>CAWEUN010000001.1:0-782804 GCA_963812225.1 uncultured Solirubrobacterales bacterium
CTGTTTCACCGCCGCTTCAAGGCCCGAACTGGATCATCAGCGAGACGACCTCGCCAGTTGACTATCGGCCGCAGATTGCGGCACTGAACAACAGCGCGCCCGTCGTCGCGGGACGCGCCCTCTTCGCTCGCCATCCATTGCCGCGCCCATCGCACAGAGCTGATCATTTCCACGACGGGCTCCTGGAAGCAGGTTCCCGGTGGTGAGGTGAAGGTCGTGCACCGGATTAACGAAGAGCCGCCTGTCGAACAGCGCTGGAAAACCGCAGAATCCGGAAGAGGTCTTGCCTTTCCAGGCGATGTCGTTCGCTTCCTGCGCTCTATGCCGGACGGTGGCCGGATCTTCTTTAAAGTGTACGCTGGAAACGACCCGCCACACGAAAACACGTTTCAATTAGTCGGCCTGGATCCCGTCCGACGAAAGATCGCGACGGCATGCAACTGGCCTCCGCCTTGACCAACGCGCATGCTCGCACCAGCGCCGATAGACTTTTTTCTCGTCGTCCAGGACCCGCCATGAGCGAAGGTATCGGTATCGCCGAGGCCTACGATAAGGGACGCGCTCTATTCATGGGGATAGAGTTGCTCGTCGCGCCGGGTGCTCGGCCGCACTTCCGCGCCGCGCTTGCCGCAGCGCGTGCGGACGAAGTCCGGTTCGATGTCGGACAGCCGCACATGATGGGGCCAGGGCGCTGAGCGCGATGTGGTGGCTACGGCGGTGGACAGCACATTGCGGACGCCGGATGCGCGCAGTTCGGCGAACGTGATCTTTTGCGAGGTCGTCGTCATGGTCGTCTGCCCAAAAGGATTATCTTGAAATCAGCGCATTCAATGCTGCCTGAAGCCTGTCACAACCCATCCGACTAGCCATCCCAAGAAGTACACAAGCCCGCTGGCCATGGCCGTCCCGGCAACACCCATACCTAGTGCCGTAAGGTACTCATCCCGGTCCAATGCGGAATTTTTGGTTTTATAAGCCTCAAGCGTATAGGGAACTGTGTTGTCGTATTTTCGGCTCAGATAGATGTGCCAGCAGCCTTCGCTATCGCCGGGCGCTCGAAGCTTTTCCAACGGTGCCGTTTGGTAGGTTAGGCATTCTCCGCTCTCGAAGTCTTTTTCGATGGCGCGGTCGTAGTCATATCTGATGAGCTGCCAGTCTTTCAGAGCCTGCAAGCGGCCACACGACAACAAACCAAATGGCAAGGGCAGCGGTCGCGACCAGCCAAAGCCGACGCCACCCATTCAGTTTTTGCCATTGGCTTGCCATCGGAGTGTCCCCCCACACTCGCCCTTAGCATCTCTGCCTGCACCGAAAAAGCGATCCGCTTCGATGGCCGCGTCGCGTCAACGGGTACGGCCCCGGGCCAGTCATCGGGTCGCACCGGGACTTCAGGCTCGTCTAGTGGCGGCTCAATGGCGCTTCAGGTGGCGGCTCGGGCGGGAAGGCAAGCACGTATCGGGCCAACTCACGTGGCCCTATCAGCGCGTTGCTTCACCCCATCGTGTCTGGCTCGGGCTCGACGGGATCTTGCTACCGCTGTTCCTGGCAGCGGTGGTCGTGATCGTGCTCACAATCGTGATTGTGCGCCGCCGCGTCGCTCAGTAGCGCTGAGGAGCATCCGTACCGGGCGTTCGATCCCGCGCATTCGCAGCGCTCTGGGCAGTAGACCAGTAGTGAACCTGCTCGCGTAACCGGCAAGCCAACGAGAGGGCCGGCCGGCTGACGCCGGCGGGCCCTCTCAGCCTCTCGAGCCGCTTACGCCGCCCGATGGCGATTCCTAGTGGTGGTGGTGGTGATGATGATGATGATGATGGGTGATGGCCGTGGCCGTGACCGTGGCCGCCGCCGTTGCCCGTCACCTGCAGCCGGTTGATGACGGTCTGCCTGCCGCAGCTCTCCTTCGCCACCACGCCCAGGTCGTAGCGGCCGCTCTTGTTCGGCGCCGTGATCCGGATCGTGAACGTCCCGGCTCCGTGCGGGCCCGTTCGGATCAAGTTCACGAAGTCGCGGCGGCGGCGATGAAGATCGTCACCTTGGCCGGGGCACTCAGCGTGACGCTCACGTTGAACCGCTGCCCGCGCCCGACCTTCCTTGGCGATAGGACCCTCACGATCGGCGCCACGAACTTCGTCTTGAAGGTCTTGTCGAAGCCGAGCGTCCGACCGTCCGGATTCTTCGCCACGATCCTGAAGTGATACGTCGTGCACGGCAGAAGCCCGCGAACCCTGGCCGAAACACGCGTACTGGCAGGAGTGGTGCAGTACGGGCTCGGAGGCATAATCCCGTGCGGACATGACCCGAGCTTCCCCGCCGGGGTCTTGAATTTGTACGGGACCTTGGTGCCGTACTCGAAGAAGAACTTCGTGGGGTCGCCGCCGACGACGCCCGCGCCCGTCAGGCCGTTCAGCGTCGCCGATTTGCCCCCCACATGCGTCGCGCTCAGCGTCACCGCCGTCGGCGGAACGCTCACGCAGTAGTGACTCGGAGGCTTGACCCCTGGCGGGCATACGATCGTCGCTCCGGTCGGTATGGCCGATAACGCGACAACCGCTGCCACAACCAAGGCGCCCAGCGAGACGAGCCGTCTGACGTCCCTCGTCATGTCAGTCCTCCTGATCGGGAACTGCCCCAAACGGGGCATCACGGTCCTACGCCCCGTTCCCCCTTCGGCTGACGCGGAGTAGCGGCGGGGACGAAGGTGAACGGAAACCGACGGGGATCCGTTGCTAACTCGTCACGCGCACAAATAAGGGCCCGCCGGCTGACGCCGGCGGGCCCTTAGCAGTTCCGAGCTGACTTCGCTTGCGGGCTAGTGGACCTTCAACTTGTGCGTGACGCTCTGGCTGCCGCAGCTCAGCTTCGCGTGCACCTCGATCTTGTACTCGCCCTTCTTCTTCGGGGCCTTGATCTTCTTCGAGTGCTTGCCGGCCTTGAGGGTGCCGAGGTCGTAGGTCTTCACGATCGTGGCCGTTCTTCTTCTTGATGAAGATCTTGACGCTCGCCTTGAAGTTGAGCGTGAACTTGACCTTGAACTTCTTGCCGTGCTTGACCTTCTTCGGCGTCTTGACGTTCTTGAGGGGCTTGGCGAAGCCCGTCTTGAACGTCTTGTCGCCACCGCCGACCGGACCCGCGGTATCGGGATTGTTCGCGAAGATCTGGAAGTGGTAGGTCGTACACGGCGTCAAGCTGCGATATGTTCGCCGAGACCCCCTGGAGTGGCTGGCGTCGTGCAGTACGGACTTGGAGGGCTGATCCCGGACGGGCACGATCCGAGGGTCTTCGTCGGGGTTTGCTTGCCGTACGACATCGTCGTGCCGTACTTGAAGAACCACTGCGTGGGGTCGCCGCCTGTGACGCCCGCGCCAGCCGCACCGTTCAGCGTCGCCGAGGTCCCTTTTACATTCGATGCGGCGCCCGTCACCGCCCTCGGCTTGACGTTCGAGCAGTAGTGACTGGGGGGCGTGATCCCCGGCGGACAGACGACGGTCGCACCGGCCGGCGCAGCCGAGACCGCGACGACAGCTGCCGCTACCAAGCCCCCTAACGGGGCCAGCCGTCTGAGGTACCTCGTCATATAAGTCCTCCTCATCGGAAGATCCCCTCAAACGGGGCCGCTACTTCTTACGCGCCATCCCCGTCGCTAGCTGACAACAAACCGGAAGATCAGCTGCGGCCGAACGCCCAGCGCTTCCTCGTCCGCCTTGACAACGGGCGGTTCCGGGGGCAGCTGGGCTCCCTCGACGATCGCTCCGGGTGCGTCGGCTGCCATCCACCGCGCACGCTCGGCTCCGACCAAGTCGGTCAGAGCCTCGAGCCCGTCAGTCAGCTTTGTGACGGTCGCCACGAACTCGCCCGTGTCCGTCTGAGGCCAGCACTTGCGCAAGGCCCTCGGTGCACAATTGCTCGGCAAGTCTCCGAATAGCTGATCTTCGGCCAGCGTCGACGAGGGTGTCGGCATTCACCTGGAGAAGTACGCCTTGGGTGACCAGAAGCTCGCAGCGCCTCGGGATTCCGGTGAAAGTCGACGCATCGCTCAGGATGACCGAGAGTGACCCGCATCCCGCGCGCTCGGAGGTCGAAGAGGAACCGGTCGAGGCCGAAGATTCCGGCGGATGGGCTCTCGATCAGTAGGTCGGTGCCGCGCTGGCCGTACGTCGCCAGCCGGAGGTCGCTCATCGCTCGCATCGACGGCCCAGACGAGCGAGACCTCGGCACCGGGGACGACGGTGAGCGGAATGTTCTCTCGCTCGAGGGCATCCTGGACGTCCTGAGTGCGCCTGGCCAGCTCGTCGACGTGGACATCCGGGAAAGTCCGACCGCAGATGTGGAGTCGCGGCCATCATGGAGATTCCGGTCTCGACCGCCGCGCGGGCCATCGCGACCGAGCCATCGATGTCGGCGGGGCCGTCATCGATCCCGGGCAGGATGTGCGTGTGGATGTCGACGAAGCCGTGCAGGAGGAGGATTCTTCCCGCTTCGGCAGGATCCGGCTCCACTGAGCGTTCAGTCGGTGCTTACCATCCGCGCCATCACGGCGCCGGCGGACGGGGCCACGTCGGCTGGCAGGCGGCCCAGAAGCTCGCGCCACGGCGGATGCGCATCGATCGCGGCGCGGACGCGCCGCGTGCCCGTGTCGAGGTCCCCCGACTGCGCCGCCCCCAAACCGGCCCAGAACAGCAGCTCGTGATTGTCCGGCGCAAGCTCGCTCGCCTGTTGATACAGACGGGCAGCCTCGTCGTGGCGGCCCTCGTTGACCCGCTCGTCGGCCTCGCTCGCCAGCGCGTAGGCGTCGTGCAGACGCACGAGTCGGCGAAGCTCGGGGAGCGGATCGGGGTGATCCTCGACGTGGAGCGAGACCACCGTGTCCCAAGAGTTGCCGTCGCTGGGCACGACGAGGATCGCTGCGGACTGCCGGCCGCGCGCGTCGCCACCTTCTGCCTCCGCCGCATCGAGCGCCGCGAGCAACCGCTGAGTGAGCGGCCCTTCCGCTGACCGGTAGGCCTCGAGCATCGCCGGCCAGATCTGCTCGGACACCATGATGTTGGCCTGGCAGGAGACAGCGTCGCCGATTACGTGCCCGGCGAACGGAATACAAGCCTCGCCGGTGTGCGTGGCGACGTTCCCACGCGCGTCGACGACCGCCACCTGCCGGCCCGCGGAACCGGCGTCCTCGGCCAGGAGCCGCGCGAGCGCCGACTGCGCGTCGAGCCCCTCGCTCATCAGTTCGAGCGCGCGGGGCCCGTACGAAATCTCGGCATTCGCCTGCGTGGCGACGGCCCCGACTCCGGGGAGCGCCCACGGGACGATCGGGCCGACCGCGAACCAGTGGGACTGGACCGCGACGCCAAGCTCGCCAGTGGCCGGATCGCGCGCGACGATCGAATACGTCATAGCCCTACTCTGGCAGGCTTCGGCCGGTGGAATCAATCGCGGTTCTGGGTCCCGGAGGCGTCGGCGGCTTCATCGCAGCCGCGCTGACGCGAGCCGGCACGGACGTGACCGTCGTCGCCCGCGATCAGACCGCCCAGCTGATCGCGCGTGACGGCATCACGGTTCAGAAGTGTCCGACTCGGCGATTTCGAAGCCCGGCCTCGGGCGACGACCGAGCTAGTCGATCCGGTCGAGGTGCTCCTCGTTGCCCCGAAGGCGACAGGGCTCGAGGATGCGCTCGCGCGCATCCAGACGCAACCAAGCCTCGTCGTGCCGCTCCTGAATGGCCTCGAGCACATGAGCGTCCTGCGTCGAGCGCTTTCCCGGGACGGGCGGCGGCGGGCGTCATCCGGATCGAGTCCGACCGTCCGGCGCCTGGCCGGATCGTCCAGACGAGCCCGTTTCTACGGGTCGATCTCGCCTCCGATGACCCGCGGCTCGGCCCAGCGCTGAACCGGCTCGCCGAGACCCTCCGTCGCGCCGATGTTCCCGTCGAGATCGGGGCGACCGAAGCCCAGATCCTATGGTCGAAGCTCGTGCGCCTGAATGCGCTGGCCTGCACGACCAGCGCCTGCGACTGCCAGATCGGCTTCATCCGCACGGATCCGAGCTGGAGGGCCGCGCTCGTGGCGTGCGTCAACGAGACGGCCGCCGTCGCCAACGCCGAGGGCGCGCAGATCGATCCTGCCGCGCTCGTCGCCGAGCTCGACGACGCCCACCCGGAGCTCGGCTCCTCGATGCGGCGGGACATCGCCTCCGGGCGTGAGCCCGAGCTGGACGCGATCCCCGGCGCCGTGCTGCGCGCCGGGAGGCGGCGAGGGATCGACTGTCCGACGGTCGCACGGCTGATGGCTCGGATCGCCGACCGCGCAGGTATCCCGGCGCCGGCGGCCTGAGCCGTTACCGGCCCGGGTCGAGCGAGCCGGTCAGCCGCTCGCTCAGCTCTCTCAGCCTGCGGCGAGCGTCCGGATCGTAGGCCTGCGACTCGGCGCGAGACTCGCGTTGCCCGTTGAAGTAGCGGCCGGTGACGCCGTCGAGGCTCGGGTCCACGACGAGGCGGAGAGTGGCCTCGACCCCCTCCTCGAGCGTCGAGGTGGCGCTGCGGATCGCGAGCACGATCTTGGTGGGCATGAAGGTGGCCGGGTGCAGGCAGTTTGCGGTGACCCCGCTGCCCTCGAGCCGTTCGGCGAGGTCGAACGTGTGCATGACCTGCGCGAGCTTGCTCTGGCAGTAGGCGCGCATGCCGTCATAACCACGCTCGAGCATCACATCGTCGAAGTCGATCGGGATCTGACCCGCGGATGAGACGTTCACGATCCGGGCGGGCGCGGAGCTCACGAGCACAGGCTCGAGCAGCCCCGTGAGCAAGAACTCCGCCAGGTAGTTGACCTGAAAGCGGAGCTCGTACCCGTCCTGGCTCTCCATCCGCCGGCCGTCGCCGGGCACCGTCGAACCGATCCCCGCGTTGTTGACGAGGGCGTGGAGCGCGCCGTGCTCAGCGGCGATCTGCTCGCCCATCTCCCGAACCTCCGCGAGGGAGGCGAAATCAGCGAGGTACAGGCGGTGGCGGTCGTCGCCACTCTGATGGCGCAGTTCCGCGAGCGTTCGCTCGCCACGTTCGCGATCGCGCCCGTGAACTAGCACCGTGGCGCCGGCCTGCGCGAGCTCGCCGGCGAGCGCGCGGCCGAGACCATCCGTCGCGCCGGTGACCAGGATCGTGCGGTCGGCGAGCGCGGTCAGCGCGCTATACCGGCGGCCGGACCTTGGGCGGAGTGGGAGGCCCCGGGGCGTACACCGGCTCGGCTACCTCCTCCTCGATCCCGACGGCCTCGACGATCTCTTCCTCTTCCTGCTCCTCCTGCTCCTCATCGTGCAGGCCGTCGCAGAGGATCCGGAATGCGCCGGGCTGGCCACCGTCCGCCTGCAGGACGATCCCGGGAAGGATCTCCTCTCCCTCCTCCAACCCAAGCCGTTCGATGTCGAACTGCGCCATCCCGACGCCCCAGGCGTTGTGGTCGGGGTTGGCGCGATCGTGAGCGGCGATCCCGTTCGCGAGGGCCTCGAGCAGCTTGCCGATCCTGGTCGTGTCCGCCATCGACACTCTTAGGGTACCCGGGTCCTGATGTCCGATGCAGTTCACATTCGGCGGACTGTCCAGCGCGAAAGCACAAGAGCTATTGGTTCTTGCCGACGCTGCCGATATCCCTATCAGACTCCTCCTCATGTCTCATCCTCGATCGCCCTCAGCGGTCGAGGAAGCGGGAGCCGCCCAGTGTTTGGGCGGCTCTCGTGCTTCTTGGGGGGTGCTGCTCGTTGGGGACGGGCCGCAGCGGCGGCGGCCGAGGCGACGTTCTGTGGGGGAAACGCCTCGGCCAAAGCCGCCGTGTCGTCCGGGCCTATGGCGACACTTCGCCAAATGCGCAGCGGGCGTCACGGACAGACGCTGGTGGTGGGGATCGCCTTCTTGGCCGGAGGTGCGGTGGCGCTCGCCGGGAGCGGGGACGCCTTCTGGCTGTGCGTTCCGGCCGCTCTGCTCGCAGCGACGCTGACCGGCACGCGTCTCGGCGCCGCCCTCGCCACCGCGGCGGTACTCGCGGCGGCGGCCGCGCCGGGGCTCGCCCTGATGCAGCCGCTGCCCTCGCCGGCGCTCATCGTGCTCGTACCGAGCGCCAGCGTCGCGATCGTGGTCGCGCTCCGCGAGCGGTTCGAGCGCGAGCGCGCCGCGCTGCACCACCTCGCCCTCGGCGATCCGCTGACCGGTATCGCGAACCGGCGCGCGCTGCTGTTGCACGCCGAGTACGAGATCGCCAGACACACGCGCGAGCGCCGGACGTTTGCGCTCGTCATGATCGATCTCGACGGCTTCAAGCGGCTCAACGACCGCTTCGGCCACGCCGCCGGCGACGACCTGCTCCGGGAGGTCGCGATCGCGCTGAAGAACTCGATGCGCGCCCAGGACACTGTGGCGAGGCTCGGTGGGGACGAATTCTGCGTGCTGGCACCCGAGACGGGCGACTCCGGGACGGTGCGGCTCGCGACGCGCGTCGTCCAGGCGGTGGGGAGCGTGACCGCAGGGGTCGACATGGTCCGGGCGAGCATCGGCGTCGCCATCTTCCCTCAGGACGGGACCACCGCGTCGGCGCTATTGGAGATCGCCGATCAGCGGCTACTCGATGCGAAGCGTGAGCGGCGGCGCGGTCGGGTACAGCGGCGCGTTGCCTGAGTTGTCAGATCACGCCTGAGTGGGTTACGTCGTGACTGTTGGTCGTGGCCGTCGTGCGCTGCACTCGGTAGACCGGCCCGTGCCAGTTGCCGATCACGCGCAAGACGTAGGCATCGCGGCTTGTGGAGTAGCGGAATCCGAGAAGCTTCAGCGTCCAAACACGCCGAGACGAGATCCTCCGACGAGGTCGCGGCGCCGGGCGGGACATGGTGCTTTCTCCCTTCGAGTGGAAAATCGAAGCAACACCCTCCCTTTTAACGCATTTACGCTATCTGCGGCTTAAACCTGACGCCCTCGCGCTAAAGCTCACATTTTGTTAATGGCCACGCGCCGATCGGGGGCAGGCGAGCCGGTTCCGCTCAGCCCCGCTCGAGCACCTCGACCCGATAGCCGTCGGGATCGCGCACGAAGCACAGCCTCGACCCACCCTCGCGGATCGTGTACGGGGGCCGCTCGGGCTCGATCCCCTGCTCCGCGAGGCGCGCGAGCATGCCGTCGAGATCGTCCGTCGTGATCGCGATGTGGCCGTAGCCGGTCCCGATCTCGTACGGCTCGGTCCGGCCGAAGTTGAAGGTCAGCTCGAGCCGGGGACTGTCGCCGTCGTCGGGAAGGTTCATGAACACGTTGACCGCCTCGTCGCGGATCGGGATGCGGCCCTTCTCCTCGAAGCCGAGCGCGTTGTAGAACGCGACGGAGCGATCGATGTCGGTGATGCGATAGCAGGTGTGGATCAGACTCATGGCCCCTGAGCCTACCGGGCCGCGTCACGCGGCGGGCTGAGCGGACGAGCGCATCACGGTAGGCTCCCGGACGAGATGATCATCGAGCGCTCGATGGACGACAGCTGGCTCTCGAACACCTACCTGGTGGCCGACGAGCAGGGCTCAGAAGCGGTGATGATCGACGCCGGCGGACCCGTGGCGCCGCTGCTCGACGTGCTCGACCGGATGCGATTCGGACTCACGCACGTCCTGCTCACCCACCATCACCACGACCACGTCGCCGAGCTCGAGCAGGTGCTCGCGCGCCATCCGGGCACTCCGGTCCTCATCCATCCGCTCGAGCGCGAGCTCGTCGCGGGGACGACGGGAACCATGGAGCCTGGCCAGCCGCTGTACAGCGGCGCGCTCGAGATCCAGCCGATTCACACACCCGGCCACACGAGCGGAATGCTGTCGCTGCTGATCAACGGCACCGACGTGTTCACCGGCGACACGCTGTTCAAGGGCTCGGTCGGTGGCGTGCGCGCCCCCGGTCACACCAGCTACGCCGACCTGAAGTCCTCGATCATGGACAAACTGCTGAAGCTCCCGCCGGAGACCCGGATCCATCCGGGCCACACCGACCCGACCACGGTCGCCGACGAGCTCGAGAACAACAAGTTCGTTCGGATCTGGCGTGGTCTCGACCCCGAGGGCTCCGAGCCGTGCACCGCGCTCGGCGAGCCGGCGACCCTGATCCTGCTCGGCCAGGACTACGACGGCGGCCACAAGGCCTGGGTGCGCTGGCCCGACGGGTCCGACGACATCGTGCCGGGCTCGCAGGTGCAGCGCTGAGTTACGCCGGTTAGCGTAACGCTGACCAGCGTAGCGAAAGACCGCGCGGCCAGCGAGCAGGCTGTTACGCTCTATGGCGTAACGCTGCTCAGCGTAATGCGCCCGTGAACGGCCCTCGCAGCCAACCCCTTCCGCTTCGGCGCCCTCGCGCTCGACGACGCCTTCGCCGATCGCGCCGCCGAGCTCGCGGAGCTGACGGCGGACGCGCTCGCCGGACAGGACGTGGCCCTGTTCGCCCCGCGGCGCTTCGGCAAGTCATCGCTGGTGTGGCGAGCCTCCCAGGAGCTGCTGAGAAAGCGGGCGCTGGTCGCGCAGGTCGATCTGATGACGACGCCGACCCCGGGCCGGCTCGCGGACAAGCTCGCCCAATCGATTCACGAAGACCTGGCGTCGCCGCTGTTCCGGGCCCGCGAGCGCCTCCGCGTGTTCCAGGGCCTCCGGGTGACGCCCACGGTCACGGTCAATCCGGAGGACGGCGCGATGAACTTCAGCTTCACCGCGACGGCGCCGCCCGCGGACATCATGGCGACGATCGAGCGCCTGCTCGAGCTGCCCGGTCAGCTCGCGGGCGAGCGGAACAGGCGGGTCGTGCTCGTGCTCGACGAGTTCCAGGAGATCGTCGGCATCGATCCCGGCCTCCCGCGCCTGATGCGCTCGGTCTTCCAGCGCCAGCCCGAGGTCTCCCACATCTACCTCGGCAGCAGACGGCACACGCTCGAGCAGATCTTCAACGATGAGAACGAGCCGTTCTGGCGAAGCGCGAAGCGGACCGAGCTCGGGGTGATCGAACCGGACGCGTTCCGTCCGTTCATCTCTGGGCGGTTCGAGCAGACCGGCCGCGCGATCGACGACGCGGCGCTCGACCTCGTGCTGGCGACGTCGCGCGGTCACCCCTACGGGACCCAGGAGCTCTGCTACTTCCTGTGGCAGCGGACCGGCGAGGGCGCCATGGCCACGTTCGCGGACACGGAGAGCGCGATCGCGGACGTCCTGCGGTCCGAGGACTCGCACTTCGCGAGCGTGTGGGACGGCGCGCCGACGCAACAGCGGCTCCTGCTGCAGGCGCTCGCGATCGAGGAGGGCCGCCCGTTCGCCAGCGACTACCGCCGCCGGCACGGCCTCCCGGCCACGTCGAGCGTCCAGAGAGCGCTCGGCCGGCTGGAGGAGGCCGAGCTCGTGTCGCGCTCGGGGGGACGGGCGTGGATCAGCGAGCCGTTCCTGGCGCAGTGGGTGCGCTGGAAGATCGGCTGACGCGCCGAAGGGCGATACTGCGCTCGTGCGGATCGCCGTCCTAGACGACTACCAGCGGCGGGCGCGCGAGTTCGCCGAGTGGGACTCGCTCGGGCCCGAGGCCGAGGTCACTTTCTTCCACGAGCCGATCGACCGCTCCGCGCTGGCGACGACGCTCGCGGACTTCGAGGTGCTCGTGCTGATGCGCGAGCGGACGGCGTTCCCGCGGGAGGTGCTCGAGCGCCTGCCCAAGCTCGAGCTGCTCGTGACGACGGGGATGGGCAACGCGTCGGTGGACGTCGCGTACCTGCACGACCGCGGCGTCGTCGTATCCGGAACCGGCGGGACCGGCGCCCCCTCCGTCCCCGGTCTGCCGAGCACCGTGGAGGTCGCGTGGGCGCTGATCTTCGCGGTCCTCAAGCGGGTGACGATCGAGGACCGAGCGCTGCGGGCCGGGTCCTGGCAGCTCGGCCTGCCTCGCAATCTGGCGGGCGCGACGCTCGGCCTCGCCGGCCTCGGGCGCCTCGGGGGCGCGATGGTCGCCCCGGCGCGCGTGTTCGGGATGGAGGTGATCGCGTGGAGCGCGAACCTGACCGAGGAACGCACGGCCGAGCTCGGCGTCCGCATAGTCTCCAAGTCCGAGCTGCTGGAGAGCTCAGACGTCCTCTCGATCCACCTCGTACTGAGCGACCGGACCCGAGGGCTCTTCGGGGCGGCCGACCTCGCGCTGATGAAGCCGACGGCCGTGCTGATCAACACCTCCAGGGGACCGATCGTCGACGAGTCCGCGCTCGTCGAGGCGCTGCGCACGCGGACGATCGCCGCCGCCGGGCTCGACGTCTACGACCGCGAGCCACTCGCGGCCGACCACGAGCTGCTCACGCTCGAGAACACGGTCCTGCTGCCCCATCTGGGATACGTGAGCGAGGCCACGCTGCGGACCATGTACGAGCAGGTCGTCGAGGACATCGCCGCGTTCCGCGAGGGGAGTCCGATCCGGCTCGTCGGCTAGGGCCAGGCTAGGCCGCGGCGTCGAGCGGCAACGGCGAGGCCGGCTTCAGCTCCTCGAGGCGCAGCAGCGTGGTCACACGCGCGGCGCCGCCGCGGGTCGAGAGACGCACGAGCACGCGCTGGAGCTCGGCGACCTCGCGGGCGACGACCATCAGCATCGCGTCGGTCTCGCCGGTCACCCAGTCGGCCGCGATCACCTCGGGCATCTCGCGCACGGCCTGGGTGAAGCGCCGGTGGCTGGCATCGTCGTGGCGCTGGAGCGCGACGGCGACGTAGACCTGGAGGGGAAAGCCGGCGGCCGTCGAGTCGAGCCGCGCGGAGATCCGCCTGATGATCCCGGACTCCTTCAGCCGGCGAACGCGGTGAGCGTCGCGGCCGGAGAGAGCCCCACGAGGCGGGCGAGCTCGACGTTCGGGCGGTCCGCGTCGGTCTGGAGCTCCTCGAGCAGCTGCCGATCAATGAAATCAAGCTCAGGCGCCATTTGACGAAATATTCCATCGCTTCAGGCCCTATCTGTCAAATCTGGGCGGCCCAACAGTCGAATAGAGCTCATCATGATTTACATGAACATCCGCAACCGCTCAGCCCTGCTCTCGCTCGCCGGCGCCGGGGCCCTGTGGGGCCTGACCGTGCCGCTTTCGAAGCTCGCACTCACGTGGCTCGGCCCGGGCTGGCTGACGGTGGCGCGCTTCGCCGTCGCCGCGCCGCTGCTCGCGTTCGCGGGGCGGCGCGGGCTCCGCGAGGCGCTCGCGCCGCGCGTCGCGCTGGCCGGCGCGGTGGGGTTCGGCGCGGTGATCGTGCTCCAGAACGCCGGGATCGACCACACGAGCGTGAGCCACGCCGCGGTGATCGTCGGCGCGGTTCCCGTGCTGGTCGCGCTGTTCGCGGCGGGGCTGGGACGAGGAGCGGGGCGCCCGAGCGACTGGGCGGGTTACGCACTCGCGCCTCACGGGAATCGTGCTCGTGGCCGGCAACGGTGGCGGCGGTGCCACGCCGCTCGGCGACGGGCTCGTGCTCGCCTCGGTCGTCCTGTCGGCCGGATTCATCGTCGGCCAGCCGCGGCTGCTCGCGGGCGCGACGCCACGGCGGTGACCGCGGTGCAGTTCGCGGCCGGCGCTCTCGTCGCCCTGCCGGTCGCAGTGGTGACCGACGGAGCCCCGGCGGCTCCCGCGGGAGCCGGCCCCGTGATCGTGCTCGTCGCTCTGTCACTGGCCGGGACGCTGGTGCCGTTTTGGCTGTTCGCATTCGGACAGGCGCGAGTCCCGGCCGAGCTCGCGGGCGCATTCGTCAACCTCGAGCCGGTCGTCGGCGCCACCGTGGGCTGGCTGGCGTTCAGCGATCCGGCGGCGGGCTGGCAGATCGCGGGTGCCGCCGCGGTGCTCGCCGGGATCGCGCTGAGCACGTTGCCGGCGAGCCGGCGGCCCCGCGGCGTGGATCGGCCGCCGGATAGGATTCACATGAGTGGCAAGGGACGACAACATCCCGACTTCGCGCGTCGGGCGTACGGCAAAAATCGGGGGGCTGGCAGCGGGGCAGGCGATCCGACAGGCGGGCACCCACGCTGCAAACGTGACCCGCTCCAAGGAGGGGCGCCAGGCTGCGCTCGAGCGCCGGCACATCGAGGCCGCCGAGCAGATCGTCACGGCGCTCGGGACGATGAAGGGCGCCGCGATGAAGGTCGGGCAGGTGATGTCGTTCCTCGACGTCGGGCTCGTCCCCGAGGACTATCGCGACGAGTTTCAGGCCAAGCTCGCGGCGCTTCGAGACGCGGCGCCGACGGTCAACTTCAAAGACATGCGGAAGGTGATCGAGCAGCAGCTTGACGAGGGGCTTTCAGACGTGTTCGACGAGTTCGAGGAGGAGCCGATCGCCGCGGCCTCGATCGGGCAGGTGTACCGGGCGAGACTCACCGACGGCCGGCGCGTTGCGGTCAAGGTCCAGTACCCCGGCGTGGCCGCCGCGGTGCGCGCCGACATGCAGAACCTGGGGCTGATCCTCCGGCTCGTGAAGCGGATCGCGCCGGGCATGGACCCCCAGGCGATCGGGCAGGAGATCCGCAACCGCGTCGCCGAGGAGCTCGACTACGAGCTCGAGGCCCAGAACCAGCGCACGCTCGCACGGATCTTCCGCGGCCACCCGTTCATCGTGATCCCCGACGTCGTCACCTCGCTCTCTCGCGAGCAGGTGATGGTCTCGGAGTACGTCGAGGGGACCGGGTTCGAGGATCTCAAGGGCTACCCGCAGGCCGAGCGCGACCGGATCGGGGAGATCCTTTTCCGCTTCTACTTCGGCTGCCTGTATCGCCACCACCAGTTCTCGGGCGACCCTCACCCGGGCAACTCGATGCTGCTCGACGACGGCCGCATGGCGTTCATCGACTTCGGATTGTTCAAGCGCATGCCGCCGGGGGCCGTCGAGCTCGAGATCGAGGTCGCGCGCGCGGTGATCGAAGGAGACACCGAGACGATCATGCGCGTCGGCAGCGAGGTGGGCTTCTTCCCCGACCCCGAGAAGTTCAACCCCGACCGCGTGCTCGCCCATTTCCGCGCCGCCACCTCGTGGTACACCTGCGACCGCGAGATCGAGCTCACCCCCGAGTACGCGACGCAGGTGCTGATCGACATGAGCGACCCTCGCTCCGAGTACTTCGGCCAGATGCGGCACGAGTCGGCCCCGCCCGACCACATCTTCGGCCGCCGGATGGAGGTGCTGACGCTGGCGGTGATCGCGCAGCTCCACGCGCGCGGCAACTTCTACCGGATCGCGCGCGAGTGGTTCTACGGCGATGACCCGGCGACCGACCTCGGGCGCGAGGAGGCGGCGTTCTACTCCCGGGCGGCGGCGTAGCTCCCCACCACCTGTGGGGTCAGGAAGGGAAAGTGGGTTCTCCTTGGCCCGCGGGCGCTTTCAGCACTCGCAGCCCTGATTGGCGGCCGCCCGGTAAAACGGCGCTGGGGAAGGAGAAGGGATCGGCCGCGATCGCGCCGTTCATGGTGCATAACACGACAACCTCGTTTCCGATGGCGAGGCCTGTCGAGCTGTGCATGAGGAGTGTGCTCAATCCGACAGGGCTCGGGATTCGCGCCGCCGTTGTCGCGTCATGTACCACCGGCGTAACAGTCTCGA
The DNA here is from genome assembly GCA_963812225.1 of uncultured Solirubrobacterales bacterium. GTDB lineage: Bacteria > Actinomycetota > Thermoleophilia > Solirubrobacterales > Solirubrobacteraceae > Palsa-465. The sequence goes on from CAWEUN010000001.1 coordinate 15,577, forward strand.
CACAGACACGCTCCTGGCACAAAGTCTCGACGAAACCCGCACGAGCGCCCAGACTCACCCGGAGCCCGCCACTTTGGGCGATCGGGCGGGGCACGCCGTGCTTGATTGCCCCGATCCGCCGGCGCTGAGGCGAGTTCGGGAAGTTGTCCAGGTGGGGGTGATGGGCCCGGGGCGAGGGGGTCTGGTCCGCGTCCCGCGCCCCTCGCGTTCCGGGCAGACCACCAGCCACTCCGTCCCGGAACGCACGGGGCGCGGGAGGCCGGGCCAGGCCCCCTGGCGGGACCGTCGGCCCAGCCCACTGGCGCCGGGGCAAACACTTAACCCCCGCAAAGGCGCCTCTCAGGGAATCCTCAGGTTCCCATTCAATAATCGCCGCGTGGACGACCGGCGGGAACCGCTGCGGGTGCTCGTGGTCGACGACGAGCCGAACATCGTCGATGTGGTCTCGATGGCGCTCCGACACAACGGTTTCGCCGTCGACGCGACTGACACGGGCGCCGCGGCGCTGGCCCGGGCGAGGGAATGGCGCCCGAACGTGATGGTCCTGGACGTGATGCTCCCCGACATGAACGGGTTCGAGGTCGCGCGAAGGATGTCCGGAGAGCATCTCGGTGTCCCGATCCTGTTCCTGAGCGCCCGCGACGCGACCTCGGACAAGGTGCGCGGCCTGACCACCGGCGGCGACGACTACGTCACCAAGCCGTTCAGCATCGAGGAACTCGTCGCTCGCCTGCGCAACATCCTCCGGCGCACGGGCGCGTTGACCGAGCAGTCGGGCCGGCTGACGTTCGCGGACCTCGAGCTCGACGAGGACACGCGCGAGGTGTCTCGCAACGGGTGCGCGATCGAGCTGACCGCGACCGAGTACCGGCTGCTCCGGTACCTGATGCTGAATCCGCGCCGCGTTCTCACGCGCGCGCAGTTGCTGGACCACGTCTGGCGCTACGACTTCGCCGGCGATGCTCGCGTCCTCGAGACGTACATGAGCTACCTGCGCAAAAAGATCGACGCCGACCAGGTACCGCTGCTTCACACGGTGCGCGGGGTCGGCTACACGCTGCGTCTGCCGAGGGAGTGATCCGTTCCAGTGTCGCTGCGCACGCGACTGCTCGCCGGGATGCTGGGGCTGGTCACGGTCGCGCTCGTGGTCGCCGCCGTGTCGATCTACGCCGAGCAGCGCTCCTACCTGCTGACCCACCTTGACCAGCGGGTGATCGCGGCCGCGACGCCGCTGTCCTACCAGCTCGGGGTCGACGCCCGCCTGCTCAGCCACCACGTCAGCGCCGAGAGCTCGGCGAACCGGGCTCACCCGGCCGGGTCGCCGCTGGGCCGGGGCCTCGCCGAATTTCTTCCCTCGGGCACCTACGGCGAGCTCGTCGACCCGGGCGGCCGGCTCCTCCGGGGGCCGGTGACGATCTACGACGGCGAGGCGGTGCTTCCCCCGCCGCGGTTGCCCAAGCGGCTTCCGATCGCCTCATCGGGCGGGCCGGCGCTGTTCACGGTCAACTCGACCCACGGCTCGAGCCTCCGATACCGCGTGGCCACGCTGCCGCTGATGACCGGCGCCGGGACGGTCGTCGTGGCCGTGCCGCTGCGCGAGGTCGACCAGACCTTGCACGATCTGGTCGTCGTCGAGGCGCTCGTCGTCGGAGGCGTGATCATCCTGCTCGTCGGGCTCGGCTGGGTCGTGATTCGCGTCGGGTTGCGGCCGCTGGGCCAAATGGAGCGCGTCGCGAGCGAGATCGCCGACGGCGATCTCACCCGGCGCGTGAGCCCGTCCAGCACCCGGACCGAGCTCGGCAGGCTGGGGTTGTCGCTGAACAAGATGCTCGTGCGGATCGAGGAGGCGTTCGCCGACCGGGAGCACAGCGACGAGCGGCGCCGCCAGTTCCTCGCTGACGCCTCGCACGAGCTCCGCACCCCGCTGGCGTCGATCCGCGGGTACGCCGAGCTGTTCCGCCTCGGCCCGGCGCAGGATCCGGTGGCGCTGAAGCGGGCGATGGCGCGGATCGAGTCCGAGGCGACCCGCATGGGCGTCCTCGTCGAGGGGCTGCTGCTGCTCGCTCGCCTCGATGAGCTTCCGGAGACCGAGCGCGTGCCGGTCGACCTCGGCGAGCTGGCGGCGCAGGCCGCCGCCGACGCGCGCGCCAGAGCCCCCGAGCGCACGGTCACGCTCGACGTGCAGGACGCGGTCCACGCGCTCGCGAGCCCCGATGCCGTTCGCCAGGTGCTCGCGAACCTGATCGGCAACGCGCTGATCCATACCCCCGAGTGGACCCGAGTCGACATCTGCGTCCGTCGCGAGGCGGACCACGCGGTCCTCGAGGTTCGCGATCACGGTCCGGGGCTCCCCGCCGGCGCCGGGGAGCGCGTGTTCGATCGCTTCTGGCGTACCGAGGCGGGTCGGACCCGGGGCCCGGGCGGCGCCGGCCTTGGCCTGGCCATCGTCCGCGAGCTCGTGGACGCCAATCACGGAACGGTCGCCGCGGCGGACCATCCCGACGGCGGTGCCGTCTTCACCGTGCGGCTGCCCGACGCGGCCGGCGAAACTCAGGAGATTCTCAGCGTTTCTTGGGGATCGGCTCAGACAGCGCACGCATAGTCGTGCGTGATGATGAGCCTCAGGGAGTCGTCGGCTCGAGTTCATCGCTTTGCGCACACGCGGGTGAGCCGGCTCGTGTGGGTGGCGTCGGTCGTGACGCTCTCCTCGACGCTGATGCTCCTCGCGCTGTCGGACCACGACGCCGCGTCGCGGGATGCCGGCGGCCACGCCTGGCGGCAGGCGCACGCTCTCCTGACGGTCGAGCTGCGCGGTGCGACCCAGATCCCCCGGTCCTACTTCGGGCTCTCGACCGAGTACTGGGCGCTCGCGCAGTTCGAACGCCGCCCGGCGGTGTTCGAGCGGGTCCTCTCGTCGCTGCACGCGCGCGGGGAGGGCCCGTTCGTTCTCCGCATCGGCGGCGATTCGGCTGATCACACTTTCTGGGATCCGCGCTCGACGCCGCTGGCGCCGTGGGCGATCGCGCTGACCCCGACCTGGCTACACCATCTGAGCGGCCTGGTGCAGCGCGCGGACCTGCGGCTGATCATCGATCTGAACCTGGTCACGGGCTCGCCCGCAGACGCCGCCGCCTGGGCGCAGGCGGCCGTGCGAGGTCTGCCTCACGGCAGCGTGATCGGGTTCGAGATCGGCAACGAGCCCGACATCTACAGCCGCAAGGCCTGGCTCGCGAGGACCACCTCGACCGGGCTCGGCGTCAGGCGCCCGCCAAGCGATCTCGACGTCGCGCCGCTGCCGACGGCCGTGACCTCGGCGATCTACGACGAGGACTTCTCGGCCTACGCGCGCGCGCTCGCGCAAGCGGCGCCGGGCGTGCCCCTGCTCGGCCCCGTACTCGCGAATCCTGAACTGAACGCGCCGTGGATCTCGAGCCTGATCGCGACCGGCGGGCTCAGCGAGGTCAGCGTGCACCGCTACGCGTTCTCAGGCTGCGTGAAGCCAAGGTCGCATCGCTATCCGACGATCGCGAAACTGCTCAGCGCCCGGGCCTCGGCCGGGGTCGCGGATGACCTCAGGGGCGCCATCCGCCTCGCCCACGGGGCCGACCTCAAGCTCCGGCTGACCGAGCTGAACTCGGTCGATTGCGGGGGCGTGCGGGGCGTCAGCGACTCGTTCGCCACGGCCCTGTGGGCGCCAGACGCGCTCTTCCAGCTGCTGCGCGCGGGCATCGACGGCGTCAACGTGCACGTCCGCCCGAACGCGATCAACGCTGCATTTTCGATCGACCGCCGCGGACTCGACGCGCGGCCGCTGCTCTACGGGCTGATTCTGTTCGCGAGGACGCTGGGGCCGGACGCACAACTGCTGCCCGTGCGGGTGCGTGGCGGGGCGCCGTCGACGCTGGGCGTGTGGGCGGTCCGCGTCCGCGGCGACCGGCTCCACGTTCTGGTGATCAACAAGAGCCACCGGGCGGTGGCCGTGGCGCTCAGGCTGCCCGCGAGCGCGCCGGCGCAGGTGGAGCGTCTCCTGGCGCCCTCGGTCCGCTCGACGTCCGGCGTCACGCTGAACGGCGAGCGGCTGGGACGCGACGGGAAGTGGCTCGGCCGTCCGGACGGCGAGACGGCGACGCCGAGCCGCGGTCGATACGAACTCGAGGCGCCCGGCGACACCGCGGCGCTGATCGCGGTCCGGATCCATGTCTAGATCGCTCAACAGCCACGACGAGGACGAGCTCGCGGCCGCTCGGCGGATCGTCGAGCGCCACGGAGAGGATTCGATCTCACCGTTCATCCTCCGTCCCGACAAGGCGTTCCAGTTCGCCGCGGGCGGGGTGCTCGCGTACCACGTGATCGGCGAGACCGCGGTCGTCTCGGGCGATCCGGTCGGGCCCGACGGCTCGGTCCCCCGCGTGCTCACGGAGTTCCTCGCGCTCGCGCGGGCCCGCGGCTGGCAGGTCGTCGTGTGGGGAGCGTCGTCGCGTCACCTCTCGCACTACCGAGAATTGGGGCTCGGCGCGCTGTGCGTCGGCGAGGAGGCGGTCGTCGACCCCGCGGAGTTCACGCTCGAGGGCCGGGCGGTCCGCAAGCTGCGCCAATCGGCCCATCGGGCCGAGCGCCGCGGCTGGGAGATCACCGCCTGCGAGGGCCGCGAGATCGACGCCGAACTGGAGGGCGAGATGGACGCCCTCGAGGTCGCCTGGCGGGCGACGCGGCGCCGGCTGCTCGGGTTCACGATGGGAATGGGAGCGTTCGAGCCCGGCGTCCGTCCCGGCGATCTCTACCTCCTCGCGCGCTCGCCCGCCGGCGAGCTCGGGGCCGTGATGCACTTCATCGCCCACTGCGGGAAGCTGTCGCTCGACACGATGCGCCGTGTCGGTGAGACCCCCAACGGTCTCAACGAGGCGCTCGTCTGCCGGGCGCTCGAGACGGCCCGTCAGCGGGGCGTTCCCGAGGTGAGCCTCAATTACGCCGGCCTGGCTCACCTGGTTCGGCCCAAACCCGACCGCACCGTGGCGAGGCGCCTGGCCGCCCGCCTGGCGGTCGCGCTGCTAGGCCGGCGGTTCCAGATGGAGCGACTCGTGCGCTTCAACGAGAAGTTCTCGCCGGAATGGCGCCCGCGCTACCTGATCTACGAGTCGCGACTGGGCCTCCCGCGCGCCGTCCTCAGGGTGCTCGAGATCGAGGGCTACGTCGGCGAACGGGGCGGATCGCGATCGCTCGACGGCCACCGTCCGGCTCCGCTGGCCCTCCCGGGCGCCAAGCGCTCTGGCCTGGGCGAGGTGCCCTAGCAAGATGCTGTTCTTTGGGCTCAGACGCGCGGTGATGGCCGTGGCCGCCGTGGTGCTGACCGTGAGCGGACTACTCGGCGCCTACAGCTATGGAGCGGCCTACTCCAAGCACCGCGGGTTTGTGACCGTGTCGCAGTTGCCGCGAGCCGGCAGGGGCAGGCTGCTGAACGTCCACTTCTACTCGCGCGCGCTCCACCGCCAGGCGTTCTACCTCGTCTATCTCCCGCCCGGTTACACGCGCTCCCGGCACTACCCGGTCTTCTACCTGCTGCACGGCAGCCCGGGCCGTCCGCAGGTGTACATCGACATCGCCAACATGGACGTCAGGCTGGACAACCAGCTCAGCGAGGGCCACCTGAAGGCGATGATCCTGGTGTTCCCCGACGGGCGGATTGGCGGGAGCACGTACTCGGACTCCGAGTGGGCGAACACGCCGTCGGGTGACTTCGAGAACTATGTGTTGAACGTCGTCTCCGACGTCGATAGTCGGTTCTCGACGCTGCCGGATCGCCAGGATCGCGTGATCGGGGGTTTCTCCGCCGGGGGCTACGGCGCGACCAACATCGCCCTGCACCACCTACCGGTGTTCGGCAACCTCGAGGTGTGGTCCGGCTACTTCACCGAGACGCGCACCGGCGTGTTCGCGCACGCGAGCAAGGCCGACCTCGAGTACAACAGCCCGATCGACTACGTGCGAGGCCTTCGCAAGGAGCTCTCGTTCGAGCCGCTGCGGGTGTTCATGTTCGTAGGGCGCGACGACGATGACAGCGCCCAGATCGTGCCCATGGCGGAGGCGTTCGCGCGGGCCGGCGCGAACGTCACCTATGCGATCTACGGAGGCGGCCACGATTGGGGCGTCTGGTACCCACGCCTGAATCAGATGCTGATCCTCGCATCGCAGGACGTCACCCACCCGCTGCGTCCGCGTCGCAGCGTGCCCAATGCGGCGCGGGTGTTTGTGGCCCGCCGGAGCGCCGTCCGCCGCCACCCCCGCGCGGTCCGTCGCCGCCGCGTGCACCGCCTCTCCGCGGTTCCGCCGGTCCCCCTGGGTCCCGCGCCGCCACGACCGCAGCCGGTGGCGAATCCGTTCGCGCTGCCATCGGCGCCGCTGATCGCGCTCGCCGCGGCCGCCTTGCTCGCGGTCGCCGTCGCGCTGCGGCGCCGGCGCCTGGAGGGCGTGCTGCTGTTGCCGGTGTGTCTGCTCGCCGGCATCGGGTTGCTCTACGCGCTGCGCGGGCTGGGCTGGTTCGCGTTCGGTCCGCGCGTGCCGGACTCGCTGCCACTCCTTCAGCTCGCCGGCTTCGACGGTCAGCCCCTCGCGCGGGTGGCGCTCGCGTGGCTGCCGATCGGCTACGCGTTCGGCCTCGCCGTTCCGCGCGCGCGACCGCTGTGGCTGGCGCTCGGAGCGGCGGCGTTTGCAGCGCTGCTGCTCGTGGCGGCGTCCAACGCCTCATATGCGCTGGCCGAGAACCTCAGGCTGACGGCCGTCCTGTGGCACCGGCTGCCACCGCTGGGCCCGTGGGTCGAGGCCGCCCTCTTCGCCCTAGGAGCGTTGTTGCCGGCGGCGCATGCGCCGCCGGCCCGACCGGTGCATGCACCGGTCGGTGGGGGCGCGCATGCGCGCCCCCATACAGCCTGATCCTTGGGGATCTGGCCAGGACTGCCTGGACGGGTGATCTACCGGCGTCTACTAACCCGCTTACGAAGTTCGTCCACTACGTTGACTTCGCGCCGAAAAACGTGACAAGGTTGTGCAGATTCGCGGGCGCCGGTCATGGACCATTGTGGGGGCATGGGGGTCCAGTCCGGCGCCCTTGAATCCCTTCTTGCGCCCCGCAGGCCTCACCATCGTTCGCGCCGGGGGCGGTACCGTTCCGCACGTGATCGAGGCGTCGAAGCTCGAAGAAGAGGTCGAAACTGCTTCGATCGACTCCCCCGATGTGGGCGCCCCGCGCAGCGAGGACGACGATCCCGCGCCCGCGAGCAGGCCCGCCGCGCGCGAGCGGTGGCCGTACTGGCCGGCGGTCGCGATCCTGATCGTCGGGCTGCTCGTCACGGGCATCCTGGTCTGGGTCTCGCGGACCAACTACAACAACAACGAGAAGCGGCTGCTCCAGCTGAAGGTCAAGGAGGTCGCGGCGGTTCTTGCGTCGGCCCAGCCGGCGATCGAGACGCCATTGTCCTCCGCCGCGGCGATCGCTGACGAGACCAACGGGAACGTCCAGAAGTTCAGGAGCTTCGCCTCGTCCTACATCGGGTCGGGCCAGGGTCGGTTTCTGACGCTCTCGCTGTGGAAGGCGGGAGCGACCTCGCGCGGGCCGATCGCGACGCTGGGCGGACCACCGGCGCTGAGCGCCTCGCCCGCGGGCGCGCACGCGTTCCTCGCTCGCGCGGTCACGTCGCCGATGCTCAGCATCATCGGCCTGGAGCCGCCGTCGCTGACGCGCCTCGGATATGCCTACCCGACGGCCACCCGGCGGTTCGTCGTCTACGGCGAAAGGGCCCTGCCCGCGGATCGCCGATCGCGGCTGCAGAGCAACTCCGCCTTTACGGAGCTCGACTACGCGGTCTATCTCGGTCCGGCGGTGCGGGCGGGGAACCTCCTGGTGACGAGCGTCACCCACCCGCCGCTTCGTGGCGAGACGGCCACGACCAAAGTCACGTTCGGGAACAACGTCCTCACGCTCGTGGTCTCCCCGCGCGAGTCGCTGGCCGGAACGCTTCCACAGCAGCTGCCGTGGATCATCGCGATCGTCGGCGTCATCCTGACCCTGGGCGCCACGGCAGTCACGGTCCGCCTGGTCCAGCGGCGCCGCTCGGCCGAACACCTCGCGGGGCGGCTCGACCACGCTCTGGGCGAGAACCAGCGGCTCTACGACGAGCAGCGGACGATCGCGCTGACACTCCAGCACGCGCTGCTCCCCGAGGACATGCCGGCGATCGCCGGCGCTGAGACGAGCGCCCGGTTCGAGCCGGGAGAGCGCGGAGTCGACATCGGCGGGGACTGGTATGACGTGATCCCGCTCGGTGGGGAGCGCCTGCTCGTGGTCGTCGGGGACGTCTCCGGGAAGGGGCTTAGGGCAGCGGCAACGATGGCCTCGCTCCGCTACGCGATTCACGCCTACGCCGCGCAGAACGATCCGCCGGCCGCGATCCTGACCAAGCTGTCGAGAATGCTGAGCGTGACCGACGCCGGCCAGATCGCGACCGTGCTGTGCGCGCTGGTCGACCTGGGGGGACGGCAGGTCACGATCGCGAGCGCCGGCCACCTGCCCCCCTTGCTGATCGCCGACGGCCACGGCGAGTACGTCAGCCCGGACATCGGTCTGCCGATCGGCGCGCAGACCGGTGCGGCGTACAAGGCGACGACGGTTCCGGCGCCGCCATCCGCGACGCTGCTGGCGTTCACCGACGGGCTCGTTGAGCGCCGCGGCGAGGACCTCGACCGGGGACTCGCGCGGCTCCGGGAGGCCGCCAGCGGCAACCACCTCGGCCTGCCAGAGTTGCTCGAGAGGATCGTGAACGAGCTCAGGCACGGCCCAGCCGACGACGACACCGCGATCGTGGGGCTACGGTGGAGCGAATGACCGCCGATAGATATACCGAGATGACGTTCGAGATCGTCACCAATGGCGGGGGGACGACCGTGACCCTGACCGGCGAGCTCGACATCGCCAACATCGACCGCCTCGAAGCGGCGGTGGCGCCGGTGATCGAACGGCATCCGGATCGACTGGTCGTGGACGTGGCCGGATTGCGGTTCGCGGACAGCTCCGCGATCGCGCTCTGGGTGCGCTGGTCAGCGACGGTCGGGGAGATCGAGCTTCGCGATCCGTCGCCGCTGTTGCGACGCGTGATTACGTCAATGGGGCTCGCGGGAAAGTTCCGTCTGGCGCCATGACCAAGACCTGTCGCTTCCCGAGTGAGCCCGAATCGGTCCCCGCCGCTCGACGGTTCGCGACCGATGCCCTGCGCGGCGTCGCGGCCGACGTGCTGGACTCGGTGGAGCTGATGGTCTCCGAGCTGGCGACGAACTGCGTCCGCCACGCGAGCACGCAGTTTGACCTGACGGTCTCGCGCCAACGCGGCACGATCCGCGTCGAGGTCACGGACCGCGGCGGCGGCACGCCGGCGATGCGCTCGCCGGCGCCCGACGAGCCGACCGGCCGCGGGCTTCAGATCGTCAACATGTTCTCGGAGAGCTGGGGCGTCCATCACCAGAGCTCGGTCGGCAAGACGGTCTGGTTCACGATCGCCGCGGGCTCGTCGGAGCCGGCGAGCGTCGCGGGCTGCTAGGCGCCCAGCCTCCGGCTCACGATCGGTCGGATAGGATCGCGCTCTCGAAGAGAGAGGAGACGTGCAGCATGGCGATCGACACGCTCATGGCTTACGTCGGGGTGTACGACAACGTCGCCGACGCCGAGGCTGACTACCAGGTCGTTAAGGATCTTCACGTCGAGGCGGGGTTGATCGATGCCTACGACGCCGCCGTCATCGAGCGCCGCGAGGGCGGCAAGACCAAGATCGTCAAGAAGCACGAGACCCCCACGCGGGTCGGCGGAGTGCTGGGCGGTGGGGTCGGGCTCGCGACCGGGCTGGTCGTGGCGCTGTTCCCGTTTGCGGCGATCGGCGGGGGACTGCTGGTCGGCACGACGGCCGCGGGTGCCGCTCTCGGCGCCGTCGCCGGTCACGCGGCGGCGGGCATGAGCCGCCACGATCTCAAGGAGCTCGGCGAGCACCTCGACACGGGCGAGGCGGGCCTCGTCGTCGTCGCGGTCTCGGACATGGGCGCCAAGGTCGAGCAGGCGATGAAGCGCGCCGAGAAGCTGCAAGCGAAGGAGCTCAAGGCCGACAACGCCGAGATCGAGCGCGACGCCGCCGCGGCGAGCGAGAGCGCGAAGTAGCCGACCCGCTGCCAGCGCGGGCAAGGGCCGCGGGCGGCCCGCTAGCCCCTTAAACCTGCACGGAAATACACATCAGCCCCCATTGCCGGAGGGAGGCCGGGACGCGAGCCTGAGACTGGGTGGCGCGTTCTGACAACCGACGAAGGGGACAACCATGACCGAGGTAGCCGTCGGACGGCTTCAAGAGGATTTCGCGGGCCAGTTGATCGGGCCCGAAGACCCGCAATACGACTCGTTGCGTCGCGTCTTCAACGGGTCGATCGATCGCCGCCCCGCGGTGATCGCGCGCTGCAGAGACGTGAGCGATGTCGTGGCAGCGGTCAACTACGCCCGCCACGAGGGGCTGCCGATCGCCGTCCACGGTGGCGGGCACGGAGTCGCCGGGCACGCCGTCTGTGACGACGGAGTGATGGTCGACCTGCGGCCGATGAAGGAGATCCAGATCGACTCCCAGCGGCGAGTGGCTCGGGCCCAAGCGGGCCTCACGTGGGGCGAACTCGATGCCGCGACGCAGGAGTACGCGCTGGCGGTAACAGGTGGGCGCATGTCCACGACCGGGGTCTCAGGCTTCACCCTCGGCTCCGGATCCGGCTGGATCGAGCGAAAGTTCGGGCTCGCCGCGGACAACCTGATCTCGGCCGAGGTGGTGCTCGCCGACGGCTCGCTCGTGACCGCATCCGACAGTGAGAACCAGGACTTGTTCTGGGGACTGCGCGGCGGTAGCGGGAACTTCGGGATCGTCACGGAGTTCGAGTTCCAGCTGCATCCCGTCGGGCCGATGATGCTCGCGGGGATGTTGGTCCACCCGGGTCCGCGCGCCGGTGAGGTGCTGCGCTTCTTCCGGGAGTTCATGGCGGACGCGCCCGACGAGGTCGGCGCGGCCCTCGCGCTGCTCACGGCTCCGCCGCTGGACTTCGTACCCGAGGAGGCGCGCGGAAAGCCCGCCGTGGGCATGATCGTCTGCTACGTCGGCGACCTCAATGAGGGCGCGAAGGCGCTCGCGCCGCTGCGCGAGTTCGGGCCGCCGGCGATCGATCTCGTCCAACCGATGCCGTACACGGCCGTGCAGCAGCTGATCGATCCCACCACGCCGGCGGGGATGCAGAACTACTGGGGCGGTGACTTCCTCGCCGACCTCCCGGACGAGGCAATCGACGCGCTGTGCTCCGCCGCGGCCGATCCACCGTCGCCGCTGAGCGTGATCCTCGTGGTTCCAGGCGGCGGACAGATCGCCCGCATCGACGACGACGAGATGGCAATCGGGCAGCGCCAGGCGCCTTGGAACACCCACCTGCTCGCGATGTGGGCCGACCCGGCGGACGCCAAGGCGAACGTCGATTGGCTGCGCGGCGTCCAGGTGGCGACCGCTCCCTACACCACGGGCCGTGCCTGGCTCAACTTCCTCGGAGAGGAGGGCGAGAGCCGGGTCCGGCGGGCACTCGGGGAGGACAAGTACGAGCGCCTGCAGACGATCAAGGCCCGCTACGACCCGCAGAACCTGTTCAACCTCAACCAGAACATCCGGCCGAACGGCGAGGTCAGCACGAGCTAGCCGACGGTCAACTCTCTCCAAAGCGTGGGCGGCGGCGGTTGACACCCCCGTCGCCGCCCATGGTGAGGGCACGGGCTAGCGGAGGGCGCCGACGATCCCCCGGATCACCTCGAACGCGCCGACGACCGTCAGCGCCCAGAACGCCAGCACGAGCAGGTTGCGATCGAGCCAGGCCTTGGCCCCGATCGCCGTCGTCTTCGTCCGCTCGGGGGCGACGACGAACCCGACGATCGGCACCTCGATGAATAGGAACATGATCAGGTAGAAGCCGAGGATCACGAGCAGCGTGGGAATCGCTTCGTAACCGAGCTGCGCGATGTCCGCCATCCCGAGCAGGACGAGTGGGCTCGGGAAGAGCGAGCCCACGATGCCGGCGGCGAACGACAGATGCCCGCCATGCTCGACCAGATGCTGCATCCATTCGGAGCTCCTCGACTTCTTCTTCTCCTTCGGGGCCTCCCGGCGCGCCGGATCCCGCTTGCGCCTGGTGTCGACGCGCCGGACCAAGAAGCCGGCGAGCAGCGCCAACAAACCGATGACGATGTCGACCCCCGGGGCCGACGGCAGCCGCGGCCCGGACATGAGCGGGCTGTCCTGGAGGCCGAACACCAGTGCCGCGCCGACCGTCATCGTGGTCAGGAGTCCGCCGAGGTAGAACCAGACGAGGATCTTCAGCGGCTGGCCGGACTCGAGCGCGATCAGGACGACGACCAACAGCAGCGGCCAGAACATCGAGGCCACCGCGAGCAGAGCTATCTGTAGCAGTGCCGCCACGCCACCTTCAACCCGACGCGCTCAATCGTATCTGCGGGATCCGTCGACACGCTCGGGGGCGGCGAGCTCCCTGGACTTTGCCGGCGGGCTGTCCGATACTGGGCCCGCGGTGGGATCGATTCGCAGGGTTCCGATCCGAGCGAGTGCGGCGCGGTGTGCCTGCGTCGTCGCGGCAGGGATCGCCCTGGCATCGGGCTGCGCCAGCGGATCCGGCGACGGGCCGAGGGAGCTCGCCGCGTTTCAGCATCGGGCGCTCACGGCGATCTCGAACGTCACGCAGGCGGGCATCGGCTATAGCGGCCACGCGATGCTGCGGCTGCGCTACGGCATGCGGGCGAAGGGGCGCGCGGCGGAGGCCGGCGCGGTCACGCTCAGCCGCGATCGAGCGCCGAGCTCGGTGCGGGGGCTCAACGCGCGGGTGGTGACGGCGCTGTGGCGGCTTCACTCGGACTTTGATCGTGCAGCGAAGCGCGGGGTTGCGCCCGCCCTCTCCACCGACGGAGCCGACGTACAGCGTCTGGTCGGGCTGCGGGCGGTCGTGCAGTCGTCGTCGGCATACTGACGCCCCGAGGCCATTTGACCTGCCGGCCGATCTTGTGACCGACGAATCCCCGCACGACGTGCCCCGCATTCCGGCCTCGGCCGGGGCGTTGATCTTCGACGAGGCCCGTCGACTGCTGATCCTGAAGCCCAACTACAAGAAGGGCTGGACGATCCCGGGCGGTCAGGTCGAGCCGGAGGGCGAGTCGCCGTGGGAGGCGTGCCGGCGCGAGACCCGCGAGGAATGCGGGCTCGAGGTCGTTGAAGGACGGCTCGCGTGCGTCGACTTCCTGCACCCGAAACCGAACCGGCCCGGAGGGATGCGGTTCCTGTTCGACTGCGGCACGTTCACCGATCGGCAGCTCGCGTCGTTGCGGCTCGATAGCTCCGAGATCGACGAGCACCGCTTCGTCGAGCTTGGCGAGGGTGTGGAGTTGCTGAGCGGGCCCGTGCGGCGGCGTGTCGCGGCGGCCGCCGGCGCCGATCGGTGCATCTACCTCGAGGATGGCCGTCCCGTCGCGGGGGTTCAGGGCTGAGGTCTCGTCGGGTTCGCGGCGCTCAGAGGGTCACGAGCGCGATGCTGTTGGCAGGAACGTAGACGTGGTAGTAGCCGCCGGCGCTCGGCACCCGCTGCTGCTTCTCGCGGCCCTGCCAGCGACCATCGCGCCCGATCGACATGCCCGCGAAGCGCACCCCGCTGTGGGAGTAGAGGCTCGGCGCCACGAGGCGCCGGACCATCGCCGGCCCCGGACGGGCGGGAAGCGCGACATTCGCCCCACGGCCACCCTTGTTGTCCAACAGCATTCTCACCGTGTTGTAGCTCTTGACCCCCCACGCCTTGACGTGCACTCCCGGAGAGGCGTTCAGCGTCAGGTTGAGAAGGGTCGACGGACCGCGCGTCATGTCGGCGAAGACTGCGAGGCCGTAGAGCTCGGGGAGCGCCTCGATTCCGTCGCCGACGAAATGGAACGGAGCGTTCCCGTTCTTGGGGCGCACCTCCCAGCTGACTCCGTCGACGCCGACCTTGATCATCTCGAACAGCGCGTCGGGCGTCCACAACGCGGTGGCGAAGCTGCCGGCGACGCCGGCATCGTTGCCACAGCTGACCGTGTTGACCTCCGTCAGCCGCAGTGCCATCCCGCGTGCATGAGCGAACGCCACGGCACCCGACACTGAGGCGGCAAGGCCCGCCGTCACCTGCTCGCTCAGCATCCGTGGGACCGTCGGATAGAGGGGCGAGCTCTTCGACCAGCACGTCGACCCCGCGTACCGGTGGATGGCGAGAAAACCTGGATTGAGCCTGCCCAGCCCGGAGACGGCATTCAGCCACGTCGGCTCGTCGGAGACGATGTCGGGAGCGCCGAGCGGGATCCCGCCGATCTTTCCCTTCAGCGCTCGGGCGTAGCTGGAGTAGTCGCGGCGGTAGTCAGCGGGCGAGTAGTTGCGCCACCAGCCCAGCGGCGTCGCCCGGCTGGTGCTGGCGACGCGCTCGCGCTGCAGCGGCGGCTGGAAGTGGTACTCGTCCGGCTCGTTCCCGATCTCAAAGCCCGCCAGCCGACCCCGAGGCACCGCCTTCTGCAGCGCGGTCGCGAAATCCGTCTCCATCGTCGTCGAGTGGACGGCGAGATTGAGATCGATGAGCACGCGCAGATCCTGCCGGCGGACGAACTTCCCGAGGTTCGAGAGCCATGTCCTGCCGATCGCTCGGACGCCACGGGGCAGGCGTTTCTGCTTGGCCTTCTCCTCCGCGGTCAGCGGATCGGGCTGCCACAGCGTGTGGTCCGCCGACTTGCCACCAACTCGGAGCGTCATCGGGCCGCCGTCGCGCGGGCGGATGATCGACGCGATCCGCCCGAACAGCACCCCGGCCTTCTCGTAGACGGGAAGCTCGTTGTACTCCATCGCCAGACCGAAGAAGCCGCGGGGGATCCGGCGGCCGCCGGCGGCGAACCTGACGGTGGCGGATAGCGGGCCGGCGGCTGCGCGGGCGGTCGGTCCGGAGGCGGCGGCGGCGTCGTCCGGAGAGCGCGGGAGCGGGCGAGCGGTCGACCGCCGCGTGCGCGCCCGCAGCGCTTCCCAGGCAGGCCGCAAGGACAGCCGCAGCGAGAGCGAACCTCGGTGGCGAGCAGCGCACGCCGGGTCCGCCCAGCACGACTATTCCTCTTCGATCTCGCGTTCGGCCCAGCACCTTCTCACTCGTTATCGCCCCGGTCAGGCGGAAAGATAAACGTTTTCTTCGTCCGGGCGCTCACGCCTGCTTGCGCGCCCGGTCGATACTTAGTGGCCCATCAGGCCGTTTCACGCCACGTGGGCGAGAGGTTGCAACCGTCGGCCGTGGCCCGCCGGAGCGTTAAAGTTTCACCCCTGAATTGGGAAGAACGTGCGCACGGATGCAGTGCACGTGCCGGGACGTTGTTCCTGTAGGAAGATCAGGGAGCATTGTCATGTCGTACCTCAATTGTCCCCGCTGCCGGGCCAGATACCACAGCGGCGTCATCTACGAATCCCCCGACAGCTGCCCGCGCTGCGGCGCGCCTCTGCGCCCCGAGCGCCCGGGCCTGCGGGACCAGATTCGCGGTGCTCGCGTCCGAGCGCGGCTGCAAGCGCCGGACTGGGAGGCCATCACGGGCTCGCAGTACCTTCGCCATCACCTAGTCCAGGCGGATCCGGACGATCACGGGGATACGACCGCGGCCGCCTGAGGCCGGGGCGGTCGACTCTCGGCCCGTCGGCGCTTTTCAGCGCCCGCAGCCCTGGCCGGCGGGCGGCTCGGTAAACGGCGCTGGGGAGGGAGGAGGGTGAAGTGCCCAGGCAGGGCCGAGGGAGCCTCCAAAAATCCTGCATAACACGTCACGACCGCCGAAATCGGCGAGCCCTGCCGTATTAAGCACGCTCCTCATGCACAGCTCGACAGGGCTCGGGGTCTGAGCCGAGATTGTCGTGTTAAGCATGATTTTCGGCCGGGTGAGGGCGCGGACCCGCCGGGCGGCTGACCCGCTCCCCTTCCCCAGCGCCGTTTACAAGGCCGACCGCCAATCAGGGCTGCGGGGCTGGAAGCGTCCGCGGGCCGAGACTCGATAACCACCAAGACCGCCACTCCCACCGCCCCGCGCCTACCGCGGCAACGGGCAGCGAGGCGCGAGCATCAGACCGGTGACCGGGCGTGTGACGGTGAGCTTCTCCTGATCGACGCACGTGTCGACGCTGACGACGTAGGTGCCCGGCGCCAGCCGGATGGCGAAGTTGCCGTGGACGACCACCCGGGTTGTGCCACGGGCGAACACGGCTCGCTCCGAGCACCTCCTTGGGCGGTTAGTGAATATCGGCCCCACGCAGCTGCGGGCGACGTGGCCACTCACGGGCACGGACGCGACCGGGTGCGGTGTGCTCGTGGTCGTGCTCGAGCCGCACCCGCCCACGACGAGCACGATGACCGCGACGAGACCGGCGATCAGGGCTCGGGCAGACACCGCCAATACCGTACTGAGTCTGGACTGTACTGATACTTGTCTATATCGTGTGCGCATGACAGACGAAGCCGGCGCCATCGAGGCGTGGCCGCTGCCCGCCCTGCTGCGGGGGGCTCGGACCGCGTATGGCTCAGCGATCCGAGCAGACCTCGATACAGCGGGCTGCGACGACGTTCCGCGCAACGGCATCTACGTGATCGGGGCGATAGCGCGTACGGAGGCGCCACTGGGCGACATCATCGACCAACTGGGGGTGTCCAAGCAGGCCGCCGGCGCGCTCGTCGACACGCTCGTCACCCGGGGCTACCTCGATCGGACGATCGACCCGGAGGACCGCCGGCGGTTGAGGGTGTCTCTGACCGAGCGGGGCGAGGCTGCGGCGGAGGTGGTCCGCGCGGCGGTCGAGCGGATGGACGCCGCGCTGCTCGCCCGGGTCGGGCCCGAGCACGTGGCGCACACGAGGGCGACGCTGGCGGCGCTGATCACCGGAGGCCAGAGAGATGCGTGAGGGCGAGCCATCGCCGACGGCACAGCGGGTCGCCGCCTACCGCCTGGGCTACGAGCGCCTGGCTGCACCCTTCGGCGATCCCGACGCCGACGAGCGCCTGGCGCGCGACGTGGCTGGTTCGCGTGCGCTTCGAGCGAGTACGAGGCCATGGGACGGTACCTGCGCTCGCGCACGACGTTCTTCGATCGGGTTGTGGTCAACGCGCTGGCGCGGAACGTCGCCCAGGTGGCGACGATCGGCGCCGGCTACGACGGACGGTCGCTGCGCTACGCCAAGCCAGGAGTGCGGTGGTTCGAGGTCGACCATCCCGCCACCCAGCGCGACAAGCGGCTCCGGCTAGAGCGCCTGTCGATCGACGCCTCGGACGTCACGTTCGTAGGCACCGACCTCGTCGACGGGGCGCTCTCGTCGGCGCTGATCGGCGCGGGGTGGGAACCGGACGCGCCCTCGGCGATGCTGTGCGAGGGGGTGGTGGTCTATCTCGAGGCCAACGTGCTCGAGGCGCTGCTGAACGACCTGCGAGCGGTGGCGACGGTCGGAACCCGGCTCGCGGTGTCCCTCTCGATCCAGGCGAGCGGCGCTGAGGAGCTCGCCCGGCGCCGGCGCTTCGAGGAGGCCGTCGCGGCGCTCGGCGAGCCCGCGCGCAACTGGCTCGATCACGACAGCGCGAGCGTGATCCTCGACGGGACGCGCTGGCGCACCGTGGACATATCAGAGCGCTCCCAGCGGGCCGGGTTCGTCGTTGCCGCCCCGGTGTGGAATGCGGCCGCCGACGGCGCCCCACCCACGGTCGGCCGGATCGGCAGGTTCATGGAGCGGATGTACGGGCGCGTGTTCGCGCCCGAGCGCCCGTTCGAGACGGCCGAGGGCGACGCCGAGATCCTGCGCCTGCTCGAGCGTGCCGACTTTCCAGCGGAGCGGTGCGCCCATGCCGAACCGGTGACGAGCTACGAGGGACAGGCGGTCCTGGTGAGCGAGCACGTGGCGGGCAAGAAGCCGAGCGCGGCCCAGAAGAGCTTCGGTCTCCTCGGCGACCTGCTCGGCCGGCTGCATACGCTGCCGCCGGCCACCGGAGCCGCGGAGCGCCCAGGCGGTGCCTGGCACCACTGGGTGTTCCAGGGCGACCCGAACGCGGAGAAAGCGGCGTCGGTCGCGCTCCTCGACGCCGCCGAGGCTCGGGTCCCCGACTCGCAACGGTCCCTCTACGCCACGTTACGCGCCGAGCTTTCCCAGGCCGAGACGTGCGATGGGTTGCCGCAGGCGTTGATCCATCCGGACTTCGTGCCGGCCAACGCGATCACCTCTCGCGAACACGGGACTGTGCTCGTCGACTGGACCGGCGCCGGCCGCGGGCCGCGCCTATGGTCGCTCGCATTCCTGTTGTGGGCGACCGGCTACGAGAGGCTCCGCTCGGTGGACGCCGTCGTGGCGGCCTACCGGCGCCACGTCGAGCTGACCTCGGCGGAGCTCGAGCGGCTCGCCCCGGCGATCGCCGCCCGGCCGGTGATCTTTGAGTCCTGGGCTTTCTGCACCGGACGCAAACAGCTCCCCGAGGTTGTCGAGTCCCTCTCTGCAAATCGCGCTCGCGCTGAGTGCATCGCCGGGCGCGTGGAGCGGATCAGAGGTCGCTGAGAAGCAAACCAGCCGAGCTCGTCCAGGCGATAAGGCGACGTCGCGGTCATGAGCGCACCGGCGTGTTCGTGATCAATCTCAATCCGGCGTCGAAGCTCTGCAGACGCCGGAGGTGACCGTGGCGCTCGTCCCAGGCGCCACTCTCGAGGTCACGCCCCACGGCGCCCACCACGCGCTCGACGACGTCGGGGCTCATGCGGGCAAAGCCGGAGGTGCCCGCCCGCGCGGCGGGGTCGAGCACCCGTTCCGGATGGGCCCAGAACGAGCCGATCGTCCAGTCCGGCGTGTCTCGGGAGATCTCGAGCGTCTCGACCTCGGTGCTCCCTCCGAGCCAGCTCGCGATCCGATCCACGCTCGGCAGGATCCGGCGATCCATCTCCGCGACCTCGTGAAGGTAGTCCTTCATCAGCCACATCTCGTTACTGACCTCGTGGACGTAGGTGATGATCACCACGGGACCGCGGGCCACGCGCCGGAGTTCGCGGATGCCACGCTCCTGCTCGTCGTCCCAATGGTGGATCGTCAAGATCGCCATCGCCGCATCGACGCTCTGATCGCGCAGCGGCAGGGCGCCGGCGCTCGCGCGGATGGCCGGCGGCAGGTCTGGCGGGCGCTGTGCCGCCATGACATCGCTCGGCTCGATCGCGATCACATAGCGATCACGCGGCTCGTAGGAGCCGGCGCCGGCTCCCACGTTCACGACCGCGCCGGCGCCTCCGAGCGCAACCGCAATCCGTCGCGCGTTCTCCGGGTCCTCCCGGCGCGTGGCGGAGTACGTCTTTCCGATTTGTTGGTAGCGGGTCAGCTGACCAGAACAATATGACCGCCACTGTGGCATCGTCGTGGCCGGGGCGCCGGCAAACGAGCGATCGGAGGTCACTGATGAGCGGCGGACCCGACCTTGGAGGCGTGTTCGACGACCACGTCGCCGCGGAGTTCGAACTCCAGGACGTCGACGCGACGATGGACACGATGGTCGAGGAGCCGTACGTGTGGCATGTGCCCGTGCTCACCGGTGCGTCCGGAGGTCACGCCGTGCGGCGTTTCTACAGCACCGAGTTCGTGGGTCAGACGCCGGCGGACGCCGACCTCGTGCCAATCGCCCGGACCGTGTCTCCCGATCGCGTGATCGACGAGTTCGTGCTCGAGTTCACGCACGACCGCGAGGTGCCGTTCATGCTGCCGGGCGTCGCGCCGACCGGGCGCAAGGTCAGGATCCCGACCGTGGTCGTGATGGGCTTCGAGGATGGAAAGGTGGCCTACGAGCACATCTACTGGGACCAGGCCTCGGTGCTCGTGCAGATCGGCCTGCTCGAGCCGGCATCGCTGCCAATCTCCGGATCCGAGCAGGCCGACCGCCTCCTCGAGCTCGCCGTCCCCGGGGCGACTGCGTGAGCGCTGCCGTGCTGCTCGCGGCGAGCGTGATCGCCGTCGCGTCCGGTTCCGACGCGAGAGCCCGGACGGTGCCGGTCAGTGGCGAGGTCGCGCGGAGCTGCGTGGGGCCGATCATCGCCGGCCGGGCGCCGAGGTGCTTTGATCGCGCCGTGTTCATCCACGGCCGTCGCCGCGTCGTCGTTCACGGCAAGTTCAGGGTCAGGTTGCGTCCGGGCACCTACAGCGTCAGCGTCGACACCTGCGGCGCGCAGCAGACGCTCACGGTCAGGCACGCCATCCACGAGCTGAGATTGTTTCCCCGCTGCCCGATCCCCCTGCTCGTCACGCTACGGCGACGATGACAGAAGTTGATCTCACCCCGCGCCGCGCCACCGCAGCCGATGTTCCCGTGCTGAGCGCGGCGCTCGCCGCGGCGTTCGAGGACGACCCGATCTTCGGCTGGCTGATCCCGAGCGACGAGCGCCGCCGGGGCCGCTTGACGAGGTTTTTCAGGCTCGAGCTCCGACATGTCGCGCTACCAATGGGCAGGATCTGGAGCTCGGTCGACAGTCTCGGGGCATGCCTGGAGATGCCTCCGGGTGCGTGGCGGATGCCTTTCAGCGCGCAACTCGCGCACGGGCCCGGATTCACGCAGGTGTTCGGCGCGCGGCTACCGCACGCGCTCGCATTGATCACGCTGATGGAGCATCGCCACATCCGCGAACCCCACTACTACATCCCCTACATCGGCGTCGCGCCCGAGGCTCAGGGGCGGGGCCTCGGGACTCGGCTTATGCAGCCGATGCTCGAGCGCTGCGACCGGGAGGAGGTGCCGGGTTACCTCGAGGCGACCAGCGAGCGAAGTGCATCTCTGTACGAGCGGCTCGGCTTCCAGTTCAAGGGCGAGC
The DNA here is from genome assembly GCA_963812225.1 of uncultured Solirubrobacterales bacterium. GTDB lineage: Bacteria > Actinomycetota > Thermoleophilia > Solirubrobacterales > Solirubrobacteraceae > Palsa-465. Next base: position 36,527 of record CAWEUN010000001.1, read on the forward strand.
TGCGGCTCGGTTCCAGCCCGCCGATGTGGCTGATGAGACGCCCGCCGGCGAGCCCGACGGCGTGACGCGGCTGCGTCGCACGCTGTTTCTGTGCGTTTGGCTGGCGGTGTCGCTTGCCCCGGCGGCGCGCGCCTCGCCCGCCGTACCGCCATCGCTGTCCGACGGCGGATCGACACCGTCGCTGGCTTCCCGATACGGAAGCGGCTCGTTCGGGTCCTGGGGACTCGATGAGTTCGGCCTCCCCGTCTACCACTACACCGCCGATGAGCAGACCGATCCAAACGCGCGCCAGGTACAGCTGAACGGCGCGACCCGAGCGCAGAATCAGGTCGGCAACGACCACATCAAAGGGATGGCCTACAACGACGGGTACACCCAGTTTTGGAGCGAGGACCGCCTCGCGGAGTGGGCGAACCCCTACCAGCCACAAGACCGTCACTACGCGGGTGGCTACGGCTATCTGAACGTTGACGGCAAGACGATCAGCACGCTGTACCTCGACCGTCCGGCGGGCGCTCGCGTCGACCGGGAGTTCGGTGTCGGTTACTACCACCGCGAGCTGCGTGTCGATCGCATAGCGGTAGCCGAGGACGTCTGCGCCCCGTTCGGCAACGACCCGGTGTTACTCCACGACGTCAAGGTCACCAACCGCGGCGACAAGACGGAACGGATGAGTTGGTATGAGTACTGGGACGTCGACCCGTACAGCCAAACCGCGGGCGCGCACGTCGCGATCGGCAGCCCCCGTTGGATGCCGAAGACGCACACGCTCACCGTCGCCCAGCAGGATCCCGGCGACTCCCGCCCGCTGAGCATCTTCGCCGCCTCGTTGTCGGGCCCGGTTTCCGGGTTCGAAGCCTCGCTGCCCCGGTTCTTCGGGGACGGGACGCGAGCTCAGCCGGCCGAGGTCGTGGCCAATCGCGTCTCGGATTCGATCGCCCCACCGGTGGCTGAGAACCACGTCAGCCAGACGGTGTTCGTGTTCCGCTCGTCGTTCACGTTGCGCCCCGGCCAGTCGGTGACGCTTCGCTACGCCTACGGGATGGCACATCCCGGGCAGATCCCGACCCTGGTGTCGCGTTACGCCCGAGCCAGAAATGCATTTCGCTCCAGCGAGCGGGCGTGGGCGCACTGGCTGCCCAAGGCCAACTTCGGAAGGCGGTACCGCTGGGTGGCGCGCGAGCTGGTGTGGGACTCCTACCTGCTGCGGTCGGCGACGGTGTACCAGGAGGGCTGCGGAGAGCACACGATCACCCAGGGCGGCGACTACCAGTACGGACTGGGCCTCAACCTCGGGACCCGCAGCTGGCTGCACTACCTGTTGCCGATCACCTATTCGGATCCGAGCCTGGCGCGGCAGATCCTGCGCTACGCGATCAAGCTCCAGCCTCCCGGCCCGGCCGCCGACGCCGGGCTCCCATACGGGACGGGGACGTTCTGCCAGCCGATCTACTCGATCAAGTCCAACGACAACGACTTCTGGCTGATGCTCTCCGCCGTCGAGTACGGCCTCGGCACCCGCGACACGGCGTTCTTCCGCGAGCGGCTGCCGTTCTATGGCACCGATCAAGACGCGACCGTCTGGCAGCACATCAAGATCGCGTTCGCCCACCAGGAGTCGCTAGTGGGCCCACACGGCGTATACGCGTTGCCGCCCGGGTTCTTCGGCGATTGGAACGACGCGAGCGTGCAGTACGAGCACCTCACCGAATCGACGCTTGTGGCGGCCCAGCTGGCGTACATCTATCCACGCCTGGCCGCGCTCGCGCAGCGGCTCGGTGACTCGCGCTTCGCCCGTCAACTGCGCCACCGCGCTCGGACGTTGCGCACCGTGATGCAGGCTCAATGGACCGGCCGCGGCTGGTATGCACGTGGGTACGCCGGAGCCCAACAGGTCGGCGCCGGCGTGATCTTCGGCGAGCCCCAACCGTGGGCGATCCTCGCCGGGATCCCGGACCGGGCTCAGGCGGCAACCCTCGTCGCCAACATCCGCCACTTCCTCGGCGGCGTCGGCGAGCCCGGCGGCCCGTCGAAGATCGGCGCAGCGATGATCCCCGCCTACAACGCGCCGGACATCACCGAGCGCGGAGACGCCGCGTTCGCCGCGCTCGGCGCTGCGGAACCTAACTCCCCGTCGGCAAACGCGGCGGAGTGGCCCGGCGGGAGCTGGTTCGACATCGATGGCTGGCTGACCTGGGCGCTCGGGTCGCTCGACGGGAGGTTGCCCCACGCGCGCCAACTCGCATGGAGTGAGTACCTCCACGACACGCTGGCCGAGCACGCCACCGCGTTTCCGGACACCTGGGACGGCACGATCTCGACGGACGACGTCTGCAACGGCTACTACTCACCGCACCCGGAGCTGTGCGGTAACGACCTGTCCAGTACGTTCGACGGGCAGAACACCGAACAGCCGACGTGGATGGTGATGGACGCGATCCGCCTCGCCGGCGTCACGCCAACCGAGTCCGGCTATCTGATCACGCCGCACCTGCCGCTCAGGCGGTTCAGCCTGCGGCTGCCCGAGATCGGCGTGTCCTCCACCCCCGGCCTCCTGCGGGGCTACGTCCGCCCGCAGCAGTCGGGCACGCTGACGATGAAGGTCGCCCGCCCCGCGAGCGCCCGCCGCGGGATCGTCGCGTTTGCCAACGGTCACCGCGTCAAGTCGGCCGCGCGCGGAGGGCTGGTCGTGTTCGCGCTGCGGGCCCGTGCCGGGCGGAGCGCCAACTGGGCCGTCGAAGGCGCCGGTTAGGAATCGCGACGGTCGTGGTCGACCGGCGGCAGATCTCGCACCTGGTCGACCGTGAGGCTGAGGCGGACACCGTCGTCGAGGCGGTCGACGGCGCTGATCGGGATCGCCACGGTCTTGTGACCCCACACGTGCCCTTCCTCGAGGAGGAAGTGGGTGACGCTGTGGTCGCGAGGGTCGATGATCAGACCGTGAACCTTCCCGATCGTCCCGTCGGTGGCGTGGACGTGGTCGCCCCGGCGGATCTCCACCTCACCCAACGGGACGCTGTCATGGTCCTCGATGCGGCGGTCGACGTAGGGGCGTCCGTGGTGTCCACCGCTCGTCCACAGCGAGTAATACGGCCACGAGAGCACATGGCTTGGGTCGTAGGCGGATCCACCGATGTTCTCGGCCGGCAGGAAATCGGAGTCGTCGGCGTACTCAAAGGATCCGAACTGAGCCTTGGTGCAGTCGAGCACGATCTCGTTGCCCCCCGAGGTCACGCGATCGATCGGGACCAGACGGCCGTCCTTCTTGCCGTGCTCAGGCTCGACGGCGAGGTGGGTGATCGTGTGCGCGACGGGATCGATGACGACGCGGGCGAGCTTTCCGCAGACGCCGTCGCTACAGGTGACCTCGCTCCCGATGTCGAACTCGGCCGTGTCGATCATGGCGTGAGCCTACAGCGCCAGGTGCCCGCTGGCGACCGGCGGCCGTGGGTCGACCCCACGGCAGCGACGTCGCCGCCTACTCGTACTGCAGCGCCGCGAGCACGTTGAGGCGCCCCGCTCGGCGGGCGGGGATGATCGCGGCTACGAGGCCGGCGATGATCGCGGCGATCACGAACACGATCAGCGTGCCCCACGGCACGGTGAACGCGGCAAAGTTGATGGCCACTCCGATCATCAACGCGAGCAGGATGCCCAGGGGAATCCCGAACGCCGCGCCGAGCAGCGCCGTGATCACGCTCTCCTGACGGATCATCCGCCGCACCTGGCGCCGGCTCATCCCGACCGCGCGCAGCATCCCGAGCTCGCGCGTGCGCTCGAACACTGTTAGCACGAGCGTGTTGATGATGCCGAAGAGACTGATGATGATCGACAGCGACAGCAGTACGTAGAGCAGGTTCAGCAGCGAGTTCAGTCCCTGTTCCTGGTTGCTCCTGAACTGTGACTTGGTCTGGAGCTTTGCGTCGGGAAAGCCGTTTAGCGCAGCCTGCAACTTGGCCGTGTTGGCAGCTGTGACTCCACCGACGATATTCACGAACGTGAACAGGTTCTGCGGGTTCTGGTAGACCTGATCGAAGCGGGCGGTCGAGATCGTTACGTCCCCGTACGGAGAGCCACCCTTTGGCGGCGAGAACACACCCTTCAGTATCAGGTGCAGTGTCTGGCCGGTCGGCGTCTCGACCGAGAAGGGCGAGCCGACGTGCAGATGTTGCGCCTTGGCGTAGGAGTTGTCGACGAACGCGCCGTCGCTTCCGAGTTGCGCCGGCGTCTGCGGGCTCCCGTACTTCCATTTGACGTCGATCACCCGACTGACGTTTGGCTCGACGCCGGTGACGTTGATGTGTGAGCCGAACGCCTTGCCATCCCCGCCGCGCACGCTGGAGACGACCGTAACGCCCGGAACGGTGTGGAGCGTGGCTGCCGAGGCGATCCCGATCGGGCTGAAGTTGTTGCTCGCGGTGACCGCGTAGTTGGCCACGAACAGCTGGTTCACGGCACCCTCAAATCGCGACTTCAGACCGGCCGCGAGCACGCCCACCAGCGTGACCAACGCCAGCCCGATCATCAGCGCCGAGGCGGTCGTCGCGGTCCGCGACGGATTGCGCAGCGAGTTGCCCTCCGCCAGCTTCCCGGCGCCGCCGCCGAACGTCTTCGCCGGCCAGCCGAGCACGCGGACCAGCGGCGGCACGAGCCTCGGGGCGAGCATCGAGACGCCGACGAACACGAGCACCGCTCCGACCCCGATCGACAGCAGCCGCAGGCCTGTCGACAGCGAGCTCACGAGCAGGCCGATCAACATCAGCGCGAAGGCGGCTGAGATCGTGCCGATTGCCGGGTAGGCGCCGAACCGCTCGAACCGGCTCGGGGGCAGCACGGAGCCCTCGCGGACCGCCGCGATCGGCGGGACGCGGGTCGATCGGATCGCCGGTCGCAGCGCGGCGATCAGCGTGATGAGGATCCCGACGACGAGCGAGACGATGATCGTCCGCGTCTTGAACACCGTGCCCGTCTGGGGCAGGTCGATCCCGAACGAGACGAACAGCGCGTTGAGCCCCTTGGCGAGCGCGAGCCCGAGGAACAGGCCGATGACCGATGCGACGACGCCGATCACGAGCGCCTCGAGCATTACTGATGCCCGCACCTGGCGGCGCGTTGCCCCGAGCGTGCGCAGGGTCGCGAGCTCTCGGGTGCGCTGGGCAACGGTGATCGACAGCGTGTTGGCGATCACGAAGCTGCCCACGAACAGAGCGATGCCGCCGAACGCGAGCAGGAAGTCCTGGAAGATGTTGAGAAAGCCGGCCGTGTCCTTTGTGGCCTGCTTCGCCTGAGCCTCGCCAGTTCGCACCTGTGCGCTGGATGGGAGCAGCGGCCGGATCGCCGCGACGAGCTTGTTGGGCGAGACGCCGTGTGCGGCGGCGACGTCGATCTCGTCGAGCTGCCCGACCTTATGGAAGATCGCCTGAGCCGTCGGCAGCGTGAAGACCGCGAGCGTCGCGCCACCGAGCGATGACAGCCCGGCGTACTTGACGGTGCCGACGATCTTGTACTGCTTGACGGGGCCGCGCGCGACGACGCCGATCTCGTCCCCCACGGAGAAATGCTCCTTGCTCGCCGTGGAGGCGTCGATGGCGACTTCATTCGGAGCGCTCGGCCAGTTACCGGCGGTCAGCGACATCGGGTTGAAGCGCTGGCCGGCCGGGTCATAGCTGAAGGCAAGGCTCGGGGCGCCGCCGCGCGAGATGACCTTGCCGTTGTGCCCGACAAGCTGCGCCTGATCGGAAACGCTCCCATCCGCCGCGCCGACCTCGGGGAGCGCGCGGACACGAGTCACGAGTGACTGCGGGAGCGACGGTACCGTCGCTCCGTTGCCGCTGGTGCTGTTCGAGATCGCGCTCTTGCCGGTGATGACCGCGTCGGAGTTCTTGTAGGCCTCCGTGAAGACGGTCGTGAACGCCGCCTTGATGGTGTCCGTCAAGATGTACGTGCCGCTGACCATGGCCACGCCGAGCACGATCGCCACGGCCGTCAGCGACGCCCGGAGCTTGCGCCCGAGCAGCCCTCTGATGGCGACGCGCGTCATTACTGGAGCGTGGCCATGACCTCGAGCACCTCGGCCGCGCTCGCTTCGGTCAGCTGCTTGACGATCAGCCCGTCCGCGAGGAACAGGATCCGGTCGGCGATCGATGCGGCCCGGGGCTCGTGCGTGACCATGACGATCGTCTGTCCCCACGAGTCGACGGACTCGCGAAGCAATTCGAGGATCTCACCGCCGGTCTTCGAGTCCAGGTTGCCGGTCGGCTCGTCCGCGAACAGGATCGTCGGGTGCGTGATCAGCGCACGCGAGATCGCGACCCGCTGCTGCTCGCCGCCGGACAGCTCCGACGGACGGTGGCTCCCGCGGTCGGCGAGGCCGGTCTTCGTCAGCAGCTCATCGAGCCACGCGCGGTCGGGCTTCTCGCCGGCGATCGTGAGCGGCAGGAGGATGTTCTCCTCCGCCGTCAGCATCGGCAGCAGGTTGAAGAACTGGAAGACGAAGCCGATGTGGTCGCGGCGTAGCAGGGTCAGCTTTGCGTCGTCGAGATCGTTGATCTCGGTGCCGGCGATCGTGACCGTCCCGCCGGTGGGCTTGTCCAGTCCCGCCAGGATGTGCATCAGCGTCGACTTGCCCGAGCCGGACGGTCCCATCACGGCGACGAGCTCGCCATCGCTCACTTCGATCGACACGCCGCGGAGGGCCTCCACGGCAGTCGCGCCTTCGCCGTACCGGCGGGTGACATCACTCGCCCGCACGACGTAGCCGTTCTGCTGCGGTTCAACAGTCTGTGTGGTGTCTTCGCCTTGTGTGCTCACATTGGTGGGTATAGCACTCGCCTCCTGTCGGGCTGAAGTGACCTTAATCACACCCTCACAGTCGCGGAAGGACCAATCGGCAGTCGCGGATCTGGACCAAGAGCGGGCAGAAGCAAACTGCTCCCGCCGGACCACCGCAACCCCCGGTTCCGCGGACAGCGACGTACGGTACCCCATGCCTCCGGAGCGCGGCAATGGGGACTAACCCCCAGTCCGAATGCTGACACCAATGCGCCGGCGGTCACCCTAAGCGGCGCTCGGCCTGCTGGCCGGCGGCACGGCGGTGGCGATCGGTGCCCCCGATCCCCCCACCCCGGGACCAAATCGTGACCTGATCTATCACGTCGAGCCGGTGGCGGTCACCGGCGAGGCCACCAATACCGGCCCGACCGCGGTCGATCTCAACGGCATTGCCGGGCCGAGCGACCCAGGCGGTAATCCGACCGGCTATTACTTCCAGTACGGGGGGACTATCAACTATCGCTACCAGACAGCCATCGCCACGATCGGCGCCTGCCTTCCGGGAGTCGGGATTCCGAGTCCGTATTGCTCCACGCCGGCCTCGGAGGCCGTGTCGGACCCCGTGGCCCTGCTAACGGCTTGCACCACGTACCACTTCAGGATCGTCGCGAGCAACGTCGTCGGCACCATCGCTGGCAGCGACAACACGTTCAAGACCACGGCGGGCGCACCGATCAAGCGAGTGAGATCTCCCGCAAGGGTGAGGCCCGGTCATCCCTTCACGGTAAGGATCACGCTCGTACTGTCGGCCCGCGTGAAGATCTCGATTCGCGCTCGCCGCTACGGCACGGGATTTCACAATCCGGGGACGTTTGCCACCCGGATCAGAGCTCCGCGCAAGAGCGGCCACTACGCGCTGACGGTCGTGGCCCGCAAGAGCTGCGGCGCCCAGCAGCTTTCCAAGAAGCTCAGGGTCCGCTGAGGCCGGGTCAGACCCGCTGGATCTGCATCAGGCTGGTCGTTCCCGGCTTGCCGCTGGGGAGTCCCGCGGTTATGCCGACGCGGGCGCCCGGCTTGACCCAGCCGAGCTCGACCACGCGACGAGCGGCGTCGGCGATCAGCGCCTCGGTGACCTCGTGGCGCCGCATCGAGCTCGCCTCCACGCCCCACATCAGTGCGCACCGGCGCACCGTCTCCTTGCCCGGCGAGAGCGCGAAGATCGGGACCTGCGGACGATGCGCTGAGATCAGCCTCGCCGAGCGCCCCGACAGGGTCGGAACCACGAGCGCGGCCAGGTGCAGCTCGCGCGCTGCGGCACAGGCACTGTAGGCGACCGTGTAGGCGGGATCCCGGGCGTCGCGGCGCACGCGGTCCTCGTTCCACTCCCGGTACGGGAGCTCGTGCTCGGTGCGCTCGGCGATCGAGGCCATCATCGCCACTGCCTCGACGGGGTAGGATCCGACCGCCGTCTCCTGGGAGAGCATCACGGCGTCGGTGCCGTCCATGATCGCGTTGGCGACGTCGGCAACCTCCGCGCGGGTGGGGCGCGAGGAGTTGACCATCGAGTCGAGCATCTGCGTGGCGGTGATCGACGGTCGCGCGAGCTGGCCGGCCAGACGGAGCAGCCGCTTTTGCACCAGCGGCACGTTCTCGATCGGGAGCTCGATCCCGAGGTCGCCGCGGGCCACCATCACGCAGTCGGCGGCCCGGATGATCTCCTCCATGGCATCGACGGCCTGCGGCTTCTCGATCTTTGCGATCAGCGGCAGGCGCGTGTGCTTGCGCACCGAGGTAACGTCCTCGGCGGTCCGCACGAACGACAGCGCCACGAGATCGACCCCGATCGACTCGCCGAAGCGCAGCATCTCGAGGTCCTCCTCAGGTACGGCCGGGAGCCCGCGCGTCGAGCCTGGGATGTTCAGCCCCTGGCGGCTGGCGACGCCACCGCCTATCTCGACCTGCGTCTCGATCTCGCCGTCGTCCTCGCGCACGCGCGTCACGCGCAGGCGAATGGCGCCGTCCGCGAGGTAGACGATGTCGTCCGGATCGACCGCGCCGGCGAGCCCGTTCCAGCTGACCGACATCCGCTCGCCGTTGCCGACGAAGCTGGCGCCGCAGCACAGGATCAGCGTCTCGCCGGGCTTGAGCTCGGCGATGTCGTCCTCGAGCGCGCCGATCCGGATCTTCGGGCCGGGCAGGTCCTGGAGGATCGCGACCTGGCGCCCGACCTGCGCCGCCGCGGCGCGGACGCGCTCGGCGTTCTCGGCGTGGAGCTCGCGGTTGCCGTGGGAGAAGTTAAGGCGCGCGACGTCCATTCCGGCCTCGACCATGCGGACGAGCGTCTCGTGCTCTTGGCTGGCGGGGCCAATGGTGGCGACGATCTTCGTGCGGCGCATGGGAACGACTTGACGCTAGCTCACCGACCAAAGAAGGTCGTTAATCACCTGCCCGTCGGCGGTGAGCCGGCCGCCCTCGCGCAGGTCGCAGATCATGTCCCAGTGCAGCGCCGAGGAGTTCGTCCCGCCCGTCTCCGGATACGAGCGTCCGAGCGCGAGATGGACCGTGCCGGCGATCTTCTCGTCGAGCAGGGTCGAACCCGTTGGACGGTCGATCCCGGCGTTCGTGCCGATGCCCAGCTCGCCGAGGAACCGGGCGCCGGAATCGGTCGCAAGCGCGGCCTGGAGATAGTCGTCGCCCCGCTCGGCGCCGGCCGTCACGACCTCCCCGTCCGCGAACGTGAGCGTGATTCCCTCGACGTTGCCGCCACCGCGCGGATTCGAGGGGACCGTGAACAGGATCGTGCCGCTGGCTGAGTTCTCGAGCGGCCCCGTGAACACCTCCCCACTCGGCATGTTGTGCTTGCCGTCCGAGTTGATCCAGGTGCGCCCGTCTACCCGCAGGCGCAGGTCGGTGCCCTCGGCCTCGATCCGGATCTCCCGCGCCTCGGCTAGCTGCTCGACGACGCGCTGCTGGCGCGTGCTCACCTCGCGCCAGGCCGCGACCGGGTCGCGACGGTCGAGATGCAGCGCCCGCTCGAGGAACGCCTCGTAGTCGTGTTCGCTCATCCCGGCCTGCTGCGCGAGCGCGGCGGTCGGCCACTGCGTCCCGCACCAGCGCGAGGCCAGGCGTGCTTCCTGAACCGGCTGGCGGGCGCGGGCGGCACGCGTGATGAGAGCTGGATCGATGCCCGCGAGCGCGCGCGTGTTGGCGGGCGCGGAGACCCCGATCAACGCGTCGGCGGCCTGCGCCTCGGCGAGCTCGAGCGGGGCGAAGGAGTCGAGATGAAGCTCGCTGGCGTGTCGGTAGAAGTCCTCGGCCAGATCGCCGGGCGCGAGCCGGACGAGCGGCCAGGCGTCGCGGTCGAGCAGCGCCCGGTGCAGGGCACTGGCGAGTGGCATCGCCAGCAGGGGGGCGGCGATCAGGACCTGGTCGCCTTCGCACGGCTCGATGCACCAGTCGCACACCAGGCCCGCGAATCTGTCCGCGTCGATCATGGCGCCTCGAGCTCCGGGAAGTGCTCGTGCACGTGCTCGCGCAACGAGTCGCGAACGAACTTTCGCTCGTCGCCGGAGGCCATCCGGTAGCGGCCCAGCAACTCCTTCTGGCGGGTCAGCTCGAGCCCGGCGATCGTCCACGAGGTCGCGAGACGTTCGAACAGGTACTCGGTCGCGCGCTGCCACGCGTCCTCGCGCTCGACCCCGCCGGCGAACGTCTCGGCGTACTGGCGACGGGAAGCCGGCGAGAGCGAGCCGCGCAGCGCGAGCACGTTGCCCTCGGTATCGCGGTACTCACTGACCGGCGCGGTGAGCTTCTCGCGCTGACGGTTGCGGCGACCCACGCGCGCTAAACGGACGCCGCGGCGGCGCGCTCGAGCTGTCCGACGACATCGCCGATGACCGGGTTGGCGTGACCTGGCCAGACGACCGAGGGACCGAGTGCGGCGAGCTTGCGGATCGACGCCCGGGCCTGCTCGGTGTCGGCGTTGAACGCGGGATGGGGGACTCGGGGGCCGCCCTTGATCCCGGTCTGTATGTCGAGCGTGTAGACGCAGTCGGAGACGAGCGCGAGCCGATCTGAGTCGCGGAACAGGCCGATCTGACCGGGGGCGTGGCCCGGGAGCTCGATCACCCTGAAGCCCGCGACCTCGTCGCCCTCCTGAACGGTGCCCGTGATCGGCACCGCGCCGCCGTCCCACACGGGCAACAAGCGGCCGAGGACGAAGCGCGCCTGGGGCTGGAGCTTGGACGGATCCCAGTAGTCGCGATCGGGCACCTCGGCCTCCGCGGTCTCTCGTTCGGCGGGGTGGCAGAAGGCCGGCGCGTCGATCCCCGGCGCGGACCCACGATGGTCGGGATCGGCGTGACCGAGCACGATCCGCCTGATCCCGCCGAGCCGGACGCCGGCCGCCCTGACCGCGTCCGTCATGTCCTCGATCCCCGCGTCGAACATCGTCACGCCCCCGTCGTCCTCAATCAAGTAGACGTTCATCGTCCTCAGGGGGAACCCGCCACGGACGATCCACACGCCGTCGGCGATCCGCTCGGCCTCGTCGCCCTGGAACCGCGAGCGGAGCCGGGTCCGGAGGTTGGCGAGCCGGGTCAGCCGCAACTCGGCCTTCGACCCCGCCGGCGGCAGGACGCGAAGCTGACGGGCCACGGAGGCGAAGTCGACGTAGGCGTCGTTGTTCGCAATCCGGTCGTCCTCGAGAGTCATCACGTCGCAGCCCTCGAGTTCGATCCGGGCACCATTGGGAGTCAGGCCCTCGAACATTCCCGGCCCCGCGAACGTCCCCCGCGCGCGCCACCGGACGACGGAATGGTGGCGTGCGCTCGTTATGTCGAGGATCTCGAGCGAGAAGTCCGGGAACGCCGCGAACAGCCCCGTGAAGTAGTCGCGGACCTCGGCCGGGGAGTCCAGGTCGTGCTCGTTCACGAACCGCCCGGTCCCGTCGGGCTTCCACAGCGCGATCGCGGCGTCGAGATCGTGCGCATCGAGCGCCTCGAAGTAGTGGCGGGCAATGTCGGTCGTGTGGGACATCGGACGGCGTGAGTCTACGCGCCGCCAATATCGTGCCGTCTGGTGGCGCGAGAACGTGAACTGGGCCGAGGCGAGCGCGTGGTGCCGGGACTGTGGCGGCTGCGACTGCCGCTGCCCTGGCCCGGGGTGCCGCACGGCAACGCATGGGCGATCGCGTCGGGGCCAGGCGTGGTGCTGGTCGACACCGGGACCCACGAGGCGGGGTCGCTGGCGCAACTCGAGCGGGCCATGGAGCAGGTCGGGCTGCGACTCCCGCTTGTGCGCCTGTTGGTGTGCACCCACGCGCATTCCGACCACTGGGGCCAGGCCGCGCCGATCCGCGACGTGGCTGAGTGTGAGTTCTGGATGCATCCCAACTACGAGCACGCCGTTCGCGGGCTCTCGGATCCGGAGGCGGCGCTCGCACGCAGGCTCGAGGTCGGGCGCCAGAGCGGCATACCCGAGGAGGCTCTGCGCCAGTACGCTGAGCGGTACGGGTCGATGCCTTCGGGCGTCGCCGCTGTGATCGAGCCAGATCGACCCCTCGTCAACGGGATCGTCGTGGAAAGCGACCTCGGCGAATGGCACGTCTACGAGACGCCCGGCCACGCACCGTCGCACGTGTGCCTGTTCCAGCCCGGACGCCGGATCCTGATCTCCGGCGACCACGTGCTCGGTCGGATCTCGCTGTTCTATGACTACGGCTGGACGCCTGATCCCGTTGGCGAGTTTCTCGCCTCCCTGGACGTCGTCGACCGCCTGGATGCGCGGCTCGCGCTGTCTGGTCATGGCAAGCCGTTCGTCGACGTGCGCGGGCACATCGAGGGCAACCGGCGGCTGGTGGCGGCGCGCCTGTCGTCCGTCGTCGACGCCCTCGGCAGTGGCGCGCGTCTGACCGCGATGGAACTCGCCCCCGCCGTCTACGGCGAGGAGCTGACCCAGTACAACGTCCAGTGGCGACTCCAGGAGACGCTCTGCTATCTGCGGCACCTGGAGGTCGCCGGGCGGATCTCGGCCGAGGACGGGGCCGGTGGCGAGAGGCGCTGGCGCCTCGTCTGAACAGCGCCCGGCGGAAACGCGGTGGCTACCCTCGACCGAGTGACGAGCACATCGACCCCTGCCATCCCGACCGCGGACGCGGATATCGAGGACGGCGTCTGGCACCTCGACCCGGAGCACTCGAGCGTCGAGTTCCACGTGCGCCACTTTTACGGCCTGGTCAGGGTCAGGGGTCGCTTCACGCGCTACGAGAGCACGTTGAGCCTCGGCTCGTATCCGGCGATCGAGCTAACGATCGACGCGGACAGCCTCGACACCAAGCACCAGAAGCGCGACGCACATCTGCGCTCGGGCGACTTCTTCGACGTCGAGCATCACCCCCAGGTCCGGTTCGTGTCCGACGGGGCCACGCTCACCGGCGACACCCTGAAGGTCACGGGGCAGCTGCACGCAGCCGGCAAGTACATCCAGCTCGCGCTCGACGCGAAGGTGCGCCGGGTCGACGGCCGGCTCGAGATCGAGGCGATCACGCACGCCGACCACCGCCAGCTTGGCATGACGTGGAGCCCGTTCGGGACCTTGCGGGCCCCGAGCAAGCTGATCGTCCGCGGCCGGCTCGTGCGGGCGGGCGGAACGCAGTAGCCGCGCCGCGGATACGAATTGTCAACCCCTTGTCAGGCTTTATCTGCATAATCTCGGCACGCGGGGGTCGGGGTCGGAGCTGGCCCCGCGACGCAGGCGTAACCGGAGGCTCTCCGCCGTGAGAAAACTTGCCAGGTGGTGTTTCACGCACCGGCTCATCGTGGTGCTGGCGTGGATCGGCACACTGCTCGCCCTCACCGTGATCCATTCCGCGGCGGGCAGCGCCTACAGCGACAACTTCGACCTGTCGGGAACCCAGAGCTTCGACGCCGTCCACCTGCTCCAACGCGCCGCGCCAAAGGCGTCCGGGGACACCGACCAGATCGTGATCGCCGTCGAGAACGGCAAGGTCACCGATCCGGCGGTGCGCTCCCAGGTCGAGTCGATGCTCGCGAACGTGGCGAAGCTTCCGCACGTGTCGGCGGTCTCCTCGCCCTATGGCCCGGACGGCGCCGCCCAGATCTCTCCGTCGGGCCAGATCGCCTTCGCGAACGTCCAGTTCGACGTCCAGGCCAACAAGATCAAGGCCGCCGCCGCCAAACAGTTCGTGAACACGGCGCGCGCCGGCGCCGGCAACGGCGTCAAGGTCGAGGTCGGCGGTCAGGTCGCCGAGGCCGCGAACCAGCAAGGCGCCGGTGGTTTGCCGTTCGGGTTCCTCGCCGCGGGAGTTGTCCTGTTCCTCGTGTTTGGCTCCGTGCTCGCGATGTTGCTCCCGCTGCTGGCCGCCGGCCTGGCGCTCGGCACCGGAGTGGCCGTGATCGGCCTGCTCTCGCACGCGATCCAGATGGCGTCGTTCAGCAACGAGCTCTCGCTGCTGATCGGGCTCGGCGTTGGTGTCGACTACTCGCTGTTCATCCTCACGCGCTATCGCCAGGGCCTACTGCGGGGACTGACCGGCGAGGAGGCGGTGATCGAGTCGGTCGACACATCCGGTCGCGCCGTGCTTTTCGCCGGGATGATCGTCTGCATCGCCCTGCTGGGGCTGTTCGCGCTCGGCGTTAGCTTCCTCTACGGGGTCGCGATCGCGGCATGCATCGCGGTGGCGTTGACGGTCGTCGCCGCGCTCACGCTCTTGCCGGCGCTGCTCGGCTTCTTCGGGACGAAGGTGCTCCGCCGCCGCGAGCGGCGCCAACTGAAGGCTGGAGAGCTTCGCACCACCGACGAGTCGGCGGGATGGGCGCGCTGGGCGGGCCTGATCGAGAAGCGCCCGGCGCTGTTCGCCGCCGCCGCTGCTGGGGTGATGATCCTGATCGCGATCCCGTTCTTCTCGATGCGGCTGGGCTCGGCCGACGCTGGGTCCGACCCGTCCGGCTCGACGACGCGCAAGGCCTACGACCTGCTCGCCAAGGGCTTCGGGCCCGGCTACAACGGGCCGCTGCAGCTCGTCGCGCAGGTCTCGGGGCCAGAGCAGGAGGCGCAGTTCAGGAAGGTCGTCGATGCCGTGGCCGCGACCCCCGACGTCGTCAGCACGACGCAGCCGCGCTTCATCCCGAGCCGCGCCGCCGGCGGCGAGGCGGTGGCGCTCGCCAACGTCTACCCGAAGGGGTCTCCCCAGGCCGTCTCGACCTCGAACCTGTTGCAGAAGGTCCGCAACACCGTCGTCCCGGACGCGACCCGTGGCACGGGCCTGCACGTCCTCGTCGGCGGCCAGACGGCGATCTTCTTCGACTTCAGCAAGGTGCTCTCGCGCAAGCTTCCGCTGTTCCTCGGAGTGGTGGTGGTGCTCAGCTTCCTACTGCTCATGTGCGTGTTCCGCAGCCTCCTCATTCCGCTGACCGCAGCGTTGATGAACCTGCTCTCGGCGGCCGCGGCGTTCGGCGTGGTGACGGCGATCTTCCAGGACGGGATCGGTGCCTCGTTGCTCGGCATCGACAAGACCGGCCCGATCGAGGCGTTCGTGCCGGTGTTCCTGTTCGCGATTCTGTTCGGCCTGTCGATGGATTACGAGGTGTTCCTCGTAACCCGCATGTACGAGGAATGGCATCGCCGCGGTGACAACCGCGAGGCGGTCACGCATGGCCTCGCCGCCACCGGGCGCACGATCACCGCCGCGGCCGCGATCATGATCCTGGTCTTCGGGGCATTCATCCTCGGCGGCGAGCGGATCATCGACCTGTTCGGAGTCGGCTTGGCCAGCGCCGTCCTGCTCGACGCGCTGATCGTGCGGTCGGTGCTCGTCCCGTCGCTGATGCTGATGTTCGGCGACGCCAACTGGAAGTTGCCGGTCGGGCTCGACCGGCTGCTGCCGCACCTGAGAGTCGAAGGAGCCACCGCCCGCGCCGCCGCTACCACGGGCGAGCGCGCGCTCCCCGAGCCCGCAGCGGGCTGACGCGGCTCCGCAGAACCTTGACACACCCGTGTCAAGGTTGCTAGAGTGCCCCCACCTTGAGGATCGACGAGATCATCGCGGCGAGTGAGGGGCCTGTCTTCTCGTTCGAGTTCTTTCCGCCCAAGACGGACGAGGGCGAGCAGAACCTCAGACTCACGCTCGAGGACCTGCGGGCGTTCGACCCCGATTTCGTGTCGGTCACGTACGGAGCCGGCGGCGGGACGCGGGCCCGGACGGTCGAGGTCACGAAGTGGCTCAAGCAGGACCTCGGCATCGAGGCGATGGCCCACCTCAGCTGCGTCGGCGCGACCAGAGAGGAGCTCCAGGGGGTCCTCGACGATATCGCCGAGGCCGGAATCGAGAACGTGCTCGCGCTGCGCGGTGACCCGCCCCGGGGCGAGACAGAGTGGAAGCCCCATCCCGGCGGTCTGCACTATTCGACCCAGCTGGCCTCGCTGATCACCGAGCGCTACCCCTTTGCGGTCGGAGCTGCGTGTTTCCCGGAGGTCCATCCCGAGGCGCCGGACATGGCCCACGACCTGCGGTTCCTGCGCGAGAAGGTCGCGGCCGGGGCGACGTTCCTGATCACCCAGCTCTTCTTCGATAACGAGCTCTACTTCCGGTTCGTCGACGAGGCGCGGGCGGTCGGCATCGAGGTTCCGATCCTGCCCGGGATCATGCCGATCACCGACGTCGGCCAGATCAAGACGATCACCGGCATGTGCGGCGCGTCGATCCCGCAGCTGCTCCTCGAGGCCCTCGAGTGGCGCGCCACCGACCGCGACGCCGTCCTTCAGCTTGGCGTCGCCTACGCGACGCTCCAGTGCGCCGAGCTGCTCGCTCGCGGCGCGCCCGGGATCCACTTCTACACGCTCAACCGCTCCCCGGCCACACGCGCGATTCTCTCGGCGCTGCAGGCTGCTTCAGCCCTGGGTCGCCCGCGACGTCGTCAAGACCCTGGGGGGATGATCTCGAGCGCGTGGGCCACCGTTGGGCGGCCCTCGATCTCGTAGCGCACGTCGACCTCGTCGTTGCGCTTATAGGTCCCAATCCCCCAGAAGCCGATGAACCACGCCCATAGGCCGAGCTTCTGGCTGACGAGCTCGCGCTCGAACACGAGCTCGTGCTCGCTGATCCGGTAGTCGACGCCGAGCTCCTGGAGCACGCCGTTGACGTAGACCTGGAACGGCGTGCGGACGCCGGCGGGCAGCTTCACGCGGGAGTGGCCGGTCATGGCGCGAGCGACTGTCTGGTTCCGAACAGCATCCATTGTCTCCCTTACCCGTGCAGATCGCTCGGGAGCAGCGACAGGATCGCGCAGTCGACCCGGCGGCCCCGCTCGAGCGTGTAGCCGCGGAGAATCCCCTCGTCGAGGTACCCCGCCGCCCGGGCGGTCGCGAGCATCGGCGCGTTGTCGGGTTCGGTCGTGATCTGAAGGCGCTCCAGCGGGGTGTTTGTCAGCAGCCAGTCCGACATCAGCCTGAGCGCGCGGGGTGCCATGCCGCGTCCGCGGACCTGGGGCGCGAGCCACATCCCCACCTCCGCGCGGGCGTGGCGCCACTCGACGTCGGTCGTGAAGATCCGACCGCGGCAGACGTCGGAGCCGGGCTCGAGGATCGTCAGCGCGAGGTGGATCCCCGCCGTGCGTTCGATCGCCGCCCGCTCGGCGTCGCGGCCGAGCTCAGCTCCGCTCGGCGGCCGCTCGATTCCCTGCCGCTCGTGCATGTGACGGTCGTCCTGATAGGCGATCAGGATTTCGGGTATGTCGCGCTCCGCCCCAAGGCGGAGCGTGACCGCTCCGTCACTGAGCGACTCTGGCAAATCCGGGAAGGAGGGCACGTCAGGAGGGGACCGTACCCTGTCGCGCCGTGGAGCAGATCTCCTACAGCGTCCGCCGCTCCGAGCGCGCCCGCCGCGTCCGGGTCACTGTCGACGCGACCCGTGGCGTCGAGGTCGTGCTGCCCCGCAGGGCATCCGAGCGAGAGGCGGCCGCGGCGATCCGCGAGCTGCGCCCGTGGATCGAACGCCGGGTGCGAGAGCTCGACCGGGCACGACAGGCGGTGGCGGCCCGAGCCAACACCCTCCCCTATCTAAATCAAACGCTGCACGTCGTGCCGGTGCCGGGGAGGATGCGCGTCCACCGCCGGGGCGATCAGCTGCTCGTCCCCGGCGAGCCGCCGGAGCGCGACGCCGCGCTCGAGCGCTGGTACCGCCGCGCCGCCCACGCCGAGATCGCGCCACGCCTCGATCGAGCCTGTGCCGAGGCGGGCGTGTCGTATTCGCGGCTGACGATCCGCGGGCAGCGGACGCGGTGGGCGAGCTGCTCGAGGTCGGGCGCGATGAGCTTCAACTGGCGACTGCTGCTGGCGCCCGAGCCCGTGCTCGACTACGTGGTCTGGCACGAGGTGTGCCATCTCGAGATCATGGATCACTCGCCGAGGTTCTGGGCGCTGCTGGGCTCGTACTCGCCGGACTATCGCGAGCACCTGAGGTGGCTCCGGCGGCACGGAGCCACGCTCGTGCTGTAGAAGTCTCACTCGCAGGCACAGTCAAATAGACTAATTCGATCGATTTAGTCCGACCAGAGGGAATGCGAATGCCATGAGCGCCACCGACGAGTTCCTCCAGAACAATGAGGCCTACGCGGCCGGGTTTTCGAAGGGCGATCTGCCGATGCCCCCCGGGAGCAAGGTGGCGGTCGTCGCCTGCATGGACGCGCGGCTGAACGTCTACGGAATACTCGGTCTACGGGAGGGTGACGCACACGTCATCCGCAACGCCGGCGGCGTCGTCACCGACGACGAGATCCGGTCGCTCGCGATCTCCCAGCGGCTGCTCGGCACCGAGGAGATCATCCTCATCCATCACACGGACTGCGGCATGCTGACCTTCAAGGACGACGACTTCAAGGCGGCGATCGAGCAGGACACGGGGCTCAAGCCGGAGTGGGCGGCCGAGGCGTTCAGCGATCTGGACGCGGACGTTCGCCAGTCGATCGCGCGCATCAAGGCATCGCCGTTCGTGCCCAACAAGGACTCGATCCGCGGGTTCGTGTACGAGGTCGAGACGGGTCGCCTGCGCGAGGTCACCTGAGGCGGAGGGCTCATGGGGGCCGGAGCCGGCGTTTCATGATGCACAACACGACAGAACCGGCGCCAGCGGGGAGCCCTGTCGACTTATGCACACTCCTCATGCACAGCTCGACAGGGCTCGGGATTCGTGGCGAGGTTGACGTGTTATGCACCATCTACGAGAGCGAAACCGAGATTTTGTCGGTCGCCAAGAGCCCGACCGAGCCCCTCCCTCCCTGCTGCCGTTCTACCGAGCCGCCGCGCTGGCCCTACGACTTTTTCGCGCCGGCGCGTGTGGCCAGCGCGCGCCTGAGGGCCTCGTATGAGCTCTCGTCCTTGCGCTGCTCGACGAGCTCGCGCTTGACCCGGCCCCGGTACGCCTCGGTCGAGCCATCGCCGCGAACATCAACGCCGGCGCGGACGCTCGGCAGCAGGCGCTCCGGGCCGGCGAGCTCGAGCCGCGCCGAGACCTGCTGGACCGGCTCGAAGCGCTTGATCTTGGCGTCGACCTGCTCGCGGGGGGCGTCCTCGGCCAACCCACGGGCGCGCTGCTCGAGCGCGTCCAGGGCGTCGTCGAGGTCGGCGAAGCGGCTGCGCTCGACTCGCGGCCCGGCGCGCACGGTCAGCTTCCACGGCACCCGGCGATCATCGCAGGGAGGCGGCCGCGTCAGGCGGCGAGGTCGATCTCGAGCTCGTCGAGCGTCCCCCGCCGGCGCAGGCTGCTCGCCCCGCCGAGTCCCCGCACCAGCCGGTGAGCTCGGACGTTGTCGGCGAGCATCGTCGCGTGGAAACGCTCGATGCCGTACGCCGGAGCGGCTCGCGCGAGCCGAGTGAGGAGCTCGCTCGCGAGCCCCTGACTCTGCCACGGGTCGCCGATCACGACCGCGAACTCGGCGGCGGCGGGAGCCTCCGGGAGGCGCACGAACCGGGCGACGCCGACGATCTCGTCTGGATCGTCGAGCAGCGTCGCCACGAGCGCGAAATGGTTCGCGCGGTCGATGTCGACGAGGTACTCGACCTCGGCGGAGCTCAGATACGGCTTCGCCACCAGGAAGCGCCCGTAGCGGGACTGCGGTGAGAGCCGTTCGTACGCGGCGCTGATGCGCGGCCCGTCGTCGGGCCGGATGGCCCTGATCGCGACCTCGGTTCCGTCGCGGAGCCTGAAGGTATCCATGGTCTGAGCTTACGTTCGGTAAGCGCCGGGGTCTGTGCGGGCGATCACGGAGAGGGTCGGCGACGCCCGTGTGAGCACGGTCACACAAGAGCCGGCTCAGGTTGACTCGCCGGCGCCGGGGGCGCGAGAATCGGACCATCAACGGGAGGCGCGTCGAGATGAGGAGGACAGATGTCCTGGCAACTTGAAGGCTCCTACTTCGAGACCTGCTCGTGCGACGTGGTGTGTCCGTGCACGGCGTCGTTTGCCCTTGGCGCGACCCACGAACGCTGCCGCGTAACGCTCGTCTTCAATGTCAAGGAGGGGGAGGTGGACGGGACCGACGTCAGCGGGCTGACGGTCGCGGCGGTCGCCGACACGCCCAAGGTGATGACCGACGGTGGCTGGCGTCTTGGCGTGTTCATCGATGCCGCGGCGACGGACGAGCAGGCGGAGATGCTCGGGGCCGTGTTCTCCGGGGCGCTGGGCGGCCCGATGCAGGCCCTCGGACCGCTGATCGGCGAGACCCTCGGCCTCGAGCGCGCCCCGATCGTCGTTGAGGAAGAAGGCCTGCGCCACTCGATTCGGATCGGCGACGCGGTCGACTTCGAGATCGAGGATGTCGTACCGTTTGGATCGGCGACGGGCGAGCCGGCGAGACTCACCGGCATCTTTCACCCGGCCGGATCGGAGCTGACCGTGGCCCACGCGACGCGCTCGAAAATCGACGCCTTCGGAATCCAATACGAGGGGAACTCGGCTTTCTCCCGGTCGTCGTTCTCGTGGGTGGGATGAGCGCGGTCGCGTCCCGCGCATTCACAGACTCCTCGTCGGAGCGAACGGAACTCGGCGCCGCGTTCGCGGCCGTGCGCGCTCGCCTGGGACTGGTCGCCCTCTTGCTCGTGCTCGCCGGACTGGCGTGGTGGTCGACGGCCGACCGCATGGTCGGGATGGATGCCGGACCGGGCACGGCGCTCGGGTCGCTCGGGTGGTTTCTCGGCGTGTGGGTCGTGATGATGGCGGCGATGATGTTTCCCGCGCTGGCGCCGACGGCCGCGCTCTACGCGACGATGACCCGGCGCCAGGGACACAGCCGCGCGGTGCTGTTCGCGGGGTCCTACCTCGTCGTGTGGGGGGCCGCCGGCGTGGTCGCGTACGGGCTGTTCGAGCTCGGCAGAAGCCTGTTCGGCGGCGCACTCGCGTGGGACTCGGGTGGGCAATGGGTGGCGGCGGGAGTCCTAGCCGCCGCTGCCGTCTACGAGCTCACGCCGCTGAAGGACGTGTGCCTGGCCAAGTGCCGCAGCCCGCTTGGATTCCTGCTCGGCAACTGGCGCGACGGGCCGGTGGGCGCGGTGCAGATGGGCTCGCGCCACGCGGCGTGGTGCCTCGGCTGCTGCTGGGCGCTGATGGCCGCGCTGTTCGCGCTCGGGGTCATGAGTCTCGTGTGGATGGCGGTCATCGCGGCGATGATCGTGCTCGAGAAGACCCTCCCGTGGCGGCGGACGGTGACGTGGGGCACCGCGGCGATCCTCGTGGCGCTCGCGGCGGGAGTCCTCGCGTTCCCGCACTCGGTCCCCGGTCTCACCGTGCCGGGCGGCTCGCACGGCGGCGCGATGCACTCGATGAACTCGATGCAGTAGAGCCCGCGGCGTGACCCCGCGGGTGGATTACGAGCGGCACGGCCGGACGTACGACCGGTTGATGGAGGAGATTTCGAGCGCGCTCGGCGGCCAAGTCCGCGTGGAGCGGATTCCGACGCCGGGTAACTGCGTGGGCGCCTTGCGGCTGGTGATCTCGGAGCATGGGTAGGCGGGCGTTGGCCGAGACCGAGCTGCCGCCCGGCCCGCGGATGCCGGGGCCGCTCCAGACCGTCTGGTACACGTTCGATCAGCCCGGCCTCTTCGCGCAGTGCCGCGCGCGGTTCGGGTGCACGTGGACCGTCCGCCTTCCGGGATTCCCGCCGGCGGTCGTGACCAGCGACCGCGACGTGATCCGCGGGCTGTTCACCGGCGATCCGCTCGTGCGTCGACACGGCAACGATCTCCTCAAGACGCTCGTCGGCGAGCGCTCGCTGATGGTGCTCGAACCGGCTGAGCATCTCGCTCGCCGGCGCCTGGACCTGCCGCCGTTCCACGGAGCGGCGGTGAAGTCGTACGCGCAATGGATCGGTGAACTGGCCGAGGCGGAGGTGGCGACCTGGAGCCCCGGCGAGGTCATCGCGACCTCACCGCGCGCGAGGGCGGTCACGCTCGAGCTGATTCTCGAGCTCGTGCTGGGCGTCCGGGATCCGCAGCTGCGCACCGAACTCGGCCAGATCTTCGAGTCGTTCAACACGCCGCTGAGCAACCTCGCCCTGTTCATGCCCGACGTGCTCGGAAAGCGGGCCTGGTGGAACGTCCTCGCCGAGCCGGTGTTCGGTCGCCTTGACCGGCTCGATCTGCTCCTCCGCGAGCACATCGCCCGCACCCGTGGGGACCCTGCGCTCGACGAGCGGACGGACGTGCTCGCGATGCTCGTCCGCGCACGCGACGACGATGGAGTGGGCCTATCTGACGAAGACCTGCGCGACGAGCTCGTCACTCTCGTGGCCGCCGGTCACGAGACGACCGCGACTGCGATCTCATGGGCGTGCGACCTGCTCGCCCACAACCCGCCGGTGGCCCGGCGCATCCGCGAGACGGTCGCGGCGGGCGATCGCGACTATCTCAAGGCGGCCGCCAAGGAGGTGCTGCGCGCGCGGACGCTGATCTACGCGAGCGCGGGGCGTCACGTCCTCGAGCCGTTCCCGGTTGGCGAATGGGTGATCGGCCCCGGCACGCTGATCCTCGTCGACGCACAGGGGATCCACGGCGACCCCGAGCTGTACCCCGACCCCGAGGAGTTCCGCCCTGAGCGCTTCCTCGAAGATCAGCCCGACGGCTACGCGTATCTGCCATTCGGCGGCGGCGCGCACCGCTGCCTCGGCGCCGCCCTCGCGATGCTCGAGCTCGAGTTGTTCATCGAAGCCGTCGTGACCGATCGCGAGCTCGAGCCGGCCGGGCCGCCCGCGCGCATGGTGCGCCGCGGCCCGACGCTCGCACCGTCGGGCGGCGGACGTGTCCGCGTGCGCTAGCTGGCTGCTTCCGGCTCCGCCGACCACACCCGGTCAAACACGACTGGGTCGAGCGGCAGGAGCCAGCACGCGGCGATCAGCCCGTCACGGATCTGGCCACGGGGTGGGGCACACCCAACCTCGCTCAGCTGTTCAGCGACATCAGCTCACTGTCACGCGGTAGCCATACGATGACGTCGATGGTGGCGCGGGCTCGCTCGCTGAAGCACTGATCCTGCAAACTCGTCCCCCGGCGCGGCGGTTCGTCGCGCCGGGGACCGCGAGTTCCGAGGCGCTACATCTGTGGGGTCTCGGCGCTGAGTTCCGCCGGCGTGTGCGCTACGAGGACTCCGAGTCCTCGAACGCGACCTCGCCCTCCTCGGTCGGCCCGGGCGACGCGGCCGGTGTCCCGCTGAGCGATGACTGGAGCGCGGCGACCTCATCCGGCGTGAGCGAGCGGCGGAGCACATCGGCGCCGTCGCCGATCGCGGCCAGCATCTCGTCGACGTCGCTCGGCGACGCGATCAGGACGATCGCCGAGCCGTCGAGCGGGACGGCTTGCCGGATCCGGTCGGCCAGGTCCTGCGGCTCGGGCTCGGTCTCGTTCGGGTCGCCGACCTGGGACCCGATCGTGGCGCCGGCGATCATCCCCGCCGCCATCCCGGCAGGGCCGAGGAGCGCCCCGAGCACCATCCCGCCGGCGAAGCCGCTGACCGCTCCGCTCCCCGATACGCGGTGCCCCTCTTCGAAATCGACGTAATGGCCCGCGAACGTGCCCCGCATGACGAGGTGATCGTTGTGATGGTGCTCGACGAAGCCGACCTCGCGAGGCCAGCGGGCGTTCGCGCCGGCACGCCCGCTGGCGGCGTAGTAGGCGTCGCTCGCCGCGTTACGGCCGTCGAACCGCGCGACGGCAACGTCCAGGTCCATCGCGACATTCTCCACCGCCCAGCGTGAGCGAACGTCACCCGATGCGGGTGAGCGCAGGGCGGTGGTACGCTCATTCGGCGGGCTCCAGCTGGAGGCTTGGATATGCGCACTGCGACGATCGAGCCGTTTGAGGGCGACGGGGGGCGAACACGATGAGCGAGCGGAGGGCTCCCTCCGCATCTCGTTACCTGCCGCTCGTGGCATTGGTCACCGCGCTCGTCGTGGTCGTGCCGGCGGTGGCGGTGTGGGTGTTGCGCGAAGAGGGCGTGATCTCCTCTTGGTGGCTGTGCGTCCTGATCGCCGTCGCGCTGTCGCTGACGATTTCGTGGCTCGGAAGCGCGTACTGGCAGCGCGGCCGTCACTCCGGCGACCTGATGTTCAGCGAGCTGCTCCTGTGGGGGTGGCTGCGCCGGGTCAGGGCCGACCGGAAGCTGGCCAACGCAGGCGAGCTGCTGGAGACGACGCGGGCCGAGCAAGGCGCTCGCGCGGGTACGGACGAAGCGGAGCAAAACGGCCGAGTCCTGAAGGACGTGACGGCGGCACTCGAGACCCAGGACCAATACACGATCGGTCACTCGCGGCGTGTCGCGCGCAACGCCGCACTCGTCGCCAGCGGGATGGGCCTCTCGGACGAGGAAGTGGCGACGGTGCGGGCGGCCGCGACCGTGCACGACATCGGAAAGCTCGACGTGCCTCGAGAGATCCTCAACAAGCCCGGAAAGCTGACCCCGGATGAGTTCGAGGTCGTCAAGCACCACGCGGCGGACGGCGCGGCCCTCGTGGCCTGCCTGGGCGACGCCGAGCTGACGACGATCGTCCGCCACCACCACGAGCGGATGGACGGCACCGGCTATCCCGATGGCCTGGCGGGTGACGAGATCCCGATCGGCGCGCGCATTCTCGCCGTCGCCGACACGTTTGACGCGATCGTCTCCCCGCGGCCCTACCGCGCTGCGGCGACCCACAAGCGCGCGATCGACGTGCTGCACGCGGAGTCCGGCACGCACTTCGACCCGGACGTGGTCAAGGCCTTCCTGAACCGCTACTCGGGCAAGCGTGCCCTGGCGCTCTGGGCCGCCGTGGCGGCGCTCGCGACACGCGCCCTCGGCGGGCAGCGCGCCGGCCGCGCGTCCTCCGCGGGGCAGACGGCGCTCACCTTGGGGGCACTCGCGGCCCTCGTCACGGCGGCGTTGGCGGCGCCGATCGGCCAGCACATGACGACGCTCGAGTCGGCCGTGTCGCCGCCTCCGGCCCCCCCGGCGGTGGCCATCAAACGAACCGAGAAGGGAACCTCCGGGCGCGGCTCGGCCCACGTCGCCTCGGCCAGCCCGAGCTCGACCTGCCAGGCGTACAACCCGCAGCTCTGCTCGGTGCTGGCGGTCGGCGCCAGCGGCTCCGTCGGCGGCACCGGCGCGGGCGGTACCGGCGGCGGCACCGTCGGCGGGCTGCCGTTCACCGGCCTCGACCTCGTCCTGCTCGCGTGTCTCGGCGGGTCGCTCGCCGCGATCGGCGTGCTCATGCGCCGACTGGCGCGAGCACCCGGCGGGATGGAATAGCGGCGTCAGCGCCGACGGGCGGCGTCGTGCGCCTCGAGCCCGGCGGGCGTCACGCCCAGGCCGGCTGCCGGCCCTGCTCGCGCACCCACTGGCCGACGAGCCCGCGCAGATGCTCGATGAACCGCTCGTGCTCGTCGGACGGGTAGGTGGAGCGCACGGTCCTCACCAGCAGGTGGTCGAACTCGGAGGAGCCGACCCAGTCGAGGACCAACTCGTCGACGTGGCTCAGCCGGCTGTCGCAGAAGTCGTGATAGCGGTCGGCCTCGAAGTATTCGTCGGCGAGCCGGCGGTAGGCGCCGAGCTTCTCCTCGTAGCTGAGGTCCTCGCGGTCACCGATCTCGAAGTAGTGGCGCGTGTCGAGATCGAGCTGCGGCCGGCGCCCGGTCACTAAGCAGAACGTGCACCACTTCAGCAGCGTCTTGATCGCCCACGGGAAGTAGTAGTGCAGGCTCGTCAGGGCGACGTCCGGCGAAGCGTTCGCGTAGTCGATCGGGTGGACCTCGTCGCCGCGCACCAGGCACTCGCACGAGTTGAACTCCCAGCGGAAGAACGCGTTGACGAGCCGGCTGATCGTCAGCACCTCGTCGCCGAGCTCCGGGGAGAGGAAGTCATGCGAGACCGCGTAGCGGTCGTGCATCGGCAGGTCGGGCCGGAACTTCATCACCATCGTCTCGGGGCCGATCGAGAGCGAGCGCGCGAACGCGTCGAACCCCTCGACCGACGCCTGGAGGTGCATCAGCCGGCGGCCGGAGGCGTCGTAGGCGCGCAGCAGCTCGTCGCGGTCGCGAACGCGGTTGACGCCGATCCACTGCCCGCCGTCGTAAGGCTTCATGAACAGCGGATAGCCGATCTGCTCCGCGATCGCGGCCAGGTCGAACGGCAGGTTGTAGCGGGCGGCCGTGTACTGGAAGCGCGCGTTGTCGGGCGGGTCCTTGTGTGGTACGAGCACCGTCTGCGGGACCTTGAGGCCCAGTCGGATCATCGCGCAGTAGGCCGCGTGCTTCTCCATCGACTGGAACGTGAACGGGCTGTTGAGCAGGTACACGTCGTTCATGAGCGCGACCTTCTTGAGCCATTCGCGCGGCAGGTAGTACCAGTAGGCCAGGCGGTCGATGACGAGCTCGTACCTTGGGCGGTCCCGCAGGTCAAACGGCTCCATCGTGATGCGCTCGGTGGCGATCCGGTGGCGCTGCCCGGCGGCGTCGGTGATCGTCCCGAGCCGCGCGACGAGCGTCTCGAACGCTGTCGGCCAGTCCTCCTCGGTGCCCAGCAGCAGACCGATGAGATGAGTGGTGTCAGCCATCAGCAGAAACGCGGGAGGTGGTGCGCGAGCTGCGCGCGCCACGACGGCCAGTCGTGAGCAACGTCATACCCCCACAGGTCCAGCTCGCAACGGATGCTCTTGGAATCGAGCAGCTCGGCGAAGTGGCGCGTCGATTCGAGCGCGCCGGTCGTGTCCTCCCACTGGCCCTGGCCACAGACGAGCAGCAGGCTCGACCTGCCGGCGCAGCCACTCGAGGTGATCCCCCTCGAGGTGGGCGATGTAGTCCATCGGATTGTTGAAGTACGCCGCGTCGCCGCGCTCGCCCCAGCCGTCCCACGCGGACGGGTCGTAGCTCCCGGACATGCAGATCGCGAGCGGGAACACGTCCGCGCGCTTCAGCGCGAAGTTGGCGGCGTGAAACGCGCCGAGGCTGCAGCCGCACGCGATCAGCTCACTCGCGCCACCGCAGTCGTCGCGGACGAACGGGACGACGTGGTCGAGGATCCAGGACTCGTAGGACTGATGACGGCGCGCGCGTTCCTCCAGCGGGACGTTGCGGTTCGACCACGACTCGCCGTCGAAGGAGTCGACGCAGTAGAGCTTCGCGCGACCGGCCGCGAGCAGCTCACCGATCGCGGCCACCATCCCCCGGCGCTCGAACTCGCCGGCGTCGCCGGCCTCGGCCGGGAACGCGAGCACAGGGCGGCCCCAGTGTCCGTAGCTGACCACGCCGTTCATCGAGGCGCCCAGAGACGCGCGAGCAGTTGCGTCAGGTGAGGATCGAACGCGTCGCGCCAGCCGGTGTAGTTGTGCAGGTCTGCGACCTCGTGGAGGCGGGCGGGGTAGCCCTGTGCGACCAGCGATGAGGCCATCACCCGGTTGTTGTGGATGTTCTCCTCCTCGGCACCGCAGGTCATCGTCACACGCACCGGATCGCCGGCCGCCAGAGTGCGCAGGACGCCGGCGACGAAGCGCGTGATGCGACCGTAGCGCGGGAACCCCGACTCGTGGCGATCGAAGCGCGGCATGAAGAAGCTCCCCGACTGCAGGAACAGACCGCTGAACGTGTCCGGCCAGGCCCGCTGCGCCTGGAGTAGCGCCAGCGCGCCCAGGCTCGCGCCCATCCCTATCGGAGGCCCCGCGACCGCGACCTCGTCGCGGACGGCGGGGAGGACCCGCCGAGTGAGCGCACGGCCGTAGACCGCCGAGGCCGAGTACCACTCGTCGCGATCGCCGGGGGGTAGGAAGGCGATCCGAAACGGGGGTAGCGCGCCGCGCTCGATCATTGCGCCGGCGTAGTGCGTGAGGCCGGCGAGCGCGTCGTACTCGGGTCCGTCGTGGGCGGCGAGCAGTGGCAACGCGCCCTCGGCGGGCGACCAGATCGTGACCCCGATCTCCTGCCCGAGCACGCGCACGCGCACCTCCTGGGTGGCCCCGATGGTCGCCGGCTCGTTCAGCCACGCCGGCGGGCGGTAGCTGGGAGCCAGCACGACGGACTTCTCTCCAAAGGCGCCCGGGGCCCGCTCGGGGTTGCCCGGGTCGCAGACGATCCGGGACGTGCCATCGTGGTCGGAGAGCTCGAGCTGGTACTCCAGGCGCGCGAGCCGGACCTCGGGCAGGCACAGTACCCAGCCTCCGTTCTCACGGACGAAGTTGGGATCGGGGAGAGGCAGGTCCGAGCACAGGCGGACGGCCGCGTAGCGCAGCTCGGGATCGTCAACGCGCAGACTGCCGACCATCGCCCGGAAGGTAGAGCTCAGCTGCTCGGCGGGGGCGGAAGGCCGAGCTGTCGGCGGAGGGTCTTTACCGCGGCTTCGACCGGCTTGTTCGCGTCGCCCAGCCGGCGCTCGTAGGAGTGAAGCTCACCCACGGAGGTGGAGTGCGAGGCGGCTTCGGTCAGGCTCGCCCGGGCCTGGTTCACCCGGTACAGAGTCCGCGCGACGTGCTCGGTCTCGGGCGGGAAGGGGATCCGGTTCAGGCGCCGGTCGAACGTGTGCTCCACGTTCGCGGCGTAGCGCAGGTCGGCCCTCGCGGGTCCGAGGCGGCTCTTGTCGCGGTCGCCGAGCGGGTCGAGAGACCGATCGAGCCCACGGTTGCCCGCTCTGGCGATCGCCAGGTAACGCACCGCGAGTTTGCGGCGCTCGGAGCCGGTGGCGAGTCCGCTGTCGGCGGTCTCGGTCGCCGTCGACGTGGCCGCGGAAGCCGTTGACGCGGGCGCGGAAGCCGTTGACGCGGGCGCGGCGGACCCGGATGGCTGAGCAGTGGACCCGGATGGCTGGGCGGCGCTGGCTGGCCCGCCGCTCCCGCATCCCGCGGCGAGCACGGCGGCACAACCCAGAGTTGCTGCTGTGGCGGCGACGCGGCTGACTCGGCCACATCCGGCCATGCCGGCATCGTAGCCGCTGTCCGGGTGCCCCGGCCTACCGCTGGCGCTCGACGTGGCGCCGATACGCCCCGAGGCCCAGGACCCCCAGGGCGATCGTGCCCCAGTCGACGATCCGGGAGGTGACGACATACGAACTCGTCGAGAGCGACACGGCCAGTGCGATGTGGAGCAGTGCGTGCAAGATCAGGAAGCCCCCGACCGCGACTCCGAGCGGGCCGTCCATCTGCTTCGTCGGCGAATGGACGCGCAGGAGCTTCGCGATCGGTATCGGCCGGCGGATCAGCGCGGCGATCAGCAGCACCACGCCGATCCCGAAGGTGATCACCGCCTCGTCTACCTTCAGCGGCAGCGAGCTGCCCCCGCTCAGCACCGAGATGACGCAGGCCGCCGAGAAGGCGACGCCCGAGAGCAGCGGGAAGACGTCGATCCGGCGTCGTACGACCGCGAGCACGATGCTGTAGAGGACCGGGATCGCTCCGGCGATGCCGAGCGCCACGGTAGAGGAGGAGACGAACTGGCGGGCAATCGCGTACACGATGAGCGGCACGACGAGGAACGGAAGCGCGCGTCGCATCGACCGCCTCGCGGCTGGATCGACCGACATGGGAAGGTCCACTTTGTCGGCGTGAGTACTCATCGGTCGACCCCCGCCAGCGCCTGTTGCAGCGCCTCTCGAACCGTGGCGTCGAGACGGACGCCCTTCTCGTCGCGCTGAATCCAGTGCCTGATGGCGGCGCGTTCGGCGCCGACGACCATCGCGGCGAGCACTTTCGGCCACAGCTCGTCCTCGCTCGTGTCGGTGCGCACGGCGATCGCGTTCGCGAGTGCCACCTCGGCCGCGGCGAAAGCCTTCAGGTACTCCCCCCGCAACGCCGGCTCCTTGGCCACGAGCGAACGGAGCTTGCCCAGCCAGTCACCGGGCTGCACGGGCTCACTCGGCGGCCGGTGCATTGCGGTGACGGCGGCGAGGAGCGCGTCCCGGAGTGGCTCATCTGAGGGACGGGCGAGCAGGTTGTCGGCCATCTCCCTGGCGCGCCTCATCGCGGGCCACGCGATGGCCGCCTCCTTGCTCGGG
Organism: uncultured Solirubrobacterales bacterium; assembly: GCA_963812225.1. GTDB lineage: Bacteria > Actinomycetota > Thermoleophilia > Solirubrobacterales > Solirubrobacteraceae > Palsa-465. Next base: position 66,810 of record CAWEUN010000001.1, read on the forward strand.
AAGTAGTTGTTGAACGTCCGCGTCGAGACGCCCGCGGCCGCGGCGATGTCCGGGACCCGGACATTCTCGAGTCCGCGCGCGCTCGCCAGCTCCAGCGCCATGATCGCCAGGTCGCGGCGAGTTTCCTCGCGCTGGCGCTGGCGCCGGCTGTAGGTGGGGGCGATCTGCTCGGTCATGTTCAGGACCGTAGCAGGAAGCTTGCGTATCACGCAAGTTTTGCGTGATACGAAATCTCTAGAGCTTTATGTTCTTCGGGGCCACCTGCTGGAGATAGATGCCACCTGGATTCGCGAGCGACACCCGCCGCCGTCGCTCGACGTGATCCCCCAGATGCCGTCCTGGTTGTTCACCGGCGAGATCGCCCCGAACACCGCTTCGAGCGTGCCGCCCGGGAGAGCCAGGAGGCCTGGCGGCGTCACCCCCCAGTCGGTCGACAGCGCCTGGACCGACGGTCCCAGGCTGCCGGTCGGACTGATCGTCACAGACGTCAGGCCCTGCGCGCCATTCTGGGACGTCGGGAACACGAGATGAAGCTGGCCGTTCGAGGTGCGCGTCACGCCCTCGACCGGCCCGCCGACGCCAGGAATCGTCCCGACGCGCGTGAACTTCACCGCCCCCATCGCCCCTGCCGGCACCGCCAACCCGAGCAACATCGCCATCGATACCCACAGCAACGAGCGCCGATTGCCGAGCCGCACCCTCATACGGTCCCTCCCCGTTCGTACACCTTCCACCAAAAGTGTGGCCGGAGTCTAATCCAGCCGACGGTGCGAAACCAGCATCATCTGGCCGATGGCCAAGGTGCGCCTCCGAGCTTGGCGCGCCAGCCGGGCGGGTGCCCTCTCACCGACTGCGGACGAGGCGTATTGCACTCAGTCGTGATTGAGTTGCGGCGGGAGCATGGACTGTCGATCGAATTGCCCCATACCGACAAACGCGACGCCGTGTTGCCGCGACCTGGCGATCCCGGGTGTGCCTCCAGACGTGAGCAACGCCGGTTTTTGACGAGTGTCTGGAGCCGTCGGTGTCGTCGTTCTTCTTTTTGGACTCGGTGTGGTCGTGTTCGGCGCCGACATGTTCGTCGACGGGATGCTCGGCGTCGCTCTGGCGCTCGGGATCGCCCCGTTCGTGTTATCGGTCGCCCTGTCCGGGTTCGAGACCGAGAACCTCGCAGCCGGGATCGCGGCCAACGCGAAGGGATTGCCCGGCGCCGCGGCCGGCACGTTCCTGGGCGGCGTGACGTTCCTGGCGTTCGGCGTGGCGGGCCTCGGCGGGCTGATCGCCCCAATCCGCGTCAAGCTCCCAACCCGCTTTGCGGTCTGGACCGCAATCTCGCCGCTGCCACTGTTCGCGTTCGCGGTCGACGGGCATCTCTCACGCCCCGAAGGCGGGCTGCTCGTGGTCTGGTCGGTCGTGGCGCTGGTTGGACTGGCACGCTCAGGACGCGAACTGCTCGCCGACGACGACGACGAGCGCGTTCGACGACCTGCCCTACGGCTCTTCGTTGGGCTGGCGCTACTGACGGGTGGGGGATGGCTGATCGGCCAGGGTCTGCGCACGACGGTGCGCCAGTTCGGCGTCCCGCAGACGCTGCTGGGCAACACCGCGCTGGCGGCGACCATCGAGGCCGAGGAGCTCGTCCGCTTCACGGTGCCGGCTCGTCGTGGACGGCCCGAAATCGGCCTCGGCAGCATCGCTGGAACCATCGTTCACTTCGTGGCGCTCAACGCAGGGATCATTGCTCTCGTCAAGCCGTTAACGCTCGGCACGCAGACCACGCGCTTCTATCTGCCGGTCGCGGTCGCGAGTCCCGCGATTCTCGCCCTCGTGCTCGTCGTGCGCAAGCGGCTGGGCCGGATCGAAGGAGCCGCCCTGACCGGCCTATACGTCGCCTACGTCGCGGTCGCGATCGTCGTCTCCACCTAAGCCGATCGGCGGAAAGCGCCTCTCAAACGAGGAGATGGCGATGCTGCGCCACCTCGGAGAGCGCCGCCAGGTGCAGCTCGTCGATGGTCGCGACGGCCTCGCTGACGCAATCTCTGATGATTGTGTAACTGATAGTGCCCCGTCGCAGCCCGTAGTTCTCCACGGTTCGCTGATCAGCGATCTCGTACAGGTGAACCCCATCCGTGAGGTACGTCATTCCTATCATCCCTGCCTTCGTCCCGGTCCACAGCGCCCGCCGCCCGCGGCAAGTGCGGATCTGCACTAGATCAACGGCATACTCCCAGCCGAATTTCCGCTATTTGCGAACACCATCGGCATTATGGAATTTCTCTTTAGGCCAGTCCGGGGGGTTTGCTACGCCGCCGGCAGCGCGTCGGCCAGGCCGGCGACCGCCAGCCGTCGCCGACACCGGTCCACAGCGAGCTCACGGGTGGCCACGGGCACGGCGTCCCCCCAGGCGGCCGCCGCCTCCGTGGCGCGGGCGAGCACCTGGTCAAGGAGGATGGCGGGATTCTGGGCCTCGGTCAGGCAGCGCACGCCGAAGCCGATGTGCCAGCGCTCGTCGAGCTCGACGTGCCCCACTCCCTCGCGTACGCCGGGCAGGGCGCCGTCGGCCAGGTCGTCGAGCAGCGCGCGCTGCCCGGCGGAGAAGACGGCCCCCTCGAGCACCATGTGGTAGAGGCGGACGCCGTCGAGGATCTCGGTTCGCCCCGCCGCGAGATCGGCTGCCATGGCCGGAAGGCGAACCTCGAACAGCTCGAGGAACCCGGCTGGGACGAGCTCCCTCGCCGCGGCGAACCGCTCGGCCGGGGTGACTCCGGGCAGCTTGAGCACCTCGGCCGCGACGCGGTCGAAGAACTGCGTGTGGCGGTCCTCGTCCCGGCGCTGCAGGAAGAAGATCCACATCATCATCGTGTCAACGTGCTCGGCGACATCGGCGAACGGCGTGAGTTGCTCGGCAACGGCGTCCTCGGCCACGCGAAAGCCGGCGAGCAGCGTGGTGAGGCGGCGGCGGCGCTCGGCCGGGAGCCCGGACCATGCTCGGGCATCCGGGGCGAGGTCGATCGCTGCCGGCTCCCACTGGAGCTTGGCCACGATCTGCGAGTAGGTCGAGAGCCGCGGGAAGATCGACAGCTCGGAGCGATCAGCGGTAGGAACGCTGAGACCGCCTGCCCCGGCAGGGATGTACGGGTCTTGCACCATCAGAAATAGTTTGCCGAATTGGCGCCCGCGCCCACGACTCAGACCCGCGCCGGCCGTTTGATCGTGCGGTAGACGAACTCGTCCGTCTGCGCCGACTCTCGCACCGACACGACCCGCTCGTGATGCGGCGAGAACCGGCAGACCGGATCGGTTGCTGCCGCGTCGCCGGCGAGCCGGAGCGCCTGGCAACGGCAGCCGCCCCAATCCACCTCCTGCCTTCCGAGCGGGCAGGAGCGGCACGGCTCCTGCATCCACTCCGTAGCGCGGAACCGGGTGAACGCGTCGGACTCGTTCCAGATCCACTCGAGCGGATGGTCGCGGGCGTTGGCGAACTCGAGCCCCGGGATCGTCGACGCCGCCTGGCAGGGCAGAACGTCGCCGTTCGGAGCGATCACCATCGCCGTCCGGCCCCAACCGCCCATACACGGTTTCGGGAGATCTTCGTAGAAGTCGGGGAGCACCCAGAGTACGTCGACCCTGGGGCCGACCCGCTCGCGGAAGCGCTTCACCGACGCCTCCCCGCGCCGGAGCTGCTCCCACGTCGGCAGCAGGGCCTCCTGGTTGACGACCGCCCAGCCGTAGTACTGGGTGTTGGCGAGCTCGAGCCGCTGCGCGTCCAGCTCGAGAGTCAGATCGAGCAGCTCCTCGATGTGATCGAGGTTCTGGCGGTGCAGGACGCAGTTGATCGTCAGCGGGAAGTCGAGCTCCCGGGCGGCGCGTGCGGCCGCGATCTTCTTCGCGAACGATCGGTTCCCCGCGATGCGGTCGTTCTCCTCCCGGATAGGGCTCTGGATCGAGATCTGCACGTGGTCGAGCCCTGCTGCCTTCAGCGCCCGGGCGCGCTCGCGTGTCAACAGGGTGCCGGCAGTGATGAGCGACGAGTAGAGACCGGCGTCGCGCGCGCCCGCGCACAACGCCTCCAGGTCGCGGCGCAGCATCGGCTCGCCGCCCGTCAGCGCCAGCTGGAGGACGCCGAGGCCGCGCGCCTCCCGGAAACGTGCGGGTCCAGTCGCCGGTCTCGAGCTCGCGGCGATATCTCGGATGACCGATGTCCACCGGGTTCGAGCAGTACGGGCAGTGGAGCGGACATTGGTACGACAGCTCGGCGATCAGCGTGAACGGCCTAGGCAGCTGCATCGACCAGGAGTCCTCTCTCAGCCATGGCGTCGACCAATCCGCGAACGTCGTCCCCCAGGTCTGTGCCGTCGTAGCGCGCGGCCAGGACGCCGACGATGTCATCCAACGAGTGCTTTCCGTCGCACAGCTCGAGCACCTCCGCCGCGCTCGGATTGAGTCGTACCGCACCCTCGGGGACGAGCAGTAGGTGCTCCTCGCGCACCTCGTCGTAACGCAACCGCGCGCCGGTGATGAGACGGGGATGGGTCACGCGAGCTGCCCAGGCGGCTGGGAGTCGCCGCGGTCGATGGCGTCGAGCTGCGCCCACAGCATCTCGGTCTTGAAGCGGAGCGCAGCGACCGCGGCTTCCTGCTGCTCGCGCGTGCGGCAGCGCTGTACGGTGAGGTCGAGCGCGTACGCCGCATCGCGAGGCGCTTTCACCAGCCGCGTCCGGAAGTACTCGAGCCCGGCGGGATCGATCCACTGGTAGTGCCGCTCGAGCGCATCGAGTCGCACCCGGATCGCCGCCGGCCCGAACAGCTCGGTGAGGGATGACGCGACCGCCTCGATCCACGGCCTCTGGCGCGCGAAGTTCACGTAAGCATCGACCGCGTAGCGCACCCCCGGGAGAACGCCGCGCTCGGACTCGAGCTCCTCACGCGAGACCCCGAGCGCCTCGCCTAGTCGCAGCCACGACTCGATGCCGCCCGTGCCCGCCGTCGTGCCATCGTGGTCGACGATCCGCTGGATCCACTCGCGCCGCACCTCGACCTCGGGGCAATTGGACACGATCGCCGCGTCCTTGAGCGGGATGCACTTCTGGTAGTAGAACCGATTTGTAACCCAGCGCCGCAGCTCATCGGGGGTCAGCTGCCCGGCATCCATCCTCTTGTGAAACGGATGCAAGTTGTGGTAGCGCGTTCCCTGCGCGCGCAGCTCCGCGATGAACTCCTCGGGCGGCTCCGGCCCCTGCTCGCCCGTCGATCTGATGACGGTGTCGGTCATAGCTCGACCTCGAGTCCATCGTAGGCGACTTCGATCCCGGCGCGCAGAACGGCTGTCCGCTCGGGTGAGTCCTCAAGCAGGATCGGGTTGGTGTTGTTGATGTGAATGAGCACCTTACGCGGCCGCTCCAGCCGCGCCAGCGCCTCGAGCGTCCCGCCCGCACCCGAGAGCGGCAGGTGTCCCATGTCACGCGCGCTGCGGGTAGAGATGCCAAGCCGGGCGAGATCGTCGTCGCACCAGAAGGTGCCGTCGACGAGCACCAGATCGCTGGAGGCGAACCGGTCGAGCACGGCGTCGTCGAGGCGGGCCAGGCCGGGGACATAGGTGACGACGCTCGCGCTGGCGCGGTCTCGAAACACGAACCCGCTCGCGCCGAGCTCGATGCCGGATCCGTCCAGGTAGCGCGGCGCGTCGCCGCCGACGTCGAACGGCTCGACGGTCAGGCTCGAGCCGTCGAGCGGAAATACCCGATCCGGCTGCAGCGTTTGCCACTCCAGTCCGCAGTAGTGCTCGAGCATCGACAGCACGGGGTACCCCTGCCTGAGCGCGCGCTCGACACCCGCCTCGCCGTATACGCGAACCGGGGTAGCCGACTCGCGCAGGAGCAGAAGCCCCGCGGTGTGGTCGATCTCCGCGTCGGTCAGCAGCACGCCGGCGATAGGCGGCGACCGCACGCCGTCGGGGGCCGGCTCAGTGATCGCCTCGAGTTGCTGGCGCGCGTCCGGCGACGCGTTTACGAGAAACCACGAGCCCTCGCCGCCGCGAATCGCGAGCGACGACTGCGTGCGGGGCCTCGCCCGCACGCCATCGCGGGCGGCCTCACACGTCGGACAGCGGCAGTTCCACTGGGGAAACCCGCCGCCGGCGGCCGAGCCCAGGATCCGAACGCGCACTCGCGGCACGAATCCTTGCGCAACCTCAGGCTGATGCCGGAGGCCACGCCAGTTTCACGCTCCTACCGGTGGTAGAGGTACGAAGTTACCTCCGAGCACATCTCGATGAACTCAAACTTCGGCTTGGTCCAGGTCATATGCCTCTCCCTCTTTAGAGTTCAACGGTCCGCCCGCATCTTACACATCGAGCGCAAGCCGCCGAACGAACCCTCCAATCGATGTTCGTCGAGGTAACTGCGGCAAGTCTCGAATCGACTGAAGCCGATCTGGCGGCAGTCGCAGCAGGTCCGGGTGCGTCGGAGCTCGGCGCTCCCGAGCACGCGGTGGCGGACCCCGTCGCCACCGTGTACCGGGAGTCCGATCCCCCGCTCGCCGTCGTCGCGCTCGAGCCGAACGTCGAGGGGATGCGAACGGCCGCGGCACGTGCTGTGCGTGCGTGCCGCGGCGGGGGAACCGTCGCGTGGGCGCTGGATTCCTCGCTCCCGCTCGCTCTAGAAGAGCAGGTGCGGGCGCTGGCCGAGGGCGCCGTTATCGGCGGCTACTACGGGCGTCGTTGGAGCAGCAGCGAGTCACCGCGCGGCGTGGAGCGGTTCGTGATCTGTCGGTGCCCTGCCGAGCTTGCGCAGGTCGCCGACCGCGCGGCACTGGTGGCCCGCTGGACAAACGTCGCGCGCGAGCTGGTCGACGCGCCGCCGAACGTGATCTCGCCCGCGGGACTAGCCGACCGGGCAGTGAAGTTTGACCATCTGGACGGCGAGATTGTCGACCCGGTCAGGGCGGGGCTGGGCGCGCTGGCCGCAGTCGGCGGGAGCAGCCCGATCCCGCCGCGGCTGATCGTCCTGCGCCACCAGCCACCGACGGCGCCAGCCACGCCGCGGCTGGCGCTCGTCGGCAAGGCCGTCACGTTCGACACCGGCGGCTACTTCCTCAAGCAGCAGTCCGACATCGTCCGCCAGAAGGCGGACATGGCGGGCGGGGCGGCCGTCGTGGCGGCCCTCGGGGCGATCGCCGAGCTGGGGCTCCCGCTATCGGTCACCGGCGTCGTGCCCGCTTGCGAGAACATGCTGAGCGGGAGCGCGATCCGGCCCACCGACGTGATCACGACCGCCGCCGGTCTCACCGTCGAGGTCACCAATCCCGACGCCGAGGGACGCCTGATCCTCGCCGATGCGCTGTGGTACGCGCGGCGCGACGGCGCGACGAACATCGTCGACCTGGCCACCCTGACCGGTGCGATGCGCGCGGGCATGGGCGACATGTACGCCGGGGTGTTCGCGCCCGAGGAGTCGTGGCGGGACGCGGTCGTGCAGGCCGGCAACGCGAGCGGCGATCTCGCCTGGCCGTGGCCGCTTCACCCGCGCTACCGGACGCTGATCGACTCGACCGTGGCCGACCTGCGCAACACCGCGGGTAAGAGCTTCGGCTTCCCGATCGTCGCTGCGACGTTCCTCGCGCAGTTCGCGGGCGAGGGGCCATGGGCGCACGTCGACATGCTCGGCCCGGCCCTGCTTGACGAGGATCGGGGTGACGCGTTCGGTCGCGGCGCGTCCGGCTACGGCGTCCGCATGCTCGTCGAGCTCGCCACCCGCCTGAGCGGCGGCGCCGTAACGTGAGCGAGCGGCCAGGCGTTACGCTGGCCCGATGAAGCCCCGGGATGGCGATCGGGTGACGCCCCCCGCGACGCCTGGGCGGATCGTCGACGCCTCGAAGCTCGACCTTGCCGCCGCGGAGCAAGCCGCGCAGGACTTGCTGCGGGCGATCGGCGCCGATGTCGACTCGATGGATCTGGTCGAGACGCCGCGGCGAGTCGCCGCCTCCTTCGCCGAGCTGGTGACGCCCGCCGAGTTCAGCGCGACGCTGTTTCCCAACGAGGGCTACGACGAGCTCGTCCTGGTCCGCGACATCCCGTTCCAGACGCTGTGCATGCACCACCTCCTGCCGTTCCACGGAGTCGCCCACGTCGCGTACCTGCCGGGAGAGAGGATCATCGGAATATCGAAGCTCGCGCGCGTGGTCGAGGCGTTTGCCCGAGATCTGCAGCTGCAGGAGCGCATGACCGTGCAGGTCGCCGACTGGCTGGAGGAGGAGCTCGGGCCGCGCGGCGTCGGGGTGGTGCTCAGCGCCGAGCACATGTGCATGACGATCCGCGGCGTCCGCAAGCCAGGGGCGCGAACGGTCACCTCGGCGCTACGGGGCTCCCTGCGCGACGACGCGCGCACCCGCCAGGAGTTCTTCAGTCTTGTCGGCTGATGCCGGTTGAGCGGTCGCCACTGATCGAGACCGTGGTGACCACAACCGGCCGCGACGGCGTGGTCAACTGCGCGGCGATGGGGGTGCGCTGGGGTGAGGAGGAGCTCGTGTTCTGGCCGTTCGACGCCACTCGCACGCTGCGGAACCTGCGCCTTCATGGCGAGGCGGTCGTCCATCTCACCGACGACGTGCTCCTGTTCGTGCAGGCGGCTCTGGGCCATCCGCGCCCGGCGCTGCGTCCCGCCAGCGCGATCGACGGTTCGGTGATCGAGGAGGCAAACTCCTGGCGGGAGGTGGTCGTGATCGAGATCAGCCCTAGCCCGGGCGAGCTGCCGCGGTCCCGGGTGCGCGCCCGGGTGGTGGCGTCCGGTACGGGCGCCAGGCAGCCGCTCGGTCTCTGCCGCGCCCGGCACGCCGCCGTCGAAGCCTCGATCCTGGCCTCGCGGTTGCGGTGGCTTGGCGGCGAGCATGTGCGGGCCGAACTCGCCCGCCTCCAGGAACTGGTCGACAAGACAGCCGGACGCCGCGAGCGCGCCGCCATGGACTACGTACGCCGCTACGTCGACGAGCGAACGTGACCGAGATCGTGGTCACAGCGCCCGCGAGGCTGCACTTCGGGATGCTCGATCCGGCCGGCATAGGAGCGCGCCGCTTCGGGGGGGTCGGCGTGGGCGTGGAGTCTCCGCGGGTGGTCGTGGGGATCAGGCCCCGGTCCGGCGGAGAGGTCGTGGCGCACGGATCGCAGGCCGAGCGCGCCGCCGCGTTCGCTCGCCGCGCCCGCGCCGCATTCGAGCACCCGGGGGGCGTCGAGGTGGATGTACGCGAGGCGATCCCACCCCACGTGGGGCTGGGATCGGGCACCAAGCTCGGCCTGGCGATCGCGCGCGGAGTGGCTGAGCTGGCGAGCATCTCGGCGGCGCCCGAGGAGCTGGCGGACGCGAGCGGCCGAGGAGCGCGCTCCAGCGTGGGCTGCTGGACATTCGCTGCTCCGGGCCTCGTGGTTGAGGCCGGCGTGCGCGACGGAGGCTGGATCAGCCCGCTCGTGGCTCGGCACCCCATGCCGGAGCGGTGGCGGTGTGTGCTCGCGCTGCCCCTCGGTGGAGAAGGACTCTCCGGGGATGCCGAGGAGCGGTTCTTCACCCGGCTGCACGAGCAGGCGACCGGCGAGCCGCGCGTGTCGCGGCTGCTGCTCACGGCCCTGCTGCCGGGGCTGCTGATGTGTGACATCGACGAGTTCGGCGCCGCCCTCAGCGAGATCCAGCGCGAGATCGGGTCGATGTTCGCGGCCCGGCAGGGTGGTGTGTTCCATCCGCGTGCGGCTCCGGTCGTCGATGCGCTGCTGGCGCTGGGGGTCGGAGCGGTCGGACAGAGCTCGTGGGGTCCGTCGGTCTACGGGATCGTCGATGGTCCCGAGCGCGCCGCCGACGTGGCTGAACGGCTGCGCTCCGCGGTGGATGCCGACACCGACGTCCGCGTGGTCGACTTCGATCGCCGAGGAGCCTGGGTGGCGCGCGACGGCTCGGGGGAGGCGCGGCATGAGGTTGCTCGTGAGCGTCGTGTCCGCCGAGGAGGCCCGGCACGCTCTGGCGGGCGGTGCCGACATCATCGACGTCAAGGATCCGAATGAAGGGGCGCTCGGTGCGCCGGCGCCTCGCGTGCTGTCCGACGTCGTTCGGGCGGTCGGTGCGGCTGCCCCGGTCAGCGTGGCGCTCGGTGACCTGCCGGCCCTCCCGCATACCGCGGCGCTGGCCGCGCGCGGCGCCGCGCTCAGCGGCGCCCGCTACGTCAAGGTCGGACTGCGGGGGGCGCGCGAGCTCGATGGCGCGGTGGCACTGATGCGCGCGGTCGCTGACGCGGTGGGTCCGCAAACCGCCGTGATCGCGGCGGCATACGCGGACGCCGACGTGCTAGACCCCCCGGCGCTCGCGCCCGGGTGGTTGCCGTTGCTGGTGGAGCGAACGGGGATCGCCGGCGCGCTCGTCGACACGTTCGTCAAGGACGGTCGCGGGCTCTACGGCTGGCTTTCGAGGACCGAGCTGTCCGACCTGATCGCCCGGACACGTCGGGCCGGAGCAGTCTTCGGCGTGGCGGGACAGTTGCGGCGCGGGGAGTTGGGTCGCGTGGCGGCCGATGTCGTCGGGCGTGCGGTCCGCCGTCTGCCGCGGCGCCGACCGGATGGCCGAGCTCGAGACCGAGCTCGTAGCGGCCGCGGTGGCCGAGCTCCGCGGCGACGGCGCCGGTCAGCCCGGGACGATCCGCGTTCCAGAGGCGCCTGGCAGTCCGGGTCTCCGGACGACGACAGCCACGCCCGTGCGCCGCACGGCCTCGGGCAGGTAGCGGTCGACGGCCCGCGCGCCCCCGGCGTGCTGCAACGCCTGCAAGATCGCCGACGGTCAGCTCCTGGAGCGGCGGGTCGTCCGACGGCCACCGCGCCATCACCCCCGCCACCGATTTGAGCAGGACCGTCTCGTCGGCGCCGATCGCAGCCGGCGGCTAGCACCGCCAGGGAGTCACTCGTGACTGACCAGGATGCGGGTATCTCGGTGTGGTCCGCGAACGCCGCGGTTGCCACGAGCACGCCCAACGCGCGGGGGGCGACCAGATGCGTAAGCAGCTCCGCCGCCGGGAGCAGTCGCGCCAGCAGGAAGCCCAGCTGGTCCATCGCCCGCAGCGCCAGCGCATGCGCGACGTCGTCGGCAAGTCCCACTTGCGCATCAACCGCCCGCACGGCATCGGCGAACGGACCACCTCCGGGGACGACCAGCACTGGTCGGCGGCGCGCCACCGCGATCGCCTCCTCGCACGCGTGGCGTAGCCCCTCGACGCCCTCATCCCGCAGCAGCCCGCCCCCGATCTTGACCACCAGCGGCGGTGGCGGTAGGTCACTCACGGCCCAGCACCGAGAGCGCGACCGCGGCCGCGACCTCTCCCCCCTTGCCACGGAGAGGCGAGTGGCGGCCGGCATCCGCGTGGACCTCGAGGCCACATCGCTCGGCGGCGGCGCGGGCCAGAAAAGCGCCGACGCCAACGGCGACCACCTGGGCGCCGGGGGCAACCTGCGCGGCGACGCGGCGAAGAGCCACCGTGATCGAGGCTATCTGCGCCTCCTCGACCGCGGCGGCAATCGCCTCCAGATCGCCGTCGGCGAGCTGCTCGGGGTCGGCGCAGACGACGCGCGCGAGCCGCGAGCGGACCTCGCTGAGCGACGTGCCGCGATTGTCCGGGAAGCTACAGGTGCACTGCTCGCGGGTGAGGGCGCCCCGCAAGAGGTGCGCGTCGGCGGCTATGGCGTATAGCTCGGAGGACACGGGGCAGGGCCGCCCGGCGATCGGCACATGCGAGACCACCGCGGCGACGTTGGTCCGCAGCGCGCCTGTGTAGACCAGCTCGCCCGCGAGCAGCCGCTCGAGGTCGCGTCCTGCCCTGCGCGGCGACGGTGCGTCGCGACGATCGGGATCACGTCGGTGGTCGTGCCGCCGCAGTCCACGAGGATCGCGTCGGGCAGCGAGCGCGCGACCAGCACCGCGGTCGCCATCCAGTTGGCGGCGGCGCACCGGAGCGGCGCGGCTCCCGCCTCTGCGAGCGAGACCAGCTCACCGTCCGTGGTCATGACGCGCACCGGGCGCCCGGGCAGCGCCTTTCGTGTGGCCTCCAGTACGAACAACACTCCCTCTCGCTTGCTGGCGAACACGTCGACGAGTTCCGCTGTTGTGGTCAGCGCGACCGGCACGTCATCGAGCCCGAGTCGCCCGACGACCTCAGCGATCACGCCGGGCATCGCCTCGGGCTCACGCCATACCTCGAACGGCTCGGACACCGTCCGCACGCGCATGTCGCCATCCACCACCGCCGCCTTGGTGTTGGCGCCGCCGACGTCGAGCCCGATCACTGGAGCCATCACGGCATCATGACGCGGACGATGCGAATCATTCCGGTCCTCGACCTCAAGGGCGGCATCGTCGTGCACGCGCGGCGCGGCCGGCGTGCGGACTACCCGCCGCTGTCGCAGTCCGCTGGTCGAGGGGTGCGAGCCGGCTGCGGTAGCGCGTGCCCTGTGCGCCCTGTGCCAGACCACCACCCTGTACGTTGCCGACCTCGACGCGCTCGCCGGACAGCCTGTGGACGAGGCCTCACTGCACGCGATCGCATCGGTGGCGGAGCCCTGGGCGGATGCTGGCGCCACCACGCCGGCTGGCGGCGGCGGCGCTCCGCCGTGCGGCCGTGGCACGCAACGTCGTCGGCAGCGAGTCGATCGGGCCAGAAGCCCTGGCGGAGATTGTGCCGGCGGCTCATGAGCCGCCGCTGGCCCTGAGTGTCGACCTGCGCGAGGACCGGCTCATCTCACCGGATCCGGCGCTCGCCGGCCGCGACCCGGCGGCGGCCGCGCCACTGGCACGAGCGCTCGGGGTGCGCGAGGTGCTGGTGATCGACCTCGCCCGCGTCGGCAGCGGCTCCGGCCCGCCGCTCGAAGCCGTGGCCGAGCTTGTGACGGCCCTGCCGGAGGTCGCGATCTACGCCGGCGGCGGCGTGCGCGACGACGCGGACCTACGCGCGCTCGAGTCAGCCGGTGCCACGGGCGCACTGGTCGCGACCGCTTTGCACGAGGGTCGCCTCACGCCGTGAGGAGCGCCTCGCAGGCGCTGACAACACGCTGCGTCAGGTCGTGCTCGCAGACCGACTGCAGCGCCTGCCAGCCAGGAATCCCGTTGACCTCGAGCACGACCGTCTCGCCGTCCGGCGGTGACGAGCAGGTCCACGCCGGCAACGTCGATCTGGAGTGCGGCGGTCGCCGAGAGCGCCAGGCTACGCTCCGCCTCCGTCAGCGTTACAGCGCGCGGGCGGGCACCGCGCGCGATGTTGGCCCGCCACGAGCCGGTCACGCGCTCCATCGCGCCGGCCACCTCGCCGGCGACGACGAGGACGCGCAAGTTCCGGCGGCCCGTAGGCGCGACCGTGCGCTGGACGTAGTAAACGGTTCGCTCGAGCTCGAGCGCGCGGAACACTCGATGCGCCACGTCCCGGTCCTCGACGCGCACGATCCCATTGCCCATCGCACCGAACAGCGGCTTGACGACGACGTCACCCCCCAGCTGCTCGAACGCCCGCATCGCGCCGTCGTAGCGCTCGCAGACGATGGTGGGCGGGGTGGGCACCCCGGCCATGGCGAGCACCGCGCCGGCCCACGACTTGTCGATGGTCCGCTCGATCGCACGCGGGCTGTTCACGCATCGGACGCCGCGCTCGGCGAGGACGTGCAGCGCGTCCATGCGGAAGATCACCTGCTCCAGCGAGCCGCGGGGAAGGCCACGGATGATCAGCAGATCGAGCGCGTCGACCACGGCGCCGTCGGGTCCGAGCACGTGGACCTGTCCACAGGCGTCGACCTCGGACTGCAGGCGCGTCGCCGGGATCGCGAGCACCTCGTGGTCGCGAGCCGAGAGGGCGCTGATCAGCCCGCGCGAGTGCCAGGAGCCGGACGCGCCCAGCACGCCGACTCGCAGCGGCCTAGTCACTGGGTGAAAGAGCGCTCGAGCACGTCGGGCGCAAGCCCTCCGCCGTGATGCGCCCGCCCGGACTCGGTGCTGGTCAGCGTGGCCGCGGCGGGGCTGAACAGCATCGGGATCGATGTCGTAGAAGTTCCAGTCGGCGGCGGCGAGCAGCTCCCCGAACGGCGAGCCGAACGCGTCCGAGGCGGCCGAGGGCAGCCGTCGAGCGAGGTCGGCGACCTCGTCGTCGCCGCCCTCGATCCACAGGTGGACGGTGCCGCCGTACAGCACCGCGTCGTTGGTGCGTCCGATCGCCGCCGGATCGCTCTTGGCCACGGGGGCGATCGGGCAACAGCCCCATCCGTGGCGAACCCGCGCGGGGTCGATGCCGAGCTCGTGGAGCTTGTGCAGGGCGGTCTCGACGACGCGGGCGCTGATCTGCACCGAGCCGCAGATCGAGGCCGTCGGCGCGATGAGGAACGTGACCGCAGCCGCATGAACGCCACAACGTCCCGCGACCTTCTCGACGATCTCCCCCGGCGGGTCCTGCCGGGTCTCCAGACACAGGACCGCCCGGTCGGCTTTCTCGCGCCAGGCCAGCTCTTCGAACAGATCCTCAGCCCGCGCCAGCGCGCGCCCCGGGCCGCTGGCCATCGCGAAGAAATCCTCGTGCTCGAGCTTCCAGCCGGCGTACTGCGCGGCCAGGCACGCGGCCGCGGGATCGTCGGTGCCGACCCCGATGCCGGGCCAGGTCCGTTCGCCGACCGTGACCGGCACCGGGTCGAGCCTGCCCAAGCCGCCCATGCAGGCGGCCGCGAAGCCCAGGCCGGCCTGCAGTCCGCCGCGGGCCTGGACGCCGCAATCCACCACCCGCGCTCCCGAGTCCAGCGTGCGGACCTCGATCCCCAGCGCGTCGGCGTCGGCGAGCAGGCCATCGACAACGGCGCCGGCACGTTCGTTCATCGAGAGGCTCACGGCGCGTCCTCCTCCTCGTCAAAGATCAGGATCTCTCCCCGGCTGAGCTCGGTCCGGTCCCCGGACCATCGCGTCCACGCCCCGCGCAGCAGCGCGTCGTCCACGGTCAGCCCGAGCTTGCGCGTCCGGCGCAGCTGCAGCCCGAGCGCCGGGGGCCGGTAGCGGGTGGCGTAGGCATAACTGGGCAGCGGCTCCACCGAACGACCGGACACCAGGCTGCCCCGCTTGTTGCCGAGACCCGCCTCCGCGCCGATGCCGCCCAGCGCGATCACCGTGCCCGCCAGCATTCGCAGCCCGGCCCCAGCTCCAGTGCGCCCGCCGACCGCCACCAGACCGCGGCGCATTCCGGCGCCCGCCTCTTCCCCGGCCTCGCCCGAGACGATGATCTCCCCGCCGGTCATCCCCGCCCGGACACCGGGATAGGCGGCGCCGAGCCGGGCGCCGGCGTCGCCCAAGATCCGCAGCAGCCCTCCGTGCAGCTCCGCGCCCGCCCAGTCGCCGGCATCGCCACGGACCTCGATCTCGCCCCCAGTCATCTGGGCGCCAAGATGATCGCCACAGGACCCCTGCACCAGCACCCGGCCGGCCGACATCGCCGCGCCGACCGCGTCCACCCGGCGCAGGTCGCCCGCCAGGACCAGCTCCTCATTGCCGACACCCACCACGTCGAACAGCTCGCCTACGGCCAGCGTCTGGCGACCACAACCCAGGCGCAGGGCAGCGACCTCAGCGGCGTCGAGCCCACGGAGACGCTCTGGAATCAGCGGCGCCGCGAGCAGCCGCGCTGACGGCTCTGTTCGGAGCGTCAGTGTGAGCGTCACGGCGGGTCGCGCAGTTCGGACAGCGGGAAATGAAATTCGCCGAGCTTGCCGCCGAAGTTGGCGGCGGTGACATGGGACGCGCGCGGCGCCCGCGGCGGCGTGGAGCCCGCGGCGCATCGCCTCGCGCACGGCCTCCTCGGACACCCCGTCGATCACGATCTCGAACAACGCGCCGACGCCCTCCGGGACCAGCGTGTCAGCGACCTGGGCGCGCAGCGTCGGCGCCATCTGATGGTTGGTGGAGGCGGGCATCGACTTCGAGGTCAGCGCGCCGACCTTACTTCCGCTGCGGACGATTCCGCCGGGGAACGGCAGCGCGATGCCGTCGCCGCGCATCGTGTCGAGCCGCCGCCTGCGCGGCGGTGAGCGCAGCGCTCTCGTCGCCGGCCCCGATGACCAGGTTCCCTCCTCCGACCCCCCGGCCGACGCCGACGGACTCGCTGACCAGAAACTCGCCCTCCATCACCGGGACACGCCAGAAGCGCTGTCCGGCGATCACCTTACTCGCCTGGAAGCCGTCGCCGAAGTAGCGCAGGCTCGCCCCCAGCGCCACCGTCCGCTCCGCCCCGGGCAGGCCGTCGAAGCACGCTGTGGTCGGGCAGGTCATCACGCATTGGCCGACGCGATCGAGCACGCGCTTGCCGACGCCCTCGCGGTCCATCGCGAACAGCAGCACCGAGATCCCAGGACGTCCGTCCGGCGTCTCGCCGGGCTCGAGCGCGCGCTCGATCGCTGCCTCGCACTTGCACCCGATCACCGAGGTGGCAAAGCCGGTGGTCGTGCGGGCCGCCTCGTGCGCCCAGTCCCCGGTGGCGGCCGTGATCACGAGCCGGGCGAAGCGCATCGGGAACGCCTCGGCGAACGTGTCATCGACCTTGGTGTCGCCGACGACGTAGCCGCTCATCGCGCCGCCGCCTCCACGATCTGGGCGGGTTCGCGCAGCGCCGGGTCGCGGACCGGGTAGTGCTCGAACGCCACCGTGTAGCGGTCGCCGAACAACGGCTCGAGCACATCGCTCACCTCGGGATCGAACGCGGCGTGGCTCGATAGCAGCAGCCCGTCGTCGGAGTGGCGCAGCTCGCCCTCCTCGACGGCAACCTCGCCACCCTTGATCACGTACCGAGGAGTGGCGAACATCTCCTCGCGATCGGTGCGATCGTCGTAGATCGTGACGTCGGCGTCGGCGCCGACCCCGAGGTGGCCCTTGTCGCGCAGGCCCAGACGGCGCGCCGGCGCGGCGCGGGTGATGATCGCGATGTCGTTCAGGGAGTACTCGCGGTCCAGTCCATCGAGGAGGGCCGTGCGCCGGATCGCTCGCTGGTTCGCGCGGCCCAACTGGTCCTCCCGGAAGGCGCGGTCCATCAGCAGGCGGATCAGCTTCGGATACGAGAGGAAAGAGCCGCCGTTGGGGTGGTCGGTCGACAGCATCAGCTGCCATGGGTTCTGGCCCAGCAGGAACAGCTCGAGTCCGATCCCCCATTGCAGAGCGTGAACATAGTTGCCGGCCCGGTACCTGTAGGGGACGATCCCGCAGCCGGTCTCCACCTCGGTGTCGTGGTTGATCCACTTGTCGGCGCCGAGGTCACGAAGGAGGGCCGACACCGCGGCGTCGGCCGTCATCGTCACCGCCGGCCCGAACATCACCTGGCCAACGTCAGCGGTGATCTCGGGATGGGACGACAGGTAGTCGAGGAGCTCGGGCACTCTGGAGCGAGGCGATCCGCCGGGCTTGCCGCCGTAACTGTGAAACTGGAGGTGGGCGAAGTGCGCCTGGCGTCCCGACAGCGTGCGCATCGTGTCCAGCGTCGTGTCGGCATTACCGGGTACCCCGAGGTTGTTGGCGTGGACGTGGACAGGATGGGGCAACCCGAGCTCGTCCACGGCCCCGCCGATCGCCTCGAGCACCTGCCGCGGGGTCACGTCGAAGCCGTCGACGCCGTCGTCGAGCGAGTGAACATTGCCGTTGTCCTGCTTCCAGCGCTCCACGCCGCCGGGGTTGACGAGCTTGACTCCGTAGCCGCCGGTCGCGTCGAGCCACCACGCCACCGCGTCGCGCAGCTGAGGCGAGACGGCACCGCCCGATTGGCGGATCAACTCGAAGAGCACCTGGTTGTTGCCCATCAGGATGAGGAAGGCCTTGTCGATCAGCGGGGTGTCGCGCAGCTCGGAGAGCACGTGGCGCGCGGCCAGCGGCGGTGCGGCCGCCTCCACAACGGTCGTATAGCCGAGCAGCGAGTAGCGGTAGCCGGTGGCGAAAGTCGAGGGGACGAGGCCCCCAGTGCCCGAGCGCAGCAGCTCGGTTCGATCGAGCGGATCCCCGCGGCGGTCGTCCGGGGAGAGCTTGCGGGCGGCATTCACCTTCGGCCCCGCGATGTGAGCGTGGATGTCGACACCGCCGGCCATCACGACCATCCCGCGAGCGTCAATCCTTCGGGCCTCGGGCCCGACGTCCGCGACGACCTTCCCGTCATTCAGGCACACGTCGCGGAGCTCGCCGTCGACGTCGTTGGCGGGATCGTGTACCCGGCCGCCGCTGATCCGGATCACCGTCACCGCTGCACCTCGTCGTGCAGCCTCGCGAGCACCGCGGCCGCCGTTGGCGCGTCCTCGGGACGGAGCGCGTGCAGCGCCACCGGCACCCCGTCCAGCCGGTGGGCGGTACCGGTGGCCGACACGCCGGCGCCGGCGGTGCGGATCGACACCTCGACACCGGGCCCTGCCGGTAGCCCGCCGACCGCGATCTCGGTCACGCCGGCGGGCAGCTTCGCCGGCGCGGCCTCGATCCGCAGCGAGATGTCGACGCCCTCGTGCTCGTCGAGCGGGTGCGTGGCGGTGAGCAACTCGGGATGACCGGCGGCCAGATCGACCGCGCCGCCGTATCCGGTCTGCCAGGACAGCACGTCGTTGGCGCCTCTCGTCCCGGCGGCGGCAGGCAGCTCGAGCGTGACCACGTGGCGCTCGTGGCACAGCGCCCGCACGAGCTCGTGCAGCGCGAGCGCGCGTCGCTGGCCACCCGCCCCGCCGGTCAGGCCCGGCCCGTACACGAACGCGGCATGAGGAACCGAGCTCAGGCGATCCATCAGACCCGTCACCTCGGCCACCAGATCACCCGATCGCGGCGCCAATCCTCTCTGCAGCACGTGCAGGCTGGTTAGCGCGTCGAGGTCGTGATCCCGCCCCCAGCCCAGACGGGTATCGGCGCGCCGCGCGGTCGCGGTATCGCGGTCGTCGACGACCACCAACGTGCGCTCTGCCCCCACTCGCGAACCGGCGCCACCGAAACCGAGTCGGTCGAGCAGACGCGGATGGGTCCTCTCAGGATCCTCGCGCCAGATCACGACCACCCGCGAGCGATCGCGAATCTCACCCAGCGTCGCGCTCGACGTGCCCCGCAGCGGGACTGCCGGGGGGCCGGGCCAGACGTCGTCGACGTGCCCGGTCACGACCAGTGCCCCGAGCCGGTCAGCCAGGGCGAGCGCTGCCCGCGCATCCTCGACGGTGGCGCCGTCGAACCCGTGAACCAGCGGACGGCGCGCGCCGCGGAGCAGCTCGCCGGCTCGCGCGAGCGCCGACTCGAGATCCGCCGGCTCGCCGTTGACGGTCGCTGCCGGCTTCCCCACCACCCCAAGCATACGCTCGGAGAGCCACGCAGCTCCGACAGCGCATTCGGGCTGCAGGCGGACGTCGTTGCTCGAAGCCGCAACGATCACGTCGTCGCACAGCAGTCCGCAACCCGCGCAGGTGATCGGCCCGGAGTCAGCCATGGATCAGCACCGCGTCCGGCAGGCCGGAAAGGAGCCGCGCACCCCGCTCTACGAGCTTGGGGACGTCGGCATCGGCCGAAACGAGCGTGCACACCGGCGCGCCTCGCTTGATCTCCTCGCCGGCGTGCGGGATGTCGCGCACCAGGCCGGCCGGCCACCAGTCGGGGTCGGGCGTGCGCAGCGCGCGGCCGGCGAACAGGACGAGCTTCACCCTGGCGGACGGCGCCGGCCACGTGCCGGACGCTGGCAGCCCCAGCCCGCGGGCCCCGCGGACGTGCGCCTCGAAGCACGCCGGGCCGGAATAGCTCCAGCGAAGCGGGCGGTCGCGGATTGACCTCGAGGACCCAGGCATTGCGCCCGTCCCACACGGCGTCCACACCGAACGCTCCCCGCACGCCGAACTGCGCCGCGACCTCGTCGCACACAGCGCGCAGCTGTCCGTCGAGCTCGGCGAGTTCCGCACCGGGCATACGCGGAGGCGCCGCGTTGCCCATCCATCCGAAGCCCGGCGACCGATGTAGCTGCTCCGTGAGGCCGAGGACGGCTGCACGGCGGCCGTCGCCGATTGCCACCGCCGAGCAGGACAGCCCCAGGATCCGGCGCTGGAGGATCTCCGTGGCCGCCAGCCGGCCACCCGCCCAGCGGCGCACGCCGCGGCCGCCGCCACCCTGGCGCGGTTTCCGCAGCCAGGTACTCGGCCGCCGAGACGGCAGCTCGCCGAGCCGCCGCGTCTCCGGCGCGCGCGCTCCCGCAGCCCGCGCCGCCTCGCCCACCGCCCACGGGTCGCGTACCGAGGCGAGCAGCTCGGGCGGCGTCCCGAGCAGCTCGCGTCCGTCGGCCAGCCGCCTGACCAGATCGGGTCGATTCTCGAACCCGGCGCCATACACGACCGCGTCTGCCTCGCAGGCCGCGGCGAGGGCCGCCAGCGCATTGCTGCTCGGCGCCGTAGCTCCGGGCGCGACCGCGCGCAGGTCGACGTCGCCGAAGCGGTCGAGCGCGGTCACCCGATAGCCGTCGGCCACTGCCAGCTGAGCGACCATCCGTGCGCTCACGGCAACGACCAGCACGTTCATGGCAGCGTCACTCCGCTCAGCAGTGCCGCCAGCAGCGTGCCGGCCACCAGGTCGGCGGTCGTACCCGGGTTCAGACGGTGGTCGGGTCCGCGCAGAGAGGCGTCGAACTCCTCGACCGTGCGCGTACCGGCGCGCACCTCGCGCGCTGCCTCGCTCACAGCCTGGGCCACGGCGGCCCCGGCCTTCCGCTCGATCAAGGTGTCCCGGTGGCAGGCGAGCAGCCCGACGTGGAGTGACACGATCGCCTCGAGCGTCGGGGCGCCGTCGTCGAGCGCGTCCGTCAGCAAAGGCAGCCCGGTGTCGAACACGATCGCGTAACCGGTGGCGTACTCCGAGGCGATGCTGTCGCGGTGCGCGGCGGCTGCCATCGCCTCGCGCAGGGAGACGCCCGCCGGATCCCGGACGTCGTGCTCCGGCGCGTCGCCCAGACCGCCGGGGTTGGCCCGCGCGATCGCCGTGAAGGCCGCGGCCGCATCGTCGACGCCGAGTTGCGCGAGCGTCCGCTCGACGGCCGCTCGCAGCGGTTCGTCGGGCCGCCGGGTCACGGCAGCGCGGACCAGCGGCGCGAACAGGAGCACGATCCCAAGGTTGGTGTTGGCGCGTGCGACCTGCACCGTTGCCCGCACCCCGTCCACGATCAGCGCGCCCACGCTTCGCTGCAGGACCCGGCGGCGCCGGAAGACCGGACCGAGCGCGAGCGCCGAGCGCACCATGTCCGCGTAGGTCGTGTCCGCGAAGTCATGGGCGGGCGTGATGTTGCCCGGCTTGACTGCTGACACTTCAAGCAGGCATGCGAGTTGCACCTGACGCTCGAGCAGGTCCTCGCTCAGTGTCAAGTGAGCTAGGGTTGCAGTCACCCGCGTCACCATACGATAGGAGAGAGGAGACTCACTTTATGGCCATCACCCTGGCAACCGGCGAGGCTCTGGTAGGCGAAGGTAACGAGGTCGCCCACATCGACCTGCTGCTCGGGTCCAAGAGCGGGCCGGTCGGCGAAGCGTTCGCCAACGCGTTCGTCAACGAGAAGGAAGGGCACACCAACCTGCTCGCCGTCGTCACCCCCAACCTGCCCGCAAAGCCAGACACCGTGATCAGCAACAAAGTGACGATCAAGGGCGCGAGGCAGGCGTTGCAGCTGTTCGGCCCCGCGCAGGCCGCGGTCTCGCGCGCCGTGGTGGACTCGGTCGTCGAGGGCGTGATCCCCAAGGACCAGGTCGAGGACCTGTGCATCATCGTCGGCGTGTTCATCCACTGGGAGGCCGAGGATGACCAGAAGATCTACGACTGGAACTACGAGGCCGTGAAGGCCTCGATCGCCCGCGCCCTGGGCGGTGAGCCGAGCACCGACAAGGTACTCGCAGAAACGCCGGCCGCGCGTCACCCGTTCGCCGGCGGCGCCGAGGGCTAGCGAGGGAGCAGTTGACCGCGCAGACCGGAGAGCTGCCGCTCGCCGGTCTGCGCACCGTCGTCACCGGAGCCAGCTCCGGGATCGGAACAGCGATCGCGACCGCATTCGCCGCCGCCGGCGCCCGCGTCGGCATCGGCTTCTGGCACTCCGCGAAGGCCGCGCAAGCGCTGGCCGACCAGCTCGGTCCCGTCCATCCTCTGCTGCGGGCCGACCTGAGCACAGCGGACGGCTGCACCTCGATCGTGCACGAGGCCTTCGCCGCGTTCGAGAACGTCGACGTCTGGGTCAACAACGCCGGCGCCGACGTGCTTACCGGCGAGGCCGGGCAGTGGCCGCCCGAGCGTAAGCTCCAGGCACTGCTCGAGCTCGATCTCAAAGGCACGATCCGCTGCTCGCGGTTGGCTGCCGCCCGTATGCGCCGCGGCGGCTGCATCCTCAACATCGGCTGGGATCACGCCGGCGCCGACGGAATGGCGGGTGAGGACCCGGAGCTGTTCGCCGCGGTGAAGGCGGGGGTGCTCGGCTTCTCCAAATCGTTCGCGCGCTCCGTGGCGCCCGACGTGCGCGTCAACGTGCTGTGCCCCGGGTGGATCGAGACCGCGTTCGGGGCAGGCGTGGATCGCGCGTTCTACGACGAGGTCGCGGCGGGCACGCCGCTGGGGCGCTGGGGCCGGCCGGAGGACGTTGCGGGCGCCGCGGTGTGGCTGGCTTCGCCTGCGGCCGCGCTTCGTCACGGGTCAGGCGGTCAACGTCAACGGCGGCACAGTTGGCTGAGACGCTGTTCGTCACGGGCCGGCTGGCCGAGCCGGCGTTGCGCAACATCGTGGCCGAGCTGGAAATCGACCATCAAATTGCGGTGATGAACATCAGCGTCGCGGCGCTGATGACGACGCGCTGGATCGCCAGGCGGCTGGTGGTGCCGGACGGCGTGGACAGCATCGTGATTCCGGGCCTCTGCGACGGCGACGTGGACACGCTGCAGCAGGCGACCGGACTGCCGGTGCGCAAGGGCCCGGCCGACGTCCGGGCGTTGCCGGAGTGGTACGGGCGCGAGGCCATTCGGGCGGAGCTCGGTCCGCGGGATGTACTCGTGTTCGCCGAAATCAACGACGTGCAGTCGCTGTCCCGGGAGCGGGTGATCGACCGAGCGGAGGCCTACCGCGCGGAGGGAGCCGACGTGATCGACCTCGGCCTGTCGCTCGACTGCTCGTGGCTGACCGAGGGGCCGCCGACGATCGCGGCGCTGCGGGAGTCGCGGGCTGTCGCTGAGCATCGACACGCTCGACCCCGAGCACATCCGGATGGCGGACGCGGCCGGTGTGGACTACGTGCTCAGCCTCACGCCGAATACGATCGATCTGGCGAAGGACCTGCGCGCCACCCCGGTGCTGATCACCGAGGACCCGGACGACCTCGACGGCCTGGACCGGCTGGCCGCCCGGATGGAGGAACTCGAGCGGCCTTACCTGCTCGACTCGATCCTGACTCCAATCAACTCCGGCTTCGCGGCATCGCTTGCCCGCTATGTCGAGGTTCGTCGCCGCCACCCCGGGGCCGAAATGCTGATGGGAATCGGCAATCTGACCGAGCTGACCGAGGCCGACTCGACCGGGGTCACGGCGCTGCTGATCGGCTTCTGCCAGGAGGTCGGGATCGGCGCGGTGCTGACCACTGAGGTGATCGGGTGGGCGCGCGGAGCGGTGCGCGAGACGGTGCTGGCGGCACAGATCATGCACCTGGCCCAACGCCAGGCACGACCGCCCAAGCACATCGATCCGGGGCTCGTCACGAGCAAGGACGAGTCAATGCGCGCGCCTTCGGAGGCCGGAGCTCCACGCGATGCAGGCCCAGATCTCGGACGCCAACTACCGCCTGTTCGCCGATGCCGACTGGCTGTACGCCTTCAACGGCGAGCGGTTCGTCCGCGAAACCAACATGTACGCGGTGTTCGACCAGCTCGGGGTGAGTGACGCCGCGCACGCCTTCTATCTCGGCAAGGAGCTGATGAAGGCCACGATCGCGCGCGGCCTGCGCAAGAGCTATCGCCAGGAGGGCCCACTGGACTGGGGCGTCCTGAGCTTTCCCGAACCTCGACGAGAGGACATTCAATGAAGAAGATCCTGATCCAGCTGGACACCGATCAACACCCGAGCGCGTTCGACGCGATCGCCGCCTACGACTCCGACGTGGACGTGGTGATCGGATACGGCCAGGTCAGCCCTGACAACCTGGCCGGCGTCGTCCAGGGCGCGATCTTCCCGCGTGGTCCCGATGGCCTCGCCAACACCGCCTTCTGGGTGGGAGGGTCGAAGGTGCGCGATGGCGAGGCGGTGTTCGAGGCAGCGCAGAAGCTGTTCTTCAAGCCGTTCAACCCGTCGATCATGCTCGACTCGGACGGCTCCAACACCACGGCGGCCGCCGCCGTCGCCCGCGTCCGCGGCGCGGTGGCGCTGGACGGCAGCCGCGCGGCGGTGATCGGGGTCGGGCCGGTCGGACTGCGCACGGCGGAGCTGCTGCGGCGCGAGGGCGCCGCCGTGACCATGTTCACCTTCCCGCCCGATGTGATGGAGGGCGGCCATCGCCGCGCGTCGGGCATTCCGGTCGCCGAAGAGGCCGGGTTCGAGGTCGTCGAGCCGGCGTCCAGTGACGAGCTCGACGCTGCGCTGGCTGGCCATGTGGTCATCTTCGCCGCCGGCCCGGGGGGCACGCAGATCCTGCGGCGGAACGGTTGGGCGCAGGAGGGCGTACGCGTCGTCGTCGACTACTCGGCCGCCGAGCCAGTTGGGGTCGAGGGCGTCGACCGAGGCGACAGCCTTACGGAGGAAGACGGGGTTCTGAAGCTCGGCGCGCTGGCCGTGGGCGGCCCGAAGATGAAACTGCAGAAGGCCTGCATCCGGAAGATGTTCGAGACCAAGGGCACCGTGCTGGACCTCGAGGGCGTCTACGACGTGGCCCTCGAGGCGCTGTGAGCAAGCGGCCCTCTATTCAGTTGTCGGCCGGCTACTTGGAGAAGACGAACTTGCCCATCGGTCCGTCGAGCGGGCTGTCGTCCTCGGGGCGCCACAGGATCGTGTCCTCGATCTTGCGCGCCAACGTGAAATCCTTGTCCGTGATGCCACCCGCCGAGTGCGTGGCCAGCTTGACCCAGAGCTTGCCCCAAGTGACGTTGAGGTCGGCGTGATGCCCAGCGGCCTCGCACAGGTACCCCACGGCGTTGACGGCCATCAGCGTCGACGGCCAGCCGTCGGTGTTGTACTTGCGCCGGATCCACTTGTCCTCGTAATACCACCCGTCGAGTCCGTACTCGGAGAACTTCGCGGGGATCTCGTCCTCCGCGTAGGTGCGCGGCTTATCGGTTGTGCTCATCGGCCAATGATATGCCTCGTGTAGCGGGCGTCGACCCGGGAACCGTCTCGTTTGACCTGTGCGTGCTGCAGGACGGCGCGCCGGTCGTGGAGGAAGTGTTCGAGACCGACTCGCTGGGCGAGGACAGCGCCCCATTGCTGGACGCGCTGGCCCGCCACGGGCCATATGACCTCGTCTACGGCCCGAGCGGGTACGGCCTCCCGCTCGTGGCCGCCGCCGATGTCGGCGAGCACGAGCTCTCCGAGATGGTGCTGGTGAGGCCCGACGAGGCGCGCGCCGACGCGGGCGTCGGTGGTATGCGGTCGCTGCTCAGAGCACTAGCGGGCAGCGGCTTACCCGTCGTGTTCGGTCCCGGCGTCATCCACCTGCCCTCCGTTCCGCGGTGGCGCAAGTACAACAGGATCGACCTCGGAACAGCGGACAAGGTGTGCGCGGCCGCATGCGCGATCATCGACCAATCCGCTCGCCGCGCGATCACGCCACAAGAGACGTCGATGGTCCTGCTCGAGCTGGGGGGCGGCTTCACCGCGGCAATGGCGATCGACCGGGGACAGATCGTCGACGGCATGGGCGGGTCTTCGGGACCACTGGGCGTACGGGCCGCCGGCGCCCTGGACGGCGAGGTCGCGTACCTGCTCGGACCGGCGCTGCGGAAGGACACCCTGTACAGCGGGGGGGCCCTGGATCCCGCCGGCGAGCTCGACATGACGGACCTGCGGGCGCTGTGGGCCTCATCCGCATCCGCTCACGTTGAAGGCTGGACGGCACTGCTGGAGGCAGCGGCCAAAGCCGTGCGCGCCCTGGTGGTGAGCGTGCCGACCCCGCGGGAGATCGTCGTCTCCGGCCGCCTGGCCCGCCTCCCCGAGCTGATCCTGAACCTCAGCGCGTCACTGGGAGCCATCGCGCCGGTGGTCGCGTTGGTTCCGGGTCGGGCGAGCACCGCCGCGTGGGGAGGCGCCCTGCTCGCCGACGGATTGGCCGGCGGCCGGAACGTCGCCCTCGCGGAGGTGTTGAGGCTGCGCGAGTCGAGCGGCACCGTGCTCGACTATCTGCGCGTGGCCGGCGCCCAGACGATCTCGCTTGGCTGACAGCGGCAGGGTGAGCCTTCTTACCCGGCCAACCAGTGGTTTGTGCACTGACCGGTCAGTGTCACACCTGACCGATCAGTCAGTGTGTACCTGACCTGTCAGTCAGTAGGTTTGTCACTTACAGCCAGGTTGTGCCGCGGTCGTGCCCCTGTTAGGTTGTTTTTGGCCCATTTTCCGATCGAAGGAGAGAGTCGCGTGACCGCCACTGTCGACGAGAGTGTTATGGAGGGGCTGGCAAAACAGAATGGGGTGACGCTGGGCCGGATCCTCGGCCGCGGAAATGTCGGGATGGCCGAGGAGGGATCCGACGGCAAGATGCACGCTACCGTCCGGATACCGATGGACGAGCTGGTCTTCGACCCCGGGGTCCTGGTACTCCCTCATGCGGGCGACCTCGTGCTCGAGATCATCAACGACGACAACAACTCCCACTGCGCGGTTCTGCCGTGCAACGGCGACGCCAAGTTCATCTGGCTCGTGAACTTCTCGAAAGGGACCGCAACCCTCAACCTCGACGGCCCGGGCTATTACTGGTACGGCTCGCGGACCGGAAACGACGAGGGTGGCGGCCTGACCGGCACGATCGTCGTCGGGGGAGAGGTCCCCGACGAAGCCAAGCTCGACCGCCCACCCCAGCCGCGGCCGTAGAAAGGAGCAGTTGATGGCAACTGAGACTGAGTACGTCGACGCAGGCGAGGCGGTCGACTTCAGGAATCTGAGCCCTGGCTACATCGGCAGCGCCCCGCCCGTGGCGAAGGGCGTCAACTACGACCGGATCCTCAAGGGTCGCGACGCGGAGCCCCACAACTGGCTCACGTACTACGGCGACTACGACGGGAAGCGCTACAGCCCGCTCGACCAGATCAACACGTCGAACGTCAAGGGCCTGACTCCCGCGTGGGTGTTTCAGTGCGGCTCGGTGGGCATGCACTCGGGCGCGTCGACGTACTCGTTCGAGGCGTCCCCGCTCGTGGTCGACGGGATCATGTATGTCACCGGCTGGGATGGCTGGATCTGGGCACTGGACGCGAAGACGGGAGCCGAGCTATGGCGCTACCACCGCGCGTCCCCGTACGACGTTCGGCTGTGTTGCGGCAATGTCAACCGCGGGTGCGCCGTGGCGGCCGGAAAGGTCTTCATGGCGACCCTCAACGCGCACGTGATCGCCCTCGACGCCGAGACCGGTCAGCTGGTCTGGGACCAGACGTACGGCGACGTGCGGGCCGGCGAGAGCGCCACGGTCGCGCCGCTGATCGTCAAGGACATGGTGATCGTCGGGAGCTCCGGCGGAGAGTTCGGGGTGCGCGGCCACGCCGACGCGTTCAAGCTCGAGACCGGAGAGCGCGTGTGGCGCTGCTACATGGTTCCCGAACCCGGCGAGCCGGGGTCGGAGACGTGGCCGTCGGAGGGTGAGGCCTGGGCGCGGGGCGGCGCGAACTGCTGGACCACGCCCACGTTCGATCAGGAGCTCAACCTCCTGTACTTCAACACGGGCAACCCGTGCCCCGACTTCGACGGGGCGGTCCGCGAGGGCGACAACCTGTTCACCAACTGCGTTGTCGCGGTCGACCCGGACAGCGGCCAGATCAAGGGCCACTACCAGTACACCCCGCACGACGTGTGGGACTACGACTCGACGATGGAGAACATCCTGTTCGAGATGGACGGGCGGAAGTGTTCCGGCCACTTTGACAAGAACGGGTACTTCTTCGTCCTAGACCGCACGGACTGCAGCCTGATCCGGGTCGTGCCGTTCGTCGATCGCATCACCTGGGGCGAGATCGATGCGAGCGGCAAGGTGACGCCGCGAGTGTTCCCCGACAAGGAGGGCGAGCCGGTTCACTTCTGGCCCGGCCCGGCCGGCGCCAAGGAATGGACGCACGCCGCCTACAGCCCGGACACGGGACTGTTCTATGCACCCGTCCAGGATGTTGGGGCGACGGCCACGCGACGGCGCCGGGAATTCAAGGAGAGCATCCCGTACTGGGGCGCGGGGGTCGCCGTGGACACCGAGGACGTGTCCGGTTACCTGTCCGCCATCGATCCAGCCACGGGTCAGGAGAAGTGGCGCTTCCGCAATGAACACCCGATGACCGCGTCGGTGCTGACCACTGGTGGCGACCTCGTCTTCGCGGGCGACCCCGCGGGGATATTCAGGGCGTTCAACGCCAGCAGTGGAGACCTGCTGTGGCAGTACACGTGCGGCAGCGGCCACCACTCGAGTCCCTGCTCCTATAGCGTCGACGGACGGCAGTACATCGCCGTGCCGGTCGGATACGGTGCCTGGACCGAGGGGTTCTATCCGGGCGCGCTCGCGCAGGCGGGTGGATCCGCGCTGTTCGCGTTCGCGCTGCCGGAGTAGAGCACAGCGAACGAAGCCTTATGCGATCTGTCACGGCGTGGAGTCGTGACAGATCGCAGGCCGCACCACCGACCCTTCGAAAGAACCAATGTTCGCGCTCCTTTCTCTCGGATTCACGCTGAGCCTGGACAACTTCCGGATGTCGATCGCGCTGGGAGGGTTAAAGCCGACCTTGCTTCGGTCGGTCAAGACTTCCTTCATCTTCGGAGTGTGGGATGGCATCGCACCGCTCGTCGGGATAATCGTCGGCGACTACATAAGCAACAAGATCGACTCCACCGCCACCACGGTTGCCGCGGTCGGCATCGGTGCCTACGGCCTGTTCGTCGTCGTCCGGGCGTTGCTGAAACCCGAACACGCGGATCCGGACTTGCACTGGGCGACGCGCGGGCTGCCCCTGCCGTTGAGCGTCGACAACGTGGCCGCCGGCGCGACCCTTGGCCTCGCTGGATACTCGCCCTGGCTCGCGCCACTCCTGTTCGGGGTGATCACGTTTGTGATGTCGGTGGCCGGGCACCAGATCGGCCGCACGGCGGCCCACTTCATACCCCGCATCCGCACCGACCTGTTGACCGGGATCGCGTTCGTCATGATGGCGGTGTTCCTGTCAATTGGCATTAGCCTCCCGGGTGGCAGCTAGCGCCGGACACTAACCGCTGCCGATCAGGTCCGGCAGGATCCTCCGCAGTTCGGAGGCGTCGCGGGCGACGGCGTCGGCATCCGTCAGTGCTTCGCTCGCATACGCGCCGCTCGCCACAGCCACGCAGCGGACTCCGTCCGCCCGCGCGCAAACGATGTCCTGGGGCGTGTCGCCGATCACGATTGTCTGCCCGCGTGACCACGGCGACCCGGAAGTCCCGGCGCGTCGACGCGCTATCGCCGGCAATGCCGTCCGATCTTCGTCGTCCGAGCCGAAGGCGCCCTGCCCGGGGGGAAACGCCGCTCCGATGCCGGCTCGCGTCACTTTCAACCGTGCGATCGGCTCGTAGTTCCCGGTCAGCAGTCCAAGCTTCACGTCCTCTTGCTCGGTGAGCCAGCTGAGCAAATCTCGCACTCCAGGAAGCACCGACCCGGAGATATCGTCCGGGATCAGGCGGGCGGACCATTCGCAGCAGCGGTCGCGCACTCGATCAGCGCAAGCATCGATCCGGTCCGCGGGGATGCCGGCGTCGAGCAGTATCGCGCGCGCGATTTCGCCGTCGGTCCGCCCGGCCGTCGGGATGGGCGTCCGGATGAGGCTGGTATCGACTCCGTGCACTTCTCGCAGGGCAGCCGCCATCGCCGCACCCACCGGCGACGCCGTGCCGTCGAGCAGCGTTCCGTCGAGGTCGAAGAGTAGAAGCACGTTTGCGTGATCAGGGTCGTCGATGTGCGTGCTCCGGTGGCGTTTTTTGCGCGAGTACGCAAAACGATCAGCCGCCAGAGCGGTAGGATCGGATGGCAGTCCGGCCTAGGAGAAGGGATTGGAGCAGTTCACCCCGAGACCAGCGGCGGCAGAGGGCGCGCCCTCGGCGGCCACTGCGGTGGCTCCCGCGTCCCCTGAAGCCACCCCCGGGTCCACGGAAGCCCCGCGCGCAACATGGCCGTCGCGAGGGCGCGTTAGCAAGTTCGTAACCCCGGAGGTGATCTTTGGCATAGGCACGCTGGCGGAAGTAGGCGACGCAGTCCGCCGGGTCGGCGGCCGGCGCCCGATGCTCGTGAGCGATCCGGGCGTGCTCGCGGCCGGGTGGGTCGAGCGCGCGGTGCCGTACCTCGCCGACGTGCGCGTGCGGTGGCGGTTGTGGCACGACCTGACGCCCAATCCGAAGGACGTCGAGGTCCAAGCGGCGTTCGAGAGCTACCTCGAGAGCGGCTGCGACGCGCTCCTGGCGGTCGGGGGCGGGAGCTGCATCGATCTCGCCAAGGCGGTGGCGATCCTCAGCGGCAACGGCGGTCAGATCCTCGACTACGAGGGCATCGACCGAGCCACCAGCCCGATCCCACCGATGGTGATGGTGCCGACGACCGGCGGCTCGGGATCGGACGTGTCGCAATTCTGCGTGGTGACCGACACCAGGCGACGCTTCAAGGCGACGATCGGCGGCCGCGCGCTCGTTCCCGAGATCTCCGTGACAGACCCGCAGGTGCTGACGACGATGTCCCCCGAGTTGACCGCGCACACCGGCATCGACGCGCTCAGCCACGCGATCGAATCTTTGGTGTCCGAAGCCTGCGACTTCCTCAGCAAGGATCTCGCGATCGCGTCGGTCCGGGGGATCGTCGAACACCTCCCGGCGGCGGTGGAGGATCCGCTCGATCTCACGGCGCGTGAGGGGATGGCCCGCGCAAGCCTGCGGGCCGGGATGGCGTTCACCAACGCGCTTCTCGGTGCCACGCACGCGATCGCCCATCAGATCGGTGGTGCCCTCGACCTCCCGCACGGGCTGCTCAACGCGATCCTGATGCCGCACGTGATGCGCTTCAACGCCGAGACTCACGCCGACCGCTACGTCGACGTCGCGAGAGCGCTCGGCGTCGCGACGGACGGGCTCGACCCGTGCGCTGCGGCCGAGCGGGCGATCGAGCGCGTCGACGAGCTGAACCGGGCCCTGGGAATTCCGAGCGGGCTGCATGAGATCGGCGTCGATGCGGGCGACTTCGACCTATTCGCGGTGAACGCGCTGCGCGACGCGTATATCGCGACCAACCCGAGACCCGTCAGCGAGGACGATGTCCGCAGGATCTGCGTCGCCGCCTACTGACGAGCGCCCCCCCGTCGACCGGCTCGCGCTCGAGCGCCTCATCGGCGTCCGCTCTTCCAAGCCGAGCTTCTACGCCGCCTGGCGCGACAAGTCGGCCCGGCTGGACCATACGATCGAGACGCTCGAGCGGATCTCCTCGGCGCTGTGCACTGCACCGGCTGGGCCCGTCGCGGTGTGCGACGCCGTCGTCGAGGCGGGTGCGCGCCACTTCGACGCGCGCTGGGCGGCGATGGTGTTCTCCGGTGAGTACCCCGGCGTCGGGATGGCGCGGATGTTCGTCCATGCCAGCGACGGCGTCATCCAGCGCTGGGCCGTGCCGCCTCGGATGCTCGAGGCGCTCACCGACCGGACACTCGCGGTCAAGGGGCCGGTGCTCGCCGACCACGACGAGGGGCTCGAGTTCGGCGGCGAGCCCTGCGTCATCGTGGCGGCTCCGATGCCGGTGCACGGCAAGCCGGCCGGGGTGCTCGCGGTTGGCCTATCCGACGGTGCCGAGGTCGCGCCAGGCGACGTGTCGATCCTGGTCACGCTTGCGAACCATGCCGGCGTCGCTCTGCACAATGCCTCGCTGTTTCAGGAGAACGGGCGTCGAGCGGCGGAGCTCGAGCGCCGGCGCGCAGAGCTCGAGGGGACGATGCGGCGTCTGGAGCAGGCCGGCCGGCGCCAGCTGATCAGCGAGGAGCGCAACCGGATCGCCCGCGAGCTGCACGACAGCGTCGCCCAGCACCTGCTGACGATCGGCATGAATCTCGAGTGGTGCCGGCGCCACCCCACGATCCAGCCGGTGGTGCTCGATCGGGTGCTGGCCGCCCAGGGGCTGGCTCGCTCGGCGGTGGACGAGATCCGCGAGGTGATCTTCGGGCTCGCCAGCGACGGGCAGATCGAGCTGCCTCGGGCGTTGCGCGAGGTGATCCAGGACGTCGAAGCCGGCACCCGGCTTGATGTCGGGTTACGCGTCTACGGGGAGACCCAGCCGTTGCCTGTCGGGACCCAGCACGCCCTGGTCCAGATCGCTCGCGAGGCACTGTTCAATGTGGTCCGTCACGCCGAGGCGCACCATGCGTGGGTCGCTCTCCGCTGGCGGACGCAGGTGGTGTCACTCGCGGTCGCCGACGACGGTTCGGGTAACCACCGCAAGCTCCAGCACCAACTCTTCATCTCGGGTCCGGATGGCGATCACCTCGGGCTGGCCGGGATCGCCGAGCGGGTGCGCGGGCTAGGCGGCGCCGGCTGGTTCGAGCGTCGGCGCGGGGGAGGCGTGAAGCTGCGGGTCGAGGTGCCGCTCGGAGGGCCGGTTGGCGTCGCCTGAGTCTGTCCGGGCCCCGGCCCGGGTGATGCTGGTCGACGACCACGCGATCGTCCGCCAGGGCCTGCGCTCGATTCTCGAGCTCGAGCCCGACATCTCCGTGGTGGCCGAGGCCGGTGACCGGGCCGAGGCGCTTCGGGCGCTCGAGCGCGCGAGTCCTGACGTGATCCTGCTCGACCTCAAGCTGAGCGCTGACCACGACACGCAGGGGCTCGAGCTGTGCAGCGAGATCGTCCGGCGCCGGCCTCAGTCCAACGTCGTGATCCTCTCCACGTTCCTCAACGAGAGCCTGCTCAATCAATCGCTTCGCCGTGGCGCCAAGGCGTACGTCCTCAAAGAGGTCGATGTCGTCGAGCTCGTCCGGATCATCCGCGCGGTCTCCCATGGGGAGTCGGGCTTCGACGCTCGCAGCGCGGCGATGGTGAGGGCGCTCGTGGCCGGCGAGCACTCCGACGACGAGGCGGCCTTCACGGAGCGCGAGCGCGAGGTGACCGAGCTGCTCGCCACCGGCCTCACGAACGCTGAGATCGGGCGCAGGATCTTCGTTAGCGAGAGCACCGCCAAGTTCCACGTCCGCAACGTGATGCGCAAGCTCGGCGTCCACAGCCGCGCGGAGGTCGCCTACGCCGCCGGCAAGCGCGGCCTGCTCGACGAGCCGTAACACTGGCGCCCGTCATCATGCGAATCCTCGCCCTCGGCGGAAGCCTCCGCGAAGCCTCCAAGAACCGGGCACTGCTCGTTGAATCCGCAGCAATGGCCCCCGGCGATACCGAGCTGGACCTGAGCCAACTCGCGGTCCCCGGCTCGCTCCCCCTGTTCAACCAAGACATCCTGGACCGCGACGGCTTCCCGACCGGAGTGGCGGAGCTGAAGGATGCACTGCGGGGAGCGGACGGCCTGCTGATCGCGACCCCCGAGTACAACTGGGGGATCCCGGGGTTTCTCAAAAACGCCGTCGATTGGGCGTCGCGCCCGGCGAGCGACATCCCGGATGTCTTCGGCGATTTGCCGGTCGCGCTCATCGGCGCCGGCGGGGGCGCTGGGACACGCTTTGCGCAAAACGCCTGGTTGTCGGTGTTCCGCTTCCTAAAGATGCGGCCCTGGTTCGGCCAATCGCTCTACGTCGACCGCGCCCAGGACCGCTTCGACGGGCACAACCGTCTGACCGACGAGGCGACCCGCGAGCAACTACGGGCGCTCATCACCGGCTTCGCGGGCCACTGCGCGCAGCTGCCCCGCGTCCGCCCGAGCTAACGACCGCGTGCTCCCACGGCGGGTAGCCTTGGGGCGATCCGGCCCAGTCGACAACAGGCTGAACTGTGACATTCACCCGGGCGCAGATTCGAGAGTCGATCGAACGTGCGGGTGATGCGCACTGGCAGGCCCTCGTCCGCCACCACACGGACGTTTACCCTGAGAGCAATCCCACCCCCGGTGACGTCGCCCGCGCCGAGGCTGAGCGACTGAACGCCCTCGGGTTAGGCGACGACGCCAACGTGAAGCTCATTGAGAGCCGGGTCGAGCGGGTTCCGCCCGCGATCCGGATCACCCACGTTTTCGAGGAGCGCGACAGCGGCACCCGGTTCGAGACCGAGCCGTTCACGGGCTACGAGTAAGCGTGCTTCCGCATTCCGGATCTGTATTTACAACAGGGCTCGGTTGTTGGTGGCGTCGCGAGAGTGCGGCGCGCTCGCGCGTAGCTACCGCTAGACGCGGATCGGTCCGACGACATGCTCCCTAGGTATCGCTCGGGCGAGTCGATTCGCCGGGCTATATGGAGTCCGAACTTACGGCGCGAAACCCGCTAACCGTGCGCCCGCGCTACGATTAGCTCTGTCACAGAGGTATTATTCTCAAGCGATGACCGTCGCCGCGGACGTAGATCAACACGCGATCGCCGACACGCTCGTCGCGCAGACCGCGCGGATCCGCCGCGCAGGTCGGCGCCACAGCGGCCGTCCGGTGGAGCTGTCGTTGCTGACCGGAGCCCAGCTCGAGCTCGTGCGGCTGGTGCGCCGGCGCCCCGGCGTGTCGGTCGCCGACGCGGCCCAGGAGCTCGGACTCGCGGCGAATACCGTCAGCACGCTCGTGCGAGCGCTGACCGACACGGGCCTCCTCGTGCGCCGAGCCGACCCGGCCGACCGGCGCATTGCCCGGCTCGAGCTCTCTCGCGCGATCAGCTCCAAGGTCGACGCGTGGCGAGATCGGCGCGTGGTCGCGCTCGCCGAGGCGATCGGGAAGCTGTCGCTCGACGAACAAGACCAGCTGTCGGTGGCGCTGCCGTTGTTGGCGCGGGTCGCGGATCAACTCGAGACTGGGGCGGCCGACCGGTGAGCGAGACGCGCTTCGCCGAGCCGTCGCTCATCCCGGAAGCGGAGCAGAGCCCCGAGGTACCAGCGGTCGTGTGCCGGGGCCTGCGCCACCGCTTCGGCGACCACATCGCGGTCGACGGCATCGACCTCGTCGTTCGCCCGGCCGAGGTGTTCGGGCTGCTCGGACCGAACGGCGCGGGCAAGACGACGACGTTGAGGATCCTCAACACGCTCCTGCCGCTGCAGGGGGGGACCGCGGAGGTATTCGGCTTCCCCGTGCAGCGCTCGCCGATGGCGGTGCGCCGCCTGCTCGGCTACGTCCCCCAGCAGCTGTCGATCGAGGCGGCGCTCACCGGTAGGGAGAACGTGACCTGGTTCGCGCGCTTGTTCGACGTCCCGCGGCGCGAGCGTCGCGAGCGAGTGGCGGAGGCGCTCGAGACGATGGGGCTCGCCGACGCCGCCGACCGGCTCGCGGGCACGTACTCGGGGGGCATGGTCAGGCGGCTCGAGCTCGCTCAGGCGCTCGTCAACCGTCCCGCGCTGCTGATCCTCGACGAGCCCACGGTCGGCCTGGACCCGCTCGCGCGCGACGGCGTGTGGCGGCGCGTCTACGAGCTGCGGGGCCAGACCGGGATGACCGTGCTGCTCACCACCCACTACATGGAGGAAGCCGACGCCCTCTGCGACCGCGTGGCGCTGATGCACCTCGGGACGATCCGCGAGGAGGGGCCGCCCGAGGAGCTGAAGAGCGCGCTCGGCCCCGGCGCGACGCTCGAGGACGTATTCCGCCACGCCACCGGAGGCACGCTCGACGGCGCAGAGGTCGGGAAAGGAGGACTGCGTGAGATCCGCCGCACTCGCCGGACCGCGCGCCGCGTCGGGTGAACTGCTCCTCCCGCCCCAGCGGCCGCTGTGGCGCCGCTATCCGTCGCGCGTGGGGACCTTCTGCCTCGTCGAGCTCCAGAAGCTCAGCCACGACCGCACGGAGCTGTTCACGCGTGCGGTGCAGCCCGTCCTATGGCTGCTGATCTTCGGCGAGACGTTCAATCGCATTCACGCGATCCCGACCGGCGGCATTCCCTACTTGGACTTCCTGGCGCCCGGGATCATCGCCCAGTCGGGGATGTTCGTCGCGATCTTCTACGGCATCCAGATCATCTGGGAGCGCGACGCCGGTGTTCTGACAAAGCTGCTCGTCACCCCCACCCCGCGCTCCGCGTTGATCCTGGGAAAGTCGTTCTCGGCGGGCATTCGCTCGATCGCGCAGGTCGTCGTGGTCTTGGTGCTCTCGGCGATTCTCGGCGTGGCGCTGACGACGGATCCGCTGAAGATCCTGGGGGCGTTCGCGATCGTGATGCTCGGCGCGGCGTTCTTCTCGTGCCTCTCGATGACGATCGCCGGCATCGTGCTCAAGCGCGACCGGTTGCTGGGCATCGGCCAGATGATCACGATGCCGCTCTTCTTCGCGTCCAACGCGCTCTATCCGGTGAGCGTGATGCCGGGATGGCTCAAGGTCCTGAGCGCCGTGAACCCCCTCAGCTACGAGGTCGACGCGCTCCGAGGGCTGCTGATCGGGACCCACGCCCATCTGTTGCTCGATTTCACCGTTGTGGGTGTCGCGGTCGTGATCGGCGTCACGACGGCTTCGTCGCTGGTTGGCCGGCTGGCGCGGTGAGCGCCGGGGTGAGGGGGCTCTGCCTCTAGGGCCGATTGCGGGGGGCGCCGTGTATCGCCGGGTCCACGCCGGGGCCGGCGACTCTCGGCCGCGTGTGGCGAGCAGTCGGCCCGGTAAACGGCGCTGGGGAAGGGGGCGGCTGAGCGGCTCTTGATCCCCGATCGGGGTCGGGATGGTGCATAACACGACAACACCGGCGCGGATCCCGAGCCCTGTCGTATTGAGCACACTCCTCATGCATAGGTCGACAGGGCTAGGCTTTCCGAGGTTATTTGTCGTGCTGTGCACCATGAACAGGGCGCGATCGCGCCCGATCCCTCCCCTTCCCCAGCGCCGTTGGCCAGGCCGCCGCCAACTGAGGCCGCGGGCGCTGAAAGCCCCGCGGGCCGAGAGTCGACAGCCACCGAGCCCCACGACCGACTCACGCCGGGTTGCCCCTCGCCCACGCCACGATGTTCTGCGACTCGTCGACAATCGTGCCGTCGTCCAGGACGAGCGTCGGCACCTTGTAGTTCCCCGTTAACCGACGGACCTCCCGGCGCCCTTTCCACAGCGGATCCGTCCCCAGGCACCCGTAGGTCCTGACGACCTCGGGCTGGTGGCCCGCTGCTTCGAGCGCCGCGAAGGCCCTCGCGCACGGGTGGTGTTCCCGGGGCCCGAACGTGCCGTAGCAGACGTACAGGCGCATCGTCGCTCAGCTGTAGTCGAGCTTGGGATGGGTGTCTCCGCGGCCGTCTGGCGTGCGGTCAAAAACCGCCCACATCGGCCACATGAAGTCGACGTGGCGCGGGTCCTGGCTCTCTTCGCCGGGTGTGAAGAACAGCTCGCTGCTCCAGAAGTGATGGATCTTTCCGTCGCGGCGAACGAACACGGTGGCCAGCGGGAACTGGCTACCGCTGTCGTCTGCCGCCCGGTAGTCGCGGTTGTACGTGCTCGGTCGCGACGACAGGAATCGCACGTGGCGCCATCCCCGCAATTGCGCGTGCGAGCGGAGCTTCTCGATCGGCCCGATCGCGACGACCGCGAAGTTGATTCGCTCGGTGATGTGCGGGAGCTCACCGTCGATCCCGTCGATGATCGAGGTGCAGCTTGGGCACGGACCGACGAACCCGAGACCCTGCGACTCGGGTACGAACATCAAGCTGTACAGGTAGAGCGTGTCCTTTCCGGGCTCAAACAGCTCGGACATCAGCACGGTCCTCGGGCCGCTGGCCGCGTCATCCCACTCCTCGAACTCGTAGTCGGTGTGGATTTCGCCGCCGAGCGGAAGCCGACTGCGCTGAGCCGCGATCTCCCCGATTCGCCGGCGCAGATCGATTTCGCCTCTGAGCAGGTCATCGCGAGCGTCTCGGTATTCGTCGCTCTCCCCCGGAAAGCGGGCATCGTGAAGTGAACCCATCGGTTACCTCTCTTGGGATTTTGAGCCGTGTGGCCAGGCTAGTCCCTCTCGAACACGCGCCACCAGCCCCGCCCGGTTAGAGTCAAGTTGTGGGACGCCACACGCCGACCGTCTCCGAGTTGGTCCGCCGAGCGGTTGAGATCGCCGATCCCGATGATCGCGACGAGGCGCTCGGCGAGTTTGAGGAACAGCTCGAGGACGACGACACGCCGATCACCGCCGTCGAGAACCTCGAGGAAAGGCTCGCGATCGCGGCGGAAGGGGCGGACTACGAGATCGAGAACCCGGCCGTGTCGATGGCGGTCGCCGTGGTTCTCTACCTGGCCTCGAAACATGGCGCCACGAGCGGCGATCGCAACCCGCGCGAGCTCCTCTCACTGGCCGCCAGAGCGCAGTGGCGCGGCGATCCGCCGAGCGCGGTGGCCGAGTGGCTCGAGGAGCGAGGCGTCCGGGACTGATGGCGAGCTACACGAAGAAGAACCTCCGCGAGATCGAGGACATGGCGCCAAAGTTCGGCCTCGCGCCGGACCTCGAAGCGCGGTTCGCGCGTCGGGACCTCGAGGCCGAGCAGACCGGGCTGAGTTATCAGCGCCTGGCGCCGAACACCCAGGGGGCGTTTGGGCACAGCCACGGTCAGGACGAGGAGATCTACCTGATCCTCGCGGGCACGGGCCGGATGATGCTCGACGACGAGGTTGTCGAGCTCAGCTCGTGGGATGCAATCAGGGTCGCGCCGGAGATCGTCCGTGCGTTCGCGGCGGGCCCCGACGGACTCGAGCTGCTGGCCTTCGGCATGCACACCGAGGACGACGCCTCGATGCAGCAGGTGGACTGGGGCAGATAGCCGCGCGCTAGGTGCTCGTCTGCTCTGCCGCGCCCACAAGGCGATCCGCGAACTCGCTCACCTGGTTTGCATGGACGAACTCGCTGGCGACGCCGGTGCCGCCGATCCGGGCGACGGCGTCCTCGAGCGTATCGGCCCACACGTGCTGAACCAGGACGGCGGCAACGGCGTTGCCCGGAGCAAGGCGCTCGGCGATCGCCTGAACCGTCTCGCCGTTTGCGCCCTGCAGCGCGCGATCAGTGGCCGCTTGGCGCTCCCGCTGGTCGAGGCGGAAACTCAGTAATTGTCCGATGATGCCGCCGGACCCGTCGGTACTGAGCGAGACCGCGGTCAGCTCTCCGGTCTCGGGCTCGCGTGCGACGAACAGAGCATCGAGAACGCGCATCGCTCCGCCGCTCTCGATTCGCTCGAGCGCGCCCACGAGCTGCCCTTCGAATTTGGAGTCTGACCCAAACCTGTAGGTGAGAAGCTGTCTGGAGGGCATACGCGGACAATCGCACAACGCGGTCGCGGCGCATCACCCTGACCAGATGACGTGATCTCGACGGGACCGGTGGCCGTCAACTCCGTATGGTTCCGCCCGTGCCGCCGGCTTTGACGTGGCCCGGGCGCAAGCGCGCCAGGCAGGATGGATCGTGAGCGCGACCGTCGCTCGCCCTCCGCGCCCTCCCGGGCGGCGCCTGCCGCCGGGCCCG
The DNA here is from genome assembly GCA_963812225.1 of uncultured Solirubrobacterales bacterium. Lineage (GTDB taxonomy): Bacteria > Actinomycetota > Thermoleophilia > Solirubrobacterales > Solirubrobacteraceae > Palsa-465. The sequence continues at coordinate 106,539 of CAWEUN010000001.1, forward strand.
CTGCCGCCTACTGAGCCGCCGCCAGACGCCAAGCGGCGCCCGCGGGTGTGGCGGCTCGTGCTCGGATGCCTGATCGTCGTCGCGCTCAGCGCCGCGACGACCGTCGTCTTCGTCAAGGGCGAGATCAAGACGCTGGCGAGCGCGCTGAGCCAGAACAAGGCGCTCGCGCTGGGTTCAGGATCGCTCGCGTCCGCCGGCTTCGGCGATCCCCAGACGATCCTGCTCGTCGGCAACGATCAGCGCAAGCACACGACGACCACGCCGGTGCTGCCCCACTCCAACGAGATGCTGCTCGTGCGCATCGATCCGGGCAAGCCGTGGATCTCGATGATGTCGATCCCGCGGGAGATCCAGGTGACGATCCAGGCGCGGAGCGGACCGGTCGTCACGCGGCTGAATGCCGCCTTGACTTACGGCGGTATCTCGCTACTGGTGTCGACGATCAAGCACCTCACCGGCTTGTCGATCAACCACGTCGTGATGATCGACTTCAACCAGTTCAAGAACGCGGTCAACGACATTGGGTGCGTCTACTCGACCGTCGACCGGCGCTACTACCACGTCAACACGCCGGGCAGCCAGCAGTACCAGGAGATCAACCTGCAGCCCGGCTACCAGAAGATGTGCGGTACCCAGGCGCTCGAGTTCGTCTCCTACCGTCACGGGGATACCTCGCTCGTGCGAGACGCGCGCGACCAGGACTTCCTTCTAGATGTCAAGAAGGAGTACGGCCCGTCCCTGTCCGACCTCGGCAGCATTCACAAGTTCGAGCGGATCTTCGGCCGGACGGTCGAGGTCGACCGCGGGCTCCAGTCCGAGGACGGCGTCGAGAATCTGCTCGGGACGCTGATCTCTTCCCAGAGCCTGCGCGTCCGCCAGGTCCAGTTCAAGGTCAACCTGCAACCGGTCGGCGCCAACCCCTGCAACTGCGATACCGCGACCCCGCAGCAGATTGCGGCCAGCGTGCACTCGTTCCTGCACGGCTCAGACAATCTTCCGAAGAAGAGCACGGCGGCCGCTGCCAATGCGGTCCATCGCCGCGGCGGGGCGAAGAAGCTCCCGTTGGTGGCGGCCAGCAGCACCGAGCTGACGGACGCGGGCGTGACCGCCCGCACGCTGCCCTTCCCACTCGAGTACCCCCGCGTCCAGGACGCGGGCGGCAGCGTTATACCGGCCAGCATCCGCAACTACCTGATCCACGGAGCGAACGGGGGCACGTACCCCGCCTACGTGGCCGTGTTCTCCGCAGGCCTGCTCGGCCAGTACTACGACGTGCAGGGAATGACCTGGACGGGCGCGCCGATGTTCACCAACCCGGATCAGAGCGTGACCGTCGGCGGGCGGACGTACTCCCTGTACTACTCGGGGCAGCACCTGATGGTGGTTGCGTGGTTCGAGCACGGCGCCGTCTACTGGGTCCACAACACGCTGACCGACGCGATCGGGAACGGCGAGCTTCTCGCGATTGCGGAGCAGACCTCGCCGACGGGGAGCCCGGGGACGCCCGGCGCGCCGATCGGTGGGAGCGGTCGTGTTCGCCTCAGAGCGGTCGTCGTGCCGAAGCGGCCGGGCGCCGCGGCGAAGACGCCGGTCATCCAGACGATCGGCTCGATCGGGGGCCTGTTGACCCTGATCGCCGTGCCACTGCTCTGCGTCGCTCTGTTGCGTCGCCGGCGTGAGCTGTCCGCGATCCGCGGGCAGGTCTACACGACGTTCACGCTCGAGTCCAAGCTGCGATCGGCGGCCGGCAGGCGCCGGCGAGTCAGGAGGTAGCCGGACGCGATGGCGTTGGCCGCGGCCATCGCGACCAGCAGCGAGCGGTAGCCGACGACTCCGATGAGTGCGGCGCCGACCGCGATCGAGACCGTCTGCGGGGTGGTGATCAGCGCTTCGGCCGCCGCGTAGACCCGGCCCTGAAGCTCGGGCGGCGTGGCGCGCTGCATCAGCGTCGTGAGGCTGACGATGACCCACGGAAGGCTCAGCCCGAACACGATCACGCCCGCGATCACCGACGGGAGCGAGGCCGGGATCTCGAGCAGCGCTCCGGCGCCGAGGACGACAAGTCCGGCGGCGATCAGTGAGCGCTCGCCGAGCCGCCGCACCAGCGCTGCCGCCGTGACCCCTCCGAGAATCGCGCCGAGACCTTGGATCGAGAGCAGTAGCCCGACGAACGCCGGCGCTCTGTGCAACCCCTTGCCGACGACGGAGAAGATCGTCGTCTCGCTGAACCCGAACCCGAGCACGGCGCACACCGACGCCACCGTCACCTGGCGAAGCACCTGCGTCCGGCCGATGTGGCGCACGCCGGCGGTCAGCTCCACGCGCCAGTGCTGCTCGCGGGCGTGCGGCGCCGGCTCTTTCAAACGGAGACAGAGCAGCGTGACCACGGGCACCGTGAAGGTGGCCGCGTCGAGGATCACGATCGGGTGCGGTCCGACCAGGGCGAACAGACCGGCGCCGGCGAGCGGCGCGACCAGGCTCAGCGTTCCCTGGATCGTCCGCAGCACGCCGTTCGCGTCCGCCAGCAGCTCCGGCGGGAGCATCGTCGTCAGCAACGCCGACTGACCGGCGCCCAGCACCGAATACGAAAAGCCGTAGACGACCATCACGACGTAGATCAGCCATAGCTGGCCGGCGCCATCGACGAGCAAGAGCAGCAGGACGGCGCCACCGGTGAAGGCGTTCGTCGCGATCAGGAGCGGCCGGCGTCGCACTCGGTCCACGACGAGCCCAGAGATCGGCGCGAACAGCATCGGAGCCGAGAAGAAGAAGAACACCAGCCCGGCGGCGCCGCTGCTGCCGGTGAGTCCCTTGACCCAAATCGCCACCGCGAGCCACAGCGCCGAGTCGCCGAGCGAGGAGACCGCCTGACCAGCCAGGAACACGCGGGCGTCGCGTAGCGCAAGCAGTCGCCGCGCGCCCATGGCTATGGCGTCGGAGTGCGGAGGGGGTACGCAAACAGCAGCAGCTCAACCGGCAACGACCCCGCCGGACGCAGCGCCGGGTCCGCGATCCTGTCGCGGTACTGGTGCAGGACGGCGGTGATGTGCTCGTCGAGGGCGCGAAGCTCATCCGGCGTGACGTGCAGGACGAACTCGCTCTCCCCGGTCACCTCCTGCCAGGCCTGCGGGTAGTTCGAGCGCGCGTTGTAGTACTCCTCGAGGCGCGCCAGATAGCGCTCGCGCAGCGTTCGGGCGAGGGCGCGCGCCGCGATCGATGTCTCAGGATCCTCGTGGATGTCGCTGAACCGCATGCCGATCGTACTCAGCCGCCAGCTCCGCTTCCGCCCCGGCCCGACGCTTGCCTCCTCGACGAACCCGTACTTCGCCAGCTGGCGAAAGTGAAAAGAGCACGTCGTCGGGGACTCGCCGATCAGCTCGCCGGCGGCCGTGGCCGTCAGCGGGCCCTCGAGTCCGAGCGCCTCGAGCAGGGCCAGGCGGACCGGGTGGGTGATGGCGCGCATGGCGCGGGGGTCGGTGAGCTCGCGGGGTTCGCCGAGTGGCGTTCGCCGGTCAGATACGCGTTCGCTTAGGGGCGCTCGCTGGCCAGATTCCCGTTCTCGCGACATCTCTATCGAGAGTAATCTCTCGAGAGTGTTCTGTCAAGGGATGTGTGGGTGCTGTGGGTGCTGTGGGTGCGAGGCGCCTGCGATCCGCGAAACCGGCGAATTGAAGCCTTATTTGCCCGCTTTCCGGGACGAAATGGCGACAGTTCGTGGGTGGGCGGTCGCGATTAGGCGTCGGCGGCGCGCCGGCGGGCGACGAAGCGCCTCCCTGGGCCCGCGGCGAGGAACAGGACAAGCGTGAGGCCGGAGAGGCCGAAGAGGACGGCGTAGCCGCTATAGCCTCGGTACTGGAACACGATCCGGTGCACGCCGGCGGGCACGTGGGTGGCCACGAGCGCCGGCGCCACCATCTGGGTCGGCTGTGAATGGTCGTCGACGGTCGCGCGCCACCCTGGGTCGAAGGAGGCGCTGAGTACGACTACTCCCGCCCGACGCATGTCGACCGTCGTCGTGACCTCACCGTGGTCGAGATTGTCTATTTCGCCGACCACAGTGCCGACGCTCGGGGAACGAGTTGCGGCAGGCAGTGGCGCGCCGCCGGAGGGAGCATGGCCGAACGACACCGACAGGTAGTCACCTGACCGCGGGAGCCGCGAGCGGAGCAGGGGAAGGCTGCGGGTACCGATGTCGGTTCGGTTGGCCGCCAGCGCGCCGACGATTCGCCCGACGTGAACGTAACCGGTCGTCCCGAGTGTCCACAGGGAGTACGGCCCGACGTGCATCACCTGGGTCGCGCGGACCGGAGGGTAATACCCGGTCGGAACGATCAGATAGTGAATCCCGAAGAGCTGATAGTCGCTCGGGTTTCGGTCGTCGAAGTAGTACTCGGGGTCGGTCATCAGCGACGCGGTCCGAAGCGTGTAACCGACCTCGTCGACGTCCCGGCTTTCGAGGTACTTGAAGACCGGGACCTGTCCGACCGTGAAGTCCTCGCCCCAATTGGTGGGCATGCCCGCGTACACGCGCCCGCCGCCGTCCTCCTGGATGAGCGCGATCAGCTGATTCAGCTCGGCACCCTGTGTGGCGTCCGCATGCCGTTGGGCGGTGACGGCCGAGTTGTTGTGGCGGTCCAGCGCATCGAGCTGCCGCCACGCCGGCGCCAGCACGACCACCGCCGCCGCGAGCGCGATCGTGCCGGTGGCCACCCGCTCGCCGCGGGTCGTCGCTGACAGCCTCCAGTGGGGCGCGAGACGCTGCAGCGCATTCCAGATCGCCCTGGCGCACCAGGCGGCGCCACCCCCGGCGAGCAGCAACGCCGCGAGCTGGATCCCCATCATGAACCGGCGAAAGAAGATGTCGCCGTTCCCGGGAATCAGGTCGACCAGCGATCCGAACGTGGCGCGGCCGAATGACAGGAGCAGGCACGCCGCGAGCGCGACGATCACCGCGCGTCCTCCTGGATCCGTCCTCCACCGCACGCAGGCCAGGACCAGTCCGACCGCGGCGAATGCCGTGAGGATCGGAATCCGTCCGTGATCGAGCAGCTGGCCCGAGACGAGCCAGCCGAGCACGCGCCCTGCCCCGTAGCCATTGACGAGCCCGGTCCCCTGAAGGACCTGGTTGGTGGCCGCCCAGGCCCGCTGCTCGATCAGCGGCACGATCACCCACGCGGAGGCGAGCAGCGAACCGGCGATCACCACGGCGGCACGACCGATGCCCTTCAGGACCGGGCGCGCGGCGACGAACGGCCAAAGCAGCAAAGGCACGAGCGCCAGATAGCCGGTCTCGAAATGGAGCGCGATCGTCAATGCCACGAGCGCAACGGCCGGGAAGAAGTTGCGGCCGTGGCGAATCACCCGCCAGCTGAAACCCCAGGCGAGCGGCAACGTGAACGCCGCCCACAGCTGCGTCCACACACCGAAGCCGACCCACAGGTATGCCCGCTGCTCGTACCCGATCCCGATCACACTCATCACGAAAGGCGCCATCGCCGCCGAGCAGGCGGCGGCTGGGCGCTCGGCGCCGAACAGCCGGGCCGAGAGGTAGACGCTGACCGGCCACAGAGACAGGAGCAGGTAGAGCGTCCAACGGAACGCGTCGTCGCCGCCGATGGCGAGCCCGATCAGTCCCGTCAGCATCGACGGGAGGCTCTGGTAGTGGAGGAACTGCGGCGAGCCGAGGCCCAGGAACGGGAACCAGCTCGTCAATGGCAGATGGCCGCCCTGGATCAGCTGCCCGGCGAAGCGCACCATCTGCTCGTGGACGGAGCTGTCGTCGAGGTAGGAAACCCCGAGCGTTTCCGCCCGAAGCGCTACGAGATTCCAGGCGACCGCCGCCCCGACGAGCACCCACGGCCACCGTGCAGCCCGTACCGCGTCGCGGCGAACACTTGACGGCTTCGGACCCGCGGCGACGGCTAGCGCCGGCGCGGCGTCCGGGACCACTGCCAAAGCTCTAGCGGTCTTCACGGCACGGCCCCCGCCTTTCGGCGGGGGCCGGAGATGAGGACAGACATGGCATCAGGGGCCGGCCTCAGTTCTTCGCGCCGCTCCCGGCCTTCGCGTTGCTCGCTGCGCTCCCGGAGTTGCCGCTGTCCCCGGAATTGCCGCTGTTCCCGGAGTTGCCGCTGTTCCGGAGTTGCCACTGTGACCCGAGTTCCCGGTCGTCGGCAACGGTGTGCAGTCGATCGTGTGGGGCGCCACGACGGTGTACCCGCCGGAGCCGCTGTTACCGCTGTTGCCACTGTTTCCATTGGGGCCGCTGTTGCCGGTGGTGCCGCTACTGCCGCTGTTGGCGCCGTTGGCCTTGGCGGCACGCGCGCGAGCCTTCGCGACGAGGGCCTTCAGCTCCTTGAGGCTGGGTGGCTTGACGGCCTGGACCTTGGGGCTGTTGGCGGAGCCGCTGGTGGCGGAGCCGCTGGTGGCGGAGCCGCTGGTGGCGGAGCCGCTGTTGCCACTGTTGCCGCTGTTCCCGCTACTCCCGGTATTGCCGCCGGCGGGAAGGACCTGGATCCGGCACGCGGCGCCCGCGTGGACTGCCGCCGCCTTCGCCGCCTTCGCCGCGGCGGCGGGGGCCAGACACGCCGGCGGCGGTCCGGCGACCGCACGGGACGCGTAGAGGTGGACCTGTTTGCCCGCGCGCCAGGTGGCGATCACGACCGTGCGACCGGCTGGGATCTTGTCCGGATCGATCTTGGCCCTGGCGGCCACTCGAGCGGCGATGAACGCGCGCAGCTGGGCAGGGGTGGCCGGTTTGTGCGACAGAGCCCCCGTTATCACCTGTTGCTTGACCGTCCAGTTGCTGTCGCAACCGGCCCCGACCGCCACCGCTCGCGCCCTGATCCCGAGCGAGGCGAGCCTCTGATTGGCGCCTGCGATCCCGCTCAGCCGTTGGATCGTGACCGACACCGTGCCGTCGGAGTTCTGGGTCACGGCGAAGGCCGGCGTGCTGCTGGCCGCGCCGAGCAACAGCGCCACCGCAGTCCCGATGCCGGCGAGGCCGAGGGTGGTGCCGGCGAGCATGCGCGGACGGGACTGCCACGCACGCTTCGCCGCGCGCCTGCGCATCTGGGCCAGCTCAGCACCATGCTCGCGCACGATCTGGCGCCAGAGGCGGTCTTCAAACTTGCTCATCGCTGTGATGCTCCTTTCTAAGCCGGGCACGCGCCCGGGACAGCCGCTTGCGGAGCACTACGCGAGACACCCCAAGTGCAGTCGCGGCCTCCTTCGGTGTCAATCCGGCTACGTCGACTAGCTCGACCGCAGCCCGCTCCAGCTCGGGGAGCTGCGAGCAGCGGTCGATCAGCTGACGGCCGGCGCGCTCGGCGTCGATCTTGCCTGCCAGCTCGTCGATCTCGTCGCTCTCCAACAGGCGGCGGCCGGCGAGTCTGGCGACCGCGGCTCGGCCGTCGGCGGTCTCCGCGCAGTGACGCGCATAGACATGGGTGGCGATCCCGAACAGCCACGCCCGAGGCGAGCCGCGGCCGGGGTCAAAGCTCCCGAACGTGCCGGCGGCACGGACAAACGTCTCCGAAGTGAGATCGGCCACCGTCTGAGGCTCGCCGCACCGCCGGGCGAAGTAGGCCGTCACCGTCTCGGCGTTGGCGCGGTAGATCTGCTCGAACTCGGCGAGCGCCGAGCCGTCGGGGCTGCTCGGGGTCACCGGCTTGGCACCCGCCGAGCTCCGGATCATCCCCACCTTCGCGCTCGCTGCTGTGCTCATATACCGCTAGTTGTCGAATTTGCCCTCGCCTGTGACATCGGTCCGCGCAGCCTCGCGGCTGTCATTGGCAGCATCACACCGCGGAGTATCGCTCGGGGACCTACGGCTCGGCGCCGGGCCGGCCCCAGCCGGTGAGGTTGAATAACCTGCCGGACAGCGAGCTTGGAGGTCACGATGATTGAGTGGATCGAGGACATGCCAGAGGGAACGCTCGGCTTCCGCGCGGTGGGAAAACTCAGCCGGGAGGACTACGCCGAGGCGATGATCCCGAGGCTGCGAGAGGCGGTGGAGGCGGGAGACATGCGTGTCGTGTGCGTGCTCGGACCGGACTTCCACGGCCTCGACACGGGCGCGATGTTCGAGGACGTCAAGTCGGGATTCGAGTTGACGGTCGGGCACCGCTCAGGTTGGAAGCGGATGGCGTTGGTGACCGACCTCGATTGGATCCGCAACTCGGTTCACCTGCTTGGATGGATCGCGCCCGGTGAGCTGAGGCTGTTTCCGTTTAAGGAACTCGAGCAGGCCAAGGCCTGGGTCGCGGCCTGAGAATGCTCGCGATCGCGGACGACGTCTGGCAGTTGCCGCTGGTCCCGCGCGACGGGATCAACGCCTATCTGATCGGCGACGTGCTCGTCGACACCGGCGTCAAGCAGTCGGCCGGAAAGATCGCCGGCATGCTCGACGGACGGAACATCTCGGCGATCGCGCTGACGCACGCGCATCCCGACCACGCCGGCGGGATGAAACGGCTCGTCGAGCAGTTCGGGGTCCCGGTGTGGTGTGGCGCGGCGGACCGCACCGCCACCGAGACTGGCCGCCTCGACCTCTCGCCGACGTTCGGGCGGCTCCATCTCGGCGACATCGCCCACGCTGCTGTGGGGTTTGACGGCACGCCGGTCGCGCGAGCGCTCGAGGAAGGCGATTCGCTGAGCGCCGGGTTCACCGTCCTCGACACTCCCGGCCACTCCCCGGGCCACGTGTCGTTCTGGCGCGAGACGGACCGGACTCTGATCTGCGGCGACGTGTTCTTCAACATGAACCCGCTGACGACGGTCCCGGGCCTGCGCCAGCCGCCGGCGCTGTTCTCGCCCGACCCCGCGGAGAACCGGAACTCGGAGCGCAGGCTCGCGGCGCTGAGCCCAGCGACGGTCGGTTTCGGCCACGGGCCCGTCCTCGGCGACGCCGCCGCCAAGCTGCACGACTTCGTGCAGGCGCTGCCCTCATAGACCGCCGCCGGTCGCGCTTGCCAACGCGCGGCGAGGAGACTAGCTTCCTTCGCGATGCTGGAGGAGCAAGACGTCACCACCGTCGTGTCCGGTGTTGAGCGGGCTCCGACGTCCGAACTGAGCCCGCTCGCCCAGCGACTGGACGCCCTGGCGACGTGGCTCTACTGGGTCGCGGGGCTGGTACTCGCGTGTGCGTTCATCTCGGGCCTGATCGTGCTGAGCACCAACGCCGACACCTTCGGCCTGGTCAGCCCTCAGGTCGAGACCGACGGCCGGGTCGCGGTCGCTCTCGCGCTGATCGGCGGCGGGTTCGCCGGCGCCGGCATCGTCGCCGGCCTCGCCGGCATCCTCAAGGCGCTCGTGCGCCGGCGCGAGCTGTAGATCCCGCTGTCGGGCGGGGCGTCGCACTGGCCCCGCCGGTACGGCGCCGTGGGCGGCGAGGCGCGCCGCGCGATCCATGAGTAGCCGGCGTAAGCGCGACGGTACGCGAGTACAGTCCGGCCATGCGGCCTCTGGCCCGGAGTCATCCGCTCGCGGTCACTGCGGTCGTGCTGTTAGCCGCCGCCGCGGCCGCCCTGGCGGTGGTCTGGCGCTCCGATGCGGCCCCGCGACGCCAGGCACAGGGGCGCTCCGACGCGGCCCCGCGACGGCCGGCGCAGCACAATCGGCACCGCGCCCCCGCCACCGGCGCCACGGTCAAGATTGGTGGGAGCACGCCAGAGGCGGTCAGACCGGGATTCCTGGGATTCTCGTTCGAGTTCTGGGCGCTCGCGGGCTACGCGGGCACGGACCCCAACAGGCTGGACCCGGCCTTCGTCCAATTGGTGCGCAACCTCACCGGCGGCCAGAGCACGGTGATCCGGATCGGGGGCGTGTCGACCGACCGGGTCTGGTGGCCGGTCGCGGACGTCTTCCGCCCACCCGCGGCCTACTACACGCTGACGCCCCGTCGGCTGGAGGTCGCCAAGGCGGTGGCCCAGGCCACCGATGCGCGATTGATCATGGGCGTCCAATTTGAAGCCAACAGCGGCAAGGAGGCGGCGGCGGAGTCCCGGGCGATGGACGACATCATCGGCCGCCGGCTGATCGAGGGATTCGAGCTGGGAAACGAACCCGAGCTGTACGCAAACCGGTGGTTCTACAAGCTGAATGGCGTGGACGTGTTCGCCCGGCCGCCCAGCTGGGATTTTCAGTCCTATCTCCGCGACTACACCGGCATCGCGTCCGCCATGGGGAATGTCCCCATCGCCGGTCCGGCGGTCGGCGTCTACTCGTGGATCTCGCATCTCGAAGAGTTCATTCGGGCTGAACGGCCCTCCGTGGTCACGGTTCACCGATACCCCCTGCAGTCGTGCAGCGCCGTGCCGGGATCGTTCAACTACCCCACGATCCCCCACCTCTTGGGCACGACGGCCTCCTCCGGATTGGCGGATGGGCTCGAGCCATACGTTGCCCTCGTCCACGCGCATCACCTACAGATTCGGAATGCGGAGATGAACACCGTCTCGTGTGGCTCCCATAACCAGGTCGCCGAGACCTTTGCCTCGGCGCTGTGGGCAACCGACACGCTCTTCAGCCTGGTCAAGGCGGGTGTCGACGGCGTGAACATCCACACGTTCAATGGCGCCAACGCCGAGCTCTTCGCGACGACACCCCGACACTCGCGATGGCACGCATATGTCGCCCCCGAGTACTACGGGGTGTGGTTGTTCAGTCAGGCGGCGCCACCGGGATCGAGCCTGCTCCGAACCTCCGCGACCGGACGGACGAGGACGCTGCGGACGTGGGCGACGAAAGCCCAGGATGGACGTATTCGCGTCGTTTTGATCAACGACTCGACCGCGCACGGCGAGACCGTGGCAGTGCGTATCCCAGGTAAAGCGACGACCGCGACGCTCGAGCGCCTCCAAGCCCCCAACGTGCGTTCGAAGACGGGCGTCACGCTCGGGGGCATGAGCTTCGGGACCGACACCACGACCGGTGTGCCGCGCGGTCGAATGCAAGCGACCAAGCTCACGCCCACCGCCGGCGCCTACGTCGTACGCGTGCCGGCGACGAGCGCGGCGATGATCACAGTCGGGTAGCTAAGGCTAGGCACCGACGCACGCGTTACCCCGGGCATCACCGGCCCGTTTGACGCGGAATACCTTCCAGATTCCCGAGCGGGCGATCAGGTGGCCGTGGAGTCCATCCACGAACGCGGTCGGCGCCCCACCGTTAATCGGGTTGCGCGGCGCGAAGAAGGCGAGCGAGGGCCGGCGCAACGAAGTGTCGACGTTGGTGACCGGAAGCACGCGCGTGAGCGGCACCGCGAGCGCCCACGCGAGGCTCGTCTGCACCGTGTGGTTGACGGCGGCGTAGCTCGTCGGGCACGGGAAGATCCGCTGCGGGCCCCCGACCTCGTCGGCGGCCGCAACCATCTGGTCGTAGATCCGAACGGCCTGCCTCGCCGTGTGCGCCTCGGTCTTCGTTTCCGATACGCGCCCGTCGAGGAACGGCACCGCGACCGCGACCAGCAAGACCGCGACGGCGAGCGACGCGAGCCCCCCGCCGGCGAACGCCGCGAACCGCGCCACCGCAACTCCCGCCAGCACACATGCGATCGCGGCGGCAGGCAACATGAAACGCTCCAGGCCGGGATAGTGATCCAGGGTCATCGCCTCGACGACGGCGATGTACGCGAGCGCAGCCGCGGCGAGCGTCACCGTCAGCCAATCCTTCGTCCGGATCGCCAGGAGCGTCACCGCCGCGGCGGCGATGATGACCGGCCACACCGTCAGATTGGTCGCGCGCCTGAGCACCTCGAGCACGGGATGCCGGCCGAGCTGACCGTTGAAGGCGCGCGCGTGAATCGACGCCAAGAGGGGTTCACCGGAGGCGATCCACGGGGGGACGAACCACCCGATGGGGATCGCCAGAACCCCCGCCACCAACACCAGTCGCGTGCGCAGCCGCGGGTCGGCGAAGAAGAGCCAGAGGGCGTAGAGCCCGACGAACACGCCCGCCTCAGGGCGGAGCAGCACGAGCGCCACGCCCGACAGAAACGCCGTCACACGCCGGCCGGCGAGGTGGCGCTCGATCGCGAACAGCGTCGTAGTGACGACCATCGGCTCCGACGTGGCGCGGAGCATGTAGTGCGTCCACCCCGAGGTGACGAAGACCCCGAACGCCGCCAGCACGCCCGCGACCGGAGCGGCCAGCCGCCAGTGCGACGAGGCACCGAGTCGCGCCCCGAGCCGATAAGCGACGAACAGGCCGAACAGGCCGGCTGCACGGGCGAGCGCCACCCACAGCTTCGGTGCAGCCCCGAAGAACCCGAACACCGTCGTGAAGAGGACCGGCAGCGGCTTCCAGGACGGACCGCCGCCCACTATGAACGGCTCGGCCGGCGAGATGACGTGGTGCGCCAGCTCGCGGCCCCAGACGATCCACGCGAACACGTCGTAGCCCGGCAGGGAGGGCAGTATCAGCACCGACACCGCCCCCAGGATCAGACAGGCGACGGCTGCGATCGAGGTCGGCGACCACGTGGGACGGGCGCGGACGCGCCCGCCGGCGCCGGCGAGCGACTCGACATCAGGCGACCCAACGACGATCTGGTCGGCCACGACCTCACCCCCACGTACACGAGCGGGAGCAAGAGTCTAGGCGTTAAAGCGGGCCCGTCAGGCAGTCGGACGTGGGCCGCTCGGTGGCCCCATCTGGGCTACCAGGCGACCCACGTCCGTGGGGGGCAAACCGACGGCCGGCGGTCGAGGTGGCGATCACGCACGACGGATGGCCGGCCCGGTCAGCTGGGCGCCGAGGAGCCGGCGCTCAGGCCGGGGGCGCCGCAACCAATCGAGCAGCCCGCGCGTCCGCCGGCCGCTCATGACGCCGGCGTGAGACAGGCGCTTGAAGTCATCGGTTCGGGACTCCGCCATTGCCTGCTGAAGATAAGCGTTCATGTTGGTCTCCACGTGGTCGCTGTTGTCTCTACGACCGTCTGGTATGCCAAGAGTCATCGCTCGCCAACAGGTCATTTGACCTGCTCGCCTCTGATGGGAATCGGACGCTCGTCTAATCGCAAGCGTCGGCCGGGGCCAGCGAGCAGTCCGTCTCGCAGCCGACCATCAGACTCTCCTGGAGCGCGGTCAGGAGCACGCGCAGCTGCTCACGCTGCTCGTCGTCGAGTCCGGCAAGGAGGGCATCCTCGGCCTCGCGCTGGGCCGTGGCGGCCCGAAGCAGTTGCTGTTCCCCGGCCGGAGTCAGGGACACGAGGTGACGGCGGCGATCCTCGGAGTCACGGTCGCGCGAGATCAGCCCGTCGGCCTCGAGCGGGTTGAGCATCGTGACCAGGATGCTCGGATCGGCGCCCATCACCGCCCCGAGCTCCCGCTGGCCCATGGCGCCCTGATCGTGGAGTAGACCGAGCAGATGGAACTGGCGGGGAGTGAGGTTGTGCGCGGTGTGCGTGTCGCGCAGGCGGCGCATCGCGACGTGGCCCAGCAGCGCCAGCAGCAGGGCAGGGCTCGACACATGCTCATTGATGAGCCCAGCCTCACTCAAGGATTGACGCGTGCCCCCGGTCATCAGTTGGGCACTATAGCGTCACACATCGTTGGTTTTACTATATCTTTCTGGCGCCCAGATAATTGAACCGTAGGGAGGGAAATAGGCGATGAAGGTTGCACGTCTGCTACTGCGGCTGCTGGTCGGTGGGTTGTTCGTCGGCCATGGGACGCAGAAGCTGTTCGGCTGGTTTGGCGGCAGCGGCCTCGAGGCGACGGCGAACGGCTTCGACTCGATGGGGATGCGTCCCGGACGACGGCACGCGATCGCCGGCGGGGTCGGCGAGGCCGGGGGCGGCGCCGCGCTCGCACTCGGGCTGGCGACTCCGGTCGCCTCCGGCGTACTCACCGCGGTCATGCTGACCGCGATCCACCGCGTCCACCTGAAGAACGGGCCGTGGGTGACCAAGGGCGGGTACGAGTACAACGCCGTCCTGATCGCCGCTGTGCTCTCGCTGGCTGAGGCCGGCCCGGGGAAGTTGTCGCTCGACGCGGCGCTGGGGATCGAGCGCTCCGGCGCACGATGGGCCATCGCCGCGGCCGCGCTCGGCGCGCTCGGCGCGCTCGGCGCCAACCTCACCAGCGCTCCGGCGCCGGAGCCCGAGCCCGAGCCTGAGCCGGCGACGGAGCCCGAGCCCGTCGCGGCTACAGCGTAGGAGGGGGAGCCGTCCCGCCCGTCACGCGGCGGGCGGACGGCGGCCCTAAACGAGCACGCGTCGCCTGAAGTTGCGCAGTCCCAGCGCGAGGAAGACGGCCAAGAACCCCGTCAGAACCGGATAGATCACGTACAGCGGCATGTGCGAGATGTTGGTGAGGCCCGCGCGCATCCCCTCGGCGACGTAGATCAAAGGGTTGATCAGAACGATCGTCTGAAGCCAGTGGAAGCCGTCGACCGTAACCGGAGACAGACGGGTCCACTGGTAGTAGGTGCCGCCGAGGAAGGTGAGCGGCAGCACGACGAAGCCGAACATCAGACCAATGTTGCGGGGCTCGAAGGTCGTGCCGAGCAGCAGGCCGAGCGAGGTCATCGCCACGCATGCCAGCGGGATCATCGTCAGGATCACGGGCCAGTGGACGTTGAGATGGGCGTGGACGCCGGGAGCGTGGACGACGGCGGCCATCGGAAACACGAGCACGGCCGCGAGCGCACCCTGCGCGGCCCCCGAGAGCACTTTGGCGACCGCCACCAGCCAGATGGGGCACGGGGCCTGCACGCGGTCCTCGATCTCGCGCGTGTAGCCGAACTCCGTCGACAGCGGCATGGCGACGGCCTGGATGCCCTGGAACATGATCGAGATCGCGACGACCCCAGGTATAAGCACGGTGGCGAAATGCGACTCCGCGACCGGACCGGCGCCACCGCCGACGCCCTGGCCGATCCGCGGGAACACGTAGAGAAAGACGAATACGAGGAGGAACGGCTGGATCAGCGTGCGGACGACGAACTCGCCAAACTGCTTGCGCAACACGACGAGGTCGCGCAGGATCAGGGCTCGCAGCGCGGTGCGGCTGGCGGCAAAGGTCGAGCGCGTCGGCTCGCGAGGGATCGGCGCCTGGCGCCTGGCCGGGAGCGGAGCCGTGGTGGTCTGGGTCATTCGCGAAGATCCGTACCGGTGAGATTGATGAAGACCGTCTCGAGCGTCGGCTCGGCGACGGTCAGGTCTACCACGTCGAAGCCTCCGCTCTCGGTTGCGGCCACGACTCGCGGCACGATGCGCTCGGCGCCGGTGACGTGCAGCTCGACGCCACCGTCGATCTCGCGCATTCGCGTGATGCCCTCGATCTCGCCCGAGAGGTGATGGGCGACAGCCGCTGGGTCCGCGCTCGTCTTCACGGTCACGATCGTGTCCGCGCCGACCGAGCGTTTGAGCGCGGCCGGCGTGTCGAGCGCGAGGATCTTGCCGTGGTCGATGATCGCGACCCGGTTGCACAGTTGATCGGCTTCCTCCATGTAGTGCGTCGTGAGGAGAATCGTCTGTCCAGCGGCGTGCAGCTCGCCGAGAATCTCCCATAGCGCCAGGCGGCTCTGGGGATCGAGCCCCGCGGTCGGCTCGTCCATGAACAGGACTGCGGGCCGGTGAAGGATCGCGCGCGCGACCATCAGGCGCTGCGCCATCCCGCCTGACAGCGCGAACACCGACGCCTTGCCCCACTTTGTGAGATGGAACTGCTCTAGCAGCCCGTCGGAGAGCTCCCGCGACTCGGCCGCCGAGATCCCGAACAGGCGGCCGTGGAAGTAGAGGTTCTCCCACACGGTCAGCTGCCGGTCGAGCGTGTTGGTCTGCGACACCACCCCGATCAGCTGCTTGGCGAGCGCCGGATGCGCGATCACGTCGACGGACCCGACATAGGCGCTGCCAGAGGTCGGGATGACTCGCGTCGTCAGCATCCCCGCGGTCGTGGTCTTGCCAGCGCCGTTGGGACCGAGCAGCCCGAAGATCTCCCCCGCCTGCACTGTGAGATTGAGCCTGTCGACGGCGGCGAAATCGGTGCCCGCGTACACCTTCGTCAACTCGACGGTGCGGATGATCGACTCTTCGGAGCCGTTCCCGGCGGCGGTGTCGGGCGTGCGGAGCTCGGTCGTGGTCATGGCGCCGTCATCAATGATTGCGGATCGGCGAGCGGTGGCGATGCGGGCATGGTGGGAGGCAGTGGCCATCGACTCTCGGCCCGCGGGCGCTGCGCGCCCCCGCGCGTGGCGAGCGGTCGGCTCGGACACGGCAGCTGGGGAAGGGGGCGGGTGGGGTCGGATCGCGGGATCCGCGAGCCTCAAATGCTGCATAACACGACAACACCGGCGCCAGACCCGAGCCCTGTCGTATTGAGCGTGCTCTTCATGCATGATGCATAGCTCGACAGGCCTCGCCATTCCGGCCGGGATTGTCGTGCTGTGCAGGTTCTGGACGAGCGCGAGAGCCACACCACAGGGCGCGCTCTGCGCGCCCCTTAATCCGCCCAATCTGAGCTCAGTCGGGCTCGGGGCGCTCCTGGAGACCCAGATGCTCGCGCTCGGCCCGGGCGATCCGGCCGCCGGCAGCGGACACGAACATCCCGATGATCGCGGTGATGACCGCCAGGAACGGCGGGAAGCTGCCGAGTGAGACCTTTGCGTGCGTTCCCACGATGGCGTGGGTGACCAGCAGGGCGATGCCGTAGAAGAGGCCGCCGAAGAAGCCGCGATCGGCCCCGCCCCACCCGTCGCGATGCTCGAAACCGGCGATGAAGCCGCCGATCGCGGCGAAGATGCCCCACGCCCAGTAGGCGCCGGCGGAGACGCCGATCAGGATGCCCGCGACCACCCCGAAGATCGCAGGGAACACACCCGCCAGGATGATCTGGAGGTGACGGGGACGGTCGCGGAGCAGGATGGGTACGTACGTGAACATCCGGCGGCGGGAACTCTATTCGAGCGCCCGGTACCGGGAGACAGCAAGCGGGACGAACACGAGCAGGAGGCCGGCGAGCCAGGCGAGCGTGCCGAGCACGGGCACGGTGGCAGAACCTCCGATCGTGAGCGCCCGGACCGCGTTCACGCAGAGCGTCACCGGATTGACTTGGGCAAACGCCTGCACGACCGCCGGCATCGTGGCCGTGGGCACGAACGCCGAGCTCACGAACGTAAGCGGGAACACCCAGACGAAGCCGGCGCCCTGCGCCGTCTCGGGGTCCTTGACGAGCAGCGCGATCGTCGCCGAGATCCACGAGAACACGTACGCGAACGCGAGCACGAGGGCGATCGCAGCGGCGACGCTCGCGACCGAGGTCGTCGGCCTGAAGCCGACCACGACGCCCACCCCGACCATCAGGACCACGGCGCCGGCGTTCCGCGCGAGGTCCGACAGCGTCCGCCCGACGAGCACCGCCGAGCGGGCGATGGGAAGCGCGCGCAGGCGGTCGACGAGCCCCTTCGACAGGTCCTCGGACAGGCCGACGCCGGTGACAATCGCACCGAAGATCGCGGTCAGCACGAGGATCCCCGGGATCAGGAAGTTCACGAGCTCCCGTTCGGCGTCTGGATCGCGCCGCCGAATGCGTACCGGAAGATGAGAATCAGGATCACGGGCTCGATGAACGTGAGCACGAGCAGAGCCGGCTTGCGGACGGTTTCCGTTAGCCCTCGACGCGCCATCACGAGCGAGTCGGATGCGGCCTCATATGGAGTGATGCGGTTCATGCCGCCACCTCCTCAAACTGTTCAGTCTGTTCCTCCACGTGCCGGCCGGTGAGCGTCATGAAGACGTCGTCGAGCGACGGCGTGCGGACCTCGAGGGATCTGAGACCTCAAATGCTGCATAACACGACAACTTCGTCGCGAAGCCCGGGCCCTGTCGTATTGAGCACGCTCCTCGTGCACAGGTCGACAGGGCTCGCCATCCCGGGCGAAGTTGTCGTGTTATGCACTATGAGAGAGCGCGATCGCCCGATCCCTCCTCCCTTTCCCCAGCGCCTTTACCGAGCCGACCGTCAATCGGGCTCTGGGCGCGCAGCGCCCGCGGGCCGAGAGTCGACAGCCACCGAGCCGGCCTCGAAAACCCGTCTCAGGGCAGTCGCTTAGGCTTCGAGGATGCGCGTCGTGATCGTCGGCGGCGGGATCCTGGGGTTGGCCACCGCCCGGCTCGTGGCGCGCGAGGTCGCGGACGCGGACGTCGTGGTCCTCGAGAAGGAGCTCGACGTGGCCCAGCATCAGACCTCCCACAACTCCGGCGTCGTCCACGCCGGGCTCTACTACGCGCCGGGATCCCTCAAGGCGCGCCTGTGCGTGCGTGGCATGTCCATGCTGAAGGCGTTTTGCGCGGAGCACGGGATCGCGTACGACGAGTGCGGGAAGCTCGTGATCGCGACCGGCGAGGGCGAGATGGCGCGCTTCGACGCGCTCGAGGAGCGCGCGCGGGCGAACGGGGTGCCCGGACTACGGCGGTTGGGTGAATCCGAGCTGCGGGCCATCGAGCCCAGCGCGGCCGGGATCGCCGCACTGCACTCCCCGGCGACGGCGATCGTCGATTTCGGCGAGGTCGCGCGAGCGATGGCCGATGACGCGAGAGGGGCGGGGACGACAGTCAGGACAGGGGCGGAGGTCGGGCGAGTCCTCGGAGCCGGACGGACCGCCGAGATCGAGCTCGTGGACGGGACGGTTCTGGAGGCCGACCGGGCGATCGTGTGCGCCGGGCTGCACGCGGACCGTCTCGCGCGCGCCTCGCACCAGCCCGCCGAGCCACGGATCATGCCGTTCCGCGGCGAGTACTGGCAGTTGCGGCCCGAGCGCCGTCACCTCGTCCGCGGCTTGATCTACCCGGTCCCGGACCCCGCGCTGCCGTTCCTCGGTATTCATCTGACCAGGAAGGTCGATGGCTCGGTGCTGATCGGTCCGAACGCGATTCTCGCATTCGCTCGCGAGGGGTACCGGCGTACGACGTTCGCCGCCCGCGACCTCCGAGACGCGCTCGGCTGGCCAGGAGCCGGGCGGCTGTTCGCCCGGTACTGGCGGACCGGGGCGGCCGAGATCCATCGCACGCTTTCGAAGCGCGCGTTCCTCAGACAGGCGCAACGGTACGTTCCGGAACTGACGGCGAGCGACGCGATCAGGGCCCCGGCCGGCGTGCGGGCCCAGGCGGTGGACCGCGACGGGACGCTCGTCGACGACTTCCGGTTCGGAACCGACGGCCCGGTCCTATGGGTGCGTAATGCGCCATCGCCGGCGGCGACGTCGTCGCTCGCGATCGCGGAGGAGATCGTTCAGCGCGCTGGGCTTGATCGCGTGGCGCCCTAAACCCCGGTCTGACCCGATGGCCGCGCCCGACGAGCGAGTCTCAGACGCCGAGCGCGAGCACGCGGTGCTCCAGCTCCGCGACCACCTGCTGGCCGGGGGCTGAGGCTGCGATCGAAGTTAGCGTCAGCCGACTTGCTCCAGGACCGTCAGCGTCAGCTCCGGGAGTGAGCCGGCGTCGCGTTACGCTCAGCTGAAGAACTCGATGAGGTCTTCGGCGACCTCGTCGGGGGCGTCCTCGACGAGGAAATGGGACGCCCCATCGATGGCGCGGCCGGTCGCCTCCGGGGCAAGTGAGCGCCACAGATCCAGCGGGTCCTCGTAGAACAGCGGCAAAGCGCCGCTGCCCGCCCACAGCACCCGTACCGGGCAGCCAATCGCCTTCTGGCCGCGATCGGCGTCGTCGAGCTGTCGGTCGATGGTCGCGCCGGCGCGGTAGTCCTCGCACATCGCCTGCACCGACGCCGGATCGGCGCACTGCTCGCGGTAGGCGGCCACGACCTCCTGCGGATAGCGCTCGTCGGTCTTGATGCCCATCCGGCCCGCGACGATCCAGAAGGCGTCCGGATCTGCGAGCAGCAGCCGCTCGGGCAGCGGAGCGGGTTGCGCCAGGAATGCCCAGTGCCAGTAGCCGAGTGCGAAGAGACCGTCCGCGCGCGACCAAATCTCCCCCGTGGGCACGATGTCGAGCGCGGCGAGGCGCGTCACCGCCTCGGGATGGTCGAGCGCCATGCGGTATCCGACGCGGCCGCCGCGGTCGTGCCCAGCCACGGCGAATGAGTCGTGTCCGAGCTCGGTCATCGCGGCGATGAGATCCTCGCCGAGCGCGCGCTTGCTGTGGGAGGAGTGGTCTTCGCTGACCTCCGGCCGGAACGAGTCGCCGTATCCCGGCAGATCGGCGGCGACCACCGTGAACGACTCGGCCAGGCGATGTGCCATCCCGTGCCACATCAGGTGCGTCTGGGGGAAGCCGTGCAGCGCGAGGAGCGGTGGCCCGGCTCCCCCAACCCGCGCCCGGATCGACCCGCGCGGCGTCGGGACATCGACCACGTCAAACCCCTCGAAAACCATCGCGGTAAGGCTATGTGTTCAGCTGAAGCGCGCGCGGTGCGGTGCCGCGATTCTCCCGAGCGCCCGCGACCTGACGACGGTCGGACCGAGCTTCCACAGCGGCAGGTCGATGTTGCTGGAGTAGCCC
The DNA here is from genome assembly GCA_963812225.1 of uncultured Solirubrobacterales bacterium. Taxonomy (GTDB): domain Bacteria; phylum Actinomycetota; class Thermoleophilia; order Solirubrobacterales; family Solirubrobacteraceae; genus Palsa-465. Next base: position 127,003 of record CAWEUN010000001.1, read on the forward strand.
GTGCCCGCGCACACGCCGTCCTTCGGCATCCGCGCTTCGAGGGCGAAGAGGTACCAGGAGACGAAGCGGCGGGTCAGCCGCGTCCGCGAGCTGCGGTCGGGACAGCCGTACTCGCCACCGCCGAGCAACCGGCAGTGGTGCCCGCGTTGCGAGCGGCAGGCCTCAACGCCGAGCTGGTCGGACTCCGAGCCCCAACCGCCACTCCACTTCCCCGCCACGGGGTTGACGACCGCGCCCACTCTCCGGCTGCCTCTCAGGCTCGGAGGCGCCAGCGCGCGCACCCGACCCTGCCACGTGACGCTCGAGGTGTAGGTGTGTCCGGCGTATACGGCACTGGCCACGAACCTCGTCCCGGCTGGTTCCGGTCCCGGATCGAGCTCGCGTCCGTGGGACCCGGCGGAACGGCACGCAGTCGCGCCCGGCGGACAGATCGCCCAGCGAGGCACGGCCAGCGACCCGTCGGGGGCGAAGTTGGCGACGAGCAACGGGTTGCCCGCGCGGTCGAACACGGCTTGGATCGCAACCTCATTGCGTGGCGGGTTCGGCGGGAGCCCCCGGCCGGGATGACCCTCGCTGCTGATGGCAACGCCAACGCCGACCACGGCGAGCACGACCGTGACCAGCGCGAAACCGATTGCGGCTCGTTGCCAGCGCCCTCTAGGCATCTCCGCCCACACTACGCGGGCGGCGGGTGTTCGTCACGCCGGGCGGCCGCCGTCCGGCACACGGACAAATCGCTACGGCTCGGATCGACCGCGCGCCGGTGATGCTCGCGCCGGGCTGCGCGCGGGCTCGCGGGCGGGCCTTCGCTGGCGAGCCGGAAGCAGTTGCGCGAGACGACGATGGTCGCGGAGCCTTACCCGGGCCGGCTGCGCATTCTCCAGGGGAATCCCGCCCGGCGGCGGGGTCGGCGGTACGGGCCGCCGCGGCGGACCCCCTCCGCCCTCGTCGGAGTCCGACTGAGGAGGTCCCGGCGAGGAGAAAAAGCGGCCGATGAGCGCGGGGATGAACAGCACCCCGGCGAAGACCATCAGCATGTACACCAGCGCCAGAGGGTCGACCTGGTTTACCTGAGTCCCCTTTGGCATCCAGGAAGGGTAGCGCCGGCGCGACTTCGCTTGAAGGGGCAGCGGTTTGCGCGTGCGCTGCGGGTCAGCTCTCGTCGGCGTCGCGCGCGATCACCCGGTCGACCTCGACTGCGCCGCCCTCGCGCGTGTCGGCGTACACGACGAAAACGGTCGGCGTCCCTCCGAACCAGGCGCTGAGCTCGCCTTCGCCCACGTATTCGGCCGCGCGTTGGGAGCCGTCAGCCTCGATCACCCATACAGGCTGTCCTTTGTGAAACTGACTGTCGCCGATGTCTGTCATCGCCGGTGACACGATAGGCGAGAGCGCCCGCCATAGGAACAAAGAACACGCCGCACCGAACACGAGTACGGAGGCCAAAAGGCCGCCGGGATCGTGATGAACCATGGCTTCGGCGCTGCCGCCGAGCGTCAGCCACCCGAAGAACAGCGCGTACAGCCTGGCGCGAAGGCGAGGAGCACCGATGACCACAGTTGCCGTATCGGCGTTCTCGCCCCTTCGCTGAACAGCCCGAGTCAGTCGGTCGTACGCCGGCGGTACAGGCGCGCCGCCAGCGGCGCGAACACCGCGATCAGCGCCACCGACCAGATCAGTGACGCCAACACCGGATGCTGCATCGGCCAGGTGTGAATCGCGGCCGAGGGGTTGGGGTTGCCGAACAGCTCCCGGCCGGCCGCCGTGACGGCGCTCACGGGATTCCAGTTGGCGATCGTCCTCAGCAGCGACGGCATGTGCTGCGTGGGGACGAGCGCGTTGGAGACGATCGCGAGGGGAAACAGGATCACCAACCCGATGCCCTGAGCCGACTCGGCGCTCTCGCTGATCGCGCCGAGGCAGGCGCACCCCCACGACACGGCGTAGCTGAAGAGCAGGAACACGCCGAACCCGGCGAACACCGACGCCACGCTCGCGCCGGGGTCCCAGCCGACGACGAGCCCGGTCAGCGCAACGAACATGGTGCAGATCGCTGCCGTCAGAAGGTCTGCGACGGACCGCCCCACGAGGATCGCCGAGCGCCACATGGGAAGGGTGCGGAAGCGGTCGATCACGCCGCTGCCCAAGTCGTCGCTCAGCCCGACCGCGGTCCCCATCGCCGAGGTCGTGAGGTTCAGCGCCATCAGGCCGGCGATCGCGAAGTCCGTATAGCTCCCACCGTCGGGGAGGACCACGCCGGCGCCGATCACGTACACGAACAGCAACGTGAACAGGACGGGCTGGATCGTCACGTCGGAGAGTCGGAGCGGCTCGCGGGCGATGTGAACGAGGTTGCGGAACGTGAGCACCGCGACGTCGCGCACCTGTTGCACGAACAGCCGCGACCTCGAAGGCGCGGAGACCCTTACGACCGCGTCGACCGTTGTGGCGCTCATCGGGCTACCTCCAGGAGTGGATCAAGGGATCTATCCGGGTCGGGGCTGTCTTCATCGCCGTCGGTCGGGTGGCCGGTGAGCGCGAAGAACACGTCGTCGAGCGAGGGTTGACGGACCTCGACGTCGTCGACCGTGATCCCGGCTTCGTCGAACGCGCGAACGACCGTCGTGGCCAGGCCGGTGGCGTTGTCGACCGGTCCCCGGAGGCGGCGCCCGTCATGGCTGACGTGCACGTCGGCCGTCACGAATGGCTCGAGCGCGTCTGCGGCGGCCGGGTCGGCCTCGCTGAGCGTCACGTCGAGCCTGGCCCCGCCGACCTGGGCCTTGAGCTCGGCCGGGGTACCCGCGGCGATCCCGCGGCCGTGGTCGACGACGACGATGCGGTCCGCGAGCTCGTCGGCCTCGTCGAGGTACTGGGTCGTCAACAGGAGCGTGGCACCGTCCGCGACCAGCTCGCGGATCACGCCCCACATCCGTACCCGGCTCGTGGGGTCGAGGCCGGTGGTCGGTTCGTCGAGGAACAGTACGGGCGGCCGCGTGACGAGGCTGGCCGCGAGATCGAGACGCCGGCGCATACCGCCCGAGTACTCCTTCAGCACCCGGTCGGCGGCATGCGCGAGGTCGAACCGCTCGAGCAGCTGCTCGGCTCTCGCACGGGCATCGGCCCGGCGCAGGCCGCTCAGGCGCCCGATCATCACGAGGTTCTGGCGGCCGGTCAGCACCGCGTCGAGGGTGGCGTCCTGGGCCGCGACGCCGATGTTGCGCTGCACCGCCGCTGGGTCGCGGACGACGTCGTGGCCGCCGACGCGCGCCGACCCGCTGTCGGGCACCGACAGCGTCGTGAGGATTCGAACCGCGGTGGTCTTGCCGGCGCCGTTCGGTCCGAGGACGCCGAGGATGGCGCCCGCCGGTGCCTCCAGATCGAGTCCATCGAGCGCAACGGTGGGCCCGAATCGCTTGGTGAGGGACTCGGCTTCGATCATCAGGGTGTTCGTCATGAGATTTCCTTACTAGTCGGCCGGTTAGGTCGCACCGCGCGCCACCATAAGAATTTTCTAGCCGGTTGTCAAGTAAGATATTTGAAGTGGCCACCCCCCAAGAACCTACGCTCGAGCAGCCGCAGGAACCCCGCCGGCGCGGTCGGCCTCGAGGGTCGACGCGCGAGCGGATCCTCGACGTGGCGCTTCAGCTGTTCAACGAGCAGGGCTACGAGAGCGCGTCACTCCGCGACATCGCGGAGCGACTAGGCGTCACGAAGGCCGCGCTCTACTACCACTTCGAGCGCAAGGAGGACATCCTCCTCGAGCTCCACCTGCGACTGCACGCGATCGGCAACGAAGCGCTCGAGCAACTCGCCAACCTGAGCGAGGCCAAACAGGCGGACGCCTGGCCGGCGGTGTTCGACCGCTTCATCGATCAGGTCTTCAGGAACCCCGACCTATTCCTGCTGCACGTCCGCAACCTCAACGCGCTCAAGGTGCTCGCGAACAACGAACGTCACGAGGCCGAGAACGAGGATCTCGAGGAGCGGATCGAGCAGCTCCTGTCGAGTCCCAATATCCCGGTCGCGCAGCGCGTCCGGATGGCCGCCTCGATCGGCGCGGTGACGGCGGTGATCGCGACCGCCCCGAACCTATTCGGCGACGTGCCGCCGGCCGACCTCGCCGACGTGGTCCGCAGGATCATCCACGACATCCTCGGCACGGGCGACGAGTGACCGAGGCGCGGCTCGAGCACGGCGTGCCTCAGACCGCGGGGTGGTTCGTCGTCAACGCTCGCGACGTCCGGTGGCTGCACAACGACATGCGCTCGGTCTTCCGGTTCGGAGGTCAGGGAGAGGCCCACTTCGACGAGCTCGGCGATCAGCCTGTACTGGCTCGCGCCGGGTCACCCGATGTCGATGTACCACCACGAGGCCGGACAGGAGGACTTCCTGGTCCTGCGGGGCCGCGGCATCCTGATCGTCGAGGGCCAGGAGCGAGCCCTGAAGCCCTGGGACTTCATCCACTGCCCGCCCAGGACGGCGCACACGATCGTCGCCACCGGGGACGAACCGGCCCTCGTGGTCGCCGTCGGCGCGCGTGTCGAGCGGGGGAGCGTCCGCTATCCGTTCGAGCCCGCCGCCGTGCGGCACGGCGCCGGCGTGGCAGACGCCACGGCCTCAGTCGATGAGGCGTACGCCCGCTACGGCGAGCCACAGCCGGGCCCCGCTCCAGACCTGAGCTAGCGCCGACCCCACGCAGGCTCCACGCGGTGCTCCAGGGCCTACGCGCCCCCTCCGGCCGCGACCGCGGCGTCCTCTTCCGTGACCTCGCGCGCCTGTTCCTCCGGCGAGACGACGCGCCCGCGAGGGAGCCAGCGCACCGCGACGATGAACGTGGCGGCCAGCACGCCGGCCATGATGTAGAAGACGGTCTGGGTCGATTGCGCGAACGCGAGCTGGACGTCGTGGAGGAGCGGCAGGGGGCGACTCGAGCCGCTCCGCGCGCCCGCCACCGAACTGGTGCTGAGCGAGTCGGCCACCTTGTGCGCGACCGACTGAGAGACGCCGTGCTTGGTGAGCGCGCCGACGACGTTGGTCTTGTTCTGCGTGACGAGGATCGACCCGAACACCGCGAGCCCCAGGCTCGCGCCGAAGTTGCGGGCGGTCTGCGTGATCCCGGTGACCTCGCTGTAGCTCGTGCTCGGCGCGCGGTTGACGGCGTCCGTGCTCGCCGGACTGAGCATCAGCCCGAGTCCGGCACCGGCGATGATGATGTACAGCTCCTGCGCGCCGAGCGAGAGATCGGTGAGCTTGTGGGCGAGCAGGTAGAACCCGACCGCGCCGATCACGCAGCCCCACACCACGGCGGGCTTCGCGCCTCTTCGGTCGAGGATCCGACCGCCGATCTGGGACAGGATCACGAAACCGATGAAGAAGTACAGGATGTAAACGCCCGCGTTCGAAGAGCTCTTGCCGAGGGACACCTGCGCGTAGACGCTCCCGAAGAAGAAGAACGGGACGAACACGATCGACATGAGGCCGAGTACGGCCGTCTCGGTGGCGAATCCCCTGTCGCGAAAGATCGCCAGGCGCAGCAGCGGCTCGGGCGTCCGGAGCTCGTGGCGGATGAACGCGATCATCAGCAGTGCCCCCACGACGATGCACACCCACGTCGCGGCGCTGCTCCACCCCCATACGGAGGACTGCTGTAGGCCGAGCACGATAAGTCCCATCGCGCCCGTGATCAGGACGACGCCCGGGTAGTCGAGCTTCGCCGGATGGCGCTCGTCGTCGAGCTCTGACCGCCAGATCAGATACAGCGCGATGAGCGCGACCGGGATGTTTATCCAGAAGATCGCGCGCCACGTCCATTGCGTGAGGAATCCGCCGGCGATCGGGCCGATCGCCGTGAGGCCGCCAGAGATCCCGAAGAAGATCGCCATGGCTTTGCCCCGTTCCTGGAGCGGGAACGAGGCGACGACGATCCCGACGGCGGCCGGGAACATCAGAGCGGCTGCGGCGCCCTGGACCACGCGCCAGAAGATGATCCACGCCTGGGCGATGCTGCCCGTCGGCGTGAACCCGCAGAACGCGGAGGCGACCGCGAAGCCGATGACGCCGTAGACGACCATCCGCCGGCGCCCGAGCACGTCTCCGAGCTTGCCCCCGAACGCGAACAGCGCCGACAGCGAGAGCAGATAGCCGTTGATGATCCACTGGGCACCGGTCGCCGTGATGTTCAGGTCTTTCTGGAGGCTCGGGATCGCGATCGCGACGATCGTCTGATCGATGAACGTCATCGCGACGGCAAAGACCATCGCGGCGAGAACAAGGTTCTTGTTCGAGCGGCCGGATCCGGCCCCACCCGGCATCGATACGCCCGCGACGTCGCGCCATCGACGTTCATGATCCGTGGTATGTCAAGCGCATCGATCGACTACTGTCCTCCGGGATGAACGACGACTGGCGTCTGCGGGTGGAACTTGCGAACGGCTCGCAGGCCCGTGAACTGGCAGATCACCTGGCGAACTTCGATCGCGAGCACGGGCTGAAGACCTCGTTCATCGATCGGGTCGTCGTGTCCCGGGACGACGCGGAGATCTTCTGTTACGCCGCGACGCGCGATCAGGCCGAGGCGGCCGAGCAAGCGATCCGTTCGGTCGCGGACGAGCACGAACTGGCGCCGACGTTCGAGCTGAGGCACTGGCACCCGACGGCGGAGGAGTGGGAGGATCCGGACAAGCCCCTGCCCGAGACCGACGCTGAACGCGCCGCCGAGCGGACCGAGCTGATGGACGAGGAGCGGGAGGAGTCGAAGGACCAGGGCTACGCCGAATTCGAGGTCCGCGTGAAGACCCCGCATCACCACGACGCCCGAGCGCTCGCGAAACGACTCACCGAGGAGGGGATCCCCAACGTCCATCGGTGGCAGTTCGTCGTCGTGGCGGCGGCCGACGAGGACAGCGCCAATGCGCTCGCCGAGCGGATTCGCGCCGAGGCGCCGGAGGGGAGCGTCGTCACCGCCGAGGGAGGCGTATCCGAGGTCGTCTCGGAGGCCCCACTTGCCACTCCGTACAGACCGTGGGCGGTGTTCGGCGGACTCGAGGGCTGAGGGGCCGCCCCCGCCTAGCGTCTAACGACGCCACCGCCCGATGGGAGCCGACCGCCGCGAGCTGGCCGCGATCTTCGTGGGAGGAGCGGTCGGTGGCGGGATCAGAACCGGCTTGACCGCCCTCGCCGCGACGCCCGCGGGGCATTGGCCTTGGGCGACGTTCGGGGTCAACCTCGTCGGGTGCTTTCTGCTCGGCTACTTCGTCACCCGCCTCCAGGAGCGACTCCCGATCACGCCCTACGGACGGCCGCTGCTCGGCACAGGGATCTGCGGTGGGCTGACGACGTTCTCGACCTTCCAGCTGGAGGTGCTGCGGATGCTCCAGCACGACGAGGTCGTGCTGGCAATCCTGTACGTCGTGGTCAGCGCGTCGGCGGGATTCGTTGGCATGGCGCTCGGCACGGCGATCGTGCGACGTGGGAGGCTCACGTGGTGACGACGGTCGCGCTCGTGGCCATCTGTGGCGGGCTCGGCTCGATCTCCCGGTTCCTCGTCGACGGCGCCGTTCAGTCCCGCCGGCTCGGGGAGTTTCCACTCGGGACGCTGGTCGTCAACTTGACCGGATCGTTCACGGTCGGGCTGCTCGCGGGGCTCCACACGCCGCGCACACGATGCTGATCCTGGGACGGCGACGGTCGGGTCCTACACACGTTCTCGACGTGGATGCTCGAGACCCACCGCCCGCCGAGGACGGCGAGCACGGGCTGGCGCGGCAGAACTTCGCGATCAGCCTGGCGGCGGGTCTCCTCGCCGTGCTGCTGGGCCGGGTGATCGGAGGCCTGTTGTGAGGGAGCCCGCGATCAAGCTGACCACGTACTTCAGCGAGCGCGACCGCAGCGGCGGACGCTTCCTGGCGGACGCGCTGTTCGACGCCTACGAGCATCACGAGATCCATACCAGCGTGTTGCTGCGCGGCGTCGAGGGCTTCGGTCACCACCCGCTGCATACCGACCGGCTGCTGACCCTGTCCGAGAACCTTCCGGCGGTCTCGATCGCGATCGATACGCGCGAGCGCATCGAGCACGCGCTGCCGGAGATCTTGAGCGTCACCCCGCACGGGCTGATCAGCCTTGAGCGGGCCGAGCTCGTGAGCCATGACGACATCTCTCGCCTGGTCCTCCCAGACGATCCGGACCGAGCGATCAAGCTCACGGTGTACGGGGGCCGCTCCGTCAGGGCCGGAGGGCGGGCCGGCTACGTGGCCGCGGTCGACCGCTTGCGCCGCTCCGGCGCGGCGGGGGCGTCGGTGCTGCTCGGCGTCGACGGCACGCTCCACGGTGAGCGGCAGCGGGCGCGGTTCTTCGCCCGCAACGCGAACGTGCCGCTGATGCTGCTGACGATGGGCGACGCGCGCACGCTCGGCCCGGTACTGCCCGGCATCGTCGAGCTCCTGGACGATGCCGTGGCGACGATCGAGCGCGTGCAGATCTGTAAGTCGGATGGCCAGGCGCTGTCCGAGCCGCACGCGATCGAGGAGCACGACGAATCCGGCTTCCCGGTCCTGCAGAAACTGATGATCCACGCCGAGGAGCAGGCGAAGGTCGACGGCGGGCATCCGCTCTATCGCGAAGCGGTGGTCAGGCTCAAGGAGGCGGGAGCGGCCGGGGCGACCGTGCTTCGCGGGATCCGCGGCTTCTACGCGGACCACGAACCATTCGCGGATCGGCTGCTCGAGCTGCGCCGCAACGTGCCCGTCCACGTGATCGTGGTCGACACGCCCGACAACATCCAGCGCCTGTGGCCGACAGTCGATCAGCTCACCCGCGATGCGGGCTTGGTTACGTGCGAACTCGTCCCGGCGACGATCGGCGCACGTTCCCCAGCCACCGCGGCGGACGCTGCCACCCCTCTGCGGCGTCTGCGGCGATCTGCTCGACGATTGGAGGCATGATCGTCGAAGCCCGCTTGTCGTCGAGCGGGATGAGCACCTCGTCGCTGATCGTGGCCGACGGGTCCTGGAGCTCCGCCAGCCAGATCAGGTTGAGGTCGTGCGCTCCGTAGCTCCCGACGACCTCAGCGATGTAGAGGAGCTGCTTGGGGACGACGTCGAGGCCGGTTTCCTCGCGCACCTCCCGGACGAGCGCGTCGGTGATCGATTCCCCGTTCTGGACCCGCCCGCCGGGAAGCAGCAGATGCTCGATCGCGCGCCGGCGCTCGCGCGAGACGAGCAAACGCCCGTCGCGGACCACCACGGCTCGCGCCTTGACCCTCATCGGCGATCGAGTCTAACCGCCCGAGCGATCATTTTGAGACCGGCGAGTCAGCAGGGCGACCACGCTGACGGCGGCGATCGTGCCGATGATCGTGACGAGCAGCGAGCGCCCGATCGGCACCGTCGCGATCACGAGCACCAGGGCGGACACGGCGATCGCGCCGAGCCCCGCGGCGACGAGCCAGGCGATCCCACGAAGCGCTTCGGGCTTCGGCTCGGCGCCCCGCGCCGCGGCCAGGAACACGCCCTCGGCGGCCACGAACACGCCGCCCGCCACGAGGGGCGCGGTGACCGCTGCGGTCGTCACCTGCATGCTCGCGAGCGCCACCGCGTACGCGCCACCGAGTGCGGCGAGGCCCCAGAGCACGAGCCTCGTCCACCGCGTCACGGCCGCGACGGTGAGCAGCACGACGCCGAGTGCCACGAGAGCGCTGAACACGCCCCAGCTCATGCCGCCACCGGTCGTCGAATCCGGCGGCGGAACGCAGACGCGCTCGCGAGGGGGACCTGCAGCGGCTGCTGCCCGTGCCACTCGGTGACCGGCACACCGAACACCTCGAACCGCGTCCGCAGAGCCGCACGCCGGAGCAGCCAGAGCCTGTAGGCGAGTGCGTCCGCCCGGAGCGGACCTGGCTCGGTGAAGGGGATCGGCGAGATCTCGATCACGGCCAGGTCGAAGCCGCGCGCCCGCAGGTCGAAGAGGGCGCCGATCGAGCGCTCATCCATCAGAGGCGTGATCGCGATCACCAGCGCTTTGGGGGGCAGCATCTGGCGGGGCACGAGGCTCACATCCTTTTGCGTGTAGCTGAAGGTCACCTCGCTGCCGATCAGCGCGTCGAGAATCTGGTACAGCTGCGCCGCCCCGAGCCGGGGCCGCAGGCCGGTGAGGGAGCCTCCGAAGCCCACCACGCCGACGCGATCCCGGCGGGCGAGATAGCCGGCGGCGACGGACGCCGCGGCGCGGACCGCGAGCTCGAGGGTGCTGCCGCTCGGGTCGCGGACCTCGGCGAAAGTGTCGAGGAACACGATCACGTCGGCGTTGCGCTCGGGATGGCGCTCGGAGACGTACGGGACACCGCGCCGGGCGGTCACGCGCCAGTTGACCCGCCGGACGCGATCGCCGGGCGCGAACTGGCGTACCTCGGCGAACTCGATCCCGTCGCCGCGTTCGCGGGATACCCGGTTGCCGGTGGTCGCCTGAAGCTCGAGCGGCTCGACCATCGCGGTCAGCGTCTCCATCCGCGGAAACACCCGCACGGGCCCGAGCCGCATCGGCGCGAGCTCGTAATCGATCAACCCGAAGCGGTCCTGTGCGCCGCACGCCAGCACGCCCGCCTCATGTGCTCCCCAACGCTCGGCGCTCACGGTCGGACGCAACCGGCGCCGCTCACCGGGTTCGAGCCGGGCGGCAATCCGCGCCTTCGAGCCACTCGCGGTGAGGCCACGCCCGGGTCGGAGGTCGAGCTCGAGGCGCTCGATCGGCGAGCGGGCCTCGACGTCCACGGTGACCGGCACGGCGTCGCCTTCCAGCACCCGTTCCCCGGGGAGCGCCGGTGACACCTCAACGTCCACGGGCCGTCCCAGCACGATGCCAAGCGCCACGTAGAGGGCGAACGGCGCCGCGAGCGCCACGAGCTCCGGGCGGCCCGTGGCGAGGCCGGCGAGCGCCGCGGCGGCGGTCAGCGCGAGGTACGCCCGGAGCTTTGTGGACGGTGTTCGCTTCATCGCCTCACGGACGTTCGAGCTCGGCCGGCGGCACCGGCACGGCTCGGAGGCACTCCTGAACGATCTCCTCGCCTTGAACCCTCTGCACCCACAGCTCGGGCCGCAGCACGAGCCGGTGGGCGAGCGCCGGCGCCGCCACGGCCTTGACGTCGTCGGGCACGACGAAGTCGCGGCCATCGAGCGCCGCCCTCACTCGCGAGAGCTTCATCAGGGCGAGCGTGCCGCGCGGGCTGGCTCCGACCTCGACGCTCGGGCTCTCGCGCGTCGCCGCGACCAGCGCCACGATGTACCGGCCGACGCTCTCGGCGACGTGGATCTGCTCGATTGCGCGCTGCATCCCGAGCAGCTCTTCGCGTCCGACCACAGCCATCAGTCGCGGCTCGTCCTCCGTCCGCCCGAGGCGGCGTTCGAGGATCTCCCACTCCGCGTCCGCGGACGGGTAGCCCACGCGCATCCGGATCAGGAAGCGGTCGAGCTGCGCCTCCGGGAGCGGGTAGGTCCCCTCGTACTCGATCGGGTTCTGAGTCGCCAGCACGAGGAACGGGCGCTCGAGCGGCCTCGTGCGCTCCTCCGTGGTGACCTGCCGCTCCTGCATCGCCTCGAGCAATGCCGCCTGCGTCTTCGGCGGGGCGCGATTGATCTCATCGGCCAGCAGCACGTGCGTGAATACCGGGCCGGGCCGGAACTCGAAGTCCGCCGTGCGCTGATTGAAGATCGAGGCGCCCGTGACGTCCGAGGGCATCAGGTCCGGCGTGAACTGGATGCGCGTGAAGCGCGTGCCGGTGACGGTGGCAAACGATCGGGCGATCAGCGTCTTGGCCAGGCCCGGGAGATCCTCGAGCAGCACGTGACCGTCGGCGAGCAGCGCGGATAGCGCGAGCTCGAGCGCGTCGCGCTTGCCGATCACAGCACGCTCGACTTCGTCGAGGATCTGCTGAGAACGGCGCGCCACGCCCTCGACCCCGATCGTCTCGACGGCGTCGCTCACAGCTGCTCCAGACGGTCGGTCATCGCCTCGAGCTCCTCGAACGTGATTCCGGGCCCGCGAGGGTCCTCGGGGCGGGGACGATCTGGGCGCACGAGCTCCCACAGTTGGTCGCCGAGCAGCTCCTTGGCCTCGATCGGGTTGTAGTCGAGACGGACGCCGCGGCTACTCAGCCGGGCGAGCGCGATCTCCCGCAGCGGCGGCCGGAGCCGGAGGTGCACCTCGGACGCCGATGCGCGCAGCATCACGAGCCGCTCCATGCGGGCGAGGTCCGTCGGGCGCTGCGGCGGCTTGCGCCGACGGCGGGGCCAGCTCACCCGGCGACCGGGCGGGAGCACGAACACGATCGCGACGGCGCCGAGCACGAGCGTGATGATCTCCAGCGCGAGCGTCACGCGAGCTCCTCCAGCTCGTGCTGCATCGCGACCAGAGCCCCGATCGCGTCGTCGCGGAGCGGCAGATCGACCGCGAGCAGGCTGAACTTGGCGCGTTCGAACAGCGACGTCAGCTTGCTCGGCGGGCCGGGGCTCAGCTCGAGCGAGCCGAGCGCACGGGTCAGGTACTCGCGCGGTGCCTCCGCGGCGGATCGCGGCAGGCCGGCCGCGGCCAGCGTGGTCTCCATTCGTCTGTAGGCGGCGACGACAGCGCGCCGCGCGTCGGGGTCGTCGCGGAGGTCGGCGAGCGACGCCTGGATCGCGGCCTTCACGGCGGGCGCCGCCGATCTGCGAGCCGTGTAGGTGGGCGTCCAGCGCTCGGATGGCCGGATCAGGAGGAGCGCGGCGGCCAGGATCACGAGCCCGAGGACGACGAGCGGTACCCAGCCTGGCAGGTGAAACGACGAGCCCGAGCCGGTGGCACGCGCCTGCCCCGGCCTCTCGTTACCGGCCAGGCTCACGTGCCGAAGAATCACGTTCGGGTGGGGGTGAGATCCGATGACGCCGGCAGCGATCAGCACCCCTCCGATCAGGATCGGCAGGACGATCAGCGCGATCTGCAGGTTCCAGCGGTTGCGAAACGGCTTGCCCTCGAGCGGGTCCTTCTTACGCCGGAGCGCCATCTGCAACCGCTGGTAGACGAACAGGCCAAAGAACCCGAGGAACGCCCCGACGGAGACGAGGATCACGCCCAAGGGGGAGCGCGTGATCCGCGGGGCGTTGCTGGCGGCGCCGGCTCCGACAGTCGCCAGCGAGCCGCCGAGGGGAGCCCGACTCGCGAACGCCACGATCCCGAGCAACAGCAGGACGGTCGCGAGCAGCGTGCCGTTCGGCGCACCCGCGCGACCGGCCGGTCCCGAGCGCTTGGTCAAGGCGAGCTTCATCGCCTCGCCGAAGGGTACCCGCCCGACTACAGCACGTTCGCCGCGCGCCCGCAGCCTTGATTGGCGGTCGGCTCGGTAAAGGCAGCCGGGAGTGGTTCGACAGTGTCACGGGGATGGTGCATAGCGCGACAACACTGGCGCCTGATCCGAGCCCTGTCGACCTACGCACACTCCTCATGCATAACTCGACGGGCCTCGCCATCGGGCCCGAGATTGTCGTGTTGTGCATCATCGAAGCGGCTCCCGATCCCCCTCCCCTTCCCCAGCGCCGTTTACCGGGGTACTAGCTGCGGAACCGGTCGCCGATCCGGTCCGCGATCGCCTCCGGCGCGAGGTCGACGGCGCCCTCCCAGTGGAGGCGCTCCAGAAACGTCGAATCCGATCGGTAGAACGGCTTCAGGTTCGACCGGACCGCGAGCCGGAGATTCAATGGGTATCCATCGGTGGCGGGCGGCGCGCCGTAGACAGCCAGGTTGAAGCTTTCGAAGCCCATTCCGGCGTACGCGTGCAGGGCGAGCGCCAGTCCGTGCGCGAGCTCGGCGATCAGGTCCGGGTCGAGCTCGGCCGGCGAGGAGACCATCCCCACGAAGGCCCGCAGCTCCGCGGGCGCGATCGGAGCGAAGCTCACGAGCCACTCGACGCGGCCGGTATCGCCGAGGTAGCGCTCCCCGCTGCGCCGCTCGGCCTCGAGGTACTCCTCGAATCGCTGTGCTGGAACGCCGGCGAGCAGCCGCTGGATCGTCGTCGGTCTGGAATCGACGATCCCCTGCAAATGGGGATGGAACAGCGAGCTGCCCGACGGCAGCATGTGGTTGGCGTTGATCGAGGCCCAACGGCAATCGGGTTCGGCCGCCATCACGGCCCTGTCGTAGGCGACCTGCACGGCGAGGTTGTCGGCGACGAGCCGGTCGGTCATCTCCCCGAGCGGCAGGTAGTGCAGCCGCGGCGAGTAGACCGAGACGCAGCTGTGCGATGCGTAGGCGTGCAGATTCGGGAACAGCACCGCCTCGCCGCACACGATGCGGCCCGCGGGTTCGATCGCCGGCGGCAGCTTCGGGGTCAGCTCCTCGATCCGCCCCGGGCAGAACGGACAGCGCGGCTGGTTCTCGGCCGCGAATGCCGCGAGGTCGAAGTCGTTCGCGGGCATCAGCTCGCGATCGGGAAGGATCCGCGACGTGTGCCCGGTGAGTGGGTCGACGCGCACATCGATCGTCGTCCGGGTCAGCTCTCCCGTGCCCGGGTCGATCATCTCGGCGGTATCGAGATGGCGTTCGAGTATCAACCTGTAGCGCCTGGCCGAGCGGCCGGTGCGTTGCTTCGGGCCCAGGCGATGATGTTGGCGCTGCCGTTGATCGTCGACCCGTCCTCGAGACGCAGGACGGGCAGCTTCTCCTGACCGCTGATCTCCTTCAGCTCGGGCCGCTTCCCCGTGGTGAACAGCCCGAACGGAATGCCCTTGCCGGCGACGACCTTGTCGAAGTCGTGCCCGGCCGCCCGGAGCGCCCGCTGGGCGCGCTTGCAGGCGTGCGGAGGCGGACCACCGTCATCGATGTGGCAGACGAACAGCGTCAGCTTCTCGCTCACCGTGGCGAAGCTAATCACCTGGCCGTCCACGTAGGCAAGTTGTTGGTATGGGGTCGGCGCATGCGCCGACCCCACGGTGCGCGCATGCGCGCACCGGGACGGGCCGCATGCGGCCCGTCCATCCTGATCACGCGCTGGCAGACTTAGTCTCGTGAGAGCCTCGAGGTACTTCTCGGCCGTCGATTCCCATACCGAGGGCATGCCGACGCGAGTGATCACCGGCGGCCTTGGAGCGCTCCCGGGAGAGACGATGCAGGAGCGCCGGCTGTACTTCGAGGCGCACCTCGACGACCTGCGCCTGATGCTGATGCGCGAGCCGCGCGGACACGCGGCGATGTCGGGCGCGTTCCTGCAGCCGCCCACGCGCCCGGACGCCGACTGGGGCGTCCTGTTCATCGAGGTCTCGGGCTGCCTGCCGATGTGCGGGCACGGGGCGATCGGCGTCGCCACGGTGCTCGTCGAGTGCGGACTCGTCGCCGTCACCGAACCCGAAACGGCGATCCGGCTCGACACGCCGGCGGGCCTCGTCGAGGCCCGGGTCGCCGTCGCCGACGGTCACGCGGATCGCGTCACGCTGCGCAACGTGCCGGCGTTCGTCGCCGAGCTCGACGCCGCCGTGGAGGTCGACGGCCTCGGCACGCTGACCTACGACATGGCGTTCGGCGGGAACTTCTACGCCCTCGTCCCGGCCGCCTCCGTCGGCCTCGAACCCGCGCCGGAGCGGGCCGACGAGCTGATCGACGCGGGCCTTCGGATCATCGATGCGATCGAGGCGACCAGTCCGCCGGAGCATCCGACCGACCCGGCGATCCGCGGCTGCAAGCACGTCGTGTTCCATACCGCCGGCCACGACGGCGCGGACGCGCGCAACGCGACCGCGATCCACCCGGGATGGCTCGACCGCTCGCCGTGCGGCACGGGAACCTCGGCGCGGATGGCGCAGCTGCACGCGCGCGGCGAGCTCCCGCTCGGGGTCGACTTCACGAACGAGTCGGTGATCGGCAGCCGCTTCGTCGGACGGCTCGTCGAGGAGACGCGCGTCGGCGACACGCCGGCGGTCATCCCCGAGATCAGCGGCCGCGCCTGGATCACCGGCATGGGCCAGTACCTGCTCGATCCGTTGGACCCGTTCCCGACCGGATTCGAGCTATGAGGTCGGCTGTCGTCGTCGGTGGTGGCGCCGTCGGGCTCTGCGTGGCGGAGTCCTTCGCGTCTCGTGGCGTGTCCGTGACCACGCTCGAGCGCGACCGGTGTGGCCTCGGGGCGTCGGCCGGGAACGCCGGGTGGATCACGCCGTCGCACGGGATCCCGGTTCCGGGCCCGGGCGTGATCGGGCAGTCGCTGCGATGGCTCGTCGATCCCTCCGGTCCGCTGTGGATCCGCCCGACCGTCTCGCCGACGATGCTGGCGTGGATCTCGCGGTTCGCGGTCAGCTGCCGGGAACGCTCCTACCGTCGCGGGCTGGCCGCACTGCAGGCCGCCACGGCCCGCGCGCCGGCGTCATTCGACCGCCTCGCCGAGCGCGACATCGGGTTCGAGTTTCACTCGCACGACCTGTTGTACCCCGCGTTCTCCGACGGCGAGCTCGAGCATCTGCTCGGCGTCGCGGCGGACGTCCGGGCGGCGCGCTCCAGCGCGCGGATCGGCCAGATCGGGCGGGCCGAGCTGCTGGCGCTCGAGCCGGCGCTCAGCGACCGCCTCGTCGGCGGACTGATCGCCGAGGACGAGCGCCGCGTTCGCCCCGAGTCATTCGTCGCCGGCATGAAGCGGGCCGCCGAGGGCGTTGGCGTCGACGTGATCGAGCGCGCTCCGGTCACCGCGCTGCGACGCTACGGGAGCGAGTGGGTCGCCTCGGGCCCGTCCGGCGAGTGGCGGGCCGACACGGTGGTTCTGGCAAACGGGGTCCCCGCCGCGAACCTGGTGAGGGAGCTCGGCGTCCATCTGCCCCTGGCCGCCGCCAAGGGATACAGCCGCACCTTCGCGCGCACGCCGAGCGGCCCGTCGCGGCCGGTCTTCCTCGAGACCCCGAAGGTCGCGATCAGCGTGTACGACGACGGCGTCCGAGTATCGGGAACGCTCGAGCTCGGGGCGCAGACGCTTTCTCTCTCCGCGCGGCGACTGAGCGCGATCACGACGGCCGCGCATGAGGCGCTGCCACACTGGGAGATGCCCAGCGGCGCGGCCGACTGGGCCGGGATGCGGTCGCTCTCGGCGGACGGGCTACCGTACATCGGCGCCGTGCCGGGCCTCGAGGGACTCTATGTCGCGACCGGCCACGCGACGCTCGGGATCACGCTCGCGCCGCTGAGCGGCGAGCTGCTCTGCGACCGGATCCTGGATCGCGGGACCGACCCGCTGCTCGCGGCGTTCGATCCCGCTCGGGCGGTGCGACGCTTAAGACAGAGACAACGACAGGAGGAACGCGATGAAAGGCGTGAGCGCAGCGATCGTCACCCACTTCGCCTCGGATCTGGCGGTTGACCACGCGGCGGTGCAAGCCGAAGTCGAGCGGCTGATCGACGACGGCATCCACGGAATCGTCGTGACGGGAACGATGGGAGAGGCGTCCGCGCTCAGTCCCGAGGAGCGCCGGACGGTCGTCTCGATCGCCGTCACGACCGCGGCTGGACGCGTGCCCGTGTACGTCGGGGTGTCCGCAACGACACCGGGGCAGGCGACCTCGTACGCGGGCGACGCGCAGGACGCCGGCGCCGACGGCGTGATGGTGCTCCCGCCGCTGCTCTACCGCGGCGACCGCCGGGAGCTGCTCGAGTTCTTCTCGAGCGTCGCCGCGGCGACCGAGCTGCCGATGATGGTCTACAACAACCCGCCGGCGAGCGGGAGCGACATGGAGCCCGCGCTGCTCGCCGAAATCGCGCACCAGATTCCGCAGGTCAGAGCGTTCAAGGAGTGCTCCGGCGACGCGCGGCGGATCGCGGAGCTCGTCGACCTGTGCCCGGGGGTCGATGTGCTCGTCGGCGGCGACGACTGGGCGCTCGAGGGCTTCTGCGCCGGCGCCGCCGGATGGGTCTCGGGCGTGGCCGTCGTGCTTCCGCGCCAGTGCGTGAGGCTGTGGGACCTCTGCAGCGGCGGCGACCTGGCGGCGGCGCGCTCGCTCTACAGCGACCTGCTGCCGCTCGCGCGCACCGACATGACGCCGAAGCTCGTCCAGTACTTCAAGGCGGCGCTCGACGAGCTCGGCCTCGGTGGCGGGCCGTGCCGCCCACCACGGCTGCCGCTGGAGCCGCACGAGCTCGAGGACTTGCGCGCCGCGGTGACACGCGCCGCGCCGGCGCGGGTGTGAGCGCTATGGCCACAGACGTGATCCAGGCGGTCGATCCGCGGACGGGAAGGCCGGGTGTGTCGTACCCGGCGACGGCGCCGGAGACGTTGCGGGCGGTGATCGCGGCCGCGCGGCGCGCCCGCGACGAAGAAGGCTGGCGGCTGGGGGCGGCGCGCGCGAAGGCGTTGTCGGGGCTCGCGGAACGGCTGCAGCAACGCGCCGAGCCGCTGATCGAGACGTGCATGGGAGAGACCGGCCTCGGTCGCGCTCGGCTCGAGGGTGAGCTCGAGCGGACATGGCGCCAGATCCTGCTGTTCGCGGGGCTGATCGAGACGGGCGCCCACTACGAGGCGACGATCGACACCGCCGACCCCGACGCTCGGCCGGCGCCGCGGGCCGACCTGCGCCGGATGATGGTGCCCATCGGGCCCGTGCTCGTGTTCGCCGCGAGCAACTTCCCGTTCGCGTTCTCGGTCGCGGGGGGCGACACGGCGTCGGCACTCGCCGCCGGCTGCCCCGTCATCTGCAAGGCCCACCCCGGCCATCCCGGGACGAGCGAGCTCGTCGGGCACGAGATCTCGCAGGCGCTCGCCGACGCCGGACTCGACCCGGGGACGTTCTCGCTCGTCCAGTCCGCGTCGATCGAGACCGCGCTGGATCTCGTGGGCGACGACGCGATCGAGGCGGTCGCGTTCACTGGGTCGACCGGCGCCGGCCGCGCCATCTTCGACGCCGCCGGCGCCCGCGAGCGGCCGATCCCGGTGTTCGCGGAGATGGGGAGCACGAACCCCGTCGTCGTCACGGGGTCGGCGGTCTCGGAACGCGGAGATGCGATCGCGACGGCGCTGGCCGGCGCGATCACGCGCGACGCGGGACAGCTGTGCACCAAGCCCGGCGTGATCATGGTCCCGCGCGACTCGGTGGACGAGTTCCGCGACGCGCTGCGCGAGGCCGTGCTCGCCGCCGACACCGGCGTGATGCTCAACCAGCGGCTGTACGAGTCGGCGGTCGCGGCGGTCGACTCGCTGTCGCGTCTCGACGAGGTGGCGCCGGTGCTCGCCGAGGGCCCTTCGCAGCCGGCCGACGGCTTCGGGCTGGCCGGGGCGATCTTCGCGACCTCCAGCGCGGCGTTGCGCGAGAACCCGGAACTGCGCTCGGAGCGGTTCGGGCCGATCGCGCTGCTCGTGACCTACGAGGACCTCGACGATCTGCTCGCTACGGTCGACGGCTTCGAGGGCCAGCTGACCGCGACGCTGCACGCGACGTCGGCCGACGAGGAGGTGGCGCGGAGGATCGTCGAACATCTGCTCCCGTTGGCCGGGCGCCTCGTGTTCGACGGCGTTCCCACCGGCGTCGCCGTGACCGCGGCGATGCAGCACGGCGGTCCGTATCCCGCGACGACCTCGGCCGCTCACACGTCCGTAGGGAGCGCGGCGATCCAGCGTTTCCTGCGGCCCGTGGTGTGGCAGAACGCTCCTGGCTGGCTGTTGCCCGAGCCGCTCAAGGACGGAAACCCGCTTGGCGTTCCCAGGGTCGTCGATGGCGAGGCGGAGCGGGGATAGTTGGTGGCCGTCGTTACTTCGGCGTGGCGTCGTCGGCGAGCGGCCCGGTAAACGGCGCTGGGGAACGGGGTGGGTGAGGGCGCCGGCGGAGTTTGGTCGCTCACGCGGGTCTTCGTGGCGAGTTTGTGCCGGGATGTGCCGAGAGTGTCACGGGAAACCTGCATAAGGCGTCAACGCCGGCGCCAAAGGCGAGGTCTGTCGATCTATGCACACTCCTCATGCATAGCTCGACAGGCCTCGCCATCTGGGCCGGGATTGTCGTGTTGTGCAGGTTTCTGGACGGGCGCGATGGCGCTCGCTCCCTCCCCTTTCCCAGCGCCGTTTACCGTGCCGACCGCCACCCACGGCCAAGAGGCGCGCAGCGCCCGCGGCCCGGGGTCAGCTCCAGCCGAACAGCCGCGCCAGCAGGTGCGGCGCCACGTAGACCTCCCATAGGGCGGTCAGCGTCAGGGTCGGTACCGCCACCGCGACCGTGACGATCGTCGCCGCGAGCAGGCGATCCCACTCTCCCCGCCGGCTGGCGACGATCCAGGCGGCGAGCGGAAGGAACAACGCCACGAGCTCGGGCACGGCGTGGGGAAGCAGGCCGATCAGGAGCAGCACCGGCGGCACGTGCAGCGCGTAGGAGACGTGCGCGACTGAGGTGCCGATCGCGTACGCCTGGAGGCTCAGCGAGAACGTCGTCGCGCAGACGACGAAGGCCATCGCGACGCGCTGACCGCGCTCGTGGACGAGGCGTACGAAGCCGTTGTGCTCGCCCGCCTGGAGCGGCAGCGAGCTGCCGGCGATGAACCCGGCGACGCACGCCATCGCGTGCAGCGTGAGCACGAGCAGGTTGTGTCCGAGGATCTGGGCGACGTCCGAAGGGCCGCCGACGAACAGCGGGGGTTGGTCCTGGAGCTTCGTCGTCACGCTCCCGTAGGAGACGAGCGCGATCACGAGGATCGCGACCAGGAGCACGCCGGCGGCCGCGAGGCTGCCGAGCAGCCAGCTTCGCAGGATCGGCCACGGGCGCTCCCGCCACAGCGACAACGTTCGCCGCGTGGCGCGAACCCCGTGCGCCAACGCGTAGGCAGAGGCATCCATTCCCAATGTGATCGGCGCGACGGGCGGATCGGTTGAGGCGCAGTGCCCTTCCGCTCGGCGGCCCGACCCGTCAAAGATGAGGTTCCGTCCCCATTCCGCGCCCGGGGGAGCAGCGGCACCCTGGTGTCGATGTCGATCCACAACGGCCACATGAGATCCGGGCGTGCGCCGCGCCGATCCTACGTGCCGCTGTTCCAGCGCGTCGCCGGCGTGAACGCGCTGTTGCTGATCGCGGCGGTCGCCGTGACGCTGCTCGTGACGGCGCCTCACCGGCTCTCGTCGTTCGCGGTCGAGGAGGTGGCCGTCCTCGTCGCGGCGCTGGCGCTGGTGGTGCTGGTGAACATGTATCTGCTGCGCCGCGTGATCGGTCCGGTGCAGGCATTGACGGCGCTCGCCCGGCGCGTCGACCTGATCAACCCCGGCGAGCGCATGCCAGACGCCGAGCCGACGTCGGAGGCAGGCGAGCTCGCGCTCACCTTCAACGAGATGCTCGATCGCATCGAAGCCGAACGGCGCGACGCCACCGGCCGGGTCCTCGCCGGCCAGGAGGCCGAGCGGCTCCGGATCGCCCAGGAGCTGCACGACCAGGTCGGCCAGCAGCTGACCGCCGTGCTGCTCGTTCTCTCCCGGGTGCGCTTGGGCGCCCCGGAGCAGTTGCGAGACGAGGTCCAGGAAGTCCAGGCGGTCGTGCGGTCAGGACTCGAGGACGTCCGCCGGATCGCGATCGAACTACGACCGGAAGCGCTCGACGACCTCGGTCTGGAGAGCG
This sequence comes from uncultured Solirubrobacterales bacterium, assembly GCA_963812225.1. Classification (GTDB taxonomy): domain Bacteria; phylum Actinomycetota; class Thermoleophilia; order Solirubrobacterales; family Solirubrobacteraceae; genus Palsa-465. Next base: position 148,578 of record CAWEUN010000001.1, read on the forward strand.
CGCTGGCGGTGCTCTGCGAAAGGTTCGGCGAGCGCACCGGGCAGCGCGTCTCGCAGCGAGTGGCCCCCGACTTGGCGCCGATGAGCCGCGAGGCGGAGCTGGTCGTCTACCGGGTGGCGCAGGAGGCGTTGACGAACATCGTCAGGCATTCGCGAGGGGCGGCGGCCGAGCTCACGCTCGAGAGCCGGAACGGGCTCACGACGCTGACCGTTCGTGACAACGGGGTCGGCCTCGCGGTCGACCGTGCTGCCGGCACCGGAATTCGCGGGATGCACGAGCGGGCGGCATTGATCGGCGCCAGGCTGAAGGTCGGCACCAATCCGGCCGGCAGCGGCTGCGAGGTCCGGCTCGCGATTCCCACCGAAGTTCCGAGTCTCGTCGGGCGGTAGGCCGACAAGCGGTGCTGAGCGTCACTCCCATTGGGTGGGCGGCCACCCTCGCTGTGATCGCGGGCTTGCTCGCGCTCGACCTGTTCGTCTCCGGACGGCGACGGCGCGGGACTCGCCTTGGAGAAGCGGTCGGCTGGTCGGCGTTCTACGTCGGCGTGGCGCTGCTGTTCGGGGTCGTCTTCGGTGCGATTGCCGGCTGGGATCTCGGCGCCCAGTACTTCGCCGGATACGTCGTCGAGAAGAGCCTCTCGATCGACAACCTGTTCGTGTTCGTGGTGATCCTCGCCGCGTTCGCCGTGCCCGCCGAGCAACAGGCAAAGGCACTGACGATCGGGATCATCCTCGCGCTCGTGCTGCGCGGGATCCTGATCGCGCTCGGCGCCGCGCTCCTCGATGCCTTCGCGGTGATGTTTCTGCTGTTCGGGCTCGCGCTGCTCGCGACCGCCATCGCCCTGTTCCGACACCGCGACCAGGACCCATCGGTCGAGGACAACTTCCTCGTCGCCATCGCCCGCGCCGCGCTGCCGGTCACGAGCCGGTACGACGGCGGGCGGATCGTCACTCGCGCCGGCGGACGACGGACCCTGACCCCGATGTTCCTCGTGCTGCTCGCCGTCGGCAGCACCGACGTGCTGTTCGCGCTGGACTCGATCCCGGCGGTGTTCGGCGTCACTCAGCACGCCTACATCGTGTTCGTAGCCAACGCATTCGCGCTGCTCGGGCTCCGCGCCCTGTTCTTCCTCGTCTCCGGCCTGCTCGATCGGCTCGTGTACCTCTCAACCGGCCTGGCGGCGATCCTCGGCTTCATCGGCGTAAAGCTCGTCCTGCATTTCGCCCACACGCAGGCGCACGATGTGCCCGAGATCTCGACGGTCGCCTCGCTCGTCGTGATCCTCGTGATCCTCGCGGTCACTACGATTGCCAGCCTGCTCGCGGCTCGCCGGGATCCGAGCAGGCGCGGACACGCCGGATCGCTTCGACACGGTCAGCGGGCGCCTCGCCCGCCGGCGCCAATGGCGGTAGAGCACGACCAGGACGACGAGCAGAGCGATCGCGCCGCCGAGCGCGAGCGTGCCCTGCTCGGCGATCGCCGACACCTCGTCGAGCGACTGCCAGAAGATGTAGCCGAGCAGGCAGAACGTCGCCGACCACAGGCCGGCGGAGACGAACGCGAACGGCACGAACCGCCGCGGCGGCATGCCCGAGGCGCCGGCGATCACCGGGGTCAGCGGACGCACGAACCCGAGAAAGCGCCCGAGGACGATCGTCTTGCCCCCGTGCTGAGCGAAGTACCGCTCGACGCGCTCGATGTGCTCGACGGTCAGCCTCAGGCGCGAGCCGTGCTTGCGGATGAATCCCGGTCCGAGCCGACGTCCAATCAGGTATGACGTGACGTCGCCGGCGTGCGCGCACGCCCAGACCGCGATTATCAGCAGCACGATGTCCGTATGCCCCTGGCCGGCGGTGACCCCGCCGACGATCACGGCCAGCTCTCCCGGCACGATCAGGCCGATCGCCGCCGCGGTTTCGAGAAACGCCATCAGCCCGACGAGCAGGTAGGCCCCGGGGCCGAGCGTCTCCCCGGCCTGGCGCATCGTCCGCTCGAGGTTCGGCGGGTGGACCACGCCGCTGCCGTAGACCGCGAAGGCACACGCCACCGCGAGCCCGATCACTCGGGCGCGCGCCGGTAGGCGCCGCCAGCGCAACAGCGTTGCGGCGAGCACGATCCCAGCGACTATCAGTCCGATCAGGTTCAGCTTCTACTCCGAGGGTCCGGTTCCCGACCCTCAGTCGGGAACCCAAAGCTTCCCGTAGCGCGACGCCCGCGGGAATGGGGTCTGACCCGCATCCGCGGCCGATCGCCGCCGGCGCGCAAGATGAGGCCTGGTCCCCATGGGCGCGGCGAGCGCGCGCTGAGATCGTCCGCTCTCGCAAGAAAGGACGCCCATGACTCACATGCAACACATCGCAACTCCCAGATGGGCCGACCCGTCCGCTCGGCCACCCCACCTGCACCAGGTCGCCGCCAGGCCGGTCGACGGGTTCCTCCTGATCGCCAACGAGCTGACCATCACCAACGAGCTGCTCCTCGATGCGCTTCGACGCGCGGCTCCGGGCGCGCGATTCGTCCGCCCCACTGACCTGCGGACCGTGGCCACCCCCGCTCGTGGCGTGGCCCGGCTCGATGTCACGAGGACCATGACCGGGCTCGAGGATGGGTTCACCGAGCTCCGCCGGTTCGAGCGCTCGGCCGATGTGATGAATCCCGCCTCCGCGCTGATCGCGTGCCACGACAAGCTCTCGACCGCTCGGCTGCTGGGACACGCCGACCTCCCGCATCCCCGTACCGCTCCCCTTCTGGGGCGGCACGACCGAGCCGACGGGCTCGAGCCGCCATTCGTGGTCAAACCCCGCTTCGGGGGCTGGGGGCTCGAGGTGGAGCTGTGCGAGGACCGCGCCGCGCTCGGCCATCACATCCGGCGCGTCACCAACGCATCTTGGTTCCAGCACCAGGGAGCGATCGTGCAGGAGCTCGTGCCGCCGACCGGCGCCGACCTGCGCCTGATCGTGGCGGGCGGCGAAGTCGTTGGCGCAGTGGAGCGCCTCGCCGCTGCTGGCGAGTGGCGCACGAACGTCTCACTCGGCGGGACCCGGCGCCCGATATCACCTCCACAGGACGTCCGGGCGCTCGCGATCGCCGCGGCGGCGGTTGTGCGAGCCGATCTCGTCGGCGTCGACCTCGTGCGGGGCCCGGACGGCGGCTACCTGATCCTCGAGCTCAACGGCGCGGCTGACTTTCGCCATGAATACTCGCTCGATGGCGAGGACGTGTTCGACCGCGCCGCGTCCAGGCTGATCAGCCCCAAGGCCGTGTCGGTCGGGAAGGCGGCGGTCGCAGCGGGGTTCTGATCGCCGGGCGGGTCAGCGATGATTTTCTCGCCGCGCGGCGGTCGAAGTGGCACACCGTGCACACCGCATAAAAGGAGCCAACCGTGGGCGAGATCCTGGTACATGAATTCATCACCCTAGACGGCGTCATCGAGGCGCCCCGCTGGACGATGGAGTTCGGATTCGATCCGAAGATGGGCGAGGCGATCGGCGGGATCATGGGATCCACTCGGGGGCTGCTGCTGGGCCGGCGCACCTACGAGGAGTTCGCGCCGGCGTGGTCGGGCCGGACCGCGGAGGAGGATCCCGGCGCCCCGTTCATGAACGAGACGCCGAAGTACGTGGTCTCCTCGACGCTACAGACGGCGGACTGGAACCCCTCGACGATCGTCGGCGCCTACAGCTCCGACGCGATCCGCGACCTCAAGGATCACATCGACGGCAACCTCTACGTGAGCGGCAGCGGAACCCTGGTCCGCGCCATGCTCGCCGACGGCCTCGTGGACCAGTTGCACCTGTTCGTCTACCCGATCGCTCTGGGGTCCGGGCAGCGGCTGTTCGCCGATGGCGCCAACGTCAAGTTCGGACTGGCCGCGACCGAGGCCTACGACAACGGCGTCCTGCACCTGGATTACCGGCCGACGGCCTAGCGTGCGACGCTTCATGCGTGCTGAACCCTGATCGTTCTCCGTTCGACGGCGCACGCGACCTGCGGGACGGACACCTGCCGCTAGCGAAGCGGTTCCGCCGCCATGCGGAGGCGCTCGCGCGCTCGGGTCGCTCGCCGCTGTGCGTCGTTCTGATGCGCGGAGGCGCGCAGGACATCGAGGAGGGCGGGCTCGTCGCCGAGCTGTTCGAGGGCGTATCGGCGCCTCCCGGGTCGGTGCCCGCAGCTGCGGCTGATGGCCGCGCTGCATTACCTGGTGCTGAGCGCCAGGGCTCCCGAGCTCGCGCGCTTCTACCCGAGCGCCGGCGGCGAGCGCCCGCCGGATGGAGTGTGGCCAGTGGCGCTCGCGGCGCTCGAGCAGAACGCCGAGCTGGCGCGGGGACGGCTCCAGCGGACGGTGCAGACGAACGACCCGGGTCGCTCGACGGTCCTGTACGCCGCGTTGCTGTGGTTGACCGATCGCTACCGGCTCCCGATCCGGCTGCTCGAGCTCGGCGCGAGCGCCGGCCTGAACCTGTTCGCTGACCGCTACTGCTATCTCGTCGACGGCGCGGTGCTCGGCGATCCGTCCTCGCCGGTTCGGTTCCTCGAGCCGTGGGAGCGAGCGCCGGCGATCGATGTCGCCGCGGCCGCGGATCGCCTGCACGTGATCGAGCGGTCCGGGTGTGACAGACGCCCGCTGGACGCCGCCGATCACGAGGACCAGCTGACGCTGCTGTCCTACATCTGGCCCGACGAGCTCGAGCGGTTCGGGCGGACGAGGGCGGCGTTCGAGGTCGCCGCCGATCGTCCCGGACTCGTCGTCGCCGCGTCCGCCGAGGAGTGGCTGCGCTCTGTGCTCGCGCCGGCGGACGGCGAGCTCGTCGTCGTCTGGCACTCGTTGTTCCGCCAGTACGTCCCGGCGCCGGAGTGGGAGGCACTGGAGGCTGCGTACCGCCACGGGGCGGCGGCCGTCGGCAGCGACGCGCCGGTCGTGTGGCTATGCATGGAGCCCGAGCCCGACCACAACCACGGGGTGCAGCTGACCGTCCGCACGGCGCCCGGCGAACCCGCCCAGATGCTCGCGCGCTGCGGAGACCACGGCCCACCACTGATCTGGAATTGAGCGGATGGTCTTGCGCTCCGCCCGGGACGCGGATGTCCCCGCCGTGCTCGAGCTGTGGGCACTCGGGCGCAGCGCGCACGCGGTCACGCCCGACCGGGCCGAGGACGTCGAGCGCCTCGTGCGCGAGATGCCAGGCTCGCTGGTCGTCGCCGAGGACGGCGAGCGGCTGATCGGCGCGCTGATCGCAGCCTGGGACGGGTGGCGAGGGAACATGTACCGGCTGGCGGTCCGTCCCGATCACCGGCGCCGGGGCGTCGCGCTTTCGCTCGTCGAGGAGGGTGAGCGGCGGCTGCGGCTGAAGGGGGCGCGACGAGTCACCGCCCTGGTGGCGCGGGAGGATGACGTCGCCGGCGCGCTGTGGGTAGCCGCTGGGTACGGATACGACGAGGTGATCGGGCGGTACGTGCGCAACGTGTAGGTGGCGTGTTGGGGGCCGGGGCTGTCGACTCTCGGCCCGTGGGCGCTGCGCGCCAGCAGCTCTCTCGCGGGCGGGCGGCCCGGCTTTAACGGCGCTGGAGGAAAGGGTGGGTGAGATGCCCGGGCGGAGCTGAAAGCGGCTCCAAATCCTGCATAACACGTCACGACCGCCGAAATCGGCGAGGCCTGTCGAGTTATGCATGAGGAGCGTGCTCAATACGACAGGGCTCGGGTTCTGAGCCGACATTGACGCGTTAAGCATGATTTTCGGCTGCGTGAGCGCGCGGACTCCGCCGGGCAACTGACCCTCTCCCCTTCCCCAGCGCCGTGTACCGAGCCGACCGCCAATCACGGCTGCGGGCGCTGAAAACGCCCACTGGCTGAGAGTCGACGGCCATCGAGAAAAGGCCACTCGACACCCCGGATAGGGTGACCAAGAGAACCGTGGCGATCACGCACGTATTCGCCGGCATTCCCGTGGCCGACCACGAGGCGGCGCTCGGCTGGTACGAACGCCTGCTGGGGCGACCGCCAGATCGGATCCCGACCGACGGCGACGCCGTCTGGCAGCTATCCGAAACCGGGCTGATCTACGTCGTCCGCGACGCGCCACGCGCCGGTGGCGCGCTGGTCACGTTGATCGTCGACGATCTGGACGCGTGGATCGCTGACGTGTCCGGACGGGGTATCGCCGCCGGCGAGGTCGACGCCGCGCCGGGCGCGGTGCGGAGGTCCGTGATCACGGACCCGGACGGCAACCGGATCACGGTCGGCGAGGTGCCTAACTCGAGCTGATCGCCAGAAACCGCGCCAGCATGGCGTTGACCTGATCGGGGACCTCGAGCGGGCTGAAGTGGCCGGAGCCGACCGTCCGCCCCACGACGAGTTGCGGCGCCAGCGAGGCGGCTCGCGCCAGGTCGGCGTTCGGAGTCCCCGCGTCGAGGTAGAGCAACGGCACACGGCACCGGCGCAGCGCCTCGGCGTCGTCCCAGGATCGGAGCGACTCCTCCCACACCGACCTCGTCACGTGCGGTGGCGTCCGCACGACCTCCTCCATGATCCAGGCGGTCGTCTCGGGATCGTCGTCCGGCCCGAAAAAGGCGGCGTAGTAGTCCCGCAGTGCGCGCTCCGCGCCGGCGGTGTGGAGCGCGGCGACGAGTTCGTCCACCACGTGTTCGCGATCGCCCGCTGGCAGCAGGACGGAGTCGATCAGGACGGCAGCCCGGACGTGCTCGGGATGAGACGCGGCGAATTCGAGCGCGACGAGGCCCCCGAGGCTGTGGCCAACCGCCACCGGCCGCTCGATCCCGATCTGGGCGCACGTCCACGCCACGTCGTCGGCGAGCGCGGCGACCGTGTAGGGCTCCTCGGGGGCGTCGCTTTCGCCGTGACCGCGGAGGTCAACTGCCAGCACGCGATGGCGGGGCGCGAAGTAATGCACCTGGGCGGACCAGAAGCCGCGATGGCACGCCAGGCCGTGGATGAACACGAGCGGCGGGTCGCCTCGTCCCGTCTGATCATGGACGAGCGCCACGCCGTCACGCACGAGCTGCCCCACGGATACAGTCTCGCGCATGCGCCTCGGGCTCCACGCACTCGGGATCGGAGCCGGCGCCCGCCGAGACGTCATCGACGCGGTCGCGAGCGCCGCCGAGGCCTCCGGCTTCGCGACGCTGTGGTCGGGCGAGCACGTGATCATGGTCGACCGGCCGGCGTCTCGATACCCGTACTCGGCCGACGGACAGATCGCGGTCCCCGCAGTGGCGGACTGGCTCGATCCGCTCGTGGGACTCAGCTTCGCGGCCGCGGCCACGCACGAGATCGGGATCGCCACTGGCGTGCTGCTGGTCCCCGAGCACAACCCGCTGTTGCTCGCCAAGCAGACGGCGTCGCTCGACGCGCTCGCCGGCGGCCGATTGACTCTGGGCGTCGGCGTCGGATGGTCGCGCGAGGAGTTCGACGCGCTGGGCGTCCCGTTCGAGCGCCGAGGCCAGCGCGCCGCGGAGTACGTGGCGGCGATGCGCGCGGTATGGCGCGACGACGTGGCCTCGTTCGCGGGCGAGTTTGTGTCGTTCGACTCGGTGCGGGTCAACCCGAAGCCGCCCCGGGACCGACGGATCCCGGTCGTTCTCGGGGGCAACAGCGACGCGGCGCTCCGCCGGGTGGCGGCGTGGGGCGACGGGTGGTACGGCTTCAACCTCGCCGGCGTCGAGGCCGTCGGCGAACGGCTGGGCATGCTCGGCGAGCTCTGCCATGACACGGGCCGAGACATCCGCGAACTACAGATCGCCGTCGCGCTCGAGGGGGGCGAGCCGGCGGACGCGTCGGCGCTGGCGCAGCTCGGCGTCGACGAGCTGGTACTCGTCCAGGCGGCGCCGGAGGATCCCCGCGTGGCCGCGGATTGGGCTTACGAGCTCGCGCTTCGCTGGGGTACCGCGACTTCCTGACCCCCTCCGGGTTCAACAGCAGTGGACTCATGCGGGTGAGAAGAGGCATCCGGATTTCGCTGATCGGCGGGCTCCTGACGGTGTCGGGCGCGGTGGCGCCGGTCGTGGTGGGACTGGGCAGCGGGGGCGCTTCGGGCAGCGTCTCGGCCGCCCGGGCCGCGGGCGTGGAGCGGGCCGGCGTGGCCAGCGGCGTCGGGATCCACAAGATCAAGCACGTCGTCGTGATCATGCAGGAGAACCGCTCGTTCGACAGCTACTTCGGCACGTTTCCGGGAGCCAACGGGATTCCGGCGCGCCACGGCGTCGCGACCGTGTGCTCGCCCAACCCGCGCACCGGCCACTGCCAGCGTCCCTATCACGACCCGGCGGACGTCAACGGTGGCGGCCCGCACAACCTGGCCGCGGCGACGAGGGACATCGCCGGCGGCAAGATGAACGGGTTCGTCGCCGAGGCCGAGGCCGGCGCGAAGGGCTGCGGGATCAACCAGGTCGACAACCCGAACTGCAGCGGGTCAGCCACGCCCGACGTGATGGGCTATCACGACGCGCGGGAGATCCCGAACTACTGGCAGTACGCGCAGAACTTCGTCCTCGATGACCGCATGTTCGAGCCGAACCGATCCTGGAGCTACGCGGCGCACCTGTACATGGTCTCGGACTGGTCGGCCTACTGCACGAAGTTCGGCGACCCGATGAGCTGCCACAGCGACATCACGCAGCACACGTTCAGCCGCCAGAACAACCGGGCCGTATTCGGGCCCGCGCCTCAATACCCGCAGGTGCACTTCGACTACACCGATCTGACCTATCTACTGCACCGCTTCGGCGTGAGCTGGGGCTACTACATCGAGCAGGGCGTTGAGGCCGACTGCCCGAACGATCAGGTGACGTGCCCGCCGCAGCCGCAGCGCGTCGGCAAAGGGCTGACGACGGTCGTTCCCGACATCTGGAATCCGTTGCCGGAGTTCGACACCGTCAACCAGGACGGCCAGACGGGCGACATCCACGACGTCTCGAAGTTCTACGCGGCGGCGCGTTCCGGAACGCTGCCAGCGGTTTCATGGGTGGTGCCGAATCAAGCGGACTCAGAGCACGCGCCGGGAAAGGTCTCGGCGGGCCAGGCGTACGTCACCGGCCTGATCAACTCGATCGTGTCGGGCCCCAACTGGGACAGCACCGCGATCTTCCTCGCGTGGGATGACTGGGGCGGTTTCTACGACCAGGTGGTGCCGCCGACGGTCGATGCCAACGGCTTCGGACTGCGGGTGCCGACGATCGTGATCAGCCCCTATGCCAAGCGCGGGTGCGTCGACAACCAGACCCTGTCCTTCGACGCGTTCAACAAGTTCATCGAGGACGACTTCCTCGGGGGCCAACGCCTGAACCCCGCCACCGACGGCCGCCCCGATCCGCGGCCAGACGTGCGCGAGTCGCTCCCGATTTTCGGCAACATGGCCAAAGACTTCGACTTCTCGCAGAAGCCGAGGCCGCCGATGCTGCTGCCGCTCCACCCGCGGCCCGGACCAGCATCGAGCCTCGGTCCAAAGCCGCTCGCGTCGAGTTGCGGATCCGACCTGACTGTCACCGCCTCACCTCAGAACGTGCGGGCCGGCCGTCGTACGCGGCTTCATCTCACGGTGGCCATTCCGCCCCAGCCGTCGCGGAGCCGGCGAGCCGGGACTCCCGTGGCCGACGCGCTGGTCACGTTCGACGGGCGGCGCGTCCACACCAACCGCCGCGGCCACGCCACGATCACGGTGAAGCTGCGTCACCGCGGCTCCGTCCAGGCCGCCGCGACCAAGTCGGGGCTGCGCGCGGTCGCGACCGTGCGGGTGCGGTGAGCCGGATCAGGCGTCGAACGCCAGGAAGTGCGCGGCCCATGGCTCGAGGCCGACGTAGAGGCCGTCCGCGGCGAGCTCGTCCCCGGCGCGCGTGAACTGCGCGCCGTTCAGACGGTCGGTCAGCCGCCACTGCTTCCCGCCCAGGTCGGACCACGGGACGTGGACGCGTGCCTGCGCCGGTTGGCCCGCATAGTTGACGACGACCAGGTTGCGGGTCGCGTCCGCTGACCAGCACCACGCGATCAGCTGCTGCCACGAGGCGTTGTTAGGCCAGCCGCTGCACTCGCACAGTCTCCAGTCTCCGCGCCGCAATCCCGACTCGGCCACGGCGCGCAGCAGTCGCTCGTAGAACGCGTGGAGTTCGAAGTCGGCCGGCTCGTCGGGGCCGCGGCCCAAGAACACCGGGATGTGGGTGTGGAATCCGTCGAACTGGCCGTCGTGGTACAGCCGCGCTCCCTCGAGCGCCGACATCACGATCGCCGCGGCCCGCTCCTTGGGTGGTTCGAACGTGGCGGCCGCGCGCGGCTCATCGTGATTCTCGATGAAGCGGATCAGCCGCTCCTGGTAGTCAGGATCGGCCTGGAGGTGCCCGCGGATCGAGTCGGCCGAGTCGTGGACGAGCCGATCGTAGAGGCGCTTGTCGTAGCAGAGGTCGAAGCCCTGCTGCTGCAGCGCCCATTCCATGTCCCAGTAGGCCTCGGCCATGAACAGCAGCTCCGGATGCGCTGAGGAGACGCGACCGATCAGCTCCGGCCAGTACTCGGCCTCGGGAGCGGGACCGGCGCGCTCGCCCCAGGTCCGGGCGAACACCTCGTTGGTCATCAACATCGCCATGTCGCAGCGCAGCCCGTCGCAGTGAGAGCCCACCGAGATCAGGGTCTGGGCGACCGCTTCACGCAGGGCCGGGGAGAACGCGTTCAGCTGCACGACGTCCGGCCACGGCGGGAAGTACGGATCCCGGCCGTTGGCGAAAATGCCACCGGCCGTGCGCAGGAACGCCTCCGGGTGCTCGGCGAGCTCCTGCTCGCTGCCGGCGAGCAGGCATTCCGGCTTGCTCGTAATCCACGGGTGGTCGGGCGCCACGTGGTTGGGGACGTAGTCGAGGATCAACGCGAGGCCTCGGTCGGCCAGCGCTGCCCGGGCGGCCGCCAGCGCGTCCTGGCCGCCGAAGCGATCGTCGACGACGTAGTCACGAACGCAGTACGGGGACCCGATCACGTCCTCGGGTCGCAGATCCGGCAACGCCGCCCGGTTGCCCCGGTCGAGGTCGGGGTTGCGCAGCGCGATCTCGATGCCGGCCGGACTACGCCGCCATACACCCATTAGCCAGACGGCATCCACGGGGAGCCGGGCCAGCGCGTCCCATTGCTGTCCCGGCACTTCGTCCAGCGTCAACGGGCGTCCGCGTGGCCGGCCAAGCCGCTCCAGCCAGACCGCGGTGTTCAGCTCGTAGACGGTGGGACGAGCGGGAATGCGCATCGGCGGCGGTCAGCCGGTGAGCGCTTCGTCGACGTCCTCGCGTTCCGGACCGGCGCGCGCACCGAGCGCGAACAGATTGGCCACGAGGCCGGTCCACCCGGTCTGGTGGCTGGCGCCGAGGCCGGCGCCGTTGTCGCCGTGGAAATACTCGTGGAACAGCAGCAGGTCGTGCCAGTGCGGATCTGACTGGAACTTCTCGATCCCACCGAACACCGGCCTCTGGCCGTCCTCGTCCTCGGTGAAGGTTGTGGCCAGCCTCGTGCCGAGCTCGCGGACCACCTCGAGCAGGTTCAGCTCGCGACCCGAGCCGGTTGGGTACTCGACCTTGAGCCGGTCCCCGTAGTAGCGGTGCAGCTGCACCAGGCCGCGGAGGATGACGAAGTTCATCGGAAACCACACCGGGCCGCGCCAGTTCGAGTTGCCTCCGAACATCCCGCTGTCAGATTCGGCGGGCAGGTAGCGGACCTCGTAGTGCTGGCCCTGCCAATCGAATTCGACTGGCTGGTCGAGGTGGCGGCGCGAGATCGACCTGATCCCGTGTGGCCCGAGGAACTCGTCCTCGTCGAGCATCACAGCGAGGATGCGCCGCGTCCGTTCTTCGTCGACGAGCGAGGTCATCCGCCGACCCTCGGGATTGGGCTGCCCCCGCATCCCGAGCGACGGGAGCACATCGGCGAAGCGCGCAAAGCCTGCCTGCAGGCGATCGAAGAACTCGGGGTGACGGTCGCCCACGTCGCCCTCGAACACGGTGGTGGCGCACAGCGGCAGGAGCCCGACGAGCGAGCGGACCTTCAGGTCGATCGTGCTGCCGTCGGGCCTGCGGAGGACGTCGTAGAAGAAGCCATCTTCCTCGTCCCAGAGGGACCCGCTGCCGGTGTCCGGGTTCATGGCTACCGCGATCCACACGAAATGGCTCACGAACTTGAGCGCCATATCGACGTAGGCGTCGTCCTCTTTGGCGAGCTCGATCGCCATTTGGAGCATCCATTGGCAGTAGAGCGCCATCCACGCAGTGCCGTCGGCCTGCTCGAGCGTGCCGCCGCCCGGAAGCGGGGCCGAGCGGTCGAACAGGCCGATGTTGTCCAACCCCAGGAACCCGCCTTGGAACAGGTTCCGGTCGTCAGGATCCTTGCGGTTGACCCACCAGGTGAAATTGGTTAGCAGCCGGTGAAAGACCCGCTCGAGGAAGGCGCGATCTCCCGTACCGCGGATCTCCGCCTCGCGCTCGTATACGAACAGCGCCGCCCACGCGGTGACGGGTGGGTTGACGTCGCTGAAGTTCCATTCGTAGGCGGGGATCTGCCCGTTGGGATGCATGTAACGGGTCAGGAGCAGCAGCTCGATCTGGTGCTTGGCGAAGTCGACATCGACCAGTGCCAGCGAACCGCAGTGGAACGCCAGGTCCCAGGCCGCGAACCACGGGTACTCCCACTTGTCCGGCATCGAGATCACGTCCCCGGCGAGCATGTGGAACCACGGAACGTTGCGCAGCGAGCTCGCCGGTGCGTTCGGGTCCCACGGGTTGACTCCGTGCTCGCGCAGCCAGCGATGGACGTCGTAGTCGTAGTACTGCTTGCCCCACAGCAAACCGGCGAGCGCCTGGCGCATCACCATCGCCCCGTCCGGGGTGAGCGTGTCGGGGATCACGTGCTCGTAGAACTGGTCGGCCTCGCTCCGCCGGTCGCTGACGGTCTTCGTGAACCCCGTGCCCAGCGCCTCGGCCGGAGATGCGCCATGCCCAGTCAGGCGCAGGCGGATGGTCGCGCTCTGCCCGGCCTCGAGCTCGAGCACGTGGTCCGCGACAACCTTGGTCCCGGTCCGAGCCGGATTGACGGCATCGATCGCGCCCTGCACGAGGAACTCGTTGATCGCGTCCTTGACGTACCGAGACGCGTTCGGCGTCCCAAACAGGCGGGTGTTGTTGGTGTCGTTCTCGCAGAACAGCAACCGCGCCGAGCTGTCGGCGCGGAGTGTCCACTCGCCGAGCTCGGGATGCGACGCGCGCACGGACGCAAGTTCGGGGCCGGACGCCCGCCCCGGCTCGGGCTCGACGGCCTCGAGCCGGGGCTTGGTCACGTCATCGCCCCACGACCACGTGTTCCGGAACCAGAGCGTCGGAAGGAGATGGAGGGTCGCCGGGTCGGGGCCGCGATTGATCGCGGTGACGAGCATCAGGATGTCGTCGTGGGCGGCCTTGGCGTACTCGATGATCACGTCGAAGTAGCGGTCGTCGTCGAAGACTCCGGTATCGAGAAGTTCGTACTCGAACTCCTGCTTGCTCCTGCTTCGGTTGGTCGCGATCAGATCCTCGTAGGGGAAGGCGCACTGCGGGTACTTGTAGAGGCAGCGCAGATACGAGTGCGTCGGAGTGCTGTCGAGGTAGAACCAGTACTCCTTGACGTCCTCGCCGTGATTGCCCTCGCCGTTGGTCAACCCGAACATGCGCTCCTTGAGGATCGGGTCGGCGCCGTTCCACAGCGCCAACGCCAGGCACAGCCGCTGGCGCTCGTCGCAGATCCCGGCGATCCCGTCCTCTCCCCAGCGGTACGCTCGCGACCTCGCTTGGTCGTGAGTGAAGTAGCTCCACGCGTCTCCGTCCGCGCTGTAGTCCTCGCGGACGGTGCCCCACTGTCGCTCGCTCAGGTACGGGCCCCACGACTTCCACGGGATCTCGCCGGTGCGCGCCTGCTCGAGGCGACGGTGCTCGGGTGTGTTCGCGGTCATGGTCGCGGAGTGTCCGGCACCGGGCGGTGGCGCACAAGCATGCTCACCCCCGGACGGGCGGATGCGTGCCTGTCGTTGTTGTGAACGCCGTGTTGCCTGCTAGCGCAAGCCCTCGGCCACCGCGTCCAACGCCTGCATGACGTCGTCGCGGTCGACGTCGAGATGCGTGACGGCGCGCACCCGACGCGCGCCGACGGCTTGCAGTTCGACGCGATCGGCGACCCGGGCAACGAGGCTGGGCGCGTCGCCGACCTCGAAGATCACGATGTTGGTCTCGACGGTGTCGGGATCGAGTGTGACGCCGGGTAGTTCGGCCAGCCCTTCCGCCAGCAGCCTGGCGTGCTCGTGATCCTCGGCCAGCCGGTCGACGTGGTGATCGAGCGCGTAGAGGCAGCCGGCGGCCAGCACCCCCGATTGACGCAGCGCACCGCCGAGCATCTGCTTCCAGCGCCACGCCTCGTCGATCGTCTCCCGCGAACCGGCGAGCACGGCGCCGACCGGGGCCCCGAGCCCCTTCGTGAAGTCGAGCCACGCGGTGTCGAAGCCGCCGGCGTAGTCACTGGCCGGTACGCCCGAGGCGACCACTGCGTTCAGCAGCCGGGCACCGTCCAGGTGGGCACGCAGACCATGGCGGCGCGCGACCGCGAGGACGGCGCGGATCGTCTCGAGCGGCCAGATCCGCCCGCCGCCGAGGTTCGTCGTCTGCTCGACGGATATCAGCCGGGACCGGGGCGTGTACCGGTTGTACGGCGGTCTCATCGCCGCCTCGAGCTGGTCGGCGCTGAACACGCCGCGATCTCCGTCGAGCGCCCTGATCATCAGCCCCGCCAGCTGCGCCGGACCGCCCGCCTCCGAGTTCACCGGGTGCGAGGTTCGATCGAGGACCACCTCGTCGCCGCCGGGGCGCGCGTGGATGAGGAACGCGATCTCGTTGCACATCGTCCCGCTCGGCAGGAACACCGCCGCCTCGTGCCCGAGGAGATGCGCGACCCGCTCCTGCAGCGCATTCGTCGTCGGGTCGAGCCCCCGCTGCTCGTCACCCACCTCGGCCGCCGCTATCGCGCCGCGCATTCCTGCGGTCGGCCGGGTCTGCGTGTCGCTGTGGAGGTTGACCAGGGGCAAGCCGCAGCGCAGGCTACGACAAAGGCCGCTTAGTGCGCCGGCACCCTGCGGTGCGCGCGCGGGAGTCTGATCCCGACGAGCGCGAGGTACGCGCTCAGCGCCACCACCGCGACCGCCTCGGCCACGATCGCGATCACGATCGCCGGCCGGAAGCCGTAATCGGTGAAGCCGAACAGGCTCCAGGTCTCGCTGATCCACAGCCCCACCAGCGAGCTCGCCGCGATTCCGATGCCGCTAAGGGCAAGCACCGCGCGGATCGGGGCGGCGAAGCGCTTGGTGATCAGTCCGAGCGGGAGCAACAGCCCGATGCCGATGACCGTCGCCGAGATGAAGTTGAGCAGAAACAGCGTGCCGATCGTGGGGACGGTCGAAAACATGTTGACCGTGTACTCATCGAGGTGGTCGGCGCCCGTGGCGAGCACCGCGAGGGCGCCGATGACCACCGCCAACTGGGCGAGCACGGCGCGAGAATTTGCGGACATCTGAGTACTCCATTTTCGTTGGGGTTACCTCTGATGACCGCCGCGCGCGGTGGTTTCTTCCCCGGTCCGCTCGGGCAACGGGAACAGCCGCAGGAACGATTCCGCGGCGGCTCTGTCGCCGTCGAGCCGCATCGCCCCGCGGCGCACGGCCTGCGGAAGGCTCCGGCCGTGCCATAGCACGCCGGCGAGCGTCACCGGGTCCGTCTCGATGATCGCGTCCGGACGCTCGGCGCCTCCGCGCGCCACCTCGAAATGCCGATCGCTTACGCGGGCGTGAAAGCGCTGCTCCCCGAGACGAAGCTCGTAGCGGGCGTCGAGCCCGTCGGCGGCCGCCGGCGCAAATAGCGTCTTCAGCGCCAGCACCGCCGAGTCGGCGCCGAACACCGCGTCCTCGTCGCGCACGGGCGCGCCGCTGGCCCAACGGCCGAGGCCGAGGATGACCGGCTCGAGCTCGTGGCCCCAGTCCGTCAGTTCGTAGACGCGAGAGGCGGCCGGTGGCGGCAATGTGTGCCGCCGCACGATCCCATCCTGCTCCAGCTCGCGCAGCCGCTGGGAGAGGACGTCCGGGCTGAGGTGCGGCAGGCCCGCCCGCAGGTCGGTGAACCGCTTCGGCCCCAACAGCAGCTCGCGGATCACGAGCAGGGCCCACCGTTCGCCGACGAGATCCAGTGCTCGTGCGATGCCGCACCGATCGCCGTACGTCCGCTTGCTTGACACATGTGAATCCTACCGTATGATCCGGACCACCGACGATATAGTTGGAGTTTCCAATCAAAGAATCTTGAGGCCGGACTGCTCACGGAAGTGGGAAGGCGAAAGGAGCGACGATGAGCGAGCGCAGCGACTATCCGAGCGGAGTGCCGTGCTGGGTCGACACCCTCGCGCCCGACCCCCACGCGGCCATGCGCTTCTATGAGCAGCTGTTCGGCTGGGAGTTCGAAGGGCCAGGACAGACGCCCGGAGACCCGCCCGGTGACTATTTCGTCGCCCGCCTCCGCGGGCGCGACGTCGCCGGCGTCGCCTCCCAAGTGGGCGAGAGCCTGGCCCCGTCGTGGAGCACCTACGTCTCGGTCGACAGCGTCGATGACGCGGTTGCCCGGGCAACCGGCGCCGGCGCCGAGCTGGTGGCGGGCCCGATGCAGGCTTCGCCCGCCGGCCGGCTCGCGGTGCTCGCCGATCCCGCCGGGGCGGTATTCGGCGTGTGGGCGGCGGAGGACCGCCAGGGCGCGCAGCTGGTCAACGAGTTTTCGGCATGGGCGATGAGCGCCCTCCAGACGAGCGACCCTGATGGGGCCAAGGCGTTCTACGGCGAGCTGTTCGGATGGCAGGCGGAACCGTTCGACATGGGCGGCCTCGAGGGCACGCTGTGGCGGCTGCCCGGGTACCTCGGCGGCGAGCCCCACCAGCCGGTGCCGCGCGACGTCGTCGCGGTGATGGTGCCGCTCGGCGGAGAAGGACAGGCGCAATGGAGCGTCGACTTCTGGATCGATGACGCCGACGCGGCGGCGGCGAAGGCTCCCGAGCTGGGCGGCACCGTGCTCGCCCCAGCCCAGGACACAGGCGGGTTCCGGCAGGCCGTCCTAGCCGACCCGCACGGCGCCGTGTTCTCCGTCAGCACGCTGCAGACGTAGCGCGTCGATCACGAACTCCAGGTGCCGGTGCCAGTCAAAGCCGGCACCCGAGTGAGGCATCGTTGCCGACACCCCGCACATCAGCATCGGGATGTCGTCGACGGTGACGTCCGGGCGCATCGTCCCGGCCCGCTGCGCCCGGTCGATCAGTTCCGCGGTCGGGACGTAGAGCTCCTGAAGCTCGGCTTGGGCATATACCCAGACCGACTCCCCGTAGTCGGTGATCGCCTCCTGGACTCCGGCGTCGCGCGCGCACAACTCCGCGTTCGTGCGCAGGAGGTCGGCGAACACGGCGAACGGTTCGCCGTCGCGCTCGAGCGCCTCGCGGGCGTTCGCGCCCATGACCCTGAACTTCTGGCGCACGATCTCGGCGATCAGCGCCTCTTTGGTCGGGAAGTGCCGGTAGACGGTCCCGACCCCGACGCCCGCCCGCCGTGCCACGTCGTCGATTTGCGCCTCGGCACCGCATTCGGCAAATACCTCGCGGGCGCTCTCGATGATCCGCACACGATTGCGGCGAGCATCGGCCCGCAATTGGCGCTCAGTTTCCGCTGGCGCAGGAGTCTCTACTGGTGAAATTGTCACACGATCCCTCTCCGCGGGGTCTTCACATTAGAGACCCCGTCTTGACAAACGGAATCGTAGTTCACTATATTCGAGATAGCAACCGGAACCGGAGGTCATCTTCCAAATGACTTCGCTGAGACAGCTTCCTGAACCCAAGCTCGATACGCCCCGGGCCAAGAATCTGGCGTTGATCCTGCTCGCGATGACGCAGTTCGTGATCGTCATCGACGCGGCGATCGTGAACGTCGCGCTCCCGTCGATCGGCACGCATCTGCACTTCTCGCGCGACGACCTCTCGTGGGTCGTCAACGCCTACACGCTCACGTTCGGCGGGTTCCTGCTGCTTGGCGGTCGCCTCGCCGACCTCCTGGGGCGCCGGCGCATGTTCATGGGTGGGCTCGTGCTGTTCTCGCTGGCGTCGTTCGCCGGCGGCCTCGCGCAGTCCGAGCCGTGGCTGATCACCGCGCGCGCCGTCCAGGGCCTCGGCGCCGCGATCGTGTCGCCGGCCGCGCTTTCGATCATCACCAACACCTTTGCCGAAGGGTCCGAACGCAACCGGGCGCTTGGGATCTGGGGCGCCGTCGCCGGCGCCGGCGGCGCCGCCGGCGTACTTCTCGGCGGGATCCTGACCAGCGGCCTGAGCTGGCGCTGGGTGCTGTTCGTCAACGTCCCGATCGGCATCACGGCCGCCCTGCTCGCTCCCCGCTTCCTCGCCGAGAGCCGCGCCGAGGATGGTGCAAACACGTTCGATTTCCCCGGCGCCGTGACCGTCACCGCCGGCCTGTCGCTGCTCGTCTACGCGGTCGTCGACGCCGTCAACTCGGGCTGGGGATCGACGGCCACCATCCTCCGCCTCGCGGGCGCGGCCGCCCTGCTGGTCGCGTTCGTCCTGATCGAGCTGCGCACGCGCGACCCGCTGATGCCCTTCTCGATCTTCCGGCTGCGGACGCTTAGAGGGGCGAACATCGTCGGACTCCTGATCGGCATGTCGCTGTTCTCGATGTTCTTCTTCATCTCGCTCTACCTCCAGGACGTGCTGCACTTCTCGCCGATCAAGACCGGGATCTCATACCTGCCGCTGGCGGTCGGGATCATCATCTCGGCGGGCGTCGCCTCGCAGCTCGTCACCCGCTTCGGGTTCAAGCCGCCGCTGATCGCCGGGCTGCTGCTGATCGCGGCCGGTCTGCTCTGGTTCGCGCAGGTACCGGGGACAGGCGGCTCGTATTGGGCGGACATCCTCGGGCCGTCGCTGCTCGCGGCCGTCGGCCTCGGCTTCTCGTTCGTGCCCGTGACGATTGCCGCGGTGTCCGGCATCAAGCCGCACGAGGCGGGTCTCGCCTCCGGGCTGATTAACACGTCGCAACAGGTCGGCGGCGCGCTCGGTCTCGCGATCCTCGCGACCGTCGCCAACAGCCGCACCCAGGACCTGTTCCACTCCGGCGTGCACACCGCGTCGATCGCGCTCACCAAGGGCTACGACCGCGCCTTCCTGTTCGGTGCCGGGTTCGCGATCGCCGGCGCGATCCTCGCCGCCGTGTTGATCTCCTCGCGCGACAGCCGCACCCACTCCCAGGCGGCGCGCGCGGAGACCGCGGTGGCGTCGGCGAGCGCCGGCTGAGGCCGCGGTAAGCGCCGGTTGATCACCCGGCGCCGGCGCCCGCCAGCTGAGCCCCCCGCCCACACCCACGGCCCCGTAGCCTAGTGTTGGGCCGTGGAGTGGTCCCTCGTCCTCGTCGCGCTCACGGTGCTGGCGGTCGCATCGATCTCCCGCCTGCTCGTCGGGACCCCCGTGACACCCGCGATGGTGTTCGTCGCGGTCGGCGTGTTCCTCGGTCCGCGGATACTCGGCGAGGTCGAGCCGTCCGCGCAAGGCGAGGCGGTTCAGACACTCGCCGAGTCCACGCTGGCGCTCGTGCTGTTCGCCGACGCCTCTCGGATCAAGCTCGGCGTCCTGCGCCGGCAAGCGGGTGTGCCGGCGCGGCTGCTGGCGGTCGGCCTGCCGCTGACGATCGTGCTCGGCGCGCTCGCCGCCGGGCTGTTCAACAGCATGACGGTCGGCGAAGCGCTCGTGCTCGGGGTGCTCCTGGCCCCGACTGACGCGGCGCTCGGCCAGGCGGTGGTCACGCTGCCGCGCCTGCCGTCGCGGATCCGACAGGGACTCAACGTCGAGAGCGGGCTGAACGACGGGATCTGCGTCCCGGTGCTGTACATCGTGCTGGCGGCCGCCGACGTCGAGTCCAACGTGGCCAGTGCGCACCACGCGATCGCGATCGTCGCCGAGGAGATCGGGTACGGGATCCTCGCCGGCGCCGGCGCCGGCTTGGTCACGGCCGGGGTCGTCGTGTTCGCCGGCCGGCGCAACCTGATCGTCGGGTCGTGGCTGCAGGTGATCCCGCTCGCCGGCGCGGCCCTCGCCTACACGACCGCTGCCGCGCTCGGCGGCTCCGGGTTCATCGCCGCGTTCCTCGCCGGCGCGATCTTCGGCGGGCTCGTGCGGCGTGACCTGACCGACGTCACGCGCCTCATCGAAGAGGTTGGGGAGCTGCTCAGCGGAGTCACGTTTCTGCTCTTCGGCGCGGTCCTCCTCGGGCCCTCACTCGGCCACCTGACCTGGCGCGTGGTGATCTACGCCATCCTCAGCCTCACGATCGTGCGGATGCTGCCGGTGGCGGTCGCAATGGTGGGAACGCATCCGCGCCGGCAGACGGTCGCCTTCCTCGGCTGGTTCGGGCCCCGTGGCCTCGCGTCGATCGTGTTCGCGCTGATCGTCGTCCAGCGATCGCACCTCCCCCAGACGCCCACCATCGTCCTGGCCACCTACTTCACGGTCGGGCTTTCGGTGCTGGTGCACGGGGTGTCCGCGGCTCCGCTCGCCGATCGCTACGCGAGCTGGTTCGAGCGCCACCCGCCCGAGAAGCAGCCCCCGATGGAGAGCGAGCCGGTCGAACATCACCCGGTGCGGCGGTCGCTCGCGGGCGCAGCGCCGACGTCGTGAGGCTCAGCGCGCCGGCTAGCCGCTGGTGCACGAGGCGGACGGCCATCGAGCCCTCGCCGACGGCTGACGCCACCCGCTTGATCGACCCCGAGCGGACATCGCCCACGGCGAAGATGCCGGGCCGGCTCGTCTCCAGGAAGAACGGTCGCTCGCTCCTCGTACGTCGGCAGCTGGTCGTCCGGGACGTCTCGGCCGGTGAGCACGAAGCCGTGCTCGTCCATCGCGACGTGACCCCGCAACCAATCGGTGTGAGGGTCGGCGCCGATGAACACGAACAGCGCCTTCGCCTCGAGCTCTTCGCGCTCGCCGGTTCGGTTGTCCGCCACGACGATCGCCTCGAGCGCGTCCTCGCCCTTGAGCTCGACGACCTCGCGACGGGTCAACAGGTCGACCCGGTCGCGGCGCTCGAGCTCGTCGATCAGGTAGCGAGACATCGAGCTGCTGAGATCGTCGCCGCGGATCATCAGACGGCAGCTCGCCGCGTCCCTCGACATGAACATCGCAGCCTGACCCGCGGAGTTACCGCCGCCGACGATCACGACCGGATCGCCGTAGCAGAGCTGCGCCTCGGCCTGCGTGGCGGCGTAGTAGACGCCGAGACCCTCGTAACGCTCGAGGTCAGGCAGGGCGAGCTTGCGGTACTGGGCGCCGGTCGCCACGATCACGGTCCGGCCGTTGACGACCGACCCGTCGGCCAGCTCGATCGCGAAATGGCCATCGTTCTGCTCCAGCCCGACCGCCGGCGCTGGTACGACCAAGCGCGCGCCCAGCCTCCTCGCCTGCAACTCCGCGCGCTCGCCGAGCTCGCTGCCGGAGATGCCGGTGGGGAAGCCGAGGTAGTTCTCGATCCGGGCCGAGGTGCTGGCCTGTCCGCCGAAGGCGACCGCATCGATCGCCTGGGTGTCCAGTCCCTCCGAGGCGCCGTAGAGGGCGGCCGCGAGTCCCGCCGGGCCTCCGCCGACGATCACCAGATCGCACATCGCCGGCGGGTCCCCTCGCGAGCCGAGACCGAGCATCTGCGCCACGCGCCCGTTCGTGGGATTGCGGAGGACGTCGCGCCCACCGATCACGACCGGCGTCTCGGCTGGCTCGACGCCCAACGCCTGCAGGAGCTTTTCGGCCTCCTCGTCGCCGTCGAGGTCCATCCACTGGTAGGGCACCCGGTTGCGGGTCAGGAACTCCCGCAGCCGGCGGGAATCGGACGAATAGCGCGATCCCACGAGCTTCACGCCCGCTCCGAGGTCGATCAGGATCGAACGGCGCGCGAGGTAGGCGCGCAGGATCAGGTTGCTGAGATCCTGGTCCTCGGACACGAGCTTGCGCAGCCGGGCGGCGGGCACCTCGATCACCTCACCTGCGTCCCTGACTACGGCCGACAGGGTGGCCGGCGAGCCAGTCAGCAGGTTGAGCTCGCCAAGGAAGCAGTGCGGACCGTGGATCACGACGACGCGGTTCTCTCTCCCGTACCCCTGCACGATCGCGACGGCGCCGGACTCGACCACGAAGAACGGGTAGTCGGCGTCGCCGTCCGCGAACAGCACATCCCCGGGACTTACGGTCCGGACCTCGCCGACGGCGCGCAAGCGGGCCCGTTGGTCGTCGCCCAGACGCGGGAACGCCCCGTCGCGGTCGGCAGGCTCCTCCATGCCCAGGCCGAGCGGGTCGCTCATTCCGACTCCTGCAGCATGAACGCCACGTTGTCGACGTAGCAGTAGGACCAGTACTCGCCGCTCTCCAGCGAGGTGACGATCGGGTGAGTGCTCTCGCGGACATGCTGGCTGGCGTGACGGTTCGGGGACGAATCGCAGCAACCGACGTGACCGCAAGTGCGGCACACGCGCAGGTGGACCCAGGTACCTCCGATCTTGAGGCAGTCCTCGCAGCCGGCGACGTCGTCGGGCCGGTCGACCTTGATCTGGTCCAAGTGTGTGCAGGTAGCCATCTGATGCTCCTTGTCTGTCAGCTTCGGGCAGGCTCGCAACGCGGATCGCTCACCCGCTGACTTCACCTTGCCGAAGCTGTCAAGGGGGCGAAGCGCGCTCGCCCCGCCGACGGTTCGCGCTATGCGCCGGCCTGCGCCGCGCGCGGCTGCTCGGACTGCACGAGGTGCAGCCGAGGGCCGGAAGACGGCCCGGGCGTCTCGAGCACGATCAAGGCCGCGCGTGGTGGTCCGCAATGGCTGATGCGGGCACGGATTCGGATGCCGTAGGCATCGCGCGGGCGGACGAACGTCGAATGGCGGCCCTGGTCGTCGAGCGCGGCGCTGAGAAGAGCCGCGGCGAAGCTGTTCGAGTCGTCGATCTCGACGTCCGCGTCGGTGAGCAGCTCCGTGATGGGCTGGTCGGTGACGTCGGCCTCGACGACCCCGAAAATCTGCTCGGCGCGGCGCGAGACGGCCTGCACTGTGAGACGCGCGTCGACGACGAGGAACGGATCGTTGCAGTCGGGCGCCACGTCGGCGGGGGCCTCGAGGAGCAGACCCGCGGCGCAGTGCTCACACACGCGCGACATCGGCGGGGGCGAGATGCACGTGGCGCCGGTGCCGCAGTATCCGCAGAACCAGTGCGTCTCGGCCGTGTCGGGAACGGCCGTGTCGACGAGCTTCAGGGTCGGAGATGACGTCGTGCCCGGATGAATCTCCGAGGTCGTGACCGGATGAATCTCCGAGGTCGTGACCGGGCGGAGCTCAGAGCTCGTGGCGGGCTGCAGATCGGGTGTCGTGATGGGTCGTAGCGTCGGCGCCGGCCCGGAGTCGGGCGTCGTGACCGGGTGCAGAGTGGGCGGTGGGACCGGCGCCAGCGTCGGGGGCGTACCGGGCGCAGGCGCATCGTCTGCATCCTCCGCCGCCGGCGCGTGCCGCTCCTCGTTGAAGATCATCACCGCCGCGATCGTGAGCGCGAGCGTTCGGAGCTCGAGCCAGATCGACCAGTTCTCGATGTAGTGGTTATCCCATTCGACTCGATCCGCGATCGAGGTCTGTCCACGGAGCCCGTTGACCTGCGCCCACCCGGTGATGCCGGGCTTGACGCGGTGGCGCTCGTCATATCCGGGGACCTCCCGCGAAAATCTCGCGGCGAACTCCGGCCGCTCCGGCCGGGGCCCGATCGCGCTCATCTCGCCGCGCAGCACGTTGAACAGCTGCGGCAGCTCGTCCAGCGAGGCGTTGCGCAGCCACCTGCCCACCCGCGTACGCCGATCGGTTCCCTCGATGCCGCCCGGCGCGGATCCGGCCGCCGGGCGAAATGCGCCCCTGCGAGCGCTGGTCCTCATCGAGCGGAACTTGAACAGGTCAAATTCGCGGCCCCCCAGCCCGATTCGCCGCTGGCGGTAGATAACCGGGCCCGGCGAGCTGAGCTTGACCGCAATCGCGATTGCCAGCATCAGCGGAGCGAGCGCGACCAACGCGACGAACGCGCAGGCGCGATCAATCGCGTACTTGATCGTGAACCGCCACCCCTGCGAGCCCCGTGCGCGGAAGCTCATCAGCGGCAGGCCTCCCACGTGGTCGAGCGATGCCCGCTCGTTGACGGTCTCGTACAGGCGAGGAACGATCGCCACGTCGAGGCCCGCGTCCTGGCAGCGCCTGACGACGCCGGCCAGCTGGTGGTCGCGCTCCCACGAGAACGCGAATACGAGCTGACGGGCCCCTGTCATCCGCGCGACCGTGACGGCCTCGTCGGGCGTGCCAAGGATTGGCAGCTCGGTGTCGGGATCGAGCGACGCCGAGTCCGGATCCAGATCGAGGAACCCAATCGGGTTCAGGCCGAGCGACGGTTGCTGCTCCAGGCGACGGACGACCCATCCACCGACGGCTCCGGCTCCGACGACGAGCGTCGGTGTCATCAGCAAGCCGCGCGCTCGAGCGCGGCTCTCGGCGACGCCGAGAGCGGTGCGAACCGCGCACAGCGCGGCGACCGTCGACAGCCACAGTCGCAGGCCGATCAGATCGGGGGTCGCCGAGCCGGCGACCACCCCGACTGCGATTGCGACCATCGCGCCGATCGCGCAGGATGCGACGGCGCGGGCGCACGAGTCAAGGACCCCGACGCCGAGCTGCTTGCCGAAGCTCCTGCGCGAATACATGAGGATCGGCGAGGTGACGGCGAACGCGCCCGCCGCGAGAAAATCGGGGAGCTGAGCGGCCGGACCGACGAGGAGCGCGACGACGACGCCCAGGGCGACGGCCCCAAGATCGGCGACCTGGCGCAGTCGGGCCCACTGTCGTGGGTCGCTCAGCAGCCGTGCCGGCGCGAGCGAACGGCCGCCCGCCGCGCGGCGTGTCGACAGCTCGGGCGCACTCAGCTCGTGTTCGTCTAGGACCGGCGTAAGGCTCACTTGTTCAGGGTTGTCGCTGGTTCGAAGAGTTGCGTAAGGGTCCTACGCACTGGATAGGCAGGGTTGATGCCAATTTGGTAGCGATGCTCTCGAGCTCGCCCGCCTCTGCGCCCCCAACTAACGGCGCGGCGTGCTCACATCGCCTGCTTAGAAGTGCTCGCCTCGGTAATCAGTACGTCGGCGTTCACTCGACGCGCTCCCATTCTTGCACAGCTCCCTGGATTGTCCGAGGTGACTCGACAGCTGGCCCAATCGTCCAGATCCCCCGCCTAGACACCCGTTCGATACTCGGAGAACTATCGACGGTACGAGCATGTTCCCCGAGCGGAGCCCCGAAAACCGCGACATTTGTGGCAACGGGTTTGCGTAGGTATTAGGAGCGGCCGTGATGAACGGCTTCTATGTTGTGCCCATCTGGATCAAGGACGAAGGCGCCGTAGTACTCGGGGGAGTACTCGGGCCGCAGGCCTGGCGCTCCGTGATCTGTACCTCCCGCCGCGAGCGCGGCGGCGTAGAAGGCGTCGACCTGCTCGCGCCGATCCGCGGCGAACGCGACGTGTACCGGTGAGCTCGTGCCGTAGCGAGTCGAAATGGCGAAGTCATCGGCCTCCTCGAGCCCGAACTCCACCTCTTCCAGGTCCGGCGCGGCCCGGATCTCAGTGAAGCCGAGCGGCAGCAGCGCCCGCGTGTAGAACTCGCGGCTGCGGCTGAGGTCACTGACGCCAACCGTCACGTGATCGATCACCACACGGCGCCGGGGCACACGCGGACTCTAGTCCAGGGGGACAAAGATGGGGAAAACGCCTCATGACGCGCGAGCCGTCTGCACCTAGCCTCTCGCCAGGCCAAACGAAGGAGGAGGCGAGAGACATGCCGAAGGTTTCGAAAGAGAGTGCGCGGGCCCAGGATCACGGCCCGGTCGTGGATCACTCGGACGAGCTCGACGGATACACGGTGAACTTCGTGTCGTTCCGTCAGGACGTCGATGCGACGCCGCTGCTCAAGGGCCTGCCCGACGATCAGTGCCAGTGCCCGCACTGGGGCTACGTGATTACGGGCCGGGTGAGGTATCGCCGGGGCGACCGCGAGGAAGTCTTCGAGGCCGGCGACGCGTTCTTCCTACCGCCTGGGCACGCCCCGGTCGGTAGCGACCCAGGCAGCGAGATCGTGCAGTTCAGCCCCACCCACGAGTTGCGCGAGGTCGAGGCGGTAATGGAGAGGAATATGCAGGCGATGATGGCCGGCTGAGGGGCGCTCCCGGACGGCTAGGCGACCACCGTGGCGGGAAAGCCTTCCTCTGGGAGCAGGCCGTGCTGCATCGCGAACAGCCCGGCCGCGGCGCGCGTCGAGGCGCCGGTCTTGGCGTAGATGTGCTCGGCGTGGTTGCCCACGGTCTTCGGGGAGATCACGAGACGCTCGGCGATCTGCTTGTTCGATAGCCCGCGCGCGAGCAGCCTCAGGACCTCGACCTCGCGAACCGTCAGGCCCGCGGGACCCTCGCGCCGGAGCGAGACCCGATGGCCGGCGGCACCGAGCACGGCCTCGACAGCATCTGCGTCATAACGCCCGGCCCTGACCTCCGCCCGCAGCTCGGCCGCCGCCTCGTCGTCGGACCGGGCGGGGCGATGGGCCCGGGGCTCGCGCATCGCCTGGTAGGCGTCGGCCGCGCCGAGGATGCGCGCGGGCGGGGAGATCGCGGCGCCGGTCAGCCCGCGGGGGTACCCCGAGCCATCGAGGCGCTCGTGGTGTTCGATCGCGATCGCCGCGAGCGGGGCCAGCGTCGCCGACTGGCGCAGCATGCGCTCGGTCAGATACGGCTCGAGTCGAACCCGCTCCCATTCGCCGGCGCCGAGCGAACCGGGCTTGTCCCAAATCGCATTTGAGACTCCGAGACGTCCGAGGTCGTGCGCCAGCCCGGCGCGGCGAAGCGTTCGCAACTCGTCCTGCGAGAGCCGGAGCCGCGCGCCTGCCTCGGTGGCGAGATCGGCGACAGCTCGGGCGTGACCCAGGAAGTAGGGCGACTTCAAATCGACGAAGTTCGCGACGGCCTGCAGCGCCGCCTCGAACCGGTCTCCCGAGAGCACAACCGCAAGCGCGGGCTCGGCTCCGATCACCGCGTCCCACGTCTCGACTGCGTCGAGGCCGGCCAGGAGCACGTCTGCCTCGGCGTCGAGCAGGTCCACGACGGTCGGGTCGAACTGCTCGCCTCGTCGCTCGCGCGCGAGCTCCCTCACGGCCTCCACTCCGCCGAGGCGGTTTGCGACCTCGACGTACTCGGCCACCACCGCGATCCTGGACGCGGCGGGGATCTCCTGGCCCTCGAGCTCGCCCGGCCATCCTCGTCCGTCCCATTGCTCGTATGCCGCCGAGAGCGCGTCGAGCACCGCCTCGGGGAGCTCGAGCTGCTCGCCGAGCGTCCGTGCGATCGCGGCGTGGTGGGCGATCATGCCATCGACCTCGCGCCGGCCTGAGATCACGAATTCGAGCCCGAGCCGGAAGCGGTGTAGCGGCGGATTGCCCGCGCCCAGCTGCCGCATGCCCGCCAGTGCCGCGCGGATGCTCCTGGGCTCGTAGTCATACTTGCCCGACTTCAGCCTGATGTCGTCGCCGAACCACTTCGCCTGCTCGTGAGCGTCCGAATGACACCCGACGTTTACGAGCAGCGCGGTGTAGTACACGACCGCTCGCTGTTCGTCGTCGAGCCCAAGCCCGTCCGCCAGCCGCAACGCGATCAGGCTCTGACGCAGCACGTGCTCCATCGGCTGCCCGAAGCCGAGGTCGATCCCGAGCGACAGCGCAGCCACGAGCTCGGCCAAACGAACGTGGTCGCGATCAGTCATCCACAGCTCCCCAGTACCAGCTCCCCAGTCGACTCCCCAGTGTTCAGCTCAGCGCCCGGCTCTCCCCGGCCGCGACCCTCAGTAGTTGCCCGAGATCATGTTCCAGGCGCGCCTCAACTTGCCGTGGAACGCCCCGCCCGAGTCCGTCGGGTCGTCATACATGACCGCCGGGTTCGCCGTCGGCTCGGGAAGTTGCTCGGCCGCCGCGCGATCGAGCTTCAACAGCACGCCCCGCTCGTGGATGTCGTCGATCACCTCCTCGTCGGCGAACCGGTGTCCGCCCCTGCCGTGGTGCTCGAGGATCACGATCCCCTCGAAGATGTCCTCGTGCTCGGCTGCGAGCACGTGTGCGACCGTGCCGACCTGCGCGCCGTCCGAGCTGTACACGGGCGTGCCCTGTGCGAGCACTTCGTAGCTGACCCGGTCTCCGAGATCCACGACGCCAGGATATAGCCCTCGGCGCGTCTTGAACGGTTGTTTCGTTCGCGGGACACTAGGCACCGTGACTGGACCAGGCGCGTCGCGACGGCAGATCGCTCGTACGCTCAATGCGGCCTACGGGGATGGGCTGCTGAGCGAGGAGACGCTCCACCATCGCCTGGATCAGCTGTTGGGCGCGCGGCTGATCGACCCGTTCCGGCTGGTTGGCGACCTTCACCCCCGGAGCCCGGGCCGCGGCTGGGGTGCGAGGCTCGCGGACGCGGCGAGGACGGCGCTGCGCACCGTGTCGAGTACCCGTGCGGAGCCGACCGCGAAGCCGCCGATCCTGCTCGCGCTCGACTGGGCGGGCGGGCAGAGCGAGTTGCTCGTGGGACGCCACCGCGACTGCGACGTCGTCCTGCTCAGCCTCGCGGTCTCGCGCCGGCATGCCAGGCTCGTGTTCAGGGACGGCAACTGGGTTCTGCAAGACCTCGATTCGACCAACGGAACCACGGTCAACGGGGTGCGCGTCGGGCGCTGTGAGCTGCGGGCGGGGGATCTCGTCGAGTTAGGCGACGCGCGATTGCAGATCGACTAGAACGGTCAGCATCGGTGTAGGGTGAATCCGACCACGTAAGGAGGCGGTGGCTGATGGCAGGAGAGCAGAACCTCGAAATTGCAAAGCGGGCCTATGCGGCGTTTTCGTCCGGCGACGTCGAGGGGGCGATGGAGAACATGGCCGACGACATCGTGTGGATCACGCCCGGCAACAGCGCGATCAGCGGCACTCGGCGCAGCAAGCCGGACGTCGGCGCGCTGTGGGCGAAATTCGCGGAAAAGGGCTTCACGACCACCCCACAGTTCTGGTTCTCCGACGAGGACCGCGTCGTCGTGCTGACCCAGACGACGCTCGCCGGCGAGCACGCCGACACGGCGGACGTCATGACGTTCCGTGACGGCAAGCTGATCAGGTTCCAGACGGCGGGAGACACGGCGTTGCTGGAACGCGTCTTCGGTCCCGCATAAGGACCGGTTTTCGCCGCTCGCTAGGGTCGGCAGGTGCGGATCGCCGTGCTCGCGGACGTGCACGGGAACCTGCCCGCCCTGCGGGCCGTTCTCGCGCAGGTCGATCGTGATCCGGTCGACGGGATCGTCGTCGCCGGCGACGTGGTCGGCGGCCCGCTGGTCGCGGAGACGCTGGAGCTGCTCGCGTCGCGGGGCGAGTCCGTGCACTGGATCAAGGGCAACGCCGAGCGCGAGGCGGTCGCGGCCTACGACGGGGCGCCGGTCGACGACGACAACGCGGGGCGGGCGGCAGCGTGGAGCGCGAAGGCCCTCGATCGGCGTTGGCGTGACGAGATCGACGCGTGGCCGATCAGCCTCGAGCTCGGCGACGTGCTCTTCTGTCACGGCTCACCGCGACGCGACGACGAGATCCTCACCCGGGCCACTCCCGAGGAGGCGTTGCTCGACGCGCTGGCGGGCGTCACCCAGCCACTGGTCGTCGGCGGGCACACCCATCAGCAGCTCGTGCGGAGCCTCGGACCGCACCTCACCTACGCCAACGCCGGCAGCGTCGGGGTGCCGTACGAGGGGCGCGCCGGCGCGTTCTGGATGCTGATCGCCGACGGTATTCCCGAGCCGCGCGAGACGAGCTACGACCTGAGCGCCGCGCTTATCGAGCTACGGAGCTCAGGCCTCGCCGACCTCGACGAGCTCCTCGACGAGTCGCTCCTGAACCCGGCGCCCGCCGACTGGGTGACGGCCTACTTCGAGTACGGCGCCGGCCGCGGTCCGGAGCCCGGGGAGCTGGCGCGGTGAGGGCTGTCGCGTCCCTCGGCAGCCCAGGTGGGCGGTCGGCCCGGTAACGGCGCTGGGAAGGGGAGCGGGTCAGCTGCCCGGCGGGGTCCGCGCCCTCACCCAGCCGAAAATCATGCTTAACACGTCAATCTCGGCTCAGACCCCGAGCCCTGTCGTGCTGTGCATGAAGAGCGTGCTTAACACGGCAGGCCTCGCCGATTTCGGCAGTCGTGACGTGTTATGCAGCATTCAGGGCCGCGCTCAGCCCGCCCGGGCATCGCGCCCACCCTTCGCTTGCCTAGCCCAGCGCCGTTCGCGGCTGCTTGGGCCAGAACGGCCATTCCTCGAACGCCTGGCAGCGCCCCGCGTCATCGAACTCGATCACCCACAGGTCGCGATACTCGCGCGCCGGGGGTCCCGGGTAATCAACGTCCACCCGGACGACGGCTGTGTCACGGTCGACGGCGACGATCTCGGAGCTCATCGTGAACCGTTCGTGCGGGCCGGTGCGTTCGCGCTCCCACATCGCGGCGATCGCATCCAGACCCGCGACCGGCTCGTCGTAGGGCGAGAGCTGATACGTGGCGTTCGCGCTGAACAGCTGATCCAGACCCGCGGTGCCGGCGGTTCTCCAGGCGCGTTCGTACTCCGCGAGCCAGGCGGTGAGGTCACCGCGCGTCACGCGGAAACCCCGAGCGCGTGAAAGTGGGAGACCAGCTCGCCGTCGACCATCGCATGGACCGCGAACCCGATCGGCTGGGCGTTCATCACGAGCTCCTGGGTGGCGAAGTCGAGGACAGCCTGCGCGCATGTGCTCGGCGCCGTCAGAGCCGGGTGACCCCGGACCTGAGACGTGATCGCCCTGTGCACGTGGCCGGCCACGATTCGCCGCACGTTCCCGTGGCCGGACACGACGCCGGCGAACGCCGCGGTGGCGGCCGGTGAGAGCCCGATCACGTCGAACGGCGCGAGCCCCGTCGCGAACGGCGGGTGATGGAGCGCGATCACGGTCGGCGCGTCCGGCTCCCGCGTCAGCTCGGCCTCGAGCCAACCGAGCTGCTCGGAATCCAGGTGTCCGCCGTCCTTGCCCGGCACCTTGGTGTCGAGCATGGCCAGACGGAACGGGCCGAGGTCGACGGCGTAGTACACCGTGTCCTCGCCGGTACCGGGAAGATCGAAGTTGCGGCGAAGCGCCGCGCGGTCGTCGTGGTTGCCGGCGAGAACGAACACGGGGACGCCCAGCGGCGCGAGGAGCGCCGCGATCGCCGCGTACTCCGAGTCCTCGCCGCCGTCGGCCAGGTCGCCCGAGATCAGGACGGCGCCGGGAGTGGGCCGGAGCGCGCCCACCGCCTCGACCGCGGCGGCCAGCCCGGCGAGTGGTTCGCACTCGACCCAGGTGGCGCCGATGTGTGGGTCGCTGAGCTGTACGAGCAGGAACGGATCAGTCATCGTCCACAACTTGATTTCTAGTCGATGCCGGCTGTGCACGATTGTCCGGGAGTCGCCGCACCTGATGAGGGCCCTGCATGTGGCCCGCGCCCTCGACCCGCCCGACTGGCTGATCGGCGCCGGCGCAATCCGGGACGTCGTATGGGACTCGCTGAACGATCGGCCGCCGACGGCGATCCCGCGTGACATCGACCTGGCGTTCTTCGACCCGGCCGATCTGAGCGAGACCCGCGAGCGCGCCATCGAGCTCGAGTTGCGGGCGCGCTCCCCGGACCTTCCCTGGGATGTCAAGAACCAGGCCGCCGTCCACCTCTGGTACCCGGACCGGTTCGGCGTCGAGGTACAGCCGCTGCGCTCGAGCGCCGAGGCGGTGGCGACGTTTCCCGAGACCGCGAGCTGCGTCGCCGTGAAGCTGCTGGCCGATGACGGTCTGCTCGTCGTCGCCCCGTACGGACTCGGCGATCTGTTCGACTGTGTGTGTCGCCGCAATCCCGCCCGAGTGACGGCGAGCTTTTACGAACACCGGGTGCGACAGAAGGGGTGGCGCGCCCGCTGGCCGAAGATGCGGTACGTGCCGTGATGCGCAGGGTCGCGGTGGTCGCGAGTGCGAGCGGGAACGGCAAGACGACCTTCGGCCGGGAGCTGGCGGCGGTGGCGCGGCGACGAGCGGCTGTGGAACGACAACACGGAGTCGCTGACGTCGCTGGTGTTCGCGCGTGACTCACTGTTCGTCTGGGCGTTTCGCACCCACTTCCGTCGGCGCCGGGAGTGGCCGGAGGGGCTTCCCGCCTCGCGCGTGTTCCGGCTGACTTCGCCCGAGGGAGTGGAGCACTTCCTTGCCTAGGCTCGGATCACCTCGGAAGCGGACGCCACCGCAGGCTGAGACGCATCTCCTCGCCCACCGGGCGCGCCGTGATCTCGGGCCCGTGGGGGCCGGTCCGCTCGAGGTCGCGCCACCGGTCGAGCAGCGCCTCGAGCTCGGCACACGACTCGTCTGGGTCGCCGTAGCTGTGCATTCGCCAACGTGCCCGCGTCGCCGTCGGATCTGAGTTCTGCTCCCACACGTTCGGGGTCGACACCACGGCGAGACCGCGCCCACCCGGACCCACGATCCCAATGCCGTGCCACCCGCCGCGCCGGACCCAGACACGTCGCGTGAAGGGGATCGTGATCAGCAGATAGATCACCAGCAGCGGCGTGTGGCCGGAGCCGACCGAGCTCCAGCCCTGTGTGCGGGCCGACGGCGGGCCGAGCACGGCGGCCAGCAGGCGCCGTGCGGCGGCGTCGGACAGGCGGCCGACGGGGGCCCCGCTGATCGACGCGTACGAGGAATGCTTGCCGGGCCGGTGACGTCCGGCGCTGAGGCTCGCGGGCGGTGATCCCCAGCCGCCATCGCCACCGTGCAGGGGCATGAACCCTCCCGAGGTCATCTCGAGCGAGTGCAGCCGCCGGCCCCGGCGCTCGAGGAGGGGAATCAGCTGGACGGCGTCTGCGTCGGGGTCGAGCCGCAGCGGCAGGATGAGCCGGCCCCCCTCTTGGAGCTGCTGCAGCCAGGCCGGCTGGAGCTCGTCCGCGCTCGCGGTCACGATGATCCGGTCGTAGGGCTGACCGTCTGCGAACCCCGCCCGGCCGTCGCCGCCTCTCACGTCAACCGGGTAACCAGTCTCGCGCAAAGCGCGTTTCGCGCGGGCGGCAATCTCCGGGTCGATGTCGATCGTCGTGACGCGACCCTCCGCGCCGACGAGCTCGCGCAGGACGGCAGCGTTGTAGCCGGTGCCGGCGCCGATCTCGAGTACCCGGTGGCCGGGCAGGAGCTCGAGCAGCTCGAGCATCGCCGCCATCATCGCCGGCTGCGAGGAGGAGCTGATCGGCATCCCCCGCTGGTCGTGCTTGGTCGGGAACGCGCGGTCCTGGTAGGCGGCCTCGAGCCCCTGCTCGGCGACGACCTCGGGGATGAAGTGCTCGCGAGGAACCCTGGCGAACGCGGCCGCCACCGCGTCGGACCGGATCGCTCCGCGGAAGCGAAGCTCATTGACGAGTGCTTCTCGCAGACGCGCGGGATTGGTCATGGGGATGTTCGGGAGCGCACATGTGCGCCCCCGCGGATCGGCGCATGCGCCGATCCGGGCCGGGCCCTCCAGCGCGGCCCGCTACGCATCCAGCTCCGCACTACCGGGCCGCGCTGGAGTCATCCGGCTGCGGCCCGGCCGCCCTACTACTAACGCTCGTTGATCGGGACGTAGTCGAGGTCGTGCTTGCCCGTGTAGATCTGGCGCGGTCGGGCGATCTTCTGCTCGGGGTCGTCGATCATCTCGAGCCACTGCGCGATCCAGCCGGCCGTGCGGCCGATCGCGAACAGGACCGGGAACATCTCCACCGGCATGCCCAGCGCCTCGTAGATCATCCCCGAGTAGAAGTCGACGTTGGGGTAGAGCTTGCGGTCGATGAAGTACTCGTCCTCGAGCGCGATCCGCTCGAGCTCGGTCGCGATGTCGAGCAGCGGGTTCTTGCCCGTGACCTCGAACACCTCGTCGGTGGCCCTCTTGATGATCTTGGCGCGCGGGTCGTAGTTCTTGTAGACCCGGTGGCCGAAGCCCATCAACCGCTCGTTGCCCTCCTTCACGCCCTTGATGAAGTCAGGGATGTTGTCGGTGGTCTCGATCCGGTGGAGCATCCGCAGGACCGCCTCGTTGGCGCCTCCGTGCAGCGGCCCGTACAGCGCTGCCACCCCGGCCGCGACGGAGGAATACGGATCCACCTGGGTGGAGCCGACGCTGCGCACCGCACTGGTGGACGCGTTCTGCTCGTGGTCGGCGTGGAGGATGAACAGGACGTCGAGTGCGTGCTCGAGACGCGGATCGGGCTGGTATTTGAGCTCGGCGACCTTGTAAATCATCGACAGGAAGTTCCCGGGATAGCTCAGGTCGTTGTCCGGATACACGTACGGCATGCCGCGGTTATGGCGGTATGAGAACGCGGCCAGTGTCGGCATCTTCGCCAGCAGCCGGATCACCTGGAGGTAGCGCACATCGTGGTCGTGGATCTTGGCGGCCTCGGGATAGAAGGTGGAGAGCGCGCCGACCGACGCCTCGAGCATCCCCATCGGGTGAGCGTCGTAACGGAAGCCCTGCATGAACTCCTTCACGTTCTCGTGCACGAAGGTGTGGATCGTGATCTCGTGGGTCCAGGCGTCGAGCTGCTCCTGGGCGGGCAGGTCGCCGTGGATCAACAGATATGCGACCTCGAGGAACGAGGACCTCTCCGCCAGCTGCTCGATCGGGTAACCGCGGTATTCGAGGATCCCATTGTCACCATCGATGTAGGTGATCGAGGAGCGACACGAGGCCGTCGCCATGTACGCCGGGTCGTAGGACAGCAACCCGAAGTCGTCGTCGTTGACCTTGATCTTGCGCAGCTCGGTGGCGCGGATCGTCTCGTCCTCGATCGGCACCTCGTACTGCTTCCCGGTCCGGTTATCGGTGATGGTCAGCGTGTCCGTGCCCGTGGCTACGCCGGCGCCGTCCTGCTTGTCCTGTGTTTCGGTCGTCATCACAATCCTCTCGCGCGGTTGCCGGGTCGGCTCTCCGGCACTCGGCCGAGCGGAGCGACCACAGATCACTCTAGTACCCGCGAGGAGCGGGCGAGTAAGCGGAGCCGCGGCGTTGCCTATGCGGGGCGCGGCTGTCGACTCTCGGCCCGCGGGCGCTTCGCGCCCGCAGCACTTGCGGCCGGGCGGCCCGGCGTAAACGGCGCTGGGCAAGGGGTGGGTAAGGCGACTCTCGCGGTCCGTCGGTCAAGTTTGTGGCGAGAGCGTGTCGAGACCGTCACGGATCGGCGACAAAACCCGGAATCTGGGCCTCAGGATGGTGCACAGCACGACAGAACCGGCTTTCTTGGTGAGGCCTGTCGAGCTATGCACGCTCTTCATGCACAGCTCGACAGGGCTCGGCGTTCGATCCGGGATTGACGTGTTGTGCACCACGAAAACGCCCGATCCGGTCCCGAAGCACGCCGCGACAGCCGTAAACCCCCACCGGACATCCTTTCCCGGCGCCGTTTACCGAGCCGGCCGCCACCCATAGGCCCCGCGCAGAACCAGCACGCCGGCGCCTAGCCGGTCAGGATCGCCGCCGCGAGCGCGATTACGACCAGCGCCAGGCTGATGGCGATCACGACGCGCTGGCCGCGGGCGTTGTACGGAAACTCGGGCCGGGAGAGACCGATCCACGCGAGGATCACCGCCCACAGCGCCAGCACTCCGCCGGCGAAGTACCACGGCACCTTCGAGGGTTCGCTCGCGGCTAGGAGAAAGGCGACCACCGTGGCGCGAGCCTATCCAATCTTCTGCGAATCCGTGGCGCTACCCCGTGCCCCCTCGTAGCGCGATTCGGTGGCGGCGCGCTGGCCCTGGTAGTGGCTGCCGAGCTCAGGGCTCCCGTAGGGCCGCAGCGCCGGCCGGTCGAGCGACATGAACGAAAGCTGGGCGATCAGCAGGCCTGGGTACAGCTTGATCGGCACGCGGGTCAGATTGTTCAGTTCGAGGGTCAGCGTGCCCTTCCAGCCCGGGTCGCAGAACCCGGCAGTGGCGTGCACGATCAGGCCGAGGCGGCCCAAGCTCGACTTGCCCTCGATTCTCGCGACGATGTCGTCCGGCAACTCGACCCACTCGAGCGTCCTGCCCAAGCAGAACTCGCCCGGGTGGATGACGAACGAGTCGTTTTCCGGGACCTTGACCTCCTCGGTGAGGTTTTCGGGCGGACGTCGCAGGTCGATCGCGGAAGCGCGATGGTTGTGGAACACCCGGAATGAGTCGCCGAGGCGGAGGTCGACGCTGGCGGGCTGAACCAGCTGCGGATCCCACGGGTCGATCCTGATCCGGCCTTCCTGGACGAGCTCGAGAATCGTGCCGTCCGAGAGGACTGAGGCGGGCGCTTGCGCCATGGCGCAAGTCTGCCAGCGGCGGCGGATTGGCGCGGCTTGCGCCGACGCCAAGGTGTTAGCAACTCCATACCTTGGGCGCGTTGCCCACCTGCCCCTGGGAGCGGATCATCGTGGTGCGGCCGTCACTCACCAGCGCGCCGCGAAGAGGATGTCCAAGTTCGTCGTCAACCCGGAGACGCTGGAGGCCCTGCAGCAGGCGGTCATCGGGCTCGCCCTCGAGCTCGAAGACGGCACGGCGCCCACCGCCCAGTACGCCTCCTCCTCCACGCCTTACAACTCGTGGCAGCGGGGCGTGCACGGCGGCCAGCTCAACGGTGCTGACCAGGTCTTCGCCCAGTTCTTCGGCGCCTGGACCGCGGCGCTGGGACAGATCGGCCAGAACATCGAGAACGTCGGCAAGGCGCTGGCAAACGCCGCCCAGTACTACGCCGAGGTCGACGAGCACGTCTGCCTGCCCGACCCGTGAAACCCTGGACTCCGCCCGCGTGGCTGCGCTCTTGGCAGGCCGACTACGACCCGGCCAGCAGCCGCTATGCGAACAATCCCGCTTTCCACCAGTATGTGGCTCAGCTGCTGGGCACCTCCCCGGGAGCGTTCGCGGCGCTTGAGGAGCAGCTCATCTCGACCGCCCAGCTCGCCGGGATCACCGCTCAGGGGCTCGAGTTCGTCGACGACCCAAGCTGGTCGACGCTGGCCGACATGACCGAGGACCTCTCGGTCTACGCGTCGATCATCGTCCTGGCGGCGGCGGCCCCAGAGGCGCTGGCCGGCCTGGGCGTGATCGACGCCGGCGCGGACAGCAGCATCCTCGCCGTCAGCTCCGGGATCAAGGCCGGAGCCACGGGAGTGGGGATCGGAGAGGATGGGATGAACGCGTTGTCCAGCATCGGTCAGAAGGAGTTCGCCGGCGCTGCGATCGGAGGCGTCCTGCTCGGGTTCGGCATCAAGGGCGATCTCGGGGCCGACGAGCTGGACAAGGCCCTCGATGACGCGAGCCTGCTTGACAACGATCAGGCCGAGCTGGACGCGGGGGTGACACCGGACCAGGCCCTGTCGAAGCTCAGCAAGGACGACGCCAAGCAACTGCAGGAGCTGGTCCCCAACTACAAAGATCCGAAGGCGGTCGCGGAGGCGACGAAGGACGTCAACAAAGACCTGGCCCAGGCGCGCAAGGTGACTGGACTCGTCGACGACCCGAAGGACTTCGTCAAGGACCACTTCGTCACTGACCCGGCGAGCAAGGCCGTGAGCCAGTGGCTCGACGGAAGCACGGGCGACGGCAACGGCGGCTGATCAGTGATCGAGCGTCCGCGCCCGGGCGCGGACAGTGCGCACCCGCGGTGGCGCCGGCGGGGCGGGGCTCCCGTGCGGGCCGCGGCGTGGATGGCGCGGGAACGGACGGCGCGGATGGGGCGGATGGCGCTTGATGCCGCCGTCGTCGTCGGACGACGGCGACTCCTCAGGCGTCTGCTTGACCGCCCACCACACGATGTAGATCAGCGCAGCGATCGGGATCTTCAGCGCCAGCATCAACCACAAAAATCCCCACGTCACAACGCGCACGATCCTACCCTGATTGGTCCTGGATGTCACGGAGCGGCACCTGGTGGCGTCCGCAGCCCGACATTGATCCCCCTCTCGCGCGGAATTCTCACCGCGGCCCGCGAACGCTTGCCGCGGCGCGCAAAGCGAATAGGGTCAGCAGCAATGGGTGGTGTGGGACGCGGTCGGTTGTGCCCGACCCCTCCGACCGAGACGGGTGCCCCGGCCCCGAGTCTCTACATCGAGAACTCGACCATCCACGACAACGTGCAGGACGGCGTCCTCGCGCTGCCTCCCGCATCCAAGTCCGCTCGGGTCGTGATCGAGAACTCGCAGTTCGAGAACAACGGCTGCGGGATCGCGGCGGGCGTCTCGATCGCGGCGTTCACGACCGCCTCGTGTGGCACGAGCCCGACCGGCACCGGAAAAATCGAGATCGACTCGGCGAGCACCTCGTCGTCCACGAACACCGGAGCCGGGATCTCGTCAAACGGCGCCACCGCGACAAACGAGCTCACGAGCGATCTGATCGTCGGCAACGGCGTCGGTCTTCAGTCCCTGAACGGCGGCGGCATCGTCTCAATCGGCGCCGACAACAGCGTGTTCGGGAACACGACCAACGGAGCCCCGACCTCGAGTCAAACGACCGGAGCGACAGGGCCGCAGGGTCCGCCCGGGCCGACCGGAGCCACCGGCAAGCGGGGCGCGGCGGGCAAGGTGGAGCCGTCGTCTGCAAGCAGGTGAAGGTGAAGAAGCACGGCGAGGGCAAGAAAGGCAAGAAGACCGAGCAGAAGTGCACGGGGAAGCTCGTGTCGGGCACGGTCAAGTTCACATCGACCGGCAAGGTCGTGAAGGCGACGCTGTCACACGCTGGTCGCATCTATGCGAGCGGGATTGTGCGGATGGGGAGCGCTGGCACCGAGGGCACACTGCGGCTGCGCCGGGCGCTTAAGCGCGGGCGCTACACGCTCACGCTCTCAAAGGGCGGCAAGGTTGTCCGCCGCGAGACCCTCGTCGTCTAGCCCTACCCAGTTTTCCTGCCCACGGAGGTTGTGAACGCGGTCAGTGCGACCGCGCGCGCTGGGTGACGCCGGCGGGCGGTCGGCTCGGTAAACGGCGCAGGGAAGGAGGGTGGGTGAGGGCGCCGGCGGGTCGGGTGGGCCCATCGTCGACCGGGTCCTGGCCCAAACCGGCGACTTTGTGCCGAGAGTGTCACGGGAAACGTGCACAGCACGTCAACACCGGCGCCAGGTCCGAGCCCTGTCGTATAACGCATGCTCTTCATGCATAGCTCGACAGGCCTCGCCATTCCCGCCGGAATTGTCGTGCTGTGCAGGTTTTTGACCGGCGCGATGGCGCCGGCTCCTCTCCCCTTCCCCAGCGCCGTCTGCCGGGCCGTCCTTTGACCCGCGCCTAGTCAGTCTCGCAGCGCGATCCGCTTCTCAACGAAGCTCGTGATCCGCTGGAGCTCCGCGACGCGCTCGGCGATCTCGTCCGGTGTCAGCCTCGCCACGCGCTCGACGCCGAACTCCTCGACGTTGAACGACGCGAGCGCGGTTCCGTACGCCATCGCGCTGCGCAGCGTGTCGTCGTCGATCTCGCCATCGGGATGGGCGGCGAGGTAGCCCACGAAGCCGCCGGCGAAGCAGTCGCCGGCGCCGGTGGGATCGACGACGGTCTCTAGCGGGAACGCGGGCAGGCCGAAGAACCCCTCCTCGGTAAGCACGGCCGCGCCGTACTCGCCCTGCTTGGCGACCACGACGCTCGGGCCCCACTCGCGCACCTGGCGGGCGGCCCGGACGATCGTCGGCTCGCGGGTCAGCTGGCGCAGCTCGGCGTCGTTGAGCATCAGGCAGTCGACGCCGCCGATGGTTTCGATCAGCGAGTCGCGGGCGATGTCGATCCACAGGTTCATCGAGTCGAGCGCGACGAACCGGGCCGCCTTGCATTGGGCGCGGACCTCGCGCTGGAGGTCGGGCTGGATGTTGCCCAGGAACAGGACGGCGGCGCTTCGCGACGCCTCGGATAGCTTGGGCTGGAACTCCGCGAACACGTTGAGCTGGGTGTCGAGCGTCTCCCTCGTGTTGAGGTCCCAGCCGTACTCGCCGCGCCAGAAGAACGTCTTGCCGCCCGGCACCTGCTCGATGTCGCTGGTGTCGACGCCCCGCGCGCGCAGCACCTCGTACTCGGTCTCACCGAAATCGTCGCCGACGGGACCAACCACGTGCACGGTGTCGAAGAACGCGGCGGCGAGCGCGAAATGGACCGCGGAGCCGCCGAGCATGCGATCGCGGCTGCCGAACGGGGTCGTGACCGCGTCGAACGCGATTGATCCAACGACCGTGAGAGACATGAGGTCGGCTAGCGTAGCGGCGCGCGGACGCGCTCGCCGCGCGGGTCGAACAGCGGCTCGCGCACGACCTCGCCGCCGACCCAGCGGCCGAAGATGTCCACCTCGACCGGCGCTCCGACCTCCGCTGATGGCGGGAGATAGGCGTACGCGATCGACCGCTCGACCGTGTAGCCATAACCGCCGCTGGTGACGCGACCGCGGATTTCGCCATCGATCCGTACCGGTTCGTTGCCGAGCGCGACCGAGCGCGGGTCGTCGAGCACGAGGCAACG
The DNA here is from genome assembly GCA_963812225.1 of uncultured Solirubrobacterales bacterium. Taxonomy (GTDB): domain Bacteria; phylum Actinomycetota; class Thermoleophilia; order Solirubrobacterales; family Solirubrobacteraceae; genus Palsa-465. The sequence continues at coordinate 189,285 of CAWEUN010000001.1, forward strand.
CAGTCGCCGGCGGGGCTCGGCTCCGGCCAGGGCGTCGGAGCCGATGAACGACTTGTCCGAGCGCACGCAGAACCCAAGCCCGCCCTCGGCCGGGGTCTCATCGGGCGTGATGTCCGCGGCCCACACGCGGTAGCCCTTCTCGAGCCGCATCGAGTCGATCGCCCGGTAGCCGCCGGCGCGCAGTGCCGAGCGGCTCGCCCGCCTCCCACACGGTCCGCCACAGCCCGGCGCCGTACTCGGCCGGGCAGTAGAGCTCCCAGCCGAGCTCCCCGACGAACGTGACGCGCAGCGCCCGCACGGGGATATCGCCGACGGTCAGCTCGCGCATCGACATGTAGGGAAAGTCGAGCGGGTCGGGCGTGAGTGGCGCGAGGATCTCGCCGGACCTCGGCCCCCACAGCGCGAAGCACGCCCACCGCGAGGTCACGTCGGTCAGCCGCACCGAGCCGTCGTCCGGGAGGTGGCGGCGTATCCAGTCGGCGTCGTGGTTGCCGAACGCGGTGCCGGTGACGATCTGGAACAGCTCCTCCCCCACGCGCGTGACCGTGAAGTCGCACTCGATCCCGCCGCGGCGGTTCAGCATCTGCGTGTAGGTGATCGCGCCGACGGCGCGCGCGACGCGGTTGTCGCACAGCCGCTCGAGCAGCTCGGCGGCGCCCGGGCCAGAGACCTCGATCTTCGCGAACGACGACTCGTCGAACAGGCCGGCGGCCTCGCGGGTGGCGCGGTGCTCGGCGCCGATCGCCGGCGACCAGTGCATGCCCGCCCACCCGCGCGGACGCAGGTCCGGATCCCCGTCGCCGGCGTTGCCCTCGTACCAGTTGACCCGCTCCCAACCCGACTTCTCCCCGAAGGCCGCCCCGTGGTCGCGGTGCCAGGCGTACGCGCTCGAGACCCGAAGCGGCCGGCCGGCCTGCCGCTCGTGGCCGGGGTAGCGGATGTCGTAGTAGGTCTCGTAGACCTCCCTGGCGCGTTTCAGCGTGTAGCTCGGCGATTTGAAATGGGACCCACCCGCCCCGAAGCGCCGGATGTCCATTTCCCAGACATCGCTCGCCGGCTCGCCGGCAAGGATCCACTCCGCGACGAGCTTGCCCATCCCGCCGGCCCCGGCGAGACCGTGGGCGCAGAACCCGGCCGCGACGAACAGCCCGCGGACCTCGGTCTCCCCCAGGCAGAACTCGTTGTCGGGCGTGAACGCCTCGGGGCCGTTGATCAGCCGGGTGACCTTGACGTCCTCCATCTCCGGGACCCGGCGGGCGGAGTTGCCGGCGATCTCCTCGAACCGCGGCCAGTCCTCCTCGAGGAGCCGGCCGTTGAAATCTGCGGGAATTCGATCGAGTGAGTGCTCGTCGAGCGACCACGGTGCGCTGTGGCGCTCGTAGCCGCCCATCACGAGGCCCGCGCCCTCCTCGCGGAAGTAGACGAGGAGATCCGGGTCGCGCAGCGTCGGCAGGTGATCGCCGGCCGCGCGCTCGCGGAACGGCTGGGTGACGAGGTACTCGTGCGCGAACGGAACCACCGGAATCCGTACCCCGACCATCCTGCCCAGCTCGGCCGCGAACATCCCGCCGGCGTTGACCACGATCTCGGCCTCGATGTCGCCCCACTCGGTGCTCACGCCGCGCACGCGGCGCTCCGCGACGTGGATCGCCGTCACGCGCGTGTGCGTGAACACCCGGCAACCGCCCTGCCGGGCCCCGTCGATCAGCGCGTAGGTCAGCTGCGAGGGGTCGAGGTAGCCGTCGGTCGGCAGATACGACGCGCAGCGGACGCCGTCGGTCACCATCAGCGGGAACAGCTCGCGCGCCTCCTCGGGCGAGAGCAGCTCGAGCGGCAGGCCGAACGTCCTCGCCCACGCGACCTGGCGCATCACCTCCTGCTCGCGCTCGGGCGTGCAGGCCAGGCGGATCCCCCCGCACTCAACCCATCCGCAATCGAGCCGGCGGTAGAGATCGACCGAGTCCATCATCATCCGCGTCAGCGAGACGCTGCCGCGGAGCTGCCCGACGAGGCCGGCGGAGTGAAACGTTGAGCCGCTCGTCAGCTCGTTACGGTCGACCAGTACCACGTCGCGCTCCCCCAGCTGCGCGAGGTGGTGGGCGACCGCCGCGCCGCCGACGCCGCCACCGATGATCACTACGCGCGCGCGATCGGGAGGTTGCCGCGGGCGCGCCATTACGCGGGGCCGGCGGACGCGACATCGAGCCAGCCCTCGAGTCGGGGATCCTCGGCCGCCGCCGCGAGGCGATCGAAGTGCTTCTGGGCGTAACCCGCGAAGTCGAACTCGAGCTCCGAGATCACGCCCTGGATGACGCCCCAGGCGGCTTCGCGCGCGTCGGACATGATCTTCATCAGCTTCAGTGCGGCGCGGCGGCCGTCCGTGACCGGACCGCCGAAGTAGCCCGCGAGCAGGCGCTCCTCCGCCGCCTCGTCGAACTCGTTGTTGACCGCGAGGTTGCCGAGGTCGAACAGCGGGTGGCCCATGCCCGCGTACTCCCAATCGACGAGCATCGTCCGCTGACCGTCCGGGCCCCACACGCGGAGGATGTTCGCCGGCAGCAGGTCGTCGTGGCACGGCGCCGGCGCCGAGAGCGGTAGCGCGTCGGCGACGCGCGCGGCGATCGATCGCGTGGCCTCGTACTCGGGCGGCAGCGTGCCGCCACGCTCGGCCACGACGGCCGCGTACTCGTCGAGCAGCTCGGGGACCCAGAACCGGGCCGGAAGCTCGGTGCCCGAGTCGTGGAAGGCCCGCAGCGCCCGCGCCACCTCACCAGGGTCGGCCCGCAGCTGATCCGGATCGACGTCGGTGCAGTCGAGGAACTCGGTGACCAGGCATTCGTCGTCGCCGGCCGCGACCGCTGGGGCGATGCCGAGTCCGGCCGCGGCCGCGTTGGCGATCCGCTCGGCGTCGCGGCTGATCCCGAGCAGCTCCGTGTCCTTGCCGGGGAGCCTGATCACGTAGTCGTGCCCGCCGAGGCGCGCCTTGTAGTTGCGGTTCGTGATCCCGCCCTCGAGCGGCCGTAGCTCGCCGCTGATCGGCCCCAGCGCGGGTTCCAGTCGCTCCACGATCCCGGTCAGATCAGCCACGGGTGCGTAACCTAGCTGCCTAGCGGGTAAGGCGCAGGTTCTATACCTTTGCGGCCATGCGGCAGGACGCGGCGGTGGAATCGGTGTTCAAGCCTGTCCGCCCTCCGACGACGTTCGAGGAGACGGTCGAGCGGCTGGGGACGGCGATCCGTGCCGGGATCCTGCCCGCCGGCAGCCAGCTTCCCGCGGAACGGATGCTCGCCGAGCAGCTCGGGATCTCGCGCAGCACGCTGCGCCAGGCATTGACGGCGCTCGTGCAGAGCGGTCACCTGGTCTCCGTCCGCGGTCGAGGCGGCGGGACGTTCGTGACCGAGCTGCCGCCGCTGTCTGAAGTCGACGAGCAGCCCCTCGGAGCGGGAGCGTGGGCGGTACTCGAGTTCCGGGTGGCGATCGAGACCGGCGCCACTCTGCTCGCCGCGGAACGCGCCGAGCCGGCCCAGCTCGACCGCCTCGACAAACTCGTCGATCTGATGGCGAACGTCGCGAACTCAGGTCGCTTCGAGGAGTACCGTCGCCCGGACATCCGCTTCCACGTCGGCATCGCCGAGGCCGCCGGATCCCCGCGCCTGATCAGCGAGATGACCGAGGTGCAGGGTCAGATGAGCGACCTGATCACGCTGATCGCCCATCCGCCCGAGGTGCTGCTGCACTCGAACGAGCAACACCGGCGGATGGTCCAGCTGCTGCGGCGACGGGATTCGCTGCGCGCGGTGCGCGTGATGCGCGAGCACATCGAGGGCACCGAGCACATCCTCGCCGGCCTCATCTAGAGCCGGGCCGCTGCCCGATCTAGAGCTGCGCGGCCTTTTCCACGAATGCGCGCCACCGCGCGTGCTCGGCACTGCGCCAGTGCTCGTCACGGCGGGGTTCGATCGCGTCCCCAACCGGAATCCGGTCCGCGATCTCGAGCGTCGAGGACCACACGCCGGCGCCGACGGCGGCCAGCGCGGCCGCTCCCGCCGCGGTTGCGTCGACCGCTCCACGCTGGACGTTGACCCCGGCGAAATCGGCCTGCAGCTGCAGCAGCGTCGGGTCCCGGGTCAGGCCCCCGTCGACGCGCAGCGCCTGGACCGGCACGGTCTCGCGGACGGCGCCGACCACGTCGGCGACCCGCCAGGCAATCGCCTCGATCGCCGCGCGAGCGACGTGGGCGGGACGCGAACCCGAGGTCAGCCCGGAGATCACGGCGCGGGCCTCGGGCACCCACCAGGGCGCCCCGACGCCGGCGAGCGCCGGGAGCACGCGAACGCCACCCGAATCCTCGACCGTCGCCGCCTCTCTCGCGAGCTCCGGCGGATCAGCGGCCAGCCCGAGGTCCCGGCTGAGCCACTCGAGCAGCGCTCCGGCGGTGAACACGCCACCGTCGATCGCCCACTCGACGCGGCCGCCGACGCGCCACGCCACTGTCGGCAGCAGACCGCCGGCGGGCTTGGGCCGCTGGTCCCCGGCGTGTGCGAGCACGAACACGCCGGTCCCGTACGTCGCCTTGACGAGCCCGGGCTTGACGCAGCCCGCTCCGGCGAGGGCCGCCTGCTGATCGACGCAGCGAGCCCGCAGCGGAAGCTCGACGCGCCACGACGGGTGGGTGAGGGTGCCGAGATCGCCGGCGGTGTCCTGAATCGCCGGCAGCACGTCGGCCGGGACGCCGAAGATCTCGAGCAGCTTCGGGTCCCACTCCGGCGCCCCGAGTTGGGTTCGCGAGGCGGTGGAGGGGTCGGTGGCGAACGTGCCGCCGAGCCTGTCGCACAGGAAGGAGTCGACCGTCCCGATCCGCGCGGTGCCGGCGGCGACCTGCTCGGCGACGGTCGCGTCGTGCTCGAGGAGCCAGGCGATCTTCCCCGCCGAGAAGTACGGGTCGAGCGGCATGCCGCTGCGCTCGACGACCTGGTCGGCGAGGCCGTCGGCCTCGAGGCGCTCGAGGATCTCCTGTGAGCGCTTGTCCTGCCACGTGACGACGGGGGTCAACGGCCGGCCGCTCTCGGCGTCCCAGGCGAGGATCGACTCGCCCTGATGATCGAGCCCGCACGCGTCGATCGGCCCCGGCGCCTGCTCGAGGATCTCCGCCACCGCGCCGACGACGGCGCTGAGCACGGTCTCGGGGTCCTGCTCGACCCATCCGGGTCGCGGGTGAGCGAGCGGCTTCTCGCGCCGGGCCTCGGCCACGGTTCGTAGATCGCCGTCGTAGAGGACCGCCTTGACGGCGGACGTTCCCTCATCGATCCCGAGCAGCAGCGTCATTTCGTCTGCGCAGTCTCCCTGAACTCGCGGGTCCGCAGCCACCACGGCCGGCCGGCCGCCGGGGGCACGGCGGGCAGCAGCGGTCGCTCGGGCCCGAGCTTCGTGCCGAGGTCGCCGACGATCCCGGTCACCCGCTCGGCGATCCCGAGTGACGCGGTCAGTCCCGTGGAGCGAATCGCCGCGACGTTGACCAGCCCGCGGCACGACTTGGAGGGGCCGATCACGTAGTTGGAGCCGCGGCCGGCGGGTCGCAGGCCGGCGTACGTGGCGATCGGTTCTGCCCCGCGCAGCGGCGGATACATCGCGGTCGCCTTGGGAACGATCTCCTCCCGCGCCTGCGGTCGCACCGACCAGTCGTGCTTGTCGTGCTGATCGATCGCGGTCGGGCCGGCGACGATCTTGCCGTCCACGGTCGGGAACACGAGCACGCCCTTGGTGCGCTCGGTGGGCACCGGCAGCAGGATCGTGTCGAGCGGCTCACCGTCGGGCGGATCGAAGACGAGGAACTCGCCCTTGCGGGGGTAGATCTCGAAGGAGTCATCGCCGAGCAGGCGGGCGACCGAGTCGGCCTCGAGGCCGGCGCAGTTGACCACCACGCGGCACCGGATCGTCTCGCCAGGCTCCGTGGCGACGGCGAACGTCTCTGCGGCGCGCTCGATCTCGTGCACGCGCGCGCTCATCCGCAACTCGACGCCGTGGCGCACGGCGGCGCCGGCGAGCGCGAGCGTATATGCGACCGGATCCGTGACGGCCTCGGTCGGGACCTCGAGCGCCCCGTCGGGTCGCACATTGGCCGTCACCCCGTTGCGGCGGGCGTTGTCGGCGAGCGCCCGCACGGTGGCTCGCTCGGACTCGTCCCGTGCGCGAATCAGCGCGCCGCAGCGCAACACCGGGATCGCGAGCGCGTCGATCACGGCATCCCGGATCGCCGCCGCGGCGAGGATCATGTCGGTCTCGAGCTCGCCCGGCGCCGAGTCGAAGGCCGTATGCAGGAGTCCCGAATTGGTGCCGCTCGCGCCCAGACCGGGCTCGGGCTCGGCATCGAGCAAGGCGGTGCTCACGCCTCGGCGCGCGAGCGCCAGCGCGACCGCGCAGCCGACGACGCCGGCGCCGACGACCGCTACTTCGACGTCTTGCCCCAGAGCTGTTGACACGGTCCGGGGCCAAGCGTATCGTCGCGCCGACATTAGGTGCGAACTTCACACCATTTAGGGGCGAGCGCACTCGTGACCCAGACCTGGGGAGGTAAGCCGTGGCTGATGTAGTCGGCGGAGAGCCGCACGCGACCGACCAGTTGGGGGAGGACGAGCGCGAGCTCGCTCACCTCGGCTACAAGCAGGAGCTCCATCGCGGTTGGAGCAGCTTCACCAACTTCGCGATCTCGTTCACGATCATCTCGGTCCTAGCCGGGTGCTTCACGAACTTCTCGTTCGCGTGGAACGCCGGCGGGCCGATCGCGATCTCGATCGGCTGGCCCGTGCTCTGCGCGTTCGTGCTGCTAGTTGCGTTCTCGATGGCGGAGCTCACGTCCGCTTTCCCGACCGCGGGCGGTCCGTACTGGTGGTCGGCCAAGCTCGGCAGCCCGGGCTGGAGCTGGATCACCGGGTGGTTCAACATCGTCGGCCTGGTCGGCATCGTCGCCGGCGTCGGCTACGGCGCGGCGTTCTTCCTGTGGGCCACGCTCAATCTGTATGGCCTGAACATCCTCGGCATCAACTTCGGCACGGCCGACCCATCGACGATCCTCCACCAGACGTTCCTGCTGTTCCTGATCATCCTGGTCGGCTACACCGTCGTGAACATCTTCGTCGACCGCCTGCTGGCGATCTTCAACAACATCTCGGTGTTCTGGCACGTGCTCGGCGTGATCGTGATCATCGGATTGGTGATCTTCGTGCCGAGCCACCACCAGAGCCTCAGCTTCGTGTTCGGGCAGCGGTTCAACAACACCGGCTTCCATGGCGGGCTCACGACCGGACCGTTCTTCTGGCTGTACGTGCTCCCGCTCGGATTCATCCTGACGATGTACACGCAGACCGGGTATGACGCCTCGGCGCACACCGCAGAGGAGACGCGCGGGGCGGCGAAGGCGGCGGCGCAGGGCGTGTGGCGGTCCGTGTTCTACTCGGCGATCGCCGGCTGGGCCGTGCTGCTCGCGCTGCTGTTCGCGGCCAACAGCGTCGACGCAATCACCAAGGGCGGGGGCGGGTCGATCCCGCTGCTCACGAACGATCTGAACTCGTGGGCCGCCAAGCTCGTGCTCATCATCTGCACGGTCGGCCAGCTGTTCTGCGGCGCGGCGGGCCTGACCAGCGCATCGCGCACCTGGTACGCGTTCTCGCGCGACCGCGGGATGCCAGGATGGTCCGTGTTCCGCCGGCTGACGACGAAGCGGGTGCCGTTCAATGCGGTCCTTGCCGTCTCGATCGTGTCGCTGATCATCACGATCCCGGCGTACTTCGGCACGAAGACCGGCGTCCCGTGGGCGTACTTCGCGATCACCGCGATCTGCACGGTCGGTCTGTACCTGGCGTACATCATCCCCGTCTACCTGCGCCTGCGACAGGGCGACAAGTTCAAGCCGGGTCCGTGGACGCTCGGGCGCCACTACAAGTGGATCAACATCCTGGCGATCGCGTTCGTCGTCCTCGTCGTGTACGCGCTCGACGGTCCGACGACGTCCGTCGGTGCCCCGTGGAACAGCGGTTTCACGTGGACCGCGTTCAACTATTCGCCGCTCGTGCTCGTCATCGGCCTGATCGTCGGGATCTGGTGGTGGGCCGGCGCCAAGAACCGCTACCACGGGCCGGTGAGGACGATCGACGACACGGAGTTCGAGGCGGCCGAGTCGCCTCCGAGCGCCCCAACCGAGACCGCCGGCACCGCGGCCGAGTAGCTAGGAGGAGCACATGGATCCTGCCGTGAGCATCGCTGGCCAAGCGACCAACGGGGCCCGCCCGGGCGGGCCCGGACGAACTCAGGGGATGCTGTCGCTCGACGAGCTCCGCGCCGAGGTGGAGGCCGGAACTATCGACACCGTCCTGGCCGCGTTCACCGACATGCAGGGGCGACTGATGGGCAAGCGGATCGAGGCGTACTTCTTCCTCGACGAGGTCGCCGACCACGGGATCGAGGGCTGCAACTACCTGCTCGCCCTCGACATGGAGATGGATCCGGTCCCCGGCTACGAGATGGCGAACTGGGAGAAGGGCTACGGCGACTTCGCGCTCACGGCCGATCTCTCGACGCTGCGCCGAATCCCATGGCTCGACCGGACCGCGTTGGTCCTGTGCGACGTGGCAAATCACGACGGCTCGCCGGTCGCGGCATCGCCGCGGCAAGTGCTGATCGCCCAGTACGAGCGCGCCCGGCAGGCGGGATACACGCCGATGTTCGCCTCCGAGCTCGAGTTCTACCTCTACAAGCAGAGCTACGCCGAGGCGAACGAGCTCGACTACCGCGGCCTGACCCCGACGATCCCGTACATCCTCGACTACCACATCCTGGCCACGACGATGGACGAGGCGATCATCGGGCAGATCCGGCGCGGCATGCAGGGCGCCGGAATCCCGGTCGAGTTCTCCAAGGGCGAGGCGTGGTACGGGCAGCACGAGCTCAACTTCCGCTACGCCGACGCCGTGACCTCGGCCGACCGGCACACGATCTACAAGAACGGCGTCAAGGAGATCGCGTTCCTGAACGGGATCTCGGCGACGTTCATGGCCAAGCCCTCGGAGAAGGACATCGGCAGCTCGTGCCACATCCACTCGAGCCTCGTGAGCGCGGGCGGCGAAAGCGCGTTTGTGAACGGGCACGACGAGAGCGACGTCTTCCGTCACTACCTCGGCGGGTTGCGGGCGCGGATCCGGGAGCTGGCGCTCATGATCGCCCCGTCGATCAACTCCTACAAGCGCTACGCGAGCGAGAGCTGGGCCCCAACCTCGATCGCCTGGGCGCGCGACAATCGCACGGCCGGCTTCAGGATCGTCGGTCACGGACAGTCACGCCGCATCGAATGCCGGATCCCCGGGGCCGACGTCAACCCGTATCTCGGGTACGCCGCGCTGCTCGCGGCGGGGTTGGATGGCATTGACCTGGCGACGGATCCCGGACCGGAGCTCAAGGGCAATGCCTATGAGGCCGCGCAGGCCGAGCCGTTCCCGTCGAGCCTTCGCGAGGCTATCGATCTGTGGGAGAACAGCGTGTTCGCGCGCGCTGCATTTGGCGATGAAGTGTGGCGTCACTACCTGAACTACGGCCGCACCGAACAGCGGCTGTACGACCAGGTCGTGACCGACTACGAGCGTCGCCGCATGTTCGAGCGCGGATGATCTCGGTCATAGAACCGGCGACCGAAGAGGTGCTGGCCTCCGTACCGCGCGCCGGCGTGGCCGAGGTCGACGAGGCGGTCGCTTTGGCGCGTGACGCGTTTCCTGGGTGGCGCGATGTTTCGGCAGGGGAGCGGGCCGCTCTCTTGCACGGCCTCGCCGACGCGCTCGAAGACAGCTTGGAGGAGCTCGCCGTGCTCGAAGCCCGCAACGCGGGCAAGCCGATCGGCGACGCCCGAGGTGAAATGGGGATGGTCGTCTCGACGTTTCGCTACTACGCGGGCGCGCCCGAGCGGCTGCTCGGAGACACGATCCCGGTCGCCGGTGGGCAGGCATGGACCGTGCGCGAGCCGCTCGGCGTCGTCGGCCTGATCGTGCCGTGGAACTTTCCGCTGACGATCGCCTCGTGGAAGCTCGCGCCGGCACTCGCCGCCGGGAACACCGTCGTCCTGAAGCCGGCCGAGTTGACGCCGCTGACCGCGCTGCGGTTCGCTTCGATCGCTTCTGAGGCCGGGATACCCGACGGGGTAGTGAACGTGGTGCCCGGCCCAGGATCGGTGTGTGGCAGGCGACTCGTCGAGCACCCCGACGTGGCCAAGATCGCCTTCACCGGCTCGACCTCGGTCGGGCGGTCGATCGCCGCCGGGGCGGCGGCCACGATCAAGCGCGTGACGCTCGAACTCGGGGGCAAGTCCCCAAACATCGTGTTCGCGGATGCGGATCTCGAGGCCGCCGCCGCCTCGGCGCCGCCGGCGGTATTCGGGAACGCGGGGCAGGACTGTTGCGCCCGCTCACGGATCCTGGTGGAGAAGTCGGTTCTGGACGAGTTCATGGACCTGCTCTCGGGCGAGGTCCAGGGCCTGCGGGTCGGTGATCCGCTCGACGAATCGACGCAGATGGGCCCGCTGATCTCCGAGGCTCAGCGCGAGACGGTGGCCTCGTACGTCGACGGCGATGCGCCGGTGGCGATCCGCGGCAACGCCCCGTCCGGTCCCGGATTCTGGTTTGCGCCGACCGTGCTGTGCCCGGTGGCGTCCGACGCGCGGGCCGTCCGCGAGGAGATCTTCGGCCCGGTCGCGACCGTGATCCCGTTCGACGACGAGCAGGACGCTGTGCGACTCGCCAACGACACGATCTACGGGCTGTCGGGGTCCGTGTGGACGCGCGACGGCGCGCGGGCGCTGCGCATGGCGCGCGCCGTCGAGACCGGCGTGCTGTCGATCAACTCGAACACGTCGGTTCGGGTCACGACGCCGTTCGGCGGTTTCAAGCAGTCCGGCTACGGCCGCGAGCTCGGACCCCACGCGCTCGACGCGTACACGGAGGTCAAGTCGATCTACTACGCGACTTCGTGAGCGGTCGTCTAGAGGACAAGGTCTGCGTGATCACCGGCGCGGCGGGCGGCATCGGCGCCGCCACGGCCGCCGCGTTCGAGCGCGAGGGCGCGCGGGTGGTCGGCGTTGACCTCGTGTCGCATTCGGTCGGTGCGTTGTCGCTCCAGACCGACGTCGCGGATGAGGCGGACGTCGCCTCTCTGTACGCGCGCGTGCGCGAGGAGCTCGGCCGGATCGATGTGCTGTTCAACAACGCGGGGATCTCCCCGGTCGATGACGCATCGGTACTCGAGACATCTTTGGAAGCCTGGGAGCGCGTACAGGCCGTGAATCTGCGCAGCGTGTTCCTGTGCTGCAAGCATGGGATCCCGCACCTGCTGGAGGGCGGCGGCGGCTCGGTCATCAACACCGCATCGTTCGTGTCGGTGCTGGGCGCCGCGACGTCACAGATCTCCTACACGGCGTCGAAGGGCGGGGTGCTGGCTCTTTCGCGCGAGCTGGGGGTCGAGTTCGCCCGCCGCGGCGTGCGCGTCAATGCGCTGTGCCCGGGACCGGTCGACACGCCGCTGCTCCGTGAGCTCTACGCGGCCGACCCAGAACAGGCCGCGCGCCGGATGGTCCACGTGCCGATGGGCCGCTTCGCGCGCGCCGAGGAGATCGCCGGCGCGGTGGTGTTCCTTGCCAGCGACGAGTCGAGCTACGTCAACGCCACCGCGTTCCTCGTCGATGGCGGGATCACCGGGGCGTACACGACGCCTCTGTGAGCGGTGCTGCTTTTTCGTGGGGTGCGGACTGGCCGGGGGGTGAGGCTGGCCGCGAAAGTCGGGAGGCTTTCACGACCAGCCTCAGGCGACCCGGCCGCGGGGCTGGGCTAGCGCCTCAGCCCCGCGCACCCTCGGTCGCCGCCCTGGGGGGCAGTGAGGGTTCGACCCTGAGCCACCGCGCCGGCCGCGGCGGCAGCCACCAGTTCCAGCGGCCGAACAGCGACACGACCGCGGGCACGAGGAGCGCCCTGATCACGGTCGCGTCCAGCAGGATCCCGGCGGCGAGGCCGGTGGCGAACACCTTCACGTCGGTTTCCGGACCCGACGCCATCGACACGAACGCGAGGAACAGGATCAGCGCGGCGCTCGTGACGAGCCGGCCGGTGCGGCCGATTCCGCGGACGACCGCAGCGTCCGTCGACCCGGTCCGGTCGTACTCCTCGCGCATCCGCGAGAGGATGAACACCTCGTAGTCCATCGACAGGCCGAACAGGAACGCAAAGACCATCAACGGGATCCATGCGCTCACCGAGTGCGTGGCCGCGATTCCCCACAGCATGCTGGAGCCGTGGCCCTCCTGCCACACGAGCGTGATCACGCCCCACGCGGCCGCGACGCTGATCACGTTGAGGATCACCGCCTTGAGCGGCAGCAGGAGCGAGCGGAACGCCCGCGCGAGCAGCAGGAACGTCAGCAACGCGATCAGCCCGATCATCACCGGGAAGCTGCCGTAGATCGCCGAGACGAAGTCGGCGTTCTCGGCGCCGATCCCGCCGACGCGGGCGCCGGCGACGGTGTCGTGCGCCGTGTTTCTGACCGCCGTAATCGTGTCCCGACCGGCCGGGCTCGAGCCGTCGGCGACGGGAATCGCGTCGACGACGTTGGTGCCCTGACGCTGCCACGATGGGCCCGTGGCGGTGAACGCGCCGTGCACGCCGGGGACCTTGCTCAGCGTCGTGGCCAGCCGCTGTCCGTCGGCGACGGGGGCGAGCGTCTCGATCGGCTGGAGCGCGCCGGCGCCGATTCCCGAGCGCTCGAGCGCGACGAGGCCGGCCCGGGCGCTGCCCTTCTTGCTGAGCGTGTTGGCGTTCGGAGTGCCGGGCTGCAGCGAGGTCGCCGCGAGCACAAGCGCGGCCAGCACGAGGACCGCGCCGGCGGCCGCGACCCAGCGCCGGCGCACGACGAGTCGCGCCCACGCCGTCCAAGACCGGCTCGCCTTATCGTCGCTGCGGATGTGGGGCCAGTCGAGCCGGTTGCCGACCTTGACGAGGACGATCGGCAGCAGCGTGACCGCGACGATTACGCTGACCAGCGGAATCAGCATGCCGGCGTAGCCGATCGAACGCAGGAACGGCAGCGGCAGGACGATCATCGCGAGCAGTCCGATCGCTACGGTCGTGCCGCTGAACACCACGGCCCGGCCCGCCGTCTGCATCGCGCGGAGCACCGCCTCCTCGCCGTCGTGTCCGTGCGCGCGCTCCTCGCGCCAGCGGACGACGACGAGCAGCGAGTAGTCGATCGCGACGCCGAGGCCGATCAGCGCGACCAGGAACTCGACGATCATCGACACGCTCGTGAAAGCGCTCACGCCCCACAGGACGAGGAACGTGGACATGATCGAGACGATCGCCATCAGCAGCGGCACGAACGCGAGCAGCGAGGCGAACACGAACGCCAGCACGACGAGCGCTCCGAGGCCGCCCAGCATCGACTCGAGCAGGACGCCCGGTCCGCCCGAACCTCCGGTCTGACTCTGGAGCGCGTCGAGGCCGGTGACGCGGACGGGCGCGCCCGCGATCGTGTCACCGGCGAGCACCCGCTCCGCAGTCTTGGCCGCCTTCGTGTTGTCGCCGAATGACTCGTTGTCGGGCGGTTCGAACGCGAGCACGAACGTCGTGCGCCCGTCCGCGGAGACAAAGGCGCGGTTGCCGGTCGATGCGTATGACGCCGTCCGCGTTCCCGGCAGCGACTGGCGGAGCTTCGCCTCAACTTGCTCGAGCCCCTGGCGGACCTGGGGCGAGTTCACTGATACGCCCGCGGGTAGGGTCACCACAGGCACGAGCGGCGCGTTGTTGCCGCCGTCGTGGTAGATCCTCTGGATCGCGGCGTTGGTGTCGAACCCCTCTCGCCCAGGAACCGAGAACGTTTTGCTGAATGAACTCGTCGAAGAGGAGACGGTCGCAATCCCAACGAGGGTGACGAGGATCCAGAAACCGGCGACGATGCGCCTATGCGCGAGCACCCAGCGGGTAATGGAGGTCAGCATTGGCGAGACTCCCTAGTCGTTGTACGAGCAAATCGTTTGTAGCAAAAATAATTCGGGCTGTACATACTTAGCGTGATATATTTCACATGTAATGTCTGAGCCACCCATGGAAGGGCCATTTGGGCTCCATTCGGCCCTCACCCGCCACACGGGTTTTCTGATCAACCGGATCGCCGTGGTCGCGCGCAAGCAGTTCGCCGCGCGACTCGACTCGCTAGACCTGAACCTCCGGATGTGGGGCGTGCTCAACGTCCTGGACGTCGAGGGAGCGATCACGCAGCACGCGCTCGGGCGATCGGTCGGGATCGACCCGAGCTCGATGGTCGCGACGATCGACGAACTCGAGGCGCGCGGGCTCGTCGAGCGCCGGCGCCACCCCAGCGACCGCCGCGCGCACGCGCTCTACCTCACGGAGGCCGGCACCGAGACACTCGCGCGTGGACGGGCCCTGGCTCGCCAGGCACAGGACGAGCTGCTCGCGCCGCTCGACGCTGAGGAGCGCGAGGAGCTGCATGAGCTGCTGCTGCGCGTCGCGATGGCGGTGGACAAGCCGCCGGGCGGGAGCGCGGACAAGGAGAGCTCAGAGGCTGCCGCGGGCTAGTGCCTTTCGGCGGTCCACTGGTGCGATCTGTGACGTCTTGCCACTAAGCGCGCGCCGGCACGACATAGTGTGCGCGCGATGCTCGAGCGGCTGATCGTCCTCGGCGGTGGCGGCTGGTTCCCAGCCAACGGCCGCCACACCGCGTGCACCATGCTGCGAGACGGGGACGACGCGATCCTGATCGACGCCGGTACGGGCGTGTGCAGGCTCGTCGAGAATCCAGATCTGCTCGCGGGGGTTGAGAAGCTGGACATCGTTCTCACGCACTTCCATCTCGACCACGTGGTCGGGCTCGCGTACCTCCCGGCGCTCGGCTTGGCGGACCGGATCACGGTCTGGGGGCCCGGTCGGTCGCTGTACGACGCCCCCACCCAGGCAGTCCTGACGAGCATGTTCCACGAACCCCTCCACTCGGTCTCGCTCGAGAAACTTGGCATCGAGGTTCGCGACCTGCCGCTCGGGGAAAGCGAGCTCGCCGGCATGCGGATCGACACCCGGCGCCAGGACCTCCACTCGGCGCCGTCGCTCGGCCTCCGCTTCGGCGACACGCTCGCGTGGATGACGGATACAGCTCACGACCCCGGCGCCACCGGCTTCGTCTCCGGGTGCCGGGCGCTGGCACATGAGGCGTGGTACACGAGTGGGGAGCCGCGCAACCCCGACGTTCACAGCTCGGCGGCCCAGGCCGCGGACATCGCTCAGCGGGCGGGGGTCGAGCGGCTGCTGCTGATCCACGTGCCGCCGTTTGATGGCGATGTGTCGACGCTGGCGGCGGAGGCGTCGGCTGTGGTTCCGGGGGCGCGGGTGGCGGAGGACGGCGGCGACTTCTCTGCGCTGCTCGTGTGAGGGGCGGCGGTATCGCGGGTCGGCCCGGGCAGGGGACTGTCGACCCTAGCCCGCAGTTGTGGCGAGCGGCTGGCCGCGTAAACGGCGCTGGGGAAGGGGGCGGGTCAGCGGCTTTGGAGCCCGATTGGAGCTCCGGATGATGCGTAACACGACAACACCGGCGCGAATCCCGAGCCCTGTCGCATTGAGCACACTCCTCATGCATAACTCGACAGGCCTCGACATCCCGGGGTGGTTTGTCGTGCTGTGCACCACGACAGGGCGCGATCGCGCCCGCGGGCTGAGAGTCGACAGCCATCGAGCAACGCCCCTCGTCAGACAACTGAACCGGGCGCGAAAGCCACACCACGGGGCGCGCGAATGCGCGCCCTCTAAATCACGCCGGCGCCACCGCCACCGCCGGCCGCCGGCGCGACGTCACGCGCTGCTCGGCGCGGGCGGTGACCGCCAGCGCTGTGCCGACCCCGAGCAGCGTCCAGCTCGCCGGGTCCTCCAGGAAGTCGGCGTACAGCATCGTGTGGAAGACGAGCGCCAGGAAGGCCGCGGCGATCGCCACCCGTGCGGGGTCGGCGCGCGCTCCCCGGAACAGTCCGACGAGCGCCACCAGCACAAGCGCGACGTACGCGAGCTCGCCGATCAGCCCCTGCTCCGCCGCGATCGTGATCGGGATCGTGTGCGACGCGGAGAGGCTCGAGATGCCGCGGTTGTGACGGTGGTATTCGACCTGGAACGACCCTGAGCCGTAGCCGAAGACCGGCCGTGAGCGGAACAGGTCGAGGCCACCCCTGACCAGGCCCGCGCGCCCGCTCGAGGCGCCGTTGAGACCCTGGTTGAGCCCGAATGTCTTCGGCGAGATGGCGATGGCGGCGCCGCCGATCACGACCGCGACGCCGGCGGCCACGAACGCCGGCCACGCCTTCCAGCGCAATGCCGCGAGCGTCCCGAGTCCGACGAGGAGCGCGGCGAGGCTCGAGCGCGACAGCGTCAGCAGCAACCCACCCCAGAGGATGGCGAGGACCACCGTCGCCGCGATGATGTCTCGCGGGCGCTGTCCGTACAGCAGCACGGCCGCGAGCAGGATCATCACGAGCGCGAGGAACCGCCCGAAGATGTCGGGGTCGAAGAACACCGAGTTGACGGTGAAGTACGTGTGGACGTTGTTGGCGGCGATCAGCTTCGGGTTCAGTAACAGCGTCTTGGTCTCGAACTCGACGAATCCGACCGCCGCGAACACGACCGCGAGCCCCACCAGGAGCAGCAGGCACATCCGTAGCCGTTCGCGCGTCCAGCGCATGCGCCTGAGCAGACAGAACAGCAGCGAGAACGGGACGTAGAAAAAGACCATCTGCTGGAGCGCCATCTGGAAGTCGGACGAGTAGATCGCCTGCACGCCATAGAGCACCACGTAGAGCCCGAGCAGGCGCTCGATCCAGCCGGGCCGCACCGTGGCCGCCTCGGCACCCACCTCGAGCTCGCTGTCATCGCGCCACGCCACGATGATCAACGCCACCGCCCCCGCGGCCACCACCAGGTACAGCGGGACGAGCAGGTTCGAGGTCGTGCCGCCCGCCTCGATCGGGATCCGGAACGGCAGCGCGAGCACAACCAGCGCGCCGAGCACGGCGGGCCGGCGGATGATGACCAGGGCGATCGCCACGACGACGGCCACACCGACGACCGTGCCGACAGCGGCGTAGAGCGGGTGGTGGTGCACGAGGTGCAGCTGCGGCGAGTGCCAGATCTCGGCCAGCAGCAGCACCGGTGCGAGCACCAGCGCGCCGGCCATCGCGGTGGCGCGGGAGCGTGGTTCGGCCGCCAAGAGCGCCCAGGCTGCGAGCAGCGCCACGACCACGACCCCCGCCTTGGGCAGGGGTCCGCTCAGCGCTGCGAACGCGATCACAGCCGAGAGACTAGATCACCCCGGCGGGACGATCATCTACTCTCTGGCGACATGTCTTCCGCGAAGCTCGCGATTGCATGCGGGTTCGTCGCGGTCGTCCTGTCGGCTTGCGGAGCAACGAGCAATCCCGAGGCCGGCACGATCTCTCCGACGGCCACGACCGCCGGCCGGGCCAAGGTCGCCGACCCGCGCACCACGCACGTGAAATGCCTGCAACAGGCCAAGATCCCGGTCACCGAGGTCGGGAAGAGCTGGCTGCAGATCAATGCTCCCGGAGACGCGAAGGTCCTGTTTGCCTCGACGCCCGGCGCGGCTCAGGCGCTCCAGATCGACTCACAGGTGCAGGGGGCCGAGGTGATCGGAAGCGCGCTTCTGTACCCCGAGCAGGCGTCCGATCAGACGCTGATGACGATCGAGAACTGCCTCGACCAGGGGGTCAAGGGATAGCCTCATCGGGTGGGTTCTCGCGCCCGATCGTGTCCGGAGTCCCCAAGGGACGAAGGCTCTAGAATCCGCCGGTGCCCGCGCTGCGGGCATTAGGTCTGCGCCCCACGCCGACCGCGCATTTACCGTTTGTCGTGACTCGAGACCGGAGGCCTCCCCGACGTAACTCGGGTTCGCCGGCGCGGTATGCGAAAAGCAGCGTTTTCTATGTCCGTCCCCAGTGCTGAGCTGACTGCGCCGTCGATCGGCGCCCCGAGCAGGGCCGCGGCCGGCGCCAGCCTCTGGCGCCTGGACGGCTGGCGCCTGTATGGCGTGCTCGCCGCCGGCGCGCTCGTCATCGGCGCGCTGTCGCTGCTGATCCCCTCGACGCCCAGCTACGACCCGTGGGCCTGGCTCGTGTGGGGCCGGGAGATCGTGCATCTCAACCTGCAGACCACGGGCGGCCCGACCTGGAAGCCACTGCCGGTCATCTTCACGGTCATCTTCGCCCCGTTCGGGAAGGCGGCGCCTGACCTGTGGCTGGTGGTGGCACGCGCCGGCGCGGTGATGGCCGCAGTGATGGTGTTCAAGCTGAGCGCGCGGCTGGTGACGTGGCTGGCCAGCGGAGTGCTGCCGATGGTGACGCGGCGCGATCGGCTATCCGCGCTGATACCGGCGCTGTTCGCGGGAACGATCGGTGTGATCGCGCTCGTGCTCTCGGCGGCGTTCATCAAGGACAACACGCTCGGCTACTCCGAAGGGCTGATGGCCGCGATCGTGCTGGTCGCGGTCGAGCGCCACCTTGACGGGCATCCGCGGCAGGCGTTCGCCGTCGCCTTCTTCGCCGCACTCGACCGGCCGGAGATCTGGCTGTTCTGGGGTCCCTACGGCCTCTGGCTGTGGTGGAAAGATCCCGGCGCGCGCAAGCTCGTCTATGCGCTGTTCGTGCTGATACCCGTGCTCTGGTTCCTGCCCGAGCTGTGGGGATCGGGTCATCTGCTGCGCGGCGCCGAGCGCGCCCAGAACCCGCGCTCGAACAGCCCCGCATTCGCAAAGTGTCCGTTCTGCACCGAGCTCAAGAACTCGTGGGTGACCGTGCTCAGCCGGGTCAAGTTCGCGGCCGGGATCGGCGCCATCGCTGGCGCCGTGTTGTTGTGGCGGGCAGTCCGCACGCGAGGCAGCTGGCGCCTGGAGGGCAACCGCGAGCGCGCCATGCTCGTGATCATCTGCGCCGGCGTGTTCGGGATGGCCTGGTTCGTGCTGATCGCGCTGCTCACACAGGCGGGTTTTTCCGGCAACAACCGCTACCTGGTCCTCGGCTCGGCACTGATCGAGATCGCGGGGTGCGCGACCTGGGGCTGGGGCGCCCTGGAGCTCGGCCGGTGGCTTGCCCGCCGCCGTGGCGGCACCGGGCGGAGATTCGCGACGCCCGCCGGGTCGGGGGCGGTCGTGGCCCTCGCAGCTCTGGTGTTCGCGTTCGTCCCGAGCTTCGTCGGCGGCAGCCTGACCGACATTCCGAAGACCCACCGCGCGCTCGTCTACCAGGCGCTCCTGCGCACCGACGTGCAGGCGGCCGTGGACAAGGCCGGTGGCAAGAGCAAGATTCTCGCCTGCGGGACGATCATGACCGAGGGCTTCCAGGTGCCGATGGTGGCGTACTACATCGGCGTCCACACGCTCACGGTCAAGGCACCGCCCGCGGCGGGTGCGCCGCCAGGCCCGGCGCCGAACGTTGTCTTCCAGGCGGCGGAGACGCGCAATGCTGCGCTGCTCCCGATCCTCCACGAGTGGCCGAACGTCCACTACCAGCTGATCGGCACGACCCGCACCTTTAGGGTCTTTGAGCATTGCGCGGGTAAGGTGAGCGGCTAGATGGCCACCGTCACCGACCGCCCGCTTCGGACGATCCCGAAGGTCCCGGACTTCCATGAGCCGCGGTGGTTCGCGCGGCTGCCGGTCTGGGTCACGACCGGCGGGTTCCTGCTCATCCTGATCATCGCGTCGACGTTCATCCGGACGCGCTACATCAGCGGGCAGTTCTGGATGGACGAGGCGATCACGACCGGGATCGCGTCGCATTCGCTCTCGGCGATCCCCGGGATCCTTCGCCATGACGGCTCGCCGCCGCTGTTCTACGTGCTGCTGCACTTCTGGATCCAGGCGTTCGGCGATAGCGAGGCGGCCACGCATTCGCTGTCGCTGCTGTTCGGGCTGCTGACGATCCCGGTCGGGATGTGGGCGGGTTGGAGCCTGTTCGGCCGGCGCGCCGGGATGTACACGGCGACGCTGTTCGCGTTCAGCACGTTCCTGACCGACTACGCCGGCGAGACGCGGATGTACGAGCTGATGGGCCTGCTCGGCCTGATCGCCACGGTCGCGTTCATTCACGCGTTCATCTACCGCCGCCGCAAGTACCTGATCGTGTTCGCGATCGCCGAGGCGGCGATGCTCTACACCCACGCCTGGGGCATCTTCTACGGCGCCGGCGCGGCGTTCGCGCTGATCCCGATCTACCTCGCCAGCGAGGACCGCAGAGCGCTCCTGCGCGATGCCGTGATGGCCTTCGTCGGCGCCGGAATTCTGTTCCTGCCGTGGCTCCCGAACTTCATCTACCAGTCGACCCACACCGGCGCGCCGTGGGCGCCACCGCCCCGGTTCGGCGCGCCCGTGTTGCTCTCCCGCGATCTGCTCGGAGGCGACCGGATCACGATCGGGCTGCTGCTCGCCACGATCATCGGCGTGGGCGCGCTGTTCACCCGTCGGTATCGGCGCACGACGGACGCGACGAAGCTGTGGGTGCTGATCGTGCTCCCGTTTGCGACGCTGGCGCTGGCGTGGCTCGCGTCGCAGATCACGCCGGCGTTCGTGTCGCGGTACTTCGCGCCGGTGCTGGCACCGATCTTCCTGCTGGCGGCGTGGGGCTGCGCCCGGTCCGGGATCGTCGGGCTCGTGGCGATCGTGATCTCGATCGTGTTCGTCGTGCACATCGCGTCGTACGCGCCGCAGTACAAGAGCGACATGCGCGACGTCGCGGCCGAGGTGGCGCCGCTCATGCACAAGGGCGATCTCGTGATCGTCGGACAGCCGGAGCAGACGCCGCTCGCCTGGTACTACTTACCCTCGGGCTTGCGATACGCCAACACGCTCGGACCCGTGTCCGACCCGACGTACATGAACTGGGTGTACGCGCTCAAGCGGCTTCGCAAGGCCAACCCCCAGGCGACGCTCGCGCCACTGCTTGCTAGTGTCAAGCCCGGACAGGATGTTCTGTTCGTACGACCCCTGACCGAGGGCGCGAAGAACTGGAAGGCGTCCTGGACGCAATTGGTCCGCCGTCGCTCTGCGCAGTGGGGCGCGCTGCTCGCGAGCGACCCCCAGCTCAAGGAGATCGCGCGGGCCCCGCACAACTACCAAGGTGCCTGCTGCGTGGCGAACAGCGCAGTTCTGTTCAAGAAAGTCTCCTGACGCTGTCGATACGACCCTGACGCGATGAACGATTCGACCTCTCCCGTGCCCGCCGATGGCTCTCCGCGGGGCTCCGACATCACGCCGGAGCACCCTGTGGTCGTGCTCGGCGGCGGCCCCGCCGGCCTGACCGCCGGCTATCTCCTGGCCAAGCAGGGTAAGCCGGTCATCGTGCTCGAGTCGACCGACCAGATCGGTGGGATCGCGCGCACAGAGGTCCGCGACGGGTACCGCTTCGACCTCGGCGGACACCGCTTCTTCACGAAGGTCAAGGAGGTCGACGACCTCTGGCACGAGATCATGAAGGAGGAGTTCCTGCGCCGGCCGCGGCAATCGCGGATCTACTGGAACGACAAGTTCCTCGAGTACCCGCTCGAGGGCATGGACGTGATCAAGAAGCTCGGCCCGGTCGAGGTCGCGCGGTGCGGCCTGTCTTACCTGTGGGCGGCGGTCAAGCCCAAGGGGCGCGAGGAGACGTTCGAGGAGTGGGTCTCCAACCGCTTCGGCAAGCGGCTCTACCAGCACTTCTTCAAGACCTACACGGAGAAGCTGTGGGGCGTCCCGACCGACGAGATCCGCGCCGAATGGGCGGCGCAGCGGATCAAGGGCCTGTCGTTCTTCAGCGCCGCCAAGGCGGCGTTCTTCGGCAACAAGGACAACAAGATCAAGTCACTGATCTCGGAGTTCAACTACCCCCGCTACGGCCCGGGGCAGATGTGGGAGCAGATGACCGAGGACATCCGCGTGCACGGCGGTGAGGTCCGGCTGAATGCGCCGGTCACGCGGCTGCGGATGGGAGTCGACGGCCACGTGACCGAGGTCGTCGCCGGCGGCGAGACACTGCGCCCGTCGTACGTGATCTCTTCGCTGCCGCTGCGCACGACCGTCGGGATCACCGAGCCCGACGCGCCGGGTGACGTTCGGGATGCGGCCCGCGGCCTGCGCTACCGAGAGTTTTTGACCGTACTGCTCGTGATCCAGGGCGAGGAGCTGTTCCCGGACAACTGGATCTACATCCATCAGCCGGGCGTTCGCGTGCTCCGGATCCAGAACTTCAAGTCCTGGAGCCCGTGGATGGTGCCCAACGACACCGACGCCTCCATCGGGATGGAGTACTTCTGCTTCGAGGGCGACGAGCTCTGGAACATGGACGACGACGACCTGGTCGCGATGGCCAGCCGAGAGATCGAGAAGCTGCACCTCGCGCGCGCCGCCAGCGTGAAGTTCGGCTTCGTCGCACGCGTCCACAAGGCGTACCCGATCTACGACGTCGAGTACGCCGAGCGGGTCGCGACGATCCGCGGCTGGCTCGAGGGGATCGACAACCTCATCCAGGTCGGGCGCAACGGCCTGCATCGCTACAACAACTCGGACCACTCGATGCTGACGGCGATGCGCGCCGTCGACAACATCCTGCTCGGGACGAAGCACGACATCTGGTCGGTCAACGCCGAGAGCGTGTATCACGAGGAGGACGTCGAGGACGAGCAGCCCTACCGCGAAGCACCCGAAACGCCCGCGATGGAGCAGCCGCTGGCGCAGGAGAGGTAGGGTCGTCAGTCGTGCGTCGGGTCTTTGTGGTCTTTTGTGTCTTTGCGGCGGTGGCCGTGCTGCCCGCGGCGGCGCTGGCCGCGACGACGACCTCCACTACGCCGGCGGTCGGGGCGCCCGGTTCGAACCCACTGGGCAACCCGATCACGCCCGGGATTCCGGAATCGCAGGCGACGACGCCGACGACGACCACCACGCCGGCGGCGACGACGGGCAATACCGGGACGTCCACGAGTGGGGGGAGCGGCCTCGGCGGGTCGGACGCGATCGTCATCGTCGGTTTCGCCGGCCTGCTGCTCGTCGCGGTGTCGTTCTTCATCTGGCGCGACGCGCGCCGGCGGGCGCCGGTGCGGGCGCGCGCGGCGGCCGCTGGCGGCGACGGGCTGAACGGCAGCCGGCGCGCCGGGTCCAAGCAGCGGGGCAAGCCGCGGAAGCTGAGCCCAGCGGAGAGGCGCCGGCGGAAGCGCGGGCGCGCACGCTAGGCAGGGTTGGCGGGCGCCGGCGGATCGGGGGCCCGTCACATGAGGCTGATCGATTTTCCTTAATAGCCAAGGGATATCGACCACCCTCAGTGGCGCCGGTCTCAGATTTCAGGCGTCTGGCGGAGAGTTGCCTTGGCGCGAGTGAGCTGGCGCTCGACGGTGCGCGCCGTGCACGCCTCGTGCCGCGCCATCTCGTCATAGCTGAGCCCGAAGCCCTGTAGCCACAGCAGGCGCTGCTGACGGACGGGAAGGTCACCGATCGCTCGAAGGCGCTCGCGTCGTTCCACCAGCTCGTCGGGCCCCGGAAGCAACGAAGCTGCGCTGGCGCCGGGGGCGTCGAACGTCGCCTCGAGGGACACGTCGCGGCCGTCGTGGCGGATCAGTCTGAGCGCCTCGCGCACGGCGGTCGTGGCGAGCCAGGAGAGGGCCGCCTCGCGGCGGACGCGCTCGCAGTGGCGCACGAGGCATCCCCATGCGAACTGGCACGCATCGTCGATGACTGCGTCAGAGGCGCGGACGTCGTTGCGGACGATCCGCTGGAGCCGCGCCGCCAGCAGGCGGTAGAGCTCGCCGACGTCATCGACGCCGGATCGATCTGTGACAGCTATCGAGTCCAATTGAGTCTAAGTTGATACGAACAAACCTAGCACTACTAAATCAGTATTGCTAGATTCATCGGAACTTATTTGGTCCCACTTGGCTCAGGAGGACTCGATGGCCGTGATTCGTCTCGCTGTGACCGCTCACCCCAATCTGAAGGGGCTGCCGGGAAGCAACGTCCTGCAGCAGCTCGTCAACGGGGCGGAGGCGTGGGCGCTGGCGATTGCGCTACTCGGTGCGTTCATTGGCGCGGCGCTGTGGGCGGTCGCGTCGCACACGCACAACCATCAGTACGCGGGACGCGGGCGGATGGCGGCGCTGATCTCGGGTGCCTCGGCGCTCGTGGTCGGGGCGGCCCCGGGGCTCGTCAACTTCTTCCAGCACCTCGGGTCGACGGCGAAGTGATGGGGAGACGGACCGCCATCGGAACCCCGGCGCGGTGGCGGCGAGCGCCGGGGCGGCGCGCCCTGGTCGGAGCCCTGGCGCTGTCTTGCGCCACGGTTGCCATCGCGGCGGCGCCCCCACCCGCCGCCGCGCTCAACCCGGTCAAGCCGGTGTGCAGCGTGGGCGGACTGGTCAGCGGCCTCCTGGGCAAGGCCTGCTCCGTCCTTCAGAAGAGCAGCCGCCTCCTCAACGCGAGCAAGAAGCTCCTGTCGGGTCACGTCGGCGAGGCGGCGAAGGCGCTGGTCGGCGGAGGCGTCTCGAAGGTGGGTTTCGCCGCCGGGTTCGCGGCGGTCGGAGCGTGGGTTCTCGTCGGCGCGAGAGCCTCGCTCGACGAGACGGCGAAACTGATCGCTGAGACCACCAGCCCACAGCTGCAGTCGACCTGGTTCTCGGCGACCTACTGGCGAATGGCGGGCATCGCGGCGGTGCTCACGCTGCCATTCCTGTTCGCGGCCGCGATCCAGGCGATGATGCGCTCGGACCTCGCGCTGCTCGTCCGAGCTGCGTTCGGCTATCTGCCGCTGGCGCTGCTGGCCGTGAGCATCGCCGCGCCGCTCACGATGCTGCTGCTCGCCGCGTCGGACGAGATGTCGGCGATTGTGTCCTCCGCCGCCGGCGGTGATGGCGCCCGGGCCCTGGCGAAGATCGGCGGGACGATCGGCGCGGTCTCGACGATCGACGGGTCGGCGTTCCTCGCCTTCCTCCTGGGAGTGTTCGTGGTAGCGGCGGCGTTCGTGCTGTGGCTCGAGCTCATGATCCGCGAGGCCGCCGTCTACGTCGTCGTCCTGATGCTCCCCCTGGCGTTCGCGGCCCTCGTATGGCCGGCGCGGCGCGTGTGGGCGGTGCGCGCGGTCGAGCTGTTGATCGCGCTGATCCTGGCGAAGTTCGCGATCGTCGCCGTCCTCACGCTCGCCGCCGCGGCGCTGGGCAGTGGCGGCGTCTTCGCCGGGCCGACCGCGATGCTCGCCGGCGTGGCGCTGCTCACGCTGGCGGCGTTCGCTCCCTGGGCGCTCGTGCGGCTGCTGCCGATGGCCGAGGTCGCCAGCGCCGCCGCCGGCTCGCTGCGGCGCGAGGCAATCGGCGCGCGCCAGTCGGCCGCCGGCGCGGAGGGCACCGCGGACCAGGCGACGACCAGCTTGGAGGCGCACACAGATGGCCGGCGGCCGCACGCGCCAGACGGAGCGCGTGACGGGGCGATCGCCGAGACGGAGAAGCTCGGCGATCATGCCCCCGAGCCGGCCCCCCAGGCGCCGGCAACAAACGGTGGCGCGCCGAGCGAGAACGGGGATCCGCATCCGCCAGCGCGGACTCCCGGACTGCGCGAGGAGTGGCAGCAGGACGACATCTCTCCCGCCCCGATCTCGATCAGAACAGAGCCGCCACCCTCGCCGGATGACCCAGCATGACCTCCTCCCGGCTGACCTACGTGTTCGGCCCGCTCGAGCGCCGGGGAATCCTTGGGCCCTTCCGAGCCGGTCAAGCGGCGATCCTCGGACTTGGCGCCGTGCTCGGGATCGTCACGCTGGACCAGGCGCCGAGCGCCACCGGCGCGCTGGCGGCGACGCTTGCGTTCACCGTCGCCGTGGTTCTGGCCGTGGCGCCGATCGGCAATCGCACGGTCGAGGAGTGGATGCCGATCGTCGGGTCATTCGGATGGCGGAAGCTCGCTCGTCGGGACACATTCCGCTCGCCGTTACCGGCGAGCGGGTTCCGGATCCGGAGCCGGGCACCCGCGGCGCTCGAGCCCGTCTTGCCGGCAGCGCTACACGGCGTGCGGATCCTCGAAACCAGCTACCGCGACCGCGCGATCGGCCTGCTCTCCGAAGGCGGCCGCCGGCTGACGAGCGTGCTGGCGTGCCGGGTCGTCTCGTTCTCACTGCTCGACCCCGAGGCGCAGGAGCGCCGACTGGCCCGCTGGGGTCTCGTGCTGTCGGGGGCCGCGAACAGCTCGATCCGGCGGATCCAGTGGATCGAGCGCACGGCGCCGGCGCAGGGGGACGAGCTCGCCCGCTGGCTGCACGCCGAACGAGATCCCGAGGTCCCGCTCCGCGGCACGCCGATGATCGAGTCCTATCTCGAGCTGATCGGGACGACCGCGACAGTTGCGCAGGAGCACGAGATCCTGCTCGCCGTGCAGGTAGACGTGGGGAGGGTGCGCGGGCGCGGCAGCGATGCGCTGAGGCTCGCGGCGATCGCCGAGACCGAACGCGTCGCCCAGGCCGTCGGCGCCGCCGAGGTGACGGTGCTCGGAGCGCTCAGTCCCGGTCAGCTCGCCCGGGCCCTGCGGACCGCGTTCGATCCGTACGCCCGGACCGAGCTCGCGACGCTCGAGGCCGCCGACCGCTCCCGGGACGGACTCGCCGAGGCGAACGCGTGGCCGCTCGGAACCGAGGAGGGGTGGGATCACTACCGCAGCGACGGCGCCATGCACATGACCTACTGGATCGGTGGCTGGCCGCGCGTCGAGGTCTCGCCGATGTTCATGGACGCGCTGCTCGGTCGCTCGAGCATCGTGCGGACCGTCGCGGTGACGTTCGAGCCGATCCCACCCGAGCGCTCCACGCGCGAGGTCGAAGCCGCGATCACGCGCGATCGCGCCGATCGCGAGCTCCGGCATCGCTTCGGTCAGTCGGAAACGGCCCGCCAGCGCCAGGCGCAGGATGCGACGATGCGCCGGGAGTCAGAGCTTGCGGCTGGGCACAGCGAGGTCAGGGTGGCCGGCTTCGTGACGGTTTCCGGCCGCGACCGCGCAGAGCTGAGCCGGGCAAGCTCGGAGGTGCTCGAGCACGCCGCCCGCGCGCGGCTCGAGCTCCACTGCATGTATGGCCAGCAGGCCGACGCATTCACGTTCACACTGCCGCTGTGCCGGGGGTTGCGGTGAGTGCTGCGCGGCCCGGTCATCGATCGACGACGAGGCACGCCCAGGCGGTCTACCCGTTCATGGCCGCCGGCGGTCTCGGCGGGCGCGGCGTGTTTATCGGCAGGGACTCGAGCGGCGGCGCGTTCTGCTACGACCCGTGGGTCCTGTACGGCGACGGCGTGCTCGACGACCCGAACGCGATCGTGCTCGGGAAGCTCGGACAGGGCAAGAGCGCACTGGTGAAGACACTGCTGTGGCGCATGCTCGTATTCGGGCGGCGCGCGTTCGTGCTCGATGTCAAGCGCGAGTACGGCCCGCTGTGCAGGGCCGTCGGCGTCGACCCGATCTCACTCGTGCCCGGCGGAGGCGTTCGCCTCAACCCTCTGGCGTCGCGGCCCGAAGAGCACGCGCAACTCGAGCTGTTGCGCGCGGTGACCGTGACGGCGGTCGGCGGTGAGATCACGCAGGTCGAGGCGGCCGCGCTCCGCGAGGCACTTCGCACCGTGCGCTCCCGCACAAGGCGCGAGCCGACGCTGCCGGACATCGCGGCGGTCTTGTTCGACCCAGTAGCCGACATGGCGGAGCGGCTGCGCACGACGGCGCAAGAGCTCGCGCGCGACGTGAGACGTGCCGCGCTCGCCCTCCAGGATCTCTGCGAGGGACCGCTGCGCGGAATGTTCGACGGCCCTACCTCGCCCGGCCTCGACCTCGACGCGAGGCTCCTCGTGCTCGACCTCCACGCCGTCAGGGACTCGCCGGCGGTCGGCATCCTGATGGCCTGCGCGACGGCGTGGATGAGTGCGCTGTTGGCTCGGATGGCGGAGCGGCCGCGGCGCGAACGGCTCATCAACGTCGCGGACGAGTCGTGGAAGATCGTGCAGCACACCGGCCTCGGCGAGTGGTTCCAGTCGAACTTCAAGCTCGCGCGACAGTTCGGCGTCATGAATCTGGTCGTCCTGCACAAGCTCGCCGACCTGCACGCGGCCGGTGACGCCGGGTCGCGGGCATCGCGAATCGCCGAAGGGTTGATCGCGGACGCCTCGACGAGGATCGTCTACCACCAGGACGAGAGCCAGGTGCCGCTGACCCGGACACTTCTGGGCCTCTCGGAGACCGAGGCCGAACTGATCTCGATGCTGGCGGCGGGGCAAGCGCTGTGGCGCGTCGGATCGCGCTCGTACGTCGTCCAGCATCACCGCTCGGGCCTGGAGGCGGAGCTCACCAACACGGATACGGGCATGCGGCTGAGCGACCAGAGAATCGCGCGGGGATGACGCACCGTTCCGACGGCATCTCCGACGCCGCCATGCTCGTCGTGATCGGATCGCTCGTCGCCGTCGCCGCGGTGGTCTGGCTGTGGGGCGGGATCGCCGGGGCGGTCTTCGGGCACGGCTGGCCGAGACTGGGCGCCGGTCAGCTGCTCGCCGTGCTGGTGCGGCTGCCGGGTCGGCTCTCGGACCCCGCGAACGCCTGGCCGACCCCCGCTCGCGCGGATCTCCCGGGCGCCGGCGCGTTCTACGCCGCGCTGGCGGTGCTCGCCGGGGCAGCTGCCATGCCGGCCGCGCTGATCGCCCGGACGGGCGTGCTCGGCCGCGGCGGCGCCGGCGCCAGATGGGCCGGTGCGGCCGATCTGCGGTCGCTGCGCACTCGGACCCGGCGCGGCGGGAGGCTCGCGCTCGGGCGCCATCGGGGCCGACTGCTCCACGCCGAGCACCGTCACGCGCTGGTCGCGTTCGGACCGCCGCAATCCGGCAAGTCGGCGGGCCTGGCGATCCCGGCGCTCCTCGAATGGGACGGGCCCGCGGTCGCCTCATCGATCAAGACCGATCTGCTCACGGCGACAGCACACAGGCGACGGCGGCTCGGGTCCGTCTTCATCTACGACCCGTTCGCGCTCGCGGGGACGGCGGCCCACACGTGGTCCCCACTGCACGATGCCGGCACGTGGGACGGCGCGCTCGAGGTGGCGTGGCGCCTGGCGGCGGCCGGCGCGCTCGATCAGCGGAGCGTCGAGGGCGGCGATTTCTGGGCCATCGCGGCCGAGCAGCGCCTCGCGCCGCTGTTGTTCGCGGCGGCCGGGAGCGGCGCGGGGATCGACAGCGTGGTGCGCTGGGCGTACGGGCAGGGCACGCGCGAGCTCCATCAAGCGCTGGCTACGCTCGCGGGCGACGCGAAGGACGAGGCGGAGCTCGACGGCGCGAACGCCGCCTACGACGCCGTCTCGGCGTTCGAGACCCAGGCCGATCGGACGCGGTCCTCGATCGAGGCGACCGTGCAGGCGCTGCTCCGGGCCTACCGCTTCGCCCGCGTGGCCCGCTCCGCCGACGGCTGCGAGATCACCGCCGATCGGCTGCTCGACGAGCGGGCGACGCTGTACCTGATCGGAGACGCGAAGGCGTCAAAGCTGCTGCGGCCGATCTTCCTCGCGCTTCTCTCCGAGGTCGTCGATCGGGCCTACGAGCGCGCGACGATTGCCGGCGGCAGGCTCGGACTGCCCCTACTACTGTGCCTGGATGAGGCCGGCAACGTTGCGCCGCTTCCCAATCTCGCCGAGGTGGCCTCGACGGCGCCGAGCCACAACATCCAACTCGTCTCGATCTTCCACGACCTCGCCCAGGCGCGGTCGCGCTACGGGCAGCAAGCGGAGACGGTCGTGAACAGCCACCGGGCGCGGATGCTCCTCCCCGGCGTCGCCGACCTCGAGACGCTGCGCTACTTCGCCGGCCTTGTCGGCGAGGAGGAGGCGCGCGACCTGACTCGCACGACCGGCGCGGGCGGCACCAGCCGCTCGACGGCGCGGCGCCGGCGCCCCCTGGTTGCACCCGAGGCGCTGCGCCAGCTGCCCGAGCGCCATGCCCTGCTCCTCTACGGTCGCCTTCCACCCGTACAGATCCGCCTGCGGACGTGGTTCGACGACCGGCGTCTGCGACGACTGGCGAGCGGGCCATGAGTTGGTTCGAACCGGAGGATGGGCGCTGGGATGACCCGTACGGCGATGGCGCCATCGACCCGGACGAGCGGCGGTGGCCGCTCGACTGGCGCGGCCTCTATCCGCGCGAGCGATGGATGTGGTTCGAGCGGCTGTGGACGGACGTGTGCACGCTGCGCGAGCGCTACCGGCTGCCCGTCAGATCCGGGTGGTGGGAGGACCAGGTTCAGGTCGAGGCGCTGGCCGCGTTCGGCGCGTGGTGCCAACGCTATGACTCGGGAGAGTGGGATGACCCACCGGGGAAGCTGGCGCTCCTGTACGACCTCGAGCGGATGGCGGCGTTGCTCCGCGACGGCAACGAGCCATTTCACCCCGACCGCGATCGATTGGCGTTCGCGCGCCATCTGATCGACATCGGCTGCCAGCCGCCACCCGGACGGGAGTCCGTGCCGGAATGACATGCTCATGTCGTGAGGCCCGAGCACCGTTCCCCGCTCGGCGCTGCCGTCACCGTGGCGCAGCTCGAGCACGATCCCCACCCGCTGCTCGCGACGCTGCGCGAACGCGAGCCGGTGTCCTGGATCGAGGCACTCGACGGGTGGCTCGTGACCCGGCACGACCTGGTCCTCGAGGTGATGCGCAGCCCCACGACGTTTACCGTCGACGATCCACGCTTCTCGACCGCGCAGGTGATCGGCCCGAGCATGCTGAGCCTCGACGGCGCCGAGCACGAGCGCCACCGGGCGCCGTTCGTGGCGCCGTTCCGGGCGGTCGCGGTCCGCGAGCGATTTGCCGATGTCACCAGGCGCGAGGCGATTCGTCTGCTCGATGCCCTCGAGCCCGGCGGCGCCGGCGAGCTGCGCCGGTCGTTCGCCGGGCCGCTCGCGGCCGCGATCGTGGCGCGGGCGCTCGGGCTCGAGCGGGGCGAGGTCCCGTCGATGCTCGCGTGGTACGACTCGATCGTCGCCACCGTGACCGAGATCACGGCAGGCACGGACGGCGGCTCGGGCCGGGAGGCCTTCGCCGCTCTGCGCGCGCGGCTCGAGGCAGCGATCGGGCACGGCGATCGGAGGTCCTTGCTCGCGGCCGCCGCAACGGGCTCAGCGTTGAGCCACGATCAGATCGCGTCGAATGCCGCCGTGCTTCTGTTCGGCGGGATCGAGACGACCGAGGGGATGATCGCCAACGCGATCCTGCAGCTGCTCACGCATGCCGACGCTCTCGCTCGGGTCCGTCAGGACCCGGAGCTGCTCGACGCCGCCATCGAGGAGTCGCTGCGGCTCGAGCCGGCGGCCGCCATGCTCGACCGCTACGCGACCGAGGACGCGCTGCTCAACGGCACGGAGATCGCGCGTGGCGAGCTGGTCAGGTTGTCGATCAGCGCGGCCAACCGTGACCCCGAGATATTCGACGATCCGGACCGCTTCGACCTGAGGCGGACCAACGCCCGGCGCCACCTCGCGTTCGCGCAGGGCCCGCACGTCTGCGTCGGCGTTCATCTGGCCCGGCTCGAGGCGCGCACCGCGCTCGCCGAACTCCTGGCGCGGTTGCCTGACCTCCGACTCGATCCGGAGCGCCCGGCCGAGGTGCGCGGGCTCGTGTTCCGCAAGCCCGTGTCCCTTCATGCGCTGTGGTGATCTAGGTAGTGCGTCCACCCTTGCAGGCCCTCCCGCCATCAGGGGATGATGCGCCAACCCCAGTCGCTGACCCTGACCAAGGAGAAATTCATGGCGCTGCACCGACAGGGCGAGCGGGCCAACCGCCGCCGGCCGGCAGTAGTACCCACCCCCGAGGACGATCCGCGGTTGCAGGTCCCGCTGCACATGATGCGGGACGAGGGGATCGATCAAGGCCTCGCCTACGAGCTCATCACGAGCGAGTTGCTGCTCGACGGTCAGGCTCGGCTCAACCTAGCCACGTTCGTGACCACCTGGATGCCGACGATCGCGGACAAGCTGATGCAAGACACCGCCGACAAGAACATGATCGACAAGGACGAATACCCGCAGACGGCGGAGATCGAATCGCGGTGCGTGAACATCATCGCCCACATGTGGAACTGCGGCGAAGAGGAGGCGACCGGCTGCTCCACGACCGGCTCGAGCGAGGCGGCGATGCTGTCCGGCATGGCGCTGAAGTGGCGCTGGCGGGAGCGGATGGACAAGGCCGGAAAGGCCACCCAACGGCCCAACCTCGTGATGGGCGCCAACGTCCAGGTCTGCTGGGAGAAGTTCTGCCGCTACTGGGAGGTCGAGCCAAGGCTCGTCCCGATGGAGGGGGACCGCTACCACCTCGGCCCCGAAGAGGCGGTGGCGAACTGCGACGAGAACACGATCGGAGTCGTCGCGATCCTGGGGTCGACGTTCGACGGCAGCTATGAGCCGGTCAAGGAGATCTCGGGGGCCCTAGATCAGCTCGAGGCCGACAAGGGGCTGTACGTCCCGCTCCACGTCGACGCCGCCTCGGGCGGCTTCGTGGCGCCGTTCATCCAGCCCGACCTCGAATGGGACTTCTGCCTCCCCCGAGTCCAGTCGATCAACGCCTCGGGCCATAAATACGGGATGGTGTACCCAGGCGTCGGTTGGGCGGTCTGGCGTGACGAGCAGGCGCTGCCGAAGGATCTGGTCTTCAATGTCAACTACCTCGGCGGCAATATGCCGACGTTCGCGCTCAACTTCTCGCGGCCCGGCAGCGAGGTGATCGCCCAGTACTACATGTTCACCGTCCTTGGACGGAAGGGCTACATGGAGGCCATGCAGGGCGCGCAGGACATCGCGGTCCACATCTCCACCGGCGTCGCCGCCTTGGGGCCGTATTGGTTGCTGTCAGAGGGCAAGGATCTGCCCGTGTTCGCGTTCGCGCTCAAGCCGGAGGTCGAGAACTACACCGTGTTCGACGTCGCCGACCGTCTGCGCCAGCGTGGCTGGCTGGTCCCGGCGTACACGTTCCCGGAGAACCGCCAGGACCTGAGTGTGCTCCGGATCGTGATCCGGGCGGGGATGAACATGGAGATGGCCGACCTGTTGCTCGAGCACCTGCACGATGAGACCGAGTTCCTGGACTCGCTCAGCCAGCCGCTCCCAGGCCCGGCGACGGAGAAGCGCCAGGCGTTCGCGCACTGACCTCGCGTCTGAGCTCTACCTCGACGGTCGGGCGCGGAGCCGGATGAGTCCCGCGCGGGCCGGTCTTGGCGAGGCTGGATGCCGAGCGGCCCGCAGGCGGGAGGCCGTGTATCGCCGGGTCCGGGCGGGGGCGTCAACTCTCGGCCGCAGCGTGGCGGTCGATCGGCCTGGCGAAAACGGCGCTGGGGAAGAGGGAGGGTGGGGCTCGATCGCGGGATCCAGGGCATCAAATGCTGCATAACACGACAACCTCGGCGCAAAGGCCGAGCCCTGTCGACTTGAGCACACTCCTCATGCATAACTCGACAGGCCTCGCCATCCCCGGCGAGGTTGTCGCGTTAAGCACCATGAGAGGGCGCGATGGTCCCCGCTCCCTTCCCCCTCCCCAGCGCCGTTCCCTGGCCTAGACGACTCGCGCCAGCGCCCGCCCCGCGGCCTCGATCTTCTTCAGCGTCCCTGCCTCCTCGACCACCTGGAGATCCAGGACGCGCATCCCGAACGCGTCGAGCTCCCGGCGGCCGACGATCGCGTAGCTCGGCACGCCGGCTTGGCGCGCGCGCGTGGCGATCTCGGACACGGCCTTGCCGGCGAGGCTCTGCTGGTCGAGCTTGCCCTCGCCGGTGACTACCGCGCGGGCAGCGCGCATGCGCCGGTCGAACTCGATCTCGTCGAGGATGAAGGCGGCGCCGGGGACGAGCTCGGCGCCAAACGCGGCCCACAGGCCGCCGGACAGACCGCCGGCGCCGCCGGTCATCGGGACGCCGCGAGGATCACGCTCGAGCCGGCGCGCCATCGCCACCAGGCGCTTAGTCAGGCGGCGGACGTCCTCGGGCCCGGCGCCTTTCTGCGGCCCGAAGACGCGGGCCGCGTCCTCGAATGGCGTCCGTACGTCGCACAGCACGACCAACCGAGCTCCTCGTAGGCCGCCCGCTCGCCGGATCGCCCGGATCGCGCCGGCGCCGCCATCGGTGGTCGCGCTGCCGCCGACGCCGACATAGACCACCCGTGCTCCGGCCTCGATCGCGGCGAGGATCAACTCCCCAGTCCCGAAAGTCATCGCCGCCAGGGCGTCGCGCTCGTCCTTGGCGACCAGCCCGAGCCCGCTAGCGGCCGCCATCTCGACGACGCCGACGCCGTCGCCGACCGCGAACTCCGCCTCGATCGCGCGCCCGAGCGGATCGGTGACCGTGGCGCGGTAAAGCGCGAGGCCGAGAGCCGGCGCCAGCGCGGCGAGTGTTCCCTCGCCGCCGTCCGCGATCGGACACAGATCGACCTCGCGACCCGCGGCCCGCAGGCCGCGGCCGATCGCGGCGGCGACCTCGGGCGAGGAGAACGTGCCCTTGAACGAGTCGGGCGCGACGAGGATCGTGGTCGGGACGCCGGGGATCGCCATTCCTAGGCCAGCAGCGGGTCGGCTTCGGCGGCCGTACGCATGGCCTCCAGCGCTTCGCCACGGAGGTCGAGCTTCGTGCGGGCGTAGACGTCGGCGGGCATGGCGGCGAGCTCCTCGGCGACGGCGATCGCGCGGTCGACTACCTGTGAGGGCTCGACGACCTCATCGAACACGCCGAGCCGGAGGCACTCCATGGAGTCGATCAGCTGGTTGCCGAAGGCCAACCGCCGCGCGACGTGCGGCGCCAACTCGGCCCGCACGACGCGGATGGCCGCCTGCGGATAGGGCACGCCGACCTTGACCTCGGTCAGCCCGTAACGGCC
This sequence comes from uncultured Solirubrobacterales bacterium, assembly GCA_963812225.1. Classification (GTDB taxonomy): domain Bacteria; phylum Actinomycetota; class Thermoleophilia; order Solirubrobacterales; family Solirubrobacteraceae; genus Palsa-465. Next base: position 224,241 of record CAWEUN010000001.1, read on the forward strand.
TTCGGTCGACGCAATCCGGATGTCGAGGCCGAGCGCGACCACCATCCCGCCGGCGATCGCGTGACCGGTGACGGCGGCCACCGTCGGGCAGGTCAGTCCGTAGGACGCGAGCACGATCCGGTTGATGCCGCCCACCATCCGCCGGCGCTCCTCGGGGCCGTGGTTCGGCACCGCCTTGAGGTCGGCGCCGGCGGAGAAGAACCCCGGTCGACCCGATACCACCAGGGCCTGCGGCGGCGCGAGCGCGACCTCCTCGACCGCGTCGGCGAGCTGCTCCACCAGCTCGACGTTCAACGCGTTGGCGGGCGGGCGATCGATCGTCATCACGGCGACCGTCCCGGACCGGTCCAGCGACAGAAAGGCCATGCGCTACTGCTGCATCTGGTCGAGCCGGCACTCGGTCGGCGGCTTGTCGTCTCGCCAGCGCAGGATCTTGGTCCCGTGGCGGATGCGACCGCCGCTGGCGTGATCGAACGTGACCTCGACGACGAGCTCCGGGCGCAGGTCGATCCACTCGAGTTCTTTCTCGTTCTTCCACCGGCTCGGGTCGCCGTGGCCGCGGTTGCCCGTCTCATAAGGAGCCAGCCGGTCGACCAGCGCCCGCTTCTCGGCGGCCCGCAGCCCGGAGGAGTGACCGACGACGTGCAGCTTCCCGGCGTCGTCGTAGAGACCGAGGATCAGTGACCCGACGGTTCCCTCCTCCTTCCCCGGCCGGTAGCCCGCCACGACGGCATCGATCGTCCGCACGCGCTTGACCTTGACCATCCCGACGCGCTGGCCGGGCCGGTAGGGCGCTCCGACCTCCTTGGCGACGACGCCCTCGCCGCTGCGCAGCCACGGCTCAGCCTCGGCGCGGTCGTGCGTCAGCGGGGTGACCTCGAATCCGCCGTCGGCGAGCGCCTCGAGCTCCCGACGCCGCTCGGCGAAGGGCCGATCGAGCAGCGCCTCGTCGTCGTGAGCCAAAAGGTCGAAGGCGACGTATCGAGCCGGCGTCTCCTCGGCGAGCATCGTGATCCGGGACAGGGCCGGGTGGATCCGGTTCTGAAGGGCGCCGAAGTCCTGGCCCCCGTCGTCGGCGTCGATCACGATCTCGCCGTCGAGGATGTAGCGGCCGGGCGGGAATGAGAGCTCGGGGAAGTACCTCGAAAGCGGCTTGCTCCCGCGCGACTGGAGCATGCAATCGTCGCCGTCGACGAAGGCGATCGCGCGGAAGCCGTCGTACTTCGGCTCGTAGGCCCACTGATCGCCGGTCGGCAGCTCGGGCTTGGAGCGGGCGAGCTGCGGCTCGATCGGCGGCTTGAGTGGGAGTGCCATCGACCCGATGCTAATGGCCCGGGACCCGGGTCGGCCGACCGCTACGATCCAGACGTGGCCAGCGAGCACGCGACCGTGGCGGAGCAGGAGTACCTCGAGTCGCTGTTCTGGCTGTTCGAGGCGGGGCTGCCGATGACCGGGGCCAACCTGTCCCGGGCGATGCGACTCTCCGCCCCCACGGTCCACGAGATGCTCGGCCGCCTCGAACGCGACGGCTACATCACCCGCGACTCCGGACGCACGATCGACTTCACCGCGTCCGGGCGCGAGCACGCCGAGGCGATCGTCAGCCGCCACCGGATGATCGAGAGATTTCTGACCGACGTCGTCGGCGTCCCGTGGGACGACGTACACGAGGAGGCGGAGCAGCTCGAGCACGCGATGACGCCGCGGTTCGAAGCGTACGTCCGCGCGACCGTGGGCGACGCCAAGACCTGCCCCCACGGCCATCCGATTAAGGTCGGCGAGCGGATCGACGGAGTGCCGCTGGCGGACTGCAAGCCAGGCGCGAAGGTCACGATCCTGCGCCTCGAGAACGAGGCCGAAGATCTCCTGCACTACCTCAAGGACGTCGGGATCGAACCCGGACTGGAAGGCGAAATCGCCACCAACGACGGTGAGAACGTGACCGTGGCCACCGACGGGCGGACCGCGACGGTGACCTCGAGCGTCGCGGAGACGGTGTCGGTGGTCGCCGATCCGTCACCGCCCCCGCGGATCGCGCTCCCGGAGCAGCTCGTGCTCGGGCGCGAGCGCTACGGACGCTGACGCGCTCCGTCCGGCGCGTCAGGCTGCATCGGCGCTGGCCGAGCCCACGGTCACGTCGCGGTACGCATCGGCCAGGCGCTTCACGCCTTCATCGATCTCCGCCGGCGTGACGCCCGAGTAGGCGAGACGAAGACTCGAACCTCCTCCCTCGAGCACGAAGTCCGAGCCCTTGACGAACTGCACGCCACGCTCGGCCGCCGCTTCAAACAGAGCGCCCACGTCGGTGCCACGCGGAAGCTCGACCCAGAGAAAGTAGCCGCCCTCCGGCTCGACGAAGCGCCAGTCGGGAAGGTCGCGCCCGAGGGCTTCGCACAACGCCGTGGCCCGCTCGCTGAGCGCCTGCTTGACGGTCTCGATCGACCGCTCGAGCGCGCCCGAACGAGAGAACTCGTAGACGATCCCCTGCGAGACCATACTCGGGGAGATGTACGTGCTGGTCGCGAGCTTTGCGATCCGCGCGATCAGCTCCTGCGGGCCGACGAGGTATCCGACCCGGATCCCCGGGCAGACCGTCTTGGAGAACGACGATGCGTACGTGACGGTGTCGCCGTCGGTCGACAGCATCGTCGCCACGGGCGACCCCTTGAAGCGCAGCGCCACGTACGGGTCGTCCTCGAAGATCATGAATTCGTGCGTGCGAGCGAGCTCGAGCAGTCGCAGGCGCTTCTCGGCCGAGAGCGTGTAACCGGCCGGGTTCTGGAACGTGGGGATGATGTGCGCGAGCTTCGGACGCGCGCCCGCGGCGAGCACCCGCTCGACCGCGGCGACGTCGATCCCATCGTGCTCGAGCTCGACCGCCCGCACGTCGGCCCCACGATTGCGAAGCGCCAGCAGCGTGCGGTCATACGTGGGGCGTTCGACGACCACCGAGTCGCCGGACTCGATCAGAGCGTCGAACAGGAATGCATCGGCCTGCATCGAGCCGTTGGTGACGAGCACTCTGCTCGGGTCGACCTGGTGGCGCTCGGCGATCAGCTCGCGCAGTGGCGGGTACCCGATCGAGGTGCCGTAAGCCGTGACGCCGGCGGGGTCATTCGTGAACGCGCGCTCCGCGGCGCCCCTCAGCCCGTCTACGTCGACGATGTCGAGCGACGGCGCGCCCCGCGCGAAAGAGATCGCCTTGGTCATGCTCACAGATTAGGGGGTCACGACGGCTACGGTGTCGTGACCGCGAGCTGCACGTCGATCACGACGTGGTCGTCGCCTTCGTAGCCGCGCAGCGACACCTCGCGCACCCCCGGGAGCCGCGCGAGGTCACGTTCGAAAGCATGGACCGCAGCGATCGTGGTGAACGGTCCTGCCGAGACGCTGACCCTCGTGCTGACGGGCTCTTGCAGCTCCGCCACCGTCTCCTGGAACTCCGCGAGCAAGGTGGCCATCGAGGACAGGAGGCTCGCGTGAAGCTCGGTCAGACGCTCGACGACCGGGGGCATCTCCGTTTGCTCCGCGGCCAACGTCGCGTCGCCGTTGGGCGCGAGCTCATCCTGAATCTCGCGCAACCGCCGATCGATCTCGGATATCTGAGTGTGGAGTTCGGGCAACTCGGGCCGGGTCCCTCTCCTCTGGACAAGGGCGAGGGTATCGCGGGCTGGATCCCAGACGAAATATCCTCCGGTCCGATGCGGGCGATCGTGTTCGAGCGCAACGGCGGTCCCGAGGTCCTCTCCTACGAGGATGTGCCGGACCCCGTTCCGGCCGACGGCGAGGTGCTCGTCGACGTAGAGGCGGTGGGCGTCAACTACCGGGACGTCTACGAACGCAACGGCGGCGGCTACGGCTCACCGCCGCCTGCGATCATCGGCGTCGAGGGCGCCGGCACGATCGCCGGCACGGGCGAACGCGTGGCGTGGGTGGCGGTCCCCGGCAGCTACGCCGAAAAGGTGAGCGCGAAGCGACCGGCACTCGTTCCGATTCCCGACGACGTCAGCTCCGAGGTCGCGGCCGCCGCTCTCCTCCAGGGGATGACTGCGCATTATCTGGTCGCTGACTCGTATCCCGTGCAGGAGGGCGATTGGGTGCTCGTGCACGCCGCCGCGGGCGGCGTCGGACTGCTGCTGACACAGCTCGCGAAACTCCGGGGCGGGCGGGTGATCGCGACGACCTCAACCGAGGAGAAGACGGCGCTCGCACGCGGCGCCGGCGCCGACGAGGCGATCGGCTACGCGGGGTTCGCCGAACGCGTGCGCGACCTCACCGGCGGCGAGGGTGTCGCGGCCGTGTACGACGGGATCGGCAAGACGACGTTCCTCGACGGGCTCGCGGCGCTCCGGCCGATGGGGAGGATGATCCTGTACGGCGCGGCCAGCGGGCAGCCCGACCCGTTCCGGGTCCAGACGCTCGCCGGCGCCGGATCGCTGTACGTCCAGCGCCCGACCCTGCAGACCTATACGCGGACGCCCGAGTTGCTCAGCGAGCGCGCGCGTGAGCTGTTCGGCTTGATCGAGTCCGGAAGGCTCGATGTCCGGATCGGCGCGCGGTATCCGCTGGATCAGGCACGTCAAGCGCAGGAGGATCTCGAGGCGCGAAGGACGACGGGCAAGCTCCTGCTGATTCCCGAGTGACGGGGCCCGAATCGTCTCAGCCTCGCGGCCGGCGAACCCGCAGCGGCTTCGGGTATCGCGTCATCACCGCCCCCGGCCCGATCTCGTGCCACCCGTCGGCTGTGTGGTAGTCCTCCTCGCCACCTCGGGCGAAGGTCCGCGGCGCGTTGATCTGGCCCGCCATGTCCCACGGCCCCGGACCGCCGTGGACCACGACGGCGTGACGAAGTCCGAGACCCACGCGCCGTGCAGCCAGTACCAGACGAACTGCACCGGGTCGCACACCTCCTCGAGTAGTTCGAGCTCTCGGTTTCCCCGATCGGGTCCACGAGCATCTCGAGCAACTCGTGCGAGGCGCCCACCGTCCAATGAGTACCCCAGCGCTGCAGGTAGATGACCGCGAGCAGCCGCCCGTGGGCGCCGGTGGTGTGGTATCCGCCGGTGCCCGCCGGCGAGCGCGAGCCGCTCAGATCGATCAGTGGCCGGCTGGCCGGAACGTGGCCGCGGACGGGCTCGATGTCGACCCTTGGCCCCGGCCAGAAGTGCCGCAGCTGATCATTCACCTGATAGGTAAGGATCCGGGCGTCCCGGGTGAGCACCTGTCGCGAGACACGGTGGCCGTGCTCCACGATCGCGATCCGCTCGAGGGCCTGCGGAGGACTCGCCGCCACCGCCGAGCCACCCTGAAGCGCGCACGCCAGCGCGCCGACGATCACAGCGATCCCCCCCACACCTTCGCGCCCTTGGCATGCTGCGACGAGAGTATCCGTGGCGCCGAAACACCTTCCAGAAATTAGGCTAGTGTCCCGAGTCCAGGGGCCACGGACGTGAGAGTTGATGCCGAAGAGACGGGGCGGGTTGCGGACCTAGCCGCAGAGATCAATGGGCTGCTCGCGCCGCCGCCGGCGCGCGAGCGCTGGCCGAGCGTGTCGGCGATCGTCCCAACGCACGACGGCCGCGAGCTGCTCGGGACTCTGCTGAGCGGGCTCGCGGACGGCACCGACTATCCGGCGCTCGAGGTCGTCATCGTCGACAACGCATCCAGCGATGGCACGGTCGAGTGGCTCGAGTCGATGGCGGTTCCGTTCCCGATGATCATCGTGCGCAACGCACGAAACCTCTCCTTCTCGGCCGCCATGAACGTCGGGGCGGCGCGGTCCTCCGGCGAGCTGCTGCTGTTCCTGAACAACGACATCCAGCCGATCGAGCGCGGCTGGCTGTGCCGGCTGGTCACCTCTCTGGAGGGTCCCGGGACGGCGATCGCCGGCGCGGTGCTGGTCGATCCCAACCGAACATCCGTCACCGGCCGCCCGATAGCTGTCCAGCACGATGGGATCGCGTTCCGGCTCGACCGCGGCGTACTTCGACCCGTACTGCGGGGACTGGGCGGCGACGTGGCGGAGATCATCGGGCCCGACGGCGCGGTCGCGGCAGTCGCGGCTGCGTGCGCGCTGACTCGCAGACGAGAGTTCGAGGAGGTCGGCGGCTTCGACGAGCGCTACCGGTACGGCGGCGAGGACATCGATCTGTGCCTGAGACTGGCCCGACGGGGCGGGACGATCACGATGAGCCGGACCACCGTCCTGCTGCACCGGCCCCTGTCGACTCGCCGGGGATCGCCCGATGGCGCCGGCGACGCGATCCGGGCCAACCACACGCTGCTGCTCGAGCGGTGGGGTCCAGCACTGCGCCGTGAATACGCACTCGACGTCCCCGCGGTCGACGTCCCGGGCTCCGAGCGGATCTGGAACGGGGACGCCGGCGAGGCAGATGCCGGCGTGAGCTACTGCGTCAAGCCCGGTGCGGGCACTCCCGAAGGCGAGGTGGGTGAGCTGCTCGAGCAGATCGAGGCCGCCGGCCACTCGGCGCACGTGGCGGACGGCACCGACACGTGGCTCCTCGACGACGTCGTCGTGCACCTGTTCGATGGCCACGGACGTCACGCCGTCACCCCGGGGCGGCTCAACGTGCTGCTTTGCAGCAGCGGCGCGCCGCCCGCCGGCGAGGCGTCAGCGTACGACCTCGTTGTCGGCGAGCCCTCCTCGGCCGCCGAGCTGATCGCCGCGGCAGATGCCGCGCTCGCGCAACGGGGCGGGCCTCGCCGCGCCGGCGCCCCCGTCTCGCCGGACAGGCCGACCGGCCCCGAGCGGCCCGTACGACGGGTCGTCGTCGTGCTCGGGATGGCCCGCACCGGCACGTCGGTGACGATGCGGATGCTGAACATCCTCGGCGTCGACGTCGGCGAACCAGACAGTCTGCTGGCGGCGATCGACAACATCAACGAGAGAGGATTCTTCGAGCACTACGCGATGATGCGGCTGAACACCGCGCTGTTGCGCAGACTCGGCGGCTCGTGGCGCGACCCGCCGCCGCTGGCACCGGGATGGGAATCCGATCCATCTCTGGACGATCTACGCGAACAGGCCGCGGGGATCCTCCGAGAGGAGTTCGCGCACCAGCCACTGTGGGGCTTCAAGGATCCGAGGACGTGCCTGACGCTGCCGTTCTGGCGTCCGCTGATCGGATCGGCCACGTTCGTCATCTGCCACAGGCATCCACTGGAGATCGCCGCATCGCTCGAGCGCCGTGACGGATTGACGATCGAGCAGAGCATCGCGCTGTGGCGGCTCTACACGGGCTACGCCATCGCGGCGACGGCGGACGACCCGCGGATGTTCGTCGGCTACCGGACCTTGCTCAGCGATCCGTTCGCCGCGTGTCAGGACCTGGCCGCGTTCCTCGACGCGCCCGAGCGTGCCGCGGACCCGGACGTCCGTCGCGAGATCGAGCGGTGGGTCGAGCCGAACCTGCGCCACCACGACGGCACGGCGCGGGATCTGTTCGAGGACTCACGCCTCGGCCCCCACGATGTCTCGCTCGCCCTGCTGCTCGATCTGGCGACCGGCGGAAGATCAAGCGACGGCGACCAATACGCGGACGCGCTGAACGCGGCCGCCGCGCGCGTGCTCGAGTCGATCGCCACGACGCCCGTGGCAGCCGACGGGTGAACCCCGTCCGGCTCATCACGTTCGGCTCGGTTCCCCCCGAATGGGGCGGCGGACGCCGGGGCGGGGTGGCGACGTTCCATGCGACCCTCGTCGAGACGATCCATGGCGACGGCGAGTTCCCGGTGCAGGCGGTCGGGATCGTCACGACCGGCTCGGGCGACGGCCGGGCCCCCGTGCCCGTGCGGGTCCTCGAGCAGGGTCAGCGACGCGAGGCGTTTCTCGAGGCTGTCCTGGATGAGCTGCAGCCGGACGTCGCGCTCCTCAATCACTTCAGCACGAGCTGGGGGTTGACGCTTCCGACGGTGGCACCAGAGCTCCCGCTCGTCGGCGTCGCACACTCGTGGCATCAGATCACCCAGGCGGAGGACCCGGACGCCGCGCGGGAGCGGATGCACCGCGCGATGGGCGGACTGTCCGCACTGGTCGTCCCGTCCGACTACTGTCTCGACGAGGGCCGAGAGCTGGGGCTGCCCTACCCCGACGCGACCCGGGTGATCCGGTACCCGTTGCAATCTCGCTTCGCGGACCCGGTCGCGGTCGACGGGCCGCGATCGGGCACCGTGTTCGCCGGCGAATTGATCCCGCGAAAGAATCCGGTGGCGCTGCTCGAGGCGGCCAAGCTGCTTCCCGAGCTCACGGTGACGATCGTCGGGGAGGGGAAGGAGCGGGCGGCGCTCGAGGCGATGACCTCCGAGACCGGGATCGCCGACCGGGTCCGCTTCGCCGGATCGCTGGACCCAGCCGCGATGCAGGCGACGATGGCCGGGGCCGAGGTCTTCTGCCTCCCGAGCCTGAGCGAGTCGTTCGGCATCGTGTACATCGAGGCGCTGGCGTGCGGAACGCCGGTGATCGGCTTCCCCACCGTGGGCGAGATCTCGCGGGCGTGCGGGATGGAGGTGGGACTCGGGCTCGCCGAGGCGACCGGGGAGGCAGTCGCAGGTGCGATCGAGCGGGTGCGCAGCGAGACCTGGGACAGGGCGGCGCTCCGCGGCGCAGTCCTCGACGCCTACTCGTCCGAAGACGTCGCGGCCGCGTACGTGGGCCTGCTGACCGACATCACGCCAGGTGGCGCAGATAGTCCTGCGAGTAGACCCGCGTCGCCGTGAGGTGTGACGGCCCCCGGTCGTCGCGGAGCTCTGGGACGGGGTCGATCGGGACCACCCGATCCTCCCAGAGGTCCATCAGCCCGTCCGCGACCTCGCGCATCGTGGGCGCCGCCACGTCGCCCCGGGCGCCGAGCTCGGCCAGGTTCTGCTCGAGTAGCTCGATTCGGCTGCCGTCTGGCTCGCCGAAGAACCACGGTGGCGCGGTCCGGTCGTAGGAGCCGGTGTGCTCGGCCCGCAGCAGCCGCGACTCGAGCGTGGCGCGCCAGCGCAGCACATCGTCGGACGCGATGTCAGGACCCCGCATCCGGTACTGATAGGAGTGCCCGAGGTACACGAGCGTCGTCGGTGGGCCGTCGGGAGCGGCTCGCAGCTGGGTGAACGACCGGTTCTCGTCGCCCCCCTGGCGATACGGGGCGAACTGCATCGGCACGGGCCCGCTCTGGCGCCACTCGAGCCGCCAACTGACCGGGATCTCGAGCACGGTCCCGACGCGGAAAGGCTGGGTCCGCGCGCGCATCCACGACGACACCTCGCAGTTCTTGAACGGGTAGATCGACGAATCGATCCGCAGCCCGAACTCGGGCAGGATCCGCAGGAACTCGTCGGTGATCCGATAGGCGCCCGAGCGGTACGCGACGGGCACCTCACCGACCCGCTCGACGAACAGTTCCACCGCCAACTCAAGCGCGCCCCGGAAGCGGTCCGGGTTGTAGGACGCGAGCGCGTCGGAGAGGGCGCGCACGCTCGGATCCGCGGCGAAGCGAAGATGCGGCGCCGTGTGCAGGTGCAGCTGGATGTCGTGTCCCCGGCGCTTGATGGCGTCGACGACGGGCTCGAGCGAGCCTTCGCCGAACTGGTATTCGGACAGAACGTCGAGGAAGAACGTGCCCTTGAACCCGTGGCGGTCGAGGGCGTCCATGATCATCTCGATCCCCGCATCACCGTCGGCGTGCCTGCAGAAGATGAACTCATCGACCGCGCGCCGCGGATCCGGATCGGACATGTACTGGAGCGTCGCCTCGGTGTCGACCGTGAACAGCAACAGGACGCGCGGGTCGCTCGCGGGTGACGCCGGCGCTTCGGACGCGCTCAGGCTGAGCGTGGGCGCCTGCTCCGGCTCCGGCAGCGGCGCGTACGGCGCCAGGTCCTGCCAGCTTCCCGTCGCGATGTCCCACGTCTGAAGGCGCCAGCGATACTGAGCCGGCGCTGGGAGCAGCGACCAGTCCACGGTGTACGTCGTGGCCCGCACGGGCAGCTTCAGCAGCAGGCCGTCGGACTCGTGGTCACGGATCAGGACGCGGTAGGCGGCGGCGTTCGAGTCCTCCCAGCTGAGCTCGCTCGTGACCGCCGAGGCTGGGACGAGCGTGCCCTCGAGGGGCAGCTCGGGAAGCAACGGGCGCCACCCGTCGCCTTCGCCAGCGCGCCACTGGACCTGCCAGGAATGGCGCGCATCGCCGTCGAGCGTGCCGGCCGGGATCGTCCAGTACGCCGCCGTCAGCACCTGATCGGCGACGAACGCCCGGCTGCGCTCGTCGCGGATGAGCACGCGGTAGTCGTGCGCGCCCTGCACCTCGGGCCAGGTCAGCTTGTGTTCGACCACGCCGCGATCATAGGAGAGCGCCGAACTCCCCTATGTACACTGGCGGCCCGATGCCGCCTCACTTTCCGGTCAGCTTGCGGTGGCCGTCGGCGCCAGACGCGACCCGCTACCGGGTGGTGGTGAGCAACATTGCACCCGGCGAGCTGCTGAAGCTCGAGACCGATGAGCCGGAGGTGTCGGTCGAAGGTCCCGCCCAGGCGGGGGACTGGCCGGAGTGGCGCGTCCAGGTTCCCGGGCCCGACGGCGCGTGGGTCGACTACCTCCCGTACATGGAATGGCCGAGCGAGCCGGCTCCCGGTGCGATCGCCCTGGCCTTGCCCGACGACGACGCGAGCCTGCACCGTGTCGTCGTCCACGACGACTCCGCGGGTGCGGTCGTCATCAAGGCGGCGACGCTCGAGCGCTCCTACACGCTCGACCCGGGGCGGCTCGAGCCAGGCCATGTCTACCGGTGGCGCGTCCAACGATGGGAGGCCGGCAATTGGGTCGATGCCGGCGCCTACCGGTCACTGCCCGCGACCGTCTCGATCTCGCAACCGGGTGTCAAGTCGGTCGATCGCGAACCGGGTGCCGGCGCGCTCCTGTTCCTGTTCACGTCGGATACCGAGGTGCACATGCGCTGGATGGCCGAGCCCGACGGCCGGCGAGGGATCCAGGAGCACATCTTCGGCGCGCGGGAAGGCGAGCCTGGGCGGGTGGGGATCGGACGGCAGATGGACATGCTCGATGAGCACGGTTTCAAGGGCACGTTTTTCATCGACATCCTCGCCGAGTTTCAGTTCGGCGAGGGCTCGCTGCAGCCCGTCTTCGACGAGGTGCTCGGTCGCGGGCACGATGCCCAGTTGCACCTGCACCCGAGCCCCCATCTGCGGTTCGCCAAGGACGATCGAATCCGTGCGCTCTCGTTCGCCACGCTGCGCGATGACCCGGCGATGTTCCGCGCCGCTCTCGAGGTCGCGATCCAACTGTTCGAACGCCGCGCAGGACGACCGCCGCTGGCGTACCGGGCCGGTGCCTACCGGATCTTCGACTCGCACTTCCCGGTGCTCCGGGACCTCGGGATCGTCGTCGACTCGTCGGTCAATCCGTTCAAGAACTGCAACGTCGCGCCCTGGCTGAGCGCGCGCACGCAGCCGGCATGGATCGACGGCGTGCTCGAGGTCCCGATCACGTGGCACCTGTGGCACAACGGCAGCCGCTGGCGCGCCGAGCAGTTCGCGCCCGTGACCTCGCCGACCGTGCAGCGCGCTGCCGTCGCGGCCACCCTCGGCGCCGACACGGGACCACCGACGACCGTCTGCTACATCGCCCATTCGTATTCGTTCCTCGGTCGCACGACGATCCGGGACGAGGCCTCGTGGGCCGCGTGGAACCAGCGGTGGGAGGAGCTCGTCGGAGCGGAGGAGCGCGCGATCTCCGGCTACAACGTCGGCGCGCCGTTGATCCAGCTTGACCACGTCGACCACCGCCGGATCGACACGTTCAGCGAGGTCCTTCGGGAGCTCGCGGGCAGGCCGTCGGTCACCGGCGTCTCGCTCGCCGAGCTCGCTGCGCGCCGCCACGAGTGGCCCGGCGCGGGAGCGCCTTTCGATCCGCTCCCAGGCTACGACGGCCGCGGGCGGCGCCCCACCGCCACCGCGACCCGCCGGTACTCGGAGTCATATCTCGCGTCGCTCGAGTCCGCGCTCTCGACATGACCGAGCTGATCGAGGAGTTCGCTGTCGACTGGCAGGGCCGGGCGGTGCTGGTGATCGCGCCCGCGGACGCCGGCCACGCGGACGCACTGCGCTCCGACCGAGGCGTGGCCGAGCTCGACGCCGTCGAATCTCCGGCAGGGATTGGCGGCGAGCTCGAGGAGCGGATCTACGACGTGGTCGTCGTCGGCGACGTCCTCTATGAGTCCTCGCCGGACGCGGTCCATCGGGCCTTTCGGTGGATCCGCGACCATTTGCGACCCGGGGGCGAGTGCCTGGTCCAGACGCGGACGTGGCTCGGGCCCGACGGCGGAGGCCTCGGCGACCACGTGCGCACGCCGTACGCCCACCTGGCGTTCGCCAAGGATGCGGTCGAGGAGTACTTCGAGGCCAGCGGGTGGGACCCCCCAACCGCGCGGAACCGCATGTGTCGCGCGACGTACTTCGTGCTGTTCCGGCGGGCGGGGCTGGAGATCGAGGACGTGCGGCTCGAGCAGGACGAGCCGCAGGCATTCCTCGACAAGCTCAAGGTCTTCGACGCCTCCGAGCTCAGCGTGGCCGGATTCCGTGTACGACTGCGCCGTCCTGGAGATGGCGAGAGCGGGCTCGAGGAGCTCCGAGGGTTGCTGATGTCGGAATGAGCGCGACGCCGGAAAAGGCCACCCAGGAGTGGGGCACGCAATGGGCGCAAGGGCTGTGGGATGGGCTGTTCGCGCGCTACGACCCGCTGATCGATGGTCAGGTCGTGCTCGACCTCGGGTGCAGCTGGGGGTACACGTTGAAGTTCTTCGCCGAGCATTTCCGGCCCGCGAAGCTGATTGGCGTCGATCTGACCCCGCGCTGGCAGGCCGTGGATCACGGTTGGGAGTACGAGCTGCTGGGAGGGCTCGTGGAGTTCCACGACGGCCACTTCGCCGAAATGGACGAGCTCGAACCCGGCTCCGTCGACCTGATCATCAGCTCCTCGACGCTTCAGTACATGAGCGCCGACGAGGTCGAGGCGGCCTGTCTCAAGGCGTACTCGGTGCTCCGTCCCGGGGGGGAGGCGATCATCCGGACTCGCACCGCGACCTCCCACATCGGCAGCGATCTACATCGCGTGTTCGACGTCCCATATCCCCACCTGCTCTACGGTCGGCCGGCGCTCGAGACGGTGACCGCCGAGGCCGACCGGCAGCTGCCCAACCTGAACTTCCTGACGGCGTCGAGCTATCTGGCGATCTACAACTACAGCGGGTTCGAGATCATCGACGTCGTCCGCCGCCGCAACAGCGCCGCCAACCGCGAGGCGATTGAGGATCGAATCCGCAAACTCCTGCCGGGGATCTCGGACGACGAGCTGTTCTGCGCAGACCTCGACGTGCGCATGGTGAGGCCAATCGATCCGAAGGATCTGCCGGGACTGGCGCCGGACTAGGTGGACTAGTGCCTCCCGCCCAGTCAGCACGACTGCGCTGGCCCGAGGCGCCGGGCGCGAGCCGCTACCGAGTGATCGTCCGAATCCTGGGGCGCGGCTCACTGGTCGACGTGGAGGTCGACCGGCCTGAGGTCGTCATCGACCGCCTTCCGCCGACGGATGGCGAATGGCCGCAGTGGGCGGTCCAGGTTCCGGACGAAGACGGTTCGTGGAAGCAGCACGTGCCGTTCCTCGAGTGGCCGGCGGCGCACGGCGCTTCGACCTCGACGCTGACTTGGCCCGAAGACGGCACTTCGATCCATCGCGTGCTCGTCTACGACGACACCCTGGGGAGCATGGCGATCAAGGCGGCCACTCTCGGCGGCGAGTATGTCCTGGGGTGGGAGCGGCTCGACCCGTCGCACCGCTACCGGTGGCGGACGCAGCGGTGGGAGCAGGAGAGCTGGGTCGACGCCGAGGACTACCGGCCTCTAGTCCCGCCGGGCGGTTCCCCGGCGATTGCGGCGCGCCAGCGCGAGCGGCCGGTCGCCGGGCAAGACGCGAAGGTTCTTTTCCTCTTCACCTCCGACACCGAGTTCGGGCTGACCAGGATGCGGGTCCCCGACTTCCGGCGTGCCGTCGAGGAGCAGATCTGGGGACGGTTTGGGGACGGCGAGGCCGGAATCGGAAAGCAGATGGAGCTGCTGGACGAGCACGGCTTCAAGGGAACCTTCTTCGTCGACATCCTGGCCGAGTACTGGGCGGGCGAGGACGGACTGCTGCAGCCGGTGTTCGACGAGATCCTTGGACGCGGCCACGACGTCCAACTCCACCTGCACCCGAACCCTCATCTGCGCTTTGCCTCGGACGAGCGGATCCGGCGATTGGCGAACGCGACGAAGGACGACGACCCCGCCGCCTTCCGCGCGGCGATCGAACTCGCGCTCGGTCTGTTCGAGCGACGCGCCGGGCGGCTTCCGGTCGCGTACCGCGCGGGTGCGTACCGCATCTTCGACTCCCACTTCTCGATCCTCCGTGAGCACGGGATCTCGATCGATTCCTCTGTCAACCCGTTCAAGAACTCCAGCGTGGCGCCGTGGCTACGGACACGGACGCAGCCGTTCCGCGTCGACGGCGTGCTCGAGATCCCGATCTCCCTCCGCGCGCGGTTCAAGCAGGGCACGTGGCGAGCGCTTCAGTACGTCCCACAAATCGACGCTCCTCTGCAATTGCCGGCCCTCGAGGACTCCGTCGCGGCCGCGTCCGCCGCTCCGGCGACGGTTTGCTGCATCGCGCACTCGGTGTCGTTCCTGCGCCGGGGTCGCCCCGCTGACCCCGACGCGTTGCGGGCGTGGAACGAGCGCTGGGCCGAACTCGTCACGCCCGAGGAATACGAGATCTCGAGGCTCGCGCCGAGGCCGTCGGTGTGGTTCTTCGAGGGTCCGGAGCCCGCGCACGTGGAGACGTTCGCCGACGCGTTGGCGCGGCTCGCGGCTCGCCCCCAGGTCGAGGGCATCTCGTTCGGCGAGCTCGCGGCTCGGTATCCGAAGGCCTGGTCGACGCGGCTCTCCCCCGTCGATCCGCTCGCCGCCTACGACATCCGGTCCCAGCGCGAGACCGTGCTGCGAACACGAACCTACGACTCGTCCTACCTGGCGCACCTGGAAGCGTCCGGGGGCCAGTGCGGCGAGTAGATACAGTCCGCGCCCATGCCTCTCCCACGCAAGGTCGTCTCGGTCGTCGGCACGCGCCCGAACTACATGAAGATCGCGCCGATCGCCGCGGAGCTCGCAAAGCGCGATGACCTCGAGCACGTGCTCGTCCACACCGGGCAGCACTACGACGACACGATGTCTCGGATCTTCTTCGAGCAGCTGGGAGTCGGCGCGCCCGACCACCTGCTCGAGGTCGGATCGGCGACGCACGGGGTGCAGACCGCGCGGGTGATGGAGCGCCTCGAGCCGCTCCTCATCGAACTCGATCCGGACGTGGTCCTGGTTCCCGGCGACGTCAACTCGACGATGGCGGCCGCGCTTGTCGCGTGCAAGCTGGGACACACCGTCGGCCACGTCGAGGCGGGGCTGCGCAGCTTCGACCGAACGATGCCCGAGGAGATCAACCGGCTCGTCGCCGACTCGGTTGCCGACCTGCTGTTCATCCACTCATCCGAGGCACGGACGAACCTTCTCGACGAGGGAGCACCGGAGGAGTCGATATTTGCGGTCGGCAACACGATGATCGACACGCTGGTGGCGATGCTGCCGCGGGTCGACGAGGCCAACACTCGGACCGAGCTCGGCCTCGGAGACCAGGATTACCTGCTGATCACGCTGCACCGCCCAGCGCTGACCGACGGCCCACTGCTGGCCGAGGCGATCGGGCAGCTTCGAGCGGTCGCTCGTGAGCTTCCGGTCGTCTTCCCAGTCCACCCGCGGACACGCGCGCGCATCGAAGCCGAGCAGCTCGACACGCGAGGGATCACGCTGCTCGACCCTCTCGGCTACATCGAGTTCATGAACCTCGTGCGGTCGGCGGCAGGACTGCTGACGGACTCGGGTGGAGTCCAGGAGGAGACCACCTACCTGGGAATCCCGTGCTTCACCCTGCGCGAAAACACCGAACGGCCGATCACGGTCACCGAGGGGACAAACGTCCTCCTCGGGCTCGAGCCTCGCAGGATCGCCGCCGTTCCGGAACTGCTCGCCGATCGGCGCCGCCTGCCACGGCCGTCGCTCGACGGTTGGGACGGAGCGGCGGCCAAGCGGGTCGCCGAGGTGCTCGCGCGCGAAGAGCTGCCGTCGCGGGCGCAGTTGACCGAAGCCAGGCGGCCGCCGCAGCAAAGCGCGCGCGGCGCCGCGCCTCAGGCCGCCTGAACGAGCGCCTCGAGCGTGACCTCGGTCTTCGGGCTGCCCGGGAACGTGACCGAGTATCGGTGCGAGGCGGCCGTGACCTTCGAGACGGGACAGAACGTCAGCGTCGGCGGCAGATAACACGTGTAGCGAGGCGTGACGATCGCGATCGGTTTCCCGTTCGCACTCGTGATCGTCGCGTGGGACACGGCGCCGCCGGGAACGCCGGCGGAGACGTTCAGCGTCTTGGCCGGGCCCTGATCGAAGGTCAGTGTCAAGGGCTGAGGCGCGCCGTTCTCGGAGCCCTTTCCGCCCTTCAGCCGCGCCCGCAGGAGGACGACGTCTCCCGCCCGCGCCGATGTCGTCGGGCTCGGCTTCGCACTCGAGCTCGCGCCGGGTGCGTGCGCGAGGACGAGCGCGGTGACGTCGTAGGCGGGAACGACCAACGTCCCCGGCGCCGTCGTGGGGTGCCCCCCGCTGATCGGGCCGGCGGTCGCCACGAGCGTGACCGGCGTAGTCGGGGCGGTCGTGAACTGCATCGAGAGCTTCTTCGTCCCCGACGTCACCTTGCGGGCCGGGCAGAACGAAGGAAGCGGCGGCAGCGTGCACGTGTAATGCAGCTCAGACAGGATCAGGGCCTTTCCGTTTGCGCTCGTCAGGGTCGCGTGAGCCTTCTGGCCGGCGGCCGTCGCCGTCATCGTCCATTTCGAGGCGGGGCTTTGGGAAAGGGTTACGGTGACCGTCACATGGCGCTTGCCTTTGACGACAGGGACACGTGTCCGGAACTCGACGATGTCGCCGTTCTTTGCCGTGGCGCTCGTCGATGCCGCGGCCGTCGCCTTGGCGACCTCGACCGTCGCCGTCAGCGGGGCCGGCTTCGGCTTGGCCTTGACCGGGGTCGTCGCGGTCGTCGTGGTGTTCGTCGTCGTGGTCGTCGTCGTCTTGTGCCCACCGCCACCGCACGCGGCCAGGACGACCGCGGCACACACTGCCGACGCCACCGACGCAAGCATTCTCAACAACGGGACTCCCTTGATTTCAATTCGGCAACATCTGGCCCGGGGCCTGCCGACAATTGCAGATTCGAACGCCCACTTCTCTGTCCAGGGCAGCGCGCCGTGACCGCCCGGCCACAGAGACCGCAATCATAGGGGCATGGCTAAAACAGCAGATGAGGGGCTGAACGTGCGGATCGCGATGCTGCTGCACAAGTCGGTCGAGTTCGACTCGCGCGTCCGGCGCGAGGCCAGCGCACTCGCCGCCGCCGGGCACGACGTGTCGGTCCTCGAGCTCGCGCAGGTTCCGGAGCAGGAGATGATGGACGGGTTCCGCCGCGTCTGCGCCATGCCCCCGGCCTGGATCCGGCGGCGGCTGCCGAGCGCCGTCTACCGGCCGCTGATGCTCGTGTGGTTCGTGCGCGGCATCCTCAGGCTCCGCCCGCAGGTGGTACATGCCCACGATGCCGCGATGCTGCTCCCGGGGATCGTCGGCGCGCGGCTCGTCGGTGCCCGGGTCGTCTACGACTCCCACGAGCTGGCCGCCAGCGTGCCGTATCGCGAGCGCACGTGGGCGTGGTTCGTGACGACGATCGAGCGGGTGATCGTCCCCCGGTGCGTCGCCGTGATCACGGTCTCGGACGGGATCGCCGCGCGTCTGCAGCAGCGGTATCGCCTTCGGGCCACGCCCACGGTCGTCCGCAACGTCTCCGCGCTCGAAGTCTCGGGCGAGGGAGGCCTCCGGCGGCGGCTGGGGCTCGACGGCGACGCTCCGATCATCCTCCATCAGGGTGCTCCGGCGCCGGCGCGAGGTTGCGACGTGCTCGTCGAAGCGATCGCACACGTCGACGGCGCCCGCCTCGTGTTCCTCGGGGATCCCGAGCCGGGCTACGGCGAGGAGCTGGCGGCGCGCGTCCGCGAGCGGCGTCTCGAGGCGCGCGTCTCTGTGCTCCCCAGCGTGCCGCTCGACGAGCTGCTGGCCCACACGGCCGAGGCCGATGTCGGCGTGACGCTCCTCCAGGACACGTGCGAGAACCACCGGCTGGCGCTCCCGAACAAGCTGTTCGAGTACATCGTCGCCGGCGTGCCGGTCGTGGCCAGCGCCCTGCCCGAGACCGAGCGGCTGGTCAGTGCGTACGGAATCGGCTGGTGCGCGGCCCCGGACGATCCGGTGGCGCTAGCTGAGGTGCTGCGCCGCGCCCTGTCGGAGCGCGGTGACCCACAGCTGCGCGACAGGCTCGCGGCCGCTGCCGCGGAGCTGCGCTGGTCACGCGAGCAGACGCGTCTTACCGGGCTCTACGCCGAGCTGTCCAAGCGGGGGTTGTCGCCTCGCCCGTAGCTTTGGGTGGCGCGCGGCTCGGTAATAGGCAGCAGGGAGAGGGTGATGGGGTGAGGGCTTCGGCGGGTCGCCGGAGCCCGTGGTTTGACCTACTCCGCGCTCAAATCCGCGGGTTTGTCCCGGAAGTGCGTCGAGAGTGTCACGGAAAACCTGCATAGCACGACAAAGTGCTCCGGAACGCCGAGGCCTGTCGAGTTATGCATGAGGAGCATGCTCAATACGACAGGGCTCGGGATTCAGGCCGGGATTGTCGTGTTGTGCAGGTTCTGGACGGGTGCGATGGCGCCCGCTCCCTTCCCCTTCCCCAGCGCCGTTTCCCGGGCCGCTAGGGCGTGCCTGCGGGGAGCTGGGGCGGTTCCTTGGGCTCGGGGAGCTGGGCGCGGCGCGGGCCGCGCCACGAGCGGATCCCGATGTAGCCGCCGAGCGCGAGCACGAGCGCCGCGAGCAGGATCGCGAGCAGCGGCGCCGAGCTTGCGTTGCTCTGCACGCTGCCGAGGCCCGCGGCGGCCGGAGCGTTGAGGCTCGGGACGCCCGAGGAGGAGCCGAAACCGTTGGAGGAGTTGACGAGCGATCCGGGCTGACCGCCGGGGACGAGTACCGGCGTCGCCTTGGCGATCTTCACCGACGATGAGCCGGCGCTCCCGCCCGCGCCACCGCCGGTCGCGCCTCCGCCACTTCCGGAGCTGCCGCCGGCCGAGCCGCCGCCACCGCTGGCGCTGGTCCCGCCGCCGCTCGAACCTCCACTGCCACCGCCGCCGATCCCGCCGCCGCCCCCGGAACCCGAGGTCGGACCGCCGCCGCCACCGGCGCTCGAGCCGCCGTGTCCGTGCGGCGATGCGTCCTGCCGGGCGCTGTCGAGCGGGATCGAGTAAACGACACCTGCAGGGCTGCCGGCGCTCGGATCGGTAGCCTGAACGCCCACACCACTGCCACCGCCTGCAAAGGCGGTTGCGGTCAAGGCGAGGGCCAAGAGGACCGACAGAGAGAGTATGCCCACCAAGCGTCGTCCCACGCTTGTGTCGATGATACCGGCAAAGGAAGGACCCGCAGTCGGGGATCGTCAACCGTTCGATGAGCCTCGACAGATGCCCGGCGAACACCAGCACCGAATCCCTCAGGCGACGATCGCGGTCGCGTTCGCGGTCCTGCTGCTGGTGCTGGCGACGACCTCCCAGGGCGCGTTCGCGATCAGCCGGTGGGCACCGCTGACGCTGTTCACGCTGGCCGCGCTGATCGGCGCGCTGCTCGCGCGGGGCGGGATCGCATTCCGTTCGAAGCCGGTCTACGTCGCGCTCGGCGCGATCTGGGCGCTCGCGGCCTGGTCGATGCTCTCGATGGTGTGGGCGAAGTCGAGCGGCAACGCCTTCCAGGCCGGCGACCGGACGATCCTGTACGCGGCGATCGCCACGCTGCCGTTCGCGTTCCCGGTCTCGCGCCGCTCGCTCGCCGCCGCCGGCTGGTCGATCTCGATCGGGATCGGTGCCGTCGCGGTGTACGTCCTGATCCGCCTCTTGATCGACGGCTCGCCGCTATTTCTGGCCGGCCGCCTGAACGGCCCCGTCAACTACCGGAACGCCACGGCGCTGCTGTTCGCGCTCCCGTTCTGGCCTCTCGTCGTCGCCGCCGCCACCCGCACCTACCGTCGCGGCCTACGCGCGGCCGCGTTCGCGGTGGCGACGCTGTGCCTGGGCCTCGCGTTCCTGACCCAGTCACGAGGGATCGTGCTCGGGCTGGCCGTCGGTGCCTGTGTCGCGCTGACCCTCGGTCCCGACCGGGTGCGCCGGGCCTGGGTGGCCGGCTTGTCGCTCGCCGGCGTCGCCGCCGCGGCCCCGGTCCTGCTCCGGCCCTATCACGCATTCACCGCCGGCAAGCTCGTCACGACCCACGACATCGCGGTGGCGGCACAGGCGCTGACGATCCTGACGGTCGTCGCGTTCGGCGTGGGCCTGCTCATCGCCCTCTTCGACCAGGGCCTGCGCGCGAACTCGCCCCAGATGCGTCACGTGAGTCAGGCAGCCCGGATCGGGCTCGCGGTCGTGGCCGTGGTCGCGGTCGTCGGCGCGCTCGCGGCGATCGGCAATCCCGTCACGTACGCCCGCAAGAAGTGGGACCAGTTCACTAGCCTCACCGCCAACTCGAACCCGAGCTC
Source organism: uncultured Solirubrobacterales bacterium (assembly GCA_963812225.1). GTDB lineage: Bacteria > Actinomycetota > Thermoleophilia > Solirubrobacterales > Solirubrobacteraceae > Palsa-465. Next base: position 244,999 of record CAWEUN010000001.1, read on the forward strand.
GACGCGGCTGCTGTCCGTCGGGGGCCAGCGCTACGACCTCTGGCGGGTCGCGGTCAAGGAGTTCGAGGGCTCACCGTCCTGGGAGTCGGCTCGGATAACTACGAGTTCGGCTATTACCTCGACCGCAAGACGAACCGCAACCTCGACGATCCGCACAGCCTCGTGTTCGCTCTGCTGGCCGAGAACGGCGTGGTCGGCGTGGTCCTGTTCCTCGCCTTCCTCGGCGGGATGGCGGCGGTGATACGGCGCGGGTGGCCGACGATGAGGGAGTCCGAGCGGCGCCACGTGATCGGCCCCGCGGCCGTGGGTGCGGTGCTGCTCGGACAGAGCGCCGTCGACTGGATCTGGCTGATTCCCGGCCTCACGGCGGTAGGCATCTTCGCGCTGTCGGTGGCGGCCGCGCAGGCCGCGGCCGGAGACCCGATCGAGGCGCTCGCGCGGCAGAACGGCCACCGGGAGTCCCGCCCGCGGCTCGCTGGCCTGGGGCGGCCGGCGGCGGTGGCGGCGCTGGTCGTGGCGGTCGCCGGGGTGCTCGCGTTGTTCTTGGCCGACGCGTACATCCAGCGTGCGCGGACGCTCGAGGACACGCCGAGCAAGGAGCTTCCGGCCGCACAGATGGCCGCGCTCTTCGACCCGTGGTCCGTGACGCCGCACTATCTGGAGTCCTCCGCGTACGAGTCGATGGGCGAGCGACCGAAGGCGTTTCACCAGCTGGACCAGGCCCTGTCGCTCGAGCCTAAGAACTCCGCGACCCTGGGCGTGCTCGGCGATTTCGAGGCGCGCGGCGGGAACCTCGCCGCCGCCCGCAGCTACTACCGCCGCGCGCTGGCGCTCAATCCGCTCGATACCGGCCTGCAGCAGCTCGCCCGGATCGGCGTCGGCCACCACGCCGCCTCGCGGAGCTCGACTTAACCGCCTCCTCAAGCTGCGAGCGCCACTCCTCAGCCGCGCGCCGGCGGCCGAAGTGCGCCTCGGCGTAGGCCCGGCCGGCAGCGCCGAGCGAGAGACGTAGCTCGGGCTCCCGATGCAGTCTCTGGATCGCCGCAGCGAGCTCGGATGCGTCGCCCGGTGGGACAACGAGGCCCGCCTGCGAGGCCTCGACGAACCGGGCGGCCTCGCCCCGCGCGGATAGGAGCAACGGCCGTCCGGCGGCCATCCCCTCGAGCATCTTCGTCGGAAGCGCGCCGGCGAAGATCGGCAGGTCGCGGAGGAGCACGGCGCTGGCGTCGCTCTCCCGATAGAGGGCGGGGACCCGATCGGCGCCCACCACGCCGAGCATCTCTACGTTGCTCACGTTCCGGTCGCGGATCAGCTCCCGGATCCGGGCGGCGTCCGCCCCACCGCCGGCGATCGTCGTTCGCACCACCTCGGGCCCGGCGAGTCTCGAGGCCTCGACGAGGACGTCAAGCCCGTGCGCCAGCCCGACGGTCCCTGCGAACAGAACCCGCAGCGGCGCGCCGTCGCCCCACGGCCTGGGCGAGCCCAGGTCGAACCGATCGAGGTCGACGACCGGCCACACGCGGCGCGACTTCCCGGCGGCGTCGGGGAGCTGCGCGAGCGTCGTCGCGATCCCCTCGGTCGGCGACAGGATCAGGTCGGCCCGCCGGTACACCCATCGCTCGAGCGCCTCGGCGGTGGCGATCGCGCGTCGGTCGCGAAGCGCCCCGAGCTCGACGGCGCTCGCCGGCCAGCGATCCGCCACGTTGACGACGTACGCGGCGTCCTTGGCGCGCGCGTAGACGGCGCCGGCGGCGGCGGTGAAAAGTGGCGGCGTCTCGGCCACGACGACATCGAGCGGCCCGGTGAGACGCGCCGTCGCGAGTGCGGAGAGGGCGAACGCGGTGTGGTCGAGCAGCCGGGGCGCGAACCCGCGGTTGGCCGCCGGGTAGACCGCGCTTCGCACGATCGCGACACCGTCCCGGCGCTCGGTCAGCCAGGCGCGGTTGCGATACGGCGCCTTGACCCCGCCGTCGGGATAGTGGGGAAAGCCGGTGTGGACCGTGACTTCGGCGCCGTCGGCCGCGAGCGTCCGGGCCAGCAGCTCGATCCGCGTCTGCGGCGCCCCGACCTCAGGTGGGAAGTAGTGCGTGAGGAAGCAGACGCGCATCCGGCGTCAGGATGGCGCACGACGCGGGTGGGCGCCGGCGTCAGGGCGCGTGCTCGAACGCGGAGAACGCGGGCTTCGGCTTGAGCTTGTAGGTCATCAGCCCGTTCGTGAGCTGATTGCTGATCGGCCTCGTGGGCCCATCGTCGAGCAGGTTGAACCAGCCGATCCCGGCGACGTAGTTGACCGAGTTCGCGAGCTTGAAGGCGGCCGTCAGCCAGCGCGCCTGCCCGCGCCGGGAGGTGTGGAAGGCGAACGCGAAGCTGTTGTGGTCCGAGGAGATCGTGAACTCCGACAGCCACAGCATCACGCGTCGGTGATACGTATGCCGGAGCTGCGCCTCGAGCGTGTCTATGTCGTTGATGTCGCGGCCTCCGGGGAAGTAGGGCTTCTCCTTGAGGTCAGGGAAGCGCCGCCCGAACGGATTGTGGCCGTAGTAGTCGAGCGGTGGCGGCTTGCCGTTCGGCAGTCGCATCCACTTCACGAAGTCGGCGGGCTCGACGACGCCGAAGCTCCAGGTGTTGCCGCCGATCACGATGTTCGACCGGGAGACCGACTTGAGCGCGTGGTACCCGGCGTTGAGCAGCAACGCGTAGCGCCGCGGCCCGACCGGGGAGTTGGCCGGCATCGGCTCGAAGTCCGTCGCCCCGTCACGGTTGGGTTCGCCCCAGATCATCCAGAAGTGCACGCTCGGGTACCGGCGAGCGGCGGCGATCAGGAACTCACCGTAGTCGTTGGCGTTGTTGGGCGCCCACTGCTGGGCACGGTTGCCGTTCGCCCAGCGGGGTGTGCTCTTGACCAGGAAGCAGATCTTGATCCCGTAGTGCGCCGCCTGGCTGACCGCCTGATCGAGCTGAGCGGACCACTGGTAGGCGGGGTCGTTGGGGTTCTCCGCGTTGGCCGGCTGGGTCGGCGCCGTCGCCGCCCACGAGAGGTCGACCTGGAATACCTTGACCCCAAGCTTGTGATAGGTCGGGAACGCCGACTGCCCGTTCGGCAGGACGATCGGCCCCCAAATCATCTTCGGGACCGGCGAGGAACGACCCGAATGACGCGTCTTGTGCCCAACCGTGGCGCGCGACGGCGATGCCCGCGGCGCGCCCGAGGATCGGCCCGGGAGCGCGGTGGCGGCGAGCGCCAGGCCGCTGAGCAACAGCGCGCTGAGGAAGCTGACCCGCAGGAGCGGGCGAGAACGGAGGAGTTGGACGATCACTACGAGAGGTGGCTCGATGTTACGAGGAACATGAGCACGAGCACGACAGCAGACACGGCGGTCGGCAGCCAGACGCGCACGGTGCGCGAGCTCCGGCGCAGCTTGTGGAGGGGCAGCGTCACCGGAAGCGCGATCGTCCGGGCGATCAAGACCAGGTCGCTGAGCAGCGAATGGGAGCGGACGTAGTCCAGGTCGATCTTGATCTTCTCCGGGAGCACCGTCGCGCAGTAGGCGCCCGCCGGGTCGGGGCCGGCGAGCAGCGACTTCTCATCGAGGAACCGGAGCTGGGCCTCACCGGTGATGCCGGGCAGCACGGTCAGGATCTCGTCGTACTCGTGTGCGAACTCCGCCACGAAGTATTCGAGCTCCGGTCGCGGTCCGACGAGCCGCATTTCGCCCCGGAGAACGTTCCAGACCTGCGGCAGCTCATCGAGCCTCGTCGCGGATAGGAACCGCCCGATCGGCGTGAACCGCTCGTCGTCGGCGAGCGTCACCGGATCGCTGCCGGCGTCGGCCCGCATCTTGCGAAACTTCAGCATCTCGAACGGGACTCCGTCTTTGCCGATCCGGCGCGAGCGGAAGATCACCGGCCCCGGCGAGTCGACGTAGATCGCGATCGCGATCGCCGCCCCAACGATCAAGAACACCGGCGCGAGGATCACCGTCAGCAGCAGGTCAAACCCCCGCTGCAATCCCGAAACGCTCTTATATGCCCCCGAACCCAAGACAGTCGGCGCCAGTGCCACCGACTTCTCGCCCCCTGGTTCCACTGTCCCTCCAGAAAGACTTAGCAATTGCCTCCGACGAGCGCACCAACCAGCACTACCCAAACTCAAATCTCAAGACGCCCGCCTCGCCGGTTTCCTGCCGGCGGCGAGAAAAAATACCAGAGAATCTGCGATTAACAGTCGGTTTCGGCGTGAAAATCCTTTAAGGCGCGGGAAGTTCACAGCAAATGCGCGAGAAGTGCACAGTAAGTAACTCCATCAAATTAGTTGACTCTCTATGGAGTTACTGTAATAGTGGGAGCCGTCCATGCGCCGGCGCCGGCGGTCGAGGTCGGGTACCGGGCCGGCGCTGGCGGTCGCGGTCGAGGTCGCGCTACGGGGTCGGCGCCACTCGCGTTCACCCATCGCCCAGCAGCTTCGTCGCCTCTACGTGCTGTTCGAACGTGCCGATGTGTGACCAGCCGGCCGCGGTCTCGAACGCGGCGATCTGCTCGCCCTGATCGAGCAGGCTGAGCACGAGATCCGGAAACTGACACGGGCCGTCGGGGAGCGCCGCGATGGCGCGCGGCTCATAGACGTAGATCCCCATGCTGGCGCTGTACTCGAGCACCGGCTTCTCGCGGTAGCCGGCGACGACGCCGTCGACGTGCTCGATCACGCCGAGGTCGGTCTGCACCTGGGTCTGGCGCGTCGCGATCGTCAGGGCCGCGCCGCGCGCGCGATGGAACTCGAGCATGTCCCGCGGGTCGAGGTCGGTGAGGACGTCGCCGTTGACGACGAGCAACGTCTCGTCCAGGTCCGGGATCAAGCGCAGCGCTCCGGCCGTGCCGAGCGGCTCGAGCTCCCACTGCCACCGCACATCCAGTCCGGCCGGGATCGCCTGCGCCTGGGAGAAGTACGTCTGGATCAGCTCGCCGAGGTGGCCGATGCAGACGTCGGCACGCTGCACGCCCGAGCGGGCGAGCCAATCGAAGATCAGTTCAAGGATCGGCCGATCGCCGACGGGAACGAGCGGCTTGGGTAGAACCGTCGTGTACGGCAGGAGCCTTGTGCCGAGACCGCCGGCGAGCACGGCGGCTCTCATCGCACGTACTCGTGGGAGCGGTAGCGGTGCCGGTTCGCCTCGAGCCAGGCAACTGTCTGCGCGAGTCCCGCCCGCAGGTCAACCTGCGGCTCCCAGCCCGTGAGCTCGGTCGTATGGCTGAAATCGCACAGCAGTCGCGGTACCTCGCTGCTGACGGGACGAATCCGTTCGGGGTCGAGCTCGATCTCGAGTCCGTGGCCCACGAGCTCACCGATCAGCTCGGCGAGCTCGCCGATCGAGACGTCGCTGCCGCTTCCGAGCTGAAGTGTCTCCCCGATGACGCCATCCGTCGCGCCGATCGCCATCAGCCCGGCCACGGTGTCGGACACGAACGTCAGGTCTCGCCGCGGCTCGAGCAGCCCCAGCTGAACGCGGGAGCCGCGCAGGGCCTGCGTCGCGATCGTCGGGATGATCGCGCGAGCGGACTGATGCGGCCCGTAGGTGTTGAACGGCCGGGCGATCACGACCGGAAGCTCAAATGAGAGCCGGAACGTGTCCATCAGCATGTCGGCGCCGACCTTGCTGGCGGCATACGGCGAGCGCGGAGCGAGCGGCTGTCGCTCGCTGATCGGCCAGTTTCTCGCGTCGCCGTAGACCTCGCTGGTCGAGACGTGCACGACACGCTCGACGCCCGCGAGCGCGGCCTGGGCGACGTTCAGCGCGCCCCCGACGTTCGTCTCGACGAAGTCGCGTGGGTTGATGAACGAGTACGGGATGGCGATCTGGGCCCCGAGGTGGAACACGGTCCCGATCCCTTCCATCGCCTGGCCCACCGACTCGGGATCGCGTAGGTCCCCAAGCACAACCTCGATTCCCTCGGTGTCCGCCGCGTCGAACCACTCGAGCGTTCCCCGCGAGCCGCGAGAGTTGTACCTGCACAGAGCGCGGACCTGAGCGCCGGCACGGTTCAGAGCGACCGCGAGGTGGCCGCCGATGAAACCACCGCCGCCGGTGACGAGCGTCTGGCGGCCTTCCCAGGACTCCACGCGCGCTGACGATATCTCGTACGGTGGCGTCGCGATGGCCGATTGGGTCGTACCACTGAGCGATCTCCGCTTCGACGACGGGGACATCGAGGCGGTCGCCGCAACCTACCGGTCGGGCTGGCTCTCCCAGGGGCCGAAGGTAGCTGCCTTCGAATCGGACTTCGCGGCGCATTTGGGCGCTCGTCACGCGATTGCCGTAGCCAGCGGCAGCGCCGCGCTGCATCTCATCTGTGCGGCCATCCGCCTCTCGCCGGACGACGAGGTCGTGCTGCCGTCGTTGACCTTCGCGGCGACTGCGGCGGCGGTCGTCCATGCGGGCGCGACGCCGGTGTTCGCCGACATCCGCGGCGAGCGGCGGCCTTGGCTCTCGGCCGACGCCGCGCGGGCGGCGATCGGCCCGAGGACGCGAGCGATCATCACGGTCTCCTACGCCGGCCATCCCGGCGAGGTCCAGGAGTTACACGCGCTTGCGCGCGACCGCGGTCTGCTGCTGATCGAGGATGCCGCTCACGCGCTCGGGGCGCGACTCGAGTCTCGGCATGCGGGCACGATCAGCGACGCGGGAGCGTTTAGCTTCTTCGCCAACAAGAACTTGCCGCTGGGCGAGGGTGGGATGGTCGTGACCGCCGACCCGGAGATAGCTGAGCGGGTCAGGCTGCTGCGCTCTCACGGCCTGACGTCTGATACGTGGGCCCGCCACCACAGTGGTGAGATCGATTACGACGTGCTCGAGCCGGGCTTCAACTTCCGTCTCGACGAGCCTCGTGCTGCCCTCGGGCGCCGGCTCCTGCGTCGCCTGACGGAGGAGACGAGCCGCCGGGCGGAGCTCGCCTCGCAATACGCGCAGGCAATGCGGTCAGTCGGAGGCGCGCACCCGGCGATCGAGGCCGAGCCCGGCGTCGAGAACGCGTGGCACATCTTTCCGCTGCTGTTGGATCGAGGAATCGATCGCGCACGGTTCAGGCGGCAGTTGCGCGAGGCTGGCGTCCAGACGAGCGTCCACTATCCCCCGCTTCACCTGACACGCGCGTTCGCGTCGGCTCGCGCCCTCCCGATGACCGAGGACTACGCCCGGCGAACCGTGACCATACCGTTGTTCTCGCATATGAATAAGGCCCAACAAGCGCGTGTCATCCGTGCAATAACAACTGTCGTGAGCGCATCCGCTTGACATCGATCCTGAGCGGTCAGTAAGGTTCCGCCGGATTGTTTGGGGGGCGTTCCTCTTGTTCGTGGGGCAAGGCCTCTTGATCCGGTTGGGTGCTGCGCGCACTGCGGCACTGGGGTTACCTGAAAGGACAAACCTATTTCCATGGGCAAGTACATCGCGAAGCTCGTGACCATCTGCGCGGTGGCGACTCTGGCCATCGCCCCCGCGGCCGGTGCTTACAAGGTGCCGACCCCGAAGAAGGGGAGCGCCACCACCAAGAAGACGACCACCAAGACCGCGAAGCAGCTTCAGAGCAAGACCGGGAAGAATATCGCCAAGGGTCTGACCATCAGCGTGAAGTTCCCGTCGGCAGGCAAGATCACCATCACTATCAAGGGTGGTGGTAAGACGCTTGGAACCGGCAAGGCCAGCTCGAGCAAAGCCGGGACCAAGAAGGTGAAGATCAAGTTCACCTCCGCGGGCAAGAAGTTCCTAGAGAACCACGCCGGGAGCAAGGTCTCCGTGACCACGACCTTCAAGCCGAAGAAGGGCAAGTCATCGACCTCGACGGTCTCGGTGAAGCTCGGTTAGAACCGAAGCCTCGGTACAGCTGTTAGGCCGACGGCTCGTTAGTGCGTCTAGCGGGCCGTCGGCACTTAGCCCTCCGCGGGCATGACCCGCTCGGTGTTCTGCTCGTGGATTCGCTTCTGTGCTCGGCTGCGCCGTCCGGCCGGCATCGGCGCGGCCGCGCCGGAATGCTGAAGCTCGGACAGGTAGGCGGCGTCCTCCTCGAGTAAACGCAAAGTGTCAGTGGAGCTAGAAATGCTCCCGTGCCCGGGGACCACCACAGTCGCGCGCTCGACAACGGGCTTCAGCCGCTCGAGGGTTGCCAGGTACTCCGTGATCGATCCTCCTTCGGAGAGCATCGGTATCTCGACGGGCGAGAGATAGTCCCCGCAGATCAGCGTGGCGGTCCACGGGATCCATACCGCCATCCCGTCGGCGGTGTGGCCGCCGGTTGGATGAAGCTCGAGCTCTCGATCGGTTCCGAGCGACAGGCGTCCGGGGACGGGCAGGGTCTGGGTGCCCGCCAGCGCCAGCGGTCGCGCGCGCTCGACGTAATGGTCCTGGTCGAACCGGCGCAGCTCGCGTTGCGCAGCGCCCGGCTCGGCTCGCAGACGCGCCGCCGTGCTCTCCGCGCACCCCAGCGACGCCTGCGGGAACGCGAGCCTCCCGAGTAGGTGGTCCCAGTCGGCGTGTGTCGCCAGCAGTCCGGACATGGGGAAGCCGGCCTGGTCGAGCACGCCGGGGAGCGCGTCGAGTTCGTCCGGGTACACCGGCGAATCGATCACGAACCCTTCCTCCCCCGCTCGTACCGCGGTGCAGGTCGTCTGCCAGACCGCGCTGATGAAGACGATCACATCGGCGTGGAGAGCGAACGCCCGCATCGCGCGGCCCGTGCTAGGTGATGCCGATCAGCTTGGCCGCCTCGCGCAACGACGTGACCTCGGCGTCCGGTTTCCGCTGTCCGGCATCGAGCTCCGCCTTGTGGCGGTTGACCCAGATCACCGGGATCTTCTTCTTCAGGCACGGCTCGACGTCGTGGTAATAGCTCGCGGCGACGTGGACCCAGCCCTTCTTGCCGCCGATCCGCCGCTCGCACTCGGTGAAATGCGCCGGGTCCGGCTTGTAGGAACGAACCTGCTGCGCGGTCACGACGAGGTCGAAGTCGAGCGGCATGTGGCGACGCGTCTGGCCCAGCAGCTTGTCGTCAATGTTCGAGATCAACCCAACCTTGTACTTCTTCGCGATCTTCTGGAGGGTCGGGTTGGTCTCCTTGAACGGCGGCCATCGCTGCACCGAGTCGGGCAGGAATCCCGACCGCGAAGGCTCCAGCGGCCATCCCAACCGCTTCGAGATCTCCACGGCAGTTCGCCGCAGGACCTCGGCGTACAGCTCGTATGACCCAGCCTGGATCTTCTGCTGGATCTCGTGGAACAACGGGATCAACTCCTCGCGCTCGATCGTGAAGCCGTCGCGCTCGGCTTCGCGCTCGAATGCGTCGTACGCGCCGGTCTCCCAGTCGATCAGCGTGCCGTAGACGTCAAAAGTGACGAACGAGATCTGCTTTGGGATCGTCATGCGGCGGCCATGATGCCATGGCGATGGCGGCGGAGGCGGCCCGACTCACCCTTGGCGGGGTGAACCGGGCCGCCGGACCGCCGTCGCTTGCGGGCGCGTCCGCGGTCGCGGCAGCTATCCGCGGAACGCGACGAGGTGGATCGAGCCGCTGAATGTGGTGCTGGAGCTCGAGAGGTTGCAGGCCGTGAATTTGGCCTGCCCGGCGGTCGTTACCGCCCCTGGCGTGAACACCACATTCTGGCTCGGCGGTGTGGTCGTGTACGCGAACAGCGGGACATCGCCCAACTGCAAGGCGGAGTCGCCGACGCTGAAGGCCCCGCATGCGTTGGCGCCGAGGCTGAACCCGACCGAACCCGTTACCGAGCCGACCACTCCGGTCGGAGCGGTCTTGTCGGTAGCGCTGACCGTTACCCCGTTGCCGCCGAGGATCGAGCTCGCCTGGCCGGTCGCCTTGTTGTTCTCGCCGCCGGAGACCGAGCTGCCGAGCGCGGTCGTTGCGTTCGTGAGACCGCCGAGGATCGTGTCGTGCCCGTCCTCGAGGCCGCTGTCGCTGTTGACGCAGTTCCCGGTCGGCGCCGTCCCGGTGCCGGCCAGGTTGTCGCAGCCCGCGGCGATGAACGAGTCGTCGTCGGTGGTCTCGTTGTACTGGCCCCCGGTGATCGCGCTCTCATCGCCGTTGGCGACATTGCCGCCGCCGCCGGTGACCGAGGCGAAGTTGCCCGCACCGGTGGCGCCGGCGGTGTTGTGATCCCCGCCGCTCACCGCCGTCGAGTAACCGTTCGCCTGATTCTGCTGGCCGGCGCTGACCGATGAGAAGAGGCCCTGCGCCCGGTCGAGGACGCCACCCGAGATCGATTCGTATCCGGTGGTGCCGCACGCGCCGGTCAGCGCGCCGGCGGTACCGGCGACTCCGTCGCAGCCGCCGCTGACCGAGGAGAACGGGTCCGAGGCGAGGTTGAACTCGCCACCGCTGACGTCCGACCAATCGCCCGAGGCCTGATTGTGCTCGCCGGCGAACGCCGCCGACGCGCTGCCGGAGGCCCTGTTGACCTCGCCGGCGACCAGGCTGTACGCCCCGGCCGCGTTGTTGTCGTCGCCGACGGCGGTGGCGTACTTGCCATTCGCCTGGTTCTTGAACCCGCCGACGATCTCGCCGTAGCTCTTCCAGCCGTTCTCAGATCCGACGATCAAATCGTTCGAGCCGGTCTGGGCGTGGCCACTGGTGTCCTCGGCGTAGCCGATGATCACGTTGCCCTCGCCGTTGACGGCGCCGGAAGTCGAGCCCGAGCCGGACACGACCTGCACGTTCACGCCGGTGAACGTGATCGTCGGCTTGCCGTCGATCCCGGTGTCGGTGTACGACGCGTGCGACAGGATCGCGGTGTCGACCGCGGTCGTTCCCGATCCGCAATTCGACGCCGATGAGCCGCCCGAGACCGCGGTCTGCCCCACCGTCGTCGGCACACAGAGAAACAGCGACGCCGCCGATGCACTGGCGACGCCGACCACAAGGATGCACGCCCCCGCCACGACGAGCGCGGCCGCGAGCGCGCGAGCACCTTTCAACATGAACACCACCCCTAGATCTGGACTCTCCCGATGAGAGTCGTTTAAATCGAACCCCGCCGGCAGTATCTCACGGCGGCTCCAAGCTGGCGAGCGTTCCATTGCAATAAAGTGCGTCGCCGCAATGGACCTGCTCGAGTACCAGGGCAAGCAGCTGTTCGCGCGCCACGGTGTCCCCGTTCCGAACGGGGCACCGGCGACCACGGTCGAGGGGGCCGCGGACGCTGCGGACGACATCGGCTACCCCTGCGTGATCAAAGCCCAGGTTCAGATCGGAGGACGCGGTAAGGCCGGCGGGATCAGGATCGCGCACAATCGCGACGAGGCCCGCGACCACGCAGAGGCGATCCTCGGGATGGACATCCGCGGTCTCACGGTCCACGAGCTGTGGATCGAGGCGGCTTCGGAAATCGCCTCGGAGTACTACGCCTCGGTGATCTTCGATCGCTCCGCCAAAGCGCCGCTGATCATGCTCTCGACGAAGGGCGGGATGGACATCGAAGAGGTGGCCGCGACCGACCCGGACGCGATCGCCCGTCTGCACATCGACCCACTGCTCGGCTATCAGGACTTCCACGGCCGCCGGGTCGCGTTCGAGGCGGGCGTCGATGAGGACGTCGTCCGCGCCGTCGGGGCGATGCTCGCGAAGCTCTACTCGGTCTTCGTCGAAGAGGAGGCGACGCTCGTCGAGGTCAACCCGCTGATCGTCACGCCGGAACGCGACGTGAAGGCGCTTGACGCGAAGGTCACACTCGACGACAACGCGCTGTTCCGCCACGGCGAGAACGCGGCGCTGCGCGACATCTCCGCGGAGGACCCGCAGGAGCGGATGGCCAAGGAGCGCGGCCTCACATACGTCAAGCTCGACGGCGACATCGGGATCCTCGGCAACGGCGCCGGTCTCGTGATGTCGACACTCGACGTGGTGGCGCAGGCGGGCGGTAGCCCTGCGAATTTCCTCGACGCCGGCGGCGGCTCGAAGGCCGAGGCGATCACGAGCGCCGTCGAGGTGATCCTTTCCGATCCGAAGGTCAAGGCGGTCCTGTTCAACATCTTCGGCGGAATCACGCGCGGCGACGAGGTCGCCCGCGGCCTGATCGAGGCGTTCGACCAGATCAAGCCAACTGTCCCGTTCGTCGTCCGGCTCGATGGCACGAACGACGTCGAGGGCCGGCGGCTGCTGGCAGAGGCCAATCTGCCCAACGTGCATACTGAATCGACGATGGACGGCGCGGCACAGAAGGTCGTCGATCTCGCCCGAGACGACTCGTGAGCATTCTCGTCGACACCAACACGCGTCTGTGCGTGTCCGGGATCACGGGGCGGGAGGGCACGTTTCATTCGCTGCGCAATCGCGACTACGGCACTCAGGTCGTGGGCGGCGTGACGCCGGGCAAGGGCGGTCAGGACGTCGACGGCATCCCGGTGTTCAACACGTTCCACGACGCCGTGCTCGAGACGAACGCCAACACGGCGATGATCTTCGTCCCGCCACGGTTCGCCGCCGATTCGATCCTCGAGGCCGAGGACTCGGGCATCGAACTGATCATCGCGATCACCGAAGGCATCCCGGCGCACGACGAGCTGCGCGTGTTCAACACGATCAAGAAGAACGGCCGCGCTCGCCTGATCGGGCCGAACTGTCCGGGGATCCTGTCGCCGGGCAAGGCGACCGTCGGGATCATCCCCGCGTCGTTCTTCCGCGAGGGCAACGTCGGCGTCGTCTCGCGCTCCGGAACGCTCACCTATCAGATCGGCAACGTGCTCGCGCAGCGCGGCTTCGGCAACTCGACGATCGTCGGGATCGGTGGCGATCCCGTGCCGGGCACGGACTTCATCGATGTGATCGCCATGTTCCAGGACGACCCCGAGACCGAGCTGATCGTGATGTGTGGCGAGATCGGCGGCGACGCCGAGGAGCAGGCCGCCGAGTTCATCGCCGCCAATGTCACCAAGCCCGTCGTGGGTTACATCGCCGGCTTCACGGCGCCCCCCGGCAAGACCATGGGACACGCCGGCGCGATCGTCTCCGGGTCGAGCGGTGGCGCGGCCGCGAAGGCCGAGGCCCTGGAGAGCAAGGGCGTGCAGGTGGGGCGGACGCCGACGCAGGTCGCCGAGGTGGCGGTGGAGCTGCTCGGCGCGACGGCCTAGCTCCGCGGCCCGGCGATACACAGCGCCCCGCGAAACCGGCCCTCGAGGCAGAGCCCATCCCCTTACTTCTGACGCGGAAAGAGCTCGTCGAGCAGGTGCTGGGTGCGCGGGTTCGACGGGTCCAGGAGGTGGTCCGCCACGTAGGTCCGGAGCTCGCGCTCCGACGGCAGCTCGAGGAGGTTCGGCTGCACCCGTGAGCGGAATCCGTACCAGCCGCCGGCCACTTCCTGCGCGTCGTAGGGCCGTCCACCCCCGAACTTTCGAGCGCCATGCGCCAGGCTGCGAAACAGGTAGTGACGCATGTACAGCGAGCTCGGGGCCATCTCGAGACCCTCGAAGCGCACCTTGTGGCCCCCTGACCACTCGAGCTCGATCGGGCCGTCCTGCCGCTTCCACGCGTTCATCCGGGCCGGGAAGAACGGGAGGAACGGGTAGTAGGACCGCATCGTCCGCTGGAATCCGAGGTGGTCGTGGTCGGGCGATTCCCGCGTCGGCACGAACGTGAACTCGAGGAAGTTGACGGCGTTGTAGCCGGCCTCGTCCAGCTCGGCGAGGGCCTGGGCCAGAGACTGGCGCTCGTTCGGTGAGACGCGGATTTCGTCGGCGTCGTGGTGCATCAGCCAGTCAGCGTCCAGCCTGTCGGCGAGCTCCTCCTGGCGCCGGCACTGCTCGCGCAGGCGGAAGGCGTCGGCGCCCGGCAGCTGCTCGACTTCGATGACGCCGCGCCCGATGTAGCGCTCGGCGATCTCGACCGTGGCATCAGTGGAGCCGTCGTCGAGCAGGTAGACGTCGACCCCCTGGGAGTGCAGGTGCTCGATGCACGCCCCGATCGAGAGCTCTTCGTTGTAGGTCTGGAGCATCGCGACGACGCGCATCTCTTGCCCGAACTAAACCATGGTCGAGTGCAGCGACGACGGAGCCCCGCGCCGCGGATCAAGCCGCGACGCGAGGGGGATCAGTGATGAGGTCTTCGTCGAACAGGCGCCGGCCGCGCATCGGCTCGGTGATCAGCGGCGCCGTGGAGATAGCGCATTCCGGCAGCGCCTCGGCGAGACGCCCCGCGCCATCGGTGGAAACAGCGGTGCCGACGAGGCCGAGGTGCCTCAGGCCTCTCATTTGAGCGAGCGGCTCCAGGCAGCTATCGGTAACGGCAGTCCGCGCCAGGTCGAGCTCGAGCAGTCCCGAGAAACCCGCGAGCCGGGCCACGAGCGCATCGGTGGCCTCGAGGTTGCCCGCGAGGCAGAGGCTCGAAAGACTTCCCGCCGGAAGCAGCTCCGCCAGACGCTCGATGCCCACGGTCCAGGCGCCCGGGGCGCGCAGGCGGCTCATCACCCCGGCCGGAATCGTGAACGTGCCGGCAGCGTCGCCGGCCCGCTCCCAGCACCCGTCGGCCTCCGAGCGGACGTGGATCTCTCCGAGCGCAATCCCGTCCGGGAGCGCGACCGCGTGCTCCGCGGCCAACGGGACGAAATCGAGCGGGCGGCCCTGGCAGTCATCGAGCCCGTAGCCGAGCGTGTCGACGACCTCGGCCATCCCCGAGTGCATCAGCAGCTTCTCCTGCGCGGTGGCGGTCTCGCGCCACGTCTTCGTCGAGTTCTTCGACAGGTTGCCGCGCACCGCGAGTCCCTGGCGGCGGGCCGCGGCACTGTGGCGGTAGGCGACGTCTACGATCAGCTCGTCGCTGATCCCCTCCCGCGTCCGCGCGACGATCTCCCGGAGCGTGGGCGCGGCCCCCTCCCGGAGGTCCTCATAGCGGACGACGAGATCCGGTCCGACGTGACCGCCGAGGATCTTGTTCAGGCTGACGCGATTGAAGATCAGCATCAGCCGGAGGAAGTCCTCCACGGGCTCGATCGGATATGTCCGGCGCGCGCCGGGCTTCCGGTAGGTGAACGACAGCACCTGGTCGCGGGGATCGCGCACGAGGTGGATGAACACGCACCCGGGTTCGGTCAGCTTCGCCCTCAGCGAATCGACGTCGCCGTTGCTGTTGACGATGTGCAGCTCGGCGACGTCGTGACGCGGACGGACCGGCTGATCGGCGTACGGCTGACCCGACCAGGCATGCAACAGATGCACGCAGTCGACGAACAGCGACTGCTCGTCGATCGGCCAGGACGCCATCGTCCTCGACAACGTCCCCGGGATCGACACCTCGCCGGCATCGGCGAAGGCCCCGAGGTCGCCGAGCATCTCGGCCAGCCAGTGCGACCCGGACCCGCCCCGGCCGGTGACGTACACCGACGCCGGCCGATTCGAGAGCCGCGCTTCGCCAAAGGCGATGACCTGCTCGATCGCCTCCTCGCGGTCGAGGCCGATGTGCTTCTCGATCACGTCGAGGTGGCGCCACAGCTTCTTGCACTGCTTCATATCGGCGCGCGCCCCGGCCCAGAACACGGGGCACTCAGCGATGTAGCGTCGGAGCAGCTCGCGCGTGCGCGTGGTGTCGACGCCGGCCGTGGCGGCCAAGTGACCTCCTCTACGTTGGACCCGCGCTCAGGAAGACCAAGTGCGACTGCCCCCAGCCGCGGTAGGTAGTTGGCTAAACAACCTACCAAAGGCCAAACTACTGTCAAGAATCCCGTTAACCGCCGGTTATGTATGGCTGGGACGATCCGCTCGGTCCTACAGCCGGACCGGCGTCAAAAGAGGAGTCATGGCCAGCACGAGCAGCAAGCCGTTTGGGCAGACGCTGCGCGCGCTCATGGATGCGCGCGGCATCACATATCGCGAGCTCGCCGAGGAAACCCGGCTCATCGACGGCAAGGGGATGACGCACGCCTACATCAACATGCTCGTCAAGGGCCGCGACAAGCCATCGCTGCGAGCCATGGAGTTGATCGCGCAGGCGTGCGGGCTGAAGCCGGACTACTTCGCGGAGTACCGACTAAACGTCGCGATGCGCGAGCTCGATCCGGCCGAGGTGGGACTGGAGCGCGCGCTCGAGAATCTCAATGCTCGGCTCGAGCGCCGTGGCCGACCCGCCGCGATACGACGATCAGTGCCCCAGCAATAAGCGCCCACTGATCCCAGGCGGTGTGCAGCGGATCGATCGGCGTCACGCAGATGATCAGGAACACCGCCCATACCAACCACGCGATCTGGACGCCGGGGCGGGTCACCGCCGGGTAACGCCACAGCATTCGCGCCAGGCGGTCCGAGAAATAACCCAGCTCGTTACGTTCGCCGAGCAGCTTGGCGGCCGTCGACAGCGCCACCAGCGCGAGGACAAAAGCCAGGTAGCCGAACGGCATCACAAGCGCCCGCAAGAACCGACCCACCACGGTCAGCGAGCTTAACACGGTTCTTAGAGGAATCTTCCCTAAATCCAGTCATCTCTACTGAGGTGGCTCGGTCGTGCGGTCCTCGTCGAACAAGTGACGGCCGCGGATCGCATCGGTGATCAGCGGCGCCGCGGACACGGCGCAATCCGGCCGCGCGCGGCGAAGCCGATCGGCTCCCTCGGCTGAGACGCCAGAGCCCACCACGCTGACGTGGCGCAGGGTCTCGATCGCGGCCAGGTCCTCGATGCACGCATCGGTTACGCGCGTGCGTGCCAGGTCGAGCTCGATCGGTCCGGACCAAGTCGCCAACCGGGCGACGTCGGCGTCGCGAACCGTCGAGTTGCCGGCAAAGCACACGCTCGAGACGCACCCGGGAGGCAGCAGCTCGGTCATGCGACTCGGCTCCGCACTCCACCCGCTCGGACACCGGAGGCGAACCATCGCGCCCTGCGGAATCGTCACCTCACCCGCGGCGTATCCCATCCGCTCCCACCCTGACTCGTCGCTCCACCGAATGTGGAGCTCGCCGAGTACGACATCGTCTGCAAGACGGAGCTCGACGGCCGAGCGGACCGGCGAGAAGTCCAGCGGGCGACCTGCGCAATCGTCGAGCTCATACCCGAGCGTGTCGACGACCTCGGCTAGCCCGGCGTGCATCAGCAACCGCTCCTGACCGGTGGCGCTCTCGCGCCACGTCTTGGTCGGTGTCTTCGACAGGTTCCCCAGCGCCGACCCGACGCCCTGGCGCCGCGCCTCGGCACTGTGGCGGAACGCGACCTCCTCGATCAGACCGTGGCTGACGTCGACGCCGGCGCGCGCCACGATCCGGCGCAGCGATGGGGTGGCGTCATCTCGCAGCTCCTCGTATCGGCAGACGAGGTCAGGGTGGACAGGCGCCATCACGATCTCCGCCAGGCTGGTGCGATTGAAGATCAGCATCAACCGGAGGAACTCCTCGAGCGGCTCGATCGGGTAGTTGGCACGGGAGCCGGGCTTGCGATGGGTGAACGACATCACCTGATCGCGGGGATCGCGAACCAAGTGGATGAAGACGCAGTCGGGCTGCCAGAACTTCGCCCGCAGCGGCTGAGAGTCGCCGTTTGTGTTGACGACGTGCAGCTGGGCAATGTCCTCGCGGGGATTCGACGGGGAGTCCGGATAGGGCTGTCCTGCCCAGGCATGCAGCATGTACACGCAGTCGACGAACAGCGCCTGCTGTTCGAGCGGCCAGGGTTCGATCTCCGCGCTCAGCACGTTTGGGATCGAGACCTCGCCCGCATTCGCGAACGGCCCGAGATCGCCGAGCATCTCCCCCAGCCAGTGCGATCCAGAGCCGCCGCGGCCGCTCACGTACACGGGCGGCCGCGGGTCGTGCATCCGCGCCTCGCCGTATTCGACCACGCGGTCGAGAGCCTGCTCGCGTCCGAGACCGAATACGCGCTCGATCGCTTCGAGGTGCCGCCAGAGCTTGGCGCACTGTCGCTTGTCGGTGTTGCGCTCCCAGAAGTACGGACACTCGGCGACGTAACGTCCGAGAAGCTCGCGCGTCCTGGCGACGCCGCTGCCAACCGCGGTCATGCGGTCGCCGAGAATCCCTCGGCCGGTGCGCCTCCTGGAGTCAGCTCGACGCCGATCTGCGCCAGCAGTTCGGGCGGGACACTCGGCCCTCGTTCCCGGAGGAAGATCGGATGCTCGTTGGGACCGGGCCGGGCGCGGAGCAGCGCGGGCACGCTCCAGTCTTCCACCTGGGCATCAAGCGATCGAAGATGCAGGATCGGATGCAGCGGATCGGTGGCGCGCACGGAGCGGCCCGGCGGCTCGACGATCACGACGAACGCGGCTTGAACCGGGTCTCGGGCGAGCCGGCCGCCGACCGAATCGAGCTCGGCGCACAGCGGGAACGTGACGCCGAACGCCTCGGACCGGTCGCCCGTGGCGACGGCCAGCCGCCGCTCAACGGCGTGGGGCACGCCCGGATGAAGGCCGTCGCCCGCCGTGAGCCAGGCGACTGCGACGCCGTCGTCGTCGCGGCCGAAGACGGGGCCGGATGCATCGGCTGGATCGAGCACTCGCTCGCCGCACAACTCCACGAGCGAGGCCGTGATCGGCGCCGGCAAATCCGGGTCTGGAACAACGAACCACCTCACCCCGGATTGCGCCAGTGAGTCGAGCGACGGCAGCGTCAGCTGCTCGAACAGCCGCAGCCGGCCGACGTTAAGGGCCTCGGGGCGGTGCACGCCGTAAGCGGAATCCAGGTGGTGGGCGGGAAAGTGAACGACGACCAGGTGCGCGAGCCGTGGCGGGCCCGGAGCGACGGGCCTGAACAGAAGCTCGGGCGGCGGAAACGCCACGCGGTAGCGGACGTGATCGCGCCATTCGCGCTCCACCCAGGCTTGCACCCGGTAGCGATGCGCGTGCGAGGGGTCCAGGCCCGACCAGTCGACTCTCCCTTCGGTCGAGCGGAAGCCGAGTTTCGACACGGCCTGGTCGAGCTCGTCGTCGCGAACGACGACGCGGTACGCGAGGGCACCGGGGACTTCGGCCCAGCTCAGCCGAGGCTGTCTCGCGAGCTCCTCGTCCTCGATCACGATCTCCGGGAGGTGCGGTATCCAGGCGCCATCGGCCTCGTAGCGGACCGAGACGTGCCACTCGCAGCGCACGCCCGGCGGCAGAACCGCAGCCGGGAGCGTGAGCACCGGGTCCGCCACCTCGAGCTCCAGAGGCAGCATCTCTCCCCGCATTGCGCGGATCGCGAAGCGATAGGCGATCGCTGTGGGGTCCTCCGGGCAGGCGAGCTCGAGGAGGTCTCCGGTGATCTGGTCCACGGGGTGAAGGGCGGGCCTGTACGGCAGATGGTCAGACCACTCACCGTCGACCCACGCCTGCACTCGCATCCGATGCACGTGCGCGGGGTCCAGGCTCGCGAAGTCAATCCGACCCGGCGAGGCGAGGAAGCCGTCCTTCAGCACGATCTCGCCGGCGTGGTCATCGCGGACGACGATCCGATAAGCGAGCGCCGAGGGCACCTCCGGCCAGTTCACCTCCGACGCTGCCTGAAGCCGTTCGTCCATGATCAGCAGCTCGGGGAGGTAGGTCTCCCACCCGGCGTCCTTTGAGGGGCGTGTCCACACCCTCCACTCGCACCTCCCGGCCGCGGCGAGCACGGACGCAGGGACGTGGACCGACGGTTCGGACACCTCAGCGTCGAACAGCGACTTCGTATCTCCAGACGCCCGCACCGACACCCGGTAGTCCTTCGTGTCCGCGGCCGCGGGCCATCTCAGCTCAACCCCGTCCACGGCTGCTAATCGTAGAGACAGCCTCCAAGCGACGGTCGCAGAACCCCGTGTTCGTCTCTTTTGCGACAGCCTCTAACATTGCTGCGCGTTGCGAATCTGCCTGCTTGTTGATGGGGCGACCGGGGCCGATTCCAGAGCGGTGCGGATCGCCGGGGCACTCCGGTTAGCGGAGCACGAAGTTGTGATCGTCCCCACCTCGCCGGGCGGCGAGTCGACGCCGGGCGGGCTGACCGTGCTCGAGCCAGGACGCTCCGACCAGGTCGCCAGACTCCTGCCGCCGCCACTGGCACGCTCGCTCCGACGGTGGGCCGCGAAGCGCCGCGCCCGCGGCAGCCAGCCCGACGCCGTGCACGCACTCGGCCAGTCCATGGTGCGCGCTGGAGCGAAGGTCGCCGGGCGAGCCCGCGTCCCGCTGATCCTGGACCGAGCGCCCGACGACGGGCGTGTCCTGGTCGGCGCTCGCGCCCTGCGCCGTGAGCGCAAACGGCTGCGGGCGTGCGCGGCGATCCTGACGGCCTCCGAGAGCGACGCGTTGGCGTTGTGCGAGCGCCACGGCCTGTCGGCGCGCCCCCTGGTCTGCCGGGACATCGCCGAGCCGCCCGCACACAGCCCGACGGCCGCGAATCTCCGGCAGCGGCTGCGAATCCGCGACGAGCCGGTGGTCCTGCTGCACGGCATCGAGCCCACAGCTGCTCAGGCCAGCGGCCTCGTCCACGCGCTCGCCGCGTGCGGGGACGTCCATCTGGTCGTGCTCGGCGCTGACTTGTGGCGATCC
Organism: uncultured Solirubrobacterales bacterium; assembly: GCA_963812225.1. Lineage (GTDB taxonomy): Bacteria > Actinomycetota > Thermoleophilia > Solirubrobacterales > Solirubrobacteraceae > Palsa-465. The sequence goes on from CAWEUN010000001.1 coordinate 265,481, forward strand.
GCCGACACAATTCAGCTCGAGGTCGAGCGTCTGCGATGCGCCGGAAGGTTCCACCTGCTGCGCGACGTGCCGCTCAAACGGATCCCCGCCTACGCCGACGACGCCGACGTCGCGCTGTGCCTGTCCTCGGATACGCGGCCGCGCGCGCTGCTCGAATCGGTGTACCGCTACGCGCACGCAGGGATGGCCGTGATCGTGCCGCCCGCCTCCGAGGGCGAGCTGATCGTCGGTCGCTTCGAATTCGGCTGGATCGCCGAACCGGCTGATCCCGAGAAGCTGACGGCCGTCGTGGAACGGGCCTGCGGCACCGAGCGCGGCACGCGTCGGAAAGCCGCCAGACGTGCGGGCCGGACGCTGACGTGGCAAGCGGAGGCGCAGGTGGTGGTCGGGCTCTACCAGCGACTCGAGGGCACAGACCAGCGGGTGCTGGCGCCGACGTCGTCCCGGATCGTGCAGGCCCCCCGCTATACCACGGCGCTGGCTCGCGACATCCGGGCTCGCCGCGCGCAGGGGTTGCGAACCAATCCGCGCGCCTTCGCACACCACGTTTGGGGTCGCCACCTCCGGGATCGCGGCGAGTACGGGCGGTCGGTCGCCCACTTCGAACGAGCGCTCCACCATTCGCCCGAGGACACGACCGCCGCGCTACAGCGCGCGGCCTCGTTGAAGGACGCGGGGCGCTCACAGGAGGCGATCGAGGCCTACAAGGAGCTGCTGGCAGCGCAGGACGACAAGCCGAACACGGTCGCGGTGAACGCCGCGATCAACCTCGTGCGGCTCGGCGTCCGCCAGGAGCCCCGGGCCGTGCTCGAGCGGCTCATGACGAAGTCCAAGGCCGCGGGCCAGTTCGCCCGGGCCGCGGAGCTCGCCGTCGCGCTCGGCGACGTCGCGGCGGCGTCGGGCGCGATCGAGCACGCCGTCGAGCTCGCGCCCGATGACCCGACCCTGCGCAAAGTCAGGGCTCGCGTGCTCGAGCAGGCCGGCGAACCGGAGCGGGCGCTCGAAAGTGCGCTCGGCTGCTCCGATCCGGCCTCCGTGGCGAGGCTCGAGGGCGTGCTGCGGGTGTACGACCCAACGTGGCGCCCGGCGAGCCCCCCGAAGCGTCGCCTGAAGCCGGTCGCCGGCCGCGTTCAGCATCTCCTGGAGACCTCGCTGCCGCACGCCACGTCGGGCTACTCGTACAGGACGCGCACGGTGCTGGCCGCCCAGCGCAATGCCGGGCTCGAGCCGGTCGCCGCCACCCGCCTCGGGTTCCCCGCCAACCGCGGGATTCACGACTTCGCCCACACGGAGATCGTCGAAGGGGTTGTGCACCATCGCTTCACGCTTCCGGGCGTCCGCCGTTACACGTCGGTTCCCGTCGATCAGCAGCTTCAGAAAAACGTGCAGATGCTCGGACGCCTGGTTGAGACGGTCCGGCCTCAGGTGCTGCACGCGGCGACGCCGCATCACAACGGACTCCTCGGGCTGAGCCTCAGAGAATCGACGGGCATCCCGCTGATCTACGAGGTCCGTGGATTCCCGGAGATGACCTGGGCCGTTCGCGCCGGCGGCGAGGGCGCCTCGGTGTACCAGCTGCGGCGAAAGGCCGAGACGCGCTGCATGATGGAAGCCGACGCGGTCGTGACACTGAGCGGCGTGATGAAGGACCACATCGTGAGCAGAGGCGTGCCCGCCGACCGCGTCTGGGTCGTCCCGCACATGATCGACGTCGACGCGATCGCTCCCACTCCGCGCGATCCTGAGCTTGTACGGCGATACGGGCTCGAGGACAAGCTCGTGGTCGGGTATCTCGGGACCCTCGTCGACTACGAGGGCATCGACCTGCTGCTGGGGGCGCTCGCTCAGCTGATCCCCGAGCAGCCCGCGCTCACAGGGCTGATCATCGGCGGTGGACCGGCCGAGCCGGCGCTCCGCGCGCTGGCCAGGGAGCTCGGCATCGAGGACCGTGTGGTGTTCGCCGGAAGGGTTCCGCATGCGGACGTCAACCGGCACGTGGCGCTGTTCGATCTGTACGTGCTTCCCCGGCATGATCACGAGGTCTGTCGTTGGGTCACGCCGCTCAAGCCGTACGAGGCGATGGCGTCCGGCCGGTGCGTTCTCACCAGCGATGTCGAGGCGCTCGCCGAGACCGTGGCCGACGATTGCGGGGTTACGTTCCGCGCCGGCGACGTAAACGCGCTCGCCGGGGCGATCGCCGCGCTCGCCGACGACCCCGAGCGTCGCGAAGAGCTAGGGTCCCGGGGACGGGAGAAGATGGTCAGCGCGCACGATGAGTCCGTTCTTGCGGCAGTCGCAGCGGTTCCGGTGAGGGCCGCCAGCGAGCAGCTGGCAAGCACGAGGGGCTGAATGGCGCTCCGTCGAAACAAGGAGACGAAGCTGCTGGTCACCTGGCCGTCCGCGGACGCCGTCGAGAGCTACCGCCTGCTGCTGCGTGACAGCTCCGTCGACAAGCTCGTCGCCAAGATCGAGTGCACTCGAGCGAGCTACCAGCTCGACCTCCGGACCCTTCACCCGGACCACCACTACGAATGGTCGGTGCAAAAGCGCCGCGACAAGTTCGAGGACTGGGGCTACCACCTCCCTTACCTGCGCCTGTTCCGCCCGACTGATGAGCCCAGCCCGACCGAGCTCGAGTGGGAGCCGACGGGGGCGCCGCTCTACCGGGTGGTGATCAACGATCGCCAGCTCGGCGTGGCGGTCGTCAAGGATGCACTCGTCGGCACGCGCTACCCGGTCGACTGGCGCCGGCTGATCGCCGACCACGACCACATGTACGAGGTGCAGGAGCTCGTCCCAGGCCCGACCGAGGAGTGGAGGACCCTGCACGAGTACCGACCGCTCCCAGAGGCACCCGAGGAAGTGCGGATCGAATTCCTGCGAGTGCAGTCACAGCCGGGACCACGACCGATGATCTTCCTGTGGACGTGCGACACCGAGGTGAACCTGCGCCGGATGGAGGACGCCGTCCCTGATCAGGCCGTCGACCTGCAGATCTTCGGCCGCCAGGGAGACCGGGAGTACGGCATCAACTTCATGATGGACATGCTCGAGGAATTCAATTTCCGCGGCACGTTCTTCGTCGACATCCTGATGGAGTATCAGCTCGGACGGGCCGCTCTCGAGCGCACGGTCGAGGCGATCGTCGGGCGGGGGCATGATCTGCAGCTCCACCTGCACCCGTCGCCGAATCTGTTGTTCGCGGCCGATCCGAGGCTCGAGCGGTTCGCGCCTGCGCTCGCGAACGACAATCGCGATCTGTTCCGTGGCGCACTCGATGCGGCCGTCGAGCTGTTCGTGGATCGCGTTGGGTACGCCCCTGTCGCCTATCGGTCCGGGGCCTACCACCTGTGCGATGACTTTCTCTCCGTACTGCCGGAGTTCGGGATCACGATCGACAGCTCGCTGTACCCGTTCAAGAACTGCCGCACGTCGGACTGGATGCGAACCCGCACCGAGCCGTTCTGGGTCGGAGACGTGCTCGAGGTCCCGGTCAGCTGGATGCTGCGCAAGGGAGAGTCCGACGGCGCGTACGACCACGAGCAGTTGGCGCCGGCCAAGCACGGGATCCATCAGGACGCATTTGCCACCTTCCAACCGCCGCCGGGGACCTCGCCGGCTCCCGGCACGCTCGTCTATCTCGCGCACTCGTTCTCGTTCCTGTCGCAGAAGAGGCCGCAGGGACAGAAGGTCATCGACGAGTGGAACAACCGGTACCGCCAGCACGTCCCCGCCGAGATCTACGAACGGATCCGGATGGGGCCCGAGCACGAGACCGTCTTCTTCGAGCTGCCGCCCGACACGGACCGGATCGCGGTGATGACCCGCCTCCTCCACGGATTGGCGGGCCGGACCGACGTCGTGCCGGGCACGCTCCGCGACCTACACGACGGCGGGCTGAATCGCTGGCGCGGCCAGCGGGCATTGGCCGTGGACACCGTCCCGGTCTGGGACGAGGCCGGACAGCACCCGTCGGCGGTGCCGCTTCAGGTCTATTCGCGCGGATTGCTCGAACGGATGCACCGGGAGCAGACAGCGGTATGAGCGCATCGCCGGCCGCCGGCGCCGAAGAGCGTTACCGGCTCACTCGCGAACTGGCCGAGCAATGGGGGCAGCTCCTGTGGGACGAGTTCCTGGGCCGGTTCGAGCTCGAATGGGAAGGATCGACGGTGCTCGACTTCGGGTGCGGCGCGGGTTACACGCCGATGTACCTGCTCGAACGGGCCGGCGTCGCCGAGGCGCACGGGGTCGACCTTCACCCGGTGTGGGAAGCGATGGCCGACGGCTTCCGCCCGCACATGCTTCCCGGGATCCGCCTGCACTGCGGTGACGTGCTCGAGCTGAATGAGCTTCAGCGCCTGCGCTTCGACGTGATCGTCTCCAGCGAGACGGTCTCGCTGCTCGAGCCCACGCGGCTGATGCGGGTGCTGCATTGGTTCTATGACCACCTCAAGCCGGGCGGGCACTGTCTGATCCAGACGCGGACCTTCGCGCACCACGACGGCGCCGGTCTGGGTCAGCGGGCGGCTCCGCTCGCGCACCTGCTGTTCGGTGAGCGCGAGATCCGCGCGTTCCTCGGGCGGGCGGCGTCCGACACGCCGCGGTACGCGAACCCGAGCTGCGCCGCGACGTATCTCGTCCAATTCGTTCGAGCGGGGTTCACGATCGAGCGCGTGGAGCGTCTGCGGGATGGGATCGACGAGCCGCTGCTGCGTGAACACGACGCGAAGCTCCGCTGGATCGACCCCGAAGAGCTCCGCACGAGCGGGCTCGCCGTTCATCTCCGGCGGCCCGTCATGCCCGAACTGTCGCTGGTTGATCGCGATGTCGAAACCCGATAGCTCGATCCGGACCCGTCTGTGGCGCCTCAAGACGCGGGTATTTCCGTGGACGAGGCCTAAGCCGCCGCCCCCGATCGCGCGTCTCGCGCTGCCGCCGCCGGCCGTCCTCCCGGAGCCGCCCGACGATCCGCTGTTGACGCCGGACCGGATCTGGACCGAGCTTCTCTCGCGCTACCTGCCCCCGCTCTACGGATTAACCGTCCTCGATCTCGGTTGTGGCAACGGAGAGCTTGTCCACCACCTCGCCGAGCAGACCGCGGCGGCCTCGCTGATCGGCGTGCAGGGCACCCCGATCGTCGATCGGAACGCGCCGACGATCGACCATGAGGCGTTCGGAGGGCGCGTTCGCGTTCTCTCAGGAGAGCTGAAGAAGGCGGGGCTCGAGCCACGGTCAGTCGACGTCATCATCTGCGTGGGCCTGCTCGAACGCCTCACCCCTGAGGCCGTGAGCGAGACGCTCGACCAGTGTTACGAGCTGTTGCGGCCTGGCGGCGCGCTCGTAATCCGCGCCGGCCTGTGCACGGGGCCCGAGCCGACCGCGACGCACCGCCGGTTCGCCAGCCCGTACGCCCAGCTCCTCGTGGGCGAGCGCGACCTGGCGCGTCTCCTGCGCGCGCGCTTCGACCAGGCGCTGCCCTACCGCAATTGGCTGACCGCGAGCTCGTACGTGATGCTCCTTCACCAGGCCGGCTTCGAGATCCTCGACGCTCAGCGCGTGCGGGAGGACGCGCCCGACCCGGAGCTGGCCGAGCGCCTCGGGCACGTCCTCGCCACCGAGGAGCCGGAGCCCGGCGAGCTCGTCCGCAGCCTTGAGGCCCACGCCATCCGCCCACTGACCCTCGAGGATCTGGCGAAGACGGGCGACTTCGAGGACACCCGTCCGAGGTCGATCCGGGAAGGCGCTGAGGTCGGATGAGCCCGCCGGCGAACGAGCGCATCACCGAGCTGTACGAGGGGACGATCGGGACTCCAGCGGAGCAGCGACTGCTCGCAGCGCGGATCCACTGGATGATCTCCCAGGTTGACGGCACGGATGTGTTGGACGTCGGTTGTGGGCAGGGGATCGCCGCGCTGCTGCTCGCGCGCGAGGGGCGACGGGCCGTGGGTATCGATCGTGAGTTCGAGCTGATCGAGTGGGCCCGGGAACGAGCCAACGGCGAGCCCGACGCCGTTCGCAGACGGCTGGTGTACGAGCTCGCCGAGGCAACGAGCCTCCCGTTCCAGGACGCCAGCTTCGACGCCGTGCTCATGGGCGCCGTTCTCGAGGAGCAGGTGGATCCCGGTCAGGTCGTGCGCGAGGCGCTGCGCGTGCTCAGGCCGGGCGGACGGTTGGCGATAACGTCTCTGTACGCCGAGCTCCGCGCTCCACCGTTCGGCGAGCCGCTCTATCTGCAGGGCCTGATCCGGCTGTTGTCCGAGCGGATCGAGGTGGAGGACATCGCCCTGCTCGATCGCTACCTAGCGGTGTCGGGAATCGCCGTGCCGGACGGAGCGGCGAAGCCGGGCGTGGCGACGTGGCTGGGCGCGTTGGGCGTCGCCGAGCGCAATCTGGCCCGGTTGCTCGAGGAGGCACTCGTGACCCGTGCCGAGCTAGAGGAGACCCAAGCCGAGCTCGAGCAAACCCGCGCGGACGCCACGCAGGCAACCGAGCGCCAGCGGACGCTCGAGCGCACGGCCGAGCAGCAGCTGAACGAAACGCGCAGCGCGGCGCAGCAGCGCCTCGATCAGATGACGTCGGAGCTGATGAGCACGCGAGAGCAGCTGGCGCGAGCGGACGCCGAGCTGGACCCAACCCGGCGCGATGCCGAGCAGGCCCGCGAGCGGCTCCAACTGGCCGAGCGTGAACTGGCCGCGCTCCGGACGGCGGTCGGCGAGGCGTCGCAGGAGCTGGCCGGTCTCCAGACCGAACGGGCCGCCCTCCAGGCCGAACGGGCCGCGCTCGTGCGCGAGGCGGCCGAGGCGGCGGGGCAGGCGATTCGGCTACAGGACGCGCTGGCGGCCGAGCGCGCGTCCGCCAGTCAGGCCCGCCGGGAGGCGACCGAGAGCAAGATCGAGGCCGAGGCCGCCCATCATGAGATCGCCGAGAAGGACGCCACGATCGACCGCCTGAACGCCAAGGCATCCGAGCAGGCGCAACGGGTCGCCGCGCTCGAGGACAGCCTCGCGGCGGCCGAGGCCGAGCGCAGTCGCCTCATGCAACGCCCCGCTGACGCACCCGTCGCAGCGAAGGACGAGCCTTCCGCCACCGCGCGCCGCCGCGCCAGCAGTTCTCCGTCCCCGCGTGTCCTGCATCTGCTCGCCCGGTCGCTACCGCACGCTCAGTGCCCGATCGCGCTCGACCGGCACGGGCTGCTCCTCGCCCAGCGGCGGGCCGGGCTCGATTCGAGCGCGATGACCGATCTCGGCTTTCCGTGGGACCTCGGCATCCTCGACCCGCCGAGCTGCGAGTTCATCGATGGGGTCGCCTACTACCGGCTGCACGACCCCGACGAGCTCTCGACCGAGGACCGGCTCGCCTCGGCCACCCGAATCGGCGAGCAGCTGCTCGACATCGTGGAACCGCAGATCCTCCACGCCGCGAGCCTCGACGTCGCGCCACTGGCATTGGCTCTGGCGGAAGCTCATTCGCTGCGGTGCGTAGTCGAGCTGGCCAACGACTTCCCCGCCGGCGAGGGACTCGATGCGGACCTGCTCGCGGCAGCCGACCAGGTGGTGGCGCTGAGCGCGCAGCAACGGAACAGGGCGGTCGAGGCGGGCGTACCGGAAGATCGGCTGGCGGTCGTGCCCGCCTTCGTCGACACCGCGCGCTTTGCCGCCGTGCCCCGGCCACGGCGCAACGGGTCCCGCGCGCCGGTGGTCGGCGTCGTCGCCTACCAGCCGGACTCACCTGCGGCCGACGCACTGCGCGACGCCATCGCCGCCGCCACCGAGCCGGCGCGGGGCGTCGTGCTTCGGGTCGCGGGCGCTGACGACGCTCCGGCCTCCGTGCAACCGCCTCCCGAGGTGCAAGACATCACCGAGGCGGTGCTCGCGGCGGGCGAGGTCCCCGCTAGGCTCGCGCAGCTCGACATCGTGGTCGCGGCCACTCCCCACGAGGCGCTCGACGCAATGGCGGCGGGACGCCCGGTGGTCGGGGTCGGAGCCGCGAGAGACGTGGCGCCCTCGATCGACGAGCTCCCGCAGCTGCTGAGTGATCGGCGACTGCGGAGCAAGCGCGGAGCCGCAGGGAGGAAGTCGATCGAGGCGCACAACACGATGGCCGCAGTCGAGGGGTACGCCCGGCTGTACGCTGTCGGCGGGGCATGATGAGATCGTCGCTGTCGAGCAGTACGTTTTCACCGCGCACGGTGGTCGACGATGTGGCGGCATTCCGCGCGCGCCTGCGCGCGCGTCCGCTGGTCGGCTACGAGAACGTGATGGACGAGCACGCTCCCTCCGAGGCTGCGGTGATCGTCGCCGACGGCTGGAAGCTGGGCCCGTTCCCTCGGATCAGACTCGAGGCACCGCTTGCCTGGGACGAGATCTGCGCCGAGAACCGTAGCTGGCACTTCCACCTCCAGGAGTGGGACCCGATCGGCACGGTGCTCGCCGCGTACGACGCGACTCCGATCCCGGCGTACCTCGGGTGGGCGACGGAGCTCGGCGTCGACTGGGCTCGGAGGTTCCACGATCCCGACGTCGAGTCGGCGTTCGCCTGGTACGACATGGCGGTGGGGGTGCGTGCCTACCGGATCGCGTACCTGATCGACGTCGCGGCGCGGTCCGAGTCGGTGTCCGACGAGGACATTGCGTGGCTGCTGAACGCCGCCGACATCCACCGCGAGCTGCTCGCGAACGAGGACACGTTCACCGCCCACTCCAACCACGGCTTCTATCAGGCCGCCGGTCAGCTGGCACTGGGGCGGCGTCTGCCCGACGGGCCGGGTATGGACCGGGCGCTCGCCCAGGGCGAGGAGCGCTTCCGCGGGCTGATGGAGCGTCACTTCGCCGAGGACGGGATCCACCTCGAGCATTCGCCCGAGTACCACTGGATCCTCATGCAGGGGCTCTCAGGGATGATCGGCTCGGGCCTCGTGCGTGAGCCGTGGATCGTCGAGCGCTTCCAGAAGGTGCAGGAGTCGATGGCTTGGTTCATCGCGCCGAACTGGCGGGTCGCGATGTTCGGCGACTCCTCGCCGCGCGAGCCGAAGATCCGTCGACCCGAGCGCATCAATGAGGACACATTGTTGTTCGCTGCCAGCAAGGGCAAATTCGGCAAGGCGCCGCCAGACACGACGCGCCTGTTCAGCGTCGGCGGCTATGCGGTCCTGCGCGACCGCTGGCCGCGGGGAGAGGACGATTACGCCGACTGCACCTACCTCGCGCAGGCCTGCGGCTTTCACTCCCGGGTTCACAAGCACGCCGACGACATGACGTTCGTTTGGTACGACCGGGGCCGCGAGATCATCACCGATTCCGGACGCTACGGCTACGTCGGCGAGATCGAGCCCGGCAGTGAGCTGTTCGAGCAGGGGTTCCACTACTCCGACCCGAAGCGGGTGTACGTCGAGTCCACGCGCGCCCACAACGCGCTGGAGATCGACGGCGTCAGCTACCCGCGCCGGCGGGTCCGCTTCTTCGGCTCAGGGCTCCTGCAGGCGGGCGCCTCGAATGGTGTGTTGTACACCGAATCTGAGCTCAGACAGATGCGCACGGTGCGCCACGCCCGGATGCTGCTGCTGAAGCCACGCGAGTGGCTGATCGTGTTCGACTGGGCTCGGGACGGCAACGGCGAGCCTCGTGACTACCGGCAGTGGTTCCAGTTCGCGCCGGAGCTCGCGATCGAGCGTGCAGACGGAGAACAGCTGATCGGCTCCTGGGGCGACGGCGAGCAGCTGCGCGTCGCACCGCTCCTGCCCAGTCGGCTGGGCGAGATTGGTACAGGCGTCGAGGAGCCGCTTCTCGGCTGGATCTCGCGCGAGATCTATTCCCTGGAGTCCCGCACCTCCGCGTGCTACGCGGCCGAACAGGTCCCCGGAGAGACGTTCGCGACACTTTTGGCCCTGGGACCCGAACCGATCGAGCCCCAGTTCGAACGCTCGCGCGTGAACATCAGCGGGCGTAACGGCCGCCTGTGCTGGAACGCCGGGGACGCGCGGCACGAGGTCAACTTCGCTCGAGATCCCGGTCGCGACGTGACCATCCACTACGAGGTCCGCTGATGGCCGGCGCACGCTCCGTCACGGGCGCTACGACCCCCCCGGCCGCAGCCCAATCGGCCGCTACCAACGTCGTGATCTCGGCCGACGGCCGGATCCGCGTCGTGGTGAGCGGAAGCGACGCGCTGCCGGTGCGGCTCGAGGGGACCTACTTCACGCCACAGTCGAGGGTGTTCGTACAGGGCGCCACGAGCCGCGAACGCGTGGACATCGCGCCCGTCGAGGGCTCATCGCCGCCGGCGTACATCATCGGCTGGCCCTCTTCGATCGCGGGAGAGCTGCTCACCCTGTTCGTCCGGGATCCCGCGCGCGACGGAGAGCGCCCCCTGGTTCCGGCGATCTCGCTCCAGCGCCGGTCAGCGTCGGCCGGACCCGCCTCGCGGTTGTCGTGGCGTGCGGTGGCCGGGCACGGCCTATTCGATCTCAAGCTGATCTCGATGGCGAGAAAGCAAAGGGCACTACACCACGTCGTGCTCGGTAGCACGTGGGAGGTGCCGTGGGATCGCCTCGACGGTGGCACCGACTACCGCGTCGTCGTGCGCGAGCTCGACGGCCCGGAGCTCCGTCCAGTGTGCGAGCTCTGGCTGCTGTCGGGCACCGATGGTTTCCCCGACGAGGTCACACAGCTCCCGGCCCAGCTCCACGCCCTGCGGGCCGCGCTCATCCCCGGAGATAGGGAGGGCGAGATCCCGGCCTCGATCCTCGAACTGGCGGGGAGCGACGACACTCCGCAGATCGCGCGTGAGATGGGCCTCATGCTCCACGACACGTTCGATGCGCGCGGCGGGGTGCACGCGCGCAGATTTGCGATCAACTTTCCAGCGATCGAGGACCTGGGCACGCGCGCCGCGACCCGCGCGAGCGGCTCCGCGCACGTGCGCGACACGCTCGAGTACCTGGCCCTCTACGGAGTCGCGGACAGGTACTTCCGCAAGCACGGACTGCGCGATGAGAAGTACGTCGACCGGTTCTTCTCGATCTATGACTACTTCAGCGCCGACCATGCCGAGGCCTTGCTTGCGGAGCTCCGCGAGTCACCGGCATATCGACCCGGATCCTTTGCTGCCGCGCTCGTGGAGGGACTCGTTCTGAGCACCTTCAACCGCAATGCAGCCGCGTCGACGTTAGCCAGCGCGCGCATCGCGAACCCGGAGCTGTGGGACAGCCATGTGCTCGACCGCGGTTCCGCCAGCTACCTGAGCGCCGAGCACGTCCAACAGCATGCGCTGGCGCTTTCCCGTCAGCGCGAGCAGCTGGGCCGGAGCTTCATGTTTCTCTCGTCGATGCCCCGATGGACGCCAGGCGAGCACATGTACCTGTGCTCATGCGATCGCGTGTACTTCAGCGCGTACTTTCCGGTGTGGCTGTCCATCGCGGAAGCGCTGAAGTCGAGGCGGGTCTCGTTCCATTTCCTGCTGAACGGGTCGCCGGGCGAGGTCAAGGGCCTGGTCGAGACGGCCGCCGCGCTCAAGCGCCAGCTCGGCGGTCTCCGCGGCGACCGCTCCCGGCGCTACGCCGACAACATCTCGTTCTCAACGGTCGCGGCACCGGCCGATCTCGCCGAGCCACGCACGTTCTACGCGTGCTCCCGGTTCCTGTTCGCGCGGCGCGTCGCGAGCGAGTACCAGGGCCCGCTGGTGATCAGCGATATCGACCTGTTCTTCCGGGAGGACCCGAAGCGCTACCTCGACGGCCTGGATCTGGAACGAATCGGCCTGCAGGCGCATCAAGGGTTCATGACGCTCAAACCGTGGCGCCGGTTCACGGCCGGCACGCTGCTGCTCCCGTTCGTCGACCGCGCTCACGACCACTTCGAGGAAGTCGAGCACTACCTGATGGCGGGCATCGGTCTCGACCGCAGCTGGACCCTGGACCAGAACGCGCTCGCCTACATGGTCGAGCGCGTGATCGCCGGCGGCGATCACGACCTCCTCGTCGATCTGAGCCGGAGCGTGGCCCGGCGTCCCACTGCAAGCGAGCGGATCAAGCTCCTGCTGCGGGAAGAGCAGCTGCGTGTCGAGGCCGCACGAACCGAGCGGGAAATCAGTTCGCGCCCCGCGATCGGACCCGGAGCATGAGCGCGATTGCCGAAACGCTCGGCCGCCGAGCGACCGACCAGGTGGAGACAATCGCCCAGCTCCGACGCGAGGTCGATGAGCTGCGCGCCGAGCTGGCCGTCGCGATTGACGCGAATACCACGGCGAGGATCGAGCGCGATGGGCTTGGCCGCGCGCTCGCTCGGCGGACCTATGAGCTGGCGGCACTGCGAGCCGAGCTCGAGTCGATGGAGCGCTCACTGACCGGGGCGCTCAGCCGCCTCACGAGCGTCGAGACGGCGCGCGCGGCGCTGCGGGAGGAACTTCAGACCGCGCAGGGACAGAACGACCGGCTCACCGGCGAACTCGCCGCGGCGCTGGCGGAGGTCCGGCAACGGGACGAGGAGCTCGACGAGCTCGAGCGGGCCGGGGCCCGGCGGGCCGCGTCGGACGCGGACGTCGCTCGCGCGCTGCGCTGGCAGCTGACCGTGCTCGAGCACGAGCGGGCGGCGGAGTTGCGCCGTTCGGCGGATGCGCTGGGGGAACGGGATCAGTCGATCGAGCAGCTCGACCGGCGGATCGAGGAGCTCGAAGCCCAGATCGGCACCCTCGACGGGCGAGTGGAGGAGCTGGCCCAGGAGCGGGACCGGTCGACGGATGCTCTGGGCGAACGGGATCATTCGATCGAGGTGCTCAACGACCAGCTCCGGGAGGAGACCGCGATCGCCGAGAGCCTCACCGCGCAACTCGACCGGGTTGAGCGGCGGCTCGCGGTGCGGGCCACGCAGCTTCAGGCCATCCGCCAGAGCCGGAGCTTCCGCATCGCGCTCCGGGCCGCCAACGTGAAGGACGCCGTGCTGCACCCCCGGCGCTCGCGCCAGCGGCGCCGCGCGCCGGAGGCCACGGATGAGGCCGAGACCCCTGGCGCGAGCGCCGGGGGTGAGGCCGAGACCGAGTAGGCGGTCTCCGGGTGCAAGAGGTGGCTACGTCGGTTGCGAGGACTGCTGATGCGCCCCGACGCGGAAGGCTCGCGCGCACGCGCTCTCGGGCGCGCTGGCGCGAGTACGGACCGTTGCTCGCGCACGCGCTGCAGCGCGGCTACCGGCTGATCTCGCTGGAGCGCTTCGTTACGGACCCGCCGGCGGACGACTGGCCGCTGTTGGTCCTGCGTCACGACGTCGACCAACATCCCCGGTCGGCGTTGAGGATGGCCGCGATCGAGCGCGAGGCCGGCGTCAGCTCGACCTGGTACTTCCGGTGGCGCACCGCCGACGCGCGGGTGATCGGGCGCCTCCGCGAGGACGGATTCGAGGTCGGCTTGCACTACGAGACGCTCACGCGACGCCTGCTGGCGACGGGCCGTGGTGTCGAGACGGTCGACCGCCACCTGCTCGACTCATGTCGCGAAGAGCTCCGCCTGGAGATCGACGCGTTCGTCGACCGGTTCGGGCCGATCTCGAGCCTCTGCCCACACGGCGACACCCGCGTGCCGGGCGCCCACAACGGGGTCCTGCTTCGCGACCTACCGCCGGAGGACTTTCGCGGCCTCGTTGACTGCAACGAGGCAATGCGCGGCCGTGAGCTCGCCGCCTGGGTCACCGATCGGTCCGTTCCGGACGGCAGGTGGGTCGGGGGGCTGGATCCCGACGCGCTGCTCGAGGCTCGGACGACCCCGATGCTGTGGCTCACCCACCCCAACAACTGGGCGGGCGGCGCCCGGCTGCTGGTCGACCGAGTGGTGGGTGGCGCGCTGCCCTGGCGATTCCCGCCCGTCCCGATCCGCACCCGGCGCGACCGCCCGCCGATATGAGTGGCGACTTCGCCGTGATCGTCGGCTCGTTCGAGCGCGAGGTCGCCGCGCATCTCAGTCGCCTCGGCGAGGATCCCGCCGTCGACCGCGTCCAGACGACGATCGCCACGAACTCGACGCTGATCGAACAACGGGGTCGGCCATTGGTCGAGCTTGTCTGCACGGAGCTGAATAGGTCTAATCTCCGCGGTGTGCGCGTCCTGGATTTGGGCTGCGGCTATGGGGCCTTGTCGGCGTTATTCGCCACCGAGGGGGCAACGGTGCTCGGCATCGATGCCGAGGCCGAACGCCTCGAGGTCGGCCAGCAGATCGCGGCGAACCACGGCCTCGACGTGTCGCTGCGGCCCGGGCGGATGGAGCGCCCAGGCGTACCCCACGCCACGTTCGACGTCGTCCTCGTCAACAACAGCTTCTGTTATGTGGTCGACCGCGAGGCCCGGCGCCGGATCCTCGAGGAGGCCTACGGAGCGATGCAGCCCGGCGGCCTGATTGTGGTTCGCGACCCCAATCGCCTCCATCCGCGTGACCAGTTCACTGCGCTGCCGCTGATCGGGATGCTGCCGCCGCGCCCGGCCAACTGGGCGGCGGCGGCGGTGCGGCGCAAGCGCTCGTCGGTCCGGCTGCGGACGCCCCGCGGGGCGCGGAAGGAGCTCTCCCGCGCCGGGTTTGTCCGCGCGCGCGTCGCATCGCCCGGCGGCCGGGTCAGGCGCACGTTCGCCGGCTACAACCACATCACCGCTCGTAGGCCACTGTCGTGAGCGCGATCAACCTGCCCCGTTCGTCGCTGGCCCGTCTCGGCGCGCGGTGGGGAAAGGCCACGGGCCAGATCATGGCCGCGAACATCGCCGCGCAGGTGATCGGGCTATTCACCGCGATCTTCCTCACTTACTTCATGGCCGTCAGCACCTACGGCCGGTACGCGATCGCCGTGTTCTACGCCTCGCTGCTGACCCACATCATCAACAGCGGCCTGCTCCAGGGCGCGTTCCTGACCGTGTTCGGCGCCGGCGGCGACGACGATGACGACGGCGGCGACGACGACAGCGAGTCCGCCCTGATCAACGCCGAGTGGTTCGATCGCCGACGATTCCTGACCACCTCGCTCGTGGCCACGCTGCTGATCGGCGGTTTCTGGGTGGCCTTGTCGGTGGCCTTCGCTCGGCCGTTGAGCAATCTCATATTCCGCGGTCCGGGCTGGAGCGATGTGCTGATCCTTGCCGCGGTCTCTGGCGCGCTCGGCGGCGTGTGGCGCTACGCGGTGAACCTGATGCGGGTGGAGCGGCGGATCCTCCTGTATTGCGTCTGCCGGACGACACGCTCGATCTTCGTGTTGATGGCGATCGCGATCCTGATGCCGCTGAACCCGAACTCGATCAGGGCCGCGCTGTACGCACTGATCATCGGCACGGTGGCCTCGCTGATCCCGATCCTCGCGCTCACGTACCGCAGCTACCGGCTGGCGGTCCACCCGTGGGACTTCGGCATCGCGTTCCGCAACGGCCTGCCCTATATCCCGATCACGCTGTTCTCAGGGTTCGTCCATTCCGCCGGGGTGTACCTGCTCGCCGGCTTCCGCGGTCCGAGCGTCGTGGGGGAGTACTCGATCGCCTCGAGCATGTCGAGCGTCAACGCCCACTACGTCTCGGGATTCCTCTCGAGCTTCTCCCCGATCAAGCGCACCTCGGTGTTCTTCGCGGCCAAGCATGAGGGCGATCAGTACCGCTACGCCCTGATCAACCTGTTCTCCGCCACCGCCCTGTGGCTGTTTGTGGGGATCGCACTGCTGGCGAGCGAGCTGATCAAGGTGTTGCCCGACCGCTACCACGCCGCGGCGCCCCTCATTCCCTACGCGATGCTCGGGTGGACGGCCTACGGGTTCTACATGGTCACCTACCGGACGTCCGAGATGAACTACAAGCGCAAGATCTACGTGGCCGTCTCGGTCCTGTCGGCCGCGCTGTATGTCGGCCTGAGCCGCCTGCTCGACCCGATGTGGGGCGGCGCCGGCCAGGGCGCGGCCATGGGCGCCACCTACGTGGTGATCGGCTCGATCATTCTGTTCTTCTCGCAGCGCGGGGAGGCGCCACTGCCGGTCAACTACGGGCGGATCGCGCTGGCCGCGGTGGTGACTGGGGCGTGGACCATCGGGTTCCTGCGTCTGGCCAAGACGTTCCCGGCCTGGCAGCTGGAGATCGAGTTGGCCGGGGTCATCCTGTTTGCAGCAGTGCCCCTGGTTTGCGGGCTCGTGCCGTGGCGAATGGTGGTGGCCCTCAAGGGAGTGGTCCGGGACATCTTCCCCCGCCGCGGGACGATCAAGGGACTGCAGAAGGGAATCGACGAGCTCCGCCCCGATCACGCGCTCATACTCCGCTCGCTGGGCCGTGCCCAGGATCCGAGCGTCCAGGCGTCGAGCTTGGGGATGACCGAGTCCGAGTTCCAGTTGCGCGCCGTCGCCGCGATGCGCGAACTCGCCGATCTCGGCGGCCCGCGGGCGTGCGACATCCGGATCGGCGCCTATCTGCTGTCGGCCAAGTCCATGGCCGAACGTGACGTGCTCGCGCGCAAGCTCCGCCAGGAGATCGACTCCGGCGAGATCGACATGCTCGAGACGACGATCGCGCTTGTGCGCAAAGCGGCGCGCCAGCGCGAGCAGCGGCGGTTGGCGTGGCTACGGCTGGGCCGCGGCAGGGTTCAGCGGGAGCTCCCGGCGGGTCCGACGCTGGCGCTGCCGCCCGGGGAGGATGACGGCGTGCCGGCGCTCGAGGCCGGCAAGAACGGCGGACCGCTGGCGCTGCCGCCGCCCGAGGACGATATTCCGCTGGCGCTGCCTGCAGGACAGGGCAACTGGTCGGCAGGGCTACAGACGCGGTGAGCGACGGCTCCGCGCTCGCACGGCGCGGGACCGCGCTGATCTTCGTCCGCAACACCGTCAGCCACGACGCGCGCGTGCTGCGCGAGGCGGAGACGCTCCGCGGCCTTGGGTTCAGGGTCCTGGTCGCCGGGGTCGTCTCGAGCGCGGAGACCGAGCGGCGGCTTTCGCTCGACGGAACGGACGTCGTGCGGCTGGCGCCGGGAACGGGGGTCAGGGGGCGCCTTCGGAGAGCGCCGGCGGAGCCTTCCGAGGCGGAGCCTTCCGAGGCGGAGCCTTCCGAGGCGGAGCCTTCCGAGGCGGAGCCTTCCGAGGCGGAGCCTTTGGAGATTGTCGGCCATATGCGCAGAAGATCTCCCAAGCCAGGTCGCTCGGCGGCGTTTCGTGGCCGGCTTCGCCGCCTCGCCCTCACGCTCGCCTACTACGCCGGCGCCATCCGGCTCACGTTGCGCGTCCGGCCGGCGCTGCTGCACGCAAACGACTACAACACGATGTGGATCGGCGTGGCGGCGAAGCTGCTGCTCGGTACCCCGGTCGTCTACGACTGCCACGAGCTGTGGCCTGACCGCAACGGCCGACCGGAGTGGCGGGCGTGGCTGATCGCGTGCGAGGCGCTGTTCGTGCGACTCGCCGACGTCACGATCACGACCAGCCCCGGCTACGCGGAGGCGATCGCCTCGCGCTACCGGGTGCCGCCCCCGCTCGTCGTCCGCAACATCCCACGGCGCCCGGCGCACGCGGCGGCTCGCAACGGGAATCGAACGCCACCGGTCGCGGTGTACCTCGGCGGGGTGATGCCGGGACGCGGACTGGAGCAGGCGATCGAGGCGCTGCGACTGGCGCCTCGCTTGCGGATGCGCGTGATCGGCCCCGGCCGGCCTCCGTACCGCGCGTCGCTGGAATGGGTGGCGCGCGCGGCGGGCGTCGAGGAGCGGCTCGAGATCCGCGAGGCCGTGCCGCTGTCGCAGGCGCTCGAGTCGATCGCCGAGTGCGAGATGGGACTGATGCTGATCCAGCCCGTGTGCCGCAGCTACGAGCTGACCCTGCCCAACAAGCTGTTCGAATATGCGGCGGCCGGCCTCCCGATCCTCGCCAGCGACCTCCCGGTGATCGGCCGGGTCGTCCGCGCCGAGGGGATCGGGGAGGTCGTGGCCGCCGAGGACATCGAGCAGATCGCGCGGGCGATGGAGCGTCTCGCCGACCACGACGTCAACGTGCGGCTGCGGGAGCGCGCGGTGGCGTTCGCCGAACGGGAGACGTGGGACCGGGAGCGGGCGGTGCTCGCCGGCGCCTACGCGCAGGCGGTCGGGCGGCGATGAGGATGCGGGTGGCGGTGCGGTTGGCGGCGATCGCTGTCGCCGCTGGCGCCGCTGTGGTGCAGATCGTCTTCCACTACGTGTGCGACGGCTGCGACCCGTATTCGGTGACGGCGTCGACGTTCGACCGGTTCGTCGCCTGGCTCTCGACGCGGGCCCGGCTCGGGACGACCGTCGAGACCGTCCGCGAGGTGATCAACACCCCGTTCGTGCCGGCGCCGGTGCGCGTGCGGGTGGGCGCGCGGCGTGTCATCCGGCTGCGGGCCACGAAGATGTGCCCGGCGACGCCGGCGACCGCGCACTGCACGACGGTCGCCCGGGCGCCGGTGCCCGTTCGCTTCGCCGCCGGCTCGAGTCTCGTCGTGACGAGCGGCTCGCCCGCGAAACGGGTGCCGCTCGGATCGCGCGCGTTTCGCCGCCTCGATGCCGCGGGCACGCGCTGGAAGCTCACGATCCCGCGCGCCGTTCGGGGCGCGAGCGGCACGGTGAGCGTCACCTATCCGCTCGGCCTGACTACATACCGGCTATGAGCGAGCAGGACCGGGTCGGCGAGATCTACCAGGGCTACGCGGCGAGCGCCGGCAAACAGCGCGATTGGAGCGCCGAGAACCCCGGCAACGCGGCGATCCGGGGCGAGCTGACGGACGCCGTCTTCGAGCTCGCGGGCTCGTCGCTGCTGCGCGCGGCGCGAATCCTCGACGTCGGGTGCGGCTCGGGCTGGTGGCTCGCACGGCTCGCGGACGACCCGCAGGTATCGGCCACCCTGGAAGGCCTGGAGCTCCTCCCCGAACGGCAGGCCGCCGCCGCGGAGCGAGTACCCGACGCGACGATCACGCTCGGGGATGCTCGCCGGCTCCCCTACGGGAACCGGCGCTTCGACGTGGTGACGATGTTCACGGTCCTCTCCTCGCTCGCCTCGGTCGCCGATGCGCTGGCCGCGTTCGGCGAGGCGCTGCGGGTGGTCGGTCCGTCGGGGGTGTTACTGGTGTGGGAGCCGCGGCTCCCGAATCCGCTGAACCGCCACACGTTGTCGATCACCGGTGGGATGCTCCGGGAGGCGGCCGGCGATCGCCGGGTGGCGCTCCGCACGACGACCGTGCTTCCGCCCGTGGCCCGGCGATTGGGTAAGCGCACCGGCAGCCTGTACCCGCGGCTGGCGCGGATCGGTCCGCTGCGCAGCCATCGCCTCGTCTGCGTGTACGTCGACTGAGCCAGGATCGCGGTGGCGGGAGCGATCCGAGCGGGCGGTGATCAACCGTCGGCGATGATGGCGAGCGTGTCACCGCTCGCCACCGAGGCGCCGACGGCGATCGGCAGCTCCGACACCGTCCCCGCCTTGTGCGCGGTGATCTCGTTCTCCATCTTCATCGCCTCGATCACGGCGATCAGCGTTCCCTCCTCGACTGTCGCGCCCCGCTCGACGGCGACCTTCAGGACGGTGCCCTGAAGCGGCGAGGCGAGCGTGTCGCCACCGCCGCCACCACCGCCGCTGGCGGCGCGCTCGCGGCGCTGCGGCTTACGGCCGGCCGCTGCGGGGGCGCGGGCGGGGCTCGCACCGTTCGCGGCCGCGCCACCGCCATAGGGGGGCCCGATCACCTTGACGTCAAAGCGCTTCCCGGAGACCTCGACCGTGTAGGTCTGTTCCACGGTCGGGCCAGCTTCGTCCCCGTCGGCGGCCGGCGTGGGCTCGGCGGGTTTCGGCGGCGCCAAAGACTTCAGCCACGCACGGTCCTCGATCAGGTCACGGCAGGTCTCGGCGTTCGCCCACTGATCGGTGGCGAGAATCGCCTTGTGGAACGGCAACAGCGTCTTCAGCCCCTCGATCTGGTACTCGTCGAGGGCGCGCAGCATCCGCGCCGTGGCCTGCTCTCGATCGACGTCCCAGACGATCAGCTTCGCGACCATCGGGTCGTACATCGGCGAGATCTCCGAGCCCTTCTCGACGCCCGAATCGACGCGCACGCCGGGCCCCGACGGCTCGTGGTAGTCGACGATCGAGCCCGGGGCCGGAGCGAAGTTCTTGCTCGCGTCCTCGGCGTTGATCCGGCACTCGATCGCGTGGCCGCGGAGCTGTACGTCCGCCTGGGAGATCGACAGCGGCTCGCCGGCAGCGACCCGGATCCCCTCCTTGACGATGTCGACACCGGTCACGAGCTCGGTCACGGGATGCTCGACCTGGACGCGTGTGTTCATCTCGAGGAAGAAGTACTCGCCGTCCTGAAGCAGCCCCTCGATCGTGCCGGCGCCGGTGTAGTTGACCGCCGCGGCGGCCTCGGTGGCGATCTTGCCGATCTTGGCGCGCAGCGCGTCGTCGACCGCCGGCGCCGGGGCCTCCTCGATCAGCTTCTGGTGGCGCCGCTGGATCGAGCAATCGCGTTCGCCGAGGTGGATCACGTTGCCGTGCTTGTCGGCGAGTACCTGGACTTCGACGTGGCGCGGGTCGGGCAGGTAGCGCTCGAGGTACACAGTCGGGTCGGAGAAGAACTTCTCGCCCTCGCGCGCGGCGCCCTCGAACGCGTCCTTCAGCTTGTCGTCGGTCAGCGCGACGCGGAACCCCTTGCCTCCGCCGCCACCCGCCGCCTTGACCGCGACCGGGTAGCCGATCGTCTCCGCGGTCACCCGTCGTGCGTCCTCGATCGTCTCGACCGGCTCCGTCGTGCCGGGGACGATCGGGACCTTCGCCTTCGCCATCAGCTCCCGGGCGCGCGTCTTCGAGCCCATCGCCTCGATCGCGGACGCCGGTGGCCCGATGAACGTGATCCCGTGTTCTTCGAGCGTCGCGGCGAAGCTCGCGTTCTCGGCCAGGAAACCGTAGCCGGGATGGACCGCGTCGGCGTGCGACTGCTCGATGACCTCGAGGAGCTTGTCGATGTTGAGGTAGCTCTCGGAGGCGGGGCCGGGCCCGATGAGATAGGCCTCGTCAGCTCGCCTGACGTGGATCGCGTCGCGATCGAGCTCGGAGTAGACGGCGACGGTCGGGATGCCGAGCTCCTCGCACGCGCGAATGATTCGTACCGCGATCTCGCCACGGTTGGCGATCAGGACCTTCGAGAACATGCGGCGGGGACTTTAGCGGGGGTCTCGCCCGCCGCCCCTCAGGCGAGCTCTGCAGCACTTCGGGCATCGCCGGCGCCGTGGCGCCCGATTGGCGATCGGCCGGGTAAACGGCGCTGGGGAATTGAAGAGGAGCGGGCGCCATCGCACCCCGTCCAGAACCTGCGTAGCACGACAATGCCGGCCGGAACGGCGAGGCCTGTCGAGCTATGCATAATGCATGAGGAGCATGCGTAATACGACAGGGCTCGGGTCTGGCGCCGGTGTTGTCGTGTCATGCAGGTTTCCCGTGACACTCGGCACAAATCCGCGGGTTTGGGCCCACGACAGGTCGACCAGAGGCTCGGGCGATCCGCGACAACCCTCACCCATCCTCCTTCCCTGCTGCCTGTACCAAGCCGCCCGCCAACCGAAAGGGCCCGCCAGGTAACTGCAGCCAAAGAGGTGACCCGGCGGGACCCCTACTGCTCGACCCGAGCGTACGCGGGCTCTGCGTGGGGTTCCGGCTCTGGCCGTCCCGGCGCGCCACCTTGTGCCTGAGCCGTTCGCCGGCGCCTCGCCGCCCACAACCTGGACACCGCCTTCGCCGCCAGCACCGCCACGATCGTGTAGATCCAGCCGAGCAGGATGTCCGAGAAGTAGTGCTCGGCGCCGTAGATGAGCGAGAACGCCATCGCCAGCGGGTACAGGGCGACGAGCGGCCGCAGCCACTTGTGCTTACGCGGCCACAGCGTGATCGCCACCAGCAACGAGAAGGCCGCGTGCAGCGACGGGACGGCGGCGACGTTGTTGGCGTAGGAGTAGCCGCCCTCGACTATCGACCCCGCGGAGTGGAGGCCGAGGTAGTGCCAGACGAGCGGGATGATCCGCGTCACCGGCGACATCAGGCCTGCCTGGGAGGCCATCCACGGTGGCGCCGCGGGGTACAGGGCATAGGTGGCAAGACCGGCGAACGACAGGATCGCCACGAGCACGATGAACTTGCGGAACCGCTGGCGATCGATCTTCCACAGCACCGCCGCCAGGATCGGGGTCGCGAAGAAGTGGGTCAGATACACGCCCCAGAAGATCACGTCGTACCAGACCACGTGGCCGTGCCACAGCCAGTGCTGGAGGGTCACCGTCGGGGCGGTGCCGCCAAACAGCGCCTTGTCCGCCTGTAGCTGCGGGAGGTAGTGGACGCCGAACAGGTGTGCGGCGGTTCCCCGCAGCGAGTCGTATGCGATCAGCAGGCCGATAAACGGCAGCCACTCGAGCACCACGCCGCGAGCCCAGCCACGGATATCGGTCAGCGAGAAGCAGAGCAGGCCGATCAGCAACCAGATCGCCAGCAGATCCCGCTGATAGGGGATGCCGAGCAGCACGAAGATCGCCAGCGAGGCGACGATGAACACGGCAGGCGCGATTACTGTGCGGCGGGGCAGACGCAACAGGCGTCCAAATATACGAGGGCTGGGACTGTTGTCAGCTGGCGCCGACGACCATGCCCGCGGCGACGGTGTCATTGGTGGCCTCATCGATGAGGATGAAGCTACCCGTCGTGCGGTTGCGGGAATACGGGTCGACCATCAGCGGCGCGCTGCAGCGGAGCTTTACCCGCCCGACCTCGTTGAGCCCCAACTCGGTCGCGGGCTCGTGGGCAAGCATGTTGACGTCGATCCGGTGCTCGAGCTCGCCCACAACGGCGCGGGCCGTGCGCGTCGTGTGCTTGATCGCGTACCGCCCGCCCTGGGCCATCGGCCGCTCGCTCATCCAGCACAGGCGGGCCTCGAGCTCGCGGGCTGCGATCGGCTGGTCCTCGGCTTCGACGATCATGTCGCCGCGCGAGACGTCGAGTTGATCGGCGAAGCGGACGGTCACCGACATCGTCGGGAAGGCGGCGTCGACCGGGCCGTCAAACGTGTCGATCGCCTCGATCGTGGTCCGCTGGCCGCCGGGGAGGATCGTAACCTCGCCGCCCGGGCGCAGCACGCCACCGGCGACCTGGCCGGCGTAGCCACGGTAGTCGTGGTGCTCCTCGCTCATCGGACGGATCACCCACTGGACCGGGAAGCGCATCTCCGACAGGTTGCGGTCCGGCGCGATCACGACGTGCTCGAGGTGGTAGAGGAGCGGGGCGGCGCCGTACCAGTTCATGTTGTTCGAGCGGTCCACGACGTTGTCGCCGTGCAGGGCGGAGATCGGGATGAACGTGATGTCGGGGATCTCCAACCGAGCCGACCAATCGGTCAGCTGGTAGACGATGTCGTAGAAGACCTCCTCGTCGTAGTCGACGAGATCCATCTTGTTCACGCAGAAGACCAGGTGCGGGATCCGGAGCAACGACGCGATGTAGGCGTGGCGGCGGGTCTGCTCGCTCACGCCCTTGCGCGCGTCGACGAGCACCACCGACAGGTCGGCCGTCGAGGCGCCGGTGACCATGTTGCGGGTGTACTGCTCGTGGCCGGGCGTGTCAGCGATGATGAACTTGCGTCGTGGGGTCGCGAAGTACCGGTAGGCGACGTCGATCGTGATCCCCTGCTCGCGTTCGGCGCGCAGGCCGTCGGTGAGCAGCGCGAGGTTGAGGTAGCCGTCGCCCCGGCGCTGGGAGGTCAGTTGCACGTGTTCGAGCTGATCCTCGAAGATCGCCTTCGAGTCGTGAAGCAGGCGGCCGATCAGGGTCGACTTGCCGTCGTCGACGGACCCGGCGGTGGCGATCCGCAGCAGCTCACTCACCCGCGTCCGGGTCATGTGCCCGTTTGTAGCAGCGACGGTGGCCATGCAGCTAGAAGTAGCCTTCTCGCTTACGGTCTTCCATCGCCGCCTCGGTGACCCGGTCGTCGGCGCGCGTCTCGCCGCGCTCGGTGATCCGGGTGGCGGCGATCTCGGCGACGACCGTCTCGAGCGTGGTCGCGGTCGAGCGGACGGCGCCAGTGCAGGTCATGTCACCGACCGTGCGGTAACGGACCGAGGCTTCGAACGGCTCTTCGCCGTCCATCAGCTCAACGTACGGGCTGACCGCGTAGAGCATCCCGTCGCGCGCGAACACCTGGCGGGTGTGCGCGTAGTAGATCAGCGGAACCTCGAGCTTCTCCTGGTCGATGTACTGCCACACGTCGAGCTCGGTCCAGTTCGAGATCGGGAAGACGCGGACGTGCTCGCCTTTGCGGATCTTGCCGTTGTACAGCGCCCACAGCTCGGGTCGCTGGCGCTTGGGGTCCCACTGGCCGAAGTCGTCGCGGAACGAGAACACCCGCTCCTTGGCCCGGGCGCGCTCCTCGTCGCGGCGGGCGCCTCCGAACGCGGCGTCGAAGCCGTGCTCCTCGATGGCGTCCAGCAGCGTCGTCGTCTGCAGCCGGTTCCGGGACGCCCGAGGCCCGGTCTCCTCCTGCACGCGGCCCTTGTCGATCGACTCCTGGACGCTGGCCACGATCAGCCGCTCGCCGATCCTCGAGATCAGCTGGTCGCGGAACTCGATCACCTCCGGGAAGTTGTGGCCGGTGTCGACGTGCATCACCGGGAACGGGAACTTTCCCGGCCGGAAAGCCTTCTCGGCGAGTCGCAGCAGGACCAGCGAGTCCTTCCCGCCGCTGAACAGGAGCACGGGGCGCTCGAACTCTGCCGCCACCTCTCGGAAGATGTGAATCGATTCGGCCTCGAGCGTCTCGAGGTTGGATAACTCGTATTGAAATGGGTTCATACGTCTGGGGCGACTACGTGTGGATCCCGCACTCAGTCTTGTCCTGGCCGGCCCACCGGCCTTCTCGCCCTTCCCCGGGCAGCGTGCACGGAGCGCATCCGATCGAGGCGTAGCCCTGATCGTGGAGCGGATGGTACGGCAGATCGTGCTTGAAGATGTAGCTCCAGACGTCCTTCTCGGTCCAGTCGGCCAGAGGGTTGACCTTCCAGATCCCGCGTTTTTGATCGCGTTCCAGCTTGGGGGCGGCGCCCCGGGTGCTCGCCTGCTCGCGGCGAATGCCGGTGACCCAGGCGTCGACACCGGTAAGGGCGTTTTCAAGCGCGTCCACCTTCGCCGCGCTGCAGCAGTTCTCGATGGTCCAGGGCTCGCCGGGGCTGGAGGCGTCGAACACCTCGACCTTGAGATTGAAGCGCTCCTCGAATCGCTTCCACGTCTGGAGCGTCTCGGGAAACAGCACGCCGGTGTCGATCGTGAACACACGTGTCTGGGGCTCGATCGCCATCAGCATGTGGACGAGAACCGACTCCTCCTTCTGGAAGGAGCAGGCCATCGTGAGCCGCGGGTGGAACCGCTCCACGGCGTAGGTCAGGACCTCCTCGGCGGTGGCCTGTTCGACGAGATCGGGCGAGGTGGTAGCCATAAGACGGCGTAAAGCCTAGTGCCCTCTCAAGATCCGTTGACCCGTCTGGCGGCAAGGGGTCGCAGAGAGGGCACTAGACGGCGCACTCCCCTTCACCGCGGATGACCTCGAACGGCGCGTTCTTGGTCCAGTCGACGAAGTGGTTCATGTTCTCGAGATTGAATTCGATCGGCATCGTCAAATCCTTCACGCGGGCTTCGAATTCCTGCGGCCCGACGCGGTCCACGAAGGCGACGAATTCCTCGCCATCCTGACGCTCTGACTCGTAGTAGCGGACCCAGCGCTCGACGGCCTCCGGCACGCGCTTGGCGGGCAGGCGCGCCTTCAGCCGCTGACCGTAGCGGACGTCGCCGCCCTCGTAGGCGCCACCGACGTGGGGGATGTAGGCCGGGATCGCGTGTTCGCCGACCTTGATCGATGCCCCGTAGAACCCGATGTGGGCGATGTGGTGCTGCCCACACCCGTTGGGGCAGCCGCTCATCTTGACGTGGATCCGGCGCGTCAGCTCGTCGTTGATCTCCATTTGCACGAGCCGGTCCTGAATCGCCTCGTTGAGACCCATCGAGCTGGTGATGCCCAGCTTGCACGAGTCGGTGCCGGGGCAGCTGACGACGTCGGTGATCTCGTCCGCGCCGGGGTCGCCGAGCTCGAGCTCGGAGAGCGCGCGCCACACCTCGTAGACGGACTCGTCGCGGACCCAGCGTAGGACGACGTTCTGGTGGACGGTGGTACGCGCGTAGCCGCCGCTGTAATCGCGCATGATCTCGGCGAGCCCGCGCAGCTGGTCGGGCGTGAGGTCGCCACGGCGGACCTTGACCTCGACGGTGGAGAACCCCTGCTGGCGCTGGGATTTCACGTTGGTCTCGGCGAAGCGATTGAACTCGGTGAGATCGCCATTCGCGGTGGCGTACGTTCCGCAAGGCCCCGGAGCGTTGGCCTCCTCGTCGTGGTCGAAGAGGATGCTGTCGAGGCTGAAATCGCGCTCGGCGACCCAGTCTCCCTCGAGCTCCTCCTCGACGAGCTGGCGAAACTCGTCGATCCCGATCTTGTCGACCAGGACCTTGATCCGCGCCCGGGCGCGGTTGACGCGGAGGAAGTCCTGGCGGTCGAAGATCCGCATGCACGCCTCGGTGACCTTCAGATAGTCGCCGTTATCGAGCTCTACGAACTCGTACAGGGTGGGGGCCAGACGGGGCATGATCGACGTGCCGCCGCCGACCCGGACCTCGACGCCGCGGACACCGTCGCGGACCTTCGGGACGAAGGCCATGTCGTGTATCCGCGTGATCGCGTTGTCCTCGTCGGTGGCGGTGAAGGCGGTCTTGACCTTGCGCGGCATCGCCTGTGTCGTCGGGTGGCGGACGAAGTAGCGCACGTACGCGCCGGCGTACGGAGTGATGTCGAACAGCTCGCCCTCAAGCGTTCCCGCCCGGGGGTCGCCGGTGACGTTGCGCATCGTGTTGCCGCAGCCCTCGCGGCTGGAGAGGCCGGCGTCGCCGAGCTCGCGGATCAGCTTCGCCGCGTCCGGGAGCGGAACGTGGTGCATCTGGATGTTCTGCCGCGTGGTGATGTGTCCCTTGCGCAGCGGCACGTACTTGTCGATCCCGTCCGCGAAGGCGTCGAGCTGATCGGGCGTCACGCCGCCGAGCGGGAGCTTCACGCGGACCATCTGCACGTTCGCCTGGCGCTGGCCGTAGACGCCCTGCTTGAGGCGGAACTTGATGAACTCGTCCCCCTCGAGCTCGCCCTTGAGAAAGCGCGTGGATTCAGTGTCGAAGTCGTCGAACTCGCGCTCGAGGATGGGGATCACGTGTCCGGGGACGTTCTCCAGTACCTCAGGGTTCTCGAGCGATCCCGTCCGGGCGCCGTGACCTGAATGCTTGGGCTGCGCGTCAGTCCTGGTGGTGTCGAGCGAGGCTGGCTCCATGAGGTCCTCCCGGCATCGGAATCAGGACAACTCAATGTACCAAAAGGCGATCGGGATATAGCCTTTTTGGCTGGGGGCGGGGGTTTTGGTGGCGGTGGCGGGGGTCGTGGCGGGCCGCCGGCGGGCCCTGGCAGGCGGCGGGGCGCGGTGGCGGGCCCTGACGAGCGGCGGGGGCGCGGTGGCGGGCCCTGACGAGTGGCGGCGCGCGGTGGCGTCTGAGGGCGCCCGCGGCCGGCAGCCCTCAAACTGATGCCATTTTGTCCCGGAAAGCGGGAGGAACTGGCGTCAGTTTCGCGGTAGAGGCGTGAGCAGAAGCGGTGCGGACCTCAACTTTGGCGTTCTTGTCCCACCCCCCGGGACAAGAACGCCAAAGTTGGCGATGTCGGGGGCGATCTGGAGGCGACCCTAGCGCCGGTGACACGCGCGCCGGGTGTCCGGCGCGCCGGGTGTCGAGAGCGCCCGGGGTCCAGAGCGCCGACGGCCCGCCACCTACCTACGCCACACGAACCGCCGCGCCGCGCCTTTCCCGCCGGCAGGCTGCGCCCGCAGCACGTAGTGGCCGCGCCGGCGCCCGATGAAGCGCACGAACGTCACGTCGTGCCCGCGGCCCCCTGCGACCACGACTCGCTTGAGTGGGCGGTGGCGGCCGCGACGGGTGACCGTCAGCACGACGGAATCGGCCGCCGAGAGCTTGAACCGCACGCGCAGGCCTCGCGCGGAGCAGTGCCGCGAACGGTGGGCGCAGACCTTGACGCCCAGCCCTGACAGGCGGATCTTCCGCGGCTTCTTGACCTTCGTCTTCCGCACAGTGACTGTCTTGGCGACGGGGGCACTCAGCGCGCCGGCGCTGTTCTCGACGATCAGCTGCACCCTGAATTTGCCCGCGTGGTTGTAGCGATGGTCGACGACCGAGAAGGCCGAGGCCGTCGAACTGCCGTCACCGAAGGTCCACTTGTACTTCGTGACCGGGTGCTTGCCGCCGGTCGACTTCGACCCGTTGAACTGGACGAACTGACCGATCTTCGGATGGCCCGGGACAAAGGTGAAACGGGCCTTGGGCGCGACCGGCACCTTGTAGACGGTCGGCTTCTTGACCTTGATCACGACGGTGGTGGGAGGGCTGGTGACGCCCCGGGCGTCGACGACGGTGAGCGACGCCGCGTATTTGCCCTTGATCGCATACGTGTGAGTGGTCGTGGGGGTGGAGGTCGTCGCGGTGGCGCCGTCGCCGAAATTCCAGCGATAGGTCTTGACCGCGGCGCCGTCCGCGTCGCTCGACTTCGAGCCGTTGAAGAGCGCCGCCTGCCCCTGGGTCGGGCTCTTGGGAGTGACCGTGAACTTCGCCACCGGCACCGAGGTCGGCGGCACGACGACGATCTTCTCGCTGGCCGGGGCGCTCGCGTTGCCGCCCGCGTCGACGACGGTCAGCGTCGCGGTGAACGTCCCTTGCTTTGCGAATACGTGGGTGGTCGTGGCCGTTGTGGTCGTCTGCGCCTGACCGTCGCCGAAGTTCCAGAGGTAGCTCGTGATCGAGTCGCCGGAGGGGGCGGCCGAGGCGGACCCGTTGAACGTCACCGTCTGGCCGGTGACCGGCGCGGCCGGGCTCGTCGTGAAGCTCGCGGTGAGCCCGTTCCCGGCGAGCGCGCCCGGCGCCACCAGGAACAACCCGACAACTGCGCCAATGAACATGGCCAGCAGCTTCCGTCCTCTTGTGTGCACCTTCGCCCCTCTCGAGTTCTGCCGGCCGCAGCGCGAACAGTATTCGCTTTCGGACCCGGCGTGGGGGTGATCTCGCTCACCCGACCGGAAGCGATCACGTCCAGCGGTGGCGAGCGATCACGACCAGCGGCGGCGAGCGATCAGGCCCAGGGGACCGGCTCGGACGGCTGGTGGTCGATGCCCTCATACAAGGCCGCCCGCTGCCACGGGTCGGGGCGCGGAGCCGGCGCCTGGACCGGTGGCGCCGTGGCGCGCATGAACTGTTCAAGCGCCGCGACGACGGCCGCCGCCTCTTCGGGAGAGGCGCTCGGAGCGACGATCGTGAGCTTCGGCCGCCGGTTCATCTCGTCCGCGAGGGTATCGTGCGCGAGCCATGCCGGAGATCCCCGTCCTGGACTACAACGCCGTGCTCGAGGCGGTTTCGCCGACGATGGCGATCGACCGCGTGCGCGAGGCGCTGCTGCGCTTCCACGCCGGCGAGTGGGCGATGCCGCCAAAGGTCTATCTCGAGAGCCCTCCGTTCGGTGACTTCCGCGCGATGCCCGCGCTGGGCGACGGTCTCGCGCTGCTGAAGTGGGTGACCTCGTTCCCAGGCAACCCCGAGCAGGGACTGCCGACGGTGACCGGGGTGATCTGCCTTTCCGATGCGAACAACGGCGAGCCGATGATGTTGCTCGACGCGCGCTCGGTCACGGCGCTGCGCACGGGCGCCGTCGCCGCTGTCGCGGCGGTGGCGCTGGCGAGACCCGAGGGCAAGACCGTCGGGATCATCGGATGCGGGTTGCACGGGGGGTGGGCGGCCCGCTGCCTCGCCGCGGCCGGCTACGGACCCGGCGTCTGCTACGACCCGCGCGCCGCGGCGGCACATGCGCTCGCCGGCGAGCTCGACTGGGATGCCGGCCCACGCGAGTCGGCGCTCCGCTCGCAAGTCGTCTGCTGCGTCACCCCAGGCTCGGAGATCGTGGTCGACGCCGGCGACCTGCGGCCCGGACTCCACCTGAACATGCTCGGCGCCGACGGCCCGGGGAAGGCCGAGGCGTCGATCGGCGCGGTCGCGTCGTGCGCGCTGTTCTGCGACGAATGGGAGCAGGCCTCGCACGGCGGCGAGCTGACGGGCGCCGTCGAGGCCGGCTTGGTCACCCGTGAGCAGGTGACGGAGCTCGGCGCCGTGCTGGCTGGCGATGCGGCGGGGCGACGCGGCGCCGAGGCGGTGACGCTGTTCGACTCGACCGGTCTCGCGATCCAGGACCTGGCGGTCGCGTCGGCGGCGCTCGAGACGTGGCGCGAAGGAAGGGTCGCGGCGCAGACCGTGAGTCTGTGAGTTAGTGCTTCCCGCGGCTTAGAACGATCGCGATCCGCGCCCCGCGCTTGCGGTGCGCGCCCTTCCCCGGTCGCGAGGAGATGACGCGACCCTTGCGAACCTTGCCACCGGCCTTCCTCGTCACCTTCCCGAGCGCGCAGTGGGCCCTGCGCAGGGCGCGCTTGGCGGCCCCGAGCGAGTCGCCACGAAGCTTCGGCACGACGCAACCCTTCTTCGGCGGCGGCGGCGCAGCCTTCGTCTTCAGTGCCACATGCGCCGACGCGGTCGGGTCGACCGACAGGTCGGTCCCGGTCACCGTCACGGTGCCGGCGCTGTGCGTCGAGGCGATTGTGGCCGCGTAGGTGCCGCCGGGGCCGTCAGTGACTGCGCCGGCGGACGCCGGGCCAGACGTCGTGACGACGACGTCCTGATCGGACACGGGCTCGCCGTGGACGCCGGTCAGCGTCACCGTCGCGGTGGCGGTCGACTTGCCGTCGGCGGTGATCGAGCTCGGGTTCACCGACACGTGCACCTTCGGCGGATCCTGGGTCAAGGTGGTGTTATGCGAGGGCTTGGCCGGATCGGACTCATCGGTGGCCGTGATCGTCGCTGTGCCCACCTTCTCCGAGGCCGTGATCGTGGTCGTGTACGTGCCGTTGCCGTTGTCGTGCACCGGCCCGATCTTCTGCCCGCTGTCGGAGCTCGAGAACGAGACGGTGGCGCCGGCACCCGAGCTCACCTTCGCCGTGGCGGTTGTCGTCGCTTGGCCGTCGGCGGTAATAGTGCTGGGGGAGAGTGACACTGACACCGACGCCGCGTGGGGATGACCACGATGGCGTGGTATGTCAACGAGGAGTCGATCCAGTTGCCCACGGCCAGGCAAGCCCCGGCCGCCGGGCAGGATACGCCGGTCAGCGTCGCGTCCGGGTTACTGCCCGGGGCGGGGTTTAGGCCACCGAGCGACGGGGCCGCGGCCGACGAGGCTGTTCCCGCAATCGTCTCGAGGATCGCGTCGTCATCGCCGTTCGCTTCGGCGTATTGCCCGACCCCCACGCAGTCGCTCGCGTCGGCGCATGACGCCGCGTTCAAGCCCACCCCGGCCGGTGACGAGGGCGCGGGCTTCAGGCCCGACAACGAGGCGGCCGTTGTCGTCGGACCGCGGGGGCCACCGGTCGTCGTGACCGTCAGCTGTCGCCCCGTGAAGCCCCCGCTCGGGTACGTGTACGCGCCCACGGCGATGCACGTGCTGAAGCAGGCAACCCCTTGGAAGCTGAACAGCGGATTGCTGAACGGCGGCGGCTTGATCTTGCTCAGATCAACGTCGGTCGTCGAATTGCCCGTGACAATCAATCCCTGGAACGCACCGGTCTGGTCCTCGTAGCTGCCGACTGCGGTGCAGGTGCCTGAACTCGGGCAGGAGACGTTGCTCAGGGATCCCCCGCCCGCGGCTTTTGGCGTCAGTCCTGCGAGCGACGGACTCGACGCCACCCACGAGCCGCCCGACAACTTCTCGACAAGATCGCCCTGGCCGCCATCGGTGTTCCCTACTGCCGTACAGGCGCCGCTCGATGAACACGAGACGTCAAACAGTTGACCCATCGAGCCCGCCGGGCTCAGCGTGTCGACGGGCGCGGTCTGCGCTTGCCACCCGCCGCCGGCCAGCCGTTCGGTCAGGGGTTGACTGACCGAGTTGGCGGTGTACGCGCCGACGATCACACATGCTCCCTCCGCCGGGCACGTCATGCTGCTGACCCCGGGCAGCGCGGACGCGTCCGCCGCCGGGTTCAAGCCCGTCAGGGGGAGTGTCGTCGCGTGCCACGAGCCGTTCGAGAGCATCTCGGCAAAGAGGTGCATCGTGCCCGAGGCGTCGGCATATTGCCCGTCGGCGACACACCACCCGGTCACCGGGCAGCTCACGTCGGACATGAATACCTTCGGATTGGGGCCAGCCGCGGGGTTCAGTCCGGCCAGCGGCGCGGTGGTTGCGATGAATCGTCCACCCGAGAGCGTCTCGATCAAACCCTGGTGGGACCCACCTACGTCGGTGTAGGTGCCCACCGCGACGCACCACCCCACGGCTGCGCACGAGTCTTTTTCCAAGAGCGTGGAAGGCTGTACGCCGGCCGCCGGATTCAAACCGCTCAGTGGCGGGTTCTGGGCAACCCATGTGGTCGCGACCGCCGGCGCGGCGAACGCGATAAGACACCCCACGGCAGCCCCCCAAGCCACCAGAAGCCCGCGAAGGAGCCTGAGCTTCATCCGATCCCTCCTTACCACCTGACCCCAATCCGGATTATCGGGGATGGCGGGGCGCGGCGCAAGCCCTGAGCAGGCGTGAGTCCCGGGCGAAACCAACAGGCGCGCCCCCCGCAGGGGCGCGCCCCTATCCCTACAGCGGGATGTTCCCGTGCTTGCGCTTGGGGCCGGGCTGACGCTTGGTCTGGAGCGTTTCGAGCGCGGTGATGATCTTCGGGCGGGTCTCGTGGGGGACGATCACGTCGTCGATATAGCCACGCTCGGCCGCGGCGTACGGGTTCGCGAAGTGGGCCTTGTAATCGGTGATCAGCTTCTGCCGGCGCGTGTCAGGCGTCGGCGATGAGGTGATGTCGCGGCGGTAGATGATGTTGACGGCGCCCTCGGGCCCCATTACGGCCACCTCCGCGGTCGGCCAGGCGAAGTTGAAGTCGGCGAGCATGTGCTTTGAGGCCATAACGTCGTACGCGCCGCCATAGGCCTTGCGGGTGATGATCGTGATCTTGGGGACGGTCGCCTCGGTGTAGGCGTACAGCAGCTTGGCCCCGTGGCGGATGATCCCGCCCCACTCCTGTGCCGTCCCGGGGAGGAAGCCCGGAACGTCGGTGAAGGTGATCAGCGGAATGTTGAAGGCGTCGCAGGTGCGGACGAAGCGCGCACCCTTGGTCGAAGAGTCGATGTCGAGCACGCCGGCGAGCTGGTTGGGCTGATTGCCGACGACCCCGACGCTGTAGCCGTTCAGCCGCGCGAAGCCGCAGATGATGTTGCGCGCGTAGTGCTCGTGGACCTCGAAGAACTCGCCGTCATCGACGATCAGGCGGACGACGTCCCGCATGTCGTAGGGCTTGTTGGGGT
Source organism: uncultured Solirubrobacterales bacterium (assembly GCA_963812225.1). Classification (GTDB taxonomy): domain Bacteria; phylum Actinomycetota; class Thermoleophilia; order Solirubrobacterales; family Solirubrobacteraceae; genus Palsa-465. The sequence goes on from CAWEUN010000001.1 coordinate 298,978, forward strand.
TGTCGGGGACGACGTGGTCAAGCTCGGGGTCCTGCCTCAGGGGGTCGTCGGTGGGCTGGACGCGGGGAGGGATCTCGAGGTTGTTCTGCGGCAGGAAGCTCAGCAGGTAACGGGTGTCCTCGAGGCAGCTGTCCTCGTCGTCGGAGGCAAAGTGGGCAACCCCGGACTTCGTGTTGTGCGACATCGCGCCGCCGAGGGATTCGAAGTCGACCTCCTCACCGGTGACCGTCCTGATCACATCGGGGCCGGTGATGAACATGTGCGAGGTCTCCTTGACCATGAAGATGAAATCCGTCATCGCCGGGCTGTAGACGGCGCCGCCCGCGCACGGGCCCATGATCAGGCTGATCTGGGGGATGACGCCACTGCACATCACGTTGCGGACGAACACGTCGCCGTATGCCCCGAGGCTGACCACACCCTCCTGGATGCGGGCACCACCAGAGTCGTTGATCCCGATCACCGGGCAGCCGATCTTGGCCGCGAGGTCCATCACCTTGCACATCTTCTCGCCCATCACCTCGCCGAGCGAGCCGCCAAAGACCGTGAAGTCCTGACTGAACACGCACACCCGGCGGCCGTCGATCGTGCCGTGGCCGGTGACGACCGCGTCGCCGTACGGGCGGTTCTTGTCCATGTCGAACTCGTTGGTGCGGTGGCGCACGAACGTGTCGAGCTCCTGGAAGGAGCCCGGGTCGAGCAGCTTCTCGATTCGCTCGCGGGCGGTGTACTTGCCGCGTTCGTGCTGCTTCTCGACGGCCTTCTCGCTGCCCGCGTGGATGGCCTCGTAGCGGATCTCCTGTAGCTGCTCGAGCTTCTCTTCGTACGTCTCTGGGGCTTTGGCGCGCATTGGATGGCCGAGTGTATATGCGGCGCCGCTGGGCGGTCCTGGCCTGCCGAGCCAGCCGAGAAGCACCGGCTGATCAGAAATCGTGATGGCATCCCAATCACGCGATGTAGGGTTCGCGTTCGCGCTGAGCAAGCCATCGGTGGGCTTGATCCAGGTCTGGGATGCGCGCGTACCGTTCACCCGACTAGGAGGGTTATTTCGCAATGGCTGGTCCAACCATCGTTCTCGTTCACGGCGCGTTCGCTGACGCGTCCGGCTTTCGCGGCCTGTACGACGAGCTTCTCGGGGAAGACGTGACGATCATCGCTCCGCCGAATCCGCTGCGTGGCCTGACCGGAGGCGACGGCGAATCCCTCAAGGGCGTGATCGCTGAGATCGACGGGCCGGTCCTGCTCGTCGGTCATTCCTACGGCGGCTCGGTCATCACCGCGGCCGGGACGGCCGACAACGTCTTCGGCCTCGTCTACATCTCCGGGTTCGCTCCGGACGAGGGCGAGAACCTGACCGATCTCCAGTCCAAGTTCCCCGCACCAGGGGCCGTCCCGTATTTCGTGCAGCATCAGATCCCGGGAGGTGGCAACGAGTTCACGATCGCGCCTGAGGGCTTTCACGAGTCATTCTGTGCCGACCTCCCGGCCGATGACGCGGCGTTCTACGCGATCTCCCAGCGCCCGCTCGCGGGTATCGCGCTCAGCGAGGCGGCGCCGACCCCGGCGTGGCGCAGCCGTCCAGGCTGGGCGGTGTTCGGTACTGCCGACAGGTGCATTGACCCCGGCGTCCATCGGTTCAGCTACGACCGCATGGGCGCCACGGTGACCGAGATCGAAGGGGCGTCGCACGTCGTCATGATGTCCCACCCCAAGGAGGTCGCGGAGGTCGTCATGACCGCCGCCCGCTCCGCCGACGCCTCGCCGGCCTGATCCGAGCGCCGCTTCGCCGACATCTACGACGCTGGCGGTTATCGCGAAACGCGATCCTGGCTCCAGCATGAAAAAGGGGAAGGTCGCAGACGAACGTACTCCAGTTCGTCAGGTAGTCGCGGCTGGTAGGCGGAAGTAGCTGGCAGCCAGGCCTTACGCCCGAACGGTGGGCTCTCGGGTGGATGTGTCAGGCGCGTGAGTACGGCCGGTGGTGGGCCTGGCCGAGGCTGTCCAGCGCTGCGGTGAGGACAGCTTCATGGTCGAGCTCGCCGCCGAGCTCGGGCTCCGGCGGCTCCTCCGGCACAACAGGCTGGGCCGCCGGCGTGACGCTCTCCGGCGAGTCGGCGGCCGGCCGCGGGGCGGCGGCCGGCCGCGGTGTGGGGGGCGGGGTGGAAGTGGCTGGCGGCGGCGGAGGGATCGAGGACGACACGAGCGGAACGGGCGCCGCTGCCGGCGCCGCCTCGGGCGGCTGGAAGAGGGCCATGAGTCGCGCGATCAGCCCGGCCCGGCGGACCGGGCGCGCCGAGGTGGTGGCAGCGGGAGGCAGCGGCTCTGGCTCCGGCTCGGGATCGGGCGGCGGGGGCGCCTCATCCGTTGGCCCTGGCTCGTCGACGTGCGGTGACTCCCCTGCAGCTGCTTCCTCGAGCTCGGGGGTGGCCGGCTCTGGGTCCTGGATCGGTGCCTCATCTGTCTCGGGCGCCGGCGTCGGCGCCGCGCTCTGTCCCGTCGCGCGGGCGGTCAAGATCACCCGGGTTCCCCAGCCCGACGGCTCGAGGCGCACCGTCCCGCTCACTTCTTCGCCCTCCCAGGCAACGGCGGTTTCGGGTTCGAGCCGGGTGATTCGAATCTCTCCGAACTGGCCCAGGTGACGGGCGAGCGAGGCAGCCTCGCTGCATTCCGCCCACAGCTCGGGCGGCGACTTCACCAGGGTTCGGCTGGCCTCGTGTTCTGTCATGGGTCGGGTGTTCGCGCGGGCGGGGAGGACTCCTTCCGCGGGTTGCAACAATGCTCCTGTGACCACCAAGCTCGGTGCCGCGGGTCCCGAGGTCTCCCGGGTCGGCCTCGGTTGCATGGCGATGTCCGGCGTCTACGGGCCGACCGACGAGGGCGAGAGCATCGCCACGATCCACGCGGCGATCGACGCCGGGATCAACCTGCTCGACACCGGCGACTTCTACGGGATGGGCCACAATGAGATGCTGATCGGGCGGGCGCTCGCAGACCGCCGCGACGAGGTCCTTCTCAGCGTCAAGTTCGGGGCGCAGCGCGGCCCCGACAGCAGCTGGCTCGGCTACGACGCCCGGCCCGCGGCCGTGAAGACCGCCTGCGCCTACTCGCTCCAGCGGCTCCGCACCGATCACATCGACATCTACCGCCCGGCGCGGCTCGACCCGAACGTCCCGATCGAGGAGACGGTCGGCGCGATCGCCGAGCTCGTGCAGGCCGGCTACGTGCGGTACATCGGCCTCTCCGAGGTTGGCGTCGAGACGATTCGCCGCGCCGCGGCCGTGCATCCGATCTGCGACCTGCAGATCGAGTACTCGCTGATCTCGCGGCGGATCGAGGAAGAGATCCTGCCGACCTGCCGCGAGCTCGGAATCGCCATCACCGCGTACGGCATCCTCTCGCGCGGGCTGATCAGCGGTCATTACTCACCCGGTCGCGCACTCGCGGCGGGAGACTTCCGCACCCGCGCACCGCGGTTTCAGGGAGCCAACCTGGAGCGCAACCTCGAACTGGTCGAGCGGCTGCGATCGGTCGCAGTTACGCGCGATGCGAGTCCAGCCCAGATCGCCATCGCCTGGGTGCTGGCACAGGGCAGGGACATCGTGCCGCTGATCGGCGCGCGCACGCGCGAGCGACTCGCCGAGGCCCTCGGGGCCCTCGCCGATCCGTCTCATCCCGGAGGAGGTCGAACAGATCGAGCAGGCGATCCCCGCCGACGCGGCCGCCGGCGACCGCTATCCCGAGCCGCAGATGGCGCACCTCGACAGCGAACGGTGATCCGGCCTGGCGGACGACCCTAGCCCGCGGGCCCGCCACGCCCGCAGCTGTGGCGGGCGGTCGGCTCGGTAAACGGCGCTGGGGAAGAGCGCGGTCAGGGCGGCTTTCGTGGCCCGATCAGGAGCTCCGGATGATGCGCAGCACGACAACACCGCGGCGAATCCCGAGCCCTGTCGGATTGAGCTCACTCCTCAAGAATAGGTCGACAGGGCTCGCCATCCCGGGCGAGGTTGTCGTGTTACGCACCATCGGGAGCAGCACCGCTCGCACGCCGGACTGCGAGTCACCGTCCGTCTCTCCCCGCTGCCGTTCCACGTAGCCGCTCGCCGCCCCACGCCGCGCCGGGTCACGACGGTCGCCGCGCTCAGAGCTGCAGCGACATAAACAGGATCGTCGCCGCGGCGAGCACGAGCTGGAGCAGGCGCGCGAGGTCGGCCTCGCGGGCAGCCGTCCGGTACTCGTCGCTCCACGAGAAGTCGCCGCCGCCAACCGGCGTCGCGGCGACCTCGGTCGCCGCCAGCTCCGTGAGCCGCCGCTCGCGTGGCGCGATGTAGGCGCCACCGATCCCGCCGATCACGATCGACGCCGCGAGGCCCCAGCCGACGAAGAACTCACTCCACTCGTGCAGGTAGCTCGCGAGATAGATGCCCGCGAGCACGACGACACCGAGCCCGGGGGCCTGCACCCGCGTGTGGACGGCGTGCTGGAACCGCTGAAACGACGGGATCGCCTGTGGGTCGAGCCGGAGTCCGATGACGCCCAACAGCGGGTAGATGAAGAGCACGCCGAAGGCCACGATCACAGCCACGATGTGCAAGGCGAGGATGAACTGCCAGAAGGCCGCGGCGCCGACCAGCATCAGAACGTCGGCTGATACTCGCCGAACACGTCGCGCATCGCGCCACAGACCTCGCCCAGCGAGCAGCGGTCCTTCAACGCTTGGCGGAGCACCGGCAGCAGGTTGCCGGTCTCGCGCGCGGCCGAGCGGATCTCCTCGAGGCGCGTCTCGACCAGCGCCCGATCCCGGTCCTCCTTGAACCGACGCAGCCGCTCGACCTGCTCGAGTTCGGACTCGGGGTCGACGCGAAGGATGTCGGGGACATCGACCCCACCACTCGTGTCCTCGACGAACTTGTTCACCCCGACGACGATGTCCTGCCCCTGGCGGTAGCGCTCGTGGTAGCCGAACGCCGATTCCTCGATCTCCTTCTTCATGAAGTCGATCGCCTGGACGGAGCCACCGAGCTCGTCGATCTTGGCGATCAGCTCCTTGGCGCGAAGCTCGATCTCGTCGGTCAGCGCCTCGACAAAGTACGAGCCCGCGAACGGGTCGACGGTGTCCGGCACGCCCGACTCGTAGGCGATGATCTGCTGCGTGCGCAGCGCGATCTTCGCCGCGCGCTCGGTCGGCAGCGCCAGCGCCTCGTCGAACCCGTTGGTGTGGAGCGACTGGGTCCCGCCGCAGACGGCGGCGAACCCTTGCAACGCGACCCGCACGATGTTGTTCTCGGGCTGCTGCGCGGTCAGCGTCACGCCGCCCGTCTGCGTATGGAACCGCAGCCGCCACGAGCGCTCATCAAGAGCGCCGAACCGCTGGCGCATGATTTCCGCCCACATCCGGCGCGCCGCCCGGAACTTCGCGACCTCCTGGAAGACGTTGTTGTGGCCGTTGAAGAAGAACGCCAGCCGGGGACCGAACCTGTCGATCTCGAGCCCGGCGTCGAGCGCCGCCTGCACGTACGCGATCCCGTTAGCGAGCGTGAACGCGACCTCCTGGACCGCCGAGCAGCCCTTCTCGCGGAAGTGGTAGCCGCTGATCGAGATCGTGTTCCACTTCGGGACGCGCTCGTTGCAGTACGCGAACAGGTCCGTGGTCAGCCGAATCGCGCCTTCGGGCGGGTAGATGAAGTTGCCGCGCGCGATGTACTCCTTGAGGATGTCGTTCTGAGTGGTGCCCCGAAGCTGATCGGCGGGGACTCCCTGCTCCTCCCCCACGAGCTCGTACAGGAGCAGCAGCACCGACGCCGGCGCGTTGATCGTCATCGACGTCGAGACCTGGTCGAGCGGGATCTCGTTGAACGCCGTCCGCATGTCGTCGATCGAGTCGATCGCGACGCCGGTGCGGCCGACCTCGCCGAGGCAACGCGGGTCGTCGGAGTCGAGGCCGAGCTGGGTCGGCAGGTCGAAGGCCATACTGAGCCCGGTCGAGCCGTGCTCGAGCAGGAAGCGGTAGCGCTCGTTCGACTCCGTCGCGCTCGCGTAGCCGGCGTACTGGCGTTGGGTCCACAGCTGCTTGCGGTACATGTCGCGGTGGATCCCGCGCGTGTACGGGTACTCGCCGGGCTCGCCGAGCTTCTGCGGCAGGTCAGGCGGGAGGTCCTCGTCGGTGTAGAGCGGATTGACCTCGATCCCGGAGTCGGTGAACCGGCGCGGGTCGTCGGGTCCGACGATCGGGGCGATCGTGCGGTGCTCGGGGGTGGTAGCCATCGTCAGGAGATTATCCCGGGGCGCGCATGCGCACCCCTCCCTACAACACCTTCGAGAGGAACTCCTGGGTGCGCGCCTCGCGCGGGTTGTCAAGGACTTCTTTCGGTGGCCCCTTCTCGACGATCAAGCCGTCGTCCATGAACACGGCCGTGTCGGCGACTTCGCGGGCGAAACCGACCTCGTGGGTGACGACGATCATCGTCATCCCGTCTCGGGCGAGCTGGCGCATCGTGTCGAGCACGTCGCCGACGAGTTCGGGGTCGAGCGCAGAGGTCGGTTCGTCGAACAACATCAGCTTCGGCTGCATGGCCAGCGCCCGGGCGATCGCGACGCGCTGCTGCTGGCCGCCGGACAGCGCGACCGGATAGGTGTCGAGCTTGTCGCCGAGGCCGACGCGGTTCAGCAGCTCGGTGGCGCGGTCGCGAGCCTCCTTGCGAGAGACGTCGGCGACCTGGGTTGGCGCCAGGGTTACGTTCTCCATCGCGGTCATGTGAGGGAACAGATTGAAGTGCTGAAAGACCATGCCGATCTCCGCGCGCTTGCGGACGATCTCGCGGTCAGGGAGCTCGTGTAGCTTGCCGCCCTCCTCGCGGTAGCCAACGAGCTCCCCGTCCACTGACAGACGGCCCGAGTTGATCTTCTCGAGATGGTTGATGCACCGCAGGAACGTCGACTTGCCCGATCCGGAAGGCCCGAGCAGGCACATCACCTCGGTGGGCTGGACCTCGAGATCGATCCCTTTCAAGACCTCGAGGCGCCCGAACCGCTTGTGGACGGCCTCGGCTTTGACCATGGGCACGCTCATTGACTGCTGGCAGGGCGGCGGAGGCCGATCGAGAAGATCTTGTTGCGTCGCTGCTCAGAGCGCGAGAACCCCCGCCCGTAGTGGCGCTCGATGAAGTACTGACCGACGTACAGGACGCTCGTCATTGCGAGATACCAGATGCTCGCGACGATCAGGAGCGGAATCGTCTGATAGGTCGCGGCGTAGATCTGCTGGGCCTCGAACAGCAGCTCGAACACGGAGCCGAGCACGATCACCAGCGAGGTGTTCTTGAGCATCGAAATCGTCTCGTTGCCCGTCGGCGGGATGATCACCCGCATCGCCTGAGGGAGCACGATCAGGCGCATGATCTGAAGTCGCTTCATGCCGAGCGATTGGGCCGCCTCCGTCTGGCCTTCGTCCACCGAGATCATCCCGGCACGGACGATCTCCGACATGTATGCGCCTTCGTTCAGGCCGAGCCCGAGCGTCGCAGCGACGAACGGCGTGATCAGAGCGTTCGAGTTCGCGTGGATGAAGGACGGACCGAACGGGACGCCTAGATCAATGCGGTGATACAGCGCCCCAATGAATCCCCAGAACAGCAACTGGACCAGCAGAGGCGTGCCGCGGAAGAACCAGATGTACAGCCAACTGAACCCCGAGACGAGGGGATTCGGCGATAGGCGCATCACCGCGAACAGGATGCCGAGCAACACACCGACCACCATCGCGACCACGGTCAGCTCGATCGTCTTCACGACCCCGTGCAGGATGCGCGGGTCGAACAGGTAGTGGCCGACGACGTGCCACTGAAAGTTCGGGTTGGTGACGATCGACCGGACGATCGACGCCGCGATCAGCAGGACGATGACTGACGCGATCCATCGCCCCGGGTGGCGCACCGGGACGGCCTTGATGTCTTCGGGCCGCCCCGTCTGCTCCTCGGAAAGCTCGGAGGTAGTCACCTCTGAGCCCTAGTGTGGCGGATCAGGAGATCGCGCCGTTGATTTTCGGGTTGCTGATGGCGATGTCCTGAAGTCCCCACTTCTTGAGTATCGCCGAATACTGTCCGTTCTTCATGAGGTCCTGGAGAGCGGCGAGGATCGCCTTATCGAGTCCATTGCCCTTCTCCGTCGCCAGTCCGTAGGGAGCGGCCGCATACGAGGCACCGACGAGCTTGAACTGACCATTGGACTTCTGGACCGCATACGCCGCAACCGGCGAGTCCGCGAAGACAAGCTGGGCACGACCGCTCGACAGCGCCAGGTTGGCACCGTTCTGATCGGGAAACACGAGCACCGTGACGCCGGGCTTGCCGGCCTTTTTGCACTTCGTGCTCTGGGTTTCGGCGTCGGTCTGCTCCGTCGTTCCCTTCTCGACCGAGACCGTCTTGCCGCAGATGTCGGCGATGCTGGCGATCGAGGTTCCTCCGGATGCCTTCGTGAAGAACGACTCGCCCACGTTGGCGTAGGTGACGAAGTCGACGGTCTTCTCGCGCTCCTTGGTGTCGGTGAACGAAGAAGCTCCGACGTCGTACTTGCCGGCGGCCAGACCCGGGATGATGCTCTCGAACACGGCGTTCTGCACGCTCGCCTTCAGACCCATGACGGCTGCGATCGCCTTCATCAGGTCGGGATCCATCCCGATCACGGTGTGACCGTCCGATGCGAAGAACTCGTCCGGCGCATAGCTGGCGTCGGCTGCCACGGTCAGCGTGCCGCTCGACTTGACCGCCGCCGGCACGAGCTTTACGACCGCCTGATCCGCCGCCGGCTGCGATGAGGACGTTGAGCCGCCTGTCGTCGCCGTCGTCGACGTGGTAGTGCTGCTACTGCTGCTACTCCCGCATGCGGCGAGCGCCGCGACGCATAGCGCGGCGACGGGCACGGCGAGATAGCTCCTCCAATTACGCATTCTGCTCCTTCTGTGTGTAGACACCCCAGGTCAGCCCGGGCCGGGGGAGGATACGAGACGATCGCACGTTCGGGTCGAGGACTAACCACGCGCAAACACTGGGAGTTAGCCTTCTCTTGATGCAAGTGCACGTCCGTCTGTTCGCCGGGTTGCGTGAGCGCGCCGGCGTCGATGGCATAGAGCTCGAGTTGCCGGAGGGCGCGCGCGTCTGCGATGCACTGGAGCAGATGAGCGAGCTCACCCGGGGCGTGCCCGTGGTGATGGCCGTCAACCGCGAGTACGCGGACGGCTCGGCGTCGCTTTCGCCGGGCGACGAGCTCGCGCTGATCCCGCCGGTCTCCGGAGGTTCGGTGGGATCGCTGCACGCGCGCGTCACGAGCGCGCCGCTGGCGCTCGAGCCCCTGACCTCGCTCGTGCGCGACCCCCGCGCCGGTGCGGTCGTCACCTTCCAGGGGGTCACGCGCGAGGTATCGGAGCTCGACTACGAGGCCTATGCGCCCATGGCGGAACGCAAGATCGCCGAGATCGTGGCAGCCGCGATCGAGCGCCACGGCCTGTGCGCGGCCGCTGCCGAGCACCGCGTCGGGGTCGTCCCGCTGTCGGAGCCTTCGGTCGTCGTGGCGGTTTCGGCGCCACATCGCGACGCGGCGTTCGCCGGCGCGCGAGAGATCATCGACGAGATCAAGGCGCAGGCGCCGATTTGGAAGAAAGAGGAGGGCGAATGGGTGGCCGGGACGAGTCCGCGCCCGCAGAGCTGAGGGGCCTCCCCTCGGTACACGAGCTCGCCGGCGCGCTCGATGCGCCGCACGCGCTCGCCGTCAGCGCGGCGCGGCGGGCGATCGAGGAACGGAGGGCCGCCGTAAAGGAGGGGTCGGATCCCGTCGGCGACGTCGTCTCGCGCGCCCGCGAGATCCTCGCCGGTTATCAGCAGGAGTCGCTGCGGCCCGTGCTGAACGCCACCGGCGTGATCGTCCACACAAACCTCGGGCGGGCGCCGCTCGCGGCCGGCGCGCGGGAGGCGGTCGCGCGCCTTTCCGAGGGGTACTCGAACCTCGAGCTCGAGCTCGAGACAGGCGCTCGGGGGAGCCGCCAGACGCACGTCGCGCGGCTTGTATCCGAGCTCACCGGCGCCGAGGACGCGATCGTCGTCAACAACTGCGCGGCGGCCGTGCTGCTGGCGGCGGCCACGCTCGCCGGCCCAGGCCACGCGATCGTCGTCTCCCGGGGCCAGCTGGTCGAGATCGGCGGCGGTTTCAGGATCCCGGACGTGATCGCGCAGTCGGGAGCGACGCTCGTGGAGGTGGGCACGACCAACCGGACCCGGGTGCGCGACTTCGAATGGGCGATCGCCGCCTCGCAGGCGCCCGTCGGCGCGATCCTCCGGGTCCACCCGTCGAACTTCCGCTCGGTGGGATTTGTCGAGGACGTCTCGATCGAGCAGCTGTGCGGCCTGGGCGTGCCGGTGATCGACGACGTCGGGTCCGGTGTCCTCGCCGACGCGAACGGGATCCCCGAGCTGTCGGGCGAGCCTTCGCTGCGCCACTCGGTGGCGGCGGGCGCCGCGCTGGTGTGCTGCTCGGGCGACAAACTGCTAGGCGGCCCGCAGGCGGGGCTGCTGATCGGTACCCGCGACGCCGTGGCGGCTGCGCGCGCACACCCGCTCGCCCGCGCGCTGCGCATCGACAAGCTTTCGCTGGCGGCGCTCGAGGCGACGCTGATGCTGTATCGCGATCCCGAGCAGGCGCGGCGCGAGATCCCGGTTCTGGCGATGCTCGACGCGAGCGAGGCCGTCCTCGCACGGCGGGCCGCCGAGCTGCGCGACGCGATCGGCGCGCAGTTCTGCGAAATCGTCCGGGCGGTGGGCCGGGTCGGGGGCGGGGCACTGCCCCTGCTCGAGCTCGAGGGCCCGGCGGTCGCGCTCCGGAGCGAGGTCGAGCCGGCGGCGCTCGCCACCGCGCTACGTGCCGGGCACCCGCCGTTGCTCGGCCGGATCCACGACGGCCTGCTGCTGCTCGATCCACGCACGCTCGGCGACGGCGAGATCGCGGCTGCCGCGACCGCGGTCCGCGCAGCGCTCGAGCAGCTCGCCCAGCGGTGACACCGACGCCGCTCACGCTCGGCACCGCGGGACACATCGATCACGGCAAGACCGCGCTGATCAAAGCGCTGACCGGGGTCGACACCGACCGGCTGCCCGAGGAGCGCGCCCGCGGAATCTCGATCGCGCTGGGCTACGCGAAGCTGACACTGCCCTCGTCGCGGGAGCTCTCCGTGATCGACGTACCGGGCCACGAGCGGTTCGTGCGCACGATGGTCGCCGGCGCGACCGGCATCGACATGTTCCTGATGACCGTCGCCGCCGATGACGGCGTGATGCCGCAGACGCGCGAGCACGCTGCCGTCCTCCATGCACTCAGAGTCGGCGCCGGCGTCGTCGCGGTCACGAAGTCAGACCTCGCCGACCCGGAGCTGGCGCTCGTCGAAGCATCCGAGCTGCTGCCGGGAGCCGAGCTCGTGGCGGTCTCGGCGCGCACCGGCGAGGGATTGGAGGAGCTGCGGACCGCGCTCGATCGGGTGGCGGGGCAGGTGCACAGCCGGGCCGACGACGCAGCGGGGCCGGCGCGCCTTCACATCGACCGCGTGTTCACGATCCACGGCGCCGGGACCGTCGTGACCGGCACATTGTGGTCGGGCTCGATCGGACACGGCGACGAGATGATCGTCCTGCCATCCAGGCGGCGGGCGCGCGTCCGCGGCGTCCAAGTCCACGACGAGGCGGTCGAGCGAGCCTTCGCGGGCCAGCGGGTCGCGGTCAACGTGACCGGGCTCGCCGTCGACGACATCGACCGCGGCGACGTCCTCGTCTCCGCGGGGGCGGACGTGCGCCCGACGTACCTGATCGATGCGGAGCTGTCCTTCGACGCCGACGAACCGGAGAGCGGGGTGCGCGTGCAGGTCCACCACGGGACTCGCGAGTCGGCGGCGCGGCTGGCCTGGCTGGGCGGCCGCTTCTGGCAGGTCCGCCTCGAGCAGCAGCTCGTCCCGGTGCGGGGCGACCGCCTCGTGATCCGCCAGATCGCGCCGCCGGACACGATCGGCGGCGGCACGGTGCTGAACGCCCATCCCCGCAAGCACGGGCCCTCACGCGACCTCCTGGTCGGGCTGGAGCGGCTCGCGCGAGGCGAGGACGCCCCGGACCTCCCCGCTACCAATGCCGTCCCAGCGCCGGAGCCCCCACCGGAGCCGCAGCCTCTCAGCGCCGGCGCGCTCGCGCTCGAGCAACGGCTACGCGAAGCGCGGTTCGAGCCGCCACTCGACGCCGAGTTGGACGCCGACGATCTGGCCGCGCTGCGCTCGGCGGGTTGCGCCGTCCGGGTGTCCAAGACGCTCCACTACCACCCGGCGGCGCTCGACGAGGCGCGAGAGCGAGTGATTGCCATCGGGCAGCAACACGGGGGGGTCGTGACGCTCGCCCAGCTGCGCGACGAGCTGTCCACCTCGCGCAAGTTCGCCCAGGCGCTCCTCGAGCACTTCGACGCGGAGCGGATCACGATCCGGCGCGGCGAGGCGCACCACGTGCGGCGCGGCGTCAGCTGAGCGTCAAGCCGGGCTCGCGAGCCTTTGAAAACTCTCTCTGTGTAGATTGCCGCCCATGGCTACCTGCCTGGTGACCGGTGGCGCCGGTTTCCTCGGCTCACATCTATGCGATGAGCTGCTGCGGCGCGAGAACCGCGTGATCTGCGTTGACAACCTCGAGACCGGCTCGCTCGCCAACATCGAACACATCCGCAGCGACAAGTTCGTCCATCTGAACCTCGACATCATCGAGCCGTACTTCGTCGAGGAGCAGATCGACTTCGTCTACCACCTGGCGTCGCCGGCGTCCCCGATCGATTACCTGCGGCTGCCGCTCCACACACTGAAGGTGGGCTCCTACGGCACCCATCACACGCTGGGACTCGCCAAGGAGCACCGCGCGCGGTTCCTGATCGCCTCGACGAGCGAGGTGTACGGCGATCCGCAGGAACACCCGCAGCGCGAGACGTACTGGGGCCACGTCAACCCGATCGGCCCGCGCGGCGTCTACGACGAGGCCAAGCGCTACGCCGAGGCGCTGACGATGGCGTATCACCGCCAGCAGGGGGTCGACACGGCGATCGTCCGCATCTTCAACACGTACGGACCGCGCATGCGCCCGCGCGACGGCCGCGCGATCCCCACCTTCCTGCGACAGGCGCTCCAGGACCGGCCGATCACCGTATTCGGCGACGGATCCCAGACGCGCTCGTTCTGTTACGTCGCGGATGAGATCCGCGGGCTGATCCTGCTCGCGGAATCGGGCCATCACGACCCCGTCAACATCGGCAACCCCGATGAGTTCACGCTGCTGGAGCTCGCCGAGACGGTAATCGAGGTGACCGGCTCGCATTCGGAGATCGTCTACGAGGCGCTGCCCACGGACGATCCCCAGGTGCGACAGCCGGACATCACGCTGGCGCGCGAAATCCTCGGATGGGAGCCACAGATCAGCCTGCGCGAGGGACTCAAGAGAACGATCGAAGAGTCTGGGACCGACACGCTGATCGGCGAGGGCCGCTGAAACGCCCGGGTTTCAAAGGAACAGGGCGGGCGCCAACTCTCAGATACTTCGTAACTTAGGTGTCAAGATACCGTTACGACGGGGTAGGGGAGTGACATGAACCGCACTCGCGTAAGGTGACGATCGACCACCAGGAGGCCACCGGCACGGCCCGTGCCAACGGAGCCCAGCAGCAGGGCCCCAATGGGGTCCTCGAGGGGCCCGTCGCGGTGCCCGTGCGCGAACGCGATGTCCGCCGCAAGCGCCCGCCGGTGCTGCTGTTCCTCCTGCGGCTAGAGACGCTGCGCAGGGTCGTCCGCGTCCTCTCGCTGCTGATCCTCGACTTCATCGGCGTGGCGGGGGCGCTCGTCACCGCGCTGGCCGTCAAGGTCTGGATCCAGGGCGACCACTCGTCGTTCTCGATCGTCTGGGATCAGACGCGCCACTGGCTCGCGTTCGCCTACCTGATCACCGTGCTGATGTTCGCGCGGGTCGACCTGTACGCCGATCGCACGCGCCGGCCGGGGTTTGCCCAGATTGGTACAGCCCTGTTCCAAGCCACGATCATCGCGCTCGTGTTCGCCCTCGCCAACGGCGAGCACTTCTCGAGCTACTACATCTTCTACAGCTCGCTGTTCTTCGGGACGATCTACGTCACGGCCCTGCGCGAGCTCCACCTGCGCACGACCGGGTGGCTGCTCGAACAGGCGGGCTACCAGCGGCGCGCGCTGCTCGTCGGGTCGGGCAAGCACATCGAGGCGGTCGCCCACGCGCTCGCCAACCGGGCGCGAACGCAGGTCCTGATCGTGGGCTACATCTCGCTCCAGCCACGGCCGCAGAATGGCCTGCGCTCGCTCGGGAAGCTCGACGACCTTCCCGACGTGCTCGACCACGAGCGCGTGCAGGAAGTGATCATCGCCGACCCCGATTTCCCCCAGGACAAGGCGGTCGAGCTCGTCGACCTGTGCCATCAGAATGGGGTCAGCGTCCACGTCGCGCCGTCGACGATGGAGATCCTGATCGACCGCGCCGAATTCGTGCCCGGCCAGATCGTCCCGCTGTTCACGCTGCGCCCGCCGGTGTTCGAGGGGATCGACTACGCGCTGAAGCGGACGTTCGACCTGATGTTCGCCACGGTCGGGCTGATTCTCCTCTCGCCCGTGCTGCTGGCGATCGCGACCGCGGTCAAGCTCAGCTCGCGCGGGCCGGTGATCTATCGCTCGGTCCGGCCCGGCATGGCCTGCAAGCCGTTCTCCTGCTTCAAGTTCCGAACCATGCGCGACCGCGCCGATCAGATCCAGGACGACCTCGAGCCGCTCAACGAGCAGTCGGGGGCGCTCTTCAAGATCCGCCGGGACCCGCGGCTCACGACCGTCGGGCGCTTCCTGCGCCGCTTCTCCCTGGACGAGCTTCCCCAGCTCGTCAACGTCGTCCGCGGCGACATGTCGATGGTCGGGCCGCGGCCGCTTCCGATCCGCGACTTCGAGCGCCTCGAGGAATGGCACAAGAAGCGCTACCTCGTCCTGCCGGGGATCACCGGCCTGTGGCAGGTCTCCGGCCGCTCCGAGCTCGACTTCGACGACCTCGTCCGCCTCGACTTCCTGTACCTCGAGAGGTGGTCGATCCTGCTTGACCTGTCGATCCTGTTGAAGACGATTCCGGCGGTGTTGACCCGGCGCGGGGCGTTCTAGGGGCGCTGGCGGTCGACTCTCGGCGCGCGGGCGCTTTCAGCGCGCGCAGCCTCGGTTGGCGTTCGGCTTGTAAACGGCGCTGGGAAGGGGAGGAGGGATCGGGCGCGATCGCGGTCTTTCATGGTGCATAACACGACAACCTCGCCCCGGATGGCGAGCCCTGTCGACCTGTGCATGAGGAGTGTGCTCAATTCGACAGGCCTCGGGATTTCGGCCGAGGTTGTCGCGTTAGACACCATTTGAGCCCCTGAATTCGGCGACCAAGCCCGGCCCGCCCCCTTCCCCAGCGCCGTTCACCGAGGCCGGCCGCTCGCCAGCTGCGACCGAGAGTCCACAGCCCACGCCCGCCACCGGCGATACACAGCCTCCCGCCTGCGGGCCGCTCGGCATCCGGCCTCGCCAAGACCGGCCCGCGCGGGAGCCATCCGGCTCCGCTCCCACCCCTCGAGGCAGAGCCCCGCCACCCCGGCGCCACCGAAAACCCCCGTCCCGGGTAGGCTCTCGCCACCCGATGCCCCCCGCCGACCGCTTCGTCATCAGCTTCGCCGCCGAGCCTCCCCAGGAGGGCCTGCCGTATGGCCGGTGGGCGGACACGCTACGCGAGCACTTCATGACCGCGTGCGAGGAGATCGACACCGAGGGTGAGGAGCTCGGCGAGACCGGCGAGATCAGGTGGTTCCCGGACCGCTCCTACGCCGGCCGGACGTATATCCCCGCGGTGGCGCGGACGGGCGAGGGCTTCGAGCTGTTCGGGTTCGTGTCGTTCACGGAGGGATCCGGCGGACCGGGGAGCTTCGAGGCCAGGGCGGACTTCACCGCGGAGGTCGCCGAGTCAAATCCGGAGTGGAAGCTCGACCTCAACGACGACGTGATCGGCTCGTGGCGCGGTGAGGAGGGCAAGACGGCGGACATGACGCTCGTGTGGGGCGTGCCGTTGATCGCCGGTGGCGCGATCGTGACCGCCGAGCTGGCCAACCTCGCCGTCGATCAGTGCGCGTTGGTGGAGGAGCGCTTCACGCTGATCGCGCCCGACAACTACCGCGGCGATTTCCTGGAAGTGAAGCTGTGGAGCGGGCGCGGCGAGGAGCTGGCGGTCGAGTCGCTGTACGTCGACGACGCGGACTGAGCGGTCTTACGAGGACCCGGACGAGACGCGGACCAAGGCGCCTGGCAACCTCAGCTTGACCTCGGCCTCGGTCAGCGGGAAGTGGCATGCGGCGCGCGTGCCCGTTCCCTTCTGTTCCAGCTCGGGCTCATCCTCAGAGCAGATCTGCTGTGCCTTCGGGCAGCGAGTGTGGAACCGGCACGCCGAAGGCGGATTGGCGGGACTCGGCACGTCGCCCGTGAGCAGCTGGCGCTCGCGGCTGGAGCCGGCTGGATCCGGAACCGGTACGGCCGAGAGCAGCGCTCCTGTGTAGGGGTGGCGAGGGAAGGAGTAGAGGTCATCGCCGGGCCCGATCTCGACGATCTTGCCGAGGTACATCACGGCGACGCGATCGCACATGTGCCTCACCACGGATAAGTCATGCGCAATGAAAACGAGGGTCAAGCCCATGTCCCGCTGTAGATCCCGCAGCAGGTTCAGGACCTGGGCCTGGATCGAGACGTCGAGCGCGGAGACCGGCTCGTCGGCGATCAGGAGCTGGGGCTCGAGCGCGATCGCCCGGGCTACGCCGATCCGCTGGCGCTGGCCGCCTGAGAACTCGTGCGGATAGCGGTTGTAGTGCTCGGGGTTGAGCCCGACGCGGTCCATCAGGTCCTGGACGCGACGCTTGCGTTCGCCCTTGTCGGTGTACAGACCGTGAATGACGAACGGGTCGGCGATGATCGAGCCGACGGTCTTGCGCGGATTCAGAGACGAGTACGGGTCCTGGAAGATCATCTGGATCTCGCGGTGCAGCGCCTTCAGCCCCGCGCCCTGGCGACCCGCGATGTTCTCGCCCTGATAGAGGATCTCGCCGCCCGTCGGGTCGAGCAGCCGGACGAGCAGCCGGGCCGTCGTGCTCTTGCCGCACCCTGTCTCGCCGACGATCCCGAGCGTCTCCCCCCGTATGATGTCGAAGCTCACGTCGTCGACCGCCTTCACCGCCCCGATCCGCCGCTGGAACAAGACCCCGCGCGTGATCGGGAAGTACTTGACGAGCGAGCGGACCGAGAGCAGCGCGTCGCCGGATGGGCTCGTACCGTCGGATGCGCGAATCCTGCTTGGTGCGCTCGCGCTGTTCGGCGCGTTCAGACGGTCGGTCGAGCCTAGTCCGTCGGACGCCTCCAAGCCCTCGGGGACCTCCGGGCCGTCGGAACCGGATCCGCCAGGGCCGTTCGTGCTCACTGGTCGGCCTCCTGTACCGGGGGTGACGACACCGCTAGGTGCGGCGCCGTGGCCAGCGGGGGCCCGCCGGACAGGCGGCGGAGCTCGGCCGGTGTCTCACCGGCCTGCAGACCGCGCCAGATCCGCGACCGTACGTCGGAGGAGAGCAGGCACGCAGCCTCGTGGTGCGGCTCGCCGTCCATGGCCTCCAGGTGCGGGTCGATCCGCTTGTGCTCGTCGCGGACGTAAGGACAACGGGGATGGAAATGGCAACCCGACGGACGGTTGATCAGGCTCGGTGGGCGGCCTGAGATCGGGACGAGGTCCTCATCGCGCGGGTTGTCGAGGCGCGGGATCGACTTCAGCAACCCCCACGTGTAGGGGTGCTGGGGATGGGCGAACATCTCCTGCGCGGTGGCGCGCTCGACGATCCGTCCCGCGTACATCACGGAGATTTCGTCGGCGATCTCGGCGACGACGCCGAGGTCATGCGTGATGATGATGATCGCCATTCCCAGGCGCTTCTGGAGATCGTCGAGCAGGGCCAGGATTTGTGCCTGCACGGTGACGTCGAGGGCGGTGGTCGGCTCGTCCGCGATCAGCAGCTTCGGCTCGTTCGCGAGCGCCATCGCGATCATCGCGCGCTGACGCATCCCGCCCGAGAACTCGTGCGGGAACTGGTCGACGCGACGTGCTGGATCGGGGATCCCGACCAGTTCGAGCAGCTCCACAGCGCGGGCGCGGGCCGCCGCACGGGAGACCTTCCGATGGATCTGGACCGCTTCCATCAGCTGCTTGCCGACCTTGAAGAACGGGTGCAGCGAGGACAGCGGATCCTGGAAGATCATCGCGATCTCGTTGCCGCGGATCTTGCGCAGGTGATCATCCGACATCTGGACGAGGTCGTTGCCCTCGAACAGCATCTTGCCCTCGACGATGGCGCCCTGGGTGCGCGTCAGGCCCAACGTGGTCAGCGAGGAGACGCTCTTCCCGGATCCAGACTCCCCGACGATCCCGAGCGTCTTCCCGGTGTCGACCGAATAGCTGATCCCATCCACCGCCCGCACCAGACCGTCCTCAGTCGGGAACGTGACGTGCAGATCCTCGACCTCGAGAAGCGTCACGAGTAGCGGACTCGCGGATCTAGGTAGGCGTATGCGATGTCGACAATGATATTGGCGATGATGATGAAGATCGCGGCGAGCGTGATCGTGCCCTGGACGATCGGGAAGTCCGCGTGCTGAATAGCGTCGAAGTTGAGACGGCCGATCCCGGGGATGTCGAACACGGTCTCGACGAGCACCGCGCCACCGAGCAGCAGGGCGATGTCGAGGCCGAGCACGGTGACGAGGGGCGTGATCGCCGAGCGCATGCCATGTTTCATCACGACCGTGCGTTCGGGGAGGCCCTTGGCGCGCGCCGTGCGGATGTAGTCCTCCCCCATCACGTCGATGAGGCTTCCCCGCACCAACCGGGCGTAGATGGCCGCCGATGTGGCCGCCAGCACGAACCACGGCATTATCAGCGACTCGAACCAGTTCACGGGACTGTTGGTGATCCCGGTATAGCTGCCGGCGCCGTGCAGGAACGAGATCGGGAAACGCCCGATGTCAGAGGAGAAGAAGAACAGGGCCAGGAGTCCGAGCCAGTAAACCGGCGCGGAGACGAACAGCAACGCTGTGCCCATCGAAGCGCGATCGAGCACGGTTCGCCGCTTGATCGCCGAGATTATCCCGACGGGTATGCCGATGGCCAGCCAGATGATCACGCCACCGATGGTCAGCGAGATCGTCGCCGGCAGCCGGTCGAGGATCAGGCTCTTGACGGAGGCGCTCGAGTAGTAGCTGTAGCCGAGGTTGAAGTGCAGGACGAGGCGCTCCATGTACAGCCAGAACTGCGTATAAATCGGCTTGTTGGTGCCGAGGTCATTGGCGATCTCCTTGATCACCGCCTGCGACGGCGTCCGGCCGGCGCGGAGCACCGCCGGGTTGACGTTCGGCAGCAGGAAGAACACGATGAACGTGATCATGATCACCGCGAGCAGGAGCAGGAGCCCCCACAGAAGTCGGCGGATGATGTAGCGGATCACGGTCTGAGTCTCCTTGCCTGGAGGTGGGGCCCCGCTGTCCGCGGGGCCCCACGCTCACAGCTGCTTCTTCCTACGGGTTGTTCAGCGACGAATAGGCGTAATCCCAGGAACCGATGTTCCAGAGATCATTGATCCCGCGGACATCCGCGGCCCTGAGGTTCGGCTGGATGCTGAACAGGTACGGCGCGGCGACCG
Organism: uncultured Solirubrobacterales bacterium; assembly: GCA_963812225.1. Classification (GTDB taxonomy): domain Bacteria; phylum Actinomycetota; class Thermoleophilia; order Solirubrobacterales; family Solirubrobacteraceae; genus Palsa-465. The sequence continues at coordinate 318,781 of CAWEUN010000001.1, forward strand.
CGTTCTGCACGAGCATCTCGTCGACCTTTGCCCACGCGTCCTCCCGGTTGGTCGTGCCGACCGCCTTCTCGGCGGACTTCATCGCCTGATCGATCGGGGTCAGCGGACCACTGACATAGGTGCCGCCGGCGGCCTTCGGGAAGTCCTGCCAGCTGACCTGGCCCCAGTTGGAGTTGTTCGTGGCCACCATGTTGTAGCCCGCGAACGTCGGATCCAACAGGGTCTGCGGATCGGACCAGTCACGAATCCACCCGACGTTCGGGCAGAGGTCGATCTCCGCTTTCGGAACCCCGCAGTACTTGCCGTACATGACCGGCTGGTCGACCAACGTGAAGTTGGTCTTGAAGCCGAGCGCCTGTGCAGCGTGGTTGGCGATCGCCGCCGTCTCGGCTGCCGGGCTCCCCGTCGAGCCGACGACCTTGAGGGTGACGTTGCTCGGCGGCACCCCGTTCGTGCTCGGATAGGCGAGCTTCATGTACTTCTTGGCAACGGTGAGATTGCCCTCGGGACTGCTGTTGTAGTCCACCTTAGGACCGTCGGCACCACCCGCCTGCGTGTAGCCGAGCGATCCCGGATACAGGAAGTGAGTGCCGACCGAACCCACGATCTCGCCACCGGCCACCTTCACCATCGCCTCGCGGTCGAGCTCGGCCCAATAGGCCTTGCGGACGTTGACGTTGGCGAACGGGCCCTTAGCGTTGTTCATCGCCACGTAGAACATTCCCGCGCCCGGAACGGCGACCAGCTGGTTGTAGTAGTGCTGATAGGCCAGCTTCACATCCGTCGCCGACGGCGTGTCACCGTCGACCATGTCCGAGCCCTTCAGCACCTGCGGTCCGATCACGTTCTGATCGCCGCCGATGTTGATGTCGATCTTGTTCAGGTAGGCCGGCTGCGGGCCATCGCCCTGATGCCAGTTCGGGTTACGAACCAGCGTCAGCGACTTGCCCGGCTGGTAGCCGATGCCGATGAACTTACCCTGCGAGTTGTCCTGGATCTCATACGGGCCGGTCGCGACCTCGTTCGTGGACCCGTAGGCCGTCGGCTTCTTCGCGTCCAGCGGCGCCGCATAGGACTTCGGCACCGGCGCCGTCAGCGGTAGCGACAGCGCGCCGGTGAAGAACGATCCGACCGGCGAGGTGAGGTGGAAGACGATCGTCGTCGAGTTCGGCGTCGAGATCCCCGGGATCGGGCCGCCCGTCGCCTTGTCGGCGCCCTTGATGTAGAAGAAGTACGACGGGAAGTACGGGTTCGCGACGTTCGGGTTGGCGCCACGCTCGATCGCGTAGGCCACGTCCGCCGAGGTCACCGCACGGTTGACAGGCGGGCTGAAGTGCACGTTTGGCTTGATGTGCACCGTCACCGTCTCGCCGTTGGAGCTGACCTGAGCCGGGCCGCTGGCGAGGTCAGGGACCGTGACCGACGAGTTGTTCGGAGGGAACATGTACAGCGGTTCCTGAGTCGCGTAGATCACGGCGTAGTCAAGCGAGAAGTACGACTCGCCGGGATCCAGGTGCTGGAAGTCCTCGTGCTGGAAGACCTGAAGCGTGCCGCCGGACTTGCCGTTGGTGAGATTCTGGCCGGCGCCCGTCAGGGCGGGCTTGAGCGTGCTGCTCGAGGTGGTGCTCGTGCCCCCGCTCGAGCCACTCGAGCTGCTCGAGCCGCCGCAAGCGGACAGCGCGAAGACGAGGCCGCACAGAACCCCGACGACTGCCAGGGCCCTGATCCTTCGATTCATAGTTCCTCCTGTTTACGTATGTGGCGGCCCGTCACCTATCCGCCTTTGGATTGAGTGCGTCCTGAAGACCATCGCCCATCAGGTTGAACGCCAGCACCGTGAACAGCAGCGCCAACCCTGGGAACAGCATGTACCACCAGACCGTCTGGAAGGTTGGAGTCGCGTCCGCGATCATCTGGCCCCAACTCGCGGTCGGCGGCTTGACCCCGACCCCCAGGAACGAGAGCGCCGCCTCGAACAGAATGTTGACCGGGATCAGCAGGCTCGCGTAGACGATGATCGGCGCGACGAGGTTGGGCAGGATCTCTCGGAACATGATCCGGCGATTTGACGCGCCCAGCGACCGCGCGGCCTCGACGAACTCCTTCTCTCGCAGCGAGAGCACCTGCCCACGAGTGATCCGGAAGATGTAGGTCCAACCGGAGATCACGATGATCGCGATGATCGTCGGGACGCCAGACTGGATCAGGCCGCCGAGGCAACCGTTGACCGCGCACGCCGCCGCGATCCCGATGCCGAGCAGCAGGATCGGGAACGACAGGATGACGTCGCAGAAGCGCGAGAGCAGGGTGTCGACGCCGCCGCGATAGAAGCCCGCCAACAGCCCTAGGCTGACCCCGAGGACGGTCGACAGGAACGTGCCGATGATCCCCACCTCGAGCGACACGCGCGTGCCGTAGATGACGCGCGACATCACGTCCTCGCCGAGCGGATCGACGCCAAATGGATGCGCGGAGCTGGGGCCGAACGGCGTCCCGAACGCGTCCGTCAGGTTCGGATTTTGGGCGTAGGGGCTCGGGAGGCCGAGGACCTTGACGATCAGCGGCGCGAAGATCGCCACGAGGATCAAGAAGACGATGAATCCGGCGGAAACCATCGCCACGCGGTCCTGGCGGAAGCGGCGCCAGAACAGCTGGGTGGGCGAGCGCGCGGTGATCTCACCGGGCGCGAGCTCGACAGTCTGTACGGCGACGTCGCCCTCAACGAGGACGTCGGAGGTGCTCGTAACGCTCATCGGCCAGCCACCATTTCCTCGTCGCCGGACCTCGGAGTCCTCTCCTCCTCCTCCTCCACAGCTTGGGAAATACCACAACGAGCAGGGCTTGTCACCTATGGTTAACCCGGCGCCAACGAATCTTGACCGGCCCCAATGGGAGCGAGGGCGGGCGGTTTGCACGTCGGCGCAGGGCCGAGAAGCGGTTCCCGACTCGTAGCGCGGCTCCCCAGGCAGAGCCGGGGCCCCGCCGCTGGCGGGGCCCCACACGCTCACATCTGCGTCCTCGTTCTTACGGGTTGTCCAGGGACGAGTAGGCGTAGTCCCAGGAGCCGATGTTCCAGAGGTCGCTGATCCCGCGGACGTTCGCGGACTTGATGTTCGGCTGGATGATGAAGTCCCACGGCACGGCCACGGCGTTGGCGGTGAGCATCTGATCAACCTTCGCCCACGCATCCGTGCGAGCGGTCGTGCCGATCGCTTTCTCGGCCGCCTTCATCGCCTGGTCGATCGGCGTCAGCGGACCGCTTGTGTACGTCCCGCCGTTCGCCTTCAGCCAGTCCTGGTAGCCGACCATGCCCCAGTTGGAGTTATTCGTCGGCACGATGTTGTAGCCGGCGAACGTCGGATCCAGCAACGTCTGCGGATCGGACCAGTCGCGAATCCACCCGACGTTCGGGCAGACATCGATCAGGGCCTTGGGATTGCCGCAGTACTTGCTGTACATCACCGGCTGGTCGACCAGCGTGAAGTTGGTCTTGAAGCCAAGCTCCTGCACGGCGTGGTTGGCGATCGCCGCCGTCTGCGACGCCGGATCGCCAGTCGAGCCGACGACCTTGACCACATAGCTGCTGGGGGGCACGCCGTTCGTGCTCGGATAGGCGAGCTTCATGTACTTCTTGGCCACCGTCAGGTTGCCCTCGACGTAGTTGTTGTAGTCCACGTTCGGACCGTGGGCACCACCCGCCTGCTCGTAGCCGAGCGACCCCGGATACAGGAAGTGCGTCCCCGGAGCGCCCACGACCTGGCCGCCGGAAACCTTCACCATCCCTTCGCGGTCCAGCGCCGCCCACAGCGCCTTCCGAACGTTGATGTTCGCGAACGGACCGTGCATGTTGTTCAGGGCCACGTAGTAGTCGCCGGCTCCGGGCGCGGCGATCAGCTGGTTGTAGTACTGCTGGTACGCCATCTTCACGACCGGTGCGGAGGGGGTGTCCCCGTCCACCATGTCCGAGCCCTTCAGCACCTGCGGCCCGATCACGTTCTGATCGCCGCCGATGTTGATCACGATCTTGTTCAGATACGCGGGCTGCGGCGTCGAGCCGCGCACCCAGTTCGGGTTACGGACCAGCGTCAGCGACTTGCCCGGCTGGTACCCGATCCCGATGAACTTGCCCTGCGCGTTGGCTTGGATCATGTACGGACCGCTCGCGACCTCGTTCGTCGATCCGTACGCCGTCGGCTTCTTCGCGTCCAGCGGTGCCGCGTAAGACTTCGGCACCGGCGCGGTCAGCAGCTGCTGCAGCGCGCCCGTGAAGAACGAACCGTACGGCCCGGTCAGGTGGAAGACGATCGTCGTCGGGTTCGGCGTCGAGATCCCGGGGATCGGGCCGCCGGTCGCCTTGGAGGCACCCTGGATGTAGTAGTAGTACGACGGGAAGTACGGATTGGCGACGTCGGGGTTGGCGCCCCGCTCGATCGCATAGGCCACGTCCGCCGAGGTCACAGCCCGGTTGACAGGCGGGCTGAAGTGCACGTTGGACTTGATGTGCACGGTAACGGTCCTGCCGCCGTCGCCGAGGATTGGCATTCCCGACGCAAGGTTCGGAATGATCTGCGTCGAGCTGTTCGGCGCAAAGATGTACAGCGTCGATTGGGTCGCGTACATCACCTGATAATCGAGTGCGAAGTACGACTCGCCCGGATCCAAATGCTGGAAGTCCTCATGCTGGAAGACGGTCAGCGTGCCGCCCGCCTTGCCGTTGTTGAGAACCTGTCCCGAGCCGTTGAGCGCGGGTTTCAACGAACTGTTCGAGGTTCCGCTCGAGCCGCTAGACCCACTCGAGCCGCTGGAGCTCGAGCCGCCACAGGCGGCCAGAACCAGTGCGAGGCTGCAGACGGCTCCCAGCGCTGTGCCGGCCCTGATCCTTCGTCTCATAGTCCCTCCTATGCATGACTGGCGGGCAGGTCCGTCTGCCGCCTTGGATTGAGCGCAGCGGAACGGGCAGTCGCCGGCGGCTTACACCGTCGCGACGTGAACTCCGCTCCGTCGCGCCTGGCGACGTACTGCTCCTCCGCGCTCTCCCGGGGTACCACACCCCCGGGGCCTTGTCAGCGGCCGAGGCCCACCATTAACCCGCCGCCAAACACTGTTAACGCGCAGCTAAAGAAACCTTGGCCGCAGCCAAGAAAACCTTGGCCGACCTCTAACCACATCGAGGCCGCGGCCACGAATCGCGACGACGGGGCGGTGGATACCCTCTCGGGCGGCCGCCCTCGTAGCTCAATGGATAGAGCACGCGCCTCCTAAGCGCGGGATGCAGGTTCGATTCCTGCCGGGGGCAGTGGTCAGGATGAGCCGTCGAATCGGCGGTCCGACGCCGTCCGCGAGTCGCTCGTGTTGGCGCGCTGGAGCGGCTGGAACCTTTGCTACCGTCACGACCTCCTCGTGTCTGAGAACACGCTAGAGGTCAAAGCGCCCGGACGTTCCGGCCCTCCTGGACCTGCGCGAGCCGCCCGCGCCGGCGCGGGCCCCTGGCAACTGGTCCGGCAGTACGCGTGGTGGCTGGTCGGGATCGCGGTCGTGGTGGTTTCGTTCGTACTGATCCGGGTCACGAACACACGACCGGGCTACGACCCCTACGGCTGGCTGGTCTGGGGCTACCAGACCTGGCACCTGAACCTGAACCTGGGTGGCGCGCCGTCGTGGAAGCCGCTGCCCTACTTCTTCACGGTGCCGTTCGCGCTGTTCGGCCACTACGAGCTATGGCTGTGGATGCTCACCGCCGTGGCGATCTCGCTGAGCGGCGTGATCTTCGCCGGAAGGATCGCGTACCAGCTCGTCGGCGTCGAGGACGGGGACCGGCGCCCGGCCTGGGTCGCCGCCGTGTTTGCCGGCGGCGCGCTGCTCGGGATCGAGAGCTACATGCACTTCATCCTCAGCTTCCAGTCGGACACGATGATCGTGTCGCTGTGCCTGGGCTCGATCGACCAGGCACTCGCGGGGCGGCCGCGGTGGGCGCTGGCGATCGGCACGCTGGCGTGCCTCGGCCGGCCTGAGGCGTGGGCGTGGCTGGGCCCGTGGGGGGTGTGGATGTGGTTCAAAGAGCCGGCGCTCCGGAAGTGGCTCATCGCCTCCTGCGCGTTCATCCTCTTCATGTGGTTCGGAGTTCCCACAATCACGAACCACCGCCCGCTCCTTGCCGAGCAGCTCGCGCTCCGCTCCCCTCGCGAGCTCAAGCAGAACAAGATCGTGGGCACGATCCACCGCTTCACGTCGCTCCAGTGGCTACCCGTCCAGCTCGCTGCGCTTTACGCGACGATCGTCGCCTTCCGGCGGCATAACTGGACGGTGCTGGCCCTCGCGGCCGGCGTGATCTTGTGGGTGATCGTCGAGACGATCCTCGTGCTCCGCGGCCTCCCGGGGGTGCAGCGATACCTGTTCGAGCCCGCGGCGGTGATGACGGCGCTCGCCGGGGTCGCGCTGGGGTGGATCATCAGAGACGCCCGGCGCGCGGACTGGCGCGTGCCGAAATGGGCCGGGATCGCGGTCGTCGGGGCGATCTTCTTGATCATGGTCCCGGCGGCCGTCTCGCGCTTGCGCGACGAGCACAAGGACCTCCGCCACGAGCGGGAGCGGACCAAGGTGGTCAACATGCTCCAGACCGCGATCGACCGGTTCGGCGGCTACAAGCACATCGTCTACTGCGGTGAGCCCGTTACGAACGTCGAGTACGTGAGCATCCTCGCCTGGAACACCAAGCTCAACGTCGGGCAGGTCGGCTACCTGCCCAAGCGCGAGATCAGTCACGGCTATCCGCTCGTGCTGTTCACCCAGCTGCCCAACGGCTGGCTCGCGCAGCCGATCCACACGGCGCCCTCGCGCGTGGCCTCGTGCGCGAACGTCAACTCGTTCTGGATCGACACGCCCGCGCACCCGAACGGCGCGCTGTATCCGCACCACAGCTGAGCGGTCGGGGAGAGGCACTAGCGATGTCCGTGCCCGAGTCGAAGCTTGAGTCTCCGGCGGCCCCGGCCGCGTCGGCTGCGGGCGCCGCGCGCGATTCCGACCGGCCTCGGGGCGGGAAGCCGAGCCGGTACTACCCGGCGGTGCTCACAGGGATCGGCCTGCTCGCGCTCTCGACGGTGCTGGTGCTGTGGGCGCGCACGCGTCCGGGGTTCGATCCCTACGGGTGGCTCGTGTGGGGTCACCAGACGCTGGTCTGGTCGCTCGACACAAACGCGGCGCCATCGTGGAAGCCGCTGCCGTATCTGTTCACCGTCCCGTACGCGCTGTTCGGGCACCACGGGATGTGGCTGTGGCTGATCACCGCGGTGGCGGTCTCGCTGAGCGGCGTGATCTTCGCCGGACGCATCGCCTACCGGCTGACCGACGGCGACGGAGTACCGCGCTACGCGCCCATCGCGGCGGCGGTGTTCGCCGGCGTGGCGCTGCTCGGCATCACCCAGTACTGGCACTACATCCTGAGCGCCCAGTCCGACCCGATGATCGTCGCGCTCGTTCTGGGCGCGATCGATTGCCATCTCTCGGGCCGGCCCCGGTGGGCCTTCGTGCTCGGAGCCTTGGCCTCGCTCGGGCGTCCCGAGGCGTGGCCGTTCCTGGGGCTGTACTCGATCTGGGCGTGGCGGCGGGTCCCCTCGATGCGGCCGCTGATCGCCGGCGGGGCTGTCGCGATCCTGGCGCTGTGGTTCGGGATACCGGCGCTGACCGCGCGGACGCCGTTCGTCTCCGCCAGCAACGCGATGTACTCGGGGCGCGCGCTCACCCACAACCAGGTTTTCGGCACGGTCGGCCGCTTTCTGCGCCTGCACACGCCGGTGATCGAGGTGCTGGCACTGTTCGCGGTGGCGGTCGCGATCTGGCGACGCGACCGGGTGACGCTGGCGCTGGCGGCCGGAACGGTCGCCTGGGTGATCATCGAGATTGCGTTTGTGCTGCACGGCTGGCCTGGGGTCCCGCGATACATGTTCGAGGCCGCCGGGGTGGTGGCCGTCCTCGCCGGCACCGGCTTCGGTTGGCTGCTCAGCGAATCGCGGCGGATCTCGCCCGGCGCCGGGTGGGTCGGCATCGTGCTCGCGGTCGTGGTCCTCGGGGCGCTGGTGCCGCCGGCGGTCTCGCGTGCGCGCTCCGAGCACGCCGACATCCTCGCCCAGCGGCGCCGGACGGACGAGATCAATCGGCTCACCCGCGTGATCAACTCGCTCGGTGGCGCGGCGCGGCTGCGCGCCTGCGGCGAGCCGCTGACGAGACTCGAGTACCAGTCGATGCTCGCGTACCAGCTCGGCGTGAACGTCTCGAGCGTCGGCTTCAAGTACAGCCAGGCGATCGCGCACGGCAACCCGATCGTGCTCTTCACGCCGTACCCGACGGGGGTCGGGTGGCAGGTACAGGCGATGCATCAGACACGGCCTTCCTGCCAGTCGCTGCCCCATTAGGTAGGGGCTCTGCCCCGAGGGTCGTAGGCGGAGCCGGATGACTCCCGCGCGGGCCGGTCTTGGCGAGGCTGGATGCCGAGCGGCCCGCTGGCGGGAGGCTGTGTATCGCCGGGGCGTGGGCTGTCGACTCTAGGCGCCACCTGGCAGGCGGGCGGGTCGGTAACGGCAGCTGGGGAGGGAACGGGCGGGGTTCATCGGGGGTCCGAGGGCGGGTTGTGGCGACAGTGGGTCGAGGCGTCACCGATCAGTGACAAAACCCGGAAATCGGGTCCTCAGAATGGTGCATAGCACGACAACACCGCCGGAAGATCGGGGCCCTGTCGAGGTGTGCATGAAGAGTGTGCATAGCTCGACAGGGCTCGCCCGAAAAGTCGGCGCTGTCGTGTTATGCATCATGAAAACGCCAGATTCGGCCCGTGAAGGCCCCGGCGCCCGCCATAAACCTCCACCCGGCCCCTTCCCCAGCGCCGTTTACGTCGGGCCGACCGCCGACCAAGGCGACACCGGGTCACGACAGGCGCCGAGCACGCGCCCTAGCGGTCGGGCCGCTCCGGATACACCTCGTCGATCGTCGTCAGCGCCACGAACGGAGCGCCGGCGGCCTTCTCGATCGCCTCCGCGCCACCGGCCAGCCGGTCGCAGATCGCGAGCACGCCGCACACCTCGTGACCCTCGTCGCGCAGCGCCTCGAGCGCGCGGATCGTCGAGCCGCCGGTCGTGACGACGTCCTCGACGAGCATGCATCGATCGCCGGCGTCGAGCTGCGGCCCCTCGATCCGGCGCGAGAGGCCGTGCTGCTTGACCTCCTTGCGGACGAAGAACCCCTTCACCTCGGCGCCGCCGGCGAGCGCGGCGCACGCGATCGGATCGGCGCCCATCGTCATCCCGCCGACCGCGGTGGCGCCCCACTCGCGCGCCTGCGCGGCGACGAGCTCGGCCAACGCGATGAAGCCCTGGGGCAAGAGGATCGCCCGTTTGGCGTCTACGAGGTACTCGGCCGTTCGTCCACTCGTGAGCACGAACGTCCCCTTCAAAAGGGCGTGGCTGCGGAGTTCTGCGAGCAGCAGCTCGCGGGGATTGGCGCCGCCGTCGAGAGTCATGTGCGAGAAGTCATGCTAATCGGGTCCCCGGCCGATTAAGCACGCGTGATCCACCGCGTGCTTGTGCTGGTCTCGCTCATCTGCTGTGGGCTGATACTGGCGTCGTTTGCGCTCTTCGCCCGCAATCAGCTCGCCGGCGCCTCCAAGCACCAGCAGACGGAGATCGTGGCCGGTAATCAGGTCACGTCGGAGACCGTGACGGGCAACCACGCCAAGGGGCAACCCGCGAAGTTCATCGACGGCGCCGCCTCGGAGCTGACCTCGCCGTTCCGGGCTCTGATCAAGACCAACAGCGTGTGGGTGCTCGAGATCGTGCCCACCCTGCTCGCGCTGCTCGTCTACGGGGTCGGCCTCGGGTACCTCGCGCGGTACACCGACGGCCTCTCCTGACGGCCGTCAGTAGTACACGTCGACCCAATCGCCGAGCGCGAGCCAGTTATAGGCGGTGATCGCGTCGGGGATCGGCAGTCGCATGCAGCCGTGGCTGGCCGGGTAATCAGGCGCCGGGTCATACCCGTGGATCGCGTAGCCGCGGATGAAGAAGTCCGAGTAGTACATCCCGTCGGGGAGGTAGCCGGGCGTCCGCTCGTAGATGTGGAAGTCGCCGAGGATCGTGGGCGTGGAGGGCTTGCCCGAGCTGATCGGGAAGATCAGATCGACCTTCGAGCCGTCGATCAGCGCCACCAACTGCTTGGCGAGGTTGCCCTCGGCGTGGCGACCGTGATTCGGGAAGCGGACCTTGAACTGCCCCCAGCCGTTGAGCAGATAGCTGATCGTCCGTCCATCGAGCGTCTTGTACGTGCCCCAGCCGAGCAGCCGGTGGTAGGCGTCGACCGCCAACTCGGTGCCGTTGTCGTAGACACCCGTCTGCGGGATGTAGAAATGCAGCGCGCGCAGGCGCTGCTGGACGAGCTGGACGAAGCGGCCGGTCGAACCGGGCCCGACGTGCACGTCCAGCGCCTGGTAGGCGCGCTTGGCCGTGAAGCCGGTCATCTCGGGCGTGCGGTCGTGGCTCGCGGTGACGACGACCTCGCCGGCGCTCGGGCTCGCCAGCGTTTCGACAAACCGCCCGTAACTGCGGTTCGGCGAGGGCTTGATCCGCAGCCGGTCGCGCTTGATCAGGCGCCGCCCGACGAACGCGCGGATGTTCACCCACTGGCCGGCCACGAACGGTCGCACGATCCCCTCGACCTGGACCTTGCGGCCGGGCACGGTCACGGTCTGATGGGCGACGACGTAGATCCCGGGGAGAAACAGCTTGGCCGAGCCCTTCGCCGCCGGCTTGGTCGGGCTCTTCGGCTTACTGGGACTCGTTGGCGTCGTGGTCGTGGTCGGCGTAGTCACCGTCGTCGTCCCCCGACTCACGGGCTGGGTCCCGGTGGTTGCGGTTACCGTCGAAGTCGTCGTCCCCGCCGCGGCCGCCGCGCCTGGCGCCACCAACAGCACCACGAACGGCAGGACAGCTCGCCTCAGTGCCCCTTGCATGAAACGGAAGTAAACCAGGCCAAGATGTTGGCTACGCCGTGCGGACGGCCACCCGCTGGGCCAGCGGCACCGTGATCGAGGCGATCAGGAGCAGCGAGGAGGCGATCAGACCGAAGATCTCGAGCGCGTTCCAGTGCAGCTGGTTGATCCCCAGCGCGAGCGAGTTGTTCACCGAGTGGAGCGCCATGCATGGGTACAGCGAGCGGGTCTTCCAGCGGACGACGCACAGCACGAAGCCGAGGAATCCGAGCGGGATCAGGTACTGCGACGACGCCGAGCCGGTGTGCGCGAGACCGAACAGGATGCCTGTGACGATCGCCGCGAACAGCGTGCCGAGGTCACGGCCGGCGAAGGGGATCTTCCAGTGCCGGAGCGCGCCGAAGACGAACCCGCGGAAGAAGAACTCCTCGCAGATCGGCGCGATCACGCAGACGAACACCGCCGCGCCGACCAGCGCCAGCGTGCTCTTGCTGACGCCGAGCTCGCTGGGGAGCTTGTCCGTGCCGTGCAGATGCACGAGCGACGCGTAGATGGCGGTCACGATGTAATACGAGACCCCTGCGAGCACGAACGCTCCGACTCCGAGCTTCCACGGGATCAGGCGGAAGCCGAAGTCGGACGGCGTCGCGCGCCGGCGCGCCGCGAGGTAAATCGCGGCGGTGACGAACGAGAGGTCAAAGACCAGATCCTCCAGCAGGCTCACGCCCGCGCTGGGGTGCGTCAGGTTTCCTCCCGACGCGGCGGCGATGATTCCCACGACGATCGTGCCCACGAGCCCGATCGCGAAGCCCCCGAGGATCGCCGCCGGCGCCGTCCACAGCTGCCACGGCGGGATGTCGTCGGCGCGCGCCTCGGCGACCGGTGCCGGGCTGTCCGGGGCGGCGGTGGGCGGAGGTGCGCTTGCGCTGGGTGGGGGGATGCTGGGCATCGCTGCAGTTCAGGTTAGGGATCCTGAGGGCATAATTCGGCCAGGCTGGCCACTGTCTCGATCCCCTGAGGTGAAAGAGTGCCACGGCGGGAGATCAGCACCGGCCGCACCCCGGCCGCCCGCGCCCCCGCGACGTCCTCTTCGACGCTGTCGCCGATGTGGATGGCGTGCTCCGGCCCGACTCCGGCGAGCGCCAGCGCCTGCTCGAAGATCGCCGGCGACGGCTTGCGCGCGCCCGCCTCGGCTGAGGTCAGGATCGCATCGATCAACGACGCGAGCGACAGGCGCCCGAGCACGTCGTGCAGCGAGACGTCCCAATTGCTGACGACGACGATCCGCGCGCCGGCGCCGCGCCACGCCCTCAGCGCCGGCCGCACGTCCGGGAAGGCACTGAAGCGCAGCGATGCGAGCAGCGCTTCGGTGAGTACGGCGTTGGGGATCGCCCGGATCCCGTCCTGCTGCGGGAGCGCGGCGCGCAGCGCCTCGGCGCACTGGCCTCGGAGCGCCTCGAGCGCGGCGCGATCGCGACCTTCGTCGAGGTGAGCGCGGTAGTAGCGGATCTCGGCCGCGATCGCCTCACCAGCCTGCTGCCCGCTGACGGTGATCCCGAACCGCTCGGCGAGCTCGGCGCGCAACCGTGGGGCCGGGGGCTCGAGCGCCACCAGCGTCCCCAGCGCGTCGAGCAGGATCGCGCGCGGAATGTCCCGACCGTCCATAGCCGGGACTGTCCCACTGATGGCGCTCTGGCGCTTGCAGGAGCCAGGCTGCACGGAACCGAAAGAGGCCCTCACGATGAGTCGACGCGAACGACAGCGGCGCCGCAGGCGCCGATCACCCGTCAGGCGGGCGCTGTTCGTCGCAAGCGCGGTGGTCGGGTCGGCGCTCGTGATCGGCCTTCTCGGAGTCGTGGGATGGGTCGTCGACGTCGCCGACTCGGCCCCGAACATCAACGAGCTCAGCCCCCGCGATCCCGGCCAGCTCTCGGAGGTATTCGCCGCCGACGGCACGCGGCTCGGCTACATCCACTCCGACATCCTGCACACGGTCGTGTCCGGCAAACGGCTGCCGCTGATTCTCCGGCGCGCGACCGTCGCGATCGAGGACCGGCGGTTCTGGACCCACGGCGGCATCGATCCCGAGGGGATCGTGCGTGCGGCGTTCAAGGACGCGCTCGGCGGTGGCGACGCGTTGCAGGGCGGCTCGACCCTGACGATGCAGCTGATCCGCAACATCTACCTTCCGTACGAGCTCGCCGATACGCGAACGCTCAAGGTCAAGATCATCGAGGCCAAGCTCGCCGACGAGCTCGAGAACCGGCGCTCGAAGATCTGGATCCTCGACCAGTATCTCAACGACGTGGACTACGGCACCGTCGGTGGCCAGACGGCGATCGGCGTCGGCGCCGCGTCGCAGATGCTGTTCGACAAGCCCGTTTGGCGGCTGAACCTGGCCCAGGCGGCGCTCCTGGCCGGCCTTCCGCAGGCGCCGTCGGCGTACAACCCGTTCGAGGCGCCGGCGCTGGCCCGGGCCCGCCGCCACCAGGTGCTCCAGGCGATGGTCGAGTCGCACTACATCACCGCCTCGCAGGCGGCCGCCGCCGACCGCTCGCCGTTGCAGGTCAAGCCCAACTCCGCGTACGGGAAGGTGGTCGAGCCGTACGTGTTCGACTACGTCAAACAGGCGCTGATCCAGCGCTTCGGGCTCGCGACCGTCGAGAGGGGCGGCCTCAAGGTCTACACGACGATCGACCTGACCAAGCAGCAGGAAGCGCGCCAGGCGATCCTCGATCACGAGGGAGAGCCCGGCGACCCGGCCGCCGCCGTAGTCAGCATCGATCCCAGCGATGGCCACATCCTGGCCATGGCGACGTCATCCAGCTACGGGCAGACCAAGTTCGACTACGCCACGCAGGCCCACCGCCAGACGGGGTCGGCGTTCAAGGTATTCGTGCTGATGACGCTGATCCACGATTTCGACGGCGATCCGAACACGACCTACTACAACTCGCACGAGCTGATGCCGGGCTGGCTGCCTGGGTATCCCACCTACCACGTCCAGACGGCCGAGCACAGCTATCAGGGCAACATCAGCGTGACCAAGGCGACGACACTGTCGGACAACACCGTGTACGCGCAGCTCGACGCCGACGTCGGCCCCGACAACGTCCGCAACACCGCCTACGCGATGGGCATCACCTCGCACCTCGACGGGCTCCCGGCCGAGGGGATCGGGGGTCTGCGGATCGGCGTCTCGCCGCTCGAGATGGCCGACGCCTACGCGACCCTCGCCAGCGGCGGGGTTCACATCACGCCGACGGCGATCACCAAGGTCGTGTTTCCGGACGGGCACGTGGTCAACCTCGGGGACCCTCCGCACAAGCGGGTGTTCCCCTACGGCCAGGCGTATGCCGCCACGCAGGTCCTGAAGACCGTGGTCCAGAGCGGGACCGGGACCGCCGCCAACTACGGCTGCCCGGCGGCGGGCAAGACCGGGACCACCAGCAACTACACCGACGCGTGGTTCGTCGGCTACACGCCGCAGCTGGCGACGTCGGTGTGGGTGGGCTATCCGAACTCGACGGAGTCGATGGATGACGTCAATGGGCTCGGTCCGGGCTTCGGCGGCACGCTGGCCGCGCCGATCTGGCACGACTACATGCAGCAGGCCAGCGACGGCTACTGCGAAGACTTCACCCCCCCGACGGATCCGTGGCAAGGGATTCCATACAAGGGCCATTACGCGACCACCGGCGAGGCGACCACGCAGTCCGCGACGAGCGCTTCCAACGGATCCGGGGGCGCCGCGCCCAGCGGCACCTCGACCAGTCAGACGACCTCGACGCAGACGACGCAGCCGGCGAACACGGGCGCCGGACCGAACCAACAGGCGCCCACCGCCGGCGGCGGTGGCGCGCCGGGTTCGGGCGGCGGCGGTGGCGCGCCGGGCTCGGGCGGCGGTGCAGTCAAGAAGCACTAAGAGAAGCCTCGGACGCCCGCGGCCGTTTTGAGTCAGCCTCTAACAGTCAGAGCGGGTAGGGACTGCTAGCGTTCCCCCGGGTCCGTGACGGATCAGCGATGCCATGGCGCCCTCCGACTGATGCCCAAAGAAGAAAAGGTCGAACTCGAAGGCGAGGTTGTAGAGGCCCTCCCGAACGCGATGTTCCGGGTGAAGCTCGACAACATGGACCGCGTCGTGCTCGGGCACGTGGCCGGCAAGATGCGCCGGTTCAGGATCCGCATCCTCCCGGGCGACCGCGTCCGGGTCGAGCTCTCCCCTTACGACCTCGACCGCGCTCGGATCGTCTACCGACACCGCTGATCGCTGGCCGACCGGCGCCGTGCGGGAGCGTGAGCTGATCGACGGGCTCGAGGCGACATTCGCCTCGGGGCGCTCCGCGCATGTCGTGCGCTCGATCGGAGACGACGCCGCCGTCGTCCGCGGGCGCGGCTACGCCGTCACCTCAGTGGACGCGATGGTGGACGGGATCCACTTCCGCCGCGAGCAGCTCTCGCCGGCAGAGATCGGCCACCGGGCGCTGGCGGCCGCGCTGTCAGATCTGGCGGCGATGGGAGCCGAGGCCGGCGAGGCGTACCTGCTGCTCGGGCTCCCGGCGGGGACCGAGCTCGAGCCGGCCCTCGGCATCGCCCGCGGCGCCCAGGAGCTGGCGTCGCGCCTGGGCGTCTCGATCGCCGGCGGCGACGTCACCTCGGCGCCGGCGCTGACCGTTTCGTTCACGGTCGTCGGGTGGAGCGATGATCCGGCCCGGCTGATCGGTCGCGACGGGGCGTGTCCGGGCGACATCGTCGCCGTGACGGGTCGCCTCGGCGGCGCCGGGGCGGGCCTCGCCGTGCTCGACGGCCGCGCCGAGGCCCCCGCGGAGCACCGCGCAGCGCTGATTGCGAGCTACGCCCACCCCGAGCCGCGGCTCGGCGAGGGGCGCGCGCTCGCCGCCACTGGCGCCCGCGCCATGATCGACCTCTCCGACGGGCTGGCGACGGACGCTCTACACCTCGCGAACGAAAGCGAGGCGAGGCTCGAACTGACGCTCGCGTCGCTGCCGCTCGCGGACGGGGTGGCCGACGTGGCGCGCGCGCTCGAGGCAGACCCCGGCGTGTTCGCCGCGACCGCCGGCGAGGACTACGAACTGTGCGTGTGCCTGCCGCCGGAGGCGCTCGACGCCGTGGACGGCGTCCGGCTCACGCAGGTCGGGCGCGTGCTAGACGGGCCGGCGGGCGTCAGCTTCGCCGACGCGAGCGGCGGGCTATCGGGCTACGAGCACTCGTTCTGAGAGGGACGACCGGCGCGCAGTCGGTGCCTGCAGCCGCGGGCCCGAGGAGCCGGAGCACAATCGCGTCCGCGACCGCCTTCGGATCCACCCGATACGAGCCCTGCTCTATCTCTTCCCTGAGTTGATCCATCCTGGTCTCCTGACCCACGTTCGTTGAGTCAAGCACTGTGTCGGCGACTAACACCCTGCCTCCAATCCTGTGTGCGTCGTCTCCATTTGAATCACGACCAGCATCGGTATCGGGCGGTGGCTTCTGCATCCGGTCTAGACCCTAACTTGCCTGTCGGGGGTTCTCATCCAATCGAATAACGCGGCGCGCGCGCAGAAAACGCGCCCCGTCCCGCCGGGGCGAAACCCAACAGGCGCGCCCCCAAGGGCGCGCCCCATAAATCATGCCGCCGAACGCGCCGGGCCCAACGGCTTCATCGACTGCAACTTGGCGAACACGATGATCCGCTGCGCCGCGCTGTAGAGCGGGTTGCAGGCCGAGAGCACGAGACGTTCGTAGCCGACATTCTTGGTCACCCACAGGGCGGTCGGGAGCACGATCCGGTGGTACTGGACGGCGTAGGTGAACTCGGCGTAGGGCATCTTCAGGACGATGCGATCGCCGGGCCCCAGTTCGTCGATGTGGCGAAACGGCGCGAGGTAGGTCGTGCGGTGACCGGCGATCGCCACCGTCTGGCCGAGGCCGGGGAAGGCGGTCGCCGGGTAATGGCCGGGCCCCTTCTCGAGGCTGGCGGTGTCGGTGCCCTGGATGATGTCGTAGTCGGCGTGGATCTTGGCGATCTCGATCCGGCCGATCGCGTCCCCGGTGGCGATCTCGTGGGACTCGCGGCGGGCCAGGAACGCGACGCGCTGATCGATCTTCTTGAAGCTCGCCAGGGCGTGGTGCTGGACGGGCGTCAGCGGGGCCGTGTTGAAGCTCAGGTAGTGCTTGTTGATCTCGCCCTGCTTGATCTTTCCAATCAGCGCGGTCACCGGCTCCTGCCACAGCAGCGTCACGCCGGCGTCGACCACGAGCAACAGCCCCGAGATCATCAGCACGGATGAGATGTCGCGGATCAGCCTTCTCATCGCCGCAGAGCGGATTCCGTTCCGCCCAGCGATCCTGGCCCGGCGTAGGTAACCGGGCCGCGCACCGTGACTGGCGTCTGCTCCGGACGCGAACGGTGCAAGCGCGGCCGTCTCGCCGCTATCGATATCACGCTTACCAGACACCCTAAAACAACGCTCCAGAGGACTGCTACTGACAACCCAATGTACCCACCGGCGATGAGCAGGACGCCGTTCCAGACGATCTGCACAGGGCTCAGACCGAGCGACTGCACGTAGTAGAGGCCCACCACGACCGGTGGCACGAGCCCCGCGAGGATCATCAGCGCGACCACGGGCCGCCCTATCCGCACATCGGGATCGACGACCCACATCCACAGGTGCAGCGCCGGGAGGAGCAGCGCCGCGGCGAACGGGTTGCGCACCCAGATGGCGAGGGCGACGGCGCACAGGACGAGCAGCACGGCCGCGCCGGCGCCGGCGTTCGCCGGCGTGCCGAGCGGCCGCCCCGTCAGGGCCGTCAGGAGCGGCCGCCGGAAGAGGAGCAAGGCCACGATCACGATCGCGCCCAGCGCGATCACGGAGATCCCGGCGCCGCCGAGCGGCATCGTGTTGGCGCCGAGTGGGCCCGGCGGGGGCGCCGCGAGCACCCCCGTGACCTTGGCCGCGATCACGAGGAGGACCGCGAGCACGAACGGCACGGCGGCGGCGAGGACCCAGAGCAGCCACCGCAGGATCGGGTTCCCGCGCCGCCGGGCGCGCGCCAGCCCGTCGACCATCGTCAGCAGCACGGGCAGGATCAGCGCCAGCACGAGCACCTTGATCGCCCACGCGGGGATCACCTTGCTGTCCCAGATCAGATACGCACTCGGGGCGGGCACCGCGGGAGCGCCCCCCAGCGCGTTGATCGTCTGCTGGACCGTGCGCCCGAGCGCGGCGAGCCGCCCCGCAGATGCCGGTTGACTCGCGGCCGGCTGACGTTCGCTGGACATCGAGAGCAGCACCGCCGGCTCGCCCGTCGTGCCGAACGGACCCTGCTCGGTGACGGTCAGCGGGAAGGCCAGATGCGAGAACTGGGCGATGAGCCCCGGATCTCCGGGCTTCAGGCTCGCCTGCGCGCCGAGCGCCCCCGCCACCGTGTTGCGGAGCATCGTCGGCGCGAGGAGCTGGCCGTTTGACCACGGGATGACCACGGGCTCGCGCGCCTTCGCGCTCGTCATGTCTCCGAGCGCGATCACGGCGTCCACCGGCGTCCCGAGGCTCCGCGCGAGCTGAGTCGCCCCCGCCGCGCCGGCCGAACCGCTCGTCGACGCCAGCACGACCGAGCGCTCCTGCGTCTCGCCGGCGAGCACCTGCGCGAGCTCGAGCAGCAACGCGGTGCCGGACAGGTCGGCCGGCGTCGGCCGGCCGGCCGCGTCGCGGTGGGCGACGACCACGATGCTCCCACCGGCCGACTGCCCGGGCATCGTCCCGGTCACCGTCTCGAGCGTGCGGGTCCCGTCGACCGTGCGCGCGCGGGCGGTACTCGTGGAGACGGCGAGGCCGTCCTTGCGCAGCGCGATCGCCACCTCCCGGGCCAGCAGCTTGTCGCCGCTCGAGCCCGGCCGGAGGTCGGGGAAATGCTTCGCCAGGCCGACCATGTCGGCGTAGGCCATCTGCCCGTTAAAGGCCTCTGGAGGCAGCGTCGTGCCAACTGCCCCCTGCTGATTGTCCAGCGAGAACGCGACGACGATCACCGCCACCACGACCGCCATCAGGCCGGTCCGGTAGATCCGCGGATCAAGCATCCAGCGTCAGAGGTTAACCCCGCTAAGAGAAGTTCCGCGCGTTCTTAGACGTCTCTCAAACAACCGGGGCTAGTCTTTTTCCAGCAAAGAGGCAAGAAAGAAATGTCCGACCGATTAGCGCGCATCCTGCTCGTGGACGACGAGCAGTCGATTCAGACGCTCCTCTCCTACCCCCTGCGCCGCGACGGCTACGAGGTTGTTCAGGCAACCGACGGGCGCCAGGCGCTCGACCGGTTCGATGAGCAGGCGTTCGACCTTGTCGTGCTCGATCTGATGCTGCCCAAGATCGACGGGCTCGAGGTGTGCCGGCGGCTGCGAAACCGCAGCTCGGTTCCGATCATCATGCTCACGGCGAAGTCCGAGGAGATCGACAAGGTCGTCGGCCTCGAGCTCGGAGCCGACGACTACATCACCAAGCCGTTCTCGCTGCGCGAGTTCTCGAGCCGGATCAAGGCGGCGCTGCGGCGTGCGGAGATGAGCCGGCCGGTCGAGACGCAGCCCGACGAGGCGCCACTGGTCGTCGGCCAGCTGCGCGTCGACTTCCCGAAGCGCAGCGTCCGCGTGCGCGGGCGGGAGGCCGAGCTGACGTTCGTCGAGTTCGAGATCCTCTCGGTGCTTGCGCGGGCGCCGGGGCGGGTATTCACGCGCGACATGCTGCTGGCCCGTATCTGGGGCGACAGCGCATATCGCGATCCGCGGACGATCGACGTCCACATCAGGCACTTGCGCGAGAAGATCGAGCGAGATCCGAAGGGCCCCGAGTACCTGTTCACGGTCCGGGGAGTCGGCTACCGCTTTCGAGATACGGAGCCGTAATCGGGGGGGACATCGGTGCCTCGGCTGAGGATCTCGCTTCGTAACCGGCTCGCGCTGGTGTTCTTCGCGATCACGTTCGTCGCGATCGGGGTCCTCTACCTGTACGTGGCGCCGGGACTCGAGACGAGGCTGATCAGCGAGAAGCTCCAGGCGCTGGCGGGGAACGCGCAGAAAGCGTCGGGCCCGATTGCCCAGACCGTCGGCGGCGATGAGCCCGCGTCGACGGTCAGCGACCTGGTGAGAAGCGCCAGCGCCCGGACGGGCGACCGCGTGACGCTCCTGTCGGTCTCAACGGCGGTCTCGCCGGGCGGGCCCCAGCTGAGCAGGCAGGCCGACTCGAGCCCGCTGGGCACCGCGACCAGCCTCTCCTTCCCGGCCGCCTATCGCGCGGCGACGACGGGCCGGCTCAGCACCGGCACCGAAAGCTCCGGGTCCGGGGAGACCGCCGAGGCGGCCTACCCGGTCTCATTCGACGGCGGGGTCGCGCGGGTGATCGTCTACTCGGCGCCGGTCGCCGACATCGTCCGCAACGTCACGATCGTCCGCCACGAGATCCTCGTGGCGGGCGGGATCGCGCTGCTGCTCGCGCTCGTCGGCGGCTACCTGCAGGCGCGGGCGCTCTCCCAGCGGGTGAAGCGGATCGAACGCGCCGCCGAGCAGATCGCCGCCGGCGATTTCGAGCACCCGATCCCGGTCGACTCGACCGACGAGCTCGGGCAGCTGGCGGTCGCCTTCAACGCGATGCAGCACCAGCTTGCCCAGCTCGAATCCGCCCGCAAGAAGTTCATCGCCACCGCCTCGCACGAGCTGCGAACGCCGATCTTCTCGCTCGGCGGATTCGTCGAGCTGCTCGAGGACGAGGATCTCGACACCGAGACGCGCCGGCGGTTCCTGGACCAGGTGCGAAGTCAGGTCGAGCGGCTGCGCAAGCTGTCGGTCGACCTCCTGGATCTCTCGCGCCTCGAGTCCGGGTCGCTGGAGCTGCGCGAGGAGGAGGTCGACCTCGGGGAGCTGACGCGTGCGGTGTCGGGGGAGTTCGAGCCGACCCTCGCCCAGCACGACGCGCACCTCGAGCTGCGGCTCGCCCGGCGGGCGATCGAGGTCAGCTGCGACCCGGTCCGCGTCGCCCAGATCATGCGGATCCTGATCGACAACGCGCTCATCCACAACCCGCCGGGGACGCAGATCGTCGTCACCGCCGCCCGCGACAATGGCAACGCGCGGCTCGCCGTGCGCGACGACGGCGGCGGGATCGACCGCGAGGCGATGCCGCGCATCTTCGAGCCCTTCTACACCGCCGACGATGCCCAGGGGTCGGGGCTCGGGCTGGCGATCGCGAGCGAGCTCGCCGAGCGGATGTCGGGGCATCTGTCGGTGCGGTCGAGGCCTGGCGAGACGGTCTTCACGCTCGAGTTGCCGTCGTAGGGGCTCTGCCTCGAGGGTCGGGCGCGGAGCCGGATGACTCCCGCGCGGGCCGGTCTTGGCGAGGCTGGATGCCGAGCGGCCCGCAGGCGGGAGGCTGTGTATCGCCGGGTCCTGGCTTCAAATGCTGCACAACACGACAGCACCGGCGCAGATGCCGAGCCCTGTCGTATTGAGCACACTCTTCATGCATAGGTCGACAGGGCTCGCCATCCGGGGCGAGGTTGTCGTGCTATGCACCATGACGGGGGCGATCGTGGCCGATCCCTCCCCTTCCCCAGCGCCGTTTGCAAGGCCGTCGCCAATCGGGGCTGCGGCCGAGAGTCGATAGCCACCGAGCCCGGCGATACACAGCGCCCCCCGCTCGGGCCCGCGAGGCAGAGCCCCTTAAACCTCCCCGTCGTAATAGTCGACGTGACCGTCGGCGCGCCGGAGCATCAGGTTGTCGCCGTCGTTACCGGGCCACACGCCGATCTTGTCGCTGTCGGGATAGACGGCGACGGCGGGTTCGCGCGCGGTCGAGAACATAAGCAGCTTCGCCGGCGCGTCGCTGCGGTTGGTGACCTTGTGGGCTCCCTTGGGCCCGGGCGCGAAGCGGACGAGCTCGCCGGTGCGCAGCGTGTATTCCCGGCTCGGGACCCGGAGGTCGACCTCGCCGTCGAGCACGAGCAGCCACTCCTCCTCGAACTCGTAGTGGTACGGACAGAGGCTCTCGCCGGCGGGTACCTCGTAGAGCTTCACCGTGAGGGCCTCGCCGCCCGCCTGCTCGCCGACCCGCGCGACCCCAGCTTGATAGCCATCCGGGTCGCTGTCGTCGTACTCGAACTCCGCGTCGAACACGTTGGGGCGGCTCACGGGCCGATCATCGCACGTTCAAAATGCAGGTCGTGGCCGACGCAACGGATATTGGATCGAGGGAGCGCGAGCTGGTGCTCGAGCTCGCGCGAGGCCTGCGCGAGCGGGTGCTGCCGTTTCTCGGCTCGCACGCCGGCCGCGCGCTCGCCGGGGCGGGCGCCGGCGGCGACGTGACCTTCGCGGTAGACGCCGAGGCCGAGGAGTTCCTGGCGGCGTTCGTCGCCGAGCGAGCGCCGCGGATGGCGTTCTACTCGGAGGATCGCGGCCTGGTGGCGGCGGCGGACGCAACCCACGTGCTCGTCGTCGACCCGATCGATGGGACGCGGCCGGCGATGGCGGGACTCGAGTCGGCGTGCGTGGCCGTCGCGCTGGCGCCGCTCGATGACGGCGAGCCGACGATGGCCGACCTGGAGGTCGGATGCGTCGTCGAGATCAAGTCGGGCGACTGGTTCTTCGCCGTCCGTGGCGAGGGCGTGCGCTCGAGCAGATCGGTGGCGCTCAGTGGCGGAGTCGACGTGGCGCGAATGTTCTGGTCATACGGCTTCCGCGGGCGGCCGGCGCGGGCGGTGGTCGAGGTGCTGGGCGAGCTGATCGACACCTCCTCCGTCGGCGGCGGGACGTTTGAGCTCGGCTCGCAAGCATTTTCGATGACCCGGATCGTGACCGGCCAGCTCGATGCGGTGATCGAGGTCGGGTCGCGGATCGTCGACGACGTCCCCGGGATGCGCGCTGAGTTCGAGCGGATCGGCCGTGGCGAGATCCTCAACAACTCGCCCTACGACCTCGCCGCGCCGTGGCTGTGCCTGCGCGAGGCCGGCGGCGTCGTCAGCGACGGTTGGGGCGAGCCGCTCGATCGCCACCGTCTACTGGGAGCGGGCCACCAGTTCCAGATGTCGTCGATCTCCGCCGCCAACGGGGAGCTGCACGCCCAACTCGTGCGCGCGGTCGACGCCGGGGTTGCACGATTGCGCGCTTTGCAGGCCTGAGGTTGTCCGGCTCGCTATCGTGCCCCGGCCGCCTCGCACCGGGGGCCATCTTCAAGCCATGCTCCAGCCAGTCGCCGTCGCACAGAAGCACCTCTCCGACTACGCCAGCATCGTCGGGCGTCCGCTCGTGGACGAGATCCGCGAGCGGGCCGAGCGGCTGAAGGGCAAGCGGATCCTCCACCTGTCCGCGACCGCGTTCGGAGGCGGCGTCGCCGAGATCCTCTACACGCTGGTGCCGCTGATGGCGGACGTGGGCCTGGACGTCGAGTGGCAGGTGATCTACGGCCGCGAGGAGTTCTTCAACGCGACGAAGATCATGCACAACGCGCTCCAGGGCAACCCCCAGGACCTGACCGAGGACCAGTGGGACGTCTGGTTCCGCTACAACGAGATCAACGCCCGGGAGCTGTCGGAGGGCTGGGACGTATGCATCGTCCACGACCCGCAGCCGGCCGCGGTGTGCTCGCTCGTGGAGGACAAGGCGCGGCGGTGGGTGTGGCGCTGCCACATCGACCTCTCGACGCCGAACCAGTTCACGTTGGAGCGGCTGCTCCCCTATCTGGATCCGTATCCCGCCGCGGTGTTCCACCTTCAGGATTACGTGCCGAGCACGATGGACGGGCGCGCGCACATCATTCCGCCGGCGATCGACCCGCTCGCGCCCAAGAACATGGCGTTCTCGCCCGAGGACGCCGTGTACATCTGCGGCCAGTTCGGAATCGACGTCGACCGGCCGCTGCTCTGCCAGGTCTCCCGCTTCGACCCGTGGAAGGATCCGCTCGGGGTGATCGACGCCTACCGACTGGTCAAAGAGGAGATGTCCGACATACAGTTGGCGCTGGTGGGTTCGATGGCGACCGATGATCCCGAGGGATGGGACTACTTCAACGCCACCGTCGCGCATGCCGACGGCGACCCCGACATCCACATCCTCAACAACCTCAACAACGTCGGCGCGATTGAGGTGAACGCGTTCCAATCACACTGTGATGTGGTAATCCAGAAGTCAACTAGGGAAGGATTCGGTCTGACCGTGACCGAGGCGATCTGGAAAGGAAGGCCGTTCATCGGCGGCAACGTCGGCGGGATACCGCTGCAGGTCGCGGACGGGGAGTCGGGATTCCTGGTCTCCAGCGTCGAGGCGTGCGCCGAGCGCTCCCTCGAGGTCCTGCGCGATCCCGGGCTCGGTAAGCGTCTCGGGCGCGCGGGCAAGGAGTCGGTCCGGCGGCGGTTCCTGACCCCGCGGCTATTGCGGGATTGGCTCGCGCTGTTCGAGGAGATCGGGGCCTGAGCGTGGGCTCGCGGACTCTGCTCGTGGTTGGGGGGCGTCGGCGCGAATGAGCGACTCGCCTCTCGTGCTCGTCTCGAACCGGGGGCCGGTGACGTTCCAACCGGACGGATCGGTCCGACGCGGCACTGGAGGGCTGGTCACCGCGCTGATCGGGCTGGCCTCGCACCGCGAGGTGACGTGGGTCGCGTCGGCGATGACCGACGAGGACGTTGAGGCGACCGAGCGCCACGGCGGCAAGCCGTTCCCCGTTCAGGCGCCCGACGGCCACGAATACCACGTGAAGCTGGTGGCGTCCGATCCGGACGCCTACGACCGCTTCTACAACATCATGGCGAACCCGATGCTGTGGTTCATTCAGCATTACCTGTGGGATCTCTCGAACGCGCCGGATATCCGCCGCAACGAGACCGAGGCGTTCGAGTTCGGCTACAACGCCGTCAACGAGGACCTCGCGCGAGCCGTGATCGACGAGCTCGAGGGCGTAGAGCGGCCCGTCGTGATGGCGCACGACTATCACCTGTACACGCTCCCCGGGCTCATCCGCCGTGCGCGGCCCGACGCGTTCCTGCACCACTTCGTGCACATCCCGTGGAGCCAGGCGGACTCGTGGCGCGTCCTCCCCTCGATGATGCGCAGGGAGATCTACGCCGGGATCCTGTCGAACGACATCATCGGATTCCACACCCGCTCGTACCGCCGGAACTTCCTGCAGTGTTGCGAGGACCTGATGGGGTTGGACGTCGACTACGACGCCGCCGTCGTGCACTTCGACGGCCGTGAGGTGTGGGTGCGCGCGTATCCGCTGCCGATCGATTCGGGCGCCGTCCAGGCGGTGGCGCGCCGGGATCGGACCCGGCAATTCGAGGACGAGCTGCTTCGTCGTCGGCGCGACCACCTGATCCTGCGTGTCGATCGGGCCGACCTGTCGAAGAACGTCTTGCGCGGCTTCTCTGCCTTCGACGTGTTCCTCGAGCAGCATCCGGAGTTCCACGAGCGGGTGACGTTCATCGCCCAGCTGATGCCGTCGCGGACCGACGTGCCCGAGTACGCCGAGTACCTCGAGCGGATCGAGGCCGTCGTCGCGGTCGTCAACCACCGCCACGGCTCGCCGGACTGGATGCCGATCCAGCTGAAGCTGCGCGACGACCTCGAGGAGGCCGTCGCCGCCTACAAGCACTACGACGTGCTGATGGTCAACGCGATGTTCGACGGCATGAACCTCGTCGCCAAGGAGGGCCCGATGGTCAACGAGCGCGCCGGCGTCTCGATCCTGTCCGAGAACACCGGCGCCCACGAGGAGCTGGGCGAGTACGCCCTATCCGTGAACCCGTTCGACATCCAGGAGCTCGCGGACTCGATCCACGCCGCGCTGACGATGCCCGTCGACGAGCGCAAGCGGCGCCTCGACGGGCTCAAGTCGATCGTGACCGCGCGCGATCCGGGCGACTGGATCGACGACCAGTTGGTCGACATCCGCAAGAAGGAGCTCGCGGACCGGTCGGCCGCCCTTGGCGGGACTCAGTAGAAGGTCTGGTGGTTGCCCAGCATCGCGATGAACTTCGCGATGCGGCGCTCGCGGGTCTCCGGGCGCTTGGCGTCCTGGAGGCGGTAGAGGAACGCGAAGCGGTTCTGGCCCCTGAGCGTGGCGAAGAACGCCTTGGCCTCGGGGTTGCTGTCGAGCGCCTCCTGGAAGTCGTCGGGCACCGCGGCCCTGCTCTGAGGCGCGTACGCGGCGTCCCAGCGGCCGTCGGCCTTGGCCGCCTGCACCTGTTCCAGCCCCGCGGGGCGCATCTTCCTGCTCGCGATCAGCTGCTCGGCCTTGTCCCGGTTCACCTGGGACCACTTGCTGCGCGCCCTGCGGGGCGTGAAGCGCTGGAGAAAGAACGTGTGGTCATGCGGCACCCGCTGCCCGTCGATCCAGCCGAAGCAGATGGCGAGCTCGAGCGCCTCGGGGTGCGTGACGGTGATGACGGCGGCGGACTTCCTGGCGGTCTTCAGCCAGGCGCCGGATTCCGTGGCGTGGTTGGCCTCGAGCCAGGTTTCCCAGGCCCGGGCGTCCGCGAGCTGGAGGATGAGGAGGCCGTCCTTGGGGTGGCGCGCGGGCATGGACGTGAGGATGGCAGCGACGGTGCGTCAAAAGCCCTCGACGTGGACGACCTATTTCGCGTCAGGCGGTAATCGATCGTCCACGTCCTCAAAAACGGCCCCTGTCACGCTCCATGCGCGAGTCCGGCCGCCCTCGAAAGCACCCGCTATAGTCGGCCGCCGCCAAATTTGGCGACCGAACCATGGCAGAGCAGAGCACCACATACGACCTCACGTTGCTGCTATCGACGACCGCCGAGGACGAAGAGCGCGCGAAGATCGTCGCCGACGTCGAGAGCGCGATCGCCACCGGTGGGGGGTCGGTCGAGCGCAGAGACGATTGGGGCGTGCGGCCGACGGCGTTTCGGATTCGGCACGAGTCCGACGCCGACTACCACCTGATGCAGTTCAAAGGGCCGCCGGCGCTGCTCGAGTCGCTTTCCCACACCCTGCGGATCGACGACAAGGTTCTTCGCTTCCGGATCATCAAGGTGCTCGCGGGCCAGCCGCCCGCTCCGGACTCGCCGCCCCCCGTGATCGCGGTGGCGGCGCACGGCGGAGGCGGACCGCCGAGCCGGGACACCGAGGCTGAGCCCGAGGGCTAGACGTACCGCCGGCGCGTCTCGTGGCGCCATCGCCACGGCCCGCATCTCATCGCGCCGTCGCCACCTCGCATCTCGTGACAGAACTGTGACGGCGTGCGACGAGCGAGCGACAGCTCCGCAACGATTGCGCCCATTTTCCGGGGAGATCGGGGATTGCCGCCTGTCCCCCACCTAGACTCGCCAGCGAGCTTTCAAACGTCCTAGAAGGGAGACGTGAGCATGAACATCAACCGAGTCGTGCTGACAGGAAACTTGACCAGAGACCCAGAGATGCGGTCCACCGGTGGCGGCCTGACGGTCTGCAAGCTGGGGATCGCCGTCAACACCCGCAGGAAGAACAGCAGCACGGGCGAGTGGGAAGAGAAGCCCAACTACTTCCGCGTCACCGTGTTCGGTGCCCAGGCTCAGACCTGCGAGCAATACCTGCGGAAGGGTCGGGCGGTGGCGATCGACGGCCGGCTCGAATGGAGCCAGTGGGAGCGGGACGGACAGAAGCGCGAGTCGGTCGATATCATCGCCGACACCGTGCAGTTCCTCGGCGGGCGCGATGACGCCGGTGGCGGTAACGGAAACGGATTCTCCAGCAGCGTGCCCGCGACGGAGAGCGACGTCCCGATCGACACCGGCGACTTCGAAACCGCACCCGTCGGCACAGGAGCCGATGACGACATTCCGTTCTGAGGCCGAGTCTCCGAGAAATCCAAGCTAGAGTGGTAGCCCGTGGCAAAGCAACGTAGAAGGCCGGTTCGCCGGCGCGACAGGAAGGGTGGGCCGACCTCAGGTCGCCGTAAGCCCTGCCCGTACTGCCGTGACAAGGTCGATCAGGTCGACTACAAGGACATCTCCTCGCTGCGCCGGTTCATCTCCGAGCGCGGCAAGATCCGCTCTCGCCGGATCACGGGAGCGTGTCGGCGCCATCAGAGCCAGGTCGCCCGCGCGATCAAGCGCGCCCGCGAGCTGGCGCTGCTGCCCTACGTGGCGGAAGGCGGGAGCGAGCGTGGCGGCCGCGGTGATCGCGACCGAGACCGAGATCGCGACCGCGACCGCTGACCGAAGGGGCTGGCAGCGTGCCGCAGGCGATACTGCTTCAGGACGTGGAGTCGCTCGGCGAGCGGGGGGCCGTCGTGGACGTCTCACCCGGGTACCTGCGTAACTTCCTGCTCCCCCGCAAGCTCGCCGAGCCGGCGACGAAGGGATCGATCGAGGCAGCCGCTCGCCGGCAGCAGCAGGCGGATCGGGCGAAGCAGGACGCCGAGGACCGGGCGCGCGATAACGCCGCAACGCTCGGCCGGACCGTGTTGACGATCCCGCAGCGCGCCGGCGACGATGGCCGGCTGTTTGGCTCGGTGACGACGCAGGACATCGCCGACGCGATCCGCGACGCCCGCGGAATCCGGGTCGACCGACGCAAGATCCATCTCGAGGATCCGATCCGCCATGTCGGGACGTACATGGTCGTGGTCGAGGTCGCCGATGATGTGATGGCGTCCGTTAAGACGATGGTGGTCGCCGTATAGGCGACCGTGGGTCCGGGCACCGCTGCCCGCGCTCGTCGGTCCCTGGTCGTCGGTGTGCTGCTCGGAACGCGAGGGCAGCGGCTGCCGGACCCACGACCCCCGCTCCGGCTTATGGGAAGCTCGAGGGCGTAGGCGCCGGCCTCCCGGCTACAAAACAAGCTGAGGGCAAGCAGCCGGCTCGTGATGTGGCGGCAGCATGAAGCGCGGGCTCACTCACCCCCGGCGGCAGCATGGCGCCCGCGACCAACGAGCGGGAGGCCAATCAGGGAGGTGGCCGGAGGGTGTGCCTCCCTCCGTCGCGTTCCACGCGTATCGAAGCGCGATCGGTCGCGACCAGCGCAGGAGGGGAGCACATCCTCCGGCCGCCTCGCTCCGCCGGGCCGACACTCCGAGGCGCCTCCCACAGCTTTTCCTGCTGAGTGCGGGAAGGCGATCTTCTAGCCGTCCGGCCCAGACCTAGACTCGGATGTCCGCCATGAGCGCCGTGCAGAACATTGCGGTCCCGCCGCACAACCTGGAGGCCGAGAAGTCGGTCCTAGGGGCCGTGCTGCTGGATGAGAGGCACCTGTTCGGGCTGCTGGTCGAGGAGCATCTGCGGCCCGAGCATTTCTACCGAGAGCAGCACGGGGCCGTGTTCGAGGCGATGGTCGAGCTATACAACTCGAGCCGGAAGATCGATCATCTGACGGTCGCGGAGGCCCTGCGCGAGCTGGGCAAGCTCGAGCTGGTGGGCGGGCCCGAGGCGATCGAGGAGCTCGCCGGGTGGGTGCCGGCCGCAGGACACGCCCGCGAGTACGGACGGATCGTGCGCGACGATTCGCAGAAGCGCGCGCTGCTGACGGCGTCCTACGAGATCCAGGCCAGCGTGCTCTCGCGCGAGTCGCCGGCGCGGGATCTGGTCGAGCGGGCCGAGCGCATGATGCTCGAGGTCGCCCACGACGACCGGCAGAAGAAGATCCGCTCGATCGAGGACATCCTCGCCGAGGAGACCGACAAGCTCCACCGGCTGTCGATCTCGAAGACGGCGCTGACCGGAACACCCTCGGGCTTCAAGGACATCGACGGGATGACGGGAGGCTTTCAGGCGGGCAACCTGATCGTGATCGCGGCCCGCCCGTCGATGGGTAAGTCTGCCCTGGTGGCGAACATCGCCGAGAACGCGGCGCTCGAGGGCCACGCGGTGGCGCTGTTCTCACTGGAGATGTCGGAGTCGGAGCTCGCCCAGCGGTTCGTCGCCTCGCAGGCGAGGATCAAGGGCGAGGAGCTGCGCCGGGGCAAGGTGGCCGAGGCCCGGTGGCCGAAGATTCTCGAGGCGTGCCAGCGGCTCGCGCACGCGCCGCTGTACGTTGACGATTCAAGCGACACCGGCGTGCTCGAGGTCCGCGCGAAGGCACGCCGCCTTCACCACCAGCTCGAGGGCGGCCTCGGTCTGATCATCATCGACTACCTGCAGCTGATGCGCCACGAGGGCCGGGTCGAGAGCCGCGTGGAGCAGGTGGGTCAGATCTCACGCGGGCTGAAGGGGCTGGCGCGGGAGCTGAACGTCCCCGTGATCGCCCTGTCCCAGCTGAGTCGCGCCGTCGAGCAGCGCGGTGGCGAGAAGAAGCCGATCCTGTCCGACCTGCGTGAGTCCGGACAGATCGAGCAGGACAGCGACCTCGTGATGTTCATCTACCGCGAGGAGTACTACGACAAGGAGTCCGAGCGGCCCGGCGAGGCGGACATCATCATCGCCAAGCACCGCAACGGCCCCGTGGGCGACGTCGTGCTGACGTTCCAGAAGGAATATCCGAAGTTCATGAACTACGCGAGCGAGCGGTTCGCCGCATGAGGCGCCGGGGCACGGCGGGGGGCCAGGGTACGGCGAGGCGCCCCGGCGGGGCGGGGAGCCCGGAATGAGCGAGTGCGCGTTTGAACTGTGCGACGGCTCGGGGTTCCTCTACGACGCCGAGACGAACACCGCGTACGACTGCCGCTGCCGCCCGCACAGGGTCGCGCGAGCGAAGGCGCGGAGCCTGTCGGCGGTGATCCCGCGGCGCTACGCCGACGTCGCGTTCGAGCGCGCGCCGGTGACCGAGATCGAGCTCACGGACCGTCCGGTGGTGAGCGCGGTGCGGTCGTTCGTCGGCCGGATCGACGACCACCTCGACGCCGGCAGGGGCCTGTGGTTCGTGGGTCCCGTCGGCACGGGCAAGACGACGCTTGCCATGCTCGTCTCGAAGGCGGCGCTCAAGGCCGGGCGGTCCGTCGCCATCTACTCGCTGCCGCGGCTGCTCAATGAGATCCGCGACACGCATCGCTCGGAGCGCTCGCACGTCGAGCTGCTCGACCGGCTGACGGCCGTCGACCTCCTGCACGTCGACGACGTGGGCGCGGAGCGGACGACCGATTGGGTGCTCGAGGAGCTGTACTCGATCGTCAACGCCCGCTACGAGAACGAGCGCTCGATGGTGATCACGACGAATCTCGACTACGACGAGCTGTGCACTCAGATCACCGTGCGCACGGCATCCAGGCTGGCCGAGATGTGCGATCAACTGCCACTCGACGGCGCCGACCGGCGGGTCGAGCTCGTCCACGCCGAGGTCTGACCACCCTCGACGCCGCAGGCGGAGCTGGGTCAGTCGTCCGACTTGCGCTCCGATGCGGCGCGCTGCTCGAGCTTCTCTCGCAGGTAACGCGCCTTCTCGGCGCGGCGCTCGTGTTGGAGCGACTCTTGCTCGTCGGGCGCGGTCTCAGCGCGCTCTTGCTCGTCGGCCTCCCGACGCTCCTGCTCGTGCCTCAGCTCCTCGGTCTTCGGGTCTTCGCTCACCCTCGGCACGGTAGCTCAGCCACCGCGCCCCTACGCGCCGGAGAGCACCAACCGGTTGGCGACCCACTGATCGCTCACCTCGCGGAGGACATCGAGCATCGCGAGGGCGGCCGGCGAGCGGTAGCCGCGAGAGAGCACGGCGAGGATCGGGCGCGGCGGGGAAGGTGGGTCGAGCTCGCGGACGACGACGTCGTCGCGGACGCCGCGGGCGACCATGTCGGGAATCAGCGCCACGCCGACGCCGGCGGCGACGAACCCGAGAATCGCCTGATAGTCGTCGTTCTCGAAGGCGATCTGCGGCTCGAAGCCCGCTTCGTGGCACGCGCGGATGAGCAGCCGCGAGTCCGGACACGTGGAGCTGGTGGCCAGCATCCACGGGTCGTCGGCGAAGGCACTGAGCTCGAGCGGAACCGTGTCGGCGAGTCGGTGATGGATCGGCAGGGCCACGTACATCGGGTCGTCGAACAGGTGGACCAGCTCGATGTCGCCGGCCGCTTGCGTGATCGTCGTCAACCCGCCGACGGGGTCGACGGGCCGTCCGAGGGCGTCGTGAGAGATGGCGAGGTCCAGCTCGCCGGCGCGCAGCAGTGGAACCGACTCAACCGGATCGGCCATAGTGATGTCGAGCTCGATCGCCGGGTAGCGCCGGCGGTAAGCCGCGACCGCGAGGGGGACGATCGCCGCGGCGGCCGACGCGAATGAGGCTAGACGGAGCGTGCCGCCCTCGAGGCCCTGGAGCGCCTTGAGCTCGAGCTCGGCGTCGATCAGGCGCGCGAAGACCGTCTCGGCGCGGTCGACCAGGAGCCGCCCCGCGTCGGTGAGCACGATGCCCTGAGGGACGCGGCGGACGAGCAGCATCCCCGTCTCGGCCTCGAGGGTCGCGATCTGCCTCGAGATCGCTGGTTGGGTGTAGCCGAGCGATTCGGCCGCGGCGGAGAACGAACCCCTCCGCGCCACCTCGCAGAGCACTCGAAGACGCCGCGTGTCAAGCATTACCTGGGGTTATACCAGGCCCAGCAAACCCCTATTTGCATTTATGGCAGGTTCCGGGCAAATTTGGCGTCTGTACTGAGGCCAAGGAGACCAACAATGATATTCCCCCGTAGAAAAAGCCCATCACTCCGAATCGGTCCCGCCTCGATCACGATTCGCCCCGCATACGCCGACGACCAGTGGTCGATCGCGCGGCTGGCCGTCCTGGACAGCGCCGAGATTCCGTCTGCGCCGATGCTGCTCGCCGAGGTCGACAGCCATCTCCGGGCGGCTCTGTCGCTGGACGATGGAGCGGTGATCGCCGACCCGTTCTTCCCGTCCGTGCACCTCGTCGAGTTGCTGAGTTCGCACGCCGCGGCGACGACACCGGCGCCGGCCAGGCGGCGGAGCTACCGCCTCCGCTACGCATAGGCTCGCGGCGCCGACGACGCGCCGAGTTCCGCCCGCCCGCCGAAGCAGCGGGCTGCCAGTATCCTCACCTCGCTGGTGGGCTTGGAGCGATCCAGATCATGTCGGTAGAGAAGCGGGCGACAGCGGGCGAGCGGAGCAGCACCATCGCCACCGAGGAGATGGCGGCGATCCTCCGCAACCACAACGAGAAGACGCTGCTGCGGTTCGTGATGTGCGGGAGCGTCGACGACGGTAAGAGCACGCTGATCGGCCGACTGCTCTACGAGTCACGCTCGCTGTTCGTGGACCAGCTGGCCGCGCTCGAGGCGGACTCGAAGGTCGCGGGCACGCAGGGCGACGACCTCGACCTCGCGCTCCTCCTCGACGGCCTCTCGGCCGAGCGCGAGCAGGGGATCACGATCGACGTCGCGTACCGCCATTTCTCCACCGACCGCCGTCACTTCATCGTCGCCGACGCGCCGGGCCACGAGCAGTACACGCGCAACATGGTCACCGGCGCCTCGACGGCGGATTCAGCGGTGATCCTCGTCGACGCCCGCAAGGGGGTGCTGACCCAGACACGCCGCCACAGCCAGCTCGTGGCGCTGCTCGGTGTGCGCGACGTCGCGCTCGCGATCAACAAGATGGACCTCGTCGCGTACTCCGAGGACCGCTTCCGCGAGATCGAGGAGCAGTACCGGAGCTTTGCGAGCCAGATCGGGCTCGATCGCATTACGTGCATTCCCGTCTCGGCGCTGAAGGGCGACAACGTGCTCGTGCGCAGCGACGCGACGCCGTGGTACCACGGACCGACGTTGATGGGCTACCTCGAGACAGTCGAGGTCGACCGCCAGCTCCAGTCGCTGCCGTTCCGGATGCCCGTGCAGTGGGTGAACCGTCCCAACCTCGACTTCCGTGGGTATGCGGGCACGATCGCTAGCGGCACGATCCGTGCCGGCGACCCGATCGTCATCTCGCCGTCCGGCCAGCAGACCCGGGTGGAGCGAATCGTCACCTACGACGGCGATCTCGACGCCGCCGTCGCCGGACAGTCCGTCACCTTGACCCTCGCCGACGATGTCGACGTCACGCGCGGGGACGTGATCGCGCACAGCGCCGAGCCGCCCGGGGTCGCCGATCAGTTCGAGGCGACGATCGTGTGGATGGGCGACAAGCCGATGCTCCGCGGCCGCAGTTACCTGATGCGGGTCGGCGGCAAGACCGTCACCGCGACGATCGCCCCGCTGAAGCACAAGCTCCGGATCGAGTCGCTCGAGCACGTGGCCGCGACCAAGCTCGAGCTGAACGAGATCGGCGTCGTCGACATCGAGTGCGGCCAGCCGATCGCGTTTGACCCCTACCGCGAGAACCGGGACACCGGCGGCTTCATCCTCATCGACCGGATCACCAACAACACAATCGGCGCCGGCCTCATCCAATTCGCGCTCCGCCGCTCGCAGAACGTGCGCTGGCAGGCGGTGACCGTCGACAAATCAGAGCGCGCGGCCAGCCTGCACCAGCAGCCCACGGTGATGTGGTTCACGGGCCTCTCAGGCGCTGGGAAGTCGACGATCGCGAACCTGGTCGAGGGGGAGCTTCACCGCCGCGGCCACCACACGTACATGCTCGACGGCGACAACGTCCGCCACGGCCTCAACTCCGACCTGGGGTTCACGGAGGCCGACCGGGTCGAGAACATCCGGCGGATCGCCGAGGTCGCCAAGCTGATGGCCGACGCGGGGCTGATCGTCCTCGTGTCGTTCATCTCGCCGTTCCGGGCCGAGCGCCAGATGGCGCGGTCGCTGTTCGAGCGCCACGAGTTCCTCGAGGTATTCGTCGACACGCCGCTGGCGGTGGCCGAGGAGCGAGATCCGAAGGGCCTCTACAAGAAGGCACGTCGCGGCGAGCTCGTCAACTTCACCGGCATCGACTCCCCGTACGAGCCCCCCGAGCGGCCCGAGATGCATCTGCTGACGACGGAGCTCTCGGCGCGCGACGGCGCGTGGAGGGTGATCGAGCTGCTCGAGGCATGGGGCCGTCTGGCTCCGCCGGCCCACAAGTAGCGAGAGCCACACCACAAGCGCCCGAAGGGCGCTCCTAAAAATATCCCTCCTGCTTCTTGCGCTCCATCGAGGCGGCGGCGTCGTGATCGATGACGCGCCCCTGGCGCTCGGACGTGGTCGCGACCAGCATCTCGCGGATGATCGCCGGCACGGTATCGGCGTCGCTCTCGATGGCGCCCGTGAGCGGGTAGCAGCCGAGCGTCCGGAAGCGCACCAGTCGCTGCACGGGCTCCTCGCCGAGGGCCAGCGGCATGCGGTCGTCGTCGACCATGATCAGCGTGCCGTCGCGTTCGACGACGGGGCGCTCGGCGGCGAAGTACAGCGGCACCACGGGGATCTGGCGCATCTGGATGTAGAGCCAGACGTCGAGCTCGGTCCAGTTCGAGAGTGGGAATACGCGTAGCGACTCGCCCTTCTTCATGCGCGCGTTGAACGTGCGCCACAGCTCGGGCCGCTGGTTCTTCGGATCCCACGCGTGCTGGGCGGTGCGGACCGAGAAGATCCGCTCCTTCGCGCGCGACTTCTCCTCGTCGCGCCGCGCGCCACCGAACGCCGCGTCGAACCCGTGCTGATCGAGGGCCTGCTTCAGCGCCACCGTCTTCATCACGTGGGTGTGGATTTCCGACCCGTGCTCGAACGGGTTGATGTTCATCTCCCGCCCCTCGGGGTTGACGTGCACAATCAGGTCCATACCGGTCTCGAGCGCGGTGCGGTCGCGGAACGCGTACATGTCCTTGAACTTCCACTGCGTGTCGACGTGCAGCAGCGGGAACGGAGGCTTGGCGGGGTAGAACGCGCGGAGCGCCAGGTCGAGCATCACCGAGCTGTCCTTGCCGATCGAGTAGAGCATCACCGGCTTCTCGGCCTCGGCCACGACCTCGCGCATGATGTGGATGCTCTCGGCCTCCAGTTGCTGCAGGTGGTTCAGGACGCGGGCATCACCCGCCATTGGCGCCTCGGATTGCATCGTGCACACGCGAGGGTACCGTGCGAGGTACGGCCGCCCCGGCCCCACCTACACTCTTCATCGGATGCCAGGAATCGTGATTGTCGGCGCCCAGTGGGGCGACGAAGGCAAAGGGAAGATCACCGACCTGCTCGCCGAGCAGGCTGACGCCGTCGTGCGCTTTCAGGGCGGCAACAACGCCGGCCACACGATCGTCCGCAACGGCAGGACGTGGAAGCTGCACCTCATGCCCTCCGGGATCCTCCAGCCGGGCACGCTGAGCGTGATCGGCAACGGCGTCGTGATCGATCCCAAGGTGCTCACCCACGAGCTCGAGGAGCTCTCGCGCCTCCGGGTCGACACGCAGTGGCTGCGGATCTCCGCCAACGCTCACCTGATCATGCCCTACCACCTGATGCTCGACGACGCCGGCGAGGCGAAGCTCGGCAAGCTCCAGATCGGGACGACCCGCCGCGGCATCGGCCCCTGCTACGCCGACAAGGCCTCGCGGCTCGGCATTCGCGTGCAGGACCTGCTCGACGAGAAGATCCTGAAGAAGAAGATCATCGCCGCGCTCGAGCCGAAGCGGCTGTCGCTGCGGCCGTACGCCAAGGATCCCCGGCTCGACCTGCAGACGATCACCGAGGAGTACCTGACCTACGGCCACCGGATCGAGCGCTACATCGCCGACACGAGCCGGCTGGTGCTCGAGCTCCTCGACGCCGACAAGACCGTCGTGTTCGAAGGAGCGCAGGGCGCGCTGCTGGACCTCGACCACGGCACCTATCCGTTCGTGACCTCATCGAACCCGATCGCCGGCGCGGCGTGCATCGGCGCCGGGGTCGGGCCGAAGGACATCGACGAGGTGTGGGGAGTGACCAAGGCCTACAGCACCCGCGTGGGCGCCGGTCCGTTCCCGACCGAGCTCGAGGGGACGCTGGCGGATGAGATCCGCGAGCGCGGCGGCGAGTACGGGACGACCACGGGCCGCTCGCGGCGCGTCGGGTGGCTGGATCTCGTGGCGCTCCGCTACGCCGCCCGGCTCAACTCCATGACCGCGCTCGCCGTCACCAAGCTGGACGTCCTCTCCGGCCTCGACACGCTCTGCGTGTGCACCCGCTACCGCGGAGCCGAGGGCGCCGAGTTCGACTACTTCCCCTACC
The DNA here is from genome assembly GCA_963812225.1 of uncultured Solirubrobacterales bacterium. Taxonomy (GTDB): domain Bacteria; phylum Actinomycetota; class Thermoleophilia; order Solirubrobacterales; family Solirubrobacteraceae; genus Palsa-465. Next base: position 355,777 of record CAWEUN010000001.1, read on the forward strand.
ACCAGACGGTGCTTCACCACACGGTCGGCGAGTACATCGAGCTGCCGGGATGGAGCGAGGACCTGATGGGGTGCCGCAGCGAGGACGACCTGCCGCAGACCGCGCGCGACTACCTTCAGTTCGTCGCCGACTTCGTGCGCGTGCCGGTGGCGCTGATCGGGGTCGGGCCGGCGCGCGAAGAGGTGATCTGGACGCCGGCGAGCGCCGAGATGGCCGGCGGGGTCGGGCGCCTCGCGACTGCATAAGGGGGGGCTCTGCCTCGAGGGCCGGAAGCGGAGCCGGATGACTTCCGCGCGGGCCGGTCTTGGCGAGGCTGGATGCCGAGCGGCCCGCAGGCGGGAGGCTGTGTATCGCCGGGCCCGCGCTGTCGACTCTAGGCGCCACCTGACAGGCGGGCGGCTCGGTAAAGGCGCTGGGGAAGGGGTGGGTGGGGGCGGTGGCGGGTCGCCTGAGCCCCGTGGTCAACCCGCTCCCGCGCCAAACCCTCGACACTGTGCCGAGAGTGTCGAGGGAAACCTGCATAACGCGTCAACACCGGCGCCAGACCCGAGCCGTGTCGACTTGAGCACACTCCTCATGCATAGGTCGACAGGACTCGCCATCCCGGGCGAAGTTGTCGTGTTATGCATCATGAAAGGGCGCGATCGCGGCCGATCCCTTCCCTTCCCCAGCGCCGTTTCCCGGGCCGACCACCCCCGCCAGGCGCGGCTCGAGAGTCGACCGACCTCTAAGCCGTCGGGCGCGACGGATGACCCACGCCGGGCCACGGCGAGAGCACGAGCACGAGACGGGCGTCGGAGACCGCTCTGACGGCGTGGCGCTCGTTTGGCGCGAAGTGCGAGAGGAAGCCTGGGCCGCCGGTGACGGTCTCGCCGTCCTTGGCGACCTCGATCTCGCCGTCGGCGACGAGGAGGTAGGCGCGCTCGTGGACCTGGTGCTCCTGCAGCTCCTCGCCGGCGGGGAGGATGATGGCGATCGCCCGGGTCTCCTCGTCAGAGCGGAGCACCTGCGGCTTGTGGGGCTCGATCGTCAGTGAGCGGATGTCCCAGGTCTCCATCGCGTTCTCCTCGCCTCTCGTGTCGATCTGGATCCTGTCAGCTTTGGGACGGGCAAGACAGGGCGTCACCGCCACCGCTCGATCAGGTCCTCGTCCTCCACCTTTCTCACCACGCGCGCCGGCGCTCCCATCACGACGTCGCGATCGCCCACGTCGCGCGTCACCACCGCGCCGGCGGCGACGAACGCCTCCTCGCCGACCGTGACCCCCGGGACGAGCACGGCGCCGCCGCCGACGCGGCAGGCGCGCCTCAACCGAGGGCCGAGCAGCGGCGCGCCGCGTTCGTGGCGGCCCATCGTGTTGTCGTTCGTGGTCACGACGCCGGGGCCGATGAACACGTCGTCCTCGACGACCGAGCCGCCCGTGACGTACACGCTCGTCTGGATCAGCACCCGGGAGCCGACGACGGCGTCGAAGTCGACGCACGAGGCGCGGCCGACGACCGAGCCGGAGCCGACCACGGAGCGCTCGCGGACCTGGGCCTGGTCGCCGATGATCGCCCGATGCTCGATCCGGGCGCCGGCGTAGACGACGGCGCCGCAGCAGACGGTGACCTCGGGGTCAAGCACGAGCGCCCATAGATCGCCGCCGGCGGCGCTCGAGCCGGGGCGCAGGCGGGGTCGCTTGCCGAGCACGGCGCCGTCCTCGATCACGCACCCTTCGCCCACCGACGTGCCCGTGTGGACGACCGCGCCGGACCCGATCGCGCACCCGTCGCCGATCTGGGCGCCGGCGTGGATGACGGCCCCGGGGGCGAGCTTCACGTCCGACCCAACGGTCGCGTCCGGCGAGACGAACACGGCGGCGGAGAAGTCAGCCGCCAACGCGGGTCTCCTCCCGGTCGGGTCCGCGCCTCTCCGGGACGATCAGCTTCCGCTGTGAGGCGTCTAGCGAGCGCTGGAGCGCTTCGAGCACGCGCACGACGCGCAGTCCGCTCTCGCCGTCCGACCGGGGCCGCTCGCTCCGGCGGATGCAGTCGATGAAGTGCTCGCACTCGATCCGGAGCGGCTCGGTGTTGAGGATCCGCGGGCTGAAGATGTCACCGGTGCGGGTGATGTACTCGCCGTAGCCGCGCGCGTCCTCGTCGACGCCCTTGTCGTAAATCGTCAGCTTGCCCTCGAGCGCCATGTCGTCGAAGGTCGCCATCCGCCGCGACCCCACGACCGTGAAGCGGCGCTCCTTGTGCGGGTCGAGCCAGGAGAGGTGGAGGTGGGCGGACACGCCCGACGGGAAGCGCAGGAAGCAGAAGACGACGTCCTCGACGCCTTCCCTGACATAGGACTCGCCGTGGGCGACGACCTCGGCCGGCTCCTCGCCGGCGAGATGGAGCACGACCGAGACGTCGTGCGCGCCGAGGCTCCAGAGCGCGTTCTCGTCGGCTCGCAGCTTGCCCAGGTTCAGGCGGTTGCCGTAGATGTAGTAGATCTGCTCGCCGAGGTCGCCGGAATCGACCAGCTGCTTGAGCTTCTCCACTCCGGGGTGGTACTCGAGCAGATGGCCGACCATCAGGACCCGGCCCGCCGCGCCCGCCGCCGCCACCACGGCCTCCGCATCGGCGACCGACTGCGCGAGGGGCTTTTCGACCAGACAGTGCTTGCCCGCCTCGAGGACCCTGATCGCGAGCTCGGCGTGGGTCGGGACCGGGGTCGCGATCGCGACCGCGTCGAGCAGCGGGTCGGCGAGCAGCTCGTCAAGATCGGCGGTCACGGCGGCACCCGGGAACCTCGTGGCCGCGCGTTCGCGCGCCGCCTCCGAGCTGTCGCAGCACCACGTGAGCGCACACCCCGGGATCGCCTCGAAGTTCCGCGCCAGATTGGGGCCCCAGTAGCCCAGGCCGGCGACACCGATGTGCAGCGGCCGCTCGCTGCTCTCCGAGGACGGGGTCATGCGTAGCGCAGTGTAAGTGCCGCCACGACGCGTTCCCCGGCCCGGCCGTCGCCGTACAGGGGCGGGCGCTCGGCCGGCGGCTCGCGCTCGAGCGCGGCGATGGCCGCGGCGGGATCGAGGTCGACGAGAACGTTCCAGCCCTGCGCGACCGTCTCGACCCACTCGGTGCTCGGCCGCAGCGTGATGCACGGGACGCCGGCGAGGTAGGCCTCCTTCTGGAGGCCGCCCGAATCGGTCAGGACGGCCCGGGCGTTGCACAGAAGTGCGGCGAACTCGACATACCCGAGCGGTGGCGTGACGGTCAGGTGCTCGATCCGGTCGAGCAGCCCGGCGTCGCTCAGCCGCGCCCGGGTACGCGGATGGAGCGGGAGCACGACGGGCACGGGCAGTGCGAGCAGCAGCTCGACGAGGCGCTTCAACCGTCTCGGGTCATCGACGTTCCCGGCCCGGTGCGCGGTGCACACCACGTACTCCCGTCGGGAGACGCCGAGCGCCTCGACGAGGTCGAGGCGCTCACGGGCCCGGGGCTGCAGCGCCTGCGCCACGTCGACCATCACATCTCCCACGAGCTCGACCTCGCCGCTCACGTCCTCCCGATGAAGGTTGTCGACGGCTACCTGCGAGGAGCAGAGCAGCAGCGTGCTCGCGTGATCGGCGAGGACGCGGTTGAGCTCCTCGGGCATCGCACGATCGAACGAGCGCATCCCGGCCTCGACGTGCGCGGTCGCGACTCCCGCCTGCGCGCCGGCCAGCGCGCCGGCCAGCGTCGAGTTCGTGTCGCCGTAGACGAGCACGACATCGGGATCTGCCTCCGCGAGGGTCGACTCGAGCGCAGCGAGCATCCGCGCCGTCTGCGAGGTGTTGGAGCCCAGAGCGATCCCGAGCTCGCGGTCGGGCGCGGGAAGCCCGAGCTCCTCGAAGAACACCGCGGAGAGCTCGTCGTCGAAGTGCTGGCCGGTGTGGATCAGCAGCTCCTCGTGGCGCTCCCGCAGCTTCGGTGAAACGGCCGCCGCCTTGATGAACTGCGGACGGTTGCCGATGATCGTGAGGACTCTCAGGCGGCGAGCTCCGACTGTATGCGGGCGGATACCAGGCCCGCGACGCGCGCGGTGACCGGTCCGACCCCGTCGAAGGTGCGGTCGTCGATTGCCGCGACCGGCTGCACCTCGCGCGTCGTCGAGGCCAGGAACGCCTCATCGGCACTCTGGACGTCGTCCATCGTGCACGGCTGCTCCGAGGCATCGGCGACCTCGAACACGACGGCTCGGGTGATCGACGCGAGAATGTGCTCGTCGAGCGGCGGGGTCAGGATGGCGCCGTCCTTGACCCAGAAGATCGAACTCGTGGGCGCCTCGAGCACGCGACCGTGCGGCGTCACCAGCAGCGCCTCGTCGAAACCGTGCTCGCGGGCGATCCGCCCCGCGAGCATGTTGGCCGCGTATGAGAGCGACTTGACGCCATCGAGCACGCGCGTCGGCGAATAGATGACTGTCCCCAGGCGCACGCGCTCGGACGTGCTCGGCAGCGGCTCGGTCAGCAGCAACCGGCGACCGCCGCGGGTGATCACGATCCGCAGGCAGTCGTGGTCACGGCCGCCGCCGGCGTGCGCGAGCAGGCGGTAGGCGTCAGCGCGGACGGCCTCGACGTCGACGGGCAGGCGAAGGTTCGACGCCGAGCGCTCGAGTCGCTGCAGGTGGGCGTCCATGGCGAACGGGCGCCCGTCGTAGACGCGGATCACCTCGAACACGCCGTCCCCGCGCAGCAGGCCCTCGTCGGTGGCCGGAATCGTCGCCGCCGACGCGAGGGTGATCGATCCATCGACCGAGGCCAGCGAGCCGCTGAACTGGGGGGTCACGCCGAGCAGACTAGCCAGAAGCGGGGCTGGCTTGCTCCTCGCGGGCTCGGCTCGCGTACTCCGGCCTGCACCACACCTCGGCGAGGCGGATCACCGTCGCCGCCGCACCGGCCATGTCGCGGACCGAGGCCCACTCGCGAACCGAGTGGTACTCGTGCCCGCCGGTGAAGAGGTTGGGCGTCGGCAGGCCCATCTCGCTCAGCCGCGAACCGTCGGTCCCGCCGCGGATCGGCGAGCGCAGGGGCTCAATCCCCTCCGCGCGGATCGCCTCCTCGGCCGCGTCGGTCACGTACGGGACGGACTGCAGATAGGCGCGCATGTTGCGGTACTGGCGGTGGACCTTGACCTCAACGCTGGCGCGCGGCTCGGTGGCCGCGACCTCCTCGGCCGTGCGCCTCACCAGCTCTACGTGGTCGGCGAGCTGCTCCTCGTCGAAGTCGCGAACGATCGCTCGGAATATCGCGCCCACCGAGGTCCCCGCGAGCTCGTAGGGGTGGATGAATCCCTGGCGGTCAGATGTCGACTCGGGCGTCAAACGGTCCGACGGCAGCGCAGCGATGATCTGCGCCGCGAGTCGCAGCGCATTGACGAGCTTGCCCGTCCCCTGTCCGGGGTGGACATCGACCCCGGTGACCCTTACCTCCACCTCGAACGCGCCGAACGTCTCATCCTGGAGCTCGCCGATCTCCGAGCCATCGAGCGTGTACGCGCAGAGGGCCCCGAACCGCGGTATGTCGAACAGGGTGGCGCCCTCACCGATCTCCTCGTCGGGCGTGAAGCCGATTCGCAGCGTCGGGCGAGGCAGCTCCGGATGCGCGGCCAGATGGGCGACGGCGGCCATGATGATGGCGACGCCCGCCTTGTCGTCGGCGCCCAGGAGCGTGTCGCCGCTGCTCGTGACGATGTCGTGTCCGACCTTGTTCAGCAGCTCGGGCATCGTCGCGGGATCGAGGCGGGTGCTGCCGCGGGGCAGCTCGATGACGCCCCCGTCGTACCCGCGGTGGACGATCGGCTGCACCCCGGCCCCCGGCGCATCCGCCGTCGTGTCCATGTGCGCGAGCAATCCGATCACCGGCGCCTCGCCGCCGTGAGTCGCGGGAAGCGTCGCGGTGACGTAGCCGTTCTCGTCGAGCGTCGCGTCGTCGAGACCCAGCTCGCGCAGCTCGTCCACGAGCAGCCGCCCGAGGTCGAGCTGGCCGCTGGTGCTCGGTGACTGCATGCGGTCGCGCTCGGACTGTGTGTCGATTCGCACATAGCGGAGGAACCGCTCGAGCAGACCGTCGGAAACCGCCTGTGCCAGGGGGGATGTGTAGGGAGCGGACGGCATTCCTTCTCTCAGTATTGCGTGATCTTCCTCACGCCCTCGATCGTTTCCCTGTCCGCGGGGCGGGTGGGCGAAACATGAACCCAACAACGAAGACCAGGAGAAAGCATCAATGGCGACCCAGACTAGAACGCAACGGCAGGCGGCCGCCAAGAAAGCTGCGGCCACCCGAAAAAGGAACGCAGCCAATCGAAGCACCTCGGCCGCGAAGGCGTCGGCCCGCCAAGACGGCGAAGTCGGCTCGCCGGACCACTCGGTCAGCGACGGCGACCGCGCGTTCGGGCCGGACCACGACCAAGCAGGCGACGCGCGCGACGGGACGCCAGCTCGGCGCGGCGACCGAACGGATCGAGGCGTTCGGACGCCAGGCGCAGCGCGTGGTGCATATCCAGATCGGCGCGGCCATCGCGGCGCGCGACTCCGTCGCGAAGACCGTGCAGACGTACACGAACCGCCAGCGCGCCACGCGCCAGCTGCGGCGCTTCGAGCGCACCGGCGAGGCGACCATCAGGCGCAGCCGCGAGCGCCTCCGCCGGCGTCGTCGCGACATCGAGCACGACGCGCGCGACGCCCGGCGAGACGTCGAGCGGCAGGCCGAGGCCTGGCGTTCGGAGGCGGGCGAGGTCGCCGATCGCGTGCGCGAGATCGCGTAGGGCGGACGGCCGGACAGAGACGTGTCGCGCGAAGGCCCGCCCGGCGGGCCTTCTTCGCGTTTCGCCGCCCCTTCCATAAGGGACCGGTTTCCGGTATGATCGTGCTTGCCCGTCGCCCAGATCAGGTGACGGCGGTTCGCAAACGTTTGCGCCAGGACGAAAGTCGGGACACACAGGGGCTCGGATCTGATACAACAGGTTCGTCTGCGAAGGGAAAAAGCGATGCCGTTGACAACCGAAGGTCGCGCGCACGCAGCTGCTGCTTCCAGTTCCGCTGAGTTGTTCGAGCGGTGGAAGAGGTTGGGGGATAGGCGGGCGCGGGATGAGTTGATCGAGCGGTTCCTACCGCTCGCGCGCAAGCTGGCGCGTAGATATATATCGTCGAGCGAGCCGTATGACGACCTCGTCCAGGTGGCGAGCCTCGGCTTGGTCAAGGCGGTCGAGCGCTTCGACCCCTCGAAGGGGTTCGCGTTCACGTCGTTCGCCGTCCCGACGATCGTCGGCGAGCTGAAGCGCTACTTCCGCGACAGTGGCTGGGCACTGCACGTCGATCGCAGCGCGCAGGAGCGCGCCCGCAAGATCACCGACGCACAGCAGCGGATCAGCGCCCGCACGGGGCGCGCGCCGACCGTCAGCGAACTCGCGCAGTACCTCGAGTTCTCCGAGGAGGACGTGCTCGACGGGCTGCAGACGGCCGACGCCTACGACGCGATCTCGCTGGATGCGCCGCTCGCGAGCGACGACGACGGCGCGAGCACCCGAATCGACACCATCGGCGACGACGACGATCGGTTGGAGATGGTCGATGACCAGGCCACGATCTTCGCCGCCGCGCGCCACCTCCCGCGCCGCGAGCGCCAGATCCTCTTCCTACGCTTCGGCGAGGATCTAACGCAGACCGAGATCGCGGAGCGCGTGGGCGTGTCGCAGATGCAGGTCTCGCGGCTGTTGCGCAAGTCGCTGCAGCGGCTCGGCGAGCTGACCTAGGCTTTCGAGGGCCGGCTCGGCGGCTGTCGACTCTCGGCCCGCGGACGGTTTGAGCGCCGGCAGCCTTGATTGGCCGCGGCCTTGTAAACGGCGCTGGGGAAGGGGAGGGATTGGCCGCGATCGCGCCCTTTCATGATGCACAACACGACAACCTCGCCCCGGATGGCGAGCCCTGCCGACCTATGCATGAAGAGTGTGCTTAACCCGACAGGGCTCGGGATTCGCGCCGGTGTTGTCGTGCTGTGCACCATCCGGGGTCCTGATCGGGCCCCGAGAGCCGCCCTGACCGCCCCCTTCCCCAGCGCCGTTAAAGCCAGGCCGACCGCTCGCCACGCTGCCGCCGAGTGTCGACAGCCTCCTGCCCGCCACCCGGCGATACGCAGCGCCCCACGTGCGGGCCCTCGAGGCAGAGCCCCGTTACCAACGCCCATACCACCGCCGGCGCCCACCTCCGACGGCGTTCGCTGCGCCACCGACGAAGAAGCCAATGACCCACAGCACGAGAGCGATGATCAACACGATCCACAGGAAATGCAGGGCAAACCCCAGCCCGCCGAGCAGGGCGAGCAGGAGCAGCAGAACGATCAGGGCAACCATGAAGACTCCTCCGATTCAGAGTAAGAACGAATCCCTTTCCGGCTGGGGGGCTACCCGATAAGCCGCGCCCTCACGCTTCCTGGGAGAGCTCTTAGGCCGCGACACGGCGGCCGCAAATCAGTAGGCTCGCGCCAGCGTGCAGAGCCAGTTTCGGGTAGACGTTCGTCACGAGGAGGGGGGGACCGTCATCGCCCTGAGTGGCGAGCTCGACCTCGCATCCAGCCCGGACCTCGAACAGAAGCTCGATGAGGTGTTTGCCTCCGATGCGGAGCTCGTCGTCCTCGACCTGCGCGAGCTCGAGTTCATGGACTCCACCGGGCTCAGCGTCCTGATCCGGGCCCACCAGACGGCCGAGGAAGCGCGGCGGCGCCTATACCTGGTCAAGGGCCCGCCGCAGGTCCAGCGACTGCTCACCCTGACGGGCGTCGGCGAGCGGCTCGCCGTGGTCGACACGCCGGAAGACGCGCTCCGCGGAGGGTGACGCTGTCGGGAATCGGCTCACTTGGCGGCCCGATCGGTGGGCGCTGGCAAACGGTCGTCGACGTCCTCGAGATCCTGGACGAGGCGGTGACGATCCGCGACCGTGACGGGAGCATCGCCTACGGCAACCGGGCCGCCCTCGAGAGCATGGGCCTCGCCTCGATCGACGAGCTGCGGAGCCGTTCATCTCAGTCGATCATGGAGGACTACATCGTCGAGGACGAGGGGGGAGGACCCCTGACGCTCGAAGATGTTCCGTCAATGCGGATGATGCAGGGGCAAGACGTCAAGCCGCTCGTGATGCGAACCACGCACCGCGACACGGGCGAGGTCCGGTGGCGCCAGCTGAAGGCGGCTCCACTGACCGACGACGAGGGCGAGCTGATCGCCGCAGTGACCGTGATCGAGGACGTCACGTCCTTGAAGACGGCCGAGACGCGGATGCGACTTCTGGCTGAATCGGGGCGCATCCTCGCGTCGTCGCTCGACTACCAGCAGACACTTCGGAACGTCGCGGATCTCGCCGTGCCCGTCCTCGCGGACTGGTGCGCGGTGGACCTGGTGGACGCGAACCTGCGCCGCGAGCACGTTGTCGCCGCGCACAGCGACCCCGAGAAGGTCGCGCTCGCGATCCGGCTGCGCGAGATGGCGCCGGACGAGTTCGACCCGGGATCGGCCACCGGCCGTGTGCTCCAGACCGGCGTCTCCGAGCTCTACCCCGACGTGAGCGACGAGCAGCTCGCGGCGAGCGCCCAGAGCGAGGAGCACCTAAGACTGCTGCGCACGCTGCAGATCCGCTCGGTGTTGATCGTGCCCATGAGGGTCCCGAATCGGATGGTGGGAGTGATGACGCTGGTGACCGCGGAGTCGCGCCGGCGCCTGACCGACGATGACGTCGAGCTGGCCGAGCAGCTTGGCCGCCGAGCCGCCGTCGCGGTCGAGAACGCCCGCCTTCACACGACGCTCTCGGAGATCTCGGACACACTCCAGCGGAGTCTGTTGCCGGGAGCGCTACCGGAGGTCCCGGGCTGGGAGCTCGCGTCGCTGTACAGGCCCGCTGGAGGCGAGGAGAGGATCGACGTCGGTGGCGACTTCTACGAGGTATTCGGCTCGGATTCGGGCTGGTTCGCGATCATCGGTGACGTCACGGGCAAGGGCATCGGCGCCGCGACGTTGACGGGACTGCTCCGGCACGGATCCCGGTTCGCGAGCCGCCACGACCCCCGCCCGGCCAGCATCCTGCGTCAGCTCGACGAGGCGCTCAGGAGCCGCTCGGAGCACTCGCTGTGCACCGCGCTCTGCATGCGTCTGGAAGATCGCGGCATGACGATCAGCTCGGCGGGCCATCCGCCGGCGCTGCTCGTGCGTTCCGACGGGACCATCCGTGAGGCCCCGCGGGCCGGACCACTGCTCGGGGCGTTCGCCAACGGCGCCTGGCCCGACGAGTCGCTCAGCGTGGCGGACGACGAGCTGGTGCTGATCTACACCGACGGGGTCACGGAATCCCAGGGAGACGAGTGCCGGTTCGGGCTCGCGCGGCTGAAGAAATTGCTCTCCGAGCAGGCATCCAGCGCGCCCGCGGAGGTTCTCGCCCGGCTCGACGCGGTCCTGGACGAGTTCCGCACGGGTCCGCGTGCGGACGACATCGCGGCGCTGGCATTCCGGCCCGCCCGGGACTGAGCGACCGAGCCGCCGCTACTGGCGGTGGTCGATCATCACGACCCGCAACAACTCCGAGCCGTCGCCATCGGGTCCACTCGACAGCTCGTCGCTCAGCAACACGAGCGGCGATTTGGACCCGCCGCGATCGCCGACGAGCGCCTCGGTTGAGCCGATCTCGAATGGGCCGATCGTCAGCTCGAGCCGCCGGAGCGCCGCCTCGAGTGAGAACCCCATGCGCTGGCTGGTCGCGGCGCGAACGGCGTGCGCCGAGATCGAGTCGGTAACGAGGTAGACGTCGGAAAAGCGGTCGAGCGAGAAGCGCGCGGTGGCGGCGAGTGCCCTGGCGAGCCGCCCGAGCACGGACGGCAGGAGCGTGACGGGCGAGATCGAGATGACGGCGTCGCCGGAGAGTCGCTCGGTCCAGCCATCCTCGGCGGCGGGCGGAAGCGGGCTGCCGAACATCTGGCGGCCGTCGCGTTCAGCCGGGAACAGCATGCGGACTTCGGTGCCACCCCGCTCGCCACGGCGGAAATCCGCGTGCTGGGCCAACGCCTGCATGACGGGCATGCCCACCCCCTGTAGACGATCCTCGACCGGCGCCAGCTCCGACATCCCGACTCCCTCGTCGCGAACGAGGACCTCGATGCCCTCGCTGGTGACGTACAGCTTGACCTTGAGTGGGCCCGGCTCGCCATCGTAGGCGTGCATCACCACGTTGTTGGCGGCCTCGCTGACGGCGGTCTTGAGGTCGTCGAGCAGCTCCGGGTCCATCTGGAGCAGCTCAGCAACGCCGCCGAGCATTCCACGCACGAGCGTGAGGTTCTCCGGAATGCTCGGGAGCTCGAGCGTGACGATGGACGGCACTTCGCTCACATCCGCCGCCTCATCGATTTGTCCGCCGACACACAGCCACCCTGTGAACCTCTTTCAAACGATCCGGCCGATGAGCCAGCCGACGCCGCGACCAGGGCTCCGGACAAGGTGGCGGGCTGCCGATTCGTCAGCGTCGAAAGAGTATCTCCATCAGCGCTGCACCGCCGAGGGGTCAGCGCTGGACCTGCGCGCGCCGTTGTCTGGACCCGGGCCGTGGGGCCCGTCCCGGCCCCCCTCGGGGCCCTACGGCCCGTCCCTGTCGCCCCCCTCGGTCAACTCGCGAAGCTGCGACAGGGCACGGCGAAGGATGCGAGACACCTGCATCTGCGAGACGCCGATCAGGTCTGCAATCTGGGTCTGGGTCAGGTCCTCGACGAATCGAAGCTCCAGCACCCCGCGCTCGCGCGCGGACAGATGCTTCGCCGCCGCGGCGATCGAGACGCTCGCGTCGACCAGCTCGAAGCGGATATCGGGCTCGCCGAACGCGTCGGCGAGTGTGCCCGACTCTCCTTCGGCGTCCTCGCGTGGCGTGTCGAGCGAAACGCAGTGGTGAGCGCCGGCGGTCTCCAGTGCGTCGAGCACCTCCTCGATGCTGAGCTCGAGGTACTCGGCCAGGTCGGGCACCGACGGCGGCCGGCCGGTCTTGGCCGTCAGCCGCTGCTGGGCCTCCTCGACCTTCAGGGCGAGCTCCTGGGCGCCGCGCGGAACGTGTACGGCCCAGCCGAGATCGCGGAAGTAGCGCTTGAGCTCACCGAGAATCGTCGGTACCGCAAACGAAGAAAACGCGGTGCCGCGCGTCGTGTCGAATCGGTCGATCGCCTTCACGAGCCCGAGGCTCGCGACCTGCAGCAGATCGTCGAACGGCTCACGGGCGCCGCTGTAGCGACGGGCGAGCTTCCGGGCCAGCGGGAGAAAGCGCTCCACCAGTTGCTCGCGCGCACGCTGGTCGCCGTGGCGCTGCCAGCGGACGAACAGCAGACTCGCGTCGACCGTAGTGCCGTTGTCGGGATTTCGAGTGACAGTGCTGCTTGGGTTTATTGTTGCCGAGGCCATTAGGAAACGCCTACCCCCGAGTAGGGAAGGGCAATCGAGCTGGCTGTCAGAAATCTGACATCGCCCGATGGCCAGGTAATCGGACATACGGCGTCGCCCCACACTGCGGTAGCGCCCGCGACCGGGCGGCTACGCCGAGGGCCCGGTCACGGTGCTTTCGGCTTCCGTGGCCGTGTTCCCGTCCGTAGCCGCCCGCCCGGCCGCGGCCTCACTCTTCCCCTGCACCTCCAAAGCTTCTTCTCCCGCGCGCTCCGGGTTCCACGAGTAGGCGTACTCGGGGTTGTCGTGCTCGCGCCACAACGGCGTGAGCCGCAACGGCCGGAAGGTGTCCCACATCACCGCCAGCTCGTTCGTCCGCTTGGCACCCAGCGCCTTCTCCACCGTCCCCGGCTGGGGGCCGTGGGGCAGACCCGACGGATGCAACGTCAGGCAGCCGATCTCGACGCCCTTGCGCGCCGCATAGTCGCCCTCCGCGTAGAACATGACCTCCTCGGACTGGATGTTCGAGTGGTGGTAGGGGAGCGGCACGGCCTCGGGATCCCAGTCGAGCAGCCTCGGCGCGAACGTGCAAATCACGAAATTCGGCCCCTGGAACGTCTGATGGGTCGGGGGCGGCAGATGGAAGCGGCCGGTGCGCGGCTCGAAGTCGTCGGCGTTGAACGTGTACGGGAACACGTAGCCATCCCATCCGACGACGTCGAACGGATGGCGGTCGAGGACGTAGCACTGGAGGCCGTGGCGGACCCGGACGGTCAGCTCGTACACGCCCTGCTCATCGAACGTCTCGAGCTGATCGGGCCCCTGGAAGTCCCGCTGCGAGAACGGTGAGTGCTCGAGCAGCTGCCCGTACCGGTTCCGGTACCGGCTGGGCGTCTCGATCTCGCCCGGGGTGTGAAAGCACACCCACACCTGCTCGGCGTCCGGGTCGAGCTCCCACGTGTGCGTCGTCCCGCGCGGGATCACGACGTAGTCGCGCTGGCGGAACGGCACGCGGCCGAAGACCGTGCGCAGCACGCCGCCACCCCGGTGGATGTAGAGGACCTCGTCGCCCTCCCCGTTGCGGTAGAAGCCGCCGAGCGGCTCCGTCGGCTTGCAGATCGACACCTCTATGTCGTCGTTGAACATCAATATCCGGCGGCCCGCGACGGGATCGCCGCCGGCCGGGACGGGGTTGATGTCGGCTAGCCGGTGGACGTGGGCGTCGGGCACCCACTCGTCACGGACGATCGGCGTGAACGAGCCGACCTCGTCGAGCCGGCACGGCGACTGGAGGTGGTACAGGATCGACTCGTTGCCCGAGAAGCCCTCGTAACCCATCACCTCCTCGACGAGGAGCCGCCCGTTGTCGCGGACCTGGACGTGCCGCTTGTGCGGCAGCTGACCGATCGCGAGGTAGCGCATCAGAGGTTCCCGCGGCGGGCCTGTTCGCGCTCGATCGCTTCGAAAAGCGCCTTGAAGTTGCCCTCGCCGAACCCGCGGGCCCCGTGGCGCTCGATGATCTCGAAGAACATCGTCGGCCGGTCTCCAATCGGCTTCGTGAAGATCTGAAGCAGGTAGCCCTCGTCATCGCGGTCCACGAGGATGCCGAGGCGACGTAGGTCCGCGATCGACTCGTTGATCTCGCCGATGCGCTCGGGCACGTCCTCGTAGTAGCTCTCCGGCGTGCGGAGGAACTCGACACCCTCGCTCTGCAGGCGCTCCACCGCGCCGACGATGTCCCGGGTGGTCAGCGCCACGTGCTGCGCGCCGGGGCCCTCGTAGAACTCGAGGTACTCGTCGATCTGCGACTTGCGCTTGCCCTCGGCGGGCTCGTTGATCGGGAACTTCACGCGCCCGTCGCCCGACGTGACGACCTTGGACATCAGCGCCGAGTACTCCGTCGAGATCGCCTCATCGGTGAAGTGGATCATCTCGGTCATCCCGAACACCCGCTCGTAGTACTCGACCCACTTGACCATCGCGCCGAGCTCGACGTTGCCGACGATGTGGTCGATCGTCAGCAGCATCGGCTCGCTGTCGTCGGCGGCGCCCTCGACCGGCTCGAACCCGGGCATGAACGGCCCGTCGTAGCTGGAGCGGTCGACGAACCGGTGGATCGTCTCGCCGTACGTGGCGACGTCGGCGATCCGGACGGTGCCGCCCGAGTCGATCAGATCATGCGGCTCGGCCAGGCCGGTGGCGCCGCGCTCAGTGGCCTCCCTGTAGGCGTGATCCACGTCGGGGACGGACAGCGCGATCACCTTCGTGCCGTCGCCATGCTTGGCTTGGTGGCGGGCGATCTCGGTGCCAGACTCCAGCGTTCCAGTCAGCACGAAGCGGATCCGACCCTGTTCGACGACGTGCGAGACGTGGTCGCGGACGCCCGTCTCGAGGCCCTGGTAGGCGACCTCCGTGAATCCGTACGCGCGCGTCAGGAAATAGGTCGCGTGCAGCGCGTTGCCGACCCACAGCTCGACGTGGTCGATGCCGTTCAGCGGCATGAAGTCGTCGTCGGTACCCGGCGCCGTGTGGGCGAGCTGCTGCTCCGTAGCCATGTATGCCTCCTGGATCAGGGTGTCGCCGCGCCGGCGCGTTCCGCCATCGCCGCGATCGATTCGTCGGTGCAGGTGCTGAAGAAGCCGCCGACGACGTCGACGAGCTCGTCGACTGACTCGGCGCGGTAGAGCACCGGCTGGTACTGCGTGATGTCGTACTCCGTGGTTCCCATCTCGACCAGATCGATGGGCCGATGTTCCATCCCCCGGAACTCGTCGATCTCGCCGTAGCTCGAGAGGATGCCCGCGCCATACGCGCGGACTTCTCCGTCTTCGACGACCACGCCGAACTCGAGCGAGAACCAGAAAACACGCGACAGGAAGCGGAGATTCTCGATGTCGGTCAACCGCCGCGCGGCGTCCCCGGCCATTCGATGCAACTCGCCATACGTCGGCGTGGCCAGCAGATGGCCGTGGCCGATCACCTCATGGATGATGTCCGGCTCTGGCGTGTACAGCGGAACGGCCGGGTGACGGACGTACTGCGTGGAGTGGAACACTCGATCGGCCAGAGCCCCATAGAACTCATCGAGCGGGACGAGCCCCGCCGCCGGGACATAGCTCCAGCCCGTGAGCGGGCTGAGCCGCTCGGAGACCTCGTCGAGATTCGGGATGCGGTCGACCGGCAGCGCGACGTTCTCGAGCGCCTCGCGGTACTCGGCGATCGCATAGCACGCGTGCTTGGGCGCGAGCTCGCGGCAAACCGTGCGCCAGACCTCCTGCTCCTCCTCGGTATAAGGGATCGTGGGGGAGGGCTCGCCGGGGCTCCACGCGAGCGCGGCGGCCGCGATCTCCCCGCGCCGCTTGCGGTAGACCGGATCGTTGGCGCCCGGATGGTCGTGAGCCAGATGGACGGTGACTGAACCGTCCTCTTCGGTCGTGACCGGCGAGTAGAGCTGTGCCTCTTCGAACATTCCTCTTGCCGGAAGTCCAGCACCCGTCGCGGACATCCGCAAGTGTGACCAGTGAGAGGGGGCAAAATGACCACGCTGGGCGTCAGAACGGGTAGATTACTGGGCAAAATGTCCATTGATGAACTCGACGCCCGGTTGATCGAGGTCCTCCGCGCCAACCCGAGGATCGGACTGCTCGAGGTGGCGCGTCAGCTGGAGGTCGCGCGCGGGACCGTCCAGGCCCGGCTCGCCAAGCTCGAGGCCCGCGGGGTGATCACGGGTTTCGGTCCCGAAGTGGACCCGACCGCACTGGGGTACACGATCACTGCGTTCGTGTTCATCGAGCTCGCGCAGGGGCGCCTTGCTGAGGCCGTGGCGGTGATGGACGCGATGCCGGAGGTGCTCGAGGCGGACGCGATCAGCGGCCCGCAGGACGTGATCTGCCGTCTCGTCGCGCGTGACACCGAGCATCTACAAGAGCTCGTGAACGAGCTGCTCCGGACGCCGGCGATCCGGCGATGCACCAGCTACATCGCGCTCTCGCGCCAGGTGCCTCCGCGGACCGGGCCGCTGGTCGAGGCGACGGCGCGAAGAAAGCCGTAACGGTTTATGGGGCGCGCCCAAGGGCGCGCCTTTTGGTTCGGCCTCTGCGAGACCGGCGCGATCGCGCCTCTCAAATCGGGAGCGGCCGCCACCTAGGCGGTCTTATCGGCCTGGGCCTGGCAGCGATCGCAGATGCAATGGCGGCCGTGGACCGGCGAGACCTGGATCCCGATCATCGCCGGATGGCGATGGTGCGAAGCGTCTTCTGCCGAGGGCCGGGGCGACGCCGCCGCGGTCCGGCGTGAACGCCTCGACTCAGACACTGCGCGTATGAAAGGTGGCCAAGACATGGTTGGTTCGAACTTAGGTCCCGAATGTAAGAGTTCGACCAGACAAGATCATCCCTCCCCGGAGAGACGAATCTTGTGAGCTTTGACACCATTTCCCCGGCTCTTCTTGATATTGAAACCTAGGGTTTCGTGAAGATTGGTCGGTTTGGGGTACGGGCGGGCTTCCAGCGGAAACAATGTGTGGCATGGATGGCCTGCGAACGAGGCTCGCCGGGCGCTACGACCTTCAGCAAGTGATCGGGCGCGGCGGAATGAGCACCGTCTACCGCGCGACCGACACGGTCCTCGGACGAACGGTGGCGGTCAAAGTGCTCTCACCGGCGCTCGCGGAGGGCGATCCGGTCTGGGCGGCGAGGTTTGAACGCGAGGCGCGCGCCGCGGCATCCCTGACGCATTCGGGAGTGGCGACGGTGTACGACACCGGCGTCGAGGACGGAACCCGGTTCATCGTGATGGAGTGCGTCGCGGGCAAGAGTCTCGCGGCGATCCTGCACGACGAGGCACCCCTGGAGCCGGCGCGCGCCGTCCGGATCGGCGCTCAGGTCGCCGACGTGCTCAGCGCCGCCCACGCTGCCGGGATCGTGCACCGCGATATCAAGCCGGGCAACGTGATGGTCGGCCCGGACGGAACCGTGACGGTCCTTGATTTCGGAATCGCGCGGCCGGCCGACGCCACCGGGCTCACCCAGACCACGTCGCTTCTCGGGACAGCCGCCTTCATGGCGCCGGAGCAGGCGTCGGGCCGCACCGCCGACGCTCGCTCGGACATTTACTCGCTTGGTTGCGTGCTCTACGCGATGCTGTCCGGGAAGCCGCCGTTCACCGGGGATCTGGCGGCCGCCGTGTTGCACCAGCACGTCAACGCCGCACCCCGGCCGGTGCGAGACGTCGCGCCGGCGACGCCGGAGCCGCTGGCGGGGCTCATCGACCAGATGCTCGCCAAGTCACCGGCCGCTCGGCCGCAGTCCGCGGAGGAGGTCCGCGACCGGCTGCTGGCGGCGCTCGATCCGACGGCGCCGACGGTGGCGGTGGGGGCGGGCGCGGCGCCTGCCCGCACCGCGGCGACACTCCCTTTGACCCGGCCCCCGCGTCGGAGGTGGAGCCGACGTGGCTCACTCGCCGCGACGGCGGGGCTGGTGCTGGTGATCGCGGCGCTCACCGTCGCCAAAGGCGGCGGCTCGTCGCGGGACAATCTGTTCCCGAAGCAAACGACCACCCCGCCCACCACCACGGTCCGGAGAACGACCCCGCCGGCGAAGAAGACGGCGCCGGCGAAGGCGACCCCGCCACCGAAGACGACGAAGGCGACCCCGCCAGCGGGTCAGGCGAAACCGCCCGGCGGGCCCCCGGGCCCCCGGCGGGCTACCGCCGGGCCAGGCCAAGAAGCACCATGACGGGGGCGATGGTGGCGGAAACAGCCAGGGCGACGGCGGCGATTGAGCGCTGGGCGCGAACCGCCAGACGACGGCGGCGACCGATCGCTAGGCGCGATGTGCGGGCATCGGGGTCGGTTCGGGCCGGCTGCCGACGCCGCGGAACGACAGCACCCGGAGCCGTCCGGCGCCGGTGCCGCTGCGCTGCATGCGCTTCTCCCGCCGGCACTCCGCGAGCGCGGCGCGGCTGAGTTCGTCCTGGTGGGTCTGCGCGTGAACGAGTGTGAGGTGGGAGTTCATCGTGCCTCCTGCGTGTTCGCGGATCGCCCGACGCGTTCCGCTTATGGGTGGCAAGGTAAGGCCGTCTGTGGCCGCTCACCACGTCATGTGACGTGTTGGGTAAGGCCGCCCGCCACGTCGCGGTAGGGTCGATGCGATGACGGCAACCGGCGTTCCCCGACCGACATTCCTGCAGTCGTTGCCCGGGGATGAACGGGCCGAGTTGCTGGACAGCGGGCGGATGACGCGGTGGGACGGCGGCGAGCTGGTCGTCCGTCGGGGAGACCGGGCGGACAGCGCAATCGTCCTGGTCGCCGGACCCGTCAAGATCCATACGACGACCACCGACGGTGCGGAGGTCGTGCTGGCGTTCTCGGGCGCGGGAGATCTACTGGGAGAGGTGGCCGCCGTCCGCGATTCGACCCGGTCGGCCAACGCGACCGCGATGGAGGCGGTCGAAGGGGTGGTGATACCCGTGCCGACGCTGCGCTCGTTCCTGACCCGCTATCCCGGGGCCACGCTCGCGCTGCTCGACATGTCGCTGTCGCGGTTGCACGTGGCCGATGTCCGCCGCATCGAGTTCGCCACATCCGGGAGCCTCGCCCGGGTCGCGGCGCGCCTGATCGAGCTCGCCGAGCGGTTCGGCGTCGCCGGTTCCGGTGGCGCGATCGAGGTCACCCTCCCGATTTCCCAGGAGGAGCTCGCCTCCTGGAGCGCGTCCTCACTGGAGTCGACCGGGCGGGCGTTGCGCACTTTGCGCGGACTGGGGCTGATCGAGACCTCGCGCCGGCGACTCACCGTGCTCGACCTCGACGGCCTGGTGGCCCACCGGCCGCGCCTGTAGCTTCTTGACGGATCGCGTGTGCGCCTGAAAGTCTCACGGCCATGACGCGCGCTCCGCGAGACCGTCGTCCTGCCAGACGGCGGCCGCGCCGCCTACGAGGTAATTGGGAACGGCGAGCCGATGCTGTACTTCCAGGGCGGTCCGGGATTCAGCGCGAGCCTGCTGCGCGATGACGCCGAGCTCCTGGCCGATCGGTTCGCCGTGTATCTGATCGATCCGCACGGCGTGGGTGGATCGACTCCGCCGTCGGATCGGTCGATGTACGACCACCTCGGCCACGCCCACTTCTATGACGAGGTCCGGCGGGCGCTCGGGATCGAGCGGGCGACGATCATGGGGATCTCGTTCGGGTCGGTCGTCGCGCTCACCTACGCCGCGCTGTTCCCCGACGCCACAACTCGCTGCATCGCGATCGCCGCCCGCGCCGTGGGTCAGGAGGAAGAGGGCAAAGCCGCCGCCAACGAGATGCAGGAGATGCTCGCCCGACACGAGGGCGAGCCGTGGTATCCCGCCGCGCGGGCGACGTGGGACGCATGGACCGAGCGGGTCCTGGCCGCGACTGACTGCTCCGAGGTCGACGCGATGATGTCGGAGGTCTTGCCCCTCTACACGGCCGACCCCGAGAGCCCCGGGGTCAGGCGTCTGATCGAAGCCTGGCGACAGGAGGGAGGTTGTGACCTGGCCGCGGCAAAGGCGTGGGAGAGCGGCCTGTGGCAGACGATCGACATCCGGCCGCTGCTCGCTCAGGTGAGAGCGCCGACGCTCGTGATCACCGGCGCACTCGACATGATCTGCGGGCCCGCACACACGGCCCCGATCATCGAGGCGATACCCGGAGCGAAGTCGGTCCGCGTGGCGGACTCCGGCCATTTCGTGCCCGCTGAAGCACCAGAGGCATTTCGCGAGGCCGTGCTGGCGTTCGTCGGGTAGCCGTGAAGGTCGTCGAATTCGGAGCACTGACTGACGCGTACCGGGCCGAGCTCGAGGGTGACGAGGACGACCCATTCGATGGGCGCGACATTCCGCTCGTGTTTCGGCCGAAGGACCGGCACGTAGCGCTGCGGGGCCCCGACGGCCGCCTCGTCGCGTCGACGGGCCTGCTCCTCGCCGAGATCCAGGTCGACGAGGGCCCGGTCATCCCGGTCGTCGGCATCGGAGGCGTTTTTGTCGTAGCTCGCTGTCGCGGTCAGGGGCTGTCGACACGGGTGATCGTCGAGGCGCTCCGGCGCGCAGCGACGCTCGGGCCCGACATCGTGATCCTGTTCTGCCATCGCAACCGGGCCGGGCTGTACGTGCGCCACGAGTTCGTCGAGATTCCGCCACCCGTCCTGGTCGAGCAGCCTGGCGGCTTTGTGGAGGTGCCCCAGGTGGCGATGTGGCGGACCTTGCACGACGGGGCGTCGCTCCCGCCGGGCCAGGTAAAGCTGCTCAGCTTTCCGTTCTAGGCGCTAGCGGGCGGCGATTCGGTAGACGGGCCCGCCCAGCGAGACGGCGTACATGCGTCCCGCCGTGTCCTGACCGAAGGACGACATCGAACCGAGGGAGAGGCCCGTCGACCGGTCGCCGGTCGCGTGGCCGCGGCTCAGCTTCGCGGAGCGGATCTCCGGGTTGCAGAGATCTCCGTAGACGTACCGGCCATACAGCCCTCTCAGGCTGCGGTCCCTGACCACGTAGCCTCCGATGATCGCGCAGTAGCCCGTGCTGTGAAGCGTCACGAGCACGGGGAAGACCGCTCCCGGGGCGTTGCCCGGCTTCTCGCGCCGGAAGCCCTCCCAGATGCTCCAGCCGTAGTTTGCGCCGACGCCGGTGCCGCGGGGCGCGAAGTCGACCTCCTCCTCGTGGTCCTGTCCGACATCGCCGATTACGAGCGCGCCGGTGCGCCGATCGAACGAGAAGCGCCACGGGTTGCGCAGACCGTAGGCCCAGATCTCCGGGCGCTTCCCGCGCCGGCCGACGAACGGATTGCCCTTCGGAATCGAGTAACCGCCGTTCGGCCGCGGACTGATGCGCAGGATCTTCCCGTCGAGCACGCCCGTGTTCTGCCCCAGGTTCATCGGGTCATGCTCGCTGCCGCCGTCGCCGATCCCGACGTACAGATCGCCGTCCGGGCCGAACTGCAACTGGCCGCCGTTGTGGTTCGCGTACCGGTGGTGGACGGTCAGCACGTTCCTGGCGCTCGACGGATTCGCGCGGTTGGCGTCGTGACCCGCGCGGTGGTATTCAGCGACCCGTACGTCGTTGCCGGGGATCGTGTAGCAGACATAGAACCGGCCGGTGCGCTGATAGTCGGGTGCGAACGCCATCGACAGCAATCCCTGTTCGGTCCCGCTCGACTCCACCAGCTTGGTGATGTTGAGAAACGGCGGGTGTTGCCGGCGTCCGTTGACCAGCACGACGATCTCGCCCGCCTTTTCGACGACGAACAAGCGCCGTCTGTCGCCCGGCGCGCCGGTCACGTATGTGGGCTGGTCAAACGTCCCGATGCGAACGAGGCGCAGGCCGCCTGCCGCCGTCACAGTCGCGTCCGTATTCGCCGTACCTGTCGATCCACAGCCGAGCGCGACGCCACACGCGCAGACCGCAGCCACCACGAGCACGCTGAGCCGCCGTCCTGGCGGCGCGGTGAGATCGAAGAGCCGCACCCGGCCCGCTCTAGACCGTGCAGTGCGCGACCGGCTTGGCCGTGTAGGTGCCGCGCTCGTTGCTGGTGAAGCCGGCCTTCTCCTGAGCGTTACGGTTCTCGAAGGCGATGTCGCCGGTCACGCGCTTGGCCGTCGCGTGGGTGACCGGAAGCTTCGCCTTGATCGGGAGGGAAAACGGAAGTGTGATCTTGAGTCCGTCGACGTCGACCGTGATTTTGAGCTTGTCGGTGCCGCTCATCGAGACTGCTCCCCCATGACCGGAGAGGTGGCCAGCGCCCGTGAGCTTGCCCCTGCCGATGGCGCCGGCCGAGTTCTGCTCGCTGATCAGCGTGGGCTTGATCACCCACCTGCTGCCATGCGACGAGACGACGCCACCAGGGCCCTGGCGGAGGCAAAAGCGGAACGTCCCACCCTTCGTGATTCGGACGTTCTCTCCCTTGCCGTGGAAGCCGCCGGTGAGATGGCCCTTGCCCTGCCACAGCCCGGGCGCGAAGCCGGCCGCGGCGACCGAGCTGACGGGCGCGACCAGCAGCGCCGCGGTCGCCAGCACCGCAATTTTCACCACCCCAGTCCCCAGAAGCGATCTGCACTCCACCTGGAATGATCGCAGGCCATGGACTTAGGCGCGCGGTACCTCGAGCTCGTGCTGGGGCTGCGGAGGCTTCGTCCCGAGCTCGTCGAGAGCTATGTGGGTCCGGCGGAACTCGCCAGCGCCGTCGATGCCGAACCGCCGCCGACCGCCGCCGCGCTCGCCGAACAAGCGCAAGAACTGCTCGCGCTCGTCGAGGAAGCCGAGTTCGACCCCGACCGCCGCGGGTGGCTGCGGTCACAGCTATCGGCGATCTCCACCGCCCTCGAGTGGTTGGCGGGAGCGCGGTTCAGCTACCGGGAACTCGTCGCGCGCTGCCACGGCGTCGAGGTCGGACTCGTGCCCGACGAGCAGTTCGAGGAGGCGCACGCCAAGCTCGATCGCGTCGCTTCCGGGCCGGGGCGGAGTCCGGGAGCGCTACGCCAGCTGGAGCCGGGGGCAGCGCGTCCCGCGGGAGAAGCTGCTGCCGGGGCTGCTCGGCCTCGCCGATGAGCTCCGTCGCCGCACCGACGAGTCGTTCGGACTCCCACCCGGCGAGGAGGTCGTGTTCGAGCTGGTGACCGACAGGCACTTCGCTGGAAATGCCGACTACCTGGGCTCGCTGCGCACACGGATCGCGATCAACGAGGAGCTGCCGATCACCGGCTGGTGGCTGCTGGATCTGGTCAGCCACGAGGCCTATCCCGGCCACCACACCGAGCACGCGTGCAAGGACGCAAACCTCGCAGCGGCCCGCGGATACGCCGAGCTGGGCGTATTCGTCTATCCGACTCCCCAGGCGTTGCTGTCAGAGGGGATCGCCTGCCTCGCGCTCGAGGCGCTGCTCGGGGACGAGGCCGAGGACGTCGCGGCCCGGTGCCTGCGGCCGCTCGGCATCCCGTTCGACATCGAGACCTCACGTGCCGTTCGCGAAGCCGAGCCGCTGCTGCTCGGTGTCCGTCCGAACATCGCGATCATGCTCGACGAGGGAGAGGTGGGGACCGAGGAGGTGGACGCGTACGCGAGGCGGTGGATGCTCGAGGACGATCATTTCGTCGCGCGCTCGCTCGAGGGCTTGAAGGCTCGCGTGTGGCGTCCCTACGAGTCGTGCTATCCGGCCGGCCTCGAGCTCTGCCGCCGCCACACGACGGGCGAGGCCGTCAGGTTCAAGGAGCTGCTGAACCGCCAGCTCACGCCTGGCCAGCTGCTCTGAGTGCCGCTACGCGGGCTACCTCGTGGAGCCCAGCCGCGAGAGCGCACGGCCGGCGACGCCGACCGCGAACATCACGACTCCGGCGATGATCGCTCCCGCCGGCAGCGACGCGACCAACACGATGCAGCCGACGAGCCCAGCGACGTTCAGCGCGCGTGGCCATCGGCGATCCGGGGCACGCTGGGTGAAGGCGCTCGCGTTGGCCACGGCGTAGTAGACGAGAACTCCGAACGAGGAGAATCCGATAGCTCCCCGCAGGTCGGTCGTCAGCACAAGAACCGCGACCGCCGCCCCGACCGCGATCTCGGCGTGGTCCGGCACCTGATACGTGCCGTGCACCGACGCGAGCCAGCGTGGGAGATCGCCGTTCCGAGCCATCGCCATCCCCGTGCGCCCGACGCCCGCGATCAGGGCAAGAAGCGCACCCAAGCTCGCGACGGCGGCGCCGATCCGGACGACCGGCAGCGCCCAGCTCTCCCCGACCGCGCGGACGGCCGTGGCCAGCGGACGCGTGCTCGCAGCCAGCGCGGCCGGGCCAGCCGCGGCGAGCGCGACCACGCCGACGGCGAGGTACAGCGCAACGGTGATCCCGAGCGCCATCGGGATCGCCCGCGGGATCGTGCGCGCGGGGTCTCGCACCTCCTCGCCGAGCGTCGCGATCCGCGCGTAGCCGGCGAATGCGAAGAACAGCAGGCCGGCGGCCTGGAGAACGCCGTGCAGCCCGCCACTGCCCAGCGACGAGAGGCTCCCGATCCGGGACGCGTCGGCGTTACCGCTCGTCGCGATCGTGGCGATCACGACGCACAACGCCAGCACCGAGACCACGACCAGCAGGCGGGCGAGCCGAGCCGTACGGGAGATCCCGCGGTAGTTTGCGGCGCTCAGCGCCGCTACCGCCGCCAGCGCCAGAAGGCGCTGCACCCACCGGGGCCCGGCGACCGCGTACGACGCGAACGTGAGCGCCATCGCCGCGCACGAGGCCGTCTTGCCGATCACGAAGCCCCAGCCGGCGATGAATCCCCACCACGCCCCGAGGCGCTCGCGGCCGTAGATGTATGTGCCGCCGGAGGTCGGATATTGGGCGGCCAGCTGGGCGGAGGCGACCGCGTTGCAATACGCGACCGCGGCAGCGACGGCGAGCCCGATGAGGAGGCCGGCGCCTGCGGCGGCCGCGGCCGGGCCGAACGCCGAGAATACGCCGGCGCCGATCATCGAGCCGAGCCCGATGATCACAGCGTCGCCGGTACCGAGCCGGCGCGCCAGCTGGCGTGGCTCGGTCACATCGCGGCGGCGACGCGCTCGGCGGCGGCCGCCAGCTCCTCGTCGGGGACGTTCGGCAGCGCGTCCTCCCATAGTGGGAGCATCATCCCGGAAGCCTCGAGCATTCCAAGTGGCCGGGGAATGAACCAGACGTGAAAATGCGCGCCGCCGTCGCCCCAGCGGTAGAGGTGGACGCGGCCGATGTCGCCGAGCGACAGGATCGCGCGCTCCACGCGAGCGGCGAGTCGGCCGAAGTCAGCGGCGAGCTCGGGGGGCAGATCGGCGAAGGAATCGACGTGGACCCGGCTGGCCACCCAGACCGCGCCGGGCAGGCTGCCGCCGGTCGGTGGGTGAAGCGTCCAGTTATCGTCGGACCACACGACAGGCGTTACGCGGCCCGTGCAGATCCGGCACACCGGGCCGCCGGGCTCGCCGCGGCGTGGCGGCTCGGGGATCTGCCGCTCCATCGGCTCCAGCGGGACCAGCGGTTCCTGGTAGGGCAGGGTCATGGTCATGATGGCTCCCTTCGTGGTCTTCGTGATTTGGGAGGTGTCGGCGTCCCGGCGATGCCGTTCATCACGACGTCGACGACGCGGTCCCGAGCCTGGTCCGGCGGCCATCCGTGGCGGCCACGCACATGGACGTATGGCCACGCCACGGCGTTGAAGGCGATGTCCGCCGTGGCGACGGCGTCCTTCGACGCGGGAAGCGAGCCGTCTTCCGCTCCTTCGCGGATGAAGCGAATGAACGGATGCAGATAGTCGGGCGGTTCTCCGGGGCCCGTGTCCTGGTGAAAGGCCTCGTCGGTCGCGAGCATCAGCGGCAGGTGGCGATCGAGCAGGTCGCACAGCGCCTCGAGACCCCGCTGCAGACGCTCCCGACCGCTGCCACCGGAGGTCAGGACGGCGAACATTGTCGAGCGGAAGTCCTCAGCCAGCTCTCGGACGAGGGCGCCGATCAACTCCTCGCGGGTAAGTCCCTGACGCCACAGGGTCGTCCGGGCGCGGCCGGCGACCTCGGCCACGCGCTCGAGTGTCAGCCCCCCGAAACCGCGCTCGCCCAGGACCGTGATCGTCGCGCGTCTGGTCTGCTCGTCGACGACCGGTTGCCTTACCGGGGACGGCTTCGATGCAGCCATGCAACACGTATGTTGCATGATCGCATCGCTAGTGTCAACCCGAAGCTGCCGCCTCCGCCGGCTCGCCCTGCTCCTGGAGATGGCCCCGGTACTCCCAAAGTGCCTTCGTCTCGCCGAACGTCAGCATCCGCCAGCGCTCCGCCTTCGCGTCCCACACGTAGAGGATCACGTCCACGATGCTGGGAATCTCCTCGAGGACCTCGACGGTCGTTCGGGCGTCCGCGTCCTCGGCGAGCACTTCCCGAGTCATCACGTCGACGACCTTGAAGAGGTGGGGTTGCCGGGGCTCACCCTCCGATCGGCGCCGGCTTTCGCAGCTCCGGCAACGCGAAGTCCGGGACGGTGTCGGACCCCTTCCGGAGGATGCTCTCGAGCGGCACCATCTCCGCGCCGGTGCCTTTCGTCTCTGTCTTCAGAACCCAGGTTTTTGCCATCTACATCAAGGTTAGCCGCGCTCCGAGAGCCGTCGTTAGCCGCGCTCGGAGAGCCACTCGACGATCTCAGCGGCATGCTGATCCGGAGGGAAGATCGGATAGAAGACGTGCTCGATTCGGCCGTCGGTGACGATGAGCGTGATCCGCTTGTAGAGCGGTTGGCCGTTGGCGACGAATGTCGGCAGGCCAAGCGCATCGACGAGCGCGAGCTCGGGATCCGAGAGGATTTCGAAGGGGAGATGCAGGCGGTCGACGAGCTCGGCCTGGTAGTCGGTGTCCTGTGAGGACAGGCCGTAGACGCCGACCGCGCCGGCGGCCTGCAGCTCGGCGTGGTGGTCGCGGAAGCCGCACGCCTCGGGAGTGCATCCCCGCGCCCCGGGGATCGCGTCCCACGCTTCCGGCAGCGGCTCGCCCGGAACCCCGCTCCGGGGATAGATGTAGACGACGGTCCTTCCGGGCCCGAGGTCATCGAGGGTGACGTTTCGACCCGAGGTGGTGCGCAGCTCGATGTGCGGCATCGCGGCGCCGGGGAGGTGATCGGCCGCGCCGTCGTCCACGGGGACGGGTAGGTCGGTGGGCAGGTTCATGTAATCGGACACGACGGGCTCCTTCTCGTCAACGCTTGCCGAGGTTCCTACCAGGATGTTGACGCACGAGTTCCACACCGGGGTGGCGCAAATCAAAGCGGGCGATCACGAACACGTAGAACCCGAGGCCCAGCGCAAACGGCACGAGCGCCGCGACGAGCAGCCAATGCGTTTTCTCGGCGACGGCGATCGCGACGGACAGGACGGCCAACGATTCGGTCGAGACCGCGACGGCGTCTCGGATTCGCCCTACGAGACTGCGCTTCGAGGTGGTTCGCCTGGCGCACCGTCCATACTGGGCGGTCGCCGTGACGCCTCCGTCGCTTCATGACTTTTTCGTCGCGTCCGCCGGGGTCGCCGGAGCGCTGATCGGGCTGCTGTTCGTCGCGATCTCGGTCGAACACGAGCGGCTCACCGCCGAGGACGCGGACCAGGTACACCGGGTCCGCGCCGCGGCGGCGTTGACCTCGTTCACCAACGCCTTCGCGATTTCGCTGTTCGCGCTGATCCCCTTCGGCGGGCTCGGATGGACGGCCCTCGTGGTCAGCCTGCTCGGTCTGTTCTTCGTGGTCGGCTCGTTGTTGTCGATCGCACGCGCAGGTCGGGTCCAGCCCGTGGCCCAACGCGACGTTCTGTTTCTTCTCGGCCTCGCTGTCGCGCTTGTCCTCCAGCTGTTGAACGCGCTGCGTCTTATTGCACACAGCCACAACGCGTCCGCCGCACGGGACATCGCGGTACTCGTGGTCGTGTGCTTCTTGATCGGAATCGCGCGCGCCTGGGAGCTGATCGGCGGACCGTCGATCGGCCTCGGGAGCGAGGTCAGGGAGATCGTTCGCGAACGCGCTCACCATTCGGGCCCGAGCGAGCCCGGCCCGCCCAGGGGCTAGCTCAGCTGACGATGTGGAGCTCGCGGCTCGTGTTGTTCAACCGGCGGGCGCCACCGTCGGTCGCAACGACGATGTCCTCGATCCGTACGCCGAAACGCCCTCGGAGGTAGATCCCCGGCTCGATCGAGAAGCACATCCCTGCTTCGATCGGACGACTCTCCCCCTCGACCATGTACGGCGGCTCATGAGCGGCGAGACCGATGCCATGGCCCACCCGATGGATGAACTGCTCGCCGTAGCCGGCGTCGGCGATCACCTTGCGCGCGACGCGGTCGATCTCTTGGCAGGCGATCCCCGGGCGAACGGCGTCGAACGCGACCTGCTGGGCGCGGCGCACGACCTCGTACACGTTGCGCTCCTCGTCGCTTGGCTCACCGACGTGAACGGTGCGGGTCACGTCTGACAGGTAGCCATCCTTGATGCCGCCGAAGTCCATCACGACGGTGTCACCGGCCTCGATCGTCCTCTTGCCCACCTCGTGGTGGGGATTGGCGCCGTTGGGCCCCGAGCCGACGAGCGTGAACTCGATCGCCGAGTGGCCGTGCTTGCGCATCAGGCCGGCCAACTCCTCGGCGACGTCGATCTCGCTGCGCCCGGCGAACCGCGTGTGGAGGATCTCCTCGAACGTGGCGTCGACGGCGGCTCCCGCGGCGGCGAGCAGCTCGAGCTCACGGGCGTCCTTGATCGCTCTGATCATCGGAAGTGCCGCGGTCATCGACACGTAGCTCGAATCCGGCACCGCCTGCTGGAGGCCGAGGAGGTGCATCGCCCAGGCCGAGTCGGAGATCGCATAGCGGCCCCGCCCGTCTAGCAGGCCGGCCGTCGCCGCGTATGGATCGCTGTCGTCGCCCCAGTCGGTGAGCGAGACCACGCTCGCGCCCGGGGCGACCTCCGCGTCGCCACGCTCGATCGTCGGCACGATCATCGCCGGATCCCTCCCGGTCTGGATCGCGAGCATCGTGATCCGCTCGGTTATCGCGGTCGGCTCGTACCCCGTGAAGTACGTGAGGTCCGGTCCCGGCGTCACCAGCACGCCGGTCAGCCCGGCTTCCGTGGCCAGCACGGCCGCCCGCTCGATCCGCCTGGCGAAATCGTCGGACGTGAACTGTGAGGAGGCGGTCAACTCGTCAGGTGATCGTCGCGCGTCGGGGCACCTCGGCCGCCGCCGGCGGGAGGTCGTGAATGTCTACCACACGCCGGCCTTTTCCCAGACCGAGATGTGCTCTGTGCTCTCGCTGGTAAACGGCTCGCGCGTCCAGCTACTCCAGCGCTCGCTGAGCCTCATGCCGGCCAGCCGAGCCATCAGGTCGAGCTCCGACGGCCACACGTAGCGAAACGGGATCGAGCGGACCTCGAGCTTGCCGTCGACGACCGAGTAGTGGTGGGAGACGAGGCCCTGTGTGGCCACTTCGTATTCGTCGAAGCCGAGATGCGTGTCGGTGATCGCGAACGGCCTCACGGTCTCGCCCGGCGGGAGCCGCCGAAGCTGCGGCACGCCCACCTCGACCACGAACCGGCCGCCCTCCTCCAGGTGCGCCGAGACGTTCTGAAAGCACGCCACCTGCTCGTCGATCGTCGTGAGGTTCATGATCGTGTTGAACACGAGATAGGCGAGCGCGAACTTGCCCGGGACCACCGTGGTCGCGAAGTCGCCGACCGTGACCGGGATCTCGGCACCGCCGGGTTTGGCCCGCAGCCGCTGCACCATCGCGCGGCGAGAGGTCGACCCCGTGAACCTCGACGCCGCGGTCGGCGAGGGGCAGCGCGATGCGGCCGGTGCCAATCCCGAGCTCGAGCGCGCGACCTGAACCGGCCATACCGGCGAGGAAATCGATGACAGGCCCGACCACCGAATCGTCGAACCTCTCTGCCACGGCTTCGTCGTAGCGCTGGGCCACGCGCTCGCCAAAGTGATCCTCAGGCATACGAGGGACTTTGTCAGGACGTGATTGTGATCGCCCGCGTGGTGATCGTCTGGGTCGGCCAGCCGGTTGGCGTGTAGCGGATCAGGATTCGCATCTTCAGCGTTCGTCGTCGGTGAAGCCGAGCCGCGCCGCGGGCGCTGAGATGGAGGATCACCGGCACCGTCCTCGCCCGCGGGATCCTCCGGCTGACCGTGGCGAGAGAAGTCCCACTCACCCGAAGCCGTCCTACCGACGGCACCCTGACAAACACGCGGACTTTGTGACCGAGAACGCGGACGCGCCCCACGCTGGCGCGCTTGGCGCACGGCACTTCGATCGGGACCGCGAGGTCTTTCGTGGCGCCACTCTGGGCGCCGAACGCCGCGAGCGCCGTCTGTCGCCCCTTGCAAAGGTTGGCGTTCCCGGTCACGACCAGGACTCCGTGTCCACCGCCTTTGATCGTCAAGGCGAAGCTGGAGAACGGCACATCGGGAGCGCCGGGGAATGTGGTCACCAGCCGGCTTCGGGAATCGACCGACGTCTGCCCGCGCAGATCGATGGCGACCCCACCGCGCAGCGTGATCAGCAGCGCCGGCAGCGTCCGTATCTGCTGACCGTTCGGGGCGGTGCGGATCCCCTGCACCAGATAGACGGTCCCCGTCAGCGGCTGGGTGAGCACCGGCGTGACAACGCGCGCCGTTCCCACTGCGGTGTCGGCCGGGCAGGTGTCGCTATCGCTGGCAGCGACCGAGCAGACGTGCATCGAGTTGCGCGGATCGAGGGCGAGCGACAGCGGCAACGTCACGCTCGCGGAACGCAGGTTGGACTGTCCGAGGCTGGATGTGATCGTCGCGGTCAGGGTCGGATGGCCGCCGGCGGTGGTCTGCCGATTGCCGCTGAGCCCGACCCCGAACGAGGGCGAGAACGCGAGCGCTCGGCAGCCGGTGGCCTGAAAGGGGCTCGAGCCGGTGGCGCTCGCGTACTGGGTGGATGTGATCGTCGCCCCGATTTCGAACGGCGCGCAGCTGGTCGGGTTCACCATGAAGCGCGGGCGGTCGATGCTGACGCTGACGCGCTGCAGCCGCAACGGCACACCGCCCACGATCTGCGGGAGCGGATCGGATACGACCGAGATGTGCGCGTCGGTCCGGTCGACCTCGATCGCGGCGCGGACCACAGCAGTGCCGAGGTCAAACGGTCCCGCCACCGCGGGCACGACGATCGAGAGCCCGTAGGGCGCACCGGCGTAGGGCCCGGTGAGGTAGACCGGCCCCGACTGCGTGATCGGGTCCGTGCCCGCGCCAGCGACCACGGTCGTGGTTCCGATCCGCGACGAGCTGGCGCAGCCGCCGTCGGCTGCTTGGGGCCCTGGGCACTCGGGCACGCTCGCGAGGAGTCCAACCAGGCCCGGTGGCAGCTGGACCGACATTCGCCCCAGATACTGTTGCTGGTTGGCGCGTGTAACCGTCACCGTGAAGGGATCGTCGAAGGCGCCGGCGGCGAACGTGTCGGCGCTCGCCGAGAACCGGGGGTCGAAGGCGGTCGGCTTGGCGCACGCGGCGCCGGCGCCGTTTGCGTCGACCGTGAAGGTCGACCTCGGCGTAGCGGCGGCGTTCCCTGAGTAGGGCGCGATCGAGGTGGTCGTCACCGCGGGGCCGCACTGCAGCGGGTTGGCTATGGCCGCCGTGGGGCCGCTACCCAGGTTCAGGATGAGGTCGCTGAACGGGACCTGCGGCTGGTTGGCGAACGTGGTCGTTACCTGGCCCGTCGAGGCATTGGTGCTGACCGTCCCGACCAGCTTCTGGTCGAGCCCCTGGGCGGGGGCGGTCGCATAGATGTAGAGGCTCGCGACGAGCGGTCCGCCGGGAGTCGGCGGCGCGCACGGGGTCGCGCTCGAGCTGCCATCGCAGCCGAGGTACACCGTGCCGGTGAGTGGGTTGGGCAACACCGGGGTGTCGATCTCGACCGTCCCGAGCCGGGAGGCCGCCGGGCACGTGGGTGCCGCGTCCGAGCCGAGCCCGTACTGCGCTGGCGAGCAGGCAGAAAGACCGTTCGCGGCCGACGGGTCGAGCGTCATGCCGGGCGGCAGCGTGACCACGGCGGTCTTCAGATCGGAGGTGGCGAGATCGCTGGGGTTCTCGTCCTGGGGAACGTGGACGTCTACGCGCACGCCCGCCGGCGAATCCGACCGTGTACGTAGTCGGGGTCAGCGTGATCGAGGGGTCGAAGCGGACGTTCGCGCACCCGGTCGCTGCGACGGGCGTGGCGGCCGTCACCCGGCCGACCGCGCCACTCGAGTCGGTCAGCGTCAGGGTGCTCACCTGGCCGGCCGGCAGGCAGCCGCTGGGTAGGGTCAAGAACGGCGTCCCCGAGAGGTCGTGGGTGCTCCCGCTCGGCGGAGGCGTGCACTGCGGGTCGCTCACGTCGAGCGTTCCCACGCACGACCAGCCAAGATCGGGTGTGTGCGCCGAGTCGCCGGGCGCGCCCCAGAAGATCAGCGCTGAGCGAACCAGCTCGGCAGGCAGCACCGACGATGGGACCGCGATCGTGAAGTACAGCCCGTCGTCTGACGTCGATCGGATCCCACCGATGACGTCGGTGCGAGCGTTCGCCACCGGGATGTTGAACGCGTAGTCGCTGACCTTGCCGGCGGGCGGGACCATGTTGTAGACCGACGCGCCGAACCACTGATCCGTGCCCGCGGTGTAGAGCTCCATCTGCACGACGCCGAGCTGCGTTGAAGTGGGGCAGCTCGGAAACTCCGCGCTCGTGCAGCGCGGGGTCGCCTGGGGATCGGAGATGAGTCCCGGGGGAATATCGACCCGGACGCCCGTGATGTCGTCGTCGGGCACGCCGTTCGCGTTGGCGACCGTGAAGTCGGTCACGCCCTCGTATGGGTGGCCCGCCGCCTGGGTGTAGTAGTCGGTGTCGCTCGTGCCGGTGTAGTCGCCGCCGTAGATCCCGGGGATCCAGCAGGGTTGATTCGGTGCCGTGTTCGTCCCGGTGGTTGGGGTGGTGCACGTCTGCGCCACCGTCGGCCCCTGGGCGAGCGCCGCCGGCGCGAGAGACAACCCCACGGCTGCCGCCAACAACAAGCTGAGGGCCCCCGCCGGCCCTTTGAGCGAGGCTCGCTGCCACATCTCCACGTCCTCCTGCGTCCGCTGTGGGCGGCACTCTACACACGCTCTAGTTTTCAATGCGTCGGTTCAGGCGACGTCGCATTGGCGCCGGCGCGGCAGCTGGCTGGCGCCGGCGCGGCAGCCCGCCGCCGCCGAAGCCTCCCCGGCGTTCGACGGGGTTAGGCGCGATCAGTGGCCTGGCTCAGGCGACCCACTCGGTCCGAGAACGCCGGCCGCATCCGCGGACCCACTCTGCGTCCTCCGACCAGCATCCCGAGCGCCTGAGCTGTCCCATGAACGCTTCGAGGCGCGCGGCGGCGTCTTCCACGAACTCCCGCAATTGACCGTCGTCGACGGCCTGCTCGACGCGGCGCCTGAGGTTCTCCCACTCCTCGTGGCTGCACATGCGTCAATCGTATCCCGCGCCGGCGCGGTCAACGCGCTCAGTTGTAGCGAGCGCTCTGCACCCCGTCCCTCATCGCTCGCTCGGCCGCGTGGGAGCTCTCGATCGGCCAGTCCGCCTGCTTGTGGAGGTTGAACCAGATGAACGACTTCACTTCGGGGTGCTGGGCGAGGAACGCGAACATGCCTCCGATCCAGGCGGCCTTGTTGCCGCCGGCTTCTGCGCTCGCGACCTCCGAGATGTCGATGGGGAGTCCCGGCGCGAGCGCGTTGAGTTGCTGGATCGACTCGCCGCAGATGGCGGCAAAGCTGCGCCATCCCTCGGTGAACGCGGCCGTGCCACCGTTCAAGCACGTCACGCCGACCCGGTTCACGTAGCGAAGCCCCGGGAAGTACTGCTTCGGCGCCCCGGAGACCGGGCTCCAGACCCACTGCACGTTGGTCGCGCCGGCAGCGGCGAAGATGTCGTGCACGTGGCGCCAGGCGGCGACGAACTCGGCGGGCGTGTTGCGATTTGTTCCCATCCCCCAGGGGTACCAGTTGCCGTTCATCTCCTGCGCGAAGCGCAGCCGGACCGGCTTCCCGTATGCCGCGAGCGCTCGGGCCCACGTGCGGATGTAGCCGTCGAACTTACCGTCGACGATGTTGCGCAGCGCGTACTTCGGCTGCGGGGCCCGCAGCGCCTTGGTGGAGTCCCAGGGCTCCCAGGTGATCTCTGGAATGCTGCCGCGATGCTCGATCAGGCGCAGCTGAGTGAGCGACGGGGCGGCATGCTGCCAGTCGGCATACCACATCACCACGTTCGCGTGTTTGTGGATGTCGCGCTCGAAAGCGTTGACCGTCCACAGGTCGCGCGCGGTCCATGGTCGCGTGCTATTGCTGGCCAGAGCCTCGGTGGTGACGCCCACGTCGACGCTCGAGTGCGCTGAGGCTACGGCCGGTTGGGGTGCCACGAACCGCTGCGCGGCGAAGGCGCTCTGACCCGGCCACGCCATGCCCTCGAGCCCCTGGCGGCCGTGCAGGGCGGCCGCGAACACGAGCAGCGCCGCGACGATCGCGAGCGCGGCCGACCGCGCGCCGGCGAAGCGAAGCGTCGAGCGCAGATCGGTCTGGCCTCTGTTCTCCGCGATGTGGAGCGCGACCACGGCGACCGATACGAGCAGGTAGGTCGCGCCGTTCAAAAGCGCCCAGAAGTAATAGCCGCGGGCGGCGCCGGGATCGCTGACGAGCAGCACGGGAAGGATCGATACGGCCGCGAGGACGAGGTACGGCAGGATCACGCGGAGGGGAAGCGGTCGCTCTCCGCCATCGCTCTTGGGCGTCACCTTGAACCCGTCCTCCCGGCCGGTGACCCAGCCCCAGACGCCGTTCACACATCCGATCAGCGCCCATGGCCAACGCACGAGCTGGAACAGAATCGACTCCCAGCTGATCACCGGCGCGGTCGATGGCCGCAGCAGCCCGCGGGTGCGCAGCAGGGCGACGCAGGCGAGCAACACCAGCCCAACCGGAAGGAAGTGCAGGTAGAAAGCCCCGACGCCTACCCGTACCAGCGGCTCATGGCTGAGCAGCGCCCACGCCGGCAACAGCACCATCACCAGCATCACGACAACGTGCAGCGGGTACCACAGCTGGCACCCGGCGAGCCTGACCTTCGCGCGGAAGCTGAGACCTTTCCAGTACTTCGGGCTGACCGTCAGCAGGACTCGCGTCATGCTGCGCGCCCACTGGAAATCTTGGGTGACGCAGTCGGCGACAGAATCGGGGCCGTCGCCGTGGGCCTCCGCGTCCATTGCAAACACGCCTTGCCATCCGTGGGAGCTCAGGATGAGCGTGGTCGAGAAGTCCTCGGCGAGCTCCGGACCGAGACCGCCGACCTCCTGGAGCGCCGCAGTGCGAACCGCGTAGTGCGAACCGATGCAACTCGGCGCGTACCCAGCGTTGGAGCCAGCCTGGGTCGACCCGTGTAGTACCGCCTCCGCGTACAGGCGCCCGCGAGCCGACCACGAGGAATCGGCGTTGCGGTCGCAGATGCTCGGCGCCGCCACATAGCCGACGCGGGGATCGGCGAACGGCGCGACCATCTGGCGCAGGTAGTCGGGTGCCGGGACGTGATCAGCGTCGAGCTGGGCGACCACGTCGTAGTCGCGATAGCCCCAATGGTCGTAGAAGAACGCGAGGTTGCCCTCTTTGCATTTGGTCCGGCGTGGCCAGCTGGGGTTGTGGTATTCGGCAACGCCCTCGCGGGTCGACATCCGGACTCCGTGCAGAGCACACCAATCGATGACCTCCTCGGTCAGTCGCTCATCGGCCAGCCACACGTCGTACGGATGGGGGAAGTCCTGCCGGAGCATCGCTTCGAGTGTCGTCCGCACCAGCGGCCACGGCTCCGATGGAGCCTTGGTGACGATGATCGCGGTTCGCAGCTCCGGCACCTCGGGCGTCTCGACCGGTCGGCGCATCCGGAGCACGAAGAAGAAGAACCACGCCGGTACGACGACGAGGTCGAACGCGAGCACCGCACTGTTCACGACCAGTCCGGCCACGGTGGCCTGATGCGCAGGCTCTAGCCACCACAGCCAGAAGAAGGCCACTGATGCCAGCCACAACCCGGCGAGCGCTGCGAGCGTGACACGAGCCCGGCGCGGCAGCACCTTGACCAGCTCACCAGAGCCCCGTTCAGATCGCCGGCGGCCCAGGTGCCGTCGCCGCGCCCGGTCGAGCCCGACAACACGCGGCGCTGGCTCAAGCTGCGGCAACGCCGACCCGCGCGAGAACCGGCCAGCGTCATCGGTGGTGGTTCCAGCGATGCGCGTAGCGCTGCGCTCTCCCCCATCGGGGATCGCAGTCAGCTCAAATCCGCGCGGGCCGTCCAGGCCCGCACGGTCACGCGCGCGCGTTGTCATCAATTCTCCTGTTGTGGTGGCGCTCAGAGCGAGCGCCCGAGAGCAGCGTCCGTCGCGCGCCCAATCAAAGGACGGGCGTGTGCCGACTTGCGATCTGTCTCGCGGGCAGGGCCCGCGAATCGGATTAGATGCCCCCGAGCTATCGGGAAGAGCGCCCCGGCAGGGTTACTGCGTCTCTATGTCCTGTTCTCAGTTGCACCGTCTCGTCTGTGTGAGGGCGGTGCGTGTTACATATCGCGCGCGTCATACGTCCGTTACGCGCGGCGGAGCAACCCTTACTGAACTCATAGGAACGAGCTCATCCGAGGAGTTCGGAGACCATCCGGCGGCTCGATTCAGGATTGGCCTGCCCGTCGTCTGCTCGACTAGATCTGTTTCATCCGCGCTCGCGCGACAGTCCGGATTAGTCGGTCCACGGCGGGCGCTTGACGCAACGATTCGCCAAGTGCCGCGGACGAGAGCATGAGCAGCTGGGATGGGGCGGTGGCGACCACGGTCGCGGTTCGGGCGTAGCCGAAACCTGCGCCCCAATCGAGCGCGGCGAGCTCGCCGAAGAAGTCGCCGGGGCCACGCTTACCGACGCGCTCGTCCCCGATCCGGACTTCGACAGAGCCGTGCACGATCACATAGAAATGCCGGGTGCCCTGCCAACGGTCCACCACGAGCTCTCCGGCAGCGACCTCCAGCCGTCGGGCCGAGCGCAGCACCACCTCCAGCGCTCGGTCGCCGAGCTCGCTGAACACGGGCAGCGCGATGATCGTGTCCGGATCGAACTCGCTCGCCTGAGCCCATCCGCCGCGGACATCGGCGTGCTGGTCCTCGAGCTTCCCGGGGACTGCCGGCGTCGACGGACGCGAGCGCTCCGCGACCGCGAACCACTCGAGCACATCGGTCACATCGGCTGGCCCACTGGTGTGGTTCATCACGCACAGCCGGATCGCGTACGTCCCGTGCAGACGCGTCGATGACACGAGGCCGTAACCAGTGGCCTCAAACGCCGCCACCAGATCGGCGTTGAGCTGCTCGAGCGTGGGCTCGTCCTGTACTCCATCGAACTGCCGGCGGAAGCAGACGATCCCGAGCGACGCCGACGAGAGCAGCTCCAGCGTCCGCGATTCTCGGACGTACGCCTCGGCAATCTGCGCCAAGTCAAGCGCGCGGTCGATGGCCGCCCGGAAGGCGTCGCTGCCGAAGTAATTGAACGACAGCCAAATCTTCAGCGCCCTCGCGCCCCGCGTCAGCTGGAGCCCCAGATCCGAGAAATTCACCTCGTCGCTTTTGTAGTCCGCGAGGTAATCGGGGTTAATCGCAAAGGCGTCCCGGAGGAGGTGCCCCTCGCGAACCAGGAGGCAGCCGCACTCGATCGGCTGATACAGCCATTTGTGCGGGTCAAGTGTGACCGAGTCCGCCAGTTCGATCCCCGCCAGCGCGTCGCGGCCGCGCTCGGTCAGCGAGGCGAAGCCACCGTACGCCGCGTCCACATGCAGCCACATGCCGTGCATGCGACAGATCTCCGCAACTTCCGGCAGAGGGTCGACCGCGCCAGTGTTCGTGGCACCGGCGTTGGCCACCACGATCAGGGGAAGCAGGCCGGCGGCCCGATCGGCATCGACCGCTCCAGCAAGCGCATCGGTCCGGAGCCGATGACTGGCATCGGTCGGCATGATCCTCATCTGATCCGGACGGAAACCCAGCAGCCGCGCCGCCCGAGCGATCGAGGAATGGGTTTGATCGGCCACGTAGGCGACGATGCGATCGGACATCGGCCCGAGCAGCG
This sequence comes from uncultured Solirubrobacterales bacterium, assembly GCA_963812225.1. GTDB lineage: Bacteria > Actinomycetota > Thermoleophilia > Solirubrobacterales > Solirubrobacteraceae > Palsa-465. The sequence goes on from CAWEUN010000001.1 coordinate 393,858, forward strand.
CCTCGCGAGCACAGGCCAGCGCAGTCATGTTCGCCGCAGAGCCCCCGCTCACGAGCACCCCACTCGCCGTGGCCGGGTAGCCGATCCAGTCCTTGAACCAATCAAGCACCACGAGCTCAAGCTGGCTCGGACCCGCCGCCGACATCCACGACCCGACGTCGATGTCAAGCGCGCTCGCGATCAGATCCCCGAGGGCGCCGGGAAACGTGCTCGACGCCGGAATGAACGCGAAGTAACCGTGGTGTGCCAGCCGGCTCATGGGCGACAGCACATCGTCCGCCAGCTGGTCGAGCAGCTCGCTCCAATCCCGCGGCCCGGGCGGCGCCGGCGCGGCCAGACTCGCGCGGAGCTCGTCTGGATTGCAGGCCCGCATCGCTGGGATCGATCGGTCGGTGAGCTGGTCCGCCAGCAGGTCCACAACCGCATAACCCAGCTTCCGGATCTCCTCCGGCGACAGCCCCAGCGGACCGAGCTCCAGGTCCCTCACCCCGTCCGGAAGCATACGTCCACCCGCCCGGCGCGGAGCAACGCGGGAAATGCAGGGGCCGTGTGGGAGGCGGACCGCGGCGGGCAGCACGATTGCAGCGGCGCTCAGCTCCGCCAGCTCGCCACCCGTCGGCCCGGTGGCCCCGCCACCTGCCCCGCCGCCGGTCGTCCGCCTACCGCCCAGCGGACCCCGCCGACCTAAGATTCCGCGCTTTTCAGGCCGGCTGGAGGTCGGCTTCGAACCCGTGTATCGACCTCAGCCCACTGGTTGCTGCGCACGTCGCGGCAGCTTCCAACCCGGGCGGACGAAATGGCACGTATAGCCGGCCGGATAGCGCTCAAGGTAGTCCTGGTGCTCGGGCTCCGCCTCCCAGAACGGTCCGGCAGGCTCCACCTCGGTGACGACCTTGCCCGGCCACAAGCCGGACGCGTCGACATCGGCGATCGTGTCCTCCGCGATCCGGCGCTGCTCGTCGGTGAGGTAGTAGATCGCTGAGCGATAGCTCGCCCCAACGTCGTTTCCCTGACGGTCCTTCGTCGTCGGGTCGTGAATCTGGAAGAAGAACTCGAGCAGGTCCCGATAGGAAATACGCTCGGGGTCGAACAGGATCTCGATCGCCTCCGCATGCGAACCGTGGTTGCGGTAAGTCGCGTTGGGAATGTCGCCGCCGGTGTAGCCGACGCGCGTACTGGTCACGCCGTCGAGCTTGCGGATCAGATCCTGGACTCCCCAGAAGCACCCTCCGGCAAGGATCGCTCTCTCGGTTGCGGCCATCTCTGGGCTCCTCCTCGTCACGGTTTCTTGATCGTGCACACATGGTGACACGCGCGGTAAACCGCCGGCGCTGAGACGGCCCGAACGCGCCCGCCCTCCTCTCGCACGACGCTCTTATTCGCGTGGAGGCTCAGCGCGGGAGATCCGGCGTATCGGCCGCGGCTCGCGCTCTAGATATACGTAATTTCCGCCCTTGTTAGCCCCGCTGTGCGTGACTGAGGCTGTCGCAGAAACCGCGCTGGGATCCTGTTCTTGTGAAGAGTTGACAAGAAGCGACGTGGATCGGGGTCGGGACTCGGTCTCGCGGACGGCGCTGGGTTCCTTCGCCGGGGGGCTGGCCGTGTTACGCAAACAGGAGTTGCGTTTCGCGGCCAGCCTCGCTTCGGCAAAAGCTCGCCGGAGAGGTGTCCGCCCGCTCCCGGCGTGGGCGCCGGGCGTCTGTCATCGCTTTCCGACAGAGCGATGTGTTTGTGCGTCAGCCTCGACTACGATCGGACCGCCTTGCGAGTGGGGCCGCCGACGCGAGCGAAAGCCGGGGAAAAGAAAGACGGAGCGCTTGGGATGAGCCACCGTCGACACGTGATCGCAATCTTCGCCGCATTGGTCGTGCTCGCCCGTCGGAGCGAGTCTGGCCGCGGCGTCGCCCCACGCCGTCCTCGCGAAAAAAAGCATCACAAGCACCACCAGCGGCAGAAACACCACAAGCATCACAAGCGTCACAAGCACCACAAGCAGCCAACGAAACCAACGAAGCCAACCAAGCCGACCTACCCCGCGGCCTCGGACTGCAGTTCCGGCATCAGTGCGTACGGGGTTGTACAGGGCAGGGCAGTTCCCCGAACCAGTACTGGGACTACACGACGGGCGTCAGCTGCCAGAACGGCTACTGGAGCCAGTTCCAGGCTACGACAACCGAGCCGATCAGAACCGGCACGCTCACGGCGGGCATTGGGACAACCGGCGCGCCGCTTGCCTGCCAGGTGACCTCGAACACGTCGTTCTCGTGCCACACCACGCAAGGCAGGATGATCGGCTCTCCCTCCAACCGGAGCGTCGAGGTGAAATGGCAATCGGCCGTGAACCCCTGCACCACGAGTTGGAGCGCCACGCTGACGATTGGCAACCAGAACTCCACCACGCGTCCGTGGTCGACGCCCGGAAGTTGTGGGCTGCCGTGAGGTCGGGCGGGCGCAACTGGCGCCCGTCCGCTGCTGCCTACCAGACTCGTCCCAATCGGACGCCCGGAGGCAGGCGGCTTACTGCGTAGACTCCGGGCATGCCGTTCGGTCAGGAATGGGGGTCAATTCCTTCAGGCGCGGTCGAGCCGAGTGCGCGTGTCGCTTCGGCACACGAGGAGGTCCGGCTCTCGGTCCGCTCGACTCGGCTCGCTCTCGGGACGCTGGCGTGCGACCGTTGCGACGCCCCGGTGGCGATCGGGAATGCCGCGCTCTCGCCGGGCGATCCGATTATGTGTCCATACTGCGAGCGCCGAGCGTCGGTCCGCGAGTTTCTTTCGATCGGAGAACCGGTACGACCGGCCCGCGTCGTCGTTCGTGTGCGACGACGCTAGCGCTCGCGGCGCTGATCAGACCGCGTCGACGCGGGTCAGAGCCGCCACGTTGGCGTCTCGGGCCACGCGCGTCACTTCGTCCGGCACGCCAGCGAGGTCGACGCTCCGGACGAAATCCAGCGGACGGCCGAGTGGAGAAAAGAAGTTGTCGTAGTGGGTCGGGACGACGATCCGTGGATCAAGCTTCGGCAGGATGCGCTCCCAGTAATGCGGAGTGACCTGGCGTCCCGCGACGCCCGCGAGGAACACGTCGACCGTTCCCTTGGCCAACTCGCCGTCGTCGAGATTCGCGCTGCCCTGGTGGTAGAGCGAGATCCCGGCGACGTCAATCCTCATGCCGTAGACGGGTCCACACCTGTACGCCGTCGGCACGAGGCCGTGCAACTGATCGCAGGTGAGCGGGCCGTCCATCGGCACCTTACGACCGAACAACAGCTTGGAGTGACGGCTGGGGACGAACCGGACCACGAACGGCCCCAGCTCGTAGGGCTGGTGCGGCACGATCTCGACGGCCAGGTGGCCGAGGCCGTGAACACGCATCAGCTGAACGAGGGAGGCCGATCCGTAGGCCTTCGCCGCGTGCCGGCGAGCGATCGCCGGTGCGTCCACCGCGTGGTCGAAGTGCGTGTGACCGATCAGGATGCCCGCGACAGCCCCGGGCGCGGCCGCATACCGCTCGATCATCGTGGAGTCGGGAAGCGCGCGCCGGCGCAGAAGCAACGCGCGCAGCGGTACGCGTGAGACGTACGGATCGATGAAGATGGAGACGCCCTCGTACGTCAGGCAGTAACCCGAAACCCCCAGCCACATGACGTCGAGGCCGGCGGGAAGGCCGATAGACACCCGCTCCAGATCTCGCGCCGCCTGCGCATCGTAACCGCCGACTTCCGCCATCGCACGAAGCATCGCATCCTCATCGACGCCTCGCCGCGGACCCGGCAGGCGAGCGAGGGTGTGAAGGTCTGCCTCGGGCGGAGGCGCCGCTGACGCGTGCGCTGACAGACGCCGGTCAGGCGCCGCCGAGCGCCCGCCAGATCTCGGCTGTGGCGTCCACGTCGTAGGACACCTTGCCCAGGAGGAGCCTGGCCGCGAGGGGGAGGTGCGCCGACCGCGGTCCTCGTGGCGATGCACGGCAGCGCCTCGGCGCCCCAGCGCCAGGTTCTGCTGTGCCGCATGGCTGCTGGCGTTGGGCCCCGCCGACCTCGATCGTGTGTGGCGCGACCAGCAAGCCAAACCACTGTAGCCCCAGCGCGGGCGACGGGGTCCACCCGCCAATCTCGGGCCGATGAGGTCGTCCGCGGTAGTCTCGCCCGGTATGTCTCACACGCGGGTGAGGGTGCTGTCGGACTCCCGGCGTGGTGGTCGCCATACCTTCCACGCCGTGTTACTCGGGATCGTGTTGGTCGCGGGCTTGCTGGCTCCCGCCGCGCCAACCGCGGCAACTGCACGCGCCCGACGGGCCCAGCCGGCGTCCGAGGCGGTAGTCCGACGTTGCCCGCGACAAAAGCACGTCTTGTGCGGCGCCATCGAGGTCCCGCTGTACTGGAGCGCCCCACGGCGGGGGAGGCTCCGGGTTCATTTCAGGGTGTACCTGCACACCTCCTCGCTCTCGGGCCTGGAGCCGATCGTCGCCATAGAGGGCGGGCCCGGGTATCCCTCGACCGGGTCAGCGGCGAGCTACTTGTTCATGATCGGCTCGCTGCGTCGGCGCCACGATCTCATCCTGATGGATCAGCGCGGCACCGGCGCTTCTGATGCCATCGACTGTCCAGGCGTGCAGGACTACGACGCCCTCGCCCGGCCGAGCGATTACGCCGCGGTGGTCGCCGCGTGCGCGAGGAGGCTCGGCGAACGGGCCAATGCCTATGGCAGCGCGGCCGTCGCCGAGGACCTGCGGGCAGTGCTCGAAGCGATCCATGTCAGCAGGGTCGATCTCTACGGCGACTCCTACGGCAGCTACGCCGCTCAGGTGTTCGCAGTCCATTACCCGGGGTTCGTGCGCGACCTCGTGCTCGATGGCACCTACGACCAGCGGTTCGACCCGCTCGAGCCGGAGGCGGTGGCGGCGCTGCGCCGGGCGTGGGACACGATGTGCAGGGGCTGGCCGGGCTGCAAGCGTGACGAGCTCCTGCACGACATCGCCTCGTTCGCCCGGCGGCTGGCCCGCCATCCGATCGTCGGCGTGGCTGACGACGAATCACACACCCGGCGCCACATCGACCTCACGGCGGACGCCTTTGCTCAGCTCGTCGACGACGCGACCTACAGTTATACGTTCTTTCGTGACCTGCCCGCCGCCCTGATCGCGGCCCGGCACGGCGACCTTGTCCCGATCGAGCGGCTCGCCGCCGAGGACGCGAACTTCAATGCCGCCGGCGGGGCGCCTAGCGGCTACTCCGCCGGCGACCTCGAGGCGGTGTCCTGCCACGACTACCCGACCGCGTGGGAGACGAGCTCAAGCACCGCCCGGCGGGCGGCGGAGCTGGCAGAGGCCCTCAGGCGGCTGCGCGCCCGGGTGTTCTTCCCGTTCTCGAAACGGGTGTGGCTGGCATCGCTCGACGAAAACGAACTCGTATACGGATGCCTCCGCTGGCCACGGCCAGCCGTGCTCGACCCGCCGTTCCCGCGCGGCGCCCGCTTGTCGCGGATCCCGGTGCTCGTCCTGGATGGACTGCTCGATCAGGCGACCCCGCTCGGCGACGCCCGCAGGGTGGCGGCGGCCTGGCCGGACGCGACCTTCGTCCGTGTGGCCAACTCCAATCACGTCACCGCCCAGGTCGACTTCCTCCACTGCGTGTCGGTGATCACGCGCCGGTACCTCGCCACCGGCGCCGCCGGGAACACCTCCTGCGCCGAGCGCGTGCCCGCGCAGTACGTGGTGCCCGCGTTCCCGAAGAGCGTCTCGCACTCCCCGGAGGCGGACCCCGCCGGCCGCGCCGATCACTCGACCAAGCTCGACCGGCAGATCGCGTGGGTCACCACCGAGACCGTCGGCGATGCCCTCGAGCGCTGGTACAACCTGCTCGCCGGCGGGCGCGGCTATGGCCTCTACGGCGGGTCCTTCGATGTCACCGGCGGCTACTACTCCTACGGGCCGCTCGTGCTGCGCTTCCACTCGACCCGCTTTGTCCCCGACCTCGCCGTGTCCGGCACGGCGACATTGGACAGGAAGTCTTCGGTGTTGCACGCGACGCTCACCGTCGCCGGGCCGCACGGCCTGAGCGGGCACCTGCGGGTCGAATGGTCGACCGACGAGAAGGCGGCCACGGCCACAGAGAAGGGGACGATCGACAAGCGGGGCGTGACGCTGAAAATGCCCGCGACCTACTCGGCCCACGGCTGAGCGACAACGATCGCCGTCGCCGCGCGCCGAGAGCGGTGTCGGCACGGCTCCGCTGCACGTGAACGGTGTGAGCCTAGACTCCGGGCCGTGGATACCGCCGCGCGCAGCCTGGCCCACTGGAGTGAAGAGTCTCGAGCCGAAATGGACGCCTTCTACGCGCTCGCGCGCCGGGACTATGAGCGTCTCGCTCGAGGCTTCGTCAACCATTCGGCATGGCTACGGCGCGTTGCCGACGGGCGCCGAGGTATCACGTTGCTCGATGTCGCCTGCGGTTCAGGAAAGTTCCCGGAGGCGCTGCAAGACTTCGGCGGTGTCGGCGTCTTGTCCGGTGAGCTGCGGATCGACTACGACCTGCTCGACCCGTCTCCCTTCTCCTTGTTGGAGGCCGAGCACGCGCTTCGCCCGCCGTTCGTCGGGGCCGCTCGCCACGAAACCCTTGTGGAGGAGCTCGACGACGCCGTCGGACCGTTCGACGTCGTCTGGGCCACCCACGCTCTTTACTCCCTCTCGCCTGGCGCGGTCCACGCGGCCGCCGCACGCATGCTCGCGGCACTCGCGCCCGGTGGCGCTCTGCTCATCGCGCAGGGTAGCCGCGAGGGCCACTACCTGCGCTTCTACCGCCACTTCCTCGACGACCTCCGCGACGGCCAGGGCACGTTGTACGCCGCGTCAGAGGATCTCGCCGAGGCGCTGCGCGCCTGCGGCGCCGACCCTCACGCGGTCCGCCTGTCCTACGAGCACACCACCGCACTAGAGAACGCCGACACCGTCGAGGGCTACCTTCAGCGATGCGCGTTCGACGATTCCGTCTCGCTGCGGGAGATGATGACGGCTCGGCACCTCGGTCCGTACCTGCGCGACTGTCGCGACGAGGCTGGGGGCGTGTGGCGGTTTCATCAGGAGGTCGACGTGCTCCTCCTTGGCCCCGCCTTCGACGGTTTGATCGAGTAGCCCTCTCCTAGGGTAGAAGTCGCGGCAAGCGCAACCCGAGCGTTGCGTTATCGTGCTCCTTGTGCCGACTTTGATCTTTGTTCACGGCGCATGTGTCCGCGATGCCGCATGGTGGTGGGCTGAAATGACCCAACCGCTCGCTGATCACGGAATCACCACCGTCGCGGTGCCGCTGTCCAGCTGCGGAGAGACTGGCGACGAGCTCGGCGACCTCTACGACGACGTCGACGCGTGCCGCCATGCGATCACTGCGGCCGAGGGGCCGGTCGTGCTGTGCGGTCACTCCTACGGCGGGGTGATCGTCACTGAGGCCGGCGCTGATGATCGAGTCACCCAACTGCTCTACGTGACCTCCGTGATGCCGGACGCCGGACAGTCGCAGGCCGATCTCATCGGCTCTGAGCCAGCGCCGTGGTTGCAGCCGGGCGAGGACGGCACCGTTGGCGTCGATCCCGACATGGTCCGCGAGTTTTTTCTCCAAGACTGCGACGAGGTCACGACCGAGCAGGCACTGGACCGTCTCACGCGCCAGTCCCTCACGCCCTTCACGCAGCCACCCCGCCAGGTTGCCTGGCGGGAGAAGCCCGCCACGTACTTCGTCTGCACCGAGGACCTCGCCACCCCAGCCGAGGTGCAGCGTCAACGCGTCAGAGCCGGCACCCGGCTCGTCGAGTTCAGCGCTGGGCACCACCCATTTCTTTCACGCCCGGACGCGTTCGCGCAGAGCATCGCCGCCGAGATCGACCGCGGCTGATCGCAAGACGACAAAAACCCCGCTGGAGCGGGGCTTCCCGAGTGGGCCGTGGAGGACTCGAACCTCCAACCTTGGGATTAAGAGTCCCCTGCTCTACCAGTTGAGCTAACGGCCCCTTGTAGTCCGGCGGGCGATGTTAGCTCCCAACCGGCGTCAGCCGGAGCTTCGTCGCGGCCCGGTGCACTAACGCTGCCGCGCCACGCGGACGCCCTGACGCTACCGCGCGACGTCGGGCGCTAGCACTGCTGCGCCACCGTGGGGCTGGTCTTCGCCGCGTCGATCGCCTGCTTGAGCTGGGTGCGCGAGGACTTGGGCACGAGGCCGAGCGCCTTGGCGGCGGCGAGATCGCCTGTCCGGTTCTGCTTGGCGGCGTAGGCCGAGGCGGCGAGGCACTCGTAGCCCTTCACCTGGCTCGGATTCGCGAGCGTGTACATGTCCCAGGCCTGGGACTGGTTGGCATAGTCGCCCAGCTGGCCGTACGCCCTCGCCGCCATCACCGCCAGGTTGGAGTCCGGCTTGTTGCGGGTCAGCTTGAGGTATTGCTGCCAGTCGCTCGTCATCCGCTGGAGTTCCGCCTTGCCATCGGACGTGAACGTGCCGGTATTGGAGTTGTAGTTGGCGCCCTGCTCTGCGTTGGTGAAGCGAGCCTCCACGAGGTCAGCCCAGGCGCCGGTGCTGTTCGGTTGCGCCTTGGTCTGCGCCAGCGCGGTCTTCTCCTGCTGGCTGACGATCTGCTTCTGGGCGCTCGAGCCGCCACCGCCATTGAAGGCGTTGAGGATCCCGCCGAAGCCGTTGCCGGCACCGACGCCGAAGAGGATCAGGCCGCCGCCCATCAGGACGGCGAGGCCGAGGTAGACCGCCTGCACGGTACGGCGACGGCCGCGGCTACGAAGATCGAAAAGCATTGGTGTTTTAGGTTGGGTCCAGTCCGTCGTTCATCTGCGAAAGCTCGGCGTTCGCGCGCGCAGCCGCGCGTCGATCGGCGAATTTGAGCATGACGATACTTGCTAAGAAAAGAACAACAAGAGGCAGCATCTCGAGTCCGGTCGTGACCGGATCCGCCCCCGGCATCGCCGCCGCGATGACGGCGATGATGACCGTAGCGTAGCGCCAGTGTGTCGTCAGAGTGCTCCCATTTATGACCCCGAGCCGGTGTAGGCCCAGCAATACCAGCGGCATCTGGAAGGCGAGGCCGATCCCGAGCATCGTCAGGATCTCGAACTGGTAGAACGTCTTCGCCTGGACGAGGATGTTGAACTGCTCGCTGTTGTAGCCCTGAAGGAAGTGCACCGCGGGTTTGAGCACGACCAGGAACGCGAACAGCACGCCGACGATGAACAACGCCGGCGCGCTCAGCACGAGCGGGAACGCGATCTTGCGCTCGCTCTGGTTCAAGGCGGGTATCACGAAGGCGTACGCCTGGTACATCAGGACCGGGAGCGCGAACAGCAGCGCGAAGTACGCACAGACGGTGAGCGTGGTCATGAAGGGCTCGCCGACCCCGATCGTGATGGGTTTCTCCCGTTCGGGGGCGGTGCTCGGCAGCGCCTTCGCGGCCTGGGAGAACGCAACGGCGAGATGGGCGTATTGCTGGCGGACATCGGCCGCCAGCTGGGGCGACGCGGCCAGCGCCGTATACGCCTTCGCCGAGGCGGTGAAGGCCTGGCGTTCCTTGACCGCCTCCGTCGGGACCGCGGCGAGCCCATGCTGATCAGCCGCGGTCGACGTCGACGGCAGCGCCCGGTTGAGCAGGTGCAGGAGGGCGTGGTTCTGCCAGAAGCAGAAACCGAAGGCGACGACCAGAACTGCGCCACAGATGATCAACCGCGACCGCAGCTCGTCGAGGTGGTCGACGATGCTCAGTCGATCCTCGTGCCCGATCGGCCGTAGGACCTGCGCCATGCCTACACCGTCCGATCGAACAGCCGCTAGGAGCGACGCTCGGATCCGACCTCGGTCGACTCGCGCTCAGGGGCGCTCGCGGCCGGCGGTTTCGTTGTCGAGGGCGCGATCGCAGGTGGATCGGCGGCGTCCTCGGCGTCGTCGTGGCCGGTGATCGAGTCCTTGAACTCGCGGATCCCTTGACCGAGTTGCTTGCCCAGGCCGGGCAGCCGCTTGGGACCGAAGATCAGGAGAACGATCAACAGGACGACGACTAAATCGGTGGTTGGGTTGCGGAACATTCCTCAGACCTCGCTGATGGGGCTCAAAGGGTAGCGGTCCAGATCGTCCCTGGAGAAGGCGCGGCCTTAATAAGACCCGAAGAACGGCTCAAGCTACAGCCCGCTCGCGCCGATGGGGAAATTGATCAAGGAACGACCCATGAACGACCGTCAACGCCAGCACCAACATTCAGTCCGCAGGATCGTGCTTCCCAGCGGTCGGTCGATCGAGGTCGTCAGGTTCCGTGAGCCCGACCAGGCGCTCCAGCCGCCGCTCCACATCTGCCCGGACTGCGAGTCCGAGCTGGTTCAGCCGCTGGCGTGGAGCGAGTCAGCAGAGGACCGGTGGGAGCTCACGCTCGAGTGCCCCAACTGTCGCTGGAGCACCGAAGGCGTGTTCAACGAGGACCAGGTCCACGAGCTCGAGGACCAGCTCGATGAGGGTCTGGCAGATCTTCTCGGCGACCTCAGGCGGCTCGCCCACGCGAACATGGCCGAGCAGGTCGAGCGCTTCGTCTCGGCGCTCCAGCGGGACCTGATCCTGCCCGAGGATTTCTGAGCCGACGAACGGCCCCGCCGGCGCGCGGGCTCGCCGGCGCCCCTACGAGTAGCGATCGACGACGCGGTCGGCAACCAGCTCGAGCGCGACGCGCTGGCGCTCAGGCAACGCCGGCAGTTGCTGCTTGGCGCCGCGCACCAAGCCCAGCGCCCGCTCCCTCGCCGGAACGATCGCGCCAGTGGCCTCGATCCGATCGCAGAGCGACGCCGCGTGCGCCGGCGTGGTGATCGAGCGGAGCTCGACGCCGGCGAGCTCTGAGTCGCGCGCGCACGCCAGGATCAGCGGCAGCGTCACGGTGCCATCCAGCAGATCGGCGCCCCGCGGCTTGCCCGTGCGCTCCGGCGGCCCCGATACGTCGAGGATGTCGTCGAGGATCTGAAAGGCCACGCCGATCTGCTCGCCGAACGCCGCGAGCGAGGTGACCTCGCCACCGCCGGCGAGCGCGCCCAGCTCACACGCGGCCCGGAACAGCACCCCCGTCTTGAGCCGGCACCGGGCTAGGTAGCGCTCGACGGTGACCTCGAGCTTCCAGGCGTCGGCGCGCTGCATCAGCTCGCCGGCCGCGAGCTCGGAGCTCGCCCGCGACAGCATCCGCACGGCGGCGACCGACCCGGCGCCGGCGAGCTCGGCGAACGCGCGCGAGAACAGGAGATCGCCGGTCGCCGTGGCGAGCTGGCGTCCGCCGGCGGCGACGACCGTCGGCCGGCCCCGGCGCAGCGAGGAGCCATCGAGGACGTCGTCGTGGACGAGGGTCGCAGCGTGCACGAGCTCGACCGCCACCGCCGCGCGCACTAACCCATCGCTCGAGGGCGGCGGGACGCCGGCGGCCAGGCACACGAGCAACGGCCGCAGCCGCTTGCCGCCGGCGGCGATCGTGTCGCCGGCGTAGCGGGCGAGGAGTGGGCCATGGCCCGAGCTGAGCGCCGCCATGCGCGCCTCGACCTGGTCCATCAGCTCGGGCACGGAGTCTCCGCCTGCATCGAGCACCTCTTGGACGGCGTTCATCGCTCGACGACCCCCACGTGCAGCGCAATGATCCCACCCGCCGTCAACACGTAGCGAACACCGGTGAGCCCGGACCGGGACATCACGCCGGCCAGCTCCTCGGGCCCGGGAAAGCGCCGGACAGAGCTCGGGAGGTAGCTATAGGCCTGTGCGTCCCCGGCGAACCGTCCGAGCGCCGGCACCACGCGGTCGAACCACAGCTGGAAGAACGTCGACAGTGGCGGGCGTTGCGGGGTCGTGATCTCGAGGATCACGACGTGGCCGCCGGGTCGCACGACCCGCGCCATCTCGCGCACCCCTAGCTCGAGATCGGAGAAGTTGCGCGCGCCGAAGCCGACCGTGGCCGCATCGAACTCGCCGTCGCCGTAGGGGAGCGCCAGCGCGTTGCCGGCTTCGAACCGGACATCCGGCGCGGCGACGACGCCCGCGCGAGCGGCCGCTTTGGCGCGCGCCAGCTCGAGCATCCGCTCCGAGAAGTCGCTGCCGACCACCTCGCCGTCGGGGCCGACGCGACCGGCCAGCTCGAGCGCCAGATCGCCGGTCCCGGTCGCGACGTCGAGCGCACGGTCGCCGCGCGCCACGCCGGCGAGGTCGGCAGCACGCTGGCGCCAGCGGTGGTGTAGGCCCGCGGTCATCACCGTGTTCATGCGGTCGTACAGGCCGGCGATCCGGTCGAACATCGCCCGTACCTGTTCCTCTTCCAGCGTGCCTTGGCCGTTCCCCAGTGCCAACCGTGCGCTCCGTGTCTTAAGCCGAAGAAGGCCTACTGCAGCATCGACAGGAAGTTGACCAGGTTCTGGAACTTCTGTGGATATTGTTGGGCCAGGCTCTTGAACGACGGCATCGGGGCGGTCGGATTGCGCAGCGTCGAGGCGATCGCGGCGGCCGGAAGCTCGGAGCCGACGTGGGTCAGCGGCGGTCCGGGTCCGTTATTGCCGTTGTCGCCGATGACGTGGCAGGCCAGGCAACCCGACTGTCCGACGACGAGCTCGCCGGCGCGGAACGTCGCCGCCTGTTCGCTGGATAACCCGGCAGGCGGCTTCAGGTCCACCGAGTTCGGCGAGCCGGTGTTGGCGCCGGTATAGGTCAGATACGCCATCGCCGCGATCGTCGCCACGCCGGCCGAGAGCGCGATCGGGCGCCGCCAGATCAGCCGCTCGGGGCTGCGGTCGTAGAACGGCAGCAGGAACAGCAGGATCATGCAGATCGTCGGGACCCCGATCGTCGCCATCGGGGTGAAGTCCGGCACGTTCTTCATCACGCGCAGGACCTCGAACAGGAAGAAGAAGTACCAGTCCGGGCGGGGAACGTAGGTCGTGGTCGTCGGGTCCGCCTGCTGCCCGAGCTCGGCGCCGAACATCAGCGCCAGGAAGATGATCACGAAGATCACGATCATCGCCATGATCGAGTCCTTCGCCAGCGCGTATGGGTAGAACGGCTTGCCCTGGTTCTTCAGGATCGAGTACTGGCGGAGATAGGCCTCCTTCTGTTCCTGATTCATCGCGCCCGCCTAACCCCGCTCACCGATCACGTCTCCGCACGCTCGAGCACGTCGGGCTCCTCGGCCTTCAACCACGGCGGCGACGAGATGCCCAGCTTTGTGACCAGGAACAGGTGCGCGCCGATCAGTGCAGCGATCAGGCCTGGGATCAGCAGCATGTGGATCGAGTAGAAGCGCGACAGGGTCGTCGCCCCGAACTCGGGGCCCGCTCGCAGGAAATCATTCAGGAACGGTCCGATGAACGGCCCGGTGCCGTTGATGTTCACACCGACGATCGTCGCCCAGTAGGCGCGGTCGTCGAATGGGAGCAGGTAGCCGGTGAAGCCCTCCGCGAGCGTCAGGATCAACAGCACGACGCCGATCACCCAGGTCAGCTCCCGCGGGTACTTGTAGGCGCCGAAGAAGAACACGCGCCCCATGTGCAGGAAGATCAGGATGATCATCACCGACGCGCCCCACTTGTGCATCCCGTGCACGAACTGCCCGAGGAAGATGTTGTCGTTGATGTTGCGGATCGACGCGTAGGCGCCGCCGTTCGCATCGGGGCGGTAGTACATCGCCAGGAACACGCCCGTGACCGCCTGCGAGAGAAACGCGAACATCGTCGCCGACCCGAGCGTGTATGCCCAGTTGATCCCCTTCGGAACCTTGCGGAAGAGCATCCACCGGAGCCCCGGCGAGACCGACATCCGCTCGTCGATCCAGTCGACGACGGTGATCCCGGCCTCGGCCGGCGTGGCCGGACTGCCGTCGCCGTTGTCACCGGGGCGCTTCGGTTTCGGCGAGAGGACCTTCGGGAGCGGTGGCGGCATCGTCGCTAGGGCTTGGCGGTCGAGAATCTGGCTGGATACAGGAACTGCCCGATCCCGTTCAGCGGCTGGCCCGGATCACGCGGGGAGAACCGCTGGAGTTCCATGTTCACCGAATACCGTGGGCCGATCTCGATCAGGCCGTTCTCGAGGCGCGTGTAGAAGCGATCGAGGGGACGCACGGGCGGGCCGCCGACGGGGATGCCACGGAAGTTGTAGACGCCGCCATGGCACGGGCAGATGAAGCGCTCCGCGGCGGACACGTAGCGCACGGGGCAACCCAGGTGCATGCACCGCGACGACAGCGCGATGTAGTGGTTGTACTGGTCCTCGGGCTCGGTGTCGATCGCGGGGTTGCGCTTGCGGACGTATGCGATCGTCTTGCCCGCCTGCCCGATCGCGGGCGCGTACGTGATCACCGCCGTTGTGTACGTGCCCTCCGGGAACATCGAGGGCGGGCCGATTGGCTGCCACACGACCGGTTGCTGCTTGAACACCGGAGCCAGCGCGAACCCGAGCGCGGGAAGCGTGAACGCGGCCACGGTGATCACGCCGGCGCCCTGAACTGTGAGGCCCATCAACCGCCGGCGCGTGACGGTCTCGCCCTCGAACGCGCCCGGGAACTGGCGTTCCGAGGTGTACTTCGGCTTCCGTTCTCTGTGTCTATCGGGCAAGTGCGCCTCTAGCTAACGACCTCGGCACCATTGAACGCCGCTGGCAGCTTATCGTCAACATCGCGACGGTCGTCACGATCCCCCGCGGGCGCTCGCGGCAGCGCCTCGGAGTGCGTCCGCCGCGCCACCGTCCCCCGAGCGTGCGAGCTTCTTCGCGGCAGCATGGCCGTCGCTCGGCCCCCATCCGATCGCGGCGGCACCCGCGTCCCAGACCGCGTCGGCGAGCTCGCGGTCCGAGGAAGCGTGCGCCTGGGCGACGAGCGAGATCACGTCGGCGAGCTCGTCCACGGCCTCGAGATCGCCGAGAGCCGCCAGCCGGACGAGGCCCAGCGCGTATAGCTGATCCCCGAGCAGCAGCGCCAGATCCTGGTCGTCCGTACGCACCACCCGCTGAGGTCCGTAGTGCAGATGCGAGCCCTCGAGGATCATCTCGAGCAACAGCTCATACTCGTCCTCGCGCTCGGCCGCCCGGGGCCCGGCGGCGGCGAGCTGAGGTGGTCCTGGGACAAACTCCGGCGGTGGGACGTACTGCTCCGCCGCCTCGGCGAGGGCGCCGCCGTGCTCCACGAGAGCGGCCTGCAGCGACGTTGTGCCGCTCACGCCGACGTCAGCTCCGCGAACGCCAGCCCGGCCGCCTCGACCGTCCGCTCGACATCCTTAGGCGTGTGCGCGACCGATGGGAACCAGGCCTCGAACTGCGAGGGCGGCGGGTAGATCCCCAGCGCCAGCAGGGCGCGGCACCAGGCGCCGTAGGCATCGAGATCGCACGCCGCCGCATCGGCGTAGTTGCGGACCGGTCGGTCGGTGAAGAACGGCGTCAGGAGTCCCGGCGCCGTCTGGACCTGCAGCGGGACGCCCGCGCCCGCCGCGGCGCCGCGCAGGCCCTCGGCAAGCTGTTCGGTGGTCTCCGCGACGCGGAGATAGGCGCGCTCGTCGAGCAGCTCCAGCGTGGCCAGCCCCGCCGCGATCGCCAGCGGATTCCCCGACAGCGTTCCGGCCTGGTAGACGTCGCCAGCCGGCGCGATCCGATCCATCAGCACCTCGGGCCCGCCGTACGCGGCGGCGGGAACGCCGCCGCCAATGATCTTGCCGAGGATCGTGAGGTCGGGCGTCACGCCGAACCGTTCCTGCGCGCCGCCGCGGGCGACCCGAAAGCCCGTTATCACCTCGTCGAAAATGAGCAGCGCCCCGGTGCGGTCGGCCCGCTCGCGCAGCAGCTCGAGGAAGCCGGGCTCCGGCGGCACGACGCCCATGTTCGCGGCGATCGGCTCGGCCAGAATCGCCGCCAACTCGAAGCGCTCGGTCGCCTCGACCACGGCGTCTACATCGTTCCAGGGGACGATCACGGTGGCCCTCGTCGCCGCCTCGAGCACGCCCGGGCTCGACGGGATCCCCTGCGTGGCCAGGCCGGAGCCGGCCTGGGCGAGCAGCCCGTCGACGTGGCCGTGATAGGCGCCGGCGAACTTGAGCACGGGCTCGCGGCCGGTGGCGGCGCGGGCGAGCCGGATCGCGCTCATCGTCGCCTCGGTGCCCGAGGAGGTCATCCGCACCAGCGCCACCGACGGGATGCGGCTCACGACCTCGGTGGCGAGGTCGACCTCGCCCTTGGTGGGGGCACCGAAGCTCGTCCCGTTCAGCGACGCCTCGACGACGTTGTCGACGACGGCCCGGTGGGCGTGACCGACGATCAGCGGGCCCCACGAGCAAACCCAGTCGACGTACTCGTTCCCGTCGACGTCGAAGATCCGCGACCCCTCGCCACGCGCGATAAAGATCGGGTCGCGGCCGATCGCCTCCATCGCACGGACGGGAGAGTTGACCCCTCCGGGAAGGACCTCGAGCGCGCGTTCGTACAGCTGCGCCGAGCGGAGGTCGTTAATGGGAGCGAGCGTCAAACCCCGGCGTGCCGGCGTTCCCAGGCCCGGTAGTCGTCCGTGAAATAGAGGAGCCGAATCTTCTTGAACTCGGTCGACGAGTAGAGGGTGGCGCGGTCGGTGATCTCGGTCTCGGTGGCGATCGAGTCGAGGATCGCGTCGCACTCTTCCTTGGAGCGGCCGTGGGCCATCGTGAAGATCGAGTACGGCCAATCGGCATAAGTGGGCCGCTGGTAGCAGTGGGAGATGCCACGGAAGGCCGCCATGCGCGGGCCGAGCTCCATGATCCGCTCGTCGGGCACCTTCCACACGCCCATCCCGTTGGCGCTGAAGCCCGCACGGCGGTGGTAGAGGATCGCCGCGACGCGCCGGAGCAGCCGCCGCTCACACATCCGCTCGAGGTGGGCCAGCAGCTGCTCCTGGGGGATCTGAAGTCGCTCCGCCGCCGGCGCGTAGGGCTCTGTGATCACGGGCATGTCGCCCTGCAGCGCCCGGATCACCGCCTTGTCGAACTCGTCGTAGGGCTGCGGCTCGATCTCGGCGGGCGCGACCTCCTCGGCCGCCTTCGCGAGCTGCTCGGTGCCGCCCTCCATCTCGAGGTCCATCCGAATCTTGAATAGCTTGAGCGTCGGCAGTTGCCGGATCGACTCGGCTCCCGCGAGGGCTCCCAGAACCTCGAGCGTCTTATCCAGCCCGAGCGGAGAGTCGGGCTCGGTCGCGATCGTGAACCAGATGTTGAACTCGTGATTACGTAGGTAGTTGTGAGAGACGCCGGGGTGCTCGTTGATGATGTTCGCGGCGCGCCACGGATTGTCGGGGTCGACCTTGGCAGCGACGAGCATCGACGAGTATCCAAGGGCGCGCGTGTCGAAGATCGGCGTGACCTGGCGGATGATCCGCTCGTTGAGCAGGCGCTGGACGCGAGCCATCACCTCCTGCTCCTTGATGCCGGCCTCCCCGGCGACGTGCCGGTAGGGCCGCGGCGCGATCGGGAAGCTGCCCTGCATCAGGTTGAGCAGCCGCTTGTCGAGGTCGTCGAGCGGGATCGCGGCGCCGTCCTTGCGACTCCGCAGCTTGGGCACGGGCTTGCGGGCTGCTCGGCGTCCGGCCTCGCTGTTTTGGCCCGCGCCCGTGTCATCCGGCTGTCTGGTTACTGAAGCCATCCGGCAGCGTCCTTTGCGTGGTAGGTCATGATCACGTCGGCCCCAGCGCGGCGGATCGCGGTCAGAATCTCGAGCACAGTTGCCCGCTCGTCCATATAGCCGGCCGCGGCGGCGGCCTTGACCATCGCGTACTCGCCGCTGACGTTGTAGGCGGCCAGCGGCATCTGCGTGTCGTCCTTGATGCGGCGGATCAGATCGAGATACGGGAGGGCCGGCTTGACCATCACGATGTCGGCCCCCTCCTCGACGTCGAGGCGCGCTTCGCGGACAGCCTCGTTGCCGTTCGCCGGATCCATCTGGTAGCCGCGGCGATCGCCGAACGCCGGCGCCGAGTCGGCAGCCTCACGGAACGGCCCGTAGAAGGCGGACGCGAACTTGGCCGAGTACGCGAGGATCGGGGTGTCGGTCAGGCTCTCCTCGTCGAGCGCCGTGCGGATGACCCCGACCCGACCGTCCATCATGTCGCTCGGCGCGATGATGTCCGCGCCGGCCCGCGCCTGGGAGACCGCCGTCCGCGCGAGCAGCTCGAGCGTGGCGTCGTTGTCGACACTGCCGTCGGGTCGCACCACCCCGCAGTGGCCGTGGCTCGTGTACTCGCACAGGCAAAGGTCGGTGATCACGATTAGGTCCGGGTGGGCCTCCTTGATCGCGCGCGTCGCCAGCTGCACGATCCCCTCGTCGTCCCACGCTCCGGACCCCTCCTCGTCCTTGGCGGCGGGGAGACCGAACAGCAGCACGGCGGGGATGCCGAGGCGGGCGGCCTCGCCGGCTTCCGCGACCGCGTGCGCGATCGAGAGGTGGTCGATGCCCGGCATGGCCGGGATCGGCTCGCGCCGGTCGAGCCCGTGGGCGACGAACATCGGATAGACGAAATCGCTGGGCGCGAGCTGGGTCTCGCGGACGAGGCCCCGCAACGCGCCGGTGGCGCGCAGCCGGCGCAGGCGAGTCTGGGGGAACGGCATAGGCTCGACTGAGAATACCCCCGGAGATCTCGATCGCAGTCGACTCAGCGCTTGCTGGCGCTGTGTGCCTCGTGGCCGCGGGTGGCGGTCGGCTCGGGAAACGGCGCTGGGGAAGGGGGTTGGTGAGGTTGGTCGCGAGTACCTCGGGGCCGATTTGTGGCGCGGGCGTGTCGAATGTGTAGAGACCGTCACCAACCGGTGACGGAGCTGTGGAATCTGGCCCTGAAAAACCTGCTCAACGCGTCAATCTCGGCTCGGAGGCTTAGGCTTGTCGAGCTGTGCACGGGGAGTGTGCCTAACCCGACAGGGCTCGGCATTCACGCCGGTGTTGACGCGTTATGCAGCATCCGAGCGGCTGATCGGGCACCTGAGGCGCGCTCACCCTCCTCCTTCCCCAGCGCCGTTTATCGAGCGTACGGGCTCACGAGCGCCGTCGGTGCAGCGCCCGCCAGCTCGGGCTCGACAACCCCGGCGCGTGTGCCCACGGCTAGATCACGTTCCAGAGCTCGACCCGCCGCGCGGTCACGAGACCCGCCTGGACGTACGGATCGGCCTGGGCGAACTGCTCGGCCACGTCCGGATCCGCGGTGCGGAAGACGAACGCCCCTCCGTACGGGGGATCACCGAGGGGACCCGCCATCACGATCCGGTCATCGCCGCGAATGTGGGCCAGGTGGGCCTCCCGGTGGGGACCTCGGCGCTCGAGGATGTCGTCGACGTAGTCGTAGAAGAGAATGTGATGAGTTTCTGGCATCGGCGCCAAGCCTACGCGCTCGCGCGATACGCTCTGCTCATGGCCGATCTTCAGAAACGTGGCGGCTACACGCCGCGCCGCGCTCGCGAACAGCGCGCGTACCGGCTCGTCGTGACCGGCGGTGTCGCCGGCGTCGTTGGAGTTGTCGGCCTGGTGCTGGCGATCGCCGGCGTGATCGGCGCAACGCTGCCGGTGATCGCGCTGATCATCGCGGCGATCTGCGTGGTGCTGTTCCGCCAGACGACGCAGCGTCGCTGAGCCGCGCGTAACCGAACCGGACGGACAGCAGCGGCAAGACGAGCAGCGCGAGCAGCGCGGCGTACAGGAATGGCCGCCTGAAGACGTGGGTGGCGGCGCGGTCGATGACGTCGCCCAGCTGCTTCTCGAGCGCGGCGAGCGTCGCCTTCTGAGATGGAGTTGCCGAGGCGCTGACCTTGTCGAACGCCGGCGCGATGTCAGGCGGGCTGCTGAGCGGCGCCGAGGCCACCGCCACCTCCAGGCGCGCCGCGAGCTCCGTCTTCATCGTGAACGGGATCGGCGCGATCAGGACGTAGCCGGCGGCGGTCTTCGTCGCCTGGTCGGGCGCGGCGTTCAGCTGGTTGACGAACACAGGGGTGAGCAGCAGCAGGCCCAGGACGAGGCCGGCGTCGCGCGCCGCCACCGTCTTGGCGGCGCGCGCCGCGAGGACACCCCGGCTCCGGAGAGCCGCCGTGGTCAAGCCGGGGAATCCGAGACCAAGGCCGGCGCCGCACAACGCCAAGGCGACCACGACGATGCCGATCGCTTTATGCGTGACCAGGCTGAGGAGGATCAGACCGGCGCCGACGAGCGCGGAGCCGACGGCTCCGAGAAGGATCGGCGAGCGGCCGCGCACGAGGCGCTCCGCGATCGCCGTCGCCACCGGGATCGTCGTCACGACCGCGGCGGCGCCGATCGGCGAGACCAGCCACGCGTTGATCAGCTCGATCACGACGAGAAACAGCGCGCCGATCAGCCCGGCGGACAGCAGCGCGAGCGCGACGTTGGCGGACAGGGGGTCGAGCGCCGAACGCTCTGTCGGGGCCTCGGCTGGGAGCTCGGCGACCGTCGGCGGGCGGGCGGCGAGCACGGCGATCGCCGCGAACGCCGCGACTGGCGCCTGCGCGAAGAAGATCGCGCGCCACGTGAACAGCTGGGTGAGGATGCCGCCCGCGGCCGGCCCGACGGCCGCCCCGATCGCCGCGGCCGCCGCCCAGCCCACGAGTGGCGAGTCGCCCTGACGGGCGGTACCCGCGAACAGGACGAGCGACGAGCACAGGATCAGCGCGCCGCCGAGACCCTGCACGCATCGGAACGGGATAAGTACAGCGAGGCTGTTCGAGGCGCCACAGCCGATCGACGCGAGCCCGAAGACCACGAGCCCGGCGACGAGCGCCGGGACCGAGCTCACCCGGCGGGCCACCGGGATGATCGCCACGGCGCCCACGATCAGCGCGAGGTTGTAGGCCACGATCACCCACACCACATGCGAGATCGAGGTGTGGAGATGGTCGACGATCTCCGGCAGCGCGAGGACGACGATCGACGCATCGGCGAACGCGAGCGCCACCGCGAGGCGGACCCAGAGGTTCTGCCAGAGGCCGGGGCGTTCCTTAGGCATAACGCCGAAGGGCGAGACGGGCGAGCGCCCCGAAGACCACGGTGAGCACGGCCAGGTGGATGAGCGGTCCGACGATCCCCGGCGCGGTGCCGTTGAACGCATTGTTGACGGCGTCGAGCGCGGCCTTGAAGGGGAACACGAACGAGACGGCGTCGAGCACGCGCTTCAGCGTCCCCGACACCGCGTCCGCCGGAATCAGGGCGATAAACGCGATCGGCAGCGAGATCAGGAACGCCATCAGCGAGGCCACGCTGACCTCGCGCGCCAGGCCGCCGATCGCCACGCCCAGCGCCCCGAACGCGAGTCCCCCGAGCGCCAGCGCGAGCACCCACAGCTCGAACCGGCCCCAATCGAGGTGCACGAACAGCGACACGAACGCCGCCATCAGCAACGCGACCAGCGCCGCGCAGCCGGCCGACAGGACGATCTTCTCCGAGAGCAGCCCGGTCGGCGAGATCAGCCCGCGGACCAGGCGCGAGTAGGCATGCTCGGATCGTTCGAGCGCGAGCATCGCGGCGGCGAGCAGCAGCGTGACGAACATCAGCGAGACGATCACCGCGATCGCAATCGCGTACTGGTCGGTGGGGGTGGTCTTGCCCGAGAGCTGGGTCAGGTTGACCGTGAGCGGGTTGCCGATCGACCCGAGCACGGGCGTCGCGAACCCGAGCCCGCCGATCGCCAGGTCGAAGAACGAGACGACCTGGCGCAGGGCGGCGCGCACAGGCGCGTGAGGCGGCAGCGAGGCGAGGCTGCCCTCGATGATCGTGCGGGAGTTGCGCAGTCCGAGCAACTGGATGTTCTGGCCGAGGAACTGGAGGGTGCCGCCGTTGAGGACTTTGTGGAGGTCGGCGACCGCGACGCCCAGGACCTGCTTCGACACAGCCTGCTCGACCTGACTCAGCCTCGAGTTGATCGCCTGGTCGACGAACTGGCGCTCGAGCGGGTCCTTGGTGTTGAGGACGACGTCGACCGACGGGCTGCCAACGCCGGTCGTGATCAGGCTCTCGATCTGGCTGACGATGTCCGACGGGATGATCAGCGCCGCGAGCGCGTCGCCGTTACGGACCTTCGCGATCGCCTGATCGCGCGAGCTGACCTTGATCGGCTGGATCGACTCGAACAGCTCCTTGGCGTAGTTCGAGATGTTGATGTTCTGGCTGCCGACGTGGATCGCACCCTTGCCGGCCGGAACCCCGCTGTAGTAGGCGACCCGGGGCTTCCCCGGCGGGCTCGAGAGCGCGAAGCCGATCATCAGCGCGATCGCGATCGGATAGATCGCGAGCAGCGCGGTCAGGAGCGGCGAGCGCTTGAGGATCTGGAGGTCCTTGACGAGCAGCCAGCGCATCGGGTCAGTGGCCGCGTTCGTGCAGGAAGCGGACGAACGCCGCCTCGAAGTCGCGCGGGTCGCCGCCGACGGCCTGCTCGAGCTGCGCCGGCGTCCCCGTGAACAGGAGCTCACCGTCGACGAGTACGAGGATGCGAGACGCGTAGCGCTCGGCCTCGGCGACGTTGTGGCTCGAGAAGACCACCGAGGTCCCACGTCCCGCGAGGTGGCCGATGAACTCCCACAGCCGCTCGCGCTGGCGGGGGTCGAGCGACGCCGACGGCTCGTCGAGCAGCAGCACCGTCGGGCTGGAGAGCAGGCCGATCGCGATGTTCACTCGCTGCTGGTTCCCGCCCGAGAGCTTTCCGACCTCCTCGTCGGCACGGTCCTCGAGCCCGGTCTGCTCGAGCATCGCTTTGACCGACTCGTCGGGATCGGCGACCTTTTCGAGGCGGGCGAACAGGCGGAGGTTCTCCGCCACCGACAGCTTCGAATAGAGCGCCGGCTGCTGGGGCACCCAGCCGATCTCCGAGGGGCTCGTCGTGATCTCGCCCTCGCTCGCCGGCAGCACGCCGGCGAGGATCGATAGCAGCGTCGTCTTGCCGGCGCCGTTAGGGCCGATGATCGCGAGCAGTTCGCCCGCGAGCAACTCGAAGCTGACCCCCTGCAGAGCGGTTCTCGTGCCGAAGCGCTTGGTCAGCGAACGAGCCGCCAGGGTTGCGGACGCGCCCCCGGTGGCGGTGCTGGTCGACACGGCCCGCAGGCTATCTGACGCATTCTCTGACCGAGACGGTCGGGGTTGGGATCTCAGCCGCGAATGTGGCGGCTCTCATCCAAAGCTAACTTGGCGTTCTTACGCGGGGCTCGAGTTCGGCGCCGCAACTACGGCAGAACGTATCGCGCGCCCCCGTCGTGCTTCCGCAGTCCGGACATCGATCCAGGCCGGTGCCGAGCACCGTCTCGGGCGAGACCGTGCCCCACGGCTCGAGCACGAGGTGCTTGCGGAGATAGACGACGGTCTGGCGGATCACCGCCGCGACCGGGAGCGCGACCAGCGCTCCGGCGATGCCGTACAGCTGATAGCCGATCAGCAGCGCCAGGATGATCAGGATCGGATTGATCCGCAGGGAGATCCGGAACACCTGTGGCGCCACGAAGTGCCCCTCGAGCTGCTGGAGGGCGACGAAGAGGAGCACGACCCACAGGGCGCTGATCGGATCGTTGAACAGCGCCACGAGGACGGCCGGGAGCGGCCCGATGAGCGGGCCGATGTAGGGGATGAACTCCATCAGGCCGTAGAAGGCGCCGAAGAAGACCGCGTAGTGCTCGCCCGCCGGGAAGATGCCGACGACGCCGAAGATCCACAGCGCCACGGACGCGCTCGCGCCCATGATCAGGCTGAACAGCAGCTGGCCGCGGACGTAGCCGAAGACGGCGCGCTGGACGAGCAGCGGAAAATCGTCCTCGGGAGTCCCATCGCCGGGCGGCATGATCCGCCGCACGAGCTCGCCGATCTGGTGGCCGTAGACGAGCAGGTAGATCGAGAGCACGAGCACG
This sequence comes from uncultured Solirubrobacterales bacterium, assembly GCA_963812225.1. Lineage (GTDB taxonomy): Bacteria > Actinomycetota > Thermoleophilia > Solirubrobacterales > Solirubrobacteraceae > Palsa-465. The sequence goes on from CAWEUN010000001.1 coordinate 417,720, forward strand.
AGGATCAGGTCGAAGCCGATCGTCACGATCTGCGAGAGCAGATCGCGCGAGTACGAGACGATGCTTCCCGAGCTCTTGACGACCCGGTGCTCCAGGGTCTGGAGCGCGGTCTGGCCCTGCTGCTGGATCTGGACCTTGATGCCGTGGCGGTTGAGCCATCGCTGGAAGTCCGCGAGGTCGCGGTTGGCGTGGTCGACTATGTGGGGGACGTCGTTGGCGAAGCGGTTGACCTGCGTGCTGATCGGGTCTGAGAGCAGCACGCCGATGCCCGCGAGCGCGCCGAAACCGGCGACATAGATCAGCGCGATCGCCACCCCGCGCGGCATCTTGCGCTCGAGCAGCCTCACGACCGGGTTCAGGATCAGCGCGATCACGCTGGCGGCGATCAGGATCAGCAGCACCGGCCCCGCGGCCCGCGCCAGCGCCCACAGCCCGAGCAGCGCCAGCGGCAGCAGCACGAGCTGGATCCAGCGTGGGACTACGACCGGTGGCGGGGGAACGCCGGTGGGGAGGTCGCCCCTCTCGGACTCGAGCGCCTCATCGGCGCGCTCGTCGCGTTCCGCCTCGTCCTGCTGCTGGTCTTGCGCCTGCGGAGCGGAACTCTGCTTAGAAGTCCTTAACCGCATACTGGTGGAAGTATGCGCGTCAAGTGGACATGACCAAAGACGAGATCGGGATCCTGTTCGTCGGCGACATCGTCGGCGGGATCGGAAAGCGGACGCTGCTGGCGCTGCTGCCGACGCTGCGCGAACAGCTCGGCGCCGAATTCGTGATCGCCAACGCCGAGAACGCCGCCGGCGGAATCGGGATCACGCCGAAGATCGCCGACGAGCTGTTCAGGGCCGGGGTTGACGTGATCACACTGGGAAACCACACGTATCGCCACCGGGAGATCTACCCGTATCTGGACGCCAATGAGCGGATCCTGCGGCCGGCGAACTTCCTGCGCAGCCAGCCCGGCCATGGGTGGTGCGTGATCGCGCACGACGGCGTTCGTCTCGGCGTCGTGTCGCTGTCCGGGAACCTGTTCATGAATGCGGGCCGCCCGGCGTTCGCGGAGGTCGACGCCGTGCTGTCCAGGCTGAGGGGCGACGTCGACCACGTGGTCGTCGACATGCACGCCGAGGCGACGAGCGAAAAGGTCGGGATGGGGTGGCATCTCGACGGGCGCGTGACCGCGGTCCTCGGGACGCACACCCACGTGCCGACCGCGGACGCGCGGATTCTCCCCGGCGGGACCGCGTACATCACCGATGTGGGAATGACCGGGCCGAGGGGCGGGGTCATCGGCGTCAAACGGGAGCTCGCCATCGAGTCGATGGTCACGAAGATGCCCATCAAATTCGAGACCTCGACTGAGGATCCCTGGCTGAATGCCGTGTTAATCCGGACCGACGGGTCGTTGAAGGCCCGGTCTATTCAGCAGGTGCTTGAGCCGGCGCCCGGGGTTCGTTAGAGGCGTTTGGTTGTTTTGGGGGGTCCGGGCGCGTCATCGCGCACTCGCTGTTTCGGACGGCTGTGGTGGTGTGGGCTGAGCGGAACGCGACGTGCGCGCTGACGTGCCCGGACCCCCTTAGAACCGCCGTCGCTTCGCCTGCCAGCGCTTGGCGCTCCAGCTAGCGGCGACCGCAGCGCCGCCCCGCCTGCCTGATGCTGGAGGGGTCTTCGCCCTGGGCCTCGGTCGAGGTCTGGCTTGTTGCACCTCCTTCGCGCCCCTGCCTCGTGGCTCGTTTAAAAGCTGGGGTGAAGGGCGAGGCGTACGAAGCGGCGCCCGGGAAGGGGGGTCTGGTCGGCGCCACGCGCCCGTCGCGTTCCGCGCAGACCAATCTGCTGTTCGGTCCCGAAAACGCTCGGGCGCGGGACGCCGGGCCAGACGCCCCTCTACGTCAGAGCCGGCGCTACAGACGGCGGGACCGCCTCGTACGCATCATCCCGTTGCAGGGCCCACCCGATCTCCGTGGGGAAGGCGCCTATCAGCGCCACGATCACGAGCGGGAAGAACCACGGGATGTAGAGGTAGAACCAGTGGGTCAGGCCGAGCTGGAAGGCGATCAGGATGGCCGCGCCCAGCGCTCCGATTTCGACGATTGTGCGGTGGCGGGGGAAGAAGGCGGCGGCGATCGCCAGCGCCACGGCGAACGCCTGGACGAGATGCTGCTCGAAGCTGAGCCCGCCCCATAGGCCCCACACCGAGAACGGCGAGGTGCGGTCGATCTGGGACTCGAGCGAGTCGTGCCAGAAGGTGTGGAAGTTGTTGTCGAGGATGACCGGCAGCATCACGATCACGGAGGTGAGCGCGAACGCGCTGGTGTAGGCGATCAGCTTGCTCTTGGACGGCCACTTCGACCCCTCGCCACGCGCGAACAGCGGGAACAGGATCAGCGGCGCGAACTTGGCGAAGCCGACGAGCGCCGTCGCGACGCCTCGCGCGGGCGCCGAGGTGATCACCAGCATCGCGAGCACGAGCAGCATCGCGACGAGCGAATCGTTGCTGTTCGAACTGAGCGCGTAGAGCGTGAACGGATAGGCGGCCCACAGGTAGGCGAGCACGACGCCCGTTGACGGTCCGCGGATCCGGCGCCCGAGGAAGAACAGACCGACAAGGGTCAGCAGGTCGAACGCGATCGCGGCCGCGTGGGCGGCGGGCAGCTGGTCCCAGTTCCCGCTCCAACCCCAGATCGCCGTGAACGGCACGTAGGCGTAGTAGTTGACCGGGCCGTAGGTGTCGCCGTGCACGTTGTCCGACGGGTAATTCCCGTACAGGGGCTGGTCGTGCAGCAGCTTGGAGGAGCCGATCACGCCGGCGTACCCGACATCGATCACGTTCGAGTTGGTCACGTTCAGCCCGACGCGGAAACCGACGAGGAAGACCACCCCGATAGCCAGCCACGTCGCCGGGACGAGCAGCCGCAGCGGCTCGCGGGGTCGCCCCTTCCCGAACGCGAGCAGCAGCATGCGGGCGAGGAAATAGAGCAGGAACGGGTAGGCGAGCGGGACCGAGAGGCCGATCAGGGCGTGGTTGAAGAAAGCGAGCGAGACCGAGAAGCCGAGCAGCATCAGCAGGTCGAGGTGAAGCAGCGTCAGACGTCGATGGCCCCGGCGCAGAGGCAGGAATGGGGCGATGAACAGCAGGCACAGCGGGAGCCAGACGTAGAGGGCGTTGACGCGGCGCCCGAATGCCCCGGAATAGCCCCGCGCCATCGTCCACGCCACCTGGAAGCCGGTCCACGCCTCGGTGACCTTCCCGGTGGCGTCGTCGACGTAGACCTGGGCCAGCTCCTTGCCATTCGGCCCCGGCGAGAACCAGCTCACCTGCCAATGGCCCGGCCCCTTCGTGTACTCGTAAGGACGGGCGGTGGGGTGGCGGTGGCGCTCGGAGACGATCTTCGGGACCGCGGCCGCGATCCGCTCGACCTCGGAGGCCGTAAGGCGGAACCCGTTCGGCGGCTTGTTGAGGTTGGTGACGAGGACCGGAGCGCCCGGCTGAATCGGAGCCGTCGCGGTCGAAGCCGCACGGGCCGGGCCCGTGACGAACAGCATCGCGAGTAAACCCAGGGCCGCGATCGACGCTGCGCGGCGCGCGAGATGGCTTACGCCCGGAAGCTCCAAAGCTTCTGCCCGAGGAACGACAGCGGCGTCCCCGCGGCAATCGCGATCGCCTGCGCGAACACCTTCTCCATGCCGGTGCTGCTCACCAGCCCAACCAGGACCACGTACGTGAAGCCGAACGTGAGAAGCGAGACCGTGAAGAAGCGGGCCGCCTGGTCGACCGGATGGTGGTGCTTGGCGTCGAAGGTCCAGTGACGGTTCCACCAGAAGTTGTTGGCCACCGAGACGACGAAGGCGATCACCGCAGACAGCCGGTAGTCGATTGCAAAGACGTGGACGCACACTGCGAACACGGCAAGGTTGACCACGTAGCCGGTCGCCCCAACGGCCGCAAACCGCATGAGCTGGATCCAGTTGTGCGGGTGGCGGATCCCATGCCGCACCCGCGAACGGAACGGTAGCTCGACGGTGGTTGTCAGTTCATCGGGCATCGGGGGAATGTATCGGCGGTACGTCAGGCCTACGTAAGTTTCCAGGCCCAGCGGGGTCCTAATCCGAGTTTCTCACGGATTGAGGTTCCTATTCACCTGCGGTCTTCAGGCCGAAGTGTGCACGAACAATAGGGGCGACGTCGCGTAGCGACCAAAGTTCCCGGTCCTCACGGGAATCCGGCCCGGTGCCGCACCACATCAGCGCCCCGAGCGAGTCGGAGCGGTGCAGCGATCCGTGCGATCCGCCGCCGACGTGGTCGGCGCCGCCCCAGTCGACGAACTCGTAGCTGGGCGCGGCCGACAGCAGCACATCGCCGGCCGTCGGGCAACTCAGCGCCGACCAGATCCGGGCGAGCGCGTCCGGATACTCGGTGCACAGAAACTGGCCGTCCTGAACTTCGGCGCGGAGCGCGGGGAGATCGCCCTCGACGCTCCAACGCTCGCCGCGCCGATCCAGGAGATCGCCACCCGGAGCGAACCGAAGCTCTCCGCGGTGGCTGCGGACGACGGCCTCGCCATCGCTGCGCCACATCGCCAGGTCGATCCCATCGAGATCCTTGATCGCCTCCAGGGAGCGTTTCACCAGCTCGTCGCGACGGTCTGGGTCGAGCGCATAGACCATCGCGGCTCGCTGCGCCGGGCTGAGCGCCACCTCGGCCCCGGCCGACCGCGAGGCGCTCGGCGTCGCGACGTCAAAGTCGGTGAAGGCCTGATCGAGACGGATCCGCTCCTCGACCGGCGCCTGCGAGTGATCGGAGGTCACGATCACAGCGTGGGTCTCGAGGAACGCGTCCGGCCCTCCGGCGGCGTGCATCAACCGCTCGAGCTGGCGGTCCGCGGCGGCGATCGATGTGACCTGGGCATGCGGCCCGTTCTTGTGCGACCACGCGTCGTTGTCGGGCAGCGAGAACAGTAGGAAGTCGAACAGGTCGTGCTCGACCAGGTACGCGCCGACGCACCCGGTGTGCTGGTCGCGGATCCCGGGCATCCCGAGCTGCCCGCGGCAGCCCGTCTTCCGGCTGGCATAGAGATCGGCGTAGAACAGCTCCTGAGGCCCGTCGATCGTCCGGCGAAACAGCGTCGAGGTCACGATCCGCGCGAGCGCGGTCTCGTTGGAGACCTCGTGGTGGTGGCGCCCGCGGTAGATCAGGTACGTCGTCCCTGCGGTGCGTACATCGGCGTCGTCGAGCGACTCGAACACCGTGTCCACGTCGTGGGAGAGATGCTCCGCGTTCATTCGGTACACCGTGTCCGTCAGGGACCGGAGCACTCCGAACTGGCGCGAGGCCGAGAAGCTCGAGCCGTACTCGACGTAGCGGGCCTCGTCACGGTGGTACCAGTTCATCGAGGGGATCAGGTGTTGATCCGGTCCGACGCCGGTCGTGATCGTCGCCGCGCACACCGGCGTAACACGACGGAAACGCGGCCACGCAATCGTCGACGTAGACGCCCTCGTCGCGGATCCGCTGGAGCGCCGGGGCACGCCCCGTCGCGATCGCCCGATCGAGCATCGCCGGCTTGAGCGCGTCGATCACGACAAGGACGAGCTTCTTCGCCTTGCGCTTCTTGGCAGCTGGGCTCACCGAAGGATCCGGAGCCCGGCGTACTTCTGGTCAGCCCGCCTGCGGCTGGCCAACACGAGCCACAAGAGCAGGACCACGCCAATCAGCCCAACGGGCGGGGCGACGACCGACAGCGCGGCGAGGGCAACGGCGGCTGCCTCGGCGAACAGCGGGACCGCGGATGCCGCCTCTCTGTCGAGCCGGGCACGGACGCGCGCCAGCAGCGGCACCGTCGCGGCGATCCCGATCGCCGCGCAGATCACTCCCCCGATCAGGCCGGGCCACGCGGCGTAATGCCCCCGGGCCAAGGATCCGGCGAAGAACAGGGCGCCAAGCGCGAGCGATGCAACCGCGAGCACGATCACGAGCGGACGGTGACCCGCGGCCTTCTCCGTGAGACGCCGTTCGAGGAGCGCGAACACGATCACCAGGACGACCAGAACCAGGAGGAACACCGTGCTCTGGAGAAATGAATAGCTCGTGTGCTTGAAGTGGATCTCGACATCGTCGGCGGCAAGCGCGCCCACCACGACCGACGGCAGCAACGGGCGGATTCCCACCGCCGCGGCTATGCCCATGCCCTGGAAGATGTCGAAGACGAGATGCACCGTGGTGTACCGTGAGTGAACGTGACGATAGACAAAAGGGCAGGCAGAGCCCTGGGCGCACGGATGCGATGAGCTCTGGCGGCGGTTTCAGCCGGCGCCCGCGGTCCACGGCACGGGATATCGAGCGCTACGCGAGTCTGTTCGCCGAGCGGACGAAGGTTATGAAGTCATCGGCGATGCGCGATCTGATGGCGCTGACCGAGCGCGACGACGTGATCTCGCTCGCCGGCGGCCTGCCCGACACCTCGACGTTCCCTCCCGATTCCTACGCGGCGCTGATGGGCACGGTTGCCGTCGACTCCTGCGCTCGGGCGCTCCAGTACAGCCCGACGGACGGGCTCGAGCTCGTCAAGCGCTGCATCGTCGAGGTGATGCTGGCCGAGGGTCTGGAGATCGAGGCCGACCAAGTGCTCGTGACGACGGGCGGGCAGCAGGTGATCGACCTCGTCTGCAAGACGCTGGTCGACCCCGGGGACGTCGTGGTGACCGAGGCCCCGACCTACCCGGGAGCGGTTCCCACGTTCTGCGCCTATCAGGCTGATGTGGTGCAGGTGACGTTGGATCGCGACGGCATGCGCGTCGATGAGCTGGCCGCTGTGCTGGACGAGCTCGAGGAGACGGGCAGGCGCCCCAAGTTCATATATACGGTCCCGAACTTCCACAACCCCGCCGGCGTGACCCTGTCGCTCGAGCGCCGGCGCGAGCTCGTCCGGATCGCCGCCGAGCGCGAAGTGCTGATCCTCGAGGACAACCCCTACGGGTTGCTCCGCTACGAGGGCACGCCGCTGCCGACGCTCAGGTCGCTCGACGAGGAGTTCGTGATCTACGCGAGCACGTTCTCGAAGATCCTCTCTCCCGGCGTCCGGCTCGGTTGGACGGCGGCGCCGGCGCCGATCCTGCAGAAGATGAACATCGGCAAGCAGGCCTCGGATCTGTGCTCTTCATCGATCTCCCAGCACTTCGTCGGCGCGTACTTCGACTCAGGTCCGTGGGAGGAGTACGTGCGGTCGCTGATCGAGATCTACCGTCGCCGGCGCGACGTGATGCTCGACTCGCTCGCTGAGCACTTCCCGCGCGAGGCCGAGTGGACTCACCCGGAGGGCGGCCTGTTCATCTGGGTGACGCTGCCCGACTACATCGACACGACGGACCTGCTGGCGCGAGCTCTCGAGGAACACGTGGCGTTCGTCCCCGGGCGTGCCGCATTCGTCGACGGCCGCGGTGGGTCGTGCATGCGGCTGAACTTCTCCGGCGTACAGGAGGACGAGATTCGCGAAGGCGTCCGCCGGATCGGCGAGGTCGTGTGCGAGCAGGTCGCGCTGTACGGCACCCTGACCGGAGCCCGACTTCCGAGCCCACGCCGAAGCGAGCGGCCGCCGGCCGCCGAGCCGGCCCTCGCCGACGAGGCCCCGGCCGGGGGCGGCGAGTCGGAGCTCGCCAAGATCCTCCACCTACGGAGCAAGCGCACCCAGGCCGGGTAGATGAGCCGCGTGGCGGTGCTCAAGGGCGGGCGCTCGCTCGAGCGCCAGGTCTCGCTGAAGTCCGGCGCGCGCGTCGAGGACGCGCTCAAGCGCCTGGGGCACGACGTGATCCCGATCGATGTCGGCGGCGACCTCGTCGACCAGCTGACCGCGGCGGCGCCGGAGATCGCGTTCGTCGCGCTGCACGGCCGGGACGGCGAGGACGGAACCGTGCAGGAGCTGCTAGAGGTGCTGGCGATCCCCTACACGGGCTCGGGCGTGTCGGCATGCATCAGGACCGCCGACAAGGTGCTGGCCAAGCACGCGATGCGCGACCGGGACATCCCCACGCCCGACTTCTACGCCTTCAGCGAGACCGCCTTCGGCGGACTCGGCGCCGCCCAGGCCCTGCCGGCGATAGAGGAGCGCCTCCAGTTTCCAATCGTCGTGAAGCCGGCGAGCCAGGGTTCGGCGCTCGGGATCAAGTTTGCCCGCACGCCCTCCGACGTGCCGACCGCGCTCGTCGCCGCCTTCTCCTACGACCGCAAGGTGCTGCTCGAGCGGTACGTCCGCGGCCGCGAACTGGCGGTCTCGATCATCGACGAGAACGGCTCCGCCCGGGCGCTCCCGGTCGTCGAGGCCGTCCCTGAGGAAGAGGACTTCTACGACTTCGAGGCCCGCTACGAGATCGGCCGGACCAGGTTCGTGTGCCCGGCCGAGCTTGGCGATTCCGTGGCGGCCCGCGCCGGCGATATGGCGCTCGACGTCTACCGCCTACTCGGCTGCGCCGGCTTCGCGCGCGTGGACCTGATGCTCGCGGACGACACCGGCGAGCTCTACGTGCTCGAGGCGAACACCGTCCCCGGACTCACCGAGACCTCACTGCTGCCACAGGCCGCGGACGCCGCGGGCATCGGGTTCGACGAGCTGATCGGCCGGATCCTGACGGCCGCACACGCGGTCTGATTATTCGCCGGCGAAGTCCTCGGGCGTGACCCGGTCGAGGAAGTCCTTGAACTTCTCGACGACTTCCTCGGTGTCTTCGACCTCGTGCTCGAACTCGATCGCGGACTCGGCGATCACGTCGTCGGCGGCGAAGATCGGGGCGCCGGCGCGGACGGCGAGCGCGAGGGCGTCACTGGGACGGGAGTCGATCTCGAGCTCGCGGCCGTTGACGCGGAGGCTGATCGAGGCGTAGAAGGTGTTCTCGCGAAGCTCGGTCACCGCTACGCGCGTGCACTCGACGTCGAGCTCGCCCAGGACGTCGGAGAGCAGGTCGTGTGTCATCGGGCGGGGCGTGGATGCCCCCTGGAGCTTCATGAGGATCGCCGCGGCCTCGGGATGCCCAATCCAGATCGGCAGGAACTTGTTGTTTTCGACGGTCTTCAGAAGGACGATCGGCTGCTTGCCGACCATGTCGAAGCTCACGCCGTAGATGACCATCTCCTGCAAACGCCGCTCCTAACTCCGGGTCTGGCAAGTATAGGCCCCTCCACCATGGCTTCAGGACGGCTCCGGTGCGGGGTGCGACGGCGGGTTTGCGGTGGGGTTATTCTAACCGCCTAAGCCAATATGACTGGTGAGAGCGCACATCCGCATGGGAGGCGATCGGTCCAGCCAGGAGGGCGGGAACCGGCCCCCGGCGAGCTGTTTCTCGTCCAGGCGTTCATCAACACGCACTACGATCTCGAGGTCGAGCATGGAGCGGAGCTGCTGGCGACGCCGGCGGCGGCGCGGCGTTGGCTGTACGTGCACAGCCTGCTCGCCCGCCCGGGCCGCGTCGACCGTGAGGGCCTCGTGCGTCTGCTCACCGTGCGCGAGGCGCTCAGAGAGCTCGCCGGCGGAAACGGGGGCGGGCGTGCTGCGGCCGGGCGACTGAACGACGCCGCGCGAGGCGCCGGCGTCGAGCTCCGCTTCGGTGCTCACGGCCCTTACTTCGTCGCCTCGGCGCCGGGCGAGGTCGGTGGCGCGATCGGCCTGCTACTGGCGATCGCGGTCCGGTCGATGCTCGACGGCACGTGGTCGCGACTCAAGGTGTGTCCCGGCGACGATTGCGGGTGGGCGTTCTACGACCACTCCCGCAACCAGACGGGCCGGTGGTGCTCGATGGCGGTTTGCGGCGGCCGATCCAAGGCGCGCGCGCACTACCGCCGCACGCGGGGCGAGACGGGTTGACGTGAGCGGGCTCGGCGCGATCGCGACGCTGGTGCTGGCACGGGCTCGCCGGCGGCCCGGCCGATGGCTGCTGATGGTCGTGGGGCTCGCGCTCGCGACGGCATTCGCCGGCGCCGTGGCGGCGGAGAGCACGATCGCGGGCGACCAGGCCGCGCGGTCGGCGCTCGCCGGTCTCTCGCCACTTTCGCGGACGGTGAGGATCACCTGGCCCGGCGGAGTCACCCCGTCGGTCGAGCGGCGCGCCCGCAGCGTTATGCGGTCACTTGGAGTCGGACAGACGACCGAGGTCGCGGTACTCAGCCCCGTTCGGCTGAGCGGAATCGTTGTCGTGCCCGCCGCTATTGACCCACTGGCCGCTTGGGTCCGGTCACGAGCGGCGCCCGGGCCTTGCCGCGCGGCTTCGTGCCCGATGCTGCTCGCGGGCGCCAGGCGTCCGGTTCACGTGCTGAGGGCTTCGGGGATCCGGATTCCGATCGCCGGCACGGCCGTGGTCCGATCGGCCGCGGCGCTTGGATTCAGTCCGGGGCAGCCACCGGGACAGCCGCCAGTGCTCCTGACCGGGGACGTGGCCGGGCTGGACGCGCTTCCCGGGCTGAGCAGCGCATACCGCAGGCACGATTGGCTCGCCCTGCTGCCCACCAGCGGATTGCACTCGTGGCAGCTCGCTCAGATGCAGCGTCGCCTCCTTCAGGTCCAAGCGGCGCTCGCATCAAGCGGGAGCGCCTTCAGCATGACCGCACCGTTCGCCGGACTGGAGGCGGCGCGGTCGGACGCTGCCGCGGCGCCGAAGCGGCTCCTGCTCGCCGGGGGCGGAGCGCTCGCGGCACTCGCGCTGTTCGTCGTGCTCGCCGCCGGGGCGCTGCGAAGGGACCTCGACGCCGAACTGGGAAGGCTCGCGGCCGCCGGCGCCCGGACGCGCCAGGGCATCGCGTTCGTGCTGATCGAGTCCGCGATCCTGTGCGGCGTTGCCGTGGTCCTCGGCGGCGGACTCGCGGTCGTACTCGCGGCGGTGCTCGCCCACGCCGCGGATGTTCCCGCCGGCGGCATGCTGTCGCACAGCCTCGTGACGGGAACCGGCCTCGCGGCGCTCCTCGGCGGATGGCTGTGCGCGACGGTGCTCGTCGCGGCGTTGCTGCTCGTGCGCGGGCACCGGCTGGCGGAGGTCCTCGCGGTGGCCGCCGTGGCCGCGCTCGCGCTGGCGCTGACGCGTGGGGCGAGCGGAAACGACCCCCTGCCCGTGCTGCTGGCGCCGCTCTGCTGCCTCGCGGCGGGCGTGATCGTCGCGCGACTGGCCACGGCGGCGCTACGTGGCGGCGAGCGGGTCGCACGCCGCGGCCCCGTCGTGACGCGGCTGGCGTTCGTCGGTCTGGCACGCGCACCGGGGCCGCCGTCGCTCGCGATCGCGTTCATCGCTGTGAGCATCGGCCTCGGTGGCTTCGCGCTGGCCTACCGCGCGACGCTTCTGCGCGGGGCCTCCGATCAGGCTGCGAACCAGGTTCCGCTCGACGCTACCGTCTCCGCGGGCGCCGACTTCGCGACGCCGCTCGAGGTCGCCTCGCCTGCGGCGTGGGCAGGCCTTGCAGGGGGCTCGGTCGCGCCCGTCCGGCGCACGCAGGCGAGCTTCGTGAGCGGAGCGAACTCAGTGACGGTGCCCACGCTCGGGGTACCCGCAGCCGTGATCCCCCGTCTGCACGGGTGGCGCTCGGGCGACAGCTCGGTCCCGCTCACGACCCTGGCGAGGCGCCTAATCTCATCCGCCCCGGCGCATCGCTCGGTCGACCGCCTGCCGGCGGGTGCCACGGCGCTGCGGATCCGCGCGCAATCCTTCGCAATCGCGGTCTCGGTCACGGCGGACTTCCTCGACCCAGCTCACAACCTCGAGCAGGTCAGGCTTGGTCAGGCCGGCGCGCGGTCGCGGGCGCTCGTCGCCCCGGTGCCGGAGGTCCTCCGGAGGCCCGGGCCCGGTGGCGGATGGCGGCTGGCCGGAATCGAGCTCGACGAGCCGGTCGGCCTCGAGCTCACCAACGGCCACCAGAACGCCGAGAATCCGGCCGGGGCCCTTCGCTTCGCCGGAACCGTGCGGCTCGGCACGCTCACCGTACTGGGTCCATCCGGCCGGCCGCTGGCGCGAGTGCCGCTCGGTACGTGGCGGGCGCTCGGCTCGGCAAACGACAAACGCGATCAGGACGCGAGCGTGGTGGTCGGCTTCGCGGCCTCCGGCACGCCGGGGCTGCTCCGCCCGCCCGCAGCCAGCGACAGCCACCCGGTTCCAGTCCTAGCCGATCCCCAGACGGCAGCCGCGGCCGGCCCGGGAAACCTGCTCGCGCTCGATGTGGATGGGCTCCCGGTCTCAGCCCACGTGGTCGGAGTGCTTCACCGCTTCCCGACGGTCCCGTCGAGCGAAGCGGGCTTCTTGATCGCCGACGAGGAGACGCTGGCGGCGGCACTCGATGCGCAGCTGCCCGGTCAGGGGCGGCCCGACGAGCTCTGGATCTCGACCACCCATCCGCAAACGCTCGAGAACGCGCTTGCGCGACCGCCGTTTGCCCAATTCGCAGCGTCGTTCCGTGGTCAGATCGAGCACGCGCTCCGGGCCGCGCCGGTTAGCCGTGCCGTCCTGCGAACGCTGCTTGGCGCCGCGGCACTGGCGGGTGCGCTGGCGCTCCTTGGTTTGTTGGTCGCGCTGCTCGGCGGTGCCCGAGACGAACGGGTCGAGCGCGATCTGATCGCGCAGGGAGTGGGACCTCGTGGCCTGCGAGCCGAACTCCGGATGCGGCTCCTCCTGACGGCGACCATCGGCGTGGTCGTGGGCTTTGCGATCGGACTGCTGCTGACGCGGCTGGCTGTGGCCACGGTCCAGGCCGCGGGTGCGGTGGCCGTTCCCGAGCCGCCGCTCGTGACCGTCGCCCCGTGGGCCCAACTCGTGCTGTGGGCAGCTGCCGCATTCGCGGTGCTCGCGATGGCGAGCTGGGCGGCGGCTCGGGCGCTGGCCGGGAGGAGCGCGCCGTGACCGCCACCGCGGAGCTGACGCCTGGAACCCGGCCGGACCGGTCCGATGAATGGATGGTCGACCTCCGCGACGTGTTCTGCGTACACCGCACCGGCCAGGGCGACGCGGCGGCGCTCCAGGGAACGACGCTTCGCGTCCGGCGCGGCGAGCTCGTGTGCGTATTGGGGCCGAGCGGAGCGGGCAAGAGCACGCTGCTGCGCGTGATCGCCGGGCTGCAGATCCCGTCCGCCGGCGTGGTCAGGTTGGAGGGGCGCGACATGAGCCGTCTCTCGAGCCGCCGCCGCGCGCGCGCGCGGGCTGCGAGCATCGGGTTTCTCGGCCAGCGGGCCGACGCTGCGCTGGCGCCGGAGCTCCGCGTCGACGAATCGGTGGCGCTGCCGCTGGCGCTCCGCGGGCGATCCCGGAAAAGTCGACGCGCGCGCGTACTCGAACTCCTCGAGGCGGCGGGCCTCGAAGGACGCGGCGACGCGTTGCCCGCCGAGCTGTCTGGGGGCGAACGGCAGCGAGTGGCGCTGTGCGCGGCCCTAGCGCACCGTCCGGCGCTGCTGCTCGCCGACGAGCCCACGGGCGAGCTCGACGCGGCCAGCGGAGAGCGGATGCGGAACCTGATCGGCGAGCTCGCCCGCGCGCACGGCACGACCGCGATCGTGGTCTCGCATGACCCGGAGGCGGCGTCATTCGCCGATCGGACGATTCGGCTGCGCGACGGCCGCATCGTCGCTGAGGACCGCGGCTGCGACGGCGGGCTCGTGGTCGGACACGGCGGCTGGTTGCAGCTCGCGCCGGAGCTTCTGCGCGACGCGAAGATCGGCGACCGCGCCAATGTCCGTCTCACTTCGCATGGACTGCTGATCACACCGCCGGACGGCATGCCGAGCACCGCCGCAGGCGTCCGACCCGCCGATGCGCCCCCGCCGATGACGGCGGGCGACTGGGATCCGGCGCTACCCGAGGTTCGGTCGCTGCGGCGCAGCCGCGGCCGCGGCGCGAATCGCCGGGTCGTCATCGGCTCTCTTGACCGTGCCTTCTCGCCGGGTCGGATGACGGTCGTCACCGGCAGATCGGGAGCGGGGAAGACGACGCTGTTGCGCGTGCTCGCGGGACTGGATCGGCCGGACGGGGGCGAGGTCGTGCTCGACTCCGGGTCACTCGCCTCCTGCGACCCGGAGCAGCTCGCGGCAGTCAGACGCGAGCGGATCGGCTACCTGCCTCAGGAGCCATCGCCGATCGGATTCCTGAGTGCCCAGGAGAACGTCGCTCTCGCTCTGCGCCTGCGCGGATGGAGCGCTGCCCAGGCCGATCGGCGTGCGGCCGCGGTGCTCGGTTGGGTGGGTCTGTCCGAGCGCGCCGCGCAGCGCGTGGCGAGGCTCTCGGCCGGGGAGGCGCAGCGTGTGGCGCTGGCCCGAGCGCTGGCGAGCGCGCGCGGTCTGCTGATCGTCGACGAGCCGACCTCCCGACTCGATCAGTCCACCGCGGCGACCGTCGCCGGGTTGCTCGCGGCGGCCGCGAGCGACGATCGCCAGACGGTGATCTGCGCGACGCACGACCCGGAGGTGATCCGCCGCGCCCACGACGTGCTTCGCCTCGGCGCCGATTAGTCGATCGCGCCCTGTTCGCGGAGCACGGCCTTGGCGGCGGCGAACGCCGCATTCGCGGCTGGGACGCCCGCGTAGATCGCGGTGTGGAGGATCACCTCGCTGATCTCCTCGGGGGATAGGCCGTTTCGGAGCGCCGCACGCACGTGCATGCCGAGCTCGTTCTCGGCGCGCAGGCAGACGAGCGCGGTGAGGGTGATCGCGCTGCGCGTGCGACGATCGAGACCCGGGCGCGACCACACCTCGCCCCAGGCGTAGCGCGTGATCAGCTCCTGAAAGGGCTGATCGAATGGCACGGCCGCCGCGATCGCGCGATCGACGTGCTCGTCGCCCAACACCTCGCGCCGTGTCCGCATCCCGGTCTCGAAATCGGTCATCCCGCTCCTCCTCAATTGGCTTCAAGGTGGCCGGCGACCAACTCGCCGACCAGACTCGGCTGCTCGATATTTGCCAGGTGGGCCGCCTCGGGCACGACGTCGAGGTGGGCTCCCGGGATCGCTTCGACGATCCTCTCGCTATGCCGGGGCGGCAGGGCCGGGTCCTCGCGCCCGGCGATCACCAGCGTCGGCGTCCGGATCGAAGGCAGCGCCGCTCGCAGGTCCATCGCGGCGAGCGCCTCGCAGCACCCGGCGTAGCCCTCGCGCGGGGTGGCGATCAGCTCCGCGCGCATGCGCTCGACCACGTCCGGATGTGCCTCGGCGAACGCCGGCGTGAACCAGCGCGCCACCACCGCGTCGGCGATCGCCCGCACGCCGGACTCACGCACGATCGCGGCGCGCTCGACGTAGCGGGCCCGGGCCTCGGAATCGAGCCGCGCCGAGCTGCAGCACACGACCAGTCGATCGACGCGGCTGGGGGCGTGCGCCGCGACCCACATCGAGGACATCCCGCCGATCGAGATCCCAACCAGGGACGCCCGCTCGAGTCCCAGCCGGTCGAGCACCCCCAGCAGATCGGCGCCCAGCTCCGCGATCGAGTACGGACCGTCTGGCACCGGAGAGGCGCCGTGGCCGCGGAGGTCGTAGCGGATCACCTGGAAGCGGTCGGCGAGGCTGTTCGCGAGCGTCTGCCACATCGATAGCTCGGTCCCGAGCGACGGCGCGAGCACCACGGCCGCGCCCTCCGAGGGTCCGGCACGCTCGAAGTGGACCTCGGATACGGCGACTCTACGGTCGTTCACGGTCCCGATGTGCCGCCAGAGCTCGGTCGATCAGCTGCGAGGTGACGCCGAGGTAGTTCTCCGGCGCGAGCGCGCGCTCGAACTCGTCGGGCCCGATCGCGCTCGTCACTTCCGGCATGTCGAGAAGCACGTGCCTCAGCTCACGCTGCTCTTGGGCAGCCTGCCGTGCCGCCGTCTCGACGAGCTCCTGGGCGCGAGGTCGCCCGAGCGACTCGGCGAGCGCCGAGGCGACGCTCTCGCTCATCAGCAAACCGTGCGTCAGGTCGAGGTTCGCGCGCATCCGATCCGTGTGCACCTCCACCCCGGCGAGCACCTCTCGTAAGGCGTTAGCGGCGGAGCCGGTGAGTCGCAGCAGCTCGAGCAGCGGCTCCCACTCCGCCTGCCAGGCGCCGGCCGCACGCTCGTGCTCCTGTCCCATCGCCGCCAGGATCGTGGCGACCAAACCGGGCCCCCGCTCCGCGCACGCGAGCACCGCGACCGCGCCGATCGGGTTGCGCTTGTGCGGCATCGTCGAGGAGCCGCCCCGTCCGTCCCGGCCACCCTCGCTGAGCTCGGCGACCTCGGTCTGGGCGAGCAGGACGGCGTCGCGGGCGATCTTCGCCATCGCGCCGAGCCCGAGCCCGAGGGCACCGGCGAGCCGTGCGGGGCGCACCCTGATCGTGTGCCACGGGACCTCCGGCTCGGCGAGGTCGAGCTGCGCGGCCAGACTCGCCGCCACCTCCAGCCCGCGGTCCCCGAGCGAGGAGAGGGTGCCGGCGGCACCGCCCAGCTGGACCGCCAGCTCGCGCGTCCGGATGCGCGTGAGCTCGTCCCACGATTCGTCGAGAGCGGTCAGCCAGCCCGCAGCCTTCAGGCCGAACGTCACGGGAACGGCCTGCTGAAGCAGCGTGCGACCGGCCTGGAGCGAGTTCCGGTGCTGCTCGGCGAGGCCGGCGCAGAGCTCGGAGGCGCCCGCGAGGTCGGAAAGCAGCGGCTCGAGCGCCCGGCGCGCGACGAGCATGATCGCCGTGTCGACGATGTCCTGGCTCGTCGCGCCACGATGGAGGACCGTGGCGGCCTGACTGTCGCCCAGGCGCTCGCGCAACGCGCTGACGAGCGCCGGCACGGGAGTGCCCTTGTCGGCCGTGGAGCGGCCGAGCGCTATGAGGTCGAGCGCGCCGGCATCGGCCACGGCATCGAGATCGCGCTCGGCTTCGACGGGCGCAAGCCCGGTGCGGACGAGCGCTCGGACCAGCGCGAGCTCGACGTCGACCATCGCCTGGAGCAATGCTTCGTCGCTTACCTGCGCAGCTACGGGCCCGCGTGCGAACAGGCCGGAGAAGAGACGACCGGGCGGCGAGGTGTCAGCCACAACCGGGACGTTAAATGAGACGCGCCCCGGAAGCCGGCGGGATATGAGGCCGGAACCTATGGGGCGCGTCCGAGGGGGAGGAGAGGGTTGCTGCGATGACCATGATGGCGCACAACCCTCTAGATGTCCAAGACGAGTATTGGCGGATACTTATAAGCTTGGCTTATGGAACTGCGCCAGCTTCGATACCTCGTCTCGCTGGCCGAGGAACGGAACTTCACGCGGGCCGCCGAGCGGGAGCACATCGCTCAGCCGGCGCTGTCGCAGCAGATCCGGCGTCTCGAGGAGACCGCCGGACTGCCGCTGGTGGAGCGCAGCACGCGTCACGTGGCGATGACCGAGGCCGGGAACCTGCTCGTCGCCCGGGCGCGGCGGATCCTGGCCGAGCTCGACGCGGCCAACGCCGAGCTGGAAAGCCTCGCCGGCGTGCAGACCGGGCACGTCACCGTGGGCACGATCCACACGATGGGGCCGATCGACGTCTCGCTCGCGCTGGCGATCTTCCACGAGCGCCATCCGCGCGTCGAGCTGACGATCCGTGAGCAGTCGAGCGAGGAACTCGCGGAGATGCTGCGGATCGACGAGCTCGATCTCGCCTTCCTGTCGGTGACCGAGCCGATCGAGAGTCACGGCCTCGCGCTGAAGCAGCTGATCTCCGAGGAGCTGGTCGTGGTCCTCCCCGTCGATCACAGGTTGGCGGGCCGCCGCCGCGTGCGGATGGCGGAGCTGGCCGGAGAGCAGTTCATCAGCTACCGAACGGGCTCGCGGCTGCGGGAGTTGCTACTCGCCGCCGGCGACCAGGCCGGGTTCGAGCCACGCGTCACGCTCGAGCTGAATGAGAGCCAGCGCATCCGCCGGCTGGTGGCCAGGCGAATGGGGGTCGCGATCCTCCCCCGATCTGACGCGGAGGCGCCCGGCGCCGACATCGCGACGGTGAAGCTGATCGATCCCTCGCTGCGCCGGGACATCACGTTGGCATGGCGTGAGGATCGCCGCCACGCCCCCGCCGCAGCCGAGTTCCTGACCCTCTCGCACGAGCTGTTCGCCGGGCCTCATGGTCACCGGGATCTCGGTTCCGGCTTGCCCGCGACGAGTCGCGCGTAGAGCGAGCGCACCTCGGCAAACACCTCGTCGGCCACCTCCTGCTGGCGCTCGCGCGAGGGGCTCGCCTCCGGTCCGAACCGGAGTGGTCGCCCGTAGCGAACGGTCACCGCCGGAAACTGCAACCACCGCCAATTGCGCGCCTGCTCGGATCCGTGGATCGCCACCGGGATCACGGCAGCGCCGCTCTCGAGCGCGAGACGTCCGATTCCGGGCCGGGGGGACTCGCCGATCACACCGGCGCGGGAGCGTCCGCCCTCGGGGTAGATGACGAGCAGGCCCCCGTGGCGGAGGATTGTCAGCGCGGTCACGATCGCCTCTTCGTCGCGCTGCCCCCGCCGGACCGGGAAGGCGCCTCCGTGGGAGAGGATGAACTCGAGCACGCGACCCCGGAACAGCTGCGACTTGGCCATGAACCGCACCCGCCGCGGGAGCATCAGGCCCACGAACCAGTGGTCCATGGCGGAGAAATGGGTCGGCGCGAGGGTCGCGGGAGCGCCGGCGGGAACGTTGTCGATCCCCTCCGCGTGTAACCGATAGACCGCTCGGCAGTAGGGATAAGTGAGGAATCGGATGAGCGTGTAGACCCAGTCGGGTTCGTGAGTCCGGGCGCGCCGGTGGAATCGGTCGAAGTACTCAGCCGGCCGCGGATCGACGTAGACCTGCGGTTTCATCGGTGCCAGATGAGCGCGTTTCGTCGCGTGTCCTCCGCCTGTGCGGAGGCGCGGAATCGCCCGATTCTGCGGGGGATTGAGGCCCTTCGATTCTTCTCAAACTCTTCGCGCGCACTGGTTGTATACCAGTGGAAGATTTGTTCGATAGCCATCGAACAAATGCTATAATTCGACGTGTATCGAACAATGCGAGTACGGAGATGGAACTGAACACTCTCGAGAGCCAGCACGACGGAATCATTCGCGTGCGAGGCGACCACCACGAATCAAGCAATACTGAGCACAAGCGCGAGCGTCGTACAAGGGGCGCTGCCGTTTCCGGCACCGCGCGCCAGCGTCGACGTCGTACTTCCCATACTGCCCGCGCCGCGGGCGGTGTCGAGGGGTCGGTGACGGCTGAAACCAGTCGTGCGCCAGACTCGCTCGAGCTATTCCTGCGCCAGGCCCGGAACCATCCGCTGCTCACCGCGGCCGAGGAGGTCGAGCTGACCAAGCGGATTGAGAAGGGAGACCTGGAGGCGAAGGAGCGGATGATCAACTCCAACCTCCGGCTTGTCGTCGCGCAGGCGCGGCGGTATCAGGGCCATGGCCTCCCGATGGAGGACCTTGTGCAGGAGGGCATGCTGGGGCTTATCCGCGCGGTCGAGAAGTTCGACTGGCGGCGTGGCTTCAAGTTCTCGACGTACGGAACCCTCTGGATCCGGCAGGCGATTCAGCGTGGACTGCAGAATCACGGGCGGACGATCAGGGTCCCGGTGCACATCGCCCAGCGTCAGGTCAAGGTGCGCAAGGCGGAGAGCGATCTGAGCACGAAGCTCGGGCGTGAGCCCACCGACGAGGAGATCGCCGCTGTGGTCGAGCTCAGCATCGATGAGGTCAACGAGCTTCGCGAGCTGAGCCGCGGCCTTGCCAGCCTGGACCAGCCGGTCGGCGACGACGGCGAGACGGCCCTTGGAGACCTTCTTGCCGCCGAGCGCCCCGAGCCCAGCGAGGAGGTTGGCGCCGCTGATCGCGATCGGCGAGTCAACGAGATCGTCGAACAGCTTCCCGAGGCGGAGCGGAACGTGATCCGGCTGCGCTTCGGACTCGAGGGCGACGACCCCAAGACGCTCAAGCAGACCGGGAGCGACCTCGGGATCAGCGCCGAGCGGGCGCGGGAGCTCGAGGAGCGCGGCCTGCGTCGGCTCGCGGCGTCGAGCGAACTCGGCGACCTCCGCGAAGCCGCGTAACTCGCGCTCAGAACTGCCTTTGCGACAGCGGGCCACTGGACCACCAGGGCCCGCTGTCGCTTTTTTTGTTCGCAGTGTCCGGGCGCAGCGTGACGCACATCACATTGCGAACCGCACCTTTCGCCGCTGCACGGTGCTTAATGCTGGGTGCGCCGGGAGCCGAGCGCATGCGAACCGCACTGGCAGAGAGGAGCTTTGTACGTGAGTCATCGAGCCCGAAAAGCCTTGCTGGCCCTGACCTGCACGCTCGCGTGCGGGGTGATGCTGCCCGCCGCCGCCAATGCTGTCGTCGTCGGCATGGGGGATCAGTCGCCTGCAATGTTCTCCGATCCTCGCTTCCTCGCGCTTGGCATCCATGAGGCGCGGCTCACGGTCTCCTGGGACGTGGCGAACGCGCGCTCGCGGCGCGCGGAGCTGGCCGCCGTCGGCACTTGGCTCAGCGACGCGTCCGCGGCCCACGTCACGCCGCTGATCTCCTTCAGCGGGAACGGCCCCTACGTCCCCAACGTTCGCCAGTACACGGCGGCGATCGTGGCGTTCATCCACAAGTTCCCGAAGGTAAGGCGCTACACGCCGTGGAACGAGCCCGATTGGGTCTACCGCAGTCTGAGCAAGCATCCGCTGCTCGCGGCGTCGTTCTTCAACGCCCTCGTGCGCCACTGCCGCGGCTGCACGGTGCTCGCTGGGGATCTGTATCTCCCGGCCAAGCAGCTCGGGCCGTGGGTACGCAAGTACGTCAAGGGGCTGCGGTTCCGTCCCGTCGGTTGGGCGCTGCACAACTACTACGACGTCCGCAGCCACACGACATCACAGCTCACGACGCTGGAGAAGCTCACGAAGGGGCCGATCTGGCTCGATGAGATCAGCGGCGTCGAGGACCGCGGCCACTGGCAGTACAAGAACCAGTCGCCGGCCGCGGCGTCGCGCGACGAGAAGTTCCTCTTCTCGCTGCCCCGTCGCTTCAGGCGGATCACCCGCATCTACCACTACCAGTGGCAGAGCACCCCGATAGCCGGCTGGGATTCCGGCCTCATCTCCCCGTCGGGATCGATCTGGCCGGCGTACTACGTGGTCAAGCGCGCCGCGGCGCACTGAGTTTCGGGCTCGCTGGTGTCGGGGCGCTTAAACGACCGGCACCAACGAGTCGAACAGATGCTCCAGCGTCGCCGCCGGGTCGTCGGTCAGGCCCGTGTGGACCTCCGAGGGCTGGATCGTCGTCGAGGAGCGGGCCGCAACCCAGCCGAACCGTTCTGAAGGGCTGAGCCGGGCGAGCGGGCCGGCCGCCGGATCGCCGGCGACGACGGCCGCGATCGCATCGAGCGCCGGGCGCACCTGCTCAGGATCGAGGCTGGGCGCCAGCGCCGCGAGACGGACGGTGTCAAGCTCGATTCGGGCTCCGAGGAACGGCCACTGCGGGCAGAACAGGACGACGCCCACGTTGATGCACTCGCCGCGCTCGATTCGTGGCACCACCCTGAGGATCGTGTACTGAAAGTCACACCGCTCGGGCACGCTCAGCCTCCTCGACGAAGGATCGCGGGGCCCGCAGCCGCTCCTCGAGGAACGCCAGGAAATCGGCGCGGCGCTCGTCCGCCCGCTCGCCCAGCCACTCCGCGGGCACGCGCTCGATCGCGGCTTCCGCGGCTCGGCCCGCGTTTCCGGCGAGCCGCTCGTCGGCTTCGGCAATCGGCCCAGCCCGACCGAGAGCGACGTGCTCACCGATCGACGGGAACTGCGCTCGCGCCGACGCGGCCAGCGGCGCGGGACCGTGCTGTCGGTAGAACGACGCGCCGTGATCGATCAGCCAGGTGCGTCCGTGCCAGACGAGCAGGTTCGGGTTCCGCGGGGTGCGGTCGACGTTCATGACGAGAGCGTCGAACCACACCAGATCCGCGGCTAGGGCGGGGTCCATCGAGATCACCGCTGCGGGCGTGAACGGCAGTGCGCCGGGGAGGAAGTCGACGCCGAGATTGTCTCCGACGCTCGCGTCCGCGAGCTCCTGGATCTCGATGTCAGGCTCGGCGCGGGCCAGCTCGGGCTCGAGCTCGGCGATAACGAGCTCCGGGACAAGCAGACCGACTCCGCGAGCTAGCTCGCCGGCGGCGACCTCGGCGACAAGTGCCGCGGGTCCCTGGCCGGCGCCGCGGAACTTCATCACGTAGAGCCCGTCATCGTCGGCCTCCACGAGGCCGGGCAGCGATCCGCCCTCACGCAATGGCGCCACGTAGCGCGTCGCGATCACATGGCGCAGGGCAGTGGAAGTCTCAGCTGTGCCCATAGTCAGCTGAGCGAGAGCTCGGCCCACATCCGCGTCGTGCCGTCGAGCGAACCCCAGCAATCAGACAGCTGATCCACGATCAGAAGTCCCCAGCCACGTGTCATGCCGGGCTGGGGCTCGCGCACCTCGATGACCGCGTCGCTCCCCTCATCGACGACCTCGACACGCACTCGGTCACGATCGGTGTAAAGGGAAAGCTCGACGCGTCCCTCGCCGTGCAGGAGCGCATTGGCCACGAGCTCGCTCGCCACCAGCGTCACGTCATGAAGGGCGGTTTCGCTTGCGGTGGCGCTGAGCTGTTCGGCCACAAATCGCCGGGCGCGCGCCGTCGCGCCGGGTTCAGGATCGAGCGAGATGCTGCTGAGGTCTCCGGCCGTCGACTCCTCCGGCTCACCGTCACCGTCGCCGGGTATAGGTTCGGCCCCCATACCTCTTGTGACGCTAGCGCACCAGCGGTAGTCGAGCAAGGTTTGATGAGGTTTGCTCCGGGGGACCGCAGGCGCCACATCGATCGGTGACACTCTCCTGCGATGGAGGATTGGCTGAGAACAAACCGAGCACTGTGGGACGAGCGGGTGCCGATCCACGTCGCCAGCGAGTTCTATGACGTCGAGGCGTTTCTCGCTGGAGCGTCGGCACTAAGGCCGTTCGAGCTCGACGAAGTGGGCGACGTCGACGGACTCACGCTCGTACACCCGCAGTGTCACTTCGGCCTCGACACGCTCTCGTGGGCCCGCCGCGGAGCGCACGTGACCGGACTGGATTTCTCGCACCCGGCGATCCTAGCCGCGCGGGAGCTCGCAAATCGCGCTGGACTACGGGCCGAATTCGTGCACGCGAATGTCTACGACGCGGTGCGGGCACTTGAGGGACGCCGCTTCGACATCGTCTACACGGGCATCGGAGCGATCGTGTGGTTACCGGACGTCGACCGGTGGGCGAGCACGATGGCGGATCTGCTCGTCCCCGGAGGTCGTCTGTACCTCGCGGAATTTCACCCGATCACGGAGGTCTTCGGTGAACATGATCTGACGGTCACCGAGTCGTACTTCAACCGCGGGCCCAAGGTGTACGACGAACCGGGCACCTACGCCGATCTCAGCGCCGAGACCACCAACAACCGCTCGGTTGAGTGGCAGCACAGCATCGGTGAGGTCGTTTCGGCGATCGCCGGCGCCGGCCTGAGGATCGAGTTCCTACACGAACATGAGTTCACGCTCACCCCGCGGTGGCCTTTCCTGGAGCGGGGCGAGGATCACACGTACCGCATGCCGCCCAACCTCGGCGCCCTGCCGCTCATGTACTCACTCCGGGCGAGAAGCCCGGCGGGCGAGAGCGGGTTCTGAGGCCTTGGCCGGGGCAAGCGCTTCAGGTGATCGCTCGTTCGCGACCGAGCCGAGTGTCGTCGCCGAGCAGGCCGGCATGGTGGCCGCGGCATGGTCGCCGCCGGGGGCGCCGACCTCGTGGGGGCTCACCGCCGCTCAGTTCGAGACGCTCAAGTCCGATCGCGAGATGCTCGCGATCGCCGCCGCGATCCCGCCGGAGCGGCTCCCGCCGTTGCTCTTCGAAGCGGCGGCGACGTTCCTCGTCCTCGAGCTCGAGCCCGAGCCGTTGCGAGACTCCTTCCCGCGGGTCGGCGAGCCACAGCCCCCGGTCGCCCCTGGCTTCCACGAGCAGTACCGTGCCTTCTGCCTCGATCACCGCGAGCGCCTGACCGAGCTGTGCGCCGAGCATCGCTACCAGATGAACGAGGTCGGCCGGTGTGCGGACGTCGTGCCCGCGCTACAGGGCGCCATCGGCGACCGCCGTGAAATCGTGCTCGTCGACGTCGGAACCGGTGCCGGGCTGGCGCTGCACCTCGACCGTTACCGCTACGTGTTCCGGGGACCCGGCGCCGTGGTGACGACGGCGGGTGACCCTGAGTCCACGGTCGTCATCGAGACGGAGCTGCGAGGCGAGGCCGCGCCGTCCCTCGATCCGATGCTGCCGTCCGTCGTGGACCGCGTGGGGATCGACGTCGAGCCACTCGAAGTCGGCGACCCGGCGGTGCGGAACTGGCTCGCCGCGTGCATCCCGCAGGAGATCGGCGCGGTCACCCGGTTCCATCGCGCCATCGAGGTGGCGCTCCGCCACCCGGCGCGGATGGTGCGCGGCGATGCGTCCGCCGTGCTTCCGGAGGTGCTGGCGAGCGTTCCCGAGGGGCCGCTCGTGTGCCTGACAGACAGCTACGTCCACGTGTTCTTCGCGCCCAACGATCTGCGCCGCTTCCGGGCAGAGGTGGAGCGCGCAGGCTCGGAGCGCGACCTCGATTGGATATCGATCGACCCGCTCGTCCCGATGGGCCGCGACGCGACCGGAAGCGTGCTCGGCCTCCCAGTCCCGGGAGCGCTGATCGAGCGCAACCGCCGCGAGGGCGTGTTCGGCGTCGTCGGTCGCCTTTCGTATCGCGGCGGTCGTCGATCCGGGGCGCTGCTGGGAATCGCGCACCCCGCCGCCGCGTGGCTCGAGTGGCTCCCGGGCCGCGCCGCCAGGCCGGCCTCGCCCGAGGTTGGCGATCACGGCACCGTCGCATAAGCTGCTCGCGTATGAACGTAATCGAGGGCCCAGTGCTGATCGCGTTCGACGGGTCGGGGCCTGCGCGCCAGGCGATGACTGAGGCCGCCAAGCTGCTCGCTCCGCACCGGACGATCGTGGTGACGGTCTGGGAGCCGAACCTCGCCTATATGACGGCCGCGGCTCCGCCCGATATCGCGATGACTCCCGTCGTCGAGCCGGAGGCCGTGCTAAGCGTCGAGCAGGGGCTCCGCGAGAACGCCGAACGCGTCGCCCGGGAGGGGGCCGAGCTGGCCCGCTCTCTTGGCCTCGATGCGGAGCCGCTCGCGGTGTCAGACGACGGCGACATCGCCCACACGCTCGTCAACCTGGCCCACGAGCACAAGGCGTCGGCGATCGTCGTCGGCTCCCGTGGTCTGAGTGGTATTCGAGCGAGACTCGAGGGCAGCACGTCGAAGGGCGTGCTGAAGCGGGCGCCGTGTCCGGTGCTCGTCGTCCACGAAGAAGAGGAGTAGGGCAGGGGGCTCTGCCTCGAGGGCGATTGCGGAGCCGGATGACTCCCGCGCGGGCCGGTCTTGGCGAGGCTGGATGCCGAGCGGCCCGCAGGCGGGAGGCTGTGTATCGCCGGTGGCGGGTAGGGCCTGTCGACTCTCGGCGGCTCTTGTGAGCGGGCGGCTCGGTAAGGCGCTGGGGAAGGGGGTGGGTGAGAGCGGCTCCGGTGCCCGATCAGCCGCTCGGATGGTGCATAACGCGTCAACACCGGCGTAGATGCCGAGCCCTGCCGGGTTAAGCACACTCTTCGTGCATAGGTCGACAGGGCTCGCCATCCCGGGCGAGGTTGTCGTGCTATGCATCATGAAAGGGCGCCATCGCGGCCCGTCCCTCTCCTTCCCCAGCGCCGCCTACCGCCCCTCGACCGCCACCGAACCGAGCGCGAAAGCCACACCACAGGGCGCGCTCTGCGCGCCCCTTAAAACACCCGCTCGTAGACCCGGTAGCGCTTGACGATCCGGCCGCCGATCTCCTCCATGGCGCGGTTCATCGAGTGGTTGGTCTCGAGGATCCAGCCCATCTCGCCGCCCTTCTGGCGGGTTCGCTCACCTGCCTCGTACAGGGCCATATACAGCGCCGCAGCGACGCCGGTGTGCTCGAACTCAGGCTTGACGCCCAGGAACCCCACGCGGACGCGGTCGATGATCCGCGACTTGTTCAGGAAGTACCACCAGCCGAGCGGCAGCAGGCGGCCACGCATCTTCTCCAGCACCTGGTTGACATCGGGGACGGTGATCGCGATCGCCGCGGTCTCGCCGTTCACCTCCGCTACGAGGAACCAGTCCTTGCTGTAGACGAGATGGAGGTCGAGCGCGTAGGCGTCGAGATCGTCTTTCGAATAGGGCACGAAGCCCCAGTTCTTCGACCACGCCGAGTTGTAGACCTCGGCGAAATCGTCGAGCTCGCGGCGCAGGTGGCGCCGTGACATCGGCCTGATCGAGACGCCGTAGCGCGTGCGAGCGCGCTCGGCGAAGCGCTTGAGGCGCGGGCTCATCTGTTCGGGGTCGAAGACGCTGCGTTCCCACATGAGGAGATCCATCGCCTTCGTGAGCCCGGCGGCATCGCAGCGCTGGCGATAGTAAGGCGGATGCCACGGCTGCTTGATCATCGGCTTACGGTCGAAGCCCTCGATCAGCACCCCGCTCTCGTCGTTCATCTGAAAGTCCATCGGGCCGACCATCCGGTCACACCCGCGGGCCCTCAGCCAGCCCGCCGCCGCGTCGAGCAGCGCGCCGAGCGTCTCGGAATCCTCCTCGAACTCGAGGAACCCGAACATCCCCCACCGCGTGTTGTGAAAGTCGTTGAACGCGTGGTCTACCTGTGCGGTGATCCGGCCGGTGACGCGCCCGCCGTCCCGCGCCAGGAAATACTCAGCCTCGCCGTGCTTGAAGAAGGCGTTTAGCTTCCTGTTCAGGAACAGGTAACGCTCGAGCTTGACCGGTGGGATCCACGGGGTCCCCGCGTGCAGACTGAATGGCAGCGCGACGAACGTCCGTAGGTCGCCGAAGCCTCTGACTGGACGGACGTCGACCGACATGCGCCGAGCACCGTAACCGATTCACCGTCCGAGGCTGACCGTCAACTTCACCTTGGTGCCCGCCTTGTGGGTCGACGCCGCCCGCGGGTGACTGGCGATCACGCGGCCCTTGGCCAGAGCCGACGATTTCCTCTTCACGACCTTGCCCACGCCGCAGTGGGCTCTGTGCAGCGCGGCCTTCGCCGCCGCGAGCGTGCGCCCTCTCAGCCTCGGGACCTTGCACGCGCCGGACGATTTGTGATGCCCATGGTGCGGGGTCCCGTTCTTCTGCCTGTGGTGCTTCTTGTGCTTGTGCTGCGTCGGCGGCGCGGGAGGTGGCGGGGGCGGCGGGCCCGAGCTCACGGGCCGGGTGACGGTGAACGTCACCGTCGCCGTGTTTCCCTCGAGACCGTGGAGCGGCTCGGCGACGTAGATCAACGTATCGGTGCCGACGAACCCCGGCGCCGGGGTGTAGGTAACGAGGTCGCCGTGAAGCGACCAGCCGGCCGCGTGCTGCGGAGGTTGAGAGATGAGGTAGTCGAGCGGTTGGGAGTTGCTGGGGTTCGTCCATCGCAGCTGCACGGTCACCGGCCGGTTCTCCGTCGTCGAGGCAGACACATCGCCGCATGTCGGTGTGCGCGAGGACAGCGTCGCCGACTGCTGGAGCGTCTCGGTCGTGGCGGCGCGTCGGACGCGATCATGGTGTACCCACAGCTGTCGTTCCGGGTCTCGGGACCGTTGGCCGGAAACTCGACGAAGTCCACCGGCCCGCCGGCGTAGTACGGCCCGACATGGCAATCGACGCCGGTGAACTGCAGGTTGTTGGTCGGCTGGTATCCGCTCAGCGGCTGGAAGCACCAGTCGCCGGTGTGCTTGTCGGTGGTCCTCAGCACCCCCATCGGATCGCCGTAGAAGTTCGGCACGTACTCGTCCAGGAACCAGTGCTGCTTGTCGATCACCCCGGTAGCGGGATCCGTCCGCGTGAGGGCCGGGTACTCCCCCGTCGAGCTCAGCTGATCGGAGAGGAAGTTTGCCGCGGCGTCGGCGGCGAGCTTGATCTTCGCGCTGCAATCGGAGCCCTCGGGCGTCGAGCCCGTGCCGGTCAGCGAGGCGGAGCCGACCGCGCTCTTGAGCGTCCAACAGCCCGTCTGCCCGTCATAGGACTCGCTCCACGACAGCGATATCTGCTGGACCTCGTTCGGCTCCCCGTTGCCTTGGGGAACCGTGAACGTGTAGGTCCAGGTACCGGAATAGGTTCCGCTCACCAATGCGGTCGGGGCGTTCCCTCCGCACGTCGTGCCAGCGGTGGCGCGCGGGGGGGCGGCCATCAGCCAGACGGAAAACGCTGCTTACAGCAGCGCCCCGCCGGCCGCAAGGCGGTGCACCTCCGCGCCCCCGCGGCGAGACACCAAGCGAACACGTACTGCCACGTCAGCCCCCGAGAAAGAGACCCAATTACCGGCCCCAACGTAGCAGCGCGGTGGCCAAATACCGCTACACGAAAGGCCAGGATGGACAAAAAGGCGACGTGGCTTCGGGGGTTACCGGTCACCGGGGAGACGAAAAGGCAACTCGGAGCCGTGCGCTGCCAGTGGACGAAAGGGCGACGGGGGCTCGGACGCTGTCGGTGCCGCCAGTGCGGACGCCAAGGCTGATCTTCGTCGCGTTCAACCAGGACCCGTCGCGTCAGTTCGCGGTGGTTCAGAACCGACTCAACGACGAGCCGATGATCGACAACATCGCTCCGGTCGGGGGCGGTTACTTCTTCGCGCCACCCGGCGCGAGGAACGCGTCCGACTGGGTCGGGTCGGGCCTGTTCGCCGAGTAGAAACCTTAGATTGTCTAAGGCGCTCGATCGACCGTCAGCTGCGGGAAAACTCAGCGATCAGGCTGCGGTATGTGGCGAACGCCGGCTTGGGCGCGTAGTCGTCCCGCATGAGCCCGTACTGGCTCTCGAAGCTCGGGCTCGAGGAGTCGGCGTCGCGGAGATCGAACCAGCGGTACCCGGTGACGTTGAACCTGGCCCTGGCCCGATAGACCGCAGTGACGGCCGCCCTCATGATCGCGACCTGGGTCGCATCGCTGCGGCCCGGTCCGGTCGGGTATCCGTTCTCGGAGACGTGGAGCGGCACTCTCCCCGGGATCCCCGCGAGCGGCATGTAGTCATGGCGGAGATCCCGGAGTACGCGATCCATGAAGGCCGCCGTCGCTCTTGAGGGATCGCCGACGGCCAGTGGCGGCCCCCATGTCCCGGGATAGGCATCGAACCCAACCCAGTTCAGCGAACGGACGAACTTCCGCCCGCCCTTGTGCCTGAGATACGTCCAGAACTCCGGTTCGGAGGGACCGGCGTCGAACGCCCAGTTGAACCCCACCTTGACCTTCTTGAGATTGTGCGCGCGAGCGGTCTGCTTGGCCGCGATGACGCCCTGCACCAGCGCGTCCTCCGCTCCGGTGTAGTAGCCATCAGAGGCGTTCGGCGCGCCGCCGATGTTGGCCTCGTTCGTCACCTGAAGGTAGACGAAGCCGCGCTTTGGCCCGAGCTCCTGGACCGAGTCGCGCACGAATCCGACGAAACCGGCCACGTCCCCCGCCGATCCTCCGTCGGCGGGCCGATAGCAGAGGGCGAGCTCGGTCTGGAACCCCTCACTGCCGTACGCCGCAATCTCCTGGCCGACCTGCTGCGCGGCCGACGGTCCGGTCGGACCCGTGTAGCCGGCATACAAGTGCAGCACGAACGGGTGCCCGGGCGCGCGTAGCTGGTCGAGCGCCCCGAGACGCTTCGCTGGATCCTCGGGCATCGTCGCTCCGCTCGGGCCAACTGTCCCCGCGGCTCCCCCGGGGTAGATCCCGAACACGAACGACTGACGGGCGCTGGCCTTTGTCCCCTTGATCCTCACCTTGTGATGGCGCCTCCCGGCCCTATGGCCCACACGGCCGGCCCGACGATCGTGCGCGCCGACGCGGGCCTGGGCCCCGACCACGATGCTGAAGAGCGAAGCTACCAGCGCGCATGCGAGCAGGAGCAACGCCCCGCGTATGCACCCTCTCCGTACAACCCTCATGGCGCCCAATATCGTCCTGCCCGCGTCGCGGAGTCAAGTTCGGTGCCTCAACTGTCCAGGTTTGACGGTCCATAAACCTCTCGCGCTTTCAACACTGGGCTTGCGAGACGCGACCAAGCTCCGTACCTTGTCTCGACGAGGAGGCGCTTGGCACGTCGCAGTCGCCGGGCGCGAAGAAAATGCTCACGTCGAGTCAAGCTTCGCTGACGGCCACAGCTGGTTCTGACGTACACGCGCCGGCGACGGTAGGGGCTGCGGTGACTGGCGCGGCCGCAGCGCAATCCTCGGATCAGCCCCGGTCGCCGGACCGGTCCGACCGCGTGTCGCTGCTCTGGCGGGTGTTCGGCGCGAACGTCGTCGTGTTCCTGATCGCTTTCGTGCTGTTGGCGTGGGCTCCGATCAAGGTGGATCGCGTGGCGACGCCGGATGAGCTCCTGATCCTGGCGATTGGTTTGGCCGTGATGTTGGCGGTGGATTTCGTGCTCGTGCGCCGCGCATTTGGGCCGCTGCGACGGCTTGCGTCGGTGATGAGCGCCGTCGACCCGTCC
Source organism: uncultured Solirubrobacterales bacterium (assembly GCA_963812225.1). GTDB lineage: Bacteria > Actinomycetota > Thermoleophilia > Solirubrobacterales > Solirubrobacteraceae > Palsa-465. The sequence continues at coordinate 448,217 of CAWEUN010000001.1, forward strand.
CGGCCGGGCCGACGGGCCGAGGCATCCGCGGGAAGTGGCCGTGAGGTTGTCGCCCTGACGGAGGCGCTGAACGCGATGCTCGATCGGCTCGAGGACGAGCGGCGTGAGAGCACGAGGCGCGCCCTGGCGGCACAGGAGGGTGAGCGGTCGCGGATCGCGCGCGAGCTTCACGACGAGGTCGGTCAGACACTGACGGCGGTCGCACTGCGTGCGGAACGCGCCGCCGGCGACCCGTCGGTCCAGGGCCAGGCGCTGGTGGAGATCGCCGAGACCGTGCTGCGGAGTCTGGAGGACGTCCAACGGATTGGACGCGAGTTGCGCCCGGAGGCGTTGGACGATCTTGGGCTCGTCAGCGCGGTGAGCGCCCTGTGCTCGCGCGTGGCCGGGCAGGGTGGCCTCCGGGTGCGTCGCGATCTCGACTGGCAACTGCCCACGCTGTCCGCCGATCAGGAGCTCGTGATCTATCGGGTTGCTCAGGAGGCGATGACGAACGCGCTTCGGCACGCGCAGTGCACAGAGGTCACCGTCGCGTTGAGGGCGACCGAGGGCGGCGTCGCGCTTGCCGTCAGCGACGATGGGCGCGGGCTGACGGACCCGACGAGCGGAAGCGGGCTAAGCGGCATGCGCGAGCGTGCATTGCTCATTGGCGCGGAGCTTGAGGTGCGATCCAGGACGGGCGAAGGAACTGAGGTCGTGTTGACCGTCCCTCCCGCGTCGCGGTAGCGATGGCGACGCCGCTGAAGACGCGCGTGCTGCTTGCCGATGACCACGAGGTCGTCCGCAGTGGACTGCGCGCCGTCCTCGACGCTGAGAGCGATATCGAGGTCGTTGCCGAGGCCGCGGACGGCACCGAGGCAATCGAGAAGGCACTGGAATGCGAGGTCGATCTCGCAATCCTCGACGTGTCCATGCCGCGGTTGACCGGACTTCAGGCCACGGCCGAGTTGCACCGGCGCCGCCCTGGGCTTCGGATCCTGATCCTCTCCGTGCACGGCGGCGAGCAGTATCTCTTCGAGGCGCTGAAGGCGGGGGCGTCCGGCTACGTTCTGAAGACGGCTGCGAATCGCGATCTGGTCGAGGCGTGTCGGGCGAGCATGCGCGGGGAGCCGTTTCTGTATCCGGAGGCAGTCACGGCGCTGATCCGGGATTACCTCGACCGGGCACGAAGCGGCGAGGCGGTGCCCGATGATCCGCTCACTCCGCGAGAGCTCGAGATCGTGAAGCTGATCGCCGAGGGCAACACGAGCGATGAGATCGCGCGGACGCTGGTCATCAGCAGGAAGACCGTCGATCACCACCGCGGGAACATCCTCGAGAAGCTGGGCATGCGCAACGTCGCCGAGCTGACCCGCTACGCGATCCGGCGCGGGCTAGTCGAAGCGTAGGTCGTGGCGGCGCGGCCGCGCAGGCTTGGCGGCGCGGCAGGGGCCGAACAACGCAAGATCGGGAATTACACCCATGGCGCCGAGGGGTCCTTGGTGCCAGCGTTCCGGGGGTGAGCGAAGTGTTGATCTCGTTCCAGCGGCCAGCCTCTATGACCGAGTTGGAGATGCGCTCCTGGATCACGAAACGGTCGGCGGCCGAGCGGCCGGCGCTCGCCCTGCGTGGGCGGGACGGGCCGGCAAGCCAGACGCGTCTGCTCCGCGCCGAACTTCAAGCCGAATCGATCGAGGCTGCCGAGGAGCAACTCGCCGACCTGCTGATGGACATGCGGCTGCTCGGATTGCGCCCCTCGATCGTGTCGAGCACCGGCGCCAGTCACTCGGCGCAAGATGGGTACGAATACCGATAGTGGCCGCCGGCCGTTTCGGCTTTCCTCCAACCGAGGCTGACACAGCCGGGACTTGACCAGACGAGAGGAGCGGCATGGCTCTGTTCAAGCGTAAGTCGAAGGAACCCGAACTCAGACCCTGTCCACGGTGCAACGCGATGATGGACCGTGAAGCGCTGGACTGTCCGCACTGCGGACTGGACATGCGCGAGGCCTACCATCCATCCGCCGAGGAGACGCTGGCCGCGCGGGATTAGTTGCTAGCACGGCGATCCGTGATGGCGCGCGGGCTCCTTGACGCGCACTAATTTGCAATGAGGCTTTTGGGATTGCCCGTCGGGCAGCCCCAACGTAGACTGACGCCGATGGCGGGTTTGAAGCGATACCGGCGAGGTGACCTGCTGTGATTCTGTGCGCGGTAGACGAGTCTGACGCGGCGGAACGAGTCCTCGAGACGGCTCGTTGGCTGGCCGACCAGCTTGGGACAAGCCTGGTCGTCGTCCACGCCACGGACGGCTCGAGTGACGCCGACAAGCTGACCGATCGGGTTCGCAGTCGTGTCGGCGACGAGTCCGTCGAGGTGAAAGTGCTGGTCGGGTCACCCGCGCAGGCGATACGCGAAGCCGCGGCCGAGGAAAACCCCGAACTCCTCGTGGTCGGCTCGCGTGGCCGTGGGGGGTTGCGCTCCGCGATCCTCGGCAGCGTCTCGCGCGACGTTGCCGCCAACGCGCGCCAGCCGGTGGTGGTCGTTCCATCCGGCGAGGCTTGGACGGCCGAGGGCGGTGACGACGGGAGCGTTGTGTGCGGGATCGACGGCTCGGACGAAGCGTTGGCCGGGGCAGCGTTCGCAGGCCGGCTGGCACAGCGGCTCGGATCCCGCCTTGTGATCGTTCACGCTCGTCAGAACGTCAGAGCGGTGCTCGCATATCGCGGAGCTCGCTCGGAGACGCCGCCGGTAACGGGGCAAAGCGATGCCGTCGCGAAACAGGCGGCCGAAGTCGTTCAGCGAGCCGTGGAGGCGGGCGGCGGGACCGCGACCGGAGTGATCGAGCCGGGCCCGCCCGCGGAGGTGCTCGAGTCCGTCGCTGATCGTGAGTCTGGCCGTCTCATCGTGATCACGGCCCGCGGCGTGGGAGGGGTGAGTGCGTCCCTGCTTGGATCCGTGGCTGCGCAGTTGAGCGCCGCCGCGACTCGCCCCGTCGTGGTGCTCTCCGCCGCTGCGGCGGCCGCTGCCTGAGCGGCCGGCCGGCGTGCCGGTCAGAACACGTGGCGCGCATCACCCGATCCGGATGAGGCGCGCCGGCGGCGGCGCGAATAGGTTCACAAATCGAGATGTGCCGTTCGGGCGGCTGGGTCTTTGGGCCGGCCGGGGCCAACCAGCGAGTCGCCGCTCTCTGGTGAGGGCGACTACATCTAGATGAGCGAAGAGGCAAATAATTTCGTCGACGAGGGGTCCACGGTCGCTCGCGGTCGTGCGACCTGGAGCTGAATGACCGGCCTCCTATACGCGATCGGTCGCTTCTGTGTGCGGCGTAAGGCAGTTGTACTGGGAGTCTGGGTGGTCGTCGCCGCGGGGCTGGTCGTCGTGTCGCACCAGACGGGCGACAACACGAACAACAACCTCTCCTTGCCGGGGACCGGAAGCCAGCTGGCGACCGACGCGCTGTCGAAGTCCTTCCCGGATCAGGCAAACGGCGCGAGCCCGATCGTCATCCATGCCAAGAGCGGGAAGCTGACCGACTCGCAGTACGCGAGCGCCGTCAACAGTGCCGCTGCCGGGGTGGCAAAGGCCCCGTTCGTGGCCTCGGTCGTCAATCCACTGACCCCGGAGGGCGCGTCGGCGCTCAGTAAGGATCAGGCGACCGGCTACCTGTCGGTGACGACCTCTGTCAACCCCGGATCGCTGTCGACCGAGCAGGCACAGGCGATCATCAATGCTGCTGACCCCGCGAAGAAGGCTGGGCTGGAGGTTCAGGCTGGCGGCCAGCTGGGTCAGAAGGTCTCGACGCCCTCGACCGAGTCCAGCGAAGCGATCGGGATCATCGCCGCGATGGTGATCCTGGCCTTCACTTTCGGGACGCTGGTGGCGATGGTGCTGCCGATCGTGACCGCGATCTTCGCGCTCGCGTCGACGCTCGCGATCGTTCGCCTGCTCGGTCATGTGGTGTCGGTGCCGACTGTCGCACCGACCCTCGCGACGATGATCGGGCTTGGGGTGGGGATCGACTATGCGCTGTTCATCGTCACCCGCCATTTTCGCGGACTCAAACAGGGACTGGACGTTGACGAATCGATCGCCCGGTCCGTCGCCACCTCGGGGGGCGCCGTGTTCTTCGCCGGCGCGACGGTGACGATTGCGCTCGCGTCGCTCGCGGTGGCAGGCATTCCGCTCGTCACGACGATGGGGCTGATGGCAGCGATCGCGGTCGTAGTCGCGGTCCTCGGCGCGCTCACGTTGCTACCGGCCATTCTGGGGTTGATCGGACCTCACATCAACTCGTTACGCGTCCGCGACCGTCATCCCGAGTCGCATCCCTCCGAAGGGGGGCTCTGGGCGAAGTGGGCGCATGAGATCGCGAAGTATCCGCTCGTCGCCGGCCTGGCGGCGCTTGCGATCCTGATTCCGCTGATGGTCCCGCTTCTGTCCCTCGAGCTGGGTCAGCAGGACATCGGCGCACTCTCCACCTCGACCACCGCGCGACAGGCGTACGACCTGGTCTCGAAGAACTTCGGTCAGGGGGTCAACGGTCCGCTGCTGATCGCCGTGACCCTGGGGACGCCAGCGCAGGCGCCGGCCGGTAGCTCGAGCTCGTCGTCGTCGTCGAGCTCGCAGAGTGATCCACGCGCCGCCGATCCGCGCTTGCAGACGCTGCAGAACGACGTGAAATCGACGCCGGGGGTGGCAACGATCACGCCGATGCAGATCGACAAGGCCGGTACCACCGCGTACTTCAACGCCATCTCGAAATACGCGCCGTCGGACAATGCCACCACGACGCTGGTCCACAAGTTGCGCGACAGCACGATCCCCAAGGCCGAGAAGGGAACGAACATGAAGGCCTACGTAGGCGGCCAGACCGCCGCATACGACGACCTGGCCTCGAGGATCTCGAGCAAGCTCCCGTTGCAAATACTGGTCGTGATCGCGCTCGCCTTCTGTCTCCTGATCCTTGCGTTCCGAACGGTGGTCGTACCCGCACAGGCCGCGCTGATGAACCTGTTGTCGATCGCCGCGTCCTACGGTGTGCTGACCGCGATCTTCCAGTACGGGTGGCTGATCGGGCCGTTGGGCCACAGCGGCCCGGTCCCGATCGTCTCCTACGTGCCGTTGTTCATGTTCGCGATCCTCTTCGGCCTGTCGATGGACTATGAGGTGTTCCTCGTTAGCCAGATTGAGGAGCACGTCCATGCCGGCGAGGACAACAAACAGAGCGTCGTCTCGGGACTGGTGACAAGTGCCCGGGTGATCACTGCCGCTGCGTCGATCATGGTGTTTGTTTTTGGCAGCTTCCTGCTCAACGGAAATCCCACCGTCCAACAGTTCGGGGTGGGCCTCGCCGTGGCGGTGATCCTCGACGCGACCGTCGTGCGTTGCCTGCTCGTCCCGGCGCTGATGGTGCTGATGGGCAAGGCCAACTGGTACATGCCGCTCTGGCTCGACCGCATCGTTCCCCACGTCAGTATCGAAGGCGCCGAGTTCTTCCAAAAGCGTGACGACGTCGCTCGCGCGCCTGCTACGCCGACTCCGGCCGGCGCTGCTGCCGATCGATGACCGCTGGCGCTCGGCAGCCGCGAGACCACTGAGCCAGACCGCACCACCACAAACCTTCCGAAATCTTGAGTTAGCGATCCAGGTCTCCAACCCGAGACGTCAAGGTCTGCGACTGCCTGACGGCTGACGGGCGCTTTGCTGCTGCGAGCCGAGGCGCCAAGCTTCATGGAGGCACGGTCTGCTGGACGATCCGGACGCTCGCTGCCCACGCATCCCGCGTCACCGGGGTTGGCGTCACGACGAACCCGGGCAGCCAGACCACGCTGGCGGACCACGCCACCGCCGTTGCGCGGAATCTCACCACCCTGACTGCCCGAGCGAAGGCCCACGTCCGCGTCGTCATCTCGCCGCCGTGCGCCGTCCAGTCGCGTTCCGCCCCTTCACGTAAGGCGGTCGGCGTGATCGCCTGTTGAACCGTCGGGCCGCTTTACCAGCCTCCGCAATTCGGCACTCTGACGCATCGGTGACCTTGCCAAACGGCCCGGCTTGTGGCTGAATCGAAAGTCCCCATGCCTGAAGCCGTGGACAGCCTGCTTCTCGACCTCCTCGAGTGGATGGGCGCGGGTCCTCGTCCTTACGCCGAAACCCTCGAGGCCTGGAGAACGTCATGTCCACGCTTGCCTGTCTGGGAAGAGGCCAACGACCGAGGGTTTATCTTGCGCCACCGTCCGCGGCAAGGAGGCGGCACGCTCGTTTCGGTGTCCGCCACCGGTAAAAAGCATCTGCGCAAGCACCGCCAGCCCTGAGCGCGCTGACGCCTGCCCGCACGCTGCCGGCTCCTGAGGGCGGCTCCTGTTGCGGGGTGCGATCGGGGCGACTACGCTGACCTGCGCGTATGGGGGGCACCGCACTGACCGCCGAAGCTCGCCGATTGGATGGCTAGCGCGGACGGCATCAGCGCTGTAGCCAAAGATCAGCTGGCTGCTGTGGAACTCAAGGGATTCGCCGAGCCAGTCGACGTGGACTGGCGCTAGACAAGTCGCCACCGCCCAACAACCCACTGGAACACAGCCGAGCTGGCTCCCACCTGGGCCGGCTATGAGGTCCGGCAAGATCACCCGTAGCGACAGGAACCTACTCGAATTGCGGGCGGCTCCACAGTGGGCGATCCAGGACTCGAACCTGGGACCTCTTCCTCGTCAGAAAGCGGTCGGCATGGCCGGTGGAGGCGATTACTGCCTGCGCGCAGAGGAGCATCGTGCGTCGCACACTGGCCCAACCGTTTTATCGGCACGAGCTGCGTCCCGGTCGTGCGCCTTGGTCTCTTCGAGATGAAGCTGAGGATCGCGCGGGCGTGCGTGCTCTAGTTCTGTCGTGAACCGCATCGCAACGTCCACCGCCCACTCCCCGCCCTGCGCCGATCCGACGTAATCCGTGACGCGCCGTGCGGCAGCCGACTCGGCAGATGCAAAGCGCTCGCGCATCCAGCGCACGGCGGCTGATACATCGGATCGCCGACGGTGGGTTCTCAGGTGCTCTAGTGATGCCGGCTCGAATGCGCAGGCAGCGCCGAGCATGACTGCGTCCACCGTGTCGATAATCCGCCGGTCGGGGCGGGTACGTACACCGCTAGCTGCAAGCGCGGCCTTCAACACAAACGCGGCGTCAAGATGCACGGTCGTTAGGTAAATGCTGCGGCGGTCGGCGCCATCGAGCACAAGCCTGAGCGGTACCGGGCCCCGCGATAGTGCGTAAGACAAGCCAGGGGCTGCAAGCGTTGGCAAACCTGGCTCAATGATCGGCGGCTCCTCTCGCGAAGCACCTGGGGCAACAAGGAGGTCGACGACGAAGTCTCCGACGCTCGTTGCGTGCGCGAAGCGGAACGCCTCCCCGTTGTAGCCGGGCCGAAAGTCATGATCAGTCAGCAGCTTTGCGACGACGGCTCGGTCGCCGTGAAGGCCTAACGTCGCGCGGTTAATCCCCAGGTCGATATCACGGGTGGCGCGAACTGGAAGACCGACAGGGCGGGCCGCAAGCCATGCTGCCGTCGCCAACCCCCCAATAAGCACGGCTCCGTCGCCGAGTTGGCGGAGTACAGGCTCTAGCAGCGGCAAGCCTTCCTAAAGCAACTGGTCGGCCTCGCCAACGATCGGGATCTCGTAGACAAGCATCAGAAACGAAGGACCTGCCGACGTAGGTGCTCCGCGGCCTCGCGACCACGCCCACGGTCCTGCGCGAGATCAATGTAGACCTGAACAGGCGAAGCAACCGGAAGGCCGTTGCGCTCGAGGCGAAACTCCCCATAGCCCTCGTCCGCAAGATCGACCAGTACTTCACCGGACGATACGCCGAACCGAGGGAGCGGGCGAGCAGCTTGACCTGGTGGTAATTGAGCAAAGCGCTCGGCATCTAGGCAATGAACGATGGCGCTTTCAGCCGGCAGGTGAGGAGCCAGCGCCTCTGCGGCAAGTTCTCCCGAAACCACGCCGTCACCGTCTAGCCGACGCACAACTTGATCAACGAATTCGCGGAGATCTCCTTCGATGCGGAGCCAAAGCCGGTCGCGCGGTAGCTGGTACTGGTCTGCCCACGCTTCGAGCAGGGAGCCTGGGTCGGCGACCACGTACGCGTCTGCGTCGCGCTCGACCATACCTCGGTCCACCAGCGACGCCAGCGTACGATGGACGTTGCCAGGGTTCAGGTGCGACAGGAGCGCGATGTCGGAGAGCCGCCAGTTCCGCGCTGGATCGCTCAGGAGAACTCGCACCACCCGACTCGATTTCGCAGCGAACGGTGAGGTCGGGGCGTTACCGACACGACCCAAATCGGGAAGAGGTGTCGCCACATAGACCAGGCGCGGCGTGATGACTCGCCCGCGGCCGGCCAGGTCGAGGTAGCTCACATTCAGTTTTTCGGCTGCGTCTCGCAACCCTGGCGGGGTACGTTCGACAACCAAGAGCTCGGTCTCTGGATCGGTTGCAAGTAGTCGATCCAGACCCGACGGGTAAGGCACGGACAGCCCCGTGGCGGCGAGCTCAGCGGCGATGTCACCGTGCCGCAATCTCACAATGCCGTGTTGCTCGTCTCCAAGCTCGACGGAAAGCTCAATATTGCCTTCGAGTCTCGGAGGTCGCTGCGCTAGGCGACGCAGGATCGACTTTTGCTTAGACGGAGCCATTTGCCTACCAAGGCAAGGTTATCATCTGAGGCAACAGAAATTTCCTCTTTTGCCTTGCAAGACAAACCTCTAGTTCTGCCCTATCTGCACGCACTGTCGGTCCCGCTGCCGCCTGACCGTGACAATCCTCTTGCATATGCTCCCGCGAGGCTCCCAAAACGCTTCCACAGCCTTAATCCCGGGCGTCGCCCCGAGACACGGAGGCGAGACAATGCCCCGCAACTGTGCGCGAAACCTCAGTGGGCGATCCAGGACTCGAACCTGGGACCTCTTCCTTATCAGAGAAGCGCTCTAACCGACTGAGCTAATCGCCCGGACTGGAGGATTCTAACTCCCGGCGATGCCCACCTTCCGGACCGCGTCGTCGGCGAGAATCAAGCGGTGCTCTTCCTGGCAAGGCATGGCGAGACCCGCGACAACGAGCGCGGACTGATCCTTGGCCGCCGCGACCCACCGGTGTCTGAACGCGGACGCGAGCAGGCCGGACGACTCGCGTCGCGCGCGGTCGCCGCGGGTGTCGTGGCGATCTGGACCTCGCCGTTGCTGCGTGCGCGGCAGACGGCGGCGGTCGTCGGCGAGATGATCGCCGTAGAGCCGATCGTCATGGACGACCTGATCGAGTCCGAACGGGGCGATTGGGAAGGGCGGTCCCAAAAGCAGCTCGCGGCGGACTCGCCTGATCTGTTCAGAGCGTTCGAGGCAGCCGACCCCGACTTCGTGTTTCCCGGCGGCGAGTCGCTCCAATCCCAGGTGGAGCGCACGCAGAGCGCCCTGACGGCCATCTGGGCGGGTCGCTCACCGTCGCTCGTCATCGCCCACGCCGGGACAATCCGGGCGGCGATGATCGCGGTCGGTCGTCGGCCGCCGCCTGAACGCGCACTCCCCCACGGCGAGCTGATCCCGCTGACGCGGAACCCCGGCGCCGGCGGGACGCATCCCGCCGGCGCCAGGGATCTGGGCTAGAAGATCCGAACCGCGACTTCGGCCGGCGCGTCGAACAGGTCGTTCAACTCGTCGTCGAGCTTGACCAGCGTCAGCGACGCTCCCGCCATGTCGAGCGACGTGCAGTACTCGCCTACGTAGCTGCGCGTGACGTTGATCCCCCGGTCCGCAAGCTGCTGGTGCGCGCGGCCGTAGGCGATGTAGAGCTCGGAGATCGGCGTCCCACCAAGCCCGTTGATCATCAGCGCAACGTCGTCGCCGGAGTTGTATGGCAGGTCGGTGACGACAGCCTCCAGCAGCTCATCGACGATCTCGTTTGAGCTGGCCAGTTTCTCACGCCGGCGGCCAGGCTCTCCGTGGATCCCGACACCCATCTCCATTTCGTCGTCGCCAAGCTCGAACAGCGGCGAGCCCTTCGCCGGGGGCGTGCACGAGGTGAGCGCCATTCCCATCGTGCGCGTCACGGAATTGACCCGCTCGCCAAGCGTGACCAGATCTTCGAGTTCAGCCCCGCGTTCGGACGCCGCGCCAACAGCCTTGATCACGAAGAAGTTGCCGGCGACGCCTCGGCGCCCGACTGTGTAGGTCGAGTCCTTCACCGCCACGTCGTCGTCCACGATGATCGTCGCGATCTTGATGTCCTCCGCCTCGGCCAGCTCGCGACCCATGTCGAAGGACATGCGGTCGCCCGTGTAGTTGTTGATGATGTGGAGCACGCCCTTGTCGCTCTTCAGCAACTTCGTCGTCTCGTACACGTAGTCCGACGGAGGGGCGGCGAAGACGTCCCCTGGACAGGCAGCGTCGAGCATGCCCGGCCCGACCGCCATGACGTGCGCCGGCTCGTGCCCCGATCCCGAGCCTTGGATGATCGAGACCTTGTCCTCGCGCGGCGAATCGGCGCGCATGATCAGGTTGTATTCGGGGACGTACTTCAACTTGCCGGCATTGGCGAGCTCGACGCCCTTCAACATCTCCGGTACGAACTGCTGCGGGTCATTCACGAACTTCTTCACGGACATCTCCTCTCTCAGGACCTGCCTCTGTTGCTGCGCCGGCGGCTCCCGCCAGCTTCGTCCCGCCTCCTGGAACCCCCTCGTTCGCCTGCCCCGGTTCGGCTAGGCCTGCACCTCCGCCTCTCGCCAGGCCTTGCTCACCGCCTCAAACATCACCGCAACGCCAATCGCACCGGCGTCGACGGAATCGCGGCTGCGCTCGCCGGTATACGCGGCCCGTCCACGTTGGGCGAGCATCCCCTTGGTTGCTTCGGCGCTCTCTCGTGCCGTCGCTGCCGCGCGGTCGATTGCCGTCTGGGGGCCGTCCGGCAGGGCCTCCTCGAGCACGTTCACTGCGGGGACGAGGGCGTCGAGTAGCGTCTTGTCCCCGAGGTCGGTGCTTCCGCGTTGCTTGATCCCCTCGATCGCGGCCCGGAAGGCGGCGATCACCTGTTCGCCAGTGGGGTCGGGCATGTCGGTGAGTGCTCCGCCGGCGCGCAGGAACGCGGTTCCCCAGATCGGGCCCGAGGTACCACCGATCCGCTTGGTGAGGATGATCGCAGTCTTCTTCAGCAGGCCACTGATGTCGCTGTACTCGAGCGTGTCCCAGTCGGAAAGCACAACTTCGAACCCCCGAGCCAGCGAGTAGCCGAAGTCGCCATCGCCGACGACGGCATCGAGGTCGCAGAAGTACTTTTCGTTGTCGACTGCCGTCTGGGCTATCACCCGGACGACCAGCTCCGCCTGGCCCAACGGCGCGTCGCTCATATGGCCTCCTTCTGGAGTAGGGGTTGGGTCCGGCACGCCTCGAGATCGTTCAGCGTGATGAGGTCGCCGGGTTCCGCGGCGCCACGGTTCGCCAGCACGCGGGCGGGGTCACCGGGATCCCCCAGGCTCGTGACGACGAGCACGGCTTCGCTCATATCCTCGTGCGCGGTATAGGAACTGACCGTGACGAGACATCGCAGGCCGGCCCCGACAGCGGCGAGCAGGCCGTTGCGTGAATCTTCGATCACCAGCGCATCCTCGGGTCTGAGTTCGAGCTGCTCGAGCGCGAGAAGGTAGATCGCCGGGTCCGGCTTTTTCGCTGGGACGACATCGCCGGCGAACACCTTGAAGCTGGCCGCGTTCGTGCTTCCCACCGAGTGCTCCAGCACGGCCCTGACCGATTCCTCCGCCGACGTCGAGGCCACGGCAAGCGTCCAACCGGCCTCGAGGGCATCGTTGACGATTCTCGCGATCCCGCTGCGCGCGGGCAAACGGCCGGCCTGGACTATCTCCTTGTATCGCGCTGTCTTGCGCTTGTGCCAGTCAGCAAGCAGGTCCCGTTGACCGTCGGCGTCCGCAGGAAGCCCATTGGCGCGCACGAACTCCTCAGTCAAGAGCGACGCCATCCGCTCCTTGCCCCCGCCGATCTTCAGCTTCTCGGCGTAGCCGTCCTCGGACCATTGCACTGGGAGCCCGAGCTCAGTGAACGTCTCGTTGAAGGCGATCCGATGGCCGTCGCGCTCGGTGTCGGCGAGCACGCCGTCGCAGTCGAAGATCAGGGCCGGCATCGGTCAACCGGTCGACGTCGACAGCGCACGCGCCCGTCCCGCGGACCCGAACATCCCGATGTGGTACTCGGCCATCTTCTTCACGGCCGCTCCCACGTGGCTGAGCAGCGACGGTGGATCGTGCTTTCCGGGATTCGCGTCCAGATACTCGCGGTGCGCGTCGACGAACGCGATCTTCAGCGCCGTCGAGATATTCACCTTTGCACAGCCGCGGGAGATCAGGTCGGTGAACTGCGCCTCGGTCAGCCCCGTGCCGCCGTGTAGCACCATCGGGATTGGGTGCAGCGCGACTAGCTCGCTCACACGCTCGGGCTTGAGCTCGGGCGCGCGCTTGTAGAGACCGTGTGCCGTCCCGATCGCGGGAGCAAACGAGTAGACCCGTGTCGCCTCGATGAACCGCGCGGAAACCTCGACGGGGTGCACTTCCCCGGCCTCGTCGGAGCCGACATCGTCCTCGACCCCGAGGACACTCTCGATCTCGCCCTCGACCTGCGCCCCGTGCCGGTCTGCCTCGGCGACGACCTCGATCGTCTGGCGCGTGTTCTCGGCGACGTCCAAAGCCGAACCGTCGAACAGCACCGAGTTCCATCCGGCCTCGAGGCATGTCGTGATCCATTCGCGGTCGGGGCAGTGGTCGAGATGGAGCGACACGGGAACCGGGACCTCGTCGGCGCGCGCACGCCACATGCTGTACAGCGGCCGGGGCCCGATTGATTTCACCGTCTTAAGCGACGTCTGGACGATCAGCGGCGACTCGAGCTCAGTCGCAGCGGCCAGGACGGCCTCCAGCGTCAGATCATCGACGACATTGATCGCCGCGACTCCATAGCGCTCCGAGAACGCGTGGTCCAAGATCTCGCGAATTGGCACTACCGGCATCGGCAGTCCTCCCCTCGATCGCATCCCGACGCCCCCTCGAAGCAGCCCTGGAAAGGGTACGCAACGCGTATCTTACGTGGCGGTCGTTTCCTGCTCCAGTATCCGGCCGAGTCCCGCCTGCGTTGACAAGGCGATGGACACGGAAAGCCAATCATGCGCGGGACGGGCGTGAAATCGGTCGCGTCGGGCGCCTAGTCGTCGCCTAGGCAGGTTTGCCCCGTGGTGGACCGCGTCAGGCGAGGTGCAGAGAGTCGCGCAGCGAGTCGCGTTAGGCGGCGCCCCCGGAGCCATCCCTAGGAAGGTCGGCCGGACGTCTTGACGCGGAACAGACAGCCCCGCGAGCTAACGTCCGGGGGGTGCTTCGACTTGGAGGAAGGGCGCGGGTCGACGCGTGAGCTCGGGTCGGCCGCAATCTCGTTCCGGCCGCGATGGACCCAGCGGGATGACCCGGCGCCGGTTTCTCCGGCTCGCCGGCGCCAGCGCCGGTGTAGGCGTGGGCTTCGCGGTGGCCCTCGCTGAGGAGAAGCACGCCGGGCAGCTGAGCGCGGAGCCCGCCGCGGACGTCATCACCGGCGTTCAGCGCTTTCGATCTCGGCCGGATCTGAGCCCGCCCTCGATCGCGATCTCGTCCCGTGGGCACGCCGCGTCGGATGACGTGATCCTGACCGACTGTCACGCCGGCCTTGGTCAGCAGGGCCCGATCTTGCTCGACGGCGAAGGACGCCTGATCTGGTTCAAGCCCCTCTCCGACGACGGCGCCATCTCACCTCGGGCCCTCAACGTGAGGGTGCAGCTCTACCGTGGGCGGCCGGTTCTGTGCTGGTTTCGGGGAACGACGGTCTTGGCTCATGGAGAGGGCCATTACGAGCTTTATGACCAGAGCTACCGGCTGGTCAAGAAGGTACACGCGGGGAATGGCTACAGAGGTGACCTGCACGAGTTCTTACTCACCGACGAAGGCACCGCCGTATTCACCTGCTACGGCAAGGCGACCGGCGAGTTACCGACCCCGGGGAGGGCGCGCCGGGGCAACTACTTCTACGGAGTCGTACAGGAGGTGGACCTCGCAAGCGGCGAGGTCCTGTTCCAGTGGCGAAGCGACCACCATGTCGGGTTCGACGCTTCCTATGAGGGGTTCCCGCACAACCCGCGGAACACGTGGGATTACTTTCACATCAACTCGATTGCGATCGATCCCCGCGACGGCAACTTCGTGGTTTCAGGCCGTAACACGTGGGCCGTTTACAAGCTCCACCGGCGCGCGGGCAAGGTTCTTTGGACCCTGGGCGGCAAGCAGAGCGACTTCCAGCTCCCGGACGAGGCGCGCTTCGCGTTCCAGCATGACGTGACGCTACACCCGGGGGGATTCATGACGATCTTCGACAACGAGGGTGCTCCGTGGGAGGCCACGCAATCGCGCGGACTGGTGCTGAGCCTGGACGAGTCAGCGCGCCGCGCCCAGTTCGTGCGGGACTACTTTCACCATCCTCCCGTCGCGGCGGCCGCCCTCGGGAGCGTTCAGCCGCTCGCCGATGACCACGCCTTCGTCGGCTGGGGCGATCCGAGCTACTTCACCGAATACGACCGCTCGGGCAGGGTCGTGCTCGACGGGCATTTGCGAGGCGTTGTCTCGTATCGCGCCTTCAAGCAGCCGTGGACGGGGCGACCGGTCACCAAGCCCGCGCTCGCGGTGGCGCGCTCTGCTCACCATACGAAGCTGTATGTCAGCTGGAATGGTGCGACCGAGGTGGCGCGGTGGCGCGTCCTGGCCGGCGACCCCCGCAACTCCCTGAGTGAGCTTGGGAGCGCGGCGAGAGCTGACTTCGAGACGGTGATCCACGTGCCCAAGGCGATGGCGTGGTTCGCCGTCGAGGCGATCGATGCCTCCGGTGCGGTGCTCGGGAGGTCGAGGCCGATCCGCTGAACCGTTCTGGGTGGGCACGTCGGTCTCGGTAGGGCTCAGGCAGCCACGCGCATCCGCAACCGCCGAGCCATCTCGAGGGCCTCGTCGAGCGACTCGAATGTGATGTGGGCCCGATAGCCGCGTCCCGCTGGCGCCACGTCGATGTCGGCTCCCAGGACCTCCCCGAGCGCGTCGGCGATCTGCTCCATGGCGGCGGCCTGGTCAGGGTGGATCGCCCGTCTGCGGGCGCGGGGGGCGCGCCCAGTTGAGTCCCGGTCCGCCGCACGCGCGCGTGACTCGAGCTCGCGCACCGACCACCTCCCGGCAACGGCGTCCTTGGCGAGCTTCCGCCGGTCGGCGTGATCCGTGGCCTGCAGCAACGCCCGGCCGTGGCCCTCGGTCAGCTCGCCGGACTCGATCAGCTCGAGGGCCTCGTCGGGGAGGTCGAGCAGACGGATCAGGTTCGAAACCGCAACTCGGCTTCGCCCCACGCGCAGGCCAACCTCCTCACGCGTCAGACCGAGCTCCTCGACGAGCGCCGCGCAGGCGCGAGCCTCCTCGACCGGATTGAGGTCCTCGCGCGCCATGTTCTCGATCAGGGCCATCTCGAGCGAGCCCGCGTCATCGTGGCGGCGGATGACGGCGGGGATCATGCTCAGCTCCGCAATTCCGGCGGCACGCCACCGCCGCTCTCCGGCGATCAGTTCGTAGCGGCCGCCGACGATCGGCCTGACCAGGACCGGCTGGAGCACTCCCCGCGCCTTGATCGACTCGGCCAGCGCCAGCAAGGTGTCCTCATCGAACGATCGACGCGGCTGCCTCGGATTCGGCGAAATGAGGTCGACCGGTAGCTGACGGAACTCCTCGGAATCGTCCTTGGGGGCAACGGAGAGGATCGCCGCCAGGCCCCGGCCCATTCCCTTCTGTCGCTCAGCCACGAGCGGCCACCTCCTTTGCGAGTTCGAAATAAGCGTCCGCGCCGGCGCAGTGCGGATCGTGGTGGATCACCGGTTTACCGAAACTTGGTGCCTCGCCGACCCGGACGTTTCTGGGGATCACCGTATCGAACACCAGTTCGGGGAAGTGCTCCCGGGCCTCGCGTTCGACGTCTTGGGCGAGACGGGTTCTGCCGTCGTGCATGGTGAGAAGCATTCCAGCGACCGTGAGCCGCGGATTCAGTTCGCGCTGCACGAGT
Source organism: uncultured Solirubrobacterales bacterium (assembly GCA_963812225.1). Lineage (GTDB taxonomy): Bacteria > Actinomycetota > Thermoleophilia > Solirubrobacterales > Solirubrobacteraceae > Palsa-465. The sequence goes on from CAWEUN010000001.1 coordinate 464,345, forward strand.
GCAAGCGTGTCGAGCAGGCCGGCCAGGCCCTCGAGCGCGAAGTACTCGGCCTGGACGGGCACGATCACTCGGTCAGCCGCCACCAGCGCGTTGATCGTTAGCGGGCCGAGCGATGGAGGGCAATCGAGCAGGATGAACGCGTATCGCTCTTTGACGGGTTCGAGGACTGCGCGCAGGCGTACCTCGGAACCGGGCTCGCGGGGGAGCTCGACCGTCGCGCCGGCCAGATCCGGACCCGCGGGCGCGACCACGAGGTGCGGGATCGCAGTCGGGACAACGATCTCCTCGAGCGTCGCGGATCCGACGAGGACGTCGTACACGGTGGTCGCAAGATCTTTGCCGACGCCGATTCCGAGAGTTGCATTGCACTGCGGATCGATGTCGACGAGCAGGGTCTCGTACCCGGCTTCGGCAACGCAGGCGGCGAGGTTGACGGCAGTGGTCGTCTTCCCCACTCCGCCCTTCTGATTCGCGATCGCGTACACGGTGCCCATGATCGCCACCAAGCTACCGTCGCACGCGGTCAGATGCCGGTAGTTGTTACGAACTTTTTTCAGTTCGCGCCAAGCGGACGCTTGCGCGCCATGCCGGGGCGTCGGGGGAATCCCGCCGGTGTCTCCCTAACCTTCAACATGAGCTGTAGATGTCGGTTCATCGCCGCCGGATACGGATGTACCGGAACCGCGTCCGCCACCTCGAGGCCGAGCACCTCCGCGGCGCGCTCCGCCGCGGCCCCATCGCCCGGCTCGAGCCTCCCTCGCCACGCCAGTAACGAGCCGCCGACGCGAAGCAAGGGCGCTGCATACTCGGCGACGACGCCCACCGGCGCCAGTGCGCGGGCCGTAACCAGATCGAAGGCACGCAGACCTTCCGGCCACCCCTCCGCCCGGGCGTGGACGGCCCGCGTGTTCTCGATACCGCACGCACGGATCGCCCTCTCGATGAACGCAACCTTCCGTGAGCTGCTATCGACCAATGCCACTGAACTCCTCGGCAGCGCAATCGCCAGCGGTAGGCCGGGGAACCCGGCGCCGGCACCGATGTCGACGATCTCGTGGGCGTTGCGGACCACGGACAGCTCGAGAGCGACCAGGGAATCCGCGAGGTGATCGGCCAGGATCGCGTCGGGGTCGCAAACCCTCGTTGGGGCGTGAGGGGTCGTCGCGACGAACTCCAGTAGCGAGAGCAGCTGCGCTTCTGCACCCTCGGAGAGTCCGTAGCGTGCTGCGAGAGCAGCGACGCTCTTGGCCGCATCGGTGACGCTCACGCCTGGTCCGAGCCCCTCGCCCGTTCCCTCGCAATGAACGCCGCGTAGCGCTCGCACATCAACGCGAGCCGCTCGGCTGCGTAACCGTCGAGTCCAGCGTGAAGCTCTTCCTCGAGCAGAGGTAGAACGTCGCGCACGAGCACGCGTCCGCGGGCCATCCACTGAAAGTACGAGCGTCCGCCGTGGTGGTACGGGCCGTACAGACGTGTCTCGGGGAATCGCTCGACCAGCCAACGGAACAGCGCCTCGTGGCGGGTGTGCATCCGCAAGGTGATCTGGGGCTGCTTGCCGTCCCCGCCGAACGAGCCCTCTCCGATCAGGAGTCCGACCACTAGGCCGCGATCAAATTCCGACAGCGCCACCCCGGTGTTGTAGCGCGCCGCGCTGTTTCACCGCAAGAAAAAACGTGAAACGGCGTCAACCCCGACCGCCACCGGGCAGCCCAAGCGGGAGGACGCCAGCGAGCCCACGAATCCGAGCAGCGCCCCGACCAGGAGCCCGGGCGCAGCGCCGCGTCCTCCGCGCCAGGTCACCGGTGGCGTCATTTACGCTTTGCGGCCGTCGACCGCGGGCCGGGCCGCCACGGGCCCTCAGCTCCAATGGCCCGACGGCGCCATCCCCCCCGGCCTAAGACGCGCCCCTACTCCACCAACGGCGCCACGACCAGCCGGCGCGCGGGCTCTTGGCCCTCGCTGTAGGTCTCGACGTCGTGGCGGGACTTGAGATGCTCGTGGACGACCTTGCGCTCGAGTGCGCTCATCGCCTCGAGCGGCACTGGGCGGCCGTCGTGCACCGCGGCCTCGGCCGCCTGATCAGCTGCCGCTCGGAGTGCCACCGCGCGGCGCTCGCGGTATCCGGCTGCGTCGACCACCACGCGGCCCCGGACCTCCATGCCGCGATAGGCGATCCGGTAGGCGAGGTGCTGGATCGCGTCGATGGTCTGGCCGTGGTGGCCGATGAGAAGGCCCAGATCGTCGCCGACGAACTCCGCCGTGACTCCGTCGTCATCCTCGTTGACCTGGACCGAAGCGTCGACGCCGGCCTCGCTCGCGATCCTTTCCATCACCTCCCGGACTCGCTCCGCGGGGTCGCTCAGCGCAGTCACTCCTACCTCCTCCGGCCCGATCGCTTCTTCTTCTTCTTGGGCGGCGGCGGGGGCGCGCTGCGTGGCCGAGACTCGGTCGCCACCCCGGCGGGTTCCTTGTCCTTGGTGCGGCCGCGGAGCAGGCCACCTAGCCCGCCAGCCTCTGCCGCGGCGGCGCCATCGGCGGATGCCGAGCCGTTCTTCGCTTCGGCCGTCTCTTTCGGGCGACCCCGTTCGGGTTTGGCGCTTGTCGCACCATCGGTGGCGCCCGTTGCCGCGGCAACGGGCGGGCCTATCGGCCCGAGACGTCTTCGCACGAGGTACTGCTGGCCGATCGTCCACGTGTTCGTGGTGATCCAGTAGACGATCACTCCGGCGGGGAAGTTGATGATGAAGATGACGAAGAACAGCGGCATTACCAGCATGATCTGCCGTTGTGTCTTGTCCATCGTGGGGCTCGACATCATTAGGCTCGAGGCGAGCTGCGTGCCCACGTAGAGCACGATCAGAACGATCAGCACGGCGCCGGTGGCCTTGTTGGTCAGGTCCGGGATGAAGAGGAATTGGGCACCGTTGTGCGGCCCGCAAGGCACGGTGTGCGCGTGGCTGATGCCCACCCACTTGCCGTTGACCAGGTGAGCTCCCGGCTGACTCTGCGGACAGATGTCAATCCGCAAGCTCGAGCGGAGCATGTAGAAGAGCGAGATGAAGACCGGCAGCTGCGCGACCAACGGGAGGCAGGAGCCCAGCGGGTTGACCTGGTTCTCCTTGTAGAACTTCATCAGCTCCTGCTGCTGGCGCTGCTTGTCGTCCTTGTACTTGTTCTGGAGCGCCTTCATCTCGGGCTGCAGCCGCTGGAGCTTCTGCATCGAGTGGAACTGCTTGAGCGTCAGCGGGATCAGCAGCGCCCGGATCAGGACCGTCAGCAGCACGATCGACCAGCCCCAGGAGCCGCCGATCACGCCGTGGATCGCCTTCAGAACCGCCTCGAAGATGTCGATCAGCGGTTGGAAGATGTTCGCGGGGACGAGAAACATGGTCAGGCGCTCGGTGCCGGCGCTCGAGACTTGAATAGGCGCTGAGCCTCGACGGGATCAAACCCTCCGTGGCTCCAAGGATTGCATCGCAGCAATCGCCAGCCCGCCAGGACCAGCCCGCGGAGTATGCCGAATGTAGCGATCGACTGCGCGGCGTACTCCGAGCAGGATGGGTAGTACTTACAACGGGCGCCGAACGCCGGCGCGATCAGACGTTGGTAGATGCGAATCGGCGCGATGACGGTCGAACGGAGCGCCGTCATTCCGCCGGCTCCGCGTCCGCTCGCGCCAACTCCGCGTCCGCCGCCTCACCCTCCGGCTCCTGAACGTCGCGGTCATCCACCGCTTCGAGATCCCGCGGCCGACCGGCGGTCGGATCCGCGGCGCCATCGACCCGCCCGACGAGCTCGCTCAGGGCCTGGCGGATGCCGGCCAGCCCCTCGCGCTCGGCCAAGTCTCCGGCTCCGGGCCGGGCCACCACGACGGCATCTGTACCTGCGGGCAAGCGCGCGCTTTCCAGGGCGAACGCCTCACGCAAGAGCCGCTTGACCCGATTGCGCTCCACCGCGCCGCCGACCTTGCGCGACACAGACAGACCCAACCGCGACGGCGCCTCGTCGCCCCGGGGAAACACGTAGAGCACGAGGTCGCGGCCGGCATGCGAGCGGCCGGTCCGAAACACACGGTCGAAGTCGGCACTGCGGGAGAGCCTTCCTCGACCGGCTCGCGGCCGCGCGCCGGCCGAGCGAACCATCACACCGTGAGCCGCTTGCGACCCTTCGCGCGACGGCGCTTTAACGTAATGCGCCCGGCGCGGGTCCGCATCCGAGCGCGGAAACCGTGCGTTCTCGCGCGCTTGCGCTTTTTCGGCTGATAGGTGCGTTTCATCACTCACTGGCCCTCTGGGGGATGTGGTCAGTATACGCAGCGCTACGCGGCCGTCCACGAACCCTCCTGGAGGGTCCGCCGCCGGACGATTTAGCCGCGTGCCGGACCGTTCAAAGGCCCGCCGGAGACCCGTTCGTCTTTTTTCCGCGCTTTGCGCCAACGCGCCAGCGCGGCCGCGCTCACGCGCAGAAGACGTCGGTATATTCGGCTCTCCGGGCCAGTGCGCTCGGGCCTCATCAAATGGTCCCTGATGCTCCTCGGGAGGAGTCGTTTGGAGCTGCCTGCGCAACCTGAGCTCGAACCTGGATGGCGCGAGATACGCGCCGAGCTGCGACGGGTTGTCGGTGACTCCACGTATGACATCTGGCTTGCGCCACTGAGGTTGAAGGCGTGGGACGGACAAACTCTCGTGCTCCAGGGTCCGGCGTCGACGCACGGTTGGGTCGTGAAGCGGTTCAGCCGCGTCCTCGAGTCCTCGGCCCGAGCGGTCCTCGGTGAGCTCGACCGAGTCGCCCTGGAGCCGGCCGACTTCGCCGGTGCCCCCGCACTACCGGGTCCCGCAGGCTCGGCAACAGCGACCCGAAGTCGTACCGATTGGCCAGCGGCCTCGGATTCGGGCTCAACCGAAACCCTCAACCCGCGCTACAGCTTCAACCAGTTCATCATCGGTGACGGCAACCGTCTGGCACACGCTGCGGCGCTCGCGGTGGCGGAGCTGCCAGGACAGGCCTACAACCCGCTGTTCCTCCACGCACCGCCCGGCCTGGGCAAGACGCATCTTCTGCACGCAATTGGGAACTACGTGCATGCGTTTGGAGGCGGCGCAACCGTCCGGTATACGACGGCTGAGGCGTTCACGAACCACTTCATCCACGCGCTCGGCTCCCGCTCGATCGACCACTTCAAACACGCCTATCGCGACGCCGACGTGCTGCTGATCGACGACGTGCAGTTCCTCGCCAGCAAAGCCAAGACCGAAGAGGAGTTCTTCCACACCTTCAACGCCCTGTACGAGACCGGCCGCCAGCTCGTGCTCACGTGCGACCGGCTACCACAGCAGCTCTCGGCAGTCGAGGAGCGACTCCGAGAGCGGTTCGAATCGGGGCTCGTGGCCGACATCCGTCCCCCCGACTTCGCCACGCGCGTCGCAATCCTCCGTAAGCGTGCGGCGCTCGATCGCGTGACCGTCGGCGACAGCGTCGTGCTCGAGGTGATCGCCGAACGCGTCACCGACAACGTCCGCGCGCTCGAGGGAGCCCTGATCCGGATCGTCGCCCACCACTCGCTCACCGGCCGCGCGCTCGACACGAGCCTCGCACGCGACGTGCTCGAGCAGATTCACCCCGCCAGCAGGACATCAGGGGCTCTGTCCATCGGTGAGATCCAGACCGTCGTGGCCACGGCCTACTCCATCTCGGTTGACGAGCTCGTGTCCGCCGGCCGCGCCGCGCGTATCGCCTGGCCTCGGCAGGTGGCGATCTACCTCGCGCGAGACCTCACCGATGCCTCACTCAACGTAATCGGGGACGCCTTCGGCGGACGCAACCACGCGACCGTGCTGCACGCGTGCAAACGTGTGACAGAGCGCGTTCAGACCGATTCCGAAGCCGCCGGCGAGGTCCAACACCTCCTCGCGTCGCTCCAGAGGAAACAGACGTGACCGGTCCTGTTGACACACTTGTCTGTCCTCCGGACACGACAAGTTGCTCGCTCGTTGCGGATGAATACGTACTTCTCCACAGCTTCTATTCGCCTATGACTCCTACCTTCCTTTCGAGGTATTCATCGTGAAGATCTCCCTTGAGCGAGACGCTCTGCTCGGACAGCTCCAGACGGTCAGCAGGGTCGCGTCAACCCGGAGCGCCATCCAGGCCCTGTCCGGAGTTCAACTCTCTGCATCCGCCGACGCCTGCGAGCTCCGCGCAACCGACATGGACGTCAGTCTGAGGGTTCCGCTCGAGGCTGAAGTCGTCCGCGAGGGCGTTGTCGTGCTGCCGGCGCGGTTGCTGCTCGACGTCGTGAGATCTCTGCCATCTCCGGAGGTCTCATTGGAGGTCCGTGCGGCCGAGCAGGACGTCGAGCTCGTTTCCGGTTCGGCGACGTTTCACATCCGCACGTTGCGTACCGAGGACTTTCCGCCGTTCCCAGAGCCCGACGGTGACGCGGCGGTCTCACTACCCGCGGAGGCCTTCGTCTCGACGGCTCTGAAGGTCGCCGGGTCGGCCTCGCGTGACGACACCCGTCCCGTGCTGACCGGGATCCTTGTGTCGGCGTCCGAGCGCGAGCTCCGGATGGTCGCAACCGACTCCTACAGGCTCAGCGTCAAGGAGACGACGCTCGAGGCTCCGCTGTCCTCGGCGTTCGAGGTCAACGTGCCGGCCCGGGCGCTCCAAGAACTCGCCCGCGTCGCCGCGCATGAAGATGTGGACCACGTAACCGTCACCGTTCGCCAGAACCAGATCTTGTTCGTGCTCGGCCGCGTGATCCTGTCGTCTCGGTTGATCGACGGGCAGTTCCCAAACTACCGCCAGCTTCTTCCGGAGAGCTTCGAGCACGAGCTGCGGATCGGGGGTCCAGAGCTCACCGACGTAGTTCGCCGGATCAGTCTGCTGGCGCAGAAGAATGCGCCGCTGCGACTGGCGTTCACCGCCGGAGAGCTGACCGTTTCTGCGCAGACGCCCGACGTCGGTGAGGCTCAGGAGGCGTTGCCGGTCGCTTTCCAGGGCGAGGCGCTTGAGATCGGCTTCAACCCGGAGTTTCTACGCGATGGTCTCGAGGCCATCGACGAGGGTGACGTGCTGCTGAAGCTGATCAGCCCGCTCCGGCCTGGGCTGATCGAGTCCGCGGACGCCTCGGGCTTCAAGTATCTGATCATGCCGATCAGGCTGAACGTGTAGGCCCGTGCGCGTCACCGGCGTCAGGCTGCGCGACTTTCGTGGCTACCACGACGCGGAGGCCTCGCTGGGCGACGGGGTGACCGTCGTGTGGGGACCGAACGGGGCTGGGAAGACGAACCTGCTGGAGGCCGTCTACTTCGGCTGCACGGGACGTTCCTGTCGCACCAACAATGAACGCGAGGTCGTTCGCTTCGGCGCTGGCGCCGCTCGCGTTTCCGTCGCGGCCGAGGCCGAGGACGGGCCGCACGAACTTGCGGTGGGTTTCGTTCCGGGCGAGCCGAAACGGATGCGTGTCGACGGCGCTTCCGTCGAGCGGCTGCTGGACGTCGGCGACCGACCGCTCGTGAGCGTCTTCCTTCCCGACCGGCTGGAGCTCATCAAGGGCGCCCCGAGCCTGCGCCGGGCGCACCTGGACCAGGTCACCGCGGCGCTGTGGCCGGCGCGGGGCGCCAGCAGGCGCGCCTACGCTCGCACGCTCGCTCAGCGAAACGCGCTTATCGCCCGGATCCGCTCGGGCTCCGGCTCCCGCGCCTCGCTGACGGCGTGGGACCAGCAGCTAGCGCAGCACGGGCTCGCGCTGATGAGCGATCGCGCGGCCGCGGTCGAGCGCCTGAGCGAGCGGTTCTCCAGGCTGGGCTCGACGCTCGGGCTCGACGGCGAGCCGGCGGCCGAGTATCGACCCCGGTCCTGTGCCACCGACGCCGATCAGCTCGTGGCCGAGCTGATCGAGCGGCACGACAGCGACCTGGTCCGGGGGTTCACTGGCCACGGGCCGCACCGCGACGACCTGGCGATGCTGCGCGAGGGCCGAGAGCTCCGGACCTACGGGTCGCAGGGGCAGCAGCGGCTGGCGCTCCTGGCGTTGCTGCTGGCCGAGCGCGAGGCGATCGCAGACGCGCGTGATGCGCCACCGTTGATGCTCCTCGACGACGTCATGAGCGAGCTCGACCGGGACCGTCGGGATGCTCTGGTCGAGCTGCTGCGAAGCAGCGGCGGGCAGTCGGTGATCACCACGACCGACCTCGAGCACGTACCCGCCGCGACGGAAGCCGACGTGACGCGAATCGAGATCGCGGCCGGCCGGATCCTCGTCGAGCCCAAGGCGGTCGTCGCATGAACAGATACCGCGTCGGCCCTCGCCCGATGAGCCTCGCGTTTGACAGCCTGCGCGATGACCTTGCCCCCACGACGCTGCTCGCCGATGTCCAGCGCGCCTGGCCAGCGGTCGTCGGCGCGGCGATCGCGGCTGAGGCGACGCCCGTGTCCGAGCGCCGGGCTGTCGTCACGGTCTCGTGCTCTGCATCGGTCTGGGCACAGGAGCTTGACCTCATGGCCCCGGCGATTCTGGGGCGGCTGAATGCCCGCCTCGGCGAGGGGCGAATCGAGCGGCTGCGGTGCGTGACGGCATGATCGGAGCGGCCCCACCGCGCCGTCGCCGAGGTCCTCGATTGGCTCCGTTTTGGATGGGCAGCGAGCCGTCTCTGCGGGACTCTATTATCGGGCCTCCGCCATTGCCGGTTTTTTGCACTTTTGCAGGGAAATCATCCGCGCTCAAGGGGGGTCTCCAGGGGCCGCCTGTGCTATTCTTACGTGTACCAGCTTCCGACGCCCCGGCGCGCTGTCCGTTGCGCGGTACCGGGGCGTCTCAATGTCATCGGAGGACCGTTGGCGAATGACAGTGGCGCGGACAGGCGCCAGGCAGAAACAACTTATGACGCCCAGGACATCACCGTCCTCGAAGGACTCGAGGCGGTCCGGAAGCGTCCGGGGATGTACATCGGCTCGACTGGGCCCCGCGGCTTGCACCACCTTGTTTACGAGGTTGTCGATAACTCTGTTGACGAGGCGCTCGCCGGCCGGGCCGACGCGGTATCCGTCGTAATCCATCCCGACAACACGGTCACGGTCACCGACAACGGCGCCGGGATCCCAGTAGGGATCATGGAGAAGGAGCAGCGGCCGGCTATCGAGGTCGTGCTCACCGTGCTGCACGCCGGCGGAAAGTTCGGCGACGGCGGTGGATACAAGGTCTCAGGCGGGCTGCACGGGGTCGGCGTGTCCGTCGTCAATGCGCTCTCGGAGCGCCTCGACGTCGAGGTGCGCCGCGACGGCTTCACGTGGACCCAGTCCTACGAGCGCGGCAAGCCGCTCGAGGACTTGAAGAAGGGTGCACCGACGAACGAGACGGGAACGACGATCACGTTCCTCCCCGACGCCGACATCTTCGAGACCCTCGACTTCGACTTCACGACGATCGAGGAGCGGATGCGCGAGACGGCGTTCCTCACGGCCGGCCTGCGGATCACGATCATCGACGAGCGCGGCAGCGGCCACCGGGCCGAGTTCCGCTACGAAGGCGGGATCATCGATTTCGTCCAGTACCTCAACGAGAACAAGGAGCCGATCCACGAGAAGGTCGTGTTCTTCACCGGCGAGAGCGACGAGGGTGCCGTCGAGGTGGCGATGCAGTGGAACGCGAGCTACCAGGAGTCCGTCTTCTCGTTCGCTAACAACATCAACACCCACGAGGGTGGGTCGCACCTGAGCGGCTTCCGCTCCGCCCTGACCAGCGCGCTCAACAAGTACGCGCGCGACAAGGGTGAGCTCCGTGAGAAGGATGAGAACCTCACCGGCGAGGACGTCCGCGAAGGGCTGACCGCGGTGATCTCGGCCAAGCTCACCGATCCGCAGTTCGAGGGCCAGACCAAGACCAAGCTCGGCAATCCCGGGATGCAGGGGTTCGTCCACTCGATCGTCAACGCGCGGCTGTCGGAGTTCCTGGAGGAGAACCCTCAGGACGCTCGCGCCGTGATCCGCAAGGCGGTCCAGGCGGCGCAGGCGCGCGCCGCCGCCCGCAAGGCCCGCGATCTGACGCGCCGCAAGTCGGCGCTCGAGAACTCGACGCTTCCTGGCAAGCTCGCAGACTGCTCCGTCAAGGACCCGTCGCTCGCCGAGCTGTTCGTGGTCGAGGGCGATTCTGCTGGCGGATCCGCGGTGGGGGCCCGTGACCGCAGCACCCAGGCGATCCTGCCGCTGCGGGGGAAGATCCTGAACGTCGAGAAGAGCCGGATAGACAAGGTCCTCGCCAACACGGAGATCCAGGCCCTGATCACCGCGATCGGCACCGGCGTGCGCGACGAATTCGACATCACGAAGGCCCGCTACCACAAGGTGGTGCTGCTGACCGACGCCGACGTTGACGGCGCTCACATCCGGACGCTCGCGCTGACGTTGCTGTTCCGCGAGATGCAGCCGTTGATCGAGGCCGGTTACGTGTACATCGCCAAGCCGCCGCTGTACCGCCTCACCCGAGGCCGGCACAACCGCTATCTCGAGCGAGAGTCCGAGCTCGAGGACATCCTGCTCGGCGACAAGTTCGAGAAGATCGAGGTCTACGACCGCTACAACACGCAGTTCAAGCTGACCGACGCGCGGTGGAAGCGCTTCTCGCGGCTGCTCAAGCAATACGAGGGGTGGGCGGCCGCGCTCCGCGCCGCTCAGGGACACGGCGTCGTCTCATTCCTCCAGCAGGCACGTCTGTTGGAGGAGCAGATCACCGATGTCGCCAGCCTTATGCGCCACATCGCCAAGGACGGCCAGAACGGCGAGTCGTACTCGGTCAAGCTCGTCGCTGAGAACGACGAGGAGATCGTGATCCGGACGATCGAGGCCAAGACGGGGCTCGCGAGCACCCACCACGTGCGCCGCGCCACGCTCGACGCCAACGAGTACCACCGCCTCGCCGACGTCCATCGCGAGCTCGCGGAGCTGGCGGGAACGCCGCCGTTCCATGTCCGGCTCGGCGAGACCACGCGCGACGCCCCGACGTTCGAGGAGCTCCGCGAGGGCATCCTCGAGGTCTCCCAGAAGGGGATCGACTACTACCGCTTCAAGGGGCTCGGCGAGATGGACGCCGAAGAGCTCCGTGAGACGACGATGGATCCTGGGAGCAGGACGCTCGTGCAGGTCACCCTGGAGGACGCCTTGGCCGCGGACAAGGTGTTCTCGATGTTGATGGGCGATCAGGTCGAGCCCCGGCGCGCGTTCATCGAGGAGAACGCGCTGGCGGCCAACCTCGACGTGTAAGGGAGGACGATGTCTGCAATCGACACCATCGGTGGCGGCAACATCGAGCCGCGCGGCCTCGAGGAGGAGATGCGCTCTGCGTATCTCGACTACGCGATGTCGGTCATCGTCGGGCGCGCCCTGCCCGACGTTCGCGACGGCCTCAAGCCCGTCCACCGTCGCGTTCTCTACGTGATGAACGAGCTGGGTTTGCAGCCCGGCCGCAAGCACGTCAAGTGCGCCCAGATCGTCGGCGAGGTGATGGGCAAGTACCACCCCCACGGCGACTCGGCGATCTACGACACCCTGGTTCGGCTCGCCCAGGACTTCTCGATGCGCTACCCGCTCGTCGACGGCCATGGCAACTTCGGGAACATCGACGGTTACTCGGCGGCGGCGATGCGCTACACCGAGGCGCGTCTCGATCGCCTCGCCACCGAGATGCTGCGCGACCTCGACCAGGACACCGTCGACTTCACGCCGACCTACGACGGCAGCCGCCAGGAGCCCGTCGTGCTCCCGGCGCGGTTCCCGAACCTGCTCGTCAATGGCGGCTCGGGGATCGCGGTGGGGATGGCCACGAACATTCCGCCGCACAACCTGCGCGAGGTGATCGGCGCAACGATCGCCTATATCGACAACCCCGCGATCGACGTCGAGGGGCTGATGAAGCACATCAAGGGCCCGGACTTCCCGACCGCCGGCACGATCCTCGGCCGCGAGGGGATCCGGGAGGCCTACGCCACCGGCCGTGGGCGGATCCGGGTCCAGGCGAAGGCGCACATCGAGCCGATCGGGCAGGGCAAGGAGGCGATCATCGTCACCGAGCTCCCCTTCCAGGTGCGCAAGGGTGGCGATGGTGGCCTGATCCTGAAGATTCGTGATCTCGTGCTCGACAAGAAGATCCCCGAGATCAGCGACTTGCGTGACGAGTCCGACCGGCACGGGATGCGGATCGTGATCGAGCTCAAGCGCGACGCGATCCCCAAGGTCGTCCTCAACAAGCTCTACAAGCACACGCCGATGCAGGCCACGTTCGGGGTAAACATGGTCGCGCTCGTCGACAACGTCCCGCGGACGCTGTCGCTGCGCGAGGTGCTCGGCCACTACGTCGATCACCAGCGCGAGATCGTCGTCCGCCGCACGAAGTACGAGCTACGGCGCAACGAGGAGCGAGCGCACGTACTCGAGGGCCAGCTGATCGCGCTGGCAAACCTCGACGAGGTGATCGCGCTGATCCGCGGCTCGCGCGATCCGGAGACCGCGCGTCACGGTCTCGTCGAGCGGTTCGAGCTGACCGTCGTCCAGGCGCAGGCCATCCTCCAGCTTACGCTGAGCCGGCTGACCGCGCTCGAGGCCGACAAAATCAAGCAGGAGCACGCCGATCTGATGGAGCGGATCAAGGAACTGCGCGAGATCCTGGGCGACGAGAGCAGGGTCTACGGGCTGATCAAGGACGAGCTCACCGAGATCGCGAACACCTATGGGGATGAGCGCCGCACCGAGATCACTCACGCTGAGGGTGAGATCGACATCGAGGACCTGATCGCCGACCAACAGATGGTGATCTCGATCACCCACTCCGGCTACATCAAGTCACTCCCGCTCTCCACCTACCGACAGCAGCGCCGCGGCGGGATCGGCGTCACCGGGATGGAGATGAAGGACGACGACTACATCGAGCACCTGTTCGTCTCCTCGACCCACGACTACCTGCTGTTCTTCACGAATCGCGGGAAGGTGTACCGGCTGAAGGTCTACGAGCTCCCGGAGGCGTCGCGCACCGCACGCGGCCGCGCGCTCGTGAACCTGCTACCGCTGCGCGAGGGCGAGCGCGTCCAGTCGGTGCTCTCGACCCGCGACTTCAACGAGGGCAAGTACCTCGTGTTCGCGACCCGCAACGGGATCGTCAAGAAGACCGAGTTCATCGCCTACAACACGCCGATCAAAGCCGACGGGATCATCGCGATCAAGATCCGCGACGACGACGAGCTGATCGCGGTCCGGCGCACGAGCGGCCACGACGACATCATCATGGTCTCACGCTCCGGCCAGGCGGCCAGGTTCAGCGAGAGCAAAGTGCGGCCGATGGGTCGCGACACGAGCGGCGTCCAGGGAATGAACGTCTCCCAGAAGGGCAACGCCGTGCTGGCGATGGACGTGGCGCGCGACGACCAGGAGCTGCTGGTCGTCACCGAGAACGGCTACGGCAAGCGGACGCTGATCTCCGAGTACCCGGCCAAGGGTCGCGCGACGATGGGCGTCAAGACGATCCAGCTGACCGAGAACAAGGGCCAGCTCGCCGGGGCGCTCGTCGTCCGCGAGCACCAGGAGCTCGTGTTCATCTCGCAGAACGGGATGGTCCAGCGGACCTCGGTGCGCGGGATCAGCCGCTACGGCCGTGCCTCCCAGGGCGTCCGCGTGATGAACATCCGCGACGACGACCAGGTCAGCGCCGTCGCCCTGGTGATCGAGTCCGAGGCCGCCACCGCGGCTTCCGTGGTCGAGGACGAGGAGTAGGGCGGGCGCCGGGACTCGAAGTCCTGGCCAGCGCCGTCGGCTTCGCTATCCTGCGGGCTACCAGAGAAAGGAGGTGGTCCGAGCTTGTCTGACAGTTCTTGCGGGACCCTGGAGGTGTCCGGCCGCTAGGTCGGAGGCTGACCCCGCTTAGCGGAGTCCCCCCGCGACACCGCCGACGTGGACGCCGGGCCTAGTCCCTCCGGCCTTACCAGTCCACCTCGGAATAGGTAGTCAAGTTTGCAAGGGGTGCCGGCGTCGACGGCACCCCTTGCTCGTTCTCGGACCGCCCGCGCCGGCCGACCTCTAGTCTTAGCCGCATGTGTCGAAACATCCGAACCCTCTACAACTTCGATCCGCCGGCGACGAACGAGGAGGTTCGCGCCTCCGCGATCCAGTACGTGCGCAAGATCAGCGGCTTCAACAAGCCCTCGCAGGCCAACGCCGAGGCGTTTGAGCGGGCCATCGACGCGGTGGCCGCGGCGTCGACCCAGCTGCTCAACGAGCTGGAGACCACGGCGCCACCGAAGGACCGCGAGGTTGAGGCGGCGAAGGCGCGCGCCCGGGCGCAGCAGCGCTACGCAGCGTAGTTTGGGCTCTGCCCCGAGGGGTGGGCGCGGGCGGCGCTGTGTATCGCCGCCAGGCTAAGCCGCCAGGTACTGCCGCCAGGCCGCCGGGATCGTCGGGCTCGCCACCTGGATGAACACGTGCGGGCTCGGGGTCCGCGGCTGCTTGAGCAGACGCATCCCCGCGTGCTGTGGGAGCGCGTTGCCCTTGCGCCGGTTGCAGGGCGCGCAGGAGGCGACGATGTTCTCCCAATTCGAGGTCCCGCCCTTGGAGCGCGGGACGACGTGGTCGACGGTCAGGTTGGAGCGCGAGCCGCAGTACTGGCAGGTCCAGTCATCGCGGGCGAACACGGCGCGGCGGGTGATCTTGCGCCGGTGGGTGTCGCGCGGGATGCGCACGTAGCTGACGAGCCTGATCACGACGGGGCGGGCGATCGTGCAGCTGGCGGAGTGGAGCTCCATTTCGGCCCGCTCCACCATCTCGGCCCGCTCTTTGAGGAGCAGAACGACGGCGCGCCGAACCGTGCACACGTTGATCGGTTCGTACGTCGCGTTCAATACGAGCACCCGGCCAACCTCACGCCCGCGCCGCTGGTGCTCTGACGACGGCGCGGACCACACTGGCCCTGTGACCGAGGAGGCCATGATCGCGCCAGTTTAGCGAGGGGCCCAGCGGTGCCAGCCCGGTTAACCGGCTGGAAACGACCCCAGGATACGGAGCACTTCGACGTGCTCGCGCATGGCGTGCAGCGCCTCGGCGACGTGGCGCTCGGCGTCGTGGCCCTCGAGGTCGGCGAAGAACATGTAGCGCCCCAGGCCCTGCTTCCGGGGCCGCGACTCGATCCGGGTCAGGTTGACCTCCCGGTTGGCGAACTCGAGCAGGCAGCTGACCAGCCAGCCGGGCGACTCCGAGCCCACCCCCCAGAATACGATCGCGGTCTTCCATGGACCCAGCACCGGCGCCTGGGCGTTCGGCCCTCCGGGCTGCGCGTCGGCGGGCCCGAGCCACGCGAACCGGGTCTCGTTGGCGGACACGTCCTCGATGCCGGCGCGGAGCACGCGGCAGCCGTAGCGCTCGGCCGCGACGCGGGTGCCGATCGCCGCCCACCGCCCCTCGTGCTCGGCCACCATCCTGACGGCGTCGGCCGTCGAGCTGCCGGAGAGCACGGTCGCGCCGGATAGACGGGTGCGGATGAACCGCCCGCACTGGGCGTTGGCCTGCGGGTGGGAGACGACGACCTCGACGTCGGCGAGCTCGAGCTCGGCGCGCGCGATCAGGCAGTGGCGGATGGGGTGTACGACCTCGCCCAGGATCCTCACGTCCTCGGTCTCCATCGCCAGCGCGTCGAGCGTCGCATTCACCGAGCCCTCGAGCGAATTCTCGATCGGCACGAGCGCCCGCTCGACGGCGCCGTCGTGAACCGCCATCACCGTGTCATAGATCGTGGGAAACGAGACGAGCTCGAGCTCGGTGCCGTCGGCGGCGTCGATCAGCGCCTCGTGGGTGAACGTCCCCTCGGGACCGAGGTAACCGGCGCGGATCGGCGACAACGTGGCGGTACTACGTCGTCGAGGGCCTACCGCCGTCGCCACCAAGCGCCAACCGGATCGCCTCGTCCTCCTCGGGGGAGAGCTCGAGCTCGGGCTGGCCGTTGTGGACCTGCTTGGCGTACAGGCGTGCCTGATCGCGGTGGTGGATCGAGGACAGGATGACGCCCGAGCGAGTCGCGTCGAGCAACGCGATCGAGGTCGACTGGCGGCCCGACATCTCGCCGTAAGCGTCGTAGCGGACCAGCGCTCGGTAGGCCACGGCGCCGTCCAGCCGGTGCTCGGTCTTGCCGATGCGGTCATCGAGCCGCGCGGCGGCGTCCTGCACATACTCCGAAAGGGCCTCGAACTGCGACTGGAGCGCCGCGGCGTGGGAGACGAGGTCTTTGCGGCCGTCGCCGAGCACGGTCTTCTGATCTCTCCTGACGCGCCGCAGCCTGATGGCGAGGACAACGCAGAACAGGAACGAGATCACTGCGAGCGCGCCGGCACCGATAGCAACGATCCCGGCCGTGCTGGTCAGGTTGTGCACCCGCGAAAGAATAGGCGGATCGTCGGTGGCGGCGACGCGCCGGCGGGGGTGTGGCGGTGGTGGGCCGGTGGCGGGTTCGGTGGGCTCGGTGGCGGGTTCGGTTGGGCTCGGTGGCGGTCGAGGGTCGCTGGCACGATGCTGTCGGCGCTCGGCCCGCGGGCGCCTTGAGCGCCCACGGTTGTCGCTGGTGGGCGGCTCGGTAAACGGCGCTGGGGAAGGGGGGTGGGTGAGATGCCCGGGCGGACCGAGGGCGGCTCGAAATCCTGCATAACACGTCACGACCGGAAAAATCGACGAGGCCTGCCGTGTTAAGCACGCTCCTCATGCACAGCACGACAGGGCTCGGGGTCTGAGCCGAGATTGTCGTGTTAAGCATGATTTTCGCCTGGGTGAGGGCGCGGACCCCGAAGGACCGCGACAGGGCCCTTCCCTCCCTCTTCCCCAGCGCCGTTTACCGTGCCGCACGGCCGCGCGGGCGTGGGCTACCGTCGACACCCCCCGCCCGGACCGGCGATACACAGCCTCGCGCCAGCGGCCCGCTCGGCATCCAGCCTCGCTTAACGGGCCGCGCGCGAGTCATCCGGCTCCGCGCCCGGCCCTCGAGGCAGAGCCCCCACGCGCCACACGCCCCGTCGGCGCCTACTGGAACGTGATCGGGAACGAGAGCGTGTTGTTCGCCGTGTTCTTCTCGCCGGGGACGGGCTCGATCGTCGCGTCGACGGTGTAGGTGCTCGGACTGGGGGCGGAGGCGAGCGTGACCTGACACGTGGTCGACTCGCCGGCGGTCGTCTGGGCGACGTTCTTCTGGCCAGTGTCGCTCGTCCCGCTCACGCTGACCTTGCAGACGACGTTGGTCTCGGTGTTCTGGCCGGTGTTGGTGAAGCTCAGGGTGAACGTCGGTGGCGGATTGGCCGGGAGGGTGTTGGTCGATCCGGTCTGGAGCGTGGTGCCGCCGACGCTGACCGAGTTGAGCTCATGGCCGTGGAGCCCCGGCGCGAGCTTGCCCGTCCCCGTCGTCGGGGACTTTGCCCCGAGCTTTGTGGCCACGAACGTGGGCTGGAGCCAGCCGAGGTCGTTGACGAACTGGCCGCCGAAGATCGACTCGCCGTTGGTACCGCCGACGGAGATGCCGGCGCCGTGGAGGGCGTTCGCGATCAGCGGCGCGGTGTAGTTCTTGTAGACGACGTCGGAGGCGTAGAGAGTCGCCATCTGGGCGGCGATCGACTCGACCGCGTCCTTGCTCGTGGCGGTGCCGAGCGCCGGCTGGATCTGGGCGGCCACGTTGGCGATCGCGTCGCGCCGCATCTTGAGGGCCAGGAGCAGGTTCGTCTGGGCTGCGTTCATCTGACCGGGGACGCTCAGCTTCTGTGCCTTGTCGAGCTGCGTCTGGGCGGTCATGCGCGCCTCGTTGATCGAGGTCTGGAGCCCGCTGACGTTCCCGGCGGCGCCGGCCGACAGCAGCTTGAAGAAGTTGGCGCCGGTCTCGTCGGACTGCTGCACCAGCGACGACACGTTGTTGGTGTAGTCCTTGAGCGCGCTGTTGCGCGAGCTGACCTGGCAGCTGTGGACGCCGAGCACGATCAGGATCAGTACGACCAGCAGCACGCCGGCGGCGACGGCGCGGCGGATCTGGATCGCCTGCTGCTCGTTGGGTGGCCGGCGGCCGCCGGCGGAGGAACGGCGCCTGCGCGGGGCCGTTTGCGTCGCCGTACGGGCCTCGGGCTCCTCCGCGTCGTCGAAGAACGACAAGCTTCTCGCTCCTTCAGAGTTGTTAAACCCTCAGTATGACCGCCGGGACGGCTGGATAATCCGGTCTCGCTCGCTAGGGCGTCGCAAGGACGTCGCCAGGGCGTCCGGTCCGGGCTGCGAGCGCGCGCGCACCGCCGCCGGGCCGCGCCGAGGTTCTCGCAGGGACCGGCTGGGCGACGTGGAAAAGCGTGCAATGAGCTCGAGCCAGCTGCCGACGGCGCGCCTGCAGTCGAGCGACGAACCCCACAACGCTCCGACCGCACCGCGCCGGCGCGGGCGGCGCAGCGGCGAGAGCCCGGTGGTCCTCGACAGGTATCGGCTCCACCGCCGCCTCGGTACGGGCGGCTTCGCGACCGTCTGGCTGGCCCGCGACGAGCGACTCGAGCGCGACGTGGCGATCAAGATCCTGCCCCGGGAGCGGATCGTCGGCGGCCGCTTCGAGCGCGAGGCGCGCGCGGCCGCCCGGCTCTCGCACCCGGGCATCGTCACTCTCTACGAGGCGGCCATCGACGACGAAGGCGCGTACCTCGTGTCGGAGCTCGTGCGCGGCGAGACGCTCAACGACATGCTGGACGCCGGCCGGCTGTCCGATCGCGACATCGCCGAGATCGTGGTCGTGCTGTGCGACGCGCTAGGTCACGCCCACGAGCGCGGCGTCGTCCACCGCGACGTGAAGCCCTCGAATGTCCTGATTCCGGAGAACCCCGCCAGCCCCGGGCAACTCGCAAAGCTGACCGACTTCGGCGTGGCCCGGGTAATCGGCGGCGCCACGCTGACGCACACCGGCGACGTCGTCGGAACCGCGGCGTACATGGCGCCCGAGCAGGCCGAGGGGCTGCAGGCAGGCGCCGCGGCAGACGTGTATTCCCTCGCGCTCGTGACCTACGAGGCGCTGACCGGGGTCAATCCGGTGCGCACGAACACCGCCGCACAGCGCGCGCGCCGTCTCGGAGCCCACCTGCCTCCAGTGCGACGCCAGCGCCGCGATCTCCCGCAGGAGCTCGGGCGCGTCATCGACCTCGCACTGCGGCCCCGCCCGCGCGAGCGCTGCAGCCTCGCCGAGCTCCGCGCCGCGCTCACCGAGGCAATCCCGGCGCTCCCGGATACGCCGGGGGTCGTGACGAGCCCCTGGCCACGGATCACGCCTGAGCCGCCCGTGGATCCAGGCATCGATCGCGCGCGCTGGTCAGACGGCGCCAAAGACGCAGCGGGCGTGGAGGTGCAGGCGCCGGCGAGTCCGGCGCCGGAGGTCACGGGATGGCCGGCGCGAGCTCTCGGCGCGGCGGCGACCGCGGCGCTGGCCTGGTGGCTGAGCGAGAACGTGCTCGCGCATCCGCCGATCGCTCCGGCGGCCGCGGCATTGCTGGCGGCAATTCTCGTCGCGGCGCTACCACGGATCGGCTGGGTGGTCGTGGCGGGTTGCCTCGTCGTCGCAGCGACGGCCCAAGGGCGTGCCGGCGCCGCGGTCCTGATCGCGGTGGGAGCGCTTGCCCCCGCCATCATGATGCCTCGCCGGGGCACGGCGTGGAGCCTCTCCGCGGGAGCGCCCGCGCTGGCGCTGATCGGCCTCGGCGGCGCGTGGCCGGCGCTCGCCGCTCGCGCCGGAAGCGCCTGGCGGAGAGCGGCGCTGGGGGCGACCGGATGGATCTGGATCGTGCTCGTCGTCCCGCTCAGTGGTACGAGCGCGTACCTAGACAGGCTGCCCGGCACTCCGGCGCTTCACATGTGGAGCGCGTCGCTCGATCAGACCGTCACTTTGGTGCTGCGGCCGGTCCTCAGTTCCGGTGCGCTGGCGGCCGCGCCGGTGTGGGCGCTCGCGGCGGTGACGCTGCCGTGGCTGCTCCGAAGCCGATCGCTCGCGGTCGACACCGCCGGTGTGGTCGTTTGGTCCGCCACGCTGGTCTCCGCGACCGGTGCCGCTATCTCGATCGTGCACCCCGGGGCCGCGCAGGTGGCCGAGCGGACCGCCCTCATCGGTGCGATTGCGGGTGCGATCATCGCGCTCGCGCCAAGCGTGCGCGAGCGGTTGCGCCGCGGCCGCGATCGCGCGGGAGTTCCGTAGCATGAGAGCGCCCTGCGGGGCAGCTCATGAGTGTCCTCAGAAGTCTCGAAAGCAAGATCGCCGGCCTCGTCGAAGGCACGTTCAGCCGTGCCTTCAGATCGGAGGTCCGACCGGTCGAGATCGCCCGCAAGCTCGCCCGCGAGATGGAAGAGCACAAGTCCGTGTCCGTCTCACGAACCTACGTGCCGAACGAGTACCGCGTGTTCCTCTCGCCGCGGGACCGTGAGCGGTTCGCGGACTACGAGGACGCACTGGCGGCCGAGCTCGCCGGGTATCTGCTCGAGTATGCGCGTCGGGAACGGCTGGACCTGATGGCGCGACCGGTGATCGAGTTCGAGACGGACGACCGGCTCGGGTTGGGTGAGTTCGGGATCCAGACCGGAGCCATCCAGGCACCCCAGGATGCGCAGGAGGTGCCGGCCCCTGCGGCTGCCGAGCAGTCTGGGCGGACGATGATCTACAGCGCCGCGGGCCGCGTCGCCGAGCCGCTCGAGGAGCGGGCGCGCATCCGCACACAGACGGCGCTGCTGTTGGTGGAGGGCAAGCGGCTGGTGGTGGGGCCAACGGGCGCGACACTCGGCCGTAGCCGCCAGTGCGACGTGGTACTGAACGACCCCAACGTATCGCGCCAACACGCCGAGATCCGTCCCCGCGGCGGATCGTGGGTGCTGAGCGACCTGGGCTCGACGAACGGGTCCTGCCTCAACGGCAGGCGGATTGAAAACCCTGAGGTCCTCAAGCGTGGGGACGAGATCGAGCTAGGCACCTCGGCACTCACTTTCGAGCTGGAATAGGAAGGCCAATGCTCGAACCTGTGTCGGTCGGTCTGAAGTTTGGATTCCTGGCGGTCCTGTACCTGTTTCTGCTGTGGGTCGTGCGCAGCGCGATGAAGGACCTCCGGCGAGGCCGCGGCGGAGTTGTCGAGGCCAACGAGCCGGCGGCGAATGACGCGACGGGCGTGTACTCCGCCGCCGACGGCCTGGTGCCGCTCGACGAATTCGAGCCGCGGCTACTGGTCGAGCGTGCGGAGGGCCACGAGCCCGGCACCGCGTATGACCTCTCGAACGGCGCTACGCTCGGCCGCGGCGACGTCGAGATTCGCCTCGACGATCCCTTCGCTTCATCGCGTCATGCTCGGATCTCTCGCCAGGGGCACGTGGTCGTGATTGAGGACCTCGGTTCGACCAACGGGACATATCTCAACGAAGAGCCCCTCGGCGGGCCCCAGCCTCTGCATGCCGGCGATCGGATCCGGATCGGCGACTGCGAGTTCTCATACGAGCAATAGCCATGATTCGGGCCGCCGAGACCATCCAGATGACCGACACCGGGCGCCAGCGCCGGGACAACGAGGACTCGATGTACGTCCGCGCGCCCGTGTTCGTCGTGGCCGACGGCATGGGGGGTGCGCAGGCCGGCGAGGTCGCCTCGCGCATCGCGGTGGAGGCTTTCGAGCAGGGCCTGCCCGACTCGGGAAGTCCTGAGGAGCGCCTCGCCGATCGCGTCCGCGAGGCGAACCGGCGGATCCACGAGCTCTCCCACGCCGACCTGGAGCGCCACGGCATGGGGACCACGTTGACCGCCGCCTATCTGGACGACTCGCACCTCGCGATCGCCCACGTCGGTGACAGCCGCGCGTACCTGTTCCGCGACGGCGGGCTGCAGCGACTGACGCAAGACCACTCCTTGGTCGGCGAGTTGGTACGAAAGGGCAAGCTCACCGAGGAGCAGGCCGAGGAGCATCCGCAGCGATCGATCATCACCCGCGCCCTCGGCCCGGAAGCGTCCGTCGAGGTCGACACGTGGACCTATCCGGTGAAGGACGGGGACATCCTGCTGCTGTGCAGCGACGGCCTCACCTCGATGGTCCCGGAGGAAAAGATCGCAGACGTGCTCGAGTCCTCGTCCTCGCTGCGCGACGCGGCAACTCGGCTGATCAAGGAGGCAAACGCCGCGGGCGGTCGCGACAACATCACCGTTGTTCTGACGCGGCTCGAGGACGTCGGCGGCGACGCAGGCATCGACGCGCCCACGATGGTCGGGGCCTCAGCTCCGGAGGCGCCACCCGCCGACGAGCCGGCAGAAGTCTCGGCCCCCGAGCCCGGCACCTCCTCCGAGCCTGAGACGATGCACGTACAGGCCGTCGCGGCCCCGCCGGCGGCGGTCACCCGGCTGAAGCCCTTCCGCCCCGCCCAGCGGGGGGCGCCGCGGGAACCCGAGCGTTCCAAGCGCAGGTTCTCGCGAGTCGTGCCGGCGCTGCTGGCGACGCTCATCGTCCTCGCCCTGATCGCGGCCGGCGGTTATCTCGCCAGCCGGGAGCTGTACTTCATCGGCACCAACTCGCAGGGGATCGTGACGATTTACCGCGGCTTCCCCTACAACCTGCCGGCGGGAATCCGGCTCTACGAGACGGTGTACGTATCCGGGGTGCCCGCCGCGCTGGTTCCCGCCGACCGCCGCAGCGCGGTGTTCAACGACCAACTGCGCTCGCAAGCGAGCGCGATCTCGCTGGTCAAGGATCTCGAGCTCGGACAGGTGAGCAAATGAGCTCGATGGGAGCGAGCCTATGAGCGCGCGCAACCGTGAGCTCATCGGACTGATTCCCGCCTCGCTGCTGGTGACGGCGGGGTTCGCCGCCGTCTTCATCCAGCGCTCGAACGCGCTCTCGAACGTGTCCCTGACCTACGGGGCGATCTTCCTGGGATTGTGCCTCGCGGCGCACATATTCATCCGCATGACGCTGCCATATGCGGATCCGTACATGTTCCCGCTGGTAGCGCTGCTGGCCAGCTTCGGGATCGTGATGATCTACCGGATCGACGCGACGCTGGCGCGCCAGCAAGCGCAATGGTTCGTGCTCGGGTTGATCCTGTTCGCGGTCACGATCGTCGGCTGCCGCGACTACCGCAAGCTCGAGCGCTACCGCTACGTGATCGTCGTCGCCTCGCTCGGACTGCTGGTGTTGCCGCGACTCCCGGGGATCGGCGATCAGGTGAACGGGGCCTACCTCGGCGTCCACATCCCGGGGCTGTTCGTATTCCAGCCCGCCGAGTTCGCGAAGATCGGGCTCGTCATCTTCCTCGCGAGCTACCTGCGTGACACGAGGCAGGTGATGGTGATGGGCGGACGGCGGGTGCTGGGCGTCACGATCCCGCCGCTCAAGCACTTCGGGCCCGTGCTGCTGTTCTGGGGGTTCGCGATGCTCGTGCTCATCCTGCTGCACGACATCGGTTCCTCGCTGATGTTCTACGGCGCGCTCCTGGCGATCCTCTACGTCGCCACCGGGCGGCTGTCGTTCGTCGTCGTCGGGCTCGCGGCGTTCGCGCTCGGTGCCTGGTATCTCGGGACGCACATCCCGCATGTCCACGATCGCGTGGAAGCGTGGCTGCACCCCTTCAACCCCGCGCTGTACCGCCGCACGGGAGGGAGCTTCCAACTGGCAAACGCCCAGTTCGCACAGGCCGCCGGGGGCTTCTTCGGAGAGGGGTTCGGGCAGGCCACGCTGACGATCCCGGGCACGAACTTCGTCCTGCTGCCCGCCCCGCAGACGGACATGATCTACGCGGTGATCACCGACGAGCTGGGGCTGTTCGGCGCGTGCGCGGTGATCCTCACCTACCTGCTGTTCGTCGCCCGCGGTTTCAAGGCCGCCGTGCTCGCCAGAGACTCGTTCTCGAAGCTGCTCGCGACCGGCCTGACGGCGGTGTTCGCGCTCCAGGTGTTCGTGATCGTCGGGGGCGTCACGCGCGTGATCCCGCTGACTGGCGTGACGCTGCCGTTCATCTCCTACGGCGGGTCGTCGATCATCGCGAACTTCGTACTGGTGGCCCTGCTGCTGCTCGTCTCCGACCGCGCTCGGAGGCCGGCGTGAACACTCAGATCACGCGCGTCTTCGGGTTGATCGTGTTCCTGTTCGCCCTGCTGATCATCTGGACCACGCGGTGGACGGTGATCGACGCGAAGTCGCTTCGGAACAACTCGCTGAACGACCGCACGCTCGTACAGGAGCTGCGGATCAAGCGGGGGCGGATCCTCGCCGACGACGGCACCGTGCTCGCTCGGTCGGTCCGTCAGGCGGGCGGCACGTGGGGGCGGACCTATCCGACGGGAAGCGAGTTCGCACAGGTGGTCGGGTATTCGCTCCCGCGGCAGGGCCGGGCGGCCGGCCTCGAGCTCTCGCGCGGCGAGGAGTTGCGCGGGATCCAGACCGGACTGAGCTCGGTGTTCGGCCCCTTCACGTCGAACCGCGTCGGCGACGATGTAGAGACCTCGCTCGACCCCAAGGCCCAACAGGTGGCGATCCAGGAGCTCGCCGGACGTGCCGGGTCGGTCGTCGCGCTCAACCCGCAGACCGGTGCGATGCTCGTGATGTACGCCAACCCCACCTACAACGACAACCACCCCAACGCGGTCGGGCCGAACGTCTCCTACCTGAACCGCTCGACCCAGGGCCAGTACCCGCCGGGCTCGACGTTCAAGGTAGTGACCGCCACCGCGGCGATCGACAGTGGCAAGTACACGCCGAACTCGGTCGTCAACGGGAACTCCCCCAAGACGATCTCGGGCGTGCCGTTGAACAACGACAACGACCAGAGCTTCGGCAATATCGATTTGACCACCGCGCTGACGTACTCGGTCAACACGGTGTGGGCCCAGGTGGCCGAGAGCGTCGGCCGGGCCACGATGACGAAGTACATGAAGCGCTTCGGCTTCTACTCCAAGCCGCCTCTCGACTACCCGGCGAACGAGATGACCGAGAGCCGCCCGTTCTCGCCGACGGGCCGCCCGTATCTGCCCGGGAGCCCGAACGAGGACATCGGCCGCATCGCGATCGGGCAGGGCGGGCTATTGGTCACGCCGCTGCAGATGGCGCTGGTCGCGGCGGCGGTCGCGAACAAGGGCGTGCTGATGGTCCCGCACTTCATGTCGCGCGCCGTCAACCAGGACGGCCAGACGGTCGAGACGGTGCATCCGAAGGTTTGGCACACCGTGATGACGCCATCGACGGCGGCCGAGGTCACCGAGATGATGAAGCGGGTCGTCGAGGAGGGCACGGGCACCCCGGCCCAGCTCGGCAACATCAGCGTCGCGGGCAAGACCGGCACGGCGTCGATCGGCCTCCCGGGCTCGAACCTGACCCAGCCGTGGTTCATCGGCTTCGCGCCGGTGAACGACCCGAAGGTCGCCGTGGCGGTGACGATCGAGAAGACCGAGGGGGGCTTCGGCGGCACCGTGGCCGCCCCGATCGCCAAGGACGTGATCCAGACCTTGCTCGCCGAGGGTAAGTGACGCCATGCCCGAGCTCGCCACCGGCACGCTGATAGATGGGCGGTACAAGGTCATCTCCCGGCTCGGCGCCGGCGGCATGGCGGACGTGTTCCTCGCCGAGGACCAGCAGCTCGGGCGCAAGGTCGCGCTGAAGCTGCTGTACCGGAGGTTCGCCGAGGATCCGGGCTTCGTCGAGCGCTTCCGCCGCGAGGCCCAGGCCGCCGCGGGCCTGCAGCACCCGAACGTCGTCAGCGTCTACGACCGCGGGGAGTACGACGACACCTACTACATCGCGATGGAGTACCTCCCGGGCCGCTCGCTCAAGCAGCTGGTCCGGCAGGACGCCCCGATCGATCAGCTGCGCGCGATCGACATCACGATCCAGATCCTGAAGGCGGCCCGGTTCGCGCACCGGCACGGCGTCATTCACCGCGACCTGAAACCCCACAACGTGCTCGTCGATGACACCGACCACGCCAAGGTCACCGATTTCGGGATCGCTCGCGCCGGCGCCTCCGACATGACCGAGACGGGCTCGATCATGGGAACCGCCCAGTACCTCTCGCCTGAGCAGGCCCAGGGGCATGCCGTCAGCGCCTCCTCCGACCTGTATTCGATCGGCGTGGTGCTGTACGAGCTGCTGACCGGCCGAGTGCCGTTCGACGCCGAGTCCGCGGTGACGATCGCGCTCAAGCACGTCTCGGAGGCGCCAACCCCGCCCCGCGTGATCAACCCGAACATCTCGCCAGAGCTCGAGCAGGTCGTGCTGTGGTCGCTCAACAAGGACCCCGCGGATCGCCCCGCCGACGCCGATCAGCTGATCACTGCACTGACCCGGGTCAGGGAGATGATCGTGTCCGAATCGCGTGGGCAGCGCACCTCGAGCATTGCCGCACTGGGTGTGATCGCAGTGGATGGAGGGGCGGCGTCGGGCGCCACGCCACCGCCGACGGCCGCGCCGTGGGATGGCGGCGAGGACGGCGCCGGCTGGGAGGAGGAGCCGTACCGGCGCCGCCGGCGCTGGTGGCCGTGGCTGGTCGCGGCGCTGATCCTCCTGCTCGCCGGCGGGGGCGTCGCGGCCTACCTGCTGACCCGCCCCGCGAAGAAGGCCGTCCCGGCGGTGACCGGTCAGGGCATCAACAACGCGAGAACGGTGTTGCAGAACGACGGCTTCGCGGTCCAGGTGATCAGCTCGCCGTCCAGCCAAAATGCGGGCACGGTGATCGGGCAGGACCCGCTCGCCGGCGTGAAAGTGAACAAGGGCTCGACCGTGACGCTGACCGTGTCGTCGGGTCCCGGCAACACGACGGTGCCGTCGGTTCAGGGACTGCCGCTGGCGCAAGCGAAGCGCAGGCTGCGACGAGCGAAGCTCAGAATCGGCCGCGTGGTCTCCGAAAGCTCTCAGACCGTTCCGGCCGGCGAGGTCATCAGCACGGATCCTGCCGCGGGCCAGAATCCGCTCGTGGGAACGCAGGTGACGGTGTCCGTGTCCACCGGGAAGCCGACGGCCGCCGTGCCACCCGTGGTCGGCGACACGGAGAGCGTGGCCGAGCAGAGGCTCAAGGGTGCGGGATTCACGGTCACCACGAGCACCGAGACGTCGAGCACGGCGACGCCGGGTACCGTGCTCTCGCAGACCCCGGGGGCGAATACGACCGGCACCGTCGGCTCGAACGTGGCCCTAGTGATCGCCAAGGCGCCGACGACCGCAAAGGTCCCCGACGTCAAGGGAGACACGTCCGCCGGTGCTCGCAGCACACTTACCGCCGCCGGCTTCAGCGTCGCCAAGGAGACCAAGACCGTGACCAAGTCCAAGAACGACGGGATCGTCCTGTCCCAGAGCCCCGGCGCCGGCGCCAGCGTCAAGAAGGGCAGTACGGTCACGATCGTCGTCGGTCACTTTGTGCCGCCGCCGAAGCCGACCCCGACGACGACGAGCACGACCACTTCCACGACGCCGCCGCCGACGACCACATCATGAACCCGTCGAAGGGCATGGGCCCGTCTCTGCGCGTGGCCGTGCTGGGGGGAGGCCGCTCGTCCGAACACGAGGTCTCGCTCGCGTCGGCCGCGTCCGTTCGCGACGGACTCGCTGAGGCCGGGCACGTGCCGATCGAGATCGAGATCTCGCGGGACGGCGTCTGGCGACGCGACGGCCGCGAGCTCGAAATCGCTCCCGGCCGGGGCCTCGACGGCGTCGACGTCGTCTTCCCCGCGCTCCACGGTCCGTTCGGCGAGGACGGCACCGTGCAGGGGCTACTCGAGTGCCTCGACGTCCCGTACGTGGGCGCCGGCGTGCTCGCGTCGGCGGTGTGCATGGACAAGGTCCTGTTCAAGCAGCTCATGGCCCACGCGGGCATCCCGCAGGTCGGGCACCGCGCGGTGCCCGAGGAGCACTTCCGCGACAACCCGGGCGCCGAGCTCGAGTCGTTGCGCGCGCTCCCTCTGCCGGTGTTCGTCAAGCCGGCGCGCCTCGGGTCGTCGGTGGGGATCGCGCGGGTCGCGGATGCCGGCGAGATGGCGGACGCGCTCGAGCAGGCGTTCGAGCACGACGACCTGGCGATCGTGGAGGCTGCCGCCAGGGGGATCGAGGTCGAGTGCTCGGTCCTCGGCAACGGCGATCCGATCGCGTCGCAGCCGGGCGAGATCCTGCTCGGCGCAGGCGAGTCGGGCTGGTACGACTACGAGGCGAAGTACACGCCCGGCGGGATGGAGTTGGTCGTGCCGGCGCGGATCCCCGAGCACACGCGCGAGCGGGTGCGCTCGCTGGCGGTGACCGCGTTCGTGACGTGCGGCTGCGCGGGCCTGGCTCGGGTCGACTTCTTCGTCGACGGCGAGGACGTGCTCGTGAACGAGCTCAACACGATGCCGGGGTTCACGCAGACCAGCGTGTACGCGGCGCTCTTCGGGGCGAGCGGGATCCCGTATGCGGAGCTGCTCGATCGGCTGGTGGCGCTGGGGGTAGAGCGGCACGTGGCGGAGGGGCGCCACCGGTTCTAGGGGCTCTGCCTCGAGGGTTGTGCGCGGAGCCGGATGACTCCCGCGCGGGCCGGTCTTGGCGAGGCCGGATGCCGAGCGGCCCGCAGGCGGGAGGCTGTGTATCGCCGGGTGGCGGGCAGGAGGCTGTCGACTCTCGACGGCTGTTGCGAGCGGGCGGCCCGGTAAACGGCGCTGGGGAAGGGGGCGGTCAGGGCGGCTTTCGGGGCCCGATCAGGAGCCCGGATGGTGCACAGCACGACAACACCGGCGCGAATCCCGAGCCCTGTCGGGTTAGGCACACTCTTCATGCATAGGTCGACAGGGCTCGCCATCCGGGGCGAGGTTGTCGTGTTGTGCATCACGAAAGGGCGCGATCGCGGCCGATCCCTCCCCTTCCCCAGCGGCGTTTGCATGGCCGCCCGCGAATCAGGCCTGCTGAGAGTCGACAGCCACCGAGCTCGGTCCGCCACGGCCCGGCGATACACAGCGCCACTTGAGTCCACCCCTCGAGGCAGAGCCCCCTATTTGTAGAGCGTGACCTCGTCGATCGCCAGGCTGCTGTGGCCGCCGAGGCTCGTGATCCACAGCAGGAAGTAGCGGTATGGCGTGCTGCCGCTCGTCAGCTTGATGTCGCGCTTGGCGGTGATCTTGGTCGACGCCGAAATCTGTACCCAGCCGGGGTCCGGCCATTTCAGTGGCGGCTTGGTGTTGCGGGCGTACACGGTGGCCTGGAACCCCGGCGTGGCCGTCGTCACGCGGAGGATGCGGGCGGTGGTCCCGGGCTTGGCGTCGAGGTACAACCCGACGCCGGCCTTGTTGAGCGTGTCGTCGTAGTAGGTCTGGGTGTTCCAGTAGGTGCCGGGCTGGTTGTCGATCGCGAAACTGGCGTCCGGATGCTCATCCGTGGGGTTGCCGAGGGGGTTGAAGCCGTAGGCGCAGCTCGCGCATAGCGGCACCGGGCTCGGCGCCCGCGGTGGCGGTGGCAGGGTCGGGTTGCCCGTGCCGTGATGCGAGCGCGTCCCCAGCCACACGGCGCCACCGCCGAGCACCGCGACGACGATCAACACGGCCAGGATCGAGATCGCCGGATGCCTGACCCTGAACGGGATCCGCCGCTGCTTCGGCGCGGGCAGGGTTCGGAGGACGGTCGTGACCTCGCCGGTGGCGCTGCCCGCGCGCGTGGTCTCGATCGCGAGCACGTCCTCGAGGTCGGCGATCAGCTCGGCGTCGTTGGCGTAGCGGTCCTCGGGCCGCTTGGCGGTCGCGGTGTCGACGATCACCGCGAGCGCGGACGAGATCTCCGGACGCCGCGCCTGCACGTCGGGGAGCCCCTCGCGGACGTGCTTCATCGCCACCGCGACCTGGCTCTCGCCCTTGAAGGGGACGTCGCCGGTCAGCATCTCGTAGAGGACGATCCCGAGCGAGTAGAGATCCGACTGGCCGGTCACGCGCTGCCCCAGCGCCTGCTCCGGGGAGACGTAGTCCGTCGTGCCGAGCACGCGGCCGTCGGCCGTCAGCCCCTCCTCGTCGAGGGTGCGCGCGATTCCGAAGTCGGTGACCTTCGCCGATCCCTCCTCGTCGATCAGGACGTTCTGCGGCTTGACGTCGCGGTGGACGATGTGGCGCGCGTGGGCGGCCCCCAGTGCGCGCGCGATCTCGATCGCGTAGGCGACCGCCTCCGCCACCGGCAGCCGCCCCTGGCGGCGGATCCGCTCCTTGAGCGTTTCGCCCTCGACGTACTCGAACACGATGTACGGGCGGTTCTCGTCCTCGCCGGCGTCGATGACGCCGACGATGTGTGGATGCGAGAGCTGGGCCACCGCCCGCGCCTCACGCCGGAATCGCTCCAGCTGGTCGGAGTCGGTCGAGACCTCGCGGTTCATCAGCTTGATCGCCACCGGCCGCTGGAGCGTCTGGTCCAGAGACCGGTATACCGTCGACATCCCGCCGGCACCAATCCTGGCCTCGAGCCGGTAGCGACCGCTGAGTGTCGTGCCGAGCATGGTGCTCATTTGACTGTCTCTATTTTGCGCCACATGCCCGTCAACGTGACCTACTACACAGACCCATGCTCTCCCTGGTCGTGGGCGCTCGAGCCGGCACTCCGCAGGCTCGAGTGCAGATTCGGCGCGACGCTCAGGTTCAGGTACGTGATGTGCGGCATAGCCCGGCAGTTCGGCGACCCACAGCCCCTTGTCAAAGAGATACTCGCAGCCGCCGCAAGCGTGACATGCCCGTGGACGTTCGCCTGTGGCTCGAGGCGTTCGGGTCCGACCTCGAGCGCGCCAAGTCGGTGGCGCCGGAGCACCTCGCCGCGGGGAGCGACCGGGTGCAGGTGCCCTCGCTCGAGTTCGGTGGCGACGGCCGAGGTCGCGGCGGATCCGGCGAGATATGGACGCTGGCCTAAACGGGAGGGAGGCCCGCGGGGCAAAGTGAGAGTGGCCCCGCGGGCTACGAAGCGCGCCAGCATGGCGCTCGGATCCAACCGATTCCAACCTAAACAGGCCAGCCGCTCCGGCGGGGGCGCGCAAGCGTTTCGGTGGCGGTTTCGCCGCGTTTTGCAGCCAGAAGGCGACCCGCGCCGCTACCCGGCGCGGAGGCCTTCGCGGTCCCCGGTCAACCCGAGCGAGGGCACGCTGATCCGCCCCGCGTCGACCGTCAGGCGCCCGATCACGGCCGTCCCCGGATGGTGGCGGCCGAGCAGCCCGACGGCGGCGTCCGCCTCGGCGGCTGGGACGATCGCACAGAACCCGCAGCCCATGTTGAACACCTCCCACATCTCGGCTACGGAGACGTCGCCCAGCGAGGCGATCACGTCGAACACCGGCGGGACGGGCAGCGGCGCCTCGAGCTCGTAGCCGATTCCCTGACCGATCCGGAGCAGGTTCACCAGGCCGCCGCCGGTGATGTGAGCGAGTCCGCTTACGGCGATCTCGCTGCGGAGCAGCTCGAGCACCGCCCTGACGTAGATCGTCGTCGGCTCGAGCAGCGCGTCGGCGACCGTCGCGTCCCCGAGCTCGGGGACCCGCGCGTCGAGCGCGAGCCCGCCATCGTCCAGAAGCGCCCGTCGCGCGAGCGTCAGGCCGTTGGAGTGCACTCCCGACGACGGCAGACCGATCAGCGCATCGCCGGGCCGGCACGCGCTGCCGTCGATGATCGCGTCCAGGGCGACGGTGCCAAACGCGGAGCCGACGAGGTCAAAGCCGGTCGGCGACGGGTGCCCGCGGATCAGCTCGGGAACCTGGCACACCTCGCCACCGGGAATCTCGATCCCGGCGGCCTCGGCACCGATGCGAAGGCCGACCGCGATCTCGCGCAGCATCGTGGGGTCGGCGCGCTCCACAGCGATGTAGTCGAGCATCGCGAGCGGCTCGGCGCCGACGCAGATCAGGTCGTTGACGTTCATCGCGATGCAGTCGATCCCGATCGTGTCGAAACGGCCCGCGAGCTCGGCGACGATCACCTTCGAGCCGACGCTGTCGGTGGCGAGGGCGACGCCCAGCCCGGGGGCCACGCGCAGGACGCTCGCGAAGTGGCCGGGCAGCGGCACCGTCAGCGGAGAGCGCCCGGGCTCGATGCCGCGCAGGACCTCGACCAGCCCGGCGACGCCGGCGTCGGCCTCGGCCGTGTCGACGCCGGCGGCTGTGTACGCGTCGGTCACGACCTCATTGTGGTCGATCGGGCAGACCGGAGTTTGGCGAACGCCACGAGGCCCAGCGCGCTGCGGTAGATCGCGTACGGGAGCAGTGACCGGTCACGTTCGACCTGGCGGATCAGCCACGTCGAGCCGAGCGTCGAGGCGAACGCCGCCGCGGCGCCGGCCGCGAACGGAGCGGCGGCGCCGGGAGGAAGCCCCCGGCGATGCAGCCTGACGCCCTTGAGCACGGTGGCGCCGGCGATGACCGGCAGCGCGACGTGGCGGGAGAGCCGATTCGCGTCCTCTCGTGTGAACCGGCGCAGCCGCGCGGCGGCCAGCGTCGCGCCGTTGCGCGACACGCCGGGAGCGAGCGCAAACGCCTGGGCCACTCCGAGCCACAACGCATCGCGGGCGCCCGCCTGCTCGTGGTGGCGTTCCTGAGGCATGCGATCGGACCACGCCATCACGACCGACCCGGCGAGCAGGGCGGCGGCGATCGTGCCCGGCGTTCCGAGCCGCCGCTCGATCGGCCGCTCGAATCCGTAGCCGATGACCGCCGGCGGGATGAACGACAGCGCGATCAAGGCCAACCGCCGGCCGTTGAGGTCTCGGAGGGCGCCGCCGACCTCGTCGCGGAGCGTGATCAGCAGGGCGGCGGCCGTCCCGGCGTGAACGACCACCTCGAACGACTTGCGCAGCTCGTCGTCGAGGTCGACGTAGCGCATCGACAGCAGCCACGGCACGAGCGCGACGTGGCCCGACGAAGAGATCGGGAGCAGCTCCGCCGGACCGTGCAGCGCTCCGAGGGCGAGCGCCTCCCCGATCGGCAGCCGGGCGCTCGGTCCCACGTCGGGGCTCGGGGCAGCGTCAGGAGACGACATCCGGCGCGGCGTCTCCGCCCCCCTTGCGGGTACGCCTGACGATCAGGTACGCGATCACACCGACAACGATGGCGGCGCCCACATAGTCGACGTACTCGAGGCTGTGTCTCCAGCTCTGCCAGCTGCTCCCCACCTCGCGGCCGACCAGGGCGAGGCCGACGATCCATGGGATCGAGCCGAGGGTCGCGAGCAAGAAGAATCGCCAGAACGGCATCTCGCCCACCCCCGCGGCATAGGGAACGGCCGCCCGGACGACAGGCACCATTCGAGAGAAGAAAACGACCGGCGACCCCCAGCGCTCAAACCAGCGGTTGGCGAGATCCAGGCGCCGCTTGCTGACGTGGAGCTTGCTGCCCCGGCGCTCCAGAAGCTCGGTACGGCCGAAATAGCCGATGCCGTACGCGATGGACGCGCCGAGCATGTCGCCGACCAATCCGAACACGATGATGCCGATCAAGCTCAGGTGCCCCTGGTACACGTTGAAGCCCGCAAACAGCATCGTCGGCTCGGTTCCGGGTAGCCCGATCACGCCGGTCGTCGTCGAGAGCAGCAGCACACCGCCGAGACCGAGGTCTCGGATGATGTGCGTCGCGAGGGTTACGAGCGAGTCGGTGATTGAGGCGAGCGCCAGAAGCAAGGCGGCAAGCGTAGCGGCCGGGCGCGGGTCCTCAGTGCAAGCGTGGGTAGGGTTTGGCTCCGGACCATGGCGATTCCGCTATTTGACACGACGACACCGCTCGCTCCTCTGCGTGAGAACATCCTCATGCGGATCGACGAGGTCGTCGCGCGGGGCGTCTACATCCTCGGCCCCGAGGTCGACGCGTTCGAGCGCGAGTTCGCCGACTACCTCGGGGTCCGCCACGTGGTCGGCGTCGCCAACGGAACCGATGCGATCACGATCGCGCTGCGGGCGCTCGGGATCGGCGCCGGCGACGAGGTGGTCGTTCCCTCGTTCACGTTCTACGCAACCGCGGAGGCCGTGGTCACCGCGGGCGCTCGGCCGGTCTTCTGCGACGTCGACCCCGATACTCGCAACGTAACGCCCGAGACCGTCGGGGCCGCGCTCACCGGGCGGACGAAGGCGATCGTCGCCGTTGATCTGTTCGGCTGCCCGGCGCCGCTGCCGGAGCTCCGCGCGCTCGGCCTGCCCGTTCTCGAGGACGCGGCGCAGGCTGCCGGGGCACTCCTCGACGGTCGGAGGGCGGGCGCGCTCGGGGACGCGGCGACGTTCTCGTTCTACCCATCCAAGAACCTCGGCTGCTTCGGCGACGGCGGCGCGATCGCCACCGACGACGATGGCGTCGCCGAGCTCGCGCGGGCGCTTCGCTTTCACGGTTCTCACGACAAGCAGACGTTTGAGTACGTGGGGTACAACTCGCGCCTCGACGAGCTGCAGGCGGCGGTTTTGCGCGTGCTCCTGCGCGAGCTCGACAGCTGGTGCGAGGGCCGCCGGGCGGTGGCGGCCGCGTACGCCGTCGCCGGGCTCCAGGAGCACGTGACGGTCCCGACCGTGCCCGACAGAGTCGAGCCGGCGTGGCATCTGTACGTGGTCACGCACCCGCGCGCCGATGCGCTGGTGGCGGGGCTGCGGGATCGCGGGATCGGGTCGCGCGTCTACTACCGGACGCCGCTTCATCGCCAGCGGGCGATGGCGCCGTACGCCACGGACGGCCCGCCGTTGCCGGTCACCGACGAGCTGGCGAGGACCAATCTCGCGCTGCCGATGAGCCCGGTGCTGGGCGCTGCGGAGGCCGCTGAGGTGGTGGCGGCGCTCGCCGCCGAGACGTAGCGGCGGTCCGTTGAGGATCTGGATCGACCTCACCAACTCGCCGCACGTCCTCGTCATGCGGCCGATCATCGAGACGCTGCGCCGACAGGGGCACGAGGTCGAGGTCACGGCGCGAGACTTCGCCCAGACGCTCGAGCTCTGCGAGCGGTTCGGGATCGAGCACACGGCGATCGGACATCACCGTGGCGAGCACGTGGCGGCCAAGGCGCGCGGTCTCGTCGAGCGCTCGGCGGGGCTGACGCGGTGGGCCAGGGGCCGGGGGTTCGAGCTCGCGCTCGGCCATGGATCCAACGACATAACCGTCGCGGCGGCGCTGCTCCGGATCCCGCGCGCGACGATGTTCGACTACGAGTGGGCCACCGTCCAGCACAACGTCAACTGCCGGCTCGCCCAGTCCGTGGTCGTGCCCGATGCGATCCCGCCGGAACGGCTCTACCGGTACGGGGCGCGCGGCAAGGTGCGCGGCTATCCGGGGCTGAAGGAGGAGTACTACCTGGCCGACTTTGAGCCCGATCTCCAGGTGTTCGAGGACCTCGCCCTCGATCGCAGCCGGCCGGTCGCGGTCGTCCGGACCCCGCCCGAGGTCTCGCTCTATCACCGCTTCGAGAACGACCTGTTCGCGCAGGTGCTCGAACGGCTGCGCGGTTCTCAGACCGTGGTGCTCCCGCGGACGCCGCAGCAGCGCGCGCAACTCGACCGGGCCGGCTTTTTCGTGCCCGAACGGGCGATCGACGCCCAGTCGCTCGTCGCGTTCGCGGATCTCGTCGTCTCGGCCGGCGGAACGATGAACCGCGAGGCCGTCGCGCTCGGCACCCCCGTGTTCACGGTTTTCGAAGGCCGCCTGGGCGCGGTCGACGAGCGGCTGATCGCCGAGGGCCGGCTGCGCCGGTTGACGAACGCCGATCAGGTGACGCTCGAGAAGCGCAGCGACGGAGGCGATCGCGCGGACCGCGTCAGGCGCGATCCGGCGATCCTGGCGGCCCTGCTGCTGACGGCGATCGACGCCCCGAGATAGGGCGCTTACGAGAGCCGGAGATAACGCCCGGTACGACGCCCGGAGATACAGAGCCTTACGGCAGCCCCACGCAAAATGCCTTAAGGTTCCGCTTAGGTCCCGAGCCGGCCGGGGAAATGGGCCTATAGAAACGTCGCCACGGATGTGGAGGAACGCATACCTGGTCATCTCGGCCGTGTCCGTCCGCTGGGGAAACTGAAGTCGACCATTTGCCGCGCGCGGCTCGCGGTCGCGTTCACCGTGGCGGTGTTCGCCGTGCTGGGCGTGCTCGGGGGGGCCTCCGGCAGCTCGTACGCCATCCCCACGCCCGTCTACGTGTTTCCGATCCCGGGCAGCCACACGGCGCTGCCGGCTGCACAGATCACGTTCCGCGGTCTGCCCGTCAGCCAGTTCGGCGGGATCTCCGTCACCGGCTCCAGGAGCGGCACACACACGGGGGCGGTCGAGGCCGACTCCGACGGGCATGGGGGGAGCTTCCTGCCGACGAAGCCGTTCGCGGCCGGCGAGAAGGTGACGGTGAGGACGGGGATGGACGTCGTCGGCGGTTCGAACGGGAGCTACCAGTTCGTGGTCGCCAGCCCGGCCGGCCGGATCCCGCTCGGGCACCGCCCGCCGACGCCGCGCTTCGGCGGTGACGTCCAGCGCTTCCACTCCGAACCGGGCCTCGTTCCGGTGAAGGTGAAGACCCACGCTCGTCGCAGGCCCGCCCGCGGCTACATCTTCCTCGGCCCGCTGGCCGGACCGGTGCAGAGCGGGCCGATGATCCTCGACTCGAACGGCCGGCTCATCTACTTTCACCCGCTTCCGAAGGGCGAGGAGGCAACCGACGTCCGCGTGCAGAGCTACCACGGACGGGCGGTGCTGACCTGGTGGCAGGGGAACGTGAATGCCGCCGGCGTGGGCCAGGGCGACGACGTCATCGATGACACCACGTACACCCCGATCGCGACCGTGCACGCGGCAAACGGGCTCCAGTCCGACCTGCACGAGTTCCAGCTCACCCCTCAGGGGACGGCGCTCGTCACGGCCTACACGCCTCTGTACTGGACTGTGGGCAAGAAGCGGCGGATCGTGCTCGATTCGGTCGTCCAGGAGATCGACGTCGCGACCGGCCTGGTCGAGTTTCAGTGGGACAGCATCGACCACGTCCCCCTCAGCGCGAGCTACGAGGGAGTTCCGCGGAGCCGTTACCACCCCTACGACTACTTCCACGTCAACTCGATCCAGCAGGACACCGACGGCAACCTGATCGTGTCCTCGCGGGACACGTTCGCGGCCTACAAGATCAATCACCACACTGGACAGGTGAACTGGATCCTTGGCGGCAAGCGGTCGAGCTTCCGGATGGGCCACGGCGCCCGGTTCGCGTTCCAACACGATGTGCGCGTGCACGGTAACGACAGCACGGTCACGCTGTTCGACGACGGCGGCGGTCCGCCGCGCGTTCATCGGTGGGCGCGGGGCCTGACGCTGCGGCTCAACTTCCGCCACATGACGGCCACGATGGTCGGACAGGACGAGCACTCGCCGCCGCTGTCGTCCAATTTCGAGGGCAACGATCAGATCCTCCCCGGCGGCGATCACTTCGTCGGCTGGGGCCAGCTGCCGTACTTCACGGAGTTCAACTCGCGGGGGCAGACCGTGTTCGACGGGCACTTCGTCGATGCCAACGCCAACTACCGCGCGTACAAGTTCCGCTGGACGGGGCGGCCGGGGTACCCGCCGTCGGTCGCGGCGAGGAGAGGACGGCGGACGATCGTGTGGGCCAGCTGGGACGGCCAGACCGCGGTCCGGCGGTGGCGGGTGTTCGGAGGCCGGAGCCCGAAGTCGATGCGAGCGATCAGGACGGTCGGGATCCGCGGCTTCGAAACCACAATTCCAATCAGGCGGGAGCGCTACGTGAAGGTCCAGGCGCTCGACGGGAAAGGAAAACCGCTCAAGACCTCAGCAATCGTGCGCGTGCGGTAGCGATCGGCCGATCCGATCGACACCGCCACGGGTTACACACCTATTCGACCAAAGGAGCTACGTGAGACACCCAAGTCCATCCCTCATACGCCTGACCGCGGCTCTCGCGGCGGTCGCGTGCGTGAGCGCGGTGCTCGTCTCCGCGGCGCAGGCGGCCACGCCGATCGGGGCCTACGTCCGGACCAACAGTTGGCGCTTCGTCTCGCAAGCAAAGCTGGCGCCCCCGAAGATCAAGGTGCTGAAGGCGGCGAAGCGCGGACAGCTGGCGCCGGGTTACTTCCTGATCTCGAACTTCAAGAACCTCGGCATCACGAACAACGGTTCGCCGGTCCCGATTACGGGTCAGGGCGGTCCGGTGATGTACGACAGCAAGATGCAGCCGGTCTGGGTCCACGGTGTCCCGGACAACGTCTACTCGCTCAACTTCACGACGCAGACGTACAACGGCAAGCCGGCGCTCAGCTGGTGGGAGGGGAACGTCACCCCCACCGGGGTCACGCTCAGCGGGACGGACTACGTCGTCAACCAGAACTACAAGATCGTGGCCAAGCTGACGGGTAGCGACGGGTGGGTCTTCAGCCCGCACGAATTCGTGATCACCGGCGGTCACTTCGCGTGGGTCACGGCGTACAAGAACATCCCGATGGACCTTGTCCCGTACGGCGGCGTGTTGCACGGGACGCTGACCGACGTCGCGATCCAGGAGTACGACCTGAACACAAGCAAGCTCGTGTACAGCTGGGATGCCGTCCAGCACATCCCGCTGTCGCAATCCGAGACCAAACCGCCGCCTCCGAGTAACCCGGCCGCGGCGAGCATCGGGTGGGACGCATACCACCTGAACTCGATCCAGCCGATGTCGGGAGGCCGGTTCCTGGCGTCGATGCGCAGCATGTGGGCCGCGTACCTCGTCGACGAGAGCTCGGGAAATATCATCTGGACGCTGGGCGGCAAGGCGAGCACGTTCATCGTGCCCGCGAACGCCGCCTTCCAGTGGCAGCACGACGTCCAGCTGCACCCCAACGGCCAGATCAGCATGTTCGACAACGGCTGCTGCGGCTTCGGGGCGACGGGCTTCCTGCCCCCGAACGGGCCGACGCGAGGCGAGGTCCTCAACGTCGACACAGCGGCGCACGTCGTGACCCTCGCCGCTCAGTACTCGCTGCCCGGCGTGGCCGTCGGCAGCCAGGGCGACACCCAGCTGCTGCCGAACGGCAACGTGCTGGTCGGATTCGGCCAGCAGCCCTACTTCGCCGAGTTCAGCAAGGCGGGGAACCTGCTGTTCGAGGCTCAGCTGCCCAGCCCGGATGAGTCCTACCGCGCGTTCGTGGAGCGGTGGACGGGCAAGCCTCTGTACGGGCCGAGCGCGGCGGCGCAGAAGAAGGGCAGCAAGGCGACCGTGTACGCGAGCTGGAACGGCGCGACCAACGTCGCGCGCTGGCGTGTGCTCGGCGGACGGAACGC
This sequence comes from uncultured Solirubrobacterales bacterium, assembly GCA_963812225.1. GTDB lineage: Bacteria > Actinomycetota > Thermoleophilia > Solirubrobacterales > Solirubrobacteraceae > Palsa-465. Next base: position 503,558 of record CAWEUN010000001.1, read on the forward strand.
GAGCCACCTGGCGATCGTCGCCACGAAGGCCAGGAGCGGCTTCGAGACCGCGATCAAGCTGAAGAGCAGCTACGGCGCGTACAAGGTCGTGGCGCTCGACAGCAAGGGTCACGTCCTGAGGCGCTCGGGCGTGTTCCACGCCGCCAAGGCGAAGACGCACCACGCGCCTCCCGGCGGCTTCTACTAGGAGTCCTCAGTCCGGCTGTGAGCGGGGCCCCGCGCCGGGGTCCCGCTCACTCGGCAGCTCGGCGACCGGCAGCCCGGCCGCGCGCCACGCCTGGAAACCGCCGATCATGTCGGTGGCGTCGCTTCGGCCGAGCTCTTGCAGCGTCGCGGCGGCGAGGCTCGACTGGTAGCCCTCGTTGCACATGACGATCACCTGCCGACCCGGGTCGGACGCGTGTGGATCACGCCACGGCGAGCTGGGGTCGCACCGCCACTCGAGCACGTTGCGGGGGATGAACAGCGCGCCGGGAACGAGGCCATCATCCGCCCGCTGGCTCTCCGAACGGATATCGATGATCACGGCGCCGGCAGCGGCCGCCGCCTCCGCCTCGCTGGGCAAGAGACGGCGGAGCTGCGCTCGGGCGCGCTCCAGGAGGTCATCGATCCTGGCCATTTGCGGTGAATTCACTTAGGACACGCTAATGAACGGGTCAGCGTCAACGCATACAATGATGCCCCGCATGCGCCGGCGGATCAGATCCGCGGCCTTTCCCATCCATCGGCATTCCCTGCCCCTGTTGCTGGTGGATGGTGTCTTGGTCGCGCTCGCCTACTTCCTCGCGTTCCAGCTGAGGTTCGATGGGCATGTCCTGACACGGTACGACCAACTGTTCGACGCGACGGTCTGGTGGGTCGTGCCCGTCGTCCTCGTGGTGCTCGCCGCGTTCGGGCTCTACCAGCGGCTGTGGACATTCATCGGTCAGCGGGACTACGAGGCTGTCGTAAAGGGCGCGATCGTGGCGACGGTGCTGATCGTCGGGGCGATCGCGCTGTTGCATCCCGTCGAGACGACCTCGCAATTCGTGTTCCGCCACCACCGTCACCTGGGTCAGTCGAGCGCGGTCGTGCTCCCGGGAAGCGTGATCGCGCTGTTCCTGCTGATGATGATCGCGTTCCTCGTCGGAGTCCGGTTTTTCGAGCACCTGATCGTCGAGGGTCGGGTGCGGAGCTTCCGGGTCAGCAAGGGCGCCCGCGACGTCCTGATCGTCGGCGGCGGGGACGGCGGCCGGCTGGTCGTGCGTGAGCTCGTGCGCAACCGGCAGCTGCGCCTGCGGCCGGTCGGGTTCGTCGACGACGATCCCCGCAAGCAGGGGATGAAGGACGAGTACGGGCTAAAGGTGCTCGGGACGACCACGAGCGAGGACCTCGCCCGAGTGCTCGACGAGGCCGAGCCCGACGAGGTCGTGATCGCGATCCCGTCAGCGCCGGGGACGTTGCGGGCGCGCGTCGTCGCGGCGTGCCGCGAGCGCGGTATCCCGGTTCGCACGACGCCGACCGTGTTCGAGCTGCTCAAGGACGGGTCCGGGCAGCTGCAGGTGGCCCGCCAGCTGCGCGAGGTTCGGGTCGAGGACATCCTCGGGCGCGAGCCCGTGCGGATCGAGCTCGAGCGCGTGGGCGCGTATCTGGCCGGCGAGGTCGTGCTCGTGACCGGCGCGGGCGGCTCGATCGGCGGCGAGCTCAGCCGCCAGATCGCGCGGGTTGGTCCGCGACGCCTCGTGCTCGTCGATCACGCCGAGGACAACCTGTTCGAGATCATGCGAGAGCTCGAGGAGGACCGCCACGTGCGGACCGCGGTCCCGGTGCTCGCGGACTGTCGCGAGGAGGAGCGGATGCGCGAGGTGCTCGCGGAGCACCGCCCGACCGTGATCTTCCACGCGGCCGCCTACAAGCACGTGATGATGATGGAGCTCAACCCCGTCGAGGCGATCCGCAACAACGCGCTCGCGACGCGCGTCGTCGCCCGGATCGCGGGGCAGATGGACGTCGGGACGTTTGTGCTCGTCTCGACCGACAAGGCCGTCAACCCGGCGACCGTAATGGGAGCGTCGAAGGCACTCGCGGAATGGGCGGTCGAGGCCGCCGCGGCGCGCTACCCGGCGACGACGTACTCGACGGTGCGGTTCGGCAACGTGCTCGCGTCGTCGGGCTCGGTGGTGCCGATCTTCCGCCGCCAGATCGCCGCGGGCGGGCCCGTGACCGTCACCGACGAACGGATGCGCCGGTACTTCATGACGATTCCCGAGGCGGTCCAGCTGATCATTCGCGCGGGCTCACTGAGCGAAGGAAGCGGCGAGGTGTTCGTGCTCGACATGGGCGACCCCGTGCGGATCATCGACCTGGCCGAGACGATGATCAGCCTGTCGGGACTCGAGCCCGGACGAGACATCGCGATCGAGATCGTCGGCGCGCGCCCGGGCGAAAAGTTCCACGAGGACCTGTTCAACCCCTACGAGCGGATGCAGCCGACGGCGGCGCAGAAGATCCTGCGCGCGGACCGCGACCCGCTCGATCCGGCGTGGGTCGAGCAGTGCTTCGAAAGGATCAACCTGCTCGTGCTGGAAGGAGACGCCGCCGTGCTCGCCGAACATGTGGCGAAGCTGGCGCGCGGCCGTGCGGTAACCCCGGCCGGGCACGACATTCCCACGTAGACTCGGGTCGCACACATGGGGTCTCTTTCGTTCGCTCTATCCATCCACCACTTCATCAACTCGGTGGGCGCAGATGCAGGCTTCGCCGCCATCATCGGGTTGGCGCTGCTGATCCTGCTGTATTTCGCGCAAGCGAGAGAGACCGCCACGCTGCGCCGGCACGCTGACGAAGCGACGGCCCGGATCGGGCAGCTCGAGGCCCGGATCGTGCAGCTGACGCGCTCGCCGAGCGCGGCGCCGCAGGCCCAGGGGGCGCGTCCACCCGTATCCGTCGGCTCCGTGGCCACCGGCCCGATCGCGGCCCGCGCGTTGGCGCCGGCGGCGCCGGCGGGCGTCGCCGCCCCCGCACTCGCGGCGGCCACGAGGCTGATCCCGCTGCCCGTTCACGAGCCTGCTCCGGCTGCCGTTGCCGAGCCGGTCGCCGTCGCGACCGGGCCCACCCCCGGGAGCCTCGCGGACGGGCCGCCGCCGGCTACCGTCGCGGGCGGGGCGAACGGCTCGGGCACAACCGCGCCGCCCCGGCCGGTCTCGGCGATGTCGGCCGTTCAGAGCCAGCCCGGAATCACGCGCCGGGGCGCTCCCCCGAACCGCAGGCCGCCGGGCGGTCCGGGTGGCCGCGTCCCACCGGGTCGCCGGCAGTCGCGCTTTCCGCGCGGCCTCGGGATCGCGCTCGGCGCGCTTGGCGTGGTCGCCGTTGTCGTCGTGTTGCTCATCATCACGGGCGCGCTCGGCGGCTCGAACTCGAACTCGGGCTCGACCGGGACCCAGGCGAGCAATGCTTCGCGCGACCATCGGACCAAGACGCCCGCGGTCAATCCTGCGTCGGTCACGGTCGCCGTCCTCAACGGCACGGCGACCAACGGCCTCGCTCACCGGATCGCGCAAAATCTCCAAGGGTCGGGCTACAAGAAGGGGACCGAGGGGAACGCCCCCGAGCAGACGCACACGACGACGATCGTCGCCTACCTCCCCGGTTTTAAGCGCGATGCCGAAGCGGTCGCGGCCACACTGAAGCTCAAGCCGTCCGCGGTACAGCCCGTCGACCAGAACACGCAATCCGTGGCCTGCGCGGGAGCCAACCCGTGCACCGCGGACGTCGTCGTCACCGTCGGCGCGAATCTGGCCAACGCCGCGTGAGGCCCGCAGAGGGCTAGTCTGCCGATCCGCATGTCGGAACTACTCGACCTCCCCGATCGGAGCGACAAGCCCCGCCAGCAGGGGCTCACGCACGTGCTCGACAGAGGCCTCTCGGTGGCGGAGGTCGACGGTCTCGCGGAGGTCGCCGGGGACTACGTGGACGTGGTCAAGCTCGGGTGGGGTACGTCGCTGCGGACGGGCAACCTGAAGCCCAAGCTCGAGCGCTACCGTGCGCACGGGCTCCCCGTGGTGTTCGGCGGGACACTGACCGAGCTGGCGATTGCCCAGAACAGGCTCGAGCCTTTGATCGAGTGGTTGCGGGAACTCGGACTCGGCTACATCGAGGTCTCGGATGGGACGATCGAGTTGCGCCACGACGACAAGCTCGCGCTGATCGAGCGGCTGTCGAAGGAGTTCACGGTCCTGTCCGAGGTCGGCTCGAAGGACGACACGCGGATCATGGCGCCGTACCGGTGGGTCGAGCAGATCGAGCGCGAGCTCGAGGCTGGGGCGTGGAAGGTGATCGCGGAGGCGCGGGAGAGCGGCACCGCGGGGATCTTCCGCCACGACGGCGAGGTACGGATGGGGCTGATCGACGAAATCGTGCACGCCGTCGCGCCCGAGAAGATCCTGTTCGAGGCGCCGCAGAAGGATCAGCAGGTGTGGTTCGTCCGCCGGTTCGGCGCTGACGTGAACCTAGGCAACATCCCGCCCGAGGACGTCCTTTCGCTCGAGACGATCAGGCTTGGATTGCGGTCTGACACCGCCTCAAGCGTGTATGAATGAGACGTTCTCGCCGGGGGCGGTTCTGCTCGCACGCCACGGCGAGACAAACGACAACATCGAGCCGATCAGGGTTCAGGGGTTCCGGGACACACCCTTGAACGACACCGGCCGCCGCCAGGCGGCGGAGCTGGCCGAGCGGATGGCCGATGCGGGGATCGCCTCGCTCTGGTCATCAGATCTCTCCCGTGCGCGGGAAACCGCTGAGATCGTCGGGGCCCGGATCGGACTCGAGCCCCGGCTCGATGAACGGCTGCGCGAGGCCTACCGCGGTGTGTGGGAAGGACGGCTGTTCATCGACATCGAGCGCGAGGACCCGGAGGGATACGCGGCCTGGCGGCGCGCCGGCGAGACGTTCCGGTTCCCCGGTGGCGAATCGCTGCGCGATCAGCTCGAGCGCGTCAGCGCGTCCGTCGAGGACGTGCGCAACGATGGCGAGGGCCCGGCGCTGGTCGTGTGCCACGGCGGCTCCATCCGGGTGATGCTCTGCGCCGCCGACCCGCGTGGCCTCGATGCCTTCCACGAGTTTGACGTGCCGAACGTGGCGGTCTTCGAGCTGTGAGCAGGCTGCCGGTGGTGTCGTTCGTGGCGCTCGTGCTGGCGACCGCCGGGGCGTTCTTCGTCACCCAGCACCTAAAGGTGACGACGCCGCTGCTCGCCGGCTACCCCCGTCCAGTGCCCGAGGTGATCGACCCCTACGGCGGGGTCACGTGCGGGGCGGTTAACCACAGGGTCAACCACAGCTCCATGCTGGTCTCGTTCTACCTCCAGCACCGCAGCGACACGGTCGACGTGTACATCGTCGATTCCTCGGGGACGATCGTGCGCACACTCGCCACCGGCGTGCACATGCGCGGCGGATCGCACCCCGTCCGCCACAAGTTTCGCTGGAACGGGCGCGAGGACAACGGCTCGATTGCGCCCGACGGCACCTATTACGTCCGCGTGGCGCTCCTGCACCAGGGCCGCACGGTCGACATCTCGGACGCCAATGGTCCGATCCCAGTGAAGATCAAGACGGTCCCGCCGCACCCCGTCGTGACGAGCGTCTCGCCGGCGCTGATCCCGCTCGGACACACGCCGGTCACGATCAAGTACAAGGGCACCGAAGGGCGAAGTGGGACCGTCGTCCTCTATCGGACCGACCTCCCGGGGGCCCCGCGGATCGTGAAGGAGTTCAAGACCAGGTGGGGCAGCACAGAGGCGACCTGGAACGGCCTGATCGACGGCGTGCCGGCGTCGGCGGGGACGTACCTCGTCGGCCTGAACGTGACCGACGCGGCGTGCGACGTCGGAAAGTTCCCGCCGCTGATGCCGCCGCCCCCAGGCACGACGCGGAACGCGGGCGTAACGGTGCGCTACCTGGCCGCCGAGCCCCCACTGACGCCGACGGCGGCCGGGTCGAGAGCGACCGTGGACGTCGACGCCCGAGGCGCGCCATACCGCTGGAGCCTGTGGCGGGTCGGGACGCGCAAAGCGAACGGTCACGGCGTGCAGCGGAGCTTCGCGCTGCGCGTCAAGCTGCCGCCGGCCCAGGGAGCCGGGCTCTATCACCTCGTATTGCGTTCGGGCGCCCACAGCACCGACGTGCCGCTGCTCGCGAGCTACCCCAGCGCCAACAACCATCCGAGGGTGTTGGTCGTTTTGCCCGCGCTCACGTGGCAGGGGCAGAACCCGGTCGACGACCCACCCCAAGACGGCTTCCCGAACACGCTCGACACCGGTGGTCCGATCCAGCTCGACCGCGTCCTCGCCAACGGGCTCCCACCCGGGTTCGCCGACGAGGCCGCATTCCTGGCCTACCTCGACAAGGCACACCTGCCCTACGACCTGACGACGGATCTCGCCCTGATCGACGGCACCGGCCCGAAGCTCGCCGGGCACTCCGGCGTCGTCCTCGCCGGCAGCGAACGGTGGATCCCGCCGTCACTCGCTGCCGAGCTCCGCACCTACGTCGAGGACGGCGGTCACCTGCTGTCGCTCGGGATCGACTCGCTGCGGCGCGGCGTGACGATCAACGGGAACGTCGCGCTCCATCCGACGGCCCCAACCGCCACCGATGCTCTGTCGGGGCGTCCCGGGACCCTCGTCACCAATAACACCGACCTGATCACGGTGATCGAGGATCAGCTCCACATCTTCTCGAAGACGTCGGGCGCGTTTCAGGGCTACAGCTCATTCGAGCCGATCCAGGTCGCGCCACCGGGCAAGCTCCTGTCGGCGGCGGGCAACACAAACACCACGCCGTCGATCGTCGGCTACCAGCTCGGCCGCGGCGACGTGGTCGACATCGGCCTGGTCGGCTTCGGCTCCTCGCTCGCCCACAACGTCGATGCCAAGGAGCTGATCCAGACGCTCTGGGGATTGCTACGACACTGAGCGTCGGTCGCCGGGATTCGCCCCTCGGCCGTCACGATCCGTACCGTGTGGCGACGTGACTGGCTATCTGAAGCGGCTCGTCAACTCGCTGGCGGCCTACCAGGTGGCGGACGTCGTCTCGAAGTTCATGGCGGTGCTGCTGCTGCCGGTCTACACCCGGTACATCAGCCCCGCCGGATACGGCGTCGTCGAGCTGCTCGGCAACGGCGTGATCTTCATCAGCATCCTCGTGCGGTTCGGGATCATCGAATCGTTCCTGCGGTTCTATTTCACCGACGAGGATCCGGAGCACCGCGACGCGCTCGTCCGCCGTTCGTTCCTGTTCCTGCTGGCGACGACCACGATCGCCTCGTTGGTGCTGGCTGCTCTGGCGGCGCCGCTGTCGCGGGTCGTGCTCGGACACCGCGAGGTCACGATCTTCCGGATCGCCGTGCTCGGGCTGTGGGCGTTCACGAACCTCGAGCTCGCGTACGCGGTGCTGCGCGTGGACGAGCGGCTGCGGACGTACGCGATCGCCTCGGTGACGAACGTCGTATTGACGATCATCGCCTCGGTCATCCTCGTGGTCGGCTTGGGCAAAGGGCCGGAAGGGCTGCTGCTCGGCAACTACGGTGTCTCCACGCTTGTGCTCCTCGCGCTGTGGTGGACGATGCGCGAGCGGCTCCGCCCGCGCCCGGGGATCGGCGAACGGCTCCCGGCGCTGATGCGCTTCGGCTTGCCCACGGTGCCCGCTGAGATCTCGGTCTATGCGCTCAGCATCGTGGACCGCTATTACATCTACCACGACCGCAGCCCGCGGGAGGCGGGGCTGTACTCGATTGCGGTGAAGCTCGCCGGCGCGGTCGCGTTCATCGTCCGCGCCTTCCAGTACGCGTGGCCGCCGCTTGCGTATTCGGTCGAGAGCGATGTCGAGGCCTCGCGCCTGTATGGACTCGTGACCACGTACTACGTGATCGTCAGCGGCTGGGTGGTGGCGGGGCTCGCGCTGCTCGGACGGTGGATCCTGCGACTCTTGACTGCGCCGTCTTATTTCGAGGCATATCGTGCGCTTCCGTGGGTTGCACTCGGCTGGGCCATGTACGGATTGTGGGTGGTGTTCCTGGTGATCGCCGGTCGCGCCAGGGTCACGACTCGCAACTTCCCGGCATCGATCGCGGGGCTCGTGGCGAACGTGATCCTGCTCGTTGTCCTGGTGCCGACGTTCGGCATAGCCGGCGCCGGTATCGCCCTGTGCGGCGCGTACGTCGTGATGCTGACCGTTATGCACTTGCTGACGCGCAGCGTCTTCAAGGTTCACTTCGAGTGGCGCCGGCTCGTCCAGGTGACGGTGGTGATGGGGGCGCTCGCGACCGGTGGTGACCTGCTACTGCCGACTCATGGCGTCGTCGGCTTCCTCAGCCGCGCCGCCGTGTTCGCGGCGATCCCGCTGGTGCTCTACGTGACCGGATTCGCCCATCCGCAGGAGCTCCAGCAGGCGCGCGCTCTGCTCGAGCGGCTTCGCCGCGCGCCGCGCTCGCCGGCGGGTGACGCCGCATGAGCCGTCCATCGGTCTCCGTGGTGATGCCGTTCGCGGGAGATCTGGCTGCCGCGCGGGTGGCGGTGGCGACGTTGCTGGAACTCGACAGACAGCCGGGCGACGAACTGATCCTCGCCGACAACTCCGGCATCGTCGGTGCCCACAACGCACTGGAGATCGTGCACGCGACCGGCGAGCGCTCGCCGGCGCATGCACGCAACGTCGGCGCGGAGCGGGCCAGGTCCGACTGGATCCTGTTCCTCGACGCCGACTGCAGAGTCCCGCCGAACTTGCTCGACGCGTTCTTCCGCGAGCCGGTCGCCGACGACGTCGGCGCGCTGGCCGGAGAGGTGGTTCCCGCGGGGGACGGCACCACGGTCGCGGCGCGCTATGGAGCCGCGCGCAGCTTCCTGAGCCAGCAAGCGCATCTCGCCCATCCCTACCTCCCCCGCGCGGTCGCCGCGAACCTGATGGTCAGACGGGCCGCGTTCGAGCGGGTCGGGGGTTTCTACGAGGGCGTCCGCGCGGCCGAGGACACCGACTTCAGCTGGCGGCTCCAGCGGGCCGGCTGGCGGCTCGAGCTCCGCCCCGAGGCGAGCGTCGAGCACCAGTATCGGGCGACGCTGCACGAGCTCCGGGTCCAGTGGCGCGGCTACGCCGCCGGCCGCGCGTGGCTCCGTCGCCGGTATCGGGGGTTCGAGCCCGAACCGGCGGTGCGGCGTGGAGTGGCGCGCGCGTGGGGGTTCGTGCGCCGGAACGGAAGCGGCCCCGTCATGCACGACGGCCGCAGGCTGCCTGCCCGGCGGTCGATCTCCGACGCCCAGGCAGGACGTCTGGACCGCGCTCAGTACCTGGCGCTGGACGCGCTGCTCGCCGTCGATGAGCTCGCGGGGTTCATGCTCTCCAACCGACCCGATCGCAGGGGACTCGCGACGGGGCAGGTGGTACTCGTCGCCGACCGGTTCCCGGTTCCAGGGGACCCACTCGTCGACTTCGCCCGCACCCTCAACGCGGCGCGCGTGGAGGCGAATGGCCGGCCCGAGTGGCCGTGGATCGAGGTGAGCCGGGAGCTCGAGATCTCCTACCGCGAGGACGACGGGCTCGCGGCGAGGCTGTTGGCCCTGGCGCGCCTGGAGGTACGGCACCCGGTCCGCTGCGCGCGCGACTTCATCCGTCGCCGTCCCGGTGAGCCGACGCTGACGGCGATCGCCCCCGCCGCGCTGCGGCTGGCGCGCCAGCGCGACGCTCGGGTTCATCCGCTCGGCGGCGAGGAGGTTCAGGCGACCGCCCGGCGGCTGGCCGCGCTGGCCGGTCGTCCGCTCGCGGAACCGCGTCGCGCCTGATGCGGGTCCACGTGGTCGACCCGTCGGGGTTCACGCGACCCTACGACCACGCTCTGGCCGCCGCGCTGGCACACGCCGGCCTCGAGGTCGAGCTGATCACGAGCCCGTCAGCCTACGGCGAGGTGCCGGCCCCAGACGGGTACGTGATCCGCGAGCGCTTCTATCGCCATGCTCGGGGGCCCGCGGGCTCCCAGCTGCGGCGGGCCACGAAGCTCGTGTCGCACGTCCCCGACATGCTCCGCTATCGCCGGCTCGCCGCCGGCGCGCACGTCGTCCACTTTCAGTGGCTCGACGTGCAATGGGTCGACGCCCACCTGCTGCCGCGCCAGCCGACGGTCCTGACCGCCCACGACCTGCTGCCGCGTGAGCCGCGAGCGGGGCAGGTCAGGGCCCAGCGAAGGCTGTACGCGGCCGTCGACGCGGTGATCGTCCACTCCGACTACGGCCGGCGAACGATGATCGACTGGGGAGCGGCGGATCCCGCCAAGCTCCACGTCGTCCACCACGGCGCGTTCGAGCATCTCGCACGTCAGGGCTCGAAGGTTGCGCTGCCCGACGAGCTCGCGCGGGTGGAGGGGCCGGTCGTGCTCTTCTTTGGCCTCCTCCGTCCCTACAAAGGGCTCGACACGCTGCTCGACGCGTGGCGGGGCATCCATGGCGCCGAGCTGTGGATCGTCGGACGGCCGCTGATCCCGATCGCGCCGCTTCAGGCCCGCGCTCCGGCCGGCGTCCGGTTCGTGCCCAGGTTCGTCTCCGACCGCGAGCTTCCCGCCTACTTTCGCCGCGCCGACGTCGTCGTGCTCCCGTACTCGCGGACGGAGCGGTTCGATCAGTCGGGCGTGCTGGCCACGGCGCTCGCGTTCGGCAAGCCCGCAGTCGTGAGCGACGTCGGCGGGTTCGGGGAGGTGGCCGCGACCGGCGCGGCACGCCTGGTCGCACCCGGCGACGCGGAGGCGTTGGCGGCGGCGCTCGGGGAGCTGCTCGGAGACGCCTTGGAGCGCTCTCGCATGGCTGACGCCGCGGCCGCGGCCGCGCGCGGTCCCTATTCGTGGGAGTCGGCGGCGGCCAAGACTGCCGCGCTGTACCGCGAGCTGATCAGTGCACGACGTTGACGGTGATCTTGCCGTTGCCGTTGGCGTAACCCGTGATCGTCGCGCCGGCGATGATGTCCGCGGACCCCTGGAACTTCTTGGCGTTGCTGTTGGCCGTGGAGTTGATGCGGATCGGCGTGAGCGTCGTCACCGCGGTCAGCCCGGACATCGCCCCCGGCGACTCGCTGAAGGAGATCGCCTGACTCGGCGGACAGGTCGTCGTCCAGTTCGCGAGATCGACGCCGGCGACGCTCACGGCGACCGTCGTGGGCGGTGGTGAGCTGCGCGCGAACAGGTCGGCCGAGACCGTGAGCGTTGCGGCGAACGCGCCGTACATCTGCGCGGGGCTGGCGCTGAAGCCGACGAACGAGGGCTTCGTGCAGCCCCGCGCGGCGTAGGCGGCGCCTTGCGTCCACGAGTTGATCGTCTCCGTGACCGCGACGTGCGCGGAGCCGAAAGTGAACTGGTTGGTCCCCAGCAGCTGACCGAGCAGCAGCCTCGTGCTCGCGATCTGCGCCACCACCGTGTCCGAGAAGACGCGATCCGAGCTGAGTCCCGACTGCCAGTTGACCGTCGTCCGATTGAGGGCCGCTCGCAGGTTCAGCTGGGCACAGCCGAACAGGGCCGCGGCAATCGCACCGTTGCCGCCGATGTTTGAGGCCTTTTTGAGAGCTTGCGCGGACCGGGCCAGCGCGAGCGCGTCCTGGAGATCTCCAAGCGTGCGCTTGGCGGCGCAGCTCCCGGTGACCGCGCCCCACTGGCGGCGGAGGGCGGTGTTGAATATCGAGCTGCGCAGCCGCCGCGAGTACCCGGGGAACTGGCGCGCGTAACCCAGCGTCTGCACCTCGTTCAACCACCCAACGCCGCGTGTCGCAGCCGCGTTCCACGCGGCGAAGCTCGAGCCTGCATTGCCGAGCAACGGCCTCACGTAGCCGGTGTAGTAGGCGGCCAGGACGCCTTTCACGGTCCGGCGGTTCGCCTGTACCGAGCGATGGCTTCGCAGCTGGCGGAGCGGAATCGCCAGCTGCGCGAGCCACGCGGCGGTCGCGTCAATCGGCGGATGGTGCTGGCGCCTGGAGATCTGACCGCGCGTCGCGCTGGCCAGGCCAAAGCCGCCCAGCGAGAGCACGGGGATCTCGATGTTTGACCGTACCGCCAGTGGCGTCAGACCGAACTCGCTGCCGGTGCCCTCGTAGCCGAAGCCGACCTGACTCGAGCGGGCCACGTGGCGCGCCGGAGTGATGGCCAGCTCGGCCGTTTTCAGCAGCTGGAGCCCATCGGGGGCGAGCCCCACTCCGGCGATCAGCTTCACGCCGCCGTGGGCCATCGACACCAGCGGCGTCAACGTCAGCTGCTCGCTGCCCGCGAGCGCACCCGCGGGGATCGTGAGCTGGAAGGTCGTCCCGTCCTGCGCCGTCGTGGCGAGCGTGCCGCCGGCGGGGCCGACCGTGGCCGTCGTGCTCCGCGAGCCGTCGAGCACCGGCGTGACGGTCACGTTCTGGGTCCCGACGAGGATCTTGATCGGCGGGCGGCGGGTGCGCGCCGAAGCGATCGTCGCGCCCGTACCGAGCACGAGCGCAGCGCTGAAGACCAGAAGCCGGACTATTCGTACACGCATGGCACTCCCCAGATTGCCCGGCCTCTGCCTCGGCGACGATAGCACTGGGAGTGGCAATCGCGCACAATCCGCCGCCGTGACCGTCCTCGCCATCCTCTTCTGGGTTTCCGTCGGTCTGCTGCTCTACACCCACGTCGGCTACTGGGTGCTGCTGGCGCTGCTCGCGCGCGTTCGAAAGCCCGTGGAGGTCACGGGGGCGAGCTCTGAGTCGTTGCCCTCGGTCAGCGTGATCGTCGCCGCCTACGCCGAGCAGGACGTGATCGCCTCGCGCGTCGCCAACCTACGCGCGGTCGACTATCCGTCCGAGCTGGTCGAGGTGATCGTCGCCTGCGACGGCTCGCCCGACGAGACGGCGGCGCGAGCGCGGGCGGCCGGCGCGGACGTGGTGCTCGAGCTTCCGCGCGGCGGGAAGATCCGGGCCCAGGACGCCGGGGTCGAGCGGGCGCGCGGCGATCTGGTGGCGTTCTCCGACGCCAACGTCTCGTGGGAGCCCGACGCGTTGAAGCGGCTGATCGCGGCGTTTGCCGATCCGCGCGTCGGTTATGTGTGCGGGGACGTGCGCCTCGTGAACGAGCGGGGGTCCAACCAGGAGGGCGTGTACTGGCGGTATGAGATGGCGCTCCGGCGGCTCGAGTCGCGGGTCCGGTCCGTGACGGGCGGCAACGGCGCGATCTACGCGACGAGACGCGAGAGCTACCTGATCGTCGACCCGATCATGGGCCACGACCTGTCGTTCCCGTTCAACATGGTCAAGCGCGGCTGGCTGGCCCTGTACGAACCGGCGGCGCGCGCGAGCGAGAAGATGGTTCCGACGATCGAGGGCGAATTTGCCCGCAAGCGCCGGATGATGAGCCACACGTGGCCGATCGTCGTGCGCGGCGGGATGCTCTCGCCACGCGGCTATGACCCCCTCTATGGCCTGATGATCTTCTCGCACCGGATCCTGCGGTACCTGTCCCCGTTCCTGCACCTGATCGCGCTCGCCACGAGCATCGCGTTGATCGGAGACGGCTGGGTGTACGTCGCGGCGGTCGCGATCCAGGTCGCCGTGCTCGTGGCCGCCCTGCTTGCGCCCGTGGTGCCGGTGCGGCCGTTTTTGGTCGCGCGTTACTACGTGTTGACGACGGTGTCGCTCGCGGCTGGCCTGTGGGATTGGCTGCTCGGCCACACCAAGGCCGGCTGGGAGCCGGCGGAAGGGACGCGATGACCCAGCGCCTGCTCGACGTGGCGCTGTCGCTGCTCGGCTCCGTCGTCACCGCACCGGTGGTGGCGGTGTTTGTGCTCGCGATCCGGCTGGAGTCGCCGGGGCCGGCGATCTACATGCAGACCAGGGTCGGCAAGGATGGCCGCGAATTCAGGATCTACAAGCTGCGCACGATGGTGCGGGGCGCCGAGTTCACCGGCGCCGGTCTGGCCATCCAGGAGGGCGATGACCGCATCACGCGGCTCGGCAAGGTCCTGCGCCGCTACTCCCTCGACGAGCTGCCGAACCTGTGGAATGTGCTGCTCGGCGAGATGTCGATCGTCGGGCCGCGGCCGACGATCCCGATCCAGGTGGAGCAGTACACGACGCGTCAGCGCGGCCGGCTCGCGGTCAAGCCCGGGATCACGGGCTGGGCCCAGATCAACGGTCGCGCCTCGCTCCCGTGGTCGGAGCGGATCGAGCTCGACCTCTGGTACGTCGAGCACCGCTCGCTCGCGCTCGATTTGCGGATCCTGGCGAGGACGGCGACGCTCGTGGCGAGTGGGCACGGGTTGTACAAGGGTGAGAGTGGCGGATGGCAGCCGCCGGCGTAGCCGTGCTGCTGACCGGGGTCGGGAAGCGCTACGACATCGTGTCGGCGTTCGCCCAGCACGCCACCGTTGTCGCCGCCGACCCCAACCCGCTGGCGCCGGCGCAGTACGCGGCTCACGTCCGCCGGTCGGTGCCCCGGATCGATTCGGCCGAGTACGTTCCCGCGCTGGCCGAGCTGTGCTCGCAGTACGGCGTAGGCGCCGTTGTGCCGCTGACGGATCTCGACATCGAGGTGCTGGCCGTTGCCCGCGCCGGCGGTCTTTTGCCGGCCTTTGTCCCAGATCCCGAGATCGCCCGCGCCACATACGACAAGTACGAGGCGCACCTGCTGCTCTCCCGACTGGGCCTGCCGTCGCCGCCGACCGTGCTCCCGGGCTCTGACGTTGACCGGTATCCGGTCATGGTCAAGCCGCGACAAGGGTCGGGAGCGCGCTCGATCCACCGCGCCGACGACGCGGCGGCCGCGGAGTTCTTCGTCCGCTACGTGGACGAGCCGACGATGGTGCAGCGGTGGATGGACGGTCACGAGTTCTCGATCGACTGCCTGTCGGATCTGCAGGGACGCTGCCTCAACGCGATCCCGCGCACGATGATCGAGTCCCGCGGCGGTGAGTCGATCAAGGGCACGGTGATCGACGACCCGGAGCTGGTCGAGCTCGGAAGCCGTGTCGTCGAGTCGCTGGGAGTGCGCGGGCCGTGCACCGTCCAGGTGTTCCGCGACCGCGAGATCGGCCTCGGGATCACCGACGTCAACACGCGCTTCGGGGGCGCTTTCCCGGCGCCGATGTATGCGGCGCTACCGGGGCGGACGTACCCCGAGCTGATCGTGCGGATGGCGCGCGGCGAGGAGATCGAGCCGCACGTGGGGGAGTACCGCGCCGGCGTCACCTTCACCCGCTACTTCTGGCAGCTCGAGCTCGACGAGGGGATGCGGCCGACCGGGCGGGACATCGTCGAGCCGCCGGGGCCGCCGGCGCCGCGGTAGCGGGTTGATCTTGACTCTCAGCGGCCGCGATCGGCGGGCGGCGCGGTGAACGGCGCTGGGGAAGGGGAAAGGAGCGGGCGCCATCGCACCCCGTTTCGATGGTGCATAGATCGACAATCTCGGGCCGGATCGCGAGGCCTGTCGAGTTGTGCATGAAGAGTGTGCGTAGGTCGACAGGGCTCGGATCTGGCGCCGGTGGTGTCGTGTTATGCAGGTTTCCCGTGACAGTGACACTTCCGGCACAAAGTGGCGGGTTTCGGCAGCTGAACGGGTCGACCGCCGGGCTCTGGCGACCTGCAACCACCCTCACCCACCCCCCTCCCTGCTGCCGTTTACCGAGCCGATCGCCAATCACGGCTGCCGAGAGTCGACAGCCGTGGGCTCGCACCCCGGCCACGAAGCCGCTCAGGCGGCCCGCTCGCGCTCGCCCGCCACGCCCCAGCACTCGTCCACGAACTCGGCGATCCGCGCCGTCAGCCGTTCCGGTCGCACCCGGAGCTCGATGATCGAATTGGCGTCGACGAGCTGGCTGTTCGGCAGCTCGTGCGCGAGCATGTCGGCGTCCGAGAACGGGTGCACCGGGTCGCGGGGATGCCCGATCACGAGCGCCGGTGCGTCGAAGGTCCGCCGCTCGACGCGATGTGGCGCGGTGCGGCCGAAGATGATCCCCTGGAGCACGGCGGCGCTGGGCCCCGGCTCCTGAGCAACGGCGTCCAGCCCGAGCTCGAGCAGAAACGGGACCCGGGCTCGCGGGACGGCGCGGGCGGCTCTGGCGACCCGCTTGGCGGCCGGCTCGCCGAATGTCAGCCACAGCAGCAGGGGCGTGAACGCGATCGCGCAGGCCGGGATCGCGTTGTCCAGCACGGGCATCTCGATGATCATCCCGCGCAAGCGCTCGGGCGCCAGAGCCGCGAGCTCGAGCGTGATGTTGGCGCCCATCGACGTGCCGCCGACCACCGCCTGGTCGATCTTCAGGCGATCGAGCAACGCGAGCGCCTGCCGGGCGAACTCGGCCATCGAGTACCGCCACATGTCCCGAGGCCGATCAGAGTCCCCGTGACCCAGCGGATCGAACGTGATCACCCGGTGTCCTCGAGCGGCGAGCTCGCGCGCCAGCGGTGCCTGCATCTTCTGCGAGAGCAGCAGCGCGGGCATCAGCACGGTCGTGCGCGGACCGCGTCCGTACACCGTGTAGGCGAGCCTCTGCCCGTCATAGCGGAAGGTCGCCATTCGCGGCAGGATATCCGTGTACTCGGCTGGCTGACCAGCTAGCGACGCGTGTATCGTGGCGGTGCACGGAAATTCCGTCGGCACGGATCCAACCAGGAGGACGAATTTCATGGCGAAAGTCCCACGATCGCTGGCCGGGCAGGTGGTTGCCATCACCGGTGGGGCCCGCGGCATCGGCCGCGCCACCGCGGCCGCACTGATCGCCCAGGGGGCGCGGGTCGCGATCGGCGACATCGAAGCGCCGTTGGCGGAGCAAACGGCTCAGGAACTCGGTTCCGGGACGGTCGGGCTGCCCCTCGACGTCACGGACCGCGGCAGCTTCGCGACGTTCCTCGACGAGGTCGAGCGCCGGCTCGGCCCGCTCGACGTGCTCATCAACAACGCGGGGATCATGCCGATCGGATCGTTCGTCGAGGAGAGCGACGCCACCGCCAAGCGGATGGTCGACATCAACCTGAACGGCGTCATCTTCGGCTCCAAGCTCGCGCTCGAGCGGTTCCTGCCGCGCAATCGCGGGCATCTCGTGCAGATCGCGTCCGCGGCCGGCAAGGCCGGCTTCCCCGGCGGCGCGACGTACTGCGCGACGAAGCACGCGGTCGTGGGCCTGAGCGAGGCGATCCGCGCCGAGCTCCACGGGACGAACATCGAGGTCAGCGTCGTGATGCCCGTCGTCGTCAACACCGAGCTCGGCTCGGGGCTTCCGACCACGCGGGGATTCAAGGCGGTGGAGGCCGAAGACGTCGCGAACGCGATCGTCGACGCGCTCCAGTTCGGTCGCTACGAGGTCTTCGTACCGAAGTCCGTCGGCGGCATGTTCCGCGTCAACGCGCTCATGCCGCGGCGCGCCACCGAGGCCATCGGGCGGTTCATGAAGGGCGACCAGGTGCTCTCGAACCCCGACCACGTCGCCCGGGCGGCGTACGAGCAGCGGATGGATCAGACGGTGGCACGGGCCGACGAGGCTCCCCCGAAGCCGGCGGGCCCGAGCGTCTCGCGCGTGACCGAGGCCGCGAAGGCGATCGAGGACACGGAGGCGGCGTCGAGCTCCAACGAGCCGTCCTCCGAGCGCGAGACGGAGACGGTCTAGCGACGGTTTGCCGGGGCTGGCCGTTTAACGCAAGCCCTCTTTGCGTTTCGCGGCCAGCCCCAGGGCCAGCGGTTCGCCCAGGGTCTTACGACCCGAGCCAGTCGGCAATCAAGGCTCCAATAACGGCGCCGGCGTCCTCCTGCAGGAAATGGCTGGCGTCGGCGATCTCGTGGTGGACCTCCGTGCCCAGCGCGGCCGCGAACCGGCGCCCGACATCGAGCGGGAGGACCGGATCTGAGTCGGCCCAGAGGACGAGCTTCGGGCGCCGATCGGTGCCGAGCGCCTCGAGCACGCGCTGGCCGGCCTCGGCGCCCGGCATCTCCGGCGACGTCGGCAGGATCAGCGGGAACGCCCGGGCCCCGGCCTTCGAGGCGGCGTTCGGGAACGGCCGCTCGTAGCCGGCGATCACCTCGTCGCCGGGGTCCCGCTTACACGCGCCACGGACGAGGAAGCCGACCGGCAGGTCGTCGGTTCGCTCGACGAAGTCGCGAAACGCGTTCCACGCGTCGGTCATCCGCTGGCGTCCCGTGAACAGCCCGGTGTCGAGCACGACGATCCGGGCGATCCGATCCGGGTGGTCGACCGCGAGGCGCAGGCCGATCGGTCCGCCCCAGTCGTGCACGACGATCGTTGCGTCGCGGAGGTCGAGGTCCTCGAGCAGCGGCGAGACCGCGGCCACGTGGCGCTCGTAGGTGTACCAGTCGATGTCCACGGGCTTGTCGGAGCGGCCGAAGCCCGGCAGATCGGGCGCGACGCAGCGAAACCCGGCGTCGAGTACCGGCGGGATCACCTTGCGCCACAGAAATGACCACGTCGGCTCGCCGTGAAAGAACACCACCGGTTGGCCGTCGCCCTCGTCGAGGTGGGCGAGGCGGAGGCCGTCGAAGTCGCGGTACCGCGACAAAAACGGGAAGTCGGGGAGGCCCTCGAGCACCTCGTCGGGCGTGCGGATCGCGTCGGTCACGCTGCAATCCTAAGTGCTCCCCCTCGGCCCGCCCGCGCTTGCCCGCCTACGGGCCGTCGACGATCGCATGCGAGGCGCCCGACGCCACCGTGATGTCGATCGTCGTCGGGGTCCGCTCCCACGCGATCAGATCGAGCGCCTGGAGCCGGTCGAGCATCGCCTGGAACGCGACCGCCTGAGCGCGACTCACGTACCGGCGGACGATCTGGAACGAGTAGCCCGTCGTGGCGCCGGTGTACGGGTTCGCGACCTGCTCGGCGTACTGCGCGTCCTGCACGGCG
The DNA here is from genome assembly GCA_963812225.1 of uncultured Solirubrobacterales bacterium. Lineage (GTDB taxonomy): Bacteria > Actinomycetota > Thermoleophilia > Solirubrobacterales > Solirubrobacteraceae > Palsa-465. The sequence continues at coordinate 522,421 of CAWEUN010000001.1, forward strand.
CTGCCGAGGATGAGCGGCGCGGCGCCGCCGGACAGGGTGCGCACGCGGGCCGCGAGCTCCACCAACATGTCGAGTGCGGCCGGCCGCAGCCCGTGGTAGAGCGCCGGTGGGCCGTGCAGTGTGTGCGCGAGCGATCCGATCGACGCGCTGTAGGCGAGGCCCAGCCGTGCCGGGTCGGAGGGCAGGCGCACGAGGGTGCGCGAGTGGTAGCCGGCGTACAGGGCGTCCGGATTGGCGAACGAATCGGCCGGTTCCGGCGGGTGGAGCACGTCCGCGTTCGTGTCGGCGTCGAGCTCGAGCGTCGAGAGCGTGGCTCAGCTCGTGGCGGTTGGTGCGGTACAGGTGCATGATCGCCACCGCGCCCAGGACGCGCCAGTAGTAGAGCGAGGAGTCGTCGCCGAACCCGGCGAGCAGATCGAACGCCGTGCCATGGCGGTCCGGCGAGGTGTCGAAGTACAGCTGCGTATAAGGGACGGGACGGCCGCCGTCGTAGTCGTCGAGGACCTGCTGGAGGTTGCCGATCCCCATGTGGTAGGAGACGACCGCGAGGTCGGCGCGCCCGAAATGCTGTTCGGCGATCCGTAGGTAGCGAACCGTCGCCGCCAGTGCCTTGGCCGGATCGAAACGGTCGTCGATCCGGGCGCGCTCGCGCTCGAGCCGGACCGCGACGTTCGCCCGTCCGGCCGCGTATGCGGCGGCCATCTGGCCGGTGAGGCGGCGACTGCGCGCGAGGTTGATGTGCATGCCGAGCAGCGCCTGGCCGGTCTGCGCGAGGATCTGGGTCAGTCCAGACGCGTCGGCGGGGTCCGTGCCCGCGATCACGTCGGGCCGGCCCGCGCTCTCCACGAACACGATCCCCTCGAGGATGTTGGGATCGATTCCGGTGCCGGCCGTCGCGCGGTCGATCAGGGGGCGGTACGCGGCGACCCGAGCGGCGGTTGGCATCGCGCCGCCCGGGCTCTTCGAGAACAGGACGTTCTCGCTGCCGGCCACAGCGCGGGCCTCGAAGTCGGCCTCGCGCGAGGGGATGTACGCGAACGGATCGCCGGGGCGGGCGGGCTTCCCGATGCCTGGCAGGGGCAGGCCCGGGTGGCCGCCTCCGGCGCTGAGAAGGGCGACGATCACGGCGATCACGAGGATCGACGCGGCGAGCGCGACCGTCAGGCGGACCCGGCGGGCCCTGCGCTTGGGCTGGACGGAAGCCATCACGGCAGGTTGGGTATTTCGGCTGCCACCCGAGTCCGCGAAGGTATCAGCCGAGGCGCGGCGAACCGGTTAGTCTTATGGAGCCTTCCGCCTCCTGTCGGTGGTCTGGTCGGCTATTCTCGTGCGCTCCCGGGTCGGCGATTGGTGAGTCGCGGCCCATGTCACGGGCGAGCGTGCCCGCTATGGGCGCTGAAGATCTCAAAACGAGCTGAAGGTACTGGAGCATTCGTATGCAAATCTTGGTTCTGGGCGGTGACGGGTATCTGGGGTGGCCGACGGCGCTGCATCTGTCGGCGCAAGGCCACGACGTCGCCGTCAATGACAACTTCGCGCGCCGCGGCTACGACGAGGAGATGGGCGTCGACAGCCTGGTCCCGATCGCCACGCTCGAGGAGCGGATTGCCGCCTGGCAGGAGATCAGCGGCAAGACGATCAAGTCTTACGTCGGCGATCTGTGCGACCCGACGTTTGTGCACCAGATGGTCCGCGACTTCCGTCCCAACACGATCGTCCACTTCGCCGAGCAGCGGGCCGCCCCGTACTCGATGATCTCGCAGGCGCACGCCGTCTACACGCAGACCAACAACGTCGTCGGCAACCTCAACGTGATGTACGCGATCGGCGACATCGACCGCGACATCCACCTCGTGAAGCTCGGGACGATGGGCGAGTACGGCCAGCCCAACATCGACATCGAGGAGGGCTGGCTCGAGGTCGAGCACAAGGGCCGCAAGGACCGGATGATCTATCCCAAGCGGCCGGGCTCCTTCTACCACTGCTCGAAGGTCCACGACAGCACGAACATCGAGTTCGGCTGCCGGATCTGGGGCATGCGCGCGACCGACCTCAATCAAGGAGTGGTCTACGGCGCCGAGACCGAACAGACGAAGCTAGATCCGCGCCTGTGGACGCGCTTTGACTACGACGGGGTCTTCGGCACGGTGCTCAACCGGATGGTGATCCAGGCCGTCCTCGGACACCCGCTGACCGTCTACGGCAAGGGGTCGCAGACGCGCGGCCTGATCAACATCGTCGACACGGTCGAATGCATCCGGCTGGCTTCCGAGACCCCCGCCGACCGCGGCGAGTTCCGGGTGTTCAACCAGATGACGGAAACACTGTCGATCAATCAAATCGCCGAGACGATCGCCGAGCAGTTCCCCGGCGAGTGCACGGTCGACCACGTCGACAATCCGCGCGTCGAGATCTACGACCACTACTACAAAGTCGTCCACACGGCGCTCGAAGGGCTGGGCCTGAAGCCGACGCTGCTCTCCACGACCCTGATCGACCACCTGTTCGACATCGTCGAGCAGCACCGTGATCGCGTCGACATGGCAGCGATCGAGGCGACGGTGAAGTGGGCGGAGACGTCGAGCGAGCTGCCCCGAACCGCGAGCGCGCTGGCACAGACGTGAGCGACCCGGGGACGGAGGGGCTCGGCGGGCGGCGCGTTCTCGTCACCGGCGGCTCAGGCTTTATCGGCCGCCGGGTGGTGTCGGAGCTGTCGGCTGACGGCGCGCGCGTTCGCGTCGTCGATCTGCAGCCCCATCCCGACCCGGACGTCGACATCGTGCAGGGTGACATCTGCGACCCGGCGGTCCTCGAGCAGGCGTTCGCGGACGGGGTCGACTCGGTGGTGCACCTCGCCGCCGTGACCTCCGTGCTGCGCTCGCTCGAACAGCCCGAGCTGACCTACCGCACGAACGTCGAGGGCACGCACCGCGTGCTCGAGGCCGCGCGGGCCGCGGGGACGGGCTCGCTCGCGTTCGCCTCGACCAACGCGGTAACCGGGCCGATGGACGCCCCAGCGATCACGGAGGCGGCGAGGCTGCGGCCGCTCACGCCCTACGGCGCGACCAAGGCCGCCGGCGAGATGCTGATGTCCGCCTATACCGCGTCCTACGGCGTGCGCTGCGCGTGTTTACGCCTAACGAACGTCTACGGTCTCGGCATGCAGGCGAAGGACAGCATCGTCGCCCGCTTGATGCGCGCGATCCGGACCGGGGCGACGTTCGAGATCTACGGCGACGGCCTCCAGGTGCGCGACTACGTGAACGTCAGCGATGTCGTGCAGGCGGTCCGGCTAGCGCTGCTCAGCGATGAATGGCACGGCCCGGTGGTGATCGGTACCGGCAAGTCGCTTTCGGTGCTCGAGGTCGTCGAGCAGGTTCGTCAGATCACTGGCGCTGAGCTCTCGGTGCGCCACGGCCCGGCGAAGGCCGGCGAGATGCCGGCGGTGATCGTCGACTCGAGCCGAGCCAGAGCGGCCGGCTGGGCACCGCGCTGGGGCTTCTCGGAGGGCATCGAAGCGGTCTGGCAGGAGTGGTCGCAGGCGGAGATCGAAGAGCCCGTCGGCGCGCGGGGTGCTACCCGATGAGCGTGGCTGCCAAGAGGGAGGAGCCGCACGTCTCCGAGGTCGAGCTCGCCAAGCTCGATCCCGTCGAACGGGACGCCGCCGGCGCTTTCCTCGCCCAGTACCCGCCGGGGGCCGGCGCGCCGCTGGCGGTGGTGATCCCTGCGTACAACGAGGAGGGAACGGTGTCCGAGGTGGTCGCCGAGATTCCGGCCAAGGTGGCCGGTCTGGCGACCGAGGTGATCGTCGTCGTCGACGGCGCCAAGGACCAGACCGCCCCGCGAGCGGTGGCCGCCGGGGCGCTCGTGTGCGACGTTCCCGTCAACCGGGGTCAGGGAGCGGCGCTCAAGCTGGGCTACTGGCTCGCCCGCGCCCGCGGCGCCCAGGTGATCGCGACGATCGACGCTGACGGCCAGTACGAGGCCGAGGAGCTGGCCAAGGTCGTTCAGCCGATCCTCGACGGCAAGGCCGATTTCGTGTCCGGCTCGCGGCGGCTGGGCAGCGAGTTGACGACGGACCCGGTCCGGCATGCGGGCGTAATCGTGTTCGGCGCGATCTTCAGCATGATGGTCCGCCACCGCGTCACCGACCCGGCGTGCGGGCTGCGCGCGGTCCGCCCCGAGTTGACGGCGACGGTCGTCCTCGAGCAGCCCCAGTACCAGGCGTCGGAGCTGATGATCAGCGCGGCCCTGCACGGCTTCCGCCTGGCCGAGGTGCCGACCACGATGCGCGACCGCGGGAGCCATGCGGGCCGCACCAAGAAGGACGGAAATTTCCGGTATGGGCTCCGTTTCGCAAAGGCAGCAGGCCGCACCTGGTGGCGCGACCGCGGCGCGAGCTCGCGGGGCGCGCGCTCGCGCAGAGCCGGCACCGGCGCCTGACGCCGGGGCGCCCGCTATGACCGGCGCAACCGCGATCGCGAGCCGCCCGGCGCCGATCGCGGTCTCTCGACCGGGTGGCTACACAATCCTGGCCGCCGTCTCGTTGCTCCTGGCGGCGCTGTCGCTGGCCATCCACGCCGCGCCGTCCTACGACCCGTGGGCGTGGATCATCTGGGGGCGGGAGATCACGCATGTGGCGCTGGTGACAACCGGTGGGCCGACGTGGAAGCCGCTGCCGGTGATCTTCACGACGCTGTTCGCTCCGTTCGGCGCGGCCGCGCCGGATCTGTGGCTAGTCGTCGCCCGCGCCGGCGGGATCATGGCTCTCGGCCTCGGGGTCGTGGCGGCCGTCCGCCTGGCGCGCAGCGCCGCGCCCGGGCGCGCTCCGGCGGTGATCGCCGGAGCGCTCGCCCTCGCGGGGATGCTGGCCCTCTATCAGTACGTCAGCAGCGCGCTTCAGGGGGAATCCGAGGGTTTGCTGGCGGCGCTCGTCCTGCTCGCGATCCTGCGGTTCTGCGACGGCGCACCCCGTCAGGCGCTGCTGCTCGGGTTTGCCGCGGCGCTGCTTCGCCCCGAGACGTGGCCGTTCCTGGGCCTGTACGGCGCATGGCTGTGGCGCCGCGATCCGGGGTCGCGGGGGTTGACGGTCGCGGTCTTTGCCCTGATCGGGGCGCTGTGGTTTCTGCCGGAGCTGTGGGGCTCGGGTTCGCTGTTGCGGGGCGTCCGGTGGGCGCAGAATCCTCGCCAAGGGAGTCCTGCGCTTTCGAGCTGCCCGTTCTGCTCCGAGATCACGGGGAGCGCGTGGCCGCTGGTGACGATGCCCTTCAAAGCGGGCATCGCGTTGGCGCTGGTGGAGGTCGTGCGACACCGGCGGTGGACAACACCCCTGGCGTTTGCGGCGTTGCTGGGGCTCGCATGGATCCTCGAGGAGGCCGTGCTCACGCAGATCGGGTTCTCGGGGAGCGATCGCTATCTGATCGCGCCCGCCGCGCTACTCGTGGTCGTCGGAGCGGTCGGATGGGCGTGGGCGTGGGCGCTCTGGCCGGCACGCTGGGTCGCTGCCGTCCTGGGCGGCGTCGTCCTATTGACCGTGCTCGCCCCCGGTCGTGGGCCCCATCTGGGCGCCGCGACCCAGACACTGCGCGCCCAAAACGCGATCCGGCGCGACCTGCCCGCGGCCGTCGCGCGCGCCGGCGGGGCGGCTCAGCTGCTCGGATGCGGGCCGATCGAGACCAATCCCTCGGAGGCGCCGCTCGCCGCGTGGACGCTCGGGGTGGGGATGCTGCGGACGGAGAGCCCCGACGGCAACGTGCTGATCCAGTCGGGGGGACAAGGCGATCCGGCGCTCGCGCCGGTTCCCCCGGCGGGCGGGGGCTACCGCCTTCTCGCCGCAGTCGGCGCCGTGAAGATCTTCGGCAGGTGTCACGCGCCGCCGTCGGCTGCGGCCTAAGTTCTACCGTGACCTCGGCCGGGGCTCTACGGCGTGCGGTTGGCGCGGGCCTCAACCCACAGCCGCCGACGGGACTTCAGCGCGGCCCGGAGACGGCTTTGGCCGGAGAAGATCCACTGCTCGTACAGGAAGTACCTGATGCCATACAGGACGACGAGGACGCCGAAGTAGGTCGCGGTGACCAGGGCCACACGGATACCGTGGCCTGCAGGTATGCCCTGGACGTGTCTGTGCGTCCAGCCCGTCGCCAGTGACAGAACGACCAGCGTCGAGGCGGAGACGAGGATGTAGGCGATGATCTCGCGCCCGAACGCCACGCGCCCCTCTACCTTCCACGTCCACTTGCGGTTCATCGTCCAGTTCGGGATCGCGCCCGCGACGAAAGCGCACACCGAGCACACCGTGGTCGAGGCGCCCAGCACGTACAGGACCGGGAACACGATGGCACTGGTCGTCGCAGCGACCATCGACGCGATGGCGAACCGGGCAACCCGCCGTTCGAAGATGAACCGGCGGACCCGCTGAACGAGCTCAGCGAACACGAGGGGGCCCGAGTCTAGCGGTTTCGGGGCATGTCAACCGCACGCGACGGTACGTTGCGCGGATGCGTATCGACTCGACGGCTGACAATCTCGCTCTCACCGACGACCTCGTGATCGCGGCCGATAACGCCACGATCCTCTCCAGACTTCCGGATGCAGCGTTCGACCTCATTTATGTGGATCCTCCCTTCAACACCGGGCGCGCCCAGGCCCGTCACACCCTGCGAGGTGTCCGCCGACGCGCGCGGCGACCGAGTGGGGTTCGGAGGGCGCCGCTACACCTCGCGGCTGTTGCAGACGCTGAGCTTCGAGGACGCGTTCGCCGACTACCTCGCGTTTCTGGAGCCACGGCTCCGGCGCGCCCGGGAGCTGCTGGCGGCCCACGGGACGCTCTACTTCCACATCGACTACCGCGAGGCGCACTACTGCAAGCTCCTGCTCGACGAGATCTTCGGACGCGACGCGTTCCTCAACGAGTTGATCTGGACCTACGACTACGGCGCCAAACCGCGCCGGAGGTGGCCCGCCAAGCACGACACGATCCTCGTATATGTGCGCACGCCGGGCGCCCACCACTTCGACGTCGACGCGGTCGAGCGCGAGCCGTACATGGCGCCAGGGCTCGTGAGCGCGGAGAAGGCCGCGCGCGGCAAGCGTCCCACCGACGTCTGGTTCCACACGATCGTCCCGACGAACGGCCGCGAGAAGACCGGCTACCCGACCCAGAAGCCCGAAGGCGTGCTGCGCCGCATGGTCGCGGCCTCCTCGCGTCCCGGCGCGTGGTGCCTCGACCCGTTCGCCGGCTCGGGCACGCTCGGGGCCGTGTGCCGCCAGCTGGGCAGGCGGTTCGTGCTGATCGACTCGAACCCCGTGGCGATCGAGGTCATGCGGGAGCGGCTCGGTGGCGCGGAGGGCGTGGCGCGGGCCGGATAGGGGGCTCTGCCTCGAGGGGTGAGAGCGTGGGGCGCTGTGTATCGCCGCACCCGTCCAGAACCTGCACAGCACGACAATCCCGCGCCAGAACCCGAGGCCTGTCGAGCTATGCATGAAGAGCATGCTTAACACGGCAGGGCTCGCCGTTTTCGGCGGTCGTGACGTGTTATGCAGGATCTGGAGCCGCTCTCGGTCCCGCCTGGGCCATTCGCACTCCCCTCCTTCCCTGCTGCCTTTAATCCGAGCCGTCCGCCGCCGGCGGCCCCGTCGGCTCATCCACACCACCGAGGCACGGCCCTCAATCCCGCACGAGCGGGACGAACCGCACCGCCTCGAGCCGCGTGCGGGTCAGCCTGCCTTCCCTCCGCACCGCCAGGATCAGATGCTGGTCGCACGCGCCGACCGGCGCCACCAACCGACCGCCCTCGGCCAGCTGCTCCTCGAGCGCCACGGGCACCGATTCGCCGGTCGCCGCGGCCACGTTGATCGCGTCGAACGGCGCCTCCTCGGGCAGACCCTGGTAGCCGTCCCGGACGATGAATGTGACGTTGTCGATTCCCAGTCCCTCGATCGTCGCCTGCGCCCCGCGGCTCAGCGCCTCGTGGCGCTCGATCGTCCAGACGTGATCGGCGAGCAACGCCAGCAGCGACGCGTGATACCCCGATCCGGTGCCGATATCGAGCACGCGGTCCTCCGGCCGCAGCGCCAGCGTCTCGAGCATCCGCGCCACGACCAACGGCTGCGAGATCGTCTGTCCACACGCGATCGGGAGCGCGACATTGGAATACGCCCGTTTGCGGTCCGGCGCGGGAACGAACCGCTCCCGAGGGATGGCCGCGATCGCCGCGAGCACGCGCTGATCGCCGATCGCCGGCCTGAGCTGCTCGGCAAGCGCTGCTGCTCGGTTCATCTACTGGCAATTCTGCCCGCCCGGTGGGCGGTGGCAACCCCCGGCGGGCCCGGCGCCCCGTTCAGACCGAGGCCTGCTCGAGAAGTTCCTTGATCGCGGCCAGGAAGCCGTAGGCCTCGTGGCCGAACAGGATCCTGTGGTCACACGCGAGCGCGATCGTCATCGCGTGTCCCGGGACGATCACACCGTCACGGACCATCGCCGCCGGCCTCACAGCGCCCGCAGCGACCGCGGCCGCGTTCGGTGGAACGATCACCGGGGAGGCGCTCGCGATCCCGTGCGCGCCGACATCCGACAGCGTGAACGTCGCGCCCGACAGCTCCGGCGGGGTCAGCGACCCGCTGGCGGCCCGGTCAGCGAGCCGGTCGGCCTCCTCGGCCAGGTCGGGCAGCGGTTTCTCGTCGGCATCGAACACGACCGGGATCGACAGCGCATCGGCGGTCGGGACCACCAGGCCGACGTTCACCCGGCTATAGCGCTCGAAGCGGCCGTCACGGTACGCGCCATTGGCCTTCGGCACCTGCCGAAGTGCCAGCGCGCAGGCTCGGATCAGGATCGGCGTGAGCGAGCACGACTGCGCCTGCTGTAGGGCGAGCGCGGCGAGCATGTCGACCTCGACGGTCAACTCGAGGTCGGGGACCGTCGCCCGCGACTCGGCCGCTCGCCTCGCGACCGTCCGCTGGGCGCGCGTCGGCTCCTCGGTCTCTGTTTCCCCGCGGTTGCCGCCGCCGGCGCTCACGGCGCTCGCTTGGCGCCGACGTCACGCCCTTCCCAAGTCTCGATGAAATCACCGGGATCGAGCTCGTACAGGTCGGTGCGAAGCTGCCTGATCAGCTTCGCCGCCTTCTTGGCCGGCAGCTCCCAGAAGAGCTCGACCTCGCCGGTGTCGATCGAAATGACCTCGACGCGATCGAGCCGGTCGCGATCGGCGAGGAACGCCGGTTCCCGTCCGCCACGCGAGATGATCAGCTCGAACGCGCGATTCGCCTTCACGTCAGCGCTCCGAGCGCCGCGACGGCCATCTCGAGCGCGTCCTCCCCTTCGTAGCACTCGTCGCCGATCGTGATCGCCGGGAGGGTCGAGGCGGAGGCGGCCAGCGCGCGCGAGTTGGCGCGCTCGAGCGCGTCGGCGACCGAGCGCAGCCGGATCCCCCTGAGCACGGCCGTCGGGTGCATCTCGCACGCGGCGGCGGCTATCAGGACCGTCTCGGTCTCGCCGATGTCGCGTCCGCCGGCGAACGCCTGCCGAAAGCAGGCGAGCGAGAACGCCACCGCGCGGCCGATCTGCTTGGCGTAGGTGGCCGCGAGCGCGGCGAGGCGAGCGTCCGGTGGCCATGCGGCGGGCCATCGCAGCGGTAGGAGGCCCTCCGCCTCAGCCCGCTGCTCAACCGATGCGCGGTCCACGTCCGAGCCATCGAATCCGACGCCCGAGCCGAGCACCGGCTCCCATTCAGGAACCACCGGGAGGGTGGCCATGATCCGTTCCGCGACGATGTAGGAGGCGGGGCTGCCGAGGTCGTAGTAGAAGACCGGCTGTTCTGGCGTCGCAGTCACCTCAGCCGTGGATCAGCCAGCCGTCGGCGGCGCGCGCCGCCTCCATGACCGCCTCGGACAGCGTCGGATGGCCGTGGATCGTCCTCGCGATCTCGGGGTAGCCGCCCTCGAGCACTCGCACGTTGACGAGCTCCTGGATCAACTCGGTCGCGCGAGTACCGACGATGTGGCCCCCGAGGAGCTCTCCGTACTTCTTCTCGCCGACAATCTTGATCATTCCCGTTCGATCGCCGTACACGGTCCCCGCGCCGACGGCGCCGTACTGGACCTTGCCGACGACGACGTCGTGCCCGGCCTCGCGCGCCTGCGCTTCGGTCAGGCCGAAGCTGCCGACGTTCGGCGTGCAGAAAGTCGCCCGGGGAATGTCGATGTAGTCGATCGGGTGGGTCTCGAGCCCGGCAGCGTCCTCGACGGCTATCACGCCCTCGTCCGAGGCCTTGTGGGCAAGCGCGGGGCCGTGCACGAGGTCGCCGATCGCGTAGACGCCCTGGACGCTCGTGCGCATGGCGCCGTCCACGTCGATCAAGCCGTCGTCCGCGAGCTTGACGCCAGCGGCGTCGAGCCCCAGCGCCTCGATGTCAGGGGCGCGGCCGGCGGCGATCACGAACCATTCGGCCTCGAAGGTGTTATCGCCGAACGTGCATGTGACGCTGGACTCGCCGGGTTGCACGTTCTCGACGAGCGTCCCCGTGTGGATCGTGATGCCCTGCTTCTTCAGTCCCCGCTCGGCGACCTTCGAGATGTCGGCGTCCTCGGTCGGGAGGACGCGGTCGAGGGCCTCGATCAGCAACACCTCTGTGCCTAGACGCGCGTAGCCGGAGGCGATCTCGGATCCCGAGGCGCCGGCCCCGACGACCGTCATCGTGCCCGGGAGCTCCGGTAGGGCCCACGCCTCCTCGGTGCCGATCACGCGTCCGCCGAACTCGGTGCCGGGGATCGGCCGCTTGACCGATCCCGTGGCGAGGATGATCGTCTTAGCCGTGATCTGCTGATCGCCGACAGACACGGTTCCGCTGCCCACGAGCTTCCCTTCGCCTTCGATCAGCTCGATCCCGTTCTTTTTGAACAGGCCGCTGACGCCGCTCGTCAGGGTCGAGACGACCTTCTCCCGGCGGGCGCCGACCGCCTCGTAGTCGATCTCGGGCGGGGCGACCTTTATCCCGAAATCGCCCGCCTCGCGCACCTCGGTGAGCACATCGGCGACGCGCAGCATCGCCTTCGCGGGGATGCACGCGACGTTCAGGCATCGCCCGCCGACCTTGTCCTTCTCGATCACGGCCGTCTTCATGCCGAGCTGCGCCGCGCGAATCGCCGCGACATAGCCACCGGGGCCAGACCCGATCACGACGCAGTCATACGTAGCCTCTGCCATCTGTCACTGAGCCTATAAGAAAGGGCTTCAGGGGCCCGGGTACTTGGGCATCTGGATGCGGCTGAGCGTGCGGACGAGCTTGTAGAACAGAAAGCCGCCGCCGAACACGACCGCCGTCGCGAATAGGAACCCAAGGAGATTGCTGGCCCTGATCAGGTACAGCGAGAAGAGCAAGATCACGAGCGCGAGGATGGCCTGGAACCCGAGCACCGCCCAGTAGCGCAGCTTCCACATCCCGACGGCGCAGACGACCATCATCGCGGAGAACAGAACGACGCCGCCGACGCCGGCGTGGCTGCGGCCGACCGTGATCCGGCCGCCGAGGAGCACGTCGACCAGGTTGCCGACGCCGACCATCAGGGCGAGCAGCGTCGCGATCCAGATTGCCGCGGGACGCTCGCCGGGGGCAATCGGCTTGAGCGTGGCCCGAACGGCCGCGTCGCGCTGCTCCGAGCGCGAGGGTGGCTCTTTGGTCTGGGTCGTGGCGATGGACCCGCCCGTTGGCTTCTCGCGGCGCCCTCGCTTGCGGCTACGCTGGCCCAACGCGCTCCCTCCCCGCCGTCTCGAGCGGGGCGCGCAGCTCGCGGGCCGCCGCTTCCGGGTTGTCCGCGAGCGTCAGCGCTCGCACCACCGCGATCCGTCTCCCACCCGCCTCGAGCACCGCAGCGACGTTGTCCGTGTCGATCCCACCGATCGCGAAGAACGGGACGTGTGCGTGCCCGGTCGCGTAGCGCACGAGCTCGGTTCCGACTGCGGGAAGGCCCGGCTTGGTGGGGGTGGCGTTGACCGGGCCGACGCCGATGTAGTCGGCATCGAGGGCCCGATCTATCTGGAGCGGCGAATGCGTCGACAGGCCGACGAGCCGACCGTCGCCGGCGAGCGCGCGTGCACGCGCCACCGGGACGTCATCCTGGCCCACGTGGACGCCGTCGGCACCCACGGCCGCCACGAGGTCGGGCCGGTCGTTCAGGATCAACAGCACATCGCGCTCGGCGCAGACGGCCGCGAATCGCCGCCCGGCCGAGACGATGTCCGCGTCGACGGCGTCCTTCATGCGCAGCTGGACAACGTCCACGCCTCCGCGCAGCGCGGCGACGAGGAACTCGTCGGGACGGTCGTCACAGACGAGGTAGAGATGGGCATCGTTCAGTCGCTGGCGGCGATCGTGCATGCTCCAAGTCTGGCAGGAGCGCCGCGCTAGCATTGGGGCAACGGGAGCCCTGGAGCCGGGCTGAGAGGGCGGACTGAGATCCGCCGACCGTCTGAACCTGACCCGGGTAATGCCGGCGGAGGAAGCGCGCTTGTCCAACTCAACCAGATCATTCGATGTCGCCGTCATCGGGGGTGGGGCGATCGGACTCGCGGTCGCCTGGCGCGCCGCGGAGCAGGGCCTGCGCGTCGCCGTCCTCGAGCGCGGCGAGCTCGGGAGCGGCACGACACACGTGGCCGCCGGAATGATCGCGCCGATCGCCGAGGCCAAGGTCGTCGAGCGCTCGCTGCTCCGCCTGACGCTCGCGAGCTCGCGCGCGTATCCGGCGTTCGTCTCAGAGCTCACCGACGCCTCGGGTCTGGACCCGGGCTACCTGTCCTGTGGAACGCTGCTCGCCGCCCGTGATGGCGACGAGGCCGAGGCGCTCGAGCGCGAACTCGCCATGCGCGAGCAACTCGACCTCGCGGTCGGCCGGCTGCGGCCGAGCGAGGCGAGACGGCTCGAGCCCGCGCTCGCGCCGTCGCTTCGGCTGGCGCTCGACCTGCCCGACGACCACGCGATCGACCCGCGCAGGCTGTCGCAGGCGCTCGGCGAGGCCCTCGGCCGCGCCGGCGGCGCAGTGCGGACTGGCGCCGAGGTCGTCGAGTTGCTCCTCGACGGTGGGCGAGTCTGCGGCGTCCGCTTGGGCGGTGGCGAGCGCGTAGGCGCGGATCAGGTCGTGGTCGCCGCCGGCGTGTGGTCTTCGTCGATCGACGGGATCCCGGCGCACGCGCGCGTTCCGATCCGTCCCGTCAAGGGCCAAATCCTGAGGCTCCACGATCCCGCGGGCGCCGGGCTGCTGACGCGCGTGCTGCGCGTGCAGGGGTCCTACCTCGTGCCGCGCGGAGACGGCCGCTACGTCCTCGGGGCCACGAGCGAAGAGCGGGGCTTCGATACGACCGTGACCGGCGGGGCGGTATTCGAGCTGCTTCGCGACGCGATAGAGCTCGTGCCCGGGGTGAGCGAGCTCGTCATCGACGAGCTGTCCGCCGGGCTGCGGCCCGGAACGTCCGACAACTCCCCTGCGATCGGCGCCTCATCGATCCCCGGACTGCACTGGGCGACCGGCCACTACCGCCACGGGATCCTGCTCGCGCCGATCACGGCCGAGATCATGGCGGCGGTGCTGACCGGCGAGGAGCCGTCCGAGCTCGCCGCGGAGTTCAGCCCGCAGCGGTTCACCAACGTGCCGGTGGAGGTGTGACGGTGGTCGTGTCGGTCAACGGCGAGCGGCGCGAGCTGCCGGCCGGCGCGACCGTGGCGGGACTCGTCGCGCTGCTGAGCGACCCTCCGGACGGCCGCGGCGTGGCGGTGGCGGTGGCCGGCGAGGTCGTCCCGCGCGGAGCATGGAGCACAACGGAGCTGACGGACGGCGCTCGGGTCGAGGTCGTCGCCGCGGTTCAGGGAGGATGAAGATCGTGACCGACCAGTTTCAGATCGCCGACCGCGCGTTCCGGTCTCGGCTGATCCTCGGCACGGGGGGCTTTGCCAACCACGAGGTCCTCGCGCAGGCGCTCGAGGTCTCGGGCGTCGAGATGTGCACGGTCGCGCTGCGCCGGCTCGACCCCTCGGCTCGCGGTTCGATCCTCGACGTGCTCGGCCGGGCCGGCGTGGAGGTGCTCCCGAACACGGCCGGCTGCTTCACCGCGCGCGACGCGATCGTCACGGCACAGCTCGCGCGCGAGGCCTTCGAGACCGACTGGATCAAGCTCGAGGTGATCGGCGACGACCGCACCCTGTTGCCCGATGCCGTTGAGCTCGTGGCCGCGGCCGAGGAGCTCATCGACGACGGCTTCGTCGTGCTGCCGTACACGACGGACGATCCGGTGCTGGCGCGCCGGCTCGAGGATGCCGGTTGCGCCGCAGTGATGCCGCTCGGGTCCCCGATCGGCAGCGGGATGGGGATCTGCAACCCCTACAACATCTCGATCATCGTCGAGCACGCCGGCGTGCCGGTGATCCTCGACGCCGGCGTCGGCACCGCGACCGACGCGGCGCTGGCGATGGAGCTCGGCTGCGATGCGGTGCTGTGCGCGAGCGCGATCTCGCGCGCGCACGACCCGGTCGCGATGGCGCAAGCGATTAAGCTCGCCGTCCAGGCCGGCGTGCTCGCGCGCGGCGCGGGGCGCATCCCGCGCCGTCGCTACGCCGAGGCCTCGACCTCGAGCGAGGGCCTGCCCGTGTTCGACGCTCCGGCTCGCTCGGAATGAGCTCGATGGGCGACGAAGTGACCTCGGTGGGTGACGTAGACGCGCTGATGGACGCCTGGGAGGCGGCGTGGAGCGGCAAGGACCCATCGGCGTTCGAGGAGCTGCTCGCCCCCGACTTCCACTACGAGGACCCGTTGACGGGCGAGCCGCTCCAGGGCGCGGACGAGCTCGGTCGGCACGCGACCCGGCTGTGGGAGGCGTTTCCCGATGCGCGGCTGGAGCGGACCGGAGAGCGCCTGAGAAACGACCGGTTCGTGGCCGCCCCGGTCAAGCTCCTGGCGACGCACAAGGGGCCACTCGAGGGACTGCCCGCGACCAACCGCTTCGTCGTGATGCACTGCATCTTCTACTGCGAGCTCCGCGGCGAGCGGCTGTTTCGCGTCCGCGCCTTCTACGACCTCTACGGCGCCGCGACGCAGCTGGGGATTCTGCCCGGCCGTGGGACCCTGGGCGAGAAGGCGCTGCTCGTCCTCAGGGGATTCGGCTTGAGAGCGGCGCGGGGGGCGTGACGGTCAGGACGGATGTGCACGGCGACGCGCACACGGTTCATCGGTTGGGCAAACGGGCGTGGACGTTCCAGCCGCCGTGCCCATTTGGACCGGCTTCGAGGATCCCGCCGCACGCGGCCACACGCTCGCGCAGGCCGGTCAGTCCGTGGCCTGAGCCGAGGTTGAGCCTGGCTTCGGTGGCCGCGGCCGGATTGGAGACGCTCACGTCGAGCGCCGCCGGCTCGGCCGAGATACGGACGTTGATCGGGGCGCCAGGCGCGTAGCGCAAAGCGTTCGTGAGGCCCTCTTGGACGACGCGGAACGCCGTGTGAGCGACCGCTCCGCGTACGGCGCTGCTGTTGCCCTCCAGACGAAGCGTCACCGGCAGCCCCGCGATGCTCGCGCGGTCGACGATCTCCGTGACCAGCAGCAGGTCGCCTTCGGGACTCGCGGCGTCCTGAGCGAGCAGGCTCGCCAGCCGATCGAGGTCCCCTTCCGCCTGCCTCGCCGCGGTGGCGATCACGGTGAGCGTCTCGTTGGCGAGCTCAGGTTCGACTGCGGCCAGGCGTTGTCCGGCCCCCGCCTGGACGACCATCACGGAGATCGCGTGGGCGACCACGTCATGCAGCTCGGCCGCGATCCGGGCGCGCTCATAACGCACCGAGAGCTGGGCGTACACGTCACGCTCGGCCTCGATGTCGGCGGCCTGGGCGGCGAGTCGGGCTGTCATCACCTCCCGGGCGCGTAGGGCGAACCCAGCCAGGAAAAACGTCAGCGGCACCATCAGGTCCGGCACGAGGCTGCCTCCGTCCGGGTGGATCAGCTGGGCGGCGATAACCGAGCCGATCAGCAGACCGATCACGCCGAATCCGGCCGGCCGCGAGGGGGTGCGGCCGGCCAGGAACGCGATCGCCGTGATCAGCAGGCTCGCCGGCCCCTGATCGGTGCGGGTGACAGACGTGACCACGACGAGTGCGGCGCCGGCGATGCTGACGGGCACCAGGACGCGTGGCCGGAGCACCCGGTTCATACCGTCGCCATCACCGGGAAGGCCGCGATCGCTCGCGTGGTACCGCCTCGGCTGTCGGCCCGCAGCGTTCCGCGGTGCAGTGCGACGCGCTCACGCGCCTTCTCGAGCGTGACCTCGGCGCGGCGACGGGTCGGTCCGGTCACCGTCACCTCGAGCGCTGCTGAGCCGAAATCGACCGTGACCTCCACTCCGGGGGAGTCCCCGATCGCGGCGAGGAGGTGCTCGACGACGCGATATGCCGACAGCTCCAGAGCGGCTGGTAGCGCCCGGGGGCTCCCGGTGACGCGCAACCGGGCGTCGGCGCCCTTGACCCGGAGCAACAGCGCATCCAGATGGGTGAGCGTCGGCTGCGGCGACACACTCGTGTCGTCTTCGTCGCGCAGAACCCCGACCACCGCTCGCATCTGATCGAGGGTCGCGCGGCTCTCGGCCTCGATCCGCTCCAGGTTCTCGACGGTCGCGCCGCCGTCACCCGCCTCGGCGAGTTCGGCGAGCTCGGCCAGACGAGAACGCAGCAGCTGATCGAGCTCGGAGGAGAGGCGCACGCGATCGGTCTCCACCTCGAGGCGCGCGTTGGCCTCGCGCGCGGCGCGGAGCTCGGCGTTGCGCTCGCGCAGACGCTCGACCATCGCGGCCCGCGACCGCGCGATCCGGCCGATCCCCCACACCGCGACTGTCACCGGCACCGAAATGATGAGCCCGGACCAGCCGGCCGACGCGTCATGGGAGAGGCAGACAACGCCCGCCGCGAGAACCAGCACCAGGCCGATCAGCGACTCACGACGGTCCAGCCAGGCGCCGACCGCGAAGCCCTCGACGAACAACAGCGGCAGGATCAGCCCGCACCGGGTGATCGTCCCGAACGCCGCAACGTGAATGCCGAGGCCGATGAGTGTGCCACTGGCGGCAAGCAGCGGGGCGTTGCGGCGCCACAGTAAGGGGATCACCGCGAGCAGGATTAGGATCCCGGCGGCTGGATCGGCCGGCGCGAAAGCGTGGCCGTGGCTGCCATCCTGCATCCAGCCGACGAACGGGACGGCGAGCACCGCGAACACCGCGAAGATGACGATGTCTCGGCGAGCGATGGGTGGCCCGGAGGGGCGCACGAAGGAAATCATCTCGGCTCAGCTCCTTTTGAACAAGGGATTGATCGGATCGCAGCAGCTTGCCCCCGCCGGGGTATTTCGTCGTCACCGCTGAGGGTGATCCGGTCTCGCCGGTCTCATCCGTGGGGATGACGCGCGGCGCCACGTTCGCGATCATGCTGTCGGGCACATGGACGCCCCGTTCCTCACGATCCTGTTCACGGACCTGGTGGGCTCGACCGAGCTGTTCGACCGGTTGGGCGACAACAAGGCCGACGACGTGCGCCGCGAGCACTTCACGGCGATCCGCCAGGTGATCGCCGATCACGGCGGCGACGAGGTGAAGTCCACCGGCGACGGGCTGATGGTGGGGTTCGCCAGCGCCGCCGCGGCGGTGCGCTGCGCGATCGCGATGCAACGCGTGTGTGCCGGTGGCGGACTCGGGCTGCGGGTCGGCCTGGATGCGGGGGAGCCGGTCGCGGAGCGAGGCGACCTGTACGGGCGTCCGGTGACCGTCGCCAGCCGGCTCTGTGACGCGGCGGGCGACAATGAGATTCTGGTGTCAGAGACGGTGCGCGCCGTGGCGGCTGGTCGGGTTTCCGAGCCGATCGTCCCGGCGGGCACGATCCGGTTGAAGGGGATCTCCGACCGCATCGCGTTCGCACAGGTGCAGTGGCACGACATGCCGCCGCCCATGCAGGCCGACGCACCGACGCGTCGGATCACGGTCGTGATCGCCGACGATCAGCGCCTGTTGCGCAGCGGATTCAGGGTGATCCTGGAGGCGGAATCCGACATCACGGTGATCGGCGAGGCCGACGATGGCCAGAGCGCCGTCGACATCGTGAAACGACGACGACCCGACGTGGTCCTGATGGACATCCGCATGCCCGAGATGAGCGGTCTCGAGGCCGCGAAGCGGATCATGGCGGAGCCCGAGCTGCACACCGCGGTGCTGATGCTCACCACGTTTGATTCGAGCGAATACGTGTACGAGGCGCTGCGGATAGGCGCCAGCGGCTTTCTGCTCAAGGACGCCCCGGCCGATCGGCTGCTCGACGCCGTCCGGGTCGCGGCCGCTGGCGACGCGCTGCTCGCGCCGTCGATCACTCGCCGGCTGATCGAGCAGTTCACCCGCGCGGCACGCCCGGCGCCGGGCGAGATCCCGGAGCAGTTCGACGAACTCACCGCTCGCGAGCTAGACGTGCTCAGGCTGGTCGCGCGCGGCATGTCCAACGCGGAAATCGCAGCCGACCTCGTGCTCGGCGAAAACACCGTCAAGACCCACGTCGCTCGGCTGCTCGGAAAGCTCGGACTGCGCGACCGGGTGCAGGCCGTGGTGCTCGCCTACGAAACAGGCTTCGTGTCGCCAGACGCTCGATAACGGGGCGTGACCGTCACGAGCACCGGCGCGTGATCGGACAGGTGACCGCCGTCGAGGACGCGTGTGTCGGAGGCGGCCCGGCCCGCCCCGCGGTCGTAGACGTGGTCGACGCCGTAGCCCCCGGCCCACCGGAAGCCGTCGAGTGACAGCAGGTGCAGGTTGAAGTCCCCGCCGAGGATCACCTCGGAGCGGCCCGCCCAACGAGCGGCCGTTGCGGCGGCGAGCCTCGCCTGCCGAGGCGACGCGTCCGTGTGCAGGTTGGCGACGCAGACGTCTCCCAGTCCGATCGCGTGCATCCATCGCCGCTCGGGGAGCACCGAAAGCCGTCGCGTCCGGTGCCAGGCGATCGATCCGCCCCGCACGAGGATCGCGTTGCACCCGCCACCGTTTGACTTGATCACGTCGGGCCAGCGAGTCGCGAGCGCGCGCCGCAGGGGCATCAGCGAGTTGCGCGAGGTGAGTACGTGCCGCTCGTCCACACCGAGTTCGTGAGCGAGCCGCCGCGGCCACCACGGCGGGACCTCCTGGAGCAGCGCCACGTCCCAGTCCCAGCCGGCGAGCGCCGAGCTGAACTCCGCGAACAGATCCCGGGCCGAGCCTGGCACCGAGCGACCGTGCTTGAGATTCCAGGTGAGGACGCGCACGCGCACGTAGACTGCCGCACTTGACTCGGCACTTTCTCACCGGATCCGAACTCAGCGCCCAGGAGCTGGACGAGCTCATCGAGCGCGCGCTCGAGCTGAAGGCGGCTCCGCTCGGCTCTGACGCGCTGCTGCGGCGAACGGTGGCGCTGATCTTCGAGAGGCCCTCCACGCGCACACGGGTGTCGTTCCAGGCGGGAGTGGCCGAGCTGGGAGGCGATCCGATGGTGCTGCGCACCGAGGATCTCCAGCTGACGCGGGGCGAGTCGATCCGAGACACCGCGTACGTGCTCTCCCGTCACGCGGCCGCCATCGGAATCCGGACCGGACCGGACGAGATCGTCGAGGAGCTCGCGCGCCATGCGACGGTGCCGGTGATCAACATGCTCACGGCGGGCCATCATCCGTGCCAGGCCATCGCCGACCTCCTGACGCTGCGGGAGGAGTTCGGCGCCCTCAAGGGCCTGACGCTCGCCTACGTCGGAGACGGGAACAACGTGGCCCGGTCGCTCGCGATCCTCGGCGAGTTGGCGGGCGTCGAGGTGCGGATCGCCTCGCCGCCGGGTTACCAGCTCGAGCCCACGGCCGGGGCACTGCTCACCGGCGACCCCCAGGAGGCGGCGACCGGAGCGGACGCGGTCTACACCGATGTGTGGGTGAGCATGGGCGACGATCCCGAGACCGCCGGCGAGCGCCGGCGGACGCTCGCGCCCTACCGGCTCGACGACGCCCTGGTCGACCTCGCATCGCCGAATGCGATCGCGCTCCATTGCCTGCCCGCCCATCCGGGCGAGGAGATCACCGAAGAGGTTCTTTACGGGCCGCGGCAGCGGATCTGGGATCAGGCCGAGAATCGCCGCCACGCGCAGAAGGCGCTGCTGGAGTTGCTCATCGCGGGGTAGTTGGGACCTTGCGGTACGCTCGCCACGTCTCATCCGGGAGGAGGCCGACGCGAACATGCCCGCACCGAGATCAAAGTCGTCCGCCCGTTCGGGAGCGTCCGGCTCGCGAGAGCAAGCGGCCCGGTCACGGAGCACCAATGCCGGCCAGGCCACGAACCTCGGCGAGCAGCTCGCGGACAGGATCATCAAGCCGCTCGATCTGTTGCTGATCAGCCCAGAGCGGATCCAACAGACACTCGATGAGGCGGTCGACCGAGGACGAGTCACCCGCGCCGACGCCGACGAGCTGGTGCTGGAGCTCATCAACCGCGGACGCCAGCAAACGGATGATCTCCTAAAGGACCTCGAGCGCCGGACGGTTGGCGTTGGGCCGTCGTTACCGATCCGTGGCTACGACGAGTTGACGGCGGGGCAGGTCGATCGGCAACTGGCCGGACTGAAGCCGGCCGACCTGCGCAAGGTGCGCGAGTACGAGCTCCGGCACGCGAACCGCAAGACCGTGCTCGACGCGATCGAGCGAGCCCTAGCCTAGCCCCAGGTCCCCGGCGAGCACGCCGAACTCGAGGCGATCCCCGGAGAGCTGCTCCAGCAGCTCGTCGGGCGTGAGCCGCTGGCCCTCGCTCCAGATCGAGCGCAGGACGGCGCCCGCCTCGGCGGACTCGAACCACGCCGGCCCGTACTCCTGGCGCAGGTAGGAACGGAGATATGTCTCCAAGGCCCAGGCGCGGAGGTAGCACGCGCAATAAAACGCGGGGTCGACGTCCGCGAGGAACGTCTGCTCTTGCCACTCGATCTGGAGCGCGCCACCGAGGAGCGCCGCGTAGCGGTCGGCGAACCGGTCGAGCGAGTCTCCGGGTCCGTGGAGCTCCATCTCGTAGGCGAGCTTCCCGGTGTAGCGGCGCAGGTAGACGAGCCGGTTGGCGCGCGCGTACGCGATCGCATCCGCCGGGTCGGGCACCCCGAGCCGTCGCTCGAGCCACAGCGGATCCTCGACCAGATGCTGGAACAGGAACGCGAACGCCTCCGTGACCGAGTTGTCGCCGAGATAGCGGAACTCGAAGGGCAGCCCCGGGTCGACGTGGGCGTAGTGCTCCGTGTGCCCCGCCTCGTGGAAGAGCGCCGAGAAGTCGTCGCGCCCCCCGACCGGCGCGATGACCAGATACACCTCCTGCGGCACGCGCACCGGGGCGCAGAAGGCGCGCGGCGACTTGTTCGGCCGAGCCTCGACGTCGAGCACCACGTTCGCCTGCTCGCTGATGCCCAGCCCGCGCAGCGTCTCGAGCAGGCTCCCGATCAGCCGGTCGGCCGGAAACAGCCCGTCCTCGTCGGCGGCCCGGAAGAACCGCGGGAGATCCGACCGCCGCAGGTCGCGCATCCCGAAGCCGAGCGTCCGCCGGACCTCGGGCTCGAGCACCGCCGGGTAGTCATCGGCGGTCGCCGCCGCGAACGCGTCGGTCTGCGCCCGGAGCTCGGTCAGGTCGATCCCCTTGGACTCCTGGCACATCTCCCGGTAGCTGCCGTACCCGAGCAGTGCGGCGTGGTCATGCTGGCGCGAGATCAGCTCGTAGTAGAGGGGGTTGAGCCGCTCGTCGGTCGCCGCGAGCCGTTGCTGCTCGATCTCCGCTCGCCGTCCCGCGTCCGGCTCGTTGGCCTGGGCCACGCTGGATTCCCGGAACCCGAGCTTCCGGCCATCGACCTCGAGCGTCAAAGCGGCCTCGCGGCGCGCGAGCTCCGCCTCCAGATCCTTCGTCGCCTGCCCGATGTAGCCCTGGAGGGCGAAGTCGAGCAGCATCGTCAGGCGCCGATGCTCGTCGCCGCCCGGAGTCGCGGAGCCGACCAGCTCGCGCAGGGCGTCGACCGACCCCCGGTCGAACAGCTCCGCGTGGCGCTCGTAGATCGGCTCGATCGCGTACTCGGCGTCGAGCCCGGCGTAATGGCGGTAGTAGGCGTCCGTCGACTCCGAGGAGAACGCCTCCGCCGACGCTCGGTAGGCGGCCAGGTCCATTGGGCTGCCATGCTAGTCCGCAGCATGGAATCTCAGACGACCGCCAGACGTCCCGCCCGCGGGGACGAGCTCGAGCTCGACGTCGGCGCGCTCGCGTTCGGCGGCGCCGGGGTCGCCCGCCTCGACGGATACGTCGTGTTCGTCCAGGGCGGGATGCCGGGAGATCGTGTCCGCGCGGTCGTCAGTAAGTCGAAGCGGGCATACGCCGAGGCGCGAGTCGTCGAGCTCCTCCAGCCGAGCCCCGACCGGATCGAACCGCGAGCGAGCCATCCCGGCGCGCCGTGGCAGGTGCTCCCGTACGAGCGCCAGCTGGAGGTCAAGCAGCGACAGGTGAACGACGCGCTGGAGCGGATCGGCAAGCTGAGCGACTACGTGCTCGAGCCGATCGTCCCCGCGCTCGAGACGTGGCGCTACCGCAACAAGCTCGAGTACTCGTTCGGCACCGACCCGGGCGGCCGGCTGATCTGCGGCTTTCACGCCCCCGGGCGCTGGGACGAGATCGTGGAGACCGAGGACTGCCTGCTCGCGTCCGGGCCCGGCAACGACGCGCGCGAGCGCGTCGTGCGCTGGTGCCGGACGAGTGGCCTGACGGCTTACGACCGGCGTTCGGGCGAAGGGCTGCTGCGCAACCTCGTCGTCCGGGAGGGCCGCCGCACGGGCCAGCTCCAGGTCCGGTTGGTCACCGCCCCGGGCGAGCTCGATCGCGATGGCCTGGCCGCATTGGGAGGACGGGATACGAGCGTGCTCTGGACGCGGCTCGAGAGCGCCGCCGAGACGACGCAGGGCGGCGAGACGGAGCTCCTCGCCGGCGAGGACCGGCTCGAGGAGGAACTCGGCGGGATCCGCCTGCGGATCTCCCCGCAGGCGTTCATGCAGACCAACACCGAGATGGCCGAGCGGCTCTACGGCGTCGCGATCGAATACGCGCAGCTCGGCGGCTTCGAGCGGGTCTACGACCTGTACTGCGGGATCGGGACGATCGGCCTTGTCCTCGCCCCGCGCGTGGCCGAAGTCTGGGGACTCGAGATCGTCGAGGAGGCGGTCGCGGACGCGATCGCGAACGCCCGGCTGAACGAGATCGAGAACGCGCGGTTCTTCGCCGGCGACGTCCGCCTCGCGCTGCGCGAGCTCGTCTCGACCGCGGGCCGTCCCGACCTCCTGGTCGTCGATCCGCCGCGCGCGGGCCTCTCGCAGAAGGTCGTGCGGCGGATCATCGAGTCGGCGCCGAAGCGGATCGTGTACGTCTCGTGCAATCCGACGACGCTGGCGCCGAACGCCGCCCAGCTGGTCGAGGCCGGCTACGCGTTGACCCGGGTCAGGCCGGTCGACATGTTCCCGCAGACGCCGCACATCGAGTGCGTGGCGGCGTTCGAGAGGTAGCCGGCTCGGTAAACGGCGCTGGTGTGCCGAGAGTGTCACGGGAAACCTGCATAGCTCGTCAGCACCGGCGCCAGACCCGAGCCCTGTCGTACTAAGCATGCTCTTCATGCATAGCTCGACAGCGCTCGGGGTTTGGCGCGGAATTGTCGTGCTGTGCAGGTTTTCGACGGGTGCGATGGCGCCCGCCCCCTCCCTTTCCCAGCGTCGTTACCGCCACCGCCCCACGCCAGATAGGGTTCCGCCGCAGCGATGCGCGCCGTCACCATTCGCGACTCCAAGCTCGTAATCGAGGACCACCCCGATCCGACCCCGGGCGCCGGCGAGGTGCTCGTCCGCGTCCGGGCCGCCGGGCTGAACGGCGCCGACATGATGCAGCGCCGCGGCCACTACCCCGCGCCACCCGGCGCTCCGCAGGACATTCCCGGTCTGGAGCTCGCCGGCGAGGTCGTCGCGCGCGGCACCGGCGCCGAGCGCTTCAGGGACGGAGACCGGGTGATGGGGATCGTCGCCGGTGGCGCCCAGGCCGAGCTGGCGGTCGTCCACGAGCGGATCCTGATGCCGGTGCCGGAGAATCTGAGCTGGCTCGAGGCCGGCGCCGTCCCCGAGGTCTTCACCACGGCCCACGACGCCGTCTTCACCCAGGCGGGATTGCGTTCGGGCGAGCGGCTGCTCGTCCACGGTGGCGCCGGCGGCGTCGGCACGGCCGCGGTCCAGCTCGGGCGTGCCGCGGGGGCCAGGGTGACGGCGACGGTCCGCGCCGTCGAGCACCGCGAAGAGGTGGCGGCGCTCGGGGCCACGGTGATCGAGCCCGAGGGCTTCGCCGAGCATGGGCCGTTCGACGTGATCCTCGAGCTCGTCGGCGCGCCCAACCTGGCGGACAACTTGAACGCGCTGAACATCGGCGGCCGGATCGCCGTGATCGGGATCAGCGCCGGCGCCACCGGCGAGCTCAACCTCGGGATGCTGATGGGCAAGCGCGCCCGGATTCACGGCTCGACCCTGCGGCCGCGGCCGCTCGAGGAGAAGGCGCTGACCGCCCGGGCGATGGAGCGCAGCGTCCTGCCGCTCCTCGCCGAGGGCACCGTCAGGGTCCCGATCGCCACCAGCTTCCCGCTCGAGGAGGCCGAGGCGGCGTACGAGCGATTCGCCGCAGGGCACAAGTTCGGAAACATCGTGCTTGAGATGCCCGGGGCGGGTTAGACTCGGACCATGAGCCTCGAGGAGCACACGCTCGAGCAGCTCGGCGACCGCTGCGAGGAGTGCGGCGCCAAGCTGACCGCGCAGGAGATCCAGGCGGCGATGGAATCAGGCGGTCCGGCGCTCTGCTCGATCCACGCGGCGGAGGACGAGCCGGGGCTCGCCGCCGACGAGGCGGGCTTCATCGAGGGCGAGTAGCCAGGCCGGCCGGCCGCCTCCTTTTGCCCGACTGGTTCCTGACTCGTTGGCTGCCGTAACCCGGCTTGGCCGTGACGAGCGGGCGGCTCGGTAAACGGCGCTGGGGAAGGGGGCGGGTGGGGGCTGGTCGCAGGTGCGGGGGCTTGTCGGCGCCGGATTACGCGGTTCGCCGCCGGGTCGGGCGAT
This sequence comes from uncultured Solirubrobacterales bacterium, assembly GCA_963812225.1. Classification (GTDB taxonomy): domain Bacteria; phylum Actinomycetota; class Thermoleophilia; order Solirubrobacterales; family Solirubrobacteraceae; genus Palsa-465. The sequence continues at coordinate 547,579 of CAWEUN010000001.1, forward strand.
TCATGATGCACAACACGGCAGAACCGGCGCCGGGGCCGAGCCCTGTCGACTTACGCACACTCCTCATGCACAGCTCGACAGGGCTGGGGATCCGTGGCGAGATTGACGTGTCATGCACCATCTCCGCGAGTGATTCCGGCATCGATCGGAGATCGCTGCGTGGACGATTTTGGTGATCGGCGAGAGCAGCCCATCTGCATCCCTTCCCAGCGCCGTTTACTGAGCCGCCCGCCGGCCAGAAGGAAGCGAGGCGCACACCGCCCCGCGTCGACTCGAAATCAGCGGTCTAGTACGGCGGTAGGTCCTCCCACCACTGCCCGAGCACCCTGAACGCCGCCCAGAACTCGCGCTTGGCACCGTCCTCGTCGAGCGCGTCGTCGATGTTGGGGACGTAGAGGGCGTCGATCGAGGGGGTGAAGACCTGGATCGCCCCCGGCGAGGCCGACAGCTCGCGCCGGAGCGGGACATCGAGCTCGCCCAGGACGCCCAGCGCCTCGGGACCCATGACGACGATGATCTTCGGCTGGACGATCGCGATCTCCTCGGCGAGGCGCGCGATACAGGACGGGTCGGCCATCGCCGGATCGGCGACGGGGCACTTCACACACAGCGTCCCGTAGACGGCCAAGGGGTCGATCTGGAGCCGCTTCAGCGACTTCATCAGCGCGTTGCCGGTGCGTCCGTAGAAGGCGACGCCCTCCTCGACCTCCGCCGGCTTGGCGGAGTACTTGAGCAGGAAGATGTCCGCCTGCGGATGGCCCGAGCCGAGCACCGGCATCAACTGGCCGCGGGGACAGTGGGGGCACGACTGGAGCTCGCGAGCGAACGTGTTGAGCTCGCGGATCGCGCGCTCGAGGTACTTCTCGCGGATCTCGTCGTCGGTCGCCGGCATCCCCCTCGGATTGGACGGCTGGCGAGCTTGTCCTTGCGAGTGCATCAGGAGTTGCGCAAGTTTCGTCCCGTGACCCTGCGAACCCGGCGGTCTCTCGAGGCTCGACGCGCGGATTCGGGGAGCGCCTTGGTCTGGAGGAACTTCAGAGCCTGCACGTATAGAAGGCTGGCTGGGTTGCGCATGATGTCCGCGTCGCGCAGCGACTGGAGGAACTCGTCGGGGCCGTCGAACTCGCGCATCCGGATCCGGACCGAGCCGAGACCCTGCGGCACGTGCGCGTCCGAACCGGCGCCCGCGGGGAGGCGGTACTTGGCGGCGAAGCGGACGGCTTCGTCGTTGAACTCGGAGATCGCGACGCGGGGATTGAAGACCTCGATCGCGTCGACCTCATCGAGCACGTCGACCAGGTGCTCGTAGTCGGGGACCGAGTGGAGGCGATCGAACGGGTGGGGCACGTACACGAGCCCGCCCTGGCGCTTGATCTCGGCGATCGTCTCCTGGAGCGACATCCCCCGCGGGATCTTCTCCTCGATGAACAGGCCGATCACCTCGCCCTGGTCGGCGGTCTTGACCTCCTCGCCGACGATCACCGTGACTCCGTCGGCCTTCGCGCGCGCATCGAGCGCGCCGGAGATCTCGTTGTGATCGGTGACCGCGATCGCGCCCAGGCCGCGGGCCCGGGCCTCCGCCAGCAGGACCTCGACGGGCGTGGCGCAGTCGTAGGAGTGATCGGTGTGCATGTGCAGATCGACGTCGATCAGCCGGCGCGTCGCGAGCTTCGCCTGCAGGCGCGGGCTGCCGCCGTTGTCGTGACGACGCGCGACGAGGCCGCCGTAGAGCGCCTCGAACTCGTCCGCGACCCGCGACCACGAGAACCCGGCTCGCAGCTGGTTCGCGCGCGAGCGCAGCCGCTCCCGCAGCGCAGGGTCAGAGATCAGCGACGCCAGGTGCGCGCCGAGCGTCTGCGCGTCGCCCGGCTCGAATTCGAGTCCGTACTCGCCGCCGGAGAGGAGTTCGTCGTAGGCCGGCAGCCGCGAGGTGACCGGAATCGCGCCGCCGGCGATCGCCTGCACGAGGATCCCGGGCGCGGGCCGGATGCCCTCGGAGGCGAGCACGACGATGTCGCCCAGCTTGATCGCCTCGTCCCGCGTCATCTCTGGGGCGCTCGCGAAGCGCACCCGTTCGTGGAGCAGGTGGCCGAGCGTCGCGGGCGCGGCGAGCGGCCGCGACGACCAGATCGTCGCGTGCCAGTGAAGATCGTGGGGCAGTGCGCGCAGCGCGCGCAGCAGCGTCCGCAGCGCGGCTCGCTCCTCCTCGACGACCATCACGAGCTCGACCGGATCCGACTCGTCGTGGACCGCCGCGACGTCGGCGCCGGGGGCGATCACGTGGTACTCACTCGGGAAGAACCGCTGCATCAGATCGCGCGTGGCGCGATAGCTGGCGGTCCGCGCGTCCAGCCGAGCGAGGAGCAGTCGCGACAGCCCTCGCGCCAGCTGCGTCGAGACGATCCGCTCAGTCGGCGCGTGGAAACTGCCCACGTTGAGGGCGCGCGACTGGCGCAGCGCGACGCTCGCGGCGCTCGGCGCGAACGGCTCGTGCACGTGCACGAGGTCCAGCGAGAGCGTCGTCAGCGCCTCCTCGATCGTCCGCGCGACGTCGACGGGTAGCGACGCGCTTCGGCGTCGCGCCGGCGAGAACGGGAGCACCTCGCCGACCCCGAGCACCAGCGGCTTGCCCGCTGCTCGCTCGAGCAGCTCCTCCGGGCGGCCGCGGATCGCCCGCCGGCTGTCGCGCACGAGCTCGGCCGACTCCGAGGGCGCCACGATGAGCACCGCATGACCGCGCTCGGCGAGCTCGTCGGAGAGCCGAGCGACGTACTGGTTGACCTCGTTGCGAGCCTCCCAGGCGAACGGCGTCACCTGGGCTATCGCGAGCCGCTCGGTCACGCGATGAGCATAAAGCCCACTACGCGGTGGTGGCCGGCTGCTTCTTTTCGGACTTCGTCAGCGACTTGCGCGCGTACTTGGCGATGAACTTCTCCGTGAGCTCGCGGGCCTCGGAATCAGGCCGCTGGTTCATCGGCGACTTCATCAGGTATGAGCTCGGACCGTCGAGCTGTCCCGAGAGGCCGTTGTTGAGCGCCAGCTTGCAGCACCGGGTGGCGTCGATCACGATCCCGGCCGAGTTCGGCGAGTCCCACACCTCGAGCTTCAGCTCCGCGGTCAGCGGCACATCGCCGAAGGCCTGGCCCTCGAGCCGGATGTGCGCCCACTTGCGATCGGTCAGCCACGGCACGTAGTCGGACGGCCCGACGTGGACGTCGTCCGCGGGCAGGTCGTGGCCCACGATCGAGGTGACGGCATTCGTCTTCGAGATCTTCTTGGACTCCAGCCGCTCGCGCTCGAGCATGTTGTAGAAGTCCATGTTGCCGCCGACGTTGAGCTGCGAGGTGCGCAGGAGCTTCACGCCGCGGTCGTGGAACAGCCGCGCCAGCGCGCGGTGCACGATCGTCGCGCCGACCTGCGACTTGATGTCGTCCCCGACGACCGGCAGCCCGGCCTTCTTGAACCGCTTGTCCCAGTACTGCTCGCGTGCGATGAACACGGGTATGCAGTTGACGAAGCCACAGCCCGCCTCGAGGATCTGCTCGACGTACCACTTGGTCGCCGTCTCGGAGCCGACCGGCAGATAGGACACGACGACGTCGGTCCTCGTTTCCTTGAGGATCTCCACGATGTCGGCGGTCGGTCCGGGCGCCTTGGTGATCTTCTCCTTGAGGTACTTACCGAGTCCGTCGTGGGTCATGCCCCGTTGGACCTCGACGCCGAGCTTGGGCACCTCATCGGCGAACTTCAGCGTGTTGTTCTGGCCGGAGAAAATGGCTTGAGATAGATCAAGACCGACTTTCGTGGAGTCGATATCAAAGGCTGCGCTGAACTCGATGTCGCGCACGTGGTACCCGCCGAGGTCGACGTGCATCAGGCCCGGCACGGACTCGCTCGGGTTGGCGTTGCGGTAGTAGTGGACGCCCTGCACGAACGAGCTCGCGCAGTTGCCGACGCCGATGATCGCCACCCGGACCTTGTCCTGCTGGTATCGACCGGCGCCGTTTCTGGAACCGTTGCTGCTGGTCACTGTCAAGTCCCTTCTCGAAAGATGAGTCTGCGCGCGATTCGCTGCGCAGACAGTCAATCTAGGTATTCCGCGGCGGCGACTTTGTTACACGTCGCCGACGGCTGACAGCTGTCCGTGCACGTAGACGATCCGCTGAATCATGGTAATGAGCGTCAGCACGGCGAGCACGTAGACGGCCGGCGCAAGAAGTTCGAAATGGCCCAGCGAGGCGCCCTTGGCGAACACCAGTCCGGCCGACAGGATCACGACGCGGACCGGCCGCGTCGCCAGCCCGACCTTGCACGAGACGCCCAGCGCCTCGGCCCGGGCCCGCGTGTAGGAGACCATCAGCGAGAAAAGCACCGCCGCGACCACCGCGGCAACCGCCACCTGGTCGTTGCGCGAGGCGAAGTAGGCCGCGACCGCGATCAGCACGATCCCCTCCTCGAGACGGTCGAGCGTCGAGTCCAGGAAGGCGCCGAACGGCGTTCCCTTCCCCGACATCCGCGAATAGCGGCCGTCGAGCGTGTCCATCACCGACCCGATGATGAACGCGATTCCGGCGAGGAAGAACAGCCGGCCGACGACGAGCGCCGCCGCGGCGAGGTTGAGCGCGAAGCCGGTGAGCGAGATCGCGTTGGGCGTGAGACGCGACTCGATCAGCCGCTCCCGCATCAACTCCTGGGTCGTGGGCCGGTCGCGGGGCGCGCGGGTGCGGCGCGGACGCCGCGTCCGGACGTCCGGCTCTGTCTGCTCGGCCATTCAGACGATTCTGCCCTACGCGGGTGCGTGACTGAAAGCCCACGCCTCGGGTCGCGCCCTGGCGAGGAGCCGCTTGGCCAGCAACGCGGCGATGCCGGCGGTCAGCGCGCCGAGGAAGACGTCGGTCAGATAGTGGTTGGCCGTCGCGACGACGACGAACGTGACCAGCACCGGGTAGAAGGCCCACGCGATCTTGACGATTCGGCGGTGGGTGAGGTGGTACATCGACACGCCGACGATCGTCGCGAAGCACACGTGCATCGAGGGGACGGCCGCGTAGAAGTTGATGAACGCCTTCGTCGGTCCGTTGTCGACCCAGCCGGTTCCGCCCGTGACGAACTGCGAGACCGAGTCAGTGAATCCCCACTCCGGCATCAGGCGCGGCGGCGCGGTCGGATATAGGGCGTACCCGATCAGCGCCAGCGCCATGGCGATCATCACGGTGTTGCGCACGAAGTAGAACGACTTGTTCCGCCGGAAATAGATGAACGCGAGCACCGCGAGCGTGACGAACAGATGGCCGTTCAGATAGATCCAGTCGAGGCCGTCCATGAGCCAGTGCATGTTCATCGCCCACGCCTGCACGCTCGGCTCGATGAAGATGTGGAGGGTGCGCTCGAGGTCGATGATCCGCATCGCGTCCCCGAACGGCTTGTACTGCCCCGCCGAGGGATCGGCGAGGCTGCGCACGAGGTCGTAGAGCAGGAACGCGCCAATGAAGAGCGCGATCTGGCGGACGAGGTCCTTCCAGCCGCGCGGCAGCACGCGTGCCTCTATGAGACGGAGGGAACGCAGCATGGGGGATTGACAATCGTACCGATCCTGCCCGTTGGGCCAGTGTGAGAATCACTACTCAGGTGCAGCGGGGCGAGTCCGCTCCAATCCGTCCAATCGAGAAGTCGATGACCATCTTCACGGGCCCGGGGCGGTTCACCGTCAGCTTCGTGAACTCGCCGTCGGGGGCCACGCAACCAGATCCCTGGCCAAGGATCCAATAAGGAGAAAAACGAACGCGAACGAGCACCGGGCCCGCGCGGTGCGCGTCGATCGACACCGAATTCGGCCCGAGTGAGGTGAGCCTCGCCGAGCCACCGACGATCGGCGTCGGATTGGCAACAGCGTACACGCGCCAATGGCGCGTGCGGTAAACGAGGTGCAGGTACGGCAATCCGCGGTCGATCAGCGCGACCTCGTTGTGGGCTGAGAAGTCGAGGCTCGCGTCGGGGACCGCGACGAACCGGACCGCGAGCTGGTGCAGCCACGTGTCGTACGTGGCTGCGTTCAGCGGGCCGCCGTAGAAGAGGTGGTTGTACTTGATGTCGAGCTGGCGTTCCCAGCCCCGCGCGAGCGGGAACCGAGGTGCCACCTGGTACGCCTCCCAATGGAACCTGGTGAACGGGATCTCGACCCGGAACTGAGGACCCGTCTGGCGCCCGAGAAATGCGAGCAGCGGCTGGTAGTAGGCGGCCGACACCGACGGGTCGCCGGCCGAGGTCCGCACGTCCCGGATCGGCGCCTGCCACTGGAAGTACAGGAGCGGCAGCGCGACGACCGCCAGCCACCTCAGCCGCCGCTTGTACCAGAGCAGGGCGGCGAGCGGGCCGGCCACGAGGGGCGCGAGCCGAGCCGCGTTGCTCCCGACCGGAGTGGCAACGCTGTAGGAGATGATGCAGCCGATCGCGTATAGGACGATCCCGGCTCGAATCGTCCACTCACGACGGGGGACGATGGCCAGAGCGACCGCCGTGATCGCGATGACCGGCCACAGCGTGGCGAGGGTGAACGGCTCGCTGCCTCCCTCCGGGAACGCGATCGTGAGCAGCAGCACCGGAAGCAGCGCCGCGACCACGGACGCCGCGCCAGGCAGCGCCGCCGCGACTCGGCGCTCGCGGATGTAGCGGCCGATCGCGTAGGCGGCGGCCGCGAGCGCGGCGAAAAGCGCCGCCACCGGACTCGCGAGCGCCGACAGGACGGCCAGCACGCACGCCCAGCCGGTCCGTCTGCGCTGAAGCGCGAGCGCCATGCCCATCGCCGGCAGCAGCCCGAACGCGAACGTGAGCCGTCCCGTGAACAGGTTCATCGCGGTACCCGCGCCGAACCACACCGCGCCCAGCCAGGCGTTCTCGCCGAAGTGCCGGCGCGCGAGCGGCGTGAACAGCGCCGCCGTCCCGGTGGTCGCGATCCCGGCCGCCACCTGCGGGGTGAGCAGGGCGGCGATCGGTGGGAACAGGACGCTGTAGCCCGGAACGTTGTGGCCGGCGTACCACCAGTTGTTCCAGATCCCGAAGCCCTCGGCGGAGAAGAGCTTGGCCCGCAGTAGGTGCGCGGCCAGGTCGAGGCTCGGCGGTTCGACGATCACGTACGCGATCGCGAACAGAGCCGCGACTGCGGTGGGGGCGATCCACTTCGGTTCGAGGTATGCGCGCATCAGGTTCCGCCCAGGAAGTCCGCGACGCGGTCGACCACAGCGGGATCGTCGAGCCATGGCCAGTGGCCGGCCGCGTCGATCGGCTCCAGTGTGGCGCTTGTTAGACGGCTCGCATAGGACCTCCCGAGCTCGGGCGCGATCCACGGATCGCGCTGACCCCACAGGACGAGCGCCGGCGCATCGAGCACGCCCAGGTCCGCGCCGGCTTCGGCCAGGCGTCCCTCGTCGGCGTCCCGGTACAGGCGCAGGATCGCCCGCTGGGTGCCCTGGTCGAACTGCTCCCAGATGCTCTCGATCCGAGATTCGGGCCAAGGACCACCCTGCTGCAAGATTCGTCTCAGCACACCGCGCGTGGTCGCGCCCATCAGCAGTTCGCCCAGTCCCAGCCGGCGGCACAGCCGCACCGGACGTGGCCAGCTGAAGCCCTCGAACAGCGGGATGCCGTTGCAGATCACGATCCGGTCGATCCGAGCGGGATATCGCTGCGCGAACACGAGTCCGGGGACGGCGCCCCAGTCGTTCACGACCAGCTTCACGCGCTCCACGCCGAGCTCGTCGAGCAGGTCGTGGACAAAGCGGGTGTGTCCCTCGATCGAATAATCGAGGTGGCCGCCTTTGCCCGACCGGCCAAAACCGCTCAGGTCGGGCGCGATTCCGCCCGTGCGCTCCAGGAACGGGACCCAGTCATCGGAGCTCGTCGGGATGCCGTGGAGGTAGAGGGCGGGATCGCTGGGGCCGGGCGCGCGCCGGTAGAAAACGGGCGACCCGGCGAGTTCGATCGTGTGCTCGTCGACGCTCACCCGCGGGCGAGGATAACGTCCCATTCTGTGAGCGAGATTAGGACCGCTGAGCCCACGCCGCCGACGCGAACTCTGTGCCTCGGCGAGGCACTGGTGGACCTGATCTGCGAGAAGCCGCTCGAGGACGGGCTGGCCGGGGCGGATGCGTTCGTGCCCCACTTCGGCGGTGCCGTCGCCAACGTCGCGATGGTGGCAGCCCGCGCGGGCGCCAGCGTCGCCCTCGCCGGCGGCGCCGGCGATGATCCGTGGGGCCAATGGCTGCTTGGGCGTCTGCGCGACGCCGGCGTCGACACGTCGCTGTTCGGGCTCGTCCCAGCCACTAAGACGCCGGTGGCGATCGTGGCCGTCAACGGCGCCGGCGAGGCGCGCTACCAGATCTACGGCGAGCAGATCGCGACGGTCGTGCACGCGCTCTCCGACCGCCTCGAGTCCGCGATCCGTGACTCGGCCGCTCTGTTCATCAGCTCGAACACGCTCGTCGGACCCGAGGAGCGTGAGGTCACGATGCGCGCGCGCGAGCTGGCGCTGCAGTCCGACCGGCACGTGATCTTCGATCCCAACCTGCGGCTTCACCGATGGCGATCGCGCGCGGACGCGGCGGCATGCGCCAATGCGTGCGTCCCGGGCGCGCTGCTCGTGCGCTGCAACGAGGCGGAGGCGACCGTGATGACCGGCGAGGAAGATCCGGAGCGGGCGGCGCTCGCGCTGATCAAGGCCGGCGCCCGGATGGCGGTCGTGACGCTCGGGATGGACGGCGCGATCGTCCGTGGCGAGGTCCGCGCGGACGTGCCCGGCGTCCCGGTCAGCGTCCTCAGCACGATCGGCGCCGGGGACGTCCTCACGGGCGTCCTGCTCGCGCAGCTCACGGTCACCGACTTCTACCCGGCGGCGGTCGCGGCCTGGCTGCCCGAGGCTGTGGCGGCGTCGGCGGCGGCGTGCCAGCGCTGGGGAGCGCTTGACTAGCACCACGGCCTGGCGCCGTCCGACGGCCCGACGCGTGCGTGCGATCCGGGACCGCCTGCGGCTCGTGTATGGGATCCCGCAGGCCAAGCCCCACGGCCACCCGATCGCCGAGCTGATCCTGACCGTGCTCTCGCAGTCGACCAACGACCGCAACCGCGACGTGGCCTATCTGGCGCTGCGCGAGCGGTTCCCGGACTGGGAGTCGGTGCGGGACGCCCCGGTCGACGAGATCGAGGAGGCGATCAGGCCGGGCGGCATCTCGAAGGTGAAGTCGGCGCGGATCAAGTCGATCCTGCGCGCGATCACCGAGACGTCTCCCGATCGCGCCCTCTCCCTCGACTGGCTGGCTAGCCAGCCAGTGCGTGAGGGGCAGGATTATCTGACCGCGCTCCCCGGCGTGGGTCGAAAGACGGCGGCCTGCGTGCTGCTGTTCGCCTTCGGAATGCACGACGTGCCCGTCGACACCCACGTCTCGCGCGTCGGCTCGCGGCTCCACCTGTTCCGCCCCGGCGCCGGTTTCGTGGAACTCCACGACACTATGCTCGAGATCACGCCGCCCGGCGAGGAGCTCGAGTTCCACCTGAACCTCCTCCGTCACGGCCGCCGCACCTGTCACGCGCGCCACCCGGATTGCCGCGAATGCGCGCTCCAGCGCATGTGCCCCAGCGCCTTCACGTTCGCCTGAAAATCAGCGCTCGAAAGAGCAGATCTGCTACTCTCTGACTTAGATTTTTACGCCAAGACAGGAGTAGAACTAAACATGGGAAAGACGATCGGAATCGACCTTGGAACGACCAACAGCTGTATGGCCGTTCTCGAGGGTGGGGAGCCGACGGTCATTGAGAACGCGGAGGGAGGGCGCACGACGCCGTCCGTGGTGGCTTTCACGCCTTCCGGCGAGCGTCTCGTGGGCACCGTAGCCAAGCGCCAGGCCGTCACCAACCCCCAGAACACGGTCTTCTCGATCAAGCGCTTCATGGGCCGCAAGGAGGCCGAGGTGCGCGTGGAAGAGGCGATCGTGCCGTACAAGGTGGTCTCGGGCCCGAACGGCGACGCGCGCGTCGAGGCCGGCGGCAAGCAGTACTCACCGCCCGAGATCTCGGCGATGATCCTCGGCAAGCTGAAGACCGACGCCGAGGCGTATCTCGGTGAGACGGTCGACAGCGCCGTGATCACCGTACCCGCGTACTTCAACGACGATCAGCGTCAGGCGACGAAGGACGCCGGCAAGGTCGCCGGCCTGGACGTCAAGCGGATCATCAACGAGCCGACGGCAGCGTCGCTGGCATACGGGCTCGACAAGGAGTCCGACCAGACGATCCTGATCTTCGACCTCGGCGGCGGCACGTTCGACGTGTCGGTGCTCGAGATCGGCGACGGCGTGTTCGAGGTCAAGGCGACCGCCGGAGACAACCACCTCGGCGGCGACAACTTCGATAAGGCGCTCGTCGACTGGCTGGTTTCCGAGTTCAAGAAGTCTCAGGGCATCGACCTGAGCGCCGACCCGATGGCGCTGCAGCGACTCTATGAGGCGGCCGAGAAGGCCAAGATCGAGCTCTCGACCACGCAGGAGACGCAGATCAACCTGCCGTTCATCACCGCTGACTCGAGTGGCCCCAAGCACCTCGACATGCGCCTGACCCGGGCGAAGCTCAACGAGCTCACCGCCGACCTGCTGGACCGCACGGTGGCGCCTGTCCGCCAGGCACTCGATGACGCCAAGGAGAAGGGCGTCGAGAAGGTCGACCACGTCGTTCTCGTCGGTGGCATGACCCGGATGCCGGCCGTTCAGGAGAAGGTCAAGGAGCTGACCGGCAAGGATCCGCACCGCGGCGTCAACCCGGACGAGGTCGTGGCCGTAGGTGCCGCGATTCAGGCGGGCGTGCTCGCGGGCGACGTCAAGGACGTGCTGTTGCTCGACGTCACTCCGTTGACCCTCGGCATCGAGACCAAGGGCGGCGTGATGACCAAGCTGATCGAGCGCAACACAACGATCCCGACCCGCAAGTCGGAGATCTTCTCGACCGCCGAGGACAATCAGCCGAGCGTGGAGATCCACGTGCTCCAGGGCGAGCGCGAGATGGCCACGTACAACAAGTCACTGGGCAAGTTCCAGCTGACCGGCATTCCGCCGGCGCCGCGCGGGATCCCGCAGATCGAGGTCGCGTTCGACATCGACGCCAACGGCATCCTCAGCGTGTCCGCGAAGGACCTGGGCACCGGTAAGGAGCAGAAGATCGAGATCAAGTCCGGCTCCGGCCTCTCCGAGGAGGAGATCAAGCGGATGGTCTCGGACGCCGAGTCCCACGCCGATGAGGACCGCCGCCTGCGCGAGCTGGCCGAGGCCCGAAACAACGGCGAGAACGCCGCCTACCAGGCGGATCGTCAGCTCAAGGAGCTGGGCGACAACGTCGACGCCTCCTCACGCGAGGAGATCGAGGCGGCGATCAAGGCCGTGCGTGAGGTGCTCACCTCCGAGGACGCGGCCGACATCAACGCCAAGACCGAGGCGCTGCAGTCCTCCTTCCACCGGGTCTCCGAGGCGATGTACCAGCGCGCCCAGGAGCAGGCCGCGGCGAGCGGCGCTGCTGCGGACGATGGCGCCACGGACGGCTCGACCAACGGCGCCGGCGCCGAAGAGGAGGACGTCGTCGACGCCGAGGTAGTGGACGAGGGCAAGTAACCGATGAGCTATCGGTATAGAGACCCGTTTGGCTGGCCCGGACCGTATTCGCGGTTCGGGCCGGACCGCCCGACCGGGCCGGCTCGACGCGGCCCGTCCGGGGGTCCGGCTCCGACCCGAGCCTCGGCGGACGGCAACAGAACGAGGGTCCCCGTCAACGCGCCCTTGCCTGAGGAAGAGCAGGAGGGGCGGGCGGCTTCGGAGGTGCCGGCCCCGGAGGCTGAGGCTCCCGTCGGACCTTCGATTCCACTCGACGAGGAGGAGCCGGAGGACGAGCTCCCCTACGCCGACACCGCCCAGGCTCCCGAGCCCGAGGATGTGGAGGCGCTCGCGGCGAAGGCCGACAAGGCCGAGCAGTACCTCGAGCTGGCGCAGCGGACCCAGGCCGACTTCGAGAATTTCCGCAAGCGGGCCGCCCGCGACGCGGCCGCCGCGCAGGAGCGCGGCGCGGCCAAGCTCGCGAAGGAGCTGCTTCCGGCGGTCGACAACCTCGACCGCGCGCTCGAGGCGGCGCAAAGCTCGGGCAACGGCGCCGACGATGAGAGCACGCTCGTGTCCGGGATCAAGCTCGTGCACGCGGACGTGATCGCGGCACTCGCGCGCGTCGGGATCGAGCCGTTCGATCCCGTGGGCGAGCCGTTCGACCCGCAGCACCACGAGGCGGTTGCCCAGCTGCCCGTCGAGGGTGCCGAGCCGGGGACGATCGTGGAGGTCTATCAGCGCGGCTACCGGCTGGGAGACACGATCCTCCGGCCCGCTCGCGTCGTCGTGGCCGCGTGATGGAGTAAGCGGCATGCCTCCTAAGCAGCCCGACTACTACAAGACGCTCGGGGTGGGCAAGAATGCTTCCGAGGCGGAGATCAAGAAGGCCTACCGCAAGCTCGCTCGGCAGTATCACCCGGACCGCAACCCGGGTGACAAGAAGGCCGAGGAGCGCTTCAAGGAGATCTCGCAGGCGCACGACGTTCTGTCCGACCCGGACAAGCGGAAGACGTACGACCGCGGCGGCACGCTCGGCGGCTTCGGCATGCCGGGCGGCTTCGACGCGAGCACGTTCGGTGGCGGCTTCAGCGACATCCTCTCGAACCTGTTCGGCGGTGGCGGAGCTACGACCGGCGGTCGGGCAGGCCGTACCGGCGGGACGCGCGCGCGCGCCCAGCAGCGCGGCCGCGATCTCGAGACCGAGGTCACGCTGACGTTCGGCCAGGCGATGGACGGGGCCCAGGTCCCGCTCGCCGTGCCCACGTCCCAGCAGTGCCCGACGTGTCATGGAACGGGCGCTAAGCCCGGGACGACGCCGAAGGTCTGCCCCGTCTGCGAAGGACGGGGAATCGAGTCCGAGAGCCAGGGGATCTTCTCGATCTCCCAGCCGTGTTCCAACTGCCACGGGACCGGCACCGTGATCGACGATCCGTGCCCGACGTGTAGCGGCAGCGGCGCGCAGCGCACGGTCCGCAAGTTGCGGGTGAACATCCCGGCCGGCGTCCGCGAAGGCAGCCGCATCAGGCTCGCCGGCAAGGGCGAAGGTGGACCGCGCGGCGGCGAGCCCGGAGACCTGTACGTGATCACACGCGTGCAGGACTCGCCCGTGTTCAAGCGCAACGGCGAGAACCTCGAGGTCGAGGTGCCCTTGACGATCCCCGAGGCCGTTCGTGGCGGCGTGATCGAGGTCCCGACCCTGTCCGGGACCAAGCGCCTGCGCGTTCCGGCTGGGACGAAGCACGGCACCGTCCAGCGCCTGCGCGGCGAGGGCCCTGCGCGGCTCGGCGGCAAGGGCAAGGGCGACATCCACTACCGGTTCGTGATCGACGTCCCCTCCTCGCTGTCCCCCGAGCAGGACGAGGCGATCGACCGCCTGTCCAACGTGATGAACGGCAACCCGCGCGCGAGCCTGTTCGCACAGGCGGGCACCCAGGGCACGACCGGGAGTGAGGCGTAATGGCGAGCCGGCGGCTTCGAGCCGAGACGCGAGTGACTACGACCAGAGTCGAGGTTTCTACGGATCGCGGCGTGTTCATGATTTCGGTCGCCGCCGAGTTGGCCGACATGCACCCACAGACGTTGCGGATGTACGAGACTCGGGGTCTGATCGAACCGAAGCGCTCGCCGAAGGGCACCCGTCTCTATTCGCACGAGGACGTCGAGCGGCTGCGGCGCATCCAGGAGATGACCGCGGAGCTGGGCATGAACCTGGCCGGCGTCGAGCGGGTCTTCGAGCTCGAGGAGAAGCTCGAGGCGATGGCTCGCAAGGTGTCCATGCTCGAGCGCCGAGCCGGGGAGCTGAAAGCCGAGGTCGAGCGGCTCGAGGCGATTCGCCGCGAGCTGCGAGCCGAGATCGTGCCCTACGAGCAGGGTGGCGAGCTGGTCCGCACCGCCGACCTGAAGACGTTCAAGATTCCGATCGAGCGCCGCAACTAGACGACGCAGCCGCTCGCCCGCTGTGCGACCATCTATGGGTGTTGACGTGCCTATGGGGAGAGCGGGGTAGGGCGAGCACGGGGCGCGCGCTTGGCTGCGCCGGCGTACTCAGCGCGCTGATGCTGCTCGCGGCGACCGCATCGGCCCGGGCCGCGTCGCCCGTGGCGCGCGCCACCGCGGTGGGTCCGGCCCGATCCTCACAGCACCTGCAACTCGTGCTCCCGCTCGTCGTCCGCGACGCCGGCCTGGCGAAGCTCGCGCTGGAGGTCTCGACGCCGGGATCTCCGCTATACGCCCACTACGAGTCGATCCAGCGCTCAGCGCGCCGGTTCGGGGCCTCCCCCGGGACTCGCCGGCGTGTTCTCCGCTACCTCCGCGGGGCGGGCGCCACGAACGTCAGGGTCGACGCGACCGGACTGTTTGCCTACGCGACGATGACGGCCACCCGCGCCGAGCGTGTATTCGCCACGCGACTGACCACGTTCCGCTCGGCGCGGCACTCGCAGTTCGTCGCCCCGGACACGGCGGTCGGCCTTCCGGCCCCGCTCAAGGGCGTCGTTCAAGGCGTGATCGGGCTCGACACGCAGCCGCTCTCAGGCCCGCGGCGGGCCGCCACCAGCAGCCTCGATCGCCGCGCCCACATCGCGGCCCAGCCGACGTCGGCGTTCCCGCGGACCGGCACGCCGAGCGGCTGTAACGCCGGCACGACCGCGGGCGAGCTGGGCGGTGACCCGGCCACTGCCGGGTTCACCCCCAACCAGTACCTGACCGCTTACGGCTTCAACCAGCTACAGGACACCGGATTCAGCGGCCAGGGCGAGCGCGTGGCCCTGATCGAGATCGACGGCTTCAAGACCTCCGACATCAGGACCTTCGCGCAGTGCTTCGGCCTGCACGTACCGCAGCTGAACGCCTTCTCGGTCGGCGTGAAGCACGTCTTGGCGCCGGGTGGCGAATCGACGCTCGACATCGAGGCGCTCGACGCCGCCGCCCCGGACCTCAAGGCGATCGACGTGTACGAGAGCAATTCCAGCGCCGCCGACACGCTCGAGGCGATGACCGCGCCGCTTCAGAACCACGGCCGGCAGCCGGAGGTGATCTCCGCGTCGCTGGGCCTGTGCGAGCCGGCGGTCTACGCCGCGATCGGCGTGAAGGGCATCGAGGCGAGTGAGGAGGCGCTCGAGATCGCGGCGCTCAGCGGGGTCACATTCCTGGCCTCCACCGGGGACTCTGGGTCGGCCGACTGCCTTGGGCCCAACGGCTTCCCGATCGACAGACTCGCCGTGAACTACCCGTCGTCGTCTGACTGGGTGACCGGGGTGGGGGGCACCAACATTCTGCTCAACCCAGCCAACCAGGTCACCGACCAGGTGGTGTGGAACGACACGGACATCCAGCCCGGGTCGGCGGCGGGCGGCGGCTCGAGCGCCTTGTTCCGCCGGCCGTTCTACCAGGACGGCACGATCACGGCCCAGAGCCGCGCGGTGCCCGACGTCTCGATGCTCGCGGACATCATTCCCGGCTACGCCGTGTTCTGCTCGGCGCAGGGCGAGTGCATCAACCCGGGGAACTCGAACCCCTGGCAAGCAGTGGGTGGCACGAGCGCGTCGACGCCCCTGCTGGCCGGAGGCTTCGCGCTCGTCGACCAGGAGCTCAGGATGCACGACCGCCAAGACCTCGGGCTGGCCAACCCCCTCCTGTACCAGCTCGGCCGGTCGTCGACGCTCAGCAACCAGGTCTTCGGTGACGTGCTCACCTACGGCAACGACGTGGGGCCCTTCATTCCCGGCAACGGCAAACCGCTCGGCTGCTGCACGGCGGTCCGCGGCTACGACAGGGCCTCGGGATGGGGCAGCGTCAACCTCGCTGGGCTCGCGCCACTCGCGGTCTCGATGCAACCGCCACAGATCGGCCTCTCGCTTCCCGGCGGTCAGCGGCCGATCCGCCGCCACCAGATCCTCGCGAAACTGACCTGCACCGGGCCGTGCCGGATCGGGGCCTACGCCGTGGTGACGATCGCCCACAAGAAGCCGTTCGCGGTCGAGTCGGGCGTGTTCCGAATCGCAGCGAAGGGCTCGCGGACGATCCCGATCAAGTTCTCGCGCAGGGAGCTGCGGCGACTGCACAGCGCGATGGCGGGCCATCACCGGATCGGCGCAACCGTGTTCGGGGTCCTGATCGCCGGGCGCCGCAGAATCGAGTTCCAGACCGGCGGTCGGACGCTCAAGCTGGCCGGCTAGCCCGGGCGCCGGAGCGCCACGTCGGCCCACACCCGGGGACGCGTGTGTGCCAGCGCCCAGGTCAATAAATCAGGCCAAAATCGCTCCGAAATGTGCCATAATCTAAGTCCAGCAGACTTAGATTTTTCCGACCACATCAGACCCGAAACCGAATACCAGGCCCTATGCAACTAGACCGTTTCACAATCAAGTCCCGGGAGGCGCTCGAGGCCGCGCAGCGACTGGCCGACGAGCGGCGCAATCCGCAGACGACCCCGGAGCACCTACTCGCCGTGCTGCTCGAGCAGGATGGTGGCGTCGTTGGGCCCGTGCTGCGCAAGCTCGGCGTCGATCCCGGCGCCGTTCGCCAGGCGCTCGGGCCCGCCCTCGACGCACTTCCGAAGCTGAGCGCCGGCGCCTCCGAGCCCGCCGGCGGTTCCAGCGAGCTCGTCCAGGTCTTGCGCGACGCCGAGAAGGAGATGCGGGATCTCGGCGACGAGTACATCTCGACCGAGCATCTGACGCTGGCCATTTCCGCCCACCCGGGCAAGGCGGGCGACGCGCTGCGCAGCTCGGGCGCCGGCCACGACCAGCTGCTCAAGGCGATCTCGGAGGTCCGTGGCGGCCACCGGGTCACCGACGAGAACCCCGAGGACAAGTTCCAGGCGCTGAAGCGTTTCGCGCGCGACCTCACCGAGGCGGCGGCGCAGGGCTCGCTCGACCCCGTGATCGGACGCGACGACGAGATCCGGCGCGTGATCCAGGTGCTGAGCCGACGTACGAAGAACAACCCAGTGCTGATCGGCGAGCCCGGCGTCGGCAAGACGGCGATCGTCGAGGGCCTGGCCCAGCGGATCGTCGCCGGCGACGTTCCCGAGGGCCTGCGCGACCGGCGGCTGATGGCGCTGGATCTCAGCGCGATGGTCGCCGGCTCCAAGTACCGCGGCGAATTTGAGGACCGGCTGAAGGCCGTCCTGAAGGAGATCGCCGACGCCAAGGGGCAGATCATCGTCTTCATCGACGAGCTGCACACGATCGTCGGCGCCGGCGCCGCCGAGGGCGCCATGGACGCCGGGAACATGCTCAAGCCGATGCTCGCGCGCGGGGAGCTGCGGGCGGTCGGCGCTACGACGCTCGACGAGTACCGCAAGCACATCGAGAAGGACCCGGCGCTCGAGCGGCGCTTCCAGCCCGTGTTCGTGGGCGAGCCGACCGTCGAGGACACGATCGCGATCCTGCGCGGGCTCAAGGACCGCTACCAGGTCCACCACAACGTGAAGATCCAGGACTCGGCGCTCGTCGCGGCGGCGACACTCAGCCACCGCTATATCGCCGACCGCTTCCTCCCCGACAAGGCGATCGATCTGGTCGACGAGGCCGCGTCCCGAATCCGGATGGAGATCGACTCCAAGCCAACGGAGATCGACGAGGTCGATCGCCACATCATGCAGCTCGAGATCGAGCTGCAGTCGCTCGGCGAGGACGATGATCCGGGCACGGTCGCGCGCCGTGAACAGCTCGAGCGGTCCCTGGCGGAGGAGAAGGAACGCTCCGCGGGAATGCACGCCGAGTGGCAGCGCGAGAAGGAGACGATCGGTGCCACATCCGAGGTCCGCGAGAAGATCGACCAGGCCAAGATCGAGCTCGAGCGCGCGCAGCGCGAGGCTGACCTCGGACGCGCCGCCGAGCTTCAGTACGGGACGATCCCGGAGCTCGAGAAGCGGCTGGAGGCGGCCGAGAGCGCTGAAGCTGCCGCCGAGGCGGGGTCGGGCCCGAGGTTCCTGAAGGACGACGTCGACGCCGAGGATGTCGCCGAGGTCGTCGCCAAGTGGACGGGCATTCCGGTCTCGCGCCTGATGGAGGGCGAGATCGAGAAGCTGGTTCACATGGAGGAGCGGCTGCACCAGCGCGTGATCGGACAGGACGAGGCGGTCGAGGCCGTCTCGGCCGCGCTCCGGCGCTCGCGCGCCGGCCTGCAGGACCCCAACCGTCCGATCGGGACATTCCTGTTCCTCGGGCCGACGGGCGTCGGCAAGACCGAGCTCGCACGAGCCCTCGCCGAGTTCATGTTCGACAGCCAGGACGCGATGGTCCGGATCGACATGTCCGAGTACATGGAGAAGCATTCCGTCTCACGGCTGGTCGGTGCCCCGCCCGGATACGTCGGTTACGACGAGGGCGGACAGCTGACCGAGGCCGTTCGCCGGCGGCCCTACTCCGTCGTGCTGCTCGACGAGATCGAGAAGGCGCACCCGGACGTGTTCAACACCCTGCTTCAGGTGATGGACGACGGGCGCCTGACCGACGGTCAGGGTCGCACCGTGTCGTTCAAGAACACCGTGTTGATCATGACGTCGAACATTCCGGGCGGCCGGGCCGGCGTCGACGCCTACTTCAAGCCGGAGTTCATCAACCGCCTCGACGACATTGTCGAGTTCCACTCACTCACCCGCGAACAGATCTCGGAGATCGTCGATCTCCAGGTCGAGCTGCTCGTGCGGCGCGTCCGCGAGCGGGACATCGAGATCGAGCTCACCGATACGGCGCGGACGCTGCTGGGGAACCTCGGCTACGACCCCACCTACGGTGCGCGGCCGCTGAAGCGAGTGATCCAGAAGCGGCTCGTCGATCCGCTGGCGCTGGCGATCCTCGAGGGGCGGTTCGCACCCGGCGACACAGTTCGTGTGGACGCCGCCGAGGGCGACATCGTCTTCGAGCGAGCCGGGGCGAAGGCGACCGTCTAGTAGTGGATAGGGGGCGCGCCCTTGGGGGGCGCGCCCTTCTTGGTTCGACTGGTCGTGGTCGCGTTGGCCTTGGTTGGTGGGCGGCCCGGTGAACGGCGCTGGGGAAGGATCGGGCGAGGGGCCACCGGAGGGCCGTTTCGATGGTGCACAGCACGACAATCTTGCGCCGGATGGCGAGGCTTGTCGAGTTGTGCATGAAGAGTGTGCGTAGATCGACAGGGCTCGGATCTGTTGCCGGTGTTGTCGTGTTATGCAGGTTTCCCGTGACACTCTCGGCACGGTCCCGGCACACACTCGCCACAGAGACCGTGGCTGCGGATAGCGGCCCTGCTACTGCTTTCGGGGGCTTGGCGCCCCGTTCTCGTCGTCGACGGTGAACAGGCGCCACTCTCCCGGGACGCCGTCGAGCGACTCGACGCCGCGGAAGCTGAATGGGATGTTCGACCCGACGACGAGGTCGCGGACGGTCCCTGAGACAAGCACCTGCTCCGGCTCGGCGAGATCGGCGATGCGCGCACCGATGTGGACGGTGACGCCCGCGAGATCGTCGCCGGCGAGCTCGCATTCGCCCGTGTGGAGACCGGCGCGCAGGGACAGCTCAAGACTGCGGCCGGCGTCGAGCAGCGAGATCGCGCAACGAATCGCGCGGGCCGGGCCGTCGAACGAGGCGAACACACCGTCGCCGGTCCGCCTGACGGTCCGCCCTCGGTAATCGGCGATCCGGTTCTGCAGCAGCCGGTCGTGATCCGCGATCAGCTCGTGCCAGCGGCGGTCGCCGAGACGGGCCGCGTGCTCGGTCGAGCCGACGATGTCGGTGAACATGACCGTGGCGAGCACGCGATCAGGTTCGTGGGCGCCACGCGAGCCGGTGACGAACTCCTCGATCTCGTCGAGGAGCGCGTCGGAGTCGCCCGTGAAGTAGATGTGGTCGTCACCGGGCAGTTCGAGGTAGCGAGCTTGCGGGATCTGCTCGGCCAGGAAGCGGCCGTTGGCGACGTCGACCAGGCGGTCGCCGCGGCGGTGGAGAATCAGCGTCGGGACGCGGATCGCCGGAAGCACGGCGCGGATGTCGAGCTCGGCGAGGGCGTCGAAGATCGGGCCGACCATCGACGGGCGAACGGAGTAGCGCTCGAACCGCCCCCACCACCGGCGGAACCGCTCGTCGTCAACGAGCGATGGCGCGAGCACGTTCAGCGAGGCGCCCGTCCCCCAGCCGTCGATCCAGACCTTGCCGTACGCGGCGACGAGCTCCGCCGGTCGCCCCTGGGGATAGTCGGGGGCCTGGAGCCACCGAGCGAGGGTCCCGTACAGGATCAGGCTGATGCAGCGCTCGGGATAGGTGGCGGCGAAGAGTGCCGCCATCGGGCCGCCCTCGGAGGGCCCGAACAGGACCGCGCGCTCGGAGCCGACAGCGTCCATGACCGCGATCACATCGTCCATCCGCTCCTCGAGCGTCTGTGTGCTCGGTACCGGGTCGGACAGCCCGGTCCCGCGCTTGTCGAACATGATCAGGCGAGCGAAGGATGCGATCCGGCGCAGGAAGTACGCTGCCTCGGGATGCTCCCAGTACTGCTCGATGTTCGAGAGCCACTGGGGGATCAGGATCAGATCGATGTCGCCGTCGCCCAGCGTCTGATAGGCGATGCTCAGATCGCCTGCCTTGGCGAATCTCGTCTCCGAATGAGCCATCGCAGCAGTCCTCTTGACGGGCGGAGCTTACTGGGGCGCCGGGGGGCGAAGGACCGAGGCGCGCCGCCGTGGTAGAAGTGCGGCTCCAACATGAGAAGGAGATGGCTATGCCGACATACATCATGCTGTCGACGCTGACCCCCGAAGGTGTGCAGACGATCAAGAACAA
Source organism: uncultured Solirubrobacterales bacterium (assembly GCA_963812225.1). Classification (GTDB taxonomy): domain Bacteria; phylum Actinomycetota; class Thermoleophilia; order Solirubrobacterales; family Solirubrobacteraceae; genus Palsa-465. The sequence goes on from CAWEUN010000001.1 coordinate 568,463, forward strand.
CCCGTCGCGGATCCGCGAGGTGAACCGTGAGGTGGAGCAGCTCGGCGCGACGGTCAAGGCGCAGTGGGCGACCCTCGGGCAGTTCGACTTCGTGAACGTCGTGGAGGCGCCGGACGAGAAGACGATCTCACGCGTCTCGCTCGAGCTCGGGTCGCGCGGGACGGCGAAGTACGAGACCCTGGTGGCGATCCCGATCGACGACTTCATTGGCGCCATCTGAGGACAGCAAGCCGCGCACGCTGGTCGTCGGCTCCGGCGGCCGCGAGCACGCGCTCGTCCAGGCGCTGCTGCGCTCGCCGCGCTCGCCCGAGGTCATCTGTGCCCCGGGGAACGCCGGGATCGCTGAGCAGGTCCGTGTGCTCGACGTGGGAGCCGACGATCTCGACGGGCTGGTTGCGGCCGCTCGCGACGAACGAGCATCGCTGGTCGTCGTCGGCCCGGAGGCGCCGCTCGTCGCCGGGCTCGTCGACGCCCTCGGCGAGGCGGGGATTCGGTGCTTCGGGCCGACGGCCGCGGCCGCGCGACTCGAAGGGTCGAAGGCCTTCAGCAAGGAGCTGATGGCTGCCGCCAGCGTGCCGACCGCTGACCACAAGGTCGTGCACACGCCCGAGGAGGGACTCGCGGCGATCGACCAATATCCGGCCGTCATCAAAGCGGACGGGCTTGCGGCCGGCAAAGGAGTGATCATCGCCCCCGACGAGGCGAGCGCCCGGGAGGCGTTCCACGCGCTGCTCGTCGAGCGACGGTTCGACACCGACAAGGTGGTCGTCGAAGAGCACCTCGAGGGCGAGGAGCTCTCGCTGCTCGCGTTGTGCGACGGACGGAGAGCAGTGCCGCTCGCGTCAGCCCAGGATTACAAGCGGATCTACGACGAAGACGAGGGCCCCAACACGGGCGGCATGGGTTCCTATTCGCCCGTCCCGTCGGTCGACGAGGCCCGGGCCCACGAGATCTGTGCGGCCGTCCACCAGCCGGTGCTCGACGAGCTCGCACGCCGGGGAACGCCGTTTCACGGCGTCCTGTACGCGGGTCTGATGACGAGCGACGACGGAGTCAAGGTCCTCGAGTTCAACGTGCGCTTCGGCGATCCAGAGACGCAGGCGATCCTGCCCCGGCTGCGCTCGGACCTGCTCGGACTGATGGAGGCCACGATCACGCCGGGTGGACTCGACGGCGCTCGCCTGGAGTGGGCGCCGGAGACCGCCGTGACCGTCGTCCTCGCCAGCCGGGGCTATCCGGCGTCCTCTTCGAGCGGGGACGTGATCACCGGGTTGGACGAGGTCCCCGCGGACGTGTTCGTGACCCACGCGGGCACGGCGCGATCCCGGTCCGCTGAGATCGTGACCGCCGGAGGGCGCGTGCTGAACGTGACCGGGCTCGGGCCCGACGCCGCTGCCGCCCGGGCCGCCGCATATGCTGCTGCGAACATGATCCACTTCGACGGCAAGCAGTTCCGTGGCGACATCGCGCTGCGACTCGTCGCCGGTGAGCGGAGTCGCGCGTGAGCGAGCAGGAGCCGCAGGTTTCCCAGGTGATGGCCGAGCCCGCGGCCGCGTTCGAAGAGCTCGACGTCGGCGGCCCGCTGGTCGGGATCGTGATGGGGTCAAAGAGCGACATGGCGGCGATGGAGGCCGCCGAGAAGGAGCTGAGCGACCGGGGCATCCCGTCCGAGGTCAGGGTGATGTCCGCCCACCGCGAGCCGGACAAGGTCGCCGAGTACGCGAAGAACGCGCGGATCCGTGGTCTCCGCGTGATCATCGCCGGCGCCGGCCTGTCCGCCGCCCTCCCCGGCGTGGTCGCGGCCCATAGCGATCTGCCCGTGATCGGCGTTCCCCTCACGAGCCGCATGTCGGTCGCCGGCGGCCTCGACGCGCTCTTGTCGATCGCGCAGATGCCTCCGGGCGTGCCGGTCGCGTGCGTCGGCGTCGACAACGCGCGCAACGCGGCGGTGCTGGCAGCCCGCATCCTCGGGGCGTGAGCGCCGGCGGGTGAAGGCGCGGCGGCCGCGCCGTCCCCCATAATCCGAGTGTGATCGCTCGCTATACCCGTGATGCTCTCGCCGAGGCGTGGTCGGACCATGCCCGGTTCGACGCGATGCGCGAGGTCGAGGTCGCGGCATGCGAGGAGATGGATGGCCCCACCTCCGAGGAGCTCGATGCGATCCGGCGCGCGACGTTCACCGTCGAGGCGATCGAGGAGCGCGAGAAGGTCACCGACCACGACACGGCCGCGTTTGTCGACGTGCTCGCGGCGTCGGCTGGCCCCGCCGGTCGCTGGATCCACTACGGGCTGACCTCGAGCGACGTGCTCGACACGGGTTTGGCGTTGCAGCTGCGCCGGGTCGGCGAGCTCGTGCTGCCGGACTCGCGCCGGCTCGTGCAGGCGTTCGCCGCTCGCGCGCGGGAACACGTGCACACGCTGTGCGTCGGCCGGACGCACGGGATTCATGCGGAGCCCACGACGTTCGGGATCAAGCTCGCCGGGTTCGCGTTCGAGGCGGACCGCAACCTGCGCCGGCTCGAGCGGGCTTTCGAGCAGGCCGCGGTCGGAGCGATCTCCGGCGCGGTGGGGACGTACTCGGCGACCTCGCCGGACTTCGAGGAGCTGGTGCTCCGCCGGCTCGGTCTGGAGCGCGAGCCCGTCTCGACCCAGGTCGTCGCGCGCGACCGCCACGCGGAGCTCTTGCAGGCGATCGCGCTCGCCGGCGCCGGGCTGGAGCGGTTCGCGACCGAGCTCCGCCACCTGGCGCGGACCGAGGTCGGCGAGGTGCGCGAACCGTTCTCCGCAGGGCAGAAGGGGTCGAGCGCGATGCCGCACAAGCGCAACCCGATCAAGTCAGAGCAAGTCGCCGGACTGGCTCGGGTGCTCCGCGGCAACGCGTCGGCGGCGGTCGAGAACGTCGCCCTGTGGCACGAGCGCGACATCTCCCACTCGTCGGTCGAGCGGATCATCCTCCCGGACTCGACGACCCTGCTCGACCACATGCAGAGGCGCGTGCTCGGGCTCGTCGACGGGATGGTCGTCGACGCTCGCCGGATGCGCGAGAACCTCGACCTGACCTACGGCGCGCTGTTCTCCCAGCGGGTACTGCTGGCGCTCGTGGAGCACGGCCTCACGCGAGACGACGCCTACCGGAGCGTCCAGCGACTCGCGCAACGGGCCCTCGACGAGCGCGTTCAGCTACGCGACCTGCTGGCGGCCGACCCGGTGGGCGCCACGCTCGATCTCGACGCGATCTTCGACTACGCGCCGTTCGTGCGATATGCCGACGAGATCGTCGGGCGGTTGGACGCGATCGACGCGCCGGCGGTGCTCGCCGGCGGGCTGAGCGCTGGCGCATAACCTGTCGGGCGCTGGGGCTATCGGCCCGCGGGCACGCAGCTCTCGCGGGCGGGCGGCTCGGTAAATGGCGCTGGGGAAGGAGGAGGTGACATGCCCGGGCGGGCCGAGGGCGGCTCCAAATGCTGCATAACACGTCACGACCGCCGAAATCGGCGAGGCCTGTCGAGTTATGCATGAGGAGCGTGCTCAGTACGACAGGGCTCGGGGTCTGAGCCGAGATTGACGTGTTAAGCATGATTTTCGGCTGGGTGAGCGCGCGGACCGCGCCGGCGAGAACCGGGCCGCGCGCCGGGGCCGTTGCTAGGATCGAAACAGTGACCGCGATCGCCGACCTACCCCTCATCGCCTCGGGGAAGGTCCGCGAAATCTATGACCTCGGCGACACGCTGCTGATCGCCGCCTCGGACCGGATCTCGACCTACGACGTCGTCCATCCGACCCCGATCCCGGACAAGGGCAACGTCCTCACGGGACTCTCGACATTCTGGTTCGAGCGCACCTCCGGGATCGTCCCGAACCACCTGCTGTCGGTTACCGACGGCGTGCCGGACGAGGTTCGCGGTCGCGCGATGGTCGTGCGCAAGCTCGACATGCTGCCCGTCGAGTGCGTCGTCCGCGGCTACCTGAGCGGATCGGGATGGAAGGACTACCAGCAGACCGGGGCGGTCTCGGGAATCGAGCTGCCGGCGGGACTGCGCGAGTCTGATCGCCTACCGGAACCGATCTTCACCCCATCCACGAAGGCCGATGTCGGGCACGACGAGGCGATCGACTTCGAAGGGGCGGTCGGGCTCGTCGGGGATCGGGCCCTGGCCGAGCGGTTGCGCGACGTGTCGATCGCCGTCTACGAGCACGCCGCCGATCACGCCCGGTCACGCGGGATCATCCTCGCCGACACGAAGTTCGAGTTCGGACTCGACGCCGACCGGGAGCTGACCCTCGGCGACGAGGTCTGCACCCCCGACTCATCGCGCTTCTGGCCCGCCGATCAGTACGAGCCGGGCCGAGGTCAGCCGAGCTTCGACAAGCAGTTCGTGCGTGACTGGGCCTCGTCAACCGGCTGGGATCGCACTCCGCCGGCGCCACCGATTCCCGACGACGTGGTGGCTCGCACGCGAGAGAAGTACGTCGAGGCCTACGAGCGGATCGTGGATGAGCCGTTCGACACATGGCTTCGGCGCACCGGCGCGGCATGAAGGCACGGGTCCTCGTGAGGCCGAAGGAGGGGATCCTCGATCCCCAGGGCCAGGCCGTCGAGCGGGCGCTGCCGGCTCTCGGCTTTCACGGCGTCCGGCACGTCCACGTCGGCCGGCTGGTCGAGCTCGAGGTCGAGGATCCGGATCGGCTGCCCGAGATGTGCGAGCGGCTGCTCGCCAACCCGCTGATCGAGGACTACGAGATCATCGAGGCGCCCTCGTGAAGTTCGGCGTGATCCGCTTCCCCGGATCGTGCGACGAGGTCGACGCGCTGGAGGCGGCGGCGCGAGTTGGAGATGCGGTCCTGCTGTGGCACGCGGACCACGACCTGCACGGCGTCGACGCGGTCGTCGTCCCCGGCGGCTTTTCGTACGGGGACTACCTGCGCGCCGGCGCGATCGCCCGGTTCGCCCCGGTGATGGAGGAGGTGGCGGAGTTCGCTCGCGACGGCGGCCTCGTGCTGGGTATCTGCAACGGATTTCAAGTCCTGTGCGAGGCCGGTCTGCTTCCCGGCGCGCTCCTGCCGAACGTCTCGCTGCGGTTCGTCTGCCGGCAGGTAGGCCTGGAGGTCGTTCACAACGACAGCGCCTTCACGCGCGCGTGTGACGAAGGGCAGCGCCTCTCGATCCCGGTCAAGCACACGACGGGACGGTTCTACGCGCCGGCGCACGAACTCGACCGGCTCGAAGCGAGTGGCCAGGTCGTCCTCCGCTACGCCCCCAAAGAGAACCCGAACGGCTCCCTCCGCGACATCGCCGGCGTTCGCAACGAGCGCGGAAACGTGTTCGGCCTGATGCCGCACCCGGAGCACGCGGTGGACTCGCTGACGGGTTCCACCGACGGGCTGAAGATCTTCGAGTCGATGAGAACGCATGTCGCCGACAGCGTCTTCGTCTAGGCATCGCGCCCTCGGTCTAACTGACTACGAGTACGAGCTGATCCTCGAGCGGCTCGGCCGCGAGCCGAACGACGTCGAGCTGGCCATGCTGTCGTTGATGTGGTCAGAGCACTGCGCCTACAAGCACTCGCGCAAGCTGCTGCGCCGCCTGCCAACCGACGGGCCGCATCTGCTGATGGGCCCGGGGGAGAACGCCGGGGCGGTCGACGTCGGTGACGGACTGGCCGTGGCGTTCAAGGTCGAGTCCCACAACCACCCGAGCGCGGTGGAGCCGTTCCAGGGAGCGGCGACCGGCGTCGGCGGAATCCTGCGCGACGTGTTCGCTGTCGGCGCCCGCCCGATCGCGGTGCTCGACTCGCTGCGGTTCGGGGAGCCCGCCGACTCGCAGCGCTCGCGCTACCTGCTCGAGCGCGCCGTCGCGGGAATCGGCCACTACGGCAATTCGATCGGCGTCCCCACGGTCGGGGGCGAGATCTACTTCGAGCAGAGCTACGAGCAGAACTGCCTGATCAACGCGATGTGCCTCGGTCTCGCCCCGCACGAGCGGCTCACCCGCAGCGCCGCAGCGGGTCCGGGCAACGTGCTCGTCCTGCTCGGCGCGCTCACCGGTCGCGATGGGATCGGGGGCGCGTCGGTGCTCGCGAGCGCGGAGCTCGGCGAGGGCGACGAGGCGAAGCGGCCGTCGGTCCAGATCGGGGATCCCTTCGCGGAGAAGAAGCTGCTCGAGTGCTGCCTCGAGCTGCTCGACCGCGAGCTCCTCGTCTCACTCCAGGACCTCGGCGCCGCCGGGCTGACCTCGTCGGCGTCCGAGATGGCGAGCAAGGGCGGCGTCGGCCTGGACGTCGACGTCTCACGTGTGCCGCTGCGCGAGGAGGGCCTCGAGCCGTTCGAGATCATGATCTCCGAGTCCCAGGAGCGGATGCTGTGCGTGGTCGCGCCTGAGCGCGTCGGTCAGGTGATCGAGGTGTGCGAGCGGTGGGAGACGCTCGCGACGCCGATCGGCTGCGTCACAGACTCCGGCCGCCTGAGGGTGCTGGACGCGGGCACGCTCGTCGGCGAGCTGCCCGTCGACGTGCTCGTCGACGCCTGCCCGATGTACGACCTCGACCCCGTCCCGACCCCGGACGACGCGCCTCTCTACCCAGCTCCCGATGCGGTGCTGACCGGCGGCGAGTCGCCGGTCGAGACGCTGCTCGCGCTGGTGCGCTCGCCGAACGTCGCCTCGCGCCGGCCGGTGTTCGAGCAGTACGACTGGATCGTTCAGTCCCGGACCGTACGCCGGCCCGAGGAGGCCGACGCCGCTGTCCTGATGCTCCCCGATGGCGGCGCGATCGCCGTCTCGATCGACGGCAACGGACGCCGTGTCGCCTGCGACCCCCGCGCCGGGGCCGCTGAGGCCGTGTTCGAGTGCTCGGCGAACCTCGCGTGCGTCGGCGCCGAGCCGCTCGGCCTGACGAACTGCCTGAACTTCGGGAACCCGGAGAAGCCGCACGTGGCCTGGCAGCTCGCGGAGGCGGTGGAGGGGCTGGCCGAGGCCTGCGAGGCGCTCGGCATCCCCGTCGTCGGCGGCAACGTCTCGCTCTACAACGAGGCGCCGAGCGGCCCGATCTTCCCCACCCCCGTCGTCGGGATCGTGGGGCGGCTGCCGGACGCTGCGTCCCCCGGCCGGCTCGGTTTCGCGCGCCCGGGAGATCTGATCGCGCTCGCCGGGACGTTCGCCCCGTCGATGACGGGCTCGGAGCTGGCCAAGCTTCGTGGCGAAGCGCCGGTCGGCGAGCTTCCGCGGATCGACGCCGCCGCGGTCCGTGAGGTGCACGACGATGTGCGAAACCGGGTTCGGTCCGGAGCGCTCCGCAGCGCCCACGACGTGGCCGAGGGCGGTCTCGCGGTCGCGATCGCCGAGTCCTGCATCGCCGGAGGCATCGGAGCGTCGGTCAGGCTTCCGGCGGGGGTGCCGCCGTTCGCCGAGGCGCCGGGGCGAGCGTTCGTCGTCTCGGGCGATGAGCAGGCGGTGGCGGGCCTTCAGGTGATCGGCCGTGTGGGCGGCGACGAGCTCGAGGTCGAGGGGACGCTGACAGTTCCGATCGCCACGCTGGCAAGCGCTTGGAACGACGGGCTCCACGAGCTCGTCATAGCCAAATAGCGGCGTTTTTGTCTGTCCCGAGCGCTCTCGTTGCTACGCTAAAAGGGTCTGGCCGAGGCCTGCGGCATGCTTGGCGAGGGACATGGTTTCCACGAATGATCATCGCGACGGGCCACGCGACGAGTGCGGAGTCTTTGGGATCTACGCTCCCGAACACGACGTCGCTCGCCTCGCGTATTTCGCCCTGTTCGCGCTCCAGCACCGCGGGCAGGAGTCCGCGGGGATCGCGACCGCGCCGCGCGGCGGCAGCATCATGGCGATCCGCGATCAGGGCCTCGTGGCGCAGGTGTTCGACGAGCACATGCTGCGCTCGCTCGTCGGCGACATGGCGATCGGCCACGTCCGCTATTCGACGACCGGCTCCTCGGAGTGGGAGAACGCTCAGCCGATCGTCCGCGACGACCGCCGGACGCTGGCGCTCGCCCACAACGGCAACCTGATCAACGCGGTCGAGCTGCACTCGGAGCTCCGCGGGCAGGACGTACCGTTCCGCTCGACCTCGGACTCCGAGATCATCGCCGCGCTGCTGGCCACCCATCCGGCGGAGCGGATCGAGGACGCGGTCGCCGAGGTGCTCCCGCGCCTGCGCGGTGCGTTCTCGACCGTCGTGATGACCGAGGACGCGGTGGTCGCCTTCCGCGACCCCCACGGGCTTCGGCCGCTCGCGCTGGGGATGATCGAGGACGGCCAGGGCGGCGCGGCCTACTGCGTCGCCAGCGAGTCGTGTGCCTTCGACCTGATCGGCGCGCGCTTCCTGCGCGAGGTCCAGCCCGGCGAGGTCGTCACGCTCACCGATCGCGGCATCCGGACGCGCGTCGTCGCCGGGTCCGAGCGCCACGCGTTCTGCGTGTTCGAGTACATCTACTTCGCGCGTCCCGACTCGCGGATGGCGGGCACGGTGCTCCAGGTCGCGCGCGCGCGCATGGGCGAGATTCTGTGGCGCGAGGCCCCGGTCGAGGCCGATCTCGTGATCCCGGTGCCCGACTCTGGGAACGCCGCGGCGCGCGGGCTCGCCCGCGCCGCCGGCCTACCCCAGGACGACGGCTTCATCAAAAACCGCTACGTCGCGAGGACGTTCATCCAGCCCGGCCAGGAACTCCGGCGCCACGGCCTGCGGCTGAAATTCAACCCCCTGCCCGAGGTCGTCTCAGGTAAGCGCCTGATCGTCGTCGACGACTCGATCGTGCGCGGCAACACGACCCGTCAGATCGTGCAGATGCTGCGCGAGGCCGGCGCCGCCGAGGTCCACCTGCGGATCTCGGCGCCACCGATCAAGCACCCGTGCCACTACGGGATCGACATGTCCACGCGCGAGGAGCTGATCGCCCACGACCGCGACGTCGCGGAGATCACGGCCGAGCTCGGCGCCGACTCGCTGCACTACCTCTCGATGGAGGGCGTGTACGAAGCGGTCGGCGCGTCCCGCGCGACCCACTGCGACGCGTGCTTCACTGGCGACTATCCGCTCGAGGGCACCGAGCAGGCGAACGGCAAGTTTGAGTTAGAGCTGCCTCTGGTCCGAGCGTAATAGGGGCTCTGCCACAAGGGCCGAAGGCAGGTGGCGCTGTGTATCGCCGCGCCTCGCCCCCCCGCCGCTACCGAGTTCCGCGCGCGTAGTCGATCGAGGCGCGCTCGTCGTGCGAGAGCGAGCTCTTCCGCCACGCCCCGGGCGCGTCACCGTACGGGTCGCGGTAGGGATGCTGGTTGATCGCGCTGCCTTGCCGTGTGTACAGCGAGAACGCGAGCACGAAGAAGTACGCGACGACGAATCCGATGAAGATGAGTGTGCCTCCGGCGAAGTGCATTGCTGCCTCCAAGGTGGTGGCGCCCCGCCATCAGAGTGTGCGGCTGCGACAGCGTTCTCGCTGTGAGCTTCGGCACACAGGATGGGTCGCTGGGGCCGCCGCTGCCGGCGGTATCGTCGCCGGTCCGATGGATGCCCTCGAGTCGCTGCGCACGATCTTTGGCTTCGGCGCCTTTCGCCCCGGCCAGGCCTCCGCCGTGGAGGCCGCGCTGAGCAATCGGGACTCGCTGGTGGTGATGCCTACGGGCTCGGGCAAGTCGCTCTGCTACCAGCTGCCGGCGCTGATGCGCGACGACCTCACGCTCGTCGTCTCGCCGCTCGTGTCGCTGATGCAGGATCAGGTGCAGTCGCTCGAGAACGTGGCGCCCGGCCGGGTCGAGCTCGTCAACGCCCAGCGCGCTGGGGCGCTGAACGCGCACGCGGTCGAGCGCGCCGCCCGCGGCGAGGTCCGGCTCCTCTACGTGGCGCCCGAGCGCTTCGGCTCACCGGGATTTGAGGCCGCGCTCTCCCGTGTGCGGGTGGGGCTGTTCGTCGTCGACGAGGCTCACTGCGTCTCGCAGTGGGGCCACGACTTCCGGCCCGACTACTTCTCGCTCGCCTCGGCTGCGAGGCGCGTCGGGGCGCACGCGACGATGGCGCTGACCGCCACCGCCACGCCGCGGGTCGCCGATGACATCGTCCGCCGCCTTGAGCTCAGCGACCCCGTGCGGGTAACGACCGGCTTCGACCGGCCGAACCTGAGCTTTGCCGTGGTCCGCTGCGGCGGCTCGCTGGACAAGGAGCGCCGGCTCGCCGCCGCGCTCGCGGCGGCCGATGCGCTGCCGGCGATCGTGTACGCCGGAACGCGCGACGCCAGCGAGACGCTCGGCAGGATGCTGGCGCGCTCCCTCGGCGAGGAGGTGCTCGTCTACCACGCCGGTCTCGACCGTCGCGTGCGCGCGAGCACGCAGGACCGGTTCATGGCGGGGGACGCTCGCGTGATCGTCGCGACCAACGCCTTCGGGATGGGGATCGACAAGGCCGACGTCCGTACCGTCGCTCACGCGTCGGTGCCGGGCTCGCTCGAGGCCTACTACCAGGAGGCCGGGCGGGCGGGACGCGACGGGCGGCCTTCGCGCTGCCTGCTGTTCGCCGAGCAGCGCGACAAGGGCCTGCATGTGTTCTTCATCCAGCGCGCGCGGGTGTCCGAGCGGGCGTTCGAGGGCGTCGCCGAGCGGCTGCGCTGGGCCGGAATCGACGGCCGCTACGACGTCGCGCTGCGCGAGCTCGCGGGCGTCCTTGGACGGCGCTCGGACGAGGACTCGGTGCGGGCGGTGATCGGCCATCTCGCTCGCGCCGGCATGGTGGCGCCGTCGCCGGCGCCGCCGGACCGAGCCGTGGGCCAGGTCGTCGGCGAATGGGATCGCCGCACACTGGCGACCTGCCTGGCCTCCGGCCGCGACGCCGAGCGCGCCCGCTGGGCCCAGTATCGGTCCGTGTGGGACTACGTCGAGCGCTCGCAGTGCCGGCGGGCGGCACTCCTCGCGCATTTCGGGGACCGCTCCCAGCCGCGAGCGCAGGTGGACTGTTGCGACACGTGCGCGCCTGAGCTGGTGCCGAGGGCGCCCGCGCGTGCCGTGGCGGCGGCTGCCTCGGGTGCCCCGGGCGGAGAGCCGGACCTGGACTGCGCGATCGTCGAGATCGTGCGCTCGGCGCGGCCTCCGGTCGGCCGGACCCGGGCGGTCGAGATCCTCCGCGGAGGGCGCTCGAAGGTGATCGTCCAGTACGCGTACGACTCGTTGCCTCTGTATGGCGAGTTCGCCCATCTGCGCTCGGTCGACGTGCTCGGGCGGGTCGATGAGCTGCTCGAGTCCGGGACGTTGCGCTCCTCCGGCGGCAAGTTCCCGAAGCTCAGAGCGGCATGAGCCTCGGCAGAGCGGCATGAACGTCGCGGTCCTCGCCTCGGGTGAGGGGACCAATCTCCAGGCGCTCCTCGATCACGTCCACGGCCACGACAACGTCGAAGTGGTGGGGGTCGCTTCCGACCGACCGGACGCGCGCGCCCTCGAGCGCGCCCGCGCGGCGGGGGTGGCGACGGCTCTGTTTCCGCTGCGGATGTATCCCGATCGCGCCTCGCGCGACGATGCGATCGCGCAGTGGCTCGGCGAGCAGGGGACCGAGCTCGTGGTGCTGGCCGGCTACATGCAGCTGCTCAGCCCGTCGTTTCTGTCGACGTTCGCGCACCGGGTCATCAACGTCCACCCGGCGCTGCTGCCGGCGTTTCCCGGACTGAACGCCGTGGATCAGGCACTCGCGTACGGCGTCAAGGTGTTTGGCGTGACCGTGCATTTCGTCGACGAGGGGGTCGACACGGGGCCCGTGATCCTCCAGCGCGCGGTCGAGTTGCCGGATGTCCGCGACGCCGCCGACGTCCTCGAGCGCCTGCACGCGATCGAGCACGAGCTGCTGCCCGAGGCCGTGCGGTTGATCGCCAGCGGAGCGGTCAGCTTCGACCCCGCCAACCCGCGGCGTGTCGTGATTGACCGGTAGAGTCGGATGACGATGGAACAGGAGATCCGTCCGTCCACCGAATTCGCGACGGTCGCTCCAGGAGAGGTCCAGATCGCCCGGGCTCTGCTGTCGGTCTCCGACAAGACGGGGATCGCCGAATTCGCCCGCGGGCTGGCCGATCTCGGGGTCGAGATCGTGTCCACCGGCGGGACCGCCGGAGCGCTCGAGGATGCCGGCGTGCCCGTGCGCTCGATCAGCGATCTGACGAACTTCCCCGAGATCATGGACGGCCGGGTCAAGACGCTTCACCCGAAGCTGTACGCAGGATTACTCGCCGTCCGGGATGACGAATCCCACATGCAGGCGGCGCGCGAGCAGGAAGTCGAGTTCGTCGACCTGGTGTGCGTGAACCTCTATCCGTTCGAGCGGACCGCGGCGCAACGCGGTATCTCGGACGGCGAGGTGATCGAGAACATCGACATCGGGGGCCCGACGATGATCCGCGCCGCCGCCAAAAACTGCGCGTTCACCGCGCCGGTCGTGAGCCCCGAGAGCTACGACGCCGTCCTCGCCGAGCTGCGCGAGTCCGACCGCAGGCTGTCGCTGGCCACGCGCGAGAACCTGGCCGCCGAGGCGTTCGCCTACACCGCCCGCTACGACACCGCGATCGCCCGCTGGTTCCAGGAGAAGCGGGAGGACTTCCCGCCGCTGTTCGTGCGGGCGTTCGAGAAGGTGCTCGAGCTGCCGTACGGCGAGAACCCCCACCAGCGCGCGGCCTACTACGCCCAGGTCGGGACTCGCACGCACGTCCTGTCGATGATCTCCCAGCTCGGCGGCAAGGAGATCTCGCTTAACAACCTCCTCGACCTCGACGCGGGCCGCATCCTCCTCGCCGAGTTCCAGATCCCCGCCTGCGTGATCATTAAGCACAACAACCCGTGCGGCGTGGCCGTGAGCACGGCGCCGCTCGACGCCTACCAGAAGGCGTTTGCCTGCGATCCGCTGTCCGCGTACGGAGGGGTGATCTGCATCAACCGCCGCGTCGACCGCGAGCTGGCGGAGGCGCTCGTCGGGCAGTTCATCGAGGTGCTGTTCGCCCGCGGCTACGACGAGGACGCGCTCGAGGTGCTCCAGACCAAGCCCAACATGCGGATCCTCGACGACCGCGAGCGCCGCACGGCGAACATGATCGACCCCCAGCTGCGCCAGGTCGTCGGCGGCATGCTCGTGCAGGACCGCGACTCGGACCTCGAGGACCGCGCCGACATGCAGGTCGTCAGCGAGCGCCGGCCCACCGAGGCCGAGTGGAGCGAGATGCTGTTCGCGTGGAAGGTCTGCAAGCACGTCCGCTCCAACGCGATCGTGCTTTCGCGCGACCTCGCGACGGTCGGCATCGGCGCCGGTCAGATGAGCCGTGTCGACTCCGTACGCCTGGCGCTCGAGAAGTCACGGACCGAGATCGCCGGCGCGGTGATGGCATCGGACGGCTTCTTCCCGTTCGCCGACGGCCCCCAGCTGGCCATCGAAATGGGCGTCCAGGCGATCATCCAACCGGGCGGCTCGGTGCGCGATCCCGACGTCGTCGCCGCGGTCGACGCCGCCGGCGCCCTGATGGTGTTCACCGGCCGGCGGCACTTCAAGCATTGACCGCTGAGGTGCAGCGCCTGGCGGGCGACCCGCCCTCGCCCTACGAGCGCGCCTACAGCTTCAGCCGCCTCGTGAAGGCGGGCCAGGTCGTGCTCGTCGGCGGCACCACCTCGGTCGGCGAGGACGGCGTGGTCCGCGGCGGCAACCCCTACGAGCAGACTGCCGAGATCCTTCGCAAGCTCGAGCACGAGCTCGGGCGCGCCGGCGCTGGCCTGGCCGACGTGATCCAGACCCGCGTCTACGTGACCGACATATCCCGCGCGGATGAGGTCGGGCGCGCCCACGGCGAGACGTTCGGCGACACGCGACCGCTGATGACGATGGTCGAGGTCAGCGCCCTGATCGACCCGCGCATGCTCGTCGAGATCGAGGCAGTGGCGCTGCTGCCATGATGAGAGCAAGCCGCCGTAGCTCAGCTGGCAGAGCAGCGGACTTTTAATCCGAAGGTCGTGGGTTCGATCCCCACCGGCGGCATTGGGGAATCGCCGTAAATCCGACGGTTGGGCGCACCGGCCGATTTAGAAAAATGTCCGGAATATGTCCCGACGGGTCCTACTTGTGAACGGCGGTTCTGTCGCTTAGACGAAACTCGACCGGCTTCTCAGAGCGAAGGCGGGCCACGACCCGGACGACACCCTTGGCGCACCGCCTGGATGGCCCGGGCTATGGCACGACGTTCTGGTTTACGTGGAAGAGATTGTCGGGATCGTAGGCGCGTTTGACCTGAACCAGGCGGTCGTAGTTTTGGCGGTAGTTGTCTCGAATTCGGCCGTAATCGTCGTCCTGCATGAAGTTGATATAGCCGCCGGGCTCCGAGTAGGCGGACATCGCGTCGTAGTAGTCGCGCAGCCACTTGATCCGCTCGGAGTCTTTGGCCGGGTCGGTCCAGCCCGCCAGGAACACCATCCCATACGTGGCGTCGCGGTAGGCGAAGGCGGTGTCGTTCGCTCCCACGCGATGGCAGGCGCCGTTGATCGGATACATGTGCATCGTGCAGGTCACCTCGGGGACCTGGGATCCATGCTCGACGTGGGCCGCAATCGCAGCGTCCGGAAGGTCCCTGACGAAGGCCCCTTTCCAGTACGCACGGAGCCCCTTCGGATAGAGCGCGTCGAAGGCGGCGTTCAGTGCCGGATACGGCAGCGGACCGCTTCCGTCGGCAACGATCGGCGCGACGTCTCGGAACGGTTTCAGCACCTTCTCGGCTCGGTCGACCGGGCCCGCCCAATGCACCACGACGAGGCACAGAGTGTCGCCGTGCCGGTCCTCCGGGATGAACGGCAACGGCGGAGCGATCTGGAATCCGGGGAAGCCACCGAACTCCTCCGGAGCCTCGCGGATGAATTCATCGAACATGCGAAACACGGTCGCCGCGTCGTCCAGGTTGTAGAAGATCGGCCCGGCGAAGACCTGGTCGACCTCGCTGAGCCGATACTCAAACGAGGTCACGACGCCGAAGTTGCCACCCCCGCCGCGCAGACCCCAGAAAAGGTCCTCGTTCTCGCGTTCGCTCGCGGTTAGGAATCTCCCGTCCGCGGTCACGACATCCGCTGAGACAAGATTGTCGATCGACAGCCCGAGTGCGCGGTCCAGGTAGCCAATCCCTCCTCCCAGCGTGAGACCGGAGATGCCCGTCGTCGAGATGATCCCGCCGGTCGTCGCGAGACCGAAGGCGTGGGTCGCGTAGTTGAAGTCCCCCAACGTCGCTCCCGCATCGGCACGGGCCGTCTTGGTCGTCGGATCCACATGCACCGTGCGCATCCCCGACATGTCGATGACCACGCCTCCGTCGTTTGTCCCGAACCCGGGCCCACTGTGCCCGCCGCCGCGCACGGAGAGATCGAGTGCGTGCTCACGGGCGAAGTTCACAGCAGCTATGACGTCGGCGACCTGCTCGGCCTTCACGACCGCCAGCGGATGCCGGTCGAACATCCCGTTGTGAACCGCCCGGGCCTCGTCGTAGCCTTCGTCCGCGGCAGTGATCACTTGTGCGCGCACCTGGTCACGCAAGGGCTGGACGGCCTCGGTGTCGGACGTCCCGGCTATGCCCGCCATTTCCTCACTCCTTCCGACGACGAAAGGCCGATCCTACGCGATCATCTGAGGGCTGAGCAAGGAGCCAGCGGGTGACGCGATCGGTTGAGCGGCACGAGAAGCGGCTCGCCGCCGCCGAGAGGAACAGCGGCGCTTCAATCGCGCTTCGCACCGCAACCTCGTGCCTACGCACGACCGAGGTTCTCGAGCGCCGCGACGTCGGTCGACCCGGCTGCTGCTATCGCCCAGCTGGGAGCCTGGCGGTCGTACCGCTCGCGCGATCGCATTCGTGTTCTCGCCGGCGCGGAGCTGGCTATCGCCTTGGCGACCAGGCGCAATTCCGCGGCGAGGCAGCTGCTGTACCGGCGACGCGAACCCACAGCACCGGACGCGCAGGCTGCCGGCGACGACGCTGAACTCGGCAAGGCTCGAGATGCCTGGCACTCCGCCCCGGCGCGAGCCACCGATGGTCGCAGCTCCCACCGGCTTGTGAGAGCGTGCGTTCATCGACGAAAAGGGGACCAGCAGATGCCTGTTGCGGAATTCGTGCGACACGTTCAAGTGGTGCGGAGTTCGCGCACTGCTTGGGCCAGGTCGACGTCGCGTGCGGCTTCGTAGCCGGCCCGGAACCTCGCATCGTCTCGGAAGGGGGTCAGGATCCGCTCGTAGCGGATTCGCTCGGCAGCGAGCATGCGCATCTCGAGGCGATTCTCCGCTCGTTCAGCGGCGCCCCAGAGGCGTCCGGCGGTCTGGCTGTCTCCTCGGAGGGCGGCGGCGCAGGCCAGGCCCGCGACGCTGTACATCTCGGTGCGCTCGTCGCTCAGCTCGACGGCGATTTCGAGCGCCTGCCGGTAGTGGCCCGCAGCTCGCTGGGGATCCTTCCGGTCGAGCGCCAGGTCGCCGAGGGTGTGAAGGAATCCAGCCAGGCCGAGGCGATCGCCGAGTTCGGAGTAGATCGCCCGCGCCTCTTCGAGCATCGCCGTGCCGCGCTCGACGTCGCCTATCTCGAGGAGATCCACGCCAACGTGGGTCAACGAGAGAGCGGTACCGCGTCGATCGTCCTCTTCGCGGTAGATAGCCAGCGCCGCTTCCGCGAGCTCGATCGCTTGGTCGATGTGGCCTTGGGCCCAAGCGGCCATGTCGAGCGTCCGGAGCGCAGATGCCTCCCCCAACCGGTCGCCGAGCTCCCGAAAGATGGCCAGACTTTCCTCGAGAGGCCCGCGCGCACGGTCATATTGCTCGATGAAAAGAAGTCCTTCGCCATACCTCCTGAGACCAACCGCGCGAGTCCGCATGTCGGTCGCCCCGGGGGTCGCGAGCGCTCGTTCCAACCAGGCGACCAATTCCTGAACCTGCCCGTGCATCTCCCACGGGTCCGCGAGCGTGGCGACGAGTTCGAACCCCCCTGCGAGATCCTGCTCCGCCGACCACGCTAGGACCGCGCGGAAGTTGTCCCTGTCGGCATGCAGACGCGAAAGCCAGGGGCCCTGCCCGGTTGACCGCAGATGATCCTTGGCGCGCTTTGCGAGTTCGAGGAACCAGTCGGCGTGACGACGGCGCACCGCGGCCGCCTCCCCGCCGGCGTGCAGCTTTTCGAGCGCGTATTCGCGCGTCGTCTCCAGGAGAAAGAAGCGCCCCTGTCCGTCACGCCGGAGCAGGCTCTTATCCGCCAAGGCCTGAAGTCCATCGAGATCGGTGCCGCAGACCGCTTCTGCCGCCTCCAGTTCGAAGCTGCCAGCGAACACCCCCAGCCCACGAAACAGTGCCTGCTCGTCTTCGGCGAGCAGGTCGTAGCTCCAGCCGATCGCGGCCCGCATCGTGGCCTGACGATCCGGGGCGTCGCGCATCCCTCTGCTGAGCAGGTCGAGTCGCCGCTCGAGCCGGCTCAACATCTGCGCCGTGCTCATCAGCTTCACACGCGTGGACGCGAGCTCGACCGCGAGCGGCAGGCGATCAAGCCGCTGGCAGATCTCGCCCACGCTCTCGTCGGGCTCAAAGCCCGGCTCCAGCTGCCGAGCGCGAGACACAAACAGCTCTTCCGCTCCGGCTTCGTCCAACGGCGGGACCGGGTATTCCTGCTCGAAGGACACGGCTAACCGCTCGCGGCTGGTCGCGATCACGCTCAGATCAGGCAGCGAGGCGAGCAGCTCGGCGATGAGCGGGGCAGCGTCCACCACCTGCTCGAGGTTGTCGAGCAGCAGCAGCACGCGCTTGCCCGCGAGATGCTCGTCGAGTTCCGCGCGAGCGCCCAGGCTCTGCGCGATCGTCGGCAGCACTAGTCCGGGATCGGTGATCGCCGCGAAAGGAACCCAGCACACACCGTCCTCGTACTCGTCCGATAACTCTGCCGCGAGCGCCAGCGCCAGGCGCGTCTTTCCCGATCCGCCCGGACCGGTCAGCGTGACCAGCCTGTTCGTCCCCGCCAGCACGAGGAGCTCAGCCTGTTCCTCCCGCCGACCCAACAACGGACCCGGCTGCACGGGAAGATTCGTCGGCCGCAACGTCCGAAGCGGCGGAAAGTTCCCGCCGCCCAGCTGAAATAGTCGCTCCGGCGCGGTCAGATCCTTGAGCCGAAACTTCCCTAGGTCGCGCAATCCATCCCCCGCGAGATCACGGGTCACCTGCGAGACCAGCACCTGACCGCCGTGCGCGGCCGCGCAGATCCGAGCCGCCTTGTGAATATCCAAGCCGACGTAGTTGCCCGCGACAATCAAAGGCTCACCAGTGTGAACCCCGATGCGGACCCGGATCGGACCATCCCCCAAAGCCGCCTGTACCTCACTCGCCGCGCCAACCGCATCCGACGCCCGCGCGAACGCGACAGAAAAAGCATCCCCCTCGGTCCCGAGCTCAATTCCACCGTGAGCTGCGATAGCGCTCCGGACCCGCTCGCGATGCCGCTCCAACTCGCCGCCGTAGCACTCGCTGCCCAGACGCTCCAACAGCCGCGTCGAGCCCTCAATATCCGTGAACAGAAACGTAACCGTTCCCGCCGGCAGCCCCGCAGGGCGAATGTCAGCAACCCCCGCTAATCGATCAACCGCTCCGGTCTCTTGCCCACGAAAACTCGCCAAACTGTGACCCCCGACACCACCAACGCTAACACGCCAGGTCGGAACCATCCATCAGCCGGGCGATCGCCTTTGGCGCGTCGGCGGGCACGGGTCCTGCGAGTGCTTCGGCGACCAAGCGCAACTCCGTGGCGGCGCGGTACTAACCGCCGCCGGGCAAGCGGACGCTCGGGGGAGCGATCGGCGAGCGCTTCCGCTTCGTCGCCGCCGGGGCTGTGACGGCTCGACTGCTGCTCCGGGAGTTCGTCGACCTGGAGCAGAAGCCAGCGGCGGGACCTAATCGGCCCTCGAGACGGCTCGGGCTTCGTGGATGCAGAACTGTGTGGGTGGCGTGGTCGGCGGCGTGCACACGGGCGTCGTGCTGGATCTGTTCGGCGCTGATGGCGGCGGTTCTCGCCAGGCGGGTTAGGTCCCCGGGCATACCTGGCCACCGCCGTGATCGTCGTGCTCATGGCTGGCGGTGGCGCACCGCGCGCATTTGGCTGGCACATCCCGCGCTGAGGACGCACCGGGGTCAAGCTCCGTCCGGCGAGGTCGTACGCGCAGAGCGAGCGCTGCCCGTCCTGCGCGACGGGTTTCGCCGCTTAAGGCCGCGTACCGCCGAACGGCAGCGTCGTCGAGCGTTACGGCCCTGCTCTAGCAACCCGCTTTTAGCTAGGGCGAGAGGGTGTTTTTGGGCGACCCGGTGCTTGAAGAATGAAACGGCCGTCATCAGCCCTCGAGGACGGCAGGCGGTGCGGTCGCGTCCAAGGACGGCGCGGCCTTCAGCTGACGAAGATCGCCTGCTCGAGGCTAGTGCCGGCGGGCAGGTTGTCTCGCAGCGGTATCTCGGCGAAACCGTTGCGTCTCGGCTTGAGGATCCAGAAGAGGGCGCGGGGAGCCTCGGTGCCGACGATCACATCGCCCGCGTATCTGGCCAGGGAGGCCGCCGGCGCCATGTAGGTGTAGCCCGTCTTGTCGTCGTTGAGGTACAGGCCCGGAAACGGAGCGCGAGTCCTCTCGATCCTGCTCGGGAGTTTCGGGATCGGGGCGATCGGATTCACACCGATGGGGAGGGTCGCGACCGTTCGCGTCTTTCCGCTGGCGTCCAGCGCGACGACAGCGCCGCCGCGCGCGCCGGCGTCGACCGTGAGGAGCGCGTCCCCGGCGACCGAACCGAATCGACGCGGTGCGATCACGAGCTCGTCGGCGCCCCCCGGCCCGGCGTAGCTGCCGATCTGTTTCACGTGGCCGCGAGAGTCGACCGCGTATACCCGGCCGCCGGCCGGTTTAGCGCCGCCTGAGCGCCCGGTCGCCGCGAGCAGCCGGTAGCCGAAGCGGCCGAGGCTATCGAATGCCAGCGCCCCGTCCGCCGGAGGCGGGTAGGGCGCGGGGAGGGTCGCGAACACGGTCACCTTCGACCCGTCCGGGCTGATCTCATAGATCTTGTTGTCCGGTGAGTGACAGAAGATCGCGCCGCGTGGGAAACGCTCCCTGCCGGGCGAGAGGACGCAGCGGGTTTCCTCCACCAGTTTTGGCATTGTCGCGAACCGCCGAAGAGGCCGCCCTGCCGGCGGCGCGGCCCAGACCGTGTTTTGGGTGTTCTGGACGTAGAGGAACTGCCTCCCAGTCCAGACGATGCTGTCCAACTTCTGCGTCGTCTTCGTGATCACGTGGAACCTCAGCGTCGGCCTCCTGGGGACTGGAGCCGGCGCCGCGGCCGTCGAGCTACACGACGCGAGCGCGCCGGCGAGCATGAATGCGACCGCGCCGGCCAGCAGACACGTTCCAAGGACCCGCCTCACGCGCTGGTCACCGCGGGCACCTCTGTTTCAATCTTTCGGGTGACCTGGAAGCCACTGCCAGGTATCCGGCGCGCGCGGCCGCCAGGACCGAAGGACCGGCCTGGCCCAGCGTTCCTAACCAGATCCGATTGCTCTGACCAGGTCTCGTACTACAAAGCATCGTAATGGTCGGCTCCCCTGGTCAATCTACGATACACTATAGTAGATCAACGTCGCCATGGTCAACCGCAAGGATCACCGCCCCACCTTCTCGCCAATGAGAATCGTTGAGTTCGAACCGAAGACGGTTCTGTGAGCTCATTGAGATAACGATGGCGGCTGTCCTCTCATCACCGTTTCGATGGCCGAGTCTGTCGCATCCGTCGCGCTGATGATCGTGCATATGCGGCGGACAGTCGATGAACGAAGGGCGGGCACGAGCGGCCGAGACAGTGAGGTAAGCGGTCGCTAGACCCCAGGCCGCGACAGCGCGAAAGCGAAGCATGGCGCGTTGCGGCGGCCCGATGAGCGGGCGCGTGGCTGACGGTGCCGTACTAGAGTTCTTCGATGCTCTTCGCGTGCACGTGGGGGTCGTGCTGGTCGCGCATCGCGCGGTTGCCGCGCGGGCGACGCTCGTTCGTAGGTATTGCGGCCGCGATCGCGGCGCTGGCATGGATCCTTGGCGGAGGCCCGACGAGCGCCTTGGCTGCAAGGGTGGTGCTGCTCGGCCGCAATGGTGACGCCGTGGTGAGGAACGACCCGTTCTTGCCAGCGCAGACTTTCACGCCTCCCCCCAGCGCGATGGCGGTCGGCCGGTCGCTGGCGACCAAAAGCCGCGCCTCTGATCGCACGGTGCGTGGCGCGCTGGCTCGTCTCGAGCGGACCCATCGGATTACCAGGCTGTCATTCGTGAGGTATGGCGGTGATTTCAACTCAGCGTTGAGGGAGGTCAAGCGGCTCTCGGCGGTTCGTGGAGACGAGCTCAAGGCGGTCATCGAGAACCTTCGCTCGATGGCGGTCCATGGCACGCTTACCGCCTCGCGTCTTCCCGTCTTGTTCCTGACGCTCAATCGCAACCGTCAGTATTGGACGCGCGGGCGTGCGCTCAGTTACGGCCAGCGCGTGGAGTTCGCGGGCTCTGAGCTTGTGTGGGAGTACTATCCGGGACAGGGGATCGAGCTGCAAGAGCTCGGGAGTTTCGGAAAGGCCGATTGGCTGTGCAGTGCCGGCGCGTCTTATGTCGCCCGCTGCCGCGCGATGCTCTCGGAGCTGATCCCGCTCGCAGTTCGCCGCGGTGGGGGGCTGACCTGGGAGTACTACTTCAACTTCGACGGTGGCATCCCGCCGTGGACGAGCGCGATGTCCCAGGGAACGGCGCTGCAGACGCTCGCCGACGCGTATAAGGAGCTCGGCGACGAGATGTACCTATCCATTGCCCACCGAGCGCTGCACGTCCTCAGCGCGCCTCCGCCGACGGGCGTCGGCGTCAGGACCAGGCTCGGGATCCGCTACGTCCAGTACTCGTTCGCCTCGGCCGCTGACGAGGAGGTCATCAACGCGTTCCTGCAGACCCTGATCGGGCTAGACGACTACGCCCGAGCCAGCGGAGATCCCGTCGCCCAGCGTCTGTTCACGGAAGGGGACGCGGAAGCCGAACACGAGCTGCCGCACTTCAATACCGGCGCTTGGTCGCTGTACCAGCCCGGCCTCGAGGACGACCTGTCCTACCACCAACTCGTGACCGGCTTCCTGCATCAGCTGTGCTCAATGACGAAGACCAAGATCTACTGCATGACCGCGGCTGCCTTCAAGCGTGACCTCAAGACGCCAGCGGTCTTGAAACTCGTAACACCGCAGGTGAAGGCCAACCGGCCGACCGACGTGTACTTCACCGTCTCGAAGATCTCGCGGGTCGGGATCACCATCATCCACAACGGTAAGACCGAATTCCTGACCAGCGCGTCCTTCCCGTATGGCAAGCACCACTTCCTGATCCCTGCCCTCAGGCACCCTGGGATGGACAGGGTCCAGCTCGACGCGACCGACCTCGCCGGAAACTACAGCCGGATCTCAGCGCCCCTGCAGGTGTCCCGCTAACGCCCGCGCTCTGGGCATTGATCGGATGGTGCTCGCCCTCTGTCGGCGAACGATGCCTGCAGGCCCTTCGTGCCCGGCCAGGCTCAGAGCCGCAAGCCCCCGCGGATTGGCTTGAGATCGGACGCTGGAACAGTTGCCCAAGTACGTTTGCAGCTTCTCGATCTACTCGTGAGACGTTGGCCCCCAGATCGAGTGGATCCGTCCGACGCGCCTGAGCCGGACGGAAGTGGCTGTCATGGCGAGGCTGCTTGAATCTTCGTTTTGGCGTCCAGTCCTCGAGCCTGACGTGGGGCCTTGTCACGTGCGCGACGATTCGTAACGGTGATAGCCGCGTGCACTACCCACATCCCGCTCAAGAAGATCCCTGCGCACGTGATCGTCATTCGCCACGGGCAGCGCCTGCATAGTCCTCCGCCCCGGCCGAAGGGCGACAATCCGCCGCCGACGACTGGGTCCAAAGGGACAACGACGCCAACGACGACGACAACCCCGACCGGAACAACTCCGCCGGTCGGCATCTACCTCCAGGCCGGCGACCAGATCCGCGTGAGCACGCCTGCCGTCTTGACCTTCTCCTACGACGGCAACCGCTACCGAATACCCCACGCGACAGTGAGTCTCAAGTGCGCCGAGGTGCGGATCGGCGCGAGGGCTTCTTCGCCGGCGACGGGCGTGCTGGCGGTCGAGCTCAAATCGGGTCGCGTAAACGTGCGCTCCGCCTCGCACCCGCGACGGGCGCTGGTGCTCAGCCCAGAGATGTTGGCCTTCGCGACAGTCCGGAACACCAACTTCGTCGTCGAACGCAACCCCACCACGCGGCTGACCCGGGCTTTCACGTTTCATCGGCTGATCATCACCGCGAGCGCCCGGAATCCAAAGCTGCGGATCAACACCCGGGCGAGCTACAGATCACTGTCGAACCCGAAAGGGATCCGCCTTAACGTCTGGCCCTTCGACCTCTCGCCCCTGCAGCGACCCACGACCCCGATCGACCAATTGCACGCCTACTGGGCCGACGGGCTGCCCTGCTCGGTTGGCTGTACCCCGCCCGGCCTACACCCAGGATGGCCGCTCAAACCCTTCCACCAACAACACGCCATTCGCGCCGGAATCAACGAGCTACGCCCAGCCAACTTCCACGTAGCCGTCGACATCCAAGCCAACAACTTCCAAAGGGTTTACGCGATCTACTCAGGCAGAGCCGCGATCCGCTACCCCGGCACCGGCGACTCGCAAGTCGACGTCGGCCCGTTCGACTACTGGCACATCCATCCCCTCGTTTCGCCCGGCCAGTACGTTGTTGCATACAAGACAGTGATCGGGCGAGTGCTGCACGGGTTCGGACACATCGCGTTTTCACAAGGACCCACCTCCGACTACCTGAATCCCCTAAGGCCGAGCGGCGGTCTGCTCCCGTACACGGACACCGAGCCGCCCGTCATCGGGATCCCAAAGATCTTCTCGGACGCCCGCGTAATCGTTGACTCGTTCGATCCACAGAGCTTTATCCACAAGCAGAGCTATCTGACGCCGGTGTTGGCGCCGTCGTCGCTGGCCTGGAGGCTCTACAACGCGACCGGGCGTGCAATGACCGGGCTTGAGTGGGCCATGCGCGGCTCGCAAAACTATCCGCCCCGACTCAAGCCCGTGGTCTTCGCGCCCGGCGCTTCAAACCCCGGGTTCGAGTGCTTCTTCACGAAGCTCATCTGCATTCCGAACTGGACCTACTGGCTCGCTGGCGGGCTCACCCAGCCGCTTCCATTCGGCCGCATGAAACCCGGCCGCTACAAGCTCACCATCTACGCATGGGACTGGAGGGGGAATACGTCAGCCCTTGACTACCGGTTCAACTTCCCGCTCGGAGCCAGGGCCAATGTCTCTGCCGACGAGTTCGGACCCCTCGACACAAACTACGACCCATAAATCGCCAAGAACACTCCCTCAGCGCGACACCGCGACCCGCCGCCCAAAACACAACCCAGGGGTGGATCTAGCGCGAAGCCCTGCTAGCGGTGCGCGCCCGCCAGGGGGGCCGGTGACGAGCTGCGTCGGAGGTGTGCGACTGAACTAGCGACAGGCAGCGCGGCCTCGCGGGGCGTTCCGCGTGCGTGGATCGCTCGCGCAACGCTGGACGAGCTCTCGCTTCGGACCCCTGACTATTGTGGTCGCGGTGCTGACGATCCGGAACGCGACAGCGACGGAAGCGCCGGTGCTCGAAGCGTTGCAGCGCCAATCATCCGACGTATGGGAGGCGCATCGGCCGCGACGCGCGATGCGATCGCCGGGACGGAGCCCGTCAACGAATGGACGCGATCGTCCGGGGCGAACACTGTCTTTAGCGGCAGGAACACCCGGTCAAGCTGGTTCGCATCAGTCGCTGAGCTCAGGTCCCAACAGCTCTTGACGGACCCCCGGCCAGTCCTAGAATCGCCGGTATGCGTCGCATCGGTTACGGGTTCGGGACTCTCCTGTTGCTCGTAGGCATCTTCTGGTCCGGGCGCGAGAGTACCCACGGCTTCGGGGCGTTCTGGGAGCATTGGTGGTGCCCGCTCCCGTTCGTGGCGATTGTGGTCGGTTTAGCGACCGGGTTGCTCCTCTCACGGACCTCCAGCCAGACCACCTGAACAGTCGAGACAGGCCAAACCTCCGGGCAAGCCGATGTCTCTAGTTACGACAGTGGAAACTCGGGATCGTCGCCGATGAGCGATCAGACGGCCCGAGATCGCCTCGTGGGCGTTGACCGGCCATCGGCGCGGGCCTATGATCCCCCTCCTCAATACGGCACGGGAGCGAGACGCCGAGCCCACCGCCGGTGTCACCGAGACATCCGATGCGGAGCGGGCGGGGGTGACGTCGGCCGTGCCATTCCGGCGATCGGCCTCCGAGTTTGCGTTGCGCCCTACGCCCGGGGACGCCATCGTGCTGCAGCGCCTCGCGGGAAACCGGGCGACGACGAGCGTTCTGCGCGCTGGCGGCAGGTTGAGTCTCGCGGGCGCGCGGATGCTCAGCCGGCTCGGATATCCGCTGGGTGCGCCGCTGCCCGCATCGGCGCCGAGGCCGCTCAAGGAGACACCGGAGCGCCGTGAGTGGAAGAAGGACGACTTCTTCTACTTCTGGGAGGCCGAGCAAGGCCGGAAGCTCTCGGATGGCGAGAAGAAGACGGTTATGCGCGGCTGCATCGGGATCACAGCCAACAATCTCGGGGTCAATGGGAACCCCCCGCTCACCGAGGTGTACGACGACTTCGATGCGGCGCACGCCGCCATGGTCACCCACAACAACACGTGGTGGAATCGAAACGTTTCGACCACAAAGTACGTGTTGTTCGGGATTCTTTTCTGGTCCAACCAGGATGCCGATGACGATAAGCGGCGGAATCCGAATCCGAGCGCGTTCGTTGCCAAGCCCGGCACCCATCGGATCGACATGACCGGGTACCGGTTTCGCGGCAATCCGGACGGGGTCAATTTCGACTTCGGGTATTGGGATGAGCCAACAAGCTCGTTCTGGCATGCAAACCACGCCGACCCGAGCCTCCCGGGCTCGAAATACAGGCCCGACCAGCCGATGATCGTCTATCAGAGCACGCGGGACAAGTTCGCCCACCGATACGTGATGGACGATGGATCGTTCCGGTACGGATACGCGGAATTCGACCGTGTTGGCTACGGGCTCGCAGTCGCCGAAAATTACGACCCCACGAAGTCGACCAGCAAAGGGCCAGGCCCTCCGACGCCGTCTGGGCCCCCACCGATGGATCCTGACAACCCGTGGTCCATGTTCAACTACTCGACCCCGCCGTGATCGTGGCTGGCGCCGCTGGAGAAAAGGTCGTCGTGGAGGGTCGAGCGCTGAACGGACGCGCGGGAGCGCTCGTCCAGACGGACGACAAAAAGGCGTTTTACGTTGGTGGGCTCGACGAGTGGTCCGATGATCTCGTGATGAAGCGGGTCTCGGTCGCCGGCGTCCTGCGTGTCCGGGCGGCGACGGTCGAGAGCCGGCCACCCGAGGCGCCGCAGCTCACCGGGCTCACCAGCGAAACGCTGGTCCTCGACGACGCGACCTGGACTCCGGTCTCGTGAGGGTCCGATCGATCAGCTCGCCGCGTTAGGCTGCTTCCCGACCGTGAGCCCGCTGCGCGTCTACCACCGTGTCGGGGCGGGCCGTCCGATTCGCGTCGTGTGGGCGCTCGAGGAGGTCGGTGCCGACTACGAGCTCGTGACGATCACTGCCGAGGAGGGTCGCAGTGCAGAGCATCGGGCGCGCCATCCGCTGGGCCGGGTGCCGGTGCTCGAGGACGACCAAGGCCCGATGTTCGAGTCCACCGCGCTCGTGTTCCACGTCGCCGAGCTGTACCCGGCGGCCGGGCTGTTGCCGCCTCCCGCCACGCATGAGCGCGCGGTCGTGCAGGGCTGGTCGATCTTCGCGATGACCGAGCTCGAAGCGCCCGCGATCGAGAGCTACCGGCACCGAGAGGCGAACCCGGAGGCATCGGCGAAGGCGGCCGCGCGCTGCGCGGACGCGGTCGCCGTGCTCGAGGGCGCTCTGTCCGGGACGCCGCCGTACCTCGTTGGCTCCCGGTTCAGTGTCGCCGACATCGTCGCCCGCGGGGTACTGGGCGCCGCTGTCCGGGTCGGCGCGATCGAACCGTCGCCGACGAGCGCCGCGTACATGGAGTCACTCGCCGCGCGGCCGGCCTGGCAGCGGGCGTCGGCGAGGCTGGGCTAGCGAGAGCCTGTCCGAGCTTGGAACGGGATTAGCGATCCACGCCCAAGCCCACCCTTCGCTGTTGCCCAGTAACCGGCCACGCTCACAATCGCCGCCCGCATTGCGCGACAACGCGCAGCTGCCTGACAATCGCATTCGCCTTCCCGCCCTGCGCCCGAGGCGCAAGTGTTCCGGCGACATTCCACTCGCCCGAGACACTTCAGTGCCCGCGAGTCCTACCGTGGCCTCAGACCCTCATGAAGGTGCCGGAGGTCATCGACACGCCCAACGCTCCCAGTTCGCCGCTGTACAGCCAGGCCGTGAAAGCTGGGCAGCATGTCTACGTCTCCGGCCTGGTCGGTATCGACGTGAGCACAGGAAACCTCGCCCCGACCATTCAGGAGCAGACCCGGCAGGCGCTCATCAACTGCGAGGCAATCCTGCACGCGGCGGCCGCAACGTTGGAGGACGTCGTCGAGGTAGGTGTACTCCTGACCAACCCAACGGACTTCGCTGGAATGAACGATGAGTATGCGACGTGGTTCGGGACTGAGCCGCCCACTCGCTACGTCGCCAAGCTCGGCGTCGAGATCCCCGACGTCCTCGTCTCGATCCGCATGACCGCGTTCGTGGGCTAGCTTGGGAGGAGGGTCGGCCGCTGCCGGTCAAGGTCGTCTTCGCGCTTCGGCGCCATGTAGCCGTTCGTCGCTTGGTCTGTAAGTGTGAGCCTGTCTGTCATGCCGCGGCTCCGGAGCGGTCCGCGATCGACATCAGCTCGTTGATGACTTCTGCTGCGGACGGCATGGCGGCTATCTCGGCAGCGAGACTCCGTGCCGCCGCGCGCTCGGACGAATCGTCGCGGAGCACGGTCCGGACGGCGTCGCCTACCGCGGCTGGGGTGACCTGGTCGGGCATCAGGATTTGTGCCGCGCCTGCCCGTTTGGATGCGCGGGCGTTGTCGAACTGGTCTGCGCCTTGGGGGACCAGCACGAGTGGTAGCCCGGCGGTAAGCGCAGCGAGAGTCGTGCCCGTGCCAGCGTGGCAGAGCACGGCATCGCAGCGCGGCAGCAGCGGGGACAGCGGCAGCCATTTCTCGACGTGCACCGTCGGGGGCAACTCGCCAAGCGCGGCTGGGTCGTTCAGGTCGCCCACGGTGACGACGACCTCGACCGCCTCGCCGCTGAGGCCAGCAAGGAGGGGGGCGAACTTCTCTGGCTGGTTGAACAACGGCGCGGTCCCCAGCGACACGTACACGACCGGATGCTGGCCGAGCGCATCCGCCCACGCGGGCAACGCCGCCGTCGGATCCCCGGGGATCTCCGGGCGGATCGGGCGGGTGCCATGCGCGGCCGGTACCGTCTCTTGGCCGCGCAGCATTGGTGGGCGAGGGTCGAGGTAGACCCCGCGGTAGATGCCGCCGTAAGGGTCGGGCGGCAGGTCGGCTCCCTCCCACAACGGCCGCGACCGCGCGGCCATTGCCGCCACCACGGCGGGATCGAACGGCTGGCCGAACCCGTAGCAGACCGAGGGCAGGCCGAGCTCAGCGGCCAGAAGCGGCCCTGAGACGTCAACCGGCGGGTGGATGATCAGATCGAAGCGACGCGACTGGGAGAGATCACGCAGCGGCGGCAGCTTGGCGGCTGGGTGCACAGCACCGAACATGGCGGCCGGGAACGTGATCCGGTCACCCGGCGGCGCCCCCTTTACCGCGGGGTCCGCCATCGCGGCGATCACGCCATCCATGGCAGGCAGCCCCGCCTCCGCGTACTCCAGGCCATTCTCTTCCACGCGCGATCGTAGGTTCGCGCCGCTCGCGACGACGACCTCGTGTCCAGCCTCGACGAGCGCGCGCCCCAGCGGGATGAATGGACCAAACACTCCGTCCATCGGCGTAGTGCTGCACAGAACTCGCATCGGATTCCTCTCGTTCAGTTTGATATAGTGCGACTATATAGTGCTGCTATAGCTAATGTCAAACCCGCGAACACACACGACCGCACCGCACCCCTCAGAGGCCGACGCTGCGACGAGCCGAGACCGACGCCGACGCGGCGCCGACACGCGCCGGCGGATCGAGCAGGCCGCTGCCCTGCTGTTCACGCGCGACGGCTACACGGCAACAACGATGCAGGCCGTCGCCGCCGAGGCCGGAGTTCACGTTCAGACCATCTACCTCGCCTACCGGACCAAACCTGCGCTGCTCGCTGCGTGCGCGGCACGATTGGTGGCCGGCGAGGAAGATCCCGGCACCCGCCCGGCCGAGCGGCGATGGGCCCGCGAGGTCGCGGCCGCCCCAGACCCGCACGCCAAACTCGCCCGCTACGTCAAGCAGATCGCTGATGTGACCCCGCGGATCGCTCCGCTGATCGACGTGCTCCGCACGACCGCTCCCGCCGAGCCAGACGTCGCCGCGTTCCTCGAGCAGATGGAGGACGGACGCCGCGAAGGGCCCCTTCACCTGCTCGGCCACGGCGTGCCCCCCGGGACGTGGCGGCCGGGACTGACGGCAGACCACATCGCCGACATCGTCTTCGCCATCGCGTCCCCCGACACATTCAGAGCCCTGACCCACCGCCGCGGATGGACCCGCCCTGCCGCCGAAAAACTCATCGTCCAAATGCTCGAACGCGAACTGCTGCCCTCATAACCCTGCGAACCGACACCTCGTTCGCAGCCAGACCGACGACCGCTCGAGATTGGACGGAAGCAATACTTCGGTGACGCACACCAGGCGCGTCGTGAAGGTCGTCGAGATCGGAGCTTTGATCGCGTATTCGGATTTGAACGTGTGCCTGCCCGCGTCGCCTCGAATCGGGAGCGATGTCGGTACGTCTAACGGTCGGTGCCTGGGGCGCGGACGTTGACGCCGTCAGGATGCGCGACGACAATGCTTCCGTGACTCGGCCCGGCATCCTGCTCGCGGCGCTGTTGGCGTTCGGCCTTGGGGTGGCGTCGCAGAGCCGCGGCCAGATGCCTCTGGCGCCGTGCTCGACCGCGGTTGCCGGCCAGCCCACGTTTTCCGCGTCGGACATGGACGAGCTTCTCAGCAGCAGGCTGATCGCGACCCATACGATCCAGGTCACGACTGATTTCGGCGCGACGCTGGTTGACGATGGCAGTGTCAGGTTCTCGGTGCCGCCCAGCGTCACCGTGATCCGTCCCCACGGAGATGTGGACGTCGGGCCGGGGGGCCTGATCTTCTACTCAGAGAAATCGGGCCCGGTGTCGGTGACGGCGACCTGGACACAGGACGACGGCGGCGGTGGCACGTGTGCTGGCAGCGCGTCGACCACGCTTCAACTCCAGCGTGCGACGCCGATCGGGCGCCTGAGGAACACACGCGCAGTCGAGCATCAACACCCAAACCTCAAGTTTGATCTGCTGTGGGACTTCGGAGCAACGGTTGGCCGGACCGCGGACCTCGATCCCGTTCAGGTGATGGCTCGCGGGGTCCGTCGGCCACGGCTACCGGGCGCCAAGATCCCGTTCAAGAGCATCACGGTTCCGCTGCGTCTCGGCGATCCGCGGTTCAACGACGCGAAGACGTACCGCATCCGCCTGCCCAGGTGGATGATCGAGACCGGCGGCGACCACCACGGGTTCTACATCAGCGGCGACGCGCGCGGCACCACGCCCCGCAACGCGACACTCGGCTACGAGGTCAAGGTGCTCCAATCCGGCCGCCTGCTCGCCCACCTGCGCCTCGCCGGTCGCTGCAACAGCTTTGCCTGCGACATGCGGACGGTCAAGGTCCACCTGACCTGATCCCACGGGGCTCGCGCACGCTCTGGCCACGGGCCGAGCGCCAGGAGGGGCCAGGCAGACGACCGCCTTGGCTCGAGGATCGCGAGTAACCCCTCGGGCTGCGAGCGCGTTGAAAGATTCACACGTCAGCCACGCGACACAGCGAGTCGCCGGGTCAGGAATGGGCGGCTGTCGCTAACGCGCGTGAAGGCGAGAGCCGGCAAATCCAAACGGCCTACTTCTTCAAGTCAGTCATTCAGAGTCAGGCTGCCGGCGTCCAGCGATTGCTTTTATCGTCTGGCCGCCTCGCGGCGGGCCATCGCAATGGCGACGCAAGCAATCGCGCGTCGGCGGGCACGTATCCTGGGAGTGCTTCGGTGACGACTGAATAGCCACGGGAGGCGAGCTCCGCGAGCGCTCATCACCGGACGGCAGCACGTCGCGCGCGAACTGTTTGCCGACACCACTCGCACGAAGTGAACCGCCTCAGCGCGACCGATCACCGATCGGCGCGGCTACTACGCGCGCACCCTCCTCCACGAAAATCCTTTAGCAGCGATCCGGGTGGAGCGGCCCGGTGAGCCGGAAGACCTGCATCGCCCAGCTGGGGGAGAGCACCAGCCTGGCCGCAGGGTCGGTCCGGGTCCAGTCGACCTCCGGCGAGGGCACGAGCTGCGTGGTGAAGGTGATCGCCCGCGCGGTGGTGACCACGTACTGGTAATGCCCCCGGTTCAGCGCCGTGCGCCAGGCCCGACAGCTGTTGATGGGCCGGAACGAGCCATGGGGACCGCGCTGGCCCATGTACGCGACGCGATTGGAATCGTCGAGACCCCAGAGGGGATAGCCGAAGAAGAAGCCGAAGGTGCCCGCGAGGGCGATTTGCGCATGGTGCAGGCCGCGAGCCCAGCGCCACACCTTGTAGACGGCGAGCGGCCCGTACTTGTAGGTATATCGGTGCCTCAGGTAATCCCGGGTACCCGAGTAGCCCACTGCGACCCCGCCCAGCACGAGCGCGAGAGCCAGCGTCACGGCAGTGGCGCGGACGAGCGGGCGCCGGAGCGGCATCAGCGACCACGGTCTGAGGACCACGATCACCGCCACCACGAGGACTAGGACCACGGCGGCGGCAGCTCCGCCCAGGTTGTAGTCCGGCGTCCACAGGCGGCGCAGGGCCACCGTGGCCACGAACAGCGTCGTGAGTCCGGCCGCCACCGCCAAGCTGCCAAGCTGGCTCCTGAACAGCAGGGCCAGCGGCGTGACGGCCAGCGCCAACGTCAGTGCGGGAGCTGCGTAACGTATGGAGTACATCAAGCAGTAGGGATGTCCCCACGGCCCGCACGCCGTGACGGGAGTCGATGTGTAGGCGACCAGGGAGGCCAACGCGATCAGAGCCGCCGCCAGGATCACTCGGTCGCGCTTGGAGAAGAGACACACGAGAGGACCGACCACGGCGGCGGCGACCAACGCCGGCCACCACGGCCCGAGGTTCATGTTCAATGCGGGAATCAGCCAGTGGCGGAGGATCCGGTGATAGGTCGCGTAGTCGGCCAGGGAGTAGTAGTTGCCCTGCTGCAGCGGTGGCGGCTGAGGCGTCGGCAGTACGCCGAAGGTGAACCACGGGAGTGGGTTCCCGATCGCGATGAGGTTGCGGACATACCAGTAACCACCGGCGAGGACCAGCCCCCCGATCCACCACCCGGTCGCGCTCCGGCGCCGGCCGCTCGGGGCCAACGCGATCGCGGCGAGCGTAAGTGCCGCCACCGGAGCCAGCAGGTTCAGTTTCACCGACAGCGCCAGCCCGGCCACGACGGCGGCGATGATGCTGCCGCCACGGTACGCCCGCGTGGCGGTCGTGGGCATGTCGGCGGTGCGCATCCACAAAGCGACGGCCGCCGTGACAAAGAACACGCCAAGAACATCGTTGTGGGCGGTTCCGGCATTACTGCCGACCATCATCGGCGTCGCCATGACGAGCGCCGCCGCCAGCATCGACGTCGAGCCGAATCCCCGGACAGAACCGATACACCAGGCCGCAAGCAACGTGAGGGCAAGCCATATGAGGTTGATGCCCGGCGAGAGCACATCGTTGCCCATCAGCACGATGCCGAGCGCGTGGAACAGCTCTGAGGTGGCTGGGTACAGCCCGTTCAGATAGTCGTAGTCGGTGTAGCGGATCGCCCGGATCTGACCCGTCTGGGCATAGGACGCCGCGTGCGGCAGGTGGTATTCGATCGAATCAGCGGAGGTGATCCCGTGCTCGAATGAGTGGAGACTCCGTCCCGTCCATAGGAGCAGCACGACGACCAGCCCGGCCACCGATATGAGGATGAGGACGGCGGCGGTAACCCCCGGCCGGGTGGCGCGGGGGCGGACGAGCCGCGCTCTGGAGCGCGACGTCAGCCCGAGTCTCAGCGCCGACCCAACGGCGATCGAACCCACGACCATCGGTACCAGCCTGAACAACCCCACGGTCCCGAGAACCTCCATGATCCCGACCAGCAGCGCGCACCCGGTGACGATCTCGGCCAGGCGGGCATAGGCGCCGCGCCAGTCCGGGAGCAGATACCGCCTCACGGCGGCCGCGCCGACACCCAGCGAGCCCAGCACGCACAGCAGCGCAGCGACGCCGATCAGGTAGCGGCCGAGACTCATCTCCGGACGCGGAACGAGGACGCGCTCCTCGCCATGGGCTCCAACATCACTGCGACCCCAGCCAGCAAGCCGAGCAGCGCCCAGTTCATGCGCGGCGGCACGAAGCCGAACGTGATGTGGTGCGACCCGGCCGGGACGGTGACTGTAAATTCACGGGCGAGGGGCAGCGTCGGCTGACCTGGGTCCGCCGGCAGTTCTGGCTCGACGCCCCTCCACGGGACGGATTGCGTGTGTTGGGCTGGCCGTGGTTGCTTCACCACCGGGCACCAGGCGCCGGGGTGCCGGGCGGCGTGATGGGTTGATTGAGCAGCGGCTCGAACTCGTTTCCGAGCGCAGCGCTGAGTTGCTCGGAGGTTTGCTCGAAGAGGGGGCGGAAGCCGGGTACGGTGGGCGTTCGACCGGCGTCCACGGCGGCGCGTGCCGCACCAAGTAGCCGCGCGGCGTGCCGGGGATCTTCTTGCGCGATTGACGCGGCGATTCCCTCGAGGCAGACGGAGATGTTCGATGGGTCGCCGGCAAGCTGTGCGATCGAGAGCGCCTGCTCGTAGAAGCGTCTGGCGCGTTGGGTGTCTCCGGTCAGGCGGGCGTTAAGCGCAAGCAGTTCGCCGAGCTGAAGATGGCTGAATCCGATCGCTAGCTGGGCGAACAACAGCTGCCGCGGCGAGTCGATCTCCCGGAACAGCGCTGCTGCTTTCTCTCCCTCGAGCTTGGCGCGGATCGGATCGCCGACGAGGACCGCGAAGAGGGCGTGGCAGGCGGTCACGACCGCGATGATCCAGTCGTCTTTGCTGCGTTGGGCTGCGAGCTCTGCCTCGGCGAGAAGGCTGTAGCCGTGCTCTGGGTCGTGGACCTCGGTCGGCGAGAGGACGGCGAGCGAGCACGCGAGCAGGCCCGGCTCCGACATCCCGCGGCTGGTCTCGACTGCGAGCTCGCCGTAGCGCTTGGTCTCGGCCAGATCCCCCAGAGCCCAAGAGAAGACCTCGCCGGCAAACAGGCCGGCAGCCTTGGCGATGCTGTCGTTGGCCGCGCTGGGTAGTGCCAGGAGTCGTTTGGTCCAATCGAGGGCTTCGCCGAGCCAGGTCCAGTACCACAACCAGAGCGATCCGATCACTAGCAGTCCTGCGTCGGCCGTGTCGTGGGCCAGCGACCACTCGTGTACCGCGCGGAAGTTGTCGGTCTCGAGGGTCAGCTGCTCAAAGATCGCGGCTGTTCGCTCCTCGTTAGTGCGCAGGCCCGGGCCGAGCTCGTGAGCGAGCGAGACGAAGAAGCGAGCATGAGCTCGCTCGAGCTTCTCGAGTTCCCCGCTCGCGGTCAGCTGCTTCCGCGCGAACTCTCGAACCGTCTCGAGTAGCTCGAAGCGCAAGTCGGTGGTCCCGGTCGCCGTCACCTTCAGTAGACCGTGCTCCACCAGGCGTTCGAGCGCCTCGGGCGTCGCCGCGCCCAGCGAGCAGACCGCCTCGGCGGCCGCGGCGCTGCAGCCGCCCCGGAATACGGCCAGCCGCCTCAGTAGCGATCGCTCGCGATCGTCGAGGAGTTCGTGGCTCCAGGCAATCGTGTCGCGGAGGGTGCGCTGTCGGACGGGCAGATCGACAGGACCGTCCGTGAGTAGGTCCAGTCGTCGAGTTAGCCGAGGGAGCATGGCCTCCAGCGATAGCGAGCGAACGCGGGCGGCAGCCAGCTCAGTCGCTGGAATCACGCCCGTCGCAGTCAGAACGCCCCGGCTCGCATCTCGTCGATGAACGGCTGGAGGTCCGCCGCGCTGCCGCCGTAGTACGGAGTCCCCCCGTTAGTGACGAGGTAGTAGTCCTCCGCGATCTGTGCTTGCTGCTCACGGTTGAAGTCCTTGTAATGCTTACCGTCGGCGTGAGCTTTCGCCAGGTCGCCGTAGTTGTAGCCCATCTCACTCGCCTGGCCGTGGAGCGCTTGGGGCATGTAGACCGCCCCGACGTGCTCGTACTGGGCGACGTGCGTGAGTTCGTGGACAGCAGTCTCGATGTCGAGCACCTCAGGCGCATGGATGATGTGGAAGGTGGTGATCGCCCGCTCGCTGGCATTCTTGTCGCCGAAGAGCTGGTTGACCCACTTGCCGAGTCTTACCAGGTAAGAGTGCTGGTCGACGCGCGTCTTGCCGTACGGGATCAGGTGCTCGCCGTGCACCTGTTTGGACGCGTTGATCTCATCTTCGGTCAGCTCGCGCGTGTGAAAGATCATGCCCCAGATCAACTGGAGGCCATCGACGATCCCCGTGACCTCGAGAGCTTGGACGAGGAGGTCAAACGCCCAGAACGCCGCGTCTATGAGGGCCTGCTTGATCCACTTCCAGCTGATGCCCTGACCGATGCCGGCGATCAGCCGGGTCAGCGCGGAGCTCACGGAGTCCCACTGCTCAATCACCAGACGGACTACGCGCACCGGCAGCAGGGAGACGAAGTCCCAAGCAAGCTCGCCGAGCAAGGAGAGCTTCTCCCAGAGGACGGTCCCGATCTCCTTGATGATCTCCCAGGCCTTCGGGCCGACCCACTTGATCGCATCGATGACCGCGCTGCCCGCTTTGCTAAGCCAGTCGACCGCCCAGCCACCCACCCTCTTGGCGCCATCCCATATCCAGTCGGCAGCGGCTGACACTGCGCCGGCGACCTTTGTGGCGGCGCTCGAGACCGCGCCGGCGACCGCTGTCGCCGCCGTCTTGATGCCCGACGCCACGGCGGAGGCGGCGTGCTTGACCCCACTCCAGAGGCTGCCGAAGAAGCTTCGTTGCACCGTCTGCTCACCGGTGGGCGAAAGCTCCGGGGGTGGCGTCCGGGTCTGGCCGCCGAGCGGCCCGGCGGTCGCGGCGGCGCGGTCGCTCACGGCCTGCCGGAGGGCGCGCTGCCCGGCGGCGGCCACCGACCCCGAGGACTGCGGGACCATCGCGACGGCCGTCGGCCGGGGGCCTTCCGCTCGTGCCTGGGCTCCGGCCGACGCGTCAGCGCGCGCTCGGAGGAGTCGCCCGACCGAGGCATTCCCGAGCTGTCGCTGGAGCGCCAGGACGTCACTTGGGCGGGGCGAGGCCCCAGTGACGGCTGAGACCACCCCGCCGCCCAGGTCGGCGGCTGCGGGCGGTTCCGTGTGCTGGGCCGGTGGCTCCTCGATCTCCTCGACATCCCGATCGGCAGCCACGGCGTTGAGTATTCCACGGGACCGACCGCGCGTGGCCAGGATCGGCCGTCCTCCGTCTGGCCGACACGGCAATTCGTCCGGTTCGTGCCGCACCCTCACGGCGCTGCGCGCATCTCGCGTCGGCCGATGTCTCCAAGAGCCGGGCTGCGCCGTACACTCAGTGAACGTTGGCAGCTGCTCGGGTTGCGTGGTGAGAACAGAGGCTTGGCTGGCCGCTGTGGGGCGTGGAGCCCGGTGGCGCCTGAGGGCACTCCTCGGTGTCGGGGCGGCCGTGGCGGCTGTGTCGGTCTGCTGGTTCAGCACTGCGACCGCCGGGACGGCGAGATCGAGACCCGTGCCGCGGGCGTCCGGCTTCGGCTCCAACTGGACCACCTACCACGGGACTGCTGAGGCGACCGGAGTCCACGCCGCGCACACCAAGCTGCTGCCTTCGCGGCGGGCCTGGACCTCGTCGATCCTCGACGGACAGCTGTATGGCGAGCCGCTCGTCGCCGCCGGCCGCGTCGTCGCGGCGACGGAGAACGACACCGTCTACGTGATGGCCGCACGCAGCGGGCGCATCCTGTGGTCACGCCACCTGGCGAAGGCCGTGCCATCCCGTGACCTGCCTTGCGGCGACATCTCGCCCGAGGTCGGCATTACGGGCACCCCGGTGATCGACTTGAAGCGCCACGAGGTGTTCGTCGACGCGGACACCCTGATACGCGGCCCGTCTGCCTCTGGTGGTGTGGAAGCGTCGCACCGTCTATTCGGCCTCAACTTGTTCACCGGCAGGGTCGAGCTGGACGTGCGGGCGATGCCGAACGCCGGCGAGGACCAGCTCGCGCAGCTGCAGCGGCCAGGGCTGGCGCTCGACCACGGTTTCGTGGTCATCGCCTACGGCCAGAACACCGGCGACTGTCCTGGCCCCAACGGTCCTGCCCACGGTTACGTTGTCTCGATCCCGGAGAAGGGGGGACGCCTCCACTACTTCCAGATCGGTCGCGGCCAGGATCGGGGGGCGGTGTGGATGGGCGGCAGCTCTCCGGTCGTCGACCCTCACGGGAACGTCTACGTGGCGAGCGCCGACGGCTACGACCTCGGCGCGGGCCAGCGGTACGACGACAGCGACGCGGTGCTCGAGCTGTCGCCGACCATGCACCTCAAGTCGATCTTCTACCCCAAGGACTGGCAGAAGCTCAGCGCCGACGACCTCGACCTCGGGACCGGGGACCCCGTGCTCGTGCATCGTTTCGTACTCCAGGTCGGCAAGACGGACACCGCTTATCTGCTGCGTCAGGGACATCTCGGCGGCGAGGAGGGCGAGATCGCGTCGCTGTCGGTGTGCGGTGGGGACCCCGACGGCGGACACGCGGTGAAGGGTTCAGTCGTCTACATACCCTGCCCGAACGGCGTGACGGCGATCAAGGTCTCGACGAGGGCGCCGCACCTGAAACGGCTATGGACCGACAACGATGGCGCCGCTGGCGGACCGATCATCGCCGATGGGCTCGTCTGGACGATCGGAGGCGACAACGCGGTGCACGGCCTCAACCCGGCCAACGGCGAAGAGGTCATCTCGATCGGCTTCGGCGGGTTTGCGAACCACTTCCCGACGCCGTCGGTCGGCGATGGCCTGCTGCTCCTTCCGGGCACCGACCAGGTCTTCGCTTTTATGGGTCCGGCCGGGCGGCCGCCACCCCCCGCGAGGTGAGACGTGCCTGCTGGCGGCGCGCGCTCGACCTCCGCGTGCTCGATTATGTAAGGGAGATTCTCACCACCGGTGTCTCCCGCACCCGCGCCGCTCGAGCTCGATCTGAACGCCGGAGATCGTGGCTAGCCCGTGACCGTGTATGTGACGGTCTTTGTGGTCTGGTCGCCGGCCTTGTCGGTGCGCGTCATTCCGCCGCTTTCGCTTCCGCGTGACGGCGACATTCAGCGGTAGTGTGGCGGTGGCCCCGCCGCCCAGGGTCAAGCGGCAGTCGCAAGGGTCAAGATGTGCTCGTTGCCACTCGCCCATTGGAGGGTGAACGTGATCCCGGCAATCCGCCAGCCGTCTGCGGTCCGTTTGAGCTGATAGTCGTGGCGGCCGGCGACGACCCACTGCGGGCCGCCAGAGGCGTTGGCGAGCACGTGCGTGCCCTGCATGTTGGCCGCGCTAGTTGCCTCGTCCCCGCTGAGGTTGATCACCTGACAGCTGATCAGGTGGTGGGTTGCGTCGAGCTTGCCGAGCACATATTGCAAGCCGCCAACGAGCTCAGCGGGAGTGTTGGTCTGTGGCTCGCCTCCGAAGAGTGAGGTGCGGTCGCTGTAGACCGGATTAGTGAACAGCTGCTCGAGCGCGTTCCAGTCGCGCGCGTCAGCTAGCAACCCGAGGCGGGCGATCAGGTCAAGGATCTCGAGGCGGTCCTCGGTCGCGGTCGTGGTCGGTTCCGGGGTGGTCGTGCTCATGCGTACTCCCTTGCGTGGCTGGTCTGAGCTGAGGCTGTCTCCGCGGAGCGAGGGGATCGTCTCCGTCGTTGCGAATCGCTCGACTTCCAATCGGTGGCTTCCGTTTGTCT
Organism: uncultured Solirubrobacterales bacterium; assembly: GCA_963812225.1. Lineage (GTDB taxonomy): Bacteria > Actinomycetota > Thermoleophilia > Solirubrobacterales > Solirubrobacteraceae > Palsa-465. Next base: position 607,750 of record CAWEUN010000001.1, read on the forward strand.
ACAAGCGCGCGTCTAGCCTGACGAACGCTCAGGTGACGAGACATCACCGGATCCGAGTGATTCGCGCAAGCGACCACGTGCCCAGCACGCGACGCCCACTGCGATCCGCAGGCGCCGTAAATCCTGCGGTTAGGCGGGGTGGCGCGGCTGACTGTTCCTCAGCAGGTCTTGAGCGACGCGCTGAGGCGCTTGGATCTGTGCCTACCGCCGCGCAGGATGAGGAATGCCGTCGCCCTCAGTTTGAGCGTCGAGCCTAAAGTCGCGTTCGGCCCGAGGGTGAGCTGTGCGCTGAACGGCGCTGATCGGTCGCTAACCGATGGCCCGCCGGCGAGGGCGAACACGACCTTGGTGACTTTCTTGAGCACCTTGCCCTTCGCATGTCGGTGCCTGGTCGCGCTCAGACTCACTCTGAACGGTGTCCGCTTCTGCACGCACCCGGCCGGGAAGATCAACCGGAAGCTGGCGGCGAAGCCGGCGACGGTCAGGGCCTTCGTGGCGCTCCCCCCGTCTCCTCCACTGCCGCTGCCGTTCGAACTCACGGTGACTACTGCGGTCGACTGGGTCTGCAATACCCCGTCGGAGACTGTCGCGACCACTGTGTACCGTCCCGCCGCGGCGTACGTGTGTGACACTGTGGTGCCTCTTCCGGCCGCCGTGCCATCGCCGAAGTTCCACGTGATGCTCAGCGGATCCAGGTTAGCGTCGGTGGCATTGACGCTGAAGGCGACCCGCTGCCCGGCGGTCGTCGGGTTTGGCACCGCACTCACCGTTCCTACCTGGGGCGGTACGTTGCCCGCCGTCAGGCTCAGGTCGTTGCCGTTCCGCCGATCGTGTTGCCCGACCCCGTGAAATGGATCTCGTCGACGACGAGGCCGCTGATGTCCATGTTCGACGACGTGTTGGAGCCGAACTGAACGATCGTTCCGCCCGGTTCCCCAGTCGCCGGCACACCACCGCTCCAGTTCGCCGAGTTCGACCAAGCGCCGCCTGACGGTCCGATCCAGACATGGGTCGAGGCAAACGCGGGTGACGCACCGAGCACCCCCAACGCTCCCACGACCACGAGGCAGATGAGGATGCGCCGGATAGACATCATCATCTGGCCCTTATCGACCGTTCGATCCGCGAACGCAACCCCTCATGAAGGATCGCCGCACGGCCGCGGCCGCCCGGGCTTTGGTGCTGCGCCGTACCTTTCTTGCGATCGTCCGCAAGCCGGGACCGGGACGATTTGTTCGTGGCCGGGCAGGCTCAGCTTGCGCTCGCCAGCTGGTGGTTACGCCTCGGCCTCAGTGGGGAAACGGCTTGCAGTAGGACCACGACCCCTTGATCGTCAGCGCTCGGTGCACGCGCAAGGCTGCCGGGGTCGTTGGGATGAGCGTTGCGTCGACCGACCCGGCGGTGTTCCTAGAGTTGGTCCTGACAGTTCCGCCGCCGTTGAGGATCGAGGTCGGGGTCGTGTTCGACTGCCACGCGTAGGCCTTCCCTTTGATGATCGCATTGAAGCTGACGAGAGCTGGGGCGTTCAAGCCGGCGAGCGACTCCGTGTTACCGTCTTTGCTCACCTGAATGTCGATCTCAGCGGCGATTCCGGGGCCGCCGCCGTTGACCGTCACCAGATGATGCTTCAACTTCAGCTTTGCGTTGAAAAAGTTCAGGTCGGCATCGGTTGACGTGGTCGTAATCTGACAGCCCGCCACGACCAGGTGGCCTGGGGGGACTGTCGACCTGCGGTAGGTCCTCAGTCTCCCTGTGAGAGCCCCGCCGAACTTGAACTTGCCGATCGTGCCGCCCGACGCGCGGGGCATGATCGCGCTGGCTAGCGACCCGCCGGGCACGAGCAGCGACGCGGCGATGACCACGAACGCCCGCCACGCCACGCGCCAGAGGCGGATTGTGTGGCCGGCGGTACGAAGCGACATGGTGTCCCGTTAGATCGTTGACGGAGGGTGCAGTCGCGACGAATTGCTCGAGACTCTGCAAGCACCCGACGCGCGTCCTTCGTTTAGGCTCGCCAGCACCGCACGTCCCGGCCAAGCCTCGAACCGACCCCTCGCGTATTAGTGGGACGCTTATATCACCGCTCTGCTGCCTGTCAAGCTCATCGCCGACCTCGCGGGGCTGTGGATTCCGACATTGCAGTAGTCGGAGCCGCGTGGGGGGCATGCGAGGCGTCGTTGTATCGTGGCCGCGCGGTGTCTGGCCCCGGCGTCGTGGTTCTGACTGATCGCTTCGATATCACGCTCGAGGTGGTCTCGCGCGTGGCCTGGCGAGGCGAGCGGATCAGTCTGGCCGAGAAGGCGCTCGAGACTATGGATCGTTGTGCTGCGGCGTTTGATGCCTTCGTGGCGTCTAGGGTGCGTGCGGATCCGCAGGCGTTGATTTATGGCGTGACGTCGGCTCCTGGAGATCGAGCGACGGTGGTTCTGGGTCCGGAAGCGCAAGCCAGCCGACCGTCTCGGCTGTGGACGGCCATGTCCTACGGTGACCCGCTGCCAGCGCGGGTGACTAGAGCGATCTTGCTGGCGCGCTTGGCGAATTTTCTGGGGGGACACGCGGCGGTCCGGTCCGACGTCGCCGCTGCGATCGCGGACATGCTCAATGACGGGCCGGTGCCGGCCGTGCCTGCGCAGTCGAACGGAGGCGCGGGCGAAGTCCTTCCTCTTGGCACCTTGTTCTATCCGCTGAGCGACCGGGTCGAGCTCTCGGCGAAAGAGCGCATGGCGTTGATAAACGGCTCCCCGTGTGCCGCGGCGCTCATCGCTGACTCGGCCCTGGCCGGCCGCGGCCGTCTGGCCTTCGCCGAGCAGGTCTTCGCGCTGGTGGCCGACATCACAGGCACCCCGCAAGAGCACTACGCCTCGGATCTGGAAGAGCTCTGGGGAGATGAGCACGAAGCGGCGGCGCTCCGTTCACTACGCACCTTGCTCGGCGACCGGTCCCACGCGCAGCAAAGTCATCAGGCCTCGGTGTCGCTTCGCATCCTTCCGCGCGTCTTGGGAGCGAGCCGGCGAGCTCAATCTCTGGCCGAAAGCGCGGCCCACGTGTCGCTGTCCTCGGTGACTGACAACCCCGTCTTCCTTGCACCGAGCGAGCGCCATCCGGACGGGGCGGTGTACTCGACCGGGGGCTACCACAACGCCCAGGCCGCGCCGGCAATCGATGCCCTGGCCTTCGCCCATGCCGATCTGTGTCAGCTCAGCCAACGATTGAGCGACCATCTCTTTCAGCATCCGACAGTCGCGCCACTGGTCGGGGGAGACGAATGGTCGGTCAAGCCGCTGCACATGGCGATCAACGGGTGGGCTGAAGAGGCCCGGGCGGCCGCGCAGCCGACGCTGCTCTCGCTCGGAGGCTTCGGACAAAACGATGTGCCAGAGCTGGCGTTTCTGGCCTGGCGCAAAGCCGCTGCAGCCGCGCAATGTTTGGACGGAGCCCTGGCCGGGTTACTCGTCTTAGCGTCGCAGGCCCTGTATCGGCAGCGGCGCGAGGCGCCAGAGACGATGCACGGCCTCATCGGACACGTCCGTTCGATTGTCCCTCCGGTTGATGAGCCACGACCAATCGGATCCGAATGCCAGCGCCTCTACGAATGGCTCACCGACGTCGCTACCGGCGAGGTGGCGATCGCCTGACATCCCTCCGCAGCGGGGGACGATCAACGAAGGGAGGAGGCTCCCTGGACGAGTCCCAGCTAGCTCGCCGGCGCCGACTTCGGGCAGCGGCGCGGATTCCGAGCGCATCTCCAGCGGCGTCGAAGGGGGACGGTTCGGATAGTGTCCGCGCGCCGTGAGAGGAGCACGCCGCACCATCGGCGCGACGATGGCCGTCGTCGCGCTTGCGACCCCAGGGCTCGCCAGCGCCACGTCCACCCGAGCGCGGACGGCGCGGTGCGGCGACTGGGGCCGACCCGCCGTGGCCGCCGATCCCCAGCCGCACACGCTTCGCGTCTTCGCGGTCCAATTTCGCCAGGGGCCGGCCGATATGGCGACGGCGGACGATTACAGGCGCGCCGTCGATTGCGCGATCCGGACCGAGGTCCTCCCTCACCTGGCGCGGGGACGTGCGAACCTCGTCGTCTTCGACGAGGACGTCGGTCTGGAGACGATCGCCATTGGACGTCGGGGCGCGGGCGCTCGCGCATTGCTGCGCAGCGGTGACCCCGCGTGCCGCGGCGCGAGTCTGTGCCCGGTCCTCGGCACCCTGATCTCGCTCGACCGCGGGTATGCACCAGCTCTCCGCTATCTGGCGCCGCGCTTCCCGGCGCTGACCGGGGAGCTTGGGCAGAGCTTCGTCGCCGCCACCGACACCTTCGTGCGCGTGTTCATGGGAACGATGGCCACGGTCGCCCGCCGCTACGGCGTCTACGTAATCGCGTCCAATACGCAGGCGCGGTTCCGGATCGATCGCTCGACGACGGCGGTCTCCGTCCTGGCCGATCCGGGGGCGCCGCGGCCGCGATTCGTTTACGCGCCGACCACTGGGGTCGCCTACGACCAGACGTTTGTGTGGGCGCCGAAGGTCCTACATCGCCACGACCCGCCGCCGCTGGCCAACCTGATGGCCGTCAACTTCAAGGTGCCGTTGACAGGCTTCGAGCAGGACCTTGGGTTCGCCCCTGGACCCAGCACCGGGGCCGCCGCCCGGGCCAATTTGCGACCGGTGCGGATCCCAGGCACCCGCGCCCGGCTCGGGATCGCCACGAGTCTGCCCGCGTTCACCTACGGCTCGGCCGCGACCGCGCATCCGTGCGCCGATGTCGCGCTCACGTACATGCGCTGCCTGAACCGGCTCGGCGCCAATGTCGTAATCCAGGCCGATGCCAATGACGGCGAGTGGCCCGGGTCAGCCGGTAGCGAGCCGTGGCAGCCGCTGGCCTGGATGGGCTCGGCCTATCGCGCGGTCAGCGATCCGAGCGTCCGCTTCACCTACGCTGTCAACCCGTTCATGGTCGGCAACCTTGCGGACATCCCGTTCGACGGCCAGAGCGCAATTTTGGAGCGCGGTCGCGGCGGCCCAGGCTGCCACTACATCGGCGACGCTCGTTTCGTGCCCGGCCAGGACACGGAGGGCTTCCGTTCCGACGCGGGCGCGAAGTCGGACTTCCTCGCTCTGGCGCCGTGGGTCGTGTCCGACGGGCCGCGCGCCCGGCTGCGCCGCGTCGGCGCTGCCCTGGCCGCCGGTCGCCGTGCCTACGTCCAGACTGCGGTGATCGCCGATCTTCCGTTCCCGGCCGATTCGCACCGGGCCGGATGTCTGGTGGCCGGGCGATGACGGGGATCTCGCGGCGCCAGGCGCTCGTCGGCGCTGCGGTCGGGGGTGCCGCGGCTGCGCTCGGGACTGAGGCTGGGCCGGCGGGCGCGAGGTCCGCAGCGGCTCGGCGGAGGGTCGATGTCGTCGTGGTCGGAGCGGGCCTGGCGGGCCTGAGCGCGGCGAGCGATCTGGTCGCCGCCGGACACTCGGTCGCGGTGCTCGAGGCCCGCGACAGGGTCGGCGGACGCACGCTCAACCACCCGGTCGGTGACGGTGAGCTGGTTGAGGTCGGCGGCGAGTGGGTCGGTCCCGGGCAGGACCGGATACTGGCTCGGGCGCGCGAGCTCGGCGTCCACACGTTCAAGACGTACACGAAGGGCGACCTGGTGCTCGAGTTCGAGAATCAGGTGAGTCGCTTCAGCGGCCTCATTCCGCCACTGCCCGAACCCGACGCCAGCGACTTCGACACCCTGCTGGCGACGATCGCCCGGCTGGAGGCGACCGTCCCGCTGGATCAGCCGTGGACGGCCCCGAACGCGGCGGCGCTCGACAGCCAGACCCTCGAGACCTTTCGGCTCGCCAACTCGAGCACTCGCGGTGCCCAGTTCCTCTTCGACCTCGCCACGCGGGCGGTGTTAGCCGCCGAGCCGCGGGACGTGTCGCTGCTCCATGCGCTCTTCTACTTCCAGTCGGGCGGCGGCATCATCAACCTGACGAGCACTGCAGGGAGGAGCTCAGGATTCGCGCTTCGTCGGCGGCTCTCAGCTCGTGTCGATCCGCCTCGCGAAGCGGCTCGGCCGGCGAGTCGTCCTGGATGCTCCCGTCCACCGCATCGAGCAGTCGCGCGCTGGCGTCCGCGTGACCAGCGACGGCGGGAACTGGCACGCCCGACGGGTCATCGTCGCCATCGCCCCGACGCTCGCCGGGCGGATAGCCTACGAGCCCGCCCTCCCGGCTCAGCGCGACCAGCTCACCCAGCGCTTCCCGCAGGGATCGATCATCAAGTTCGAGGCGGTCTACCCGACGCCATTCTGGCGCGCGGACGGCCTCAACGGCTCGAGCTACTGCGAGATTCCACCGGTGCACTTCACGTTCGACAATTCGCCTCCAGGCGGTCGCCCCGGCGTGCTGCTCGGCTTCGTCGCGGGCACGAGCGCCCGCCAACTGACCGTCCAGAGCGCTGCCAGCCGGCGTCGCGCTGTCCTTGGGGTCTTCGAGCGGCTCTTCGGGCCCAAGGCGGCCCACCCCCGCATGCTGATCGAGCACAACTGGTCCACCGAGTTGTGGACGCGCGGCTGCTACGCCGGCTTCCTCGCCCCCGGCGTGTGGAGCGACTACGGGGCAGCTCTACGGGCTCCGGTCGACCGCATCCACTGGGCCGGGACCGAAACCTCGGAGATCTTCACCGGCTACATGGACGGCGCCGTGCGCTCGGGCGAGCGCGCGGCGGGCGAGGCGCGCGCCGCCCTCTAGCACCGGCGCGAGGAGCGGCTCAGTCGCGCCCGCGGCGCCACGATTTGGGCGCGGCCGGAGGCCGCTGGCGGCGAGATGTTGCAGCGACATCGTCGTGATATCATGACGCCATCATGACCGATGAGAACTGGCACGAAGGAGGACCGATGACGGCATCACCGGAGAACATCGCTCGGTCGCAATCCATGATCGTCACGACCACCGAGGACGTCTCGGGCGCGCGGGTGACAAAGAACCTCGGCCAGGTGTTCGGACTCACCGTCCGGTCGCGAAGCCTTGGCGGCAATATCGCCGCCGGGTTGAAGAGCCTGGTTGGAGGCGAGATCCGCTCCTACGTCAAGCTAAACGAGGATGCACGGCGTCAAGCGGTCGACCGCATGGTCGAGAACGCCGCCGCCATGGGGGCAAACGCGGTCTCCATGATGCGGTTCGACTCGACCGAGATGGGCCGGACCATGAGCGAGATCGTGGCCTACGGCACCGCCCAGGTGGTCGAGTGGGACACGGCGCATTCCGACGTCACCGGCGCTAGCTGAGCCGTCATGCTGTTGGTGCTCATCGCGGCAGTGGTCGTCGTAGGGATCATCTTCGCCCTGTTTGGCTGGGACCGCTACCGAGACAAACGCGAGGCGGCGGGCGATGGTAGCGCTGCCCAGCCGACGGCAGAGGTGTTCGTCGACCCCGACACGGGCCGTCGAATGCGGGTGTGGTATCACGCCAGTACTGGCCGCCGGGAGTACCGCCCCGAGCAGTCATCTGACGACGCGTCGCGGGCCGAACCACCGGCAGTTGATCGGGAAATAGCTCAAGACGACCGACAGCACGAGGCGCATCCCGCCCACGGCGGCCACCCACCCGTCGCCTCAGGCCCTGGCCAGGTCGGGCCTCGGAATCCGCCACCGACCGTTGACGGCGGGGACATGGACGTGAGCGCGGCCATCAAGGTGACCGGACTGACCAAGCGCTTCGGCGAGACCGTGGCGGTGGAGGGCCTGTCCTTCTCGGTGCCCGCTGGCCGGATCGTCGGCTTTCTCGGTCCCAACGGCGCGGGCAAGACGACGACGATGCGAATGCTGCTCGGGCTCGTGCGCCCGAATGCGGGAAGGGCGACGATCGAAGGCCGACATTACTCAGAGCTCGAGCATCCGGCGCAGACGGTGGGGGCGCTGCTTGATGGCGACGATCTGCATCCGGGGCGTTCGGGACGCAACCACCTGCGCGTGCTCGCCCGCGCGGCCGGGGTGGCGGACACACGCGTCGATGAGCTACTCGAGCTCGTCGAGCTGACGGGCGCGGCCGACCGGAGGGCGGGCGGCTACTCGATGGGCATGCGTCAGCGGCTGGGTCTGGCCGCTGCGCTGCTGGGCGACCCGCAGGTACTCGTGCTCGACGAGCCGGCGAACGGGCTGGACCCCCAGGGGATCCGCTGGCTGCGCGACTTCCTGCGCTCGCTGGCAGGCGAGGGTCGCGCAATCCTGGTCTCCAGCCACGTGCTGGCCGAGGTCTCCCAGACTGCGGACGACGTGGTCGTCATCAACCACGGCCGCTCGGTCATGCAGGCGCCACTGGCCGAGCTGATCGCCCAGCGTAACGGCGGCATGCGCGTCGCCGGACCCGACACCGCTCGGCTGACCGCGCTGCTGCGTGCAGACGGGGCGCAGGTCGAGGAAGCCGGCGATGGCGCGATCGTGGTGGCCGACCGAACCGGCGAGCAGATCGGCCGGATGATCGCCGCCAACAGGATCGTCGTCTCCGAGTTGGCCGCCCGCGGTGATTCGCTGGAGGACGTGTTCTTCGAGCTGACCGGCTCCACGGAAGGCCCGTCATGACTCGCGCGCTCAGCTCGGAGCTGCTCAAGCTGCGCACGACACGCACGTTCTACGCGCTGATCAGCAGCGCGGTCGCGTTGATCGTGATCATCGCGGTGCTCGGTGCCGCGCTGGGAAAGTTCAAGGACACGGCAACGCCGGGCCGTGACCTGCTATCGGTCGCGGGACTGGCGCCGCTGTTCGCGTTGGTGATCGGGGTGATGGGGGTGACCACGGAGTTTCGGCACGGCACGATCACCCCGAGCCTGCTCGTCGAGCCGGTGCGCACGCGGCTCATCACGGCAAAGCTCTACGCCGAGCTGATCGCCGGCCTAGTCCTGGGACTGTTCTGCTACGGCGTGTGCGCGGGGCTCGTCGCCGGGATCCTCTCGAGCCGCGGGATCACGACCGGGATGAGCTCTTCAGACTGGATCTTGGCAGTCATCGGCGGCGCGGTCGGCGCGATGCTCTACGCCGCGTTAGGCCTGGGCGTAGGCGCGCTGTTGCGCAACCAGGCGGTCGCGCTCGTGGGCGTGCTGGCCTGGGTGTTCGTGATCGAGCCCTTGCTGGGGATCATCCCCGGCGGCTTCGGGAACGGGATCAAGAAATACGGGCTCAGCGGCGTGGGCCACTCGCTGGCCCGGACCGCCAGCCACGAGACGCAAATCGGCCAGTTCCCCGCCGGGCTGCTGCTGCTCGGCTACGCCCTACTGCTCGTCGTCGCAGGCACCATAGTCGTGCGCAAACGCGACGTCAGCTCCTAACTGGTGTTAAGTTCGGCGCAGCCAGCTCCCGGCCAGTACGGGGCGCAACGATCCGCCAAATGAGCTCAGCAGACGACAGCGACGAGATCAACGCGCTGCTCGCGGACATCGCGCAGAGCGCAACAACACTCGGCGAGCCGGCCGCGCCAGTCACCCTCGAGTACTTCGGCGACCTCGAGTGCCCGTTCTGCAGGGATTTCTCGCTAGATGTTCTGCCCCCGATCATCGAACGGTGGGTGCGGACCGGCAAGTTGCGAATTGAGTCTCGCGCCTTGCAGGCCGCGACGCGAGACCCGGACGTGTTCGTGGCGCAGCAGGTCGCGGCACTGGCGGCGGGTAAGCAGGACAAGATGTGGCACTTCATCGAGACGTTCTACGCCGAGCAGGGCGAGGAGAACTCAGGCTACGTCACGGAGACGTACCTGGAGGGGCTCGCGCGTCAGATCCCACACCTAGACGTCCCACGGTGGGTGACCGACCGCGAGGACCTCGAGCTGGTCAAGCAGATCGCGAACGACGCGGAGGCGGCCGCGAACGCTGGTCTCACCGGAACCCCTTCGTTCCTGCTTGGTGCAAGTGGAGGCGTCATGAGGCCGTTCTCCCCAACCGGTCAGAGGTCGTTCGACGCGGCGATCGAAGGGCTCGTGGGGGCGTAGGAAGGCTGGCGACAGTCCCCCGGCTCGCGGAGGGCTTTGATCGGCCCGGCCGTGGTCGGCGACTGCGACCGGCTAGGTCTCCGCCGCGAAGTCCTCGCTGAAGACGACCAGGCCGTGGAGGACCCACAGGCTGACGACGAAGATCCCGAGCGCCCACCACGGGTGCTTGCCACCAATTGCGAACAACGACTCGACGGCGCCCAGGGTCGCGGCGAAGATCCCGATGAAGCGACCGTACCCCCCGCCGCCGAACAGCGAGAACCCGCCCGTGAGCTGGATGATCCCGACGATGATCCCGATCCAGCCCCAGGTGTGAAGACTCGAGAACGCGTACTGGGTGCCGTCGAAGAAATGAGCGTTGCTCACCGCTGCGATTCCATAGACGATGTTGAGCGTCCCCGCCAACAGCAGCAGGATCGCCACAAAGACCACTCGACCGAGACCTCTCATCGCGCCTTCCTTTCCGCCCGGTGAATGACTCCCGGGGTCGCGGTCAGTTTCAACGGCTCGCGGCCGAATCCTCCGTACCGGCGCGGATCGTCGAGGCCTCAGGTCATGCGCCGGTAGCGCCACACGGAGAGCGGGATGAATACAGCCAGGAGGCCGGCGATCCAGGCGATGGCGCCGCCGAGGGAGGATGGTGTTCCGGGGACGAGGGCCAGGGAACGCGCTGCGTTGGCGGCAAGGGTGACCGGGCTGACCTTCGCGATTGCCTGCAGCCAGTTCGGCAGGGTCGAGACGGGCACGAACACGGAGCTCGCGAAAACGAGCGGAAACAGGACCACGAAGCCGGCTGTTTGAGCTGCCTCGGCGCCGCGGACGGTTAGCGCGACGAAGGCGAAGATCCAGCTCAGCGCGAGACCGAAGGCGCTGACGAGCGCTATGCAGCCGACGGCCTGTGCCACGCCAGCCTGGAAACGGAAGCCGATGATGTAGCCGACGATGATCATCAGCACGATGATCAATACGTTGCGGACGAAGTCGGCCACGGTGCGCCCGACGAGCACCGCCGAGCGTGCCATCGGCATCGACCGGAAGCGGTCGATCACGCCCAGCTTGAGGTCGTCGGACAGGCCTACTGCCGTCTGGCTGGCCCGGAACGTCACGGACTGCACGAGGATGCCGGGCAGCAGGTAGTCGATGTAGCTCACCCCGGGGGGCAGCGAGTGGCTGATCGCACCGCCGAACACGTACGTGAACAGGAGCACGAACATGATCGGCTGGATCGTCGAGAACACCAGCAGGTCCGGTTGGCGGACGAAGTGGCGCAGGTTGCGCACGCTGACCACGCGCGCGTCGGTGATGTCCCCGCGAAGCTCCCGCGGCGAGAGGTGCCGCCACCGCGACGGCCGCCTCGCCGCCGGGGGGAGGGCCGTGGGGGCGTGTGCGGCGGGAACGCTCAGGTTCGTGGGATTGGGCCGCCCGTCGCCTGACGCGGCGTCACCCTCCGCTCCGTTCTCGCTCGGCGGCGCGCCCGTCAGCTGCAGGAACACGTCGTCGAGCGTCGGCCGGCGCAGCCCGAGGTCGCTCACCGCGATCTCGGCCCTGCGGAGCGCCGAGGCCGCATCCTCGATCATCTCGAGTCCATCCCGCGGCGCCGGAAGCGTCAGCTGATCCAGCCGCTCGCCGGGCTCCGGCTCACCGCAACCAATCCCGGACAGCGCGGTCCGGGCATGGTCCCGTTCCGTCGCGCTCACCAGCTCGACCTCCAGGAACTGCCCACCGACCCGGTCCTTGAGCTCGCTCCCGGTCCCCTGCGCGATCACGCGGCCGTGGTCGATCACCGCGATCTGCTCGGCGAGCTGATCTGCCTCCTCGAGGTACTGGGTGGTGAGCAGAAGCGTCGTCCCCTCGCGGACGAGCTCGCGCACGACCGACCAGATCTCAATGCGGCTGCGCGGATCCAGCCCGGTCGTCGGCTCGTCCAAGAACAGCACGCGCGGACGAGTCAGCAGGCTCGAGGCGAGGTCGAGGCGTCGCCGCATCCCACCGGAGTACGTGCGTGCCGGGCGGTCGGCGGCATCGGCCAGGTCGAAGCGCTCGAGCAGCTCGTTCGCCCGCCGACGAGCGTCCGCGGCCGAGAGGTCGAACAGGCGCCCAAACATCTGGAGGTTCTCCCTGCCGGTCAGTAACTCGTCGACCGCGGCGAACTGGCCGGTCAGCCCCAACAGCTCCCGTACGCCCGCGGCGTCATGGACGACGTCGCGACCAAACACCTCGGCCCGTCCGGCGTCCGGGGCCAGCAGCGTAGTCAGGATCCGAACGAGGGTCGTCTTCCCCGCGCCGTTCGGTCCGAGCAGCCCAAACACCGTGGCCTCCTCCACATCCAGGTCTACCCCGGCAAGCGCCGTCGTCGTCCGAAAACGCTTCACCACACCCTCGACACGGACCGCCGAATCAGCCATTACTCACTCGGCGAGAGTGTTTCAGAGCGTGCTCTCCACTCGCGCAAGGCGCGGGATCAGCCGAGCGGCCGAGCCACCCAGAACGCCGTGCAGCTCGCCGTCGTCAAGCTCAGGGGTGTTTTGAAGCTGATGGAGGCCACCGATCGAGATTGCGTCGCGGGGGTACGGATAGTCGGTCCCGAACACGACATTTCCGAGCCCCGTGACCGATCGCAGCATGTGGAGCACGGGGTCGCTGAACGCCGAGGCCGTGTCCCAGTAGAGGCGGAGGAGGGCATCGGCGAACGCGCCCCGCTCCTCCGCCCCCGGGATGACGTTCATCTCATCGACGATGGCGAAGCGCGAGGCGAGGAACGGGATCGTGCCGCCGGCATGCACGAACACGTACTTGACGTCCGGCGTTCGGGCGAGCGTGTTGCTGTAGTGGAGCTTCGCGATCGCGCGCGACGTGTCGACGGGGTAGTCGAGGAGCGAGTCAGGGAGGCCGAGGGTGTGCGCGATCGGATCGGGCGACGCGGTGGGATGCACGAAGACGACCGCTGCGCGTCGCTGCAGCTCCGTGAAGATTGGATCGAAGCGGCTGTCCCCCAAGTAGCTGCCGCCGGCATTTGTCATCAGCGAGACCCCGTCCAGTTCGAGCACGTCCAAGGCGTGCGCGATTTGTTCGAGCGACCCTTCGACGTCCGGAAGTGGCACGGCCGCGAACGCTCCGAACCGGTCCGGTCGGTCGTGCTTGATTCCCGCGAGGTACTCATTGACCCGGCGCGCAAGGGTCCGCCCCGCCGCATCGTCACCGAGGTGCACACCCGGCGTGCTGATCGATGGGACTGCGACGTCGATCCTCGCCTCGTCGAGGTACGCAATCGCGGCGTCGAGACTCCAGCGTGGGGGATTGATGCCTCCCGCGGCGTTGCCGCCCTCGTTCGACGCTTCCCAGTAGAAGTCGGGGATGGCGTGGTGGTGAAGGTCGACAGTGAAGGTCATACGGCGGCCTCGACATCGGCCGACTCCTTCAACAGTCGGTCGGTCAGAACGATCTCGATGAGCGCCGGAACCGTTTCCTGACGGGCCCAATCGCGCTGCAGCTCGCCGGCAAGGGACACCCAGCTGATCGGTTGCGATCCGGCCCGGACAGTTCTCTCGAGCCCGGCGCGATGAGCCTCCAGCGACGTGCCGCCGATTGCATCGACCACGGGATACACCTCGTATCCCTCGCGAAGGGCATCGAGGGCCACGAACGCCATACAGATCTCGGTCCATAAGGCGCAGAGGATGAGTTTCCGCCGGCCGGTCGCCCGAACCGCATCGACGAACTCGATGTCTTCCCAGGAGTTCATCGTTGTGCGGTCGAGGGGCTCGTCGTCCTGGACCAGCTCCGCGAGCTCGGGGACCGTCGGCTGCTGTTGTCCGGAAGCAACGTTCACGGTCGAATGCACAACGGGCACGCCGTAGGCCTTCACGGTCCTCACGGTAGAGACCGCGTTTCTGAGCAGAAGATCCTGGTTCATCGACTGGACCGTCGCGATCTGGGTGGGCTGCCAGTCGATCAAGAGAAACGCGGAATTCTGCGGTGTGATGAGGTGGTCGGCGAGCGGGTCGCGAATCGGTTCGCTAGTCATTGCGTATCGGCTTCCTTTTTGAGGTCGGACGAACGGCTCGAGAATCCCTGACGGTCAGGCGAGCGGTCATCACCTGATTCCGATGATTCGCGCTCACGCCGTCCAATCGATCGAGCTGCCGGGCAGCTAGACGGGGGCGGTTGCTGTAGAACCGCGTCAAGGTTCCCCAGCACGCCGAGCTGGCCCAGAATCACCGTTCCCGACGGGTAGGTAACAGTCGAACAGGTGGATCCGACCGTTCTCGAGGCGGAAGACATCGCAGCACGGTGCGTCCATGTGGTTGCCCGTGGGCGGAAGGATCCCGTGAGGAAGCCAGAGCGGCCCGTCGTGGGTCCCCTGGACTGCCAGCTCGACGACCACCGTGTCACCACTTACGTACACGTCGTAGAGCTCGCGATGCATGTCAGAGAACGCCGTCCCGTAGTTCTCAACGGGCTTTGCAACTTCGCTGGGCCCGCGGTAGGTCACTCCAACCGATTCGTCGACGAACACCCCGTCCGGGTTGAAGCATCCCACCCACGCCGCGATGCACGTCAGGCGCTCAGGCCGTCGGCACCACGTGCGCGCCGCGATGGATAGGCCCAGGCTCGCTTCCGTAGACCGCCTTCGCGATCTGCTCGGCGATCATGATCGTCGTCGGGTTCAGTGCCACCGATACAACGACGGGCATGATCGATGCGTCGACGACACGAAGTCCGTCGATCCCCTTGACGGCGCCCTTGGAGTCCACGACCGCCCATGGGTCCTGGGGGCCACCCATCGGCGCCGTCGCGACTGGATGCCCGTAGGAAGCCAGGTTAGAAGCGATCACGTCTGCGAGCTGGTCGTCCCCGACTCCGTCGCCGGGCATGAGTTCGAGCTCGAGGAACCGAGCGAGGGCCGGATTGCGACCGATCCTGCGGGCCAGCTTCACCCCTTCAAGCATCCGGCGCGCGTCCCTGTCCTCGGTCAGGAAGTTGCAGTCGATCTCAGGCTGCTCCCTCGGGTCGCGGCTGCGCAACCGTATGGTCCCGCGAGAGTCCGGTTTGACGATGGCGACACTCAGCGCGATCGCCCCGCCGGTCGGGCTGTACTCCGGCGGCAGGAGGTGCGTCACCGCGATGTGCATGTCAAGTTCGTCGTCGCGGCCCTCGGCGGACTGCCTCCAGAGAAACGCGCCGACCGCTGGCCGCATGTCGAGCGCATCTGCCTTCAGGGCGTAGCCGTTGTAGTAGAAGGGCTGGTCTTGAAGGCGCTGTCCGACCGGCAGATCGGCTACGACGTCGATGCCGAGCCCCACCAGATCGGCCGCCGGCCCGACGCCAGACCGCAGCAGGATCGCCGGAGTCCCATATGAGCCGCCGGAAAGGATCACTTCGCCCGCGGGAATCTCAGCGCCGCTTGCCGTGACGACGCCGGTCGCACGTCGCTGGTCGAACAGGACACGATCGACAAGAACGCCGCCCGAGATCTTGAGGTTGGGACGGTTGCGAACCTCCTCGGTGAGATAGACCATGCCGGTGTTCTGACGCACGCCGTCGATGACATTGACCGGGTACCCGCCGACCCCGCTCGGACTCGGCCCGTTGAAGTCCTCGACCACGGGAAACCCCTCTGACACGGCCGCGTCAATGAACCCGCGCAACGAGGTGGTCAGATCCTCGTACTTTTGCTGTCGTATCGGAAACGGCCCCGTTCGTCCGTGGTAGGCGTCATCGCCATCGGGTGTGTTCTCCATTTCCTTGTAGGTGGCCGAGACCTCTTCGATCGACCAGTCGTTTAGGCCGTGTCGCTGCCAGTCAGTTATGTCGCTCGGCCGCGCGCGCATCGCGACGGTGGCGTTGTGGGCCGAGCAGCCGCCGAGCGCCTTGCAGCGGGCCGCGCCAATCTCAGGAGAGGAGGCTCCACCGCGGGCGGTGAAGCCCCACTCGTGCTCCGGGTTGGCCGGCACGCGCGCGGCGTCTCGCAGGTCGTCCGGATAGCCATCGGCGCCGTAGGCCGTGCCCGCCTCGAGTAGCAGGACAGAGCGGTTCGGATCCTCGCTCAAGCGGCTCGCCAGGACGCCCCCTGCTGAGCCTCCTCCGACGATGACGACGTCGGCGCGACCGGGCTGGCCGTTGCTGATGGCACACATGAATCTCGTTCTCCTCGCGTCGATTACTGGCGACCGGATCCTCGCCAGCGCGCGGGTGATGCGTCATCGCCGGATCCCGGTGATTCAGAGGACCTGCTCGGGCGGCAGCCGCCAGGTTCAGATCACGCGAGATGTGCCGAGAGGAGCTGTCCGGCTCTATCCAGCGCCGCGGCCCCTTCGTCAAGGATCGCGTAATAGGTCTGGAAGACGTGGGGCACCCGAGGGGTGACGTCGAGCGTGACCTCGACGTCGGCGGTGGCGGCTTGTCGCGCGAGGCGAAGCGCGTCGTCGAGGAGAACCTCGTGACTCCCGGCCTGGATGAGCAGCGGCGGCAGGCCGGACAGGTCGGCGAATATGGGACTGATCAGGGAAAGCGCAGGGTCCTGTCCCTGCGCGTAGTCGGCGACTCGGGGTTGGAGGAGTTCTCGGCTGAGCAGCGGGTCGACGTCGCGCTTGGTTTCCATCGTCGTGCCGGCGAGCGTGAGATCGACATAGGGCGACATGACGAACGTCGCGGCGGGTAGGGGCAGCCCGTGATCGCGGGCGTTGACCATGGTGGCGATGGCGAGGCCGCCGCCGGCGGAGTCTCCCGCGAAGGCGATGTCCGACGGGGCGGTGCCGTTCTGCAGGAGGGCTTCATAAGCCGTGAGGGCGTCGTCGACTGCTGCCGGATACGGATGCTCGGGGGCGAGCCGGTAATCGACCGAGATGACCTTGGCCTGCGTCCGCCGACCGACCTGCGAGGCCAGGCCAGCTTCGAGGAATGCGTCCGAGATCACGTACACGCCGCTGTGGAAGAACAGAACAACGTGGCGAGGTTCGATTCCGTCGATTGTGATCTCGGCGGTCGGGACGCCGCCCAGTGCGGCTGCAGTTACGGTCACGTCGGCGGGCAGCGGCTGCGCCGATGCCGCCTTTCGGAGCTGTCGCCGTTGCTCGTCGACACTGCTGTCCACGGGGAAGGCCGACTGTCGGAGGATCGCTTCGAGGTTCTCTCGCTGCTCGGTGCTCATGCAGACCAGTCTTGCCGCCGGGCAGGTGAGCGGACGTCACCTGATCACGGCGATTCGCGCGACCAGAGCACCGCCCGCCTCCGGAGGCGCCGCCTCCGGGGTTCAGGGCGTCCAGTTCTCGGCGAGCGGGGTGAGCTGGAGCTCGTGTGTCGCGGAGCGCGCGTCCTGGTTAGCGAGGAAGAGGACGGCATCGGCGATCCTGCGCGGGTCGGCCAGCGCTTCCGGCGATAGACCGGCGCGTGTGGACCCGTCGAGCGGCTGGATGCCCGCGTCGACGATCAGCAACGCGACATGGATGCCGCGGGGGCGGAGCTCGAGCGTGGCCGCGTTGGTGATCGCTCGCACCCCGAACGATCCTGCCGCCCACAGACCGCGCCCCGGCATCGCGCGCCGCGCGGAGCCACCGGTTACTTGCACCAGGGTCGCTGCCCGGCCCTGCGCGATTGCGAATCGTCCGCTGGCGGACAGGAACGAAAAGGCCGCGCGGGCCGGAGCCGCTGCCCATGTGTCAAAGCCCTGCAGGTCGGCCTCGGCGATCGGGCCGCCGCCGAACGGCCCGGTGCGATCGCCGCCGTACGCGGCGGCCGCGTTCAGCACGAGCTCGACCCCACCGTGAGCACGAGCCGCCTGCTCCAGCACGCCGTACACACTCGCGGGGTCTGTCACGTCCGCTTTCAGCGCGAGCGCGCCGGACGCGCTGACGCCATCCAGCGTGCTCTGCGACTGCGCCGCCCCCGCCACGGCCCAGCCGTCGCTCACCAGCAGCTCGATGACCGCGCGACCTAAATTGCGCGCTCCGAACACAACCGCACTTCGCTGCTTAGCTTGCATCTCGCTCATGCGAATCGCTCGATTCGGTCGGGGGGTCGGTTCAAAGCCCCGCGGCTCCGGCCACTAGGAGCGCGGAAGGCGGGTACGCAGATGGCGGCTGAAGGCGACGGCGCGCGCGAGGCGTCCGCAGTATGGCGCGCCTGGGCAGCGCACATCGACGGCGTGCGTCGTCGGGGTCGGTTGCGCGGAGATCGGTGAGGGGTTTCGGTCGTCATCTCGAAAGCTGACCTCGGTTAAGTTGGGTCGATAACTCGGGAACGGATCGTTGCCACCGCGCAGGTGATACGTCATCGCTGGATCCCGCCGATCAGCAGTTGTCAGCATTACCACCATGGCGACGACGGAGAACGGGAAGGAGGCGCAGCAGCCGACCTCAAGAGACGTCTCGGTCGGCCGCGGCCTGCTCGACCGGGAAGACCTCCTCCAGGTGCTCGACCGCGCTGTGGCAAAACCCCTCACGGTCGTCTCGGCGCCGCCGGGGAGTGGGAAGACCTCGCTGCTGCGGGCGTGGGCTCGCCGTTCGATCAGCCTTCGTCGGGTCGCGTTTGTGTCCGTCGACCGCGACGAACAGGACGCGCAGCGCTTCTGGTCCGCGGTCTTGGACGCGATCCGCGGATCGACGTCCACGGTCGGGCCTGAGGCGCGACCTGACGCGATCGCTGCACTCGATGCCGACGAGCTGGCGGGCAGAGTCCTATCGGAGCTCGCCGAGCAGGTCGAACCCGTCGTGCTTGTCGTCGACGATCTCCAGGAGTTGAGGTCGGTCGACGCGCTGAGGCAGCTCGAGCATTTTCTCGCGGTCCTTCCGAGCTCTGCGCGGGTGGTGCTGTCCTCTCGCCGGGATCCGCCGATCAGGCTGCACCGACTCAGGCTTGCCGACGAGGTCGCGGAGATTCGGGCCGGCCAGCTCCAGTTCACCGAGAGCGAGACGCGCGAACTGCTTGCCTCATCCGGAATCGGATTGTCCGACGGCGGGGCGGCGGCGTTGTACCGGCGCACGGAGGGTTGGGCGGCTGGCCTGCGGTTGGCTGTGATCTCGTTTCGCGGTCACGCGGATCCCGAGAACTTCGTGGCGGAGTTCTCGGGCACCGATAGGGCAATCGGGGAATACCTCATGGCAGAGATGCTCGAGCGCCAGCCGATCGAGGTTCAGGGCATGCTGTTGCGAACCTCGCTGGTCGACCGGATGAACGGCGAGCTCGCCGACCTGCTGGCGGGCCGCTCCGGCTCGGAGCGAATGCTGCTGGAGCTTGAGGACGCGAACGCGTTCGTCGTGTCGCTGGACGCCCAACGCACCTGGTTTCGCTACCACCAGCTGCTGGCAGATTTCCTGCGCCTGGAGCTCCGCCGAACGCTATCCGATGAGATTCCCGACCTCCATCGTCGGGCCGCCCAGTGGTTTGCGGAGCACGGCGACGTCGTCGAGGCCGTGCGACACGCGCTCGCGGCCGGCGACTGGCCGGACGCGGCGCGGCTGCTCGCAGACCACTTGTTCGGTTTGACGCTCGACGGGCAGGAGGGCACGATCGCCGTGCTGTTGCGGTCCTTCCCGGCCGGGGCGTCAGTCGATCACCCCGAGCTGGCGTTGGTTCACGCGGCCGTTGAGCTCGCACAAGGCCGGTTGGACGAAGCCGCTGCTCAACTGGCGTTGGCCGAGTCCCACGTTCAGAGCGCCCCGCTCGCCCGCCGCCGGCGCCTCGCGGTGGCCATAGCATCTCTGCGGTTGGCGCTTGCGCGGCGTAGCGGTCAGTTCACGCAAGTGATCGAGCAGTTGAACGTGCTCGACGCTTCGATCGCAGACGAGTCGAGCGAGCCGGTTGCGATGGGCAGCGAGCTCCGGGGAGTTGTGCTGATGAATCTTGGGATCGTCGAGACGTGGTCGCGGCGGTTCGACGACGCCGAGCGGCACCTCTCCGAGGGCGCCGCACTCGCCCAGGCGATGGGCCGGCACTACCTCGAGGTCGGGTGTCGCGCTCACCAAGTTTTCCCGACAACGCACGTCTCGCTCGCGACCGCGCGCGAACGGGGGCGTCAAGCGGTAGCCCTAGCCGAACGCTATGGCTTGGGCGATCGGCCGATACTCGCGCCCGCGCTTGGGGCGGTTGCAGTCTGGGCGATTTGGATGGGAGAGTTCGACGAAGGAGAGAGCGCTCTGCGTCGCGCCTGGGAGGTCGCCGAACCACTGATTGACCCGGCCGCCGCGGTGCTGCTGCACATGGTGACGGGCCAGTTGCATGCCGGTCGCGGCCAGCATGAAGCCGCGCTCGAAGCATTCGCTGCGGGAGCCCAGTCGCAGTCGCTACTCACGGGTGTGCACGCTCTCGCAACGCCGGTCGTCGGATGGCTCGCGGCCACGCAGGCTCGGCTTGGGATGACGGATGAGGCGCGCGAAACGCTAGCCGGATTCTCTGCCGAACCCGGTGAGACGGGATTCATTCCCAACGCGCGCGCGGTGATCTGCATCGCGCAGGGAGACCCCGCCGGTGCGTTGGACATACTTCGAGACGTTGCGGACGTGACGCCCCCGACCGGCCCCGCGTTCACGCTCGCTGAAACGCATCTGCTCGCTGGCATCGCGCATCTACACCTGGGCGATCGAAAGGCCGCCGCTGCCGCGGCCGAGGCGGCGCTCGCCGCCGCCGAGCCAGACCGGTTGATCTTCCCGTTTGCGATGACCGGGGCTGGGGAGCTGCTCGACGCGCTCCCGAGTCACGAAACCGCTCATGGCGCCCTCCTCGCCGAGATCGCCGACCTGCTGCGAGGCGCACCGGTGCCGAGCGCCGAGGGAGAACTCCTGCCGCCACCGGAGGAGCTGAGCCCAAGCGAGCTCCGCGTTCTGCGCTACCTGCCTACAAACCTGACGCGGCCCGAGATCGCAAGCGAGCTCTACGTCTCCGTCCACACTGTGAACACGCATATCCACCACATCTACATCAAGCTGGGCGCGCGTGATCGCTCCTCCGCCGTGAGGCGCGCACGCGAGCTGCGGCTCCTCTCGACCGGGCGCTCCTGAAGCGGCGCGCAAGCCAGCGTGCGCGAATCGCCAGATTCCGGCGTCGCCGACTCACTGGGTCTGGCTGCAGCATGACCCCGTGGCCACACCCCCGTGCTTGTACGCGATCCGGATAAGGGGCAGGCTAGGGGCTACCGCCCTGTCCGCCTTCCCCACAATGGTGCCTGAGATCCAGGGCTGTGACACCGTGCTAACCGGGTCGCTTACAGATCGGTCCGCGATGTTCGGCGTCATCGCGCAGATCGAAGCGCTCGGCCTGGAACTGCTCGAACTCCGACAAATGTACCCAGGAGGGCTCGACGACCGCCGCTGATCCACGGTTGGTCGGTCTGGTAGAAAAGTAGGGCGCTTCGTCCGAGGGAGTCATGACCAGCCTGGCAGTGGAGTCACAAGAACCACACATGGAGCAGCGGATCTCGCCGGAGGTGTCGCCGATCGCAGGCCTGCTCAATCGAGAAGGCCTCTTGCGGACGCTGGATCGTGCGGTGACGAAACGGGCGACGCTCATCTCGGCGCCGCCGGGAAGTGGGAAGACGTCGCTCTTACGCGCATGGGCTGAGCGCTCGAGCGATCCCCGCCGCGTCGCCTTCGTGTCCGTCGACCGCGACCAACAGGATGCGCAGCGCTTCTGGTCGGCCGCCCTGGACGCAATCCGCGGTTCCGCAGCATCGACCGACCCCGATACGCAACTTTCAGCGACCACTGCACTCGATGCCGACCAGCTCATCGAAACAGTCCTTTCGGAGCTCGCCGAGCGGTTCGAACCAGTCGTGCTGATCGTCGACGATCTGCACGAGCTGCGGTCGGCCGACGCCTTGTCGCAGCTCGAGCACTTGCTCGCGGTTCTGCCGAGCACGGCGCGCGTAGTGCTGTCCTCTCGCCGGGATCCGCTCATCAGGCTTCACCAGCTCAGGCTCGCCGATGAGCTCACGGAGATCCGGGCCGACGACCTACGTTTCACTGAGATCGAGACGCGTGACTTGCTTGCCGCATCGGGCATCACTTTGTCTGAACGCGGAGCCGCCGCGCTGTACGAGCGGACGGAAGGGTGGGCGGCTGGTCTTCGTTTGGCGGTGATCGCCCTCGGTCATCACCCGGATCCCGAGCGTTTCGTCGCGGAGTTCTCCGGGACCGACAGGGCGATCGGTGAATACCTGATGGCCGAGATGCTCGAGCGCCAACCGGACGAGGTCCAGAGCATGCTGTTGAAAACCTCGCTCGTCGACCGGCTCAACGGTGAGCTCGCCGACCTGCTGGCAGGTCGCTCGGGCTCGGAGCGGATGCTGCTCGAGCTTGAGGACGCCAACGCGTTCGTCGTGTCGCTCGACGCTTCGCGTACGTGGTTTCGCTACCACCACATGCTGGCCGATTTCCTGCGCCTAGAGCTCCGCCGGAGATTTGCCGACGAGGTTCCTGCCCTTCACCGCCGGGCCGCACAATGGTTCGTTGGTCACGGGGAGGTCCTCGAGGCCGTGCGGCACAGGATCGCCGCCGGCGACCTCCCAGATGCCGCCCACCTTGTCGCAGACCACTCGTTCAGGTGGGTACTCGACGGGCAAGCGGGGACTATCAGCGACGCTCTGCAGGCGTTTCCGGAGGGCGCATTGGCCAGCCATCCTGACTTGGCGCTGGCGCATGCGGCCGCTGCGCTGAACCAGGGGCGGTTGGAGGAAGCGGCGACTCAGCTGGCACTGGCCGAGTCCCACGTCCAGAGCGCTCCGCCGGCTCGCCGCCACCGTCTTGCGGTGGCGATCGCGTCGTTGCGGTTGGCGATGGCACGTCGCAGCGGCCAGTTCGATGAGGTGATTGAGCAGGTCAACCTGCTCAACGCTTCGATCTCAGACGAATCCATGGACGCGATCGCGATGGGCGGCGAGCTGCGGGGCGTCGCGTTGCTCAATCTCGGGATCGTCGAGACGTGGTCTGGGCGCCTCGCCGACGGCGAGCGACACCTCTCGGAGGGAGCCGCACTCGCCCAGGCGATCGGCCGACCCTACCTTGAGGTCATGTGTCGGGCGCATCAAGGTTTCCCGTCGAAGACCGTCTCGGTGGCGACCGCACAACAGCGCGGACGCGAAGCCGTGGCTCTGGCCGAGCGTTATGGCTGGACCGATCGGCCGATAATCGCGCCCGCGCTTGCGGCGGTCGGCGGCATGGCGATCTGGATGGGCGACTTTGACGAGGGGGAGCGGTGGCTAGGCCGCGCCTGGGAGGTCGCCGATCCACGCTCTGACCCGGCCACGATGGTGCTTCTGCACGTGGCCACGGGCATGTTGCACGCCGGTCGTGGCCAGCATCAGTCCGCGCTCGAGGATTTCAGCGCGGCAGAGCAGGCTCAGTCGCTGCTCACAGGTGTGCATGCTCTCGCGCCGCGGATCATCGGATGGCTCGCTTCCACGCAAGCCCGGGTTGGGCTCCTGGATGTCGCTCGCGTAACGCTCACCAGATTCGCCGCCTACCCCAGCCTCTACGAAGGGCAGATGGGCGCCATCTACAACGCGCGTGCCGTAATCCACATGACGGACGGTGACCCGGGCGCGGCGTTGGATGAGCTGCAGAATATTCGGGACCCGACGCCCACTTTCACGCTCGTCGAAACGCACCTGCTGGCAGGCCTCGCGCACCTGGCCCTCGGCGATCAGACCGCCGCTGTAGCAGCAGCCGAAGCCGCGCTCGCGGTCGCCGAGCGCGACCGGCTGATCTTCCCGTTTGTGATGGCTGGAGCCGCGGAGCTGCTCGATGCGCTGCCACGTCACCAAACGGCTCACGGCGCGCTGCTCGCCGACATCGTCGACGTGCTGCGAGGTGACCCGGCCCCGAACATCGATCGAGATCAGCTACCGCAACATGAGGAGCTCAGCCCGAGTGAGCTCCGCGTTCTGCGATATCTACCGACGAACATGACGCGCCCCGAGATCGCCAGCCAGCTCTACGTCTCGATCAACACGGTCAACACCCATATCCGCAGCATCTACTCGAAGCTCGGAGCACGCGACCGCTCCTCTGCCGTCACGCGCGCTCGGCAGCTGCGCCTGCTCTCTGCCGGACGCTCCTGACCGTCGTTCGATGTAGCGATTGCCGCAGCGCGCAGAATCACTGGATTCCGGCGGTGCGTGCTCACTGCGCCCGCGGGCAGGATGAGCGCATGGCCAGAGTGCCGGGCTTGTACACGATCCGGATCAGGGGCCGGCTCGGAGCCACGGCTCTGTCCGCCTTTCCCACGATGGCGTGTGAGCTCGAGTGTGGCGAGACGATCCTCACCGGTCCGCTCGAGGATCGGTCCGCGCTGTTCGGCCTCATCGCGCAGATCGAAGCGCTTGGCCTCGAGCTGATCGAACTGCGCGAGATCCAGGCCAGACCGAAACCGCCTGACAGCCACGCCCCAGAGAACCATGCGCCTGGCAGCGCGGTTTGACCCGGCTCCAGCGTTCTCAGGTGGGTTTACCGGCGTCAATCCATTGTTGAAGCTCGTCGACCTGCCAGGCAGGCCACTCGCCGTCGAGCCGGCGAGACCGAGATCGCCTGGATCTGACGATGCCCGCTCACCGCATGGCGTGCGACTCTGAGGCCGAATAGCCAACCGAAAGTCGAGCGTCCATGGGAACTCAAACCGAACGTGACAATCGATGGGCGATTCTCGCTTTGCTGAGCGTCGCGCAGCTGATGGTGGTGCTGGACGCGACGATCGTGACCGTAGCCTTGCCTTCGGCGCAGCGGTCACTGAATTTCTCTAACGACAGTCGGCAGTGGGTCGTCACCGCGTACGCGTTGGCGTTCGGCAGCCTCCTGTTGGTGGGCGGCAAGGTAGGCGATCTGTTCGGCCGCAAGTGGACGCTGATTGCTGGGTTGGTGGGTTTCTCGGCGGCGTCGGCGGTCGGTGGGCTGGCGCAGTCGTACGACGTGCTCGTCGCCGCGCGGGCGACACAGGGGGTGTTCGGCGCGCTGCTGGCTCCGTCGGCACTGTCGCTCTTGACGGTCACGTTCGCCGGGACCGAGGACTGGGCACGGGCGTTCGGGATCTTCGGCGCGGTCGCCGGGGGCGCTGGGGCGCTGGGGCTGCTGCTCGGGGGCGTGCTCACGCAGGTGCTCTCGTGGCGTTGGTGCTTCTACGTCAACCTAGTAATCGCGGTGCCCACGACGCTCGTGGCATTGCGCCTGCTCGTCAACCACAGCGATCCTGACCGCGCCCGGATCGACATTCCCGGCGTGCTCACCTGGACAGTGGGGTTGTTCGCGCTCGTGTTCGGCTTCTCCAACGCCGAGACGCACGGGTGGGGCGCCACGGCGACCGTCGTCGCGCTGATCGCCAGCCCCGTGCTGCTGACCGCGTTCGTGCTGATCGAGCGCCGTGTCGCGCATCCGTTACTGCCGTTGCACATCGTGTGGGACCGGGCTCGCGGAGGGTCGTACGCCGCGCTCTTGGTGACTGGCGCCGGCATCTTCGCGGTGTTTCTGTTCCTTACCTACTTCATGCAGGTGAACCTCGCGTTCTCGCCGCTCAAAACTGGCCTGGCGTTCCTGCCCCTGACCGTCGTGCTGGTCATCACCTCCACGACCGTCCAGACCCGCGTGATCGAGCGCACGGGCGTCAAGCCGCTGGTGCTCCTCGGCATGGCGCTCGGGGTGATCGGGATGCTTCTGTTCACCCAGCTGACGCCCACCTCCAGCTACGGCACCGGCGTCCTGCCCGGCCTGCTCGTCATCGGCGTGGGGATGGGCTGCATCTTCGCGCCGACGTTCTCGGCCGCGACGCTCGGCGTGGCCGACAACGAAGCGGGTATCGCCTCCGCCATGGTCAACACGTCCCAGCAGATCGGGGGCTCGATTGGCACCTCGCTGCTCTCGACGATCTACGCCAGTGCCGTCGCCAGCTACCTGACCAGCCATAACCACGTCAGAGGCCTCGGTTTTGCCGCCCAGGTCCACGGCGACACGACGGCGTTCTGGTGGGCCGCCGGCATCTTTGCCCTGGGGTTCGTGCTCACGCTGGTGATCTTCCCCGTCCGGTGCGAGACCCGCCCGGCGTCGGTCAGGGCCGCTGTGGCCCGACTCGTGATCGGCAACTGCGACTACGTCGAGACAGAAGAGGGCGCAGCCGTCTCAGATCGCCCAGGCTCCCCAGAGCCGGCTTTGACGCCGTAGGACTACGCCGTCCGCGACGGAGCTGAGCGGGGGCCGTGGTCCGTAGCCCGAGAATCACCATCATCCGGTGAGGACAGCTCACCAGGCTGGGGGCGACCTTGGGCCTGTGCAAATGCGCCCCAAGGTCCCGCTCGAGGGAGGTCCGAGATGAAGCTCGTCGTCAACAGCGCCGAGGTCGAGGTTGACGACCGGCACGCGAAGACACCCCTGCTGTGGGTGCTGCGGGATGTGCTCGGTCTGCACGGCACGAAGTTCGGCTGCGGAGCCGGCTTCTGCGCGGCGTGCACCGTGCTCATCGACGGGCGCAACACCAAGTCCTGCCAGACGCGGACGGAGCGAGCGGTCGGCAAGGCTGTCACGACGGTCGAAGGAGCGTCGGGCCCCGTCGTCGACGCCGTGCACGACGCCTGGCACCGCGGCAACGTCGTTCAGTGCGGTTACTGTCAGCCCGGGCAGACCCTGGCCGCGGTGTCGCTGCTCGAGTCAAACCCCTCGCCCGACGACGCAAAGATCGACGAGTGGATGAGCGGGAACCTGTGCCGCTGCGGCACGTATCCCCGGATCCGGGCGGCCATTCACGAGGCGGCAGAAACACTTTCCGCGGGTCATGCTCCAAGTCCGCTCGTCGCTGCGCCCGAGCCCGAGGTCGGGCGGCTGACGCCTGAGGAGATGGCGGACCCTGTCCATCCGTACATCCGGATCCGCGAGGACGGCACCGTGGTTGCTTTTTCAAGTCAGATCGAGATGGGCCAAGGGATTCACACGGGGCTGGCCACGATCGTGGCCGAGGAGCTCGACGCCGACTTCGACTCGATCCGGGTCGTCAACGCTGCAAACGGCGGTGGGCCACCCCGAGACGTGTACGGAAACCCCGACGTCGGTAGTGCCTTCCAGCTGACGGGCGCCTCAAATTCGATGAAGGGGATCTGGGTGCGCTATCGGCTGGCCGCCGCACAAGCACGGGCGCGGCTCGTGGCCGTGGCGGCCAAGGAGTGGGGGGTGCCCGCCGAAGATGTCGAGGTCGAGAACGGCTTCGTGCGCCATGCGAGCGGCAGGGAGGCAGCCTTCGGCGAGCTTGCGACGCACGCGGAGAAGTTGCCCGTGCCCGAAGGCGTCCAGCCCAAGGACCCTGCCGACTACAAGCTGATCGGACGCGAAGGGCGGTTGCGGGTCGACGCGCGCAGCGAAGATCCTCGGTGCCACCCAATTCACGATCGACCTCAGCCTTCCGGGGATGCTAACGGCGGTCGTGCTGCATCCACCTCGGTTCGGCGCCACGGCTACCTCGGTCGACGACGAAGCGGCTCTCGCTGAGACGGGCGTGGTCGCGGTGGTTCCGATTGAGGAGGGCGTCGCGGTAGTTGCCGAGACGGTCGCCGACGCCCAGCGGGGGCTGCGTGCTCTGAGCGTGGAGTGGGACGACACGAACGCCGAGCGGCGGAGCACCGCCGAGCTGCTGGCCGAGCATCTGCGGTTGCTCGAGTCGGGCGAGAAGGCCGTGACCGCGCGGAACGACGGCGACGTCGACCGGGCGCTCGCCGAGGCGGCCTCGACCGTCGACGCCACATACACATTGCCGTACCTCGCGCACGCACCGATGGAGCCAAACAACGCGGCCTGTCGGATGCGGGAGGACGGCGTGATCGACGTGTGGGTGGGAAGCGAGGGTCCCGAGTACGTGAAGATGAACGCGTCGTCGATCGCGGGGATCGACAAGGAGCAGGTGGAAGTGCACATCACCTTTGCCGGCGGTTCGTTTGGACTGCATTCGAGCGCTGAGCACGACCCAACCTCCGAAGCGGTGCAGATCGCGCGGGCGCTCGACTGGAAGCACCCGATCAAGCTCCAGTCGCTGCGAGAAGAAGAGTTCAAGGTCGGCCGCTATCGCGCGATGGCCGTCCACCGGGTGCGCGCCGGCGCCGACCGGGACGGCCGCCTGACGGCGTGGCATCAGCAGATCGTGGCCGAGCCCACGTCCGTGAACCTGCCGTTCGTCCGGGACGTGATGTTCACGAATGGCGTCGACTTCTTCACGACCACCGGGGCGGTCGACCCGCCGTACGCGGTTGAGAACTTCCGGCTCGAGTCGACCAACTTCGAGTCGCCGATCCCGACGATGGTGTGGCGATCCGTCGGCAACTCCCACACGGAGTTCGCGCGGGAGTCGGCGATCGATGAGCTCGCGATCGCCGCGGGCCGGGACCCCGTGGACCTGCGACGCGAGCTCCTGGCCGGAAGCCCGCGGACGTTGCGTGCGGTCGAACTCGCTGCCGAACGCGCGGACTGGGGGTCGCCGCTGGCCGAGCGCAGGGCGCGCGGAATCACTGGCTCTGGCTTCCTGGGTCACAGCGCCCAGGTGACCGAGGTCTCGCTCGACGACCGCGAACGCGTCCATGTCGAGCGGATCGTGTTCGTGCTCGACTGCGGCCGAAATGTCAACCCCGACCTCATCCGCGCACAGGTGGAGGGTGGGCTGCTCTGGGGGCTGAGCGCCGCGGCCTGGGGCGAAGTCGTCCTCGGCGAGGGCGGCGAGATCGTGACTCAGAACTTCGACCGCTACCCGGTCGTGCGGATGCGCTCGGTGCCGCAAATCGACGTTCACCTGATCGAGTCGACCGAGCCACCGACCGGAGTCGGCGAGGTCAGCGTTCCATCGGTGGCGCCAGCGCTGGCGAACGCGATTGCAGCGCTCACCGGCACCCGCATCCGGCAGCTCCCCTTGTCCAAAACGATCAAGATCTACTAACGAAAGGTTCGCTTCCACATGCCCGACGTCACTATCACCCCCAGCGAAGACGGTCCCTATATCGTCTCCGGCGACGTGACCCTGGTCGCGCCGGACGGGCGCGAGATCGAGCACCCCGATCCAATGTCGATATGCCGCTGTGGAGGCTCGGCGAACAAGCCGTTCTGCGACGGCACGCACGCCGTGATCGACTTCGACGGAACCCTGGCCAATTGATCGCGGCGAGGCCGCGGTCGAGCTAAGCTCGGCCTCCACGACCGCGCCTGAAGCGTGAGTTCGGATCAGTCGCCCCAAACAGAGCAGGTTGACGCCACCCGGGCGCGTCGGAGCCTGCGCAACGGGTTCATCACGCTAATCCTGGCGGGGGCGCTAGTCATCGGGCTGCTGCTGGCGGTTCCTGGGCTCAAGGGCGTGGCGACCGCTGTGTCCAACATGAAGACGCAGTGGGTGCTCGTCGCGATCGTGCTCGAGGTGCTGTCGTGCGCCAGCTACGTGCTGGCGTTCCTCCAGGTGTTCACGCGGGCGCCATTCCGCGTTGGCGCTTACGTGGCTCTCAGCGAGGAGGCGTTCGGCGCGGCGGTGTCGCTTGGTGGCGTCGGCAGCCTGGCGGTCGGTGGGTGGTTGATGGTCGAGCGCGGCGCGCCTGCGGGGCGGATCGCCGAGCGCTCGGCGGTGCTGTTCCTGTACACGAGCGCGATCAACGTGATCACGCTGATCCTGGCCGGTCTCGGCCTGTTTCTCGGCCTCCCTGGCCCGAGCAATCCGTTGCTGAGCATCGTGCCGGCGGCGGTCGGCGCGCTCGTGCTGGTGCTGTTCTTGCTGCTGCCGCGGTACGTCGACCGGATCGTCCGACGGACAGGACCCGGGCGTTTGCACACGTTTCTGACCGAGACGGCGGTCAGCGTACGCGATACCGAGCGACTCGTGTTCCGTCCGGACTGGCGGATCGTCGGCGCGATCGGCTATTTGTGGTTCGACATCGCGGTGCTGTTCGCGTGCTTTGCCGCTGCCGGCCACGTCCCACCACTGGCCCCGGTGGTGCTGGCGTACCAGATCGGCTACCTGTCGAACTTCATCCCGGTGCCGGGCGGGATCGGTGTGCTCGACGGCAGCATGATCGGCATGCTCGTCCTCTACGGCGTCGGCGGGACGGTCGCGACCGCGTCCACCCTGGTCTACCACGCGATCTCCCTGTGGGTCCCGGCCCTGTGGGGCACGGCCGCGTTCATCGTGCTGCAGAAGACGAAGAAGCAACCCGTCGTCCTGCGCAACCCGCCGGAGGAATTGCGCGCGCGGTCCCGCTGATCTGGAGATCGCCCCGCGGTTCCGCGGGTTCGATTAGCTCGAGCACCGGCCGCGGGAAGGTGTGGGGAAAATCACCGGCATCCGGCGAGGCCGGCTCACCTGGGTCGGGGTAATCCTGCGGTGCAGATGTCAGGTCGGCTGTCAGGAAAGGTCTGCGTCATCACGGGCACAGGTGGGAGCATGGGCCGTGAGTCTGCGCTGACGTTTGCCCGTGAGGGGGCGCTCGTCGTCGGGTGCGACTCGAGCGTCGATGCTGCGGAGAGCACCGTCGAGATGGTGCGGGGCAAGGGCGGCACGATGGTCTCCATGCACCCGTGCCATCTGACCGACCCGGCCGACTGCCAGGCGCTAATCGAGCTCGCGGACACGACCTTCGGCCGGATCGACGTGCTCTTCAACCTCGCCGCGATGCAGTATTTCAACTGGCTCGAAGACATCACGGACCAGGAGTGGGACCGCGCTCGCCGCGACGAGGTCGACCTCGTCTTCTACCTCACCCGCGCGGCGTGGCCGCACCTCAAGGCCAGCGGCGGCGTGGTCGTGAACATGGCGTCGCTGAACGCATCGCTGAGCTTCAAGATCCTTCCGTCCCTAGCCCACTCGACGAACAAGGCCGGGATCATCGGCATGACGCGACAGCTGGCGATGGAGGGGCGAGCGCACGGGATCCGCGCCAACTCGATCTCACCGGGCCTGATCGAGAGCAACGCTACGCGAGCCCAGCTCAACGACCCGGAATGGGCGAGCTACATGCTCGGCAAGACATTGTTGGGCCGCCTCGGCCGACCCGAGGAAGTGGCGAACGTCGCACTGTTCCTGGCCTCAGACGAGAGCTCATACGTCACGGGCGTCGACCTCATCGTCGATGGCGGGATGAAGGTCTGGTGACGCTCGAGAAAGGAACCTGATGCAACCAGCGGACATGAAAAACGTCGGAATTATCGGCGCAGGCCATATCGGTCAGGTGATGGCTCGGATCGCACTCCGTGCCGGCCGGGAGGTCGTGATTGCAAACAGCCGGGGGCCCGAGTCGCTGACCTCGGTGGTGCGAGCGCTCGGCGACGGGGTGTCGGCCGCGACGGTCAAGGAAGCCGCGGCGGCAGACATCGTCGTGCTCGCAATGATGTGGCCGGACGTTCGGCGAGCGGTCGAGGGACTGGAGTGGGAGGGGCGGATCGTTATCGACCCGACCAACGACTTCGACCCCAGCGACTTGAACGGACGCACATCCAGCGAGGTTGTCGCCGATCTCGTCGCCCCTGCTCGTGTGGTGAAGGCCGGCAATACGTTCGAGGCGGCCGTGCTTGGCTCTGATCCGCACGAGGCCGGGGGCCAGCGCGTCATCTTCGTGTCAGGGGACGACGTCGACGCGAAGGCCGAGGTGATCGCTCTCTTCCAGGAGGCTGGGTTCTTCACCGTCGACCTCGGCTCCCTGGCTCGCGGCGGGGAGATGCAGCAGTTCCGTGGTCCGCTCGCCGGCCTGAACTTGGTCCGCCTTCCGTGACATCAAAACCATCAACATGAGCGGAGCAGAAGCGCCCAACCTCGCCAATCCCGCGGACCACGTCCGCGCGATCTTCAGAGCCTTCGACGCGAAAGACGTCGCGGCGTTTGTGGCGTTCATGACCGACGACGTCCACCTGCGCCTGGGGAACGCAGAGCCGGTCCAGGGCAAGGCCGATTTTGTCGCCGCCGTGGATGCATTTCTCAGCTCGGTTGGCGGCTTTCGGCACGAGATTCTCAACGTGTGGAGCGACGCTGACGTGTTGATCGCGGAGTTCGACGTGCACTACACCCGCCTTGACGGGGGCGAGGTGACCGTTCCCTGCTGCAACGTGTTGCGGCTGCGCGACGGGTTGGTTGCGGAGTACCGCAGCTACATCGACGCCGCTCCGGTGTACGCCTAGCGTGCTCGCGCTGGCGCGCGTCTGGGTCGGGCGCGGAGGGCGCGCGATCCGCGCTGAGCCCACCGCGGGTCGATAGCCCTTGGCTGGCCATCGTCGTCGTCTGCCTGGCTCAGTTCATGGTTGTTCTCGACGCGACGATCGTCAACGTCGCTCTGCCGTCGATTCAGCGTGGTCTGCGCTTCACCCGCTCGGGCCTGCAGTGGGTGATCAATATGTACACACTGATCTTTGGCGGTTTCCCCCTGTTGGGAGGGCGCGCCGGCGACCTCGTCGGGCGCAGGCGACTGTCATCGCCGGCGTCGTGTCGTTCTCGGCGGCATCTGGCGTTTAGGCGGGACTTCGCGCTTGACATTACATGATATGTCACGTATTGTGTCGGCGACACGGAGGATTGCCCTGGCTCCGCCCCACATCTTTCTTGTCTGACTCACGCACTGGAGGATTTACCGTGCCGAGTGCCTGCCTCCTAACTGAATATGGCCCCCCAAACGTTCTCGAGTGGAAAGACGTCGCCATGCCGGAACCAGCCGAGACGCAGATCCGGATCAGGGTCCGCGTCTCCGGCGTCGGCCCCACGGATCTGAAGATCCGCCGCGGCGACCTAGACGGGGTCTTCCCCATGACCGAGCCAGCGGTCCTCGGGTTTGAGACCGCCGGGGTCGTTGACGCCATCGGGAGCGAAGTGAGCGGCGTAGCGGCTGGAGACGAGGTGGCCGCGTGGCTGCCGTCACTCGGCGGATACGGCGAGTACGCGCTAGCCGCAGCCTGGGCTCCCAAGCCGCCGAATGTGTCCTGGAACGACGCCGGCGCGCTGCCCGCGTCGGTTGAGGCCGCGGTCGGGGTCCTACGCCAGCTCGAGGTGGCGGACGGCGAGACTCTGTTGATCCTGGGCGCAGGCGGGTCGGTCGGGATCATCGCCACCCAGCTCGCAATTCGACAGGGGCTCAAGGTCATCGGAGTGGTCGGCGAGCGAGACGAGGCGCTCACCCGAGATCTCGGAGCCACGCCAGTCCTCTACGGGAACAACCTGCTTGCCAGCGTCCGCGAGGTCTCCGACCGGGTCGACGCGACCTTCGACGCCGCCGGCAAAGGCGAGCTTCAAGCCGCGATCACGCTCACCGGCGGCCCCGACCGTGTGATCACGCTCGCGGATGAGCGCGCGGCGGAACTCGGCGTTCGCTTCTCAGTGGCGATGCCCGATCGAGCTCCCGACGGCGTCGGGATCGGCATGGAGCTGCTTGCCTCTGGCGAACTGCGCCTGCGATCGCAGCGGTCCCTGCCGATGTCGCAAGCGGCCGAAGCCCATCGGCTGCTCGAGGAAGGCCGGGCTCATGAAAAGCTGCTGCTCGTGACCGGCCCCGACCCCGCCGAGGTTGCGAAATGACCCCGACTCCTCTGGAACGGTCGGCTACCGGCCCGAGTCTTACGGTTCGCCAGCGGGTGCGGGAAGCGTGCCGCGCTCGATGATGTTGTCGTAGACGCTCTCGAGTCCGACCGTTAGCGGCTCGAGCAGGTCGTCCGGCAGGCCGTCGAAGAACAGCCGTCGCACGAGGTCGATGTGCCCGGTTGACGCGCGCGTGATCTCATCCCAGCCCTGATCGGTGAGCGTTATCTCGGTTGCCCGGCGATCGGCCGGCGCTGGACGGCACTCCACGAGCCCTCGGTTCTGTAGGCGCCGCACGTGGTGCGAGAGCCTGCTCCGCTCCCAGCCGATGCGGGCGGCCAGCCCTGTGATCCGCATTCGCCCGCCCCGGGCGTACCGCAATGCGTTCAGCACGTCGTAGTCGGGCAGCGAGAGGTTGCTGTCAGCCTGCAGCTCGCGGTTCATCTCGTAGGTCAGCCGCAGCTGGACCCGCATGTACGCCAGCCAGGCTCGCTGTTGGTCAGGCGTCAACGTGCTGAACGCGGAATCTGGTCTGTGTTTGTCCTTAGGTGACACGTCATGCATTGTGGAGTACCGTGTCCGCTATTGCAACGTAGAGGCAGAGAGTGAACGCGGCCGGTTAGCCTCGGGCGATGATCGCATCGGTTCCTCAAGCCGATCCGCCGAAGCTGGGCAGGCGGATCGTGCGTTTGTTTCGGCCGCATCGCGGCGCGCTGGCGTTGATCGCGGCGATGATTTTGCTGACGTCGGTGTTGAGCGTGATCGCCGCGCTGTTGGTCCGTCGGGTGTTTGACGACGCCCTGTTCGTTCGGGGCGGTCCCGATCTCGGGGCGCTATATCCGTTGGTGGCCGCGTTGATCGCGATCCCGATCGTCAACGGGGTCCTGAATGTTGGTCAGACGTGGGTGACCGAGATCGTGGGCAACCGCGTGCTGCAGGAGCTCCGCGACCGGCTGTTTGAGCATCTGGAGCGGCTCTCGCTGGCGTTCTACACGGCAACTCGGAGCGGGGAGGTGCAGTCGAGGCTCGCCAATGACGTCGGGGGGGTGCAGACGACGATTACCTCGACCGCGTCGTCGGTGCTCAGTAATGTGGTTACGCTCGTGTCCTCGGTGGTGGCGATGCTGCTCCTCTCGCCGCTGCTGACGGCCATCTCGCTGGCCGCGACGCCAGCGTTTGTGTTGTTCAGCCGTCGCGTCGGACGCGCCCGGCGAATCGCCCGTCGCGATGCTCAGGCCTCGCTGGCTGCGATGGGTTCGATCACCCAGGAGACCCTGTCGGTGTCCGGAATCTTGTTGGCGAAGGTGTTTGGGCGCCAGGAGCACGAGGTTGATCGGTATCGCGCCGAGAACGCCAACCAAGCCGACCTGCAGATCCGCCAAGCGATCGTGGGGCGATCGTTCTTCGCGGTGACCCAAGCGTTTTTCGGGATCAGTCCGGCGCTCGTGTATCTGGTCGCCGGCCTTCAGGGCACGCACGGGGACCTCTCGGCCGGGACGTTGGTGGCATTCACGACCTTGCAAAGCCGGCTGCTGATCCCGATCAACCAGTTGCTGCAGGTTTCGGTCGATGTTCAGTCATCGCTGGCGCTGTTCGGGCGGATCTTCGAGTTGATCGACCTTCGGCCGCGAATCACGGATCGACGCGACGCGCTGAATCTGGACTTGGGTGAGATTCGAGGCGATGTCGCGCTCGAGCACGTGTGGTTTCGGTATAGCGGCGGCGAGGACGGCGGACCGCCCGCACCCGAGGAGGCGCTGCGCGATGTCTCGATGCTGGTATCGCCGGGCCAGCTCGCGGCGCTGGTCGGGCCCTCAGGCGCGGGCAAGACGACGATCTCGTATCTGATACCGCGGCTCTACGACGTCGAGCGAGGAGCGGTCACGATCGACGGTCATGACGTGCGCGACCTCACCGCCGCCACGATCGCCCGCGCGGTAGGGGTCGTCACGCAAGAGAGCTATCTCTTCGGGGGCACGGTGCGCGAGAACATCAGTTACGGGCGGCCGACCGCCACCGACGAGGAGATAGTGGCCGCCGCGAAGGCCGCGTTCATTCACGACCGCATCACCGCCTTAGAGCATGGCTACGACACCGTCGTGGGCGAGCGCGGCTACCGGTTCTCTGGCGGAGAGCGCCAGCGGCTGGCGATCGCGCGCGTGATCCTCGAAGACCCGCCGATCCTGGTCCTCGACGAGGCCACCTCAGCGCTTGATACCGAGAGCGAGCGCGTCGTTCAACGGGCACTCGACTCGCTTATCCAGCGCCGAACCACGATCGCCATCGCGCACCGGCTCTCGACGATCCGAAACGCCGACGTCATCTTTGCTATCGAGAACGGCACGATCGTCGAGCGGGGCAGCCACGACGAACTCGTCGCTCGGGGCGGCCTGTACGCACGGCTATACGAGGAGCAGTTCGGCAACGGGGTGGTCGAAGCGCATTGCAGCGACGGGGTAATTCTGGCCAACGGCCAGCCGTGCCGACCTTCCAGCCGGCGATCGCGGCCAGCCGCACAAGTCCCGGCGCTCGACGCGATCGAACTGCCGCAGTCGGTGGCCGAAGTCCCGGCCGAGCTTCGCACCGTGCTGACGGCGTAGCGCAGGTGCACCGGACGATCGAACGAATCGGTCGGTGGGTCAGTTGCGCCGGTAGTCGAGCAGGAGATAGCCGGTTGGAGACGCAACGCTGCGGGTCAACGACAACCGCCAGGGTCTCCCGGTATCGAAGAGCTTTCGCCCATGTATGTGCAATGCAGGGGCGATGACAAGGCGGAGTTCGTCGACCAGACCCGCCTCGAGCAGCGATTGGGTTAGCGAGATGCTGCCGTGGATCCCGATGTCGCCGCCAGGCTGCTGCTTGAGCTCGACGACGAAGTCTCCGAGGCCGTCCTCGACGACCTCGGTCTTCGGCCACTGCTGCTCGGGAGGCGTAGATGTCACCACGAACTTTTGGACGCCGTTGATGAAGCTCGAGAATGGCTCGATGTCACTGGTTGGCCAGAAGGCCGCCCAGTCGTCGTACGTGCGGCGCCCGAGGAGCACGGCGTCTTGGGCGGCGATGACGCGGCCGAGGTTCTCCCGCATGACGTCATCGAAGTCGGTCACGAACTCGTCTGGCCGCTCGGCCACGCCGTCGAGCGAGAGCAATTCGTAGGCCACTACTTTGCGCATCGGTGATCTCCACGCTCGTTTAGTGATGTGTCCCGATAGACCACGCCCACCGCCGAAACTAATCGGTGCTTGACCGGACCGGCGTGTAACGAATTGTGCCTTTCCCCGTCCTTGGGCGAGACCAACCGAGAGGACGGTGAGAGGATGGGATTGTCATGGAGTTGAACGCGCTCGCCGAAGCCCCCGCGGCGCGTGCGAATCGACAGCAACGGCACGACGGAGCCGTCGTCCGGATGCTCGACCCCGGTGGCGAGACGCAGTGGGAGCGGCGATTGGCGCCGGCTCGGACGGCTGAAGACGGTGATCTTTCGGCTCCATAAGCGGCGAACGGTGCCGGCAGCCTCGATCCCGAGGGCCCAATCGAAGCACACCGCGGCCCCGTGTTACGGTCGGGCCGTGAGAAATTATGGCTCGGCTGTACCGGCCTCGGATCGAGGCCGTACAGAAGGTGCGCTGGCTGGGAAGGGCTCGCAGCATCCCGCGGCAAGCGCTCTGCTCGCGGTGCAGCGCCGAGCCGGGAATAAGGCGGTCGGGAAGTTGCTCCGCGACGCGAGCACCAAGCCGGTCGCGAATAACACGGCCCTTTACTTTGTGAAGCTCCGCGGGGACGAGCCGGTCACTCTGGACGCGCTCGCGGACTGGGTCCATCGCAACCTCGCCCTGGGCAAAAAGTGGCTCGAGGATCAGCTCTTGGGTTCTCACGCCTTCGAGGGCAGCGTCAATGCCCGGCGCTATTGGGCGGACTACGTGCGCGAGAACTTCGACGTCCTGCTGGCAATCTCGGCCGAGCATCTCGCCGCGGCGGCCGAGCAGACGCGCAAACAGATCGAGGCCGAGCGCCGGCAGGACGCGCAGGTCCTGG
Source organism: uncultured Solirubrobacterales bacterium (assembly GCA_963812225.1). Lineage (GTDB taxonomy): Bacteria > Actinomycetota > Thermoleophilia > Solirubrobacterales > Solirubrobacteraceae > Palsa-465. The sequence continues at coordinate 645,217 of CAWEUN010000001.1, forward strand.
TCGAGGCGTTTTCCGAGAAAACGTACGAAGGCGACTACGCCCAGCTCAACGGCCACTTCCACGCGGTGTACGACCCGCGGGCTGGAACGCTGACCGTGACCGTCCCCGTCCAGTTCGAATTCGTGGACTCCGACAGGCGCACCGTCAAAGTGACGAACGCCGGCAAGCCGGACCAGAAGGTGGAGTTTGTCTCAGATCACTTGACCTGGGGCGGGGACAGCACTGGCCAGCTCGAATCCGAGACGTGGAAAAAGAAGCTGATAGCACGGGTCGAGACGTTCTGGTCGCGCCATGTGCTCGATTGCACCAGGCTCGGTTGGGAGAGCCTTCGTGCGCGGGTCATCGTGCGGGTCGACGAGGTCCCCCTGAAAGAGCCCCGGCCAGGCGTGGACCCCTTCCAAATCAAGGTCTATCGAGGCGACACGCCGTCCGGCACCGAGTACGTCACCAAGGGTCGTGCCGAGTTCGCCTACCTCGACGTCGATCCGAGCCCCACCGGTGCGATAGTCGCGCGTCACGAGTTCGGACACCTGCTCGGCCTCGACGACGAATACAACAAGGGTGGCAACCCGAGCGGCATCATGTTCACTATGACGGGGAAGGTGCTCGTCGAGTACGGTGAAGTCTTCCGCAGTGCCCTCAGCCAGATCTCCGGCATCAACGAGTGGAATCTACGCCTGGACTGAGCCAAGGATAGGTCCGACCTCCCGCCACGGACCGGGTGGGCCATTGTGTTGGGAGTACGTTCTCGGGTCGTGAATCGGATCCGGAGAGCGCGGCGGGACGAGCTCGAAGTGTTACGCGAGATTGAACGTCTCGCCGGCCGCATGTTCGCGACGATCGGGATGCTCGAGATCGCGGCTCACGAGCCGCCGTCGGCCGCCGAGCTCGAGTCGTTCGTCGCGGCAGGGCGCGCGTGGGTTGCTGTCGACGGAGACGATCGGGCCGTGGCATACCTGTTGAGCGAACTGGTCGATGGCTGCGCCCATGTCACGCAGGTCAGCGTCGCGCCGGAACACGCAGCACGTGGCATCGGCGCGGCCTTGATCGGCCGTCTCGACGCCGACGCAGCTGTCGAGAACCGGCCCTGCTTGACGCTGACAGCGTTCCGCGACGTGCCATGGAACGCGCCGTACTATGCACGCCTCGGCTTCGTTGTTGTTGAGGCTGCCGAGCAGGGGCCTGAGCTACAGGCTCTGATCCGGCGCGAGCGTGGTTCGATCCCAGGCGACGCGCCACGCGTCGCAATGCGACGCCCCGTGCGCGATGCGCCGCATCACCTGCCCACCAACTAGCGCCGCTACGGGCGACATCGACGAAGCGACGGCGGGGCGGCCATTCCCCTGAGTCGGACCGGCGGCAGGCCTCGACACTGCACTGAAGCAGCCGGTGTCAACCCCGTGGGTCACCTACCCCGATCTCTCTTCGGCGAGCTGCAAACAGGAGCGCCGAGCGAGGGGCGGCAAAGCTGAGTGCCTGGCGCCCTCCGCTTGGCGGGCTCCGTCGGTTCTGAGGGTGGTCAGGAGTGCCCGAGCGCTGTGGTCAGAGCGTCGAGCAGGGCATTGGCCGCAGTGGGCGAGATGGATTGGTCGTGCTTGGCTTCATCGAGGTCGTCGCGAAGGCGTCGAACCAGCACGGTCGTCGGGGTCCCGGCGGGGACGCCGCGCATCGATGCGATCTGCGTCAGGGAGTGACCCTGACTGAGTTCCGACGCGAGCGCCGAGTCACTGATCCCGAGGCTGTGGGCGACCGCCGTTACGTCGGTTTTCCAGACCCGTTTGAGCGCCGGGTCGGGATTGACGTCGGAGATCCATCACCCAGTTGAGTTTCCAGCTCTCGCCACCGTCGCGCGAGAAGGATTGCTGCCAGCGGGGAGCGTCGGGGTTCGCCGTTAACCACTCAAAGCGGACGACGACGCGGTGACCAGCGATCTCATCCTCGCATTCGAACACGCCGTGACCCGCCTCAAACTGACCCACGACAGGCGGGTCAAGGATCCCCGGCGCCCGCGTTGACGACCACCAGATCTTCCAGGTTCGGGTGGCGGGCTCGAACAGCCGAAGGGTGAACCCTTCGAAGCTCTCGCCGTCGGGCGGGTCCTCGACGTACATGCGATCCACGTGCCCGTAGCCCCCGAGTATTGGGAACGCCTCACTGGAGGCCTCAAACTCGACCCAGTCGTCACACGCCGGGTCGGCTACGTCGGTGAGCTTGCGGTTTCCCACTATCCATCGGCCGAAGATGAAATCGAAGTCCTTGCGACCATCGTCGTGCATCACGACGATGCTATTCGTTGGTCGCGATCACTCACCGCGCAGCGTCACTTCAGGTGCCGGAGCGATGCGTCATTCACCGAGCTCGCGCGAGCGCGCAGCAGCCGCGGTCACGGCGTCAAGAAACGCCGCTCGTACACCGCGTCGTTCGAGCTCGCGCAGGCCGGCGGCGGTAGTCCCCCCAGGAGAGGTGACGGCCTCCCGTAGCGCGGCCGGACCGATGTCGCCCTCGACGAGGAGACGCGAGGATCCAAGCAGCGTCTGGAACGCGAGCGTCTCAGCGACCTCACGCGACAGCCCGGCCAGAACACCTGCCTCGACCATTGCTTCGGCGACGAGAAACACGTACGCCGGACCCGACCCCGACAAGCCAGTGACCGCATCGAGCGCCGTCTCCTGTACCCGAACGACCACTCCGACCGCCCCGAGGACCTCCTCGGCCCACGCCAGGTCCTCCTCGCCGGCAGCCGAACCGGCACTGATCGCGGCTGCGCCCGCGCCGATCAGCGCCGGTGTGTTCGGCATCGCGCGCACCACCGCCAACCGCCGTCCGGCCGCCGACTCGATCTCTCGGGTTGTCACACCGGCCGCCACAGACAGGACACGACGCACGCCCGCCTCGGCAACCGCGCGCACCGTCACGGCGACGTCGCCCGGCTTGACCGCCAGTACTGCCGCGGCCGCAGGGATGGCCGCCTCGACCACCTTCACTTCCGGATGCGCCGCGGCGAGCTCCTCGCGGCGCGACCGCGAGACCTCCGCGACGACGAGCTCACCCGGCGGGCGCCCAGCCGCGAGCAGACCACCCAACAGTGCCTCCCCCATGCGCCCGCCACCCATGAGGAGAAGCGTGCGGTCAGCCATCGATGCCGGCATCGCGACAAGCCTACGGACCACCGAATCCCGCTGCACCTCGTGCTCACTCACCGGGGCCTACCGCTTGAAACTCGATCCGGTAGACGTTCGCGGCTGAACTCGACGCCCAGGACGCTAGCCCGTCATGCGGCCCGCCTGCTCGCGTGAGCGTCAGCGAAGTCCGCGATCAGCGCGGCGAGCCGCTCCGGCTGATCGATCATCGAGAACGTCTTGGACTGGTCGATGACCTCCAGTCGTGAGTCGGGCAGGGCCGCTGCGAGCCGGCGGCCGTCATCGAGCGGGAAGAACGCGTCGTCGGCGGACCAGGCGATCAGCGCGGGCTTTGTGAATTGAGGCAGGCGCGCCGCGGCGGTCAGGGTCGTCTGCTGGTCGAGGGACGCCGTGAGCCGCCGGAGGTCCTCACGCACCGCGCGGTCGCTGAGCGCGGGTTTGACCCAGTCGCTGGCGAGGCCCTCGATGTCGGCGTGCGCGAGCGCGCCATACCCGCGCCCACGTCCTAGCTTGGTTCGCATGGGCTGGAGCGCTGCCCAGAACGCGGGTGGGAACTTCGCCGCGGCGATCAGCGGCTTGAGGATGGGTGGAGGGAAGTGCTCGAATGCGTCGCAGCTGGTCAGGACCAGCCCGCCCAGCCGCGTTGGCGTGGTGGTCGCGACGACCTGGGCGATCGCCCCGCCCGTATCGTTGCCGACGAGCACGACGTTCTCGAGGGACAACTCGTCGAGCAGCTCGCCGACCATCGCGGCGATCGCCTCGATCGTCAGCTCCGCGTCGCGCCGCGTCGCCTCGGTGTGCGCCCCCAACGGCCATGTCGCGGCAACGCACAGGAAGCCGCGGGCCGCCAATCGCTCGGCGAGGGGCTGCCAAAGCGAGCGGCCCATCATGTACCCGTGGACGAACACCACCGGGCGACCGTCGTCGTGGCCGGACTTCTCGTAGTCGATCGTTCCTGTAGTCAGCGTGGCCGTGGGCACGTGATCCTCCGGACGTTGGCTTTGCGTGCACGTTTCGTCATCGCGCCACGGTAGGCGTCAGATGGTCCTCTGCCCAGGGCCAATCGTCCGATGGCTTTCAGGACCAATAGGATGGGCCTGTGAGTGGCCCGCGAGTCCCCGGCGGGGTGGTGCATAAGCTGCCCGCCGACCTGCGTAAGGCGCTGATCGCCAACGCGACGGCACTGGGTGCGTGGAAGGACATCACGCCCTTATCGCGCAACGAGTTCATCTGCTGGGTCGAGGATGCCAAGCAGGAGACCACTCGGGAGCGCCGCATCCGCCGGACCCAGGAGGAGCTCGAGGACGGTCAGCGCCGGCCCTGCTGCTGGCCGGGCTGCAAGCACCGCGAGCGTACGGGCAAGTAGCTGCCGGCGGCTCAGTGGCCGAGCCGCGTCCGGTGTGACACGAGCGGCAGGTGTGGTACGGGGAGCAGCCGCCTACGCGGCCGGGCCGCCCCCGAAAGCGGGTGAGGCTTTGCGACGCCATGAGGGCCGGTGGACCGCAGGACGTCCTCGTGGCGGGCACGGGCCATTGCCAAGGCAACCTCGGGATGCATCGTCTGACTCCTTCGCTGTGGTGGGCGTTACGCGCGAGGCGCGTGGGCGACGAACTTCAGTGCCCAGTCGACCGTGATCGTCACATCGCTGAAGCCGAGCGCCAGCAGGATCGTCAGCAGCGCAGGCGGGTCGATCGGGTTGTAGGTGTCGCCCTCGTGAAAGTGGTGAAGCTCGTCGGTGTGCAGGCTGTCGTAGCCGATCAGCGCGCCGCCGGGACGTAGGACGCGGAGCACCTCGCCCAGCAGCTTCGTCTGCAGCACGCGGGTGGGGACGTGGTGGAGCATCGTGAACGCCGCCGTCGAGTCAAACGACGCGTCGTCGAATCGCAGCGCGGTGGCGTCGCCGTGCACGACCTCAACGTTCGTGTCCACCAACCGCTGCGCGAGCGCCTCGGCAGCCGGCTTGTCGTGCTCGACCGCCACCACCCGCCGAACCCGGGCGCGCAGCCAGTCAGTGGAGGCGCCGGGGCCGGGGCCGAGCTCGAGCAGATCCTCGCCGAGCGCCACGCCGGTGGTGACCGCTGGGAGGACTTCGCTGTGAAGGTGCTGCGCCCACTCGGGACTGGGACAGAGCTTGGCGTGGTTCTCGTTCATGCGGTCACGGTAGGCCCTGACGACCCTTTCCTCAAGGGCGTATGGTTCCAACTTATGTCGCCAAACGGACAACCCCGCGCGTCCGCGGATGACGGCGCCGCGGCGATCCTATTGAGCACTTTTCCGATGGAGTCCGGGAGCCGCTTTGCCTGGCATTCCCACGACCGGCACCAGCTCGCGTGGGCGGCCGACGGGGTACTCACGGTCGTCGCCGAGACCCATACGTGGGTTCTCCCACCCACTCGCGCGCTTTGGATCCCGGCAGGGGTCGTCCACGAGACGATCGCGGCGGAGAAGGCGACGATGCGAACGCCGTACTTCAAGCCCGAGCTCTGCCCCATCACCTGGCCTGCGCCGCAGCCGGTGGCCGTCACCCGCCTTTTGGCCGAGCTGATCCTGCACCTGAGTGACGCTTCGCTCGAAGCCGACGAGCGGTCGCGGGCTGAGGCAGTCCTGCTCGATCTGCTCCAGCCCGTGGCCACCACGACGATCGAGGTCGCGATGCCGACCGATGAGCGAGCCCTCGACGTGGCGCGGGGGCTGCTGGCCGATCCTTCGGACCCGCGCAGCCTCGCCGAGTGGGGGCACGAGGTGGGAGCCAGCGGCCGCACCCTTACGCGCGCCTTCCTCGCCGGCACGGGGATTCCGTTCAGCCGCTGGCGGACCGCGGTCAGACTCCGCGCCGCCCTGCCGCATCTGGCGTCCGGAGAGCCGATCAGCGCCGTCGCCGATAGGGTTGGCTACCAGACCCCCAGCGCGTTCGTCGCCGCGTTTCGCCGCGAGACAGGACTCACGCCGGGCGCCTACTTCCGCTTGTCTTAGATCTGTCGCGTGTCACGAGGAACGCGAGATAATCGAGCTGAGGGCACTGATGCCGCGCGCTGGCGGACGACATTCGACTGAAGGAGGAAGGGCATGACCGACGCGCTGACTGCGACCGAAGGTACGTCCACGGCCAATAACGTCGCGAGCAGGGTGTTCCGCACCGAGCTGAACCCGGTTGACTTCCTCCAGAGAGCTGCCTATGTCTATCCCGAGAAGGCCGCGGTGGTGGACGGAGAGCGCCGCCATTCCTACCGTGAGCTGGCGGAGCGCTCGTGGCGGTTGGCCAACGCTCTGAGGTCAGCGGGGCTGCGCAGGGGAGACCGCGTCGCCACGCTGCTGTTCAACGGCTCTCCGATGCTCGAAGCGCATTTCGGCGTTCCGGCGGCGGGCGGGATCCTTGTGGCGATCAACAACCGGCTGGCCGGCCCGGAGGTCGGGTACATCCTCGAGGACAGCGGTGCCCGCTTCTTGATGGTCGACGCCGAACTCGAACCGCTCATCGCCCCACTGGCGCTGTCCGACGTCACCGTAATCCGTTGCGACCGTGGCGATAAGAGCAATCAGTACGAGGAGCTCCTGAGCGCCGCGTCTGCCGAGAGGCCGGACAGCTGGCTCGAGGACGAAGAGGAGACCATCTCGATCAACTACACCTCAGGCACCACCGGGCAGCCAAAGGGCGTGCAGTACACCTACCGTGGCGCCTATCTGAATGCGCTCAGTGAGGTGATAGTCGCCGGGATGAGCCCGGAGTCGGTTTACCTGTGGACGCTGCCGATGTTCCACTGCAACGGCTGGTGCTTCCCATGGGCGGTAACGGCGGTCGCCGCGACGCACGTGGCGCTGCGCGCGGTCGACCCAGACCTCGTCTGGCAGCTCATCGACGAGGAAGGGGTCACTCACTACAACGGCGCGCCCACCGTTCAGCTCATGATCATCAACCATCCGAAGGCGCACCGCTTGGAGCGGCAGGTGACAGCGATGGTGGCCGCATCGCCACCGTCGCCGACGCTGCTGGCTCGGATGGCCGAGCTCAACTTCCGAATCGTGCACGTCTACGGTCTGACCGAGACCTACGGCCCGATCACCGTGTGTCCAACTCAGGAGGGATGGCACGAGCTGCCGGTCGATCAACGGGCCACGCTGCTCGCGCGCCAAGGCCAGGCGTATCCGTCGGCGGACCTGATCCGGGTCGTCGACCCGGACATGCACGACATCCCCCAGGACGCCGAGACGATGGGCGAGGTCGTGATGCGCGGGAACAACGTGATGAGCGGCTACTTCGCAGACCGGACGGCTACGGAGAAGGCGTTTCGCGGCGGCTGGTTTCACTCCGGCGACCTAGCCGTCTGGCACCCCGACGGCAACATCGAGCTGCGCGACCGGAGCAAGGACATCATCATCTCCGGCGGCGAGAACATCTCGAGCATCGAGGTCGAGCAGACCATCTGCGCTCACCCGGCCGTCCTCGAGTGCGCGGTGATCGGGATTCCTCACGAGCGCTGGGGAGAGCGACCGAAGGCGTTCGTCACACTCAACGATGGGGCCGGCGCGAGCGCCGACGAGATCATCGCCTTCTGCCGCCAGCGGCTCGCTCACTACAAGTGCCCCGACGCAATCGAGTTCGGCCCGCTCCCGAAAACCTCTACCGGCAAGGTCCAGAAATTCGCCCTGCGCGAGCGGGAGTGGACCGGACGCGAAACGCGAGTCGGCACGACATAGCCGGGGCCTGATAACCACGCCCGCTCCGACGACCCCCATGATGCAGGCACCGACACGAGGCAGGCCCTGACATGCAGACGATCGGCACCGAGGAGCACTTCGTTACCGAGGAGGTCGTCACGGCCTGGAGCCGGCTCGACTCCGGCGCGCAGGAGGACACGGTGGCGAGCGTTCCTCCGGGAGAGGTGGGGGAGCGGCTGCGCGAGGTCGGGGAGCGCCGGGTCGCGGCGATGGACGAGGCCGGGCTGGACGTGCAGGTCATCTCGCTCACCTCGCCCGGCCTGCACAACGTTCCGCCGGCCGAGGGCACGCAGCTCCAAGTCGAGACGAACGACCGCATCGCCGAACTCGTGAATGGCCGCCCGGACCGGCTCCAGGGCTTCGCAACGCTCGCGACGCCTGCGCCCGCGGCCGCCGCGCAAGAGCTCGAGCGCGCTGTCACCAAGCTCGGCCTCCACGGCGCCCTTCTCTTCGGCCGCACGAGCGAGCGCAATTTCGACCATTCCGATAACTGGCCGATCTTTGAAGCCGCCGCGTCCCTCCACGCCCCGCTCTACATCCACCCACAGGCCCCGCAGCCGCGGGTTCGAGCCGCCCTCTACTCGGGCTTCGGCGACGCGATCGACAACGCGTTCGCCACCACCGGCATCGGCTGGCACTACGAGTCCGGCGTGCAGTTCCTCCGGCTCGCGCTCGCCGGCGTGTTCGATCGCTTCCCCGACCTCCAAGTCGTGCTCGGCCACTGGGGCGAGGTCGTCCTGTTCTATCTCGACCGAGCCGACGGCCTGGCCAGGCAGGCCAAGCTCCCGCACTCGTTCTCGGAGTACGTTCGCCGAAACGCCTACGTCACGGCCGGCGGCATCTACAGCCAGCGCTACCTGCGGTGGGCGGTCGAGGTGGTCGGCGTGGACCGCATTCTGTTCGCGACCGACTATCCCTACCGGCCTGGCCCCGACGGTGGCGTCGAGCACTTCCTCCAGACCGCGGGGCTCGATCGGGCCGATCAGGAACGAATCGCCGCCGGGAACTGGAATGCGCTCGTGGCAGGCATCCGGCGCTGACCAGCGCGTTGTTGTTGGAAGGGTTCGGCTCCTGGAGCGTCTATGACGTGGATGCTCGAGTCCCTACCAGCACAGACTCCTCGTCCCGGCTAGCGGCGATGGTAGGCCTGACGACGCCCTTGCGGCGTACTGCAAACCGTGTGGGCCTGATCGTCGGCATCGCGATCGCGGCCATTGCTGGGCTCGGGGCTCTTCTATCGTCGCACGGGAGCGGCTCGGTCCTCGACTCGGCCAAAACCGCACGGTTCGTCAGCGACGGCGTGTTAAAACACACCGGCTACCGCGTGGTCGACGTACGATGCCCGGCCGGCATCCACGCCGCCGTAGGTGTCCGGTTCACCTGCCACTTCACCGGCCCTGAGGGACCGTACACGGCGTACCTACGCATCGAGAACCTCCGAGGCCGCCGAGCGGTGTTCCGATGGGAGACACAGCCGTCGAGCTGGCCCGCACCGACACTGCGCTGAGGAGAGGGCAGGATACGTCCGCCCACCCATGCCGACGCGTGGGTTGAGGCGTGGGGAGGGATGCGAGATTATCGTCGGATGCCGGAGCGCGTCGAGGGACCGGAGCAGGCGTCGCCCGAACGGGTACCGACCCAGCAGCCGACCGTGCCCGGCGGCCTCGAGGTGCTTGCCGTCGAGCCGATCACGCCGGCGGGCATGTTGCGACTTCAGCGCGCTGCCGGGAACCGGGCGGCGACTCGAGTGCTGGCGCGCCAGGGGGCATCTGCGGATCCAGCGATCGCGACCGGCGAGCCGGGCGTTCTGGACGCGCTGGGGTTGGGCGCAGACCGTAACCCGGCGCTGACTAGCGATCACAAGAAGGCGACGTTCGAGGCCCTCGACGGCGGCGTGGTCGGCAGCCCCGACCCGGGCGACGTCCAGCAGGGCGACCTCGGCGATTGCTATTTCCTCGCGTCGCTGGCGGCCGTCGCAAACGCGAAGCCGAGCCTGATCACGGGCATGATCACCGACAAGGGGAGCGGCACCTTCGAGGTGCGGTTCTACAAGGACACGGCCTGGGTCGGCAAGACCTTCGAAGCGCGTACGGTAACTGTGACCGCGACGTTCCCCAAAGAGGGCGACAACTGGATCTATGCCAAGCCGAGTGGCAACGAGTTCTGGGTGATGTTGATCGAGAAAGCGTGGGGAAAGTTCAAAGGCAGCTACGGCAGCGCGGAGGGCGGATACGCCGACGCCGCGCTCGAGGCGATCACAGGCCGTGCCTCCACCGAGTACGACGTCGACGACTACGACGAGCCGGCCCTGGCGAGCATCTTCACCAACCTGCTCAGCGACGGCTGGGCGTTGGTCGCCGGGTCCGTTCACCCCTGGTTCTCCGGTGGCAAGAAGGAGGCCAAGGCCGCCGGCGTGATCGCCTACCACGAGTACACGATCATCAGTTTCGACGCCAGCGCGAAGACGCTCGAGCTACGAAACCCGTGGGGTTACGAGCACATCACCGGCTTTTCTCTGGCGAAGTTCAAACAGTTCTTCCGCCGCTTCTGGGGCGTGCCAACCAAGTGAGCGAGCCCCGCACCTTGGTCGAGCGCCACGTGGTTCAGATCGGCGACGTCGACGTCGGCATCGCCAACGTGATGGAGGACACCTACGTCCTGCCCGATGGCACCGAGGCCGACGGCATCACGGCCGAGTTGATCCCTCGGCTGGGCGACGAGGGCAACCCCCGCTACACCGTCGGCCGCGGCAGCGTCGTCACGATCGGAGGCGTACGGCTCGAGGTGCTCGACGTCATCGAGGGCCCGGGTGGCACCGGACGCGTGATCGTCCGAGATCTCTGACCGGCGCCGTTACCCCATGGCGACGAGGGCGCTTGACGGACAAGCGCTATTCATCTAAAGTGCTATGTAGCTAGATATATGGAGGAACCATCTGTGATCGAGTTCCACCTCGACTCTCGCTCCGGCGTTTCGCCGTACATGCAGATCGTCCAGCAGGTTCGCCACGCCCTGCGGCTCGGTTTGTTGCGTGAGGGTGACCAGCTGCCGACGGTCAAGGCGGTCGTGGCGCGGCTCGCGATCAACCCGAACACCGTGCTGAAGGCCTACCGCGAGCTCGAGCACGCCGGGCTCGTCGCGGCGCGTCCGGGCGTCGGCACGTTCGTCACCGGCTCACTCGCCGATCCGACGATCGCCGCGAACGGACCGCTGCGCCGGGAACTGCGCGGCTGGATCGTCAAGGCACGGCGGGCAGGCCTCGACGAGGAGTCGATCGAGGCGCTCTTTCGCGACGCTGTTCGCTCCGCCCGGATCAAGGGGGTAGCGTGAGCGTCGCGCTGGCCTCGCGCGACTTAGGCAAGCGCTACGGGCGCCACTGGGCGCTCTCGGGCTGCACGTTTGAGGTCCCGGCCGGTCACGTCGCCGGCCTCGTCGGCCCGAACGGCGCCGGCAAGACGACGTTGCTTGAGCTCGCGGTCGGCCTGCTCGAGCCGAGCGCCGGATCGATCGCCGTCCTCGGTGAGGAGGTCGCCGCGACGCCCGCGCAGCTCGCGCGCGTCGGCTTCGTCGCCCAGGAGACGCCGCTCTACCCGTCGCTGTCGGTCGCCGACCATCTGCGCCTCGGCGGCGCACTCAACCCCTGCTGGGACGCGGGACTTGCGCGGGCGCGGATCGCGCGGCTCGGTCTCGACGGCGGGCAGCGCGCCGGCACGCTCTCCGGCGGGCAGCGCGCACAGCTCGCGCTGACGCTCGCTATCGCGAAGCGTCCCGAACTCCTCGTCCTCGACGAGCCCGTCGCCGGACTCGACCCGCTCGCGCGCCGTGAGTTTCTCCAGGGCCTGATGGAGTTCACGGCCGAGCACACGCCGAGCGTCGTGCTCTCCTCGCACGTGGTCGCCGACCTCGAGCGCGTCTGCGACCACCTGATTCTGATCGCCGACGGTCGCGTGCAGCTCTCCGGCGAGGTCGACGAGTTACTCGCGACGCACCGCCGGCTGACCGGGCCGCGCCGCGACGGCGCGCGTCTGCCGGCGCGCATGTACGTGGTCGAGGAGACCCACACCGAGCGTCAGAGCACGCTGCTCGTACAAACCGAAGGGCCAGTCGTCGACCCGGCCTGGAGCGTCGAGGAGGTGAGCCTCGAGGACATCGTCCTCGCCTACATGGGCCGCCCCGCACCCGATGCCGAGCTGCCGAGGATCAGGCGATGATCTGGGTCGCCTGGCGCCAGTTCCGGACGCAGGCGCTCGTCACCCTGGGACTTCTCGCCGCCTTCGCGCTGCTCGTGCTCGTGACCGGGCTGCACCTGCACGACGTCTACAACTCGCTCGGCGGCGCGCACTGCAACGCACGCAACGACTGCAACCTGCTGACATCCCACGAGCAGCCGCTCGCGGACCTCCTCGGCCCGGCGCTGCTCGCTGTCCCCGCGCTGCTTGGGATGTTCTGGGGCGCGCCGCTGCTCGCGCGCGAGCTCGAGAGTGGGACCTACCGCCTCGCGTGGACGCAGACGATCACGCGCCGGCGCTGGCTGTCGGTCAGGGTCGCGCTCGTCGGCGTGGCAGCGCTCGTCGTCGCGGGCCTTGCGAGCTGGCTCGTCAGCTGGTGGTTCGCGCCGCTTGACGCCGTCAACATGAACCGCCTGGACCCGAGCGTCTTCACCGCTCGCGGGGTCGTCGCGATCGGGTACGCGGGCTTCGCGTTCGCGCTCGGCGTCGGGGCCGGCGCGCTGACGCGCCGCACGCTACCGGCCATGCTCGCGACGCTGCTCGGCTTCGTCGCCGCGCGGATCGGCTTCACGCTCTGGGTCCGCCCGCACCTGCTTCCGGCGAAGGAAGTCCTGGTTCCCACGACGCTGGGGAAAGGCGTCGAGTTCCTCCCGAAACTCGTCAGCGTCGTCGCGGCACCGCCCCCGATACCCAACGCCTGGATGGTTTCGGCTGCACTCGTCGATCGCGCCCGTCACGTCCTCAACACCGCGGAGCTGCACGCTCTGCTCGTCCGCACGTGCCCGACGGTTGCCGCGAGCCTGACGCACAAAGGGGGCCCGTCCCCGCACTGCCAAGCCGCGCTGTCGCGCTACATGCAGCAGCTCGTCACCTACCAGCCACCAAGCCACTACTGGCCGCTTCAGGCACTCGAGACCGGGATCTTCCTCGCCGCCGGGTCCGCTCTGCTCGGTGCCACGGTCTGGCGCATCGGACCGCGCGCCGCGCGCAAACGGGCAGTCAGTGAGTCGCGCGAGCGCACGGCAAACCCGCTCGCATTGAAGATCTGAAAGGAACGGACCATCATGCGCCGCCGCCGTCCATCCACCCTCACGTCCGTGCTGGCGACTGCTGCGGTGCTCTCTTTGCTCGTGGCAGCCTGCGGTTCGAACTCGCACACCTCGACGACTGTGTCCAGTTCCGGCGGCCAGCCGACCCGGGCCCAGGCGCAACAGGACGCTGTCGCGTTCTCCGACTGTATGCGCTCCCACGGGGTTTCCAACTTCCCGGACCCGACGGGTCCGGGATTCAAGATGGCCCTGGCGCCGAGCACCCCACACGCGCCCGCGTTCCAACCGGCGTACGCGGTGTGCCGGCACCTACTGCCAAACGACGGCGTGCCAGGCCAGGCGGCGGCGCATAGCCCAGCGCAGATCGCAGCGTTCCTGGCGTTCGCCCGCTGCATACGTGGCCACGGATTCCCGAGCTTCCCAGACCCGACCAGCAGCGGCCAGCTGACCCATGAGATGGTTGCCAACGCCGGGATCAACCTGCATCAGCCGGCGGTGCTGCAGGCCGGCGACGCGTGCGTCAGCGTCAGCCATGGGTTCATCACCAAGAACGACGTGGCCCGCTTCGTCGCGGGAGACTGAATACGTCCGTCGCCACCGACCTCTCCGAAGCGGATCGGTGCTTTGTCGCCTACGCCGCCCACGAGCTGCGGGGAGCGATCGCCCGCCAGCGCACGCTCGCGGAGGTCGCTCTCGCGGACCCGAACGCAAACGCGGCTGCCCTGCGGGAGATGGGCGAGCGCGTCGTCGCCGCCTGCGAGTGGCAGGCACGGCTGCTCGAGGCGTTGCTCGCCCTGGCCCGGGGCGGAGACGAGCGTCTACGGCGAGAGCCCGTCGACCTCGCGGCGACTGCCGCCGACGTCCTGCGAGGCCACGACCATCCCGGGCTCAGGAGATCCGCCGTGCTCGAGCCCGCCCGAACGACGGGCGACCCGCAGCTGATCGAGCGCCTCGTCTCGAACCTGGTCGCGAACGCCGTCGGTCACAACGTCCGGGGCGGCCGGCTCGACGTCGGCACGTATTCCGCCGGAGGCCGCGCCGTGTTCACGGTCGCCAACACCGGACTCGTGATACCGAACGGCGAGCTCACCCGTCTCTTCCAACCGTTCCAGCGACTCAGCGCTCGCGCGGGGCGCGCTGCCGATGGTGTCGGGCTCGGGCTCGCGATCGTGCAAGCGATCGCCGCGGCGCACGACGCCACCCTCACGGCCCACACGCGCACTGGTGGCGGCCTGAGAATCGACGTCGGGTTTCCCCGCTGAAAACCTTGAATAGGCAGCGCTACCTGGCCCGCCGCGCGAGATAGACCGCGGTCACGATCGGAGCGATCACCAGGAGCGCAAAAACCAGGATGGAGAGAATCTGCCCGACTCCGCTGGAGCCGCCGGAGCAATGTTGGGTCACTCCGTTGATCCCGGTGCACACCTGAGCGGTGGAGACCACGACCAACCCTGCGATCAGGCCGGCAACAAGTCCGCCGGGGACGACGAGCGTTCCGATCCACTTGTCGCGGGTGGTCCATGCGGGCGAACTCCAGAGAAGAACGAGACCGACGAGCCACCCCACGCCGAGGAGGAAGCCGCCAAACAACAGAAGCATGATCGCGGCCCATTCGTGCACACCTGGTCGACCGCTGACGTCGGCACGGACCGGCTGTTGCTCGTCGACAATCTGCTCAGGCTCGCCGAGGCGATCGAGCACCGTGAGCACTTCGGCGTCGGGCATGTCGGCGTTCGTGGCTTCCGCGAGGTGCGCCTCGATGTCCGAGAGCAGTTCCTCGCGCTCGGCGCGTGGCAACCGGCGGGCGTCATGGCGCAGCCGGTCGAGATATCCGGCGACGAGGGGGTGCAGGGTGCTGGTGCTCAACTGGATGCTCCTATCTCAAGCAGCGTGTCGACGGAGTCACGGAACTGACTCCACTCGGAGGCGAATGCGCTGAGGGCAGCGCTGCCGGCAGTTGTCAGGCGGTAGTACCGACGCGGCGGCCCGGACGGCGATTCTCGCCAGGTCGTTTCCACCACGCCGTCTTTGCGCAGGCGGCTGAGGAGTGGATAGAGCGTGCCCTCGGTCGTGACGAGCCCATCCGCTTGGCCAAGTTCGCTGACGATCTCAAAGCTGTAGCGCTCGCCGTCGCGCAGGAGCGCAAGGACGCAGAACTCGAGCACCCCTCGGCGCAGCTGTGAGATTGGCGTCTCGCGGATCATTACCTGGCGACGCAAGGTAGCTGGCTCCGCCAGCAAAGTCAAGGCCGAGGAGTGTCACATCGCGGCTGCGCGACCCTCGAGATATCGCCTTTCAGGGAGGCTTGTCGTCAACCGGGCGGCCGCCCGGTAGGCGGTGGCTGCGGCCGTTCGGTCGCCGGCGAGCTCGAGCATATGGCCGCGCAGCGCCTCGACACGATGGTGGCTACTCAAGCGCTCGTCGGTCTCGATCGCCGCCAGCTCCGCGAGCCCGGCGTCCGGGCCCCTCGCCATCGCGATCGCCACAGCACGGTTGAGCGCGAAGATCGGGTTGGGTGCGATGTGCTGCAGCAAGGTGTACAGCGCGACGATCTGCTGCCAGTCGGTGTGATCGGCCGAGGGCGCTTCGGCGTGCAGGGCTGCGATTGCCGCTTGGAGCTGATACGGGCCGATCGCCGACGTCCTCAGCGCCTCTTCGACGAGGGCCACACCCTCCTCGGTGGCCTCGGGATCCCACAGCGACCGGTCCTGGTCGGGTAATGGGATCAATGCTCCGTCGGGGCCGACTCGCGCGTGCCGCCGGGCGTGCGTCAGGAGCATCAATGCGAGGAGCCCGTCGGTCTCGCCGTCAGCCGGCAGGAGGCGGCGCAGGATTCGGGTGAGCCGGACGGCCTCTTCGGCTAACTCGACGCGCTGAAGCTCCGGTCCGCCGCTCGTGGCGTAGCCCTCATTGAAGATCAGATAGAGGACATGCCGCACAGCGCGCAGCCGGTCTGGCAGCTCGTCGGGGGGCGGGAGCTCAAACTCCATGCCGCCGGCCTTGATCGTCTGCTTCGCGCGGCTGATCCGTTGTGCCATCGTCGCCTCGGGTACGAGGAAGGCGCTGGCAATTTCAGCGGTAGTGAGGCCGCCGACCGCGCGGAGCGTCAGCGAGATCTGCGAGGGGGGAGTCAACGCGGGATGGCAGCACAGGAACAACAGGGTCAGCGTGTCGTCCTGCTCAGCCGCCGGCCGCTCGTCTGCGGCCGGCTCATGGCTCTCATTCCCCTCGACGGTGGCGTCCTCACGCGCCCGTCGCGAGCGCTCGGCGCGAATCTCATCGATCAGCCGCCTCGTCGCGACGGCGATCAGCCATGCCCGAGGGTGCTCCGGAACGCCGTCGGTGGGCCACTGCTGGATCGCGGCCAAGAGCGACTCTTGGACGGCATCCTCGGACGCGTCGAACTGACCGTGCCGCCGCACCAGCGCGCCGAGGACCTGCGGCGCCAGCCGGCGCAGCAGGCCCTCGATGTCTGGCGACTTCGGTGTCGTCACATCTCCTGTCCGCGTCCGCCGTTCATGAGTGGTCGGACTTCCATCGCGCCGAAGCGCGCATTTGGCCACCGCGAAGCGATCTCGGTGGCGCGCTCGAGGCTCTCGCAGTCGACCATCAGGTAACCGCCGAAGTGCTCCTTGATCTCAGCCAGCGGCCCATCGGTCACGACCGGCACACCGTCGCGTGGTCGGATCGACCGCGTCTGCGACGGGTCGGCAAGCGCTTCCCCGCCGACGAGCTCGCCTGAGGACGTCAGTTCCGCCATCAGTGCTTCGATTTCCTCGCCGAGCGCTTTCCCGTCCGGCCCGGAGAACAGCTCGCGCGTGTCCGCGTTGTCGTAGATCAACAGCATGTATTTCATCCTGAAACTCCTTCTGGTTTCGAACTTGGGCGAGGGGGGACTGCTCTCGGACATCTGGCGCTCCTCGGTTTGAACGGACGGTGCGTCAGAGAGTCGTAGCCGCAACCGCGTTCTCTACATCGCCCCGCCAGAGACGTTGCCCTCACACCGATTCGCGCCGGCGTAGCCGCCCCGTGGTCGGCACCGGCGGGGTCGCGCGTGCTCGGTGGCCGCCGCCGAGCGAGAGCGAGGAGACCCCGATTGCGAGCAGAACGACGACGCCGAGAACGCCGAACGCCGCAGGGAGGCGAGTCTCGAAAGAGTGAGCGTTGAGCACGGCGCCCAGGATCGATACAGACATCAGGGCACCGACCTGCCGCGTAGTGTTCTGCACGCCCGAGGCGAGACCCGACTGTTCTTCGGAGACACTTCCGAGCAGCAGCGTGGTCAGCGCAGAGAAGGACACGGTGCTGGCGAGGCCGATCAGCAGTAGCCCCAGCGCGATCAGCGCGTACGAAGTTTGAGCATCGGTCGGCGCGAGCACAGCGACGCCCGCCGCGGAGCACACGAAGCCGGCGACGAGCAGCACGGGATGGCCAAACCGGCGAGACAGACGACGGTAGAGCACGAACGGCCCGACCAGCGTGCCCACCGTCAGGGGAAGCAGAGCGATGCCCGTCGATCCGGGAGTCCAGCCGCGTAGCTCCTGGAAGTACAGCGACATCATGAACAACGTTCCGTAGAACAAGAAACCCATGAACGACGCGCATACCACGGCCACCGTACGCACGCGGTGGGCAAAGAACTCCGGCGGCAACAGCGGCTCGCTGAAGTGTCGCTCCCACGTCCAAAATGCCGCCCCGACCAGCAAGCCGGCGACGAGCATGCCAATCGTGGTCGCCGATCCCCAGCCCACCTGCCCGCCACGGATGACCGCCGCCACCACCAGCCCGAGAGCGATGACCGAGGTTCCTTGGCCGAACCAATCCACCGCACGATGACGACGCGGCGTCTCCGTAATGCTGAACCATCCAAACACGACGCTCGCGATCCCGATCGGCAGGTTGATCAAAAACACGCTGCGCCAGCCAAACGCGTCAATCAGCAGCCCGCCAACGAGTGGGCCGAGGGCGACGGCGCCGGCCCCGATCCCCACCCATACCACGGCTGCCCGCGCTCGGCCGGCACGGTCTCGAAACAGGTACGGGATGAGTGCCAGCGTCGCGGGAAGAAGCGCCGCAGCGCCGAGCCCCTGCACGACCCGGGCTGCGATCAGGGCAGGGACGGACGGCGCCGCTGCGCAGGCAACCGATGCCGTGGTGAACACGACGGCGCCGAGCAGGAACATTTGCCTCAGCCCAAACCGGTCACCCAGTGAGCCGGCGGTGAGCAATAGGCCGGCCAGGGTCAGCGTGTAGGCGTTCAACACCCACTGTGCGCTGGCCAGCGAGCAGTGGAGGTCGGCGCGGATCGCCGGCACGGCCACGTTCAGCACGCTGCCGTCGAGGATGATCGCGAAGTAGCCGAGACAAATTGCCCCGAAACCGATCGATGGCCGCCGCAACCTTGCGGCGCCGCCCGTCTCGCTCTCACCCCCGAACCACTTCACCGACAAGCTCCGCGCGTCCCCCTCGCTCGTGGGGCCATCTGCTCAGCTGCAGAACCCCGGCATCAATGACCGATCCTAACGATTCAAGATCTCCGCGAGGTGTCCATTTCCCTTCGTTCATTCGTCGTAGGGGTGTTAGGTCAATTACAACCAGAGGCGGTCTCGATGCATCCCACGATCATGATGGCGCTGGCTCACGAGGGTGAGCGGGAGCTGCAGAAGCTCCAAGTACGGTCGCAGGTCCACGATCGCGGCCAGGGCTCAAACGGCGCACGCGCGGCGAGGAGTCTCGCGCGTCGGCTGATCGCCGGGGTTAGCCTGCGTCCCCGGCTGTCATAGCGGGCGGCCTTTAACCGGATACCGAGAGAAAGGTTTTGCGATGAAGTACCTGGCTTGCATCTGGGCCGACGGCCTACCCGCACCCGAGGACCTCGCCGTCATACAGCGCGAGCTCCCGGCCTGGGTCGAGGAGATGGATCGCCGCGGCGTGCGGCTGCTCGGTCGGGAGCTCGAGCTCCCGGAGACGGCGGCGACGGTGCGTGTGCGCGACGGCGAGACGCTCGTGACCGACGGCCCGTTCGCGGAGACTAAGGAGTTCATGGCGGGCTTTGACCTCTTCGAATGTGCCGACCTCGATGAGGCGATCGAGGTGGCGGCGAAGCACGCGTCGTCTTGGTTCCAAGCGATCGAGATCCGGCCGTTCAGGGACGAGCCGCGGCTGGGTGAGAAGACGTCCGCGTTCGCGCGGATGGACGACTCGTCGGGCATCCCTTACTTGCTGACCGTGTGGATGGGCGGAACGGCAGCGGGGCCGTTCGACGAGCGGGCGGTGATTGATGAGGGCAACTCCTGGCGGCAGGACGTACAGGAACGCGGCCTCTATGTCCTGGGCGGCGCTCTGGAGGGCGCGGACACGGCCACGACGGTCCGCGTCCGCGGTGGAAAGACGCTGCTCGGCGACGGGCCGCTCACCGAGACGGAGGAGTTCATCGCCGGCATCGAGGTCGTCAGCTGCGCCGATCGCGGCCAGGCGATCGAGCTCGCGGCCGCACATCCGCTCGCGCGCTACCACGCGATTGAGGTGCGTCCCTTCTGGAGCGAATGACCGCGCCGGCTGTCCAGCGTGCGCTCGACGCAGCGTTCCGCGAGGAGTGGGGCCGCATTGTCGCCGCGCTGATCCGGCGAACTCGCGACTGGGACCTGGCCGAGGAGTGCGCGCAAGAGGCCTTCACGCAGGCGTTGCGGCGGTGGCCCGTCGATGGCGTCCCGCAGCGCCCCGGCGCATGGCTGACGACCGTCGCCGGCAACCGCGCGATCGACCGCCTGCGCCACGAACGGATGCGCGACGTGCGACTGCGGGAGGCAGCCGCCCTGCTGGACGACAGATCCGAGGATGAGGGCGTGACGACGCTGGGCGAAGGCGACGAAAGCGGGGTCGAGGACGACCGCCTCCGGCTGATTTTCACCTGCTGCCACCCTGCGCTTCCGCTGGAGGGGCGAGTGGCGCTGACGCTTCGTGCCCTGGCCGGGCTGACGACGACGGAGATCGCGAACGCGTTCCTCGTGCCGGAGCCGACGATGGCCAAACGGCTGGTCCGCGCCAAACACAAGATCCAGCGTGCGGGAATCCCATATCGAGTTCCGCCGGCGCACCTCCTGCCCGAACGCACCGGCGGTGTGCTCGCGGTGCTCTACCTGATGTTCAACGAGGGATACGCCGCTTCAACCGGCGATGACCTGATCAGGGTCGACCTGTGCGACGAGGCAATCCGGCTGGCGCGCGTGCTGAGCAGCCTGATGCCCGGCGAGCCTGAGGCCGGCGGGCTGCTCGCTCTGATGCTGTTCCAGCACTCGCGCCGCGAGGCCCGAACAGACGCCGCCGGCGATGTGATCACGCTCGAAGAACAGGACCGCTCGCGTTGGAACCGGGCAGAGATCGACGATGCAAACGCGATTCTCGTGGCGGCGGTCCGCAGGGACGCCGTCGGGCCCTACCAGCTCCAGGCTCTTATCGCCGCGTGCCACGCCAACGCAGCCGACGCCGGCGCGACCGACTGGGCCCGAATCGCGGCCCTGTACGAGCGGCTGCTCGAGGTCACAGCGAATCCGGTCGTCAAGCTCAACCATGCCGTCGCGGCCGGGATGGCACAGGGCCCCGAAGCCGGCCTGATGCTCGTCGAGCGCCTCGCAGCGTCCGGCGAACTGCGCGACTACCACCTGATGCAGGCGACCCGTGCGGACTTCCTGCGCCGGCTGGGCCGCAAGTCCGAAGCCGCGGAGGCGTATCGACAGTCGCTCAACCTCGCGAGAACCGACGCCGAGCGTCGTTACCTGACCAAACGCCTGCGAGAGGTCGCGCCCTAGCCGGCGCGCTCGGCCGACGCTAGGCCCCGCCGAGCGAAGGCCCCTAGGACAAACGCCGCGCCGGCGAGCCCGAGGAAGGCCAACCCAACCTTGACCGGCGTGCCGGCTAGTAGGCCGCGGCCGGCCTCGAGCACCGCGGTCACCGGGTTGACGTTGGCAACGTCGTGGATCCAGCCGGTCAGCAGGGGGAGGGGCACGTAGACCGGGGCGAGGAACAGAAGCACGAATACGGGCATTTGAATGAGTGCTCCCGCCTGCTCGGTGCGCAGGAACATCGCGACTCCGCAGGCCCACAGTGCTGAGACGAGATTCACGATCACGCCCAGAGCGACGAGTGCGACCAGGTCGATCCCGCTGCCGTAGACGTTCATGCCCGCGATCAGCGCGGCAACGGTAACGACGGTGCCGGTCAGCGCCCAACGCAGCAATGCGCCGAGGGCGTAGCCGGCGATGATCCCGCTGCGTCGCGGGGCGCTCAGGAGCAGGCGCCGCGCGAATCCGGAGTCGAAGTCGCGAGCGATGGCAAAGCCGGTGAAGACGCCGCCGAACGCAGCCGACTGCAGGAACACGAAGACAAACTGAAACGCTGTGTAGCCCGGGCCGTAGTGGAAGTTCGGGATGTCGGCGATCCGCGAGAGGCCACCCGCGAAGGCAACCAAGAAGAACAGCGGGAAGATGATCGATGGCACGAGGATCGCCGGGTTGACGAGCGTGTTGTGGATCGAGCGCCAGGCGACACCCCGGGTCACGTTGAAGAAGCGCCTCACCGTTCTGCCCGCCCAGACCTCATCGCCGTGCCAGTCGCGTCCGCATCGCCGCCTCGGAGAGACCCAGCGTGATCACCAATAGAAGCAGCGAAAACCCGAAGCCCAGCGCCAGCGCCTGGACATCCCAGCCTTTGATCACCAGGCTGCGCAGCGACTCGATGAGATACGACGTCGGGTTGTAGGTGGCGACGTCCCGAAACCACGTCGTCTTGATCAGGTTGCGGGGCAGGCTCGAGGAGCTCAGAAACAGGGTCACGAACAGCAGCGGGAAAATGCCCTGGACCGCTTCCCCGGTCCCGAAGCGCAAAGCGAGAAAGCCTCCGAGGCTGGCGAACGCGAACGCGATCAGGATCGAGAGGCCCAACAGGACGAACGCGCCTCCGACGCCGCTGACGAGCGTGACACCGGTCGCGAGTCCGACCAGCAAGTAGGCGACAGCCTGCACGACCCCGAGCACGAGCGCTCCGCCCAGCTGACCCAGCAACAATGCCTGAGTCCGGAGTGGGGTCAGCGCCAACCGGTTCAGGAAGCCGCTCTCGATGTCGCGAGCAAGGTCGACGCCGGCGGTGATGGAGACGAACATTGCGCCCTGCACGAACGTCATCGCGATCAGGAAGTCCCGGTAGTGGCGGGTCGGGAAGTGCGGGATACGCGTCGCAGGGCTCAGAGCCGAGCCGTTGATCGCGAACAGGATCAAGGGGAAGATCATCGGGAAGATCAGGAGCCCGCGCTGACGCACGGTTCGGACGACCGCGCGGCGCGCCACCGCGAGCGTCTGTTCTAAGACACCCGTGCCATGCGACACCGCGGCGGTGCCCGGCGCCGGGAGAGCTGCCTCAACCGCCACGCCGCCCCCGGCTCTGCGCCTCAGCCGCCACCTCGGCGGCGCTGTCATCGCCTGCCCCCTCGAGCTTACGTCCGGTCTTGGCCAAGAAAACATCATCGAGTGAGGGCTGGTGCAGCTGCAACGTCTCCACCTTGAGATTCGCCTGGTCGAGGATCCGAACGATCTCGGCCAGCTGCGACTCCCCGCCGGGGAGCTGCACGGTGACGGCGCCACGCCCGTTGCGGCGCATCTCGCCGAACTCCGAGAGCAGGTCGGCCAACCGATTTCCGGCCGCAGCGTCAGCGGGGGTGACCTCGACGCTCGGGCTGCCGATCTCGGCCTTCAGCCGGGCGGGGGTTCCCTCGGCGACGATCCGCCCGTGGTCGATGATCCCGATCCGGTCCGCGAGCGCGTCCGCCTCCTCGAGGTACTGGGTCGTGAGGAACACGGTCATGCCCTCGTGGTGGGCGAGCCGTGCCACCTCCTCCCAGAGAGCCGCCCGGCTCTGGACGTCGAGCCCCGTCGTCGGCTCGTCGAGAAACAGAATCCGAGGCGAGTGGACGAGAGCCAAGGCGAGGTCCAGGCGACGCTTCATTCCCCCCGAATAGCCGCCGACGCGGCGGTCCGCGGCCTCGGTCAGCCCGACTCGCTCGAGCAGCTCCTGAGCGCGACGCCGGCGATGCTCGCCGGGCAGACCCTGCAGGGTGCCCTGAAGTAGCAAGTGTTCGCGGCCGGTCAGGATTGCGTCGAGTGCCGCCTCCTGGAGCGCGGCCCCGATCACCCCCCGCACCTGCGCGCCTTGGCGCACAACGTCGTAGCCGCCCACGCGGGCGCAGCCGCTTGTCGGCGGTAGCAGCGTGGTCAGCATCAGGACGGTGGTCGATTTTCCGGCACCGTTCGGCCCGAGAAAGCCATAGATCTCGCCCGGCGAGACCGCCAGGTCGATGCCATCGACGGCCCGAGGTCCCTTGCGGAACTCGCGGACGAGGTTCTCGACCTCTATCGCGGCTCGCGTCGCCGTCGAGGGCTGCTGGGTCACCCCCGGTCGTTCGCTAATCGCACGTCCGCCGGCCATGGCCAAGACTCTAGCAAAAGGTTGATGGCGCAAAATGTTGAAGTCGGCAACTATCCGTCCATCAATAGGATCCCGTTCGACCGGGGGAACGCACTAGTCGCGACGTAAACAGGAGGGCAGGGCCATGGCCGGAGCGGATCAAGGCTTTGATCGAGGCTAAGGGGATCGACGTCCTCGTCTACGACCGCGCGCGTGTCGAGCCGACGATCGAGTCGTTCCAGGACGCTGCCGATTTCGCCGTCGAGCACGAGGTCGACGGCTTCGTGTCGGTCGGCGGTGGCTCCAGCATGGACACTGCCAAGGTCGCAAACCTTGTCTCCACGCACCCGGCGCCGGTGATGGACTACGTCAACCCGCCCGTCGGCGCGGGCAAGAACCCGCCGTCGCCGCTGAAGCCTCACCTCGCGATCCCGACGACATCGGGAACGGGCTCGGAGGCGACCACGGTGGCGGTGCTCGACATCCCCGAGCTCCACGTCAAGACCGGGATCTCGCATCGGTACCTGCGTGCTACCCAGGCGCTCGTCGACCCCGAGTTGACGCGCTCGCTCGCCGCGGAGGTGACGTCGTCGACCGGGCTCGACGTGGTTTGCCACGCCGCGGAGTCGTATCTGTCAAAGCCGTTCGACACCAGGGAGCGGCCCGATTCACCGGACGACCGGCCGCCGTACCAGGGGTCCAATCCGATCGCGGACGTGTGGTCGGCGAAGGCGCTCGAGTTCGGAGGCCGCTACCTCCGGCGCGCGGTCGCCACCAGTAACGACGTCGAAGCGCGCGGATTCATGATGCTCGCCGCGACGATGGCCGGCGTCGGGTTCGGGTCGGCCGGAGTGCACATCCCGCATTCGTGCGCGTACCCGATCGCGTCGGTCAAGCACGCCTACCAGCCGCCGGGCTATCCCGACGACCACCCGTTCGTGCCCCATGGGCACTCCGTGATCGTGACTGCACCGGCGGCGTTCCGCTTCACCTATGACGCGATGCCAGAACGCCACCACCAGGTCGCGGAGTTGCTCGCGGGCGAGCCGATCGCCGACCCGGGCCCCGACACGCTCCCCGACATCCTCCTGTCGCTCATGAAGGAGGTCGGCGCGCCGCGCGGGGTCGCGGAACTCGGATACACCGAGGACGACATCCCCGCTCTCGTCGCCGGCGCGCTCAAGCAGCAGCGCCTGCTCGCCGTCGCGCCCAAGGATGTGGGCGAAGACGACTTGCGGCACGTGATCACCGCATCGATGAGCAATTGGTAACCCCTGACCAGCCTGATCACGAGCATAGGCGCGAACGCGCCCGGCTGACCTGTCGCGGTCGGCTCGGCGCTCCGTGGCGAGGCACGCTGAGACGGCTGGCCACACCGCGCCGAGGTTCCTCACCCCGTTTGGATGATGCTCGGTGCCGGTTGTGCTTCGAGCATCCGCGGTACGCATGGCCGCCGCGGCTGACAGCCAAAGCCTAGCCGCCACCGACGGCCAGGCGAGCTACCGCTTCGGCTTGGTCTTCATTCTGGTCTTTGCCCAGGTGTTCTATGAGATCGTGTCGCCGAATGCGGATTGGGCACGCGCGGTTTCGATAGCCCTCGGCGGCGCGGCGCTCGCCATAACGGTCGGGACTTCGCGCGAGCGCGGTCCGGTACGCCGAAGGCGCTCGATCGTCGTGATTTCTGCCACGGCGGTGATCGTGATCGGGGTCGGGACCGGAGCTTTTGGGGCAAATATCGCCGCGCTGGCGCTGACGGCGGTCGCGGCGTCGATCCCGATTTCACTCGTCGGGGGGCTCGTGCGGTTGACCCGGGAAAGAGGCGTGACGATCCAATCAGTCGCCGGAGCGCTCGCGATCTACCTGCTGCTCGGCCTGCTCTTCGCGTCGGTGATCTCGTTCGCGGTGGCCGTTGGGAGCAGTCCGTTCTTCACCCAGGGCCGAGGCGTCTCCAGTGGCGCCCGCGTGTACTACTCGTTCACCGTTCTGACGACGACCGGATTTGGCGACTACACCGCCGCCACGAAGTTCGGCCACGCGCTCGCGGTGTTCGAGATGTTGACCGGGCAGCTCTACCTGGTGACCGTGCTCGGGGTCGTGATCGGCAGCCTGTCTCGCCGCACATCTGAGCGGTCGTCCCGACACACCAGAACGACCGTCGGCCACTGAAGTCACTGAGAACGTCGGCCCCGGCGCTTTCAGCGCCGGCAGCCCCTCGCGGGCGGCGGCTCGGTAAACGGCGCCGGGGAAGGGGATAGGTGAGGTGCCCGGGCGGGCCGAAGGCGGCTCCAAATGCTGCATAACACGTCACGACCGGAAAAATCGGCGAGGTCTGTCGTGTTGAACACGCTCCTCATGCACAGCACGACAGGGCTCGGCTTCTCAGCCGGCATTGTCGTGTTAAGCAGGATCTGAGGGCCGCAGCGAGCGGTCGCGGGCGCGATCGCGCCCGATCCTGAGCATCCGGTTCAGCGCAGTGCGGCCGGCACGGCGTCGTCCGGCCACCCCGCCCACCGCGACAGCTCCTCCGCGTCGAGCAACGCGATCGTACGCCGCCGCTTGACGATCGTCCCGCGCCGCTGCTCCTCGGCGAGCACCCGGCTGCCACAGGATACGACGCCAAACCTCACAAGACTTCACCACCGGCCCGGTTTCGACGAATCCATTTCGCCGCTCTGCCGGGGTCGGTAGGCTTGTACCGCTCGGCGAATCGGTTCAACGTTCGGGAGTGCGATTGGAAGGACTCGCGCTTACCTACAAGGGCTTCGACCCCGACGAGGAGGGGCTGCGCGAGGCCCTGACCTCGACCGGCAACGGATATCTGTGTACCCGCGGCGCAGCCGAGTGGGAGGACGCCGACGGCGTGCACTACCCCGGCACCTACGTACACGGGATCTACAACCGCGAGACGACGATCTTCGGCGGGCTGCCGGTGCTCAACGAGGACCTGGTCAACCTCCCGAACTGGCTCGTGCTGAAGCTTCGGGTCGAGGGCGAGGACGCGATCAGGCTGGCCGATGTCGAGGTGCTCGACTACACCCACCGGTTCGACATCCGCGACGCGATGGTCGTGCGAGAGCTGCGGTTTCGCGATCGGAGCGCGCGCGAGACGACCCTGCGAAGCCGGCGGTTCGTCAGCATGGCGGACGTCCACGGCGCGGGCATCGAGTGGACTTTGATCGCGGAGAACTGGTCGGGTCACGTGGAAATCGTGTCGGCGATCGATGGTCGGGTGACCAACAGCGGTGTCGCCCGCTACGAAGCGCTCGAGGGCCGGCATCTCGATCCGGTCTCGCCGCGGACGTTCGGGCCAGATGTCATCGCGCTGAAGGTCGAGACGCGGCAGTCAAACCTCTACATCAGCCAGGCGGCGCGCACACGGGTGTTCGACGGGCTCGAGCCGGTTGCGGTCGAGCGCAGCTTGTACCAGACCGAGGACTACATCCAGCAGGTGCTCGCATTCGAGCTTCGCCAGGGCGCCGCGGTGCGCGTCGAGAAGATGGTCGTGTTCTCCACCTCTCGCGATCCCGCGACCGGCGACACCCTCACCAAGGCGGGAACGGCGGTGCGGCGGTCATCCGACTTTGACGACGAGCTGCGGCGCCATCGGTCGGCCTGGGAGGAGCTCTGGAGGGAGTGTGATCTGGAGGTGTCCGCGGACGATGAGGTGCAGCGCGTTCTGCGGCTGCACATCTGCCATGTGCTGCAGGTCTGCTCGCGTCATACCGCGGACATCGACGCCGGCGTGCCCGCGCGCGGGCTCAACGGTGAGGCCTACCGGGGTCACGTCTTCTGGGATGAGCTGTACGTGTATCCGTTCCTCAATTACCGCATGCCGGAAGTCACTCGAGGATTGTTGATGTACCGCTACCGACGGCTGGGCGAGGCGCGCGCGGCGGCGAGGGAGGCCGGATTCCGCGGCGCGATGTTCCCGTGGCAGAGCGGCAGCGAGGGCCGGGAGGAGACCCAGCGCGTCCACCTCAACCCGCTTTCGGGCCGATGGGAGCCCGACCTCAGTCACAACCAACGACACGTCAACGCGGCGATCTTCTACAACATCTGGCACTACTTCCAGGCAACGAGAGACCTGACATTCCTGCGCGAACAGGGCGCAGAGATGATGGCGGAGATCGCCAGCTTTTGGGCGTCCATCGCGCACTTCAACGAAGAACGGGGACGCTACGAGATACACGGTGTCATGGGTCCGGACGAGTTCCATGAGCGCTACCCCGGCGCAACGGAAGCCGGCCTTCGCAACAACGCCTACACGAACGTAATGGTGGCGTGGCTCTGCGAGCTCGCCCACGACGTCGTCCTGATGCTGCCCGACAGCCGCGCAGAAGCGCTGCGACGCGACTGCGGGCTCGACGACGCGGAGCTGCGCAAGTGGGATGACATGAGCCGCAAGATGTTCGTGCCGTTCCACGGCGACGGGATCATCAGCCAGTTCGAGGGCTACGAGAACCTCGAGGAGCTCGACTGGGAGGCCTACCGCGTCAAGTACGGAAACATCCAGCGGCTCGACCGGATCCTGCGCGCCGAGGGGGATGACCCCGACCGCTACAAGATCACAAAACAGGCCGACACGGTGATGCTCTTTTATCTGCTCTCGCCGAAGGAACTGGAGCGCCTCTTCGCCCGGCTCGGGTACGCCTTCGGTCCCGACACCGCGCGCAAGAACATTGCCTACTACGACGAGCGCACGTCCCACGGCTCGACGTTGAGCTTTGTCGTGGACGCGGGCGTACTCGTCGGGCTGGACCCCGAAAGCTCATGGGAGCGGTTCCTCGTCGCCCTGAGGAGCGACGTCGGCGACATCCAGGGCGGGACGACGAAGGAGGGGATCCACATGGGCGTCATGTCGGGCACCCTCGACCTCGTCCAGCGAAGCTACCTGGGCACGCACGTCCAGGACGGCGTCCTGCACTTCAACCCCAGACTGCCGGCCCAGATCGAGGGCCTGTCGTTCTCGATGCAGTTCCAGCGAACCCCGATCCGCGTGACGTTCCGGGACGGCGTGCTGACTCTCGCCACGCATCCGGAGGGCGTCAACAGGCCGGTCAGTATCGGGGTCGGAGATGAGGTCCGCGAGCTCTGCCCAGGCGACCGGTTCACGTTCGACCTGCGTCAGTCCAGCGCTACACAACAAGTCTCAGGCTGAGAGGAGTAGGCGTGACGACCCAGTTCCAGGGAGCTATTTTCGACGTCGATGGCGTACTCGTCGATTCGCCACACGAGAAGGCTTGGCGCGAGTCACTTCGCGAGCTGATGGAGAACCAGTGGAGCGATATTCGCGACCGCACGACGTGGTCGCCGGACGCGTTCACATCTCGTCTCTACGACGAACGGATCTCCGGTAAGCCGCGGATGGACGGCGCGCGCGCCGTGCTCGAGTACTTCCACATCCCCGACGATGACGATCACCGCCTCGCCGAGTACGCCGATCATAAGCAGGCGATGGTGGTCCGCCTGATCGAGGCCGGGGACTTCACCGCCTACCCCGACGCCTTGCGGTTCATCATCTCCGTTAAAGATGCCGGTATCCCGGTGGCGGCGGCCTCCTCCTCCAAGAACGCGGATTTGTTCTTGAGCAAGATCCAGCTCGACACGTTCGCGCGGGAGCAGGGGATTGTCTCGCCCTCGGTACGACCGGGTCTGACGCTGCTCGACTTTTTCGACGTCAACGTCTCGGGTCGAGACTTCGCGCACGGAAAGCCCGACCCGGAGATCTACCTCGCCGCTGCCGATGAACTCGGATCACCACCCCGCGAATCGTTCGTTATGGAAGACGCGCCCGCGGGTGTGCAGGCAGCCAAGGCCGGAGACATGGGCGCGATCGGAATCGCGCGCACCGACGACCTCCGGCTTCTGGCTGCGGCGCACGCCGACATCGTCGTAACGACGCTCGATGACGTTGACCTCGGCGCACTCGCCGACGGGCGTCTGGCGACCAAGGCGTCGATCGCGGCCCGCGGCGACTAGCTGCGCTCCGAACTCGGCGTGCGATGACCGGCCGCCAACTGCTCTTGGCAAATCACGCGAAGAGGCGGTATGCGACCCAGATCCCGACGAAGCCACCGATCACGAAGAACACGGTGGACGACATCGAGAGCTGACCGGCTCCCCAGATGCTCGGAATGAAGCTACCGATCAACCCGCCGACGAACCCGCCGGTATACGTGGGGCCCTTGCGCACGAGGTCGTCTTCGGCCAATTCGACAACCGAGGCGATTTATTTCCGCCGGAATGGACGGACGGGAGCGCCCCTCAGCATCTGCCCGCTGTCCTAGCGGTCAGTCCATCGAGCTGATCGGTGCTCTGACGTTAGGGCGGCCCTCGGTCTGGGGCTGGGGCGTGTCCGGCAGCGGCCGCAGGCGCTGGGCCTTGACCCGGGCCAGCTTGCGGCGCAGCCGGCGGTACTCCCTCTCCTGGGCCGCGGTTCGGTGGTGGCCCTTGTGGGCGAGGTTCTTGCGCTCGAGCGGGTCGCGCCCCAGGTCGTACATCTCCCACTGACTCGGGACCTTGCCGCGGGCGTCGTAGTACTCGGCGATCTTCCAGCGCCGCTCGCGCACGCTGATGATGTGTTGTGGCGGCTTGACGTACGGCGGCGTGCTCTGTCCCGACTGCCAGTCGTCGAACGTGAACACGACGTAGTCCTGGGGCGGCGGCGCGAGTCGCGAGAGCACCACGTCGGAGTAGTCGACCCCCTGCCAGCGCGCGCGGGCGGACTTCGGGGCCCCGACCAGGCTCGCCAGCGTCGGCAACATGTCGACGTGGGAAACCATCGCCTGCGTGGTCTCCGGCTTGCTCCACATCCGAGGGTTGGAGTAGACCAGCGGCACCCGCATTGTCTCCTCGTAGGTGTTGAAGTTCTTCTGGCGCAGGCCGCCGTGCGCCAGCCCCATCTCGCCGTGGTCGGCGGTGCGGATGATCAGTGTGTCGTCGAGCAGGTTCTGCGCCTCCAGCGCCTTGATCACGTCGCCCAGATAGGAGTCCTGCAGCTTCATCAGATTGCCGTAGAAGTTGAGGTAGTCGCGCTTCTTCTGGTGGGTGTCCAGACGGCCGAGCAGCTGCGAGATGCGCCGGAACTGCCGCTGGGCGCTCGGCTTGGTCAACAGAAGCTCGTCGACCGTCTCCGGCGGCTCGATCTCGCCCTCCAGCCACGAGTCGTCGTACCCGTCGTCGATGTAGCTCTTTGGGTACGCGAGCACGTCGTGCGGGTTGACCAGCGACACGATCAAGAAGAACGGCTCCTCCTGGGCGCTCGGCGAATTGAGGAACTGCAGGACGCCCTCGTTGCCGGTCTGGACCGATCCCTCGCTGTACATGAACCGACCGTCGTTGTTGACGCTGCCGCCGCCCTCCTCCTCCTTATCCTGATTGGCGCCCGCGTCGGGCGGGTTCCAGCGGGTGAAGCCGTACTTGGCGAGATCGGACGGGTCCCAATTGTTGTCGCCGGCCGCCGGCTTACTCAGGTGCCACTTGCCCTTGTAGACCACCTTGTAGCCCGCCGACGCCATCACCGTGGCGATGTTCTTGAAGTTCTGCGGCAGCTCGACCTGCGGATACTTATCGTCGGGCATGTCCGTCTCGAGCGTGTACTTGACCCCGTTCTGGGCCGTGAAATAGCCCGTCATCAAACACGCCCGCGTCGGCGAGCACATGCAGGCATTGCAAAACGCCCTCTCAAAGGTCAATCCGTTTTGCTGTAGGCGCGTGAGCCCGGACAGGTTGCGTTGCGCCCAGCCGGGCGGGAAGTGTTGGATCGCGCGCTCCTGATCGGTGATGAACAGGACGATGTTCATCCCCGCGACCGGGGACTTCTGGCCCGCGGCCCAGGCACCGGGCACCTTTCCCAGCGCGAGCGCTCCGCCAGCGAGGGTCGCGCCCCTTTGCAGCAGCTGCCTGCGATTCAACATGTCTGCCTCCTTGGCGCCCCCGAATGGCCCAGGGTGCGTCGAAAACTATCTCGGCACCGCACGCCGGTCAACTTCATCGTCGGAGTGATTGCGTAGTGGGGTACGCAGGACGGGGGTGGGGGGCGGTGGGAGAGTTTGAGGTGTGGCGATCGGTGGTCGCGCGTACTGGAAGGAGACCTTGATGTCGGCGGGTTCGGGTGGGAGTGCGGAGTCGGGTGGGGTGGGAAGGGGATCTTTATCGCGTTGGTCCCGTGGATCGTGTTCACAGTTTTGGCGGCGCATTCGACGTTGAAGGTGGCGCCGCCCGCTGCGACGAGGTTCGAACATCGCGTAGGGCACGACGGACGGCGTCGGTGAACCGGTCTGGCTCGGCCGCGGGGTTCATGCGGGCCTTCTCCGGCGGCTTTGAGTCCTCCGGAGGGGCCGGGATGAACCCGCGAGCGAGTTGGGGGTAGAAAACACCTGTCATGACCGGCCCCTCACTCTCATCAGCTGTTCACCGCAGGCAGACATGGTCTGAAATGCGAGTGCGCGGTACAAGGGGGAGCACCCGCCTGTTTACCCCAAGGTTTTGAGAACGGACTCTTCTGCTCGTAGTTGGTCCGCAAAAGCCTGGGGAAAATCCACGGGGTTCCCCTCTTGTGGCCCGAGGTCTTGACACGGACCATGTGGCAGTGGCTGAGTCGCCGAGGAAAGGAAGGCCGAAATCATGAACGCGCCGCGAGCTGACGAGTGGCGGAGTAGCGGTGGCTACTTCTCGTGGCGGCCGAGCGAGGAGGACGCCCCTTCGGTGGAGATATTCCACGTTGAGACCGGTGACTCCGATGCCCCGGTGCTGCTGCTCATACACGGCTGGCCGACGAGCAGCATCGACTGGTTTGAGGTCGCAATTCAGTTGAGCGCCGGATTCCGCGTCTGTGCGCTGGACTTCCCGGGCTATGGGTTCTCGGACAAGCCGCAGGGTTGGGGCTACAGCCTCGCCCGGGACGAGGAGTTGATCGAGTACTACCTATCGGAGGTGATCGGCGCCGACGCGGCTGTGGTGGTCGCGCACGATCGTGGCGACAGCGTGGCGCTTCTCCACGCTGCCCGTCGCGCTGACGGCAGGTCGGGGGTGCGCCTCGAGCACCTGGTCCTGTCGAACGGCAACATCTTTCTTCCGCTCTCGAACCTGACCGGAGCGCAGCGACGGATACTCGACAGTGAGACGGGGCCCCACGTCGCGGCGGCCCTGACTCCCTCGCAGCTCGCCGAGGGCATGGGCGCCAGCACGTTCAGTCCGCCGCGCGAACCTGGTCATCCCGACGTCGAGGCGCTCGCGGCGACATTCGCCCACGCGGACGGCATCAAGGTGTTACACGAGACGATCCAGTACCTGGTCGAGCGATCGGAGAACGAGGAGACGTGGCTGACGGCGCTCAGTGAGGCCTCGTTCCCCGTGACCCTGATCTGGGGGTTGTACGACACGGTTTCGCCGCCCCGCGTTGCGAGCTATGTCTGGAACGAATACTTGATGCTGAGGCCTAGCGGCAATCGGCTGTATTTCATCCCGGACGCGAATCACTATCTGCAGGTCGACCGGCCAGACGCATTCGTGAAGGTGCTCCTGCACGCGCTTGAGCCCGGTGACGATCAGAGACCCGGCGCGCTCGAGGAGTCGCTGGGTGCTCCCCTGTTGGTCGACAGCTCCTCTGAACGGTTGCCGGCCGGAGCTGACCTGCTCCGGCAAGATCTGGCAGCCTCATGAACCATGACTGAGGCCGGGCAGAACACCGGGGGCCTGCCCGTCCTGTGGCAGCTCCAGGTCTCGCACTATGTCGAGAAGGTTCGCTGGGCCCTCGACCACAAACGCGTCCCACACATCCGCCGCACGATGCTCCCCGGTTTTCACATCCGGGAGACGAAGCGTCTGACCGGAGATACATCGACGGCGCCCGTGCTTACGATCGACGGACGGTCGATCGGCGATTCGACGCGAATCATCTCGGCGATCGAGCAGCGCTGGCCGCAGCCGCCGCTCTATCCGGATGATCCGGCGCAGCGGCGTCGGGCGCTCGAGCTGGAGGAGTTCTTCGACGAGGAGCTCGGCCCGCACATCCGGCGTGCGATGTACTTCGAGCTGCTCCCGCGTCCGGAGCTGTTGGTGCCGCTGTTCACGTACGGCGATCCGGCTGCGGCGGAGACCCTCCGTCCAGCGCTTCCCCTGCTTTGTGCGGGGATTCGGGAGCTGTTCGGGGTCACCGACGAGGGCGCGGCGGAGAGCCGCGCGAAGACTGCCGCCGGGATGGATCGCCTCGAGCGCGAGCTGTCTCCCAGTGGGTTCCTCGTCGGCGACGAGTTCACCGTCGCCGATCTGACCGCCGCCGCCTTGTCGTATCCGATCGCCCGCCCTCCCGAGTTTCCGTATCCGATGGTCGCCGAGGACGACCTGTCGGACTCATGGCGGGCCTTCCAGGGCGGGATGGCACAGCGACCAGCCGGACGCTGGGTCGCCGACATCTACCGTCGGTACCGCGGGCGGTCGGCCGAGGTGCCGCCTGATTCGGCGGCGATGCCGGCCGGACCGCTCGAGCCTCGTCTCAGCGTCTAGCGACTAGCCGATCCCGACGAGCCCCCGCGCGGCGAGAAGGGTGCCGATTCCGGACAGCCCGACCATGGTGATCTGTCGGCCGTGGCGTGCAAACCAGGCCTTGAGTCGCCCGATCATGTCCTGCGTCCAATCTGATGCGAACGTCGACGCGAGCAGCGCCCCCTCGAGGAGAATCTGTTGCATCAGACAGAAGTAAACGATCAGGAGCAGGATCGACACGGTTGGCGGATCGAGCTGCGCGATGTGATCGAGCGCGTTGACGTAGCTCACGCCGGGGAAGCTCATCGCCGCGCCGACCGCGAACGCGACGACCGCGGAGCCCCTCCCGAGCAGGCGCGTCTGCCAGGGCTCCTTTGCGTGTCCATCAGACGCGTGGGCAGCCTTTCGGTGCTCTTTCCAGCTCCGGAGTCGCGCGTCACGACCGGTCGCCAACGCGAACGCGATCGACAGGGCGACAGCGCCGACCACGATGTCCGCGCTCGGGCTGAGTATGCGGCTGGACGTCCGCACGGTCCCTGACCCGTGCAACGTGTAGACGATTGCCACGCCCGAGACGGTGCTCGTCGTGTAGGCGCCGAGTAGATAACCGAGCATCAGCCGCTTGGGATTCGGGAGCAGGCACATCACCGCCACCGCGGCGAGGAGCGACGGATTGAGCGTCGCGAGGACCGCGGAGGTGAGCACGATGATGACGTCACGGTTCATGCGGCGGCGTCGGTCGCGACCCGAGCCACGGCGCTGTGCATGTCGACCTGCCTGCCCGCCAGAAGGCGGATGACCGAAATCCCCGACCAGCAGCGCGGCTCATCAGTGATTGCACCGGTGCCCCGCGACCTGGCCGTGGCTCGCCAGCGCAAGACGACCCGGTCGTCCTCGGCGATCTCGTCCTCGATCTTGATCCGCAGGTCGGGATGCTTCAAGCGGCCAGCGATCAACACCTGACGGAGCTCGTCTCGTCCGGCGACGCATCGCCCGGAGCACGGGATTTGGCCCGCGTAGTCGGCCGCGACCAGCTCGTCGATCAGCTCGAGGCGTCCTTCGTTCATGACCGCCTCGATGAAGAGGCGGACCTTCTGCTTGTTGAGCTCGCTTACGGTGTTCACCTCGTCGCATGGTCTGCGCGTCCGGTCGTGCTCACAAGGGAGGATCCCCCAAGGTTTCCCCCCGGGTTTTGCCCGAAGCGGCTTCGGGGGCGGGGTGTATCTTGAAACGGTGCCCCTCGCGGTGGGAGCTCTGCTTGAACGGGATCGCGAGCTTGAGACGCTGCGCGACGGTCTGATCCGTGCGGCGGCCGCAGAGGGGACGCTGATCCTGGTCGAGGGGCCGGGCGGCGCGGGCAAGACCGCGCTGACGCGGGCGGCCCGCGAGCTCTCCGATCGGGCGGGCATGGTCACGCTCGAGGCACGAGGGTCCGAGCTCGAGCAGTCGTTCGGGTTTGGCGCGGTGCGTCAGCTGTTGGAGCCCGTTGCCGTGGAGGAGGCTGCGGGTGACGCTCTGTTCGCCGGCGCGGCCGCTCCCGCGGCGCGGCTGTTCGAGCCTGAAGAGCGCTTTTCGCCGAACGTCGAGGCGGACTTCGAGGCGTTACACAGCCTGTACTGGTTGGTCGTGAATCTGGCCGACACCGCGCCGGTGCTGCTATCGGTCGATGACTGCCAGTGGGTGGATCTGGACTCGCTGCGGTTCTTCGCGTACCTGGCACAGCGGATCGAGGGGCTTCCGGTCGCGATGCTGCTCGCTGGACGTCCCCCCGATTCCGCGCTCGAAAGCGCGGGGTCGCCGTGGGCGCAGCTCCTGGCGCGCCCGGAAGCGGTTACGTTGCAGGTGCGACCGCTGAGCCAGGACGCTGCCGTGATCCTCGCGCGGGAGCGTCTGGGCGGAGAGGCTGACGACGAGTTCTGCCGCTCGTGCCACGCCGCGACCGGCGGCAATCCGCTGTTTCTACGGGAGCTGTTGAGAGCCCTGGAAGCGGCAGCGGTCGTGCCTTCGGCGGCCGCTGCCGCGGAAGTACAGAGCGTCGGGCCGGCCACCGTGAGCCGGTTCGTCCTGCACCGGATGGCTTCGTTGGGGCCCTCGGCGGCCGAGCTGGCGCGAGCGGTTGCGGTGCTCGGAGACGAGATCGAGCTTCCACTCGCCGGCCGCATTGCGGGACTTGACGAGGTCGAGGCGCGGGGGGCGGCAGATGATCTCGTCCGGGCCGAGATTTTCGCTCGGGCGGAGCGTCTGTCGTTTGTTCACCCGATCGTGCGGGCCGCGCTGTACGAGGACCTCGCACCCGGAGAGCGCCAGGAGCGGCACGCCGCGGCAGCCGACGTCCTGGCCAGCGACGGCGCCTCACCCGAGCGCGTGACCGCACATCTCCTGTTGACGCCCGCGACGGGAGATCCGGGCAGGGTCAGGACGCTCCGTGCGGCGGCGTCGAGCGCGGCTCGGCGCGGCGCTCCGCGCGCGGCCGGAGACTGCCTGCGTCGGGCGCTGGCCGAGGCGCCGGGAGAGCAGGAGCGGGGGGAGATTCTCGCCGACCTCGGCCGCTACGAGATTGCTGAGATGCGGTTCGAGGCGGCGATGGAGCACCTGCAGGCAGCGGTGAGCTCCGGCGCCGACCCGGCGGCGCGCGCCATCGCGGCGTCGTTCCTCGGGCGGTGCGCGATCGTTTCAGACGGCCTCGAGCCGGAGGCCGCGGCAGAGGCGATGGCGTCAGTCGCTCGGGAGCTTCGGTCGGTCGATCCCGAGCGCTCGCTCGAGGTGAGCGCGGATCTGCTGATGCTCACGACGGTCGTCCCCAGCCTGCGCCCTGGAGTCGACGCGCGCATACATGCCTTTGCCGAGCAGGCGAGGGGCCATCCGGGCTACGAGGCGGTGGCGAGAATCCATGCCGCCCATGAGGGGCTCGCGCGCGGAGGACCGGCCGCGGAGGCCGCGGACGAGGTGCAGGCTGCGCTTGCGACGGGTGTCCCGCCGACGGCGGTGACGACCGCCGGCTATCTGGCCGCCATCACGTTGCGATACGCAGAGCGATACGAGCCGGCGACGCGGCTTCTCGACCTCGGGCTCGAGGGCGCCCGCCTCGAGGGCCACGCGACGAGGCAGGGCATCATTCACGGCCAGCGCGCGGGGATTGCACTCGACCAGGGCGCCCTACACGACGCGCAGGTTGAGGCGGAGACGGGGCTTCGCCTCATCGAGGCGCCTCATTTCGAGGTACTCCAGCTTGTCGCGGTGGCGATCGCCGTCCATCTCGAGCGCGGAGAGCTCGATGCGGCGGCTGAGGCGGCCGACACCGGCGAAGCGCTCAGGATCACCGACGATCGGACGTTCGCACCGGACTACCTGATGGCCCGCGGCAGGCTGCGGGTTGCCCAAGGTTTGCTGCGCGAGGCCGCCGAGGATCTGTTCTGGGCGGGCCGGCAGCTCGAGTCGCGGAATTATCGGTGGGGGGCCGCCTGGAAGCCGCTCGCCGCCTCCGCGCTGGCCTCGCTCGGAGAAACCGAGACGGCTGCCAGACTCGCCCGCGAGCAGCTGTCGATGGCTCGCGGCGTGGGGGCACCTCGAATGTTGGGTCTGTCACTGCGCCATGCCGCCGCCGCGATCGGTGGGGACGACCGGCTTCCGTTGCTCGAGGAGGCGGTGTCCGTCCTCGAACAGAGCTCGGCACGGCTCGAGCTGGGACACGCGCTGGCCGATCTCGGGAAGGAGCTGAGCCGCACAGGCCGGCGACGGGAGGGGCGGGACGCGCAACGCAGGGCGATGGAACTCGCCGAAACTTGTGGCGCGGTTGCGTTGGCGAACAGCGCGCGGGCCGAGCTTCAGGCCGGGCCCGGACGGCGTGCCCGGATTGAGCTGACGGGTCCGGCGGCGCTGACCGCAGCGGAATGGCGGGTGTGCCGCCAAGCCGCGGAGGGTCGAACCAACCGTGAGATCGCCCAGGCGCTGTTCGTGACCGAGAAGACGGTCGAACGCCATCTCAGCAGCGCGTACCACAAGCTCGGGGTCCGCTCTCGGTTCCAACTCCTCTCGGCCATCGGCGAGGAGGGTCAGGACGCGGAATCGGGACCCGCCCCCCTGAAACCGTAGGGTAAAGACACGGGGTTCCCCTCTTGCGGGTCGGCGTGGCCGCGCACAGGATGTGCATCAAGCTAACGCCATCGGCGGTGACACCGCTGAGGGAGAGGGAAGGGGCCAGTCATGACAGCTGTGCTTTACGGGCTCGCGCGCTTCTGCGTCAGGCGTCGCTTCGTAGTTCTAGCGGTGTGGGTTTTGGCGGCCGCTGCGCTGGTCGGCGTGTCGCATCGAATGGGTGACAACACGAGCGACAACCTGAACCTTCCGGGGACCAACAGTCAGAAGGCGACCGACACGCTCAGCAAGTCGTTCCCGGTCCAGGCGAACGGGACCAGCCCGATTGTGCTCCACACCAAGAGCGGGAAGCTGACCGACTCCAAATACGCGAATGCGGTCAACGAGGCCGCTGCGGACGTCGCCAAGGCTCCCTACGTGGCGTCGGTCGTGAACCCATTGACGTCGCAGGGCGCTTCGCAACTGAGCAAGAACCAGTCGACGGGGTATCTGTCGGTTGGTTTGACGGTCAGTCCGGGCGCACTGTCGGTCAGCCAGGCACAGACGATCATCGACGCGGCAGCGAAGCCGGCCGAGGCGGCAGGGCTCCAGGTGGAGACCGGCGGCCAGCTCGGCCAGAAGGTCTCCAAGCCCGCGACCGAATCCAGCGAACTGATCGGGATCATCGCCGCGATGGTGATCTTGACGTTTACGTTCGGGACGATCACGGCCATGCTGTTGCCGATCCTGGGAGCGATCCTGGGGTTGGCGTGCACGCTGTCAATCATCACCTTACTCAGCCACACGGTGACGGTGCCGACCGTCGCGCCGACGCTGGCCACGATGATCGGCCTTGGCGTCGGGATCGACTATTCGCTGTTCATCGTTACCCGCCACTTCCGCGGCCTCGACGACGGACTGGAGATGCGCGAATCGATCGCGCGGGCGGCGGCGACCTCGGGCGGGGCTGTGTTCTTCGCCGGCTGCACGGTGACGATCGCGCTCGTGTCGCTCGCGGTGGCCCAGATTCCGCTGGTCACCACGATGGGGCTCATGGCGGCGATCGCGGTGGTCGTCGCGGTGCTCGCGGCGCTGACGCTGCTCCCGGCGATGCTCGGAATCCTGGGGCCGCACATCAACTCGTTGCGGCTGCGGCATCCACCAACCGACGAGCAGGCGCAGAAGGGCGTGTGGGCCAAGTGGGCCGCCGAGATTGGCAAGCAGCCGGTGATCGCGGGCCTGGCGGCGCTGGTGATCCTGATTCCGCTGGCGATCCCGCTGTTCTCACTGACCCTGGGCCAGCAGGACACGGCCGCGCTGTCCACCTCCACGACCGCGCGCCAGGCCTACGACCTGATTTCGGAGAACTACGGAGCGGGCGTCAACGGACCGCTGATCGTCGTCGCGTCGCTTGGCTCGAAGGCGACGAGCACCAGCGACTCACGGCTGCAAACCCTGCAAAAGGACGTCGGTTCAACTTCGGGCGTGGTGGCGGTCACCCCGGTTCAGCTCGACAAGGCCGGAACGACCGCGTACCTCAACGCGATCTCGAAGGCCGGGCCGGCCGAGCAGGCGACCACCAACCTCGTCGACACGCTGCGGAACACGACGATCCCCAAGGCCGAGAAGGGCACGAACATGACCGCCGAGGTCGGTGGTACGACCGCCGCCTACGACGACCTGGCGTCCAAGATCTCGAGCAAGCTGCCGCTGCAGATCATCGTGGTGATCACGCTCAGCTTCCTCTTGCTCGTCCTGGCGTTCCGCACCGTCGTGATCCCACCTCAGGCGGCGCTGATGAACATCCTCTCGATCGCCGCGTCCTACGGCGTGCTGACGGCGATCTTCCAGTTCGGGTGGTTCAGTCACGTGATCGGGCTGCCCGGGAAGGTTCCCGTCGTCTCGTACGTGCCGCTGTTCATGTTCGCGATCCTGTTCGGGCTCTCGATGGACTACGAGGTGTTCCTGGTCAGCCAGATCGAGGAGCACGTCCACACCGGCGACGACAACAAGACCTCAGTCGTGCGTGGCCTCGTCACGAGCGCTCGAGTGATCACCGCGGCGGCCGCGATCATGGTCTTCGTGTTCGGCAGCTTCGTGCTGAACGGTGACCCGACCGTCAAGCAGTTCGGGGTCGGGCTCGCGGTCGCCGTGATCCTCGATGCCACTGTGGTGCGCTGCCTGTTGGTGCCCGCGCTGATGATCTTGATGGGCAAGATCAACTGGTACATGCCACGCTGGCTCGACCGCATCGTCCCCCGCATCAGCATCGAAGGCGCGGAGTTCTTCGAGCGGCGTGACAAGGAGCCGGCGCCGGCGCCCGAGCGGGAACTGGAGCCGGTCGCCTCGTAGAAACTCACCCCACGGATTCGCAGGCTCAAACCGGTCTGCCTTCGACGACGTTCAGGTCCAGCCGCCGGAATCGAGCAGGGTCGGCCAGGATGTTCATCTCGACGATCCTGCCGTGGGCGACGGTGAACCCGACCACCGCGAAGGGCTCTTCCCCGCGCCGGACCCCGCAGCTCAGCTCGTGGCGGCGTGGACCGTCCCGGGCGCCGGTTCCCCGCCCCGGCACTCGGCGTTGACGTAGCCAGACCGAAACTCGCTGGCCGCGCCGGTCAGCTCGTCGTAGGTATGTCGCCAGACGCAGCCGGTGTCGTTGGCCAGGAGATGGATCGACACCGACGTCTCTGCCGAGGTCGTGCGAACGCGGTGAATGTCGTCACGGGGAGGCAGGAGTGTGTAGAAGTCGCCGGGGTTCAGCGGGCGTCTGCGCACCAGGTCGAGGCGACCGGGTTGGGGCACGTAGAACTCCTCGTCCTGGTTGCCCCTGTAAATGCCGACCAGGCCCCAGGCGAGGTGATCGTGTACCGGCGTCATCGCTCCCGGAGGGACGACGAGGCTGAAGAGCGAGAGCGAGCGATCTGCGGCCCGAAAGACGAGCCATTGCCCGATACCGCCACCCATCCCACCCTCGAGAGAAGGAGCCTGAAAAGCCGCTGGAAGCCAATCCCGATCGGCGAGCAGTTCGGCAAACAGCGGGCCGAGGCGCTCGCACGCGGCGCGGGGCGAGTCGGCGCCCGCGACGTGCTCGCGTGTGCGGGCGATGAACGTGCGCACCCGAGCCGTATCGAGAACGTATTCGTCCTCGGCCAGCGGCGGAAGGCTCTCATGGGCGTGGAAGTCACACATCCTCCGCTCCTTTCGGTCGGCTACGAGGCGCGGTCGCCGTAAGTCGATCACGGTGCCGTCCGTGGCACAAGCCCCGCTTCCGCCGACGAGGCCACCGGGCGTGGCCGAAGCGCGACCGCCACGATGGTCGCGGCCACGAGGCCAGCGCCGCCCGCGGCGAGCAGCGTGAGATCGAGCCCGTGCGCGAACGCCGCGTGCAAGGCGTGATCGAGCGTCGCCCGGCGGTCCGCTGGAGACCGGGCGAGCAGCGCGTGCGCCTCGCCCCCGGTGACCGCCCGCGCCGCGGAGCTGGCCCGGTGGACGCCCACGCCGCCATTCAGACGGTCCGCGATCCCGGCCTTGCACACCAGCCCGAGTGCAGCGATCCCTAGCGCGTAGCCGAGTTGGCGCGCGGTGTTGAGCGCACCCGACGCGATCCCGCCGCGATCTCCCGGTACGGTCGCGAGCACGGCGGTCGCCAGCGGACCGGTGGCAAAACCCACGCCGATCCCGGTGAGAAACAGACCGGGCAGCAGCGCGGGCCAACTCGACGCGGCGCCGAGGTGGGCTTGTGCGATCGCGCCCGCGCCGATCAGCGTCAGCCCGCCGGCGATCCGCCACCGTGCCTCCACCGCGTGCAGCCACCGTCCGGTCGCGAGCGAGACGAACAGCGCCGATAGGGCGAGGGGCGTTAGCGCCAGCCCCGTCTGGGCGGGGCTCATCCCGCGCACCGATTGCAACCACAACGATTCGTACGTGAGATATGCGAACGCCGCGATCGAATACAGCAGTGCCGCCGCGAGCACACCGGCAAACGATGCCCGGCGCAGCAGGTCGAGCCCGAGCACGGGCCGACGGCCGCGCGCCTGCGTCGCGACGAACGCGACCGCCGCGCCGGCGCCGGCTGCCAGCAGTCCGAGCGTGGTCCGCGACGTCCAGCCGCTCTCCGATGCACGCGTCAGCGCCATCGTCACGGTCCCGGCGGCGGCGGTGAACGCGAGTACCCCCAGAACGTCGATGCGCCCTGCGCCGCGCCGGCGCTCGCGCGGCAGAACGCGGATGCTGACAGCGACCGCGAGAACGCTGACCGGCAGGTTCACGAAGAACACCCATCGCCACGACAGCGCCTCGGTCAGCAGCCCGCCGATGATCGGGCCGGCGGCCGCTGCGGCCCCGTTGACGGCGCCCCAGACACCGAACGCGAGCGCGCGGTCGCGACCTTCGTAGGAGCTGCCGAGCAGCGCGATCGTGGTGGCGAACATCGCCGCGCCGCCGGCGCCCTGGACGCCGCGGGCGATGATTAACGTCGTCGTGTCATTGGCTAGCCC
Organism: uncultured Solirubrobacterales bacterium; assembly: GCA_963812225.1. Lineage (GTDB taxonomy): Bacteria > Actinomycetota > Thermoleophilia > Solirubrobacterales > Solirubrobacteraceae > Palsa-465. The sequence continues at coordinate 687,864 of CAWEUN010000001.1, forward strand.
GGCGGCGAGGGACGCGAGGGCGAACACCACAAGCCCGCCGATGTAGACGGGCTTGCGTCCGACGAGGTCGGACAGGGACCCAAGTCCGAGCAGCAGCGCCGCGAGCGCGAGCGCGTAGATGTCGATCACCCACTGGAGCTGGGCGAAGGAGGCGTGCAGAGCAACCGTCATCGCCGGCAGGGCGACGTTGACGATCGAGACGTCGATCAACAGCATGAACGCGCCGAGCGCGACAGAGAAAAGTGGAAACCATTTACGCATGCCACGAGTGTCCATCTCCCCGTGGGTCGTATCCAGATATTGCCCGGGAATCGCGGATATCATCCAGATATAGCGAGTATGACGTCGGAATCCTTCATACTGGATCGGATCGATAACCAGCTACTCCACGCGCTGATGATCGATGGACGGGCCCCGTTCAGCCTGTTGTCAGAGGTGATCGGGACCTCGGAGCAGACCGTCGCCCGCCGCTACCGGCGGCTCCACGAGGCGGGCGCCGTCCGCGTGCTCGTGCTGCCGGCGCCGAGCGATGAGGGGCTCGACTGGATCGTTCGGATCGGCGTGCGGCCGGGCGCCGCGGCCCGACTGGCCCGAGCGCTCGCCGAGCGCGACGACGTTTCCTGGGTGCGGATCATGTCCGGTGGCGCCGAGATCGTCTGCATCAGCCGCCCCAGCTCGCTCGAGGAGCGCGATGCGTTGCTGCTCGAGCGGCTGGCGCGCACGAACCTCGTCACCGCCGTCACCGCGCACGCGATCATGAAGGTGTTCGGCGGTGGCAGCGTCGCCTACTGGTCGGCCTTTGATGACCCGCTGGGCGCGGCCCAGACGGCGGCGCTGACGTCGATCGCGCCCGCGTCCACACCCAGCGGGGCTGCGAGCAGCCACCCCGAGGACGAGGCATTGTTCGCGGTACTGCGCGAGGATGGTCGGGTCGGCTATTCGCAACTCGCGACGGCAGCGCGGATTTCGCCCGGGCGAGCGCGCCGACGGCTCGAGGCGCTGCTCGCAAACGAGCAGGCCTACGTGCAGACCGATGTGGCCACCGAGCTGCTCGGATTCCCGACCGCCGCGAGCCTCTGGCTGTCGGTCGCTCCAGGGGACCTCGAGTGGGTGGGAGCCCGGCTCGCGGCGCTCGAGCAGGCGACTTTCGTGGCGGCGGTCAGCGGGCCAGCGAACCTCGCCGTGTCAGTCGTCTGCAGGAGCGCCAACGAGCTCTACGGACTCCTGACTGATGAGATCGGTGCAATCGACTCGATCCACTCCGCGGAGGTCTCGCCGGTGATCCGTCGCGTCAAGCAGGCCGCAACTGCGCTCCGTGGCACGCGTCTACAGCTGTGAGCTTTCAGCGGCCCAGATCGTAGGTGAGGCGGGCGAGGCCCTGGCCGACGGTCGCCGTCTCGACGAGCCGCATTGGTTTCGGGTCATCGGTCTCGCCGAACAGGCGCTCGCCATCTCCGAGTACGACCGGGAAGACGATCAGCCGTAGCTCGTCGACCAAGTCGTTCTCAATCAGCGTGCGCGCGAGCTGATAGCTCGCGTAGACGACGATTTCGCCGTCGAGCTGCTGCTTCAGCCTCGAGACCTCGTCGACGACGTCGCCCTTCAGGACCGTGGCGTTGCTCCAGCGGGAACGCTCGATGGTCGAGGAGACGACGTACTTGGGCATGCTGTTCAGTCTGTCCGCCCACTCGTCGGTCCGGGCTAGCCACCGCTCGGCGAACCACTCGTCGCTGCGGCGCCCCAGCAGGAGGGCATCGGTGCTCAGCGCTTCCTCGAACTCGAGCCGGGCCCAGTGCTCGAGGTCGTTGCCGCCAAACTTCCCGAACCAGCCGCCGAGCCTGAAGCCCTCCCCACCGTCGGGGTCCTGGACCACTCCATCCAGCGAGGCGTTAGTGCTGATGACGATCTTTCCCATCGCAGCTCTCCTTTCATCGGACTTTTGCGTGCTGCGTTTGTTGAGGCGTCAGCGGCGACGAAAAGTGAGCGACGGATTCCGAGCCTCTCCGACGTCGTTACGAGTGATGGCTGCGCAACGACAAACCGTGAGGATGCGAGCGTGACTGAGCAGACGCTCGCCCGCGCCCGCGCGGGCGACCAGGACGCGTTCCGCGAGCTGACCGACCCCTACCGGCGCGAACTCCAGTTGCACGCGTACCGGATCGTCGGCTCTACACACGACGCCGAGGACCTGATCCAGGAGACGCTGCTCGCGGCGTGGCGCAGCCTCGAGCAGTACCAGGGGCGTGCGTCGATCCGTGCCTGGCTATACCGGATCGCGACCAATCGCTCGCTGGACGCTCTTCGTGCGAGTCGGCGCCGCCCGGAAGACCTGAGACGGATGACCGCGGTGCCGGAGCCGACGCGCCGGAGTGAGCCGATCTGGCTCGAGCCCTACCCCGACGCCCTACTCGAGGGAATTCCGGACGAAGCTCCCGGGCCGGAGGCGCGCTATGAGACCAAGGAGTCGATCGCGCTCGCGTTCATCGTCGGCCTTCAGCACCTTCCGCCGCAGCAGCGCGCGGTGCTCATGCTGCGCGACGTGCTCGGCTACCGCGCCGGCGAGGTCGCCGAGATGCTCGATACCACCGAGGCCTCGGTCAACAGCCTCCTGCGCCGCGCGCGGGCGGCGTTTGACTCTCGCCTGCCCGCCGCCGGACGCGAGCGGGCTCCGCTGCCGGACTCGAAGGTCGAGCGGGAGATCGTCGGCGGCTTCGCGGACGCCGTCGAAGCGGGCGACATAGACGCCATGATCGCCCTGCTCACCGACGACGCCTGGTTGAGCATGCCGCCCGAGCCGTACGAGTATCAGGGCCCCGCCGCGATCGGCGCGTTCCTGCAGGACCGCGAGGTCGCGCGCGGACGGCTGCGGCTCGTGGCGACGCGGGCCAACAGCCAGCCGGCATTCGCGTGCTACCTCCCCGGCCCCCAAACCGAAATCGCGCGTCCGTACGCGCTGTTCGTCCTCACGTTGGAGGGCGACCGGATATCCGCGATCACCTGGTTCGCCGACAGCAGCGTCTTGCCGCAGTTCGGACTCCCACGGACGCTGCGCTGATCGTCGAACGTCCCGCGGATCTCCCAGCGCTCTCGTCCCATAGCCTTATCGAGTGATGTGGACCGTCGACGTGGCCGCGAGTTCGCCTGTCACGCCTCTGTCGTTGCCGAGCGTCATTGCCGCGGCGGTGAGCGAGGCGCTGGCGCGGCCCGCAGAGCAGCAGCCGGCGTGGCCGGATCCGGAGGAAGTCGCGCGCGTGCGCCGAGTGTTGGAGAACGTCCCACCGATCGCGGTGCCCGCAGAGGTCGACATGCTCCAGGACCGGCTCGGACTGGTCGCGCGCGGCGAGGCATTCCTGTTGCAGGGCGGGGATTGCGCCGAGACCTTCATCGATAACACCGAGACGCACCTGCGCGGGACGATCCGGACGCTGCTGCAGATGGCCGTGGTCTTGACGTACGGGATCTCGATGCCCGTCGTTAAGGTCGGGCGCATCGCCGGCCAGTACGCCAAGCCGCGGAGCTCCGAGACCGACGCGACCGGCCTGCCGTCGTACCGCGGCGACATGGTCCACGCGTTGGAGCCGACGCCGGAGGCGCGCCGGCCCGACCCCGCCCGGCTCGTGCGCGCATACGCCAACGCGGCCGCGGCTATGAATCTCACGCGCGCCATTACGGGCGCCGGCCTGGCGGATCTCCACCACCTGCATGAATGGAATATGGACTTCGTGCGCCGCTCCAGCGCCGGCGAGCGCTACGAGCGGGTCGCCACGGAGATCGACCGCAGCCTGCGGTTCATGTCGGCGTGTGGCGTCGAGGACAGCTCGCTGCGCACGGTCCAGCTGTACGCGAGCCATGAGATGCTCGTGCTCGACTACGAGCGTGCGCTGCTGCGGCCCGACGGCGATCGCCTGTACCTCCTCTCGGGCCACCAGCTGTGGATCGGCGACCGCACGCGCCAGCCCGAGGGCGCCCATGTGGCGCTCGGGGCGCTGATCGCCAACCCGGTCGCGGTCAAGCTCGGCCCGACGGCCACGCCGGCGGACGCCGTCGACCTCGTCGAGCGGCTCGATCCGCGGCGAATCGATGGCCGCGTGACACTCGTCTCACGGATGGGCAACGAGGCCGTCCGCACGCTACTACCGCCCATCGTCGAGGCCGTAACCCGCTCGCGTCATCGCGTCGTGTGGCAGTGCGACCCGATGCACGGCAACACCGAGGAGTCGCCAAGCGGTCACAAGACGCGGCACTTCGACCGCATCATGGACGAGGTCGAGGGGTTCTTCGAGGTCCACCAGCACCTGGGTACGCACCCCGGCGGTATCCACGTCGAGCACACGGGCGAGGACGTCACGGAATGCCTAGGGGGTGCCCAGATGATCTCCCACAGCGAGCTCTCCTCGCGCTACGAGACGGCCTGCGACCCCCGACTCAATACCCAACAGGCGCTCGAGCTCGCGTTCCTTGTCGTCGAGATGTTGCGTCGTACCGCGAGCGAGGCGTGGCCGCCGCGCACGACCGAGCCTCCGGTGACAACGTAACTACCGGACGGGACGGGGTGACAGCGACGGTCTCCGCGCCCTTGGATGAGAAGGTTGTCGACGAGGGCACCCATCGGGTTCGGACGTTCGCTGAGACGTGGGCGGCAGTTGGGCCGATGCTCGGCGGCATGGGGATCACGCGGGTCGCCAATGTGACCGGCCTAGACGATCTCGGCGTCCCGGTGGTGATGGTGTGCCGGCCGAACGCTCGGTCGCTCGCGGTGACGCAGGGGAAGGGGTTGACGCTCGAGGCTGCGCGCATATCTGGCGTGATGGAGGCGGCTGAGCTGTTCCACGCTGAAGAGGTCGAGCTTCCGCTCCACGAAGCCTCGCCGAATGCGCTCGCCCGCCGAGGCGTGAGCGTCGATGTCGACCGCCTGGCCCGGCATCAGAACGCGACGCTCGACCGCGATCGCGCGATGTGGTGGGTAACCGGTCTGAGCCTCGTATCCGGCGAGCGTCGCTGGGTGCCATATGAGTGCGTCCAGGTGGGGCGGATCCGCCATTGGGAGCGGACCTTCGCGATGACCTCGTCTGGCCTGGCGTCCGGGAACTCTCGTGGCGAGGCCCTCAGCCACGGGATCTGCGAGCTCGCCGAGCGACACGCGCAGGCGATCTGGAACTGCCTTCCGCGAGCTCTCAAGGGCGCGACCCGAGTCGACCTGGACAGCGTCACGGACCGGTCGTGTCGCACCCTCCTGGTGCGCCTGGCCCGGACCGGCCTGGCCGTCGGCGTCTGGAACCTCACGTGTGAGATCGGACTTCCCACGTTCACGTGCTCGCTGACCCAGCAGTTCTCGCGGTACCCACGAGCGCTGCCGCCCGCCGCCGGCTCCGGCTGCCACCCCGACCGCGCTGTCGCGCTCGCGCGAGCGATCACGGAGGCGGCGCAGAGCCGTCTGACGCACATCGCCGGAGCCCGCGAGGACATCTCCGACGAGCAATACACGCTGAGAACGAATGCCGAATCGGTTCGACGGACGCTCGAGCTGATCGCCGCTGGACCCGGTCAGCCGTTTGACCGTATCGCCTCGCGCCGGGCCGAGCGTGTCAGCGCTGACGTGGACTGGGAGCTGGAGCGGCTCGCGGGCGCATCGATCGGCGAGGCCGTTGCCGTCGAGTTGACCCGCGCCGACCTCGGGCTACCGGTGGTTCGCGTGGTCATCCCCGGACTCGAGCATCCCGCTCCCCCCTCGCACCTGTTTCCACCGGAGGCCCCCACGTGATCGTCGTGTTCTCCGGGCCGTCGCTCGAGCTTGCCGCGGCGCGCTCGATCCTCGACGCCGACTACCGCCCGCCCGTCGCCAATGGCGACGTCGTGCGCGCCGTGCGCAGCGGTGCCCGAGCAATCGGGATCGTCGACGGGGCGTTCGAGTGGACGCTCTCGGTCTGGCATAAGGAGATCCTGTGGGCGCTGGCCGAAGGAGTCCACGTGCTCGGCGCGGCCAGCATGGGCGCGCTGCGCGCCGTGGAGCTCGCCCCGTTCGGGATGCGCGGGATCGGACGGGTCTACGAGCTCTACCGCGACGGCGTGCTCGAGGACGACGACGAGGTCGCCGTCGTCCACGCACCCGGCGATGGCTACGAGGCCGCGTCAGACGCGATGATCGACATCCGCTGCACGCTGTGCTCGGCGGCGCGCGACGGCGTGATCGCCGACCACACTCGGCGACGACTCACGGAGATCGCCAAGTCGCGGTTCTATCCGGACCGGCACTATGGGTCGATCGTCGACGCGGCCCGCTCGGAGGGGCTTCCGGAAGCGGAACTCGACGCTCTCGAGGCGTGGTTCCCGGCGAATCGTATGGAGCAGAAGCGCGCTGACGCCCTCGAATTGATCCGCGAGCTCCGCGAGCTCGCCGCGGGTCAGCTCGAGCCGTTCCGGCCTGATTTCACGCTCGCCTCGTCGAGCTTCCTCGAGAGGCTCCTCAGTCGCGCCGAATGATCAGTCCCCGGGCCATTCGGCCGTGACCCCTGGGTCGTCGGCCAAATCGTCCGTAAGCTGATCGAACTCGCCGTGGCTGAGGTCCATTCCGACCGAGGACGCGGCAGCTACCGGGTCGTCGTTGAACTGTGAGCGGAACGCCGGGTCGGTCTTCACGAGTTCCGCCAGCCGAGCTAAGTCTGCTTCTCCCATCGCTCCCTCTCCTCGAGTTCGAACTGGCGCAAGCGACCCTACCAGCGGTCACTCGGGCCGGCAAGCTGGCGGAGTCGCGCCGCGAGGGTAGGCTTTCGGCTACCTCCAGGACCAGGAGCGTGGTTTGGTGGTATGCCCAACGTGCCAGTCGGAATGTGCGGACCAGGCGAAGTTCTGCCGCACCTGTGGAACGTCGCTCAGGCGGGGCTGCGCGGTCTGCGGCAGTCCCTTTGAAGAGGGACAGCGGTTCTGCGAGGAATGCGGCGCCGCGCTCGATGCCCCGGTCTCGGGCCCAGATCTGAAGCCAGCCAGGCCTGGGCCTCCCGTGCGTCCCGCGGTGGGGCTCGCCGCGGAGCTCCGCGTGGTATCGGTGCTGTTCGTCGACCTCGTCGGCTTCACCTCGCTCGCGGAGGGCCGCGCGCCTGAGGACCTCCGGGAGCTGCTCGGCCGGTACTTCGCCGCGGCGCGGGCGATCGTCGAGCACCAGGGCGGCGTCATCGAGAAGTTCGCCGGCGACGCGGTGATGGCTGTCTGGGGCGCCCGGGCGGCGCGCGAGGACGACGCCGAGCGGGCGGTGCGCGCGGCGCTGGCCATCGTCGGCGCGGTGAGTGAGTTCGGCGACGAGGTCGGCTTGACAGGGCTACGAGCGCGCGGCGGAGTGGCGACAGGTCAGGCGCTGGCGCTCGAGAATCCCGGCGAGGGGATCGTCGTCGGGGACCGCGTCAACACCGCGGCCCGGGTCCAGGCGGTCGCAGAGCCCGGCACCGTATTCGTCGATGACATCACCCGTCAGGTGACCGCGCAGGTGATCGAATACGTGCCCGCGGGCGAGCACGTCGTCAAGGGCAAAGCGCTCCCAGTGCGGCTATGGCGGGCGGTCGGCGTGACGGATGCGTCCGAGCGTGAGCGCGGGCAGGAGGCGCCGTTCGTTGGACGCGAAGCCGAGCTGTGGCTGATGAAGGAACTCTTCCACGGTGCCCTCGAGCGGCGCTCGGCTCGGCTGCTCGCGCTCACCGGCGAGGTCGGGATCGGCAAGTCGCGGCTCGGGCGGGAGTTCTTCCGGTACGCCGATGGCCTATCGGAGCCGGTGCTCTGGCACCTCGGTCGCTGTCCGGCGTTCTCCGACGGCGTCGCCTACTGGGCACTCGCCGAGATGGTCCGTCAGCGACTCGGGATCGTCGAGGGCGCGACCGCCGAAGAGGCAGCGGCCCGGCTGGAGGAGGGACTCGCGCGATGGGCGCCGGACGCGCCGGACAGGGCATTCCTGCGGCCGCGGCTGGGCGCCCTGCTGGGGACAGACGAGCCCAGCCTGAGCCGCGCCGATCTGTTCGCCGGATGGCGGCAGTTCTTCGAGCGCCTGTCGGCCCATTTGCCGGTGGTGCTCGTCTTCGAAGATTTTCAGTTCGCGGACCAGGGGTTGCGCGAGTTCATCGATGAGCTCCTGGACTGGTCGGACACCTGTCCGATCTTCGTGGTCACGCTCGCCCGCTCGGCTGCCTCGGACGACCCCGGCGGTTGGCCGGCTGGGCGCCGCGGAGCCATCAGTCACCGGCTCGAGCCGTTCGACGATGCGGCGATGCGGGAACTGCTCGATGGCATCGTCGACGGGCTGACCGACGGCGACGCGGCCCGGATCGTCGAGCGCTCGGAGGGAACGCCGCTCTACGCGGTAGAGCTTGTTCGTGCGCTTTCCGAGCAAGGGGTGGTTCAGGATCAGGACGGCCGCGTGGCGCTCGTCGGTGAGCTCGGCGAGCTCGACGTTCCGGCAACGCTCACCTCGCTGCTTGCGGCTCGCCTCGATGCGCTGACCGCCGTCGAGCGTAACTTCGTCAAAGCGATGTCGGTGTTTGGCGGCTCGTTTTCGCGAGCCACGGCCGAGGCGCTTGGGGGCGTCGAGCTGGACCAGCTCGACGCGGTCCTCGCCTCGCTCGTCCGACAACAAGTACTCACGATCCGTACCGACCGCCTCTCGCCGCAGCGCGGTCAGTATGGATTCGCGCAGGGATTGCTGCGCTCGGTCGCCTACGAGACGCTATCTCGCCAGGAGCGAATGCTTCGCCACGTCGCCGCCGCCGAGCACCTCCGGGCGTCGTTCCCGGGCGATGGCGAGGACGTTGCCGAGGCGATCGCAGCGCACTACGGCGACGCGTACCTGGCAGCCGGGTCAGACCCGGACGCCGACGGGCTGCGCGCTCTGGCGCTCGACGCGCTGCGCCGGGCTGCGCACCGCGCGGCGGTGGTGGGTGCTCCGGACGCCGCCGAGCGCTTCTACCTGAGCGCGGCGGAGCTGGCTGCTACTGGGAGCGAGCGCGAACAGCTCCGGGAGCAGGCCGGCTTGATGGCGTGCCAGTCCGGGCGTTACGAGCAGGCGGTGGAGTTGCTCGAGGAGACCCGATCGATGTTGCTGGCGAGCGGCGAGCGCCGAAAGGCAGCTCGCGTCGACAGCGACATCGGCTATGCCCTCACCCGAATGGGCCGGCTGCACGAGGCCGTCGAGCATCACCGGGCGGCGCTGGCGGTGCTGGCAGCGGACGGCCCAGATCCCGATGTCGCCGAGCTGAACGCCCGACTCGCGCGCACGCTGATCTTCCTCGGCGACTACGAGGGAGCCGGACCACCACTCGAGATTGCGCTCGCGATTGCCGAGGAGCTCGACCTCCCCGCCGTTCTCGCCGACGCGCTCACGCTGAAGGCGATCAGGTTCCGACACACGGGCCGGGTCCGCCAAGCACGGTCGCTTTGGATCGGAGCGATCGAGCTCGTCGAACGACAGGAGCTTGGTCCCGAGCTCGCTGTGGCGGCGACGGGTCTCGGCAACCTCGCCGTCCTGTGGGATCTCCCGGACGCCGCGGAGCGGACCGAGGCGGGGCTGGCAATCGCGCGACGGCAAGGAGTCCGCCTGCTGGAGAACCTCAATGGAGCCAACCTGATGATGGTCCGTGTACTTAGGGGCGAGTGGGCGCAGGCCGACGAGCTGGCAGTGGAGCTGCTCGCCGGGGATGGCGAGCGCCCGGCCGCCCAGGCGGTCAACTTCGTCCAGGCGATCCTCCATCTGCTTCGGGGCCAGGTTTTGGCGGCGCGCGACGTGTTCGAGCGGATGGCAGCCACCCCGACCGAGAACGAGGAGCGTCGCGCGTGCCTCGTCGCGATCGAGCTGAGCCTCCTGCTGGCCGAGGGTGACGCCGAATCGGCCCTGGCGCGTGGGGAGGAGTTTCTGCCCCGCGCGATCGACGTGGTGGGCATCGACCACGAGTCGGTCCGCCAGGCCTGGCCGGAGACGTTGCACGCGGCGCTTGCATTGGGGGCAACCGCCTCCGCGGCGAGAGTGCTGGCCCTGGTCGCTGAGCGGCCCCCAGGCATGATCCCGCCGTATCTGACGGCCCACCTCGCGCGCCTGGGTGGCCTGGTCCGTGCGCTCGCCCATCGAGACGAGACCGTCGAGCGGGACCTCCGCGCGGCCCTGGAGGACTTCCGTGCGCTCGGCTACCCCTACTGGGTTGCCATCGCAGAGACCGACCTCGGCGACTGGCTCGAGGGGCGCGGTCGCATCGAGGAGGCGGGGACGCTACGCCGCGACGCCACGGCTGCTCTCACCGCGCTCGGAACATCGGCGGCGCAGGGCCGCTGCTCCACCGCGAGCGCCCACCTGCCCGCGCGCCCGTCCCGAATTCGTCAGTGACGGGCGCGCATCTCGGCGAGGCGATCCGGGTCGAAATCGTCTGAGCGCACCCATCGCAGCAGCGCCTGCTCGGACTGGATGACCCGATCAGCGGCGGCCGGCAGCTCCGCGGCGATCTCGCGGGGGATCTTCAGCACCCCGTGCTGGTCCGCGTGCAGGAGGTCGCCCGGCGCGACGACGAGACCGCCGATCTCGACCGGTTCGCCGACCGTCTGGACGCGTACGTACGCGTGCGAGACGGAGGGCCCGGCCGCGAAGAAGTGAAAGCCCATCCCGCGTGCTTCGTCGAGATCCCGCACCGCGCCGTCGGTTACGCAGCCCACGCACCCGAGCGCCCCGAAGATCGTCGCGTGGACCTCGCCCCACAACGATCCGTGGGCCGGTGGGTCGTCGAGATCTTTGACGACGACGATCCGCGGCTCGGGAATCGTGCGCACGTGGGAGTAGAGGGCTTCATACCCGACGCTCTCGTGCGGCCCGGGCGCGCCGCGGGCGACGATCGTGGCTGTGCCGGCGTACCCGACCATCCGGCCGAGCTCGGGGAACATGCACCGGATCCGGCTGTCGGCAAAGCCAACGTCTCGCGGCTGCAGATCGAATGTCTCGATCGCATTGGCGAGCGTCGGCGCGTCGTAGCGCGCGAGCGACGCGAGCAGATCGTCCATTCCGACCAGCCTAAACGCTTCGAAGTTCGCTCGGGCTCAGCCCGGTGAGTCGTCGGCAGTCGTGCGTCAGGTGGGCCTGGTCGGCGTATCCGGCCTCGGCTGCGGCGCGGACGAGCTCGAGGCTCCGCAAGGTGCGGAATCGCTGAAGGCGGAGCACCCGCTGGAGGGTCTTTGGGCCGTAGCCGACGGCGTCGTTGAAGCGGCGCCTCAGCTGCCGGTCGCTGAGGCCGATGTCGTCGGCGAGTCGGTCGATCCGCTGCCGGGGATCGCTCAACCGAACGGTGGCTGCCTGCACGGCGAGGTCCGGCGGTCGGTGGTGAGCCAGGCGCGTCGCCAGTGCGATCAGTCGCGCCATCGCCGCTTGGGGGCCAAGCTCTCCGTGCAGCTCGTCGGTCGGGTCCAGGCCGAGGTCGGTCAGCGCCACGCGCCGGTCGCGGATCTCCGACAGTGGCAGGCCATAGGCCGCGCCACCAGCGCCGGGCCGCAGGCGCACGCCGAGTACGAATCCGTCCTTGCCGGCCGGCGCGATCACCGGGCCCGTATCCGGGCCCGCGATGAGCGCCCCGGTGGTAGGCCGCCAGATGATGTCCGTGCAGGCGTCGGGCAGCACCCGGAAAGCCGAACCATCCCCTCGCCTCCTCCAGATGCACGCGATCGCTTGCTGAAACGCCAGTGGAGCCGGCTGCTCGCGGTAGTCGTCCGTTTCATACAAGACGTTGCCGTGGTCCATTGCTTAGATGCTGACATGGACATCGTTTTTGTCACCTCGGTCGCGGTCATTGCCCCCGACCCGGCAGAAAGCCGGAAGCTGTACGTCGACGCGCTCGGACTCCCGCTCGCTGCCGGCGCGGGCTCTGATTACTGGCACAGCGAGAGCGTGGCGGGCACCAACCACTTCGGCGTCTGGCCCCTGAGCGAGGCCGCGCAAGCCTGTCTGGGACAGCCGGAGTGGCCGGCCGACCGCCCCGCGCCGCAGGCCTCGATCGAGTTCGAGGTGGCCGACGCCGTGGCAGTCCAGGCCGCGGCCACGGAGCTCGAGGATCGTGGGTTTGAGTTGCTGCACGGTGCGCGCGAGGAGCCCTGGGGGCAGACCGTCGCCCGACTCCTTTCGGACGAGGGTCTGATCGTCGGCATCTCGTTCGCTCCGTCGCTGCACACCGACGGCGAGCGCGGTCGGGCCTGACCGTCGTCTGGATCGGGCTCAGTGGATGGCCGAGTCCAGCCACTCCTCGAACGTCGGGCCGCCGAGCCGGGCATCCGGACCGGGCAGGAGCGCGCCGGACTCGTTCGCATCGCCGTCGACGGGGTCGCTGACGGCCTCGACTCGCAGGGAGTTTCCGCGCCGGGCGACGAGCAGTCTCGCCATCTCGACGAGACTCTCCTCGCGGGGCCCGGCGACCTCGAGGGTCGGCCCCGGCGCCGAGGCCGGATCGACGGCCAGGTCGGCGAGCGCCTCGGCGACCGTCCGTGCGGCGACCAGCTGCGTGCGCATCTCGGGCACGTAGGCGACGTCGCCCTGCGTGCCCCACTGCACCAGCTGTTCGACGAACTCGTGAAACTGCGCCGCGCGCAGGGACGTCGATGAGCTGATCCGGCGGCTTGCCGCGTATGGACACAGTCACGGGACCCGCGACAACGAGCTCGGATACGCCGAGGGCAGCCTCGCGCGGCTGGTCGAGGCCGCGTAGGGGAGCGCTCCTGCGCTGCCGAGTGTGAAGGCGGCCCCGGAATTCCTGTGCGGGAACGAGTTCAGCAGCGTCGCCGACGAGCTGGAGTTCTTCTCAGACCGAGGCCTTCGCGTGGAGGCCCACGAGGTCGACATCCACCTGCGGCCGGGGGAGTTGCTCATCTTTGACAACCTCCTGCTCGCGCACGGACGGCGCGGAGTCCGCCGACCGCGAATGCTCCGATCGCGATCGCCGGTGACACGGTGCTCGTCCCAGCCGGGGGCGTCACCGGGAGGAACCCGAGCCGCAATCCGCAGCTGGTGGCATACACGCTGCGGTGAGGAGTCGGACCCTCGATCGCGACCGTGTGCTGGCGATCAGGCGGGTGGATCGATGCCAAGCTCGGCGATCAGCATCGTCGCGCGCGGACCGTTCTCGCCGATGCGGTCGGGCACGGGAGCGCCGGCGGCGAGGAGCAGGCGGACGATCTCGGCGTAGGGCTTTTTGGGTATCTCGTCGACCGTGCGCATCGACGGGCCTCCCTCCGGGTCGTGGCAGTGACGGGAGCCGTGCAGCGCGGCGCCGAGCGCACTGCCACCGTTGCGGAAGGTGAGCGCCCCGCCGCGCTCAAGGAGATCGCGTGTCATCTGTACGCGCCCTCGCCAACAGGCATGGCCGAGCGGGATCTCATCGCTGTCCGGGTCACCGTCGATCCGCGCGCCCGCATCGAGGAGCCGGCGCATGGCCTCCAGGTGGCCGCCCTGGATCGAGACCATCAGCATCTCGTCGAGCATCGACAGCGCAAGCGTCTCAGGTACGCCACGCGCCCGGCCAGAGATGTAGCTGCCGACTGCCCGGTCCTCCTCGGTCAGCCCGCTCTCGTCGGCACCGCGCTCGCGCAACACGTCGGCGACGCCGTCCTCGCCCCAGCGAACGGCGATCCGCAGCGGGGTGAGGCCGTGCTCGTCGGGCGCGTCGAACGGCGCGCCCGCGTCTATCAGCGCGCTGACCGTGCGAGCGGGTCGGCGGCGCCAGACGGCCTGATGTAGGTGGTCTGCAGACGCCTGCGCGCCGTGCGCGCAGAACATCTCGACCATTTCGGGGTTGGGAAAGTTCAACGCACGCCCGAGGTCGTAGTCGACGAGGTCCTGGCGGGCGCCGGCGTCGATCACGAGCATCGCGCAAGTAGGGTCGGGCAGTTCGCATGCGTGGTAGAGCACCTCGTTGCCGTGGTAGCCGTCGCGGTCGTCGGTGGGGTCCGCGCCCGCTTCGAGCAACATCCGGGTGACCTCGACGTCGCCGGCGATGCCGGCCGCGCCGTAGAGGGCCACCTGCAGCCATTCGCCGTCGTGAATGAACGAGGCGTTCGGGTCCGCGCCCGCAGCAAGCAGCCGCCGGACGACCTCGCGGATCCCGGGCGCCCGCTCGGGGTCGCCGCGCAGGAGTCGCGAAAAGCAGGCGTAGAGGATTGGCTGCCAGCCGTTCGGGCCGGTCGGCTCGCCCACCGCGGCCGGACGCGCTGCAAGCCGGCGCGTGACCTCATCCGCCTCGCCGGTGGCGCACGCGCACGCCAGGTCGTGGCGAGCGAGCAAGGAATCGGCCTCGAGCAAGGCCCGCGCCCGCCGCAGGTCGGCCGACATGGCCGAGGCGATCAGCGCGGAGGCCCGGTCGGCGGCGTCGAGCGTGACCGCCTCGACGTGGAACTTCAGCCGTGGCCACGAGCGGAAGCCGTACTCGCGCGCGATTGCGAGCTGCGCCAGCGCGAGCGACGGGAACTCACCCCCCCGGCGGCGTCGCTTGGCCTCGTCGCGCAGGTGGCGCAGGTCCGGACGGGACGGCAGGAAACGGGGCTCGGACATGTCAACTCCTCTCGGCTGTCGACGGGTCCGCGCGTCAGGCCGAAGGTCACGTCCGTCACCGATTAGATCACCCACTTCATCAGGTGGGCCTATGACCCTCTCCGCGGACCGGACGCGTCCTGCACGCACCGATCACGATAACGCACCCTCACGGCGGCAGGATCGCCTCGCTTCTCGTGATGCTCACTAAAGGACGGTAGCCTGCCGTTGGTGGACGAACGCGCAGACCTGCTGGTGCGCTATGGCGGGAAGTTCGTCGACGGCGTGGTGAGCCGAGCGTCAGGGTCTTTCGTTGAAACGGTCCACGGGCAGCGCGTGCTGGATTTCACCGCGGGTCAGATCTGTGCGACGGTCGGTCACAACCACCCCCGCGTGGTGGCGGCGATCGAGGCAGCGTGCTGCGAGGTCATACACCTCAACTCGTGGATGCTGTCGGAGCCGGTGCTGGCATTGGCGGAGCGGCTGGTGGACACGCTTCCGGATCCGCTGCGGCGGGTGTTGTTGCTCTCCACAGGGGGAGAGGGGATCGAGGCCGCCCTGCGCATGGCGAAGCTCGACACAGGGCGCTTTGAGGTCATCTCGCTGACGCGGAGCTGGCACGGCGTCACAGGGGGTGCGTCCGCAGTCACGTATGCGTCGAACCGGCACGGCTACGGCCCTGTCACCCCGGGCGTGTTCGCGTTGCCGGCGCCGTATGCATATCGCTGTCCGATTCGCCACTGCGATCAGGTGTGCGACTGCACATGTCTGGAGACTGGATTTGACCTATTCGACCAGGCGTCCGTTGGCTCGCCGGCCGCCGTGGTGGCCGAGCCGGTGCTTTCGGCCGGGGGCGTGATCGTCCCGCCGCCCGGGTACTTCGCGCGGCTCACCGACTTAGCGCACGAGCGCGGGATGTTGGTCGTGCTCGATGAGTGCCAGACGGGGTTGGGCCGGGTCGGCGCGATGTACGGCTTCCAGGTTTACGGGGTTGTGCCCGATTTGCTCGTGCTCTCCAAGACGCTCGGCGGTGGCGTGCCGATCAGCGCTGTCATCACCAGCCCCTCTATCGAGCAAGAGTGCTATGCGCGGGGCTTCACCCACATCACCTCCCACGTCTCCGATCCTCTGCCCGCCGCGGCGGCGTTGGCCGTCATGGACGTGGTCGAGGACGAACACCTGGCTGAGCGCGCGCGGGCGCGCGGTGGGTACCTCCTCGATCGGCTCGTTGAGTTGCAGGACCGACACGAGCAGATCGGGGATGTCCGTGGCCTCGGTCTTCTCTGCGGCTTGGAGCTCGTTGAGAGCCGCGAAACGCGCCAGCCGGCAGACGCCCTGGGGCTGGCCCTCACCGACGAATGTCAACGTCGCGGACTGTCGATCAACCTCGTCCGCGGCGGCACCGCGGGCCAGGCCAGCTGTCTACGGATGGCGCCTCCGTTGACAGTCAGCGAGGACGAGATCGACCTCGCAGTGACGATCCTCGATGAGTCGCTTCGGACCCTCGTCGACGGTGGCGCGCCCACCGCCGCGGCGGCGCGGACGGCGGCGCCGGGCAACTTATAGGCGCTGTGCTTGCGACGCCACGGTCGAGGCGGAGAGGCGGGCGAGCTCGCTAGCCAGGTCGGCCGCCCAGTCACCTTCACGCAACGGATGGACCTTCACCCAGACCCGGTCCTGCCATTCGTTCAGCTCGAGCGTGCCGGTCTGACCCGGGATCCCCAGATGCCAGTGGCTGCTTCCGGGCCGACCCGCCAGCTCGCGCTCGCTCCGGACGACGAGACCGCGGCGCCGGCACTCGGCGAGGGCCTGGTCGGCCGTCACGGCGAGGTCTAGTTCCAGCACGCCTAGAGCACGAAGGGGATGAGCATCTTGGTGGCGGTCCGGTACGCCGGATAGGCCTTGGGGAACGTCGCCGTGAGGTTCTTCTCCTCGGTCTTGGCCGAGTAGTAGAAGTACGCGCCGACGATCGGGGCGATCACCAACCCGATGAGGTTGGTCACTAGCGCGGTCCCGACGAGCGCGAGCAGGAGCCCCGAGTAGATCGGGTGGCGGACGAATCGATACGGCCCGGACGTGACGAGTTCCGGCTCGGCCTTCTCGGTCATCGGCATGCCCCAGTTTCGCCCCAGGTAGATGCGCGCCCAGACCGCCAGGGCGAGCCCGGACACGAAGAGGACCGCCCCGATCGCTCCGAGGATCGGGCTGTGGACCTCCAGGCTGCCGCCGTGGAAGACGCGAACGAGAAGGACGACCGCCACGAGGGTCACGCCGGTCATGGGGAGCCGTCGCCTGCCGCCCCTTCCCTGCTTCGCGCCGAGGGCGGCGACCAGCCAGTAGACCCAGAAGACGATCCAGCCTATGCCGACGGCGGTCTTGAGCGTGTGCACTTTGCTCCACGAGGCGGTCGTGGTGTACGGATCAGCTCAGCGTACGCCTTGAGCGCGACGCCGGCATGGGCTCGTATTTGATGCAGGCAAAGTCCTAACATCGCTCGCGGTGGATCAGCACGAATCCTCGAGACTCGCAAGGGCCGTTGGACCGTTCCAGCGCATTTGGATGTGCGCTCGCTACTAGGCGACTGCCACATCGAGCTCCAGGACGCCGTCCTCACATCGCATGTGACGACGATCGAGGCGAGAGCGACGCTGGGGGCGGTCACGATCTTCGTCCCCGACGGGGTCGAGGTGCGACTCTCGGGCAAAGCAATCCTTGGAGCCAAATCCTCCGAGGTACGCGACGTGGCGCTTCCCGGCGCGCCGGTGATCGATGTACGAGCGACCGCGATCCTCGGCAACGTCACCGTCCGGCCCCCGACCATCGGCAGTCGCATCCGTGCCGAGCTGAGCCGGGTCGCGAATCGCGGCTGATAGTGTCGGGCGAAGTAAGGGGCAGACGAGAGGAGCTGTGGGTGCGGGTTCTTGTTCTTGGGGCTGGGTTCGGTGGCCTGGAGCTTTCCACGAGGCTGTCGGACGAGTTCGGCGATGCGGTCGACGTCGTGCTGATCGACCAGAGCGACGCCTTCGTGTTCGGGTTCTCGAAGCTCGACGTGATGTTCGGCCGGGCGCGTCCCGCCGGTGTCCGCCACGCCTACAGCGACGCGGTAAAGCCGGGCGTGAGGTTCGTCAAGGCTGTCGTGCAGTCGATCGATCCGGCCGCCAAGCGCGTGGAGACCGATGCCGGGACGTTCGAGGGCGACGTGCTCGTTGTGGCGCTGGGGGCAGACCTAGATCCGGCAGCCACACCCGGCCTGCTCGAGGGAGGTCACGAGTTCTACACGGTCGATGGCGCGTTCGCGACGCGTGACGTGATCGCGGACTTCGACGGCGGCCGGGTGCTCGTCGGGGTGCTCTCGACGCCGTACAAGTGTCCGCCTGCTCCGAGCGAGACAGCGCTGCTGATGCACGAGCACCTCACCCGGCGGGGGCTTCGTGACCGCTCCGAGATCGCGCTGGTCGTCGACTTCCCCAGGCCGATCCCGCCCTCGCCGGCGGCGTCGGAGGCGCTCGTGGAGACCTTCGCCGAGCGAGGGATCGAGTGGCACCCACGCCGCGAGGTGTGCGAGCTCGACCCCGCGCGCAACGTCGCGACCCTGCGGGACGGTGGCGAGATGCCCTACGACCTGTTCCTCGCGGTTCCCATCCACGGTGCGCCCGCCGTGGTTGTGCAGGCGGGGATGACCGTCGATGGATGGATCCCTGTGAACTCCCTGACTCTGGAGACCTCCTACCCCGGCGTGTTCGCGATTGGCGATGTGGCGGCGGTGGGAACTCCCCGGGCCGGAGTGTTCGCTGAGGGTCACGCAGCGATCGCCGCCGAGCACATCAGCGCGATGATCCGGGGCACTTCATCCTCGGCCGAATACGGCGGACGGGGCATCTGTTACCTCGAGTTCGGAGGCGACCAGATCGCGCAGGTCGACGTCACGTTCTTCGGCGATCAGAAGAGCGGTGAGCTCGTGGGTCCTTCCGAGGAGCTCGTCGCGGAGAAGGCCGAGTTCGGCTCCAGCCGTATCAAACGCTGGTTCGGGCGCGACTGGACGGCGGTGGACGACGGCGCGAGCAAGCGATCCGAGGCCTCGGCCGCGGACTGACCGCCGCCCTCAGCCGAACCGCGGACTCCTCCCGGCGCCCTCGGGCGCGACGACGATCCAGAAAAGCGCGGCCTCGCCTCCGCCGATGTTGCGCCAGCCGTCGATTCGCTCACTGTCGGCCACCAGGACCTCGCCCGAACGGATGGCCGGGGTGCCCCCGGCGATCCGCACCTGGACGAGCCCGCTGGCGACCGCGATGATCCCGCGTCCTTTGCTGATCCACTGGGCCACCGGCCTCCTGCGGCTCGAGGCGCACGAGGCAACGCGCCCGCGACTCGGGTGATTGGCGATCACGCCGATCTCGGCATCGGTGAGATGGTGAAATAGGCAGGCGTTGGCCACCGGGATCGCTCCTTTCCAAATCGAGGTCGCAGACTCCGAACTCGACGACCTGCGCGATCGTCTGGCCCGAACTCGATGGCCCGAGCGCGAGACCGTCGTGGACTGGTCTCAGGGTGTCCCGCTCGCCTACATCCAAGACATCTGCGACTACTGGCGAACGAGCTACGACTGGAGACGGTTCGAGACGCAGCTCAACGCGATCCCGCAGTTCCGCACAACGATCGACGGCCTCGGGATCCACTACCTGCACGCGCGCTCCCCACACGACGACGCGTTACCTCTGTTGCTGACGCACGGCTGGCCGGGATCCGTCGCCGAGTTCATGAAGGTGATCGATCCGCTCGTGGATCCGGCCCGCCACGGCGCCGACCCCTCCGTTGCGTTCGACGTCGTCTGCCCCTCACTTCCCGGGTACGGGTTCAGCGATCGGCCCGCCGAGCGCGGGTGGGGGACGGGCCGGATCGCCGCCGCGTGGGCGGAACTGATGGCTCGGCTCGGCTACTCCCGCTACGGGGCGCATGGCGGGGACTGGGGCGCGAGCGTGACGATGCAGCTGGCCAACATCGACCAGGACCATCTCGCCGGGATCCATCTGACGATGCCGCTCGCCCGCCCGCCGCGAACCGGGCGACACCACCGAGCTGAGCGAGAGCGAGCAGGCGGCGCTCGCCGCGTTCGCCGAGCATCGCCGGTGGGGGACCGGGTACTCGAAGCAGCAGTCGACGCGCCCCCAGACGCTGGGTTATTCGCTCGTGGACTCGCCCGCCGGGCAGTGCGCTTGGATCATCGAGAAGTTCTGGGCCTGGACCGACTGCGAGGGTCATCCCGAAAATGTGCTCACTCGCGACGAACTGCTCGACAACGTGATGCTGTACTGGCTGCCCGCCACAGGCGCTTCATCGGCGCGCCTGTACTGGGAGAGCTTTCGCGACCGCGACTTCCCCCCGATCGGCGTCCCCACCGGCTGCTCGATCTTCCCCAAGGAAATCATCCGCATCCCGCGGTCATGGGCCGAGCGCCGGTTCACCGATCTGCGCCGGTGGGAAGAGCTCGAGCGCGGGGGCCATTTTGCGGCGCTCGAGCAACCGGAGGTGCTCGTCGAGGAGCTGCGGACATTCTTCGGCGACCTTCTCTGAAACGGGTGAGGACGATCGGCCTTGACACCTAGCGAGCCAATGCCTAGTATAGCTAGGTATAAGGAACGACGCCCTCAACGGACAGCTTGATTCCTTGATCCTGGCGACGGTCGCCGAAGAGCCCGCGCACGGCTACGCGATTCTGCAGCGGCTAAAACAGCGCAGCGGCGGCACGTTCGACCTCGCGGAGGGGACGGTGTACCCGGCCCTGCATCGTCTTGAGCGCGATGGATTGTTGACTAGCTCCTGGGTGATCGAAAGCGCGCGCCGCCGTCGCGTCTATCGCATCACCGGGGCGGGACGCTCAACGCTTCAGGTCCGGCGCCGCGAGTGGAGGGTCTTCTCCAACGCGGTGGAGGCGGTATTCGGATGAACTGGCTCGACACTCTGGCCGCCGAGCTCGACGCTCGCCGTGTGCCGCGTCGGGAGCGGGTCCGGATCCTGGCCGAGCTGCGCGATCACATCGAGTGCGAGCCCGGCTGTGAGGAGCGGTTGGGGGATCCCCGCGAGCTGGCGATCAGCTTCGCCGACGAGCTGGCGACGTTCCGCGTCCGCCTGTCTGCATTTCAGACATTCGGCGCGTTGGCGCTCGCGGCCGCGGCATTGATCGTGTCTCAGCTAGTGCTCGCCTCGGCCGGCGGCCACCCCGGCTTTGCCAACGGGATCTCGCCGCTGTTGTTCTTCCCGGCCCTGGTAGGGATGGTGTTCGCAGCTCAGGTTGCGCTGGTCGCCGGGTCGTTGGCCGCGCTGCGGTCCGTTCGCCTCCGGCAAGTGCAGCGCTTGCCGACAGCCCAGATCGATCTGATCGCGCGCCGGGCTCGCGTCGGCGCGCTCGCCGGGCTCGCCACCGTGTGGGGGCTGGTTCTGTACCTCGTCGATTTCTCGTTGCGCTTACCGGGCTGGTACATCGGGCTGGTCGGCGGGCTCGCTGCGGTGGCCGGGGTGGCGCTGTACGCAGCTGCAACAACTGTGAATCGAGCTCAGGCGATCGTCTCGGCGTCGCCGGGCACCGCCGGCGACGTCTATGAGGACGTGCCGGTGATCGGTTGGCGTTGGCTGCGCCGACGACCGTGGCGTCTGGGGGCGGTTGGCTCATTGCTCGTCGCCGTCGCCGTGACTGTCTTCACGGCACACGCGGAGCGATCGCTCCAGGAGGGGCTGGAACGGGGCGTCGTCGAAGGTCTGGCCGCGGCGGTCGGTTTCGCGTTGCTGGGGCGTGCCGTCGGCCTCACCTCGTCCCGGGCCGACAGATCCGGGTCAGCTGGCTCCTGGCCGGTGGAGGGCGGCGGGGAGGCAATTCTCGGGCCACTCGCCCGTCTCGCGTCCGACGCCGATCGGACTCGCGCCGAGCTCGTTCTGCGCGACGGATTCGCGAGAGGGCAACTCACTCTCGATGAGCTCAGCGTGCGTCTGTCTGCGGTTCACGACGCCGACACCGTCGGCCAGGTCCGCGATGCCCTGAACGGCCTCGCGACCGACTCCTGAGGACCACGCCGAGCCCCTCATCCGGTCGAGGTTGCGGCGGCGCTCAGTGGAAAGCGGACGCCGGTCAGCTCCTCGGACACATCCCATAGGCGGCGGGCCACCGCCGCGTCCTGGGCGGCTCCCGAGCGACCGACGAGCTTCGGCGCGCCGCGCTGCTCCATGAATCCGCCGGGGCCCGCGAAGCTGTTGCCGGGGACGTCAGCGACCGCCGCGTAGAGCGTCGGCAGCGCCCCGCCGTTCTCGTCCTGGGCGAACAGGCGGTTGCCGATGGCGCTGAGGATGTCCATCGACCGGCGTCCGCTGTGGAACTGCAGATTGGTCGCGGCGTAGCCGGGGTGTGCGGCCGTCGCCAATACCGGTGACCCGGCTTCTGTCAGCCGCCGCTGAAGCTCGGACGTGAACAGTAGGTTGGCGAGCTTGGACTGCCCGTACGCCCGCCAGTCCCGGTAAGGCTTGCGCTCCCAGTTGAGATCGTCGAAGTCGATCGTGCCGATTCGGTGCCCGGTGGAGGAGACGGTGACCACGCGGCCGGTCACGTGCTCGAGTAGCAGGTTCGTCAGCGCGAAGTGACCGAGGTGGTTCGTGCCGAACTGGAGCTCGAAGCCCTCGGCCGTCCGGCTCAGCGGCGGGATCATCACCCCGGCGTTGTTGATCAGCAGGTCGATTTCGCCGTCCCATCCGGCCGCGAAATCGCGGACGGAGGCGAGACTCGCTAGGTCGAGACGGCGGACCTCGGCCTTGCCGGACATCGTCGCCGCGGCTTCGTGTCCCTTGTCGAGGTCGCGGACGGCGAGTACTACCCGGGCGTTAGCGGTGGCGAGCGATCGGGCGGCGGCACGGCCAATGCCGCTGTTCGAGCCGGTGATGATCACGGTCCGGCCGGTCATGTCGGGAATGTCTGCTGCGCTGAAAGTAGTCATGGACAACAATGTAGACGATGACAACAATGATGTCAACGACAACATTGTCCGATACCCTGCCTCCATGACTGAGCGTCCGTACCATCACGGCAACCTCCGCACCGCTCTGCTCACGGAGGCGGAGCGCACGGTCCGCGAGCACGGAGTCGATCGGCTGTCGCTGCGCGAGCTCGCCCGCCAGGTCGGAGTCAGTCACGGTGCGCCTCGTAGGCACTTTCCCGATCGGCAGGCGCTGCTTGACGCTCTCGCCGAGGCCGGTTTCGAGCGCCTCGGCGCCGAACTGCAGCGAGCCGTCGCCGGCGCTGGGGAGGACTTCGAGGCACGGCTCAGGGCGACCGCCGCAGCCTACGTACGGTTTGCGACGCGCGATGCAGCGCTGCTCGAGCTGATGTTCGCGGGCAAGCACCGCGAGGGGGCCGGGGCGCTCGATGCCGCCGCCGAGCGCGCGTTCTCGATCATGCTCGAGGTGATCGAGCAAGGACAGGCCGACGGGATCCTCGAGCCCGGCGATCCCGAGCGCGTCGGGCTTGTCCTGTTCGCCACGATCCAGGGCATCGCCACGCTGGTCACGGGCGGGATCGTCCAGGCGGAGGATGCGGACGGCCTGGTGGCCGACGCGACCGCGTACTTCCTCCGCGGCTCGCGCGCCGGGGCTATAGCGAGCGGGTCATAGGGCCGCGCGCGGACGGCCCGGCAAACGGCGCTGGGGAAGGGGAGAGAGCGGGTGCCATCGCATCCGTCCAGAACCTGCACAACACGACAATCCCGGCCGGAGTGGCGAGGCCTGTCGAGCTATGCATGAAGAGCATGCTCAGTACGACAGGGCTCGGACCTGTCGCCGGTGTTGACGCGCTATGCAGCTTTCACGTGACGGTGACACTCTCGACACAAAGTCGCCGGTTTGGGCCCAGGACCCGGTCCGGGCTTAGTGGTCGCCGGACTCCGTGCATGCGGTTCTTTGGTCGGTGCGGGCGGTCAGTCGGTGTCGCGTACCACGAGGCGCACGCCTGCTCCGATCGAGACCAGGCTGCTCGTGACGAGCGGCTCGTTCTCGATCAGGCGCGTCACCTCGGCGACCTCGTCCGCATGCGACACGACGTTGTCGATCACGAGCACGCCGCCGGGCGAGCGCATGGTGCGCAGCAGGTCGGGCCAGTAGCTCACGTATGCGGGCCGCTCGGAATCGAGAAAGATGAGATCCCACGACCCGTCGCTCGACGCCGCCAACACGTCGCCGGCGTCGGCGGTTCGCAGCTCCGCCTGCAACCCGGCGCGCTCGAGGTTGGCGGCCGCCATGTCCGTCCGCCGTGCATCGAGCTCGACGCTCGTGACGACCCCTCCCGTCGCTTCGGCGGCGTCCGCGAGCCAAAGCGTCGAGTATCCGTTCGACGTCCCCAGCTCGAGGATCCGCCGGGCCCGCACGGCCCTGATCAGGACACCGAGGAGCTCCGCGGTCTCCGGCTCGACGTTGCGAAACCGCGCCAGCCGGTCTGTTTGAGCAGCGTCGTGGCGCCGGGAGATGTCAAGGACCTCCGCGGCGATGGCGCGGCGCTCGGCGTTCATCCCGATGAAAATCTAGCCACCGCCGAGTCATAGCGCCCAGAACGACCTGGAGGCAGACATCATGCGCAAGTTGATCTACTCGATGGGGCCGTCGCTCGACGGCTATATCGCCGGGCCCGCCGGCGAGATCGACTGGACGGCGCCGAGCGACGAGCTCTTTCGGTTCCACACAGAGCAGACCCGCGAACTCGGAGTCCACCTGATGGGGCGCAGGCTGTACGAGACGATGCTGTACTGGGAGACGGCCGACGAGGATTCCTCGATCTCGGAGCTTCACCGCGAGTTCGCGCGCATCTGGAAGCCCTTGCCGAAGCTCGTCTTCTCGAAGACGCTCGAGCGCGTCGAGGGAAATGCCACGCTGCTCAGGGAGGGAGTCGTTGAGGAGGCCGCCAAGCTCAAGCAGGAGTCAGGCAAGGACATTGCGGTCGGGGGCGCCGGCCTGGCCTCCGCGTTGCACAGAGCGGGCGTGATCGATGAGTACCGGTTGTTCATCAACCCGTTCGTGCTCGGTGGCGGGACCGCGTTCTTCCCGGACGGCGGCGACCGTGTGGAGCTGGAGCTCGTCGAGAGCCAAACGTTCAGCTCCGGGGTGATCTACGTCCGCTACCGGCGCGTCGACACCGGACCCTGACGGCGTGCCCACTGGCGCGTGGCGCGGCGGCTCAGTGGCGCGCGTGCCGGCGGCTCAGTGGCGCGCGTGCCGGGCCCGGCCGCCACCGAAGTACGAGCCGAGGTCGATGAGGAAGGCGAGAATCACGAAGAACCACTCGAACCCCGTGACGTGGTGTCCCGGGCCCCAGTCCCAGAACGCCGCATAGGCCAGCGTCGTCCACGGCAACAGGAAGAAGCCGAGCAACGGGATCGCCCAGCTGTTGAAGGCGCGGCTGAGGACATCGCTGAAGATCCACAGCAGGAACAAGACCAGCCGCGGCGAGATGAGCGCGAGCAGGGCGAGGACACAGGGCACGGGGCGAGTTTCGCGTGCCGGGCTTATGGACGCAAGGGGGCGACCGTCCGTTTGGCGCCACGGTGGGTAGTGTGTGCTCGGGATGCCGGGACCGTCCACCGCTTCGCTGGGGGTGATTGGTGCGCTCGCCGCCGGGGCGCTGCTCGCGGGCGGCGCCGTGGCCGTGTCCGGCACTGACGGCCCGCCGACCGAGTCGACGTCGAACGTGCCTGTCATCGGCCACGTACGCGTGGCCATTGCCTCGGGCGCACGGTTCTCGAACTTCAAGTGGTCCGCCGAACACGATCAGGTCGTGATCCTGCAGCCGTGGGAGACCGGTGAGCTGCGCCGGCTGAAGCGGATCAATCCATCGGTCGTGGTGCTGATGTACAAGAACGCATCCGCCGCTTCGTCATCGGTCGGCCCAGGTCGTCGCTACCCCACCGGGGTGTCGTTCAGGCAGGCGCGGGCACACAGGTGGCTGCTCAGCAATCGGCGAGGGCGGTTCTTCACGTTCAAGGGCTATCCGTGGCTATGGGCCGCCAACATCGGCTCGCGCTCATATCAGCGAGCCTGGATCGCAAACGTAGTCAGGGACTTGGGAAGCGATCCCTGGAACGGCGTCCTGCTCGACGACGTCAATCCCACGATCGCGGGTCATTACTGCGTTCGGTGCGTCGCGAGGTACCCATCGAACCGGGCGTACCAACGCGCGATGCGGTCATTCCTCAGCCGTGTCGCCCCGGCGCTCAAGGCCCGCGGGAAGCTCGCGATCGCCAATCTCGGCGCGTGGTCGACCCACGTGTCCGTCGTCGATAGCTGGCTTCCGTATCTCTCGGGCGGCATCGACGAGCAATTTGTCAAGGTCGGCGACCGGGCGAACACGGGCTACCGATCACCACCCATGTGGGCGAGCGAGCTCGGCGAGATTCAGACCACCCAGTCCGAGGGAAAGCTGTTCATCGGACTCACCCACTCGAGCCATTCCGACGAGCGTGCCGCGGTGTACGGCTTCGCGACGGAGTTGCTCGCCGCCAATGGGTACGCGCTCTATTCGATGAGCGCCAACTACAGCACCGAGACGTGGTTCCCCGAGTACGCCTACGCGATCGGAAGCCCCACCGGCGCCTTCTCGGTCGACCCCAACGGCGTCTACCGCCGGGCGTTCACGGATGGCTTGGTGCTCGTCAATCCGACCACCGCGTCGCGGACCGTGAGCCTCGGCGGAACCTACAGCGGCTCGGGTCTGACGAACGTCAGCACCGTCACGATGCGACCCCAGAGCGGCTTAGTGTTGACAGTGGCCGGCTAGAGCGCTTTCGCGAGCCGCACCTCGCCGGCGCGATCCGGATCGAGGAGCGCCTCGAGCGCGGCGTCGTAGGAAGGCAGCGAGAGCACGACCCCGTCCAGCAGGACCATCAGGTAGCGGTCCATCGTGCGCAGGAACGCGCGATCGTGCGAGATGGCCACGACGGTTCCCTCGAACCGATCGAGCGCTTTCTCCAGCGCCTCCGAGGACTCGATGTCGAGGTTGTCGGTCGGCTCGTCGAGCAGCAGCAGGTTGTGCCCCTCGAGCTCGAGCACCAGCACCTCGAGCCGCGCCTTCTCTCCGCCGCTGAGCACGTCGTACGAGCGCCGTGCTGCGTCCGCCAGCCCGTAGCGAGCGAGCGCACTCATCGCGCTCTGGACTCCACCGCCACGGACGCGGTCGAGGATTGTGTCGATCACGACCCGTCCGGCGAGGTCGTCGCGTGACTGAAGCTGCGTGAAGAACCCGGAGGAAACGCGTGGCCCGACCACCAACTCTCCCGAGTCGGGCTCCCCTTCGCCGGCGAGTACGCGCATCAGCTGACTTTTGCCCGATCCGTTTGGTCCGATCACGCCGACTCGCTCGCCGAAGTGGACCTCGTCCGTGAACGGCAAGACGAGCTCGGAGATACCGAGCGAGCGCAGGTCGAGCACGCGGCGCGCCGAGTCTCCGCCGCGCATCCGGACGACGATCGAGGTGTCGACGACGGGCAGAGGCGGCGGGCCGCTTTCGCTGAACCGCCGCCACCGCGTTTCCGCGGCGTCGGCCTTCTTCGCCCAGTCGCTGGAGTACTTCGCGCGCTCCTTGAACGTCTTCATCAGGCGGTAGAGCCGGCGCTCCTCGTCGCGCCATCGCTTGACCGCGTCGCCGAGCCGGCGCTGCCGATCCTCGCGGGCCTGGGGGTACGTGGCGTACGGACCCCCGTGGACCCACGCGCCATTGCCCTCGAGGGTGAGAATTGAGCGAACCGCGCCTGACAGGACCTCGCGGTCGTGCGAGACCATCAGCACTGTCTTCTTCGTCGAGCGAATCTGCTGCTCGAGCGCGAGCTTCGCCGGCACGTCGAGGAAGTTGTCGGGCTCATCAAGGAGGAGCACGTCTGCATCGGATGCGAACAGCACGTCGAGCACGAGTCGCTTGCGCTCTCCTCCCGAGAGCGTCACCGCCGGCCGGTCGGCCAGTTCGTCGAACGAGGCGCGCACGATCCTCCGACACGACGCGTCCCACTGTCCCTCGAGCTCGTAGCCGCCGAGCGTCGACCAGTCGGCGATTGCCGTTCCGAGCTCCATTCCCGCCGTCGCGTCACCCGCCGCAAGCTTCGCCTCCGCAGCCAGGACTCGCTGGCCCGCGAGGCGCACGGCCAGCGGCGCCAGCGAAAGCAGGAGCTCCCGCACCGTGCGCGAGTCCCCCGCGGCCCCGACATCCTGCGGCATGTAGGCGACGATTCCACCGACGGAGACCTCGCCCTCGTCGGGTGACAGCACGCCGGCGAGGATGCGCAGGAGCGTGCTCTTCCCGACGCCATTCGACCCGACGAGGCCCACCGACTCGCCGGGCGAGATGCGGAACGAGACGTCTGAGAACAGGAGCTCGCCGCCAGGGTGGGCGTAGGCGAGGCGTGAAACGACGATGTGGGACACGAGACCATGCTCGCATGCCGACTCGCGCTCAGGCGAGCGGATGTGCTGGTCTAGCGGCGGTGGCGACCGCGGCGGGGCGTCCTCGTCTCCCCGCGCCCGGCCGTCGTGGCCTGCGCGCGCGCCGCGGCGAAGATGGCCGCGATGTCCGGCTCCATGTAGTAGTCGGTGCCTCCGTCAGGCCGACCTTCGGTGTCGAGCGGCAGCTCGCGGCCAAGGTGCCGGCAGTAGCGTCCCGGCCACGCGAGGATGCCGGCGAGTCCGTGTGCGCCCTTCTCGAGCCCCAGGCGCTTGGCGATGTCCTCACCGGCGAAGCGCTCGCCGGGGGCGTCGATCAGCAGATCGAACAGCGCCCGCGCCGGCGGGGCGAGTTTGCCGTAGAGCCACGCAGCGTCAGCCTGGCCGGCGTCGTCCGCCGACCAGGCCCGTGCCTCACCTTGGTGGTGCGAGCCTCGCGGACCGCGATGCCCGCGCGCTCGCCACCGGGGTGCGGTCCCAGGCTCGGCCTCGAGGAAGGCCGCGAACCAGACGTAAAACTCCGGCACGCGTTCCTCGGGCACCGCGACTGTGACCTGTTTATCGGCCATTAGCTAGCTCGTACCTAGACCTCGGTGGTCTCGGACGGCTGCTCGGCGGCCTCGCCGCGCTCGACGGATTCGCGTCGCTCATCGCAACGGTGCCCGTGGTGCCCGCGGTGCGGCCTGCCGTGGCGCCCTCTCCGTCCCCGACCCATTGGGCCTTCCAGGAACCGGGCGAAGAACGCGTGGAACTCCGCGACCCGCTCCTCGGGAACGTCGACGACGACCTGCTGGTACTGCGTGGTGGAAGTTGGATTGGACTCCATTTTCTCCTCCTACTGTTTGCTTACAAAAGCAAGCATAGCAGAAGTATTTACTTAAGTAAAGGCCTTATTGGGGTAGACCGAACCGCACCGGGACGTGGCGCCCGGACGAGTCCCGAAAATGCTGCATAGCACGACAAAGTGCTCCGGAACGTCGAGGCCTGTCGAGTTATGCATGAGGAGCATGCTCAATGCGACAGGGCTCGGGATTTGCGCCCGGGTTGTCGCGTTATGCATCATGAAACCGGCTCATTCGGCGGCCAAGAGCGCCATCCGGCATCGAAAACCCACCGCCCCGCGACCAGCACCTACCCCGCCACCTCTCCCGCCCGGCGCGGAGCTCAGGCTGGTCGCTCGCGCCGGCGGTTGATCCGGCCGCGCTTGCCCGCGACCTGCCAGGGACCGGGCACGAAGTCGAGCAAGAGATTGACGGCCCAGACGATGATCGTCGCCTCGACCAGGGCCCAGAACCCGTGGATGTCAAACCCACCGACGATCGCGCTCGTGATTAGGAGCATCAACAGCGAGACGAAGAACCAGGCGATCCCGAGGGTGAGGATCGCCAGCGGGAGGGTGATCAGCCTGACCAGCGGCTTCAGGATCGTGTTGAGAACTCCGAACACCGCTGCCGCCTCGAGCAGCGCCACCGCGCCCGACGTGCTCACGCCACTCAGTAGGGCCGTGACGACCAGGAGCACGATCGCGTTCGTCAGCCAGGAGATGCCGAGCCGGACAGGAAGCGAAGGGCCGCTGTATGCCGCTGAAGGTCCGCTGTACGCCGCCGGTTCCTGGTTCACCCCTGTCAGCGTACGCGACCGCGCGCCCTGATCAAAGTCTGCAGATTAAAAGTCTCGTCTGCCTTCGAGTCGCCCGGCTCGCTGCGGCCTGGTCAGCTCGAACAGGGCGACGCGCTGCGGGCCTGGATTGACCAGCTCGACTCCGGGGCCGTGCGGGATCTCGAACCGCGCTGCGAGCTCAACGCCTCGCTCCTCCAACTCGCCAATCGCCCGCTCCAAGTCCGGCACCCGGTAGACCAACACAGGCTGCTCGCCGTCGAGGTGCCCGGCCAGCAGGACGGCCGGCGCGTCCGGGCTCAGACGGACCATCGCCACGCGGGTCGCGAACGCCTCGATCGCGAACGCCAGCTCCCCGCCCAGCCCTTCTGTGTAGTGGATGACGTCTGCCGCCACGTCGCGGCTCGGCAGATAGATGAACTCGAGCCGGTCGAACACGGCGAGCAGGCTACGCCTGGGCCCGGCCGCCCATAATGCGCCGCGTATGCCCGAACCCAACCCAGACCTACAATCAGTGTTAGACCAGCCCCCATGGTCTAGTGGTCTAGGACGCCTGCCTTTCACGCAGGAGATCGCCGGTTCGAATCCGGCTGGGGGTATCAGTGCGAGCGGAGGCGCTGGGCGAATAACGGAGAGCGAGGAACAGACATGAGCGTATATGCAGTCGTCGACCCGGCAACGGGCGAGACGGTCAAGGAATATCCGACGATCAGCGACGAGGATCTTCGCGACGCGATCGCGCGCGCGGACGAGACTCATAGCGAGTGGTCGAGCTCGTCCACGGTGGCGGACCGGGCGGCTCTGATCCGTCGGGTCGGAGAGTTGCACGGCGAGCAGCGCGAGCGGCTGGCCGAGATCATCGTGCGCGAGATGGGAAAGCCGATCGAGCAGGCGCTCGGTGAGGTCGACTTCTGTGTCGACATCTATGGCTTCTACGCCGACAACGCCGAGAAGCTCATGGCCGATGAGCCGATTGAGCTGCTGGCGGGGGAGGGATCCGCGTTCATCCGCCGGAGCTCCCTGGGCGTCCTGCTGGGAATCATGCCGTGGAACTATCCGTACTATCAGGTGGCGCGGTTCGCGGGCCCGAATCTCGTCATCGGCAACACGATCCTGCTCAAGCACGCGCCACAGTGCCCCGAGTCGGCGGAGGCGATCGAGCAGATCTTCCACGAGGCGGGCTTCCCGCACGACGCGTACATCAACATCTACGCCACCAATGAGCAGATCGAGTGGGTCATCGCGGACCCGCGCGTGCGAGGTGTGTCGCTGACCGGCTCCGAGCGCGCTGGGACGGCGGTCGCTCAGATCGCCGGTCGCAATCTCAAGAAGGTCGTGCTGGAGCTAGGCGGCTCCGACCCGTTCATCCTGCTGGGCACGGACGATCTCGATGGGGCAGTGCAGGCCGCGGTCGACGCACGCCTGGAGAACACGGGCCAGGCCTGCAACGCCGCAAAACGCTTCATCGTCGTCGATGAGCTCTACCAGCCGTTCCTGGATAAGTTCACCGCCGCTCTGACGTCCGTGAAGCCGGGAGATCCGACTTCACCCGAGACGGCGATTGGTCCACTCTCCTCTGCGGTCGCTACGGATCGCCTCGCCGAGCAACTCAAGCGCGCCATCGATCAGGGTGCCACCGTGGTGGCCGGCGGAGACCACGAGGGCAACTTCTTCTCGACCACCGTCCTGACCGATATCAAGCCCGGCATGGACGCCTATCGCGAGGAGTTCTTCGGGCCGATCGCTCAGGTCTACCGTGTGGGCTCGGAGGACGAGGCCGTCACACTGGCCAACGACACTCCCTACGGGCTGGGCTCGTACGTGATGAGCGACGATCCTGACCAGGCCCTGAGGGTCGCGGACAAGATCGACGCCGGAATGGTGTTCGTCAACGTAGTGGGCGCGGACGGGGCCGAGTTGCCCTTCGGAGGCGTCAAGCGGTCCGGGTTCGGTCGGGAGCTCGGTCGGTACGGAGCCGACGAGTTCGTCAACAAGAAGCTCATTCGGATAGGCGGCTGACTTTAGGGCGAGCCTCTAACGCGAGCGACTGGCGACGTAGGCGCGCACGTCGGCGACACTCCCTGGTGCCGTCGGTGCTCGTCTGAAGCGTGTACCCACGCGGGTAGTCGCCTAGGTTCGCGCCGGTGTCGAACACGATCTGGCGCACCGCCTCCGGATGCCCGAAGTTGACCTGGAGCCACTGACCCGGCTGCTGACCTGCGCCGGTTTGATACAGCGTGCTCGCGTCATCGTCGATGGCGTTGGCGGCGACGTTGCCCTGACAGCACGGATCCGTGGCCCGGTCGGGTCGGCGGTGGCTGTCCAGCCCGACGGATCGAGCTCGCGAAGATTGTCGGTGCTTCCCGGGTTACCCGGCCAGGTGAACGTCGCGAGCGAATCGCCCGGCAGCGTGTACGTGAAGCTCTTGCCGCCCTCGCTGACGCCGACCGCTTGCGGGTTGTCGTTCTCGTTGTGCGCCACAAGCACGGTCGTCCCGTCCGGATCGCGGAACGCGACGTCCATCACCTCGCCGTTCCAGCCGGTCGTGCCGACGACGTGCTCGCGATCCGAACTGCACCCGGCGGCACGAACCTGCTCAGGTGACCGAGCGTGTAGTACTCGGCGTCCGGGGTGATCTTGTCCCCGGGGCCGATCGTGAGGATCCCGGTGCAATTGTCACAGCCGCCGACGTGGGGACCGCCCGACGGATCGAGCGCCACGTTCCAGTTGATGACCGTCTTGGCCCAGTTACGCGGCGACCCGATGATCAGGTTGCGCGCATGCCACTTGAGCGTGTCAGAGAACGTGTCAGCGGGGTCACTCGACTGGCTCCCCGAGCACTCGGTCGGCTGCCGGAGGTAGCTGAGCCCGTCGCGTGTCCGCGGATCGAACAGCATCCGCATCGCCTGCTCCCGAGCGGCGGGGCCTGAGCAGTATGCTCGCGGCGGACGGATGATCAGCTTCGTCCACAGTCTCCGCGCTCGCATTCCCGCCTGGGAATGGCTTATAGGTTTCGCGTTCGTGTGGGGTTTGGTACCGGTGGTGATGGCCTCTACCGTCCACGACCGCTGCAGCAGCGCTGACCCAGCGTGCCTATACCACCACTACACGCTTGTTGACACTCAGGGGGCGTGGATCCTGGCGGTCATCGGAGCTCCCGCCTTGCTCAGTTTGGCCGTGGCGATGGCGTTGCACGTGAAGGTGACACGCCGTAGCGTTCGGGCTGAGCACGCCGCGTGGTGCCTCGCTGTGTTGAGTTGCCTGATGTGCTTCGTCGGGCTACTCATCTTGGGCTTTGTGATGCTGATCCCGGGGGCCCTGACGGTTGCCGCTGTAGTAGTCACTCCGTTTCCCCCGGATCCCTCCGACCCGCTGGCCGGACCGGGAGCCGGCTATTTCCAACCGCCGCCAATTGATCGGCCTTGACAGCCGGTCGAGGAACAGACTGGCGACCGGGAGACGTCGAGGCACCTTAAGTAAGTCCTTACCCACGCCCGTGTGTCGTTCTTGGTCTGCGGTAGCCTCGGCCGGCGTGGAGTCCACGATCGAGCTGCGAGGATTGGTCAAGAGCTACCGGGGCGGCCCGCACGGTCCGGTTAAGGCGGTGCGTGGCATCGACGTCTCGATCGATCGCGCGGAGACGGTCGCGCTGCTCGGGCCCAACGGCGCCGGAAAGTCGACCACGATCGACCTGCTGCTGGGCTTGAGCGTGCCGGACGCGGGCGAGGTGAGCGTCTTCGGTCGTTCGCCGCGCGAGGCGGTCGACCGCGGCGGCGTGGGCGCGATGCTCCAGACCGGCGAGCTCATTCGAGACCTGTCGGTGCGCGAGTTGATCTCGCTCGTGGCCTCCCTATATCCGCGTTCGATGCCGGTGGACGACGTGCTCGAACGCGCCGGTCTTGAGGGAGTGGCCGGCCAGCGGACGCAGAAGCTGTCGGGCGGGCAGACGCAGCGCGTGCGGTTCGCGATCGCGCTCACCCCCGATCCGGAGTTGCTGGTTCTGGACGAGCCGACTGTCGCGATGGACGCGCAGGGGAGGCGGGACTTCTGGGCGGCGATGCGCGAGTTCGCCGCCGAGGGCCGGACGGTGTTGTTCGCAACGCATTATCTGGAGGAGGCCGACGCGAACGCCGATCGAGCGGTGCTGATGGCCACCGGCGTGATCGTCGCCGACGGTCCGACCACCGAGATCAAAGCGAGGGTGGGGACGCGGACGATCCGCGCAACCCTTCCAGGGGCGGCGCTCGACGGCCTGCAAGCGCTGACCGGGGTGATAAGCGCCGAGCGTCGGGGCGACGCGGTGATGCTGCGGTGCTCTGATTCGGACGCCGCGATCCGAGCGCTGCTCGAGCGGTACCCGGCCGCGCGGGACATCGAGATCACCGGCGCGGGTCTGGAGGAAGCGTTCCTCGAGCTCACCGCAGAGCGCGACGAGACGGCTGAGAGCGACCCCGAACGCGTTCAGGCGGCGGGATGACCGGCCTTCTGTACACCCGCTTCGAGCTGCTGCGCGCGTATCGCAACCGCCGTTTCTTCGCCTTCTCGTTCGGCTTCCCGGTCGTCCTCTATTTCCTCGTCGCCGCTCCCCAGCAGAGCACCCAGAGCCTTGCGGGCACCGGCATCTCCGCGCCGCTGTATTACATGGCCGGGTTGGCGTCGTTCGGGACGATGGCCTCGATGATCTCGAGCGGCGGCCGGATCGCGGGCGAGCGTCAGGCGGGCTGGACCAGGCAGCTGCGGATCACTCCACTGACGCCCCGCGAGTACTTCCGCGCAAAGGTGTTCGCCGCGTATGCGATGGCGATCACCAGCCTGCTGTTGCTCTACGCGTCCGGCGCGACCCTCGGCGTCCGCCTCCCCGCCGGGCGGTGGCTGGCGATGACTGGGCTGATCCTCGTTGCTCTGCTTCCCCTCGCAGCCCTCGGAATCACACTCGGCCACCTGATGAACGTTGACTCGATCGGCCCGCTGACGGGCGGGCTCGTCGCCATCCTGGCCTTCCTCAGCGGCACCTGGTTCCCGCTCACCCACGGGTTCCTCTACGACGTCGGTCAGTACACCCCGGGGTTCTGGATTGTGCAGGCCAGCCACATCGCCCTGCACGGCCCCGCTTGGGGCATCAAGGGATGGGTGGTAGTCGCCGTCTGGACGGTCGTACTGGTCATCCTCGCTCGACTCGCCTATCGCCGCGACACCCAGCGCGTGTAACCATCGTGCGAGAGGCAGGGAAGAGTCCGGGCGAGTCGTGCAACGGGTCGGCGTGGGGCCACGCTTTTCCGCGGTGGTAGCCTCGGGCCGGTGACGGGCCTACCGGGAGCGGGTCGAGCGCCGGGACATCACATGGTTGCGTGGCTCGTGGCAGCGATGACCGTGCTTACTGCTGCGGTGGTCAGCCAAGGGACCACTGCGTCCGCACGCCAACGATGCCGGGTGCCGCATCTCACCGGACTCACGCTCGAGCGAGCCGGCGTCCGCGCCAAGCGCGCCGGGTGCCAGCTCCACAGGACCGGCGCTTCAGTCGAGCGGGCGTCCGTCCAGACGGTCGCGCGGCAATCGCCTGCGGCCGGGCGGCGCGCAGCGAGGGTGACCGTGTGGCTCAACCCGATCTGTTTCGGCACGGCGCTTTACCCGCCGGCGATCACGGAGCCGCGCCTGACCGCCGGCCCGACGGAACTCGTCTCCGGCTTTTTCCTCGTCGGAGGTCCGCTCAGAGAGTTCTCGAGCCGACACTGCTCGCGACCGGCGCCCGTGCCTGGAGCAGGAAGGGTTGCGGTCACGAACACCAGCGGCGTCATCGTCGCGACACAGACCTCAACCCGAGGCCACCTCGTGAAGATCCCCCTACGTCCTGGCACCTACACAGTCTCAGGAACATTCAAAGACGCGAGCATCAACGGCGCGCACCCTAAGGTGACCCAGCAGATCGTGATCCGGCCCGGCGACACGATCCGGCAGGACTTCTTCCTGAACGTTCCGTAGCAAGAGGCGTCTCCGCAGCGTCACGACCACGCGAACACCGGCTCCTCAATGTCGTCGACTCGCTCGCCGGCCCGACCCAGAAGTCCGACCTGCCTCAGCTGGAGGAGGATCGCGCCGGTGGGCGCGTGAATCAGCTCGCCGCCCAGCGGTAACTGCAGCACCGGGCGATCGCTCTCGGGAATCTTGATGAACCGCGGCTCGGTCTCGACCAGGGCTTGGAGGCTGAGGTGGTAGACCGAGTGCACCTCGTCGCGGGCCGGTTTCACAGCCAGGTCGGTGTCGCCCCAGAGCACCACGGGCGTGATCACGTATCCCGAGCGCGTTGCGTAGTCGTCGAGCCAGCCAACGACGCTCTGTGGACCGAGACGGACCCCGAGCTCCTCGTCGAGTTCGCGGAGGGCGGCGTCGAGCGGGGTCTCACCGGCGTCGAGTCTCCCGCCGGGCAGCGCCCATTGGCCTGCGTGCCGGGACATCCGCAACGCTCGTAGGCAAAGCAGCAAGGAAGCTCCTCCGGTACCGCCAACGATCGCGCCACCGTGGCGGTCGGGATCGCCATCGACGAGCACCACCGCCACCGCAGCGTGGCGTCGCTCGTCCAGCCGCTGCACGCGGCGTTCGTGGGCGGCGAGGTTCGCGGCGAGTGCAGCACGAAATGATGTGTCGAACGAGATCATCGCGCCCGCTTCGACGCAACCCCATCCCAGTTACGTCGACGCCAATTTGCTTCGAGCCGCGAGCTCGGCCGCGCGCACTTGGATGCGTTCCTCGTCGGTGATCACATGCCACCGCGTTGAGCGTCGCTCGCCGGTTCTACGGATCCGCCCCGCGGTCTCCAACTCGCGCAGCAGGATCAGAACCTGCGCGCGATCGCCGTTGGCTTTCTCCGCGAGCTCTGAGGTCGTGATTCCATCGCTCTCGGACAGCAGGAGCTCCAGCTTGCCGGCCGGCACGACCTCGACGGCTCGGACGCGCTTCGGGCGCCGCTTTCGTTGACTGACCCGAGGGGGCCTTGCTGTGGAGCGCCTCCTCCGTGGCGGCTTTTGTGTCCGGGCGTCGTTCCCGTCGAGGGCGGTCCGCGCGGCGGTTAGCGTGTCTATCTGCTCGTTCAGGTCGCGGAGGCGGCTGTCTATCGAGTCGAGGATGTCGTTGATCGTTGGCATGTCGTCATGCTATGTGCCAGGCGGCCCTGCGCACCGGCTCGTGCGAGATTCTCGAGTAGGTTAGTCGCGGCGTTCGGGCTCGGCCGCGGACTCCGCCGGCGGCGGCCAGCCGGCGGTGAGGAAGATCGCCCGTTGCCAGGAGTCGCGCTCGCGCCCCTTTGCCTCGTGCCGGAATTTGTCGTCGTGCTTGCGCACGTGCTCGCGTAAGTCGTCGAGCAGCGAGCTGGCCGAGCTGCGCTGCACGCTCAACAAGAGCTGCTGGTCAGCACGGGACGGCGCGAGCTGCCACGCGAGCTCGAAATGAGGGAAGCACAGGCCGGGGGAGCGTTGAAAATCTTCGCGGTAGCCAGCTCCGGTGGCGATCTGGTCGAGCAGGTAGCCGACGTTCTTCTGCACGTATTCATCTCGATCCGGCGCAGCATTTCGATGTGTTCGCTGCAGAAGCCGCACGCGACCCGAAGCTGGTCAATCGCCGTGCCTTCGTTGGAGCCCTCATCGAAGAAATGCCACATGTACTCACGATCGGCTTTGTGGGCGACCCGGCACAGCGGGCACATACCGCTGCTCAGCCCCTGGCGAAGCCATCGCGTCAGCGCGGCCGGGGGGCGACCGGCGTTGGCCTGTCGTTCGACCACGCTCAGCCCGGCGCTCCGACGAGTCCTGTGGGCGAGAGCGACGCAGAAGTCTCATGCTCGACCTCCAATCTCCAAAATGGGAAAGAGGCCATCAGCGGCAGTCGCGGTTTCCGCACACGCCGGGAGCGAGCCTCATCGCTCTTCCTCCAGTGTAGGGGTAACATCTTCAGCGGCGATGAGGCCCGCCTGAAGCGCCACTGCGGCTGATGGCTTCTACCGAACCAGGACTGGTAGAAGCCCAAATGTCAGATCCCACGCCCGTTGAGACCGCCTTTCGGAGCATCCTCTTCGACCGGGACGAGGTTGAGGACGAGGCTCCAGCGCAGCCGCCATTCTTCGGAGACCTGCACCTGGATCAGATCCTGGCTGCGCTGACGGAAGGCCGAGAGGAGTACAACCTCGCCCCGCTCTTC
The DNA here is from genome assembly GCA_963812225.1 of uncultured Solirubrobacterales bacterium. GTDB lineage: Bacteria > Actinomycetota > Thermoleophilia > Solirubrobacterales > Solirubrobacteraceae > Palsa-465. The sequence continues at coordinate 725,638 of CAWEUN010000001.1, forward strand.
TACCGTCCGCTGAACGGGGTTGGAGCCGTCCTCTACCGGCATCAGGCGTTGCGCGACCTCGAGCAGGACGAAGTGTTCGCTGTCGTCAAGGAGTTCGCGCAGAGGATGCGCCGGATGCGCGATCACCTGGCGCTCATCAAGAAGCTTCACTACGGGCGCCAGAAACAGCGCTGGCTCGTCGAGGCCGTGGCGGTGTACTGCAACGCAGTCAGCCGGCTTTCTGAGGAGCTTGACGAATTGAAGTTGAGCTCATCGGCGTTCGAAGGGCTGCGTGAGCACGTGTCGAGCTACACCGCGTCGGCGGGCTTTACGGCGCTTGTAGCCGACACGCGGGAGCTCGAGGGTGAGCTCAGTGCGATCCAATACGTCGTCCACATCAAGGGCAACCGCGTCAGGGTCGCCCCGTACGAGGGCGAGCCCGACATGAGTGAGGAGGTCGACCGGACCTTCGCGAAGTTCAAGGAATGGGGGGCTCGGGATTACCGGCTGAGATTTCGCGAAGGCCTAGACATGAATCACGTCGAGGCCCAGATCCTCGAGTGCGTCGCCAAGCTCCACCCCGAAACCTTCTCGAAGCTCGAGGCTTACTGCACCCGCCATCGGGGCTATGTCGACGAGACGATCCGGCGGTTTGACCGCGAAATCCAGTTCTACCTCGCGTATTTGGAATACGTCGCGCCACTCAAGGCAAAGGGGCTGGCGTTCTCCCACCCGCGCGTGTCAGCCAGGTCCAAGGACGTACACGCGACCGACAGCTTTGACCTCGCCCTCGCTGCGAAACTGACTCGGGAGAACGGGACCGTGGTCTGCAACGACTTCCGCCTCACCGGGCCAGAGCGGATCCTCGTCGTGAGCGGACCGAATAACGGGGGTAAGACGACCTTCGCACGCACGTTCGGCCAGCTGCACTATCTCGCGAGCCTTGGTCTCCCCGTCCCCGGCCGCGATCCTCGGCTGTTCCTCCCGGATCGGATATTCACCCATTTCGAGCGCGAGGAGGACATTCAGACACTTCGTGGGAAGTTCGAGGACGAACTCTTCCGCATCCACGCCATCCTGGGCCAGGCCACAAGCCGGAGCGTTCTCATCATGAACGAAAGCTTCGGGTCGACCACGTTGCGCGACGCGCTCCTGGTCGGTACCGGGGTCGTAAAACAGATCATCGACCTCGATGTCCTGTGCGTGTTCGTCACCTTCGTCGACGAGCTCGCATCGCTGGACGAGAGCACGGTCAGCATGATGAGCACGGTGTCCCCGCAAGATCCCGCCGTGCGCACGTTCAAGGTTCTCCGCAAGCCCGCCGACGGCCTTGCGTACGCGGCGGCGATCGCCGACAAATACGGCCTCACTTACGAGACGTTGACGGCACGGATCGCGAAATGAAGGCATATCTGATGCACCCGGACAGCGACTCCGAGCTTCAGAGAGAGCTGCCCGGGAACGAGGAGATGTTGACGCAAGATCTCGAGCTGGACACGCTGTTAGCGGCGATGGCGGGCGGCGATTCGTTCCTATTCGATGTCGCTCGGCGGGCGTTGTTATTGAGCCTCGATGACCCAGACGCCATCGTCTACCGACAGCAGGTGCTCGCCGATTGTCTGGAGAACCCATCCGTCGTTCGGGAGCTGTATGCGCTCGCCGCCGATGCGATTGAAGCGGAGAGGCGAATCTGGGGCGGCCTATCGACGAGCTCGCCTCGGTACGCACTCCATACCTCGGTGCAGAAGATGGGGGTACTCGTCGGGTTCCTCAGGCGCCTGCGCGAGATGACCGATGAGCACGCTGGGAAGTTCAGCTCGGACGGGTTCAAGCGATTCTTCGCGATGCTGGCTGAGGAGCTGGGCGAGGCGTATTTCGACGAGATCGAGAGCGACTTGAAATCTCTCCAGTTCAAGGGCGGGACGCTGATGAGCGCGCAGCTCGGAACCGGCAACAAGGGCGATGGCTACAGTCTTCGCCGCCTGCGCGAGCAGAGCCTGTTCCAGCGAGTGTTCGATCGGTCGGGATACACCTTCACGATTCCCGAACGCGACGAGAACGGATTTAGAGCGCTCGGAGAGCTACAGGACCGAGGGACCAATCTCGTCGCGAACGCCGTACAGCAGTCAGTCGAGCACGTTCTCCGCTTTTTCGTGATGCTGTGCGTGGAATTGGGCTTCTACGTCGCGTGCGTGAACCTCAGCGAACGGCTCGCTGACAAAGGCGAGCCCACCTGTTTCCCCGTCGCCGTCCCTGCCGGTGAGCTTGCGCTCTCCGGCCAGAGCCTCTACGACGTGTGCCTGACTCTGACGATCGAGCAACGGATCGTCAGCAACGACCTAAACGCCGACCGGAAGACGCTGGTGATGATCACAGGCGCCAATCAGGGCGGCAAGTCTACGTTCCTGCGGAGCGTTGGCCTGGCCCAGCTCATGACGCAGTGCGGGATGTTCGTCGGAGGTGAGTCGTTCCGCACGACCGTTTGCGACGGACTGTTCACCCACTACAAGCGCGAAGAAGACGAGACGATGGAAGGCGGAAAGCTCGACAAGGAGCTGGCCAGGATGAGCGCCATCGCTGACGAAATAACACCGAACTCGATCTTGCTATGCAATGAATCGTTCGGCGCGACGAACGAACGAGAGGGATCAGAGATCGCCAGGCAGGTTCTCGCGGCGCTGCTGAGCAACGGAATCAGGGTGCTGTTCGTCACGCACCTGTTCGACCTGGCGGATGGCTTCCACAGTCAGGGACTTGACACAGCACTGTTCCTCCGTGCCGAGCGTGGATCGGGCGGAGCGCGATCGTTCAAGCTCGCGGAAGGTCGGCCGTTGCCCACGAGCTATGGAGAAGACTCCTACCGCCGAATCTTCGGGCGCGAACTCGAAAACACCACTGCTGGAGCACCGGATTAGGTCAATGCCGCAGCGTCGCAGACAGAGCCGTTGGCTCGAGCAGCAGGTCGAGCGCGTCCGCGGCAGACGCGCATACGATGTCGGCGGACCGCAGCGCGGCGGCACTCACGCCCTCCGGTCCTAGAACCGCAAATCCGATCGCCGCGGCTTCGAGCACGAGAACATCGTTTGTCCCGTTGCCGATGACGGCGCATTGCTCGTGTCCAAGCCGATCGAGCACCCGCAACTTATCCTCGCCGGTCGCGACGGAGATGGCTGTGACGCGCAGTGACGCGGCGATCAAATCGAGATTCCCGAACGTGTTCGCGGATACCAGGTGAATGTCAAGCTCGTCCCTCAGCCGTTCGACCCTCCCCGCAACGTCGTCCATCAGGGCGCCGCGGTTCGTCAGAGTGCCGTTGACATCCAGTACCAGGTGCTCGAGCCGCAGATCGGCGAATCCCGGGATCGAAAGCGACAGAGTCACCCCGAGACTCTAATCGCTTCGCACACGCTCAGCCTAGGTCCTGTCCCTCGTGCTCCTGATAAGCCTGGTGCGCCACAGCCCGCACCATGAACGAGTCGTGATCCGCAAGGTGCCCGAGCCAATCCCTCAACTCGTCGCTGCCGGCAATCGCTAACGCGCTCCGCAGGGCCGCAACTGCGAGAAACGGATGGGCCGACACCAGCCGGTCATCGTAGGAGAGGCCGGAAGGGGCCTGTATCGATCGCCCGCAGCGAACGCAAGGGCCGTGCGCGTGCGGATTCACCGCGTAACAGTGGAAGCACCAATACATCGCGTGGCGAACGTGTTTGACCAGCCTCCCCGCCTCGTCGATCCTCTGCGGCGAGATGGCGCTTTCAACATACTCATGATTGTCAGACCGGATCCGGCGGGAAGCTCTCCGCGGTTGTAATCCGCCCACCCAGACCAGGAAGCGAGCCGAAGTGCAGATCACGCCCAGCAGCATCGCCACGCAGAAAGGCCCGGCGGAGTGGTTCACCGGCGACGTCTACATCGACGCCGTCGCCGCGCCGGCCGGCACCTCGACGTTCGCTGCCGCGAGCGTCCACTTCACGCCCGGCGCCCGCACCGCGTGGCACACCCACCCGCACGGCCAGACGATCTTCGTCACCGAGGGAGTCGGCCTGTGCCAGCGCGAGGGCGGCCCAATCGAGGTGATCCGGCCCGGCGACCGCGTGTTCTTCGAGCCTGGGGAGAACCACTGGCACGGCGCCACCCCCGACCGGTTGATGGTCCACATCGCCATGCAACAAAACGACGAGAACGGCATCCCTGTCATCTGGGGTGAGCACGTCACCGACGAGCAGTACGCCGGCACGCCGCGATGACCACCGAGAACGTGCACCTCGTGGGCTGTCACAAGCACCGTCGAGAGGTTGGCGGGCAAGGTCGCCGTCAGTCAGCCGATTCGCCGTCCCAGTAGTCGATAGCCTCGGCGATCCTGAAGACGCCGCCTATCGTCGACAGCTTGCCGCTGTCGGGATACGCGCAGCCGTAGGGCTCCCGCATCGTCGACAGGATCAACACCCGAGCAACCGCCGTCGACTCGTTGATCAGCTGATGGGCGCCGTCCGGTCCCTCGGGAAACACGACCATGTCACCGACCCGCAGCACGTCCCTCCCCTCAGGGTGGCGAAGCGTCGGCGTGCCCGCCAGGACGAGCAGGCACTCCTCATTGCCGATCTCGTAGTGGTAGGGACCGTTGCGCTCATTGAGCCTGTCCGGGCCGCCTCCGGGGGGTCGCACCCCCAGCTTGTCAGAGTCTGGATACACGGAAACGGACGCGGCTCCAGCCGCAGTCACCCCCGAGAAAATCGCCACGCGGCCGGGACCGCGTACCGCGTGGGCTCCGTCTCGGCCGCTCGGGAAGCAGACCAGGTCACCGGGTACCATCAGCCGCTCGCCGGTCGGGTCGCGCAGCATCGGCTCGCCCGCCACGACGTACAACCACTCCTCGATCCCGTGGTGGTAGTGGTATGGGAACGTCCACTGGTCGTTGGGCAGCTCGTAGACGCCGGCGCCGAACCACCGCAGGCCGAATTCGCGCGCGACGCCCACCCGGCCCCGCCACGCGTACCCGGAGCGATCTTGCTGCACGGGAAGCTCGCCGGTGAGGACGTTGAAGCGGCGCATCGAGCGAATTTACCGGGGGCCCTGACTCCTCAGGATGCTTCCGGCCGAGTCGGCGGCGCGATCCGCCCCGTGTCGCCAGAGGCAGGGAGCTTTGTGCGCTCCGGCGCGGTCTCTGGGGCTGCGCTGACCGCGTTTTCGGCATCGTGCACGAGCGGCTCGTCGAGGAGACCCCATGCGCGCGCTTTGGTGAGCGCCTCAGCACGCTCGGAGCGCCAGTGGACGAGGTCGTATGGCCGAACTGGGCCGCTGACCAGCACGTCGTAGAAATGTGACTCGACAGGGCGCTCGCCGCCCAGCAGGCGCGTGTACTTGCTGACCGTCTCGACCGCAACGACGGCCTGCAGCGCGGCCTCGCGGGCGTCCGCTGCGGCGCAGACGAACGTCAGCCACGTGACGTTGTCGCGTGCGGTTACGCCGCTTCGCTTGTACATGAACCCGAACAGGCGCGCGAATGCCTCGGCACCGCGCGCGGTCGGGAGAGTGAGCCCGAAGCGCAGGACCACTTCCTGCAGCTGTGTTGCATCGCTATCGGCGAGACCCTGCTCGCCCAACCCCTCATCCTCTTCCCACGGCGGCACCGACATGTCAATGAGATCCTAGGACGACCGGCAAATGTCCGGGGAAACGTTCGGGGTGGATCGGTCGCGCGGAAGCCGCGGCTACGCGACGGCGACGACGGCGCGGCTGCGCCGAGACGGTACGTTCGCGGCCACGTTGCGTCGCCCTTCGCGCGGCGCCATGGTGCGCACGAGCTTCGCCGGCGATGGTGCCGCGCGGCCGGCGGTGAGCCGACCGCTGTCCCTGAGAGCCTCGTAGACGTTCAGCTGAGGGGCCGCCGCAGGCACAAGTACGGCAGCTCAGATTCCGTTGCTCGATCGATGAGCTTGACTGAAGAGCTGGGGGTGCAGCTCCGCCACCTCGATCGCTTTTTCATCGGCGGCGAGTGGGTCGCGCCGTCGAGCGACGCGTCGATCACGGTGACTGATTCCGCAACGGAGCAGCGGTTCTTTTCGGTCGCCGAGGCCGAGGCGACTGACATTGCCCGCGCCGTCGAGGCGGCGCGCAGAGCGTTCGATGCCGGCCCGTGGCCGCGAATGAGTCATGCCGAGCGCGCCGAGTACCTTCGCGCGATCGCGACGGCACTGCGTAAGCGCGGCGACGAGGTTGGTGACATCTGGCCACGGGAATCGGGGGTGCTGCACGGCATCGCCAAGAAGGCCGCCGAGGGTGCCGCCCGAAAGTTTGAGTACTACGCCTCACTGGCGGACACCTTCCCGTTCGAGGAAGAGGCACGGCCGACGGCTGGTGGCGAGTTCGGCTTGATTGTGCGTGAGCCGGTGGGCGTTGTCGGCGCGATCATCCCTTGGAACGTGCCGATGACCTTGATCTCCAACAAGGTGGCTCCGGCGTTGCTGGCGGGGTGCACCGAGGTCTTGAAGTCGTCGCCCGAGGCGCCCGGCGAGGGCTATCTCCTGGCCGAGATCGCCGAGGAGGTCGGGCTGCCGCCCGGCGTGCTCAACGTCGTGACCGCCGACCGCGAGGTGTCAGAGCTTCTGGTGCACGATCCGCTCGTTGACAAGATCACGTTCACGGGTTCAACGGCCGCGGGTCGGCGGATCGCCGCGATCTGCGGTGAGCGGATCGCTCGCTGCACTCTGGAGCTGGGCGGTAAGTCGGCGGCGGTGATCCTGGACGACGTCGATCTCGAGACAGTCGCTCGGACGATCGCGGGCGCCCAATGCTTCCTGTCGGGCCAGGTGTGCTCGGCGCTGACGCGGATCGTCGTTCCGCGCCGTCGGCATAACGAGCTGCTCGATGCGCTGGCATCCACGTGTTCAAAGGTGCGGGTCGGCGACCCCTTTGACCCCGAGACCCAGATGGGACCGTTGGCCTCCGAACGTCAGCGCGACCGGGTGCTGGAATACATCGGAACGGGCGTGCAGGAAGGCGCCACCCTCGCCACCGGGGGCCAACGTCCGGCCCACCTCGAGCGGGGCTGGTTTGTCGAGCCGACGGTGTTCGGGAACGTCGACAACGGCTCGAAGATCGCACGCGAGGAGATCTTTGGGCCGGTCCTCAGCGTGATCCCGGTCGACGACGAACGCGATGCCGTACGCGTTGCCAACGACACGATCTATGGACTCAACGCCTCGGTGTTCACGAACGACGTGGAGCGGGCTAGGGCGGTCGCGGGAGAACTTCGTTCGGGCACGGTTGGCCACAACGCCTTCCGGACCGACTTCGGGATCGCGTTCGGCGGCTTCAAGCAGTCAGGGATCGGTCGCGAGGGCGGAACCGAGGGGCTGTACCCGTTCCTCGAGACCAAGACGGTGATCCTGGAAGGTCGGCCGGGGCGCTACGGCGCCGGCGCCGGCTAGGCGACCCTGGTGCGTGGGCGCGCCCACGCACGGCGATAGCATCGAGGGCCGCTGATGCCCGACCGAGAACGAGACCTGCAGGAGATCCGCGGGGAGCTTGAAAGCCAGCGCGATCAAATGCGCGAGCGGATCGCGGTGCTATCGAAGCGACCCGAGCGCGGCAGCGAGCTGGGGTTTGGCAAGCGGATCGGCGACGGAACCACCGAGGCCGTGAGCAGGCTCACTGACATTGGTGTGGGGGCTTCGCTCGAGCAGGCGCTGGCGCGCACCGAGCGCGCGCTCGCGAAACTCGATGACGGCACGTACGGGCGCTGCGACAACTGCGGCGAGGCAATCTCACCAGGCCGGCTGCGAGCGCTCCCGGACGGCGTTCTCTGCCTGGCGTGTGCCTCGAACGCTCCGCGCTCGCAGCCGCTCCGCTAGCTACCCGAGACCTGAACCGGGGTTCCGGGCAGCCGATATCTGCCGATCGTGGCCACCAGCCAGTCGATTGTGGCGTTCGCCAACCGGATGCAGCCGTGGCTGGCAGCGGACCCGAGCGGATCGAGCAGGCTCGCTCCTCCGCGACCGTGGATCCCAACCGTGCCGTCGCCTCCGTCGAACTGTTGCAACACATTGCTGTGAGCGGTCAGCTCGAGCACCCAACTGCCGAGGAAATCGCTCGGATTCCACGGTATCGCCCACACGATGGCGAACAGCCCGTGTGGCGTGGGCGTGCTCGGCTTCCCGACGACAACGCTCACGGTACGAACGGGCGCTCCGCCGCGCAGCAGGGTGAGCGTACGCCGAGCCGTCGAAACCTCGATGCGCCACCGAGTCCTCTGCAGGTAGACCTTCTTGGCATTGACCCAGCCGGCTGCGTTGTTCGGTCGCCACGGAAGCCGGACTCGCAACCAGCAACGGTCATCCGCCGCCCGGGCGCGCGCGATCACCAAGAGCGAGGGAGCATCCGCCGGCGCCATCCAGCGCGAGGGACGCAGACTCTTTCCGGGTAGGCGGTAGAAGACGGCGGTGCGCTCCTCGACCCCCGCCCGCCAGGCCACGGCGTGCCTAGGACCGCCAACGGTGGCGCCGCCGAGCACGCTCGAGCACGCCGAGCCTGCGGCAGCGGCGGTCCCTACGGGCAGCAGCAGAGCGGAGACGGCGATGGTCCAGACGATGACCAAGCTGCGGCAGGTGGCGCGCATCGGCTCACACAAGTTATCCCGCGCCGGTTCGCTGCGGCGCAACCGGCGACTCATGCGCGAGTTCGTAGCCGAAGCGTCACGATCTCGCCGGGACCGACGTCGACCGTCCCGCCCTCGAGCGGCACTCCTCCGGACTCATCGAGCCGCAGCCGCTCCGCCTCGACAGGGCCCAGCACGCGCGCCGTCGTCGCTTCCGAAGCCGGGTTGAAGGCCCGCATCACGAGCGAGTCACCGTCCTCCGCTCCTTTCAAGCAGGAGTACACGACCTCCCCCTCGAGTCTGATCGGCGGGTCGAACTGCACGCGCTGCGGAAGCACGAGGAACGGGGAGCGATAGTCCTGGGACTCGCGCACAAGCGCGACGTCGTCGAGTTCGTCGGCGTCGAGCCGCAGGGCGTAGTCGAGCACATGGCGCCCGAGGCACTGACCCTCGGGCGTGGCCATCCCAGGGCCTGCCGCGACGGGACGCGTCGAGATCTCACCTGCCGCACGGGAGATCACGCCGACGCCGCGAAGCATCGTGAGGCACAGCTCGGATCCGCCGGGACCGGTCCGGGCCTCGTACTCCGGAAGGCCGCGAGTCAGGATCGCGAGCGGCCCGAGGGCGACCACGCCGATGGCGTGCTGCGTCGGGTCCGGAGGCTCGCACCATTGCGTTTGCGGCTCGGCCGGCTCAAGCGATCGCCGCACGACCGCGAACTGACCTTCGGCGCGAACCGGTCCGCGCACGTCGCCGACCGCAAACACGACCCGAAGCCGGTGGTCTCTCGCCGCGTTGTCGATCGTGGTCTGAAATTCGATCCGATCGCTGCCGCGCACCAAACGAATGACCGTCGTAAGCTCGAGCGCGACGGTCTCGGACTGTGGTCGCATGTCGTCGTCGAGGCCGGCCGGTCGCTCGCCGCGCCAACAGACCTCGAGATCCCAGCGAACGGGGCCGTCCGACAGGATCCGCGCCGAGGCGCCGGGGCACCGCCACACATCGGCGCCGGCGGCGGGACAGAAGTTGTAAAGGTCGCCCATGTCGAGCTCGTCCTCGAGCGCGTGGAGCCCTTCGAAGCGACGGCCGCTCCGCAGGTCATCGATAGACAGCGTGCCGTCTCCGGCGACCGCCACCCTGAACCTGTCGCTTTCGATGACGTGACCGTCCCGCGGTGCCGGCGGCGTGGCCAGCACCGGCGCGACCGTCCGCGCCTCGAAGCCAGCGAGCTCGATCACCATCGGTTCGGCTCCCTCCAGCGCAAGCAGCCCCGAACGCGCGACCGGCAACGAGTTCACGAGACCGATCTCACCGGCGCCGTCGCTCACCGCGACCCCTTCGAGGGCGTCCCAAGTCAGCATGTCGAGCGTCCGGTGAAGCGACGTATAGCGATCGAGCATGTCCCTGTGGACCTCGTCGCACGAACAGCCGCAGATTGAGTCGTGCGGCTGGCACTTCAAGAGCTCGCGCCAGGCAAACGTGAAGTCTTCGTTCGGAAACCGGGTGCCGTTGCGGATTGCGCTCAGCGCGGCGAGCGTCTCAACGCTCAGCAGTCGCTGCTCGGCAAGTTCGTTGGCCTGCTTGAGATATAGACGCGCGGAATTGACACCGCGCAGGACGTTCTGCAGCCGGCTGCCGAGTAGCTCGCCGCTCCAGGAGGGAAGGTCACCGGTCCGCAAAGCCGAGACGTAATCGCCGTAGCCGGCGATCGCGAATGACGAGCCGGGGAACCGCCGCTCCAGCTCGGCGCACCACGCCGGCATCTCGGGCTGGATCCGCCAGTGATCGGTGCCGTTGCACAGGACGACCTCGTGGGCGTCCGCGCGGCCGAGCGCCGGCCCGAACCGCTCCATCAGTCCACGGACCCGGGCCTCGCCATCGTCCGGGCCGGAGATGTTGGCGAAGTTGCTGTAGTCAGCCAGGAGCTGGACCGCGCGAACCGCGCTCCCGTCCGGCGCGACCCATTCAAAGCAGACGCCGAGATCGTCAAGCTGATCGCCGAGCCCGCGGGAGAACAGGAAGGTCTCGAGCCCGAAGCCGGCGAGGATCTGCGGGAGCTGGAGCGGATGGCCGAAGCTGTCGGGCAGGTAACCGGCCGGCGACGGCCGGCCGCCGAACCGTTCGCAGACGGCTCGGCCGATCAGAAGGTTGCGTATGAGTGGCTCGCCGCCGACCAGAAACTCATCCGGCAGCACGTAGCTCGGTCCGATCTCGAGCCGGCCTGCCGAGATCAGCGCCCGCAGGCGTGACTCGTTCTCCGGCCGGAGCGCCAGATAGTCCTCGAGCACGATCCCCTGGCCGTCGAGCGTGAACGACGTGAAGTCCGGATCCCGCTCGAGCGTGACGAGCACCTCGTCGACGACGCCCGCGAGCAGCAGGTGGAAGTGCTCGAACGGGCGATACCACTCGCGATCCCAGTGCGTGTGCGGGACCACGAAGTAACGCGCGGGAGGCGGGTCACTCATCGCCGCGATGCTATTTGGTTACAGCGCGGCGACCTTGGCGGTCGCGTGTCCGTCGTACGCCTGCGGGACGACGGGCACCGCTCCGAGGAAAGCGTCGACCACGCGCGCGTCGAACTGCGTTCCCGCGCACCGCCGCAGCTCGGCGCGCGCAAGCTCTGAAGCCATGCCGGGGCGGTAGGGACGGTCAGTGATCATCGCCTCGTAGGCATCGGCCACCGCGAGGACTCGTGCCTCCAGCGAGATCTCCGAGCCGCGGAGCCCGGCTGGATAGCCCTCGCCGTCGACGCGCTCATGATGGGCTCGGACCCAGTCGGCGATGTCGTACATCCCCGCGTGCTCGAGGATGCGAGCACCGATCTCGGGGTGGCGTCGCATCTCGCGCCATTCGCCGTCGTCGAGCGGCCCCGGCTTGTGCAGGATCGCGTCGGCGATCCCGAGCTTGCCGAGATCGTGCAGCACGCCGGCGGCATGAACTCGCGCTACGTGGTCGGGAGGTAGACCGAGCGCGAGCGCGGTCTCGCGCGCGAACCGCCCGACCGTCGTCGAATGCAGCGCCGTGCTCGGATCTCGCAGGTCGAGGGTCTCGGCGAGCAGCATCACGGCCGCCAGCCGAAGCTCGTCGGACTGGTCGCGGATGGCCTGTTCCTCGCGGTGCGTCTGGTCGAGCGCGAGGCCGGCGTGGGCGACTACCGCCGTCAGCACGCCGATCTCCGCTTCGGACGGACGGCGGCCGAGCACGGGTTGGTCGACGGAGACGATCCCGAGCAACTCGCCCGTCGATGCCCGCAATGGAAGCAGAAGCATGTCCTCCGGGTGCCACGCGTCCGGGAATAGGGAGGCGACCTCCGGCGGGGTCCAGACGGCCCCCTCCATCTCGTAGTCGTACGAGCCCGCGGGTAGCCACGCGGCGCCGTGGACGTTCTCGCCCGCTGCGAACAGGCCTTCCCATTCGGCGAGCGTGTTCGTGCTGCCAAGCAGCGCGCACCGCGCCTCGTGATCGCCGAGCACCAGGACAACGTGAAACAGGTCGCCGCACTCTTCCCGCAGATTCACCGCCACGACCTGGAAGGACAGCTCGGTGTGGATCGCCTCCGCCAGCGCCTCGAGGACCGGCATCGGGCCCTCGCGTTCGGCCGCGGCGCGCGAGACGGCGAGCATGCTCCGCAGGTGCCTGGCCACGGGCTCCTCGGTCGTTTGCGGGCGCTGCCAGATCGGCGTCGGAGTCGAGTCGCTCTCGGACGACGAGATCACGCGATTGCGCCCGAGATGCTTGGCCTGATAGAGGGCGGCATCGGCCATGGATAGGAGCTGTCCCGGATCCTCATCGCTGCATGCGACGCCGATCGACACCGTCAGAACGCCGTCCTCTCCCTCGGGGTGAACGAAGGCGGCCCGCTCCACGGCGAAGCGAACCCGCTCCGCGACCTGGACTGCCTCGGCATCGGATACATCGCGCAGCACGAGCAGCAGCTCCTCGCCGCCGAACCTGTAGGCCGCGTCCGATTCGCGCAGCGCTCCGCGAGCGATCGAGGCAATCATGCGCAGCGCCTGATCGCCGGCGAGGTGTCCGATCCTGTCGTTATAGGACTTGAAGTGGTCCACGTCGCATAGCGCGAACGCGAACGTCTCCGTGCGGTCGCGGTGAATCGCCTCCAGCAACGGAAGATCGTCGGCAAGTGCGCGGCGGTTGCCGATCCCGGTCAGCGGGTCACGCCTGGAGTCCTCGATCAGTTGGTGGTTCAGCTTCGCGAGCTCCGACTCGCGCTCCGCGAGCTGCGCCATCGCGGCCCGCTCACGACTCAGCGAAACGTGCATGTAGCGCCCGAGCAGTGCCGAGCGCGCGATCAGCGCGGCGCCGCAGAACATCAGCCCGGCTTCGAGGGTGATCGTCTCGCCGGCGGGGGCGTCGATCAGCCGAGAGGTCACGAGCGCGACGAGCAGCACCAGGAACATCCCGGCCGGCAGGACAATGCCCTTCGAGCTGGGCTCCTCGAACCGCGCGACCGGTTCGGGCGTGCGCGCGGCGAGCACCCCGCCGATCCCGATCGCCGTGAGGCCGAGGACCCACAGCGGATCCAGCAATGTGTGCCCTGGGGAATACGTGCCCTGCAACAACTGGCTGGTCCAGAGGCTGAAAGCGAGCGCCTGCGCGCCCAGACCGACGAGCACCAACCGCAGCGACATGGTCCGCAGTCCCCGCAGCGAACCACTCGCCATCGCCTGGAGCGTGAGCACCGCCGCCGAGATGTAGAGCACCGGGTACGCAATTGCCGCGAGCTTCGGGGCCAGGGCCAGCTCGGAAGCCCCGGCCCGGGACCACTCCATCGCCAGCGACAGCGCCACCGCCGCGGCGATCAAGGGCAGCGACTCGAACGCGAACACGACCTGAACGGCTCGGGGTGATCGCGGCAGGCGCAGCATGCTCGCCATCACCAGCAACGCGAAGGCGTACCAGCCGAAGTCGGCGACGTTTGGGGACGACGGGAAGCCGATGACGCCAAACACGTCCCAGCCGAGTTGCCCGATCAGCCAGCACGCGGCGGCGATCGCCCACAGCGTCCAGCGTGCCCGGTTGGCGGTCTGGGCACGGCCGCGAGCGTGCACCACCCCTGCGAGCGCGCCAACCGCGGCGAAAGTCCACGCGACGTCGAACGAAGCGGATCTGGGCAGGCCCGCGTAGGCGGCGACCATCGCCAGAAAAGCGATCGCAAGCGGCGCCAGCACCGACGCTAAGGTCAGCGCCCGGATCGGCTTTGTGTGCACCTCCATCGATCGCTTATCGGCGGCGCGCAACGTCCGGCTGAGTTTCCGAGCCGGCGCACGTCGTATGTCGGGCGTCCCGGTACGGCTTGACTCGCCGCCGAGGGCAGGCTAGCGTCACCGCAGCGCCAGTGGTCTGGGGGGCGCGGGCACTAAGTCGTTGAGGAGGGATCGGATGAGGGTCAGGCTCGAGCGCCGAGCACTGGCGACGTGTGGGGTCGCCGTGGCGTGTCTACTTGTGTTTGCGATGCCGGCTGGCGCGACCACGTGGGTCGCCCAGAACGCGCCGCTGAGCGGCCTGGAACCGGCCCCCAGCATCCAATCTTTCGCGTCTTTCGAGGGCGTCTCGTGCGCCGTCGGCGGATGGTGCGTCGCCGTGGGCTCATACGTCGATAACACCGGGTCCCGTCAGGGCCTGATCGAGACTCTCTCGGGCGGGGGATTCACCGCCACCTCCGCGCCGCTGTCCGGACTGAATCCCGCCCCCGGAGGCAATCCGCAGGTGTTCCTGTTCGACGTGCGCTGTCCAGTCATGGGGTGGTGTGCCGCCGACGGGCAGTACGTGGACGGATCGGGCAAAACTCACCTGTTGGCCGAGACTCTCGACAATGGGTCGTGGAGCGCGACCACACTCCCGTTGACCGGCCTGAATCCGCCACCGAATCCCGCAACGGAGAGCGCGGGACTCGAGAGCATGTCGTGCCCGGCGGAGGGTGACTGCGTCGCCGTGGGCGCCTACTCGGGCACCTCGGCGAGCAATCAACCGCTCGCCGAACGGCTGGCCTCTGGAACGTGGAAGTCGACAACCCCACCGATCTCGACGCTGAGCCCGGCGGGAACGTTCGGGCAACTGTTCGACGTTTCCTGTCCACACAACGGCATCTGCACGGCGGTGGGAGACGGCGACGGCGGCGAGGGCGATCTCGTCGAAACGCTGTCGGGTGGCACCTGGGTGGCGTCGACTCCGTCGCTGGCAGGGCTCAACCCCCCGGCCATCATGAACGGACCACAGCCGAGCGGCGGAGCGCTGACCAACGTCTCTTGCCCGGCGTCGGGTTCCTGCGCCGAAGTCGGCACCTACGAGGACCAGACCGATGCCACCCAGGGATTGATCGTCACCGGCGGGGCAACGACCGCCGTCAATCTCAGCCACATCAAACCGCCGGCCGGGAGTAATCCGCTATTCGCCTTCGACGGGATCGACTGCGACACTAGCTGCACCGCGGTCGATGCCTACACGACGTCGGCCTCGGGGCGTGAGCCGACGATCACGACGATCACGGGGACCGGTGCCACCACGACGCTGGCGTCGCTGTCGGGAGCGCATCCAGGCGCGTCGTCGCCGACGGCGCTTGAGTTCCAGCGGATGTCGTGCGCAAACTCGAGCAGCTGCGTGGCTGTCGGCCAGTACCCCGCCGACGACGGGACCATCAGAGCGCTCGTCGAGACGATCGCGGGCGGTTCCTCCTCGGCGGCGACCCCGCTGTCCGGCGGCCTGAGCCCGGCCCCCGCCGCCAATCCGGATTCGACACTCTTCCGTGTCTCGTGTCCGCCGAGCGGTGGATGCCTAGCCGTCGGCTCGTACTTCGACGCCTCGTCGATAGCCCACGCGATGCTGGTTACCCCAGCCCCCGCCGTGTGGAGCCTGAGCCACGACGTGGGCGCGGCCGCGGGCGGCACCACGGTGACGATCAAGGGCGCCGGTTACGCCCCCGGCGCCACCGTTGACTTCGGCACCGTGGCCTCGCCGACGGTGACGGTTGCCTCTTCCACGAAGCTGACGGCGGTGGTCCCGGGCCAAGCTCCGGGTGTCGTCGATGTGACGGTAACCAGCGGCGGCAACACCAGCCTGACCTCGCCGGCGGACCGATACACATACGCGGCACCGCCGACGATCACCGGTCTCGCTCCCGGAGCCGGCCCGACCGGCGGGGGCAACACCGTGACGATCACGGGCACGAACTTCTTCCCCGGGTCGACGGTGCGGTTCGGTGGCGGGAGCTTCACTGCGGCCTCGTTCGTGTCCTCGACCGAGCTGGAGATCAATGCCCCGTCGGGGGCGCCCGGCCCCGTCCGCGTCGAGGTGAAAACCCCGGGTGGAGTCTCCCCGGCGGCCAGCGGCGATGACTACGTCTACGGTCCGCCGGTGGTGACGAGCATCGACCCCACGTCGGGCCACACGCACGGCGGCAACACCGTCACGATCAAGGGCACGGCTTCACCCCGGACGCGACGGTCAGCTTCGGCTCGGTCGGCTCGGGGCCCGTGACGTTCGTGTCGCCGACGAAGATCCGTGCCGTGGCGCCCGCTGAAGGCGCGGGCACCGTCGGTGTGACCGTGACCACGGGGGGCGGGACGAGCGGGACCAGCGCGGCCGACCACTACACGTATACGGGGTGACTAACTCCGGCTAGTCGCCGCCTCAACCCGACGCGGCCCGACCGGTGGGCTGCTCCGGCGAACAGCAGCAAGGAGGAGGGGATGGGTCGCCGGCCGGGGTGAGCCTGCAGCAGCATCTGTTGCGGTTTTGCTCGTTTGGATGGTGCATAGCACGCCAACACCGTCCGAAATTACGAGCCCTGTCGAGCCGTGCATGAAGAGTGTGCATAGGTCGACAGGGCTCGCCAGAAAAGTCGGTTCTGTCGTGTTAGGCACCATGAAGCGGCCCCCTTCGGTCGCGAAACCGCCCTTCGGCTCCGAAGACCCGCCGCGCCGCGCGACCATCCCGCAGCCCACCCTCCTTCCTGGATGCCGTTTACCGGGCAATCCATCCAACGGCTGACGCCGGGCTCCAACAGCCCGCGTATCACGAGGAAGTGATTGGGCATCCCCCCGTCTGCCGTACCCTGCCCCACGGTGGCCGGCTTCGAGCACATCACGGTCGTGTCTTGGGACATGGGGCACAACGCCGTGGGCCGCCCGTACTTCCACGCCGACATGCTGCGGCGGCGGTATGACTCGATTCTCGTCGGTCCCATGTTTCCGCAGTTCGGGGACGGGATCTGGAAACCGATCCGCACGAGCGACGTGGAGATGCTCGCCTTTGCCGGGGGGGACCTGCCCGGTTACGTGGAGGAGGCCGAGCGCGCGATCGAGGGCCTCCAGACCGACCTCGTGATCGCGTGCAAGCCGCGCTTCCCGGGGCTGCTGATCGCGATGCTGCTGAAGCGCCGGCACGGGGTTCC
The DNA here is from genome assembly GCA_963812225.1 of uncultured Solirubrobacterales bacterium. Taxonomy (GTDB): domain Bacteria; phylum Actinomycetota; class Thermoleophilia; order Solirubrobacterales; family Solirubrobacteraceae; genus Palsa-465. Next base: position 742,623 of record CAWEUN010000001.1, read on the forward strand.
GGTGATCACCGATCTCGACGAATGGGAGCTCAGCTGGGTCGGCGCAAATGATGCGCTCACGCTCGATCAGGTGGAAAGACGCCTCCGTCAGCGCAACGCCGCGGTCCCGTACGGCGCGTTGTGGAGCCGGGCCGCTGAGGAATTGATCGGCGACGCGGACGCCGTCACGGTCGCGAGCCCAGTGCTACGCGACATCTACGGAGGCGCAATCGTCCCGCAGGCGCGCGACGAATTGGTGTTCGATCCCGCGCGCTACGACAGAGAGGCGGTCCGAGCCGAGTACGGATACACGGACGATGACCGCGTCGTGCTGTTCCTCGGCACCCCGAGGCGCTTCAAGGGCGTGCTCGAGCTCGCGGAGGCGCTCGAGGATCTCGGCGACAGCCGCTACAAGCTGTGCGTGATCGGCTCGCTGAACAATCCCGCTGACCGGATCGAGCTCGCGCGCGTGGCCGCCGGCCGCACGCAGTTGATCGAGTACCAGCCGGTGTCCGAAGTTCCGCGGCTAACCCTGATCGGCGACCTCGCCTGCCTCCTGCAGGACCCCACACACAAGACGACCGAGCATCAACTGCCCGCGAAGCTGACCGAGTTGTTGGCGATGGGCGTGCCGGTCCTCGTGCGCGCGACACCACCGCTGGAGCCGCTCATCCGGGACGGGCTGATCAGCGGCATCGGCGCCGTCCCCGTGGCGACTCGGATCTCCGAGTTGTTCTCGGATCGTGACGGGATGCGGGCACAGGCGCGGCGCGGCCGCAACTATTTCCTCGACCAGCTCAGCTACGGCGCCACGCTTGAGGTCCTTGAAGGCGTCTTCGCCGGCCTCCACGACGCAAGTCGCGAATCGTCACCAAACTGGGAGCGCGCATACGAACTCGCGAAGCGCGTCCCATGGCCTCCCGGAGGCGGCCATGGCACCGCCGGACCGGCATCGACGATGGCAGAAGGGGGCGATGCGGGGTCTGGTGCCGTGCAGATCGTGGGCACCGATCTCATTCAGGGTCGCGTAGAGCGACTCAGAGAAGGAGCCGTGACGGGATGGGCATGGAACCCAACGGCGCCGGGCTGGCGCGTGAACGTGCGTGCCGTCGTCGACGGGCAGGACGTCGCCGGCAGCGTCGCGAATCTGGACCATCCTTCGCTCGCCGATGATGGCGTCGGCGACGGGCATCACGGCTTCGAAATCAGGCTGCCCGTGCGCGTGGCGTCCGCGGGCGATCATCGCCTCAGAGTCGAAACCGGCGGCGTGCGGCTCGCCGCGGCCCCGACCTTCGAGGCGATCCCAGCCGACCCTCCGAACCCGTGGGCGGAGGTGCGCTTTTCGCTCGAAGATTCGGTGATCGGACGCGTCGAGCGGATCTGCGACGGCATCCTGTCGGGCTGGGCCTGCAAGCCCGATCAGCTGAACTGGCGGCCGACGTTGCGCGTGATCGTGGACGGCGTGGCGATCGCCGAGGGCCTTTCCGATCTCGATCGCCCTGAGCTTGCCGGGGCGTCCTTGGGAGACGGTCGCTATGGGTTCCGGATCCCCCTGCCGTCGCACCTGGCGAGCGAGCGTACACACAGTCTGCGCGTCGAGACCACGTCCGGCGTCCCGATCCCATCAAGCCCGAGCTTTGAGACGGTTACCGAGCAAAAACGCGAGCTGTGGGAAGGCGTCGAATTCCACGTGCGGGACGCGGTCATCGGCCGGGTGGATCCGATCTCGAACGGGATCGTCTCGGGCTGGGCGTACCGGCCCGGTGCACCGAACTGGCGGGTGTGGATGCGAGTAGTTGTCGACGGCGCAGAGGCATGTCAGGGCGCAGCGGACGTGGGCCGCGCGGGCCTGACGGAGGCGGGAATCGGCGACGGGCGCCATGGTTTCCGGTTCGAGCTCCCCACTGCGGTGACGGAAACCGGAAATCATCGTGTTCTGGTCGAAGCCGAAGGCGTCGCGCTGACGGCGACGGCTGGATGAGGATCTTGGTGCTCTCATTCCACTTCCCGCCGTCCGGCGGCGGCGGGGTGCAGCGCACGTTGAAGCACGTGAAATACCTCTCGCACGACGGCATCGAGGCGACCATCATCGCGGCGCAGGATGCGTTCCCGCTCGGCGACGAGTCGCTCCTCGCCGAGCTGCCCGCTTCAGCGAAGGTCGTCCGCACCGGCGAGCTCCGATCTCCGGATGTCCAGGAGGCCCTCCAGGGCATGCTCCGGCTGGGTGGGCTGCCTCCCGCTCCCGAGGCGGCCACCCTTTGGCCCGACGTCCGTGCGGGCTGGCTCGTGCCAGCGGTCGCTGAAGGGTTGCGGGCCATCGAAGGGGAAAGACCGAGCGTCATCTACAGCACTCACCCACCGGCCACGGCGCACCTCGCCGCTCTGATCCTGCATCGGGTCACGGGTACACCGTGGGTGGCCGACTTCCGTGACGCATGGACGCTCGATCCGCTGTTCGCGGCCTACGGGGCGTCCCTCCCCGCGTTCGGCGCGGCACGGAACTCGCTTGAAAGGACGATCACGGCCGAGGCATCGTTCGTGACGGTGGCCGACGACAGCATGGATCTCCGGGACCTCCCGGTGAACGCGCCTCGACGAGTGACGATCGCCAACGGCGTCGACCCCGACGACTTCGTCGGCCGGATCCCGGTCTCGGCTGCGCCGGACTCCTCACGATTCCGGCTCGCACACGTCGGCACTCTTCATCACGCGCGCGACGGTGCCAGTCTGTTCCAGGCGCTGCGTCACGGTGTGGAAACCGGTGTGCTCGACGCTGACAAGCTCGACGTACGGCTCGTCGGATGGGCAACGCCGACCGTTGACGTTCCTCGCGATCTGCCGATCACGGCCACCGGCTATGTCACGCACGCGGAATCGATCGCCGAGATGCTTTCCGCGTCTGCCCTGCTCTTCTACGAGGAAGCCGAGAGGAAGGCCGTGACCGGCAAGATCTACGAGTACTTGGCCACGGGCGTTCCGATCCTGTGTGTCGCCTCGCCGGACAACCTGGGCGCGCGCTTGGTTCAGGAGCTCGACGCGGGTGTCTGCGTCGATGTCCGTGACCACGCCGCGATCGCCGACAAGATCGCCGAGTTACAGAGTGCCTGGGCACAGGGACGTCTGCGGACCAGATCCTCGGTCCGGGACGAGGTACTCCGCCGATTTTCCCGTCGCGACCGGGCCATCGAGCTTGCTGCCCTGCTGCGGCAAGCGGCGGAAAGCGCTACCGAAGTGGATAACCGAGTTCTTCCAGCAGGTCGCCCGCGATCGCGTTGAAACTTCGGACCTCGGCGCTCGTCATCTTCCTTCGCCACCGTCCGACGCTGGCTGTGTCAGGCGGGCCGCTCAGCCTGGCGCTCAACCGGGCTTGCATGCCGGAAGGTGGGACCGTCATTTCCGCGGAGACCTCAGGCTCACCGGGCTCGGCAGCGAGCGCGGCCGCCACGCTCAGATTGACGAGATGCGGACCCACTCTGACGGTCCGCTCGCGGACCCGTTTGTCGAAGCAGAGCATCTCCGCGTCGTAATCGAGCCCGAGGAACGAGCAGAGCCGTCTCAGCTCCGCCTCGGGCTCCACCACCAGCTTCTCATAGTGGACCTCGGCATACGGGAGATGCGCGCCATCCTCGCGAGCCCGGCGAACGCGCTTGACCCACCAGTCCGCTGCGTCGGGCACGGAGGTGGGCCCGTACCAGAGCGGTATGACCGACAACGCGACATCCCGCCCGTCTCTGATGATGTGGACGAAATGCGCCTCGTCGAGCAGCCTGGAGATCAGGGGCATCGTCAAGAGATAGAAAGGCGTTTTGTCACCCCAGCGTGGCTTGCCGGCGGCCTCGGCATAGCTGCCGTAGAACACGCGCAGGACATCCGAGAGCGACCGGCATTGCGCCGCCACGGCTCGGCTGCGCAGCGCGTCCGGGTCCAGCTGGAAGGAGGGCCAGCGGTCCGTCTCGATGATCGCTTCGAGCGCAACCGCCGCGGGATCCTCGGCGGCCTTGCACAGCGCCGCCACCTCCGGGATGAAATGAGTTTCGGGAGGAATCGCCAGCTGTGGATGTGAATCGAGCATGAGCCGCAGCATCGTTGTGCCGGAGCGAGACGCGCCCACGACGAACGGCGCCGGCAGCCCCATCAGACCGCGGTGGAATCGAGCCGGGCGGACACCGGGGATAGGATATGAAAAGGGGTCTGGACGACGTGGAGCAGTGGGACGAGAAGTACAGCCGAGCCGAGCCACCTCCGTGGGAGATCGATGCCCCTCAACCGGTGGTGGTCGAACTCGCAGTCTCGGGCCAGATTCGGGGGCGCGTTCTCGACGTGGGATGCGGCAGCGGCGAGAACGCGATCGCCGTCGCGCAGCACGGTGCTCGGGTCCTTGGCGTGGACCTCTCCCCTCGGGCGATTGAGCAAGCCTCAGCCAAGGCGCGGGCCAAGCGCGTCGCGGTTCGGTTCCAGGTCGCGGACGCCCTCCGCCTCGATCGGCTGGGCGAGGTGTTCGACGTTGTCATCGACAGCGGGACCTTCCAAGTCTTCTTCAACGATGACCTGCGCTCGCTCTATGCGTCGAGTCTGGCCAACGTGGTTCGGCCCGGCGGAGTTCTGTATCTCACCTGTGTCAGCGACCGGGACAAGAGCGATCGGGGGCCACGTCGCATCGGCGAAGACGAGATCCGGGCGACCTTTGCCAGGGGCTGGGTCATCGAAGACCTGCGAGAGTGTGTGCGCCAGCGCCGGGTCGGACCTTTCAGGGCATGGCTGGCCACGATTCGACGAGATCCAGACGCCCTCTGAGCCTCTGGAACGTGGTAAGCGCCTGGGCGACCACCTGGTCCATATCCAGGTATTGGTAGCGGGCGAGGCGTCCGACGAATGTGACCTCGGTCTCCTCGGCGGCGCGTAGGGCGTAGCGCCGGTAGAGGGCGTGGGTGTCGTCGCTCGGGATCGGGTAGTACGGGTCGCCTTCGGTACGCGGATATTCGATTGCGAGTGTCGAGGTGTCGTGAGTCTGGCCGGTCAGGTGCCGGTACTCAGTGACACGCGTCCATTCGACGTCCTCGCTCACATAGTTGATTGTTCCCACCGGCTGCAACAGTCGTCCGTCGGGGGTCGCTTGGTTGCGCAGCTCGAATTCAAGGCTGCGATACGGGAGCTGCCCATACTCGGAGCCGAAGTAGGCATCGATTCTGCCTGTGTAGACGAGGTGCGAATACGTGACGTCCTCGCGAGCGTCCTCGAACGACACTCCGGTCCTCACCTCGATTCCCGGGTGCTCGAGAATGCGCCCGAACATCGCGGTGTATCCATCCGCCGGCATCTTCTGATGCCAGTCGCTGAAGTACCGATCGTCCGCATTGGTGCGGATCGCGACCCGCCCGCACACGGATCGATGAAGTTCCGAGGGATCGCGCTGCCACTGCTTGCGCGTATAGCCTCGGAAGAACGCTTCGTAGAGCTCGCGTCCAACCTTCGAGACGACCACGTCCTCGCTCGTCCGAGGCTCGGCAATCCGCTCGGCCTTGCTGGCGAAGAGCGCTGCGACATCCTCGTCGGTCTGCAGGTCGAGGCCGAAGAACATATTCACTGTCGTTCGATTGATCGGCATCGGGACGAGTTGCTCGCCGAGCCTCGCCATCACCTTGTGCTCGTATGGCCTCCAGTCGGTGAACTGCGACAGATACTCGACGACGCGCGCGGACTGGGTGTGGAAGATGTGCGGCCCGTAGGCGTGGACGAGTACGCCGTGCTCGTCCCGGTAGTCATGTGCACTCCCGGCGACGTGATCGCGTTCGTCGATCACGAGCACCCGCTGTCCGCACTGCGAGGCAAGCCGTTCGGCCATGATCGAGCCGGCGAACCCCGCCCCGACCACGAGGGTGTCGAATCTCTCGGTCACGATCGACTCACGCCGTCGAGCAGCGGCGCCGCTGCGCCAGCCGCGTGCAGTTCGCCCAACGGTCGTCGCGGCTCCGCGCCGGCGGCGACGGCGAGTGCGCGCATGCGGACCAGGAACCGCTCAACGCCTCCGGGGTCATGCAACTTCGGATCAAATACCGCGCGCCAGCGCTCGCCCGACGCGGTCCGCTTGACGAGCAGCATGAAGGCCCAAGGGGCAACCGGATCCCGTTGCAGAGGCTCCACCTCCAGCTCTGCAAACCGGGCTGGCGCGGGTTCCTCGTCGACCTGAAACTTCGTCCCCAAGGTCGGCCGCCCGACCCCGCGCTCACGTAGCTCCTCGAGCAACAGGTCGAAGGGAATCCAGCCATGCCGGTCCAGCTCGACTATCTCGGCGCGCACCGTGGCGAGCCATGCGCCAAGGCTTACGCCCTCGTCGAACCCGAGCCTGATCACGGATCGGTTGATCAGAGGACCGAACAGCCCTCGTAGCTCCCCGCGGCGACGGAGGCTCAGGTAGGTGTCGATGGCCATGTCCCCGATGCCGGTCTCGAATCCCAAGAGAGCCGAAAACACCGCGAGCCGCGTCATGAAGTACGTGGCACCGACCCCGCGCCCACACTCGTCCAGCGGTACGAGCAAATCCCGTCCCACCACGAGCTCGACGATTCCGTCGGCGTCGGGCGCGTCGGGTTCCGCTTCGGCTCGGAGGAAGGGGAGCGATATCGCGGCCGGTCGAGGCTTGAGCCGGTGCCGCCACCAGTCGAGCTCGGCCTGAAACGCAGGCGAGGCGGGATCGATGGCGCGCCGCTCCCACCGCGCGTAGTCGCCCATCTGAAGCGGCGGCTCATCGGGCAGTGGCGAGACCGATCCGCGCCGAAATGCGGGATACAGCGCTGCCACCTCGGAGACGAAGATCTGCCACGAGAGAGCGTCGGAGACGAGATGGTGGATCGTGCGCAGAAGCCAGTGCTCGTCGGAGCGGAGCCGTACAAGACGCAGCCGCAGCAGTGACGGCCCCTCCAGATCGAACGGTGTCCTCGCGTCGGCGGCCAAGAGCTCGAGCGCCCGCTTCTCGGGTTCCGCTTCGCTGCTCAGGTCGATGATCGGTACCTCGATCGGTGAGGGCGGATGGACAACCGCAACCGGCTGACCATCTTGGGCCACGAACCCCGTGCGCAGGATCTCGTGACGCCTTACGATCTGCTGCAGGCTCTGTCGAAGCGCGGCGGCGTCGAGTGGTCCGCGAATGCGGAACCCGGCAGCCCCATTGAAACCCGCCCCTTTCCGCGGGGCCTGGTGCCAGAACGTCTCCTGGGCAAAGGTGAGCGGTGACTCCACCTGGGGTTCACGGCGCAGCGGAGGCTCGCCGCCCACGCGGCCGTTGGCCGTCGCTTTCGTAGCCGAGTCGATCAGGCCGGCCATGCTTTCCACCGTGAGGTCCTCGCCGAATTCGCCGAGACCGAGCTCGACGCCGAATCGATCGTGCACATCGGACGCGATCACGGCTGCAGTGAGCGAGTCGCCACCCAGCTCGAGAAATGTCTCGTCCACGTCGATCGCATCGCGCTCGAGGGCGCCGGCCCAGAGGGAGGTGAGCACCTCGATCAGCTCCGGGGCGGATGAGTCATCCCGTCGGGGCCCCACCCGACTGCTGATGCCCTCAGCGAGTCGCGAGCGATCGATCTTGCCGTTGCTATTTAGCGGGAGCTCGGAGACGAACGAGAATTCATGTGGCACCGCTTGGGGGACGAGCTTCGATCGCACTGCCTGGCGCAATGCCGCCGCTGAGAGCTGGCCTTCGTTGCGAGGGCTGACGTATGCGATCAGCCGCGCTTGGCCACGTTGGTCCAGCTTGAGGGCCACGGCGGCCGCAGCCACGTCCGGCTCCTGAGTCAGCGCGGCCTCGACTTCCTCGAGCTGAACACCCTGCCCGTTGACCTTGACCAGGCCGTCGGTCCGGCCAATCACCGTCAGATTGTCGTTCTCGTCGCGATGTGCCAGATCACCGGTCCGGAAGTACCGCGTGCCGCTGTCGTCCCCGAACCGTTGCTCGGTTAGGTGCTCGTCCCGCCAGTAGCCGGGAGACAGGTGATCGCCGTAAACAATGATCTCGCCGGTCTCGCCTTCGCTCACGGGCTCATCGGTCTCGCTTCGCAGTTCCACGGCGATGCCCTCGGTAACGCTTCCGACGGGAAGGCGCTCGCCCGCGACCGCCTGATCCGGAGCGATGAGCATCTGTGCCATCGTTCCCGCCTCCGAGGAGCCGAAGACGCTGGCGAGCACGGTTCCGGTCGCGAAGCGGCGACGGAAGATGTCGAGGTCGCTCGAGAATGCGGGCTCGGACCCAAGCCGGACGAGCCGTACTCCTTTAATCGTCCGCGTGGGCCGAAGTACCCGGTCGAAACTGCGAAGGATCGACGGCAGCGCATCAAACAGCGTGATCCGCTCACCTTCGATCCAGTCCGCGAGACCGATCAGTCCCCGTTCGGCAAGCGGGAAGGGGCACACCGTCGCGCCATTCATAAGCCCACACCAGGCCGTGACGATCCCCTGCATGCCGCTGAGCGAGGCGAGCCAGGCGATCCGCTCGCCCTGGCTTACGGCGAGCCCGTTTGTGTAGCGAAGGATGTTGTGCAGCATGTTGCGGTGGCTCTGCATCACGATCTTGGGCCGACCGGTTGAGCCCGACGTGCAGATGAGAAATGCGAGCGCATCGGGAGGCGTCTCAATCTGGCCTGGTGGCGGCCCCTGCCCCGGCTCGAGGACGACTACGTGATCGTCGAAGCCGGCGGCCCTCGCGAGCTCCAGAAACCGGGGCTCGGTGACCACGACCGCGGGTGCCACCGCTCGACGGATTTCGCTCAGCCGCGCTGGCGGATCGCTTGGGTTGAGGGTCACGACCGCTCCGCCTCCGCGGAGGATCGCGAGCGCCGCGGCGAGCTGCGGCCCGCCATGGCCCATCAGCAGCGCCGCGCGGGACCCGAGACCGGGCCAGCCGCGCTCCCAGCACGCGGCTAGGTACCCCGCGGCGAGCCTGTCCAGAGCCGCGTACGTGAGCTGCGACGCCCCTCCACCGACTGCCAGCGCATCAGCGCGCTCCTCGAGCACGCAAACGAACCGGGCCGCGAGCGACGACTCGGTGTCGGACAACGTCCACTCTCGTGGAGCGTGAGAGTCCTCGCTAATGCCCCATGCCCCTTTTGCATCCGCTTAACGTGCTGCGCAAGCTTAGCGTAGGCTCACGCCGGTTCTCGCGGTCCCGAGAGCCCGGTCAAAGCCGCGCGTGCAGCTCGAGCAGAGGCCGGTTTGACTCGGCACAGGCAAGCCTGACCAGCGCCCGCAGGCGCGCGAGGAAGACCTCGACCGCGGAGTGGTCAAAGACGTGCGGATCGAAGACCGCGCGCCAGCTGTCGGCGACCGAACCGCGTCTTGCCTCGAACACGAAGGCTCCCGAGACGCTCCGAAGGCGGGGGATGCCGACCAACCGAAGGTCGCGGAGCTGCACGCGCGGCGGCGTGGTCGGGACCGAAACCCGCACGCCAATCGTCGGTGTCCGGACGTCGTGTCGGGCCAACTCGTCGCCCAGGGCGCTGAACGGGATCAGCGCGTGACGAGCGACCTCGATCACTTCGCTGCGCGCCGCTTGGATCCAGTCCCGGAATGTCGCTTCCGGGGACAGATTGAGCCGGAGGACCGTGGAGTTGGACAGTGGGCCGATCGTATTCCGTAGTGCCGTGAACCTGCGCATCGAGACGTTCGTGCCCAGCACCAGGTCAGTGGTTCCGCTGTCGAGGGCGCAAAGAGCCGAAAACGCGGCCACGCGCGTCATGAAGAACGTCGCGCCGAATTCCCGGCCGAGGCGGTCGAGCGCGGCCGACACGTCCGGTCCGGGGTCGGCCTCGATCACTTCAGTGCCACCCGTCGCGGCCGGCTGTTCCGCCGCCCGCCCGAAAGGAGACGAGGGCGTAGGTACGATCCCCTCGAGGTGGCGCCGCCACCATTCAACCTCGGCGACCCATCGCGACGAACCCGGGCTGAGATTTGCCTCCTCCCAGAGGGCGTAGTCGGAATGCTGCACCTGTGGGGGATCCGGCGGCGCCCGCGACCCGCGCTGTCGCAGCGACTCGTACAGCGATCCAAGCTCGCGGGCGAAGATCGCCGATGACGCGGCATCACAAACCAGGTGGTGCCAGCTACGCAGCAGCCAATGCTCGGTTTCGCTGACGCGTATGAGACGGACCAGCAACACCGGTGGCGCCGCCAGGTCGAATGGCTGCGCAGCGAGGCGTTCGAGGAGTGGGTGGAGCAGCGTGTCCATGTCCTCCGATCGGCCAGTCAGATCCTCCACCGGGAGCTCCACGCGGGCGTCGGAATGCACGATCCCAACTGGGGCGCCACCGCGCTCGATGAAACCAGTCCGCAGAATCTCGTGACGCTCGACGAGCTTCTCGAGCGCGGCGTGAAGGTCCTCGACGTCGAGGATGCCGTGCAGCCGCAGGCCGCCCGTCATATTCCAGGCCGTGCCCCGCCTCGGAGCACGCTGCCAGATGTGTCGTTGTGCAGCCGACAGCGGGACGAAGCCATCGCGCCGTTCGCGCGCCTCCGGCTTCCCCAGCGGCTGATCCGCTGAGGCCGCACTTCGTTGCTCGATCAGGGCCACCAGCCCGCGGACCGTGAGCTTCGCGTCGAACACCCCGAGTTCCAGCTCAACGCCGAACACGTCGTGGACCGCTGCCGCTATCTCAGCTGCGGTGAGTGAGTCGCCCCCCAGATCGAAGAAAGCTGTCTCGGCGTCTGGTTCCCCGCATCCGAGCGCGTTTCGCCACAGCTGCGCGACGAGCTTCTCAGGCGTTGACCCGCGGGCACCGCCGCTTTCCGCGGCGGCCGCCGACGACGAAGCCTCTGATTCGCTTCTCCCCAGGGCTCAAATGGTATCTCCGCTATCCAACCCCAACAGCCGGATGGCGTTCTCTTTGAGTACGAGCGGCCGGACGTCGTCCTTGATCGGCAGCTTCTCGAAGTCCGAGAGCCAGCGGTCGGGGGTGATGAGGGGGAAGTCCGATCCGAACAGCATTTTGTGTTTGAGGAGGGTGTTGGTGTAGCGGATCAGGTTCTCTGGGAAGTATTTGGGTGACCAGCCGGAGAGGTCGATGTAGACGTTGGGTTTGTGGACGGCGATCGCGAGCGCTTCGTCCTGCCAGGGAAATGAGGGGTGCGCGAGGATGATGTCGAGCGCGGGGAAGTCGGCGGCGACGTCGTCGACGAGCATCGGGTTGGAGTACTTCAGCCGCACCCCTCCGCCGCCGGGCATGCCGGCGCCGATGCCGGTCGTGCCGGAGTGGAAGAGCGCGATCAGGCCGGCGTCGGCGATGACTTGGTAGAGGGGGTAGTGATCGTGGTCGTTGGGCCAGAAGGCTTGGGTGTTGGGGTGGAATTTGAATCCGCGGGCGCCGGCGGCGATGAGTTCGTGGGCTTCGCGGACGGCGAGCTTGCCCTTGTGGGGGTCGACGCTCGCGAAGGGGATCAGGACGTCGGGGTTAGCACGAGCGACTTGCAGAACCTCGTCGTTGCCGATCCGCTTGCGGCCCATGCCGGCCTCGTCGTCGACGGTGAACACGACGGCGGCCATGTGCCGTTCGCGGTAGTAGTCGGCGACCTCCTGGGCCGTCGGCTGCGGCGGGTCGCCGCCGAAGTATGCGGCAGCCGCATCGAGGAAATCCCTCGCCACCGGGTCCTGTTCCCCATCTGCGTTGCGGTGGGCGTGGGTGTGGACGTCGATCGCGACGAGCTTGTCGGGATCGATGCTCACGCGTGCGTGTCCCAGTGCACGTGGAGCGCCGCGGGCTTGCGGAAGATCAGCCCCGCGGGCTGCTCGCGATAGGAGGGGTCGAGTCGCAGTCCGGGCAGCGCGCGAAGGAGTCGGTCGAGCGCGATCTTGGTCTCGAGCCGCGTGAGGTGGACGCCGATGCACATGTGCGGGCCAGTCGCGAACGTCAGTTGCCTGCGCAGGTTCGCCCGGCCGCTGTCGAACTGGTCCGGGTCGGCAAATACCGCCGGGTCGCGATTAGCTGCCGAGATGGAGACCCGTACGAGATCGCCACGTCTGATCTTGCACCCTCCCAGCGTCACGTCCGCGGTGGCGTACCGGTCGACAAACGCCGTCGCCGGCTCGAGCCGCTGGGACTCGGCGATTGCCCCTCGGAGCAGGTCGGGATCGCGTCGCACCAACTCGAGCTGACGCGGATCGTGAAGGAGGTGGAAGAGTGCGTTGAGGATCGCTCCCTCCGGATTGATGCTGGCCAGGGCCAGGAACACGGCATTCGCGAGCACCTCTTCGCGGTCTAGTTCAGAACCGCGGGCTACGGCTTGCAGGATCGACTCGTTTTGGGGCTGATCGATCGCGCGCTCAGCGCTCGCTCTGAGGGCCTGCAGCGCCACCGCGCTGCCCTTGCTGGGCGGCGCACCGACCGTGAAGTCCTCGACCTCCTGATCGATCGCCGTGCACCAGGCCATCAGGGTCGCCGGCAGAAGCTCCGTCAACCCCAGTAGCGAAACGATCACGGCCGCCACTACGGGACCGGCGAATTCCTGGCGCATCTCCGCGGACCCGTGGCCGGCGAGGGACGCGATCAGCGAATCCGCCGTGGCAACGGTGACCGAGGCGACCCAATCCTGGATCTCCCGCCGGCGCAACTGTTCTGCGAACGGCTCGCGCTGACGGAGATGGTCGAGTCCGTCGAACGAGACCATGCTCGGGCCGATCACGTGCGCGGTGGAGAAACGCGGGTCGGCGACCGTGAACAGCTCGGAGTTGCACATGACCCTGACGGCGAGGTCGTGACCTGTCACGAGCCAACCCTGCGCGGAGCCGAGCCAGACAACTGGGGCCTGAAGCCTCAGGCTCGCCAAGAGCGAGTGCAGATCGCCGTCGGCGAAATCTACGTGCGCGAGCGAACGGCGCGGTTCTGAGAGTTGCTCTTCGATCAACGTGTCGGTTCTCAGGGCCGCGCGCGGGCCGCGTCGACTCGCGTGATCAGCCGACGATTCGCCACGGCCTCGGTTGCCACGAGATCGACGTCGGTCCCGAGTGGGCGGTCGTCGCCGAGCGGCGCGGACAGCTCTCGAACGAGCTCGAGCGCCGCGGATGTCCCGGCTCCGAGACGCTGCGGCGCCGCCAGTTCGACGGCCTGCGCGGCGCACACAAGCTCGAGCGCGACAAGGCGGGCAAACCCCTCGAGTTGCTCCCGGACACGCAGCCCCGCCTGCACGGCATTGGTCGAAACGTCCTCCACCCCCTCCGCGCCAGTGTACTGGTCGAGTGACAACGGCGTGGCGAGATGGCGGATCTCGACGGTCAGCGATTGCGCGGTCTTGTGGAGCGGCGCGACCCCCGACCGTCCCGGCCCCATTGGTGTCAGGTTCGCCGGCAGGCCGCTCAGCCGATCCGTCGCGAGCCGCGCCGACCTGGCGGTGGAGGCGGCCGCCACCTGGGTGATCGCTATCGCGGTCGCGTCGAGCGCGAGTGCCATCGCTGGCACATGGAAGTTGCCGGTTCCGATCACGGCGTCGTCCTCAGCGATCACAAGCGGGTTGTCGGCAGCGCCGCCGAGTTCCGGGATCAGCGTCTCGTGGAGGAGCTCGAGCGCGGTGTGCAACGAGCCGTGGATCTGGCTGGCACATCTGAAGCTGAGCGGGTCCTGGAGTCGTCGGCCTGCGCCTGGTCGCGTCAGCTCGCCGCCGGCGAGGAGCGATCGAAGGCCCGAGGCCGACCAGTCCTGCCCTGGAGCCGGCCGCGCCGCGACGGCTCGTGGGTCGATCGGGCTCGGGTTCGCGCGAAACCCCTCCATCGACAACGCCGCGGCCACCTGCAAGGCCTCGAGCAGATCGCGGGCGTCGAGGAGCGCGAGTGTCGCGGTCCCGATCGAGACGGCGGAGCTGGCGCAGATGGCCAGCCCGTCCCCGGGCGCGAGCTCGATCGGCACCAACCCGGCGCGCGCGAGCGCCTCGGCCGCAGACATCCGCTCGCCGGCCAGCTCGGCTTCCCCCTCACCAAGCAGCGCCAGCCCGACGTGAGCGAGCAGGCAGAGGTCGGCTGGTCCAACCGAGCCGCTGCGAGGCACGACCGGGTGCACGCGGCCGTTCAGCAGCGACGCGAGCCCGTCGGCGACCGCGACGCTCGCCCCGGTGCCTCCCGCGCAGAGCCCGTTGAGACGCACGGCCAGCGCGGCGCGGACGACCTCGGTCGGAAGCGGCTCACCGACCGCCATGCCACGGCCACGCAAGGTGCGTAGCGAGAACTCAGCCGAGTCGGCGGGCTCGATGGGCTCGTCCAACCGGGGACCGAGCCCGCGTGTGACCCCATACACGGGCTTCCCGCTGGCGAGCGCACGTTCGACGACTGCATGCGCGGCCGCCATCCGCCCGCGTGCCGGAGCCTCCACCTCGACGGCGACACCTTGTCGCGCCACGGCGGCGACGTCGCCCGGAGCTAGATCACTTCCGGTGAGCGCCAGGCGCGTCGAGGCTGTAGCCGGCGCAGTCAGGGCTGAAGGTTGTGATCGGAACAAAGACACGTGCGGCGGATCGTCGCCAGCCAGGCATTCGCCAGCGACGGGCGACGCTCGCGCACACATTCGCGAAGTTCTTCGATGACCCAACCGCGCGTGAACGGCGTCCGGATGTCCTGTTCGCTGACGCGGCGAGGTCCCGAGTCGCGTCCGGCCTCGCCGGGCTCCCTATCGCTGACGCAGGTCACGTAGAGGACGCCGCCCGGGGTCACAACGTTGGCCAGGCTGGACGCATACAGTGAGCGCTCGTCGGTATCGAAGGACTGGAACATGCCGCTGTCGATGACCACGTCGAACGTCTCGTCCAGCCGGTCGAGCCGCAGGGCGTCGCCGACCTGAAAGCGGGCCCCGATCTGTCGCTCTCGAGACTTCTCCACGGCCAGATCGATCGCCGTCGGCGAGATATCGATGCCGAGGGCCTGCGCGCCGTGTTCGGCAGCGAGCAGCACGTTCTCGCCACTGCCGCACCCGACGTCCAATATCCGTCCCGACAGCCGGCCTTGCGCCGCCAGTTCGACGAACACCGGCTGCGGTTTGTCGATCTCCCATGGAGGCGGCTCGCCCACGTACCAGTCGTCCCAGTTCTTGGCCTTGACCCTCGACATACCGGCCGTCCCCACGGCTGCATCACCCGCCGTCATGGCCCGTCAGTCTAGCCCGGGACGGCCCCCTGATCCGTACGGACTCTACGCTTGCGCCGATGCTCGGAGACGTTCTCTGGTCGCCGCCTGCGGACCTTTACCACACCACAGAGATCGGCCGGTTCATGACCTGGCTCGGGGAGCACCGCGGTCGCGAGGTGCGCTCCTACGACGAGCTCTGGGCCTGGTCGGTCGGTGATCTCGAAGGGTTCTGGAGCGCCATCTGGGAGTTCTACGGCATACGCGCGCACGCGCCATATGAGCGCGTCCTGGGCTCGCGCACGATGCCCGGGGCCGAGTGGTTCCCGGGCGCCCGGCTCAATTACGCGGAGCATCTCGTGGGCGTGGACGAGGACCGCGACCGGATCGCCCTGCTGGCTCACTCGCAGACTCGTCCGCCGCTTGAGCTGACGTTTGCCGAGCTGCGTGAGCAGGTGGCGCGCGCACGCGCCGGCCTGCGCCGGCTCGGCGTCGGGCCCGGCGACCGCGTCGTCGCGTACATGCCGAACCTTCCTGAGACCGTCGTGGCGTTTGCCGCGACGGCAAGCCTGGGCGCGATCTGGGCGGTCTGCCCCCCTGAGTTTGGCGCCCGCAGCGTCGTCGACCGGTTCGCAGCGCTCGAGCCGCGCGTGCTGCTCTGCGTCGGGGGTTACGGTTATCGCGACGGCTACTTCGACCGCCGCGCCGAGCTCGTGTCCATCCGCGCCGCGCTGCCGACGCTCGACCACGTCGTGTCGATTCCCTACGGCGACGCGACGGTTGCGGACGCGGTCACCTGGGACGAGCTCCTCGCGGAGCCCGAGCCACTTCAGTTCGAGGCGGTGCCGTTCGGTCATCCGCTCTACGCGCTGTTCTCCTCCGGCGCCACCGGGCTCCCGAAGGCGATCGTGCACGGTCACGGCGGCCAGCTGATCGAGCAGTACAAGAACCAGGGGATCGTCAAGGATCTGGCGCCCAGCGCCCGGTTCCAGTGGTTCTCGACGACGGGTTGGATGATGTGGAACACGCTCGTATCGGGACTGTTGCTTCGCTCGTCGATCGTGCTTGTCGACGGCGACCCCACGTGGCCGGATCTGCTCGCGCAGTGGCGCCTGGCCGAGCGGTACGGATCCACCGTGATGGGCGTGGCCCCCTCGTATCTGATGGCATGCCGAAAGGCCGGCCTAGACCTGCGCAGCGAGTGCGACCTGAGCTCGATCCGGGTGCTGTGCACGACCGGGTCGCCGCTGCCCGCCGAGGGGTATTCCTACGTCTACGACCAGCTGGGTCCCGACGTGCTGCTGATCAACGGCGCGGGCGGAACCGACCTCGCGACGGGGATCGTCTCGGGATCCTTCGCCCAGCCCGTGTACGAGGGCGAGATCTCGGGACCGTGCCTGGGAGTCGACGCGCGGGCCTTTGACGCGTCGGGAAGAGCGGTCGTCGGGCAGCTCGGAGAGCTTGTGATCACCCAGCCGATGCCGTCGATGCCCGTGGCTCTCTGGAATGACGCAGACGGCGAGCGCTACCGGAACACCTATTTCGACCGCTACCCGGGCGTGTGGCGACAGGGCGACTGGATCAGGTTCACCGAGCGCGGCAGCTGCGTGCTCACCGGCCGCTCGGACGCGACGCTCAACCGCGGCGGCGTGCGCCTGGGCACGGGCGAGTTCTATGCGCTGGTGGAGGAGCTGCCCGACGTCGCCGATTCGCTCGTGCTGCACCTCGAGGATCCGCGCGGCGGGATGGGCGAGCTCCTGCTGTTCGTAGTTCCGGCCGAGGGCGCGGAGATCGACGCGTCGGTGCGCGAACGGATCACGGCCTCGCTTCGGCGCGAGCTGTCCCCGCGACACGTCCCCGACGCGATCATCTCGGTGCCCTCGATTCCGAGGACGCGGTCCGGCAAGAAACTCGAGGTCCCGGTCAAGCGGATCCTTCGGGGAGAGTCGCCGGAGCATGTGGCCAGCCGGGAGTCGCTGGCGGACCCAGGCGCACTCGATCCGTTCATCGCCCTCGCGAGGGTCGACGGAGCTCAGTCCCGGAGGGGTTCCGACTAGTACACCTGCGGCACGAAGGTCTGCTCCTCCAGAGGCGGTCGGATGTAGGCGTCCTCAGCACGGGGCGGCAGCTCTATCGGAGGCGGGGTGAGGTCCTCATAGGAGATCAGCGTGAGCAGGTGCGCGATGCAGTTCAGGCGCGCGCGTCGTTTGTCGTCAGCCTGCACCACGTACCACGGCGCCAGCCTGATGTCCGTGTATCGGAACATCTCGTCCTTGGCGCGCGAGTACGCCACCCAGCGCGCGCGGGACTCGAGGTCCATCGGACTGAGCTTCCAGCGTCGCATCGGATCGCGCACGCGAGCCTGGAAGCGTCGCTCCTGTTCCTCGTCGGAGATCGAGAACCAGTACTTGATCAGCTTGACTCCGGACCGCGTGAGCATCTGCTCGAACTCCGGACAGGTGCGCATGAACTCCTCGTACTCGTCCTCCGTGCAGAACCCCATCACGCGTTCGACGCCGGCGCGGTTGTACCACGAGCGGTCGAATAACACGATCTCCCCAGCGGCCGGCAAGTGCGACACGTACCGCTGGAAATACCACTCCGTCTTCTCGCGCTCGGTCGGCGCCGGGAGCGCGACGACTCGACAGACGCGGGGATTGGTGCGCTCAGAGATCCGCTTGATAACGCCCCCCTTTCCGGCAGCATCGCGTCCCTCGAAGATCACGACCACCTTCAGACCCTTTGCCTTCACGTACTCCTGCATGATGACCAGCTCGCGCTGGAGCTTCAGCAGCTCCGACTCGAACCGTTTGCGTTTGAGCTTCGGTCGTTTCGCTGGCGTCTTATCGCTATCCGACGGCTTGGCCTTGGCTTTGCTCATAAGCTCCTCCGATCTTGCGCTTGGCGAAGTCTAAGAGGGGTTAAGCTGGCCGTGGCGCGCTCACCTACCGGGGGGTCGAAATGAGTACCGAACACGTTGACGTCTTGATCGTCGGGGCAGGTATCTCGGGGATCGGGGCCGGCTACCGACTCCAGGAGGGATGCCCAGGTAAGACGTTCGCGATCATCGAGGGCCGAGGAGCGATCGGCGGCACGTGGGACCTGTTCCGCTTTCCGGGTATCCGATCGGACTCGGACATGTTCACGCTGTGCTACCCGTTCCGGCCCTGGACCGGGGCGCAGATGATCGTCGACGGGAACACGATCCGCGAGTACGTCGAGGCCACGGCCCGCACTTATGGGATCGATCGCAGGATCCGCTTCAACCGGTGCGTTCGACGCGCAACATGGTCGTCGACCGACGCACGCTGGACCGTCGAGATCGAGCGGACTGACGGTGGCGAGACCGAGCAGATGACGTGCGGCTTCCTGTTCACGTGCACCGGTTACTACAGCTACGACGAGGGGCACACGCCGGACTTCCCGGGGCTCGACCGCTTCGGCGGCCAGATCGTCCATCCGCAGTTCTGGGGCGAAGACGTCGATCACGTCGGTAAGCGCGTCGTCGTGATCGGAAGCGGCGCGACGGCCGTCACGCTGATTCCGGCGGTCGCGGAGCGCGCCGCCCACGTCACGATGTTGCAGCGCTCACCGAGCTACGTGATCTCGTTCCCAGGCGCGGATCCGGTCGTCGGACTGCTCGGCCGCGTGCTGCCGGCGCGGCTGGCGTATCCGATCGTCCGCTGGCGCAACGTGAAGATCATGACCGGCATCTGGACCCTCTGTCGCCATCTGCCTGGGTTCTCGAGAGGCCTGATCCGCGCTCTCGCTAAGCGCCAGCTCCCGCCCGGCTACGACATCGATACCCACTTCAATCCGCGGTATGCCCCGTGGGACGAGCGCATGTGTGTAATCCCCGATGGCGATCTGTTCAAGGCGATCGCGGCAGGCCGCGCGTCGGTCGTCACCGACCAGATCGATACGTTCACGGAGACCGGCATCGCACTCGCGTCAGGCTCCGAGCTCGAGGCCGACCTGATCGTGACCGCGACCGGGCTCAACATGCAGCCCCTGGGCGGGATCGAGCTCAGCGTGGACGGACGCGACGTCGAGCTTCCCGAAACGCTCGCGTATCGCGGAGCGATGCTCGCGGATGTCCCGAACATGGCGTTTGCGTTCGGCTACATCAATCAGTCCTGGACGCTCGGCGCAGACCTGACCGCACGGCAGGTGTGCCGGCTCCTCAATCACATGGATGAGCGCGGGTACGACCACTGCACGCCGCGAAATGCGCTGCGCGTCGCAGCGTCAAAGCCGTTCATGGAGCTGTCCTCGGGCTACGTGCGCCGCGCGATGGACCATTTCCCAAAACAGGGCGCAGGCGATCCGTGGTACCGGCCCCAGAGCTATCCGCGCGACCGTAGGGCGGTGATGCGCGCCCCGATCGACGATCCCGCACTCGAATTTGTTCGACTGGGGAGCGCGGCGCGCCCGCCGAGCGAGATCGCCGCTTAGCCGGCCGGCTCAAAGGCCTCGACGCACGAGGACGCACTACGAATACGGCGCGCGTTGGCCAGACCCGAGGTGACGAGCAGGCCGGCGATCTTCGTCCGCTGGAGTCCGAGTGCCAGGTCGAACAACGCCGCCTCGCCGGGTAATCCAGCATCCGCCAGATCGATCATGCGCCGCCGAGCGTCGAGTGCGTTGCGTATGATCGCCATCGGCAGCGGAAGCGGGGGCAGCCGCATCGCGGTCGCACCCTATCTGGGATGCGTGTCGCTACACGATGGTGCGACCGCCGTCGATGTACAAGACCTGCCCGGTGATGAAGCTCGCGTGGCGCGAGCACAAAAAGAGGACCGGGCCAACGACCTCCTCGAGCGTCCCGAACCGTCCTGCCGGAATCAAGTCGACGAGCGCGGGTCGCCTGTCTGGGTGCTCTTCGAGGTAACCCCGGGTGAGCGCCGTGTCCATGTAGCCGGGGGCCACGGCATTGGCGGTCACGCCGTGCTCGGCGTACTCGTGTGCGAGCACGCGCATCAACTGGTTGATCGCACCTTTGGTCGCGGCGTAGGGACCGTGCAGCTTGTGGCCGCTGCGCCCCGCCACTGAGGAGAAGAACACGATCCGGCCATGGCCCTGGTCGCGCATGCCCACCGCAGCCTCGGTCGCGGTGTGGAAGGCACTCGAGAGGTTGATCGCGAGCATCTGATCCCACTCCTCGCCGCTGTAGGTCTCGATCGGCTTGCGATCGTTGATGCCGACGCAGTGCACGAACACGTCGAGGCCGCCGAGCTCGTCGCGAACGCCGGCCACAGCGCGACGCGCGCCGCCGCCGTCGGTCAGATCGACGCGGCGGGTCGCGGAAACCCTGCGATCGATCCCGTCCGTACGCAGATCGATGACCGCGACCGTGGCCCCCGCGTCGAGGAACCCGCCGACGAGCGCGCTGCCAATCGTCCCGGCGCCGCCGGCCACGAGCGCGCGCCGGCCGGCGAGCCCGAGCCAATCAGCCATCCGGTGGCGCTTCACGATGGGTGAACACGTTCAGACTCACCGCTCCCGGCGCCGGCACCGTCGCCGAGTGGGGCGTCCCGCCGGGGAGGGCCGCCAGCTGTCCGGCCTCAAGCCGGACCGGCTCGCCGGCGACCACGAAGTCGACCACGCCTTCGAGGACGGTCGTGATCTGGTCCTGCGGATGCTGGTGCTCCTCCCAACTCGTACCCGGGCCGTACCGGTATAGCGTCGCGGTGAGCTGTGGCGTGTGAACGGTCGCACCGAATATGCCCGGCCGGACCTCGCTGAACTCCTGCTCGCCCCAGTCGATCTTCTGCGGCGCCTCCATCTCGTCCCCGTCAACGTCGCGTATGGCCGGATCAGCCGGTCACATGTCCATCCCGCCGTTGACGGCCAAGACCGCGCCGGTGATGAACGAGGACTGATCGGCGACGAGGAAGTGAACGACGCGGGCGACCTCATCGGGACGGCCGAGGCGCCCGACCGGGATCTGTGCCTTGATTCGCTCGAGGGCCTTTTCGGGGACCGCTTCCACCATCTCGGTGGCGATGTACCCCGGCGCAACCGTATTCACGGTGATCCCGATTCCGTCCTCGTCGAGCTTGCCGGCGCGGGCCAGTTGGAAGCACGCCTCGCGCGCGAGTGTCTTGGTCAGACCGAACAGCCCCGACTTCGACGCCGCGTAGTTCGCCTGCCCGATGTTCCCCATCTCGCCGATGATCGACGAGATGTTCACGATCCGGCCCGAGCCGCGCTCGATCATGTGCGGCAGCGCGGCCTGGGACATGAAGAACGCGCCGGAGAGGTTGACGGCGATTACCTTGTACCAGTCCTCGTCGGTCATCTTCAGGACGGTCTTGTCGCTCGTGATGCCGGCGTTGTTGACGAGGATGTCGAGCCGCCCGTGCTGCTCGATCACCTCGGCGACCGTACGCCTGCAGTCCTCGGCAGAGCCGATGTTGCCCTGGTGCATGCTGCTCGTGAGCCCGTCGGCGGCGAGCTCGGCGGCGAACGCCTCGGCTCGGTCCCGATCTCGGCTGTAGCCGGCCGCGACGATCGCGCCCTGCTCGGCGAGGCTGCGGGTGATCGCGGCACCGATTCCCCGCGAGCCGCCGGTCACGAACGCGACCCGACCATGGAGACGTGGGCGGCGAACTTCGGTTTCTGGGCTTGTGCTGACCGACATAGCTACTCCTCTCAGCGGTCCGACCGCTCGGCTAGCCAGGCGGCGAGATCGGGCCAGATTTCGTGTATCGCTTGCGAACCGGCCATCAGGCCGATGTGCCCACCCGGCCGGGCGAGGTGGGTGACGTCCTTGCTCGATACGAGATCGATGAGCGGGACGGTTCCCTCGCGCGGAGCGATGTGGTCCGCGCCCGCGGTCACGACCAAGAGGTTCTGGTCGATCGCGTGCAGATCGACGCGCTCGCCACGCAACTCCAGGCGTCCATCGACCAGGCGGTTCTCCTGGTACATCCACGTGATCCACTCCCGGAAGGCGCGCCCCGGGAACGGCGGGTTGTCGGCAACCCACTTGGCCATCGCCTGGTAGCTCTCCCGCACGGGCCTTTCCTCGAGCACGTTCTGGAACAGGCGCCGGTAGGTGGTGACGTAATTGGTGACCGGTTTCATCAGCTTGTTCGCCCAGTCGATCGAGCCCCCCGGAATCGATCCGTAGCTGTCCGCGACGAGGTCCGCGTCGAGGTTCTCGACCCAGCGGGCGTACAGGGATGCCGTCGGGTCGATCGGCGTCGTCAGCAGCACCGCGTTGCGGACCGCCGACTGGCCGGCGTGCAGCGCGCAGTACATCGCGCACAGGGTGCCCCCGATGCACCATCCGAGCAGCGTCAGCTCGTCCTGGCCGGACGCGAGCAGCGTCTCTCGGACGGCCCAGTGCAGCTCGTCGCAGACGAACTCGGCCAGCCCCATGTCCGCGTCCTCCTCGTCCGGCACGCCCCAGTCGACCAGGAACACATCGAACCCCTCCTCGATCAGGAACTCGACGAATGAGTTGCCCGGTCGCAGGTCGAAGATCTCGGGCCGGTTGATCAGAGCGAACACCAGCAGGACGGGCACGGGGTGAACTGGGCTCCCCGACCGATACCGGTACAGCGTCGTGTTCCGATGGGTCCAGACGACCTCTCGGGGGGTCTGCCCGATCGGCGCGTCGGGCGTCGTGAGCAGGACGTTTGTGAATTCCACGGCCGCGCTGGGCGTTCGTCTGATCCGCTCGGCGACGTTCATCGCGCCGCAGGCCTGCGGTTCGGCGGACGGGCGTTCCGCTTCGCCGGGGCGTTCAGGTCGGCGCGCAGCGCCTCCACCTCCTGGAGCACTCGCTCGAGCTTGTCCTCGGTCCGCGCGAGCTGGCGACCCAGCCGGACGATGTCGCGCCGGCTGGCGACGCGGAGGTTCCGAAGGACGAGGTCCATTGTGTCCGCACCGAGCCTGGTCACGGCGGCGACGTTCTCCGCCATGCTGACGAGCAGGCCGCTGAAGCCTCCGCTGGCCACCAGCGTCTCCATCGCGCGCGCCGTGGCGGCCTCGGCTTCTTCGTAGAGACGAGCCGCTTCCTGATCGGGACTGGCTGCTTGGCCTGGCATCGTTGACCCTATCCTCACTCTCTTAACGTGTTGCCCCGTGGGAGCGCACGTTACTCCTGCTTGCCAGTTTGCACAATCTCTGCTAACCTGCTAGCAGTCGTACCTGAGACGCCCCACGAATAAGGAGCAAAAATGGCAACCACTGCGAAAAACGGGACGCCGCCGATGGATGCGGCGTTCGAGCAGATCAAGGACCTCAATGAACAGTTCCTCGCCGCCAGCCGCAAGGCGGGCAACCTCTACCTCGACTCGTACGAGAGCGCCATCGACCGCGCGATCGACCTCGAGGTGAAGCTCGCCGGGCTGAGCCAGCAGGAGTGGCTGAAGACCGTGATCGAGGCGCAGGCTGAACTCGCGCGCGAGGTCTCCGCCACGTATGCGACCACTGTCCGCAGCCTGCTGAAGTAGCCTTCCGGTCAATGTGACGAAGCGACGAGCACCGATGGAGAGCCATCGGTGCTCTGTCATTGGAGGAGGTCGATCATGGATGCATCGATGGGGTGCCCGCCTACGCCCGTCACCGGGCTTGGGCTGCTGGATACCTGGCTTGAAGGTTGGAGCGCCGCCGGCGACGGCGCCGCCGAGGTCACGGCGAGACTGGTTGCGACCGGCCCCTTCGGCCTCGACATCCCTCGCTGGCTCGGGCTAACCGCCGCGCGCCGGGCGCCATCGTGGACGACGCCACACGACGTCGTGTTCGAGACGCCGATCGCGCGGCTGCGTGACTTCTCCACGTCCCGCGCACGGGGCCTCGTCCCGACGCTGGTGCTCCCACCGCAAGCGGGACACGACTCGTGCATCGCGGACTACTCTCCCGAGCAGAGCCAGATCGGCGCGATCCTGGCATCCGGGCTCGAGCGTGCTCTCTCGCTGGATTGGATCGGTGCCACCCGCAAGACCGCCGGCACTTCGATCGAGGACTACCTCGACATCGTCGACGTCGCCGTCGACCACTGCGGCGGGCGGGTGAACCTGATCGGCGACTGTCAGGGCGGATGGCTCGCGGCGATCTACGCCGCGCTGAACCCGGAGCGCGTGAACACGCTCACGCTGGCCGGCGCGCCGATCGACTTTCATGCGGGCGAGCCCGTGATCCACGAGGTTGTCCGGCGACTGGCGCCCGACGGCAATCTGTTCCTCTACGAGGCGCTCGTCGCTGCCGGAGGCGGCGTGCTGAAGGGCGAGAACATGCTCGCTGGGTTCATCCTGATCCAGCCGAGCGCGGAGATCTCGCGCCAGATCGCGCTCCTACTCAATCTTGACGATCCGGCTCACGTGGCGCGCTATCGGGAGTTCGAGGACTGGTTCAAGCACATCCAGGACATCCCCGGCGCGTTCTACCTCTGGATCGTCCGTCACCTGTTCCGAGACAACGAACTCGTCGCCGGCACGCTCAGAATCGGTGACCAGCTCGTCGATCTCGAGCGGATCGACATGCCGCTCAATCTCCTCGCGGGGGCGACCGATCACATCACGCCCCCTGACCAGGTCTTCGCCGTGGCCGATCATGCATCGACACCCGCCGAGCTCGTCTGCCGGGACACAACCCCGGGCGGACATCTCGGGCTGTTCATGGGTCACGAAGCGCTCGCCGACCACTGGCCGGCGCTGCTGGCCGAGGTGCGGCGCCACTCCTGAAGGCAGCTGCCCCGAAGATCCCTACCGCGCGGTCCAGCCCTGATCCATCGTCACCGGCGCGCCGGTGAAGGCGCGGCCCGCAGGGCTGGCGAGGAACGCGACCACCTCGGCGACCTCTGAGGGCTCGATCAGCTCCTTGACCGCGTGGGGCGCCAGGATGACCTCCTCGAGGACGCGGTCCTCGGGGAGGCCGTGCGCGCGGGCCTGATCCGCGATCTGACCCTCAACGAGCGGCGTCCGGACGTACCCCGGACACACGGCGGTCGCCGTGATCCCGTCGCCCGCACCCTCGAGCGCGAGGGTCTTCACGAGCCCGAGCAGGCCGTGCTTGGCTGATACGTAGGCAGCCTTGAACGGTGAGGCGACGAGCGCGTGCACCGACGCGATCGCGATGAAGCGACCGCTGCCGGACTCCTTCAGCGCCGGCCACGCCGCTCGCGCCAACAGGAACGGACTGGTCAGCATCAGCGCGATGATCGTCTGCCACCGATCGACTGGAAACTCCTCGACGGGCGCGACGTGTTGCACGCCGGCGTTCGGCACGACCACGTCGAGCCGACCGAAGCGCTCGAGCGCGGCGGCGACCGCAGCCGCGTTGGCGGCTTCATCGGTCAGGTCGGCCTGATGGGCGATGCCGGGCCCATCGGGGTCGGGGCGCAGATCGACAGCGAGCACCTGCATGCCGGCCTCCTCGAGCCGCGCCGCGACCGCTCGTCCGATCCCGCTCGCGGCGCCGGTGACGAGCGCCGCCCTTCCTTCAGTGCTCATATCGGTTGGCCACGGTTAGCCGGAATCTACCCGTCCCGGCCGGTTGACAACGCCGCGGGTCGGACGTAGGGTCGCGGGCCTGGGATATCGAGGCCGGGCCCGCCCGACTCTGGGGTGTTGGCGGGAGTTCCTGGCCGGGGGATTCGAGGAGGACACATGAAGGTCTTGAGGTACGCGTCCGCGCTGGCGCTCACCGTGTGCGCGATCGGTCTCGCGGCTGAGTCCGCGAGCGGCTCGCCGGCCACCGACGCAAAGTCTCGCTGCGTGAAGGCGACGAACATCGAAGCGATCATCGACGACTCCGGATCGATGGCGGCGACCGATCCCAATCGGCTGCGGGTGCAGGGCCTCGATCTGCTGATCAACTCACTGGACCCGAAGACGCTGCTCGGTGCGATCGAGTTCGGCGGAAGCTTCGACCCGAGTACGCCGTCGGCCGACACGATCTTCGGGCCGGAGCCGGTCGGACCCAACGCCGCGGCGATGAAGTCCGCGCTCGACGCCAAGGTGAACGCCGACAACGGCACGACCGACTACAACGCGGCGTTCGCGCTCTCCGACGCTGACAACCCCACCGCCGGCGCCAGGATCTTCCTTACCGACGGCGCTCACAACGCCGGTCCGTACAACAACGGGCATCTGATCCACAAGGTCCCGACCTACGTGATCGGCTTCAGTCCTGGACTGGCCACGGCCGTCGACAGAGCCCGCCTCAAGCAGATCGCGGCGGACACCGGCGGCCACTACTACCCACTGAAGGACTCGAGCCAGCTGCAGTCGGTGATCAATCAGATCGGCGCGAAGCTCACCTGCCACAAGGCCCCGAAGCGCTTCACCGATCACCTCAAGTCAGGCCAGAGCAAGCCGCACAGCGTGCCGGTCACGCGCGCCACCAAGTCGGTTCAGATCGCGCTCACGTGGGTCAGCCCGCTCGACACGTTCACGATCTACGGGGTGAGGCTCGTCAACAAGCACGGAAAGACGATCGCCAAGGCGGCACGGGTGAAGCGGCTCAAAGTCAAAACGATCCGGAGCTCCACCTTCATCCTCGTCAAGGTCTCCAAGTTGAGGAAAGGACGGCTCCACTTCAGGGTCAAGGCGACGAAGATCGGATCGCCGGTGCCGAGCGTGACGCTCACAACCCAGGTGACCCAGGCGGCCCGCTAGAACCCGCCCGAGTGAGACGATGAACCGCGTCATCCAGGAGCTGGGCCTGGAAGAGTCTCAGCTCGAGATCTGATTACTGGCCTCAGCGGTCTCGAGCGAGCGGTGCTATGTTGCCCCGCGCCGCGTAGCCTCGGGGAGCTTTAGTCGAGAAAGGGAGTTCTGCGGTGCGTCCAACATTCCTCGGCGGTCTTCTCGCGACCGCCATCTCGGTCCTGCTGATCGCCGCGCCCGCGCAGGCCCGGCTCGACTACTCGGGACCCGCGTACAACATCCTGGCCCCGGGCGAGTGGGGAGGCCTGCCGACCAACCAGTACTCGACCGATCAGGGACAGCTCTACGACGCGCTCACGCCGCTTCAGGGCCACGTGACGATGGCGGACCTCAACCGCTACTACCTCTCGGAGAAGTTCGGCGTGCAGGGGCCAGTCATCCGCACCGAGCGCCCCAAGCCTGGCTTGACCATCTACCGCGATCAGCACGACATCCCGCACATCTATGGACGCACGCGCGCCGACGTGATGTTCGGCTCGGGATGGGTGGCGGCCGAGGACCGCGAGCTGCTCCTGCTGGAGGGGCTCGGCCCGGCCTATCTCGCCACGCTCGACGTGCCGGGGATCAACGCGTTCAGCCTCGTGACATCGGGCCGCTCCTTCACCCCGAGCCAGCAGACGATCAACTTCGTGGCGCGCCAGGAAAACGTGCTGCGCCGGGCGGGCCGGCAGGGCCGGCAGGTGCTGCGCGACCTCCAGGACTGGGTCGACGGCATCAACGCCTACGCCGCAACCCAGCAGTCAGGGATAAAGCTGCCGAAGGCGAAGCTGACCGATGCGATCGCCGGGTTCGCGTTCATCGGATCGATCTTCGGTAACGGCGGCGGCAACGAGGTCGCGAACTCGGACTTCCTTGCGCGTCTCGAGCAGCGGCTCGGACGCAAGGCGGGCCTGAAGGTGTTCCGCGATCTGCGCGAGGTCAACGATCCCGAGGCGCCGACGACGATCAAGAAGCCGTTCCCCTATGACGGCGTGCCCAAGGGCCCGACCCCCGGGGCGATGGTCATCGACCCCGGTTCGGAGAGCGCCGCCGAGACGACCGCCATGGCCGTGCAGGAGACGACGCACAAGCTCGCATCGAACTTCATCATCGTCGGCCACAAGTACTCGGCGAACCAGCACCCCATCGCCGTGATGGGCCCCCAGCTCGGCTACTACTACCCCGAGATCGTGATGCAGGGCGACCTCCACGGCGGCGGCATCAACGCCGAGGGAATCATCGCGCCGATCGCTCCGTACGTGTTCATCGGCCGGGGCCGCGACTTCGCGTGGAGCCTCACGAGCGCGGACTCAGAGAACGAGCAGCAGTTCCTCGAGAAGCTGTGCAGCCCGGACGGGAGTCCGCCGACCCGCGACTCGCACTTCTACTTCTACAAGGGCCGCTGCCGTCCGATGACGTTCTTCGACGCAGGGCTGCTGGGGGCGGGAGACGGCCAGCCCGCGCGCGAGCTGACGTTCTACGAGACCGTCCACGGTCCGGTAAGCGGCACGGTCACGGTGCACGGCCGCCCGTATGCGGTCACGCTCGACCGTTCGACGCGCGGCGATGAGCCGGCTGGCGAGATCGCGCTCAGCGACCTCGATTCGGACCGGGTCCACTCACCCGAGCAGTTCTTCCGCGCCGTCAACCACTTCGGCACGACGTTCAACTGGCCGTACATCGACAGCAAGCACATCGCGTACTTCTCCTCGGGCCGGCTGCCGGTCATGGCCAAGGGCACCGATCCGAGCCTCCCGGCGCTCGGGACGGGCAAGTACGACTGGCGTGGCTGGCTGCCGCTGAACCGCCACCCGCACATGGTCGAGCCGCGCTCCGACGTCCTCACCAACTGGAACAACAAGCCCGCGCCGGGCTGGGGAGCGGCGTCGGACAACTATGCCTACGGACCGGTTCATCGGGTGCAGCTCTACCGCGGATTCCGCAAAGGGATGCACGAGAACGACGACGTCTCGATCATGAACCGCGCCGCCACCGAGGATCTGCGCGCGATCGAGGTCTGGCCGATCATCAGGAAGGTCCTCGATGGCGGGCCGGCTCCGAGCAAGCTGGCCGGCGAGGCGGCCGATCTGATCGACCAGTGGCGCGCCGACGGGGCCAGTCGCATCGATCTCAACCTCGACGGCAAGATCGACGCTCCGGGCGCCGCCGTCATGGACGCGGCGTGGAACGGCATCGCGCTGGCGGTCATGCAACCCGTGCTCGGCCCGCTGACCACGAACCTCGAGCAGATGATGCCGACCAGCAGCACACCGTCTTTCGACCCCGGCTGGTACGGCTACGTGTCGAAGGACCTCCGGACCGAGCTGGGGATGAAGGTCCGCGGCAAGTTCAGCCGGCGCTACTGCGGAAACGGCAGCCTGAAGGCGTGCCGGGCCTCGCTATGGGCAGCGATCCAGGCCGCCGCGAACCAGCTCGAGGCGACCGAGGGCCCCAACCCGAACGCGTGGTACTCGAGCGCGACCGCCGAGCGGATCCACTTCATCCCCGGGTTGATCCCGTTCACGATGCGCTGGACGAACCGCTCGACGTTCCAGCAGGTGATCGAGTTCACGGGGCACGCCAAAGGGTGAGCCTTTCTTAAGGGGGCTCTGCCTCGAGGGCCCGAGCAGGGGGCGCTGCGTATCGCCGCGCCCCGCCGGCCTGGCTACCTAGAACTTGTCCGGCGTGTCCAGCTCGCGCCAGAAAGCGGGCGTCGGCTGTTCCGTGACGCCGGCCTCGGCCATCATCTCGCCGATGTCCGGGCTGTTCTCGAAGAACCGCATGAACGAGGCGGCGTCGGGCCACTCGTCCACGACGAGGACCTCGCCACCGGCCTCGTTGGCGTAGAACCGGTGGTGGATCGCCCCGGCGTCTCGGGAGCGCTGGGCGATCGCCTTCAGCCGCTCCGGGTCCCTGGTCAAAGCCTCCACGACTCGTTGCGGATCCGCTGTGATCCGCAGCGCCATGATTACCGACATCTCGTCTCCTTTGGTTTGATCTCGGGGACGATTCGACCAGGCACGACGGGGCGGGTCAAGTGGGCCGCGACCGGCCGCTGTTCGGGACCCGGAACAGCGAGATCAGCTTGGCCGCGAGCATGATGTCGCCGGAGAGGGCGAGCCTGCCGGTGAAGTAGGACTTCAGCGCGTCCGCATTGCCGGTGATGAGACGCAGGAACTCCACGCCGTCGACGGTGATAGTGACCTGGGGAGCCGCCCCGCGCTCACGCCGGCTCACCCGACAACGGCCGTCGTCGATCGTGAGGTCGTAGACATCGGCGCCGCCATCCTGGCGTCCGGTGATACGCCACCGTACCGTGGCGCTGAGCCGCGCCGCGCGGGTGCGATCGAGTTGTTTGGGCATCTGCCAGAAGATCGCGTCGAGGAGCGGGCGGCGCAGCGGCGTTCGCATGAGCCACTCGAGGCGGTCTTGAGGGAGGTCGCCGACGACGCGTGCGAAGCCGTCGGCGAGTTGGCTGATGCCTAGGTCCATGGCCGGCGGCGATGCTAGTCGGTCGCCCTGGCCGGGGGCATCTAGGGTGACCTTTTACTAACTCTGTACAGGGTTACAGATTGAGTCGAGATTGCCCCTTGGCTCCATTTTTAGGTGCTTAGCGCAATAAAGCACCCACAGGCGCGTTCCGGGTTTACGATCAGTTAACTTGATTGGACAAGCCGGGCGCCGTCTGCGACGGTAACGGCGCGGGGGAAACCCCAGCGCTTAGCTATCCAGGCGGTGCTCAGAAGGCGAGCGCCGATGAGAGAGGAGTGTGCAAGTTGAGTACTCGTTGGTTCGGAGCCATTGTGCTCACGTCGGTGATGGCGCTCGTGGTTGCGGGGTGCGGCAGCTCGTCGTCATCGAGTTCCACGACCAGCACCACGGCAACGTCGAGCTCGACCAGCTCGTCGACGCCGACCATCTCGACCACCCAGTTCACGAACGACTTCACGGCGATGGCCGCGCTCAAGCCGTTGGTCGCCGCCGGTCACGGAAAAATCGCGGCGATCCTTCCCGATACGACGAGCTCGACGCGGTACGTCGAGTTCGACGCGCCTTACATCAAGAAGGCGGCCGAGGCGGCGGGTCTGTCGAGCTCGGACATCACCGTCGAGAACGCCCTCGGCAGCGACTCGACGTTCGTGACCGACGCCGAGAGCGCCATCACCAACGGCGCCACGGTGCTGCTGATCGACCCGGAGGACTCGGGTACGGGCCTGACCGTCACGCGCTACGCCAAGGCCCACGGGGTCGCGGTGATCGACTACGACCGGCTCACGCTCGGGAGCCCGCCCGGAACGAAGTACGTCAGCTTCAACAACGTCCGCGTCGGTCAGCTGATCGGCTCGGGGTTCGTCAGCTGCGTGCAGGCCTGGCACGTCGCCCACCCCAACGTCGTCGTCATGCACGGCGATGTGACGGACAACAACGCGACGCTGTTCGCGCAGGGCTACTACAGCGTGCTGAACCCGCTGTTTTCGTCCGGGAAGTACAAGCTCGTCACGAAGACCGCGGGGACGTGGAAGCCGCCGCAGGCGCTGACCGAGTTCGAGGGGGCCTTCACGGCGCACTCGAACATCAACTCGGCGGTCATCCCCAACGATGAGACCGGTGCGCCGATCATCAGCTACCTGCAGAGCCACGGGGTCAAGGCGAAGACGTTCCCGACGACGGGGCAGGATGCCACGCTGGTCGGCCTGCAGAACGTCCTCGCTGGATACCAGTGCGGAACCGTCTACAAGCCGATCTACCTGGAGGCGCAGTCGGCGATCGCGCTGGCGATGTACCTGCGGGCGGGCAAGGCGGCGCCGTCCGGCCTGCTGAACGGCACGACCACGGATACGGTGACGCACGCGGCGGTTCCGTCGTCGCTGCTGACGCCGATCTGGGTCACGCCGGCGAACATGAACAGCACGATCGTGAAGGACCAGTTCGTGCCGACAGCGCAGCTGTGCGCTGGCAAGTACGCGGCGGACTGCAAGGCGGCCGGGATCACGAGCTGATCCGAAATCCCTAGTGCGGTAGTGTGCACGGGTCCCTTCTGATGGGTAGAAGGGACCCGTGCAACGAGGGAAGAGATGAGCACTTCGGACAGCCCGACGACAACAGCGTCAGAGGGCGCTGGATCCAACGGGACGCCGCTGCTGTCGCTGCGCGGGATCGCCAAGCGCTTCGGCCCCGTGGCGGCGCTGTCAAGCATTTCTTTCGACGTCCCACCAGGAAAGGTGACGGCGCTCACGGGCGACAACGGGGCCGGCAAGTCGGTCACGATCAAGACGATCGCCGGACTGTGGCCGCCCGACGAGGGCCAGATCCTGTGGGAGGGAAAGCCGGTCCATTTCCATGGTCCGCGTGATTCCGAGCACGTCGGCATCACGACGATCTACCAGGACCTCGCCCTCTGCGACAACCTCGACATCGTCGCGAACATGTTCCTCGGCCACGAGCCGCTCCATCGCGGCCTGCTCGACGAGCCGGCGATGGAGATCTCGGCACGCGAGACGCTGAAGGAGCTGAACGTCACGACGATCCGGTCAATCCGCCAGCCCGTCGCGTCGCTCTCAGGCGGTCAGCGTCAGTCGGTCGCGGTCGCCAAGGCGGTCATGTCAAAGGCCAAGCTCGTGATCATGGACGAGCCGACCGCAGCCCTGGGCGTCGCCCAGACCAGGCAGGTGCTGAGTCTGATCAAGCGGCTCGCCTCTCAGGGGGTCGCGGTGCTCGTGGTTTCGCACAACCTCAACGACGTGTTCGCCGTCGCGGACCGGATCGTGGTCCTGTATCTCGGTCGGATGGTCGCCCAGGGCCCGACTTCTGAGTTCGATCCGAGCTCGGTCGTCGACTACATGACGACCGGGCGCTCCGAGCGCGCGACGAGCGAGGCCGGGATCCCGGCCGAGACCGGACGGGAGGGCTGATGCCAGACGAGCCTTCATCCACCGGAACCCCCTCCGAACTGGAAGAGCCGCCGCTCTCGGTCGAGCAGGACGAGGACCTGACCGCCGCCCCCGAGAGCGACATCGACCTGACGGCGGCCGCGCCCGAGGTGCTGGCCGACTCGCTCCCGGAGTACCTGCGGGCGTTGGGCCGCCGGATCCGAAGCGGAGAGAGCGGTGCGCTGCCGATCATCGTCGGCCTCGTCGTCATCATCATCTTCTTCCAGATCGAGCGCTCCAAGTTCGACTCGGCGATCAATCTCGTCAACCTGCTTCAGCAGTCGGCGATCTACATCCTGCTGGGCGCGGCCGAGCTCTTCGCCCTGATCCTGTCGGAGATCGACCTGTCGATCGGCTTCGTCATGGCGGTGGGCGGGTTCGCGATCGCTGAGTTCGCCGCGTCCCCGGTCAACTTCCCCTGGTGGCTGGCGATTATCGCCGGCGTCGGCGCCACCGCGGCCATCGGCTACGTCCAGGGCTCGCTGATCACGCGGCTCCACGTGCCGTCGTTTGTCGTCACGCTCGCCGGTCTGCTCGTGTTTGAGGGCGTGATGATCGAGCTGGCCACGATCGACAAGACGGCCGTCGGCGGTGTGATCTCGGTCGACAGCAACAGCCCGATCTTCAAGCTCGTGAACGCCAACATGAGCCCGGCTCTCGGGTGGATCGTCCTTGTGGTCGCGCTCGCGATATTCGCGGCCGTGTCGATCGGGCGAGCCGCGCGCCGGCGGTCCAAAGGGCTGAGTGCACCGCCGATCAGCATCACGTTGCTGACGGTCGGGATCACCGCGATCGGCGGAATCGTGCTCGTATACATCTGCAACCTCAACCGCGGCCTGCTGACGCCGTTGAAGGGCGTCCCCTGGGTGATTCCGTTCATCCTCGTCGTCCTCTTGATCTACACGATCATGCTCGGACGAACCCGGCTGGGGCGCTACATGTACGCGATCGGCGCCAATCCCGAGGCGGCGCGCCGCGCCGGGATCAAGGTCCAGGGGGTGCGCAGGATTGCCTTCACGTTCAGCGCGATGACGGCGGGCATCGCCGGCTTGGTCTACATCTCGTTCCTGGGCTCGATTTCGACCTCCGTCGATGGAGGCACGTATACGCTCTACGGCGT
Source organism: uncultured Solirubrobacterales bacterium (assembly GCA_963812225.1). Classification (GTDB taxonomy): domain Bacteria; phylum Actinomycetota; class Thermoleophilia; order Solirubrobacterales; family Solirubrobacteraceae; genus Palsa-465. Next base: position 776,397 of record CAWEUN010000001.1, read on the forward strand.
CGCGGCAGCCGTGATCGGTGGGGCGAGCCTGTTCGGTGGCCGCGGCAAGCCGATCCACGCCCTGCTCGGCGGGCTCGTGATCGGTGTCGTGTTCAACGGCCTGGCGCTGATGGGCATCAACGCGGCCGGGCAGTTCATCGCCACAGGGGTCGTGCTGCTGGTGGCGGCGACCGTCGACTCGCTAGTGCGGCGAAACTCGTCGACGGGCGTCTAGGACCCGTCCTTTTCACGCGCCCGCGGCGAGCGCGCGCCCGCACCAGACGGCGATCGCCGCGCCGAGCAGGCATAGCGCCCCGCATACGACGGTCGCCAGGTCCCACCCGCTGAGCAACTCGTGCGGTGCGTCGGCGCCGCCGCCGGACACGAACAGCACGACCAGGGCGACACCCGCGGCTCCGCCGATGTACCGGGCGGTGTTGTTCGACCCGCTTCCGAGGCCCGCGCGCTCCAGCGGCACGGATTCGACGGCGAGCCGGCCGAGCGCCGGGTTCGCCAGGCCGCTGCCGATGCCCGCGATTGCCAGTCCGGGTATCAGCGCCGCCCACGACGAGCTCGTCCCGAGGCAACTGAGCGCGAATTCGCCGACACCGCACAGCGCCAGGCCGATCGCGAGCGCCGCCGGCGAGTCGATCCGGACGAGCAGCCTGCGAGCCACGATGGCGACGGCCATGCTCGTCGCCGACCACGCCGTCAGCACGAGCGCGCTGTCGATCGGCGTGATGCCCAACCCCCGCTCCATCAGCGTCGGCGAGAAGCTCATCACCCCGATCACGGCCAAGCCGGTGAACAGGGCCCCGCTGAGCGAGGCCACGAACAGCGGTTGTCGCAACAGGCGCAGATCGAGCATCGGCTCCTGACGGCGGAGCTCGACGGTCGCGAATAGCGCGAGCGACAAGAGGCCGGCGGCGAGAAGCGCCACGGTCACATGGCTCGTCCAGCTCGTCCGCCCCTCGATCAGGCCGGCGGTCAGCGATGCCATCGCGCCCGTCAGCGCGATCGCCCCCGGCACATCTATTGGGCGCCGATGGCCACTCCGCGACTCGGCGATCCTGGCTGCTGCGGGGACGAGCAGGGCGGCGCCGAGCGCCTGCAACCAGTAGCTGCTCCGCCACCCGAGCGACGTCGTCAACGTCGCGCCCAGAACCGGGCCGAGGGCGATGCCGCCGCCGACGGCCGCGCCCCAGACACTGGTCGCGAATGCTCGGGACGCGCCCGCAGGGAAGGAATGCCCGATTGCCCCGAGACTCGACGCGACCACGCCGCCACCGGCGGCGCCCTGGAGGAGCCGGGCCGCGACGAGCACGCTGACGCTGGGCGCCACGGCCGCGATCGCGCTGGCGATCGCGAGCACCGCCGTGCTCCATACGAGAACGCGCCGGCGTCCGAAATCGTCGGCGAGCGCGCCGGCGGTCAGCAGCACGGCAGCCATGCCCAGGCTCATCCCGCTGAGCACCCAGGTCTGGCCGGACACCCCGCCGCGCAGGGCCAGGATCGAGTCGCGGACGTCGGGCACGGGCGCGCTGAAGACCGCCAGCACGAGGAGCGTGGCCGAGGCCGCGACCGCGAGCGTCCGGGCCGGGCTCTCCGCAGGCGTAGCCGTAGCCGTGCGCCGGCGGAGGAGCGCCAGCGGGGTGGGGTAAGCGTTCTCGGTGATCATGAGCCTCCCATACAGGTTCAATGAACGAACCTCGCGTACGCTAGCACATTCGGTTCGATCATTGAACCCGATATTGCTACACTCGCGCTCGATGCTCGGCAAGGACTACGAACGGCAGGACTGCGCGATCGCCCGCTCGCTCGAGGTGGTCGGGGAGCGCTGGACGCTCCTGATCGTGCGCGACGCGCTCTTCGGCGTACGGCGGTTCAGCGACTTCCAGGCCCACCTCGACATTCCCAAGGCGGTTCTCTCCGACCGTCTGAACGGACTCGTCGAGAACGGGATCCTCGAGCGGACGCCCGACCCCGATCACGGCGGTCGCCATCTCTACGAGCTGACCGCCGCCGGGCGCGAGCTATGGCCCGTGATCCACTCGCTCGTCGTGTGGGGCGGTCACCATCGCGACGAGAACAGCCGCGTGTTCCGCCACGTCGCCTGCGGCACATTGCTGGACGACGCAGGGGCATGCCCCGTCTGTGAGCTGACGCCGGCGGTCGAGGACGTCGTGAGCGAGCCGCGCCCCGGCCGGGCCAGGGGACGCGACGATCCGGTGGCCATCGTGATGGATGGCCCGCACCGCATGCTCGCTCCGATCGAGTCGGTCTAGATCACTCGCTGGCGCGGGCGAGGGGATCTCGGGGAAGATCTCCCGTGATGATCCGGTTGCTCAGCGTCGTGGTGTCCATCGGTCTGGCCGACTCGATGAACCCGAGCACGATCGCGCCGGCTCTATACCTCGCCACCGGGGAGCACGGGCGCAGCAGCGTGCTCCAGTTCACGCTCGCCGTGTTCGCGGTCACGTTCCTGGGTGGCGCGATCGTCGCGCTTGGACCGGGCCAGGCCGTGCTCGCGCTCGTGCCCCACCCGCGCGCCGAGGTGCGATACATCCTCGAGGTCATCGCGGGCGTCGTCTTGCTCGTGGGCGCGGCCGTCCTTTGGCACAAGCGGACGAGCCTCGCGCGACGCGAGCTTCCGACGCCGTCCGCCGGGGGGAAATCGAGCGCGCTGCTTGGCCTGACGATCGCAGGGGTCGAGCTTCCGACGGCATTCCCGTATTTCGCCGCGATCGCCGCGATCGTCGGATCCGGATACGGCCCGGGTCACCAGGTGTTCTACGTCGCGGTCTACAACGTGTGCTTCGTGCTGCCGCTGCTGCTGATCCTAGGGGTGCTCACGTTCGCCGGAGACCGAGCCGAAAGCGTGCTCGGCACAGGCCGTGACCTGCTGCAGAAGTGGTGGCCGACCCTGCTCGCCGGGCTCGCGCTCCTCGCCGGCGTATTCGTGACTCTGCTGGGAATCACCGGCCTGGCCATCGGCGGGCACGGCACCGCCGGGAAGCTCTCGAGAAGGTTCCGTCGCGTCGTTCACTGACGCCACCGGGGCGGGGGAATTACGATCGTCGCTTGACCTCGCCCTGGCCGCAGAGTCCTCCGACGCCGGCGCAGCGGGCCGCATACGCCGGCGCGGTCCCGCGGCCGTTCTGGCTGGACACACTCGTCGCCCGCGAGCCACACGCGCCGTTGACCGGGGTCCTCGACGCCGAGTTGTGCATCGTGGGCGGTGGGTTCACGGGGTTGTGGGCCGCGTTGTACGCGAAGGAGCTGGAGCCCGCGCGCCAGGTCGTCGTGCTCGAGGCGAGTCGCTGCGGGGACGGGGCGAGTGGGCGCAACGGAGGGTTCCTGCAGTCCTCCCTGACCCATGGCATCGCCAACGGGCTGGCCCGGTTCCCGCAGGAGCTCGCGCAGCTCGAGCGGCTTGGGCGCGAGAACTTCGACGCGCTCGCCCAGGATCTGTTGAGGCTGGAGATCGACGCCGACTTCGAGGCCACCGGCGATCTTGTCGTCGCGTTGGAGCCCCACGAGCTCGCGGAGCTCGACGAGGATGCGGAGCTCGCGCGGCGCTTCGGACACGACGCCGAGGTACTCGACGCGGGCGGGGCACGTGCCCAGCTCGACTCACCGCTGTTCCTGGGGGCGCTCTGGACGCGGACAGGATCGGCGCTCGTTCACCCGGGCAAGCTCGCGGACGGCCTCCGTGCGGCGGCGGTCCGCGCCGGCGTCCAGATCTACGAGGGCAGTGCGGTCCGGGAGCTCCGCCGGTGCAGCGGCGGTGTCTCGGTGCGGACCCTGGCGGGGACGGTCAACGCCCGCCGGGTGTTGCTCGCGACCAGCGCCTACCCACCGTTGATGCGCGCGATCGGACGGTACATCGCCCCGGTCTACGACTACGCGCTGATGAGCGAGCCGCTCAGCCGAGAGCAGCGCGACTCGATCGGCTGGACTGGCCGCCAGGGGGCGGGCGACATGGCAAACCAGTTCCACTACTACCGGCTGAGCGCCGACGACCGGATCCTGTGGGGTGGATACGACGCCGTCTACCGCTACGGCGGACCCGTCGGCGCCCAATACGACGACTACGAGCCGACGTTCGCCAAGCTCTCCCAGCACTTCTTCACCACGTTTCCGCAGCTCGAAGGTCTTAGGTTCACCCACCGCTGGGGCGGCGCGATCGACACGTGCAGCCGCTTCTCGGTGTTCTTCGGCAAGGCGCTCGGCGGCCGGGTCGTCTACGCACTCGGGTACACGGGGCTCGGCGTCGGGGCGAGCCGCTTCGGCGCCAGGACAGGACTCGATCTGCTCGACGGCCGCTCGGGTCCGGCGAGCGGGCTGGCGCTCGTCCGCCGCCGGCCCCTCCCGTTCCCACCGGAGCCGCTGCGCAGCGCGGTCATCCAGCTGACGCGCGACCGGCTCGCGGCCGCCGATCGCGATGGTGGCCGGCGCGGGCTGTGGCTGCGCACGCTGGACCGGCTCGGCCTTGGCTTCGACAGCTAGCCGCCGGCGCGTCAGTACCATCACGGCGCGACGGGCGGTTAGCTCAGCTGGTAGAGCACCTGCCTTACAAGCAGGGGGTCACTGGTTCGAGTCCAGTACCGCCCATCGTTCGATTCGCGCGTATCTGCGGCGTTCTCGGGTAACTGCGCTGCGGTGGCTCGATGGCTGAGCACGAACCGCTGGGATCGGGTTCGAGATCAAGGGCGACTTCAACCGCGGTAAGCCGGCGGCAGGCGGCCGTGGCGCACCGACGCCCCTGCGGTCGGCCGGTGCCGTGGCCTCATTGCTGACCGGACGAGGCCCTCGCAGGCCAACCGTGCAGGCGCCCCGAGTCCGCAGCGCCCACACGCCAGGGTTACGCTGGCGATCGCCAGCCGGTCACCCGAAGCGCGGGTGCTGACGTGCGACGTTTCTGGGCGCCCAACAGCGACGGGGATGATCGGAAAGTCGCGAGGCTGTCGGAATATCCGGAAAGAGCGGGATTGTGGAGTCCGGCGGCGGTTGCGCGGAACCGCACTGCGAAACGTCTTGTAGCGCTGCCGCTCAGCCTGCGCCTCTGAGCGTCACGGCGGCGCCGATACCGGCGCTGATCCTCGTCGTCTTCGACAGCCGTCGCCCACGGGCCTGGCGATAAGGTCGCGCCCGATCACGGAGGCGCGGAGCCTCGCCGGCCGGTCCGTGGTCACCCCGCCCGCTTTAGGCCCCACCGCGTCGCCTCGGCCGCCGCTTCGGCTCTCGTGCGGACATCGAGTTTGCGCAGGATCGCGGACACGTGGTGGTCAACGGTTTTCTCCGAGACGACGAGACGCTCTGCGATCTGCGCGTTGCGCAGGCCTTCGACTAGGAGCGCCAGCACTTCGAGTTCACGCGCCGTCAGGCCGGCTGGATTCTCGCGCGTGCTAGGGCGCGGCCCCCGTGGCATGCTCCGGATTCCCCGCTGGCGGAGGCGGTGGGCGAGGATCGCCGCCGCTGCACGAGCCCCGAGTTGCTGCAGCTCATTGAGCGCGCGCCGCAGCAGTTCTTCGTCGTCGGCATCGGCGAAGGCGAGCGCGGCCTCGTAGGGGCAGCCAAGCTCGGTCCAGCACTTGGCCGCGCGGCGCCAGTCGCCGCGGATCGAAAGTGTGTAGGGCTCGGCCGCTCGCGCTGGAATCTCCTCGACGATCCCTGCGCGCCAGCGCCAATACGCGAGCTCTCCCACAATCCAAGCCGCGTCCGCACGAATAGCGAGATCGAGGGCGTCCTCGGTGGCCTCGAGAACCGCGGCCGGCTCGCCCTTGAGCCAGGCGATCTCCGCGCGTGCGGCGGCGAGGTACATCTTGCTCGTTGGGGGAGGGGCTGATACGGGTCGCGGGCGTGCGATGCTCGCGTCGTGTGTCGCCACGGGGAACTCGAGGGCTTCGTCCACACCGGGGTCGCCGCGCCGAGCACGGACCAGCGCAAGCACTGAACGTGCAAGCGCGGGTGCCGATGCCTGCGTCCGAGCGGTTCGCAGCACGCGTGCGGCGCCGCCAGCCGCGTCGCTCCAGCGTCCCCGGTCGAGATCGGCCCGCGCGCCCATTGCGACGAGCGATTGACGCCAGTTACCGAGGTCGCGCTCGCTGCAGTACTCGACGCCACGCGCGAGGTAAAGGTCCACTGATACAAAACTATGGGCTCGAACCGCCTCCCTCACGAGCCAGTTAAAGGCCTCTGCCGCAACCTCCTCGAAGCCAGCGTCGATCGCGGCTTCCAGCGTCCGTTCGAGCCTCGCGCTGCCTGCCGAGTCGCCGCGCTTGGCTTCGATCGCGCCGATGTAGACGTCCACGTGGCTGGCCGTCTCGCTGTCATCGAACTCGTGCGCGACCTCGAGCGCGCGTTGCGCCCACGCGCTCGCCTGTCCGGGATCTTCGCGCGTCAGCGCAAGCTCGGCCAGATTTGCGT
>CAWEUN010000002.1:0-126945 GCA_963812225.1 uncultured Solirubrobacterales bacterium
AGGCAATCGACCGCGTTCCGAGCGAGCCATGCAGCCTGCTCTTGATAACTCGATTTGGGCATGAGGGATCGCGCCAGGGGCTCCTGCCGCGGCGAAGAGTCCATCCGGGGCAATGCTAGACTCTCGCCTCCGTCGAGACCGCTGCCCGCCGCCGTCCGGGCGCCGCTGTCTCCACACCGATCGCGCGGGCGCACTCCTTCCGCTGCGGTCTTTCTGATCGCATGAGCGTCGACGTCGACATCTCCAATCCGGGCGAGGCGCAGGGCGAGCCGATCCCCTTTCCGCCGCCGAAGCGGCGCCGATGGCGACGCGGTCGCGGGCAGCGTCCGCCAAAGCCGCGGCTGCGCAAGCTTCGGCTGCTGTTCGTTCTCGCGGGCTTCGGGGCCCTCGCGTTCATCTCGACGATCTTCGGGATGATGATGGCGGTCGCCTCCGACCTGCCGCAGATCGAGAACCGGGCGGTGTACAAGAAGGCGGCCAACTCCTACCTCTATGACGATCGGTGGCGGCCGATCGGGATCTTCGCGCCACCGAACAACGCCGTGATCGATTCCTTCACGCAGGTGTCACCGTGGATGCGCAGGGCGATCGTCGCGGTCGAGGACAAGCGGTTCTGGACGGACCCCGGCGTCGACATCCGTGGTATCGCCCGCGCGTTCCTCGCCGACGTGACCGGCGGCTCGCGGCAGGGCGCCTCGACGATCGCGCAGCAGTTCGTCAAGAACGCCCTCTCGGAGGAGGACAACCGCACTATCTTCGAAAAGCTGAGAGAGGCCGCGCTCGCCTACCACCTGACGCGAGAGTGGCCCAAGAAGAAGATCCTCCAGGAGTACCTGAACTCGATCTACTTCGGAAACGGCGCCTATGGGATCGAATCCGCCGCGCGGGTCTACTTCGGTAAGCAGCTCGGCTACACCCCAGCCGCGACGGCCGACACGAGCATCCCCGATGAGCCGGCCCCGCCTCCGGGCGGAGCGCGGTGCGGTGACGGCGACCTCCCGAAGTGCGCCTCGCTTCTCACCCCGGCGCAATCCGCGCTGCTCGCCGGGATGGTCGCATCGCCCACCGGGTTCGATCCGGTTCTGAACAGACCGGCTGCCAAGGCACGACGCGACCTCGTCCTGCTGGACATGTTCGAGCAGCGCACCCTCACGCGCGCGGAGTACAGGACGGCGATGGCGACGCCACTTCCCACGGCCAGCGACATCCAGCAGCCGGAGGAGCCGACGCTCGCGCCGTACTTCACGAGCTGGCTGCGCCCGCAGATCATCGCCGCCCTCGAACACAAGCACGTTCCCGCAAACGTCGCCGAATACCGCGCCTACTACGGAGGGTTGAAGATCAGGACCACGCTGGATCTCGATATGCAGCGTGCAGCGGAGGAGGCGGTCAGCTCCGAGCTGCCATACGGCTCGGGGTTGCCGTCGGCATCGCTGGTCGCGATCGACAACAAGACGGGCGAGGTTCGCGCGATGGTGGGCGGACCGCTCCCGAACGGCCAGCAGGACTACAAGGACTTTCCGTTCAACCTCGCCACCGAGGGCCACCGCCAGCCGGGTTCGGCGTTCAAGCCGTTCACGCTCGCGGTCGCGCTGCTCTCGGGCAAGTACGGCCCGGATTCGATCATCGACTCCGCCCCGCAGAACTTCATCGTGCCCAACAGCGCGGGCAAGGAGCACTTCATCGTCCACAACTTCGGCAACACGTACTCCGGGCCGATCACGCTCGCCGACGCCACCGCGATCTCCGACAACTCGGTGTTCGCCCAGGTCGGGATCAGCGTCGGGACCCACAACATCGCGAAGATGGCGACAAACATGGGCATCCGCTCGCCCGTTTCGAACAACTACGCGATGATCCTCGGCGGCCTCAAGGAGGGCGTGACGCCGCTCGACATGGCCCACGCGTACGAGACGTTCGCGACCGGCGGACTACGCGTGTACAACCCCCGTCTCGGGGCGCCACACGAGGGCCCCACGGGGATTGCCCAGATCAACTGCCCCGCTCACACGTGCGGGCACTCGGCGAAGACGATCGTCGACAAGCCGACCTACAAGCGGATCATTCCGGAGAGCATCGCCGCCACTGTGCAGGAGCTCCTACAGGGAGTGGTCGAGCACGGCACCGGGACGAGCGCCCAGATCCCGGGCGTGATGGTCGCCGGTAAGACCGGGACCACCACCGACTACGGCGACGCGTGGTTCGTTGGCTGGACGCCTCAGCTGACGACGGCCGTCTGGGTTGGATTCCCTAAGGGGCTGGTCTCGATGGCGACGGACTACAACGGCGCCCCGGTCGAGGGCGGGACCTACCCGGCGATCATCTGGCAGAACTTCATGACCCAGGCGCTGCAGATCCTGGCCCAGGAGCACCCCAAGAGCGCGAAGTCGATCGATAACTCGGGCACGACGAGCTCCTCCGACACGAGCGGCGGGTCGGGCTCATCCGTTTCCCCGATCACCGGAAGCGGTAGCGGAGGGGGCGGGACCGGCGGTGCCAACGGTGGCGGAGCCGGGACCGGCGGAAGCACGACCGGCGCGGGCGGCACCGGCGCAGGCGGCGGAACCACCGGCGGTGGCGGCGGCGCAAACGGTGGTGGCGGCACCACGGGCGGCGGTGGTGGCACCGGCGGCGGCACCACGGGCGGCGGTGGTGGCACCGGCGGCGGCGGCGGCACCGGTGGCGGTGGTGGTGGTGGCGGCACCGGTGGCGGTGGCGGCGGCACTGGCGGGGGTGGCGGCGCGGGCTCGGGTGGCGCCGGCCTCGGGGGTGGCGGCGGCTCCGGCTAGGACGCTGCCCGCGCCCGCAGGGGCCGCGACAGAAATCGGCTCCCGGTGGCGACGAACCGCCACGGTAGCTCGGCCGCCTTGGTGATCCCGATCCGCACGTCGGCGGACACCTCCGGGTGTTCCCAGCCGACCGGCCGCTCGGAGATGAACACGGGGCCTTTCGCCAGATCGACGCCGTTGTCGGCGAGCTCGATCCCGAGCGCCTGGGTCAGCTTGCCCGGTCCCGAGCACAGATCCTCGACCCGCTCGACCCCACGCCGCGTACGCATCTCCTCGAGCCCGGAGACCGGCTCGAGCGCCCGGATCAGCACGGCAGCGCCGACGCCGGCCGGCTCGCATACCGCGTTCAGGCACGCGTGTATGCCGTACGAGCGGTAGACGTAGGCGCGCCCCGGCGGCCCAAACAGCGTCCGAGTCCGGGGCGTCAGCCCCACGAAGGCGTGAGACGCAGGCTCGGAGTCGTGATAGGCCTCGGTCTCGACGATCACGCCCGACGTATCGCCGTGGCTGACCACACAGCCGATCAGGTCCCGCGCCACCTCGAGCACGGGACGGTCGTAGAAATCCGCGTCCATCGCTAAGCCCCGACCGCCACCCGCGCCCGGTCCAGCTGCTCGCGAACCCGCGCCAGGCTCGTCCCGCCCTCGGAGACCTTCGACTCGAGCCACGCGCCGTCGCGCAAGACGGAATAAAACTCGTCATCAAGGACAGCCGAGTGCGAGGCGAGCTGCTCTGGGGTCAGCTCTGACAGCGGCACGCCCTGATCGATCGCCTGACGCACGAGCCCGGCGACGATCCCGTGTGACTCGCGGAAGGGGATGCCCCGCCGCACGAGCAGGTCGGCGATGTCGGTCGCTGCGAGGAACTCATCGCTCGCGGCGGCGGCCAGCCGGTCGCGCCGGAACGAGATTGTCGCGATCATGCCCTGCGCCGCCGTCAGGCACAGCTCGAGCGTGTCGACCGTGTCGAACAGGTGCTCCTTGTCCTCCTGCATGTCCTTGTTATAGGTGAGCGGCAGCCCGTGCAACACGCCGTGGAGCGCGACCAGGTGGGCCGCGATCCGCGGAGCCTTCGCCCGCAGCAGCTCGGCCGCGTCCGGGTTCTTCTTCTGCGGCATGATCGAGGAGCCCGACGCCCAGGCGTCGGACACCTCCACGAAGCCGAACTCCTCGCTGGACCACAGCACGATCTCGGCCCCAAGACGCGAGAGATGCGTCGCGCACGTGGCCGCCGCCGCAAGGTAGTCGAGAACGAAGTCCCGATTCGACACGGCGTCGATCGAGTTCTCGGCCGGCCGGCTGAAGACCAGCTCACGAGCCACAAAATCCCGATCGGTGTCGAAGTTGACGCCCGCGAGCGCGCCGGCGCCCAGCGGCATCGCCCCCACCCCATCGACGACAGCGCGGAACCGATCGCGATCGCGGACCAGCATCCACACGTAGGCCAGCAGGTGGTGGCTCAGGTAGACGGGCTGGGCGCGCTGCAGGTGGGTGTAGCCGGGCATCGGCCAGTCGAGGTGGCGCTCGGCCACATCCACGAACGTCCCCGCCAGCGCACCGATCGACTCGATCGCCCGCTCGGCGGCGGCTCGGGCGAACAGCGCGACGTCGGTCGCCACCTGGTCGTTGCGGGAGCGCGCAGTGTGCAGCTTTCCGCCCACGGGCCCGGCGAGCTCCGTCACGCGGCGCTCGATCGCCATGTGGATGTCCTCGTCGCCATCGGCGAACGGAAACGACCCGTCCGCGAGCTCGCGCCCGACCTGGATCAGCGCCCCGTCGAGCTCGTCGCGCTCCGACGAAGAGATGATCTCCTGGGCCGCCAGCATCGCAGCGTGCGCCCGAGACTGCTCGACGTCGTAGGGGCCGAGCCGGCGGTCGAAGGAGATCGAGTCGTTCAGGCGCCGGAAGGCGGGATCCTGGGGCTCCGCAAATCGGGACATCGCGCAGCCATGGTAGGAGACACGTCAGCGGAGGTACGCGACCGACGTGCGGTAGTTCGAGTAGCTCCCGTAGTGGCCGTGTAGCCACGTGAGCTTGACGAGGCCCGCGCCACCGCCACGTGGGACGACCGGTCGCACATTGGCCGTGCCTGGTGTGCGGACGACAGTCGAGTGATGCCAGGTAGAGCCGCCGTCATCCGTAACCCAGCGCTCGATCTCGAACCAACCGTGAACCTTGCGTGACAGGTAAACGATCGACGGATCGGAGTGGTCAAGCGCGATCCCGCCCGAGTACTCGGTCTCGATCGTGCCGGGGCTGATCGTCGGCCCGGCGAACGTCATGAAGTGGGCTACCCACCGCTGACCGTTCCAGCGGGCATACCAGTACGCGTGATCGGAGACCGAGGGGAACGTCGCGTAGACGATCACGGGGCGCTGCCTGGAGTCGAGCGCCACGTCCCAGACCCAGCTCGACACGTGCGTTTTGGACCCGTCGTAGACCAGATCCCCAGCGCGAGGGAGGATCGGTCCGCTCCCGAGCCGGGCTATCGGCCGGCCGCTAGCGTGCCGCAACCAGCCGCGGCGATACGCCGCGTAGTAGATGTTCGTCGTCGTCTCCCGGGGGTGGCCGTTGGTGTACGCGAACGCGATCGTGTCGCGGCCGTTCGTCGCCACCTTGACGTAGGGGCGCTGCCCCGGGTTGTGGATCATCTTCCGTGCGGAGCTCCATCGACCGGCGACAGTCCTGGTCTCGTAGTCGGCGCTGTAGTCGGCCCCGCGCCAGAACAGGTAGAGCTTGTCGCCCTCGCCGGAGAGCAGCACCGGGTTGGGGTAGGTGAAGCCGAGGTGTCCGGGGAGCCGCGAGATGACGTGCTGGACGGGGCCCCAGGAGCTGATATCCCCGGGGTTGATCGACGTCCGGTAGTTCATTGCGTGGCCGTTGTGCCCCGACCAGAACACGGTGACCCGCTTGTCGGGCTCGACCAGGATCGCCGGCGCGCCGTGGTCGTCGTGGAACAGGTGGCCGACGACGTGGGTCTGCTGGAACCCGCACGCGGGATTGACCGCGCCGACCGTGACGTTCCCGGTCCAGTCGAGCCAGCCCACAATCGTCTCGGTATACGGGGGGCCGAGGTCGACCGCGCGTGGGTCCGCGAACCACGACCAAGAGCCCTTGCCCAGAATGCCGATCCGTCCTGGCTGCGCGATCCGCGTCTGCCCCGCCGAGCAGGTCACGAATCGCGCCAGCGGCGCGTGGCTCCCGCGATCGGCCGACTCGACGTCCTGGCCCAACACGACCGCGAGCACGACGAGCAACGCGGGCAGCGCGCGTCGCAGCGCAGATCCCCCGTTCCGTGCTGACGCTCTACCGGCTCGGATCGCCGGAGCTTACTGACGCAGCGCCACCCGTGGCGGCGGTTCGCCGGCGTGGCTCCAACACGTCGGACACCGCGGCGGCGACGATCTCCACCTGCCCCTCGGTCATGTCCGGGAAGAACGGCAGCGCGATCGAACGCGCCGCAACGTCCTCGCACACCGGGAACTCGCCCTCGCGGTGGCCGAACTGCTCGCGGTAATAGCTCATCAGGTGGACCGCCGGGAAGTACGGCTTGCTAGGCACGCCACGCGCGCCCAGGGCCCGAACGACGTCATCCCGGTCGACCCCTCCGGGCAGCTGGACGACGTATACGAACCAACCCCGCCGCGCGCCCCCCGAATCCGGGCAAGGCAGCGATAGCTCCTCAATCGACCCCAGCGCCGAACGGTATAACGACGCCACCCGCGAGCGTCCCGCCAACATCGAATCGAGCCGCTCGAGCTGCGCCAATCCGAGAGCGCAGGCGATGTCCGAAAGGCGGTAGTTGTAACCGAGGCGGTCGTGGTCGAGCCAGCCCATGTCCGGGGCGCGGCCCTGGTTGCGCTCGGAGTCGATCCGCTCCTTCATCGCCTCGGAGGCGATCGCCACCATCCCCCCCTCGCCCGTCGTCAGCTGCTTGTTTGGGTAGAAGCCGAACACGGCGGGGTGGCCGCGGCCGCCGACCGTTAGGCCGTCGGCGTACACGGCGCCGAGCGCCTCGCACGCATCCTCGACGATCGGCAGCCCGAGCGCCTCGAACCCGACCATGTCGCACGGATAGCCGAAGATATGGACCGGCAACAGAGCCGTCGTCCGCGAGGTGACCACCGCGGCCGCTGCCTCCACGGACAGGTTCAGCGTCACGGGATCGATGTCGGCGAACACTGGCCGGGCGCGCTCGTAGACCGCGACATTGGCGCTCGCGACGAAGGAGAACGGGCTCGTGATGACCTCGTCGCCCCCGCCCACCCCGACCGCGCGCAGCGCGAGGTGCAGCCCCGCGGTGCCGCTCGACACCGCACTCGCAAACGAAGCCCCGACCCGAGCTGCGAACGCCTGCTCGAACTCGGCCAGCCGCGGTCCGAGCGACAGCTGCCCCGAGCGCAGCACCTCGAGCACGAGCTCCTCCTCGCGGTCGCCGAGCACCGGGCGCGCCAATGGCAGTGCCTGTCCGGCGTCGGAGCTCACGAGCCCGAGCCGGACCCCGAGCCCGAGGCCGACGCCGGCCGCGCCGACAGCCCCGCCACCTGCATCCCGTACTCGAGCGAGTCCACGAGCGCCTCCCACGATGCCTCGATCACATTTTCCGAGACCCCGATCGAACCCCACACCTGCTCGCCGTCGGACGCGTCCAGCAGCACCCGCGTGATCGCGCCCGTGCCCTTCGCCTCGTCCAGGATCCGGACCTTGAAGTTGACGAGGTCGATGTCCGCCAGGTGTGGATGGATCTCGACCAGCGCCTCGCGCAGCGCGCGGTCCAGCGCGTTCACGGGGCCGTTGCCCTCGGCCGTGCGGACGTAGCGCTCGCCATCGACCCAGATCTTGATCGTCGCCTCGGTCTCGACGCGGCCGTCCGCGCGCTTTTCGACGATCGCCCGCCACGACTCGAGGCGAAACAGTGGGTCGTACTCGCCGGTCTCTCGCCGCAGGAGCAACTCGAACGAGCCGCCCGCCGCCTCGTAGTGGTATCCGCGGTGCTCGAGCTCCTTTACCCGGTCGACGACCCGGGCCGCGGCGAGGTCGTCCAGCGCAATTCCGGCCTCTCGGGCGCGCGCGTGAACCGTCCCCTTGCCGGACAGCTCCGAGATCAGCACCTCCCGCCGGTTGCCCACGACCTCCGGATCGATGTGCTCGAACGTGGCCGGGTCGGCGGCGATTCCCGCGACGTGCATCCCTCCCTTGTGGGCGAACGCGTTACGCCCCACGTAGGGCTGATCGGGATCCGGCGTGAAGTTCAGGAGCTCGTCGAAGAAGTGGGCCGCGGGCGTGAGCGCCGCGAGCTGCTCTTCGCTCAGGCACTCGTGGCCGAGCTTCAGCTGCAGGTTGGGGATGATCGAGACGAGGTTCGCGTTGCCGCATCGCTCCCCGTAGCCGTTCATCGTCCCCTGTACGTGCGTGGCGCCCTGCTGCACCGCGGCCAGCGAGTTGGCGACGCCACAGCCCGCGTCGTCATGGCAGTGGATCCCAACCCGGACGCCGGAAGACCGCAGCCCCGCGCCCACCGAATCCATCGCCGACGCCACCCCGTCGGGGAGCGTTCCGCCGTTCGTGTCGCAGCAGACGACGGTCTCCGCGCCACTCTCCGCCGCGACCGTCAGGCATCGCATCGCGTAGGACGGGTCCTCGGCGAAGCCGTCAAAGAAGTGCTCGGCGTCATAGACGACGCGCTTGCCCTGGCCGACAAGGAACGCAACGGACTCCTCGATCATCCGCAGGTTCTCCTCGCCGTCCACGCGCAGCACCTTCTCGAGGTGCAGCCGCCACGTCTTGCCGACGAGCGTGCACACCGGCGCGAAGCAGTCCGCCAGGACCCGCAGCGCCGGATCCTGATCGGCCGCGACGCCGCGGCGCCGGGTCATCCCGAACGCGGCCACGTCCGCTCTGCCGAAACGCTCGCGCCCGAGCAGCTCGAACAGCTCGAGTTCCTTGGGGTTCGAGCTCGGGAAGCCGGCCTCGATGATGTCGATCCCGACATCGTCGAGGCGATGCGCGACGCGTAGCTTCTCCTGCGCCGACAGCGACATGCCCTCGCCCTGCATGCCGTCGCGCAGCGTCGTGTCGTACAGCTGGATCTTCGTCATCGAGGAGAGCGCAGCGGCGGTCTAGACCGCCTTGGAAGGCACCTGCACGACATCGAGCCACTCCGCGTAACGCGGATCGCGTCCGTGCAACGCGTCGTCGAACACGCGCTGGATCTCGCGGGTGATCTCCCCCGGCTCGCCACTCCCGATGGCGTGGTCGTCGATCTCCCGCACCGGCACGAGCTCCGCCGCAGTGCCCGACATGAACACCTCGTCGGCGAGGTACAGCTCGGCCCGGGCGAGGTCGCGCTCGACGACCTCGACGCCAAGGTCGCGCGCGATCTGGATGATCGACTTCCGGCTGATGCCGTCGAGGATGCCCGCGGTCTGTGGTGGCGTGAGGACACGGCCCTCGCGGACGGCGTAGATGTTCTCGCCGGAGCCCTCGCACACGAACCCGTGGGAGTCGAGCAGGATCGCCTCCTGGTAGCCGGCTTTCGACGCCTCGATCTTCGCCAGCACGCTGTTGAGGTACTGACCGCAGGCCTTGGCGTGGGGAATCAGCGCGTCGTGGGGAATCCGCCGCCAGCTCGCGACCTTGGCGCGGACGCCCTGGCGCTTGCCCTCCTCCCCCAGGTACGCGCCCCACGGCCACACCGCGATCGAGACGTCGACCGGCGCGTCGAGCGGGTATAGGCCCATCTGCCCGTAGCCGCGGAACACGATCGGCCGGATGTAGCACTCGCGCAGCTCGTTGGCTGCGATCAGCTCGTGGGTGGCGCTGCGCAACTCCTCGAGCGTGTACGGGATCGGCATGTAGTACAGCTCGGCCGACTTGAACAGCCGGTCGAGATGGTCGAGGTGGCGGAAGATCGCCGGCCCCCTCGCCGTGTCGTACGCGCGCTCACCCTCGAAAACTCCGGTGCCGTAGTGCAGGCCGTGCGTCAATACGTGGACCTTCGCGTCCTCCCAGGCAACCATCTCTCCGTTGTGCCAGATGAGGTCCGCTTGTTCCACGACTACTCCTTAGAGGTATTTGAGGACTGCCTGGGTGGCCTGCTGCGTCGTTGCGTCGCCTCCCAAGTCGGGTGTGCGCAAGCCTTCGGCGAGCGCCCGATCGACGGCCGATTCTACCGCCGCCGCCTGTCCTTCCATAGCGAGTCCATGGCGCAGCATCAGCGCCGATGACAGGAACATCGCCAGTGGATTGGCCGCGCCGGTGCCCGCGATATCGGGCGCGGAACCGTGCACGGGCTCGAACAAGCCGGGTCCGCCGTCCCCCAACGAGGCGCTCGGCAGCATCCCGATCGACCCCGTCAGCATCGCCGCCTCGTCGCTGAGGATGTCGCCGAACATGTTCTCGGTCAGGATCACGTCGAAGTGGCGAGGCGCGGCGACGAGCTGCATCGCCGCGTTGTCGACCAGCAGGTGCTCGAGCTCGATGTTCGGAAATTCGCTTCGGTGCAGTTCGTGGACCGCCTCGCGCCACAGCCGGCTCGTCTCGAGCACATTCGCCTTGTCGACGCTCGTCACGCGCGAGCGAGCCGCGCCGAAAGCCACCCGCGCAATGCGCTCGATCTCCCCGCGCGTGTAGGCACACACGTCTGACGCCGAGTCGTCGGTGCGCGTTTTCGCGCCGAAGTAGATTCCGCCGGTGAGCTCGCGCACGACCACGAGGTCGGTCCGCTCGATGATCTCGCGGCGCAGCGGGCTCGCGTCATACAGCGCTGGCACCGCCCGCACGGGCCGCAGGTTGGCGAACAGCCCGAGGGCCTTTCGCAGTCCGAGGAGCCCCTGCTCGGGTCGGGGCTTCGACGGGTCGGTGGTGTCCCACTTCGGGCCGCCGACGGCCGCGAGCAGCACGGCGTCGGCTTCGCGGCACGCGTTCAGCGTCTCGTCGGTGAGCGCGGTGCCGTGGGCGTCGATCGACGCGCCTCCGAACGGATGCGACTCGTACTCGAGCTCACCCGGCGCGACCGCGTCGAGCACACGGACGGCCGGCTCGATGATCTCGGGACCGATGCCGTCGCCGGGCAGCAGAACGATCTTGCGTGCCATCGCGGCGAGACAATACGGGACGATCGATCAGCGCCAGACGCTGACCAGCGCCGCGCTGTAGCCCGCCAGGGCCAGGTGGTAGACGCCGCCGCTGCCGCCGATCTTCGTCGTCACGAGCTTTCCCTCCCAGTGGCCCTGGGAGTTGATGTGCTGGCCTCCCCACGTCACGCCGTTCTGGGCGACGATCGACGGCGCGGTCAGACGCCGGACGAATCCGGGCTGGCTGCCCGTGCCGAGGCGCAGCGTCACGTCGGCCGGGCGCCCGCCCTTGTTGAGCAGCAGCACCCGGGTCCCGCGCGGTGTCCGCACCGCCCAGCCCTTCACGTGAAGGGCCGAGGACACGGTCGAGTTCAACAGTTCCGCCCCCGGGGTGATCATCTGCGCGAACACCGCGAGTCCGTACATCTCGGGCATCGCCTGGATCCCGTTCGCCGGCAACAGGAACGGCGCGTTCAGCTGGCCCGGGCGTATGTGCCAGCTCACCGAGTCGACGCCGGCCTGGATCATCGAGAACAGCGCGTCCGGCGCCCACAGCGCCGTCGCGAACGAGTTGGCGACGCCCTTGTTCCCGCCACAGCTGATCGAGTTGACCTCGGTCAGTCGCAGCGCCTCGTGCCTGCTGTGGGCGAACTGGACGGCGCTCCGGACCGAGTTCGCGAGTCCCGCCGATGAGCCCTCTCCGAGCATGATCGCGATCGTCGGCCAGAACGGGGAGGTCTTGGGCCAGCAGGAGGACGACGCATAGCGGTGGATCGTGATGAACCCCGGGTCCAGCTTCCCGAGACCCTGGATCGAGTCGAGCCAGGGGGCTTTGTTGGAGATGATCTCCGGCCCCCCGATCGGAATCCCCGGGACCTTCGCCTCCAACGTGCGCGCATAAGAGCTGTAGTCGCGCCGGTAGTCATTCGGCGCGTAGTTGATCGTCCAGTGCTGCGGCGTCGCCGCGCTCGTGCTGGCGATCCGCGACTTCGCCAGCCACGGCTGCCGCCAGTAGAGGTCCGGCTCGTTGCCGATCTCGAGGCCGGCGAGCACTCCCGGCCCCAGCGCCTTGCGTGCGGCTTGGGCGAAGCTCGCCTCGAGCTGCGGGGAGTGCACGGCGAGGTTGAGGTCGAGCATCACGCGCAGGTGTTCCTTGTGAACCAACGCCTTCAGCTCGTCCATCCACTTCGGCCCGAGCTTGATCACCTGCCGGTGGTAGTTCGGCGGCGAGGTCTGCCAGAACGTGTGGTCCGCCGACTTGCCGCCGATCCGCAACAACATCTTGCTCCCGTCCTGAGGACGCATGATCGAGAGCGCTCGGTCGAACAGCCGACCCGTGTTCTCGTAGGTGACCAGCTGGTCGTATTCGGTGGAAATACCGAAGAACGACCCCGGCACGAACCTACCGCCACTCGTGAGGCTGAACACCGCCGGCAGCGGGCCTGGGCCGGTCGCGGCCCGGACCGTGTCCCCGGCGGCAAACGCCCACGTCGCTGCGGTCGCCCCCAGAACACACGCAAGGCTCGTCACGACGCGGTGCCGCGTCGCGACGTGAAGCATCCCCCGCCAATTGCAAGTCAACGCCACTCGACCTCCGCCCCCCCAGGTAACAATGAACTAGATGCTACGGGCTCTTCGCGCCGTCATGTTAAGGCGCACATATTTCAGCACAAGGGGCTGACCGCAGCGCCGCAACACGCGGTCGATGAACTCGTCCTGCACCTCGGGCGGCAGGGGATCGAGGTGGCGGACGAGGCAAACCGTCTTCACGAACGCGCCGGGGTCTTCGGGCGTCACGTCCTTCGGCTGCAGCCAGCAGGCGACGTCCTCGAACCCGGCCCGCTCCAGCCGCTCGGCCGTGTCCACGTCCGTGGCGTAGTTCCACGGCCGCTGCCAGTCGACGAAGTACTGGGCGAACGGCTCCTCCGCGGCGACGAGGTCCGCGGCAGTCCGGAACGTGTCGATGTTGCCCCGCCCGCCGCACTGCGCGACGAGCCGTCCCTGAGGCTTCAGCGTCCGCGCCAGCGCGGCGAACAGCGCACCGTGGTCGTGGATCCAGTGAAACGTGGCGTTGGAGAAGATCGCGTCGACCGGCTCGGGCAGCGACAGGTCGACGAGGTCCTGGCAGAGGACGGTCGCTCGCTCGCCGAGGGCGGCGCGAGCGTGCTCGACCATCGACGGAGCCGCGTCGACCGCGTACACGCGGCCCTCGGGGACCCGATCGGCCAGCAGCGCGGTGACGCGACCCGAGCCGCAGCCGGCGTCGAGCACGACCTCATTCCCGGCGAGCGGAAGCCGCTCGAGCTGCTCGAGCGCCCAGCCGAGCTGCGGGTCGCTGACGCGGTCATACGACGCCGCGTCCCAGTCGCGCGAAGGGGTGGCACTCACAGTGCGGTCGTCACCGGTCCTGAGCGCTCGCGATCGCGCTCGTAGGCCTCGATCGCCTCGCTGTCCTCGGCGAGCGTCGCGGCGATGTCGTCGAGCCCGTTCACGAGCCGGTGCTTGATCTGCCAGTCGATCTCGAACGTCGCGCTCCCGCCGGGCCAGCGCACCTCCTGCGCCCGCAGATCGACCTGCGCCTCCCCGGCCTCAGCGATCGCGCCGCACTCCGACTCGGTCAGCTGCACCGGGAGCAGCCCGATCTTCGTGCAGTTGGACCGGAAGATGTCGGCGAAGCTCGGCGCGATGATCGCCCGGAACCCGTAGTCCTCGAGCGCCCACGCCGCGTGCTCACGGCTCGAGCCGCAGCCGAAGTTGCGCCCGCCGACGAGGATCGGGTTGGACGGCAAATCCCAGCCCGGCTCCTTCGCCCAGTCGTAGAACAGGAAGTCGCCGAACCCGGTGCGTGCCACCCTCTTGAGGAACTGCTTGGGGATGATCTGGTCGGTGTCGACGTCGTCGCGGTTCAGCACGCTGACCTGCCCGGTGATGGTCTCGATCGCCTTCATGAGCTCCACTCCCTGATGTCGACGAACCGGCCCTCGATCGCCGCCGCCGCCGCCATCTGGGGCGAGACGAGATGTGAGCGCGCGCCGCGGCCCTGGCGGCCCTCGAAGTTGCGGTTCGAGGTCGAGGCGACACGCTCGCCGGCGGCGGCGATGTCGGGGTTCATGCCCAGGCACATCGAGCACCCGGCGCCGCGCCAGTCGAACCCGGCCCGTCTGAAGACCTCATCGAGTCCCTCCCGTTCGGCCTCCACCTTCACCTGCGCGGACCCGGGCACGACCATCGCGTATACGTCGCTCGAGACTCTGCGACCGTCGACGACGGCGGCGGCGGCGCGCAGGTCGCCGATCCGGGAGTTCGTGCACGAGCCGATGAACACGCGGTCAAGCCTGATCTCCTGGATCGGGGTGCCGGCCGTGAGGCCCATGTAGTCGAGCGCCCGCTCGTCCTGCTCGGAGCGCGGTTCGGGCACCGATTCGGTCACGGGGACGACCATGCCGGGGGTCGTGCCCCACGTCACCATCGGGCTGATTGCGGCCGCGTCGACGGTGATCTCGCGGTCGAACTGCGCGCCCGGCTCCGTGTGCAGAGCCCGCCAGGAGTCCGGCACCTCCGACGGCGCTCCCGGCCGCCCGAGCACCCACTCGAACGTGGTCTCGTCCGGGGCGATCATCCCCGCGCGCCCGCCGCCCTCGATCGTCATGTTGCAGACGGTCATCCGGCCCTCCATCGACAGCGAGCGGATCACGTCTCCCGCGTACTCGACCACGTGGCCGACGGCGCCCGCCACTCCCATCTGGCCGATCGTGGCCAGGATCAGGTCCTTGGCAGTCACGCCGAAGCCGAGCTCGCCGTCGTAGGAGATCAGCATCGACCGCGGCTTGGACTGCACGAGACACTGCGTGGCCAGCACGTGCTCGACCTCGCTCGTGCCGATCCCGAACGCGAGTGCCCCGAACGCCCCGTGCGTCGCCGTGTGCGAGTCGCCGCACACGATCGTCATCCCGGGCTGCGTGACCCCGAGCTCGGGCCCGATCACGTGCACGATCCCCTGGTGCTCTGAGCCGAGCGAGTAGAGCGGGATCCCGAACTCCTCGCAGTTGCGTTCGAGCGTCTCGACCTGGACGCGTGCGAGCTCGTCCTTGATTCGCGCGGCGACGGCCGTCCCGTCCGTGGGGACGTTGTGGTCGACGGTCGCCAGCGTCCGGTCGGGACGGCGCACCTTCCGGCCCGCGAGCCGCAGGCCGTCGAACGCCTGCGGGCTCGTCACCTCGTGCACGAGATGCAGGTCGATGTACAGCAGGCTGTGGGAGACCTCGTGGGCCTCCCAGATCTTGTCGAACAGGGTCTTTGCCATCAGCTCCTCCGCAGGCCGGCGCTGACCACGGCCAGCAGCTGCGCCTCCTCGGGTCCGGGGTTCTCGAAATGGTGGGGCAGGTCGGCGTCGAAG
Source organism: uncultured Solirubrobacterales bacterium (assembly GCA_963812225.1). Taxonomy (GTDB): domain Bacteria; phylum Actinomycetota; class Thermoleophilia; order Solirubrobacterales; family Solirubrobacteraceae; genus Palsa-465. The sequence goes on from CAWEUN010000002.1 coordinate 15,260, forward strand.
GTCACGCAGTCGCCCGAGTGCAGCTCGTGGCGCGCGCCGTCGATCTCGAGCGCCACGGTGCCCGATTCGACGAGCGCAGTCTCACGGCTGCCCGGCTCGTGCATCGGGGAGTCGCCGGGTCCACCGGTCATCGCTCCGGGGGCGAGCGTGTGGCGCGAGAGCTCCGCCCGCTGGCCGGGCAGCGGCGGCGACAGGAGCTCGTAGCTGTGGCCCTTGACGTGTCCGGGACCCCGACGGCGATCCGCCTTGCGCACGATCGTGACGGCGCCGTCCTCGTCGAGCCGCAGCAGTTGCGAGAGCCGCAGCTCGAGGCCGGCCGCGATCCGCTCGGCGATCTGCAGCGTCGGGCTCGTCTCCCCGCGCTCGACCTGCGAGAGCATCGGCGCGCTCACTCCCGACCGGTCGGCGAGGTCGCGCAGGGACAAGTCCATCGCCTCGCGCAGCGCCCGCACCCGGGATCCGATGGTTCCATTGACCGCGGCGCTCGTCATACAAACGTACGCTATCACATACAAGACGTCGCGCCACCGAGCCCTTGGCCGAGCCCACCGCCAGTCGTAGGCTTAGCCTCTCCTATGGTCATCTGTCAGACATGCGGGCAGGAGAACCCGGTCGGTTCGCGCTTCTGCAACTCCTGCGGTAGTCCACTACCGGAGCAATCCGCCGGACTGCAGGAGGAGCGAAGGATCGTCACGGTTCTGTTCGCCGATATGGCCGGATTCACGGCGCGCTCAGAGCGGCTCGATCCGGAAGACGTGCGGGCCATCCTCAACCGTTACTACGCCCGGCTTCGCGGAGAGATCGAGGCATTCGGGGGCACGGTCGAGAAGTTCATTGGAGATGCCGTGGTCGCCGTGTTTGGCGCTCCGGTTGCGCACGGCGACGACCCCGAACGTGCGGTACGTTCGGCATTCGCCATCCGCGCGGCCGTCGCCGACATGAATGCGGCCGACCCCGAGCTGAACCTCGAGGTGCGGATCGCCGTCAACACGGGCGAGGTGATCGTCTCAGTCAGGAACCCCGAGCTCCGCGACGGCATGTTTGCCGGAGACGTCGTGAATACCGCGTCGCGATTGCAGTCGGCCGCTCCGACAAATGGAGTCTTGGTCGGCGAAGAGACGTTCCGGGCGACCCGCAATCTCATCGACTACCGCCAGGTTGAACCGATCGTCGCCAAGGGAAAGCGAGAGCCCGTTCGCGCGTGGCTCGCCACAGGGTCGAAGGCCGCTCCCGGTGAGCGGGCTATCAGCGACGTGCCGATGCTCGGCCGGCTTCACGAGACCGGCACGCTGCACCAGGTGTTCGAGGGCGCATTCACCGAACGGCGCCCGCACCTGGTGACGATCCTCGGCGAGGCGGGGATCGGCAAGTCCCGGCTCGCGGCTGAGTTCACCGCTCAGCTCGAGCACCAGGGCGTGCTCATCCTGCGGGGCCGTGCCCTCCCTTACGGCGCGAGCACCATGTACGGACCGTTCGCCCAGCAGGTCAAGCAGTTCGCGAACATCTTCGCGAGCGACGACGTGTCCTCCGCGCAGGAGAAGCTGCGGACGGCGATCGAGGACCTCGCTCCCGGTTCAGGCGAGGACGTCGCCTCCTCGCTGGAGCTCCTGCTCGGCCTCGGCACCGAGGGAGAGGTCGCCGATCGGCAGATCCTGTTCCTGGCTGCGCGGCGGTTCGCGGAGATGCTCGCCCGGGATCGACCCACGATCCTCGTCTTCGAAGACCTCCACTGGGCCGAGAACGGCACACTCGACCTGGTCGAAGTGCTCGCGTCACGCGTCCGCGAGGTGCCCATGATGTGGCTGGCGCTCGCTCGTCCCGACCTGCTCGTGACCCGCCCGTCCTGGGGAGGTGGCCTCCCCGCCAGCACGACGCTCTCGCTCGAGGCGCTGGGGCGAGAGGAAGCCCTCCAACTTACGGCCCGGCTTCTTCGTCACCACGCCGTGGGTGAGCAGGAAGCTCGTGTCGCAAACACCGCGGAGGGAAATCCGCTATTCATCGAGGAACTCGTCGCAGCGGCGATCGAGCGCCGCGGCTCCGCCGGCCAGGATCTGCCCACGACGATCCGTGAGCTCGTGTCGGCGCGTCTCGACGCACTTCCAGCCGAAGAGCGAAGCGTCCTGCTGGATGCCGCTGTCGTTGGGAAGGTGTTCTGGCGCCGCGCTGTGGAGCGGATGCGAGAGGACGACGTCGACGTGCTCTCCGAGGCCCTCGATTCGCTCGAGGCCCGCGATCTGATCCGGCGCGAACCGCGCTCGTGGATCGAGCGCGAAGAGCAGTTCACGTTCAAGCACGCCTTGATCTGCGAAGTCGCATACGCGACCTTGCCGCGAGCCAGGCGCAAGCAGATGCACGCGGTCGTCGCCGAATTCCTCGAGGAGGTCACCCGGGGCGCAGCGGCGACGGCGACCGGACTCGCCCGCCACTGGCGCGAGGCTGGTGAGAACGACCGGGCGCTCGAATACCTGCTGCTCGCCGCCGACAAGGCCGGACGCGGATGGGCCAAGGAGGAGGCCGCTAGGCTCTACGGCGAGGCGCTCGAGCTATGTGTTTTGGAACCCGCGCGCCGAAAGGAGATCGCCCGCAAACAGGCGCTGGCGATGGTGGCACTCCAGCACGTCTTCGACATGCATCACCAGTCTCGGCAGTCCGGGACCGAGGGCAGCTCGGCCCCGGAGGCGGCGCTCCAATCAGGCGGGGAAGTCCTCGGGAGTGACGTCGCCGACGATCTCGGCGATGCGCAGGATCTCGTGTGATCCCAGCTCGTCAGCGTGCCTGCGCAGCTCATCCTCGTTTCGCGCTTCATACAGGCAGAACGTCTTTACCCTGCCGTCGCCCTCCAGCGCCACGTGGCTGTGCTCCCAGATGATTCCCGGGAATCGCTCCTCAGCGATCTGGCGCGAGCGCCTCCCCAGCGTATTCATCTGCTCCTGACCGACGGTGAACTGTCTCTCGATGAGATATCTAGGCATGACTCCTCCTCGCCCCGGTAGAGCTCAGAACGTAACATCTTGAGCCGCGGGCCGGGCAAGAAGATCGCTCCCCAATAGCATCGGGGCGATGCTGACCCCGCCCGACATGCTCGTGCTCGGCGGCGGCGGCGTGCTCGGCGAGGCCTGGATGATGGGCGTGCTGGCGGGCGTCGAGGATGCGACCGGCTTCGACCTGTGCGCGAGCGAGTACTTCGTCGGCACCTCCGCGGGGTCGATCGTCGCCGCGCACCTCAGCGCCGGCAAGGCCCCGCGCCGTCCGTCCTCGGTCGGCACCGAGCTCGAGCCCGCGACCCCGCCGCCGGTCGGTGGTCTGGCGGCCGCGGCGGTGGGAACGGCCCGGCGCGCCGGGGCGTGGGCGATGGCGGCGGCCTCGACGTTCGCGCCGCTCGCGCTCGGGATCGCGGCGCCCGGTGGCGCCGTGATGCGGGCCGCGCTCCTGCGCCGGCTGCCGCGACCGACCGACACCCTCGACGGCCTTCGCGAGCAGGTCAACGGGTCGGGCGCGCGCTTCGACGGACGGCTCCGCGTCGTCGCGGTCGATCGTGGGTCCGGCCGCCGCGTCGTGTTCGGCAGCCCCGGCGCCCCGACCGCCTCCGTCGGCGAGGCCGTCGAGGCCTCCTGCACCGTGCCGTGGCTGTTCGCGCCGGTCACGATCGGCGGACGCGAGTACGTCGACGGCGGCGTCTGGAGCCCGACAAACCTCGACGTCGCGCCGGCGGGGCGCGAGACCTACGTGCTGTGCCTGATCCCGACGGCAAGCATCACCGGCGCTCAGACCGTGCTCGGCGTGGTCCGCAGCGTCGCGCGGTCCGCGGTCTCGGTCGAGGCGATGGTTCTGCGCCGGCGTGGCGCCACCGTGCAGACGGTCGCGCCGAACGTCGAGTCCGCTGCCGCGATGGGCACCAACTTCATGGACCGCGAGCCCCGCGGCCGGGTGCTGGCCGCGGGGTACCAGCAGGGGCTCGCGCTGGCTACGGTGCGGTGACCGGCTCGGCCTTCGCGGCGCCGGCGAGCGTCTCCTCGGCCGCGACGATGCTCTGGCGGCGGACCGCATTCGACAGCGCGCGCACGTAGGCGCGCCCGCCGGCCTCGAGGATGTCGGTGGACACGCCCTGGCCTGAGCCGTTCACGCCACCGACCTCGAGCACGACCGAGGTCTCGCCGAGCGCGTCCTGACCGCCGGTGACGGCGTCGACGCGGAACTCGCGCAGGCGGCCGTCGATACCGGTGGCGGCGTTTATCGCGCGGAAGATCGCGTCGACCGGGCCGTCGCCGGTGAACGAGCCGGTCACGACGTCCCCGTCAGGCGTCCGCACTCCGACCGTCGCGTGTGGCGGACGCCGCGAAGATGCCTCGACGTCAAACCACTCGAGTTGGTACCCCGCGATCTCCTCGCGCAGCTCGTCGGTGACCAGCGCCTCCAGGTCCATCGCGGTCACGTGCTTCTTCTTGTCCGCGATCTCCTTGAACCGCTTGAACGCCGTGTTGAGGCCCTGGCCGGAGAGCTCGAAGCCGAGCTCCGACAGCGCCTGCTGCAGCGCGTGCCGGCCCGAGTGCTTGCCGAGCACGATCGAGTTCGCGTCGAGACCGACGGTCGTCGCGTCCATGATCTCGTACGTGGTGCGCTCCTTGAGCACGCCGTCCTGGTGGATGCCCGATTCGTGTGCGAACGCGTTGCGGCCTACGATGGCCTTGTTCGGTTGCACGGGATACCCGGTGAGGCGTGAGACGAGGCGCGAGGTCCTGGCGATCTCCTTGGTCACCGCGCCGGTGTGCAGTCCGACGTCCGGCGCCCGGGTGTGGAGCAGCATCACGATCTCCTCGAGCGAGGCGTTGCCGGCGCGTTCCCCGATCCCGTTGACCGCGCACTCGACTTGTCGCGCGCCCGCCATCAGCCCCGCGAACGAGTTCGCGACGGCCAGGCCCAGGTCATCGTGGCAGTGGACCGACAGGACCACTTTCCGAAGATCGGGGACGAGCTCGCAGAGCTCCTCGAGGTAGGTCGTGTACTCGTGCGGCATCGTGTAGCCGACGGTGTCGGGGATGTTGATCGTCGTCGCGCCCTCGTCGATCGCGATCTGGCAGACCTCGGCGGTGAACTCGACGTCCGCCCGCGTCGCGTCCATCGGCGAGAACTCGACGTCCTCCACGTAGCTCTTGGAGTGCGCCACCGCGGCACGCGCCTGGCCCTTGACGTCCTCGCGGGTCGTCTGGAGCTGGTAGCGGATGTGGATGTCCGACGTGGAGATGAACGTGTGGATTCGCGGCCGCTCGGCATCCTTGACCGCGTTCCAGGCTGCGTCGATGTCCGCCACGTGCGTCCTCGCCAGGCCCGCGATGATCGGGCCTTCGACGGTTCGCGAGATCGCCTGCACGGCCTCGAAGTCGCCGGGGCTCGTGATCGGAAAGCCCGCCTCGATCACGTCGACCCCCAGCCGGGCGAGCTGCTGCGCGATCTCGAGCTTCTCCTGGGTGTTCAGCGAGATCCCAGGCGATTGCTCGCCGTCGCGCAGCGTCGTGTCGAAGATCAGTACTCGGTTTGGGTCTTCAGTCGGGTTCATGCCACCCCTCTTCTAGTTCTCGAACTTGCTTCTTCTCGGTGCTGGTTCGCGGCTACGTGCGGCCGCCGGCGCGCTATTCCCCCCGAAGGGGGAGGAGAAGAAGTCGAAGGTCGAGGCGGGATGCCATCTGCGGGAACGTTATCAGCGCTCGTAGAGCGCGTCGATCTCCGCCGCGTACTTGGCGACGATCGGCTTGCGCTTGAGCTTCATCGTCGGCGTGAGCTCATCTCCGGCCGGCGGCCAGTCGCACGGCAGGACCGTGAAGCGCTTGATCTGCTCGATGCGGCTGAGGTGCGAGTTGGCGCGCTCGACGCCGGCGGCCACCTCGGCCAGCACGACGGGCTCGTGCGACATCGCCTCGAGCGAGGCGTCGCTCAGACCGTGACGCGGAGCGAGCGCGGCGCAGGCGTCCGGGTCGAGCACGATCAGCGCCACGTTGTAGGGCCGGCGATCGCCGACCGCGACCGCCTGACCGATCAGCGAGCTCGAGGCCTTGAGCTGCTGCTCGATGTTCGCGGGCGACATGTTCTTGCCGGCCGCGTTGATGATCAGCTCCTTCTTGCGGTCGACGATCTTCAGGTAGCCGTCCTCGTCGAGCTCACCGATGTCGCCGCTGCGAAGCCACCCCTCGGCGTCGATCGTCTCGGCCGTCATCTCGGGCTTATTGCGGTAGCCGGCCATCACCGTCGGCCCGCGCACGAGGATCTCCCCATCGTCGTCGAGCCGGAGCTCGACGCCCGGGATTGGCGGGCCCACGGTCCCGAGCTTGAGGCGCTCGGGCGGGACAAGCGTCGCGACGCTGGTGAGCTCCGACATCCCCCACACCTCGCAGATCGGGATGCCGATCGCCGCGAAGAACTCCAGCACCTCGAGCGGGCACGGGGCCGCCCCGATCACAAACCACTCGCAGCGCTCCAGCCCCAGCTTGGCGCGGATCTTCGAGTACACCTCGCGCTCGGCGCGCTCGCACGCTTCGGACAGCGCCTGCGGGACGGGCTCCCCGGCCTGCTCGGCCCTCACCCTGCGCAGCCCGAGGTCGATCGCCTCCCTGGTGAAGGCGCGCCTTTGTTCGTCCGGGTCGGCCTCAATTCCGGCTTCGAGCGCAGCCTTGAGCTTCTCCCAGACCCGTGGGACCCCACCCCAGAACGTGGGATGGCAGTCGGCGACGTGCGCGAACACCTGGGTGACCTCGGGGCAGCACGTCACGGTGTGCCCCCAGGCCATTTGCCCGTAGTGGCTGAGCCCGCGGTCGGCGATGTGCGCGTGCGGCAGGAACGACACGATCGATCCCCTCGGACGGGGATGGCCCACCGCGTCGATCCCCCGGCATTGCGCGAGCTCGTTGGCGTGGGTCAGCTGCACGCCCTTCGGCGGACCGGTGGTGCCCGACGTGTAGATCAGCGTCAGGATGTCCTCGGGCTCGACCGCCCGCCAGGTGGCGTCGAAGTCGAACTCGTCGCCCGGCTCCGCCGCTTCGAGCTCCTCCAGTGTGATGGCGTCATCCGGAGCACCGTCGAGGACGATCAGGTGCTCGACGCTCCGGGTCCGCTCGATCGCGTCGCGGACGCGGTCCAGGAACGCGGCTTCGACGATCAGGACCCGGTTGCCGGCGTCCGAGAGGAGGTAGGCGATCTGCTCGGCCGATGACGTGTTGTAAATCGAGAACGGGCTGGCGCCGAGATGCATCGCGGCCGTGTCGAACAGATGGAACTCGGGGCGGTTGGTGAGCACGCACGCGACCGTGTCTCCAGGGCGCACGCCGAGTGCGTGCAGGCCGCCGGCGAGACGCCGCACGCGTTCCGCGTACTCGCCGAAAGTGATCGAAATCCCATCTCCGATCGTGCGGAGCGCCACCTGGTCGGGCCGCTCCGCCGCGGTCAGCTGGAACGCCTCGCACATGGTCGCGGCGTCGAGCGCCCGCGGGCGAGTCTGCGGTTGAGTTTCGATTGCCCCCGTCACGGCACCAGCACCACCTTTCCGACATTTCGTCGCTCACTTATGAATCGGTGCGCATCTCCCGCCCGCTGGAACGAGAACGACTCCGACACGACGGGGCGGATCGTGCCGTCGGCGAGGAGCTCGGTCAGCGGGCCCCTCCACCGGTCGGCCGACTGAAACTCGTCCCAGATCGTCAGGAGGTTCAGTCCGATAACGGTCTTCGAGTCCGACATCTGCTTGATCAGGTTGAACCACGGCATGCGCACGGCGGTCTTCGCAGCGGCGACGAGGTTGCGGCTCTCGCCTGAGACGACCCCAGAGGCGCCGAAGCACACGAGCCTTCCCCCCGCCCGCAGCAGCTTGTAGCTGCGGCGAAAGCTCGCGCCGCCGATCGCGTCCATGACCACGTCGAGCTTCGGCACGGTCCGCTCCCAGCCGGCGCGGGTGTAGTCGAGCGGATGGTCGACCCCGAACCCTCGGCACGCCTCATGCTTGCCCGGGGAAGCGGTCCCCCAGACCTCGGCGCCGGCGCGCTTGGCAATCTGTGTCGCCGCGATCCCGACGCCGCCGGCGGCGGCCTGGATCAGCACCCGCTCGCCGCGCTGCAGGTTGGCCGCGCGCATCAGCGCCTCCCATGCGGTGGCGTAGTTGATCGGCACCGCCGCGCCCTGCTCGAATGTGAACCCCTCGGGCAGCACGACGACGCCGTCGGCCAGCGCTAGCGAACGTTCGGCGTAGCCGCCGAACCGCGTCGGCGCCACCACCCGCTGCCCGACCTGTAGTCCATTCTCGACGCCGTCGCCGAGGGCGGCGATCTCGCCGGCCACCTCGTACCCGACGACGCACGGCGGCTTCGGCGCGTCGGGATAGAGCCCGAGGCGCGCCATCAGATCGGCGAAGTTGATCCCCGCCGCGCGGACGTCGATCACGACCTCGCCGGGGCCCGGCAGGGGATCCGGGCGCTCCTGCACCTCCAGGACCTCTGGCGGGCCATGCCGGGTTATGACCACGGCGCGCACGGCGCAACGCTACCAGTAGCAGCGCCGGCGGCCGATGGGGTGAGCCCTCCATCAGCGCCGGGCGGCGGGGCGGCGGCGAATCGCGGCCCAGCGCCGGAGCGCTACAGCGAGACCGTGCGTCCCTCGACGAACCCCTCGCCGGCGACGATCTCCTCGACGACCCCATGGGGCACGGCGGTGTCGGTCGTGATCGCCATCGCCGCCAGCCGTCCCTGCGCGCCGTGGGTCTCATTCGATTGGCGGCCGACCGCGGCCGAGACGATGTTCACACCGTGGGCGCCGAAGATCGTGCCCGCCCGCCCGATCATGCCGGGGACGTCGCGGTAACGCAGCAGCGTGATGTGGTCCTCGAGCTGGATGTCGAACCGCTGACCCCACGCCTCGAGCAGGTGCGACCGGTTGCGCCGTCCGATCAGCGTCCCCGCGACGCGCACGCTGTCGTCACCGCAGAACACGCTGACCCTGATCAGGTCGGCGTAGTCGCGCACCTGGGTGCGCTTCGTCTCCGCGAGCCCGATCCCGCGCTCCTCCGCGATCGCCGGCGCGTTGACCTCGTTGACCTCCTCCTCGGTGTGTCCGCGCAGGGCGCCGAGGAGCACGTAGATCGACAGCAGCCGCGTATCGTGGTCGGCGATCCTGCCCAGGAACTCGGTGTGGATGCGATCGATCGAGGAGCCCCGGGCGAGCTCGATCGCGATCCGGCCGAGCGAGCGGCACAGCGGCACGAACGGGCCGAGCACCGCCATGTCCTCCGGCGATATCGCCGGGACGTTGACGGCGCTGGTGACAACGCCACCGGTGAGCGCCGCGATCACCTGCTCGGCGGCCTGGTACCCGGCGCGGTCCGTGGCCTCCGCCGTCGAAGCGCCGAGGTGCGGCGTGACGATCACGTTCGGGTAGGAGAACAGGGGGTGGTCGGTGATCGGCTCGGATTGGAACACGTCGAGCGCGGCGCCCGCGACCTTGCCCGAATCGAGCGCGGCCTTCAGGTCCTCATCGACGACGAGCGGCCCGCGGGCGACGTTCAGCACGCGCACGCCGTCCTTGCATTTGGCGAGTGCCTCCGCATCCAGCCAGCCCTCTGTGTCGGGCGTCTTCGGAAGATGCAGCGTGAGGAAGTCCGCGGCCGCGTAGACAGCATCCGAGGAGTCGGCCTTCTCCACGCCGAGCTCGCGGTAGCGCTCCGCGCCGACGTACGGATCGAACGCGATCACGCGCATGCCGAAGGCGCGGGCGCGCTGGGCAACGAGCTGGCCGATCCGGCCGAAGCCGAGGATCCCGAGGGTCTTCTCGAACAGCTCGACGCCCGAGAACTTCGACCGCTCCCACTTGCCGCTCGTCAGCGACGCGTGCGCCTGCGGGATGTTCCGCGCCAGCGCGAGCAGCAGCGCCATCGTGTGCTCGGCCGCGGTGATCACGTTTGACTGGGGCGCGTTGGCGACGACGATCCCGCGCTTGGTCGCGGCAGGCACGTCGACGTTGTCGACGCCGACGCCCGCCCGGCCGACGGCGCGCAGCCGGTTGGCCCTGGCGAGCAGCTCTGCGTCGAGCTTCGTCGCCGAGCGGATCAAAATCCCGTCGTAGGCGCCGATGCGCTCCGCGAGCTGATCGCGGCTCCAGTCGGTCCCGAGCTCGACGTCGAAGTGCTCTCGGAGCAGGCCGACGCCCGAGTCGCCGATCTTCTCGGCCACGAGGACGCGGGTCATTGGTTCTCCAGCACGTAGTCGATGCACGCAGTCAGGGCCTCGACGTCGGACGGATCGGTCGCCGGGAACATCGCGATCCGCAGCTGGTTGCGACCGAGCTTGCGATACGGCTCGACGTCGACGATCCCGTTGGCGCGCAGGGTGGCGGCCAGCCCGGCCGCGTCGACCTTGTCGTCGAAGTCGATCGTGCCGACAACCAGCGAGCGCTTGCCGGGGTCCTTTACGAACGGGGTCGCGTGCGGATGGTCGTCCGCCCAGCCGTACAGATGGTCCGAGGACGCGGTGGTGCGTTCGATCATCGCCTCGAGGCCGCCGCGCTCGAGCATCCACTCGACCTGGTTGGAGAGCAGGATCAGCGTCGCGATGGCGGGGGTGTTGTAGGTCTGGTCCTTGACGGAGTTCTGCAGCGCGGTTCGCAGCGACAGGAACTCCGGGATCCAGCGGGGCGCTCCTGTGGCGCTTGGCTTGGCGCTCGCGATCTCCTCGATTCGATCCTGGGCCCCCGGGCTGAGCAGCGCGAGCCAAAGGCCACCGTCGGAGGCGAACCCCTTCTGGGGGGCGAAGTAATAGGCGTCGGTCTGGGTGACGTCGACGGGGATGCCGCTCACGGCCGAGGTGGCGTCAATCAGCACGAGCGCGTCGGTGTCGGGAGGGCGGATGACCGGGACCATCACGCCGGTGGAGGTCTCGTTCTGCGCCCAGGTCACGACGTCGACGCCGTCGGCCCCCTGCGGCGCCGGCGCGTCCCCGAACGGCGCCTCGATCACGATCGGCTCGCGCAGGAACGGGGCGCTCCCGGTGGACGCAGCGAACTTGGAAGAGAACTCGCCATAGCTGAGGTGCAGCGGTCGTTCACGCACCAGGGAGCAGCTCGCTGCGTCCCAGAACGCCGTCGTCCCGCCGTTGCCGAGCGCGACCTCGTAGCCCTCGGGGAGCTCGAACAGCTCCCCGAGGCCGGAGCGGATGCGGGCGACGAGGTCCCTCACCGGCTTCTGGCGGTGCGAGGTTCCCATGAGCTGCGCCCCGTCCGTGGCGAGGTGCTGAATCTGCTCGGGTCGGATACGCGACGGACCCGAGCCGAATCGTCCGTCGGCGGGCTTCAGATGCTCGGGGATCTGGACAACGGTCTGGGTCATGTCGTGCTCCTCGAAGTTAGCGAGATCAGCATGCCCAGGCGCGCGGCGTCGTCTTCGCCGCCGCTTCCCGGTGGTCAGCTCCACCTTTACGCGCCAGTCACGGCGGCGCCGTTGAGTCTACCGGCCCTATTCCTGGAAGCTCGTGTCTATCCAGTCCATCTGCGCGCGGAGCTCTTTGCCCACGACCTCGACCTGGTGGCCCGACTGCTCCTCGCGCATGCGCTTGAAGTTCTCCTGGCCGGCCCGGTTCTCGGCGATCCACTCGCGCGCGAAGTCGCCGGACTGGATGTCGGCGAGGATCTTCTGCATCGCCTCGCGGGTGGCGTCGCTGATGACGCGCGAGCCCCGCGTCATATCGCCGTACTCGGCGGTGTTGGAGATCGAGTACCGCATCCCAGCGATCCCCTTCTCGTACATGAGGTCGACGATCAGCTTGAGCTCGTGCATGCATTCGAAGTACGCAAGGCGGGGGTCGTAGCCGGCGTTCACGAGCGTCTCGTATCCCGCCCGCACCAGCTCGGTGACGCCACCGCACAGCACTGCCTGCTCGCCGAACAGGTCGGTCTCGGTCTCGTCCTTGAACGTCGTCTCGATCACGCCACCGCGCGTACCCCCGATCCCCTTCGCGTAGGCGAGCGCCAGCGCCAGCGCGTTGCCCGTCGCGTCCTGGTGGACGGCCGCGAGGCACGGGACGCCGGAGCCCTCGAGGAACTGGCGGCGGACGAGGTGACCCGGCCCCTTCGGTGCGACGAGCGTGACGTCGACTTCGGGCGGAGGCACGATCTGCTCGTAGTGGATCGAAAAGCCGTGGCCGAACATGAGCATGTTGCCGGCGGCGATCCCGTCCTTGACGCCGGACTCCCACACTTGCTGGTGGAGCTCGTCGGGGACGAGCATCATCACCACGTCGCCCTGGCTAGCCGCGTCCGCCGGCTCGGCAACGGTCAGGTCGTGCTCCCGCGCCTTGGCGACGCTCGACGACGAGCTCCGCAACCCCACGATCACGTCCACGCCGGAGTCGCGGAGGTTCAGCGCGTGAGCGTGGCCCTGGGAGCCGTAGCCGATGATCGCGACGGTCTTGCCGTCGAGGAGCGTGAGGTCCGCGTCGTCGTCGTAGAACATAGGCCCGGCAGGCTACATCCCCGGCGGTGCGGGCGCCGTTCACGTGGCGGGTTGGAGGCTCTCGATGGTGCATAACACGACAACACCGGCGTTTCTCGCGAGCCCTGTCGTGTTCTGCACACTCCTCGTGCACAAGTCGACAGGCCTCGGGTCCTCGGGGGAGATTGACGTGTTATGCAGCATGTCCGGGAGCGATTCGGTCCCGACCCGCCCTCCTTCCCTGCTGCCGTTTTACCGAGCCGCCCACCGGCCGGGACGCGCGAAGGCACCCAGTGCGCCGCCCTCCGCTAGCCGCCGCCGAACTGCTGCTCCAGGGCCATCACGCTGTTGACGTACTGCTGCGTGTCGGAGAACAGGCCATGCTGCTGGACCGAGGACAGCCCCTGGTAGTAGCCGGCCGCGGCCTCCGCGGAGTTGCCGCCCGTCGAGTTCAGCAGCGAGTGCAAGAGCAGCACGCCGCCACGCACGTTGGACGCTGCCGAGGCGGACGCCAGTGGATCGCTGGGCGTCAGGGTCCGCTGGATCCAGTCCCACGTTCCGGGGAGGATCTGCATCACCCCGCGCGCGTCCGCGGTCGAGACGAGGTCGTTGTTGAAGCCGCTCTCCTGCCAGCCGATCGCCTCGGCCAGTGACGGCGGGACGCCGTTCGCGCTCGCGATCGAGCCGATCTCGCCGGCGCTCACGCGCTCCGGCGTCGGGTAGGGCGGCGAGGTCGGGTTGCCCTCGGCGGTCGCGCCGACCGGCTGGCCGTCGGCCGAGGCCATTGACGCCGGTGCGCCGGCGCCCGGGAGTGCGATCGTCGAGCCCGCGAGCAGCGTCCCGTTCGGGTCCAGGCCGTTCTCGCCGGCCAGCTGCGAAACGCTGATGCCGGCGCGGGCCGCCAGTTCCGACAGCGTGTCCCCCGGGAGCACGATGTATCCGCCGGCGCTCGAAGCGCTGGAGCTGGACCCGGTGCTCACCATCTCAGCCGTTCCGGACGAGGAGCCTGATAGCTGAATCGAAGACCCGGCGAGCAGGATCCCGTTTGGGTCGAGGCCGTTACCGGCCGCGAGCTGCGCCACGCTTCTGCCGGCCCTGGCCGCGATCGCGGTCAGCGTGTCGCCCGGCTGAACGAGGTACGCCCCGCCCGCGGAAGAGGTCGTGCCGCTGGCTGGCGCCGCTTGGCCCGACGAAGAACCTGAGAGCTGAATCGTCGATCCGGCGAGCAGCACGCCGTTGGGATCCAGCCCGTTGTCGGCCGCGAGCTGCGCGACGGTGATCCCCTGCCGAGCGGCGATCGCCGACAGCGTGTCGCCGGGCTGGACCATGTATCCGCCGGCGCTCGTCGACTCCGTCTCGTCGGCAGTAGTGGTCGGCGAGGCGGTCGACACGGCGGTGGCGCCCTGTGGCGGGATCATCAGCGTCGAGCCGCTGACGAGCTGGGCATCGGACGAGAGGCCGTTGGCAGCGGCGAGCTCCCCGACCGTCAGCCCGTCGGCGGCGGCAACGGACGAGAGCGACTCACCGGCCGCGACGACGTGTGGGAAGGAGGCTGATGCGGCGGCGGGGAACGCCAGGGTTGCGGTGGCCAGAAGTGGGAGGACGATTCGCGTGCGCATGCTCCGCAGTTTCCGACCAAAACCACGTCGCTGAAAAGCGCTGCAACCCTCCTCCCATAACGCAAGATCTCGTTCAGGCCCTTGCGGTCGCGACAAGCGACCGGCCAGGCAGGCGAATCGACCCGTCGGGGGCCGTGAACTCCGAGGCCAGGTCACCGATCCTGCGCTTGACTTTGAACTGCTCGGGCTCGTCGAGCTCGCGGAAGATCCCCGAGAAGATCCCCGAGAGGTCGAGCTGCACTTCGACGTACTGATCGAGCGTCGCTGACTCTCGGGGAAGATCGACGGTCTCGACGAGGACGTCGACGAACCCGCCCCCCTCCAGCAGCTCGGCCAGCGCGCCGGGCGCCGCGAGCGCGAACATCCCGGGAGCGTTCGGGTCGGGCGGGGCAGTGTGACCGAGCTCGACGAGCGCCCGCCCGGGGATCGTCGCCCATGGATTGTGCTTGGACTCGTCCCAGACCGCGAGCGCGATTCGCCCGCCGGGGCGTAGCACGCGTCGCATCTCCTGGATGGCGGCCGCCGGGTCGAGGATCAGCATCACCCCCCAGCGGCACAGAATCGCGTCGACGGTGGCTGTCGGGAGGTCGATCCACTCGAGCTCGAGCTGCTTGAACTCGACGTTCTCGATCCCCAGCTGCCGCGCGCGCTCGCGCGCGAGCGCGAGCATCGCCTCCGTGGCATCGCTAGAGATCAGGGTCCCGCCCGGCTCGATGAGCTCGGCGGCAAGAAATCCAGTGTCCCCGGGCCCCGCCGCGAGCTCCAGCACGCGCTCCCCGGGCTGAAGCGCCAGGTGGTCGATCATCCACATGGACACCGGCATGCCCATGTCGCGCACCCCGTCGGCGCGCCTGCCCCACCCCTCCGCCGCCCGCTCCCAGCGCGCGAGCATCTCGGCCCGCTCGACGTCGGGATCCTGGGTGCTCATCGGCGTCCGCTCCGGCGAGTCGGCGCGTGATCTCGCCGAATGCCGTCTCGATCTGAGTGCTAAGCCGCTGCTGGAAGACCGTGATCAGCGCCTCGGTGGCGATCGGACGGAGTCGTTGGACAGCAGCCTCGAGCTCGGGCCAGCGCTCGGGCGGCATGTCAGCCTGCTGGAACGGCTTCCACACCTCGGCCAGGAAGACGTCGACGAACGAACGCGAGACCGAGTCGAGGTGGCGTTCGATCTCCTCCACGACGGCGAGCGCGCTGCGCAGCGAGACGCCCCGAGCGACGACCTCCTCCGCGACCGCCAGCAGTGACGGGCTCGGCACCTGGAACTGATTCTCGCCGGCCGGGACGATCACCCCGAGCCGTTGGGCTTCGGAGAGCACCGCGGGCGCCTCCTCGGCGCAAACGCGGAACCGCCGTGCCAGCTCGCGCAGCGTGATCGTCTCGGCGCGCTCGGTCTGCGACGCCGCGCTCAGCGCATCCTTGAACCGCTGCAGCCGCTCGGCCGTTCCCTCGGTGTCCTCGAGCAGGCGCTTGATCCCGCCCAGGTTGAAGCCGTCGTTCTGAAGATCGCGGATCAGCCGGAGCTGCGAGAGATGCTCGGGCCCGTAGTAGCCGATCCGCATCCGCACCTCCGGCGGGGACAGCAGCCCGCGCGCCTGGTGGGCGCGGATGTTGCGCACGGACATCCCCGACTCCGCGGCAAGCTGCTCGATCGTCAGCTGATTGGGCGAGTCCGGGTCATCGAGCGATCTGGCGGTCGACACCCCGGCGATCATACGGTCTAGCCCAGCTCTCTCCGCAGGAGCTTCCCCGACGGAGTCCTCGGCAGCGTCTGCGCATACTCGATCTCCTTCGGGACCTTGAAGCGCGCGAGCTGAGCTGCGCAGTGGGCACGCAGCTCCTCCGGATCCGCGTTCAGGCCGTCGTGCACGACCACGCGGGCAACGATCGCCTCCCCCCACTCCGCGTCGGTGCGAGCAAACACCGCGGCATCCGCGACCGCCGGGTGGGAGAGGAGCGCCGCCTCGACCTCCGCCGGCGCCACGTTCTCTCCCCCACTGACGATCGTGTCGGCCTGGCGCCCGATGATCTCGAGGCGGCTGCGTTCGTCGAACCGACCAAGGTCGCCGGTGTGAAGCCATCCGTCGTCGCCCGCCGCGGCGGGAGCGACGATCGGTCCCCGGACCATGATCTCGCCCTCGAGGCCGTCGAGCCCCAGCTTCACTCCGGCGAGCGGCCACCCGAACGTTGCGATCTGCGAGCACGCCTCGGTCATCCCATACGTCGGCGCCACCGGGACACCGGCGCGCTCGGCGCGCTCGAGCAGCGCGGGCGGGATTGGCCCACCCCCGAGGAGCGCCCAGCGCAGCGTCGGCGGCTGCTCTAGCCCGGCGTCGAGTAGCCGCGCCAGCATCGTCGGCACCAGCGAGACGAGCGTGATCCTTTGCGCCGGGTCCTTCAGCGCGTTCAGCGCGGCCTCGGTCTCGAACCGGCCGTGGAGCACGGCCGTCGTGGCGTAGATCGCGCTGCGAATCGGGATCGAGAGCCCACCCACGTGGGTCAGCGGCATCGGGCACAGCCAACGCTCGGCCGGGTCGAGGCCGAGCGCCACCGCCGACCCGAGCGCACTCGCCTGGAAGTTGCCGTACGTCAGCGCCACCGGTTTCGGCGCGGCGGTCGTGCCCGAGGTGTGCATGACGGCGACGGTCGCGTCCTCCCCACCCTCCGGCCCAGGCGTGACGGGCGATCCCGGCAGCGGCTCCGAGACGATGAGCTCGGCGCCCGCCAGCCGCTCAGCCCGCTCGGACTCGCTCAGGCGCAGATCGACCGGGACCGCCGGCGCGCCGGCGAAGAGGCAGCCGTGGAGTGCGATCACGAACTCCACGCCCGGCGGGACCGCCAGCGCGACCCGGTGCCCAGCGCGAACGCCGAGTCGCTGAAGCGCGCCGGCCGCGCCAATCGCCTCGGACTCAAGCTCCGCGTACGTCAGGCTGCGCTCCGGACCCTCGATCGCGATCCGGTCGGGGTGCTTGGCCGCGGCTATGTGGAGCCAGAACGCCACGCCTAACACGGTAGTCTCGGCCGTCCGTGTCAGTCTCCTGGGAGAAGGCCGCCGACTATTCGGACATCCGTTACGAGCTCTCGACGGGTGCCGACTCCGGGATCGCCAAGATCACGATCGACCGCCCGGAGGTCCGCAATGCGTTCCGTCCGGAGACGGTCGTCGAGCTGATCGACGCCTTCACGCGAGCTCGCGAGGACCTCGATGTCGGCGTGGTGATCCTGACCGGGGAGGGGCCGGACGCCTTCTGCTCCGGCGGTGACCAGCGCGTTCGCGGCGCGCGCGGCGGGTACGTGAGCGGCGTCGACCCCGACACCGGTGCCGCGAAAACCGCCGTCGGCCGCTTTCACGTCACCGACCTTCATGTCCAGATCCGGCGCATGCCCAAGCCGGTGGTCGCGATGGTCGCGGGTTACGCAATCGGCGGCGGCCATGTGCTCCACGTCATCTGCGATCTCACGATCGCGGCCGATAACGCGCGCTTCGGACAGACCGGCCCAAAGGTCGGATCGTTCGACGGAGGGTTCGGCGCCACCGTCCTCTCGCGTCTGGTCGGGCCCAAGAAGGCGAAGGAGATCTGGTTCCTGTGCCGACAGTACGACGCGCAGCAGGCGCTGGAGATGGGGCTCGTCAACACCGTCGTGCCGCTCGCGGAGCTCGAGACGGAGACCGTCCAATGGTGCCGCGAGATGCTCGCCGTCTCCCCCTTCGCGCTGCGGATGCTGAAGGCGAGCTTCAACGCCGACGAGGACGGTCTCGCGGGGATCCAGCAGCTGGCCCACGACGCCAACCTGCTCTTCTACATGGGCGAGGAGGCGCAGGAAGGGCGCCGCGCCTACATGGAGAAACGCAAGCCGGACTTCTCGCAGTTCCCCCGGCGCCCCTGAGCCGATGAGCACCGCGGTCAGTGCTCCGAGCGGTGCCCGCATCTGGCTGATGGCCGCCCGGGTGCGGACGCTACCCGCGGCGATCGCCCCGGTCCTCGTCGGCACCTCGCTCGCCGGCTACCAGCACGTGTTCCACCCGCTTCGGTTTCTCGCCGCGCTGATCGGCGCGATCTTCATCCAGGTCGGGACCAACCTCTCCAACGACTACTCCGACGCCCGGCGCGGTGCCGACACCGAGGACCGCCTCGGTCCCGTCCGCGTCACCGCCGGGGGGTTGGTGCCGCCCCGCCAGGTCCTGATCGCGACCTACGTCTCGTTCGGGATCGCCGTGCTCGCCGGCATCTACCTGATCGCGGTCGCCGGCTGGGAGCTGCTCCTGGTCGGCGCGGCCTCGATCGCCGCGGGGGTGCTCTACACCGGTGGTCCCCGTCCGTACGGCTACGAAGGGCTGGGCGAGTTGTTCGTGTTCCTGTTCTTCGGGATCGTCGCGGTCGCCGGGTCCTACTTCGTCCAGGTCACACACCTCGAGTGGGAGGCGTTCGCGCTCGCCGTCCCCGTCGGGCTCCTCGCGGCGGCGATCCTCGTCGTCAACAACGTTCGCGACATCGCCACCGACCGCCGCGCCGGCAAACGCACGCTCGCGGTCCGGCTCGGACGCGCCCGGACCCGCGACATGCACGCCACGATCGTGTACGGGGCCTACATCCTGGCGCCGGTCACGTGGCTGTTCGGGCCCCTGCGGCCGTGGCTCCTCTTGTCATGGCTGACGCTGCCGCTCGCCGCCCGGGTCGTCCGCACCGTTCGCAACCGCACCGACGGCTCGTCGCTGAACCAGACGCTGGCGCAGTCGGGAATGCTCCAGCTGGCGTTCTGCATGCTGCTGTCGGCTGGCGTGTTGCTCAGCCGGTGAAGCTGGAGATTGAGTTAGTAAAGGCGCGCATGCGCGCGCCTGTTGTTTCTGCCGGGGGATCCGTCGGCGTTCGCTCGCTCGTGCTCGTGCGCTTGTGCGGGTCTGACGGCGTGTGCGGGTTCGGAGAGGCGGCACCACTCGAGTCGTACGACGGGGTTGGCATCGAGGAGGTGGTCGAGGCGCTTTCGGATTGCCGCGACGTGCTCGCGTCATCCGACGGGGCGGAACTTGACGCCGTCTTGGCCGACTGCCTTCACGTGGCCGTGCTACCCCAGGCGGTGGCCGCGATCGACCTCGCTCTGTGGGATCTCGCGGGCCGCCGCGCCGGCGCGCCCGTGTGGCGGCTACTCGGTGCGGCCGGTCGCGAGATCGAGGTCAACGCCACCGTTGCCGCGATCGACCGCGCCGGCGCCGCGACCGAGGCCGCCGCTGCCCGGTCCGCCGGGTTCCGCTGCCTGAAGGCCAAGGTGGCCGTTGGCGACGACGCCGGCCGCCTGGCCGCGATCCGCGCCGCCGCGGGCCCTGACATGGAGATCCGGCTCGACGCCAACGGCGCCTGGTCTGTGGAGGAGGCGCTCGCCTCGCTGCGGGTGCTCGAGCCGGTCGGGATCGAGCTCTGCGAGGAGCCGGTCGCGGGCCTCGACGCGATCGCCCGGGTGTCATCCGAGACGCTGGTCCCAGTCGCCATCGACGAGACCGCCGCGGCGCCGGGGGCGTTCGAGACGCGCGCTTGCGACGCCGTCTGCCTCAAGATCGCCCGCTGCGGCGGCATCTCCGGGGTGATCGAGGCCGCCCGGCGGGCGCGGGGAGTGGGCTATGAGATCTACCTCGCCTCCACCCACGACGGTCCGCTCGGGATCGCCGCGGCCTTGCACGCCGCCGCGGCGATCGAGCCCGACCGGCCCAGCGGGCTCGCGACGCTCTCGCTCTTCGACCGCCGTGACCCCTTCGAGGCCCGGGCCGGCCGGATCACGGTGCCCCTCGGCCCCGGCCTGGGCGACGGCCTCGCCACCTGGTACGACCCAACAACTTCCGAATAAGCACGATATACATGCAGAATCGGAAGCATCACCGTGGGACCGGCGCCGGACCCCCCTCGATAACCTCCGCCACCGCCGCCGGCGCCTCGAGATGCACCGCGTGCCCCGCGCCGGCGACGACCACGACCTCCGGGCGCTCGATCGCGCCCGCCATCTGAAACGCGATCGCCGAGAACTTCTCGTCGCGCTCGCCCACGACCAGCGCCACCGGCATCGTCAGCTCGCCGAGACGATCCCACAGCGACGGCAGCGCCCCGGTCCCCAGCCCGCGGAGCGCCCGAGCCAGGCCAGCCGGCGTGTTACGCAGCCGGTCCTCCCTCACCCTCGCCGCAACGCTGGCTGGCTGGCCAGCCAGCACGGGAGTCTGGGCCCACCTCGTGGCGAACTCCTCGATGCTCAAGCGCTGGATCTCGTCCGCCAGGCGCTCGTCAGAAGCTCGGCGCGCCTCCCTCTGAACCGGATCGGCGATTCCCGGGCTCGCCCCCACCAGCACCAGCCGCTCAACCCTCTCCTTCATAGCCAAACCCACATGCAAAGCGATCCGCCCCCCCATCGAGTACCCAACCAAAGCGAAACGACCCGGCGCCAGATCCGACACATCGCCAACGACCGCCTCCAGCGTCGCGGGCTCGACCGCCGACGCCGAGCCGTGCCCTCGGATATCCGGCGCCACCGCCTCACGACCCAGCGCCGCGACAACCGGGTCCCAGCTCGCGCCCGTGTGCGTGAAGCCGTGCAGGAGAACCACCATTCGGCCCGTCTTATAGCGTGACCCGATCACCGCCACCGACACCTACCTGCTGCTGCGCGCGTTTTGCGATGAGCTCGCGCGCTGTGGCGTCGAACACGCGTGCACGTCGCCAGGGTCCCGGTGCACCCCGATCGTCCTCTCGCTCGTAAGAGAACCGAGAATCCACTGTTGGTCGCACATCGATGAACGGTGCGCCGGGTTCTTCGCGCTCGGCGCGGCGAAGGCGACGAACACGCCGACCGTCATCACGTGCACGTCCGGGACCGCCGCGGCCAATCTGGCGCCGGCGGTGATCGAGGCCCGCGAGTCCCGCGTGCCGATGATCGTGCTCACGGCGGACCGCCCGCCGGAGCTGCGCGACGTAGGCGCCGGCCAGACGATCGACCAGGTCAAGCTGTACGGCGACGCCGTCAAGTGGTTCGTCGAGGTCGGCGTCCAAGAGGCCACCGAGGAGTGCCTACGGTGGATCCGCACACTCGCCTGTCGCGCCTGCGCGACGGCGCTCGAGGGGCGGCCCGGCCCCGTTCACCTCAACTTTCCGCTGCGCGAGCCGCTGGTCCTCGAGGAGGCGCTGCCCTCGGATCCCACCGGCCGGGCCGGCGGCCGGCCGTACGTGGTCGTCGAGCCGCCGCCCACCCCGGGTCCGACGCGCGGTCCCGGACCCCGCCCGTCGGGTCGCCTGCTGATCGTCGCCGGCGCGGGCACCCCGGACCCGGACGGTCTGGCCGCATACGCCGCCAGCCACGGGGTTCCCGTGCTCGCCGATCCACTATCCGGCGCCCGGCGGGGAAAGGCCGCGATCGCCCACTACGACCTCTTGCTCCGCGACCCGGCCTTCGCCGGCGACCACCGCCCCGACTTCATCTTCAGGCTCGGCGACCTGCCGACATCGAAGCCGCTTCGCAACTGGCTCGCCTCGCTCCCGAACACCGCGCAGATCGCGCTGGACCCCCACAGCACATGGCAGGACCCCGCCGGCGTGGTCGGATTGCGGCTTCACAGTGGCCTTCCCCGCCCGGAGCACCTCGACGTCGAACCGGGGTGGCTCGAGGCCTGGCGAGATGCCGATGACACCGCCTCCCGGGCGATCGACCACGCGCTCGGGGATGTGCTGTCGGAGCCCCTGGTGGCGCGAGCGCTCCCAGGATTCCTACCGCCCCGCGCGATCCTGTTCGCCGCCTCCTCGATGCCGATCCGGGACCTCGAGGAGTTCGTGCCGGTCAGCGAGACCGCGCCGACCGTCCTCTCCAACCGCGGCGCCAACGGGATCGATGGAACGGTCTCGTCGGCGTTCGGCGTCGCGGCGGCCACGCAACGACCGGTCGTGCTGCTGATCGGCGACGTGGCGCTTCTTCACGACATCGGCGGCCTGCTTGCGGCCCGCCGGCTCGAGCTCAACGTGACGATCGTCGTGCTTAACAACGACGGTGGCGGAATCTTCCATTTCCTGCCTGTGGCGACCCAGACCGACGCGTTCGAGGAGCACGTAGCCACCCCGCACGGGATCGATTTCGCGCAGGTGGCGGCGCTCTACGGGCTCGTGTACGAGCGTCCGATCAGCCCCGCCGATCTGAGGGCCGCGGTAGAGATCTCGATCGACGAAGCGAAGGCCAGCCTGATCGAGGTCAGGACGGACCGCGAGGAGAACCTCGCGCTCCACCGCCACATCGCCGAAACGGTCACCCCGCCAGGACCGGCAGCATCGCCCCGAGCTTGATCTCGGTCTCGGCGAGCTCGGCGGACGGATCGGAGTCGCGGACGATTCCGCCGCCGGCGTAGCAGTGGGCGAGCCGTCCGCGCAGCAGAGCGCACCTCAGCGCCACGCAGAACTCTCCGTCGCCGGTCGCGTCCGTCCATCCGACCGGCCCGGCGTACCACCCGCGATCGAAACCCTCGAGCGCCGGGATCATCGCGATCGCCGACTCGGTCGGCTCGCCGCCGACCGCCGGCGTCGGATGGAGGATGCGGGCGAGCTCGATCGCGTCGATCGACGACGCCAGCTGCGCCCGGATCGGAGACGCCAGGTGCTGGATGTTCGCCACCTTCACGACCGACAGCTCGGGCGCGACCGTGACCCACACGGCGTGCGGCTTCAGCGCCCGCGCGATCCGCCGCGCCACGATCAGGTTCTCCTCGCGGTCCTTCTCGCTCTGCAAGAGCTGCTCGCCGAGATGGTCGTCCACCGCGGGGTCGGCGCTGCGCCGCGTCGAGCCCGCCAGCGCGACGGTGCTCGCGCGCTGGCCCTCACGGCGCACGAGCAGCTCCGGACTCGCGGCCACAAACGTCGCCGCGCCGCGCCCGACCGCGAACACGTAGCACGACGGGAACGCCTCGCGCAGGATCCCGATCACGGCGCCGGGGTCGTGCTCGATCGGCGCGTGGACCTCGACCTCACGCGCGAGCACGACCTTCTCGAGCTCGCCGCCGCGGATCCGCTCGACGGCCCGGGCCACCGTGCCCTCAAAGTGCGCCGGCGGCATCGAGCTGACCACCTGGTAGGCGCCCGCCGGAGCTGGATCGAGCAGCGGCAGATCCCGCTGCCTGAGCCCGTCGAGCCGCTCCTGCAGTCGAAGTTCGAGCCCCTCGACCGTGTCGTCGGGCGCCACGTCGAGGTTCACGGTCAGCCAGGAGCTCCCGGCCATGCGCGCGAAGGAGAGCTCGGGCAGCACCAGGGACGAGGCCGCGAACCCCCGCCACGGCGGCGAGTCGCCCCCGTCCGGGGCGAACGCGAACCCGCCGACGGCCACCAGCCCCGAACCCGGAGGGCCGTCGAGCGGATCCGCCAACGCGGAGGCGGCGAGGTCCCGCCACGCCGCACCGGTCGCGGCGAAGCGCCCCGGGCCGGCGGCCTCGAGCGCCTTGACGGCGCCGAGCGCGGCGAGCGCCCACCCGCTCCGGTCGGGCTGCTCGAGCGCGAACCAGTGCTCGTCGGGGCGGCGCGAGGCGGCCACGATCGCGCTCGGGTCGGCCGCGCGCGGCGAGCGCGCGGTGACGCTGACGATCACGGGCGACGCAGTCAAACGCGCGCGCCGGAGCCCCAAACCCAGCCGTCCCCGGAGCCGGTCAAGAGCGGGCGCATCCAGCCAGTGCTCCACGTGGGCTAACGCCATGACGCTGCTCATCGCTCGCCTCGATCTACCCGCGCGACGTAATGCAACCACGGCCCTGAACCGTCTTCGCCGCGCGGAACGGGCCGGCCGTCGACATCGAGACATTCCACCATCTCGAACCCCAGCGACCCCAGCTGGCGCTCCTCGTCGTCGCGCCGGATGTAGTAGTGCAGCGACCCGAAGTCGCGTTCGGGGTCGTTCAGCACCGCGTGGCCGGCGGCGCGGTATTCGAGGGGTCGCAACCGGCGTCTGTTGCGGGCGCGCTTTGGCACCGTGAGCACTTTCGAGATCACTTCGGAGAGGGGCCTGTCGAGGGCCTTGCGAATTGCGGCGCTGCCCGCCGCCGCGCGGCCGGCTGACGCCCGTCCGGGGTCCACGGCGAGCCAGGTTGTGGCTGGAGAAGATCGCCAGACCGTCGGCGCTGAGGAGCTCGCTGACCTCGGCGAGGATCGATCGTCGCGTGGCGTCGTCGACGACGTCGAGGACATTGTCGAGGAGCAGGATCGCGTCGAATTGACCGTCGACGCTCGCGCGAAGATCACGCATGTCGCCGACCCGAACGGACGCACCCGGGAACGACTCGCGGCAGTGGGCGACCATCGGCTCAGAGATGTCGATGCCGTGGACGTCCCCACCGAGGATCACCAGATAACCGAGGATCCGGCCGGCGCCGAGCTACGTCTCGCTCCGCCCCCGGGAGATCGCGATCTCCCCGGTGCGCGCCATCTCGATCAGGCCGAACGGCCTCACGAGCCGCTCGAACGCCTCGATCTTGTCGTAGGTGCCCGTCACCTCGACCACGACCGAGCGCTTGCCCACGTCGACGATCCTCGCGCGAAAGATCTCGCACAACTGCATCACCTCGGCGCGGGTCGGTCCGTCGGCGGACACCTTGAACATCGCCAGCTCCCTGGCGAGCGTCTCCTGGGGCTCGAGATCGCGGATCTTGAGGACGTTGACGAGCTTGTGGAGCTGCTTTGTGACCTGGTCGATCGGATGCACGGCTCCATCGAGCGTCAGCGTTATACGCGAGAACGCCTCGTCGTCGGTGGGCCCGACGGCGAGCGTGTCGATATTGAATCCGCGCCTCGCGAACAGGCCCGCGATCCTGGTCAGGACGCCGGGCTTGTTCTCGACCAGGATCGAGAGGATGTGCTTGCGGCCGGTCCGCAGACTGCCGGCGGCCTCGAGCTCGTCTAGCGACAGGATTTCCTTGGTGGCTGGCTCTCCCATTCCTCAACCCACCATGTCGCGCGCGGGCTTGCCCGCGGGGATCATCGGGTAGGTGTTCTCCTCCCGCGTGACGCGAACGTCGACGAGCACCGGGCCATCGGTGGCGAGCGCCTCCTGGATGTCGCTGACCAGCGTCCGCTTGTCCTCGAGGCGCAGGCCGGTGGCGCCATACGCCTCGGCGAGCTTGACGAAGTCCGGCCAGTCGCCTGTGTCGACGTGGCTGTAGCGCTTGTCCCAGAACAGCTCTTGCCACTGGCGGACCATGCCGAGATAGCCGTTGTTCATGATGAACACCTTGATCGCGATCCCCTCCTGGGCGCAGGTCGCGAGCTCCTGCGCGTTCATCTGGACGGAGCCATCGCCGGCGACGCACACGACCGTCTCCTCCGGGCAACCGACCTTGGCGCCCATCGCCGCCGGCAGGCCGAACCCCATCGTTCCCAGGCCGCCCGAATTGATCCACCGACGAGGAGCGCCGAAGTGGAAGTACTGAGCGGTCCACATCTGATGCTGGCCGACGTCGCTGACGACGATCGCGTCGCCGCTCGTCGCCTCGTACAGCGCCTGGATCATGAACTGCGGCTTGATCTCGGCGTCCTTCGAGTCCTCGTAGCGAAGCGGGTAGCGCTCCTGCCACGAGTGGATCCGGGACCACCATTCCTCGAGCCGGCCCGGGTCGGGTGACAGCGCCCGGTACTCCGCCGTCAGCCGCGGCAGGATGTTCTTGGCGTCGCCGACGATCGGAATGTGCGCCGGCACGTTCTTGGAGATCTCGGCCGGGTCGATGTCGATGTGGATGAACTTCGCCCGCGGCGCGAACTCCGACAGCTTGCCGGTGATCCGGTCGTCGAAGCGAGCGCCGATCGCGCAGATCAGATCCGCCTCGTCCATCGCGTAGTTGGCCGTCCGCGTGCCATGCATCCCCAGCATTCCCAGCCAATGGTCGTGTGGCGCGGGGAAACCCCCGAGCCCCATCACCGTGCAGGTGACGGGAAAGCGGTCGCACGTGCCGAGCTCGAGCAGCTCCGCGGACGCGTTCGCGCTGACCACGCCACCGCCGGCGTAGATCACGGGCCGCCGCGCGTTCGCCAGCGCCTTTGCGGCGAGCCGGATCTGCTTCTGGTTGCCCTCGGTGGTGGGCTGGTAGCCCGGCAGGTGGAGGTCGCTCACCGGCTCGTAGGGGATGTCGCCGCGGCTCAGATCCTGGGGGATGTCGACGACGACGGGACCCGGGCGCCCGGTGCGGGCGATGTGGAACGCCTCGTGGATCGATCGCGGGATCTCCAGCGGATGCTGGATCAGGAAGCTGTGCTTGACGATCGGCATCGTGATCCCGATCGTGTCCGCCTCCTGGAAGCCGTCGGTGCCGAGGAGCTCAGTGCGAACCTGGCCGGTCAGGAACACGACCGGGACCGAGTCCATCATCGCGTCGCAGATCGGCGTCACGAGGTTGGTCGCGCCGGGGCCGCTCGTGCCGATCGCCACGCCGACCTTGCCGGTCGCCTTCGCGTAGCCCTCCGCCGCATGGCCGCCACCGGCCTCGTGGCGGACGAGGATGTGGCGGATGCCCGCGTCGTAGAACGCGTCGTATGTGGGGAGGTTCGCGCCGCCGGGAAGCCCGAATACGACGTCGACACCTTCAGCCTTCAAGCATTCCATCAGAGCGTCGACTGCACGCATGCGATTCGCCTCCTTTCGCGGCTCGGATTCTGTGCGCGCGCAGGGGCTTCCGCGCGCGGCAGGACCGGCGAGTCTACCGCGTGGATTCGGTGGCGCTCAGTGGCCCTGTTTGGGCTCTGCCCCGAGGGCCGAGTGCGGGGGGCGCTGTGTATCGCCGGGTCCGGGACGGGTCTATCGACTCTCGGCTGCCCAAACCGGCGACTTTGTGCCGAGAGTGTCACGGAAAACCTGCGTAACACGACAACCTCGGCGCCAGACCCGAGCCCTGTCGTACTGAGCATGCTCTTCATGCATAGCTCGACAGGCCTCGCCATTCGGGGCGGGATTGTCGTGCTATGCACGATCGGGAGGCTCGAGCGAGGCGGTGGCGGGGCCATCGCGCTGGACCCCTCCCCCCTTCTCAGCGCCGTTTACCGGGCCGCCGCAATCCGGGGCTGCTGAGGGTCGACAGCCACCGAGCCGACCCTCGAAAGCAAAGTAGTCCCTAGGCCGGCCGCTCCCGCATGGCGACCTCGGAGGCGATCGCCACGTCGGGGAACTCGAGCTCCTCGCCACACCGCATGCAGATCGCATCGTGGAGCTTCACGACCCGGCCGCAGGTCGGGCACTGGCGCCGGAGCTCCTGGTTCTCCCACCGGTAGAAGATCGCCGTCAGCAGCCCGAGGAACGGCACTGTGGCCGAGATCAGGAACCAGAGCAGGAACGAGCTTCCCTTGATGCGTCCGACGATGCCTCCGGCCAGGCCGAAGAAAAGCGCTATTACGACGTAGCCGTTGGCCGCCGACATCGGCGGAGGCTCACCAGACGATCGTCTTCAATGCCCAGAGAACCGCGATCACGGCAGCTACGCCGATGATGATCCAGAACACGCTCATGATGAGGCCGATGATCACCTTCACCGCCAGGGCGGCCACGATCACCAGTACGACGCCAGCGAGCGCCTTCTTCGCGACCGACGGGGAGCGATTGGGCTGGGCTTCAAGCTCGTTTGACATGCTCACAGCGTAGCGCGCCGACAGGTTCGCTCCCCGCGTTCGAAGGGGAACTCAGTCGAAAACGCGCTTGAGGTGCGAGAAGCGCTCGGACGCCTCGGGCGATCGCGCCTCGAGCCGGAGCCGCGCCAGCCGGTAACGCCGGACCGGCGCCGTCTCGGGAAGCGGGGACGCCGGCCGGGGATCGGCGACGAGCACGAGCCTTGATGATCTGATCGGGCGGGTCATGGCGGTCATGATCGCGCCCGGCGGCCCCGAGGGCATTGGCCCTTCGTACAAAGTTTTCAGGAGGCGGTGCGCCGCACGTACCGCCCGCGACCTTCGCGGACGGCGGCGTCGAGCGCCTCGCGGGCCGGCGGTTGCAGGCGCCGGCGCAGCCGCCACGGAGCTCCCGAGAAGGCCAGGTTGGCGACCGTCGCGAATCCCGTCTCGTCCGCGCGGAGAGCCAGCAGCAGGTGCGCGATCCGGTCGCCCGACGGCAGGTCCGCGTCTGCCACCTTGACGCAGTAGCAGTAGACGCGATGGCCACCCGGGCGGATCAGCAGCGCGCCGGCTTCTCCGACGAGCCAGGTCCCGAGCGCGGCCCTTTCGAGCACGAGACCGCTCCGGCCGTGCAGCTCCCGCGCACCGTGGTCGATGAGGTCACCGAGGAGTCCGAGCGCGGTCCGCTCCGCCTGACGGCCCGCGGACGGGCGACGGCGGACGACGTTCGCACCCCGGGCGGCGTACAGCTCCGGGATCGCCCATGCGTGTGCGATCAACGCCAGGCCAACCGGGATCGTTACCGGACTGACGAACCCCAGCGCCACCGCCGCCGCCACCATGGGAACGGTGTGGGCGATGGCGCTCAGCGTCCACTGCCGGCCGCTCGCGACGAGCCGCTTGTCGCTGACCCGCGGGCGCCAGTAGACGCTCGCGAGCTCGGGAAGCGGGTCGGCGACCGCCATCAGCCGCCGGCGATCGGCCGGCGAAGGATGACCACCGGCGCTTCGAGCGGGAGCTCGCGCACCTGCTCGGCATGGCCCTCCCCGTGCGAGACGACGGCGAAGTAGCCCTGCTCGAGCTCTTCGCGAAACCTCGCCACCGCTGCCTCGACGCTGGCCTGGTCTTCGGCCGTCCATTCCGCCACCGTGGTGTGGCCGGTCTGGTCCATCCTGATCAGTCGGGACATCACCTTCCTCCTGATTGGTTGGGACTCCCATGCTACGCCCGAGTATGGGAAGGTTTGCGGCTCCGACCGCGTCGTTCTCTTCAATTGCTTTCCTCTCGCACTAAGTCCGCGTTGGCCGTCGTGGCCGCGGTCACGCTCTTGGTTCCGCTGAACGCCGTCGCCGATCAGCAGCGCGCGCGCCACGCGCACCATGCAAGGGCCGCCAAATCCAAGCGTGTGCGGGCGCACGCCACCCCGAGCAAGGCGCGGAGCCACCAGCCTCGGGGGCACCAGCACCAGCACCAGCACCGGCATCACGCTCGCGTCAAGACCAAGACCAAGGCCAAGGCCAACCTGACCGCGGCGCTTGCGCTGCAGGTGTCGAGCGGCCGCCACGGCCGTGCCGCCCACGTGGCAGGTGAGGATCCCAGCGACACGATCTCCGACTTCAAGTTCACGCCGGCGGCGCTCACGATCCACGCCGGCGACACCGTCACCTGGACCAATGTGGGGCCGACCGAGCACACGGCCACCGCAAGCAACGGAAGCTTCAACACCGGGATCTTGAAGAAGGGGCAGAGCGCGTCGCACACGTTCGCCCAGCCGGGCACGTACGCCTACATCTGCACGATCCACCCGTTCATGCACGGGACGATCGTCGTGCTGGCCAGCACCACGACGACCACGACCACGACGAGTACGACGCCGACGACGACCACGACCCCCACGAGCACGACGCCGAGTACCGGCACTTCGGCTCAGAGCAACGGCGCGACGCTGCCGATGACGGGGTTCGATCTGGACGCGACCTGGATCGCTGGGATTGTGTTCATCGGCGCCGCTATCCTCATCAGGCGCAAGCTGCGAACGCGCTCGTAGGACACGCTCGCCGAGCAGCCGGCGAGGTTCTTCGAGGGCTCGTTCACCAACCGATTGAGAAGTATTCTCTGAGGGCGCGCACGCGGGGTCTTGTAGAGCCCAAATTACGGCGACTGGTCAAGCCGATCCCACTTTCAACCGATAGCCAGGCCTAATGGAGCTCAAGGACATCATCGCCATCGCATGGAAGCGAAAGCTGACGGTGATCATCGTGGCGCTGGTCGCCGTCGTCGTCGCGAGCGTGATCGCCTACACGCGGACCAAGGAGTACCAGGCGACCGCCACACTGGCGATGACGCCGAACGTGCAGAAGGGCCAGGGGTTCGTCGCCTCCGATGACCTCGCCACGCTGCTCTCGACGTACGCGGCGATCGTCGATTCCTCGACCACGAAGACCGTCGCCGCCCAGATCCTCGGGCATCCACTGAACGCATCGGTCAGCGCCTCGACGACGGCCGGTACAGGAATCCTCCAGATCTCGGCGACGAGCACCGACCCGAAGGAGGCGGCCGCGGCCGCGACCGCGCTGAGCCAAGCGTTCGCGTCGACGATCAAGGGCAAGAACCAGCTGCTCGTCGTCCAGGTGGTCGATCCGGCGACGGTCCCCACGACGCCGGTCGCGCCCCGTCCGCCGCTGATCATCGCAGCGGGCCTGGCCCTCGGGCTCGGCCTCGGGCTCGCACTGGCGCTCGTGCTCGAGCGGTGGTTCGACCGGATCGAGACCGTCGAGGACGTCACCGAGGCCACGTCGCTCGCGACGCTCGGGTACCTCCCCCGCAACCGCGCGCTGCGCCACGGCGGCCGCACCTCACTGATTTGGGACAACCCCGAGCTGTTCGGGTTGCAGGAGGCGGTGCGCGCGCTGCGCACGAACCTGCAGTTCTCGATGAACTCCGACCACGACCTCGTCCAGATCACGAGTCCGTCGGCGGGCGAGGGCAAGTCCACGGTGGCCGCGAACCTTGCGGTCGCGATTGCCGGGGTCGGCCTGCCGACGCTCCTCGTCGACGCCGATTTCCGCGCGCCCCGGCAGCACATCATCTTCGATCTTCCAAATGACGAGGGCCTCTCGACCGCGATGGCAGCCGTCAACGAGGCCAAGCCGCTGGTGATCCAGCCCAGCGAATTCAAGAACCTGTCCGTGCTCACCAGCGGTCCGATCCCGCCCGCCCCGACGGAGGTCATGGCGGCCCGGATCGAGCAAACGATCCACCGGCTGCGGGAGCTCGGCTCGATGGTCGTGATCGATACGCCGCCCGATCCTCCCGGTCAGCGACGCCAGGCTCGTGGCGCCGGAGGTCGACAGCGTGTTGATGATCGCCGCGTCCGGACGCACCAAATCCGGGACGCTGCGCTCGGCGCTCGACCACCTCGCGATGGCGCAGAGCAACGTCGTCGGCGTCGTGCTGAACCAGGTGCGCGACGCCGGAACCCGGTACGCCGGGTACGGCAGCTACTACAACCGCGCCCACGAGCCGGTCGAGCTGGTCGGGCGCGACTAGGGCGGCCCCGCCCGGATCGATGCGATCAGAGCGGGCAACCGGAGCGAATCCGTTCGCGGTGCTGCTGGGCGCCTTCGCGGGATTCCTCGCGGCGCTGAACCCCAAGATCGCCGTCGCGGTGATCGGAGGGGCCGCGATCGCGATCCTCGTGTTCGTCGGAGCCGAGATCCTGCTGCTCGGCGTCGTCGCCGTTGAGCCGTGGTCCGGGGCGCTGGCGTTTCCGACGCACACCGTGACGATCCCGAAGATTCTCGGCGTGCTCGCGGTGCTGTCCTGGGTGCTCGCGGCCACGACCGGCCGCGCCCCGATTCGCTTCACCCCGCAGATCGGCTGGGGCTTTGCGTTCCTGCTCGTGGTCATTCTCTCGCTGATGCTCTCTCCGGATCCGGGGACGGGCGTGACGAAGACGGTTTCCTACGCGCTGTACGTGACGATCCTGGCGCTGGTCGTCCAGAACTTCACGGGCCGGGCCAAGGTGGAGCGCTGCCTCGCCATCTACGCCGGCTCGGCCGCGATCGCGGCCGTCGCCGGCCTGGCCAGGTTCATCACCGGAGCCGCGCACCTGGCCTCCGGGCCGATCTCGGATCCGAACGAGTTCGCGATGTTCATGGCGGGCGCGATTCCGCTCGCCCTGTACTTCGCCTTCAACGCTCCGCGGCGCCGGTGGTTGTGGCGGATCGCGGTCGTGATGATCGCCGCGGCGACGCTGGCCACGCTCTCGCGCGGGGCCGCCGCCGGCTTCGGCGCCGTGGTGCTCTGGGCGGTCATCTCACGCCGGGTGTCGCTTCCCGGAGTGCTCGCCGCGGCCATCGCGATCGGGACCGTGCTCGCGTTCGCCTTCGTGCTGTTCCAGCCCCTGATCCAGGAGCGGCTCGTGCAGAAATCGATCATCGCCAACAAGAACGTCGCCTCGCGCGAGGTGTTCTGGTCGGCCGCGTGGCACATGTCGCTCGACAACCCCGTCGTCGGCGTGGGCCCGGACCGGTTCGGCATCGTCAGCGAGCAGTACGTCCGCAACGACCCGATCGTGCTCAACAATCCGGCGGTCCACAACAGCTACCTGGAGATCCTCGCCGAGGACGGTCCGTTCGCGCTGGCACTGTTCTTCTGCCTGTATGCGTCGTGCTGGCGCGCTCTGCGGTTCGTGCGGCGAAAAGCCGTCGAGGTCAAGGACGTGAGCGGTCGGCGCCTGGCCGACGCGCTGATGGCGTCGTTCGTATGGACTGCGGTCGCAATGTGCTTCGTCTCCGAGCAACTCTCGATTCCGATCTGGCTGATCGCGGGGCTCGCGGGCTCGCTCGCGCTCTCGATCCGCGAGGCCCGAACGGCCGGCGATCCGTCCGGTACGGACGCGCGGGCCGCTCGCACCGCGAGCGCACTTCGCAGACGGGTGAAGGTTCTGATGGTCTCCTCGCTTGAGCGCGGCGGACCGCTCGAGCAGGCACTGCTGCTGACCGCGGGGCTCGTCGAACGCGGCGTGGAGGTCCGCGTGACGTGCGCGCCGAGCACGGCGGCCAGGTTCGCGGCCACCGGTGCGCGGACGGTCCCGCTCGCCCAGCGGCCCGGAGTCGATCTGCGCGCGGCGGTGAAGCTGTGGCGGCGGATGAGGACCGTCGACGTCGTCCACGGTCACGATCGCCGCAGCGGGCTGTGGACGCGTCTGGCCCCGGGGATGGGTACGGTTGCGCGGATCTACACCGTCCACGGGCTTCCAGATTCGTACATGCCTGCCCCGCTCGGCCGTAGGCCGGTCCCATTACGGGATCGGATCGCATACGAAGGAGTCGACGCGGCGCTGTGCCGCAGGGCCGACGCGGTGATCATCCCGTCGGAGACGATGGCGCGGACCTTCCGCGAACGGCTCGGATTTCCGGCCGGCCGCATCCGGGTCGTGCCGAACGGCGTCGCGCTCCCCGAGACGCCGATCGAGCGCGGGAGCGAGATCGGCACGCTCTCGCTCCTCGAGCCGGTCAAGGACGTCACGACATTTCTGGCCGCGGCGGCGCGCCTGGCTCCAGCCCGCTCCGACCTGCGGTTCGCCGTCTTCGGGGAGGGAACGGAGCGCGAGGGGCTCGAGCGCCGGGCGCGCGAGTTAGGAATCGCGGACCGCGTTGCCTTCCCCGGACATGTCGAGCGCTCCGACGCGATGAAGAGGCTGGGTATCCTGGTGCTGCCGTCGATCGTCGAGAACGCCCCGATGGCGTTGCTGGAGGCGATGGCGGCGGGCGTACCGGTCGTGGCTTCGCGCACGGGCGGAATCCCCGAGATCACAGGGGAGGACACGGCACTGCTGGTGGCGCCGGGGGATGCCAAGGGATTTGCGCAGGCAATCGCGCGCGTGCTCGACGACCCGGAGGCGACCGCGTCGCGCGTGTCGGCGGCCCGGGCACGCATCGCCTCGTCCTACACGACCGGCGCCAACGTGGATGCCACCCTTCGGATCTACGAGCGGGCGATGGAGGCACGCCGCGGACGATGAGGATCGCGCAGGTCAGCGCCGCGATGGACATCGGCGGGGCGGAGCGCATGCTCGTCGACCTCGCCCAGTCCCACGCCAGGGCGGGCTTCGAGATCGCGATCATGGCCCCCCCGGGCCTCTTGGACTGCGACTGGGCGCAGGCGGGGATCGAGCGATTTCGCTTCGCCCCGGCTGACCGCAACCCGATCGATCTGATTCGCGCCGCGCGCAGCGTCGGCGCGGCGGTCCGCGCGTTCGGGCCGGACGTCATCCACGCCCACAACGTCAAGGCCACCGTGTTTGCGCTCGCCAGCGCGCGCACCGCTCGCCGGAAAATTCCGGTGCTCGCCACCTTCCACGGTGTTCCCGCGCGCCAGATGTGGGCCGCGGCGCAGATCCTCCGACTGGCCGATATTACGGTCGCGGTTTCCGATGGGCTGAAGGAGTCGCTCGTGAGCAACGGCCTCAGGCCGGATCGCGTCGAGGTCGTCTACAACGGTGTGGCCCCGGGCCCCGAGCTGAGCACCACCGTGCGCTCCG
This sequence comes from uncultured Solirubrobacterales bacterium, assembly GCA_963812225.1. Lineage (GTDB taxonomy): Bacteria > Actinomycetota > Thermoleophilia > Solirubrobacterales > Solirubrobacteraceae > Palsa-465. Next base: position 49,463 of record CAWEUN010000002.1, read on the forward strand.
AGTACGACCGGGAGCTGGGCTCGGATGGCTCCGTCGTCGCTGCCGTCGGCCGGCTGGCCGCGCAGAAAGCGCACGATCGATTCCTCGCCGCCGCCGCGATCGTGCTCCAAAGCCGCCCGTCGACGACGTTCCTCGTCGTGGGCGACGGCCGGCTTCGCAACGACCTTCGCGAACAGGCCGCGCAGCTCGGCATCAGCAACGCGGTCCGCTTCACCGGCGCGCGGGCGGACGCCCGGCAGCTGATCGCGCGCGCGGACCTATTGGTCTTCTCGTCGAACTGGGAGGGCCTTTCGGTCGCCGCGCTCGAGGCCCTCGCCGCCGGCACTCCCGTGGTTTCGACCGATGTCGCGGGCATGCGCGAGCTGCTCGGATCGGGGGCCGGGACGATCGTGCGGAGCTGGGAGCCCCGCGAGCTGGCGGCCGCGGTGGTGAAGTTGCTCGACGATGAAACCCTGCGTAGCCAGATGGCGGACGCGGGCCGCCACCTCGTCGCGGACCGGTTCTCGATGCGCGTGATGGAGGACCGCTACGCGGAGCTCTATGCGCGCCTGGCCGCGTGACGGCGGCTGTGGCGGCGATGATGGTGGCGACGGTGGCGGCGGTGCCGCTTGTGCCTGCGGTCGCGGTGCAGGCGGCCGTGTCGGACGCGGCCTGACGCCCGCCCGGATGCGGTCCCGCCGGCGCGGGCGATGCTGGCGGCGGCCGGCGAGTTCGAGCGAACCAGCACGAGTGCCGACTGCGGCGGGAGCGTCGTCTTCGTCGCGTTGCTGAGACCGGAGCCGCTGTACGCCGCCCCGAGCGAGACGGACACCCTGCCCAGCGTGGGGTTCACGACGACCAGTCCGCTCTGGAATCGCCGCTCGTACAACCCGCTGGACTTCTGGCTGTAAGCGCCGACCGGCGCCCCGAGCTCGTAGTTGTACTCGGAGAACCACGGCTCGCCGGAGTAATCCCCCGTCATCGCGAACTCCGCCTTGCCGTTGCCCGCCAGGAGCTCGGTCGCGTACCCGTACACGGCCGCCCGCTGGTCACCGTTGCTCGAGTGGGTGACCCCGATGAACAGCCTCCCGGCCCTTTCGGTGTCCTTCAGTTCCTGCAGCTGGGTGGCCCACATATCCGGGCCCGCGTACCCCGAGCCGGGCCGATCGCCCCACTTGACGAACTCTTCATCCATCGCCCCGCTGAGATATTTCAGCCACGGGTCGACGACCGACGGGTAGGACGACCACGATCCGAGGTTGGCGATCGCGAGCTTCCCGGCGGCCCGCAGCCGCGGGCCGACGTTCTCGACGAAGCTCTTCATCGCGCTCGCGTAGCGGCTGTCCGAGGGGTACTGAGCTACGCAAGAAACGCAGTAGTGGTACTGGATCGTCGGATTGACGTCGTCGAGGAGCACGCCGCTCCACGGAGCGGATCGAAGCTCCGCGAGCACGTTCGTCGTCCAGGCCTGCTGGTAGGAGCTCGACCCGACGTTGGCCGCCCACAGCCACGAGTAGCCCTGGAACGTGAACGGCGATCCGTTCGTGTTGCGAAGCAGCCATCCGTTTGCGGCCGCCTGCTCGTAGGAGACGCCCGAGGAGATGTCGCCGTCGCCCGAGAACGACGACGAGGCCGCCGAGACGTTCTTGTACATGAGCACCTTGACGCTCGGGTTGGCCGCCTTTAGCGCGTAGAGCTGGGTGAGATCCCAGGACGGGAGCACGACAACCTGCTCGTGGCCGGCCGTCCAGGCATAGTTTGGAAAAGTGGCGTCCGAGTCGGTCGCGACGCGAACGTGTCCGACGGCGGCGGCCTCAGCGATTCCCGGGGCGAGAGCGACTCCGAACGTGAGTGCGCTCGCCGCAGCGAGCAGCGCGATGATCCGACGCATGCATTGGCTCCTTTTGGCAGCTGGGCTGTCTCCCAGAAGACCCCTGGCTTTGCGACCCCGCCTCACGGCGGGTGTGCCTTTGTCGAGGCGCCGGCGGCGGCCCCTTCGCTTATTTAGTTCGCCTTGCCTCGTATCGAAGATCCCCGTCCCGGACTTCTCGCGTCCGCTGCCGATTCGACAATCGTTCGGTGCCTGGAGTGCGGCTTGGCCCTTGATCCAAGCCGTCGCACCCTCGGCACTGGAACGGCGGTAAACGCTGACCTAACTTGGCGATCGCTACGTGCGGGCCGCGAGATTGCGCAGCCTCGGGTAGGTAATGGCCGCCTAGAACCTGTGCAGCGGGAGCCCCGGTATGACGACTAGCGGCGGACGGCGACGAGCCGCACCGTTTTCAGCGGCGCCGCGACGACGGGGATTTGCAGCAGCTTCTCCCTCTGAGCCACGGGCAGCGCGAGCAACGCTCGCTCGACGAGCGTGAGGAATGCGACCGGGAACACGACCACGCGCCGGCGGATCGAGACGAACGCCCGAATCCGCTTGAAGCCCGCTTCATGCAGGAGGCCCGTCAGCTCGGCGTTTGCGTACTCGCGGAGGTGAAAGCCCGTCGGCGTCGTCGAGAACAGCCTGGAGATGTCCCACGGGCCGGTGAGACCGTTCGGCGTGATCACGATGTAGCGCCCACCCGGGGCGAGTGCGGTCGCGATTTCGGCGAGTTGCGCGCGGGCATCGCCGGGGTGCAGATGCTCCATCAACTGGTTGCTGTACGCCAGCGTGATGCTCGCGGGCGCCACGGGGATGTGCACGCCGTCGATCACGTGCACGTGCAGGTTCGGTGGGTCCTCGGTGGCGTGGGCGATCTCCTCGGATACGTCGACCGCGTGTACCGCCCGCGCCCGTCGGGCGAGCTGCTTGGACAGCAGGCAATCGCCGGCGCCGATCTCGAGGACCGTGTCGCTGGGATCGATGAAGCGGCCGAGCACGCCGAGCTCGCGGGCGATGTTCTGCTCACGAAGGCCCGAGGACTGCGAGGCGAGCTGCGGGTGATCGGGCACGCGCCGGAACAGCTCGTCGTAGACCTGGCCGTAGATCGACGCCCTGTCGGCCGACGGAGCCTCCTTGAGCCGCCGAGCGAGCTCGCGCTCGATCTCATAGTGGGCGCGGAGCCGTGCTCCACTGCGAGGATCCCCCGTCCACGACCGCGCCTCGGCCTCGATCTCGGCGTCAGATCGCGCCATCTCCGCCACGGTCGCCGGAGGCTATCAACCGGAACGACACGGTCGGGATCACAATACGGGGGCCATGGGTCCGGACACCGAAGGCGAAGCGGGCTGGGGTCACGTACCGTCGCTGGGGCGTTCCACGCTGCGCGGGGCGCGGCTGTCGCTCGCCGGATTCGTCGTCAGCCGGGGCCTGATGCTCGCCGCCTACGTCGTGCTCGCGCGCCTCGTGAGCCCGACCGATTTCGGGCACTACGCCGCGGCTTCGGTGATCACCGGCGTCGGCACGGTCTTCTCGGAATCGGGCATGCTGTCGGCGCTGATCCGCCGCCCCGATCGGATCGATGAGGCCGCCAACAGCGCGTTTTTCTCGCTGATCATCAGCGGCACCCTGCTCACGCTCGCCGCGCTGGCGGTCGCCCCGCTCGTGGGGTGGTTCTTCCACAGCGGGAGCGTCACGGCGCTCTCGGCGGCACTCGCCGCCGCGCTGCTCGTGCAGTCGTTGACGGTGGTGCCGGACGCGATCCTCCAGCGTCGGTTCTCGTTCGCGCGGCGCGTCGCGGTCGATCCGCTCTCGTCTGTCGCGTTCGCGGCAGTCGCAATCGTCGCCGCCGTCGACGGGGCCGGCGCCTGGTCGCTCGTCGCCGGTGCGTACGCGTCGCTGATCGTGTCGGTGATCGTCGCGTTCGCGTTCGCTCGCTTCCGGCCACGGCTGAAGCAGGCCTCGGTGGCGATGTGGCGCGAGCTGGCCGCATTCGCTCGGCCGGTGCTCGGATCGGAGATCCTCTCCCGAGCGGCCACCCAGCTCGACACGATCATGCTCGGGCGCTTCAAAGGGGCGGCGGCGCTCGGTCAGTACCGGAACGGCCTGCGCATCGCCCAGCAGCCGTCCGACGGGTTCGTCAGCATCGGCGCCTACGTGTTGCTCCCGGCGCTCGTCCGGCTACACGGTCAGCCGGAGCGGCTGCTTGCGGCGACGCGACGGATATACCGCCAGATCGCGGCCGTGGCATTGCCTTTGAGCGTGATGTTCCTGCCGCTGGGCGTCCCGGCGGCCGTCCTGCTGCTCGGTTCCAGGTGGAGGCCGGCAGGCCACGCGATCGTCGGGCTGTGCGCTCTGCTCATCGCGTCGGCGACGATGTCGACCTCGAGCGAGGTGTTCAAGGCGGTCGGGCGACCGCGCCTTCTCATCCGCATGCATTCCGTGAGCCTCACGACGATCGCGATCTTCGTGGTGGCGGCGGCAATCCCGTTCGGGCTCGTCGGCGTCGCGGTGGCCGTGTCCGCCAGCAGATCCGTCACCGCCGTCTACGGGCTCCGCCACGCCGCGCGGCTGACCGGGCTTCACCGCGACGACCTCACTCGAGCGCTGAAGGGCCCCGTGGCGGCGTCGTTGGTGATGGTGCTCGCGATGTTCGGATTTGCCGCGCTCGTCAATCCCCTCGACCATCGAGTCGTCCTCGCCTGGGTCCTGACCGCGGCCGAGGGAGTGCTCGGCGCGATCGTCTACACGGCCGTCCTGCTGGCGGTCGATTCCGAACGCCGCCGCTCGGCGATCAAGCTCGCCGCCGTCGCTCAGGCGAGCGCGCTGAGCATCGTGCTCAGGTAGTAGGCCCCGAGCTGGTTGCGGTCGAGGCAGCGGTCGAAATACCCGCGGGCATTGGCGGCGATTCGCTCGCGCTCGCCGTCGTCGCCGAGATAGTGCTCGCAGCGGTCCACAAGGTCGGACAGATCGGGCTTCGTGTAGACGATCTCCTCGCCGTCGCGCAGCTCGACGGGTAGCGCGACGGCAGGCTGCGGGCCGATCACGCACGCGCCGACGGCGAGGTAGTCGATCTGGCGGAAGCAGAGCGCTCCGTTGCCCGGCAGGTCGATACAAATTCGTGCGCGGGCGATCTCCTTCAGATATCCCGGATAGCTGATCGTCTTGCCCCCGCCCTCGTAGGAGAACCGGGTCTGGTCGCTCAGCATCCCGATCGCCTTGCGGCGCGTCTCGGTCGCGTACCCGATGCTGAATCGTCCGTACACGTCATACGTGAACGCTCGCCGGTCGCGGAGGGCCCGGAGCCTCGGCAGGAAGCGGTAGATGTGCTCGGAGGCCGTGATGTAGCCGCCCGGGATCGCGCGGGGGTCCGCGTCCGGAGGACGCTGCATCTTGAAGTACAGGGCGGCGCGGTCCAGCAACTCGGCGTCGCAGCCGGGATAGTCCGAGTAGTCGATGATCACGTCGTGAGGCACGCCGTCGAGCTCGACCTTGATCGCCACGATGCCGCGGTGCACCTGCGGGAGCTCGTCGCCGACGACCCGAACCAGCCGGCTCATCCCGTGGCGGATCGGCCCCACCCACGTCTCGGCCTCCGACCACTGGTAGACGCGCGGCCAGCGGACAGTCAGCCGGGCGCGATCGTCCTCTGTGAGCGGCCAGGTCAGTTGCGATGGCGGAGACTGGGCGGGACCGACAAGCGGCGCGGCATCGATTGCCCCCACGCCGGCGCGCACCGCACGCCTCAGGGGTCCGGGGATCCGGGGCCCCGCGGACTCCGGGGGCATCAAACGCTCTTGAGATTCGGGAACGCCGCAGCCACCTCCCCGGGTGGCTGCCGGTACCAGGTGTAGGCCAGTCCGAGCCGGCGGCGAACCCATCCGACGCGGTAGCGCACGGCCCGTACCGCGTACCGGACGCGATCCTCGCCTTCCAGCACTCGCATCTCCTGCTCGTGCTCCCTGATGCGCGAGGCGAGCATCGCGCGGTGAGCGTCGCTCGGCAGCGACCCCGGTTCGATCTGCCTGAACACCGTCAGCGCCGACTGGATCATGGTGAGCTTCTGCCTGGACATCTGGCCCGGGTGGGCGCGGTAGAGCGCGTGGTTGCCCGGGACCCAGGCTGGGTCATAACCGCGGATCAAGATCCTCAACGCCAGTGAGTAGTCCTCGCTTCGCCGGAGGCTCTCGATGTACCCCCCGACGTCCAGCAGCACCGAGCGAGGCACGACCGTAGAGACATAGACGAAGTTTCGCGAGAGCAGCTCGAGGAGGAACTCGTCGCGCGCGTGCGGCGGCGGAATCGGCGGCCGCTGTTCGTGCATTGCGCTCTGGCGCCGCACGCGCCCGGTGTGGTTGTCGAACACGAACGCGTCGGTGTAGGCGAACCCGGGGTTGGAAATCCGCTCCAGCGCCCGGCCGGCGAGCTCCAGGTAGTCGGGGAGCCAAAGATCGTCGCTGTCCAGAAATCCGACGTACTCGCCGGTGGCGACCGCGGTCCCGGCGTTACGGGCGGCCGCCTGTCCCTGGTTGGTCTGAGACACGAGCTGGACCCGGGGGTCCGGGATCCCCTGCACGACCTCGGCCGTCCGGTCCGTCGAGCCGTCGTCGACGACGATCACCTCGAGGTCCTGCGCCGACTGTGAGAGCGCCGAGTCGACCGCGGCGGTGATCGTCCGCTCGGCGTTGTACGCCGCGATTACGGCCGAGAAACGCGGCGCTGGCACGCCGCGATGATATGGCACGTCGCCGCGGTTCTTAGGCTCCCGGATGGGGCAGCGAGCTCGTGTTCACGACCTCGAAGTCACTGCCCTTGAGCCGCTCCAACGTCGCCAGAGCCTTGTCGTTCCAGCGGGGGTTCGGGGCGCCCTGGATCTCCCATGGCCCGCCGTTGTCGGCGAGGATCAGGCCGTAGCGCTTGAGCGCCACGGCGATCACGCGCGCCTGGTAAGGGAGCCCGGAGATCTTGACGCTCGCCTCCAGGCGCAGGCGTGCCCCCATCGGTGGCAGCCGCCCCCCGGGGCAGCTCGCGGACCAGTGGCGCGCGGGGTAGACATACCTCCTCGCCGTGCAGGGCGCCGAGAACCTGAGCGCGTGATCGATCGCCCCGCCCTTGACCTCGCTGTAGCGTGGCAGCCCGGCCAGCATCGACAGCCCGGCCGCGTCAGCGGAGGTCCACCCGCGGGGGCGCAGGTGGTTGGATCGCAGGTTGAAGACCGCTCCCGCGCCGGCCGACCACCACGCACCACCGTCGTGTGGGAACGCGCGCCAGAGTTCGTAGTCCCGGCAGTTCTGGCGATCGACGACGATCACGTGGCGATCGCCCGTGGCGTCCGGCCCGCCCTGGATGGCGACGTGAGCGGGCAGCGGATACCGCCCCCGATTCGACTCCCTCGGCCACCTGAAGCGGACGTGGACCCACCGCGTCCGGTTGACGACGACGGTGATCGGATCGCCGATCGGAACCTCCCCCTTGTACGCCGCCGAACCGAAGTCCGGCATCACCGGCGCGTCGAGGCCGATGTTGGCGACCATCTGCGCCGAGTGCTTGGCCACGGGGAGCCCGTCGACGCGCTCGTTCCACGGGTTGTTCGCGGGGAACACGGGACAGCCCGCGATGTGCGGCGAGGCCTGGACGCTCGGCACCAAGGCAAGCGCGGCAAAGATCGAAACGAATGCGACTCGACGCACGGGTTAATCGACACGACTCGACTTCGCCCACCGGGAGCGGATGGGCGGGTCACCAGCGGGGCAAACTGTGGCGGCGCCATTCGAGCACAGGGGGCGGACGCCGCGGGTCGGGCACTATACCTGGCGCGCAGTCGCGCTGCGCAAAGTCACGCGATACATCACGATCCTCCCTCTTTGAACCGGCTACGAAACCCAGTCGTCGTGATTGGCGCGGGCCCCCATGGCCTGTCGACGACGGCTCACCTGCGCGCCGCCGGCGCAGAGACGCTGTGCTTTGGCGAGCCGGCCGAGTTCTGGCGTGCTCACATGCCGGCCGGGATGGTGCTGCGCTCGCGCTGGCGCAGCACGCACATCTCAGACCCCAAGCGGGCGCTGACGATCGATCGTTTCGCTCAGTCCGAGGCTCGCTCGCTGCACGAGCCGTGGCTGCTGCTGGAGGAGTTCGTCGATTACGCGCAGTGGTTCCAGCGGGAGGCTGTGCCCGACCTCGATCGCCGCAAGGTGGCGTCGCTCAGCCGGGATGACGGCGCGTTCCGGGTCGCGCTCGAGGAAGGAACCGAGGTGACGGCGGCCCGCGTCGTCATCGCAGCCGGGCTCGCACAGTTCGCGCGGCGGCCGGAGCCGTTCTCAGCTCTGCCCCGGACCCACGTATCGCACAGCTTCGACCACACCGACCTCGCATCGTTCGCGGGTCAGCGGCTGCTCGTCGTCGGAGCAGGGCAGAGCGCGCTCGAGTCGGCGGCGCTGCTCAGCGAGGCCGGCGCCGACGTCGAGCTGCTGATCCGTGGCGACGGCATCCGCTGGCTCTGGAGTCGGGATTCGGACGAGCCGTCTCCCGCTCCTGATCCCGGATGGGCGTCTCCGCCAACTGACATCGGCGATCCACTCAACGGGTGGGTGGCCGCGATCCCGGATCTGTTCCGGCGGCTCCCAGCGGCGCTGCGAGAGCGAATCGCGTACCGCTGCATCCGCCCGGCCGGCTCGGGTTGGCTGCGTCCGCGACTGCGAACGGTCAAGCTCTCATTCGGTCGCCGCGCGCTCAGCGCCGAGCCATTCGGCGCGCAGGTCCGCGTGGTTCTCGACGACCTCAGCGAACGCGTCGTCGACCACGTGCTGCTGGGAACGGGCTACGCGCTGGACGTCGCGGGCTACCAATTCCTGGCGCCGGAGCTGGGGTGCGAGATCGCCGTCTCCGGCGGCTATCCGCTCCTGGGTCCTGGTCTGGAGTGCTCGGTGCCCGGTCTGCATTTCGTCGGGGCTGCGGCGGCGATCAGCTTCGGGCCGGTGATGCGATTCGTCGTCGGTACTCACTACGGCGCGCCCGCAGTCGCCCGGCGTGCGCTCGGCCGGCCGCAGCCGGCGATACGGTTCTCGTTCTGAGCACTCCCTTCGGGCTCGGTCATCCGGCCAAGATCGACGTTTTGATTCCGGTCAATCCGGCCAAAATGTTGTCGATTCAGGTTTGTCACGGATTGGGGAGGTTATCCTTTGCAAAAAGGGGCTAGGACCGGCCACGGACGGGCTCACCCGCACTTGGGGCTTGGCGCAATGGCGATTGGCCGGACGTCCCGCAGATAAGGACTTTCGTCCGGAGAAGGGACGGATCTCGGAAGTAGATGACACCGCCACCTGCCGCAACTCACGCCCCGCCACCAAGCGATCTCTCGCTTCGGCTCGGTCCGGAGCTTTCAGGAGCTCTTGCGCGGGTGCTGCAGCCACGCGCCTGGGCGCGGCTGCGTCTGCTCGTCGACCTGATCGTGCTGTACCTCGCCTCGAGCGCGGCCCTGTTCGCCGCTCCGATCACCGACGGCGGCGTAGACCGGTGGATAGCGGCCGGCTTCCCACTGCTGACGCTGGCGATCCTCCACGCGCGCCGGTGTCCGGACGACCAGCTGAGCGGCTCGGTGCTCGAAACGTGGACACACGTGCTGGGTGTCGTGTCCCTGGCGTCGATGCTGACGATCGCCGCGGATTCCATCTTCGGCGGAACGCACGCGATCGCGCTGGCGCTGAGACTGTGGCTATTCGCCCTCGTTTACCTCGGCGTTGCGCGCCTCGTGCTGTTGTCGATTCGCAAGCAGGCGGTCCGGACTGCGGCATTGGCCACGCCGACTTTGGTTGTCGGCGCCGGTATCGTCGGCGCCCAGCTGGTGCAAAGGCTGCTCGAGGAGCCCCGGTACGGCCTGCGCCCGGTCGGGTTTCTCGATGCCGATCCGTTGCCCGGCAGCGGTGACTCCGGGTTCGCGAGCGTCCCCGTGCTCGGCGGACCCGGTGATCTTGCATCCGCCGTCGCCAGGACCGGTGCCAACCGGGTGATCCTCGCCTTCTCTTCCGGTCCGGACCGCGACCTCGTCGACACGGTCAAGGAATGCCAGCAGCTCGGCGTGTCGGTGTCGCTGATCCCGAGGCTGTACGAGGCCATGGACGATCGAGCGACGCTCGATCGCATCGGCGGGATGCCGATGCTGTCGCTGCATTCGACCGATCCACGCGGCTGGCAGTTCGCGGTCAAACACGCGTTCGACCGCGTGTTTGCGCTTGTGGCGCTCATCGCTTGCGCTCCGCTGATGATCGCGATCGCCTGCGCGGTCCGCTTGACCTCCCCTGGGCCCGTGTTCTTCCGTCAGCGCCGAGTTGGACGTGATGGGCACGTGTTCGACCTCCTGAAGTACCGGACCATGTGCGATGACGGGGTGCTCGACGTGTGGGAGCCGCCGGACGGGTGCGCCCCGGGAGGAGTAGAGGGCATCGACAGCCGCACATCTGTCGGACGATTCCTGCGGGACAGCTCGTTGGACGAGCTTCCTCAGCTCATAAATGTGCTGTGCGGGGACATGAGCATGGTCGGGCCACGGCCCGAGCGCCCGGAGTTCGTCGAGCGGTTCGCCGTGGAGGTCGATCGCTACCAGGACCGACACCGGGTGAAGTCCGGCATCACCGGCTGGTCTCAGGTGAACGGCCTCCGTGGCCAGACCTCGATCTACGACCGGGTCGAGTTCGACAACTACTACATTCGAAACTGGTCGCTCCGGCTCGATGGCCGGATCATCGCGTTGACGATCGCTGAGGTGCTGCGGTTTCGGAGTTGACGCCGCCAGGCGCGCGCTGGCGCCTGGAAATCTGAGCGTTCACGGTCTTGAGCGTAAGCTCGATCGCCCGAGCGGCCGCGGGGGCGGGGTCGGCAAGCTGCAGGTAGGGGTGCGTGACGCGTGTTTGAGGCCGAATCGCCTTCAGCGAACCCAGCCCCCCACCACGTCGAAGTTGCCACAGAGCGTTGCTGATGTCCGCCTCCCCCCAGCGGTACCGGATCCCCGCCCGTGCGGGTTCGGGATGGCGGGGTCGGTGACCCAGTAGCCAGGCGCACCACACCGCTGCCAGCGGAACGCCCGCGGCCATGGCGATGCTCATCGAACCGTACGCGCGGGGGTTGAAATCGATCGCGGCGAAACGATCGTCCTCGCGGGCGATCAGCTCGACCTCGAAAAGCCCGATCCAGCCCAGTTGCGCGAGCAGCGCCTCGATCCTTTCGACGAGCGCGTCAGGCGCCCGGATCGTCTCCGCAAAGCTCGCATTCCCAGCCCGCGGAGGCCAAGTGCGGGAATATCGGGAAACGGCGAATCCGAGCAGTCCGGTGTCGATCGAGACCCCTCCAAACGAGATCACCGCACCGGTGATGCGGCGCTGGATGATGCACTCGCGAAACGACCGTGCAGCGGCGTGAAGCTCGGCCTCGTCGTCGGCTAGCACGCTCGCGCGACGGTCGACCGCTCCGCGCTGCTGGATCACGGTGTGAACCGGCTTCACGAGCACGGGGTAGCCGAATCCCGCCGCCACCTCGACCGCCTCGTCTGGTCCGGTGCAGCGCCGTTCCTCGGGAGGATCCAGCCCGACAGCGCGAGCCGCGCCGCCGAGCCGCGCGCGGTCGAGGCTCGCGGCAACGATTTCGTCGTCCGGCAACCCCAGCTGGACGTGGGGGAGCAAGCGCTCCCGATGCCGAGAGATCGCGACCAACGCGGCGTCCGTGCCGGCCAGCAGCACATCGTGGGGGCGCTCTTGCACCAGCTGCTCCACTCTGCGGATGAAGCCCTCGATATCGCTGCGCGGGTCCGGCCCGAGTACCCGGAGGGCGGGCGCGCGCGACCACAGCCCGGGTGCGGTCCAGCTGCTCGCGAGCGCGGTCACCTCGAATCCGGAGTCGGCCAGGCATCGTATGGCTGCCACCACAGACCGCTCCTGAGCATCGGTCACCAAGATTCGGCCCGGCATCGGCTTCGGTTCAATACCCCTAGATCGTTGGCTGCGCCCCCAAGTCGGGCCCTCGACGAACCGCGGCCGCCACCCCCGCGTGGCATAGTACCCGGGTGCGTGGGGAGTGGGCGGCCGTGGACGATGCTAGTCAGATCACGATGACACCCGCGGCGGCCGCTTCGCAACGAAATCGATTACACCAGGCTTGGGTCACGGCTCTGGGGGGCGTCGCGCGGCGGCGCGCGGTGATCCTCGGGTACCACGGCGTGGCCAGATGCGCCCGGAAGGACGATCCGTTCCTGCTGTCGATTGCGCCGGGAAAGTTCCGCCTCCAGCTGGAGATGATGCTCGACGCCGGGTTTCGGTTCGTCACGGTCGCGGAGCTCGTCCGCGCGGCCGGTGGCGGAACGCCTCCGCCGGGTCTCGCGGCGGTCAGCTTCGACGACGCGATGCGGAACGCGCTCAGCACGGCGCTGCCGATCCTGCAAGAGCTCGGAATCAGGGCGAGCCTCTATGTGCCCACCGACTGGTTGGGAGGCAGCAACCCCTGGATCAGTGGCCCGGACGCCGCGATCCTGAACGCGGAAGAGCTCCGTGAGCTCGCCGCCGCCGGGTGGGAGCTGGGCGCGCACACCGTCACGCATCCCGACCTGGCGACGCTCGACTACGACGGCTGCATGCGGGAGATCGAGGGCAGCTGTGAGGCGCTTCAGCAGATACTCGGCGCCCCTGTGGAGACCTTCGCATATCCGTTCGGCAGCTATGGGCCGGCTGCAGTCGCTGCGGCGCGCAACGCCGGGTTGCTCGCGGCCGTAACGACGGGTTCTGGAAGCTGGGAGCCCTACGAGCTCACGCGGGCGATGATCGGTGCGGCGGATCCGTTCCTCGTTGTGCTGCTGAAGATGACCGACCGCTACGAGCCGCTGCTGCGCTTCGTGCCGTTGCGCGCGATGCGGCGGGCGAGCCGGCGCTTCAGAAATCATCAGCTCGACGATCGGCGGCGTGACGGAGGCACAGACGCCGTCGGGCCGTGACCCGGATCCTGCTCGTCCACCAGCCGATCGACGGTGGCGTGGGCAGGCACGTACTGGACATCTTCGAGGGGCTGACGGAGCGCGGCTACGACGCGCTCCTCTGCGGTCCAGCCGTGCCGAGCGCATCGCTCCTTCTCACCGGCGAGCCGGCCCCCGAAGTGGCCGCGACGGCTGCCCGCCATCTACCGCTCGCGATGGAACGGTCGGTCTCAGGAGCGGACGTGGCGGCCCTCGCGGGCTATGTGCGGATCGTCCGAACCGTCAAGCCTGACCTCGTGCATGCCCACAGCTCGAAGGCGGGCGCGATTGCCCGGCTGGGCAGGGTCTTGCACCCGCGGATCCCGGTTCTCTACACGCCGCACGGTTATGCGTTCGCCGGCTTCTTCGCGCACGAGCGAGAGCGCTTGGCGTATCGCGAAGCGGAGCGCGCGCTCGGGCCGCTCACGAGCCGCATCGTGGCCGTGTGCCAGGCGGAGGCGCGTCTCGCAGCGTCCGTCTGCCCGCGGCGCCGCATCCGGGTCGTCCACAACGGGATTGACGTCGTCGACGGCGGCCCACCCGATCAGCGCGTGCGGGCGCTTGCGAGCGAGGGCGCGATCGTCTCCACGGTGACGCAACTGCGACCGGGCAAGGGCGTCGAGACGCTGATCGACGCGCTCCCGGCGGTGATCGCCCGGCATCCGGAGGTGCAGCTCGTGATCGTCGGTGACGGCCCGCTGCGGAACGCTTTGCAGGCTCAAGCCCACGATCGCGGCGTCGGGGCCGTCGTGCACTTTCTCGGCGAGCACGCCGATCCGAACGCCGTCCTGCGAGCCAGCGACGTGTTCGTGCTCCCGTCGTGGGCCGAGTCGTTCCCCTACGTGATCCTCGAAGCCATGTCGGCTCGGCTGTCGATCCTCAGCACGGACGTCGGGGGGATCGGCGAGGCGATCGTCGACGGCGAGAGCGGGCTGCTCGTCGGCCCGCGCGACCCGGCCGCCATCACCCGGGCTCTGCTCGCATTGCTCGGCGACGAGACCCTGCGCACCCGTCTCGGCGACACCGCTCGAGCCGTGGTGGCGCGGGACTTCACCCGGGCTGGAATGATCGCGCGGCTCGCCGATGTATATGAGGAAGTGTTGAGCGGGGTCACCAGACAATGACGGCGGGGCGGGCGCGGGCCCCGTTCGCCCAACACGGGCCGGCGCTCCTGCCGGGAGCGATCGTCGTCGGCCTGATGATCGTCTGGGCGATCCACAACGGTGGCTACGACGCGGACACGTGGTACTGGGGAGCGCTGCTGGCGCTGGCGACGCTCGCGGTGGCCGTCGTCGGTGGCGCTGCTCGCGCGTCGCGGTTGCCCCGTTCCGCGTTGATCGCGGTCGGCTTCTTCGCGCTGTACGTCGCCTGGTCCTACCTGTCGATCACGTGGGCATCGTCGCCCGGCGACGCGCTCCAGGGGAGCAACCGCGCGCTGCTCTACCTGATCGTGTTCACGTTGATGGTCGCGCTCCCGTGGACGCCCGAGGGCGCGCTCGTCGCGCTCGTCACGTTCACGCTCGCCGTCGGCGTGATCGCGATCGTGATCCTGCTGCGGTTTGCCTCGGCTGAGCAGGTCTCACAGCTCCTGCTCGACGGCCGCCTGGCCTCCCCGACCGGTTACTTCAACGCGAGCGTCGCGCTGTTCTCGCTGGACGCGTTCCTGGCGATTGCGCTCGCCTCCCGGAGGGAGTTGCCCGGGCTGCTGCGCGGCACGCTGATCGGGATCGCGTGCGCGGGCCTCCAACTCGCGGTCGTCGGACAGAGCCGCGGGTGGCTGTTCACGCTGCCGCTGGTCGCCGTCGTCTCGATCATCGTGGTCAGCGACCGGCTACGGGTCGTGGCGGCGGCGATCCTGCCGATCGTCGCCGCGGTCATCCCGGTCCATCGCCTGCTCGGGGTTTATAACGCGCCCGCTGGCTCGGCGGCCCAGTCCCGGGCGGCGACGCACGCCGGCCGGATCGCGTTGATCCTGTCCGCGGCTGGGATGGTGCTCGGCACCACGGTCGCGTGGGCCGAGACGCTGATCCGCCCCCGTCCCCTGTCGCGCCGCCGCCGCCTGCAGGTCGGCGCCGTGGTCACCGCTGCGGCAATCGCGGTGGGGGCCGTCGGGGCTGCCGCGGCCACGCACGGCGACCCGATCCACTTCGTCACCAAGCAATGGCGCGGCTTCAGCCATCCGCCGACGGCCGCGGGCTCCGGGTCCCACTTCGCGACCGTCGGCAGCGGCCGCTATGACTTTTGGCGGGTGGCGCTCGACGCTGTCCTCGCCCATCCCATCGGCGGCCTCGGCCAGGACAACTTCGCCGACTATTACCTGCTCCACCGACGCACGAACGAGGAACCGGCGTGGACGCACAGCCTCGAACTCCGCCTCCTGGCGCATACCGGCTTCGTCGGGGCGGCACTGTTCGCGGGGTTCGTCGTCGCCGCGGTCGCGGCGGCACTGCGCGCCCGCCGGCGCTCGGACAGCGAGTTCACGCGAGCCATGGCCGGGGTCGCGCTGCTGCCCTTCATCGGGTGGTTGATCTACGGATCGGTCGACTGGTTTTGGGAGATGCCCGCCCTGAGCGGCCCCGCGCTGGCATTCCTGGGGGTGGCGATTGCGCTCGCCCGGACCACGGTCACTCGCCCGGCAGTCGAACCTGGCCCCGCCCCCCATCGCCGGGGCTGGGTGGCAGCCGGCGCGGCCCTGGGGGTCGCCGGCCTCGTCGCCGCGGCGGTCGTGCTCGGCTTCCCATACCTCTCCGTGCGCCAGGTCTCGACCGCGAGCGACATCGCCCAGCGCGACCCGGCGAGCGCTCTGCGCGATCTGAAGAGGGCCGCGGATCTCAACCCGCTGAGCGCCGATCCGGGGCGCCTCGGCGGCACGATCGCCCTTCGAAACGGGCTTTTCAACGAGGCCGAGCAAAGATTTCGACAGGCCATAGCCCGTGAGCCCGGTGGCTGGTACGCCTGGCTCGGGGCGGGCCTCGCCGCCTCGGCGCTCGGCGACAACGCGCAGGCGCACCACGAGTTCACCGTGGCCGAGTCGATCAACAAGGATCAACCCGTTATTCAGCAGGCTCTCGCCCGCGTAAACACAACGCATCCGTTGACGCCCGGTGAGGCGTTTAGACTGCTCGTTCTGGCCGAATGATCGGGGCAGACACCCGCTCCACTGACGTCGAGACGGAATGTGCAGCGGTTTGCATGATTGGTGAGGTTCAGGTAGCCTTTACACGAGGGAACGAGCCGTAAAGGACCGGACCGCGCCTTCCAAGGTGGGAAGGTCGGTCAATCCGGGTCGCTGAAAGGGGCTCATGAAACGAATCGCAACGCTGTTGGTAGGGATATCACTGATGTTGGCTCCGAGCTCTGCTCTCGCGTCCAGCAGCTCTACCTGCCAGGCATACAACCCGCAGCTGTGCTCAAACGTCAGCGCTGACGCTGCGTCCACATCGGGCACGCTGCCGTTCACAGGCCTTGACGTGGTGCTGCTCGCTGTAGGCGGCGGCACGCTCGTCGGTGCGGGCCTGGTTGTCCGCCGGCTCTCCCGGCGGCTGAACTAGAAGCAACCTGAGACGCTCGCCACCCGGCCCCCGGAGGGGGGCCCGTGGCGCGCTGCTCCGTGTGCCCCGGGGTCGGTCCGTGGCGGGGTCGGTCTGTGGCGGGGCTCGGGCTAGGGTTGTGGACTCTCGGCTCGCCGGCGCCTTCTTGGTGCCGGCGACATTGTTTGGCGATCGGCTCGGCAAACGGCAGCAGGGAAGGAGAGTAGGTGAGGGCTTGCTGCGGATCGTCGGCGCCCGTGGCCGACCTGCTCGTGCGCCCAAACCGCGACTTTGTGCCGAGAGTGTCACGGGAAACCTGCATAGCGCGTCAACACCGGCGCCAGACCCGAGCCCTGTCGTATTGAGCACGCTCTTCATGCATAGCTCGACAGGCCTCGCCGTCTAGCCCGGGATTGTCGTGCTGTGCAGGTTTTTGGACGGGTGCGATGGCGCTCCGCTCCCGTCCCCTTCCCCAGCGCCGTTTACCGCGCCGATCGCCACCCATGACCGCGAGGGCGCACAGCGCCCGCGGGCCGAGGGGGCCGCAGGCCACCAGGCCCGGCCGCCGGCGCCCTACCCGAGCAGTCGCTCGCGGATCATCCGGGTGACCTCTCCCCCATCTGCGCGGCCCTTGGTCTCCCGCATCACGAATCCGACGAGCGGTCCGACCGCCCTCATGTTGCCGGCCCTGACCTGCTGGGCGGCTGCCTGATCCGAGGCGATCGCCCGATCCACGATGTCGGCGAGCCCCTCGTCATCGGTGAGCGCGCCGAGGCCCTCCCGCTCGACGATCTGCCGCGGGTCTCCGCCCTCCTCGACGAGCTTGGTGAGGACTTCGCGCGCCGCGTCCCGGCTGACCTCCTTTGAGGTGACCATGCGGACGATCACGGCCAGGCTCTCGGGCTTCACCTTGCTCTCGGCGGGGTCCGTGACCGGAGCGATCCGCTCCACCAGTAGGGGGATCCAGTTGGCGATCTCGACCGCGCCGGCACCGTCGGTATCGCCGTTGCTGCGCGCCGCAGTGACCGTGCGCTCGAAGTAGTCCGCCAGCTCGGGGCGGAAGGCCAGCTCGTGAGCACGCTCGCTGCTCAGTCCCAGGTCGCGCTCGAACCGAGTTGCCCGCGCGGCCGGGAGCTCCGGGAGCTCCGCGCGGGCCGCCGCGAGCATCTCCTCGGTGGCCAGGATCGGAACCAGGTCCGGCTCGGGGAAGTAGCGGTAGTCGTGCGCCTCCTCCTTTGAGCGCAGGGGCGTCAGCCGATCCGAATCCGGGTCGAAGTGCAGCGTCTCCTGCACGACCGGTTCGCCGCCCTCGACCAGCCCGATCTGCCGCTCGATCTCGGCCCGGATACCGCGCTCGAGGAACGAGAACGAGTTCATGTTCTTGAGCTCGGT
This sequence comes from uncultured Solirubrobacterales bacterium, assembly GCA_963812225.1. GTDB lineage: Bacteria > Actinomycetota > Thermoleophilia > Solirubrobacterales > Solirubrobacteraceae > Palsa-465. The sequence goes on from CAWEUN010000002.1 coordinate 67,224, forward strand.
CTTGGTGCCGAGCTCCGTGGATCCCGCGGGGCGCACCGATACGTTCGCGTCGCACCGCAGCGAACCCTGAGACATATCCACGTCGGAGACGCCGATCTGTCTCAAGGTCTCCCGGAGCAGGATCAGCCACTGCCGGGTCTCCTCGGCCGAGCGAAAGTCGGGCTCGGTGACGATCTCGACCAGCGGCGTACCGCAGCGGTTGAAGTCGACGATGCTCCGATCCGAGCCGTGAATCCGTCCGCTCTCCCCGAGATGCTCGAGCTTCGCCGCGTCCTCCTCGAGGTGGACGCGATGGATCCGCACGTCGCCCAGCCGGCCGCCACGACACAGTGGGATGTCGTACTGAGAGATCTGGTAGCCCTTGGGCAGGTCGGGATAGAAGTAGTTCTTGCGATGGAACAGCGAACGCTCGGCGATCTCGGACTCGAGCGCGAGCCCGATCATCAGGCCAAAGTGGACCGCGCGCTCGTTGAGCACCGGCAGCGCGCCGGGGAGGCCGAGGCACACCGGGCAGGTGTGGATGTTGGGCGGATCCCCGAACGACAGCTCGCACCCACAGAACATCTTCGTGCGCGTCTTCAGCTGGACGTGGATCTCGAGCCCGATGACCGGCTCGTACCCGGCGCCCGCGGTCATCTCCGTGCCTCGCTCGCGTCGAACCCGATCGCCTGCTCGAGCGCATAGGCCGCGTCGAGCAGTCGGCTCTCGCTGAACGCCGGCCCCGCCAGCTGGAAGCCAACCGGGAGTCCGTCGCTGAGTCCCGACGGGATCGAGATCGCTGGAATTCCCGCGAGCGGCATCGGAACCGTGCAGAAGTCGTTCAGGTACATCGCCAGTGGATCGTCGGTCTTCGCCCCGAGCTCGAACGCGGTCCACGGGCTCGTCGGGGTGACGATGAAGTCGAAACGCTCGAAGGCCTGACGGAAGTCCTCCGTGATCTTCGTTCGCACCTTCTGCGCGGTCCCGTAATAGGCGTCGTAGTAGCCACTCGAGAGCGCGTATGTCCCGAGCATGATCCGCCGCTTGACCTCCGTGCCAAATCCTCGATCGCGAGTGCGGCTGTACATCGCGGTCAGATCCAGGTCGCCGTCGACGCGGAGGCCGTAGCGAACGCCGTCGTAGCGCGCGAGGTTCGCCGAGGCCTCGGCGGGCGCGATCAGGTAGTAGGCCGACAGCGCGTGCGGGGCGTGCGGGAGCCGGCACGACTCGATCTCAGCGCCCAGGTTCGCCGCGAGCTCGAGCGTCGCGTCGAAGCTCGCCTTCACGCCAGACTCGACGCCGCCGTCGGAACCGGTCAGCTCTTCGGGCACCCCGAGCCGAATGCCTTTCAGGTCCTCCGCGCGCGGCATGGCGATCTCCCCTGGGAACGGAACCGAGGTCGAATCGCACTCGTCGTGGCCGACCATGTGCCGGAGCAGCAGCGCCGCGTCGGTCACATCCCGGGTCAACGGACCCGCCTGGTCGAGCGAGGACGCGAACGCGATCATCCCGTAGCGCGAGACCGCGCCGTACGTCGGTTTGCAGCCGACGATCCCGCAGAGCGCGGCGGGCTGGCGGATCGAGCCTCCCGTATCGGTTCCGATCGCCCACGGCGCCAGTCCCGCCGCCACCGCGGCCGCGCTCCCGCCGGACGAGCCGCCCGGGACCCGCCGCCGATCCCAGGGATTGAGGACGGGCCCGAACCCGGAGTTCTCGTTCGAGGAGCCCATCGCAAACTCGTCCTGGTTGGTCTTCGCGAGCAGCGGCGCCCCCGCTTGCGCGAGCTTGCGCACGACCGTGGCCGTGTACGGCGGCCGGTATCCCTCGAGGATCCGCGACCCCGCCTGGCTCGGGACCCCCTCGGTGCAGAACAGGTCCTTGACCGCCACCGGCACGCCGCCGAGCGGCGCTTCCGCATACGACTTGCCCCGCGGCGGGCCATCGGCGACCCACGTGAACGCGTTCAGTTCATCAGCACCGGCGCGCTCCCGGTAGGTCTCGAACAGCTCGGTGGGGTCGATCTCCCCGGCACGGACGCGGTCGGCTGCCTGCGCAGCCGTCAGCTCGACGAGCTCCATCGTCATCCGCCTGCGCCCGGACTCGGGACGCCGAAACCGCCGTCGACCGGCTCGGGTGCTGCGGCCAGCACCACGTCGCGTGGCAGGCACCGCACCGGCTCGTCGGGCCTGAAAGCGTTGACGACGTCGACCACGTGTGAGGTCGGCGGCACGCCCTCGAGGTCGAGCTCGCGGATCTTCTCGATGTGGTCGAGGACGTGCGAGAGCTCCGAGGCCATGTGCTCGACCTCGTCGTCGCTGAGCTCCAACCGTGCGAGGCGCGCCACGTGGAGGACCTGATCGCGATCCAGCATCCCGGAGGATTCTAGGATCAGCCAGATTCTCCCGACCTGAGCGTCTCGATCTCGGCGGGCGCGTCGTTCGGGGAGATCCCCTCACGGCGCATCGACCTGTACCCGCCATAGAGGATCGCCAGCGCGGTGGCCAATCCGAGGTACGCCCCCACCCTGGCATCGACGACCGAGTCCGACCCGGGGACGTTGATCAGCACCCGGTAGATCAGCGCCACTGCGCTCAGGAACCCGAGTGCGCGTCACGATCACGCTCAGCGTGACCGGGATCGCCGGCGCCGGCCGAGTCGCCTGGAAGTACGCGAGCGCCACAGCCGCGACGCTCGTGACGAGCAGCAGCCAGCGCATGGTGGTGAGCGCGTCCCAGCCGGTGATCGTCGTCGAGCCGCCGACCGTCGACTTCACTCCGTACCACGGCACCGCGAACAGCAGCACGAGCAGCAGCACGCCACCGGCGCCGCTGATGATCTCGCCGGGGCGAAGCCTCGAGATCTCGATGTCCATTGTTAGCCGGGGCTCCGTCCCTCGCGTCAGGACTCGGACTGGGCGGGCGCTTCCGGCGCCTCGGCCGGTTGACCGCGATCGGCCGGCTCCTCGGGCGCCTCGTGCTCGTCTGGTGCCTCGGGCTCCTCGCGCGCGTCGGCCGAGTTCGCCGGATCATCTGGCGCGCCGGCATCGTCATGCGCCTCACTCCCGGCGCCGGCGGGGCGCTCTGCGCCGGCGGGGCGGTCCGCGCCAGCGGCGGGCGCGGGGTTCGCCTCCCACGCCTTCATCGTCGCGTACACGAGCGCCGCGGTGACCACTACCCCGAACCAGAACCCCGTGCCGAGATTCCCGAACTCGTCGAGGTTGAGGATGAACTTGAGCGCCAGCAATCCCGCCGCGGCGATCGCCAGCGCGAAGCGCGTGAGCGCCCGGCTGCCGTTGATCGAGGGGATCTGAGTGTCAGGGGACAGATGCTCGAAGAGGAGGTCGAACACGATCGCCAGCGTGGCGAGCACCGCCAGCACGGCGAACAGGCCATCGGGCGGGCCCGTCGCGCGATCGCTGAGCGAGGGGAACGAGATCCCGCTGATCGTGCCGCCCGCCACCGTGTGCCACGGGAGCTCGAGGAGATCGATCACGAGCAGCACCGCGAGGGCACCCACGACCCAGTCCTCGCGTTTTACGCCGTCAGTGTTCACCGGCGTCGCCGATCAGGGTTCAGCCGGCCTCGGCGGATCGCCCGCTTCGGGCGCCGACGGGGGTGGTTCGGCCGCCGGGAGGCGGACCGTGGGTCCGGCGTCATCGGGCGGTGGCGTGGACGCCGGCGCTTCGGCCTCTGGCGCCGCCGGCGCCGGAGGTTCGTCCGCCGGCGCCGGCGGTTTGTCCGCCGCGGGCGCCCCTCCCTGCGGCGCCGGCCCCGCGCCGCCGGCGGGCGCCATCGGCCGCGCGAGGGACCCGCCCCTGATTTCGACGTAGGCGCCGACCGCAATCGCGATCGATGCGAGCAGCCCCAGCCAGGCGCCGAAGCCGGCGTCCGCATCCTCGAGGCAGATGCCCAGCGCCCAACCGACGACGCCCACCCCGGCCAGCATCACGATCCAGGCGCTGTCCTTGGGCAGGGACTGTGTCGACCCCGATGCCGGCAGGGCTGCGTAGCCCAGCGCGGCCAGTCCGATCAGCAGCATGAGGATGTCCATGGCCGAGAAGGCTGAGAACGCCGACACTCCCACCCAGTCGAGGAACAGAGAGATCACCAGCACGATGCCCGCGGCACCGACGATCAGCTGGCTCTGCCTCAGCTTGGAAATGTCCATGACGCTCCTTTCGGCCACGGGTGACCGCGTCCTACCACCTGCCGGCGGCAACCCTACCGCGCGCGCTGGCGCTCCGCCAGACGTCGGCGCGGGCCTCTTGACGGCGATCTGACAGTCACCTGCGCGCCGGTCGCACGCATGTCAAAGCCGCCCAGCGCGATCGCGATCGCGCTCAGTACACCGAGATACGCACCGAGCTTCTGGTCGACGATCGTCCCCGGCGACGGGGTGTTGATCAGCACCCGGTAGATGAGCACGCCCGCGGTGAGCGTCCCCAGGATCGCGATCACGAGGCTCGTGTCCGTCGTCGTTCCGTGATCGCGCTGCGTGGCGTGAATGACGAGCGATCCGAGCGTGACGATGATCGTCGCGAGCATCAGCCACCGCGTGACGGTCAGGCCCTGCCAGGCGTTCTCCGCCGTCGAGACCTGGGAGCGCCCCGGGATCCCGTCCACGCCGTACCACTCGAACGCGAACATGAGGAGCAGCAGCGCGAGCGCGCCGGCAGCGGCGACCAGTTCTCCTCGCTGGGCTCGTCGAGGCGCCGCGGAGGGCTCAAGCCGCTCGCTCATCGCCCGCGCCCTGGAGCCCGGCGGCCGTCACCGTGTTGCGCAGCAACATCGCGATCGTCATCGGCCCGACCCCTCCCGGCACGGGCGTGATCAGCCCGGCGTGCGGCGCCACGGCCTCGAAGTCGACATCGCCCACGAGACCGGCGCCGGTTCGGTTGATGCCGACGTCGATCACGGTGGCGCCCGGCCTCACATACTCGGCGCCGACCAGCTGCGCCACGCCCACGGCGGCGACGACGATGTCGGCGCGGGCGCAGACGCCCGCGAGGTCCCGGGTGCGCGAATGGCACATCGTCACCGTGGCGTTCCGCTGCTGCAGGAGCGCCGAGACCGGCTTGCCGACGAGATCCGAGCGGCCGACGACGACCGCATCAGCGCCCTCGAGCGCCACCTCGTAGGAGTCGAGCAGCTCGATCACCCCGAGCGGCGTGCACGGCCGCAGCCCCGGCGTTCCCTGCCACAGCCGCCCGACGCTGATCGGCGTGAGACCGTCGACGTCCTTCTCCGGCGAGATCATCGCGGTCAGCTCGGCTCCTCTGAGACCCGACGGAACCGGCAGCTGCAGGAGAATCCCATTCACCGACGGGTCGCGGTTGCACTCGTCGATCAGCGCCGCGACATCCTCCTGCGTGGTGTCCGCGGAGAGGTGGCGGTGATAGTCGGCTATGCCGACCTCCGCACTCGCCTTTCGCTTGTTCGCCACGTAGATCGCCGAGGCCGGATCGTCGCCGACGAGGATCGTCGCGAGCCCGGGCGCGCCGGCGCCCCGCTCCACGCGCGCAGCCACGTCGCGCGCGACATCCGCCCGCACCCGCGCGGCCACTTCCCGTCCGTCGATGATCGTCGCGGTCATGACACAGACGCTAGACGATCGCCCACCATCGAGGCTGATCGAAAAGACCCAACATATGGGTCTTATCGATCACCCTCACTTATGCCTTGGTGATCGGAGCCAAATCCGCCACCAACTTGCGCTCCGACTGATCCTTGGCGAACCGGATCACGACGATCCCGCCGGGTTCGACGCCGGTCACGACTCCCTCGCCGAACGCTGCGTGCACGACGTCGTCGCCGAGGCGGTACGCGACCGAAACGGGCGCCTCGCCCTCCGAACCGCCACCGGAGTCCCACGACATCAGCCTCGAGCGGACGCCACCGAACGCCCGCGGCTGCTGCTGCTCGCGGTCGGTGAGCTCGGCTGGGATCTCGCTGATGAACCGGCTCGGAATGCCGTAGCTGCGAGCCCCGAACACGGTTCGCGTGCGCGCGTAGGTCATGTACAGGTCCCGCTCGGCGCGGGTGATCCCGACGTAGCAGAGCCGGCGCTCCTCCTCGAGCCCGCCCTCGTCGAGTGCCCGCGAGTGCGGGAAGACGCCCTCCTCGCAGCCAATGATCATCACGATCGGGTACTCGAGTCCCTTGGCGTTGTGGAGCGTCATCAGCGTCACGAGACCCTCGTCCTCGGTCCGCTCGTCGGCGTCGGCGATCAGCGAAACCTGCTGCAGGAACTCGGGTAGTGACCGGTCGCCGTCCTCGCCGGCGTCGTACTCGGCGCCGACGTTCACGAGCTCCTCGAGGTTCTCGATCCGACCCTGCGCCTCGATCGTCCGCTCGGCCTCGAGCGCCTCCAGATACCCGGTCTCGCCGAGTACGTCCTTCAGCAGCGCCGCGATCGGCGCCCCGGACTCGGCGCGCTCCCGGAGCACGTGCATCGTGCCCATGAACCGGGTCAGCGCCTTGATCGCCGCCGCCCCTAGGCCCGGCACCTGCGCCGGGTCGGATGCGGCATCCCAGATCGAGACGCCCATCGTGTTCGCGAACGCCAGCACCCGGGACACGGACGTGGCGCCGATCCCGCGCCGGGGGGAATTGACGATCCGCGTGAACGCGCCGACGTCCTGCGGGTTGACGAGCACGGTCAGGTACGCGATCGCGTCCTTGATCTCGGCCCGCTCGTAGAACTTGGTGCCGCCGATCACCTGGTAGGCGATCTCGGCCCGCACGAGCGTGTCCTCGAGCACCCGCGACTGCGCGTTGGTGCGGTAGAAGACCGCGATCTCTGACTTGGCGACTCCCTCGTCCACGAGCCGCTGGATCTCGCCCGTGATGAACCGCGCCTCGGCGTGCTCGTCCTCGAGCTCGCGGACCTTGATCGGGTCTCCCTGACCAAGGTCGGTCCACAGCGACTTCGGCTTCTGGGCGCGGTTGTTGCGAATCACGGCGTTCGCCGCGTCGAGGATCGTCTGCGTCGAGCGGTAGTTCTGCTCGAGCTTGATCACGCGGGCATCCGGGAACGTGTCCTCGAACTCGAGGATGTTGCGGATGTCCGCGCCCCGGAAGCCGTAGATCGCCTGTGAGTCATCGCCGACGACCATCAGGTTGCGGTGCTCGCCGGCGAGCAGCTGGAGCCATCGGTACTGCGCGTGGTTGGTGTCCTGGTACTCGTCGACGAGCACGTGGCGGAATCCGTTCGCGTAGACCTCGCGCACCTCGGGAAACAGCTCGAGCACGTTGACCGCCCGGACGAGCAGGTCGTCGAAATCCATCGCGTTCATCCGGTGCAGCTCGCGCTCGTAGCTGCGGTAGACGTCGGCGACCGTCTGCTCGAAGAACGACCCGACCATGTGCCCGTAGGCATCCGCGTCGCGGAGCTTGTTCTTGGCGTCGGAGATCTGCGACTGGATCGCCCCGGGCGTGAACCGCTTCGGATCGATCCCGAGTTCGTCCAGACAGCGCTTGATCAGGCGGCGCGAGTCGGCCTGGTCGTAGATCGTGAACTGGCGCGTGTAGCCGAGGCGGTCGGCGTGGGCGCGCAGCATCCGCGCGCAGGCGGAGTGGAACGTCATCACCCACATCGCTCGGACCCGGCGCCCCACCAGCAGCTGCGCCCGATCGCGCATCTCGCCGGCGGCCTTGTTGGTGAACGTGATCGCGAGGATCTCGTTCGGCTTGGCCGCCTCGGTCGCCACCAGGTAGGCGATCCGGTGGGTGAGCACGCGGGTTTTCCCGGATCCCGCTCCCGCCAGAATCAGCAGCGGGCCCTCGCCGTGCGTGACCGCCTCCCGCTGGGGGTCGTTGAGCCCCGAGAGCAGGGCGTCGAGATCGGTGGTCAGCTCGGTCATGGGCGGACCTTCGACGATAGCGTTCGGGGCGGCCGATGAAAGAGCTTCGCCTCGCCTGCGCGGCCGTCGCTGCGCGCGCACAGCACGTCGCGATCGAGCAAGCGGCAATCGCCACTTACGCCGCGTCCCTGCCGCTGCAAATGCCGTCGCCCGCGCCCGATCCCGAGGCTCACGTGCTCACCGGGACCCGCGAGGAGCTCGCGGCGTTCTGGCTGACGCTGGATGCGATCAACTTCGGCTCGGGCTGGTTTCCGACGTTGCGCAAGGAGCCCGGCCGGTCCGGCTACTTCACGGTCGCGATCGGCGTCCGGAGGCGGTTCGCCTCCGGCGGGCCGTGGCGCGCGGACGAGCTGGCCCAGATCACCGCCAGGGAGATCGCCGCATGCCTAAGACAGGATCCACAGCACGAGCTGATGGAGCTCTACGCACGCTCGCTGCGCGACCTCGCCATCCACGTCTCACGAGAGCACGGCGGCCGCTACAGCGCCGTCGCCGACGCCGCCGGCGGGTCGGCGGTCGCGCTGGCGACCCAGATGGGGACGTGGGATTGCTTCGCGGACAGCTCGCCCTACGACGAGGTCACGATCCCCTTCCTCAAGCGCGCCCAGATCGCCGCCGCCGATCTCGCGCGCGCCGGCGTCGCCGTCTGGCACGACCCCGATCAGCTGACGATGTTCGCCGACAACCTCGTCCCTCACGTGCTCCGGCTCGATGGGATACTGCGCTTCGAGCCGGCGCTCGTGTCCCGGATCGACGCCGGGGAGCTGATCGAACACGGCTCGCCCGAGGAGGTCGAGATCAGGGCGTGCGCGGTCCACGCGGTCGAGCTGCTCGTCGCCGCCCGGCCGGGCAGCTGCGCGGCGGAAGTCGACGAGCTGCTGTGGAACCGCGGCGGCGAGGCGAGGTACAAGAGGGCGCCCCGGCATCGCTGCCGGTGTACCGCCTACTGACCGCGCTGGACCTCGTAGACCTCGGTGCGCAGGCGCACGATCTCCTCGGCGCCCGCCTCGCCGACGAGCGCCTCGGCGCGCATCGTCCCGCTGGCAACCGCGTCGATCGCCGCGAACCGGCCCAGGCTGGCGGCCAACGTCCGGTCGAACGCGATCACCGTCGTTTCGCCGCCGATCGGTGCCGGCGCGGTGGCGATCACGGTGAGCGAGCCGCCGTCGACGATGTTGCGGGCCGCCGCGAGCGCCTTCCGTGCCGCGTGTTGATGGACGCCCTCGAGCGAGTCGATGACGACCACGGCGTTGGCGCCGCGCGCCGCGATCCGCCGGGCCTGGTCGACGACCAGCTCGACGATGTGGTCCTGGGCGTCCGGGGAGGCCGCGATGCTGACCGCCGCCGTTGGTGCGATGGGGCCGCTCCACTCCGGGATCTCCTCGGGGCGAACCCCGGCTAGCGCCACCGAGACCTGGAGCGTCTCGTCGCCCGCCAGCGCCGAGGCGAGGCGGCGGAGAGCCTCCGTCTTCCCCGCCCTGGAAGCCCCGACGATCGTCACGCGCGAGCCACGCCCGATCGGGGCCAGCCGCTCAATTGCCACGAGCGTTGGATCGTCCGAGTGAAACCGGAACGGCTCGCTTGGGAACGCTGCCGGAAGATCGTCGAACCGCGTGCTGTCGGCGACCTCGTCAGCCGGCCGCTCGTTGATCGTGTCGATCCGGACCAGCGAAGCGAACCGCTCCGAGCGCCGTGGCGCGCGCCGCGGGCCAGAGATCCGGTCGCCCGAGACGAGCTCGCAGCGCTTCACCTGCGCTGCCGAGATGTACACGTCGTCGTCTGAGGGCTCGGGGAACGCGACCCGGACGAAGCCGGACCCGTTGGGCAGCAGCTCGACGACGCCCTCGACGATTTCCTCCTCGGCCGCGGCGGGCTGCTCCTCGGGCGCCGTCTCCTCCTGCGGCTGCTCCGGCTCCTCGGGCTTGGCCTCCTCACGCGCCGCCCCGCGGCCACGCCCGCCTCGGCGGCCACGCCGTCGGCGAGACGGGGACTCCTCCTCTTCCTCGGTGTCGACCGCGGCAACCGGCTCGTCTCCGTCGACGGCGGCCTCGGGCTCCTCCCCGGCCTGTCTGCCGAGGATCGCGTCGATCAGCTCGGGGCGCCGGAGTCGACGGTAACCGTCGATCGAGAGCTCCGAGGCGATCGCGTGTAGGTCGGCGAGCGGACTGGCTTCCAGCGCTGCTCGATCGAGCACGGACATTTGAGTGCCTCCTTAGGGTGCTTATCGGTGGGCTCCGGCCGCGTTGAGGCAGCGGTCGGCGATCTTCGGAGCGTCAATCTATCGTGGCGCTAGCTCTGGCGCTCCCAGCGCAGTTCGTGGGAGAGCCGAACCTCGGCGTCGAGCTCGCGCCCTCCGTCGAGCACGTCGCGCACAGCCAGGAAGTCCGCGACCGCGTCCACATCGTGGACCCGCAGCATGTGCGCGCCCGCCTGCACGCCGTGAGCGACCGCCGCGAGCGTGCCGCCCAGCCGAGCGCGCGGCGGCCGGCCGGTGATGGCGCCGATGAAGTCCTTGCGGGACACGGCGAGCAACAGCGGCCTCCCCAACGCATGGAGCGCCTCGAACTGACGGAGCAGCTCAACCGTCTGCGCAGGGGTCTTGGCGAAGTCAGGACCGGGGTCGAGCATCAGCTGATCGAACTCGACGCCGCGCGCCAGAGCAACATCGATCCGCTCCCGCAGAAACGCTTCGACGTCCGCCATCACGCGCCCGTCCAGGTTCGGATCGAACACCTTCTGCTTCGGCGACGCCCGCGTGTGCATGAGGACCAGCGCCGCGCCGGTCTCGGCGCAGACATCGGCGAGCTCGCGATCGCGCAACCCGCTGACGTCGTTGACGATAGAAGCCCCCGCCGCGATCGCCGCCCGCGCCACGGCCGGCTTGTAGGTGTCGACCGATACGCGCGCCCCCAGCTCTCGCGTCAGCCGCTCGATCACCGGCACCACCCGTCCGATCTCGACGGCCGGCTCGACGGGCGGGCGGTTCGTCACGCCGGACTCCCCACCGACGTCGATCACCTCGGCGCCGGCGGCGAGCAGCGACCGGGCGAGGTCGATCCGCTCCTCGAGCGTCTGTCGGAGCCCCGCGTCGGAGAACGAGTCCGGGGTGGCGTTGACGATCCCCATCAGCCACGGCCGTCCGCCCAGCTCGAGCGTCCCGGCCGAGGTCATCAGCGAGCGCGGCGGAGCGGTCACCGGGCGCCACCGGCGACCGGCTCTCCTGCGATTCCCTCCGCCTGTGCTTCCTCGCTCCAGCGCTCCGTCTCGCGCGCGACACGTCGCTCGTCCCACCCGAGCTCGGCGCCCATGGCCCGGGCAACGCGCCCCGGTTCATCGGTCCCCGACGAGCACAGCCGGCGGCCGGCCAGCAGCCCCAGGCGCGTGCGCCGCAGCAGCACGTCGCCGACGCTCCGCGCCTGTTCGTTACGGGCCGCGATAACCGCCTCGGCGAGCAGATCCGGCATCCCCTCGACGATCGGATGGCCGAGCTCGGCACTCGCGGTGGCGACCGCTAGGACGTGCTCGGCGGCGTAACCGTAGCGGCCCGCGAGCGCGGCGTAGGAGCTCTCCGGGACGCCGTCGACGTGCGGCAGGCCCCCTGGATCGATCGACTGTCCGAGTGGAATCTCGTGGGTGCGACACGGGGCTTCGCGGCCGTCGCGCTCGACCAATCGATCAACGGCCATCTTCGCCATCCGCCGCCACGTGGTGAGCTTGCCCCCGGTAATCGTGATCAGCCCGCTCGAGGTCTCGTACAGCTCGGCCTTGCGGGAGATATCGACGGACTTGCGTGTGTCCCCGGTGGAGATCAGCGGCCGGACGCCGGCGTAGGCGCCTGCGACCCGCTCGGGACCAAGCGTCTTCCCGAAGAACGCGTTCACCGCCTCCAGCAGGTAGTCGATGTCCTCCGACGACGGCTGGACGTGGTCGATGTTGCCCGTGTAGTTGTTGTCCGTGGTCCCGATCAGGCTGCGGCCGAGCCACGGCAGCGCGAAGATCGACCGCCCCTCTCCGGCGGGCACGATCGCGCCGGCGACCATCGGCAGGTCCGCGGGCTCCAACAGCACGTGGGTTCCACGACTCGGGGCAATCGTCGGCACCTCGGCCTCGGAGTGAAGCTCCTCGGGCCGGATCCGGTCGGCCCACACGCCCGTCGCGTTCACGACGCTCTCGGCTCGAATCGCGTACTCGTCGCCGGTCTCCGTATCTCGGACCGTGACCGTCGCTCCGTGGGGCCCCACGCGATCGAGCTCCGTGACCTCCAGGCGGTTGGCACAGATCGCGCCGAACCGCTCGGCCTCCCCGAGCACGGTCAACACGAGCCGTGCATCGTCTGTCTGACAGTCGTAGAACAGGTAGCCGCCCGTGGGCTTGCGGTCCTCGAGCGCCGGCAGCAGCTCGACGACCTCCTCGCCGGAGATGGCGCGGTGTCGGGCCGGGCTCCAGTCGGCCTCGTTGCCGTCGTCCAGCGCCCGCTCGGCGCGCCGGGTCCGGCGTTCGCGCAGACCTGGCGTCGCCATCACGTCGTACATGTTGAGGCCGATCCCGACCATCCGATCGGGCCTGGCGCCGTCGAACGCCGGCACGACCAGAGGCAATGGACGGACCAGGTGCGGCGCGAGCCTGACCATCAGCTGGCGCTCGAGCAGCGCCTCGCGGACGAGGCCGAGATCGAAGCTCTGCAGATACCGCAACCCGCCGTGGACGAGCTTCGACGACCGGCTGCTCGTTCCCGACGCGAAGTCGGCCCTCTCCACCAGCGCCACGCTGTAACCCCGGGAGGCGGCGTCGAGCGCCACGCCGGCGCCGGTGATGCCGCCACCGATCACGACGACGTCGAACCGCTCGGCCACCATTGCCTCGATCGCCCGCGCCCGCTTGAGCATTGAGCTCAGGTTATCCGCCGGCCTGAGCGGGTCAGCGGATGCCGTGCTGTAGTCGTGAGCTCAGGAGTCCGGCTGATATGCCGGATCCGCGACTCCTCTGTCCTGGCGCTCCTGGATGATTTCCTTGATCCGGTCGAGCGTGTCCTCGGACATCCGCCGGATCTCCCAGTGGGTGAGCTTGATCACCCGCATCGGTGAGGTCGCGATCACGTCGGCGTTGCGCGGCTCTCGGGACAGGAGCCCCATCTCGCCGATCAGGTCCCCGGCGTTCAGCGACGCGATCTTCTCGCCGTCGCGGATCACGTCCGCGGTTCCCTCCTCGATCGCGATCAGTTCGGTCGAGTAGTCGCCCTGCTTCATCAGGATCTGTCCATCGGCGATGCTGGTCTCGGTCGCGAACGCGGCCAGGCGGTGCGCCTCCTCATCGGAGAGGTTCGAGAACAGGGGGATCTTCTTCAGCCGACTCTCGTCCATGGACGCTCCCGATTTCTGTTTTTGTAGCCGGCGTGACTCTAACGCGGCCCGGATCTAGAGGGCCTGGACTTCGCTGGTGATGTCGCTGACCGACTGCTTCGCGTCGCCGAACAGCAGCGAGGTCTTCTCTTCGTAGAACAGCGGGTTGTCGATGCCGGCAAAGCCTGAGGCCATCGACCGCTTGAGCACGACGACGGCGCCGGAGCGATCGACCTCGAGGATCGGCATACCGTAGATCGGCGAGCCGGGCTCGTTCTTCGCGGCGGGGTTGGTGACGTCGTTGGCGCCGATCACGAGCGTGACGTCCGTGCGCGGGAACTCGGGGTTGATTTCGTCCATCTCCTTGAGCAGGTCGTACGGGACGTCGGCCTCGGCGAGCAGGACGTTCATGTGGCCGGGCATGCGACCCGCGACCGGATGGATCGCGTACTTGACCTCCACCCCCTTGCCCTCGAGCGCCCGTTCGAGCTCGCGCACGGCGTGCTGGGCCTGCGCCACCGCCATGCCGTAGCCGGGAGCGATCACCACCTGGCGCGCGTACGAGAGCTGGATGGCGACGTCCTGGGCGGACGTCGAGCGGACGGTCCCCCCTTCGATCCCGCCGGCGGCGGGAGCGGCGACGGCCCCACCGAAGCCTCCGGCAATGATCGCCGGGACCGAGCGGTTCATCGCCTTCGCCATCAGGTTCGTGAGGATCGTTCCCGAGGCGCCGACGATCATGCCGGCCACGATCAGTGCGGTGTTGTTCAAGGCGATTCCGGTCGCGGCGGCCGAGAGTCCCGTGAACGCATTGAGCAGCGAGATGACGACTGGCATGTCCGCCCCGCCGATCGGGAGCACGACCATGAGGCCGAGCAGGCCAGCCGCGACCAGGATCCCGAGGACGAACAGCGCCTGCGAGTGCGTACCGGCCGACAGGATGATCGCGCTGACCACGCACACGACAAACAGCGCGCCGTTGATCAGCGCCTGGCCGGGAAGCTTGATCGGACGCCCCGGAAGGATTTCCTGAAGCTTTCCGAACGCGATGCTCGAGCCCCAGAACGAGATCGAGCCGACGATCGCGGCGAACAGCGACGGGATCTCGACCTTCAGCGGGAACCCCGGCACCAGAAGCGGGTGCGCGACGAAGTGGTGGCGGTACTCGATCCACGCGATCAGCGCCACCGCGCCACCGCCGACGCCGTTGAACAGCGCGACCATCTGCGGTATCGCGGTCATCCGCACGTTCAGCGCGGCGGGGATTCCGATCGCGGTGCCCAGCACCAACCCGAGCGCGATCAACCACGGGGTCGAGGATCCCGACAGCACGTGCGGGGTCAGCAGCGTCGCAATGACCGCGATCGCCATGCCGGCAGCGGCGATCTTGTTGCCCCTGACCGCCGTCCGAGGTCCCGTCAGGCCGCTCAGACCGTAGATGAACAGCGAGAACGCGACGATGTACATCGCGTCGATGAAGTTCGATCTTTGGAAGAAGACAGTCGCGCCGGTCACTGCTCGTCGCCCTCGTCCTCGCCGGAGGGGAGCTCGGGCTTGCGCTTGAACATCTCGAGCATCCGGTCGGTAACGAAGAACCCGCCCATGACGTTGATCGTCCCGAACGTGATCGCGATCACGAGCACCACGTGCTCGAGCACGCCGCTCGCCTCATGCATCAGCAACAGCCCGCCGAGCAGCACGATTCCGTGGATCGCGTTCGTGCCCGACATCAACGGCGTGTGCAACGTGTTCGGAACCTTCGAGATCACCTCGAAGCCGACGAAGGCGGCAAGCACGAGGATCGCGATCTCGGTAACGGTGCTCATGTGCGGTGGCCTCCCTAGCCCTAGCTGGCGGCGGTGGCGCCGGCGGCAGCCTTGGCGCCCTCATGGACGATTTCCCCATCCCGGGTGATGCACGCGCCGGCGATCACCTCGTCCTCGAAGTCGAGCTCGAGCGTCCCCTCATCGGAGATCATCAGCCCGAGCAGCGCCTCGATGTTCCGCGCGTACAGCTGGGAGGCATGCTCGGCCATCGTGCTCGGCACGTTCAACGGCGCGATGATCTTCACGTTGTGGCGGAGCACCGTCTCGCCGGGCTCCGAAAGCTCGCAGTTGCCACCGGTCTCGGCCGCCAGATCGACGATCACCGACCCCGGCTTCATCTTCTTGACCGCCTCCTCCGTGACGAGGATAGGCGCCCGCCGGCCCGGAACCGCCGCGGTCGTGATCACCACGTCGACCTTGCCGATCGCCTCGGCCATCAGCTCCTGCTGGCGCGCCTGCTGCTCGGGCGTGAGCTCCTTCGCGTAGCCGCCCGTGCCCTCGAGATCGCCACCGAGGTCGAACTCCAGGAAGTGCGCGCCGAGCGACTCGACCTGTTCCTTGACCGCGGCCCGGACGTCGAAGCCTTGCACGACCGCCCCCAGCCTGCGCGCGGTCGCGATCGCCTGCAGTCCGGCGACGCCGGCGCCGAGCACGAGCACGGTGGCCGGGCGGATCGTGCCCGCCGCCGTCATCAGCATCGGGAAGAACCGGCCAATCTCGCCCGCGGCGATCAGCACCCCCTTGTAACCAGCGATGTTGGCCTGGCTCGAGAGCGCATCCATCGACTGCGCCCGACTGATCCGGGGCACCGCCTCGAGCGCAAAGCTCGTCGCGCCTGTCTGCGCGATCGCCCGGATGCCTTCGCCGTTCGTGAGCGGCTGGAGGAACCCGATCAGGACCCCGTCCGGGCGCAGCCGGCCGATCTCCTCGCCCGTGGGCGGCGCGACCTTCACGACGACGTCTGCTTCATACGCGGCGCT
The DNA here is from genome assembly GCA_963812225.1 of uncultured Solirubrobacterales bacterium. Lineage (GTDB taxonomy): Bacteria > Actinomycetota > Thermoleophilia > Solirubrobacterales > Solirubrobacteraceae > Palsa-465. The sequence continues at coordinate 83,209 of CAWEUN010000002.1, forward strand.
CGCGTCGTCAGCCATCTCGGCCCCCGCCTCCTCGAACTGCGCGTCTGGGATCAACGCGCCCTCGCCGGCCCCGCGCTCAACCACGACCTGATGATCCTTGGCCGTGAGCTTGCGCACGACCTCCGGGACGAGCGCCACTCGGCGCTCGCCTTCCACGATCTCCTTCGGAACTCCGATCTTCATCGGGCGCGAGAGGCTACCGGTTACTAGGTCAGTCCGACCGGCCCGAGCGCGATTGCGGTGACGAAGCCGGCGTCCGCGGCTAGCGCCGACAGCGGAGCCTCATCGGCGTGTCGTTGCGCTTTCCGATGTTGGTGCTTAACCACTTTGGCGATGGCCTTGTGCCTAGGGGCGTGCTTGTGGATCTTGTGAGCATGGGGCGGTGTCGGTCGATGGCGTCGCGGCAACGGGACCGCCGCGAGCGGCAGCGATTTCCCCGCCAACGCCATCGATGCCTGTCCTGTTACCCACACCGGCGTCTGATCACTCGAACGCGAGTAACGGACGTGCCCGTCTCCGGCGATCAGCGAGTCCAAGAACTGCATTCCACTGTGGACCGAGCCCGGGGCGGCGCCGACGGCGAGCAGTCCCTGGACCGCCCACGCCGTGGACTGGGCGTTCGCCCCACCACCCGGCTCCGAGGGGAAGCCGCCGTCGCGATTTTGCTCGCGCTCGATGAAGGCGACGGCGCGGCGCCGGGCGTGCCCGGCCGAACCGCCGGCGCCGGCGAGGGCCTCGAGCGCTGCGCCGGTGTCGTCGACGTCGCTCGAGCCGCCGGCGGTGGCGAAGTTGAAGCCTCCGTCGTGGTCCTGCTGGCGGACGAGCCAGGCGATAGTCCGCGCTGGCGGCGTGACGCCATCGGCCCGCAGCGCCAGAACCGCAAACGACGTGAGGTTGACCTGGTCCTCGACCGATCCGTTGTGGCGGATGTCCGCCTGGAGCGCGGCGATCAGGTCGTGGCCGCCGAATGAGCGGGCGGACACGCCGGCGGCGCGGGCGACGAGGATCGTCCGCTCGACAGATCCGGGGTCGGTGGCGCTGCCGGCGGTGGCGCGGATATAGGAGAGCACGCTGGTTCCGGCGCGGCTCACGTTCTGCGGGTTGTGGCCTTCGGCCGCCAACCCGAGCGCCGCCCACCCGCTGTAGAGCGGCGACGAGGGCGCGCCGCGCGACGCACCGTAGCCGCCGTCGCTGTTCTGAGCCGCGAGCAGGTAGCCGGTCGGGGTGGTCGCCGTCGAAGCCGCGAGCGCCCGCTCTCCTCCACCTCCTCCACCCAGGGCTGGCTGGCTAGCCAGCCAGCCAGCAAGGAGGAGGGCGATGAGGAGCGTGGCGCCGCCACCGAGGGGCTCCCACCGTACCTGCAGCCGGCGGGTGAACCGCTGGATCGAACGAATCAGCGGCGTCCCGAACGCCAGCGCGAACAGCACGCAGCTGACGGCGTGGATCACGTCGAAGCCGATCCCCTTCCCCACGTACACGCCCAGTTGCGCGAGGCTGTGGTCGCTGAACGTCACCCAGTCGCCGAAGTCCTGGAATGCCGCGAAGCCGAAGCCGACGACGCCACAGACGAGCGCCAGCGGCCAGCGCCCGATCCGCCGGCCGGTGACGATCGCAAGCCCCGCGCCGATGATCCCGGTCGCGCCCCAGGCCGCCATCTGCCAGGGCGTCCACGGCCCCTGCCCGAAGAAGAAGTTCGAGGTGAGCCCGGCGATCGCGCCGACCGCGAACCCGGGAGCGCCACCGAGCGTGTAGCCGGAGATCAGGACGATGTCGGTCGTCGGCTTGACGTTCGGGACGGCTGCGAACGCGATCCGCCCGAGCGCCGCCAGCGCCGCGAGGGTCGCGACCAGCGCCACGATCCTCGCGTCCGGGCGGGTGCGCTCGTACCAGCCGAAACCGGCGATCAGCGCCACCGCGAGGATCGAGAACGCGCCGAGTTGCCAGCTCACGCGATCGCCTCCTCGGCTCGGAACCGCGACTGGACAGCCGCCACGCCCTCCGGAGCCGTGAGTGCGCCGTCGAGGCCGCCGAGAATCCGGGCCGTCTCCGTGGCGAAGTAACTGCCGCCGGCCAGCACCTCGGAAGGCGAGCCGTCGGCGATCGGGGCCCCATCGGCCAAGAGCACGACGCGCGTCGCGAACGCGGCCGCGAACTCGGTGTCGTGCGTGGCCACGATCACCGCGGCGGGCAAGGTGAGAAGCAGCTCGGCCAGCTCGTCCTTGTGGGCCCGGTCCATCCCCCGCGTCGGCTCGTCGAGGCAGACGACCGCGGGCGGATCGCCGCCCGCGTCGAGCACGATCGCCAGCGCGAGCCGCTGCTTCTCGCCACCGGACAGCTCGCGCGGGTGGCGCTCGGCGAGGGCAACGGGATCCAGACCTACGGCGCGAAGCGCCTGGGCCGAGGCCTCCTCCGCCACCGTCTCATGGATCAGGTAGTCGGTGGGGTTCTGGAGCAGGAGGGCGACCCGCCCGGCGACGTCGATGCGACCCCGGGTCGGGCGCATCAGCCCGGCGGCGTGGCGCAGGAGCGTCGACTTGCCGGCGCCGTTGCGCCCCATCAGCGCCACCCGCTCACCGGGGGCCACGGCCAGCGAGACGCTCCGGAGAATCACCGGCCCTTCTCGCAGTTCGCACCACACTCGGGTGAACGCGACAGCCGCCGCCCCGCCACGAGGAACTTCCGGTTTTACATGTATTTCATGCTTATTCGGAAGTTCCTCCGGGAGACCCGCCTCTCTCAGGGCGGCCCGGGCCGCCTTGACGCCGGGGGCGGGTCGCAGTCCGAGTCCCGAGAGCAGTCGTGCCCCCGGCGTCGCGAGCTCCGGGGCCTCGTCCAAGGCCCACGCCAGGAACTCGCCCGGCGAGGCATCGCAGACCACCCGCCCGCGATCGAGTGCAATCACTCGGTCGGCGAGGCCGAGGCATCGCTCGAGCCGGTGCTCGGCGAGCACGATCGCCACGTCGGCGTCCTCGTTCAGGCGCCGCAGCGACCCGATCAGCTCGTCGCCGGCGACCGGGTCGAGCTGCGAGGTCGGCTCGTCGAGGACGACGAGCGCCGGCCGTCCCGCGAGCGCGGCGCCAAGCGCGACCCGCTGGAGCTCGCCGCCGGACAGCTCGGCGGTCGCGCGGTCCAGGAGGTGGGCGATCCCGAGCGACAGCGCCGCCTCCTCGACCCCCCTGGCGACCGCGGCTGGTTCCTCGCCGCGGTTCTCGAGACCGAACGCGAGCTCCGCCCGCACGGTTCCCAACACCACCTGCGTCTCGGGATCCTGGAACAGGGTCCCGAGCGCCCCCGCCAGCTCGCCCGGCCGCGACGTGCGCGTATCCATCCCCGCGACGATCGCGCGCCCGGCAAAGGTGCCGCCATGAAAGTGGGGCACGAGCCCGCTGGCCACACGCAACAGCGTCGACTTGCCCGACCCTGACCGTCCGGCGACGACGACGAGCTCGCCGGGCTCGATCTCCAGGCTGACGCGATCGAGCGCGAGGGCGGTGGCGCCTGGGTACGTGTAGGAAACCTCGTCGAGCTCGAGCACGGGGCTCACCGCTCGACCCCCCGGCGGTCGACGAACGGCGCCAGGGCAAAGGCGATGAGCGCGAGCGAGGCAGCGACCTCGGGGACCCCGGCGGGAGCCTCGAGCGAGGGATACGCCTGGAACGGCGCCCACCCCGCGGCGCGGGACAGGATCGCGATGACGACGATCGCGATCGATGCGACGCCGAACGCGAGGTCGTGGCGCGACCAGGGCCGCCGGTACCGCGGCGGTCGGCGCGCCGCCCCGTAGCCGCGGACCTCGAGCGCCGCCGCCACGTCGAGCGCGCGGTCGAGCGCGCCGGACGTCGTCGCTCGCAGCAGGCTGTAGCGGCTCGGCGGACCGCCCGGACGGCACCGCTGGGCATCGGCCAGCCGGCGCGAATCGCGGACGAGCAGCGGTATGAGCCGCGTGGCGAGCGTCGCCGTCAGCGCGGAATGAAAGGAGACGCGGCGGAACAGCCGCAGCACCTCGTCGGGGTCGACCGCGGCCGTGTACAGCGCCCCGCACAGGATCAGCGCCGCTGCCCGCAACCCGAGGACGGCGCCGTAGACGGTCGCCTCGAGCGTGATGTCGGTGTGACCGAGCACGGGCAGCTGTCCGAGCCGGATGATCACCGTGAGGCCGTCGCGCGAGACGAGCGCGTTGATGACCATGACCGCGAGCGCGAGCGGGACCGCCCACAGCGCGGCGCGGCGCATCTCCCGGCCCACGCCCGCAGCGACCCCGGCGCCGGCGACCGCGACCGCCACGGCGCCGAGCACGAGGGGATTCGACACGATCAGCGCGGCGAGCGCGAGCGCGACGCAGTACGCCGCGCCCGCTGCCGCCCGAGCGGCGTGCAGCGGACTCGGGCGTCGCCGGTAGGTCACGAACCAGCCTCGAGCGGGACCGGAACGTCGGTGGATCCCTCGACGGCGATCGCGAAGTGGTCTCGGAGCCGGGAGGGGGTCATCGCCGCGGCCGCGGCCGCCACGCCGGCGGGATCGGTGCCCGTGATGAGCCACGTCGGCGTCGAGGTGCCCTGCGCGGTGGCGGCGATCAGCCCCACGTTGCCGCTCAGCGTCCGAACCACCCCGCCGGTGGGGTTCAGCAGCTCGAGCGAGCGCTCACCCGGCCCCCCGAACTTGGCGTATACGCCGCTCGCCTTCGGTCCCTGCTCGATCAGGCTGCCGGCGAGCGTGCCCTTGACCTCGTCCCAGGTCCCGACCAGGAGTCCGAGCGTGTCCTGCCCCGATCCCGTCCCCAACAGCTGGCTGGCCACGGGAACGCCGATCGCATTGAGGTCGGCCGATGCCTGCTTGCAGGCCGTGGCGACGTCGGTCGCGCATTCGAGCGTCGTCGGGAACCGCTTGCCGTCCAGCCCACGCACGAACGGCTCGGGATAGGAGCCGACGACGGCTGGGACCGAGTCGGTGGCGCTCCAGTCGTGGAGGTCCCACCAGATCCGGTCGCCCTGGTGGACGGCCGTCGTGGCCGCGCCCTCGGACGCCTCGATGCCGTTGACGTAGTAGAACCAGTCGAGGTGCGCCGAGTTTCCGGTGTGTCCGTCGATCGACTCGACGAACCCACCGCCGTAGCGGGTCTGGACGCGGAACGAGCGCTCGAGTATCCGCATCACGGTCTCCGATCCCGGGACCTTCGTCTTCGTGATGGAGGCGACCGGCGCCGACCCGAACGCTCGGGTAACGGTCACGTTGACATCGGAGGTGCCGCGACCAGGGCCAAGTCCGACCCCGCACCCGGCGAGAGCCACCGCCGAGGCGGCGGCCATCGCCAGCATGCGACCAGCGCGGACCATCGGCGCTAGGCGGTGACCTTCACGCGGGCCGGCACGGCGCGGACATCGCCGGGATGGCTGGCGCGGATCACGATCGTGCCGGGCGAGCTCTCGGTGATGCCCACGGTTCCGTTCGCCTTCGTCTTCACGCTCTTGCCTCGGAGGCCGACCACAGCGCCGGCGAGCGGCTTGGCGCGGCCCTTCGCGTTGAAATACACCACCTTGACGTTGAAGCGGTGACCGGCCGTGGCGGTGCGCGGCGCTCGGATCGCCACCGGGTAGGCGGTCCCAGTCTGCGAGACAGCTGCGAACAGCAGCTTGGTGCCCTTGTGAAGCTTCTGCGCGCAGGCGCCGACGCTCGCGGGCGTGTTGTTGACGAAGACCTCCCAGAAGTACTTCTTGGACGCGAACGTGTGCGTTTCGCCGAAGATCGAGGTGATCTCCAGCCCGAACTGCTGGTCGTAGCTTCCGCCCCACTTGTGGTGCGTGGCGACGTCGAGCGCGCCGGCCGCGCTCGCGTCCGGGCAGGTTCCGGTCGGCGTCCCGTCCTTCGTGATCCAGCCACTGTGGGTCTTAACGACGGTGGGCGCCAGCAGCGTCTTGCTGACTCCCTCGACCCGTACGGTCACGGTCGTGCTTGCGGCGCCGAGCGCCGCCGATGGCGCCACGACGGCGGCTACGGCCGCTGCGCCGAGCGCGACGAGTTTCTTCACATGCATAAGGGCCACCCCTTTCCACGAGGGCGTATTGGCTTGGCGGTCGGAGGCTGGTCTCCTGGCTTACGGGCCTACCCCCCGCGCCTTCCCGGCAACTCGTCGTCGCCAGTGGCCATACCGCGGTTGGCGTCCCCGATCACAGTGGCGGGTCCGCTCCGGAATCGCACCGGCTTCCCATCACCACCGACCTTGAACTGGGGCATCGTACCGCGGCCCTACACTCCAGGGCGGGCCGATGACAGTCAATCTGACCCGCATCTACACCCGTCTTGGCGACGGCGGCGAGACCCACCTCGGCGATATGAGCCGCGTGCCCAAGACCCATCCGAGGATCGAGGCGTACGGCACGGTCGACGAGCTGGGCGCGCAGATCGGCGTGGCGCTGACGGTCGCGGGTCTGCCCGACGGCTACGCCGAGTGGCTGCGCCACGTCCAGAACGACCTCTTCGATGTCGGTGCGGATATCTCCGCGCCGGAGGACCCCGAACGCGAACGGCTGCGCGTGATCCCGGAGCAGACCGCCTGGCTCGAGGAGCGCTGCGACGAGGTCAACGCGACGCTCGAGCCCCTGAAATCGTTCGTGCTCTCCGGGGGTACGGCCGCCGCCGCTCACCTGCACGTGTGCCGGACGGTCTGCCGAAGGGCGGAGCGGCTGGCGATCGCCTGCGGCGACGACGTCAACGCCGAGGTTGTCCGGTACCTGAACCGTCTCTCGGACCTGCTCTTCATCCTCGCCCGCGGCGCCAACCGCGGCGAAGAGCAGCTGTGGGAGCCGGGCCGCTTCCGCGCGTAGCAGGCGGTCCGCTCAGGCCCTCGAGCTCGCCCGGAGCTACTTCCGCAGCGCCAGCATCAGCCCCGTCGCGAGCGCCAGCCCCAGAGCCGCGATCGCCGACGCGCCGAGCACGAACACCTCGTGTGTCCGCGCGTAAGTGGCAACGGCTTCAGGGCGGATGATCACGAGGACCGCTGACAGCGCGACCGCACCCAGCAGCGCCGCGGACGGCGGTCCCAACGCTTCGCGAATCGACAGCCGCTGGACGAGTTCGCTCGCGGCGACCTGCGGCCGGCGCGCGTTGGCCGTGAACACGGCCGCAACGGCGAGCAACGTCCAGATCCCCGCGACCAGGAAGCCGCCGAAGACGTCGCTGGGGTAGTGCCAGGCGAGCGTCAGGAACGAGTAACTGACGGCGATTGCGAACGCCGCGCCGATCGCCGCCACGAACGGTCGCCACCGCGGGGACGCCGCGAGCACGCTGGCGAGGGCCAGTGACATCGCGGCGGTAGCGTGACCGCTCGGGAACGACTCCGCGGACGGGGCGATCACGCCGGCGGCCACGTCCGTCGCCCGAGGGGCGGCGAGCAGGTGTTTGAGAAGCTGCGTGCTCACGTTTGCCCCGAGCAGGATCGCGACCACGGCCAGCGCCACCCACAGCCGCCGCCGTGCGATCGCGACCAGTACGGGGATGGCGCAGAAGTAAACGTACGGCTTGGGGTCGCAGAGCGTGGCGATGCGGTTCGCCAGTCCCCCTACGTGCGGGTGATGCGCGAGGTCCACGAACCCCCGCAGAATCGACAGGTCGGCCTGCTTGAAGACGGAGACGTCGAACGCGGCGAAGCGCGTCGCGAACAGCATGAGCGTCAGGGCGCCCGCTCCAACGAGCGCCTTCCTTGCGCCTTCAGGCATGTACTCAGGCTAGCCGACGCCGGAACTGCGGCCGGGATATGTCGACCCTCGGCCTACGGGCGCTGCGCGCCCGCGGCCCTGATTGGCGGCGGCCCGATAAACGGCGCTGGGGAGGGGGGCGGGTTCGGCCGCGATCGCAAGGTTGGATCGTGCATAACACGACAACCTCGGCTCGGATGAGGAGCCCCGTCGACTTATGCATGAGGAGTGTGCTTAATCCGACAGGCCTCGGGATTCACGCCGGCTTTGTCGCGTTAGGCATCATCCGAGCTCCCAATTCCGCAACCGAGCCCCACCCCTCCCCTCTTCCCCAGCGCCGTTTACGAGGACGACGCCAATCAAGGCTGCGGCCCGCGCGCCGCGAGTCCACCACCCCGCCCACACGCTGGCGCCCGACGCGGACCGACGACGCCCGCCGGCGCAGGCTATGCCGGCTTGTGCTCGTGGCTGCTGCGCGTTATCCGGATCTCGGGCGCCGTTCCCGTGCGCTCGAGGTGCGCGTAGTGCTCGACGTCCTCGGGCGAGGCGACCTCGACGCTCAGGTCGGGTGCAAGTTCGACCCGCCCGGCCTCGTAGAGCAGCTCTTGGTAGCGGGGCGCGTCGTCGGGACGACCCTCGATATCGAGGCTGTGATCGCCGCACTGGAGCGTCCAGCGCTGGCCGCGCATCAGCTTCTCCTCGGTCATCTTGAACGGGACCGTCTCGGTCTCCGTATCGATCCGCAAGCGCGCGTGCGTGGCCCAGAGTGCTCGGGACAGGCGCTCGAAGTTGCGGCCGAACGGCGCGGGGACGATCGCGACGGGGCCGGTGGCGTCCGTCGCCCCCCGGATCGCGTCGGCGACCGGGCCGACGAGCACGAACTGGACGCGGTTTGCCTGGAGCCATCGAAGCACCGCGACCGCCGACTCGGTCGAGGTGCTCGAAACCCATTCCTGTTGTGACCGGCTGTGAACCAAGAGCCGGCGGGCGACGTTTGAGCAGCATGAACGTCGGTTTCGAGCCGACCGCCCGGACTCCTTCACCGAGTCGTGCTTACACCGGCAGCGCGTCGACGCCGGCGAGTCGGCGTGCCAGGCCGGGGGCGAACCGCGAAAGTGCATGCGCGACCTTCGCCTCGGGCGTCACGACGGCAACCGGCTTGTCGGACCCGATCGCGTCCACGATGTCCGCCGCGACCTGCTCTGGCGTGAAGTTGCGCCGCTGGTAGACCCGGGTCACGTGGTCGCGCAGCCGTTGCTGCTCGTGCTCGTCGACTCCCACGTATCGCGTGGCACGGGTGATGTTGGTCGCGATCACGCCCGGGCACACGGCCGTGACGCCGATCCCGTACGGCAGCACCTCGGCGCGCAGGCACTCGCTCAGCATCAGGACCGCGGCCTTTGACGCCGAGTACGCCGGCAACCCCTTCTGCGGCTGGAACGCCGCCGCCGATGCCGTGTTGACGATGTGTCCGCCTTCGCCTCGTTCGATCATCGCGGTGGCGAACAGGCGGCAGCCGTGGACGACGCCCATCACGTTGATATCGAGCACCCGGCGCCAGTCGTCGAACTCGGTGTCGAGAAACGGGCCCGCGACGCCGATTCCGGCGTTGTTCACGACCACGTCCGGCACGCCGTGCTCGCCGATCACGGCGTTCGCCAGACGCTCCATCGCGCCGCCGTCGCTCACATCGCACGTGAATGCGTGGGCGCCGGCGATCGAGCCGGCGACGTCCGCGGCGGCGTCGCCATCGCGATCGACGAGCAGCAGGCGTGCGCCGTGTCCGGCGAGCGCCAGGGCGGTGGCGCGGCCGATCCCGCTGCCGGCGCCGGTGACGAGTGCCAACCGCCCGCGCATCTGTGCCACTCCGCCACCGCGGACCCACGGCTGGCTCAGCACCTGCTCCGTCCCCGCCTCGACCTGATCGACGAGCTCGCCTATCCACCTGGCAATCAGTGCCGGCTGCACTCGCGGCGACCAGTGCGAGCCCGCCACCATCCGCCGGCGCAGCGACGGCGCGCCATCCGGGGCCGCGTCGTAGTAGTGGGCGGAGATGAAATGGTCACCGCTCGGGACGATCAACTGCACGGGCACCTGCGCGACCGCGGCGCGGCGCCCGGCCAGCAGTCGCAGCGCGATGTTGCGGCGGTACAGGTTCGAGCCCGTGATGCCGTCGGCCGCGACGGTCGGCGAGGGATAGTCCGGACCGGTGGGCACACGCTCGATGTTGCGCAGGAACCACGACCACCGACCGCCCCCTAGCACCACCCGCCACGCCACGGACGGGCCGCCGGGGCTGCTCAGCACGGGGACGTACCACGAGCGGCGGAGCTGGCCCAGGGCTTGTCCGATCCGGCGCCCGCGCAGCGCGCGGCGAAGTGTGCCCGCGACCTGGTCCAGCGACGGACCGGCGATCGTCGTGAACGACGCCAGCCTGTCCTCGAACCGGGGTGAGGTCGCGAACTCCCACCCCGCGATGCCGCCCCAGTCGTGCCCCACGAGGTGGACCTTCCGCCCCGGCGCCACGGTGGCGATGACGGCCTCCAGATCGGCGGCGAGCCGCTCATACCCGTACGCCATCGGGCCGCGCGGACGACTCGATTCGCCAGCCCCACGGACGTCGTACGCCGCCAGGTGAAACCTATCCGCAAGCCGTTCCATGACCGGGCCCCAAAGCGCCTTGGTATCCGGATAGCCATGGATGAACACGATCGTCGGACGTCCCGGATCGCCCGCCTCGACCAGCGACAGCTCGACGCCGTCGCCGGAGACCGTCCGTTTGATCGCGCCGTCGATCATCTAGTGCGCCCAACCGGATAGAACCGGTCGGCCAGCCGCAGCCACAGCCCCCGTGGCGCCAGACGCCCCGCCACCGCCCCGACGCTGTTGATCGGACCCGGGATCACCACGCGCCCGTTGGCCTCGAGGCCGCGGACGGCCGCCTCCGCGACCTTGTCGGGTGTCGTCCAGATGAAGCCGGGCGTTTCGTCCTCGATGCCGTCCATGCCGGCGACCGCGGTGAACTCGGTTCGCACCGGGCCGGGGCATAGCGCCGTGACCGCCACGCCCGAGCTCACGAGCTCCTGGTGGAGGGCCTCGGTGAACGACAGGACCATCGCCTTGCTCGCCCCGTACGCGGCCTGGCGCGGGAGCGGCTGGTAGGCGGCCGTCGAGGCGACGTTCAGGATCGCTCCGCGGCCGCGGCTGACCATTGCCGGCGCATACCGGCAGCAGAGGTCGAAGACCGCGTCACAGTTGACCCGGAGCATCGAGAGCTCTCGCGCGCGGTCGAGGTTGACGAACGGGCCGGCGCTGCCGAACCCGGCGTTGTTGCAGAGGATCTCGACGGTCAGCCCGCGCTCGGAAACCTCGGAGGCCAGCCGTGCGCGCTCCGACCCGACGCTGAGATCGCAGCCGTACGTCTCGACCCGGACCGCATACCTCGCGGCGAGCTCCGGCGCCAATCGCTCGAGCCGATCGACCCGCCGCGCGACGAGGGACACGCCGTGGCCCCGGCGGGCGAGGGCGTGCGCGAGCTCGGTCCCGATCCCGGACGAGGCTCCGGTGATCAGCGCGGTCGAATCGCTGGAGGGCTCGGGGAGCGCCATCGCCCTGACACTATCCACACCGGCTGGTCGCTGTCGTAGCCTGATCGTGAAATGCCCGAGACACGGACCCTGAGCCGCCTCGTTGGCACCCGGCCAAGCGGTTGGGTCGGCGCTGCGGTGTCCGTCATCTCCGTGGCCGCGGCGACGGCCGCGATCTACCCGCTCAAGCACCTGGCCCCGACCGTGTCGCTGAGCGTCGTGTACCTCCCGGCCGTCCTGCTCGTGTCGGCCTACTGGGGACTGGTCCTCGGGCTCGCCACGTCGCTCCTGAGCGCGGCGGCCTTCAACTTCTTCCACCTCCCTCCCACCGGACGCTTCACGATCTCCGACAGCCGCAACTGGGTCGCGCTCGGGGCCTTCATCATCGTGGCGGTGGTCGTGAGCACGGTGGCGGAGCTCGCGCGCACGCGCGCGTTCGAGGCGGAGCGCCGGCGGGCTCAGGCCGATCTGGCTGCGGCGCTCGCTCGCGATCTGCTGGCGGAGTCCAAGACGACTGACGGACTCGCTGGGGCGGCCCGCCACGTCGCCGAGGCGCTCGCGATCCCCTCCGCCTCGATCGTGCTTGGCCCGGCCGTTGGCGACGATCGGCACCGGGCGATCGCGCTCAGGGACGCCGATCGCAACCAGATTGCGACGCTGATCGTCCCGGCCAGTGTGGCCGGCGAGACGGCGGAGCGCCTGGAAACCCAGGTCGTGCCGGCCCTGGAGGCGATCGTCGCGATCGCGCTCCGTCGCGACGCCGTCCAGGCCGCCGCCGTCGAGACCGAAGCCCTGCGGCGAAGCGACGACGTCAAGACCGCGCTGCTGCGAGCCGTATCGCACGACCTCCGCACGCCTTTGACGGCGATCGTCGCGGCCGGTCACGCGCTGAGCGCGCCGTCGCTGACGACCGAGGAGCAGACCGAGCTCAGCCAGGCCGTCGTCGCCGAGGGCGAGCGGCTGTCGGCGCTTGTCGAGAAGCTGCTCGATCTTTCGCTGCTGCAGGCCGGGCGCGCCGAGCCCCGACGCGACTGGGTCTCGCTCGAGGACGTGCTGCTCGCCGCCAGCGAGGGCGTGCGAGCCGCCGGCGGCCAGATCCGTATGTCTGTCGAGCCGGACCTCCCCGAGGTCAGGGCTGACGCCGCGCAGCTCGAGCGGGCGTTCGCGAACCTGCTCGAGAACGCCGAGCGCTACTCGGCGGGGCATCCGGTCTCGGTCTCGGCCCGGAGCGCCGAGACGCGGGTGCTCGTGCGGATCGTCGATCAGGGCCCGGGGATCGATCCCGCCGAGCGTGAGCGAATCTTCGAGCCGTTCTACCGCGGCGCGCGCGGTCGAGACCATTGGGTCGGATCGGGCTTGGGCCTGGCGATCGCCAAGGGGTTCGTCGAGGGCAACGGCGGCACGATCTCGGTCGAGTCGCTGCCCGGTCAGGGAACGGCGTTCGTGGTCTCGCTGCCGCTCGAGGCGCCACCGGCGAAGGTGGAGGCGTGAACGCCCCGCCGCGACCGAAGATCCTGGTGTGCGACGACGAGCAGCAGATCTTGCGCGCCCTCCGTGTGATCCTGCGCGACGGCGGGTTCGAGGCGCTGCCGGCGACGACGATGGAGGAGGCGCTCGACGTCGCCGCCGTCAGCCACCCCGAGGCGGCGATCGTCGATCTCCTCCTCCCCGACGGGGACGGCATCGAGCTGTGCCGGCGCCTGCGTGAGTGGAGCGACATGCCGCTGATCATCCTCTCCGCGGTCGGCGAGGAGGACGCCAAGGTCCGCGCGCTGGCGGCGGGCGCCGACGACTATGTGACCAAGCCGTTCGGACCTCGCGAGCTCCTCGCGCGGTTGCAGGCGAACCTCCGACGCGTGGCGCCCGAGCCCGAGGAGGCGGTGATCACCGCCGACGGGCTCCGCGTCGACCTCTCCCGCCGCGAGGTTCGCCTCGACGACGAAGCGGTCCATCTGACGCCGATCGAATTCGACCTGCTGCGCCAGCTCGTCCGCAACCGCGGACGGCTGATGACCCATCGCGACCTGCTGAGCTCGGTCTGGGGTCCCGGGTATGCCGACGACACCCAGGTGCTGCGCGCGCACATCGCCAACCTGCGCCGGAAGATCGAGCCGCCGGGCGGCCCGAGGTTCATCCGCACCGAGGCCGGGGTCGGCTACCGCTTTGCCGCCTGAGACGGACGCGCGGCGCCGTCTCCGTCCAATCCGCGCGATGCCGGGGTTTGAGCGCCTGCTCGGGCCCCGTTCCCGGCGACCCTGCCGTTGACGGGCGGGGTCTCGATCACGACCCGGCACGGGCGATGGGCGAGCAGGTACGTCGCGGTGGGGCCGAGAGCGCGCTCGGACGGGGGTGCGTGCGCGGTTCCCAGATAGATGATCTCGGCGCCGCTGCGCTGTGCCTCCTCGACGATCGCCGCGCCGGGGCTGCGGGTGCGGATCAGCCTCGTCTGCACCTTCAGTCCGGCCTTGCGGCCCGTCACCTTGGCACTCTCGAGCACGCTCAGCCCGAGCGCCTCCTCCTTCTCGAGGCCGGCATCGAGCGACAGCTGGTTGGGAACGCGCAGGATGTAGACGGCCTCGACGAGCGCGTCCTCGCCGACGAGCTTCGCCGCCGCGCGCAGCGCCGAGGCATCGACGTCGGTGCCGAAGATCGGGACGAGCGCCGAGCGGTATTCCAGCTCGACGAAGAACGCGGGCCGCTCGCGCCGCTCGATCTTGTAGTCGCTGACGAGGTCAAGGCCCTGGCGCCGGCGGTAGATCACGTAGCCGACCAGCCCGACGATCATCCAGCCGATGCCGACGTAGCGGGCGTCGACGTGCAACACGATCACCGACACCCACGCGGCAAAGGTGCCGACCCCGCCGACGACGGCGGTGATCGGCAGATCGCATCCGCGCACGCGAATGTTCCCGGGCATCTTGTACGGCCGCTCGCGGTCTGGATCCTTGAATCGCAGCGCGATCACCGACGCGTGGGCGGTCGTGAACGACAGCATCGCGCCGAACGAGTACAGGTTGCCGAGGAAGTTGGTCTGACCTGGGATCAGGAGGATCCCGGCGATCACCGAGAACGTGACGATCGTGAACCACGGAGTGCGGTAGCGCTTGTGGAGCTGGGCGAACACGCTCGGCAGCTGTCGGTGCTCGGCGAGCGACCACGACAATCGGGAGATCCCGATCAGCCCCGCGTTGGTGGCGATGAACAGGATCGTCGCCGCCAGGATCCCGACGTAATAGCGCAGTGCGCTGGCCGCGGCGTGAGCCAGGCCGAGGTGCTGGATGATCCCCAGCACGGGGTCGTTCTGGTACCCCCCTTTCGACGGCGGCTCGCCGAGCAGCGTGTAGGCGTGCGCGCCGTGACCGATCACCGGCAGCGCCGACAGGGCCACGACCGTCATGCCCGCGTACACGCCGAGCACGGCGATCAGGATCAGGTTCACGGCCCTCGGCACGTCCCTGCCGGGGTCGCGCGCCTCCTCGGCCATGTTCGAGACGGTCTCGATCCCGGTGTAGGCGAGCATCGCCAGCGACAGCGCGAAGATCAGATGCGAGTAGCTCGGCATCGTGCCGAGGTCGACCTGGTGCACGAGCAGCGACGGGTTCAGCACCAGCAGCGCGCCGAGCAGGATGATCAGGCACTGGGTGATCAGGTCGGCGACGGCGAGGAAGAGGTTCAGCTTTGCCGATTCGCCGATCCCGCGGACGTTCAGCCACGCGAGCATGGCGACGACGATCAGACCGCCGATCACGTCGCCCGGCGGGTGACGCAGCGCCGGCCAGAACGCGCTCAGGTAGTGCGGGACGAAGAACGCTGAGATCGCGATCGTCAGGATGTAGTCCAGGCTCAGCGCCCAGCCCGCGAAGAACGACACGAAGTCGTTGAACGCGTGGCGCGCGAAGCTCGAGGAGCCTCCGGCCTCCGGAAACATCGAGGCTCCCTCGGCGTACGTCTTCGCCGTCAGGGCGAACAGTCCGCCGGCGAGCATGAACACGACCGGCGTCAGCCCGAGCGCGTACGCCGCGACAATCCCCAGCGCGTAGTAAATCGAGGAGCCGACGTTCCCATAGGCGGTCGCGAACAGGCCGCCAACGCCGATGCTGCGACGTAATCCGTGAGTCTCTATCCGGGCCATCAGCCCCCACCGAAGTTAGGCCCGGACCCATCAAGATCCCGCTAAAGATCGCTACCCAGGCGTAGAGAAAGCGCTAAGACGGCCCCGTGAACGTCCGCTATGGGGAGGGATCACGCAGCCGGTAGCCAACGCCGGGCTCCGTGATCAGGTACTGGGGTCGGGAAGGATCAGGCTCGAGCTTGGAGCGGATATGGGCGACGTGAACGCGCAGATAATGGGTCTCCTCCCCGTACTCCGGTCCCCACACCTCCCGCAGCAGCTGGCGATGAGTTACGAGCCGCCCGTGATGCTGGGCGAGCACCCGCACGAGCTCGAACTCGATCGGCGTCAGGTGGACCTCGACGCCGGCGCGGGTTATCCGCCGATCATGAAGGTCGATGACCAGTTCGCCTAGCTCGAGCGTGGGACTGCCGCCGGCCTCGGCCGAGCGTCGCATGATCGCTCGCAGCCGCGCGAGCAGCTCGTCGGTGCCGAACGGCTTGGTGACGTAATCGTCGGCGCCGGCGTCGAGTGCGCGTACCTTCTCGCGCTCGTCGCCGATCGCCGAAAGCACCAGGATCGGCAGCCGGCTCCAGCGGCGAATCTCCTCGCACACCTCAACCCCGCGCCCGTCGGGCAGGACGAGGTCGAGGACGACCGCGTCTGGCGGCCGTAGCGCCACGGCCGCGAGCGCCTCCTCCTTGGTTTCCGCGGCCTCGACGGCATAGCCGGCGTTGCGCAGGACGATCTTCAGCCCGCGGACGATCTGGGGCTCGTCGTCGACAACCAGCACCCTCGGCTCGTTCATCCGACGGCCTCGGGTTGTGGCACCACCGGGAAGCTCACCGCGAACGACGTGCCCCTATCCGCGTCGGATTGCAGGACGATGTGGCCGCCGTTGGCCTCGACGAAACCGCGCGCAATCGCGAGTCCGAGGCCCGAGCCGGAGCCCGTATTGCCGCGTCCGCGAAAGAACGGTTCGAACACGTGTGGCCGCTGCTGTGCGGGAACGCCGCGGCCACGGTCGATCACCCTCACCGTGACGCGTCCCGAGCCGATTCCGGCCGTGATCCGAACCGGCGAGCCCGGTGGCGAGAACTTGACGGCGTTCTCGATCAGGTTGGAGAACACCCGCTCCAGCTGGGAGGCGTCGGCCCGAACCAGCGGCAGATCGTCGGGCAGCGAGAAGTCGATCGGGTGATCCGTCCGCAGGTGGCCCGCGGCCGACGCGACGACGTCGTGGAGGTCACACCAGTCCGCCTGCGGCGATACGGCTCCGGCCTGGATCTTCGAGAGGTCGAGCAGATCCTCCACCAGCTTCGCGAGGCGCGCTCCCTCGTCCTCGATCACCTCGATCAGCTCGTCGCGCTCATCCTCGGTGATGTCGGCGGCCCGCAGCGCCGAGCCGGCAGTGGTGATCGCGGTCAGTGGCGAACGGAGGTCGTGGGAGATCGCGTGCAGGATCGCCGTGCGGGCGGCCTCCGCTCGCCGGCCGGCCTCGGTCTCGGCTTCCCGCTCGGCGACCCGCTCGCGTTCGACGGCGACGTCGATCAGGCGGCCGAGCGGCTCCGAGATCCGCTCGAGGTCCCGGACCGGCCATGCCGTGTCGGTCGAGACGTACAGCCACGCCGAGCGGGTCCGGGTGCGCAGCGGCAGCGCGATCTCGCCCTCGCCCTGGGAGGGCACGGGCTCGAGCACGACGCGCGCGCTGCTCGCCCCGGTCGCTCGGGCCACGCGGTTGCCGATGTTCTCGAGCTGGGCCGTCACGCTCTGTCCGGCCAGGATCGCCGACGCGGCCTCGGCGAGCAGCGATGCCTCGCGTTCGCGCGCCGCGGCTACGCGCGCCCGGAGCTCCGCCTCCGCGGCGCGCTGGCGCCCGATCGCCGCCAGCCGGCCCACGACCAGCGCGGCGATGATCAGCACCACCAGAGCGACGAAGTCCTGCGAGTGGGCGATCGTCAGCCGATGGCGCGGCGTGATGAACAGATAGTTGAGCGTCAGGATCCCGAGGACCGCGGTCGCCAGCGCCGCGACCTGGCCTCGCCGGATCGCTATCGCCAGCACCGCGAGCAGGTAGAGCACGCCGAGGTCAGCGGCGGGGGCGGCTGACTGAAGGGCCGCGATGCAGCCGGTCGCGATGGCCACGGCGAGGATTACCTCGAGCGAGGCGATCAGACCGGTTCGCGACGCTAATGGCCCTTGCTTCCAACTCATCGCCAGTGACCTTTCCCGGTCCATACCGGAAGAGGCTACGCCGCGATTGGCGTCTTTCTCCTCGCCTGCTCCGGAATCGACTCGATGATCACCCGGCAAGGTCGCTCGTGGAGCACGGTCTCGAGCGTGCGGCCGAAGCCCGCACCCGCGCGAGCCAGCGGCATCACGATCGCCCCCGCGTGCATCGCTCGAGCCTCGTCGACGATCCGCCGTCCCGTCTGCCCGGCTCGAACTTTCTCGACATGGCCTGAGACGCGCCGTCCGACCTGCACCTTGGCCTCCTCGATGATCGATGCCGCGACGGCCTCCTGTTCGGGAAGCGCAGCGGTGATGGGGCTGCTCGCGGGCACCGAGATCGTCACCAGCACGTGTATGCCGCGCCGACGGCGTGCAGCCATTCGCGCGGCCGTGGCCATCACCTCGGGGACGTAACCGCGCTCGTCGAAGGCCACCAGGACCGATTGGTACTCGGCTTCGGTCTCGGCGGCGGGCCTGGGGATCGCGACCTTCACGGTGCTCGTCAGATCCAGGCCCTGCTCATGTCGATAGGCCACGTACAGACAGATGCCGAACGTCAACCACCCCACCCCGGCGAGCGCCACGTCAATGTGGAGTGCGGTGACGGTGACCCAGGCCAGGAACGTCCCGAGCCCGCCCACGATCGCGAACAGCGGCAGCTGTTTGCCCCGCCACCGGACCGTCCCCGGCCCGCGATACGGACGCGCCTGGTCCGGGTCGATGACCCGCAGACGAATCACGGCCAGGTGCGCGATCGTGAACGACAGCATCGCCCCGAACGCGTACATGTTCCCGAGGAAGTTGGCCTGGCCCGGGATCAGCGTCAGGCAGGCGACCCCCCCGAACACGATGATCCCGATCCACGGTGTGCGGAACCGCGGGTGCAGTTGGCGCAGCACGCCCGGAACCTGACGGTGCAGCCCCATCGAATACACCAGTCTGGATACGCCGATGATCCCGGCGTTGGTCGCGATGAACAGGATCGTCGCCGCGAGCAGGCCGACGTAGATCTCTCCCACGTGCTGGAGCGGTCCCAGGTGCAGGTGCTTGACGATTCCCAACACGGGGTCGCCGGCGTAGCCCCCCTTCTCCTCGCTCACTCCGAGCAGCGTCTGGCAGTGGTTGCCCACGCAGCGGACGGGCAGTGCGGACAACGCGACTGCGGGGAGCGCCGCGTAGATCGCGAACACGGCGATCACCACCCGGTTGATCGCCTTCGGAATCGTTTTTGTCTCGTCCTTGGCCTCCTCGGCCATGTTCGAGATCGTCTCGATCCCGGTGTAGGCGATCATCCCCACGGGAATAGCGATCAGGAAGTTCTTCCACGTCGGCGCGACCCCGAGGTGGACGTTCGCGACGAGGGTGTGCGGGTTGAACACGAGGATCAGGCCGAGCACGACGAGCAGCACCTGGGTCGAGAAGTCGGCGATCGCCAGCGCGACGTTGACCCGGGTCGCCTCGGTGATCCCGACGACGTTGATCGCGCACAGGACCGCCACCACCCCGATCCCGAAGAAGATGTCGCCGGGCGAGGTCCTCAGGAATGGAAAGAACAGCCCTCCGAGGTAGTGAGGCACGAAGAACGCGGAGATCGCGATCGTGATCACGTAATTCAGCATCTGCGCCCACGCCGCGAAGAACGACCAGAACTCGTTGAACGCGTGCCGCGCGAAGCTCGACGACCCCCCGGCCTCCGGGAACATCGAGGTGGCTTCGGAGTAGGTCGCCGCGGTCAGGTAGAAGATCACGCCGCTGATCACGAAGACGAGCGGGGTCAGCCCGAGCGCGAGCGAGGCGACGAGACCGAGGGCGTAGTAGATCGAGGAGCCGACGTTCCCGTACGCGCTCGACGCGAGCGCGTTGACGCCGAGGACTCGTTGCAGGCCGGGTAGCCGCCGCTCCGCCATCAGTGCTCCTCGCCGTGCCCGTCGGCATGGAACGTCGGCCGCCAGTCCGCAGGCGGGGCGGTCAGGATCACGCGACACGGCGCCTTGCTGACCACGTACTTCGTGATGGGGCCGACGTAGTTGTCCATTGGCCCGACTCCGCCCAGTAGTGCGCCGCCACGCACGCGGGAGGGCTCCTCTGCCGCGAGCACGATCGCCTCGACGCCTCGGCGCCTCGCCTCAGAGACGATCGCCTGGCCGGCCCGCCGGGCCCGGACCATCGCGGTTGCCACCTCCACACCCTCATACTCCTCGCCCACCGCCTTCGCACGGGCCAGCGCTTCCCGCGCCCGCTTGATCTGGGCATCCGGCAGCGGCGCGTCGAGCGGGAGCGACAGCGGCATCTCGAACACCCAGATCGCCTCGATCACCGCCCCCTCCTCGATCACGTCATCGCGAGTTTCGCCGGCGAGGCGTCCGGCGGTCTGGACGATGTCGTCGTCGAGCGCGGTTCCGGAGATCGGAACCAGGATCGAGCCGAACTCGGGCTCGAGCGTTTCGTGGCGCAGCGCCCGCTCCGGGATCGTCACCCGTCGGAGCAGCGGCTTCTGCTGCGTCTTGCGGTAGGTGACGTATAGCGCCAGTCCGCCGAGCAGCCATCCCAGCCCGACGAAGCGGGCGCCGGAGTGGAAGATCAGCACGATCACGAGTCCGACCACGCCGAGCAGCGCGCCGAAGACCGCGGGAATCGGGACGCCTTGGCCGCGGACCGTGACCGACAGCGGGACCCTGAACCCGCGCTGCCGGGTCGGCTCCCGGTAACGCAGCGCGATCACCGAGACGTGCGCGATCGTGAACGCGACGAGCGCCCCGAACGCGTAGATCCCGACCAGCAGCTCCAGGTCGGTCGGCACGACCAGCGCGGCCGCGGCCACAGCGGCGGCGCCGATCACGACAAACGGGGTTCCCCAGCGGCCGCTGAGCCGGCCGATCGCGCTTGGGATCTGGCGATTCGTGGCCAGCGAATAGCCCACCCGGGAGACGCCGAGCATCGAGGACAGGGCCGCCGCCCCGAGGCCGAGCGCACCGCCGATCGCCACCGCGTACTTGAGGATGTCCGAGACCCAGACCGGGCGGAACGCCTCGACCACCCCCAGCACCGGCGCATCCAGATGTCGTGTCCCGAGCTCGCTGAGCCCGTTGTGCACGGGCAGTGCCGAGATGCCGACGAACGCGATCCCGACGTAGATCAGGACGATGACGGCAGAGCCGGGGAGCACCAGCTGCTTGACCTGTCCGGCGCTCGCGGTGACCTCCCCCGCCAGGCTCGCCGCGGCCTCGAGGCCCGTGAAGGCGATCACGGCGATCGGGAACGCGAACGCGAGGTCAGACCATGTCGGCGCGGTCCCGAGATGGATCGACTCGGTCAGGTGGTGCGGGTGGAAGGCGAGCGCCAGCCCGAGCACGATGATCGCCGCCTGCAGCACCAAGTCGAAGCCGGTGATCGCGATCCGCCGGCGCAGCTGGCGGACGTTGATGCCGATCAGGTTGTCGAAGGCGACGAATGCGATCACGGCGAACGCGACGGCGATCTGAGCGCCGCCGTGTCCCAGCGGCGACCAGAACGCGGAGAGATACGCCGGCACGGTCAACGCCGCGACCGCGAGCAGAATCGTGTAGTCGAGCACGATCGCCCACCCGGCGACGAAGCTGACCAGCTCGTTGAACGCGTACCGCGCGAACACGGCCGAGCCTCCGCGCTCGGGGTGCAGCGACGCCCCTTCCGCATACGTCATCGCTGTCAGCTGGAAGAACAGCCCGGCGGCCAGGAACACGAGCGGGGTCAAGCCGTTGGCGCGATGAGCGACCACGCCCAGCGCGAAATAGACCGAGCTCACGGACGTCGTGTAGACGACCGCGAACAGCGCGCGGTAGGAGAAGGGCCGCTCGTTCACGTCTGCGCCCGCGGCTGGCTCACGGACTCCGGTACTGCAAATACAGCCGAGCGGCCCCGGCGGCGACGAACAGCACGCCGAGGATCACGCCGATGGCTGCGACCCCACCTCCGGCAGCAAGCGTGCGCGCCAGCAAAACGATCCCGATCACGATCATCAGGATCGACATCAATCGCGTCGATGTTTGGTGGAACTGGCGGCGCTCCGGCATGCCTTGCGTAGCTTAGTCCCGTTCTGGCGGGCCCCACGCGAGGAATCTTGACGAAATCTTGATGCGCTGCCCCCTGATCTCGACGTCTCCTTGACGGCGCGGGATTTACGGTTGGGGGTTGCCCGCGTCCGAGATGAAGCCCGTACCCCTCCAGAAAGACACGCCGTCAGCCCGCGACGGGCGTGCCGGCGATCCGCCCGCGCGGGTCAGCCTCCGGCTGCGGGTGCGGCTCCACCGAGCATCGCTCGATCGAGAGCTGTCAGACGGTCTGGCCGCGGACTCGGCCGAGGATCGTGCGCTGCGCGCGCGCCAGCTCGAGGATTCGAAGACGCGCCGGCGCCTCGCGTCGGCTCTCCGCGGGGTGATCGCCGACTCCGAGCTACCGGCCGTCTCGCGTATGTGCTCCGCGGTGCCGGTCTCACGGAAGGCCGTGCTGCCATGGCGGCAGGCCCTGCTCGGCGTCGCCGAGCGACTCGAGAGCGGTGACCCGGTCGACCCGTGTGGCGTCGCGCGGGTGATGGTTCTGATCACCGATGGCTGCAGCCCGATCTACAACCCATACGCCGAGGGGTCGATGAGCGACGCCGTCTGGTGGATCGCCGACGGGTTGCGCTCCCGCGAGGGCTGATCTGTTTGTAGGGCGCGCCTTTGGGGGCGCGCCCTGTGGTGTGGCCTTCGCGCTCCGGCTCGGTGGCGCGGGTGAGTCGGCGCGGCCCTGGGTGGCGGAACGCGGATTTCGCCCCTTGGATGGTGCGCAGCACGACAACACCGGCGGAAGATCCGAGCCCTGTCGACTTATGCATGAAGAGTGTGCCTAGTACGACAGGGCTCGGCGCCGGCGCCGGAATTGTCGTGCTGTGCACCATGAAAAGCCCAATTCCGCGGCGAAATCCTCATCTGGCGCCGAGAGCCGACCGTACCCGCGACCAACCCCACCCCATCGCCCTTCCCCAGCGCCATTCATCGGGCCGACCGCCCGCAAATCCGCGCCGAGAGTCGATGGACCTGCCTCTTCACAACATCTGTATGGCGCCGCGCGATTTCTGAATGCCCTCTTGACGTGGCTGCGGCCACGATCTACGCATGGACGTTCTAGCCATATTGCTCGGAGTAGTGATGTTCGCCTTCCTGTTCGCTCTCGTGTACGGGATCGAGCGGATATGAACCTCCCACTGGCCGCATTCATCGGCCACCTGAGCGCCAGCGACTTCTTCGGCCTCGTCGTCTCGGTGCTCGTGTGCATCTATCTGCTCTACGCCCTGCTTCGCGGAGAGAAGTTCTAGGCAATGACGTTCCTCGGCTGGCTGACGATCGTCCTGTTCGCCGTCGTCCTTACGGCGATCGCGCTGCCGCTCGGTCGCTACATGGCCGCCGTCTACACCGGTGAGCACACGTTCCTCGACCCGCTGTTCCGGACCCCCGAGCGCCTGCTCTACCGGATCATGCGCGTCGACCCGGATCGCGAGCAGGATTGGAAGGCGTACGCCAAGAGCCTGATCATCTTCTCGCTCGCCGGGTGGCTGCTGCTGTACCTGATCCTCCGCACGCAGACGCTGTGGAACTTCACCGGCCTGAACCCCGAGCACTTCCACTCGGGTTCGTGGAACGTGTCGTTCAACACCGCCTCGTCGTTCATGACGAACACGAACTGGCAGTACTACAGCGGCGAGACGACGATGAGCTACTTCACCCAGATGGCCGGGCTCACCGTCCAGAACTTCCTCTCGGCCGGCATCGGAATCGCCGTGGCGATCGCGCTGATACGGGGGATCATAGGCCGGAGCGGCAAGAGCCTCGGCAACTTCTGGCAGGACCTGGTTCGGACGGTGTTGTGGGTGCTGACGCCGATCTCGTTCGTCGTCGCCCTGGTGCTCGTGTTCCAGGGGTCGATCCAGAACTTCTCGCACTACGCGAGCTTCAACGGCGTCACCGGACTCGCCAACACGATCGCGATGGGGCCGGTCGCCTCGCAGGAGGCGATCAAGGAGCTCGGGACCAACGGCGGCGGGTTCTTCAATACCAACTCGGCGCACCCGTTCGAGAACCCGACGGGCTTCACCAACTTCTTCGAGATGCTGACGGTGCTGTGCATTCCGGCCGCGCTCGTGTTCACCTACGGCCGCATGTCACGCAAGCCTCGCCAGGGGTACGCGATCTTCGCGACGATGATGGTCATGTTCCTCGGCGCGGCTGCGGTCGCGTACATCGCCGAGGCACACGGCTCCCCCGCCCAGCACGTCGCCGGCCTGCACACGCAGGTGATCTCCGGTTCCACCGGCGGCAACCTGGAGGGCAAGGAGCAGCGGTTCGGGATCGCGGGCTCGGCGCTCTTCGACGTCGTCACGACCGTCACGTCGTGCGGCGCCGTCAACAGCGCGATCGAGTCGTTCACTGGGATCGGCGGCGCCGTCCCTATGGCGAACCTGTCCGCCAGCGAGGTGATCTTCGGCGGCGTCGGCACCGGCCTGTACTCGATCCTGCTCTACGTCCTGCTGGCGGTGTTCATCGGTGGGCTGATGGTCGGACGGACCCCCGAGTACCTCGGCAAGAAGATCGAGGGCCGCGAGATCAAGCTCGTCACGCTCGGATTGTTGATCACCCCTCTCTCGGCGCTGTTCTCCACGGCGCTCGCAACCGCGAGCAGCGCCGGACGGCAGTCGATCTCGGCCGCCGCAGCCGGACAGCCGCAGGGATTCTCCGAGACCTTCTACGCCTACCTGTCCCAGGCCAACAACAACGGCTCGGCGTTCGCCGGCTATACCGGCTACATCCAGCCCAACGCGGGCAACCTGGGCGCCCACGGCGTCACGTTCGCCGACCTTCTCGGGGGCTTCACGATGCTGTTCGCGCGCTACGCCCCGATCCTGTTCGCGCTCGCGGTCGCCGGCTCGCTCGCGGGCAAGCGGATCAGCCCCGCCGGCCTCGGCACGATGCGGACCGACAACCCGACGTTCGTCGTGCTGCTGATCGGCGTGATCGTGCTCGTCGGCGCCCTCACGTTCTTCCCCGCCCTGCTGCTCGGCCCGATCGTTCAGGGCCTGACCGGACATCTCTACTGACCATGAAAAAGGACATCATCACCTCCGCGATCGGGATCCTCGTGCTGACGCTTCTCTGCGGGATCGTCTACCCGCTCGTCGTCACGGGCGTCAGCCAGGTCGCCTTTCCAGGCAACGCCAACGGCCAGCGGGTCTACGTCGGCGGCAAGCTCGTCGGCTCGAAGATCATCGGCCAGAACTTCGGGACCCAGGTGTTCAAGAACGGCAAGCCGGAGATGGACAACGGCGTGCCGGTGACCAATCCGAGCCCGCGCTACTTCCAGGGACGCCCCTCGGCGACCGTTCCGCCCAACAATGCCGCGGCAACGACGTTCTCAAATCTCGGCCCCAACAGCACCGCTACAGAGCAGGAGATCGCCGCCAACATCAAGGCCTACGTCAGCCTGAACGGCCCGTACTACCCGGGCGGGCTTACGGCGGCCAAGGTGCCGGTCGACGCGGCCAACAGCTCCGCGTCCGGGATCGACCCGGACATCTCCATCGCCAACGCCGACATCCAGGCCCACCGCATCGCGGCCGTCCGCCATGTGCCGATGTCCGAGGTCCAGCAGCTGATCTCGAAGAACACGGCCGGGCGCGGGCTCGGGTTCTCCGGAGAGCCGGGCGTTGACGTGCTCGAGCTCAACCTCGCGCTCAATCGGCTGGCAGGAGATCACTGATGGCGGTACAGGCACCACCTGAAGAGCGCCCGCAGCCGCGCGCATCCGAGCGCCGCGCGGTCTCGCTGTTCCAACGCGACATCGTCAAGCGCGCGCTGATCGACAGCTTCCTGAAGCTCGATCCGCGGGTCCAGATCCGCAACCCCGTGATGTTCGTCGTCGAGATCGGCGCGCTGATCACGACCTTCACATGGCTCAAGCAGGTGTTTGGCGGCAAGGCGCTCGGCGGGAACGATCCCTCGTGGTACACGTTCGTGATCTCGGTCTGGCTGTGGCTGACGGTCGTGTTCGCGAACATGGCCGAGGCGTTCGCCGAGGGCCGCGGCCGCGCCCAGGCCGACACGCTCCGGGCGATGCGTCAGGAGACCGTCGCGACCATGCGGGACGGCACGAAGAAGCAGGCCTCCGAGCTGTCCAAGGGCGACGTCGTCGTCGTCGATGCGGGCGAGCTGATCCCCGGCGACGGCACCGTGATCGAAGGCATCGCCTCCGTCGATGAGTCGGCGATCACGGGCGAGTCGGCCCCTGTGATCCGCGAGTCCGGCGGCGACCGCAGCGCCGTCACCGGCGGCACGCGCGTCCTGTCCGATCGGATCGTCGTCGAGATCACCCAGGAGCCGGGGCAGTCGTTCCTCGACCGGATGATCAATCTCGTGGAGGGCGCCGAGCGCCGCAAGACGCCGAACGAGATCGCGCTGAACATCCTCCTGGCCGGCCTGACGCTGATCTTCATGATCGTCGTCGCGACGCTCCGCCCCTTCGGTCTGTTCGCCCACACGGCGATCTCGGAGACGACGCTGATCTCATTGCTGGTGGCTCTGATCCCGACCACTATCGGGGCCCTGCTTTCGGCCATCGGGATTGCCGGGATCGATCGGCTCGTGCGCCGCAACGTGCTCGCGCTGTCGGGCCGCGCCGTCGAGGCGTCCGGGGACGTGGACGTGCTCTTGCTGGACAAGACGGGCACGATCACGATCGGAAACCGTCTCGCCTCGGAGTTCATCCCGATGCCGGGCGTCTCTGAGGCGGAGCTCGCCGAGGTCGCGCAGCTGTCATCGCTCGCGGACGAGACGCCCGAGGGCCGCTCGATCGTCGTGCTCGCCAAGCAGTACGGGATCCGCGAGCACGACATGGCGGACCTCCACGCCGAGTTCGTCCCGTTCACTGCCCAGACGCGGATGAGCGGCGTCAACCTCGATGGCCGCATGCTGCGCAAGGGCGCCGGCGACGCGATCATCAACTTCGTCGAGAGCGAAGGCGGCCGCCCGCCCGCCGAGCTCCAGCCGGTGCTCGACCGGATCGGGCGCGAGGGCGGCACCCCGCTCGCGGTGGCCCGCGATTCCCAGGTGATGGGCGTGATCTACCTCAAGGACACGATCAAGGAGGGCATGAGCGAGCGCTTCGACCACCTCCGCGCGATGGGTATCCGCACGGTCATGATCACCGGCGACAACCGCCTCACTGCTGCGAAGATCGCCGAGGAGTCGGGCGTCGACGACTTCCTCGCCGAGGCCACCCCGGAGGCCAAGCTCGCGCTGATCAAGGATCAGCAGGCGAGCGGCCGGATGGTGGCGATGACCGGCGACGGCACCAACGATGCCCCCGCCCTCGCGCAGGCGGACGTCGGGGTGGCGATGAACACCGGCACCCAGGCAGCCCGGGAGGCCGGAAACATGGTCGACCTCGACTCCAATCCGACGAAGCTCATTGAGATCGTCGAAGTCGGCAAGCAGTTGCTGATCACGCGCGGGGCGTTGACCACGTTCTCGATCGCCAACGACGTCGCCAAGTACTTCGCGATCCTCCCCGCCATCTTCGTCACGACGTGGGCGACCACGCACGGAGGCAAGAGCCCGCTGCACGTGCTCAACATCATGAACCTGGGCACGCCCCAGTCGGCCGTGATCTCGGCGATCATCTTCAACGCGATCGTCATTCCGCTGCTGATCCCGGTGGCGCTCCGGGGCGTCCAGTACCGACCGATCGGCGCCAGCGCGCTCCTGCGCCGCAACCTCTGGATCTACGGGCTCGGCGGGCTGATCGCGCCGTTCATCGGGATCAAGCTGATCGACCTGATCATCCACAACCTCCTTGGGGCATAGTGCTCGCTGACCTTGCAACCCCTCAGCCCCTGATGAACCGCGACCAACTGCCCGGGCACCACAAGGTCTTCCTGGGGATGGCCGCTGGCGTCGGCAAGACATATCAGATGCTCCGCGAGGGCCAGGCCGATGCGGAGAACGGGACCGACGTCGTGATCGGCTATCTCGAGCCACATGGGCGAGCCGAGACGGTCGCGCAGGCGGAGGGGCTCGAGCTGGTGCCCCGCCGCCGTGTCATCTACCGGGATGCGGTGCTCGAAGAGATGGACCTGCCAGGGATCCTCGACCGGCAACCCGAGCTCTGCCTGATCGATGAGCTCGCTCACACCAACGCGCCCGGTCTCGAGCACGAGAAGCGCTGGGAGGACGTGGAAGATGTCCTCGCCGCCGGGATCGACGTGTTCTCGACCGTCAACGTCCAGCACCTCGAGAGCCTCAACGACCAGATCGCGGAGCTGACCGGGACGCGCGTGCGGGAGACGGTTCCCGATGCGGTCATCGGCGACGCCGACGAAGTTGTCCTCATCGACATCACGCCGCAGTCCCTGATCGAGCGACTCGTCGCGGGCAAGGTCTACCCGCCCGAGCGAGTGCAATCCGCCCTGAACAACTTCTTCAAGGTCGAGAACCTCAGCGCGCTGCGCGAGGTCGCGCTGCGTCAGGTCGCCGAGGAGGTCGAGGCGAAGCGCATCCCCATGGAGGTCGTCGGCCGGCCCGGCGGCGAGCGCCTGATCGACACCGACGCACCACAGGCCGTCGGGGAGCGGCTGCTGGCGTTGATCACGCCCACCCCCAAGTCTCAGCGCGTCGTACGACGCGCGTGGCGGTCCGCCCAGCGGCTCGGAGCCGAGCTCGACGTGCTGTGGGTCGCGGACCACGATCCCAACCCGCAGGAGCAGGAACAGCTCGACGCCCTGCGCAAGCTCTCGAGCGTGCTCGGCGCCCACCTGCTGATCGAGCACGGCGACGATGTCGCGCTCGTCGCGCAGCACGTGGCGCACGACCGAGGCACGACATACGTGCTGATGGGTACGCCCAAGCCGCGGACGGCGTGGCGCCGGCTGACCCGGCCGGCGTTGCCGTTTCGACTACTCGCGCTGTTGCCCGGCGTCGATCTGCGGATCGTCGCCGACCGGGCCAAGCGCCAGAAGGAGGAGTTATGACAATCGTTCTGATCATCGTTCTCATCGTCGTAGTGATCGCGCTTGCGGCGCTCGCGTGGATCCATTTCGGCCCGCGGCTCCGGCGGCCGGCCCGCGCCGCCGCCACGAGCGCGCGGCGAATCTTGTTCCCGTTCGTCGCGGCCGACCTGTCTCCACGCGCGCTCGACGCGGCGTTGCGGCTCGCAATGACCGAGGACGCGACGCTCGTCCCTGTGTTCCTGGCCCGCGTGCCCCTCCAGCTTCCACTCGACGCGCCGCTCCCACGACAGTGCGACACGGCGATCCCGCTGCTCGAGGCGATCGAGCAGCGCGCGCGCCGATTCGGGGTCCCTGTCGACTCGCGTATCGAACGCGGACGGACGAACCGGCACGCGCTCGCACAGACGATCGCCAGCGAGCGCTTCGACCGCATCGTCGTCGCTGCCGGTGCCGGCGGCAACCACGGGTTCGACGCGGACGACGTCGCGTGGCTGCTCGGTGCCGCGCCGGGCGAGATCGTCGTGCTGAAACCCGACAATGAGGAGCGCATCACCCCGGCTTCGGCACGTCGGCGGTGGGCGCCGCGTCCGCGCGGCGACGCCCACCAGGCGATCCGCGCGCGGGCCGGGGTCGCCAGTTAGCTAGTCCTTAAGGTGGAACGGCAGCGTCGCGATGATGACGTCTGTCCGTGACTTGAGCACGGTTTCGAGCAACCGGCCGCGCTGGTTGTGAAGGATTTCGTGCCGTCGCGCCTTCGGGATGATCTGAGGGATGAGGACGGTGATCGTGACGTCCTCGTTCTCGATCGACCTGATGTAACGGAGCACCGTCCGGATCAGTGACCGGCGACGATCGAGCAGCACCTCGATCGGAATCCCCGGCGCCCACTCGTCCCAGTCGTGCTTTATCTGAATGCACTCCTCGTCGTCCCCGGCGACCGCGAGCGCGACGACCGTCTCCCCGAGTGAGAGCGCGGCGCTGACGGCCTTCGCGGTCAGGAGATTCACCGTCGAGGTTGGGACGATCACCACGCTGTCGCGCTTCTTCGGGTGCGGAGGAGTCTTGCCGAGCCGGAGATCGTGCGCGGCCATGGCGTAGTAGGTCTCCGTATGGGCGAAGAGCATGATCAGCAGCGGCACGGTGACGACGACGACCCACGCGCCCTCGAGGAACTTGCTGGCCAGAAACACGATCACTGCGACCGCGGTCATCGTCGCGCCCACGCCATTGAGAATCGCCCGGCGCCGCCACTTCGGCGGGCGCTCCTTTCGCCAGTGGTGGACCAAGCCGATCTGGCTGATCGTGAACCCGAGGAACACGCCGATCGCGTACAGCGGGATCAGCCGGTTCGTCTCCGCGTCCACCGCAATGAGCAAGAACAGTGCCGCCAGCGCGAGCGCGAGGATCCCGTAGCGGTAGACGGGGCGCTCCGCGCGCAGGTAGAACAGGTGCGGTAGGCGGTGGTCGCGGGCGAGCAGGCTCATCAGCACCGGCAGCCCGCCGAAACTCGTGTTGGCGGCGAGTCCCAGCACTGCGGCGATGGCGATGTTCGAGACATAGAACATCCAGCCGGTCCCGAAGGCGCCCGCCGACAGTTGCGCGAGGATTGTCACGCCGCCGCGGGGCTCGACGTGGTGGGCGCGCGCCAGCACCGCCAGACCGATCAGCATGGCCCCGAGCAGCACTCCGAGCGAGATCTCCGTTCGTGTCGCCGTGCGCGAGCGCGGCTTGCGGAACGCCGGTACCCCGTTGGCGATCGCCTCGACCCCCGTGAGCGCCGAGCAACCGGCGGCGAACGCCTTCAGGAGCAACAGGAGCCCGAGTGTCTCGGTCGCCTTGATCGGGATCGGAGTGCCGATCACCGCAACTGGCTTTGAATGGAACGGGCCGACGATGATCACCGCGAACACGCTCACGAGGAACACCGTGGCCGGGAGCAGCAGCGCCTTCGCCGATTCGGCGATCCCGAACATGTTGATTGCCGTCAACAGCGCGAGCGCGACGACCGACACGAGCAGTAGGTGGTGCGCGAGCCCCGGGAACACGCTGCCGAGGCTCGCGGCCCCCGCGGCGAGGCTGACCGCGACCGTGAGAACGTAGTCGACGACAAGCGAAGCAGCCGCCAGCATCGCGACCCACCGTCCCAGGTTGCGCTTGGCCACCGCGTAGGCGCCACCGCCGTCCGGGTAGGCGAAGATCACCTGCGAGTACGACACGACGAGCAGCGCCAGCATCCCGACGATCACGAGCGTGACCGGCACCGTCCAACGCAGCGCCCCGGCGCCGGCGGCGACGAGCACGACGATCATCGCCTCGGGCCCGTACGCGACGCTCGACAGCGCGTCGAGGCTGAGCGCCGAGAGCCCCGTGACTACGCCGAGGTCATGACCCGGGTCCGAGTGCCGTCCGAACCGGCGCGTGGGCAGCCGCCGGAGGCGCGGGATGTCGACGTCCTCGGCCGGCCGGGATCGGACCTCTGCGCCCACGCCGGGGATTATGCGCCGTCTCCGTCGGGCCCGGTTGGTTTCGTTGTTAGCGTCCGAGTAGTGCGGGTCGGTCGCCCTTGACACCCGCCCGGACCTGTGAAAGAAACGGCCCTTCAGTCTGGGCTAAAAGAGGGAGAATGGGTGCCGATCATGCCTAGTAATTCGATCAAGCTAGATGAGATTCGCGAGAATCGCAGCGAGCTCGAGAATCACTACATCGACGAGCTCGTCTCGGGCCGCATCAGCCGCCGCGATTTCGTCCGCAAGGGCGCGGTCGTCGGCATGTCGAGCTCGTTGCTCGCCGCGGTCCTCTCGGCCTGCGGCGGGGCCAACAGCTCGTCGAAGACCACGACCACCACCGCGGCGACCGGCACGCCCAAGCAGGGCGGCACGCTGCACCTCGCCCAACAGGCGCCGTCGGCGGCGATCAACCCGCTGACGATCGCCGACTCCGGCGGCCTCAACATGCTCGCCCAGACCGGCGACTTCCTGATTCTCGACAACAACCAGCTGCTGACGCTCCAGCCGATGCTGGCGACGAGCTGGACGCCCAGCAACTCCGGCGCGGTGTGGACGTTCAAGCTGCGCCCGAACGTCAAGTTCCACAACGGCCAGCCGTTCACGGCCAAGGACGTCGTGTACACGTTCAAGCAGCTGGCGGACCCGAAGAACGCCTCGAACGCGCTCTCGACGTTCACCAGCGTGCTGACGCCCGATGGCGTGGTCATGGTCGACCCGATGACGGTCGCCTTCCATCTCGAGTCGCCCAACGGGAACTTCCCCTACCTCGTCTCCTCCGACAACTACAACGCGATCATCGTCCCCGACGGGACCGACTTCTCGAAGTGGCAGAAGCACGTTCATCGGGACCGGCCCGTTCACGCTCAAGAGCTACACGCAGAACGTCGGCGCCTCGTTCGCCGCCAACCCCAACTACTGGGCGCGGTAAGCCGTACCTCGACAGCACGTCGTTCACGTTCTACTCGAGCCAGCCGCCTCAGATCCTCGCGCTCCAGGGCGGCCAGGTCGACGGGATCGTGCAGTTCACGGCCCAGGGCGCCCAGTCGCTGCTGAACAACGCCTCCTCCTACAACCTGATCAAGCTCAAGTCCGCCAGCCACCGTGAGCTGTCGATGCGAAACGACCAGGCGCCGTTCACCGATGCGCGGGTAAGGCAGGCTGTCGCGTACACGCTCAATCGCCCGGAGATGATCACCGCGCTGCTGCTCGGCTACGGCCAACTCGGCAATGACAGCCCACTCGGGCCGCGATACCCGTCGAGCGACCTGAGCATCCCACAGCGCGCCCAGGACATCTCCAAGGCCAAGTCGCTGCTGGCCGCGGCCGGGCACCCGAACGGGTTCAGCGCACACCTGACGACCGAGCAGTACCAGGAGATCCCCGCTCTCGCCCAGGTGATCAAGGCCGACGCCGCCAAGGCTGGGTATCAACATCAGCCTCACGATCGAGAGCCAGACGGCCTACTACGGCAAGGACAAGTACGGCAACTCCGATTGGCTCGATGCTCAGATGAGCCTCGTCGACTATGGCGATCGCGGCGCACCGAACGTGTACCTCGAGGCGCCGCTGACCTCGGACGGGCCGTGGAACGCCGCGCGGTTCAAGAACCCGACGTACGACTCGCTCGTCAAGCAGTACGTCGCCGCGCTCGACCTTTCGACGCAGCGGCAGATCGCGGGCAAGATCACGACCTGCTCCTGCAGGAGACCCCGATCGTGATCCCATACTTCATCGACGGTCTGACGGCGACGAAGACGAACGTGCACGGCGTGAACCCGACCGCGATCAGCGCGATCTACCTGAACAAGGCATACATCAGCTGAACGGGCGCAGGAGCCTCACTCCGCGCTCGACAATCGCGGCATGGCGATCTTCATCCTCAAGCGAGTCGGCCTGGCGCTCATCACGCTGTGGATCCTGAGCGTGATCGTGTTCTTCCTCGGCCAGGTGCTGCCCGGCGATCCCGCCCGCGCGATTCTCGGCCCGCTCGCCGCCCCCAGCGCTGTGCACGCTCTGGACGAGCACCTCGGCACCAACCGGCCCGTGCTCACCCAGTACTGGTCGTGGATCAGCCACTTCGTCCACGGAGATTTCGGCGAGTCCTACACGTACCAGTCGGCCGTCGGGCCGCTCGTCTGGAAGGCCCTCGGCCATTCGCTCGAGCTGGCGGTCGTCGCGTTCGTCGTCGTCGTGCCGCTCGGGATCCTGGGTGGGGTTTGGGCCGCGCTGGCGGCCGGTAAGCGCCGCGACCGCGTGATCAGCATCCTCGGCCTATCGACGACAGTGCTCCCGGAGCTGGTGACCGGGATCGTGCTGATCGTCGTGTTCGGGATCGTCCTGAACGTCTTGCCGCTACTCGGCCACGTGGTCGCCGGGCGCGAGCCTCCCGAATCAGCTCTATCACCTGATCCTGCCGGCGGCCGTGCTCGTTCTGATCCTGTTCGGCTACATCGAGCAGATGGCGCGGGCGGGCACGATCGAGGCGCTCAACTCGGACTACGCGCGGACCGCGTTCCTCAAGGGACTGCCCCGGCGGACCGTGATCAGGCGCCACATTCTGCGTAACTCGCTGCTGCCGACGATCACGGTCATAGCGACTCAGGTGGGGTATCTGATCGGCGGCCTGATCGTCGTCGAGACGCTGTTCCACTACCAGGGGATCGGGTCGCTGATCGTCACCGCGGCGACCGCGAAGGACTTCCCGATGCTCGAGGCGGGTGTGCTCGTGATCGGGATCGTGTACATGGTCGCGACGCTGGTCGCCGACATCGTCTACACGCTGTTGAACCCGCGCATCCGCTACCAGGCGGCCGAATGAGCGTCGACACGATTGGAGTCGAGTCGGCCGCCGCGGTCGAGAGCGGCCAGCGCGGGCCGCGCAACGAGCTGCTCCGGGAGCTGCTGCATTCGAAGACGTTCCTGATCGGCGCGGCGATCCTGTTGTTCTGGATCGTCGCCGCGGTGCTCGGGCCGACCCTGGTGCCCCAGAGTCCGTACGCCCAGAACCTGAACACGATCAACCAGGCGCCGTCCGGGCGCGCATTGGTTCGGGACCGATCAGCTCGGGCGCGACATGTTCGCGCGGGTGATCGTCGGCGCCCGCGACGTCCTGATCGTCGCGCCGCTGGCGACGCTGATCGGCACCGTTGTCGGGACAGGGCTCGGGCTCACGATGGGATATTTCGGCGGCCTCACGGACACCTTCATCAGCCGCTTCGTCGAAGCGTTCCTGGCGCTGCCGGTGGTGATCATCGCGATCCTCGGCTCGGTCGCGCTCGGCCCCGGAAACGGCACCGTGATCGCGGTGATCGGGGTGATCTTCGCGCCGCTGATCGCCCGGACGGTGCGCTCGGCGGTACTGCTCGAACGCCAGCTCGACTACGTCGCGGCGGCCAGACTGCGCGGCGAGGGTCCGCTGTACATCATGTTCGTCGAGATTCTCCCGAACGTATTGCCGCCGATCGTCGTCGAGTTCACCGTCCGCCTCGGCTACGCCGTGTTCGCGATCGTGACGTTGACGTTCCTGGGCTTTGGAATCCAGCCGCCGTCTGCCAACTGGGGCCTGGACATCAGCACGAACTTCAGCGTCGTCCCCGCGGGTTACTGGTGGGAGGTGCTGTTTGACGCGCTGGCGATCGCGACGCTCGTCGTCGGCGTCAACATGGTCGCCAACTCGGTGGAGCAGGCATTCGAGTCATGAGCGACGACGCCCTCACTGTCGACCAGGTCGATGTCGCCTACCGCGTGCACCGCCGGGACCAGCGAGTGTTGCGCGACGTCAGCTTCCACATCGCGCGCGGCGAGTCCTACGGGCTCGTCGGTGAGTCCGGGATCGGGCAAGTCGACGATGGCGCTCGCGATCGTTCGCTACCTCGCGCGCAACGGACGCGTGCGCTCCGGCTCGATCACGATCGACGGCCATGACGTCCTGGCGCTGGACGACGAAGGACTCCGACAGCTGCGCGCCAACACCGTCTCGATGGTCTACCAGGAGCCGGGGAAGGCGCTGAACCCGTCGATCAACGTCGGGCGCCAGGTGGCCGAGGTCTACGAGCTCGCCGGAGTTCCCCGCCAGGAGGCGCTCGAGCGCGCCGAGCAGATCCTCACGAAGGTCCAGATCGCGGATCCCGACGGGTGTGATGAAGCGCTACCCGCACCAGCTGTCGGGCGGCATGCTCCAGCGCGCGGTGATCGCGATGGCGCTCGCGGCCGAGCCGTCGCTGCTGATCCTCGACGAGCCGACGACCGCGCTCGATGCCACGGTCGAGGCCGAGGTGCTCGACCTGATCAGGGGCCTGCGCACCGAGTTCAGCACTTCACTGCTGTTCATCAGCCATAACCTCGCGGTGATCGCGAAGATGTGCGACCGCGTCGGCGTGATGTACGCCGGCGAGCTGGTCGAGGAGGGATCCGGCGCTGACGGTCCTCGAGGATCCGCGCCACCCGTACACGGTCGGACTGCTCCGGTGTATCCCCAGGCGCGACGCCCGGCGCGGGCGCGGCCGGCTCGACACGATCGCCGGATTCCCTCCCGGAACCGGGCTACGAGATCCCCGGCTGCATCTTCGCCGACCGCTGCGGCCTCGTCCAGGAACGCTGTCGCAGCGAGCATCCGCCGCTGTACGAACTCGGCGCCGGCCGCGGCTCGCGGTGTCACTTCCACGACCGCGCCCAGACGCTGCCGCGAACGAGTCACCGGCGAGGACGCGACCTGCCGGACGCGACCCCGGACGGCGATGGCGATCGTCGCGTGATCCTGCGCCCGCGGCGTATCCAAGACGTTCCACCAGGGCGGCCGCGAGGTCCGCGGACTCAAGGACGTCGACGTCGAGATCCTCGCGGGCCAGACGCTCGGTCTCGTGGGCGAGTCGGGTAGCGGAAAGACGACGCTGGCTCGCGTCATCGTCGGGCTCACCGCGCCCGACCCCGGCGGTATCGTCGAGCTCGACGGCGAGCCGCTCCCCGCGCTCGCGAACAAGCGGACGCTCGCCCAGGAGAAGGCGCTACAGATCGTCTTCCAGAACCCGGACTCGGCTTTGAACCGGCGCCACTCCGTGCGCCGACTGATCTCACGCTCGCTGTCGAAGCTTGGCGGCTATCGCGGCGAGGCGCTGAACGAGAGGCTGATCAACCTGATCCGCTCGGTGAGGCTGACCGAGCGCTACCTCCCGATGCGTCCCTCGCAGCTCTCGGGCGGTCTCAAGCAGCGGGTCGCGATCGCCCGAGCGTTCGCCGGCGAACCCCGGGTCGTCGTCTGCGACGAACCGACCTCGGCGCTTGACGTCTCCGTCCAGGCGGCGATCCTGAATCTGCTCACCGACCTCCAGCGCGACGAGCACGTCGCGTATCTGTTCATCAGCCATGACCTCGGCGTCGTGCATTACCTCGCCGACCGGATCGCGGTGCTGTACCTCGGGCGGGTGATGGAGGTCGGGCCGGCCGAGGACGTTTTCGTCGGACCGCACCACCCCTATACGGAGGCGCTGCTGTCCGCCGTACCGCGGCTCGACGAGCTCGGACGCCAGCGAATCGTGCTCGAGGGCGAGATCCCGAGTGCGACGGATCCGCCGCCGGGATGTCCGTTCCAGACCCGCTGTCAGCGCAAGATCGGCGAGATCTGCGAGACGACCGAGCCGGAGCTGCGCGAGGAAGTCGCCGGACACGGGATCCGCTGTCACATCCCGCTCGAGGAGCTGCGCCGGCTCCAGGTCGACGAGGGATCGGTTGCGAGCTCTGCAAACCCCGCCCTTTGAGAGCGATTCCCTCGGGACCGCGGTCACGGAGATGCGCGCTTGCGTGTTGCGCGAGCCCGGCCGGCCGGTGGCCGTCGAGACGGTCCGGCTCGAGCCGCCGCGGCGCGGCGAGGTGCTCGTTCGCGTCGCCGCCGCCGGCGTCTGCCACTCCGACGTCCACCTCGCCGACGGCATACTCGGCGACGGGCGCTGTCCGATCGTGCTCGGCCACGAAGGAGCGGGTGTGGTCGAAGCGGTCGGCTCGGGCGTCGAGGGGCTCGCCCCCGGCGACCACGTCGTGTTCTGCTTCGTACCCGCGTGCGGCGTGTGCGACGCCTGCCGCTCGGGGCGCCGCACCCTGTGCGAGCCGGCGGGCGCCAACTCGGTCGCGGGCACGCTGATGGACGGCACGTCGCGGCTGCGGGGGTCCGACGGGACGGCGCTCCAGCATGGGCTGATGGTTGCTTGCTTCGCCGAGTTCGCGGTCCTGCCGGCGGGCGGCGCGATCCCGATCCCGGACGATGTGCCGCTGTGGCAGGCCGCGCTATTGGGCTGCGGGGTCGTGACCGGCATCGGCGCCGTCACCCACGCTGCCGGGGTGCGGGTCGGCGACCGTGTGTGCGTGATCGGCTGCGGTGGCGTCGGCCTGCAGGTCATCGCCGGCGCGCGCCTCGCGGGAGCGGCGAGCATCGTCGCCGTCGACCTCCGGTCGGACAAGCTCGAGCACGCGCTCAGCCGCGGTGCCACGCACGTGGTCGAGGCGACGGCGGCGGACCCGGCGGCAGAGGTCCAGACGATCACCGGCGGCGGCGTCGACTACGCGTTCGAGGTCGTGGGGTCCCCGCCGACGATCCGAACGGCGTGGGACGCCCTGCGTCCCGGGGGCACTGTGATCGTCGTGGGGCTCGCGCCGGCGGGCGTCGAGGTTTCGCTGCCGGCGATCGAGTTCCTCTCCGAGAAAGGGATCAAGGGCTGCTACTACGGCTCGGCTGATCCACGAGCGGTGCTCCCCGGCCTCGTCGAACTCGTGCGCTCGGGACGGCTCGAGCTCGCCGACGTCGTGTCGGACCTGATCGACCTCGACGGCGTCGATGCGGCGCTCGATCGGCTTCGCCGGGGCGAGGGGGATCGCTCCGTGGTGATCGTCGACCGGGACCTCGCGGGGGCTCCAGGGGGAGCGGACGCATGAGCGTCGACGACATCGATGGGCGGATCGGCGAGGGCTGGGGCGGCGTCGACCCGAACGGCTGTCACGTCAACCTCGTCCTCGCGCGCCGGGGGACCGCAACCGCCGCGGCGCTGCTGACCACCTTCACGTCGCCGCGGCCGGGGCACACGCCGATCCTCGTTGTCGTCGGCGAGGATAAACAGCACTACGAGCCGGTCTGGCCGCCGACGATCATGATCAACAAGGCGACCGCGACGACGCCCGAGCACGAGACGATCACGTGGGGAGCGGGACAGCTCGGCATCGCCCAGGGCGTGCTCGACGCGGTCGCGGCGTCGCTGCTCGAGCCCACCGGCGACATTCTCGTGTTCGTGGCGGCGTGGATCGACGCGGGTGCCGACGACGAGACCGCCGTGCGGATCGCGAGTCGCGAGGCCACGTTCAAAGCCGTCTCGGTGGCCGTGAGGGACAGGGACCCTGCCGCGGCGCGCACGCTCGTGGACCGCCGGGATTCGCTCGCGAGCCCGTTCTACGGAGGGGACTAGTTGAAGATCACCGCGATCCGGATCCAGCGGCTGCGGCTGCCACTCGATCCGCCGTTCTACGCCGCCTGGGATCCGAATCCGCGCGTGGAGTTCGGAGCGGCGATCGTGCGGGTCGAGACCGACGAGGGCCTCACCGGCGTCGGCAGCGGCGACACGATGGCCGGCTTCGAGCAATTCGACCATCTGTTCATCGGCACCGATCCGCTCGCGCTCGGCGTTCACGCGCGTACGCTCGAGTCGATCGCCTTCCACGCGGGGCGCTGTTGGCCGCTCGAGGCGGCGCTGTGGGACCTCGCCGGGCGGGCGCTCGGCGCGCGCGTCGCGACGCTGCTCGGGGGCGCATCGGACCGGATTGCCGCGTACGCGTCGCTGGGCGAGCTGCGATCGCCCGAGCAGCGTGCCGAGGACGCGCTGCGGCTGATCGACGAGGGCTTCCGGGCGGTCAAGGTCCGGATCGCCCGCGACCGCCTCGAGGAAGGCATCTCGGTCGTATCCGCGATCCGAGCCGCCGCGGGCACTCGGCTCGAGATCATGGTCGACCTCAACCAGTGGTGGCGGATGGCCGGGGACACCGCGCCGGGGCTCGGTCCCGCTGACGTCCGCGATCTGCTCGAGCGTCTCGATGAACTGTCGGTGCTGTGGGTCGAGGAGCCGCTCGCGGGCGGCGATCTGTCCGGGATGCGGCTGCTTCGGGAGACGAGCACCGGGGGCGTGCGGATCGCGGGCGGCGAGATGGCGCGGACGTTCGAGGAGCTGCAGCTCGCGCTCGAGCTCGACGCGCTAGACGTCTATCAGCCGGACGTGGTCCTCGCGCTGGGCGTCTCCGGGGCGCGCACGCTGGCCGATCTCGCATTGCGACGCAACCGCTGGTTCACCCCGCACACGTGGACGAACGCGATCGGCCTGCTCGCCAATCTGCACGTCTGCTGTGGCGTCGGCGGCGGCCCGTTCATCGAGTACCCGTATGACCCTCCGGGCTGGACGCCCGAGCGCCGCGACTTCATGCTCGCCGAGCCGCTCACCATCGACGACGACGGTTGCCTGGTGCTGCCGGCGGGACCGGGTCTCGGCTTGGAGCTCGACGAAGACGCGATCGCGTTCTACTCGACGGCGGTCCGCACGTCGTGACGCGGGTGGGGTTCATCGGTCTCGGACGGATGGGCGCGCCGATGTGTGGCCACGTGATCGAGGCGGGCTTCGAGGTCAGCGCGTTCGACATCGATCCCGACGCCGTGCGGCGGGCGGGGGCGGCTGGTGCGCGCGTCGCCGGCTCGGTCGCCGACTGTGCGTCCGGGGCGGAGATCCTGATGACGAGCCTCCCGGGTCCACCGGAGGTCGACAGGGTGCTGAACGCGGCTGACGGGGCGATCGCGGCGCTGGCGCCTGGCGCGCTCGTGGTCGAGATGAGCACGAGCTCGCTCGAGGTCGGGCGCACAGCGCTGGCCGCCGCCCGGGAGCGCGGGGTCGAACTGCTCGATGCACCGGTCGCGGGACAGACGATCGGAGCGCAGGCGGGAACGCTGGCGGTCTACGTCGGAGGGCACGCCGAGGCGTTTGCGCGGGCACTTCCCGTGCTGCGCGCGATCGGGGACCCCGACCGGATCTTCCATGTCGGGGATCACGGCAGCGGCTACGCCGTCAAGCTGTTGCTCAACCTGACGTGGTTCATGCAGGCCGTGGCCACGGCCGAAACGCTCGCCGTCGGCGTCAAGGCGGGCGTGGACCTCGAGCGGCTGCACGCGGCGCTCGTCAACTCGCCCGCCAACTCGAACTTCCTCGAGCGCGACGTGCGGATGGTGCTCGACGGCGGCGACT
Source organism: uncultured Solirubrobacterales bacterium (assembly GCA_963812225.1). Taxonomy (GTDB): domain Bacteria; phylum Actinomycetota; class Thermoleophilia; order Solirubrobacterales; family Solirubrobacteraceae; genus Palsa-465. The sequence goes on from CAWEUN010000002.1 coordinate 123,611, forward strand.
ACGACGAGGGCTTCTCGATGGAGCTCGTCAACAAGGACCTGGCGCTCGCGGTCGACCTCGCTCGCGACGCCGGCGTGCCCGTCGAGATGGCGGCGCTGGTCGAGCAGATCCACCGCCGGGCACGGGTGCGGTACGGGGACGAGGCCGGGGAGATGAGCGCGATCAGGCTCTACGAGGAGCTCGCGGGAGTGGAGCTGCGCTTGCCTACGTCGTGATCGCCACGGTGAGCGGCGGGTTACATTCATATCCGTATGGCTCCTTCACCTCCGGCCGCGCGCAGCGCGTTCCAGACGCCCGATGAGGTCCTGCTCGATGGCGAGACGCTGACCCCCGACGGGGTGGCGCTGATCGCGCGCCACAGCGCCCCGGCGCGCCTGGCGGATCGGGCTCGGGCACGCAACGACGCGGCCCGCGGGGCGCTCAGCGCGCTGATCGAGCGCGGCGAGGAGCTCTACGGGGTGACGACCGGAGTCGGAGCGCTCCGCTCCTACAGGGTTCCGCCCGAGGAGCGCGACGGCTACGCGATCAGGCTGCTGCGCAGCCACGCGTGCGGCGCCGGGCCGGTCGTGCCGGCCGAGCTCGTGCGCGCCGCGATGGTCGCGCGCGCAAATCAGATCGGGGTCGGCGGCGCGGGCGTCGCCGCCGAACTGCTCGACGCGCTCGTCGCCTCGCTCAACGCCGGGCTGAGCCCGTTCACGCGCGAGCTCGGCTCGCTCGGCACGGGCGATCTCACCTCGCTCGCCGACATCGCGCTCGCGCTGCTCGGCGAGGGGCAGGTGTGGCGTGGGGACGAGCTCGTCGACGCGGCCGTGGCGCTCGCGGAGGCCGGGATCACGCCGGGGCGCCTCGGCCCCCGCGATGGGCTGGCGTTCATCAGCAGCAACGCGACCACGATCGGCCGCGCGGCGCTGCTCGTGGTGGACGTGCGGCGGCTGCTCGACGCGTGGCTGTCAGTCGCCGCGCTGTCGTTCGAGGCCGCGGCTGCCGATCCCGTGGTGCTCGACGAGCGCATCCATTCCGCGCTGCACCGGCCGGGTCAATCGGCAGTGGCCGCCAGGATGCGGGGGCTGCTCGCCGGCCTTCAGGAGCGGACGCGCGATCCCGGGCCGTTTGGCGTCCAGGACCCGTATCCGTTCCGCGCCCTCCCACAGGTCGACGGGGCGGTCCACGATGCGCTCGTGGCGCTCGAGGAGACCGTCGGCCACGAGCTCAACTTCGCGGGTGAGAACGCGCTGATCGTCGCCGCCGAGGAGATCGCGCTGCCCAATGGAAACCCCCACGCCGCGCCGCTCGCGAACAGGATCGACGGACTGCGGACCGCCCTCGCCCAATCGGCGGCGCTGATCGCCGCGCGCGTGAGCACCCTGCTCGACACGAGCCTCACCGGCCTTCCGCCGTTCCTCGCCCGGACCCCGGGAGTCGAGTCGGGCGCGCTCGTCCTCGAGTACACGGCGCACTCCGCCGCCGCCGAAGTCCGATCGCTCGTGACCCCGGTCGCCGCTCAGACGGTCTCGGTGTCCCGCGGGGTCGAATCACACTCGAGCCTGGCTCCGACCGCCGCACGGCGGGCCGACGAGGCGCTCGAGGCGCTCCGCGTCCTCGTCGCCACCGAGCTCGTCGTCGCGGTCCGGGCGCTGCGCCTCGCCGGTGACGAACCCGTTGGCGCTGGTACGGCGCCGCTGTACGCCGCCGCCGCCGCCCGCCTGAGTCCCGACCTGAGCGATCGGCCGTTGCACCCCGACGTGGAGGCGGCGCGGGCGCTGATCGCGAACTGGCCATCGGGTACCGACCGGCCGCACGGGTACTAAGAAACGGATGGAGCAGATCGCCGAGCAGCAGACGACGGACCCCGTCCAGGAGGAGATCGGGCGGCGCCGGCGCCTGCTGATCCTCGCCGTCTGCAGCATCAGCCTCCTGATCGTGGGTCTCGACACGACGATCGTGAACGTCGCGCTCCCGTCGATCCACCGCGAGTTGCACGCCTCGCTCTCGGGATTGCAGTGGACCGTCGACGCCTACACGCTCGTGCTGGCGAGCCTTCTGATGCTCGCGGGCTCGACGGCCGATCGGGTCGGCCGGCGCCGGACGTTCCAGACGGGTCTCGTCGTCTTCTCGCTGGGCTCGCTGCTGTGCGCGCTCGCGCCGAGCCTGGGGTTTCTGGTGGGGGCGCGCGTGGTCCAGGCGGTCGGTGGCGCGATGCTCAATCCGGTCGCGATGTCGATCATCCGCAACGTGTTCGAGGATCCGCGCGAACGGGCCCAGGCAATCGGCGTGTGGGGCGCCGTGTTCGGCCTCAGCATGGCGCTCGGGCCGGTCCTCGGCGGCGCGCTCGTCGACGCGTTCAGCTGGCGAGCGGTGTTCCTCGTCAACCTCCCGGTGGGCGCGGTGGCGATCGTGCTGACGGCGCTGTTCGTGCCCGAATCGAGGGCTCCCCACCCGCGCCGGTTCGATCCCGTGGGGCAGGTCCTCGTGATCCTCGCGCTCGCGTCGCTGACCTACGCCATCATCGAGGGCCCCAAGAACGGCTGGCTGTCTGGCGGAATCCTCGGGCTGTTCGCGTTCTCGCTGGCGTGCTTCGTGGCGCTCGTCCTGTACGAGCTCCGCCGCGACGAGCCGCTGATCGAGGTTCGCTTCTTCCGCAGTGTCCCCTTCTCGGGCGCGAGTGCGATCGCGGTCTGCGTGTTCGCCGCGATCGGCGGGTTCCTGTTCCTCAACACGCTCTACCTCCAGGACGTGCGGGGCCTCTCGCCGTTCCACGCCGGGCTCTACATGCTGCCGATGGCGGCGGTGATGCTGGTCTTCTCCCCCTTGTCCGGACACCTCGTCGGATGGCGCGGCACGCGCATACCGCTGGTCGTAGGCGGTGGCGCGGTCCTGATCGGCGCGCTCCTGCTCACGCGGCTGACGCCGACGACCCCAACCGCATTCCTGTTCGCCGCCTACGCGATCTTCGGCGCGGGCTCCGGTCTCGTGAACCCCCCGATCACCAACACGGCCGTCTCCGGCATGCCCGCTTCCCAAGCGGGCGTGGCGGCCGCCGTGGCGTCGACCAGCCGCCAGGTCGGGATGACGCTCGGCGTCGCCGTCGTCGGCGCCGTCGCCGGCGGAGCCGCCGCGAGCACGCTCGGCAAGGGGTTTGCCGCCGCCACCCATTCGAGTTGGTGGATCATCGTCGGGCTCGGCTTCGCCGTGCTCGTGCTCGGAGCCGTCACCACGACCCGGTGGGCGGACGGCACGGCACGGGCGACCGCGGCGCGCTTCCGCGAGGGTGGGCGGTACGCGCAGGGAGAAGTGCCGGCGGGGTAGCGGCGGCTGGGCAGCGTGGTAAACGGCGC
>CAWEUN010000003.1:0-13976 GCA_963812225.1 uncultured Solirubrobacterales bacterium
TTCCGTGACGACCTGATTCTTCCAGGGCGGACGGGTCAGACCGGGGCAGCATTCAAATCGCCCCGTGGCCATCGACCTTGATGCCGAAATCGAAGCTGCGCGGCGCAAGCTTGCGGACCTTGATCGTCTACGCGAGCTCGCCGCGGCTCGCGTGACCGAGCTCGACCGCCTCCGAGGTTCACACGCCGGGGACGGTGCGGCGGGCGATCAGCGGACGGCGGCGTCCAAACTCCGGCTCTTTCGAGATCTATTCCGCGCTCGTGAGGACGTGTTCGCGGTCCGCTGGGAGAACCACGGCAGCAACCGATCCGGCTACTCACCGCGCTGCGCGAACGAGTGGCGCGGCGTCTGTGGCAAACCCAAGGTCCGCTGCGGCGAATGCGGCCACCAGGCGTTCGCGGCTCTCGACGACCGTCAACTGCTGGCCCACCTTCAGGGCCGTCAGGTCATCGGGATCTATCCATTGCTTCCCGATGACCGCTGCTGGCTGCTTGCGATCGATCTCGACCGCGGCTCATGGCGCGCGGACGTGCTGGCGCTCGCCAGGACCTGCCAGTCGCTGGGCGTCCGCCCGGCAATCGAGCGGTCCAGGTCCGGCAACGGCGGCCATGTCTGGTTCTTTTTCACCGAGCCGGTCCCAGCCGCCGAAGCACGCCGGCTCGGCTTCACGATCCTCACAACCACCATGGCTCATGGTGCGGGGCTTGGCGTCGACTCGTATGACCGGCTGTTCCCAAGCCAGGACGTCCTCCCGGGCGGCGGATTCGGAAACCTCATCGCCCTTCCCCTCCAACGTGCAGCCCGCAACGCCGGCAACACCGAGTTCCTCGACGACAGCCTCGAGCCCTATCCTGATCAGTGGTCCTACCTCGCGTCGATCCCGAAGATCACACCGCTGCGCCTCGCCGAGCTGATCGCCGACCGCGACGACGACCGAGCCCTCGGTATCCGTCCAAGCGCCGATCCCACCGACCCGCCATGGCACCCGCGGCGAACCCTGCGGGAGCGATTGAGCGAGACGCGGTTGCCTGAGTCGATCGACGGTACATTCGCCGATCGGATCTACATCGATCGATCGAACCTTCCCCCGACGCTCGCCCACGCGATCAGACGACTCGCAACATTCTCCAATCCGATGTTCACAGAACTCCAACGGATGCGTTTATCGGTCGCCCGCACGCCTCGCGTCATCGGATGCTTTGAAGATCTTGATCGCTACCTCGCTCTGCCTCGCGGCTGCGTGCCCGAGCTCGTTTCGCTGCTCGCGGAGCTCGGCGTCAATCTCGATTTGCGGGATGAGCGCGTAGACGGCGAGACGCTCACACTCGAGTTCAAAGGCGAGCTCAACGACTCTCAACGCTCCGCTGCCCGCGCGATCCTTCGGCACGACGCCGGCGTCTTGTGCGCACCCCCTGGGTGGGGCAAGACCGTGCTCGCCACGCACCTGATCGCCAGCCGCAGGCGCTCCACCCTCGTCCTCGTCCACCGCAAGCCCCTCGTCGAGCAGTGGGCCGAACGGCTCAGTGAGTTCCTCGACACCACGCCAAAGTCGATCGGGAGACTCGGCGCCGGCCGGCGCCGACTGACGCACCACCTTGACATCGCGATGGTCCAAACGCTCACGCGCAGCGACGACCTTCGCGATCTCGTCAGCGCCTACGGCCATGTCGTGATCGACGAGTGCCACCACGTACCGGCCGTCCAGGTCGAACGCGTGCTCTCGGCCATCCCAGCGCGATACATCACCGGCCTCACAGCGACCCCGTACCGACGTGACGGTCATCAACCGATCATCACGATGCAGTGTGGACCGATCCGCCACACCATCAGCAGCCCAACGGCTCGCGCAGGGCACGCTCTGGAGCGTAGAGTGATTCGCAAAGACACGAGCTTTGATCCGAGCGTCCTCCCGCCGGAAGCGTCGATCCAGGAGATCTACAGCGCGCTCGCCAGCGACAGCGACCGCCTCGGCCTTGTCCTCGCCGACATCCGTCAACTTGTTGGTGACGGCCGTGCACTGGTTGTCCTCACTGAACGCCGTGATCACCTTGATCGCATCGCCGAGCCGCTACGCGACGAGATGCCGACACTGGTCGTCCTACACGGCGGTATCAAGCCGAAGGCGAGACGCGCCGCCATCGCCCAGCTCGCCGAGCAGTCCGCGGATGAGCCCCGGCTCATCGTGGCAACCGGTCGCTACCTAGGGGAGGGATTTGACGACCCACGTCTCGACACGCTTCTGCTGACGATGCCGATCGCATGGAAGGGAACCGTCGTCCAGTACGCCGGCCGGCTCCACCGCTCCCACGCCGCCAAGCGAGACATCCGCATTTACGACTACGTCGACGCCGACGTGCCGGTGCTCCGGCGCATGTATGGGAAGCGCCTTCGTGCTTACAAGGACATGGGCTACCTCACCGCCGAGTCGGCGCAAGAGCTCAGCCCCGCGCTCGTCTGAGGCCCTCGTCCCTCCGACTGGGGTTCGGGCTTCCCCGACCTTCGGGTTCTCGACCCCTCCGGTTAAGAGAGACTTCACGCTGTTACCGTAGACGGCGATTTGCAGGGCTTTTGTGATCTTGCCCGAGGCTGAATCAGGACTAAGTCTGCCCAACTTGTTAGCCGGTTGTTAGACACTTTGTAGCCCCCGGCGGTAGTACCGAACCGATACGTCACTACTTCCCTAGCGCCGACACGGGCCGCGCGCAGCATGAAAAGAGTCGCCGGCGGCGATCGCGATCGCGAGGGCAGGAACCCCCTGTCTCCATGGCGCCGGCGGGGACGACGTCGTGCATGTAGCCGGATCCTCTGGTCACGCGATCCGGCAGGGGCGGGTCGGCTACATCGGATGTATCAGGGGCGAGGTGCCGCCGCTCTTCCGGTTGTGAGTGTGAGCATTCACGTGTGTGTCAACCGGCGCGATCACGAGTGGGCAAGTTTCTCCTTACCCGGGCAGCAGCGCGTTCACCTTCGTCCGGCGATGGCGGAGCGCCTGACGCTGCCGCATGGTCGTGGACAACGCCGGACCGAGCGGACTCGCGTTGACCGGTCCGATCCGCGACCAAGAGACGACACTCAGCGGCGTCACCGCTTGGACGCCATTGGCTCGGGGGTCACTCTCGCGGGTCAGAGAGAAAACGATGGCCAGGGGTCCCCTGATTGGGAGGGGGCGCGCTGCCTCGGACGTAGGGGGGACGCAGACGCGGTCGCTGTGAACCGCGCGTCTTTTGGCTTGTCAACCGCCCGCCAACTGGCCCACATCGAGGGGGAAGATCTGTGAGCAGGGGCAGCAAGCCGAGCCTCGTCGCGGGCGCTCGTGCCGTGGGAACGCACATCGCGGTGCACGTCGTTGTGCCGGCGGCGGTCGAATCGGCGGATGGCGGCTGGCGACGGGTGCTCCGCGCAGTGTCCCGCAACCTGAGCAATCGCCCCTTCGGCGACGCGAGCGGGCCGTTTCGGCCGGGTGGTGAATCATGAGGCGCAAGCGGCATGGGTGTAGCGCGATCCTCGTTGGCGTGTTCTTGGTGCTCTTTGGCGGGGCAAGCAGCGCTGTAGGTGGTCCGCGGGGCGCGGTTGCGTCTTCCTCTGGCGGTGTACCTGCCGCGGCCGGCGCGGCGGACGCGGATCGCGTTTCGCCGGTCGGTGCGTATGACACGACGTTCCAGGTCCCGGTGCCGCCTGCGCCTGGAGCTCCGCAGCTGGCCTTGTCGTACGACAGTGGCGCGGGCGGGAGCCTCGCCGGGGTCGGCTGGGATCTGTCCGTCGGTTGGCCGATGAGCATCGTTCGCGATGTCCGGTTCGGGACGCCGCGGTGGATGCGCGCGAGCCCATGGGTGTGGGGCACGTCGCCGCTGGTCGCCACGAACGCGGCCACGTGCGTGCAGACGGGCGTCTGCGACTATCGAACCGGTCCGGACACGCGCACGACCACGCGGATCGACGTGCGCGCCGGATCGGAATCCGCGACGGTGCGCCTTCCGACTGGAACGACACTCGCGTACGAGCCGATCATCTATGACGGGGTGAGCTATCCGTCGGCGCCGGCGGGTGCCCAGACGCCGGTGCTGGGCTTTCGGCTCGCTTCGGTCACTGACCGCAACGGGTACCTGACGTGCTTTCGTTACGAGCCCGCGAATGACCCGTTGCGTGGGCGAGCGGCGATGCTCTCGGAGATCGCGTATGGCCTCTCGCCGCTGGCGAAGACCTGTTCTGCGGTCTTCGCGACCAGCACGCGGCACCACATCGACCTGAAATACGACACATTGAGCTACGCGGGCGGGGATGGATTCTTCTCGACGTGGACGCTCCGCTTCGGAGCGCCGGTCAGCTTCACGCAGCTCCTGAAGTCTGTCGAGGTGCGCCCGTACGGTCTGCAACCTGCGCAGGACGTATTCACCCTTGTTTACGCGGGCGCGAGGACGGAGACGCACCGTCCGCTGCTCGCGCGGATCGATCAGACGGTCGTCAACGCGTCCGGCGCGCCCGTGACGAGGTCAGTACGGGCGTTTCGATACGGGGAGCGCGGTCCGCAGTACAGCGCCCCGACGCTGGTCGATCTGGGGCCGCTCGGGAGCTTCCCTGACTCGCTCGCGGGCACGATCAGCCGGCCGATGAAGCGGCTGAACCCGAACCAGAATCCGGGTGGGCCGGTGACGAATCCGCTCGGGCTGTTCCAGGCGGGCCAGGACGTCGGAACGGACGTCGCGCCCCCGTCGCACGCGACCAGTGAGCAGTGGTCTTTCACCGACGTGAACGGTGACGGTCTCCCGGACCTGCAGTGGGGCAAGGAATCCGGGTTCGGCCCAACTGCGCCGTGGCCCACGTTCGAAGGGCTCTCCCCCGTCAATCGCGCGTCGCGGCCGCCCCAGCAGGAAGTGCTGATCAACGATGGGATCGCGGGCTCCAGCTTGGGGAGCTCACAGGCGATCCTCGACGGGAGCGCCACCTCGCTCTCGACCAGCTATCCGCAGGACGCCCCGGCGTCGAGCGGCACGTACTCCCCCTGGTTCTGGGGCGAGGGGCGCGGCGAGACGCGAACGGGAATGCCCGTCTCGATCAGCGCTCCCGAGATCGTGGAGCCGGCGAGCACCTGCCCGCCCGCTCCGGGTCAGGACACGCGACTGTGGCCGGTGCTGCCCGACGGCACGACGAATCACACACCGGGCTCGGTCGCGGAGGCACTCACCAACTTCGGGACCCCGCACCTCACGAACAACACTTACTTCGGCAATCCGATCCTCGGCATCGTCGAAGGCATCTACGCGGGGTATCACCCGACCTACGGCGTCTCGTCCACCGTCTCGGGCTGGGCCGATCTCAACGGCGACGGCGTGCAAGAGTTCATTGGCACCCCGTCCTGGATCGACCGTTTTCACATTGACCAGGGCTGCCGCGATCCGAAGGATCTCGCCGGGATCAACACGCAGCAGGTCGGAGCGCGCCAGGACTGCCCGGCGACGCCCGGCTCACCATCGGCGTTTCCATGTCCGACGCCCGACACTGACTGGCGCGTCGCTCCCTTCGCGCCGGCCGGAGCGGCCGGTTCGACTTCCCCTTTGCCGGCCGCGCCGGTCAGGGGCCCTGCCGGACCAGTTGGGTTGCCGCTCGGGTACACCTCGTCGACGAGCGACTCAGAGTCCTACGGCATCACGTTGCCCCTGGGAAGCCTTGCGTCCGCTGTGACGACGGCAGCCGCGTCAGGTCCCTGGGGCTGGATCGCGCTCGCGTCTGCCGCGCCGGGCCTGACGGTTGATACGTTCACGCCACGATCGCAATTCGGGGGACCGCTCGCCGTTCAGGGGCCGTCGTCGACCGCGATCATGCAGGGGGTCGCCAGCCTGGCGAGGAGCGCCTCAGCGGGCGAGGCGGGTAGCGCATCGCTCGGCGGAACGTCCCTCGCCGGACTGATCAGCTCGCTCGTCGGACTGAAGTTCGACCTGACGATCCGGACGGCGGCGCACCGGACCCGATCGGAGACGCAGGCGCAGCTACTCGACGTCAACGCCGACGGCCTGTCCGACTACGTGCTCTACGACAGCGGCAACAAGATCCCCGGCGTTCCTGCGGGAAGCATGATCGCTTTCCTCAGAACCCCTGCCGGAGGGTTCGGCAGCCCTGTCGTACTGAATTCCGGTCCCTCGCTGGCGTATCCGCCGCTGCCGCCGATCGGGAACGCGGCGATGTTGGATTCGATCGACGCCGACGTGCGGACCGCAAAGGACGCCGCGAATTTCTCGACGACCGGGATTGCCGGGGTCCCGCAGGACAAGCAATGCTACGCAGGAGGGCCTGTGGCCTGCGCGATCTTCGCCGCCGAGCTCGCAACGGTGATCTCGAAGGCCGACTCGGTCACCGGACTCGTCACACCGTTGATGACCGCGACGACCGACGCGATCCCGCGCGAGCAGACGCTGTCTGAGATAAAGACGATGCGGGATGCCCTCGAGGGCTTCACGGTCGGAGCGCTGGTGCCCGCCCCGTTGCCCGGGTGGCCCGCCGTCGTTGACACCGCGGCTGCCGACGCCAAGGCGTTGACCAACACGCTCGGGTATCTCGCTCGCACCGTCCGCCACCTGGCCTACCCGTCGCGGGTGAACGCACTGGGCCAGAGCTTCAGCGGGCTCGAGGGAGGGTTCTTGACCGATCCGGCAAAGGGTTTCGCGGCGCAGACGCGCGGGTTCGTCGATCTAAACGCCGATGGGCTTCCCGATTACGTGATCACCAACGACCGGCAGAGCCCCTGCGCGGCCGGTCAGTGGGAAGTGTTCTGGGGAGCGGGAACGAGCTCGATCTCGGCCGGCCGGGCGTTCCTGCCCGCAGCTAGCTGTATCTCGGTTCCGGCGGCACCAGCGGACGCGCTCCCGGGCGGGCTGACGACGCTGCCGTTGAGCGTGGAGCACGTGTACCGCAAGCCGACAAATGACCCGTACAAGGTCGACACGCTCGTCCACTCGTACGTGAGCCTGACCGACTTCAACCGCGACGGGCTGCCGGACATCCTGATCGCCGGCAGCAACACAGATCCTTGGGGCGGCCCATCGGAGACCACAGGCAACGGGGTGGGGCCGCGGACGTGGCACGTATTTCTCAACAACGGAAACGGCTTCGAAACCACGCAGAGTCTCGACGTCAGGTCCCCGACTGCGGCCCGCAGCGACGTTGAGCCGGCGTCTCCGCTCGCGGCCGGACTGGACGTCTTCTACCCGACCATGCAGGCGACGCACACCGTCGGCACGGTCGTCGGCTCGCAGTCGCGCGACATCACCGAGACGAACGCGGGCATGGTCGACATCGACGGCGACGGCGTGCCGGAGGTCGTGCGTCGGGTGCACATCCTTCCGGGCAGCATGGGCGGCCCGAAACGAGAGGGCCTACTCGTTTGGAAGCGGGCGAGCACCGGCCCGCAGGACCTGATGACCGAGGACCGCTATCCGCTCACCGGCAGCCGCTACCTGATCGACTATCGACCGGGGTCGGCATTTCAGTGGAAGGACGGCCAGCCGACGGGGCAGACGCCGCAGGGTGGCCACCATTCGCTCGCCGGCGTGGGAGCGTTCCTCGTTCGCTCGGTCACCACAGAAAGACTGCTCGGAAGGACGGAGCAGCGGACGCGTTCCGGCTACGACTACAAGTCGCCGTTCTACGACCTGACGACGCGCACGGCAACGGGGTTCGCCGCACGGACCCGCGTCTCGCTCGACCCCGACACGGGGGCGCCCATCGAAGCCAGTGTGGCGGATGTGCAGCGAAGCGCGCAACGTCCGAACGGTGTCGGCGGGATCACCGACGATCGCCAATTCGTCGCCGGGACAGGCGCACCTGTCAAGGAGACGTTGACGTCGTACGCCGAGTCCTCGCCAACCGCGACGGGGGGCGCTGGAGGCCTGCAAGCCATCTTCAGCGCGCCGACGCGGACGTTCGTGACCGAGTATCCGAGCGACCTGACCAAGGGGGCTGTCTTCGACGTCGGCTTTGATGGCCGCGAGCCCTTGCGCGAGCGCGTGGGCGGAAGCGATCCCGTGACGACAGGCAGCGAGCATCTAGATCCGACTGCGCCGACGGGCGGCGCGGCGACGTTCGCAACCGGGGCCTCGAGTGCGCTCACGTACTCATCCGCGCCGCTGTCGTCGGCGGCGATCGAGACGTGGCTGCGACCTGATGCGACCGGTGTCGTCGCCGAGCAGGTCGGTGCGTACCGGCTTTTGATTGCAAACGACGGCGGTACGCCACGGTGGCAGCTCGACGTCGGCGGCTCGCCGCGGGTGCTTTCAAGCGAGCCGGTGGCGCTCGGTCGCTGGCAGTACGTCGTGGCGACCTTCGGACCCGGGGGCGCACGGATCTTCGTCGATGGGCGTACGGTCGGGTCGGGCGCGTCGGGGACTGCTCCGACCCCGAACGGGCAACTCCTCGTGGGCTGCAGCGGTGGGCCGCCTTTGGACTGCATCACGGGACAGATCGGCGAGCTGCGGATCTATCCGGAGGAGTGGAAGTCAGCGCCGCGGGTGACCGATACGCAGCTCGACCTTCAGCTTGCGAGCCCGGCACAGGCGAACTTCGGGCAGGCGTTGCGCGTACTCGACCGCAACGACCTGGCGCGTGAGGACGATGACGTCGCGACGGAATACCAATACGCAAGCCCGAATTCGGCGGCACAACCGGCGGTGGTCGGTCTCGTCGCGAACGAGACCAAGCGCGCGCTGCTCCCGAACGGGGCGAGCGGGAACTACCTCAGCTACACCCAGCACACCTACGACAACCTCGCCCCCGGTCTCGCCGCCAACGGGAACGAGACCGCCGTCGCGCAGTTCGACGGACCGGCCGAGACGACGTCGGCGCCCACCACGCCGCAGCTCCGTGTCGTCACGAGAACGGTGTATGACCCGGGCTGCCCCGGGAACGTCGCGAAGGTCACCGACCCGGCTGGCTTCAGCACAACAACCACGTGGGACGGAACGTGCGCGTTCCCGCTCGAGGTGAAAGACGCTCTCGGCCATACCTCGACCACGCACTACTACGGCATCAACGCCGGGCCTCCCGCGCACATCAGCGGGCCCTACGGCTCCTACATCCTCAACGGCCGGTATGGCCAGGCCGCAGAATCCACCGACGCGAACGAGGCCATCACGCGGACCGCATATGACGAGTGGGGCAGGCCAATCGCGGTGTGGGCACAGCTCGACCGTCGCGACCGGCCGGGCAAGCGCTTCGAGTACGCGGACGCCAGCTGCGAAGCGCCGGATCTGTTCGGTCCGAGCAACGGCACCGGGACCGCGTCGGTGGTCGAGACACCGTGCGGCGACACGAGCGCCCCCAGTCCGCGCCTACGCTCGCCGGCGCGCACGACCTCGCTCGTTTGGGACGATCAGCTCCGCCGCTGCGAAACCAACACCCACAGGATCGTCCCGTGCTCCTTGGCAGCCGCGCGCACATTCGCCGATGAGCAGAGCACCGGGGCGTACGCGACCACGTACACCTTTGGCGACGGACAGACGCAGACCCAGAGCGTGTCGGCGCACCGTCCGGCCTGGACCCTCGACGGGATCGCCGACGTCGACCAGTTGGGGCGGACCGTACGCTCCTACAGGGTGCAGAACCTGCCGCCGCAATGCGCACCCGCCGGCACATGGTGCACTGGCGCACCACCACGCACTGCCGCCGCGTCACAGACGTCGTACGATGCGCGCGGCCGCCCCGTCCGGCTCTACGGCCCCGCCACGCCGACCTGCCCGGACGACGCGGTGGGACAACCAGCGTGCACCGCGGCGCTGCTCGCGTCCATTCCGCACCCGGACGTCACCCAGCTGAGCTACCCGACGCCTGGTGTGACCGAGACGACCGACGCGCGCGGGATACCGACGGTCGTGAAGCTCGACAGCCGAGGCCTCACCACGTCCCACGAGGAACGCGTACGGCCCTCGCCGGCGTCGACCCCGGCGCACTACTCGACCCTCACCACCGCGTACGACCGGCTCGGTCGAGCCGTAGCGACAACCGACGAGAACGGGAACACATCTCACACTGAATACGACGCCCTCTCCCGCGTCACCGCGACAGACGACCCGGATCGGGGCCGCACGACCAACGAATACGACACCCGCTCGAACCTCACCGAACAGCTCGTCGCTTCCGGCGATAAGACGGTCCACGTCTACGACGCGCTCAGCAGGCGAACCCAGACCGACTACCTGCGGCCAAAGGTCATCTCGGACGTCCACGATTGCTGTGACTCCGGACGGGTGCCGCACTCCAAGCCCGCCGACATCTGCGTCACCAAACCCAACCTCGGCATCCCCACGCCGCCGGAGGAAAACACCTTCCGAATCGGCTGCTCAGGTCTGGGCGCGCAGCTGACCGTTCCGCTTGTCGCGCGCGTAAAGATCGGCGAGCAGGTGGAGGTGAAATACCGCGTGTTCTCGTCTTGCCCGCGAGGAGGATCCGGCTGCGAGCCGGGCGGCCTGGTCATCGGCTACGCGGACACGTCAGCGCCGGACGGGCTTCACATCCTTGCGCGCCCGGATTACACGCCGCGCTCCCTCGCCCGGCTGGACGAGCCGGGCGGAGCGGACTCGGTCACCGCTCGCCTTCCGACGGATCTCCTCGGCAAGAAGTACACGCTGGTGATCGCCTACGCGGCCACTCGGCCCGAGAAGCGCTTCGTCATCGATGTTGTCTCGATTCACTCGCAGCACATCGTCTACGCGCCCGAGGAACGTGTGCTGCGCACCTACGACTCCAGCGAGCCGCCCTACTACGTCGCAGCCAATGCCGAGCAGAAGCCGACGTTCGACTTCACCTTCGACGTCGGCGGCTCGCTCGCCGACCGCTCGCCCAACGCGACGGCTCTGACCTGCAACGGCTCGCGCGACGGGACATCCGGCGTCGACGGTCGAGGCCTCTCGCTCTCGCCCGGAAGCAACTGCACGACGGGCACGCTCGCACTCGCCCTCTCTCGCTTCACGATCGAGTTCTGGCTTCGTCCGCATTACTATCCCGTCCAGCCGCAGACGATCTGGAGCGCGGCCCCGTTCTCGATTACGCTCCTGCCGAGCGGCAAGCTCACCTGCGGACCCGGCCCGCAGGTCGCGAGCGCCGTCGCCGTCCCGACCGACGGGTGGTCGCACGTCGCGCTCACCTACGACGGCGGCCGCCTGCGCTGCTCGGTGAACGGAGTCGTTCAGGACGACCGCCCCGTCGCCGCGTCCGCGATCACAGCCTCGACCATTGCCGGCGGAACTGCCGGCATCGACATCGACGAGCTACGCCTGCTGCCGGAGTCCCGCTCGGTCCCCGAGATCCTCCGCGACGCATTGAGCCCACTCGGTGTCGGACCACCCCGGGGCAATCTGCTCGAGCTCGACTTCGCACATCCCCAAGGGACGGGCGCCGAAGCCGACCAGTCGCGCGCCGGAAACGATGCCCACCTCTCCGGCGGCGCGATCGTGCCCGGCATCCAAGGCATGTCCTTCAGCACGAAGAAGGGCGGCGCGCTCGCTGCTGTCCCGGATTCGCAGACGTTGCGACTCCAGACTGCGCTGACCGCGGAGATGTGGGTCAAGCGCACATCCGGCCCGCACAACGCCGCCCGGCTGATCGGAAAATGGTCCAACGGCAATCCAGGCTGGAGGCTCGCCTTCGTCCCGAACTCAGGCAGACTGAAATGGGAAGTCGCCACACAGATCGGAACCCAGCTCCAACACGCGGGCTTCGTCACCTACGAGCAGCTCGCCGACAACACCTGGTATCACGTCGCAGGGACATACGACGGCCAGCGCCTGCGCGTCTTCATCAACGGCCTCCCGGCGCACCGCTGGTGCTCGGACGACCCCGAATCGGGCACATCGGCAAACGCATGCACCCAGCTGCCGAAACCGACGAAATGCTCCACCGAGACACTCCGTCCCGAGGGCGCCGGAAAGACGGCGCTCGGCGATGCCGTCTGCGTCACCGGATCTGTCGATAACCATGCCGATCTCCTGATCGCCAACGACAAGACCGGCGCCGCACTCAGAGGGCTCGTCGACGAGGTGCGCGTGTCCAACTACGCCAAGAAGGAGTTCGAGGTCGCGGCCTCCTCCAAGCTTGCATCGGCGTACACGCAGTCCGTCGGCGAGCAAACACTGCTCCGAAATCAGCTGCCCGTGACCAGTTCGCTTGCCGACCAGGTGGCGCGCGAGCACGACGCGCTTGACCTCCAGGGACGCCTCGTCACGTCGAGCAGGTACGTACGCCATCAGCGGACGGCGGCAGACGTCGTCGAGCGGGCTGCCTCGGACTCGCTGGGTCGCGTCAGCCTCCTCGAATACCCGCACGGTGAGGTCGCCGTCAGCGGCTACGACCCCGACGGAACCGAGAGCTCGCTCATCGGCTACGGCCCCGGCATCGGACAGACCGCGGCGCAGGCCCAGAGCTACTTGAGTGACGCCACTTCGACGGTCACCGGAAGACCGGCGACGACGACATTCGGCAACGGCACCACCACGTCTACTGGGTACGACGACGGGCCGACCGGCAGCGGAGGTTTCGGACCCGACACGCTGAAGACGAGCGCCGTGACCTCGCCCACCGGCGCCCTCCTCGGCAATCGCACCTATCACTGGGACGTCCTTGGCAACCTCGAGTCCGTAAGTGACCCGGCCCAGTCCTTCAGCGCCAAATACAGATACGACGATCTCAGTCGCCTCAACTACAGCACGCTCGACATCGGCGGCCACACCACCGCGTCCGCCTACGCCTACGACCCCCTCGGCAACCTGACCGCTAAGGAAGGCGCACAACAGGACTACGGCAACGCGAACCTCGCCTCGAGCTGCCCGCCGGTCTCGATCCAACTACCCCACGCGCTGACTCGCCGCACCGCACCGGGTCAGACCGCTCGCGACCCGTACTGTTACGACGCCGCCGGCAGGCTCGTGAGCTCGACCGACTCCTCCGGGAACAGCATCCGCCACTACTCCTACTTCGCCCGCGGCAAGGTCAACAAAGTCAGTGGAGGCCCGTGGGACACCACCTATGCCTACGACGGCGACGGCACCAGAGTCTGGATCAGAGAGCTCGGACCCACCCAAATCGAGGAGACCCTCCCGCTCCCGACCTTCAGGGAGACTTCGAGCGGATGCGAAGCCACCTACCTCACGGGCGGGCAGATCATCGCCACGCGACATCTTGCGCGCACCGCAACCCAACCTGGGTGCGCTCCCGCACCGGGATCCCAGAGCGTCTCGTGGTTTACCGACGACCACCTCGGCGGCACAAACTTCCTAACCGGACCCACCGGGCAGGAGATACCCAACACGCGAGCCAACTACCTTCCGTTCGGGGGGTTCACCGGCCACCCACCCCAACCTGACCTCTCCGGTCGCCGTCAGTTCACCTCAAAACGACTCGACGCCAACGGTCTCTACGACTTCGGCGCGCGGGCGTATGACCCCACGACCGGCCGTTTCACCCAACCCGACTCCGTCCAACAAGGTGCCTCGCCCCAGGCCATCAACCCCTACACCTACGTCCTCAACAACCCTCTCACCCTAGTTGACCCAACTGGGCACCAGGCGACGGATAGCCAATTCGTCCTCGACCCCGTTGCTGGTACGAACGAGGTTCCGCTCATGGCGTCTGATGTTGAAGGCTCGTCGATACCCATCGATCCCAGCCACTTCGCGGGCAGCCTGCTCTACTCGGAACCTTCGGTCTTCGATTCAAAATTTGCCGACTACTCGGAATGGGTCGACTGGCAGACCACATGGTACCCCTCCAGGGTTCCCTCATACCGTGAGTACCAGCTACGCGGCGAGGGGGTCACGCCGTCCATTTCACCATTAGACTTTGTCAATTTCGGGCCAAGCCTCGCAAGGCTCGCGCCGCCGGTATTCATGGAGGTGAATCTGGCCGCCGCCGCGGACGCAGCGGTCGAAGCCGCCGAGTTGACCCACGCGTTCAACGGATACCTTCTGAAGTCGGAGGCGGCGTTGGACGCAATCAAT
>CAWEUN010000004.1:0-634113 GCA_963812225.1 uncultured Solirubrobacterales bacterium
ATCACCGTCAAGATAGTAAGGGCACATGGTGGATGCCTTGGCACCAAGAGTCGAAGAAGGGCGTGAACGGCTGCGATAAGCCGCGGTTAGGCGCTGAATAGCCATTGACCCGCGGATGCCCGAATGGGGAAACCCAACGTCGGTAATGCGACGTTATCCCGCGCTGAACACATAGGCGCGGCGAAGACAAGCGGGGGAAGTGAAACATCTCAGTACCCCGAGGAAAGGAAATCAACCGAGACTCCCTGAGTAGTGGCGAGCGAAAAGGGAACAGCCCAAACCCGGCGTGTGTAAGCGGCCATGCGTTGCGCGTCGGGGGTTGTAGGACGTCTGGTCCGGATCGTGGCCGATCCGGCAGAAGTTACAAAATCGTGTGATAGTCGAAGCGTGTGGAACCACGCACCACAGAAGGCAATCGTCCTGTAGACGAAATCGCACGATCTTCTGCAGATGTTCCTGAGTAAGTCCGCTCCCGTGAAACGCGGACTGAAGCTGGGGGGACCACCCTCCAAGGCTAAGTACTCCTTGGTGACCGATAGCGGACTAGTACCGTGAGGGAAAGGTGAAAAGTACCCCGGAAGGGGAGTGAAATAGTACCTGAAACCGCGTGCCTACAAGCGGTGGGAGCGGCACTTGTGCCGTGACCGCGTGCTTTTTGCATAACGAGCCGGCGAGTTACTCGTCTGCGGCAAGGTTAAGCGATGAGCGGAGCCGTAGCGAAAGCGAGTCCGAACAGGGCGACATAGTCGTAGGCGGTAGACCCGAAGCTGAGCGAGCTACCCATGGGCAGGTTGAAGCGGGGGTAAGACCTCGTGGAGGACCGAACCGACCTAGGTTGAAAACTGGGCGGATGACCTGTGGGTCGGAGTGAAAGGCTAATCAAGCTCAGTGATATCTGGTTCTCTCCGAAATATATTTAGGTATAGCCTCGGATAAATTCCGTGGCGGCCGTAGAGCACTGTTTGGACTAGGGGCCCTACCAGGTTACCGACTTCAGGCAAACTCCGAAGACCGTCACGGTTACTCCGGGAGTCAGTTGCTGGGGGATAAACTTCAGCGTCAAGAGGGAAACAGCCCAGACCGCCAGCTAAGGTCCCTAAGTGTTAGCTAAGTGGGAAACGATGTTCGAATGCCCAGACAACCAGGAGGTTGGCTTAGAGGCAGCCACCCTTGAAAGAGTGCGTAACAGCTCACTGGTCAAGTGTTCGAGCGCGGACAATGTAACGGGGCTCAAGCTAACCACCGAAGCTGCGGGTGCGTGAGGTCTTCGGACCGATCGCGCGGTAGGAGAGCGTTCCGGCGCCAGCGAAGCAGCGGCGTAAGCCAGTTGTGGAGGCGCCGGAAGTGAGAATGCCGGCATGAGTAACGAAAGAGGGGTGAGAATCCCCTCCGCCGATTGCCCAAGGTTTCCTGAGTAAAGTTCGTCTGCTCAGGGTTAGTCAGGACCTAAGGCGAGGCCGAAAGGCGTAGTCGATGGCCAACGGGTTGATATTCCCGTACCACGTTGCTTCCGTTTGACCGATGGGGGGACGAGGAAGGCTATGGGATCCCAGGCGATGGTTGTCCTGGGGTAAGCATGTAGGGGTGGCCCTAGGAAAATCCGGGGCCGCGTAACCTGAGGTGCGATGCCAGCTGGCTCTAAGCCGGCGAGTCCCGGATGCCAAGCCTCCGAGAAAAGCCTCTAGGGAGGAAGCGCGTGCCTGTACCAAAACCGACACAGGTGGGCAAGTGGAGCACACTAAGGTGATCGAGATAACCCTCGTTAAGGAACTCGGCAAAATCGCCCCGTAACTTCGGGATAAGGGGCGCCCCAGTAGGGTTAACCTCTTCGCGAGGGAAGCCCGAGAGGGCCGCAGTGAATAGGTTCAAGCGACTGTTTACCAAAAACACAGGTCTCTGCTAAGTCGTAAGACGACGTATAGGGGCTGACGCCTGCCCGGTGCCGGAAGGTTACGTGGAGGTGTTAGGGCTTCGGCTCGAAGCACCGAAACTAAGCCCCGGTAAACGGCGGCCGTAACTATAACGGTCCTAAGGTAGCGAAATTCCTTGTCGGGTAAGTTCCGACCTGCACGAATGGCGTAACGACTTGAACGCTGTCTCAACGAGGGGCTCGGTGAAATTGCAGTCTCGGTGAAGATGCCGAGTACCCGCGGCTAGACGGAAAGACCCCGTGAACCTTTACTACAGCTTGGTATTGGGGTTCGATGCATCTCGCTCAGGATAGGTGGGAGGCTTGGAAGCGCCGGCTGCGGCTGGCGTGGAGCCAACCTTGAGATACCACCCTTGGTGTATTGGATCTCTAACGGTGCGCCGTGAATCCGGGCGCCGGACAGTGACAGGTGGGTAGTTTGACTGGGGCGGTCGCCTCCCAAAATGTAACGGAGGCGCGCAAAGGTTCCCTCAGCACGGTCGGAAATCGTGCGTAGAGTGTAAAGGCAGCAAGGGAGCTTGACTGCGAGACCGACAGGTCGAGCAGGTGCGAAAGCAGGCCTTAGTGATCCGGCGGTAGCAAGTGGAAGCGCCGTCGCTCAACGGACAAAAGGTACTCCGGGGATAACAGGCTTATCGGGCCCAAGAGTCCACATCGACGGCCCGGTTTGGCACCTCGATGTCGGCTCGTCGCATCCTGGGGCTGAAGTAGGTCCCAAGGGTTGGGCTGTTCGCCCATTAAAGCGGTACGCGAGCTGGGTTCAGAACGTCGTGAGACAGTTCGGTCCCTATCTGCCGTGGGCGTTGGAGAGTTGAAAGGAGTCGTCCCTAGTACGAGAGGACCGGGATGAACGCACCTCTGGTGTATCTGTTGTCCTGCCAAGGGCACTGCAGGTTAGCTACGTGCGGATCGGATAACCGCTGAAAGCATCTAAGTGGGAAGCCGACCTTGAGATGAGCTCTCCCATCCCCTTGAGGGAGTAAGACCCCTGGTAGACCACCAGGTTGATAGGCCGGATCTGGAAGGATGGTGACATCCGTAGGAGACCGGTACTAATGGGTCGAGGGCTTGACGGATTTTTGATATCCGTGCATTGGCACTGTGTAGTTTTGAGGGCCCGCGAGGCGGCGGTCTCTGCCGGTTTCCGGTGGTTATAGCGAGGGGGAAACACCTCTTCCCATTCCGAACAGAGCCGTTAAGCCCCTCAGCGCCGATGGTACTTGGCTCGCAAGGGCCTGGGAGAGTAGGTCGCCGCCGGTTTTTTCTTTGATTTCGACCCCGTTCGCCACCGCGGACGGGGTCGTTTTGTTACAGCAGACGCTCGATCCGGAGCCTCCGGACTCCACGAGGCGTTTCGACCTCGACGACGTCTCCCGGCGCGTGGCCGAGGAGCGCCTTGGCCACCGGCGACTGGTCGGAGAGCTTGCCGGCGACTCGATCGCTCTCTGCGGCTCCCACCACTGTCCACGTATGGACCTCGCCCGTGCCTTCGTCGCGGATCTCCGCGGTGCGTCCGAAGGAAAGGACGGCGTCCTCGGTGTTTCGCTCGACGACCACGGCGTTGAGCCGGCGCTGCCGCAACCTCTTGATCCGTGTCTCGAGGTGTGCCTGGTCCTCCTTCGCCGCGTGGTATTCGGCGTTCTCGCTGAGATCGCCGTGCTCGCGGGCGGTGAGGATCCGCTTCGCGATCTCGCGGCGGCCCGTGGTCTCGAGCTCTGCGAGCTCTGCCTTCAGGGCCTCGAGCCCCTCCGGGGTGATGGCTTCGCCGTCCGGATTGGCGGCGCTGGGTCTATCGGGCATCGTCTCCATGCTGCCACGCTCGCCCTAAAGTGGCGTGCCGGTGCCCCGCCCGCCTTCGCGTGGCACGATCTAAGGCTGTGCGCGGCCTCATCGCCTACTTTCGCGAGAACCCCCAGGTATTCGTGCTGCTCGTCGTGTGCGTCGTCCTCGGGCTGGGGACGTTCATCGCGGTCATCATCAGCCTGATTGCCTCCGGCAATACGCAGACCACCGGGGAGCCGAGTGGCGTGATCAGCCTCGTGCTGATGATCCGCTAGTTCGCGGCTCGCATCGGGACGCCATCAAATGACCGTCGGCGAAGGCGGCGCGGTGATCGTCGGCGACGTCCGCTTCGACCGTGTCCCGCCGCGCCCCCGGCGAAGTCACACACTCGGTGCTCGTGCGCGTCGAGAACGCGAAGGCGCACTGTGATCATGCGCGAGCCCAGGGAGCAAAGATCCTCGAGGAGCCGACCGACCACATGTACGGCGAGCGCCAATACAACGCCGAGGACCCGTGGGGCCACCAGTGGACGTTTTCGCAGACCCTCGAGGACGTCGACCCAGGAGACTGGGGCGGCATCCTCCGGGAGTGAGCGTTAGCGAGCGGCGGCGTCGCGGCGCGTGGCGCCCGTGCTCGCCCGTACCGGCGAAATGCAGTGGGCGGGACGAGCGGCAACGGTGCCGGGCCGGCGGGCGCGCTCCCAGCGCAGCGGGCGCCGGTGCGGGTGCGACATGAAGTTGTGATGGGATGCGAGCGCATCATCCTCCGAGTCGCCGAGGACGTCCTCGGCCCACCTCACGAGGGTGCGCAGGCGGCTAGTTGAAGCCTGGAACATATGTTCGGGAGCGTAGGGGAGGGGTCGGACGGAATCGCGGGCTGCGCGTTATGTCTACGACTGGTGAAACGACGTCACAGTGAGGACCAGATATCGAGCTTCGTGCGGACCCGTTCGACGACCGCGTCGGTGAACTCCGTCGTGCTCGAGTGTCCGCCGAGGTCCGGGGTTCGCACGCCGGCGGCAACGGTCTCCAGCGACGCCTCATAGATCGCTCGAGAGGCACGCTCGGCGTCGGCTCCGTTGCGCTCGGCCGCGTAGCGGAGGACCGCGCCGCACGCCAAGATCATCGCCAGGGGATTGGCGACGTCCTTGCCGTGGAGGGCGGGAGCCGTCCCGTGGGGCGCCTCCGCCATCGCGACGGTCGTCGCGTATTCGTCGTCGAACGACAGCAGCACCGACTCCGCTCCGGCGATCGAGCCGAACATCGGAAGCACCAGGTCGGAGAGACAGTCCCCGTCACGGTTCAGCGCCGGGATCACGAGCGGCGCGTCGGTCGCGCCTGACAGCAGGCCGGCGTATGTGGCGTCGATCAGCACGGGCTGATACGCGACCTCAGGATGGCGCTGGGCGGCGAGGTCCATCTCCTCCTTGAACATGCCCTCGTACACCGGCGAGACGGTCCACTTCGGGCCGCCGTAGACCCGCGCGTTCATCTTCTCCGCAGTCCGGAAGGCGTACTCGGCCACGCCGTGGCACGTGGAACGCGTGATCCGCTCCGTTCGGTGGGCGACCTCCCCGGGCGAGCCTGGCTCGCCGTCACGGGACTCCTTGGCGCCATAGGCGTCCTCGACGGCCATCCGAACCACGGAGATCGGGTAGTGGACGCCGGCGATCGGCGTGACGCCCGGCAGGCGGCGCGCGGTCCTCACGATCACTTTTCCGTCGACCTGCTCGCGGAGGATCCGGTTGGGCGAGCCGACGTCGCCCGCTCCCTCGGGCGTGATCGTCGCCGCCTTCAGGCCGAGTCCCGCCTCCCGCATTGCCAGTGCCGCGTCGCTCACGATCTGGTTGGACGTGGCCCGGCGGTTCTCGAGTGAAAGGTCGAACCGCAGAAGGTCGAGGTCGAGCTCGAGCACAGACGGATCGAGCAGACGCAACGACTGCTCGAGCAGCTCCTGGCCGGTTTCGTCTCCCTCGAGGACGACGATCGTGATCTTCCCGGCCATGCTTGGACCTTAGCCAAGACCGCCGGGGCGAAGGCTCCGAGATGCCAGGCGACCCGCGCGGCCAGGCGACCCGCGCAGCTAGCGACGCCTCAGATCTGAGGCGAACACAGGAGTTACGCCGGCGCCGGGACAGCGCCGACCTGCTGCAGCAGCCCGAGGGCGTCCCAGACGGTCCATTCCTCGGCGATCTTGCCGTCGGCGATCCGGAAGATCGAGATCGCCTCGACGTCGACGGGCTTTCCAGTCGGCGGGATCCCCATCAGCTCCCCGCGGTGCGTGCCCGTGCCCGTCCAGCGCGCCACGACGCGGTCGCCGGCGGACATCATTTCGGCGACGTTCCAGTGTCCGTCGACGGACTCCTGGTAGAGCCCAACTCTCGTCTTGACGCCCTCCGGGCCCTCTGCCGGTGGCGCCTGAGGACCATGGGACACGTAATCCGCGGCGACGATCTCATCCGCCACCGCGGCGCGGCGCTGGTTGCAGAACTCCTCAAAGAAGCGACGCACGAGCGCTTCGTTCTCAGCGGACATGGATGACTCCTCCTCTTTTCCGACCGCCCGGACCGGCCCCATCTGGTCAGACGGTGATTCCCGTGCGAGCCTCTCGCAGACGGTCACGAGATGCAAGTGGCGCACCGCTGGCCCGAGAGCGCCGGCGGGCCTGGAGGCCACCGGCGAGGGCTGCCGGTGGCGCCTGGTCGATCTCTACGCCGCCCCGGCCGCGGGCATCAGCTCATCGCGCCGCGCCGCCAGCGCGTCGATCACGATCTGCAGATGCTCGTCAAAGTCGACGCCGAGCTCCTCGGCGCCGTGACGGAGCTCCTCACGGTTGACAGCCGCCGCGAAGCTCGGCTGCTTGAGCTTCTTTTTGACCGATTTCGGCGTCATGCCGACGAGGCCATCGGGGCGGACGTACGCGACCGCGAGGACGAACCCGGAGAGCTCATCCACGGCAAACAGGGTCTTCTCCATCGGTGTCTCGCGCGGAACCCCGAGGAAGTCGGCGTGTGAGGCGACGGCGCGGACGAGCTCCGGCGGATAGCCGCGCGCCTCGAGCTCCCGCAGCGCGTAGCGTGGATGTCCGTCCTCGAGGTTCGGGTAGCGCTCGTAGTCGAGGTCGTGCATCAGGCCGGTGAGACCCCACAGCTCGACGTCGCCGTCGAACCGCGGCGCGTAGGCGCGCATCGCGGCCTCCACGGCCAGCATGTGGCGCCGAAGCGACTCCGATTGGGTCCACTCGCAAAGGAGGTTCCAGGCCTCGTCTCGCGAAATCTCCTGCTGCATGTCTTCTACCCTAGCTGAGCGCTCACAGGCCGGGCTCGGCGCCCGGACCGCAGCGCTAGACGCGCCCTCACCAGCTACGCTGAGGGCCCCCCGCCCCAGAGCGACCAAGGGGAAGCCACCTATGGAGAAGTTTGTCATCGAAGGCGGGGTGCCGCTGTCGGGCACCATCGTTCCTGCCGGTAACAAGAACGGCGCGCTGCCGATCCTGGCCGCGTGCCTGCTGACCGAGGACGAGGTGATCCTGCGCAACGTCCCGCGCATCAGCGACGTGGACGCGATGACGAACCTGATCGAGAGCCTCGGCGCGAGGGTGACGTGGCTCGGCCGGGGCGAGGTTCTGATCGACTCTTCGACGGTCGACCGCCACGACGTCGACCGCGACCTGGCCGAGCGGATCAGGGCGTCGTTTCTCCTCGCCGGCCCGTTGCTGGCGCGGTTCGGGCGCGCCCACATGCCACCGCCCGGCGGTGATGTCATCGGCCGCCGCCGGCTCGATCCGCACCTGGACGCGTTCCGGGCGCTCGGCGCATCGGTGGAGCACCCCGACGTCGACATCGTCCTGACCGCGCCGTCGCTCGGGCTGAGCCCGTGCGACTTCCTGATGGATGAGCCGTCGGTGATGGCTACGGAGAACGCGCTGATGGCGGCTGCGCTTACCCGCGGACCGACCGTGATCCGCAACGCGGCTTCGGAGCCTCACGTCCAGGACCTGGCGCGGATGTTGGTGGCCATGGGCGCCTCGATCGACGGAATCGGCTCAAACGTGATGACCGTCCACGGGACCGGTCGGCTGCGCGGCTGCACGCACACGATCGCGCCAGATCACATCGAGATCGGCTCGTTCATGGCGCTCGCCGGCGTCACCGGCGGCGAGTTGATCGTCAAGGACACAGTTCCCGAGGACCTGCGGATGATCCGCCTCGTCTTCGACCGTCTCGGGCTACGCAGCGAGGTGAGGGGGGCGGACGTGATCGTGCCCGGCAATCAGAGGCTCGTGATGCGAAATGACGACGGCGACTACATGCCAAAGGTCGAGGACGGGCCGTGGCCGGCGTTTCCCGCCGATCTGACCAGCATTGCCGTCGCTCTCGCCACGCAGGCCGAGGGGTCGGTGATCATCCACGAGAAGATGTTCGAGAACCGCCTGTTCTTCACGGACAAGCTCGTGATGATGGGCGGCGCGATCACGATCTGCGACCCCCACCGGGCGATCGTCGTCGGCCCCCGGCGTCTGCGTGGGCAGCGCGTCGAGTCACCCGACATCCGCGCCGGGATGGCGATGTTGATCGCCGCGCTGTGCGCCGACGGCGAGACGCAGATCGGCAACATCAGTCAGATCGATCGCGGCTACGAGCGGATCGACGAGCGCCTGCGTGAGCTGGGCGCGCGGATCGAGCGGCTGGACGACGTGCCCGCGACCGTGTGAGCAGCGCAAGCAGTCCGGGTGGCCGAGGCACCGGCAGCGCATCGAAGACGATGATCGATCGCATCCCCAGCGGAACGCGAGACGTCCTGCCCGACGAGATGCGCGAACTGCGCGCGATGACGGACCGCATGCGAGCGGTTTTCGATCGCGCCGGCTATCAGGAGGTGTACACGCCGGCGCTCGAGTACGAGCGAACGCTCACGATGGGCACACAGGCCGCCTACCGCCTGTTCGACGAGCATGGCAACGTGCTCGTGCTGCGATCGGACATGACCGTCCCGATCGTGCGGCTGGCGGCGACCCGCTACAGCCACGCGGACACGCCGCTGCGCTTCTGTTACCTCGCGCACGTCTACCGTGACGTGCGACCGCAGCGCGGGCAGTCGCGCGAGTTACTCCAGGCGGGAGTGGAGCTGATCGGGTCGCCGGCCCCGGAGGGAACCGCGGAGGCGCTCTCGGTGCTGTGCGCGGCACTCGATGCGGCGGGTCTACAGCGCTACCGCGTCGGCCTCGGCGACGCCTCGCTGTATCCGACGCTCCTCGACACGGTCGGGGTTCCCAGCGAGCGGCACGAGCTCATCCTGACCGAGCTCGTGCGTCGCAACTTCGTCGGCGTCGAGCGCGAGGTCAGGGAGCTCGGACTCAGAGACGAGGTGTCGGAGCTTCTCTTGCGGGTGCCGCAGACGCGGGGTGGCCAGGACGTGCTCGAAACGCTCTCAGCGGAGCTCGACGAGGCCGTAAGCGGCATGCGCGAGGTTCACGCTCTGCTCGCGCCCGAGGTCGCCGAGCGCGTCATCTTCGACCTCGGGCTGCTCCGCAACCTCGGCTACTACACCGGCGCCGTGTTTCAGGTCTACGACCCGGCCCACGGGGTGCCGATCGGCTCCGGCGGTCGGTACGACGAGCTCCTGGGGACCTTCGGGCGGCCGCTGCCCGCGGTCGGGTTCGCGCTCGTGGTCGAGCGGGTGCACCTCGCGCTCGCCGGTGAGGAGGCGGGGCGTTGAGCGAGCTGCAGATCGCCGTTCCCCGCGGCGCGCTGTTCACCGAGACGCTCGACCTGCTCGACCGGCTCGGCGTGGATACCAGCGAGGTCCGTCAGAACGACCGGAAGCTGCTGTTCGACGACGTCGGGATTGTGACGATGCGACCGTCGGACGTGCCCACCTATGTGGAGGCCGGCGCGGCCGACCTGGGCATCACCGGCAAGGACGTGCTGATGGAGCAGTCCGAGCGCGAGGTCTACGAGCTCGTCGACCTCGGCTACGGGCACTGTCGCATGGTGCTGGCGACGGTCGCGGGGGAGGATCGAGCGGAGGAGGCGCTGCGCCGTCTGGGCGTGGTCAGGATCGCGACCAAGTATCCGAAGATCGCGGCGCGCCATTTCCTCGATACCGGGCGCCAGGCGGAGATCGTGGAGGTCAAGGGCTCCGTCGAGCTCGCGCCGCTGACGGGTCTGTCGGAGGGCATCGTCGACCTCACCGCCACAGGAACGACGCTGAGCGAGAACGGGCTCGTGGTCCGGGAGGAGATCGCCGTCAGCACGGCGCGGCTGATCGCGAATCCGGTCGCCCACAAGCTGAAAGCTCAGGCGATCGACCGGCTGCTGGAGCGGCTGAATGCTGTGTGAGCGGCTGCTCGCGGCCGGCGAACCGGCCGGGCTCGCGGGGGAGATCCGTGCGCTCGTTCCGGCGGCCGAGTCCGTGCGCGACGCCGTCGCCGAGGTAATCGCGGAGGTGCGTTCGCGAGGCGACGAGGCGCTCCGTGATTACACGCGCCGGTTCGACACTGCCGGGACCGAGCCCGGCCCGCTGCGGGTCTCCGAGTCAGACCTTGAGGCGGCTGCCGACGGTCTGCACCCCGACGTGCGCGCAGGACTCGAGCTCGCGATCCACAACGTCGGGCGGGTCGCGGAGGCGGGCCTGCGCCCTGACCCGTTGGTCCGGTTCGACCGCCACGAGGTGGGCCTGCGCACCAGCCCGCTGGCGAGTGCTGGGGTCTACGTCCCCGGCGGCCGCGCGCCCTACCCGAGCACCGTCGTGATGGGCGTCGTCACCGCGCGGGTTGCGGGCGTCGACCGGATCTCCGTGTGTACTCCTCCAGGCCGCGATGGCGACGTCCATCCCGTCGTGCTCGGGGCCTGCTGGCTGACCGGCGCGGATGCTGTGTACAGGGTCGGCGGTGCGCAGGCCGTGGCAGCGCTGGCGTACGGCACCGAATCGGTGGGCGGTGTGGACGTGATCGTGGGACCGGGCAACCTGTACGTGCAGGAGGCGAAACGCCAGGTATTCGGCGACGTCGGCATCGACGGCTTTGCCGGGCCGAGTGACCTGGTAGTGATCGCGGATGGGGACGCCGACCCCGGCCCGCTGGCGCTCGACCTACTGGCGCAGGCGGAGCACGGCCCCGGGACGCTCGTGATCGCGATCTCTGACTCCGACGCGATCCTCGCCGACCTCAATGCACGGATCGTTGACGGTCCCGAATCGGCCGCGGTGGCGCGGCTGATCGACGTGGGTGACCTAAGTCAGGCGCTCGAGCTGGCCGAGGCGCTCGCGCCGGAGCACCTGCAGCTGGCGGGCCCCGCGGCCGAGCGGCTCGCTCCCCGCGTCACGCGGGCGGGTTGCGTGTTTGTGGGCGAGCGCTCCGGCACGGCCTTCGGCGACTACATCGCGGGGTCGAACCACATCCTGCCGACGGGAGGCGCCGCCAGATTCGCGTCGGCGCTGTCCCCGTCGCACTTTCGCCGCGGCTTTACCGAGGTCCGGATCGAGGACGGCACTGGGCTTGCCCGCGCGGCGGCGCCGGTGGCGCGGGCCGAGGGCTTCGAGCTCCACGCCCGGTCGATGGAGGCGCGCATTCGCGACAATGGCAGCCGATGAGCCGCACCGCTGAAATCGACCGCACGACCGCAGAGACCGAGATCCGGGTGACGCTCGGCGTGTACGGGACCGGCTCGGGCGAGCGCGAGACCGGCGTCGGGTTCCTCGACCACATGCTCGACCTGTTCGCGCGGCACGGGCGCTTCGACCTCGACGTGCACGCCAGCGGAGACCTTCACACCGGCGCGCACCACACGGTCGAGGATGTGGGGATCTGCATCGGCCAGGCGTTCGACCGTGCCCTCGGGGACCGTGCCGGGATCTCCCGCTACGGGGAGGCGACCGTGCCGATGGACGAGGCCCGAGCTTCGTGCGCCATCGACATCTCGGGCCGGGGGCTGTGCGTGTTCGAAGGGGCGCTTCCGCCCGGGGCGATCGGCAACTTCGACCATGAGCTCGCCGAGGAGTTCTGCCGCGCGTTGGCCATGAACGGGAAGCTGACGTTGCACCTCACGATCGAGACGGGCACAAACGCGCATCACGTCATCGAAGCGACCTTCAAGGCGCTGGCACGGGCGATGCGGTTCGCCGTCGCGCAGGATCCGAGCGAGGACGGCGTGCCAAGCACCAAGGGCACGCTCACATGACGCCCCGGACTTCGCCGCTGATCGCGGTCGTGGATTACGGGATGGGGAACCGCCGCTCGGTCGAGAAGGCACTCGAGCATGTCGGGACGAGGGCAACGGTCTCCGGCGATCACGAGACACTGGTCGAAGCCGACGGTCTGATCGTCCCCGGCGTCGGCGCGTTCCCGCTGGCGATGCGCAACCTCCGCGAGCTCGGATTGGTCGAGCTGCTCCGTGAACGAGCGGCGCGGGGGACCCCTCTACTCGGGATCTGCCTCGGGATGCAACTGCTGTTCGAGCGCTCCGAGGAGCTCGGCGAGACGGCGGGCCTCGGGGTGATCGCCGGGAGCGTCACCGCACTGCGGGCAGGCGGCCTGCGCGTCCCGCACATCGGCTGGAGCGAGGTCCGATTCGAGCGGGCGTCGCGGCTGACCGCGGGTCTTCCCGATGGCGGCGGCCCCTTCTACCACGTCCACTCGTTCGCCGCCCGTCCGGCCGATTCGGAGGTCGTCGTCGGGACAGCGGAGTATGGCGAGCGGTTCGCGAGCGTCGTCGCGCACGGCTCGGTGTTTGGCGTCCAGTTCCACCCGGAGAAGTCCTCCGCGCACGGCCTGCGGATGCTCGCCAACTTCAGGGCGCTGTGCGCCGGGCAGGCCGCCACGGCGCAACCGGAAGCCGCTCGCGCATGATCCTGCTGCCGGCGATCGACATCCTCGAGGGCAAGACCGTCAGGCTGACGCGGGGCGATTTCGACGCCAAGACCGTGTACGACTCCGACCCGCTCGACGCCGCCAGACGGTGGGTCGACGCCGGGGCACGAAGCCTGCATGTCGTGGATCTCGATGGGGCTCGCGCCGGGGCACCCGCGAACCTCGAGCACGTCCGGCGGATCGCGAGCGAACTCGACGTGTCCGTGCAGGTGGGCGGGGGCCTGCGGACGATCGCCGCTCTCAGAGACGTCGTGCAGGCCGGCGCGTCCCGGGTCGTGATCGGCACCGCCGCTTATACGGACATCGATTTCCTGGACGAGGCCGTCGCGGAGTTCGGCGAGCGCGTCGTGGTGTCCGTCGACGCCCGCAACGGCCTCCTCGCGGCGTCCGGCTGGAGCGAGCAGACCGAGATCCCGATGGAGTCCGTAGTCGAGCGACTCGGCGGACGCGGCGTGCACCGATTCGTCTACTCGAGCATCGACCACGATGGCACGCTGGAGGGGCCCGACGTCGACGGAGCGCGCCGCATCGCCGCGGCGGTCCGCGGCACCTTCATCTATTCCGGCGGGGTCGCATCGCTGGACGACATCCGGTCACTGCTCGCGCTCCGCCAGGTGAACATGACCGGTGTGATCGTCGGGAAGGCGCTGTACGAGGCCCGGTTCACCGTGGGCGAGGCCCAGCAGGTGCTGGATCCCTGATGCACTACAAGCGGGTCATCCCGTGCCTGGACGTCGATCGTGGCCGGGTCGTGAAGGGGGTCGGTTTCGTCGACCTGCGCGATGCCGGCGATCCTGTCGAGCTGGCATGCCGATACGACGGTGCCGGAGCCGACGAGCTGGTGTTCCTCGACATCACCGCGACCTCCGACAAGCGCGAGACGGTCGTCGAGCTCGCGAGACGAACCGCTGACGACGTGTTCATCCCGTTCACGATCGGTGGCGGGATCCGCTCGACGATGGACGCCCAGGCCGTGCTGGATGCCGGCGCCGACAAGACCTCGATCAACTCGGCGGCACTTCAGCGGCCGGAGCTGATCGACGAGCTCGCCAACACGTTCGGCTCGCAGTGCGTGGTGCTCGCGATCGATGCGAAAGCCAGGAAGGACGGGGCATGGGAGGCGTACCTCGCGGGGGGCCGCACTCCGACGGGGCGGGACGCCGTCGCGTGGGCGCAGGAGGCCGTCGAGCGCGGCGCCGGCGAGATTCTGCTCACGAGCATGGACCGCGACGGCAGCAACGCGGGTTACGACCTGCAGCTGACCGCCGCGGTCGCCGAACGCGTCGGGGTGCCGGTGATCGCCTCGGGAGGCGCCGGCGAGCTCGACGACCTGACCGACGCGATCAACGCCGGCGCCGACGCCGTGCTCTGCGCGTCGATCTTCCACTACGGTCACCACACGGTAGAAGAGGTCAAGGAGCACCTGGCGGCCGCCGGGATCCCGGTGCGCCGCGGCTAGCCCCGCGCGAGCGCTCAGGTCAGCTGCGAGAGCGCTCAGGTCAGCTGCGCGACGATCACGGGCGCGTGGGTCGGCGCCAGGCTTCCCCCAGCCGGCTCAGGCGTGACGAGGACGGCGCTCACGCCGTTCAGGCTGTTCGTCAGCCCGATACTCCCGGCACCGCTCGACGTGACGCTGAACAGCGTCTTGGTCGGGGAGGGGGCGCTGTGGCCCCGCTGCAACCAGACTTCGTAAATGTGGCCGGCGGGAGGGGGCGGGAAGTGGCGGACGACGAGCTCCCCGCGGCCTCCGGTGACGCGCAGCTGGGCGCTCGCGTCGGCGGCAGTCACGTGCGCGGAGATCACCCGAACGCCGTTCGACCCGCTGGAAGCGAGCTCGACCACGCCGACGACCACGAGCGCAAGCACGACCGCGAGCGCCCCTGCGAGCGCCGGCCTCGGCAGGCGGATCCGCGGCGATCGCGGCCTATGCGTCGTGGGCTGAGTCCGAGCCTCAGCACGCACGTCGGCGAGCACCCGGCGACGCAGGCCGCTCGGCGCCTCATACTGCGGCGCCGCCATCGGGAGTGCATCCGCGACGCGCTGAAGCGCCGCGACCTCGTCGCGGCAGATGATGCAGGTCGCCATGTGGGCCCGGAATGCCTCGGCCTCGGCGGTGTCGAGCGCGCCGAGGACGTACGCCGCGGCATCCCCGCCGCAGTCGTGACGGTCGGACATCCGATCTCCAGCGTTCATTGCTCGTCCCGTGCCGTCATAGCACGACCTCCGCGGCCTCGCCAAATGCGACGCGCATCTTCGCCAGGCCCAGACGCATCCTGCCCTTCACGGTACCCGGCGGCAGATGGAGCATCTCGGCGATCTGGCTGTGGGTGAACCCGCCGAAGTAGGCGAGCTCGATCACCTGTCGCTGGTCTGACGGCAGGTCGGCCAGCGCCTTGCGGACCTGGCTCGCGTCGTCTCGGCGCTCGACCTCCGCGTCCGTCCGCTCCGGCGCCGGAAGCCGGTCGGCGATCCCCTCGTCCGAGACGGCCTGACGGTCGCGCACGGCCTCCCGGCGGAAAGCGTCAACGGCTCTGTTGTGGACGGCGCTCAGCACCCACGAGCGCACGCTGCCGCGGGCCCGGTCGTAGCGCGCGCCGGTCCGCCACAGCGACAGAAACGCCTCCTGGACGATGTCCTCGGCCATCGCACGACGCCCACACATCCGGTAGGCAAGCGAGAACCCGACGCCGGCGTGGCGGTCGAAGATCACCTCGAACGCGCCCACTTCGCCATCGTGGACGAGCTGCATCAAGTCTTCGTCCGCGAGCGTTCGCAGGTCAGCGGGACGGGACCGGCGGGCATTTCTGAACATGGGCTTCAGGGGATTCGATCAGGTCGGGCCGCAGAAGATCACTACCTGTACGGAAGCCGGGGCGGACCGGATCAATGCCCAACAGCGGCGTGGGTGATCCGGGGGCGGCCGCAATCCGTATAGCGGCGCAAAAGACCACCCCCGCAGAACGGAGACCGTATGTCCTCGCAACAGTCAGAAGGCGTCAGCGACCGCAGGCAGTTTTTGGGCAGGACGGCGGCCACTGGAGCCGGCGCGCTCGTGGGCGCGTCCGCCCTGGAGGCACTGCTCCCGAGCCTTGCCGATGCCAAGCGCAAGCACGGCGTGACCAAGGGCGACCTCGCGATTCTCGGAGCCGCGCAGATCGCCGAGGCGCTCGCGGTGACGACGTACACCAACATCATCGATCAAGCGCCGTTCTTCGCCGGGCTGCCGTCGGATGACCAGGGCTACCTCGAGGCGGCGCGTCAGGAGGAGATGTCCCACTACCTCCTCGAGATGAGCGTCACCAAGAAGCCCTCGCCGTTCACGACGTTCTACTACCCGCCCAAGATGTTCTCCGACACCCAGACGACGCTCAACGTCCTCGTCACGCTCGAGGACGCGTTCATCGCCGCGTACCTGGTGGGCGTGCGCCGCTTCAGCAACCCGGATCTGCGCGTCACCGCCGCGAGGATCATGGGGATCGAAAGCGACCATCGGACGCTCGCCCGCGTGCTCGGTCCCGACGTGGCGACGGGCAACGGCGGCCCGATCGAGACGATCACGGGAGCCCAGGGCAAGGCCGAGAGCGTCGACCCGCCGAACAACAACGGCTACGAGCGAACGCTGCGCTGGACGAAGATCGAGCAGGCGGTCGCCGCGCTCACGCCGTTCGCCGACAAGTCAGCGGCAGCGAGGGCCGGATTCGACACGAGCAGGTCGTTCCAGTTCAAGCCGTTCACGCCCAAGCTGCCGAGCCCGCTCGGCGCGTTCCACTCGTTCCGAGGCTGAGGGTCATAGCGCCGGCGCTGCCCGCGCCCCTCGCGCGGGCGGCGCCCAGCGCCGGCGGCGTGCGCCCCGGGACGAGCAGCCGGAAGAGCGCCGCGGAGACCCCCGGCCGTTTCCGGCAAGAATGCAGTTATGTTCTGTTGACCCGGCTGTGAGTCGGCCGCGCTAGGCGGCCTCTTCCACATATCCGGCCGCTGCGCACGCATCGCAGTACGCGGCAGGCGGAACGCGGGGTTCGTAGCAGCCGGGGCGGCAGCACGTGGACGACCGCTTGGGACGGCCCCGCCCAATCCGAGCCGCGGCAGCGTCCTTGAGCTCCTCGCGCATGCGATCGAGCTCCGCCGCGTGCTCCGCGCAGAACCGACGGCCCTTGATGGCCGGCTGCTGACAATGACTTCCACTACGACAACGCATAGGTCAGAAACAATAGCAAGAACCCCCGAACGCACGTTCCGTGGGCGATTATTTGCGCCGCTAATTGTGGCTTTTATGCCGGGCGTGGTGTTTCGCCCGGGCCTTGGCTCGTCGGGCCGCGTGATGCCCGGCTCGAGCGGCCGCCGCGTGGGTGGCGGGCCGCCGGGCGGGCCGCTTCGGAAGCAGCTGATAGAGCATCGAATAGCCGCTCAGATAGATCGCGCCGTCGTCGCAGACGACCGGGTTGAAGGCCCCGTCGGGGAACGAGAACACCCGCTGGCCGGTGCGCGCGTTCAGACCGCTCGTCGTTCTCGACCCGAGCGCCGAGAAATACACGACGCCGTCAACGATGGTGGCCGACCCGGAGATTCTGTTTCCGACCGGGTGGCGCCAGCGGACGGCCCCCGACTGAGCATTGAACGCGTAGAAGTTTCCGTCGTAGGAGCCGATGTAAACAGTCGGTCCGATTCCCGGTAGATCGGCGACGGCGGGCGAGGCGTACACGTAGGCGCCGGTGGCGGTAGCCCAGGCGAGTTGCCCCGTGCGCGCGGCAAACGAGTACACCCGACCGTCGGTGTTGCCCATATACACACGGCCGAAGGCGACGGCGGGCGTCGAGTAGAAGTTGCCCGAGCCGAAGCCGAAGTGCGTTCCACCAGTGCTGACGGCCCAGATCTGGTGGCCCGTATTCGCGTTCAGCGCGTACGCGCGGCCGGCGTAGTCGCCGAAGTAGAGGATCCCGTTCGCGAGCGCCGGGCCGCCCTTGACGGCACCGCTGGCGTGGTAGGTCCAGAACACGTGGCCATCGCGGCCACGCAGCGCGTAGACGGTTCCGCCCTGGTCGCCGAAGTACACGGCGTCGCCCCAGGCCATCGGTGATGACTCGGTGCCGGCGGGGATGGCGTGAGACCAGACGACGCGCCCGGTCTTCATCGACACCGCATCGAGACTCCCCTTACCCGGGCTGTGGCCGGTCTTGGACAGGATCGGTACGTACAGCAGGTGCTGCTTGACGCCGAGCGCCGGAGAGGCGGCTGCCAGCGTCCCGAGCTTGTGCTCCCAGATCC
This sequence comes from uncultured Solirubrobacterales bacterium, assembly GCA_963812225.1. Lineage (GTDB taxonomy): Bacteria > Actinomycetota > Thermoleophilia > Solirubrobacterales > Solirubrobacteraceae > Palsa-465. Next base: position 17,843 of record CAWEUN010000004.1, read on the forward strand.
GGTGGCCGTTCAGCTTGTTGATGGCCTTGATCGATCCGTCGTCGTCAAGCTGGTAGAGCGTGTTCTGATAGATGACGGGCGGAAACTCGAGGAGCGCGTAGTCCTCGTAGCGCCAACCGACACGGAACGGCGGGTGCACTCGCGGCGCGCCCGGGAAGAACCTCGTCCTGGCGGCGTCGAAGCCGTACCGGGGCCACTCGAAATCGTTGACGACCACCCGCTTCTTCGGCGGCGGCGCCGCGGCCGTCGTCGTCGTGGTGGGCGCGGTGAACGACAGATCGGGATGGGAGACGTTGCCGGGCGCGTGCAGGAGGACGAACGCCACGGCGCCCGCCACAAGGAGCAGCAGGACCGCGACCGTAACGAGACCAACCCGCAGCAGACGCCGCGAACCGGGGCTCGGCATGCCTCGCATGCTAGCCACGGGGGTCCCGGTCAGGCCCCAGGAGCGGGGCCGTCGTCTCCGCGCGCGAAGATCCACGCGTGGAGATTCCGCCGCCAACGCGCCTGATCGCGGCCCTTCGCGCCCTCCCGGCCGCCGCGCCGCTCCTGGCGAGCCTGGATCGGGAGCCCGGTGTGTACCTCGTCGGGGGCGCGGTCCGGGACCTCCTGCTCCGACGGCGGCCCCACGAGCTCGACCTCGTCGTGGATGGCGACGCAGCGGCGCTCGCCCGCCGCCTGGGCCCGGCCCGGATCCACGACCGGTTCGGCACATCCTCGGTGAGGCCCGACGGGTTCACGTACGACATAGCGCGGACGCGCACGGAGACCTACCCGCATCCTGGGGCGTTGCCGGAGGTTGCACCGGCGGGTCTGATCGAGGACCTCGTTCGCCGGGATTTCACGGTGAACGCAATCGCGATGGCGCTCGACGGCCCCACACCCGGCGAGCTGACGCCGGCTCCGAACGCCCTGGCGGACCTCGAGGCCAGGCTGCTGCGGGTCTTTCACGATCGGAGCTTCACCGACGACCCGACCCGGCTGCTGAGGTTGGCGCGGTACGCGGCCCGGCTCGGCTTCGGCGTCGAGCAGCACACGCTCGAGCTGGCGCTCGCCGCGGTCCGCTCCGGCGCACTGTGGACGGTGAGCGGTCCGCGGATCGGCGCTGAGCTGCGGCTGGCGGCGATGGAGTCGGATCCCGTCGCGACGTTCAAGAAGCTCCGGGAGCTCGAGCTCGATCGCGCGATCGACGAGCAGTTCGGGCTCGTGGATCCGGCGCTCGCCGAGCGAGCGCTCGAGCTGCTCCCCAGCGACGGCCGCCGCGACCTCGTCGTGCTGAGCCTGGCCGCACGTGGGGTGCCGGCGGCCGCGCTACCGGAACTGCTCGACAGGCTGGCGTTCGACGCTCGCGACCGCGACACGATCGTCGCGGCGGCGCTGCGCGCAGGCGCTGTAGCGGAAGCACTCGACGCCGCGACCAGCCCATCTGAGATCGCCGAGGCACTCGAAGCTGCCAGTCCCGAGCTCGTCGCAATCGCGGGAGCGCTCGGCCCGATCGAGAAGGCCCGCACGTGGCTCGAGCGGCTCCGGCATGTCCAGCTCGAGATCGACGGCCGGGACCTCGTCGCGTCCGGGATTCCGGAGGGCCCGGCGGTCGGAATCGGTCTGCGGGCGGCGCTCGCGGCGAAGCTGGACGGCGCCCTCAGCGGGCGCGAGGACGAGCTGGACAGAGCTCTGCGGGCGGCCCGGGGCAACGGATAGCCTCAGCTCCGATGCTGACCCGGCCCAACGAGCTGCGGTGGCGAGGAGACCCCGGCCACTACGAGGTCTATTACCTGACGCTGACCGATCCCCGCTCCGGGGTCGGCCTGTGGATCAGGTACACCATGGTCGCGCCGCTCGAGCGCACCGGCGTGGCGGCGAGTTGCGCGCTGTGGCTGGTGGCGATCGATCCACGGCCTGGGCGCTCGGCGAAGCTCGCGCGAAAGGTCACACTGCCGATCGACGAGCTCACCGCGCGACCGGATCCGTTCGAGCTGACCCTCGACGGGGCCTCGCTGAGCGACCAGGGCATGCGCGGTGGCTTCGAGGACGTCGGCTGGGATCTACGCTGGACGCCTGGTACCGGCTCCTTCGAGCACGTCCATCCACTGCTCCGTCGAGCCGGGGTCGCCCAGACGGTGCTCGTGCTCCCGCACGGGGACCTGTCGATCGACGGAACCGTCACCCTACCGGAGGAGACGCTCGAGGTCTCTGGGGCGCGTGGGGGACAGGCGCACATCTGGGGTTCCAAGCACGCGAGGAGCTGGGCGTGGGTTCATTGCAACGACTTCCGCAGGTCAGACGGCACGCCGGCGCCCGGCGCGCTGGTCGACGCCGTCTCCGTGTTCGTAGACCGATTCGGCCGGGACGTCGGCCCGAACACTCCAGTGGTGGGGCACATCGGCGGCGAGCCGTTCAATTCGACCTCGCCTATGCGCGTGCTGCGAAACGAGAGCACGTTCACGCTCACGGGGTGGCGGTTCGAGGCGGTCGACGGGCCCCGGAAGCTGATCGGCGAAGTCGACGCGGACCGGGAACAGCTGGTCGGCGTCGTCTACCACGACCCGGACGGTGAGCTCGTTTATTGCTACAACAGCGAGACGGCGTCGATGCGCGTGCACGTCTACGAGAAGGCGCGGAAGGTCGGAGGCTGGGCGCACCGCGAGACCCTCATGGCCGACGGACGCGCGCACTTCGAATACGCGCAGCGCTCCCCGGTCGCCGACCTCGAGCTGTTGACGACGTGAAGCTGCCCGAGCCCTTCTACCCCTCGGGCGAGCACGTCGTGATCGACCTCCCCGGCGCGCGCGCGGTGTTCACAACCCGCCGCGGCGGCTTCTCGAAGGGGCCGTTCGCGAGCCTCAACCTCGGGCGGCTCACCGACGACGATCGGCGCGCTGTGGAGCGAAACCGAGCGCTGATCGCCAGCCAGCTGGGGGTCGGCTTAGCCCACGGCCGCCAGGTTCACGGAGCCTTCGTGTCGCGCGCGGTCGCGCCGACCGACAATCGGGCCGAGCCACAGGAGGCCGACGGCCAGGCGACGGCCACGGGGGGCGTGGCTGGGCTGGTGCTCACTGCGGATTGTCTGCCGATCGCGATCGCCGGCGGGGGCGCGGTGGCGATGGTCCACGCCGGATGGCGCGGGCTCGCGGCCGGTGTCGTGCACGAAGGAGTCGCCGCCGTCCGGGAGCTGGGCGACCCGGCGCCGCTCGCTGCGGCGATCGGGCCCGGTGCCGGTCCATGCTGCTACGAGGTCGGCGACGAGGTTCACGCCGTGTTCGAGGACCGCGGGCCGTCCGTCCGACGTGGGCCGAACCTCGACCTCAAGGAGATCGCGCGGATCGAGCTTCAGCGCGCCGGGGTGGGCGAGGTGCATGACGTCGAGCTGTGCACGATTTGCTCCGAGCCGTCGCTGTTCTTCTCGCACCGTCGGGACCAAGGCATCACAGGCCGCCAGGCGGGGATCGCATGGCTGAACTGATCCGCGGGCTACGGCCGGAGCGGATCCGCGAGAACCTCGAGCGCGTCCGGTCGGAGATCGCCGGGGTCGGGCAGGATCCCGGCCACGTGCAGGTCCTCGCCGCCGTCAAATACGTCGCGCTCGAGGAGCTGGACATCCTTGCCGAGGCCGGGATCGACCTACTCGGTGAGAACCGCGCGCAAGATCTCATCGCCAAGGCGGAGGCGTATCCGGGCCGCTTCACGTGGGACTTCATCGGCCAGCTCCAGAGCCGCAAGGTCCGCCAGCTCGTCCCGTACGTTCGCTACATCGAGTCCGTGGCCAGCGACTCGGCGCTCTCCCAGCTGGGGCGGTACGGGACGCCCAATATGCAGGTGCTCGTGGAGGTGAACGTCGCCGGCGAGCAGAGCAAGAGCGGCGTAGAGCCGGTCGACCTCGCAGCGTTCATCGATCGCTGCCCGGTCACGGTCGTCGGCCTGATGACGATGCCGCCGTTCACCGATGACGCCGAAGCGAGCCGCCCGTATTTCGCCGCGCTCAGGGAACTCGCCGAGCAGCACAAGCTGACGCAGCTGTCGATGGGTACCAGCCAGGACTATCTCGTCGCGGTCGAGGAGGGGGCGACGATTGTGCGTCTTGGCACAAGCCTCTATTCCTAGAGCGACGCCGGCGCGGCATAATCACGGGAGGGAAATCTGCAGCTGAAGCGAACCTCCCGAACACCATGGCCTTCCGCGACACCTGGCACCGCACGCTCGTCTATTTCGGCCTGGCCGAGGACGACGCCTACGAAGAAGAGGTCGAGCCGTATCAGGAGCCGGAGGTCGAGCTCCAGGACACCTACCGCGATCGGCCGAACGTCCGCCGCCTGAGCGGCCGCCGCAGGCGCGACGAGATCGACGACATCTTTGCCGACGATCCCGGCCCCGACCGGCGTACGACGACGCTTCGACCAGTGAGCGGACGCGGCAATGGGCGCAGCGGCGACGTTCGCGTGCATGTCGTCGCCCCCAAGAATTTCAACGACGTGCAGGACGTGGCGGACAAGTTCAAGGAGTCGATCCCGGTCATCCTGAACCTCCAGAGCACCGACGCCGACCTGTCCAAGCGACTCATCGACTTCTCAAGCGGCTTGACCTACGCACTGGACGGCGGCATGCAACGGATCGCCGACAAGGTCTTTCTGCTCACGCCTCACAACGTCGAGGTGTCGGCCGAGGAGCGCGCGCGCCTCGTTGAGAAGGGCTTCTTCAACCAGTCCTAACGTTTCGCAGCGCGGATCGCGCGGAACTCCGGTGGGCGGAGCGCGCCGCCCAGGTAGATTTCATTCCATGCAAGTCGGCCTGATCGGCGCTGGCAACATGGCGCGCGCGCTCGCCCTCGGTTGGGGTGAGCCGGTGCTGTGCTCCGACGGCGGATCCGGCCGCGCCCGCGCGCTGGCCGACGAGCTCGGCGGCGAGGCGCTCGACTCAAACGTGGCGGTGGCGGAGCGAGCCGACATCGTGGTGCTGTGTCACAAGCCAGCGCAACTGCGCCGGGTCGCACTCGAGATCAAGGACAAGGTCAAGGTAGTGGCGTCGGTGGTCGGCGGGACATCGGCGCTCCAATTGCAGGACACCTATCACGGCGTTCCGGCGTTCCGGTTGATTCCGAACACGCCGGTCGCCGTCCGCCGCGGGATCATCTGCTACTCGCGCCTCGACGGCGCTGATCCGGACGTCGAGGCACGGGTGATCGGGCTGTTCGAACGGCTCGGAACGGTCGTCCGCCTCGACGATGGCCTGATGGGGGCCGCGGCCGCCGTAATGAGCGTCGGGCCGGCCTACACGGCGCTCCTCGTCGAGGCCCAGGTCGACGCCGCCGTCCGCCACGGACTGAAGCCGATGCTGGCCTCAAGCCTCGTTGCGGAGACGATGGCCGGGACCGCGGCCCTGCTGGCGGCGCGCGAGTACGACACGCTCGCGATCCGACGGGAGGTGACCTCGCCGGCCGGCACGACGGCCCGAGGATTGGCGGCGCTCGAGCGCTGCGGCGTGCGCACGGCGTTTCAGGAGGCGATGGATGACGTGCTGGTGGGGGCCGGTCGCTGATGGTCGTCCTGGCGCTGACACGCGACACCATCGCCCACTACGTGTCGGCGCTTTTTCTCGTCTACATCCTGCTGATCTTCGCCTACATCTTGCTCAACCTGCTGTTCTCGTTCGGCGTCCGGTTGCCGTACTCGCGCTGGTCCAACGCGCTTCTCGACTTCCTGCGCGACGTCTGCGAGCCGTACCTGCGGATCTTCCGCCGATTCATTCCGCCGATCGGCATGTTCGATTTCAGCCCGATGATCGGGATCATCATCCTGTACTTCGTCGACACGATCGTCGTCAACGCGATCCGCGGCTGACGAATCCGAACCCTTCAATGGTGACCCAGGCCTCGGCGACTACATCGCTCAGCGTGCGCTTCCGTCCGTTCCTTCGTGCCGGTTTGGTCGTCGTTGCCGTTCTGGCATTGGACCAGCTGACCAAGCGGTTGGTGATCTCGGGAATCAGCGTCGGAGACGAGCACAAGTTCCTGCCCGGCATCCAGCTGGTCCACGTGCGCAACAGCGGCGTCGCATTCGGGTTCCTCTCCGGCGGGGGGGCACTGGTGCTCGCGTTCACTTTCGCCGCGCTCGCAGTCCTCCTCATCTATTTCATACGGCACCCGACCCGACCCTGGCTGTGGGTCCCGACGGGCCTCCTCGTCGGCGGCGCGCTCGGCAACCTCCTCGATCGAATCCTCAACGGCGCCGTCACCGACTTCATCAAGCTCCCCCACTGGCCGGCGTTCAACGTGGCCGACATGTCGATCACGTTCGGGGTCCTGGCGCTGCTATGGGTGCTGGAGGGCAAGCCGGCGGATGACCGATGAGAGCACGGTCACCTCGCGACTCGAGTTGGATGTCCCGGACGACGCCGCCGGGACCCGGCTGGACCAGTTCCTCGCCGGTCCACTCGGGTCCCGCACGCGAGCGCAGGGCCTGATCGACGCGCAGCGGGTGCTGGTGGACGGCCGACCGCGGCCGAAGCGCCACCTGGTCAAAGGCGGCGAGCGGGTCGAAGTCGACGCCGGTGACAGGCCGGATGGCGGGGAACCGACGGCTGGCGGGGATGGCCTGGCGGGCGAGGGCGAGCCACCGGACGTGATTGTCGCGTGGGAGGACGATCAGCTGCTGGTGGTCGACAAGCCGGCGGGAGTGGTCGTGCACCCTGCCCGCGGCCACCGGACCGGCACCCTTGCCCAGGCGCTGGTTCATCGTGGGGCGGGCGGGGGCGGGGACCCTTGGCGAGCGGGAATCGTGCACCGCCTCGACCGCGACACGTCCGGGCTGTTGGTCGTAGCGAAGAACGACAACGTTCATCGGAAGCTGAAGGCGCTCCTGGCGGCAAGACGCCTGCACCGCGAATATCTCGCGCTCGTGGAGGGCCATCCACCGGCTCGAACGGGGACGGTCGACGCACCGATCGGCCGTCACCGCCGCGACCGGGCTCTGATGTCGATCGACACCGAGGAACCGCGCGAGGCGCGCACGCACTACGAGATCGAGCGGCTGCTCCCACACGCCGCGCTCCTGCGGGTCGTCCTGGACACCGGCCGAACCCACCAGATCAGGGTGCACATGGCGGCGATCGGCCACCCGGTTTGCGGTGACCCTCAGTACGGCACGGCCGGGCTCTACGGGCTCGACCGCCAGTTCCTCCACGCGGCGCGCCTGACATTCGAGCATCCGATCACGGGGGAGGAAATCGAAGTCCGCTCCGCGCTGCCGGCGGATCTGGCGGCGGCGCTCGAGCGTGCCGCTAGGGAGGACTAGCAACTAGCCAGACGTCTGCTGGCTCCCACTGGCCCGACCTTTGCGGCCTTCCATCGGCCCGACGTCTACGAGTTCCGGAGCGGGTCCGGAAAGCCGACGGGGCGGCCCGTCCAAAGCCGCCCCGCCGAACGTTGCGAACCGAGCCACCGGAGGTAGGGGAAGGGAGGTTCGGCCCGCGTGGCGGACCAATCACCGAAGGTAGGGGAAGGTGATGGGCCCGCTACACCCGAAAACGTAGCGCCTCATCGATACTTGCGTAAACTTTTTCGTGAAGTTCATAGATAACCGACCCCGTGCGCGCGGACCGCGCCCTGCCTCGGTGGACCACGCCGAGGTTCGCGAGCGCCGCTGTGCGGGCTTTACAACAACAACGAAAAGGGAGTACGAGCAGTGGCTCAAGTTGGAATCAAGGAGCTGCTGGAGGCCGGTGTTCATTTCGGCCACCAGACACGCCGTTGGAACCCCAAGATGCGCCGCTTCATCTTCGGTGAGCGGGACGGCATCTACATCATCGATCTCCTGCAGACCGAGGCGCTGCTGGAGGATGCGCGCAGGTTCGCGGGAGACGTCGCCCGCCGTGGCGGGACGATTCTGTTCGTCGGGACCAAGAAGCAGGCCCGCGATGCGATCCAGGAGACCGCCGACGCGGCCGACATGCCGTACGTCAACCACCGCTGGCTCGGCGGGCTGCTGACGAATTTCCAGACGATCTCCCTGCGGATCAAGCGGCTGCACGACCTCGAGCGCTACGAGGCCGAGGGACAGCTTCAGCTGCTCCCGACGCGCGAGCGGATGGCGGCGCAGGCGGACCTCGAGAAGCTCCGCGCGAACCTCGAGGGCGTCAAGAACATGCAGCGCGTCCCCGACGCCGTGTTCGTGATCGACCTGAAGACCGAGGCGATCGCAGTGCGCGAAGCGCAGCGGTTGCGGATCCCGATCATCGGTCTGGTCGATACGAACTGCGATCCGGACGGGATCAACTACGTGATCCCGGGCAACGACGATGCGATCCGGTCGTGTTCGGCGATCACGAGGGCGATCGGCGACGTCGTGGCGGAAGGCCACGGCATCTTCCGAGCCGAGGAGGAGGCAGCGAGGCTCGAGCGCGAACGGCGCGAGGCCGAGGAGCGCGCGCGCCAGGAGGCCGAGGAACGGGCCCGTCAGGAGGCCGAGGAGCGGGCCCGTCAGGAGGCCGAGGAGGCGGCCGCCGCCGCTGCGGCGCAGGCAGAGGCCGCCCAGGCGGCCGAGGCCCAGGCAGCGCAGGCAGAGGCCCCGGCAGCGGCAGCCGAAGCGGCGACTCCGGCGCCGGCGGCACCGGAACCCGAGCCCGAGCCGCCCGCGGCCGAGCAGGCACCCGCGCCCGCGGCTGAAGAGGCACCCGCGCCCGCGGCTGAAGAGGCACCCGCGGCCGCGGCTGAAGAGGCACCCGCGGCCGCGGCCGAGGAAGCACCCGCACCCGCGGCTGAAGAGGCACCCGCAGCCGAGGAGCCACCGGCGGCGGAAGCCGAGGTCGAGGCCCCGACGGCTGAGCCTGAGGCTTCGCCGGCTGAGGCCGAAGCACCGTCCGAGGAGGAGCCGGCGGCCGCGGCTGCCGAGAGCACCGAGGAGGGCGCATGACGGCCCCCAGCGCCAAGGACGTGAAGGCACTCCGCGACCGGACGGGCGCCGGTGTGCTCGCGTGCCGGGAGGCCCTCGCCGAGGCCGACGGTGACTTCGACAAGGCGGAGGAGATCCTCCGCGTGAAGGGCGCAGCCCAGGCCGCCAAGCGCGCGGATGCCGAGGTGACCGAGGGTGTGGTCCAGAGCTATATCCACGCCGGCAACAAGATCGGCGTGCTGGTCGAGGTCGACTGCCAGACGGACTTCGTGGCCCGCAACGAGAAGTTCATCGAGTTCGCCCGCGACCTCGCGCTGCACATCGCGGCGGCGGCGCCGATCGCCGTCAGCGAGGACGACGTGCCCGCCGAGGACCGCGAACGGGAGGAGCGGATCGCCGTCGAACAGGCCGCGGACCGTCCCGAGAACGTGCGTGAGCGGATCGTCGCCGGCAAGCTCGACAAGTGGCTCGACGACGTCGTCCTGCTGCGCCAGAAGCACGTGAACGAGGACAAGTACGGCGGCAAGACGATCGAGGACCTGCGCGCCGAGCTGGCGAGTGAGACCCGCGAGAACGTCGTGATCCGAAGGTTCGCGCGGTTCGCGGTGGGCGGCTAGCGGTCGTGGCCGAGGACTCCACGACGTCGTCCGCAGTCGAAGACTCCCCGAGGCCGCCGGTATACCGGCGCATTCTGCTCAAGTTGTCTGGCGAGGCGTTGATGGGCGACCTCGACTACGGGACGGACCGCGAGCGGGTCCAGTCCATCGCGTGCGAGGTCGCGGCCGTTCACCGGCGCGGCATTGAGGTCGCGATCGTCGTCGGTGGCGGGAACATCTATCGCGGGCTGGCGGCTGCGGCCCGGGGGATGGATCGGGCGACTGGGGACTACATGGGGATGCTCGCCACCGTGCTCAATGCGCTCGCGCTCCAGGACGCGCTCGAGAAGGACGGGATCGCCACGCGAGTTCAGTCCGCGATCACGATCTCGGAGGTCGCGGAGCCCTACATCCGCCGGCGCGCCATGCGGCACCTCGAAAAGGGCCGGGTCGTGATTTTCGCCGCCGGCACTGGCAATCCGTTCTTCACGACCGACACCGCCGCCGCACTCCGCGCCGCGGAGGTGCGCGCCGAGGTGGTGCTGATGGCGAAGAACGGCGTGGAGGGTGTCTACTCCGATGACCCGGCCACGAATCCGAACGCGGAGTTCATACCCGAGATCACGCACAAGGAGGCGCTGACGCGCGGGCTCCAGGTGATGGACTCGACCGCGTTCGCGCTCTGTATGGACAACAATCTGCCGATCGTGGTTTTCAACATGGCCGACGAGCGGAACATCGACAAGATAGTGTCCGGCGAGAGAGTGGGGACGTTGGTGAGAACATGACGGATCCGGAGCTCATAGACGGGCTGCTCCAGGACGCGCGTGACCGGATGACGAAGTCGGTCGAGGCGATACGCCACGAGTTCAGCTCGGTCCGGACCGGCCGCGCGAGCCCGGCGCTCCTCGATCGGGTCGCCGTTGACTACTACGGGACGGCCACGCCGCTCCGGCAGTTGGCCACGATCAGCGCCCCAGAGGCTCGACTGCTGACGATCCAGCCCTACGACAAGAGCTCGATCAAGGCGATCGAGCGGGCGATCCTCGAATCGGACGTCGGGTTGACGCCGAACAACGATGGAAATCTGATCCGGCTCGGGGTCCCCGAGCTGACCGAGGAACGCCGCCGCCAGCTGGTCAAGGTGGTGCGCAACATCGCCGAGGAGGGGCGCGTGGCGATCCGCAACATCCGCCGGGACGTGATGCACGATCTGCGCGAGCTCAAGGAGGCTGGCGAGGCCGGCTCCGACGACGAGCACCGCGCCGAGGTCGAGCTGCAGAAGGTGACCGACACGCGGATCACGGAGCTCGACGAAGCGCTCAAGCAGAAGGAAGAAGAGATCCTCGAGGTCTAGCGTGGCCGAGGACAAGGCCCGCTATGTCGCGATCATCACCGACGGCAACGGCCGATGGGCGAAGCAGCGTGGCCTCCCCGCCGTCGCAGGGCACGAGGCCGGCGCGGACACGGTGAAGGCCCGGCTGCGCGACGCGGTCGACCTCGGCGTCGAGGAGCTGACCGTGTACTCGTTCTCGACCGAGAATTGGCGCCGCTCCGAGCAGGAGGTCTCGGCGCTGATGGGCGTGTTCGCGCGCCGGATCGAGGGCGAGACCCCCGAGCTCCACGCCGAGGGCGTTCGGATGCGGTTCATCGGCCGCCGGGACGCGCCGGTGCCCCGGCACCTCGTGGAGCGCATGGAGTGGGCCGAGGGGCTGACCCGCGAGAACACCCGCATCACGCTGTTCGTGGCGTTCAACTATGGGGGCAGGGCGGAGATCGTCGACGCGGCGCGAACCTTTACCGGGAATGATGAGCGTGACTTTCGCGCCCATCTGTACGCGCCCGAGATGCACGACCCGGACCTGATCATCCGAACGAGCGGCGAGCAGCGGATCTCGAACTATCTGCTCTGGCAGGGTGCGTACTCCGAGCTCGTATTTCGCGAGGAACTGTGGCCCGACTTCTCACGCCAGGCGTTCGAGCAGAGCCTGGAGGAGTTCCACGCTCGCAGGCGCCGGTTCGGAGGTCGCTAGGAATGGCCCAGAGCCGGAGGCGGTCCCGCCCGGAATACGTGCGTCCGCAGTCCGAGCCCCGGCGGCGTCACACCCGTGAACGCCCGCCCGGCGGGGGGTCGGATCTGCTCGCCAGGATCATCGTGGCGGTGCCGGCGGCGATCGTCGCGATCCTGTTCATCGACTTCGGCGGCCTGCCATTCGCGGTCTTCATGATCGTGATCGGATGGGTCTGCATGCACGAGCTCTACCGGCTGCTCGCGCGGTGGAAGCCGGTGGCGGCAGTCGGCTTCGCGTCGCTGGCGGCGATGGTGCTCGCGGCGCGCTACGGCACGATCCGCGACGTGATGGAGGTCGCGGTCGCGACGCTGCCCGTGCTCGTCCTGTTCGTGATGGCCCGTCCGCACCCCACCGGCGCCACCGTGGCGGTCGCCGGCACGCTGCTCGGCGTTTTCTGGCTCGGACTGGCGTTCGCACACGCCGTGCTGCTTCGCCAGCTCCCGCACGGCAACGGGATCCTCATCGATGTCCTGATCGGGACGTTTCTCGGCGACACCGCCGCCTACATAGGAGGGCGGATGTTCGGTCGACGACCGCTGGCCCCGCAGATCTCCCCGAACAAGACCGTGGAGGGGCTGTTCTGCGGGATGCTGATCGCGGTCCTCGCCGTGTTCTTCGCGGCGCTGTATCAGACCTGGCTGCACGCCGGTGACGCGTTGCTGCTCGGGATCACCGTCGCCGTGCTCGGCCCGATCGGAGATCTGTTCGAGTCGCTGGTCAAGCGCAACGCGGGTCAGAAGGACGCGGGGACCCTGTTCGGCGCCCATGGCGGCGCGCTCGACCGTCTCGACGCGGTGATCTTCACGGTCGTCGCGGGGTATTACGTGTGGGTCGGCGTGATGCACTGATGCGGTCGCCGTCCGTGCGGGCAAGGGCTGTCGACTCTAGACCTGCGGGCGCTCCGCGCCTCGTGGCCATGGCCAGCGATCAGCTCGGTAAACGGCGCTGGGAAGGGAAGGGACCGGGCGCCATCGCGCCCGTCCGGAACCTGCACAGCACGACAATCCCGTGCCGGATGGCGAGGCCCGTCGAGTTATGCATGAGGAGCGTGCTCAATACGACAGGGCTCGACGTCGGGGCCGGTGTTGTCGTGTTATGCATCATGAAGACGGTGCGATCGCGGGCGATCCCTCGCTCTCGTTGCCAGATGCGGGGCCGATCGCCAACCAGGCCGCGGCGCGATGCGCCCACCGGCTGAGAGTCGATAGCAACCTCAAGGCCCCCAGGACGGGCCAAATCTGCACGGACCTACAATCGAGCCGTGCCGCGCCGCCTGGTGATCCTCGGCTCCACTGGCTCGATCGGAGTTCAAGCGCTCGACGTCGTCTCGCGAAGCGAGGGCGAGCTGCGGGTCGTCGGGCTGAGCGCCGGGAGCGCGTGGGAGCCACTGATCGAGCAGGCCCAGCGCTACGGCGTGCGGCGGCTCGCGCTGGCGGACGCAGACGCGGCGGCGCGGGCGGCTGAGGCGTGGACGGAGGGGCAGGTGCTGGGCGGCCCGGACGGGCTGGTCAGGTTGATCACCGAGAGCGAGTGCGACATGGTCCTGAACGGGATCGTCGGCTCCGCCGGCCTGGTCCCGACGGTGGCGGCGCTGGGCGAGGGGATCGATCTGGCGTTGGCCAACAAGGAGTCGCTCGTCGTCGGCGGAGAGCTGGTGATGGCGCTGGCCGAGGCGACCGGCGCCGCGATCATCCCGGTCGACTCCGAACACTCGGCGATACACCAGCTCCTGGCCTCGGAGCGGCCGGGGACCGTCGAGCGCCTGATCATCACGGCATCCGGCGGGCCATTCCGTGGCCGCACCGCGGCAGAGCTCGAGGACGTGACCGTCGAGCAGGCGCTCGCGCACCCGACGTGGGAGATGGGCGGCAAGATCACGATCGACTCGGCGACGCTGATGAACAAGGGCCTCGAGGTGATCGAGGCCCACCACCTGTTCGGCACGCCGTACGAGCAGATCGACGTCGTCGTCCATCCGCAGTCGCTGATCCACAGCCTGATCCAGCTCTGCGACGGCGCGACGCTCGCGCACCTCGGATACCCGGACATGCGGGTCCCGATCTCCTATGCGCTGCACTACCCCGAGCGCGCAGACGTGCCGGTGAGGCCGCTCGACCTGGTCCAGGTCGCCGCGCTCACCTTCGAGCAGGTCGACGATCAGACGTTCGCGTGCCTGCGTCTAGCCCGAGAGGCCGCCGTCGCCGGGGGTACGGCGCCGTGCACGCTGAACGCGGCAAACGAGGTCGCGGTCCACGCCTTTCTCAGCGGACGGTTGAGGTTCCTGCAGATCGCCGAAGTCATCGAGGAAACGCTCGAAACACTCCCTAGCAAGGAGGTCCATTCATTCGAGTCCCTTGGAGACGCCGACGCCGAGGCCCGGAGGCTGTCCAGCGAGCTGATCCAAGCTCGGGCAGCTGCATAAGAGTCCGCTAAGGCCACGAGGCGGCCTGCCACACTAAATCCACCAGATGTCGTATCTGCTCGCATTCCTTGGCATCGCGGCCCTTGTGATCCTTCACGAGGCCGGCCACTTCGCGGCGGCGAAAGCCGTCGGAATGAGGGTCGAGAAGTTCTCGCTGTTCTTCGGTCCGATGCTGTGGAAGGTTCGCCGGGGCGAGACCGTGTACGGGATCGCTCCGATCCCGCTCGGCGGCTACGTGAAGATCACGGGAATGAACCCGCACGAGCAGTCTGCTGAGGCAATTCGTCTCGACGAGGCAAGGGAGCGGCTGCAGCAGGGGCTGGCGGACCTAGAGGCCTCCCATCCCGACGACCCTGAGCGGGCACGGGATCTCGCGGGTGAGGAAACGGAGCTCCGGGCAGAGATTGGTGAGCTCGAGCGCGAGGTCGACAACATCAACCAGCGCGCCTACTACAACCAGCCGGTGTGGAAGCGGTGCTTCGTGATCCTCGCGGGGCCCGCGGTCAACCTGGCGATCGCGTTCGGGATCGTGTGGGTGCTGTTCCTGTCCAACGGTGAAGTCGTCGCTTCGAAGCAGGTCGCGGCGGTCGAGAAAGGTACGCCCGCAGCCACGGCGCTCCACAGCGGCGACAAGCTCGTCTCGGTCGACGGGGTCACCGGCAGCGCCAACACCCTGCGCGATCAACTCGCGACCCACCGGTGCGCCGGCCCGCAGGTCAACGGATGCGTCGCGAAGACGCCCGCGAAGATCGTCGTCGATCGCAAGGGGACGCTCCTCACGTTCGAGCTTCGGCCTCGCTACAACGCCACCGATCACCGTCCGCTCGTGGGATTCGAGTTCGGCTCGGCCCAGCAGGCGGTCGGTCCCGCGCATGCCGCATCGCTGACCGTGAGCGGCCTGTGGGGGGTGACCACGAAGACGGTGTCGACGATCGCGAAGATCTTCGAGCCTCAGGACCGCAAGAAGCTCAACAGCGTCGTCGGGGGATACAAGATCACCCAGCAGTCGTTCGCGACGAGCACCACGCTCGCGCTGTCGGTGCTGGCGCTGATCTCGCTGTCGCTCGGGATCATCAACCTGTTCCCGTTCCTGCCCCTCGACGGAGGACACGTGTTCTGGGCGCTGGCCGAGAAGATCCGCGGCCGTCGGATTCCGTTCGAGGTGATGGAGCGCGCCGGAGTGGTGGGCTTTGTGCTGATCATCCTGATCTTTGTGATCGGCCTCAGCAACGACATCGGGACCCTCAGCGGGAACGGGTTCAACGTCCATTAGCCCGCGGGCGCTGCGATAGCGTTGTTCGGAGCACGGACCTAAAGGACGCGGAGGAGAGCATGGAGAGCAGCACGATCGCGGCGTCTGTCGGACGTTCCGCCGACGCCCCCACAGTGACCGAGGCGCTGCGGCGCACCGCGGCGAACAATCCGGACGTCCTCGCGGTGCGGACGCTCGACGACGGCGTATCCCTGACCTGGTCAGAGTTGCTGGTACGAGTCGATGCGGTCGCCGGCGGGCTCGCGAAGCTCGGAGTGGGCCGGGGTGAGACGGTCGCGATCATGCTCGGTAATCGTCCCGAGTTCCACATCGTCGATCTCGCGGCGGCGATGCTCGGCGCGACGCCGTTCTCGATCTACGTCACATATCCGGCCGAGGAGATCCGCTACCTGTGCTCGGATGCGGCCACGAAGCTGGCGATCGTCGAGCAGAGCTACCTCCCGTTGATGCTCGAGGCGCGTAAGGAGCTGCCCGAGCTCGAGCACGTGATCGTCGTGGATGGGGAGGCGCAGCCGGGGACGATCTCCCTCGCGGACGTCGAAGGCTCCAATCCGGGCTTCGATGTCGCTGCGGCCGCGGCCGCGATCGCCCCGGACGACCTCATGACGCTGATCTACACCTCGGGCACGACTGGACCGCCGAAGGGCGTGCAGCTCTCGCACCGGAACATCATGGCCGCGGCAAAGGCGACCGAGGAGATCATCCCCCTGGAGCCCGGTGGGCGGCTGATCTCGTGGCTGCCCGCCGCACACATCGCCGAGCGGATGGCTCATCACTACCTGCCGATCATCTACGCGGGCTCGATCACGACGTGCCCGAACCCACGCGAGGTGCTCTCGTATCTGCCCCAGGTTCACCCGATGTGGTTCTTCGCCGTCCCGCGGATCTGGGAGAAGCTGAAGGCCGGGCTCGAGGCGATGCAGGCTGCGCAGCCCGAGGAGCAGCGCAAACCCATCCAGGACGCGATGGAGGCCGCCACCGAGCGCGTTCGCCTGAAGCAGCGCGGCGAGCCGGTGCCGGACGAGCTCGAGGCGGCGGTCGCCCGCGCCGACGAGCAGATGTTCTCGAAGGTGCGGGCGATGCTGGGACTCGACCAGGTCGTCACCGTCAACGTCGGCGCCGCCCCAACCCCGGTCGAGGTGGTCGAGTTCTTCCACGCGCTCGGGATCGAGCTCGCGGAGCTCTGGGGCATGTCGGAGACGAGCGGCTTCGGGACCTGCAACCGGCCGGGTGAGGTGAAGATCGGGACGGTCGGGCCGCCGTCGCCCGGCGCCGAGCTGAAGATCGCCGACGACGGCGAGGTGCTGATCAGGGGATCGTTCGTGATGCTCGGCTACCGCAATCAGCCGGAGAAGACGGCCGAGACGATCGACCCCGACGGGTGGCTGCACACCGGCGACATCGGCGAGATAGACGAAGACGGCTATCTGACGATCGTCGACCGCAAGAAGGAGCTGATCATCAACGCGGCGGGCAAGAACATGTCGCCGGCGAACATCGAGGCGGCGATCAAGACCAGCAGCCCGTTGATCGGGCAGGCCTGCTGCATCGGCGATGCGCGGCCGTACAACACCGCGCTGATCGTGCTCGACGCCGACTTCGCGCCGCAGTGGGCCGCGCAGCACGGCCTCGAGGGCAAGACCCTCGAGGAGCTCGCCACCGCGCCGGAGATGGTGAATGCGATCCAGGCGGGGATCGACGAGGCGAACAGCCATCTCGCGCGCGTCGAGCAGATCAAGAAGTTCACGATCGTCCGCGGCGACTGGCTTCCCGGCGGCGGCGAGCTGACGCCGACGATGAAGCTCAAGCGCAAGCCGATCGCGGCCAAGTACGAGGCCGAGATCGAGGCGATGTACTCCGGTCAGACGGGCTAAACACCGCTACGGCTCCGACTACAGAACCTCTCGCCTCGCTCTAAAGAGTCGCGGCGAAGAAGGTCCGATTGCCCGATGTGCGAGGGGCGATTTACGTGCACGATCGCCGTCACGGCAATCGAACACGATCGCCGTCAAGCCGTCTCTCACCATCGGAGGTATCCAATGAGCTGGTATCGGTCACTCTCTCGTCTCGCCGACGCAGGGGTTCGTGTGGGGCCCCGGGTTCGGCTTCGAGACGATCAACGACCCCAACGGAATCGGCGCGACGACGCTCAACGGCGTCAACGACCGCGGCGAGCTCGTCGGGTTCTACACCGACTCGGCCGGCAACACCGACGGCCTGCTCGCGACGCCGTAAGGCGGCACGACCCTCAGCCAACGACCGAGGCCGGGGCGCGATCAGAGCGCCCCGGCCCCGGCACATTTCCCGGACGGCTCAGGGGCCCGAGCCGTCGTCGCCTGATGAACAGCTCCTCCCCGATTTCACGGTTGGTGCGGCCGGCGCAGACGAGGCGCAGGACGAGCTGCTCGCGGTCGCTGAGTACCGGCTTGGTCGCATCGGCTTTCGGCCCCGACGGCTCGCCAAAGTGCTCATCGATCGCCCCCACGGCGGCGACGAATGCGCGATCGAAGCTGATCGCGCCCCCTCGCTCCCACGCGAGCTGAAGTGCCGCCGGCTTGAGCCGGGCCTGGAGCCCCTCGATCGCGCGGTCGCGACCGGCCCGCTCAGCGGGCGGCAGCGGCGTTCCCATCGCATCGCGCTGCGCATCGGCCGCCGCCGTAGTGAGCCGCAGCGCCGAGATTGATCAGGCACGAGGCGGTCTCGTGCGGGCTGTGGATCGCTCGGAACAGCGCCAGCGCTCGCGTCCCCAGCTCGCGCGCCTGCTCGAACTCGCCGCTCAACCAGGCCGCGAACGCGAGGAAATCGAGCGACGCGGCGACGCCGGCCTCATCGCCGAGGTCTTGCCACGCCGCCAGCGCCCGCTCGTGGAAGGCTCGCGCGCTCTCGTAGCGCCCTGCTCGCGCTCGATCGAGCCCAACCGCTGCAGCGTCGCCGCCCCGCCAGGACGGTCGCCGAGCTTGAGATACAGCTCGAGCGCGGCGTCGAGCCGGGCCTTGGCCGGCTCGTAGTCGCACTGTAGGAACGCGAGCGTCCCCGAGCCCGCCAACACGGCCGCCCGCGTCGCCGGCGCCATCGCCCCGCCGAGCGCCAATGCGGCATCGAGCCACCGCCGCGCCTCGTCGTAGTAGCCGAACCGGTACCAGAACGGCCACAGCATTCCGGCCAGGCGACCGCCGTCCTCGGGGTGCTCGGGCAGCAGCCGCCCGAGCGCGGCGCGGATGTTGTCGTTCTCGAGCGCCAGCCGATCGAACCATTCCGTCTGCTCGCCGCCGGTCAACCGTGAGCCCGGCCCGGCCAGCCTCAGCATGCAGCCGGCATGCGCGTCCCAGATCGTCGCCTCCTCCCCACTGCCGGCCAATCTGCCGGCGGCGTAGCGCGCCACCGTCGGCGGCAGCCTGTAGCGCGTCAGCGAGCCCCCCTCCACGGTGTGCACGAGCGACTGGTCGACCAGCGAGGCGAGCAGCCCGAAAATCTCGCCCTCGCCGAGGGGCTCGCCCCCGCACACGGCCTCGGCGTCGTCGAGCGAGAAGCTCCCGGCGAACGCCCCCAGGCGCCGGAACAGCACCTGCTCCGCGGGCGCGAGCAGGTTGTAGCTCCAGTCGAGCGTCGCCTCGAGCGTTCGCTGGCGCGCGGGAGCGATCGACGTGGACCGGCTCAGCAGCGACGGATCACGCTCAAGCCGCCCGGCGATGTCCGACGCGCTCAGCACCGCCACCCGCGCCGCCGCGAGTTCGAGCGCGAGGGGGAGGCCGTCGAGCCACCACGCTCCGCCGTCGAATCCCTCGTCGCACTGTCTGGCGACCGCCAGCGCGAGCCTGCTCTTGCCGGCTCCGCCAGGCCCCACGAGGGTCAGCAGCCGCGTGCCCACGAGCAGCTCCGCCAGCTCCCCGACCTCGGTCTCGCGCCCAATCAGCCGAGTCAGCTCGACGGGCAGATCTCCCGGAAGCGGCGGCGCGCTGCCCGTGATCTCGAGATGCTCGGTCAGCTCGGCCAGGCTCAGCCCAAACTCGGCCTTCCCCGACGGTCTGACTCGCGTCGTCATGAGTTCTCCACACCCACGTAGGAACCCCTGCCGAATAGTATCCAGCGGCCCTCGGTGGCAACCGCCGCGAGACCGGACCGTCCTCTAGTGCACGACGATTTGCTGGAGGCGGCTGTAGATCGTGCCCGTGGGGAGCAGCGGATCGGACGCTGGGTAACTCCAGCTCAGCCGGACCGCGCCGCTGGCGGGGAACGCGACGCGCGTCTGAAAGTACCCGCGCGGGCTCGTGACCTTGACCTGCTTGACCGTCGTGAACGGGCCTCGCCGGCCGCGCCTGAGCTGGATCTTCACGAACTGCGCGAGATGGGTGTCGAGCGCCGCGTAGTGCGCCGGGCGCACGCACCCCCAGACGAGGAGCTGCCGGCCCCTGCGGGCCGAGGTCCGCGGCAGGTAGAGCGGCATCCGGTACGCCGCATACGTCGGTTTGCGCTGCCCGCGCCACGTCAGCAGGCCACTCGTGAACCCGCCTCCCGGCGCGAGCTTCGTCGGCACGGGGTCGTAGAGGAGGTACTGGGCAGTCGAGGCGATCCGGCCGCTACGCCACGTCAGGTACTCCGCCCAGTTGAGGTAATAGGCGGCGGTCGCCGGCGAGACGAAGCGGTCGCGGTTGGGCGGATTGGTGATGTATCCGAACTCGTCGTTGTAGACCGGGAGGCGCCGGCTCGACCCGTAGATCCGCTGGAGCTTGTCGAGCTCGGCCTCGAAATTGGGGAGTTTCGGCAACGTGGCGAAGCTCGGGTCCCGCGAGCTGTCCTTGGTCGGCGGCTCGTCGCCGGGGTAGGGGTGATCGCCGACGCCGGTGGCACCGAACAGCCCCCGATTCTGACTGCGGAACCGCCGCGACCCCGCCGCGGTCGTCGGGCAGCCGAGCGCTTTGGCGGCGGCGCCCTGCAGCCTGTGGTAGTTCTGGTCCACGCAGTAGAGCATCTGCATGAACCGCACGGGCTTGGTCTGGGAGAACTTCCCGGGTAGCCCGCCGGGATGCGCGGCGTCGGGCTTGCCGACGAGCCCGCGAGCGGCCAGCTCGCCGACCAGGATCGTGTCGTGGCCGTGGCCGGTCGCCTGGAGCGCGCTCCAGCCGGCGCCCACGAGGTTCCGGTACATGCCCGGGGCGGTGAAGATCGTCGAGCCGTCGATCGCCTGGGGGCCGAGATCCTCGCCGAAGTTGGGCTCGTTCCAGATCGACCAGAAACTGACCCGCGGGAGCGTCTGGGCGGGGTTCTCCGGGTCCGGGTACTTGCCGCTGTACCGGGTCGCAACCGCGCGGAAGAACGCCCCGTACTTGGACGCCGACGGGTACCAGGCGCGGTTCGGGTTGGTCGCGGCGACAGCCGGGATTCCGGGGCCGTCGGCCCACCGTGGCGCGCCGCCGGTGACCACGAAGTCGATCGTGAGCCCCACCTTCTTCGCAGCGCGGACGACCGCGTCGTAGCGGTCCCACGCGCCGGCGGGGTAGGCGGCTGGATCGGAAGCGTCGAACCCCGCCGGTTCCCTCGTCGAAGTCCAGTCGGGGGCGATCGCGGCCCAGTTGACGAACACCCGCACGATCCCGGCGCCCAGCGCGCGGAACGTCCGCAGCGTCGCCATCGGGTTCTTCAGCATGTGGATGTCGTCCTCGATGATCGCCACCTGCTTGGTGGAAGCGGCGGCGGGCGCTGGCGCCCCGAGCCCGTGGAGCGCCGCACACGCAAGGGCGGCGACAGCCGTGATCAGCGCGCGTCTGGGAAGTCGCATGTCTTAGGAAACGTCGCTGCTCGCCGAAGTTGCGGTTGGGTGCGGAGGGAGGAGGGTGAAGTGCCTGGGCGGGCCTGAGAGCGGCTCCAAATCCTGCATAACACGTCACGACCGGAAAAATCGGCGAGGTCTGCCGTATTAAGCACGCTCCTCATGCACAGCACGGCAGGGCTCGGGTTCTTTGACGAGATTGACGTGTTAAGCATGATTTCGGGAGGGTGAGAGCGCGGGCCCCGCCCGGGCAGCTGACCCGCTCCCCTTCCCCAGCGCCGTTTACAAAGCCGACCGCCACCGCCCGCCTAGCGCACCGCCACCGCCACCGTCCGGCTGAAGATCGCCGGCCCGTGGGGATAGGCCCAGCGGAGGCGCACCGTTTCGCTCCCGGGAAACGCCTCCAACACGTCGAAATAGCAGCTCGAAGCGCTGAGCGGGACGACGCGGACCGTCTTGAACGCGCCGCCGGCCGCGGGTTTGAACTGAATCTCGGCGCTCTGGGCGCCGCCCGTCGAGGGTTGCGCGTAACGGGCGGGGCGGACGCACCCCCAGACCTCGAGCTTCTGCCCCTTGCTCGCGGTCGTCCGCGGCAGATAGATGGGCATTCGATAGGCGTAGTAGGTGGCCTTCGGGACCCCGTTCGCGAACTCGAGCGCCGTCGAGAACGTGCCGTTCGGCGCATCCACGAGCAGGTACTGGTCGTAGGAGCGGATCCGGGGGTTGCGCCAGCTGAGGTACTCGGCCCAGTTCATGTAATAGGCCGCGGTCGTCGGGGGTAGGGCCCTGATGAGCTTCTCCGGCGGGTTGGTCTGCTCGCCGAACTCCGTCGAGTAGATCGGGAAGCGCGTGCTCGAGCCGTACGCCTGCTGGAGCCGGTCGAGCGTGGCTGCGAGGTTCGGGATGTCCGCGAACTCGGCGTAGTCGGGCTCGAGTGGCGGGGCCTGGCTGGGCGGAAGCCCCTGCGAGTAGGGATGATCGGCGACGCCGCTGGCGTGAAACAGGCCCGGGTTATCAGCGACGAAGTGAGCCGAGCCGGCGGCGGTCGTGGGGCAGCCGCGCTGCGATGCGGCCAGACCACGCAACTGGTGATAGGAGGAGTCCACGCAGTAGAGCGCCCGCAGGAACCGCAGCGGCGCCATCATGTCGAAGTTGCCGGGGACGGGGCCGACGGTGGCGCCGTCGGGCGCGAGCTCGCCGATCAGGATCGTGTCGCGGCCGTGGCCGGTCGCCTGCAGCCCGGACCAGGCCGCGTCAACGATCTGGCGGTAGTACACGGGCGAGACCTCGAGCCTGCCGCTGTCGATCGCCTGGGGGGCGATGTAGATGCCGAGGTTGGGCTCGTTCCAGACTCCCCAGAAGCTGATGCGGGGCAGATCCCGGCCCGGATGCAGGGGATCGGGGTAATGGCCGCTGTAGCGGGCCCCGACGGCGCGCACGAACGCGCCGAAGTCCGTCGCCGACGGCTTCCAGACGCCGATCGGGCTGGGTGCGCTCGGCGTTCCCGGCGGCTCGCCGGGCTGCGTGGCCCACACCGGCGCCGGCCCCGAGACCGTGAAATAGACGCCGATCCCGCGCGCCGCGGCGTCACGGACGATCGCGTCGTACGGGGCCCAGCCGGCGGCGGGGTAGTCGGCGGGGTCGGTGGCGTTGAACCCAGACGGAGGCCTGTGCGCGAGCGCGTCCGGGGCGATCGGCATCCGGACGCCGAGCGCGCCCCACGGGAGGAACACGCGAACGCGGTCGACGCCGAGCCGGCGGAGCAGATCGAGCGTGCCCGCGGGATCGGTGAGGAGCTGGTTGTCAGCCTGGAAGATCGACTCGAGCGGGGCGGCCCGCGTGGACGCGCTCACGACCGCGTCGGAGGATCCGCCACCGCAGCCGCCGAGCGCGGGCGCGAGCAGCGCCAGCAACGCGCCGAGGACGGGCACGCGAATTCGCGGAAAATGGGGGGTCAAGTGGGGCAAAGGAGCGGCCCGGAAGCTAGCGAGTCGACACTCCACGGGTGGCACCCGCCCTGAAAATCTCCTGCAGTTGCTAGTGTCGCGAGCCCTCCCCGGGACCTGTTCTGTCGTGCGCCCGCCCATTCGTCGTCATCGATTGATCGTGCTGATCAGTGCGCTCGTCGCGATCGCGCTGAGCCTGTGCACGGCCCCCGGCGCCGGCGCTTCGAGCGGCTCCGAGGTGATCGCCGACTGCTACAAGCACCTGACGCTTACCCGCACATATAGCGTCGCCGTGCTCCAGGACGCGGTGAAGACGATTCCCGCCGAGGTCGCGGAATACACCGACTGCCGCGACGTGATCGAGCGCGCGCTGCTCACCGAGGAAGGGAAGCTTCACCGCAGCGGATCCGCCACCGGCGGCTCCTCGGGCAGTTCGTTCCTACCGACGCCGTTGATCGTCGTGCTGGTGGTGCTCGCGCTGGCCGCCGTGGGACTCGGGGTCCTCGCAGTCCGCCGGAGCCGAAGCCAGAGCCGGAGCCGGAGCGGGTAGCGAGTATGCGGGACGCGGATTGGCGGGCGGAGGTGGCGCCGCTGCTGCTGGTGTGCGCCCTCGGCGCGGCAATTCGGTTCGCGACGCTCGGCGTGCAGAGCTTCGACTTCGACGAGTCGTTCACCGTCGGGATCGTCATCAACGGCTCGTTCGGCCACATGCTCCGCACGATTCCGCGAACGGAGTCCTCGCCGCCGCTGTACTACATCCTCGCCTGGCTGTGGAGCAAGGTGTTCGGCCTCGGCCCGGTTGGGATCCGGTCGCTCTCGGCGCTGTTCGGATCGCTCGTGGTCCCTGTGGCCTACTTCATCGGCAGGCGCTTCGGCTCGCCGCGCGCGGGCCTGTATGCCGCGCTGTTCGTCGCGGTGGACCCGCTGCTCGTCTGGTACTCGCAGGAGGCCCGCACCTACGCGCTGCTAGCCCTCCTAGGTGCCCTGTCCTTCTGGACGTTCGTGCGCGCGCTCGAGCGCCCCGACAGATCCCGCCTGATCCTGTGGGCACTCGCGTCCGCGGCAGCGATCTGCAGTCACTACTTCGCGGGCTTTCTCGTGATCGCGGAAGCGGCGTGGCTCGTGGCCGCCACCCGCGAGCCACGCGCGGTGATCGCCTCGGGGGCGGTGCTGCTCGTCGGGCTGGCGCTGCTGCCGCTCGCGCTCCGCCAGGCGGACCACAGGACCGAGTGGATCGCGAACCTGCCGTTCAGCAGTCGCATCAAGGAGGTCACGAAGAAGCTCGTGACCGGCGAGATCGACCCGACCCACAACTGGCAGCTCGCGATCGTCGCGGTCGTCGTAGGCGCTGCCATGGTGTACGCGATCCCGCGGTTGCAGGACCGCGAGCGGCGGGGTGCGGTCCTCGCCGTGGGCACCGGCGCCGCCGCGATCGTGATGCCGTTCATCCTCGACCTCGCCGGCCTTCACTACCTGATCTCCAAGAACGTCATGGCCGCGGTGCCGGTGCTGCTGATCGGCTCCGGCATCATCCTCGGCGCAAGGAGAGCTCCCGGCGCCGGCGCGCTGGGGGCGAGCGTGGGCGCCGCGCTGATGCTCGCGATTACGGTTGACGGCGCCTTCAACCCGGCGCTGCAGCGTCCGGATTACCGCGACGCGGCCAAAGCGCTGGGGGCGCCCGTCGCCGGCGAGGCCGTCGTCACGCCCAACCTCGGCGACCAGCCGATGGCGCTCTACCGCCCGGGTGCGGTGTCGATGCCAGAGAGTGGCTGGCGAGTGCGCGAGGTGGTGGTGATCCGGCCGGTGGTGCGCGCCGACGAGCCGTACAACCGCAAACCCACGCCGCCGGCGCCGACCGGTTTCACGTACGCGGGGCGGATCGACACCAAGCACTACAGCCTCATCTGCTTCACCTCGCCCGTCCCGCGGTTGACGCTGCGCCCGCCGCTGCTCGTGCTCGCGGCCGAGGACACGCCCCCCGACGTTCAGGTGTGGCCGAACGCGCCCGCGGCCTCTCGACTCCAAACGCCGTGCCAGGCCCACGGCGCGGTGACGTAGCCTCACAGCCCGATGGAAGCGCCCGCCGTCTCGATCGTGATCCCGACGCGCAACCGAGCGCGTTATCTCGAGGTCGCCCTGGCGTCGCTCGCCAGCCAGGACTTCGATGCCCCCTACGAGGTGCTCGTCGTGGACGACGGCTCGACCGATGGGACCCGGCCGGTGGCGGAACGGGCGGGGACGCGGTACATCCGGCAGCCGGCGCCGATCGGGCTCAACGCCGCGCGCAACGCCGGCGCACGCGTTTCCGCGGCGCCGGTCATCGCGTTCCTCGACGACGACGTGTTTGCGCCGCGCGGGTGGCTGCGAGCGCTCCGCGACGGCGTGGACCGACACCCGGAGTTCGAGGCGTTCGGCGGTCCGATTTGGGCGCGGTTCGAAGGCCGCGCACCGTCGTCGTGTGGACGCGAGAAGCCCCCGATCACGACGCTCGACCTCGGCCCGCGGGACCGCGAGGCGGACGCCGTGTGGGGGGCGAACATGGCCGTCAGGCGGGCAGCGTTCGAGCGGGTGGGGCCGTTCGACGAGGGCATCGGAGACCATGGCGACGAGGAGGACTGGCTCCTGCGGCTGCGCGCCAGGGGCGGTCGGATCGGCTACCTGGCGGCCGCGGGCGTCGACCATCGGCGCGTCGGCGACGATGCCCATCTGCTGTCGCTCGCGCGCGCCGCCTACCGGCGCGGTCAGGCGGCCCGCCGCAGCAACGAGCGCCGCGGCATCGCTCCCAGCGTCGCTCGCGAGGCCCGGGACCTGGTCGGGTGCGCATGGCACCTCGTCCGCTACGGCTGCCCTCAGGGAGCGATCATGGGAGCGCAGTCCGCGGGCCGGCTCACCGCGGCGGTGCGGAGACGGCCAGAGGCCGGCTCACGCTGAATGCGCGTCCTCGTCATCCCCAAGTGGTACCCCTGGCCCGACCGGCCGGTGTTCGGGACGTTCTGCCGGGAGCACGCCCACGCGCTCGCCCGCGAGCACGACGTCGTCGTGCTCGCCTCCGACGCCGTTCCGGACCCTGGGTTCGCGACGTTCGAACTCGGCGACGCCGTCGAGGACGGCGTGAGGACGCTGCGCGTCCGTTACCGTCGCCCCGCGTTTCGCCCTGCGGCGATGGCGGCGCAGCTGGCCGGAATGCGCTCCGCGCTTCGCCGGCTCCGCCGCGAGGGCTGGCGGCCCGACATCGTCCACGCCCACGTCTATTCGGCCGGGCTGCCCGCCGTCGTCATCGGCCGCCTAAACAGCGCGCCGGTCGTGATCAGCGAGCACTACACGGGCTTTCAGCGCGGCCTGATCACGGGCTATGACCGTTTCACTGCGCGGCTCGCGTTCCGCTACGCGGACCTCGTCGCGCCGGTCAGCCACGACCTCGCTCGGCACGTGGAAGCGCTCTCGCCGCGGGCCCACGTGCGCGTCGTCGAGAACGTCGTCGACACGACCGCGTTCCATCCGGCGAGCGACGACGGGCGGGGCGGTTCGACGCGCCGGTTGCTGACGGTGGCGACGTTGACCGATAAGAAGGGACATCGGTACCTGCTCGAGGCTCTCGCGACGCTCCGCGACCAATACGAGCTCACGCTGGACCTGGTCGGCGAGGGCGAGCTGCGCGGAGCGCTCGAGCGGCGAGCAAGGGACTTGGGCGTCGGGGACGTCGTTCGCTTTCTCGGCGAACGGCCGAAGGCGGACGTGGCCGACCTGATGCGAGGCGCTGACCTCTTCGTACTGCCGAGCCTGTTCGAGAACCTGCCGTGCGTCCTGATCGAGGCGATGGCGAGCGGGTTGCCCGCCGTGGCCACGAGCGTCGGGGATGTTCCCGAGCTCGTGCAGGCGCCCGGAACCCTGGTCGAGCCGGGTGATGCGGCGGGGCTCGCGGCATCGATCTCCACCACGCTCGACCGGTTGGGGGAGGTCGATCGCGACGCGCTCGCGGCGCGCGCGAGCGCGCGATTCGGGTACGAGCCGATCGCCCGAAAGTGGACTGAGATCTACGACACCCTTAGGGTTCGCCGGTGATCCTCTTCCTGCACAACCGCTACCGGACCACTGGCGGCGAGGAGCGCGCGGTCGAGGACATGATGTGGCTCGTGCGCGAGCAGCTCGGCGAGGACGCGGAGCTGCTCCAACGCGACTCGTCGCTGCTCGGGCGCACCGAGGCGGCCGCGGGCCTGCTCGGCGGCGGCCTCCGTCCCGACGAGGTGGCGCGGGCCGTGAGACGGACGCGCGCCCGCATCGTGCACGCCCACAACCTCAACCCCACCTTCGGTTGGCGGTCGCTGGCTGCGGCGCGGCGCGCCGGCGCGAGGGTGGTCCTGCACCTGCACCAGTACCGGCTCGTGTGCGCGGTCGGCGTGTGCTTCACGCGCGGCCGGGAGTGCACCCGCTGCCACGGACGCAACACGGCGCCTGGCGTGCTCCGGGGCTGCCGGGAGTCGCGGGCGGAGGGACTCGCGTACGGCGCCGGTCTGGCCTTGTGGCAGCGGCGCGTGGCCTCGGAGGCCGACGCGTTCGTGGTTCCCAGCCGGTTCGCGCTCGAGCGGCTGCGAGCGCTGGGCGCGCCGATCAACGACGCGTACGTCGTCCCGCAGGTCGTGCGTGAGTTCGGTTCGCTGTCGCTCGCGCCGGCGGGGAGCTACGCGCTGGTGACCTCGCGTCTCGCGCCCGAAAAAGGGATCGACCTGGCGATCGAGGCGTGCCGGATCGCCGGCGTGCCGTTGGTCGTGGCGGGCGACGGTCCCGAGCGCGCCCGGCTGGAGAGGGAGTTTCAGGACGTCAGCTTCCGCGGCCAGCTCGCCGAGCTCGACCTGTCGCGGCTGCGCGAGCGCGCCGCGGTGGCGCTGATGCCCTCGCGGTCCGCGGAGAGCTTCGGGCTCGCCGCCGCCGAGGCGATGGCGGCGGGGCTGCCGGTCGTGGCCACGCGCGTGGGGGCGCTCCCGGAGCTCGTCCCCGAGGAGTGGTTGGTGGCGCCCGATGATCCGCCGGCGATGGCGGCGGCGATCGGCCGCCTGCGCGGAGACAGTGCCGCTGGGGAGCGAGCAATCGCCCGGGCGAGGGAGATCGCCGCTCCCGAGGTCGTCGGGCCGGCCCTCGCCCAGGTTTACGCGTAACGCACCGGAAACAGGCCCCCAGGGGGTCGGCTCTACACTCATCGCATGGCATCAGAACGCCAGATTCGGGTCGGCGGAGTGCCGATCGGCGGTGGCGCGCCCGTCGTCGTGCAGACGATGACCAAGACCGAGACCGCCGACCTGAAAGCGACGATGGACCAGATCCGGCGCGTCGCCGACGCCGGCGCGGACATCGTCCGGGTCGCGGTCCCGCGCGACCAGGACGTCGAGGCGCTGAAGACGATCGTCGGCGAATCCCCGATCCCGGTGATCGCCGACATCCACTTCAACTACACGCTGGCGCTGAAGGCGCTCGACGCCGGCGCTCACTGCGTACGGCTGAACCCGGGAAATATCGGGGGCCCCGACAAGGTCGCGCAGGTGACCGCCCGGGCCACCGAGCTCGGGACGCCGCTGCGCGTGGGCGTGAACTCGGGCTCTCTTCCGGCGCATCTCCGCCAGCTCGAGTACGACAACCCCGTCGAGGCGCTCGTGACGGCCGCGGTCGAGACCGTCGCGCTGATGGAACGGCTGGACTTCCGGAACTTCAAGGTGTCGATGAAGTCGACGTCGGTGCCCAACACGATCGCCGCGAACCGGCTGCTCGCGGAGCGGATCCCGTATCCGCTGCATCTCGGCGTCACCGAGGCGGGCACGAAGTGGTCTGGATCCCTGAAATCGGCCGTCGGGCTGGGCACGCTGCTCGCCGACGGGATCGGGGACACGATCCGGATCTCACTCTCGACGTTCCACGCCGAGGAGGAGGTCAAGGTCGCCTGGGAGATCCTCAAGGCGCTGAAGCTGCGCGAGCGCGGCCCCGTGCTGATCGCCTGCCCGACGTGCGGGCGACTCCAGTTCGACATGGACAGCGTCGTCGCCGAGGTCGAGCGGCGCCTCGAGGCCTACGAGGACCCGATCGAGGTCTCCGTACTCGGCTGCGCCGTCAACGGGATCGGCGAGGCCCGCCACGCCGACTTCGGGATCACCGGGGCGAAGGACATGGGAATGATCTACTCACGCGGCGAGCCCCTGAAGAAGGTGCCGACCGAGCGCCTCGTCGACGAGCTGTTCGCCGAGATCGATCGCTACTACGCGGCCGGGAAGAAGGTCGTGCGCGACGAGGCGCGGGCGGCCGAGGCCCGTGAGTGGCTCGCCGAGAACGAAGACGAGACGGCGATGACGCCCGAGCGGATCGCGGCGATGGAGGCCGCGGCGGCACGGCTCGACGAGGAGACCTCGCCCGTCGCCGGGCGGCGCTTCACCCGCGTATAGGGGGCCGCTTCGCGGCATCCAGCCGGATGACTCGCGGCGGGCCCGCTCAGCGAGGCTGGATGCCGAGCGGGCCCTAGCCGCGAGACCGTGCGACCCCGTCCGGACGGGCCCTGTCGGCCCCACGGACGCCGAGCGTAAGCGAGGCCCCTAAGACACGTTCCCGAACAGCTCGGCCACCTTGGGCCAGTTGACGACGTTCCACCACGCGTCGAGGTAGTCCGGACGGCGGTTGTTGTAGGTCAGGTAGTAGGCGTGCTCCCACACGTCGTTGCCCAGCAGCGGGGTCTTGCCGTCTGAGATCGGGCTGTCCTGGTTGGCGGTGGAGAGGAGCGCGAGTCCGGAGCCGTCGTGGACGAGCCAGGTCCAGCCGGAGCCGAAGCGTTTGACGCCGTTGTCCTTGAACCTCGCCTTGAAGTCGTCCAACGAGCCAAACGCCGAGTTGATCGCGTCCGCGAGCGCACCGTCGGGCTCGCCGCCGCCGTTTGGGGACATCCATTCCCAGAACAGCGAGTGGTTGTAGTGGCCGCCGGCGTTGTTGCGTACCGCCCCACGTTTGTCCTCGGGGATCGACGACAGGTTCTGGAGGACGTCCTCGACCGGCCTGTCGGCCCACTCGGTGCCCTCGAGCGCGGCGTTGGCGTTCGTCACGTACGCCTGATGGTGCTTGTCGTGATGCAGGTGCATCGTCTCCTCGTCGATCGTCGGCTCGAGGGCGTCGTATGCGTACGGGAGATCGGGTACTGAATAGGCCATCTGCTTGCTCCTCGCTTGGGGACGTGCGGTCGGTAGCTTCTTCTATCAGATGGCCGCCAGTAGGCTTTCGCGCCCACGATGACCCGTCTTTCCAGTTACTTCCTGCCGACCGAGCGTGAGGCGCCGGCGGACGCCGAGGCGATCTCCCACAAGCTGATGGTGCGCGCCGGGCTGATCCGGCAGGTCGGGTCGGGTCTGTGGTCGTGGCTGCCCGCCGGATGGCGCGTGCACGAGAACGTCGTGCAGATCGTGCGCGAGGAGATGAACGCGATCGGCGGCCAGGAAATGCTGATGCCCGTGCTCCACCCGGCGGAGCCGTGGCGCCGGACCGGCCGCTACGCGATCGAGGAGCTGTTCAAGCTCAAGGACCGCCGCGGTGCGGACATGGTGCTCGCGCTGACCCACGAGGAGATCGTCACCGGGCACGTCGCCGCGGCCGTCCGCTCATACCGGGACCTGCCCCTGATCCTCTACCACTTCCAGGTCAAGGAGCGCGACGAGGCGCGCCCGCGGGCCGGCGTGCTGCGGACCCGCGAATTCATCATGAAGGACTCCTACACCTTCGATCGCGACCCCGAGGGGCTCGACGTGGCCTATGAGAAGCACGTCGGGGCCTACGACCGCATGCTCGACCGGTGCGGGCTCGAGTGGTATCGGGTCGAGGCCGACGTGGGGATGATGGGGGGGACGGGGGCTCACGAATACATGGCGCCGTGCGCCGCGGGCGAAAACGACGTGGCCCTCGCGCCGGGCTACGCGGCCAACATCGAGGTCGCCACGGCCGTGGCCCAACCCGTCGAGCTGCCTCCGCCGCTCCCCGCGCCGGTCGAGGTGCACACCCCGGAGATGACCACGATCGAGGCTGTCGCCACCGCACTCGAATTGCCCGACGGTGCTTTGCTCAAGGCCTTCCCGGTGATCCTCGACGGCGACGACTGGCGGCTCGTCATCGTCCGTGGCGATCACCGCGTCAACGAGATCAAGCTCCAGAACGCGCTGCGCGGCAGCTTCCGGCCCGCCCGGCCCGAGGAGGTCGCCGAGCGGCTCGGTCCCCCTGGCTTCATCGGCCCGGTGGGCGCCGAGATGCCGATCCTGCTCGATGCGGCCGTGGCGCCCGGCGGCTACGTCACCGGCGCCAACCGTCTCGACGCCCACCTGCGCGGCGTCGAGCCGGGGCGCGATTTCCCCTTCGACACCGCCGACGTGCGCTCCGTCGTCCCTGGAGACACCGTCAACGGCTCGGCGATCCGGATCGAGCCGGCGATCGAGGTCGGGAACATCTTCAAGCTCGGGACGCGCTACTCGGAGCCACTCGGCGCCCGGTATCTCGACGAGAACGGCCAGGAACAGCTGATCTGGATGGGCTCGTACGGCTTCGGGCCGGCCCGGGCGGCCGCCGCCGCGGTCGAGCAGTACGCCGATGAGCACGGGATCTCGTGGCCGCGGAGCATGGCTCCGTTCGACGTCGAGCTGGTCGTGCTGGGCCGGGAGGGGAGCGAGGAGTGGGATCTCGCCGAGCGCCTGTATCGCGAGCTCCCCGACGTCGGCCTCGACGTCCTCTACGACGACCGGGACGCCGGGCCGGGTGAGAAGTTCGCCGACGCGGAGCTGCTCGGGTGCCCCCTGAGGGTGACCGTCGGGAGGCGGACGCTGGCCGCCGGCGAGGTCGAGGTGCAGGTTCGTCGCGGGCGCGAGGCGCGGACGGTGCCGATCGACGGCGCGGCCGAGGCGATCGCGGAGATCTGGCGAGGGCTGCCCTGAGCCCGCTGACGAAGCGCCGGCTCTTCGGGATCGACCGCTCAGGGCCGCCGCCGACGCCCACGCTCTCAGACCAGCCCCTACACCCGTGGACCGTGCCCAACGCGATCGGGTTCGCCCGCTTGGCGCTGATCCCGGTTTTCCTCGTGGTCGCGCTGTCGAGCGATGACGGCGTCGACGCGCTGGCTGCGGTGCTGTTCGCCGTGATCGGATGGGCCGACTACCTCGACGGCTTCGCGGCGCGGCTGACGGGCCAGTACAGCCGCCTCGGCGCGCTGCTCGATCCGATCGTCGACCGGCTGCTCGTGATCTCCGGGATGGTCGTCGCGTGGCACTTCCAGCTGCTGCCGCGATGGGCGATCGCGCTCGTCGTGCTCCGCGAGGTGTTCATGCTCGGCCTAAGCCGGTTCGCGCTCCGCCACGGCCTCGAGCTCAAGATCAACTGGCCCGGCCGGCTCGCGGTGGCGCCGACGATGGGGGCGCCGTTCTTCGCGATGTGCGGCGTCCACTGGCTCGCGCTGATATTGCTGTATGTGGGCCTCGCGCTGTCGCTGTTCGCCACAGCGATGTACGTCCGTACGGGCGCTCGGGAGCTCCGTAGGCGCGATCCGCGCAAAGTCTCAAGCTCAGATTGACCCTATGAGATTGCGGGGTATACTCGCGCTTCCTCGCCCACGAATCTGCGGTACTCCGGGAGGGAGCATTTCCCATGGACACGACGTTTCCGGACCTCGGCTCGCTGACTGACCAGGAGCTCAAGGACCTCATCAAACAGCTGACCGAGGAGGAGATGGAGATCTCCTACAGGCGGCGGATCCTCCACGGGAAGATCGACATCCTCCGTGCCGAGCTGGTCAACCGCCTGCGCAAGAAGGACGAGAGCGGCGAGCTCGTCATCTCCGGCGCCGATGTCCAGCAACTGACCGACATCCTGGCGGGTCGGGTGCCCGCCGCCGAGCCGGAATAGGCGGCAAGCGAGGCCTTGGCACAGCACTGTCCAGAGTGCGGTTTCGCCAACGCCGAGGGCGCGAACTACTGCCAGCGGTGTGGCGCGTTCCTGGCCCAGTCAGAGCCTCCGACCGGCGCGACGACGGCGACGTACACCGTCGGCGAGACCGGCGATATTGAGGAGGTCCCGCTCGGCGAGGTGATCGCGCGCGGTGCGGCGCTGGTGATCCGCTCGGGCGGCGGGCGCGCCGGTGAGAGCTTTCCGCTGGAGAAGGACCGGCTCACGGTCGGCCGGCGGCCGGACAGCGACATCTTTCTCGACGACGTGACGGTCTCCCGCGACCACGCGATCCTCGTCCGCCGTGGCGGCGATTACTACCTCGACGACTGCGGATCGCTCAACGGCACGTACGTCAACCGCAGCCGGATCGAATCACACAAGCTGACCGACGGAGATGAGCTCCAGGTCGGCAAGTACAAGCTCGCGTACCTCAGCCGCTGATGGCCATCTCCGAGACCCGCACCCCCGACGTCCAGCTCCCCGATACGACGGGCGACGTCGCCGCCCCGCCGCGCAAGGCGGTCACGATCGGGGCGGTCTGCAAGGCGCTGGGCCAGGAGTTCCCGGACATCTCGATCTCGAAGATCCGCTACCTCGAAGACCAGAAGCTGCTCTCGCCGCGGCGTACACAGGGCGGCTACCGCCTCTACACCCAGGCGGACATCCAGCGACTGCGGACGATCCTGCGCCTGCAGCGCGACGAGTTCCTGCCGCTGCGCGTGATCCGCCAGGAGCTCGCGGGCGGACGGACCGACCGGGACGTGGCCCCGCCCGGCGAGCCGCGCTCGCTGCGGCGGGCGACAGTCACGGTGCGCGATCCGGGGGCCCTGTACTCGCTCGAGGACGTCGTCGAGGAGACCGGCGCCGATCCGCAGCTGATCCGCGAGCTCGTCGATTTCGGCGTGATCAAAGGGGAGATGCGCGGTGGCGTCCGCTACTACGACGAGACCGAGCGCGAAATCGTGCGCGCGGTCTCGGAGCTCGCCCGCTACGGGGTGGGAGGGCGCAACCTGCGCGTGTTCCGAAGCTCCGCCGACCGCGAGGCTCAACTGTTGCAGAGCATCCTCGCGCCGGCCCTCCGTTCACGCAATCCACAGCGGCGCAAGGAGGCGATCGAGGCGCTCGAGAACCTCGCCTCGGTGACGACGCATCTCAAGCACCTGCTGCTGATCCGCGATCTGCGCAAGATCACCAGCTAGCTGTCGCACGACGATGGAGAGCTGATGGCCATCGCTCGTCGCACGCGCACGATCCAGGCAACGCCACAAGAGGTGTGGGAGGTGCTAGGGGACCCGCACCACATGCCCCGCTGGTGGCCCGGGGTGGAGCGGATGGAAAGCGTCGAGGAGGACCGCTGGACGCAGGTGTTCAAGACGAAGAAGGGACGGCCCGTGCGGATGGACTTCCACCTGCTGGCCTCCGAGCCGCCGTATCAGCGAGCGTGGGAGCAGGAGGTCGCCGGCTCGCCGTTCGAACGGGTCCTGATCGAGTCGATCACCGAGGTGGCGCTCGAGGAGGACGGGAAGGGGACGCGGGTCACGATCGCCCAGCGGCAGAGGCTCAAGGGCTACTCGCGAACCGGAGGGTTCATGCTGCGCCGGGCCACGACGAAGAAGCTCGACGAAGCGCTCGACGGGCTCGAGCGGATCTTCGGTTGAGGGGCGTCAGGAGAGGCCGGTCAGCGTGCCCTGGAGCACGATCGTGCCGGGCTGCTTGGGCTTGGCCTGCGTCTCGAGCGTGACCACCAGGTGCTTGAAGCGGCTCGCGCTCGAGGGCAGGGCGCCGGCGGTCGAGAGCCGGCCGTTCTTGCCCACCCCGGGGTTGACGAAGCCGAGAAGCACCGCATCCGCGGGCGAGTTGTAGAGCCACACGGCGTACGCGTCGTGCTTGGTGTTCGGCGTCATGCCCTGGGCGACGATCGCGATCCCGTTCGTCGCGCCCTGCCGCAGCACCTCGGCGATCCCGGCGGCCTTGCTCGAGCTGGCGGGGGGCGTGAGGTTGATCTGGGCGAGCACCTTCGGGGCGGTGGTCGAACCGGTCGTGGTAGTTCCGTTCGTGCCGGCTGCGGCCGTGGTCGTCGGGGGCGTGGTGCTCGCCTGCGTGCTCGGCTTGTTAGATGAACCTGAACCGCCGCTCCCGGCCACGATGATCACGCCGACCGCTATCACGACGGCGAGGGCGGCCAGGCCGAGGACGAGCGCCCCACCGCGGCGCGAGATGCGTTGCTCGGGAGGTGGCTCGTCGCCGCCGAGCCCGGTGCTCCGGGCTACGTCCTCCGTATCGTCGGAGGTGGCCGCAGGCGCCACGCGGGCCCGCTCGGAGCGCTCCCGTCGCTCTGAGCGCTCGGGATCCGATCGCCGTCGCCTTCCCTCCGGCGCCGGCTCGGCCCTCGTCGGCTCGACGGGGATCTCCGGGAGCGGATCGGTCGCCAGCGGCGCGAGCTCCGAGGCGACGACGCGCGCCCACGCTCTCTCGCTGGGAGACTCGGCCAGCCGCTCGCGCGTGGTGTCGCTGACCTGCGGCGGCAGCTGCCCCAGGAGGTAGTCGGTGATCAGCGCCCGGCGCTCAGCCGGCACCTCGGTGCGCGGCCCCAGCGCATCGAACGCGCCCAGCGCCCGCTG
Organism: uncultured Solirubrobacterales bacterium; assembly: GCA_963812225.1. Taxonomy (GTDB): domain Bacteria; phylum Actinomycetota; class Thermoleophilia; order Solirubrobacterales; family Solirubrobacteraceae; genus Palsa-465. The sequence goes on from CAWEUN010000004.1 coordinate 53,367, forward strand.
GCGAACGGCGGCGCGATCGATCGAGAGCAGCTTGGCGATGTCGTCGTAGGTCCGCCCGCGCTGGAGCACGAGCTGCAGGACGGCGCGCTGATCGGCGGGCAGGCTGTCGAGAGATGCCATGGGGCGACGTAGCGTAGAGAAGCGGGCCAAGGAATGGGGCGCTCTGTAGAACCAATAACCTGGCGGCCGTGACCCTTCCCGCGCTCCCATTCCGGGTCGACACCGGATTCAATGCGCTGATCGGCCTCGAGGTGACCGAGCTGACCGACGAGGTCGTGTCCGGCACAGTCGTCGTGCGGGAGGAGCTCAAGCAACCGTACGGGCTCGTGCACGGTGGCGTGTACGCCTCGATCGCCGAGAGCCTCGCGTCATTCGGCACCGGCGTGGCGGTGGCGCCGGAGGGCAAGCTGGCGGTCGGCCTGTCGAACCAGACGAGCTTCCTGCGCCCGATCACCGAAGGCACGATCCACGCCACCGCGACCCGGCGCCACCGGGGAAGGACGACCTGGGTGTGGGAGGTCGAGATCTTCGACGACTCAGGGCGGCTGTGTGTGCTGACCCGGATGACGGTGGCGGTTCGCGAGTCGGCTCTTTAGGGCTTTGCTTGATGTAGCTTTTGGGGTCCTGGCCCGCGCCTGCGCGCAGCGTGCGCTTCGGGACCTATGGGCGGTGTGGTCTGCTTGGGACGCGAGCTGCGCGCAGACGCGGGCCAGACCCCCTGACCTCCCGAGACCGCCAGGAATCTGCTTCAAATCCGAAAACGCCGCCCTCGCGGGCCAGGCTTGGTTTGAAAGCAATGAAGCGACTGCCCAGGTGGACGGGGGTGCGCGGTCACGCGTTCCGCACCGTACTTGGCCGGGTTGGCGCCACCTAGGGCGCGTCCGGGCCGACTGAGGGGGGCGTGAGCGCCCCACCGCGCCCCTCGCGTTCCGGCCAGACCGCCCCGCCAATCGGTCCCGCAACGCACGGGGCGCGGTGGGGCGTCACGCCCGCCCAAAGCCAGCGCATCAGCCACTAGAGGCCCCGCGACCCAGCCAGTACTGCGTAAACGCCTTCAACTGCGGGTCGCTGGCCGAGCCCACGGACAGCAGGTGCGCCCAGGCCACGGCGAGGATGCCCCTGGTCCCGGGGCGGCGGGCGAGGATCACCGCTTGGCCGGCCGCCGCGAGCGCCGGCGTGAACGGCCCCGCCACCTCGCGCGCGAGGGACTGCAGCCCGGGCGGCGGAGTGCGCGTGCCGTACATGAGGACGACGTTGCCCAGCTCGAGCGCGTCGAGCAGCTGATCGTTGTTCAGCTCAGCGTTATCGCGGGTCACGGGCTCGGGGACGTGGGGACCGCTCGTCGGCGGATTGGAGTCGTAGGCCGGGTGCGGTTGTCCGGGGCGCAGGTGGGCATCGCCCTGATCGCGGTACTGCACGCCGAGTTGTGAGGCGGTCCCTGACACCCCCGCCTGGTCCCGTCCGGCGAAGAAGCCGGACAGCAGCGCGATCAGCCCGACCGACAGCGCGACTGAGGCGATCACGATCGCCAGTCGCTCTAAGGCAGTTGTCAGCTTCACTCGGAGGTCGGGAGGGCGCCTGTCGGCGCGGTGGGCGCCTCGGCGGGGATTCCATCGCTGCTGCTGACGCCCGCGGCCGCAGCGAGCTCATCGATCGCGCCGCGAAGCTCATCGGCGAGGACCTCGACGTCGGCGAGGGCGTCGAAGTCCGACACCAGACCGAAGTTCAGCTGGCCGTTGTAGCTCATGATCGCGATCCCGAGCGCGGTGTTCTCGGCGAGCGGCACCATCGGGTACAGCGCCTCGAGCTCACGGCCGAGCACGTAGAGCGGCACCTGAGGGCCGGGCACGTTGGTCACGACGAGGTTGAACAAGCGCTGGCGGGCCTGCAGGCGAGCTGCTTGGGCCATGATCGTCGGCGGCGCGAATCCGGACAGCTCGGTGAGCACCTGGGCGCCCACGGCCTGTCCCGATTGCTTGAGGTCCTTCATCGACGCGCTGATTTGCCGCAGCCGCTTGACCGGATCGGTGTTGCCGACCGGCAGCGACGCCCACACCGCGGCAACGCGGTTTCCGAGGGCGCCGCGCTCGACGTCGGCGCGAACCGAGACGGGGATCATCGCCCTCAGCGGGACATCCGTCGAATCACCGTGGAGGCGCATGTACTGCCCGAGCGCGCCCGTAACGACGGCGAGGACGACGTCGTTGACCGTGCCACCGAGGGCGTTCTTCATCGCCTTGAACTCGGCGAGGTCGCCGCCGACCCACGTGAAGCGCCGATGCGGTCCGATCCGGACGTTGAACGGGCTGGCGGGAGCGGCGCTCAATCCCGTCCACGCCATTGCGCCGATCCCGACGAGCCCCTCGCCGGCCTTCCGCGCGACGTGGCGCGGACCGCGCACCATCGCGCGCACACCCCGCCCGATCTCCGCGGGGACGGTGGTCCGCTCGAGCAGCGCATCGGCCAGCAGCTGGGCGTTGCTCGGCAGCGGTTTCGGCACCCACTCGTGCTCGGGCGGAGCGACGGGCATCGGGTCAGGCGAGGTGTCGAAGAGGACGGTCGCGATGTCGACCCCGGAGACCCCATCGACGAGCGCGTGGTGCGTCTTGGAAAGGATCGCAAAGCGGTCATCCGAGAGTCCCTCGACCAGCCACAGCTCCCATAGCGGCCTCGATCGGTCGAGCGCCTGTGAGAACACCCGACCGCAGAGCCGCTTGAGCTCCTCGTCGCCGCCGGGACGCGGCAGGGCCGTATGGCGCACGTGGAACGTCACGTTGAAGTGAGGGTCGTCGACCCACACCGGCCGACCCTGATTCAGCGGCACGAACGCCAGCCGCTGGCGGTAGCGCGGGACAAGATGGAGGCGCGAAACGATCTCGGAGACGAGGTCGTCGTACGCGGGCGCCGTGCCGTCGAACACCATGCAGCCGGCGACGTGCATGTGCGCCGCATCTCGCTCGAGATGCAGGAAAGAGGCGTCGAGCCCGGTGAGGCGGTCCTGGTTCGCCACGGGTCCAGATTCTTGCAGGGCGGCGTTCGCGGTACTCTGCCCGCCGCCGACAGCGCCAGGAGCCGCTGGGCGTTTGCAGGAACCGCATAGCCCGGCTGCGGTAGAACACTCGTCCAATTTGTGTGACATACATCACACAAGTCCTGGATAACGGTCGCCATCCTGCTTCGGTCGTACTTCGGCCTGCCGAGTCGTCCTTGCCCGGTGCGAGGGCGAACGGGGGACCCGCCGCCGGGTAGCAGTTCTTCCACCCGGCCGGGGCGAATCGACCGCCCGGTGACCAGCCGGCTGCGGTTGTAGCGAACGCCCTCTCAGCGCGCAGCGCGCGTGCTGAACGCGTCCGCGAGCCCGTCAGCTAACCCCGTAGGCGCCCGGTCGATGTGAAACAGGAGGACCAGGACATGACGTCCATGCGCGTGCTGCGCAACTCCCGGAAGGCTCGTGTGGCCGCCGGGGCTTTGATGTTGACAGTTCCCAGCTCCGCGGTCGCGCTCGCCGTGGGGCAAGCAGATGCCCAGAGCGAAGCTGAGATCGACGTGAACTCCGGACACGTTGGCTACGGCCACCACGTGACCGTCGACGGGACGGTGCCCTCCGGCACTCCCGGAGAGGCGGTGGCGCTCGAGTTCGAGCGCGCCGGCGCGACGCGATGGGAGACGGTCGCATCGACCAGGCTCGGTCGCGATGACCGCTTCCGATTCGCCCCGGCGCTCCGCCAGACCGGATTGCTCCGGGCAGTTGTCCCGGGCCCGGGCCAGAATTCGCGTGCGACTGCCCCCAATCTGGGGTCGGCCGTCGCGCCGAGCTCGCCACGGCAGGTTTCGGTGGCCTCGAGGTTCGAGCTCAGACGCCGGTCGATGGAGGTCCTCGGCGGTCAGGCCGTCACCGTGCGCGGGACGTTGCTCGCCGAGGTCCGAGGTCGCAAGGTGCTCCTCGAAGGCCGCCGGCACGGCGCCTGGCACGTGGTGGGCTCGGCGCGCACCGGCTCGCACGGCGGGTTTCGGATCCGCTATCGCCCCGGCAACGCGGCCGGCCGCTCCGGCGGGGAGCAGCTCCGCGTTCAGTTCCGCGGCGATCGCCTCAACACAGGAGCCCTCGCCCGAGCGGGACGGGTCACCCAGTTCAACGAGAGCGTCGCGTCCTGGTATGACGATGGGGGCAATACGGCATGCGGCTTCCACGCTGGGCTGGGCGTGGCCAACAAGTCGTTGCCGTGCGGCACTCGGGTGACGTTCCGTTACGGCGGACACAGCGTGACCGCGGTCGTCGACGATCGCGGGCCGTTTGCCGGCGGCCGCGAGTGGGACCTGAACCAAAACACCGCCGGCGCGCTCGGTTTCTATGGCGTCGGCGCCGTCTGGTCGAGCTCGTAGGGACAACGGTCGGGCGGCTCATGCCGTCCGACCGATCGCCGGCTGCTCGCCGTAGCGTGCACCAACCTCGGCTCTAGGCCAGAGCGGTGCGTCGCCGATCTGGAGCGATCGGCGCGACCGCGCTCGGTGAGCAGCGACCCGGGGCGATTGTGCCTGGGCAGGGTGTTGTGCAGGGAGGACTGCGGGTGCGCTTCGGGTCGGCTCTCAGGCGCGTCCAGCGGGTTCTGTCTCGAGCCGACCCGGCGTTCGGTGGCGGCCGGTTGGAGGTTGTGATCGCCGCTGAAGCGGACGGTGATCCGGTAGCTGGGGGGAAACTGGTCAAGATCGACCGCCGATCGAAGCGCTCGACACCCCCCGGCGCCCCGGCGACCTCGCGGGCGCCTACACCCGCCCCGACCGCGGCCGGCCTGCTCGGCTCGCAACCGCAGCTTTCATTCCCGACGGCATCCGCCATTCTCTGCGACTGGGCGGCAATCCCTGATGACGTCCTGCCCGAGTAGCTCGCGCCAGGGGAGTGCCCCGGGCCCCGACATCGTGCCTTCGTCTCAGTGCGCAGGAACCCCGGGTGCGCCGCATCCTCAGGGCATGGAGTTGCTTTCGACCTTGCGACCAGGAGGTTCTCGTCAGGCTACGGGATAGTGCGGCAGTTGTACTGTGGCAGCAGCAACCCACGGAAGAACCGTTAGATGACCACCGCTCTCATCATTGGTTCCGGAGCGGCTGCCGCAGGCGCAGCCCTTGCGTTGAGCCATCGAGAGAACCTTGAGATCACCGTCATAGACATTGGCCTCGAACTTGAAGCCGATCGTGAACAGCTGATTACGGCTCTAGCCACGTCTCCTCCCGATGAGTGGCATGAGCAGACGACTGGACTAATGTCGAGGCAGCCTGCTGCCTCCCGCAATTCAAGTGTCCCTCAGAAGCGCATATTCGGCTCAGACTATCCATTCCGAAATATGGGCCAGCTCGACGGCCTTACCGTGGCTGACGGTGCCAACGCTTCTCTGATTTCGCCCGCGTACGGGGGCTTCAGCAATGTATGGGGCTCGCAGATCATGCCTTTTACAACAGCAGCATTTCAAAGTTGGCCCGTAACTGCTTCTACCATGCGCGGCCACTATGAGGCGATCCTCCGCCAAATCCCTTTCGCCGGTGAAGAGGATGACCTCACAGCTAGCTTCCCGCTCATGCGACAACCGGCGCCGCTTCCCTCGATGTCACTTAGGAGTCTCGAAGTACTACAAGCCTATGAAAAGCACAGATCAAAGCTGAATGACCGCGGGATAACCATAGGAAAGGCGCGCCTGGCGTTCGATGCCGACAAATGCGTTCGATGCGGGATGTGTATGACGGGCTGCCCATATGGACTCATCTATTCTGCAGCTCAGACATTTGACGCACTGCGCCGCGCCGGCAGGGTGACCTTTCATGGCGGCTTGCTAGCTCTTGAAATTACAGAGGAAGATCAACAGGTCGCAGTAATCACCAGAGAAATTGCCACTGGCCGGACGCGACGCTTTGAGGCGGACCATGTCTATGTCGCGTGTGGCGCAATAGGTACTACGCGGCTCGTTGCGAACTCGCTAGGACTCTTTCACGTTGATCTGCCTATGCTTGAATCGCGGCAGTTCGTGCTACCACTACTATCGCTGCATGCCACCGCCGACCCTCGAGCTCAGCGTGACTTCACGCTTAATCAATTCAACGTGATCGTCGCGCCCGACGGAGGCTCCGTCGATATCTCGACACTTCATTTCTATACATTCAACCCCGCGTTTATCGATGGTCTCCCGTCAGCACTTCGCGCGCGCCCAGCAGAGTGGCTTCAGGTACAGCTCTTGCGCCGTCTAACCGTTGCATTCGGTTACTTGCCGTCATGGAATTCCTCGCGACTGCGCATACACATAGGATCTCGATCCGATCACTCGGGACTTCCTGATCTTCATATTTCCAGCGAGGCTCCGCCTCCGGGGCAAGGTCAAATGCTGCGTGCCGTCCTGCTAAGGCTCGCTCAGTCGGCCCGGATGCTTGATTTGTATCCGCTGATACCAATGGTGCGACTATCTCCTGCTGGGAAAAGCTATCATTGGGGAGGTAGCTTTCCCCACACTCCTGCCAGGTCTACTACATTGAGCAGCGACAGATTGGGGCGTGTCGGATCATGGGAGCGGACTCATCTAGTTGACGCGTCCGTCTTTCCCGCAGTGCCGGCAATGACCTTCGGACTCACAGTCATGGCTAATGCGCACAGGATAGCCTCAGAGAGCTTGGAGCTTCTGTAATGGGGGTGCAGGCACCAGTTGTTGCAGTAACAGGAGCCGGCGGCTACCTGGGGTCACGAATTTGTGAGACCTTGGAATCTAGAGGCTGGCAAGCGATAAGCCTTACCCGATCTCCAGACCGGAGTCATAGTCGGGCAGTTTGGTACGACCTAGCTATGCCAATCACGGCACCGGTAAAGGAAGCACTCCGATCGGCGGATGCTCTTATACATGCTGCATACGATTTGTCCTTGACGAGTTCGGCTGATATTTGGCGAGTAAACGTGGAAGGTACACGGCGTCTGCTCAAAGCGGCAAGAGGGGCTGCCGTGGGCCGCGTCATAGTTTTGTCAAGCATGTCTGCTTTTGAGGGGACGACTCAACTCTACGGCCGGGCCAAGCTTGATATTGAAGCCATAACCGCGCAAGTTGGCGGCTGCGCTGTCCGGCCGGGTTTGGTACACAGCGAGCAGGCTGGCGGCATGGCCGGAGCTCTGCGAAAACTCACCATCCTGCCGATCGTTCCTATCATATCTGGCGGGTCTGGCGTATACACGGTGTGCGAGCAGGATCTCATGAGGATTATTGCGTTGCTGGCCTCGGCTACGACCCTAGAGCCCGGAACGATCTCTGTCGCGCATCCGGGCCCGGTGACCCTGATAGATCTATTGAGCGCCCTTGCAGCACAGGGGGATCGTCGGTGCCGGTTTGTTTCTTTGCCCTGGCAACCGATCTATTGGCTGCTAAGGGGTGCTGAGTTTATGCGTCTGCGTTTGCCATTCCGGGCCGACTCGCTGCTGGGTCTAGTACATACGGCCCCCGGTCTCATTGGCGAAGAACAGTTGGTTCGGCTCGGTGTCACCTTGAACGCGTGTACCGTCGGCGATTCGACGGTGGCGTCCGGAGCACACTGATGCGCATCCTTCTGCTGGCCCAATTCTTTCCACCGGACATCGGGGGAGAGGAGCGCCATGTCTTCAACCTCGCGAACACCCTCGCTGAGCGCGGACACGAGGTTGCCGTGGCGACGCAACGCATGCTTGACGTCCCTGATCAGGAGATTTTGGCATCGGGGGTTCGGGTGCACAGGATCGGCACGGTTGCGATGCGCCTCCCGGGTGTGTATTCGACCAGCCGTACCCATCACCCACCGTTCCCGGACCCGCTGGGTGTCCGCGAGTTGGCACGCATCACCCGACAGGAACGGCCACATGTTGTTCACGCACACAACTGGATCGTCAACAGTGCTGTTGCGCTGCGCCGCTCATCACCGACGGGATTGCGCTTTGGACTTGTACTGACGCTGCACGACTTCAGTCATGTCTGCGCGACGAAGAGATTGATGCGGATGGGCTCGCCATGCGAGGGGCCCGCGGTCGCCCGCTGTCTGCCTTGCGCTGCAGCCAAGTATGGACCGGCCCTGGGATCACTGACCGTGGCCGCTACCGCACTTATGCGCCCTTGGAAAGATCGGGCCATCGACCACGTGATCTGCGTGAGCAACGCTGTCGCCAGTGGCAACCAAATCCCACCTGGCCCAAACACCAGCGTAATACCTAATTTCGTCCTTGACAAGTTCGTCCTGGGCCGCGCAGGTGCTCTGGCTGAGGGCGAGGCCGACGGCGTCCCCTCGGTTTTGCCGAGGGAGGAGTTCCTCCTTTTCGTTGGCGAGCTGTCCAGGGATAAGGGTCTGCCGACGCTGCTGCGGGCATACGAGTCGCTCGGCGGGAAACGTCCGCGCCTGCTGTTGGTTGGTCGACGTACGCGAGACACACCGACGCACCTTCCCGACGGTGCTGAGATGTGCGCCGAGTGGCCACACGAGCACGTTATGGCTGCGTTTCGCCGTTGTCTTTTCGCTGTGCTCCCGTCGATTTGCCTCGATGCCTGTCCGACGACGGTACTGGAAGCCATGGCCAGTGGCCGTCCTGTGGTCGCAACTACAACTGGCGGAATCGTCGATGTGATCGTAGATGGGGAAAACGGACTTCTTGTGCCCCCCGGCGATGAACACAAGCTCGCCGAAGTCATGGCCCGCTTGCTGAATGATGCTGACCTACGCCTCCGTCTTGCTGCGGGGGCGAAGGAACGCGTCCAGCGGTTCACAGCATCCGCAGTCGTGGAGCGCCTCGAAGCCGTTTACGCGCGGGTCGCCCCGCTGGGAATTCGGGGCGAGCTCCTCCAAACCGACCAAGGGAGCTCGACGGACGAGAAGCTGACAGATCATGATACGTAATGTGGCTTCGGGCAAAGCGTACGCCGATCGAAGGGACGAGGCGCTGGAGCGACCACTCCGCGTGCTCATGGTTTGTCCACGTTACCTTCCGGAAGGCGGTGGTACCGAGACGCACGTTTATGAGGTTGCGCGTCGCCTCTCTACGCTGTGGAGTTTCGAAATCACCGTCCTCGCAACCGACCGGTCTCGGCGACTGCCCCGGCAGGAGGTCGTTGACGGAATCTCAGTCCTGCGTGTCCCGGCCTGGCCGCGCAGACGAGATTATTACCTTGCCCCCGGGATTGCGCCCGTGATCAGACAGCGCAGATGGGACCTCGTGCATTGCCAAGGCATCCACACGCCAGTGCCATTGCTCGCGATGATCTCCGCTCGGCGGGCCGGCATCCCTTATCTGGTCACTTTCCACACCGGCGGGCACTCGTCACGGGTCCGGAACGCCATGCGAGCCACCCAATGGCGGCTGGCTGGTCCGCTGCTTCGAAAGGCCGTGTCACTTATCGCGGTAAGTCGCTTTGAGGCTGACGTTCTCTCACGACGTGCCCGCCTTGGAGACAAGCGGGTCATTGTGATCCGTAACGGCGGAGCACTACCACCGCCTCGCCCCGGGACGGTAGCCGTTCGTGGCCGGATCGTCTCGAGTGGCCGGCTAGAACGGTACAAGGGACATCAGCGGGTCATCGAGGCACTGCCGGATGTTATGCGTGAGATCCCCGAAGCCCACCTCCTGATCTTGGGAAGCGGTCCGTATGAGAGTAACCTCCACAAACTCGCTCGCCATCTTGGAGTGTCCGACCGGGTGAGCATCAAGCACCTGGCCCCGGTAGACCGCCAAGGCATGGCCACCACGTTGGCAGAGGCGAGTGTTGTCGCCGCCCTGTCGGACTATGAGGCGCACCCAGTAGCGGTTATGGAGGCCTTGTGCGTCGCGCGCCCGGTCGTAGGCTATGACATTGCGGGCATTGGCGAGCTCATCGCAGCAGGCTGGGCCCGTGGCGTGCCGCGCGGCGCGCCTCCTGCCGCTGTCGCCCAAGAGCTTGTGACGGCAATGTCGTCTCCCTCGCTAGTAGATCAGGCCCAGCTACCAAGCTGGGACTCCTGCGCTGAGGAACTTGCGCATGTCTACCTGTCGTCGCTGGGCATAACCCCCGAAACCCGGGCCCCGCGACCGCGAGATACTGTTGGCCAGGCTGATCGCGATGGCAGCGAGGGATGAACCACTGAACGTCACAAGAGCCGGGCAAAGTGGACAGGTGGGATACAGGCCTTTGCGGACTTTTCGAGATTCGCTGCCGCGAGATGCCTACCTGCGCCGGGCACTCGATGCGTTTGGAATGCGTGACCCTGCCCGGCGGCCCCACTTTCTCGCCGGGGTGGTCTGCGCGACCGCAGGGCTCGGCCTTTTTGGTGAAGGTGTTGCAATGGCTGTCGCCCCGCGACATCCCGTGGTGGGGCAGGTGCTGTTCTTCGTCGCCATTGTGGTTCCATTCACAAGTTTCCTGACAGTACTAATGGTCCGCGGACTAGGCTCTCTCAGAGAGATCATTGTCGCCATCCTTGGTCTGTATCCCGCAATCGTCTATCGCATGTCGAGTCCCCTCGTGCTAGCCGGTTATGACGAGCATCAGCACGAACAGTCGCTCCTGAACCTACTGCGCGGCAGTGGTCTATTCTCACCCAATCCGACCCTGCGGGTGAGTCCATTCTACCCGGGGCTAGAGCTTTTCACTGGCGTCGTAACTCGCCTCACGGGCCTACCTGTCATGCTGGCAATTTCTCTTGTCGTCCTGTTGAGCCGACTGCTCCTGGTCCTGCTCATCTATCATGGTGCACTTCTCGTCAGCCCTTCCCGCCGTGGCGCATCTTTGGTTGTCGCGTTTTACGCTGTTTCCTCGGAATTCTACTCGTTCAACTCCGGATTCGCCTATCAAACGCTGGCTCTGACCCTGGGATTGGGCGGGATCTTCCTGCTGCGTCGCGCCCAACTTGCCGACTACACCGCGGCCCGCCGGCTTTTCCTTATTTCATCGCTGGTGCTGATCGCAACCGTGGTCACTCACCACGCGACAAGCTGGATGGTGCTGGCGTTCCTCATTGCCTGGACGGCGGTGAGCCGGCCGGGCGAGCGCAATCTCCATTCTCGTGCCGCTCTCGCCGCCCAGCGGCCGTGGCGGTCGACCCAAGCGGCCTGGGCGCGGTTACGTGGTGGCTCGTTAGTAATGGGAGTTGCTGTTGTCATCTGGAGCGCAGCCTTCGCTCCGCTCCTGGTTAGGTACTTTGTTCCAATCTTCTCGGGTGTTCTCGAGACAGCGCAGGCTTTTCTGGCGGGAACCAGCGGGCATCACATCTTCGGCGCTAGTGGAGGAACGCCGCCGATCGCATTCTGGGAGCGTGTTGTTCTCGTCGTCTACGAGCTTTCTTGCACCCTTGCAGCATTGCTATGCGCCTGGATTCTGCTTTCGCGTGCATTTCATAACCGGGATCGCATGATCGGTCTCCTGGGTGCTTTGAATCTCGCCTTCCCGCTCACGGTAGCGGCACACTTTAATCCGAGCGTAGGTGAGGTGGGGAGCCGGGCGGCCACATTCTTGTTCCTCCCACTCGCGCTGTCACTTTCCTTGATCATCCAGCGCCACCCCCGAGTCACCCGGCGTCCGGCCGACATGCACAAGCCCTTCCGGCCTGCTGTACTCATGGCTGTGATAGGCGGGACAGCGATTGTCTATCTAGGCGGCACCTTGCTCGGGTCCAACCCCGACTGGAACCGACTCCCGGGCCCTTATCTCGTGTCAGCCGACTTCCGCTCACAGGATCCCGAAACTATGGCGGCGGTCGACTGGGCAGCCAGGCATCTTCCCGCGGGCAGTACCGTTGCCGCCGACCGAGTTCCCGCCGTTCTCCTCGGGAGTCTGGCACGGCTGTGGCCCTTGACTCACCCCCAGCAAGGCCTCGAGCCGGCGCGATTGTACTTCTCAGCCGCTTGGGGCCCTCAGCAGACCGCAATCGTCAGAGGCCTGCATATTGATTACCTGTACGTCGACACGCGCTTAGCTGACTCACTCCCATATGTTGGGAATTATATCACTCAAGGTGAGACGCCTAAGCCGAAACGCATCACGGTGGCAGATGTTGCCAAGTTCGCGCATCTCCCAGGCCTGAGAAGCGTTTACCACCATGGCCCGGTGACCATTTATGGCACCTCTGGCCTCGGGGTTGCACCCACATTGAGGGGATTCCGGGGTTATCATACGATGGGCCTAGGGCCGTGGGACGCAATTGTTGGCGCAGCCGTCGTACTTCTCATCCTACGATTCAGAAGACGATTGACATGGGTGAGATCGACCGCCCGGGACATCGGTGTTCTCGGAACCACGTTGGCTGTCATAGCTATCGCTATTTTCCTAGGTGGCGCACTCTTCGCCCTTCGTCTAATGCCAGGTCCCGCTTTCACCTTGGGGGCCGTTGCGACAGCGGTCGTGATCCTTGCGGTTCGGCGCCGAGCCGACGGCCTGCGGCTCGTCCCGCGCCTGCCTTTCCCGCACACGCTGAGCCCGCTTATCCTTCTTGGGGTCGTTGCCGGCGCGGCCGGACTGGTGATTGCTATCCATGCCGCGTGGATCACCGACGTTGCCGACGTCAATGCGATCCTCCGGGCCGTCACCTAGCATTCCCCTCCAGCCTGCGGACGCACACGGAGCGTGAGAATACCTCAGGCGGTCGTGGTAAGACTGTCGACATGATATGCACCCCCTCCCCGATCGCGACCATCCGTCGCGAGATCTGATAGTGGCCCCCCCCAGCTTGCTCGACGTCACTCAGCTCAATGGGTGGGCTGCGCAGTGGGATCAACTGGTGGATTCTTCGCCGCTGCCGTCGCCCTTCCTGCGATCGTGGTGGTTGACCGGGGCGGGTGGACCTCGCCGCCACTTCCTTTTGGTCGTCGACGGAGCGCACCTCCTTGGTGGCCTCGCCTTGGAGAAGCGCCACCCGATGCTCAGCGTTCGGATGATGGGAGACGGGTCGCTGTGCCCGGATCATCTCGACCTGCTCGCCGCCCCCGGCCACGAGGCGGCGGTGGTCAGCCTCCTCCGGGACTGGCTCTGTCGTCCTGGTGAGCGCCTCCTGGACCTCAAGGGCATCCGGGCGGGGTCACTATTGGCCGAAGCCCTGCCTGGGCGCGTTCGCCGCGAGCCCATGACCGTGGCTCCCTTCACGGCCTTGCCCGACAGCCCGGAGGCGTACCGGGCCAGCCTGCCCAAGCAGTTCCGCAGGAACCTCCGTGTCTCCGCCAAACGCCTCGCGGCCGAAGGCGTTGCGCATCGGACGATCAGGGGCCGGGCAATCCGGCAACGCCTCGACACCCTGCGCGAGCTCCACCGGTCCCAGTGGGGAAGCCGCTCCAGGTTCCTTCCCGTTTTCGATCGCTTCGCGGCCGGATTCACTGGTGGCTGCGCGGCCGATGAGGTGGTCGTGCACGAACTGGGGAAGCATGATCTGGTGGTCGCGACCGTGACGGCCTTCGAGGTGGCCGGGCGGGTGAGCCTGTATCAGAGCGGCCGTCTCACCGGACGCCGCTGGCGGGATGCCACGACCGTCCTGCTCGCCGCCATCATCGACGACGCATGTGCCCGAGGCTTCAACGAAGTGGACTTCCTCCGGGGCGATGAGCCGTATAAGGGAAGGTTCACGCGGAACCATCGAGAGATGTTGAGGCTAGTAGCCGGCCAGGGGGTACTGGGCCGGGTCGGATGCGTCACCCAGGCGGCGACGTCCCAAGCCAGGCAGACTGCGGTACGGTGCGTCCGCTTCGGGAGATCCACCTTCGCCCGGTGGAGGGCCTAGCTGTCTAGGCCCTCCACCCGGTGGCCCGCTCCATCGGCAGGGGCCTGGCCGTCCCGTTGCTTCGTGCCGACCGAGGCGGACCGAAGACGTTGTCCGATGCTGTAGACGCCCATGGCGCAGACCTTGGCTGTGTCAATGGTGGTAGAACGTCCCGGCTCCCGTGGCTTCATGTGCCGCCGTCGAAGGTGCGCGTTGAAGTTCTCGATGCGGGTCTCGCGAACGCTGGCAGCAGTGAAGTACGTGAGGGTAACGGACAGCGAAATGTCGGGGCCGTTATGCACCCAGTGCGGCGTGTTGGGAGGTATGTATACCCCCCGCCCTGGCGTCACGGTGTATGCGGCCTCCTCCGGCTGCAGCGTCTCGATCCGCCCATGGGAGCCGTCCCAGTACCTGTCGATCTCGTGCCGTCGAGTTGCGTCGCTCTCGAAGCGCCCGACGCTGACGGTCTTGCTCCCGCTGACCTGCATCAACAGGCTGTGCTCGATGTCGAAGTGGACCGGCGTGACCGAATTTGGGGAGGAAACAAAGACGAATGCCACCCGTTTGCGCATCTTGACCCGCTTGCCCTGCTTAGCGGTCATCCCCGACTCGAGCTGGTCGAGGTAGGTGTTCATGAGTTCTGCCATCCCAGGATCGTCTTCCACGTTGAGCAGGGTGAGCCAGGCGTTTGCGTTCTGCAAATCGCGTATGACGTCTCCCGGTCGTTCCAAGGCGCCCCGAGGCGGACCCCCTTGAGGAACCAGAAGGGGCTGCGCCGCCGTGTCGGCGATCACTGATGGACGCGGCAGCCGGTCGGCGAGATCTGCGACTGATGCGAGGGTCAGGCGGTCATCGAGGTGGAGATCATGGATGAATCCGACGGACTGCCCCGGGAACGCATCGTCGAATGGAATCTGTCCTATCGTGTTGAGGTCCTGTACTTGTGGTTGTGCACTCATGACTCACCTCTCAGCGACTGGTACCGTTACTGTGCTCTTGTGAGCGGAGCGGTCGGCGATGCGGTCCGTGACCGGATAATCGGTGGTCGTGTGCGTTGCATGCAGGCGGTGGCCGTCCTCGAGGAAGTGCGGGACGTGGAGCATGCGCACGAGGGCCTTCTCCGTGCGGAAAAGGCCGCGGGCTGGTACAGCCGTGGCTGGTGCGCCAGTCGCGGGAGGACGGGAACGGTGACGGCCGCGGCGGCGCTCGACCAGGATGGTGGTCAGCACGCGAAGGCCATCGCTGAACGCGTCCAGGTTGCTCGCCCCGTGGATCCTGGGATGTTCGAAACTTGGAACCTCAGCGACGCGGAGTCCTTCCTCCGCGACCCGAATGTGGATCAGCGTCTCGATCTCGAAGCCGTCGCCCCACAACAGCCCGTCGCCCCTGGGTGAAGGAGGAGAGGTGGTGTCGAGGTGCAGCACCGGAACATACTTCTGCCAGAACACGTTGAATCCGTAGCACAGGTCTGAGTAGTGTGTTTCATGGCAGAGATTGACCACCGCAACGAGCATGCGGTTACCAAGCGAGCGCAGCCGTGTGATGTCACTGCTGCCGCCGCCCGCGGCGAACCTTGTTCCCTTCGCGAAGTCCGCGCCGCTCAGCAGCGCCTGCACGAACCTCGGGATCTCACCCGGATCCGTCGAGCCGTCCGCGTCGACCATGGCTATGACGTCACCGGTCGCCGCTTCGAACCCGCAGGCGAGCGCGTTCCCCTTACCCCGGCGAGTCTGCTGCACTACTCGGACCTCGGGCCGCAGTCGATTGGCCACAGCTATCGTGTCGTCCACCGAGTGGCCGTCCACTACGATCACCTCGTGGACGTCCGCGGGCAGTCGTGAGAAAACGTAGGGCAGGTTTCTTGCTTCATTCAGTGTCGGAATGACCACGGATACGCGTGGCCACGACAGATTCGAATTCGAATCGGCCTGAGACACCATCCCCTCCCAGGGATTGCGGGCGAAATTGTCCCCCGACAGTTGGACGGCCGTCTCTTACATGGGCCGTCCAATGCACCTAGTTACTGTATAAGTGGCATTCACCTCCTATTCAGCGCGCAGGATGCTACCACGTTGGAGGGAATGTTTGCAAAAACTTGAGCAACGCCGCCTAGGACTCTAAGTAGCTGTCAACGGCTGTCAGTTGCTCCCCGGCGGCGGTCATCAGAACTTCCCACTGATGGCCATGTTTTCTCCCCCCCGGACCGTGACCCATCTAGCGCGGCGATGATGAAACTGCTTCGGCCGCGCGGGCGGCTGCTGCCCACGCCGACCAGGCACATCAGCCGAGACGGTGCGCTTGCTGCCATCGCGCTGGTGTCCGCCGGGTCTCCATCACGAACGTAGCCGTAGCTTGCCTAGAGATCTTCACGTCCGGGTCGGCTAATCAGGCCCTTGACGACACGCATGATCGGCCCAAGGTCTCGCCGCCAACGCCGACAGTCCGAACAAAGCGAGCACTCCGTTCCGCGCCTATAGTGCTGATGCGCGCTATAAGGATGCCCGCATTTGCAGAGACGCGGCGTCTGTTGCCCTGTAGCACGGTCTACCAAACCCTCTTGCCCCGGTTACAGCCCACCCGGGGCCTGTGCCCGGCAGGTCGCTCTTGGCGCCACCGCCCAGATGACTGGAGGCCGCCGCACCACGCGTGCTGAGGCGGCTCTTGCGGTCTGGCTGGGGTTCTCGTGCGTGGGGGGTCTGGCGGTAGCAGAGCGTCTAGGCGCGGCCATATTACGCGGCCGGCCATCGGCCCCAGGACTGCTGCAACCGCAATCCAGGCGGCCGCAACCCAGCACCACAGGCTCAGGCCTACCCCACAGGCGGCACATCCCCGAGATAACCTTAAGTGTCCTCATACCAATCCGTAACGACAGTATGGTCGACCATGCATGCTTAGACCTGGAACCTATACGCCCACCATGCATGCTTAGACCCGGAACCTGTACGGCATGATGACCCTGCGTCCCCAAGTTTACGGTGGTCTTGGGAAGGCCGGTGCCGGACAGCCGCACCTGCTTCCCCGCTCATCGCCGAACTCGTCAGCCTCCAGGGCTGAACCCGGCTGGCCCGGACCGGCGGCGAATCAGGCGCGGTGATCGGAGTTACGCTGTCCGCATGGGCGACTCGCCGTCACGCCGGGAAACCAGGGCGGGCGCGCGCCGGGGCGGACAGGTCGCCGGGTCGGCCAAGGATGAGATCTGCCGTCCTGAGGCCGGTCCGGTGGTGGGCTGGTCCGCTGCTGCTGACCACGGTCGCGTTGGCATTCGACGCGGCCCGCCGCACGATCCCCTTCGGCGTCTGGACCACCGGGCCCGTCGATGAGGTCGCCCATCTGTCCACTGCGGCCCTGGGCCTGCTCGCCCTGGCGCGCTTCATCGACGCGCCGCATCGCTTCGATGTCGCAGCACTCATCGCATCGGTCGTCATCGATCTGGATCACATACCGCTATACCTCGGGCTGCTGGGAAACCAGGGCCAGCGCCCGGTTACGCATTCACTGTCCACCGTGGCCGTGTTCGTCGTCGCCGCGGCGGCCAGCCGCAGGCACCGGGCCGTGCTCGCCGGGGTGGCGACCGGACTCGTGCTCCATTTCGCGCGGGACATCGCCGAAGGTTACCCGGGGGTGCGGGTCTTCTGGCCGCTTCAGGACACTTCCTGGATGGTCAGCCACGCGTGGTTCCTGGGAATGATCGTCGTGTTCACGGTCGCCCGGCTAGTGCTGGTGAGCGCCGGCCTTCCGCACAGGCGCATCCCCCTCTTCCGGACGCCATCGTCTGGTTCACTGTCCCGCGCCCCGGACCGCCCCGCGACATCGGGTGACCGCCGTCCGGCAGGAGCCTGATCTCGAAGCTATCCGCGAGGGGCGGGGTGACCGCGGCGGTGGCGGTGATCCCGGTGGTGACGATGGCTGGTTATGCGGGGCTTGATGTGATCTGGCCCCTAATGGGCGCATTCATGGCCACTCTTGGCCACGGACAGCTCACGCGACGACGTCGCGTCATACCGGCGGCGGGGCTGCGGGCGTCAGGCGGATCTGATTCTTCCGGACCAAGTCGAGAACGCGCTCCGCATCGTGTGGGTTGACGGGGAGGATGTGGGTTGCCCACCATCGCGCTGCCTCCGGCAGCGGAGAGGGCTCACAGAACTCCGCCCCCGAGTAGTCGTCGAGCGGCGGCGCGTACACGAAGAACACATTTATCCCGCGTCGCCGCAGCTCGAGGGCCACGGCGTCCCGGTCCTCGATCAGAAGCGGCACGCGGAGCAAAGGCAGTGGGTCGCCCTCACGGGCCGCCGGGGCAACCGCATCCAGCGCCCGAAGCCGAAGCACGCCCGCGATCCGCTCGTCGCGGTCCCGCCCGAGGTCGCGCAGGCTCCCCAGCGTCCGCTTCAGATATCTCGATCGCTGTCGCATCCGGTAATCCGGGTACGCGGTCTCCATCCACGCGTCGAACTGGCCGAGGTCACCGCTCGAACGTGCATGCTCCAGCCGAGGAGCACGCAGCGGCACCCGCCATGGCTTAGGTCTCACGGGATGAGTTAGACGGCGTGCGCGGTCCAGCCCTTGGGTGAAATGGAGGGTCTCCAATTGCGCTCTGGCCGATGATCGCGCGAGGCCGACCGCTCCGTTGCCAATCGGCCTCGGCAACATGAACCGATCGCGCAATCGGGCGACGTCCCGGCGGCTGACCTCCTGGTCGACCGCGAGAACCCCGCCCCGGCCGGGGAAGTGCTTCGACAAGCTGAACGCGGAAACAGTCCCGAAGCTCCCTATGGGGTGCCCGTGAACGTCCGTCTCGAGCGCATGGGCGGCGTCTTCGATCAGTGGAACTCCGAATCGGCGACAGGTTGCGCTGAGCTCGACGACGCGGTCGGGAAGGCCGTATGTGTTACCAGTCAGAACGGCGGAAGTGGCCGACCACGTTGCGTCATCGATTGCGTCGATGCGCATGTTTCCATCGTGGGTCGACACCGGCGCCATCACCGGCCGCAGCCCAGCCGCGAGGGCGCCGAAAAACACGGTGTCGTCCTCAAGCGGGGACATGAGGATCCGATCGCCGGGCGAGAGAAGCAACTGGAAAGCGAGGTGGACGGCAAATCGACCGGACGGCATGAACACGCATTCGCGTCCGGTACGGCCCTCCAGTACCGCCTCGATGTCACGCTCGATTTGCTCGCTCACAAACCCAGCTTCCCTCGAGATACGGCGAGCTCAGCAGATGGCAGCCCCAAGTGGTTCACGTGCACGAGAACCACGGCATCGTCCCCTCGCGCTCGCAACCGGTTATCCCAACCGTCTTCACCGTACATGACCCGGTCGACGATCTCGGGCGCGGCGACTTTCCACGTGCCAGCTCCTCTATCCGATGGCAGGTACGCGGCGCGACCGGCGGAGGCGGAACTTTCCGGACAAATGCCCAAGGCCCGCGAGCGCGATCCCCGCAATCATCGCGCCGACGCGTGCGAGTCCGTACAGGTCGCCTCGAATTACATGGCGAATCTCGGCCCGGGCGCCCGTCGTCAATGTGCGTGTGACAAAGGCCAGTTCCGCCCCTAGATTCGACGCTTCCTGCATATTGGCGAATACCTCTACCTTACCTTGATTGGCGAAGTAGCACTTCCGCCAAAAATAGTGCCACGTTGTTCGGAAGGTCGGTACGAAGTGATGTACAACAGCAAGCGGCTCATAAATTACTCTGTGGTGGGCATACGCTATCCGGTGAGACATATCCATGTCATCCTGATGATCTGTGTGGAAACCGCCGACCTCCCGCAAGGCGGAGCGCCTTGCTGACATGTTCGCGCCAATGAGATGTGCGAGTGGTGCGCGGGTCAATGGAAGACCCCGATAGGCGCAGCCGAGTATCCAGTCGAACTCATATGGAAACCAACGAGGCCGACTCGCTTCGAATACTGGCAATGGCGCACCGCCCACGGCGCCCACCCGCTCGTCGTCATATGGTGTCATTAGTCGTTCCAGCCAATCGGCAGCGGCAGCGGCATCGTCGTCGAGGAACGCCAGCACTTCCCCACTCGCGAACTCGGCCGCAGTGTTGCGAGCTGCGCCAAGATGACCGTTGTATTTATTTGCGAGAACGATCAGTGGCATCGTCCCTGCTGCGCGTCCTTTCCCGAAGGATTCTTCGCACTTCCGCAGCAGCTCCTCATTATGATCGATGCATACGATGATCTCGATCGGCGGTGAGGTCTGAGCATCGACCGAAGCGACCGACTTCTTGAGCTGCAACCAACGATTTTCTGTGTACGCGCAGATAACAACCGATACCGTCGGACGGTTCGGCAACTCACACTCGCGGCCGCTCACCCAAGTTTCCATCGTTGCATCTGAACTCTGAACCGAAGCCGTCCCCAGTCCATGACCAGGCGCCGGGGGAGGCGGTAGGGATCGGTCGAGGAACGGGCCGTTCCGGGGATGGTGGTACACGCGGTGTCGAACCCAGCCGAACGGACGGCGTCGACCGAATGATCGTCGAAGTCGCCGCGGCGGCCGAACGGGTACGCGAAATGCGACACGGCCCGGGCGATCGACTGCTCCAGCTCCGCCTTGGAGCCAGAGATGCTGTCCTGCTGTTCCCGTGCCGGACGATCCCGCAGCCGGACGTGATCGACCGTGTGGGCGCCGATCGTCGCGGTGTCGCTGGCCGCCAGCTGGAGAAGCTCCTCGGGGGTGAGCGTTCCGGCGTCAGGCGGTGGGGCGGAACCCACCTGCCATTGCTCCGAGACGGCGTCGAGTGCCCGTTCGATCTCCGTCACCCGAAGCGGCAGCAGGTGGCGGCGGACCGCATCGAGGTCCGCCCTGATCCCGGACGAACCGAGTGGGAGGCGGACGTTCCGGCCACCGACCGGCAGATCGATCTCCCTCACCTGCGGTGGCCGCGCGCGCAACAGCGTTCCGAGGCGGTCCCACCAGAAACCGTTGTGGTTTCCCAGGATGCCGCTGGTCACGAAGACGGTGATCGGTACGCCCTTGGATTCGGCGATCGGCAGCGCGTTGGTCAGGTTGTCGCGGTAGCCGTCATCAAAGGTCACGACCACTTTCGGCCGACGCGACGGAACCGGCGCATCAGCGAGCGTCGACGGTTCCCGTGCCCGCGACATCTCCTCGAGGTGGGTGGCAAAATTGTCGGGGCGTACGCACTGATGGAAGGGGTCCTCAACGCCTTCCGCGACTCGGTGATAGCAGAGAATAAGCGTTCCGTTGAGCCTCATCGTGACGACACCCTACGGGTCAACGCGCCGGTCCTGACGGGCTGAGTGAGAGCACCGTTCTTCGGCTCCTCTATAGCTCCGGGCAGCCTTCAAACGAGTCCCACAGCCTCCTGCAGAGTCGCTCGACGTGCGGATCGAGTTCTCCCCTCTCCGGATGGAATGGCTGCTCCTTTATCCGCGAGGCTATCGAGCCGAGCGACAACACCACTCCGACATGGTCGGAAAGAGATCGGATCACCTCGTCGGGCTGGTTGCACGCTCGTTCGTAACGGAGGATCCGGATCCGGTCATCCGCCCAGAGGCGCTGATCGAAATAGAGCTGGTTGCGAGTCCACCAGAAGAGCGCGGCGGCGTCGATTGGCGTAAGCCTTCGGTTCAACAAGGCGGTGACTGTCTCCCACGTTTCCTCGGTCGCGCCCCTGTACCGCCAGTCCAGTGCGTCCCGGGAGCGAATCGGCTCCAGATCCCGGTGAGGGTTGTCCATACCGAATCGACTCACATTGGACCGCGCGACCCCCTTGTAATGGCGAAGCATCCAGACTGCCTTCACCGCGCCTGCGGCGTCCATGAGTGCAGTGGCGGAGGCGCTCTCCACCAGCGGTTTGGCTGCCACGACCTCAAAGGGGAGACGGCGGATTCGTCCCAGGACGGCGGAATACTCCTGCCAGGTCGTCTCCTCGTGTCCGGATCCGACGAGACGGCGATCGTGTTCCTCGAGGATGAGTACCCGCCAGGAACGATCGAGGAAGGTCTGCTGGAGCATCGTGGTCCCTGATCGCTGGCATCCGAAGATCAAAACCACGCGACGCTCGTCCGGGCGCGCCCGGACGAGCGAGCGGACCGAATGTTTGACAAACGCGCGAGTTCTGCGTCTGAACAGAGGTTCTCCGTCTCGGCTCCGGAAGCGAGACGGGTGCAGTCTGGGAGATGCGCGGGGCACCACTTCGGACTCCCCTTTATGCCGGGGAACATGCCATCAGCCGCAAGAGGGACGGCACGCGACCTACACCTAGATTGCTGACTTCAGGTTACATGATGATCGGGCCGTCCGGCGAGGAGCATGGGGCCGTCGCAGTGCGCCACCCGGAGTTGCATCGACCGCCACGCAGGCCGCGGATCTCACCCGGATGACCCACCGGGATCGGGTTCAGCCGGAGGATCCCGGTGGAAGACCCGGAACACCGCGGGTAGCAAGACGACGGCCTCGCACCAGGCGGCGACGGCCCATCCGATGCTAAGGCCCGTCATGCCCCCGTAGATTCCCCCGAGCGTCGCGCCGGCCGCTTCTGCGCATGTGCCTACCACCATCACCTTGGCCGCATGGCCCATGCGGCCCTGCGCGCGGCGGATCGCGACGTAGTGGTCCTTGATCACGTAGGCGGGGCCCACCAGGAGGAAGATGCGCAATGCGGTGGTCCCATTCATAACGTAGGCGGGACCGAAGATACGTAGGACGAGGGGAGCCGCCGCCTCGACGACGACCAAGGTCCCGCAAGACAGGGCCAGTCCGAGAGGCAGTGTTCGGCGGACGTGGCGGTGAAGGAGGCTGATGTCGCCTGATGTCTCGGCGAATAGGGACAGCGCCAGCAGGTACGGGATGATCATTGCGGCGGACGACAACAGGAGTGCGGTCGAGAAGTAGGCCAGTTCCTGCGGGGAGATCAGGAGAGCTGCAATCAAGGCAATGATGTAGGAGACGGAATTAATCGACAGGTTGAGGACGTAGTGCTTGAGGGAGAGCGCTCCGTAGCGGCGGGTGACTGATACTCGATGGCTGAGGTTCCCTTCTCCCGCCGGGGTCGGTTCGAGTCGAAGCATGCGCATGCAGACGACGAGCGAGACACCCAGCGCCAGTGCCCAGGCAAACAGCAGGCCCGGCGCTGTTCTGATCCCGACGAGGGCGATGGCACCCACGATGGCCAGCTTAAGCACAGAGGTCAGGCTGCCTCGCCTCAGCTGGGCCGAGCCCCGGTGCACTCCGATTGCCGCGTTGTCGAAGGTGAGCGCGCCCATTGTCGCCACGGATCCGATCACGAAGAGAGCGGCGGTTGTCGAGTCGGCGCCGATGATCCGTATGCTGCGGCCCAGGAAGGGGGAGAGGGCCAGCGTGACCAACGACAGGAGCAGCACGGTCAGGCACGAAATGGACAGCCCGGTGCTGAAGGTGACGCGGCGGGCCGCGACCGGTATCGATTCCAGTTCGGCCAGCAGGAGGAGTGGGATCCCGAGAGCACCGATCGCTGCGAGAAAGAATGCCGTCGAGGATGCGGCGGCCGCCACACCCACATCTCGCGCCGAGAACAGATGCGTGGCGACGGCCCAGTAGGCGAGGCCCAGTATCGCCGTGGCCCCCTGCTTGGCTACCAGGTAGCCGAAGGTCGTGAAGAGCCGCCGCAGCTCCGAGGGCAGTTTCGAGATCTGCGCAAGCAGTTTCGAGTGTTGCACCGGCAGATCCGCTGGCTGTGCCGGCTGCTCGTCCGACTGTACCGGCTCTCCGGCCGCGAAATCGCTGCTGGGCCCCGGGCCCCGGTGGGAGTGGAGCCGGGCGATCCCGCGGGTCGGTCGGGCGGGGCGTCGCCCGCCCTCAGCCGTCCCCATGACGACTGGATGCCTCCCAGCTCTTCACGAGTCGATCATAATGCCTGGCGCACCAATGGCTCGAGCAGAGGAGGGCCGACCCGGGCGGCAGGAGGCCTGCCAGACTAGCCAGACCCCGGGTCCGCCCCGGCGGAATCAGCGAGCAGCGCTCGTCGAACAGGTCCGTCGGGTGACGGACCAGCGACGCGTCACCGGTCAGCTTGTAATGTAAGGGACCGAGGTCGTCACGCAGAGGAACGGTCGCCTGGCGTCCCCTGCACGCCTGGTGCGGTCTTGCTGGACGTCCTCCGGGAGCACCGAGAAGGGACAAGGCGAGTGGAATCCCCCGAGGACAATCCGGCGCACCGACGCGCCTCGGACCTTCGGCTGAGCCGCAGGCGCCTCCTAAGCTGGTCAGCCGCCGTGGCCGCAGCACGGCTGTGCAGCGCTTGCACTGCTCACAGCCAGGATGCCTCCCGCGCCGCTCACAAAAAGGCTGCCTCCCGCGGCGCTCACAAAAAGGCCTCCTCCCGCGGCCGCGTCCTCTTCGAGGATCTCTTCGCCGGGAACTCGCTGAGCCGGCATCATTGGAATCCCTACATCTGCGATAACAACACACACGGGCGGCCCTGGTTTATGCAGCCGAGCGTTGCGGTGCCCAGCTCGGCGCTTGGCGGTGCGAACGGCTTCAGCGCCGCGTACGACGTTCCCTCGGCGATCCGCGTGGACGACGGCCTGACCCTGAGGACCTATCGCGGGACCAAGGCCGCCGGATATTCCTGGACCGGCTCGGTCATCTGCTCGCGTCCCACCCGCAATAACTTCGGGTCGGGCACCGTGAACACTCCTGGGTTCACCTTCACGGACGCGCGCGTAGAGATCCGAGCCAAGATGCCGGACCTGACCGGCGGGCAGTGGCCGTCCATCTGGTTCCTGCCTGCCCAGGGGGGCAACGGTGCGGAGATCGACCTGTTCGAGGGCGGCTTTCTCGCCAAGGCGGTCAACCCCAACCAGCTCATGGCGGTCAAGCTGTTCAGCCCCGGCAACCAGCAGCAATTGCTGGACGTCCATACCGACCTGTCCGCCCACTATCACACTTACGCGATGGAATACCGGCAAGGCCGCTCAATTAAAATCTTCTTTGACGCCTCGCACGTCTACACCTACAGGCGCAACGTGCCGGTTGGCCCTTACTTCGTCATCTTGTCCAACAAGATCGCATCCGCACACACGGCCAACTGGCACACACAGGTCAGCGACTCCACGCCGGCAATCAACCGGATGCATATCTCTTCCGTGCGTGTCCTGGCCCTGTAGAACCGTCTCGCTCAGGCTGACCAGCCGGAGGAGTTGCCCTCCACCATCGGATTTCACCCACCGGGGGTGAGGAATCGGCGCCGCGCCGTCGGCAGGCTGAGCAGCGTGTCGTGTGCTCACGACGACGCCAGGGCGAGCGCTCCCGCAGGGCGTTCGCGGCGGGTCACGGCAAGACTGGGCCATGACGACGTGTGGATGAAGCCCGCGGAGACCGAAGCGCCCACCGCCCCCTCCACTGCGAGCGCCGAAGACGCCACCGCATCCCGGGCCGGCGCCCGCGTCCACCGCCGCGCGGCCGGCGCCCGCGGCCACCGCCGCCACAAACGGAAGCACTGCCACCACCACACTCCCGGTCAACACTGGCGGCGCGCCCGTGAACTGCACCACCGCCCATCCCATCGGCATCCAAACCGACCCACCGAACCGAGCCCGCGCACATGCGAGCCACCCCAAACAAAACCATGCGGGCCACAATCTCGGCCGCCAGTCAAACGTCGGCGAAGATTGGATCCGCCCGCCTAGAGTCGCCGAAGAGGGCGGCGTTCGCCCGATCCCTAGCGTCGAACGAGAACGCCGCCGCTGGCAAATCTACGATTTCTGGCGTGGACTTCCGCGGCTGGCCCCACATCATCGGACATATCGACATGGACGCGTTCTACGTGTCGGTCGAGCTCCGGCGCCACCCCGAGCTCCGAGGGCTGCCGGTGATCGTCGCGGGCAGTGGCCCGCGCTCGGTTGTCACGACCGCCTCCTACGAGGCCCGTCGGTTCGGTGTGGGATCGGCGCTGCCCGCCGCGCGGGCGCGCCGGCTGTGTCCGGACGGCGTGTTCCTGCCGCCGGACTTCGCCTACTACCGCGCGGCGTCCCGCGAGGTGATGGCGATCGTCCGCTCGCACGTCGCGACGGTCGAGGTGGTGGGGTTCGACGAGGCCTACCTCGAGCTGACCGGCCTCCCGGCTCCGCACGCGACGATGCGGCTGATCGCGACCGAGATCGAACGCGAGACCGGACTCGGCTGCTCGATCGGGATCGGGCCCAGCAAGCTGGTGGCGAAGGTCGCGTCCGATGCCGACAAGCCGCGCGGGTTTGTCGTCTTGACGCGCGAGGAGGCGTGCGCGCGGTTTGGCGGCGCGCCGTGCGGACTCGTCCCGGGGATCGGGCCGAAGACCGTCGAGCGGCTGCGCGGGTGCGGGATCACGACGCTCGGCGAGCTCGCCGCCGCCTCAGCCCAGGAGCTCGGTCGGCGGTTCGGGGGACGCTTTGCCGCGGAGCTCCAGCGACGGGCGCGATTCGAGGACGAATCGCCGGTGACCGAGGAGCGCAAGGTCGTCTCCGAGTCCCGCGAGACCACCTTCGACTACGACATCGCCGACCATCAGCGGCTCGAGCAGATCCTCGACGAACTCGTCGAGCGACTGTGCGCGACGCTCGGAGACCAGCGGCGGTGCGGCCGGACGATCGGGATCAAGGTCCGGCTCGATGACTTCTCGACCCACACCCGAGCGCGGACGCTGCCCGATCCGGTCAACTCGGCGGAGCGTGTGGGTCCCGTGGCGCTGGACCTGCTGCGTCGCTTCGCGCCATCGCGTCCGGTCCGGTTGCTCGGCGTCCGCGTTGCCGGCCTCCAGCCCGTCGCGGACGGCGTGAAGGAACAGCTGACGCTCGCGCTCTGAGGCCGCTCAGTACAGCGCCGAAGCCAGCCGCCGGCGTGATTCACGGGCGAGCGGATGCTCGACACCCAGCTCGTCGAGGATCCCGACCACGACGCGCCTGATGTCGTCCTTGGCGCCATCGGCGCTCGGGAGCGCCGTGAGCAGGAGATCGAGCGCGCGCTCCTGATCGCCCGCGTCGAGCGCCGCGAAAGCGTCGGTCAGATCCGGCGTTCCGTTCCCCGCGACGGCCCGTTCGAGCGCGATCCGCGCGGCCAGCCCGTCGGCGGCGAAGCTGCCGGGGACGCGGCCGAGGAGCTCGAGCGCCTCGTCGGTTTCGCCGCGCGCGTACAGGATCCGAGCAAGCGCCACGGCCGCGTCGGCCCGGCGCGGCTCGAGCTCGAGCGCCTTCCGCAGGGACTGCTCATCGCCGCCTGCGACCAGCGCGTCTGCCTCGGAGGGCAGCAGCGAATCGAGGAACCGCTCGACGGCCGCGGGCGGCTGCGCGCCGACGAACTCCGCGACGAGCTCGCCATCGCGGAACGCCTTCACGGCGGGGATGCCCTGGATGCTGAATGTCCGCGCGACGACGGGGTTGGCGTCGACGTCGACCTTTGCGAGCTCGATCTTGCCGGCCCGCTCCGCCACGGCGCGTTCGATCACCGGCCCGAGCTGACGGCAGGGGCCGCACCACTCGGCCCAGAAGTCAACGACGACGGGCAGTGTGTGCGATCGCTCGATTACCGCGGACTGGAAGGTGCTGTCGGTGACGTCCATATTCATTGATGGTAGCCAGGGCATCCGGGCGGCCGATCGGCTAGAACAGAGTCGTGGCCGAACAGATCGTCGAGCGGGCCGGCGTTCGCCTCGCCGTGGAAGACGAGGGGGAGGGGATCCCGGTGGTCCTGCTCCACGGCCTGACCGCGACGAGGCGCTACGTGGTGATGGGCTCCAGGGCTCTCGTGCGATCTGGTCACCGGGTGATCTCCTACGACGCGCGCGGGCATGGACGGTCCTCACCGGCTCCGGATCCGGGCGCCTACGGCTACGGCGACCTCGGCCGCGACCTGGAAGCCGTGCTCGACACGCTCGGCGTGCGGCGCGCCGTGCTCGCCGGCGCGTCGATGGGCGCGCACACGGCGCTGTGGCTCGCGTTGCAGGCTCCCGAACGGGTGGGGGGCTTGGTTGTCATAACGCCGGCGTACGATCCGGACACGAACGACGATCGGGCGCGGCTGGCGCGGTGGGACGCGCTCGCGCGGGGCCTGCGTGAAGGCGGCATCGACGGCTTCCTCGACGCCTACGGCGAGCCGAGCGGGGCCCCGGAGATCAGAGACACGGTTCTCAATGTGATCCGCCAGCGCCTGGCGCTGCACGAGCACCCGGAGGCGGTCGCGGATGCGCTGAGCGCGGTTCCTCGATCTCGGCCGTTCGGGACGCTCGACGAGCTCGCCGTGATCGCGGTTCCAGTCGCCGTGGTCGCGAGCGCCGACGACTTCGACCCGGGCCACCCACAGGCGATCGGGGAGGCGTATGCGGCCGAGATCGTCGGCGCGAAGCTCGTGCTCGATCAGCCTGGAAAGTCGCCGGTGGCGTGGCAGGGGAGCCAGCTCTCGAGGATCATCGCGGCCGTCGCCGCGGAGGCGGAGCTGCGATGAGCGCGGCGCAGCCCGCCGGCTATTCGGGGACGCCGCTCGTGCGGAAACTCGGGATCAAGCCCGGCGCGAGGCTGGGGCTGATCGGGGAGCCGCCCGGTTTCGACGCCACGCTCGGCGAGCTGCCACCCGGGGTCGAGATCCGCCGGCGGGCCCGAGGTCCGCTCGACGTGACCGTCGCCTTCTTCTCAGAGCGCAGAGAGCTCGAGCGCGGACTGCCCGTCCTGCAGAAGGCGCTCGCGTCGGACGGCGGTCTGTGGATCGCCTGGCCCAAGCGCGCCTCCGGCGTCCCCACCGACGTCACCGAGGACGCGGTCCGCGAACTCGGCCTGGCGGCCGGGCTCGTCGACAACAAGGTGTGCGCGATCGATGCCGTGTGGTCGGGCCTGCGGCTGGTCTACCGGCTCCGGGACCGGCCGCAGGCCCGCACCTGAGTACCCCTAGCCCAAGTTCACGTGCTCGGAGCGCGCTCGGTTGCGGGCCAGGTACCCGTTGCCGAGGAATTGGACGAGCACCCTCAGCCGGGCGCGATGGCGCCGGCCCGGGCGGTGCCCGAAAACGGTCTGCGCGGAGAAGGTGCAGTTCGGCTGCACGGCCGCGAACGTCCGCCCGACCCGTCGCCTGCCCAGGAAGAAGCGGATCTGCACGGTGTGCGAGCACGCGAACTGGCTCGGCACCGAGGACGGTCCGATCACCTTCCCGGAGGTCGTGAACACGTACGGCCGGTGGCGGTCGTGGCGCGGGGTGGTTCGCGCGCGGACCCGCGGCGTCGCGGCGTGGTTCGGAAAGGTCATGAAGATCGAGTCCGCGCCGACCTCCGTGACACCGCGATTCACGGCCACGATGCGGTAATGGAAGACCGTCCCGGACGACAGGCCGGCCAACTGGGCCGACACCGCCACCGGCGCCGCGCCCGCGGGAAGCGTTTCCGAGAACGTTCGGGAGGTGTACGTGGGGCTCAGCCCGTACTGGAAATACCACGTCGTCTTCTCGTGGTTCGGGTTGATCACCGCGGTCACGGTCGCGGCATTGGAGTTGACCGCGGAGACCGGGCCCGTCGCCGCATACGGAGGCGGGTTGCCGTGCGTCTTGAATTTCCGGTCGAGGCCGATCGAACCGCCGACCCTGTTCTCGGCGAGCAGGCGGTAGTGGTAGACCGTTCCGGGCAGCAGATGGTGTAGCTCGAGCGCTACCGACACGCGGGCTGTGGCGCTGCTACCCGCCGACCGCGAGGCCGTGACGGTGCCGTAGGCGGTCGTCAGCCCCCATTGGAACTGGTACGCGGTCTTCGCGCCGTTGGGCCTCACATAGCCGCGGAGCGCCGCGCTCGAGGAGCCCACGGAACCCGCCGATCTCGTCGAAACCGCCGGCGACGACACCGCCAGCGCGACCGCAGCGGTCACCGAGAACACCGCAATCAGCGCTGCGAGCAGCTTCAGCGTGCGATTCATCCCTGCCTCCTCACAAGATCGTCCGGAGTCTGTATACCCGCCTGAGCGGAGAAGTTGCGGGTATCACCGACGGCCGCCGGCCGGGGCTACCCAATGCTGATCAGCGGTGCCGCTAGCTGGCAATCACTGGGCAGCGGCGCACTCGACGACGACGCGGACGGTCCCGGGAGGACGGTTCTTCGCGATCTCGACCGCGCGCTCGAACTGCTCTAGGGGCAGCCGATGCGAGACCCACGCTTCGGCGTCTAGCCGTCCGTCGCGCGCGAGCTCGATCACTGCCTTCAGATCCTCGAGGTTAGAGACGTAGACCCCGACGACCTGCAGCTCGCGTGCCATGAAGTGGCTCGAGATGCCCAGCTCGAGGGGTGCGTCGACGATCGACCCGAGGACGAGACGCCCGCCCCGACGCAGCAGCGCGACGCCCTCGGGCGCGGCACCGGCCTGGTCGCTGAAGTCGATCACCGCATCCATCGCCCCGAGCTTGCGCCGCAGCGCCCGTCCGGCGCCCTCGAGCCCGACGTGAACCTCCACGCCGAGAGCCTGGAGCCGCGCAGCGCTGGCCTCGCTGCGAACGACGGCAGCCAGCCGCGCATCCGGGTCGAGCGCTCGCGCGACCGCGAGGGCGCCCATGCCGAGCCCGCCGGCCCCGAACACGCAAAGGGAGCCGCCGGGTGGGAGGCCCGCGGCCCGGAACGCGTTGTGAGCGGTGGCGGCCGCGTCCGCGAGGAGCGCGGCGGCGGCGGGGGCGATGCCATTCGCGGGCAGCATCCGGGAAGCCGGCCACACGACGTACTCGGCGAATCCACCCGGATCCTGGACGCCCAGCGTCCGCAGCGCCGCGCAGCGCTGGTCGTCTCCACGCATGCACGCCGGGCACTCCCCGCACGACGCGAGCGGATGGAGGACGACGAGGTCCCCCTCCGCAATCCGGGCGTCATCGGCGTTGACATGCTCGACGATCCCGGCGACCTCGTGTCCCGGCCGGATGGGATACGAGGCTCCGGGCGGCAGCACCATCCCACGGAGTAGGTGAAGGTCGGTCGCACACACGCCGCAGGCGAGCACCCGCACGCGGGCATAGCCCGGGGGCGTGTCGGGCTCGGGGCCCTCACGCAGCGCGATGGTGTCGACGTCCAACTCGACATAACGCATCGTCCCAGTGCGCAATTGACTCGGGACCGTAACCGCCTCGCCTTCGCCGCTGACCACGGGCGCGAAGCTATCAGCTTGCGGTCAAATCAGACGGGAAGGGGGGTGCAATCGCCGTCAGCCCGCCGTCCACGACCAGGACCGTGCCGGTGACGTACTCCGACGCGGGGGACAGCAGGAACAGGGCACAGTCGGCGACCTCCTGTACCGAAGCCAGCCGCTGTTTGGGGATCTTCGGGATCACCGTCTCGAGCGAGGCCACTCGTCCGGTGCCATAGAAGTAGGCCGACGAATCGGACTCGACGATGCCTGGATTGAGCGCGTTGACGTTGATTCCCAACGGGGCCAGCTCGACGGCCATGTACCGGGCCCACGTCTCGAGCGCCGCCTTCGCCGAGCCCAAGTTCGCGTACGTCGGAAACGTGCGCAGGCTGCCGTAGCTCGAGAGCACGACGATTCGGCCGCCGCGGTCCATCAGCCGCGTCGCGCGTTGCGTGCCGACCACGAACGAACGGACGTTGAGGTTGAACGTCCGCTCGAGATGCTCCGGCTTGAGCTCATCGATCGGGCGGAAATTGCTCGCCGAGGCGTTTGAGATGAAGAAGTCGAGCCGGCCGAAACGCTCCGCCACCTGGTCGAACATCGCGTCAATCTCATCGAGGTTCTCGATGTCCGCCCGGATCGCGACTGGGGTGACGCCGAGCCGCTCGATGTCGGCGACCGTTTCGCGGGCCGCGTCTTCGTTGCGTTTG
The DNA here is from genome assembly GCA_963812225.1 of uncultured Solirubrobacterales bacterium. Classification (GTDB taxonomy): domain Bacteria; phylum Actinomycetota; class Thermoleophilia; order Solirubrobacterales; family Solirubrobacteraceae; genus Palsa-465. The sequence continues at coordinate 84,841 of CAWEUN010000004.1, forward strand.
TAATTGATGACCGGGGTCGTACCGCGGGCGGCGAGCGACAGCGCGAGCGCGCGGCCGATGCCGCGCGAGGCCCCGGTGATCAGCGCGATCTTGCCGTCGAAGCCGTCGCGCGGCGACGGCACTCCGGAGCCGGCCGGCTGCGGTTCGGTCACCGGCGCAACAGCTCTCGCGCGATCGTCATCTTCTGAACCTCGGCCGTTCCCTCCTCGAACCGCTGGGCCCGCGCGTCCCGATAGACACGCTCGATCTCGGTCGGCGAGAAGTACCCGATCCCGCCGTGTATGTCGAGCGCGGCGTCGGTCACGCGCTGCAGCATTGCGCCGGCGAACAGCTTGGCCATCGACGGCTCGGCGATCGCCTCCGGGTCGGTCTCCCAGGCTCGCGCTGCCTTTGTAACGAGAGCTCTCGCGGCTTCGACGTCGGTCGCCATCTCCGCGAGCTTGAACGCGATCGCCTGGCGCTCGGCGAGCTTGCGGCCGAACGTCTCCCGTTGCTTGGCGTACGAGACGGCGAGCTCGAGCGCGCGCCGGGCAAGGCCGATGCACGTCATCGCCAGCGAGATCCGGCCGGGGGCCAGGAACCCGCCGAGCGCGACCTCGAGCCCGGCGCCCTCGTCTCCCAACCGGTTCGCCACGGGGACCGGAGCACGATCGAACACGAGGTGGGCGTGATCGGTCCCGAGGATGCCCATCGACTCCGGCATGACGCGCGCGTCGACGCCCTCGCCACGTGGCGGGATCATCACCGCCAGCGTTCCCTCGGCGCCCCTCGTTCCCTCGGTGCGCGCGATCAGCAGCAGATAGTCGGCGATCGACCCGAACGTGATCAGGTGCTTCTCGCCGGTGACGTAGTAGGTGTCGCCCTCGCGCACGACGCTGGTGCGCAGGTCGGCGCCGGTTCCCGCGTTCGGCTCGGTCAGCGCGAACGCGACCTTGATGTCGCCGGCGACGAGGGGGAGCAGGAACCGCTCGCGCTGCTCAGGCGTCGCGTGGGCGAGGATCGGTCTCCAGATCCCGTTGCAGACGTGGACGATCATCCGCATCGACCCGTGCGCCATCGACAGGAGCTCGAGGAGCTCCAGGTAGCGGCTCAGCGGGATGCCGCGGCCGCCGTACTGCGCCGGCGCCGTCAGCCTCAGGTAGCCGCGGTCGCTGAGGTCGTCCCACAGCTCCGGCGGGACCCGGCGCTCGCGTTCGATGCGCTCGGCCCAGCGCGCGCCGGCGTCGGTCACGTACGCCTGGATCTCGGCCCTGAGCGCGGCGAACTCCTGTTCATCGATTCCCGATGACTGTGTGGCGTCTGCGCCCACGGCGGTCATGGCGGGCAGTATGTCGATTGGCGGCAGCTCGGGGATTTGAGGTGACGTGGGCTGCTGAGTTCCCGTTATATGGGAACAGGATCGCCCACGTCCGGCAGAGGGATGGCCGGAGCCCGGACGCGCTACTCCAGGAGTCCGAGCGCACGGAACGCGCGGGCGTAGATCTCGCGGATGACCGATTCCTTCTTGGCGTTGTAGTCCATCACGTGGCCGCCGGTGGCCCGCGTCTCATCGGCGGCAGCGGCCTTCGCGCTGGCGTAGAGCGATCGGTCGTCGGGATGGGAGCGCAGCCAGTCGCGGAGGATGCGATGGCGCTCAACCTCTGCGCAGCCGGGCGAGAAGACGTGCAGGTTGCAGGCTGGGTCGGTGTGGCGCAGACACCGGTGCTCGTACCACCAGGGCTCGCGGACCGTCAGCACGAAGCCGAGCCGTTCGAGAGTCGGCAGGTAGGCGGACTCGTCCGCTGAGTCGGCGACGGTCAGATCGATGTCGATCACCGGCTTGGCCTCCAAACCCGGAACGGACGTCGAGCCAATGTGCTCGACCGCGACCGCGCGATCACCAAGCGCCTCGGTGATCACCATGGCGAGCGCGTCGTATGTCGCGGGCCACGACGGGTCGTACGCAACGACTTGGAGATCGGTCGAGGGACCAAGTGTGGCGACCCACGGACTCTCTCCGGGTGGCGGTGGCGCGTCGTCGAATGTGACGATTTCTCGAGCGGTGGCCACTTCCAAATCCTGGCAGGGCCCGCGGCTGAAAAACGTGCGCAGACGTATCCTCGTTGCCCGTGAGCGTCCTTGCTCGTGCTCGTCGCAAGCTTCGCCTGCGAACCCGTTTTCGCGACCCGGTCGCCTTGAAGCATGAGGCGGAGCTGCGCTGGTGGTTAGAGACATGGGATCCGGTGCTGCGCGCCGGAGGGTTCTTCCCGGGGGACGCGCTCGAGTTTCTGGGCGGTGAGCCGGCGAGCCCCGATTATTTGGGTAGGCGCTGGCAGCAGGCGCGTGCTGAGGTCCATCGCGTGCTGGGCGAAGCGGACATCGACGATCAGCACTTCTTCGAGGGCAAGGTGGTCATGGACATCGGCCCGGGACTGCTCGGCTTTCCCGATGCGTGCCCGGCGCGAGTCAGTATCGGAGTTGAGCCGCTCGCCGAGCAGTACGCAAAGCACGGCCTTCTCCTGGCGGACTCGCCGGCGCTGTACCTGTCGGTCGGTGCGGAGCACGTCCCGCTAGCCAGGCAAAGCGTGGACGTCGTCGTGGCCCGAAACAGCCTCGACCACGTCGATGACCCCGATCGAGTCCTTCACGAAGCTCAACGCCTACTGCGTCCGGGCGGGACCCTGATACTCAACTTCGACATCGAACACACCCCGACCGCCACCGAGCCGCACACGCTTCAGCTCGAGCGCGTCCGCGGCGCACTATCGGGGCTCGAGATCGTTCGCGAGCAGTGTCTCGAGCATCCTCACGGCGGCGAGGGGCACGCCGTCATCCTCGTAGCGAACGCGCAGCGATAACCACGTGGACGATCAAAGTTACGCGTGGGGCGTAACAAGGTCGTCCACGTGCCCGCAACGGTAGCCTCGGGGCGATGTTCGACCACGTGGGAATCGCCGTGTCCGACCTCGCCGTGTCCGAGCGCTTCTACCGCACCGTCCTCTCAGCGCTCGGCGTCGAGCCCAGCCACGCGGACGCCGAGCTGGTCGAGTGGGAGGACTGGGACATCGGCCCGACGGATCGCGAGCACCCTGTGACCCGTGGCCTGCACGTCGGCTTCCGCGCGCCGGACCGCGCGGCCGTCGACGCCTTCTGGCAGGCGGGGATCGACGCCGGTTACCCGGACGACGGCGCGGCCCGGGCCGCGCCCGGTGTACGGCCCCGACTACTACGGCGGCTTCCTGCTCGACCCGGACGGCAATAGCGTCGAGGCGGTCCACGCCGACCGCGAGCGCACCGTGCCCGACGGCTGCATCGACCACCTGTGGCTCCGCGTCCGCGACCCGCAGGCGTCGCGCCGCTTCTACTCGGTCGTCGCGCCGCACGCTGGGCTCCGCCTGGCGCACGACGCGCCGAATCGCGTGCAGTTCTCCGGCCCCGACTTCTCCTTCTCGCTCGTGCGCGACGAGCGACCGCTTACGGAGCATGTCCATTTCGCGTTCCCGGCGGACGCGGACGCCACGGTGCGGGCCTTCCACGCCGCCGCGCTCGCCGCGGGCTACGAGGACCACGGCGCCCCCGGCGAGCGCGTCGTCTACCACCCGGGCTATTACGGCGCCTTCGTGCTCGACCCGGACGGCCACAACGTCGAGCTCGTCAACCACAACCGCTGAGCCCTGGCGACCGAGTCCGCGCTGCGACAGCTTGCATACAGAGGCTAAATCGAAACCCTAAGCGGCCACTTCTCATGGCGGGCCAAAAGACTGGCTGAGGAAGGGTGGAGCGGGCTCCGACGAGGCGAGGGTCACAAATTCCCTCATGCAGGTCAAGGCCCGCGCTCGAACGGCCGGTCACAGTGCTGCTTATCCGGGACGGATGATGACCTTGACTCGAGGGCCTAAATCGGAGTGCTGGCCGAGGAGCGGCGCGACACTCCCGCGTAACATCAACGCTCGATAATCGATCCGGCAAGCACGCAATCGCCGATCGGCTCGCGATAGGTCTCCTGCCCATGCCCGACTACACGCCAGACCCGCAGGTCGTTCCCTACCTGCTGTATGAGGACGCAGGCGGCGCGATGGACTGGCTCATCCGCGTTTACGGCTTCACCGAGCGATTGCGCGATGAGCAGGACGACGGAACCGTCAGGCACGGCGAGTTGCTGCTCGACAACGGCGGGGTGATCATGCTCGGCTGCCCAGGACCCGGCTTCCGGGGGCCAGCAAAGCTTGGCGAGGTGACCCAGCTGCAGTGCGTGACGATTACGGATCTCGAACGTCATCGAGCGCGTGCACAGGCCGCGGGCGCGGCCGTGTCCGAGATCTCGACCCGGGCTAACCAGGCGCGTAGCTATTCGGCCGATGATCCAGAGGGTCACCGCTGGTACTTCAGCGAACCGCTCTAATCGGCGATTCTGGCTATAGACGAGTCCTGAGGCGGGCTGGCGCCTGTTGTGAATGCTCGATAATCGATCTTATGTAGACCACTATCGAAGCTCGCCTGGCAGCAGCCCGTAGACGAGCAGATCGCGGCGGTCGCCGGCGCTGGTCTTGAAGTACGACCGCAGCCGGGCCTCGCGGACGAAGCCACACCGTTCGGCGAGTCGCCATGAGGACTCGTTGTCGGGCTCGATCAGCAGCACGATATGCATGAGGGCGAGCACGTCGATGGCCCAGCCCGCGAGCAGTCGCACGGCGCCGGCGGCGCTCCCGCGGCCGCGAGCATCCGGCAGCAGCCAGTACCGGATCATCGCCTGGCCGTGCTCGATGTCGGTCAGGCTGATCGAACCGACCGCATCGTGAGACCCACACACCGCGATCGCCAGCTCGAGCCGTTCGCCGGTCAGACGGTCGGGCTCGAGCTGCCCGAGCCATCGCTCGGCCTCGGCATCCGACGTCGGCAGCGAATATCGGAAGCGCTGGATCTCGTGATCGGCCGCGGCCGCGCGCAAGGCCGGAAGGTCAGCCGGATCCCACGGGCGGAGGCTCACGGTCCCGTCCGTCAGGTGCGGATTCGGCAGAGGCAATGGGGATCTGTGAGATGCCGCCACGTTATGTAGACCTGAGGGGGGCCGGCGCCTGTTTCGACCAGCTCACCGATTACCCTTTCCGCGTTGGCGGCCGGTCCAGCCTCGCAAGGCACCGCTCATCCGGAAGGGCCGCCGGCACCGATCGAGAACTTTCGCATGGTGCGCGACGCTCGCGAGATATCCAGACCAGCGGCGCGGATCGTGGTCCTCCTGCTCGCCGGCGTTATCGCATGCGCCGTCGGCGCCACGGCGGCGACCCGGCGCGCCACGGCGGCCACCAAGCACACGACGCCGCTCCCAAGCGGAGGCGGCGGCCTCGCGCCGGTGAGCAACCCGAAACGAATCCCGAAGCCGCCCTCGAAGAAGAGCCACGGCACGTGGCTCCGAGGAGTGACGCTCACCGAATACTGGCCCGCGCCCGAGCGGTGGTTCGTCGGACGGCTGGTCAAGACGCCCGGGCTCAGCGGCGAGCACCGGATCGACTGGCTCTACTCGGCGACCGGGGTCTCGATGAACGGTGAGGGCATCGGCCTGGACGGGCGGATGTATCACATCAACGCGCTCGGAAACGGTGGCTGGGTGACGGCGTCCGGCGAACCGACCTCGCCGTTCGACGGCTGGTCCGCCGGCTCGCCGTATTGGCGCGCGGGCGGCTACTGGCGCAATCGATCGGGGGCGGTGACGTTCCCGCTGGCGGCCGGCGGGTGGTCGTCCGGCACCGGACGCAAGTACGTTCCGCTGAGGAGCGTGACGTTCGCGGCGGGGGCGTCGCTGCCGCTCCACTACTACCAGTCGATCGCCGTCGATCCTTCGGTGATCCCGCTCGGCAGCCGCGTGTACGTCCCGTCCTATCGCCGCGACGGTCACGGAGGATGGTTCGTCGCCCAGGACACCGGCGGGGCGATCGGGGGCCGTCACATCGACGTCTTCCGCCCGCCACCGGCGAGCCCGTCCACCGGCGGGCAATATCTGACCGGCCAGCGGGTACTAATCATCAAGCCGCGCAAGTGACGCCGGACTAGACTCTCCAGAGATGCCGAAGCAGCAACGAACGATGCGGATCGAGCAGCGGTCTCAGCTTGCCGCGATGCAGCAGCTCGAGAGCCGCTCGGATGAGGAGCTCGAGGCCGAGACCAAGTTCAAGGCGGCCGCCCAGGCGATCCTCGGCGCCCGCGCGGCGGAGCGTTATGACGCCAAGGCCGCGCGTGCCCACTTCCAGCGTGCGATCGCCGCGGCGCGCCCGCAGGAGCGACTGCAGCTACGCCGGATGGCCGACGCGTCGCTGGCGCTGGCGGAGCGCCGGGCGGATGATCTGAAGAAGGCGACCGAGCGCCTTGGCGTCGAGGCGCCGACGAACCGGCAGCTGCGCGGATTGCAGTTCATGGGCCTGATCGCCCCGCCCAAGAGCGCCGGGATCCTGGCCCGCATCCGCGGCATCGTGATCATCATCGTGCTGGTCGTGGCGATCCTCGCGATCGCCTTCGGGATCGTGAACCTGATCGCGCTGCCCTTCGGCGGTGTCTCGCTCGACCTCGGGATCTTCTACAGCCTCGTGCTGGTCGCGATCGCGATCGGTGTCCTCGTGGTCCTGGGCCGCCGGCGACAGAAACGAGCGCAGGCGGATCGGGCGGAGCAGATCGCGGCGCGGTCGCGCTGAAAGCCTCAGACGCGCCGTGTGCGGCCGGTACACGCTTGCCACGCCTGACCCGGCAGCCGTCCGGGCGCGGTTTCCGATCGGCGAGTCGATCGAGGTCAGGCGCCGCTACAACGTCGCTCCCGGCGATCAGGTGCTGGCCGTGACCACGGACCGCGAGGGCCATCCGCGCGGCGAGCTGCTGCGGTGGGGACTCGTGCCGACGTGGGCCAACACTCCTGACACGGGGCTGAAGATGATCAACGCCCGCGTCGAGACGGTCGCCGAGCGACCGGCGTTCAGCCGCGCGCTCCAGCGCTTCCGCTGCCTGATCATCGCCGACGGGTTTTACGAATGGCACCCGGTTCCATCTGGCCCGAAGCAGGGGTTCCACATCACCCGCGACGATCGCGAGCTGTTCGCGTTCGCGGGCCTGTGGTCGATCTGGCACGGCGACGACGGCAGCACGCTGCGGACGTGCACGATTCTGACGACCGCAGCCAACTCGGCGATCGCCTACCTTCACGACCGGATGCCGATCATCCTCGCGCCCGAGGCCGAGGACGCGTGGCTCGAGCACTCCACCGAAACCACGCAGCTCGATCGGCTCCTTGGCGGACTCTCCTCGTCCAACACGGCCGTCCGACGCGTCGGTCCGGCCGTCAACGACGCCCGCTACGACGGACCCGAATGCCTCTCGGCCCCGGTAGACGCGCAGACGTCCCTGTTCTAACTCCCGCCTGGGTGAAACGATACCCCTCTCCCCCCTGATCGACCGATACGACCACGTGGTGCTGGATCTCGACGGCTGCGTGTGGGTCGGGGACGCGGTCACGCGCGGCGCGCCCGAGGCGATCGCCGAACTGCGCGCCGCCGGCAAGGGGCTGATCTTTCTCACCAACGACGCTCGGCGCTCCCCCGAGGACTACGTGCGCAAGCTGTGGTCGCTCGGACTGAGAGCCTCGCTCGAGGAGGTCGTGACCGTCGGCGCGTCGATCCAGCACCTGCTCGCCGAACGTGGCACCGGCACCGCGACCTACGTGATCGGCTCGCAGGCGATCTTCCGCCACGTCGCCGACTCGGGTCAGCGGATCGTCAACGGGACCGACGCCGAGGCCGAGGCGGAGCTCGTCGTCGTCGCCGGCCACGACGAGCTCGGGTTTGACGAGCTGCGCGTGGCGACCCAGGCGGTGATCGGCGGCGCGGAGATGATCGCCGCAGGACGGGATCGCACATTCCCCGACGACGGCGGGATGTGGCCGGCGACGGGAGCGATCGTGGCCGCGCTCGAGTATGCGACCGAACGGACGGCCAGGTCGGTCGGCAAGCCCGAGCCGCAGATCTTCTACACCGCGCTGGACCGCCTCGGACCCGGCAAGACGCTCGTCGTCGGCGACGGTATCGACTCCGACCTGGCGGGGGCGGGCGCGGCGGGCCTGGACGCGGCGATCGTCCTCACCGGCGTCAGCACCCGTGAGCAGGCCGAACTGGCAACTGATCCCGCTCCGGTCATGATCGCCGAGGATCTGAACGCCCTTACGCTGGCGACGTGAAACTGTCGCTGATCGCCAACCCCTTGGCCGGCGGGGGCCGGACGGGGCGGGCCCTCGACGGAGTCGAACAGACGCTCACCCAGCTCGGTCTCGAACATCACACCGAGCGGACTCGGAGCCTCGAGCACGCCGGAGAGCTCGCGGCGGACGCTGCCGCGGCCGGCGAAATCGCCGTTGCCTTCGGTGGCGACGGGCTGATCGGCGCGGTCGCCGGGGCGCTGAGACACACCGACGGCGTGCTCGGCGTGCTTCCGGGCGGTCGCGGCAACGACTTCGCCCGCGCGCTCGGGATTCCGCTCGATCCCATCCCGGCGTGCGAGGTCCTGGCCTCGGGCGCGGTCCGCGAGATCGACCTGGGGATCGTCGGCTCGCGGACGTTCATCGGAATCGCCAGCTGCGGATTTGATTCCGACGCCAACCGGATCGCCAACGAGACTCGCGTCGTGCGCGGGAACCTCGTCTACGCCTACGGTGCGATCCGGGCGCTGCTGTCCTGGCGGCCCGCCGGGTTCGAGGTCACGATCGACGGCGACGCCCCGCGCCGCGTGACGGGTTATACGGTCGCCGCTGCGAACTCGATGGCCTACGGCGGCGGCATGCTCCTCGCGCCCGACGCCTCGCTCGAGGACGGGATGCTCGACGTCGTGATCGTCGGCGAAGTTCCGAAGCTCAGGTTCCTGCGGTTGCTTCCGACCGTGTTCAAAGGCACCCACACGCGTCAGCCCAACGTCCAGGTGCTGCGCGCCGCCGAGGTGAGGATCAGCGCCGATCGCCCGTTCACGATGTTCGCGGACGGCGATCCCATCGCGGAGCTGCCGGTCGCCGTCGGCGTGATTCCGAATGCGGTCCGGGTGATGGCGCCGCGATGACCGTACTGTCGATGAAGATCGGCGCGGCCAGAGCCGTCGGGGAGCTGGCACGGAGGGCCGGCCGTGGCGGCGGGACATCGCTGCCAGGGAAGGTGCTGATGCGCCTCGAGCCGCATGCGATCGCCGAGCTGGCGGCGCGGCTACCGCTCGGCTCGGCGGTGATCTCCGCCACCAACGGCAAGACGACGACAGCGGCAATGACCGCCTCGGTGCTCGAGCGCTCGGGTATCTCGCTGGTGCACAACCGGGCGGGCGCCAACATGGCCGGGGGCGTGGCCTCGACGCTGCTCGGGGCCGCCCGCGGGGGCGGAAGGATCGCCGGTGATATCGGGTTGTTCGAGCTCGACGAGTTCTGGCTCGATCGCGTGACGCCCGAGCTTGACCCCCGGGCCGTCCTGCTCTGCAACCTCTTTCGCGATCAGCTCGACCGCTACGGCGAGCTGGAGACGATCGCCGACCGCTGGGCCGGGGTGGTCGCGTCGCTGCCCAGCCGTGCCCGCCTCGCGTTGAACGCCGACGACCCGCTGATCGCCGACCTCGGTCGCGAGCGCCCGACCGTGACCTACTTCGGCGTCGAGGATCCTTCGATGGCTTTGCCCGAGATGCAGCACGCGGCGGATTCGAAGCACTGTCGTCGCTGCGGGGCCGCATACACCTACGATGCGGTCTACCTCGGGCATCTCGGCGTCTACCGGTGCGCTAACTGCGGCCAGCAGCGCCCGACTCCGACGGTGGCCGCGGAGCGGATCGTGCTGGACGGCACCCGCAGCGCCAGCTTCGAGCTCCGCGCCCCGGCGGGCACAAGGACAGTCGAGCTCCCCCTCCCCGGCCTGTACAACGTCTACAACGCGCTCGGGGCGGCGGCGCTGTGCCTCGAGCTCGGGGTGGGGCTCGAGGACGTCGTGGAGGGGTTGGAGGCCGTGACGGCGGCGTTCGGGCGAGCGGAGCGAGTGCAGATCGGGGACGTGGAGCTCTCGATCCTGCTGGTCAAGAACCCCGCCGGGGCCAACGAGATCCTGCGCACGCTGATCCTCGAGCGGGCGAACCTCGACGTGCTCGCGGTGCTGAACGACCGGACGGCCGACGGCAAGGACGTCTCATGGATATGGGATGCCGATTTCGAGGTCCTGGCCCCGCATGTTCGCCGCGTCACCTGCGCGGGGACGCGTGCCGCGGAGCTCGCGCTCCGGCTCAAGTACGCGGGAGTCGAGGCCGACCGGCTCCAGCTCGTCCCGGCCCTGCCCGACGCACTCGACAGCGCACTGGCCGGGGCGGCCGGCGGGCGCCTCTTCGCACTGCCGACGTATACGGCTCTGCTGGAGCTCCGGGACGTCCTGTCGAGCCGCGGGCTCACGGGCCATTTCTGGGAGCCGGGCACGACGGTGCCACGATGAGCGTGATCTGGCACGACCTCGAGTGCGGCCACTACGCGGAGGACCTCGAGCTGTGGCGCTCCCTCGTCCGGGAGCACGGCGACCCCGTGCTCGACATCGGCGCGGGGACCGGCCGGGTGACGCTCGATCTCGCGCGCCACGGCTTCCGCGTGACGGCGCTCGACCGCGACCCCGAGCTGCTCGCGGAGCTCGCCCGCCGCGCCGGCGATCTGGGCGTCCGGACCGTGCTTGCCGACGCCCGTGAGTTCGAGCTCGAAGACCGGTTCGCGATGTGCGTCGTCCCGATGCAGACGATCCAGCTGCTGGGCGGCGCGGAGGGGCGCGCCAGGTTCCTGAAGCGCGCGAAAGGGCACCTTCTACCCGGTGGCGTGCTCGCGATCGCGATCAGTGAGGTGCTCGAGCTGTTCGACGTCGCCGGCGGCGCCTCCGCCCCCTTGCCCGACATGTGCGAGCTCGACGGCATCGTCTACGCGAGCCATCCGACGGCGGTCCGCGCCGAGCCCGACGGATATATGCTCGAGCGCCGCCGCGAGACCGTCACGATCGAAGGCGCCCGGTCGGTCGCCCGCGACCTCATCCACCTCGACCGTCTCACCTACCCCGAGCTCGAGGAAGAAGCAGCGGCGATCGGCTTGACGGCGCTCGAGCCACGGACGATCCCGCCGACGCAGGAGCACGTCGGCAGTGAGGTGGTGATCCTCCGTGCCTGAGCACGAGCTCCGCGTGTGCGCTCTGTATCCCGACCTGATGAACATCTACGCGGACCGCGGCAACCTTCTGCTGCTCGAGCGGCGGTGCCGATGGCGCGGCTTCGGATTCTCCGTACGGGCGAGCGGCTTGGGCGACGCGCTCGATCCGGACGCAGCCGATCTCTTCTACATCGGCGGCGGGCAGGATCGCGACCAGCGCCTGTGTGCGCTCGATCTGGTCGAGGTAAAGCGGGACGCGCTGCACGCGATCGCGCAGCGGGAGGGCCTGATTCTCGCGGTCTGCGGCGGCTACCAGCTGCTCGGACACAGCTACCAGCTGGGCGACGAATCGCTCCCCGGCGTCGGCCTGGTCGACCTCCACACGGTGCGTTCGGACGGACCGCGGTTGATCGGCAACGTGGCGATCGAGGTCGAGCTCGCGCCCGGGCACCGGCGGGTCCTGGCGGGCTTCGAGAATCACGGTGGTCGCACCCATCTCGGTCCGGGCGTCCGCGCGCTCGGCACCGTCCTCAAGGGCCACGGCAACAACGGCTCTGACGGTCGTGAAGGGGTAATCGCGGGAAACGTGATCGGCACCTACCTGCACGGCCCCCTGCTTCCCAAGAACGCCTGGTTCGCCGACTGGCTGATCGCAACCGCGCTCGGGCTGCCCGAGCCGCTGGCAGCACTCGACGACGAGCTCGAGGCCGCCGCCCATGCGGACGCCCGCCGGGCTGCAGGCGTCTAGGATGGGCACGAGCCCCGAATCGAGAGATCCAAGAGGCGTCAATTCGCCCCATGACAAAAACCCTCTTGGCCGGCGGGCTCGTGCTAGTCGCGCTGAGTATCGGAGCCTGCGGCGCGGGTAAGCACGACGCCACGGCCGATTCACCGTCGTTGACCAGAACCAGCGCACCCGCCCTCCCCGGCACGGGCAAACCGCAGGTTACGATCGGCGACAAGAACTTCAGCGAGCAGTTCATCCTCGGCGAGCTGTACGCCCAGGCACTTAGCGCGCAGGGCTACAGCGTGCAGCTGAACCGCAACATCGGGCCGACCGAGGTTACGCTCCAGGCTCTCTACAGCGGGCGACTCGACATGTATCCCGAGTACCTGAGCACCTGGAACACCGACGTCGCCGGCTACAAGCACGGCTTCGGCACCCAGGCCGCCGCCTACCGGGCGGCCCGACACTACGCGCGCCAGCACGGCTTGAGGCTGCTGGCGCCGACGCCGTTCAGCGATACCGGCGGGATCGCCGTGACTGTTGCCTACGCGGTGCAGCACGGCCTGCACTCGCTCGCGGACCTGCGCAAGGTCGCCGCCGGCCTGACGTTCGGGGCGCCACCGGAGTTTCAGCAGGGCCCTGGCGGGCTCGGAACCCTCGAGCAGGTCTACGGGTTCGTCCCCGCGGCGTTCAAAGCGCTCGCGGTGGGTGGCGGCTATCAGGCGCTGGACCAAGGTGTGGTCCAGGCCGCCTGGGTCAACACGACGGATGGCCAGCTCGAAAATGGCAGCTACCGCCTGCTCGGCGATCCGGAAAACGCGTTCGGCTGGGGGCAGGCCGTCCCGGTCGTGCCGACCAAGGTGCTCGCCGCCGAGGGGCCCGCATTCGCGACGACGATCAACAAGGTCAGCAGGCTGTTGACGCCGTCGGCGATCCGCGACCTGAACGATCAGGTCGCCGTCTACCAGCAGGACCCGGCGACGGTCGCCAAGGAGTTTCTGCAGGCCCACGGCCTCGTGCCGTCGAGCTCCTGACCGGACCCCGTCCCTGAGAAGGGCTCAGCTCCCGCTCGACCCGAATCCGCCCGCGCCCCGCTCGGAGGCGTCGAGGGCGTCGACCTCGATCACCTCCGGTGTCCGCACGCTGACCAGCATCAGCTGGGCGATCCGATCACCGGCCGCGATCTCAACTGACTTCACGCGGTCGGTGTTCAAAAGCAGCACCTGAATCTCACCGCGGTATCCGGCATCGATGAGCCCGGGCGCGTTGACGAGCGCGATCCCGTGGCGTGCGGCCAGCCCGGAGCGGGGCAGCACCAGCCCCGCCTCGCCGTCGGGGATCTCGACCGCGATCCCCGTCCTGAACGCCGCGCGCTCCCCCGGCCCGAGCACGCAGCCGTCGAGGGCGTGAAGGTCGAGGCCCGCGTCGCCCGGGTACGCGCGCCCGGGGAGCGTCGCGCGCTCGTCGAGGCGCATGACCCGCAGGCTCATCAGCGGTGCGGCTCGAGCGCGAAGCGCTCGTAACGCGCTGCGACGCTCGGTGGGAGCCGCGCCGTGACGCGGACGCCGCCGGGGGTCTCCTCACGCTCGAGATCGCCCGCGATCTCGTGGAGCTCGGCGAGCCGGGCGCCCTCGTCGAACGGGATCAGCAACTCGACGTCCTGCAACCTGCGCGCGAACTCCTCTTCGATCCGCTCCGTCAGTTCGCCCAGGCCCTCGCCGGTGAGCGAGGAGACGAGCACGGCGTCGGGGTGCCGGTTCTCGAGCTCGGCGCGACGCTCCGGACCGACCTTGTCGGCCTTGCCCAGGACCAGGAGCCGATGCGCCTCCTCGGCATCGATCTCGTGGAGCACGTCCTCGACGGCGCTCGTCATCTCGAGCAGCTCTTCTTCCTCGACGGAGGCATCGACGACGTGCAGGATCATGTCCGCCAAGCGCGTCTCCTCGAGGGTCGCGCCGAATGCCTCGACGAGTTGGTGGGGGAGCTTGCGGATGAAGCCCACGGTGTCGGTCAGCAGGTAATCGCGCCCGCCCGCGCGCACCAGGCGCGTGGTCGGGTCGAGGGTCTGGAACAGCCGGTCTCCGACTCCGGCGTTGGCGCCGGTCAGCGCATTCAGGAGCGTCGACTTGCCGGCGTTCGTGTAGCCGGCGAGCGCCACCCTGGGCAGATGCGCCCGCTCGCGTTCGGCCCGCATCACCGAGCGGCTCCCCTGGACGTGCACGAGCTTGCGCTTGAGCGCGGAGATCCGGTCCCGGGCCAGGCGGCGGTCGGTCTCGATCTGAGTCTCGCCTGGGCCCCGGGTGCCGATCCCTCCGTCGATACGGCCCGCCCCGAGCCGCTCCAGGTGCGACCACAGGCCGCGCATCCGCGCGAGGTTGTACTCGAGCTGCGCCAGCTCGACCTGGAGCTTGCCCTCGGCCGAGTGGGCGTGGGCGGCGAAGATGTCGAGGATGATCGCGGTGCGATCGATCACCGGAAGCCCGAGCGCCGCCTCGATGTTGCGCTCCTGACGCGGCGAGAGCTCATCGTCGCACGCCACCAGGTTGGCGTCCGCCCGCGCGAGATCGGCCTTCAGCTCGTCGAGCTTGCCGCTCCCCAGATAGGTGTTGGGGTGCGGCTGATCGCGGCGCTGGATGAGCTCGCCGACCCCGGCGACGCCGGCCGTCCGCAGCAGCTCCCGCAGCTCCGCGAGGTCGTCGTGGTCGCCATCCGGAAGGGCCGCGATCAGATAGGCGCGCTGACGTGCGCGGCCAGGCTGGCGCTGGCCGTCGGCGGTGAAATCCGACGTCTTGGCGCGACCGTGGCGGCTTCGCTGCACGAGGAGGATGGTAGCCGGGCGGGCGCCGTCATTTGTCGCTAAAGCTGCCGAATGCGCTCCACCGCTTCGAGCAGGCGATCGTCGGGCGTCGTCAGCGAGATCCGGAAGAAGCCCTCCCCGCTGGCGCCGTACGCGCCGCCCGGCGAGATCACGACCGCGGCGTGTTCGAGGACGTGCTCGCAGTAGGCGGCCGAAGACTCGAATCCGTCAGGGATCGGCGCCCAGATGTAAATCGTCCCCTTCGGCGGGGTCACCTCGACGCCGGCCTGGGCGAGCGCCTCGCAGACGAGGTCGCGGCGGCGCGCGTAGACCTCGTTCATGGCCCGTACCTCGGCGTCGAGCTCGGGCGAGAGCGCCTCCACTCCCGCGAGCTGGACGGCCTCGAACAGTCCGGAGTCGATGTTCGACTTCAGCCGCCAGTACTGCGCGATCGCGTCGGCATTCCCGACGATCGCCGCGCACCGCCAGCCCGTCATGTTGTAGCCCTTCGAGAGCGAGAAGACCTCGACGCCTACCTCCCTGGCCCCCGGCGTGGACAGGAACGACGGGGCGACGTAGCCGTCGAAGGTGATCTCGCTGTAGGCGTTGTCGTGCACGGCGAGGACGTCCGCCCGCTCCGCCAGCTCGACGACGTCCTCGAACAGCCCGTCGGGGAGGATCGCCCCCGTGGGGTTGTTCGGGTAGTTGAAGAACAGCAGCCGCGCGCGCTCGAGGTGATCGGGGGTGATGGCGCCGAGATCCGGGGCGAAGCCGCGTTCCGGGATCAACGGCATCAGCACGGGTTCGCCGCCGGCGAGCAGCGGCCCGCCCGTGTACACCGGATAGCCGGGATCCGCGGCCAGCGCGACGTCGCCCGGATCGAGGAAGGCGAGGTTGAGGTTGAAGATGCACTCCTTGGCCCCGATCGCGGGCATGACCTCGGTCTCCGGATCCAGGGTGACCCCGAAGCGACGGTCGTAGAACCGCGCCACCGCCTCGCGAAACTCCGCGCGGCCGCGGTTGCTGGGGTACGTGTTGGTGCTCGGATCCGCCACGGCGCGCTGCGCGGCGGCGACGATCGGCGGGTATGTGGGGGTGTCGGGATCCCCGATCCCGAGGCTGATGACGTCGACGCCGGCGGCGCGCTTGGCGGACACCTTGCGCTCCAGCTCGGCGAACAGGTACGGCGGAATCTGCTCCAGGCGCCTACTCGGTCGCATCCAGCTCCTTTACGAACTCATCGGCGAGCGCCCCGCGAAACACCGGCACCGCCCAGCCGCTGAGGTTGATGTGCATGTCCTCCCCCACCTCGACCTCGAGCTCGCCGCCGTCGAGTACGACCGTGACGGGCGAGTCCCCTCCGTCGAGAACGTAAGCCACGGCGGCGCCGGTGGCGCCGGTCCCGCTCGCCGTGGTCTCCCCCGCTCCGCGTTCGAAGATCCGCGCCCGCAGACGACCGGGACCGATCTCGACAAACCATGAGACGTTCGTGCGGTTCGGAAACAGGTGGTGCTCCACGATCTCGGGGCCAATCTCCGCGAGCTTCAGCTCGGCGAGCTCGAGCTCGTCGGCGACGCGGATCGCGCACTGGGGGTTACCGACCTGCACGTGCTGAAAGCTCCACCACCGTCCCCCAGCCGCGAGCTGACCGCGGCCGTCGTCGACCCCCGAGGGGTAATCATCGCTGCGCAACCGCGCCCGGCCCATGTCGACCGTGCACGTCGTCTCGGCGGTGATCGTGGGGCGGACCGCGCCGGCGGCGGTCTGGATCGAGAACGTGGTCGCGTCCGTCCAGCCACGCCGGCGCAGGTACAGCACCGCCTCGCGGCTGCCGTTGCCCGACAGCTCCGCCTCGGAGCCGTCGGGATTGAAGATCCGCAGCCGGGCGACGTACCCCGCCTCGTCGGGCTCGGTGAGCAGCAGGATCCCGTCGGCGCAGACACCCGTGTGCGGGGCGCAGATGGCGCGCACGCGGGCCGGCGTCAACTCGAAAGGGAGCACGGCCGCCTCGACGATCACGTAGTCGTTGCCGAGCGCGTGCCACTTTTCAAACTCCACGCGCGGGCAGTCTAGGGGCCCGCTACGTCAAGGCCGCTTCCGTGAGCCACAGCTCCTCGATCTCCGCGGCCACCTCGTCCGGCGAGCGGGCCGTGACGTCGAGCACGCGAACCGAGGCGAGTTTGCGCATCCACGTCAGCTGGCGGCGCGCGTAGTTGCGGGTGCGTCGCTTCATCGCCTCGATGTCTCCGGCGAGGAGTTCCTCGAACCCGAGCGCCTTGCGCGCCGTGATCGACGCCCCGGCGGCGTTCGCGCGATGAACCTCGTCGGCGGCGCCGGCAGCCACCATCTCGTCCACTCGGCTGTCGATCGTCGCGTAGAGCCGTTCTCGCTCCATCACGAGGCCGATCAGCAGCGTCGGTCGGCGAACCGCAGCCGTCCACAGCTCCGACTCGCCCTCGGGCGGCTCGAGCTCGCCGGCGTCGAGCAGCTCCAGCGCCCGCACGATCCGCTGGCGGTCACCCGGATCGATCTCCGCCGCGGCCCACGGGGCGCGCTGCGAAAGGGTCGCGTGCAGCGACTGCGGGCCGCGCTCTTCGAGCTCGCGCAGCCACCGTCCCCGCACCCCGTCCGCCGGCGCCGGACGGAGGCTGAGCTCGGTCAGCGCAGCCCGGAGATATAGCCCGGTGCCGCCGAGGACGATCGGGAGACGGCCGGCCGCCAGCAGCCCATCGATCTCGGCGTGGGCGAGCTCCGCGTACTGGCCGGCGCTGAACGTCGCGTCGATTGGAAGGAACGACAGGAGGCGATGTTCGAGCTGTGCCCGCTCCGCGGGCCCGGCCGCCCCGGTCAGGATCTCGAGGCCGGCGTACACCTGAAGGGCATCGGCCGAGACCGCGACCGGATCCTCGCCGCGTCGGCGGAGCCTGCGCGCGAGTGCGACCCCGACCGCGGTCTTCCCCACGCCGGTCGGTCCGAACAGAGCGATCACCTCCGGCCGGGACATGGCGGGAGTATCGTGCAGCGATGGCTGCGGAAGGACGTTCGTGAGCGCTCGCGCCGGCGCCGCGGTCTCGACCGAACACGATCCGCTGTCCGCGGGAATCGAGGCCGCGGGTGCCGCCGCCGCGGCGCTCGGGGAGTCGGATCCCGACCTCGCGGTTGTGTTCGCCAGCGGCGCCCACCTCGCGGCACCCGAGGCGACGCTCGCCGGGGTCACGTCGGTGATCGACCCACAGGCACTGATCGGTTGCGGCGCCGGCGGCGTCCTCGGCGGTGACCGCGAGCTGGAGTCGGGGACGGCCCTGACCGTGTGGATGGCCACGTTCGACGGCCCCAGCTCGGTCACGCCGTTTCACGCGACCCTGGCCGAGAACGGCGTGATCGAGGGGCTCCCCGAGCTCGACGGAGCGAGCGCGGCGATCCTGCTCCCCGATCCATACACCTTCCCGACCGAGGCGGTCCTGCGCGAGCTCGCGACGCTCGCGCCCGCAACTCCTGTGCTCGGCGGGCTGTCGAGCGCGCGCACGATGGAGGGCGCCGGCGCCCTGTTCCTCGGCGAGCAGGTCTACGAGGACGGCGCCGTCGGCGTCCGGTGCGACGGAGTCGAGATCCTGCCGTGCGTGTCCCAAGGGGCCGCGCCGCTCGGCCGCGAGGTGACGATCACGGCCGCCGAGGGCAACGTGATCCACGAACTCGCGAGCCGTCCGGCGCTCGAGACCGTCGAAAAGATCATCTCCGAGCTCGGACCCCGGGAGCGAACGCTGATCTCGGGCGGGCTGCTGATCGGGATCGTGATCGACAGCGGCCAGCCGGAGTACGAGCAGGGCGACTTCCTCGTCCGTGGCCTCCTCGGAGCTGACCCCGAATCCGGCCAGCTCGTGGTGGGCGCCGCGGTCCGCGAGGGCCAGGTGATCCGGCTCCACGCGCGTGACGCGCGCTCCGCGGACGAGGATCTCCGTCGCGCGCTGCGCGCGCGTGTGGCCGCGATGCCCGGCGACGGGGCCGCCGGCGCCCTGGTGTTCTCGTGCAACGGCCGCGGGAGCGCAATGTTCGGCCCCGGCGATCACGACGCCGCGATGGTCGGCCACGAGCTGGGCGGGGCGCCCGCGGCCGGCTTCTTCGCCGCGGGCGAGATCGGGCCGGTCGGCGGTCGTAGCTTCCTACACGGCTTCACGGCGACGCTCGCGCTCTTCCCGAAGTAGCTCCGGGCTCGGCTGGAGCAGACGCATGACTACACTGCGCCGCCGTGAGCATCGTCCGCGGCAGCGTGCTGGTGACCGGCGCCACGGGCGGCATCGGCGATGCGATCGCCCGTGAATTCTCGGCACGGGGCGCGAGCCTCGTTCTGACTGGGCGCCGAGTCGGAGCCCTCGAGTCGCTCGCCGCTGAGCTCGAAGCGCGAGCGATCGCCTGCGATCTGTCCGATCGCCAGGAGGTCGACCGCCTCCTGAGTGAGGTGGGCGAGATCGACGTGCTGGTCGCGAACGCCGGTCTGCCGGCGACGGGAACGCTCACCGAGCTGGCCGAAGAACAGATCGATCGGATGCTCGAGGTCAACCTGCGCGCGCCGATCGCGCTGGCGCGGGGGCTCGCGCCAGGGATGGTTGGCCGCCGGCGCGGGCACATGGTGTTCATCTCCTCGCTCGCCGGTAAGGCGGCCTCCCCGGCGTCCTCGATCTACTCCGCGACGAAGTTCGGCCTGCGAGGATTCGCGCTCGGCCTCCGTGCCGATCTACGTCCGCATGGAGTCGGCGTATCCGTGGTCTTGCCCGGCTTCATCCGCGGCGCGGGCATGTTCGCCGATGCCGGCATCAAGCTGCCGCCCGGCGTCGGGACCCGACTGCCTCAGGACGTCGCCGCGGCGGTCATCCGGGCGATCGAGCGCAACCGCGCCGAGATCGGGGTGGCCCCGGCGCAGCTGCGCCTGGGGGCAGCGGTGGCGTCGATCGCGCCACAGCTGGCCGAGACTGGCAGTCGGTTGCTGGGCGGCGAGCAGATCGCCGCCGACCTGGCCGAGAGTCAGCGCGAGAAGCGCTGAGCCCGGACACGCCCGCGGCCGGGTTCGCGCTCGTGACCGTCGCCGGTGCGCCCGGCGCCGGCGGACTCGGTCGCATCGCCGGGATCCGGCTGGATCCCCTGAGCGGACTGGGTCTCCTGACCGGCCTGGGTCCCGTCACCCGGCCCGGTTCGATCACCGGTCGTGGGCTGATGCTCGCCGGTGACGTTGCCCAGCACGCCGATGATCTCATCCGCCAGCTTTGCCCCGTCGCCGGCCCGCTCGGGAGTCGCCTGGACACGGACGATCACTTCCTCGCCATTGAGCTCCTCGAGCAGCACCTTGGCGGGGTTGCGGATCGGCGTCGAGATCTGGTCGTCGAGCAGCGCCTGCACCTGACTGGGACGCACGCCCGAGCTCAGCCTGACCTTGACGTCGACGGAGCTGGGCTCGCGCAGCGGAACGATGACGGCGGACAGGACTCCGTTGTTCGGAACCATGATCCGGTCCTCGCCTTGGGCAATCGTCGTGTACAGCAGGCCGAGCGAGCTGACCACGCCCTCGATCTGGCCCCCGAGCGCTCCCGCCTGGAGGCGAATCCGCTCACCGACGCGGAAGGGACGGGCGGTCAAAAGCACAAAGCCCGCGATCAGATTGCCGAGGGTCTGCTGCGCCGCGAGCCCGAGGATGATCGCCGTGAACGCGCTTCCGGCGACGAGTCCCGCGGCGTTCACGCCGGCGACACTCAGCGCGATCACGAGCGTGATCCCCATCGTGGCCAGGCGAATCAGGAAGCCGACGGTTCCGGCCGTGGCCGGATCCATCCGGCGGAAGAATGTGGGCCCGGCGGCGCGACCGATGTCGCGGGCGAGCGCCCACCCGAGCGCCAGCAGGGCGATCACGACGACCCACTGGATCACGGTGTCCCAGCGGCGCTCGGTGTCCTTTCCGAGGATGTCGACGCGATAGTGGTAGAGCACGAGCACGCCGATGATCAGCGGGAGCAACACGAGTATCTGCCGCCGGGCACGGCGCACGATTCGCTGGCTGACCTGGGCGGCGAGCCCGACCCGTTCCCACGCCTCGCTGCGCGTCTCGAACATCCGCTCGAGGTGAAGGTCCTTGCTGTTCTTGAGGCGGTTCCGAATCATTGGAGAGGGCTTTGAATCATTGCGCACCAGCCTGCCGGTTCAGGATCTCGGTTCCCGGTTCGGCGCGCCGTATTACCTACCACCGCTCGCGCGGGTCGGTTTCACCCGAATTCAGAACAATCTCTCCTGGGTCGCCTCGTGCGCGGCCGCGTGACGGGGTTGCTGCGGCTCGGTCCGTCCTCGCATCCGCTGTTCCGGCGGCAGATCCGGCCCGTTGACCAGCGCCGTCAGACGCCGGCGCTCCTCCGGCGGCGCGTACGCGCCACGGTAGAGCCGTTTGTACAGCGGCACGAGCTCGGGGCGCTCGGCTTTCAACCAGCCCAAAAAGACATCCTTCACCTCCCCCCTCAGGTGCAGGGGAATCCCGGTCACGTATGCCGCTCCGGCCTCGGATGCGCGTTCGAGGATCCGCGCCACCTGCTCGGGCGAGTCGTTGATCCCGGGCATCAGCGGGGCAATCAGGACGCCCGTTCTGATCCCCGCCCGGGTGAGCTCGCCCACCGCTTCCAACCGCGCACGAGGATTGGGCGTGTGTGGCTCCGTGGCGCGCCAGGCTCGCTCGTCGATCGTGGGGACGGACAGCGCGGCGCCGAAGTCGGTCCGCTCCGCGATCTCCTTCATCACCGGCAAGTCCCGCAGCAGCAGCGGCGACTTGGTGAGGATCGAGCACGGGTTGGCCGCGTCCCGCATCGCCTCCCAGATCCCGGGCATCAGCTCGTAGCGCCCCTCGACCCACTGGTACGGATCGGTGTTGGTCCCGAGCGCCACGTGCTCCCCCGCCCACGAGCGTCGCGCGAGCTCGGTGCGCAGTAGCTCCGGCGCGTTGACCTTGACCACGATCTCTCGTTCGAAGTCACGACCGGCGTTGAAATCGAGGTAGGTGTGGGTCGGGCGAGCGAAGCAATAGCGGCACGCGTGGGTGCACCCCCGATAGGGATTGATCGTCCACCGGAACGGCATCCGCGACGCCTTCGGGACCTGGTTCAGGATCGACTTCGCGCGGACCTCGTAGAACCTCGTCTCGATCGCGCCAGGGGCGTCGAAATGGCGAACGACCGCCTCTTCTCGATAGCCCGGCAGGCGAGCCGTCTCCTCTTCAACCGTCGTGCTCAGATTGCTCCAACGCACCGAACATATGTTCGCACATGTGCCGGACGAGCACCTCCCCGGCGCCGATCGGAATCGGCCGTTCGAGCCATCGCCGCGGCGACTACAGCGTGAGCTTTCCGAGGCGCCACTGAGGAGTCGCGCCGATCCGCAGCAGATGCGCGAAATGGCCGAGCTGGAACGCCACGGCCTCGAGCGACGCGGTCAGGTCCTCGTTCGGCTCCGTCGATTCGGTGCTGAGCAGCTCGATCACGGCGAGCGGCTGGATGCCCTCCCGGACTGGTACGAGCACCGCCGAGTGCATCCCTGCTGCGACGGCCTGCTTGATCCGAGCGTCCCCGCTGGCGGCGAGCGGTCCGAGCACCGTCGTCGAGGAGGCCGCCAGTGCGCGCCACAGTTCGCCCTCAGTGTTTGGCTCACCACGCTGCCACGTGGAGGTCTCGAATGACCTGAAGTCGTCGCTCTCGTTCGTCCACATCGCGACGCAGCGGAGCTCGTCGTGGCCGTCCGGGCACCACGCCGCAACCGTGTCCCAGCCGCCTTGAGAACCGACGACCTTGATCGCATCCGTGAGACCGGCGCGCCAGTCCGATGAGCCGGCCAGAGCCTCCGCGAGGTCACGCTGTGCGGCCGGACTCCAGCGCGGCCCCGACTTCGGGATCGACGCGCCCGCCCTGGCTTCTTCGAGCTCCTCCCGGGCCGTCGAGAGCTCTTCGTGGGCCGTCGAGAGCTTCTCCTGGGCCGCCGAGAGCTTCTCCTGGGCCGTCGAGAGCTCAGCCTTCGCGGCCTCGAGCTCCGTCTTCATCTCCTCTGAGCGCTGCTGCTCCTCCGTCACCGCCGCTGTGGCGGCAGTGCCCTCAGCGCGCTCGTGATCGAGCTGTTCGTGAAGCTCGCTGAGCTCGCGCTCTGCGGCGCCACGCTGTTCCTCGGCCGCTGCCTCCAAACGCTCGCGCTCTCGCTCTGCCTCGGCCGCGGACTCCTCGCTCTGCTCAGCGAGCCGCTGAAGCTCGGCCGCTTTCTCCTCGAGGGCTGCCGTGGCCGCCTCGCGTTCTTGATCGAGCGAGGCCTGAACGCGCTCGAGCTCCTCACGGGCCTCTCGTACGCGCTCGCTCTCCTCGCGCTCGGCAATCTCCGCCGCATCGGCCAGGTCGCGCTCGGCCGCGGCCCGCGTCTGCTCGAGCTCCTCCTGGAGACGGGTGGTCTCCTCCTGCGCCTCCGTAACCGCCCGATCGGCTCGCTCGCGCTGGCGTTCGGCCTCTTCCTCGGCCTCCTGGAGCCGTGCACGCTGCTCCTCGGCCGCCGCCTCGGCCCGCTCGCCCTGCTCGACCGTCTCCGTCTGTACGCGTTCGAGCTCCTCGCGGGCCTCCCGCAGTGCGGTCTCAGCCTCATCCGCCCGCACCCTCTGCTCCGCGGCAAGCGCCTCTCCGGAGGCCGTCGCGTTCTCGCGCTCGGCCTCCAGCTCGCCCTGTGACCGCTCGAGCTCAGCCCGCAGATCCTCGGTCTCCTGCCGGACGGCGGCGAGCACCTCGCCGGCACGTTCGCGGTGGCGCTCCACCTCGCCCTCCATCTCCAGCAATCGAAGCTGCTGCTTTTCGACCTCGGCGCGGGCCTGCTCGGCGTCCTCGCGCTCGCGCCCGATCTCCGCCTCGGCCACCTCAGCCCGTTCGCGCTGCTCCAGGAGCGCCGCTTGCGCGTGCGAGAGCTCCTCATCGATATCGCGGATGGCGGCCTCGGCGCGCTCCGCCCGCTGCCGCTCCTCGGACGCGATCGCCTCGCCGCTCTCCGTGGCCTTCTCGAGCTCACGTTCTAGGTCGGCGAGCGCCTGCTGTAGCTCGCTGCGCAGCTGTTCGGTCTCCGCTTGGGCGGCGGCTTCGGCCTGCTCGGCGCGCTCGCCTTGCTCGGTCAGCCCGGTCTCGAGCCGCGCCAGCTCCTGCTCTAGCCGCTCGATCTCCTGCTGCGCCGTTGCCGCTGCCTGCTCAGCCTGCTCGCGTTCCTGCCTGACCTCGGCTTCCACGGTCTGCGACCGTTCGCGCTCCTGGTCCACGTCGGCCTGGATCCGCTCCAGCTCGCCGGTCGCCTCGGAGAGGGCGCGCTCGGCTTCCTCGGCCCGCGCCTTCGCCTCCAACACCAGCGCATCGGACGAAGCCGTGGCGTTCGCCAGCTCACGCTCGAGCTCAGCCTGAGCGGTCTCGAGCTCAGCCCGAGCCGTCTCCAACTCGGCTCGCGCCGACTTGAGGTCGCCCTGCAGCCGCTGGGTCTCTTCCTGAGCGTCGGCAAGGGTCCGCTCGACCTCCTCGGTTCGCGCTCGCGCCTCCGACACCAGCGCGTCGGACGAAGCCGTGGCGTTCGCCAGCTCACGTTCGAGCTCAGCCCGCGCAGTCTCCAGTTCAGTCCGCGCCGTCTCGAGCTCGCCGCGCAGCCGCTCGCTCTCCGCATGCCCTTCGGCAATGACACGCTCGAGCTCGTCGCGCTGACGCTCGACCTCAGCCTCGAGCCCGGCCATCACCGCCTGCTGCTGCTCGACCTCGGCCTGCACGCGCTGCAACTCGTCGCGCTCGCGCTTGACGTCCGCGTCCGCGGCCTCCCAGCGCTCGCGCTCCTGATCGAGCACGGCCTGAACGCGCTCGAGCTCGCCCGTGGCCTGCGCAAGCGCGCTCTCAGCCTCTTCAGTTCGTGCCCGCGCTTCCGATACGCGCGCGTCTGAAGATGCCGCCGCGCTCGCCAGCTCGCGCTGCAACTCTGCCTGCGCGCCCTCCAGCTCGGCCCGGAGCCGCTCGCTCTGCCCTTGTGCTTCAGCCAACGCGCGCTCGGTCTCTTCGCGTTCGCGCTGGACCTCTGCCTCGGCCGTGTCCGCCCGATGGCCATGCTCCTGCAGGCCGGCCTGTGCGCGCTCGAGCTCGGCGCGGGCCTCTGTGAGGGCGGCCTCGGCGAGCTCGACGCGTCCGCGCTCTTCCAGTCCGCTCGCCTTGCTGCGCTCGAGCTCCTCCTCAAGCCGGACGATCTCCCGCTTGGCAGCCGCCTCGACCCGGCTGGCCTGCTCGAGTGCACTCCCGAAGCGCTCGAGCTCTTCCGTCGTGTCGCGGAGCCCGCTCTCGGCCTTCTCGGCGCGCTCGAGCTCGTCGCGCAATCGGTCGCGTTCCTGCTCCGCCGCCGCCTCGGCGCCTTCCGCACGCTGGTGCTGCTCCTGCAAGGCCGCCTGCATGCGCTCGAGCTCATCTCGCGCGTCCTGCAGAGCTGCTTCGGCGTGCTCGGCTTGGCGAACCGTCTCGAGCGCCGCGTCGCGCTCCCGTAGCGCGGCGTCGCGCTCGGCGGACAGCTTCTCGCGTTCGGCTATGAGCGCCTCAGACTCGGCGATCGCCTGGGGGTCAGCGGGGTCGGCCTGGACGAGCTGCCGCTCGGCAACGGGGACCAGACCCCACTCGTCAAGGACCTCGGCTCGGATCAGAACGGGATCGATTCGGCTCCACCGCTCGACCTTCATCAGCCGTGCGCATTCGGTCCGTGCCGTCGCCGCGTCGTCGAGTGGCGAGGCGAGGCCGCAGACGGCGACCGGTTCGCCGGCGCGGTCACGGATCGCAAAGCGCAGTGCGGCCAGCGGGGGACGGCCCTCGAAGGACCCCACTGTGTACTCGAACTGCAGCGGCTCGGACTTTCCGGACCCGCTCTCCAGTATGCGGGGGCCGTCGACAACCTCTCCAGGTGGCATCTCCTCATCGGTCTTTCCGAGCAGGCGCTCCTCGCTCGTGTTCAGGAGCTCCGCGTAGCGGGCGTTCGCCTGGAGGTACCGGCCTTCGAGGTCCTTCAGCCAGATCAGCGCGGGGCTATCGTCGAATCGTGCGCCCAGTAGGGGATTCGGCTTGGCGTCGGCGGCGGGTTCGGGCGACGCGGCCGGATGGACCATGGCCAGCGCCTGCCGGTCCCCCCGCGGATCGATCACCGCCTCGACGTTGACGGCCACCCCCTTGAGGACGAAGTTCGATCGCTCGAGCTCTCCGTTGAGCACCTCTTCGACGCGTTTGTCACGGCCCAGGGCGTCGGCCGCAGCTCGGTAGTTCTGCTCGTAATCCTCCGTGCTCCGTTCGAGCTCGCCGTCCGCAGCGATCAACGCCAAGGCCGGTATCTCGGCCAAGGAGCCACGGGCCGTTACCACGGCGCTGCCGTTTGCCAAAGCCCTCACCCCAACTCCATCGGCGCGCGCGCGGGACGCGATGGGGCCGTGGCGGCATCTCAACGAATATTCGAGGGCCAATCGACGGATATACGGCCCGCGAGGGCCGGACGGCGCTCAGGCCGCCGCGCGCGGCACGAGCGACTGCAGGCCGGACAGCGTCTGGCTGGTCGCACCGGTGACCTCGACCTCGACGAGCTCGCCGGGGGTCGCGGCCCCGCTGAAGTTCACGACCTTGTTGTGCCGCGAGCGGCCCCGGAGCCGGGTCGGATCGGTGCGCGACGGCCCCTCTACCAGCACCTCAAGACCGCGACCGACGAAGCGCTGGGCGCGCTGCGCCGCGCGGCGCTGGATCACGGCCACGAGTCGCTCGAGGCGCTCGACCTTGAGCTCGTGGGGTATCTGGTCAGGGAGCGTCGCCGCCTCGGTTCCGCGCCGGGGCGAGTAGATGAACGTGAAGGCGCCGTCGTAGCCGACCTCCTCGGCCACCTCGAGCGTCCGCCGGAAGTCGTCCTCGGTCTCTCCGGGGAAGCCGACGATGATGTCCGTCGTCAGGGAGCAGTCGGGAACGTGCTCGCGGATCAGCGCGACGCGGTCGAGATAGCGCTCACGCGTGTATGTGCGGCGCATGCGCTTGAGCACCGTGCTCGAGCCCGACTGAAGCGGCAGGTGGATGTGCTCGCACAACGAAGGCAGCTCCGCATGCGCGCGGATCACGTCCTCGCGCATGTCCTTCGGGTGGGGGCTCGTGTAGCGGATCCGCTCGACACCGTCGATCTCATCGATCCGCGTCAGCAGCCCCGCGAACGTGAGGCGCTGATCGCGAGGGAGGTCGCGTCCATACGAGTTGACGTTCTGGCCGAGCAGAGTGACCTCGACGACGCCGTCCGCGGCGAGGTTGCGCACCTCCTCGACGAGCTCATCCGGCGACCGGCTGACCTCTCGGCCGCGCGTTGACGGAACGATGCAGTACGAGCAGACGCAGTTGCATCCGACGCTGATCTGAACCCAGGCCTGGTAGTCGCGCTCGCGTTTCGCCGGCAGGTGGCCGGTGAAGCCCTCGAACTCGAAGAACCCCTGGGCCGTGATGGAGTCGCTCGTGAGGAACTCGGCCAGCTTGTGGACCTGACCGGGGCCGAACGCGACGTCGACGAACGGGAAGCGCTCGAACACCTCCTCCTTGACCGATTGCGCCCAGCAACCACCCACCCCGACGATGCGCTCGGGTCGCTCTGACTTCAGACGCTTGGCCTCGCCCAGGTGGGCGACGAAGCGGTTGTCAGCGTTCTCCCGAATCGAGCAGGTGTTGAACAGGATCAAGTCGGCGTCGGCTCGCGTCGGCGCCTCCGCGTAGCCGATCGACTCGAGCATCCCCTTCATCCGCTCGGAGTCGTGCTCGTTCATCTGACACCCAAAGGTGGTGACGTGATAGCGCTTCATCTGAGCCCGAAGGGTAGCGGTGCAGACGGGTCCGACCGGTCGGCGACCGGACCATCGTCAGTTCGGCGTGAACCCCGGCAGAACGAGCTCGACACGCACTCCGCGGCCGTTCGCCCCGTCGCCGGCGCGCACCTGACCGCCGTGTGCCTGAGCGATCGCGAGGACAATCGCCAGCCCCAGGCCCGCGCCGCCGTCGGCGCGCGATCGCGCCGGATCGACTCGGTAGAAGCGCTCGAACACCCGCTCGCGCTCAGAGGCCGGGATGCCCGGGCCGTCGTCGATCACCGCGAAGCGAATCCGGTCGGCGCCGACCCGCTGCACTTCGAGGGCGACGAGCCCGGAGCCCGGCTTGGTGTGATCGACGGCGTTGCGCGCGAGATTCCGGATTGCCTGCGCCAGACGGTCGGGGTCGGCATCGAGGGATCCCTCGGGCACGGGGCCGAGCTCGAAGCGGCGGTCGTCGATCAGGCTCATGCCGTCCCACAGATCCGCGACGAACGGCGCCAGCTGGATCGGTTCGCTGCGCAGGAAGTTGGTCTGCCCCGACTGGGCCAGCACGAGCAGGTCATCGACGAGCCTGCTGATGCGCGTGATCTCGGCCTGCACGAGCCGCTCGACCCGCCGGACCTCGACCTCCGGCGGATGCTCCTCGGCGGCGAGCACCTCGAGCTGGCCGCGGATCACGGTCAGCGGCGTACGCAGCTCATGAGAGGCGTCGGCGACGAACGCCCGCTGAGCCGCGAACGCCTCGGCCAGTCGGTCGAGCATGTGGTTGAAGGCATCCGCGAGCACCTGAAGCTCGCGGCCCTGCGCCGGCGACTCGTCCATCCGCGGCTCGAGGTCACCGGCCTCGACGCGGGTGGCGACGCCGGCCATCCGGCGGAGCGGAGCTGTCACCTGGGCGCCGGCCAGATAGGAGGCGACGAGCGCGAGGAGGAGCGTCAGCACTCCCGCGAGCACGAAGGCACCGGCGATCCCGTGCTGGGCGCGCTGGACGGTCTGGAGCGGCTCGGCCGCTCCCGCGATCACATCGAGGTCGCCGATCCGCAGGTGCTGCTCGAGCGTGCGCGCCTTACCCACGTCGGGAATCGTCTGGGTCGAGTATCCGAGTCGCGGCACCTTCAGGCGCGCGCCGAGCACGTTCTCCGCCGCCTGCTCGGCCACCGTCTCGCCGTTGTCGGGCGGGCCGCCGAACACCTCGGGATGATTGCTGGCCGTCGAGGCTCCGGCGATGAGGACGTAGAGCAGCGTCGACGTCGCGCTATAGGGCTGGTCGGCGAAGTACCCGTGGGCGGCGGCGGTGATCGCAGTCGGCGACTGGCCGGCGAGCGGACGCAGGAACTCGGACAGCTGCGTCACGTCACCTTGCAAGTCCCGGTCGATCTGCGATCGCAGCTGGTTGCCGGTGCTCGAATAGACGAACGCGAACACGACCGCTGCCGAGACGATCATGACCCCAGCCACCCACGCCGTCAGCCGCCAGCGCAAGCTGGTCGGCCATCGCGGCCTAGTCGCTCGCGTCAAAGCGATAGCCAACCGAGCGAATCGTGACGATCGGTGTGCTGCCCTGGCCGTCCCGGAGCTTACGTCGGAGGTATCCGACGTAGACGTCGACGACGTTCGTTCCTGGGTCGTATTCATAGCCCCACACCGCTCGCAGAATCTGCTCGCGCGAGAGCACTCGTCCGCGATTTTGAAGCAGATAGACCAGTAGCTCAAACTCGGTTGTCGAAAGGCGGACGAGCTCGTCGCCCTGTCTGACCTCTCGGGTGAGGAGGTCGACCTCGAGGCCGTCGCCGCGCAGCGTCGTCGCCTGTGCCTGGGCCGCAACTCGGAGTTGCGCCCTGATCCGGGCCGCGAGCTCGCTGAGCGAGAACGGCTTGGTCAGGTAGTCGACGGCGCCCGCGTCGAGTCCGGCGACGCGATCCTCTATCTCTCCGCGGGCGGTGAGCGCGATCACCGGCAGCGCCGGTTTCGTCTCTCGCAACTCGGCGAGGAGATCGAGTCCGCTACGCCCCGGGAGCATCATGTCGAGGACGACCAGGTCAACCCGGTCGCCCAGCGCCTTCGCCGTGCCGCTGACGCCATCGAGGGCCGCCTCGACCTCGAACCCGTGCGCCGCCAGACCTCGCTCGAGGAAGTCGACGATCCCGGGCTCGTCCTCGATGACCAGGATCACGTCAGGCATCGCGCCGGGGGCCGCATGGACCGCGATGATAAGTCGTCGCCCGAGTCAGTTCGACCATGAAGAGGTTTCTCATCATGCGCTGAACGGTGATTGAGTCTCCGCCCCCAGACTCTTCGCCATGGATACGAGCAAGGATGCCACGGCCCAGACTGAGCGGACGATTCACCAGCGGGTGCAGAGCGACGCCGACGACGGGCTGCTCGAGACGCTGACCGCGGGCGGTAGCGGCGGCAACCAGGAGCTCACGGCGATCACCGGTTTGATCCTGATCTTGCTGTTCGCCGTGATCGGAGTGACGATCCTCCGGATCCGGCAGCTGATATCGGTCCACCTGTTCGTGGGCCTGCTCCTACTGGGCCCGGTGGCGCTGAAGATGGCGTCGACGGGCTACCGGTTCGTCCGTTACTACACGCACAACTCCGTCTACCTGCGCAAGGGCCCCCCGGAGCTCGCGCTTCGGCTGATGGCCCCGGTCGTAGTCCTGACGACGGTCGCGGTATTCGTCACGGGAATCATCCTGCTGATCGTCGGTCCAGCACACAGGGGCTCGCTCGTGATGCTGCACAAGGTCAGCTTCATCGTCTGGGCCGTGTTCGTGGGTCTGCACATCCTGGGTCACCTCCGCGACTACAAGACCGCTCTGCGGGCGGCGCCCAGGATGCCGGGCGGCGGATCGTTGGGCGGCGCGGGGCGCGCGATCTCGATCGCCGGCGCGATCGTGGCCGGGCTGGTCCTCGCCATCGTCCTGATCCCGGAATTCAGCGTCTGGACCTCGCAGTTCCCGCATCACCATCACCATTAGGTGGCGCGGCTCGGCGATACACGGCCTCCCGCCTGCGGGGCGCTCGGCATCCAGCCTCGCCAAGACCGGCCCGCGCGGGAGTCATCCGGCTCCGCGTCCGACCCTCGAGGCAGAGCCCCACCCAATCAGGCACGGCCGGCGCGCCCGGAGTCAGCGGGCGTACTCCACCGCCCGCGACTCGCGGATCACCGTGACCTTGATCTGGCCCGGATACTCGAGCTCCTTCTCGATCTCGCGAGCGATCTCGTACGACAAGAGCGTCGCCGCGTCGTCGTCGATCGCGCCCGGCGCGACCATCACCCGGATCTCACGACCGGCCTGCATCGCGTAGACCTTGTCGACGCCCTTGTGGCGCGAGGCGATCTGCTCGAGATCACGCAGCCGCTTGACGTACTGCTCGAGCGACTCGCCGCGCGCACCCGGCCGCGCGCCCGAGAGCGCGTCGGCGGCCTGCACGATGACGGCCTCGATCGTCTGCGGCTCGACCTCGTTGTGGTGCGCCTCCATCGCGTGCGCGACGGCCTCCGGCTCGCCGTGCTTGCGCGCCATGTCGCCACCGACGAGCGCGTGGGGCCCTTCGACCTCGTGCGTGACCGCCTTGCCGATGTCGTGCAGCAGTGCGGCGCGGCGGGCGGTCTTGGGGCTAGCGCCGAGCTCCTCCGCCATCATCGCCGCTAGCCTCGAGACCTCGATCGAATGCGCGAGCACGTTCTGGCCGTAGCTGGTTCGGAACTTGAGCCGTCCGAGCAGCTTGATCAGCTCCGGGTCGAGGCCCTGGACGCCAGCCTCGAAAACGCCGGCCTCGCCGAGCTCCACGATGTGGCCCTCGAGCTCGGACTTCGCCTGGTAGTACATCTCCTCGATCCGCGCCGGATGGATGCGGCCGTCCTGGAGCAGCTTCTCGAGCGTCAGCCGGGCGATCTCGCGCCGCACGCCGTCGAAGCCGGAGAGGACGACCGCACCGGGCGTGTCGTCGATGATGAAGTCGACGCCGGTGAGGTTCTCCAGGGCACGGATGTTGCGGCCCTCCCGGCCGATAATCCGCCCCTTCATGTCGTCAGCTTGGAGCTGGACGACCGACACGGTCGTCTCGGCGGCGTGGCCCGCGGCGAGGCGTTGCATGCACACCGAGAGGATGTTGCGCACGCGTCGCTCGGCCTCGCGCTTGGTCTCTTCCTCGATCTGGCGAATGCGGCGCGCTGCGTCGTGCTTGGCCTGGTCCTCGACCTCCTTGAGCAGCAGCTGCTTGGCGCGCGCCGCCGACAGCCCGGAGATCTGCTCGAGCGTCCGCTCGAGCTCCTGGCGGGTCGCGGCGATCGCTTCGCGCTCCTGCTCTACCTCCGCCTCTCGGCGGGCAAGATGGTCTTCCCGGCGGGCGAGCGCAGCCGTGCGCTCGGGGAGCTCGACGTCGTGCGGCGCCGTCGAGTTTCCTGAGGAGTCCGGGGCAGCGACAGCTGTACCGGAGTGCCCCACACGACCGGTTACGACCGCATACACAACAGCGGCGAGCACGATTCCCACCGCTATCAGCGCTGCGGCACCGATAATGTCCATGGTCGTTCCTCTCCTGGCGGCCCCGGGGTACGGGACCTAAAAACTGCTTCGGTTCTTGGAGCGACCGACCGGCCCGTGCGAACTGCACGAACGGATGCCGGATCAGGCGACCATGTCGCCCTTCAGGCGGCGGCTAGGTGGCACTTTCTCTAGGTTTTCTAGGCAGGCGCACACCCGGCCTGTGCGGCCGGGCCAGCCCGTTGGTAATCGCCGTCAACTCTGAGTCCGGAATCCAATATCTGCAAGATTTGCTGGTGTTTTGCGGCCCGCAGGGCCTTTCGTTCGCTACCGGCATCGTAGTACCGAGGGCGGTTCTGCGCAATCCGCATACGCAGCGAGGGCGTCCAACGCCACCTCGCTCTGGTAACCCTTTCGTAACAGCACGCCGAGGGCGCGCTCGCGCTCGCGGTGATCGCGCGGCGGCGTCGGGAAGCGCCGCTTCAGCAGCGCCACCGCTCGGTTGACTTCGCTGCCGGTGGCGCCGGACGCCAGCGCCTGCTCGACCAGCTCTCTTTCTATCCCCCGTCCGAGCAGGGCCCGCTGGATCCGGTCGGACCCCCACTGCTCGAGCTCACGTTTGTCCTCGGCGAACAGGCGCGCGTAGCGGGCGTCGTCGAGGTAGCCCTGCTCCGCCAACGTCTCGATCGCGGCCTCGATCTCCTGGGAGCCGCAGCCACGGGCCTGCAAGTGACGTTGCATCTCGGAGACCGTCCGGTCACGCCGGTTGAGATGGCGGTACGCGAGGGCGAGCGCCTGCTCCAGGCGATCGCCGGCGGTGGGCGCGTGGTCAGGTACTGACTTAGGCTGCTCGGCCTCCAACTGCTTCCACCGCCTCCATTGCCGACCACTCGCCTTCCGAGCCGTTCTCAGACTGCGTTTCCGACTGCGTTTCCGACTGCCGCTCCCGCGGCTCGATCGGTTTCACGAGATCCCGGCTGAGACCCAGCGCCTCGTAGACCTTGGCCTCGATCTCTCCGGCGATGTCCTGATGCTCGTCGAGGAACGCCTTGGCGTTGCCACGGCCCTGTCCGAGCCGCTCCTCGCCGTAGGAGAAGAACGAGCCTGACTTGGTCACGATCTTGTGCTCGATCCCATAGTCCAACAGGCAACCGGACGTCGAGATTCCCTTGCCGAACTCGATATCGAACTCCGCCTGCTTGAACGGGGCCGCGACCTTGTTCTTGACGACTTTTACCTTGACCCGATTTCCGACCGCCTCCGCTCCGTCCTTGAGCGTTTCGATCCGGCGGATATCGAGTCGCTGAGAGGCGTAGAACTTCAGCGCCCGCCCTCCCGGCTGGGTCTCCGGCGAGCCGAACATCACGCCCACCTTCTCGCGGATCTGGTTGGTGAACACGCACAGCGTCTGCGTGCGATTGAGGTTGCCGGCCAGCTTGCGCATCGCCTGGGACATCATGCGCGCCTGCGCGCCGACCGACTGATCGCCCATCTGGCCCTCCAGCTCGGCCCGCGGCGTCAGCGCCGCGACCGAGTCGACGGCGATCACGTCGACCGCGCCGGAGCGGATCAGCATGTCGACGATCTCCAGCGCCTGCTCGCCATAGTCGGGCTGGGAAACGAGCAGCTCGTCGATGTCGACGCCGATCTGGCGGGCGTACAGCGGGTCCATCGCGTGCTCGGCGTCAATGAACGCACAGACACCGCCGAGCTTCTGCGCCTCGGCGATCACGTGATAGACGAGCGTCGTCTTTCCCGAGGACTCCGGGCCGAAGATCTCGACGATCCGCCCGCGCGGGACTCCTCCGATTCCGAGCGCGATGTCCAGCGCCAGCGCGCCGGTGGGAATCGCGTCGACCGCGACCCGCGCGCCGGGATCGCCCATCCTCATTACCGTGCCCTTGCCGAACTGGCGCTCGATCTGGCTGAGCGCTCCGTGAAGCGCAGCTTGGCGCTTGGCATCGGACTTCGCGTCCGGCGATGCGCCGGGGCGCGCGCCAGACTTCGTTCCGGCCTTCTCTTGCTCGCTCATCTGCGTTCGGCTCCTTGTCTCATGCGCGTTGAACCCACCACGGTAGGACGGGTGGCGGACGGAACCAGACGCTAGATCCGGGGCCTGTGACCGAACAAGACGCGTTCGTCACGGAAGCCGAAAAAGTTTGTGGCGATTGTGAACGTGGCGGCGGACGGGCGGTGGCGGGATGTGGCGCAGTGGCGGGTTGATTGGGTTGGGGGGCGCGCGTGGCGCGCCCTGTGGTGTGTGGGTTTCGCGCATGGTTCGTTGTCTTGTCGAGGGCCATTTGCTCGTTGGCTGTCGACTCTCAGCCCGCGGGCGCTTCGCGCCCGCAGCTTTGGGTGGCGACCGGCTCGGTAACGGCGCTGGGGAAGGGGGCTAGTGAGATGCGCGGGTCGGGCCGAGAGCGGCTCCGGAGGGGACCTCCCGGCCGCGCGCACCGTCCGCCCGGCGCCGGCGATCACGCCGGGGCCGCCCGCCAAATCCTGCATAACACGTCACGACCGGCGAAATCGGCGAGCCCTGCCGTGTTAAGCACGCTCTTCGTGCGCAGTACGACAGGGCTCGGGTTCTGAGCCGGTATTGACGTGTTATGCAGCATTTTCGCCGGGCCTGACCTTGGATCGAGGCTCGTGGGACGATCGCGACGGGCGTGGGGTTCTGGCGCTGTACTGCGCCGGCGCCCTCCGACGGGGCTCCAGAGACACGTCCCCCCTTCCCCGCGCCGTTTACCAGGCCGACCGCCAACCGGGGCGGGCTAGGGTCGATAGCCCACGGCTCGCCACCAGGCGCCACCGCTCACCCGAGCGCCACCTCCGTCAGCGCCTCGTACTTCGACCCCCCGGCCATCGGCCGCGACCGGAACAGCGCCACCGTCGCCCCATCGAATTCGAGCCGCGGCGGGGCGGCCAGCTCGACGGGCCGGACCCGGGCGCGACGGGCCACGCGCCCGACGGTCACGTGGGCCAGGAAGGGCCGCTTCTCGGGCGTGTACCACCCGGCCGACGCGAGCGCCTCGGAGAACGCGCGCTGGATATCCCCGAGCGTGCCATGAACATCGTCGAGCTTGACGGCGAGGACGCCGGGTCGTCGTGGCGGCAGCCAGATCGCCTCGGAGACAAACAGGCGGGGCTGAGGCAGGCTCGCGGCACCCACGCCGGCGCAGGCGCCGGCGATCTCATCGAGCTCCGACGCGAACCGCCAGCCAAGGAAGCAGAGCGTGACGTGAAGCGACTCGGGCGCCACGAGGCGCAGTCCCCGCACGTTCCCGACCGCGCGCCGGCGCCAGTCGACGATCGCCTCTCGGACGGCGTCGGGCAGCTCTAGCGCGACGAACAGCCGGACGCGCTCGTCGTTCACGAACCGGCGGACCGCGTGCTCTCACCCGCCGGCGAAGGCGCGCCGTCGGTCTCGCGCGCGATACGCGCCGGCGCTGATCGCGCGTCCGACTCGCCCAGCAGCAATCTTCGCAGGAGGTGCATGGAGACGGTCGTCGAGCGGTCGCGGATGTCGGCGCGGTCGCCGGGGAGCCGGGTGCTGCGTGTGATGCGCGCCCCGTCGGAGGAGCACACCGAGAAGCAAACCAGGCCGACGGGTTTCTCCTCGGTGCCACCGCCCGGACCTGCGATGCCCGTGACGCCCATGCCGATATCGGCATCGAACCTCGCCGCGGCACCGGACGCCAGCGCCTCGGCGACCTCCGTTGAGACCGCCCCGAACCGCTCGATCAGCTCGGGATCGACGCCCACCAGCGAGGACTTGGCCTCGTTGGAGTAGGCCACGACCCCGCCGGCGAAGTACTCCGAGGAGCCGGCGCGGTCGGTCAGCCGCGCCGACAGCAGGCCGCCGGTGCAGGACTCGGCGACCGCGACCGTTCGGCCCGCGAGCAGGCGGGCGACCTGCTCGTCGACCGTGGCGCCGTCGGTCGAGAACAACGTGTCGGCATGGCGGGCGGCGATGAAGTCGATCAGCGCGTCGTAGGTCGCTTGGGCGGGCGGCTCGTAGCGAGTCGACACCTCGATCTCGCCGCGCCGCAGGCATGTGGTGACCTCGAGTTCGTCCAGCGCCAGCCCGTCGGCCTCTGCGGCGCGCAGGGTGTTCGCGATCTCGGACTCGGGTATGCCGAACAGGCGGACGACCCGCGTGCGGTAGGTCGTCGCGCCCGTGATCGCGTGGCGGAACGCCTCCGTCTGCGTGGCCGTCTCCCACATCGGCTGGAGCTCGCGCGGCGGCCCGGGCAGGACGACGACCGTCGGGCCCTCGCGATCGGCCGGCGGCACCACAAGTCCCGGCGCGGTGCCCACCGGGTCGAGCACGGTCGCGCCGGAGGGAATCACCGCCTGCTTGCGGTTGGATGCCCTGATCGCGTCGGGGTCGAGGCCGGGCCACCGCCTCATCATCGGGCGCAGGATCTCCGCGATCCGCTCCTCGAGCCGCGGATCCAACACCATCTCGCGACCCGCGAAACGGCCCACGATCTCGGCCGTGAGGTCATCAGCCGTCGGTCCCAGCCCGCCGCTGGTAACGATCAGTGACATCCGCTCACGCTCCATGAACTGCAACGCGGCGAGCAGGTCCTCGCTGCGGTCTCCGACGATCTGGATCATCGCCGCGTCGACGCCGAGCTCGCGCAGCCGCTCGGAGAGCCAGGGGCCGTTGCGATCGCGGATGATCCCCGTGAGGACCTCGGTCCCCGTGACCAGGATGCCGGCGCGCGCGGTCATGGACAGGTGGGTGGCGTCGAGAGCGGTATCGGGTGGGTTCCGCTCGGTTGGATCAGCAGCCGGATCGCTTGCGGCGACGCCGTCACGGGAACCGTTTTCCCGTTGACCTTCATCTGCACCGACGCGTTGCCGAGGGTCAGCAAGAGCTTCTCGGCGCTCTGCGTGGGGATCGTCTGGCCGACACTGAACGTCTGCTCATTGATCAGCTTCGCGCCCGCGCCGTTGACCAGGCAGACGTACACGGTTCCAGTGGGCACGAGGTGAAGCTTGACGGTCGTCGGCTTCGGAGGGGGTGGCCGGTGATGGCGGCGGTGGACGCGATGCTTCTGCTGGGTCGTCGCGGTCGTCGGCGTGTTCTTCTGCTTGCCGCCGCTGAAGCTCCCGACGAAGTACAGGGCCACCACGATTGCCACCAGGACCGCACCGATCACCGCCCACGGGGGCAGCAACGGCCCACGGGCAGCCCGATCACGCTCGCGCGTCCGTGTCGAGATCGGGCGCGCGTCGTGATCGGCAGGCCCCTCGTACTGGCGCCTGAACTCTTCCACGAGCATCCGGCTGTCGAGCCCGAGGAAGTCGCTGTAGGTCCGCAGGAAGCTCTTGGCATAAACCGGACCGGGGAGGAGATCCCACTCCTCGTTCTCAATCGCCCGCAGGTACTTGGCGCGGATCTTGGTTCGGGTCTCGACCTCGCCGATGTCGATCCGAGCCCGCATACGCGCCTCTCGCAATGTCGCGCCGATCTCGGCCACGTGGCGAAGGCTACCGACGGTCCGGCAAACGAAACGGGCTAGTCGCGGCTCGAAATCTGCTGCTAACCGCGCGTCTTGGTGGGGCTAGACCTCGTCGGCATCCTCGCGGCCGAGCGGCGTGCCGGAGCCGCCCCCGACGGCCGCCCCAGCGCCGCCGCCGGCCTCGGCGAGGTGCGACAGGATCCGGGGCACGTCGGCTTCGGTGATCAGCACCTGACGGGGCTTGGAGCCCTCGTAGCCGGAGATGATCCCCCGCCGCTCGAGCATGTCGATCAGCCGCCCGGCTCGTGTGTAGCCGAGCCGGAGGCGGCGCTGGAGCATCGACGTCGACGCGGTTCCCATCTGCGCCACGAGCGCGATCGCCTCCTCGAGCAGGGGGTCCTCGTCGGGATGGAACTCGGCATCCTCCCCGTCACCTTCCGCGGGCTCGACCTCCTCGAGCAGCTCCTCGTGGAACTCGGGCGCGCCCTGGCGGCGCCAGGCATCGGTCAGCTCGGCGATCTGCTCCTCATCGATGTACGCCCCCTGGATGCGCTGGACCTTGCTCGACCCGACCGGCGAGAACAGCATGTCGCCTTGGCCGAGCAGGGACTCGGCGCCGTTCTGGTCGAGGATCACGCGCGAGTCGGTCTGGCTCGACACCGCGAACGCGATCCGGGACGGCACGTTGGCCTTGATCATCCCCGTGATCACGTCGACGCGCGGCGACTGCGTGGCGAGCACGAGATGGATGCCGACGGCGCGCGCCTTCTGGGCGAGCCGGATGATCGACTCCTCGACGTCCGCGGGCGCGACCATCATCAGGTCGGCGAGCTCGTCGATCACGCACAGGACGTAGGGCAGCGGCGGCTCGCCGCGCTTCTCGCGGGAGCGGTTGAGCTCGGGCAGGTTGCGCGTCCGCGCCAGCGACATCGTCCCGTAGCGCTGCTCCATCTCCTTGACGAGGTTCTGGAGTGCGTTGGCGGCCATCCGCGGGCTCGTGATCACGGGGGTCAGCAGGTGCGGGATCGACTCGTAGTGGTTGAGCTCGACCTGCTTGGGGTCGACGAGCACGAGGCGCACCTCGTGGGGCGTCGCGCGCAGCAGGATCGACGCGAGCATCGCGTTGACGCACGCCGACTTGCCCGCGCCGGTGGTGCCGGCGACGAGCAGGTGGGGCATCTTCGCGAGGTCGGCGCCGATCGCCCGCCCGGCGATGTCCTTGCCGAGCCACACGGCGAGCGGCGACCAGTCCGCCGGCGGGGCCTGGAAGACGTCGCCCAGATGGACGATCCGCCGGCGCGAGTTCGGGACCTCGACGCCCACCGCCTGCTTGCCGGGAATCGGCGCGAGGATCCTGATATCGGTGGCGGCCAGCGCGTAGGCCAGATCGTCTTTCAATTGCGCCACCTTGCCGACCTTGGTCCCGGGCGCCAGCCGGAGCTCGTAGCGGGTGATGTGCGGGCCGGTGACGCGGCCGATGACCTTCGCCTCGATCCCGAAATGCCCCAGGCTCTCGACGAGCGTTCGCGCCACCAGCTCCTGGCCCTCCGTGTCCGGCTTCGCCGCCTCGCCCGTGGAGCGGATCAAGAAGCGCGAGCCCGGGATCCGCCACTCGAAGTCGGGATCTTCGGTGATGCTGGCGCGATAACGACCTTGAGGAGTCAGATCTGCCGGGTCGACTGCATCGACCTCCTCTGACGGCTGCCGCTCCGGCTTCACGGAGTCGGGTTCGTGCGTCTCCGCCGGGTGCTCGCCGGCGTCGACGACCCCTTCGATCGGTGGGGCCTCGACGTGCGTCGCGCGAACCACGAGCTCGGCGGTGTCGGGCTCGGGTGGGAGCAGCGGCTCCCCGTCGTCCGGCAGCTGGCCGCGGGTGCTCAGCGCTCTCCCCGCCTCCGTGGCGGGGCGACGGACAGTCGCCGCGATCTCCTCGGTCGAGCGCCGCAGCGCGCGGCTCGTGCCCGCCATCCCGGCGCCGGTGGCGCGAACGATCCCCGCCAAGGTGGCGCCGGTCACGAGGATCAGGCCGGCGGCGAACAGAAATACCGCCAGGATGCTCGCGCCGAGCGTCGAGAAGAGGTGCCCCGTGATCCACAGCTCGCCCTGTCCGACCACACCCCCGCGGGACTCAAACGCCGTGGCGCGCCAGAACTCGCTGCCGTGGAGCGTCCCCGGCCCGAGCCCGAACGTGCCCGCCGCGAGAGCCAACGTGATCGCTGCCGTCAGGCACAGCGTCCCGGTCCGAAGCGGCCGCCCCGGCGGCCGGACCTCTCTGGCGAGGATCAGCGCGCCGCCGGCGACGAGCGCAGCCGGGACCGCGTAGCCGAGCGCGCCGAAGATGAACCGCGTACCCTTCACCGCACCGTTGCCGAGCGCGCCCCCTGACCAGTGCAGGTACGCGACGCCGCCGAGGAAGATGCCGACGGCGATCAGGGCCAGAGCAGCGATGTCGATGTGATGGGGCTCGAGGTCGGGCCGTGGTAGGTGAAGCGGCCGGGTGGCGAGCAGGGACCGCTTAGCGCGCCGGGGAGGCGGCTTCTTGCGGGCCTTCTTCGAGCGGGCAGGGGCGGCCATGTCTACGACCCACTGGCTTCGACGGCAGCGACCCGCCTCCTGCCGCGCATCAACGCGCACTAAAGATCGCCTCGAGCCCGTAATTTCGTCAAATACCATCTATGAGCAGGCACATGACCGATTACGAACGTTCACCGCGGGTGCTGGTCGTCGAGGACGACGATGCGATCGCCCAGGTCCTCCAGCGCTCGCTGCGTATGGAGGGCTACGACGTCAAGATCGCCGGGGACGGAATCAGCGCGCTCGACCTCGCTCACGGCTTCCTTCCCGACCTCGTGATCCTCGACCTAGGCCTGCCGCGGCTCGACGGGATCGAGGTCGCCAGAACGCTGCGTGAAACCGACGATGTGCCGATCCTCGTCCTCACCGCCCGCGACGCGGTCGAGTCCCGGGTCGAGGGACTCGATGCCGGTGCCGATGATTACCTCGTCAAACCGTTCGAGCGCCAAGAGCTCCTCGCGAGGCTGCGCGCCCTGCTGCGCCGGCGTCCTCCCCGGGGCCAGGCGACGCTCACGGTCGGCGATCTGAAGCTGAACCCCGATACGCACGAGGTGTGGCGCGGCGACCGAGCCATGGACTTGACCCAGAGGGAATTCGAGCTGCTCGAGTACCTGATGCGCAACGAGCGGATCGTGATCTCGCGCCAGCGCCTGCTTGACGAGGTCTGGGGTTATGACCCATTCTCAATGACGAACACGATCGAGGTGTTCGTCTCGAACCTGCGGAGGAAGCTTGAAGCGGATGGAGAGCCTCGGCTCCTACACACGATCCGCGGCGCGGGCTACGTTCTCCGCGTATAGGCGGCTACCGATCCGCTGGCGTTTGGCCGGCGGCTCGGCGGTGCTGACGCTCGTCATCCTCGCGTCGTTCGCCGGGATTCTCGGCGTGTTCACGGAACGGCAGGTCGTCAAGCAGTTCAACGACGAGGTGAGCTTCTCGGCCGACCAGCTCCAAGCCAAACTGAACGGCAAGCTGGAATTCGCCGGTGGCGTGCTCGTCAACTGCGACCGCACCCCGGTTCGGCTGAGCGATTACGCGTCGCCGGAGCAGGCCCAGATCAGGATCTTCGACCAGAACACCGGGCAGCTCCTCTGCACCCAGCTCAAGATCCGCGGCGCCAAGTCCCCGATCGCGACCCAGACGTTGCGGACCGCCCCGGTCAAGACGCACGGCACGATCACCGAGGACGGCTACCGGGTCGCGATCCGCGAGCTCGCCGCCCAGCCGATCGGGCAGCTCGAGCTGCTGTACGCGCGCCCGGTCTCGGACCTCGACGAGACGATCGCCCGCGTGCGCATCCTCCTGATCCTGGGCGTCCTCGGGGGCACGATCCTCGCCCTCCTCGCCGGCCTGTGGACGGCGCAGCGCGCGATGCGCCCGATCGCCGAGCTCACCGACGCTGCACGGGAAATCGAACGGACCCGCGACCCCAGCCTCCACCTGCCGCCGGTGCAGGCCGATGACGAGATCAACAAGCTGGCGAGAACGCTGGACGGCATGCTCGGCGCACTGGATGCCGCCCGCGGCGAGACCGAGACGATGCTCGAGCGCCAGCGCGAGTTCGTCGCCGACGCATCGCACGAGCTGCGCACGCCCCTCACCAGTGTGCTCGCGAACCTCGAGCTGCTCGCCGAGGAGCTCAAGGGCGAACAGGCGGAATCCGCGCAGGCGGCGCTGCGCTCGACGCGGCGGATGCGGCGCCTCGTCGGCGACCTGCTGCTGCTCGCTCGCGCCGACGCCCGGCGGGAGCAGCCTCGCCGACAGGTGGATCTGGCCGAGATCCTCACCGATGCGGCGGCCGAGGTCGGGCCGATGGCGGTCGACCACGAGCTCTCGATCCATGCCGAGCCGGCATACGTGGAAGGCGTCCGAGACGATCTGCACCGGCTGGCGTTGAACCTGATCGAGAACGCGCTGCGCCACACTACGCCGGGGACCCGCATCCTGGCGCAGACGGGAACCGAGAACGGCGACGCGATGTTGATCGTCGAGGATGACGGTCCGGGGATCCCGCCGGAGATCGAGCGACGCGTGTTCGAGCGGTTCGTCCGCGGTGGCGGCGACGGTGGCCGGGGCTCGGGGCTCGGCCTCTCGATCGTGCGCGCGGTGGCCGAGCTGAACGGCGGTTCGGTGACGCTCGAACGTCCCAACCGAGAAACGGGGACGCGGTTCGTCATCCGGATCCCCGCCTATAACGCCGGCGGCGAGGGCGAGAACGGCAGCCCCGTGTCCGAGGCGCAGCCCGCGGCTCAAACCTCGACGACCACCGGCAGCACCATCGGCCGGCGGCGCAGCCGGTCGTAGACGAACGCGGCCAGATCGTCGTGTAGGGCCTGCTGCAGCAGGTCGATCTGGTTGATCCCGTCGCGCGCGGCGTTGGCGAGGGAGCGCTCGACCTCGAGACGGATGTCCTCCACGAGGCCATCGGCCTGCTCGATGAACGGCACGCCGCGGAAGATCACCTCGGTCGGCGCAACGGGTTCCCCGCTCTGCTCGGACACCGTGGCCACGACGATGAAGATCCCGTCGGCGGAGAGCATGCGGCGGTCGCGCAGCGCGACGTCCGCCGGATCGCCGATGTCGACGCCGTCGACGAAGATCATCCCCGACTGCACGGGCTCCCCGAACCGGGCCCCGCGCTCGTCGAGCTCCAGCGGCAGGCCGTTCTCGCCGCTGAACACGGCGCCGGGGTCGATACCGACGGCGTCGGCGAGCTCGGCGTGCAGCTGGATCCGCTTGTAGTCGCCGTGGACGGGCAGCACGTACCGAGGCTTGACGAGGTTGAGCATGAGCTTGAGCTCCTCGACGTAGCCGTGGCCGGAGGCGTGAATCGGAGCCTCGCGCGGGGTGATCACGTTGCAACCGATGTGGTAGAGGCGGTCTATCGTCTCCCCGACAGCCCGCTCGTTGCCGGGGATCGGTGTGGCCGAGAACACCACGGTGTCGCCGCTGCGGAGCTTGATCGCCCGGTGGTCGTTGTGAGCCATCCGTCTCAGCGCGGACAGCGGCTCCCCCTGCGACCCGGTGGAGATCACGATCACCTTGTGGTCGGGCCAGTCCTCGACCTCCTGGGGCTGGATCAGGATTCCCTCCGGCACCTCGATGTGGCCGAGGGAGCGCCCGATATTGACGTTCTTACGCATCGAGCGGCCCACCAGCGAGACCTTGCGGCCGAGAGCAGCGGCGGCGTCGATCACCTGTTGCACGCGATGGATGTTCGACGCGAAGCTGGTGACGATGATGCGTCCCTCGGCGTGCGCGAACACCTCCTCGAGGTGGGGCCCGACGGTGCGCTCCGAGGGCGAGAAGCCGGCGCGATCCGCGTTGGTCGAGTCGCCGCAGAGCAGCAGCAGGCCGTCGCGCCCGAGCTCGGCGAGCCGGGAGACGTCGGCCGGCGGCCCGTCGACGGGCGTCTGGTCGAACTTGTAGTCGCCGGTGAC
Organism: uncultured Solirubrobacterales bacterium; assembly: GCA_963812225.1. Taxonomy (GTDB): domain Bacteria; phylum Actinomycetota; class Thermoleophilia; order Solirubrobacterales; family Solirubrobacteraceae; genus Palsa-465. Next base: position 128,357 of record CAWEUN010000004.1, read on the forward strand.
GAGCACGGTTCCCAGGTCGGTGCTCAGCGCCACCGCGCTCGAGTCCGGGATCGAGTGGGTCATATGGATCAATTCGACGGTGAACGGCCCCGCCTCGATCTCCTCGCCGGGCTCGACGTCCTCGAGCTCGGCATCGCGCAGCCTGTGCTCGTCGAGCTTGGACCGTGCCATCGCGACAGTGAGCCGGCCGCCGTACACGACGGGAGCGTCATCGCCCAGCTCGCGCAGGACCCACGGCAACGCGCCGAGGTGATCCTCGTGCCCGTGCGTGATGACGATCGCCTCGATGTCACGTGCGCGGTCGCGCAGATAGCTGAAGTCGGGGAGCACGAGGTCGATCCCGAGCATGTCCGCGGTCGGGAACCGCAACCCCGTGTCGACGACGACGATCCGGTCCTCGTACTCGAAGACCGTCATGTTCTTGCCGATCTCGCCCAGACCGCCGAGCGGCAGGACGCGAAGGGTGCTGCTCACGCGGCGGTCGCGAGCATGCCGTGTCGCTCGAGCAGCTCTCGCACGGTCGCGGTCTCCGCCTCGTCGAGCTCCACGTAGGGAAGGCGCGGCGCGCCGACATCGAAGCCGAGGAGCGCGAGCGCGGCCTTGATGCTGCACGCCAGAGGCGCGATCCCCAGGTCGCGGTAGACGTCCTTGAGGCCGTCGTCGATCTCGCGCCGGCGGTCGGGTTCATCGACCATGCGCCGCATCTCATCGCCGAAGACGTGGCTGGCGACGAGTATCCCGCCGGCCTCGCCGAGGTCGAGCACGTCGGCGAACAGGTCGTCGTTGCCGGCGTAGATCCGGAGCCCGTCGATCTTCGCGAGGTTCGCCGGGTTGGCCTGCTTGACGGCGACGATGTTGTCGAGCTGGGCGAGCTCGGCAAGCAGATCGTTGGGCAGGTCGGCAGCGGTGCGCTGGGGGATGTTGTAGAGGACGATCGGCAGGTCGGTCGCCCGGCAGACTTCCTCGTAATGGCGGACGATCCCGCGCCGGCTGGGACGGTTGTAGTAGGGGTTGACCGAGAGGAGCGCGTCGGGCCGGAACTCCGTCGCGCGTTCGGTGAGATGCACGGCGTGACGCGTGTCGTTGGATCCGACGCCGGCGACGATCGTGCAACGGCCCCTCATCTCCTCCGCCGCGAGGCGGATCATCCCCAGGTGCTCGTCGTCATCGAGCGTCGTCGCCTCGCCAGTGGTGCCGCAGATGACGAGTCCGTCGGAGCCGTGATCGCACAGGTGGTGCATGAGGCGCACGGCGGCGTCTTCGTCGACACGGCCCCGGGTATCAAAAGGCGTGACCATCGCGGTCAGGATCGCGCCGAGATTCACGGTCATCGCGTCTGATTATCGCAGGGGCAGCCGTCGTAAGGCTCGGCGCTACCGCTTCTGCTGACCGCCCCAGCCGAGGACCGAGAACGGCCGCATGACCCCACCGAGGTCCTCGTGGTGTGGCGCCGGTGTCGTCGCCACGGCGGGCTTCGGCGGCTGAGATACGACGTGCGATACGGGCGCCCCGGTGAGCCTTCCGATTCTTTCCGGCAGCGCGGCGTGGAGCCATTTGGAGATCTTGCTGGGCAGCGTGGAGACGACGATCTCGTCGTAGCGCTTCGGATCCCATGCATCGGTGACGGCCACGATCGGGTCCGGCGCGCCGACCTGTCCCTCTGCCTCGAGGCCCGCCTCGCGCATCCGCGTCAGCGCCGCCGAGAGCATGTCCGCCGCGGCCGTCCGTCCGCCTCCGAATGTCGTGGCGGGAACGACCAGCATGAAGCTGATCGGCTCACGCGCGGCGCGCGCCACGAGCTCGGCTACGAGCTCATCCGACGTCGCCGTCACATTTGCGACAACAAGAATGTTCCGCTTCCACGCCACCGTAATTCCTCTGGGGTCGGAAACACGTTAGCGCTTGGAACATACCTGCCCCGCCGGTGCCCAAACATGGCCGGTTGGATAAGTGCACACAAATTAAGCGCGCCCAAATGTTGACGGAAGGGGGCATTTAAGAAGACGAAGCCGCGGCGATCTTCTGCGCGTCGCTCTCGCCCTTGCCTCTTACGAGCGGTCCCTCGTACGCGCCCGGTTTCGGCCGGACCTTCCCGCCGGGGAACGCGAGTCGCAGGATCGTCCGCTGCACGGAGCCGAGCTGCTTGTGGAACGGGCCGCTGTTGTAGGGCAGGCCGTACTGGATGCAGATCTCGCGCACCTTCGGCGCAATTTCCCCATACCGCGTGCTCGGCATGTCCGGGAACAGGTGATGCTCGACCTGATAGCCGAGATTGCCGCTGAGCACGTGGAAGAGCGGGCCGCCGTCGATGTTCGCCGCGCCCGTCAGCTGGCGGACGTACCAGCTGCCGCGCGTCTCGTCGTCTACCTCCTCCTCGGTGAACGTGTACGTCTGATCCGGGAAGTGGCCGCAGAAGATGATCGCGTAGGACCACACGTTGCGGATCACGTTCGCGGCGATGTTCGCGGTCAGCGTCCGCCGAAACGGCTCGCGGAACGAGCGCCGCTCGACGAGCTGCCTGATGACCTCGCCGTGCCTGGGCCGCTTGCCCCGTAGCCGCCGGGCGAGGCGCTCGGCCTGCACCTTCGGGTTGCGCCGACGGCCGTCGCTCCTCGCCTGGACGCTGAAGATCGCGGCTTCGATCGCCGCCATGACGAGCCCGCTGACCAGCGGCCAAGCGAGGTAGTCCTTCTGGATCTGGGTGCGCGCCTTGCCGGCGATCCCCTTCAGCTCCTTGCGTACCTGGGCCTGGCTCTTCTCGCCCTTGCGGATTGCGTCGAAGTCGAGGTCGTGCACGGCCACGCCCCATTCGAACAGTGCCATCAGCACGACGTTGTAGATCGGCTGAAGCAGGTAGAACGGGTACCACTTCTGATGCGGATCGATCCGCATGATCTCGTAGCCGAGGTCCCGGTCCTTGCCGAGGATGTTCGTGTAGGTGTGGTGGACGTAGTTGTGGGAGTGGCGCCAAGCCTCGGCGGTCGAGGCCGTGTCCCAGTCCCAGGCCCTCGAGTTGATCACCGGATCGTTCATCCAGTCCCACTGGCCATGCAGGACGTTGTGGCCGATCTCCATGTTCTCGAGAATCTTCGCCAGGCCGAGCGTCATCGCCCCCAGGGCCCACGGGAGCCGCCACCGCGATGCGATCAGCTCCGCACGGCCGATCAGAGCGAGCCGGCGCTGGAGCGCGATCATCGACCGGATGTAGCGCGCGTCGCGGTCACCGAGGTCCGCTCTTACCTGCTCGTGCAGCTCGTCGAACTGCCGCCCGATCTCCTCGATCTGCTCCGGGCTCAGGCGCTGCAAAGGGTTTTCGGGCTCGTCGCCTGTGACCCGCCCATTGGTGCGATGTCCGTTTTCAGTGGCGGTCGACATGCGTGTCTCCTAGCTCGTTCGTGGATTCCTACAGCTCGATTTCGATCGGTCCCTCCGGCGCGCTGATGCACGTCCGGATCATCTCCCCCGCCTGTCCGTAGACCTTTCCGTTGCGGAGGTCACGGACGCGCCCCGAGCGGAGCTCGGCGACGCACGTGTGGCAGATGCCCTCCCGGCACCCAAACGGCAACTCCAGACCGGCCTCCTCGCCGGCCACCAGGATCGGGACGTGCCCGTCCGATTCGGCCGGGCAATCGGACTTCACGAACTTGATCTCCCCGCCCTCGCCCTCGCCCGCCTGCCTCAAGCCGAGCTTCGGCTGGAAGCGCTCCATGTGCAGGCGATCGCAGTCCGCGTCGTGCTCGAAGTACTCGAAGAACGCATCGAGCATCTCGTTTGGGCCGGAGATGTAGACCTCGCGCTCGCGCCAGTCAGGGCACAGGCGGTCGAGGTCCTCGGGACCCATCCGCCCGGCCTTGCCGGTGAGCTGCTCGTGGAGCTTGAACCCGTCGCGCCGCTCCGCGAGGTCGCGAAGCTCATCCCCGAAGATCACCTCGTCGGCGTGCCGGGCGGAGTGCAGCAGCACGGCATCGTTCAGCTCGTCCTCGTGGTCGAGGTGCCGGAGCATGCTCATGATCGGCGTCACCCCGCTGCCGGCGCTGATGAACAACAGGTTCCTCGGTGGCTCCTCGGGCAGCACGAAATCGCCCTCGATCTTGCTGAGCGAGACGATCGTCCCCGGCTTGGCCCGACCGACCAGGTACGGGGAGACGACGCCCTCGTCCACCCGCTTCGGAGTGATGCTGATTAGCCCGTCCTCGCGGTACGGGTCCGAGGTCAGCGAGTACGCGCGCCAGTGGCGCACCCCGTCGATGTCGATCCCGATACGGACAAACTGCCCGGGCCTGTGGCCGGGCCAGCGGTACCCGGGCTTGATCATGATCGTCGCGGCCTGCTCGGTTTCGTGTCTGATCCGCTCAATCCGGCCGCGAAGCTCCCGCGTGGACCACAGCGGGTTGATCATCTCCAGGTAGTCGTCCGGCAGGAGCGGGCTGCTCAGCGCGCCGAGCGCGCGCAGGACGCGACGCTGGACCGGATGGACGTTGGGGGGTGCCCCCTTCTCAGGCATGCACGGGCGGCGGTTCGAACGGCATCTACCGGTGAGTAATATCCAGCTGGGTACATTCCCTAACGTGGTCGTATCCGCACGCACCGCGAGTTCAGGCGACGCTGTAGGCCGTCCGCCGCGTAAGCACGGCACCCGCGGGATGCCTCGCGAGATCCGCGAGCAGCTCATTCTCGACGTCGCCGGACGGGTTTTTGCCCGCGGCGACTACCACTCATCCTCGATGGACGAGATCGCCGCGTTGGCCGGGATCTCGAAGCCGATGCTGTACACGTATTTCGGCTCCAAGGAGGGTCTGTACGTCGCCTACATCGACCGGACCGGACGCGAGCTCCTGGACCGCCTCATGGCCGCCGCCGCGCTCGACGACCCGTCGCTGTCCGCGCTTCGGGAGCGAAGCCTCGAGTTCTTCGCGTTCGTCGAAGAGCATCGCGATGGGTGGATCGTGCTGTTCCGCGAGGTGACGTCCTCCCGCCCCGTGGCTGAGCGGGTCGCCGAGCTGAGGACCCGGATCGCAGCCGCCGTGCGCGAAATGATCGACGGCTCCGTCGCCGCCGATGCGCAGCTCGAGCCGCAGAAGTCGGATGCGATCGCCCACGCCACCGTCGGGGCGGGCGAGTCGCTCGCCAACTGGTGGCTCGAGCACCCCGACGTCCCCCGCGAGCAGCTCGCCGACTGGTACGTGGGCATCGTCCGGGCGGCCGTCGGCTCGGCGATGTCCGGCGATACACAGCGCCACATGCTCGGGCCCTCGAGGCAGAGCCCCCTCTAGTACTACGACAGCAGCGTCTCGAGCCCGACCGTCAACGGCTCGGGGAGATCGCCGACGCGCCGGATCGCCAGCAGCACGCCGGGCATGAACGACTCGCGGTCGGTCGAGTCGTGGCGGATCGTCAGCGTCTGCCCGACGTCGCCGAAGATCACCTCCTGGTGCGCGACCAGCCCGGGTAGCCGCACCGAATGGATCGGGACCTCGCTCTCGCTCCCGGCTGCCGCCGCGAGCAGCGCGGCGGTTCGGGCGGCGGTCCCGCTGGGGGCGTCGACCTTGCTGTCGTGGTGGAGCTCGATGATCTCGGCGCGGGCCATGTGGCGCGCGGCCTGGGCCGCGAACTGCATCATCAGCACGGCGCCGATCGCGAAGTTGGGGGCGACGAAGATGTTCGCGCCCGTGAGGCCGCGGAGCTCGAGCGGGTCGAACCCGGTGGTTCCGATCACCACGTTGACGCCGGCGCCGACCGCCTGCTTAGCGTTCTCGACCGCTGTCGACGGGAGCGTGAAGTCCACGAGCACGTCCGGCCCCGCTTTCAGCGCGTCCGCGACCGAGCTGCCGAGCGCGGGGTCCGCGCGCGCCGCGAGCTCCATGTCCGGGGCCTCCTCAACGGCGCGGCACACGGTCGCGCCCATCCGCCCCGCCGCGCCGGCGACCGCGACGCGGATCACACCACGCCCGCCGCCGTGATCGCGTTCAGCGCGTCGTCGAAATGGCCTTCGTCGGGGCCGATGCCCGCGCTCGAGAGGCGCTCCGGCGCCCACAGCTCCTGCACGAGCCCGGCAAGATCGTCGACGGTGACCGCGTCAATCTGCTCCACGACCTCGTCGAGCGACAACAGCGGCGCGCCGGCGAGGATCTCCGAACCAAGCCGGTTCATCCTCGCCCCCGTCGACTCGAGCGAGAGGACGACGCGGCCCTTCAGGTTCTCCTTGGCGCGCACGAGCTCCTCGCTCGTGGCCGGCTCCTCGCGTATGCGGCTGAGCTCCGCGCCGACGACCGCCATCGCCTCGGCGAGGTTGTCGGGGCGCGTGCCCACGTATAGGCCGACCTGACCGGTGTCCTGGTAGCCGCTCGTGAACGAGTAGACGGCGTAGGCAAGGCCGCGGCGCTCGCGCACCTCCTGGAACAACCGCGAGGAGGATGTGCCACCGAAGATCGTGTCCAGGACCCGCAGGGCGAAGCGCCGGTCGTCGTGGCGAGAGAGCCCCGGGCCGCCGAGGCACACGTGGTACTGCTCGGTGTCCTTGCGCTCGAACAACCGGCGACCGGCGCCCGGTGTGGGGGGCTCGAGCAGCGGCAGAGCGCCCGGGGCAGTGCCGTTGGGGACGCGCTCGGCGGCGAGCTGTACAACCTGGTCGTGGTCGATCGCGCCCGCGGCGGAGATGACCACGTTGGACGGCCGATACCGGGCCGCGTGGAAGCGCGCGATTTCGGAGGTCGGTGTGTTGGCGATCACGGGCGCGCGGCCGATGATCGCCCGGCCGAGCGGGTGCTCACCAAACACCGCCTGGCCGAGCACGTCGAACACCTTCTCCTGGGGATCGTCCTCGTACATGGCGATCTCCTCGAGGATCACGGCGCGCTCGGAGTCGACATCGTCCAGCGCCGGCCGGAAGACCATGTCGGCCATCACGTCGAACGCATCGGCGAGATGCTGATCGATCACGCGCGCGTAGACCGAGGTGGTCTCCTTGCCCGTGCCCGCGTTGAGCTCGGCGCCCATCCCGTCGAAGATCTGGTCGATCTCGAGCGAGGTGTACTTCGAGGAGCCCTTGAACAGCAGGTGCTCGAGCAGGTGGGAGAGCCCGGCCTCGTCATCGCTCTCGGCGCGGCTTCCCGTCCCGATCCACAACCCGAGCGACACGGATCGGACGGAGGGCATCGCCTCCGTCACGATCCTGACGCCCGACTCGAGCGTCGTCAGTCTGTGCTCCTGCTTCACGGGGCGGGGGCTACGAGCGCGGGCGATCGGGATCCCGATCGCGCACTCGCCCACGGTCACGGTCGCGGTCCCCGTCACGGTCGCGGTCCCGATCGCGATCGCGCGGACCCCGGTCCCGGCCACGTCCGTCCCGGCGGTCCCCACGGTCCCGGCCGCCGCGTGGCGGACCGCTGTCGCCGGTGCCGACCGCGGCCAGCTCCTCGACGCTCTTGCCCGCGACGTCGGGATCGCTGGCGAGCCGGAGGCCGATGCGGCCGCGCTCGCGGTCGACCTCGACCACGCGGACCTCGACGTCGTCGCCCTTGTTGAGGACTTCCTCGACGGTGGCGATCCGGCGGCCGGGGGCGATGTTCGAGATGTGCAGGAGGCCGTCGGTGCCCTTGGAGAGCTCGACGAAGGCACCGAACGCGGTCGTCTTCACGACCTTGCCGGTGAATTCGTCGCCGACCTCGACCTCCTTGGTCATCGCCCGGATCCGGTCCACGAGCGCGTCTCCACGCTCGCCGTTGGCCGCGTACACGAGCACCTGGCCCTCGTCGTTGACGTCGATCTGGGCCTCGTACTCCTCCTGCAGGGCGCGGATCGTCTCGCCACCCTTGCCGATCAGCAGGCCGATCTTCTCGGGATCGATCTGGACGGTCGAGATGCGCGGGGCGTGCTTGGAGAGCTCGGCGCGCGGCGCGTCGATCACCTTGGCCATCTCGCCGAGGATGAAGTTGCGGGCGACCTGGGCCTGCGACAGCGCATCGCGCAGGATGTCGAACGTGACCCCGCTGATCTTGATGTCCATCTGCAGCGCGGTGATGCCGCGGTCCGTGCCGGCGACCTTGAAGTCCATGTCGCCGAGGTGGTCCTCGACGCCGGCGATGTCGGTGAGGATGATGTAGTCGTCGCCCTCCTTGATCAGGCCCATCGCGATCCCCGCGACGGCGCTCTTGATCGGTACGCCTGCGTCCATGAGGCTCAGGGTCGAGCCACACACGGAGGCCATCGAGCTCGAGCCATTGGACTCGAGGATGTCCGAGACGACGCGGATCGTGTACGGGAACTCCTCCTGGCTAGGGATCATGGGCACGAGTGCCCGCTCGGCGAGCGCCCCGTGGCCGATGTCGCGGCGCTTGGGGCCGCGCATGAAGCCCGCCTCCCCGACCGAGAACGGCGGGAAGTTGTAGTGGTGGAAGTAGCGCTTCGCGGTCTCCAGGCCCAGCGTGTCGAGCCGCATCTCCTCGCGCGTGGTACCGAGCGCGACGACGCTCAGCGCCTGGGTCTGGCCGCGCGTGAACAGCGCCGAACCGTGGGTGCGGGGCGCCACGCCGACCTCGATGCTGATCGGTCGGATCTCGTCGGAGGTCCGTCCGTCCGGGCGCTTCTTCTGGACCGCGATCCGCTCGCGGATGATCGTCTTCTCGAGCTTGTCGAAGACGAGCTGCGCGGCGGCGCGCCGCTCGGCGTAGCCCTCGGACTCGGGATCGCCGGCGTACTGGGTGAGGATCTGCTCCTCGACCGCCTTGGTGGCGTCCTGGCGCTCGAGCTTATCCTCCACCTGGGTGGCGGCGTCGAGCGCGGCGCCCTGGGAGTTCTTGATCTCCTCGTACAGCGCCGGATCGGCCTGCGGGACCTCGACGTCGAGCTTCGGCTTGCCGGCCTGCTCGGCGAGCTCACGCTGGATCTGGCAGAGCTTCTTGATCTCCTCGTGCGCGATATCGAGCGCGTCGAGGATCTCCGCCTCGGGGATCTCGTTCGCGCCGGCCTCCACCATCAGGATCGCGTCGTCGGTGCCGGCGACGATCAGGTCGAGGTCGGTGTTCTCGACGAGGTCCTCCTCGCTCGGATTGACCACGAAGTTCCCATCGATCTTGCCGATCCGGACGGCGCCGACCGGGGTCGGGAACGGGATCTGCGAGACCATCAGCGCCGCGGAGGCGCCGTTCATGGCGAGGATGTCGTACGGGTTGACGTGGTCAACGCTTACGGGGAGGGCGACCAGTTGGGTCTCGTAGCGCCATCCCTTGGGGAACAGCGGGCGGATCGGGCGGTCGATCAGCCTGGCGGTGAGCGTCGCTTTCTCGCCGGCGCGACCCTCCCGCTTAAGAACGAACCGGGGATCTTCCCGGCCGCATACATCCGCTCTTCGACGTCAACCGTCAGGGGGAGGAAGTCCACATCCCGGAGGTTGCCGGCGGTGGCGGTGCAAAGAACCATGGTGTCGCCACTGCGGACGACGACGGCGCCGGAGGCCTGCTTGGCCAACTTGCCGGTCTCGAACGAGATCTCGTTGCCCTCGATCTCGGCAGACACGCGCGTAACGGCGTCAGACATATTCAATTCCCTTCTTGCTCCACCCTTCGGTCGGCGGAGTTCTTCGTTTCTCTGTTTTATTCCGAACACCATTGATGGTAGCGGGATTGGCCGTCTGAGCCGGGGTTCAAGCCCGGTGTTTGTGGGGTTTGGTGGGGGTTTGTGGCCTGTGTGGCGTGGACGGTAGGGCGCGTGCCGGGGCAGCGGAACAGGCGTCTGCGCCATTTGGTTAGGGGGCGCGCATGGCGCGCCCTGTGGTGTGGCCTCGGTTCGCGCCGGGTCTTTCGCGCTTCGCTGCTCGGTCGCGGTCGAGTGCCGGCCCGAGGGCGCTGTGCGCCCTTGTGGCTGTGGCGGACGTTCAGCTCGGTGAACGGCAGCAGGGAGAGGGGGTGGGTGAGGGTTTGTTTGTGGGTCGCCAGAGTCCGTGGCTTGGCTTGCGTGTGGTTTAGCTTGCTCGCGCGCCAAACCCGCGACTTTGTGGCGAGAGTGTCACGGAAAACCTGCATAGGACGTCAACACCGGCGCCAGACCCGAGCCCTGTCGTATTACGCATGATCTTCATGCATAGCTCGACAGGCCTCGCCATCTGGGGCGGGATTGTCGTGTTATGCAGGTTTTCGACGGGTGCGATGGCGCCCGCTCCCCTCCCCTTCCCCAGCGCCGTTAATCGGGCCGCCGCGAACCGGGGCCGCGGGCGCTCGAAAGCGCCGGCGGGCCGAGAGTCCGACCGCGCCGGCTCGGACGTGGCGACGACCGCACCGAGACAACCGATTCACCCCCTCCGCCACGTAAGCGGACCGCACGGTCCGGTTATTTGCTGGCTCACTCGCGTTTCGGTTCACGGGACGTATGTCGGCGACCTGTTGTCGGGGCTGCTGCCGATGAGCATCGGGATAGGCCTGACCTTCGTCCCGATCACGCTGCTCGGCACCGGCGGCGTTCGCGAGGAGGACGCTGGGCTCGCCTCGGGCCTGTTCAACACGGCCCAGCAGGTCGGCGGCGCACTCGGCCTGGCGATCCTCTCGACGCTCGCCGCCAGCCGGACGGCCAGCGCGCTGACCAACCACGCGGGGTTGTTCGCCGCGAAGGTCGCGGGCTACCACGTCGCGTTCGTCGCGGCCGCGATCATGCTCGGCGCCGGCGCGCTGATCCTGGCCACGATGCTGCGCCCGGGCCACGTGCGAGGCGTCGAGCTCGACCTGACAAACGCGTCCGCCACACCGGCGCCGCGGCCATCGACCCAGCCGGAGCTGGCGATGGAGTCATCCGGGACCGCGGCATAGGACAATATGGACGCGATGGGATCAGAGGACAGGCACCTACGGGCCGATGCCGAACGCAATCGCCACCGACTGCTCGAGGCGGCCGAGGCCCTGTTCCGTGAGCGCGGGCTCGACGTCGGCGTCGGCGAGATCGCCGAGCGTGCCGGCGTCGGGCGCGCCACGCTGTTCCGCAACTTCCCGTCGAAGGAGCACCTGATCGCCGCGATCGTCGTCGAGCGGATGAACGACGCGATCGTGACCGGGCGGGAGCTGCTTCAGGCACCCGATCCCGACGAGGCGCTGTTCGAGTTCCTGGACAAGATCGTGGGCCGCCAGCAGATGGACCGGTCCCTGTCCGAGGCGGTCGCCGACACGTTCCTGGCGAACCCCGACATCAGCGCGGCGTACACGGAGCTGATCGGCGTTCTCAATGAGCTCGTCCAGCGCGCCCAGGATGCTGGCGCGGTCCGCGCCGATGTCGGCGCGCTCGACATCATCTTGCTGGTCAAGGGGGTCAATCAGGCGGCCAGCGCATTTCAGGGCCTCGACTCCGAGATCGCGGAACGGCAGTTCGATCTCGTGCGCATGGCGTTGAGCGCGAACCCGAGCGTGCAGCCCCTGCGCGGCCGCTCGGCGACGCTCGGCGACCTGCAGCAGGCATTCCGTTCGGCCGACACCGCCGAGCGCGCCACCCAGCAGGGCTAAGACCACGCCCCACGCACGACCGGGCTAGAGCCCGCCCCACGCACGACCGGGCCCGCCCCACGCACGACCACGGCCACGGACTTCCGCCCGCGGCCGCGGCCTACGTTCTGAGGCTGTCGCGTGAGCCGCTTTGCTGCACGGCTACGCGATCGTGCTCGATCGGCGTCGCCTGAACTCCGTCAGGCTGCGTGCCGGAGCTACGCGCCGACGTCGATCGCTCGTCTGCGCCGTCCGCGATAACCGGATTGCTCGGGGGAGAGACGACGGCGGTCGAGAGCCGGAGGGCGCCGCGCTCGCGCGACAGCGCGGTTTGTCAGATATGTCGCAAACGGACGGTCGGAGATGATTCCCCAGGCGCATACGCCAACTATCGCCAGCACGATGCCCGTGATGAGAACGACGTTCAGGATGATCATGGTGCTCGGCATTCTTGGACCTCTCTTTCTCGGTTCGGGGTTATTGGAGTACTCGGAACTCTTCCCGCATCGCGCAAGGCGAACCTCGGAGTCGCGTAAGAGCGATGTAGGAGGTTGAATCGAGTGGCGGCTGCCGGCACTCGAGACCGAGGGGCGGCTAGGTCGAGCCGCGGTCAGGCGGTCTCGCCCACACCACCGCCGGCGTGCTGCTGCGTCCATGCGGGCGACGCGGAGGGATCGAGCCGATAGCCCAGGCCGCGCAGGGTCGTGATGGTGATCGCGGAGCCGAGCTTGCGCCGAAGCGCAGCCACATGAACGTCCACCGTCTTGGGGCTGATGGCATCGGTGCCCCAGACGAGCTCGAGCAGTTGCTCGCGGGTGTGGATGCGTCCGGGGTAGCCCAGCAGCGCGGCAAGCAGGTCAAACTCGCGGCGGGTGAGGTCCACCTCACGTCCGCCGGCGGAGCAGCGCCGCGCGTCGAGCTCGAGCTTGAGCTCCCCGGTGCGCAGGACCGTCTGCTCGGTCTCGAAGCCCCGGGCACGCCGCAGCTGCGCGCGCATGCGGGCGGTCACCTCGGGCATGGAGAGCGGCTTGACCACGTAGTCGTCGGCGCCCGCATCGAGCTCGGCGATGCGCGCCGCCCCGTCCCGGCTGGCGGTCAACATGATGATCGGTACCGTCGACTCGCGCCGCACGCGGCGTACCAGCTCCAGGCCGTCGATCTCGGGAAGCATCGGATCGACCAGCGCGATGTCGACCGTCCCGCGGCGCAGCATGAGCAGGGCCTCGAGGCCGCTGGACGCCTCCAGGACCTGGAATCCGTCCCCTCGCAGGTACGCCGCGACCGCCTGCCGGACGCTGGGGCTGCTCTCGGCCACCAGTACACGCGCACCGCCCATCCCCATGTGCTACCCGACCACTCGCTGTGTCATGGCGTACCACTGCCGTGCCGGGAAGTGACACACCATGACAATGGCGGCGATCCTGAATCTGGCCATGTCGCGTCCGCGGGGGCCGCGCTGATGGCTACCGCGCTCTTGTGATCCGTACAGCACCAGATCCACGCGGGAGGGCCGCGTTGACTGGCCCGGCTCATTTGGCCGTCATCTCGATGGGCGGCGGATTCAGCGCACGGCCGCATCGATCGCGACGGCGACGAAGAGCAGCGCGAGATACAACAGCGAGAAATGGAACAGCAGGGCGGCGCGCGCAGGCGATCTCTCGCGCCAGAGCCGCCAGGCGAGCACGCACAGCACTCCTCCCAGGATCGCGGCTCCGGCGAGGTACACGAGCCCGAACGTGCCGACCGCTCCCGGCAGCAGCGTGACCGCTACGAGCACGATTGAGTACCAGAACACAAGTCGGGCGGTGGCCCGCGGCCCGCGCACCACCGGCATCATCGGCACCTCCGCCGCGGCGTAGTGGCGAACGAGCAGCAGCGCCAGCGCCCAGAAGTGTGGCGGCGTCCACAGCAGCACGATCAGGAACAGGAAGCCGGCCCCGAGTCCGAGACTGCCGTGTGCCGCCGCCCAGCCCGCGAGCGGCGGAATCGCGCCGGCGGCGCCGCCGATGACGATGTTCTGGGCCGTGCTTCGCTTCAGCCAACACGTGTAGACGACGACGTAGAACGCCCCGCCGCCGAGTGACAGAACGGCGGCCAGCGGATTTGCGAACGTGGTAAGCACGGCAAAGGCGAGCGCCGAGAGCACCAGACCGAATGCGGTCGCGCGCGCCGGGCTGATCCGACCGGCAGCCACCGGCCGCGACGCGGTGCGTGGCCCCATCAACCTGTCGATGTCGCGGTCGAGCACGTGGTTCAGCGCGCTCGCCCCGCCGCACGCCAACGCGCCCCCGATGACCAACGCAGCCAGCGGCACGGGCGCGGGCGCGCCACCAGCCGCCGCCACCATCGCGCACACGGCAGTTAGGACCAAGAGCGACATGATCCTGGGCTTCGTCAGCGTCACGTAGTCGCGCCACGTTCCGCTCGCGCGTCCAACGTGCACGGGCACAGGCCCGGGCAGCACCTCGACGAAATCGCTGACCGCCATCCTCAGGATCCCGTGCCCCTGGCGAGCGTATGCAGGTCGCCGGTCACGTAGCGCGAAAGGAACGGATACATGTAGCCCGACCGCATGTAGCCGCGCCGGTCGACCAGATAGACCGCCTCGGTGTGGACGATGTCCCCGTTCACCGGGTGCGGTGAGACGTAGACGTGGTATGCCGCCCACACGGGCGCCAGTTGCTGGCGCGTGCCCATCAGCCAATGCCACGGCGCCACCGAGGCCAGTCCCCAGGCTCTCGCAGCCTTTGACGCACTTCCCGGCGTGTCGAGCGGGTTGACGCTGACGGCCACCAGCACGGGCCGCTCGGCGAGCGGGAGCACCCGCTCGGCCGCCACCAGCGCCCGCCCCTCGAGCGGGCACTCCTGGTGACAGTGCGAGTCGAAGAACGCGATCGCGACCGATCGGCCGCGAAGCGACGCCAGTGAGAACAAGGTCCCGGTTTGGTCACGCAAGGTGTCGATCGTCGGTGCAGGCTGTGTTCCTGCGGCCCAGGCCGCCTCGCCGTGCATGCCGAAGCGTGTGGAGGCGATTGCGGGTGTCTTGGCCGTACTGGCCCTGAGCCGGTGCACGCCGAATCCCACGCCCACGCCCAGCAGTACGACGACGAGCAGCGACGCGGCGATCCTGGCGGGTCGCAGCGTCGCGGGCCGCGAGGCCCAGAGGGTGCCCGCGCCCGCCTTCATTACTCGCCGGGCTCTGGCGGGAGCGTCTCGTGGACGCTGGGCCCGGGATTCGCCGCAGCCGGCGCGGTGGCGGGTTCGGACCGCTTGGCGTCGTGCACGCGTACCGAGTACCACCAGTACCACAACACCAGCGCGACCAGAAGCGTAACGGGCAGCAGCAGCGTAAGCAGCGCGCCGGCGAGGAAGTCTGCGATGGGAAGCAACGGCAAGTCTGTCTCCTCCTCAGGTCGTGAACGCCGCCGGGGCTGGGCCAGGCGAGCGGTCCGGCTCCAGCCACCGATAGAAGCCGATGATGAACGTGATCGTGTACGCGATCGACCCGGGGACCCACATCACGCCGGCGGCGAGCTGCTGATCGGTCAGCGCGCTGATCCCCCCGGGCCGGACATGAAGCGCCGCGTAGTAGCCGTAGATCGGGTGCGGCACGATGACCAGCGTGATGGCCAGCAGCCAGCCCACGATCATCGCGCCGGCCGCATAGGCGACCCGGGCCGGCCAGACGAGACGCGGGCGCAGCGGCCCGGGATCGATCACGCGGGCCCAGAACAGAAGGCCGAAGAAGAAGAACATCGCGTGCTCGATCGCGTGGATCACCCCCGATGTCAGGGTGGCGTCATACGCAGCGGGGATGTGCCAGCCGAGGAACGTCACGTTGAACAGGATCCAGGCCGGGAGCGGCCGCGCGAGCGCGCGGACGGGCGCCACCCAGCGCGAACGGGCGATCGTCCGCGCAATCTTCGTGCGCGGCTCGAGCGGGAGCGCGCGCCACATTCTCGGCCACGGCTTCCCGAGCAGCATCAGCGGTGGAGCGACGGTGAGCAGCAGGACGTGCTGCACCATGTGCACCCAGAAGAGCTGGTCGGCGTAGTAGTCGATCGGCGAGTTGAGGGCGATGACAATGGTCAGCAGACTCGCGAAGAACGCCAGCGCCTGCAGGGGCTGCGGCCGACCCCGCCCCCGGCTGCCGACCACGTACAGCCCCGCGGCCAGCGCCACGTATAGCAGCGACGGGTCGAGCGACCAGGCCGTCCAGGACATGCTCAGTCGACGAGGTACAGGAGGATGTAGGCGAGCACGCCGATCGCGACGAAGTAGGCCCAGTAGAACGAGGAGGCCTCGATGCCGGTTAGGAGCAGCGTGGTCTCACTCGTGGGCACTTCCGTTTCGCGCATCTTGCCTTCCCGCCGCACGCGCCACAGGGTCGCGACCTGTATCTCGATCCAGTACAGGCCCATCAGCGCCGCGATCGCGTAGGTCGCCGTCCATCCGAAGAACACCGCGGCATAGCCGCCCTGGGAGGCGCCGAAGTCGAGGACGATGTATTCGATGAACTGGAGCACAACCGCAGTGAGCCCCATGAGGACGGCGATTATCCCCGCCGCCATCGTGTCGCCGACCGGACGCCTCGCCGCCAGCCGGTAGATGATCGCGCTGAACAGGAAGAGGGCCGCGATCGCGATGCCGATGCCCCCGTCGGGGACGACGTGGCCGATCTTCCAGTTGTGGTTCAAGTCGAGCGCCTGTAGGTAGAAGAAGGCGAACACGAACGCGGCGAAGAAGAAGGAGATCGCGCCGCACAACAGGCGCCCGCCGAACCAGATCGCGCGGGGCTGCCACTCCGGGGGCTCGGCTTCGATGTGATCGGCGGTGGGAGCGGAGGCTTCCATGAGTTAGGCACTCCCCCCCGCAGGCGCCATCAGCGGCGCCCTCGCCGGCGCCGGCTCGCCGTACGGATACGGGTCGTGGTCAAACACGGGGATCCGATCAAAGTCGTGTAGGGGCAGCGGCGTGGGCAGCTCCCACTCGATGCTCTTGGCGTGCCACGGGTTGACCTTGGCCGGCTCGCGCTTAATCAGCAGCGACCACACGACGTTGAACAGGAACACGAGCATCGAGAGCCCGATGAAGTAGGCCGAGACCGACACCCAGATATTCAGTCCTTGCCATGCCGGGTTGTAGGTGACCACCCGGCGTGGCATTCCCATGAAGCCGAGCGCGAACAGCGGCGCGAAGGTCGAGTTGAAGGCGATGAACAGCGTCCAGAAGTGGATCTTGCCCAGGCGCTCGTTGAGCTTCCAGCCGTACATCTTCGGCACCCAGTAATAGATCGCGGCGAAGAACGCGAAGATCAGGCCACCCATGATGGTGTAGTGGAAGTGCGCCATCACGAAGAAGCTGCCGTGGGTGGTGATGTCGCTGGGGACGTCGGAGTTGAACACGCCCGAGATTCCGCCCCACAGGAAGTTGAAGATCCACCCTAAGCAGAAGAGCATCGGCACGGTCAGCCGTATTCGCCCGCGCCACAGCGTCCCCATCGCGCACAGGAAGATGAACCCCGTCGGCAGCGAGATCACCTCGGTGGAGAGCATGTAGAACGGCCGCAGGTCGGCGTTGATGCCCGACACGAACAGGTGGTGCTGCCACACGAAGAAGCTCAAGAACGCGATGCCGAGCAGCCCCGCCACGGCCAGCCGGTAGCCCCACAGGGGTTTTCGGGAGAACACCGGGATCAACTCGAGCACGATCCCCATGCCGGGCAGCGCCAGGATGTACACCTCCGGGTGGCCGAACACCCAGAACAGATTCTGGAACAGGTAAGCGCTGCCGCCCTGCCCGGGAATGTAGAACGCGGTCTGCACGGTCCGGTCCGACGCCGCCATCAGCAGGGCGGCGATCAGCATCGGCGCCGCCAGCACCATCAGCCACGCCGTCGTGAACGCCCCCCACACGAAGATCGGCAGCCGCGTCCAGGTCATACCCGGCGAGCGCATCGTGGTGATCGTCACGACCAGGTTGAATCCGAACAGGGTCATCGACAGGCCGACCAGCGCGAAGAAGCCGATGTATGCGTCGTAGCCGGCGGTGCCCTGTGCCCCGAGCGGCTGGTAGCCCGTCCAGCCGGTCTGGAAGCCGCCGAAGAAGATCGTCGTGAGCAGGATCACCTCGCCGGCCATCAGCAGCCAGAACGAGAACGCCGAGACTCGCGAGAACGCCAACCGTCGCGAGCCGATCATCAACGGCACCAGGAATGTGGCAAACGGCCCCAGCAGCCCCGACGTCATGGTCCCCATCATCATCGACCCGTGCATGCCGACCAGCGTCAGGTACTGGTTGGCGCCGAACACGTGCACGTTGGGCTGGAGCAGCTCGGTCCTGATCAGCATGGCGTTCAATCCGGCGACGAAGAAGAACAGCCCGATCCCGACCATGTACTGCTTGGCGACGACCTTGTGGTCGGTCGACAGCGTGAAGTACCGGAAGAGCCCGTCCGCCTCGGACTCGTTCTCGGCCAGCGACGGCGGATGCCCGAGCAGCCGCTTGAGCGGATAGTTGGCAAAGCCCAACCCCACTAGGAAGCCGACCACGCCGAGGAAGTAGCCGAGCATGATCGCGATGTCGTTCTCGCCCGACTGCGCCGAGTAGTACGCGAGGCCCTGGCCGGTGAACCGGTCGCCGATCCAGTGGCCGACGTACCACCCCACGATCCCCAACAGGATCCCGGTGAGCATGTTGAAGCCGATCAGCCTTCGCCAGCCGGTTGGCCTGGCGGTCGCCGGCACTGCAATCGCGCTCATCCTGCCCTCCTCAGTGGCACTGGGAAGTAGCTCTTCGAGTACGGCGGCAGCTGCTTGGTCGCCGGCGCGAACTTGATCCTCTGCTGGGCGATCCAAGCGGCAAACCGCGCCTTGGAAACGACATAGCCTGTGTCGAACATGTAGCCGTGCCACACGCCGCACAGCTCGGCGCAGCGCACTGAGAAGGTGAGCGGTCCCTTCGTCGTCACGTAGGCGACGTTGTTGACGCCCGGATTCGCGTCTGCCTTTACGCCGAGGTCATACGCCCAGAACGAGTGGATCACGTCGAGCGAGGTCACGTTGAACTGCACCAGCGTGTTCGCGGGCAGCTCGAGATGGTTGGTCTCGACTCCGCCATAGCCCGGGAAGCGGTAGTTGAACTGCCACTGCTGCGCGACCACCTGGACCACGAGCCGCTTCCCGCCCGCGGGCACCGAGGGAATCGCGATCGGGTTCGGACCCTGACCGCCGCCGGCTCCATCGGCCAAGAGTCTGATCGTGCCATAGCCGGCCAGGAACAGCACGAGCGTCGTCGTGACGATCAGCCACCAGAACTGCACGCTCGAGTTGCCGCGAATCGGCGGCCCATCGAGCACCACCTCTGGGTTGCGCTCGCGAAACGCCCACAGCACGTAGCCCAGGTAGACGAGGACCCCGAGTGCCACCGGTGTAGCCGTGGCCAGCAGCACCGTGTTGTCGGTGACCTGCCCGGACGACTCGACGGTTCCGTTACCGGGCGGAAGGCCCGGGCCGAAGACGAAGATCACGATCGGGGTCATGATCACGGTGGCGAGCAGCCACAGCAACACAACCCTGCGGAAGTGGTTGGTCTCGTCCATCCTCAGCTTCCCGCCGGCTTGCTCATACGACCTTGATGAAGCCGTCCATGTAGCCGACGGTCTGCATCGGGCCGCCGAAGCCGGTGATGTATCCGGCCGCGCACGGCACGAAGCACTGCCAGCGGTACAGGCCCTTGCCGGGCGTGCGGAACGTGAATGAGGTGACCGTGTGGTCGTTCGAGAGACTGCAGGGCGCGTTGCTGCAGGGGTTCTTGGCGGTGGCGGATACGCCCAGGAGCGGCACCGCCAGACCGATCTGCGGGATCGAAAAGACGTGCGAGGCGTTAGCGGCGACGATCGCCTGCGTCGTCCTACCGTTGAGCGTCATCACGCCGCCGACCGTTCCGGTGGCCTGGCCAAACCAGTTATTGCGCAGCGCTGAGGCGCTGTCGTAGTTGAAGATCGTCACGTGGACGAGCGTGTTCGCCGGCAGCACGTACGTCGTCTTGTGCTGCCAGTTCTGCGCGTTGGCGTCGACCGCGTAATACGAGACCCAGGTCGGGTGCGAATCGTTCAGCGCCGCGGCCGGCACGGTCGCCAGGTACAGCTGCGCCCCAGTGGGCGTCTGCGTAGCCGCCACCGAGCCGGGCACGTTGACCAGGTACAGGCCGATATAGAGCCCGATCACGACGCAAACGATTGCCGTCGCGATGGTGATTCCGACAATCCTCTTGCCAGCTCCACTCATCCTCGCTCCGTCCTCTCGGCGCGGTGTTATACCTCGCGCAGCGGCGGTAGCGGCGCAGATGACGGCGATGTCATCAACCTGTCATGTGCAGGTCATCTCCCGAGAGATGAAGTCCGACCTCGACGTCTGCCCGTGGGCTCGAGCCGAAAGGGATGGCAAGTGCCGTCGATGACGAGTCGCGCGCTCGCGCGCTCACCGGAACCGCTCTAGCCGGGTGCTGGTGCTCAGAAGCTGCGCGAGACCGCCTGCACGACGGTCGCCGTGTCTGAGACATCCTCACCGAACGCCTGATAGCAGCCGGCGTTGATCGCGTTGAGTACGCCCCCCGGTGCAGGCCCCCAGCGTGGTGAGACCGGCCCGTGCTCCCTCACGTACAGCCTCGCGTAGGCGTCCTGTCCGGCCACGTTGGTCGAGCCCCACTGCGCGCACGTGGTGCTATCGGTCACGGCGCCGCCCTTCGGACCAAGCGCGATCAGCACGAAAATTGCGACCGTGACGGCGCAGAGAGCTGCGATGACGAGTGAAGCCGCCTTGTGTGAGGCGATCAGGCCCCGGATGGTCAACGGCGCGCTGTTCGAAGCCGTCTGTGTCGCCCAAGGACTGGTGGTCACGATGAGAACACGTTCCTCTATTTGCTGCCGATCCGGGGGCGCCGATCGTGCAACGGCGACGGCCCGGACCGCCTGCCTTGCGAGCGGCCCGGACTTATAGCCCATCTGTCCCCAGACCGTCAAGGCGAGAGCGTCCAGGGCCCGCTCCAGAGGCTGGCGCAAGCCGTGGGGTCGTGTTATAGCTTTCCGGGCGAGAGGACGGACTAAATGACAGCGATGTCATTTAGCGGTCATTTACACGTCAACTTTTATAGTGTCGACGCAAACGTGGGGGCTCGAAAGAGCACATGCGTATTTTGGTTGTCGAGGATGAGGCCCGAATCCGGGCATTTCTAGGCCGTGCGTTCGAGGCAGAGGGATTCGGCGTGGATGTTGTCGGCGACGGCGAGCTGGGGCTCGCGCGTGCTCTTACCGGTCAGTACGACCTAGTGATCCTCGACCTGATGCTGCCTGGCCGCAGTGGCCTCGACGCCCTGCGAGAGATCCATCGCGAAAAGCCGGATCTCCCGGTGCTGATCCTGTCGGCGCGCAGCGACCTTCCTATCAAGCTGCAGGGCTTCGAACTCGGTGCTGTCGATTACGTCGCCAAACCGTTTTCGCTCGACGAGCTACTGGCGCGCGCCCGGGTCCAGCTCCGCCGCGCGCGCGTGGCCGATGACGGAACGGTGATCCGCGTCGGCAGCCTGGTGCTCGATCTAGCTCGGCGCCAGGCCCAGGTCGGCGACAAGGTCGCCGACCTGTCCGACCGTGAGTTCCGCCTGCTGCACTTTCTGATGCAGCACGTCGGACAGGTGGTAAGCCGGGAGCGTCTGCTCGCAGAGGTTTGGGGGTACGACTTCGATCCGAGATCGAACGTCGTTGACGTGTGCGTCCGGCGGCTGCGGCGGCGGTTGGGGCCGGAGGCGCATATCGAGACGGTGCGCAATGCGGGCTATCGCGCTGCGTGAGCTTCCGGAGATCGCGCGGCCGCGTGCTGACCTTCGGGCTCTGATACCGCGGTACCGCATAGAGCTGCTATGGGTCGCGTTCGCGGCGTGCAACTACGCGGCAATGCTCGCGTGGCCGAGCTGGGAGACGATCCCGTTCCACTTCGTCTGGATCAGCCTCACAGTGCTCTACGGCTTTCGGGTTTGGCCGCTCGGTGCGACCTTGATCGTGCTCGCGGTCGTCATGACGCTGACAGCGGTGTCGATCGGCTTCGACGCCTTCCGTGGCATTCAGCTATGGGGTGAGCTGTTCGAGGTTCCGCTCATGGCCGCGATGTTCCTGGCTATGGTCTGGCACGCGCGACGGCGCGTTGACGCACTGCAGATCGCCGAGCAGCGCTCCGAGCAGCAGCGATCGCTGCTCGAGCGCCAGGAGCGCTTCATCCACGACGCGTCGCACGAGCTGCGGACCCCGGTCACGATCGCGCGTGGCCATCTCGAGCTCGTGTCCGTGCGCGGCGGCGACGCCGCGGAACTCGACGTTGCGCTCGACGAGCTGGGGCGGATCGACGCGATCGTCAGCCGGCTGCTGGTGCTCGCGACCGCCGATCAGGCGAACTTTCTGCATCTCGAGGAGATCGAGGTCGAGCCCTTCCTTGAGGACGTATTCATGCGCTGGTCGGAGGTGGCTCCGCGAGCCTGGCGCCTGGGCCCACTGGCCGCTGGCCGCCTTCGCGTCGATCCCGAACGGCTTCGCACCGCGCTCGACGCGCTGCTCGAGAATGCGGTGAAGTACACGCCCGAGCACGCGGCGATCGAGCTGCGCGCCCGCTGCGAGGGCACGTGGCAACTCGCGATCGAGGTCGAGGACGAGGGCGCCGGCGTGCCCGACGAGGCCCTGCACCGAATCTTTGACCGCTTCGCGCGGGCCGACGCGGCGCGGACGCGCACCGCCGGCGGCGTCGGCCTGGGGCTGGCGATCGTCGACGCCATCGCCAAGGGGCACGGTGGCCGCTGCACGGTCGAGAACACCGGACGCGGGTCGATCTTCGCGCTCCACCTGCCCTGCTTCGCGCCGGCGGAGGCGCTGCCGCCGCGGACGTGCGCGCCCGGGAGGGAGGCGCCGGCGGGTGCCGGACGCCCGAGCGCCTCGGTAACTGATTGGACGGGTTAGGGGTGCGCGTTCGCGCGCCTTACTTGGTTTGGCCTTCGCGCCCGGTTCGGTCGTCTGTCGAGGGCCGTCGGCCCGGTAAACGGCGCTGGGGAAGGGGGCAGTCAGAGCGGCTTTCGGGTCCGATCAGGAGCTCCGGATGATGCACAGCACGACAACACCGGCGCGAATCCCGAGCCCTGTCGGATTGAGCACACTCTTCATGCATAGGTCGACAGGGCTCGCCATCCCGGGCGAGGTTGTCGCGTTATGCATCATGAAGGACCGCGATCGCGCGCCGATCGCGCCTCCCCTTCCCCAGCGCCGTTTACCGGGCCGCCGCCGACCCAAGCCGCGGGCGCTGAAAGCGCCGGCGGGCCGAGAGTCCACAGCCCACGCCCGGACCCAAGGCGCCGGCGACCGCCCCTACTCGCCGGTGCGCTCCAGCGCCTCGACGTCGATCTGGCCGGCGTGGCGCTGGCCGCCGGCGAAGACGGTCGGGGTCGTCACGACCCCTGCGCGCACGCCGGAGGTGAAGTCGCGCTTGACCCGACTCCGCACCTCGTCGCTGCGGCGGTCGGCGTCGAAGCGTTCGAGGTCGAGGCCGAGCGCGCGCGCCCGCTCCCAGAGGTGCGGATCCTCCAGTCGGCCCTGATCGGCGAACAGCGAGTCGTGCATCTCCCAGAAGCGACCCTGAAGCCCGGCCGCCTCGGCGGCGCAGGCGGCGGCCCAGGCTCGCGGATGACTCGAGCGGACGGGAAAGTGGCGGAACAGCCTGCGCAGCTGCCGGCCGTCGAGCCGCAGGCTCAGGGCCGCGCAGTACGGGCACTCGAAGTCGGCGTACTCGATCACGAGCGGGCTATCGCCGAGACCGCGGATGTGATCGTCGGCGCCGGCCGGGGGCACGGGAGCCGAGCGAAGATCGCCAACAGGGCGCCTCGGGCCGCCCATCGCCACATCCGGCCGCAGGGGCGTCAGGCCCCCAGGCCGTCGAAGATCAGGTTCGCCCCGGGAAGATCGCCGGGCGATGGTGCCTGATAGCTCCACTTCACGACCCCATCCGGGCCGATGATCACCAGCGCGCGCTGCGGGAACCCGCCGGGGTGATAGACGCCGAAGGCGCGACACGTCGCGCCCTTGGGCTCGAAGTCGGACAGCTGCTCGATCGTCACCCCGAGCTTCTCCCGGAACGCGGTCTGAGACCAGGAGGCGTCGCAGGACACGCCGTACAGCGTGGCGCCCCGCGAGGCGAAGTCGTCCAGCACCTCCTGATAGAGGTTCAGCTGATCGGTGCAGACCGGGCTGAACGCGAACGGGTAGAACACGAGGACCGTGGTCGTTCCCTGGAGGTCGGCCTGGGTGAACTCCGCGCCGTCCTCGCGCCGCAGCGTGAACTCGGGGACCGGGGTCCCTGGCTCGAGGATGCTCGGTGCCTGCTCGGCCGTGCTCACCGGCGCAGGCCGAGCTCGCGGATCAGCGCGCGGTAGCGCTCCAGATCGGCTCGCTGCAGGTACTTGAGGAATCTGCGGCGGCGTCCCACGAGCATCAGCAGGCCACGACGTGAGTGGTGGTCCTTTCGGTGGGCACGCAGATGATCGGTCAGCCCGTTGATCCGCTCGGTCAGCAGCGCGATCTGGACCTCGGCCTTGCCGGTGTCAGAAGCGCCATCGCCGAACTTCTCGACGAGCTCTTGCTTACGTTCCTTGGTCAGCGCCATGCGGCCGATGAGGCTAGCAGAGCCCGTAGCAGAGCCCGTTAGCGGAGCCCGTCGCACAGCTCGCGCGTGCGGGCGACATCGTGGTGCATCTGCTCGACGAGCGCCTCGACCGTGTCGAATCTGCGCTCGCCGCGTATCCGGCTCAGGAAGTCGACCCGGAGCGTCTGACCGTAGAGGTCGACGTCGCGGTCGAGCAGGTACGTCTCGATCAGGACCGCGCGGCCGGTGCCGAACGTTGGGCGCACGCCCACGCTCACGGCGGCGCACGACCCGTCGGCGCGAGCCACGTAGACGCCGTGCCCGGGACAGACAAGCGATTCGTCGGGGACCATGTTCGCGGTCGGAAAGCCCAGCTCGCGGCCCCGGCGGTCGCCCACAACGACCTCGCCACGGACCTGGAACGGAGCGCCGAGGAATCGGGCGGCGAGCTCAACCTCCCCGGCGAGCACGAGTCCGCGGATGTGGCTCGAGGAGACGATCTCGCCGTCGACCTCGACCAGCGGGACGATCCGCGTCTCGAACCGCGGATCGGCCGCGAGCAAGGCGGGATCGCCCGCGGCCCGGTGCCCGAAGCGGAAGTTCTCTCCCACCGACACTCGGGTCGCGCCCAACCGCTCGACGAGCACGTGGTCGATGAACTCCTCGGGCCCCTGCGCGGCGAAGCCCTCGTCGAACGGGATCACGACGAGCTCTTCGACGCCGAGGTCGGCGATCAGCTCGGCCTTCACGTCGAGGCTGGTGAGCAGCTTCGGCGCCGCCTCGGGCCGTACCACGCGGAGCGGGTGGGGCTCGAACGTGAGCACGGTGTCGTTGCCGGCGATGACCTCGCGGTGGCCGAGGTGGACGCCGTCGAACTCGCCCACCGCGACCCGGCGTGGGCGCGGTTCGACATCCATGAGCTTCGTGAGCTGCATTCGGCGGCGAAGCCTAGCCTTCGCGCAGTCCGACGACCGGCCGAAGCATCCCGTCCCCGATCGGCTCGGCGACGGCGATCAGGCCGAGCTCGTCGGTCAACCGGACTGCGCCGGAAGCGACGCCCGGGACCGCCGCGCCATGTCCCGCGCGCCGCGCGTCCTCGGAGCCGAGCCGAACCTCGGGCATGAAGTCCAGCGCTTCGTCGAGCCCAAGCACACGCTTCGGGTCGGCGTTCTCCACGTCGAACGATCCGATCCGCAGGCGGCGCAGCCGTTCGCAGTATGCGTCGCCGAGCTCGCTGATCAGCGTGCGGACGTAGGTCCCCGAGGAGCACTCGATCAGGAACCTGCGCGTGTCTCCGCGGCGCTCGAGCTCGTCGAACCGATACACCTCGACCTCACGTTCGGGCAGGTCGACCTCGATTCCGGCGCGCGCGAGCGCGTACGCGCGCCGGCCACCGAGCTTGATCGCGGAGTAGGCCGGCGGCCGCTGCATGATCACGCCCGTCGGCAACGTCAGATCGCCGGTGGGGACGACCCCCGTCTCCACAATGTCTCCCTCGGGATCGCCCGTGCTCGACACGGCCCCGAACCGCGCCGTCGCCTCATACGTCTTAGGCAACGCCATCAGGAACCTCTGGACCCGGGTCGCCCGCCCCACCAGCACCAGGAGGAGCCCTGTGGCGAACGGATCGAGCGTCCCGGCGTGGCCGACCTTGACCCCGCGGCCGAGCCGGCGGCGGACGCCGGCGACGACGTCGTGCGAGGTGACGCCGGCCGGCTTGTCGTAGACGATGACGCCCGGGGCGTCCACGGCGTCCACGGCTAGTGTGCCGTCCGGTGGTTAGGGTGCATGGAGCGCGAGGTCCGGGGGCCGCCAGGCAAGGACGCAGAAACCGACGCGCAGCGGCGCTGCGCGAGGTTTCGAGGACGCAGCATGGCGGTCATCCGGAGCCGCGATACATGTGCCCTGATCGCCGGACGGTGCACTACACGGCCGCGAGCTGCTCCGCGACCTCCTCGCGCAGGAACGCCACGAGCTCATCCCAATTCATCGCCGTGCTGAAGCCGGCCGCCTGCCGGTGGCCCCCGCCGCCCTGCTCACGAGCGATTCTGGAGACGTCGACGCGCTCGTCGCTGGCCCTCAGCGAAACCTTCCGCGGCCGGCCGCCGTCGGTGTCGCCCATCCGATCGCGGACGAGCGCCGCGACCGCCGTCCCCTGAATGGAGCGCAGGTAGTCGATCACGCCTTCGGAGTAGCTCTCCTCCGCCCCGGCCTCCGTGAAGTCCTGGGTGCTGAGCGCCGTTACCGTCAGCCGTCCGTCGTCGAAGCGATGGATGTTCGCCAGCCCGCGCGCGAGCAATGCCAGCTTGCCGTACGGCACGTCCTCGTAAACGCACCGGTAGATCCCGTGCACGTCGATCCCCGCCTCGATCAGGTCCGCCGCCATCAGGTGCGCCCGGACGCCGGTGTTCTCGTACATGAACCGGCCCGTGTCGGTGATCAGGCCTACGTACAGCGCCTCGGCGGTCGTGAGCGACGGTGTCACGTCGAGGCCGTGCATCAGATCCCAAACGATCTCGGCCGTGGAGGAAGCCTCCGGGACGACGAGGTTGACCGTGCCGAACCGCGTGTTGTCGTGGTGGTGGTCGATGTTCAGGATGTGGGCGCCGGGTCGTTGGAACGCCTCTGCCGGGTTGCGGTCGAGGCTGCCGCAGTCGAGGAACACGATCGTCCGCTGATCGAGGTCCTCCGGGGGCGCGCTGACCAACCCGTCAAGGGGGAAGAAGCGGTACTCGTGGGGCAGCGGAAACTCGCCGGCGTCCATGAACATCACGCACTCCTTGCCTAGTGCGGTGAGGATTCCCTGCATCGCGATCAGCGACCCGAGCGCGTCGCCGTCCGGGTTCTCGTGCGTGACCACGATCAGCTTCTCGGCCCTGCGCAGCTCGTCGAGGACCTCGGAGCGCGCCGCGCGGTCGCCGTTCTCAGCCATCGTCGACCTCCCCGCGGTCGATGTCGTGGAGCAGCTCGGTGATGCGCATCCCGCGATCGACGGATTCGTCGTACTCGAAGGTCAGCGTCGGAGTGTGCCTGAGCGTCAGCTCGGAGGCGAGCACGCCCTGGAGGAACCCGTGCGCCGATCGCAGCCCTTCGAGGGTGTCCGCGCGCGTACGCTCGTCCCCGAGCACGCTTACATACACGCGCGCGTGGCGTAGATCGGGGCTTGTCTTGACTCCAGTCACGGTCACGAATCCCACGCGTGGATCCTGGAGATCCTTGGCGATGGCGTCGCTGAGGACAGCCCTGACCGCCTCGTCGACGCGCCGCATGCGTCCGGGCGCCATCCTATCCCTCCGCGCCGGATCGTGAGAACACGTCGTGGAGATCGTCCACGGAGGCGATAACGCGCTCGACCCACACGCCATCCGGGCAGCGTCCGTCGAGCCAGCGCTCGACTCTGGCGACCGCCGAGGACAGCGCCGCGAGCGAGCCGCCCGTCAGCGCAGCGGTCAGCGTCGCCCGCTGCCACAGATCCGCGTGGTCGGTCTCCGAGACGGCGACGCCGAGTCGTCCGTGTAGCTGCGCCTTGATTGATGAGAGCTCCTTCCGCTTGCTCTTGAGGCTTCCAGCCTCGGGAAAGTGAAGATGGATCACGAGCACGGCTACATAGCCGCTCTCGGAAGACATCGCCTCTACGTAAGCTCGCGCTCGACCTGGCGGGTGGCGTAGGCCTCGAGCACGTCGCCCTCCTTGACGTCGGCGAAGTCCCGGAGCACGATGCCGCAGTCGAACCCAGCCGCGACCTCCCTGACGTCCTCGTTGAAGCGCCTGAGGCTGGCGACCTCGCCGTCGTAGACGACCGTCCCGTCCCTGACCAGCCTCACCTTGGATCCGCGGGTGATCTTGCCCTCGGTCACGTGTGAGCCGGCGATCGTCCCGACGCGCGAGGCGCGGAACAGCTGGCGGACCTCGGCCGAGCCGAGCGTCTCCTCGACCTCCTCCGGCGCGAGCAGGCCCTGCATCGCGCTGCGGAGATCCTCGATCGCGCGATAGATCACGGAGTAGTGACGGATCTCGACGCCCTCGCGCTCGGCCGCCGCGCGGGCATCGCCGACCGGGCGCACGTTGAACGCGAGAATGACCGCGTCGGAAGCGGCGGCGAGCATCACGTCTGACTCGGTCACGGCGCCCACCGCGCTGCGGATCACGCCAACCGACACCTCGTCCTGGGGCAGCTTCGCGATCTCGTCCTCGATCGCCTCGAGCGAGCCGGCGACGTCGGCCTTCAAAACGAGGTTCAGCTCCTGCAGCCCGGCCTTGAAGATGTCCTCCAGCGAGACGCGCTTGCCGCTGCGACGGGCAAGCGATTCCGTCTTCAGCCGCGTGGCCCGCTCACCGGCGAGCTGCCGAGCCCGGCGCTCGTGCTCGACGACTCGGACGCGTTCTCCGGCCTGGGGGACGCCGTCGAAGCCGAGGATCTCGACGGGCTCGCCCGGCGATGCCTGCGACACGCGGGTGCCGAGGAAGTCGTTCATCGCCCGCACACGACCCCAGTGAGCTCCGGCGACGACCGCGTCGCCCACTTCGAGCGTGCCCCGGCCGATCAGGATCGTGACCACGGGTCCTCGGCCCGGGTCGAGCTTGGACTCGATCACAGTCCCCGACGCGGCCGTGTTCGGATTCGCTCGCAGCTCCTCGAGCTCGGCCATCGTCAGAATCGTGTCCAGTAGATCGTCGAGGCCCTGCTTGGTCTTCGCCGAGACGTCGACGAACTCGGTATCGCCTTGCCAGTCGGCCGGCTGCAGACCGATGTTGGCCATTTCGGTGCGCACGCGGAGCGGGTCGGCGCCCTCCTTGTCGATCTTGTTGACGGCGACCAGGATCGGGACTTCGGCCTCCTTGGCGTGGTCCACCGCCTCCTGGGTCTGCGGCTTGACGCCGTCGTCGGCGGCGACCACGATCACGGCGATGTCGGTCACCTTCGCGCCGCGAGCGCGCATCGCGGTGAACGCCTCGTGGCCCGGCGTATCCAGGAACGTGATCACGTCGTCGCCGTGGTGGACCTGGTAGGCGCCGATGTGCTGGGTGATGCCGCCAGCCTCGCCCGCGGCGACCTCGGTCTCGCGGATCGCATCGAGCAGTGACGTCTTGCCGTGGTCGACGTGGCCCATGATCGTGACCACCGGCGGCCGCTCGACGAGCTCCTCCTCGGCGTCGTCGTATACGGGTTCGACGATCGTCTCGTCCTCGGAGTGAATGATCTGGACGTCCTTGCCGAGCTCGGCCGCGAGCACCTGAATCGCCTCGTCCGAAAGCGTCTGGGTGAGCGTCTTGAGCTCCCCGAGCTCCATCAGCTTCTTCATCACCTCGGGGACGGGGACGCCGAGGTACTCGGCGACGTCCTTGACGGTCGAGCCCGAGTTGATCTGGACCGCGTCGGGCTCGGCGAGCGCCGTGCGCGACGCGGACGGACGGGCCTCGGCCTCTTCGTCGTAGACGCCGCGCCGGCGGCGACCACGGCGCTGACGCCTGGGCGGCTGATTCGATTGCGCCGGAGCGCCTCCGGGCGCGCGGCGCGAAGCCTGTGAGTCGATCACCACGCGGCGCCGGCCGCCAGCGCTACCGGGGGCGCGTTCGCCCTGGAGCGAATCGCGCGTCGGGCGCTCGCGCTTGCCAGGCGCTCGGCCTCCAGCCTCGCCTGTAGGCGCAGGCTGCTCGGGCCGCGACTCGGATCGGGTCTGCGCCGGCGACTCGGCCGGGTCGGCGCCGTCGGCACGCTCGCGCTTGGGCGATCCGTCCGCCGGCGCGTCGGTCCGGGACCGTTCGGCTGCCGGCTTGGCCGAGGTGGCTGTCGCCGTCGGAGCCTGCTCGCGGGCGGTCGCCTCGCCGTTACCGAGCGCTCGCAGTGCCACGGCCTCGTCGACGCTCGAGGACGCCGCCTTGACCTCGATTCCGGCGGCCTTCAGCCTCTCGAGCACCTCCTTGGCGGTAAGCCCTCGTTCCTTGGCGATCTCGTGGACGCGCTTGTTCATCGGCCTCGCAGTTTACGGCGCTCAGGAGGCCGTGTTCTCGGCCGCGGCATCGGCGTCCGCGGACTCGCCGTCCGAATCCGCGCCGCGCGCCGTCGCGTCCGCGGACCCGTTCTCCGCCGCGGGCGCGGGACCGGCCTCAACCTCGTCGGTGTCCTTGTTGGCCAGCGCCTGGTGCGCCTCGATGCCGCAGTAGCGAGAGCCCGGCAGCGCGGCGTTGGGACAGCGGCGACCGTTCGAGAGGATCGCGGCGCAGCGGCCCTGTGTCTCTTCCTCGTCGTAGCCGTGCTCGGCCTCCTCGGCGGCGAATTCGGTCTCCGAGCGAATGTCGATCCGCCACCCGGTGAGTCGGGCGGCGAGGCGGGCGTTCTGGCCCTCGCGACCGATCGCCAGCGAGAGCTGGTCGTCGGGCACGATCACGGTAGCTTGCTTCCCCGCGTCATCCACCAGGACTTCCCTCACGCGAGCGGGCGAGAGGGCCTTCGCGACGAACCTGGCCGGCTCGTCGTTGTAGGGGATGATGTCGATCTTCTCGCCTCTGAGCTCGGACACAACCATGCGCACGCGGGAGCCGCGGGGCCCCACGCACGCGCCGACCGGATCGACGCCGTCGACGTGTGAGACGACCGCGATCTTCGACCGGTAGCCGGGCTCTCGGGCCACGCCCGTGATCTCGACGAGGCCGTCGGCGATCTCGGGCACCTCGAGCTCGAACAGCGACTTGATCAGCTCGGGGTCGCGGCGCGAGACGATGATGCTCGGGCCCTTGGTCGAGTTCGAGACGTCCTTGATCACCGCCTTGATCCGCTGCGAGTGGTCGTAGCGCTCGCCGTCGACCTGCTCGGACTTCGGCAGCAGCGCTTCGACCCGCTCGCGCAGCTGGACGAGCGTGTAACGAGAGTCTGACTGCTGGACGATGCCGGTGATCAGCTCTCCGACGCGGTCGCGGTACTCCTCGAACATCATGTCGCGCTCGGCCTCTCGGATCCGCTGCAGAATGACCTGCTTGGCCGTCTGCGCCGCGATCCGGCCGAAGTCGTCGGGGGTGACGTCCTCGACCTCGATCTGATCCTCGTACTCCTTGAGCTTCTCGAGGTCGATCTCGGGCTCGGGCGGCTCGCGCATCTCCCCGGTCTCCGGGTCGACGGTCGGCTGCAGGTCGGTGGTGGCCTCGATCAGCAGCTGCTCCTCCAGCTCCGGCGGGATCTTCAGCTCCCACACCTTGTAGTCGCCGCTGTCGCGATCCATCTCGACCTTCGCATACGGCGCCGAGCCCGGCGTCTTCTTATAGGCCGACAGCAGCGCGTCCTCGAGCGCTTCCATCAGCTTCTCGAGGGAGATGTTCTTCTCAGCTGCGAGGCCCCGTAGCGCCTCAACGATCTCACGTGACATGGATTCAGTCTCCGGGAACTAGGTTGGACCTGGCGATCTGCGCGTAGGGGATCGTCACGATCCCGTCGCCGGCGGCGATCGTGACGTCCTCGTCGGAAGCGCCCACGAGTTCGCCGGTCAGGCTCTTGTGACCGTCCTTGGCCTCGCGCAGGCGTACGCGGGCGTGGCGACCGAGGAACCGGGTGTAGTGCTGCGGCTTGGTGAGTGGACGGTCCTGGCCGGGCGAGGAAACCTCGAGCGTATATCGCTCGCTGTAGTCGCCGAGCCGCCCGGACACGCGCTCACACAGCGCCAGCGTCACGCCATCGGGATGGTCGATGAACAGGCGCAGCGTGGAGCCTGAGACGACCTCAGCGAGCAGCACCTCGACCTCGGGCTCGGCCTTGGTGAGCCGATCCTCGATCTCCGCATGAAGTGCACTCACTGTCTCCTCCGTCTCAACCTCATAAAAAAAGCGGGCCAACGCCCACTTCCGGTACTACACCGGGAAAGCGCCCCGGCGCGAAAGCTGTGGGTTTCAGGGTAGCACCAGGATGTACGAGCAGGTGCACGCCTCCGTTCGAGGGGGCGTACACCCCCTCCGGCGCATTATGATCTTGCGGCGGCGGCTCTGGCCCGGTCGCGGTAGACCCGGTAATCGCGCCGGCCGGGTTGCAGGCACGCGGCCAGCGCCAGCGGCTTGCGCGCCTCGGCGTGACGTCCCAGCATCTGCAGCGAACGGCCGAGGCAGAACAGCGCGTAGTCGTTGGTCGGCGCCCGCTCGATCACGGCCTCGAACTCCGCGGCGGCCTGTTCGTAGCGCTGGGTGTGAAACAGAGCACGCCCGAGCGCCTCGCGAATCGAGGTCTTATCAGGCGCCAGGTCACGCGCCCGCGAGAGCGGGATCGTCGCCTGATGGTTGTGCCCGGCCTCGAGCAGCTCCGTGCCGCGCCGGAACAGGTCGTACAAGTCGTCCATCAAGCGGAGTGTAGGCCCCGCTGCGGGTCCCTCGACGCAGGCCACCGCAGACGGAAGCGGGGCGGCAGCGCCCACAGGGCCCGGACTCTGCCGATCAGGCCGAGCCCCGGTCGCAGCTGGGCGCGAAGCGCCCGCCGCTGTGCTCCGGACGGGAGTCCGGAACCGCCGGCGAACCGCGAGAGCCGGAGGTTGCGTACGTACGCCTGCGCGTCCGGGGAGCCGCTGAACCGGTGTTCGAGTCCCGCCAGCGTGGTCCCGGTCGGCATGCGGCGCCCGGACCGAGCGAACGCCCGCTCGAGCTCGGCCAGCAGCTCATCGTTCGTCGGATCGTGCAGTCGAAGCGTCGCTCGCAGCGCCACGGCCAGGAGTGCGAGAACGGCCGCCAGCGCGATCCAGGCGGCCACCGGGGTGCCGCCGCTCTGAGGATGCGTCGTGGTCGGCACGCGACCCGCCGCGCTCTTGAGGCCGTGTGAGGCGGGTTTCGCACCGGCGCCCTTCGTCGAGCCCTGGACCACCGACAGGGGGATGTGGCCGCCGAGCGCCGGCGCGATCGCCGGCGTCGGGTCGAACCGGACCCAACCGTACCCCGGGAACCACGCCTCCACCCACGCGTGGGCGTCGGTGTCCGCGACCACGTAGCTCTTCGTCGCGCCGTTGTACTGGCCGGTCGTGAACCCCGTGGCCACCCGTGCCGGGATTCCGCCCATCCGCAGCAGCAGCGCCATCGAGCCGGCGAACTGCTGGCAGTAGCCCTTCTTGGTATCGAACAGGAACGTCTCGAGCGGATAGCGGCTCGATTGCACGGCCTGGTCATACGAGTACGCGCCCGAGTCGAGGTAGCGCTTGACGGCCAGCGCGTAGGCGTATGGGGTCGTCGCGTGACGCTCGAGGCGGCGAGCCAGCGCGTAGGCTCGGGCGTATGGCGAGTTGGCGAGCGCGACCGCTGGATTCGGGGTGCTCGGGCTGTACGCGACCGAGATCCGCGACCCAAACGGGGCGAAGAACACTTGCTGGTAGGCCGGCACCACGGGAAGGGCCCCGTTCCCGCCGGACGGCGAGGAGTTCGAGGGTATGACGAGCGACAGGTAGGCGGGCAGCAGCGCGGCGGGGTAGTCGGTCCCGGCGGCGGTCAGCTGCGACGCGCTCGGGTGGGGGTCGTACGCCGTGACGTCGTAGCTGTCCCCCGGCCCGAGGCCGGTCGGGTCGACCCACGTCCCCTCGCTGAGGCCGGAAACCAGGCTGCCCGCGTGCGTCGGCTCTGCGGCCACGCCCGCCGCGATCAGGTTCGTGGTGTTCATGCCGCGGATCGTCACGTGGAGGGTCTGGGTCCACCGCTGGAGGTTGGCCGGAGCAATCGTGCCCTCGGCGTCCGGGGCCTGCACGCTCTGCGCGACCCAACCGCGCCCGTCGAACACGTCGAGATCCTCCGCCTTCCAGTAGTCGGGGTGACGCGCCTGGATGTCGAGCACCTCCTTGCCGTTCTGCGGCCAGTGCAGCGGCCCGTAGCGCTGCGTCCAGTCGAACGACTCCGGGTGCGCCGGGGCAAGATTCCCGGCGATGGCCTGGTAGTTCAGCCATGGCGTGTGGCTGTCGAGCCGGGGCGCCGCGATCATCGCCGCCGCCCCTGCGAGCAGCGCGAGCACGGTCGCCGTCACGAGGTCGCCCTGCCGGATCCGATCGCCCCACATGAACGCCGACACGAGCAAGAACAGAAACAGGCCCTGGAGGTAGGGAAGCTCCGGGCGCACCAGCGTCGCGGGGACGACGGCGAGCGCGACCAGCGCTACCGCCGCAGCCGCGCGACGGCCCTCGCCGAGCCGGCCCGGGGCGAGCGCGACGATCAGCGCGGCATCGAGGAGGAGGATGCCGGCGCCCAGCACCATCACGGTCCGAATCCACTGGTTGATCCCGAGATACGGCAGCAACACCCGGGGCAGACCGGACAGGCCTTCGCTGATCCCGTCCGCGGTCACGGCGATCCGGAAGTGCCTGACCCACGCGAACGGCACTCCAGCGAGCGCAAACGCGGCCAGCAACGACACGGCCGCGAGGAGGCCGATGGCGAGGCGGCTGCGTCCGGCGATCGCCGTTCCCGCCCCGACCAGCACCAGCGCCAACCCGAGGAGACCGAGCAGCCGCCACACGGGGGCGGGGCTCATCAGCGTCGCCCAGCGGAGCGTTCCGTAGAGTCCGAGCGCGGCGAACGCGACGAACCGCACCACCGGGCGGTCGTCAGCGACCGTGGCGGCGCGCCGGGAGTGCCCGCGCGCGGTGCCGGCCGGGACCAGGACAGCGACGTCGGAGCCGGCGCTCACGCTGCCGTCTCCTCCTGGGACCGGGCGCGCGGCCCCACGGCGAAGCCCTGACAGCCGGTCACCTCGAAGCTCGGGCGGCCGGGCGGGAGCGTCTCCAGATCCTTGGGAAGCACGATCACGAGCGTGCCCGGACCGGCAGCCGCGAGGGCGGCGGGAAGCCGGTCAACGGGTTGCACCGCCACGTAGAAGACCGGCCCGAGGCGCGCGGCGCCGTCGAGCCGCGGTGGCCGCGTGTCGGGGCCTCCCTCGACGAGTGCGAGGCGGGCGTGAGCCGTGGGCCAGCTCCCCAGATCCGGTTCCACGCCGAGCGCGCGGCGCTCGCCGGGGAGCAGCAGCCGACATCCCCCCAGCCGGGCCAGCTCGAGCGTCAGCGAGGCCGCCGCTCGCACGGCGGCGTCGAGCTGGTCCTCGCGAAATCGTCCCCGAGCATCGAGCACGACGAGAGGACGCGTGTCGCGGTCGGCACGGAGCCGGCGCTCGAGCAGTCCGGCGCCGCGAGCGAGCGCCGGCCAGTGAATCCGCGATGCGGGGGTCCCCGGACGGTAGGGCCGCAGCCCGTCGACGTCGATCGCCGCCATCGGCTCAGCGAGCGAGCGACCCTCGCTGCGCTGTGGCGGCACCCCGCGGCCCCCCGTGCCCCAGCGGACCCGCTCCGTGTGCGGCAGCACGAGCAGCTCCTGCGCCGGTCCGTGGGCGGTCTTGACGAGGTGCGCGAGCTCGAGCGGATCCTGGACGACGAGCGACGGCGGCTCGAGCCGGCGCAAGCCGCGGCGCATGAAGCGCGTGACGATCCGCACGTCCGCGACCCGGCCTCCGTGGATCAACGACATCGGGGCCCTGAGCACCACAGGACCGGACGCGAGCGGATCGCGCAGCTCGGCGCCCGGAAGCCCGAGCCAGCCGCGCCGCACTTCGATCATCGCCTCGAGCGGCTCCATCTCGACGACGCGGTCGACGTGCAGCTTGCGGGTAAGCGTCGCGGGCCGGGCGGCCAGCCATACCCAGGCGGGAGCGCCGAGGCCGATCACGACGAAGGCGATGCCCGGGACGAACAGCGGCGCAGCGTCAAATGTCAGCGCAACGAGGGTGAGCACCACGCCGGCGAGCGCCACACCGATCGCGCGTTTCACGGCCCGCTCGGCTCCCTCACAGCGCTCGGACGGACGACAGCGCGTCGACGATCACGTCGGCCGCGGCGTTCCGCGGGCACTCCGGCGCGAGCAGCAACCGGTGCGCGAGAACCGGGACCGCGAGCGCCTGGACGTCGTCGGGGAGCGCATGGTCGCGTCCGCGCATCATCGCCTGGGCCTTGGCCGCTCGCAGCAGCATCAGCCCCGCTCTCGGACTCGCCCCGAGTTCGACGCGCGGATCCTCGCGGGTTCGCCATAGGAGTCTGACCACGTAGTCGCGCAGCGCGTCGGATGCCTGCACGCGCGCCGCGGCATCCTGCGCCGCGAGTACCTCGGCGGCGGTGGCGACCGCCGTGAGCGTCAGGACCCGGTCGCCGCTCTCGTGGTCGGCGAGCATTCCCGCCTCGGCCGCGCGGTCGGGGTAACCCAGTGAGATCCGCGCCATGAAGCGGTCGACCTGCGCCTCGGGCAAGGGGTAGGTGCCCTCGTAC
The DNA here is from genome assembly GCA_963812225.1 of uncultured Solirubrobacterales bacterium. GTDB lineage: Bacteria > Actinomycetota > Thermoleophilia > Solirubrobacterales > Solirubrobacteraceae > Palsa-465. The sequence goes on from CAWEUN010000004.1 coordinate 164,741, forward strand.
TCGATCGGGTTCTGCGTCGCCAGCACGAGGAAAGGTCGCGCCAGCTCGTGCGTCTGGACATCGACCGTGACGCATCGCTCCTGCATGCACTCGAGCAGACCAGACTGCGTCTTGGGCGAGGCGCGGTTGATCTCGTCTACCAGCACGATGTTGGCGAACACGGGGCCGGGCCGGAACTCGAACCGCTGCTCGCGCTGGTCGTAGACGTTGACGCCGACGACGTCCGCCGGTAGCAGGTCCGACGTGCACTGCACGCGCGCGTACTGGCAGTCGATCGAGCGCGCGAGCGCGCGTGCGAGCGCGGTCTTGCCGACGCCCGGATAGTCCTCGACCAGCAAGTGGCCCTCGGCGAGCATCACGACGATCAGGTGCTCGAGCGTCTCGGGGCGGACCTGCACTGCGCGCGCGATATTCGCCGCTATGCGCCGCGCGATCGCGGCGAGCGCTTCAGATTCGTGCGGCGCTGTGGGCGCTTGCTCTGGCGGTTCCACCGTCCTCCTCTCTCAATCTTCTCAGACGTTCTACTTCGTCTAAGACGACTTGGGCGACCTGTTTCTTGCTCGTGCGCGAAACGAGCCGCTCGGATCCGTCTTTCAACAGGACGGTCACCTCATTGTCGAGTGTGTCGAATCCGACCCCCGACGAAATGTCGTTGACGACGACCATGTCGAGGCCCTTGCGTTCGAGCTTGTCGCGGCCGTAGGCGGTCGCGTCGTGGCCGTGCTCGGCCGCGAAGCCCACAAGCACCTGGTCGTCGCGCCGCCGAGCGGCAAGGGCGCTGAGCACGTCGGCCGTCGGCTCGAGCTCAATCGTGGGCACGCCGGCGGCCTTCTTCAGCTTGCTCTCCGCCGGGGCGGCCGGACGGAAGTCCGCGACCGCCGCGGCCATCAGCAATACGTCGCAGTTATCGAATCTCCGCTCACATGCGTCGCCGAGCTCGGCCGCCGTCCCGACCTCGATGACCCGGATGCCGGGTGGCGGCTCGAGGGTCACGTTGGCCGCTACCACCGTCACCTCGGCGCCTCGCCGCGCCGCCTCGCCGGCGAGCGCGTAGCCCATCCGCCCCGAGGAGCGATTGCCGATGTAGCGCACGCTGTCGATCGGCTCCCGAGTGCCTCCGGCACTCACCAGCACCCGCAGCCCCGCCCACGTCGACCCGGTCAGTAACGCCTCGGCCGCGGCCAGTAGCTGTGGCGGCTCAGCGAGGCGTCCGATCCCGTGCTCGCCGAACGACGCGAGCTCGCCCTCGCCCGGAGCAACGACCGTGACGCCGCGGGCCTCGAGCCGCTCGAGGTTGGCCTGGGTGGCCGGATGCAGGTACATCCGGTTGTTCATCGCCGGAGCGACGACGACGGGGCAGGCGGCCGCCAGCGCGGCCGTCGTCACGAGGTTGTCGGCCTGCCCGGCAGCCAGTTTCGCGATCGTATTCGCGCTGGCGGGAGCGATCAGGTACAGATCCGCACGCTCGACCAGCGCGAGGTGGGTGATCGGCGCCCGCTCCGGCAGCGGCTCGCCGGGGTAGGAGCCCCGCGCCGGATCGGGCTCGAACTCGCCGATCAGCACGGGCGCGCCGGTGATGCCCTCAAACGATGGCCGCCCGACGAACCGCTCGCTCGTCGGGGTCTGGATCACCCGCACGGAGTGACCGGCCTTGATCGCCAGCCGCGCCGTCTCGAGCGCCTTGTAGGCCGCGATCCCGCCGCTCACCCCGAGGAGCAACCGGGCCATGGGGGGCTACCGGTAGTGGTACTTCAACTTGCCCTGCGCGACTTCCTCGAGCGCGATCGTCAGATAGTTCTTCGAGCGCGTCTCAACCATGGGCGGCGGGAACTCGTCAAACGTGCCCTCGCCGAGGTTGTGGTAGTAGGAGTTGATCTGCCGCGCGCGCTTGGCGGCGACGATCACGCTCGCATAGTCGGAGTCGACGTGCTCGAGCAGCTTGTCGATTCTGGGTGAGATCATCGAATTAGGTCCGTTTCTTCGGGGTCCCCAAGGTTAGCGTCCCGTTGCCCCCGTGTCGCCGCCAGTGCCCTCTGCACGATCGCAGCCAGCTGGTCGGTGGCGTCCTCGAGTCGATCGTTGACCACCACGTGCGTGAATTCCGGCTGTGCCTTCAGCTCGCGCTCGGCCGTCCGGAGCCGCTCATCGACCTGGTCCGGGCTGTCGGTCCCCCGCCCCACCAGGCGTGCGCGCAGCGCTTCCAGCGACGGCGGGGCGATGAACACCGCGGTCGCCTCGGGGATTGTCTCGCGGACCTGGCGCGCGCCCTGCACCTCGATCTCGAGCACGACGGGAATCCCCGCATCAAGGCAACGCTCGAGCTCGGAGCGCAGCGTCCCGTAGCGGTTCCCCGAGTACGTGGCGTGCTCGACGAAACCGCCCTCGGCGACGCGGCGGTCGAACTCCGCCGGGGTCAGGAAGTGGTAGTCGAAGCCGTCCCGCTCACCCGGCCGTGGGGCCCGGGTCGTCGCCGACACCGAGAGGGCCAACGCGGGGATCCGTTCCATTAGCCCGCGGATCAGCGTGCCCTTGCCCACCCCGGAGGGTCCGGTGATGACGAAGACGTTTGAACCCCTCGTCACCACAGGACGCCGACGCGACGTTCAGCGCCGGCGCATGAGCGCGACCAGCTCACGACGCTGACGCTCGGAGAGACCGCCGATCGTCTTGCTCGGCGAGATCCTGCACTGCGAGAGGATCTTGTTGACCTTCACGCGGCCGTACTTGGGAACGGCGAGCAGCAGGTCGAAGACCTTGGCGGTCTCCAGATAGTCCGGCGGCTCGAGCAGCAGCTGGTGAATCGGCTGGCGGCCAGCCTTGAGATCGCGCTTCAGTTGCGCTCTGCGACTGCGGATGTCGTTCGCCCGCTGGAGCGCCTCCATGCGTTGCACGAGAGAGCGTTCCGGCGCAGCGACGTACTTCGTGGGCGTTTCGCTGACCGGCGGCATGGGCGGCGACTATACATCTTGCGGCGACCCGATCAAGGCCAATCCCCCCAATTCGACTCGACCTCAGCCTGAGGTCGAGCATTGTCGAGCATGGTTCGGGGAATAACCTGCGTTTGCAGGGGGTTTTGTGAACTGCTAGCGCAAAGTGGCACGAAAGCCCGCCGTTTCGGGCGAGTCGGTGTTCCCAGCATGTGAATTCTCAACATGAGCACACAGTTCGTGCAACTCGGCGGCGATTCGAGCCCCCGCGGCCGGATCGCGGAAGCTTTCGGTCCCGACCGCCACAATGTCTGCGCCGACCCGCATCAGATCGCGGGCGTCGCGGCCACTCTGAACTCCTCCCATCCCGACCACGGGGATCGACACCGCACTCGCCACGGCGCGCACCTGGGCGAGCGCGACGGCGCGGACAGCCGGGCCCGACACGCCACCGGTGACGCCGCCGAGCCATGGCTCGCCCGTTCGAGGGTCGAGCGCCATGCCACGGACCGTGTTGATCAGCGATAGCGCGCTCGCGCCCGACCGCTCGGCGGCGCGAGCGACCGCCGCCACGTCCGAGGCGTTCGGGGTCAGCTTGACGATCAAAGGCTTGTCGGTGACCGGCCGAACGCGCTCGAGCAGCGCGGTCAGCTCGACCGGGTCGGCGCCCATCACCATGCCTGTCTCCACGTTTGGGCAGGAGACGTTCAGCTCGAGCGCCGCGACCTCGTCGCGTTCGGCGAACGCGGCAACCAGCTCTGCGACCTCCTCGCGGCTGAACCCCATCACGTTGACGATCAGCGGCACCGGCAGCCTCGCCAGCTTCGGTAGGTCCTCGGCCAGGTATCCCCGGAGGCCCTTGTTCGGCAGGCCGATCGAGTTGATCATCCCGCCGGCTATCTCCCACAGGCGGGGTGGCGGATTGCCCTGGCGCGGTTCGAGGGTGACGGTCTTGGACACGAACGCGGCGAACGGGAAGCGCTCGATCAGCTGATCGCCGAATACGCGCTCGGCGGCGATCGCGTCGAACGTGCCCGAGCCGTTGATTACGGGGTGCGCCAGCTCGATTCCGCAGAACGCGAGCGTCAATGTCCCGCTCCCGCCACTGCGGCGCTCTCGAGGACCTCGGCGTCGAGCACGGGACCGTCGACGCACAGCCGGACGTAGCCCCCGCGTGTGGGCACCACGCATCCGAAACACGCCCCGAACCCGCACGCCATCCCCGACTCCAGCGCCAGCTGCGCCGCGATCGCCCGCTCCGCGCACAGCGACCGGACCGACTCGAGCATCGCGGGTGGCCCGCACGCGTAGACCTCGACGTCGGACTCGTCCTCGAGCACCTCCGCGAGCAGCTCCGTGACCAGCCCATGGTGGCCGACGCTGCCGTCGTCGGTCGCCAGCGCGGCGTCGCGCAGGAGCGCCGCCCCCGCCGCGCGGGCCGCGTCGCGGAATCCGAGCATCGTCGGCGACGGCACCCCGAGCTCGTCCTGGAGGATCGCCAGCGGCGCGATCCCCACGCCGCCTCCGACCAGCACGGGCCGCCGCCCCTGACGCGGCGGGGCGAACCCCGATCCCAATGGGCCGACGATCAGCAGGTCGTCCCCGGGGCCGAGCTCGCATAGGCGCTTGGTACCGGGTCCGACGTCCTCGATCAGGAACTGGAGCTCGCTGGTGCCGGCCGGGGCTCGCAGGACGCTGAACGCCCGCGGGAGAAACGGCCGCTCGGCCTCCCCCCCTCCCCACCGACTCGCGGCGGCAAGCATGTAGAACTGACCCGCCTGCGGCCTCGGACCGTGAGGGTCGGCGCAGCGGATCACGACGTAGGCGCCGTGTTCCTCGCGCGCGGTCACGGGGGTCGCGCGGCGACCGAACGGAGCCGTGACGCGTTCGCTCACGAGACGCCGCTGAGCCGGTTGCCGTGAAGCTCCTGGAGCGAGATCACCTCCGGTGACCCCGCGCCGTCGCCGCGACGCTCGGCCGCGATCGCACGCGCCGCCGCCATTCCGCCGGCCATCGTGGTGATGCACGGAATCCCCCGTGCGACCGCAGCCGTGCGGATCTCGTAACCGTCGGTGCGCGCGCCGGTGCCGACCGGCGTATTGATCACGAGGTCGACCTCCCCGCGCTCGATCCAGTCGACCACGTGGGGCGAGCCCTCGCCGATCTTGTTGATTGGTTCCGCGGGGATCCCCATCTTGCGGATCGCCTGGGCCGTGCCGCGGGTGGCGATGATCTTGAAGCCGAGATCGTGTAGCACCGTCGCGACACCTGTCGCGGCAGGTTTGTCGCCGTCGGCGACGGTGATGAACGCGGTGCCGGAGCTCGGCAGCCTGGCCCCCGCCGCCGCCTGTGCCTTGGCGAAGGCCGTGGGGAAATCACGAGCGATCCCCATCACCTCGCCCGTCGAGCGCATCTCGGGCCCGAGGAGTGAGTCGGCCCCCGCGAACCGGTCGAACGGCAGCACGACCTCCTTGACGCACACGTGTCCGTTGGTCGTCTCCGCAGGGAGATCGAGGTCAGCGAGCCGCTCGCCGAGCATGATGCGGCAGGCGAGCTTCGCCACCGGCAGCCCAATCGCCTTGGAGACGAACGGCACCGTCCGCGAGGCGCGCGGGTTGGCCTCGATCACGTGCAGCCGCTCGACGCCGTGAATCGCGAACTGGACGTTCAGCAGGCCGACGACGCCGAGCGCCCGGGCGATCCCCTCGGTCTGCGCCTTCACCTGGCCGAGCATCTGCTCGCCGAGCGTGTGCGGGGGCAGCACGCACGCGGAGTCTCCGGAGTGGATCCCGGCCTCCTCGACGTGCTGCATGATCCCGGCGATCCAGACGTCGGTGCCGTCGCACAGCGCGTCGACGTCGAGCTCGATCGAGTCCTCCAGGAACCGGTCCAGGTAGATCGTCCGCCCGGGCTGCGCGCCCACCCGGTCGAGGTACTCCTTCAGACCGGCGACGCTGTAGACGATCTCCATCGCTCGCCCACCGAGGACGTAGCTCGGTCGCACGAGTAGCGGGAAACCGACGCCCGGCGCGGCCTCGAGCGCCTCCTCGGGCGAGCGCGCGGTGGCGAACGCGGGGGCCAGGTACCCGAGGCGTCCGAGCAGCTCCCCGAACCGCGAGCGGTCCTCGGCGAGATCGATCGACTCGATGCTCGTGCCGAGGATCTTGATCCCGGCCTCGTGCAGGCCGGCGGCGAGCTTCAGCGGGGTCTGACCGCCGAACTGGACGACCACGCCCTCCGCCTGTCTCCACCTCGCAGACCCCGAGCACGTCCTCGAGCGTGAGCGGTTCGAAGTACAGACGGTCGGAGGTGTCGTAGTCGGTGGAGACCGTTTCCGGGTTGCAGTTGATCATCACGGCGTCGCGGCCGGAGTCGCGCACCGTCTGGGCGGCATGGACGCAGCAGTAGTCGAACTCGATGCCCTGCCCGATGCGGTTCGGCCCCGATCCGAGGATCACGATGCTCGCACGGTCACCTCGGCTGACCTCGTGCTCGGGACCGCCGGCGCGCGGCCGCTCCCAGCCCGAGTAGTAGTACGGCGTCCGCGCCGGAAACTCGGCCGCGCACGTGTCGACGGACTTGAACGTCCGCTCGCCGGCGAACGGCGCCTCGGGGTCGGCGGCGAGGTCGGCGAGCTCGTTCAAGAACCACGGGTCGATGCTCGTACGGCGGTTCAGCTCGTCGATCGAGACGCCGCGGCGGAGCGCCTCGAGCAGCTGGTCGAACCGCTCGGCGCCCGGCTGCTCGACCATCGCGAGCAGCTCGGACTCATCCTCGGGGAAGGTCGGATTGACGTCGAGCTCGCGCGAGCGCATTGCCTTGGCGAACGCCTGCCTGAACGTCCGCCCGATCGCCATCACCTCCCCGACCGACTTCATGTGGGTCGTCAGCCCCGGCTCCGCGCCTGGGAACTTCTCGAACGCGAACCGCGGCCATTTGACGACGCAGTAGTCGATCGCGGGCTCGAAGCTCGCCGGTGTCGCCTGCGTGATGTCGTTGGGAATCTCCTGGAGCGTGTAGCCGACGGCGAGCCGAGCCGCGATCTTGGCGATCGGAAACCCCGTCGCCTTGCTGGCGAGAGCGCTCGAACGGGACACCCGGGGGTTCATCTCGATCACCACGATCTCGTCCGTCTCCGGGTTCACGGCGAACTGGACGTTGGAGCCGCCGGTCTCGACCCCGACCGCGCGGATCACCGCGATCGCTTGGTCGCGGAGCTTCTGGTACTGCTTGTCGGTGAGCGTCTGCTGCGGCGCCACGCAGACGCTGTCGCCGGTGTGCACGCCCATCGGATCGAGGTTCTCGATCGAGCACACGATCACCACGTTGTCGGAGTGATCGCGCATCACCTCGAGCTCGAACTCGCCCCATCCGAGGACCGATTCCTCGAGGAGTACCTGGCCGATCGGCGACGCGGCCAGCCCGCGCCCGACGACGCGCGCGAGGTCCGGCTCGTCGCGAACGACACCCCCGCCGCGACCGCCGAGCGTGAACGCGGGCCGCACGATCAGCGGCAGGCCGACGTCCGCAATCGCGGACTCGGCGTCGGCGACACTGTGCGCGATCGCACTGCGAGGGACCCGCAGGCCGGCGGTGGTCATCGTCTCCCGGAATCGCTCGCGGTCCTCAGCGCGGTCGATCGCCTCGTAGTCGGCGCCAATCAGCTCGACGCCGTGCTTGCGGAGCGTCCCGTCCTCGTGCAGCGCCTTGGCCAGGTTCAGGGCGGTCTGGCCGCCCAGCGTCGGCAGAACGGCGTCGGGCTTCTCGCGCGCGATCACCTGGGCGACCGGCCCGGGCAGGAGCGGCTCGATGTACGTCCTGGTCGCGACCTCGGGGTCGGTCATGATCGTCGCGGGGTTGGAGTTCACGAGCACGACCTCGTAGCCCTCCTCCATCAGCACCTTGCACGCCTGGGTGCCGGAGTAGTCGAACTCGGCCGCCTGACCGATGACGATCGGCCCGGAGCCGATCAGCAGGATCCGGTGGATGTCGTCCCTACGCGGCATCTCGTGAACTCGAGGCCACACCACGGGGCGCCCGCAGGGCGCCCTCTAAAAATCTGTCGAAGAGGTACAGCGAGTCGTGCGGTCCGGGCCCCGCCTCGGGGTGGTACTGGACGGTGGCGCCGGGCACGTCGCGGAGCGTGAGGCCCTCGACGGTGCGGTCGTAGAGGTTGATGTGCGTGAGCTCGGCGGCGCCGAAATCCGTTTCCCAGCGCACGGGCTCGTCGTCGTCGATCGTCTTGGCGCCGTTCGGGCCGAGCACGGCGAAGCCGTGGTTCTGACTAGTTATCACCGTCCGTGCGGTCGTCAGGTCCTTCACCGGGTGGTTGGCGCCGTGGTGGCCGAACGGGAGCTTGTAGGTCTCGAGGCCGACCGCGCGGCAGAGCAGCTGGTGTCCGAGGCAGATCCCGTACACGGGCCGCTTTCCGACGAGCTCGCGGACCGTGTCGACGACGTAGCCGAGCGCCGCTGGGTCGCCGGGGCCGTTGGCCAGGAACACCGCGTCGGGGTCGTTGTGGAGGAGCTCCTCGGCGGTCGCCGTACACGGGTGGAGCTCGACCGTCGCGCCGCGCTCGCGCAGGTTGCGGATGATCGAGCGCTTGACGCCCGTGTCGATCATCGCGATCCGCGCGCCGGCGTGGCTTTCGAGGATCACCGGTTCGGGCGGGGTCACCTGTTTTGCGAGGTCGCGCCCGGTCATCGGGGGCTCCGCGGCGATCAACTCGCGCGCCTGTGGTTCGGCGATGTCGGCGGGGAACACGCCGCCGCGCATCGCCCCTTGATCGCGGATGTGGCGAACGAGCGCGCGCGTGTCGAGCTCGGTGATCGCCGGAATGCCGCAGTCGGCGAGCCACGAGAGCCAGCCGCGCTCGGCGCTCGGCGCGTCCTCGCGGTCCACGGCGGCGCGCATGATCGCGGCGCCGGCGTGGATCCGGTCGGACTCCATCGCCTCCTCGGATACCCCGTAGTTTCCGATCTGAGGATAGGTGAACGTGATCAGCTGGCCCGCGTAGCTCGGATCGGTCATCGCCTCCTGATAGCCGGACATCGACGTCGTGAACACGACCTCGCCGGTCGCGTGGCGGTCGGCCCCACACGCCACGCCATCAAACCGGGTGCCGTCCTCGAGCAGGACGTAGGCAGGGGTCATGTGGCGCTGAGCGCTCCCGCCTCAGCGAGCAGGCGCTCGCGGAAGACGATGGCGCCGCCCGCGATCGTCAGCACGACACGGCTGTGCAGTGAGCGACCGTGGAAGCAGCAGTTCGAGGAGCGGCTCACGTAGCCGCCGGCGCCGACCTCCCAGCACGCCTCGAGATCGACGAGGCAGAGGTTCGCGGACTCTCCGACCGCGATAAGGGGGGTCGGCAGGTCGTAGAGCGCGGCGCCGGCGGTCATCCGCTCGACGACGATCGGCAGGCCGAGCTCACCGCTCATCACGAGCTCCGTGTAGACCGCCGCGAAGGACGTCTCGAGGCCCGTGGTCCCCATCGCCGCCTGCTCGAAGGGAACCTCCTTCTCGTGGCTGGCGTGCGGCGCGTGGTCGGTGGCGATGCAGTCGATGAGGCCCGACCTGAGCCCGTCGACGAGGGCCTTGCGGTCGCGTTCAGTGCGCAGCGGCGGGTTCATCTTGAACCGGCTGTCGAGCGTGCGGACGAGGTCGTCGGTGAGCGTCAGGTGGTGGGGAGTCGCCTCGGCACTGATCCTGGCGCCGGCGTCCTTGGCCGCCTGCAGCGCCGCCACCGACTCGACGCAGGAGAGATGCTGGAAGTGCACGCGCGCGTCCTCGTAGCGGGCGAGCGCGGCGTCGCGAGCGACCATCGTCGACTCCGACACCGAGGGGATGCCGGCGAGCCCGAGCCGGGCCGAGACGGCCCCCTCGTGCATCACGCCCTCGCCGGAGAGCGCGGGATCCTCCTCGTGCAGCGCCACCACGCCGCCGCACAGCCGCTGGTACTGGAGCGCCTTGCGCAGTATTCCCGCCGAGACCACGGGCTTGCCGTCGTCGGTGAAACCGAGCGCGCCGGCGTCGCGGAGCTCCGCCATCTCGGTCAGCTCTTCGCCGTTTAGCCCTCGCGTGATCGAGGCCAGCGCTCCGACGGGGACGAGCGCCTCCCGCTTGGCCGCGTCGATCAGCGAGCCGAGCACCGCCGCCTGGTCGAGCACCGGGTCGGTGTTGGGCATCGTGATGACGCCGCAGAAGCCGCCGGCCGCGGCGGCCGACGTGGCGCTCTCGAGATCTTCCTTGTATTCCTGACCGGGAACCCGGAGGTGTACGTGCGGGTCGAAGAAGCCCGGGAAGGCGTGCTTGCCGCCGGCGTCGATCAGCTCGCCATCGGGCGGCTGCGGCAGCGAGCCGGGCGCGCCGAGCTCGGCGATCGTGCCTTCGCGAACGAGGATGTCGGCCGGCTCGTCGATGCCGGCGCGCGGGTCGAGCACGTGGGCGCCCTGGATCAGGACCTCGGCGGGCGGGCGCTCGCGGGCGTAGAGGCGGTTCTCGCTCATGCCACCGCCGCCAGGATCGGGGAGCCCACGAGCAGTTCGTAGAGGACCGCCATCCGCACTGCGACGCCGGCCTTGACCTGTTCGCCGATCAGCGCCTGCGGGGAATCGATCGCCTCGGCGGAGAGCTCGACGCCGCGGTTCACGGGCCCGGGATGCATAAGCAGCTGTCGCCGTCCGAGCCTGCTCGGGCTGATCTGATAGCGGGCCGCGTATTCGCGCAACGAGGGGACGAACGATTCGCGCATCCGCTCGAGCTGCATCCGCAGGACGTACACGACGTCGGCCTCTTCGAGGCGGTCGAGCGTGGCGCTCGCGCGGCAGCCGAGCGATTCGATATCGCGGGGGATCAGCGTCGGCGGGCCCGCGACCGTGACCCGGGCGCCCATCCGCGTGAACGCGAGGATGTTCGAGCGCGCCACGCGGGAGTGGAGCACGTCGCCGACGATCCAGATGTTCGCGCCGTCCAGCGAGCCGATCCGGCGCCGGAGCGTGAAGACGTCGAGCAGCGCCTGGGTCGGATGCTCGTGCTTGCCGTCGCCGGCGTTGACCACGCTCGCCGCGGTCCAGCCGGCCACGAGCTGCGCGGCGCCGGCGTTCGGCGAGCGGATCACGATCGCGGCCGGGTCGTAGGCCGACAGCGTCTGGACGGTGTCCTTCAGCGACTCGCCCTTGTCGACGCTGGAACCGACCGAGCGGATGCTGACGACGTCGGCGCTCAGCCGCTTGGCCGCGAGCTCGAAGCTCGAGCTCGTCCGGGTTGACGCCTCGTAGAAGAGGTTGACGACGGTGCGTCCGCGGAGCGCGGGCACCTTCTTGATCTCGCGGCCGGAGACCTCCGCGAACGACTCGGCGCGGTCGAGGATCCGCTCGATCCCGGCGCGATCGAGGTCATCGATCGAGATCAGGTGGCGGCCGATACGCGCGCCCGTCGCGTTCATGCGGCCTCCGCTCGGCGGGGCGGTTCGGTCGCCGGGGTGATCGTGACCTCGTCGCGGCCGTCGATCTCCTCGACCCGCACGTTGACGCGCTGGTCCTGCGAGGTCGGGATGTTCTTGCCGACGTAGTCGGGCCTGATCGGCAGCTCGCGGTGGCCCCGGTCGACGAGCGTCGCGAGCTGGACCCGGGCCGGGCGGCCGTAGTCGAAGATCTCGTCGATCGCCGCACGGACGGTGCGCCCGGTGTAGAGGACGTCGTCGACGATCACGATCGTGCGGTCCTCGACCGGAAAGTCGAGGTGGGTGGCGTGGACGATCGGGGAGCTTGGGCGAATCGCGAAGTCGTCCCGGTAGAAGGAGATGTCGACGAAGCCGAGCGGGACGGGTTGTGAGAGGAGCTCGCCGGTCAGCGCGTGAAGTCGCTGAGCGAGATGCGCACCCCGCCGCTGGATGCCGACGAGGGCGACGTTTCCGTCCGGGTTCTTCTCGACGATCTCGTGAGCGATCCGCACGAGCGTGCGGCGCATGTCATCGCGGTCGAGGACGACCGTGGCGGCTCTCAAACGTGCTCCTTCCTGGCCTCACGGGACCGGGTTAAAGGGGCCGACTCCGAGGAGCCTAGCAGCGGTGGCGGCGGGATTATGGAGCCCTGGCGGCGGCGGTGGGTCGGTGGCGTAGGCGGGGCGCGCTCTGTGGCTGTCGACTCTCGACCGCAGCGTGGCGAGCGGTCGGCCTGGCTTTAACGGCGCTGGGGAGGGGGTGGGTGAGGTGCCCGGGCGGGGCCGAGCGCCGCTCCAAATCCTGCATAACACGTCACGACCGGAAAAATCGGCGAGCCCTGCCGTATTAAGCACGCTCCTCATGCACAGCACGGCAGGGCTCGGGTTCTTTAACGAGATTGACGTGTTAAGCATGATTTTCCGGTGGTGAGGGCGTCGGACCGCGCCAGCGCAGATCTTTCCCCCTTCTCCCCAGCCAAATGCCGGGCCGCCGCCAACCCAAGCTGCGGTGGCGAAGCGCCCGCGGGCCGGCGATGGCGTCGGATCGGTCGGATCGCGATAACGCTCGCCATATCGACACTACTCACCCCACCTGCCAACGAACGCGACGCGTGTGCGATTTTCCACCTGGCCTCGGGCGAAACTGACCGCATAGTCCGCAAAATCGCCACCGCGCATGCCGAGCCCTCGATGCCACCTCCGGGGGCTCGACGCCGCGCGGTGGAGCACCTTTGCAGGCACCCGTCGAACGTCAGGCGGCCGCCTCGTGGCGGCCGCCTGAACAACCCGTTGGAGGACCCGGTGCTAGCCGCCGCTCGGACCTGCGCCCGGCGCGCCGCCGTGCGACCCGCCACCGTTGCAGTTGTGCACGTCGCATGGGTACGGCAGGAACGTCTGCGTCTTCGTGCCCGAGCGCGTGGTCAGCTGTGCACTGGCGACGTGGTGCGCGCCCGGCCACCACGCGACCGCCCAGCCGTTCTTGACGGTTGCCGTGACCTCGGCGCCGTTATCGAGCGTCAGGTTGGCGGCGGTCACGCCCGCGCCGGCCTGGGCGATCATCGATCCGTACGGTTGGCCGTTAGCTGCCGTTACGTGGTCGGTCCACAGGAACAGCCTGCCGGCGGGGACCGTCACCGGAGGCGAGGTGCTCCACCCCGACGCATTCTGGAATGACGGTCCTGAGGTGCAGAAGGCGTTCGAACTGCCGTCGGAGTAGACCAGGAATGTGAACGGTCCCCGAGCATCTACGAGCTTCAGCGGCAGCCCAGGATCCGGCACATTGCTCGCGCAATAGGCCTCGGTCGCTGCGAGCTGAGCTGCAGTCGGCGTCGTCGGCTGGGACGTCCAGCCGGCGAAGGCGGTGCTCGCTCCACCGAAGAGCGACAGGGCGGCAGCGAGCACACCGACACCACTCGCCGCGGCGATCCCGCTCACGCCGACGAGCAGACGTCGCCTGCTCCTCGGCTTCGCCACTCGCCCGAGCGCGACGCGATCGGCCGCATGCTCATCAACGAGCCGCTCCCAAAGTCCGTCCTCAAAGGCGGTCATCGCCTAGCTCCTTTCGTAGTCGCTGATGTGCGCGGAACAGCCGCACGCGCAGCACGTTCGCCGAGACGCCAAGCACACGAGCGGCGTCCTTCGGCGCCAGTCCCAACAGATCAACCAGCTCGATCGCCTCGCGCTCAACAACCGAGAGACCCGCGGCCCGTTCGAGCAGCTCCCTCCCGTCGCGCTGCGCGTCGATCCGTGCCGCGACATCCTCGAACTCGTCGTCCGCGAGGACGAGCCTGCCGCCTAGCTGATCAATCAAAGCCGCGCCAACCGCCTGCTCGGCCAGATGGTTGGCATACACCCGTCGCGCGATCGCGATCAGCCAGGCGGTCGTGCTACCTCGCCCCTGGAACGTCCTTGCAGACCTGATCGCCTCAACGAACGTCTGTGAGGTCAGATCCGCCACCTGCTGCGGATCGCGACAACGCCGAGCGAAGAACGCCGCGACCGGCCCGACGTTCTCCCGGTATGCGGACTCGAACTCCAGCCGAGAAGAGCCGCGCACCCGAACCTCGTGCGTGATGTTTGATGTCGTCACATCTCTTAAGTGGGCCCCACCGCTCCCCGCATTACATCCTCCCGACCACCGGCATACCGACATCGGCGGCGGCGAACGCGCAAGCCTCGGGCTCGTACCGGCCTATCGCACCCTGAACGCCACCGCGTCCCAGCGGTTCTCGAGCTCAACCCGCCCCGCCTCATCGCTGGCGATCGCCACGGACCGGTAGCTCCCCGGCGCCAGCGCCCGCCGCACGCGCAGGACGTAACTCGACCGCCGCCCCGCCCTCGCACGACTCACCGTTGCCTCGACGAACACCGGCGAACTGCAGTTGCGCAGCCGGGTGAACCTGCCGCCGGCCCGCAGGAACTGACAGCGCGAGTGCCTGGTCCTCGCCACGCTCAACCGCACGCGCTCGATCGGGGCCCCGCCGCACGATCGGTCGAGCGCATGTCCGGTGAGCATCGCGCGGCCGTGCCGGCCCAGCCGCACCCCGAGGCTGCCGGTCGGGCCGAGCGCCGCGCACGAGGCGGGTGGCCGCGCGTGCTTGCGGACGCCGCGCGTGTCGAGCACGGCCGGGAGGCCGAGGTTGCCCTGCTCATCGACGGCGCGGATCGCCACATAGCGCCTCGCCGCCGGCCCGAGCCGGAAGCGCTGGACCGTACCGGCCGCGGCCGGCGCCGGCGCGCTGCTGAGACGCTTAGCGCGGGCGAAGTTGGCGGCCGTGATCGGGTTGGGCGAGGTCACGACCTGGTAGCTCGAGGCCCGGCCGCACTCCCCGTCCCCGCCCGGTGCCGCGAAACTCACGGCCCGGCGCGACAGCGACACGTTCGATGGAACGCCGGGCGGGATCGCGTCGCGCGTGTAGTCGCCCGAGTTGGCGATGTCGTGATGCCAGTTCGGCCACGAGGATGGCGAGCACGCCTTGGCCGTCGTCGTGTACACCGACAGCGTCCCCGACCGCGTGATCGTGACGACGTCCTTCCCGGCGCCGCCGCGGTAGTCGAGCGTGCCGAACGAGCCAAGCACGGGCGTCGCGACGAGCCAGTCGCCGCTGAGCTTCGGCCACGCCGAGCTCGCCGGCTGCCCGAGCGAGTTGAACGCCTGGAGGTCGAGCGAGGAGGTGCCGCCGACGACGTCTTGCTCGGGCGCGTGGCCGGTGACGTCGCCCACGACCTCACCGGTGAGGAAGCCGAGGTCGTTGTCGACGGCCGGCCAGCCCGGATCGAACTGGCCGGTGGCCGTGTTCCAGCCGAGGATGAAGTCCTGGCCGCCCTTGTGCTCGCCGTTCACGGCGATGCTCAGGGAGCGGATCAGCCCCGCGCCCGGATCGAACATCGAGATCGCGCTCCCGTCGAGGGTGCCGAACGCCGGAGCGCCGACCGCCGGAACCGCCGGCTGATCGATCTTCTGCCCGTTGCCCGCGGCCCCGTCGATCGCGAGCGTGTTGTCCTGCCCGTTCACCGATCCGTAGCACGAGCTGCCGTCGGGGTTGAGGATGTACGCCGGGCCGGCGTCGGGCGACACTCCGATCTTCATCCCCGTCCCGCCGTGGGGGCAGGTCAAAGGCGCCACCACCGGCGAGCCGTTGATTCCCTCTCCGACGTCCGGCAGGAGGCCCTCGTTCACGATCCCGATCTTGACCGGCCAGCCCGGCTCGAACGCGGATGAGCTGCACTGGTTTCCGGCGCAGGTCATGCTCCCGCCGGTCGGCTTGATCGCATAGACCCGCCCGTTGGCGAACGTGGCCCCCACCGCGCCGAGGGCGGACGTGCTCACGCCGGTGGCGTTGATCGGACCCTCGTCGCCGGTGTTCACCGTGTACTCCTCGTTGGTCCCGACGTAGATCATCGGCGGCTTTGTCGGGCCCGTTGATGTACGCCACCGCGGGGGTGTCGATGATCTTGCCCTGGTCCTCGCCGATGCCGGGGTTCGGTTCGGTTCTGGTCGTGCTGAACGTCGGTTGGTTCGTGGTCGGGTCGACCGCCGTCAGCTTGTCGGGATCCTCGACGAGCACCGGGAATCCCGGCACCGGCCGCCCATTGGGCTGCCATGCGTAGAGGTGGCGATCCTCGCCGGCGGCGATGATGTCGAGCGGACCGGGACCACCCTTGAGGTCGGCGAGGACGGGTGAGCCGAGGAAACCGCCTTCGGTGCGGTCGCGCACGCCCTGGCGAACCGTGTCGAGCGCGCCCCGGGGGTCGCGCGGGTAATCGAGCGGAGCGCCCGAGTAGGCGGGATCGGCGTGGGCGTGGAAGACGGGCTGGCCCTGCCCGTTCCAGGCGTAGACGTTGCCGTCCATGTCGTCGGCCACCACGTCGATCTGACCGTCGTGGAAGAGATCGCCGGCGGCCAGGCTCCCGAGCACGGCCGCGTAGTGGCCCCGCCCCACTCCCCCGCGACCGTACGCCGCCTCGCCGGTGTGCAGCGGCAGCGGGTCGGTGTGAACGGGCCAGCCGGGCGCCTCCGAGCCATTCGGCCGGTAGGCGTGAATCCAGCCGTCGGAGGTCGCCACGATCAGGTCGTTGCGGTCATCGCCCTCGATGTCGGCGAGGATCGGGCTCGAGTCGCCGTCGCCGCGAAGCTCCTTCGGCCAGCCGGCCATCATGTCCTGGTCTCGGTGCAGGAACAGCTGGCGGCGATCTTCGCCGGTCATCGCCATTCCCCGCGCGGTGCCCACCACGACGCGAACGGTGAACGCGTACGGCTGCGTGTTGGGCCGCCCGAACGCCGACTGTGGGATGCCGCCGTTCTCGTTGCCGGTGAACGAGCTGGGATTGCCCGGCGGGAACAGGGACTTCAGATAGGCGATGCTGATCGCCGCCAGAAGCCCCGACCGGCCCGCCGAGTGCACCGTTCGCGCGTTGCAGTACGAGGACGGGATCGTGTGGAAGTCGCCCGGTGGATTCGCGCTCGCGAGCGCGTTGTTGGGCTCAGCGCCGGGAGCGATGTCCACGCGGCAGGTGTAGGGCACGCGCGCGTTCACGTAGCCGTCGAGGTCGAAGTCCTTCTGTCCGGGGTCGATCTGCGCGAACCAATCCGGCGAGGTGATGTCAGCCTCGGGCGGGATCTCTCCGGCGGACGCCGCGGCGACCGCCTTGTACGCGTTCAGGCGGCCGTAGCCGTAGAACTCGTCGAACCCCTTCCGGGCCGGGTACTGGGAGGTGTCGGGCAGAGGCCCGAGGACCCCTCCGGCCATGTCGGGCGCGAACGTCGTGTTGAGGTTGGGGTCGGTGCAGGTGGGGATGTCGTGCTGGGCGCACGAGCTCTCGGGCTGGAGGGCGAAGTTGATGTCGTCGGCCTGTCCGCCGTCGCCCTCGTCGGCGGGGGCGGTGCCGGCGCTTGGCGCGGCCTCACCGGTCGTCGTATCACCGGCGATGTTGCCCGATGCCAGCAGCTGCCTGACCTCGTTCGGGGTGACGATGCACGGCGTCCCGTCGACGCGCCGGCAGTGGTCGCTGGGCGAGATCTTGTGCGCGGCCAGCGCGTCCTCGGCGGCGCTGTAGATCAGCCCCGTGACGCCCGAGCTCTTGCCGGTCGACTCCGAGGAGCACGAAGAGCCCTCCACGGCGAGATCGATCCGCGTCCCGAAGTTCGTGCAGCCGTTGAGCTGGAGGTAGGAGGGCGGCACGTTGGTGAGACCGGAGACGGGCTCGTTGACCGAGTTGACGACGATCGTGTCGGGAAGCGAGCCGGGCTCGTTGTGGTGCTCGGCGGCCTCATCGGCGGCCGAGGCGATGACGGTCGTGCCGTGGTCGTAGGCGTATTCGATCGCCTGGCGGGCGAAGTACGGCGCGTTGTAGGTGCCGAGCGCCTCCTGGATCACGTCGGCTCCTTCGTCGGTGGCGTACAGCGCGGCCTCGGCGAAGCGGTTGGCGTCGGCGACGAACGACTCACCGACGCGGAGCGGCATGATCATGCAGTTCGGGCAGGTGCCGACGGTGCCGCCGGTGTCGGCCTCGGCGGTCGAGTCCTGAGCTTCGCCGCTGCCGTGGCCGTACTGGACGTCGTCGTAGGGGTCGTTGTCGTTGTCGACGTAGTTCCACCCGGCGATGTCGTTCGCGTAACCGTCGTGGTCATGGTCCCTGCCGTCGCTGAAGGCGAGGATCAGCGCTTCGGGCGTCAACACGAGCTGGCCGTTCACGACCGGGCCGTGGTAATCCGGGTCGGGCTTGCATGCGCTCGAGCCTGGGCACGTCCGACCGGGGTTCAGCGCGGCTGGGTAGAGGGCGCTGGCGACGCGCGAGTCGCACGCCCAGTCGAGCACGCTGACGGTGCCGTCACCGATGATGTCGTAGTCGCCGCCGATGTCGCCGCCATGCCCGTTGGGCCAGTAGTTGCCCAGGCGGTTGTAATCGCCGCCGCGCGAGTTCGAGAGGCTCTGACACGTCCTGCCTCCGGGCAGCGGCGCCAGCGGCCTGAATAGGTCATGCCGCGGAGCAGGGAGCTCGGCCGTGTTCAGCCAGATCTTGTCCGCCTCATTGGCCATAACGCTGGGCTTGTTCCACTCGATGCCCGAGTCGAGCACGGCGATGTGAACGTCAGGGTTGCCGGTCGTCACGCCGAACGCGGTCTTGACGGGCTCGCCGGCGGCACACCCGGTCGGCTCGACGGTGTCGGCGTCGACCAGGCTGATCCCTCGCACTCCGCAGAGCTGATCGGCTTGCTTGTCGATGCCCGCCTCGCTCGTGGCGCTCGTGTCCGGCGTCGCGGACAGCTCCCAATCGCCCGTCTCCGAGAAATTCGACGGGGTCACGCCGGGCGCGAGCCGATAGCTCGGCGACTCGGGCCGCCCGATTCCGCCGGGGTAGGGGAACTCGGCGAGCGCCGCGGGCACGCTCACGGCCAGGAACGTCGCGGTGACGATCAACGGCACCGCGCGTCTGATCACGGGAGGGTCAAGTCGGGGAACACGTTCAGCCAGACGCGGTGTCCGCGCGCGTTGAAATAGCCGCGAGTGTCACGGTCGGCGTGTGATTGGGGCAGGCCGCTCAGCGACATCCACGCGAGCGGGTGGACGATCCTGCCGCCGGCGAGCTCCACCCCGATCGCCGGGCCGTCGGGCGTGAACACCTGATCGGTGTCGCACTTCAGCGAGTCAGGGCCGCCGAGGGGATCGCGGGACTGCGTGCCATCGGGGAGCACGTAGCGGCCGGCGACCTCTGCCTCGGGCCTGCCGTCGTGGGCGTCGAGCAGCGAGACGAGCGCGTTGCCAACGATCTCGCCCGTGTCGGCTCCCGTCGACTCCGAGTCGTCGGAGTGGTTGCAGCCGAACCGGTCGGTGTCGCCGACGTTGGGGTTCGCCGCCGTCGGGATTCCCACCGCATTGCCCTCCGGGAAGATGTACCCGAGCATGTCCTCGGCGAGCCCGTCGAAGAACCGGAACGGTGCGTGCACGTGGGGCATCAGCATCGGCGTCATCGGGTCGCTGGGGTCCGGCATGTCTTGCGGACCGAGGAAGCTGCCGAGGTACGTGAACGGGAAGGCCTCGCCCGGCACGGAGATGAATTGGCCGTCGCCGATCTGGAAGCTGGCCACCTGTGAGAGCAGGCTCGTGCCCTGCGTGGTGCCGTTCGGAGCCACTGGGTACTCGACGCTGCAGTCGCTGTTGTAGCCCGGGCGGTGGGCGAACACGCCGAGCGCGGCGCCGAACTGGAAGAGCACGTTTCCGAGCGGGATGCACACGTTGCGCCTCGCGCCCCAGATGACGTTGCTCGTCGACGTGTAGGCCGAACGCGAACGCAGGGCGGCGATCAGCGAGCTCGCGATGTCATCCCCGAACGCCTTGGTCTCGCCCGTGTATCCGAGCGGCACGTGACCGGTGCCGGCGACGTCGGGGCCGTTCGGACTATTGAACAGCGTCCGGCAGCCCGCCGGATGGCTCGCGTCAACGAACTGCTGCGGCGTCCGGGAGATC
The DNA here is from genome assembly GCA_963812225.1 of uncultured Solirubrobacterales bacterium. Taxonomy (GTDB): domain Bacteria; phylum Actinomycetota; class Thermoleophilia; order Solirubrobacterales; family Solirubrobacteraceae; genus Palsa-465. Next base: position 184,575 of record CAWEUN010000004.1, read on the forward strand.
GGACCGTTGTAAACCTCGGGGCTCTCATTGCTTCCCACCGACCCAGCCATCTCGATCGCCACGCCGCCGAAACGGCGCTGCACCGACTGGCGGAAGAACTTCACCCAGTCGGAGGACACCCAGTCCTGCTCGGCGTCGAGCTGCGGCGTGCCGCTGTTGAAGCCGAGCGTCTCGTCGTGCTGGCTGACGCTCGCGAGCGTCACGATCGCCTTGCCGCCTCGTCCGATGGCCTGGAGGATCGGGATGTGCTGGTCGTCGACGAACGGATACGAGGACCAGCACTGGCGGACGTTGCGCGGCTCGAGCGTCTCCGTGTACCGGATCGTCGCCGGGCGCATCGCGTGGTAGGCCTTCTCGATCGCCTGCGCACTGCGGACGATCATGTAGTGCAACCAGTAGTCGTCGACGCCCGACGTCGTCTGATCGATCCCCCCGAGACCGAGCGAGTCGGGGGCCGACTCGTCGTGGGTCGCCGAGATGAAGATGTTGTTCAGGTGGACGCCGTCGGCGGCGACGCGCGCGCGAATCTGCTGTTGGTAGACGTCGAAGAGCCCCTCCTGATCGACGACCTCGACGGCGATCGTCTGCTTGCCGTTGGAGACCACGAACGCCCGCGCCCCGACCGGATCCGCGACCTTCGTGAAGTAGCGGGGCGTCGATGCGCCGCCCCCGAGCAGGTTGCCGTCCCAGCGTCCGTTCCCGTTGCAATCGAGGTACGGGATCGCCGGCCACGAAGTGCCCGACGTGGCCCACATCAATGTACGGCTCGATGTAGGCGAACGGACGCGTCCCGTTGTACGTGCCGGTCTTGTCGCAGTTGGTGCCGTCGTCGGGCCCCTGGCCGGCCGCCGGCGGGCTGAAGTCAGCCACGGCGGCGCCGACCTTGAAGCGCGCCGGCCGTCCGGGGAACCGGCCCCGGGCGGTGGCGGAGAAGTCGCCTCCCGGCGTCTTGATCAGCCGCGCGAGCTCCGCGCCTGGCGCTGGGCACGGCGGGATCGTCAGGGCGATTCGCCTCCCCGCCTGGCCGTCCAGTGAGACCGCGAGGAAGAGCCGGTCGCAGCGAGCGAGGGCAGCTCTGATCCGGTCCCTGGCGCCCGCGGTCAGCGTGAGCACCGTGGATCCGCGCCCCGCGGCTGAGAGCACGACCGTTGCCGGCACGAGGGCCGCGTCGCCCTCGCCACGGCTCGCGCCGGCGCGCGCGGTTTCGACGAGCTGGGAGCCCACCTCGACGCTGGCGCCGGCGGGTCCGCGGACGCGCACCGACACATAGCCGGCACGGAGCTCGGCGGAGGCTCGGGGGTTGGCCACGGCCGCGGCCAGTCGGTGGGTGGCCCGTGCACGGTGCAGCGGACGCGACGCCGCGCTGGCGACCATGATCGCCCCGGAGACGAGCACCGTCGAGGCGCACGCGAGCATCGCGACGATCATGCCTGTCGGCGCACGCTCCACGACCCCGGTCCACGGGCGGGCACGTCCGTCCTCGCTGCGGCTACGCATCCTCTTCTCCAACAGCGCGCCACCCTACTGCAACTAGGCGCGACCGCGCGCGGGTTCGCGGGCGCGGCGGCCCACGCCGGTCCCCGCGCTCAGGGAGCGGCTGCTTCGGCCTCTTCGGGGTCGGGCGCGGGACGACTCGCCTCCCCGCCATCGCCCCAGGGAGTCAGCTGCGGCTGTCCGCGCTCCGCAAACGGGACCTCGATCGTGTCGAAGTCCCGCGGGAGCACGGTCGGCGCGAACACGGCGCGGGCCTCATCGCGCAGGAGCCCCACCGGATAGCGCGTGGAGAAGTGCGTCAGCGCGAGCATCGCGACGCCGGCGTCTCGTGCGATCGTCGCTGCCTGCTCCGCCGTCGAGTGCCCGGTCTCGGCGGCGCGCTCCCGCTCATCGTGGGCGAACGTCGCCTCGTGCACGAGAACGTCGGCCCGATCCGCCGCCACCTTGATCGTCTCGGTGGGCATCGTGTCGCCCGAGATCACGAGTTTCCGTCCGGGCCGCGGCGGCCCCAGCACCTGCTCGGGCGCGACGCCGTTGACGGTCTCGCCTCGCTGGAGCCGGCCGAACTCCGGTCCCGGGGTGAGCCCCAACCGCTGTGCCGCCTCCGTGTCGAACGCCCCCGGCCGCTCGTCCTCGAAGATCACGTACCCAAACGCCGGCCCGCGATGCGAGACCGGAACCGGGGCGATCCTGTAGCCGTCGCGCTCGAGTACGTCGCCGGTCGCGAGCTCGACGAGTTGCAGGTCGAACCGGACCCGGCCGAACGCCCGCAGGGCGAACACGAGCACCTCGCGCAAGCCGGGCGGCCCGTGGACCGCGAGCGGCCGCTCGCGGCCCCGGAGGTCAAACGTCTTCAGCATCCCCGGCAGCCCCAGCCAGTGGTCGGTGTGGAAGTGCGTGAGGAAGATCTCGTTCACGTCGGCTAGGCCGACGGAGCGGACCAGCTGGCGCTGTGTGCCCTCGCCACAGTCGAACAGGATCCGATCACCGCCACGACGGACAAGCAGCGCGGGCAGTCCGCGCCGCGCGGTCGGAATCGAGCCGGCCGTGCCGGCAAAGAAGATCGAGAGGTCCATCGCCGAGCCAGTCTGTCAGCCGAGCCCGATGAGCTCGAACGCGACCCCGCCCTGCCGGATGTACGCCGCGCCCATCGTGTGCAGCGGGGCGCGCCGGCGCTCGGTCGGACTGCCCGGATTGAAGATCTGAAACCCATCGTCGGCCCGCTCGTGGAGCGGAATGTGTGAGTGGCCGAAGATCACCGCTTGAGCGTCCGGAAACCACCCGCGCAGCCGGGCGAGACGGCCACGGCCGGGTCCCCCATCGTGGACCACGCCCACGCGGATCCCGCCTTCGTCGATCGTCAACCTCTCGGGCAGGAGCGCTCGCACCTCGGCGTCGTCGACGTTTCCGTGGACCGCGAAGACGCGACCGTAGGACTGGATCTCACGGAGCACCGGGAGCCTGGTGAAGTCCCCGGCGTGCACGATCACATCCGCGGCCTTCAGCCGTTTGATGCACGCGTCCGGCAGCTGCCGCTGTCCGCGTGGCATGTGCGTGTCCGCGATGATCGCGATCTCCATGGTCGTCATCGATGTTGCCGGACAATCCAGATCGGCCGCGGGTGACCGGTAAGCTCTGGCGTCCCATCATCGAGCGCCCGTAGCTCAGGGGATAGAGCGTTCGCCTCCGGAGCGAAAGGTCGCAGGTTCAAATCCTGCCGGGCGCGCTTTTCGTGCGGCCCTTCCGCGAGAGGGGCCTACTCGGCGCGCTGAACCGGGCCGGCGGCCGCCGCTCGCCACGCCTTGTTGAGCTCGCTCTGCATATACACGGGGGCGATCAGCGAGACGATCGGAATGATGTGCAGCACGAAGAACAGCGGACCGCTTCCGCCCGACTCGCCGACCGTCTGTTGAGCCCCTTCCATTCGGCGTCCGGTCCTCCAGACCGAGACGAACGGCGGGACGATGATGAACGCGCCAATCGTGACCGCGAGCACGCTCGTGAAAGGGCTCTGTCCCAGGTCAACCCCACGCGCTCGGCCGAGGTCGGCCATCTCGCGGTTGATGAAGTACCACCAGAAGACGTAGTAGATCCCGAGCGTGATGAGCGCGAGACCGAGCACGCCCGATGGATTGCGGATCTTCGCGACCGCGCCTGGGGCAACTTCGACGGACTGAGCCACCGCGTTCTCCTTTACCCTCGAAAACCCCTGAGCGGAGCGTAGTCCGATCCTCGGCGGGCCGTCAAGACCCGCCGAGCCCGGCTGCGACGACAGGCGGCGGTGGTCACGGACAGTTTCTAAGGCGGCGGACATAGATGGGTGGTGGCCCCCATTGCTCGGAGGCCCCGCGCAGCCGAGAGTGACACCAATCGCCCTCGCGGCAGCGTCCGCACCGCGTCTGGGGGCCGCGAGGGCGGCTCACCACCCCGCGCGCCTGATTGGCCGACAACCGCAGGCGTGCAATGGCCCCCCGTTGGAGGAAACGCCAGCGGGGGGTCTTCCTTTGTCTCGCGCCGGCTTGCGACGGTCGCGGCGGGGAGCCGGCGCGGTCGGGTCGGGATCGAGCGTGCTCGACCGGTACTCCACGATCGTGCGGTGCGAGTCCTCGTAGCGAATCTGCCAGTAGCCAGTGTCCGCACCGAGGAACGCCAGATTCTTGCCGGCGGACCGCGCGGCCATCCCACGCGGCGCGGATGCCCTGCGACCAGTACTCGCCGTGGCCTAGTGCGATCGTCAGCGGGTGCTCGAGCAGAAGCTGGGGATGCTCGTCGACGTAGATGTCGGTGACGTACTCGAGCGGGAAGCCGTTGCGCTCCATGAACTGGAGCAGGCTGTACTCGAACCCGACCGGAAACGTGAGCTTCGGTAGGCCCGGGGGCGGTTGAGCGAGACCTTCACGGCGGCGACCCCATGCGAGGTACCAGCCGAGCCGGTAGACCGCGACGCGATACGGGGCGGCGGGACGGTGCGGACGTGGAGATCGACCGTTTGACCGGCGACCACGCTCGACTGGGAGCCGTAGCCCTCGATCGCCCCGTTCGGTGCGGCGTCGGCCAGCCATTTCCAGTTACCCGGCTTTTGATTCTCGCGCCAGATTGCGGAGCGGCTCGGGGCCCGGGCAGGAGCGCTCCCCGCCGCCGTCTGCGCGCGATAGACGAGGACGCACAGAACCGCCGCCCCGACCGCGGCTGCCCCGAGAGCCGCGGCTGCCCCCCGACGTACGGTCATCGCATCTTGATTCCGACGCGCCAGCCGGCCGCGTGCTTGCGGCCGCCGATTGGGATTTGCCAGAACACCCGGAGCTTGTGAAAACGGGGCCAGTGGAGCGGACGGCCGACCTTGCCGAGTCGGCAGTCGGCTCGGGCCAGAGCGCTCTTCGCCTGCGGGAAGGTCAGGTTGGTGAGCCGCGGGACTAGGCACGGCACCGACGGGAAGACGGCGAGCCCTTGGTCATCGACTGGGGTCGCAGAGCGGCTGGAGCTCGCGATCATGCGACGTCCGCGCCTGTTGAAGGACCAGTACTTGCGAGACGGGACGCCTTCGACCGTCGTCCCACTCGCCGGGGTGCGGCGGAGATGCGTCGCCGGATTCGTGATGTTCAGGATGTCCCAGGGATCGATCGTCACGAACGGCTGGATGCCGCCGAATACGCCCCAGTTGGTGATTTGGATCGGCGCACCGCCGGCGACCCGATACGCGGCGCCGGCCGCCGTACCGAGGAAAGTCCCGTTCAGCGGGAACCGGCGGAGTGAATTGAATTGCTCCTGGGTGATGACCGTGACCGGCTGCGGCCCGCCGACCGCGGCCCACGAGCTCACGATCAGTGGGGCGCCACCGGCAATCTCGTAGACGCCCCCGGTACCGGCGACCTGCACGAACGTGCCATCGGGGAACAGACCGAGACCACCGGTCGCACCGGCAGTCGCGCCGTCGAGATAGTTGCTGTCGATGTTGATCGTGTGGCCGCCGTAGGTTGCGTTGTGCCCCCCCGCGTACTGGTGAATGCGCTGATGGTTCGCCCAATCGCCGCTGGGGACGTTTGGATCGCTGGTGTTCTTCGCGTTGTTCCAATCGGCGATCCAGATGTCATCGGGCTCGAGGAACGATGTCCCTTCGGCACCGACCAAGGCGCGGATCCCTGAATCGGCCGAGCTGTAGACACCCGAGGTGTAGCCCAGCGCGTGCAGCTGCCCCGTCCACCCCGATAGGAACGCGAGCACGACAGAGTCGTTGGCCGCCGTCGCCGAGTAACCCTCCATGTCGTAGTAGATCGGGTTGCCCGGACCGATGCCGAGCGCACTCGTCTGGTCGACGGCATCGCTGGCGGCCGCTGAGCCCTGCGATGACGCCTTGGCCTTGGTGATCGTCGCGCACCCGCAGCCCGATCCGGCTGCCTGCAGCCCGACGTACGTGGGGATCAGGTGCCAGCCGGCCGCCGCCTCCTGGCTTACCCACGTAGCCGACAGGTTCGGCTGGGAGCACGCGACGTTGGCGCCGCCGATGTAAATGCCGACGGCGTGGTACGGCGACGAGACCCACGCGGACATCGTCGCGGCGCTCGGTGCGGAGCACGCGTCGAACCCGAGGCCCGTGTACGTCCCGGCGACCGTCGCCTTCGCGCGAGAGGCGTGGGCTGCGGCGGTCGAGCCCTTCACGGAGTGGGCGCGGAGCGTGCGTAAGGAGCGAATCCCCATCGCTCGCGCGATCACGGCGGGATTCGTCGCCCACGTGCCCAGCACCACCACCCGGTGCTTCGGGACGGCGATCTCGGCGGCCGAGCGCTGGGTGCCCGGAAGGACGGACGGGAGCGAGCTCGGATGAGAACCGGAGGCCGAGGTCGGCTCGACGAGGATCGCCTCGGTCCGGCCCGCGGCCGCGGTCGGGCACTGCTGCTGGCCGCTCGGACGGCCCAGGTACACGGCGTGGCGATCGAATCGGACGCAGACTCTGGGCCTCGCCGCGAGCCCGAAAACGGGCCACGACGACGGCACGCGGAGCTTGAAGCCGCGGTACCGCACGACCTTGCTGTGGCCGTGCGCCTGGGCGGAGGAGACGAACGCAAGCAAGGTCGCTAGCAACGCCAGGAGTCCCACCGCCCTGACGCTTCGTGAGCGCCGCCCCGCACCCACCCTGCTTGGTTCCAGACCCAGCAACGTTGCGCGTGATCGTAGCTGATCCCTCGGCCTCGTCGACCCCGAACCGTCGCCGGCCGGCCTCGCGATCAGTCCTCGAATTCGAACGCTTCGGCCGTCTTCGTCAGCTCGAGGACACGCTGAACCTGCCGCGGCCCGCGGCGCAGTGCGAGCTCGTGTCCGTCGGCCTGGGCGCGTTCACGTGCGAGCAGAAGTGCGCGCAGCCCCGTGCTGTCCATGAACTCGAGGCCGCTCAGGTCGATGACCAGCCGCCGCGGATTCGTCGCCTCGACAGCCCGGAGCTCGCGCTCGAACGCGGGAGCCGAGGTCAGGTCGAGCTCGCCTCGCACCGTCAGCACGGTCGAGTCCGGGCCGGCGATCGTCTCGATCTCCAGCTGCCCGGGAATCGGAGTATCGGGAGCACCAGATTCGCTCAAGCCCACCGCCAATAGTCGCCGACGAGGCTGCCGCCGTTAGACGGATCGGAAATCTAGCAATGGGCGGCCGCGGGTCGTCTCATGGTGCCCTACCTCGGTCTTTAGGAGAACAACCGCGGATCGGCGGTCACGATGCCGTGGATGCCGAGAGCTCGGAGTCGGTCGATTGCCGGTCGTTCGTTGACCGTCCACGCGCACAACCGCCCGCGACGGGCCAGGACGTCCTCGAGCAGCACCGGATCGACCAGCCGGTGCTGAGCCATCACGACCTGCCACCGCCGCGAGGCCAGCCCTGCCAGCACCTGCGAGCGCCAGTCGCGCCAGCGGCGGCTGACGCGGGCGAGGCGGCCCCCGATGGAGATACCCGTCCCGACTCCGGGCTCGAGAGCCCGGACCCGGTCCAGGACACCCGAAACCTGGCATGAGATCAGCGTCCGCTCGAGGAGCCCGTGCCGGCGCAATGCGTCCAGCACGGCGGGCTCGCACCCCAGCCGCTTGAGGTCGACGTTCAGCTCGACGTCATGGAATCGCCGGCTCGAAAGATGCCGGAGGGCCTGATTGAACGTCAGGTTGCGATCCTGACGGGCATCGAGGATCGTGTGCGCCAGCACCAGTTGACCGCACCAAGCACGAACGTCGAACTCGACCATGTCCACCCCGACCTCCAGCGCAGCATCGAACGATTCGAGCGTGTTGGCGGGCGCGAGCGCGCTAGCTCCTCCATGTCCAATCCGCTGGCAGACTGCTCCGTCCACGATCAGGACGATCGCAGCTTTGACGGCGGAAGGAGCCGTCGCCGCCGTCCCGTTTGCAGTCACCCAGCCCCGAGCAGGATCACGGTAGTCCATAAGGAGAGAGACGCATGACCGACACCTCATCCACATCCAGGTCGATCGTTTCGACGGTTGGCGCGCTGCCGGCCTCAGCCGTCGAGCGGTTCGGAGAACGGAACGCAGTGCGCTACAAGGTCGGCGGCGAGTGGCAGGAGCTCACCTACGCCGAGGCCGTCAGGGCGATTCACGAACTCGCGCTGGGGCTTGTGGAACTCGGGATCGAGGTGGGAGACCGCGTGTCTGTGCTCGCCGACACGCGCTGGGAGTGGACGCTGGCGAGCTACGCGATCTCGGCGGCCGGCGGCATCGTCGTTCCGATCTACCCGACGAACGCGCCCAACGAGTGCAAGTGGGTGCTCGGCAACTCGGGGGCACGAGCGGTAATTTGCGAGAACGAGAACCAGCGGGCCAAGATCGACCAGGTCCGCGGCGAGCTCGGCGCCCTCGAGCACGTGATCGGAATCGAGGCGGGCGGCGGCGAGCCCACGATCGACGAGCTGCGCGAGCGCGGCCGTGCCCGCGATCCGCAGGAACTGACCGCGCGGCAGGAGGCGGTCGCCGCGAGTGACGCGTACACGATCGTCTACACGTCCGGGACGACGGGCCCCCCGAAAGGCGTGGTCCTCACCCACGCCAACGCGATGTCCGTCTGCAAGATGGTTCAGGAACTCGAATTCGTACAGCCCGGTGAGAAGACGTACCTGTACCTGCCACTTGCGCACGTCTTCGCGTTGACCGCGCAGCTGGCCTCATACGACCAGGGCACGTCGATCATCTACTTTGGCGGCAATACAAGGGAGATCCTGCCGGAGCTGATCGAGACCAAGCCGACCTACCTGCCATCGGTCCCGCGCATCTTCGAGAAGCTCTACGCGGCGGCGATGGGGATGAGGGAGGCGGCGAGCGACGAGGAGAAGCACCATCTCGACCGGGCGATCAAGGTCGGTGTCGAAGTGCGCCGGCGCCGCCAGCGCGGCGAGGACGTGCCAGCCGAGCTGCTGGAGCCATTCGAGCAGGCGGACAAAGACGTGTTCGAGCGCGTCCGGGCACTGTTCGGCGGCGAGGTGCGCCAGGCCGTGAGCGGCGCAGCCCCGATCGCCGCCGAGATCCTCGAGTTCTTCTATGCCGCCGGCGTCCCCGTGCTGGAAGGCTTTGGCATGACCGAGACCTCGGCGGTGGGAACGGTCGGCACGCTCGACCACTTCAAGTTCGGCACGGTGGGGCGCCCGATGCCGGGAGTGGAGCTGAGAACCGCCGGTGACGGCGAGATCTTGATGCGCGGGCCGAACGTGTTCAGGGAGTACTGGAAGAACGCGGAGGCGACTCAGGACACGCTCGTCGACGGGTGGGTCCAGACCGGCGACCTGGGCGAGATCGACGACGACGGGTATCTAAAGATCACCGGTCGGAAGAAGGACATCATCATCACGGCCGGCGGCAAGAATCTGACCCCGTCAAACATCGAGAACGACCTCAAGCAGTCGCGCTTCATCTCGCAGGCCGTGATGTACGGAGACCGCAAGCCCTACCCCGTGGTGCTGATCACGCTGGACGAAGAGGAGATCGGCCCCTGGGCGAGGGATCAGGGGCTGCCCGAGGACATCGGAGAGCTGGCGAAGAGCGATGAGGTTCATGCGCTCGTACAGAAGGAGCTCGACCGCGCCAACTCCAACTACGCCCAGGTCGAGCAGGTCAAGAAGTTCACGATCCTCGACCACGACCTGTCGATCGATTCAGGCGAGCTGACGCCAACCCTCAAGGTCAAGCGAAACGTCATAAACGAGAACTACCAGGACCTGTTCGAGTCGATGTACTCGAAGTAGGCCCGCGGGAGCGCGCTCCGATCAGATCGACAGCGCGCTGCTGTCAGCCTGATTCGAGCAGCCCCTGGAGCTCGAGGGCGTTGGCGGGGGCAAATCCGTTCCAGTCGTTGTTGAAATAGGCGTAGACGTCCGTCCGCCGGCGCCACTGGGCGATCCTGCGCGCCCACTGCTCGAGCTCCGTGGCCGAGTAGTTGCCGCCGCGTCCGCGGGAGCCGTAGTGGAAGCGCACGAACCGCCAGGAAGCCGTCGCCTCGCGCGACTGAAACGGCCGCTCGGGATGGTCTCCGATCGTCAGCGCCACGTCACGTGAGCGCAATGCGTCCAGCACCTCGGGAACGAACCAGCTCGGGTGCCGGAACTCGATCGTGTGCAAACCCGCCGGCAGCTCCTCGAGCCATCCGTGTAGCCGCTCGTCGTCGCGATGGAAGTTCTCCGGCAGCTGCCAGAGGACCGGACCGAGGCGGCCCGCGTCGATCAGCGGCAGGAGCGGCTCGTAGAAGCGGCGGATTCCGTCGCCGATCCCGACCAGCCGCCTGATGTGGGTCAGGTAGCGACTGGCCTTGACCGCGAACAGGAAGCCGTCCGGCGTCTGTCTCACCCAGCCGGCGACGGCGTCGCGACGGGCCAGCCGATAGAACGTCGAGTTCACCTCGACGGTGTCGAAATGCTGGGCGTACAGCTCGAGCCAGCGGCGCTTCGGCTCGCGCGCCGGATACAGGCGGCCACGCCAGTCGTCGTACATCCATCCCGAACAGCCGATGCGTATGCGTTTCATCGTTGAGGTAAGAATTCAAGTCCCCATGAGCTCGCTCGGCAACCGGTCGGCGTGGCGGCAGGATCGTCCTGCGCCGCCGGTGCCACGACGTCCCAGCCCGTCGAACATGCGCGAGGCCGTGCAACGGTGCCGCGCCTGCGATCTGTGGGAGGGGGCGACACAAGCGGTGATGGGCGAGGGAGCTCGCCACGCGCCGTTGATGCTCGTCGGCGAGCAGCCCGGCGACCGCGAGGACATCGAAGGCCATCCGTTCGTCGGCCCGGCGGGAAAGGTTCTCGACCGGGGCCTCGAGCGAGCCGGGATCGCCACGGATCAGGTCTACATCACGGGTGTCGTAAAGCACTTCCGCTACAAGGCCCGCGGCAAGCGCCGGATCCATCAGAAGCCCGACCGGTGGCAGGTCTCCGCCTGCCTCCCCTGGCTCGACGCCGAGATCGCGATGGTGAAGCCGACGGCGCTTGTGTGCCTCGGCGCCACCGCGGCTCAGGCCCTGCTGGGCTCCCACGTGCGGATCGGGCGCGACCGCGGCCAGCCGATGGAGTCGGAGCTGGCTCAGCTCGTCACACTGACCGCGCATCCGTCCTCGATCCTGCGCTCGCGGACCGACGAGGAACGCGGCGCGGCGATGAACGAGTTCGTCGCGGATCTGAAGAAGGTCGCTGGATGGCTGAGCGCGAGGTAGCCGTCGTCACGTGGGCGCCCGGCGGACCGGCCGGGCGGGGCTGACCCCGATTACGGACCGGGTGTCGGCTTCACGTGCTGGAAGCCGAACCGGCCCTTGATGCACAGATTGCCGCGCGTGATGTCGTGGTCGTCTGGCGAGGTGACCTTGACGATCTCGTTGTCCTGGACGTGCAGCGTGAGGTTGCAACCGACGCCGCAGTAGGGGCAGATCGTGTCGGTCTGACTCTGACGTGACTCGTCCCAGGCCGCGGCCTCGCGCAGCTCGTGCTCGGAGCGGAACATCAGCGCGCCGGTCGGGCAGACGGCGATGCAGTTGCCGCAGTAGACACACGCGGACTCGGGCAGCGGGTTTGCGTATTCGGTCGAGATGTGGGCGTCGAATCCACGGCCGGCGACCGTGATCGCAAACGTGTTCTGGTACTGCTCGCCGCAGGCGTCGACGCACTTGTAACAGAGGATGCACTTCGAGTAGTCGCGCACGTACAGATCGTTGTCTACCTTCGCCGGTGAATGGACGGTGGCGGCGGTCTGGCCATCGGGCCGTTCGTGGTGACCGGTCCGCTTGTGATCGCGGTCCGCGTCGGGAGGCGCCGGTGGGCCGTACCGCTCCGGATGGCCGTCGTAACGCTGGAGGTAGTCCTGCGCCGCCGGTGTGATCGAGAGGTCCACCGAGGAGGCGAGGAACTCGATCACCATCTTGCGGCTGCGGCGGACGCGCGCGGAGTCGGTCTTGATCACCATTCCGTCCTCGGCCTTGCGCGAGCACGCGGGTATGAGCGTTCGCGCTCCCTCCAACTCGACGACACAGATCCGGCACGCGTTCGCCGGCGTCAACGTCTCGCCGAAGCACAGCGTCGGCGTGTCGATCCCCACCTTCGTGCACGCGTCGAGCACGGTCGAGCCCTCAGTCACCTGGACCGTCTGATCGTCGATCGTCAGCTCGACGAGTCGTGGTGCGGGGCTCGCGGAAACCAGCGGCAACTCGATCACGTGGTCGATCCTCCGTTGAACACACCGAGGCGATTGATCGCCGACTCGATCGCCGACGACGCAGTCTGACCGAGCCCACAGATCGACGCGTCTCGCATCGCCTCTCCTATTTCACCAATCAGCGCCAACTCGTCCTCGACGCTGCCCCTCGTCTGACCGGAGTTCAGCCGCGCCAGCGCCTCCTCTTGGCGCACGGTTCCCACGCGACACGGCACACATTGACCGCAGCTCTCGTCGCGGAAGAACGCGGCGATCACCGTCAGCAGACCGCCGACGTCGACCTGGTCGTCGATCGCCACCACGACCCCCGACCCGAGCGTGGTTCCCGCGGCGCGGGCGTCCTCGAACGTGAGCGGCAGGTCCAGGTTCTCAGGTGTGATGAAGCTGCCCGCCGCCCCTCCGAGCAGCACCGCGCGGAGCGGATGTCCGGCGGTCACGCCGCCGGCGAGCTCGAGCAGCTCGCGGAGGGTCGTCCCGAACGGCACCTCGTACGTGCCCGGGTGCTCGACGGCTCCGGAGACGCAGAACAGCCTCGGGCCGGTCGAATCCTCGGTGCCGATGGCGGCGAACGCCTTGCCGCCTTCGAGCATGATGGGGATCACGTTGGCGAGCGTCTCGACGTTGTTGACGACCGTCGGCTTGCCGAACAGCCCCCGCTCGACCGGGAACGGCGGCTTGTTGCGTGGCTCGCCGCGGTACCCCTCGATCGAGCCGAAGATCGCGGTCTCCTCGCCGCAGATGTATGCACCGGCGCCCTTGCGCACCTCGATGTCGAAGTTGAACCCGTGGCCAAGGATGTCCTCGCCGAGGAACTGGCGCTCGCGGGCCTGCTCGACGGCGTTCTCCAGTCGCCCCTGCGCGAGCGGGTACTCACCGCGCAGGTAGATGTAGCCACGCTCGCATCCGGTCGCGTAGGCGGCGATCGTCATCGCCTCGATCACCGCGAACGGGTCCCCTTCCATGATCGTTCGATCCTTGAATGTCCCCGGCTCGGACTCGTCTGCGTTGCAGATCAGATAGTGGGGTCGGCGCGGCTGGCGCGCGACCGCGTCCCATTTGCGGCCCGTCGGGAACGCGGCGCCGCCCCGGCCCAGCAGCTTGGAATCGAGAACCTCGCGGATCACCCCGTCCGGGCCGAGGTCGAATGCGCGCCGCAGGGCCGAGTAACCGCCGTGGGCCCGGTAGTCATCGAGGCTGTCGGGGTCGGCGAACCCGATCCGGCCGAGGAGCCGGAGCCCTGGCTGGCCCGCCTGCGGAGGCACCGCCGACGGAGGAGCGAGCGGCGTCGCCCCTCCGATCACATCGAGCAGCTTCTCCGCGGTCACCTCGGTCAGCTCGCGCTCCACCGGCGAGGTGCTCGACTCGCTGACGAGCGCCGCGGGTGCCCGGTCGCACTGGCCCAGGCAGGGGCTGAGCTGCCAACTCGTGCCGTCGACCGCCGTCCCCTCGGGCCCCACCCGCTCGGTCAGGGCGGCGATCAGCCCCAGCGATCCCGCGCACCGGCAAACGATGTCGTCGCAGACGTGCAGGACCCGCGGAGAACGCGGCTCGGTCGAAAACAACGCGTAGAACGTCGCGACCCCGTAGACATCGGCGGGTGGCACCGTGAGCCGGCGGGCGATGTAGTTGAGCGCGCCGGGGCTGATCCATCCCGCCTGCTTGTGCAGGGCGTGCAGAGTCGGCAGCAGCTGGTGGCGCTCGGCACGCGCCGCGTGCCCGCCATGAGCGGCGTGGCCGTTATCGACTCGATCAGCGCCCGTCCAGCTCGACACCGGCGGTCCCAGGAACGCGTCGATGGCGTCACGCTCGGCCGCGGTGGGCTCGGCGTCAAGGAGCCGGATGTCCAAGCTAGGCCTGCGCCACTAGGGGTTGACCTCACGGCTGGCGACGCCGGCCGTCTCGCGGTCGCCGCCGTTCAGTTTCTCCACGCGGACGGCCGTCGCCTTGAACTCGGCGGTGCCGGACTTCGGATCCGTCGCGTCGATCGTCAGCAGGTTGACGTCGACCTCGTCCGGGAAGTGGAACGTCATGAACGCCAGACCCGGCCGCAGACCTTGATCGAGACGCACCGGCGCTTCGACCGTGCCACGGCGCGAGGTGACCTGCACGATCTCGCCTGGCTCGACGTCGAGCTTCGCCGCGTCCTCGGGGGACAGGTCGAGCGTCTCACCGCGGCGAAGCGGCGAGCTGTACAGGTTCGATTGCACGCCCGTGTTGTAGGAGTCCAGCCGGCGGCCAGTCGTCAGCCTGATCGGGAAGTCGTCGTCGAGCTCGTCGATTGGCGGCGCCCACTCGGTGACCGAGAACGGCGCCAGCGGACCTCCGACCGGCTCGTCCCACAGTCGCCCGTGCAGGAACTGCGAGCCGGGATGACCCTCGCTCGGACAGGGCCACTGGATCCCGCCGAGCTCCTCGAGGCGTGAGTAGCTCATCCCGCGGTGCATCGGGCTGAACGAGCGCAGCTCGTCCCAGGCCTGCTCGAGGGTGGGATGGCCCCAGTCGTGTCCGAGGCGCAGCGCCAGTTCGGAGATGATCCAGTGATCGTCGCGCGCGTCCCCGGGCGGGTCGAGCGCCTTGCGCATCCGCTGGACGCGCCGCTCGCTGTTGGTGACGGTCCCCCCATCCGCCTCACACCACGAGGCCGATGCAGGCAGGACGACGTCGGCGATGTCGCACGTCTTGGTCATCAGGATGTCCTGCGCGATCAGGAAGTCGAGGCCCTCCAGCAGGTCCATTGCCTTCTTCGAATCGGCCTCCGACTGCGCCGGGTTCTCGCCCATCACGTACAGCGTGCGCAGCTCGCCACGCTCCATCGCCTCGAACATCTGCGATAGGTGCCAGCCCCTCTTCGGCGGGAGCGTCACGCCCCAGGCCGCCTCGAACCGGGCGCGGGCCTCGTGGTCGTCCTGGACGTCCTGGAAGCCCGGCAGCTTGTTCGGGATCGCGCCCATGTCTCCGCCGCCCTGGACGTTGTTCTGGCCGCGCAGGGGGTTCAGGCCCGATCCGTAGCGGCCGACGTGCCCGGTCAGCAGCGCCAGATTGATCAGCGACAGCACGTTGTCGACGGCGGTGACGTGCTCGGTGATCCCGAGCGTCCAGCAGAGGATCGCCCGGTCAGCGCGGCCGTAGGCGTGCGCGAGCTCGCGGATCGTCTGCGCCGGAACACCCGTCACGCGCTCGCCCTCCTCGAGCGTCCACGGCTCGACTGAGGCGCGGTACTCGTCGAAGCCCGTGGTCGAGTGCCCGATGAACTTCTCGTTGGCGAGGCCGGCGTGGATGATCTCGCGCCCGATCGTGTTGGCGAGGGCGATGTCGGTGCCGACGTCCAGCCCCAGCCACGTGTCGGCCCACTGGGCCGAGCCCGTGCGCCGCGGATCGACGACGAACAGGCGGGCACCCCGATGCACGCCCTTGAGGACGTGATGGAAGAAGATCGGATGTGTCTCGCGGGCGTTCGAGCCCCACAGGATCAGCAGATCCGTTTCCTCGACCTCCTTATAGGACGACGTCCCGCCGCCCGCACCAAACACCGTCGCCAGACCGACGACGCTAGGAGCGTGTCAAGTGCGGTTGCAAGAGTCGATGTTGCTCGAACCCATTACCGAGCGGGTGAACTTCTGAGCTAGGAAGTTGACCTCGTTCGACGCCTTCGAGCAGCTGAACATTCCGAATGAGCGGGTGGCGTCCTGGGACCGGGCACGAGCGAGCCCCTCTGCCGCGAAGTCGAGCGCGTCGTCCCAACTCGCTGGGCGAAGCGTCCCGTTCTCGCGCACGAGCGGCTCGATCAGCCGACTACGTCGCTTTGGCATCCATCACCTCCTCTCATCAGCTCAAGGTTGTACAGAAACCAATACTAGTCCTGAGACGGCCAGATCACTGCGGACTTGGTGTCTGCACCTTGACCGCTCACCTGTTGCGCCGGAGTAATCGCGAGCACCCCGTAATCGCGATTACCTTGCAATAGCGACCACGTCGACATAGCGTCGTCTGCCGTGGCGCAGGCAACCGGGATCGGCGCTCGCTCGCGGCGCGTCAGGGAATCACTGGACGCGGGCCAATGGCGGACGGTGGCGATCATGGCGGCGGTCGTCCTCGGCCTGCACGCGATCGGATTCTTCCTCCTGATCGCCGTGGTGGCGCCGCAGCACTACCGCCTCGGGGCCTCCGGAGCATTCGCGGTCGGCACCGGGATCACCGCCTACACGCTGGGCCTCCGCCACGCGTTCGATGCCGACCACATCTCCGCGATCGACAACACGACACGCAAGCTGATGGCAGAAGGCCGGCGGCCGATGAGCGTCGGCTTCTTCTTCTCGCTCGGCCACTCCACGATCGTGTTCATGCTCGCGTTCCTGTTCGCGATCGGGATCAGGGCCCTCGGCGGCCCGGTCACCGACGGCGGGTCGACGCTGCACGGACTGACGAGCTGGATCGGCACCGGCGTCTCCGGCACCTTCCTGTATGTGATCGCCGCGCTCAACGTCGTGATCCTGTGGGGGATCGTCGGGGTGTTTCTGGACATGCGGGCGGGCCGCTACGACGAGCGGCAGCTCGAGCACCAGCTCAACTCCAGAGGTCTGATGAACCGCGTGCTCGGCCGCTTCTCGCGCGCGGTCACGAAGCCGTGGCAGATGTACCCGATCGGGCTGCTGTTCGGACTCGGGTTCGACACTGCGTCCGAGGTCGCGCTGCTGTTTCTCGCGGCGGGCGCTGCCGGTGCCGGGTTGCCGTTTTACGCGATTCTGTGCCTGCCGATCCTGTTCGCTGCCGGGATGTCGCTGCTCGACACGATCGACGGATCGTTCATGAACTTCGCCTATGGCTGGGCGTTCTCGAAGCCCGTGCGGAAGGTCTTCTACAACCTCACGATCACGGGACTCTCGGTGGCGGTGGCGCTCGTGATCGGGACGATCGAGATCGGCGGCCTGCTCGCCCAGAAGCTGAACGCCCAGGGGTCCTTCTGGGGATGGCTCGAGAACATCGACATCAACACGCTCGGCTTCATAATCGTCGGCATGTTCATCGCCACATGGGTGATCGCGCTGGCGATCTGGCGCTTCGGGCGGATCGAGGAACGCTGGAACGCCCATCTGACCGAGTGACTCGATGACCGTCGCCCCCGACGCCCGGCCGCTGGACTTCGCGAACCTCGAGCAGGCGGTGAGCGCACTTCGCGCGCGGGGCCTGCGCCTGTCGAGCGCCCGCCGGCTCGTGCTCGAGGCGCTGTTCGCGGCGGACGCTCCGCTGCCCGCCGAGCGGGTCGCGACCGCCTCCGAGCTGGACCTGGCGTCGACGTATCGCAACCTCGAGACGCTCGAGCGCCACGGCCTCGTTCGCCACGTCCACTTCGGCCACGGTCCCGGGCTGTACGTGCTCGTGGGAAGCGGGGAGCGGGAGTACCTCTTCTGCGAGCACTGCCGCGAGGTGCGGGCGCTCGAGCCGGAGCGGCTCGATCCGATTCGGGAGACGATCGGCGAGCTGTTCGGCTACGAGGCGCGGTTCACCCATTTCGCGATCGTCGGCACGTGCCCGCAGTGTGCGCAGCTGCGCGCGAGACAATGACGCCATGCCGGTCAAGGTCATATTCAGGTGTGAGCTGTGCGGCGCCCAGCCCGACCCGGAGACCCAGATCGCGCTCGAGCGCCAGCTGCTCGACCTCCGCCACGGCGAGTACGTCGACGCCGATCCGGGCCGCTGGCTGACCTGGCACGGCCGGGGCGTGTACGGGCCGCATCGGTACGCCTGCGGCGAGCATCGCGGCGAGCTCAAGGCGCTGCTGCGCGAGCACTACGGGAACCTGGGCTGGCACCCCTGGGCCAAGGGACCACACCCGTGGGCGGGTCGGCGCGGGACCGATCGGGCGCGGCGCTTCGCCAGGTCGCTGCGGTCGACGTTCGGGGCGCCGGGGGGCTGACGCGCGCGGCTCCGGGTTTCCAGCTCAGTGCTATGGACTCTCGGCCCGCGGGCGCTTTCAGCGCCCGCAGCCTGGGTCGGCGTCGGCCCGGTAAACGGCGCTGGGGAAGGGGGCAGATCGGCCGCGGTCGCGCCCATTCATGATGCATAACGCGACAACCTCGCCCGGGATGGCGAGCCCTGTCGACTTATGCAGGAGGAGTGTGCTCAATGCGACAGGGCTCGGGATTTGCGCCGGTGTTGTCGTGTTATGCATGATCCGGAGCCTCGAATCGGACCCCGAAGCCGCCCTCCCCTGCCCCCTTCCCCAGCGCCGTTTACTGAGGCGCCCGCACGCCACCGCCGGCCGGGAGTCGACGGCCCCTGCCTGCACCCCGGCGATACACAGCGCCACCCGCAAACGACCCGCGAGGCAGAGCCCCCCCTACGCCCCCGGCAGCAGGCTCCCCCCGGGAGGCGTCACCCACAGCTTCGGCGCGAGCGCCAGCACGGTGTCCGGGTCCAGATCCGCCACCTTGTCCGCGCCGGCGCGCTCCATCGCCATCGCCAGCTCGCGCCAGGCGCCGGCGACACCGGCGACGCGCGCGGTCGGCCCCCAGCCCACCGCAGACCCCAGCTCGTCGGCGCGCTCACGGACCTGATCCAGCGTCATCTCGCCGAAGGGCACGTTGGCAGTCCCGCTGAACACGGATTGTGCGAGAACCTGCTCGAGGTGCTGCTGACCGTCGGTCATCGATGAGCTGAGAGCAGCCTAGCGGCGACCGCGGCCTGGCCGTAGGAGATCCCGCCGTCGTTCGCCGGCAGCTTCTCGGGGACGAGCACGCGCAGCCCCGCCGCGGTCAGCCCGTCGGCCACCGCGACGAGCAACCGCCGGTTTTGGAACACCCCGCCCGAGAGCACCACGAGCTCGGTCGACTGCTCGGACGCCGCCCGTACGCGAGGCCTCGACCGTCGCGGCGGCGATCGTGGCGTGGAACCGGGTCGCGATCGCCCCGGCGGGCGTCTCCGCGGCGAACATCCGTGGCGACCGCGCGAATCGTCTCGCGCGGGTCGAGCACGAGGACGCCGTGCTCGTCCTCGCTCAGCGTCAGCTCATAACGGCCCCGCTCCCCCGGGTCGCACGCGCGCTCGAGCTCGATCGCCGCCTGGCCCTCGTAATTCACGCCGGCGCGGATCCCGCACAGCGCCGCCACGGCGTCGAACAGCCTCCCCATGCTGCTCGTCAGCGGCGACGCCGTACCGCTCTCGACGAGCGCCGACACCTGCCGCCACGCGGATCCCGGAACCTGCTCGGCGAGGCTCGCCGGAAGCTCCGGCCCCGCCCCGCCAGACGCGGACAGCCAGGCGCACGCCATCCGCCACGGCTCGCGGATCGCGCGCTCGCCGCCGGGGAGGCGGACGGGCAGCAGCTTCCCCACCCGGGTGAAGCCCGACAGGTCGCCGTACAGGAGCTCTCCCCCCCACACCGTGCCGTCGGTCCCGTATCCGGTCCCGTCGAAGATCACGCCGATCGCGGGACCCTCGAGGCCGTGCTCGGCGAGGCACGCCGCGAGATGGGCGTGGTGGTGCTGGACGCCGATCGGCTCGAGGTCGTCGCGCTCGAGCGCGTACTTGGTCGACAGGTACTCGGGATGGAGATCGTGCGCGACCACCTCCGGCCGGACCGCGAATAGCGGCTCGAAGTGGTCGATCCCGACGGTGAACGAGCGCAGCGTCTCGTAGTTCTCGAGGTCACCGATGTGATGACTGACCCACGCCCGTTCTCCCTTCGCGAGGCAGAACGTGTTCTTGAGCTCGGCGCCGCAGGCGAGCACTTGCCGTGCAGTCCCGCCGGCAAGCGTCAGGCTCGCGGGTACATATCCGCGAGACCGGCGAAGGAACGTGGTCCGCTGAGAACCCGCGACCACCACGGGGCGCGCGACCGAGTCGTCGGTCCGCGTCTCGATCGGGCGGTCGTGGAGCAGGAACAGGTCGGCGAGCGCCGACAGTCGCTGGAGCGCATCCTCGTCCTCGTAGGCGATCGGCTCGTCGGACACGTTGCCGCTCGTCATCACGAGCGTCGTGCCCGCGTCGGCGAGCAGCACGTGGTGAAGCGGCGAGTACGGCAACATCACACCGAGCTCGCCGGCGCCCGGAGCCACCGAGTCCGCGGCGGGCGCCCCAGGCAGGCGCGGGGCGAGCACGATCGGGCGCTGCGGCGAGCGCAGCAGCTCGAGGTCCGCCTCGCCGAGCGAGACCAGCCCGCGCGCCTCCTCGACCGAGCGCGCCATCAGCGCGAACGGCTTGTCCTCGCGGTGCTTGCGCGAACGCAGGGCGGCGACGGCACGGTCGTCATCGGCGCGACACGCGAGGTGAAAGCCGCCGATCCCCTTGACGGCGACGATCGCGCCGTCGCGCAGCGCCCCCGCCGCGCGCTCGACGGGATCACGCGCTCCAGCCGCGTCCACCGGATCGCCGCGGCGATCGACGAGCGCCACCGCCGGCCCGCACTCGGGGCAGGCGTTCGGCTGGGCGTGGAACCGCCGGTCGGTCGGATCTTCGTACTCGCGGCGGCAACGCGCGCACATCTGAAATCCGGCCATCGTCGTGTACGGCCGGTCGTACGGGATCCCGCGGACGATCGTGAACCTCGGTCCGCAGTTCGTGCAGTTGATGAACGGATAGCGGTAGCGCCGATCGCCTGGATCCGAAAGCTCCCGGAGGCAGTCCTCGCACGTGGCGGTGTCAGGCGTGACCGGCGCGTCGGCCGGTTCGCCGCGCGGGCTGGGACGGATCTCAAACCGATCTCCGCCCGCCGGGTCGAGCTCCGCGACCACCTGCCGCTCGAGCACCGCCAGCGGCGGAGCCTCGGGGCCCAGCCGGTCGAGGAACCGGCCGACGGCGTCCGCGCCGCCCTCGACCTCGAGCAGGACGCCGTGAGCGTCGTTGAGCACATAGCCGCTCAGCCCCAGCTCGCCGGCGAGGCGATACACGTACGGCCGGAAGCCGACTCCCTGAACCGTTCCGGTGACCCTCACCTGAGCCCGACGGCGATGGCGCGACAAAACGCTCACCCCACGAGCTCTCGGAGCACGTGGTATGCGCTCGCCTGCGCCTCCTGAATCCTGGGGATGTGCTCGGAGCGCGTGATGATCACGTGGTCCGCCAGCGCCTCGGCGGCGACGCGGCCGCCGTCGTAGCCGACCATGGCGACGCTCGCGAGCTCCCGCCGGCGCGCCTCGCCGAGCGCATGGATCACGTTGGCCGAATTGCCCGACGTCGATAACGCGAGTACGACGTCGCCCGGCGAGCCGTAGGCGATCACCTGGCGAGAGAAGATCGCCTCGGTCCCGATGTCGTTGGCGATCGCCGTCAGAATCGAAGGGTCCGCGGTCAGATCGATGGCTGGACGCGGTCGCCGTCCCGGCCCGGTCGCGGAGAAGTCCGCCACGGCGTCCATCGCGTCCGTCGCGGAGCCGCCGTTCCCGAACGCCAGCACCTTACCGCCACGCTCGAAGCTCGCACGGAGCGCGCCGGCGCCCGCCAGCAATGCCTCGTGGTTGTCGGTCAGGGTCTGCTCCCGCAGCGCGCCGATCTCTTCGGCCTTCATCAGCACCGACCGCCGCACGTCGTCGACGACCGGTTCGAGCTCGGTCTCCTGCTCGGCGAGGAACGGGTACAGGAAGCTCGACGCCCCGGCGTCGTGAACGCGCCGCGCGTCGCGGCCGGAGAGGAGCCCGCGGTGCTCGAAGAACACGTGGACGAGCTCCCAGAGGACGTGATAGAGCGTCTCCACGAGCTCCTGGCGGATGAACGGATCGCTCGTCGGCGGCTCGAACTCATGCTCGGCCCCCGCCGGCGAGAACGCGATCGTGAGGCAGCCGCGGGCGCGCGCCGAAGCGAGCGCCCGCGTGGCTGCTCCCGCGTCCTCCTCAGTCCCAAACGCGATCACGATGTCCTCTTCCCGGCCCAGCAACGCGAACTGAGCCACCAGCTCGTCGCCCTCCCCGGTCAGCCCGATCGCGGGCAGCGCCCGCTTGCCGACGATCACGGGGTGCACGAACTCGACCGCGACGTGGCGCGCGTCCGAGCGCGCCGCCGGCGAGCACGCGACGGCGATCAGCCGCCCGCCACGGGCGAACCGCTCGGCCATCAGGTGGCACAGGCGGGCCAGTCTTTCGGCCTCAGCGTCGAAGAAGCTCCTGTTGGCCTCCGTTCGCGCCGACAGCAGGGCCGCCAGCCTCCGGGCGGGGTCAGCGGCGAGCGCCGCTTGGCTCACGCAGGTATCTCCTCGCGCGCGGCGATCCCGACCAGCCAATCTCGCCATGCCTCGATGCCCTCACCGGTGCGAGCGCTCACGACAAGCCGCTCCACGTCCGGGTGGACCTGGTCGATGTTGTACAGCAGCCGCTCGAGATCGAAGTCGAGGTGCGGGAGCAGGTCGACCTTGTTGATCAGCACGAGCTCGCACGTGCGGAACATCAAGGGGTACTTCAACGGCTTGTCCTCTCCCTCCGTCACCGAGCAGACCATTACCCGCGCGTCCTCGCCGACCCGGAACTCAGCGGGACAGACGAGGTTGCCGACGTTCTCGATGATCAGCAGATCGATCTCGTCGAGCGGCAGCGATGGGACGGCCGAGCGGACCATGTTGGCGTCGAGGTGACACTCGCCACCGAAGCTCGGGTCGGTATTGAGCTGGGTCACCGGCACGTGCAGGCTGGCCAGGCGGTCGGCGTCGAGCGAACCCTGGACGTCCCCCTCGAGCACGCCGACGCGCACGCCGGGCAGATCGTGCACGACGCGCTCGAGCAGGCTCGTCTTGCCCGCTCCCGGCGCGCTCATGAAGTTGATGACCGTGACGCCCGCCCGGTCGAAGTCGGCGCGGTTGGCGGTCGCGATCGTGTTGTTGGCGTCGAGCGCGTCCTCGACGACCCTCACCTTCGTGCGATGCATTCGGCCTCCTCGACCTCGATCGATTCAACTTCGAATTCGTCCCCGCTCGCGACCCCGACGTCGCTGCCGCCACAGGTCGGACAGCGGAACGCCGGGATCTCGATCGCCCACTCGGTTCCGCACGGACGACAGCGCAGCCGCGCGTCGA
This sequence comes from uncultured Solirubrobacterales bacterium, assembly GCA_963812225.1. GTDB lineage: Bacteria > Actinomycetota > Thermoleophilia > Solirubrobacterales > Solirubrobacteraceae > Palsa-465. Next base: position 207,740 of record CAWEUN010000004.1, read on the forward strand.
TCACCTCGAGCTCGAGCCGCGCCCCCTCGCACACCGTCTCGCGCGACACGAACCCGAAATAGAACCGCAGCGTCTCGGGAACGACCTGGCGGAGCCGCCCAATCCGGAGGTTGATCACCGACACGCGCCGGCCGTCCGCGTGCTTGACCGTGGTGGCGACGACGGCGCTCGAGAGCGAGAGCTCGTGCATGCCTCTAGTCCGCCACCGGCTCGGCGCGGAGCTCGCCGACCGTCTCGACGACGAGCTCAACCGCGCGGTCGACGGCTTCGCGAACCTCCTCGGAGAGTCCCCACCCCATCTCCTCGACCTCCGCGGGTTCGCATGCGATCACGATCACCCTCCCCGGCCACGCGCCGATCGATTTCACGAATCGCAGCACCGTCTGAGGATCCATCCCGTGGGGATTGATCGTCTCGCCGTCCTCGATCGCCCCCTGCACGGAGTCCTCGTCGGGCTCCATCACGTATAGCGTCCCCGGCTCTCCGCCCTGGCGGCTGACGTCGAGGATCACCAGCGCGTCGTATCCGCGCATCACCTCATAGGCGAGATCCAACCCCCCGGTCCCGGCATCCATCACCGAGACGCCGGGCGGCAGCTCGCGCTCGGCGAGCCGGCGCGCCACCTCACCGCCGAACCCGTCGTCTCGCAGCCATGCATTCCCGACGCCGGCGACGAGGATGCTCCGCAGCGACTCTGAGCTCATGTTTCGATCACCTCGACCTCGTGGGCAAAGAAGTACAGGTAGCGGCCGGTGTCGCGCATCAGGTCCTGTCCGGGATCGTCGTCGATCGTCAACCCCAGATGGGTCTTGCCGTCGTAGTCGGTGAAGATCCGCTCGATCGTCGCGGCGCGTCCGTCGAGCATGCGCGCGTGAAGGTCGGCTTGCGGCCCCGGCCTGATCACGACCTTGGCGCCGCGACGGAACGTCTTCGAGCCGACGTCGACCTGCTCCTCGCCGGCGCGGGGGTCGGGTAGGCCGGGCGGCTCGCGAGGGGGTTCGGTGGTCTCCGGATCTCGCAGCGTGACCCGGCCGTGCAGCGCCACGATCTCCTCCGGCGTCGCGGCGGCGGCGCGCGCGATCATCTCCCGGACCGTCGGGTCCTCGCTCTCGATCTGCGCGCGCTCTTCGTCGCTCAACGCCTGGACGTGCAGCAACAGCGCCTCCTCGATCTCCGTTCCGTCGAACAGCGAACCGCGGCTCTCCGGCGCGATTTGAGGGTGATCGGGGAGCACGATCGTCGCGCCGACGACGACGTCGTCGGTGTCGCTCGCCAGCACCGGGAAGGTGTTGACGCTGTGGCAGTGGCGCTCGAGCGGGGAGATGAACCTCCCCCCGGTGACGTGCAGGATCGGATGCGTGGAGATCAGCGAGCGGGCGAGCGCCCCGGCGCGGTCGAGGCCGCTGCGCACCAACGTGCGGTTCTCGACCCTGAGCGCCACCTCGTAGCTGCCGTCGTCGAGTCGTCCCGTGGCCAGCACCATGCCCACGGCGAGCGGGGCGCCCACCTCGCCCTGCACCCTGACCTCCTTACCCGCTGGGACCGCGCCCAGCGCGCCCACCATCGCGCCCGGGAGCTCGATCCGCGCGGGCATCGCGCGATGGCGGTCGCCGGCGGGCATCAGGAACCGGACCTCGGCGCGCACGACGCCGTCCGGCGGAGCGTCGAGCACGCACCGCAGCTCGAGGTGATCGAACGTGCTCGAGAGCGTCGATGCATACACGGGCGGATAGACGATCCCGAACGGCGTCGGGGTCGCGTTCTTCACGGCCCCGGGCGTGTACGGATAGAGGGCGTATCCCTCGAACAGGAGCGAGTCGACGAGCGCCTCGAGCCGGTCAGTCACGGTCCGCCTCGTCGAGCAGCGCGGAGACGCAAGCGTCGAGCGTGGCCAGTCCCCGGCGGAGCTTTTCGCGCTGCAGGCCCTCGAACGTCTCGTTGCGCACGGCCAGCCACGTCGTGTTCGGGTAGTAGTGATCGATCGTCTTCGTCCACACCGATACCGGCATCCGGAAATCGATCGACTTCGTCCAAGGCACAAGCACCATCTGCAGGGCGCCGTCCTCCCCGGCGTAGTAGATCATTCCGTTGAAGTGCAACGCCAGCGGGGCCTCGCCGTCAGGGAGAGAGTGCAGATACTTCGCCGCGGCCAGCTCCATGTCGTAGTTGCACGCGATCGGGACCGCCACCGTCGTCGCTGCAGTGAACGCGGGCACGACCACGTCGAGCTGCGACCAGACGAGGCTGCGCGTCGTCACCGCCCAGCGCTCGGGCGCCCCGAACAGCTCGAACAACCGCTCTCGGGTCGCGTCGTCGTAGCTGCGGCGCGCTGGTTCGATCATCAGCTGGATCGTCAGCGCGACCATGTAGATCTGGCGCCCGCTCGGCTCCGTGATCTGGAGGTCGAGAGTCAACATAGGCGTGGCGGCATAGCGGACCGAACGGGCACCGATGACCGCGAACTCCGGGTCTGGAGCGAGCGAACCGGGCTGGTGAGAATCGGCCGCCTGCACGCTCAAGCCGGAACCGCCTCGGCCCGCAGACCTTCGAAGAACCGCGCGACTGCCTCCTCGACCCCGCTCCCGCCCGAGATCCCTTCCCAGGCCGCCTTCACCGTCCCGGTCAGCGCGTAGCAGCGATCGATCGGCGCGATCACGTATTCGGGCGGCTCGACGAGGCGGTTGACGATAAGGCCCTCGATGTCTGGCTCCATCCGCGCGAGGGCCGGGTTGAGCTCCACCATCCTGCTCCATGACTCGAAGTGGAGCTCGGATTCGGTCGCGCCCGCGGGGCTCGGGTACATCGCGACGACGCACTCGGTGACCGTCGATTGCATGAAGAACGCGAGGCCGATCGGGATCTGGAAGCTCGCCCACAACTCATCCGGGACGTCGAGCTCGGACAGCCACAGCGTCCGCTGCCCGGTCGGGCGGTAGTCACCCTCGCCCGACCGCATCCCCCAGCACGCCTCGCACGTACACACGATTCGGCGCTCGCTCAGGTGCAGCAGGTGGCGGTGGTCCTCGGGGACCGCGATCCCGCACAGCTCGCAGGACTCAGCCGGGGCTGCCCCCGACGGGGACGCTGAACGTACCGTCGGCGCGCGCGCCATGGTTCGCAGGCCGGACACGACCTGTGCCCGCTTGCGCGCGGCGAGTGCGTCCGCCGCCAGCCGGCGGCCAACCCCGTTGGCGCTCATGCGGCAAGCGCCACCTTCACTCGGTCGCGCTCGCGCAACAGCGGGATCGGCTCGAGCTGCAGACCCTCGTCGTCCATCGAGCGGCCAGCGCGCGGAAGGAAGAACGAGCGCTCGCAACGCCGGCACGACAGCGCCCCGGATCGGAGGTCCCCATCGTGCAGCGGCGCGCCACAACCGGCGCACGTGTCGCGGTAGGCGAGCAGCGTCCCGTCGACGTTGGCGATCATCAGCTCGTTGCCGGCGACGGCGACCGGGACGATCGAACCGTCCGCGAGCTCGCCCAGCGACTCGACATCGAACCACGACGGTGCGGCCGGCGGGTCCGACATCACCACGGGCAGCTCCATCCCAGTGGGCGGCGCCGAGCCCGTCACCATCGGCAGCCCGGTCCCGTCCATCGTTTGCGGTGCCACCCCCTCGACCTCCAGCCCTTCGAGGTCGGGAGCCGACTGCTCGAGCGCCTGCTTGATCGCGAGCTCGAGCGTCACCGCCGAGGCGGCGCAGTCGGAGCAGCTGCCGCGGAGGTGAATCCGGGCGATGCCGCTTTCCATCGACAGCAGCTCGACGTTGCCGCCGTGCGACTCCATGTACGGCCGCACGGATTCGAGCGCCTCCTGCACCCGCGCCTCGAGTGGCACCGGGTGGAGGTCGTGGATCAGCAGCAACGTGGCCAGGAACCGATCGTCGGTGAGCGCGACCGCGATCTGCTCGCCGGCCCCGCCGGCGGCGAGCATCCGCTCGAGGATCCGCTCGAGGCCCGCCCCGTACATCTGCACCACCGCCGAGACGAGGTCCTCGGCGATCTTGCGCGTGGCCGGATCGCCGACGGCGTCGAGCCGGTCCTGGAGCTCCTGTACGCGCTCAAGAAGCTCCTCGGGGCGGTCCTCCGTCGGGACGGTGGGGGCCGTTTCCATGGCTATGCGAGCGCGGTGGGCGTGTGCATCACCTTCTTCACCTTGCCGCCACCGGTGTACATGTGCACCCCGCATGGCAGGCACGGGTCAAACGAGCGTACCGCCCGCATGATGTCCACGCCCTTGAAGTTCTCGGGTCCGTTCTCCTCGAAGATCGGCGTGTTCTGCACGGCGTCCTCGTACGGTCCGGGGGTCCCGTAGACGTCTCTTGGGCTCGCGTTCCACGGAGTCGGCGGATACGGCTGGTAGTTGGCGATCTTGCCCTCTCGAATCACCATGTGATGCGAGAGCACGCCGCGTGCGGCTTCGTGGAATCCGCAGCTCACCGCACTCTCCGGAACCTTGAAGTTGTTCCAGCTCTTCGTGCGGCCGGCCTGGACTTCCTTCATCGCCCGCTCCAGATTGTGCAGCGAGATCAACGCGCTGTACGCCTGGTGATAGGTCCGGGCCCGGTCGCGCTCGATCGCGTTGGACTTCTCCGGGACCTTCCATTCGAGTTCCATCTCCGGGAGGTTGGGCGAGCGCGGCAACACCATCTGGATCGAGTTGCCGGTGGCCTTCGCGTACCCGAAGTCGACCAGCCCCGCCTTCGCCGTGCACCACTGGCGTGCGAACGGCCCGCCGCCCGTATCGCAGCAGACGTGGGTATCGGTGCGCTTGTCGTAGATGCGCGGCGAGACGACCCACGTGTACTTGTCGGTGAAGTCGCGCTTCTGCGGCCGCGGCAGCGTCACCTTGTTCCACGGGTGGTTCTTGTCGACGGGATTCCCGAGCGGGTCATGCGTGACGAACGTCGGCTCGTTCTCCCACGAGTCGAAGTAGGAGGAGCCGAGCAGGATCCGGATCATCAGGTTGATTTCAACCAGATCGGTCGAGATCAGCTCTCCTCCGATCACCACGCCCGGCGTGATGTAGCGCTTGCGCCCCCATTCCGTCATGTGGCGGTAGTCGTAGTCGACGTAGTCGGGATCGTCGAACGAGCCCCAGTTGACGAGGTTCGTCTCGCGGAAGCCGACCATGTCGTACCCCGGCAGCTCGTGCAGGAAGAAGTCGTACAGGTCGTCGTGCATCGGGACGCTGCGCTTGACGTAGTCGAAATAGCGCATCAGACGCACGTAGTAGTCGGTACAGGTCTGGTGGGTTATGTCCGCCGAGCACCCGCCCGGCATGATCGTCGAGGGATGGGTATGCCGGCCGCCGAACAGGCAGTACATCTCGCGCGTGTACCGCGCGACGTGAAGCGTCTCGAGATAGAACTCCCCGGTGAACGGGTTGAGCGCGCGCATGATGTCGGCGATCGTCTTGTAACCGTGGATGTCCTGGCCGGGCGCCGGAGTGCTTTCGGCCTTGGCGAGCAACGAGGGATTGGTCTCCTTGACCATCTGCTCGCAGAAGTCGACGTTCGCCATGCAGTCGTTGAAGATCGCGTGGTCGAAGATGTAGTCGGCGGTCTCGGCCAGGTTGAACGCGAGGTCGCCGAGCGCCGGCGGTTTGACGCCGTAGGCCATGTTCTGGTTCAGGCACGAGCAGGTGCAGTGGTTGTCACCGCAGATGCCGCAGATCCGGCTCGTGATGAAGTGGGCGTCGCGGGGATCGATGCCCTTCATGAAGATGTCGAACCCGCGGAAGATCATCGAGGTGCTGTAGCACTTGAGCACCTGTTGGTTGGAGAAGTCGATCTCGGTGTGGATCCCGAGGCTGCCGACGATCCGCGTGATCGGATCCCACGACATCTCCTTGACCACGACCTTCTGTTGCGAGGGAGTCTCTGTCGCCATCTGCGCGTCTCCTCAATCTGCCTTGTGCGTAAAAAGGGTTGGAAATTCGGGCCGCAAAGAGGGTCCCTCACCACCGCTTGGCGTAGCCGGTCAGCAGTTGCTTGCCGGGCCGCCGCCACTCAGGCTCCTTGTCGTACTTGTTCTTGATGTGGCGCTGGCGCATGTAGCGAACGATCGGTCCGTAGGAGAACTGGATGATGTTCTGGGCGGCCGAGCCCCACCTGTCCTCGTCCATGAACGGCATGTACTTGTCGGGGAAGCCGGGCATCGTGCACGCCATGCAGATCCCGCCGACGTTGGGGCAGCCGCCGACGCCGTTGACCCAGCCGCGGACCGGGACGTTGCACTTGACCACCGGCCCCCTGCAGCCGAGCTTGACCAGGCACCGGTGATCGGAGCCGTATTCCGTCGCAAAATCACCCTGCTCCGCGAACCCGGCGCGGTTGCAGCTCTCGCGCACGGTCCGCCCGAACAGCCACTTGGGCCGCAGCGCTTCGTCGAGCTCCGGGGCCGGTGCGAGTCCGGCGAGATGCAGCGCCAGATACAGGAGCGTCTCGGTCATGTTGTCCGGCTGCGCCGGGCAGCCCGGGATGCAGACGATTGGCAGCCCCGCCTTGGACTTCCAGCCCCAGCCCAGATAGTCGGGCACACCCATCGCCCCGGTGGGATTGTTCTTCATCGCCGGGATCCCGCCGTACGTCGCGCACGTCCCGACGGCGACCACCGCCGCGGCTTTCGGCGCGAGCCGGTCGAGCCACTCGTTCATCGTGATCGGCTGGCCCGTGGACGGGTTGATCGCGAACGCGGTCCAGTAGCCGTCGCCGTTGATCTCCTCGTTACCGAGCGAGCCCTCGATCACGAGCACGAACGGATCGAGTTTGCCCTCCTCGGCGTCGAACCACGCCTGGGCGTACTCCTGCCCCACCTCGTAGGCGACGACCTGGTTGTGCACGACCACCTTGGGCATACCCGGGATGGCCTGCAGGATTATGTCCTCGAGGCTCGGGTTGGTGGCGGACGTCATCGCCACCGAGTCGCCCTCGCAGCTGAGGCCCGTGGTCATCCAGAGGACGTGCGCGGTGACCGCCTCCGTCTCCTTCTGCTTCGCGTAGGGGCTCGCCATCGTCGCCATCGCCTCTCCTCTCAACAAATCCGCGGTAAGGGGTCGCCGACCAGCTGGTCCATGACCCGCCGGCCGCCAAAGCTCGTCTGCACCAGCACCATCCCCGGGGGCTCGGTTCGCACCTCGCCGATCTCGGTCGCCTGCTCACAACCCTCGACGTCGCGAAGCGCAGCGAGCGCCGCGTCCGCCGCCTCGGCGGCCACGAAGACGACCATCTTGCCCTCGTTCGCCACGTACATCGGGTCGATGCCGAGGATCTCGGCCGCGCCCGCCACGGCGGGGTCGACCGGAACGTCGCCCTCGCGGACGATCATCGCGACAGAGGACGCACGGGCGAGCTCGTTCAGCACCGAGGCGACGCCGCCCCTGGTCGCATCGCGCATGCACCGGATCGACGAACCCGCGGCATCCAGTACCGCGTCCACCGCCGGCCACAGCGAGCGCGTATCGGACTCGATCGAGGCGTCGAGCTCGAACTCGCCCCGCGCGAGCATGATCGCCGTACCGTGCTCGCCGACCCGCCCGGAGAGCAGGATCCTGTCGCCGGGGCGCAGGCTCGCCGGCGACACCGTCGCCCGCGCGTCACGCCGCCCGATCCCCGTCGTGCAGATGTACATCCCGTCGGCGTGGCCGCGCTCTACGACCTTCGTGTCGCCGGTGACGATCTCGACGTCCGCCGCGCGGGCGGCGGCGGCGATCGCCTCGACCTCGGCGCGCAGCTCGTCGGCGGGCAATCCCTCCTCGAGGATCAGCGACAGCGAAAGGGCCAGTGGGCGAGCGCCTGACACGGCCAGGTCGTTGACGGTCCCGTTCACGGCGAGTTCGCCAATCGACCCGCCGGGAAAGCGCAGCGGCTTGACGACGTACGAGTCGGTGGTCATCACCAGCTCGGTCTCGCCGAGCGCCACCGTCCCCGCGTCCGCCATCTCCTCCAGGACTCCGGACCCGAACGCTGGTACGAACAGGCCCTCGATCAGCCCTTGCGTCGCCTTTCCGCCGGCTCCGTGGGCCATCGTGATCTGAGCATCGCGGAACTTCGCCCGCTTGCTGCGCGCCGTCTCGATGATCCCGAGGATCTTCTGCTCGCGATCGGAGATGACGGTCTGATCCGCCGTCACACGACCTCCCGCTCGCGCGCGAAGCGGCCGAAGTTGTAGTACGCCGCGCACGCTCCTTCGGAGGAGACCATGCACGTGCCGATCGGTCGCTCGGGCGTACAGGCGGTGCCGAATACCTTGCACTCCCAGGGTTTGATCACGCCCTTGAGCACCTCGCCGCACTGGCAGGCCTTGGGATCTGCGACCCGGACCCCGGGCACGCTGAAGCGGCGCTCGGCGTCGAGATCCGCGTATGCCTCGGAGAGCTTCAACCCGGAGTGAGAGATGAAACCCAGCCCCCGCCACTCGAAGTGCGGTCGCAACTCGAACACCTCGCCCATCACCTCGAGCGCACGCAGGTTGCCCTCGTACGGGACGACCCGCTTGTACTGATTCTCGACCTCGCACTCGCCGTCGCGAAGTTGGCGCAGAATCATCGCGATCGCCTGGAGGATGTCCAGCGGCTCGAAACCGGCGATCACGACCGGCTTGCCGTAGTCGGCCGGGATGAACTCGAACGGCCGCGCGCCGACGACGGTCGAGACGTGGCCGGGGCCGATGAACCCGTCGAGGCGCAGATCGGGAGACTCGAGCAAGGCGCGCAGCGGCGGCACGATCGTGACGTGGCTGCACATGCACGAGAAGTTCTTGACCGACTCGGCGCGTGCCCGCTTGAGCGTCAACGCCGTCGACGGCGCGGTCGTCTCAAACCCGATCGCGAAGAACACCACCTCACGCTCGGGGTTCTGCTTGGCGATCCGCAGGGCGTCGAGCGGCGAGTACACCATCCGTACGTCCGCGCCGGCGGCCTTCGCGTCGAGCAGGCTTCCGCCCGATCCGGGGACGCGCATCATGTCCCCGAAGCACGTGAAGATCACGCCCTGTTCGTGGGCCAGCGCGATCCCGTCGTCGACCCGCCCCATGGGGATTACGCACACCGGGCACCCCGGGCCGTGAACGAGCTCGACGTTCGTGGGCAGCAGGTCGTCGACGCCGTACTTGTAGATCGAGTGCGTGTGGCCGCCGCACACCTCCATGAACTTGTAGTGGCGGCCCGGCTCCACGAGCGACAGGATCTCTCCGGCGACGGCCCGGCCGAGCTCGGCGTCACGGAATTCGTCGACAAACTTCACGCCGGCTCCAGCCGCGCGATCGCGGTTCCCGCGTGCACGAGCAGCCGATCGCCCGGCGCCACCGGCGCCACCAGTGCGATCTCGACTGTCGCCCGCCCGCCGTCGTCCCCGCCACACAGCGCGAGCCCGCGCGGATCGTCCACCCGCACGACGGTCATCGGCTCCCCGTCATCGCCGCAGGTGATGCAGTGCTGGGCGCCACAGGCCGTGGCCGGGTCGGGGGCGAAGGTCATTCGATGACGCTGGCTTTGAGCTCCTCCAGCTCCTGCTCGTAGTCCGCTCCCATCCGTACGAGCAGATCGCGGGTGGCGCGCGCCTCCTCCTCGTCGACCTGCGAGATCGCAAAGCCGACGTGGATCAGGACCCAGTCCCCAGGCCCCACCCCGCCGTCAAGCAGTCCGATATTCACGTTGCGGCGGACTCCCGCGACGTCGACCTTGGCCAAGCTGTTGACCTCGTCGACGATCTCGATCACTTGACCGGGGATCGCCAAGCACACGTCCGTCGTTCTACCACTCTGTGCATTGGGCCCGAGCGGTGGTGTAATGGTGGTTACTGAGTGGCGCGGTAACCGTGATTACAGTGTGAAATGAGGCGGTAGAAGTCATAGACTCGCCATGTCAGAGCTCCGGAATGCTCCCGGCCGGAGGACGCAGAGAGAGGTTGATGCCTGCCGGATCTGACAACTCCCGGACCGGACCTATACGGTGGCCACCAGCGACAGAGCATGCTCGCCGACCACCCGAGTCGGCCTCGCTCTACACATATCTGCTCGACGCGGACGACGACCTCGCGCAGGAGTTCGATATCCGGATGCGCGTCGCGGCTCGTCAGGTCGCGACCGTCAGGGTGCTCAGCGCCGAAGCCGGGCCGTGCGATCTCGGGCCACTCTTCGACGCGGTGGGGCACGGCCCGGGGCTGTTGATCCTCGATGGGCTGCTCGTGTTCGAGACCCAGGTGGGTGACCGGACGGCGTGCGAGCTGACCGGCGCCGGCGACCTCCTGCAGCCGCCGTTTCCACGGGCCGAGCAGCTCGTCGAGCCGAGCGAGTCGTGGCGCGCCCTGTGGCCAACCAAGTTCGGGCTGCTCGACCACGAGTTCGCCGAGCGCGTGCGGCCGTGGCCACAGATCGGGATGGCGCTGCTGCGCAGGGCCGGCAGACGTATCGCGGACGCCGACGCCTTGCGAGCGATCTCCTGCCAGCCCCGGCTCGAGGTCCGGCTATCGCTGCTGATGTGGCACCTGGCGACGCGCTGGGGGCGGGTCGAACCGAGCGGGATCCGCCTGACGCTCCCGCTCACGCACCGCCTGCTCGGTCAGCTGGTCGCCGCCGAACGACCGTCGGTTTCGCATGCGCTCGCGCGGCTCGCCCACAGCGAGCTGGTGACCGGAAGCGCCGGCGATCTGCATCTCCATGGGACCCTCGAGGATCATCTCGAGGCCCTCCTCGAGCGTCCGAGCGCCCTGTCGGCCCGCGCTCGGCAGGCTCAGGCGCGAAAGACGCGCCGGATCGCTAGCAATAGGTGCAAGAGCTCGAGCACACCGCCGACGACGGGCAGCGCTTGCCCCAGGGGGCCGCGCATCGACCTATCAGCGTGTTGTGGCTGACCAGTGGTCTCGGCTGCGACGGCGACTCGTTCGCGATGACCGCGGCCACGCATCCAAGCCTCGAGGACCTCCTGCGGGGCACGTTTCCTCAGATGCCGCCGATCATCATCTACAACCCCGTGTTCGCCTACGAGACCGGGGACGAGTTCATGCGGGCGTGGTTCGACGCCGCCGAGGGGAAGCTCGAGCCCTTCGTCCTCGTACTCGAGGGCTCGGTTCCCAACGAGGAGATCAACGGCGACGGTTACTGGGCCGCGTTCGGCACTGACCCCGTGACCCGCGAGCCGATCCCGAGCTGCACGTGGATCGATCGCCTGGCTCCACGGGCCGACGCCGTCGTCGCGATCGGGACATGCGCCGCGTACGGCGGCATCCCCGGGATGCGCAACAACCCGACGGGCGCGATGGGCCTGCGCGACTATCTCGGGTGGGATTGGACCTCGCGACGGGAGATCCCGATCGTGAACATCCCGGGCTGCCCCGTCCAGCCCGACAACATCACCGAGACGCTCCTGTGCCTGGTCCTCCATCTCACCGGCTTCGGACCGCCGATCGAGCTCGACGACCAGGGCCGGCCCCAGCGCATCTTCGGCCGCACGGCCCATGAGAACTGCAACCGAGCAGGACTGGCGGAGCACGGCCAGTTTTCGGACACGCACGGCGACGGGCGCTGCCTGGTCAAGCTCGGCTGCAAGGGGCCTGTCGTCAAGTGCAACGTGCCGATCCGCGGGTGGGTCAACGGTATCGGCGGTTGCCCCAACGTCGGCGGAATCTGTATGGCGTGCACGATGCCCGGCTTCCCGGACAAGTACATGCCGTTCATGGAGCCCGACGGTTCCAGCCGGATCTACTCCAGTGCCGCCGCCTTCAGCTACGGACCGGTCCTCAGGTACCTGCGCGAACGCCGGATCCGGCGCACGTTCGATGTCGAGCCCGAGTGGCGCCACCGCGGCTCCGAGCTGACGACGGGCTATCGCCGGTCGGCCGCCTAGCGGGCGAACGGCGGACCAGCTTCCTCGTTACTTGCGACGATCGACGGCGCGCTGAAGCTGGGCCTTGTTCATGCGCGAGCGCCCATCGATGCCGAGCTTCCGCGCCTCGTTGTACAGCTGCTCGCGGGTTCGACCCTTCGGGCGTTCGGTTCCTGAGCGCAGCCCGCCCCGGCGCGAGGACGATATGTCCTGCGTCGAGGTCCGCGACTTCTGGCGCGACTCTCCGGACCGCGCGCGTTCCTTGTTAACGGTGCGCGCCGCGATCTCCTCGGCACGGGACTCGCCGGTCCCGCGCTCGCGCACGCTGTCCTTGACGTGCTCATACTGACGGGCCCGCTTGGTGCCCTTCTTGACGCCGCGTGGTGGCATTGCTACCTCCTGTGTTGCGATCTGTAGCGGTGAATCAGCGGCAACCCGAACCACACCGTGCTGATCGCCACCGCCGCGGTGGCGCCGGCGACAGCCGCCGCGACGCCGCCGAACAGCACGTGCGAGATCAGCACGAAGATTCCGGTGAAGCCGACGGTCAGGAACAGCGCGGCGACGATCACGAGCCTGTTCCCGACCTGCACGACGTATTCCTTCTCCTGTTCGCGAAACAGGAGCCGATGATGGATCGACGGTGCGATCAGCAGCGCCGCGGCGATCGCTATCGCGACGAGCGTCACGAAGTACTCGTAGCGGTCGAACGAGCTGACCTGCTTCCAACCGGTCTGGAACGGCACGACGAGCAGGAAGGCCAACAGGACCTGGATGCCGACGGAGGCGACGCGCAGCTCCTGCACGAGCTCGCTCGTGTTGCGATCGAGTCGCTCGAACTGGCTCTCGTCGCGAGGATCGCCGGACTTGTGGCTGTGAGTCGCGGTCGCCGTCATCTCCAGCTCAGGGCTACCCGGGCCCAGTCCGGAGAAATCACGGCGGTTTCGCCGCGGCGCGGCTCCGGGTACAGATCCGTGCAATGACCACCGCGTCGGCTTGGTAACGGCGCCGGGGAAGGGGAACGGGTGGGGATTGGTCGGGGGTTCGGGTTGGTTCGAGGCTGATCCGGCGAGTTCGGGACGAATGCCCCATTTTCATGGTGCACAACACGACAAACCCGGCGCCGGCCCAGGCCTGTCGTACTACGCACACTCCTCATGCATAACTCGACAGGGCTCGGATCTTCCGCCGGCGTTGACGCGTTATGCACCATCGGCAGGGCCAAAATCGGCCATTCCCCCCGCCCAGGACCGCACATCGGGCCGCGAGAGCAACCCAACCCCCTCCTTCCCTGCCGCCTTTCCTCTAGGCGCCCCGCCACCTCGGGCACCGCCGACTCACCGACCGGCTAGGCCCTGATGATCGTCGGCGTGCCCAACGGTATATGGGCCAGGAGCCACCGTCCGTCGGCCAGGGTCACACGCACGCAACCGTGGCTGACCGGCTCGCCGATCGTCGACGTCTCAGGCGTGGAGTGGACCGCGATCCGGTTCCCGCCGTTCCAGCCCTGGATGGCGTGGGGCGACTCGGCCGACAGGGCGAGGATGCAGCAGCCATACGGTCCCGTGGGGTCGCCGGTGAGCAGCCGGTCGGTGACGGCAAAGCGGCCGGTCGGGGTCGGCGCGGTCGGGCGGCCGATCGCGACCGTGTAGTGCCGGACGGGCTTGCCGTTGTCGAGGACCGTGAGGCGCCGCGCCGAGAGCGAGACCTTGAGCTCCCAGCTGACTCGTCCCAGCGTCGTGGCCGACCGTGGGATCCAGCCGATCCGGCCGTTGCCGGCGAGCGGGCTGACGACTCCGAGCCACCCACCGCTCTGCCGGGTGACCCAGAGCGCCTGCGGAGATCCGAACGGCGTCCGCGACGGCAGGTGGGCGAGCTTGGCTCCGTCGGGGGCGACCCGCATCGTGGTCGCGTGCTTGACGAGCGCCACCAGGTAGCCGCTGCCGCCGGGCACGGTGCGCTTCGGCGATGCGCTCGGCGTGCTCGCCGGCGGCTGGGCGAACGCCAACCCGCTGTCGGCGTGGGCTCGGACGGTCGAAGAGGTCATGATCACGCCGAGGATGATCGGCGCCACGGCGACGAGCGCCACCGCTGCGGCAATGACCCCCCGCTTGCGCGGGCCGATTCTCTGTCGTTCTGACTCGGGCACGCTAGTTAGCTCGCCGTCCTGGCGATGCCATACACGTTAGCGGCCGAAAACCGGATCCATCCCACGTAAGGCCAGGCCGCATGCGGCCTGGCCCCGGCGGCGGATGCGCCGCCGGTGGGGGCGCGCATGCGCGCCCCCAAACAACATCATCAGCCGCCGGCGACGGCGGGGAGGATTGTCACCTCGTCGCCGTCGCGGACCGGCGTGTCGAGGCCATCGAGGAAGCGAATGTCCTCGCCGCCGACGTACACGTTGACGAACCGCCGCAGCCCTCCGTCCTCGGCGATCCGGCTGCGGAGCTCGCCGTAGCGCTCGTACAGCGAGTCGAGCACCTCGCCGACAGTGCTGCCCTCGACCTCGGCCGACGATTCGCCGTCGGTCGCAGCGCGGAGCTGGGTGGGGATCTTGACGCTGACCGACATCGCGCCCGGAGTCATATCAAGCGGGGATGCCGACACGGTCGCTGGCCTCCTCGAACGCCTCCAGCGTGGGCTCGATCTCGAGGCGCTCGAACGTCCCACGGGCGACGTCGAGCGTCTTCAGCCCCTCGCCGGTGATGTAGGCGACGATCCGCTCGGCCGGGTCGATGTCGCCGCGCCGGGCGAGCTTCCGCAGGACGGCGACCGTGACGCCGCCCGCGGTCTCGGTGAAGATCCCGGTGGTCCTCGCGAGCAGCTTGATCCCGTCGCGGATCTCATCGTCGGTCACCGAGTCGATCGCGCCACCGCTGCGGCGGGCGAGATCGAGCGCGTAGGGGCCGTCCGCCGGATCCCCGATCGCGAGCGACTTGGCAATCGTGTTCGGCTTGACCGGTCGGCAGAAGTCCTGACCCGCCTCGAACGCCGCTGCGACCGGCGAGCAGCCCAGCGCCTGCGCCCCGTTGAACGTCGGCAGCCGGCCCTCGACGAGGCCGAGCTCGAGCCACTCCTCGAAGCCGCGCGCGATCTTCGTGAACAGGGATCCCGAGGCGATCGGCGCGACGACGCGGTCGGGCAGCTCCCAGCCAAGCTGCTCGACGGTCTCGAACGCGAGCGTCTTCGACCCCTCGGAGTAGTACGGCCGCATGTTGATGTTCACGAACGCCCAGTCGCGCTCGCCCGAGACCTCGGTGCACAGGCGGTTCACGTCGTCGTAGTTACCGCGGACCGCGACCAGGTTCGTCCCGTAGATCCCCGTCGCGAGCACCTTCTGCTCCTCGAGGTCCCAGGGGATGAAGACGTAGGACTCGAGCCCCGCGGCGGCGGCGTGAGCGGCGACCGCGTTCGCCAGGTTCCCCGTCGAGGCACAGGCGACCGTCTCGAACCCGAGCTCGCGGGCGCGCGCGAGCGCCATCGACACGACGCGATCCTTGAACGAATGGGTCGGGTTCGCGGCGTCGTTCTTGATCCACACGTCCCGCAGCCCGAGCTGCTCGGCGAGCCGGTCGGCCTTGAGCAGTGGCGTCCAGCCCGCAGGCAGCGCTCCGCGAGGCGGCGACTGCACGGGAAGGAAGTCGCCGTAGCGCCACAGCGAGTGCGGTCCGGCCTGGATCCGCCGGCGCAGGGCGGTGGGATCGGCCTCGGGGCGCGAGGCGTAGACGACTTCGAGCGGGCCGAAGCAGCGCTCGCAGACATACCGCGCGTCCAGCGCGTAGGTGGTCTTGCATTCCTTGCAGCGAAGAGACTCTGGCGGCATATGTAAAAACCTCCGCCGGGGTCAGTGGTCGGAGGTCCTTGGAAACCGCCCTATCCACATCTCCCAGGCTTATCGTTGGAGCCTGATGGAATTGGCACCTTTCCCTCGCGGGAGGTTGCCGGGGTTTCACAGGGCCAGTCCCTCCACCCCTCTTGATGCGTACTGCTATGTGGGCAGGAGTATAACCAGACGCGAGGTTGGACCCTACGGAATTCCGCGGCGGGTGCGAGGGCGCGTAACGACCGCGGCAACGCGGTGTTCACACTTCGGGCATGGGCGCAACCTCGACCGACCCGCTCGCGCGCCTGGAGGCGACGCTCACGCTGGGCAGACCCGCTCCGACGAAGCGGATGCTGATCATCGTCAATCCGTACGCGACCACGGTCTCGGACCGGTTGAAGAACCTCGTCGTGTACGCACTCCGCGGCAGCTATCTCGTCGACGCGATCGACACCGAGGCGCGCGACCACGCGACCGAGCTCACGCGGGAGGCAGCGCGCAGCGGCTACGACGTCGTCGTGGCGTTCGGCGGTGACGGCACCGTCAACGAGGCAGCGAACGGGCTCGTCGGCACCGACACACCGCTGAGCTGTCTCCCCGGCGGCCGCACGAACGTCTACTGCCGGATGCTCGGGATTCCGACCGACGTCGTGGACGCGACCGAGCATCTCCTCCAGTTAGCGGACGACTGGCGTCCTCGCCGCCTCGACGTCGGCTTCGTCAACGACCGCTGCTTCCTGTTCTCGGCGGGCGTCGGCCTCGACGCGAGCGTGGTCGAGCGGGTGGACGCCCACCCGGGGATGAAGGCGCGCCTCGGCGAGTGGTACTACACGTGGACGGGGATCAGGACGTTCAACCGCCGGTACCTGCTCAATCCGGTGCGGCTCGAGGCGAACATCGACGGCGAGCGCGTCAAGGGTGTCACGGCGATCGTCCAGAACGCCTCCCCGTACACGTACTTCGGCGACAGGCCCGTCCATATGGGCGAAGGCGCGGCGCTCGACAGCGGTGACCTGTCCGGCGTGGTGCTGACCCGGGCGACGCCAGTGGACATCCCGACGATCATCTGGCGCGCACTGTCCAAGCGCGCCAACGTCAGCCGTCACCGCAAGGTTCGACCGTTCAACGGCGTGCACGAGCTTCAGGTCCGCACGCTCGACGAGCGACCGCTGCCGCTCCAGGTCGACGGCGACTACATCGGCGAGGCGCCGGAGGCGTTGTTCCAGGTGAAACCGCGCGGGATCGCGGTCGTCGCGTAGAGGACTATTCGTCCAGCCGCATGGTTCCGGCGGAGGCGCGCCCTATGATCGCGCGCTCATGCGACGGCTCGCATTCATCTGCTGCGCTCTGGCGCTCGCCGTGGTCCCGTCGCTGGGCACGGCGCGCCCCCTGCCCGGCGCGCCGCACTGTTCTGTCTTCCCCGCCAACAATCCGTGGAACCAGCGCGTCGACCGCCTGCCGGTCGCGGCGGACTCCGCGAAGCTGATCGCGAGCATCGGGCTCGGCGACCCGGTACACCCCGACTTCGGCTCCGGCCTCTATGACGGAGAGCCGATCGGTATTCCGTACGCGGTCGTCTCAAACCGCACGCGGCGGGTGCACGTGAGCTTCCAGTACGCCAGCGAGTCGAACAAAGGCCCGTACCCGATCCCGCGCAACGTCCCGATCGAGGGCGGCCGGCACTCCGACGGCGACCGCCACGTGATCGTCGTCGATCGCAACACGTGCACGGACTACGAGCTGTACGCGGCCTACCCGGTCGACGGTGGCCGGCGGTGGCGGGCGGGCTCGGGTGCGATCTTCAACCTCCGCTCGAATCACCTGCGACCCGCCGGGTGGACTTCGGCAGACGCCGCCGGCCTTCCGATCCTGCCGGGCCTCGCCCGCTACAACGAGGTGGCGCGCGGATCGATCGACCACGCTCTGCGGTTCACCGCTCCGTGCACGGCGGCGGCATACGTTTACCCGGCGCGGCACGAGGCGTCGACGTGCAGTGGACCGAACCTGCCGCCGATGGGGCTCCGGGTGCGGCTCAAGGCGGCGGTGAACATCTCGGGTCTTCCGCGCCAGGCCCGCATCGTCGCGCAGGCGCTGAAGGTGTACGGGATGATCCTCGCCGACAACGGGTCGCCCTGGTACATCTCCGGCGCACCGAACAGGCACTGGAACAACGACGCCCTGCATCTGCTCGACCGGCTGACGGGTCGCGACTTCGAGGTCGTCAACACGAGCTCGCTGCCGCACCCCGGTCTCTGAGCCACATCGGGTCGGGGGGCGAGAAATCGCCTTCCGCGCCCTCTGATCGGCATGGGGACTCGGATCACCGAGCGCGATCTCGAGTTGCTCGGGTTCGTCGCCGAGCACCGATTGGTGTTGGCCGCCCACGCGGCTGCGCTGCTGCGCACCTCTGAGGCTGCGGCGAACGCGCGGTTGCGGGCGCTCGCGTCCGCCGGTTTCCTACACAGCGAACCGGGGTTTCAGGGCCAGCCGCGCTGCCACCTGATCACGCGTAAGGGGCTCTCGGCCATCGGCTGCGGATTCCGATCGCCGCGGGTCGACCCGCGCTGCTACCGGCACGACGTCGGCTTGGCCTGGCTGTGGCTGGCCGCCCGCGCGGGCCGATTTGGTCCGCTGCGCGAGGTGATCTCGGAACGACGGCTGCGTTCGCTCGACGCCGACCCCGATCGCTCTGACGAGCCCGTCGGCGTGCGGCTGGGTGGATTCGGGCCGGCCGGGAAGCCGCGGCTCCATTACCCGGACCTCGTGCTCGTGCTCGAGGGCGGCCAGCGGGTCGCGGTGGAGCTGGAGCTCACGTCGAAGGGTCGGGGGCGAAGGGAGAAGATCCTGTTGGGATACGCCGCCGACTCGCGCATCGACGTCGTCCTGTACCTCGTCGACCGACCTGCCACCGCGCGGGCGATCCAAGCCTCTGCGCGGCAGATCGGGATATCGGAGCTCGTCCGGGCCCAGTGGGTGCAGTGGGAGGGAACGCCGCACCCCGGCGCCGGCCGCACGGGCGCCAGCCGTGAGCGCGCGCGCTCGGCGACGGCGGTGGCGCGATGAGCGCCACGGCGAATCGGCGCCGGCGGTCCTACGTGCTGCTGTTCGTGGCGGCGGCGTTTCTGCTCTCGCCGGCGTCACTGGCGGTGGCGTGGCTGATCGGCGGCGCCGCCGTCGTCAGCGTCGCCGTGGCGGCTCGCGTGATCGCGCGCCGGAGCGGGCGAGGCGCTGCGGGCGCCGCTGGGCGTGAGGCGACGCCGCTCGGCTCCGATCGCCGCGGTGGCGAGCTGGCGCTCGATGACCACCAGCTGTCGGCCCACGGCCTGATCCTAGGCGCCAGCGGCGCGGGCAAGTCGACGACGCTGCTCACGGTCCTGACCGATCACATCCGGCGCGGGCGGCCCGTCGTGGCGATCGACATGAAAGGCTCGCCGGCGTTCGCGCGGGAGCTGGCGAGCGCCGCCGCGGCGAGCGGGCGTCGGTTCCAGCTGTGGACGCCCGACGGTCCAGAACGTTGGAATCCGCTCGGGCACGGGAACGCGACCGAGCTAAAGGACAAGCTCATCGCGACCGAGCGGTTCACCGAGCCGCACTACCAGCGGGCGGCCGAGCGATACCTGCAGGCGGCCCTCGGGGTCCTCCACGCGGCTCACCCAGATCGAGCGACGACGCTCGACGAGGTCGTCGACGCGATGGATCCCCGGCGGCTGGCCGTGCTGCTCCGGCGGCTGCCGCGAGACCGGGCGGCGCGTGTCCAGGACTATCTGGGCTCGCTCTCGGCGGATCAGCTCAGCGCGGTCCGCGGGCTCGGCAGCCGGCTGGCGATCATCAGCGAGTCACACACCGGTCGGTTCCTGTCCCCGTCCCCCACCGCCGGCGGCGCTTCGATCGACCTGCGGGCGGCGCTCGCCGGCGAGCAGGTCGTTCTGTTCAGTCTGAACTCGAGCACGTACGGCAAGCTCGCGGCGCAGATCGGGACATTGGTCGTCCAGGACCTGGTCGCGGCCGCTGGCCACAGCCTCTCGAGCGGGACCGCTGCAGCGCGGACGGGGCCGGCGATCATCGGGATCGACGAATTCTCGGCTTTGGGGGCGGACAACGTGATCGCGCTGCTGGCCCGGGGGCGCGAGGCAGGAATCAGCGTGCTGCTCGCCACGCAGGAGCTCGCGGATCTCGACCGCGCCGCGCCGGGGCTGCGTGACCAGGTGCTCGGCAACACGGCCGTGAAGATCGCCCACCGCCAGGATGTGCCCGCGTCGGCGCGGACGATTGCGGAGATGGCCGGCACCGTGAAGCGCTGGGAGGAGACGAGGCCGATCGGTGTCGGTCTGTTCGGGAGTCGCGCCGGCGGTCGCGGCACGCGCCGGCTGACCGAGCAGTTCGTCGTCGACCCGAACGAGATCAAGTCGCTGGGAACGGGCGAGGCGGTCGTGATCGTCAAGCAGCCGCGAGCGAGAGTCGCGACGATCCGCGTCGTGCCGCCCCGCGGTCGGGAAGGGCGGGAGATCGGATGATCAGGCCGGCCGGGGCGGGACCACGCACAGAAAGCCCAGCGGCTGCTCGTCGATGGCCTCGAAGCAGTGCAGCTCGTCGCCGGGCACGTAAACGACGTCGCCCTCGTCGAGCTCGTGGACCTCCTCGCCGAGCGTCACCCTGGCTCGGCCCTTGAGGATCATCACGCCGTGGTCGTGGGCGTGACGCTCGCGCGCGGTATGACCGCCGGCGGGAACCTCGAAGTACCGGATCGTGTAGCCGTGCGCCCCGTCGGCGGCGCCGATCAGCTCGTGCTTTAGCACCCCGGCGAGGGCCGGGTCGCGATACGCCTGGGCGCTTACGCCCTCCCACCCCTCACCGTTGCGGCGGTGAATCACGCCCATGGGGAGCGAGGCTCGTCGGCCGCCGGCTCAGGCCGCTCCCGGCGTGACGCGGAACGCGTCGAACACGGCGTCGATGTTGCGAAGCCGGTTGATCGCCTGGTCGAGCGCGCGGGTGTCTCCGACCTCGACCACGAACCGGTTCTTGACCATCGGGTGATTGACGATGCAGCGCGCCTCGAGGATGTTGATCCCGGCCTCGGCGAACGTCCGCGACATGTCTTCGAGGAGGCGGTGGCGGTCCCAGCCGTCGACCTCGATCTCGACCCGGAACGAAGTCTCGGCGTCGCCGTCCCAGGAGACCGGGGTGAACCGCTCCGGATCCTTCTTCAGCACGGCCACGTTCGGGCAGTCCTCACGGTGGATCGTGATGCCGCGGCCGAGGGAGATGTAGCCGACGATCGGGTCTCCGGGCACCGGCCGGCAGCACTTCGCCATCCGGAGCATGACCTCGTCGATACCGTCGATGACGATGCCGTACCGCGACGAGGACGTCGTCGGGCGCGAGCGACGCCGGCGGGTCTTGAGCAGGTCGTCGGTCGCGGTCGGCTCGGACTCCGCGGCCTCGCCCTGCTTGAGCCGCTGCATCACCTTGTTGACGACGACCTTCGGCGAGATCTTGGCGCCGCCGAGCGCGATGTAGAAGTCCTCGCCCTTGCGGAAGCCCATCTCGCGGATCACATCGGCCAGTAGCGGCGAGCCGACGAGCTTCTGGGCGGGCAGACCCTGCTTCTTCAGGTGCTCCTGGAGGAGCTCACGGCCCGTGTGCTCGGTGTCGCGCCGGGATTCGGCCTTGAACCAGGCCTTGATCTTGTTGCGGGCACGCGTGGTCTTGACCAACGCCAGCCAGTCGCGCGACGGGCCGCGCTCACGCTTTGAGGTCAGCACCTCGACGATGTCGCCGGAGCGCAGCTGGTAGGAGAGCGGCACGATCTTGCCGTTGACCTTCGCGCCGACGCACCGGTGCCCGACGTCCGTGTGGATCTCGTAGGCGAAGTCGAGCGGGGTCGCGCCGGCGGCGAGCGACTTGACTTCCCCCTTCGGCGTGAAGACGAAGACCTCGTCCTCGAACAGGTCGACCTTGAGCGTCTCCATGAACTCGCCGGGGTCGGAGAGGTCCTGCTGCCAGTCGAGCAGCGACCGTAGCCACTTGAGCTTGCCGTCCTGGTCGCGGACGCCGGCCGCGCCGGGCTTGCTCGGATCCTCCTTGTACATCCAGTGGGCCGCGACCCCGAACTCCGCCATGTCGTGCATCTCGCGCGTGCGGATCTGGATCTCCAACGGCCTGCCCTCGGGCCCGATGACCGTCGTGTGCAACGACTGGTACATGTTGAACTTGGGCATCGCGATGAAGTCCTTGAAACGGCCGGGGAGCGGCTTCCACAGGGAGTGGATCACTCCCACAGCGCCGTAGCAGTCCTTCACCGAGCCCACGATCACCCGCATCGCCGTCAGGTCGTAGATCTCGTTGAACTCGCGGCCCTTCTTGGTCATCTTCGAGTAGATCGAGTAGAAGTGCTTGGCGCGGCCCGAGATCTCGGCCCCGATCCCGAGCTCGTCGAGCTCCTTGGTCAGGTAGGCGCCAGCCTGGTTGACGTAGCGCTCGCGCTCGGCGCGCTGCTGCGCCACGAGGCCCTTGATCTCGTTGTACTTGCGCGGGTGGAGCGTCTGGAACGCGAGGTCCTCGAGCTCCCACTTGATCGCATGGATGCCGAGGCGGTGGGCGATCGGCGCGTAGATGTCGAGCGTCTCGCGCGCCTTCTCGAGCTGCTTCTGCTTGGGCATCGCCGCGATCGTGCGCATGTTGTGCAGACGGTCGGCGAGCTTGATCAGGATGACCCGGATATCCGTGGCCATCGCGACCATCATCTTGCGGTAGTTCTCGGCCTGCGCCTCGTCGCGCGACTGGAACGTGAGACCGGTCAGCTTCGTTACGCCATCGACGAGACCCGCGATCTCCTCACCGAACGCCTCCCGGACCTCGTCGAGTGAGGCGCTCGTGTCCTCCACCGTGTCGTGCAGGAGCGCAGCGCACAGCGTCTCGGTGTCGAGCCGCATGCCCGCACAGATCTTGGCCACGCCCACGGGGTGGGTGATGAAGTCCTCGCCGGTCTTGCGACGCTGATCGGCGTGATGGACGCACGCGTAGACGAACGCGTCCTCGACCCTGGCGCGGTCGACGGCTACGGCTGCGTGCTCGGCGTGCTCCTCGACGATCGCGAACAGATCCCCGAGCAGGCGCCGCTCGGCCGCCGTGAGCTCGGCGCGATCGACAGCGCTGCCGGTGTGCTCGACGCGGTCGACGGGCGGCCTGGTGGCGATCAGCGTCGATGCCGGTGGCGTTCCCGGCGCGCCGTTCCCGCCCTCGGAGCGGGCTCCGGCGGCGCCGTTGCGGGCCTTGGAACCACGGCTCAGGCGCTTAGTTGGGGGTTTCCGCTGCTCAGGTATTGCCGTCCATCCTCGTATCGTGCTGCATACGCCCTGAAGGCCGGCGAACGCTCGAGCGCCGTGCGCTCGGTGCCCGCAACCGACAGGGCCTGCAGATCCCGGTCGAGGCTGACGAGCTCCAACTCCGCGAGGACCCTGACCAGACGACCCGCAAGACGTGCCGGACGGCCGTGGGGTCCGTCACCACGGAGCAGGTGCTCGAGCTCCTCGTCGGCCACCCTCCCCCGGCGCCGGAGGCCCCGGTAGAGAGCCACGAGCGAAGCGCGAAGACCGTACTCCAGCTCGTGCATCTGCTGTGCAAAGCGTAGCTCAGCGTCACTCCAGCACAAATGGGTAAAGCCGGTACCAGCGCGAAGCAGGGCCGCCCCGCCGGCGCCCGATGGCGGGTCGAGCACGACGACATGGACGAACGGATCGATCAGCGAAGGGTCGAGCTCGACGGCGTGATGGCATATGAGCGCGAAACCACCGACCCGCGCGCGCAACCCCTCCAGCCGGCGGGCCACGTCGGCACAGACGGCCAGGACCGGGTCGCCGGTGGCGGCCACGTCGGCCAGCACCGCGAGCGCGCTGACGGCCCGGCGATCGAGCACCGTCCGCTGGCTGGTTGACGCCGGGGGCGCCGCCAGGATGGCCTGAGGCGGAAGGGGCCGCTCGAGGTGGTCGATCACCTGGCGCAGGTATTCGCCGCCCTCCCCCAGAACCTCGATCGGCCCGGGTGCGCACGGCTGGGCGTGCCTTAGCACGAGCCGCGGCTCCACCGCTCCATTCCACACGTTGCGCTCGAGCCGGAACGTGGCATCGGCAGGCTCACCCGGCTCGACGGCGAGACGGCCGTCGCACCCGAACGCGACCGCCGGCGCGCGCGCCCCACCGGAGCTGACGGAGAAGCGAGCGTGCCGCCCCTCCCCCATCGTCCGCAGGTCCCCGAAGCGCGCGGCGGGCACGAACAGCCTCGGTCCGGGATTGCCCGCCCCGCACGGCTCTAGCAACTCGAGCTCCTCGGCGAGCTCGAGTCCGAGCTCGGCTCCGGAGACGACCGCGTCGACCCGCTCCACCGGCTGCAACAGCTCTGGCGTCAGGACCGCCGCGGCGTGCACCTCGATCGCGTTGCGGAGCGCTTCGAGACGAGCGTTATCCACGGTCAGCCCGGCGGCCGCGCGATGGCCTCCGTAGCGCTCGAGATGGTCCGAGGTGGCGTGGAGAGCACCGAGCAGGTCGAACCCCGGGATGCTCCGCCCCGAGCCGTGACCGGTTCCCTCGCCGTCGATGGCGATCAGGATCGCCGGGCGGTGGTTGCGCTCGACGACGCGCGAGGCGACAATCCCGATGACCCCCGGGTGCCAGTCCTCCGCCCACAGGACATAGGCCGGCCTTGGCCCCAGCTCCGCGACCTGTGCCTCCGCCTCCCACGTGATTCGCTGCTCCACGGCGCGGCGCTCGACGTTGACGGCATCGAGCTCCTGGGCGATCTCGTGCGCCCGCTCGGGGTCCTCGGTGAGCAGCAGCTCGAGGCCGGCGTCGGCGCGCCGGATCCGCCCGGCGGCGTTGATCCTCGGCGCGAGCCGGAAGCCGAGCGCATGCGCGCTGATCGCGCTCGGGTCGACTCGCGCCACGGTCATCAGCGCGCGCAGACCCGGCCTCGCGGTTCCCGCCAGCGCCGCGAGGCCCTCGCGGACGAGGCAGCGGTTCTCGCCCTGAAGCGGCATCAGGTCGGCGACCGTCGCCAGCGCGACGAGCTCGATCTCCTCAGCGGCCGTGGCCGCCCCGAGCGCCTCGGCGAGCTTGAAGGCCACGCCCGTCCCGCACAACTCGGCGCACGGATAGCCGCACACGGCGGGGTGAACGATCGGACAGTCTGGGAGCAGGCCGTCGGCGCGTGGCGCGTGGTGGTCGCTGACGACGACGTCGATCCCGGCCGCGCGGGCGGCGGCGACCTCGTCCACCGCGGTGATCCCGCAGTCGACGGTGATCAGCAGACCGACACCGCGGCCCGCCAGCCGCTCGACCGTCGCCACCGCGACGCCGTAGCCGTCATCGATACGGTCGGGGAGGAACCAACCTACGTTGGCGCCCAGTGACCGCAGCGCTCGGACCATGATCGCCGTCGCGCACACGCCGTCGACGTCGTAGTCGCCATGGACGGTGATGCGGGTTCCGGCGTGGATGTGGCGCTGGATCAGCGTGGTCGCGTCGTCGATGCCGGCGAACGCGCTCCAGTGGTGCGCTTCGCGGGCGTCGAGGAAGTCCCGAGCCAGGCACGGGTCGGCGAGGCCGCGGCGGACGAGCAGCTGAGAGACGACGTGGCTGACGCCGAGCTCCTTTTCGAGCGCGAGGGCGGCGGCGAGGTCGTATCGCGGAAGCTCGAGGCGGGGGGTCGGGCGGTCGGTGGCGCCGGGGCGGTCGGTGGCGCCGGCGGGTTCGGTCGGGCCGGGGCGGTCGGTGGCGCCGGGGCGGTCGGTGGCGCCGGCGGGAGCCTCGACGAGGTGCAGCGGGTGTGCGGGCGCCGTCGGGGCGCGGGCGGGCAGTGCCGCAGGCTCGGACATGGCCCGCCAGGGTACGGGCGGGTCCCGACGGATTCCGGCGGCGACCGGGAGATTGGCTCAGATTCGTGACCCCGCGCCACGGAGTCGGCACGCTTTGCTGCCGGACTTTGGACGCACCGGCAACTGACGCCTTTTTGTCCCGGAAAACGGGACGAAATGGCTTTAGTTCGCGGGCCGCGAGCCGGGGCTCAGGCGAGGCCTAAGGCCTAGGTGAGGCCGATGCTGGCCACCTCTTTGGCGCGCTCGCGACGGACGCCCTCGAAGTAGATCAGGGCGATCCCGATCAGGGCGCCGGGGATCGCCTCGAGCGCCGTCGTCAGATCGGTGGCGTGACGGCCGGGGACATGGAAGCCGTTGACGATGAACCCGAACAGAACGGCTCCGATCAGCGCACCGACGAACGCTCCCACGATGCCGCCCCAGAACCGGTCCGGGAGCCAGATCGTGAAGTGCCAGATGGCCAGGCCCATCATCACCCAGGCGAGTAGGCCCATGACTACCTGCGCCTCCCGTGGCGGCGGTTACGGGACCGGTTCTTGGGGCGCTTGTCCTTGGGCGTGGGCACCATTCCCTCGTTCTCGGCAATGTCGGGAGCGGGCACGGGCGCCCCGCCGCCATCCGGCTGCGCGGCCCCATCGCCAGCCGGCCGCGCGGCGCCGTCGCCATCGGGCCGAGCGGTGCGGTCCGGCCGTGGCGCGGGTTCGGGCGCCCGCGCCGCGCGCGCGGCCCCGTCACCAGCCCGCCGGGACGGTTTGCGCGCCGGCGCGGTCTCGGTATCGGTCTCGGGAGTGTGCGCGAGGCGCTTGGTGAGCGTCGAGGTGCGGCCCGGGCGCTCGCGCTCCTCCTCCTGGATGTCGCGCTTCATCTCCTCGAACTCGGCTGCGGAGACCGTCTCGGCCTCGGGGGTCGTAATCCGTCCCGCGCGCCGTGGCCGCTTCGCCACCGGCTCGACGTCGGTACCGACGGCCGCGTAGGCGGGAACGAAGCCGAACTCCTCCTCGATCCGGTGCCGGCGAGCGCGGTACTGCGGCTCGCGCTCCTTCCAGTGGGTGAGCACCGGCGAGGCGATGAAGATCGAGGAATAGGCACCTGACGCGACGCCGACGAGCAGCGCGAACGCGAAGTCCCTGAGCTCGCCGCCGCCGAACAGCAGCAGCGCGAGGATCGGCATCAGGGTGCAGGAGGTCGTGACGATCGACCGCGTCAGCACCTCGGACATCGAGCGGTTGACGATCTGCGAGAAGGCAGCCCGGGGCATTCGCGGGACGTTCTCGCGAACGCGGTCGAAGACGATGATCGTGTCGTAGAGCGAGTAGCCCAAGATCGTCAGCAGCGCGGCCACCGTCGCTGTCGTCACCACCTGGCCGGTCAGCGCGTACACGCCGCTCGTGATCAACAGGTCGTGCATCAGCGCGATCAGGACTGGAATCGCGAACTTCCACTCGAATCTCAACGCCACGTAGGCAGAGATCACCAATAACGACGCGATGATCGCGACGATGGCGCTGTTGGCCACGGTCTTCCCGAACGTCGGGCCGACCGACGTCGAGCTGAACGTCCCCGGCTTCAGGCCGTACTTGCTGGCGAGCCCGCTCTTCACCTTCTCGACGCCACCAGGCTGGAGCTCCTTGGAGGAGATCTGCCAGACGTTCGGACCGAGGCTCTTGCTGGTCTCCTTCTGGACCGTCGCGTTCGAGGCGCCCGCCGCGGTCACGACCGAGCTGACCTGCCCCTGGGTCGCGGCGTGCTCGAGGCTGGCGGTGATCCGGGTCCCCGACGTGAAGTCGATTCCCAGGTTCAGGCCCCGGCCGCCGATCGCGAGCGCGCCGATCAGCAGGATCACCCCGGACAGCGAGAAGAAGTAGCGGGAGGCGCCCATGAAGTCGAATTTCCACACGTGCTTCTTGCCGCCGGCCCCGAGCGCCGACGGCCGCGACATCACCTTCGAGCCGCCCGTCGTCATCAGGATCGCCTGGGTCGCCATCACGGCCGTGAACAGCGACACGATCGTGCCGATCCCCAGCGTGAAGGCGAATCCCTGGACCTCGGAGGTCGCGAGCACGAACAGGATGAACGCGGTCATGATCGTGACGACGTTGGCGTCGATGATCGCGGTCAGGCCCTTGCGGTAACCGGTCGCGATCCCCTGGCGGATCGAGCGACCGCCGCGTATCTCCTCTTTGACGCGTTCGAAGATCACGACGTTCGCGTCCGCAGCGACGCCGATCGTGAGGATCAGACCGGCGATCCCCGGCAGCGTCAGCGTCACCGGGATCAACTTGATCAGCGCGTAGAAGTACAGGGCGTAGACGGCCAGTCCGGCGACCGCGATCAGGCCGAGGATGCGGTAGTAGATCAGGAGGAAGAGCGCCACCACCAGCAGTCCGACCGCGCCCGCGAGCAGACCCTGATGCAGGGCCTGCTTGCCGAGGGTCGCCGAGACCTGCGACTCCGAGATCAGCTTGAGGTTGATCGGCAGCGCGCCGAGACGCAACTGAGTCGCCAGATCCTGCGCGGACTGGGTCGTGAAACCGCCGGTGATCTCGGCGCCGTTACCCCCGATGATCCCGTCCGGGTACTGGTGGTAGTCGATCTGCGGGACCGTGATCAGCTTGCCGTCGAGCGCGACCGCGAAGTGCTGGACGAGGTTCGTCTGGCCGATGCTGTCGAGCTCGCCGCGGTGGGCGATGTCGCCGGTGACCTTCTGAAATGCCGAGTTCCCCTTCGAGGTGAAGCCGAACGTGACGTCCGGCGTGCCCGTCGTGTCGGTGCTCTGCTGAGGGTTGGTGATCTCGTTCCCGATCAGCGAGACGTTGTCCTTGAGCACGTAGAACTGCGCGTCGGGGCTGGTGAACTGGGTCTGATGCGACGAGCTCACATCGGCGGCCTGTAGGACCACGGTCCCGGGCGGCACGATCAGCGTCTCGCCCTCGGCGGCGGTCACGCCCGGCGGGAGGCCCGAGGCGAGGTCCGCCGGGCTGTCGTCCGGGCCCGAGAGGTAGCAGTGCTGGCCGACCTGCGGCGTGACCCCGTAGAACTTGGCGGCGGTCTCGCAGGCGGCGCTTCCGGGCGCCCCGAACATGTAGTACTGGTTGCCGATGTGTGAGCTGTTGGTCGAACTCACCGGCGGCTGCTTGGACGCCAACTTGACCGCGTTGTAGAGCGACATGCTCCCGCCGCCCGGCAACCCGGGCCCGCTGCCGGCCCCCTGGCTGAGCGTGACCGACGTCGGATCCTGGGTCTGCAGGCCGTCCGCGGCGGGCTTGCCGCTCGGTGTGAGGACGTTCGCCTCCCAGTCGTAGAAGTCGAGCTGCGCGGTCGACCCCACCAACTTCTCGGCCCGCGAGGTGTCCTGCACGTCCGGCAGGCCGACCGTGATCTCGTTGTCGCCCGAGGTCTGGATCTCCGGCTCGGCGACGCCGAGCTGGTCGACCCGGTCGCGCATGATGTTGACCGCCCGGTTGAGCGCGTCCTGGGTCACGTGCGGCGTCTGCGGGGTCGGCGTGCCCTGGTAGACGAGCTGCGTGCCGCCCTTGAGGTCCAGCCCGAGCCGCGTCGGGAACTGGGTGAGGACCACGCCGGACGCGATGATGAGCCCGACGACGAGGACGAGAACGAAGCCGTATCGCTGGCGATCGGTCATCGGCGCCTATGGATGCTACGACGACTTATGGTTCGCGGGAGTAAGAACCACTAAGACGCCGCCGTCGTCATCGTCATAGGCGGGGAAAATGTCGGCGACAGCCCTCGCGGGTAGATCGTTTTCGGCGTTCACCTCGACGGCCTTGTTCTGGACCCGAACCTCCCACTCGAGCGCCGTGCCGACGTGGTCGGTGCCGTCTTCGAAGCGCAGGCCGAGCACCTCATGCACGGGGCGCCCGATCGCCTGCTCGGTCTTGATCCCGGTCAGCTCGAATGACCCGCGGCCGCAGTCGACGATTCGCGCGTCCTTGTCGCAGGCGAAGAACGCCGCGTTCGGGGCCGGGTAGTAGTCGTCGAGTAGCTCGAACAGGTACGAGAAGCCGCACTTGTCACAGCCGCGAACGTCGTTGCGGAAGCCTTCGCTGCGGGATTGGGCCATCGACCGGTTACCGCAGTGGGGGCAGATGAAGTAGTGCTCGTGTGCCATGGGGGTTGGTTGGTTGAGGATAGCCAGGGGTTTTGCCGGGTGTCGTCGGCGGGAGCCCCCATCCACTGACGTGCCGGGCGCTTCGCGCGAGGCACGTCGCCGGACGGTAACGCTCCCACCGGGTTCCCCCCGGTCTGGGCACAGCAAAGTGAATATGGCTGGATCGCTTAAGAGCTACAGAAGAGTCATCGGCCCGGACGGCTTCAACCCCAAGTGCTCGTACGCGCGCCTGGTGGCCGCCCGGCCCCGGGGGGTTCGCTCGATGAGGCCCTGTTGCAGGAGATACGGCTCATAGACATCCTCGATCGTGTCGGCTTCCTCGCCGACGGCCACCGCGAGTGTCGACAGGCCGACCGGACCGCCGCCGAATTTCTCGCAGATCGCGCGCAAGATCTCGCGGTCGAGCCGGTCGAGTCCCTCGTGGTCGACCTCGAGCAGGTCGAGCGCCTCGCCGGCCACGCGCCCGGTGACCACCCCGCTGTCACGGACCTCGGCGTAGTCGCGTACGCGCTTGAGCAGCCGGTTGGCGACGCGCGGCGTGCCCCGGCTGCGACTGGCGATAGAGACGGCTCCGGCGTCGTCGATCGCCACCCCCAGCAGCCGTGCCGAGCGACGAACGATCTGCGCGAGCTCCTCCGGGGCGTAGTGCTCGAGTCGGTGCTGGATGCCGAAACGATCGCGCAGCGGAGTCGTCAGGAGCCCGGTCCTGGTGGTCGCGCCGATCAGCGTGAACGGCGGCAGCTCGAGCGTGACCACGCGAGCTCCGGCCCCCTGCCCGACCGTGATCGGCAGGCAACGGTCCTCCATCGCGGGATAGAACGTCTCCTCCAGAGCCCGCGGCAGGCGATGGATCTCATCGACAAAGAACACCGACCGCGGCTCGAGCGCCGTCAGGAACGCCGCCACGTCCCCTTTTCGCTCCAGCGCGGGGCCGGCCGTCTGCACGAAGGCGACGTCCAGCTCGGCCGCGAGGATCTGCGCCAGTGACGTCTTGCCGAGGCCCGGCGGTCCGGCGAGCAGCACATGGTCGAGGGCCTCCCCGCGCGCCGCCGTGGCGGCGATCGAGACCGCCAGCTGGTCCTTGAGCGCCTCCTGGCCGACGAAGTCCTCGAGCCGGCGTGGCCGGAGGGACCGGTCGAATTCGTCCTCGGGGAGCGCCTCGGCCGCGTGCACCCTGGTACTCATCGCCGGGCCGTCCTCAGCGCGTGCGCGATCAGATCCTCGGGGCGCTCGCCATCGGCGCCGTCGAGCAGCTCATCGACTTCCTGGGCGCTATAGCCGAGGCCGAGGAGACCCTCGCGCGCCACCGAGAGCGGGTCGTCGCTGCGGGTGATCGAGATCGCCTGCTCGGGAAGCTCGGTGCCGACCTTCTCGCGGAGCTCGACGATGATCCGCTCGGCGGTGCGCTTTCCGATGCCCGGAACCGCCTGGAAGCGGGCGGCGTCGCCGAGCGCGATGGCCTTCAGCAGCTCTCGCGGCGGCCCCCCGGACAGCACCGCGAGCGCCACCTTGGGCCCGACCGATTGCACGCCGAGCAGCATCAGGAACAACTCGCGTTCTTCCTCGGTGGCGAACCCGTAGAGGGCGAGGGCATCGTCGCGGACGACTAGGTGCGCGTGCAGGACGACCTCCTCACCGATCGCGGGGACCTGGCGGAGCGTCTGCGCCGAGATCGCCAGCCGATAGCCGACCCCGCTGCAGTCGACGACGACGTGGTCGGCACGGCGCACGGCTACCCGCCCGGAGATGAGGGCGATCATCGCGCCCCCGCCCCGCTCCGCGCCCCCGCCCCGCTCCGAGCCGCCGCCACCGGAACCCCCGCCATCGCCCGCGCCAGCGGCGCCCGGTTGAGGTCACAAATGGCCACCGCGAGCGCGTCGGCGGCGTGATCCGGCGATGGCGGCGCGTCGAGGCCGAGCAGCTGCGCCACCATCCGCGCGACCTGATCCTTCGCGGCCCGGCCATTGCCGCACACCGCGCCCTTGACCTGCTGTGGCGTGTACGAGCGCGAGGGCACGGCGTGCTGACCGGCGGCGAGCAGCACGACGCCGCGCGCCTGGCCGACCGCGAACGCCGTCCGAGCGTTGGCCCCGAAGTAGAGCTCCTCGATCGCGATCGCCTCCGGCGCATGAGCCTCGAGCAGGTCCCCCACCCGGACGTGGATCTCCGCCAGGCGGCGCTCGAGCGGCACGCCCGGGCGCGTGGCAATGACGCCATCCACGACGAGTCGCAAGCGCGAGCCGACGCTCTCGACGACGCCGAAGCCCGTGCTGGCGGTGCCCGGATCGATGCCAAGGACAATCATGTGAGCGGGATTCTCCGTGCGGCGCCGGACGCCTCCCCGCCGCGGCGTTGCCCGGTGAGGCGCTGGGGAAGGGGGACGTTTAGCGGGCGCCATCGCACCCGTCCAGAAACCTGCACAGCACGACAATCCCCGGGGCGAATGGCGAGGCCTGTCGAGCTGTGCATGAAGAGCCGTGCGTAATACGACAGGGCTCGGGTCCGGCGCCGGTGCTGTCGCACTGTGCAGGTTCCCCGTGACAGTGACACTCCCGGCACAAAGTCGCGGGTTTGGGCGTAGGAGTGGGTCGACCAACGGCTCGGGCGACGCGCCGCCGCCCTCGCCCACCTCCCTCTCCCTGCCGCCTTCTTATCGAGGCGATCGCCAGCCAAAGCAGTGGGCACGCAACGGCGCCCGCGGGCCGAGAGTCCACGGTCCCTGTCCGTACAAACCGACCTGGAAGATCCCGAGGCGGCGCTACCGGCCGACGCAGGCGGTCGGCAGCCCCGTCGTCCACATGCGGTAGACGCGCCAGGAGCCGACCGTCGCGATCAGCTGCCTGTTGTTCAGACGGGGATCGATCGCCGGCTGTCCTCCGTCGATCGAGTCGTGCGGGCCAACGAACATCACGCCCTGATCGCGCATCGAGGTACCGACCCGCTCGAGGGTCACGTGCAGCTTGAAGGCAAGCGCCGTCTGCACCGAGTGGTTGACCGCGGCGAAGCTCGACTTGCAGGGAAAGACCCCGTCGTGGCCGCCGACGGCGGCGACGGCAGCACTGAGTTGGTTGAGCCGGGTGACCGCCTGGGCCGCCGTCGGCTTCGCGGCGCGCGCCGTGTTGATCCGGCTGGTCGTGAACGGAATCGACACCGCGACGAGCACGATCGCCACCGCGATGCCCATCCCACGGATCGACAGGCGCCGACTGAGCGCGCCTCCGGCAAGCCCCGCCACCCGCACGAGCCCGACCCCGCCGAGAACGCAGATGATCGCGGCCGCCGGCAGGAAGAACCGCTCGAGCCCCGGATAGCCATCGAGCGTCATCCCCACGACCAACACCCACCACGCCAGCGCAGCCGCGCCCAGTCCGAGGATCAGACGGTCGCGCTCGCGCCACGCAAAAGCGAGCGCGGCCAGGGCGAACACGAGCGTGGGGACGACCTGGAGGTCCGCCCCGCGACGGTTCACCTCGACGAACGGGTCGGACCCGAGCTGACCGTTGTACTCCTGGGCGTGGGTCGCCGCGAGCAGTGGCTGACCGGTGCTGATCCACGGCGGCACGAACCAGAAGAACGGGATCGAGAACCAGCCCGCGAGGATCAAGGCCGCGAGCCACGGGCTCGGCTGGCGCCGGTAGAGCCAGATGCCGTAGAGGAAGATGAACGGCCACCACTCCGGCCGGATCAGCGAGGCGGCCACGCCGAGCAGGAACGCGAGCACGTGTCGCCCGGCGAGATGCCGGTCCACCGCCCAAAGCGACAGGCCGACGAGCATCGGCTCCGACGTGCCGCGGAACATGTAGTAGAACCAGTCCTGGGTCAGCAGGATCCCGGCCGCGGCGAGCAGACCGGCCACGACCGGCTCCCACGAGGCGACGGAGCCACCGGATGCCTCGCGTCCCCGCCGGACCAGCAGCGAGCCGAGCCGGTACGCCGCGATCAGCGCCAGCACACCGCCGGAGCGGGCCGTGATCACCCACAGCGTCGGAGCGGAGTTGCCGAACGGCCCGAAGAACGCGGTGAAGATCACCGGGAGCGGTTTCCATGACGGGCCGCCGCCGACGAAGAAGCTGAGATGGGGGTCGAACACCTCCCGGCCCCAAACGATCCACGACCATGGGTCGTAGCTGGGGACGGTCGGGAGCACAGCGGCCGACAGCGCGGCCACCGCCAGGGACACCACGATCGAGATCGCGAACGGATATTCGGCCCACGCGCGCGAAGCCGAGAATCCCGAGCCCGGAGCGACCCTCGGTTTGCTCGCGATCGTACTCACGGGCGCGAGAACCGGCAGCGCAGCAACGTGGCGACGACGCGGAAGCCGTCGACGGCGGTGAGCTTCTTGCCCTCCTCTGTCGCCCGCGCCCGGTAGTGGACCGGAACCTCGAAGATCCGCTCCCCGTGCTGCACCAGCCGCGCCGCGATCTCCGGCTCGATCGAGAACCCCGCGGCGCTGAGGGGAAGGTCACGGAAGATTTCGGTCCGGATCATCTTCTGGCAGGTCATGATGTCGTGTAGATACACGTTGAAGAGGACGTTGCAGGCCAGTGTGACGCCCTTGTTCCCGAGCACGAACAGGAACGAGTGGCTGGTGTATCCGTCGAATGCGCGTACCCCGAAGCACGCGTTGGTCCGACCATCGAGCAGCGGGGGCATCAGCAGCCCGAGGTCCGCGGGGTCGTATTCGAGATCGGCATCGAAGATCGCCGCGTACTCGCCGCGCGCTTGCGCGAGCGCGGTCTGAACGGCCGCTCCCTTGCCGCGATTCTCCGGATGCTCGTACAGCCGGACCCGGCCGTCCCAGTCGCCGCCGCGAAGGATCTCGCGCGTCCCGTCGGTCGACCCGTCGTCGACGACGATCAGCTCGAACTCGGCCGGCAACTCGGTCGCCAGGACCTCGGCGATCGCCCGCTCGACGCGTTCGCGCTCGTTGTAGACGGGCATCAGGATCGAGAGCATTGGGACGGTGGTTCGCAGTCGACTGGGGCGGTGCCGGATGACGGGCAACCGCGAGGAACGGCGATGCTAGCGAACGCCGCTGGCATGAGAGAGGATCCCGGGATGGACTTCGAAGCGGCTGGACTCCTCGACGGGCTCGAGGGCGAGGATCGCGCGGCGCGCGAACGTCTGCTCCAGCAGCTCACGCGCGACGGCGTTGGGCTCGAGGAGCTGAAACAGGCCGTGGAGGAGGAGCGTCTCGCTCTGCTCCCGGTCGAACGGGCACTCGGCGGGAACATGAGCGCGCACGAGATCGAGCGGGAAACTGGGGTCCCGGCCGAGCTGACGCTCAGGATCCGGCGGCTCAGCGGGCTGCCCGAGGTGGGACCCGATGATCCGATGTTCACGGCGGACGAGCTCGAGGCAGCCAAGTCGGTCAAGTTGTTCCTGGACGCCGGCTTCAGCGAGCAAGCGATCGCGCAGATCACGAGGGTCATGGGCGAGGGCATGTCGCGGCTCGCGGCGACGATCACGGCCGTCTTCGGCAACACGTTCCTGAAGCGTGGAGACAGCGAGGAGGACGTGGCGCTCCGATTCGCGACCCTGGCCGAGCAGCTGACACCGGCGCTCACGCCGGTGCTCGTGGCGGTTTTCAACGGACACCTCCGCGAGGCCGTGAGCCGCGGCGTGCTGGGACGGGCGGAGCTCGAGGCCGGGGAGATCCCGGATGCGCAGGAGCTCGGGGTGTGCTTTGCCGATCTCGTCGGATTCACGCGGCTCGGCGGCGAGGTGGAGGTGGAGGACCTGGGCGCGGTCGCCGGGCGGCTCGCGGAGCTGGCGGCCGAGGCGACCGCTGCGCCGGTCCGGCTGGTCAAGACGATCGGCGATGCGGCGATGTTCGTCAGTCCAGAGATCCCGCCGCTAGTGGACGCCGCCCTGTCGCTCGTCGAGGCGGTCGATGCCGCCGACCTGCCCGCGCTTCGCGCGGGGATCGCGAGCGGCCCGGCGACTCTGCGCACCGGCGACTACTACGGAAACTCGGTCAACCTGTCCAGCCGGGTCACCGGGATCGCGCGGCCCGGCAGCGTCCTGTGCACCGAAGCCGTGCGCGACGCGGCGCGCGAGGACTTCGACTGGTCGTTCGCCGGTAGGCACAGACTCAAGGGCGTCTCGCGAGTCGATCCCGCTGTACCGGGCGCGCAGACTCGGAAGCACCGAGCCCGACGGGGAAGACGCTAGGAGACCGCGAGCAGGTCGACGACGAAGACGAGCGTCGCGTTAGCCGGGATCGTCGGCGGGCTGCCGGCCTTCCCGTAGCCGAGGCTCGGTGGGATGATCAGCTCGCGCCGGCCCCCGACCTTCATGCCGGGGATGCCCTTCACCCAACCGGCGATCACGTTGCCGTTGGTGAGCGCCGTGCTGAAGGTCTGGTGGCGACTCCACGAGGCGTCGAACTCCTTGCCTCCCTTGTACAGGACGCCGACGTAGTTGACGGTGACCGTGCTGCCAGGCGTCGCCGTCTTGCCCGTCCCCGTGATCAGGTCCTTGATGACCAGCGTCTTGGGCGCCGCCGTCGTCGGAACCGTGACCACGGGCTCCTTTGAGAGCGGAGAGGGCGGCTTCGGCGTGGTGACCGTCGTGGTCGTCGTGCTCGGCGTCGTCGTCGAGCTCGTCGACGGAGTCGTTACCGCGGCCTCCGTGGATCCGCCGGACGGCGCCGGTTGAACCCCCGGCGCCTTGGAGCTGCTGCCGCACGCGGCCAGGCCGATCGCGAGCAGCGCTGTCGCGGATGTGGCAAGGAGACGTTTAGTCATCGAAGCCGGTGAGAGTAGCGGTGGATCTGACGTCGTGCGTAAGAGTTTGATCAGCCGGCGATCCGCTCGAGCACGGAGGCGTCGACGTCGAAGTTCGCGTGGACGGCGCTCACATCGTCGGATTCCTCGAGTGCGTCGATCAGCTTGATCAGCTTGGCGGCGTCCCCCTCGTCCACCGGTACGCGCACCTTTGGACGCTGCACGAGGTCGGCGCTGTCGATCTCCACGCCGGCTTCGCTCAGGGCGTCGCGAACGCGTCCGAGATCGGCGGGTTCCGTGACGACCTCGTACACGTCGTCGTCGAGCGAGATGTCCTCGGCGCCGGCGTCAATCGCGCTCATCAGGTCGTCCTCGTCGTAGCGACTGGCATCGACGACGATCACCCCCCGCTTGTCGAACAGGTAGGCGACCGAGCCCGGCTCGCCCAGGCTCCCGCCGTGCTTGGAGAGGATGTGGCGCACGTCGGCGCCCGTCCGATTGCGGTTGTCGGTCAACGCGTCGATCAGCAGCGCCACGCCACCGGGACCGTAGGCCTCATAGACGACGGTCTCGATCTGGTCGGCATCGACACCCTCGCCGGTCCCCTTGGCGATCGCGCGCTCGATGTTGTCCTTTGGCATCGACGCGTCGCGGGCCTTCTGGATCGCCAGGGCCAGCGCGGGGTTCCCATCAGGATCCCCTCCCCCCTCACGCGCCGCGACCGTGACCGCGCGGGCGAGCTTCGTGAACTGCTGGCCGCGCCGGGCGTCGACGACCGCCTTCTTGTGCTTGATCGAATGCCATTTTGAGTGACCGGACATCTCCTTCAAGTCTAGATCGGGGTTAAGGGGGCGCGCTTTCGCGCGCCCTGTGGTGTGGCTGTCGCTTGGTCGTCTTGCTTTCGAGGCCCGGCGCCGTGGCTCTCGACTCTCAGCAGCCTCGATTGGAGGCGGCCTGGTAAACGGCGCCGGGAAGGGGAGGAAACGCGCTCGATCGCGCCCGGTCATGATGCATAACACGACAACCTCGCCCGAGATGGCGAGCCCTGTCGACCTATGCACGAAGAGTGTGCTTAACCCGACAGGGCTCGGCATTCACGCCGCTGTTGACGCGTTATGCACCAACCGAGCCGCTGATCGGGCATCTGAGCCGTTCTCACCCACCCCCTCCCAGCGCCGTTTACCGAGCCGCCCGCCCGCGAGAGCTGCGGGCGCGCAGCGCCCGCGGGCCGAGAGTCGAGTGCCCCAACCCGCGCCAGACCGGGAAATAGCTAGGCTCCGTCCGACCGTGTCCGTGATCGACAACCCCGAGATCTTCAAGGCCTACGACATCCGCGGCCTGTATCCGGAGGAGATCGACGTCGAGGGCGCTGTGATGATCGCCAGGGGGTTCACGCGCGTGCTCGCCGGGCTCGAGGACAAGCCGACCAGCGAGCTGCGAATCGGGCTCGCGCACGACATGCGCCTGAGCGCTCCCGAGCTGGCGGCCGCCTATTGCGAGGGAATGTGCAGCGAGGGCGCCACGGTCCTCGACGCGGGCCGCGTCGCCACCGAGATGCTCTATTACCTGGTCGGTTCGCGCGACCTCGACGGCGGGCTGATGTGCACCGCCTCGCACAACCCCAAGGCGTACACCGGCGCCAAGCTCGTAAAGCGGGGCGCGATCGCCCTGTCGGGCGACGCGGGCATCGGGGATGTCAGGGCCCAGATCGAGGCCGGCCTCGGCGACCCGCCCGGTGGCGGAACGTCCGAGAGCGTCGACATCGCTGAGGACTTCCAGCGTGCGGCGCTGGACTTCATCGACGCGAGCGTGGTCAAGCCACTGCGAGTTGTCGGCGACGGAGGCAACGGGATGGCCGGGCCGATGGTCGGGCCACTGCTGCAGGAGTTGGGGCTAGACCTGGTCGAGGCCTATTGGGAACCCGACGGCAACTTTCCCGACCACGAGCCGAATCCGCTGCTGCCGAAGAATCGCGAATTCATCATGAACGAGGTCGTGCAGCGCAACGCCGACATCGGGATCGCCTGGGACGGCGACGCAGACCGGTGCTTTTTCATCGACGACAAGGGTGGATTCGTCGACGGCGATTTCCTCACGGCTCTGCTCGCCGAGTCGATGCTGAGGAAGAATCCGGGCGCCACGATCCTGTACGACGTCCGGGCCAGCCGGGCGGTTGCCGACGTGGTCGAGGGCGCCGGCGGGCGAGCGCTGATGAACCGCGTCGGCCACGCGTTCTTCAAGACGCGGATGCGCGAGGAGAACGCCGTGTTCGGCGGCGAGGTCTCGGGCCACTACTACTTCCGCGACTTCTACTGCGCGGACTCCGGGACGATCCCAGCGCTTCTGATCCTGGAGCTGCTCTCGGAGCGCGGCGCCGCGCTGTCGGAACTACTCGCGCCGTACCGGTCGCGCTACTTCATCTCTGGCGAGATCAACTCGGAGGTCGCCGATCAGGACGCCAAGCTCGAGGAGCTCTCCGCCCGCTACGCGGACGCCCGCCAGTACCGGCTCGACGGCCTCTCGGTCGAGTACGACGATTGGCATTTCAACGTCCGCGGGTCGAACACCGAGCCGCTGATACGGCTGACCCTCGAATCCCTGCGTTCTCGCGAGGACATGGAGCAGCACCGCGACGAGGTGCTCGCCGTGATCCGGGCGTGAACGTCCCCGATCCGGACGCCACGGTGACGTCCACGCCGGATGACTCGCTCGCTCTCGCCGCGCGCGCCGGGATCCACAGGCTCGCCATCCCCACGCCGTTCGCCGTCGGTCGCGTCAACTGCTATCTGATCGAGGACGAGCCGCTCACGCTCGTCGACACCGGGCCGAACTCGGGCAAGTCGCTCGACGAGCTTCAGCAGGCGCTCGCGGGACACGGCCGGACGATCGAGGAGCTCGAGTTGATCGTCCTCACCCACCAGCACGTGGACCATCTCGGGCTGCTCGAGATCCTCGTGCGGCGGTCCGGGGCCGAGGTCGCGGCCTTCCACGAGCTCACCGGTTACCTCGCGAACTTCAGCGCCAGTGCTGCCACCGATGACGAGTTCGCGCGAGCGATCATGCGCATGAACGGCGTTCCTGAGGACCTCGCGACCGTGCTCGGGGCGGTCGGCTCCGCATTCAGGGTGTTCGGCTCGAGCGGCCGGGTCACGCGCCCGCTTCACGACGCCGACACGTTGGCGCTGGGCGACCGCCGCTTCCGGATCCTTCATCGCCCGGGCCACAGCCCGTCGGACACGATCTTCTTCGACGAGGACCGGAGGATCCTGATCGGCGGCGATCACCTGCTGGCGCGCATCTCCTCCAATCCGGTGATGTCCCGCCCGCTGACCGGTGACGCGACGAGTGACCGGCCGCCGGCGCTGCTGAACTACATCGAGTCGCTGCGGGCCACGCGCGAGCTCCCGATCGAGCTCGTCTTGCCGGGCCACGGCGATCCGATCGT
Organism: uncultured Solirubrobacterales bacterium; assembly: GCA_963812225.1. Classification (GTDB taxonomy): domain Bacteria; phylum Actinomycetota; class Thermoleophilia; order Solirubrobacterales; family Solirubrobacteraceae; genus Palsa-465. The sequence goes on from CAWEUN010000004.1 coordinate 247,559, forward strand.
CGACCACGCCGCGCTCATCGACGAGCGCCTGCGGATGCATCAGCGCCGGGCTCAGAAGATCCTCGGAATCCTCGAGCCGGGCCCCCTGACCGCATACGAGATCGCGCTCGCGATTTGGGGAAACGTGGCGGTTACGCAGGCATATCTGACGCTGTCGGAAGTCCTCGGACACCTCGACCTGTTGATCGGGGACGGGCGGGTCAGACAGGCGGAAAGCGACGGCCTCATCCGCTTCGAGGCGCTCCCCCAGCGTCGCCCTAGAGACCGGTAAGAATCCGCCTCCTGAACCTCGCGGCATTGCTGGCAAATGCCGATAAAGACGGGAAATGGCGCGCCACATCGACCGCGCCCACGTCGATCCCAACTCGACTCCGGGACCGGAGCGGCGGGGCCAGGTCACCCCCAACTATCCCGAGCTGCTGGAGCAGGTGCCCGCGATCGTCTACGTCGCGGACTCGGGCGACGACGGACAGTGGCATTACGTGAGCCCGCAGATCCAGGCGATCCTCGGCTACTCGCCCGAGGAGTGGCTCGGCGACCCTCGACTCTGGGCGGAGCGCCTGCACCCCGACGACCGCGAGCGCGTGATCGCGATGGAGGTCGAGCACACCACGGGGATGCCGAGCGATGGCGCGGTCGAGTACCGGATGCTCAACCGCGACGGCGAGGTCGTGTGGATCCGTGACGATGCCGCGCTCGTGCGCGACAGCGACGGCGTGGAGCGCTGGCACGGGGTCCTCTCCGACATCAGCCAGCAGAAGCAGGCCGAGTCAGAGCTCGCCCGCAGCGCCGCCCAGCAGGCTGCTGTGGCGCGGCTGGGCGAGCATGCACTCGAAGGGGCGAGTCCGCACGAGCTGATGCAAGAGGTCGTCGGCTGCGTCGCGACGCTGCTCGACGTCGAGGTCGCGGGCGTACTCGAGCTCATTCGCGACGACCACTGCTTCATCCTCAGGGCCGGCGTCGGATGGCCGGCCGGCGCAGTCGGGAAGTTCCGCTCGCCGATCGGGAGCAAATCGCAGTCGGGGTTCACGATCCTAGGTCGCGCTCCGGTGGTCGTGTCCGACTGGTCGACCGAGACCCGGTTCGAGCAGTCCCGGATGCTCCGCGAGCTCGGCATCCATAGCGGAGCGTCGGTGACAATCGACGGCCCGGCGGGGCCGCTCGGTGTGCTCGGGGTGTGGTCGTCCAACCCCCGCGGCTATACCTCAGGGGACGTCGACTTCCTGCAGTCACTCGCGAACGTGCTCGCCGACGCCCTCGAGCGCCAGGCGATCGAGGACCGGATCCGCCACCGCGCGCTCCACGACCCGCTGACGGGCCTGCCGAACCGGGTTCTGTTCCTGGACCGCCTGGAGCACGCCCTCTCGCGGCTGGAGCGGCGCGGCGGTTTGGCGGCGATCCTGTTCCTCGATCTCGACCGCTTCAAGCTGATCAACGACAGCCTCGGCCATCAGGTCGGCGATGAGCTGCTGGCGGCGGCGGCGCCGCGGCTCAAGCGCGCCGTGCGTTCGAGCGACACCGTGGCCCGATTCGGCGGGGACGAGTTCGGGATCCTGCTCGAGGATGTCGGCAACGAGCGCGACGCCATCGAGATGGCTGAGCGGATCGCATCGGTCTTCACGCGCCCCTTCGTGCTGGCCGGCAGCGAGCACTTCATCACGACCAGCATCGGGATCGCGATCGCCCGTGGCGGCGAGCTGCCGGCGGAGCTCATCCGTGACGCCGATGCCGCCATGTATCGCGCGAAGGAGCGCGGGAGCGCGCGCTATGAGCTGTTCGACGAGGCGATGCGAGGTCGCGCCATCAACCGCCTGCGCGTCGAGCACGACCTCCGCCGCGCTCTCGAACACGACGAGCTCCGCCTCGCGTACCAGCCTGTGGTGTCGCTGCGCGACCACACGATGGTCGGCGTCGAGGCGCTCGTCCGCTGGGACCACCCGGAGCGCGGCCTGATCGAACCCACCGAGTTCATCCCCGTTGCGGAGGAGGGCGGGTTGATCGAACCGATCGGACGCTGGGTTCTCGAACACGCGTGTCGCGACGCCGTCAAGTGGCACGGCGCCAGGCCGGACTCCGCCCCGCTCGGAATCTCGGTCAATCTGTCAGCGGCTCAATTCGCCAAGGGGAGCCTCACCGAGCTGATCGCCGGGGTGCTCCGTGCGACGGGCCTGGATCCGGCGACGCTGAGCCTCGAGATCACGGAGGGTCTCCTGCTGAGGGACGGCGATTCGGTCACCGAGACGCTGCGCGAACTGAAGTCGACCGGCGTGCGTCTCGTGCTCGACGACTTCGGCACGGGCTACTGCTCCCTCGCATACCTCACTCGCCTGCCGCTCGACATGCTGAAGATCGATCGCTCGTTCGTCGAGGGCCTCGGGTCGGTCGATCAGAACACCGCGATCAGCGAAGCGATCGTGATGATGTCCCGTGCCCTCTCGCTCAAGGTCGTCGCCGAGGGCGTCGAGACCGCCGTTCAGGCGAGCGAGCTCGAGCGGATCGGATGCGAGTTCGCGCAGGGATTCCACTTCTCGCCGGCGCTGCCGGCCCCGGAGATCACGCGGATCCTCGAGCAAGGTCTTCCGTGGACGAGGCCGGCGGGCGATCCCCGGCCGGCCTGATTACGGATACGCCGAATTGGCCGGCCGCAGCGGCGAGACCGTGGCCGTCCGGCACTCGTAGGCTCCGCCCGGGATCGTCGTCACGAGCGTGTGGGTGTCGTCGGGCGGGATCACTTGGAGGCCGTAGGCGGTGGTGCAGTCTGCGGTCCCGGTCACGCCGTGCGTGACGCCCAGGCGGAAGGAGACGCTCGATCCTGGAGCGATCACCAGCGGGACCTCCGGCGCCGTCCCGAAGAAATCGTGGGTCGTGCGGGTCGAGTCGGTCGGCAGCGCGCGGCCGCCCTTGTCGAGGAACAGCACGCCTGGATAACCGTAGGTGTGACAGCTGCGGGAGCTCGTGTTACGCAGCGCGAACCCGAGCTCTCCGTGGCCGGTGGCGCCCTGCTGCCCCAGGTAGGACAGCGAGAGATCCGCGGCCACGCACGGCGGCGGCCCGGCCGCGGTCGTGGTCGTGGTCGACGTGGTGCTCGTGGCGACGGTCGTGGTCGTCGCCGGAGCCGTGGTGGTCGTGCTGGGGGTGGTACTGGCGGAGCTCGTCGTGGGCGCGTCCTGGGTCGTGCTCGTCGTGTCCGTTGCGGCCGAGTTGCTCGAGCTGCCGCACGCGGCGAGCGTGAGCGCCAGGGCAGCGGAGACGGCCAGAGCACACAGTCTCATGTGGTGTTGTTCGGACATCGGCCCCTCAGATCCTGCCGCAATTACGATGTCGCCGACGGCCGACCGGGGTGCCACCATCCATTCCGTGGCGCAACTCGATCAGCCCCCCACACAGCAGCTGGGCGCCGTGCCGCCAACCCGCCGGGCGTATCCGCCTCCGCCGGCATCCGAGGCTCTGTGGCCCGCGCTGGCCGCCATTCTGTTCGTGATCGTCCTGCAGCTGCTGCTTCCAAACCGGGTGACGGCGGGTCCGCGATGGCTTCTCCCCGCGCTCGAGACCGTGCTGCTCGTCGCGCTGGTCTTCGCATCGCCCCGCGAGCTCGAGGCACCTCACCCCGTTCGTAAGTTCCTGACCCGGAGCCTCACCGCGCTGGTGACCGCCGCCAACACCACCTCGCTGGCGCTTCTCGCGCACGAGCTCGTGCACCACAACGTCACGAACGGTCGAGGGCTGATCTTCGCCGGAGCGCTGATCTGGCTGACGAACGTGATGGTCTTCGGCCTGTGGTACTGGGAGACCGATCGTGGCGGGCCGGGCGTGCGCGCCGCCGGGCGTGACGGCCCACCCGACTTCCTGTTTCCGCAGATGACCGACGACACGATCGAGCCCATCGACTGGCGTCCTCTGTTCATCGACTACCTCTACGTGTCGCTGACCAACGGCCTGGCGCTCAGCCCCACCGACACGATGCCGCTCTCGCGCATGGCGAAGTGCATGATGGGGATCCAGTCGCTCGTCTCGGTGGTGACGATCGCCCTGGTCATCTCGCGCGCCGTGAACATCCTCCAGTAACCGTTTGGGGGTGACGGCGGGCGGTACGGTTGCACCGATGGAGCGATCCGAGGCGCAGCGTCCCGTGCCCCCTGGGACCCACCGTCCCCGGCCGCGTCGCAAGATCGACTGGGAGCTCATCGGCTGCGGCTTCCAGGGGCACGCGCTGATCGGGGTGGATGCCGCCGAGGTGCGGCCGCGGGATGCGGCGATCGTGCGCGAGGAGGCCGGTATTCGGTGGTATCGCTGCCTGCGCTGCGACAGCTGGGTCGTTCTCCCGCCGCCCACGGCGCCGGCGACGGCTCACCCGCCGGACCGCGCGCAGATCGAGGTGCCGCTGCGCGGCAAGGCCTTGCGCGACAAGGTCGTGCTGAGACTGATCGCGATCGACCGCGCGATCCACTTCACGATCCTGGTCCTGCTCGGCGTCGCCGTGCTGCTGTTCGCCAGCCACGAGAGCAGCCTGCGCGACGCCTACTACCGGGTCCTTACGGACCTCCAGGGCGGGGTCGCCGGCGGCCCCGTGCAGAACTCGGGACACGTCGGGATCCTGCACGAGCTCGACAGGCTGTTCTCGCTGCGGTCGGGCACGCTGCGGGTGGTGGGTGTCGCTCTGCTTGGATACGGCCTGCTCGAAGGGATCGAGGCCGTCGGGCTGTGGTTCACGAAACGCTGGGCCGAGTACCTGACGTTTCTCGCCACCACGATCCTGTTGCCGCTGGAGATCTATGAGATCGTCAACCGCCGATCGGCTTTGAAGATCATCGGCTTCATCGTCAACCTGGCCGTCGTCGTCTACCTGCTGTACGCCAAGCGGCTGTTCGGACTGCGCGGCGGCGGCGCTATGGACGCGGCCGAGCGGGCGCGCGACGTCAGCTGGGAGTCGATCGAGCGTGCGACCCCGCCCGAGCCCGAGATGGCCGCTCACGCCGGGGACGCCGGGTGACGACAGAGGCTGACACCCTCGAAGATCAGATCAGGCAGATCGGCGCTGATCTGGCCTCGGCCTTTCCCTCCAGCACGCGGCATCCCCTGCGAGCACTCGACTCCCGGGCGATGGAGCTCGCCTCCAGCGACCGCGAGCTGAAGGCAGCGCTGTTCCGGTTCGTCGACGTCGTTCCGGCATGCCGCTCGCTCGACGACCTGGCCAGGCACCTGACCTCCTTCCTGCACGAGGTTCCCGACGCGTCCCCGCCGATCTCGGCGGCGATGAAGATCGGCAACACGAAGGCCGGACGCACCGCCTTGGGCGTGGCCGCCGCGAGCGGCGTCAAGCACATGGCGCACCGGTTCATCGTGGGCGAGGACCCACACGCGGCGCTGGGCGTGCTCCGCGGTCTCTGGGAACGTGGGGTCGCGAGCACGGTCGACCTTTTGGGCGAGGCGACCGTCACTTCGGCCGAGGCGGACCGCTATGCCGCGCGCTGCTCCGACGCGCTCGAGGAGCTCGCGCGGGCCACCGCGCGCTGGCCCGACCGTCCGATGCTCGAACACGACAGCGTCGGACCGCTGCCGCGCGCAAACGTCTCGGTCAAGGTCTCAGCGCTGACGCCGCTGCTGCGTCCGGATGCACCCGAGCGCGGTCGTCGGGACGCGGCCGAGCGACTACGACCCCTGCTTGGACGCGCGCGAGATATCGGCGCCCACATCCATATCGACATGGAGTCGCTCGACTCGCGCGAGGCCGTCCTGGACCTGGTGCTCGAGGTGCTCTCTGAGCCGGAGTTCGCCGATGGACCATCGGCCGGGATGGTGTTGCAGGCCTACCTGCGCGACTCTCCCGAGCAGCTCGATCAGATCCTCGCGTGGGCCTCGACTTCCGCGCGCACGCCCCCGCTCCAGATCCGGCTGGTCAAGGGCGCGTACTGGGACCACGAGCTGGTGGAGGCGCGTCAGCACGGCTGGCCGGCGCCGGTGTTCGAGGTCAAGGCCGATTGCGATCGAAACTTCGAGGAGCTCACTCGCCGGCTCCTCGACGCTCGGCCATCGCTCAGGGTCGCCGTGGCTTCGCACAACCTCCGGTCTGTCGCACACGCAATCGCCTACAACCGGATGACCGGTGGTGAGGACAACGACCTCGAGCTCCAGGTGCTGCGGGGGCTGGGCGATGAGCTGCAGGCCGCGCTGGCGGCCCGCGGCCAGCGCGTGCGCACGTACTGCCCGGTTGGTGATCTGGTCGCGGGCATGGCCTACCTCGTCCGGCGACTGCTGGAGAACACGAGCAACGAGTCGTTCCTCTACGAGCAGGCCCGCGGGGTGCCCCTGGAGACGCTGCTGGCGGCGCCATGAGGGCTCCCGCCCGGTGCATCCAAGATCAGCGCTGTTAACGTCGGGGTACATGCCGAGCCTCCCACCTTTCGCCAACGAGCCGATCCTCGAGCTCCGGCGTTCGGCGGTCCGCGGGCAGCTGACCGACGCGCTCGCCCGGATCGACCGAACGCTGCCGCTGGAGGTGCCGGTGATCATTGGCCCGGATACACGCAGTGGATCCGGTGCCGCGATCGAGTCGACCGACCCGGGCCAGCCCGAGCGGCTCGTCGCCCGGGCCGCCGTGGCGACCGAGCGAGACCTCGACCAGGCGATGCAGGCGGCGACGGCCGGCTTCCGTAGCTGGGGCGCTTGGCCCGCCGCCGAGCGTGCCGCCGCTTTGATCCGAGCAGCGGCGTGGATGCGGGAGCGGCGACTGGAGCTCGCCGCGCTCGAGGTCCGCGAGTGCGCGAAGCCGTGGCCCGAGGCCGACGGGGACGTGTGCGAGGCGATCGACTTCCTCGAGTACTACGCCCGCGGGGCGCTGGAGCTCGAGAAGGGCCGGCCCGTGCTTCAGGTTCCGGGCGAGCACAACGAGTATCACTACGCCCCGCGCGGGATCGCAGCGGTCATCTCGCCCTGGAACTTCCCAGTCGCGATCCCGACTGGCATGACCGCTGGAGCGTTGGCGGCGGGCAACGCGGTCGTGCTGAAGCCCGCCGAGCAGTCCCCCGGCTGCGCGCTGCGGATCGTGCAGGCGCTGCGGAGCGGCGGGGTCCCGGACGACGCGATCTCGCTGCTGCCCGGGGAAGGCGACGTCGGCGCGGCCCTCGTCAGGCGGCCCGAGGTCGCGACGATCGCATTCACCGGCTCCCAGCCGGTCGGCCTCGAGATCATCCGCGCGGCCGCCGAGATGGCTCCGGGCCAGAAGCACATCAAGCGCGTGGTCGCCGAGCTCGGGGGCAAGAACTGTGTGATCGTCGATGCCGACGCTGACCTCGACGAAGCCGTTCCGGCGATCGTGTCCTCCGCATTCATCTACGCCGGCCAGAAGTGCTCGGCCGCGGCTCGCGTCCTGGTCCACGAGGCGATCGCCGACCAGCTGATCGAACGTGTCGCCGGCGCGACCCGGGTGCTCGTCGTGGGCCAGGCAAGCGAGCTGGGCACCGAGGTGCCGCCGGTGATCGAGCGCGCCGCGCAGGAGCGTGTCTCTCGGTACGCGGAGCTCGCGGAGCGCCAGGGGACGATCGTGGCCCGGGCGGAGCTGGTGCCCGACCACGGCTGGTTCTGCCAGCCGACGGTTGCTGCCGACCTCGACCCCGGCTCACCGGTGCTCGCGGAGGAGATCTTCGGACCGGTGCTGGCGATCGAGCGCATCCGTGACGTGGAACACGGTCTGGAGATCGTGGACGCCCTCCCGTTCGCCCTGACGGGCGGACTGTTTGCCCGCGACCCGTCGACCGTCCGCTACGTGAGCGAGCGGACCCCGGTCGGCAACCTGTATGTCAACCGGGGGATCACGGGCGCGATGGTGGGGCGCCAGCCGTTCGGCGGCAACCGGCTATCGGGCAACGGGACGAAGGCCGGAGGCCCCGACTACCTGCTCCATTTCGTCGAGCCCAGGGCGCTCACCGAGAACACGATGCGCCACGGCCTCGTGGTCTAGATCGGGCTGTAGTCAGGTCCGGTTGGTGGTCTAGATCGGGCCGGAGGTCTTGATTTCTCGGCCCGTTCGGTCGATCATCGAACGAGGCGATGATGGTTCATCCATCAGTAGCGTGGAAGGTGGTGCTGACGATCGCGCTGGCGGCAGCGATCTTCATCAGCCTGTATGCGCGGGCGCCACGACGCGCGATCTCGGGCAGCGACCTGCGGCGGCTGGTCGTGTCAGCGCTTGGGCTGTACGCGGTCGGCGGCGTGGCATCGCTCTCGCACCATCCCGTGCTCGCGGCGGTCGTCTACGCGGCCGGAATCGTCGTGTGCGCATTCGCAGCCTGGCTGTCTCGCGGCAGCGACTCGGAGGACCCGCCGGGGGGCGAGGAGCCGGTCGACGAACAGCCGCCGCCTGAGCCCGACGGGCTGCCGACGTTCGACTGGGACGCTTTCGAGCGAGAGTTCCGCGCGTACTCCGACCGCGCGCCCGCCGGCGTCGACTGACCCCCTCAGTCGCCGGCCACGCGGCCGTTGGCACCCAGAATCAGCTCGTGCAGGCGGGTTTCGCCCGCGAGCTCGGGGTGAAACGCCACCGCGACGACGTTGCCCTGCCGGACGGCCACCGGATGACCGTCGACGGCCGCCAGCACCTCGACGTCGTCGCCGGCCTGGACCACCCACGGCGCGCGGATGAACACGCCGTGGACGGGAGCCCCGTCGATGCCCTCGAGCTCGAGGTCGGCCTCGAAGGAGCGCAGCTGGCGCCCGAACGCGTTGCGCTCGGCGATGATGTCGAGTATCCCGAGGTGGTCGCGATCGAGCATGATCATTCCGGCGCATGTGCCGAGCACCGGGGTCCCCGAGCGGATGAGCTCTAGCAGCGGCTCGGCCAGCCCCTCGCGTGCGATGCCGAGCGTCATCACGGTCGATTCGCCGCCGGGGATGATCAGCGCGTCGAGCCCCTCGAGGTCGGCGGGGACGCGGACCTCGCGCGGCTCGGCGCCGAGTGAACGCAGGATCTTCGCGTGGGCCTCGAAACCGCCCTGAAGCGCGAGGATGCCCGCGCGCCGTTGCCCTGGTGCGGGCACGGTTGACCTACCAGCCGCGCGGTGCGAGCAGTTGCTCGGCCTCGAGCTTCGAGCTCTCGAGGCTGATCATCGGTTGACCGAGTCCGGTCGAAGCCGACGCGACGCGAGCCGGATCGTTGTAGTGGGTCGTCGCCTCGACGATCGCCCGGGCGCGTCGTTCCGGGTCCTCCGACTTGAAGATCCCCGAACCGACGAACACTCCCTCGGCGCCGAGCTGCATCACGAGCGAGGCGTCGGCTGGCGTGGCGATACCGCCCGCGCAGAACAGCACGACGGGGAGCCGCCCGTCCTCTGCGACTCGCCGGACGAGCTGGAGGGGCGCGGCGAGCTCCTTGGCCGCGGTCGCGAGCTCGTTCTGGTCGAGCGTCGCCAGCCGCCTGATCTCCGAGCGGATCAGACGGAGGTGGCGGACCGCCTCGACGATGTCGCCGGTTCCGGCCTCTCCCTTCGAGCGGATCATCGCCGCCCCCTCGCCGATGCGGCGTAGCGCCTCGCCCAGGTTCGTCGCCCCGCACACGAACGGCACCTTGAAGGCCCACTTGTCGATGTGGTTGGCCTCGTCGGCGGGAGTCAGCACCTCCGACTCGTCGATGTAGTCGACCTCGAGCGCCTCGAGCACCTGCGCCTCGGCGAAGTGCCCGATCCGAGCCTTCGCCATAACCGGGATCGTGACGGCCTCCTGGATGCCCTTGATCATCTCGGGGTCGCTCATCCGCGCCACGCCGCCGTCGCGCCGGATGTCAGCCGGGACGCGCTCGAGCGCCATCACAGCCGCCGCCCCGGCGTCCTCGGCGATCTTCGCCTGCTCGGCGGTGACCACGTCCATGATCACGCCGCCCTTCAGCATCTCGGCCAGGCCGGCCTTGACGGTGAATGTCGCCTCGTCGCGCGAAGTGCCGTTTTCGTCGCCCATCGGGTCCCGAGTGTAGCTTGGCGATAGCGTGTCACGGAGTGACCGAACGGTCCGTTTTTGTCCCGCAAGATGGACGCTTTGTCGCAACGGAGCTCGCCCGCGGACCTTGGGACCCCGGGGCGCAGCACGGTGGCGCGCCGGCGGCGCTGCTGATGCGGGCGTTCGAGCGGCTTCCCGCCCCCGATGGGCTGATCGTCAACCGCGTGACCTATGAGTTCCTGCGCCCGGTCCCGATCGGCGAGCTATCGGTGTCCGCCGAGGTGGTCAAGCCCGGTAAGCGAGCGCGGCTGCTCGAGGCGGCGATCACGGGCTCCGACGGCGCAGAGCTGGTTCGCGCCCGGGCGTTACAGGTGCAGCCCGCGGATCCCGGTATCCCGCGGACGCCCGAACTGAGCCCGCCGGCCGGGCCGTCAAACGGCCACGAGCTCGACTTCCGGCCGCCGTATCGACCCATGTTCGTGTCCGACGCGGTCGACATTCGGCTGATCGCTGGCGGGTTTTACAACGTCGGTCCCGCCACCGGCTGGTTCCGGCTCCGAGTACCGCTCGTCGCCGGCGAGGAGCCCTCGGCGCTGCAACGCCTGGCGGCCGCGGGAGACTTCGGCAACGGGATCAGCGCGGCACTGCCGTGGGACGGGTACACGTTCATCAACCCCGACCTGACGCTCTACATAGACCGTGAGCCGGTCGGCGAGTGGATCTGCCTCGACGCCCGGACAATTCTGGCCACCGGTGGGATCGGGACTGCGGAGAGCGTCCTCTACGACGAGCGGGGCCGGATCGGGCGGGCGATGCAGGCGCTGGTCGTCCGCCCGCGCTGAAATCTCGCCTCTCCTAGCCCTGATTGGCGGGCGGCCCGGTAAACGGCGCTGGGGAAGGAGAGCCGGGAGCGGGCGCCATCGCACCCGTCCAAAACCTGCACAGCACGACAATCCCGCGTCACAACCCGAGGCCTGTCGAGCTGTGCATAAAGAGCATGGCGTAATACGACAGGGCTCGAGTCTGGCGCCGGTGTTGACGCGCTATGCAGGTTTCCCGTGACACTCTCGGCACAAAGGACCGGGTTTGGGCGTAGGACCAGGTCGACCATGGGCTCAGGCGACCCGCCGAAGCCCTCACCTACTCCCCCTCCCTGCCGCCGTTCACCAAGCCGACCGCCCGCAACAGCTGCGACAGAGAGTCGACAGCCTGCGCCCGTCGGACGGTGCCTTACTTCAAGCGGAACGCCTTGATGCGGACGTCGTACTGCTGCGCGTCGCGCGCGTAGACGCCGTAGGCGAGCGCCTGGATCAGCGCGAGCAAGGCCGTGTGGGAACGGACGAACGCGGGTGTGTTCGACGAGTAGTACAGGCGAATGCGAGCCAGCCGGGCGACCTCCGAGAGCGTGGCGTCGGTGATCGCCATCGTCGGCGCCTTGCGGTGCCGGGCGAGCTTCATCGTGCGGGTGATCAGCGGGTGCGGCCGTCCCGCGGACAGACCGATGACGAGGGTCTGCTCGTCGATCCGGCTGAGGCGCCCCAGCGCCTCCTGCGATGGACTGGCGACGATCTCGGCGCGCAGGTCGAGCAGCATCAGGAGGTGGCGGAGGTAGCTGGCGAAGAACGCCATCTGGTCGGTGCCGGCGATCAGCACCTTCTCGGCCGAGACGATCGCGTCGATCGCGGCTTCGACGTCGGAGCGAGACAGCTTGTGGGCGGTGTCCTCGACGTTCACGTGGTCGGCGGCGAGCGCCGCCTCAAACTCGGTGTGGTCCAGCGAGAACAGCGGCGCGGCCGCGCCGACGCCGTTGACGCCGGGCGGGCGCCGGCGATACTCATCCCGCGCGGCCTGCTGGAGCTCCGGGAACCCCTCGAAGCCGAGCGCCTGCGAGAACCTGACGACGGTGCTGGAGGAGGTGCAGGCCCGGCGCGCGAGTTCCTCCGCCGTCTGGAAGGCGGCCTCGTCGAGGTGGTCGACGATGTACTGCGCTACGTCCTTCTGCGAGCGCGAGAACTCATCGAAACGAGCTCTGATATAGGACGACAGCGCCTGGTGGCCGTGTGGCGTGTCCGCGGCGACCGTCGGTGAGGAGGATTCCTTCATCGGCAGCGGTCTCATTCGACGCCGCCGGGCGGGCTTCCTTCAGCACACCCCCGAGTCCAGCGTGATTTCTATTCCCTGAGGCGCGCGCGGCGTTCCGCGTTCTGCTTCCGCTCGGCGAAGACCTGCGCCAGGATGTAGACGATCAGCAGGTTCACCAGGATCCCAATGCCCAGGAACGTCGCGAGCAGCGCCAGCGTCTGGCCGAGGGAGTCCGCCGTGATCAGCATCTCCCCGGCAGCCTACCTCAGCGCCCCGGCGCACGCGCTTGCCGCCCGCCGGCGGTGCTAGCTTCGCTCACCTCGCGGCCCGGTAGCTCAGCGGTCAGAGCACCAGACTCATAATCTGAGGGACGCAGGTTCGAATCCTGCCCGGGCCACTAGAACGGCCACGTCGATGGGGGCTCACCGCCACGGACCCTGGCACCCGCGAATGCGCCGCCGAGGTAAATTCCCGCGCCGCCGACTCGCGAGCGGTGCGCAGCCGCGGGTCCTCACAACCAAACGGAGGGTGCGGAGCGTATGGCCAGTGTGATGGGACAGAGGGTCCGTCGTCGCGAGGATCCGCGCTTTTTGACGGGCAAGGGCAGCTACGTCGACGATCTGCGGGCCGAGGGCGCGCTCCACGTCCAGTTCATCCGGTCACACGAGGCGCATGCGCGGATCCTCGGGGTCGACACCGCGGATGCGGTCGCCGTGCCCGGAACGCAGGTGTTCACGGCCGCTGACGTCGACCTGACACTGTTCGGTCCCCCTCCGTTCATTCCGGTCGACCCGCAGATGTTCCGCCCGTTCATCGCGGCTGAGAAGGTCCGCTTCGTCGGCGACATCGTCGCCGTGGTCGTGTCAGAGACCCGCGAGGGGGCCCACGATGCGGCCGAGCTCGTCGGGGTCGAGTATGAGTCGTTGCCCGTCGTCGTCGACATTCGCGAGGCGGCACGCGACGACGTGCTTCTGTTCGAGGGCTTTGGATCGAACACGTGCATCCACGTTCCGGCGCAGAACCCCGACCCGCACATCCTCGACGGCTGCGACGTCGTCGTCTCGGGGAGGGTCGAGAGCCAGCGGCTGTCGGCTTTGCCCGTGGAGCCCCGGGCGACGGTCGCCCAGTTCGACGACCGCGGGCGGCTGACCATGTGGCTCTCGACACAGACACCGCACACCGACAAGACGGTCCTCGGGCTCGTGCTCGGGCTCGAGCCCGAGCAGGTCCGGGTCATCGGCCCCGATGTGGGTGGTGGCTTCGGCGGCAAAGGTCTTGACGTCGAGGATGTGATCATCGGCTGGCTGGCGCGCGCCACCGGACGCCCGGTGCGCTGGACGGAGAGTCGCAGCGAGAACCTGGTGGCCATGCACCACGGCCGCGCGCAACAGATCGACTTCGAGCTCGGCGGCAGCCGGGACGGAGTCGTTGGCGCGCTGCGGGTGAAGATCCTTCAGGACGCCGGCGCGTATCCGGGCATCGGCTCGTTCCTCCCCAATCTGACCGCGATGATGTCGAGCGGCGTCTACCGGATCCCCAAGATCGAGGCCGATGTTCGATCGGTAGTCACCAACACAACGCCGACGGGGCCGGTGCGCGGCGCCGGGCGCCCCGAGGCGACCCAGATGATCGAACGAGCGATGGACCTCTACGCAGCCGCTATATCGCTCGATCCGACCGAGCTCCGACGCCGCAATTTCATCAGCGCCGACTCGTTCCCGGTGACGACCGCCTCAGGCGCGCACTACGACTGCGGCGACTACGAGCGTGCGCTCGATCTGGCGCTCGAGAAGGCCGGCTACGAGGAGCTTCGCCGCGAGCAGGCGCTGCGCCGCGAGAACGGATCCCCCCTCCAGCTCGGGATCGGCGTCAGCGCTTACGTCGAGATCACCAACGGCATCACCGAGACCGAGTACGGAGCGGTCGCGATCACCGCCGATGGAGAGGCGATCGTGCGGACGGGCTCGTTCTCTCAGGGGCAGGGACACGAGACCACCTTCGCCCAGATCGTCGCCGAACGGATCGGCCTCCCCATCGAGAAGATCACGGTCCTGAAAGGTGACACCGACGCCGTTCCACGCGGCACGGGCACGTACGGTTCCAAGTCGACTCAGATTGGCGGGGCGGCGGCCGGCCAGGCGTCGGAGATCCTCGTGGAGAAGGCCAAGGAGCTCGCCGCCAATGAGCTCGAGGCCAGCCCCGAGGACATGGTTCTCGACTTCGAGCAAGGGCGCTTCCATGTGACCGGCGCGCCGGAGCCGGCGCTCGCCTGGGCCGAGCTCGCGACGCGGCTCGACCGCGACGGGCGCATCGAGGAGCTCAGCGTCGAAACGGACTTCGAGCCCATACAACCGACGTTCCCGTTCGGGGCCCACGTCGCGGTCGTCGAGGTCGACACCGAGACGGGCTCCGTCCACTTGCGCCGGATGATCGCCGTCGACGACGCCGGGACGCTGATCAACCCGCTCGTCGCCGAGGGTCAGGTCCATGGCGGAGTCGCGGCCGGGATCGCGCAGGCGCTGTTCGAGGAACTTCGCTACGACGAGCAGGGCAATCCGCAGAACGCCAACCTCGTCACGTACTGCATGCCGGCGGCGACCGAGCTGCCTATGTTCGAGGTCGTCGAGATGCAGACGCCGACCCCCATGAACCCCCTCGGCGCCAAAGGAATCGGTGAGTCGGGCACGATCGGCGCGACGCCGGCGGTGCAGAGCGCGGTGATCGATGCCGTGTCGCATCTGGGCGTGCGCCATATCGACATGCCCGCCAACGGCCAGCGGGTTTGGGAGGCGCTGCGCGCGGCGCGCGCGGCCTAGAGCGCCGGGCGGGACGTCCTATCCCTCGACCAGTCCGGGCGGACCGCCAAGCGCTGCGATCAGCGACGAGAAGTACAGGCCCGATGCGCTCGGGATGTCATCGGCCTCGTGGGTTGGGCTCCACTGGCCATTCGCCGCGGCGTAGGACTCGTTGCCATTGCCGGCGCCCCACCCGATCTCGATTCCGCTCGACGAGTCCGCGACGATCGTCGCGATCGCCTGCCCGGCGCGAACGGTCTCCCCGGCGTACACGCCGGGGAAGGGCGTCACTCCCTCCGCGTAGTAGATCCAGCAGCCGACCTCCGGTCCGTCGAGAAGCTGATACTCGATGAACGCTCCAGGCCATCCGGTGTCGACCGTGCCCACGTCGGTGATTCGAGCGGCGCCGATCGCGATCAACGTTCCGGACCCAACGTAGTCGACTCCCTGGTCGATCCGCCTCGGCGCGACCGCGGCGTGAGCAAGGGGATTAACGTAGCCGTTCGAGTCGTCCGACGGCCGACAGCGGGGCATCACAGACTGCCGTGGTCCCCCGAGCGCGGCGCCGCGTGTGGTGGCCGAGACGGGACGGCGCGCGGCGCGGACAGCTTTCGTTCGGTCGGCCGCTGGTGATACCCGAGCCGCTTGGGTGACCGGCGCCCCGGATGGAGTCGTCGCGAGCAGCGCGAGCGTGAGGGCGCTCCCGGCGCTCACGATCAGCGTCATCCAGTGCTTGCCGATGGCTCGTCCGCACAGGCGCCAGTACGAGGGAAGCTCGCTGCGCGAGGATCGCTCGTCGACGGTCTCGCGCGGGGCGGGCGTGTGGCCTCGCTCAGGCGAGCGGCGCGGCTGCTTGCGCCTCCGGGCGAGCGAGCGCTCCAGCGACTCTCGCCATGGGTCACCTCGCGCGGGGTCACGCACCGTGTCCACACACCTCCGTTGTGAAACGACCTGTGAGCCTGCGGAGTTAGCTGACGGGCTCGCGCTGTGCGCTACGCCACACTGGTGTGGCGATTCGCCCCGGCGATCACGGAGATCGCATCGGGTCCCCCGCTCACCGGGCGCTGAGGTCCGGTGACTCGGCTCTCTATGTTGCGTCGGCAACCTATCACGCGGCTCCCACGGAAACATTGAGCGGAGCAGGCGCCGCGAACGCGGGCGCGAGGGCGGCCCCGGGGGTAGCCTCCAACCTGTAACGCGACTCAGCCTCTGGAGGAACAGATGCCCCATCCCATCCGCCCTCCGATGCAGCGCATCGCGCCCACGGCACCGTCCACGGCGCCCGCGTGGCCGAGCTACACGGGGACCTCGCAGCTGGTCGGCACGAGTGCCAGCGGGGTAAGCGTGTACGTCGATCCGACGCTCGGCGCCCAGGCCCAGCAGAACGCCCAGGACCTGCTCGCCGCGGCGGACAGGGTCGTGGAGCAGAACAACGCGATCTTCGCCATCCGCGGCGGCCCGGTGGACGCCATCGTGTTCGCGGTCAACGGACAGACGGACGGAACAGGCGGCGCGGACCACGACGGCTGCGACTTCACGACCGGTAACGCCATCGAGGTCGACGCTTCGTACGGCAACTCGACCCGTGTCGTGGCGCTGTTCGAGGCCGAGCTGAGCGAATGCGCAATGAACGGCCAGTTGTGCGGCTACAGCAACGGTGAGGCGCTGTCGCGCTGGTGCGCCGCGGTCGTCGGCTCAAATGCCTTGGCGGACTTCGCCACGGCCCCACAATGGGCGCAGGACGGGATGCCCGATTGGGTTGACCAGACCGAGCACACCGACCAGGACCCCGACAGCACCGGATGCGGGATGGCGTTCCTGTCGTGGCTGATCAGCCAGGGTCACGGTCTCAGTGAGGTGGCTCAGACGATGGTCAGCCTCGGGGACGACGGAACGCTGGCGGAGCTCTACGCCCGGCTGACGGGGAACGCGGCGACCGAGGCGTGGTCGAGTTTCACCTCCGCCGTCAACGCGCTCCCCGGCGGCGTCACGAGCGATGACCCGTTCGACGCGCTTGCCACGGCAGGCGCGTCGGCATGATCGGTGGCCGCGCGAACTAAGCGCGGATCGCTGATCAGTCCGGGTATTCGTCCTTGCGCCAGGCGCGCGGCTCCGAGGACTCGGGCTTCGGCGTTCGATCGAGCAAGAAGGAGTGGTAGGGAGCGACGAACGGGTCGGGCGCCATCACGGTGTAGGTGTGGTACACGGTGCCGTTGTCGCGCGCGAACGCGATGAAGCTGGGACTTTCGCGCAGGCCATCCTCGAGCTTGGCGCCGATCTGGCGTCCCCAGTCCTCGAGCCATTCGGGCGGGTGGTCGATCATCTCCTGCAGCGGCGGTATCGCCTTGGCCTGCTCGGGCGTCACCGCGAGCCCGAAGTCGAACGGAAACTCCGTCCCGTTGGTCGAGACGTACGGGAACTGCCAGCCCATCCGCTTCTTGTAGGCGATCAGGCGGTCGATCGGCGCGCGCGAAAAGCAGATCAGCGTCACATCGCGGTGGTTCAGGTGAACGCGCGGACCGTCGAGCTCGTCCCCCAGGTTCGTGCACCCGGGGCAGGCGCCGAGCTCGTAGTCGGGACCGAACATGATGTTGTACGCGAGCAGCTGTGAGCGGCCGTCGAACAACTCGGAGAGCGTCTTCTTTCCATCCTCCGTGTCGAACTCGTACTCCTTCTCCACCCGAACCCACGGCAGCGCTCGCCGCTGCTCGGTCACTTTCTGACCGAGCTGGGCGTATTCGGCCTCGAGCTTCGACAGCTCATCGCGAGCCGTTCGCCATTCCTCACGCGTTCCGGTCTTGTGCTCGGGCATTGCTACCTCCTTTTTGACGACATACCGTACGACTGGCGCGGCCCTCGTAACTCATCGCCGTTCCGTGGTCGACTGCCAAACAGCCGCTTCTCCTTGCCGAGCTGGGTTGCCCACTGAAGCCGGCTGGCCTTCGCGAAGCCGAGATACCCCGCCAGCGCTCCGCGCATCGCTTCGACGAAGCCATCCGCTCTGCGTGGGTTGAAGCCTTCCTCCCACCACAGCCCGAGCACCGCGACAGCACCTGCGGCGCCGTCGATCCTTGGCTCGATCCGCCCGACGAGCCGATCGGCGAACAGCACTGGCAGCACGTAATACCCCCACCGCCGCTTGGCCTCCGGGACGTACACCTCCCACACGTAGTCGAAGTCGAAGAGCTTGCGCAGAAAGTCGCGGTCCCAGACGAGAGGATCGAGCGGCGCCAGGAAAGAGACCGACGGTGGTGCCTCGGGGGCCGCCTCGAGCAGACCGAGCTCGTCCCGGAGCACGAAGCGCTCGCCGCGCACTCCCTCGACCTCGACCGGCACCAGCTCGCCCGTGGCGAGGAGCTCCTCCCGAAGCTCCGTCCGGGTCGGACGGTCCGGAAGCTCCGGGTCGGGCTTGGCGTTGCCCGTGCCGAACCAGAGCTCGGCGGAGCCGCTCTTGCCGAGCAGGCCATGCGCGCGGTAGCGCGAGAGGAGCTTGTGTCGCGCCTGCTCGCGCAACGGCTGTTGACACGCGAGCAGCTCGGCCGGGAACAGACGCTCGGTGAGGTCGTAGTAGCGGCGGTTTCCCTCTCGCCGCGCCAGCCCCAGGACTCCACTCACGGCGTACGCCTCGAGCACGGCACGCACGGCGTTGGTCGGCGCCCAGAACCAATCGACGGTCGGCCCGCGCTCGAAGTCCAGTGTCGACAGCGGCCCCTCGGCCCGGATCCGGTCGAGGACCTGCTCGGCGAGCGCCGCGTTCTCGGCGAGCACCCGATTCTCGCGCCGCGGCGCGTCCAACCTCCAGGGCACGCGGAACCACGGCAGCTCGGCTGTCGGCAGCAGGCTGAGGCCCTTGTTGTAAGCCTCGAACAGCTCCCGCCGCCCGTACAGCAGCTCCTCGCACCACGCGGGGTCGTACTCGGCGACCCGCGCGTGGAGCACGAGATCGTGGTTGCGTCCCGCCACGAAAAGTGGATCGAACTGAATCGAGCCCAGCCGGCGGAACACCTCGCGCACGGCATCGGGGCCCCCGTCCACCGACCGCGGTGGTGCGAGCAGGTGCCGCGCGACCAGGAACCGTCGCGCGGCGTCAGCTTCGACTCTCACCGCCAGCAAGCTATCGGCACGGGCGGCATCGCCGCCCTCGCGCACCGATGTCAATCAGTCTGCGCCTATAGCGGCCGCAGCTCGAT
Organism: uncultured Solirubrobacterales bacterium; assembly: GCA_963812225.1. GTDB lineage: Bacteria > Actinomycetota > Thermoleophilia > Solirubrobacterales > Solirubrobacteraceae > Palsa-465. The sequence continues at coordinate 266,550 of CAWEUN010000004.1, forward strand.
TGGGAGGCCGTCTCCCGGAAATGGCCCGGTGCCGTAGTCGAAGATCGGCTCGTAGCCGGCGCGGACGCGCCAGGAGTTGCGCAGCAACAGCTGGTGCATGATGGCTTTGACCTCCATCGTGCCGAAGTGCATCCCGATGCACTTGTGCACGCCGCCGCCGAACGGGACCCACGCGTACTTGTGTGAGGCGTCCTGGAGCCGGGCGTCGCCGAAGCGCTCTGGATCGAAGGTGTCCGGGTCGCGCCACCACGGCTCCATCCGCTGCGTGGGGTAGATCCCGAGCATCATCTTGGTCCCCCTCGGGACGTAGAACCCGTCGATCTCCGTGTCTTTGATCGTCTGGCGCGCGAGGGTGCCGACCGGTGCGTTCATCCGGAGCGTTTCCTTGAACACGAGGTCCATCGAGGGCAGCGCATCGAGGTCGTCGTAGCCGATCTCGGGCTTCCCGAGCGTCTGGGACTCCTCCCGCAGGCGGTCCTGCCATTCGGTGTGTCTGGCCAGGTAGTAGCCCATCATCGTGACCGTGATCGTGCTCGTGTCATGGGCGGCCATCAACGTGAAGATCATGTGGTTGACGACATCGTCGTCGCTGAATCGCTCGCCCTCCTCGGTCTCGGCGCGACACAGGACGCTGAACAGGTCGTCGCTCTCACTCGCTCGTTTCGCCGGTAGTTGGCTGCGGAAGTACCGCTCGAGCACCCGTCGGCTCTCCAGCCCGCGGTGCCATTTGCCGCCGGGCACGTCAGCGCGGATAATCGCTTGCCCGCCGACGACGACGTTGATGAACGCCCCGTTCAGTCGATCGGCTTCGGCGCTCAGCTCATTCCCGACGAACACCTCCGTCGCGACGTCGAGCGTCAACTGCTTGGCCGCCCGGTAGAGCTGGAAGCCGCTGCCCGGCTGCCACCGGGCAATGCCCCTGCGGATCGCGGGGTTCATCTTCTCCAGGTATCCGATCAGGCGCTCGTGCTTGAAGGCCTGCTGCATGATCCGCCGGTGGTGGCGATGCTCCTCGAAGTCCATCAGCATCACGCCACGATCGAAGAACGCTCCGATCAACGGATCCCACCCGAGCTTGTTCGAGAACGCGCGGTCGCGGTTGGTCAGCACGGTTTCGAGACCGCTGGGGCCGAGCACCTGAACCCATCGGCCCCCGACCGTGTTGACCCAGAACACGGTGCCCAACCGCTCGTAGTAGTCCCGGGCGTGGCGAAGCCCATCGTGCAGGAACTCGAGCGTGTGACCGACCACCGGCATGCCGGGATCGCCCATCACGGGCTCGAGCCCGCTGCCCGCCGGCGGCACCGCGAACGGGCGGGCGGCGCCGGACGGCACGCGGCCGACCAGCGTCGCTGCGACGCCTCGCGCCCTCAGCTTTACAGGTGTGCTCATCGATCCTCGAGTCCCTCTTCGCCGGCGGAGCCGAATCTGTACCGCCCAGGATGGCGCGAGTCAAGCGGATCCTGTCCTCACGAGACGGCGACAATCCTTGGCGATGCTGCCGTCCGGACACCTGGCAGGCGGCGCTCTGCTCGGCGCGTGGTGGAGCCGACGAAGCGCGAGCCATCCCGCATACATCATCGCCGGCGGGATGCTGACGGCGAGTGCTCCCGACCTCGATCTCCTGATCCCAACGGCGCTCGACCGCCTCGGCATCGAGCACGGCTTGAACACGGGCGTGCACCACCGCTGGGTCACCCATACGCCGCTGTTCTGGGCGCTGACGGTCACGGGGGTGCGCCGACTCGCCCGGCGGCGCGGAGCTCCCGAGTGGGCACCCGGCGCCGCGGACATGCTCGCCGTCGGAGTGGGGCTGCACCTTCTCCAGGACGCCGTGGCGAATACGGTGTCACTGCTGTGGCCGCTGCGCCGCCGCGAGTACGGGCTCGGGCTTGATCGGCTCGCCGGCGTCGACGACCACCTCGAGTACATCCGGCGCTACCCGTCCTCGCCCGCGGGAAAGCTAGAGGCCGGTCTCCTTATGGCAGCGATCGGGTCATGCGTCTGGCGGCTGGCTCGGCACGGCAACCGAAGCGGGGGGTCATCATTGCGGTCGTGCCCGAGTCCCCCGTCCTGATCCTCACGGGACCGCCGGGCTCGGGCAAGACGACGGTCGCGCGCGCTCTGGCAAGCCGCTACGAGCGTGCCGTCCACCTCGAGTCGGATCGCTTCTTCGACTTCATCCGCGCCGGCTACGTCGAGCCCTGGAGGCCCGAGTCGCACGAGCAGAACCCAGTCGTGATGGGAATCGTCGCCGAGGCTGCCGGCGGCTACGCGCGAGCGGGGTATTTCACGATCGTCGACGGCATTGTTCTTCCCCGCTGGTTTCTGCAGCCGGTCCGCGACGCGCTCGAATCGCAGGGCCTGGCGGTGTCGTACGCCGTGCTCCGGGCATCGGCCACCACGTGTATATCTCGGACAGCTGGCCGCGCCGGCGAGCAACTAGCCGATCCGGCCGTCGTGGAGCGGTTGTGGCGGGACTTCTCGGACCTCGAGTCGCTCGAGGAGCACGTTGTCGACAACGATCGCTCGACGCCGGAGCACACGGCCGAGGTGATCGCGCGTGAGCTTCGTGGGCGCCTGGCGCTCGCCCGCGAGGCAGCTTGACCGCCAGTCGCTTGTGTGACAGTGGTCACACTTTGCTCGGGACTTCACGCTAAGGTCATCTGCTGTTGAGCCGCCATACATGTCGCCATGGAGGCGACGCGCGGCTCCGTTGAAGGACCGGTGAACGGGCGTCACGGGCGCTCGGAACCAGCGTGCTTCTGAGGATCAGGAGGGCGCCGTTTGACCATGAAATCGAAGTAAAGGAGTACTGAAGATGAAACGGTTCATGCTGCCCGCGGGCGCAGCGATCGCTGCCATTGCGCCAGCCGCGGCCGTGGCGAAGGCGCCGACTCCGGCGCACGTTCGCACCTACGGTCGGGCATACCACCGGGTCGCTCATCGGCTCGGCAGACGCGTGCCTGGCCGCAATGTCGTGAAAGATGGCGTGTCGGCCAACCGCGCCGCCACCGACGCCGAGGTTCTAGCGTCGATCGGCGTGCTTGAACGGATGCTGGGACGAGTACACGCTCCGGCGAACACGCACACCTCGCTCAGCGCGTCCGCGGCGAGCAGCAGCAGCGGCACCAGCAGCACGGGCGCCGGCGGCGTGCCGGCGTGTGCGTCTGAGTCCGGCACCAACTACTCGACCGGCCCGGACAATACGAACGCTTCGTCGGGCGCGACGGGCCGGTATCAGATCCTGCCGTCGACGGCGGCCGCCTATGGGTGCAGCCTGGCGACGCCGGCGGGACAGGACGCGTGCGCACACGTGATCTACGAGCACCAGGGCGCGGGCGCCTGGGTCGGCTGCGGCGGATAGCGCCGGCCCCTGCCCCTTGGGTCGCGTAAAGGCGACCCAGGGGGCGGCGTGCTCGTACCTCTCCCGTCCTCGGGGCCCGCTCAGAGGACGGACGTGACGCGACCGACCTCGACCAGCGAGGTGAGGCCCTGTCTGACCTTCTCGATGCCGTCCTCGCGCATCGTCCGCATGCCCAACTCGGCCCCGACGGCGGCTATCTCGCTAGCACCGCGCCGGTCGAGCACCAGCGTCCGGAGTTCGTCCGTGATCGGCATGACCTCGTAGAGCCCGACGCGACCGTGGTAGCCGGTCCAGCCGCATCGGATGCAGCCCGCCGGCTCGAACGCCTCGACGTCCTCGAGCGCGTGGTCGCCGCGCACTGCGGCGGAGAGGTCGGCGGGACGCTTGCACTGCGCGCACAGGGTGCGGGCCAGGCGCTGGGCCACGACGCAGTCGATCGCGGAGGCGACCATGAACGGCTCGATGCCCATGTCGATTAGGCGCGTGACGGCGCTGGGGGCATCGCGGGTGTGGAGCGTGGACAGCACCAGGTGCCCCGTCAACGCCGCCTGGATCGCGATCTCGGCCGTCTCGCGGTCGCGGATCTCGCCGACCATGATCACGTCGGGGTCGGCACGGAGCATCGACCGCAGCCCGTTGGCGAACGTCACCCCCGCCTTGGCCGAGACCTGCATTTGCTTGATCCCGGGGATCCGCGACTCGACCGGATCCTCGATCGTGAGGATGCTGCGGTGCCCGTCATTGACGATCCCGAGCGCGCCGTAGAGCGTCGTCGACTTGCCCGAGCCCGTCGGCCCCGTGACCAACACGGCGCCGTAAGGCCGTCTGACCGCGCCGACGAATCGCTCGCGCGCAGTTCCGTGCATCCCCAACATCTCGAGGTCGCGCACCACCGAACCCGTATCGAGGATGCGCATCACGACGGCCTCGCCGTTGACGAGGGGGAGCGTGACGACCCGTACGTCGATGCGGCGCCCGTCGATCGTCACCGCCAGGCGGCCATCCTGCGGAAGGCGCCGTTCGGCGATGTCGAGGCTGGCCATGACCTTGACACGCGAGACGACGCCGGAGGCCATCGATCTCGGCACCGTGGCCGCGGGCCTGAGTACGCCGTCGATCCGGAACAGCACCTGCATGTCGCCCGGCTCGGGGTCGCAGTGAATGTCGGAGGCGCCCTGGTCGATCGCCTGGGCGATGATCGAATGGACCAGCTTTACGATGGGAGCCCCTTCGTCGACCCCGTCGAGGAACGCCGCCTCGAGCTCGGACTCGAGGTCATCCTCAGACTCGACCTCGACGACCGCATCGTCGAGACGGTTGAGCCGGCTGATCAGCGCGGCAATGTCCTCGCGCGCGGCTGCAGCCGCCGTGACCTGCATGCCGACGATCATCGAGATCTCGTCGAGCGTCAGGACGTTGGTGGGATCGGCCATCGCCAGCAGCACGGTCCCGTTCGGAAGGAATCCCACGGGAACTGCCTGATAGCGCCTCGCCACATCGACGGGCACGAGCGTCACGGCCCCCATGTCGATGTCGAACACGGACAGGTCGATGTAGTCGATGCCGAGGCGTTCTGCGAGAGCGCGCGCCAGCTGGTCGTGGCGCAGGACGCCGCGCTCGACCAGTACGTGTCCCGTCGTCCGGCGCCGGTCGCGCGCGAGCGCGACGGCTTCATCGACCGTGTCCTGCTTCGCCAGGCCCAGCTCGACGATCACCTCGCCGATAAGGCGCTGCGAGCGCCCGCGCCTGGTCGGCGGGATCAGCCCGCGCGGATAGTCAAAGATGTCCTCGGCCGACGGCTCCACGGCCGTCGCGGTCCCAAACTTCATCAAAGCTCACCATCGGCGCGAAACCTACCCGCCTTTACCGCGTCGGACGTTTGTCCTAGTCGTCGACACCAACGAAGGGTCACGTCGGTCTATCCCTGGGACTACTTGGCCCCTCCCTCCTTCGCCGCGAGAATCCGCGACATCACTCGTGCCAGCGCATCGGCGACAAGGGGAAGACACCAAGGCTGGGGGCGCTCAGGGGGCGGCTTTCCAAGCAGGGTGGAAAGTGGGCGAGTTCGGGCGGTCGCGTCCTCGTAGGTTGTGGGGACGCGGCCGTCCCGGGGTCCTAACTAAGCCGCCGGCTCGCGGTCGCTGACGACCCCGCTGACTCGCGCTCGCCCGACCAGCGCGAGGCGCTTTTCGTTCTGCGGCAGGTCGCCGACCCCGAACTTGTCGAACAGCGCGCGGAGATGCAGCTTGACGGCCGGGATCGAGAGGAATAGCTCGTCTGCGATCTGGCGGTTCGTCGCCGGCGCTGCGAACGAGTTGCCGTCCGTCAACGGACGGCACAAAGCCGCGAGCACCTCACGCTGCCGCGCCGAAAGATCTACGGCCGCGACGGCCTGTATCGCGAGCTCGGTTGCGCGCTGCTCTCTGCCCGTGGGCCTGCGCACGAGGACGGCGGTCCGGCCGAACTGCAGCACGTCCCCATCTCGAAGCCTCCGCCTGCCCCGGACACGCTCGCCGTTGACGTAGGACCCGTTCCGGGAAAGGCCATCGTCCACCAGGGTCAGCTCGCCGCCGAGTTGCTCGAGCTGAGCATGGAGCCCTGAAACCTGCTCGTCCCAGTGGATGCACAGTGCCGCCTCGCGGTTTCTGCCCACCGTGAACTCGTCGGACGGGGCGACCACGCGCAGCTGACCGTCGCGGTCTCGGTAGACGAGAAACGACGTGTCGCGGCGCTCCGCCTCGATGATCAGCTGCAGCTCGGTCGCCGTGATCGGTCGAGGCTGCCTGTCGAGGCCGTCCGGTCCCATGCCCCGGGAATACCCCAAAGGGGCAGCCGCGTCAAGGCCGTCACGACGCTCGAGTCACGCGGAGGCTGTCCAGGACTGAGAGCAACCGAGCCAGGGCCCGGTCTCGCGCAGCCGGGCCCAAGTAGATCTCCACCTGGAAGACCCGCCCGGCGTCTCGAAACGTGAACGTGTCGCTCGGGCCCAGGCAGGTATGTCGCCGCGGCGTCTCCGAGGTGATCAGGAACCTAGCCGGTCGACGCGGATACCGCTTGAGCGCTCGCCGCGGGACGTTCAGGTACTCCCAGATGAACAGGAACGCGCCGGCGCGGGGAAACGCCCGGACGTTGGGCATCCCGCACTCGCACGCGTGCCGCGAGAGCCTCGCGTCGAACGACGCGACCCCCAGGCGGGGCGCCGGGTCGACTACATCGCTCAGCCATCCGTGCACCACGTGCCATCCCACCGGCAGACGAAAGCTGATCCCCGCGGGCAGATTCGTGCGCGCGAACGACGTCGGCGTCGACGCGCCGGGGTCGACACTCGCCGCCGAGGCGGCGGCGAGGACCAAGAATGCCCCGACGAGCAGCGACGCCATCGGTTTCCGCATATCCCCAGTACGGCCGGGCGTCCCGGATAGGTCCGGGCCGGCACAGGATCCGTCAGCCGCTCATACCGCCGTCGATCGAGAACGTCTGTGATGTGACCATGGCGCTCTCATCCGCGGCGAGGTAGAGCATCCCCTGCGCGATCTCCTCGGTTGTCGTGTGACGTCCGAGCGGGATCAGCGCATCGAACGCCTTGGCCGCCTCCTCGCGGGGAAGTCCGGTCGCCCGCGTCTCGATGGAGTCCTGGAACGCGGTCGACGTCGGACCGGGGTGCATCGTGTTCACCCGGATGCGTCGCGGCGCGAGCTCTTTGGCCGCCGCGCGCATCAGCCCGACCTGACCGTGCTTGGCGGCGATGTAGGCCGACACGTTGGGGGCCCCGATCAGCCCGACGACGCTCGAGGTGATCACGATGCTCCCGCCGTCGGCGATCTGCGGAATCGTGTGCTTGAGGATGTGAAAGGCCCCGAGGACGTGGACGGCGAGGGTGCGGGCGAAATCCTCGGAGGGGTAGTCGACGATTCCGGTGACCTGGCCGCTGATGCCGGCGTTGCTGATGACCACGTCGAACCGGCCGTAGCGATCGACGCCCTGGGCGACCGCACGCATCACGGCGTCCTCGTCGGTGACGTCGGCGACGGTGCAGAGCGCGTTGTCCTCGCCGAGCTCGTCGACCGCCGCGGTCAGCTTGGGCTCGTCGATGCCGACGATGTGGACGCTCGCGCCTTCGGAGACGAACAGCCGGGCCGTCGCGAGTCCGATCCCACTCTCGCCGCCGGTGATGAGGGCGACCTTGTCCTGCAGTCGGGGCATGGCGACCTTCCGTTGTCGAGGCTGAGGGCCACGGACGGCCGCCAGCGGCCGTCCGGGTCGGCCAGCCTGTCAGCTCCGTGGAAACGCGTCAACACGGCAAGCTGAAGCTCAACCGACGGCGCGCTAGCCGTGCTTGCCGCCGCCACCGCCGTTGGCGCCACCGCCGCCGTTGGGGGTCGGACCGCCAGGTCCGGGTGTGGCGCCGCCGGCGGGCGGACCCGTCCCTCCTCCCCCGGTCTTGCCGCCGTGGCTCTTACCCGTCCCGCCGGCGTTGGCCGGCGACTGCGGTGGCGTGGCGAACAGGGTCGGATTGTTGTAAGGGTTCGTCGACGTCCGCGTGCCTGACACGTTGCCCTTCGGGGGAACGACCTTGCTGGCGGCGTGCGGGCCGAAGAACTGGGTGCCGTGCCACGGGACCGCGGGCGGCGACCAGTCGCCGCAGTAGCCGTCGCTCGCGGTCTCCATGAAGTCATGCCAGATCGGCGCCGCCAGCGTTCCGCCGAATCCGTCCGACATCGGGACGTTGCCCTGCGGGTACCCGACCCACACGGCGGTTGAGAGCTTCGGGGTGAACCCGACGAACCACGCGTTGTCGAGGTTCTCCGCCGTCCCCGTCTTGCCGGCGGCGGGACACCCGTAGTTGGCAGCCGTGCCGGTCCCCTCCTTGATGACGCCCTTCAGCACCTGAATGGCCTCGTACACCTCGCCGTAGTCGAACACCTTCGTCCTCGCCGGGTGGCCGAGGCTGTTGTCGACGCTCCCGTCGGGGAATACGACGTGGTCGATGATCGTCGGTGGAATGTGGTAGCCGCCGTTGGCCAGGGTCGCGTATGCGTCGGCCATCTCGAGCGGCGTCACGCCAATCCTGAGTCCGCCGATCACCTCCGCCGGGAGACCGTCGAGCTGCGTGGTGATCCCCATCTGGTGTGCGATCGCGTCCATCTTCTGCGGTCCGAGATCGACGACGAGCTGCGCAAATACAGTGTTGTCCGAGAGGATCGTCGCCTTGGTGATGTTGATCGTGCCCTGGTAGGTGTCCTCGGCGGTGTGCACCGACCACGTCGGATTCGACGGCAACCAGCCGGCCGGCAGGAACTTCGACGTGTAGTAGGTCTGGTTGGGGTCACCGTCGTAGTCGTGGATCAGGGTCATCAACGCGAACACCTTGAACGCCGACCCAGGCTGGCGATGGGCTTGGACCGGGTAGTCGAAGTTCGTCTGGTTGTAGGTCGCCGATGACCCGAGCGCGACTATGTGTCCGTTCGACGGGTCGATGGTCGCGAGCCCGGCCGCGGGCTGGTCGTCGAGAACTGCGCCGCCGGGCTGATGGGCGACGATCGCGTTGCGCGCAAGCTGCTCCATCCTGGGCTCGATCGTCGTGTAGACCTTGAGCCCCTCGGTCTGCACCGTCTTCAGCCCGTAGTGCTGGATCAGCTGCGAGAGCGCGTAGTCGAAGATGTACGGCTCGGACCGCTGCGTGTACAGCGCGCTGTTCTTGGCCCCCAGCGGCGAGTGCTCGGCGGCAAGTGCCTTCTGCTGGGTGATGTAGTGGCTCTGGACCATCGCCTGCAGCACCTCGTCGCGTCGCACAATGGCGAGGTCGGGCCGATACAGCGGGTTGTAGTCGGTCGGGGACTGGGGCAACCCGGCCAGCGTCGCCTGCTGGGCGAGCGAGAGCTTCCAAACCGGCTTGTCGAAGAACATCTCGGCGGCCGCACCGACGCCCTGAGCGGTCTCGCCGTTGATCGTGCCGTACGGGACGTCGTTCAGATACGTGTCGAGGATCCACGACTTGGAATGCTTGCCCTCGAGCTGCTCGGCGAGCTTGGCCTGGACGATCTTGTACTTGAGGTTGTGGTTGACGCTGTACCTGCGGGGCATGTACATGTTGTCCACGAGCTGCATCGTCAGCGTCGAAGCCCCCTGTAGGGAATCCCGCCCGCCGAACGCATCCTTGATTCCCGCGCGGACGATGCCCTGATAGTCGAGTGCGCCGTGCTGCCAGAAGCGGCGATCCTCGATCGCGACTGTGGCCTCCTTGAGCGTGATCGGGATCCGCTTCGGCGCGATGTAGTTGAAGACCGTGTCAGCGTGGACGTAGCCGAGCAGGGAGCCGTCGGCGGCGTAGATTCGGGTCAGCGGGTGCGGCTGACGGGGCCGGATGCCGGTCAGATTCGGCGCGGAATCGGCGACGTCGACGACCCAGCCGACGACGCCCAGGGCGCCGATCGCGATCGCCGCGATGAACACAACGACGGCGATCATCACGGCCCGGGCCCCAGATCCGCGGTGCTTTTGGCGCCGGCGTACGCGTTCGCGCCGGCTCATCGATACTGCGAAAACCGGTTCATGTCGTCCAGCACGTTAGCGCCGGCGCCTTTCGGGGGTGTCAATGTGGCGTGCAGTCGGCCGCCATCTCGACCTCGGTCCGTCGGCCATCAAGTGCCGGGCGGGAACGTGTATCGCGAGTGCGGCGGGACGTAGGGACCTACCTCCAGCACGATCTCGCTGTGGGTCACCAGAGGCACGTCTCCTGGCCGCCCGCGCCATGGGTGCCCGTCAACGAACACCCTCACGGGCCTCCCCGCCGGCGCGGGGAAGGTGGCGAGCGACCGTGACGACAGGGGCTGACCCCAGGCGCGGAACAGGTCCGACAGACGCAGCCGAGCTCCGCGGCGCACGAGCACGACGCCCGTCGGCTCGAGCGTTACGAGATCGCCATAACAGCGCGCCTTGGAGATCCTCCCCTCCGAGTACGCACGCGGTGGTCTGGTCCCGATTCCCGACGCGACGAGCACGACCCGATTTGCGGCGAACAGCTCCACATGCACCCCGACGCGAGGGCCGAGTTCGGGTCGGCACGGGCCCACGACCGGGCCCGTGGCGGGTGGTTGGAAGCGAGCGCCACGCCCAATGGAGCGAGCCTCCCGAACGAGCGCGGCCGGCAGCGCGGGAGCGGGCGGGGGTCGCTTGGTCGAGCCACAGCCTGTCGCCGCCAGGCCCGCCAGTCCGACGAGCGCCACCACCGCCGTCTGCAGCGGGTATCGAGGCCGGAAGCGACTGTTCATGCCAACAGGCCCTCGTCCTCCCAGTCGAGCTCGTCGTCTGTAGCCCCGTCGCTGGCCGACGCGCCCGGTTGTGGCGCAATCCGGAACACCAGTGGCACGAGGCCTACGCCGCTGGCGAGGCAGGTGGCCACGGCCAGGCGGGCGACGAGCGCCGGGAGCGCGATCAGCACGAACCCGCGGAGCAGGACCTCGACGAGCGTCGCGCCCTCGTAGATCGCGACTCCCGCGATCAGGAACAGCGCAAACCACCCATGCCTGCCCAAGAGCAGCCAGCGCAGTCCCCAGGCGACAAACGCCAGCTCGAACGCGAGCACGACGAGCTGGAAGACCGTGACGGTGGGGCGCCCGTGAAGCCCTTGACCCACCGCGGCGACGGCGAACGCCACGAGCGCCACGAGCGCCAGCGCTCGGGCCATACGCCAGTCGAGCCCAGGCCGGCGGAGCCGCAGTCCGGCGAATACGCACGCGAGCACGACGACGATTGGCCAGAACCACACCAGGGGCGGATCCGGCGAGTAGTAGAGGCCTCCGGCAATCGTCGCGGCCCTGCCGTCGATCCTCACGGGTACCTCCCAGCGGCCGAGATACCGGGCTCCCGGGGCGATCACGGTCGTCCCCAGCGCGTGTAGCCGTCCGTCATGCCACTCGTAGGCGTGCCCGCCGGTGACCCGGTGCCACTTTGGTGCAGTGTTCGCCCCGAGACCGGTCGGCGGAACCTCGGCCGGCGTCTGGTTGAGGTAGTACATCGCCGAGTTCTGGTTGACCTGGACGCCGGTGCGAGAGAACCGGACGTACGGCGCGCCTCGGTAGTCGAGGACGATCGCGTCGAGGCCCGGGCTCGCCTGCACCCACAGCCGCAGATCCCCGTCAACGGCCTTGGCCTGGAGGCCGGCCGGGATCTGGGTCGGTCGGGCCAGAAAGCTGCTCGCCGAGGGGTTGATGGGTCCGTGCGCGGCGGCGGCACTCGGCGCGAAGAGGAGGACGAGCGCAATCGCGATCACCGCGTGCGCGACGCGTCGGCACTCGCTGTTTCTAGACTTCGTGGCGGTCCTCGGGCTCATTCTCGATGTCTGACTGTACGCGCACTTTGAGCCGCCGCACCCCTGTCCGGTGGTCCACCCTGGCCGCGCTCCTCACGGCTTCGATCGCCATCGCCCTGGGCGCATTTCCCGCGGCAGCGGCCGCGGACGGTGACCCGGCGAGCGACGTGCTCGCGACCCAGACCGTGTTCCTGCCGCAGGACAGCGGAGCCACGGCCGAGCAACAAGCCGAACTGGGCGCGATCGAGAGCGCCGCCAGCAAGAGCGGCTACCAGATCAGGGTCGCGATCATCGCGACGCCCTCAGACCTGGGTTCGATCGGCGCTCTCTGGCGCCAACCGCAGAACTACGCTCAGTTCCTCGGTCAGGAGCTCTCGCTCGTCTACCGCGGTACGTTGCTGGTCGTGATGCCGGGTGGCTTCGGCCTGTACGAGGGCGGTCACCCGATCGGCACCGGGCAATCCGCGCTGGCGGCGTTGCGCACTCCGGGCAGCGCCGACATCGTCGACTCGGCGCTCACCGCGATCAAGCATCTGGCGGCGACGTCGGGCCACACGCTCCAGGTGACGGGCGTCGCCGCTCCGGTCGGTTCCGCCAGCGACCACACGGGCACCTGGCTCGCGCTGGCGATCGGCGCCGTCCTGATCATCGCCGCGTGGTCGGCCAGCCTCCGCGCCATGCCGCCGAAGGTGGTCGGCCGCAGGGGCGCGGCGTCCTGACCTGCCCGCCGGGGGAAGGATCTCCCCTGGTTGGCGTCCTTGATGGGGAGACATGTTGATCCGACAGGAGAGGAGCGCTCCGCCATGTCTGCCAAACGCCTGACCGCAATCGTTCGATTGCGGACCTTAAGCGTTGCCGTTGTCGTAGCCGCAGCGTGCTCGTGCATCATCACCAGCACTGCGTCGGCGCAACGCCACCAACCGTTTCTCGACCGATTCAACACCGTGACCAGTCTCACGACGACGGTTCCGGGAAACGGCGATGTAAACCCCTACGGGATCGTGTTCGCCCCGCGGTCGATCGGAAAGCTAGTCCGAGGCGACATCCTCGTCAGCAACTTCAACAACTTCAACAACCTGCAGGGAACGGGGACGACGATCGACGAGATCACCCCGGGAGGGACGCTCAGGCTGTTCGCCACGGTGAACGCGGCGAGGCTGCCCGGACCGTGTCCCGGCGGGATCGGCCTGACGACCGCGCTCGTAGCCCTGCGCGACGGGTACGTGATCGTCGGGAGCCTCCCGACCAAGGATGGGAGCTCCGCGACGGCAAAGGCCGGCTGCCTGCTCGTCATCAACCCCTTCGGGAGAGTCGTCGAGACGATCGCCGGCAGTCCGATCAACGGACCGTGGGACATGACGGCGGTCGATCGCGGCTCCTCCGCGACGCTGTTCGTCACCAACGTCCTCAACGGCACGGTCAAGGCCGGCGGCATGGTTGTCCCCCACGGGACCGTCGTGCGGATCCAGCTGCGGAGCCGTCGCGGCTCGATGCCGTTCCCCACCGCGATCAAGGTGATCGCGACGGGGTTCGACGAGCGCACCGACCCGGCGGCGCTGGTGGTCGGGCCGACCGGCGTGGCCATCGCGGCCGGTCACGGGTTCCGGGGCGGCTTCGGCCGCAACGGCGCTGACCGCGGAACCCTGTACGTCGCGGATACCGTCAACAGCCGGATCGCGGCGATCCCGAATGCGATGCGCCGCATGACCGCGTTCCCCGGAGGCGGTGAGACCGTGGCCAGCGGCGGTGCGCTGAATGGCCCGCTGGGTCTGGTGTTCGCGCCCGGTGGGGACCTGATCGCCGCCAACGCCAATGACGGAAATCTCGTCGAAGTGACGCCGTCGGGTAACCAGGTGGCGACCAAGCTGGTCGACCCAGCGGGAGCCGGCGTCCTGTTCGGACTGGTCGCCGCCCGCCATACCGGCGTGTACTTCGTCGACGACGGGGACAACACCCTGCGCCTGCTGCACTGACCTGTTGCACCGCTCATGCCCGCCGGCGACGCGGTGGGTATGAGCATCCCAGGCCCCCGGGGCCGGTGGCGCCACCGCTTATGAGCTGGCCGGTGGCGCCACCACCGGCCCGTGCGCGCCTCGCGGGCGTGCTGTGTTGCGCCGGTCGATCGGGACGGGCAGCATGTGGCGCGAGATAATCGACCGGGGGGACGCGGATGGGACGGTTGACGCGCACGCGCTGGGGCATTGTTGCGGCCGCAATGGCGGTCGCGGCAGCGCTTGCGGCCGTGGGCCCACCGACGGGCGCCGCGCGGCGACCCCCGGCCGCGACGTCGGCGAAGTGCGGTCGGCGCGTCGCGCTCGGCACGGACGCCGCCTCCGTCCGCACGCTCTAACCCGGCTGGCGCGGTATACCCCAGCTCGCCGAGTCCCGCTGCCCGTCCTGATTGCGGTGCAAGGACGGTGGCGCGGCCGCCGGCGCGTTGACGACACCAAGCGGGCGCTCACCCGCGGTGACCGTGGCGCGCCAGGCGGAGCTGTGCTTCCGCACCTCCACGGCATTGCTCCGCCGCCGCCCGGCGCCGGCTGGAGGCGCCTGCGTGTTCGCAACGCCCGGCTTCTCGCCCGCTCGTGCGGCGACCGACGACCGCGGCTGCGCCCGCGGTGCGGACCTGCCGGTCCCGGTGGCGCACGGCGTGCCGAACTCGGCGCGAGGCAAGGTTCTGCCGGGAACTGAGGTCCGCAGTCAGGTCGTGCATTTCCCGCCCAAGCCCTACGTCCCCGGGCCCAATCCGCTGATCGACCACTATCCCGACGGGCGCTTGCCGGTCGGCCTGCCGGAATGGAGGAACCTCGGTGGCGTCCCGCCGTCAAAGGTGGAGCGGGCTACAGGCGCGAGCGCGATTCCGGTGACGTCAACGGCGACGGGATTCCCGACGTGCTCGTCACTGCGCGCTACACGGAGTCCCTGCTCGGCGGCAGATGGACGCTCGTCGGCGCGGCGGCGGTGCTCTACGGGCGCCGGGGCGGCCTGCCGGCCCAGATCCCCCTCTCAAAGGCTCGACCACATCTACTACGGAGACGAACCCGGCCAGCTCGGCCAGCCGGCTAGTGACCACGGCGCCGACTTCAACGGCGACGGGCGCGCCGACGTTCTGCTCGCCGACCCGTACTACCTCGAGCCCGTCGGCGGCCAACTGCAGCAGCGAGGGCGCATGTGGCTGGTCCTGAGCACTCCAAGCCAGCGCAAGCTCGTCGACGTCGAGGCGGCGGCGAGCCGCTACATCGTCGCCGACACGGCTCTTCCCGGGCTGTTCGGCTTCACGTGGGACACGGGCGACTTCAACGGCGACGGCCGCCCCGATCTGGTTATCAGCGACCACTACGAGGGCGACCGCTCACTCGACATCCACGCCGGAGTCGTCTATCTCTTCTACAACTCGCGCCTGAGGCTCGGCTAGACGCAGCCCCTTCTATCGTGGTGCGTCGATGGCGCTCCGTCATGACATCCGCAACATCGCGATAGTCGCGCACGTCGACCACGGCAAGACCACCCTGGTCGATGCTCTCCTGTGGCAGTCGGGGGCATTCCGGAGCGGTCAAGAGGTCGCCGACCGCGTCCTGGACTCGATGGATCTCGAACGCGAGAAGGGGATCACGATCCTGGCCAAGAACACGGCGATCCGCTATGGCGATGTCAAGCTGAACATCGTCGACACGCCAGGGCACGCGGACTTCGGAGGCGAGGTGGAGCGCGGACTGACGATGGTCGACGGGGTCTTGCTGCTCGTCGACGCCAGCGAGGGGCCTCTCCCGCAGACGCGGTTCGTGCTGCGCAAGGCGCTCGAGGCAAGGCTCCCTGTGATCCTCGTTGTCAACAAGATCGACCGACCCGACGCGCGGATCAGCGAGGTCGTCGACGAGGTGTACGAGCTGTTTCTCGACCTCGACGCCGACGAGTCACAGATCGAGTTTCCGATCGTCTACACGAACGCCAAGGCAGGCCAGGCCTCGCTCGATCCGGGCCGCCCCGGCACGGATCTCGGTCCGCTATTCGACGTGCTCGTCGAACATATTCCGGCGCCGAGCTACGATCCGCGGCACCCTCTCCAGGCCCATGTGACGAACCTCGACGCCTCGCCATACTTGGGGCGGATCGCGATCTGCCGGCTGAGAGAGGGCCAGATCCGTCGGGGCGAGACGGTCGCGTGGTGCAGGGCTGACGGGACGATCGACCGCGTCAGGGTGTCCGAGCTGTACGTGACCGAGGCCCTCGACCGCGTGTCCACAGACGTCGCCCTGGCTGGGGAGATCATCTCCGTGGCCGGCATCCCTGAGATCACGATCGGCGAGACGCTCGCGGACGCCGAGGATCCTCGGCCGCTGCCGGTGATCACCGTCGACGAACCATCGCTGTCGGTGACGATCGGCATCAATGACTCGCCGCTCGCCGGCCAGGACGGCGAAAAGCTGACCGCGAGCCAGCTCAAGGCTCGGCTCGACCGGGAGCTCGTCGGCAACGTGTCACTCCGCGTTCTGCCGACCGAGCGTCCCGACGTCTGGGAGGTTCAGGGTCGCGGCGAGCTCGCGCTCGCGGTGCTCGTCGAGCTGATGCGCCGGGAGGGATTCGAGCTGACCGTCGGCAAGCCGCAGGTCGTCATTACCGTGATCGACGGCAAGGCGCACGAACCCGTCGAGCGGATGAGCGTCGATGCTCCCGAGGAGTACGTCGGCGTGATCACGCAGCTGCTCGCGTTGCGCAAAGGGCGGCTCGAGCACATGGTCAACCACGGCACGGGTTGGGTCCGGATGGAGTACCTAGTGCCCGCCCGGGGCCTGATCGGCTTTCGCACCGAATTTCTCACCGAGACCCGGGGCACCGGCCTCGTTCACCACGTGTTCGATCGCTGGGAACCGTGGCACGGCGACCTCCGCACCAGGCCCAGCGGCTCGCTCGTCGCCGACCGGCGGGGCACCGTCGCAGCGTTCGCGTTGTTCAACCTCCAGGAACGGGGGGCGCTGTTCGTCTCGCCCGGCGAGGAGGTCTACGAGGGGATGATCGTCGGCGAGAGCAGCCGCGCCGAGGACCTCGACGTGAACGCGTGCAAGGAGAAGCACCTGACCAACATGCGCTCCTCGACCGCCGACGAGCTCGTGCGGCTGGTCCCCAAGCGCGAGCTCTCGCTCGACCAGGCCCTCGAGTTCCTGCGCGTCGACGAGTGCGTCGAGGTGACGCCGAACGCCGTCCGGCTGCGAAAGGCGATCCTCGACGCCACTGCCCGTCGCAAGGTGGCCCGGGCGAGCCGCGCGTAGCAACGCTTCACAGGACGTCGCGGAGCGCCGCTTCGACCGCGTCGTAGTGAAACGTGTAACCCAGCCGCTGGAGCTTTGCCGGGATCGCCCGCTGTCCGGTGGTCACAACCTCTGACATCTCCCCGTAGAGCAGGCGCACGCCAAACGCCGGAACCGGAAGCAGCGCGGGCCTGTGCAGGACCCTTCCGAGCGCCCGCGAGAGCTCGGCGTTCGTGACGGGCGTCGGGGCCGTCAGATTCGCCGGCCCCTCGGCCTCCGGGTGCTCGACGCAATAGAGGAGCCCGTCGACGACGTCGTCGAGGTGGATCCACGCCACGTACTGGCGTCCGCCGGCGACCGGGCCGCCCAACCCAAGGCGAAAGAACGGGAGCATCTTCGCGAGCGCTCCGCCCGCCGGCGCGAGCACGACGCCCGTGCGAGTGACGACGACCCGCATCATCTCTGCGGCCGACAGCGCCTCCCGCTCCCAGTCGACGACGAGCCGGGCGAGGAAGTCCGAACCCGCCGGAGCGTGCTCGTCGAGGAGCTCGTCGCCGGTCGGGCCGTAGAAACCGACGGCAGACTGGGAGACCAGAGCCTGCGGCCGCTGCCCCTCGGGAAGTGCCCGCAGGCCCGCGACGAGGGAACGCGTGCCCAGCACGCGGGAGTCCGAAATCCGCCGCTTCGCCTCGTCTGACCACCGCTGCGCGATCTGCTCCCCCATCAGGTTCACGACGGCGTCGGCGCCGGCGATCGCCGCCCCCGGTGGAGGCCCGGCGGCCGGATCGGGCCACGCGTGAACCTCGACGTCGCCCCCGAGCGTCTCGCCGCCGCGGCGCTGATCGCGCGCGAGGGCCACGACGGTGTGCTCGCGTGCTCCCGCTGCGCTGACGAACGCGCGTCCAATCAGGCCCGTCGCGCCGGTGACGACGATCCGCACGTCAGCGGAGGTAGTCGTATGCCGGGATCGTGAGGAACTGGATCAGCTCCGGCGACAGCGCGACGCGCTCGAACACCTCACGGGTCTCCGCCGGGCGCCCGGCCTGCCACGTCTTCTCTCCCACTTCCTCCCTGATCCTCTCGGTCTCCTCGTCGAGCACCTGCCGAACGAGCTGCGGCGTGACGACGCGGCCGTCGTCCAACGCGACGCCGTGATGGATCCACTGCCAGATCTGCGTGCGTGAGATCTCGGCGGTCGCCGCGTCTTCCATCAGCGAGTTGATCGCCGCCGCTCCGCGCCCGCCGAGCCAGAACGAGATGTACTGAAAGCCGACGTTGACGTTTGTACGCAGGCCCGCCTCGGTCACGTGTCCCGGAGTCGAGGCGAGGTCGAGCAGGTCGGCGGCGCCGACGTCGACATCGTCGCGCTGACGCTCGAGCTGATTGGCGGCGCCCCCCAGTCCCTCGTCGAACACAGCCCGCGCCACGGGCACCAGGTCGGGGTGAGCGACCCAGGTGCCGTCGTAGCCCTGCTTGACCTCGCGTTCCTTGTCGGCCCGCACGCCGTCGAGCGCCTTCGTGTTCGCCTCCTCGTCCTTACGCGACGGGATCAGCGCGGCCATCCCACCCATCGCGTGAGCCCCACGGCGGTGGCAGGTGGCGGCGAGGAGTTCCGTGTAGGCGCGCATGAACGGAACCGTCATCTTCACGCCGCCGCGATCGGGCAGGACCATCTCGGGTCGCTCAGGGAAGCACTTGATCGAAGAGAAGATGTAGTCCCACCGTCCGGCGTTGAGACCCGCCGAGTGCTCGCGCAGCTCGTACAGGATCTCGTCCATCTCGAACGCCGCCGGCAGTGTTTCGATCAAGACGGTCGCCTTGACCGTCCCGCGCGGGATCTCGAATGCGTCCTGCGCGAGACAGAACACGTCGTTCCACAGCCGGGCTTCGAGGTGGGACTCGAGCTTGGGCAGGTAGAAGTACGGTCCCGTGCCGCGGGCCAGCAGTCGCGGCGCGCAGTGGAAGAAGTACAGGCCGAAGTCAAACAACGAGCCGGCGACGGGTTCACCGTCGACGAGCAGGTGGCGCTCCGGCAGGTGCCAGCCGCGAGGGCGGACGAGCAACGTCGCGGGGTTGGGGTCGAGCTCATAGTGACGCCCGTCGGAGCCCTCGTAGGTGATCGTTCGCTCGATCGCGTCCCGGAGGTTGATGTGACCCTCCACCATGTTGCGCCAGGTCGGCGAATTGGCGTCTTCGAAGTCGGCCATGAATCCGTCTGCGCCCGAGTTCAACGCGTTGATGGTCATCTTGCGATCGGTCGGCCCCGTGATCTCGACCCATCGCTGCTGCATGTCGTCCGGGGCCGCGGCAACGCGCCAGTCCCTGTCACGAATCTCGCGCGTGTCGGGCAGGAAATCGAGCAGCTCGCCAGCGGCCAGACGTTCGCGCCGACGGGCACGGGCTTCGAGCAGCTCGGACCGCGTCGGGCCGAAACACGTCTGCAGCTGAGCCACGAATTCGAGTGCGTCCGGGGTGAGCACCTCGTCGAATCCGGGCTCGATGGCCCCCTGTAACTCCAGCTTGGCGTGCGTCGTCATCGCGTGAATCCTGTCAGCCATGGCTACCCCTCGTGCTGCGCCGGCAAGCGCCGCTCGTATTCGACTCCGCACAGCACGGCAAGGATCACGGCGATCGCTCCGGTCATCACCCATGCGGCAAACCCGCCGCCGACGGCGAACAGCACCAGGAGCGCCACGGCGGCCACGACCTCCTCGTAGCTGATGTCGCCGACCATCCGCCACCGGAAGGCGACGTGACCGATCAGGTACAGCGCGACGCCGCCGCACAGAGCCAGCCGTGGCGCGACGTGGACCGGGTCACTCGCGGCGTGGACCACATACTTGACGCCGGCCGCGAAGATGATGATTCCCGCCACCAGAACCAGGTGCAGGTAGCTGTAGGAGTCCGCCGCCGCGAGCACGGGATCGTCGTGCTCGCGCAGGCGTGCCTCCGCGACCTGGGCGAAGCGGTCGAAGTACGTCCACCACAGCCCGATCGTGACCAGCAGTCCCAGCGTCACCGCGGCGACCAGATCGGCATCGAGCGGCTCGCGGGCAGCCCCGACGCCGATCGCGACAATCGACTCGCCTAGGCAGATGATCACGAACAGGCTGTAGCGCTCTGCGAAGTGCGCGACCGCGACCCGCTGCAGTCCGCGCAGCCGGTCGCGGGTCAGCCACGCCGGCCCGGCGTAGTCGATCGCGACGGCGGCCGTCCACAGGATGGCGCGGGGCACCCCGTGCAGGAATGACCCGACGATGAGCAGCACCATTCCGATCACGACCGTCACGGCGAAGCCGGCGATCGCCGACAGAGATGCGTTCCCGCGCCGCGCCTCGTAGACATACAGGGCCAGGTGGAGCAGGCGAACGACGGCGTACGCGCCCACAAACAGCGTCGCTTCGGTTCCCCAGGCGCGCGGCACCGCGAGGCCGGCGACGAAAATGAACACGGTCGCCAGCAGCAACGTCAGGCGGAGCGTGGGCGAGTCGGTCGTCTCGGCGTTGGCCGCCCACACGAACGCCGACCACGCCCACCACACGAGGGCGAGCACGAGCATCGACTCCCCGAACCCCGTCCAGGTCAGATGGTTTGCCAGCAGCGTCGTCACCTGGGTGATCGCGAACACGAACACGAGGTCCCAGAGGAGCTCGACCGGGCTCGTGCGACGCTCTTCGTCGGAAGCGGGCTCGACCGGGCTACTGCGACCCTCCTCGGCAGCGGGCTCGACGGCCTGCGAGAAACCTTCCACGACAGAAGTATTGCGGCGTCAGACCTCAGCCAAGGCGGCGTCCAGCGCTCGCCGCGCGGCCGTCAGAGTCTGGGCGCCCCGTTCGAACTGCTGCCACGGATCGCCTTCCTGTTGGACGCGCTTGATGACGGTCCGCAGCGTCCACCGATCAGGACGGGTGCTCGCCTCGGAGAGCTCCTCGAGGTGGAGCGGCGTCGCGACGGGGCCGCGGGGGCGAGCGCGTACCGAGTAGGGAGCGACCGAGGTGACGCCGTACCCGTTGCGCATGTAGTCGATCAGGATCTTGCCTTCGCGGTTGGCCTTGCGCTGCTCGATCGTGAACACCCGCGGCTCGCGCGCGGCGCCGAGCGTCGCCACATCGCGACTGAACGCCCGGACCGGGTCGAACTCGGCGAGTCGCCTCAACGGCACGACGACGTGGTACCCGCGCGAGCCCGAGGTCATCGCCCACGGCTCGAGGCCAAGCTCACGGAGCAGATCGACGATCAGCCGCGCGGCGCGGCGCATCTCAGCGGGGCGATGGACACTCGGGTCGAGGTCGAACACGATCTTGTCTGGCCGGTTGAGGCGATCGGCGCGGCTCTGCCAGGAGTGAAACGTGATGCACGCCTGGTTCGCGAGGTAGACGAGCGTCGCGGGTTCCGAGGCGACCACGTGCTTGACGGTCCCCCCCGACTTCGGGGTCTCCACCACCCGGATCCAGTCCGGGAAATGGCCGCTCGCGTGCTGCTGAAAGATCTTTTGGCCCTCGATGCCGTCGGGGTAGCGCTCGAAATTGAGCGGGCGGCCGGCGACGTGGGGAAGCATCGCCCCGGCGATCTCGCCGTAGTACCGGGCCAGGTCGGCCTTCGTCACATCGGGAGGGATGAGCTGCTTGTCCGGCCGCGAGACCTCTACGTCGCGGCGGCCGGCGGTGATCGTCAGCGCCACCGGGAGCCTCAGCGAGACGGCTCGAGTTCGGTGAGGCGTTCTGAGTCGAGCAGCGCCAGCGCGCGCTCGTACTCGTCGTAGCGGCGCACGACGCGCAACCAGGCCCAACCCGGACGGCTTCGCAGCTCGGGACCGCGGTTGGAGTCCCCTGGTCGATCGTGCCGCGGGGGACCGCCGACGAGCCCGCGGTGGGCGGCGATCGCCGCGCCCAGATCCGGGGCCGGGCCGTCCTCGTCGAGGAGGCTTGCCTCGAGGTGCACGGTGAGCACGAGCAGCTCGCGGCGCGTCGCCCGCCGCGCCAGCGGGTTCCGGGTCCCGCGGAACGCGAACGCATCCCACGCCCGGGCAAACGTGATGCAGTTCGTGCGGCCGCCGGCGCGATGCGCGGCCAGCATCGGACAGATGCCGCCTCGATCGCTGTAGGCGCCGGCGATGATGTCGTTCTCGCGAACGCCCTCGAGCATCGCGACCCTCGTTTCTCGCGGCAGGCGGTCGATCGCACGCCGCAGATCCTGGACCGTCGCCTGTCGCCGTGTTCGCATAGGGTTTCACCGCCTGCCGGGGACCGGGCGGCCACTCTATCGGCGGTCGTCGACCCCAACAACCGATCTCCTGTGCGCGAAAGGAACCTTGCAGATGAAGCTCGCACTCAACATCGCCTACTGGGGCCTGGGCATGGGACCGGAGGAACAGCTCACCGTCGTCCAGGAGGCGGAGCGGCTTGGCTACGACTCGGTGTGGGCGGCAGAGGCCTACGGGTCGGACACGGCGACGGTGCTCGCGTGGCTCGCCGGCCGGACCACGAAGATCCGGCTCGGCTCGGCGATCTTCCAGATGCCCGGCCGCACCCCGGCGATGACGGCGATGACGGCGGCGACGATCGACCAGCTCTCGGGCGGGCGGATGCTGGTGGGGCTCGGCTCCTCGGGCCCGCAGGTGGCCGAGGGCTGGCACGGGCAGCGGTTCGCGCACCAGCTGCAGCGCACGCGCGAGTACGTGGCCGTCGTGCGGATGGCGCTCGATCGCGAGCGCGTCGAGTACCACGGTGAGACGCTCGAGCTGCCCCTCCCGGACGGGCCGGGAAAGGCTCTCAAATTGATGATCTCACCGGTTCAGGAGCGGATCCCGATCTACCTGGCGGCGATCGGCCCGAAGAACACGGCACTCGCGGGCGAGATCGCCGACGGCTGGATCCCGACGTTCTTCTCGCCCGAGTACGTCTCGGAGTTCCGCAGGCTGCTCGAGGAAGGCGCCGGCCGCGCCGGCCGATCGCTCGACGGCTTCGACATCGCGCCGACCGTCAGCGCGTTCGTGTCCGATGACCGCGAACTGGCGAGGAATCTGATGCGGCCCTTGCTGGCCCTGTACATCGGGGGCATGGGCTCGCGCAAGCAGAACTTCTACAACAACCTCGTCCAGCGCTACGGCTTCGAGGACGCGGCCCGCGAGATCCAGGACCTGTACCTCGATGGGAAGAAGGCCGAAGCCGGTGAGGCGATCCCGAACGAGCTGATCGACATGGTCTCGTTGTGCGGTCCCGCGGACGTCGTGCGCGACCGGCTGGGGGCATTCCGCGACGCCGGGGTGGGAACGTTGATGATCACGCCGATGGCGTTCACGGTCGACGACCGGCTCGCGCAGCTGCGCGCGATCGCCGAACTGGCCGGCTGACCGAACGGCACGCACCACGGGCCAGCGGCTACGCATCTTCCTGGGGGCCTTTGGCGATCCGGGCCACGCGTTCCCGATGCTCGCGCTCGGCTCCCGGCTCGTCGCTCGCGGGCACGAGGTCACTTTCGAGACGTGGGGGCGGTGGCGCGAGTACGTCGAGGCCGCCGGGATGCGGTTCGTGCCCGCGCCTGAGTATCCGGTGTTCCCCACGCGCGAGCGGCCGCTCAAGCCATATCAGGCCGTCGTGCTCTCGACGGCCCAGACGCGCATCGCCATGCAGGACTGCTCCCCGGACGTCGTCGTCCACGACATCCTCACGCTCGCGCCGGCGCTCGCCGGCGAGCTCGAGGGCGTGCCGGTGGCGACCCTCGTCCCGCACCTCTACACGGCCGGGGCTCCGGGCTTCCCTCCGTACGCTCTGGGCGCGCGGCTGCCTCGGACGACGGTCGGTCGGGCGCTCTGGCGGCGGTTGCAGCCGCTCGTCGAGGCCGGGCTGAGACAGGGCCGCGCCGAGCTCAACGAAACTCGCCGGCGCCTCGGGCTGCCGCCGACGCAGCGACTGCACGGAGGCCTGAGCGCGGAGCTCTGCATCGTCGGCACGTTCCCCCAGCTCGAGTACCCCCGCACCTGGCCCGTGCACGTCCACGTCGTCGGTCCGCTGATGTGGGAGCCGCCGTATCACGACGTTTCTCTCCCACCCGGCGACGCGCCCCTGGTCCTCGTCGCGCCCTCGACGGCGCAGGATCCCGACCATCGGCTGCTGCGCGCGGCGCTGGTCGGCCTGGATGGCGAGCCCGTCCGGCTGCTGGCGGCCACCAACCGCAAGCCGCTGCGCGAGCCCGTCGCCGTCCCCGCCAACGGCCAGCTCGTTGAATGGCTCTCCTACTCGAGGACGATGCCCGGGTGCGCGTTGGTGATCTCGCACGCCGGACACGGCACTGTGGCTCGCGCGCTCGCCTCGGGCAGCCCGGTGCTGGCCGTTCCCCACAGCGGCGACATGGGCGAGAACGCCGCCCGGATCGACTGGGCCGGCGTCGGAGTCAGGCTGCCGTGGCGGTTCCTGACGCCGGCGGCGCTGCGACTTGCCGTCCGGCGGGCGCTGGCTGATGGGTCGCTGGCGGCGCGGGCGGGGGCGCTCGCCGGGTGGTCGGCGGTCAACGACGGCGCGGAGCGCGCGGCGGGCCTCGTCGAGCAGCTCGCCGCTACGGCTGCTCGCGATGGGAGCGCACGAACTCGATGAACTCGGGCGAAGCGCTCTGCACCATGTCGACGCGCTCGCCGTAGCACGTGCGCAGCTCGACCACCGCGAGCTCGTCGGAGATCTCGAACGCCCGCCACATCGCTCCGTGATCCACCCAGCTCGTGAGCTCCTCGACCGTGCCCTCCCGCCGCCCGGCGTCCATCGCGTTCAGTTCGGCGCGGCGGCGGAGGCGCCGGCGGACGTCGCGCTCGCCGGGTTCGCTTCGGCCCACGCGACGATCTTGTCCGACCCCTGAACCGTGGTCCCGTCGTCGAGCACCAGCACCGGAACCCACGTGTTGCCGGTCAGGCGCTTGACCTCCTTGCGCCCGGGGGTCTGGTTGAGGGCGTCCGGCAGTATGCCGAGCCCGTAGGCGCGGATCACGTCGGGATCGTGGCCCGCGTCCTTGAGGGCGTGGTAGGCCCTGCCGCATGGGTGCCCGCCCGGACGTGGCGCGGGCTTCCAGGTTCCGTAACAGACGTACAGCTTCATAGTGAGAATTATCCGAGCCCTGAGGAGGCGTGCTCGATATCAGCTCCGGGGGTGGGACTCGAACCCACAACCCTTCGGTTAACAGCCGAATGCTCTGCCGATTGAGCTACCCCGGATTATGGTGTCCTCGGTTTCCGCGGTGGCGGTGGCCGAGAGAGAACTCTAGCGGGAACTGCCGGAAGCCAGCCACCGCGGGGGACGGCGTCAACTGCTGCCTTTTCGTCCCGGATTCCGGGACAAAAAGGCAGCAGAACGGGCGGAAGCGGTCGCCGGCGCCCTAACCGCCACGGCCATAGAGCTCGCTCATACGGCCTTCTCGAGCCGCGCCACCACCCCCCGGATCGCCGCCAGCACCTGCTCGCGCTCGTGTCCGAGCTCGTTCGTACCCGCGGCCCCCTGTGACCGGGCTCGCACGATCGCCCGGTCGACCTGCGCGAGCTCGAGCACGAGCCGAGCGTGCTCGAGACGCTCTTCGCTGACCTGACCGGCTCGCCCGGCGCGCGCCACCAGGTCGGCGATGACCCGCGCCAGCTCCTCGTCATCGGGCGGCAGGTCGGCCAGCGGCGACGACGTCCGCCCGGTCAGGTGCCGCGCGGCTCGTCGCAGCAGTTCGCTCGTCAGCAGCTCGTCGGGATCGATAGCCGCCAGGGCCGCGTCCCCGGCGTCCGGCACGGCCACGCAGAGCACGAGGAAGGTCCGCTCCGTCCTCCGTCCTCGATCGAGTGGCGAGACGGTGGCGGGCGCCGGCGCCGAGTGGCCGTTGCCCGCGGCGGTGGGCGCCGCCGGACCGCTCGCCAAGACCGAGGCAAGCCGCGTCTCGGACAGCTCCAGCCGTCCGGCGACGCGGCGCATCAGCTCGTCGCGGACGACGCTCGGGGGGAGCTCTGAGAGGACCGGCCGGAGCTCGTCGAGCGCTCTGTCCCGGCCCTCGGCGCTGCGAAGGTCGGCTTGTTCGAGGATCCGGCCGACGTGGAAGACGGCGAATGGAACCGATTCCTCGACGAGCGCGCGAAGCGCGTCCGCACCGTCGCGCTCGACGAGCTCGGCCGGGTCGGTGCCCTCCGTCAGCGGGACGACGCGGAGCTCGAGCGGGGGCGTGCGCCGCTCGGCCAGACGCGCCGCGCGCAGCATCGCCTCCTGACCGGCGCTGTCGGCGTCCAGGCACAGGTCGAGCACGCGGACGACCCGCTCGAGTTCGCCGATCTGCTCCTCGGTCAGCGCGGTCCCCATGATGCCCACCGCGTTTTGCATCCCGGCCTGATGGAGGGCGAGCACGTCGGTGTAGCCCTCCACGAGGATCATCCGGCCGGCGCGGGCCGCCGCCTTGCGGGCCAGGTCGATGCCGAACAGCTGGCTGCGCTTGTGGTAGAGCTCGCCGTCCGACGTGTTCAGGTACTTCGGCGGCTGGTTCTCGCGCATCGCCCGGGCGCCGAATCCGAGGACGCGGCCGCGCCGGTCCGCCGACGGAAACATGATTCGCTCCCTGAAGCGGTCGTACGCCTGTCCGGGCGTGGCGTGGGAGCGCTGCGCCAATCCCGCCGCGATCAGCTCGTCCTCGCTGAACCCGGCCACCCGGGACGCCCGCAGCATCCGGTTCCACGCGCTCGGCGCGTACCCGACCCTGAACTCCCTCAGCGTCTCGGCGGTGAGCCCGCGGCCGAGTAGGTAGTCGCGCGCCGGCGCCGCTTCGTCGGACTCCCACAGGTAACGGGCGTAGTAGGTCGCGGCGCGCCCGAGGAGCGAGTAGAGCCGCTCTCGGCGCTCGCGCCGCGCACGGCTGGCCGGGTCTTCATCCTCGGTCTCGAGCGTCACTCCGAAGCGATCCGCAAGCGACTCGAGCGCCGCCTTGAAGTCGAGCCCTTCCGTCTCCATCACGAACGAGAACGGGTCTCCCGAGGACTGGCAGCCAAAGCAGTGGTAGTGCTTCTCCTCGGGACGCACGTGGAACGACGGGGTCCGTTCGTCGTGGAACGGGCACAGGCCGAAGTAGCTGTCGACGCCGGCTCGGCGCAGGTCCGTGCGCGTCGAGACGAGCGTGAGCATGTCGACGGCATCGAACACGCGGTCTCTGGAGTCGGCGGCGTAACGGGTCACTGGGCGAACGCCACCGGAACGCTCAGCGTCTCGAACTGGCGGATGCAGAACCGGTCGGTCATTCCCGCCAGATAGTCGGTGACGCGCCGCGGCAGATCGCCGTCGGGGATCGACGCGGGAATGTCCTCGGGATGAGCGCAGTAGTGGGCGAACAGCGACCGGATCACGCCGTCGATCTTCGCGTGCTCGCGCGTCGCCTCCGGCCCCAGGTAGACCCGCTCGAACATGAACGAACGCAGCTGCGACATCGCCTCGCCGACCCGTGTGCCCTGGACGATCTCGCCGGCCCGCTCGGAATGCTCGACGAGATCGTGTACGAGCGTGTCGATCCGTCGCGATCCGGTGTCTCCGAGGATCTCGAGCGGACCCACGGGCAGGTCGTCGGCGGCGATCACCCCGGCACGGAGGGCGTCATCGATGTCGTGGTTGATGTAGGCGATCCGATCGACGAGCCGCACGATCTTGCCCTCGAGTGTCGACGGCTCCTCGGCACGGCCGGAATGGCCGAGGATCCCGTCGCGAACCGGCAGCGTCAGGTTCAGCCCCTGTCCGTCGCGCTCGAGCGAGTCGACGACCCGCAGCGAATGCTCGTGGTGCAGGAATCGCAAGCCGAATCGCTCCGATAGGCACCGATCGAGGGCCTCCTCCCCGATGTGGCCGAACGGTGGATGACCGAGATCGTGGCCGAGGCCGATCGCCTCGACGAGGTCCTCGTTGAGCCTCAGAGCGCGGGCCACCGTGCGGGAGACCTGGCTGACCTCGAGCGTATGGGTCAGGCGCGTCCGGTAGTGGTCTCCGCTCGGGGCCACGAACACCTGCGTCTTGTGCTTGAGGCGACGAAACGCCTTGGTGTGGACGATCCGGTCGCGGTCGCGCTGAAACGGCGTCCGTAGTCCGCAGTCCGGCTCGGCCCGTAGCCGCCTGGCCGGGTAGGAGCGCGTCGCCAGTGGCGAGAGCTCGCGTTCCTCGCGCGCGCGGATCCGCGCCGGGAACGCGTCGGCTACCGGTCCTGAAGGATGCTCGTGCGAGGCGGCTAGGAGTTGATCGCTCACTGTCGATCGATTCTGACAGTGCGGCTCCCCGGGGGAGGGTGACCGTCGCGAAGTTGTCGCAGAGTGCGGTGATCGCAGCTACTGCGCCCGGATCAGGCAGCTCGAAGCAGCGGCCGCAGATGGACGTGCGCGTGATGCTCGGCGGTCTCCCCGATCGCACGCTCGGCCTGGCGAAGCGCTCGCTCGGATGCCTCTGGGGCCTGCGCCAACGGCTCCCCGAGCGCGCCGACGAGGAAGCGATAGCTCTCCTGCGCCAGCGGGAACGCCGCCGCCTCGCACGAGCCGCAGACCACCCCTCCGGCCGCGGCCGAGAATCCCTGGAGGTGCTCGCTCTCGCCGCAGGAAACGCACGATCCCAGCTGCGGCACGATTCCCGCCGCGAGCAGCAGCTTGAGCCGGAACGCCAGTCCGTTGGCCGGGCGGGCGTGCGCCACATCGGAGCTCAACAGCGCCAACTCGTTGGTCAGCAGGCGAAAGACCTCGGGGTGGGGGTCGGTCGTTTCGAACAGTCGCGTCACCGCGTCGCAGGCGCGGGCGGCGGCGTCGAGCGTCGCGGCATGGTCGCGGAGCCCGCCGTGGGTGGCGATCGTGTCGACGCCGGTCACCGTGAACAGCTCGCCCCGCCCCTCGTGGAGGACGATGCGGACGTGGAAGAAGGGCTCGAGCCGGGCGCCGAACCGGCTCCGCGCTCGCCGGACCCCCTTGGCGATTGCGGCCAAGCGGCCGTGTTCCGGCGTGTAGAGGTGGAGGATTCGATCGGCTTCGGCGTAGCGGATCGAGCGCAGGACGATCGCCTGCGTTTTCAGCGGCCCGGACATCGCGGATTCGAAGCTATACTTTAATGAAGCCATGCGGGCTGTGACCGTGTACACCACTGATCGGTGCTCGCGATGCGTGAGCGCAAAGACGCTGCTCACCCGCCGCGGTATCGCATATCAAGAGATCAATCTGGCAAAGGACCCGGACGGTCGAGCGGAGCTGGCGCAGAAGACCGGCATGTTCACCTTCCCCCAGATCGTGATCGACGGAGAGACGCTCGGGGGCTTCGACGAGCTGCTCGCGGCCGACCGCGAGGGACGGCTCACGACCCTCCTAGCCGCGTAGCGAAGGCTCCACCGCCGATCGAGCTCGCTCCGGTCGCCCCCGGCCTCGATCGAGGTCGCGGCTGACAACGCTCGCACACGTAGGTCCCTCGGCCCCCGACGACTATCTTGCGCACCGTGCTGCCGCAGTTCGGGCACGGCTCGCCGGCGCGGAGGTGGACGAGGAACTCGTCCTGGAAGGAGCCGCGCGCACCGTCGAGGTGGCGGAAGTCGTCGATCGACGCGCCCTTCGCGTCGATCCCCGCCTGCAGTGCCTCCTCGACCGCGTCACGCAATCGCGCCAGCTGCACGCCCGTCAGCCGCCCGGCGGGGCGGAGAGGATGGATCCCGGCCCGAAACAGGGCCTCGTCGGCGTAGATGTTGCCGACGCCGGCCATCCGGCGCTGATCGAGAAGGAACGCCTTGACCGGAGCGGTCCGCCCGCGCGCGGCTCGACGCAGGTACTCCAGGGTGAACCCGGGCGTGAGCGGCTCTACCCCGAGCCGCGCCGCCAGGTAGGCATCGCGCGCGGGCGCTCCATGGAGCAGATGGCCGGTCCCGAAGCGCCGTGGATCGACGTACACGAGGCGGTGGCCGTCGTCCAGCTCGAACCGAACTCGTGTGTGGACCGGCTCGACGTCGGGGTCGAACAGGAGCGTGCCGGTCATGCGCAGATTCATGATCAGGTAGCGATCGCCAGAGAGCTCCCACACGAGGTACTTGCCGGCCCGGCCAACGTGCAGGACGTGCGCACGCCGCAGCTGCTCCTCGGTGGGCCCCGGCGGATCAGGCCTTGTCCAGCGGTCGTCGAGAATCGCGGCGTCGACGATCGTCCGGCCCTCCAGCGCGGGGGCCAGCTGCCTGCGGATCGTCTCGACTTCGGGTAGCTCGGGCATCTGATGGGGTCCACTTAGATGAATGACTCGCCGGGTAGCTCCGGTGCATCGCGGTCCGTGAGCCACATCAGGGCGCTGGCGCCGGCGTCGGCGAGCGGCCCGTCGTGGCGACGTGATCCGCTCGCGTCGAAGCAGGCGAGGAGGGGCACGTGCTCGCGGGTGTGATCGGTGTGCGGCGCGGTGACGTCGCATCCGTGATCGGCCGTCAATACGAGCATATCGCCGGGTCTGAGCAGCTCCAGCCACAGCGCCACGTGCGCGTCGATCTCCCGGAGCGCACGGTGAAAGCCCTCGACGTCGTGGCGATGTCCGTAGACCTGATCGGTCTCGACGAGGTTCGTGAACACGAAGCCGGCGTCGAGCGAACGCAGCAGTTGTTCGGTCTCCGCGAGCGCGCGCCGGTTGGTGGCTCCCGGATGCTGGACGTCGATGCCGGCGCCCGCGAACAGCTGCCCGACCTTCCCCACGGTGTGGACCGGGATCCCGGAGTCGTGGAGCTCGTCGAGATAGCTGCGCGCCGGCGGGCCGAGCGCGTAATCGCGTCGGCCATCGGTCCGCTCGTACGCGCCCGTCACGCCCGTGAACGGGCGGGCGATCACGCGCCCCACCTGATGCTCGCCGCTCAGCCCGGCGCGAACCTGCCGGCAGATCTCATACAGCTCCTCGGTCGGCACGAGGTCCACGTGGGCCGCGATCTGAAGGACCGAGTCCTGACTCGTGTAGACGATCAGCCGTCCGGTGCGGACGTGCTCGTCCGCGAAGTGCTCGATCGCCTCAATCCCGTTGTACCGCCGGTTGCAGAGGATCCCCCGGCCGCTCGCCGTGGAGATCAGCTCGACGACTTCGTCCGGGAACCCGTGGGGGTAGGTGGGCATCGGGGAATCCATCACCACGCCCATCAGCTCCCAATGGCCGGCCGTGGAGTCCTTGCCCGGACCCAGCGGGTGGAGGCGCCCGTGGAGAACGGGATGCTCCGCCCTGGGCACGCCCTCGAGCTCGATGATCGAGCCCAGGCCGAGCCGCCCGAGCGTCGGGAGGTCGAGGCCGCCCGCGGCCACGGCGAGGTGCCCGAGGGTGTTGGCGCCGGCATCGCCGTACTGCCCCGAGTCCTCGAGCTCACCGACGCCGCAGGCGTCGAGCACGACCACGAACGCTCGACTCACCGAGCCTCTACGCCCTGGTCACGAGCAGAGACCGCCTCAACGGCACGAACACCGCCTGGTCCACGTCGGGAAAGAGCCGCGTCGGCGCATACTCCTCGAGCACGACCTCGGCCCGCGCTGCGAACAGGTGGCTCGAGCGCACCTGGCGCGCCTGGCCGGCGATCTGCTCAACGGCGTCGAGTTCGACCGCCGGGACGCCGCCGATCCGAGTGACCTGCGAGCCGAGCAGCCGCATGCCGGGATCGCGGGCCCGAGCCGCCTTGATCAGCTCGTGCGCGGCCTGCCGGAGCTCGGCGGCGCCGGCCGGTGCGGGGCTGCTGTTCGGGAAACGCCACAAGGCGATCACCGCCGCGCCCGAGCTCACGGTGGTGACCAGACGGCCGTGACCCGCGGTCACGGCCCAGTTGCTCGGGGCCTTGAGCGAGAGCCCCGCCGCGGGGAAGCTGAGCGCGCGGAAAGTGGTCGGCTGCGCCGGGGTTGAGACGCTCGGGACCGGGGTGCGTGAGTTGCCGCAAGCGGCGAGCGTGACCAGCGGGAACATCAGGATCACCGCCAGCGCGGCGCGTGCGGACCGGAACACGGGGCGATTCTGGCACGGGCGGCCGAGCTCGTCGCGGCCGCCTCGGGCGCTGCCCGCGGCTGTCGAGGCGGCGTGGCGCCGGCCGCAGGCTGAGGTCAGTCCTCCCCGTCCCAGTAGTCGAGCTGTTCGAGCCGGCCGATCACGCCGAGGCCGCGAAAGGCGACCTTGGTCGACCGCGGGTAGAAGCAGACGTCGCCCGGCTCCCTGGTCCCGTAGGCGAGATGTCTGAGCCCGTTCGGGCCCGCTCGCAACGCGTGCGCCACGCCCGTCCCGGGCGGGCACGAGACGACGTGGCCCGCTCGCAGCTCGATCTCATCGTCGCCGAGCAGCAGCGTTCCGTCGCCGTCCAGAACCACGAACAGCTCCTCCTCCATCGAGTGGCAGTGGGGCGGGTTAGCTTCCTTCCCTGGCGCGACGTCGAAGTGCTGCAGGCCGGTCGTGACCGATCCGCCGGCCCGACCGAGGTCCCGCCGAGTGCGGAACACGCGCGATCGCTCGATCTTCTGCGGCTCGACGGCATCGACATTCACGACCGTCGACGGCCGCTCCCCCGGCGGGTCGGGAAGCTCCGGCGGGCCAAGCTTGGCTTCGCGGAGCCATTGCGTGGGGACCCCGTCGATCGATCCTGGCATCGTCTCGACCGCGCGGTTGCCGACCCGCGAGAGCCCCTGCCGCGGGAAGCGTGGGCTCTCGTCCTCGAACCGGGTCCCGAAGGCGAGCACGTCGAGTCCATCCAGGCCGTGCAACGTGTGGGCGCCGTGGTTCGGAAGGCAGACGATGCAGTCGCCGGTACCGACCTCCGTCGTGTCGCCGTCGAGCCAGATCAGCCCTCGGCCGCCGAGCACGTAGAAGAGCTCCTCCTCGTGTCCGTGCTCATGGGCAGGAGTCGCCCACGCGCCGTCAGCGATCTGGATCCGGTTGACGCCGATGTTGACCGACCCGGCGTCGTCTCCCAAGTACGTCCAGGTGCTTTCGAGGTGGCCGATGTCGGCGTGCTCTCGCTCGGCTTCGTCGAAGTGCGTGATGCCCACGCCCGAGACTCTACGACCCGCTACGATCTCCGGGCGATCTGGGCGCGGGGGTGAGCGTCGAAGTAGACGTCGCGGAGCCTGTCCGGAGAGAGGTGTGTGTAGACCTGTGTGGTGCCGATGTCTGCGTGCCCGAGCATCTCCTGCAGCGAGCGCAGATCGCAGCCGCCGGCGAGCAGATGCGTGGCGAACGTGTGGCGCAACGTGTGCGGGCTCATCCGTTGCTCGAGTCCCGCGGTGCGCGCGTGGCGCTGGACGATCTTGTAGAGGCCCTGGCGGGTCAGTCCGCCACCGCGGAGGTTGAGAAAGACGCGGGGCTCGTCTCTCAGACCCACGAGTCGCGGCCGTCCGCGCTCGAGGTACTCCTGCAGCGTCTCGATCGCCTTGCTCCCGATCGGCACGATCCGCTCCTTCGAGCCCTTCCCGCAGGCTCGCAGGATGCCCGCCTCGAGGTCGAGATCCGAGACGCATAGGCCGATCGCCTCGGAGGCCCGCAGGCCGCATGCGTACATCGTCTCCAGCAGCGCCCGGTCGCGGAGCATCGCTGGCGAAGAGCCGCGGGGCTGTTCGAGCAGGCTCTGCACCTCATCGCGGCTGAGCACCTTCGGCAGCCGACCCCGGGAGCGCGGCGGGCGCAGATCGGCCGTCGGGTCGCGGTCGAGGATCTGGTCGCGACGGAGATGGCGGTAGAACGAGCGGAGGCACGCGATCTTGCGCTGGAGCGTCGCCGCGGCGACGGGCGGCTTGCCCTGCCGCCCGTCGGCCAGTTCGGAGATGAATGCGCTCAGGTCCGCCGGCTGCACCTCGAGCGGGTCGCGGCCGCAGCGGTCGAGGAACAGCCCGAACTGCTGGAGGTCGGAGCGGTAGGCCTCGAGCGTGTTGCGCGACAGACCGCGCTCGAGCTCGAGATAGGCGAGGAAATCGAGCGTGAGCTCCGTCAGCCGGCGCGCCGGAGTGCTCGCCTCGGTGATGGCCATGGCGACCTATTCGGTCTGGGTTACGGCGCTCCTCCCGCCCCGGGCCCGTTGGCAGCTTTCAACCACAGCAGCGCGATCAGCGACTTCGAGTCCTCGCACGCCCCGATCGCGTCGTCGAGGCGCGCGCGGGGCCACGGGACGGTTTCGATCCGCTCGTCTTCGTCGGCCGCGGGCCGCTCGGGAACCTCCGAGAGCTCCGTGGCGAGAAACAGCCACACGCGCTCATCGCTGAAGCCCGGGACTGGTGTAGAACGTCAGGATCTCCTCCCAACCGGCCGCCTGCTTGCCGATCTCCTCGGCGAGCTCGCGCTTGGCCGTGTCGAGCGGGGACTCGCCGGCGACGTCGAGCTTGCCGGCCGGAATCTCGAGCGACGCCGCAGCGCCGACCGCCTCACGGGGCTGGCGGGTCAGCCACACGGTGTCCGCGTCGACCGGGACGATGCCGACCGCGCCCGGGTGCCAGACCTTCTCGCGCGTGACCTCCTCGCCGTCGGCATAACGGAACCGCTCCACGCCGACGCGAATGATCTTGCCCTCCCAGATCGTTTCGGCGCCGAGGGGCTCGAACTCGCTCACGTCGCGACTCCGTCCGGAGCGCCCGCCTCGTCGACGAGCGCGATCGCGACCTCGAGCATGCCCTCGAGCGCATCGATGCTCACGCGCTCGCCGGGCTCGTGGTTGCGCTCCGTGCCGTTCGCCAGGTTCGTGCACGGCAAGCCGCTCGCGCGTAGCGCGTTGGCGTCCGACCCGCCTCCCGTGCTGATCTGTCGCGGCTCGTAGCCGCAGACCTGCAGCGCCCGCTCGGCGAGGGCAATCTCCGGCGAACGCCCCTTCGTGCGGTACCCCTTGAACATCCGCTCGACTGTCACGTCGAGATCGCATTCGGTCGCGTCCGCCCCGTCCTGGAGGCGGTCGATGATCTCGGTCACGACCTGTTCGACGCGGGCCTCGTCGATCGCCCTGACCTCGGCCTCGATCTCGCACCGCTCCGGCACCACGTTGGTGGCCGTTCCGCCGCGGATCGTGCCGACGTTCGCGGTCGTGTCGTCGTCGAGTCGGCCGAGCTCCATCGACGCGACCGCCCGGGCGGCCGCGACGATCGCGCTGCGGCCCTCCTCGGGCCGGATTCCGGCGTGGGCAGCGCGGCCGCGGATGTCAGCCACGATCCGGTGGTAGGTGGGGGACGCGGTCACGATCTCGCCGATCGGGGACGCGTGGTCCATCACGTACCCGAGCGTGCTCCGCAGCCTCGTCCGATCGAATGCCTTGGCGCCGTGCAATCCGTTCTCCTCGGACACCGTGAACAGGAGCTCGACGCCGACGTCCGGGCGCTGGCCGGCGCTCAAGAGGCGGCGGGCGAGCTCGAGCAGGACCGCGACCGCGGCCTTGTTGTCCGCGCCGAGGATTCCGTCATTCGCGTTCTCCCATCCGCCGTCGACGATCACGGGCTCGATCGGCGCGAGTGGCGGGACCGTGTCCATGTGCGCGCAGAGCAGGATCGCCCGGTCGCCGGCGCCAGGCACGCGCGCGAGCAGGTTGGGCGCGTCCGACCCGCCGTAGCCCCGGTCTTCCTCGACACCGAGGCCCAGTCCTCGCAACTCGGAGCCGATCCACTGCGCGCACCCGAGCTCGTGCCCCGATGGGCTCTCGATCCGGCATAGCGCCGCGAAGGTGTCGTGCAGCCGAGCCCGCTGCGCGTCCGTGGCGCGCCTCACCGGGTGCTCACGAAGGCGTGGCGGGCGAGACCGTCGGGATGTCCCGCTCCGGCTTGACCGCCGGCGCCTCGGCCTCGACTGCACCGCCGGCGTGCGCGAGCGCTGCGCCCACAAACTCGCGGAACAGGGGCGCCGGGCGTTCGGGTCGCGACTTGAACTCTGGGTGGTACTGCGAGGCGACGAAGAAGGGATGAACGTCGGGGTGCAGCTCGATCACCTCGACCAGCCGCTCGTCCGGCGAGGTCCCGGAGCAGATCAGGCCGACGGCTTCGAGGCGGCGACGCAGATGGTTGTTGACCTCGTAACGATGACGGTGCCGCTCGTACACGACGGGCTCGTCGTAGAGCCGCCGCACGGCGGTCGAGTCGTGCAGCTTGACGGGATCCGCGCCCAGCCGCATCGTCCCGCCCATGTCGGCGATCTCCTTCTGCTCGGGCAGCAGGTCGATCACCGGGTAGGGCGTCTCTGGATCCATCTCGGTCGAGTTGGCCCCCTCCATCCCCGCCACGTGCCGCGCGAACTCGCTCACCGCCACCTGCATTCCGAGGCAGATGCCGAGGTACGGCACCCGGTGCTCGCGGGCGATCTGGGCCGCTCGGATCTTCCCTTCGAACCCGCGACCGCCGAAGCCCCCCGGAATCAGGATGCCGTCGGCGCTCTGCAGCCGGGCGGCGACGTCGGGGTCGGCGACCGACTCCGAGTCCACCCAATCGACGTCGATCCGGCAGCCGTGGTGGACGCCCGAGTGCTTGAGCGCCTCGACCACGGATAGATAGGCGTCCTCGAGCTGCACATACTTTCCGACGAGGGCGATCCGCACCGAGCGGCTCGCCTCGGCCGCCCGGCGGGTGATCGCCTCCCAGCCCGTCAGGTCGGGGTCCGGCGCGGTCAGCCCGAAGTGCTCGCTCAAGATGAAGTCATCGACGCCCTCGCTACGGAACACGAGCGGCACCCGGTAGATGTCGGGCACGTCGTACGCCGAGACCACAGCCTCGGCCGGGAGGCTCGCGAATAGTGCGATCTTGCGCCGGATGTCGTCGGAGATGACCGCCTCAGAGCGGCACACGACCATGTCGGGAGCGATACCGATCCGGCGGAGCTCATTGACCGAGTGCTGCGTCGGCTTGGTCTTCAGCTCGCCGGCGTGGCCGATGTATGGGACGAGCGTCAGGTGAATGAACATGCATCGCCGGCGGCCGACGTCGACCGGGAATTGACGGATCGCCTCGAGGAACGGAAGCGACTCGATGTCTCCCACGGTTCCACCGATCTCGGTGATCACGAAGTCGACGTCGCTGGACTCCGCCATCAGCCGGATCCTGTGCTTGATCTCATCGGTGATGTGGGGAACGACCTGGACCGTCGCGCCGAGGTAGTCGCCGCGACGCTCCCGCCGGATGACCGAGTTGTAGATCCCTCCCGCGGTCACGTTCGACGCGCGGCTGGTGTTCGCATCCGTGAAGCGCTCGTAGTGGCCGAGGTCGAGGTCGGTCTCGGCGCCGTCCTCAGTCACGAACACCTCGCCGTGCTGGTACGGCGACATCGTGCCGGGATCGACGTTGATGTACGGATCGAACTTCTGGAGCTGGACGCTCAGACCGCGAGCCACCAACAGCCGGCCGATCGAGGCGGCCGCGATGCCCTTGCCCAATGACGAGACGACCCCGCCCGTGATGAAGATAAAGCGTGTCTCCCCGGGGGAGCTTGGCGCGGGGCGTCGCGGGTCTTGTGCCATCGATTGATCCTGAGTGTAGTGGACCTCCGGACCGTAGCGCCGTGCGCGGACGGGACTCCGGAGGGCGGTGGCGCCGGCGTTTTGTCCGAGGTGAGGCGGTGGACTCTCGGCCCGCCGGCGCTTTCTCGGGGCCCGCGGCTGTTGCTGGCGATCGGCTCGGTAAACGGCAGCAGGGAAGGAGGGTCGGTGGGGTTGTTTGCGGGTCGCCCGAGCCCGTGGTCGACCTGCTCGTGCGCGCAAACCCGCGACTTTGTGCCGAGAGTGTCACGGGAAACCTGCATAACACGTCGACACCGGCGCCAGGCCCGAGCCCTGTCGTACTAAGCATGCTCTTCATGCATAGCTCGACAGGCCTCGCCGATTTCGGCGGTCGTGACGTGTTATGCACGATCTGGGCGGCTCTCAGGCCCGCCCGGGCACTTCACCCTCCCCCCTTCCCCAGCGCCGTTTACCGGGCCGCCCGCCAATCACGGCTGCGGACGCTGCAAGCGCCCGCGGGCCGAGAGTCGACAGCCACCGAGCAAACGGCCCCAGACGACAGCCCGCGGCTACGCGGCCCTCAACAGCTGGCGGGCGTGCTGGCTGGCGGCGGCGTCGCCCTCCCCCGCGCCGAGCATCCGCACGAGCTCGTCGACCACGCCGTCGCCGTCGAGCGCCATGACCGTCGTCCTCGCCGGCAGCGCCGACGTGTCCTTGGCGATCGTGAAGTGGCGCGCGGCGAGCGCGGCGACCTGCGGGAGATGGGTTATGCAGAGGATCTGGCGGCCGTCCGCAAGGGCGCGGAGGTGCTCGCCCACGGCGCGCGCGGTGTGGCCGCCGATGCCGGCGTCGATCTCGTCGAAGACGAGAAGCGGGGTCGCCGCCGTGGCGCCGCCGGCGGGACCGTCGTGCGCCCCGTGCGCCCCGTGGGCCACGCTCAGCAGTGCGAGCATGACGCGCGAGAGCTCCCCGCCGGAGGCGATCTCACGCAGTGGGCCCGCCGGCATGCCCGGGTTCGGGGCGATGGCCAGCTCGACGGTGTCGGCCCCGCGCGGACCGCAGCCATCCTGGCGGGGTAGCAGCTCGACTTCGAAGTGGGCATCGGGCATCGCGAGCTCGGCAAGGCGCTCGCGCACGGCGGCGGCGAGCGCCGGCGCCGCCTCGGCGCGCCGGCTCGACAGCTCGGCGGCGAGGTCGGCGAGCTGCTGCTCCGCGGCGGCGAGCTCGCGCTGACCGGCCTCGAGCGCGACGTCGGCGTTCTCAAGCTGGTCGCGTCGCTCACGGCAACGGTCGGCGTGCGCCAGGACGTCCGCGACCGATCCGCCGTGCTTTCGCTCGAGCCGCGCGAACAGCGCGAGGCGCTCCTCAACCTCCTCGAGACGTCCGGGCGCACCTTCGAGCCCGAGCGAGTAGCGCCGCAGCTCGCTGCCGAGATCCTCCGCCTCGTAACGCACCGCCTGCAGCCGCTCGAGCAGCGGGGCGAGCTCCGGATCGATGCCGACTACGGCCTCGAGCTGAGCGACGGCGTGAGCGAGCGCCGGCGTGACGCCGCCGCGCTCGTCGTCGTCGGACGCGAGCGCCTCGGCTCCGGCCGCGGCCGCTATCTGCAGTCCCTCGAGGTGGCGCAGGCGGTCCCGCTCGGCGCTCAGCGCCTCCTGTTCCTCCTCGCTCGGCCCGGCGGCCTCGATCTCGCCGAGCTCGAAGGCGATCAGGTCCAGCTCTCGATCGCGCGCTCCCGCGAGCTCCTCGAGCTCCGCGACGCGCTGGCGCAGGTCACGCGCCAGCTCGTAAGCCGCTCCGACCTGTTCTCTGAGCTCGAGTTGCGCGGGGCCGCCGTAGCCGTCGAGGACGTCGAGCTGCGCCGTCGCGACCATCAGCTTTCGATGCTCGTGCTGCCCGTAGAACGCGAGCAGGCGGCTCCCCAGCTCGCGGAGGTCCGCGACGGTCGCTGAGCGGCCGCAGATGTACGCGCGCGTGCGGCCGTCGGGCCACACCCTCCGGGCCAGGACGAGCTCGTCGGCATCCTCGGGGATCCGTTCCTCGAGCTCCTGCTCGAGCCCCGGCGGCCGTGCGAACACGCCTTCGACGTACGCCTCAGGCGCGCCGGCGCGGACGATGCCGCTGCGCGCACGGCCGCCCAGGAGGAGATCGAGGGCGTGCGCCAGCAGCGTCTTGCCGGCGCCGGTCTCACCGGTGAGCACGTTCAGCCCCGGCGCGAGCCGGAGCTCGGCCCGCTCCATCAGCAACAGGTTCTCGACGCGCAGCTCATAGAGCATGCGCGGGGTGTACCAGGCGGGTCCGACGGATCGGCGGGCGGCCTGACTTCGGCGCAGCGTGGCTCGGTGGCTGTCGACTCTCGGCCCGCGGGCGCTGCGCGCCCAGAGCCCCGATTGACGGTCGGCTCGGTAGAGGCGCTGGGGAAAGGGAGGAGGGATCGGGCGATCGCGCTCTCTCATAGTGCATAACACGACAACTTCGCCCGGGATGGCGAGCCCAGTCGACTTATGCACGAAGAGTGTGCTCAATACGACAGGGCTCGGGGTTGGCGCCGGTGTTGTCGTGCTATGCACCATTTTCCGCTGGTTCCCGGCCGGTCGCCCGCCCACCGTGGCCGTCCCCCCAGGGCACGCCACCCCACCCCCTCCCCAGCTGCCGTTTAGAGAGCCGCCCGCCCGCCTTGGGCTGCGGAGCGGAAGCGAGCCGCCCGCCCGCCAAGGGCTACGGGGCGGAAGCGAGCCGCCCGAACTTCTCCCGCAGGCGCTCGTAGAACGTGGTCCCGGCGACCTGGGCGAGCGTGCCCTGGCTGTCCATGAAACGCGCCTCGATCTGCTCGCCAGCCGGCAGCGCGCATACCGGTCGCCCATCGACGGTCACGTCGACGGGCTCCTCGCGAGAGCGGTTGGTGATCACGAGCACGTCGCGAGGCGCAACGACGAGCGCTCGCGCCGTCAGCGAGTGCGGCGCGATGAACGAGACGACGAACCCCTCCACGCCCCAGGCGAGGACCGGGCCGCCGTTGGCGAGGTTGTACCCGGTGCTGCCGGCCGGCGTGGCGACGACGAGCCCGTCGCAGCGGACGCGGCCGATCTCGTCTCCTCCGACCGTGTACCCGAGATCCGCCACGCGTTTGCCGGGCTGGCGGTGGATCGAGATGTCGTTGATCGCCAGCCACTGCCCCCACCCTCCTGACAACGAGATCCCCGGTAGGGACAGGACGTCGAACTCTCCGGCGAACGCGCGCCTGAACCCGTCCTCGCCCTCCTCCCGGTCGACCGTGGCGAGGAATCCGATCTCGCCGAAGTTGACGCCGAAGACCGGAATGCCCGTGCCGGCGTACATCCGCAGGGCGCCGAGGATCGTGCCGTCGCCGCCGAGGGCGAAGCAGATGTCGACGTCGGTCAGATCCTCGGCGTTCAGCTCCAGCGCCGGCGAGGACTCGAGCTCGTGCTTGCTCGTCTCCTCGGCATCCAGGCACAGCACCGCACCGGCATCGAGAGCGAGGTCGACGAGGGTGCGCAGCGCCGGCGCGGTCTCGGCCGGCCGCCGGTGGGTGAGGACGGAGGCGCGGCGGACCGGGTTCACGGCTCTGCCGTCCGGGCCGCCTGCTCGAGGTCGTGCACGCCCTGGCGCGTCCCCTCAGCCAGCCAGATGAAGGTTTCGCGGTTGCCCTTCGGTCCGGGCAGCCCAGAGCTGGCGTAACCCAGGGCCGCAGCGCCGAGGTCCTGGGCCGCGCGGCCGACGTCGAGGAGCGCGGCGCGCCGCAGCGCCGGATCGCGGACCACCCCTCCCTTGCCGACCGCTTCGCGCCCGACCTCGAACTGCGGCTTGACGAGCGCCAGGCAGTCGAACCGGTCGGCGGCGCAGGCAAGCACGGCGGGGAGAATCTTCGCGAGGGAGATGAACGACACGTCGATGACGATCAGGTCAGGGGCGTAGGGAAGATCCTCGGGGCGCAGCGAGCGGGCGTTCGTGCGCTCGATCACGGTGACTCGCGGATCGGAGCGAAGTCGCCAGTCGAGCTCGCCGTAGGCGACGTCCACGCACGTTACCCGCGCCGCGCCGCGCTGAAGCAGGCAGTCGGTGAAACCGCCAGTCGAGGCGCCAACGTCGAGAGCGCGTCGGCCGTCGACGTCCACGTCCAAGGCGTCGAGGGCGTTCGCGAGCTTGATTCCACCCCGCGAGACGAACGGGGGTGGGCTGGCCACCTCGACCTCGACGTTTTCGGGCACCATCTGGCCGGGCTTCTCGGCGCGTCGGCGCTCGGGCAGAAGCACGACGTCGCCGGCCAGCACAGAGGCGGCTGCCCGGGAACGGGACGCGAACAGGCCCCGGTCGGAGAGCAGGGTGTCCAGCCGGACGCGCTTCATCGCGCGGGAAACGGTACGTCAATGCGCGGTCCGCAGGCAGATGTGACGGAAGTCACAGTTGGCGCGCCCGGACGCCGCCATCATGAAATCCGAGTCTTCCTCGCAGCGATCAAACGCATATATCTCTCCTCCCGGAACGGCCCGCCAGAACGGCGGGTCGTTCTATTGAGAAGCGAAGCCGTCAGCCGGCGACTGACTCCCGCTCGGCGATCGCCGCCTCGATCCGCTCGGCGATGCGCTTTCCCGTGAAGCCGACCTCCTCGTGCAGCAGGCTCGGCGACCCGTGCGTGACGTAGCGGTCGGGCAGCCCGACGCGGAGGATCCGCGGTGTCATGCCGGCGTCCGACAGCGTCTCCCACGCCGCGGAACCGAACCCGCCGGCGAGGACCCCCTCCTCGACCGTCACGAGCAGTTCGTGCTCGGCGGCGAGCTGGGCGACGAGGCCGGCGTCGATCGGCTTGGCGAAGCGGGCGTCGGCGACGGTCACCGAGATACCGTGCTCGTCCAGGACTTCGGCCGCCTCGAGGGCCTTGACGACGCCGGCACCGTATCCGAGCAGGGCCACGCGCGTGCCCTCACGGAGGATCTCGCCGGTGCCGATCTCGATCGCGGTGGGCTGCGCCGGCAGCGGCACGCCTACCGCGGCGCCGCGCGGGTAGCGCAGCGCGATCGGCCCGTCCCCGTAGAGCAGAGCCGTCCGCAGCATGTGCACGAGCATCGCCTCGTCGCGCGGCGCCATCAGCACGATGTTCGGGAGGCAGCGCAGATAGGCGATGTCGAACGCGCCGTGGTGGGTCGGCCCGTCGTCCCCGACGAGTCCGGCGCGGTCCATCGCGAACACGACGTTCAGCCGCTGTAGGCACACGTCGTGGACGATCTGGTCGTACGCCCGCTGGAGGAATGTCGAGTAGATCGCCGCAACGGGCTTACACCCCTGCAGCGCGAGTCCGGCTGCGAACAGAACCGCCTGCTGCTCGGCGATGCCGACGTCGTAGTAGCGGTCGGGAAGCTCGCGCTGGAGCAGGTTCAGCCCCGTGCCGGAGTTCATCGCGGCGGTGATCCCGATCACGCGCTCGTCGCGACGGCACTCGGCCACTAACGCCTCGCCGAAGACCTGCGTGTACTGCGGTGGCGCCGGCTTCGAAGGCTTCGAGGCGGGGGGCTTGGCGGCCGGTGCTCCATTCGTGATCGAGTTGGGCTTGGCGGCGTGCCACTTCTCCATGCCCTCGAGGCCCCCCTCCTCGGCGGGCGCGAATCCCTTGCCCTTCACGGTCGCGCAGTGGACCACGACGGGACGGTCGGCGGTCAGCGCCTCCCGCAGCGCCTGGCGCAGCGCGCGGACGTCGTGGCCGTCGATGACGCCCATGTAGGCGAAGTCGAGCTCCTCCCACCACAGGCCGGGCGCCCAGAACGCCTTGATCGACTCCTTGACGTGCGGCCCGAGCCGCTCGAATGCCGCGCCGATGCCCGCGGGCAGCTTGGTGAGCCCGCCCTCGAAGTCCTCCCGCGCGTGCCACAGCTTTGGATTGAGCCGCACGCGGTTGAAGTACCGCGACATCGAGCCGACGTTCGGGGCGATCGACATCCCGTTGTCGTTGAGCAGAACGACGATCGGAGTGCCCTCACCGCCGGCCTGGTGGACGGCTTCGAAGGCGACGCCCCCGGTCATCGCGCCGTCGCCGACGACCGCGACAACCTTGCCGTCCTCTCCGTGACCGCGCCGCATCGCCTCCTTGATCCCGACGGCGTAGCCGATCGCGGTCGAGGCGTGCCCCGCGCCCATCACGTCGTGCGGGGATTCGAGGATCGAGCAGAACGGGGCCAGGCCCTCGTATTTGCGAATCGTGTCGAGCTGGTCGCGGCGTCCGGTCAGGACCTTGTGCGGGTAGGCCTGGTGGCCAACGTCCCACAGGATCTTGTCGCGCGGCGAGTCGAGCAGCGAGTGCAGGGCCACGGCGATCTCGCACGCGCCGAGGTTTGCGCCGAAGTGACCGCCGATCTCCCCCACCGTGTTGATGATGTGCTCGCGGACCTCCTGCGCCACCTCCTGGAGCTCGTCCTCGGTTAGGTCGTGGAGGTCCTGGGGTGAGTCGATCCGCTGTAAGAGGTTCGGCATCAATAGGTCCGGGTCGCGATGAAGTCTGTGATCTGTTCGAGCTGCTCGGCCGCGCCCGGCGCCGCTCGCGCCAGCGCGGCTCGGGCGCGGGCGTGTGACTCACGGGCGAGGCTGCGGGCTCCGTCCAATCCGAACTCGGTCACGTAGGTGCGCTTTCCAAGCCGTTCGTCGGTGCCTTGCGGCTTACCGAGCGTCTCCTCGGATCCGGTCACGTCGAGGATGTCATCGACGATCTGG
Organism: uncultured Solirubrobacterales bacterium; assembly: GCA_963812225.1. Classification (GTDB taxonomy): domain Bacteria; phylum Actinomycetota; class Thermoleophilia; order Solirubrobacterales; family Solirubrobacteraceae; genus Palsa-465. Next base: position 310,579 of record CAWEUN010000004.1, read on the forward strand.
AACAGGACACCCAGCTCGTTCGCAAAGGTGCGGAAGTAGGTCATTGTGGCAGGTTTGTCACCCCCAGCCAGCAGGAGTACGCACTCGACGCTCGCCGCGATCAATCGTCCGGTTTTTAGTTCGTGGAGTCGCCTCAGGCCATCGACCCCAGGCGGCGACGTCCCGGCGATGTCCACATACTGCCCCCCGACCATCCCGCCTACGCCGGTGGCGGCGGCGAGTTCGGCCGCGGCGGCAAGCACGTCCGAAGGCTCGCCCTGCTGCTCGGACAGGAGCAGCTTGAACGCCTCGGCGTAGAGGCCGTCGCCGGCGAGGATCGCGACGTCCTCGCCGTAGGCGCGATGACACGTCGGACGGCCCCGGCGCAGGTCGTCGTCGTCCATCGCCGGCAGGTCGTCGTGGATGAGCGAGTAAGTGTGGATCAGCTCAATCGCGGCCGCGAGCGGCAGCACCGTCGCCGGCGAGAACGTCGATCGCTTCCGCCGTGGCGAGCGCGAGCACCGGCCGGATCCGCTTCCCTCCCGCCAGCAGCGAGTAGCGCATCGCCTCCTCGAGGCCCGCCGAGGCGGCGTCCTCGGAGAACCGGAGGCGTTCCAGATAGCGCTCGACCTCGGCGCGCAGATGGTCCGGATACGCAGGCGCCGAGCCGACCGTCTGCACCGGAGTTACGCCGATGGCAGCGGAAGTTGACCGGGAAGGTCGGGCAGTGGCTCCAGCGCCGCCCGCGTCCGCTCGTCGACGCGAGCGCTCGCTTCAGACGCCAGCCGCGCACACTCCTCGATCACGCCCACGGCTGCGTCCGGGTCCAGGTCGCCGGTGCGCAGCTGCTCCGCGGTCTCCTCGAGGCGTGCGCTGAGCTCGATCAGTGGATCAGTCACGACGTGCAGCCTAGCGCGGGCGGCGCGTTAGCAGGAACGCCGCAACAGTCATGAAATGCTTCCGGAACCATGAGGTTCGGGATCTTCTACGAGCACCAGCTCCCCCGGCCATGGTCTGAGGACAGCGAGGCGCGGCTGCTGCGCGACGCGCTCGAGCAGGTCGAGCTCGCGGATCGGCTGGGCTTCGACTACGTCTGGGAGGTCGAGCACCACTTCCTGGAGGAGTACTCGCACTCCTCCGCCCCCGAGGTGTTCCTCGCCGCCGCCTCCCAGCGGACCGAGCGAATCCGGCTCGGTCACGGGATCGTGAACCTGATGCCCGGCGTCAACCACCCGGCGCGCGTCGCCGAGCGGATCGCGACGCTCGATCTGATCTCCGGGGGGCGGGTCGACTTCGGGACCGGCGAGTCGAGCTCGGCGGCCGAGCTCGGCGGCTTCCTCGTCGACCGCGAGCACAAGCGCGAGATGTGGCACGAGGAACTCGACGCGGTCACGCGGATGCTCGTCGAGGAGCCGTTCGGCGGGATGGACAGCGAGTTCGTGCAGATGCCGCCGCGCAACGTCGTCCCCAAGCCGGCGCAGAAGCCCCACCCGCCGGTGTGGGTCGCCTGTAGCCAGCGCGAGACGATCCACCTCGCCGCCCGCACCGGCATCGGCGCGCTCTCGTTTTCGTTCGTCGAACCCGAGGACGCCGCCAAGTGGACACGCGAGTACTACGAGTTGATCCGCTCCCCGGAGTGCGTCCCTGCCGGCTTTGCAGTGAACCCGAACCTCGCCGTCGTGCTCCCGATGATGCTGGCCGAGGACGAGGCCGAGGCGATCGAGCGCGGGATCGACGGCGCCCACTTCTTCGGCTACTCACTGGCCCACTACTACGGTCTGGCGACGCACACGCCGGGCGTCACGGATGTCTGGCAAGAGTTCGAGCAGCGGCGCAACGAGGCCGGCTTCGCCCGCCACATCGTGCGCCCCGACCAGGCGCCGCTCGGAGTACGGCTGCTGCAGGAGGGCCTCGGCTCGCTCCGCGGCGCGGTCGGCTCGCCCGCGCAGGTTGAGGATCTCGTAGCGCGCTACGAACGGGCAGGGGTCGACCAGTTGATCTTCGTCCTGCAGGCCGGGCCCAACCGGCACGAGCACATCTGCGAGTCGCTGCGCCTGTTCGCGGAGAAGGTGATGCCGCGTTTCGTGGACGGCCGCGACGAGCGCGAGGCGGCCAAGGCGCGGGAACTCGCCCGGCCGATCGAGCAGGCGCTCGCGCGCCGGGAGCCGCCGCGGAGCCCGGACCCGAGTTACGTCATCGACGAGCAGGCCGAGCTGGCGCGGGCGCGGCGCGCCGCCCGCCACAAGCATGGGGCGCGCGAGCTCTCCGACATGGCGCGTGAGGAAGCTCGCCACGCGACCCGGGAAACGGCGCTCAGGCTGCTGGCCCGCATGGTCGACGGCGCGAGCGACGCGACCGTCGAGCGCCGGTTCAGCTCCACATTCGCGCAGCGCGCGATCTTTGCCGGGATGGCGCGATCGTTCGTCCCCGATGCGTCCGGCGGGTTCCAGGGCTTCCTTGAGTACGAGCTCGCGCGGCCCGCGACCGACGCGGAACCGGCCCGGTGGACGATCGAAGTGTCCGACGGCCATGCCGCGGCACGCCCCGGCACCAGCGCGGACGCGGCCCTGAGGCTCCGCTTCAACCTCGCCGACTTCGTCAGGATCGCCGCCGGGACGCTCGACCCGGCGGTCCCGCTGATGGCCAACCGCGCTTCGTTCGAGGGCGACTTCGCACTGGCGGCGCGGCTGCCCGAAATGTTTGGGGCGCCGAGCGCTTACTAGGGCTTTCGCACTCGGCGCAGCCCTGAGTGATGGGCGGCTCGGTGGAAAGGCAGCAGGGAGGGAGGGTAGGTGGGGTCGATCGTGGGCGCGGCAGGCTTTTGGGCTCGATCCGAGCGCTTCCCTGGTGCATAACACGACAAGCCTGGCCCAAAGAGGGAGGCCTGTCGTACTACGCACACTCCTCATGCATAGATCGACACGGCTCGGATCTTGCGGCGGTGTTGTCGTGTTATGCACCATCCGAGCGGGTGAAATCCGCGCAACCGCCCCTCGCACACCGCGAGAGCAACCCGTCCCCTCCCTCCCTGCTGCCGTTCCACTAGGCCGCCCGCCACCCCGGACCCCGCCGGCTCACCCAAGCCACCGAGCCGGCCCTCGAAGCGCTCAGAACCGCAGGAGCGCCGCCATTCCCTGGTGGGGCCCCAAATCCGGGTAGCGCTCGACGAAGATCACCTCGGCGTCCTGCAGCAGCGCGGCCTCGACCGCCGCCTCGACCAGATCCTCGACCTCCTCGACCTCGCCGTCGCCCGCAGGGCACGGCCCGCTCGTCGCCACCGTCAGCAGCCCGTCGCTCGGACAGCGGCCGCCCTGACGCCGCAGACCGCGCTCCAGCAGCAGGACTTCCACACGCCGCTCATTCAGCGCCTCGAGCGTCGACTCCGGGCCGCCGGCCGCCCGCTCGCCCATACCGAGTCCGGCCTCCAGCCGATCGAGCGCCGCGCGCTCGTGCTCGCGCTCTTCCTGCTCGACGACGTCGGCAACGGCGGCCCGGATGTCTTCGTCCCTGGCGTAGTTGATGTCGGCCTCGACGCGGCGATCGACGAGCCGCCGGCGCAGGTCCTGGGACAGCAGCCGCTCGAACCGCGGCACGACCTCGGCTTCGCCGCCGACGGCGAGCAGATCGAACCGCTCGGTCAGCCAGCGCCGCTCGAGTCGCTCGGCGACGTCGCGGAGGTGGAGGTCCTCGTCCTCGAACTGCTCGCGCAGACCGATCCGCTCGCGTTCCTCGAGCCCGGCGGGAATGCCGGTGAACACGCGGGCGTTCTGCTCGCTCACGAGCGCCACGCACCACCGGCGCACCTGGGTCAACTCGACGAGCGGCTCGATATAGGGCGCCGCGCCGATCACCGCCTTTCCTTCGACTGGAGCGTGGATCTGGACCACCTCGAATAGCTCGTCGAGCCCCGACGCGAACACGGCGAGCCCCCGGGCGCCCTGGTATGGCGGCTCATCGGAGGTCAGGTAGGCGCGCACCCGCGCCAGGTCCTCGCGGAGCGCGATCCGGTCCTCGTGATCGAGCGTGTCGTCGGTCTCGACCTCGGGTGCGGCGCCATCGAGGAGCGAATGGACCTGGGTGTCGCGCGCCTTGGCGGTCGCGAACTCATCGGGATCGAGATCCACGTAGACGCTCACCACTCGGTGTCGCGGCCGGCGTTCGAGGAGACGCCTGGCCAGTCGATCGACGCTCATGCCGGTTTTATATACCGCGGCGGCTCACGCCGTCCCGTCGAGGGCGGCATTTACGAGCGCGTCCGCCCGCGCATTCCTCGCTCGGGGCACGCTGCGGATCGACCAGCGGTCAAAGCCACGCAGGGCGCTCGTCGCCTCCTCGTAGAGGGGCCTCATCGCCGGGTGCCTGACCTTGTAGGCGCCCTGCAGCTGCTTGGCCACGAGCTCCGAGTCGTTCACGACCTCGACCTCGCGGGCGCCGAGCTCGGCCGCGCGCTCGAGGCCGCGCAGCAGAGCCCTGTACTCGGCGACGTTGTTGGTCGCGACGCCGATCGTCTCGGCCAGCTCGTCGAGCACCTCGCCACCGGGTTCCGAGACGACGACGCCGATCGCGGCCGGGCCGGGGTTGCCGCGCGCCCCGCCGTCGACGTGCACGATCAGCCGCTGCGGCGGCGCCTGATGGCCGCTCAATCGCTCGCCAGCTCGGGGATCTCTCCGAGAACGCGCGGGCGCCGACGATCACGGACCTCGCGCTGGCCGCCGCCGCTCGGCGGGCGATCGCGGCGCGAGGACTTACGCCGGTCGACGATCACCGTGACATTGGGGTCGTCGGCGTAGTACGCGGTGAGCTTGTCGAGCAGCTCATCGGCCAGCGGCTCGGGAACGACGCAATAGATCACGCTGAAGATGCTATTGCCCGCCCGGACTCAGCGCATTCAGACTTTTGTCCACCGCCCGTCCAGGGCGGTATCAACGGGCGAGCGAGAGCAGCCCGCCGTCGTCGGCCATCGCGTTGGCCTGGCGCTCGTCGGCGGTGAGCTCGTCGAGCTCGTAGCCCTGTCCGGCGACGCGGACGCTCGGTACCTCCTCGGAGAGGTCGACCTCGTAGCGGTACCAGCACAGCTCCCACGAAACGACGACGTTAACCAGGCTGGCGCTTACGTCGGAGGGGCTGACGGCCACGGTCGGCAACCCGAGCGAGCGGGCGACGCCGGAGACCGTCCGGGTGTGTTCGGAGGAGTTGAACAGCTCGACGGCGGAGGCCGCCTTATGCTCGGTGCTCGTCGGGATCGCGCGCACGTGACGGGGCTCGCGGATGCGCTGGCGCCGCGGTCTGGCGCCGTCGGAGGCCGGCGCCGGCGCGGGAGCGGGCGGCTCGACCCACCCGCTGGCGGGCGCGTCGGCGGCGCCGAGCTCCTCGTCCAGCTGCCCCGAGGTCCTCATGTCGGAATTGCCGACCGACTCGCGCCTGGAGCGCAGCCGGCCCAGCAGCGAACGCCGGCGCTCGGGCCCGGCGCTGGCTCCGTCATAGGACGGATCGGTGCCCTCGCGGACCCACCCCTCCTGTAGCGCCCGTGACTTGCACAGCTCGCACACCCAGCGCCGGTCGCCGCCGTGGATGTAGGCCTCGGCGCGCTCTCCGCGCAGCATGGTGCGCCCGCACACGTCGCATACAGTGATGGCCGTCGACGGGCGAATGTCCCTGGTCGTCACGGGCCCGAGCGTATCAGCGGCGGCGAATCGTGCCTGCACAGGTCCGCTCTTTGGCAACAAAACGCAGCGCTTAGGCCTTGACAGCCTCCTTCTCGCTGCGGGCCTCGTCGACGATCTTGCCCGCCAGGTGGCCCGGGACCTCCTCATAGCGCAGGAACTCCATCGTGAACTCGCCCTGGCCGCCGGTGATCGAGCGCAGATCGGGGGCGTAGGAGAGCATCTCGGACATCGGGACCTCGGCCTTGACCTCGGTCATCCCCGCGCCGGAGGGCTCCATCCCGAGCGGACGTCCTCGCCGGGAGTTCAGATCGCCGATCACGTCGCCGACCGCGTCCTCGGGCACGCTCACGGTCGCCAGCATGATCGGCTCGAGCAGCACCGGCGCGGCGTCCGTCATCGCCTGCTTCATCGCCAGCGAGCCCGCGACCTTGAAAGCCATCTCGGAGGAGTCGACCGTGTGGTAGGAGCCGTCGTAGAGCCGGACGCTGACGTCTTTGACCGGGTAGCCGGCGACGACGCCCTCCTGCATCGCCTCGAGCACGCCCTTCTCGACCGCGGGGATGAACCCGGTCGGGATCACGCCGCCCTTGATCGCGTTGACGAATTCGAACCCTTCGCCGGGCTCGCGCGGCTGGATCTCGATGTGGCAGTCGCCGAATTGGCCGCGACCGCCGGTCTGCTTCTTGTGGCGCCCGTGCGCCTTCGCGGACTTGCGGATCGTCTCCTGGTAGGGCACCCGCGGCGGCTTCAGGTTCACCTCGGCGCCGAACCGCGACTTCAGCCGCTCGACGATCACCTCGACGTGCACCTGCGAGAGGCCCGCGACGATCTGCTGGCCGGTCTGGGGGTCGCGGTGCAGGTCGATCGTCGGGTCCTCCTCCTGGAGGCGCCGCAGCGCCGTGAACACCTTGTCCTCGTCGCCCTTGCTCTTGGGCTCGACCGCGAACGCCATCACCGGCGCGGGCAGCTTGACGCTCGGCATCTCGATCGGCTCATCGCGCGAGGCCAGCCAGTCTCCCGCCTTGGTCTCCTTGAGCTTGGCCACGGCGCCGATGTCGCCCGGGCCGAACTCGTTGGCGTGGCCGGTCCCGTGCCCCTCGAAGGTCACGAGCTGGCCGACGCGCTCCTTGTTGTGCGTGCGCGTGTTCAGCACCTGCGAGTCCTGCTTGATCACGCCCTGGTAGACGCGGAACATGTTGATCCGCCCCGCGAACGGGTCCGCGCGGGTCTTGAACACGTACGCGAACATCTCCTTGTCCTCGACCGGCTCGAGCGTCAGCTCCCCGACCTGCAGGCCACCGTGCTTGACCGGAGAGGGAAGGTCCTCGACGATCGCGTCGAGCAGCCGATTCGTGCCGAGGTTCTGGGTAGCGATCCCGCAGGTCACGGGGAAGATCGCGCCGTGGTTGGTGCCGTCCTTGAGCGCGGTGACGATCTCCTCGTGCGAGATCTCCTCGCCCTCGAGGTAGCGCTCCATCAGCGCGTCTGAGCTCTCGGATACCTCGTCCATCAGCTTCTCGCGGTACTCCTCGGCCTGCGCCTGGAGCTCATCCGGAATCGGGATCTCGCTGCAGTTGTCGCGGCCGGCGCCTTCGTAGCGGTAGGCCTTCATGTCGACGAGGTCGATCACGCCGGAGACCTCGTGCTCCGATCCGATCGGGATCTCGGTGGCGACGACGTGCTGGCCGAACGCGTTCTTGAGCGACTCGAGCGCGCGGAAGAAGTCGGCGCGCTCGCGATCGAGCATGTTGACGAATACGAGCCGCGCGAGGTCGAGCTCGGCCGCGCGCGCCCACAGCCGCTGGGTATGGACCTCGACGCCCATCACGCCGTTGACGACGAACACCGCCGACTCGCACACGCGCAACGCGCCGAGCGCGTCGGCGATGAAGCTCGAGTCGCCGGGGGTGTCGAGCAGGTTGACCTTGCGGTCCTGCCACTCGAACGAGGCAAGCGCCGCCGAGATCGACATCTGCCGCGACTTCTCGTCCGGGTCCGCGTCGGACACGGTCGTCCCGTCGACCACGGTACCGAGGCGGTTTATCGCCTCCGCCTGGAACAGCAGCGCCTCGTGCAGCGAGGTCTTGCCACTACCGCGGTGGCCGACGAGCGCCACGTTGCGGATGCGATCCGCGGGCTTGTGCATACCGTTTCTCCTCTCGCTCGGTGTGTGAAAAGCGACGATAGCGGGCCTCGCTATCGCTCGGCATCCGGCCTCACCTGATCGGGCCCGCCGCGAGTCATCCGGCTGGACGCCGCCGCAGGCGGCCCCTGCCTAGTCGAGCTCGCCGGCGAGCTTGGAGCGCAGCCGCAGGACGGCCTTGGTGTGCAGCTGCGAGACGCGCGACTCGGTCACGCCGAGCACCTCGCCGATCTCGCGAAGCGTCAGGTTCTCGTAGTAGTAGAGGGCGACGACGAGCTTCTCGCGCTCGGGCAGGGCCGCGATCGCGTCGGCGATCCGGTCGCGCAGCTCGGACTGGTCGACGAGCATCTGCGGGTCGGGGGCGCCGCGGTCGGGAAGCGTGTCGAGCAGCGACACCGTGTCGCCGGTCGAGTCCGACACGTTCCAGAGCTCGTCGAGCGCGACGATCGTCGAGTTCGAGATCTGGAGCAGGGCCTCCTGGAATTCCTCGACGCTGATCGCGAGCTCCGTCGACATCTCCTCGTCGGTGGGGGCACGCTGGAAGCGGGCCTCGAGCTTCATGTTCACGCGCTCGATCTCCCGGGCCCGCGCCCGGACCGAGCGCGGCACCCAGTCGAGCGTCCGGAGCTCGTCGATGATCGCGCCGCGAATGCGGGTGATCGCGTACGTCTCGAACTTGATCTCTCTGCTGAGATCGAATCGTTCGATGGCGGAGATCAGACCAGTGAGCCCGTAGGAGATCAGGTCGGCCTCCTCGACGTGGGCGGGCAGACCGGAGCTCATCCGGCCGGCGACGTACTTCACGAGCGGCGAATACGCGATCACGAGGCGCTCGCGGGCGCGGTCATCACCCGACGCCTTGTAGCGCCTCCACAGATCCTGAAGCTCGACCGCTTTGACGTTTGTTTCCAGTTCTCGCTCCCAGAATCGGTGCTTACGCGCGCGGATGCGCGCGGGCATACGCTGATCGGAGCCGCGCCGACTCTACCCGAGTGTAAACCTGAGTAGTCGAGATGGTTGCGTGGCCAAGCAGTTCCTGAATCGCGCGCAGGTCGGCGCCACCGTCGAGCAGGTGGGTCGCGAACGAGTGCCGCAGCGCGTGCGGATGGGCGTCGGCGAGCGCCGGCGCCAGGGCGGCCGCCTGGCGCGCCCACGTCCTCAACCGCCGGCGGACGTCTGAGGTGCTGAGCCGACGGCCCGACTTGGACAGGAACAGCGCGGTCGCCGAGCCGTTGACGAGCGCCGGCCGTCCGCGGGCCAGGTAGCGCTCGACGGCGCGCAGCGCGTGCTCTCCGGCCGGTACCAGCCGCGTCTTTCCGCCCTTGCCCTCGACGCGCACGGTCTCGGTGTCGAAGTCGACCGAGTCGAGATCGAGCGAGACGAGCTCCTCGGCGCGCAGCCCCGACCCGTAGGCGAGCTCGAACAGCGCCCGGTCGCGGAGCTCCAGCGCGCTCGTCGCGGGGATCCGGTCGAGCAGGAGGGCAAGCTCGGCCGCCTTGATCACGCGCGGCAGCCGCCGGGCACGTTTCGGCGCGCTCAGCAGCTCGGCGGGATTGTCCGCGCGCATACCCAGCTCGACCTGCACCCGGAACAGGCCTCTAAGCGCCGCGAGCTTGCGGGCTACAGTCGAGGGCGCCTGCCCGCGCTCGGACAGGCTCGCGGCGTAGCGCCGGAGGGCACGAACCTCGATCGTGGCCGGCTCGAGCTGGTGCGCGCCGGCCCAACTCGCGAACTGGGCCGTGTCGATCGCGTAAGCGTGGCGCGTCTTCTCGGCCACGGCGCGCCGGCGCAGATCGCCGTCGAACGCCTCGAGCGCCGCCGCCCACGCCGGCGCGTGATCCTCGGTTCCGACGCTGTCTGGGCCCCGCGCGCTCATAAAGTGCTGACGCTATTCGCCACGAACGAGCGCCAACCTCCTACAGAAGCAATCATCGCGCCGCGCGCGGCCGGTGCCGCGCCTCGTGGCCCTGGGTGACGATCGGCTCGGTAAACGGCGCTAGGGAGGAAGTCGTCGGCGCACTTCGCTGCCCGCGAATCGACAAAACCCACGACGCTCTGCATCCCACATCGGTGCGGGTGGCGGTGGCGTGCGACGGCGGAATCGCGCCGGCGCTTGGTGCCTAACGCGTCAATCTCGCCAGAGAACCCGAGGCCTGTCGACTTGTGCACGAGGAGTGTGCGTAGGTCGACAGGGCTCGCCTGAAGCGCCGGTGTTGTCGTGCTATGCACCAACAGAAGGCCCCCACCCCGCTCCCCTCCCAGCGCCGTTTACTGAGCCGCCCATTGACGAGGGCCAGCGGGCGACGACAACTATTCGACGTGGACCAGGGTCCCGATCGGCGTGTAGGGATAGACCTGAGACGCCTCGGAGTACGGCATCTCGACGCACCCGAGGCTCTGGGGGAAGCCATACGACCCGCGGATGAAGCCGTGCAGGGCGTCGCCTCCGTTGAAGTAGCTGACCCACGGGACGCCGGGATCGGTGTAGTGGCTGCCGTCGGGGTTGGTGCCCGACATCGTCACCGACAGCGCATGCTCGAACACCGGGAAGGTGCCCTGTGCCGTCGGCGCAGCTGGGATGCCCGTGTTGACGGCACCCGAGACGACCGTTTTCCCGTTGTGCCACGTCTGCTCGTTTTCGGGGCTGCCCTCGCTCACCGTCACGAAGGTGTAGCCGAAAGCTGAGCCCTTCCCGGCCAGGGCGTCCTGGATCAGGTACTTCCACACGAGCGGGTTGGAGAGTCCAACGGTCGCTAGCCCATTGTCGTTCTCGAACGCCATCAGCGCGCCCTGGGTCATCACGCCCGACGTACCTGGCTGCCACATGCCGGTGAGCGCGGAGGGCGTGTTCGGATAGCGCCAGGTGAACTTGCCAGCGGGCGCATGGATCGCCGCGCTCAGCTCCGCCGCCGGCGTCGGCTTGACCCCAGGCCCGGTATAGCGGAACTTGAGGGGCAGGTAGCCCAGGATCGCCAGCAGCTGCTGAAGCCGCAGCGTCGACCCTCCGGGCACGGTCCAGCTGGGGTCGCCGCCGGTGCCGCCGACAACGCTCACGCCGCTCGGCAGGGTGACGTTGACGGTGGAGCCGAGACCGTAGCCGTAGGACTCGGGCCGGAACACGATCGAGTGGGCGTTGATCGTGTGCCACGTCCCGGAGGTGGTCGGCGTCACCGGCGGGCGGTTCTTGCCGAGGACCTGTTCAACCGTCTTGCTGAACGTCAGCGTGATCGGGGTGTTCGGGTGAATTTGACTGCCGGGCGCCGGGTTCGCGACCGCGCTCGCGGCGGCTCCCGACGGGAACCAGCTGACCAGCGCGGCCTTCGAGCTCTCCCATGTGCGCGGCGCCGCGGCCACGGCGAGCGTCCCCGCCGCCGCGCCGCGGGGCACCGTGACCACCGCGCTCGGGGTCGCCAGCACGTGCCGTCGGAGGGCTCCGGGCTGGCCGTATGAGATGACCTGGATCGGTTGCTTGAAGTGGAGTCGGAGCGGAGCGCCGGAGCGCAGCGTGAGGTAGTGGGCACGAAGGCTCGCCACCGGCGTCATCAGCTGGAGGTGCACGTGCTGGGTTGAGCCGGAGAGCCACGAGATCCAGCCCGGGCGCTTGATCGTGACGTCGACCGAGACCGCCTGGTGGGCCGGGATCAACTCGTTGGGCCAGATCGTGTCGCCTCGGAGCGCGAACGGAACGGACGCGCTGTGGGGCCCGGTGGTGACGGTCACGTTCTCGATCTTTCCGCCGCCGGTCGGGAGACCGATCGCTGCGAGGGCGTTCGCGTCAGGGCCCAGGCTCACACGCGAGGAGGAGACGACGACGGCGCCGGCGGCCAGCGCCGCGACGACGAGCAGCACGACGCCGGCGGCGACGTATGGGCCGCGCCGGCGATGCCTTGCGGACGAAGTCTGCGGGGCTATTGTGCTGTTGCCCCGGTTCATTCGCCCGCCGGGCGGAGATTTAACACGAGCACCACTGTGATCTCCTTGACCAAAATGCTAGCGATCTGGGTTCACGGGAATGTTGTGCCCACGCAAAGGCGACCGCATTAGCGGTATTTCAGCTTGATTGCACAACTTCCTGCTCCGAGGCTGGCGGAATTGCTGGCGCCGGGGAGATCTGATCAGCGCGTGATCGCGCCGTCGGACGCGCTCGAGACGAGCCGGGCGTACTTGGAGAGCGCCGTACCCGGGTGCGGCCGCGCCGGTGGTTCGTAGGCCTTGATCCGCTCGGCCATCTCCTCGTCTGAAAGCGCGACGTCGAGTCGGCGCGCGTCGACGTCGAGCGTGATCTGATCGCCGTCGCGGACCGCCGCGATCGGACCGCCGCGTGCCGCCTCGGGCGCGACGTGACCGGCCATCAATCCATGCGTGGCTCCCGAGAAACGCCCGTCGGTGAGCAGCGCCACCTGCTCCCCGATCCCCTGCCCGACGAGCGCGGCGGTGACCGCGAGCATCTCGCGCATGCCGGGGCCGCCGGCGGGGCCCTCGTTGCGGATCACGACCACGTCGCCGGCGTTGATCGAGCCGGCCGTGACCGCGTGCATCGCATCCTCCTCGGATTCGAACACCCGCGCCGGGCCCGACTGCTTGCGACGCTCGTGGCCGGCGAGCTTGACCACGCAGCCCTCCGGCGCGAGGTTGCCGCGAAGGATCGCCAGGCCGCCGGTGGTCTTGATCGGATCGCTGAGGGGCCTGACGACCTGCTGCCCCTCTGTCTCCTGGGCCGAGTCGGCGATCTCGCCGATGGTTTGGCCCGTGACCGTGACCGCGTCCTCGTGCAGGAGCCCGGCCTCCTTGAGGCGCTTCATCAGCACCGGCACGCCGCCGGCCCTGTAGAGATCGGGCGCCACGTACTGGCCGCCGGGCTTCAGGTCGCACAGCAGCGGCGTCCGCTCGCTGATGCGATCGAAATCGTCGATCGAAAGCTCGACGCCCATCTCGCTGGCCACTGCGAGCAGGTGGAGCACGCCGTTGGTCGAGCCGCCGCTGGACGCGACCGCGGCGATCGCGTTCTCCAGGCTGTCCTTGGTGATGATGTCGCTGGGCCGCTGACCCCGGGCGAGGACGTCCATCACCAGCTCGCCGGCGCTCTTGGCCACCTCGGCCTTGTTGGCGTCGACCGCCGGGACGCCGTTGAAGCCGGCCGGGGAGATCCCGAGCATCTCGAACGCCATCGCCATCGTGTTGGCGGTGAACTGGCCGCCGCACGCGCCGGCGCCGGGCGATGCCGTGTCCTCGATCTCGGTCAGCTCCTCGTCGGTGATCTTGCCCGCGGAATGGGCGCCGACCGCCTCGAAGACCTCCTGGATCGTCAGCTGCTGGCCGTGGAGATGGCCGGGGAGGATCGAGCCGCCGTACAGCATCACGCTGGGGACGTTGAGCCGGCACAGCGCCATCACCGTGCCGGGAATCGTCTTGTCGCAGCCGCTGATCGCGATCACGGCGTCGAACAGGTGGGCGTTGCAGACGAGTTCGATCGAGTCGGCGATCACCTCGCGGCTGACGAGCGAGGCCTTCATCCCCTGCGTACCCATCGTGATCCCGTCGGAGATCGCGATCGTGTTGAGCTCCATCGGCGTGCCGCCGGCGTCCTTGATCCCCTCCTTGACCTTGGCCGCGAGCGCTCGCAGATGGAAGTTGCACGGCATCGTCTCGATCCACGTGTTGGCGACCGCGACGATCGGCTTGCTCATCGCCTCGTCGTCGTAGCCGATCCCCTTCAGGAAGGCGCGGGCCGGGGCGCGTTCGGGTCCGTCGGTCAGCGCTCGACTGCGGTGCTTGAGATCGAAGGAACCGTTCGTGGCGCTCATTGCGGCCGGGACTGTAGCGGGCGGCTACGCGCCCGGGAGCGCGGTCGAGACGAACGACTTCGCGTGCTTGGCGTGAGCGAGCGGCTGGAGGGCGAGCAGGTCCTCGATCGAGCGCAGGATCGAGTAGGGGTCGTAGGCCTTGGAGATGGTTCTGCCGGCGTGGGTGTAGCGGGAGATGACGAGCGCACCGGTACGGACCGGGCCCGCGCTCGTAGGGGTGTCGGCGGTTGAGGGGGCGGCGTGGGCGAACACGATGATCAGCGCCCCGTTCTTCTTGAAAGCCGTCGAGTGGAGGATCTTCGGCACCCACGTCTTCAGGAATGCGTCCTCGCCGGTGAGGCCGGCGGGGCTTGCGTTCGGGCAGCTCTGCTGCGAGGAGTCCTCGCAGGCGCCCGGCGCGATGAACGCGAACCTGGGCGTCCTCGACTGTCCGCCCAGGGCGCCGGGGAGCTTGGTCAGCGTGAGGTCGTCGCTGGCGCAGTCGCCGAGGTCGAGCAGCGAGTGGAAGTAGATGAACGGGTTGTGGCGCGTGTCGTAGTCGGTGCCCGTGCCGGGCAACGGCGCGTCGTCGACGGCGTTGGAGTTCGGGTGCACGCAGGCGGTGGCGCCCATGTCGTCGATGTAGGCCTTCCAGGCGTGGCCGGAGGCCGTGACCTGATCGCCGATCGTCAGCGCGGTGTTCGGATAGATGCACCCGGCGCCCAGAACCTCTCCCCTCTTGTTCGGCTTGGCGCTCGAGGGGAACTCCTCGTAGTTGGGGCAGTCCGCGCGTGTGTCCGCGTTCGGCGCCTGCCCGCCGATCATGGCCAGGTAGTCGGGAAGCTCGGCGCCGCCGAGGGTGTGATACCCGCTGAGCAGTGTGCTCTTGGGGCGCAGCTTGTCGTTGAGGTAGTGCGCGACGGACCCGTGGCCGAACGCCGCCTCGTAGCTGGGGGTCGTCAGCGCGATCACGAACACGTGCTTTACGTGGGAGCTCTTGGTCTTCGGGGTGGTCGGGGTCGAGCTGGGCGTGGTGGATGTCGTGGTCGTGCCGGTCGTCGTCGTCGTCGCCGCCGCGGCTGCGGTCGTCGTCGGCGCTTGTGACTGGGTCGGCTCGGGCGCGGGGGCCACCGGGCGCGGCGACGGCGTCGGCGCCGGAGTGGTCTGCGCGGCAGGCGTCCCGGCCGGCCGCGGGCGCGCGCCGCCGGACTCGATCACCGTCGGGCGGGATCGCAGGGCAGCCAGGGCGTCGGTCTGAGCCGGTGTGTGCCCGAGCGCCGATACGACGATCAGCGTCGTTGCCAGCGCCGACAGCGTCGCCACCAGCGCGAGCTGCAGCCGCGACAGCCGAACCGATTGCAGCCAGGACCTCACGCCACCGTCAGGGGGCTCGCGCACTGGGCGCAGAACGCGGCGCCACGTGCGTAGACGGCTCCGCACCCCGGGCAGGTCCCGCCGATCGCGGACTCGCCGCTCTCGAGCATCCGCTCGAGCTGGCCGAGCTCGGCGTCGACGCGCTGGAGCGCCGCTGCCTTCTCCACGAGGACCTCCATCCGGATGTGGTCGCGAATCGCCATCTCGTAGAACAGGCCGCCGAGCTCCGACTGCATGACGGCGAACCGTTCGGTCAATCGGTCGCGCTGGGCCTCGAGCTCGGCATCCGAGCGTTTCATCTCAGCCTTCTCCGGCTCGGGACGGCGCTTGAACAGAGTCCGGCTCATGGCACCGAGATCTGGTCGGGAAGTCCCTTTTGCGAGTTCACGTAGCTGCCGCCGATCTTCTTGGCGACCTTGTCGACGACCTGCTTGCCGGCCGCGAGCTGCGAGGGCGTGGCCTTGAACCCGGTGATCTGCTGGGCCGATCCGTACGCGGTCTTCGCCAGCACCTTGCCCGAGGCGGTCGCGGTCCCGGACGTGCCCACGGCGATCACCCTCGCCCCCGGGAACTTATGCTTGAGCTTGGCCAGCGCCTGCTCGGCCTCGCTCCGCGTCCGGAACGCCCCCGAATAGATAACCGCTGCGCCGGCGGGCGGCTTCGGGGTGAGGGTGAAATCGCTCTGGAGGATCACCCCGACGTCCTTGGCCCCCTTGCCCCGCGCCGCCTGTTCGGCCGTGCCGACGGCCGCCTCGCTCGACTGGTGGGCCGACAGAGTCTCGAGCTGCACCGTGTAGCCGCTCTGCAGTGGGAAGTTGCTGGTGACCGCGGCCACCGTGTTCGCGGAGCTGCTGCTCGCCGTCGGCGTGGTCGTGCCTGCCTCGGCGCCCGACGCGATGACCTCGGGCTTCTGCGCTCTGAGCGCCGCGATGAGCTTCGCATCGCCGTTGGTGGACGACCGGCCGAGAAGCACGCCCACGCCAACGGCCAGCGGGATGACCGCGAGCACGAGCGCGAGGCCCAAGCTCGGAGACGGCCGCTTCCCGGCGGCGGTAGTGCGCGGAGCGTGGCGCGACCTCGATGCCGAGGCGGATAGATGGCGCGCGGCGGGATCGCGGACGTGGCGGCGCCGCTCGCCGCAGGACACGCAATAGCGCTGCGTCTTGTCCACGGGCGCCGCGCAGTGCTCGCACAGCTCGTATGGGGAGGCGGTCTCCGCGGCGGTCTCTCCGGCGACTGAAGGGGCCACTTGGGTCTGCTCGATATCGCTGACTTCCACCGTCTGCCTCCTATCCGAAGATCGTCGGCGACACCTCGAGCGCCGGCGTCGCCTTGGTCGTGCTGCCGAGCAGCCTCATCTGCAAGCTCGTACTCGCCCCGGACCCGAGATGGGCGATGGTGGCCGTGCCCGCAGCGAGGAATCCGCGCCGTCCGCTGACGGTCGCGTATACCGGCAGCTGGTACTGAGGAACCGCGGAGTCGTTGCGAACGGTCAGCCAGACGATGTTTGGCCGGCCGGACCCCGCCCGCACCTCCGCCGTGATCTGCGGGAGCCTCGTGGCGTGCGAGAAGCCCGGGGTGGGGCTCCCGACTTCGGCAAACGGACGGGCCCGTGCGGGTACCGTGGCGTTTGAGGCGAAGACCCACGTGACCTCGCCGTCCGGGGCGATCGCGGACAGGTGCGTGTCAAAGTAGTCGATCCCCGCCCTGTCGTTGAGATAGCGCCTGAGCCCGTAGGGCGCGATCACCCCAACGGAGACGGGCAGGTCGGTGACCGTTCGGTCGGCGAGATTGCGCACCCGCACGACGAACGCCGTGCGCCTTCCGCTTCTCAACAGGGCGATGGCGGAGACGAGGACGTTCGGATCGTGCCGGCGGACGCGCACGGCGGTCTGGCTGACCCGGATCCGGGCGCTGTTGAGCTGGAGCCGAGTCGCCTCCTGCTGGGTTGTCGCGCACCCCGTAAGGGCGCCCAAGACAAGGATCGCGGGAGCAGCTCTAGCCAAACGCACCGCTCACGTACTCCTTCGTCCGCTGCTCGCGGGGCGATCCGAACATCGTCCGCGAGGTGCCGTACTCGACCAGCTCTCCGAGGTACATGAAGCCGACGTAGTCGGCGACCCGGTAGGCCTGCTGCAGGTTGTGCGTGACGATCACGATCGCGACCTCATCCCGGAGGCGCACGATCAGGTCCTCGATCACCTTCGTTGACTGCGGATCGAGCGCGGAGCACGGTTCATCGAGCAGCAGCACCTCCGGGTTGGCCGCGAGCGCCCGGGCGATGCAAAGTCGCTGCTGCTGGCCGCCGGACAGTCTGAGCGCCGGATGGTCGAGGTTGTCGGCGACCTCGTCGAACAGGCCGGCGCGGACCAGGGCGTCCTGGACGGCGCCGCGGAGATCCTTGCGCTTCGGCCGGCGGGACGCCTGCTCGCGAATCACGTACGCGACGTTGTCGAACACGCTCATCGGGAACGGG
Source organism: uncultured Solirubrobacterales bacterium (assembly GCA_963812225.1). Taxonomy (GTDB): domain Bacteria; phylum Actinomycetota; class Thermoleophilia; order Solirubrobacterales; family Solirubrobacteraceae; genus Palsa-465. Next base: position 328,000 of record CAWEUN010000004.1, read on the forward strand.
TTGGGCTGCTGGAAGACCATCGTCACGCGCCGCCTCAGCGCCGTCGGCTCCATCGTGGAGATGTCCCCTCCGTCGAGCGTGATGCGGCCGCTGAAGCTCGTCCCCTTGGTCAGCTCGGTGAGGCGGTTCAGCGACCGCAGGAGCGTCGTTTTGCCGCAGCCCGAGGGGCCGATCAGCGCGAGCACCTCGCCCTGCCGGATCGGAAGCGAGACGGAGTTGACGGCGACCTTCGGCCCGTAGGACACCGACACGTCCTCGACCTGCATACGATCGATCGCGAACGGTGAGCGCGCCGCCCGGCTCGGGGCAGCGACGAAGACGGAGGCGGGACGAACCGATCCGCTGGGATGGTGGCCATTGCCGTTCGCGGCCGGCGGCTCGCCGGGTGGCGCCTCCGGGGCGGCTGCTTGCGCTTCTGTGGCCCCTGTGGGGACCAGGCGCTCCCGGCCGGTCAAGCGGCGGACAGGCGGTGGACCGCTCATCCCCATCGCAACTTCTTTGCGCGGCGCGCGAAGACGTCGACGCCGACGTTGAGGACGAGCACGAGCATCAACAGCACGAACGCCGCCGCGTACGCCTTTTGCGGCTGGTTGCCATCGCCGGTCGGGGCGTTGTAGAAGATGTAGCCGGTCAGCGTGCTCCCCGTGCCGCGCAGGGTGCTCAGAGCGGGAACCGAGCCCACCCCTTCGAGGTTCAGAGTCGAGCCCAGGAGCACGACGATGATCGCGGTGTCGCCGATCACTCGCCCGAGGCCGAGCATCGCCCCGGTGATGACCGATGGGCGGGCCGCGGGCAGCAGCACCCGGCGAGTGGTCGCGATCTTCGTCTTCCCGACCGCGTATGAGGCCTCCCGGACGTGGCCGGGGATCGCCTGGAGGCCCTCGCGCACGGTGGCCACCACGAGCGGCAGCGCGATCAGCGACAGCATCGCCCCGGCGGCGAAGAACGATCGCCCGAACACGACCCCGCCGTTCGTTTGACTGAGAATGCCGAGCGCCGGGGCCTCAAAGATCAGCGTGCCGAACAAGGCCAGCACGATGGAGGGGGTGCCGGCGAGCATCTCGACGGTCGATTCAGCGACCCGGGCAAGCCACGCCGGACGGCCGTATTCGCTCAGCCACACGGCTGTGGCGATTCCCAGCGGCAACGCGATCGCCATGGCCACGAGCGACACCAGCGCCGTGCCGATCATCGGATCGAGAAAGCCGCCGGTCTGGCTCTGGGTGTAGCCGACCGTCGGGTGGGTGACGAGCAGGCTCGGGCTGACGTAGCGCACCCCTTGGATCAGCAGGTAGATCACGATCGAGGCCGCGATCGCGCAGAACGTGAGCCCGAGCAGCCAGGCAAACGCGAGCCCAAGCCGGTCGATCGGCCGCCACGTCGAACTGGACTCCCTCCGCCTCGGCGCTGCCGTCGCGATCGGTGGTTTCGGCGCGAGCGTAGGAGCGGTGGTCATCCGCTGGCCCCCTCGTAGAAGTAGCGCTTCATCGGCTGCTTGACGGCCCAGCCGATCAGCGACAGCATCACCGCCGAGAACAGCAGGACGGCCGCGATCGCGTACAGCGTGTGCTTCATCGGCGGCGAGCTGAGCTCGTCGGTGTTGTGCAGGATCGTCGCCGCGAGGCCCCTGGAGGGCTCGAAGAGGAAAATCAGCCCGTCCGCGGGGTTGGGCGAGAAGCCCACCGACCCCGAGACCATGCTCAGCATCACCGACTCGCCGAGCGCGCGCGCCACCGCCAGCACCGTGCCCGCCACCATCGCCGGGCGCGCCGTGCGGACGGCGATCTTCCAGAACGTCCGCCAGCGATTGACGCCGAGCCCCAACGATCCCTCGATCCAGCCGCGCGGTACGGAGCGCAGGCCCTCGCAGAAGACCGCGATCATGATCGGAGCGATCATCACGGTGAGGACGACGATGGCGGTCAGCAGGTTGTATCCCGTCAGGGAGATCACGGGCGTGACGGACGCCTTCTCGTGCTGGGTGATCAGGTGGTTGCCGATCAGCGGCACCAGTACGAGCACGGCGACGAGGCCGTAGATGACCGACGGGATGCTGGCCAGCAGCCGGACCACAGGCTCGAGCACGCGCTTGAGCGACACCGGCGCGAACTCGACGATGAACACCGAGATGAACAGTGCGCAGACGAACGCGATCAGGACCGCCCCGAAGGTGGTCAGGATCGTGCTCCAGATCAGCGGCCACGCGTGGAACAGGTACTGGGGCGTGGTCTGCAGGTCGCCCGAGGTGAAGATCGACTGGATCTGGTCATCGACGCTCCCGCCCGAGCCGAACCACCCAAGGCCGTTGTGCGAGAACGACGGCCACGCCTCGTGCAGCACGAAGGCGAGCATCGCCAGCAGCAGCACCACCAGCGTGCAGACCAGCGCGCCGAGCACAAGCTCGGCGCGCCGGTCCTGATCGACCCGCGGCTCGGCCGCGTCGACGATCTCAGCGTCCACCACGTCTGGGGTCCGGTCCCGTCCGGGCCTAGTGCTTGTTGAACGCGGGAACTGCGCCCGACTTACCGATGATCTTGCCGGCGCCCTTGCTCGTCCGGACCCAGTCGAAGAACTTCTCGACCTGCCGGTTCGGGCCGGCCGTGGGCAGCACGGACCAGATGTAGCGGAACAGCGGATAGCTCTCGGTCTTGATGTGGCGGGCGTCGCACGGCACGCCGTCCGCCCGGAGCTTCTTGACCCCGCTGCCCTTGCCGGAGTGGGACAGACCCACGTACCCGATCGCGTTCCGGTCCTTGCTGACGGCCACGGCGACGAGGCCGTCCGAGGTCTGCTGCTGGACGTTCGACGCCTGGGTCTCGCCATTGAGGACCGCCGACTGGAAGAACGTGTAGGTGCCGGCGGCCGAGTTGCGACCGACCGGATCGATCGTCGTACTCAGCCCCGATCCCCGCACCTGGCTCCAGTTGGTGTCGACCGCCGTGAACATGTCCTTCGCCTGCCCGAGGGTCACGTTGCCCAGGTGATTTGCCGGGTTGACCGCGATGCAGAGGCCATCCAGGAACAGCTTGTCGTACGTCGTACCCGAGTCGCTTGGCAGCGGCGGTCGGACGTTGATCGCAAACTGGCTGCGGTGCTGCTGCACGTCCTTGACGCCGGCGTTGCCACCGTCCGGGATGTACTTGAAGTGGATCTTGTGGTGCAGCTTGTTGTAACCGTGGAACAGCTCCAGCATGTACGGCTGCGCGGCGCTGGATCCCGATCCGACCAGCGTCGTCGCCGCGGCGCTCGCCGGCGCGGCCAGGATCGGCACCGCCACGAGCAGCCCAAGAAGTCCCCTCGTTCTCGATCTCAACTGCGTTCCTTTCCCCACTTGCGTGAAGCCCCGCGTGTAGTCCGACCGCCCGCACCCAGTGGCGCCTGTGGCGGAGCCGGCGGGTCGAGGCGGCGGTTCCGCGCCGGCGCCCCATTACGGACGCGGCGCCCTCCATCGGAAACCTCACTAAGTCGATGTAGTTAACGCAGTTTACCCTACCACACATCCCTGTTTGTCAATTGACTTAGTTGGGAACGTTTGGGCGACTCGTACGCCTCGCGAGCCGCGCGCTCGCCTCCCCTCCCCCGGGCGCCGGCGCTCAGCCTGCGTTGTCGGCGGTGTTCGACGCCGCCCGCTCGGCGGCGTGGCGCATCCACGCGCGCTCCCACTGCGAGAGGCGCCAGAGGTCCCGCTTGACCTGCGCCGGGTCGAACTGGCGTCCGGGCAAGTGCATGTTGGCCGTCGAGATCAGCCGGCGCTCGTCGCCGGTGAGCGCCATCCACTTAGCGAGTACATCGTCTGAGTCGGGGAGCCGAGCACTGCCGTACGGCCGGCTGTCGTCGGGGAACGCGATGCAGTACTCGTTGAGCAGGCGATGCGTCTGCGGAACGTAGGCGACGATCGGACGGTGCGGGTAGATCAGGTAGGCGTAGGGAGCACCCGGGCCGACATCTTCGGCGTCCGGACTCTCGGCGTGGCTGCCCCAGACGCGGATGAAACCGAGGTCGCGGTACATCGCCCACTCCTCTTCGTTCACGCACGAATGGAGCAGCGACCGCGCCCGCGCCTCGGCGCGCCGCTCACGGCCCGGGTCGTAGAAGACCTCCGGCGCCTTGCGCCGCCGCGCGCGATGGCGGCTCCAAGCCTCCTCCAGCCAGGGGAAGATCAGGTCCGAGAGCAGCGCGAGCGCGACGAGCGCGGTTGCCGCAAGCGCGAGTAACACCGCGTCGCGCCGGCTACGCGCCGCCGGCGGCCCGCGGGAAGAAGATCACGCGGTCCGCGCTTCGAGGGACCTCGTCGAACGTCCGAACCATGCGGGCCTCGCGCCTGCCGGCCTCGCCCGTGGTTGGCACCGCGGCCCACAGACCGGCGTCGAGCTGCCGGCGGAACTCCTCGATCAACCGCTCTTCGTCCTCGGCGAGCTCCACGTCGCCTTCCGCGATCAGGACCTCCCCGTGTCCGGGCTTCATCCGCAGAAAGCGCACGGCACAATTATGTCAAAACGCGAGCGGTCGGCGCGCGGGGTGTGGCGAGTTCCGCAACCTCGCCACACCCCTTGAGAGTGCCCATCTCGCCCGCACGTGACGACGACGGCGGCGCTAACGCCGCTTCGCCGCGACCCTCTTGCCCTTGCGCTTGTGCCGGTGCTTCACCGACTTCTTGGCCGCGTGCTGTGCCTTGCACGCCGGGCTGAGGTTCAGCTTGAACGGGCCGTCCTCGGCGCCGGTCACGTCGCTCACGACCAGCTCGACCACCGCCTGTGGCTTCGCCTTGGCGCTCGCGTGCTTGCCTTTGGGAACCGTGGCGCAGTAGGGATCGCGTCGTGTCGAACGTTCCCTCGACGTTTTCCGACGCCGAGAGCGCGCTGCCGCCGGTGTTGCAGTTGACGCCGCTGCTGGGAATCGAGCCCTCGCAGGTGAAGCTCACCTTCGGGTCGGCGGCGCCGGAGGTGGTGTACGCCAGCGCGTTCGGCGAGAAGTCGTCGATCGTGTTGAAGTCGCTCGGGGCACGATCGGCGAGGATCGTGTACGCCGTGATCCCGCCGTCGCAGTGGAACTTGTACGACAGCGTGTTCGGCTCGTCCGAGGTCGGCGCCCTATGTAGCGACCCGCCGCAGTTCGTCGCCGACTCCGGAGTCACGGTCGTGGCGGCCCCTCCGGGAGCTGCCCAGACGAGGACCATGGACGCCGCGAGGACCGTCGCGATCCCGATCCGCCTGGCGGGAATATTTCGAACAGGCAAGAACCACCTCCAGTTTGCGTTTGACCGGCGAGCCGGCCCGTGGCTGGCCACTGGCGCCCCAAAAGCGGCCCCGCGGCGATAATCTAAAGTATTCTTACAGAATTCGTTGAGTTTCTCTCAGAAGCGAACTTTGGCGTTCTGCTAACGGGGGGCGGGACAAGAACCCCGACGTTCGCGGCGGGCGCGGGCTACCGCAGACCAAGCACGTCGACAGGCCCGGCGCCGGCGCCGATCTCGCTGAGCCCGTTCGCCACCGCGCGGGATGCGAGCTCGTGCGCCACTCGGGCGGCCTGAAGGGGCCCGTCGCCCCAGGCCAACCTCGCCGCCAGGACCGACGAATGCGTGCAGCCGGAGCCGTGAGCCGCGCCGTCCGGATGCCTCGCGCCGGGGATCTCGACGAGCCGCTCCCCGTCGAAGAACAGGTCGATCGTCTCCTCGCGATGGCCGCCGGTGACGACCACTGTCTGGGGGCCTAGGGCGTGAACGGCCCGAGCGAGCGTCTCGGGATCGGCGCCGGCTGCCCCGTCCGGATTGTTCTGCACCATCAGCGCCCGTGCCTCGGCGAGGTTCGGCGTGACGACCGTCGCTCGCGGAATGAGGTGCTCGGCGAGCGCCACCCTGGCGCCCGGCTCGAGCAGCTCGGCGCCCGACTCCGCGACCATCACGGGATCGAGGACGACGGGCGTGGCCGCTGGGAGCGAGTCGAGCGCGGTCGCCACCGCTTCAATCGTCGCGGTGTCGCCGAGCATCCCGATCTTGACGGCATCCACCCCGATGTCCTCGCTCACAGCCCTGACCTGCTCGATGATCATCTGCGGCGGGATCTGGTGGACCGCGGTGACGCCGACCGTGTTCTGCGCCGTGATCGCCGTGATGGCGGTCATCCCGTGGACCCCGCAGGCGGCGAATGCCTTCAGGTCCGCCTGGATCCCGGCGCCGCCGCCCGAGTCAGAGCCGGCGATCGATAGGACGCGGGGGATGCCGCTCATGGCCGGCGAGGTTAGTGGGCCGTGGCGGGGCTCTGCCTTGAGGGTCGTGGGTGGGTGGCGCTGTGTATCGGCCGTGGCGTGCGTGGACTGTGGACTCTCGATCGCGGCTGGCGAGCGGCCGGCCTCGTGAACGGCGCTCGGGAAGGGGGTGGGTGAGAGGCCCGGGTGGGGCCGAGGGCGGCTCCAAAAATGCTGCATAACGCATCCACGACCGCCGAAATCGGCGAGCCCTGCCGTGCTAAGCACGCTCCTTATGCACAGCACGACAGGGCTCGGGGTCTGAGCCGAGATTGACGCGTTAAGCATGATTTCCGGCCAGGTGAGGGGGCCGGACCCCGCCGGCAGCTGACCCGCTCCCCTTCCCCAGCGCCGTTTACAAGGCCGGCGCGAGTCGAGGGCTGCGGGCGCTGAAAGCACCCGCGGGCCGACAGTCGACAGCCAACGAGCCCGGCCCACGACGCAGCACGGCTCAGGGCAGCACCGTGAACCGTCCCCCGTGCTCGCGCCGCACGTACCCGGCGATCTCCAACGACGCGAGGGCGGCCAACCCCTCCGCCACGTCGAGGCCCGCCCGGCTGAGCGCCGCGGCGGTGTCGGTGCCGTCCGCGATCGCCCTGAGCAGATCGTCGAGGCGCGGCTCGAGCGGCGCGCGGTCGTCGAGGCGAACCGTGCGTACACCCTCGCCGAACAGGCGGTCGAGGATGTCCTGGGGACCGCGGATGACGTGGGCCCCGCCGGCGAGCAGCGCGTTCGGGCCCACGGCGAGCGGCGAGGTGATCCGTCCCGGCACGGCGCCGACGGGACGGCCGAGCGCGCCGGCGACCCTCGCGGTCACGAGCGAGCCGGAACGCTCGCCGGCTTCGACGACGACCGTCATCGACGCGAGTGCGGCGATCAGCCGGTTGCGCGCCGGGAACATCCAGCGCCGCACATCGCTGCCGGGTGGGAGCTCCGAGATCGCCGCGCCGGTCTCGCGGATCCGGCGGTGAAGGGCCCGCTTGGCCGCCGGATATGGGCGCTCCGCGCCGGCGGGAAGCACCGCCACCGTCGACCCGCCGCCCGCCAGCGCGCCGGCGTGGGCCGCGCTGTCCACCCCCAGCGCCATGCCGCTCACGACCGTCACCCCCGCCACGCCCAGCCCACGCCCGAGCGCGCGGGCGACCTCGGTGCCATACGGCGACGCCCGCCGCGCTCCGACGATCGCCACCGGATCCTCGGCGATCACGCCGAGAAACTGCTCGAGGCTCCCGGCGACATGGACGACCGCCGGCGGCTCCGCCAGCGACCGCAGCCGATCCGGATAGCGCCGGTCGCAGCGACAGATCGCCTCCACCCCCGCCGCGGCCGCCTGGTGGCGTGCGCCGGCGGGGTCAAAACGATCGAGCTCCCGCGCCAGCGACGCGCGGTCGTGGCCTCCGACGGCGACGATCAGCTCCTCCGAGCCGAGCGCGAGCAGTTCCTCGAGCCGGCCGCGGACCGGATCGAGGTGCCCCGCCAGGCGCGCGAGCAGCCAGGACCGAGCGAGGCAGTCGTCGCATGCATCCTCGCCGGGCCTCATGCCGCGAGCGCCGCTTCGGTCTGACCGCGTTGACGGAGGCTCAGCGCGGTGAGGATGTCAGCCTGGGCGACGCGTTCGCGGCTCCCGAGGTCGGCGATCGTCCTGGCGACTCGCAGGACCCGATGCCTACCTCGGGCGCTGAGCGCCCCCACGGTGTAGGCGCGAGTGAGCGCTTCCTCGGCGAGGGCATCGAGCTTCACGTGGCGGCGCACTTCCCGGGCATCCATCTCTCCGTTGCAGCGGGCGGCCGTCCCCGCCAGCCGAGCCTGCTGGAGCCGGCGCGCGTCGGCGACGCGCTCCTGGGCCTGGGCGGAATCGACCACCGGGCCCGCGCGCAGCTCGTGCTCCGCCGGCGCTTGCACGTTGACGAGCAGATCCATGCGGTCGAGCAGCGGTCCGCTGAGACGGCGGCGGTGGCGGCGCAGGTCGGCCTCGCCACAACTGCACCTGTCCCCCACCCCGGCGAAGCCGCACGGGCAGGGATTGGTCGCCGCGACGAGCATGAACCTCGTCGGGAACACGAGCGCGGCCTGCCCGCGGACGATCGTCACGCAGCCGTCCTCGAGCGGCTGGCGGAGGGCCTCGAGCGTTGGGCGCTGGAACTCGGAGAGCTCATCCAGAAACAGGACGCCGTGGTTGGCGAGCGTCGCTTCGCCGGCGCGCGGTGGCGACCCGCCGCCGACGAGCCCGGCAGACGAGATCGTGTGGTGCGGCGCGCGGAAGGGACGTTCCAAGATCAACCCGCCCGCGTGCGTGCCGGCGACGCTGTGGATGCGGGTGACCTCGATGGCCTCGACCCGCGTCATCGCGGGCAGGATGGAGGGCAGCCGGCGGGCGAGCATCGTCTTGCCGGTCCCGGGCGGTCCCTCGAGCAGCAGATTGTGTCCGCCCGCCGCCGCGATCTGAAGCGCCAGCAGCGGCGTCGAGTGGCCGCGGACGTCGGCCAGATCCGGCCCCCTCGACGGCGCTAGCGCAGCCACCGTCGCGGCCGGAAGCGCCGGCGCCGACGCCCCGGCGAGCACTTCGGCGGCCTCGCGGAGCGTGCGGACGCCGGCCACCGCAACCCCTTCGACGAGCGCCGCCTCGCGGGCGCGTTCCCGCGGTACGAACAGCTTCGAGAGCCCGGCGGAGTGGGCTCCCTCCGCCACGGCCAGCGCCCCGGGCGAGTCGCGCAGCTCGCCGCCGAGCGACAGCTCACCGAACACGGCGTACGCGTCGAGCGCATCCGCCGAGACCTGACCGCTGGCGGCGAGCACTCCCAGGGCCAGCGCCGCGTCGAACCCCGGACCCACCTTGCGCAGGAACGCCGGCGCAAGGTTGGCGGTGATCCGGCTTTGCGGGAACTCGAACCCCGAGTTGAGGATCGCCGAGCGGATCCGGTCGCGCGACTCGCGCACGGCCGCGTCCCCGAGCCCGACGATCGTGAACGCCGGCAAGCCGGCACGGATATCGACCTCGACCCACACCTGGCGGGGGTCGACACCGTCGATCGCGAACGTGGCGACGCGGGCGAGCATGGCTCGACGCTACGCGCGATCGCGTCACGCGTGGTTCACGCGGAGTGCCAAGTCTGCGCAGCCCCGCGCGCGAGCTTGCGCAGAATCGGCACACCGCGCCACCCACGCATCACGGGTCTGTCCGTAGCGTGCGGAGAGTGGACAACGACCCCCGCCATCGGCTGGGTCGGCTCGGGGAACAGCTCGCGGCCGACCACCTGGCCCGGCGCGGATTCGAGATCGTCGAGCGCAACTACCGAACCCGGTGGGGCGAGCTCGACATCGTCGCGTTCGACGGCACGACGCTCGTGTTCGCCGAGGTCAAGACACGAAGGCTCGACCCCTCCGCGGCGAGCGCCTTCGACGCGATTCGCGGCCGCAAGCGCTCGCGCGTACGCAAGATGGCCGGACGCTGGCTGTGCGAACGCAGCGATCGGCCCTACGCGGACCTGCTGCGGTTCGACGCGATCGGCGTGACGTTCGACCTCTCAGGCAGGCTGCTCGGGATCGAGCATCTCGAGGGCGCCTTCTGACCAGGCCTCCAGCCCGAGCTGCTGGTAGGCGGCGGACTGGAACGACAGGCGATGGAGCGGCGAGACGCCGAGGCGCTCGATCGCATCGCGATGCTCGGGAGTGGCATAGCCGACGTGCTGGGCGAAATCCCAGCCCGGATGCGTCGCGTCGGCGCGTCGCATGTAGCGATCGCGCGTCTCCTTGGCGATCACCGAGGCGGCGGCGATCGCGGCGCTCTTGGCGTCGCCGCCGATCACCGCCCGTTGCTCGTGGCCGACCCGGGCGACGGGGAAGCCGTCGCTGAGGCACACCGAGCCCTCGCAGCAAACCCGCGAGAGGGCGTCCCGCAGGGCGCCCAGGTTGGTCACGTGGAGCCCGCGCGCGTCGATCCCCGGCGCGCACCGCGAGATCACCGCCACCCTGGCGGCGACGCGCAGGATCACCGGGTAGAGCTCGGCGCGCGCCTCCGGCGTCTGCTGCTTGGAGTCGTTGAGCCGGCGGAGGGCGCGGACCTCGGTCGGGCCGATCCGCTCGAGGTCGAACAGCACGCCCGCGGCGACCAGGGGGCCCGCGAGGCAGCCCCTGCCGGCTTCGTCGGCACCGGCGACGAAGCGGAATCCGAGGGAGCGGTCGAACGCGAACAGGCGCCGCGCCGCGCGGGCGGCGCGCTTGGCCTTCTTAGAGGAGCCCGATTCGGTCCGGCGGCCAGTATGTGAAGAACGCGACCCCGATGACCCATTTGTCCGGGACCGGTCCCCAGAAGCGGCTGTCGTCTGAGGCGCCACGGTTGTCGCCCATCATGAAGTAATCCCCGGGCGGAACGACGATCGGTTTCGGGAAATTGCATGAAGGATCGCTCCCGCAGGGCTCTATGTAGGAGTCCTTCTCGCGGACCCCGTTGCGGATCACGTGGCCGTTGACGATCGATATCCGGTCCCCCGGGCCCGCCACGACGCGCTTGATGAACGTCTGGCTCGACTCCTGCGGCGTTGGTGTGTCGCACGCCTGGGCGTGCCCGCCACCCTGGTTGGGGTTGCCGCACACCGGCGTCGCCGGATCGGCGCCCTTGGGCGGGTGGAAGACCACGATGTCGCCGACGCTGGGATGGTTGATGAGGCGATTCGTCAGGACCCGCTGGCCGATCTCGAGCGTTGGAACCATCGACGGGCTCGGGATCCGGTACGGCTTGACGATGAACGCCTGGATCAGGAGCGCCAGCCCAACCGCGATCGCGACCGTGATGACGAGCTCGATCAGTGACTTGAGCGGCGACTTCGAGCTCTTGGTGTCGGGTTGGGCCACATCGTCTCCTACAGGAATCCGATCCGGTCCGGCGGCCAGTAGGTCATGAATGCCTCGCCGATGATCCACTTCTTGGGCACTGGCCCCCAGAAGCGGCTGTCCTCCGAGTCTGGTCGGTTGTCACCGAGCATGTAGTAGTCACCGCGCGGCACCGTGATTGTCCCAGGGAAGTTGCACGCCGGTGCTCCATTGCACGGGACTATGTAGGAATCCTTCTCGCGGACGCCGTCCCGGATCACGTGGCCGTTCACGAGCGAGATCCGGTCGCCCGGCAGGCCGACCACGCGCTTGACGAACGTCTCCGAGGACGGCTGCGACTGCGCGACCCCGCATGGCCGCAAGGCGTCCTGACCAGCTTGATTCTGGCCCTCGCGTGGATTGGCGCAGCCGTTCGCGTAGTTCTTCGGAGGGTGGAAGACCACGATGTCGCCGATCTTCGGAGAGGTGAAGTGGCTGCCGATTCGGTCGACCAGGATGCGCTGGTTGATATGCAGTGTCGGCAACATCGATCCGGTGGGTATCCGGTACGGCTTCACGACGAACGCCTGGATCCCAAGAGCCAGACCGAGAGCAATTACGACGATCACGACGAGCTCGATCAGCGAGCTCGTCAGCGACTTTTTCGCCTGGGTCACACCTTCTCTTCGCCGGCGGGAGCCTCCTCATCCGCCGGACCGGGGTCCTGTGCCACCGTCGGGGGAACGGAATCGGCCGAATCCTCGGCCTCGGGGTGCTCCTCCTCCGGCTGGACGCCTTCCTCTGACGCGTCCGGCGCATCAGCGTCCTCGGCTACCTCCGCGGCCGCGTCGGCCGCGTCCCCAGCTGCCTCGTGCTGACCCGTTTCTTCCACGGTCTCCGCGGCGGGTGCCTGTTCGGCGTCGAGCTCGGACTCCTCTGCCTCCGGCTCGTACAGCAGCCCGCCGACCACGACCTCTTCGGGCCGGTTGGAACGCCGCTCCCGAACGCGCGCGCGCTTGCCAACGCGACCGCGCAGGTAATAAAGCTTGGCCCGCCGGACGTCGCCTCGTGCGGCCACCTCGATCCGCTCGATCTTCGGCGAGTGGAGTGGGAACGTGCGCTCGACGCCGACTCCGAAGGACTGCTTGCGGACGGTGAACGTCTCGCGCGCCCCGTGTCCCTGGCGCTTGATCACGACGCCTTCGAACACCTGCGTGCGGCGGCGCGTTCCCTCGATCACCTGGAAGTGCACGCGCACGCGGTCGCCGGCGTCAAACGCCGGAACGCGACGGAGTTGGGTGCGCTCCAGGCTGTCGATCACGGTGCTCATGGCGAGTGCAAGCGCCGGCTTCCACGGCGGAAGCCGCTGGCTAGAGGGCTTTGCGCGCACTGCGCGACGCCCCGCCCGCGCGGGCGGTCTATGGTAGCGGACCGGGCTCGCGGCGCGATCTGCTCTGCGCGAGACGCCACTCGCGGATCCGCGCGTGGTGCCCGGAGAGGAGGATTTCCGGGACGCGCCAGCCGCGGAATTCGGCTGGGCGCGTGTAATGCGGATACTCGGGGCCGCCCTCCAGCGTGGCGCTGAAGGACTCCTCCACCGCGGAATCCTCATGACCGAGCGCGCCCCGCTGTTTGCGGACCACGGCGTCGCAGAGGACCATCGCGGCGAGCTCCCCGCCCGCGAGCACGTACCGGCCGATCGAGACGCGGTCTGAGGCGAAGTGCTCGAGCACGCGCTCGTCGAATCCCTCGTATCTGCCGGAGAGGAGCGTCACCGCCGGCTCGGCAGCCAGCTCCTCGACCAACGCCTCGTCGAGGACTCGGCCGCTCGGTGTGAGCGCGATCACCCGGCGCTCGGCGGAAAGCTGGGCGGGGTCGCGGTCGTACCGCGCCCTCAAGGCCGCCTCGACCACGTCGACTCGCAGCACCATGCCGGCGCCGCCCCCGAACGGCGTGTCGTCGACCTGACCGGCACTCAGCGGCGTGTGGTCGCGGTAGTTGACGTAGCCGAGCCGCAGACCCGCGGCCAGCGCGTTTGTCACGTGGCGCTGTGACTCGAACCACGCAAACGCCTCCGGAAACAGCGTGAAGATGTCGATCTCCATCACCGCTCCCCGAGGAACTCGAGATCGATCTCGACCTCGTGCCGCTCGACGTCGACACTGCGAACCGCGTCGGCGATGAGCGGAACCAGCAGGTCGGCCGCATCGCCGGGACGTTCCACCTCGAGCACCTCGCACGAGGGCAGCGCGAGCAGCCGGCGGACGGTGCCGACCGTCGTGCCGGCGTCGTGGACGGTGCAGCCCTCGAGGTCCTCGGCCCACCACTCGTCGGGCTCGAGCTCCGGGGCCTCGGTGCGCGCAACGAGCAGTTCCTCCCCGCGCAGGGCTTCCGCCGCCCGACGATCGTCGTGCCCCTCGAGCCGGAGGATCAAACGTCGATCCGTCCCGGCGCGACGGGTGATGCGCAGCGGCGTGCCCTGCACCGCGACGACCGCGCCCAGGATGAGCAGCTGGGGCCGCGGATCGCCGACGTGGAAGCTCCCGTCGAGCCCGTGCGGGCTTCCGACCCGGCCGGCGCGGAGCCATCCGCGGTCCATAGAGAGAAGTTAACCGTCGACGATGTCGACGAAGACCCGGCGCCGGTCCTTGATCGCCGCGCTCTTGATCACCGTCCGCAGCGCGGACGCGGTGCGGCCCCCCCGGCCGATCACGTTGCCGTAATCGTCGTCTCCGACCGACAGCTCGAGCACCACGGATCCGTCGTCTTCCTGGACCTCGTTGACGTGCACCTCATCCGGGCTCTCGACCAAGCCGCGCGCCAGGTACTCGAGCAACTCCTTCATCCGGGACGGGGGGTTACCGGATGCCCTGCGTGTGGAGCAGTTTGCGGACGGTGTCGGTCGGCTGGGCGCCGCGGGCGAGCCAGTCGCGAACCCGCTCCTCGTCGAGGACGATCGTGGAGGGGTTGGTCTGGGCGTTGTAATGCCCGACCGTCTCGATCACGCGGCCGTCGCGCTTTGAGCGCTGGTCGGCGACCACCACCCGCCAGATGGGGTTCTTGCGCCCGCCGATACGTGTCAGTCGAAGTCTTACCGCCATTTCTGTGCGACGAGGTTAGCGGGTAGGGCGCTCACCGCGCTTGCCGCATCAGCGCCCCCAGATCCGGCATCCGGCCCTGGGAGACCTGGCGCATCACCTTTCGCATCTGCTCGAACTGCTTGATCAGCGCCTTGACCGCCTGCACGTTCGTCCCCGACCCACGAGCGATCCGCAGCCGCCGCGAGCCTTTGATCAGCTCCGGATGGCGTCGTTCCTGGGGCGTCATCGAGAGGATGATCGCCTGGATCCGGTCGAACTCGCGCTCGTCGACCTTGACCCCGCGCAGCTCCTGGCCGAGGCCCGGGATCATCCCCAGCAGCGACTGAAGGGGGCCCAGCCGGCGGATCTGGCGCAGCTGGTCCAGGAAGTCGTCCAGGCCGAACTCCTGCTTGCGGAGCTTGCGCTCGAGCTCGGCTGTCTGCTGATCGTCATAGGCGCCCTGGGCCTTCTCGATCAGCGTCATCACGTCGCCCATGCCGAGGATCCGCTGGGCCATCCGATCGGGGTGGAAGCGCTCGAACTGATCGAGCTTCTCGCCCGTGGATGCGAACAGAATCGGCTTGCCGGTGACCGCCTTGACCGACAGCGCCGCGCCGCCGCGGGCGTCGCCGTCGAGCTTTGTCATGACGACGCCGTCGAATTGGACCACCTCGGCGAACTGCTCCGCGACGTTGACGGCATCCTGGCCAGTCATCGCGTCGACGACCAACAGGATGTCGTGCGGATTTGTCGCCTTCTTGATGTTCGCGAGCTCCGTCATGAGCTCGCTGTCGACGTGCAGACGACCGCTGGTGTCGATGATCAGCACGTCCTTGCCCTCGCTCTGGGCCCGGTCGCGCGCCCAGGCGGCGATCTTGACCGGGTCGCGGTCCGTCCCCTGCTCGTAGACGTCCGCGCCGGCCTGAGCGCCGACCTTGATCAGCTGCTCGACGGCGGCCGGCCGGTAGACGTCGCAGGCGGCGACGGCGACCGAAGAGCCGTGTTGCTCGCGCAGGTAGCGCGCGAGCTTCGCCGTGGCCGTCGTCTTGCCCGAGCCCTGCAGTCCGGCCATCAGAACCACGGTCGGCGGGCGGGGCGAGAACGACAGATCGCCGGCGGCGCCGCCCATCAGCTCGGTCAGCTCGTCGGAGACGATCTTCACGACCTGCTGGCCCGGATTGAGCTGCCCGATCACGTCGGCGCCGAGCGCGCGCTCCTTGACCGAGTTCGTGAAGCTCTTGACGACTTTGAAGTTGACGTCGGCCTCGAGCAGCGCGAGCCGGATCTCCCGCATCGCAGCGTTGACATCAGCCTCGGTCAGGGTGCCGCGCCCGCGCACGTCGGCGAGGGTGGCCTGGAGCTTCTCGGCAAGCGAATCGAACATGGTCTGGTTTCAGGCTAGTGGGTGCGACGCCGCCGCATGACTCCCTACGACTTGTTCCAGTCTGCGCTGTCCGGAGGCGGAATCTCGGCGACGGGTTGGTGTTCGTTCTCGGCCTGGTGCTCGGTCTCGCTCGCTCCCGGGAACGCCTTGGCGATCCCGCGGAAGGCCTCGGCAAACTCCGACGGGATCACGAACACCTTGTTCGCATCGCCCTTGGCGAGCTGGGGGAGCATCTGCAGGTACTGATAGCTGAGCAGCTCCTGGTCGGGCTTGCCCTGGTGGATCGCCTCGAACACGGTGGCGATGGCCTGCGACTCCCCCTCGGCGCGCAGGATCGCTGCCTGCTTCTGGCCCTCAGCGGTCAACACCGCCGCCTGCTTCTGGCCCTCGGCCGTGAGGATCTGGGACTGCTTGACGCCCTCCGCGTTGAGGATCGCGGCGCGACGGTCGCGCTCGGCGCGCATCTGCTTCTCCATCGCCTCCTGGATCGTGCCCGGCGGATCGATCGACTTGAGCTCGACGCGGTTGACCCGGATCCCCCATTTGCCCGTCGCCTCGTCGAGCACGCCTCGCAGCTGAGCGTTGATGTGATCGCGGCTGGTGAGCGCATCCTCCAGAGACAGCGACCCGATCACGTTGCGCAGTGTCGTCACCGTGATCTGCTCGATCGCCTGGAGCGGGTTGGCGACCTCATACGTGGCGGACTTGGCGTCGTTGACGGTGAAGTACAGGACGGTGTCGATCTGGACCACGAGGTTGTCCTGGGTGATGACGGGCTGCGGAGGGAACGAGACGACCTGCTCGCGCAGGTCGATCAGCGGCTTCAGACGATCGATGAAGGGCACGAGCACGGTCAGCCCCGGCGACAGCGTCCGGTTGTAGCGCCCGAAGCGCTCCACGATCCCGGCCCGCGCCTGCGGAACGATCCGAATGGTGCGCGCGAACAGGATCAGCAGGAAGATCACTACGACGGCCGCGACGATTGCTCCAGCCATTGCCGTTCTCCTTTACTCGGCCACGAGCGCTGTAGCGCCCCTGATGTCGACTACTTGCACCCGTGTTCCCTTCTCGATCACCTCGTCGTCATCCAACGAGCGAGCCGTCCAGACCTCGCCCTCGATCTTCACGCAGCCGACGCCCTCGTCGTTGACGATCCGCTCCAGGACGATCGCCTGCTTGCCGATCAACGCGGCGGAGCCCGTCCTGATCTGCGGCGGCATCCTCATGTGCGACTTCGCGATCGGGCGGATGATGGCCAGGCTCAGGACGGAGACGAGGACGAACACGACCCAGGATGCAACCCCGCCGGCACCGACCGCGTCGGTCAGGGCGGCCAGCCCGGCACCGAGGGCGAACGGCGCGAGGAAGAACCCGGTCGTCAGCATCTCGCCGACCCCGAATACACAGGCGGCGATCAGCCACAAGATCCAGCCTTCCATTTCCCCCGAGATTACTCGCTAACGCTGCTCTAGCTGACCAGCGCTCTCGCAAACTCGCTCGGCTCGAACGGGCGCAGGTCCTCCAGTTTCTCGCCGACGCCGATCAGCTTGACGGGGATCCCGAGCTCGTGGGCGATGGCCAGCGCGATCCCGCCCTTCGCCGTGCCATCGAGCTTGGTCAGCACCAGGCCGCTGACGTCGACGGCATCAGAGAACAGGCGGGCCTGTCGCAGGCCGTTCTGACCTGTTGTGGCGTCGACTGTCAACAGCGTCTCGTGGGGCGCCTCCGGGATCTGCTTGGAGATGACCCGCCGGACCTTGGCGAGCTCGGCCATCAGGTCGTCCTGCGTGTGCAGCCGGCCGGCCGTATCGATGATCACGACGTCCGCCCCTTCGCGGCGAGCCGTGGCGATCGTGTCGTACGCGACCGCGCCGGGGTCGGCCTCGGGCGGGCCCTTGACGAAGTCGACGCCGGCGCGCTCCGCCCACAACTCGAGCTGCTCGACACCGGCGGCGCGGAACGTGTCGGCGGCGCCGATCACGACCGAACGGCCGAGCTCCTTGCGCAGATGCCAGGCGAGCTTGCCGACGGTCGTCGTCTTGCCCGTCCCGTTCACGCCCGCGACGAGGATCACGGTGGGCTCGGCGGTCAGGTCGATGCGGTCGTCGCCGGTGCGGGCGATGTCGGCGAGCAGCTCGGTCAGCCGGGCGGTCAGCGCCTCGCCACCGGATATCTCGCCGCTCGTCGCCTCCCGCTCGAGTTCCTCGACGACCTGCGCGGTCGTCTGCGCTCCGACGTCGGCGTAGATCAGCGCCTCTTCCAGCCGCTCCCACGTCTCGTCGCTGAGGTCCTCGAACAGCGTCGCCTGGATCTCGCTCGTGAGCGCCTGACGGGTTCGGCGCAGGTTCTCGCGCAGCCGGCGGAACCGGCCCATCCGCCGCTCCTCCGTGGCCGCCGCGGGTTCCTCCGGCCGCGCCGGAGCGCCATCGACGATGAACAGGTCCTGCCAGTCACGAGCCATTGGGCGCGCGACGTTAGCGATCTCGGGGGCGCGGCGGCTCGCGGGGCGCGACGGCTCGCTGGGGCGCGGCCGCTCGCGGGGCGCGGCGGCTCGCGGCTACGCGGCGACGTTCTCGGGTGGGAGCCGGCGCGAGATCACTTTCGAGATCCCGTCCGTCCCCATCGAGACCCCGTACAGCGAGTCCGCGGCCTCCATCGTGCGCTTCTGATGGGTGACGACGATGAACTGCGCCCGTTGCGCGTACTGGCGCAGGAGAGCCAGGAACCGATCGATGTTGAGGTCGTCGAGCGCCGCCTCCACCTCGTCGAGGATGTAGAACGGGCACGGCCGTGCCAGGAAGACGGCGAACAGGAACGCGAGCGCGGTCATCGACTTCTCCCCTCCTGACAGGAGGGTGAGCCGCTTCATCTCCTTGCCCGCCGGCGTGATCTCGATCTCGACGCCGAGCAGATCCTCCTCGACGTCTTCATCGTCGGAGACGTCCGCGTCGTCCGGCTCCGCCGGATCCTCGCTCTCAGGGGGCCGGCCACCGAGCACGCGTGAGGGTCCCTCGCGCTCGGTCACGAGCGTCAACCGGCCGCGTCCGCCCGGGAACATCTGCGTCGCGAGCTCCTCGAAGTTCTGGGCCGCCGCTTCGAAGGTCTGCTCGAACGTCTCCCGGATCTGGCGGTCGGTGTCGGCAATCAGCTTCTCGAGCTCGCGCAGCGCGGTCTCGAGATCCGCGCGCTGTCGCTCGATCTCCTCGACGTGTTCCACCGCCTCCGCGTACTCCTCCTGGGCCAGCGGGTTGACCGGGCCCAACTGCTCGCGTCGCCGCGCCAGACGTTCCAGGCGGGCCGCGAGCGCGTCGCGCTCCTCGGCGCTGAGCGGCTCGGCGGCCGGGACGGCCTCGAGCGCCAGCCGGGTCGCGAGCTGGCTCAGCTCGGCTCGTGCGTCGGCGACCTGGTCCCGGATGCGCTGGAGGCGGACCTCGGCTTCGGTCAGAACCTCGCTCTCCCGATGGAGCTGCGTGTGCAGCGCGGCCTCCTGCTGGGCGCATTCGCGGAGCTCGGCGGCCACGTGCTCGCCCGCCTCCCGGTCGGCGGCGAGGTCGGCGTCGAACTTGGCTCGGCGCTGCGCGATCGCCTCGCCGGCGTGGTCGAGGGCCGCGATCACCGCCGCCAGTGGGCCGGCCAGGGCCCCGTCGCGCTCGCGCATGTCGCGGAGGCGCTCGATGCGGGCGTCGCGCTCGCGGCGATCGCGCTCCGCCCGCTCGACCATCGCGCGCTCCGCCGCGAGTTCGGCCGTGAGCTGCGCGCGACGTCCCCCGTTCGGTCCGTCGTCGGGCGCACTCCGCCGGCGCTCGATCGCCGCCGCGATCCGGCGCTCCTCCTCGGCAGCTTCGTCCTTCGCGCGGACCGCCGCGCGGTCGTCGGCGATTGCCCGGTCGCGTGCCCCCTCTGCCGCGGCGAGCGCGGCGCTCGCCGCTTCCAGCGCGCCGGCGGCGCTCACCTCAATGCCAGCCGCGGCCTCGCTCGCGCGCACCAAGTGCTCGCGACGGTTGCGCTCGGCGAGCACGCGCTCCTCACCCGCGGCCGGCGCCTGCCGAACCTCGCGCGCTCGGGAAGACCAGACGCGCCCGCCCCTGGTCACTGCCACGCCATCGAACGTCTCGGGCACGCCATCGAGCGCGTCGAGGACCCACACGTCGCGCAGCAGGACGCGCGCCAGCGCGACGACGGCGTCCGGGCCACGGACGTGATCGGCGAGCAGATCGCCACCCGGAACGGGCGGCGCGCCGCCCGCGGACGAGCCGTCCGGCGAGTCGGACCCGGCGATCAGCGCCCGGCCGCCGTCGGCGCCAACGCGGTCGAGCAGCGCCGCCGCCGCCGCACGGTCGGCGACGACCGCGGCGCGCAGCCGACCGTCGAGCGCAGCGGCGAGGGCGAGCTCGAAGCCGGGATCGACCTCGAGCTGGTCGGACAGCGTGCTCACGCCTCCGGGCACCGCCGCCTGACTGCGCAGAAATTGATTTACCGCTGCGAGCTCACCGCCCACGCGCGCCGCCTCGCGCCTGGCCTGCTCGACGCCGCGCTCGGCCTCGCGAAGGTGCGTCCGGGCGAGTTCCAGGGCCTCCTCGGCCCGCGCTCGGCTACCGCGGGTCTCCTGCACCCGGTCGGCACGCGCCGCCGTCTCGGCTTTGGCGACGTCCAGCTCGCCGTTCAGATCGGCGAGCTGCCGCTCGAGCTCGGCCTCGCGATCGCGATCGAGCGACGCGAGCGCCGCCTCGAGCGTCGAGATCCGGGCGACAGCGTCGGGGTCCGCCGTGTCGGCCACCGCCTCCGCGTCCAACCGATCGAGGATCTCCCGGGCTCGCGCAAGTCGTTCCTCGACACCGGCCGCAGCACCCCTGACCGCGTCCGCGCGGTAGCCGACGCGTTCGCCGGCCGACTGCGCGATGAAGCACCGCCGGGACAGTTCCTCACGCTCGGCGCTGCGCCGGGCCAGCGCATCCTCGGCGGCCTCCCGCCGCTTGGCCACGCCTTCGAGCCGGCGCTCCGTCTGTTCGCGGCCGGCCCGCGCCTCCGAAGCGCCCCGCTGGGCGCTCTCCAGCTCCAGTTCACGGGAGCGGACGTCGTCGCGCACCAGCTCCCACCGCGTCTCGGTCGCCTGCCGTTCGAGCCGCGCGTGCAACTCGGCCGCCTCCGCCTGGCGCTTGAGCGGCCGCAGCCGCGAGCGTGCCTCGCGCTCGACGTCGAGCGCGCGATCGAGGTTCTCCTGTGTGCGCTCGAGCTTCAGTTGCGCCCGCCGGCGACGCTTACGGTGCTTGCCGAGGCCGGCGGCCTCCTCGATCAGCATCCTCCGCTCGCGCGGCTTAGACGTCACGATCGACTCGACCCGGCCCTGGGAGATCACCGAATGCATCTCCTTGCCGAGGCCCGTGTCGGACAGCAGCTCGATCACGTCGACCAGCCTGCACCTAGCCCCGGCGAGTCGATACTCGCCCTCGCCGCTGCGGTCGAGCCGGCGGACGATCGAGACCTCTGGCGCTCCCAGGCCGAGGAGTCCGGCGCTGTCGTCGAGCACGAGCTCGACCTCCGCACTCTTGCCCGCCTGCCGTCCCGGCGCGCCGCCGAAAATCACGTCCTGCATCGACTGTCCGCGGACCGCGAGCGGCGACTGCTCGCCGAGCGCCCAGAGCACAGCGTCGGTGACGTTCGACTTCCCCGACCCGTTCGGACCGACGATCACGCTCACGCCCGGACCGAACTCGAGCCTCGTGCGGTCCGGGAACGACTTGAAGCCCTTCAGCGTGATCGACTTCAGGTACACGGTCAGCCCTTCGCCTGTGGGGGAGGGTTCACGATTCCTCGAGCGCCTCCAGCGCCGACTGTGCAGCGTCCTGCTCGGCGTCCTTCTTGCTGCGACCGGTTCCGCGCCCGACCTCGACGCCGTCGATCACAGCGCTGATCGAGAACGTCCGGTTGTGCGGCGGTCCGTGCTCCTCGACGACCGGATAGCTGACCAGCTCGCCGCGCCGCGCCAGCAGCTCTTGAAGCGCCGACTTGTAGTCGACGGGATGCTCGAGCGCGTCCTCGATCTCCGGTAGGAACGCCTCGACGACTGCGCTCGAGGTCGTCTCGTAGCCGAACGCGAGGTAGCACGCCCCGATCACGGCTTCGATCACCGACGCGAGCACACGCTCCGTCGAGACGAGCGCCTCGACGCTCGCGGACGCGCCGGTCGGAGCCGCGGCCCGCAGGCGCTCGGGAATCCCCAGCCGTTCGGCGACCGCCCGGCACGAGCGTCCCGAAACCGCCTGGGCGCGGATCTTCGTCAGCCGTCCGGCGCCGAACCGCTCGGCCTCGAGCCGCGGGTACAGGTGGGTCGTCACGGCCAGGGAAAGAACGCTGTCGCCCAGAAAGGCAAGCCGCTCGTAGGAGTCGGACCGTCTCGTCGTCCACGAGGAGTGCGTGAACACGTTTCTCGCGAGCTCGTCGGGCAGCCGGTCGAGCAGCTCGCCGAGCGTCGCGCCGGAACGCCCGCGCGGGGTGCTCGTTCCCATGCCGCTGACGCTCACTCAGCGTCAGAACCTTGGCTCGCAGCAGCTGACGGGGCCACGCCGCTCGCGAGCACGAAGTCGACCGCCTGACCGACGGTCAGGATCTTCGCTGCCTCTTCGTCCGAGATCTTCACGCCGTAGCTGTCCTCGAGCTCCTGGACGAGCGTGTACAAATCGAGCGAATCGGCTTCCAGGTCCTGCTTGAAGCGCGTCGACTCGTGGATCGACTCGGGATCCAGTTCGAGCTCGTCCGCCAGGTGCGCGCGGATCAGATCGAAGATCTGCTCGCGACTCATCCGCCGGACAAGGTAGCCGTCGGCTCGGACGAGGAGGACTCGTCATGGGTATCGGCGCGAACGGATCGGACCGCCCCGGCCTGGACCAGGGCGGCGCGGGTGCGACCGATCACGTCCTCCTGCACGCCGCGCGCCGCCACCTCGATCGCCCGCGCGAAGCCGCGGCGGGTGAACCGGCCGTGGGCGACGACGCCGAGCTGCCGGAGGCCGAGCATGTACGCGCCACCGGGGGCCTCCGGATCGATCTCGTCGCGCAGCCTGCGGATCGAGGGCGACAGGAGCCAGCCGCCGAGCTTGCCGCGGGCGGAGGTGAGAGCCGCGTCGCGGATCGCGCTCATCGTGCGCCCCGAGACGCCCTCGATCAGTTTCAGGGTGATGTTGCCGGTGAACCCGTCCATCACGACGACGTCGGCGACGCCTGCCGGTGACCTGTGTCCCCTCGATGTTGCCGACGAACTTCAGGCCGGTTCCGGCCGCGCCGGCGAGCTGTTCGTGGACCGTGACGAGCTCCGGCGTGCCCTTCGCCGGCTCCTCGCCGTTCGAGAGCAGCGCCACCCGTGGCGCCTCGATGCCCATCACCGCCTGCGCGAACGCCGAGCCCATGTGCGCGAACTGGACCAGATGCTCGGGCCGGCACGTGACGTTGGCGCCGACATCGAGCAGCAGCACCGGCGCGGCGCCCGGCATGGGCACGGGCAGCGCCAGCGCGGGACGGTAGATGCCGCGGTCGCGGCGGAGGTTGAACAGACCGGCGGCCAGTGCCGAGCCAGTGGAGCCGCCCGAGACGAGCGCCTGGGCCCGCCCCTCCGCCACGGCTCGGGCCGCCTGAACGATCGATGCCTCGGGCGTCGAGCGGACCGCGAACGCGGGATCGGCGGCCTTTGCGATCGAGACCGGCGCGTCGATAACTTCGACGCCCGGACCGACCGATTGGATCTGCGCGGCAGGCCCGAACAGGAGCACGCCGATCCCCTGGGCGGCGGCATGCGTCGCGCCCTCGGCGACCTCCTGGGGACCGAGATCGGCCCCGCACGCGTCCACGGCGACCGTGACCATGCGCGCGGGCGTCAGAGCGAGGGCTCGTCAGCGCCCGGAGCGATCACTTCGCGGCCCTTGTAGTAACCGCAGACCGGACAGACCCGGTGCGGGATCCGGGGGCTGTGACATTGGGGGCAGGCGTTGTACGTCGGCGCGTCGACCTTGTGCTGAGCGCGGCGCTGGGAGGTACGGGCGTGAGATTGCTTCTGCTTCGGAACGGCCATTGTTGCGATGAGGTTACTCGAACCTCAATTCGGACAGCTTCGCCCAGCGCGGATCGGGCTGGCGCTCGTGCCCGTGATCGGGCCCCGCAGAGCCCAGATCGACGCCGCAGACGGGGCACAGACCGGCGCAATCGGCCCGGCACAGCAGCGTCGTCGGGAGGACGAGCGCCAGCGCGTCACGGGCCCAGGCATGGAGATCGAGGATCCCGCGCTCGACGTACGGCGACTCGAGCTCCTCGCCCTCTCCCGGCTGGGATACCTCGCGGGCGTCGACGTTGAACACCGGCGCTGCCGGCTCCAGGCAACGCATGCACGGACCCACGATCGTGGCGTCGAACCGCAGTCGCAGCGCATAGCCGTCCCCGGTGGTGCGCGAGACGTCGAGGCGAACCGGGCACAGCGACGGCTCGACGGGATAGCGCTCACCGCCGAGCACAAACGGGTCGATCGCCACCGCCAACTCCAGCCGACGGCCCTCGCCCGTGCTGAGGTGCAACCCCCCGAGGTCGAACGTGTCAGTTCGGAGGGACATCGCTGTGAGGTTAGCGGCGCGATCCTCGCGTTCGACCGAGGTAGCGACACGCGCGAGCATGGAGCGGCGATCATTCGACGCGTGTCCTCGTGGTTTCGGACCTACGGCTTCGCCGACGTGCTGGACAACCTCCTGATCGGCTCCTATCCCCTCGACGCCGAGGACGTGGCGCTGCTCCAGCGCGCCGGCATCGCGCGGGTGATGAATCTCGTCGAGGACGCCGAGTACGAGCCGGGCGAACGCGACGCGGTCATGGCGGCCTACACGGCCGCTGGGATCGCCGAACGCCGCGTGCTGTTCACCGACTACGCCGGTCTGCCGGCCGATGAGCTGGAGGCCGCGGTCAGGGAGGTGTCCGGCTGGCTGGATGAGAGCGGCCGGACGTATCTGCATTGCCGCGCCGGCTGGCAGAGATCTCCCGCGATCGCCGCCGGCGTCATCGCAGTTCGCGAAGGAATCGACGTCGACGAGGCGCTCGCCTATGTGCGCGACCGCAAGCCGTCGGCGGACCCGCTGCCGCAACAGCGGGAGGATCTTCGGCGCTGGTGGGACGAGCGGGACGCGTAGGCCGCGCGTCGGCGATTCGCGACTCGGGCGTGCTCGCGCGCCGGCGGTTGCTACTCGGCGGCGCGTAGCCGCCTGGCAGTCACCTCCAGCGGCAGCTGCTCATCGACGAGCTCGTCGGCCACGTCGGCAACGTGGACCGTGCGCGCGCTCAGCGACACCTGGTCGATCTGCGGAATCTCACGCCCCTCGGCGACCGCGCCGTGTTCGGCGAACCGGCGCGCTCCCGGAACGACCCGCGCCTCGTAGGAGCCGACCGTTTCGTTGTAGGCCGAGACCGCGCTGTTGAGCCGCTTCCCGAGCGTCGACAGCAGCCCGGAAAGCTTGACGAGGCGACCGTGCAGCTCGCGCCCGAGCTCGGAGATCGCCTGGGCGGACTCCGCGACCCGCTCCTGCTGCCACCCGTAGCCCACGGCGCGGAGCATCGCCAGCAGCGTCGTGGGCGTCGCGATCAGGACTCGCTTAGCCATCGCGTCCTCGATCAGGCCGGGATCGACCTCGAGCGCGGCACCGTAGAGGTGCTCCCCGGGTAGGAACAGGACGACGAAATCGGGCGCCGAGTCGAGCCCCGCCCAATACGCCTTGTCGGCCAGCGACTTCACGTGCTTTCGCAGAAGCCGGGCGTGGTCGCGCAGGTGGCGCTGGCGCTCCTCCTCGTCGCGTGCCTGGTAGGCGTCGAGGACTCCCTGCAGCGGGGCCTTCGCGTCGACGACGACGTGCTTGCCACCGGGCATCCGGACGATCAGGTCGGGCCGCAGCGTTCCATCGTCGCCGGCCACCGATGACTGCTCGGCGAAATCGCAGTGGCGGACCATGCCCGCCAACTCGACCACGTTGCGCAGCTGCATCTGCCCCCACTGCCCGCGCGCGTTGGGCTTGCGCAGCGCCGTGACAAGCGCCCCGGTCTCGGTGCGCAGCTTCTCTCCGGTCTCGGTCAGCGTCCGCAGCTGCGCCTCGAGCCGGCCGCGAGACTCGCGTCGCTCCTGGTCGAGCCGCAGCAGCTGCGCGTCGACGCGCCCGAGCTGGTCCTTGAGCGGCGCCACGAGCTGCTCGACCGCCTGCTGGCGCTTGTCGAGGTCGCCCTTGGCCTCGACCTGCGCGGTCTGAAACTGGGCGCGGGCCATCTCGGCGAGCTGCGCCATGCTCGATTGGAGCGCCTCGGCGCTGAGCGCCTTGAACGACTCCGACAGCCGCGCCTGTGCCTCGCCCAGCGTCTGGAGCCGCTCGTGCGCCAGTGACCGCTCGTGATCGACATCGGCGCGCGCCTTGATCAGCTCACGGTCGAGCTCGGCCGCCCGGGCAGCCTCATTAGTCAGCGAGCGCACTCGGGCGCGCGTCGCGGCGGCGACGAGCGCCGCGCCGAGAATGAGTCCGAGTAGCAACCACAGTGCAGCCATCGCGATCGAGGATGGCGAGGGCAGCGGACGGAACCGGTCGCTTGCAAGAATCGATGCAATGAGCGCCGACGTCGTTCGCCGCCGAGCCGTCATTTATGGCCGTGTCCAGGGGGTTTTCTTCCGCGACTCCGTGCGCCGGCGGGCGCAGGAGGTGGGGGTCGCCGGCTGGGTCTCCAACCGGCGCGACGGGGCGGTCGAGGCGGTGCTCGAAGGCGCGCCTGATGCCGTGGCGCGCCTGATCAGGTTCTGTGAGACGGGGCCGCGGCACGCCGAGGTGGCGCAGGTCGAGGTTTCCGAGGAGGCACCGGAGGGGTTGCGCGGCTTCGAGATTCGGTGAGCGGTGGCGCGGTGGCGCCGGCGGTTCGGTTGCTCGGTGGCTGTCGACTCTCGGCCCGCGGGCGCTTTCTGCGCCCGCAGCTCTAGCTGGCGGTCGGCCCGGTAAACGGCGCTGGGGAAGGAGGAGGTTGGGGCTCGATCGCGGGATCGGGCGCCTCAAATGCTGCATAACACGACAAGCTCGGCGCGAATCCCGAGCCCTGTCGTATTGAGCACGCTCCTCATGCATAGATCGACAGGCCTCCCCATCCGGCGCGGGATTGTCGTGTTGTGCAGGTTCTGGACGGGTGCGATGGCGCCAGCTCCCTCCCCTTCCCCAGCGCCGTTTACCGAGTCGCCCGCTCACCAGCGACTCGGGCGCCCAACTCCTCCGGCGCCGCCAGCCAACCGCAGCACCAACCCTCAACGCAAAGGCAGTGGGTGCCTCAGGTAGCGCCCGGCGAGCCGGTAGAAGAGCCCGCCGTCCGTGTCCGCGCTCGTCGTCCCCGACGCCCCGCCACCGAACAGCAGCCCGATCACGCCGGCGTTACGGGTCGCCCGCAGATGCGCGCGGCCGCCGGCGCCGAGCCACCACTGGACGCGATCGTCGCGGAAGTGCTCCCAGGTGTTGTTGAGGAAGGTGTTGCCGAGCGGGAGCTGCCACAGGACCACGGGTTCGTGCGTGCGGCGGGTGAAGCCGGCGATGTAGGCGTTCTCGCGGCGGAAGTTCGCGGGTCCCCACCAGGTGTTGGGGTTGCCCTCGATCACCTGGTAGAAGCCGGCGTCCCGGTCGGTGACGTCGCTGAAGACGAGGTTGAAGTGGGCGTGCAGCGACCGGTAGAACGCGGCGGATCGGGCCGCGAGGACATCCATGCGGGCCAACGACGGCTTCGAGTAGGTCGGGTCCTCGCCCGTTCCCCACACGCTCAGATGCCACGCCAGCGCCACATGCGGCGCGAGCCGGTTGCGGAGCGCGAGCAGCTTGTGGGCGAAGCCGCGGGCGAGGCCGACTGCGTGTGCCTGCTCGAGGTAGCCCCACAGGTCGGGCTCGATGTGGATGATCACGAGGTGCTTGCCGGCGGCCGCCCGCACGCGCCGCAGGAGCAGTGAGAAGTCGGCCCAGTAAGCCCGCATCGTCGCGGGATTGCGGAGATTCGAGAGGTCCTTCTGAAGCTCGTCGGAGCCCACGGCGGGCTTCGACTGCAGCAGTTGGTAGTAGCTGAAGACCGGAATCATGTGGGCGGCGATCGACTCGCGTACGTACATCGACGTGAACGTCCCGTTCGGATTCCACGTCGCCCATCCCGCGCCGGTGTTGACGCCGCCGGAGAGGTACTGATAGCGGAGGTCGAGGGGCACGCGCTGGGACAGCCGGTGGGCATCCCCGGGTGAATCGCTGAGGCCGAGCGCCACGTGGTGGGGCCAGCCCATGGGGATCGCCGCCAGCGAGAGCAGGAGTGAGCACCAGCGCCGCATCGATCTCAGGATCGACTCGCCACGAGGCCGGCTTTAGTCAGCGGTGGAGCTGGTCGATCAAGACACTTCGGCCGGCTCATCCTTGCCGGCCAAGCGATCACGCCCACGCTGAACGGCGGCGATGAACTTGGTCAGGTTGACCTCGAGCGTGTTGAGGATCTCGTCGGCGTAGTCCTCGGCGCCGAGCCGGATCTCCCGCTCGCGCCCGCGCGCATCCTCGATGATGTCCTCGGCGGCGCGCTCGGCCTGCTTGGTGATCTCCTCCTCAGAGATCAGGCGCTCCTGGCGTTCACGTGCCTCCTTGACGATCCGCTCGGCCTCGCGCTTTGCCTCGGCCAACATCTCCTGCCGCTCCTTGACGATCCAGCGCGCCTGCTTGATCTCCTCCGGAATCGTGGCGCGCATCTGGTCGAGGATGTCGTAGATCTCTTCCTTGTCCACGCGCACCTGGTCGGTCAGCGGAACCGGCTTGGCGTTGTGGACGAGATCGTCCAACTTGTCGATTAATACAAGGACGTCCATCGCAGAACCTCTGTTTCGTCAGCGGTGAAGGCGTTCCTTCAACGCCGCGGCGACCTCATCGGGAACCATGTCGTCGATGGTTCCGCCGAACGTTGCCAGCTCCTTCACTCCGCTGGATCTGATGAAACTGTACTTGGGTGACGCCATCAGGTACACGGACTCTATGTCGGGTGCCTGTCGGCGGTTGAGCTGATTCATCTCCAGCTCGTACTCGAAGTCGGAGATTGCACGCAGCCCTTTGACGATCGCCTTCGCTCCCCGCTCGCGGGCGAAGTCGACGACGAGGATGCTGAACGGCTCGACGGTGACGTTGTCGATGTCGCTCGTCGCGTTCTCGACGAACCTGACCCGTTCGTCCGCGGTAAAGAGCGTCTCGCCCTTGCGCACGGGCAGGTTCACGACCGCGACGATCACCTTTTCGAACATCGCGGCCGCGCGGGAAATCACGTCGAGATGACCGTAGGTGACCGGGTCGTACGAGCCCGGGCAGATCGCAATTCGGTTGTCAGGAGCCATAGATTCGGATCAGTGTGTCGCCGTACCGGCGGTCCACCAGCAGCGGGAGTTCGAGCTCGAGCGGGGCTCGTCGGTCGCTCTCGGTGACGACTCGGGCTCCCTGCCCGAGCACGGCCACCAGTGCTTCCGAAAGCTCACGTCCGAGAACGTTCGCCTGGCGGTATGGGGGATCGAGGAAGACGAGATCGTATTGACGCCCGCCCGCGCGTGCTCGCTCGAGGTATGCCGACGCTCGCTGATGGACCACCTCGGCGTCGGCTTCGAGCCCCGCGAGGTTGCGCCTGATCGTCGCCACCGCAGTGGGCGACGCGTCCACCAGCGTGGCCTCGGACGCGCCCCGAGACAGCGCTTCGATCGCGAGCGCGCCTGAGCCGGCGAACAGGTCAAGGACGCGGTCGCCCTCGACGTCACCGAGGATCGAAAAGAGAGCCTCGCGCACGCGGTCGGCGGTCGGCCTCGTATCCCGGCCGCGAGGCGCGACCAGCGTGCGGCCCCGCCATTGACCAGCGATCACCCTCACGCCCGGATCGGTGCCCGCGCCTCGGCACCGTACGCGACCACGAGCGCGTCCGCGAGCAGCGCGTTCTCCGGCAGCGCCATGTCGGGATCCTCGGCGCTGAGGCGCTCGGCATGGACTCGCGCCCGCTCGAGCACTTCGGCGTCGCGAGGCAGCTCGGCGACGCGGAACTGGGCCAGTCCGTGCTGTCGGGTCCCCACGAGCTCGCCCTCGCCCCGCAGCTCGAGGTCGATCTCCGCCAGCCGGAAACCGTCGCTGTGGTCGACGAGCGCTCGCAGCCGCGGCGAGTCCTTGGACCCGAACAGGAGACACAGCGACGGATGCGTCCCACGGCCGATCCGCCCGCGGAGCTGGTGCAACTGCGAGATCCCGTAGCGCTCCGCGTCTTCCACGAGCATCACGGTCGCGTTCGGAACGTCGATCCCGACCTCGATCACCGACGTGGCCACGAGCACGTCCGCGACCCCCGACGCGAACGACTCCATCGCCGCCTGCTTCTCGCCTGCTCGGAGCTGACCGTGGAGCAACACGACGTCGAACTCGCGAAGCTCGCCGGTCCGCAGTCGCTCGAACTCGGCGGTTGCCGCACGCGCCTGGAGCAGGTCCGACTCCTCGACCAGAGGGCAGACGACGAACACCTGGCGCCCTGACCGCAGCTCCTCGCGGAGGCGGTCGTAGGCGCGAGCGCGCTCGCGCTCGGTCGAGCACACGTGCGTCCGGATCGGCTGGCGACCGCGCGGAAGCTCCCGCAGCACCGTGAGGTCGAGGTCCCCGTACCCGGCCAGCGCCAGCGTCCGCGGGATCGGCGTCGCCGTCATATGCAGGGCGTGCGGCGCGCCATCCGAGCTCGCCTTGGCATCCAGGGCGGCCCGCTGCCTGACGCCGAAGCGGTGCTGCTCGTCGACCACGGCGACCCCGAGTCGCGCGAACCTCACGGACTCCTCGATCAGCGCGTGCGTGCCGACGATCAACGACAGCTCTCCGGTCGCGAGCTTCGAGAGTAGGTCGGTCCGCCGGCGCGCGGGGGTCGAGCCCGTGAGCAGCCCGACCGGCACGAGCTCCCCGGGCAGCAGCGTCTGAATCGTCGCGAAGTGCTGCTCGGCGAGCGTCTCGGTCGGGGCCATCAGCGCGCCCTGGAAACCCTGCTCGATCGCCCTCAGCAGCGCATACAGCGCCACCACGGTCTTCCCGGATCCGACCTCTCCCATCAGCAGTCGCTGCATCGGCCGCTCCTGCGCGAGGTCATCTTCGATCGCTTTCATCGCGTGCTGCTGGTCGCCGGTGAGCGGGAACGGCAGCAGCTCGTCCAGCCACCGGGCGGTCAGTTCGCCCTCGCCGTCCAGCACGGGCGCGGCCGACTCGGCGCGGCGCAGTCGGCGCCGGCGCAGGAGCGCGAGCTGGGCGAGCAGCAGCTCCTCAAAGGCGAGCCGACGGCGCCCCAACTCCTGATCGCCGTGATCGTGCGGGAAGTGCGCGGCGCTGAGCGCGCCGGCGCGGTCGGCGAGTCGTTCGCGCACCCGGAGCGGCGCCGGGAGCGGCTCGATCGAATCCTTAACCGCACCCGCGTGCTCGCGGACGAGGGCGAGGATCTGGGTCGACGAGAGGCCTTCGGTGGCGGGGTAGTGCGCGACGGCGTCGGTTCCGGTGGCGGCTTCGGACGTTCGCGCGTGGCCCTGGACCCGGAACCGGTTGCGCGCCTCGAACTTGCCATGGAGGACGAGCCGCGTCCCGGCCGCATACTTCTGCACGAGCCAGGGCTGATTGAAGAACGTGGCCTTCATCGACCCGGTGTCGTCGGCGACGGTAGCCTCGACGAGCGGGCGCATGCCACGGCGGCGCACGGGCCGCGACGAGATCGCCCTGACCTGGACGACCACGGTCGCGCTGTCGCCGGCGACGAGCTGTGCAACCGCGCGCGCCTCCCGTTGATCGCGCGGCAGATGCTCGAGCAGGTCGCGGACCGTGTGCAGGCCGAGGACGTCGGCCGCGTGCTCGGCCTTCGGGCCATCGAGTTTCAGCGACTCGCCCAGGCGCGACGGGCGCGGGTAGGAGATCGGCGCGCTCTGAAGCTCCTCGTCGTCGAGCGGGCGGGAACTGGCGAAGGCTGTCGCGGCCATGGACCACGACGGATGATGACTCGGGAACCGGTCGCGTGAAGGGCCCAGCCTCGCGCTCGGGCTCAGGACTTCTTGCGCTTCTTCTTCTTGTGCTTGCGCTTTTTCTTTTTCTTTCTTCTTCTTCTTCTTCTTCTTTGCGACCGGCTTCTTGGTCGTCAGCTTCGTGGTCGCGGTGATCGAAGGCTTGACCGAGTCGTCGGTGGCGGTGATCTCGACCGTTCCCACCGCGTGCCTAGCCGTGATCGTCGCCGTGTACTTGCCGCTACTGTCGGTCACGAAGCCCGCGAGCCCCGGACCGGTGGTCGTGACCGTCACGTGCTCCCCGGGAACGAGAGCGCCGCTCAGGTCCGCGACGGTCGCCGTGACGGTAGCCGTCGACTTCCCGTTGGCAACGATCGACTTCGGCTTGATCGACACCGAGATCGTGGGCGCGACCTGGGTGAGTGTCGCGGTGCCCGACGGCATCGACGAGTCGGACGTATCGGTCGCGGCGATCCGCGGCTTGCCGACCGTATGCGACGCGGTGATCGTCGCGGTGTACGTGCCGTTGTCGTGGTCGGTGACGGCGCTGACCGCGTCGCCCGGGTCCGAGCTCGAGATCGACAGGTCGTCGCCCAACACCGGCGTGCGACCGGCGGCGACGGTCGCCGTCGCGGTCGTCTGCGCGCGACCGTCGGCGGTGATCGTCGACGGGCCCAGGGACACCGACACTGTTTCCTGCGCCGCCTCCTGGGCGTTGTAGAGCATCCCCGTGTCCGCTGGAAGCGGGGCCGGAGTCGCGGGCGAATTGAGGGCCGGCGAGGGGGCGAAGACCGCGCTGGTCGCGTCGTAGGGCTCGGCGACCGTCCCCGACCAGAACCCGATCTCGGGGCAGTCGGTGTCAGGCGCGCACGAAGACGTCTCGAGGTCCAGCCCGATGTACTCGCCGGCCGTGATCGAGAGATTGGTCGGGAATGTGTAGACCGAGAATGCCGGGCGGCAGACCCCACCAGTCACGACGCGCGGCCCGCTCTCGACCGCGCTCTGCGCCACGACCGTGTAGGTCCCGCCAGCGTTGGCCCTGACGATGTCGAGCTGAGCGCTGCCATCGAAGTTCTGAACCGACCAGCTGGTGATCGTCCCGCTCGCGGGCGCCTGCGCGAGCGAGCCGTCTGGCAGCGCGGTGTTGAGATATGTGCATGCCGGCGGACTGCAGCCCCAGCTGTCCCACTTGGCTGCGGCAGCGTCGGCCCGATCGTGACCGTGCCCGTGTCAGCGCTCGCGAACCTGCGCTGTCAACCACCAAGTACTACTCGGCCGAGAGCAGCCACCAGTAGCTCTGCTGGCCACCCTCGCTGAGCTCGAACTCGACCTCGCCGAGGGCGAGCGCCTGGACCGTGTCATCGTCGAGAGGCGCCTCGGCGCCGCGCAGGCACGTGATCAGCTCGGCGTTCTCGGCGAGCTGCTCGAGCACGTCGCGCAGCGTGTCTCGCGGCTGGCCCCAGGCGACGATCCGCTCGTCGACGAATCCGACGGCGTCGCCTTCACGGAATCGGCCCTGGACATCGTCGCGGGCCGCGGGGGCGACGGCTCCGGTCCGGACGCGCTCGAGCGTCCGCACGATCGCGGCCGCGTTCTCGTCCGCGCTGCGTGTGGGATCCAGGCTGACGGCGGCCGCGAGCCCCGCCTGTTGAGACCGCGACGGGATCACGCGCACGATCTTCTCGGACAGTTCGGCGGCGCGCTCGGCGGCCATGATGACGTTTGGGCTGTTCGGCAACACGACGACCTCCTCGGCGGCGATCGCGTGGATCGCGGCGAGGATGTCGTAGGTCGAGGGATTCAGCGTCGGGCCGCCGTCGAGGACGCGGACGCCGAGACTCCGGAACAACGACAGCATTCCGTTCCCGCTCGTCACCGCGAGGGCGCCGCATACGTCGGGCTTCGGGGGCTCGGCCAGACGCTCGTCTCGGCTCCTGACCTGCGCGCGCATGTCGGCCACGTCGAGATGGGAGACGATCCCAGTCTCGGCGAAGACGGCCGTGGCGGCGTTCGGGTCGTCGGTGTGGACGTGGACCTTGAGCGTCGTCTGGTCGCCGACGACCAGGACCGAGTCTCCAAGCTGCTCGAGCGCGACCACGTAGCTGCGCGGCTCGAGGCCGGTGCCGCTGACGGCGAAGTTCGTGCAATACCGGTAGGTGCTCGAGGAGTGCTGGGGATGGGTTACGCGCGCCGCCACGTGGTGCTCGAGCGCCGGCGGGGCGGTTCCCCGCAGGGCCCCGATCATCCCGGCGAGCAGCACCGTCAACGCGTACCCGCCGGCGTCGACGACGCCGGCGTCGCGCAGCACGGGCAGCAAATCCGGTCCGCGCTTCACCGAATCCTGACCGGCATCGAGGGCCCGCTCGATCACCTCGGCGATCACGGCGTTCTGCTCGTCATCGCCGGCCTCAGGCGCGAGCCGCCCGTTCGGCATGTGCGCGAGATCGGAGGCGACGCGATGTGCCATCTCGCGGACGACGGTCAGGATCGTTCCCTCGGCCGGATCGCGGACCGATCCGTAGGCCTGATCGGCGGCCCGGGCGAGCGCGGCGCCGATCAGCACGGGGTCGACGAGCTCGCCGGGGCGGCTCGCGAGCTCCTCGGCGGCCCCGCGGATCAGCTGAGAGAGGATCACGCCCGAGTTGCCGCGCGCGCCCAGCAGCGCGGCGCGGGCGACGGAGGCGACGATCTCGTCCCTCCCGATGTCGTCGATCGTTCGTGCCTCCGAGGCGCTGGACAGGCGATCGAGCTCCTGCATCACGGCGCGCAGCGTGAGCACCATGTTGTCGCCGGTGTCGCCGTCGGCGACCGGGAACACATTGAGGTCGTTGACCTCCTCGCGGCGCGACTCGAGCGCCGCAAGGCCGGCCTCTACGACCGCACGAAAACGAAGGATGCTCGCGTCGGACACAGGTCGGAAGCTGCGATCCTAACCGCGCGGTGGCGCCGTGACCAAGCCGGCTACCGGGCCTTGACGACCTTGCCGGCCTTCAGGCACCGGGTGCAGACGTATACCCGGCGTGGCGTCCCTCCATCGTCGATGCGCACGCGCTGGAGGTTCGGGTCGAACCGCCGCTTGGTGGCGACCATCGAGCGGCTCCGGCTGTGGCCGAACGATGGCCCCTTAGCGCATACGTGGCAGACCTTTGGCATGGCGGGCGAGTATAGCTTCAGCGCACAACCGGCCCTCAAACCCGCCGTCCGCACGTTTTGGTTCATTCCCGCCGGGCTCTTGGTTTAGATTCAAGGGCATGGGTAAGAGGGCTCCGATGCCGGAGACTTCCGAGCGTTTTGCGCTGCTCGCAGGTCTGCAGCTTCCCGATCGTTACGCGATACGCCGTCCGATCGCCACGGGAGGCATGGCCTCGGTTTGGTGCGCGCGCGACCGGATGCTCGGGCGCAGCGTGGCGATCAAGCTGATCTCCGAACGGTTCGCGCGCGACGAATCGGCGCTGGCGCGGTTCAAACGCGAGGCCCGCGCCGCCGCCCGGCTGTCGAGCCATCGCCACGTCGTGACGATCTACGACATCGGCCAGGCCAGCGACCGCGACGCACCGCTCGGCCGCCCGTTCATCGTGATGGAGTTCCTGCCCGGAGGTACGGTCGCCGACGCCCTCCGCGTCGGGGCCGTCACCCGCGAGCAGGCTGTCGACTGGGTGCGGCAGGCCGCCGCCGCGCTGGACTACGCCCACGCGCGCGGCGTCATCCACCGCGACATCAAGCCCGGGAACCTGTTGCTCGACGGGGAGCGGGTGCTCCACGTAGCCGATTTCGGGATCGCCCAGCTCGCGAGCGAGGACACGGTCGGCGGGACCGGACAGATGCTCGGGACCGCGGCGTACATCGCGCCCGAGCAGGTCCTCGGAAAACCGGCGACCGAGGCGAGCGACCGCTACGCGCTGGCCGTCGCCGCGTTCGAGCTGCTGGTGGGCCAGCGCCCGTTCACGGCAGAGTATTTCGCGGCCCAGGCGCGCCAGCACCTGGAGGAAGCACCCCCGCCGGCGAGCCGCCTGAATCCCGCCCTCCCTCCAGCCGTCGACGGCGTGCTCCTGCGCGGGATGGCGAAGCGCCCCGAGGACCGGTGGGGGAGCGCCGGCGAGTTCGCGCAGGCGCTCGGCGGCGCGCTCGGAACGACCGAGGCCCCGCCCGTCACAACCGTCTCACAGGCTGATGCCGGTACCCGACCCGTCGCCCCGCCCCAGCGGTCCCGTTCCCACCCGCCGCCACGCGTCCACGAGCGGCCGGCCCGTGCCCGGCGTGGCGGCCGACGTGGGGCGGCGCTCGCGGCGCTGGCCGCCGCCGCTCTGGGCGTCGGCGTCGCCGCGGCGGACAGCGGCTTGTTCGGCTCCTCGCACCCCGCCGCGTCCAACCACTCGCCGCGGAATCTGAGCGCGGCGAAACCGCGAACGGCGGCCACCGTCCGCCACGCCCGAGTCAAGAAGCGCCACGCCGCGCCGCAGACCCGGCCGACGACGACAACGACGAGCACGGTTCAGGCGAGTCCGGCGGCCGCGACGACTCCCCCGCCCACGGCCGACACGCTCCAGGCGCAAGGCCACGAGCTCCTCCAGGACGGCCAATACGCCGCGGCGATCCCCGTCATCCGCCATGCCGTGAGCGCCGCCTCGCCGAGCAGCGTGACCTACGCCTACGCGCTGTTCGACCTCGGCCGGGCGCTCCTGCTGTCCGGCGACCCGAAGGCGGCGGTCGAGGTCCTGTGGCAGCGCATGCAGATCCCCAACCAGACCGACGTCGTCAGGACCGAGCTCCAGGACGCGCTGCGGGCGCTCGGAAAACAGGCGAACGCCGGCGGCCCACCCGGTCCACCGGTCCGCCCGCCGGACCTGGGCACGGTCACGGCCGTGGGCATGGCGACGGGCACGGCCACGGCGTCGGCGGCCAAGGCCCGTTCAGTTAGAAAGAGGGCGCGCAGAGCGCGCCCCGTGGTGTGGCTTTCGCGGTGGCGGTCGGCACTGTAAACGGCGCTGGGGAAGGGGGCGGGTGAGAGGGCTGCGGTGCCCGATCTGCGGCTCAGATGCTGCATAACACGACATCACTCGCTCGGATCCCGAGCCGTGTCGTACTGAGCATGCTCCTCATGCATAACTCGACAGGGCTCGGGGTTTGGCGCGCGATTGTCGTGCTGTGCAGGTTCTGGATGGGTGCGATCGCGCCTCGCTCTCGCCCCCTTCCCCAGCGCCGTTTCGCCAGGCCGCACCGCTCGCGAGACCCGGCCGAGAGTCACCATGCCCCCTCCCGGACCGGCGATACACAGCGCCACCCGCCTCCAACCCTCGAGGCAGAGCCCCAACTACACAGCCGCGAAGCCCGTCGGCCCGCGCCGTCCCGACAGCTCCTCCTTGACCTTCAGCGAGGCCAGCACCGCCTCGACGGCGTGGCGGCCGGTGTCGCGCTTGGTGCCGCCTGTCACGCGTTCGAGGGCCTGTTCCATCGAGTCGACGGTGAGCACGCCGAAGCCGCACGGAACGCCCGTGGCGAGCTGGACCTGCTGGATCCCGCGAGCGGCCTCGCTGCAGACGTACTCGTAGTGGTCCGTCTCGCCGCGGATCACCGCTCCGAGACAGACGACAGCCTGGTAGCGACCCGACTCAGCGGCGTACTTCGCGACGAGGGGCAGCTCGAACGCGCCGGGCACGTCCAACCGATCGGCCTCGGCGATCCCGGCTTCCGCCAGCGCCGCCCGCGCCCCCGTCTCCAGCTTGTCGGCGAGCTCCTCGTAGAACCGCGCCACGCATAGCGCGACGCGGTGATCAGGGCTCATCGCGTAGGCGGTCCTGTTCCTGTTCGTCGTGGAGCATCTCCTCGTCGAGCGCGAGGCCCTGGTGGTGGAGCGTGTGGCCGAGCTTCTCCCGCTTGGCGCGCAGATAGGCCTCGTTGTGCTGATTGGGCACGTGCTCGATCGGCAGCTGGTCGGCCACGGAGAGCCCGTAACCCGCCAGCCCGGAGATCTTCTTGGGGTTGTTCGTCAGGATCCGGATCGAGGTCAAGCCGAGATCGACGAGGATCTGGGCCCCGATCCCGTAGTCGCGCAGGTCGGCGGGAAGGCCGAGGCGGAGATTCGCGTCGACCGTGTCGAGTCCCTCCTCCTGGAGCTTGTACGCGCGGAGCTTGTTCAGCAGCCCGATTCCGCGGCCCTCCTGGCTGAGGTACAGCAGCACGCCGCGTCCCTCGCGCTCGATCATCGCCAGCGCCGACTCGAGCTGTTCTCCGCAGTCGCAGCGCAACGAGTGGAACACGTCGCCGGTGAGGCACTCCGAGTGCACCCGGACGAGCACGTCGTCGGTGCCACTGACATCGCCCTTGACCAGCGCCACGTGGTGCTTGTTGTCGACGAGCGAGCGGTAACCGATCGCGACGAAGTCGCCGAAGGCGGTGGGCAGTTTGGTCGCGACCACCCGCTCGACGAGCTTCTCGTGCCGGCGGCGATAGGCGACCAGGTCGGCCACCGTGACCATCCGCAGCCCGTGGCGCTCGCAGTACACCGCGAGATCGGGCACGCGCGCCATGCTGCCGTCGTCGTTCATGATCTCGCAGATCACCCCGGCCGGGTTCAGGCCTGCGATCCGTGCGAGGTCCACCGCGGCCTCCGTCTGACCGACGCGTTCGAGCACGCCGCCGCCCCTCGCTTTCAGCGGGAACACGTGGCCGGGCTGGACGAGCTCGCGCGGGGCCGTCTGCGGATCGATCGCCACCTGGATCGTGCGAGCTCGGTCGTGGGCGGAGATCCCCGTCGTGACTCCCTCCCGGGCCTCGATCGAGACCGTGAAGGCCGTCTCGAACGCCGACTCGTTCTTCGCCGCCATCAGATCGAGGCCGAGCTCGTCGCATCGCTCCGCCGTGAGCGCGAGGCAGATCAGCCCGCGTCCCTCCTTGGTCATGAAGTTGATCGTCTCGGGCGTGACGAACTGCGCCGCGATCGTCAGATCGCCCTCGTTCTCGCGGTTCTCGTCGTCGACGACGACGACCATCTTGCCCTGGCGGATGTCCTCGACCGCCTCCTCGATCGTGGCGAACGGAGCCCCGACGCGACTGCTGCTCATGCCTTTGCCTCCATCAGCGCGTTCGACGTACTTCGCCAAGACATCGACCTCCAAGTTCACGTTGCGCCCGGGCTCAGCGTTGCCGAGGTTCGTCCGCTCCAGGGTCTCGGGTATAAGGGACACGGTAAACGATCGCTCACCTAACTCCGCGACGGTGAGCGAGATCCCGTCGACCGCGATCGACCCTTTCTCGACGACGTAGCGACGGAGCCCTTCGGGGATCGCGACCTCGATCCGGCGGGCGAACCCGTCGTCTCGGACGTCGCGGACGGTGCCCAGCCCGTCGACGTGGCCCTGCACCATGTGGCCGCCGAGGCGGTCGCCGGCCCGCAGGGGCAGCTCGAGGTTGACGACTGCCCCCGGGCGCGCTCCACTCAGCGAGGTTCGCGTCACGGTCTCGTTCATGACGTCCGCCGCGAACGAGCGCTCGTGCACGGCCGCGGCCGTCAGGCAGACGCCGTTGACGGCGACCGAATCACCCGGCTTCAGCTCGTCCGCCAGGCGCGTCTCGATCGTGATCCGCAGCCCGTCGCCCGAGCTCTCGGACGCGGTGACGCGCCCCAGATCCTCCACGAGCCCGGTGAACACGAGGCCTCTAGCGTCCTGGACCGGGGAGCACTACCACTCCTTCATCCGGGCCGAGATCAGCAGGTCCTCCCCCACCTGCTCGCAATCGAGCGTCATCGCCCGGACGGCGTCAGCGATCATCTCGACGCCCTCGCCCTCGAGCGGATCCCGCGCCCGCCGTCCGCCGAGGATCATCGGGGCGAGGAACAGGCGGACCTCATCGACCTCGCCCGCGTCGAGGAACGCGCCGGCGAGGTGGGGCCCGCCCTCGAGCAGGATCGAGCCGATCTCGTTCGCGCCGAGCTGGTCGAGCGCGGAGCGGACGCGCGCCGGCTCGTTCTCTCCCGTGGCGATGACCACCTCGGCTCCGTGGGACTCGAGGGCGTCGGTGGCCGCTCGGGGGGCCGCCCGTGATACGACGACGGTCAGCGGGATGCGGCGCGCATCGCGAACGAGCTTCGAGGTCAGGGGAAGCCGTGCGAGCGAGTCGAACACGATCCGTCGCGGTTGGCGCTCCACGCCGTCGACCCGCGCGGTCAGCTGCGGATCGTCGGCCAGCGCCGTACCGATCCCGACGGCGACCGCGTCGCATTCGGCGCGCCAGTGGTGCGCGCGCAACCGGCTCTGCTCGCCGCTGATCCACTTCGAGTCTCCACGGCGCGTCGCGACCTTGCCGTCGAGCGTCATTGCGGACTTGAAGAGGACCCATGGCCTCCCCGTCCGCGCGCGCTTGCGGAACGGTTGGTTCAGGAGCCGCGCACGCGACGCGAGGTCGCCGCTCGCCAACACGACGTCGACTCCCTCGTCCCTGAGGATCCCGAGGCCGCGTCCGGCGGCGTGCCCGCTGGGATCGTCGGAGGCGACGACCACCCGGCCGATGCCGGCCTCACGGATCGCCTCCGTGCAGGGCGGGGTCCGGCCGTGGTGACAGCACGGCTCGAGCGACACGTACAGCGTCGCGCCCGTGAGGTCCTGGTCCCCGGCGGCCCGGATCGCCTCGACCTCGGCGTGAGGAGAGCCGAGCGCGCGATGGAATCCCTCGGCGAGCACCTCGCCCTCGCGTCCGATGACCGCGCCGACCAGCGGATTCGGGCTGACGCGGCCACGGCCCTGCTCTGCGAGTTCGATCGCTCGAGCCAGATGGCGACGATCCGTGTCTGTCTTGATCTGCATGGGAACCAGTTAGAGCATAGGACGGGCCTGGGGGGCGGTTTGTTTCAGCCGCACTTACCCCCGGTCAGCCGATATACGCTCATCTCCGGACCCGGTAGGTGGTACTGGCGCGGGTAGTAGTCGATCGACCAGTCGAAGCTGAACGGGATGGGATGCGCTCCCTTCGAGAACGGGCTGACGTGATATACGAGGCGAGCCCGCTCGGCAAGCGCTGCGTAGTAGCGGACGGCGTTCGGCGCGGCCGCCGGATCGGCGAAGGCGCGGCCCGCCTGCAGGGAACCCTCGACCACCCAGCAGTACCCCTTCGCGACGTACTCGTCGAGCAGCTCGGGACGTAGCGTCCGCTCGTACTGGTCGACGACGACGTAGCGGCGTTCGCCGTCGGGCAGCAGCTGGCCGTTTGGCCCGAGATCCGTCATCCACGTGGCGAACCGATACCACCTGTCGCCCGTCGGCGTCGACGGAAGCGACGTGCCGACGTCGGACGCCCAGTTGTCCGGCACGACGGGCTCGATCACCACCTTCGACCCCGCCGGAACATTGCGGACCATCCAGTCTCGGGTCAGGTTCCGGGTGTCGGGACGGGCGAGGACCGCGTCGTTGTGAACGTCCGCGACGACGCTCTGGCCGAGCAGCAGGACCGCGGCGAGGGCACCTCCGATCACGACCGGGAGCCGGATCGTGCGCGCGAGCCAGCGCACGAGCTCGACCGTGCCGTACGCGGCCAGTACCGCGACGATCGGGAAGATCGGCATCAGCCAGCGGCCGAAGAACCGCTGCTGATCTCCCATGAAGATGATGAACGCGATCGGCGCTGGCAGCAGCACCAGCGCGATCGCCAGTCGTCGCCGGGCGAGCAGCAGGACCGCGCCCCCGATCGTAGCCAGCGTCGGCCCCCAGCCCAGACCCCACGTGAACGTCCACAGGTAGTAGCTGATGCCGCTGCCACTGGAGCCGAGCTTCGCGGGATCCGCTCCGGCGGCGAGCGACGCCTGCTGCGAGACGCCGGATTGGAACGCGGAGAAGTCGAGCACCGCGTACGGGCTGGCGAGCAGGAACGCGCCGAGGGCCAGCAGCAGCGCGAGCCCGAGCCTGCGCGTCGAGGACCAGAACGACTGGCCGGCGGCGTCGGATACGAACGCGCCGAGCAGGCACACGAGCGTGATCCCGCCCGTGTATTTCGTCGCGGAGGCGAGCCCGATGCCGATCCCCGCGATCGCGTAGTCGCGCCGGCGCCCGCGCCGGAACACGCCCGCGATCCCGTACAGCGACAGCGCCACCGGCGCGAGCGTCGGGACGTCGTTGAGCGCGAGGTGGCTGTAGAAGATCGGCAGGAAGGCGAGACCGAAGATCGCGGCGGCGAGGAGGCCGACAGTCCTGTTGAAGAACCGTCCCCCGGCCAGGTACGTGAGCCATACGGCGATCGTGCCGAGCACCGCGGCGACGACGCGGGCGATCACGAACACGCCCGTCGGATCGCTCGCGTATGCGCGCATCACCGCGTCCGCGCTCCCGAACCACAGCTCGAACACGATGTGGAGTAGGTAGGAGTACGCGGGCGGGTTTAGAAAGTAGTGCGGGTTCAGGTCGTGCGAGAAGAACGCGACCGCACGCGGGACGAAATGCGTGGCCTCATCGCTGTTGTAGCTGTACGGCAGACCCTGTTTGATGCCCCACAGGCGCAAGAGGAACGTGACGAGCAGCAGTAGCCCTAGGGCGGGGCGATGCAGCGATCCGATGCGTCGCCGCGCCCGCGTCCGGGGCTGGTCGTCGAACGGGCCCGGCGGCCCTTCGGTGGGCGCTTGGGCCTCGCTGGGCCGGGTGAGCGTGACCGTATCCATGTTCAGCAGAATGAGTATCGCGGCCGCGGCGACGGACTGCTGCGCACAGCCTTTCCCATCTGTGTCGGGACCGGGCAGACCTCGGTACCGTTCGCGACAAGGCCAATGAAGCTCATCATCCAGATCCCGTGCTTCAACGAGGAGAGCCAGTTGCCGCTAACCGTCGGCCGGCTCCCCCGCCAGATACCCGGGTTTGACGTCGTCGAACTTCTGGTCATCGATGATGGCTCGACCGATCGGACGATCGACGTCGCGCGTGAGCTGGGCGTCGACCACATCGTCAAGCTGACGAACAATAAGGGCCTCGCCGCGGCATTTCAGGCCGGTCTCGACGCCGGGCTGAAGCTCGGCGCCGACGTGATCGTCAACACGGACGCCGACAACCAGTACGAGGGCGCGGACGTCCCGAAGCTGGTCGGCCCGATCCTGCGGGGCGAGGCGGACATGGTCGTCGGCGACCGCCAGATCGAGAAGGTCGAGCACTTCTCGGCGCCCAAGAAAATGCTCCAGCGGCTGGGGTCGTGGGTCGTGCGCCACGCGTCCGAGACCGAGATCCCCGACACGACGTCCGGATTCCGAGCCTACAACCGCGAGGCGGCCCTGCAGGTGCAGGCCGTATCGAAGTTCACGTACACGCTCGAGACGATCATCCAGGCCGGCAAGCTACTCGTGGCCGTAGACCACGTGCCCGTGCGCACGAACCCGAAGACGCGAGAGTCGCGGCTGTTTCCGTCGACGGCCGCGTACGTGCGCCGCAACGCGCTGTCGATCTTCCGGATCTACTCCCAATACGAGCCGCTGAAGGTGTTCTGGGGCGGGGCCCTGGTGATGGGCGTGCTCGCCCTCGCCGTGTTCATCCGCTTCATCATCTATTTCGTCGAAAGCCCCCACAGCGCGACGGGGCACGTGCAGTCGTTGATCGCGGGCGCGGTGCTGTTCATCGCGGCGATGCTGCTCGCGTCACTCGGGGTGATCGGCGATCTGCTCGCGGCGCAGCGGACGCTCTCGCAGCGAACCTTCGAACGGGTGCGGCGAATCGAGCTCCAGCTCGGCGTTGAGCCATCGCACTACGAGCCCGGAGCTCCGCGAGTACACCGCGCATCCACGGCCGGGACGACGCCCGGCGCCGGCGAGGATCGCGAGGCGCTCGAAGTATGAGCGCCACGGACGCTGCCGTCCCCACCGGCAATACGTACGACAAATACGGTTCGACGAACCCGGTCGTGCGCCGGCTGATGGCGGGCTTCGAGACCGCGCTCGAGGAGTTGTTCGAAAAGGCCGCTCCCACCTCCGTGCTGGACGTCGGCTGCGGCGAGGGGGTATTGACCGCCAGGTGGGCGCAGCGGCTCGGCACCGGACGTGTCGTCGGCATCGACCTCGAGGACCCAAAGCTCCGTCGCGAATGGGCGTTGCGGCCGCGTCCCAACCTCGAGTTCCGGGCGATGGCGGCCGAAAGCCTGCCGTTCAAGGACGGCGAGTTCGACCTCGCGGCGGCGACCGAGGTGCTGGAACACGTGCCGGACCCCGAGCGCACGCTGTCCGAGATGGCTCGGGTGACCATCCGCCACCTGCTCGTCTCGGTGCCGCGGGAGCCGTTG
The DNA here is from genome assembly GCA_963812225.1 of uncultured Solirubrobacterales bacterium. Taxonomy (GTDB): domain Bacteria; phylum Actinomycetota; class Thermoleophilia; order Solirubrobacterales; family Solirubrobacteraceae; genus Palsa-465. The sequence continues at coordinate 371,794 of CAWEUN010000004.1, forward strand.
TGGCGGGCGCTGAATGTCGGGCGGGGCGCGTACGTGCGCGACCTCGGGAACACCCCGGGCCACGTCAACCACTGGTCCAGACGAGGATTCCTGCGCCTGCTCGAACGCCACGGTGACGTGCTCGAGGCTCGCTCTCCGTTTCCCTGGACGATGGTGCTGGTAGCCGTCCGGTAATGGCCGGTCCCGTCGAGACGGTGCCGGACCCTCGCGGCGGTGGGGAGACTCCGGACCGCTCGCAGCCCGAGGGCGCCCAGCTAAAGACTCCGTCATACGCGTCCGGCGCGCGGATCCTGTCGATCGGGATCGCGTCCACCGGGATCTTCACGTTCGCCTACCTGGCGACGGCCAGCCACGTACTCGACCCCAAGGAGTACGGACAGGTGTCGCTGTGCTGGGCGGTGATGTTCGTGATCCTTTCGGTGATCTACCGGCCGATCGAGCAGCTGCTCTCACGCACGATCGCCGACCGCCGCGCGCGCGGCCTGCACGGCCACCCGCTGCGGATCCCTGCCGTGATCCAGCTGAGCTTCGCGCTCCTGTTCCTGGCCGCGGCGCTGGCGCTACGCGATCAGATCGAGCACCGTCTGTTCGGCGGATCCAGCGCCCTGTACTGGATCCTCGTGATCGGGGTGCTCGCCTACGCCGCGAGCTACTTCGCCCGCGGCTGGCTGGCCGGCCACCAGCGGTTCGCACTCTACGGCGGGCTCGTGTTCCTGGAATCGACGTCGCGGTTCGCGTTCGCGTTCGCGGTCGCGATCGGGATCGCCTCCGGCGAGGCGGCCGTCGCGCTCGGCATGGCGGTCGCGCCGTTCGTCTCGCTGTCGGTGATCCCGTTCGCGTTCTCGCGGGTCAGACATTCAGCGCCCTCCGGCCTCCCAGCCGCGGATGCGGCCCGCGAGGGCCCGGCGCACGCGAGCGTCGAGGAGCTCTCGCAGGACCTGTCGCTCAAGCACGGCGCCGGATTCGCGATCGCGGTCGTCGGGATCATGCTCGCCGAGCAGACGCTCATGAACGCGGCGGTGTTGATCGTCAACCACCAATCGGGCGCGGCCCTCGCCGGCTTCGTGTTCAACGTGCTGCTGATCGTCCGGGCGCCGCTCCAGCTCTTCCAGGCGATCCAGACGTCGATCCTGCCGCACCTCGCCGGGTTGGAGGCGCGCGAGAGCCCGGAGGAGTTTCATCGGGCCATCCTGCTGACGATCCGGGTGATCGCGGCCTTCGCCGGCGCGGTAGCGCTCGGACTGCTCCTGATCGGTCCGCCGGTGATGACCGCACTGCTAGGCGACAAGGGCTTCCACTATGGCCGCCTCGGCCTGGCCGTGGTCGGGCTGGGGATGGGCCTGCACCTCATCTCGGGCACGCTCAACCAGGCCGCGCTGGCCCGCCACCGGGCGCGGATCGCGGCGATCTGCTGGCTCGCATCGGCGGCGCTGTTCGTCGCGTTCGTGGCCGCGCCGACGATCTCGAACGAGGTAACGCGGGTCGAGGTCGGTTACTTCATAGGGACGCTGATCCTGTGCGGCCTGCTGACGCTCGTGTACCGGCGCGGACCGGCGGATGCGGCCGGCGGTGCCGAGGTGGCGGTGGCGGCCTGAGTCGTGGCGGCGGGCGTTTGCTCGGTGTCGACTCTCGGCCCGCCGGCGCCTTCAGCCTCCGCAGCTTTGGCTGGCGGACGGCGCGGTAAACGGCGATGGGGAAGGGGAGTGGGTCAGCTGCCCGGCGAGGTCCGCGCCCTCACCCGGCCGAAAATCATGCTTAACGCGTCAATCCCGGCTCAGACCCCGAGCCCTGTCGTGCTGTGCATGAGGAGCGTGCCTAACACGGCAGGCCTCGCCGATTTCGGCGGTTGTGACGTGTTATGCAGGGCGTCAGCTCGACGCCAGGCTCTTACAGGCGGGCTCCTTGGCCGCGGCCGCCTCGAGAGAAGGGCTCTTCAGAGAGCCGAGGCTCGAGCCGATGCGGCTCATAGACGTCTGGACGCCGCTTCCCAGCGCGGAGGCCGCGGTCTTGAATGCTTGCGGGCTCGCGGTGGGCAGCGACCCGGCCCGGCTAGCGGCCGCCGAGAGTTCCGTCTTCACCTGCGCGAACGCGTTCACGATCCCCGTCGAGATCGACTTGCCGTCGGTCACGTCGGGGACGCCCGCGGCCTTCAACTGCGTGACCGCATGGCTCGTGTCGCCGGCCACGGCATTCAGGAAGTTCTGAAGTGCGGTCTTGCCCTGCGCGGCGCTCGTGATCGACGACAGATTCAGCTGGTTGCTGCGGTTCTGCACGCTCCTCTCGAACGGGCCGATCACCGAGCACACCGACTTCACGTAGTCGGCGGCGCTCACCTTCGATGACGACGATGACGACGACGTTGAGGACGAGTTCGAGCTCGACCCGCCGCAGGCGGCCAGCGCAACGCCGGCGACGAGCACGCAGATTGTCAGACACCTCTTCCCAGCGAGCACGACCCTCACCCTACCCCATCTTGGACGCGGTAAGCGATCCGATCAGCTGGCCCCGGCGGCCTCGGCAATCGCGGCGTAGGCGGCCGCGGGGTCGCGCGAACCGAACACCCCGGAACCGGTGACGAGCAGGTTCGCTCCCGCCTCCTTGGCGGGGCCCGCGGTGGCTTCGTGGATGCCGCCGTCGACCTCCAGCGCGACGTGGGAGGGCAGCGCCTGGCGCATCCGGGCCAGCTTGTCGAGAGATGCCGGGATGAACTCCTGGCCGCCCCAGCCGGGATTGACGCTCATGCAGAGGGCGAGATCGAGATCGTCGGACGCGACCTCGGCGAGCCAGTCCGCCGGAGTCGCCGGACAGATCGCGGCGCCGGCGGTGGCGCCCGCGTCGCGGATCGCCGCCAGCGTGTAGTTCACGTGCGGCGTCGCCTCGAAGTGGACCGTGACGTTGTCGGCGCCGGCGCGAACGAACTCCTCGGCGTATCGCTCGGGTCGCTCGATCATCAGATGGACGTCGATGATCCCGCCGGCGTCGTGGATCAGATCGGCGAGAGCGCCGACGACCAGCGAGCCGAACGTGATCGGTGGGACGAAGTGCCCGTCCATGACGTCGCAATGGATCACCCTCGCGCCGGCGGCGATCACCTCTTCGACCTGGGAGCCCAGCCGCGAGAAGTCCGCGGAGAGGATCGAGGGCGCGATTCGCAGCTCGCGCAAGCGACCCGCGCCCCGGGTGGTCAACTACACCGCCCTCAGCATGCTGCCCTGACAGTGATTGCAGGCGACGATCGCGGTGCTCGACATCCGAACGATCGTCGAATGCTCGCCACAGTTCGGGCACACGGACACGAGTTCGTAGCGCTGCAGGCAGTAGACACAGCGGTACCGGCCGGGCACCGCCGTCGGCCGCAGCCATGGCTCGCCGCACCCCGGGCATTCGGGGCCGAGCTTGACGGTGGGATCGCTCACGAACCCCGTAGGTTAACGACGCGCCCGACGCTGCCTACTCAGTCGACCGGCGCAGCCGGGCAATGAAAAACCCGTCGGTCCCGTCACGGTCCGGAAACAGCTGGAGATACGAGGCGCAGTCAGGGTGCCCCCACTCGGGATACTCGAGCTGCAGGTCGTCGGCGACGAACTCGGGGTGCTCACGGAGGAATCGCCCGACCACCTCCTCGCTCTCATCGGCCGAGATCGTGCAGACCGAGTAGACGACGGTCCCGCCGGGGGCGGTGGCGGCGCCGGCGGCGACCAGCATCCGGCCCTGGAGCGAGGCCAGGTCGGCGATCGACTCGGGGCTGGCCCGCCAGCGCAGATCTGGGCGCGACTGGAGCGTGCCCAAACCGCTGCAGGGCGGATCGACCAGGACGTGGTTATACGCGCCGTCGCTGCGCGCGGCAGTGGCGTCAGCGACCTCCACGCGGACCGAGCGGGCCCGTGTCCGCGCGCACGTGCGCGCGAGCGCCGCCGCCCGTCCGGGGTGGCGCTCGACGGCGACGATCTCGCCCTGATCGCTCATCAGCGCGGCGAGATGCGTGGTCTTGCCGCCGGGAGCGGCACACAGATCCAGCACGCGCGCTCCGGGCTGGGGCGCCACCACGCGAGCCACGAGCATCGAACCCCGAGACTGCGGCGTGATCAGCCCCTGCTCGAACAGCTCCGAGGAGCGTACGTCGAACGGACCGTCGAGGACGAGGCCCTCGGGGAGCCTCGGCGCCGGGCGCGCAGCGACCCCGAGCCGTGCCTGAACCTCATCGCGGGTCGTAAGTAGGGTGTTGGCCCGGAGCGCCGATTCGGCCGGATCGTTGACGTGGCGCATCAGCGCCCGCGCGCGATCCATGCCGAGCTCGTGCCACCATCGCTCGGCCAACCACGGCGGAACCGAGTGGAGGATCGCGGCGTTTGCGGGCGTGCGGTCATCGAGTTCGTCGAGCAGGGCACGCCCTTCGCGCGCGGCCCGCCGCAGGACGGCATTGACGAGCGTCGCGCCGCCTCGCTGCTGCGCCTTGGCGAGCTCGACGCTCTCGTTGACGGCCGCGTGCTCGGCGACGCCGTCGAGGAACAGCAGCTGAAACAACCCGAGCCTCAGGGCGGCGAGAACCGGCGGGTCGAGGCGCTCGAGCGGACCCGAGGTGAGCTTCGAGGCGACGTAGTCGAGCGTGCCCCGGCGCTGCACCGTCCCGTAGGAGAGGGCGGTCGCGAGAGCCCGGTCGCGCGGCCCGAGCCCGCTGGCCTCGGAGTGAAGCGCCCGGTCGGCGAACGCTCCCCGCTCGAAGACCCTGCGAATCACGGCGAACGCGCAGCTGCGAGCCGGGGAGACAGCGGCCTTCTGGCCGGCCCGCGCCCTGCGCTCAGCGCCGGCGGCCACGGAGGTAATCCTCTCCGCTCATCGGCCGTTTCCCTGGCGGCTTGACCGTCACGAGCTCGAGCGAACCGTCCACGCACCCGAGCACCGGGCGGGAGCCCTCGAACGAGACGACTCCCGTGGGCGGGCCGTCGCCGGGGAGTGCGCGAGCCTCGCTGACGCCGAGCCACGTTCCGTCACCGAGCCTGGCGTGGGCTCCGACGTGAGGGGTCAGGGCGCGCACCACACGCTCGAGCTCCGTGGCGGAGCGGGCCGGGTCGAGCTCGCGGTCCTCGGCCGTGATCTTCTCCGCGTACGTCGCCAGCGCGTCGTCCTGCTCCCGGCACGGCGGGCGTGCGTCGAGCGTTTGCACGAGCAGGTTCCCGCCGATCGCCTGCAAACGCTCCGCGAGGGTCCCGTAGGTGTCTTGTGGCCCGATCGGTTCGCCCTGCTGCGCACACACCGGCCCGCTGTCGAGTCCGGCGGTCATCTCCATGATCGAGACCCCCGTCCGTTCGTCGCCGGCCATGATCGCCCGCTCGAGCGGAGCCGCACCGCGCCAGCGCGGAAGCAGCGAAGGGTGCACATTGATCAGCCAGTGCTCGGACAGCAGGGGTTCCTTGATCAGCGCCCCGAAGGCGCATACGCAGACCGCCTCCGGTCTCGCCGCCGTGATCAGCGCTCGGGAGGCCTCATCGTTGACCGACTCCGGTTGCTCGAGATCGATCCTCAGCTCGCGAGCGGCGTCGGCCACCGGTGGCGGCGACATCCTGCGGCCGCGGCCCCGAGGCCGGTCGGGACGCGTGAGGACGAGCGCGGGCCGGTGGGGCGAGTCCGCCAGTCGTCTCAGCACGGCAGCGGCGAACTCCGAGGTGCCAAGGAAGACCGTCCGCACCGCGACGGCCGTCAGGCGGCCTGCTGAGCCTCGCGCAGCACCCGCAGCGCCTCCTTGCGCTGCTCGCGCGTGGTGCGATCGAGGATCAGAACGCCGTCGAGGTGATCGATCTCGTGCTGGATCACCCGCGACTCCAACCCGGACGCCTCGATCACGATCGGCTCGCCGTGCTCGTCGAGGGCTCGGACCCGGACGTGGACCGGTCGCTCGACTTCGACGAGTACCGCGGGAAGACTCAAGCACCCTTCCTCGGCGATCTCCTGCTCGCTTCCGCGCCACTCGATCTCCGGGTTGATAAGCGCGTTGACGGGCGCGTCCTGCTGGACGCGATAGACGAGCAACCGGTGCAGAACGCCCAGCTGCGTGGCGGCAAGGCCCACGCCCACGGCGTCGTTCATCAGCTCGCCCATCTGCTCGATTTCGTCCCGGAGCGCATCATCGATCCGGTCGATCTGGCGTGCCTTGGTCTTCAGGACGGGATCGCCGAACTTGCGCACGTGAGCCAGCGCCGCGTCGCGGCGAGCGGCGACAACGGGATCGAGCTGGGGCTCCTCGTCCTCCTCGTGCTCGATCTCGGGATCGACGTCTTCTGTCAGTTGCTCGGACACACTCTCAGTCTAGGCAGGCGGCGTTCGTAGATCTATATCGGCAGGTCGTGGCGGGGCTCTACCTCAAGGGGCGGCGCGGAGCCGGATGACTCCCGCGCGGGCCGGTCTTGGCGAGGCTGGATGCCGAGCGGCCCGCAGGCGGGAGGCTGTGTATCGCCGGTGGCGGGTGGTGGCCATCGACTCACGGTCTGCCCCCACGAGCGGGGCCCGGTGAACGGCAGCTGGGGAAGGGAAGGGAGCGGGCGCGATCGCACCCGTCCAGAACCTGCACAGCACGACAATGCCGCGCCGGATGGGGAGGCCTGTCGAGCTATGCATGAAGAGCGTGCTCAACACGACAGGGCTCGGCGCCAGCGGCGAGGTTGTCGTGTTATGCAGCATTTGAGGCCCTGATCCCGCGATCGAGCACTACCCTCCCCCTTCCCCAGCGCCGTTTACCGAGCCGCCCGCCCGCCACCGCTACTGGGGATCCACGTCGACGCTCACGCTCACGCCGCGCCTCGAGGCAGACCGCGCCATCGCATCCACGGCCTCGCCCGAGACCCGGATCGCGGCCGCGCGGTCGGTCGCCTTGATCACGATCTGGCTGCGCGCCCGCCCGCGCAGGCGAAACAGCGGCGCGGGACCGAGCACGGTGGCGCCGGGAGGATCGATCCGATCGCGCAGCGACGCGGCGACGGCATCGACGTCGACCGCATCCTCGGCGGCGCAGACGATCCTGATCAGCGACGCGAACGGCGGGTAGGAGAGCGCCCGGCGCCGGACCAGCTCGTCCGCCAGGAACCCATCGACGTCGTGGCGCGAGGCGAACGCGATCGAGTGGGCGCCGGGAGCGAGTGTCTGCACGAGCACGCGGCCCGCGACGGTCGCCCGTCCCGCCCTCCCCGCGAGCTGAGTGACGAGCGCGAACGTCCGCTCCTCGGCGCGGAAATCCGGGAAGCGCAGCGTCTGGTCGGCGTCGAGGACGATCCCCAGCGCCACGTCCGGGAAGTCGTGGCCCTTGGCCACCATCTGGGTGCCGACGAGGAGTCCCGCCGGCGCCGAGGCGAACCGCGCCAGTGTCCGGGCACGGGTTCCGAGGCCAGCGGAGTCCGCGTCGAGCCGCAGGACCGGGAAGTCGGAGTCGCCGAGTGCGGCCGCGAGCTCGTGCTCCATGCGCTCGGTCCCCGCGCCGTGGCGGGCGACCGCCACCGAGGCGCAGGCGCCGCAGCGGGTGGGGACCGCCTCCCGGTGGCCGCAGTGATGGCAGGCGACGAAGTTCCCGCTGCGGTGCAGGACGAGCGCGACCTCGCAGTTGGGGCACATCCACACCGCCCCGCACGACCGGCAGGAGAGGAAGTTCGACCACCCCCGCCGGTTGAGCAGCACGATCGCCTTCCCGCCGGCGCGTCTGAGGTCGGCGAGGGCCATCCGGGTCTGCGGGTGGAGCGGATGGTGCAGTCCTCGCATGTCGAGGATCTCGACGTGCGGGAGCGCCCGGCAATCGACGCGGCTGTGCAGCCGCAGCCGCGGGACCGACAGCGCGCTCTCAGGGCGCGGCGTGGCGCTGCCCAGGAGCAGGACCGCGCCGTGGTCCTCGGCTCGGCGCTCGGCCACCGTCCGAGCGTCGTAGCGGGGGTCGCCTTCGTGCTTGTAGGAGGCTTCGTGCTCCTCGTCGACGACGATCAGGCCGATGTTCGGCAGTGGCGCGAACACGGCCGATCGGGGGCCCACGCACACCCTCGCCTCCCCGCGCCGGAGCCGCTGCCACTCGTCGTAGCGCTCGCCCTGGCCCAGGCCCGAATGCATCACAGCGACGATGTCGCCGAAGCGCGCCTGGAAGCGTTCGACCGTCTGCGGCGTGAGCGCGATCTCCGGGACGAGCACGATCGCGCCCCGGCCGGCCTCGAGCGTGGCCTGAACCGCCCGTAGATAGACCTCCGTCTTGCCCGATCCGGTCACCCCGTGGAGCAGGAACCGCCCGCCGTTGACGGGCCCGTGGCGCGCGTCCAGCGCCGCGAGCACCCGCACGAGGGCGTCCTGCTGCTCGGTGGTGAGCGGCGGCGCGAGCGCGCTCACGGTGGCGACACGGTGTCGCGCCGGCACTCGGCGGCGCGAGCTCTTACGCAGGGCGACCAGGCCCCGAGCCTCAAGCCGGCGAAGGCCCGGGGTCCCGAGTTCGGCCGCCACCGCCTCACCGCGCTGCTCGAGCGCGCGCAGCACCTCGCGCTGGCGGGCCGTCAGCGTCGCCTCCCCGGCGAGAGCGGCCCGTCCCGAATCCGTGAGCGCAGCCACGAGGACCTCTCGTGGGGTGACCCCCTCGGCGGCCCCAGGCGCCAGCACCAGCGCCAGCGCGCGGGCCATCGTCGAGCAGTATTCGTCGGCCATCCACCGGGCCAGTCGGACTAGGTCGGCCGGGACCGGCGACGGGAGGATCGCGTCGGGTTCGGCCAGCCGGCTCGGCTCGAGCTCGGAGCAGTCGGCCAGTTCGAGCACGACGCCGAGCGTACGGCGGTGGCCGAAGGGCACGCGCAGCAGCGAACCGACCTCCACAGCGGGCTGATCTGGGCGCAGCCGGTAGTCGAACGGGCCCCGCACGGCGCGCGTCCGCGTGAGCGGCTCGACGCGGGCGATCCTCGCTGGTTGGCTCACGGTGTGTCGGGGTCCATCGGGCCTCGTGAGGGTAAAGTGCGGTCAGGATGACCGCCGACAGCCGTGCTGAGCCAGCCGGCAACGGCTCGCCGCCAGAACTGTCTGTGCCCACCGTGCTGGCTGTCTGCGACGGCCTACTCGGCGAGATCGGACGGCGCGATCACCGGTTCTCCTGGCTTCAGGCGCCGGACTCCGGACCCGGGGAGTGGCTCCCGGTCAGCGCCTATTACCCGGGGAAGCGACTGGTCGTCATGTGCGGGCTGGAATCAGATCCGCACCGGCTCGTGTACGAGGAGCTGATCCCGGCCCACGGTCTGCGCCTGTTACCAGTGACGGTCGGGGAGTTGCCACCTGATCGGTCTCAGGCGCGGGACCTGCTCGAAGTGCGGGTCGCGGCGCTGGTCCCCGATCCGGCACCGGCACAGAAGCGTGCCGAGGCGGACAGCGACGAGCGCGTGCACCCGGTGGCGAGCGCGGTCGCGTCACTCGTGCGGCCCGTCCCGGAGCCGGCGCAGACGTCTCCTCCCCCGCCGCCCGGTTCTCAGGCGGCCGCCGTGGAGCGCGCCGCGCGGCTGCTCGCTGCGCGCCGGGCTGAGGCGGGCGACCCGTGGTCATCGAGCTCTGTGCCGTCGCGAGCCTCGCCGTCGAGGCGGTCACATCCGGCGCGCACGGGCCGTGAGCACTCCATAGCGGAGACCGCGGTCCTGAACCCACCCAGCCTGCTGCTCGGGCTCGTGGTCGCCGCCGTGGTCGCCTTTGAGATCTACGTCGCGGTCGCGGATGTCGCGCTGAGCTCCGGCCAACTCGTGCTGGCCCTCGGGATCCTGCTCGACGGCTGCGCGCGGGCCCTCGGCGCGGTCGCCGCGGGCAAAGTCGACCGCCAGGATTGGGCATGGGGTTGCGTGATCGTCGGCAGCCCAGCGGTCGCCGCCTTCGCCCTGTTTCAGGGTGAAGGCCCGGTGATGATCGAGCCGGGGCCGCTCGCCGGGCTGGTGTCGCTGGCCGCGATGGGCCTCGTCGCGATCGCGCTGATCGGCCGGATTCTCGGCATCTGAGGGCTTTCCCGGACGTTCGGAGACGCCGGGGGCGGGCCGCGCTCGTTAGCCTCAGCGGGGTGGATCCCGAACCCGGCGAGGAAGTCTTCTTTCATGGTCACCCGTCGTGGCGAGCGCTGTTCGGCTTCTACGTGAAGGGCGTGTTCATCGCAGTGATCGCCGGCGCGATCGCGGGCCTCGTCACGCGGCTCTCCTCGCGATCGGTGAGCGTCGGCTGGGTGACCACGGTCGTGCTCGTCGTGTTCGTCGCATTCCTCGTCGTGGGCACGCTGAGGCGCATCCAGACCACCTACACGATCACCAACCGGCGGCTGACGATCCACACCGGCTTGCTGTCACGGGAGATGCACGAGACCCGGCTCGAGCGGGTCCAAAACGTCAACTCCCGGCAGTCGTTGTTCCAGCGCATCCTCGGGGTCGGCTCAGTGGACTTCGACACGGCCGGCAGCGCCGAGTTCGACTTCACCTTCCGCGGCGTCGCCAATCCGCACGCGATCGTGCGCACGGTGGACCGCGCGTTGCACGAGTTCCACCACATGCAGCCGGGAGTGTGAGCCGACAGGATCGCGGGACCCCGCGCGATCCGTGCGCGGGGCCCGCTGTTGGGGGCGTCCGTCAGATCGGTCCGCTCAGCGCAAAGGCCGATCGGCCGATCGTGAAACTCCAAGAGGCTGTCCGGCTCGACACCGACTGACAGCCCGGCCCCAGCGTCAGGATTGATCAGACAACCGCGGCGATTCTATGCAGACGCCACGGCCCCGCGCAAGCGGTTCCAACAAACGTTTGCGGAAGAGCCTGCCTAAGTCGGACTAAGTCGGGCTAGGCCTCAACCACGGCGCCGAGCCCGGCTCCGGCGCGCAGCGCTTCAGCCTTGTCGGTCCGCTCCCATGTGAAGTCGTGATCGTCGCGGCCGAAGTGTCCGTAGGCAGCGGTCTTCTGGAAGATCGGCCGGTGCAGCCGCAGGTACTGGCGGAAGGCTCCCGGCCGCAAGTCGAAGTTCTCCTCGATCAACTCGAGGATTCGGGCGCGCGCGACCTTTTCGGTCCCGAACGTCTCGGCCATCAACGAAACCGGATGGGCGACGCCGATGGCATACGCGACCTGGATCTCGCAACGATCGGCGAGGCCCGCGGCGACGACGTTCTTGGCCACATAGCGAGCCGCATAGGCGGCGGAACGGTCGACCTTGGAAGGATCCTTTCCGGAGAACGCCCCGCCGCCGTGGCGGGCCATGCCACCGTAGGTGTCGACGATGATCTTGCGACCGGTGAGGCCGCAGTCGCCCATCGGCCCGCCGATCACGAATCGGCCGGTCGGATTGACCAGGAAGTTCTTGTGCAGCTTGCGCGCGTCGTAGAGCTCATCGGGGATCACGCGCTCGATCACGTGCTCCCACAGGTCGTCCTTGATCAGCGACTCGGCGCCGTCGCGATGCTGAGTGGAGATCAGCAGTTTCTCGACCTCCACCGGGCGGCCGTCGACGTAGCGGACCGTCACCTGGGTCTTACCGTCCGGCCGGAGGTAGGGAATGATCTCGGCCTTGCGGACGTCGGCGAGACGCTTCGCGAGCTTGTGTGCCAGCGAGATCGGCAGGGGCATCAGCTCCTCGGTCTCGTTGCTGGCGTAGCCGAACATCATTCCCTGGTCGCCCGCGCCGGCGAGGTCGAGCTCGTCGTCGTCGCCCGGGTCGGTTCGCGCCTCCCACGCCTGATCGACACCCTGAGCGATGTCAGGAGACTGCTTGTCGATCGCGTTGATGACCGCGCACGTGTGGTAGTCGAATCCGTACTCGGCGTCCGTGTAGCCGATCCGCTTGATCGTGTCGCGGGCGATGTCCTGGATATCGACGTAGGTCTCGGTCGTGATTTCGCCTGAGACGATCACGAGCCCGGTGTTGACCAGCGTCTCGCACGCGACCCGCCCCGCGGGGTCATCGCGCATCACGGCGTCGAGGACGCCGTCGGAGATCTGGTCGGCGATTTTGTCCGGGTGGCCCTCGGTGACCGACTCGGATGTGAATAGGTGCTCGTTTCTGTCTGAACGCGTGGTCATGGGATCTGGAGGTAAAGCTCCGCGGTTGTGTCTGCCTCCCCGCTCGTCGAGTCCATGCCCACCCCTCGGATCTTCTCTAGATCCGGTTTCAGCGCGCGAACGCGCGCGCTGGGCGTTAGGCCCGTCTGCTCGCCGAGGCTGAGGAGCTGGCTGAAGTCGAGAAAGAGTAGCGAGGACACCCGCGGCGGGTGCGTCGCCAATGTCGCGCGGAACCGCTGATCCTCGGCGATCGCGCGCTGATGAGCGATCACCGCGGCGACGCCATCGCGGCTCGTCGAAACGACGACGAGCCCATCGAACACCGCATAGTCCAGTTGAAGCCCCGGCGTCAACGACAGCTCGTGCGCGGTAACGCCGTCGATTTGGACATCGTTGAATTCGGGGGCCTGCCCAGGCCCCGAGCTCGGGGCCGGGAAGAGCTGCGCGAGCGGCACTTCCATGGTGGCGAGGGCAGCCTTCGTCTGCGCCGGGTCCGTGGTGCGGGAGACGATGATCAGTCCCGGGGGGCTCGCGCCACCGGCCGGCCCTGCACCGCCCGGCACCACGGCCACCGCCGTCTCCCGGGAGAAGATCGACACGAGCGTCCGTGGGCTGACACCCTCGGCGGCGAGCGCGTCGCCCAGACGATGCAAAAGCGGCCCGACCCGCCCGGCGATCCCGGCTGCTGCCGCCGCCTTGAACACCTCCGGCGCGGCCTTGTCGAGACCGTCGGTGTCGAGGAAGAGCGTCGACCCGGACGGCGCCACGTTCTGGAGGGTCGGCCGGAACGGTGGGGTCGGCGCGCCACTCAGCCGGTTCAGCGACGGATTGAGGACGCTGTGGACCAGGACCTTCGCCCCTCCCGGGGTCGGCGTGACCGAGATCCCGGTGCCATCCAGCGCAGGCTGGTAGAGCAGCACGCCGAGGCCGCCGAGCGCGCCCCCACGCGAAACGAGAATCCGCTGTATGCCGGCGGCCGAGGCGTAGGCGTCGAGCACCTGGTCGGAGGGTTCCCCTACGGAAGCTCGAATGTACGCCGGGTTCTGTGCCAGCGATGCAGAGGCGCCGGTCGAGACATCGATCGCCGCGCGCACGCTCGCGGCCTGACCGAGCGTCAGGTAGTTGCGGACAAAGGCGAGCTCGGTCCCGGTCGGATAGCGGTAGAGCTGGACTCCTCGATACGTCCCGTTCGAGGTCGCCCCCGACCGGTGCAGGAGGGCGCGTGCGCGCGACTGGTCGGTGACGGCGAGCGTGATCAGCGAGCCGGCCGCCGACGAGGTCGTGTTCAGGAACGCGACCGCGACCTCGTTCCCGAGCCACGGCCTGATGTCGGTGGCGAAGTTCACGGACTTCCCTCCACCGACGATCGAGGCCAGGCGCGTCAGAAGCGCGGCGCTAGCCAACGGATAGCTCGGGAAACGCTTGAGCAGCGCCATCTCCTGCCTGACGGCGGGCCGCGAGGAGTCGGTCGAGAGATTGATGTAGGCCAGCGTGTCGGCGGGAACAATCGAGGCGGCCCCGGTCGGGAACGTGGCCCCGCCGCCGCCGCCGCTCAGCGCCACGGCGAGCGCCACCGCAACGGCCAGGAGGACGCCGGCGAGTCCGGCGAGCAACGCTGCCGGATGTCGGGCGATCCGGGTTGGTAATGGCGCCTTCGCGACGGTCTTTGGCGGCGCCGCGGGCGCGATCTCCTGCGGCGCCTCGGGGGCGATCTCGGGGAGCGACTGGGTCGCGAGCTCCGGCGTTGCCGCTGTCGTCAGCGCTGCCGTGACCTCGGTCGCGACCTCGGGCGGCGGCTGTGGCTTGGCCCGGGGCGCGCGCCGAGTCGTGGTTTTGGCCCGCGTTCCCGTCTTCGCTTGGGGCGTCCGGTGCCTCGTCGTCTTGGCTCCCGCCGGCTTCTTGGCCGCGGTACGCCGCTGCCCCGCCGTTTTGGCGGCGTTCGACTTCTTGCCCCCCGCCGCGGGCCGCGTCTGGGCGCCCGTCTGCTTCTTCGCTCTCGGCGCCCGCTCTTTCGTGATATTGCCCGCCTGCCCCTTTGGCTTCGGCGCTCGCTGCCTTGCGGAGCCGGGCGCCGGCGGTTCACCCCCGGCGGCCTCCTCCTTCGTGGCGTCGGCGATCTTGGCGTTGGCCCGTGACACCCCTCGCTTGGTGATCCTGGGCGCCACCGGCGGCCCAATTTCACCCTGCTGCCCCTCCGGGATCTCCGTGTCCTGCTTCTCAGCGAGCTCGCCGGCCGACTCGGTGGAAGGATCGCCGATCCCCTTCGTCGGGCTGGACATCAGAGGCAATATTTCATGCTGCCACGCCTCGCGCGCCGGGAGCTCGGCGCTCGCTGCGCTCGACGAAGTCGATGATCAGCGGTATCCCCTCGAGCCGGTAGCGCTCGCGGAGCCTGTTCTCGAGGTAGTAGGCATAGTCCCGCGTGACACGCGCGCGGGAGTTGACCTGCACCGAGAAACGCGGCGGGCGCTCGCCGGTCTGGGTCATGAACAGCAGCTTCAGCCGGTGGCCACGTGGCCCGGTTCCGGACGGCGGCTGACGCGCGGCGACCAGCTCGGATAGGAACCGGTTCAGCTGTGGCGTCGGGATCCGGCCACGGCTGCGGTCGGCGAGGCCGACCGCCTCCACGAGCAGCCGATCCACGTGACGGCCCGTCTTCGCGCTCGCCGTCAGCACCCGCGGACGCAGCCGCAGCTTCTGGTGAGCGCGGGCGCGCTCGTGGTCGAGATCGAGGTCCGTGGCGAGGTCCCACTTGTTGAGCACCAGTGCAGTCGCGCAACCGCTGCGCATCGCGAGCTCCGCGATCCGGAGGTCCTGCGAAGTGATGCCATCGGTTGCGTCGCATACGACGAGCGCCACATCCGCTCGCTCGGCCGCACGGCGAGATCGCAGCGCTGTGTAGTACTCAACTGATTCGCCAACCTTCGCCTGCCGGCGCAGGCCGGCCGTATCGATCAGCATGAGATCGCGGCCCTCGAAGCTGAGCGGCAGGTCGATCGCGTCCCGCGTGGTGCCTGCGAGCTCCGAGACGATGACGCGGTCGGCGCCGAGGAACCGGTTGACCAGTGAGGACTTGCCGACGTTGGGCCGTCCGATGACGGCCAGGCGGATGGGATCGCCGGGCTGCTCCTCCTCCTCTTCGCCCGGCGCCAGCTCCACGATGCGGTCGAGCAGGTCACCGGTCCCGAGTCCCTGCGCGGCGGAGACGGCGATCGGATCGCCGAGCCCGAGGGCGTAGAACTCCGCCGCCAGCGGCTCGTCGGCAATCGTGTCCACCTTGTTGGCGGCGACCACGACCGGAGGCGATCCGCCCCGCAGCAGCTCGGCCATCTCGACGTCTCCCGCCCGCAGCCCCGCCCTCGCGTCGACCACGAGGACCGCGACGTCGGCATCCGCCAGCGCGGCTCGCGCCTGTGCCTGGATCTGCCGCGCCAGCTCGTTTCGGTCGTCGAGGTCGACGCCGCCGGTGTCGACCATCGTGAGCGACCGGCCATTCCAGTCCGTCGATACCTCCTTGCGATCGCGCGTGACGCCGGGCCGCGCGTGGACGACCGCCTCACGAGACTCCGTGAGACGGTTGACTAGCGACGATTTCCCGACGTTTGGATAGCCGACGACCGCGACTTTCATGGTGGGTCCGAGGCTATCGTCCCCGGACCCACCAGAGGGACCCTGCCTACTGGAAGGCAGGTCGGTACCTGGATCGGTGCCTTGTTGCAGTCGTGCTCGAGCACGACCGTGGGACCTGGAACGACCGCGACCGGAAGAACTTGCTCGAACTTACGTCCGCCGGGCCGTGCCCCCGGCCTCGCGGACCAGCTCGACCACACGCGCCGTGACCTCCTCGAGCGTCAAGCCGGTCGTGTCGAGCACGACGGCGCCGGGGGCGGGCGCGAGGGGCGAATGCTCCCGGCTCCGGTCTCGCTCGTCGCGGAGCGTCTGTTCGGCGAGCACGGTCTCCGGATCGACGCCCAGCTCGGCCGCCCGGCGCCTCGCCCGCTCGGCGGGGTCGCCCGTGAGAAACACCTTCACGGGAGCGTCGGGGGCAACCACCGTGCCGATGTCGCGGCCCTCCGCCACCCAGTCGCCCACGCTGATCAGCCGCCGCTGCTGAGCGAGCATCGCCTTCCGTACCGCGGGATCCGCCGCCGCGCGAGAGGCGGCCTCCGACACCTCGGGGGCGCGGATCTCGGAGGTCACGTCGCGTCCGTTGAGGAGCACGCGCTCGCCGACCTCGATGTCCACCGTGCCCGCCACATCCGATGGCGCCGCGCGCTCCCGCATCGCCGCGAGCGCGACCGAGCGGTACATCGCCCCGGAGTCGAGGTAGGTGTAGCCGAGCTCTGAGGCGACCGCGCGCGCGACGCTCGATTTGCCGGCTCCGGCCGGTCCGTCGATCGCGACGACCATCAGGCGGCCGCCAGTTTCGCCAGGTCTTCACCAAAGCCCGGATAGGAGACCGCAGCCGCCTCCATCCCGACTACCTCGACGCCTTCCTCCGAGGCCAGTCCGGCGACGGCCCCGAGCAGGGCGAGCCGGTGGTCGCCGCGCGCGTCGATCCGGCCACCACGGAGCGCGCCGGTGCCGCGCACGGCGAACCCATCGGGGGCCGCCTCGATTTCGGCGCCGAGCCCGCGCAGTCCCTCAACCACACTCGCGATCCGATCGGACTCCTTGATCCGCAGCTCGCCGGCCCCCCTGACGATCGTCTCGCCTTCGGCAAAGCATCCGAGCAGGCCCACGAGCGGGAGCTCGTCGATCGCCAGTGGCACCTCGGCGGCGTCGACGGTCGTCGCCTCGATCGGCGCGCCGGTGACGTCGAGATCGGCGACGGGCTCGTGCTCGCCGAACGCGCCGACCGGTTCGAGCTCACCCAGGACGATCGCTCCCATCCGCTCGAGGATCCGCAAAAAGCCGGTCCGCGTCCAGTTCACGCCGACGCGCTCGAGCAGCAGCCGAGAGCCCGGGACGAGGACGCCGGCGGCGATCAGGAA
The DNA here is from genome assembly GCA_963812225.1 of uncultured Solirubrobacterales bacterium. Lineage (GTDB taxonomy): Bacteria > Actinomycetota > Thermoleophilia > Solirubrobacterales > Solirubrobacteraceae > Palsa-465. Next base: position 388,799 of record CAWEUN010000004.1, read on the forward strand.
CGCCGCCGATGACATGTCGCCCGGGACATCCACGCGGTCGAGCTCGAGCTCGTCCGCGTTGCGCACGGTCGTGCGATAGCCGCCGCTCGCGTCGCGGTCACGGGTGAGGGACGCGCCCGCGCGCGAGAGCAGCCGTTCGGTGTGATCGCGCGAGGGGACGGGCTCGACTACGGTCGTCGCGTTCGTGACCAGACCGGCTAGCAGCACGCACGATTTGACCTGGGCGCTTGCCACCGGCAGCTCGTACTCGATCCCCTGGAGCGGACCGCCGGAGACCGTGAACGGGGGAAAGCGCCCGTCCCGCGCGTCGATCTGCGCCCCCATCAGCCGCAGCGGCTCGGCGATCCGATCGATCGGCCGGCGACGGATGGACTGGTCGCCGTCGAGCGTGAAGCGGCCGTCGAGCTGGAACGCGAGCCACCCGGGGAGCAGTCGCATCAGCGTCCCTGCGTTGCCGACGTCGATCCGCTCCGTGGGGACGTGCGCGTTGCGCAGCCCGGTGCCGCGGATCACGAGCTCGTCGGGGCGTTGCTCGACGATCGCGCCGAGCGCTCGCACCGCCGCCAGCGTCGAGCTCGTGTCCGCGGCGGCGAGATAGTTGCCGATGCGGACCGGCTCCGACGCCATCGCGCCGAGGAGCGCCGCGCGATGCGAGAGCGACTTGTCGGGCGGTGGCGCGAGGCGCCCGCGCAGCGGCCCCGACGGGTCGAATCGCACCTTCACGCGCGGGCCACCGGAAAGCCGAGCTTCACGACGAGCTCCTCGGCGCGGCGGGCCGGGTCCTCGCCGGCGATCCACAGCGCGACGACTCCCTCGCTCATGTCCGGGGCGGGGTACAGCGCCATGTCGGTGATGTTGACGCCGGCCCGTCCCAGCTCGAGCGCCAGCTCGGCGACCACGCCTGGACGGTTCGGCACCGATGCTCGGAGCTCGAACAGCGGACCGCCCGCGAGGTCGGACTCGAGCAACCTCCTGCGGTGCCCGGCGGCAGCGTCATTCCAGGCCGTGATCCGGCCCGGGTCGGCACTGCCGAGCGCGTCACGGAACTCGCTCAGGCGCTCGATCGTGGCGTCGATCTCGCCGCCGAGCGCGTCGCGGTTCGAGATGTAGATGTCGGTCCAGATCGCGCTCGGGGCCCCGGCAACGCGCGTGGCATCGCGGAAGCTGGGTCCGGTCGCCGGGAGCCGCTCACCGCCGGCGGCGAGCGCATCGGCGGCCTGGGAGACGAGCACGTTCGCGAGCACGTGCGGGAGATGGGAGACCGTCGCCAGAATCGCGTCGTGCGTCTGAGGCTCGATCGCCACGGGTCTCGCGCCGAGCCCGTGAAGCAACCGGTAGAGCCGTTCGTAGAGCAGGCCCGACGTTGTGGGCCCGGGCGTCAGATACCAGGTCGCGCCATCGAACAGATCCGCTCGCGCGTGTTCGGCGCCGGCGTTCTCCGCGCCCGCGAGCGGATGACCCCCGACGAACCGCGGATCGTCGTGCGCGGCGACGACCGCCCGCTTCGTCGAGCCGACGTCTGTCACGACGCAGTCGCTCGGTGCGGCTGCGAGCGCCGCGCCGACCATCGCGGGGAGGGCGCCGACGGGGACCGCCACGAATGCCGCTTCGGCGTCGTGCACCGCGTCCTCGATCGTGCCGGCGATCCGGTCGACCAGGCCCCGCGCGCGGGCGGTGTCGAGCGCCGCGGCGGAGACGTCAAAGCCCGCGACCGCGGCATCGAGCCGCTCGCGCGCCGCCACGGCGATCGAGCCGCCGATCAGCCCGACGCCGAGGACGGCGATCCTCAAACGGCCGCGCTCGACAGCGCCTTGCCCGCCACCGCTGCCGCCGCCTGGACCCTTTCCAGGTACTCGCCGAACTCGTCTGCGACGAGCTGCTGCGGGCCGTCGCAGATCGCTTCCTCAGGACGCGGGTGGACCTCGACGATGATCCCGTCGGCACCGGCCGCGGCGGCGGCCAGCGACAGCGGCATGACGAGGTCACGCCTGCCCGCGGCGTGGCTCGGGTCGACGATCACGGGCAGGTGGCTGAGCTCCTTCAGAACCGGCACCGCCATCAGATCGAGCGTGAAGCGGTAAGCGGTCTCGAACGTCCGGATGCCGCGCTCGCACAGCATCACCGACTCGTTGCCCTCCTTGAGGATGTACTCGGCGGCCATCAGCAGCTCCTCGAGCGTGCTCGAGAGCCCGCGCTTGAGCAATGCCGGAGCGCCGGATCGGCCGATCTCGGCGAGCAGCGTGAAGTTCTGCATGTTCCGTGCCCCGATCTGGATCACGTCGGCCACCTCGAGGACGGGCTCGAGATCGCGCACGTCCATGACCTCGGTCACGATCGGGAGGCCGGTCTCGTCCTTGGCCTCCCTGAGCAGCCGAAGCCCCTCCTGGCCCAGGCCCTGGAACGCGTACGGCGAGGTGCGGGGCTTGTACGCACCGCCGCGGAAAAGCGTGGCGCCGGCGTCGCGGACGATCCGGGCGGTCTCGAGCGTCTGCTCGCGAGACTCCACGGTGCACGGCCCGGCGATCATCGCGAAGTGCTGGCCGCCGACCTTGCGACCGGCGATGTCGAGCACGGTTCGCCGGCCGTGCTTGAACTGCGCCGAGGCGAGCTTGTAGGGCTTGAGGATCGGGACCACGCGGTCGACGCCGGGGGCGCCCTCGAGCTCGAGCCGGGCCACGTGCTCGCGGTCGCCGATCGCGCCGATCACCGTGACCTCCTCACCTCGACTCAGATGGGTGCGCGCGCCGACGCTCTCCACCCGGTCGATGACGGCCTGCACCTCCTGCTCGGTGGCCGTCGATTTCATCACGATCATCATTTTTCGGTCCTTTCTGCGCCTGGAACTGTACGTGGTCGAGAGCCCCCGAAGGGGCGGAGTGGTTACCGGCGCCCGACCTCCTTCGAGGCCGCCCGCCTGGGTCGGCGGGAGCGGAGCATGGCCGAGCGCCTAGCTAAATCGCCAGGCGTAGAAGCGCGCGTAGTAGGACCAGCCGAGAGCGGAGATGTGGCGTTGGTCGGACATACGCGTCGGGCGGGGTTTCTACCAGACGGCGGACGGGATGCCAAGCGGTGGCACGGACGATCGCCCACATGGGGGCCTAGTTTGCTTCGTCCGGCGGGCGGCCCGGTAAACGGCGCTGGGGAGGGAGGTGGGTGGGATTGTTCGCGGGTCCCTCGGGTCCGATCTGTGGCGCGAGCGTGTCGCGTGTGGCGAGACCGTCACGAATCGGTGACAGAACCGCGGAATCCGGCCCTCAGGAACCTGCTTAACGCGTCAATCCCGGCTCGGGAGCCGAGCCCTGTCGAGCTGTGCATGCATAGCGTGCTCAATACGACAGGGCTCGCAGAAAACCTCGGCGTTGTCGTGTTATGCAGGAAATTCTCCGGATCCAGAGGCCCGAAGATCCGCCCGGGCCCGCCAGAACCTCCCGGCCCGCACCCCTCCCTGCCGCCGTTACCGGGCCGACCGCCGACCAGAAGGCCACGGGCTGCGAGCGCCCGGAACCTAGGAGACCAGCTCGCCGAGGGCGGCGACGAAACGTTCGTTCTCGGATTCGGTGCCGACCGTCACGCGCAGCGCGCCGGCGCGCCCGAGCGAGTTGCCGGCGCGGACAAGTACGCCGCGCTCGCGCAGCCCGGAGACCACCTCGCCTTCGTCCGCCTCGTCCGGCAGGTGCAGCCAGATGAAGTTCGCATCTGACTCCGCCACCCACAGCCCCAGCTCGCGGACGCCCTCCACCAACGCGCCGCGCAGGGCGATCGTATGCACGACCCGCCGCTCGACCTCGTCCTGATGACCGAGCGCCTCGACCGCGGCCGCCTGTGCCGCCGCGTTGACGAAGAACGGCTGGCGCATCTGATCCACGGCGACGCGGAAGTCGGGCGATCCGCACAGCCCGTACCCGACCCGCAGGCCGGCGAGTCCGTACACCTTCGAGAACGTGCGCAGGAGCACGAGGTTCGTGAACCGGCGCAGCAGCTCCACCGATGCGTACGTGTCCCCGAGCGCGAGCGAATACTCGCAGTAGGCCTCGTCGAGGATCACGCATACGTGACTCGGCACCCGGCGCAGGAACTCCTCGATCGCGTCAAGGCCGTGCGCGGTCGACGTCGGATTGTTCGGGTTGCAGACGAGCACGAGCCGGGTCGCGACCGTGATCTCGGCGGCGAGCGCGTCGAGCTGATGGCGATCGTCCGCGTCGAGGGGCACCTCGATCGCCCGCGCCCCCGAGGCCGCCGCGAGATGGGGATAGATGCTGAACGCGGGCCATGCGTAGACGACCTCCGCCCCGGGCTCGAGCAGCGCCTCCCCAGCTGCGAGCAGGATGTCGCACGACCCGTTACCGAGCGCGATCTGCTCGGCGGCGATGCCGTAGCGGTCCGAGAGCGCGCGGCGCAGCGGCGAGTACGACGGATCGGGATACCGGTGCGCGCCCGCGAGCACCCGCCCGGCCGCTTCGACGACCGCGGGCAGCGGCGGGAAGTGCGACTCGTTCGAGGCGAGCATCGCCACATCGGCTCCGAGGTCGTACCCGGAGGCGACGGGGTAGACGGGGATCCGGCGGATCCGGTCTGAGAACTCGATGGCCATCCAGGCCTATTGTGCCGACTCGAGGTCGGCCCGCAGCCCCCGCGCGTCGCCGAGGTAGACGTGCTGCGGTTGGTGATCGTCCGGCGCGTAGTAGTGGACGAGCACCCGGATCACCTTCGGCATCGCGCTCGGGACCGGCACCTCCTGGGCGCACAGGAGGGAAACGCGATCCAACCCGAGGCGGCGCGCCGCCACGGCCGGGAACTCGGCGTTGAGGTCCGGCGTGAGCGTGAAGATGCAGCTGACCATCGTCTCGGGCGTCAGCCCGTTGCGCGCGATCAGCTCGCGCATCAGCTCGTCGGTGGCGCCGAGGATCTGCTCGGCCTCGTTGGCCGCGACGCTACTTGCGCCCCGTAGCGCGAACAGCCGCATGGCCGCGGAATTCTGCCAAAGGCCCAACCGGACGGCTGGGAGTGTCCAGCTGGTAGACGGTGGCGCAACCGAAGCGGTGGACCGAGACGAGCATCGGGCGCAGTGTCCCCCGCAAGTCCGCGGTGGCGGTGCAGTCGGCGAGGACGAACGTCGCGCCCGTGTCTTGCACGAACTCGCGTGCCGCGGCCCCGCGGAGCTTGCCGTCGAACAACGCCTGTGACTGGCTGACGCGGCCGCCGCAGTTGGGCTGCGACCACAGACAGTCGCCGACGAGCGTGCGGCGCCCGGTCTTCGCGGGAACGGCGGCGCCGAGATAGCTGCGCGTCAGAACGCCCCCGGGCGTCCGGTCATGCGCCAGGTAGTTGAGGGCGCTGCGCTCATCCCGCGCGATGAAGTTGGCGTTGCCCGGCGTCGGCGCCGCGAGCTTGCGCGCGGTGTTGAGCTCGTACGCCGTCGCTGGAACCGTGATCAGGAAGACCACGATCGCGGTCACCCATCCGGCGTACGGCAGGCGGCGCCATCCGAGACGCTGCACGCCCTCCACCGCGAGCACGGCGAGCGGGAGCGTGATGCCCTGGAAGGCGTGCAGCGGAGTGGCGCTGAACCCACTCGCCGAGACGAGGAAGATGATCAGCGCGGCGAGCGGCCACGTCCGCGTGGCGACGGCGAGGAAGTTCGCGTTTCTGCGGCGGACCGCGAAAGCGGCCCCAATCAGGAGCGGCACCAGCGCGAGCAGGATCGCCCACAGCGAGAACGCATGCTTGCTCGCTTCGCGGGCCAGCCGCCACGAGATGTCGGCGCGGCCCAGCGCAACGTAGTAGAGGAGCGGCAGGGCCGACAGCCCGACGGTCAGCCCCGGCAGCTTCAACTGCGCAAGCGTGCGCGGGAGCCCACGCCACAGCACGAGCTCGGTGGCGACGATGACCAGAATCAGCTCCTCTCCGTTCCAGGGGTGGAGCAGGCTCGCCAGCGCCCCGAGCAATCCCGGCCACCATGCGATGCGGCCGCTCGAGCGGGCGCGGTCGTAGGTGAGCAGCCCCGCGACCATGCACCCCAGGGCGATCAGCCCGAACGCGTACCCCCACGACAGGAAGCCCGGGAACAGGTCGCCGATCACTCCCCAGGACCCGTACAGGAACGTGAACGAGCCGAAGAACAGCGCGAGCAGCAGCGCCAGTCTCCGGGGCCACAGCCCCGGCACGGTGCGGTGGACGAACTCGCGGAACGAGAAGAAGACGGCGGCCACGGCGACGGGCTTCCATAGCAGCAGCGATATCGCCGGGGAGAGCCCGAGGGCCGTGAGTCCTCCCGAGATCGCGACGGCCGGCTGGAAGTAATCGGCGGGCGTCGAGCGAAGGACGAACAGGTTCGACACGAGCACGTGATGGGAGGCGCTGCGGATCCAGGCCAGGTACTGCAACTGATCGACGATGTAGACGCCGTCCGTCCCCGTCCACACGCGACCGTTCACGATCACCTGCAGGAGGTCGAGCGTGAGCACCCAGAGCGAGACCGCGCCGAACGCGACGAGCACGCCGAGCTCGAAGCGATCGAGGCTGCGACGGCGCACGGCCACAGGGGCCTCCGTGCGGCCGACGTTCGGTGGGGGTGTCCCGACTTCGACACGCATCTAACACGACGCTAACAGTTGGCCGGCTGTCAAGGCGCGCCGGAGCCGCTGGACCTTACGCAAAGCTGACAGGGGTTACTTGGCGAGCTTGATCTGGAGAGTGGTCGACGCCTGCCCGGCCGGGCTGTTCATGAGGTTGATCCCGAACTTCGAGAGCAGGGCTCCGGTGTACGGAGCGAAACCGAGCACGAGGTATGCCGTGAAGACGAGCGCGACGCGTCGCAGGTTGACGCTCTTGCCGAGCGCGGCCAGCGGCAGCACCCAGATCACGTACCACGGCACGAGCCAGGCGAGGGTCGCGATCAGCGCGAGCGTCGACCAGCCCGCGTCGGAGATCCACTCTCGGTTGCGCCGCAACAGCAGCGCGATCACGACGATCAGCACGACGTTGGCGACCCGCAGCAACCCGGGCGTTCCACCGCCGACGCCGAGGATCAGGCCGATGATGTTGGGCACGCTCCAAGGCGTCAGCAACGTGCTCTGATCGACGAGGTTCGGGAGCGAGAGGCCGAACAGCGCCAGGTACATGGCGGCGAGCGGGATCGCGGCCAGGGCGGCACCGACGAGGATCTTCGCGCGCCGGCGGTTCGTCACGACCCCGACGAGCAGGAACGGGAGCAGCAGGATCGCGGTGAACTTCACCGCGACCGCGATCATCACCGCGGCTCCCGCGGAGCGGTCGTGACGGGACAGGACGAGTGCGATCGCGGCGGTCGACGGGATCAGCATGAAGAAGTCGTTGTGGAACCCCGCGACCGCGTACATCAGATAGATCGGGTTCAGGGCGACGAACACGATCGCGAACCGGGGGTCACGCCCGAGCAGCCGCGCGCATTTCCACACCAGCCCGATGAACGTGAGGCTCGCGAGGACCGTGACGACCTTGAGCGTCCAATATGCGGACGCCAGCGGGAACGCCGCGATCAGGTAGCTGCCGGCGGTGAACAGCGGCCCATAGGGACTGCGCAGGTTGTGCCAGGTCGTGAAGCGATAGATCGGGTCGTGCAGCTCGGCCCGGATCACGTGCGTGTACGGATTCAGGTGGTGCAGCCCGCCGAGCCGCGCGTAGCCGAGGTAGTTGAACACGTCGGTCAGCGTCAGCGGTGGACCCATGAGCAGGATCGCATGCACCGCTATCACGCACACGACGATCACGCGCATCGACAGCGTCCGCACCGCGCCGACCGCGACGAAGTACGCGAGGCACATCCCGATGAACACGAAGCTCAGGCCGAGATCCGCAGCCCTGCCGCTACTGAAGTTGAGGTCCTGGAACAGGCCGTGCAGAGGACCGGCCTCCCAGCCAGGGAACGTCTGGACGCTGCGTGCGACCAGGGCCGTCGGTCCCGAGGTCGTGAACGCGACCACGATGAACGCTCCGAAGACGATTGCGCCGAGCGCGGCGCGGCCCGCGAGTGGGTGCAGCGCCACCCGCGGCCAGCGCAGGTGCAACCGCGCGCTCAGCGTGAGGCGCGGTATCGCAACCGTCGGCTCTCCATGCCCGGCGCCGGCGCCGGCGACGGGTCCAGAGGCAAGCACGACGGCCGGGTCGGGGGCACTCGACTCCGGTCGCATGTACTGAAAATACTGCCCGGTAAGCGTTTTCTCGCGGTACCTGTCTATGTTGAGATCATGTTAAGGCTATCTCACGTCTCCCGGACGCCCGCTCGTGGCCGTCCTGGAGTCGCGCTTTCGCGCGTCGGCCCGCCCTAACATCCGCGCCCGTGAGCGTTGGCGCTCTTTCCCATCAGCGGGGAGCATCGCTGGGTAGCGGTGAGCGCAGTCTGACCCGTGGCCTGAGCTCACCGGCCGCGCTCGCGGTCGCGGCACTGACGGTGCTGGGGGCGGCCTTGCGGTTCGTCGGAATCGGCCATCAGGGCTTCTGGTTCGACGAGGGCAACACCGCCCTCCTCGTCCACTACTCCCCCGGCAAGATGCTGGGCCTGATCCCGCAGTCGGAGTCCACGCCCCCGCTGTACTACTGCATAGTCTGGGTGTGGGCGAGGCTGTTCGGCTACGGCGAGGCCGGTCTGCGGTCGCTCTCGGCCGTTTGCGGCGTCGCCACCGTCCCGGTCGCCTACATGGCCGCGCGAAAGCTCGTCTCCGAGCGCGCGGGCGTGATCGCCGCGGCGCTGACGGCCTGTAATCCGTTTCTGATCTGGTACTCGCAGGAGGCGCGCTCGTACTCGATGCTCGTGCTGCTGACCGCAGTCGCGCTGCTCGCGTTCGCCTATGCGCGCGCGACCCCGACGCCGCGAACCCTGGCGGCCTGGGTGGTGGCCTCCGGCCTGGCACTGGCGACGCACTACTACGCGCTGCTCGCGATCGTCCCGCAGGCGATCTGGCTGCTCGCGTCGCACTGGCGCAGGCGGTCGGTGCAGATCGCCGTCGGGCTCGTCGCGCTGTGCGGACTGGCGTTGATCCCGCTCGCGATTAGCCAGAACGGGACCGGCAACGCGAGCTGGATCGCAAAGATCGCGCTGGGCCCGCGGCTCGGCCAGATCATCCCTCAGTTCGTGATCGGCACGGGGGCCCCGGCGTACGACGTGCTCGAGCCGCTCGGCGCGGCGATGGTGGTGATCGGACTGCTCCTGCTCGCGTTCCGCGCCGACCGGGTCGAGCGGCGCGCGGCGCTGGCCGTCGGCGCGCTCGCCGTGGGCGGGCTGATCCTCAACCTCGTGCTCGTCGCCGTCGGCGTCGACGACCTGATCACCCGCAACGTGATCGCGCTGTGGCTGCCGGCGGCGATCGCGGTGGCCGGCGGGCTGGGCGCGCAGCGTGCCGGGGTCGTCGGGATCTGCGCCGCCGTCGTTCTCTGCGCGACGGGGGTGGCCGCCGCGATCGGCGTGGCTTCGGATCGAAACCTCCAGCGCCCCGACTGGCGCGGAGTCGCTCGCGTGCTCGGAACCCGCCCGGCGGCCGGGCAGTCGCAGCGGGTGATCCTCGTCCAGCACTACCGGGACCTGCTGCCGCTGTCTCTGTATCTGCCGCGCCTCGAGTTCTGGCGGAACCATCGCCCGGAGACCGTGCGCGAACTCGACATCGTCTCGATCAGCGCGCCGCGAGAGCGGCTGTGCTGGTGGGGCGCGGCCTGCAACCTCACCCCATCGCAGATGCAGAGCTCCTACCCGATTCCGGGGTTCCACGAGGTGTGGCTGCGCCACGCGTATCAGTTCACGATCATGCGCCTCGCCGCCGACAGGCCGATCGCGCTTACGCCCGCCGGGGTCTCGCGCGTGCTCACGACGACGACGCTGCGCCGCGACGAGCTGTTGATCCAGCGCTAAGCGCCGCCGGCGCCCGCCGCCGCGAGGCGCTCGACCTCGGCCGCCTCCAGCCGGCGGTGCGCCCCGGGCTCGAGGTCCCCCAGCTCGAGCGGGCCGAAGCGAACCCGCTCGAGGCGCTTGACGGGGTGCCCGACCTGTTCGCACATCCGCTTGACCTGGCGCTTGCGACCTTCGTGGATCGTCAGCTCGAGCGTGTCCGCGGCGACGCGGCGCACCCGCGCCGGCGCGGTGGGGCCGTCGTCGAGCTCGACGCCAGTACTCAGCGCCCGGACCGCCCTGTCGCGGACGGGAGCGTTGGCCACGACCGCGCGGTAGCTCTTCTCGACCTCGAACCTCGGGTGGGTCAGCCGGTGCGCGAGCTCGCCATCGTTGGTCAGGAGGATCAACCCGGTGGTATCGATGTCGAGCCGGCCCACCGGATACAGACGCAGGTGGGTGGGGACGAGCGAGACCACGGTCGGGCGGCCCTGTGGGTCGCGCGCGGTGGACACGACCCCGAGCGGTTTGTTGACCGCGAACACGACGCGCTCCGGCGCGCGCTCGACCGCCTCGCCGTCGAGCGCCACGGCGTCCGTGGGCCCGACCTCGCGAGCCGGATCGGTCACCGGGGCGCCGCCGACCGTGACTCGTCCCGTGCGGATCAGCGCCTCTGCGGCCCGCCGCGAGGCGACGCCGGCGGAGGCCAGGTACTTGGCGAGGCGCATCGCCCTGCCACCATAGAGAGCATGGATCTCGGCGTGATCGAGGACAAGCTCAGGGAGCTCGACGAGCCGGCCTACCGGGCCGCGCAGATTTGGCGCTGGACCGCCCAGGGCGCGACCGGCTACGACTCGATGACTGACCTCCCGCTGGCGCTCCGCGAGCGGCTCGGCACGGCCGTCCCGTTCACGACGCTGGCGCTCGAGCACCAGGCCGAGGCCCGGGACGGGACCGTGAAGGCTCTGTTCATGACCCACGACGGGCGACCCGTCGAGGCCGTGCTGATGCGCTACGGAGACGGGCGGCGATCGCTGTGTCTCTCATCCCAGTCCGGCTGCCCGCTGACGTGCACGTTCTGCGCCACCGGCCAGATGCGCTTCGGCCGCAACCTCACCACCTGGGAGATCCTCGATCAGGCGCTGCACTTCCGGCGGATCGATCGCGTCGACCACGCGGTGTTCATGGGGATGGGCGAGCCGATGATGAACCTCGACAGCGTCCTGGCGGCGTGCCGGCGGCTCCCCGACATTGGGATCACCAACCGCCGCACCGCGATCTCGACCGTCGGCTGGATCCCCGGGATCGACCGCCTGGCGGCGGATCCGATGCCCGTTCGGCTCGCTCTCTCGGTGCACGCCGCCGACCCGGCGCTGCGCTCGGAGCTGATGCCGGTCAACGACCGCTATCCGCTCCCCGACGTGATCGCCGCGTGCGAGGCGTACTACGAGCGCAAGCGCCGCAAGGTGTTCATCGAGTACGTGATGCTCGCCGGCGTCAACGACTCGCACGTCCAGGCCATCCAGCTCGCCGAGGCGCTCGACCGCCGCGTCTTCAAGGTCAACCTGATCCCGTACAACCCGACGGCCTCCCCGTATCGTGGGTCCAGCCCGAAGGCGATCGAGGCATTCAAGGCCGAGCTCGAGCGGCGCGGGCTCGACGCCACCGTCCGCCTGACCCGCGGGCGTGAGATCGACGCAGCCTGCGGCCAGCTCGCGGCCCGCGCCGACCGCTAGGCCGTCGCTCGCGCCTCGCCGGCTCGCAACAGCCGCTCGCGGAGCTCCTCCTCGAGCTCGGGGGAGGGATCGAAGGCGGCGGGGTCCGGAAGCTCGTCGAGCGAGGGCAGACCGAACAGGCGCAGGAACAGCTCGGTCGTCCGGTACAGCACGGCCCCGAACTGCGAGCGGCCGGCTTCCTCGATCACGCCCCGCTCGAGCAGCGTCGAGGCCGCCGATTCGGCGTTCACCCCTCGGATTCGTGCAATCTCCGGGCGGGAGACCGGTTGCAGATAGGCCACGATCGCGAGCGTCTCGGCCTGCGCCGGGGTCAGCGGCGGCGTCCGCGGGCGGGCCAGCAGCCGGCGCGCCGCGGGCTCCGCGTCGGGGTGGGTGCTTAGCGCCCAGCCCCCGCCGAGCTCGCGCAGGACCAGGCCCCGGCGCTCGAACTCGTAGTGCTCACGCAAGCGCTCGAGCGCGGTGACGACCTCGTGCAGCTCGGCGCCGGTCGCATCCGCGAGCGCGGTCGCCTCGACCGGCTCCGAGGAGAGGAACAGGAGCGACTCGAGCGTCTGTTCGAGGCCGATCGTCATGCGGTCAGGCGGGTCGCCGCCGTGGCCCCGGCGGCCTCGATCGTGATCTCGCCGAACGGCTCGTCCTGGGCCCAGGTGAGCTCACCCCGCTTGTAGAGCTCCAGCACCGCAAACAGCGTCACGGCGACCGTCACCCGATCGGAGCGCGCCACCGCCTCCTCGAACGTGAAGCTCCCGCGCCGGAGGAGCGCGCGCAGATGCGCGAGCCGCTCGCCGACGGTCACCTTCGGGACGGCGATGTGGCGCAGATCGACGGGCTCCGGGAGCGTCAACAGGTCGCCGATCGCCAACGCGAGCCGCCCGGGGTCATAAACGGGCCCCGCGTCCTTCAGCGACGCCCGTCGCAGCGTCGGCGGCAGCGGCGCCGAGCGGAACCGGAACCCCTCCTGTGCGGCCAGCCGCTCGCGCAGATAGGTGGCGGCGGCGCGGTAGCGGTGGGCGTCGAGCAGCCGCGCGAGCAGCTCCTCGGCAGCCTCGCCGGGATCCAGATCGATCTCCTCGGACCCCTCGCCGGGCAGCATCAGCCGCGACTTGAGCTCCAACAGCGCGGCGATCAGCACGAGGAACTCGGTGGCCGCCTCCAGGTCGAGTTCGCCCCGGAGCTCGAGGTGGTCGATGTAGGAGATCACGACCTCGGCGAGGTCGACCTCGAGAAGGTCGACCTCCTCGCGGAGGATCAGCGTCAGCAGCAGGTCGAACGGACCGGCGAACACGTCGAGGTCGAGCTCGAGGTCGATCAGGCGCATCGGCAGCGCAGACAGTAGCGGCGCTACCGGACCGGCCCGACGCCCATCGCCTCGCGGACGTCGTGCAGCGTGTCGGACGCGATGGCACGGGCCTTCTCGGCGCCCTCCGCGAAGATCTGCTCGAGCCGCTGCTCGTCGGCCCGCACCGCCTGATAGCGCTCTCTGACGGGCGCCAGGTACTCCACCACGGCGTCCGCCACGGCCTGCTTGAAGCCGCCGTATCCGGAACCGTCGAACTCCCGCTCGACCTCGTCCGGACTCGTGCCGCGTACGGCGGCGAGGATGCCGATCAGGTTCGAGATTCCCGCCTTGTCGGGCGCCAGGACGACCTCGCTGCCAGAGTCGGTGACGGCCGAGCGGATCTTCTTGACGATCGTGTCCGGCTCGTCGAGCACGAGCACGGTGCCCTGCGGGCTGCCGCCGGTCGTCGACATCTTGCGGTCGGGGAACTGGAGATCCATGATCCGCGCCCCCACGTCCGGCACTCGGACCTCCGGCAATACCAGCGTCTCGCCGAAGCGCGTGTTGAACCGCTCCGCGACATCGCGCATCAGCTCGACGTGCTGGCGCTGATCCTCGCCGACCGGCACCTCGTGGGCCCGGTAGGCGAGCACGTCCGCGGCTTGGAGGACCGGGTAGAAGAAAAGTCCCGCGGAGACGAGATCGCGCTGGCTGCCGGACTTCTCCTTGAATTGGGTCATGCGGCCCAGCTCACCGAATGACGTGACGCTCGAGAGCAGCCACGTCAGCTCGGTGTGCTCGTGGACATCGCCCTGGCGGAAGAAGATGCAGCGGTCGGGGTCGAGCCCGGCCGCGAGCAGGATCGCACCGGTGTCGTACACGGCCTCGCGGAGCACGCCCGGCTCGTAGGCGACGGTGATCGCGTGCAGGTCGACGATGCAGTAAATCGCCTCGCCACCGTCCTGTCCGGCCACCCACTGCGCGATGGCGCCAATGTAGTTGCCGAGGTGCTTGCGGCCGGTGGGCTGGATTCCGGAGAAGATGCGCATGGGTGTGGCAGCGTAGCTAGACGTGGCGGGGCTCTGCCTCGAGGGGCGTGGGCGGGTGGCGCTGTGTATCGCCGGTGCGAGCAGGGGCTGTCGACTCTCGGCCGCAGCGTGGCGAGCGGGCGACTTGGCGTTAACGGCGCTGGGGAGGGAGAAGGGTGAAGTGCCCGGGCGGGGCTGAGAGCGGCTCCAAATCCTGCATAACACGTCACGACCGCCGAAATCGGCGAGGCCTGTCGAGTTATGCATGAGGAGCGTGCTCAATACGACAGGGCTCGTGGTCTGAGCCGAGATTGACGCGTTAAGCATGATTTTCGGCCGGGTCAGGGCGCCCGACCGCGCTAGGGCACCTCTCCCTCCCCCTTCCCCAGCGCCGTTTGCCGAGCCGATCGCCAACCGGGGCGACCGGCGGGGGGCGCCTCTAAATCACTTCGTAAGCGCGCCGGCGCCCTGCCCCGCCGCCGGCAGCGCCGGCGCCGGGCTGCGGTCCTTCGCGAGCAACCAGGCGGCGACGATCCCGCCGACCGCGCCACAGGCGTGGGCCTGCCAGGAGATCCCGTAGTGGGGGACGAGGCTGGCCAGGAGCGCGCCGCCCCAGACGACCGCGACGAGCAGGCCGAGCAGCAGCTCGACCGCGCTGCGGTCAAACAATCCCCGCGTCAGCAGATACGCCGCGTAGCCGAAGACGACGCCGCTGGCGCCGATCGTGACGACGCCCGCCGGCGCGATCAGCCACGTCCCGACGCCGCCGATGACGATCACGATCGCGGTCACGATGGCGAGCCGGGCGGCTCCCTGCAGGGCGATGATCACGCCCATGAACACGAACGGAATCGTGTTCGAGATCAGGTGCGCGAAGCTCGCGTGGATGAACGGCGAGGTGATGACTCCCCACAGGTGATCGAAGTTGCGGGCGTAAAGGCCGTCACGGTCGAGGTGGTTGGAGTCGAGCGTGTTGATCACCTCGATCAGCCACATCAGCCCGACGATGCCGATCAGCAAGGCGAGACCCTCGCGCTGCGTTTGACCCTTTCGCGCAGGGAGCTTCTCGTTCATGACCACAGGATGGCACGCGGTCACATCGGGAAGACGAAGATGCAAGTAAGAGATGATGGGGTCCTTGGCCGCAGTGAGCGACGAGCAGTTGCTGAGTAGGACGCCCGGCGACCCGCAGGCGTTCGGGACGTTCTACAGGCGGCACGAGCGCGGCTGTCGCGAAGCCTCGAGCGGGGGCGGGTCGAGAACCGGGCGCGGCGGCGGCTCGGGCTCCCGACGCTGGCGCTGGGCGACGACGCGATCGAGCGGATTGAGGCGGTCGTGTCGCTGAACGGAACCGCGACCGCACTGATGGAAGCGCTCCCCCCCGAGATGCGCGACGCGATCGCCGCCAGGGTGATCGACGAGCAGGACTACGGTGAGCTGGCGACACGCCTCCGCTGCTCCCCGAGCGTCGCACGCAAGCGCGTGAGCCGCGGGCTCGCGCGTCTGAGGAAGCAGATGGAGGGTTCACGATGACGGTTCTACCCGAGCTCGAACGACAGCTGGTGCGGGGCGCGGCGGGGCTGAATGCCCCGCCCCACCCCGCCCACCGCCGGCAGCCCCGCGGGAGCTGGATCGCGATCGCGGCGAGCGCGGTCGTGGTGATCGGTGTCGTCGCCGTGTTCGCAAGCATCGGCGGCCGAGCGCCGCGGACGACTGGGGCGCAGGCGCAGCTCGAGCGGGCCGCCCGGGTCGGAGTGGCCACTGCCGGGCCGGCCCTGGGAAGCGGTCAGGGCTGGTACACGCATGTCGTCGGCAAAATCGCCTGGGGACCGCTAACAGGCAGTGACGAGACCGACAAGTGGATCGTCGCGAGCGGAGGGGACTTCAGCCAGGGCGACAGCCAAGTAGGTGGATCCGGGTCCCAGTCCTCCAACGGGCCTCGCCTAGGTCTCGGCTCGGATGCCCCCGGCTACGGCGATTGGGGCCCGCGCTCAATCGCGGGTTTCCCCACGGACCCGTCCGGGGTGCTGCGCGCCCTCCAGGCCGATCTGCCCAAGGGCGTGCGAATGGACTCGTTCGTGGCGCTCGCCCAGCTCGCCGCGATCCTCGCCGCGGAGCCGCTGAGCGGGGCCTCGCGGGCCGCCGCGTTCAGGGCCGTGGAGCAGCTGCCAGGACTTCGCTACGTCGGCAGCGCCCGCGACCCGCTCGGACGCACGGGCGTCGCGGTCGCCGCCCAGACGAGTCAGGGACCACCTGGGCTCGCTCCACCGGGCCCCCAGCGCTACGAGTTTCAGATGATCTTCGACCCGAGCAGCGGGACCATCTTGGGCTCGCGGACCGTCGTCATCCAGGCTCCACGGGTCCGCGGAATCCACGCCGGCAGCGTGCTCGTCACATGGGCGTATTCGCGCCCGAAGGTGGCGAAGATCCCGCCCGCAGTGGCGGCAGCCGATGCGGCGACCACGCCGGCGGGGCGCCGGGCGTTCGAGCGCGCGTCCGCGACCTACCGCTCGGAGCGCGCCGGGCTCAATGGTCCCGGAGCGCCCTGTCACACGAGCAGCGCTACGAGCGAGTGCCAGCGGGCGGTCCGCGCCCTAAGACGGCGCGCCGAAGCCTCCCTCCAAGCCGCCCTGAAGCGCCTCAGCAGCCACGGCTAGCGCGACCTCAGCCCGCTCCGGGAGCGACGGGCCGAGGACGAACTCCTCGGGAGTGTGCGCGCCGCCGCCCCGCGGCCCGAGGCCGTCGATCGTCAGCGGGATCGTCGCCGCGAAGTGGCTCGCATCGCTCGCGCCGCCACGGCCCACGCCGGTGATCGGGCGCCCCAGCCGCTCGCCGGCGCGCTTCAGGAGCGCCGCGGTCGCGCTCCTGGAGTCCATCCCCGGCCAGCGGCGCTGCATCGTCGGCTCGAGCGCGACGCCACCGATCTCCGCTGGGATCGCGGCGAGCACCGAGTCGAACGCGTCGAGCCGGTCGGCTCGCATGTCGAACACGAGATCACCCCTCGCGGGGACGACGTTCAGCGCCTCGCCGGAACGCATCCGCGTCGGGACGACGCTCAGCCGTTCGCTGCCGCCCGGATCGTGGTACTCGGCGACGAGCAGAGCCGCCCGCGCCAGCGCGAGCAAGGCGTTCCGCCCCTGATCCGGAGCGCTGCCGGAATGGGCAGCCCGTCCCGCGGCACCGAGTCGCAGCGTACCGGCGGCCTTGCGGCGGACCACGACACCCTCGTGGCGGTCGCCGGTCCGCTCGCCCGCCTCGAAGCAGAGGCATGCGTGGTAGCCGGCGAACCGCCCGACGTGGGCGAACTCGACGGTTCGCCACTCCTCGTCGGTGACGAGCAGCACCGCGAGCTCGGCGAATGCCTCGGGATGGGCGGAAAGGGCGCGGGCGACGCCGAGCGCGAGCACCACGCCGCCCTTCATGTCACAGGCGCCGGGGCCGTACAGATGATCCCCGTCGCGGCGCAGCGGCACGTGTGACCCGTGGCTGATCACTGTGTCGAGGTGGCCCAGCAGCAGCAACTTGCGCGAGCCCGTTCCGGTGATTCGCGCGATCAGGTCAGGGGCGCTGTTCGGGGTCGAGCACGGCACCCGCTCGATCTGGGCGGACGAGGGCAGCAGCGCCGCGCACACCGCGACGGCCTCTTCGGCGCCCGCGATATCGCCCGACGGTGACGAGATGGCGACGAGCGCGTCGAGCTCCCGCTCGGCCCGAGCCGCGATCTCCGCTGCGCCGTCGGCGACGATCCCCACTGACGTGCTACAGCGGTTGTCTGACGACCGGGTGGCGAGCGGCGGCGGCCTCGTCGAGCCGCCGGACGGGCGTGGTGTACGGCGCGTTCAGGACGACGTCGGGATCCTCGCGCGCCTCGCGGAGGATCTCCGCGACAATCTCGGCGAACCGGTCGAGCGTCTCCTTGGTCTCGGTCTCGGTGGGCTCGACCAGCAGCGCCTCCTCGACGATCAGCGGGAAGTAGACGGTCGGCGGGTGAACCCCGAAGTCGAGCAGTCGCTTGGCCAGGTCGAGCGTCTTGACCTGCAGCTGGTGCTTCATCGGCGCGCCGGAGAGCACGAACTCGTGCATGCAGAGGCGGTCGTAGGCGGCGGGCAGAAGCTCGAGCACTCCCTCGCGGCGCAGCCTCGCGAGCAGGTAGTTCGCGTTCAGGACGGCGACCTCTGAGACCTCGCGCAGACCCGCCGCGCCGAGCGAGCGGATGTACGCATAGGCGCGGACGAACACCCCGTAATTGCCCTGGAAGCCGCGGAGGCGCCCGATCGACTTCGGGCGGTCGTAATCGAGGTCGAAGTAGGGGCCCGAGCTCCCGTTTCCGCCGCTGTCGCGCCGCACGACCTGCGGCCGCGGCAGGTACGGCTCGATTCGATCCGCGACCGCGATTGGGCCGGCGCCGGGTCCGCCGCCTCCGTGGGGCTGGGTGAAGGACTTGTGCAGGTTGAAGTGCACGATGTCGAAGCCCATATCCCCGGGCCGGCAGATACCCATGATCGCGTTGAGGTTGGCGCCGTCGTAGTACAGCGTCGCGCCCGCGGAGTGGACGATGTGAGCGATCTCCTCGATTCCCGGCTCGAACAGGCCGAGCGTCGAGGGGTTGGTCAACATCAGGCACGCGACGTCGTCGTTTGCCTTGGCGCGGAGGTCAACGAGGTCGATGTTCCCGTGCTCGTCGGTGCCGACCTTGACCACCTCATAGCCCGCCATCGTCACCGTCGCGGGGTTCGTCCCGTGGGCGGTGTCCGGCGTGAGCACCTTCGTCCGGTTCTCGCCGTGGTCCTCGTGGAAGGCGCGGGTCAGCAGCACGCCGGCGAGCTCGCCGTGGGACCCCGCGGATGGCTGCAGCGACACGTGCGGCAGCGCGGCGATCTCGGCCAGCGACTCCTGCAACCGCCACATCAGCTCGAGCGCCCCCTGCGCCGCGCGCGGATCCTGGAACGGGTGCAGCTTCGCGTGACCCGGCAGCGCCGCCACACGTTCGTGCAGCTTCGGGTTGTGCTTCATCGTGCACGAGCCCAGCGGGTAGAAGCCGGTGTCGAGATCGAAGTTGCGCTTCGAGAGGCGGTTGTAGTGGCGGACGATCTCCGGCTCCGCCACCTCGGGGAGCCGTGCCGGCTCGGCGCGGCGCAACTCGGACGGCAGCAGATCGTCGAGCGGCCGCTCGGGAACGTCCAGCGGCGGCGCCACAAACGCCCGGCGTCCCGGCTTGGAGCGCTCGTAGATCGTGAGCCGGTCGTCGGCGGCGCTGATCATGCCCGCACCTCGCTTCCAGCCCGCCCGGCCGCGACGGCCGAGGCGAGTGCGCCCACCAACCGATCGATGTCGGCCTTGGTCCGTCGCTCGGTGATCGCCACGAGCAGGCCCTCGCCAAGCTCGGGATAGTCGCGACCGAGGGGATAGCCGGGGTTGATCCCCTGCTCCCGGCAGCGGGCGATCACCTGGTCCACGGGCGCCTGGAGTGCGACTGCGAACTCACGGACCACGGGCTGATCGTGCACCGGCGAGATGCCGTCGACCGCCAGCAGCTGCTCACGGGCGTAGGCGGTCCGCTGGAGCATAAGTTCGGCGAGCTCGACGATCCCCTGACGGCCGAGCCAGCTGAGGTAGATGACGCCGGCGAGCGCGTTCAGCGCCTGCGCCGTGCAGATGTTCGAGGTGGCGCGCTCGCGCCGGATGTGCTGCTCCCGGGTCTGGAGCGTCAGAACGAAGCCGCGCTTGCCCTCGACGTCCCGGGTCTCGCCGGCGATCCGGCCGGGCATCCGGCGCATCAGCGCTTCGGTGGCGGCGAAGAAGCCAAACGAAGGCCCGCCGAAGTCGAGCCGGTTTCCGAGCGTCTGGCCCTCGCCGACGGCGATATCGACGCCGCACTCGCCCGGCGTTCGCAGCAGCCCGAGCGGGAGCGGATCGCAGGAGCAGATCGTGAGCGCCCCCGCCGCGCCGGCGCGGTCGGCGAGCGAGCCGAGATCCTCGACCGCGCCGAGGAAGTTCGGCTGCTGGACGATCACCGCGCTCACGCCCTCATCGAGCTCGGGCAGCTCGGTCAGGCCCGCCTTCAGCGGCGCTTGCACCACTTCCATCTGCCACCCGTGCGCCAGCGTGCGCAGCGTCTCGCGCGCGTGCGGGTGGACCCCGCGGGAGACGACGAAGCGCTCCCGCCCGCGGGCGAGCTTGGCCACGTAGCCGGCGGCGGCCACGGCACTCGGTCCTTCGTAGACCGAGGCGTTGGAGACCGGCAGACCCGTCAGCTCGGAGATCGCCGTCTGGTACTCGAACATCGCCTGCAGTCCGCCCTGCGAGATCTCGGGCTGATACGGCGTGTAGGGCGTGAGGAACTCCGACCGCTCGATGATCGAGTCGATCAGCGCCGGGATGTAGTGGTCGTACATGCCGGCACCGACGAATGACACCTCGTCCTCGGTCGAGACGTTCCGCGCCGCGAGCGCCCGCAACTCCTCGAAGACCTCCTGCTCGGACAGGCCCTCGTCCAGCGCGAGCGCCCTGCCCATGCGGAGGTTCTGCGGGATGTCGGCGAACAGCGCCTCGATCGACTCCACGCCGATCTCCGCCAGCATCTCGAGCCGGTCGGCATCCGTGGCGGACGTGTACGTCGTCACGACAGCGTGCCCTCGTAGGTCTCGGCGTCCATCAGCGAACCCGTCTCCGAGGGGTCGGACAGCCTCACCTTGACCAGCCAGCCCTGGCCGTAGGGATCGTCGTTGATCGTCTCCGGGCTCTCGGCGAGCGCGCCGTTGACCTCGATGATCTCGCCCGAGAGCGGCGCGAACACGTCCGAGACGGCCTTCACGGACTCGACCTCGGTGTATGGCTTGTCCTTGCTGACTTGGACGCCGACGTCGGGCGGGTCGAAGAACACCACCTCGCCGAGCGCGTCCTGCGCGTACCAGGTGATCCCGAACGTCGCCGAGTCGCCGTCGACCCGAGCCCAGTCGTGCTCTGGGTGGTACAGCAGCTCGGCCGGATAGCTGGGGTCGGCCATGTCTCAGGCTCCTTTTCGCGGTTCGTTTGGCCGGTGTAACGGCTTGCGCTCGACAATCGCGGGCCGCTTGGTCCCGCGAACGTCGATGTCGATCCGCGTCGCGGGCTCGGCCTGCTCGGTGGAAACGTACGCGAGCCCGATGCCGCGTTCGAGGCACGGGGAGAACGTTCCGCTCGTCACCACGCCGCCTCCGGTCACCGGGTTGCCCTGACGCGCGATCCCGGGACCGTCGATCACGAACGGGACGAGCTTCTCGGGGGTTCCCTCGGCGCGCGCCCGCGCGACGGCCTCGGCCCCGATGAAGCCGGTCTGCTCCTTGCAGCACCAGCCGAGGCCGGCCTCGATCGGCCCGCGGTCCTCGCTGAGGTCGTTCCCGTAGAGGTGAAAGCACGCCTCGAGGCGCAGGGTGTCTCGCGCGCCAAGGCCGACGGGCGTGGCTCCGGCGTCGAGGAGCGCGTCCCAGACCGACGGGGCCGCGCCCGGCGCGAGCAGCAGCTCGACGCCGTCCTCGCCGGTGTAGCCCGTGCCGGCGACGAGCGTCGGGGCGCCGGCGACGGAGCGATCGCAGCAGTGAAATCGCGAAGGCAGATTCCCATCCGTGAGGCCCTGGACGACCTCGCGCGCGCGTGGTCCCTGGACCGCCAGCATCGCGAAGCTCTCGTGGCAGTCGACCACGTCGACGTCGAACTCCCCGGCGTTCGCCTGCAGCCACGCCAGGTCCTTCTCGTGGTTGGCCGCGTTGGTGACGGTCAGGAACGTGCAGTCGCCGAGCCGGTAGGTGAAGAGGTCGTCCAGCACGCCGCCGTCCTCATGGCATAGGACGCTGTACTGGGCTCCCCCCTCGGGAATCCGGCGCACGTCGTTGGACAGCACCCGCTGGAGGAACTCGAGCGCCTGCGGGCCCCGCGTCTCGACCTGGCCCATGTGCGAGACGTCGAACACTCCGACGTCGCGTCGCACGGCCAGATGCTCCTCCCGTATGCCCGCATACTGGATCGGCATCTCCCAGCCGGCGAACGGCACCAGCTTCGCCCCGGCGGCCACATGTCGCTCATAAAGCGAGGTCCGGCGCAGGTCGGTCGAAGCCGCGGAGGCCACGCGTTGAGGCTAGTACACGGCGCGGAGCGCGGGGGGCTGGTGAGGCGTCACGGCGGGCGCGGCGGGTCACGTCGCGGTCGTTGCGACCTGCGCCCAACCCTCACTGACGGCGCGTGTGACCCGGCGCGTGCGCCGGTGACGCCTACCCCCGCCGCGCGTGGCGGCGACGCACGTCTGGAGCGATCTGCACGGTTCCCTTGTAGATCGACTGGACGACGCTGAAGACCGGCTTGAGCGCGCCTGACAGGCTCACGAGGCCCTTCTGCACGTAGGGCGGGGTCCCCAGCGGATCGCCGCCGGTCCAGCCGGGCCGCGCGGCGAAGTCCTGGAGCGGGAACCAGATTGCGCCCGAGAGCCACGGCTTGCTCGCGAACACGGTGAGGTGGAACGCCGCCTGGTTGACCTGGTTCTGATAGGTCCCGCGCTCCTCGACGGGACCGTTCCGGCTCCCCTCGAACCCGAATTCGCTGACGAAGATCGCCTTCGTCGGGTAGCAGGCGCGCAGGTAGTCGAGGAACGGACTCAGCGAGTCGCGATCGTCGGTCGAGCCGCCACCGGCGTCGAACCACCCGAAGTATTCGTTGAAGCCCATGATCTGGAGCGGCTTGTACGCCGACGAGCACGCCACTCCCGGCCAGTCGGCGATCGCCATGCCGGCCGGGCGGGTCGGGTCGAGCCTGTGGACGAGCGCCACGGCGCCGGCGATGTAGGTCGCCTCGGCATGGGTGGCGGGCGTCGGGAGCTCGTTGGCGACGCTCCACAGCAGAATCGACGGGTGGTTCTGGTTGGTGAGGATGTTGTTCGTCAGCACGGAGTGGGCGTACTTGAGCCACGCGGGTTGATTGAGGAACCGGCTCGCGACCCCCCACGCCGGGATCTCGTTCCACAGCAGGATGCCGTCCTGGTCTGCCATCTCCTCCATCTCTGGGCTGAGCGGGTAGTGAGCCCGGATCAGGGTCGCCCCGACCTGCTGGACCCAGCCCATCAGCTGCTGCATCTGGGCGAGGTCGAGCGCGGCGCCGTATCCCTGAGCCTGTTCGTGCAGGTTCACCCCGCGCAGGTCCAGGAGGTGGCCGTTGAGCGTCAGGCGGCCGTCGGAGGTGACGGCGATCGTCCGAATGCCGCTGTAGGTGAAGTAGCTGCCGAGCTTCCTGTGCTTGGCGTCGAACGCGGTGAACGTCGCGTTGTAGAGATACGGGTGGCCCGGCGCCCAGAGCTTCGGGTGCTTGATCGTGGCCGTCGCCTGGGCGGTCCAGGTGGCGTGAGGCGCGATTGTGGCCGAGCCGAACTTCAGTCGAGCGCGACCGTAGGTGCCGGTCAGCGAAACCGTCTGCGGCACCCCCGTGACGTTGCGTACGAGCGCCTGGTCCTCGATCGTCGCCGAGCACGTCGGACAGCCCTGGACGGGCCGGACCTGGACCTGGGATATGTCGACGCGCTGCGCCGTGCGGAGATAGACGTCGCCGAGGATGCCGCCGAAGTTCCACCAGCCGCCGCCTGGCCCGGGCGGCAGGTCGGCAGCCGTGCGACGGTTGTCGACGCGGACAATCAGCCGGTTGACACCTGGTTTCAGCCCCTTGAGATCGAACTCGAACGGCAGGTACGCGCCTAGATGGGTACCGAGTCGGCGGCCGTTCAGCCACACGGTGGCTCGGTAGTTGACCGAGTCGAAGTGAATGATCCAGTGGCGGTACCTGCCGGGGACGTATCGCGAGAAGGCGCCCGTCGTCGGGAGCGTGAAGTCCTTGCGGTACCAGTAGACGTAGCCGGCCATGCTCAGCGACGAGAGATCGTTGGCGTTGTAGGAGTTGGGCATCGTCACCGGCGACCAGCCCTCCGTCGAGGCGACGTTGCGCCAATAGCCCGCGGACCGGCCGAGATCGGCGAAGTCGGGCCGCGAGAGCCACTCACCGCCCAGCAGGTAGCGGCCGCTCTGCCCGTCGCGATAGAGCGCTCCCGGGGTCGGCGGCTGGGCGGCGTAGACCGGGCCCTGCGCGTGCGCCAGCGCCGGCAGGACGGGCGTCAACGCCGCGCACACCGCGCCGGCGCGCACCGCTGCGCGCGCCGCGCGAGCGCGTACCAACCTGCGGCAGCGCTCAGCGATGGCCATGCCTTCCCTTCCGTCGCTTGGGCTTGGGCGGGTGCTTGATCCTGATCTTCACGACCTGCGTGGTCGTGTTGCCGGCGCGGTCGGTGACGATCACGGTGATCCGGTAGCGACCGACTCTCTTGTAGACGTGGAACTTGCTGCCGTGCTTGACGAGCGTGCTGATGCCATCGCCCCACCGGACCCGGACCGACTTGATTCCGGACGCGTCGGCCGCGGGAATGCCGACCGCATCAGTCGCGCGGATCCGGATGCGGACCGGGGAGCCTGGCGTGCGCTTGCCGGTCAGCCTGACGTTCAACACGCTGGGGGCGATCGTGTCGACGAACACCGAGGCCGTGTTGTCGGTCCGCGCGACCCCGGCGGGGTTGACCGCCGTCACCTGCCAGGTGTGGCGACCCTGGGACAGCGGCGTCGGGAACTGGGCGGTGGGGAGCTGGAGCGAGGTTCCCGTCGTCTGCCCGACCTGGACTCCGTCGAGCGTGACCACGTAGCGCAGCGGTCCCCACAGCTCGCGCGACGCCGACCACGACAACTTGGGCTCGACGCTGCGGGCGTACCGCGACTTCTTGAGCGGACCGAACGACCCCGGCGGCTGGTACAGCTGCGCGACCACGATCGCGCGCGAGCCTGCTTGGCCCTGGACCCACGCGGCCACGGCGTCCGCCGCGCCATCCCCGTCGGTCAGGAGCCCATCGGCCGCGTCAGTCGGGCCCATGTTCGGGGACGAAAGCACCTGCTCCGGGCCAAAGCTCGTACCGTCGAAGAAGCGTGCCCGGATCTGCGGGTTGGCTCCCGCGAGCTGCTCCTGCCATGCGATCAGCGCCGAGTGCAGTCCCGCCGAAGTCGGAGCCGCGAACGGTTGCGAGGTGTTTGGGAGGCTGTCGAGCTCCGAGACTGCCCCCGGGGTCTCGTTGTTCGAAAGACGCATCTCCATCAGCTCGTTGGACGTCGCCCGAGCCGACGTCACGAACCCCTCTCCGTACTCTCCGGCCGTCACCTGCGGGTCATCGGCGCCTCCGCCGCCCGGGGTCAGGCCGTCCGGCTGGGCAAGAATGTCGTAGATCCCGCCCCGGAGCTGCCGCATCAACACGCGCGACTGCTGCTGTGAGCCGTTCGCGAACACCTCGTCGAACGCGACGGCGACGTACGAGGAGTCGCCACCGCTCCCGATGACCGGATCGGACGCCGAGACCTCGTTCCACCCATTCAGCGACGGGATGTCGGCCTGCTCATAGGCGATGCTCGGGCCCGTCCCGCCCGGAGGAATCCCCCACACCCGCCGGGTGTAGATGTGCCCGCCCTCACCCCAGACGACGATTCCCACACCGTCGCCCGCGGCCGCGACCGCGGGCCGTCCCGTGCCCGTTCCGGCGTCGTCTCGCGGGGTGGCGTTGAACGAACCCGGCTCGACTCCCCAGCTCCCCCGGTAGTAGTACGCGCAGCGGACATCGTGGCCCGAGCCGTCGGCGGCGGTGAACGCCAGGTAGGCCTTGCTCAGGTTGGTGATCGCGATCGCCGGGTTGCTGGCGCCCGTGGCGAGCACGGCGGGCGACGTGAAGGCGGAGCTGGTGCTCGCGCGGTCGACGACGTACAGCTGACCGCCGTTGATGAACGCGACCAGCAGCAGCCCGCCATTGCCGGCGGCGATCACCGGCTGGGAGGAGGCGCTGGAGAGCCCGGCGTCGACCCGCTGGGGAGATTGGAA
This sequence comes from uncultured Solirubrobacterales bacterium, assembly GCA_963812225.1. GTDB lineage: Bacteria > Actinomycetota > Thermoleophilia > Solirubrobacterales > Solirubrobacteraceae > Palsa-465. The sequence goes on from CAWEUN010000004.1 coordinate 414,617, forward strand.
GCTCCCGGCGAGCCGGGACACGAACACGTGCTGTACGCCCCCGACGTCCTTCAGATAGACGACGCCGCCGGTGCCGTCGCGCGCCACGGAGATCCCGGACAGTCCGACGATGTTCGCGCTCGGACCGTCGAGGACGGTCGGCGGAGCGGGGCTCGACTGTGCGCGGGCCGCCCCGGGCAGCACCGCGGCGGCTCCACAGGCAGCGAGAATCGCGGCCGCGAGCGCCCTGCTCGCGCCGTGGCGGATGCGCGTTGCGCTACACATCCGCCAGCAGTCCGCCTGCACTCTGCAAATTGCTGTCGGCCGCGGGTTTGACAGACGTAGAACAGATCAACCCGCCGGAGGTTGCGGCACGCGTCTTAACGTCGCGTTGCGCCAAGGTTGCGCCCGGGCGACTGCTGACCCTTGCGCCCCGGCGACTGCCGACCCTTCGGCAGATCGGGATTCTCGAAACCTCTGCCGGCGGGTCGACCGTTTCCGGTCGCCCACTAACGGTCTTTGAGGAACGACGGGATGTCGATCTCGTCGTCGCTGATCTCGAGCGAAGACCGCTGACGGTCGTCCATCGTCACGTCGCGGTCCCGGCGGGCACGGCGGGTGGTCTCGCGGGCGGTGCTCGGCATCGGGCCGCCGTGGTCGAAGCCGGTGGCGATCACCGTCACCCGGACCTCGTCGCTGAGCGAGTCGTCGATCACGGCGCCGAAGATGATGTTCGAGTTCTGATCGGCGGCGCTCTGCACGATCTCCGCCGCCTCGTTGACCTCGAACAGCCCGAGGTCGTGCCCACCGGTGATGTTGAGCAGGATCCCCATCGCACCCTCGACCGACTCCTCCAACAGCGGGGACGAGATCGCGATCTTCGCCGCTTCCGCCGCGCGGTTCTCCCCGCTGGCGCTGCCGATTCCCATCAGCGCGGTCCCGGCGTCGTGCATGATCGTGCGCACGTCGGCGAAGTCGAGGTTGATCAGACCGGGAATCGTGATCAGGTCGGTGATCCCCTGGACGCCCTGGCGAAGCACGTTGTCGGCCTCGCGGAACGCGTCCAGAATCGTCGTGCGCCGCTCGACGATCGCGAGCAGCTTCTCGTTCGGGATCACGATCAGCGTGTCCACGTTCTCGCGCAGCTTCTGGATCCCGTCCTGGGCCTGGCGAGCGCGCTGGGATCCCTCGAACGCGAACGGCCTGGTGACGACGCCGACGGTCAGCGCGCCGATCTCGTTCTTCGCGATCTCGGCGATCACGGGGGCCGCTCCGGTACCCGTCCCGCCGCCCTCGCCGGCGGTGACGAACACCATGTCGGCGCCCTTGAGCGCCTCCTTGATGTCGTCGCGCGATTCGGCCGCGGCTCCCTGCCCTATATCCGGGTTGGCGCCGGCGCCGAGTCCCTTCGTCAGCTCGTGGCCGATGTTGAGCTTGATGTCCGCGTCGCACATGGCGAGCGCTTGGGCATCGGTGTTGCAGGCAATGAACTCGACCCCGCGCAGACCGGCGTCGACCATCCGATTTACGGCATTCGTTCCGCCGCCGCCGACTCCGACGACTTTGATGACTGCGAGGTAGCTACCGCTTTCCATGATTACCGTCCGACCCTCAAGATAGGCTTGAGTGTTTTCTCCTAGGTTCGCCGATAGCGGGAGTTTTGCACGTTATGGCTTGGCGATGCGGGGAGTCAATGGATCGCCCGGCGGCGCAACGTTTGTTGCAGATCGCCGAACTCTCGATCAGCGTCGGAGAGTTGCTGATTTTTTACCGTAAGCCTCAACGTGAGCCTTAGCCTTTCCAGCGCTGTGGTTCAGCCTCCGGTGGGCGTCGTCGCGGGGGTCGTCGAGGTCGTCACCGCGACCCCCGACGCGGCGCTCTGGGAGGCGGACGTCGGGCTCTCGGTCACTCCGGCCGCCGGCCGCTGGGGATCGGTGACGTCGATGTACTGGGCACTGTCGGAGCCGCTGTCGGCGAGCACGGCCGCGGCCGCGGCCCATTTCGCGACGAGGTCGCTGGCATCGCCGAAGTAGATGCTCGGCCCGTCGCGCAGTTGAGCTTCGAGCCCGTGGGCGGCGGTCGAGCTCGCCTGGGCCACGTGCGGGAGCAGTTGGTACGGAGCCGCGGCGAGCAGCGCCACGAGGCCCATCCCCTGGCCCCCGGTCACACGCGTCCCTCCCGGCGGCGACGGCAGCGAGATCGTCGGCAGCTTCGACGTGGTCGCGGCGTCGTGCAGGAGCACGCCGTCGCTGGCGACCGCGATCGTGCGACCTCCCACCACGATCTCCCCGACCGGGATCTGTTCGGTCACCCGGATGCGCATGCCGTGCGGAAACTGGGTGGTGACGCTCAACGACTTGACCACCGGATACGGGGCGACCGCGGTGTTGAGCTCGCCGTTCTTGACGTCGAGCGTGGTCATGTTGTGCGCCGCAAGCATCAGCGCCGACCGGATACGGCCGGCGTCGGGGCCGCTCACCCCGGTGATCGTCACGCGGCGGACGGCAACGAGCGAGGAATCGCGCAGCCACAGCCAACCGCCCGCGAGGAGCGCCACCGCGAGCGCCAGAGCCGCGACCAGCCGCGGACCGGGCAGCCGTATCGCGCGCCGCCGAGCCGCCCTGCGGCGCTGGCCGGTGAGCCAGCCTTCGGCAATCACGTCCGCTTCCAATCGGCCGGGAATTCGACGGGACCCAGCGCCTGTACCTCGGCCTCAAGCTCCACGCCGAACCGCTCAATCACCCGACGGCGGCCCTCGGCCATCACCGCGACGACGTCGGCGGTCGTGGCGTCGCCATGGTTCTCGATGAAGTTCGCGTGCTTGGCGGAGAAGCTCGCGCCTCCGATCCGAAGGCCGCGGCAACCGGCGGCGTCGAGCAGCTGGCCGGCGGTGCGGCCGTCCGCGCGCGGGTCGTCCGGGTTCTTGAAGGTGGAGCCGAAGGTCTTGATCCCCGATGGCTGCGCGGCCTTTCGCCGCGCTCGCATGTCGGCGAGCGTCGACTTGACCTCCTCGGGGGCCGCCGGGCCGAGCGAGAACGAAGCACGCGCGACGACCTCCCCAGCACCGAGATTGGAGCGGCGGTAGGCGAAGTCGAGTGAGTCTGGGCCCCGGCGCCGGGTGCCCCCGGCGCTCACCACCTCCACCCATTCGAGTACGCGGGCGAGCTCGCCGCCATATGCGTTGGCGTTCATCCGCACCGCGCCACCGACCGTTCCCGGGATGTTGACGCCGAACTCGATCCCCGTCAGTCCCGCCTTGGCCGCGCGCGCCGAGACAGCGGGCAGGCGGGCGCCGCCCCCGCACCGTATCCGGGTGCCACTGAGTTCGATCTCGGCCAGTTCCTTGTCCAGTTTCACGACGAGTCCGCGGACTCCAGCGTCCGCCACCAGGAGGTTCGACCCGGAGCCGACGACCCCTACATCGAGTTGCTCGCCGGCGGCCCAGGCCAGCAGCTGCTCGAGCTGGTCGATCGCGCCGGCGCGCGCGAAGAACTCGGCGGATCCGCCGGTGCGGATCGTGGTCAGGCGCGCGAGCGGATACCCGCGCTGGAGCCCCGAGGGCGGATCAGCCATCGATCCAGGGTAAATGGACGGTCGGCGGTGCCAGCGCCCGGGGGACTGTCGAGTTAGGCTTGCGGGGCGCTCCTACTTGGCCGCGGCGCGACCGTGGCCCTCGCGAGCGGTCGGCCCCGGTAAACGGCGCTGGGGAAGGGGGCGGGTGAGGGCGGCTTCCGGATCCGATTTCGGGCTCCGGATCCTGCATAACACGTCAGCACCGCCGAAATCGGCGAGCTCTGTCGTGTTGAGCATGCTCCTCATGCATAACTCGACACGCCTCGGCCTTCTGGGGCGAGTTGTCGTGCTATGCAGGATTTGGCGGGCCGAGCGAGGCGGTGGCGGTGCGGGCCGCACCCGCCAATCAGGCCCGAAAGGGCGCGAGAGCGCAAACGGAGCGAGAGTCGACGGCCACCGAGCACGGCCCGCGACCGCCAACGAGCCGACCGCACGCTCCTGCGCCGGCGCTAGACGACCAGGCTGCGGCCCAGCGCGTCGATGTTGCCCGCCCCCATGACCAGACAGAGATCGCCGGCGCGCAGCGTCGACTCGAGGAAGCGGCGCGCATCGTCGAAGCTCGGCAGCCACGCCACCGACCGTCCGTCCGCCGCATCGGCCGCCGCGACCGCCACCATGCGGCCGTCGACGCCGGGAAAGTCCTCGGACCGTTCCCGCGCGGGGTAGACCGGCAGGACGACCGACACGTCGGCGGCCGCCAGCGCGGCGCCCAGTTCCTGGGCGAGCGCCCGCGTCCGCGAGTAGAGGTGCGGCTGGAAGACGGCCACCAGACGCGACGGTGCGAGTGTCCGCGCGGCGCCGATGTCCGCGGCGACCTCGGTCGGGTGGTGGGCGTACTCGTCGTAGACGGGCACGCCGGCGCTCGTCTGGCCCAGCAACTCGAACCGCCGCCGGGCGCCGCGAAAGTCGGCGAGTGCGGCCGCGGCGGTGGCGGGATCCGCGCCGGCGAGCGCCGCCGCGGTCAGAGCGCCGGCGGCGTTGACGGCGTTGTGGGCGCCGGGAACGGCGAGCGTCACCTCGATCCCCCGCCAGGCAAAGCGCGCGCCGGAGGGCTCGAGCACGGGGTCGGGGGCGTCATAGGTGACCGCGTTTGGCGGGCACAGAGACCGCAGCGCGGGCCGGTCCCAGACCACGGCCTGGTCCCCGGCGCGGGCCATGAACGTGAGGAAGGTCTGCTCGAGGTCCAGGCGCGAGGCGTACGTCGAGTGGTGGTCGAGCTCGGCGTTCGTGAGGACCGCGATCTCCGGTTGGAGCTTCAGCAGCGACCGGTCCGATTCGTCGGCCTCGACGACGATCCACTCCCCGCTCCCCCACCCCGCGTTCGACCCGGTCGATCGGAGCTCGCCGCCGACCACGTAGCAGGGATCGAGGCCACATCGCAGCAGGGCGTGCACGATCATCGCGCTGGTGGTGGTCTTGCCGTGCGTCCCGGTGACCGCCAGGCAGCGGCGCAGCGCCGCGAGCTGTGCCAGCAGGTCGGCGCGGTGCAGCTCCCGTCCTGCGGCCACCTGCCGCTCGGGATTCGACGGAGGGATCGCGGTCGAGTACACGACCTCGGCGCCGTCGGGAACGTTTGCCGCGGCATGGCCGATCACCGGCTCGATTCCGTGCTCACGGAGGCGCTCGATGTAGGAGGACTCGGCGCGGTCCGAGCCCGTCACCGCAGCCCCAAGCGCCCGCGCCACGAGCGCGAGCCCGCTCATGCCGGCGCCGCCGATGCCGACGAAGTGCAGGCGGCGCGCCGCCCAGTTGTCGTTACTCAAACCCACGCAAAGTCAAACAATCGTTGACAGCCGAGGCTATCGGCGGGCGCTGATGCGACCGGACGCCGACAGTTCTGCTAACAATTTTCGCGATGCGTGGGGACGAGGCATCATGGTGAGGAAGGGAATTCTGTTGTTCGTGGCCGTCGCGGCGGCCGTTGGCGTGGGCGCCGCCACGGTCCATCCGGCGCGCGCCCGGGGCAAGTCCTCATACGTGTGCGGCGACCCGTACTCGCCGACGCGGAACCCGGCCAACCCGCTCGCTCTTCCCGTCGCGCCGGGGCCCAATCCGCTGAATGGCGCGAACTTCTTCGTCGACGGGCCTGCACACGGCGCGGCGGCCGGGGCGATCGCGCAGCTGCTGGGGCGTAACCCCAAGAGCTTCCCGGACAGCTACTCCTGGGCCGAGTTCCAGCAGCACATCCTGGGCTCCGCCTCGGTGCAGCAGCGGCTCAAGAACGATCCGGGGCTCGCTTACAAGGTCCGCAACCTCGAGAAGATCGCGGTGGAGCCCGAGCCGCAACGGTTCAGCGCCTACGCCCAGGGGGGGACGCCTAGGGGGGAATACAGCCAGGCGATCAAGATCTTCTGCCACAACATGACCGCCGATCCGGGGACGATCCCGATCATCAACACCTACTTCCTGCACCCAGCCGCCGGTGCCTGCCCGACTCCGGCGAAGCTCCGTGCCGCCGGGCCGCTGTTCCGGGCCCGGATCGACGCGATCGCCCGCGCCACCGGGCACCGGCCGGTCGTGTACCTGCTCGAGCTCGATGGGATCGGTTCCTCGGGCTGCGTGCGGAAGATGGGCTCGCTCGGCATCTGGGAGGCCGATCTCCGCTACGAGGTCAAGAAGATCTCCTCGCTCCCGCACACCGTCGTCTACCTCGAGGCCGGCTACTCCGATGCGAACGGTCCGCGCTACACCGCCCGCGTCCTCAATGCGGCCGGCGTGGGCATGATCCGCGGGTTCTGGACGAACGACACCCACCTGAACTGGACGATCAACGAGGTCAAGTGGGGCGAGAAGGTCTCGCGCCGCACCCACGGTGCGAACTTCGTCATCAACACCGCTCAGAACGGCAACGGGCCGAAAAAGAACCCCCACCCCGTGACCCAGGGCAACGAGGATCTGTGCAACCCGCCCGGCCGCGGGCTGGGACCGCGCCCGACCACGGACACCGGCTTCGCGCACGTCGACGCGTTCCTGTGGAGCTCGCCGCCCGGCAACAGCAGCGGCCCGTGCAACGGTGGGACTGCTTCGGGAACGTTCTGGACGGCACACGCGATCCAGCTCGCCGCCCACGCGAACGGCCGGCTCGGCCCCGGCTACCCGAGCCGGCCCTACTGACTAGCCCTCTGGCTCTCTGACCGCGCGCGCCACGGCGAGGAGCTCGTGCGGCTATCTCGCGTGCGGCATCGGGCCTGGCGAGCGCCTGAGAGGCGTGCGCCATCGTCGCCAGCCTGACCCGATCCGCGAGCAGGCGGCCGACCTCCTGGGCGAGACGGGCACCGGTCAGCTCGGCGTCGGGGATCACGACCGCCGCCCCCGCTCTCTCCATGAAACGGGCGTTGGCGGCCTGGTGGTCGGCCGTGGCGTAGGGGTAGGGGATGAGCACGGCGGGGCGGCCCGCGGCCGCGATCTCGAAGATCGAGCCGCCGGCGCGAGCGACCACGAGATCGCCGGCGAGGAGCGCTTCCCCGAAGTTGGGGATGTAGCCGCGCAGGTCGTAGTGCGGCCCCGGCGAGCGGAGCTCGCCGATGTCTCGCTCGCCGGCGGCGTGGAGGACGTGAAAGCGGGCGCCCGCGAACGCCTCGAGCGCGGCGTGGTTGATCGAGCGGGCCCCCTGCGAGCCGCCGAACACGACCACGCACGTTTCGCGCGCGCCGATCCCGAACCGGGCCCGCGCCGCGAGACGGTCGACGGCAGCGGCCGGCACCGGTCGGCCGGTGACGCGGTAGCGGGGTCCGTCGCGGCCCTCGATCGGGAACGCCAGGAACATCAGCTTGGCCATCGGAGCCAGCATGCGGTTCGTCAGTCCGAGGTGGCTGTCGGCCTCCATCAGGACGAGCGGGATCCGGCTCGCGACAGCCGCCAGCCCGACGGGTGCCGCGACGTAGCCGCCGGCGCCGAGCGCCGCCGCCGGACGGGTGTTCCGCATGATCCGCAGCGCCGCCCGCACGGCCGCGGCGTCGATCACCGCGGCACGGGCCGCCTTTGCCGGGCGCTTGCGGTACAGGGGCTGAACGCGGATCGTGTGCAGCTCATACCCGGCGGCGGGCACGAGCTCGAGCTCCGCCCGCTCGCCACCGATGAACGAGACCTCAGCGCCCTCAGCCCGTAGCGCGTCCGCCACCGCCAGTGCGGGGACGACGTGACCCGCGGTCCCGCCGGCGCCGATCACGATCCGCGGACCGCTCACGTTCGCGACTGGGCCCGCCCACGACCTCCAGGCGCCGCGCGCCTGGCCGCGAGATGTTCAACAACAGCCCGACCGACGCGAGCATCACGCACAGGTTCGTCGGGGCGTAGGAGATGAACGGCAACGGGACGCCGGTCAGCGGCGCGAGCCCGAGGACGACAAAGATGTTGAGGATGCCTTGACAAAGGATCAGTGACGTGAGCCCGGTCGCGAGCAGCTTCGCATACCGTCCCGACGCTCGGCGCGCCGTCCGCAGCCCGGCGTACGCGATCATCCCGTACAGGCAGACGACGCCGAAGATCCCCAGGACGCCGAGCTCCTCGCCGATCACCGCGAGGATGAAGTCCGTCTGGGCCTCGGGCAGATAGAAGATCTTCTGCACCGAGCGCCCCAGGCCCACGCCGAGAACGCCACCGGAGCCGAGCGCGATCTGGCCCTGGACCGCCTGGAAGCCTGCGGTCGATTTCGACGACCAGGGATGCAGGAACGCCGTCAGCCGCGCCTGCTGGTAGGGCTGGATCATGACCACGAGCATCACGAGCGCGAACGCGATCAGGGCGAGCAGCGCCAGATGGCGCATGGACATTCCGGCGGCGATCAGCAACGCGGTGATCGAGAACACGATCACGAGCGTCGTTCCGAGGTCCGGCTCGATCACGATCAGCAGACAGGCGGGCGCGGCGACGATCGCGATCGGCGCGATCGCTTGGCGCAACCCTCGCATCCGTTTCGGGTGATCGGCGAGGTATCTGGCGACGTACAGGACGATCGCCAGTTTCATAAGCTCGGAGGGCTGGAACTGGATCGGGCCGGCGCTGAACCAGCGTCGGGCCCCGTTGACCTCGACCCCGAAGCCCGGCACCAGCACGAGCACGAGCAGCGCGAAGGATCCAGCCAAGAGCAGATTCACGAGCCGCTGGTCGAGCAGGGCCAGCCCGTGACGTCCAAGGACGTGCATGGCAGCGAGCCCGATGCCTCCGAAGATCAGATAGCGGATAAATTCCCCCGTCCCGTTCCCCTTGCCGTTCAACACGCCCAGCGGCGACGACGCGCTGTAGACCATCACGGCGCCGAACGCCAGCAGGCACAGCGTCGCGGTGACGAGGATCCGGTGCTCGAGCGGCGGCGGTAGCCGTCGCGCCTGGGCGCGGGTTCGCCTGCCCGCCTCCCGACTTGGTGCCGTGCCGCGCTGGCGCGGGGCGGCCGCGGACGCCGCCATCAGGACCCTCCTGGCGTCATGTCGCCTCCACGAGGCTGCGGAAGCGCTCGCCGCGCGCCTCGAAGTCGGGGTATTGGTCATAGCTCGCGCACGCGGGCGAGAGGAGGATCACCTCGCCGCCCCGCGCTGATCCGCTCGCACGGGCAACGGCGCGTTCCAGCTCGTGATCCTGATACAGCGGGACCTCGGCATCCGCCAGGACCGCGCCGATCTCGGCCGCGGCCTCGCCGATCAGGTAGACGGCCCGGCAGCGCTCGGCGACGAGCGGAGCCAGCGGCGAGAAGTCCTGGCCCTTGCCCCGGCCCCCCGCGATCAGGTGGACCCCCCCGGCGTAGGTCCGCAGCGCCACCATCGTGCTCGCGACGTTCGTCGCCTTGGAGTCGTTGACGTAGGCGACGCCGTCTTGGATCGCCACGAGCTCCAGCCGGTGGGGAACGCCGGCGAAGGTGCGCAGTCCGGCCACGACCGCGCCCGGGTCGAGCCCCCGCGCCAGGCACACGGCGGCCGCCGCCATCGCGTTCTGGCGGTTGTGATCGCCGGCTAGCGCGAGCTCGGACACCTGCAGGAGCGGATCCCCGTCCCACCAGAGATAGCCCGCGCGATCGGTTAGCTCAGCTTCGGGGCTCGTGCCGAACAGGACCTGGCGCGCGCAGCCGCCGATGTCTTCGATCCCGAGATCGTCCGGGACCACCGCCACGTCGTAGTTGCCCTGGTTGACGAACACGCGGAGCTTGGCGGCGACGTAGTCCTCGTAGCTCGGGTGGCGGTCGAGGTGGTCGGGGGCGAGGTTCAGCAGCACGGCGGCCTCGGGCGAGAAGACGTCGGTGTCCTCGAGCTGGAACGACGACGCTTCACAGACGATCGTCACGTCGGTGCCCAGCTCGCCGACCAACGAGGACAGTGGCGTCCCGACGTTGCCGGCGACGGCCACGGGCACGCCCGCCTCGCGGTGGATATGGCCGACCCACTCAGTGGTGGTCGTCTTCCCGTTCGTGCCCGTCACCGCCAGGAACTCGTTCTCGAGCAGACGCCAGGCGAGCTCCAGCTCGCCGAGCACGGGCACGCGCCGTTCGCGCGCCGCGACCACGGCCGGCGCTTGTTGGGGTACGCCGGGGCTTTTGATGAGCGTCCCGGCGCGGGCGGCAAAGACGTCGCCTGACGCATCCAGGTGGACTTCGACGCCCGCCTCGGAAAGCCTTCTCGCCGCGGCCCGGAGCCGTTCGTTCTCTGCGGACCCTGAGTCGACCCCGATCACCTCGCGGCCGAGGGCGCGCAGCGTCAGCGCGGCGGCCACGCCCGAACGGGCCAGACCGACCACGAGATACGGCCCCGGCGGCAGCGGGGGCCGAGGCTTAGCGTCGGCGGCCACCGGCTCGTCTAGGCACGGATGCTGAGCTGGTACACCGTGAATCCGATCGCGCCGAACGCGGCGGCGACGATCCAGAAGCGCAGGATGATCTTCGTCTCCGACCACGCCTGGAGCTCGAAGTGGTGATGGATCGGCGCCATCAGGAAGACGCGCTTGCGGAACGTCTGGAAGGTGAACACCTGGATCACCACGGACAGCGCTTCGATGACGAAGATCCCGCCGATCAGGATCAGCAGCACCTCGGTGTTGGTCATGATCGCCAGCCCCCCGATCGCCCCGCCCAGCCCGAGCGAGCCCGTGTCACCCATGAAGATGCTGGCGGGGAAGCTGTTGAACCACAGAAACCCGATGCACGCGCCGCCCAGACACGAGGCCAGCATCGTCAGGTCGTGGTAGCCAGGGGTGATGAAGGTGATCCCTATGTACGCCAGCAGCGTGATCGCGGCGCACCCCGCGGCCAGCCCGTCGAGTCCGTCGGTGAGGTTCACGCCGCTCGTCGTTCCCGCCACCACGAGGTAGATGAAGATCGGGTACAGCGGGCCGAGGTCGACGTTCACGTCGATCGGCAGCAGACGGATGGACGGCCCGAGATGAGCTTTCTGCGTCGTGATCCACCACAGGCCGAGCGAGATCGCGATCGTCACGATCAGCTTGGTCCGCGCCCGCAATCCGAGTGACCGGCGCCTGACGATCTTGGTGTAGTCGTCGGCGAAGCCGAGGGCCGCGCAGGCCAGGGTTGCGAACAGCACGCCGAGCGAGCGCCAGTCGCGCGTGGACAGGATCAGGAACGGGATCGAGAACGCGATCAGAATGATCACGCCGCCCATCGTGGGCGTGCCGGCCTTCGTCTGATGTCCCTGCGGCCCCTCCTCGCGGATGTTCTGGCCGAACTCGCGGTTGCGGAGGAACAGGATGAACTTCGGGCTCAGGAACAGGCACAGCAGGCATGCCGAGGTCCCGGCGATCAGTATCCGTCCCGAGACGGAGCCCATCAGGCCGTCTCCCTCTCGCCGAGCGTCCGGCAGACGAGCTCGAGCCCGACCCCCCGGGAGGCCTTGATCAGGACCACGTCGCCGGCCCGCAGCAGCTCCGGGGCGATCGCGGCGGCCGCGGCGGCGTCGGCGACGGCGTGGAGCTCGCCGGTAAAACCGTCGCCCATCACCGCCGCCAGCGGGCCGACGGTGACGAGCACCTCGACGCCCGTGGCCTCCGCGTAGCGTCCGATCTCATGGTGGTAGCGGCGCTCGTCGGGCCCGAGCTCGAGCATGTCGCCGAGAATCGCCACCCGCCGTCTCGTCGTCGTCCCGTTCGCGGTCGCGGTCAGGTCGTCGAGGGCGGCGCGCATCGACATTGGGTTGGCGTTGTAGCAATCGTCAATGACCGTCACGCCGGTGGGTAGCGTCGTCCGCTGGCCGCGGCCCGCCGACAGCGCCAGCTCGACGCGCCCGCTGGGAGTCACCCCGATCGCCTCGGCCGCGGCGACCGCCGCCAGCAGGTTGGTTCGCAGGTGGGCCTGCGTGAACGGGACCACGAGCGTGATCGGGGTTCCCCGGTGGTCAATCGTGATCCGCTCCCCGTCGTCGCTCGTCAGGCGTACGTCGCCGCCCTCCCCGAACGTGACCAGCTCGATGTCGTCGCGCAGGTGGGGATCGAGCAGCGGCTCGCGCGCCGGGATCACCGCCGTGCCCCCGCCCGGGAGCGCGGCGATCAGCTCGGCCTTCGTTGCCGCGATCGCCTCGATCGAGCCGAGCAACTCGAGATGGACGGGCCCGATGCTGACGATCACGCCGACGTCGGGCTCGGCGATCGCGGCCAGTTCGGCGATCTGACCGGCGCCGCGCATCGCCATCTCCAGCACCAACACCTCGGTGCCCTCCGGCGCGTTCAGGATCTCGATCGGCAGGCCGATCTCGGTGTTGAGGTTCTGGCGCGATGCCACCGTCCGTCGGTGCGGAGCGAGCGTGGCCAGCAGCAGGTCCTTCGTCGTCGTCTTGCCCGTCGAGCCGGTCACGCCGATGACCTTCGCCCCGAGCTCCCGCCGCCATTCCGTCGCGAGCCGTTGCAGCGCCGCCAACGGGTCCCGGGCGGCCAGCAGCGCGCCTGGCGCCGGGGCTCGGCGGGCGGCCTCCGCGTGCTCGGAGGGGGTCAGCACTCCCCACGCCCCGGCGGCCAGGGCCTGCGGCGCGAATGAGCCGCCGTCCGCGGTGGCGCCCGGGAGCCCGACGAACAGCGCTCCGGGGCCGGCCTCGCGCGAGTCGATGACGACGCGCTCCGGGCCGTCGTCGGTCGGCGCCGGTGCGATCAGCCGAGCGCCGGCCGCGTCGGCCACCTGGTGGGGTGTCCAAGTTTTCACCGCAGGCGGGCGCCGGCGTTCACAGGCACGCCTCGCAGGATCTCACGCGCGACGGTCACGTCGTCGAACGGCAGCTTCCGCCCGGCCTCGAACTCCTGTCCCTGCTCGTGACCCTTGCCGGCGATCACGACGACGTCGCCGGGCTCAGCGGTGGCGATCGCGGTGGCGATCGCCGCCCGTCGATCGGCGTCGTGCTCGACCTGATGTCCGTCGGGAATCCCAGCGAGCACCTCCTCGATGATCGCCTGCGGGTCTTCCGAGCGGGGGTTGTCGGAGGTGACGATGATCCGGTCGGCCAGCCGCATCGCGATCTCGCCCATCTGCGGTCGTTTGCCGCGATCGCGATCGCCGCCGGCGCCGAACACGACGTGGACGCGCCGGTCGGTCAGGGTTCTGGCGGCGTTCAGCACGTTCTGGAGCGAGTCCGGAGTGTGGGCGTAGTCGACGATCACCGCGAATGGCTGCCCCTCGTCGACGGTCTGGAACCGGCCCGGCACCTGCCCCGCGGCGGCGATTGCCTGAACCGCGGGATCGACGGGGACGTCGAGCGCTCGTACCGCGGCCAACGCTCCCAGGATGTTGTACACATTGAACCGACCGCGCAGTGGCGAGCTCAGCTCGATCTCGCCATCCGGAGTGCGGGCCGTGAACCGCGAGCCGGCGATGCTCGTCTCCACGTCGACGGCTCGGTAGACGGCGGCCCCGCTGTCGAGACCAAACGTGACCGCGTCCCTCAGCTCCGCGGCCAGCTTCGCGCCGTACGGATCGTCGAGATTGACGATCGCGCTCCGCGCGTCGCCGTCGGTGAACAGCCGCCGCTTGGCATTGAAGTACTCGTCCATCGTGCCGTGAAAGTCGAGATGGTCCTGGGTCAGGTTCGTGAAGATCGCCGCGGCAAAGTGGATCGAGTCGGCCCGGTGAAGCTCGAGCGCGTGCGATGAGACCTCCATCGCGCACGCGACATCCCCCCCGCCGACCATCTCGCTGAACGTCCGCTGCAGGTCGATCGCCTCGGGCGTCGTCCGGACGACCTCGTGCTCTTCGCCGCCTATGACCGATTTCACGGTGCCGAGCAGGCCCGTCTGCCGCCCTCCGGCCTCGAGCAGGGTGCGGACCAGGAACGCGGTCGTCGTCTTCCCGTTCGTACCGGTGACGCCGACGGTCTGCAGCTCCGTGGTTGGATCGCCGTAGAAACGCGCGGCCGCCGGAGCCATCGCGGCCCGGACGCTGTCCACGCGGATCTCAGGAACGCCAAGGCCGAGCGGACGCTCGACGACGAGTGCCTCCGCCCCCCGGGCAATCGCCTCCGGGGCGAGGTCGTGGCCGTCGCGCGTGAAGCCCGCCACGCAGAAGAACAGCGTCCCGGGTATGACCGTCCTGGTGTCGTAGGCGAGAGCTGCGATCTCGAGCTCGCGGGCGGCTTGCGGCGCGCCATCGATCACTTGCTTCAGGAGCATCGGCTGGGAGGGTACTCAGAGGCAAGGCGGCGGGGCCCAGCCGGACCCGCCGCCGTCGGCCTTGCGGACTGGTCAGCCCTGGCCGAACCCTCGGCGCCCGTTGGCGAGCTCACGCCGCTCGAGCACGCGGTCCACGAGGCCGTACGCCACCGCCTCCTCGCCGGTGAAGTAGCGGTCACGCTCCATGTCGGCGTGGACTCGCTCGACCGATTGTCCGGTGTGCTTTGCGTAGATCTCGTCGACCCGTGCTCGCAGAGCCAGGATCTCCCGCGCGTGGATCTCGACGTCGGTCGACTGGCCGTCAAAGCCTCCCGACGGCTGGTGGATCAGGATCCGGCTGTTGGTCAGCGCCATCCGCTTGCCGGGGGCCCCGCCCGCGAGCAGAAGCGACCCCATCGACATCGCGATCCCGTAACAGATCGTCTGCACGTCTGGCCGGATGAACTGCATCGCGTCGTAGATGGCGAGGCCCGCGTAGATCGAGCCACCCGGCGAATTGATGTAGAGGTGGATGTCCTTGTCGGGATCGTCGGACTCGAGGTGGACGAGCTGAGCGACGACGAGGTTGGCCGTCTCCTCATCGACCTGACCGCCGAGGAATACGACGCGATCGTTCAGAAGGCGGGAGTAGATGTCGAACGAGCGCTCTCCGCGGGCGGTCTGCTCGACGACCATTGGTACGAGTGGCATGGGAGACCTCCTCTGGGTGCTAAGGTGCAACCGGTTAGTTGCGCCACCATAGCAGACGTGCAACCCGAGAGTTGCACATGAGATTCGAGAGGAAGACGCGATGTCCGAGAAGATCGAGCGGGAGCTGTTGGTGGAGGCCCCTGTCGAACGGGTGTGGGAGGCCGTTACCGGCGATGGCTGGCTCGCCGACGAGGTCGAGCTAGACCTCGAGCCCGGAGGCGACGCGTACTTCCGATCCAGCGACGAGGTCAAGACCGGCTGGGTCGAGGAGGTGCTCGCCCCGGAGCGGCTCACGTTCTGGTGGGCGAGCGACGGCGATCCGGCCACCCGCGTCGAGCTGACCCTCACCGATGACGGCGTGCGCACCTTGCTGCGCGTCGTCGAGACGCGCCCGCTGGACGTGCTCGACCTCGTCGGCACTCCGCTTCCCGGGATCGGCGGCAGGACGTTCGGCCCCGCGCTCGTGGCGGCCTGAGCATGGCGGCGCAAGTCGATCAAGCCGGCGCCGTGTTCGGCGCCCTCGCCGATCCCACGCGCCGGGCCCTGCTCTCGGCGATCGCCGATCAGCGCAGCGCCACCGCGACCGAGCTGGCCTCGGGACTCCCGATCTCTCGCCAGGCGGTGCTCAAGCACCTCGGCGCGCTCACAGAGGCGGGCCTGCTCGACCGCGAGCGCTACGGCCGCGAGGTGCGCTACCGGGTCACGCCTGCGCCGCTCTCCGAGGCGGTGTCCTGGATGGCCGAGGTCGGCGGGCAGTGGGACGAGCGGCTGGCGGCGCTGAAGCAACAGCTGGCGTGAGCCCGGCGATACACAGCGCCACGTGCACGCGGCCCTCGAGGTAGAGCCCCCCCTCCCCCAGTCAGCGCGGGTTGATCCCGAAGTACGGAACCGCCCAGCCGACGATCTTCTGGAACGCGGGGGCCGCGACCGAGCCGCCGTAGATCGCGCCCTGAGGCCGGTCGACGACGACCAGCGCCAGGAGCTGCGGGTGCCCCGCCGGCACCATGCCGACGAACGACGCGACGTACTGGCTGTCGGAGTAGTGGCCGTCGACCGCGATGTTGGCCGTGCCGGTCTTGCCCGCCATCACGTAACCCGGAATCGCGGCGCCCGAGGCCGTCCCGCCTTCTCCAAAGACGCCGATCAGCATGTTGCGCAGCTGGGCTGCGGTCTCCCGCGAGATGATCCGGTGCCCGGCGGGCGTCGGATCCCGCTTGCCGCCGATCGACTGGACGATGTGCGGGGAGCGCAGGATGCCGCCGTTGGCGATTGCGGCGTAGGCCGTGGCAATCTGCATCGGCGTGACGGACTCGCCCTGGCCGAACGGGAGGTTGAACATCGAGGCTCCCGAGTACTGCCACCAGCGCGGCACGATGCCTCCGTCCTCACCGGGCAGATCGACGCCGGTCGGCGAGCCGAAGCCGAACCGGTGGACCCAATAGTCGAAGCGCTGGGCGCCGAGCCGCTGCCCGATCAGATCGGCTCCGATGTTGCTCGAGTACTTGAGGATGCCGGCGACGTTCAGCGTCTCGTAGCCGTGGTCCTCGGCGTCGTGGATCGGGGGTTCGTTGCTCGCGAATGAGATCGAGGGCGGGATGTCGAAGTTGGTGTTCGGGGTGACGAGCCCGGTCTGGAGGGCCCCCGCGACCGTGATCGCCTTGAACGTCGAGCCGGGCTCGTAGTTGAACGTCACCGCTCGGTCCTCGGTCGCGTAGGTCGGCGTTCCCGCGAGGTCGTTTGCGTTGACCCTCGGCCAGTTCGCCAGCGCCAGGATCGCCCCGCTATTGGGGTTCATGACGATCGCCGTCGCGCCGCGCGGCGAGTACTGGGCGCCGACCCCGGCGAGAATCTGCTCGACCTCACCCTGGAGGGCCGAGTCGATCGTCAGCTTCACCATCTTTCCGGGCACGGTCGCCCGTACGTCATCGATCGCGATCGGCTGGCCGATGGCGTCGCTGACGGTACGCCGGAGCCCGTCCCTGCCGCGCAGGACGTTGTTGTAGCGGTACTCGAGCCCGCTTAGACCGCGGTCGTTCCAACCGACCGTCCCCAGGACCTGGGAGGCCGCCCACGACAGGGGATAGACCCTCCTGATCTGCGGGATCAGCGTGATCCCGTCGAGATGGAGGTCCTGGATCTGCTGTGCGCGGTCCCCCGGCAGCTCATGGACCAGATAGACGAACCCGGTGTGCGGTTTGCTCACGTCGGTGAGGACCGTGTCCAGCGGGACGCCGAGCAGCGGCGCGAGCTTCTGCGCAAGGCTCATTGGGTTCTTGATCAAGTAGGGGTCCGCAGCGACGTCGTCGGCCGACTCGCTGATCGCGAGCTGTACGCCGTTGCGGTCGGTGATCGTGCCCCGGGGCGCGGGGATCGTCGTCGAGGTGACCTGCTGGGTCAGCGCCGCGCGCCGGAGCGCCGGAGCGCGGATGGCGCCGAGATACGTGGCGCGCATGATCGCGACCCCGAGCAGCGCGAGGAACGCCAGAAAGATGATCCCGATGCGGCGGTCGATGCGGCGGTCGGGGCGGCGGTCGGGGCGGCGCAAGGCCGTTTACCCCCCGGTCGGAGCCGCCGCGCCCCCGCTCGAGGACGGCGTCGTGGGGGCGACCGTTGGAGTCACGGTTGGGGTGGTCGTTGGGGTCGGCGCGGCCGTCGAGCTCGGGCTGACGGGCGTCGTGGCCGGAGACGTGGTAGCCGTCCCGGTAGCCGGGGTCGTCGTGCCCGCGGTGCCGGTTGAGTCCGCCGGCGCGGTTGTGGTGGTGTCGCTCGTGGTCGTCGTGGTCGTCGTGGAGCTCGTTCCGACGGCCGTCGTTGACCCCGGAGGCGTGGCGGCCGCGTTCAGCGCCTCGAGCGTGGACAGGAATGCGGGAGCGTCGGGCTGGTGGATGTTGGCGACGGCGCGCTGCGCGTTGGCCGCACGCATCGACACGAACCCAACGGCCGTCGGAGCCGGCATCACCATCCCCATCCCCGCAGCGAGGCGCTCGATCCGCTGGTCGTCGGACAGGGTCGCGACGCTCGCCCGGAGAAGTTCGTTGCGGCTCTGGAGCGCGGTACCGCGCTCGATCGCCCGTCCCATGTTCGCGCCGAGCTTGAGGACCTCAACCTGCATCGCCACGATGCCCGCGAGCATCACGCCGAGC
Source organism: uncultured Solirubrobacterales bacterium (assembly GCA_963812225.1). Taxonomy (GTDB): domain Bacteria; phylum Actinomycetota; class Thermoleophilia; order Solirubrobacterales; family Solirubrobacteraceae; genus Palsa-465. The sequence goes on from CAWEUN010000004.1 coordinate 432,586, forward strand.
AGCGGGATCCAGGCGCGCCCGCGGACGATGCGGTCGAGCAGGGAGTGGTCCGGCAGGCCTCGGACGACGGCGAGGGCCCGTGCTGGGATCGAGGCGCTCCGGGCCGGAGCGCTCCGGGCGGGCCCGGTCCGCCGGAAGGGTCGTCGCGCAGGCGCGAAAGGGGCGGGCACGGTTGCGGCGCGTCCCGCGCTCGGGCCCGAGACTCGGCGGGGAGCGGCCTGAGCGGCCTGGTGGCGAATCGAACGGCGATGGCTGTCCTTGGTGGCGGCGGCTCGGCGGCCGGCGGACGTGGCGGCAGGGGGTGTCATGTCGTCGTGACCTCCAGCTTGCGGGCTGCACGAAGATGCGCTGCTTTCGACCTGGGATTCGCCGCCACCTCGCCCGGAGTGGGCGCAACGGCGCGACGGGTTAGGAGCTCGGCCTCGGGCTCGCGCCCGCAGACGCAGATCGGGAGCTCCGGCGGGCAGATGCAACCGCGCGCTCGGGCGGCGAGGAACCGTTTGACGCGGCGATCCTCGAGCGAGTGGAACGAGATTGCCGCCAGCCGTCCGCCTGGTCTCAGCAGCTCCCAGCCTGCCGGCAGCGCCGCGTCGAGTTGCGCGAGCTCGTCGTTGACCGCGATCCGCAGCGCCTGGAAGGTCCGTCGCGCCGGGTGGCCGCCGGCGAACTGGGCCGGCACCGGGACGGCCGCCTTGATCGCGTCGACGAGTTGCTGGGTGGAGGTCAGCTCCTCGCGCCGGCGATCCCGGGCGATCGCGCGAGCGATCTGCGACGCGTAGCGCTCCTCGCCGTAATCGCGCAGCAGCCGGGCGAGGCGCCGCTCGTCCCACGTGTTCACGATCTCGCCGGCCGTGAGGTCCTGGTCGGGATCCATCCGCATGTCGAGGGGCGCCTCGTAGGCGTAGGAGAAGCCTCGCGCCCACGTGTCCACCTGCATCGAGGACATGCCGAGGTCGAGGTAGATCAGATCTGCCCTGAGCCCCTCTTCCCGGAGCCGGCCGAGGCCGGCGACGAAGTCGGCGCGGATGAACCGCGTGTCGCATGCCACCTCGGCTGAGAGCTCCGCGAAGCGCTCCTCCGCCACCGGATCCCGATCGATCCCGATGAGCATTCCCGCCGGTCCGATCCGATCGGCGATCAGCCGCGCGTGGCCGCCTCCGCCGAACGTGCAGTCGACGGCGACCTCGCCGGGCCTCGGGTCGAGGACGTCGATCAGCTCGCCGGCGAGCACCGGCGTGTGGGTGCGCGTCATGTCAATTAGTGTGGCCAAGGCTCGCCGCGATGTCGGGGGCACGGATCAGGACGTCTTCGCTATAGCCGTGATACCGGCCACGATCGAACACCTCGAGACACTCGCCGGAGCCGACCACGACGACCTCCTTGTCCAGCCCGGCGTACTCCATGAGCTGTGGCGGGACCATCACGCGGTTGGCTGAGTCGAGCTCGGTGTCATGGGAGAAGTTGAAGAAGAACCGCTTCAGGTCGCGCGCGTCGGGCGAGAGCGGGTTGACTCCCGACAGCGCGGCCCGCGTGTACGCGTCGTAGTCCTCGGGCGTCCAGATCGACAGTGACCGTGGCGCCGCCTTGTTCGTCTCCGGCGAGGCCGCCAGCACCACCCCGCTTGCGAGCGCCGCCCGGAACTTCGACGGGATCGTCAGCCGATGTTTCGCATCGAGCGCGTGTTCGAAGGTTCCGCGAAAAATCAAGGGTTCTCATCCGGTTAACCGAACTCCGAACCCGGGTGGCTGGGTGGGAGGAGCCCCGCCACCCGGGTTCCGCATGCACCGCCCACTTTACCCCACCCTCCCCCACAATGCAACCCATTTCCCATCCATTGCCCCACTTTGTGGGCGGACGGTGGCGGTGGGTGGTCCTAAAGCCCGTGGTCGCCGGGGTTTTTGGGGCGCCGGGTAGCGCGTTTGGGTGTGGTCGGGACGTGCACGATCTGATGCAGATCGGCTAGTTGAGAGGCGGATTGCACGGTGGCGCCCGTTCCGTCCGGGGCGTGTGCGTGGTGGCGGGGCTCTGCCTCGAGGGGCGGGTGCGGAGCCGGATGACTCCCGCGCGGGCCGGTCTTGGCGAGGCTGGATGCCGAGCGGCCCGCAGGCGGGAGGCTGTGTATCGCCGGTGGCGGGCGGGGGCTGTGGACTCTCGGTCGCAGCTGGCGAGCGGCCGGCCTGGCTTTAACGGCGCTGGGAAGGGGGTGGGTGAGATGCCCGGGCGAGCCTGAGGTCGGCTCCAGATGCTGCATAACACGTCACGACCGCCGAAATCGGCGAGGCCTGCCGTGTTAAGCACGCTCCTCATGCACAGCACGACAGGGCTCGGGGTCTGAGCCGAGATTGACGCGTTAGGCATGATTTCCGGCCAGGTGAGGGGGCCGGACCCCGCCGGCAGCTGACCCGCTCCCCTTCCCCAGCGCCGTTTACCGGGCCGACCGCCAAATCAGAACTGCGGCGCTGAAAAGCCCCCGCGGGCCAAGAGTCGACCGCCCCGGCGCGCACCCGGAACGCCGGCGCCTGGACTCAGGCCGAGCCGTCTGACCCCGGCCGCGGCGCTCGCGCCGCCGGCAACTCGAGCACGAGCCGGGCGCCACGCTCGCATGGCGCCGCGGCGAGACGACCTCCGTGCGCCTCGGCCACCGCGACGGCGATCGCGAGCCCACGACCCCGGCCCTCTCGCCGGCGTCCCCGCGCCGCCGGCCCCCGCCGGCGCCGTGCGCGGCCAGTCAGGTCGGCGACCGGCGCCGGCAGACCGGAGCCGCCATCAATCACCTCTATCCGAACGTGCTCGCGCTCCGGACCTCCGCGCACCTCGACCGCCCCTCCCCCGTGCTCGATCGCGTTCGCGATCAGGTTCCCGGTTGCCTGGGCGATCCGCAGGCGGTCGCCGAGGACGGCGCCGGGGCCGCCACTCCAGCGGAGCTGCAGGGAGACGCCGTGCGCGTCCGCGGTGGCGCGCCACGCCTCGACCGAGCTGGCAACGAGCTCGCTGATCTCGACCTCGCCGACCGTCGCGGGCCCACACCCCCGGCGGGCGCGGTGAATGATCCCGGCGCCACCGAGGTCATCGAGCGCGAGCGCGGCGCGGTCGAGCTCGAGGTCGATCGCTCGCAGACGATCGGGTGCCACCTGGCCGGCGCGGACGCCGAGCTCGAGGCCGAGACGCGCGGCCGTGATCGGACCCCGCAACTCGTGAGAGGCACGCGCGACCGCCTCGGTTCGAATCGCGAGCAGCCGCCACGCCACCAGCGCCACCGCCGCCGCAAGACTGGCGACCAGCCAGCCGCCGAGCGCTGCGATCACTCGAGACCCCCGTCGACGAGCCTGTAGCCAACGCCCCAGACGTTGACAATGAACGCGTCTCCGTGTGCGCTCAGCTTCTTGCGCAGCCGCGAGGCGTGGGAGTCCAGAGTCCGCGTCGTCCCGAGTGATCTGAAGCCCCAGACGCCGCGCAGGAGCTCCTCACGGGTGAAAACGCGAGTCGGTTCCGACGCCAGCGCCCGCAGCAGCGCGAACTCCTTCTTCGAGAGCTGGACGGGTTGGCCGTGCAGGCGGACGTGGCGCGACAGAGGATCGAGCTCGAGTGGGCCGATCCGGATCCGTCCGGCGCCGGGCCGCCGGCGGCTGCGGCGCAGCAGCGCGAGGACCCGCGCGCGCAGCTCCTGGTAGGCGAACGGCTTCGGTAGGTAGTCGTCGGCGCCGGCGTCGAACCCGCGAAGCCGGTCGAGGTCGCCGGCGCGCCCTGTGAGCACGAGCAGCGGAAGGTCGGGGTCCAGCCGGCCGGCGATCCGATCGGCTTCGCGCACGTGGCGCAACAGCTCGAGTCCGTCCTGGTCGGGAAGACCGAGATCGACGATCGCCAGGTCGGGGAATTTGGTCTCCATCAGGTGGCGCGCCTCGGCCGCCGTCTCGGCTTCGAGTAGCTCGTAGCCGTCGGCCGCAAGGTTGTCCGCCAAGAAGGTCCTGGTGGCCCGGTGATCTTCGATGACCAGGATGGTCGGTGGTCCTGTTTCCATGTCGACCAGAGGCCCGAGCGGCGGGGAAATCACCCCTCTCCTGCAACATCGCTTTCAGCCCCTGCGGGGAGGCAGGAATCCAACATATGATCCCGACGCTTGTATGTACCGGCGAGGGAATTACAGCTCGGGGGAGGACTTCGTGCTCGAATACGGTGAGCTGCGCTTCACCTTCAACGAGCGCGACTTTCGCGAGCGCTGTGAGCAGTCTGCGCGCAAGCTCGGGTTCCTCGAGGGGACCGTCGAGGAGGACGAGGCCGAGGACCTGATCAACCTCGTCGTCAACGGCGAAGTGACCGAACCCGCCTCGCGCCTCGGCGAGCACGTGAACGACTGCTGGCCCGAACTGGTGGGCCCGTCGGACCGCTCGCTCGTCCACTGGCTGCGCAGACTGATATTCCGCAGCGCGTGGCTCGATCAACGGGTCAAGGAGGGCGAGCTGGACGTGGCGTTCGACGAGGACGTGAATGCGTTCGTCTACATCCAGCCCGATCGAGGGAACGAGCCGATTGAGCTCGCACCCGAACCGAGCTGGAACCGCGTCGCCTACGTGCGCCGCTAGCCCGGCCGGCCCGGCGCCACCGCCCCACTCGAGCCGGCTCAGCTCCCGCCGAGCTCAGCCGCCAGAACCGTCGAGAAGTGCTGGTTCGCCGGCGCCGGGTTGTCGAGCAGCAGCCGCGGCACGGTAACGAGCTTGTAGCCGTGGGCGCGCAGCGCCTTGATGACCTTGGGGAGCGCCGCGACGGTCTCCGAGCGGTTCCCGCCGGCGTCGTGCATGAGGATGATCGCGCCGGGGCGGGCGCCGGCGACGGCGGCGTGGACGATCGCGGGGACGCCGGGTTGCTCGTAATCGTCGGTGTCGACGGTCCAAAGGACCATCAGCATCCGGTACTTGTGAAGGAGCCGGAGCGTGGCCGCGTCCCAGGATCCGTAGGGAGGTCGGAACAGGCGGGGGAACGGCGCTCCGTAGGCGCCGATTGCCGAGACCTCCTGGAGCAACTGCTGTCGCTGAATCTTCGCGCTCAGCTTCCCCATCGGCGCGTGGGATTCGGTGTGGTCGCCGATAGGCCAGCCGTGGGCGACGATCGCGGCCGTCGAGGCGTGGAAATAGGTCTCCAGCACGCCCACCTCGAAGAACGTCGCCGGAACGTTCTCGCGCTCGAGGATCGAGAGGATCGCGGGCGTGTACGGGCCGGGCCCGTCGTCGAAGGTCAGCGCCACCTCCTTGTGCTGGTGGCCCGCGATCCGAACGAACGGGGTGTAGCTGAGTGTGCGGTTTATCGCCGCGTTCTCGGCTGCCTGCTCGCGTGCCGAGAAGGACCCAGGCCCCGAGCCGGCGAAGGTCTTGATCCGCCCGAAGTAGCCGCTCGGGGCGGCCACGCCGTGGTGAACAGAGCTCTTTCCGCCGGCGCCGGCCGCGACACCCGCGATCAGCGCAAGGACCGCGAGAAGGCTGAGCAGCAGCGTCGCCCGGCGCCGCCGATGGTGCGGTTGCACGCGCGGCCGTGGCTTGGAAACCAGCGGGCGTGGTTCGACCGTCTCGGTAGCAGCGCCGTCATCCATCTGCAAATCCCCGCGCCCATGATGCCGAGTACTGCATTCGATTGCGATGCACGCGGCGTGCGGACGCTATCACTACGCTCCCGGAGGCCATGAAGGCGCGACTGTGGGTCGTGATCCCGACGTACAACGAGGCGGCCAACGTGGAGCCGATCCTCCGCGCCGTCACCGCTGAGCTGCAGCGGATCGGTGTGCGCGATTATCGGGTGCTCGTCGTCGACGACAACTCACCGGACGGGACAGGTCAGATCGCCGACAGGCTGGCTCAGGAGCTCGACACGGTCGAGGTCCTCCATCGAGCTACAAAGACGGGTCTTGGCCACGCGTACCTCGCGGGCTTCGCGGTGGCGCTGGCGTGCGGCGCTGAGCTGGTCGTGGAGATGGACGCCGATTTCTCCCACAATCCTCGATATCTCGGGGAGCTGTTGGAGGCGGCAACGGACGCCGACCTCGTGCTCGGGTCGCGCTACGTGCCGGGGGGCGGGGTCCGTGACTGGGGGCTGCTGCGACGGGTGATAAGTCGCGGCGGCGGCTGGTATGCGCGGACGATTCTGCGGGTAGACATACGGGATCTCACCGGTGGGTTCAAATGCATCCACAGAAACGTGCTCGAGGCGATCGACCTCCCGAGCGTGCGCGCTGAGGGCTACGTGTTCCAGATCGAGGTCACCTACCGGGCCCTGCTGGCCGGGTTCACCGTCCGCGAGGTGCCGATCGTGTTCACCGACAGGACGGTCGGTGCCAGCAAGATGTCGTCGAGAATCGCGCTCGAGGCGATGTGGCTGGTCCCGCGGCTGCGACGGACCGCACGGGCCGCGATGGGGAGCGGGACAAAAGGTCGCGAGACCGTCGGCGCACCCTAAGCGCCGGAGTGTCCATTCGCCCGCAGGCGCCCACCCGAGGCGTCATAAGTCCGCCATTGGTTCTAACCTAAACGCAATGATGGCCAAACCGTCGGCGAGAGGCCGGCGGGCATCCTTGCGACGATGAGCATGCGTAGGCCACTTGGCGCCACTCCCGAGAGTGGCGTTTTCGAGTTCCCACCCCGCGCGATCGGCTCGCGAGGAGAGTCCGCGCGCGCACGCGCCGGGCTGCTGGGGCTTCTCGGCCTGCTTGTGACCGGCTTCGTGATCACGCTCGGGGCGGCGAACACCGACTCGATGCTTCCCGAATCGGTGCGACCGATCCCCGCTTGGCTGGCGGGGCCGTTTGCGCGTACCGGGCTCGGCCTCGGCGTCGCGCCGCTGATCGCCGTTCTCGGCCTGATGTTCCTGTGCTACGCGGTCGTTGCGGCGTCGGCGGATCGGCTGTCGGCGCCCGCCGTGTTGATGACGATCGCCGCACTGCACGCGCTGGTACTCCTTGCCCCGCCACTGCTCTCGACCGACATATTCAGCTACCAGGCGTACGCCCGGATGGGCGCCATGTACGGGGCCAACCCGTACCTTCAGGGGCCCCACGCGATCGCCCTCGATTCCGTCTATCCGTTCATCGACGCCAAGTGGGTATCGATGCCAACGGCCTACGGGCCGGTGTTCACGGTCCTCAGCTATCTGCTCGCGCCGCTGTCGATCGCCGCGAGCGCGCTGACGTACAAGGCGATCGCGGCCGTCTCGAGCCTGGCCCTGGTGGCGTTTGTGTGGAACGCCGCACGACTCCGCGGCCTGGACCCGGTCAGATCGGCGGCGCTCGTCGGATTGAATCCGCTGATCGTCCTCTACGGCGTCGGCGGCGGTCACAACGACCTGCTGATGCTGGCGGCCGTCGGGGCGGGGATCTATCTGCTGCTTGCGCACAGGGACCGGGCGGGCGGCGCCTCGATGGCCCTCGCGGCGGGGATCAAGTTGACCGCGGTGTTGCCGATGGCGTTCGCGTTGGCCGGCGCCGGCGGCCAGCGGAACTTCGGTCGCCGGCGGGACATCGCGATCGGGGCGGGGATCGCCGCTGCGTTCGTGGCCGCACTCGGCTTCGCCGTGTTCGGCACCGGCCCACTGCACATGCTCGCGACCCTGCAGAAGGGCCAGAGCGAGGGCGATTGGCACAGCATCCCAGGCTTCATCACGACCCGACTCGGGCTCAGCGAACTCGGTCACATCGTCGGGCTTTTCCTCGCCGGGGTCTTCGCGGTGGTGCTGGCCTGGTTACTGCGCCGTGTGTGGCGAGGAGAGATCGACTGGATCGACGGCGCCGGCTGGGCTGCGGTGGCGCTGCTGTTGACGGCCAGCGCGCTGCTGCCCTGGTATGTGGCGTGGCTGATCCCGCTCGCCGCGCTGGCGAGCGATCGGCGGCTCTGGCAGACCGCGATCTTGATGACCGGAGTGGTCCAATTGATACAAGTGTTGGGGTACATCCCCCACGGCGGCTCGGTGTTGGGACTTTGAGCCCACGCGGAACCAGCCGCGGAGGCATACCATGGGCCTTGTGAACGGCTCCAGTGAGATCGCTGGTTCTCGCGAGCTCGATTTGCTGAGCGTCGTCGCGCCCGTTTACAACGAGGAAGCACTGGTCGATGAGTTCTACGCGCGGGTCTGCGCCGCGCTCCAAGGCGTGCAGTTCGAGCTCGTGCTCGTCGACGATGGCTCGACCGATGGCTCGTCGGCCGCCCTCGAACGACTGGCCACCGGGGATCCGCGTATTCGCGTCGTGTCCCTATCCCGCAACTTCGGGCACCAGACGGCCCTGACGGCAGGCCTCGACCATGCCCGCGGCGATGCCGTGGTGATGCTCGACGCTGACCTCCAAGATCCGCCCGAGCTGATCCCGCGGATGCTCGAGCACTGGCGCGCCGGCTGCGACGTGGTCTACGCGGTACGCGAGCAACGCGAGGGAGAGTCGCGATTCAAGCTGACCACCGCGCGCTGGTTCTATTCGATCTTCGACAAGCTTGCCCAGGTCGAGCTGCAGCACAACTCGGGCGACTTCCGCCTCCTCGACCGTGCCCCACTCGATGCCCTGCTCTCGATGCGAGAGCGCAACCGCTTCCTGCGGGGCATGACGGTCTGGGTCGGCTACACGCAGGCGGCCGTTCCGTATCACCGTGATCCGCGGTTTGCCGGCGAGACGAAGTACACGATCTCGAGGATGCTGAGGTTCTCGCTCGACGCCATCTCATCTTTCTCGCATCGGCCCCTCCAGCTCGCGACGCTGCTCGGCTTCCTGATCTCGACGCTCGCGTTCGTCGCCATCCCGGTCGTGATCGTGCTCCGGATCCTGGGCTCCTACCTGCCCGGGTTCGGCTCGATCACGATCGCGATCCTGCTGCTCGGTGGCATCCAGCTGATCGCGCTCGGGATCATCGGCGAGTACGTGGGCCGGATCTACGACGAGGTCAAGGGCCGGCCGCTGTACGTCGTCAAGACGCGACGGAACTTCGCCCCCGGCGAGATCCCCGCCCCGCCGCTCCCGGTCGGATCCGAGGGCGCCGTCGCCGAGCACGTCGAGCCGTAGCGCTCCCCGGACCGCTCTCGGCTCAGCCGCCGGCGGGATTGGGCCCAACCGGCGGATTGGGCGTCAGCTCCGCGTCGGTCGGGCGATCGTCGCCACGCCCTCCGTCAGCGGCTCGCGCCGGCCGCCCCTCAGGCCGGCCACCGTTGGCCTGCTCCTCGCCCCGCTCGAGTGCGGCGATCCGGCTGGAGAGAGCCTTGATCGCGTCGGCGATCGGGTCGGGTAGGTGAACCCAGTCGGCATCGGGGCCCTCGGGGCGGCGTCCCTCGACGCGTACTGGATGACCGGGATTGCCGACCACGGTGGAATTGGCAGGGACATCGTGAATGACCACGCTGTTGGCGCCGATCTTCGATCCGTGCCCGACCGTGATCGGCCCGAGCAGCTTCGCCCCGGATCCGATCGTCACGTTGTCCTGGACCGTCGGGTGGCGCTTCCCGGTGGCAAACCCGGTGCCGCCGAGGGTAACCCCCTGGTAAAGCGTCACGTCGTTGCCGATTTGCGCTGTCTCGCCGATCACGACTCCCATCCCGTGGTCGATGAAGAACCCGTCGCCGATCTCCGCCGCAGGGTGGATCTCGATTCCGGTCACCGCGCGGGCGATCGAGGCGATCGTGCGCGGCATCACCGGCACGCCGGCGCGGTAGAGGGCGTGCGCGACCCGATGGGCGAGCAGCGCGTGGACGCCGGGCCATGTCGCCAAGATCTCCGCCGCCCCGACATCGCGGGCGGCTGGATCGCGACTCTGCGCGGCGTTCACATCGCGCCGGATCTCGGCCGCGGTGCTCGCGATCAACCCCAGTCTGGGCATGTTCTAAGCCTACCGACGGCCATTCTCCGGTCCTCCGCGACGTCCCAGCCGTCGCGGGCGCTGCTGGGTCAGCCAAGACCCCACTACGGCGCGAAGAACGGGGTCGAGACGTACCGCTCCCCGGAGTCGGGCAGGATCGTCACGATCCTGGCGCCGCGCGACTCCTCGCGGCGCGCGAGCTCGAGCGCCGCCCACACCGCCGCACCTCCCGAGATCCCAGCGAGCACGCCCTCGCGCCGGGCGAGTAGGCGAGCGGTGTCGATCGCGGCCTCGTCATCGACGGCGATCACCTCGTCGAGGATTTCACGGTTGAGCACCGCCGGCACGAAGCCGGCGCCGATTCCTTGGATCTTGTGTGGTCCGGGCCTCCCGCCCGACAGCACGGCCGAGGCGCTCGGCTCGACGGCGACCAGACGGCAGCGAGGATTGCGCGCCTTCAGCACCTCGCCGGCGCCCGTGATCGTCCCGCCGGTGCCGACGCCGGCGACGAATGCGTCGACGCGGCCATCTAGCGCATCCCAGATCTCGGGCCCCGTCGTGCGCCGGTGGATCTCGGGATTGGCGGGATTTGAGAACTGGTCGGGGAGGAACACATCCTTGCGGTCGGCGAGCGCGCGGGCCGCGTCGACCGCCTCGTTCATCCCGCCGAGCGACTCGGTCACCTCGACCGAGGCTCCATAGAGCCGCAGCAGCCCCTCGCGTTCCCGGCTCATCCCCTGCGGCATCGTCAGCACCAGCCGGTATCCCTTGGCGGCGCATACGAACGCCAGGGCGATTCCGGTGTTGCCGCTCGTCGCCTCGACGATCGTCGTGACGCCGGGCTCGATTCGACCCTCGCGCTCGGCGGCCTCGATCATCGAGACGCCGATCCGGTCCTTGACGCTCCCTCCGGGGTTGAACGACTCGAGCTTGGCGAAGAGCTCGACGTCGAGGTCGGGCGCGATCCGCGTCAGCTGCACGACCGGCGTCCCGCCCACATGGTCGGCAATATTGGTAGGGATGCGCGACATCGGTGCGCCGAACCCTACGAGAACGCGGGTCAGCCCGACGCGCCGCTACCCGGGCTTCAGACAGACCGTCGCGATGGTCCCCTTCTTCCGGCAGTTCTCAAGAGACAGCGCGGCGTTGCGAAACGCGTAATACGCCGGTTTGGCGACGAACTTGCCCGACTGGAACCGGAACAGCCCCGCGAAATTGAACGACACGGCGTTTCGGACCTCGATACCCGCCCACGTGTAGTAGTAGAAGCTGAGAAGGCCGAGTTTCCTGCGATCGCGGCCGAGCATCGGGATCAGCCTCGCCAGATTCTTGGCCTGGCCGGAGGGCGTCGTGCCGAAGTCGAACCCTTCGGTGTGGTGGGTCTGGCCCGCCGACGACGGCCAGCTGATCTCGTCCGCGATCATCGGCTTACGTCTGTCTCCCGCCGCGTTCATCACGGCTCGCACCTTGGTGAGGATCTTGATGACCCCGCTCGGCTGCTTCGTGTACGGATGAACGGCGACCACGTCGAACAGCCGCCGGGCGCCCTTTCGCTTGTAGATCTTCGAGAGCGCCATCCACGAGTAATTCGGCATCCCCGCGAGCACGACCTTGGCCCCCGGATCGGCCGCCTTGATCGCGTTGTGCGCGACCTGCAGAAGTGACAGATACGTCTTCTCGAACGGCTGCGTCGGCCAGAACACGTTGATGTTGGGCTCGTTCCACACCTGCCACATGCGGATCGGCACCCTCGGCGAATGCGTCTGCCAGAAGGTGCCATTCGGCCCGTAGCGCTGGATCAGCGCGGTCATGAACCGCCCGTAGGGGCCGGGGGTCGCAGGCCGCGCGAACGACTTCGCCGGATGCGGCGCCGAATCCCAGTCGGGCGCGTAGAGGACGACCGGAAGGACCGACAGGTGGCGCTGCGCCGCGGCGGCCACGAGTTCGTCCATCTCGTCAAAGCGCGTCGGGACGCCATTCACGTCGGTGTACTCCGAGCTGTCCGCCGCCGGGACGTCGCTCCACGTCTTGTACGGCTGGGCGTACGACCAGTTGAACACCGCCCGCACGCTCTCGACCCCGCTCCCGACCATCGTCCCCATCTGCTGGGAGAGGTTGACGCTGGAACTGGTCGCCGGATAGACGGGGTTCGCGACGACCATCCCCACGAAGCCCGCCGGCACCCGGGCAGAGGCAGCGCTGGGCACCGCAAGCGTGAATGCGAGGACGAGCGCGACGAGCCAGAGACGGCCCGACACGCGTGGACGGACGAGCGGCACCGAAGCGAGTGTGCCATGGGCGGAAGATGTTCGCGCCAGTCGGCGGCGGGGCACGTCAGATGTGATACATCGCCGCCCCGACGGCCCTGGCCTGCGCCTCGGCCACGTCGGCGATCGTCGACTCGGCGAGGACGACGCGTACCGCGGACGCCGCCTCGGCGAATACGCCGTCCGCTCCCCGGCCCACCGGCCCGTCGAGCAGCTCCACGATCTCGAGCACGGTCACCTCGGTCGCCGGCCTGGCGAGGCTGTAGCCGCCCTTGACGCCCCGCTGCGAGCGGAGCAGCCCTGCCCGCCGGAGCGTCGCAAACAGCTGCTCGAGGAACTGCACGGGGATCCCTCCGCGCCGGGCGAGCTCGCCGATCGGGACGGGGGTGGCGTCCCCACAGCGGTAGAGCTCGACCAGCGCCCGCAGCGCATAGGGCGATTTGGTCGTGATCGAGATCATCGGGCTGCGATCGTAGCCGCATCGCGCCCGGGACCGACCGCTCGCACCGGAAGCGCCCCGGGGATCGGATCCGACGGCTCGGTGTTGCTCAGATCCAGCCGCGCTCTGTGGCGATCAGGACCGCCTGGGCCCTGTCCATGGCGCCGAGCTTGCCGTACACGTTGTGAAGGTGCGTGCGGACGGTGCTGGTTGACAGGCCAAGCTCGCTCGCGATCTGTTTGTAGACCATCCCCCGGGCGAGACGGCGGAGCACGTCGATCTCCCTGGCGGACATCGGGCACGGGTCGATCTGGCGCGGGCGCCCGCCGGTGCTGGGCAGCGGAAGGTCATACATCACGGTCCGCAGCGCCGCCGGCGAGACCCCGACGGTCCGGGCCACGCCGAGCAGCTCCGAGGGCGAGATCGATCCGCCGAACACATAGTGGGCCAGCATGTCCGCGAGGCGCACGAGTGCGGCCTCGCCATCGCTGTTGTCGGCGTGATGACGCTCGATCACGCTCGCGATCGATTTCGGCAGGCCCCAGCGCCTGGCGAGGACGCCCCCGACGAGCGCGTGATCGACGCCGAGCTCGCGCCGCTCGCGCTGCATCCGATCCTCGGGCGTCCGGGCGTCCCCATGGATCTGCCGGGGATAGCCGGGGTACGCGTGGACAAGGACGAGCTTGCCGATGTCGTGCAGCAGCGAGCTGACGATCAGCCTGTCGCGCGCCTCGTAGCCGACCTCGCGGGCGAGGCGGTCAGCGGCGCGCTGCGTCGCGACCGCGTGGAGCCGGAACCGCTCAGGGATCCCTTGCCAGACGGCGGTCCGCTCGAAGAAGTCGAAGGTTCGGGCGCGGCTGGCGATCGAATGAACGGTCCGCGGCGAGAGCACTTCGACGGCGCCGACTGCGCTGTCGACGCGGCCGCGGGTCCGGCCCTCGATCTGGTTGGCGAGCCGCAGCACCGCAACCGCGAGCGCGACGTCGGCCTCGACCGCGGCGACGACGTCGGCGGTCGGCGGGTCGCCGGCCTCGAACAGTCGCATTACCCGGTTGCGCGACTCGACGAGAATCGGGAATGCCTCGAGGGCCTCGAACGCGGCGGTCAGGCGCCGGCCGTGGCCTTCGTTGTGGTGTCGCTCGCGAGCGGCGTACGCGTCTGTTGGGTCAGCTTTTGCAGCAGCCAGTGGTGCCACCGGTGACTCACTCATCCTTGTCGTTTCGTCCGACACGGCAGGGGTTCTCGGCTTCTAGAAGGTGTTGGTAAGAAACGTATCGGCAAATGTTCGATGCCGGTTTAGCGTCTCAGCTGGACGCACGCTTCAGTGCACGGTCGATTCGGGCCAGCGTCTCGTCACGGCCCAGCAAAGCTACGCTCTCGAAGATTCCCGGCGAGACCGTCGTTCCCGCGATCGCGACCCGAACGGGCTGGAAAATCTGGCCGGGCTTGCTCGACCGCGCCTCGACGACGGACCGCAGCGCCACCTCGACCGCGTCGGCGTCGAATGGCTCGGTGCGCGCGAGCGCGTCGCGCGCCGCCCGCAGCGCATCGACGCCGCCGTCGCCGGCGATCGTCTTCTCGAACGCCTTCGGATCGTCGACGGGGCCGTCGAACACGAATCCGACGAGGGGCCAGAACTCCGCGAGAGTCTGGATCTTCTCGCCCGCGATCCGAACCGCGTCGCGCAGGCCGCTGCGCCCCGTGAGCTCCTCCAGCCGCCTGGTGAGCTCGTCGACGCCGAGTTCGCGGATCCAGAGCCCGTTGATGTGGCGAAGCTTGCGCTCGTCGAACACGGCGGGGTTCTTCGAGACCCGCTCGAGCCGGAAGCGCTCGGCCAGCTCCTGGAGCGTGAAGTGCTCCTCGTCGGCGGCGAAGCCCGCGCCGAGCAGCGCGATGTAGTTGTCCACCGCCTCCGGGAGGTACCCGCCGCTGCGGAGTTCCTGGACCGATGCCGCGCCGTGGCGCTTGGAGAGCTTCCGGCCGTCGGGACCGAGGAGCAGCGGGAGGTGGGCGTAGCGCGGCGGCGGCACGCCGAGGGCCTCGAATACGAGCAGCTGCTTGGGGGTGTTCGAGAGGTGATCCTCGCCGCGGACGACGTGCGTGATCTGGGCGTCGAGGTCGTCGACGGCGACCGCGAAGTTGTACAGCGGCGAACCATCGGCCCGGGCGATCACGGGGTCGTCCATGTTGGCATTCGGGAACCGCGTACGTCCGCGTATCACGTCGTCGACGACGGTCTCACCGGTGTCCGGCACGCGCAGCCGGACCGCCCCCGACTCGGACGGGTCTCCCCTGAATCCGCGGTCGGCGCCGTGACGCTCCTTGTACGCTCGGACGTCGTCGGTGGTGGCCGTCGAGTGGTAGGCGTGGCCCGAGGCGAGCAGCTGCTCCAGCACATCGGCGTGACGCGGAGCGTTGTGCGTCTGGAAGATCGGTCCCTCGTCCCAGTCGAGCTTCAACCACTCGAGAGCGTCGAGAATCTGCTCGACGTTCTCAGGTGTCGATCGCTCACGGTCGGTATCTTCGATCCGCAGCACCATCGTCCCCCCTTGGCCGCGGGCCAGCAGCCAGTTGTAGAGGGCGGTCCGCGCGCCGCCGATGTGGAGCGCTCCGGTTGGCGATGGTGCAAAGCGAACACGCATGAAAAACAGGCTCCCATGCTAATCGGCGCCCACGTGTCCCAGGCGGGTGGTCTCACGAACGCGATCGAACGCGGCGTCGATCGCGGCTGCGATGCGATCCAGATCTTCAACCAGTCACCGAGGATGTGGCGGCCGACCGCCTACAGCGAGGACGACCTGGCGGCGTTTCGGGACGCGATGGCCCCGAGCCGGATCAAGGCGGTGCTGATCCATGCCGTCTACCTGGTGAACAGCGCCAGTGAGGACGCCGAGATGCGAAAGAAGTCGCTCGCGTCGCTCGAGCAGTCGCTGTACGTCGGCCGCGGCATCGGCGCCGTCGGTGTCGTGCTGCATCCGGGCTCGGCCAAGCAAGGAGACGTGCCGAAGGCGATCCGGCGGGCGGGCAAAGTGATCAAGGAGTCACTGTCGCGAACGGAGAAGTGCGATCTCCTGCTCGAGAACACGGCCGGCGCTGGCGGCACGCTCGGGCGCTCGTTCGAGGAACTGGAGGCGCTCCTCGACGCCAGCGGCGGCGATCGACGGCTCGGCCTGTGCCTTGACTCCTGCCACCTGTTCGCCTCGGGCTACGACATTCGCACGCCGCAAGGGCTTACCGAGACACTCGACGAGTGCAAGCGAGTCGTCGGACTCGATCGGCTGCGGGCGACGCACGTCAACGACTCGATGACGCCACTCGGCTCCAATCGCGACCGTCACGCGATTCTCGGCGAGGGCGAGCTCGGCGCGAGTGGCTGCGCCACGTTCCTGTCAGAGCCCCGGTTCGAGCGGCTGCCGTGCGTGCTCGAGACCGGCCGCGACAAAGGGGCGGTGACGGCCGAGGACGTGGCGCTCGCCTTCAAGCTCCGAAAGCGCGGCAAGGCGTCCCGCGCCCGTGCGCGTAGCCGGAAGCGCAGCTAGTGTCCTGGGCCATCTCGCTCGTCGTGATCGTGCCGGCGCATCGCGAGCGTCCGCGGAGCCAGGTCCACGACCAGGACCAGCAGCACCAAGATGACGACGATCAGCCCGATGGCCTGTACGGGCTTTGAGCCGACGAGCACGGCGACGATCCCCGCCAGCAACAGGCCCAGTACGACGGCACCGATGGGAGTCAGGCGACCGAGGCGCTTCATCGCCTGCAAACTCTAGGCGGCGCCCAGCGCCTCCGCTCTCACTTCCTGGGCCTCGTGCATGATCGCGTCGCCGAGCAGCGCGTCGAGCTCGGCGTGAAGGCTGGCGCTGCGGTTGACCCGGAACTCGCGTCCGAGGCGCAGCCGTCGGTCGCCGACCGACGTGCTCAGCTCGATCAAGACGTCGGACTCTCCCGGGAACCCGGCCAGCAACTCCTTCAGCTCGGTCAGCGCGGTCGCGCGTAACGAGGTCGCATCCAGTCGGAGGCGCAGAGCGGCCGGGGGCCGCGCCGCCTTCAGCTCCTGTTCGCGAGCGGCCACCACCTCCTCGGAAGTCGGCTCGAAGCGCTCGATCGCCTGGGCGACGATGCAGGTCTTCTCTCGGTCGCGGTGATCCACGCGGCCCCGGACGAGCACGATCGAGTCCGGGTTCAGCGCGTCTTCGTGCTCGGCGAGGGCCTTGCCGAATACGAGTAGCTCCACCGAGGATTCGAGATCGTCGAGCGTCGCGAACATCATCGGGTCGCCCTTCTTGGTCCTGATGCGCTTCGCCTGAGTGATCATCCCACCGACGGTGACCCAGTCTCCATCGCGCCGGTTCGCCAGTTCGCCGAGCGCGCAGTCCACGCGGGCACGCAGCGCGGGCCCCACCTCCTTGAGCGGGTGAGCGGAGATGAACAGGCCGATCGCCTCCTTCTCGGCCGCGAGCAGCTCGGCCCGGTCGAACTCGATGGTCGGGATCGGTGCGTGGCTCGGCGCGGCGAACGCGGCCGCCGCGCTCTCCGCGCCCCCGGGCGCACCGACGCCGCCCGACCCACCTCCGCCGTCGGCGGCTCCCAACTCCAGACCGAGGTCGAAGATCGACCCCTGCCCGATCAACGCGTCCTGCTGCGCCTTCTGTCCCGCACCCTGTGCCTGCTCGAGCACCTCGAGCATGCCTTTGCGCGACGCTCCGGTCGAGCCGAAGGCACCGCATTTGATCAAGGCCTCGATCGCCTTCTTGTTCACCGCACGCCCGTCGACGCGAGCGCAGAAGTCCCACAGATCACGGAACGGGTTGCTGGGGGCGCGGCGGGTGGGATCCCAGTCCCCGCGAGCCCGCTTGATCGCCTCCACGGCGGCGTAGCCCACACCCTTCACCGCGTCCAGCCCGAACCTGATGTTGCCGTCGACGACGACGAACTCGTGGTCGGACAGGTTGACGTCCGGAGGGAGGATCGAGATCCCCATCTGCTCGGCCTGAGCGACGAAGAACGGGACCTTGTCCTTGGTATCCATCACCGAGGAGATCAGCGCCGCCATGTACTCGGCGGGGTAGTTGGATTTCAGCCAGGCGGTCCGGTAGGAGATCAACGCGTAGCACGCGGCGTGGCTGCGGTTGAAGCTGTAATCGGCGGAGCGCTCGTTGGTCGACCACAGCAACTCGATCACCTGCTCCCTCGTGCCAGAGGCCCGGCAGCCGGCCACGAACTCGGGCTTGAGCTGCGCCATCGCCTCGCGGTTCTTCTTGCCGATCGCCTTCCGCAGATCGTCGGCCTTCGCACCGCTGAAGCCGGCGAGTTCCTTGGCGATTCGCATCGCCTGTTCCTGGTAGAGGATCACGCCCTTGGTCGCTTCCAGGATCGATCGCAGCCGCTCGTCCGGGTAGGAGATCGACTCGGGGTCGCGCTTGCCGCGGGCGTAGGTGGGGATCTGATCCATCGCCCCCGGCCGGTACAGCGCGTTCAGCGCCACGAGGTCGTCGAATTCGGTTGGACGGACCTTCTTCAGCGCCTCGCGCATCCCTTCGGACTCGAACTGGAACACGCCGACCGAGTCGCCGCGAGCGAGCATCTCGTACGTGGGCACGTGGTCGAGCGGGAGCGTTGACATGTCGGGCCGCTCGCCCGTCGACCGCTCGACGATGTCGAGGGCGTCTTCGATCACGTCGAGGTTGCGCAGGCCGAGGAAGTCCATCTTGAGCAGGCCGATCTGCTCGATCGGCTTCATCGTGAACTGGGTGACCATGCGGAAGACCTTCTCGCCGCTCTCGTCGGTGCCGGCGTCGGCGATCTGCAGCGGCACGATGTCGGTCAGCGGCCGGTCGGCGATCACGACGGCGGCGGCATGGATCGAGGAGTTGCGGACGATCCCCTCGAGGCCCCGGGCGACGTCGACGATCTGCCTCGCGGTGGCGTCGCGATCGATCTCCGCGCGCAGCGGCTGGCCGGGCTTGAGGCACTCCTCGAAGCTCGGCGCCCGTCCCATCACGGGATCCGGGATCAGCTTCGCGAGTCTGTCGCCGGCTCCGTAGTCGTGGCCCAGTACGCGCGCGGCGTCACGGGTCGCCGCTCGGGGGAACATCTTGCCGAAGGTCACAATCTGGGCGACGGACTCCTTGCCGTATTTGCCGGTGACGTAGCGGATCACCTGCTCGCGACCGCGGACCGAGAAGTCGATGTCGATATCGGGCATCGACACGCGCTCGGGATTGAGGAACCGCTCGAACAGCAGGTCGTACCGGAGGGGGTCGACGTCGGTGATCGCGAGCGAATAGGCGACGAGCGAGCCCGCGGCGGAGCCCCGGCCCGGCCCCACGGCGATCCCCGAGTCCTTCGCGTATTTGACGAAGTCCCAGACGATCAGGAAGTAGCCGCTGAACCCCATCCGCGCGATCACTCCGAGCTCGTATTCGGCGCGCTCGATCGCCGCCGCCGGCGCGGGGTCGCCGTAGCGCTCGCGCAGGCCCTCGTGGACCTGCGTGCGCAGGTACTCCTCCTCCGAGACGCCGTCAGGCGTGGGGTAGCGTGGGATCAACTGCCGGTCCAGTTCCAACTCGACATCGCAGCGCTCGGCGATCTCGAGCGTCGTCGCGATCGCCTCGGGCCACTCCGAGAAGGCCTCGGCCATCTCATCCGACGAGCGCAGGTAGAACTCGTTGGTCTCGAAGCTGATCTTGGGCTGGCTGAGCGTCGACTTTGTCTGCACGCACAGCAACGCGGCGTGGTGGTGATAGTCCTCGCGGCGGAGGTAGTGGACGTCGCCCGTGCCGACCAGCGGCCGTCCCAGCTCTCGGGCGATCCGCACGATCCCCTCGTTCGCGTGCTCCTGGGCCGAGAGGCCGTTCTTCTGGACCTCGAAGTAGACGTTGTCGGCGCCGAACGCCCCGATCAGCTCATCGGCATGGGCACGCGCCTCTTTCGCGCGGCCATCGAGGATGAACTGGCAGAACCGCGACTGCAGGCAGCCCGTGAGCGCGATCACGCCTTCGCCGTGAGCCGCGATCTGCGCCATGTCCACCGACGGCTTGCCCCGCTGATAGCCCTCCAGAAATCCCGCGGAAGACAGCTTGACCAGGTTCCTGTAGCCCGTCGGCGTGGCGGCGAGCAGCGTCAGATGGAACCGATCGAGACGGCCGGGGGCACGGCGCGCGTGGTCATCGACGACGTATGCCTCGCACCCGAGGATCGGCTTGATCCCGTGCTTGCGGCAGGCGGTGAACAGCTCCACGGAGCCGTTCATGACGCCGTGATCCGTCAGCCCGAGCGCCGGCTGATCGAACGCGGCCGCGCGCGCCGCGAGCTCCTCGATCTTGCACGCCCCGTCCAGTAGGGAGTACTCGGAGTGGACGTGGAGGTGCGCGCAGGGGTTGCTCATCGAACGGTTTCGAGCATAGGCATCGACGCGGACATTTGGACCGGTGCCAAGCCGCGCTCGAGGGGTTTCAGTCGCTCTGTGCGCGTTCGAGCCAGGTCTGGAGCAGATCGAGCGACCGCTCGTCGCCGACGATCGTGGTTCCGCCGGACCGCGAACCCGCGAGCACTGCCGTGAGCAGGTCCGGGGCGCAGACGATCGTCGTGCTCACGGCGTCAGGATCGGCGTCGCTCGTGACCGTCACGGGCAGGCCGTCGCGTATCACCAGGTACGGGCCTCGACTCCCGTCGCTGGGCAGCTGATAGGCGAGCGTGAAGCGCTCCCCGATCGTCCAGCGCGGTTCGATCATCACCGCGGCCAATGCCAACGCCAGTCCCGGAGCGAGCCGCAGCTCCGCCATCGATCCGGGCTCCGCGAGCCTCTGGCGCAACGCGTGGAGGCTCTGACCCTCGCCGAGGGCCCGGGCGCGCCCCCGTCGCGGCCGGCCGGCCGCGAGCATCTCGACGAGCCGCTCCTGCTCCATCTCGGCTCCCGGCACCAGCACGACGAGCAGCCGACCGGCCAACGGCGCGCTCCGGCGTGCCAGCCGGCGTAGCGCCCGCTCGAGCCAGGGTCCGTGCGATACCGGCGCCGGCAGGGTCGCCGAATCGCTCTCAGGAGCTCGCGACCGCTTCGCCGCTGACTGGCGAACGGGGCTCGGCTCCGCGCCACGTAACGTCTCGAGCTGCCCGCGGAGCTCCTCGATCGCCTCATAGGCGCGCGCGGACCGGGACTTGTGGTCGAGAAGCTCTCGCTCAACCATCGCCGCGCGCGTCTCGGCCGCGACCCGAGCGGCGTTCTCCTGCTCGGCGGCGGAGCGCAAGCTGTCGAGCTCCCGGCGCAGGTCCGCCACGGCCGGGTCAGCCTCTCCTTCGACCCCCAGTGCGGATGACACGCCAGTCAGCTCGTCCATCACCGTGACATATGATCGATTGCGATGCTACCCGCCTCCCTGGTTCCTGACTCTCCACGCCATTCGCGACTGCAGCGACCACAGCTCGATGAACCCGGGCGAGGCCGCTTGCGAGAAGAGTCCTCCAGATTCCGCAAAAGTAGCTAATTGTGCGTCATAGATGGCATTTTCTGATGCACGGGTTATCACGCGTACCGATCCCTTGTAAAGCTTGAGGCCGATCGTGCCGGAGACCTGTTCGTTCGCGGCGTCCATGAACGCGTCGAGATCGGCTCGCAACGGCTCCCACCAAAGTCCCGCGTAGACGAGATAGGCCCACTTCTGGTCGAGCGTGGGCTTGAGCTGGTTTTGATGGATCGTGCCGACGAGACGTTCGAGCTCCTGGTGAGCGGTGAGGAGGATCGCGGCCGCCGGGACCTCGTAGATGTCGCGAACCTTGAGCCCGACGATCCGATCCTCGAGCTGATCGACGATCCCGACGCCGTGCCGGGCACCGATCTCGCCCGCGCGTTCGAGGAGCTCAACGAGGCCGAGGCGCTCACCGTTGATCGCCACCGGGATCCCGCGCTCGAACTCGACAGTCACCTGCTCGGCCTCGTCCGGGGCCTCCTCCGGCCGGGTGACGAGCTGGAAGACATCGTCCTCCGGGGCCCGATCGAGCTGCTCGATCCAGCGACCCTCGCTCGAGCGCCCCCATAGGTTGTCGTCGATCGAGTACGGCGCGAACTCGGTGCCGCCCTTGACCGGGATCCCGTGCTCACGGGCGTATCTGGCCTCCTCGTCGCGCCCCATCCGCCACGAGCGCACCGGAGCGATCACCTTGAGGTCGGGTGCGAGCGTCGCGATCGTCGATTCGATCCGTACCTGGTCGTTTCCCTTGCCGGTACAGCCGTGGGCGACCGTGTCGCAGCCGTTGGCCCGGGCCTGCTCGACCGCGAGCTTGGCGATCAGAGGCCGGCCGAGTGCGGTGAACAGCGGGTAGCCGAGGCCGTAGATCGCGTTGGCCTTGATCGCCCGCGTGACGTACTCCGCCGCGAACTCCTCGCGGGCATCCACGACACGGCAGTCGATCGCACCGAGCCCGAGCGCCTTGCTCCGGATGACTTCATAGTCCTCCCCCGGCTGGCCCAGATTGACCGTGAGCGCGACGACCTCTGCCTCGTACTGGTCCTGGATCCACTTGAGCATCACGCTCGTGTCCAGGCCCCCGCTGTAGAGCAGCAGGACGCGGTGAACCTCCTCGGGGACCGCCTCGTAGCTGGCTGTCGGGGCTGTCGCTTGGAACGGCTCGGTCATTGCGGCTCGCAAAGCGTATTGCCGGCCGGCGCGGGTCCGTTCAGCCGCCGGCGCAGGTCCAGCCACAGCGTCTCGTAGGCCAGCGCCGCCGGTGACCCCGGCGCGATCTCGGCCACCGCGGTCCGCTCCTCGCCCATCAGCTCGACCTCCTCGGACGTGGGGATCGCTGCTCCGAGCATGGCCGCCGGGTGCGCGAGACGGAACCGCGCGACGAGGTCTCTGTGCAGCCGCTTGCGGATGTCGACCATCGAGAAGAACCCGAACACCTGCGGGCCGTCGACCCGCGCCAGCAGTTGCTCGAACGTGCGCGCGGACAATGTCGCCGGGATGATCGGGACCAGCAGCGCGTCGGCTGCCTCGAACACGCTCTCGGACACCAGCGAAATGCTCGGGGGGCAGTCGAGGAACACGTAGTCGTAGTCCTCGCGGATCGGCTCGAGCACGCGGGCGAGCCGCGACGTCGGCCGCTTGAACGCATCGAGCGCGAGGTCCATGTGGCGGTAGGAGAAGTCGGCCGGCAACAGGTCGAGCCGGTCGTGATCGGTCCCCTTGATCAGCTCGGCGACATCGGTCTTGCGGCGCACGAGCCTGCGACCGCCGCCGGGGATCTTCGGCCTGACCCGGAATAGGTACGTGCTCGCGCCCTGGGGGTCCAGGTCCCAGAGCAGCGTGCGATAACCATCACGGGCGGCGAGGTAGGCGAGGTTGACGGCGGCGGAGGTCTTCCCCACGCCCCCCTTGATGTTGTAGGTGGCGAGGACCTGGCTCACGCGAACGTGTCCTTGACCAGCTTGCGCTGGGACTTCGAGGCGAACACCGCGAACCGCTCCGCGAACGCCTGCCGCGCCGCCCGTTCGTCCTCGCCAAGGCGCTCCACCAGCACGCCCATGGCCATCACCGCCGCCGCGCCATCCGGGAGTCGCGCGACCTCGTCGCGCAGCGAGCGCAGCGTCGCGACCTGAACCTCCCGGTCCTGGTGTCGCCCGAGCACGTCTTGGAGCCCCTTCAGCGCCCGGATCATCGGCTTGACGACATCGTCGGGATACAGCGGTGCGCCGAAAAGCTCGAGCAGGTAACGGAGCTCCTTGCCTTTCTTGCGCAGTTCGTGGTAGGCCTCGGGCGCGCTCGACTCGTCTATCGCTTCGCCCATCCTGACCATCCGCCGGTAGACCTTGCTGATCCGCTCGCCGGCGAGCGCACCGATCGGGCGGCTGGCGTCGGGTCGGTCGTCGGTCGCCAGCGGCGTGAGGCCGTCGAGGAACGAGCGCCAATCGGCGAGCAGCCGGGTGGTCCGGTAGGAGCGCAGCGCTCGCCCCACCTCGCGATGCGCCGCGGTGCGCCGGTCGCGCAACACGGTCAGCAGCGGCTCCAGATCCGGCTCCGTTGGATTGGGCACCATCGCCCGGAACTGCTCGAATTCAAGGACGTAGACGTCGAGGTCCCGGGCATCGCCGGTGGCGCGCTGGAGCCACCGGAACTCGTCGCGGTAGTGCTCGAGCGCGGTCTGCGGAAATACGCCCTTCAGTTCGCGCTGGACAGCCCGGGAGCGGCGGACCGATACCCGGAAGTCGTGGAGGAATTCGCTGTCGATATCGGCGACTGTCCCATCGATGTTCGCTTCGATGACATCGAGCAGCCGTCGCAGAACGTGTGCGGCGGCATCATCGGCCCGCTGGTTGTACGCGAGCGAAACCTTGACCTTTGACGGAGTGCCGCCCGGAAGCTCCCCAGCAGCACGGAGCGCTTCGTCCACCAGGGGCTGGTCGGCCGGCTTGAACCCGAGCTCGTGCTCCAGACGGCGCCGGACGCGCTCGAACTCCACGTCATAGCCGCGGACGGCGACGAGTCGGACGCGCGGTCGCAGCGGCTTCTCCGAGGAGCTGTCCGAGATGACCGTGGGCTCTTCCAGACTCAAGCGCACGACTGTCTTGTCCTCGTCGTCGAGCACCCGCAGCGTCCGCACGCGACTGTGGACGTGGACGAGCGGCAGCAGAGCACGAACGCCGCACACGGCGATGACCGCATCCCGCAGCGGGCCGCCTGGAAGCTCGACGGCGAGGATCGGGCTCGGAGGCGCCACGCCCACCAGCCCGGCACGCTCGCGGCCGGACTCGCTCTCGAGCAGCGCGAGCCGGCCGTCCTCGTGAACGAGCTCCAGGCCATCGGCGTGGAGCAGCCCGTCGAACGTGTCGTAGAACGTGCGGTCGGCCTCCTGGGTCTCTCCGGTGATCGTGGTGACCCCGCTGCTCAGCGCGTCGCCGGCGCCGTCGAGCGTCATCTCGTCAGGTGGCAGGTACTCGGTCACGTCGCGAGCGCCTTCAGCCGCTGCAGCGCCTCGTCGATCTCGTCATCGCTGACGATCAGCGGCGGCTCGAAGCGAATCGTGGCGGGCCCGGTGGCGTTCACGACCAGATGCTGCTCGAGTAGCGCGCGGCGCGCAAGGTCGGGCGCCGATACTTCCGGCGCGACGTCGATCGCGAGCATCAGGCCGCGGCCGCGGACCCGACCGACGAACGACAGCTCGGCGAGGCCAGCGGCGAGCCGCTCGCCCAGCGTACGTACCCTCGCCAGGAGCTCGGAATCCGAGCAGATGTCGAGCGCGACGAGCGCGGCGGAGGCGATCACGGGACCGCCTGCGAACGTCGAGCCGTGGTCGCCAGTCTCGAGGGCGTCGGCCAACCGCTCGCCGGTGACGAGCGCCCCGATCGGCAACCCGCCTCCGAGCGCCTTGGCCGTCGTGAGCGCGTCGGGGACGACGGGCGTCTGCTCATACGCCCACAGCGATCCGGTTCGCCCCATGCCCGTCTGGATCTCGTCGAACACGAGCGCCGCGCCGGTCCTGTCGCAGGCGTCGCGGGCCGCCTGCAGCAGATCATCGGAGAGGACGTTGATTCCGCTCTCCCCCTGGATCGGCTCGAGCAGAACCGCCGCGGTCTGCCCGTCGACGGCGCGCTCGAGCGCGTCGGGATCCTTGGGCACGACGACGAAACCTGGAACCAGCGGGGCGAACGGAGCCTGCTTTGACTCCTGCGGCGTCGCCGACAGCGCTCCGTAGGTGCGGCCGTGGAACGCGTCCTGAACGACGACGACGGTCCCGCCGGGGCGCGCTCGCCGCACGAGCTTGATCGCGGCCTCGATCGCTTCCGTGCCTGAGTTGGTGAGGAACACCTTGCCGCCCAGCGAGCTTTCGGCCAGCCGCTCACACAGCCGCATCCCGGGCGCCGTGTAGTAGAGGTTCGTGGCGTGCGTCAACCGGCCGACCTGGTCGCGCACGGCCTCCACGACGCGAGGATGGCAGTGGCCGACGTTCAAAACGGAGATGCCGGCGAGGAAATCGAGGTACTCGTTGCCCTCGTCGTCCCACAGGCGGGACCCCGAGCCGCGCACGAACTCCACAGGGTTGCGGGCGTAGGTGGCGATCGCGTGGTCGCGCTCGATCTCCTGAAGCTCGGCCAGGCTCATGACGCCATCCCGATCTTGGTGCCCTGACCGGCGTCGGTGAACAGCTCGAGCAGGAGCGAATGCGGCACGCGTCCGTCGACGATGTGGGCGTGTGAGACGCCGCCGTGGATCGCTTCCAGACACGCCGCGAGCTTCGGGCGCATTCCGCCCGCCACGGTCGGCAGCAGCTCGGCCACCTGGTTGGTGTTGGCCTCGGAGACGAGCGTCGAGGGATCGTCCGGATCACGCATCCATCCGGGGACGTCGGTCAGGAACACGAGCTTGTACGCGCGCAGAGCCCCGGCCACCGCGCCGGCCGTCTCGTCCGCGTTGATGTTGTAGGACTGGCCTTCTCGATCGGCTCCGACGCTCGCCACGACCGGGATGTAGTCCTGGGCGACGTGCGTGAGCACGTCGACATCGACCCGTTCGATCCGGCCCACGAAACCGATGTCCTGACCGCTCGGCGCCGCCTGGCGCGTGGCGCGGAACAGGAGCCCGTCGTCGCCGCACAGCCCGACGGCTGGCTGCCCGTGGCGGCCGAGCCGCAGGACGATGTCCTTGTTGACCTTGCCCACGAGCACCATCTTCGCGACCTCGACCGTCGCGGGATCGGACACGCGCAGCCCGTCGACGAACTGGACCGGCAGGTCGAGCCGCTCCATGTAGCTCGTGATCTCGGGGCCACCACCATGCACGATCACCGGATTCATGCCCACGTACTTGAGCAGCACCACATCCCGCGCAAAGTCCTCCTTGAGCTGCCCGTCGAGCATCGCCGCGCCGCCGTACTTGATCACGACCGTCTTGCCGTGAAAGTCGCGGATGTACGGGAGCGCCTCGAGCAGGGTTCCTACGTCGCGCATCACTCCAGCTCGATCACGTCGTGTAGTCGGCGTTGATCGTCACGTACTCGTGACCTAGATCGGAGAAGAACAGCTCGGTCTCTGACCCCTCACCCGGGAGTCCGATCTCGTACTCAACCTCGGGGCCCTGGACTGCCGCTTTCAGCGCGTCCCCGTCGTGCGGGACGTACGCGCCGTGCGCGCAAACCTGGACGCCCTCGATCGCGATCTCGAGGTCCAGGGGACCCATTCCGGGCGTCGCGACCCCGACGGCCTGGGCGATCCGGCCCCAGTTCGGATCGCCGCCGTACAACGCCGTCTTGACGAGCGAGGAGTTGGCGACGGCGCGGGCCACGCGCTGGACCGTCTGATCGTCGCCGCCGCGTACGACAACTCGCCCGACGCGCCGCGCGCCCTCGCCGTCGCGAGCGACCTCGAGCGCGAGCTGCCGCATCACCGCGTCGAGCGCCTCACCGAAACGCAGCTCGTCTTCGGTCTCCGGCTCGACCGGGATCCCGGAAGCCCCGCTGCACTGCAGGACGACGGTGTCGCTCGTCGAGAGCTGGCCATCGACGGTGATCCGCTCGAACGAGCGCTTGACGGTGACGCCCAACAGGAGATCACACGTCTCGGGAGAGAGCTCGGCATCGCTCTGCACGAACACGAGCAGCGTCGCGAAGCCCGGCGAGATCATGCCCGCGCCCTTCGCCTGGGCCGTCAGCCGAACCGTCCCTGCGCCCAGCCGGACGTCGAAACAGCACTGCTTCGGAAACGCGTCGGTCGTGCGGATCGCCTCGGCGAACGCGCCCTCCCCGTCCGGTCGAAGCTCACCGCCGGCGGCCGCGATCCCGCTGATCACCGGCTCCATCGGGAGAGGCACGCCGATGACTCCGGTCGAGGCGACGGCGACGGCATCCTCCGACCCCAGTCCGCACGCGGCCGCCGTCGCCTGCCGCATCCTCGCGGCGTTCTCGAGTCCCGGCGCACCGGTCGCCGCGTTCGCGTTTCCGGAGTTCACGACCACTGCGCGGATGCCGTCCAGGCGCGTTCGCTCGGCCGTCAGCAGGACCGGCGCGGCGAGCGTGCCCGACCGCGTGAAGCGAGCCGCGCTCGTCGTCCGCGCCGAGTCGGAGACGATCAGCCCGAGGTCGAGCGCTCCAGACTGCTTGATCCCGCACGCGACGCCGGCGGCGCGGAATCCCTCCGGCAGACCTCCGGGCAGCTCGGTCATGTGCCCTGGACCGTCGATCCAGCGGGACCTGAAGAACGTCCCGACGGCGCTCATGCGATCCCCTCTGACTCCGGCAAACCGAACATCAGGTTGAGGTTCTGCACCGCCTGCGAGGCAGCGCCCTTCCACAGGTTGTCGATCGCTCCGAACACGATGACCCGCCCGGTCCGGTCGTCCCGGTGGACCGACAGCCGGCAGATGTTCGTCTCGCGGACGTCACGGACGCCCGGCGGAGCTGAGGCGAGCTCGACGAACGGCTCATCGGCATAGGCGTCTCGGTAGAGCTGCTCGAGGTCGATCCCGTTGCCGGCAAGCGTGACGTAGCACGAGACGAGCTCGCCCTGGTCCAATGGCAACAGGTGCGGGGTGAACGTGATCGGGACCTCGGCGCCGAGCCGCCCGAGCTCCTGCTCGATCTCGGGGGTGTGGCGGTGGTGCGGAACCCCGTAGGCGTTCACGTTCTCGTCGACGGTCACGAAGTGCGTCTTGTCCGTGGCGGCGCGGCCTGCCCCCGACACGCCGGACTTCGCATCGATGACGATGTCCCTGATCAGGCCGGTGCGCGCCAGCGGCGCGAGCGCGAGCACCCCGGCGGTCGGATAGCAGCCCGGGTTGGCGACGAGGTCGGCGGTGCGGATCTCCTCGCGGTAGCGCTCAGGCAGCCCGTACACGGCCTCGGCGAGGAGCTCGGGGGCCTGGTGCTCGCGGTACCAGAGCGCGTAGACGCTGGGATCGCGGAGCCTGAAGTCGGCGCTCAGATCGACGATCCTCACGCCGCGGCGGCGGAGCTCTGCGGCCAGCGGCGCGGCGGCTCCGTGGGGATATGCGACGACCGCGGCGTCGACGTCGGCATGACGGTCGAGGTCCAGCTCCTCGAGCACCAGCGGCACGCGGTGGTG
Source organism: uncultured Solirubrobacterales bacterium (assembly GCA_963812225.1). GTDB lineage: Bacteria > Actinomycetota > Thermoleophilia > Solirubrobacterales > Solirubrobacteraceae > Palsa-465. Next base: position 461,149 of record CAWEUN010000004.1, read on the forward strand.
GGGGTAGAGCGCGTCGAGGCGAGTGCCAACGTCGGAGCGAGCGGTTACCGCGCGCAGCTCGAACGAGGGGTGGCCGTGGAGCAGTCTCGCCGTGAGCGCGCCGGTGAATCCGGCGGCACCGAAGACTGAGACGCTAGGCGCCACGGACCCACCCGCCGAGCTCGTCGGCTAGGGCCGCCACGATCCGCTCGCGCCGCTCGGCAACCTCGTGGTCGGTCAGCGTCCGGTCCGGGGCCCGGTAGGCGAGCCGCAGCGCAAGCGAGTAGTTGCCGCCACCGAGCCTGTCCGGATCGCGGTAGACATCGAACACTTCGACGTCGGCGAGCAGGGGTGCGCCGCTGCGACGCACGACATCGAGCACCTCGGCCGCGCTGATCCGGTCCGCGACGACGACCGCGAGATCCTCGCGGACCTCGGGGAAGCTCGTCACGTCCTCGTAGATGGGCGTCAGCACGGCGTCCGCGATTGCAGCGTCGAGATCGAGCTCGAACGCGCCGACCGTCTCCCCGATGTCCCACTCGGCAGCGACCTGTGGATGGATCTCGCCGAGCCACCCCACGGGTCGCTGGCCCGCGACGATCGCCGCGGCGCGGCCGGGGTGGAGGAACGGCGGGGCTTCGGGCCTGACAGTCCATGAAATCCGGAGCGTGTCGAGCAGCCCTTGGAGGACCCCCTTGGCCGTGAAGAAGTCGGCGGTCGGGGGCTGCGGGTCGCGCCACGTCGGGGGCCTGACGTGGCCGAGCAGCACCGCGCCCACGTGGTAGGGCTCGTTCGGGAGCTGCCCGTCCCCGGCCGGGAAGTACACCGCGCCCGCCTCGAACAGCCTGAGCGTCGAGACGCCGTGGGCGATGTTGTGGTGGGCGATGTCGAGCAACGAGCCCAGCAACGTCGTCCGCAGCTCGGACTGCTCGGACGACAAAGGATTTTCAAGCTCCACCGTCCGCTGCGGCCCGAGTCGAAGGCGCTCGTCGACCTCCGGCCGGGCGAAGCTCCATCCGAGGACCTCGTCCAGCCCCTGCGCAGTCAGAGCGTCGGCCGCCCGCCGGCGCAGCTGCTGGAACGTAGTCAGCCGTCCGGAGGCGCCGTGCCGGGACGGCAGCGTGGCGGGCAGCTTCTCGAGCCCGTCGAGCCGCGCGACCTCCTCGATCACGTCCGCCTCCCGGGTCACGTCGCCCCGGCGGAACGGCGGAGGCTTGACGTCGAGACCGTCTGGGGCGTCGCTCGTCGTGAATTCGAGCGCTTCCAGGATGCGCCGGCTGCGCTCTCGCGGGATCGAGGTTCCGAGCAGGCTCTCGACCCGCGCGTCCCGCAGGCGGATCGTCCGCGGCTCGGGACCGGGGCCGCCGACGTCGATCGTCCCCGGGACCGCACGGGCGCCGCACAGCTCCACCATCAGCTGCGTCGCCACCGCCTGCGCCTCCATCGCCTGCTCGGGCTGGAGCTGCTTCTCAAAGCGCGTTGAGGCCTCGCTGCGCAGCCCGAGTCTCAGCGAGGTCCGATGGATGTTCGCGCCGATCCAGTTCGCGACCTCCATCACTACGCTGGTCGTGTCGGGCGCGACCTCCGAGCGGGCTCCTCCCATCACTCCGGCGATCGAGGTCGGTCCCTCGGCGTCGGCGATCAGCACCATCTCGTGGTCGAGCGTGCGCGTCTGTCCGTCGAGCGTTTCCACCGTCTCTCCGTCGTGCGCCCGCCGCACCGTCAGCTCCGCCCCGGCGACCCGATCGAGGTCGAACGCGTGCAGTGGCTGCCCGGTCAGCAGCATCACGTAGTTCGTGATGTCGACGACGTTCGAGATCGGCCGCTGACCGGCGGCCATCAGGCGCGCTTTGAGCCAGGTCGGCGACGGCCCGATGTTGACGTCCTCGAACACCCGCGCGGTGAAGCGAGGGCACAGCTCCGGGCATTGGACTTCAATCCTGACCTGGCCGACGTCGCCGTCGGGATGCGGATCGTCGGTCCACGGCGGGGGGCTCAGGGGTGCCTCGGTGGCGGCGTGCACCTCCCGGGCGACGCCATAGATTGCGAGGCAGTCCGGTCGGTTGGGGGTCACCTCGAGGACGAGCACGTCGGTGGCGATCGGCAGGGCCTCCTCGAGGGGCGTCCCGGGCGCCAGCCCGTTGTCGCTGAGCACGATGATCCCAGCGTGCTCGGTGCCGATCGCCAGCTCGTCCTCGGCGAGGATCATGCCGTCCGATTCCTGTCCGCGCAGCTTGGCCTTCCGTAGGGTCGTCCCGTCGGGCATCACGGCGCCGGGCTTGGCTACGGCGACCGTTTGGCCGGCCGCCACGTTCGGCGCGCCGCACACGATCTGCCGCGGTTCGCCGTCACCCGCGTCCACCACGCACACGCTCAGTCGATCGGCGTCCGGATGCGGACCGGCCTCGAGCACCTTTCCGACGACGAAGTGTTCCAGCGCCCCCACGCCGTGGCGCTCGATCCGCTCGACCTCGGTGCCGGTCATCGCGAGTCGGTCGGCGAGCGCGCCCGAGTCGATCGGCGGAGCGCAGTACTGGTGCAGCCACTCGACGGGGACCCTCATCCGAACTGCTCCAGGAACTGGACATCGTTGTCGTACAGGAGCCGCAGGTCCGGTACGCCGTGTTTGAGCATCGCGATCCGCTCGACCCCCATCCCGAACGCAAAGCCTTGGATCTTCTCCGGGTCGTAGCCGTTCTCGCGGACGTACTCGAACACGTTCGGATCGACCATGCCGGCCCCGAGGATCTCGATCCACCCGGTGCCCTTGCACAGCGCGCAGCGGTCGCCCTCGGGGGTCACGCCGCCGACACAGTTGAAGCAGGAGACGTCGACCTCGACGCTCGGCTCCGTGAACGGGAAAAAGTGCGGGCGCAGTCGCACCTCGCGCTCCTCACCGAAGATCACGCGCGCGAACGCGAGCAAGGTGCCCTTGAGGTCGCCGAGGGTGATGTCGATGTCGACGGCAAGTCCCTCGATCTGGTGGAACTGAGGCGTGTGGGTGGCGTCGTTGTCGGGCCGGTAGACGCGGCCCGGCATCACGATGTAGATCGGAGGCGGCTGGACCTCCATGGCGCGAATCTGCACCGGCGACGTGTGGACTCTGAGCAGCTGTGCCTGAGGATCGAGGATGTCGACTAGAGGCTTGACGTAGAACGTGTCGGTGGTCAGGCGCGAAGGGTGCGTCGGCGCGAAGTTGAGCGCGTCGAAGTTGTAGTAGACGGTCTCCACCTCGGGCCCCTCGGCGATGTTGAAGCCGAGCCCGATGAACACGTCCTCGATCTCGCGCTGCGTCTTGGTCATCAGGTGCAGGCGGCCGATCGCCGGGAGCGGGTCGGCCGGCAGCGTGACGTCGACCCGATCCTGCTGCAGGCGCTGCTCGAGCTCCGTCTCGGCGAGGCTGGCCGCGCGATCCTCGATCGCCCGCTCGAGCTCCTGCCGGAGTTCATTTAGAGCCTTTCCTGTGGCCCCCCTCTCCTCTGGGGGCAGTTGGGCGACGTTACGGAGCAGGTTCGGGAGCTCCGCCTTGCGTCCCAGATAACGGATCCGGACGTCCTCGAGCGCCTGCGTGTCGGTGGCGGCGGCGATCGCAGCCTCGGCCTCTTGCCTGATCTGTGCGATCCGATCTGTCATCTTGCGGCGGGGATCCTATTCGCCTCGTAGAGAGCGATCGTGGCCGCCATGGCAGCGTTCAGCGAGTGTGTGTGGATAGGGATGTGCGCGGTGACGTCGGCGGCGGTGACCAGCTCGGGCGATAGCCCGTGGCGTTCGGCCCCGATCAAAAGCGTGACGTCCTGGCCTCTCTCAACTTTGGCGTTCTTGTCCCACCCCTCGTTAGCAGAACGCCAAAGTTCGGGGAGAGGCGGTCCGCTGCCGGACACGAGTGCGACCTTGATTCCCGGGAGTCTGTCGAGGCCGGTGCCGGGGCCCGGGCGCCACAGGGGCACGCCGAAGATCGCGCCCATGCTGGCGCGTACGGCCTTGGGCCCGAACGGATCGGCGCTCCCGGGGCCGATCGCCACCGAGGAAGCTCCGAATGCCTCCGCCGAGCGGAGGACCGCGCCGACATTGCCGGGATCGTGGACCCCGTCCAGGTACACGCACAGCGGTCCGAGCGGCGCGGGCGCCCACCGCTCCTCATAGACCGCCAGCGTCCGCGTTCCGGAGCTGAGCCCGGACGCGCTCGCGAGCAGCTTCGGCTCGACCTCGGCTCCGCGCAGGCCGCTACCTGCGGCGCAGAAACGCTCGATCGCCGGCCAGCCGGCTGCGTCCGCGGCCGCGAGCAGATCCTCGCCCTCGGCGACGAACCGCCCCGCGCGCTCACGCTCTCTGCGGCGCATCCGTAGCTTGCGGATCTCCTTGAGCCTCTGGTTGTGTGAGCTCGTGATGGTCATAAACGAGAAAAAGGCGCCGTCCTCGAGGATCGGCGCCCGGTGTGCGGTGCTGGTGGTTGTCGGCTAGTGCTCAGCCGGCCGCCAGCGCCTCGCGGGCGCGGTCGGCAAAGCGTCGGAAGGTCTCGGCGTCGCGGACGGCGATGTCCGCCAGGATCTTGCGGTCGAGCTCGACGCCCGCGAGCTGCAGACCGTGCATGAACTGCGAATAGGACATGTCGTTCTGGCGTGCGGCGGCGTTGATGCGCGTGATCCACAGCCGGCGGAAGTCCCGCTTGCGATTGCGCCGATCGCGATACCGGTACTGGTCGGCCTTCAGCACGGCCTCCTTGGCCGTGCGGTAGTGCCGGCTGGCGTCGCCGCGATAGCCCTTGGCAAGCGCGAGGGTCGCCCGGCGCTTCTTGCGCGCGTGTACGGAGCGCTTCACGCGGGTCATGAGCGCTTCTCTCCCAGGAGCTTCTTCACGCGCGGCTCGTCATGCTTGGAGATGACCGCGGGTTGGCGGAAGCGACGCTTGCGCTTGGGAGGCTTCTTCTCGAGGATGTGAGTCGAGAACGCACGCCGGCCGCGCACCTTGCCGGTGGCGGTCACCCTGAATCGCTTCTTAGCGCCCGAATGCGTCTTCATCTTCGGCATGACGGTCGCCAAGTAAAGCAGACGCGGTGGGGGCCAGATCGCCCGCAGCGGGCGTCAGGCGGCCGCGTCGCTGGACGCCCGCTCCGCGGGCTTGCCGTCGTCCGCGGGGCTCTCACCATGATTCTCGCCCGCGTCGTGGGCGCCATCAGCGCCCTTGTCCGCGCCGCCGGCGAGGATCGCCTTCGACGGGGCGAGCATCATCGTCATGTTCCGGCCGTCCTGGACGGGCGCCTGCTCGACGACCGCGATCTCGGACAGCTCCTCGGCGAGCCGATCGAGCAGGGCCATACCGCGCTCCGGATGGGTGACCTCGCGGCCTCGGAACATGATCGTGATCTTGACGCGGTCCTTGCCGGTCAGGAACCGCCGGACATGCCCCTTCTTCGTCTCGTAGTCGTTCTGCGCGATCTTCGGGCGGAACTTGATCTCCCGGACAGTGATCTGCTGCTGGTGCTTGCGGGCCGCCTTCTGCTTCTGCGCCTGCTCGTACTTGTATTTGGAGTAATCGAGAACGCGGCAGACGGGGGGACGCGCGTCGGGCGCGACCTCGACGAGATCGAGATCTCGCTCCTGCGCGTAGACCAGGGCCTCCGAGGTCTTCACGACTCCGATCTGCTTGCCGTCTTCGCCCACGAGCCGAACCTCGGGCACGCGAATCCGGTCGTTGATCCGAGTCTGATCCCGCTCTGGCGGGCGCCGGTCGAACCTACGAGGAACCGGCACTAGTTGCGGTGGCGGCGTGACGTCAAGCGGCGCCGGGCCGTGTGTGGTGATGCGGTTGGATCAACGGCGGCGAGTATAGCGGCGGAATCACCGATTGGCGCGACTTTTCGCCTCTTCGTCCAGACGCTCGATGAACGCCTCGACCGCCACCGATCCCGCGTCTCCGCGGCGGTGCTCGCGGAGAGCGACCGTATCGCTCTCCTGCTCACGATCCCCCACTACCAGCATGTAAGGAATCTTGCGCATCTCCGCATCACGGATCTTGCGAGCGACGGACTCGGTGCGCTCGTCGACCTCGGCGCGCAGCCCGCCGGCCTTGATCCTGCTTGCGACGTCGGTTGCGTGCGCCGCGTGGCGGTCGGCGATCGGCAGCACGATGGCCTGGACGGGCGCGAGCCAGACCGGCAGCTCGCCACCGAGGTGCTCGAGCAGGATCCCGATGAACCGCTCGTAGGAGCCCATCAGCGCGCGATGGATCATCACCGGCTGATGCTCCGCGTTGTCGGCGCCCGTGTACGTCAGCTTGAAGCGCTCGGGGAAGTTGTAGTCGAGCTGAACCGTCCCGAGCTGCCAGGACCGGCCGAGCGAGTCGGTCATGTGGGTGTCGATCTTCGGCCCGTAGAACGCCCCGTCACCGGGATTCAGGTCGTACGGCAGGCCCTTGCTCTCGAGCGCCTGAAGCAGCGCTGCCTCGCTGTGGTCCCACAACGCCTCGGAGCCGATCCGCTTGTCCGGCCGCGTGGAGAGCTCGAGCCGGACATCGAGCCCGAACACATCGTAGGTCGCGAACGCGAACTCGAGCGCGGCCGCGACTTCGTCCTGGATCTGCTCCTCGGTGCAGAAGATGTGGGCGTCGTCCTGGGTGAAGTGCCGGACGCGAAGCAGCCCGTGCAGCGTGCCGCTCGGCTCGTTTCGGTGGAGCAGCCCAGGCTCGAAGTAGCGGACGGGCAGGTCGCGGTAGGAGTGCTTCTGCAGCGAGTAGAGGTGGCAGTGTCCGGGGCAGTTCATCGGCTTGAGCGCCATCGGGCGGTCCTCGGCCTCGGTCACGAACATGTTGTCGCGGTACTTGTCCCAGTGGCCCGAGGTCTTCCACAGCGAGCTGTCGAACAGTTGCGGCGTCTTGACCTCGGTGTAGCCGCGCGCCGGCCCCATCTCGCGGCTCAGCGCAACGAGCGAGTTGAACACCTCGGCGCCGGCGGGGAACCAGAACGCCGACCCCGGAGCCACGTCCGAGAACGTGAACAGGCCCAGCTGGGGGCCGAGGCGACGGTGATCGTTGGCGCGCGCCCGTTCGACCTGCTCCAGGTACTCCTCGAGGTCCTTGGCGGAGAAGAAAGCGGTTCCATACACGCGCGTGAGCATTGGGTTGCTCGCGTCTCCACGCCAATAGGCGCCCGCGACCGATTGCAGCTTGAACGCCTTGATCCGCTTCGTGCTCGGCGTGTGGGGCCCGCGACAGAGGTCGGTGAAGCCGCCGTTTGTGTAGAGCGAGACGGCGTGGACACCCTGGTTCTTGACCAGGTCCTCGATCAGCTCGACCTTGTAGTCCTGGCCCTCGGAGAGGAAGCGCTCGAGCGCCTCGCCGGCGGCCACCTCCTCGCGGACGAACGGCTCGTCGGCATCGATGTGCTCGCGCATCTTCGCCTCGATCCGCTCGAAGTCGGCGTCGCTGATCGCGATCCCGTCGGGGAAGTCGAAGTCGTAGTAAAAGCCGTTCTCGATCGGGGGCCCGATCGAGATCTTCACCCCGGGATAGAGCTCCATCACGGCCTCGGCAAGCACGTGAGCGCAGTCGTGCCGGATCAGCGCGAGGGCCTCGGGTCCGCTGCGATCCGTGAGGATCTCGAGTTTCGGTACCCCGTTGCCGTGAGGGAGCTCCTGCGAGAGGTCGCGCAGCTCGCCGTCGACCTTGATCGCCAGCGCCGCGCGCGCCAGCCCCGGTCCAATCGCCGCAGCGGCGTCGGCCCCGGTCGCGCCGTCCGCGAGCGTCAGCTTGGTGCCATCGGGAAGCTCAAACTCCATCGGCGCAGGATGCTATCCGTGGGCCTTCCCGTACGGCTCTCGCGCTTGTGCGAATCAGCCGGCCGGCTTACGAACGCGGTACCTGAACGTCCCGATCGTTTTCGTTTGCGGAGCGACCACGATGTCCGGGCCTGACGACTGCGGCTTCGCCAACGGGCAGAGCTGGGCCGACGTGTTGTCGACAGGACAGGCGATTGCGCTGCCGGTCAATGGTGGAGGACATCCGCAATGCGATGTCGTGGAGATCACCTCCACGACCTGGCCGTGGTACACCCCGCGACACCAATGGCCGTGGCCATTGTTGGGCCTCAGCGGAACGGCGGTCGTCGAGCCGGCGGCGGCCTGCTCTACGGCGCTCGAGACCCTGGAATTGCAGCCCTGCGGGTGTGAACCCATCGAAGCCGAGATCGTGTAGTGGATCTGTGTGGTGGAGGTGGTGCCTTCGCTCGTGCTCGCGGGCGGGACGAAGCTGACCACGAACCGCGTGTGCGTCTTGCCCGTCTTGGGCTTGACCGAAGTGTCTGCCGACGTCGTCTGTGCGACGGCGACAGCGGTCATAAGGCCTACGCACACGAGGACGAGAAACGGCAGGCGAAGCTTTCTCGACATCGATCGCGAGTCTACCCCGTGACCCCCCGTCCTATGCACGCTAAATTTACGAACCCTCCCGGGCGATTAGCTCAGCTGGGAGAGCGCCGTCTCGACAAGGCGGAGGTCGCTGGTTCGAGCCCAGCATCGCCCATCGTCTAGTGCCCCATCGACAGCAGCGCCCAAGAACGATCGCCCGCCGCGGGCAGACGGTCGCTGAGGTGGATCCACGGCGCCCCTCGGGCCGCCTCCTGCGCCAGGCCGGCATGGACGCCTCCTACGTCGACCTCGCCGACGTCACCCATCTCGAGTTCGACTACATGCGCTGGTTGCGGATCGTGCTGCGCGCCGCTGGAGCCCGGCGCGTACTGCACGTCGGGGGCGGCGCGTGTGCGCTCGCGCGAGCGCTCGCCGCGGAGGACCCCGGCGGCCGCCAGCAGGTCTGTGAGATCGACGCCGACGTGCTCGAGCTCGCTCGCGAGCACCTCGGGCTGCGGCGGGCCCCCGGGCTGCGAGTCCGGCACGCGGACGGCCGGGCCCACATCGCGGTCCAGCCCGACGGCAGCTGGGATGCGATCGTGATCGACGCGTTCCTCGGCGCGCGCGTACCCACCAGGCTGATCACCCTCGAGGCGCTCGCCGATGCGGCGAGAGTCGCGCCGCTGACGCTCGTCAATGTCGTCGACGACCGGTCCGCCCGCGGCGTGAACGCGGTCGCATCGGCGATGGCCGGCGCGTATCCCACCGTGTGGACGGTTGGCCGTGAGCCGGGAAACACGATCGTCGCCGGCTGCACGCGCGTAGGCCGGCCCGACCTCGGTCGCGTGGCCGCGCGCGTGGCCGCCGATCAATCGCCGGCGCACGTCACCCCACCTGAGCGCGTCGCGCAGATGATCGCAACGACGCCACCGTTGCGCGACGCCGGCAGTCTGCAAGGGCCGTACCGCTGGCCGGGGTGACGGCCGGGTCCGACCCATCAAGTCGCCCAGGTCAGGGCGCAGTATCGAGTGCGGCCCTCGCCATCGCCGACTGCGTGGCGGCGCTGGCTCCAGTGCGGAGCGGGTTGGTGGGCAATCGGGTCGCGATGCCGAGACCAGCGAGGGCGACCACGGCGAGCACGATCATCGCGGCGATGTAGGTGCCGTTTCCGGAGGCGAGGTTCGAGACCAGGATCGTGCCGGCGATCGCGGTCCCGAACGACGAGCCGAGGTTGGAGATGCTTCTTGACAGCCCGGAGATCTCGCCCTGCTTCTCCTCGGGAAACGCCGATTGGACGATGTTGACCGATGGAGTCAGCATCACGCCCAGTCCGAGCCCGATCAGCAGCAGGCCGGGTGCGAACGCCCACGCGCTCGACGAGGCCGCCTTGACGAGGCCGAGCAGGAGGCCGATTCCCACCGCGGTCAAGCCGAACCCAGCCGCAATCAAGGACTTCTGGTAGCGCCTCGTGGCCAGTCGCTCGGCGGCGAGCGAGGAGACCAGGACGCCAAGGGTGGCCGCGCTGAAGATGACGCCCGTCTTGATTGCGCTGTAGTGGCGCTCGGTTTGCAGGAAGACCGAGACGACGAACGACACCCCCATCAGCAGGAGCCACTGGAGATTCTGGGTCAGAAGACCGAGATTGGACGTGCGGTTTTTGAAGAGATCGGTGGACAACAGCGCGTTCTTCCCCGCTCGCTCCCGGGATCGGATGAACACGTAGAAGGCGGCCAGGAACGCCACTCCGATGGCCAGGAAGATGATCAGCAGCGTGTTGTTGACACCGGCCTGGAGGATCCCGAGGACGAGGAAGAACATGCCGACCGCCGACAGGGCCGCTCCGACTGCGTCGAAGGGACTGCTGGAGTCCGGCGGCACCGGATCGACCACTCGGCGGCCGAGGAGGATGATCGTGCCCACCACCAGGGCCTGGAAGACGAACGCGGCTCGCCAGCTGATGCCCGAGGTTATGAGTCCGCCGATGAGCGGTCCGGCCGCGGCGCCAATCCCGCCCAGCCCGCTGATCACCCCGAAGGCCCTGGCCCGCGACTCCAGCGAGGTGAAGGCCATCGTCGTCAGGATGTACACGGGCGGGATCAGGAAGGCCGTGCCCACGCCCTGGAACACCGAGTTGCCGAGGATCAGCACGCCCAGACTCGGAGCGATCGCGCTCAGCACCGTGCCGATGCCGTACAGGATCAGACCCCCGATGAAGCACCGCTTGCGACCCCAGCGGTCGGTCAGCTTGCTGCATGGGATCATCAACACGGCCATGATCACCAGGAACAGCGTGATCGTCGTCTGAACGCCCTTCACATCCGTGTGCAGGTCGTGGCTGATGTCGTTGATCATCACGTTCATGTTCGAGCCCGCGAAGCTGCAGATGAACTGGGCAAGCGCCAGTGGAGCGATGAATGCACGCGGGGACTCGACCCAGCTCGCTGTCCCCGAGCTTTTCTCTGAAGGTGTCGCGCTCACGTGGCCACCAGCGGAGCCTCGAGAGCACGATAGTTCAGGCACGCGACGTTGAACGTGACCATCCGGGTCAGCTGGCGTTCGGCTTGCCGCGCATCTGACGAGGCGACGATGATGGGCCCGCGAACCCCAGCCGGTCACGTCCATGCCTGTCCAACTCATTCCGCTCGCCATCCTGGCCGCAATCACGAGCCCAACGACGATCGCCGCCGTTTTGGTGATCCTCAACCGGCCCGGCCCAGTCCCGCTCCTGACCGGGTACGTGAGCAGCTTTGCCACATCGGTGCTGGTCGGGACCGCCATCGTTCTCGGGCTCGCGGCGACGTCTCTGTTCGCCTCACGGAACGGACCGGCGATCCCGTCCGTCGACCTCGGGATCGGCGTCCTCATCCTGCTCGGCGCGGGTCTGGCTGTATTCCGCGCGGTCGGCCGAGCTCAGGCAGAGAGCGGCTGAGGCACGGGCCCGACGCAAGGCCAAGAAGAACGCGAGCCGGGGCCAGAAGCCCAGCCGTTCTGCCGAGATCCTGAACCGGGGATCGGGTGGGCTTGTCGCCGCCCTCGGGGTGGCGATGCATCTGCCCGGCCTCATCGACCTGGCCGCGCTCGCGGACATCGCGAACGCCAACCTGAGCGCAGTGCACGCGGTCATCCTCTTGGTTCACTTCAACGTCGTCATGCTTACGCCGATCGAGCTGCCGCTGCTCGGCGCCATCAGGGCGCCGGAACGCACCCAGAAAACAGTCGGCGCCGTTGACGCGTTCATCAGGTCGCACCGCAGCGAGGGGCTGCTGCTTGCTTCAGCGCTCGCCGGCGGCTACCTGATTGTCACCGGGACCGCCGCGCTCGTGAGCTGACTCCCTTGAGGGGGTGAAAGCGGGGCGGGTCACTCGGAACGGGTGATGTTCCGGACGGCCGGTGCGTCAGGATTCCCTTTCGGACGTGCTGCTTCGACCGCCCGCCGGAGAGCGCGGGCTGGGCGCCCAGATTTTGAAGGGAGTTTCGACATGAAGGGTCATCATGCTGCGGTATTCGCAGCGCTCGCGGTGATGCTGCTGGGTGCGAATGCGAGCGCGCGCGTGCTTCGAGTCGGGACCTATAAGGGGACCCGAGGACAGTACAAATCGATCCGGGCTGCGGTTGATGCCGCTCGCCCCGGCGATTGGATCCTGATCGGCCCCGGCGACTACAAGACGACCTCAAGCTCCGAGCCTGCCGGCCGTAAGAACACCCCGGCCGGAATCCTGATCACAAAGCCCCGGATCTACGTTCGCGGGATGAACCGCAACAAGGTGATCATCGACGGGACCAAGTCCGGCCCCGTTTGCAGCCGGGCGAAGAGCGATCAAAACCTCGGTCCGCGAGGATCGGGCGGACATCTCGGACTCAACGGCATCCTCGTTTGGAAGGCCACCGACGTCTGGGTCCAGAACCTGACCGCGTGCAATTTCCTCAGCGGCAAGGGCGATGCGGGCAATGAGATCTGGTGGAACGGTGGCGACGACAGCGGGAAGATCGGAGGCCACGGCTACTACGGCTCGTACCTGAGCGCCACGAACACGTTCTACCGCAACGACGGCACCCCCGCGCAGTACGGAATCTTCTCCAGCAACTGGACCGGCGGCACCTGGTTTCAGACGTACGCCAGCAACTTCAGCGACTCCGGCTACTACATCGGCGCCTGTCAGCAGCGATGCGACCAGACGATCAACCGAGCTCACGCCGAGTTCAACTCACTCGGCTACTCCGGGACCAACTCCGGCGGTCCCCTCGTTGTGAAGAACTCCGAGTTCGACCAAAACCAGGATGGCTTCGACACCGACACCGAGAACGGAGATCCCCCGTCGCCTCAGAACGGCGCCTGTCGGAACAACGGCAAGAGCCCAATCACCCATACGCACTCGTGCTGGGTGTTCATGGACAACTACGTCCACGACAACAACAATGCCGATGTCCCTCAGGTGGGCCAGGCCGGTGCCACGCCTCTCGGCGTGGGTCTCTCGCTCAGCGGGGCCCGCAACGACACGGTCATGCATAACCGGTTCGTACGCAACAACGCCTGGGCCGTGCTCATCCAGGTCCAGCAGGGGGAAGGCGGACCGCCGTGCATCGGCGGCAAGCTGAACTTCAGTTTGCTCGGGATCACGCTGGCATGCCTGTTTGACAACTGGGGAAACGCGATCCTGAGGAACAATTTCGCGGACAACGGCTCCTACGGCCACGCGACGAACGGCGACATCGGCGCCTTCAATTTCCTTAGCGGAAATCCGACTAACTGCTTCAGCGGCAACACGGATCCTGCCGGACTCACAACCTCTCCCGCCGGGCTCGAGCAGACGTACCCGGCATGCACCGGCGCAAGCGCGCCGGCCAACACGAATGTGCCGCTCGTACTCGAGATCCTGTGCGGCAATGAGGGGTCGCTTGTCGGAGGCGCTATCACGTGTCCGGGCGGTGTGCCCTACCCCAGCCGGACCCGCGTGGTCATGCACCCGCTCCCGGCGCACCTGGCGACGATGCCCGACCCGTGCAAGGGCGTGCCTTCCAATCCGTGGTGCCGTGCCCCGAAGCGGCCGCCGAAGCCGCCAGCGGTCACGGGCTAGTCGCGGGCCTGCGGTGATGCGAGGCTGAAGCCGGAGGACGCCACCTGAGTGCCTAGCCGACGAAGGCTCTCAGCTCCCCCTTGCCGTCGTCGACGACCGGGGTGCCGTGGGCCAGCAGGAGCAGATCGAAGTCCAGCTCGAGCAATCGCCGGTACGCCTCGCGCAGCCCCTCCTTGGTCTCCTCCGGATCGTCCATCAGGAAGTCAGGTACGAACGCGAGATCGCCTGAGTCGCGCGAGCGGACCACTCCATCCGCGCACGCCAGCGCCCGGTGTGACGGTATGTAGAGGGCGGTCTCGTCCGGGCAGATCGCGTCCACCTCGTGGACGAGGATCCCGCCGGGGAGCTCATCGCCGAACTCGAACGGCTCAGCCGGCCCGCGGCCCTCCAGCTCGTGCATTCCGTCGCTGACACAGTGCACGGTGCATCCGAACGCCTCCCGCAGGCGCCATGAGTGGCGATCGTGGTGGCGGTTGGTCAGCAGGATGTGCTCGGGAGCGCCGTGCTGCTCGAACCAGGCCAGTCCCTCTGCGGGAATCATCGGATCGATCAGGACAGCGGAATCGGCGAGGTAGTACGAGCTGACGTCGCTGTGGATGGGTTCGTGGTGCGCTGTCCAATGCCACAGGCCGGAGCGAATCTCGTTCATGGCCACGACCCTACCTCCGAAATCCACGGCTCACACGCGTTCCCTTATCACGAATGACGTTGACCCGTCAACTACAATCAGTGGCATGGAAACCACGATTGAGGTATCTCGTCTCGACGGAGCCGCGCTCGACGCATGGCGCAGCTACATCCAGAGCCATGCCTCGATCCTGCGGCTGCTCGACGCCGAGCTGATCGCCGAGCACGGTCTCACGACACGCGACTACGAGGTGCTGCTGTACCTGGCGCAGTCCGACGGACGACGGCTGCCGATGTCGGCCCTCGCCGAGAGCACGATGCTCACGCGATCGGGCATAACGCGTCTGATCGACGGGCTGGTCGCGGACGGCCTCATCGAGCGCGTCTCCTGCCCGAACGACGCTCGCGTCTCCTACGCTCAGCTGACCGACGATGGCTACGCCAAGCTGCGTAGCGCCGGCTGTACGCACGTCGCGAGCATTCGCCGGCTGTTCTTCGAGCAGTTCACCGAGGACGAGATCGTCCACCTCGCCACGCTGCTGAGCCGCCTGCCCGGCGCTCACGCCGGCGGGTCCTGCACGGTCGAGTAGCGCCGGCGCGCAACCCGGCGCCTCCGCGGCCTGCCCGCCGCGTTGCAGCGCCGGCGTCCGCCGGCCCTGCCTCACCGCGGCCTCCCCTCGCGGCGGACGTCCCTCACCCGGGACCCGCGGTCATTGACCGATCAACACTTGACAACGCAAGCAAATTTGCTATGATGCTTGCATCCTCAACCAAACTTGAAATGGAGAGAGACCAATGTCAGCTACAGCTATTTCGTCCGACCGCATTCCCGCGGGCACGTACAACATCGATCCGAGCCACTCCAGCGTCGGATTTGACGTGCGCCACATGGGAATCGCGACCGTGAGGGGCGCTTTCCGTCGCTTCCACGGCACGGTCGACGCGACCGGCGTCACCCCGGTACTCACGGGGTCCGTAGAGGTCGCGAGCATCGACACCGGCGAGGAGCAGCGCGACGCACATCTGGCGGCGCCCGACTTCTTTGACGCCGAGCAGTATCCCGAGATCACCTTTGACACGACCGCGATCGACAGCACCGAGGACGGCCGGATCCAGCTCACGGGCGGGATCACGATCAAGGGGATCACGAAGCCGATCCAGCTGACCGGCACCGCCGCCGAGGGCGGCGCGGATCCGTGGGGCAACGAGCGCATCGGGTTCGAGGTCGAGGGCGTGATCGATCGCCGCGACTTCGATCTGAAGTGGAACCAGACCCTCCCGAACGGGAACCTGCTCGTCTCCAACGAGGTGAAGCTCCTCCTCAGTGTTTCAGCGGTGAAGGACGCTTAGGCGATGCGCGTCCTCGGCATTTCAGGCAGCCTGCGGTCAGCGTCGTACAACACGGCGCTGCTGCGGGCTGCCGCCGAGCTCGCCCCCGAGGGGGTCGAGCTCGAGCTCTATCAGGACCTCGAGCAGTTGCCGCCCTACAACGAGGACCGCGACACCGATAATCCGCCCCAGGGAGTCCGGGAGCTGCGCGATCGGATCGCCTCGGCGGACGCGGTCGTGTTCTCGACGCCCGAGTTCAACGGGTCGATGCCTGGGCAGCTCAAGCACGCGGTCGACTGGGCCTCGCGGCCGTACGGCCGGGGCTCCTCCCTTTGGGGTAAGCCGGTGGCGGTCGTCGGCGCCAGCGTGACCGACTACGGGGCGGTCTGGGCGCAGGATCATCTTCGCAAGGCGCTCGGCATCGCGTCCGCGCGCGTGCTCGACACCGAGCTCCCGGTTGGCAAGGCGTCCGAGAAGTTCGACGGGGACGGCGTGCTCGTCGATCTCGAGATCCGCGACCGTCTGGCCGAGATCATGGCCGGCCTCGCCGCGGAGCACGAGCAACTCGCACAGCGGCCGGGCCTGCTTGCGCATGCAGCGTAAGCTCCGATGACGATGGCGATGCCGGTTGAGTCGAGGGTGTCGGTCGACCCGCGAACGTCGGTGGGTCCGGTTCGCCTGACCGTGTCCGACCTCGACCGGTCACGAACCTTCTACGAGCGGTCGATCGGGCTTCGGTCGTTCGAGCGACTCGACGGCGCGCTGGCCTTCGGCCCCGACGATGCGCACCCGTTGGTCGAGCTGCGCGGAGACAGTTCCGCGCCGGCGCTTGACCACCATGCCCCGGGACTCTTCCACCTCGCGATCCTCGTGCCGACGCGCCAGGATCTCGCGCTGGCCCTGGCGCGCCTCGCGCAGACGCACTGGCCGCTGGACGGCGCCTCCGACCACCTGGTCAGCGAGGCTCTGTACCTGTCCGATCCGGACGGGAACGGGATCGAGATCTATCGCGATCGCCCGCGTGAGCAGTGGTCACGGACCGCCGAGGGCCTCCGCATGGCAACGCTGCCGCTCGATCTGGACGACGTGCTCGGCGAGCTCGCGCACGCTGACGGTCTCCAGGAGCATGCGCCGGCGGGGACGACGATCGGGCACGTCCATCTCCAGGTCTCTGATCTTGCCGACGCGGAGCGGTTCTACGGCGATGTGCTCGGGTTCGACGTGGTGGTCCGCAGCTATCCGGGCGCGCTGTTCGTGTCAGCCGGGGGCTACCACCACCACATCGGCCTGAACACATGGCGTAGCGCCGGCGCCTCTCCCCCACCTTCCGGCTCAATCGGGCTCCGGTCTTTCGAGGTGCTGCTCCCGACCCAGGAGGAGCTCGAGCGGGTGCTCGGCCGTATTCAATCGGCCGACCTGCAGATCGAGTCGAGCGGGGACGATCCAGCGGTTCGAGACCCGGCCGGTAACACCGTCACACTTCGCGCGGCCTCGCCCTGCTGAGCGCCAGCGCGGCCGCTACCCTTGGCGGCGTCGGCGACGTGGCGGAGTGGCTACGCAGAGGCCTGCAAAGCCTTGTACACCGGTTCGATTCCGGTCGTCGCCTCTGGGGCCGTGCAACTCGGTGTTGCCCGGCGCCGCTTAGACTTGCAGCCTCAAATGAGGGACCGACTTCGCGAACGATGCCGCCGCACCGCTCTCCTGGTGGGGGCGGCGATCGCCAGCTTGGCCATCGGTGGCTGTGGCGTCGCGGGCACTACTTCGAGCAACACTGGTAACTACTGGCTCGTGAAGGTCCATGACGGCTACGGCAACATCTACGGCTATCCCAAGGGCGACCGCCCCGCGCCGACCGATAAGGCTGCATACGTCGGGTCGACGACGGCAGCCGCGCACGCCAACGCTTCTGCGGCAGCAAAGCGGCTGGGGATCGCGCACGTCGACTCGGGCATCTATTAATTGCTGGGCGGGTTGCCCAGAGTGGCCGAGATCTCGTCGATCGCGGCCTGCTCAGCCGGACTGACCGCCACGCCCTCTTCCCGGTGCGCGGCCGCGACCTTGTCGGCGACCGTGACCGTGAACCGCTTGTAGTCCTCGACTTCATCCGGCGTCGCCTTGCCCTCCAGCAGCGCCACGGCGTCGCGCAGCTCCTGCAGGCCGTGTTGCTTGAATTCGTCGGGCGAGCCCGCATGGCTCCGATCCAACTCAGGCTTGGCCGCAACGATCTCGTCGAGCAGCTCACTCTCTCCGTGCTGCTGTCGCGCCTCGACGTATGCCTTGCTCAGCGCGAGCGCCTCCCGGAACGTCCCGCCCCGCTGCGCGGCGGCGACGATCAGACCGGCCGTCGGCGGTCCCTCGCGAACCAGCTTCCACTCCTCTTCGGTGAAGTCAGCTTTTCCCGTCATATGTGCTCCTCTTCGATTGACTTGGCACCGCCCGCGCGGACGTGGGCGACCGAGTTCCCGTTATACGCGAACAGGGTCATCCACGTCCGGCGGTTAGCCGATGCCACGATGGCGGAGGGGCCGCTCGCGGCTCGGGACTACCCCACCCGCGTGATCGACGGGTAGGCGTAGGTCCCGTTCAGAACGCTGGTCTTCGGCCAGTACATGCGGAGGATGACCTCGAATTGGCCGGAGGACGGGCTGGGGAGCCAGTTCGACTCGTGCCCGGCCGGCGCGGTCGCCTGGAGATAGATGTCGAGCGATCCATCCTTGTTGTACTTGACGCCGGGGGTGAACTGGCTGATCGCGTACCGGTTGATCGGGTTCGGGACGAGATACAGGTCCTGGTTGTAAGCGGTGAACGACCAATACGCGTGTACGGGCGGCAGGTCGCCGGCGGGAATGTGGATCAAATACTTGTGCGCGCCGTCCAGCAGCTGTCCGGTGTTGTCGAAGCTGCCGACCGGATACAGCGCCTCGGCCGGGATGTTCGCCGCGATGCCGTACACGGCGACGACTGCCCGCAGGTCGTAATCGGTGCCGAACTTGCCGATGTCCGACGGAGCCACGTACCAGCCGTTGTGCCTGGGCGCCGAGGCCAGCACGATGCTCGCGCGGATCGCGACCACCTTCGCCGGGCCGTTGGCGGCCGCCGCCCGCAACCCAGCGAGGACCTGCGCCGACAGATGCTCCGTTGACGGGTGGAGGCCGGGCCCGATCCCGACGGTCCCCAGCTCACGGAGGATCGGTGCGTCACGCGCGGGCGGTTGGTTCTGCGCCATCGCCGTACCGAGCGCGTCGAAGAACGCGAGACCGGTCGGGACGGTGGCGTCTGTGTGAGTGGTGATGATCCGCTTGGGCCGTCGAGGCGTGTAGCGCAGCCCGACGCGCTCGAACGCCTTGAGTGGGACCAGCTTGTAGCCGTTCTGGATCTTGTGCACCGAGGCGAGGTCGGAAGGACCGTAGACGAGCGTGCGCCCGCAAATCCAGATGTGCTCGTAGGAGGAGTGAATGACGCGCAGTCCGGCGGGATGCCTGCCGTGGAAGTGTGGGCCGACGATCACGAAGTCATGAGCGCCATCGCCTGTGGTGCGCGTCCCGACGTAGTGGAACACGTTGGTGTACGGGTCGAGGAACTCCATCACGTAGTAGCGGTGATGGGCGACCTCGGGCACGTGCAGGACGAGCGGGCCCTTGGTCAGGTCGAGCTGACCCATCGTGTACAGCGTGTCGTTGTTGGGCGCCACGAACACCTGATGTGCGGCGCTGGCGAGGTTGCGCTGATTGCCGAGCTGGTTGACCGGCGCGTCCGAGAGGTTGTTGGGGACCGTCACGCTGGTCTGCGTCGCCCGTTGGCGGAGGAACTCCATCAGCGGAATGCCGTATACGTAGGCGTCGGTTCCGATCTGCTGCGCCTGCGCCTCGGTGAGCGAGGCTGTACTCGCTGCCGAGGCTGAGCCCAGCGAGACCGCGGTGGCGGAGGCCACGACCACGCCGATCAGGCAGGCGAGCAGTCGTCGAGAGAAGCGAATCACGAATGTCCTTTCCGAACTGGGGTCTGAAGTTGGCGGCGCAGTGTAGATAGCTATTTACGAATTGTCAATTTGACATTTCGGAAATAGTGTATCCTCCGGCAGATGACGAGCGTGCGCCCTCCCCGCCGCCTGTCCAAGGAAGCTCGCCGCGAGCAGCTCGTCGCAGCGGCGATGCCAATCGTCGCGGAGGAGGGCTTCGGCGACTTCTCCTTCGAAGAGATCGCCGAGCGGGCTGATGTGACCCGGAACCTGCTCTACCACTACTTCCCGCGGGGCCGGGCCGACGTGGTCCTGGCCGTGGTCGAGCGAGCCGGCGCGGAGCTGGGCAGCGACTGGGTGGTCGATGCGGACCTCCCACTCTCGGAGCGGCTTGCGGCGAACTTCGCCAGGATGCTGAACCACTCACTGGGGCCGAGTGACGCGTGGCGGATCCACCGCCGAGCGCGGGCCGCCGATCAGCCTGAGATCGACGAGATCGTGACCAGCTACGTGGAACGCGTGATCGCGAGCATCTCGCTGAACCACCTGCGAACGCCGACGCCTCCGCCCCTGGTTCACCTCGCGCTCAGCGGCTTTGTCGCGTTCGCCGAGGCCGCTCTCGACGAGGCACGTGTCACGAAGGCTCCGCGTGAGAAGGTCATGCAACTGCTCTCGGACACGCTCGTCGAGACGATTCGCGCAGCCCGCGCGGCTGACGCCGGCGCCTAGTCGGGCCGGCGGCCCCAGGTCGCGGCTGCGGTAAGGCGCCGGCGCACCCCGACCCGTCGGCCGCTGGGCTCTTCACCAACTGATCACACGCTACCAACCGGCTGATTACGCGCTGGGTCGGCGGCGCTCATACGTTGGCGCGTGCAAGCGATCAAAGGAGCTTCCGTGAGCGCTGTCGGTGGTGGATTTGTTCGTCGATTTGCAGGTTGCGCCCTTGCGCTTGGGACGGCTGGGATTGTCGCTCTGCTGCCAGCGTCTCCCGCGTCGGCCGCGGCCGGCTGCCGCATGGGTCCGGGTGGCTCGATCAAGCACGTGATCATCATCCAGTTCGACAACGTGCACTTGGAGCGCGACAACCCGAACGTTCCGTCCGATATCGAGCAGATTCCCGCTCTGGAGGACTTCGTGACGCGCAACGGGAGCCTGCTTTCGAACGACCATACGGTCCTGATCTCCCACACGTCCAACGGGATTATCAGCACGGAGACGGGCCTGTATCCGGATCGGGCGGGCACGGGCGTAGGGAATACGTTCCCGTATCTCGACCCGAAGCAGACTGGGACCCACAACACGAGTGCCAGCTCCACCAGCGTGCCGGGTACGAACGCCGCCTCGCTATTCACCTATTGGACCGACCCGACCAGCGCCGACGATCCGCTGTACACGTTGATCCACAGCGCCGCGACGACCGCTAATCCACAGGGGATCAACACGCCCGCCCCGTGGGTGGGCTTCACCCGCGCCGGTTGCGACTTCGCTGGGGTCGGCTCGGCGAATATGGAGTTCGAGAACGACACGTCCGACGTGAGCAATGTCTTCGGTCCGGACTCGTCGCAGTTCGTTCTCGGCAACTGGTCTTTCAACACCGCCTTCGATCAGTTCTTTGACGCGGGCTCGAATCTCGGCGAGACGGATTTCGAAGGCCTCGCGATTCACTGCCCGCAGGCGCAGAGCACGGGCAACGGACTGTGCTCGCCGGTGAACGGGGGCGCTCCCGACTCGCTGCCCGGTGAGCCCGGCGGCTACCACGGCTTCAACGCTCTGTTCGGCGCCGTGAACGTCGACCCGATGCTCACGCACGAGCCCGACGAGCCGTTGCCGGCGGGTTACACCCCTGCCGGCGACACGCCACCCCCGGCTGGAAACTGGCAGGCGCCACCCGTGTACGACGTGTTCGCTCCCAACGCCACCAACAGCGGCCGCCACGCGGCGCCGGATCCGGGGAACGTTCCGGCCGAGACGGTCTTGCTGCCGCAGACCTACAAGCCCGGCCACACCCCGACGACCCAGGTCCTCGACGAGACCAGCAACCCCGGATTCCCAGGCTTCGACGGGATGGAGGCGAACAACGCGCTCGGGTACACCGCGGCGATGCAGGAGGCGGGCGTGCCAGTCACATACATCTACATCTCAGACGTGCACGACGACCAGTACTTCCTGAATCACGGCAACGCGTTCGGTCCCGGCGAGGCTGGTTACGAGGCCCAGTTGCGCGCGTACAACGCCGCCTTCACGGCCTTCTTCCACCGCCTCAAGCAGGACGGCATCACCAAGCGCAACACGATGTTCCTGTTCACCGTCGATGAGGGAGACCACTACGACGGCGGACCGCCGCTGAACCCCGGCTGCAACGGCTACCAGACGCCGTGCCAGTACGACACGGCTGAGGCTGGCGGCGCGGCATTCGGAACCCCGGGGTTCGTGCGTAACCACGGCGAGGTCGACACGAACCTGCCCGGTCTGATCCAGGGGACAACCGGCGACTCGACGACATTCGGATTCGACGATGACGATGCGCCGGGGATCATCGTCCCCAACCAGAGCAGCCCTTCGGACCCACGGCCCGGACCGAACGACCCGGCCGTGCGGAACCTCGAGCGGGAGATCAGCGGCACCACCGAGTTCAACCCGATCGACGGCAAGGACGACCCGATCACGGTGAACATGGCCGACGAGACCGAGGAGTCGATTCTGCACATGGTCAACGCCGATCCGAACCGCGAGCCCACATTCACGCTGTTCGGCGACCCGTCGTTCTACTTCGAGGGTCACTGCACCAAGATCGGCTCGGCACAAGGCCAGACGCCCGAAACGGTCACAAATGAAGGCCCAGGCTGCCCGGCACAGGACGGCGGTTTCGCGTGGAACCACGGGGACGTCCAACCCGAGATCGCGTCCACCTGGCAGGGCTGGGTCGGCCCGGGGATCCGCCACCTCGGAGAGACGTCCAGCATCTGGACCGACCACGCCGGCGTCCGTCCGACGTTGATGACGCTCCTTGGCCTGAAGGACGACTACAGCTGGGACGGCCCGGCGACCGCGCAGATCCTCGGTCGCTGGGGCGGGCTGCCCTGGACAATCAGCATCGACCCGAACGTCTACAACCGGCTGGCTTCGGCTTACAAGCAACTCGACGCTCCGTTCGGCGAGTTCGGAATGAGCACGCTGGACGCCGACGCGAGCGCGCTGGCGAGCAACTCGCCAGCGGACGCGACCTACACGGGCACGGACGCACAGTTGCAGGCGTGCGAGAACCAGCGTGCCCCACTCGTCGCCCAGATTCAGTCCGTCTTGCAGGCCGCCGAGACCGGCAAGAGGCCGGTGGATCCGGTCGAGGCAAGGCAGTTGATCAAGCGCGCCGATCAGCTGATCCAGGACGCCGGGGAGCTCGCAAGCGACCCGACCCCGCCTGCGAGCGACGTTTGCTCGTAGGCGCGGACCGGACGCCGGCGCGGGTTTATACTCGGGCGCTCTTGCGGCTGTAGCTCAGTTGGCTAGAGCGTCTGCTTGCCATGCAGAAGGTCGAGGGTTCGAGCCCCTTCAGCCGCTTGCCATAAAAGCCCTGCTAATCGCACGGTTTTCGTCGTTCTTGGGCGTGTCCAGAACGTACGCGTTGGGGCGCGGGTACCACTCTCGGGTACCACTTAGGGGCACTGGGCGGGTAGTCCGGCTCGGATGTCCACCACGGCAGGAACCGAAATCCCAGTGTTTACAGGGGCGGGGGCGGACCGAGGTCAAGCACGAACTACGTTTTCCCGACCGCACTTAGTACCGCCCTTTGTGCCAGAGCGACGCCGCTCCGACGAGCACCAAACGCAACGCTCTATGGGTGCCGATGAGAGACGACGGACCAAGATCATGCCGGCGCAAACGAGGCGCACCGCGCGGCCGGGACCTCCTGCCGCCGTGCGAATCCGATCGTCCGCGCTCACGTGGATCGTGGTCACGCCGTGTGAGCGGATCGTCGCCAACTCGATCGCCCGCTCCGCGCCGGCGGGAGGTGAAAAGCGATCGTGCGAGCCGCGGCAGGCGGACATACGAGATTGGGCAGGGACCACGGCGTGAGCTGGGACTAGTCGCGTGACACAGAGCCTTCGAAGTCGGTCGCGAAGGCGCGGGTTCGGCTGACTCGCGCCGGTGGGGTGGCCGCTCGCACTCGCGAGGGGAGGCCCTAGCATCGCGTGTATGGATGCGTCGCTGAATCCGGCCTTGGCTGAGGCTCGTTTCTGTCCAAGGTGCGGACGGCCAGCAGAGGTGCAGTTCCCGCGTCGGATCGCCTGCCGGGACTGCGGCTACTCCGCCTACTACAACCCGAAGCCCGTTGCCGCCGCTATTCCGGTCGACGATGAGGGGAGGGTGATTCTTCTCCGCCGGGGCTTTGAGCCCGGTCGGGGCCTGTGGACGTTTCCCGGCGGTTTTGTCGATCTCGGTGAGTCGGTGGAGGACGCTGCGTGTCGGGAGACCGACGAGGAGCTTGGCATGCACATCGAGCTCGGGCCGCTGGTGGGCGTTTACTCACGCGCCGAGGATCGCGTGGTGTTGATCGTTTACCGCGCGCAGGCCATCGGTCGGCCGCGGACTACCTCGGAGGCAGTCGAGGTTCGCTCGTTCGCTCCGAGTGAGATCCCGTGGGAGGAGCTCGCGTTCTGGTCGACAGAGTTGGCGCTGCGTGACGCTTTCCCGGCCTGAGCTGACGCCGGCCGCCGTCGATCACGGGCGGCTCTAGCGACGCTTGATCCTCCGGCAGGCGCCCTTCCACGTCAGCGGTAAGAGTCGCGCCAACTGGTTGCTTCGGAGGAAGCAACGGCGCTTGGACGGTCCGCGGCCCGCGATGCCTCCCGCTTGCTTCCGCCGATCGGCGATCACGTCGACGCGATCGGATGGTGCCCTTCAGCAAGCCGCGGTAGGGCGCGTTCGAGCCCGCCCATGGCTTGCTTCGACTGTGCCTGAGAGCACCGCTCGACTGAACGCTGGATCTGGCCCGAGGAGGCTGTCGTGGGATCAGACTTCGTGGATTTCATTGGTCGGCCTCGATCGCTGGCGACCATCTTCCTCGACCACTGTGGTGGCCAGTGAGCAGCCGGATCATCACCATCGATCGCGAGAGGAGGAACTCATGACATCAGAAGTAGGATTCTCGTGGGAGGCACCAACCGAGCATGGGCAGCACTGGATCGAGCTCGAGCTCGACCATCCGGTTAACCCGTGGGAGCACGAGGGCGCTGGGAGCATCACCTGGGGCGCGAACCTCGACCGGTTGGCACCCCTCGGCGAGCAGGCCGTGAGCATCATCAAGGAGGCGTGGGAGCAGCGGGGCGAGAGCCTGCACGACCAAGCCGAGCGGGAGCAGAAAGAATCAGAGCCCGTCGACCGCGTCCCGACCGCCGTCGCAGCGATTAAGCCGGGCTGGGCAGGGCGCATCGAACGCGGTCAGTACTGGATCCGCATGACGTTGTATCAGCCCATCCACGAGCGATGGAAAGAGGAGGCGGGAGAGAGCTGGTCGCGCGGCGAGCTCATCAATGACGGGATCGTCAAGCGAGGTGTGACCCTCGAGGCGACCACGCACCTCGGTCGGAAGGCGCTGCGGATCGTCGAATCGCTTCATAGCGCCCATCCGTACAACGACTTAGACACTGCGGAACGCGGCGACTGGTATGACTAGCGAGGCGCAGGCAGCCGGTAGCCGCGCTCGGCCTTGCTGATCTCGTCGGTCTTCGCCAGCTTGGTGAGCGTGGTGCTGACGGTCCCACGGGCGAGCCCTGTGGCTTTGGCGACATCGCCAGCGGTCATCGCGCCGTCTGCCGAGAGCGCCGCCGAGCACCTTGGCCCTGGTCGCACCCGGCGCCGTCCGAGCTCGCGCGAGTGAGCGCGGCTCGGCGGGAGCGCCAGGCCGCGTCGCGGGCCGGATACTTGTGTCGCCAGCATCAGCCGCCTACGATCATGGCGGGGCCGGTAGAGTGCGCGTATAGGGAGACGCGGTGGGACGTGCAGACGGCCAAAACCGTGGGGCTGATAAGTACCGTTGGCTTGTGTGGGTGTTGGCGGTCGCCGCTCTCTCGGCGGTGTTCGTCTCGCCGGCAGCGGCCTCAGCCATTTCTCCGATCACGGTCGATACCACGGCCGACTCGGGTGAAGGCTCACTGCGTGCCGCGATCGCGTACGCCAACGGTAATCCGAACACCACGATCAAGTTCGCGATCCCCGGTAGCGGCCTGCATACGATCGCGCCGGTCACGCCACTCCCGTCGCTGCAGCAGCCGACCACGATTGACGGCACCAGCGAGCCGGGCTACACGTACTACCCGCTGATCCGCCTGGACGGCTCGGCCCCGGGAAACGCGGGGGCCAGCGGGCTGGTGCTGAGCACCGGCGACGCGATCAAGGCGCTGGAGCTCACAAACTGGTCGATCGGGATCGCGATGCCCTCTAGCAACGGCGGGAACGTGATCGTCTCGTCCTATCTCGGCACTGACGGCGGCACGGCGCTGCCCAACGGGACCGGTATCTCGATCACCGGCCCCACCGAACCGGGCGACGGTGACACGATCGGCGGGACCGCCAGCACCGCAGATCGCAACTTGATTTCGGGCAATTCGGGTGACGGGATCGTGCTCTCCGGCAACCAGGTTCAGGCCAACGTGATCGAGGGCAACGAGATCGGCACCACGGCCGCCTTCGAACCGCTCGGGAACAGGGGCGATGGTGTCCTGATCGATGACGGTGCGCACGACAACACGATCGGCGGAGAGTCTGGTCCCCAGCCGATGGGAGACTGTTTTGAGCCCACGACCTGCAACCTGATCGCCAACAACGGGTCTCATGGCGTTGTGGTCGATGGTGCCGCGACGGTTGGTAACGAGATTGAGGCCAACGAGATCGACGACAATGCGGCGCCCGACATCTTGCTCACTAACGGTGGCAACGCCGGTGAGGCGGCCCCGGTAATTACCTCGGTCACCCCACTTGGGGGCATGATCTCTGGAACGGTCAGTCCAGGCACTCACCTCATCGAGCTGTTCGAAAACGACGGCTGCACTGACCCCACCGATGAATTCTTCCTGGGTTCGGTGGTTACGTCCTCGACCAGCTGGTCGATACCCGGCGAGGGTCTCTATGCCTTCCAGGGTCTCGTGGCAACGTCAACGTCGACGTCCACATCCAATACGTCCGAGTACTCGGCGTGCGTGTCGGTTCCTGCGATCGATTGCAGCGGCGTGGTGGCCGGGACTGAGGCTGCGACCAACATCACCTCATCCGCAGCGACGCTGAACGGCACGGTGGACAGCCCTTGCGGTCCTCCCCAAATCTACTTCCAGTACGGCCTAACCTCTGCCTACGGCCAAGACGTCTTCCCGAGCTTCCTCGCTAGCTCGAGAGCCCCACCCGAACACTTCACCGCTTCCGGGCCCATCACGGGACTGGCTCCTGATACGACCTATCACTTCCGCATCGTCGGGACCGATCTCCTGGCCTGCAGGCCCATCGCCGGAGGGGGTCACTGCAACACGAGCTACGGAGCCGACATGACGTTCACGACCGCGCCGATACCGCCGGTCCTGAAAATCGCCGGATCACGAGCAGACGTGACGCGCGCCTTCCGCGCGAAGATCGCCGTGAGCTGCCCGTCCGGCGCCGCGCCGTGCCAGGGAACGATCAGGCTCGCCCGTCACCATCGGGTGCTGGCAGAAGCCAACTTCCTCATCTCTGGCGGTACGAGAACGACGTTGCGCGTGAAGCTCAACCGGTCCGGCCGCGAGCTGATGCGCAAACATCGGCGCTTGCGCGTCCAGGTCTCGCAACCAGCCACCAACGCCGCGAACAAGTCGATCCTGCTCGTGCGCCCCCTCCATGTCCACAGCTAGAACGTGAACGCGATCTAGCCCGCAGGCGGTTCGACGGCGGCACGCGAGTCACCCTGCTAATCGGCAGTTACAACCGCTCGAGGACCCTAGACTCCGACCGCGAAGCGCACCTGGGAGCAGGCTCCTAGTCCGGAACGAATAGGGCAGTCTCGAGCGGGGCCCTGACGGCCTCTCCGATCATCTCCGGCGCCCGGCCCGCAGCGGCCTTGGCGCTCGCCGATACCAGGGCTAACGAGAAGGCGTGCAGGATGGATCGCTTGCCTATGCAAACGCGGTTCGGCCCTCCGGCGCCGAAGCCTCGCCGAGCAGCCCGGGAGCTTGATCCACGGCGAACGGAATGTCGCCGGAGCGCTCGTGGGCTCCGCCCTGTCGCCAGCATGAATGCGATCGTCGCGGCCGGTGCTCAAGAGCTATCTAGGACGCTGCGCCGACTCGGGCGCCGTAGGAAAGCAGGAGCTCGATGACCTCCTCGACGCCGAGCGCGCCGCCGCGCGCATACGCAACGTCGGCGTCCTGCGCGCCGAGGGCCGCGCGGGCCGATGCGATCCGGCCGGCCATCACGCCGCCCCAGAAGGCGTTGTGCTCGCGGGGGTGCACGCCGTCGCCGGCGAGGGTGTCGCAGGCGCCGAGCGTCTCGAGTGCCTGCTCGTGTCGTCCGAGGTCGGCGAGCGCAGCGACGATCCCCTCTCCCTGGAAGCCAATGTTGTCCCGCGCGCTCTCGTCGCGGGCGTCGGCGACGCCGCGCGCATAGGCTGCAAGGGCCGCCTCCGGCCGTCCCGCGAATAGGTGGCAGTCGCCCACCATGTACACGGCCGTCTCAGCCGCCCACGTCCCGCCGCCGTGACGGATCGCCGCCTCGAACGCGTCGGCGGCCTCGTCGAAGCGGTCCTGTAGGAGCAGCAGGTGGGCGTCCACGGTCGCCGCGAGGTCGCGGACGTCGGCATCCGGCGAGGACCGCAGCTCCGCGGCGACGGCCTGCGCCCGCGCCTGCCACGACGGACCCGGCCTGTACAGCGCGTCCAGCACGATGCAGGTGCCGAACAGCCACCCCGCGAAGATCGGGTCGCCCTCGGTGTCCGCTTCCAGCGCCAGGTCGAGGACAGTCCCATGGGCGTCGCGAGCGATGCCCGCCGCGATGCACAAACTCGCGCGCACCCGGCCGGTCGCGGGGCCGGTTGCGGCCGCCTGCTCGATCGCTTCGCGCCAACGGCTCATCCGCTCGACCCCGAGTGAGCTGGAGAGCCGTGAGTAGGTGCACACGATCAGCTCGCTGAACAGCTCCCCGTCCGACCGCGCCGACCAGTCGAGGAGGACCGACAGGTCGGACTGCTCGGCGGCGATCGGCCCATACGTCTTGCGGTAGGCGATCATCGGCCGCTCGATCGTTAGCGGCAGCCACTCGGCGACGAGGGCCTCGGCGTGGCGGCGACACAGCGCGTCGCCCTCGCCCGACGCCTCGAGCAGCTCGCGCGAGTAAGTCCGCAGCGCCGAGGCGAGCTCGAACCTGCCGTCGCGCGTCCGGCGCACGAGCGAGGTATCGACGAGCTGGGCGAGCGATTCGAGCACGTCGACGATCCCCTCGGCGCACACCTCCTCGATCCGCTCGAGCGTTGTCTCGCCGGCGAAGTGGCCGAGTCGCAGGAACAGGCTCGCGGCCTGTGGGTCGAGCACGCCGTACGACCACTGCATCGCGGCACGCAGGCCACGCTGGCGCTCGGGCAGGTTGCGCGCGCCCGTCCCGAGCGCATCGGGCGAGCGGCGCAGCCGCTCGAGCAGTTCCCCCGGCGAGAGCAGCGCGAGCCGCGCCGCCGCCAGCTCGATTCCCAGCGGGGAGCCGTCGAGTTCGCGGCATAGCGCAGCGACTGCTGCCCACCCGGCGTCGTCGACGGTGAACTCGCGAGACACTCGCTTCGCCCGGGCGATCAGGAGCGCCGCCGCCGGCGTCTCCGCGAGGCCTGCCAGCGCATACGTGTATTCCTCGGCGAGCCGGAGCGGCGCCTGGCTCGTGACGAGGATCCGCAGCCTCGGCGCCGCGCCGAGCAGTTCGGAGAGCAGCGGCGCTGCGCCGAGGACGTGCTCGAAGTTGTCGAGCACGAGCAGCAGCTCGCGGCCCGCGAGCGTCCCGGCGAGGAGCTCGGCCGACGTACCGACGACGGACGCGATCGCGCCTGCCACCGCGTCGGATATCGTCAGCTCGGCCAGCTCGACCAAGAACGCGCCATCGGCGAGCTCATCGAGCAGCCGGTCGGCGACGGCGAGCGCCAGCCGCGTCTTGCCGGTCCCACCCGCGCCGACCACCGTGACGAGGCGCGCCTCACCCAACAGCAGCGATACCACCTCGTCGACCTCGTCCTCACGGCCCACGAGCGGCGTCGGCGCGCTCGGGAGGTTGGTACGAAGCGCCTCGAGCGTCCTCGGCGCTCGGTGCGGCCCCGGCCCCAACCCGAACAACTCGCGCGGCTGCGGGAAGTCCTTCAACCGATGGCGGCCGAGCGAGGTCAGCTCCGCCCCCGACGAGAGCGCCGCCGTCGCCGCCGAGACCAGCACCTGGCCACCGCACGCCGCCGACGACACGCGCGCGGCGTAGTGAACGTCCGGCCCCCAGTAATCGCCCTCGCGGATCCGCGGCTCGCCGGTATGAACACCCATCCGCACCCGCACCGGCTCCGCGTGCGGCCACGCGTGGGCCGCGAGCGCCGCCTGCCCCGCCGCGGTCGCCGCGACCGCCCGGCTCGCCGAGCTGAAAGCGACGAAAAAGGCGTCGCCCTCAGTCGAGACCTCAACCCCACCGTGCGCCTCCCACACCTCACGCAGCAACGCGTGATGGGCGAACAACACCTCGCCGTAACCATCGCCGAGGCGATCGAGCAACACGGTCGACCCCTCAATGTCAGTGAACACGAACGTGACCGTGCCAGTCGGGAGTTCGCTCATCACGGCCATCATCCCAAGGGCCCGGTCAGGTCTACATGCACAGGAGCTGGCGGATCCCGAGCCGCACGTTATCAAGCAGCTCGGGGTCGGCCAATGCGGCTCCGCACACTCGCATTCGTCGTCTCGCCGCCCCGTGGCCCGCGAGCGCTCCGGCGACAGCGCACTGGTGCCAGTCCGGCTAGCCGCCGGTCGCGGCTCGCTTGGGGCTTGACCAGTGCATACGCTGGGGTCTGTTCGGCGACAACGAGGGCGAGAACGGCCCGCCGCCGCAGCAAAGGCTCGGCGACAATGATCACTCGAACCGGGAGGCGGACTAGCGAGACCGAACGCGACGGAGCGTGCCGCTTGAGTCGTAGGCTCCACCGAAGTGGGAGGTAACGGCGTCGTACACTTTCGCTCGGACCCGCTTGAGGCAATCGACGTCTCCGCCTGCACAGGTCGATCCGCGAGCCGGCTTGCGGAGGAAGTGGTGGTAGCCGTTCGAGATGCTGTCAAGCCTCAACCGGCCGTGGCACGTGGCGCTGAGCTCCCAACTCCCGCCTGTCTCATTGGCGTTCACGACGATCACGATGTGATGACGCTTGACGCCGCTGTTGCCCTGACCGGTGATGTAGCCGCTCCACGTTCCGGTCAGAGGTCCGCCATGCGTGCGGCCGACCGCGGCGACCGCCGTTACGGCGCAGATCGCTGCCACGAGGAGGGGCACAAGACGACGTGACCAGACCAACATGCGGCTGGCACGCTAGCAGCAGCCGGGACGTCACACCTTCAAGCCTGCCTGCAGCGACTTCTGAACACATCACGCGTCCCACCGCTCTTACCCAGCCCGACGATACCCACAACTCGTGCGCTCGGGCGCACTGCGCGAATCGGCTCGGCGACCGCGCAGTCGTCCGTGGGCGCCAGAGTTCCGCGTTCTCAGGCGCGAGCGGCAGCCTGGCGCCGACGACGAGACCGCTAGTCCTCGTCCCAAGCAGCCACGTGGTGAGGGGACGACGTGCATGGGAATCACGCGCCACGTCCGCGCTCGGCGAAGACCCTGCGTTGGCTTGGGTCGCCGAAAGGCCTCTCTTCGGGAGCACGTTCTCGTCCCGCTTCTGATTTATCGTAGGTGTATGGGGTGTTGGCGGCGCGGTGCGGAGCGGGCATGGGCTCGATGATCTCTCAGAGATCGGACCTATCCAGCACAACGGCCACGATCGCGGCCGCACAAGAGCCCGTACGGGCCATCTCGGCCATCCTCATCAACTCGTCACTTGTGCTGTCGCGGAGAAGAAGCGGCGTTCCGCGCGACGGTCGCGCTGCTGGCATCGCGTAGTAGCGGCCGGGCTGCGACGCCCGGGGCTGATCGAAACAGAGAGCGACCCAGCTGCTGGCGGCTGGCCCAGGTATCGGAAGCTTTCTTTCCCATTTGACAAGAAGCGATGTCAGGCCGCGTTCGGATCCATCCGGTTCGGACCTAGCTAATTCGACGATGCTCTTTAGGAGAGAGCCTCAGGCGAGCGACAACTCCGCTTCGACCGGCGCATGGTCGCTCAGTGGAGGGTCAAGATCGTCGCCTTGGAGCCACTCGGAAAGGTAGGCGCATCCCTCCGTATAAATGTCGGGCGATGCGAAGATGTGGTCGTACCTGTGACCTGTGCCTCCGTCCTTATGCCCTGTGAAATGCGAAAAGGGCAGGGAAAGGCCGCGCTCATGGACATCGCGGTGGACGTCGCGCATGTCAAGGCTGTCCACGATCCGCTTCTCGGCCAGCCTCCATCGCTCCTGCTCGGATTCGGACCACGGACCGCTACTTTGGCTGATCGGACCGTCCGCGTCCTCCTCCACGGGCGCATTGAAATCACCGCACAGGACTCGTGGGATATGGGTATCTGCATCTATCCGTCTTCGGATCGCCTCGAACGCGTGGGCCTTGATCAGTCCACGGCTCACGCCAGGAGGTACGTGCGCGTTGTGAACATCGATCTCGACACCGTCAACGATGACCTTCGCAGCCAGATACTTCTCCGGAAACGCAAAGCGTCGTTCCTCACGGTCCTCAAACGAAAGTCCCGGCAACATCGCGATCGGATGCCGGGCAGCCGACAGATTGAAATACGTCCGGTTGATCTGCCCGACCTTCGCGATCGGCCCTCCCGAGACCCTTCGAGGAAACGGCGGCGAGACATACGGAGGCTCCGGATATGGAGCCGCTAGAAGATCGACATTAGCCACGACCGAGTAGCCCGCGTCCAACAGACCTCGGCACCAATGGACGTAGCTACCCGACGTCACCTCCTGAAGGGCGAGAAGGTCGGGCTTTCGCGCAAGGACTGCGCTCAGCTGCCGACCAAGCCTCGGTTGGATATGGCCACGGACGTTGCAACAAAGCAGCTTCATGATGCCGCCACGCCGACATTATCCTGACCGACCCCAACCCAGCCATCATCCGCACCGATCATCACAGGCTTGGCTGCTCGCGGACCAGTCGGCGGAGTCTGACTCTCAGTTTCGGGTGATTCCACGCGTCCGGGCCGATGGCAACGAACGCCTGCTCAGTCGCCAATCCGATCACGAGCTCCCAGTCGGCTCGACAGGCGAAAGAGATCGTGGACCACTCGCTCGCTTTTCCGCGCGTTGGGGCCGCGTGACGCGATGGTTCAAGATGCGCGGGCGGCAATGGATGCAGGGCTGAGCGACCTGGCTGCCGACCGCGGGGCCGGCTGCTCAACCCCGGATCGGTCGTCGCCCGATAGTCGTTGTTGAGCGCTCAGTCGATCAAGTCGCCGTACCGCGCAGTGCTTGCTGACTCTGCCGCGATGTTCGGGCTGGTCATGGACCCGGGCGACGGACTCGAGGTGCGCGCACACAGTTGTCACACCGAGGACGCGACGAGTCGGATAGGTTCAGCATATGGGCGATACATACGACTTCGTGGTGATCGGCGGGGGTTCGGCGGGTGCGGTGATCGCGGCGCGGTTGTCGGAGGATCCGGGTTGCCGAGTGGCGCTGCTCGAGGCAGGCGATCGGCCGCCCGCGGCCGAGGCGATGCCGGCGGCGTGCGCGTCGCTCCAGGTGAATCCAGAAACCGACTGGATGTACACGGCTGACGCAGGCCGGGCGGGGCTGGGCTTGCGGGACGGCCGGATGATGGTCCCGCGCGGCAAGATGCTGGGCGGATCGTCGGGCATCAACTACATGGCCTATGTGCGCGGCCATCCGGGTGACTTCGATGCGTGGTCTGACGGTGGGGCGACCGGCTGGGGCTATGACGAACTGCTGCCGTATTTTCGTAAGAGCGAGGGCCTGGCACCGAGTGGCGACATCGTCGTCGACTTCGAGGCGCACAACACCGAAGGGCCGCTCGGGGTCTCGGTCCGCGGCCCGGTGCTACCGGGGGCACGCCAGTTCGTCGATGCCGCCGTGGCCGCGGGCATCCCGATGGGCGACTACAACGGCCGCGACCGCGAGGGTGAGCATGGCGTCGTCTCCCTGCTGCAGACCACGACCAGGGACGGCAAGCGCGCGAGCACGTACCACGCGTTCCTGGAGGGGGAAGCGGAGGGACGCGAGAACCTCGACGTCATCTGCCATGCGCAGGCGACCGGGCTCGTGCTCGAGGACGGTCCCGACGGACTCCGGGCGACGGGCGTTGAGTATCGGACCGCGGCGGGCGAGACGGCGGTCGTCAATGCCGCGAAGGAGATCGTGGTGAGCGCGGGGGCGGTTGGGTCGCCGCAACTCCTGCTGCTCTCGGGGATCGGCCCGAGGGACGAACTCGAGCCTCTCGGCATCACCTGCCGGCACGACGCACCCGACGTCGGCAAACACCTGCAGGACCACCTCCAGCTCGGGCTCGTGTTCCCGGCTCCGGGCATCGGCGTGTCGATGACGGAGGTCGGGATCTCGATGGGACCCGACGCCCTGCGCGCGCCCGCGGGCCCGCTGCCGGCCGATCCTGCCGAGGACGCCTCGCTGCCTCCCGAGCTGGAGGCGATCCGGGCCGAAGCCGAGCGCCGTGTCGCAGAGTGGGCGAGGACCGGCCACGGCCTCGTGTCTTCGTCGCTGTATGAGGCGTGCGCGTGGTACTCGACCGGCCTTGGGGACGCGCACACCCATGACGCCCAGATCGGGTTCTTCATCTGCGGGTACAACCCCGACCTCTGGCGCGACTGCCTGCGAATGGACCCGACCGAGTTCTTCGACGACGCGGACGTCGCGCTCGGTCCCGACGCCGAGAACGTGATCGTGCTGGCCAACCCCGTGAAGCCCCATAGCCGCGGCGAGATCGTGCTCGCCAGCGCCGATCCGGCCGAGGCGCCCGACATCCGCATGAACTACTACAGCGACCCGCACGACCTCGACGTCATGGTGGCGGTCGTGCGAAAGGCGCTGGAGGTGGTCGACAAGTGGCCGGGCACCGACGCGCTCGGCCCGATGTATCTGCCTACGGCGCTGGCCAAGGCCCACGACCACGAGCCTGGCGACAGGCCGAGCGACGAGCTGATCAGAGACATGGCCCGCCACTACTCGACAACCGTCTACCACCTGACCAGCACCTGCCGGATCGGCGCCGTCGTCGACGCCCGACTCCGGGTCAATGGCGTGGCCGGCCTGCGGGTCGCCGACGCCTCGGTGATGCCCGATGTCATCAGCGGGAACACCAACGCCCCGGTGATCATGATCGGCGAGAAAGCCGCCGAGATGATTGCCGCGGACCACGGCCTCTCGCTCCGAGAGCACGTCGGCGCGAGCTAGCGCACGGTGCCGGCGCGACCGGCTGGATGCGCTGACCGGCGGCGCCAGAGGCTCGCCAGAATCCGCGCCGCCAAGCGAGCGCTGTCGCGACGACACATACAAGTGCGGACGCGAACGCAGGACCGGTCGGGCCTACTACAGAAGCAACCCGAGTTTCGCGACGAGCAGGTCTCGTTGCGTCTGCCCTGTCGCCGATCCGCTCGCGCCGCGGGCTTACGGAGCCCGCGAGCCGTTTTGCGGCAGTGCGTTCGCCAACGCCAGCGGCGCCGAAGTAGCGGACGGTCGCCAAAGGAATGGACAAGACCCGTCCCCGGCGTCGAGGCAAGAGCGATCGTCCGGTTCCGGCGACTCCAGAGCGACGCGCCAAGTTCTTAATCGCCGAGTCAATACGGCGACAGGAAGTGATGGGCTCGCCGAACCGGCAGCCACGTCAACGTCAGCGGCCGACCACGGGGCCTTCAAGTGGAGGTCCCGCAACCCGCAAACGAACGAGACCCATGCACGACGAACCGATGCCGACCCGGCGTGACGCCATCCTGGCCGCGGGGCGCGTGAGCGGCTGTACCTGCAAACATGAGATAGAAGAGGGGTGGTCAGGCTGCGGTCACGGCGAACAGCGGCCAGCGGTCATCGGGGGCGCCCAGCGGATAAGAGCCGCGGGGGGCGAAGGAGATTCCGGATCCGACGACCAGGTCCTTGACGGTGCGGGAGACCAGGATCTCGCCAGCGCTCGCGCGCGCGGCGATCCGCTTGGCGATCTCGACGGAGATGCCGTTGATGCCGTCGTCTACGAGGCCGACTTCGCCGGTGTGGATGCCGACTCGCGACTGGATGCCGTGAGCCGCGGCATCGGCACGGATTGCTGCTGCGCAGCGGATCGCTTGGCCGGGCGCGTCGAAGGTAGCGAGGATGCTGTCAGCGGTGCTTGTGCGCAGACGGCCGCGGTGGGAGCGCACGTGTTTCGAGGTCGCGACGTCTCGCACTGGCTCCGCGAGCAGGATCGTGGTGAGGACGCGGGCCGGTTCGGTCGAGGGCGGCGTCGTTGCGAGGAAGTCTTCGATCTCCGCGAACAGGTCGACTGACTCTTCGTCTTGCGCGAACCGTAGAACGTGATCGCCCGGCTGCTCGAAGTAGCGGGCGCCGGGGATATGCGTTGCGATGTAGCGTCCGTAGAAAGGGGGGTTGATTCGGTCTCCGAGGCGCTGAATCACGAGCGTCGGCACGCGGATTGCGGGCAGCGCGGCCCGAACGTCGATTTCGCTGATCATCCGGAGCATCCGGAGGAACGCGCTCGGGCTGATCGCCATCCGCTCGAATCGAGCGAGCGCTTGTCGTGTTCGGGTGGAGCTCGCGCGGCTTGGGAGAAACCAGTCGATGGTCGCGCCCTGGCCCCAGCGATCCGTTGCGATCTCGTGCATCGCTGCGTACACCGCCTCCGCGCCGGGCCCACAGGGGTAGCCGGGCGCGGGGAACCAGCGCGCGAAAGCCGACCCCAGGATCAGTGAGCTCACCTTCTCGGGGTATGTGGCAGCGAACAGGATGCTCATCGGGGCACCCTCCGAATACCCGAACACGACGGCTCGATCGGACGAGACCGCGTCCATCACGGCCTGCACATCTTGCATGCGCTCCTCGAGCGGAGAGTCCCGCGGCGCACGGTCCGAAAGGCCGGTGTCGCGCTTGTCGAACAGGATCAGCCGTCCTAGTGATGCGAGCCGGCGATAGAACGACACCGTGGCGGGGTCCTCCCACGCGAGCTCGAGGTGACTCATCAGTCCCGGCACGAACAAGAGGTCACGCTCGCCCTCGCCGACAACCTGATACGCGATGTGAACGCCGCCGCTTTCCACGTAGTGAGTCTGCGGCGTCGCACCGTTATCGCGTCCCGGCCGGACGCGACGGTAGTCGAGCGTCGGGTCCTGGCGCAGGATCCGCGTTTCCAGCTCGCGCAGCTCGGGTCCAGGCTCGATCCCAAGCTCGTCGATCAGCGTGGAGCGCAACTCGCGGTACGCGCGGAGGGCATCGGCCTGGCGCCCAGAGCGATACAGCACCAGGAGCCGCTGATGCCAGAACCGCTCACGCAGCGGGTGCTTCGTGGTCAGCGTCTCGAGTTCCGCGATCGTCTCGTGGTGCCGACCACAGGCCAGCAGCGCATCGATTCTCGACTCGAGGGCACCGAGGCGTTCCTCCTCGAGTCGCGCCTGCTCTGAGCTCGCGGATTCCACCTCTTTGATGTCAGCCAGCGCCGGGCCTCGCCAGAGTGCGAGCGACTGATCGAGGATCCGCACAGCCAGCTCCGCGTCTCCATTGGCGAGCGAATCGCGCCCCGCGGAAACGAGCTGCTCGAACCGGAACACGTCAAGCTCATCCGGCGCGACCCGAAGGATGTAGCCCGGCGGCTGCGTTTGCAGCCGCTGCGACTCTCCGACTGAACGAAGTGCCCTTCGCAGCTCGGAGAGCCGGACCTGGAGATTGGCCGCGGCGCGGTCTGGCGCGAGGTCTCGCCACAGCTGATCCGCGAGCTGCTCGGCCGGCACCGTGCGGTTCGCATTCATGAGCAGCAGCGCCAGGACCGCGCGGGTCCGAGCGCCGCCGACGGCGAGCGGTCGCTCGCCCGCCACGACCTCCAGAGGACCAAGGACGTAGAACTCGAGCGTGCTGCCTCCGATCGCGGCCCGTGCGTCACGCGCGGCGGCCTGCCGGCAGAGCGTACTGCGAGCACTGGTAAGCCGGTAGTAATCGGCCCGTTGGTGAGCCGAAACGGCCTCGCGGGACGATGCGGCAGGCTCATGACAAGGCAGAAGGAGACGCCCGTGAATACGCCCAGCCAAGCCGACGAGACGCCCTCCGCGGTGACCCCAGCACTCGAGCGCGAGCGCCGGGCCGCCGCGGAGCTGCTGCGACTGATCTGGGGAATCCACATATCGCGGTGCGTCTACGCGGCGGCCGAGCTGGGCATCGCCGACCTCCTCAGCGACCGTGCGTTGAGCAGCGAGGACCTGGCTCGGGCCACCGGCGCCCACGAGCCGTCGCTGTACCGGGTGCTTCGCGTCCTCGCGGCGCTCGGAGTGCTACGGGAGAGCGAATCCCGTTCGTTCAGCCTGACCGTGGTCGGCGATCGCCTGCGCTCGGACGCCCCGGTCGGCATGCGGTCATGGGCCACTTTCCTGGAGGCGCTGGGTGGTGTCCGCCCGTTCGCGCACATCCTCGAGACCGTCAAGACGGGCAAGCCAGGACTCGACATCGAATTCGGAACCAGCGTCTTCGGCTACCTGACCGAGCATCCCCACGATTTCGCGACCTTCAACGCAGCGATGTCCGAACGGACCGCGTCGTTCGCTTTCAGCGTCGCCGACACCTACGACTTCTCGGACGCTCGCAAAGTCGTAGATCTCGGCGGTGGCAACGGAACGCTGCTCGTCGAGATCCTCCGCCGAAACGCCCACCTGACCGGGGTGCTGCTCGAGATCCCCGCCGTCGCAGCACACGCCGACGCGATCCTCGACGCGACCGACATCGCCAACCGCTGCGAGGTGCTGGCGGGCGACTTCTTCCAACGAGTGCCGGCAGGCGCCGACTGCTACGTGCTGGCCAACGTCCTGCACGACTGGGACGACCGGCGATCAATCGAGATCCTGCGCAACTGCCGCCAAGCAATGCCCGGTGCCGGCAAGGTGCTGATCGTTGAGCGACTAATCCCAGAGAACGGCGACGACCCCCTCCCGACCCTGCTCAGCGACATCAACATGCTTATGCTCACCGGCGGCCAAGAACGCACGAACGCCGAATACGGCACCCTTCTCGAGGCGGCTGGCCTGACGGTCGGCACCATCCAGCGAGTCGCATTCCCCTACGGCGTGATCGAGGGCCTGATCACATGAACGCACCGACTGCGCGAGAGGACATGCCTGCAGCGTGAGCGCAAGCGTCGGTCCGCCCGGCCCCCGTAGCGGCTGGTCGGAGTGGACGAGCACCAACCAGCCCGATCGTCGTTTGCAGCGCGGCCCGCTTCGCCGCGCGATGCGGGAGGGCATCCGCGAACGCTCCCTAATCCCTGAGACCAGGTGACTGGCGACACGCTGGCGGCCCTGCTCTCCTCTCACCTCGCTACTTCGCGAGGCTCTGGCCGTCGCCCTGCTCGGCGCGGATCTCGAGACCGTCAGCGTTCCGATGCCGGCCGCGAGGCGGCGAACGGCGGTAGAGACGCCGCGGCGCACCTCCTGCTGCCCAGCCGCACTAGCGCGGTCTCGTGTACTCACACGCCCGCAGCGCCTTGGGCGTGCGTGAGAGGGTCGCTGATAGGCTGCGTTGCGACCGAGTGAGGGACCGTTGCGCGATCTGAATTCGGTGCAGTATGGCTGGTGAGCCTCCGCTAGAACCGCCTTCGCCCGCGGCGGCTGTCGATGACCCGAGCGCTGTGTATGCGCTGGGTAGCAGCAGCGGCGAGAGCGCCCGCTTGCAGCGTCAGGCTGAGGAGCTCGCGCCCGATAGCGTGGCTCTGCTCGACAGCGTGGTCCTGCGGCCGGGCGACAGCGCGATCGATCTCGGCTGCGGACCGCGCGGGGTCATCGATCTCCTGGCCGAGCGGGTGGCGCCGGGTGGGCGGGTTGTCGGGCTCGACGCCGACCCGGCGCACGTGGCGATGGCATCTGAATTTGTCGCGAGCCGGGGTTTGAGCGACGTGGAGGTCGTGTGCGGCGACGCCCGGCACACCGTCCTTGAGTCGGGCTCGTTCGATCTAGTTCATGCCCGGACGCTGCTGATCACGGTGCCGCAGCCAGCGGAGGTGCTTGCGGAGATGGTCCGGCTGGCGCGACCGGGAGGGTGGGTGGCCGGCCTCGAGCCGGACACCGAGGCCCCGATCTGCTACCCGCCCCATCCCGCGTTCGATCGGCTGTGCGAGATCTTCACCATCGCGTTCTCGCGCAACGGCGCCGACCCGCGCTTCGGCCGCCGGATGGCTGAGCTCTATCGCCAGGCGGGGCTCGAGGACGTAACCGTGGAAGTCCGGGCGGGGGTGTATCCAGCTGGCCACTCGCGCCGGACGATCCGCGCCGATCTGGTGCGCAGCATGCGCTCACAGATCGTCGACATGGGCCTGGCCGATCAGCAGGAACTTGAGGAGCTTGACACGGCGGCGCGCAAGCATTTCGAAAACCCCGACGTGCTCGTGATGCCCGGCCTGTACTTCCTCGCCCGGGGTCGTAAGTCGGCATCCGTCTGACCAGGACACCCCGCCAATAGCGATGCAGAAGCGCAATCCGTCAGTTGCGCTTCGGGCGATTTCCGCAACTCTCGGCGACCCGACGCGGCGGCCGTTGCGAGACTGGTCCAAATCGTCCGTTGCGCAACCCGGCGCGCCGTTCACTGGCAGTGCTGGCTCGTCAATCTGGATGCGGAAGCTGGCTAACGGCATCGTTCGGCACAGTGCCGTCGAGCGGACGCCCTCGTGGTTCGACCTAGACTGCGGCGCAATGGAGATCCCCGAGGTCAAGTACGCGCGCAACGGCGAGGTGAGCATCGCGTATCAGGTGCTGGGCGAGGGACCGCCGGACTTGGCGTTCGTCACCGGCTTCGTAGGACATCTCGAGGTCTTCTGGGAGGCGCCTGAAGTCAGGCGTGCCTTTGAGCGCCTGGCGTCCTTTTCGCGTCTGATCCTGTGGGACAAGCGCGAACAGGGGCTTTCCGACCGTCTTGGTCAGCCCCCGACGCTCGAGCAGGGGATGGACGACCTGGCGTGCGTACTCGATGCCGTTTGCTCAGAGCAGGCCGCGCTGTTCGGTATCTCCGAGGGCGGGCCGATGTCAGTTCTCTACGCCGCGAGCTTTCCCGAGCGCGTCAGCCACCTTGTCGTGTACGGGACTTATGCGAAGCTCACC
Organism: uncultured Solirubrobacterales bacterium; assembly: GCA_963812225.1. Classification (GTDB taxonomy): domain Bacteria; phylum Actinomycetota; class Thermoleophilia; order Solirubrobacterales; family Solirubrobacteraceae; genus Palsa-465. The sequence continues at coordinate 501,883 of CAWEUN010000004.1, forward strand.
CGGTCTGGGGACTATCCTGCGGGCGCGTCGCGCGAGAGGTATGAACGCTGGGTCGAAGCCACTGCTCCTAGTTGGGGTGGCCCGGTGGGAGTGGAACTGTTTGCGCCCAGCCTCGCGGCCGACGAGGCGTTCGTGGCCTGGTGGGCGCGACTGTTGCGCTCGGGCACGAGCCCGCGGGCTGCGGCCGCGCTGTTGGGCATGTACGTCGATATCGATGTGCGCCCGGCGCTGGCGGCGGTTACTGCCCCGACGTTGGTGCTGCATCGCGCTGGTGACCGGCTGATTCCCGCAGCCCATGGCCGCACGCTTGCGAGTTTGATACCGCACGCGCGCTACGTCGAGCTCGAGGGTGCTGACCATCTGGCCTTCGCCGGCGACCAGGATGCGCTGCTCGACGAGGTCGAAGAGTTCGTCACGGGCTCGCGTCGGGAGCGCGCGCCTGAGCGCGTGCTCGCAACCGTGCTGTTTACCGACATCGTGTCCTCGACAGAGCGCGCCGCAGCGATGGGCGATCGCGACTGGCGGCGGATCCTCGAGCGCCACGACGAGATCGTGCGTAAGGAGTTGGGGAGCTTTCGCGGTCGCGAGATCAAGCAGACGGGCGATGGGTTCCTCGCTGCCTTCGACGGACCGGCGCGGGCCGTGCGCTGCGCAGCATCTGTTACGGACCGAGTCACTTCGCTGGGAATTGAGGTGCGAGCCGGGGTGCACACCGGCGAGTGCGAGCTGCGCAACGGGGACATTGCTGGCATGGCGGTACACATCGGCGCTCGCGTGGGAGCCTGCGCCGGAGCGAGCGAAGTACTCGTGTCGAGCACGGTAAGAGACCTCGTCGTCGGCTCCGGGCTCCGTTTCGAAGATCGCGGCGTCGCGGAGCTGAGGGGCGTACCGGGCGAGTGGCGACTGTACGCGCTCGACCAGACCGCCGGGTAACGAGACCTCGCACCTCCTGACGAAGCCATTATCGCCGTGGGCACCGGGCCGACCGCCTTCGCGTTTGAGTAGACGCATCACTGTCCAAGCCGGAGGCGCGAAGAGCGCTGCATTCTCCGGTTGCGCAAGCCCGGCCGACTCCGGTCCGCGCCACTGCTGTGGACGAGGACCAGCGTTCTCCTCGCGACGGCCAGACCGCTGGATTCCTCCGGCGCTGCAGGAGTCGACGCGATTGGGGAGCTACACAGCGTGCCATCCCCCGATGTGAGCGTCGGTCTGGGAACGAGCAGCAGCCGGGCGTGAGCGCTCCGCGTCGATCGAAGGGACAACCTGCGAGCACTTGCTCGTCAGAGTTGCGACGGCATCGAACCACATCCGACGCGACGCAAATCGGCTTGGAGATGTGATGGACTCGGCCCCATGGGCAAGCTTGCGATCGAGTTCGTTGACGTCGACACGGTCCCTTGGAGTCCAGTTACGCAGCAGCCTGGAGTATCAGAGCGGGTGCTCGCAGACGACCCATCCGCCAGCCGCGTGCGATCCATCCGATGCGGTTGGCGGAGGTAGTCGCCGGCGCGTCTATGCGTCCGCCCGTCTGGCCCCAGCGCTGGTCGTTCCTGTCGCCTGGGTGAGATGGGTCCACCTGGGGGGTGGACCCATCTCGCTGAGCCTGTGCTAGCCGGCCGCCGGGTCGATCTCGCCCAAGAGCCCGTGGCCCTCGTCGCCGATGCCGGCGGTGAACACCAGCGTGTTGGGCGAGGCGAAGGTGCCGTTGCCGAACCGCAGCGCCCAGAGCCCGTTGATCAGGATCGGGTTGCCGTCGGTGTTGGTCAGCTGGCCCTTCTCGGCGCCCGTCGTCGGTCATACGCGTGGATCGCGCCGTCGCCGAAGTTGCCGACGAGCAGGTCGCCGCCGAACGCGCCGAAGCTCGCCGGCGCGATCACGAGACCCCATGGGGAATTGAGATCCCCGTGGGAGATCAGACGCGTCAGCAACTTCCCGCTCGTGTCGTACACGTCGACGAACCCGTTCCCGGGCCCGGCGACGTCGTGCTTGGCGCGCGTCCTGCTTGGCGTAGGACACGTACAGGTCTCCGTCGAGCAGTTGGACGTCGAACGGCGCAAAGCCCCGGGGGATCGCCGCGTCCTTGAAGGCGTGCCGGAACTTGATCCGCTTGAAGTGGTCGTTGAACACGTCGATCCGAGCCTTGCTGAAGTTGGCCGCGTAGAGGAACGAGTCACCATCGACCGAGCCCACCGCCAGTCCTTTGTACACGTAGTGCTTGTTGGCGAACTCGACGTCGGCGTTCGTGCCCGACACCGCCCCGCTCCAGGCGCTGAGCACTCCCGCCTCCGAGTCGAAGATGAAGTTCGCCGCCGCACTCCCGGGCGCCGTCTTGACGACGAAGCCGGTCGTCGAGTTGAACACCACACCCGTCGGGGCTCCGCCCGGAATGTCCACCGTCAGCGGAACGATCTGCGGGATGCTCCCGTTACGCCACCGCTGTACAGCGTCGAGACGTCGGAGCCGTTGTCGGCGACCCACAGCGGCGACGTCGCGCTCGCGGCCTGGCCCCACGGGTTAACGAGGTTCGGGTCGGTGATCAGAGCGACCCCGGCGATGTCCGAGATCAGGTTCGTCTGTTCGTACTGACCGGGGTCGGACCCGCCGTTGCGACCGGTATCGCCACCGCCGTGACAGCGGCGACGACGGCCAACGCGCCGCCCAGCCACAGGCGTTTGCGTTGATGGAATCGCGCGGCACGAACACCCACGCGCGCGTTTGCTGCACCCATTGTGCGACCTCCCTTGTGCGCGCGACCGAGCTCGCGCGCGGTCGAGCCGGTCTTGCGCCCGGCTACTACTACGGTAAGACGCGTCTTGGAGGCGAACCTTCCCTGCTCGGCGGTCCGCGCCCTGGAAACTAGCCCGCGGAGTTCGCGAGATCGGTCAAGCTCCCGGCTTTGGAGCTCTCAGTCGCGGGATCAACCGCATCGGGGATCCCGAGCGGCGTCGCCGACGACATCGGGGACGGCAGCCGCTGCTAGCCCGTGGGCAGCCGCCCCTGAGCGCCGCCGCGGACGAGTGCTTATCTGTGCCGCCCGACTGTTGTCAAGCTCTGCGTGGGGGGTTGTGTTGACGTGGTCCCCCGGGACCACTCGTGGTGATGTAGCGCCAGTGGCGGCGCTCTGTCACCCGCAGGGCGGCCCGGAGGGCCGAGCACGAAGCGCTTGACAGGCGCCGGGCTGGCGCTAGGGAATTGGTGTGCGCGGGCGCCCATGCTTATCTTGGTCCGCGACCCTGGCGTGTGGTGGGCCGGCGACATGATGGTGATGGGGTGTGGTTCCCGCTGGGGGGAGTGCGGTGCGGCCGCTCGGTCTTTGCGGGCCGTCCACGCGGACGTGGCGGCAGCAGTCTGTCGGGAGCCGGCCGCTGTGCATCGGCTGACGTGGGGCGTGGCGCACACGACGGGGACGTCATGCGGGCTGAAGCGCCGCGTCGCCGAGTTCTCGCAGCGTGTGGTAGCTGCGTTTGAGCAGCTTGCGCGCGATTGCTAGGCACGCGCGTTTGTGCCCGAGCCGCTCGGCCGCCTGCAGGTAGTAGTCGCGGTCGGGCGAGCCCGCGCGGCTGGCGACCACAGCAGCCTCGTACAGCGCCCAGCGAAGCGTGGGGGGCCCTTGGCGGCTCAGGCGCCCGGGCGAGCGGCGCTGGTCGGACTGATACACGGTGATGTCCAGGCCGACGGAGCGGACCGCGTGCCGCGAGGAGCTGAACCGCCGGCAGTCGCCGAGCTCGGCGAGGATCGCGACCGAGGTCAGCTCGCCGATCCCGGAGTGGGCCATCAGCGCCCTGCAGCCGGTCTGGCGCCGCGCGTACGCTCGCAGCTGGCGGTCGAGCGCTGGCAGTTGCGCGTCGAGCGCGTCAATCATCTGGAGCCCGACGGTGATCTGCTCGCGCGCGGTTCCAGGCAGCGGCGCCTGCTCGAGCCAGGCGCGACCCTCCGCCCTCAGCAGCACCAGCTCGCGTCGGTGGCGGATCCCGTGGTGATAAAGCACCGCGCGGATCCGCTGCTGCCACTCGCCGCGATCATCGACCAGCGTGTGCCGCAATCGCACCCGGGCACGAAGGTCGAGCAGATGCTCGGGCGGAATCCAGCACTCCGGCAGCTCGCCGATCATCAACAGCTCACGCCGATGTCTCGCGTCCGCCCGGTCGGTCTTCGGGCGCTTCTTGTTGCCGCGCAGCGCGCTCGTCTCCGCCGGCTCGGCGAGATGCACCCGGGCGCCCACCGCCCGCAGCTCCCCGACCACGAACCGCCATCCCGTCGTCGCCTCCAACGCCACCTCGAGCTCCTGACCCTCGAACCGCGCCAAGAACCGGCGGACAGGCTCCCGATGCGCCGGCGCCACCCGCGACCGGGCGATCTCGCCCGTCTCAGTGTCAATCCACTCCGCGGTGATCTGCGCCCGATGCTGATCCACACCCATCACGATCGTCATGACTTCCTCCTCGCGTCGAACCAGACGCGCTGGCAGCGTTCAGCCCAACCCATCGCATAGCGTGAGTCAACGGTCGGCCCTTCGTGTTCGGATGACCGGCCGCGCGGCTCGTACCCGCGCGCGCCTTCAACCAACGTCGTTCGACGCGGAGGACCGGCCACCTACGCCAGCGGCCGTCACGCCGCTACCGCACATGCCATCTTTGCTCATCCCGGCGCCGCCGAGCCGACGATCGAGTTGGCGACGGAACGGCGGCGCCGAGGGAGTTAGCTCGCGGAGTGCGTGGACTCCGCGATGAGGGCGAAGGTGACGTCAATCGTCGCGGTGATGTCCTGCTCGCCGGGCTCGACCAGCAGGTCGCCCGATGCGGCGGAAGCGGCGATGCTCTTGCCGGTGCGCCGGGGAAACGCAGCGGACTCGGGCTCTGCGAGCCTGATCAATGCGCCGAGGCGCGCGCCGACGCCTTCCGCGTAGGCCTGAGCTTTGCGTTGGCCGTCTGCGGCAGCCTGGCGCGCGGCCTCGAGCCGGATCGGGTTCGCGGCTGCGATCTGCCACTGAGGCCCATCGACGCGGGCGTCGAGCTCTGTCGTGGCTCGAGTCACGAGGCGGCCGATCAGGTCCAGGTCGCAGAGACGCACCGCGATCGCCCAAGCGGCGCGATGCCCCAGTGATCGCCGCCCCTCCGAGGTGTGGTCGAAGTCCTCATGGACGCTGACTCCCGTGGTCGAGCGGTCAGACGACGCGATACCGAACTCATCTAACAAGGCGACGAGCGCCTCGCTACGGCGCGCGACATCCTCGAGCGCCGGGCCGGGACCGTCCTCGACCGCGCTCAGGGTCACAACCACCATCGCCTCGTCAGGTTCGCCGCGCAGGACCGCGGAGCCCACCACTGAAACAGTCGGCGTCGTGCTGACGTTCGGATCAGACTCGGCAGGTGGCATCAGCGACATCCTGCCACGTCCAAGAGCAGGCCCACCGGCGTTTCGCCTAACCAGGATTCTGGAGCGCGGCCGGGTTCACGAACCGCGAGCCGCGAGAGAAGCTCGTCGATGGTGGCGTGGACTCCTCCTTCCTTGACGCGCGCCACCGATGCAGAAGCCTCGGGATGACGGCCCTGTCGGCGACACACCGGCATTCTGTCCAGAGCCTTCGTTCCCGGTCGAAGAGGAGCGGCACGGGGCGGACCCCCGTGCCGGCGGTACGGCCAGGCTCGGATTAGCGTTTCCGCGGCGTCGACTGTCGTTGCCGTTTCGGGCGCGGTTCGGCTCGGAGCGCTCCGCTCGCGGGCGTGTAGATGCTCTCGTGGCCATCGTCCCAGCGGATGCGATACCGGGGCGAGGGGTCGCCGCGTAACACTTCCTCAACGACACCGGCGCGGGGTCGGCGGCTCGTTGACTCGGACTCGGCTACGACGCGCTTACCGACTTCAAAGGCCATGCTCGTTTTCCGATCGTTAGTGCTTACGTTGGGAGCGCGTAGCCGCGGTCGGCCTTTACCACCTCGCCGGCCTTCGCGAGCTTGCTCAGCGACGCGCCGATGGTGCTCGACTTGATGCCCGTTTCGTGTGCGATCTCCGGCGCGGTCTTGGGCCCGTCCTTTAGCGCGGCGAGGATCTTCTTTTTGTTCTCACCGCGCGGCGCGCGGGCGTCGGTGCCCCGCGCCGGCGAGGTGTCCTTCGGCGCTGGCGCCGTCGTGCGCTGCGTGACCGGCCGTTCGCGACGGCGCGTGCCGTCGACGCGCGCGCGGACTCCGCCTTCCAGCCGGCTCAGTGCGCCCTTGAGACGCTCGAGCTCGTCGCTCAAAGCCTCATGGTCCTTGAGCTGCGCTTCGACCTCCCGGATGCGCCCCTTGATGCTGCGGGCGATATCCGACACCTCGAGTTTGGCCATGTAGTTCTCCTGTCAGGGTCGGTGCGCGATCGTAGTGCTAATGACGACACGCTGACCGACGAGGCCCGGCTCGGCACCATCGGCACGGTCGAACCTCCCGCTTGCCAAGTCCCCCGAACGCTCAATCTCGGACCGTGGCGCCGAGTTGCAGCCGAAGAGCCGACGGCTCGAGTGGCCCCGCGGTGCACCGTGGCTACCCGCGCGTTCGCCAATGCCCAACCATCTCGTCGACTCGACACCGCCTGTAGGCATGGGTGCCGCTAGAGAGCCGGGCGGCGCGGCGACGGTTCCCGCGATGTTGTACGGGCGGCCTGCGACTAGCTCGTTTCAGGTGTGGGCCGCTCGGTGCTCTCGCGGAAACAGCAGCACGGGGCGACGCGGCTAATACGCCGGAGCTATTTCGCGGACCTCAGTAGCGATTTGTGGTCAGCGACTGGTCCGAGGTGCGTCAGCTTGTCGGGGTTGACGATCCCGCTGATGCTCGTGATCTGGCCGGCGGCGATATCGAGCGCGAAGACGCTGATCAGCCGCTGCTGTGCGTCGAGAAGGAGCGCTCCGGGGCCGCCGTTGACCTCGACTGGGCGCAACGACACGCCCGGAACGCGGGCGGCTTGGCGGAACCAGTTGATCAGCGTGCGCGCGACGCGGTTGCGGCCGCGCAGCGACCGCGCGAGCGCCGGCACCTTGCCGCCGCCGTCACCGGTCAGCTGCACGTCTGAGGCGAGCAGCGCCTCGAGCCCGGCGAGGTCACCTTGCTCGGCGGCCTCAAAGAACCGGGCTGCCAGCTCGTCGCGCTGTTCACGGGTCGTTTGGAAGCGCGGCCGGCGCTGCTCGACGTGGCGTCGCGCTCGCGTCGCGAGCTGGCGGACGTTGTCCGCGCTCTTGCCGATGATCTCGGCGATCTGCGCGTGGTCGTAGCCGAACACGTCGTGGAGCAGCAGCACGGCTCGCTGCTCGGGCGAGAGGCTCTCGAGCAGCACCAGCATCGCGAGCGACAGCGAGTCGGCCGTCTCGGCGTGCTGGGCTGGATCGTCGTCGCCGTCGGTGATGATCGGCTCGGGCAGCCACTCGCCGACGTAGCGCTCGCGGCGGGCGCGCGCGGAGCGCAGCTCGTTGATCGCCAGCCGGGTGGTCACGGTCGCGACGAACGCGCGCGGCGATGCGATCCGCTCGCCTCCATCAAGCGCCTGATGGACGCGCAGCAGCGCTTCCTGGACCACGTCCTCGGCCTCGGAGACGCTGCCGAGCATCCGGTAGGCGATCTGAAACGCGACCGGCCGCAGATCGTCAAGCAGTCGCTCGCGATCGGTCATGCCGCCGCCGCGAATTCTGGCCGCTGCGGAGTGCGTGCCGCGGAGAGCTCCGCGAATCCCTGCCGCCAGCTGGGGTGCGCGGGGCGCCATTGAAGATCGCGCTTGGCCTTGGCATTGGAGGCACCGCGGATCTCGGTCATCATCACCACGCCGGCCTCCCCGGCGAACAGCCGCCCGATGAACCGCGGCACGTGCATCGGCTTCTTGGCGCCCAAGGTCTGCGCCAGCGCCGGTAGCCACTCGGCGACCGGGGCCGGGTCGTCGTCGACGACGTTGTAGACACCGCGGCTGCCGCGCTCGACGGCTGCGACGGTCGCCTCCGCGGCGTCGGCGATGTGGATGAAGGACCACACGCCGCCGCCGTCGCCGACCAGCGGGAACTTGCGCTGGCGGACCAGCTCGACCTGCTCCGAGCCCGGCGCGAGCGATGTGCCCGGCCCGTAGAACGCGCCGTAGCGGAGCACAATCCCCTCCGTCCAGCGCGCACCGAGGACCGTCTCCTCGAGGTGACGGATCGCCGCCAGGCCCTCGCGCATCTCGCGCGCCGGCGTCGGGTCGAGCGCGTCCTCCTCGCTCTTCACCGGCCCGCCGGTGCGCGCGTACGGCCACGCGCCATAGCTCTGCGCCACAAACCGCCGCACCCCCACCGCCTGCCCGGCGGACAGCAAATAGTCCGTCCCCTCGGTCCGCAGACGGTTGGTCAGCGCGAAATCGTGATCGAAGTGACGCAGGTCCAGGCTCGCTGGAATCGCTGTCAGCTGATGGACGATCACGTCCGGCCTCGCCCGCCCCACGGCCTCCGCGACCTGATCTGGATCAAGCGCGTCCGCGACCACCGGCACAGCACCCAGCTCGTCGAGCATCGCCTGCTTCGACCCGCCGCGCGTCATGCCATGAACCACATGGCCCGCGGCAACCAGACGCGGCACCAACTGCCGTCCAATCGCTCCCGTCGCACCTGCCACAAACACTCTCATCATCAGCTCCTTGATCGAGGGTTCCCTGCACCCCCTAAGACAAGACAGCAGCCCCGGCTGTGACACCCGGCTGTGATAGGGAGCCCCACACGCCGTCTGTCGAAACCCGAAGCGCCGCAGCAGCGCCGAAGCAATGGACGCGTCCATCGCGGTGAGACGCACGCGACGTTCCTCAGCGACCTCAAGCTCGCAGTGCATCGTCCGGTAGCGGATCAGACCGGTGAGCGAGCGATACCCCGGATCCCTGCAGAAGGCGGCGGCAGGATGCCGGCGCGTCGGCGGTGAGCCACCCGCGGCTGGCGGCCGCGTCAACGGCTTGACACCGGTCCTTCGATCAGCCGGATCCGGAAGGTCAGCCCGCCCGTGACGAGCTCGTTCAGTCGAAAGCGATCACGCCGCCACCCGATTCGCTGATAGCGCGCTGGCGGCTTGATCTACATCACGCCGCCCTTCCGCCGTTGGGTGTCCTGCCGAGGAGTGGTGTTCGACGTAGTGCTGCTCTTGAATTCTGTTTCGTTGGATCGCCGCCACGGCGAGGCTAGTTCGACGGCGACATGGGACTTGACGCGTATGACTAGAGTCGTGGGTATTCGTAGGCTCCGACAGCCACCCGCTGTCCCGGACGGGCGAGCCGGCCGGTGCTCGCCCGATCCGATGCTGAGGAACTACACGTTGGCCGTCGCGAGCCACTCTTCGAAGCTGGGGCCCGCGAGCTTCGCGCCCGGGTTGGGCAGCGCGGCGCCCTCGGCGTAGGCCGCGGCGTCGGGGTCGTCGGGCTGCGCCAGCGGACCGCCGCGGCTCTCGCGGATCTCGAATGAGTCACCTCGGCTGGCGAAGAGCGCCGCTGCCGCATCGGCGAGACGCTCCTCCTGCGGGCCCGCGACCTCGGTGATCCTGCCGTTCTCGATCTCCGGCTCTTCGGCCGCGTCGGCGAGCGATTCGGCGACGACGCGGGCGGCGACGAGTTGCGTTCGCATCTCGGGCACGTAGGCGACGCCATCCTGGATCGTCCACCCGACCAGCGGACCGACGAACTCGTGGAACTGGGCCGCGCGAACGATCCGGACCGGGAGCGGGCCATCGAGCAGCGTCTGTTCCTGCGCCACCTTCGCCGCGTTGTAGCCGCCCTGGAACCTGTCGATGCCGATGATCGAGACGACGACGATCCGCTTCGCCCCGGCTGCGGCGCCGGCTCGCTGCAGGTTCCGCGCCGAAGCAGTGAAGAACGCCGTCGCCTCCTCCTGATCGGGCGAGGGCCCGGTTGCCGTGTCAATGATGATCTCGGCCCCGACGAGGGCCTCATCGAGACCCTCGCCGCTGACCACGTCGACACCCTGGGAGCGCGCGATCGGGACCACGCCGTGTCCGCGCTGCTCGAGGATCTCGACGAGGGGCGCTCCGACCCGGCCGGTGGCTCCCGTGACGGCAATTCTCTGGCTTGTGTTTGCGGTGTGCATTGTTGTTCCTTTCTCAGGGCCGGAGGGTCCCGGCGCCGGCAGAATTGATCCGCTACTTGATTGACACCCGGCGGCAACGAGACGTGACGCAGCGAGATGTGACCGATCGCGGGCCACGAGACGGCCGAGCTCGTGAATCGAGTCGTCGCACCCCGGTCGGCGACATAGCGCCAGTGCGGGTCGGTCATCGCTCAGCCGAGTCCCGTCGCGAAGCCCTGTCGCCAGCTCGGATAGCGCGGCGTCCAGCCGAGCTCGCGCTTGGCCTTGGCGTTCGAGGCACCCCGCGCCTCGGTCATCATGACCGTCGCCGCCTCACCCGCCGCCAGCCGCCCCAGCCAGCGTGGAATTCGCCTCGGTGGCTTGGCCTCCAGCGCGCTCGCCAGCACCGGCAGCCACTCCCGCACCGGCGCGGGCTCGTCGTCGACGATGTAGTAGATACCGGCCGGGCCGTGTTCGACCGCGACGGCGGTCGCCGCGGCGGCGTCTTCGATATGGATGTGCGACCATACGCCACCACCGTCGCCGATGACCGGGAACTGACGCTTGCGGATCGGTGCTGCCACCACCGCATCCGGAGCGCGGCTGACCGAGGTTCCCGGACCGTAGAAGCCGCCGTAGCGCAACGCGAGACCCTCGCCCCACTCGATCGTCGTCACCGCCTCCTCGAGATAGAGGAGCCCCTCCACCACCGGCCGCAGCGGCGCCGGCGGGTCGGGATCGAGCGGATCGGCCTCGCTCAGCACCGGCCCGCCCGTGCGGGCCCATCGAAAAGCCCCAAAGCTCTGCGCCACGAACCGCCTTGCCCCCACGGCGCGACCCGCGGCCAAGAGATGGTCCGTCGCCTCGGTCCGCAGCCGGTTGGTCATCTTCGCCATAGCGGAGCGGTCGGGATGCCGCGCGTCACGGATGCTCATCTTCCCCGACAACGCCGTGAGCTCATGCACGATCACCTCGGGCTCGACGGACGCCACCGCCTGGGCTACCGCGTCGGCGTCGAGAGCGTCGACCACGACCGGACGCGCCCCCAGACTGCGCACCAGATCCTGCTTCGACGCGCTCCTGGTCATCCCGACCACCTCGTGGCCCCGCGCCACGAGCTGCGGGACGAGCTCTCTGCCGAGAACGCCCGTCGCACCAGCTACGAAGACCTTCATGACTGCTCCTCTCGTTTGATGCTTCCCTCATCAGACAGGACAGAAGCGCCGCTTGTGACACTGCTCAGCGCCCGTTGTTCACCGCGCGTCCGACAACGGCACGTGTGCACCACCGTCCGCCCGGTCCTCCTTTGCGCCACGATCACGACCCGACCCGCCAGATCCAGGTGACAAGAGGACGACGTGCTCGCAACAGTTCAGTCCCCCTCTCACAAGTCAGGTCGACCGCCGAGACGAGCGGCACCGTGGCTGCCGCTTCGGCCGCCGGCGAGCTCAAGCAGCAGGGCTCGGCGCCGCCCCTGGCTCGGCGACTGAGCAGAAACCACGGCTGAGCGCGCGGAGTTCCATCACTTCGACCCCATCGTCAGCAACTGATGAGCAAGCACCGACCGCCGATGCGAGTTGCGTTCGGTCGCCATTGCGCTCGCCCGCGCGGGGCCGCCTGAAATGCAAAAAGCCGCCAACCGGATGCACCCTTTCCGCGCGGAGCAGGTCAGCGGTTTGGACTGTTGTGATTACCGTGGCGGAACGAAACGAGGTCTTCGACGACGCCGGCTTCGTATCGCCTCGAGGATCCACAAGGCCCTCACAGGGGTCGCCGAGGTCTCCCGTTTCGTCCTGAGCAGCCGCGAGCTGAATCGCCCTGCCAGCCGCTGATTGCCCCGGAGAAGCAGCATTCGTGTCCTGACTCTCGCGACATGCGAGGGTCGGTCTCAGGCTCCGTCATGACCGGTTTCGGGTCGGCACGGTACTTCCCCGGGGCGCGGCAGAAGTGGCTCGCGGTCTTGCCGGCTGGGTTGACGGGATGGTGTCTACTGGACGGGTCGGCGGTTGTAGAGGTACCTGGCCCATAGATAGCTGGCGGCGGTGATCGCGAGGCACCACAGGATCGCCTTGACGCCAGGGCTGCCGACGTGCTGGTTCGCGAGTAGGCTGCGCACGGTGTTGGTGACCGGGGTGAAGGGCTGATTCTCGGCGAACCAGCGCAGGGCGGCGGGCATCGAGGCGACGGGCACGAAGCTGCTGCCGAGGAACACTAGGAGGGTGAGGACCATCGGTGTGTTGCTCGCGGTCTCGACGCTCTTCGCGAGCAGGCCAAGAGCGACCGATAGCCAGATCAGCGCGACGGCCAGCAGCACGAGGACCCCGAGGGCGGCCAGCCAGCGCATCGGGTCGGCGGCGGAGTGATAGCCGATCAGCAGCGCCACGGCAATGGTGACCGCGAGGCTTATCAGCGTCAGGACCAGGCTGCTCAGGACGTGACCGGCGAGCACGGCGGGTCGCCAGATTCGCATCGTCTTGAAGCGGGCGATGATGCCCTCGGTCATGTCCTTGGCCACGGAGATGGCGGTGATCTGAGCGGCGCCGACGACGGTGAACAGCAGCATTCCGGGGGTGAGGAAGTTGATGTAGGCGCCGCGGCCGCCACCGACCGTGATTCCGTCGCCGAGCGTGCCGCCGAAGACGTACACGAACACCACCAGCAGCACGACCGGCATGAGGATCGGAAATATGGACAGCCCGGGGTAGCGCTGCAGGTGGCGCAGGTCGCGCCGCAGCATGGTGGTCGAATCGCGTAGGGCGTATGCGCTGGTCATCGGTAGACCTCCTCTTCTGTTCTCGATTCCGCTGCGTCAGCATCTCGCCCTGTGAGCGCGAAGAACACGTCGTCGAGATCGGGGGTGTGAATCGCGAGATCGACGACGTCGACACCGGCCTCATCGAGGTCGCGGAGAACACGACGCAGGGTGGCGACGTTGCCGTCGGTGGGGATCTGCAAGCTCGGCGAGTCCTGGTCGGTGACCGGCATTCCCAACGCGTCACCGGCCAGGAGTTGCGCCTCGGCGTCGGTGAAGTGGAGATCGATGCGGCCGCCGGGGATTCGCTGCTTGAGCTCCTGCGCGCTGCCCTCGGCGACCAGCCGTCCGCGGTCGAGGATCGCCACCCGGTCGGCGAGCTTGTCGGCCTCGTCGAGGTACTGCGTGGTGAGGAACACGGTGGTGCCGTCATCGGCCAGGTTCTCCACGATCTCCCACATCGTGCGGCGGCTGCGCGGATCAAGGCCGGTGGTCGGCTCGTCGAGGAAGATCACCTGCGGCGCGCCGATCAAGGTCATCGCCAGGTCGAGACGGCGACGCATCCCACCGGAGTACGTCATCGCGACCCGGTCGGCGGCATCATCCAGCTCGAACCGCTCGAGCAGCTGGTCAATGCGCTCTCGCGCGGGCGCGCGCGGGATGTGGTGCAGGTCGGCCATCAGCGCCAGGTTCTCTCGACCCGTCAGCAGCTCGTCGATCGCGGAGAACTGCCCGGTCACCCCTATTGCGTCGCGGACCGCGTCGGGCTCGCGCGTGACGTCGTGTCCCGCGACACGGATCGTGCCGTGATCTGCCTCGAGCAGGGTGGCGAGGATCCGCACCATCGTCGTCTTGCCCGCCCCGTTGGGTCCCAGCAGCGCGAACACACTGCCCTGCTCGACGGCGAACTCGAGTCCGTCGAGGACGACGTTGTCGCCGAAGGACTTGCGCACATCGACGGCGGTGATGGCCGGTGAGGATGGATGTGTCATGGCGTTCTTTCCGATCGGATTCTTGAGTTGAACTGGTTGCACGGGCACGAAGCTCAGGAGGGCAACTCGCCCGAGGCACGAAGGGCGTCACGACGCGCCTCCCACTCCTGTCGAAGCGCTTGGGTGCCCTCGACCAGGAAATCCGCGAACGCCGACAGCTCGAGCAGGTCCGCCCGACGTTCTGGCGGCGCATCGCTCAGCACCTCGAGGCCTTCGCGGGCCAGATCACCGAGCTCTTGGTACTCCGTGATGTCAAACCCCCGCGCTTCCGCAGAGGAGAAGTCAGTCCGGATGCGGTCCATCCGCTCCCCGGCCGCTCGCGAGCGTTGAATGGCATGAAGACGCTCCAGCACGTCGAGCGCGCCGGTGATCGCGCTGCGGCTCGCCAGCAGCGCCTCGCTCAGCTCGGCAATCGACTGGTCTGGGGGCTCGCACACCAACAGGTAGCCGAGCACGCGTCCGACCATCGGCGGAAACGCGTACCGGCGGGCATAGAAGCGGCCCAGGTGGTCGGCGAATGTGATCTCTTCATCGCGTGGCATACGCCAGTTATAGCACACACCACGCAGATAACACAAATTCGTGTTATCTCGGCCTCTTGACGCACAACCATCTGATGGAGATCGTTCTCGGGGAACGTTGCGACCGAAAGCACCGGCGTCGCGGGCTCGAGACGCACGACTCCCCTCAGCGCGGTCGCGAGTGCTCCGCCCTGCAATTCGCCTCAGGACTGGGCGAGCATGGTCGGGATGGGCTGCGAGAACGACCCGCTCAAGCTCCGCTCAGCTCAGCAGCGGGGCGACCGTTCCGTCGCCAAAGGCGATAGCCAGCTCCGCGCCGGCGAGAACACGAATGCGATCGCGCGAGCGGTACGATCGACAGGCTCCCAGCTGGCCGAAGCGCGTCGCCGAGATGACGCTCGGGCGGAATCCTTCCCGCAGGCAAACACGGTCGGCCAGGGTCCTCGCCGCGGGTGACCCCCGTCACGCCCGGATCGGTAACGGGGGCAGCGTGACTCCGATCACGAACACGCGGCGAGCAAGCGGTGGATGTCACGTTGATGCGTCTGGGCATCAGCGATAGAGATCGACGTCGTCGGGCCTGCCGTGGTCAAAGCCGTAGGCCTGGACGAGTCCCCAGCAGTCTGGTCTGGAGCCGTCGGTGTCAACCCGGGGACCGCGGCGCAAGCCTCGCGCCAGTTGTCTTCTAGCACGCCAAAGTTCTCCAGCATCCGTTCCGAGCGCAGCCACCCGGGAGTGACGCCCACGGCGGTGATCGGGTACTCGGCCAGTTCAAACGCCAGCCGCTCGATGATTCTCTGCACGCTGGCCTTGATCAGGTCGTAGTAGAACGCGACTCCGGGGCGGACGCGGGCATTGATCTCCGCTGTCCCGTCGGTCATCTCGACCAGCAGGCCCCCGTCATCACCGAGCAGCAGGGGCATCGCCCGAGCCGTGGTGATCAGGTGCGTGTCGATCCCCATGCGCAGCCTGCGCAGGCCACCGTCGAGATCGTGCTCCCACAGCGGCTTGTCCCATTCGGAATAGCGGTCGCCCCCGAACATGTCATTGACAAGGATGTCCAGACGGCCGCGCTCCTGTTCGATCCCGTGCACCAGGTGCGCGACCTCGTCGGGATCGTTGTGGTCGACTCGCAGCGCCTGACCGTCGCCGCCGGCAGCCCGCAACACTTCGCCCGTCTGCTCTATCGTCTCCGGGCGGCCGATCTCAGACGGCCCATGAACGGAGCTGCTGCGCCCGGTGGCATAGACATAGGCGCCGGCGCGGGCAAGCTCCACGGCAATCGCTCGCCCGGCTCCTCGGGTGGCCCCGGCGACGAGGGCCACCCGTCCGCTCAACGGCCGCTGCTCAATCATGTTCTGATCCTCGCTCTTGGTAGTGGGCCGTCCGGCCGCCGAACAGTGCGTTCAGGTCGTCGGCGAGTCGGTCGATCAGCGAGCCTTCGGGGTGCACCGACCAGGCGATACAGCCGCCCTGCATCGCACCCGCGCTGATCCGGGCTAGGTGTCAACCCCGAACCCATCATCGGCGCTAGCCAGCGGACCGTCATCGCGGCAGGATGTCCTCGCGCTGGCCGCGGAAGACTTCGGGCGCCGGACCTGGCATGAGTTCGCCGAAGGAGGCGTACACCTCCTGAGCGTTCGTGGACTCGTCCCGAACCCCCGCTCCGTGGGCGATCGCCACCGGATCGACCGGGTAACGGGCGCTGCCCTTCTCCTTTCGGGCGCCGACGGCGCACACGAGAGCGGGCAGTTCTCCCGCCGCCACGATCGTGTGGGCAGTGCGCGGTGGGCAGTGCACGAAGTCCCACGCCTGAAGGGATCGCTCCTGGCCTTCGACGACCAACGTGCACTCACCGGCGAGAACGATGAAGTCCTCCTGTCCTGCCTCGTGGTGGTAAAGCGACATCGGACGCCCCGGCTGCAACCAGAACAGGCTCACTCCCAGATCGTCGAAATGCGCCGCGCCCTCACCGCCAAAACGGCACACCGACCGCATCCGGTTCTGCAGCCACCGCGCAGCGCGCACGTTCACGACAAACCAGCCGGCCGACACCGGCACCCCGCTCTCCAGAACCGCCTCTGCCATCTGATGCCTCCAATCGCGAGTTCGAGCCGACAAGAGGAAGTCTGACGCGCCGCCGCATCGACACCAGGAGCAGCAACGACCCCGCAGCACGAGTCCCGCGTCAATTGTCGAGCTGGCTGAAGCTGGGGAAACGCCCGAACCCGCGGTCGACACCGCCGAGCGTATGCCGGACCCACGTCAGCGGGCGGCGGACTTCTGATCCACGCCTATACGCGTCACGGCGGTCTGGTGACCGACTCGCAGCACGAGCAGTCACGCCGCCGCCCGCAGACGCATTGATGCACGTGGGCACTCGCGAGCTGCGACGTGCCGCCCAGGCCGGAGGGCGCAGTGCCTGTGCGCAAGTCAACGGCTCGCCGTGGAGTTGCCCCGTTTTCGACGACACTTGACGCTTCCGGTCGTAAGCCGGGCAAAGTAAGCGACAACGGCTTCGGTGCCAAGTGGTGGCTGGTCGCTCCATCAGAGTCGGCGATCACCACGACTAGCTCGTCCGCGGCCGCTTCGGCGACCAGTTCGTCCGACGGATCGGCGGGGAGCTCCTCGGTCGGATCATCTAGCCGGAGCGTCTGGGGTTACGAGCTCAGCGCGCCGCCCCGCAGACGGGCGATCGAGGCTCGTCGCGGAACTGAGTGATCCAGTTTGACCGGCGGTGCGAATTGGAGTGTGACAGACGGATCGATGGCGCGGCCGCGCAGGCAAGTTTCGACTCCGGGAGCCGAGGTGCCTGTGAGATCGCCGCCCAGGTCCGCTCAGATCAATCCCACTACGACGGAGGTAAACCATGGCTGGCAGCACCAGGCGTGGATTCGTCAAGAACTCGGCCGCCACGGCGGCCGGCATGACGGTCGTCGGCGCCCTGCTGACGGAGGAGGCGCAGGCGCGCGTCGCCGTCCACGGCGGACCAGTTGTCGCGTACGTCCACGACGCTCGTACCGGAGAGATCTCGGTGCTGGCGAGCGATCGCGAGGTACGCGTCCGCGACCGCAAGCTGGCGGCGCGAATCGCCAACGTCGCGCTCAAGCACACGCACTGAAACCAGCGCAGGACAGCCTAATCAACGCCCGCTCTGACGAGCCACCCGGAGGATGGAATGTCATCTCACCGTGAAGCACCCGCGATCAGCAAGGACCCGGTAGCCGACAACACCGATACCTACGCGTTCGTAAGCCCCGAGAAGGACGGCACGGTCACGCTCATCTCCAATTACGTGCCGCTCGAGGCGCCGTTCGGCGGCCCGAACTTCTTCGAGTTCGGCGACGACGTGCGCTACAACATCTACGTCGACAACGACGGCGACGGCAAGCCCGACGTCACCTACGAAATCGACTTCGAGACCAAGGTCATCAACCCGGACACATTCCTCTACAACACGGGCCAGATCCTCTCCCTCACCGACCCTCACTGGAATCGTCGACAGACCTATTCGGTAACCCGGGTCAAGCGGGGGCGGCGACACGTCCTCGGGACCAACCTGCCGTGCCCGCCGTGCAACATCGGACCGCTCTCGACGCCGAACTACGCGGACCTGGCCGCGGCTGCCGTCAACACCCTCCCCGGTGGCCGCACTGTGTTTGCCGGCCAACGGCTCGAGGGCTTCTACGTCGACCTCGGCTCGATCTTCGAACTCGGGACCCTGCGCCCCTTCCAGGCCGCACACATCGGCTCGAGCGTGCTGAACCTGCCCACGGGCAACGGTGGGGTAAACGCGACAAATGAATTTAGCGTTCACTCGATCGCTCTGAAGCTGCCGATATCCGACCTGACCCGCGACGGCTCGACGCCGACGAACCCGGCGTCGTCGCGCTCCGTAATCGGCGTCTGGGCGGCCGCGGCCCGGCGCAAGGCGACGATCCTCGGCGCGGGGCACGGGCTCGAGGTCGAGGCCGGCCCCTGGGTGCAAGTCTCGCGCTTGGGCAACCCGCTGATCAATGAGGTGCTCATCGGCATGGGTCAGAAGGACTTCTGGAACTCGGTCACACCCGCAGACGACGGCCAGTTCATCGGCCGCTACCAGCACCCAGAGCTGGCCGGGCTCCTGCCGGCGCTATATCCGAGCCCCACATTTGACCACCTCGCCGCGCTCAACGCCTCCGGCGCCGACCGGGCAGACCTCGTGGCGATCCTGCTCACCGGGATCCCATCCGGGCTCATCTCGGGCTTCCAGAACTTCACCGGAAGCACGCCCGCCGACATGCTCCGGCTGAACATGGCGATTCCTCCGGCCAGCATGAGCAGCGCGAACCCGCTCGGGGTGGTTGGCGGGGATCTGGCCGGGTTCCCCAACGGGCGCCGGGTCTACGACGATGTTGTCACGGTCGAGCTGCGCGCGATTGCGGGGCTCACCTATCCGCTCATCGACAGCAGCTTCGAGCCGGACCCAGCAGCCAAGGCGATCACCGACGGGCTAACGGACGCGGATACCACCTACCTGGGGGATGAGTTCCCGTACCTCGGGACTCCGCAAGGCGGGTATGAAACGGCACCGCTCGGGACCCTGTCCTAAGCCATGGCGAACACGACCCACGAACACAGCGGCCGCCTCGCCGCGGCGGTCAGGAGCGCCAGCGTCGCGATCAACGTCGGGCCGGGACGCGGTGCGCTCGTGCTGTATCCCAGCGAGCGCTTCCGCGAGCGCGAGATCGAGATCAGCCGCGCCGACGGCGACGGACGCCGGGTCCACACCGGCGTGCACGATCGAACCACGCAGGAGCGGTCGCTGCTGACCGCGATCTTCGGCAGCCTCCCGGCCGGCGACTACGTCGTCTGGGAAGGCCCCGCCACACGAGGACCGACGGTGACAGTTCCCGAAGGCGCGGTGGCCGAGCTCCGGCTCAGCTAGCAGGCCGGGGGCGCCCGATCATTCCGGGCGCCCTCGATCATCAAAGCCTTCCCAAAGCCGCGAAGGCCACTCAACTCAGCTCCGGCCGCCTTGCAAGCCGCAGTTGGGCGAGGAGAAGTGACTCACTCAGCCGCGGGCAGTGCATGGTCCCGCTTCTCGCTCGTAGACCAGCCAGAAGGCACCCGGCCATGCGGCCGAAGCGACAGTCGGCCCGTCGACCGGCTGCGCGCCGAAGGCTGATCAGCCGAGTCCCACCGGGGGCGGCGGATGGTGGGCGGGCTTGGGCGGGTGGAATGGGATCCTCGGCAACTTGCCGATCGCCTTAGAGAACGCGTTGGCGATCACCGCGTAGCCGTTCTTGTTGGCGTGAATGTTGGGGCCGCTCGGGGGTGGCGTGCAGGCCCAGGTCCAGCTGCACACGGTGGCCACGTTGACTGGGACCAGTACCCCGTTATACGAGACGTTGGCGGTGGTGTCGTAGGTCTTGAACGCGCCGGCGACGTCGGCGGTCTTGTAACCTGCCGCCTTGTTGGCGTCGGTGATCAGGCCGTTGATGAGCTGCGCCAGCGCGACCGAGGCCGACGCCAGCCCCTTGACCGACGGATCCGCGCTGAAGTAACCCGACAGGATCGGGTCATACAGCGTCATGCCGGCGAGCACAGCGCCGGCGGGCGCCGCCTTCTTGATACCCCGCAGGATCGGCGGAAGGTTGCGCTTGATCGACGCCTCGCCAGCGGCGACGCATTGGCCCACGTTGACGCCAGGGGCGACGCAACCGTCGACGTCGTTCGCGCCGATGTCGATCGTCACCAGCGGGACCTCGCCACGTTGGTGGTGCGCGCGAAGGAACTGCTCGGCCGCGGTCAGCTGCGAGCCGCCGCTCCGATCGCAGCGGAAGAACCTCGCGTTCGTCTCGTTGCCGTGGCCGGTGAGCATGCTCTCCGTCGTGTCGCCTGGGCAGCCGAGCTTGACCAGCTTGAGGTGCGGGACGTGCTTATGCTCGATCGTGAAAAGCTGATTGGCGTAGCCCTGGTCGGTCTCGAGCGACTTGCCCGTGTGGTCGGGCTGAACGCCAACTGACAGCGAGTCCCCGAGCGCGAGGTAGTAGGTGTGCGGATGGCTCGCGGCCGAGGCGACGCCGGGGAGGGCGACGAACGTGACGAGCACGGCGAGTGCGAGGTGGCGTACGGCTCGAGACAGCACGGCGGGGTGCGACAAGCCTACCGGCTACGAGGTCGCCAGCGGCGACACCAGACCCACGCGGGACGACCGCTTACTTGTTCCGGAGGGCTTGTCAAGGGGTTGTGGTTGTGAGCGGGGTTGCGCGCGTCGGCCCGGGGGGTGCGTGGGCGCGTTGGAGGAGCGGGTTGTGTGTGCGGGCGCCCATGCTTACTTTGGACCTCGACCCGGGGTGGTTCCCTGGTCGGCGACATGATGGTGTTGGGTGTCCCTGCAGATGGTGGTGCGGCCGCTCATTCTTTCTAGGCCTGTCCCGCGGGGGGTCGGCGCGATCGTCGGGAGCTGGCCGCGGGTCATCGGTTGATTTGGGGCGTCCCGGAGCACGGGAAGTCAGGCGGCGACGGGCTTGAGGGCGTCGTCTCCGAGGGGCTTTGAGGATGCGGTAGCTGCGTTTGAGCAGTTTGCGGGCGAGCGCGAGGCAGGCGCGGTTACCGCCGATCCGTTCGTCGAGCTGGAGGTAGTAGTCGCGGTCGGGGCTGGCGGGGAAGCGCGCGCGTTGCGCCGCTTCGTAGAGCGCCCAGCGCAGTGCTGGGGGTCCTTGGCGGGAGAGATGGCCGGGGGCGCGGCGCTGGTCGGATTGGTAGACGGTGATGTCAAGACCGGAGTAGCGGACCGCGTCACGGGAGCTCGGGGAGCGGCGCGCGTCGCCGAGCTCGGCGAGGATCGTGATCGAGGTCAGCTCGCCGACGCCGTAGATCTGATCGATCAGTGCCTGGCATCCTGGCTGCTTGCGCGCGTACGCGCGCAAGGTCATGTCGAACGGGGAGAGTTGGATATCGAGCGCGTCGATCATCTCCAGCGCGATCCTGACCTGCTCGCGCCCGGCCGCCGGGAGTTTCAGCCCGGCGAGCCACTGGCGCTTCTCCAACGTCAACAGGTCGCGGCGCTGCGGAAAGCCGTGGTGGTAGAGCACCGCCTGGATCCGCTGCTGCCACTCGGTGCGCTGGTGCGACAGGGTATGACGCAACCGCACCCGGCCGCGCAAGTCCAAGATGTGCGCGGGCGGGATCCATGATTCCGGCAGCCGCCCGAGCAACAACAGCTCCCGCAGATGCCGTGCGTCGGCCCAGTCTGTCTTGGCCCGCTTCTTCTTGCTCTTCAGCCCACTGGTCTCTGTCGGCTCGGCGAGATGCGCCTCGGCGCCCACCCGCTCGAGCTCCTCCACAACGAACCGCCAGCCAGTCGTCGCCTCCAGCGCGACCTCCAGATCCGCGCCGTCAAACCGCGTGAGGAACCTCCGCACGCCGGCCCGGTCAGCCGGCGCGATCCGCGCGCGGAACACCTCCGCCGTGACAGTGTCGATCCACTCCGCCGAGATCTGCGCCCGATGCTGATCCACGCCCATCACCACAGACACGCAGCGACCTCCCCCTCGACAGCCCAGCCTCCATCGACCACCAATCGGTCGCCGGACGAGCGCCCGGCCGATCGCCTACCGTCAACCACGGTCGGTACCTCCTATTCGAATGGCCGGCCCGCGCGGGTTGCAGCCGCGCGCGCCTTCCCATGCCGCTCGACGCGCAGGACCGGCCACCTTCACCACCACATCCCACGCCAACCGGAACACGTCATCTTTCATCACAACTAGGCTGCGCCGGGCGGGACGATTCCTATGGCGACAAAGCGGCACCGCCACATCCAGTGGGCGGCGCCTAGCCCGGGCCAGCGCAATCGTCGGCGTGCGCTGCTGGCGCCCGTGATGGGTCGTCGCCAAGGCGACCGTGCCGCCAGGCCCGGAACACGCCTAAACGATCGTCGGACAGCACGGTCGTTGACCAGACCTTGAGCGAGTCGAGAGAGGACCGGGAACGGACGCGGGCGCCGACCGCGCAGGCCGGGGGCTGGTCAGGGATTGGGCGGTCGCAGCCCGGGCTTCCATTTCGCTTTGTGGCCGTCGATGAACCCCCACCTTGCGGGCGACCGCGCCTTCAGCACCGCCGAGGCGTACGCATAGGCCATGAAGCTCTCGGCGAAGTCCTCGAACGGGCTGGTCAGCGAGTACCCGGAGATCGGCTGTTCGCCCCACTTCGGGTCGTTCCAGTCGGACACCGTGATCGGCGACTTCGTCGGCGTCTGCTGCTGCGCGATTGCGGACGCGACGGCGGGATCCTGGATGTCGTAGAGCTGCTGTACGCCCGCGTTGGCGGGCGGCCACCACCCGACCGCGAGCGCGAAGTCGGCCAGCATCGTCGGATCTGGTCCCGTCTTGGCCGCCCCGCCGATTACGGCCTCCTGAACCCCGTGGCCGAGCTCGTGAACGATCGTGCGGCGGATCCACTCCGCCGGGGAGCCGTACCGGCGCGGCGCCCCGCCGCTCGGCTTGTCGCCGATCGTCACGTCCGGATACTTGCCAGGCTGGTTGCTCCGGGCGACGGGCAGCTTGTAAGACACCGTGGCGGCGGTGTGGTAGACGGTCAGCGTGCCGGCGCTGTACCAGGCGCCGCTCTCCCGGCGCGGCACGAACGCCTGCGTGCCCGAGTTCCACTGGTAGTCGACCTCGTAGAAGACAATGTTCTCGACCTTCGGAAGCCCACCGTAGACATTGGCGGCGTCGTCGAACGCGCCGATGATCTCGGAGTAGACGGTGGCGTCAGGCTCCCACCGCTTCCAGTTCGGTAGCGTCGCCGTCGCCGGGGCGGCGCCGAGCGCTCCCCCGGGGGTTACGGAATTCCGCTGTTCGGACTCGGTACCGACGTGGACATCCTTGACCCCGAACCGCCGGCTGATCGTTGCTGTGAACGTGGCGAGCGGCGTCGGCGTCGGCGCCGGAGGCGGGGAGCCGGCATCCGGTGCCGCCACACCGCCGTCGGGCGTATCGCGCTGCAGCCGTCGGCCATCACGCGTGGCGCCTGGCTTCGCGAGCTGGCGGCTCAGCCACCGATTGCCCGCCGCGCGCTGAAGCACCAGGATCTGCGCCGGCGTGGGGCCTCGACCGGCGGGGCGGCCAGACGCCAGCCGAGCCGCGACCCACGCCGGTGAGAGCGCGGGCGTAAGCGCCTGGGGGCCCGAGCCGACCAACTGCGCCGCAGACCTCTCGCTCGCCTGCTCGGTTCCCGCTGTCTCGATGCCCCGATCGTTTCCCACGTGCTCTCGATTAAATCGCGGCCGCGGCGATCACGCCAGCGCCCCAATGTGCGGACGCCCAGCGCACCCGAGTCCGCCGCTAAGACCAGCCGCGGTGCCCGTGGCGGCGATCACGCTCGCCAACCCGCCGCGTCCAGGGTCCCGCCGGTAGGGGGCACTGCCAGTGACGCGGCTCTCGGGCAGCCCGCACGTCAGCTACCTCGCGGCCAGCGCGTCGATCGTTGCCTGCGCGCCGGCGCCGTTGGGAAGGGACCGAAGGAGCTCTAGAGCCTCGCCTGGCGCCAGCTCAAGCCAACGGTCCTGGCCTGGGAAACGCAGACGGGCGACGCCGCGCGGCCCATCGATGTAGAGGCCCACACCGTCGACGCCGACTCGTCGCAACTCCCGCCGCAGTCGCTTGCGCGCCTGGGCGGCGCCCCGCAGCGGCCGACGCGGTGGCACGAGACCCTCTGCGTGCTGGCTGTGACCTGTGGCCATTAGCCCGATCTCCTTTCGCTGCCAGTGGACGCATCTAACGAGATCGTCGCACGCCGTTTCGCGGGAGGCGCGGCCGGGTTCAGGCGTCGAGTGCCCAGCGGTTCTCGCTCAGGACCGAAAGCTCGCCGACGCCCCCTGTAGCCTGCGTGTCGAGCATGGCGGTGGAGGTACAGACAGGAGATGCTGGCTACACGAACCGACCGTCGATCCACACCCCGGCGCGGTGGCGAGGGCGACTTGAGAACCACGCGGGACGGAAAGCGACCGGCCGCGCGGTCGACCGGATGCGGCTCGCCCTTCGGGCCTACGAACAGCGCGCGCAACGCAGAGCGGCACTTCACGCCTGGCTTCTCGCCCGCAGCGTCCCGACGAGCACAACGAGTCCGCGTCACCACCCAGCCGCTGCGATAACGACCCCCTGACGCCGAGCTGCGTCACACACGGACGCTCCCGCCATTCGCGATACGCGCACGACGCCACGACCGCGCCGTCGCAAACGCCAACGATGTGCGGACGGTAGTGACGCGACTCCCAACCTCCCTCTTGGCGACAAGCACGCCGCTGCCGAAAGCCAGGCCGACACCCGCTCACGTGCTCACGCGGGTATTCGCCGGTGACGGCGCCGGCGTGGCTGCCTATGTCCGGTTTCAGCAGCCTGGCGGCCCGACGTCCAGCTGCTGACGTGACCCCCTCGCGACACGAGCAACCGCCTCGATCAATCGGGGACGGCGTGGCCGCTCTTGGGCGAACGCGATTGTCAGGCCCGGCGTCAATCACGACCGACCCGTGCGCGCGTTTCGTCGCCTGAGCGCTCGTCCGCCGCGCGTCATTTGACCGGCGAATACAGCCCTCGTAGGCGCGTCTCGAGCCGGGACCCGTGGCGCGCGACCGTGGCTAATGCGGCTGTCGCGGGCATTCGGTTGATCTCGGAAGTCCGCTGCAGGCGGCCGCGGCCCGGCGGCCCAGGCAGAGCTCCGGGGGGTGCGCGCTGGCAGGTCTCGCCGATCACGTGGCCGGCGAATGTTGACAACGAATTCGCCGGCGCTTAAGTGGATCGGGGCCGACGCGGTGGCTGACGTATTCATCTCCTACTCACGCCGTGATGCGGCGTTCGTAGAACGCGTGCAGCGTGAGCTGGAGGCTCAAGGCAAGAGCGTCTGGGTGGATGTGGAGGGGATTCGGGATGCGGAGGTCTTCCCCGTGGCCCTGCTGCGGGCGATCGAGGGCAGCGATGCATTTGTGTTCGTGATCACCCCTGAGTCGGTGCGCTCGCCGTTCTGTGCTGAGGAGGTCAGTCATGCGGTCGAGCTGAACAAGCGCATCGTGCCCCTGGCGCGGCGCGGCGTCCCCGACCCTGAGGTCCCGGAGGCGATTCGTGTCCGCCACTGGATCCCGATGCGCGACGCCGAGTTTGATCGCGGGGTGAAGCGGCTCGTGACTGCGATCGAGACTGATCTGGGGTGGGAGCATCAGCACACGCGCTTGACTGTCAAAGCGCTCGAGTGGGAGCAGGCCGGCCGTGATCGAAGCTTCCTGCTGCGCGGGTCCGAGCTGGGGGCCGCCGAGCGATGGCTGGCGGCCGGCGTGGGCAAGGATCCCGGGCCTACGGCGCTTGAGCACGAGTATTTGCTGGCCGCTCGATCCGCCCGGACGCGGCGGCAGCGGCTGCTCGCGGGAGGCAGCCTCGGCGTTGCTGCGGTGGCCGTGGGGCTGCTGATTTTCGCGTTGATTTCTCGTGGTCAGGCGATCACGGCCGCCCGCGTGGCGCTGGCGGGGCGGATCGGCGCGCAGGCCGTCACCGAGCCGCGGCTCGACGTGGCGATGCTGATGGCGCGCGCGGCCGTCAAACTCGATCGCTCGCCCCAAACCGA
This sequence comes from uncultured Solirubrobacterales bacterium, assembly GCA_963812225.1. Taxonomy (GTDB): domain Bacteria; phylum Actinomycetota; class Thermoleophilia; order Solirubrobacterales; family Solirubrobacteraceae; genus Palsa-465. The sequence continues at coordinate 527,796 of CAWEUN010000004.1, forward strand.
GGGCACGCTCCTGGCGACGCTGCTTCGGAATCCGGCCGTGATCGGGACGATCGCGCTGCCCGTCAATACCACCGCGGCGCTGGCGTTCAGCCCGGACGCTCGCACGCTGGCAGCTATCGACGGGCTGGGCGAACTGCGCCTGTTTGACGCGCGTACCCACGCGGTGATCGCCCGGCCGCTGTACGAGCTCGAAGCGGACCAACCGCCCGCCTACTCGAGGGACGGAACGCTCCTCGCTTACCGCACTCAGTGCACCATCCAGGGCGGTTGCGACTTCATCCAGGTCAGCGACGCGCGCACGCTGCAGCCGACCGCCCGCCTGTCGGACCCCGCGACGATGCCCCCGGCACCGAGTGAGATTCCCAGTGGCAGCGTGGCAATCGCCCCTGATGACCGGATGCTCTATTACGCGTACTGGAGCGTCGGCACCGGCCGGTCACGAGCCCGAGCGTATGTACAGCGCTGGGCGCTCCCTGGCGGCGGGGCGCTCCCGGTCGTGCGGATCGGCTCCCAGGCGCTGTTGGCGATCCGGCTGATTGACGCCGGTTCTCGGCTGCTGACGGTCAGCGCAGACACCGTCAAGCTGTTCGACGCCCGCTCATTGCGGTTGCTTCGCACGGTGAACATCACGCCGGCGCCCACCGCGCCGACCGCGGCCGCGATCAGCCCCGACGGAGCCATCGCCGTGGTGGGATCACGAACCGGCTCGGTGTCGTTCATTGATACCTCGACCGGGACGTCGCGCCCCGGAGCTCAGGGGCAGGGCGCGGCTGTGGCCGACCGTCCTGTACGCACCGAATGGAAGCGACGCCGTGAGCATCGGCAGCAACGACAACGCGATCGTCTGGACGCTAGTGAGCCTTTCGGGAAAACCTCGTCTCATAATAGACCCACATTCGAGACGTCCCAGACCGACACCCACGGCATAGGATGTGCCAGGTCGTTGGGTCTCAAAAATTCGTCTCAGAAGAAGCCGTCGCAATATTGCGACACAGCGCTCATGCGACATACGTTTCGGAATGTGTGCACTGAAGCGAACTTTGGAGCCCGCATCCGATACTCCGACAACGTGTCCGGTCCGCTTCCCACTTCAACCGTCGTGTTGCCCAACTGCGTGCACAGACCCGTACATCAGGTTGGCATCAGCATGCCTAGGGATGAACGGACCGGCCCCTTCCGGTATCGCGGTCGTCGTCGCGAGAGAAATTCCTGAACAACTGTGCAGTTCTAGACATCCCACGGTCGTAAGTCGTCAAGCCGCGACTGGGGTGCGGTGCGCCCAGGCGGTGTTTTCGTCGTAATCGGTGTGGTGGCGTAGGCAGCCGTGCAAGATGCCCACCAGACGGTTGCCCAGCGCGCGGAGGGCTTGGTGGTGGGTGTTCTCGGCCGCGTGGCGCTGGTCGTAGAACAGGCGGGCGCCGGGGCTGGTGGATAGGCGCAAAAGGCCCAGCGGCTGAGGGCGTCATAGAGGCGGCGGTTGCGCACGTGGCGGGCCAACACGGCGCGTTTCTTGCCCGACGCGATGGTCAGGGGTGAGGTTCCGGCGTAGTTTTTGCGAGATCGGCCGTCGCGTATCTGTTCGGTCGTCCCCGAACTCACCGAGCACCCCGGCGCCGAGCACAACACCAAGTCCTGGCAGGGAGCGGTAGATGTCGGCGTCCGGGTGCGTTTCAAAATGCTCGGCCAGCGTGGTTCGAGCTCGCCGATCTGGCGGTTGAGTTCGGCAATGATGCCCACGGTGGCGCGGGTGGTGGACGTGAACGCCGCCGCGACCGGGGCCGGGGCGGCGTGCCGGGTGCAGCGCGGCGGCGATCTCGCCGGCGCGCGCGGCGATGTTGCGTTGGCGCCCACCGCGTTTGAGCGCCGACTGGATCGCGGTCAGGGGCAGGCGGTCCCCTGGATGGGGCTAGGGGCACGATCGAGCACCCCCAGCGCGTCGCCGTGGGCGAGGTCCTCGAAGGCCGCCAGCGCGGCGGGGTAGTACTCGCGCAGCGCGTTGCGCAGCGCGTTGGTGTGGCGCGTGCGGGTCCAGACCAGGCTCTGATGGGCGCGGGCGAGCACCTTGATCGCCTCGGCATCGGCGCTGTCGCCGGCGACGGGCCGGTGGTTGTGCCGGTCGGTGCGCACCAGATTGGCCAGCAGTTTGGCATCCGACGCATCGGATTTGGCCCCCGAGAGGTGATGGCGGTCGCGGTAGCGGGCCACCGCCAGCGGGTTGACCGCATACACCTGATAGCCAGCCGCGGTCAGCGCCCCCACCCACAGTCCACGATCGGTTTCGATGCCGACCACCACCTGATCGGGTTCCTCAGCACGCTGAGCTATCAGCTCGTGCAGCTGGCCGATACCGGTCAACCCCTCCGGCAGGCGCCGCGAACCCAGCCGCTTACCGGACTCATCCATCAGATACACATCGTGATGCTGTTCAGCCCAGTCATCACCCACAAAAATCTATCAATCCCTCCTCGATCGGTTATGCGGTGCAGCCACTTTCGAGCCCAAGGACACCTGGCGACAACCTAATGGATCAGTGCTCAACCGGCACGACATCCCACCAGAGCTATAGGCGACCTCACCAACCGGTCGGGGCACGATCTAGAACTAGGAATCGACCATCAGTCCAGGATCCGACAGTGCTCACCGACCGGCGGCTCGGTGATCAGCCTCCCTCGGGCACGGGCTAAAACCCTTCAACGGCACGCTGATCGAATCCCATTAGGCTCCGCCACGAAGATGAGACAAACGCGTCCGCCATTTTGATGAGAATTCTGCAAACGCGCAGCTAGAGGCATCGTCATCCGCCACCGACTTTGAGAACCTGATATGTGAGCAAGGTTGTCAAGGGGGCAGGAGAAAGTTGTCCCGATTGGAGCCAGGGCTGAGTTGGGGTTGGCTGGCCCGGTTGTGGCGTCGGCGGTCGTTGCTCAACGACGGTGGTGTCAGGCTGATATGCGCGGGTTGGGTACCGCATGACGATGGTTCGGCGCGAACGGTACTGCGATCTAGTCAGTCGAGCGTCGACGTGGCTGGCTATGAATCATGTTGTGGCTCATAGGTTGATTGACAGATCAGTTCACTTATCTCGCCGTCGGTCGGCTGTGCCGGGCCGACCAAGTATGTGGGTCGGCGGCTACTGCAGGGTGGCCAGTGACCAGCACCAGCCGGCCAGCTCGCGGGCGATCGCGACGTTGGCGACCAGAGGATTCTTGCCGCGTTCGGTGAAGGACCGCCACCGCTGGTTGCAGTCGCCGGTTGCCGGCGTGCCCGCGTGCCTTTAGGGCGGGTCGACTTTGGCCCAGCGGGCCCGCATCGTGGGTCCCGGAGGTGCTGTAGGACTTGCGGTGATGCCAGGCCGCTTCGATCAATAGTCGTCGCACGTGGGTGTTGCCGGCCTTGGTGATCGAGCCCTGCACCCGGGAGGCTCCCGAGGAGTATTCGCTTGGAACCAGCCCGACATAGGCGCCGATCGAGGATCCGGTGAATCGGGACCAGTCACCGATCTCGACGGTCAGCGCCAGACCGGTCAGCGCGGAGATGCCGCGGAGGCATCCCAACCGGTTGACCGGGTCGGCGAACCTAGGCGAGGCGGCCACCTCCACGATCTGCTCATCGAGGCGATCCCGCGCCGCGGTCGCTGATAGGACAGCGTCGAAGTAGTGGTCGAATGCCGCCGCCTGATGGACGTCGTCGAACCGTTGCCGACGCAGCCACAGCTCATGGATACCGGTCCAAGGGGTCCCATCCGAGTACACGATTCCCTGTCGCAGAAGCATTTTCGACAACCGGTGGCGGACCCGCATCAGATCGGCGCGCGCATCTTCGCGGGCCCGCACCAGATCGCGGACCGCCTCGATCTCCCGATCGGGGACCGTCACCGCCGTGATCTCACCAAGACGCAGCAGCCTCGCCAGGTGCGCGGCATCGCGGGCATCGGTTTTCACTCGATCCCCGGCCGGGCGCTGCAACTTCGACGGCGCCGCGACCACACATTCCATCCCGGCCTCAGTCACCGCCCGTGCCAACCCGAACCCGTTCGAGCCGGCCTCGTAGGCCACCCGCACCGGCGCCCGCAGCTGATGCAACCAGCCCAGGATCTCGCCGTGATCCGGGCACAACCGCGCCCGAGCGACCTTGCCTGTCTCCTCGTCGACGGCGTGCGCGACCACTGAAAGCGCGTGCACATCCAACCCGACACTCGTACCCTGAACAATCACCGGAGGCCTGATCTGCAAATGTGGCTCTACCAGCGCGAGTGTTCACCCCGCTGGCAACCCACGATCGTTTTGCAGCCCGAGGCCTTCGGCCCCGAGTCAGCCTCCATACCAACTTGTTCAATGACGGTCAGGAGATCGGGGTCTGCAGCCGGGATCTCCGAGGTGCCAGTTCGGGATCGCTCGCTCTCATACCTGCCGCCCGGTCGGGTTGGCTCTTAGACGGCTTGCGTCCCGGACTGGTACCGCTGGCCGGGAGTGGCTGAAGAGAGGCCTGCAAAGCCGAAAGTTGGTGTGCCCTCCCGCTACTCATCATCGCCAAGCGCAAGAAGGAGCACCGCCCCGTGACTGAAGCACTACACACTGATCGTGTCGTGATCGCCGTCGATCCGCACAAAGCATCGTGGACCGCGGCCGCCGTCGACGCCTCGCTGCAACCCGTCGACATCATCCGGGTTGACGTCAGCCCGGAAGGGTACCGTCGGCTGCGGCGGTTCGCTCAACGCTGGAGCGATCCTGGCTGGGCCATCGAAGGCGCAGCCGGCCTGGGCGCCCCACTGACTCAGCGGCTACACGCCGACGGCATCGACGTGACCGACGTGCCCGCCAAACTCTCCGCCCGCGTTCGAGTGCTCTCAACCGGGCACGGTCGCAAGACAGATGAGGACGACGCCGTCTCGGTGGGTATCGCTGCACTGACCGCCACCCGACTCCACACAGCCTCGGTTGACGCTGCGATCACGGCCCTGCGCGCCGTGGTGGAACATCGCGAGGACCTGGTCAAAACGCGCACCCAAACCGTCAACCGGCTACACGTCCTGCTGACCCACCTCACACCGTCGGGAGCGGCGCGTGGTCTGACGGCTGACCGCGCCGCGGACATCCTGCGCCAGATCCGGCCCCGCGAGCCCGCGCTCAAGACGCTGCGCAGCCTGGCCGCTGACCTCGTCGCCGAGATCCGCGCACTCGACCGTCGCATCGCCAAAGCCGCCGCCGACATCAAAGCCGCCGTCGAATTGTCTGGAACCACCCTGACAGAACTCAGCGGCATCGGGATTCTCAACGCCGCCAAGATCGTGGCCCGGGTCGGCACCGTTCACCGCTTCCGCTCAGCCGACGCGTTCGCCACCTACACCGGCACGGCACCGATCGCAGCCTCCTCCGGTGATGTCACCCGCCATCGCCTGTCCCGCGCCGGTGATCGCCAGCTCAACTGCTGCCTGCACACCATGGCCATCACCCAGATCGCCCGTGATACCCCAGGACGGGACTACTACCGGAGAAAACGCGCCGCTGGCAAAAGCCACCGAGAAGCGTTGCGGTGCCTCAAACGTCGCCTCTCCGACGTCGTCTACCGACAACTCGTCCGCGACGCAGCCAGACTTGGGGCAGGCCCGGGAGGACACACGGGGGCGACTCCAATATCCAGCGCGGCCAGCTCAAACCCCGCACACTGACTCTTCGGACAAGTCACTTCCCGGACCTACCTAGCAGCCACCATACAACCGGCCCCTTCCGGGCACTTGCACAGAGAGGCGCCGTCTACATGTCAGGTGGTTGTAGACATCCCAGGGTCGTAGCTTGTCAAGCGGCTTGGGTGATTTGGCGATGCGCCCAGGCGGTGTATTCGCTGTAGGTGGTGTGGTGGCGTAGGCAGCCGTGCAGGATGCCGACGAGGCGGTTGCCGAGGGCACGCAGGGCTTGGTGGTGGGTGTCGTCGGCGGCGCGGCGCTGGTCATAGAAGGTGCGGGCGCCCGGACTGGTGGTCAGGGCGCACAAAGCCCATTGGTCGATGCCGTCGTAGAGGCGACGGTTGCGTACGTGGCGGGCCAGCACGGTGCGTTTCTTGCCGGAGGCGACGGTCAGGGGTGAGGTGCCGGCGTAGTTTCTGCGAGACTTGGCGTCGGTGTATCTGTTCGGGTCGTCCCCGAACTCACCGAGCACCCGGGCGCCGAGCACGACACCGAGTCCTGGCTGGGAGAGGTAGATGTCGGCGTCCGGGTGTGTTTCAAAATGCTCGGCCAGGCTTTCTTCGAGCTCGCTGATTTGGTGGTTCAGCTCGGCGATGATGCCGACAGCGGCGCGGGTGGTGGCAGCGAACGCCGCGGTGACCGTCGCGGGTGCAGCCAGCTGTTCGGTGCCCAGCGCGGCCCGGATTTCGCGGGCGCGGGCGGCGATATTACGTTGCCGGCCACCGCGTTTGAGCGCGGACTGGATCGCGCTCGGGCGCAGGTGGGCGCCCTGCTCGGGGGTGGGGGCCCGGCCCAGCACCCCCAGGGCGTCGCCGTGGGCGAGGTCCTCGAAGGCCACCAGGGCGGCCGGGTAGTACTCGCGCAAAGCGCTGCGCAGGGCGTTGGTGTGTCGCGTGCGTGTCCAGATCAAGTTCTGGTGGGCGCGGGCGAGAACTTTGATCGCTTCCGCATCGGGGCTGTCGCCGGCGATCGGGCGGTGGTTGTGCCGGTCGGTGCGTACCAGATCGGCCAGCAGCTTGGCATCGCAGGCATCGGATTTGGCGCCCGAGACGTGGTGACGGTCGCGGTAGTGGGCCACCGCCAACGGGTTGATCGCATACACCTGATAGCCGGCGGCCGTCAGCGCCCCCACCCACAAACCGCGGTCGATCTCAATCCCGATCACCACCTGTTCCGGTTCCTCAGCGTGCACCGCGACCAGCTCGTGCAGCTGGCGGATGCCGGTCAGTCCCTCGGGCAGCCGCCGCGAGGCCAGCCGCCGCCCGGCCTCGTCCATCAGATACACATCGTGATGCTCTTCGGCCCAGTCATCGCCGATAAAAATCATCGATCACCGCCTTCCATCGGTTCGCACTCAACCTATTTCGAGCCCGAGGACACCCGGCGGCGACCTAATGGATCAGTGCTCGAAGCGGCACGACATCCCAGCAGCGCTACAGGCGACCCCACCAACCGGCCGGGGCACGATCTACAACTAGGAATCGACCCTCACTCCAGGTTCTCAAAGTGCTCACCGGCCGGCGGCTCGGTGACCAGCCTGCCTCGACAAGCACCCAAACCCCGTCAACGCCGCGCTGATCGATTCCCATTAGGTTCTCATTTCTGATGACATAAATCTCATCGTCGTGTCATCTCGATGTCATACATGACAGGAACTTGAGATTCTGATTAGTCGTTCTAAGCGTTTCGTCCGCTGATGATAGCCACAACCGCCGCCATGCGGCTGCCGCAGTTGGGCTGCCACACCCAGGGCAGGCAGTGGGGCGGCAGCAGCTAACCTGTTGTCCTGATCTCGAATACGGCACTCATGTGGTGGGTCGATTCTCGTTGCGATACGACACCAGCGCGCTGTCACGGAAGTGTGCGGCCGAGGGTGGGAGGTATCTGTTCGACATCCAACCGACCGCGATGGGCCTGACGAGTTGTTTGTCGTCGACGGCGATTTCGACGATGTCGGGGCTGGGTGTCGATGCGCGGGGAAGTATGCCGATGCCCAATCGCGCACCGATGAGGCCTCGCAGCGTCGTGATGTCTGTTCCTTCGAAGGCGATCGTGGGCGTGATGTCGTGCCGGGCGCAGGCGTCGTCGAAGATTTTGCGCAGCGTGTGATCGGGGTCGAGGGCGACGAATGGTTGGTCGGAAATTTCGTCGAAGCCGATCAGTTGGCGCGTCGCGAGGGGATGCTCTCGGTGCACAACGGCGTAGAGCTGTTGGGTGAACAATGGCTCCCAGGTGACGTCTTGGGATTGCTCGAATGTCATGGGGTAACTGAGACATACGTCGGTGACACCGCTTGCCAGGTCGCCGAGTAGGGCGTGTCCGGAGCGTTGGTGCAGTTCGAATCTCGCGGCCGGGAACCGGTCATGATGCTGCCGGATCAGTGCGGGCACGGTAGCCACTCCCAGCGAATGAAGAAACCCCAGCGCCACGGTCCCGCCGTCGGCGCCTGCGAGTTGCCGAACGCTGGCTACCGCGGTATCGAGGCCACGCTGAGCCGCCTGGGTGGCCTGCAGAAACGCCGTGCCGAACCGGTTGAGTTCGTTGGCGCGACCGCGTCGGGTGAACAACTTAACCCCGATCTCCGACTCGAGCAGGGTGACCGCCCGGCTTACTGCCGATTGCGACACCGCGAGATGCTCGGCGGCTTCTCGAAGGGTGCCGACCTCGGCAACGGTCTGGAAATACCGCAGTTGATATAGCTCCATCTCGCCCCCAACCAATACTTGCGCAAGACGCAATCGTTTCTTCTAAAGATTCTAGTGGACGGGAGGGTGGGAAGTCCTTAGCGTGGTCGTGTAATGGAAAGGAGCCCCGGATATGCGGTCGATTCCCCGCAGCATGTTGTTCACTCCGGCGACCAAGACGGACCACTTCACCGCGGCCGCCACCGTGGGTGCCGACGCTGTGATCCTGGACCTGGAGGATTCGGTGGCGTCGGCGGCCAAAGATCAGGCACGCCGTGCCGCCTTGAATTACCTTGCAGCCCAGCGACCGTCGCGGCCTTCCACGGCGCTGCGGATCAACTCGCCGGCGACACTGGCGGGTTGGCACGATCTGACCGCACTGCTGGGCTCTGCTGCCGACCCGGATTTCATCGTGATCCCCAAAGCCGAATCCGCGGCCGTAGCAGCTCTGGTCAAATCCGTGCTGGGCCAGGCGAAGAAAAAGGCCGGGGTGATCGTGATCTATGAAAGCGCCCGCGCAGTGACGCGAATCGCAGACCTGCTGGACCCACACGTCGTCGATGCGGTGATGTTCGGCGGCGCCGACATGTCCGCAGATCTCGGTGCCGACGTCGCCGCGGAGGTGACCGGGTACGCGCGCAGCCTGCTGTTGATACACGCGGCCGCCGCAGCGATCCCGGTCATCGACTCACCGTTTTTCGACATCGCCGACACCGACGGCTTGGGGCAAGCACTCAAGCGCGCCGTTGCCCAAGGATTCGCCGGCAAGGCGGCGATCCACCCCGCGCAGATTCCCGTCATCAACGCGGCATTCACGCCAGACCAGGACCAGATCGCGTGGGCCAGGCAGGTCATCAACGCCAACCAGGTCGGCGTGGGAACCGTTGCAGGATCGATGGTCGACGAAGCGGTCGCCCGTCGCGCCCGCCGCATATTGCACAGCACCCACCACTGAACGAGACAAAACATGGAAACTCAAATATCGGCCTACAACGAGATAGCCCCCCACGTGTACCGCGAGACATCCGGGTTGTATTACGAGGATTTCGTCGTCGGCGACACCTTCGAGCACCGACCCGGTCGCACCATCACCGACACCGACAACATCTGGATGACTCTGCTGACGATGAACACACAGCCGGTGCACTTCGACGCCAACTACGCCGCAGCCACCGAATGGAGGAAGCTCCTCGTTGATTCCACGCTGACCATCGCGATGCTGACCGGGATGAGCGTTCGCACCGTCAGCGCCAAGGTGGTGGCGAACCTGGGCTGGGACAAGGTACGCGCCACCGCACCGGTGTTCGCCGGGGACACCCTCTACGCGACCTCAACGGTGGTGTCGAAACGGCTGTCGAAAAGCCGTCCCGCCCAGGGCATCGTCACGGTGCAAACCACCGGCACCAACCAGGACGGTGTGGTGGTGATGACGTTCGAACGCACCATGTTGATCTACACTCGCGCGGGCTCACCGGCCGAGGCGGCGAACTACTGATGAGCAACTCCGTACTGCTCGACAACGCCGGCATCTACCACGCCAAACTCACCGACGCCGACACCGCCATGGAAGCGGTGAACACCGGTTCCTCGGTGGCCATCGGGCAGGCCGTCAGCCAACCGCCGGCGCTGCTACGCGCCTTGGCCGGCCGCGCCGAACGTGGCGAGATCGATCGCGTCAAGATGTACTACTTTCACGCCGAAACCCCGATGGCCCAGACCGTCCTGCATTACGAACTGATGGGACGATTGCTGCCGTACTCGATGTTCTTGCAGCGCCCCGAGCGTGAGCTGATCAAGCGCGGCGAGCAGGACGGTCGCAAGGTGGTCTATTTCATCCCGACCTCGTTTAGCGGGTCGGTGCGGCTGTTCGCCGAGTCGATTCCGGTCGACACCTGCATTGTGACGGTGTCCCCGATGGATGAGCACGGCTACTTCACGTTCGGCACCAACAACGACTACATCAGCTCGGTGGCACGACAGGCCCACCAACTGGTCGTCGAAGTCAACCCCAATATGCCGCGGGTGTACGGCCAATCAGCACTACACGTGTCCGAGGTCGACGCCGTCGTCGAGAACGACGCGGCGCTGCCCGAACTGGTGCAGCGCCCGATATCCGATGTCGACCGGCTGATCGGCCGGCAGGTCGCGGCCCTGGTTCCCGATCGGGCCTGCATTCAGATCGGGGTCGGCGGTCTGCCCCAGGCGGTGTGCGAAGAACTTCGCGACCGCGCCGATCTCGGGATCCATTCGGAGGTGTTCACCCCGGCGCTGGCCGATCTGGTGCGCCGCGGGGTCGTCACCGGCCGCTACAAGACACTAAACCGGGGTAAGGCGGTCTTCACCTTCGCGATGGGCGATCGCGACACCTATCGGTTCATGAACGACAACATCGCCCTGGAAAGCTATCCGGTCAACTACGTCAACGACCCCGCCGTGATCGCCCAAAACGACAACGTGATTTCGGTCAACTCCACCGTGGAAATGGATCTGACCGGGGCGTGCAACTCCGAACACGTCAACGGCCACCAATTCAGCGCCGCCGGCGGGCAACTGGACTTTGTGCGCGGCGCATACGCCTCCCGGGGCGGCAAATCGGTGATCGCGTTTGCATCGACCACCCGAGGCGGCACCATCAGCAAGATCGTTCCCCGGCTCTCCGGGCCGGTGACCACACCGCGCAACGAAACCCACTACGTCGCCACCGAATACGGCCTCATCAACCTCAAGGCGCTGTCGAGCACCGAACGTGCCGCCGCGCTCATCGGGCTGGCACACCCCGACTACCGAGGCTGGCTCACCGACAACGCCCAACGCAGGCACCTCATGTGAGAACAAACGCCACCACCCACAGGTAGACAGCGCGTGACCATCGAACTCACCAACAGTGCGGACACGCCCGAACACGCCGAACTGCGTCGTACGGTGCGCATATTGTGCGAACAGTTCGGCGAAAAGTACTGGCAGCAGGGCGACTTCAACCGCGAATATCCCGAACAGCTCGTCGACACGCTGACCAAGGCCGGCTATCTGTCGGCGCTGATTCCCGGTGGCTGCGGCGACGACGGCGCCCAGCGCGCCAACGTGGATGCCTTATCAGGAGTGGACAGATGAAAATTGTAGAACTCGACGTTCAAATCCTTACCGCTCCTAACGATGGGCCGGCCTATTGGGTCAGCAATTTCATCGTGCCGCGAGCAAATGAGTTGCTTGTCCGCATTCGAACGCGAGATGGGGTCGAGGGCTTCGGCCTTGCTACGAGCTATAGCTCGGCCGAGCCGATGATTCAGTTCAGGCCTTCAAGTCCGGGATAGCCGACCTGGTGCTCGGGGAGGATGCCTCGGCCCCAGAGCGGCTGTACGAAAAGCTTTTCGGCCTGACGTCGCAGCGCGTTGCGTACGAAAAAGGTTGGGGGAGGGAGCCGATTATCCGAATACTTTCGGCGATCGATATCGCGTGCTGGGACGCTATCGGAAAGGCCGCCAACATGGCGCTGTATCGCCTATTCGGCGGCTACCGCGACACGGTGCCGTATTACGTGACTTGCGCGTATTACCGCGACGGCAAGACCATCCCGGAAATCAAGGATGAACTCCTGCAGCTCAAGTCGAAGGGCCATCGCACCACACCGCCCGCGCCACCGGCCCCACCGTGGTAGAGCATCTGGCCATCTGTGCGGCCATCCAGGACGGCGATGAAACCGCCGCTGTGCAGGCCACTGCCCTGCACATCAACAACAGTCTGCACAACATCGTCGCCGCGATGACCGATGACGTGATCGGCCATACGACCTTCGCCACCCTGACCACTGCCGACTGACACGAACAGGAGACCCCCCGTGACACCCGCCGACGGAAACAAGGTACGCAGCGCCCCGGCCCGTTCGCCGGGTGAGCGCCTACGCGACTTGTTCACCACCGACCATGGACTACTGCTGCCCGGCGTACCCAATGCGCTCACCGCGCTCATCGCACAGGACCTCGGGTTCGACGCCGTCTACCTCACCGGCGCGGGACTCACCAACACCTACCTCGGTCTCCCGGACATCGGCCTGATTTCACTGCCGGAAATCGTTGCGAACACCGCCGCTGTGGCGGACGCCGTTGACCTACCTCTTGTCGTCGACGCCGACACCGGCTTCGGCAATGCCATCGCGGTCGCACGCACGGTACGTGTCCTGGGACGAGCCGGGGCCGCCGGTCTCCAGCTGGAGGACCAGGTCGCCCCGAAGCGCTGCGGGCATTTCGACGGTCAGGAAGTGATCAGCGCGGCCGAAATGGTGCAAAAGATCCACGCCGCGGTCGACGCCCGCAGCGACGAGAACACCGTCATCATCGCCCGGACCGACGCCCGCGCAAACCATGGTCTGGACGCCGCACTCGACCGCGCCGCAGCCTACGCGGCAGCCGGGGCCGATGTCCTTTTCATCGAGGGCCTCCACTCACGCGAAGAACTCCGCGCGGCAGGTAAATGCATGCCAGGAATTCCGAAGCTGGCCAACATGGTCGAAGGCGGAAAAACACCCCTTCTGAGCCGTGACGAGCTAGTAGCCATGGGCTTTTCCATCATCCTTTACGCCAACGCCGCCATGCAGGGGGCGATCCTGGGCAGCCAAACAGTGCTGAGGAGGCTTCGCGACATCGGTTCGTTGGATACGGCTCGCGATCAGCTCGCGCCGTGGGACGAACGCCAACGCCTGGTCCGCAAGGCCACCTACGACGAACTCGAACACCGCTACCGCACCCACTGATTCGCGGCCCGCGCGCAGCACAACACTCTGAGCAGCGAAATGGACCGATCGAAGCGACTGCCAACCCGACGTCGGAACTTCACGAGTTCAAATCACAGGGCAAATTTGCGCCGAAAATCGTAGGTGCAGCAGGGTTTAATCATTCGGCATGGCGACGCGGAAATCTCGAGCGGGTGATGACGATGGGGCAAGACCGGTCCTGCACAACCGTGCGGTTATAGGATCCGCCACGAAGATGAGAAAAACTCTTCCGCCATTTTGATGAGAATTCTGCAAACATACAGGTAGATACATCGCCATCCGCCACGCGGATTGGGAACCTACAGCCGAGCACGAGTTGTCGACGTGCAGCGAAGATGAACAAATTGTCGTTGTTGTTTAACAAGCCCAGCGGCGCCCAGGTACCCGCCAGCACCAACGGCACCCGGCCAGGCCGACCGCAGCGAAATGGCGCGCCGACACGGCGATGCGGTGAAAGGTGTTTGACCATGGCCCATTGCGTCTGGGACACAATGCCTCCGTCCCCTCAATACGCGTTGCGGAACGGCTCATTTCGCCCGCCGGCTGGACTGACGCCGGACAAGTGGTTTGCCCGCAACGCCGGAATGGTCGACATCGACACCGATGCCACGGTTAATCTCGATGATGAGGCGCGCGAGGCGGCGCGTCAGAAGGCGCAGGCCGAGCGTGCCGAGGCCGAAAAGCGGGAGCGGCGCAAGGTTTTGGCGCTCAACAAGCTCGGTGATGCCGCGATGGGTGTGCGGGGAAAGCCGTGTTTGTGACTTTTGAACGTCACCGCACGTGACACGGCCGTTCGGTTGGTGCGGCGCGAAACGGGGTATTTCCGGGATACGGAGTTGTGTGCGGCCGGCCGCCCAGAACACTGAGGTCCCGGTTGGTTCAGACGAGCAGCTGGCGGGACCGACCCTGGCCGTCCGTCATAACTATTTTGCGTCGGCATAATTATGTGCGTCCGGTCTTGCGGCGTTGTTCGGCCAGGGCCGCGTCAAGGGTGCGGCAGCGTGCCTTGTGGGTCGCAGATCCGCAGCACTCGGGAGACGGCTACACCAGGTACGAGCGCCCAGCCTATGCCGGCGTGGGCGCAGCCGGCGGAGACTTTGTGTAACGCCGAGAAACCCTTGGCCCCAAAGAAATCCAGACCGCGCAGGTCAAGGATCAGCCCACGACAGCTCGTCACATGCCCCAGCGTGTACTCGGCCAGAGTGCCGGCGTTGGACGCGTCGATGTCGCCGTGGGCGCTGATGACGGCCACCTGCTGACTCAACCGACGAATCTCTAAACGTGCGGTGTGACCCTGCCACGGCTGGGAAAGAACGCCGCTATCCGGCAGGACGGAAGGGTCAGACAGCTCTGTCTCGGTAACAGCGGACATGGTGACTCCAATCAATCGGTATGCATGGAAATCGTCGTCGGTCAACGCGGTTGGGTTGATGCCGGTGCATCACGTTTCCGATGCCTTCGGCGTGGTCGGCGCCGGGCCGTCGTGCTAGTCGGGTCACGTCGGCATCCGGCGCGTCGGCGGTTTGCGGCCTCACCCAGCTCTGCGCATCGGTCGCGGGCCGTGCGTGTCGCCGGGCGTTGCTGGCGGTGTTTCGCGGGTTGCGGTGTCTTGTCCCGGTGTGTCGCTGGTTGGCGAGTCCGGATCGATCTTGTCGGCGCGCTCGAACTCTCGGTTCAGCTCGCTGCGGGAGGTAGCCGCTTCGGTGTGACGTGCTTGCGCCTGGTGTTGTAGGCCGGCCGAATGCGCTGCCAGGGCTTCGGCCTCGGCTTGCGCGGCGCGGGCCTTGGCTGCCATCTCGTCGGCAAGCGCTTCGCGTTGGCCCACTTCGTGTGACTGTTCGACGGCTTTGTCGCGGATGTCGCCGGCTTGGACGCGGCGGTGTTCGGTGCGTTTCTTGCGCGCTACCCACGCGATTGCGGCGACGAGCAGAACTGCCGCGACAACGACGACGACGATCCAAACGATACTGCTAGTAGTCATGTCGGCTCCTTGGATTGGTTGAGCGGTTGATTGTTGAAATCGGTTGGAATTGAGCTGTGGGAGTTATGCACTGGGCTGGGGCACGTGGCAGTCCGTCACCTTGGGATTGACCCCGAAGTAATTGAGTGGCCCCGCGATCACGGTCACCGCGATCGTCCCCGCGCTGGCACAGTTTTGTGCGGCGTGGGTCAAATACCCACGTTGGCCGGCCGCGATTACGCCCACGATCAGCCATACGAGCACCAGTAACCCTACGACTCGCATCATGAATAACTCCTTGCATATTCGACGCACGAGCGGCGACTCGTGACTTGGGTCAGCGGGCCACCTGGTGACTCGGGACGCGTGTTCTCGATACCCGTCGCTGTTGGGCGTGGTGTTGATCTAGTCGTGTTCGCGGGGCGCTGAATCATCTACGCCGACTCGGGTAGCCGGTTGGTTACGCGTGGCCGGTCAGTAGTAGTGGCGGCGGCCGCCGACAGCGCGTCCCATCCGTCCCATCACCATCAGCACCACGCCGACGACGAGGAGGATGACCCCGATGACCCACAGGACGTGCATTTTGAACAGGAATCCGGCGACCAGAAGGATGATTCCGAGGATGATCATGGCGTTTACCTGGTTTCGATTCAGATGGTGGGAAGAGATAAGGCTGGCGGGTCAGTGTTTGAACGCGTCTTTGACCTTGGCCCCTGCCTGTTTGGTGTTGCCCTTGAACTGATCGGCGCGTCCCTCGGTGCGCAGCCGGGTGTTGCCGGTGGCGCGGCCGAAGAGCTTCTTGGTGACGCCCTTGGCGGCTTCGGCCTTGTGGGCGATCTTGTTACCGATGCTCATTGCGGACTCCTTCGTTTTCGGTGATCACAGACCGCGACTGCGACCTGCCCCTATCGACCCGGAGGTCGACGCTTAACGGCGTCCGCCGGCGTGCGCGGTGCCGTCGGTTGTCGACCACGCGACCAACCACCGAACAGGGGAACCCATCGGCGCGGTCAGATCCGCGAGGGTGCAGACCGTGGCGGGAGTCGGCTCCCCAACGACCAATCGTCTGCAGTCTGGGGCGTTCCAGGCAGGCCGGTCGGTGAGCGGGGAAAGGAGGTGAGGCAATCATGGTGATCCCGGACCAAACGATCACTGGAGTGTCGGGGCTCGGAGCCAATGCTCCTGGCGTTCTTCGGCGGACAGCGGAACGCATCCCGGATCAGCTGAAATTCTCAGCCACCATTGACGCTACACCCATTCGATGGCTCCCGCTTATGTGCGGGTGGCCTATTTTCCCACCGCCCATTTCCGGCCTACCTTTCGACCAGCCGACACACGATAATTGGCGGTAATTGGCAAGAAAGCACGAAGGGAGTCGGCTGCGTGCCTGGCACCTGGCGGATGCCATTGAGGATGAGAATCATCTCGCGCTGGGGATGGCATCGCGCGGCCCTAGTGGATGCTGGTCGGGACGAGGTCGCCTGGGAGACGTAACCGTTTCTGCCACAGCGTCGTACACGACGAGCCCGCAATGGAGCCAGGCGAGGTCGCCTGGGAGACTTGCGGTCGGGATGCACATGGACCACCTACTTTGACAAGCCCTGGCGACACGCCGAGGTCTTGTCAGTCTAGGCAGGCGTGTCTTGTCAAGACCGCAAACACCCCGCAATGGACCCGTCGTCATCTGATCAGCGCGCAATGTAGTGGCTGACTGTGTCTTTCATGCCGCTGCGGCGGCTGTGATTCTCAAATAACTTGACGATGCCATCGCGACTACCGGAACCGCTACCGCGACATGGCGACATCGCGTGAGGCGTCATGCAGCAGTCGGGATGCCCAGTGAATCACCTACTTTGACAAGCCCTCGCGACACGCCGAGGTTTTGTCAATCTAGCCAGGCGTGTCTTGTCAATCTTTCCTGCACGTCGACATCTGTATCACGAAGCGGTCCTCGTCGTGGTCGATGGGTCGTTCGCGACAGCCTCGGTGTTCGCCGCGACATATCCGTCCCGCACAACCTCGTTGGGGGTCCTCGGAGGCTACGCGGAAGATCCCACGGACCGTGATCCTGAGGAAATCAACAACGCCATGGCCGCGATGTGGGGTACGGGGAAGTTCGCACATGTGGGCAATCCGGACATGCCGTGGAACGAGGAGATCCGGGCAATGTTTGCGCGACATGAACGCCTGGCGGCAAGCCCGCGGACCGTCGCCCTCATGCTGCCGCTATTGCGTGAACTCGACGTGCGGGCGGTGCTTCCGACCATCCGCGTGCCAACCCTAAGTTATGAATCGGTTGGTACCCAATCCTAAAGCCTGGGCGAAGGCTACAGCCTTGGCGCGCAACGGCATTGCCCACCGCGGACGCACAAAATCCGACGAGATGTACGCGGTTGTGAAGGTCACGACGGCGGTGGTGATCGTCAATCTTCTACACCAGCTCGAGATACCGAACGAATGCATGCTTCGTGGTCTAAATGATGTGAACGACACCCTCAGTTCGGCCGCACGACTATCGGCCAAATACTGGCCTCAAAGAACCGGAAGAAGCTAACGACAAAGTGAGCACGCCCTCTCGCCGGCCTTGCGTCGCCACGTGGGCTTTGCGATGTCGCTACCCGCGTACTCGATTGTAGAGAGTTACACCTGACGTCAAGCCGGTAACGATGTCGGACCCGGCGTGTCGTTAAGTCCTTTCCCGTGGGAATCAACGAGTTCGTTACTGGCTGTGGGACGCGGAACGAGAGACCAGTACCTATCATCTGCCGACCACGTCGTCGGCTGGGGTGACAACCGCGACACCCTATGTGCGCGGTGCTCAGTGTGAGGCCACTCAGCTCACGCGCTGCGCGGCGGAAAGACTCCTTGCCGTTGCTCTATTGGTGATTTTTCTTGTCCTGAGAAATCTGTGGCGACTGCTGAATTGACGAAACTCCTCATGAGTAAATCCCGCGCGGCTGGAACTGCCAAGCACGCGACGCTTCAACGACATTCGCATCAAACCCCGCCGTCGCATGTGACCGGGTGATCAAGGACGGCCCAATCGTGCACCGCGTTCGCCTGGTCAACCCCGTGCAGTTAGCCATTTCGATAGTCGATCACGATACGGCCGTCGATCTGGCCGCGTTCCATTCGGCCGAACACGTCATTGATGTCGTCAAGTCCCGCGCTGGCCACCGTCGGGTGGATTAGACCGCGGGCGTAGAAGTCCAGCGCCTCGGCCATGTCCTGACGGGTGCCGACGATCGAGCCACGGATCGTCAGACCCTTCAGCACGATGTCAAAAATCGGAGCCGGGAAGTCGCCCGGCGCAAGCCCGTTGAAGACGATGGTGCCGCCGCGACGGGTGAGTCCGATGGCCTGCCCGAAGGCCTGCGGGTGGACGGCCGTGACCAGCACGCCATGCACTCCGCCGGTGGCCTTCTGCACCTCCGCGACCACGTCGCTGGTGCGGGCGTTGACGACGACCTCGGCGCCCAGTTGGGTGGCCAGGGCGAGCTTGGAGTCGTCGATGTCGACGGCGACGACGCGCAGCCCCATCGCTCGCGCGTACTGCACGGCGATGTGGCCGAGTCCGCCGATGCCGGAGATCGCCACCCACTGTCCGGGCCGGGTGTCGGTCACCTTGAGGCCCTTGTAGACGGTGACGCCGGCACACAGGATGGGAGCTATTTCCAGCGGATCGACGTTGTCCGGGATTCGTGGGGCGTAGGCGGCGTTGACCAGCATGTAGGTGCCGAAGCTGCCGTTGACGCTGTAGCCGCCGTTGTGCTGGCTCTCGCACAACGTCTCCCAGCCGGTGCGGCAGTATTCGCACCTGCCGCACGCCGACCACAGCCAGGCGTTGCCGACCTTGTCGCCGATCTTGAGGTCGTCCACCCCGTCACCGAGTGCGATGACGGTACCGTAGCCCTCGTGGCCGGGTACGAACGGTGGCTGCGGCTTCACCGGCCAATCGCCGTGCGCCGCGTGCAGGTCGGTGTGGCAGACGCCGGAGGTCTCGAGTTTCACCAGCGCCTCACCGTAGCCGGGTGTGGGCAGTTCGAGATCGCAAATCTCCAGCGGGGCGCCGAATTCGGTTACCACCGCGGCGCGCATGGTGCGGATGGTGTGCAGTGTGGTGGGCGAATCAAGGGTTTGTGTCATGGCCGTTTTCCAATCGTGAGTGGGGTTGAGCGACGGGTTACTGGGCCGCGGATCAGAAGAACCCTTGCGCCTTGTCGCTATAGGAGACGAGCAGGTTCTTGGTCTGCTGGTAGTGGTCGAGCATCATCTTGTGATTTTCGCGGCCGATACCGGACTGCTTGTAGCCGCCGAATGCGGCGTGGGCGGGGTAGGAGTGATAGCAGTTGGTCCACACCCGGCCGGCTTGGATATCCCGCCCGGCCCGGTAGGCGGTGTTGCCGTCTCGACTCCACACCCCGGCACCCAGTCCGTAGAGGGTGTCGTTGGCGATCGAGATGGCGTCGTCGTAGTCGGTGAACGACGTCACCGTGACGACGGGTCCAAAGATCTCCTCCTGGAAGACCCGCATCTTGTTATTGCCCTCGAGGATGGTTGGCTGCATGTAGAAGCCGCCGTTGAGGTGACCGCCCAGGTCGGCACGCTCCCCGCCGGTGACGACGCGGGCGCCCTCGTGCTTGCCGATCTCGATATATGACAACACCTTTTCGAGTTGATCGTTGGAGGCCTGCGCGCCGATCATCGTCTCGGTGTCCAACGGATCGCCATGCCGGACCGCCTTGGTGCGGATCGCGGCGAGCTCGAGGAACTCGTCGTAGATATCGGCCTGAACTAGCGACCGCGACGGGCACGTGCACACCTCGCCCTGGTTCAGGGCGAACATGGTGAACCCCTCCAGCGCCTTGTCCTGATAGTCGTCATGGGCGGCCATCACATCGGAGAAGAAGATGTTCGGGCTCTTGCCGCCGAGCTCCAGGGTGACGGGAATCAAATTCTGCGACGCGTACTGCATGATCAGCCGGCCGGTGGTGGTCTCCCCGGTGAACGCAATCTTGCCGATCCGGTTGCTCGACGCCAGCGGCTTACCCGCTTCGACACCAAATCCGTTGACCACGTTGACCACACCCGCGGGCAGCAGGTCACCGATCAACGACATCAGGTACAGGATCGAGACCGGGGTCTGCTCGGCTGGCTTGAGGACGATGGCGTTACCAGCCGCCAGTGCCGGGGCGAGTTTCCAGACGGCCATCAGGATCGGGAAGTTCCACGGGATGATCAGGCCGACGACGCCAAGCGGCTCGTGGAAGTGGTAGGCCACGGTGTCCTCATCGATCTGCGACAGCGACCCTTCCTGGGCGCGGATCGCGCCGGCGAAGTACCGGAAGTGATCCACCGCCAACGGGATATCCGCATTCAGCGTTTCCCGCACAGGCTTGCCGTTGTCCCACGACTCGGCGACCGCGATGGACTCGAGATTCTCCTCGATGCGGTCGGCGATCTTGTTTAGGATCACTGCGCGATCCGCCGCTGAGGTCTTGCCCCAGGCCGGCGCCGCCGCGTGGGCCGCATCCAGGGCACGCTCGACATCGCCCTCATCGGACCGAGCGACCTCGCAGAACACCTGGCCGGTAACCGGGGTCGGGTTCTCGAAGTAGCGGCCCTGCGCGGGCGCGACCCACTCGCCGCCAATGTAGTTGTCATACCTGGGCTGAAAGGACATCAACGAACCCTCAGCACCCGGTCGCGCGTAAATAGTCATGGTCTATCTCTCTCCTAACGTAACGAACCGAGTCGCCGCCGCCGTGCTGGCCGAGCCCGAACCACACAAAGGGCAGACCTACGAGCTGGTGGCGAACCGGTCGAAGACTTGTTCAGCAACCCAATGATTCCGTGCGGATCTCGCGGAACACGGTGAGGACCGCACGTGGCCGTAGCCTTCCTGGTTGGCATCCTCGCCTCGAGGCAAAGGACCGCAGCGGCTGGGGTCGTGCGCTGATCCGGTGCGCCAACCGGCGTCGTTGCCTGGGGGGATCGCACGGCGCGGTGCATCAGCCAGTAACTCCACCCGATCAACGACATGAACATCAGCGCGGTGATCACGGCCGGCTCCCCGCCGTGGAGTTTCCGTTGGCCACCGCTGCCGGGATGGGAATCGGTGGCAGTGGCTCTGGCCGGGCTGCTGCGCCGCTTTCGCGGGCCAGGAAGGTTCCGAGTTCGGCGATGGTCGACATCAACGGTGCCGGGAACACGACGGTGGTGTTCTTGTCGACGCCGAGCTCGACCAGGGTCTGCAGATTGCGTAACTGCAGCGCCAGCGGGTGGGCCATCATGGTGTCCGAGGCGTCGCCCAAGGCGGCAGCGGCCAGCGATTCACCCTCGGCGGCAATGATTTTCGCGCGTTTCTCCCGCTCCGCCTCCGCTTGGCGGGCCATCGCCCGCTTCATGCTGTCGGGCAGTTGGATGTCTTTCAGCTCCACCAGGGTGACCTGTACACCCCATTCGATGGTGGTGACGTCGAGGATCGCGCGGATGTCGAGGTTGATCTTGTCGGTCTCCGAGAGCGTCTCGTCCAGGGTGTGCTGGCCGACGACCTTGCGCAGCGTCGTTTGGGCGATCTGATCGATCGCGGAGTAGACGTTCTCGATCGCCACGACCGACTTCACCGCGTCGACGACCTTGAAGTAGGCCACCGCGGAGACGTCGACACTGACGTTGTCGCGGGTGATGATCCCCTGGGATTGAATCGGCATCGTCACGATTCGCAGCGAAATCCGGTGCAGCACATCGACGAACGGAATGATGAGCCGCAACCCGGGTTTACGTTCTCCGATCACCCGGCCCAGCCGGAACAGCACGCCGTTCTCGTATTGTTTGACGATCCGCACCGCCATCGCCAGCACCAGCATTGACAGGACGACCAGAACAACGACTACGACGCCCAGCGCTTTCATCACCGTCCACCTGTCGGTGAGCCGTGCTGAGGGGTGCCCGCGGCCACGTCATGCGCAACCGTCGTTGTTCGGGGGTGTTGTAAGGGGGCCGATCGAGTGGAGAAACTCTGTGGAGCTGTCATGGTGATCCCGATGTGCAGATGATCACCGGCGCGTAGGGGCCTCGGAGCCAATGCTCCTCAAGTTCTGCAGCGGACAGCTAAACTCGTCCCGAACCAGCTGAGATTCTCAGCACCTCTGAGGCTACACCCGTGGGGACTAACGCGCCGAATCCCGTTTGGGGCGGCCAGGAGCTCGCGCATGAAGACTAAGCAACTCCGGGGGAGAGGCGAGATTCACTTAAACGGAACAAACTAAGTGCAGTGGTTGAGAAAATCTTGTTGCGATGTCCAGCGTCAGTGATCGTGTCGTTTACAAGATCGATGTGCACCTTAGGGTTGATTGGAACCGGCCCAAAATCGGTTCCAAACAGTACGCGGTCAATGCCGCACATTTCGATCGCAGCCTTGAGGCCGATCGCGGCTTACCGTCGGGGTCGCTGAGCGCGCGGCAGGCTAGCGCTGATGCCGCCGACTTGCGGGCCGGGATCGACGAGCTGGCGGGCTTGGTAGCGGGCAGTCTGGGTTTGCCTGAGTTGCTGGCTGAGGTCTCCACGTTCGCGGTGCACGCGATACCGGGCGCCGACGGTGCCGGGGTGACCTTGTTGCGGGTCGACCGGGTGGACAACATGGTCGAGGCGTTGGCGGCGAGCGCTGCGTTCGTCGCCGAGATCGACGAGATTCAGTACGTGACCCTCAAGGAGGGACCCTGCATCACCGCGGCGCTGGAGCGGCGCACGGTGCGGTCCGGGTCGTTGGGTGGGGAGAAGATGTGGCCGCGGTTCGGTCCGCGAGTGGGCCGCTTGGGCGTGCACAGTGCGCTGTCGCTGCCGCTGCTGCTGCCGCCGGATCAGGTGATCGGGGCGATCAACGTCTACGCCCACGGCAAAGACGTCTTCGATGAGCACGCCGCCGAGCTGGGGGAACTGTTCGCCAAACCCGCGGCGGTGGCGGTGCACAACGCCCAGATCCTCGCGCACGCGTTGGCGCTGACCGCCCAGTTGCAGACCGCGCTGTCGACGCGCCCGGTGATCGATCAGGCGATCGGTCTGATCCGGGGACGCAGCGGGCGCAGCACCGAGGACGCGTTCACCCAGCTGCGGGCGATCAGCCAAGCCGAACACCGCAAGTTGGCTGAGGTGGCCCAACACATCGTCGATGAAGCCGTGCGCCGCGCCCGCGCCCGACACAACCCGACCTGAGCCCGAGCCGCCAATTCGACCAACGGCCTAACTGTCGCTGCACGGTGTGACGCGCGTAGGTTGGAGGGTGGGGAGACAGTCAACGCGACGGGTCCTGGCTTGCGTCGCGTGTTCCCCACCGTGCAGGGCGACTCGCCTGTTCGGCACCGGTAGGCTCGATCCGCGCTCGGGAGCGCCCAGCGGAGCAGTCCCCTCATGAAGATCGGTGCGGCCCTGGCCGCCGATTTGGGCATCCTCAACGCCGCCCTGGATGAGCCCGGCGCCGATGTGCTGCACAGTCTGTACCAATTGGGCGTCGACGCCCAAGCGGCGGTGCCCACCTATCTGGGTCTAAGCGTGACCGTCGACGGCAGTGATCCGCCGTTCACGTTCACCACCGTTGAGGACGACACGGCCGACGATGTTCGGGCCTCGCTCCGCCTGGCGCTGCCACATGTTGGTGTCAGCTCGTCGGACGGGCACAGCTTCCGAGTTGGGTTGCCTGAGGGACGAATCAACTGCCGCCATCGAGATTTAGCAGCAAGGAGTTCGAAATGTCTGGAACCACAGAAAAATACGGAATATTGGTTTGCGTCGATGGATCGGCGGCTTCTGACGATGCCGTAGCCTGGGCAACCCGCGAGACCATCATGCGCCACCTGCCTATCACGCTGATGCACTCTGTTCCCCCGGTGATAGTCGACTGGTCGGTGCTTCAACTGGACATACCCGGGTGGCAGAGGGAAAATGGACAGCACGTTATTGATCAGGCCCGCAAGACACTTAGCGCTAACCTGGGTGAGTCTGAGCCGCCTGAAATACACACCGAGATGGTGTATTCCAGCGTTGTTCCGACACTGATTGATGCTTCCAAGGGTGCTTGGATGATCGTCGCCGGCAGCCGGGGACTGGGTGCGTTGAGCCGCCTGCTGCTCGGCTCGGTCACTGCGGCATTGCTGCACCATGCCCACTGCCCGGTCGCGGTTATTCATTCCGATGGGAGCGCGGCTCCTGCCTCCACTGCGCCTGTGCTACTGGGCATCGACGGGTCGCTAGCCTCGGAAGCGGCGACCGCCCTGGCCTTTGATGAAGCCTCCCGCCGAGGGGTTGGTCTGGTGGCGCTGCACGCGTGGAGCGATGTAGGGGTGTTTCCGATGCTCGGAATGGACTGGCGGGACAGCGAGCGTAAAGGGCAACAGATCCTCGCCGAACGTCTCGCCGGCTGGCAAGAGCAGTATCCAGATGTGCGTATCGAGCGATTGCTGTTCTGCGATCAGCCTTCCCGGTGGCTGGTTAAGGAGTCTGAACGTGCCCAGCTGGTGGTCGTCGGTAGCCATGGGCGCGGGGGGTTTCCGGGCATGCTTTTGGGTTCGGTCAGCTCTGCTGTGGCCCAGTCGGCGACTGTCCCGGTGATCGTCGCCCGCTGTAGTTAGCGCCACTTGTGGGCGTTTGGCCGGCAACATCCTCGCTGGCCCGAGTGCCTATGTGCTTGTGCGCCTGGGCTTCTTCGTGTTGGCTAGTCGATCTCTATCTGACGTGCATCGGCTGGAACGCCCCCACTCAGCCGACCGGAATCAGCGGCAGTCCGCTCCGCCGATAGCTCAGGGGCGGACGGCGAGCCTGCGCACGTCGATCAGTCGAATGATATCGCGTGCAGTGACGATACCTACTACATGACCGCCATTTACGACGAGCACACGGTCGCCGGTAGGCGGCGCTAGCCGAGCGAGCAGAGTCGTCAGCGGCTCGTCGGGGGTGGCGGTTGGTACCCGGTCCATCGGTATGACAGCGTTCTGCAGGCACTGTCACGTTGATTGAAAAGTGTAGTGGCGCAGTTGGGTTTGAAGCAGTCGCGACGGAACACCGTTGGGTCGTTCACATTTCAGGCGGCAGTGTCGGGCGCGGTGACCTGACGCCAGACCGCGAAGCGGTCGGCCATCTCGGTTCGCCATTGGGTCGCGCTGAGCAGATGCCGTCGCGGCCGGAAGTGTGCGGAGATGCCGCTGGAGGCGGACAGGAACCGTTGCGCATGCAGCGACGATTTGAAGCGTTTCATCGCCCGTTCGCGTTGTCGGGTGGGCTGATGAGAGTTCTCGGCGCGGTTGTTCAGATACCGCGACCGCCGGTGCTCCACCGACGACATGAGCTCGCGGTGGGCGACCTGGTAGCTGCCCAGCTTGTCGGTGACCAGCACGCGCGGCACCTACCGCAGGCCCTTGAGCACCTTACGGAAGAATCGCTTGGCCGCCACCGCGTTTCGGCGTGACTGGACGAGAACGTCGAGCACGTTGCCGTGCTGGTCGACCGCGCGCCACAGGTACCGCAGCCTGCCGTTGATCGCGACGAACACCTCGTCGAGGTGCCACTTGTCGCCGGGGCGCGGGCGCCGCCGGCGCAGCTGGTTGGCGTAGGCCTGCCCGAACTTGGCGCACCACCGCCGGATCGTCTCCTAACTCACCGCGACACCGCCTACGAGCATCAGCTCCTCGACCTCACGCAAGCTGAGCGGGAACCTGACGTACAGCCACACGCAGTGGTTGATGATCTCAACCGGGTAGCGGTGGCCCTTGTACGACGGCGTTGCGGTGGTCACCCCACAAATCCTCCCAGGTCGCCCACACTCACCAACGTGACAATGCCCGGTCGCGGACCTGCGTTTCTTAAGTGAAGTTCCGCCGCCGAACACCCCCCCGCGTGCACTTCTGATGAGTCATCGCGCACCCTTGACATGTCCAGGCTGTCGGAGTTCTCTGGAGAGTGCTGCGCCAGCAGCCGTCTGGGGCGGTGCCGCCTGCTCACGCCGCGGTATCGCGAGTCTAATTCTCGGCGCCCAGTTTTTTCGGGTTCTACCGGCGGCCGATTGAATTGGCTGGTGGGAGCGACCTTTTGACCGATCCCGTCTGACAAGCTACGGCTTGGCTACCGCCAAACCTCACTGATCCGCCAATCGACTCAGCGCGATACGTCCTCGGCGGATCGGGCGTTTCGCAATCTGCGCCACCACCCTGGCACGACGAGGCGTTGCTGCTCGGTCGCCGGGCCAATCGAACAGAGTGACAAATCATGACTTCATCTCAGGACACTTACACTCAGACCTTGCGCAGCGCGCAGGACGCCGTGGTGCAGGCCTTCCGAACGTGGACCGACACCGCGAAAGGCGCCTGGGCCACTGCCCCGGGGGCCGCAACATCAGGGGTGGATCCGCAGCAGGTGGTCGAGCAGGTCTTCGACTTTGCCGAGAAAATGCTCGCGGTGCAGCGCGAATTCGCGAAATCCCTGGCGGTTACCGCCGCATCGGCAACGGAAGCCGCCCGCCAGCAATCCGAATCCGTTGTGGGCGCCGTTCGGCAGCAGGCCGAGGACATGACGAAGGCAGTGCGGGGAGCAACCGAAACCGACAAGTAACTCAAGGGTCAGGACCGCAGACATGAGATCTCCCCCGCCTCCACGCACCTATTCGAACATGAAGGCATGAAAGCAGGACCCAAGTATGAACGCGCCGACTAGTCCGGTGACCGAGAACGTTGCCGATCTTGATTTCGGGATCACCGAGAATGAGTTCCCAAATGGTGATGATCTTGCGATTTCCCGGGCTACTGATTTCTACAATCTGGATGAACTGCTCACCGACCAGGAACGCGAGATGCGTGATCGGGTCCGGCGGTGGTGCGACACGGAGGTGGCACCGGCCGCTGCCGGTTATTGGGAGCGGGCCGAGTTCCCGGTCGAACTGGCCAAGGGCTATGGGCGGCTCGGCATTGCCGGCGCCTCGATCGTCGGGAACGGTTGCCCCGGGGTGTCGTTTCTCGCCGAGGGTGTAATCGCGGCTGAACTGGCCCGCGGCGATGGCAGCATCGCCACCCTGAACGCGGTACATTCCGGGCTCGCGATGACGACCATCGCGATGCTCGGCTCCGAAGAGCAGCGGGCCCAATATTTGCCACGGATGGCGACCTGTGAAATTCTCGGCGCCTTTGCGCTGACCGAACCCAACCACGGCTCCGACGTGGTGGCGTTGGAAACCCGGGCGCGGCGGCAGGGTGACGAGTGGGTGCTGGACGGGCAGAAGCGGTGGATCGGCAACGGCACCGTCGCCGACGTGGTGGTCGTCTGGGCCCGAGACGACGACGGCCAGGTCGGTGCTTTCGTCGTGGAACACCCAGACGGCGCGGAGCACCCGGTCCCCGGGTATCACGCCAGGAAGATCGTCGGTAAAGCAGCGAACCGCGGCGTGTGGCAGGCCCAGATCCGCCTGGACGGGGTGCGAGTGCCCGCCGGTGCCCGTCTGGCGATGGCCCGGACCTGGGATGACACCAACTATGTGCTGGCCAAGTCCCGGCAGACCGTCGCCTGGGAGGCCCTGGGCCACGCGGTCGCCGCCTATGAGGCAGCAGTCACTTATTCGCTACGACGCCAGCAGTTCGGCCGCCCACTGGCCCGCTTCCAGCTGATCCAGGACAAGCTCGCGCACATGCTCAGCGACATCACCGGCATGCAATTGATATGCACCCGGATGTCGCAGTTGCAGGCCCAAGGGCGGGTGTCGATCGAACACGCCGCGATCGCCAAGCTGAACACCGCTCACGCAGCCCGCCGGGTCTGCGCGCTGGCTCGGGATATCCTGGGCGGCAACGGGATCCTGCTCGATCACCACGTCGCCCGGCACCACGCCGACATCGAAGCCGTTTACACCTACGAGGGCACCGACTCCGTTCAGTCCCTGATTGTCGGACGCGCGATCACCGGGCTCAACGCCTTCCGATGAGCACCACACAGCGGAAGGTCACTTCGGCCGAATTGGCGACGTCGGCCGGTTCCAGGCTTGGGATATCCGCACCGCACAAGGTCTCTCAGCGCCGGATCCAGGCGTTCGCAGCCGCCACCGAAGACCATCAATGGATCCACGTCGACCCGGCGCGTGCGCCGAGCGGGCCGTTCGCGGGGACGATCGCCCGGCTACCTGACGTTGTCGCTGGTGAGTGGAATCGGCAGAGCTGCCGCCCTCAGCCTTGGGTCATAGCGCCATCTTCCGGGGGGAATACCATGTCAGTGCCCGTTGAATCGCCATCCAGCACGTCGGTCGGGGAGAAGGCGGTCACCACCGCCAAGGTGGTTCTGCCCGCTGAATCCCTTTCCGGGGGAACCGAAGTCAGGGACAAGGTGGTGACCGCCGCCGAGGCGGTACGGCTCATTCGCGATGGCGACTCGGTGGTGGTCGAGGGGTTCGTGGGACAGTGTTTCGCCGAGGAGCTGACGCTGGCGTTGGAGCAGCGTTTCCTGCTGACCGGCACCCCCCAAGACCTGAACCTGGTGTTCACCGTCGCCCCGGGCGACCGGCAGGGCCGCGGGCTGGACCGGCTGGCTCACGACGGCCTGATCAAGCGGGCGGTGGGCGGTCACTGGGCTTTGTCACCGGCGTTGGGAAAAATGGCTGTGGGCAACAAGATCGAGGCGCACAACCTGCCGCAGGGGGTCATTTCTCATCTGTTTCGGGACACCGCCGCGGGCAAGCCGGGCCTGATCACCCGGGTCGGCCTTGGCACCTTCGTCGACCCGCGTAACGGCGGCGGCAAGATTAACGAACGGACCACCGAGGACCGCGTCGAACTGCTCACCCTGCACGGCCAGGAGTACTTGTTCTACAAGGCTTTGCAACTGGACGTCGCGTTCCTCCGCGGCACTACCGCGGACCCCGAGGGGAACATCACCATGGAGCGCGAGGCGCTCACCCTCGAAGCACTTGCCGCGGCGACCGCGGTCCACAACTCCGGGGGCCTGGTGATCGTGCAGGTGGAGCGGGTCGCCGACACCGGCAGCCTGAGCGCACGAGAGGTGACGATCCCCGGTGTTCTCGTCGACTGCGTCGTCATCTCGCAACCGGAGCACCACTGGCAGACCTTCGGCACCCCCTACTCACCGGCGCTCAGCGGCGAACTACGTCGGGTGCGCAGCTCCATCGCGCCGATGGAGCTGACCGAACGGAAGGTCATCGCCCGCCGTGCCGCCATGGAACTTCGACCCGGCAGCGTCGTCAACCTCGGGATCGGACTACCCGAAGGAGTGGCCAACGTGGCGGCCGAGGAACACATCCTGGAGTATCTGACGCTGACCGCCGAACCCGGGCCGATGGGCGGGATGCCCACCGCCGGACTGGATTTCGGCGCGGCGGTGAACGCGCAAGCAATCCTGGATCAACCGTCGCAGTTCGACTTCTACGACGGGGGAGGTCTGGACGCCGCGGTCCTGGGGATGGCCCAGGCGGACCGGCAGGGCAATGTCAACGTCAGCCGATTCGGTTCCAGACTGGCCGGCTCGGGTGGGTTCATCAACATCAGCCAGAACGCCAAGAAGCTCATCTTCGTGGGGTCCTTCGTGGTGCCCAGCCGCAGCCGGGTCCAGGACGGCCGACTGGTCTTCGCCGACGAAGCCGTCGCTCCCAAGTTCCTCACCGATGTCGAGCAACGCACCTTCAGCGGCGAATACGCCGCCGGCGCCGGTCAGCCGGTGCTGTATGTGACCGAACGGTGCGTGTTCCAGCTCACCGCGGGCGGCCTGGAACTCATCGAGATCGCCCCCTGGGTAGACCTGGAGAAGGACATCCTCGCGCACATGGGTTTCGAGCCCATTATCAAGGGCGAAGCGCGATTGATGGACGCCCGGGTCTTCGCCGACGGACTCATGGGCCTCAAGGACGACCTGCTGACCGTGCCTCTGGAGGCCCGGTTCGCCTACGACACGGAACGGAACACGTTCTTCCTCAACATGGAAGGCATGTCCCTGGCCACGCTGGATGACGTTGAGTCGATCGGCTCCGAGATCGAGAAACGATTGGCCGCCATCGGGAAAAAGGTGCAGATGGTCGTCAACTACGACAACTTCTACCTGGCACCGGATCTCACCGACGCCTACGTCACCCTGGTTCGCCGGCTGGCCGAACCCTACTACGCCGCCGTCACCAGGTACACCACCAGCTCCTTCATGCGGCTCAAGCTCAGCGAGCAGCTGTCCAACCGAGGACTGGCCCCGCACATCTACGAAAGCCGTCAGGAGGCGATGAACTGGAACAAGAAATAGCCACCGCGATAGGTTGACGCGGCAATATGGCGCGGATTGGTTGGCGAGCACTGCATCGGAACATCACAATCGCGCTATCACGAAGGGGATCAGGCACGGCGGTACGTCCGCCCACGACGTCGACAACTAGGAAGAGGTGATGTGTCATGACCAGCTTGGACACCGAGCAGCAGGACGCCCCATGGCGCGGCGGCGGCGAGAAGCTCCGAGGCCGAGTAGCTTTCGTGACGGGAGGTACCCGTGGCATTGGCGCGGCGATCTGCAAAAGCCTCGGGAACCAACACGCAACGGTGGCCGCGGGTTATGGTCACAACGTTGAGCGCGCCAAGACATTCGCCGACGACTACGAGAAGTTGCTCGGCGTCCGGCCGAGCCTGTACCACGGCAATGTCGCGTCCGCGGAGGATTGTCGACGCACCGTCGGCGAGGTCATCGAACAACATGGACGGCTCGACATCTTGGTCAACAACGCCGGCATCACCGTGGACAAAACCGTCGCAAAAATGACGGATGAAGACTGGTACACCGTGCTTGCGGTGAATCTGTCCGGGGCATTCTTCATGTCCCAGGCCGCGCTGGCGCACATGGTGGAGCGGGGCAGCGGCCGCATCATCAACGTCTCCTCCGTCATCGGCGAGACCGGCAACATCGGCCAAGCCAACTATTCGGCATCGAAGTCGGGGCTGTTCGGGTTGACCAAGACCCTGGCAAAGGAAGCCACATACCAGTGTGCAAAGGCCGGCAAGAGCTGTGCGGAAGGGATTGGGCTTACCGTCAATACCGTTACCCCCGGCTTCATCGGCACCGAGATGGTTGCGGCGATGCCCGAGAAGGTGCTCGCGAAGATCACTGCCAAGATTCCGATTGGTCGTCTGGGTCAGCCTGAAGAGGTTGCCCGGGTGGTCCACTTCCTCGCCGCCGACGCCTCCTCATACATCACCGGCCAGGTTTGGGGAGTCAACGGCGGCCTCGACATGTGAGACCGCGGCTGCTGGCCGACCGACCCAAGGACAACGCCGGGTGGTTGACACCGACGAGGAGGCCATCGATTCCAACCAGACGGCCGTGAGGCCAACACCATGATTGTCGGTCGCGCTATCACAGCCACATCAGCGTATCCCTCCGACACGCGGTCGTTCTGACTGCAGGGACAAACAAACACCAGTTAAGGAACATCAAATGACATCTCCATCCGCTTCGGTCATCGTCGCCGGGGCCCGCACCCCGATCGGCCGATTACTTGGCGCACTGAAGGGATTTTCTGGCGTCGAGCTCGGTGCCATCGCCATCGAGGCGGCACTTGAGCGCTCCGGGGTGCCTCCCGACCGCGTGCAATACGTAATCATGGGCCAGGTGCTGCAGGCCGGCGAGGGACAGATCACCGCCCGGCAGGCCGCCGCCAAGGCGGGCATACCGATGACGGTGCCCGCGTTGACGATCAACAAAGTCTGCCTCTCCGGGCTTGACGCTATTGCGCTGGCCGATCAGCTCATCCGCGCCGGCGAGTTCGACGTCGTGGTTGCCGGCGGCATGGAGTCGATGACCAACGCACCACACCTGCTGCCGAAGTCGCGCGAGGGGTTCAAGTACGGCGACACCACCCTGGTGGACTCGATGGCGTACGACGGGCTGTGGGACACCTTCACCGATGGCGCGATGGGGGCGCTGACCGACAAACAAAACGCAGCACTAGGGATCAGTCGCGAAGAGCAGGACGCATTCGCCGCGCGTTCGCACCAGCGCGCCGCGGCCGCGCAGAAAGACGGCCGATTCGCCGATGAGATTGTGCCGGTGCGGATTCCGCAGCGCCGGGGCGACCCTCTGCTGGTCGACATCGACGAGGGCGTGCGGCCCGAGACCACAGCGGAGTCGCTGGCCAAACTGCGCCCCGCCTTCGCTGCCGACGGCACCGTCACCGCCGCTTCGGCCTCGCAGATCTCCGACGGCGGGTGCGCGGTTGTCGTCACCAGCCGGGCCAAGGCTGAGGAGCTGGGCCTTGAGTGGCTTGCCGAGATCGGTGCGCACGGGGTGGTCGCCGGGCCCGATTCCACACTGCAGTCTCAGCCCGCCAACGCCACTCTGCAGGCATTGCGTCGGGAGGGGCTGCAGGTCGGCGACCTCGATCTGGCCGAGATCAACGAGGCGTTTGCCGCCGTGGCGGTTCAGTCGATGCGGGACCTCAAGATCGACGAGGACAAGGTCAACGTCGACGGCGGCGCCATCGCGATGGGGCACCCGCTGGGCATGTCTGGTGCCCGGCTGGTCCTTCACCTGGCGCTCGAACTCAAGCGCCGCGGTGGCGGACTAGGCGCAGCCTCACTCTGCGGCGGCGGCGGTCAAGGCGATGCGCTGTTGTTGCGGGTACCAAAGCATTAGGGGTCCAGCGAGCGCTGCATGCCGGGTGAGGTGATGATGTTTGAAACTGATGCCGCCGAACCGGCGCGGCCACTGCCCGTGCCACGCGCGCCGACGTCGACTACTACCAATGCCCGCGACGCCCCAGAGGCATCGGTGCACCGCCGCGTCCGACATATAACCATCACGGCACTCAGCAATGCCGACGGATCCCCGAGTGAGTGATCATGGTCAAAACTCCCAGTACTGCCGTGCTTCCCACGATGCCCGTTACCGCACACAGCGTCGTATCGAGTATCTATATCGCGTCTGCCGAGAGCGGCACCGGCAAGTCCACCATCGCGTTGGGCCTGTTGCACCTGCTCGCCGCATCCCCGGCGCGGGTGGGGGTGTTCAAGCCGATCGTCGGGTCGAGCGATGAGACCGACTACCTCTTGGACCTCCTGCTCGAGCACACCACTGTCAGTTTCGACGACTATAGCCAGGTCCGGGGCGTGACCTATGAGCGAGTCGATGAGGATCCCGAGGCCGCGCTAAGCGAGATCGTTGCCCGCTATCACGAGCTCGCCCGTCAATGCGACGCGGTAGTTGTCATCGGCAGTGACTACACCGGTGTCTTCAATCCAACTGCGCTGACGTTCGACGCACGCGTCGCAGCAAATCTGGGTGCACCGGTGTTGTTGGCCCTCAATGGCCATGACCGCAACACCGAGTCCATCACCCAGATTGCCCAGCGGTGTCTTACCGAAGTGGGTGCCGCACACGCGCGCTGCGCAGCCATCATCGCCAACCGGTGCGATCCTGAGCACCTGGACGAGATACGCGCGGCACTGGACACCACTGGTGTGCCCAGTTTCAGCTTGCCGGAGGTGCCGCTGCTAGCGGCACCGACGATGGCTGAGCTGTGCGAGGCCTTGGACGGCACCCTCTACAGTGGGGACCCGGAGTTGCTACGCCGCGAGGCGCTCAGCGTGATGGTCGGCGGCATGAACGCCGAACACATCCTCGAGCGGCTCACCGAGGGGCAGGTTGTGATTGTGCCCGCCGACCGCTCGGAAGTGCTTCTGGCACTGGTGACTGCCCACCAGGCACACGGCTTTCCGTCGCTGGCCGGGATCATCCTCAACGGCGGCCTGCTGCCCCACCCGGCGATCGACAAGCTCCTCAACGGCGTACAGCCGACGCTACCGCTGATAGCAACCCGGCACGGCACCTACAGGACCGCTGAACTGGCGTCGCACACCCGCGCTCGGATCCGGGTCGGCGCGCTGCGCAAGATCGACACCGCGCTTGAGATTGTGGAGCACCACATCGACGGCGCCGCGCTGCTGCGGCGGATGCAAGTCCGGGCCCCGTCGGTGGTCACCCCGCAGATGTTCGAGTACCGGCTACTGGAGCGCGCGCGCGGCCACCGTCGCCACATCGTGCTCCCGGAGGGCAACGACGATCGCATCCTGCTCGCGGCGGGGCGCCTGCTCGTCCGCGGCATCGTCGATTTGAGCATCTTGGGTGCAGAGGCCGTCGTTCGGCGCCGTGGCGCGGAACTTGGTGTCGACCTCGCCAATGCCCGGGTGCTCGATCCCGAGAGCAGCGGGCTGCGCGACGAGTTCGGGGCCGAATACGCTCGCCTGCGCGCGCACAAGGGGATGACCGAGGATCGCGCCCGCGAAATCATGTGCGACGTCTCATATTTTGGCACCATGATGGTGCACCTGGCGCTCGCAGACGGGATGGTCTCCGGCGCTGCGCACACGACCGCACACACCATCCGCCCGTCGTTCGAGATCATCAAGACCGCACCGGGTGTGTCGACGGTGTCGAGCGTGTTCCTGATGTGCCTGTCCGATCGGGTGCTCGCGTTTGGCGACTGCGCAGTGGTGCCCGACCCCACGGTCGAGCAGTTGGCCGACATCGCGATCTCTTCGGCCGCGACCGCCGCCAAGTTCGGCATCGATCCCAAGATCGCGATGCTGTCGTATTCGACCGGCGAGTCCGGCACGGGTGCCGACGTCGACAAGGTACGCGCCGCAACGCAGTTGGTGCGTGACCGGCGGCCCGACCTGTTGGTCGAGGGTCCGATTCAGTACGACGCCGCGGTCGAGCCGACAGTTGCCGCCACCAAGATGCCCGGATCGCCGGTGGCCGGCGGCGCCACGGTGCTGGTGTTCCCGGATCTCAACGCCGGCAACAACACCTACAAGGCGGTCCAGCGCACCGCCGGGGCGGTCGCGATCGGGCCGGTTCTGCAGGGCTTGGCCAAGCCGGTCAACGATCTGTCCCGAGGGGCGCTGGTGGATGACATTGTCAACACCGTGGCGATCACCGCCATCCAGGCCCAAGACGACTCACCACAACAGACCCCAACCTCGGGAGGCACACCGTGAGCGGCCTGGTCCTCGTCCTCAACTGCGGATCGTCATCGATCAAATACCAGCTCGTGGATCCGGTGGCCGGCACGGCCGTGGCGTCCGGTCTGGTGGAGCGGATCGGCGAGCCGGACGCACGCGTCGTATACAGCTGGGGCGACAAGCGATTCGAGCACAGCGGCCCCATCGTCGACCACGCGGATGGGCTGCGACTGGCAAATCAGCTATTCACCGAGCACGGCCCCGATCTCGGCGCGGCGGGGATCAAGGCCGTCGGTCACCGGGTCGTGCACGGCGGCAAGCTGTTCCACAAGCCCACACTGATCAACGACGCGACACTGTCAGAGATCGAGCGGCTCGCCGATCTGGCGCCGCTGCACAATCCGGCGAACGCAATGGGCATCAAAGTCGCACGCAAGGACTTCCCGGACATCCCGCACGTCGCGGTGTTCGACACCGGATTCTTCCATTCATTGCCGGACGCCGCGGCGACGTACGCAATTAACCGGGATATCGCGGAAATGTACAGCATTCGCCGTTACGGGTTCCACGGAACCTCGCACGAATACGTCACCGGCGAAGTGGCGACGATCCTGCACACCGACCCGAGCAGGGTGAACACGATCGTGTTGCATCTCGGCAACGGCGCCTCGGCCTCAGCCGTGCGCGGCGGGGTGGCGGTCGAGACCTCGATGGGGCTCACCCCGCTCGAAGGCCTGGTGATGGGCACCCGCTGCGGCGACATCGACCCCGGCATCCTGATGCACCTTCATCGCAGCGCGGGGATGAGCATCGAGCAGATCGACGCGTTGCTCAACCAAAATTCCGGCCTCAAAGGCGATGTGTGGTGTCAACGACTTCCGTGAGCTGTCTGCTCAGATGGAGGCCGGTTCGGAAACGGCGAAGCTCGCATACGACGTCTACATCCACCGCCTGCGCAAATACATCGGCGCGTACGTCTTCGTCCTCGGCCGCGTCGACGCCATCGCCTTCACCGGCGGGGTCGGCGAGAACGCGGCCAATGTGCGTGAGGACGCGCTGTCGGGTCTGCAAGGACACGGCATCGCTGTCGATCCCGATCGCAACCGTTCCGGCGTGCGCGGCGCGCGGGTGATCTCCACCGACGACTCGCAGACCACGGTTCTGGTGGTGCCGACCAACGAAGAACTGGCGATAGCCCGCGCCGCTTGGGAATTCGTCTGACCTGTCAGGTCAATGCATTTTGTTCGCCGAGATCTTCAGAATGAAGGAGTTGATATGGCAACCAAAACCACCGCAGCCGACACGAATGCCTTCGAATGAGACCGCTAACCGGATCCGCGAGCTGAACGAGAAGCTGATCCAGCTGGCCAAGGAAACCGGTCAAAGCTCCCCTGATACCTACGAGAAGGCATTGCAGAGCCTCGTCGACTTCGAAAAGTCAGTGGCCAGCCGCAGCCAACTCGACTGGGTCACCGGCCTGGCGAACACCCATGCGAAGTTCGTCCAGGACCTCACCGGCTTCTACATCAAGGCGGCTCGCGAAGCCCCGAAGTAACGAGGCGGCAGGTGCAACCCCCGCCGGAAGGTGGGGGTTCCACCTCGGCTATGACGACGCCCATTATTCGCAGTCCTGAAGGAGGACCATGAGCACACCCTCCGCTATCGGCGAGCGTCATCGCGTCGTCATCATCGGGTCTGGCTTCGGCGGTTTGACCGCGGCCAAGGCCCTTAAACGGGCCGATGTCGATGTCATCCTCATCTCGAAGACGACCACACATCTATTCCAGCCATTGCTCTATCAGGTGGCTACCGGAATCTTGTCCGAAGGGGAGATTGCTCCGACCACTCGGCTCATCTTGCGTAAGCAAAAGAACGTCCGGGTGCTGCTGGGCGAGGTGGAGGCCATCGACCTGAAGGCGCGGACGGTGACGTCGAGGCTGATGGGTAGGCACACGGTGACGCCGTTCGACAGCCTCATCGTCGCCGCCGGCGTCCAGCAGTCGTACTTCGGCAACGACCAGTTCGCCTTCTACGCACCGGGCATGAAGACGATCGACGACGCGCTGGAGGTGCGCGGCCGGATCCTCGCCCAGTTCGAGGCAGCCGAGCTCGCCACCGACGATGCCGAGCGCGAACGCCGCTTGACCTTTGTGGTGATCGGCGCCGGGCCCACCGGCGTGGAGGTGGCCGGACAGATCGTCGAGCTCGCCGAGCGCACGCTGGCCGGGGCGTTTCGGACCATCAAGCCCAGCGATTGCCGGGTAATCCTATTGGACGCCGCGCCCGCGGTGTTGCCGCCGATGGGTGAGAAGCTGGGCCGCAAGGCACAGAGCCGGCTGGAGAAGATGGGCGTCGAGATCCAGCTCAACGCGATGGTGACCAACGTCGACTACCAAGGCATCAACGTCAAGGACAAAGACGGCACGCAACGCCGCATCCCATGCGGGTGCAAGGTTTGGGCGGCCGGTGTGCAGGCCAGTCCGCTCGGCAAGATGGTGGCCGAACAGTCCGACGGAACCGAAGTCGATCGCGCGGGGAGAGTGCTCGTGCAGCCCGACCTCACCGTCAAGGGACACCCGCACGTCTTCGTCGTCGGCGACCTGATGGCGGTGCCTGGTGTACCCGGGATGGCCCAAGGTGCGATCCAGGGTGCGAATTACGCGACGAAGGTGATCAAGCGCTCACTCAAGGGCCACGATGATGCGGCCAACCGCCCGCCGTTCAAGTATTTCGACAAGGGCAGCATGGCGACGGTCTCCCGCTTCAGCGCCGTCGCACAGGTCGGCAAGCTGGAGTTCGGGGGCTTTATCGCCTGGCTGGCCTGGCTGGTACTGCACCTGTACTACCTGATCGGCTTCCAGAACCGGTTCACCACACTACTCCACTGGGCCGTCACCTTCCTGGGTCGCAGGCGCAGTCAGATGACCATTACCAGCCAGATGACCTATGCCAGGTTGGCGATGACCAGAGTCGAGGCGCGAACGTGGGAAACCCTTGCGGCAGTCGAGCAAGCCGAACAAGTCGAAGAACAATCATCCACCGGCCAGGCCGCGGGAGTCACCCGACGCAAACAACAGACAGCGGGTTAGCCCGCACCGCCGTCACTAATTCGCTGAACGTGGAATTGTTGCACGCTAATGCTTATCGCGTAAATGCTTGCAACAAAAGCACATTCAGCACAGACCGCTAATGTCGCTGTATGGCGGCGGGCAAGGCATCGGCGCATGCCCAGGCGAACTCGTTCTCCGGCAAGGTAATCCATCGCCCGTGTACGCGTTGTGGGCATCGGGTGTGATTGCCGGACGCCGCGGCGACGCGAAGTTCGTCCAGGACCTCACCGGCTTCTACATCAAGGCGGCTCGCGAAGCCCTGAAATGATGAAGCGACTGCTGGAGCGCTTCCCGCAATAAAAGCGGCTCCCGCTCACGCCACCCCCTGGCTCACTTCGCATTCGGTGCGCGTGCGGCAAAGCAATTCGACTCGAGGGGCGAGTGTGGCGGAGCCGGCGGTCTCGGGCGTCCGGGTCACGCGGTGGCCCGGACGTAACTGCCCGGCGCTTCCTCGATGGGTGGATAATCCTCGTTGCCCAAGTGATCCGACGCCGAAACCTTTGGCCCGCCACGCTCGGCGATCCACGCAGTCCAGTCCTGCCACCAGGTGGCGTTCACCAACCGCGCGTTCGCTTCCCATTCATGCGGATCGGCGGGCAGACTGTCGTTCACCCAGTGCTTGGCCTTCGGATTTGGAGGATTGACAATACCTGCGATGTGACCGGACGAACTCAGCACAAATCTGCTCTTGCCACCCAACAGCTGCGTTGTCTTGTAGCCCGACGTCCAGGGAACGATATGGTCGTCCACGGCCGCCAACACGTACGTGTCGATGTCGACGAGGCCGGGATCGAGTCGATTGCCGTCGATTTCGAACTCTCCCCGCGCGAACTCGTTGCGCAGATAGCACGAGCGCAGATACTCCGAATGCATCTTGGCCGGCATCCGAGTCGAATCTTCGTTCCACGCCAGCAGATCAAACGATGGCGGTTTGTTCCCGCAAAGCCAATTGTTCCCGACGTACTGAAAGATCAGATCGTTCGGCCGTAAGGCGCTGAACGTACGCGCCATGGTTGACGAGTCCAGGAAACCCTGCTGTTGCATCTGCTTTTCAAGCTGGGCGACCGTTGCCTCATCGGTGAACACGCCCAGCAATCCTGGCTGTGTAAAGTCGGTATGGGTATTCAGGA
Source organism: uncultured Solirubrobacterales bacterium (assembly GCA_963812225.1). Taxonomy (GTDB): domain Bacteria; phylum Actinomycetota; class Thermoleophilia; order Solirubrobacterales; family Solirubrobacteraceae; genus Palsa-465. The sequence continues at coordinate 567,101 of CAWEUN010000004.1, forward strand.
ACGTCGCGGAATTGATCGATTCGTCACCTCGCGCCGCGTTGTAAGCCAGCCCCAGCGCAGTGAGCGTTCCGCCAAGACACACCGACAACGTGTTGACCGACGGTGCACCCGTGATGTCACGAACGACGCGCACCGCATCCAGCGGTCCTTCGAAGAGGTAGTCGCGGAATCCGTAGTCGCTCATCGACTTATCGGGATTGCGGTAGCTGATCGCAAAGCACCTATGTCCGCGCTGGACGGCCCACTCGATGAGGCTTTTGCCAGGTGCTAGGTCCATGATGTAGTACTTGTTGATCCACGGCGGGCAAAACAGCAACGGAACCGAGTACGTTTCCGCTGTTTGCGGCGAATATTGAATCAATTCAATCAGATCGCTGCGATAGACCACGCTGCCCGCCGTGGCGGCCATGTTGACGCCGACCTCGAATCCCGACTTGTCGACCTGCGACGGCCATCCGCCATTGTGCAGAAGATCGTCGGCCATGTTCCTCAAGCCATTGACGATGCTCAGGCCGCCCGTGTCGAAAGCCGTGCGGATCGCAGCGGGGTTGCCGGCCAGGGTATTAGTCGGGGCCAGCGCATCCACCAGAAAGTTGGCTGCAAAGCGGGCCTTGGCTTCTCGCGAGCCGCTAACTCCAGCGGTGTCGAGGAGTTCGGCAACAAGTTGGCTAAACAGCAGATACTGCTGCGCCAGCAGGAAGTAGGCCGGATTCTGCTGGTAGGCCGGGTCGGAAAACCGCATGTCGCCACGGGCAACCGCGATCGGGCCTGGGCTGTCATAGCCGAGAGCGCGTTCGCCCGCCACCCAAAACGCCGCCGCAGAACCCCAGAGCAGACGAGCGTTCGCGGCCATGATGCCGGCGGGGTTCATCAGGGTCATCCCGGCAGTGACCAGCAGCTCACGCAACAGCGCAGCCGGATCGACCTTGAACGTGAAATTCTCGGCGATCCCGACCAGGTCCAGAACCGGTCGTGAAGGGGAGCGCTCGGGGGCGCCTGAGGACTTCATGGCCCTCCTTCAGTTTTTCTCGGACGAGCGAATTTCCTTGCTGACATAGGCGATAGCCAAGTATGACTCGGCGGGGGACAACACACAGGCGAACGCAGGTGGCTGTGAAATCCCTGTGTAGCGGCGGCTACCATAAGCCTTGCCGCCGGCGCTTCCGCTGCCTAGTTGAAGCCGTCAGATGCCCTAGCACCGTTCGTCTTCTCGTGACCCTCCGCAATGTAGCTGCGGTACACGCTCGGCAGCGCGCGCTTCTGCGGTTCGCTGAGTCGCGGGTCCGTTCGAATCGCGGTCCGCGTGGCGTCCTCTGCGCGTGGGCTGGACTCGGGGATCAACCCGGCCTGCGCAAAAAGTGCTTCGGCGGATAGGTTGAGCGCCTCGGCAATCGACTTCAACACCCGGGGCCGAGGGCTCGGACAGCCAACGTTCGATCTGACTGAGATACGGATTGGATATCTCGGTCATCGCGGCCAGCTCGCGCAGCGACAGATTCGCCATCTGCCGCTGCGCGCGGATGAACGCACCCAAGAAGTTGCCACTGTCTGCTGGCTCGTCCGTCATCGCCACGCTCCCCTCGTCGCTAGCGCGGTACCCGACCTGATTATGGACTCACGCGGTCTTGGCGGGAGCGAACGTGTTCGCCAGTGTCACAGCGAAATCCTTCTGCGCGGCGAGCAACTCGGCCGCGAGGTCGAAACCGCAGGCGGTGAGCGCCGGGACGTCGGGTAAGCCAACGATGTCTAGGAGTTCCCGAGCAGGTGGCCCCGGCCAGCAGGCCGGCGCAGGACCGCAGGTAGGGTCTCGCCTTCGGCTTGGGCTTTGGCGTGGCCGGCGTCCCATTCCTCGTCGGACATTCGGACAGTGCGGCGAGGTGTGGTAGTCACTGTGTCAGCGTCACCGATGGTGACGCGCCAGCATGTCACCATCGGTCCTCGTTGCGCCGTTCAGGGTGTCGGCGCCTTTTCCTTCACGTAGCTGCCTGGGGCCGCCTCGATCTCGGTGTACTTGTCGTTGCCCGGCGCGTGCGGCGCGGCTACCTTCTCGCCGCTGGTCTGGGCGAGCCATTCGTGCCAGGTCGGCCACCAGCTGCCGGGGACGCTCTCCGCGGCGTCCAACCACTTCTCGGGGTCGGCGTCGTACGCTCCGCCGTTCGTGCTGACCCAGTAGTTGCGCTTCTTCTTCGCCGGGGGATTGATCACACCGGCGATGTGGCCGCTGGCGCCAAGTACGAATGTCCGCTCCCCACCAAGCAGTTGGGTGCTGGCATAGGCCGACTTCCACGGAACGATGTGGTCAGCGCGCGAGGCGTACAGGAAAGACGGGATGTCGATGGTGCCGAGGTCGACCGGCACTCCGCTCTGCACGGTGGCACCAGGCTCGCGAAGCTTGTTCTCCAGGTAGGTGTTCCGTACATACCAGCAGAACATAGGTCCTGGCAGGTTGGTGTCGTCGCTGTTCCAATACAGCAGGTCGAATGGCGGCGGGGCCTGACCCTGCAGGTAACCCTTGACGACATATGGCCAGATCAGGTCATTGGCCCGCAGCGCGGAAAAGACCTGGGCCAGCTCGCTGCCCCGAAGCACGCCGCCCTTGCCGATCGCCGCCTCCCGCTCGGCCACACCCTTCTCGTCAACCAGCAGACCGATCTCTCCCGTGTCGCTGAAGTCCAGCAGAGTGGTCAGCAGGGTCATACTCGCGGCCTTCTGCTGACCGCGGGCCTGCAAGATCGCCAGCGCACTGGCCACTAGAGTGCCGCCCACGCAGAAGCCGAGCGTGTTTGCCTTGTCCGCTTCGGTGATCTCCAACGCCACGTCGATGGCCCGTAGGACACCTTCGTTGATGTAGTCGTCCCAGGTCAGCTGTCCCTGCTCCGGACCTGCGTTGCGCCACGACGCAAGGAAGACCGTGTGGCCCTCGGCCACCGCGTGACCGACGAACGAGTTCGCCGGCTGCAGGTCCAGAATGTAGAACTTGTTGATACAAGGCGGAACGATGACGAGGGGCCGCTCATAGACCTCGTCGGTGCTGGGTGTGTACTGGATCAGCTGGATGATCTCGTTCTGGAAGATGACAGTGCCCGGTGTGGTTGCGACGTTTTCGCCCACCTCGAAAGCCGACTCGTCGGTCATCGAGATCCGGCCCTTGGCGAGGTCCTCGGTGAACAGCTTGAGGCCCTCGGTCAGGCTCTTGCCACCAGTCTCCAGCGCCAGTCGTTGGGCCTCCGGGTTGGTCATCAAGTTGTTCGCCGGGCTCAGCGCGTCGGTGACCTGACGCAGCGCGAAGCTCCACTGCCCCTTGCTGCGTTCGTCGAGCGGGGACGCGTCCAGTGCCTTGGTCAGCAGATCCACCTGTGCCAGATACGCGCGCGCGACTGCTTCGAATCGTGGGTCCTCGGTCCAGGCCTCGCCGGAGAACCGGCGATCCTTGATCGGCTCGAAGGACGGTTCCATCCCGAACATCGCAGCCCACTGCCCGGTGAGCTGATTCCAGCTGTCCATCTGCCACTTCGTGAACGTGGTCAACGCGTCCGTCCACTGCTTGGCGGCGGGAATCTCCGCGCCGTCAGCGGTGGCGGTGAGCAAGGCGTTCTGCGAATTGATCAGATCGGTGAACCAACGTGTCGGGTCTGGCGCGGGCCGGGACATGGCATCGACTCCAAGGCTGGGGCGGAAGCGGGAGCGTGGCCTGGGCCGGATTGAACCACCCCGGGCGCTCGGGGATGCCGTGGTGCACGGTCGGCACCCTCCGACTCAAGGATGCTACGACTCGGTGGACACGGCCACCCCCGAGCCCGCTGATAATTGCGCCGTGCGTAGGTGTGCGCGGGACGGGGAGGTCTCGAAGTCCTGGTGCTCGGAGACCCGGACTGTCAACGACGTCCGTCAGTTTTAGAGCCGCGCTCGCCGCGGTTGGGCTGCGCCTGGCGGATCCAATTCTGCAACGCCTCGGGCGGACGTTCAACTGCTCGGCCAGCCGGCGGATCACGGGCGTGGGATCCGACTCCCGATACAACCGCACCGCGCGCTCAGGCAACTCGACGGGATACTTGCTATTCGCTGCCAGCAAAACTTCCTTCCTCGGTTTACAAGATCAAACCTGGTTCGGAAGTCTCCGGAAAAACAGGGGAACCACACAACGCGCACAGCTGCGGGGTTTTGGGTACTCCGACAACGATCGTGTCGACCCGTCTGACTCTGTTCCTCGCATGCCAGGGTGGGGAAGCGCGGCACGGCTGCATTCTGCGCGGCGCGCGTGTGCGTGACCACCCAGCAAAACGAGCATTAAAGCTGCGCGCGGTCCTCGCACAGGCACCCCCTGTGCTGACGTCACCGAATCAAGGTGTGATTCGGGCGTGTTCTGGCCTCGCCCATTGCAAGACCGAGGGGCCAACTTCTCGTACAGTTCGGCGAGGTAGGCGACGTCGACGATCGGGGCGCCCGCGTTTGACATATAACCCAGGTGATAGATATAGTTATCAACAGATCAAAAAACAACCCTACTTTTCCAAGGAGAAGATTCATGAAGACCGCACAGGATGCAATCACCGATCTGCAGGCGCGGGCACTCGATGCCATTAAGACCGGCCAGGAGGCTGCCGCGGAGGCGGTCCAGGCCTGGAGCAATGCCGTGGGGAAGGTGGCACCGACACCGCAGTCCGTCCGCGATCAGCCGCCGTTCGTTGCGGCCACGGTCGGGGATCCGACCGCAATCGTGGACAGCGTTTATGACTTCGCCGGTCAACTGCTGACCTTGAACAAGCAGTTCGTGCACCGGTTGCTGGAGGCGGTCGAACCCGCGGAGCAGACGAAGGCGTCGGCCAAGTAGCCTGACGTCTGGTCGCGCACCATGGAGCAACCCCTTCACAGGGTTGCTCCATGGTGATTAAGGAGTGGATCACGATGGACCATGCGCTAAGCGACCCGTGGGAGGCGCAGCGGGCGGCGCTGGGTGCGTTCCTTCGGACCCAGCGGGAGTTATCCAATATGTCGCTTCGCGAGCTGTCGCGGCTCACCCGGATATCGAACGCTTATCTGAGTCAAGTTGAACGGGGACTGCACGATCCGACGCTGCGGATACTCTCGCAAATCGGTGAGGCGTTGCAGATATCGATGTCCGAGATCCTCAACGCCGCCGCCACTACCGATGACTCCACGGCCGACTCCGTCTCATCGACGCACATGCCGTCGGTGGAAGCAGCTGTCCGGGCTGACCCGAACCTGACCACACCGGAGAAAGACGCCTTGCTGACGGTGTACCGAAGCTACCTGAACACGCACAACGCTCCGAATAAGTGATCGCCGGCATAGGCGCATCTGGCCCCGCACGTCCTGGACCGCGCCCGATGTGCCGCGCCTCCATCGAGCCGTGGGCATCGCTGACCTGCTGACTGCGTCACTTGCCGCCGCACACCAACTCACTGCCATCCACTACGACGCTGACTTCGACACCGCCGCAACGGTATTGCGGTTCCAACACCGATGGGTGCTACCTACCACACGGTAGCGTCTAATGACATCCTCAACAAGCAATGTTTGATGAATAATAGAGATTATCCATGATGGTGAAACATGCTGAGCGACAGCGCGAGTGGACTAGGGAAGATGACAACAAACGTCACAGTGACGTAATTGCCAGGGAGAGAGTGCGTTTCGGTCTTCGACGCTATTGGCGTCGGAGACCATTGCGAGACGAAATGTCGCCGCCATCGAACCGGACCGGATTCAGACCAGATGCCGCGACGACGGCGACGTGAGAGCAATCCGCGAAAACATGAGAGTTGTCGGGGTTGGGCGCGTTTCCAGGACGAGTTGAGAGTAACGAGTGGTCGGCTCGCACATGCTTTCCACGCAAAGTTGACACGGGCAGGCAGCGGTGTCCGATCGACGAACGGCGAGTCCAACGCGGGCGCGCTGGTGCCCCAGATCTGCCCTGCCCGCGCGGGTTTAACCCAGGCCGACTATCACCGTTGAAACGTCACCTTGACGAATCAGGGGTGCAATTCCCTTGCGGCACTGGTGGTTCAAACCGTTTGATGGATAACTTTCGGCCAGTCACTGGCCACCGCGCTGGGTGACGCGAATGCGATCCTGATGCCGAACCACGGGGCGGTGACCGTAGGAGCCGGCGGAGCGGCGTCGCTCAAAATGACCACAACGCCGTGGTCGGGCATGAAATCTTGGTCCTCATGCCGCCGGTCATGGTGCTGCAACGAACGTGCTCCACCACGCCCTGGTCCTGGCCGTCGACCAACACCTTGTTCTGCTGCGGGCTGGCCGTTCCCGATGCCGCCGACGAACTTGTCGCCGACGAACTCGAAGATGATCAGCGTGGTGGATGCTCACCGCCCAGGCACCGCCACGCAAACCAGCATCCATCAGCGGTCGGCGCGATGAGCGTCACCGGCAGTGCGTTGGTCGGTGAGATCGTTCTGCTGCGGTACCGCGGCCACTACCAGGGCATCTTGGGCGCGGTGTTTGGGGTCGCGACGGTGGCAGGCCCATTGGTGGGCGGCTTGTTCACCGACAATTTGAACTGGCGGTGGGCGTTTAGGATCAATGTGCCGATAGCGCTGGTGATCGTTGCGGTGGTGGCCGCGGCCGGCTTCCTCGTGACGCTGCTGCTGCGAGATCCACAGCAACGCCCCTGACTTCGTTGACCTGGGCAGTCGTTAGCATCGAACGCCGACGGGAAGGTAGGCATGACGAGCCCGAAAACAGCGACCCAACCGAACCCGGCGGCAGATTTTGCATCCAGCATCCGGATCAGCCGCCAACGGCGGAACTGCATCTTCCTGGCGATCGCGCTGGCAATGCTGGTCGCGGCGCTGGGCGCGACCAGCGTCGCGACCGCGCTGCCGACGATAGTTGCCGACCTGGGCAATCCCAAGCACCAGTCGTGGGTGGTCACCGCCTATCTACTGGGTGCGACCGCTGTCACTGCCGTGGTCGGCAAGCTCGGTGATCTGTTCGGTCGCAGGGCGGTGTTCCAGCACGCCCTCGTGACGTTCACCATCGGGTCTGTGCTGTGCGGACTGTCGGAAACGATGACCGTACTGACGATCTCCCGCGCGGTGGAAGGCGCCGGCGCCGGAGGGATGACCGTCACCGCCAGCGCCTTGGTCGGTGAAGTCGTACCGCTGCGATACCGCGGCACCTATCAGGGCATCTTGGGTGCGATGTTTGGGTTCGGTACGGTGACTGGCCCCTTGGTGGGCGGCTTCCTCACCGATCATTTCGGCTGGCAGTGGGTGTTTTGGAGCAACGTGCCGCTCGCGGTGGTGGTCATGGTGGTGGCGGCAACGGCCATCCCGAAGTTGGCTGAACGCCCCAAGCCGGTCTTCGACTACCTTGGCATCCTCTTGATCGCCCTTGGCACTACCGGTCTGATTTTGGCGACCAGTTGGGGCGGCACCACCTACGCGTGGTCCTCAGCGCCGATTATCGGGATGTTCGTCGGCTCCGCGACGTTGCTGGGTGCCTTCACGTGGGTGGAAAGCCACGCAACTGAGCCCATCCTGCCGCTGCGACTGTTTCACAGCCGGACCGTTGCCGTGTGCTGCGCTCTTTCCTTTGTGGTGGGATTTGCGATGCTGGGCGCGCTGGCTTTCCTGCCGACTTTTATGCGGTACGTCGGCGGCGCCAATGCAACCGGGTCAGGTCTGCGCACGTTGCCCATGGTTATCGGCATCCTAATCGCCTCGACGGGCAGCGGCGTACTGGTCGGCCGGACGGGACGGTACAAAGTCTTTCCGGTCGTTGGCACAGCGGCGATGGCCCTCGGGTTTGTCCTGCTGTCGACCGTGGACGCATCGACATCGGTGCTGCTGCAGTCGTCCTACCTCATCGTCCTGGGGACCGGGATTGGCCTGTCCATGCAGATGCTAGTTCTCATCGTGCAGAACAACTCGAGTTTCGAAGACCTCGGTGTCGCAACCTCGGCTGTGACCTTCTTCCGCGCGGTTGGCAGTGCATTCGGCGCCGCGACATTCGGGGCGCTGTTCGCGAACTTCCTCGTCCGAAGAGAAGGTCCCGCACTGGCGGCCAGCGGCGCGCCCCACAAGGCGATGAGTTCTGCAAATGTCTTGCACCGGCTGCCCCATGATGTGGCCGCACCCATCGTGCGGGCCTACGCCGAGTCGCTCACACAAGTATTCCTGTGCGCAGCAGCGGTAGCCGCGGGTGGGTTCGTCGTGGCGCTGCTGCTGCGAGAGGTCCCGCTGAAGGACATCCACGGCGTCGCCGGCAACCTCGGCGACGGGTTCGGCATGCCGACCGTCCAAACGCCGGAGAAGCTGCTGGAAATCGCGATCGGACACGTGCTGCGGCACGCGCCGGGTGTGCGGCTGCGAACCCTTGCGACGCAACCCGATAGCGAGCTTGACGTCGCCGGACTGTGGGGCGTGCTGCGGATCTATCAGTACGGGCGGTTATTCGGGACGGCGCGCCTGACCCACATTGCCAAGTACCTGCATGTGCCCCGCGAGGTCATCGAATCCACCTTCGACCGCCTGGTCCAGTCCGGTTACGCGACACGAGACGGCGACCAATTGTGCCTCACCGAATCCGGGCTCCGGCAGATCGAGGCCCTCGCCGCTCTGATCGTCGGGTGGATTGCCGACCACTTGACCCAGTCACCCGGCTTCGAGGAACAGCCAGACCACCATGAAATGGACGCCGCGCTGGAAGGCCTCGCGTATCGGATTCTGGCCCAACGCGATTGGTTCGAGGATCTACCGGAGTTAGGCACCGTCGCCGCGAGCAATTAAAACCCGAGCGGGGCACCCGTTAGCATCGGACGCCGACGGGAAGGCAGGCATGACGAGCCCGAGAGCACCATCGATCTGGGGCACACCCCACGATGGCCAAAGAGTCGAGCGCGGGAATTTCTGAGCAACTCAAAGATCTGCTGGCGCAAAGCGAGAACCAGATGAAAGCGATTCGTGACCAGATCGCAGAGCAGTGGGACGCTAAGCGGAAGGCGGTCACGGATCTGGTGGATCAGCAGTGGGACGCTCAGAAGAAGGCGGTCGCGGATCTGCTCGAACAGCAGCGGAAGCTCAGAAGAAGGCGGTCGAGGAAGTGCAGAATGCAATCGGCAGGATGGGCCGACCTAAGCCCTCATAGCGGTCTGTACACATGATGAAAGGCTCCCAACCGTGTTGACAGTCTGCTCGGATGTGGCGAGCCCACCGGTAACGACGAGGTCGCTAGATCGCGGTGACTCCCACCGCCTGAGGACCTTTGGGTCCCTGTTCGACCTCGAATTGGACGCGCTGATTATCTTGGAGCGAACGATGTCCGCTCGCACGGATCTCGGAGTGATGGACGAACAGATCTTTTCCACCGCCGTCGGGAATGATAAAGCCAAAGCCCTCATCGCTGTTGAACCATTTGACGGTTCCTTGTGGCATATTTCTAAACCTTCTCATAGGGCGGATGTAGAAAACATCCGGTCGCAGCCTATGCGTCGGCGCGTACCGATTAGTCCGTGGATGATCTTCTCATGGGATTACGAGATCGACTGAAACTCGTCCTAGGTCCTATGCGTCTCCTGCTTCCAGCGGTGCTGCGGCGGCGAGGCGAGGGCCGTGTCCACGGTCTACTGATCTTGACCCTCTAGCGGCTCCCGAAAATTGACCGTGGCGCTGGGCTTCCCGCTGGCCGACCCCATCATCGGGCTGCTCATCACCGTCGCGATTCTGGCCATCCTGCGGACTGCGGTGCGCGACGTGTTCCGGCGCCTGCTCGATGCGGTAGACCCCGACCTCGTCGACGCCGCCGAAGCCGCCCTGGCCGCCGAACCCGGCGTCACCGCCGTGCGCAGCGTCAAGATGCGTTGGATCGGCCACCGCATCCACGCCGACGCCGAACTCGACGTCGATCCCACGGTCAGCCTCACCGAGGCCCACCGGATCGCCCACGACGCCGAACACACCCTGACCCACGCCGTCCCGAAGCTGTCGTCGGCCCTCATTCACGCCTACCCCGCCACTATCGAAACCCACTGAGTCAGAAGCGGAGTGCCGCACCGTTGGCCCGAAGTGGTCAGGTGGGTTCATTCTCGGGCGACACGGTTTTGTTTGGCGAGCGGTGCGCGGCGGGCGCGGGTGCGGTAGGAGTCACCGATGAGGTGAGGACTTCGCCGTGATGCACGAGGCGATCGATGATGCCGGCAGCCACGACGTCGTCGGAAAAATGTCTCTCCCAAGCGCCCGAACGGCAACTACCTGGTCACCATGATCATCGGAACCGGCTCCTATTCCTGCCGGCTTCTTGTGCCCGGATCGGAGTGCCATCCGAAACTGGTAAGACCCTCCAGGCGGTCGCGGAGGGTTCGTCGGGGACGCTGAGCCCGAGGTGTTCGATGTGGTAGACGGCCTCGTCGAGGAGCATCGCGACGTGGTTGTCGTAGAGCGCGTAGATCACGCTGCGTCCGTTGCGGGCTCCGGTGACTAACCCCATCGCGCGCAGAAGGCGTAACTGGTGGGAGACCGCGGACTGTTCCATCTCCACGGCCGCCGAGAGGTCGTTGACCGAGCACGCGCCGTGGCGCAGGCGGGTCAGAATCCGCAGCCGGCTCGGCGTCGCCAGCGCCTGCAGCGTCGCCGCGACCGATGCCGCGGACTCGGCGCCATGGACTGTTCGGTGTTGGGCGAGTCGGCTTGAGGAACACGGCATCGCGCCGCCCTTGCCTGCACCCACCGATGGCCGCGTAGCTGGCCGGGGCTTGGTAGCCCAGCGCGGGGTGCCGCCGGTGGTGGTTGTACTCCCGCTTCCAGTCAGCAATCACCACCCGTGCATGCGCCAGCGACCAGAAGACATTGATGTTGCCAATGTCACGCGGGCGTTGAAGGACTCGGGCTGCTCACCGGTCGCCCGGCTGGTTTCTATCCGGCTGCCGGTCACCGGTTTGGCCTGGCTGGTCACCGGTTTGGCTGCCGGTGCGTCCGCTGCGTTTGGGGTCTGCTTTCCCAGGACCTGCCGCTACGGCCGGACGTCACTGTGAGTGGCTAGTTCGTAGGATTCGGTGTCGAAGTTGCGGGTGTGGCGGCGGTAGGTCCAGGAGAAGGTGGGCCACAGAATGGTATTGCGGCCGGTGTCGTCGAGGTACCAGGAGTGGCAGTGGCCGGAGGTCCACACTGTTCCCTGTAGCTTTTGCTGGAGCTGTTTGTTGTAGCGTTCGGCGGCGTCTGGTTTGACTTCGAATGTCGTTGCGCCAGACTCCCGCATGACGCGCAGGCAGTCCAGAACGTAGGCCAGTTGGGACTCGATCATGAAGATCATCGAGTTGTGGCCCAGGCCGGTGTTGGGCCCGGTCATCATCACCAAGTTGGGGAACCCGGGCACGGTGGTGCCTTTGTGCGCTTGCATGCTGGTCGCCCAGTGCTCGGCCAGGGTGCGCCCGTCGCGTCCGCGGATACGCGTGGCGATCGGGGGTTTGGTCACCTCGAAGCCGGTGCCGAAGATGATGGTGTCGACGCGGTGTTCGGTCCCGTTAGTGGTGATGATGGCGTGGTCGGTCACCTCGGCGATGCCGTCGGTCACCACTTCGACGTTGTCCTGGTCGAGTGACGGGTAGTAGTTGTCGGAGATCAGGATGCGCTTGCATCCCATGATGTATCCGGGGGTGAGCTTGCGGCGCAGGTCGGGATCGCTGACCTGACGCTTGAGGTGCCAGCGAGCGAGGCGGTCAGCGAGTTGCATGACCCGAGGATGGCGAAAGCCGATCAGCCGGGCTTCCAACCCCCAGTACAGGACAGCGCGCACGAGCGCTTCGGCATAGGGAATCTTCAGCAGCAGGTGTTCGATGCGGGTGATCTGGTGATCCCAGCGGGGGATGACCCAGGGGGCGGTGCGTTGAAACAGCACCAGCCGCGCCACGTCGGGTTGGATTGCGGGCACGAACTGGATCGCCGAGGCGCCGGTGCCGATAACCGCCACCCGTTCCCCGGACAGGTCATGGTCGTGGTCCCACTGTGCGGAGTGGTACATCTTTCCTGTGAATCCCTCGATGCCGGGGATCTCGGGTGCCTTCGGATCGCTGAGCGCCCCGCCGGCGTTGACGAGGATGTCAGCGGTGAACGCTCCCTGAGAGGTGTCGATGATCCAGCGGTGGGCCGCCTCATCCCAGGTCGCCTGCACTACCTCGTGGTTGCAGCGGATGTGGGGAATCACGTTGTGATGGCGGGCTGTCTGCTCGAGGTAGGAAAGGATTTCCCATTGCGGAGCGAACCCTCGGCTCCATCCCTTGTTGAGGTCGAAGGAATACGAGTAGACGTGGGACGGAACGTCACAACAGCAGCCGGGGTAGTGGTTTTCTCGCCAGGTGCCCCCGATCCGGCCGGCGCGCTCGAACACCAGGTATGGGCCGGCGTTGGCCTGCTGCAGCTTAATGGCCATGCCGATGCCGGCGAAGCCGGCGCCGATGATGGCGACCCGAAGGTGCTCTGACATCATGAGCCTCCTTGTTTGAAGTGTCGGACGAACTCGGCGGCAAGCGGGGAGTTATCGTACGCCCCGGACCGGGCGCGTCGTTCAGGGCGGCGATGTAACCCCAGGAAGGAAATTCACCATGGCACAGTTGAATCGAATCACCGTCACGGGCGCCGGCGTGCTGGGCGGCCAGATCGCCTGGCACAGCGCCTTCAAGGGCAAAACCGTCGTCGTGCACGACATCTCGGCGAACTCCCTGGACAACTGTCGCGCCGCGCACGACAACTATGCGGGGATCTACCTCGCCGACGTGGGCGCCAGTGAGAGCGACATCGCGGCGACCCGAGCGCGGCTGACCTACACCACCGATCTCGCGTCCGCGGTTGCCGAGGCCGATCTCGTCATCGAAGCCGTCCCCGAGATTCCGGCGGTCAAGACCGAGGTCTACGAGACGATGGCGGACCTGCTGCCAGAACACACCCTCGTCGCGACCAACTCCTCGACCCTGCTGGCGCGCGACTTCGCAGCCGCGACCGGCCGCCCGGAGAAATACTGCGCCCTGCATTTCGCCAACCTGATCTGGATGATGAACGTCGTCGAGATCATGGCGCACCCGACCACCACAGAGGCGACGCTCACCGCCATCGCGGAGTTCTCGATCGAGATCGGCATGGTGCCGGTCGCGGTGCAGAAAGAGCAGAACGGCTACGTGCTCAACACGTGGCTCGTCCCACTGCTCAACGCCGCGCAGACGCTCGTGACCAACGGTGTCGGGACACCCGAGGATGTCGACCGCACCTACATGATCGCGAACCGCGGCTGCGCCATGGGCCCGATGGGCACAATCGACGTGGTCGGCATGAAAACGGCGTTCGACATCCTCACCTATTGGGGGCACGAGAACGGCGACACGCAGATGCTCGCCAACGCCGACTACATCAAGACCAACTTCATCGACCAGGGCCGGATGGGCCTGCAGACCGGACACGGGTACTACCGCTATCCCAACCCCGGGTATCAGGACCCGGATTTCCTCGCGGTCCCCGACATATCGGCGGTGCCGCAGATCGTCGCACGCGCCAAATTGTCCTAGCCACAGGACCGTCAGGCGCGCTTCAGTATGCGGGCAGGCGCAGCGGCGCCGGGTGGGAGTTGTCGCGCGCGGGATCGGGTTCGGTGCGCCCGTGACTGACACGCCGAACCCGCGCAGGTCGTTGGTGAAAGACACACAGTCAGCCACTACATTCCGCTACAGTATCCACTCACATCAACTGCGCCACAAGCATTCTCACATAGCTTGACGATGCCATCGCGACTATCGGAACCGCTACCGCGACATGGCGACATCGCGTGAGGCGTCATGCAGCAGTCGGGATGCCCAGTGAATCACCCACTTTGACAAGCCCTCGCGACACGCCGAGGTTTTGTCAATCTAGCCAGGCGTGTCTTGTCAATCTTTCCTGCACGTCGACACGAGATGTTGCTGTCGACGTGCAGCGAAGATGAACAAATTGTCGTTGTTGTTTAACAAGCCCAAAGGCCGTTTCTGTGAAGATGTCGTATGCCGCCGGATTGAGTTGGCAACTAGCTTTTTAGGCTGTGACCAGCAACTTCCTCCACAACCTACTAATTGACGATGATGCTGGTGCATTGCTGCTAGTTTTGCCGGCGCTTCGTCGCCGGCTTTTGGTGACAAGTTCGCAGTCGACCCTTCCTCCACAACCCACACCACTTGACCCCCAACTTGTTGAATCTCGGCCAGGAGAGCGTGGTCTGCAGCCATGCTCTTCGAGGCGGTGATTGGGTGTGGCTCGCTTGATATCTGTCGCCTTTGGCTGACTTCTTACTGGCTTGCCGGCCCGGTCACCGCCGACCCGCGGGGAGTGGCTGAAGAGAGGCCTGCATTGCCGAAAGTTGGTGTGCCCTCCTTGCTTTCAAGTGGAGACCGAGCGAGGAGAGGTTGGTGTCGTGGCGATCCAATCCGGCAAACATCAGGTCCCACACCGTCGGCCCCATTCTTGCGGCATGGACTCTTCTCTGCACGAGTACAAGCTGCGACAGCGCTAGAGTTCACTGGCCTTCAACCCGGCCAGCCCGGTGAGCGGTTCGTGCAGGTCGGCGAGTACACGCGCACCGTTGGAGCCCTTCGCTGACTCAGAGATCGGAACCACGTGGATTCGCCCAGCCAGGTCGGCGACGTACGCGACGCCGGCCTCGCCGTCCAAGGCCAAGCCGATGTCTTCGTGAAACCCGCCAGCGAGGATCTCCGGCGGGCGACCACTGGCCCCTGCAGCGGGGAGAGGCGCGCGGTTCAGCGTGTTGCCAGTCGGTGGGTCGCCGCGGTCGGTCCAATACAGCCACTCGCCCTTGATTTCTAGGTCGACCGGCTCGGGCAGGCTATTCCACAGCACCTCGATGTCGGTGCGGTTGGCGGCCGTCTGCCCGGCGGGAATCTCCAGGCCGGCGCGGAAGATCCTGCCCTTCCCGCCGTTCGCCGGGCCCTTCTGCGTCCAGTACAGGTAGCCGCGGGCGGGGTCAACCGCGACACCGACGCACTCCTGAAGTTTGGTGTCGTCAGGGGTGTTTACGACCAGGTCCATCAGGCCTGTCCCGTCGATCCGGACCCGGCTCACGCGGGAGCCCTCCCGGTCGCCCCAGTACAGCGTCCCGGCACCGTCGGATGCCAATTGCTTACCGGTAGTGATCGCCCCGGTCGGGATCACGTCGCGGGCGCCGGAGCCGTCGAGCCACACCGAGTGCAGGCCGCCGTTGCGGGCGGAGAAGTCGAAGCCGTCGTCGGCGCTGGGGTCAGGCGTGGGTGTTCCCATGGTGGTCCAGTAGACGATGCCGTTCTCCACGACGACGCCGTCCGGTTCGGGTCCCGCCTTGTTGTACAACGTATCCACGCGGCCGTGCGGGATGTCGACCCGGTAGATCGTTCCTGACGTGAGACCTAGCACTATCAGTTGCTTGAACATTTTCATTTTCCTACCTGCTGTCTCATGTTGGCCCTTTACCCCCCAAGGCACCGGGGCTTGAATCGGCTCGACCGTCATATTCGGATGTCTGGCTGTTTTCTCGCTCAATTTCGAGCACCAAGCCGCCAAGCGCGGACACGAAATCCTTATGGCTTTCGATTGGGGCTGCGTGTGCCCCGCTAAGCCTTAAAATCGCGGCGCGGGGTAGCGCGCCCATGAACCAGTCGGCCGCTAGTTGGAAGGGTTGTGTGTCTTGGTCGCCGACGACAACCAGCGACTTGATGGGAGAACCGTAGATGCCTGCGCGTGTGTCCGCCGTAGACAGGATTTCGCATGCGGCGTCCCCGCCCGCAGCGTGAATGTCGCCGCCGAACTGGTCATCGAGCGGTAGCACCGTCTCGCGGATGAAGACCGACGTGCGAGGTACCAAGTCCTCGATCTCGGCTGGATGACTCAAGTCGATGGGCATGTTGATTCCTCACTACATTCGTGCCGAGTGATTACTGCTCATGGGCGCGGTCATCCAAAAATCCCCTCGCTCGGTGGGCTACGGCGCCGACAGCGTCGGCGGAGTCGGACACCACCGGCGTGGCGCGACCACAACGACCCGCGGCGCGCTACCCGCGTCTCGACTATGTATGCGGCCTCCGCGCACAGGGCACTGCACGGTTACCCGATGGGCAGGGCGGCGAGGTCGGCGAACACCGCAGACCAGTGGTCGCGCAGCGCGGCGGTGCCCATGAACAGTCCGAGATGACCGGCGTCGACGAGCCGGCGCGAAATCATCGTTGGCGGTGTGCTGACGTGGTCGGCCAGCGCCCAAACCTGTTCGGGCGGCGTGATGTGGTCTCGCCGACCGGCCAGGCACCACATAGCTTCTTCGGAGTCGACAACTTCGGCCGCGCGGCCGTTGTCGAAACTGCAGGCAATCCCGACTGTCACGTGATCCTCAGGGGCGGTTCTAGCGGACCCAACCACGATGCCGTCTCGGTGGCCACGACAGTTGCGCGATTGCGCAGGGCAGGGCTATCCGAACAGGTCATGATGGATTGTTCGCACGCCAACTCCGGTAAGGACCACGTCCGACAGGCCGAGCTCGCGGCCGAGGTGAGCGCGCGCATCGCCGCGGGCGAACACGGCATCACCGGTCTGATGCTGGAGAGCTTCCTCGTGGCTGGCGCCCAACCTCTCAGCGGTGAGCTGGTATACGGCCAATCCGTGACCGATCAATGCATGGACTTTCCCACCACGGCGGCCTTGCTGGCGAGCCTCTACACGGCCAAAGGCTGACACGGTGTTCTCGGTTGATGATCCGGGTGGTCCGGGAGCTTTCTGGCCGCCGTCAGGCAAAGTCAGTTTCCACCGAGTGCAGACGCTACGCCCAGCCCACGCGAGCAGCGTGGCTGCCTTGATGGAGTGCCGCTTCAAAGTTCGCAACAGCAGACAACGCAACCGGTACAACCTTCCCGTTCTAAGACCCGCCACGAAGTTGAGAAAGACACGTCCGCCACTAATGATGAGAATCCCCGATCTGACGCGCTACAGCACCTTGCTGCCGTACATCTCCCCAAGCGGATCGGCGATCAGTTCGATGCGGGCCCCGTCCGGGTCCCGAAAATATAGCGAGACGCCGCTGTGCTCGGCGAACTCCACGCCGGCCGCGGTGAGCTTGTCCCGCAACCGCTCCCAGCGCGACGGCTCCACGCTGATCGCGAGGTGGTGCAGCCCGCCGAGGACCTCCTGGTAGGGGCCCTGATCGAGGCCGGGAAAGTCGAAGAACGCCAGCAAGTTGTCATTGCCGATGTCGAAAAAGAAATGCGACGAGCCGGGATAGTCACGGTTCTCGATCAGTTCGGTCAGCGGAAACTCGAGCAGATCCTGGTAGAACCGGACGGTCTGCTCGACGTCGCTGCTCACCAGGGCGGTGTGGTGCAAACCCCGTGCCGACGAGGCCGAGCGCTCGTCGGCGGGACGCAGGTACTGCTCGCGGATGCGCTGCCGTTGCGCCTCGAACCGCTCGGATCGCTCCTGCTCGGACATCGTCGTCATGGCAGAAACTCTATCGCCCCAAAAGCAACCCGTCGTCAAAAAATGCGGCGGCTTAGTTCGGGGCGTGATGAAGCGCGACAGAGGAGTTAACGCGCGACGGTGATGATCTTGGTGGGACCATCTCAGTGCTTGCCACGACTTGTGTCGGTCTCGCAGAGCCCCGGGCCGGGAGCCGGGAGCTAACGAGTACGCGGCCTTACTCAGCATCCAGTGGCCCACGCGATATCAGGGATTCCTACGCCGCAGTTCTTGCCCGACACGACGTCCCTGACGACACACGGACAAGTGCTCAATGCGAGAGTTTCAAACCATCAAGTCCGTGGTGGAATCTCACGACTGATGGCCTACGGATGGCGGATGCTCGACGTGGGGCGTTGTCGATTGCGGGTCCGACGTCTGTCGACGAACGGCGTTGTCAGTCAGTGTGATTCATGAGTTTGCGGCTGTTAGTGGGCAAGGGTGCTCACGCGAATGTGCTCTGCCAGCATTCCTGGTGCACTGACCTGCGGGAAATGTTTGCAATTCAATAGACTGATCGGGCAGCCGGATTTGACCGCGAGCACAACGTTGTCAAAGAACATGCCAGCCGGATTCAGGCCCCCGATCGTCCATGTAATGGGCTTGCCCGCGAGATCTTCCGGCGAGTGCGGCGGTGGTGGCTCAGGGGCGACGTAGCGGCGGACCCACGTCACATAGTTGTTGGCGAGGCGCGCGTGGTACTCGTCGCCGAGTGCTTCCCAAGCGGCGAGATCGTCGTTCAGCACGTGCCCATAGGCAAACCTGCAGCTCTCAACTACCGCCGCATCGTCCAATGTCGCGAGGACGGCCAACGGGGCTCTGGACCCGGCCGTCGCCACTTCGTGCACAACGGCGTTCCGGACAAGTTCGGGGTGGCGGGCAACGAGGTCAAGGACAGCGAGCCCGCCGGAGCTGCATCCGTAGAAGGTGGCGGGGTAAGCCCCCAAAGATTCGACCAGGCCGGCGATCTGCCCGGCAAGTTTCGATACCGAGATGTCATCGGCAGTTTGGACGTGGCTTCTTGAGAAACCGGGGTTATCGAAGGTCAGTACCGTGAATTCATCAGCCAGTTGAGCCGCCACCTGCTCGAAGGATGTGCAATCTCCTTCGCCAGATGGCACCAACACAACAGGTGGGCCATCACCTCGTTGTTCGCAGTGCCAGTCGACGCCAGCCGCCTGGTGCTCAAATCGCTGCACGTCCACGTGTACACCCCGCCTTGTCACGATAAGGCCGATCTTTGCTGATCGCATGAGTCATATCATGTGCACCTTCCGAACGAGCGGGTGTTTGTCCGATCCAAGGACCTGGACGAGGACCATGCCCGGCAACCAACTCATTGAGAATCCCGGGGAAGAGCTCATCCAAGATCCGAGCACCGCGCGGCAGAAGAGCATGAACATGCCGACCCTGCGGTACCCCCCGCCGGTTAGCGGCATCGTCGGACAACTCATCCCGCTCGACAACCGTGACGGTCCCGAAGAAATCAGCGAGCACCCTCGCGGCAAGCAGCCCGCCCATGCTCGCACCCAGAACGATCGCACGCTCACCTAGTCGACTCATCTCCGCGATCCTCGATCCTTGCGTGAAGAGACGCTTCAGTATCGGCACCGCGCCGGGAATCAAGCATGAGTATTCGACTGCTCGATCTTTGGACCGTGTCTTTTCGGGATCGGACGCGGCGGTCCGAGTGCCACCTGCAGACGCCGTCTTAAAACAGACGAGTTTCGAGGCTCTCAAAACTCTGTGTCGGAATCACCGCGAAACGCCGACGGCTCCTCGTGGAAGTGTCCAACCGCCTATCCTTAGAGAACCCTGGAAATGCTGGGGCCCGGATCGGCGGAGGGTCGGATGACGGCCATAGCAGCGTGCCGGACGTGTGGCACCGAGCCCCTGGAAAACGCCCGATTTTGTCACGGCTGTGGCTCACCGGTTGCCGAGCCCGCCATTGATGATGTCATCCGGTTCTCGACCTTGAACGCTCCGGCGAAGCGAACCTCCAAAAGCTCGGTGAGGTCGCCCGAGGCGTGGCGGTCTTCGATAGCCGCCCGAAATCGGGCCGCTGTATCTGCGACGTCACCGGTCAGCGAGTAGATAGCCAGAAATCCCGGCTCGCCAGGTTCCGTGCTTCGATAGAGCGTCGCTGCGTCGACGCCGTCGACGGCGAGAGCATTACGAAACTGGACCTCCTCGTACCAGGTCAAGAACTCCTCGACGCGCTCCTCGTCACGACAACTGGTGAGGGCAACGAAGATGCCACCGCCATCGGTCATTCGCTCTGCTCCCGTCGCTTGCAACAAATCTCGATGGGCGATCGAGACTCGACCGGTTGACGGCCGCTCTCCACCGCTTCGTGTTCCACCTTTCCGGATCGCACCTGGCCGTTATCACGTAAAGAGGTTCTCACTCACGATTTCCTTCCGATTTTGTCTCACTTTGACATCTCAGGTGGACTGGCCGATCGGCATTGTATTTCTACGCCCCTGTCGCTGGTCGACTGCGCGAGATGATGACCGAACTGGTCGACCGCTGCACCGTGGTAGTGCAGCGTTACGGCGGCACGCTCGGTACCGCGACATGGCGAGAACGCTTGGCTTCGAGGGGCACATGGCGTGGGCCGAGGCGATGCCATGACGATGGTCAGGCAAATGGTTGCCCTGTCTTGCAATAGACCACATTTGAGGGTCTCAAAACTTCGTGTCAGAGATGGCACTGCGATATCACGGACACTGTTGACCAGCAGTGCATCGATACTGACGTGGGTGACAGCAGTCGGGGTGCGCTGACAGCGGGCCAATGCAGTCTTTGAAAGAAACCAGCCTGAGTTTTGAGTTTCGCCTGAGACCAGTGGTGGGCCGCCCGGTCGTTGATCAGCGGTGAAATGATGCTGACGTGGACCCCAGCCGGGATGGTGGCGGTGGACTGACCGCGACGGGGCTGTTGTGTGGGTGGTGCGGCACCGAACTTCCACCGAACTCCAAGTTCTGTAGCGAGTGCGGCACGCCACTCACACAAGCCACTCGACCGGCTGAATACAAGCAGGTCACCGTCTTGTTCGCCGACGTGGTGCACTCGATGGACATCGCGGCCGCGGTCGGCTCGGAGCGGTTGCGCGAAATCATGGCCCAGTTGGTCGGGCGCGCGAAGGAAGTGGTGCAGCGCTACGACGGCACGCTGGACAAGTTCACCGGCGACGGGATCATGGCGGTGTTCGGCGCGCCAGTGGCGTTGGAGGACCACGCCGTTCGCGCCTGCCTGGCCGCGTTGGGCGTTCAGGAGGAGGCGACGCGGCTTGCCGTCGACGTCCAAGTGCGCGACCGCGTGGATCTCCAGTTGCGCGTGGGACTTAACTCCGGTCAGGTGATCGCCGGTGAAATCGGTTCGGGACCATTCGGTTACACCACCGTCGGTGAGCAAGTCGGGATGGCGCAACGGATGGAGTCGGTGGCTCCGCCGGGTGGGGTGATACTCAGTGCCTCGACAGCGCGACTTGTTGAGGGCGCGGCGTATCTCGGCGAATCTGAGCTGGTCCAGATCAAGGGTGCCGATGTGCCGGTATCGGCCCGTCGGCTGCTGAGCATGGGCGACGGGCATCGCGCTGACTGGCGTGCTGAGTCGAATCTGGTCGGTCGGCGCTGGGAGATGTCCGCCGTTGAAGGCCTGCTGGACCGTGCAATCGGTGGTCGCGGCGCGGTGGTCAGCGTGGTGGGCTCACCGGGCATCGGCAAGAGCCGGCTGGTGCGCGAGGTGGCGGCGCTGGCGGGTCGCCGTGGTGTCGACGTATTCACCACCTTCTGCGAGTCACACACCAACCAAGTCCACTTCCATGCCGTGGCAAGGCTGCTGCGCGCGGCCACCGGCGTCGAGGGGCTTGACGGGCAGACTGCTCGCGATCGAGTGCGCGACCGCGTTCTCGACGCAGATCCCGAGGACGTGCTGCTTTTCCATGACCTGCTGGGCATCGCCGATCCCGAGGTGGAGCTGCCCAAGATCGACCCGGATGCGCGGCGGCGGCGGTTGACGGCGCTGGTCAATGCCACGTCGCTGGCCCGCACCGAACCGGCGGTCTTTGTTATCGAGGACACCCACTGGATCGATGAGGTCAGCGAGTCGCTGCTGGCCGATTTCCTCACGGTGATCCCGCAGACGCCCTCGTTGGTGCTGGTCACCTGCCGGCCCGAGTACGGGGGGGCGTTGGCTAGGGTGCACGGTGCGCAAACCATAGCCCTTGCGCCGCTGAGCGATTCAGAAACCACGGCGCTGGTCTCAGAGCTGCTCGGGCCGGACCCCTCGGTTGGTGCATTGGGCCAGACGATCGCCGAGCGGGCCGCCGGTAATCCGTTCTTCGCCGAGGAGATCGTGCGCGAACTCGCCGAGCGCGGTGTGCTGCACGGGGAGCGCGGCGGCTACGTGTCGACGGCGGATGTTAGCGAGGTCAGCGTGCCTGCCACATTGCAGGCGACCATCGCGGCGCGCACCGATCGGCTTGACCCGAAAGCGAAACGCACGCTGAGCGCAGCGGCTGTCATTGGCTCGCGGTTCAGCCAGGGTCTGCTGGAAACGCTGGGCATTGATCCTGTCCTGGAGGACCTGGTGGCGGCCCAGCTCGTCGATCAGGTGAGGTTCACCGGACAACCCGAGTATGTTTTTCACCATCCGCTGATCCGCACGGTGGCTTACGAGGCTCAGCTCAAATCCGATCGTGCCGAACTGCACCGGCGCGTCGCGGCCGCAATCGAATCACGTGACCCGGCAGCGGGTGAGGAGAACGCGGCGCTGATCGCCGAACATCTGGAGGCCGCCGGTGACCTGCACGCCGCGTTCGGCTGGCACATGCGCGCCGCAGCGTGGGCGACCAACCGCGACATCACCGCGGCGCGACTGAGTTGGGAGCGCGCCCAAACGATCGCCGACGAACTACCCGCCGAGGACCCCAACAGGACAGCCATGTGCATCGCTCCTCGGACCATGTTGTGCGGGATCGCCTGGCGAGTCCATGAGCATGTGGCCGGTGCCCGCTTTGATGAATTGCGGGAGTTGTGCGCCGCCGTCGGGGACAAGGCGTCCCTGGCCATCGCGATGGTGGGGCTGGTGATGGATCACGCGTATCACGACCGGATGCGCGAGGCGTCGCAGCTAGCCTCCGAAACCATGGCCCTCATCGAGTCGATCGGCGATCCGACCTTCACCGTGGGGCTGTCCTTCGCGCCGCTCTACGCCAAGGCTGAAAGCGCCGAGTTCAATGACGTGCTGCGCTGGTCACAGCGGGTCATCGACCTGGCCGACGGTGACCCCTCAAAAGGCAACTTCATTACCGGGTCTCCATTAGCGATCGCCTTCACCATGCGCGGTATTGGCCGGTATTTCCTGGGTCGGCCGCGATGGCGCGACGACCTGCGGCAGGGCCTGGCCATGGCCCGCAGCGCCGACCCCCTGTCCTACGCCACGGTCGTCGCGTACGTCTATTTCGCGGGAATCGTGTTTGGAGTCCTGGCTGCCGATGATCGTGCGATGCGCGAGATCGACGATGCCCTAGGGATTGCCGAACGATCCGGCGACGATCACGCGGTGTCGATTGCCCGGGGGACGATGGGCATGGCGCTGGTACACCGCCAAACCGCTGGGGAGCGAGACCGGGGACGGATGCTCCTGGCCGAGGTCGCCGAAGTGTTCCTGCACCGGGGACACAACCTAGGCGAGTTACCGATGATCAATGTCTACTCGGCGCGTGAGAGGGCTCGGTGTGGAGATCTCGATGAGGCGATATCGCTCATGCGCGCCGCCGTCGATGATCTGGTCCGCGCTGGACAACTGCTGTCGTGGGGCGTTACTGCGACCGGTGTTCTGGTAGACACACTGTTGGATCGCGGGGGCCAGCGTCACGTGGTCGAAGCCGAGGCCGCGATCGAGCGGTTAGCCGCCGCGCCAGCAGATGAGGGTCTCGTGATGCGCGACATCTTGCTGCTGCGGCTGCGGGCTCTATTGGCGCGCGCTCACGGCGATGCCGCGGGTTACACGGATCTCCGGGGTCGCTACCGCGACATGGCGAAAACGCTTGAGTTTGAAGGGCATACCGCCTGGGCTGAGGCCATGCCGTGACGCCGGGCATCCAGGCAGGGCCGCTCACGTTGTCTCAAATCAGACCGAGACCCACGGCATAGGATGTGCCAGTTCGTTGCGTCTCAAAAGTTCGTCTCAGAAGAAGCCGTCGCAATATCGCGACACAGCGCTCATGCGACATACGTTTCGGAATGAGTGCACCGAAGCGAACTTTGGAGCTCGCATCCGATACTCCGACAACGTGTCCGGTCTGCTTCCGACTTCAACCGTAGTGGTGCGCTGCCTCAAGCGCTACATCGCCCGCGAAGTCTTCCACGCGGTCCAACGACCACCAACGAGCGCCAAAACCGTTGCCGCAACTAGGGGATTTGGTATGAGGCCGGTGAACGGCAGCACGGTCGGGTGGTCGACAGCTGTCTGCTGGTCGTTGATGACCGTACGTCGTCGATATTCCCTTCCTCCAAGACGTTAGGGAGGGCTTCTGTCTTAGAACCACCAATCAGCGATGCCGCTCGACGACGACAAGCGCTGCTTGTTGTTCAGGGTTGACAAGTGGATTCAAGTGGAATGACCGTGCCGCCGGATTGCAGGGACAGCGAGATACAGATACGTTGCGAGCGAATGTTCGCACTCCGGAGTGAACTTGACCAGAACCTTTGGCGGAAGCGGCAAGAATCGAATCGGGTTTAGCTCATACGGATTGAGCACATGCTCATAGTCGCCAGGAGGAGGCAATGCCGGGACGATGTCGAGGCGATTTGCGATCCGATACGAGTTCTTGACCACCTGGTCGTAGGTGCTTGCAAACAGCGAATCCCCTGTGCGCGGACTGCCATAGGTGTAAACGGCCGGGTCGTTAAAAACCGTATTCGCCGCCACGTCGAGGGCGAGCAGCGTCGCAAGGGCTCCTCCCAGGCTATGACCGCAAATCGTCACAGAGCTGACGGGGCGGGGAAACGCAAGCTTAGCCAATGCGTTGACCACGGTCGGCGAACTCGGCGCAACACCGATCCTGAGGGACTCATACATGGCGGTGAAGCCATCCTCCGTGTGGCCGGCGCCGACCAGGAAGGGGCATGGCACCTGCAGGAATTCGGCGTCGTGAATCCACTCCAGGATCCCTTCGGTACCCCGGATCGCGATCACCACATCGCCCGCTTGATCCGCCTGGCAGATCAACCCGATGGAAACTTCGTCGTCGCCTCGGCTCGGGTTGATGTCGGTCGCAAGATCGTTGGCATAGACCGTCGTGACCACCGTGTAGTCTGCGCCACCGGCGCTTAACGCCTGACCGTCGGCATTCGTCAAGTCGCTGGGCAATGTCTGATAGGTTGCGTTCAGGAGCTGGCCGAATTTTATTGCCGTCAATACATCCATCGTCGGCTGCGCAGGCAAAGCTCCTCCGCCCCAGGTCGCTTCAAAATATCCAACCACATGGTACTGCCGCATGCTTGTCTCGAAGCGGTGTTTCCGCGAGAGGCGGCCCGAGCCGGATGCGCCGCACCACGCCTCGAATTGCACGCAAGCCCGCGGCTGCGCCGCGCTAATCCTCCGCTTCGGCCCAAGGGCTCGCAAACTTTCCCGGGCGATCGCGAATGCAACAGGCAGGAATCAGCAAGACAGACCCCCTTTGTGGCAACGCGCACAGGCGCCTTTCCAACCGCGAGGTGGATCCAGCCCGAGTGGCAAAGGGCGCGGCTGCTATGAACGCTTACGGGCGGATCCCAAAACGACGCCAAGCACCAGCACGCCGCCCGATACTGACGACGGTACGCGCCACGAGGCAGACCGCCAGGCCGACGTAGCCAGTGAACGCTACGACGAGCAACGCGACGGCTGCGACAATGAGCCACTGCTCTGCATCCGTCATCGTTCTCACCTCATCAACTAAGTGCAACGCTGTCATCACCTCCTCGACTGACCGCAACGCTGTAGGAGTGGGTTGATCTCAAGGTGTGCGCAATGACACAGCCGCCCAGCCGGATTCGTGGCTCTACGGGGCACAACCAGGCCTTGCACCGCTAGCGCCGTCTCTCTCCGCGGAAACCGCCATCCAAGGCGCTCGACAAGGTGGAAAGCTGCTCTGGTGCAGCGGATGCACGCCAGCGGTGAGTCGGCGAGCACGATTCCCACGACACTTGGCGTAAGCCACGCGACGGTCTACCGAGTGCTCAGGCGCGGAAGCCTTCGACAGGGTCGTCGCCAGCCGTTGTGGTGGACGTTGCTCGACATCCCGGCCGCTGGACATGGCCCGAACGAGCGTGCCCTGCCCGGTCGCGCTGCAAGTAGGCCAATACTCACGCGATGCAGTTCGTTGAAGCCCATAATGACGCATTCGTCAAATAAATCCGGCTCAGGAGAGGAGAAGCCTATGAAAAAGTTTGGTACGGCAGCAGTTTTGGCGGCGGCCATGTTCGCCGCCGTGGGAACCGCGACCGCGAACGCCACCGACCCAAGTGGAACATACAACGTCGTGTTCGACCACCGGGACGGATACGCTGACGATACCTATCAGTGGACCCTCACGCCATGTGGACAGGGCTGCCTCCATGTGACCGGCGACCACGGTTGGCAGGGCGATTTCCACCTCACCCACGGTCAATGGACCCTGACACAGCAGAACGTGCCGAACTCGGTCCAGTGCAGAGACGGATCGAGACACGATGGAGACATGACGCTTACGTTCGACCCGACCAGCCTCAAAGGCAAGTCGACTGGCTATGACTACATCGGATGTCCTCTTGGGGTTCCAGGCCCGACTAACCCGATATCGTTCACGTTGGAAAAGGCGTAAGGCGCGCGGTCTGTCACCGTCGCGGCCGATTCTGGTTAGCGCTGGCGCGAAGTGATGCCGGAATGTCTTGTCGTTTAAATGGCAGCCGCCGCGCGACGGTGGGAATAGCAGCGCATCGGCTTCGGCGCGCACGCCGGTCGGCCGGGTCGCGGACGGTAGCGCCGCATCGCCCACGAGCGCACCGAAGCCGCCCGCCATCGCTGCTCGATTGCGCCTATAGGTTGAGCGCGACTGACTGACTACGGTGGATTCTCATGGCGACCTGTCCAAACGGCGACAAGAACCCGGACGGGTCAACGTTTCTGTGGAGAATGCGGTGCCCAGATTGAACGAGCAAGCGAACCCAAGAAGTGCCCCGACTGCGCCGAGACCGTGATCGCCGACGCCAAGGTGTGCAAGCACTGTGGGTACCACTTTGCCCCGGCAGCCAATTCCGAGCCTGCTACTAAGCCGCCCGCACCGACACAGCCGCAGAACGGCTGGGCGGGGATGCCGGGCCTCGGCTGGCTAGCCATGCCCGCCGCTAACGGAGTCACTACCAGACTGTCGGCAAAGGTTTTGGAGTGCATGCCAATTCACAAAAGACCTCAGCCGTGATCTCAGGAACAACGCCGAGAACCGCGAGGGTGCTCGCTAGAGCGCCTGGCTGAGTGCGAAGCGTGACATTTGCATTGCGCTAACGTGGTTCCCACAACACCGAAATCGGCCGTTGCAAACGTACCCGGAACTCAATTGCCCGCGAACCATGCATTAGTCACCGATCGCACTTGGGTCTGAAAGCCCGGTTGCTCGAATGTGACAGTCCAGGCGACACGCAATGAGAAGAAGTTGCGGGTCACCCCTGGGCGGAGATGACCTAGCTGAGTAAGGAGAATCGCATGGCAATTAAGGTTGCGACGCAAGTCCGGCGCGGGCCGTCGATTCGGCGCGGTCTAGGTGGATCGCCATGAAGGCCATGGCCGTCACGATTTTTACCCGGGCCGCTGACCCCGAAGTTTTCGACGGTTGGGTCTGTGACGTGCGATCCGCTGCGGAGGCCGCACGAGGATTCGTTGCGTTCGCCGCGTCGATCCGTCGCGACACGCCGCTGGACTGGGCGGTCGCGGTGACCTTCGAGTCCAAGGACTTGCTCCACCAGTGGCTCGACGGGGCGACGTGGAAGCACTTGGTGCGCGGCGCTGCGGCACGGGGATTTCTGCGGCTTTCTTCGGATTTGGTGATCATTGAAGGCGCGGTGATGCCGACCGGTGTGGCGATTGTCTCCTCCAGCGTGTCCAGCGGTATGGAGGCCGACTTCCAGGCTGCCCATCTCAGGCTGACGATGGCCGCCTCCCAATTCTCCGGCTATGAAGGCACGGCCATCTTCCGGCCGGGTGCGTTGGGGAAATGGATGTCGCTGATCCTTTTTCGCACCGAACCCCAATTGTCGGCATGGCTACGGTCGCCGCAGCGCAACGAAGTCTTGCCGCCGGTGCGGTCGAGTCTGACGACGGATTTGTCGGTATTCGCCCAGACCACCCCGTTCGGTACCACCGTGCGGAACGTAGACGGGAAGGCGAAGATGACGCCGAGCTGGAAGACGGCGATGCTCCTAATGATGGTGCTCTACCCCATGGTGATGCTGCAGTCGAAGTTCGTGGCACCGGTGATCGGCAAGTTGGGCGCGCAGCCGTGGCTGTCAGTTTGGCTCAGTCAAGTTCTCAGCGTGGCGTTGATGCAATGGTGGTTGATGCCCACGGTGGCGTCATGGTGCCGCCGCTGGCTCGACCCGGTCGACGGCGCTGGTCTGCGAATCAGCCTGCGCGGTGCGGCAGTAGCCGTGATCGTCTACGCCGCGTCGTTGACGGTCTTCGCGACTGTCGAGTGGCTGCAGTACTGGAATTAATGTGGCGGAATGAATTGCACCACGGCAATGGAGAAGGGACACGAGGTGGCGCACGTCGACACTCTCGACATTCATCGCTCGCCCCGATACGAATAATTATCCATGATGGTGAAACATGCTGAGTGACAGCATGGGCGGACGGGGGAGACCGCGCGAAACGTCACGGTGACGTAATTGCCTGGGGAGAGAGTGGGTTTCGGTCTTCGATGCCTAGTGGTGTCGGAGGCCATCAGGAAACGAAATGTCGCCATCGAACCGGACCGGATTCAGACCAGGTGCCGCGACGACGGCGCGCGGGCCCAGGGTTCGCGACAATCAAACAGGTCAAGGCTGCGGGACTGGTCCGCCCGGCGAGCGACACTTATCGGCACCTCCGACGAGGGCATCCCGAGTGCGAGCACAGGCGTCGTGATCATCCTTTCGGTGGTAGATGAACGCATCGCGCACACCCGGTTCTATCTCGATGCGGTCCCCTGAAAGTTTCCGATCTGAAAGAGACCGCTGCCTATCGCCGCACGCAGTCAGCTTGATTACCAGTAAGGAAAATCCTCACCACACCGCATTGGCACACGCATTGCCACACGCATTGGCACGCATTGTCCTGTGCCAGTACATGCTTCACAGTTCCGTCCCGTCTAAAGTGGGTCGCGCCGCCAGGCACGGTTGCGGTCATTCTCCTGACAGAAAGTTCTCACAGATCCGCTCTCGCCGGCACGCTCTCGCCGGCAATCCATGACAGCTTCGCAGCGATACGGCACGGGTGATCGGACGCTCATCGCGGCGCGACCAAGCCCCGTGGGCGCACGCTCGGCGCGGCGGCACCCGTAGTCGCCTGTGTGCCAACAGCTTTGGAGGCTTTGACATCACCACGATGGTTACTCGCGTGGGTTAGGTGCTGCGGGGCTTCGTGTTTCGGTATCTACGCCGGTGACGTAGGGCTGTGACGTGGTTGTCTTACTGCTCCGCGTCGCCGCGTTGTCCGCACCGGTGAATCCAATTGATTGCGGTGATTAGGGGAGCCAGGGCTGGGCGCAAAACCGCCCACACTACGGCCAGCCGGGCCTACAGGGGGGCCTCGTCACGAAGTCGGGCTGGGTGCGCGGGCGTCAGGCAGCGGTCGGGATGCACATGGACCACCTACTTGGACAAGCCCTGGCGACACGCCGAGGTCTTGTCAATCTAGGCAGGCGTGTCTTTTCAATCTTTCTTGCACGTCGACAACTGTTGTCGACGTGCAGCGAAGATGAACAAATTGTCGTTGTTGTTTAACAAGCCCAAGCCCGCATCCGCCCCGGGCAGCACTCACGTTCTGATAACTGCGGTCTCGGTGGTTAGCACCGGATGGACCGGGCGAACCGCGGCTGCGCGATGACCGGCCCGCCGACATTTCGGCGGCACCGTCACCCTCCACACTGGCGGGAAGCACTCGTCCTACCTGCTACTGCCTGTCAGTCCGGGTTGAGCCGGACCGGGCAGCCTAGTCTAGGTCGTCGAGGAGGAGTTCTAGGCCGGCGAAGGCATGGCGGCGAAAGACCTTTTCCACCAGGTCGGGGTCGCGGCTTCGCAACGTCCGCAATCACATTCGGGCTCGTGAGCGAGCAGTGATCAGTCGATGCGGCCCTCCTTGGCATAGCGCCGCCTGAACTTTCGCTGCGCGCGACGGGCGTGCGTGTTGACGAGTCCGGTCGTCGCGACCATGACTCGGGGGAGGGCGTCGATCACACGTACCTGGCCGCCGCGCCACGCGGGCACTGTCGTCACGGGTTTCGGTTTGTCGAGGACCTTCGCGACGGCCTTGACGACATCTTCGGGCTCCAACAACTTCCCGGAAAAGGACAATGCCGCCTGCGGGTCGTCCAGCTTGTCGTAGAGCATCGGCGTCCAGATGCCGTCCGGGCAAACGCAACTGATGTCGATGTGCGTGATGCCGGCCAGCCGAAGGTCGGCCAGCGTGCTCAGGGCGAACCCGATGGCGGCGTGCTTCGACGCGGCGTACACCGCCTCCCCGGGCACGGCGACCAGCCCGGCGAGCGACACGATCGTGACGACGTGCCCGCTGGACTGGCCGCGCATGACATCGAGAGCGGCGAGGGTGCCATTCATCGCGCCCAAACCATTGACCTCCATCATCAGCCGGCGGGTGTTCTCGTCCTGCTCCCAGGCCGGCCCGGTGACCAGCACACCCGCGTTGTTGACCCAGAGGCCTAGCGACCCAACCCTCTCGCTCGTGGCGTGGGCGATGTCGAGGCATGCCTGCGCATCCCGGACGTCGAGCGCCGAGGCGAACCCGTCATGCCCGATCTCGGCAGCGGCAGCCTTCGCCGCAGCTAAGTCGACGTCGGTAACGTGCACGGCATACCCACGATCGGCGAGCATCCCGGCCAACGCCCGGCCCAAACCGCGCCCGGCCCCGGTGACAACAGCCCCGCTGGCGCCGGGAACCGTCATCGTGAGCCGCGGGAGAGCTGGCCGTAGTTGAGCCCGCCGTGGGTGATCCCGGGAACGACCGGCCAGAAACGCTTCAACGCCAACAGTTCCGACGACGGCTGGATCTGCAGCCAACGCGGGTCGGCCTTGCACGGGTCAGCCATGACCTTCTCCTTGACCATCGAGTCGTATTGGTCCAAAGAGTCTTCGAGGGTGTTGGCGTTCGGGACAATCTCGCGGCCGTACTGCTTGGAATACCGCTTCACGCCCGGTATCTTCGACAGCTCGGGCTGCCAGTTGTCGGCCGAGATGCCGTTCTCGGAGGAGACCCACACCCCGTCGGGGGTGTTGACGACGAGCGAATGGTTGCCGTCGGTGTGGCCGGGGGTCCACATGAGGGTCACACCGACGCCGAGTTCGATGTCGCCGTCGAAGGCGATGATCGAGTCCGGGTCGACACCATCCATACCGTCCTCGACATACCAGGCCCACTGCATCGGGTGCAGCGATTCCAATGTCGCCAATTCCCGGGTGTGCGCGAGCAACTTGGCGTTGCCGAAGATCGGCGTCCGCGGCGCCGCCTCACCCGGGATCGGGTTGCTCGAGCCGAGGATCATCCGGGGGTCCTGGACGTGGAGGTGATCAAACGTTGCATAGTCGATGTCGTCGGCGCTCAGCCCAAGCACCCGCAGCGCGTCCTGCGGCTCGTTGTAGTACTTGAGGTAGACCGCTTCGGTCAGCTTGGTCCCCAACCCCAGTGGTGCCTTCTGACCCAGTGCGATGAGGGACCGATAGAAAGGCGCCTCCGCCGACCCGGCCGGCACGGTCGGCTCGAACACCAAAACCCTACGCTCGCCAGCGAAGTCGTCGTACTCGACGACCGTCATCCGGTTCATAAACGAGATCATCGGCACGTGCGGCGCGATGGCAGCCCCGTGGAAGGCGAACGCGGTCGGGTACGGCGCCGTCGCAATATCGATGGACCGCACCGCGTGAATCTGGCCCGCACTCTTGAACCGGGCCTTGTATGCCGTGGCCGCCTCGCGGACCGCAGCCAGCCTCTTCCCCCGCGGCCAGACATCGTGGACGCCCTCGAACTCGGGGATACCCCGGGCACCGATCGCCTCCAGGGCGGACGTGTTCGCAATGGTCATCGGAGATCTCCTTCTTCTGTGTGGGCCGACATCCAGCAAGTGCGAATGGTCATGCAATAGCCGCAATGTCAGGTTCGAGTGAGGTGGCCTTCCGCACGCAGCCATGCCTCGGTACGTGACATGCCGACGTCGAGGGAGATCCGCGGGACCCAGCCCAGGACTCGCTCGGCTTTGACGCGCGAGTAGCCGCCAGTGCGGGTGAGGTAGAGGACGATCTCGGCGTTGAGTTCAGAGGCTCGGCCACGGACACGGTCGGCCGTGCCCACTACGGTGGCGAGGCCGATCGCGACGGCGGTAGGAACGGTGCGCTGGGGTGCCATCCCGAGCATCCGCGCGTAGTGGCCGAAGAACTCCGCGCACGTTACTGGCTCTGGGCCGGGCAGGTTGAAGGCGTGACCCGCAGCATCGGGGTGGGTCGCTGCGAGAAAGATCCCCTCCACGAGGTCGTCGATGTAGACGGGGGAAAAGACGCCCTTACCTCCGGCGGGCAGGATGAAGCGTCCATTCTTGGTCCATTCAACGGGGATGATCGTCCACGGTCGCGACCCCGGACCATAGACATCACCGGGACGAACGATCGTGACCGCGACCTCACCGGCCGCGTGGGCCTGAAAGGCGACGGCCTCCGACGCGACTTTGGTATCCACGTACGCGTGCCCGTCGGGGCGCAGTGGCCACGACTCCTCGACCGTGTCGGGAAAACCGAGATCCCCGTAGGCCCGCACCGAACTCAGATGGACGACGCGCCCGACCTTGGCGCGCGCCGCGGCCTCGATGACCCGACGGGTGCCAAGGACGTTGATCTGCCACTGCTGCACGGCTGGGACCGCGTTGCTCACGACAGCAGCCGTGTGCACTACCACGGCGCACCCCTCGAGTTGGGCCTGCCACGGACTGGGGTCGACAATGTCACCCGCGACGACAAAGCGCGCGGGATCAGCGCCGCGGTCGACGCCGCGTACGGCAAACCCCTTATCGCTGAAATACGCCCCGAGTGCGCGGCCGATGAACCCGTTCGCGCCGGTGATGAAGACGACCGGTCGCTTCGAAGCACGCTCTTGCGTCGCATTCATCAAGCGCCATTTCGTTGCACCCATGCGGCATTAACAATGCCGTATGCGATATTCGATCAGTCTAACAAGGGGACGTGCCGCCGAGCATCCGACCCGGCCCGAGCTGATGCCCGCGGGCAACGCGACGGCGGGCCACAGGCGCGAGCACCGTTGGCGAGCACGAAGATGTCGCCATCGCTCCACACGTACATCGTCGGGACGGAGCAGTCGGGATGCCGAGTGAATCACCTACTTTGACAAGCCCTCGCGACACGCCGAGGTTTTGTCAATCTAGCCAGGCGCGTCTTGTCAATCTTTCCTGCACGTCGACACACAGCGCCACTGTTGCGCTATCACGCTGCTGCACCGACGCACACACTCGATAACGGCAACGCTGCAACATTGCCGCGCCCGCCCTTCCTCCCACTGCCACCAGCCGCCACTGCTGGTGCTCATAACCGCGCGGCCGCGGCGAACAAACAAGTTGTTGTGGCGGCCTTCCGCTTATCCACAGCCTCAATGGGTTTCGGCTACATCAGACGGCGATGTACCTCGAAAGCCAAACACAGTTCGGCGACATCCTTCGGCCGCGAGAGGGATCGGCCGGTACGTTTCTCGATCCGGCGCAACCGGTGGCGGACCGTGTTCGGGTGGCAAGTAAGCACCTCAGCCGCACCGCGCACCGACGCATCAGTGTCCTGCCACACCCGAAACGTGTCGAACAGCATCTCGCGCTCCTCGTGGGGAAGGTCGCCAAAACCGTCCAAAACAGCGCCGACCGTTTGGACCATCACCTGCGGCGCGCTCACGGCAGCGGTGGCCAGGATGGAGCCGTCGAACACCGCGACCGAGGAGGTGGAGTCGGTCGGGCCCCGCAACATCACTCTTGCCACGTGCAGGGCTTGTGGCGTATCGCGCAGATCCTTGAAGGCCGCACTTACGCCCACTCGCGCGGTTGTCGTCCGAGACAGTAGGGCAACAACGAGGTCGAGTTTTTGGTCGGACTTGATGTGCACGATCCCGACCTGCACGTCAGGCAGCTGCCGCCACGCCGAAAAGATGTCAAGGCTACGCAGCTTCGACTCGATCTCGGGGAGCGGCTCATCGCCCACGGTGGGAACTTGGGCGGCGGCGACCACAAAAGGACCATTGATCGGCAGCCGCAGGGAGCCGGCGACCTCCCGCAGACTCCACTCGTCGAACGCTCGTCCCTCCAGTAGCGCGTCAATCAGACTCAAACGTTGTGACCCCTCAGCCAGGAGCTGCCGCTTCTGCTCGTCGCGATAACCGGCCACGAGTGCAGTGGCGATCAGTTCGGCGAAGCGGCCGATGCGCACCTCGGTGTCGGCTGGCATGGGGCCAGGTTGCAGGGAACCGACCGCCGCCAGGCCCCACACGCGTCCATCAACGATGATTAGCACCCCCACCGCCGCGCGCACGCCTACCTCGCGCGCGCGAGCCGCGATCGGCCCGGCAACGTTGTCGTAGCTGTCGATCCGTGCGGGCCGGCCGGTGCGTAGTACCAGCGAAGCGATAGTGTTGCTTTCCACCGGAGTTCGGGTGCCCACCGGCCATCTCGCCAGCGCCTCAGGATCGGCTGCGGCTACCTTGGTAATCTCGCCATCCGTCTCGAAGCGCCACAATCCGGCGGTGTCTGCGGGCACGCATCGGCGCATCTCGTCGGCCACCGCGCCAAATACCTCCAAAGGTTCAACGCCGCGCGCGACGAGCGTGGCGAGCCGGCGCAAGGCGGCCTGTTCGGCGGCGAGCCGGCGATATTCAGCCTGCAACGTGCCATCGTCGCGGTTCTCGTCGAATTCGGCAGCACATTCCTCGGCGGTTACGAGTCCGTCCACCGCATCCTGGTCAATCGTCAGGTCAGATTGAAACCCTGCGCTCAGTTCGCCATCGTTGACTGTGGCTCTGACAAGCACACGCTTAGGCGATCGTCGCGCGGGCGTTGGTCGGGGCATCTGCGTTTCCTCTCATCTCATCGGTTCGTTTCCGCCACCGACGTCAGGACCGCAGTCCTGTCGGGGCAGTAGGTGTTGATCGCCGCGGCGAGGAACTGCCATGTCTGCTCGGTGGTGCTGCCGTGCGGCAGGTTGGGTGAAAGGAACACGGCGGACTTCTCGGCGTTGCTGTCCAACCCGTCATCGAGCCGTTCACAGGTGATCTTGGCCAGCCACGCGTTGTAGTCGCGCTGCCCGTAGATGCCGTAGGTGTGCAACTGATTCGCGAAATCGGTGTCGACGTCGGCGCGTGCCGGGACGGCCAGCATGATCGTGGCTGTCGTCGTTCCGACCGCACTGAGCGCTCCGGCCAATCTCATTGTTGTCCTTCGGGATTCATCGCGTTGACCGCAAGGGGCTGGGTGGCAGGCCGTGTCCTCCGTCGCGCGGTCGCCGGCGGCCGGCTCTGGGGCGGCGTGGGTGTGTACGCTCCGCGGCCACCAGAACCATCGCCCCAGTAGCGCAGCGATCGATGGCGTCATGAAGGACCGGACCACCAGGGTGTCGAAGAGCAGTCCGAGCATGATGGTGGAGCCGATCTGGCCGGCGATGCGTAGGTCGCTGGACAGCATCGAGCCCATGGTCGCGGCGAACACCAGCCCGGCGGTGGTGACGACCCCGCCGGTGCCGCCCATGGAGCGGATGATGCCGGTCTTCAGCCCGGCGTGGATCTCTTCTTGGAACCGGGAGACCAGCAGCAGGTTGTAGTCCGATCCCACCGCCAACATGATCACGATGGCCATCGGCAGCACCAGCCAGTTCAGCGGCATGTGCAGCAGGTCTTGCCAAATCAGCACCGAGATTCCAAAGGAGGAGCCCAGCGACAGGGCCACGGTGCCGACGATGACCGCGGAGGCGATCAGGCTTCGGGTGATACCGAGCATGACCATGAAGATCAGGGCGATCGCTGCGGTGACCGCGATCATCAGGTCGTACATGGAGCCGTCGTGCATGTCCTTGTAGGTGGCCGCGGTGCCGCCCAGGTACAGGTTGGCGCCCTCCAGGGGCGTTCCCTTCACCGCCTCGCTTGCGGCCTGCATGATGGGGTCGATGTGCGAGATGCCTTCTGGGGTGGCGGGATCGCCCTTGTGGGTGATGATGTACTGCGCGGATTTGCCGTCCGGTGACAAGAACAGCTTCAGACCCCGCTGGAAGTCTGGATTCTCGAACGCCTCGGGCGCCAGGAAGAAGGTGTCATCGTTGTGGGAGTCATCGAACGCCTTGCCCATGAAGGTCGAGTTCTTGGTTAGGGCGTCCTGCTGATTGATCAGTCCAGCGAAGGTGCTGGTCGCCGTCATCGTCAGCGCTCGCACTGTCCTCAGGGTGGCGGTCAGTTGTGGCAGCAGCGCATCCAGCTCCGGCAGGATGACGTCGAGTTTGTCGATGTCGGTGGTGATGTTGCCGATGTCGTCGCTGAGCGTGTCGATGCCGTCGAGGCTGTCGAACAGCGATCGCAGCGACCAGCAGATCGGGATGTCGAAGCAGTGCGGTTCCCAGTAGAAGTAGTTGCGCATGGGTCGCCAGAAGTCGTCGAAGTCGGCGATGTGGTCGCGCAAGTCGTTGGTGTCCGACTTGATCTGGTGGGTCTGGCCGTCCAGATCGTGTGTGACGCCGGTGAGTTGATGGGTCAGGTCGGAGAGATGCTCGGTGATGTTGATCGTGACCAGTAGCTGATCGCTGACCTTGGTCAAATTGGAAACAGCGTCGTGCAGATATTGGAGGTTCTCGACGTTGTTGGCGGCTTGCAAACTGATCTGGAAGGGCACCGAGCTGTGGTCGATGGGTGTGCCCAGTGGTCGCGTGATGTCTTGCACGCGGGCGATACCGGGAATGTGGAAGACGTTTTTGGCGACTTTGTCCAGCACGATCATGTCGGCCGGGTTGCGTAGATCGTGGTCGGCTTCGACCATCAGCAGTTCGGGCTCCATGCGGGCTTGCGGGAAGTGCCGATCCGAGGCGTGGTATCCGATGTTGGCCGGGGTGTAGCCGGGGATGTAGTAGCGGTCGTTGTAGTTGGTGGTGTAGGCCGGTAGCGCCAGCAATCCGACGAGGGCTATCGCGGTGGTGGCGGCCAACACCGGGGCAGGCCAGCGCACCACGGCGGTGCCGATGCGACGCCATCCCCGCTCGCGGTGGGCTCGCTTGGGGTCGAGCACCCCGAACCGGCTGACCACGACGACCAGCGCCGGGCCGAGGGTCAGTGAGGCCGCCAGCACCACCAGCAGACCCAGCGAACACGGCGCGCCAAGGGTCTGGAAGTAGGGAAGCCGGCAGAAACTCAGGCACGCCATCGCACCGGCCACGGTCAGGCCCGATCCCACGATCACATGCGCGGTGCCCGAGAACATGTTGTAGTAGGCGGCTTCTCGATCCAGGCCTCTGGATCTGCCCTCCTGATACCGGCCCACCCAGAAGATGATGTAGTCGGTCGACGCTGCGATCGCCAGCGCGACGAGCAGGTTGATCGCAAAGGTGGACAGTCCAAGGAGGTTCCAGTTGCCCAATACCGCGATGAACCCTTTCGCGGCCGACAGTTCGATCCCCAACGTCACCAGCATGACCAGGGTGGTCGATATCGAGCGGTAGACCACCAGCAGCATCACCGCGATCACGATCAGGGTGACGGTGGTGATTTTCTGCACGCCCTTGTCGCCGTACTCGCGGCGGTCGGCGGCCAACGGACCGGGACCGGTGACATAGGCCTTAATACCCGGCGGCGGCGGTACCGGAATTCACGATACGTTGCACGGCGGCCACCGATTCGTTGGCTTCGGTACCACCCTGGTCGCCGCGCAGGTTCAGTTGCACATAGGCGGACTTGGCGTCGGTGCTTTGTGAGCCCGCCGCGGTCAGCGGGTCACCCCAGAAGTTGTTGATGTGCTCGATATGCTTGGTGTCTTGGGAGAGCTTAGCGATCAATGTGTCGTAGAAGCGGTGCGCAGCATCACCAAGTTTGTCCTGACCTTCCAACAACACCATCGCCGTGGTGTCGGAATCGAACTGCTGGAAGTCCTTGCCGATGCGCATCATCGCGATCGTCGAGGGAGCATCCTTGGCGGTCATCGGCACCGAGTGCGCCGCACCGACCTTATCCAGCGAGGGTGCGATCACATTGACCACCACGGTCAGCGCGATCCAACCCACAATGATCGGCACCGCGAACAACCGGATAGTGCGGGCAATGAGCGGGCGTGGGGTAGCGTCTGGCGGCGCGCTGTGGTGGGTGCTCATGCCGACTTCACCAAGCAGGAGGTCTGCGCGTGGTAGGAATCGGCCGACTCCTGATCGCGCACCAGACCGTTAACGGTGATCCGGCAGCCAATGGAGTCGCTGTCGCCCTGTGCAATAACGTTGGCCAGCACCGCGGTCAGCGTGGTCACGATCTCAAATGACCACGGCAGCCTCACCGCATCGAGGCGTTGGGGCTGAGCCTGCTCATCCAGATAGTTGATGTCTGCCACGGTTCCGGGCGCGCCGAAGATCTCGAGGAGAACGTGTTTGGGATTGAACTGGATGATCGCGTCGGCGTTGCCGTTATCCGGTGTGTACATGTGCGAGCCGAAGACCCCATGCAGCCGCGCGACCGTGAATGAGGCGATGGCCACCACGACCACCATGACCAGTGGAACCCATGCGCGCTTGACAAGGCCAGTCATGGCACTCCTTTCCCAGGGTCGCGCGTCAGCGCTCGTCGTCGCTGCCGGAGGCGAAGCTTTCGGAGACTTGAGGGTGCCGTCGAACACCGTCAGAAGCAGCACGACGATGCTCACCACGACGAGGAGTCGCCCGACCAGGTGCATGCCGGAGTCGGTGACGTTGTGGCGGAAGATGATTCCGGTGACAGTCGACGACGCGATGCAGCCCACATAGCCGAAGGTGCGGAAGAGCCCGGCAGCGGTGCCGACATGCTCTGCGGGAGCCTGGATGTAAAGAGCGGTCTGGTTTCCGACGACCGCGGTTCCCAGTGCGACCGCGAAAAGCACGGTGACGCCGACAATGGCTGTAACGGGAGTTTCGGCGGTGAGAAGGGCGACCGCGACCGATGCAACGACCAGGCTGATGGCGCCGACGACTAACGGACCGCGGACCAGGTTGCGCGCCGAGACCGGTTGCGACAACAGCGCGGCGCCGAGGCCCATCGGCAGCAGCAGCAGCCCCGCCTCTCGGGGCGAGAGCCCGTGGGCGGCCTCCAGCCACTGGGTGAGCCCATAAAACACGGCGTAGATCGCCAGTAGCGTGAGGGCGTTGCGCACGTAGGTGCGCGTCAGCGCCCGATTGGATACCAGCAGCCGCATATCGATGAACGGCGTGACCGCCCGCAGTTCCCACAACACGAGCGCAACGCACAATGTGATGGCGGTCCAAAGAGCCATCCATTGTGTGCTTGGCAGCGCGAGCAGAAACATCAGCAGGGCGCTCATCGCGGCCCCGAACAGCACGATGCCGCCGGCGTCGATGCGGCTGGCGATCTCGCGCGCCGTACGGCGTTGGAGCCGTTCGTCCTTGGGAACCCACGCCATCGTGAGCAACAGGGCGATGACCGCGGCCGGAATATTGACAAGGAACGTCGAGCGCCAACCGAAAGCGTCGACCAGCACACCGCCGATGGGTAGGCCCACCGCGACCGTGACTGTCCCCGCGATCGACAGCCCGCCGAGCACCCGGCCGGGCGGCTCGCTGAGCCCCGCCCACCTGGCGCGGCGGCGGATGATCACCATCGCCGCGGGATACCCGGCCGAGGTGCCGATCCCGATCAGCACGCGGGCTACGGCCGCTACCGGGATGTCGTGCGCGACACCGCCGATGATCCCGCCGAGGAGCACGAGAAGGATGCCGGCAAACAGCACCCGACGAGGACCGAACTGCTCGGCGACCTTGCCGGCAGCGGGCTGCGCTATCGCGCAGGCCAGATACAGGGCCGATACCAGGATCGCCGTCTGTCCCACTGGCACGTTCAGCGCGTGCGCGATGGGCACCAATGCGGTCGCAATCAGTGAACTGTTGATCGGATTGAGCGTCGCAGCGACATACAGTGGGCTGACGAAGCGCCACGAGAATGCCCCGTCCTGCCGGTCGACGCCGAACGTCGTCGCGTTGCAGGAAGGCTTGGTTCTCGTTCGGAATGTCATCGATCTCCGTTCACTCTTGGCCGACCGACACCTCGAAAGGGCAGAGATTGGAATGCCGTCCACGGTTCGGAGTCCGTGCCGTATCGAGCTCCTCGCCGCGCCCCAGTGTAAACGATATACAGGCAACCTGTACAGTGGACCTGTATAGTTTGGGTCGATAGATTCAGTCTCGATTTGCATTTCTGCGAGCGGGACCGCTCCAGTGGGACCGCGCCAGGCGATAGCGCTGTACCGCCAGAACTTCTGTGCCACTGAGGGCTACGGCGCAGGGTCGTGTGGGCACAGCACACACGGCGCGGCAACTCGACGAAGCGATTCGCGGCCGTAGAACGCCCAGATCTGGCTCAGATGCGTAATGACGCCGATTACAATCGGTATGCACCACACAGGCGCTCTGCGCAGGCTGCCTGCGTAAGCACTACCGGCCGCCTGGCAATACTTTCGACAGGCTTGAGCGAGATGGAGTTCCCATCCATGACAGCACCGCTTCCCCGCGACGTGGCTCGCCACCTTCCTCGCGCGATGATTCGGCTGCGCGCGCGGCTGCGCACCGAGTCCGCGCCCGCCAGCATGCGCTGGACGTGGTCGCAGCTGACCACACTGGGTCGCATTGCCGAGGAAGGACCCACGACGGTCAGCGCTCTCGCCGTCTCCGAGCACGTACGTCATCAGTCGATGGCCGAGACGGTCGCCTCCTTGCGTCAGGCAGGACTCGTCGCCGCCAGGTCAGACCCCACAGACGGCCGCAAGACACTCGTGTCGGCCACATCCGCTGGGCGCAAGCTCATCTCGACCATCGCCCCCGCGCGGGAAGCCTGGCTCGAAGCAGCCGTCGAACAGAACCTCACGCCCGCCGAGCGCCGGACGCTGCTGAAAGCCGCCGACATCATGGAGCGTCTGGCCGACTGCTGAACACCGGGGCCGGACGTCATTGGCATCGGGGGAGGCCGAGCACGAAGGTGGCTTCGAGAAGTGGGTGCTTACCTGCATAGCCGTTTCGGGGTCGCCGCGGCGGCCACACCGAACTCGGTGGACAACCCATCAGCCAGCAGCGTCAGCCAACCTGTCAGGTCGGTAGACCTAGCCATTGACCACCGAGGAGGCGCGCCAAGTCACTCACCACGACCGTAGCGAACACAATGCACCTCGGGGCCCCTCCTTGGTTGCGGCGACGACTCCGTCGACGGACAGCGTGCAGCGCAGGTGCGGTGTGACTGGGCCAGCCCCACTACCGCCGGCCACCATCGCCCAGGAGGCTGGATCGGCGAGCATCACGTCCAACGTCCAGGTTTGGCCAGGTCCCACCGGTCGGCGCTGCGTTGGATTGCTTTGGCGACCTTCCCGACGACGAGCGGGAGATGCTGTTCAAAACGTTTCGGACGTGGGACGTCGAGCTCGCCGATCCAGCATTCGAACACCGCCCACGCCCTCTCGTAACTGTTGTGGCCAGCGTTACTGCCATTGAATGAAGGCCGGTGCTTCGCCCGTCCAACCTCCCCACTCCAGGAGTGTGTCGCGGTGGAGGGTAAGCGTATTCGT
The DNA here is from genome assembly GCA_963812225.1 of uncultured Solirubrobacterales bacterium. Classification (GTDB taxonomy): domain Bacteria; phylum Actinomycetota; class Thermoleophilia; order Solirubrobacterales; family Solirubrobacteraceae; genus Palsa-465. The sequence continues at coordinate 608,636 of CAWEUN010000004.1, forward strand.
GTGTTGCAGGGGGCCATCCTATTCCCAGGACATCGTTGTCGCCAGGCCGGGAGAAACGATGGAACGATGCGTGCAGTAGCTACGGAGCTTGACAAGAAATTCGCACTCGCCTGCGTTGAAGATTTTCTTCACCGCCTCCTCGGCGAGCTTGCCATGTTTATCGAACTCGTCGAGTGGGCCACGCCGCTCGACTCGTCGGGTAACTCCGTCGGTGTCACGGAACTTGCAACGCGCCACCCAAACCCCGCCGCCGAGGTATGTCCGACAGCAGCCACTGCCCACGTACGTAGCTCTCTTTGCCGTCTGAGCTCTGCCGTGTTGTGTGCGGCAGAGCTCAGACGGCAAAGTCATCACGACGCGGTAGGCGCCTTGAGTTCGACGCGCACAAGTGCGGCGTTGCGCACGATGCCGTCGGGCGGGGCGGTGGTGCCGCCGTCGGTCGTGACGTACATGACCTTGCCCACGTCGCCGGGCTCGCGGCCCCAGTAGGCGCTGGAGGGACCAACGACTACCGGGTCGAACGGGTCGCCGGCGATGTGCCGCACCTCGCTGCCGTGGCGCGGGGCAAGCGGAACGCGGTCGAGGGTGTTGCCGCGGTGGCGGGTGACGTAGGCGAAGCCGGCGTCCTCGTCGATGCAGAAGTCGTCGGCGTTGTCGATCGCGGCGATGAACTCCGGGGGACCGGCCGGATCGAGCGTCTTCGGGTCGACCCGAACGCGCATGAACACCTTCTGCGCCGTGGACGTGTAGTACACGTAGCCGGTCTTCGCGCCGTAGCGCACGCCGTTGACACCCGGCTGCAGCGGCGGGGGCACCTCACTGTCGGGGTCGTGCCACATCGTGTCATGCGAGACCCACACGTCGGCGGTCGCCTTGTGGGCGTGGTCGGACAGGTCCACCCGCCAGATCAGCCCGGCAAAGCAGTCGGCCAGCAGCATCGACGAGGGACCGAAGGCGCAGCTGCCGTTAAGCGCGCGCACCCTCTCGTCGAACGTGTAGATGATCTCCGGGTTGACCGGTGTGCCCGGAGTCCAGCCGTTTAGGTCGATCCGAACCAGGTGGGACTCGTGCGTGGTGTAGAGCTCCGAGAGACTGACCACGAACACGTCCGGCTCAACTTCGACGATGCCTGTGGTCAGGTGGTCGAAGCGGTGCAGCAGAACCGGCTCGCCAAGCTCGCGCGCAGGGGCGGGCACAAGCCATAACTCCTTCGAAAGCAGAGCCGTGATCAGCACCGAGCCATCGGCGCGGACGACGAGGTTCTCCAGGAAGTACTTCTCGGGCAAATGGGTGACCGGGGTCACAGTCACTTCGGGCAGCGGCGCAAGCGCCATGATTGCCTCCTCACATTCCTCAAGATGCCAGACGAGCTACTGCTTGAGTCCGACGGCGTTGGACGGCACGTCGAAGGCCATGAGCGTGAGCGAGACCATGGTGAACCAGCCCATCAGGACCGTGACGTCTACGATGCCGGCGTCTCCGAGCAGCTCCTGCGCCCGCCGGTAGAGGTATTGCGGCACCACGCGGGCCTCGGCCAGCGCCGAGGAAAGCTCGTACACGATCTGCTCGCGGGGGTCGTCGAACGAGGTCGGCAGGCCTGCGACCAGCGCCGCGCACTTCGCCGGTTCGAGGTGACCCAGGTGCACGCCGATCTTCTCGTGCTCGAAGCTGCTGTACGCCGCGCCCCATTGCCCGCAGATCACGCAGGTCGCGATCTCGATCTCGGCCTTCGATAGCGTCGAGGCCGTCTGGAAGTAGGCACCGGTGGGCACGATCGTCTTCGACAGCTTCGGGTTCGCCACCCAGATCTTGTGTGGGCCGGGAACCAGGCCACGCAGATTTTTGGTGAAGTCGAACGCCTCGCGCATCTCCGGCGACATCTCGGCCACCGGCGTCTCCTCGTAGCGGCCGAAAGTGCCGAAGTCCTCGGAGCTGTCGAGGAGCTTCTCCAGTGCGGAGTGATCGGGAGTGTTCATGAGTACTCCTCCTTTACAGCTGCGAGACCGGGCGCCCGACCGGGACGTCGTAGGCGTTGAGCATGACGCCGAGGGCGAGGTAGTGGATGGTGATGAAGATGATCGCGTCGAAACCCTCCTGGCCGAGCTTCGCGACCGCCGCGTCGTACAGCGGACCGGGAACCGGGCCGGCACCGCCGACCAGCGCCTTCGTGACATCGAACGCCAGCAGTTCGTCTTCGTTCAGGTCGGCCGGGCGGGCACCCGCGCTCAGCGCCCCGATCTGGTCCGCACGCAGCCCGGCGCTCACCGCCAGCGGATCGTGGGCATAAAGCTCGTAAGCGACGTTGAACTGCCCACCGATCGCCAGGATCACAACCTGACGCGCCCGCTCACTTAGACCCGGCAGCTTCTGCGCCAGGTTAATGAAATCAATCAGCGGCTTCGAAAGCTCCGGGAATTGCAGGAACACCCCCCACGGGCCGATGTACGCACCTTCCGGATTACGCACCTCAAATCCCGAGTACTCCCTCGCCTGCACCATCTTCTCGAACGAGACGTACAAAGGACGCTGCTCGGCAGTCAAATCTGTCGGCAGAAGCAACGGCAAACGCATCGTAACTCCTTATTCGTTGTGATTTCCGACCGCTCAAAAGCCGCGCTTAGCCGCCCGCACCGCGGCGACGACATCGTCATCCCCGCTGAAGTCGACGCGGACGGCGTTGCGGCCAAACGCGAACAGCAACAGCTCCTGCGGTTCGCCCGTCACCGTGACCGGCGAACCGTTGCCGACCGCCACCACCGTCTGACCGTCGAGGGTGCGCAGCGTCAGCCGAGCGGGCAGCGCTGCCATCGACTTCGACAGCCCGACCCGGCTGATCATCGGGATGCGCCGCCTCACCGCCGCAGTGGTGCTCGCGTCGAGTTCCCTTGGCTCCCAGCCAGTCTGTGCACGGCGGAGGTCCTCGTGGTGGACGAACATCTCATGAATGCTCGCTACGGGGTCGAGAATCTTGAACAGCGAAAGCACCGGCGGGCCTGACGCGAACAGGTCGACCAGGTCCTCCCACTTCGTCGAGGTGGTCAGCTGGTTCTGCACGCGTGCGGTGTGGGACGCCAGCGGCCCGAACAAGAGGCCGGGCAACGCGTCGGGGCGGCGTTCGCGCACCACCAGGTGCGCGGTCAGGTCGCGAGTCGTCCAGCCCTCGCACAGCGTGGGTGCATCCGGTCCCACCGCGCGCAGGATTTCGACCAAGCCGGCACGTTCGCGTTGGGCGATCGACATCGCCCCACGATAGGCCGACGGTGTGGCCGCCGTTAGACCTCGCCCGCAGAGGAAGCCTCGACAATGTGCAGGGCTGCGTGGAACTGCTCGGCGAGCACCCGGATCGTCGTCGCCCGGTCTACCGCAGCTGGTGCGGTCATCGCTCAGTCACGTTTGTGGAGCGGCTCACCGCCGCGGAGGCAGAGGTACGTCGGCCCGACATCCTCGTCGCCAAACTCGTTGATGACCTCAAAAGGCACGATAAGTGCGGCGCCGACATCTACGATCGCCGCCACGACGAGAAACGAATTCACCCGGAAACCGTTCGGCCGGTGGTTGATTGACCGCTGGCACCATGGGAGATCCCTGTACGAGAAGTTGCGGAATGTCGTCGACGCTGGTGGAAATAGCACTGTCAGGTTGGTGAGCCGGGAAGGTGAGGTGGGGCAGGATCGACGATCGTGACCGCTGCAGGCTGGTCGTATAAAGGGTTCCGGTTTCCGCCCGAGATCATCAGCCATTGCGTCTGGCTGTACCACCGGTTCCCGTTGAGCTTCCGCGACGTGCAGGAGCTGATGCTCGAACGTGGTGTCGACGTGTCCTATGAGACGATCCGGGCCTGGTGCGACCGGTTCGGGCAGCAGTACGCGAACCAGCTGCGCCGTCGTGGTCGGCGGCTGGACGACAAATGGCACCTGAATGAGGTGTTCGTCCAGATCAACGGCGCACAGCGGTACCTGTGGCGCGCGGTCGACCAGCACGGCAACGTGCTCGACATTCTGGTCCAGTCGCGCCGAAACGCGGTGGCCGCAAAGAAGTTCTTCCGCCGACTGCTCAAGGGCCTGCGGTACGTGCCCAGGGTGATCGTCACCGACCAGCTCGCCAGCTACCAGGTGGCGCACCGCGAGCTCATGCCGTCGATGCGGCATCGCCGGTCGAAGTACCTGAACAACCGCGCCGAGAACTCTCACCAGCCGACCCGGCAACGCGAGCGGGCGATGAAACGCTTCAAGTCGATCCGGCACGCGCAACGATTCCTGTCCGCGTTCAGCGGCATCTCGCCGCACTTTCGGCCCCGTCGGCACCTGCTGTCGGCGGGGCCGACTACCGACAGGTGATGGCCGACCGCTTCGCGGTCTGGAACGAGATCACCGGGGCGACGACCACGGCCGCCGCCTGAATCAGCGACTGGGACAGGACGTTTCGTCCAAGCCACGGCTCATCACCCCGAATCATCACATCGGCCAATTAGGTTGACTCAAGTTGACAGTGCCATATCAACACCTTCTGGGCACTGACCCACCCTCGCGTCGTCATCACCGATTGGAAGGACGAATGCAACCACCGCCGGGGCACTCGGCTCTCGGCTACCAGACCACGGCGAGCTACGCTGCCGCCTGCACCCACCGATAACCGACCCTCTTACCCGCTTTAATCAGGCGGTGTCCCGGCGACGTCGGGGTGCAGGTAGGCCGGACCGGGCAAGCCAGCGCGGCGCATGGCGATTCCGGTCAGGCCCTCGAATATCGCTCGCCGCGCATTCATCGTGGTGGTGTAGCCAGGATCGAGGTGCGGGGCGACCTCGACCACTTCCATTCCGACGAGCGGAGTCTCATGGCAGATCCGACGGATGGCCGGCAGCAGCTCCCGGTTTGTCAGACCCGGCGGCTCGGGCGTTCCTGTGCCGGGGGCGAAGGCCGGGTCCAGGACGTCGATGTCCAGCGACAGGTACACATATTCGGGCCCGTCCAAGGCCTCGGCGATGGCCTGCTCGAGCACGGTGTCGAAGCCACGCCGGTCGATCTCGGCCATAAAGTGTGTACGTAACCCGTGTTCGCGCATCCAGCCGAACAACGCATCGTCGGGTGAGATCGCGCTCCGCAAGCCGATCTGGACGAAGTTGCGTCCGGGGACGTGCTCATCTTCGATCAACCGACGAATCGGCGTGGCGTGTGAAACTGGATGGCCGAGCAGATCATCGGAGCAGTCCGGGTGAGCATCGAAGTGGATCACCCCGACCTTGCCGGCCCCGTACACGTCGGCCAGCGCCGCGGCGTCCGGCCACAGGATCGAGTGGTCTCCACCGAGCACGATAGGGATCGCGCCGACCTGGGCGATCTCGCGGACCAGCGAACGGATCGGCTCCATCGAGTTGTCGATGCTCATCGGATCGACCGCGGCGTCGCCGTAGTCGACCACAGTCAGCACCTCGAACGGCCGCACGCGCGTGCTCGGATTGACCAGCATCCCAGGCATATTGGGCAGGATTCGCTCGTCGGACCGAAGCGCGCGGGGTCCATACGCCGCGCCCCGATGCCCCAGGGACATGTCCACGGGCGCGCCAAGCACGGCCACATCGACCTTCCCGGCACGCAGGTCTTGCTGGTTGAGGCACAGCGGTACACCGAAGAATGTGGCGATACCCGCGTAGGCCGGCACGAACCCGTAGCGCTGCAGGTTGATCGGCCCGGGCTCGCGCTTGGGATCAGGCGACCGGTCGATCGGCGTCTTCCAGATGTCCGGCGGCAGCTCCATGGCCAGCTCCCTTGTGGACGGCCGCCGTGCAACCCGGCGGCCGGTGCTGCGGAACCCCCCGGCCTGACAGGCCAGCAGACTAGCCGCTGCCTCACTATAGGGCTGACCGGCAACCGATCGTCGGCGAATCCGACCCACAACCGCTCCATCAAAGGATGCTGGCAGCAAGGGTCCGCGACGAATGCCTCAACATCAACACCTGCTGGTCACTGACCCACGCTCGAGTCGTCATCACCGGCTGGAAGGACGAATACAACCACCACCGGCGGCACTCGGCCCTGGGCTACGAAGCCCCCGGCCAGCTAGGCTGCCGCATGTATCCACCAATAACCGACTCTCACTCGCGGTGGATCTGTTCCCGGGGTCCGGCCACCCACGTGCGTCGCGGCGATAACGAATCCGGCGCAGGCGTCCCTCTATCTACTATCTAGGGATTAGCGATTGGGTGATCGCGGCGATACTCGTTGTTTCTCGCAATGCCCAGCGTCGCAACGGTTTTCGTTCGTCCGCAATCCGAACAGAACGACCCGATTGGTGTCGATTCCGAGTCATTCACGACGAATAAACGGCAACTCGTCAGCATCAGAGCCGACTGGCGGCCAAATATGCCCTCAATGTAGAGGCGCAGCAGCGGCTGGCGCCGTGTCGACATCGGTCGTCATGACGAAACCGTGCTATTTACTCTTCGCAAGCGCTCATCGCCTCAGCTGACAGCGCCGTTGATCACCGGCTTGTCGATCACGCCTCCCTCGACGCCCCAATTGGTGGCGATCTGCTTATATGCGCCGGTCTGTATCAAATGCTCGAGCGCCTTTAGCAACGGCTGCGCTAGGGGCGAACCCTTGGCCACCGGCCAGCCGTACGGCAGCGAGTCGAACACCTCACCCGCTTGCTCGAGCTTGCCGTTGCTCTGTTTGATGGCGTATTGCGTCACCGGCGAGTCTGCCGACATCGCATCCGCCTGGCCGAGCACGACGGCGTTGGTCGCGGCGTCCTGGCCGTCGAACGGCAGAACGTTGAGGGCCGGCTTGCCGGCATCGGTGCACTTTTTACTTCTCGCTGGCAGCTCGTCGGTTTCCTGGGTGCCGGCGGCCTGCACGGCGACCTTCTTGCCGCATGCATTCTCCGGGTCGATCTGCTCGCCAGGGCGGCGCGCCCATGCCGAGCCCGCCGAGAAGTAGGTCACGAAATCGACGCTGTGTTCGCGGTCCTTGGTGTCGCCGAGCGACGACATCCCCACGTTGAAGGTGCCCCCCTGAATGGATGGGATGATCTTGGCGAAGTCAGATTCGCGATATTCGGGGCTTAGTCCGAGGGTGGAGGCGATGGCGTTCATCAGGTCGACATCGAAGCCGACGATCTTTCCGCTGGGGTCCTTGAACTCATTAGGCGTGTAGGGAAGGTTCACGCCGACGACGAGCTTTCCGGTCGCCTTGATGTCCGCCGGCACCGTGTCAGCGATGGCGTCCACCTTCTCGGCGGTCACGGCTGACAGTCGTGGTCGTCGACTCTCCGGCGTCGGAGTTACTCGCGCACCCTGACAGGGTCAGCACGCCGCCCGTAGCAAACACCGTGGCTATGCGACAAAATCGTCCCAACCGGTCTTGACGCCCACCTGACGTAACTGCCAAGTCACTGATTACAGGCGGCCTCGTCGGCCGGAAGCATGGATGCGGTGCCGTGCACGCGGCCCGAGACGAGGCTGCCGCGGTTGGGGTCTGGGTCGGGGACGGTTTCGCGTGGATTCACGATTCTCCTTGAAGACTTCAGGGCCGCGGCTGGGACGCTTCCGTGAAAGCAGAATGTCATCTGCGTCACATTAGGACAATTCGGTATTCTGATTATTTCTATAAGGAGTCGTACTAGACATCGGGGCGAGTCGAGGCCCTGACGGACGTGTCCTGCTACGGCATCCCGACGCGATCGTCATGCGTCAACAGCGCGGCGGCCGATCTCGACACCCTGCCAGGATCCCGCAGCGTAATGGGTTCCAGTAAGAACTCTAATCAACCTCGGGTTTTGGATGACCTACCGTAATGACTCCTATTCGTTCGTCTTGCAAAGGAGTTCGCAGATGACGCAGCGCGCTGTGGACATCGAGGTGGTGACGCTCGGTGACCGAGACATCACGATCGAGGAGTTCGTCGCGGTGGCCCGCCACCGCGCACGGGTCGAATTCGCGCCCGCGTACGTCGACCGGGTCCGGCATTCGCGCAAGCTGATCGAGCGCTTTCTCGCCGAGAACCGGCTGGTCTACGGGGTTACCACGGGTTTCGGCGACAACGTGACCGAGGTCATCTCACCCGAGGACGCGGAAGCCCTGCAGCGGAACATCGTGCTGTCACACGCCGTCTCGGTGGGTGAGCCCCTTCCCGTCGAAGTGGTGCGCGCGATCCAGTTGATGGAGCTCGTCAGCCTCGGCCAGGGCTACTCGGGCACCAGCCTCGAGGTGCTCACCCTCATCCGGCACCTGCTCAACAACGCCATCACGCCGTATGTCCCGGGCGAGGGCTCCGTCGGCTACCTCGGCCCCGAGGCGCATATGGCGCTCATCCTCATCGGCGAAGGCCGGGCCTGGTTCGGCGATGAGTTGCTCGCGGGCGCAGCCGCTCTGGAGCGGGCCGGTCTGAAGCCGGTCACCCTCGGCTGCAAGGAGGGGCTCACCCTCACCAACGGCACGCATTCTGTCAACGGCATCGCCGTGCTCGCGACGTACGACGCGATCGAAGCGGCGAAGGCGGCTGACGTGGCGGCGGCCGTCAGCCTGGAGGCGCTTCGGGGCACCATCAACGCGTTCGACCCCCGACTGCAAACCATGAAGCGTCATCCGGAGCAGTCGGCCGTCGCGGCCAACGTCCGCCGGATTCTCGCGGGCAGCGAGATCGTCGAGAAGTTCCGCGATTACCGGGTGCAGGACACCTACAGTCTGCGCGCGATCCCGCAGATGCACGGTGGCGCCAAGCGTGCCCTCAAGGACGCGTTGAAGGTCGTCGAGGACGAGCTGCATTCGGTTGGCGACAACCCGATCATCTTTCCCGAGGGCGACGACGGCGTGGCGCTGATGGGCGCGAACTTCGACAGCACTTTTGTGGGCATTCAGGCCGACCTGATGGTGAATTCGATGACGGTGCTCGCGAAGATCTCCGAACGCCGCACGGACCGCATGGTCAACAGTGCCTTCAGCGAACTGCCGGCCTTCCTCTCGCGCAACCCCGGCCTGCACAACGGTTACATGATCCCGCAGTACACCGCGGCGGCCCTATACATGGAGATGAAGAACGCGAGCATGCCGGCCTCGGTGGATTCGGTGCCGACTTCGGCCAACCAGGAGGACCCGGTCAGCAACGCCTACCTGGCCGCGACCAAGGCGTACCAACTCGCCCGCAAGTTGCGGTACGTGCTCGCGATCGAGCTGATGTGCGCCGCGCAGGCCCACGACCTGCTCGATGCTGGCCGGGCATCTGAAGCTTCGAACGCGGTCTACCAGGCGGTACGCAGTGCCGTCTCTCCGGTTGTGCAGGACCGATTCTTTGGTGACGACATCGAACGGCTACAGCAGCTCGTATTCGACGGCACCATCACGCGAGTCGTGGAAGACGTGGTGGGAACCCTCGAGTTCTGACGCGCGACGGACGCCGGCGCCTCAGTTGCGGGTGGCGGTGCGCAACGACTCTGCCTCCTCGCGCGCGACAGCGTGTGCGAGATCGATGAACGCGTGCGCGGCGGGGATCTGGTATCGATCCTGGTGCCACGCGATTCCGATGATTCGCCGGCTCACTCCGGAGATCTGCAACACACGGATCCCTTGTCGGTGTGGATCCACCGAGAGCCATGGGAGGACAGCGGCGCCGACGCCTTCTGCGGCAAGGCCGAGAATCGTGCCGTTGTCGTTGGACCGGAAGACGATCTGGTCGCGCAGGGCGGGGTGACCGAGGCGGTTCTCGATGAGATGCGCCTCGCGTAGCTGGGCGTACGTGATGAGCGGTACACCGACGAGCTCCTTCAGCGCGATCGTCGATTTTCCTTCGCCGAGTGGGGAATCGGACCGAACCACCACGACGTACGGATCTTCGAGCAATTCCTCTGCGTCGAACGGGCCCTCTGGTAGCGGCGCGACGACGAAGCTCAGGTCCAATTCGCCGCGTTCGACTTGTGCAAGCAACACGCCGTCGTCCTCGTTTTCCACGAGCTGAATGTCGACGCCGGGATGGCTCGTGGTGAATTCGCGTAGTACCCGCGGAAGGATTCGCACCCCGACGCTCTGATAGCAGCCGACGCGCAGTCGGCCCGTGGAGCCGCTGTCCAGCGCGTCCAGGTCAGCTGCCGCACTGGTCAGCCGGGCGACGATCGCTTCTGCGTGACGCAGCAACATCTTTCCGGCGGGCGTGAGTGAAACCGGGCGCGGGCCGCCGGGGCGTTCTACTAATTGATGGCCGATCGATTGTTCGAGACGGCTGATCTGCTGGCTCACGGCGGACTGGGTGTAGCCGAGGCGCTCGGCCGCGCGACTGAACGATTCGTCTTTGCTGACCGCGATGAGCGCGGCGAGGTAGCGCAGATCGATCGCGCTACTGTCACGACCCATCCGTCCATCTTATAACCACGGCTAATGGATATCAGCAAAAGGATGAATTGCCCTAATGTAACCGGCCTGACAGGCTCGAGCTCATTGAGGACCACTCACACCGAATAGGTCCACACATTCGAGGAGGAACCCGATGACTCAGAGGACAGCCCTCATCTACGCCGACGTCGTCGATCTGGATCGCTACCCCATCAACGATCTCGACAACGACCGTGGTCGCGCATTCGTCGCCGACTGCCGTGAGCAGCTGCGGCGCGACGGCGTGTGCAACCTGCCAGGCTTCGTGACGGCGCAGGCCGGCGCCGAAATGATCCGGCACGCCGCCGAACTCGCCTCGGCTGCGCACAGCCACCGACAACACGCACACCATCTACTTCGAACCAACCGACACGAGCGTCCCAGCCACCCACCCCCTGGCCGCACAGCAGCGGTCGGCGAAGAAGACGATCGCGTGCGACCAGATACCGACCGATGCACCGATCCGCCGGCTGTACGAATCCGACGACCTGACGAAGTTCATCGCGGCGGTCCTTGGCAAGACCGACCTGTACCGCAGCGCCGATCCATTCGATGCCGTGATGATCGCGCTGTTCGACGATGGCGACGAACTCGGCTGGCACTTCGACCGCAGCGAGTTCGCCGTCACCGTGATGTACCAGGAAGCAGGGAAGGCGGCGGCCACTTCGAGTACTACCCGGGCCTGCGGTCAGCCGAGAACGACAATCACGAGACGATCGAGAAGACCCTGCGGGGCGACGGCGAGGGCGCGGTGCGCTTGCCGAGCGGCCCCGGTTCGCTTGCCATCTTCCACGGGCGCAACGCATTGCACCGCGTCAGCCCGATCGCGGGATCCCGCCCGCGGATCAACTCCGTGCTCACCTACGGAGAGAAGCCCGACATGCGGCTCAACAAGCTCACGCAGGGCCTGTTCTACGGCCGGACACAGTAGTCACAATGCGGCTGGAGCAGCAATGACCAAGAACCTCAAACCAGCGGCACCAAACCAGTCGCCGCCGCCGGTTACCGACGGAACTGCGGTCCGCCGCCGGCGCGTTCATCCTGCCGATCACGCTCGCGTCGTACGGCCTTAAGGTGTCGGTGATCGGCCTGGTCGTCGTGCTCCTGATCGGCGCGGTTTCGTCGGCAATAGATGGCGCCGGAGACCGCCCGTGTCTCTCTCGCAGAATGCGCGGAAGTCTGATCCGACCAGGCAGCTCGAGGCTCGGGAACATCCGTGCCCAGCAACACCTTTAAGGAATACCCGATGACCATCACGTTCGAACCACCCGTCATCACCGGCGAGCCCGCTCGACGATGCGCGGGCGCAGCTACGCCAGGCAACAACGATCCTCGGGTACGACAACGGCCTCTACGAGATGCTCGCCACGCCTCGCCGCGAGGTGACGGTCAGCATCCCGCTGCGCCGAGACGACGGCGAAATCGAACTGTTCCTCGGCCACCGGGTACAGCACAACTTCTCCCGCGGACCGGCCAAGGGCGGCCTGCGCTACTCGCCCGATGTCACGCTGGACGAGGTACGGGCCCTGGCGATGTGGATGACGTGGAAATGCGCGCTGCTCGACGTGCCGTACGGCGGCGCCAAGGGCGGCGTCCGTATCGACCCCCGGGGTTACAGCACCGCCGAACTCGAGCGGGTGACCCGCCGCTACACCAGCGAGATCAGTCCGCTGATCGGTCCCGCGCACGACATTCCCGCCCCCGACATCGGCACGGACGAGCAGACCATGGCCTGGCTGATGGATACCTACTCGGTGCAGCAGGGCCACACCGTCCTGGGCGTCGCCACCGGCAAGCCGGTCAGCCTGGGCGGCTCGCTCGGCCGCGCAGCCGCCACGTCGCGCGGCGTCGTGCACGTTGCGCTGGAGGCAATGCGGTCGCGCGGGATCCGGATCGACGAAGCCACCGCCGCCGTGCAGGGCTTCGGCAAGGTCGGCCGCTATGCCGCACGGTTCCTGACCGACGGCCGGCGTGCGAGTCGTCGCCGTCTCCGACCAGTACGGCGCGGTCGCGTCGCACATGGGCCTGGACATCCCCGCACTCGAGAAACACGTCGATGCGACCGGCTCGGTGGTCGGCTTCGACGCCAGCGACGAGATCACCAACGCCGAACTGCTCGAGGCCGATGTCGATCTGCTGGTGCCGGCCGCCGTCGAGGGCGTCATCCACGCCGGCAACGCCCACCGCATCGGTGCCACGGTGATCGTCGAAGGCGCCAACGGTCCGACCACCCCCGAGGCCGACCGTAGTGCTCAACGCAGCCGGCCGGCTCGTCGTGCCCGACATCCTCGCCAACGCCGGCGGTGTGATCGTGTCGTACTTCGAGTGGGTGCAGGCCAACCAGGCCTACTGGTGGAGCGTCGATGAGGTCGAAACCCGCCTCGCCGACCGGATGCGCGGCGCCTGGGAGCAGGTCAACGCGCACGCCTCGCGCACTCGATCTGCCGCTGCGCACCGCCGCCACCTGCCTCGCCGTCGAGCGGGTCGCCCAGGCACACCAGCTCCGCGGCCTCTACCCCTAAGCCTGGATACACCGATCCGGTGAAGGTCTGGGGTGAGTCTTAACGTCGAAATGCCCTGTCGTGGTGGGAGAATGGGACTTCTTGAGGATCACATTCGGCCACAACGAAGGGCATCTCGTAGATGCAACTATCTCACATCCGACCCGTCGCGGCCGCGAAGTTCGACGACCCCAATCTCGTGTCCTGCGCGGGCCTGGTCCCGACCGTGGCGTTGGCGCAGCAGTGCGACCTGGGCGCATTGGCCGATGAACGCCTGACAGTGCCCACCGACAAAGGTGCCAACGCCGGCCGGAAGATCACCTCGCTGGTAGCGGGCATGGTCGCCGGCGCCGACAGTATCGACGACATGGCATTGCTGCGACACGGGGCGATGGGAACGATCTTCGATCACCCGTACGCACCGTCGACGTTGGGGTCGTTCCTGCGTGAATTCACCTTCGGGCACGTCCGCCAGCTCGATGCCGTCGGGTCCCGGTTTTTGTGCGGGCTGGCCGATCGGACCCCGATCGTCGCCGGGATCGACGGCACCGTCTTCGTGGACATCGACGACACGATCATCGAAGTCCACGGGCACGGTAAACAAGGTTCGGGATACGGCTACTCCGGGGTGCGCGGGTTGAACGCGTTGATCACAACGGTGAGCACCGAACGCGCCGCGCCGGTGATCGTCGGTCAACGGCTACGCAAAGGTTCCTGCGGATCCCCCCGCGGAGCCGCCCGGATGGTCAGCGACACCCTGGCCACCATCGGTGGACTCCGCGCAGCGGCCACCGACACCGCCGCGGGTGTGGGTGTGGGTGCGGCGCCGAAGGTGTTGGTGCGGGTTGATTCGGCGTTCTACGGGTACCGGGCAGTGCGCGCGGCGATCCGCGGCGGAGCCGATGTGTCGGTGACGGTGCGCCAAACCGAGACCGTCAAAGCCGCGATCGCCGAGATCGACGACAGTGCCTGGACACCCATCGAATACACCGACGCCGTCTACGACGAGAACACCGGCACCTGGATCTCGCGGGCCGAGGTCGCCGAAATCGACTTCACCGCGTTCACCTCCCGTACCAAGAGCCAGCAGATACCGGGGCGGTTGATCGTGCGCCGCATCCCCGACCTCAACGTCGAGGCCACCGATCAGGGCGCCTTGTTCGACACCTGGCGGTTCCACGCGTTCTTCACCACCACCGACCTCGACATCGTGACCGCAGACAAAACCCACCGTCAGCACGCGATCATCGAACAGGTCCATGCCGACCTGAAGAACTCCGCCCTCGCCCATCTACCGTCGAACCACTTTTCGGCGAACGCGGCGTGGCTGGTCTGTGCGGTGATCGCGTTCAACCTCACCCGCGCCGCCGCCACCCTCACCGGCGCCCCGCGGTTGGTGAAAGCCACCACCGCCAGCATCCGCCGCACGCTCATCTCAGTACCGGCCCGTATCGCGTCCTCCGCCCGCCGACTGACGCTGCACCTACCGACCGACTGGCCGTGGGAAACCGCGTGGAACATGCTGTTCGACAGCGTGTTCCATCGACACATCCCGATCATCGGCTAACAGCAAACACCAAACCACCCCCGAGACGAAAGACCCAGTGGGACAACCCGACACCGAGGTCGGGCACTCAACCACGCTCTCACCCCAGCCGCTGCCACACAACGAAACTCACCACCGAGACCACAGTCGATCGGTGGATTCAGGCTAAGGCCAATACCGTTCAGTTAAGTAGATGAATGGTGATCTGTGGGCTGTCGGCCGGTTGCGGCCATCGCGTGTGGTGGGAGCGTTTGGCTGCCCATTTGAGGACTTTGCGTTTGACCACCCGTGGGTTGGCGCGGGCGCGGCGTGCTGGATTGAGGCGTTGGGTGAGTTTCCCGATGGCGCACTGCCAGAGGGCGGCGACAGTGTCACGGTTGTGAGGGGGAAAAAGAGCTGTGGGACAACGATCGTCGGGTGATACGCAGCGCCGCGACGAAGGATATTCGATCGGGGTCGTGCCCGGCGTGCGTGGCGGCGTCGAGCATGAGCGTGCGGATGGCGTAATGGCAGCATAGGTGCCCCCACATCTCCTGCTGCACCAGCTGCGGGGACTTCGAGCGCAGCACCGCCCGCGGTCCGCGCTGATGGGATTTGAGTTCGTCGAAGACGCTCTCGATTTCCCACCGCTGCGCGTACGCACTGGCGAGTTGGGTCGCGCTGGCCTGGTCGGGGTCGAGAATGGTCGTCAGCAGCCGATAGTGCTCGGGATTGTCGCGTCCGTCGTCGATCGTGTAGTCGACGACGCGGACATTCAGCGGCGGTGTGCTGGCCCGGTGTGCTCCCGAGGTGGCCACGATGCGGGCCAGCCAGGACCCGTCGGGCAGTGTCTGGACAGGGCGCGGCCGCAGTGTCGTTTTCACCCGCCACAGCAGGTCCGCACCGGTCCCGGCAGCCTGACTCCACAGTTTGAAGCCGTAGCGACCGCGGTCGGCGAGCACCAGCATTCCCGGCTCCAGCCGCCCTGCCAGCGCTCGGGCCATCTCGATCTCCGAGCTGCGACACGGCCCGAGCACGGCGTCGAAGATCGCGTGCGTGCCGCATTCGGCCACCGCGACCAGCCGCGCGTGCGGGAACGCGGACCGCTCGCCGCGACTTGCCGGCGGCCGCCCGAAAAAGTCTGCATTCGCGGGCGTGTCGGGCACGTCGACACAGGTTCCGTCGATCGCGACCAGCCGTCGACCGGCAAGCCAGGAACCGGGCGTGTCCGCACCGGCGACGGGACGAGCGACGCGGGCGAACAAATCACGTAGCGGTTCGTACCCCAACCGTGAACGTGCTTGAAAGATAGCCGATTTCGTCGGAGGAGACCACGACTGCTCCCATCCCGTCGTCCACGACAGACCATCGGTGAGTTGCGCGAACACATCCTCATAGGAGCCCTCGGAATGCAGCGCCATCCCAATCGCAAAATAGGTCACCACCCGCGCCGGCAACGCCCGCTGCCGTAGCTCCGTCCGCCCCGCTGCGGCGACCACCGCATCGACAACATCCGCTGGGAAAACCCTGGTCAGCAACCCCACCGACACCAAATCCGACAGACGACGATCCGACTCTGGCTTGACCCAACCACTCCGCGGCACCGTCATACTGTACCGCTCCATCCCTTAACTGAACGGTATTGCGGCTAAGGCAGACATTGAATCCCCACGACAACCTCGCGGGCGTAGCTCACGCGTCCCGGAATTCACCACGCTCAGCTGCCGCAAGACGGCTCTGAAGTGGGGCGCGCGGGGCTCGAACCCGCGACCAACGGATTAGCAAAACTACAGGTCCCGGCAGATCCTGTTACGTGTCGTACACGCTTGAGCGGCAAGCGGACTCGACGTTTCGCCATGCTCGGTAAGGCCGGTCGATTCCTGGCGATTCCCGACCATTTTGGACGAATAAACGACAACTGGAGCGAGCCGCCGATACCCGGCCAGCAGCTACAGCTTCCTCGCCGGGGCTGTCTCTAGCTCCTCTAATGAGGCTTTTGCAAGGGAAGCTTTCGATCCGTGCCCGTTCCCCACCGAAAGCGCCCTCCTGCCAGGCACTTTCACACACCGAGCTATCTGGTAGCTTCCCGCTATTTCCCAACGATTTTCGTCATTAACGATGAATAAACGATGGTTTGGTGCCCACGCCGCAGGTGCTCCGGGGAGCGCGGTGTGCATCAAACCCAATGCCGTTAACTTTGCCGTCTCCGCAGGTCAATGCCTTTCATCCGGGAAAGATGTTGCAGCGGTGATGTTTTGGATGACGCATTGTGGGTTGATCGAGCGAAGGTGATTTGGTGGCCCCGGTGGTTTTCGGGGCTCAGATTGGCTTCTAGAATGGTTGTGCTGCAACGTATTCCACGTATCATTAGCGTTTGTGGCCGATAGCATTACCGGTGGTGAACGTGGTCGCGAAGACCGGTTGACTGATCGGATCGGCCTTGGTGTGCTGACCAGGCTGGTGCACCGCGATCTGGTCGATGAGGTGTTGGCCGACACCGGCCGCACCGAGCGTCGCCGCCGTCTGCTCCCGGCCCGGGTGGTCGTGTACTTCGTGCTGGCGATGACGTTGTTCTTCGACGATGCCTACGAAGAAGTGATGCGCAAACTCGTCGACGGTCTGCGGTTTCTGCGGTCCTGGGACGAGGACTGGCAGGTGCCGAGCGCCTCGGCGCTGTGCCAGGCCCGCGCCCGGCTCGGTGCCGATCCGGTACGCGAGCTCTACGCGCGGGTAGCCCGGCCGTTGGCCGGCGCGGGATCGCCCGGCGCGTGGCTGGCCGACCTGCGGGTGATGGCCATCGACGGTGTCCAACTCGACGTCGCCGACACTGCCGAGAACGAGGACGCGTTCGGGCGCGGTGTCAGCCTGGGCCTTGATGCCCCCTACCCGAAGGTCAAGGTGCTCGGCCTGGGCGAATGCGGCACCCACGCCGTCATCGATGCGCACCTGGGCGGGGTGCTCGTCGACGAGCGTGAACTGGCCCGCCCACTGCTGGCCAGCATCGATCCCGGGATGCTGGTGCTGGCCGACCGCGGCTTCTACAGCAGAGCGTTCTGGGACGAGGCCGCCGCCACCGGCGCCCAGCTGTTGTGGCGGGTGCAATCCTCGCTGAAGCTGCACGTGGTCACCGAACTCGCCGACGGCTCCTACCTGAGCGTGTTGCTCACCGACATCGAACGTCAACGCATCCGCCGCCACCGCGCCCGAGGCCTGGACACCGTCCCGCAAGGCCCCACGGTGCGTGTCATCGAGTACGACATCACCAACCGTGACACCGACGGCGGATCACCCACCCGGCTGATCACCACCATCCTCGATCCCGAGATGGCCGCCGCCGGTGAGCTCGCCGCGGTCTATCACCAGCGGTGGGAATTCGAGTCCAGTCTCGCCGAGATCGAAACCCGCCAACGCGGCAGCTACCGCGTCCTGCGCTCGCAGAGCCCCGAGATGGTGCGCCAAGAAATCTGGGCGCTGTTGTTGACCCACTACGCGATCCGAGCACTGATGTATGAGGCCACCGACCACGAACAACTCGACCCATTACGCATGTCGTTCATCCGGACCCTACGCATCGTCCGCCGCCACGTCACCGGGCAGGCGGGTTTTTCCCCCTGACCGACTGGCCACCTGCATCCGCCACGCCCTCGCAGAAATCCTCCAACGCCCCAATCCGGCCAGACGACACCGAACCTACCCACGCGTGACCAAACGAGCCGCGCGCACCAAATTCCCACGAAAAATGCTCAGCCACAAAAACATCAGACACAGAGGGCCACCCGAAATCCAGCTCACACGCCTACAAAGTTAACGGCATTGGCATCAAACCAGCATCAAACCCAGGATGGTTCAGACCATCTGTTTGGCACTGATGGGACCACGTGGCAGGCTGCTTTGCCATTATGGGACCACCCGGCGTGGCCGGGGACAGCTGCGGGGTTTCGGTTTGCTCGGCCGCTGTATTGTGCCGATGAGCTACCGGGAAGCGTCGGTGTTTGGCCCGATGCGGTTCGCCGGCGACATAAGAGGTCATTATCGGCGCGACGCGACCCTGGCGTCATCGAACGGTCGCGTCCGAGCCGCCGGTCGGCGCAGCGAGATCGACGGGGTTAGCGCCGTGGTGGCGCCCGCATCCACGCAGCGGGTGTCGAACAAGTCCCAGGTTTTCACTGCGTCGGGGAAGCGCATAGCGCAGCCGAGGCACGCATCGCGATTCGCGACCTCCAACCCGAGTTGCTCCTACTCGACCTGCACCTACCCGACGAGGATGGGCTGTCCCTGCTACGTTCCCTGAAGGCCGCGACCAGCAGGGCGCCGGACTGCATTGTTATAACCGCGGCCCGGGGCCTCGATGCCGTACGTACCGCAATGGACCTCGGCGCCTTCTACTACATCGTCAAACCGTTCGGGTTCGCGCAACTGCGTGATCAACTTGAAGCCTACCGTCGCTGGCGCGAGCAGATCGAGGGCGCGGACCAGGCTGACCAGGCAACCATCGACGCCCTTTACGACCTTTTACGCGGCCCGACGACATCCGCGCCGCCTAGCCAACTACCGCCGACGATGGTGAAGATCCTGGGTGCTGTCAGCGCGGCCGCCGAACCGACCAGCGCCAGCGAAATCGCCCAGCAACTCGGCATGAGCCGACCAACCGCACAGCGTTACCTCACAGACCTAGAACGACGCGGCCTCGTCGAGCTCGACCTTGCCTACGGATCGGCCGGACGCCCCATACACCGTTACCGCATAACACCCCCGGACCGTCGTCGAGGGAGATGGTAGGTGCGGCCGACATGCGACCGCGGGTCGGCAGATCCGGCGGATTCGGAGAAAGCGCGCCATCGTCGTCGTCAGTTCGAGGGTGCGTGAAGTGCCGGCCAACCAGCCGCACCGGCGCCCGTTTCCTCCGTTGCCGGCCGAACGGGCACTCGTGGCGTCGCTGCCCGGCGGTCGAGACTGTTGATCTATGACGGCGAACTTCTCTAGAGGCGCGTCGACCGATTGACCGGCCAGCCGACGATGGCTTCGAGGTCAGTTATGTGCCCGACGACAGCGCCGAGCACCGAGTGCCGGTCGCGCAGGCATGGGCAGGGCCGCTCCGAGCAGGGCATTCCCGTTCGCCGGTTCACGTCCCGGAAGGGACAGCGCGCCATCTGAGCGGGCTGTGGTGGTCAGCCACAACCAATGGCCTGCAGTCTTTAAGAGAATCATTCACGAGCATCACGTCGTGGGTTTGCGGCCCCAGGCCAGGAAGAGCAGATGAGGGAGAACCAGGGTGTGAGGATCGTCGAGATGTTCTCGTGCGGCACGATCCAAATCGTCAAGTTCTTGCTCGCTGGCGATGCCCAACGCCACGATCTTGGGCCGCATGCTGCGCACGAGGCTCAGACGGATAGTGCGACGGGTGTGGCCGGGCGGGTAAAGCTCGGCGTGCGCTCGGACGCCGATGTCGCTGAGGCCAGCCTCGCGAAACAGCGCCGGTAAACGGCGGCCGATGAATGGGTCCGCACCATCGGCTTGGAAGGCGGCGATGGAGATCTCATGCAGTCGGTCCCAGGCGGGGTTGGCTGGGTGATACAGGTGGACGGCCACGTCCGGCTCCAGGCTGGCCACCCAGCCGCCCG
Source organism: uncultured Solirubrobacterales bacterium (assembly GCA_963812225.1). GTDB lineage: Bacteria > Actinomycetota > Thermoleophilia > Solirubrobacterales > Solirubrobacteraceae > Palsa-465. Next base: position 628,640 of record CAWEUN010000004.1, read on the forward strand.
CTCGGACCAGCCGCGTCATTTCCGCCAGTATCGCTCCGGGATCGGGGACGTTGACCAACACCGTCCGGGCGTGGGCAACATCGAAGGAGGCGGGCGGCAGCCCGGTGTGTCGGGCGTCTGCCTGGATGACCTCGACGTTCGTCAGCCCTTGTTCGGCCACCAGCTCCCGCGCCATGGCGAAGTGGACCGGGTCGACCTCCAGTCCTACGACACGGCCCCGGGGGCCGACGCGCTCGGCGAGCAACTCGAGGATCCCCCGAGGGCCGCATCCCACGTCGATCGCGCTCTGTCCCTCAGCGGCGCCGACTCGGTCCAGTAACTCGGCGGCCAGGGGGTGGAGTTCGGTGGTTTGTCTCCGCAACCGCTCCGCTTCGGCGGTGTCTCTCCCCAGCGCATACGTCACCGACATAGGCGAATCCGACGCACCGGGGCGTTCATCGACGCTCATGCGCGGCCTCCCGGGGACGTCCAACAGCCTTCACACCGTTTCGCGGCGAGCGTAGAGCCCCATCGTCGTCAAAGGGGTCAAATTGAGGGCTCCATCCGGAGTAAACCGCCCGACCAGCCCGGCAGGTGTGGTCATTGCGTGACGGCGTGGCTGCCGCAGTTCCGCCCGTACGGCCCCGCTTGAGCGAATTGGCTGAGTGCTGCAGCCGCTCGACACGCCTGGATGCGCCGGTCGCCGGAATTGCAACGTGAATCTAGACGACCGGCGCTGGGATCGTCCAGACCAAGATTGCGAACTCCAGCAAACGCCGGGCATCCCTCGCAAACTTCAACTGGACGAGACATGGGCGCGGTGGGTGCGATTTGGGTGGGGTTGATTATGGTTGCTGGTGCTGCCGTCGCAGACGGATTTGAACCAGGCGGAGGGCGGCCGGGAGTGTCATTTTGAGCGGTTCATGCAAGCTGCATGACAGACTTATTCAAGTCCATTCCGGGGCAGGCGCTCCGAATGAAGTTAGCGCGATCCAGATTCTCGACGTGCTGCTGTGGATGGCCTTTCGGAAGCGCTGAGTTGCAGAGCATCGATGACCGCCGTCGTGCCCGCAGTGGAGGCTGGTGCCGCCGAGGCTTGTCGGGGCATCTCAGCACCCTCACTTTGTTTGGCTTGTTCGTGTCGGCCGTTGGCGCGAGATACGCACGTGGGTGCAGCGAGATGTCGGCAGACCGAACGCCCCGCCAGTGAACCCCAATTTTCTGATCGATATGACACCGTGAATGGCCTAACTTCGGGGCCGGCGTCCGCGCTGAACTCAGAACCGCTGCCTACTGATCGAAGCGGCGTCGGAAGCGATCTTCCATGTGCCCTGTAAATGAGCCGCGGGAGTGTTTCGCCGGACGCTGGCGCGGCGCGCCCGACGCGGAGCCCGACTTGTCGCGCCCACCGCCCATGCGCGGGCCGGTAATTGCGAGCACCACCCCGCCGAACATGCCCACGAATCCAAAGACGCTGAGGATCGGGAAGTTTCCGATCATGGTGGCCTTGAAGGCCACACCGGATACCAGCATCGCCACGCCTATCACGAAGAGTGCTGCGCCCTGGAGCCGGCGACGGGCCGAGGGAGCACGCAGACTGCCACCCCGGACGCTCGAGGCGAACTTAGGGTCCTCGGTAGAGAGCTCGCTCTCGATTTGGTCGAGCATGCGCTGCTCATGATCGGAGAGCGGCATCGTCCCTCCTCGCCGCGGCCGCGATCTCGTCCCGGCAGATCGAGGAAGCCTGGAGAATATCCGGCCAACTGACAGTGATAATACGAGGTGAACCTGAGCCGTACCACCCAGCCCACTGTCGGTGCCGGTGCCGGGGTGTGCTTTGGGTCGGGCCTGGTAGACCGTGGTGGGGTGGTTGGTGGGGCAGTGAGCGGTGGGGGCGGCGGCGCGCGCTGGACTCGACGGTGCTCAACGATGCGGTCGCCACCCAGGGACACGATCACCTAGCTCGCAGTGTGCTTGCTTGGGCGAGCAGACCGCTACCGGCCCCGGGAGTTCGGCATACAACGAGTCGGACGGCGCTCCTGACGAAAAGGAGAGCCGTCCGAAGCACGAACACCTGGTTACCAAGCGTGCATGATGGCACGGTGAAATGTGGCCTCGGCGTCAGGAGAGATTTCCCCGCCCTGACGCAAGCCCACCGCGCTGTGCCCAGTTGATGGGCCTCGCTTTGCGTGGGTGCCTAGTGCTCGTGCTGGGCGCCACAGCCGAGAGGAGGAAACTTCTCTTCCGGTCCGACCTTGGTCTGCCGTGGATCCGTACCTTGAGTCTACCCCGCCTATCCAGGTAAAGCACAGGTAAAGCAACAGTGAAATGAGTTGGGCCGAACGTTAATCGGGCATCTCGCCGACCATCACCGATTCCTGTTCGCGCCCACGTTGGGCCGGATCGCCAGCATCGACGCCGATATCGCCCGACATCGGCGAGCAGATCGAGGCGCGTCTGGGCCCCTTTCCTGTGGAAGGCGATCCTGGACACCAGGGTCCTCATCGCCGAAGACCTGGGGCAGCGCGGGCCCCGGTGCTCGCGCGGGTGGAGTGCTAAACCAGAAGGAGCGCTGGCCGCCTTCGAGCTGCCCGTGACCGTCAATCCGCAGCCAGCGCCGCGGCTTACTGTTGAGCGAGCCGCCGAACGCCGCGGCCTGCTCGGCCTACCCTTCCTCTTCTTCCTTGACGCCGGCCACGACCGTGGCAGTCCGGTGTATCACCGCCACGACGGGCACTACGGGCTCCTCACCCCGCAAGCTAGCTTGGTCATGTCCCTTTGCCCGCAGGAGCGTGGTCGCGTGGTCGCGGCTTCTTGTTGCGGTGGCCGGGCACCGGTTGTCTAGTAAGTCCCCACTTCTTGTTCAGGGGGTAGTGTGCCGGTCGCCTGGAAGACAACCCGCCTGCCGACCTCGACGGCGTGGTCGGCGAAGCGCTCGTAAAAGCGGCCGAGCAACGCCACATCGACAGCGGCGGGGACCCCGTGCTTCCACTCGCGATCCATAAGCACGGTGAACAGCTGCCGGTGCAGATCATCCATCGCGTCGTCTTGTTCGCGAATGCCAGCCGCCTTTTCTGGATCGCGCGTTCGCAGCACTTCCTGTGCGCTATTGCCCAATTCGACTGCGACTCTACCCATTTCAGCGAAGCAGCCGTTGACTTCCTCGGGCAGTACATGCTGGGGATGCCGCCGTCGGGCAATCTTGGCCACATGCACGGCCAGCGCACCCATACGTTCCACGTCAGCGACGGCCTGAATCGAGCTGACGATAGTCCGCAGCTCACCTGCTACCGGCTGCTGCAGCGCCAGTAACGCGATGCCGTTCTGTTCGGCCTTGGTGGTCATCGCCATGATCTGGTCTTGGTCGGTGATTACTTGCTCTGCGGAGGTAAGGTCGGCTTGCATCAGCGCCCGGGTTGCGCGCTCCATCGCCGCCCCGGCCAGGCCACACATCCTTCCCAACTGTTCGCTTAGCTCGGACAGCTTTTCGTGATAGACGGTCCGCATTCGCTCCGCCCTCCCTGTGTGGACGCAGACACAAGTATCCCCGTGTGCCCGACGACTACGGCTCGTTTGTCGGGACGCTCACGCTGCCGGCGGGCGCCAATGAAGACGACATCACGGCCACCTATGACAAGGGGATCTTCACCCTGTCGGTCGGTGTTTCCGAAGCCGCACCCGCGGAGAAGCACGTCACGGTGCGGGCCACCAACTGACACGATTACGGGCGGCCCCGGAGTCGGCCTAGTGGCTGCGGGGCGGCAGCCACCGCTCAGCCTTTCACCACTCCCAGGGGCACAAGGCGCGCCACCTTGCGCGCCAGCCTTGCTTGGTGGCTTGTCTCGATGACGGCGTCGATGTCCTTGTAGGCCCCGGGTTTTTCCTCGGCGAGTCCCCTGGGGGAGCTGCCGCGGACGAGGATGCCGGATTCCTCGAGGCCTCTGCGTAGCGCGTCAGCGTTGGTGTGGCGCGCGGCCTGGTGACGGCTCTGCACCCGGCCGGCGCCGTGAGCCGTGGAAAAGAACGCCGGGTTATCGGGAACGCCCGCCAGCACGTAGGACGCGGTGCCCATCGTGCCCGGAATCAGCACGGGCTGACCGACCGCCGCGAGATCGGCGGGTAGGTCGGGATGGTGCGGCGGCAATGAGCGGGTCGCGCCTTTCCGATGCACACACAGGGTGCGCTCGCGGCCGTGGACCTCGTGCACCTCGATCTTGGCGAGGTTGTGCGACACGTCGTACAACAGGTCCAGGGATGTCGCGGTTTCCTGCTCAAACACCCGACGTGTCGCCTCGGTGAGCAACTGCCGGTTGGCTCGCCCGTAGTTGGCCGCCGCGGCCATCGCCGCCAGGTAGGCCTGGCCCTCGGGAGAGCGAACGGGCACACAGGCCAACTGGCGATCGGGCACGTGGATGCCGTAGCGGCCCATGGCCTGTCGAAAGGGTCTCCACGTCCGCGGTTCGCCTCCGATACGGCTACGGGCGCCCCCCGGTCGCGTACGTTTCGTGTACGTGAAGGCGTTAGCTAGCACGGCCGGGGCGTAACCTGAAAAGAGGAGTGTTGATGATGGCTGATCGCGTCATGAGGGGCAGCCGGCTTGGGGGCCGTGAGCTACGAGACCGACCGTAATCACGACCTGGCGCCGCGTCAGATCGCGCGGTATCGCACGGAGAACGGTGAGGAGTTCGAGGTCCCGTTCGCCGTTGACGCCGAGATCCCCGGCACCTGGCTGTGCCGCAACGGCATGGAGGGCACCCTGATCGAGGGTGGTGACCTGGCCGAACCCAAGAAGGTCAAGGTGCCGCGCACACCCTGGGACATGCTGCGGGAACGCCGCTCGATCGAGGAACTCGAGGAACTGCTCAAGGAACGCCTCGAGATCATCAAGTCAGGCCGCCGCGGCAGCTAGCTTAGCTACCGGCCGGGGTCACGAACCTCGACCAGTACCGGGACCTCTGACTGAAAGATCCGATCTGATGACTCAGAAGATTTGCTTTGATTGCTTCCATAGTTTGTTCCCTGACAAGCCAATTCGGAAGGTTACGTTGGGTCGGCAATGCGTTGTGTGCAAAGCGCAAACGGATCGAACGGAACAGATGATTCCTGTTGAGGCAGAGGACATTTCGCTGGTTAAGCAAATAGCTTCATAGGCGGTCGGGCCCCGGCCGCGGCGCCCGCGATTGCCCACGTTGCCCGCGTACCTTGGGCAGCTCGTCGGCCAGATGGTCGGGCACCGGCTTGGTTCTGTATGCCCACCGGAAGAATCCGCGGATGCCGGCGCGGTAGCTGCGGCGCGTTTCGATCGTCCATCCGGTCTGCCGCCCGAACCATTCGACGAACTTCTCCCCGGCAACATCGGCCGGACGGCCGCCGATGTCTCTGGCCATCCGAACCAATTGGATTCGGCGCAATTCCGTCGTGGTTGGCGGTTGCCCGGCCGCGGCGAGGTCAGCATGTAGTCGTCGATGATCTGCGCCCAGGCGGCTGGCGCTTTG
>CAWEUN010000005.1:0-693156 GCA_963812225.1 uncultured Solirubrobacterales bacterium
GTACTGCCAGATGTTGTAGAAGATCGCGGCGTTGACGTGGCGCTGGTTGCGGCTCAGGTCCGGCTCCCAGCGGCCCGAAAGCGGGTTCAGATGGACGACCTGTGTCTCCTCCTGTCCGTCGCTGCCGCTCTGCCAGGGGTACATGGCCCCGCGGAAGCCGGCCTCCTCGGCCGCCGCCCGGGCCTCGCCGATCCGCCGGTAGCGATACATCAACAGCCCGCGCGTGATCTCGGGCAGCCGGTAGTTCAGGAACGGGTAGACGTAGAGCTCGTCCCAGAACACGTGGCCGCGGTACGCCTCGCCGTTGAGCCCGCGGGCCGGTACACCGGCGTCGTGATGAGCCGTGAGACGCGAGCACGTCTGCAAGAAGTGTGAAATGTGCAGCCGCAGCAGGAACTGCACCCTCGGCTCCCGGGGCAGTCGCACGTCGCACACATCCCACAGCTCATCCCACGCTTGCGCATGGCCCTCGAACGCCGCCGCGAACGTCGGATAGCGAACGGCGCTCTTGCCCGCGTTGCCCAGCGGCTCGCTGATCGCACGATCGCGCGAGGTGTAGAGCGCGACCATCTTCTCGACCCGGACTGGCGCGCCCTGCCGTAAGTCGAACGTCAGGGTCTGGTGGACGTAGTCCTCCATCTGGTGGGTGCCACGAGCGACCGCCAGCTCCTCCTCGCCGCGATACGCGCGCGTTCTGGCGGCCTGCGCAATCTCGATCCTCGACTGCCGCGTGCGCGCCTTCAGCGCGATCACATCGGGGGCATATAGCCGCGGTCCCTGGGGATCGTGGTGACGGCCCTCGAGCTCCTGGTAACGGACCACGCCCCGGTTGACAACCAGCCCGTCGAGCGCCGACAGCACCTCGACTCGTCCCGACCAGTTCTCGGCCACGAGTTCCCACGCGACCGCCGACAGGTGCATCCGGCCCATGCTCACGAACCGCCGGCTCGTCAGGCTCGTCTCGCGGCCGTCTCGATCCCGGAAGCGCAGCTCGCGGGTGAGCAGCGCATAGCGGACGTCGTAAGCGTGCCGATAGGTCAACAGCTCGACGTCGGAGAGCCGGATCGGCTCCTCGCCCTCGACCCGGAGCTTGAGCGAGGTGCAGTTGGGGAGGTTGACCAGGTCCTCGTTAGGGACGGGATTCCCAAGCAGCATCGTCGTCTGGCGGTTGTACACGCCGTGCGCGTAGGTGCCGGGGTAGTGCACGTCACTGGCGTCCTCCCACTCCGCGGCGCCGCGGATGCAGAAGTAGCCGTTGCCCGTCGAGGTCATCGTTTCCCGCAGCCCCTCCTCGCCCGGATCGAAGCCGTCGTAGAGGAGCACGAACTCGTCCGCCGTGTCTCTCCCTCCGTCGCTCATGACACTCATCGAGCCAGCCCGTCCAAGAATCGCTCCACCTCCTGCGTGTCACCGAGCACGTAGTCGGCAGCGGTCCTCCTGCCGGCGATCTCGGGGTCGGCCGGATCGGCAACGAGGATCCCGATCCCTCTCCCCGCGAGCGCTTGGAACGCGTGCTCGTCGGTGTTGTCGTCGCCGACATAGAGCGGCAGCACGTCCTTTCCATCGAGCCCGAGAGCCTCGAGCAGGTACAGCACCGCCTTGCCCTTGTCCCAGTCGATCTTGGGCTGGATCTCGTACACCATCTTGCCCGGCGTCACTCGCAGAGCGTCGGGCTCGGCGGCCAGCACAGCATCGACGATCGCCTCGATCTGCGGCCGCTCGTGCTCCTCCACGAGACGGTAATGGACGGCGACGGAGCTCTTCTTCGGTTCGACGAGAGCGCCCCTCACCGAGGCGACCTGGTCGCGCACCGTCTCGGTGACCCTTCCCAGCAGCCCCGCGAAGCTGGTGCCCTCCTCGCGCTCGATCGCTCCCCCTTCCGGACTCCAGATATCGAAGCCGTGGCTGCCGGCGACCACCATGTCGTCCACTCCCATCAGTCGCTGGACGACGGCGCGATCGCGACCGCTGACAACGCAAACGGTGCAGCGGCCGGCCAGCGCTTGCACCACTTCGCGCATGCTCTGGGAGATGATCGCGTCCTCCGGACGATCGACGATCGGAGTGAGCGTGCCGTCGTAATCGAGGAACACCGCGACGCGTTTGCCGGCCATCCGCTCGGCGAGCGCCCCCGCGTCCCGAAGAGCATGTGGCAGCCCGCTGATGTCCGAGCCGTTGACGCTCACGGCGGCCGCCTCTGCGCGGCTTGCGCAAGCGCGGCGGACTCAGCCACGATACGGTTGGTTACTTCAAAGGGCAAGTCAAATCCCTCATCGTTCGTGCCAACCGAGCATAACCGGGATCAGTGATCTGCCACAACGGCCGTTCCCGATTCCCCCGCCCGAAGCAGCTAGTTCGTTTCAGACGGCGTGGCGAGCCAGAGCTAGACTTCAGTCACGGTTACTAGCTCAAAGGATCGTTAATGGCCTTGGGACACGACGCTATATCCTGGCGTTCGACCATCGCGGGTCGTTCCAGAAGAAGATGTTCGGAATCGAGGGCGACCCGACGCCCGACGAGACCGAGACCATTGCCGACGCCAAGCGCCTGATCTTCGAGGGCGTCCTCGAGGCCGTCAGGCGGGGCGCCGAGCCGTCGGCGACGGGCGTGCTTGTCGATGAGCAGTTCGGTTCAGACATCCCCCGGCGCGCGCGCGAGCACGGGCTCGCATTGGCGATGCCGGTCGAGAAGTCTGGCCAGAATGAGTTCGACTTCGATTACGGCGAGGACTTCGGCGCTCACATCGAGGAGTTCGATTCGGCCTTCTCGAAGGTTCTCGTCCGCTACAACCCCGAGGACGACCCGGTGCTGAACGAGCGACAGCTGGGACGCCTCAAGCGACTGGCGGACTGGCTGCACGCGCACGACCGCAAGTTCCTGTTCGAGCTGCTCGTGCCGGCGACCGCTGAGCAGCGCGCGAAGCTCGGCGGCGACACCGAGCGCTATGACGCGGAAATGCGACCGGAGCTGATGCGACGCGCGATCGAGGAGATCCAAGATGCTGGGATCGAGGTCGACGTGTGGAAGATCGAGGGCGTCGACGAGGGCGAGGATGCCGCGATGCTCGTCCGCCAGACTCGCTCGGGTGATGGCCGCGAGGGCGTTGCGTGCGTGCTGCTCGGCCGGGGCGCCTCGACCGCGAAGGTCGAGCAGTGGCTCGAGGCGGCGGCCCCGATTGACGGCTTCGTCGGCTTCGCGATCGGCCGCTCGATCTGGTGGGACGCGCTGAAGGGGTTCCTCGCGGAGGAGCTAGAACGCGACGCTGCCGCGTCGCAGATTGCCGAGAACTACCTGCACTTCGTGCACGTGTACGAGGGGCAGAAGGTTCACTGACGGCCGCTCCTCGCTCGAACTCCCGCGTACAAAGCGCGTACCTACGCATAGGATTCACGCGATGCGCGTCGGCCTGCTCACCGGAGGCGGGGACTGTCCCGGACTGAACGCCGTGATCCGTGCCGTCGTGCGCAAGGGGATCGATGCCTACGGAGACGACGTGATCGGCTTTCGGGACGGCTGGCGCGGAGTGCTGGAAGACTCGTTCGACGAGCTCACGATCGAGTCGACGCGCGGGATCCTGCCGCGCGGTGGAACGATCCTCGGGAGCTCGCGTACCAACCCGTACAAGCGCGAGGACGGTCCGCAGAAGGTGCGAGAGACGCTTGCTCGCCACAAGGTTGATGGTCTGATCGCGATCGGGGGCGAGGACACCCTGGGCGTCGCCAACCGGCTATGTGGCGAGGGTCTGCACGTCGTCGGCGTGCCGAAGACGATCGACAACGACCTCGGCGCGACCGACGTGACGTTCGGGTTTGACACCGCGCTGGGGGTCGCGACCGAGGCGATCGACCGTCTTCACACCACCGCCGAGAGCCACCACCGGATCCTCGTCGTGGAGGTAATGGGACGCCACGCCGGCTGGATCGCGTTGCATTCTGGCATCGCCGGCGGGGCGGATGTGATCCTGATCCCGGAGATCCCGTTCGACATCGACGAGGCCTGCCGGCATATCCGCCGGCGCCACGAGCGTGGTCGCTACTTTTCGATCGTCGTCGCCGCCGAGGGCGCCGTCCCCAAGGAAGGCACGATGGCGCTCACCGCCGGCGAGCTCGATGAGTTCGGTCATCCGCGGCTCGGTGGAATCGGCGTCCGACTCGAGCAGGAGATCGAGCAGCGGACCGGCTTCGAGACACGGGCCACGGTGCTGGGGCACGTGCAGCGGGGGGGTACGCCGACGCCGTTTGACCGGGTGCTCGCGACGCGGTTCGGACTGGCCGCGATCGACGCCGTGCACGACGGCGCCTGGGGCATGATGGTCTCACTGCGTTCCACCAACATCGAGCTGGCGGCGCTGTCCGACGCGGTCGCGCAGTTGCGCACCGTGCCGGTCGAAGAGTACGAGCGCTACCGGGTACTTTTCGGTTGAGCGGTCCAGCCGCTGCCGTACCTAGGGGCGGCGGGGGTCTCGGTGTGTCGGTGTGGATGAGTGACGGCGGATTGTGGTTCGGCTTGGCGAAGGGGGTTCGGCTGGTGTGGTGGCGTCGGAGTTTGGTCGTTCGGTGAGGACGGTCGAGCGGGCTGCGGCGCAGGCGGTGTGGGAGCAGCCCCGACAACGACGAGACGGATTGGTACTGCCAGAATGTTCGCGCTCGGCTCGTAACCCGGAAGGGTGTAATGCGCGGTGAACCAGTGGTGCAACCCCCTCAAGTCCAGTTCTCGGGTCCAACCTGGCGCATGTGGTCCGAGCAGGCAGCGCGGTTTGCACAGCGCGCTGGTCCACTTACATCGCCGCGGTGCAGGAGTCGGAGCCAGCGACATCGCGGAGACGTATCAAATCACCTTCGCGCTCACGGCAAGCGCGGACCCGGACCCCGAAATCGCCGCCGCGGTGTGAGCCTGGCTCGACGTGGCGCACGACACGTAGGAGTCGGCCATGAACGCCACCCCAATCGGTCACGCCCTCCCGTTGCAGGTGTTGGTCGACCGCTATGACAGCACGGCCTTCGAGCCGGAGGGGAGCGGCGCGCGCGTCCGCCTGGCGCTCGCCGGAGGCGACGCGTGGGACGCGCTGCTCGAGCGCGGCGCGGCGCGTCTCGTTCCGGCCGCCGGTGACGCTGACGCGACGCTCACGGCCGACTCACGGACGTGGGCGGCGATCGCCCATGACGTGGACGACGGCATGCGCGCCTTCCGGTCGGGTCGCCTTGCGGTGCGTCGCAATCTCCACCTCGGCGTCGGGTTCCTGGCAGCGACGAGCGGGGTCAGCGGGCCGGGGCGCCTGCGCTTTCGAACAGTCGTCACGCGCCGCGCGCGTCTGTCCACGCTGGAGGCCGGCATCGGCCCGGCCGTTGTCGCCTTCCACGGGCTGGGCGGCACAAAGGGATCGTTCCTGCTCACGGTCGCAGCGTTGGCTGACCGCTTTCGCGTCATCGCCGTTGACCTGCCTGGATTCGGTGACTCTGACAAGCCGATCGGCGCGGCTTATGACGCTCCCTTCCTCGCCGACGCGATGATCGACCTCCTGGACGCGCTCGACCTCGAGCGCGCCGATCTGGTCGGCAACAGCCTCGGGGGCCGCGTTGCGCTGGAGGTCGCCCTACGGGATCCGGAGCGCGTCGGTCGCCTGGCACTGCTCGCGCCCTCGTTGGCCTGGCGACGGCCCCGTCGGTGGGCGCCAGCGCTGCGGCTCGTGAGACCGGAGCTGGGCCTGGTCCAGCTCGCGCCACGCGTAGTCGTGCAGGCGATCGTGCACCGCCTCATCCCGGGCGCCAATCAAGGATGGACGGCGGCCGGCGTCGACGAGTTCCTGCGCGCCTATCTCACGCCCGCTGGGCGCGCCGCGTTCTACGCGGCTGCGCGCCAGATCTACCTCGAGGCACCCCAGGGTAGAGACGGTTTCTGGCCCAGGTTGCGGGGGCTGCAGCCAGATGCCCTGTTCATCTGGGGTCGCCGTGACACGCTGGTACCGATCGCGTTCGCGCGGCACGTCGCCGAGGCTCTCCCCCAGGCCCGTCACGTTGAGCTGGACTGCGGCCACGTGCCGCAGATGGAGAGGCCTCGGCAGACACACAAAGCAGTCGCTGCGTTTCTCGCGGAATAGGCGGCGATCGATGCGTGGGCAATCGGGCGAGTGTTGTCGTCAACCGGCGCGGACCGCGAAACCAGCAATCACTATGATGACCGCGGTGCTCGAGGGCAGCCTAGTCAGGGTCGTCTCGTGGTATGACAACGAGTGGGGTTACCCGAACCGCCGCGTCGAGCTCGCGAAGCAGGGGCCGGTGCATGCGCACGCTTGACGACCTCGACCCCAAGGGCAAGCGCGTGCTCGTCCGCGTGGACTTCAACGTCCCGTTGGACGAGCGCCAGCACATCACCGACGATGTCCGCATCCGCGGTGCGCTCCCGACGCTCCAGGAGCTCCGGTCGCGCGGCGCCCGGCAGCTGATCCTGGCTGCCCATCTCGGGCGGCCGAAGGACCGTGAGCCGGAGCTGTCGCTGAAGCCAGCTGCCGAGCGCCTGAGCGAGCTGCTCGGGGTCGACGTCGCGCTCGCGACTAGCCTCGACGAGCTGCCCGACTTTGAAGTGGTGATGCTCGAGAACGTCCGCTACGAACCGGGGGAGACCAAGAACGATCCCGAGCTGGCCGAGCGCTACGCCGCGCTCGCCGACCTCTACGTCAACGATGCCTTCGGCACCGCGCACCGCGCCCACGCCTCCACGGAGGCAGTGGCGCACCTACTCCCGTCGGCCGCGGGCCGGCTGCTGGAGCGCGAGGTGCGGACGCTGAAGGGCATCCTCGAAGACCCGAAGCGGCCGCTGGTGGCGGTCCTGGGCGGGGCCAAGGTGACCGACAAGATCGGCGTGCTCGACGCGTTCCTCGATCGGGCGGACGTCGTGCTGGTCGGCGGCGCGATGTGCTTCCCGTTCTTCAAGGCGCAGGGCCACGAGGTCGGCGAGTCGCTGTGCGAGCGGGAGGGCATCGATCCCGCGCGCGCGGCGCTAGAAAAAGGCGCCGACAAGCTACGGCTCCCGAGGGACTTGGTCGCCGGGCGCGAGTTCTCATCCGACACCGAGGTCAGGGCGCTCGACAGCGTCGACGTCCCCGACGGCTGGATGGGGCTCGACATCGGGCACTCATCGGCAGAGGACTGCGCCGCCGTGATCGCGGACGCCGGGACGGTGTTCTGGAACGGGCCGATGGGCGCGTTCGAGCTCGACCCATTCGCGGACGGCACCCGTCGGGTGGCCGAGGCGGTCGCGGACTGCGCCGGCACGACGGTCGTCGGCGGCGGCGACTCGGCCGCGGCGCTGGCGCAGTTCGGCCTCGCCGACGACGTCGACCACCTCTCCACCGGTGGCGGCGCCTCGCTCGAGCTGATAGAGGGCAAGGAGCTGCCCGGGGTGGTGGCGCTGTCGTGAGTCCGCGGCGCACTCCCTTGATCGCCGGCAACTGGAAGATGTACAAGACGATCGCGGACGCCGAGCGCTACGTGCAGGCGCTGTTGCCCAAGGTCACCTCTGTGGACGGCGTCGAGATTGGGCTCTGCGTTCCTTTCCTGGCGCTGCAGCCACTGGTCGACTCCACGCGCGGCTCGCGCGTCGAGGTGTTCGCTCAGACGATGCATGAGGCGGTGGAGGGCGCGTTCACGGGGGAGGTCTCTCGGACGATGCTGGCCGAGGTCGGCGTTCATGGCGTCGTGCTCGGCCACTCCGAGCGCCGGCAGTTGTTCGGGGAGACCGACGGCGCGCTGCAGCTGAAGCTCCCGGCCGCGCTCGAGTCCGGGCTCGTCCCGATCCTCTGCGTGGGGGAGACTGAGCAGGAGCGCGAGCGCGGCGACACGGAGCGTAAGCTGCGACACCAGGTCCGGGAGGGGCTCGAGAAGGTGCCCGTCGAGCGGCTGCCGGAGGTCGTGATCGCCTACGAGCCGATCTGGGCGATCGGGACCGGCGTCACCGCTTCGGCCGATCAGGCGCAGGAGGCGGTGGCGTTCGTGCGGGCGCTGGTGGAGGACATCGACAATCCCGCGGGGCAGGCGGTCCGGATCCTCTACGGCGGCTCACTGAAGCCCGAGAACGCCGAGGAGCTGCTCGGCCTCCCCGACGTCGACGGCGCGCTCGTCGGCGGCGCCAGCCTCGACCCCGAGTCGTTCGCGCACATCGTCGAGGTCGCGTGCGGGCTCGTCGCCGCCGGCGCCGTGAACACGGGTCCCAGCCGACTGCAGATCAGGCGCGGGATGGCGCCCACGTGGCTCACGCTCCTTGCGCGCGCATCTAGTTGACGAGTCGAGCAAACGAGGAGCGCCGCATGTCACAAGGATTCGACTACATCGTCGTGGGCGCCGGATCAGCCGGATGCGTCTTGGCTGACCGGCTCACCGAGGACCTGGTCACGCGTGTCCTGCTCATCGAGGCCGGCGGCCGCGACCGGAGTCCGAACATCAAGATCCCGGCGGCCTTCGCCAAGCAGTTCCACACCAAGCTCGACTGGGACTTCTCCACCGAGCCCGAGCCGCACGTCGACGGCCGGTCGCTGTACGTTCCGCGCGGCAAGGGCTTGGGCGGCTCGAGCTCGATGAACGCGATGCTCTACGTCCGCGGCCGGCCGCTCGATTACGACCTCTGGGAGGCACAGGGCGCCGAGGGCTGGGGCTGGCGGGACGTCCAGCCCTACTTCCTGAAGTCAGAGGACGACGTGCGAGGCGCGTCGGAGTTCCACGGCGCGGGCGGGCCGCTCCGCGTGTCGAACCAACGCTCCCCGCGCGCTGCAGTCGACCGCCGTCTGATCGCCGCCAGCGAGGCGGCTGGCATCCCGAGAAGCCTTGATTACAACGGCCCCGAGCAGGACGGCGTGGCGATGTTCCAGGTCAACCAACGCGACGGCCGGCGCTGGAGCGCCGCTGACGCCTTCCTGCGCCCGGCGCTCAAACGGCCGAACCTTACGGTGATGACGCGCACGCGGGTCCTTCGCGTCGAATTCGAGGGCGAGCGAGCGGTGGGCGTGCGAATCGCCCGCGGGCGCGGGCGGGGAGGCGAGCGCTCGATTCGAGCCGGGCGCGAGGTGATCCTGAGCGCGGGAGCTATCCAATCGCCGCAGCTGCTGCTCCTGAGTGGCATCGGCTCGGTCGACGACCTGCGCGCCGTCGGCGTCGAGGCGCGCCACAACCTGCCCTGGAGTGGGGCGCAACCTGCAGGACCACCCGTTCGTCACTCTTATCTGGGAGGTCTCCGAACAGAACACCCTCTACGGCGCCGACAAGCCCAAGCCTCTCGCCGAGTGGGTGCTGCGCCGCACCGGCCCACTCACTTCGACCGTCGCCGAAGTCGTCGCGTTCGTACGCACGCGCCCGGGCCTACAGGCGGCGGACGTCCAATTCCACATGGGCGCCGCGTACTATGAGGATCACGGCGCGGAGACCTACGATGGCCACTGCGTGGTCATCGCACCCGTGCTCGTATCGCCGCAGGCTCGCGGCCAGGTCTGGCTGCGATCGGCGGATCCCACCGAGCCGCCGCACATCATCACGAACAGCTTGTCCGAGCCCGACGATCTGCGTTCGCTCGTCGACGGGATGCAGCTCGCGCGAGAGATCGCGACACAGGAGCCCATGCGCGAGATCATCCTCTCAGAGCTCAAGCCCGGACCCGACCACCGCGGCCGCACCGATCTCGAAGCCGACTTGCGCCGGCGCCTCATGCTGATCTATCACCCCGTCGGCACGTGCCGGATGAGCGACGCGGGCGATGATGCGGTGGTCGACTCCCGACTTCGCGTCCGCGGACTCGAGAGCCTGCGCGTGGTGGACGCGTCGGTAATGCCGATCATCCCCGGCGGCAACACCAACGCCCCAACCATCATGATCGCCGAGCGCGCGGCGGACATGATCCGTGGACGCGTGCCCGAGTCCGCGACAGCGTCACAGGACGGTTGAGGCGGACCACGAGTTGATGTCGACTGTGTACCCGGGCGAAGCGGTGATCCGCTGTAGAGTGACTAACACCCTTGCGCGGTTCGAGTGGTTAGCGAGAACGGGCTTATGGAGAAGAGTGCGAAGAACGACGGGACCGTAAACGGTGGCGAGCGTTGGATGGCGTTTGAGGGCGGCGCCGACGGCTCAGCCAACGGTGGTCCTTACACGAGCCATTTCGTCGGCATCGGCGCCTCGGTTCCCGAGCGACGGCTGAGTAGCGATGCGCTGATGGCGAGCACAAAGCACCGAACCGACATTGATCTCGAGCGGCTCACGGGCGTCCGCGAGCGCCGCATCGCTGGCGAGGGCGAGGATTCCTACACGCTCGCGCTCGGCGCGGCGCGCGACGCCCTGGCGTACGCGGATTGTGCTGCGGACGAGCTCGACGTGCTGATCGTGTCGAGCATCAGCCGGCATGTCGGCGGCCTTCGGATGCAACTCGATCCGCCGGTGAGCGTGTCGCTGAAGGATGCGCTCGGCGCCCGGCGCGCGATGAGCTTCGACCTCTCGAACGCCTGTGCGGGGATGATGACCGGCGTATTCATTCTCAACGACCTGATCCGGCAGGGCCGGATCAGGCGCGGGATGGTCGTCAGCGGCGAGTACATCTCACCGCTGGGTCGCAATGCCGCGCTTGAGATCCGCACGCTGATGGACGATCAGCTTGCCTCGCTGACGCTCGGCGACGCCGGCGCTGCGGCGATCCTCGAGCGGGCGCCGGAGGGCACTCCCGGCATCGAGGTGGCTGGGTTCACGACGTTGGCCGAGCATAGCCGGCTGTGCCTGGCGTTCCCGGCGAAGATCGCGGGCGGGGAGTCTATGTACAGCGATGCCAGGGCGCTTCAGGAGGTCGGGATCGAGGACACGGTGCCGATGCTGCGTGAGGCCCTCGATCAGGCCGGGCTCGAGTTTGACGAGATCGACTTTTTCATCCCGCATCAGACTTCGGCGCGGGCAATCAAGAAGGGCGTGAAGGAGTTCACCGAGAGCCTGGGTGCCGCACCGAAGAACGTGGTCGTGACCGTGGACGAGTTCGGTAACACCTCGTCGACGACGCATTTCGTCGCCTTATGGAAGTACCTGAGGGAGGGTCGCTTCGCGAAGGACGACAGAGTCATGCTGGTCGCTATTGCTTCGGGCCTCGAGGTGGGAATCGTGATCTTCAAGGTCGATCAGCTGGTGGGGCGCTATGGGCACGATCATTGAGGCGAGCGCGACCGCGACGGCGGGCGCGCACCGACGATCGCTGACCCCTGGAGCGCTGGAGCTCGCCGACGCCGCCGCCCGGACGTGTCTGGAGCGCGCGGACCGGACCGCCGAGGAGCTGGGCGTGCTGATCAACGCGGGCGTTTTCCACGACATGATCCTCAGCGAGCCGGCGTTCGCGTCGTTGATCCAGGAGGACATCGGCGCGAACCTGGGCCACCCGGCCGGGGCGGGTCGAGGAACGTTTTCGTTCGACGTCTACAACGGGGCGTGTGGCCTCTTGACCGGCATTCACCTTGTCGACGGCATGCTTGCATCGGGAACGGCCGAGCTCGGGATGGTGGTCGCGAGCGACATGGACCCGGAACCCGGGGTCTCTGAAGGGTTCACCTTTCCGGGGGTCGGCGGCGCGGTCCTGTTGAGCGCGGATGACTCCCGCGCCGGCTTCACGGCCTTCCAGTTCGCCACGTTCCCCGAGTTCGCCGAGCTGTTTCAGAGCTACGTGGACTGGCAGGAAGACCCCCGGGGTGGGCTGGCCGGTCACGGGCGGAACATCCTCACCGTCGAAATCGCCGAGTCCTACACCGCTCGGGCGCTCGAGTGCGCCGAGTCGACGGTCCGCGAACTGGCGGGCGCGCAGGCGCTCGACCTCGGCGAGGTCGACCTCCTCGTCGCGACAGCATCGGTCCCCGGGTTCGCCGAGGGATTAGCCACGCGCCTTGGGGTGCCAGCCGAACGGGTCGCCTTGCCTCCAGATGGCCTCGCCGGCACGCACACAGCCGCCCCGGCGGTGGCGCTCGAGTCGGTGCAACTCGCGCCGGCGAGCACGGCACTGTTCGTGTCCGCGGGCGCGGGCATCACGGTCGCAGTTGCGCTTTACCGGGCATGATCCAAACGTGAGCCGGAAGCGCGCTCGAGGCGCGGAGGTTGCTGGATTGCAAGCGTTGCTCGCGCCCCCGGAGCGCGGCGAGCCCCGCATCGCTCCGGCCCGCCTGCACGAGCTCCGCCCGCTTGCGAGGATCGTGGCCGAGATCGCGGGGCGAGTCACCGGCACCGGCCCCCCGAGCATATTCACGACCCTCGGCCAACACCCGCGCCTGTTCCGCGCCTGGCTGCGCTACTCGGCGCGACTGATGCCGTTCGGTCAGCTGCCGAGGCGCGACACCGAGCTGGTGATCCTCCGGGTCGCGTGGGAGTGTCGCTCAGCGTACGAGTGGCACCAGCACGTGCCGATCGCGCTACGCGTCGGCCTAACGCCGGACGAGGTCGCGGGCGTGGCCGGCGCGACCGCGGCGGACGTCTTCACGAGCCGCCAGCTGACGCTGCTGGCCGCCAGCGACGAGCTGCTCGCCCAGCGCACGCTCTCGGACACGACCTGGGGCGCCGTTCAGGCGACGCTCGGCAACCGCGAGGCGATCGAATTGTGCCTGCTGATCGGAAACTACCAGGGCCTAGCGTCAACGATCGGCGGACTCGGAATCCAAATCGAACAGGAGCGCGGCCGGCCAAACTGATCCGGCAGGCAGCGGTGCGGCGGGTAATATGACCGAAGGCGACCCGAGGACCTCGATGCCCGCGAACGATCAGCTGACGGCGCTCGACGCTACGTTCCTGGAGCTCGAGCAGGCCGATGACAGCGCGCTGATGCACATCGGCGGAGCGCTTTTGTTCGAGCCGCTTCCCGCCGGTGGGACGCCGGGGATCGGGACGGTGCGCGAGCACCTCGAACAGCGCCTGGACCTGTTGCCGCGCTACCGGCAGAAGCTCGGCGCGCCTCGCACCGGGGGGCTTTCCTGGCCCTCGTGGGAGCGCGATGAGCGCTTTGAGATCGAAGCGCACGTCCGTCACGCGACGCTCCCGTCGCCGGGTGGTGAGCGCGAGTTCCTGGACTGGATCTCGGACTTCTACTCGCACCGCCTGGACCGCAGCCGTCCGCTTTGGGAGATGGTGCTGCTCGACGGTCTTGCCGACGGCCGCTGGGCGTTGGTGTGTAAGACCCACCACTGCCTGGTCGACGGCGCCGGCTCGGTCGACGCCGTCGACCTGCTGCTCGACGCGGAGCCCGCGCCGCGCGAGCCCTCAGCGCCCCACCCCGCGCGCGTGTCGGCCTCCGTCGAGGCCTCGCACGGATGGCTCTCATATCTAACCGCGCCCGTAGGCCTGGTGGCCGACGCGGGCCTCGCGGCCGCTCGCGCCGGCGCGCACGCATTGATGCATCCGCGGGAGGGTTTGGAGCGCTCGCGCGCGGTGATCGATCTGCTCGTCCGTGACGAGCTGATCGCGGCGCCGCGCTCGAGCCTGAACGTGCCGATCGGCGCGACACGACGGATTGCGGCCGTTCACGTCGAGCTCGAGGAGCTGAAGACGGTCCGTTCGGCACTTGGCGGCAAGATCAACGATGTCGTGTTGTGTGCGGCTACCGGCGCGCTGCGCGAGCTGCTGCTCGCTCGCGGCGAGGAGCCGCCGCACCAGGGCCTTCGTGCAATGGTGCCTGTGAACGTCCGCACCGTGGGAGACGACGGCGAGCTCGGCAACAAGGTCTCCTCGCTGTTCGTCGACCTGCCGGTGGCCGAGGTCGACCCGCTGCGCCGCTACGAGCTGGTGAGCGCTGCGGCGCAGGAGCGCAAGGCCGGAGGGCAGGCGCTCGCGGCCAGCGCGCTGACCGGGCTGACCGAGCTTGCGCCGCCGGTGCTCCACGCCGGCCTTGCGCGCATGCTGTTCGCGAAGCGACTGTTCAACGTCACGATCACCAACGTCCCCGCCTCGCCGCGTCGCCTGTACGCGTTCGGCTCAACGATGGTCGACGTCGTGCCGATCGTCCCGCTCGCGTCCGAGCACGCGCTCGGGATCGCCGTCGTCTCGTACGCCGGCGGGATGACGTTCGGCGTATGCGCCGATCGCGGCACCGTGCCCGACCTCGATGTACTCACAGACGGGATCGTCACCTCTCTGCACGAGCTAGCCGCGCTGGCGCACGCGACATCGGCGGCGCGCTAGGCGACCGGCTAGCTCACCGCTCCTGCCCCTGGTCGGCCGCCGCTTCGCCTCCGTAGAGAGCTCCTGCGCACAGCGCCGTCAGCTGATCGATCTCGGTCGTCCCCAGTGTGCGGCCAAGCGCGAACCAGCGACCAGCGAATTCCTCGACCATCGCGGTCAGCGCGATCGCCGTGATTTCTAGGTCGCGTCCGCCATCCACGTGCCAGCGCTCGCGATCGCGTGCGAGCAGGCGGCAGAGCTGCTCGACGATCGACGCCCTGATACGCGCGCGCAGCTCGTCGACCTCGGGATGGATCGCGCTTGCGTGATCCCAGGTCCGAACAACGTCCCACCATTCGCTGTAGGTGCGAAAGAAAACCGTCAGCCGGGCGCGGATCGCGTCGCGCGGAGACTGTCGCCCACTGTTCGCGAGCGGCGCGACCGCGGCCCCGTAGATCGCGCTCGCGGCCTCCTGCGGTCAGCGCCAACAGGACGTCACGCTTGTCCTCGAAGTACGTGTAGAACGTTCCGTGACTGGTGCCCGCCAGCCCAACGATGTCAGCGACTCGGGTCGACGCGAAGCCGCGGTTCGCGAACGACTCTCGCGCAGCGGCCAAGAGCCGTTCACGCGTCGGTCCGCTAGTGCGTTTCGTCCCCCGCGTTCCGCCAGCCCCGGCATTTGTCTCTCGCGCGGTCGGTGCCATTCCCGGAGCGTACTCCTTACCTATGACGATGACGTCGACGTCAACATGCCGAGTGGAGAAAACAATTCCTAGTTTAGCTCGACTTCTGGGGAAGGGGTTGGTATGGTTGATACCGATGTCAACGTCAACAATACCCGTGAAGCGGCGGGAAGCTCAGCACCAGGACAACGGCCGAAACGGCCACGAGCCGGCTGCGGTGGCTGACACCCCGAGCGCGAAGCGCCGATCGCAAGGTGGAATTGAGGGCTTGATCGGCAAACGCGTCGCCGCCGCTACCGAACACGCGCTCGATGGCCCCAACCAGAAACTGATGCGCGCGCAGAAGCCCGTCTGGGATGCCCTGTCCAGGTTCTACTTCCGGCTCGAGACGTCGGGTTGGGAGCGACTACCCGAGGAGACCTCGCTGTTGATCGGAAATCATTCAGGAGGGTCGCTGACGATGGACGCCTGGACGTTCGTCTACGACTGGTGGCGGCGATTCGGCACCGAGCGCGTGCTTCATCCGACCGCTCACGATGTCCTGATGGCCGCGCCTGGCCTCGGCGACTACTTTCGCCAGGTAGGCGTGATCCCAGCCTCCCGCCAAGGCGTCACCGCGGCGCTGCGCTCCGGCTGCGACGTGATCATCTGGCCGGGGGGCGACGTCGACGCGATGCGCAACTGGCGCCGGCGCGATGAGGCTGTTCTCGGCGGGCGCAAAGGCTTCGTACGCCAGGCGATCCGCTCCGGCGTGCCGATCGTTCCCGTCGCCAGCATCGGCGGGCATGACACGGCATTCGTGCTGTCCGAGGGCCGCTGGATCGCGAACGGGCTCGACCGTATCTCGGGGTTGAAGAAGAAGCTTCGCGGCGTGGCGATGCCGATCGTGCTCGGCGTGCCCTTCGGCCTGACGATCGAGACGATTCCGACGCACCTTCCGCTGCCGGCGAAGATCCGGACCGAGCTGCTCGACCCGATTCATGTCGACAAGGACCCAGAGCGGGTCGACGATCGCGAGTACGTCGACTCGATCTACGTCGAAGTGCAATCCGCGATCCAGGATGCAATGAATCGACTCGCCAAGCAACGGAGCTTCCCGATCTTCGGCTAGCCGTGAGGCGAGGGGCTTCCCTGCCGGTTCATGGCGGGGCGACTGTGCAGTGTGTCGCGCAGCGCCTCGAGGCTGCTGTACCGCGGGCGCCAGCCGAGTTCCTGCCTGGCTTTGCTCGAGTCCATGATCGCCGGGTGGGTGAACGCTTCCGCCCATTCGGTGAACGGCGGAGCGTAGGGCACGGCCGCAACGCCGCGCGCGGCAGCGCGTACCAGCCGCGCTGGGGCTGGGATCGGCGTGAGACCGAGCTCGCGTAGAAGCTGCGCGCCGCTCAGCACGCCGTCGCCGGTGATGTTGTAGACGCCGGGTGCCCCCGCACCGACGATGCAGAGCAGGAACGCCTGCCCGACGTCCTCTTCGTGGATGAACTGGATCGGCACCGGCAGCGCGACCACCGGGAGCGGCACCCGTCCCATCAGGCCACGGAGCCGGCGGAGAATCGGCGCGAGTTTTTTGGGGACGACATCCTTGGCCCCGACGGCATGCGGTCCGAGGACGATCGGTGGCCGCAGGAGGTAGACCCCCAGCCCGGCGTGGCCGACGGCCTCTTCTTCGAGCAGCCGCTCGATCTCTGCCTTCTCCTGGGCGTAGAACAGGTGCGCGGCCGGCCGTGCCGGCCAGTCTTCGGTCATCCCAACCGGGTTATCGCGATGGAACCCATAGGCGGCGATCGACGAGGCGTACACGAATCGCCGGGCGCCCGCCGCGTCCGCCGCCCGGAATGCGTTGAGGGTGCCCTCGACGTTGATCTTGCGGATCGTCTCTCGCGACGCGGCCCCGGTGATCATGAAAGCTAGATGGACGACGACCTCGGCGCCCTGGAATGCCTCCTCGAGCGCGGCGCGATCGCGGACGTCGCCCTGGCGGTAGGTCATCTTCGTCCAGCCGTGCTCGTTCGCGTCGAACGGCCGGCGGGCGATCCCGACGATCCTGGCGATCCGCTCGTCGGCCTGCAGCAACGGCATCAGGCCGAAGCCGAATGTGCCGGTCGGACCGGTAACCGCAACGGTGAGGTTGGAGTCGGACATTGGCGCTTATCCTCTCTGATGATGCACAAGCGGTATACCTGCCTGGCGGGGCGGCCGGTTGTAGCGCTGAGCAGCCGTTCCTGGATTTGCCCTCCGGCCACGTGGTGCGCTCAATCGATCAGTTCCCGAGGCAAGGGTCGAGATCCCCGCGGCGGCTGTACCAGAACTACGCGCTCGACATCATGAGCCTGAGGTTCGGCGCGAGGAGGCTGTGGAGCACGTCGCTGCCCACCGCGCCGGCGATGGCCGGCGCGCTCGGGGCGGTCAGGGCTGTGTCAGTCCTTGGCTAGAGACCAGACGGGGAGCACCTCTCGGCCGTAGGAGTACTCGCAGAGCTCCGCCAACGCCAGATAGAAGGCGAGCGCCGCCGCCACGATCCCGGTGACGCCGGCGATGTGGATGATGTCCTGTGAGCCCCCGTAGTTGCCCGCGGCCAGCAACACGAACGTCACGAGGACGGTGCCCAGCGCCACGACGACGACGACGCTCGTGCGGAACGACGCGAGCCACAGCACGAGGACCAGCGGGGTGAAGCCGTAGAGGAGCAGGCCCAGTGCCTGCCCTTGGTGGTGCGCCGGCACGGTCTTCAAGAACCACTCGAGGATCGCAGCCAGCGAGATCCAGAAGGCGCCGAAGCTGGAGAACAACACACCCTGGAAGGTGTTGCCGTTCCGCAGCTGGATGAGTCCTCCGATCAGCTGTGTGGTGCCGCCGAAGATGAGCCCGACAGCGACCACCGCAGGCGCCACGTCTGCGGAGATCGCTTTCACGTTGACCAGACTGATCATGAGCGTCACGACCGCGAACGCCAACAGCGAGAGCGGGCCGGCGTTGCCCCAGCCGGAACTCGTTACGCCCTGATCGACGCCAAATTCGAGGTCAACCTCGTTGAGCGTGCCGTTGCGCCCAGCCTTGGGCGGGGGTGGTCGTGTGGTAGTGGCGGTAGCCATGACTTGATCCTCCTCCGAGTGCGTCGAGAGCCCTCGGCACACCGTTTCGTGGCGAGCATCGCGCAAGTGGACACGCCCATGACGCCTCCCGTGAGGCAAGCTACGAGCGGACCTGTGACGACGTCGGCACTCATTTGGTAATCCCTGGTTCTTCCGGGGTGGTCCGACGCAAGGTCTTTCCGGCGGCCGCGTCCACCCATTCCTTGTCGATCAGTAGACCGCGGCAAGCCGGCCGCCTTGGGCTGTGAGGCGTGGAGTTGGGCATGCTCGACTCCTGACGACTGCATTTGCGCCGACCTCCGTGGGTCAACACACCGTGGCGGCCGAGAGTTGGAGCCGAGAACGTCGCTCGCCGAGGGTTGAAAGCGGAGCGAACTACCACGAGCATACACCCGAACGCAAAGGCCGGCGGCGGCACTCGCAGAAGGCGGCGTGCCGAGTTACAATCGACGCTCTGGAGCAGCTCATGAGCCACCGCGAGACTGAGCATCTGCGGGTTCTGATCGCGAACGAGCGCAAAGACCGGCTCGCGCTGGTCGCTCCGATCGTGGTGGCCCTTGGCCACGAGGTGATCGCGCGCGAAATCGAGGTCGAAGACGTCGGCCCCGTGACCGCCCAGGAGCGACCCGACGTCGCGCTTGTCGGACTCGGGGAGAGCTCCGAGCACGCGCTCGGACTGATCGACAAGATCGTCCGCGAAGCCGCGTGCCCCGTCATCGTGCTGCTGCACGCGCCAGATCCCGCGTTCGTTAAAGAGGCATCCAAGCGTGGCGTGTTCGCTCACATCTCGGACGCCGACGTCGAGGACTGGCAGAGCTCGATCGACATCGTGCTGCGCCGCTTCGCCGAATACCACGACCTCGAAGGCGCATTTGGGCGCCGCGCACTGACCGAGCGAGCCAAAGGCATCCTGATGGAGCGCCACTCGATCGACGAGGACAGCGCGTTCGAGATGCTGCGCGAACGCTCGCGGGTCGACAACCGCAGGCTGATCGACCTCGCCGCCGCCGTCGTCGACGGCTACCGCCTACTCCCCAAAGAACCGCAAGCACATTCCCGGGCCTAGCGCACCTTGCGCTCGTCGGCGACCGGCCGGGCGATAGGCTACGTGAGGGCCGACCCATGACCGTGGTCGAAGTCATCCACGCGCGCCAGATCCTCGACAGCCGCGGCAACCCGACCGTCGAGGTCGACCTGCGGCTCGTTGGCGGTGCGACTGGGCGGGCGGCAGTCCCTTCAGGCGCGTCCACAGGGTCGCGTGAGGCGCTCGAGCTGCGTGACGGCGGCAGCCCGTTCGGCGGAAAGGGCGTCACACGAGCGGTCGCGAACGTCAACGGCGAGATCGCGGACGCGGTCCGCGGACGCGAGGTCTCAGATCAGCGCGCGCTCGACGAGGCGCTGATTGAGCTGGACGGAACCGAGGACAAGTCACGGTTGGGGGCCAATGCTCTGCTGGGTGTATCGATGGCCGCAGCTCGCGCCGCCGCCACTGCGGCTGGCCAGCCGTTGTGGCGATATCTCGGGGGTGATCATGCGCACCTGCTGCCCGTTCCGGCGATGAACGTACTCAACGGCGGCGTGCACGCCGACAATCCCGTGGACTTCCAGGAGTTCATGATTGCGCCTGTCGGGGCCGGCTCGTTTGCCGACGCGCTTCGGATGGGCGCCGAGGTCTACCAGGAGCTCAAAGCCACGCTCAGACAGCGCGGGCTGTCGTCAGCCGTCGGCGACGAGGGCGGCTTCGCGCCGAGGTTGGAATCGAACGAGGCGCCGCTCGAGCTGCTCGTCGCGGCGATCGAGGCGGCCGGTTACCGCGCCGGAGACGACGTCGCGATCTGCCTCGACCCTGCGGCGAGCGAGTTCTTTCGGGACGGTCGCTATGAGCTCACGTGCGAGAACCGGTCGTTGTCGAGCGCGGAGATGATCGAGTTCTGGGCCGACATCTCGGCTCGCTACCCCGTGATGTTTCTCGAGGACGGGCTGGCCGAGGGCGATTGGGCCGGGTGGAAGCAGCTCACCGACCTGATCGGCGACCGCCTGCAGCTCGTCGGCGACGACATCTTCGTCACCAACCCAGACATCTTGCGCAAGGGCATCGAGCGCGGGATCGCGAACAGCGTCCTGATCAAGCTCAACCAGATCGGAACGCTCACCGAGACGCTCGACACGATTGCGCTGGCCCGCGATGCCGGTTACCGATGCGTGATCTCGCACCGCTCGGGCGAGACGGAGGACACGTTCATCGCGGACCTCGCGGTCGCAACCGGCGTCGGCCAGATCAAGACGGGCGCTCCTGCGCGCTCCGAGCGTGTGGCTAAGTACAACCAGCTGCTGCGGATCGAGGAGGAGCTGGGGGACCATGCACGCTACGCGGGTCGCGACCAACAGCAATGACGTGAGATGGGAACTGAGGTCGGAGGCGCTGCGGGTCGGACGGCCACGACGCGTGCGAGCCTGTACCTAGCCGCGGCTACACTGCCGGCGTGCTTGACGTTGCGCTGACCGCGGACGGCCCGCGAACTGCCGATGTCGCGGTCGTGATCGACGTGTTGCGTGCCACCTCCACCGCGACGCAGGCCCTGGCCTCAGGCTACCGCAGGGTGCTGTGCGTCGGGAGCATCGAGGCCGCACGGGAGCTGCGGTCACGTGGTCGTATCTTGGCGGGTGAGCGGGGCTGCGTAAAGCCGCGTGGTTTTGACCAGGGCAACTCCCCGAGGGAGGCAATGGATCGGCGGGGCGAAGAGCTCGTGCTTGCGACGACTAACGGCGCTCCTGCGATCGTCGGCGCGGCGGCGTGCGCGTCGACAGTAATGCTGGCCTGTCTACTCAATCTCGAGGCGGTGATCATGGAGCTGCTTCGACGCGAGGATCCCTACGGTGCTGATCTGCTAATCGTCTGCTCGGGGACCGACGGAGCGGTAGCGCTTGAGGACGTGTACGTCGCCGGTCGTCTGCTCGCTCGCCTGCACGGACCACGGACCGATGCCGCGCTCGTAGCGGAAGCGGTGGCACGAGCATTTCCCACGCCGCTCGAAGCACTCGCCGCAAGCGCGGACGCGGCCGCGCTGAGGGCGGTGGGCCTGACCGCCGACATTGCCGATTGTGCGCGGGAATCGGAGCTCGACGTGGTGCCTACGGTCGTAAGGACTAACGCCGGAGTCGCGATCGTTACGCGCGCTGAGAGCCCAAGTCGTGCACCTCACTCTGTGCAAACCAGCCGCTGACCTCGTGCATGCTTTCTCCCCCGCACGCGTCCGATCGCGCCGACGCGCGTCGGCATCACGCCAGGTGACGGCCTGGTCCGCTTACCGCCCCTGATTCGCGACCGCCTGCGTCGCCTCGGCGGCGGCCTCCGGGTCCAGGTAGCGCCCGCCCGGGATCACAGGGCGGAAGTCGTCGTCGAGCTCGTATACGAGCGGGACACCGGTCGGGATGTTCAGGGATGCGATCGCCGCGTCGCTGATGCCGTCAAGGTGCTTGACCAGGGCGCGCAACGAGTTGCCGTGGGCCACGATGAGCGCCGTCTTGCCCGCCGCGAGGTCACCGACGATCACGTCGTACCAGTACGGCAGCATCCGCCCGACCACGTCCTTGAGGCACTCCGATCTGGGCAGCAGTTCGGGGGGCAGCTGGGCGTAGCGTGCGTCGCCCAACTGGGAGAGGGGGTCGTCGTCGGCGATCGGCGGCGGCGGTACATCGTAGGAGCGCCGCCAGAGCATGAACTGCTCCTCGCCGAACTCCTGCCTGGTCTGCGCTTTGTTCTTGCCCTGCAACGCCCCGTAGTGGCGTTCGTTCAGCCGCCATGATCTGCGCACCGGTAGCCAGAGCAGGTCCGCCGCCGCCAGCGTGATGTTGGCGGTCTGGATCGCCCGGGTCAAGACGGACGTATGCACCACGTCGGGCTGAAGTGCTGCCTCGACGAGCAACTGGCCCCCGTTCGCCGCCTCTTCCGCGCCCTTGTCCGACAACCCGATGTCCACCCACCCGGTGAACAGCCCCTTGGAGTTCCACTCGCTCTCGCCATGCCGCAGCAACAGTAGAGTTGCCATACCACGAAGCCTATCGCCGTGCACTAGCCCGCCGACGTCGAGTCCTCGGGTCAGCGCGTCGGAGAGGCGCGAGTGGAGCTAGCCCTCGCCCCAGCCGACTATGCCGGCGATGTCGAGCGCCGAGATCATGCCAGTCGGCTGGCCGCTCTCGGTGTCGGTCACGATCAGGTGGGAGGTGCCCTGCTGTCGCATCACCTCGATTGCACGGATCAGCGTGGCTTCGTTGGGAATGCCCGTCGCCGGCACGGCAAGATCCTCTGCCGTGGCGTATGGTCGGCCGATCGCGGCCTGCGCGACGTCGACGTCCGAAACGAGTGCCCACCGCGCAGGATCGTCGAGCGACATCACAAGGCTGTGGATGTGGTGGCTGGCCATCAGGCGACCCATCTCCCTCAGTCCCGCGTCGCGCGAGCAGGTCACGATCCCCTTGTTCATCGCATCGCTGACGCGAGCGTGCTCAACGCTTGGGACGCCGAAACTGCCGGTCTCCTCCATCGCCGTTCTCCTGTTCGATTTCTGGGGTGAGACGAAGGCGTCCGCTGCGCCCATAGTCACCCTACAGGGAAGTGAGGTTACGCTCACGCCGATTCTGCGCGACGTCGACGAGCTGCGCTTGACCGTCAGCTGGGCAGAGTGCTCGCCGTCAGCGGGATGTCGAGATCGATGAAGTCCTTGTCGGGGCGGCCGAACCACTCCGCCTCGCTGCGCCCCGAGAGGTATGGCGCGAGATAGCGGCCGGCGATCTTCGTCGGCGGCCACCAGAGCGGATACCACGCGCCGGGAATGTCCGGGTCGGCGCCTGGTACGTCGGAGCGCATGAACCGCGGCTCGCCGCCCGTGAGCAGCATTCCGCGCAGCACGGGCCGGAACGGCGTGGCGTCGACGCGAGCGCCGTGACGCGCGGCGACGTGCGCGGCCACGGTATCCGCCTGCTGCGCCGCGAGGCCGCCCTGCTTGACGGGGAAATCGACCGCGTCGCCAGCGGCGTAGACATCGGCGAGTCCGTCCACCCGCCCATGCTCATCCACCGGGATGAAGTCGTCAGGCGGCGTAGCCGGTACACCGGCCAGCTCGGGACCGCGCATGAGCGGCAGCGTGACGACGCAATCAGCGGCGACCGACTGTCCGGTCGCGCCCAGCGCCACGTCCCCACCTCGGACGCTCGCGCGCGTCGCGCCGATGAACTCGATCCCCGCCGCCGCCAACAGGCGAGCGACGCTCTCGCTGCCCCGGTCCCCGAAGAGCGTCAAAGGACGGTCCTCCGGCGTGACGAGGCGGAGCTGGGCTCCGTCGACCTTACTCCGTGCGAGCTCGCGTCCGGTCATGATCGCGAGTTCGTACAGCGGCAAGAGCCACTCGGCCACATTTGGCGCAACGAACGCCGCGCTGCGGACCTCGCCGCTGCGAAGCCGGCTCAGCATGTCCTTCATCGCCTGGCCCGACCCTGCGAGTCCGAACGTGATCGCGCCGGCAAAGAGCGGTCGCGTCCGCGCGCCGGGAGCGAGGATCAGAGTCTCGAAGCTGAGGTTCGGCCCGCCCGCGCAGCTGATCCGGTGCTCGGCGGCGTCCACATCCGCGACGGTCCCGCGGACGAACCCTGCATCGAACTCGGCGGCGATTTCCGCTAGGGGATAGCGCGCTGCTGATCCGCCCTTAAACGGCTCCGCCACCGTCAGGGGCCGGTCGATGAACCAATCGTGCTGCGAGACGACGGTGACAGCGACGCGAGCGCCGAGGAGAGTTCGCAGGGCGATCAGTGCCTCGAGACCCGCTACGCCGCCGCCGACGATTACGACCTGGCCGGAGATGAGGCTCTGGCCTTCGTTCATGAAAGCCACCCTATTCTATTTTCGGCCGGACTACTGACGCACCAGACAGCCGGCGGTCCACGGGCCGAGTCCAAGAGGTGGGCGGGTAACCGAGTCCAAAACGTGGGCGGGTAACAGACCTTCACGCCGGCGTCGAGAAGGTGTACGATGGGTGTCAGCTTCGCCCTAATCCTCGGCGGGCAATGTTTTCCGGCTCTAGCTTTCGGTCGATGTTGACGTGGCCTCAACGGTCAACGCAACGAACGACACGTCAGGAGCCGAGTTCATGCATCGTCGTCTTACGGAAGCACCCGGGATTACCGACCCGCCGGAGCTGACCAAACGGACGGCCAGCGCCGTGCTCAGTCGCCTGACGGACCCGACGCCGGCGACGGGCCGGTACGTCCGCCGCTCACCGCGTCACCGGAGTGGGCGTTGGCGTGGGCGCCGTTCAGCTGTCGGTCGCGTCGCGGACGTAAAGGCAGTCGATGATCGGTCATCGCGTTGTCGCGCTCGCGCTCGTGGCACGTCGAGGTGGTGTCCACCAGACCCGCTGGCTATCGCCCACACTCGGATCGCGGGGACCTCGCCGGGACACCATCGGAGATCTACCAAAGGTAGGAAACTGACATGAAAGCTCTCGTTTATCACGGTCCCGGCCTGCGTAGTTGGGACACAGTTGACGATCCCACGATCATCGATCAGAGCGACATCGTCGTGCGGATCGACAGCTCGACGATCTGTGGCACCGACCTGCACATCCTCAAAGGGGACGTACCCGACTGCAAGCCCGGCACCGTACTCGGTCATGAGGCCGTCGGGACCGTGCAGGAGATCGGAGCGAACGTCAGCACGGTGGCGGTCGGTGACCGGGTGTTGCTGTCCTGCGTGAGCTCGTGCGGACGTTGTCGCTTCTGCACAGAGGGCCGCTACGGCCAGTGCCTGGGTGGGGGCGGGTGGATCTTCGGAAACCTGATCGATGGGCTACAGGCCGAGTACGCGCGCGTGCCGTTCGCGGACAACTCGGTCTACAAGGTGCCGGACGAGCTGAGCAACGAGCAGGTCCTGTTCCTAGCCGACATTCTTCCGACCTCATACGAAGTCGGCGTGCTCAACGGCATGGTTTCGCCGGGCGATGTGGTGGCGATCGTCGGCGCCGGGCCGATCGGTCTCGCGGCAGTCCTCACCTCGACGCTCTACACGCCCGGGCGGATCGTGGCGATCGACCTGGACGACGGCCGTCTCGAGAGCGCCCTGCGATTCGGCGCGGACACGACGATCAACAACGGTCGGGAGGACGCCCGGGCGCAAGTGATGGAGCTCACCGACGGTCTCGGTGCGGACGTCGCCTTCGAAGCAGTGGGCGTGCAGCAGACGTTCGAGCTGGCTACAGAGCTGATCCGCCCCTGCGGACGCGTGGCGAACATTGGCGTGCACGGGAAACCCGTAACGCTTCACCTAGAGGATCTCTGGGCCCGCGACATCACAGTGACCACCGGGCTGGTCGACACGTACACGATCCCGCGGCTGATGAAGCTCGTCGCGAGCGGTCGCCTCGATCCGACGATCTTCGCCACGCACCGGTTCCCGCTCAGCGACACGATGAGTGCGTATGACGCGTTCGCAGACGCGGCAACCACCAAGGCGCTGAAAGTCGTGCTCCAAGGTAGCGAGCATGAGCACAGCTCCAACGGCCACATTGCCGCGCACCTCGTGGCCGGAGCCCGATGAGCACGATTTCAAGTCACCCGAGAGAAACGAGATTCTCATGCCAGTACGAGTAGCGATCAATGGCTTCGGCCGTGTCGGCCGGGGCGTGTTCCGGGCCGCCCACGAGCAGGATGCAGACATCGAGGTGGTCGCCGTCAACGATCTTGTCGATGCCGCCACGCTCGCGCATCTGCTCAAGTACGACTCCGTCTACGGACGGTTCCCAGGTGAGGTCGCAGCTGACGCGGGAGGCATCGTCGTCGACGGCGTTCAGGTGCGTACGTTGGCGGAGACCGATCCCCTCGCGCTGCCCTGGGAGGAGCTCGGAGTCGACGTCGTGATCGAGTCGACCGGACACCTTGCCACCCGGGCCGGCGCCGCCCAGCATCTCGAGGCCGGCGCCCGAAAGGTGATCATCTCAGCTCCCGGCAAGGGCTCGGAGCCGCCGGACGCCACGCTCGTGCTGGGCGTGAACTTCGACGACGTCTACGACCCCGAAGCTCACCACGTCGTCTCAAATGCCTCGTGCACGACCAACTGCCTCGCCCCGGTCGCCAAGGTACTGCATGACACAGTCGGGATCAGGCACGGGCACATGACGACCGTGCACGCTTACACCTCCGACCAGAACTTG
Source organism: uncultured Solirubrobacterales bacterium (assembly GCA_963812225.1). Taxonomy (GTDB): domain Bacteria; phylum Actinomycetota; class Thermoleophilia; order Solirubrobacterales; family Solirubrobacteraceae; genus Palsa-465. Next base: position 26,121 of record CAWEUN010000005.1, read on the forward strand.
CTCGACGGGCCGCACACGGATCTGCGTCGGGCACGCGCCGCCGCCGTCAATGTGATCCCCACCTCGACCGGCGCGGCCAAGGCGCTCGGCCTCGTGATCCCGGAGCTAGCGGGTCGGCTCAACGGATATGCCGTGCGCGTGCCGATGACTACCGGTTCGCTCGTCGACCTGACGGTGGAGACGAAACACACGACGAGCATGGAAGAGATCAACGCCGCCTTCGAGCACCTCGCCGATCACGGAGCGCTGGAAGGGATCCTCGCCTACACGGAGGATCCGATCGTATCCTCGGACATCGTCAAGTCCTCGTATTCGTCGATCTTCGACGCGTCGCTGACGTCCGTCGTCGACGGCACCCAGGTGAAGGTCGTCGCGTGGTACGACAACGAGTGGGGATACTCGAGCCGGCTCGTCGATCTCGCACAGCGCGTGCTCGTACCGGTCACGCAGCCGGCGTAGGGGTGGTGGCGCGCATGACAGCCGTTTGGCCGACAACGACCGCCTCACCGCCAGCCCCGACCAGAGGCCACGGTCGCGTACTACCCGCTCTTGGAACGGCGCCCGCAATGTACCCGCTCGGTCGAGATCCAGACCGAGCCCCTTTCGAAGTCAATTAGGAGGAGCCATGTCTGAAGCGGTCATTGTCGACGCCATCCGGACGCCGATCGGGCGCGCGGTCAAGGGGTCGTTGAGGGACATTCGTGCTGACGACCTCGGCGCGATTCCGCTGCGCGCTCTCGTGGAGCGGAATCCCGGGGTCGATTTCAGCGAGACGGCCGACATCATGATGGGGTGCGGCTTCCCCGACCACGAGCAGGGCTACAACATCGGTCGCAACGCGCAGTTGCTGGCCGGCATCGACCATCACGTCCCGGCGGTCACGGTGAGTCGTTTCTGCGCCTCTTCGCTGCAGACGATCCGGATGGCCTTCCACGCGATCAAGGCGGGCGAAGGCGATCAGTACATCGCCGCGGGGGTGGAGTGTGTGTCGCGGGGCGCGGCAATGACTCTCCCCGTGATGAATCCACGTATCGACGGCACAAACGGCACGGGGTACAACGTGTACATCTCGATGGGGCTCACGGCCGAGAACGTGGCCGAGCGCTGCAAGGTCAGCCGCGAGTCCCAGGACGAGTGGGCGGCGCTCTCCCAGCAACGGGCGTGCGCGGCGCGCGACAGCGGCCACTTTGACCGCGAGATCGTGGGCGTCGACATACCCGAGGTCCACGACGCCGGCGGCGACGTCGTCGAAGCGCACACGGTGACGCGCGACGACGGGCCGCGCGAGGGTACGACCGCGGCGAAGCTCGGGAAACTCAAGCCCGTCTTCAAGCCCGATGGTACGGTGACCGCGGGCAACGCGTGCCCGCTGAACGACGGCGCCGCGGCCGTGCTGGTGATGTCCGAGGAGAAGGCCCGCGAACGGGGTCTCGAGCCGCGGGCGCGGATCGTCGCGTCGGCGGTGGCGGCGCTCCGCCCGGAGATCATGGGCCTCGGGCCGATCCCGGCGATCAGGGCGGTGCTGAAAGCGGCGGGCATGAGGATCGAGGACATGGACGCGGTCGAGATGAACGAGGCGTTCGCGGCTCAGGTCGTGCCCTGCCGTGACGAATTCGGTATCGACCCCGAAAAGCTCAACTCCCACGGCGGCGCGATCGCCCTCGGCCACCCGTTCGGGATGACGGGCGCACGGATCATGACCACCCTGCTCAACAACCTCGACGCCGTGGACGGCAGCCTGGGGCTCGAGACGATGTGCGTCGCCGGCGGTATGGGACAGGCGATGATCGTCGAGCGGCTCAACTAGCTAACGAAAAGGAACGGCACAATGGCAACCACAAGTTCTAAGGCTCAGAGCGCCGAGCGCGGCAAGGATCTCACCGGACGGGTCGCACTGGTCACGGGAGGGACCCGTGGGATCGGCGCGGCGATCTGCCACGGCCTCGCCGCGGACGGCGCGGTCGTCGCGGCCGGCTTCTCCTCGAACCAAGGGCGAGCCGACGAGCTGCGCCAGGCGATCGAGGCCGACGGAGGCACGGTGTCGTTACACCAGGGCAACGTAGGCGACTACGACGACTGCCAGCGCGTCGTTCACGATGTGATCGACGAGCACGGCCGCCTGGACATCCTCGTCAACAACGCTGGCGTCACCGTCGACAAGCCCGTCTGGAAGCTGTCGAAGGACGATTGGCACAAGGTACTGCGCGTCAACCTGTCGGGGAGCTTCTACATGAGCAAGCCCGCGATCGAGCACATGATCGAGCGAGGCTCGGGCCGGATCATCTTCATCTCGTCGGTGAGCGGCGAGATCGGCAACGTCGGCCAGGCGAACTACACGGCCTCGAAATCGGGGGAGTTCGGGCTCGCGAAGACGCTCGCCCGCGAGGCCGCGCTCGCGCTCCGGTTGGCCGGCACGCTCGAGAAGGGGATCGGCCTGACGGTCAACTGCATCACCCCGGGGCTGATCGAGACCGACATGGTCGCCACGATACCCCCGTATCTGGTAGCCGAGTTCCTGGAGAAGATCCCGATGCACCGGATGGGACAGCCAGAAGAAATCGCCCGCGTCGTGTCCTTCCTCGCCAGTGACGCGTCCGGCTACATCACCGGGCAGATCTGGGGCGTCAACGGCGGACTCGACATGTAATCGGGCGAGCGGCGGACCGCACCGCCGCCCAGCCCCGTCAGCGTCTCACTTCTCGCCGGCCAGCAACTCGGCGAGGTGGACGACGCGAGTCCTCAGCTTGCGGCGCCTGACGCCCTGCTGGAGCTGCCGGTAGCAGCCGGCGTTGACCACGGCGATCACGTCCAGGTCCGCGGCGGCGATCTCGTCGAGATGCGGGTCGAGCACGCGCGCGCTGTCCTTGGGGCGCACGACCGAGTAGGAACCCGCCGCGCCGCAGCAACGGCCAGCGCTCGGCAGCTCGACGTACTCGCCGACGCGGGCGATCAGTTCGCGCGGCTCGCGCCAGACGCTCAGCCCGTTGCGGAGGTGACAAGAGTCCTGCAACCCGATCCGCGGACGGCTACCGGCAGGCTTCCCAGCCGCCGCGCCCTCCCGTGCGAGCAGCCATTGCGAGAACTCCTTGACGCGCTCGGGTCCGAGCACGCCGGCCAGGTGCGCGGCGCACCCGCCGGACGTCGTCACGATCGTCCCGGGAAGGGCCTCGCCCAGCTCCTGGGCCAGCTCCTCGCCACGCCCCAACTCTCCGTTGTGCGCGTGCAGCGCGCCGCAGCACCCTTGGGCGGCCGGCGCCGCGAGCTCCGCTGCCAGCTTGCGCGCGTCGCGACTGACCCGCGGGTACAGGACCCGCTCAAAGCACCCGAGCATCAGGTTCACCGGCCCCGGCGCCTCGCCGCCGCGGCCGGCGTGCCGGCGTACGATCCCCATCGCGCGCACGCGACGGGGCGAGTTCACCGCCCAAAGCAGCGGCCGCACCTTCAACGGACGCCGTCGCCCGTTCCACAGGTGGTCGCGCCACTGCTCCAGCAATTCGCCGTACTGAACGCCAGCGGGGCACACCGGCTCGCACGCCCGGCAGCCCAGGCAGAAGGACGACTCCTCGTGGACGGTGGGATCGTCGTCGGGCAACACGCCCGTCTCGAGCGCCCGCATCAGGTTGATGCGCCCGCGCGGCGAGGACGTCTCCACGCCGGTCAGCGCGTACGTCGGGCAGGCGGGCAGACAGAAGCCGCAGGAGATGCAGCGACCAAGCAGTTCGGGCGTGAATACCCCGCGCGACTCGGGGACGTTCGCCGGAGTGATGTCGGCGGTACTCATGAACCGAGCTTTCCGGGGTTGAGGATGTCGTTGGGGTCAAACGCGGCCTTGATCCGCCGCAGCAGCGCCGTGTGGTCGGCACCGAGCTGGCGTTCGAGGTAGCGCAGCTTCGCGATCCCGATCCCATGCTCGCCGGTGATCGTGCCGTCGAGCTCGATCGCCCGCGCGAAGATCTCATCGAACGCGGCTCGGGCCCGGCGCACCGCGCCCGCGTCGGCCGAGTCGAGGACCGCGGTCGGATGCAGGTTGCCGTCGCCGGCGTGGCCGAACGTGCCGATCTTGAGCTGGTGACGCTCGGCGACCTCCTGGATGAAATCGACCATCTCGGCGATTCGCGACCGCGGCACCGTCGCATCCTCGAGCAGCGTCAGCGGCTCCAGGCGCGAAAGCGCGGGCAGCGCGGCACGGCGCGCTTCAAGCACCTCGCTTGCCGCCTCAGGAGATTCGGCGATCCGCACCGACGTCGCGCCCTCCGTCGTGGACGCCTCCGCCATCCGCTGCAGATCACGCTCGATCACGGCGGGATTCCCGTCCTGCCCGAAGATCAGCAGCGCGCCGGCCGACGTGTCGAGCCCGATCTGCGCGTAGTCCTCGACCGCGCCGATACAGACCCGGTCGAGAAACTCAAGGGTGACCGGAAGAACGCCTGAGGCCAGCACCCGCGACACCGCCCGGGCGGCATCAGCGAGGTCGGGGAAGTAGGCCATCCCGTAGCCGGACGCCTCGGGGGCGGGCACGAGCCGCAGCGTCAACTCGGTCATCACCGCGAGCGTGCCCTCGCTGCCGCACAGCAGTCGCCGCAGGTCATAGCCGGCGACGTCCTTCACGAGCCTCCCGCCACTGCGGATGATCTCACCCGTCGGCAGCACGGCCTGCACGCCCAGCACATAGTCGCGCGTGACCCCGTACTTCAGCGCGCGCAGGCCGCCGGCGCACTCCGCCACGTTCCCGCCGACGGTCGCGGTCGACTGGCTCCCGGGATCGGGCGGGAACAGGAGGCCCTTCGCGGCCGCGGCGTGCGCCAACTCGAGCGTGCGCACGCCCGGCTCGCAAACCGCGACCAGCTCCGCGTCGCTGACCTCCTTGATCCTGTTCATCCGTGTCAGCACGAGCACGATCCCGCCACGGTGCGGAATCGTCCCCCCGCTCAGATTCGTGCCCGATCCGCGCGGAACGACCGGAACCCCCTGCTCGTTCGCGACCCGCAGGACGCCGGCGACCTCCTCGGCCGTCGCCGGGAAAACGACCGCATCGGGGCGACCGCGCTCGAGCGGCGTCGCGTCCGTCGAGAAGGTCACCAGCGCGCCCTCGTCGGTCCGCACATGCTCGCGCCCGACGACCTCCTCCAAACGCCCGCGCAGCCCGGTTAGCGTTGCCGTGGCAACCACGGGCTAACGCTCAACGACGTTCGCGGCTGAGCTGGTGCTCCACAGGACGCATCTTCCCAAATACCAGGCTCTGCGTGGCACGACCCCGGTGAGCAGTGAGGTGTTGCGACCTGCAATAGTCTCGCGTCAGGGGTTAACCAAGAGAGGAGCAGAGGATGGCTGAGAGCGTCTATCGCGTAACCGAGTTGGTTGGTGTCAGTACCGAATCGTGGGAGGACGCTGCCCGCAACGCGGTCGAGACCGCCGCTAAGACTTTGCGGAACCTGCGGGTTGCCGAGGCGCACCGCTTCGACGTCACGATCGAGGACGGCAAGGTGACGACCTACCGCGTGCGCGTGGACGTTTCGTTCAAGTACGAATCGGGCGACTGAGCTCTCCCACTGGGGAGGAAGTAGTGCGGAGGTTCGCGGGCTTGTAGTCGGCAGCGGATCAGCGTAGGCTCGCTGAGTGTCGAGGTCTCTCGGCGCGCCTGTGGGCGGGCCGGCAAGGCAACGGCACCGACTGCGGAGCGCGCTCACGGCGGCCGATCGGCGGCACGTGGGGGCGTTGCAGAAAAGGCAACGCCACACCCAGGAGACCGTTATGGCGAGAGCAGCCTCCGCGCCAGCCCACCGTCCGAGCCGCCGATCGGCGGGATCGTCGAGATGAGCGTTCTGCGACGGGACATCACGCCGCTGCCGGATTTGCTGCATGGGCGCTCGCGCGCGGGGCCGGTACGCGACCGCCGCCCGGTGTACGTCGATCTGCTGCCGCCGTGCAATGCGGGTTGCCCGGCGGGCGAGAACATCCAGGCGTGGCTTGCCCACATGCAGGCGGACGAGCACGAGCTGGCGTGGCGCGCGTTGGTGGCCGACAACCCGTTTGCCGCGATCCACGGGCGCGTCTGCTACCACCCGTGCGAGAGCGTCTGCAACCGCGCCGACCTCGACAGTGCCGTCTCGATCCACTCGGTCGAGCGGTACCTGGGCGACCTGGCGCTCGAGCGGGGGTGGCTGTTCGATCCGCCGCCGGCGCCGAGCGGCAAGCGAGTGCTGGTAATCGGCGCGGGCCCGAGTGGGCTTTCGGCTGCCTACCACCTGGCGAGGCGCGGCCACGAGGTCGAGATCCGCGATGCGGGCTCGGAGCCGGGCGGGATGATGCGCTATGGCATCCCGGCCTACCGGATGCCCCGCGACGTGCTCAGCGGAGAGCTCGAGCGGATCGCTGCGCTGGGTGTGCGTTTGACCAGCAACCACGTGGTCGTCGATCTCGACGCCGAACGCCGCGAGGGCGGCTTCGACGCCGTGTTCGTCGCGGTCGGCGCGCATCTGTCAAAGCGGGTGGAGATCCCCGCCATGGATGCGGGGCCGATCGTGGATGCGGTGTCGTTCCTGCGCGGTGTCGCGTCGGGCGAGCGGCCGGTGATCGGGCGTCGCGTCGCCATCTACGGCGGCGGCAACACGGCGATGGACGCCGCGCGGACGGCGCGCCGGTTGGGCGCGGAGGAGACGCTTGTCGTCTACCGCCGCACGCGTGAGCAGATGCCGGCACTTGAGGAGGAGGCGCAGGACGCCGAGCGGGAGGGGGTTCGGATCAACTGGCTGCGGACGATCAAGACGTTCGAGGGCCCGGAGCTCAACGTCGAGGTGATGGAGCTCGACGATTCCGGGTTCCCGCAGCCGACCGGGCGGTTTGAAAAGCTCGCCGCGGACACTGTGATCCTGGCGCTCGGCCAGGAGACCGACACCGCTTTCTTACGGACGGTGCCGGGGGTGGAGTTCGACCGTGACGGCACCGTGCAGGTGTCGAGCGCGATGATGACGGGATCCCCGGGCGTGTTCGCCGGCGGGGACATGGTGCCGAGCGAGCGCACGGTGACGATCGGCGTCGGTCACGGCAAGCGGGCCGCGCGCGAGATCGACGCGTGGCTACAGGGCTCGGAGGCCGAGCACCCGGCGAAACATCCGTCGGCTACGTTCGAGATGCTGAACCTGTGGTACTTCGGCGATGCCGCCCGCCGCCAGCAGCCCGAGCTCGAGCTGTCCGAGCGCGTCGCCGATTTCGGCGAGGTGGTCGGCGGCCTCTCGGCGCAGCAGGCGACGTTCGAGGCGCATAGGTGCCTCTCGTGCGGGAACTGCTGCGAGTGCGATGGGTGCCTCGGGGCGTGCCCGGAGGACGCGGTGATCAAGCTCGGTAAGGGGTACCGCTACGAGTTCGACTATGACCGCTGCACGGGCTGCGGGGCGTGCTACGAGCAATGCCCGGTGCACTCGATCGAGATGTTCCCGGAGGGCGCGCCGACGCCCCCTGAGGCGTTCATCGCGCACCCGGACGCGATCGCGGAGCCGCGCTGATGCGCGCGACCGTCGACGGCAACGGAGCAGCGGCGTCGGTCGCCTACCGCTGCAATGAGGTCTGCTGCATCTACCCGATCACGCCGTCCTCGCCGATGGCCGAGCAGGCGGACGAATGGTCCAGCCACGGGCAGGCGAACGTGTGGGGCACGGTGCCGGCGGTGATGGAGATGCAGAGCGAGGCGGGGGCGGCCGGCGCGCTGCACGGCGCGCTGCAGGGCGGTGCCCTGGCGACGACGTTCACCTCCTCCCAGGGCCTCTTGCTGATGATCCCGAACATGTACAAGATCGCCGGTGAGCTGACCTCGATGGTGCTGCACGTGGCCGCTCGCTCGCTGGCGGCGCAGGGGCTGTCGATCTTCGGCGATCACTCCGATGTGATGGCCGTGCGCCAGACCGGTTTTGCGCTGCTGGCGTCGGCCTCGGTGCAGGAGGCCCACGATCTCGCGCTGGTGGCGCAGGCCGCGACGCTCGCGACCCGAGTGCCGTTCGTGCACTTCTTCGACGGGTTTCGCACCTCGCACGAGCTGAACACGATCGAGCTGCTGTCCGACGACGACGTGCGGGCGATGGTTCCGGAGGAGCTGGTCCGCGCGCACCGCGGCCGGGGGCTGACGCCGGAGCGGCCGTTCATCCGCGGCACGGCGCAGAACCCGGATGTCTACTTTCAGGCCCGGGAGACCGTCAACCCGTTCTACGCGCGCGTTCCCGACGCCGTACAGGACGCGATGGACAAGCTCGGTCAGCGCACGGGCCGCCACTATGGGCTGGTCGACTACAGCGGGCATCCCGAGGCCGAGCGCGTGCTGGTGGTGATGGGATCGGGCGGGGAGACCGTCCGCGAGACCGTGGCTTTCCTGCAGGCGCAGGGTGAGCGAGTCGGCGTGGCGCAGCTCCGGCTGTACCGGCCGTTCCCGGCACGGGCGCTGGCGCAGGCGCTGCCCGCGAGCGTGCGGCGGATCGCCGTGCTCGACCGGACCAAGGAGCCGGGTTCGTTCGGCGAGCCGCTGTTCCTCGACGTGCTCGCGGCACTCACCGAGTCACATGCAGATGGCGAGCGCGAGCTGATGCCGAGCGTGATCGGCGGCCGCTACGGCCTGTCCTCGAAGGAGTTCACGCCCGGGATGGTCGCCGGCGTGTTCGAGGAACTGGGGCGCGAGCGGCCCAAGCGGCGGTTCACGGTCGGGATCATCGACGATGTCTCCAGCACGAGCCTCTCCTACGACGCGTCGCTCGACATCGAGCCTGCGGAGACCGTGCGCGCGCTGTTCTTCGGCCTGGGTGCCGACGGGACGGTCGGCGCGAACAAGAACACGATCAAGATCCTGGGCTCCGAGGAGAGCTTGAACGCGCAGGGCTACTTCGTCTACGACTCCAAGAAGTCCGGCTCGCAGACGGTCTCGCATTTGCGTTTCGGGCCCGAACCGATCCGCGCGCCGTACCTCATCTCGCAGGCGAGCTTCGTCGGCTGTCACCACTTCGGGTTGCTCGAACGCGACGAAGTGCTTGAGCGGGCGGCTCCGGGAGCGACGCTGCTGCTCAATTGCCGACAGCCGCCGGATCGCGTCTGGGACGCGCTCGCGCGTCCCGTTCAGGAGCAGATCCTCGCCAAGCAGATCGAGCTGTACGTGATCGACGCGGGGCAGATCGCGCGCGATGCGGGCCTCGCCGGGCGGACCAATACGGTGCTTCAGACATGCTTCTTCGCGATCTCGGGCGTGCTCGAGCGCGAGGAGGCGATCGAGCGGATCAAGGCGTCGATCGCCAAGACGTACGGCAAGCGTGGCGCCGAGGTCGTGGAGCGCAACCAGACGGCGGTCGACCGCTCGCTGGAGCACCTTCACCGCGTAGAGCTGCCGGAGGAGGTGACGTCCGAGCGCGAGCCGGCGCCTGTCGTCCCCGCGCACGCGCCCGAGTTCGTGCGCACGGTGACCGCGGCGATGATGGCCGGCCGGGGCGATCAGCTTCCGGTCAGCGCGCTGCCGGTGGACGGCACTTACCCGACCGGCACGACGCAGTATGAGAAGCGCAACATCTCGGAATTGGTGGCGGCCTGGGACTCCGAGCTGTGCATTCAGTGCGGCAACTGCAGCTTCGTCTGCCCGCATAGCGTGATCCGGTCCCGCCAGTACGAGCAATCCCACTTGGAGGGCGCCCCAGACGGGTTCCGGTCGGCTCCGCTCAACGCTCCCGGGCTTCCGGACACGCGTTACACGCTGCAGGTCTATGTCGAGGACTGCACTGGGTGCGGGCTGTGCGTCGAGGCCTGCCCGGTCTCGGCGCCGGGAGACGCGGCGCGCAAGGCGATCAACCTCGAGGGGGTCGAGCCGCTGCTGCCCGCGGAGCGCGAGAAGATCGCGTTCTTCGAGCAGCTGCCCGCAAACGACCGCGCGCGGGTCGACTTCGGCACGGTTCGCGGCACGCAGTTCCTGGAGCCGCTGTTCGAGTTTTCCGGCGCCTGCACCGGGTGCGGGGAGACCCCGTACCTGAAGCTCGTCTCGCAGCTGTTCGGCGACCGGCTAACGATCGCCAACGCGACCGGCTGCTCCTCGATCTACGGCGGGAACCTGCCCACGACGCCATGGACGGTCGACGCCGACGGGCATGGCCCGGCATGGTCGAACTCGCTGTTCGAGGACAACGCCGAGTTCGGACTCGGCCTGCGGCTAGCCGCCGACAGCCACACGGAGCTGGCCCGCCGGCGCCTGACCGAGCTCCGCGACCTGGTCGGTGGGGAGCTGGTTGACGAGATCCTCACGGCGCCGCAGTTGCGGGAGTCCGAGCTACGCGCCCAGCGCGAACGGATCAACCAGCTGGAGCGGCGGCTCGACGACCTGGACGAAGCGGTCGTCGCCGAGCTGCGCAGCGTCCTCGATCACCTGATCCGGCGGAGCGTGTGGATCGTCGGCGGCGACGGCTGGGCGTACGACATCGGGTCCGGCGGCCTGGACCACGTGCTGGCCAGCGGGCACAACGTCAACGTGCTCGTGCTCGACACCGAGATGTACTCCAACACCGGCGGGCAGATGTCGAAGGCGACGCCGCTCGGCGCGGTGGCGAAGTTCGCGTCCGCCGGCAAGACGATGCCCACCAAGGACCTCGCGCTACAGGCGATCTCATATGCCAACGTGTACGTCGCCCGGGTCGCGATGGGTGCCGACCCCCAGCAGACCCTGAGCGCTTTCCGCGAGGCCGAGGCCTACGACGGGCCTTCCCTCCTGATCGCCTACAGCCACTGCATCGGACAGGGGATCGACATGCGACACGGGCTCGACCAGCAGTACACGGCCGTCGCGAGCGGCCACTGGCCGCTGATCCGCTATGACCCGATGGTGCGCGCAGCAAACGGCAACCCGTTCCTACTGGACTCGCCCAGGCCGCGGATGCAGCTGAGCGACTACCGAAAGGGAGAGCTGCGCTTCCGCGCGCTGGCCAACCGAGACCCGACTGAAGCCGACCGCTTGGGGGACCTCGCGCAGCAGATCGTCCGGCAGCGCTGGCAGATCTATGAGGAGATGGCCAGCCGCAGCGCCGGCGACTTCCCGGCCGACGCCCGCAAGGATCACTGATGGAGCTGGCGACCACCTACATGGGCCTCGAGTTGGGCAACCCGCTCGTGGCGTCCGCATCGCCACTGTCACACACCGTCGACGGCGTCCGGCGGCTGGCGGACGCGGGCGTCGGCGCGGTTGTGCTGCACTCGCTGTTCGAGGAGCAGCTGCGGGAGGAGGCCGAGCTGAACGCCCGGCTCGCCGATGCCGGCACCGAGAGCTTTGCCGAATCGCTGTCCTATTTCCCGGAGGTAGCCGAGGAGGACTATGGCCCACGCCGCCATCTGAGCCTGGTGGAGCGCGCCGTCGCGGCGGTTGACGTCCCCGTGATCGCCAGCCTCAACGGCGTCACCCCGGAAGGCTGGACCGACTACGCGCGCGCGATGCAGGACGCCGGCGCGGCCGCGATCGAGCTGAATATCTACTACCTGCCAGGCGATCCGAGCACTCCCGGCCCGGAAGTCGAGCAGCGCTACGTCGACGTCCTTCAGCGCGTCAAGGACGCGGTCACCGTGCCGGTCGCGGTCAAGCTCGGCCCGTACTTCAGCTCGATTGGGAATTTCGCGCTGCGACTGGACGAGGCCGGCGCCGACGCCCTCGTCCTATTCAACCGCTTCCTGCAGCCCGATATCGACCCCGAAACGCTCGCCGTCGTGCCCTCTGTCGCGCTCTCCGGCTCGGACGGCGCGCTGCTGCCGCAGACGTGGATCGCACTGCTGCGCGGCCGTGTGCGGGCCGCGCTCGCGGCCACCACGGGCGTCGAAGACTCCGCCGACGTGGCCAAATACCTGCTCGCGGGAGCGGATGTGGTGATGACCGCCTCGGCATTGCTGCGCCACGGACCTGAGCACGCGACAGTGCTGCTCGACGGGCTGTCTACGTGGATGGACCGCAAGGGATTCAAAGCGGTCGACGAGCTGCGCGGCATGCTGTCGGTGCCGCGCGGCACCGACGAGGCTGCATACGAGCGCGCCGGGTATGTCACCGGGCTGCGGGCGGCCAACGTCAGCTCGTACCGTGCGTGGTGAGTCGCGCGATCCCGCGCGCGGCAAACCACTCAGATACCCGCGCCGCCTTCAGGAGTCGACGACGAACACGTCGAGCGTGCGGGGGCCGTGGACACCCTCAACGCGCACGAGCTCGATGTCCACGGTAGCCGACGGGCCCGAGATGAAAGTAATCGGCCGGCCCTCCGCGGCGACTTGCGCCAGCGCGGCCACGCAGTCGGGCACGGACGGGACGATGTCGACAGATCTGACGACGCACAGGTGGTAGTCGGGCACGAGCGTGAGCGCGCGGCGCCCGCAGGCGCCCACACCGTCGAGCACGATCGTGCCCGTTTCGGCGATCGCGAGCGCGCAGCCCGACAGCACGCCGTCCAGTTCGTCGAGCTGGCGCGGCGAGAGCGGGGGGTCGTCCCGCACCAACTCGACGCCCTCGACCGTCCACGGCGGGGCCTGCGCCGGCACCGCGATGTGTTGAGCCTCGCGCTGCTCGCAGGCGGCCATCAGCGCGCCCGGTAGCTCCTCGGCGCTCACTCGGCTCACGGTCGCCCGATAGTCCGCGACGCGCTCGCAAAAGAGGTCCACCGTGACCGAATCGGAGCGGGCGCCCAGCGCGCGCGCTCCGCGGTAGGCGCGCGGGACCTCCGGGACCTCGGCCGCCGGGCCGAGAGCGGCGCGCACGCGCGCAAGTACGGCTTCGCGGCCGCCGCTCACGGCGCCGGCCCGCTGCCGACGGGCCGTGGCGGGCGCGAGCGCCACCACTCCCGGAAGGTCTGCTCGGGCACCTCGGGGAGGCCCCGCATGGCGGACCAGCCGGGAAGCGCAGCCGTGACGATCGGCCCGCGGCCCAACCGCGCGAGTTTCTGAGCCTGTTCGTAGCGTCTCTGGGAGCCGAACACGCGGCCGACAGCCTCCATCGCCAGCGCCTCAGGCGAGCGCCGGCTCTTGTACTCGCGGACAACCCGCGCGCGCAGATGAAGGAGCACGGACGGGATGTCGATCTTGACCGGGCAGACCTCGTAGCAAGCGCCGCACAACGACGACGCCCACGGCAGCGTCGGCGCATTCTCCAGCCCGCGCAGCTGCGGCGTCAGGATCGCCCCGATCGGGCCGGGATACACCGACTCGTATGCGTGACCGCCGACGCGCGAGTAGACCGGACACGAGTTCAGGCACGCCGAACAGCGGATGCAATGCAGCGCCTGGCGGCCCACCTCGTCGGCGAGGACATCGGTACGGCCGTTATCGAGCAGCACGAGGTGGAACTCCTGCGGCCCGTCGTCGGCGCGCACGCCGGTCCACAGCGACGTGTACGGGTTCATCCGCTCGCCGGTGGCGGAGCGCGGCAGCAGCTGCAGGAACACCTCGAGGTCGCGCCACTCCGGCAGCACCTTCTCGATCCCCATCACCGTGATCAGCACCCGCGGCAACGTGAGGCACATCCGCCCGTTGCCCTCGGACTCCACGACGCCAATCGTGCCGGTCTCGGCCACGGCGAAGTTCGCCCCCGAGGTCGCCACCGGAACCGACAGGAACTTCTCGCGCAGGTGGCGGCGTGCGGCCTCCGCGATTGCACGTGATCTCCCAGCCGAGATCCTGACCGCGCGCGATCGTGTGCTCGAACAGCAGCTTGATCTCCGCCCGGTTGCGGTGGATGGCCGGCACAAGAATGTGGGAGGAAGTGTCGTGGCCAAGCTGGTTGATCAGCTCCGCCAGGTCGGTCTCGATCGCCTCCACACCCTGCGCGGCCAGCGCATCGTTCAGACCGATCTCGTCCGTCGCGAGCGACTTGACCTTGATCACCTCACGCGCGCCGTGCTTACCGGCGATCTCGCCCACGATTGCGTTGCACTCGGCGGCGTCACGCGCCCAATGCACCTGCCCGCCCGCACGCGTGACCGACGCCTCCAACCGCTGCAGCTGCTCCGGCAGCGAGGCCATCGCACGAGCCTTGATCGCCGCGCCGGCGTCGCGCAACGCCTCCCAATCGGGCACCTCCGCGACCCTCGCGGCCCGTCTCGCGCGGATCGTGTCCGTTGCCTTACCCACGTTACGGCGCATCTGTGTGTCAGCAAGCTCCCTGCGCGCGGCGGCGGGAAACGCGGTCGTGCTCACGTCGCCGCCAGGATCTCGGCCAGGTGCATCACCCGCACCCCGGCGCGCTGATGTCGCAACGCCCCGCCGATATGCAGCAGGCACGAGTTATCCGCCGCGGTGCACACCTCCGCGCCGCTGTTCAGCACGTCGCACAGCTTGTCGGACAGCATCGCCATCGAGGTGTCCGCGTTCTTCACCGCGAACGTCCCGCCAAAGCCGCAGCACACAGCCGCGTCATTCAGCTCAACGAGATCGATCCCGCGCACTTGCTTCAGCAACCGCTGCGGGCGGTCCCCGATCCCCATCAGGCGCACCGAGTGACAAGTCGGGTGCAGCGTGACCCTATGCGGAAACGTGGCGCCAACATCCTCCACTCCGAGCCGGTCAACCAGGAACTCCGTGAGTTCGGTCAGCCGACCGTCGAGACCCGCGCCGTTCTCGCGCAGATAGGCCACGCAGGACGCCGACGGGGAAACCACCACCTCCGCGTCCGCGAACACCCGCTCGAATCGACGCGCCAACGCAAGCCCCCGCTCGCGATAGCCCGTGTTCGTATGCATCTGACCGCAACAGGTCTGCGCCCGTGGAAAATCAACCTCGCAACCCAGCCGCTCGAGCAGCGTCACCACCGCGCGCCCTGTCTGCGGGAACAGCGTGTCGTTGAAGCAGGTGATGAAGAGCGCGACCCGCACAGTGATCCGATTGGATTCAGCCTACGACCCGCCGGCAAAGACCACGCTGCAGGCACCTGAGAGCCGCTCTGAGACTGGATCGAAAACCTGCTGGTACACGCGTACTCCTCGGGCACTCCAGCGTCGGGCGAGGATACCATCGCCGCTGGTTGTCTGGAGAGGTTCGTCCGGGGGGTGCAAGCTGATCCGGCTGGTCGCCAAGCCGCCCGATCGACCCCCAACGGACGTCCTCGACGTGATAGGGTTGACCTTGGGATCGTCTAGTTGTAGTAGACGGTTCCAACTGAGATCTCCAGCCCACATTGGATGGGGTGGGTGGTCGGTGTTTGCCGCAGAAGGCTGACCTCATTCTCGTTTCCCGGACCTCGTGTCTTTCAGGTGAGGATCCGCGGATTCCCCAGCCGCAGCACCGACGATGGAAGGAAGGTCAGCCATGCCCGCTGACTCCGGCTATAAAGAAGCTCGAGCGATCTCGGAGGCGGCCCGGGAGAAGGACTGGAAGCTGCCCAGCTTCGGCAAGGGGCTCTACCTCGGCAACCTCCAGCTCGACCTGATCTCCCCGCAGCCGGACATGCCGGCCGACGCTGTCGAGAAGGGCGAACGTTTCCTGTCAGCCCTCGGCGCGTTCCTGAAGGACGAGGTCGATCCGCAGGCGATCGAACGCGACGACAAGATCCCCGACGAGGTGATCGCCGGATTTAAGGACCTTGGCGCCCTGGGCATGAAGGTGCCCGAGAAATACGGCGGCCTCGGGCTCTCTCAGGTGTACTACAACCGCGCGTTGATGCTGGTCGGGACGTGTCACTCAAGCCTCTCGACGCTGCTCTCGGCGCACCAGTCGATCGGGCTGGCGCAGCCTCTGCTGCTCTTCGGCTCGGAGGAGCAGAAGCGCGAGTGGCTGCCGAAGGTGTGCAGTACGCACCTGTCCGCCTTCGCGCTGACCGAACCCGGCGTGGGCTCCGACCCCGCCCGGGTGTCGACCACCGCGACCCCCACCGAGGACGGCGCGGGCTACGTCCTCAACGGTCGCAAGCTGTGGACGACCAACGGGACCGTGGCCGACGTGCTCGTCGTGCTCGCCAAGGTGCCCCGCAGCGAGGGTCGCAAGGGCGGCATCACCGCGTTCATCGTCCCGAGCGTGACCGATGGCGTGGTCGTCGAGCATCGCATCGAGTTCATGGGGCTGCGCGGGATCGAGAACTCCCAGACCCGATACACCGACGTCTACGTGCCAGCCGAGAACGTGATCGGCCGCGAGGGCCTCGGGCTCAAGATCGCCCTCGCCACGCTGAACACGGGCCGCCTGGCAATTCCGGCCGTCTGCGTCGGACTCGGCAAGTGGGCGACGAAGATCGCCCGCGAGTTCGGGAGCCAGCGCGTCCAGTGGGGCAAGCCGATCGGCGAGCACGACGAGGTGGCGCAGCGGATCGCGTTCATCGCCGCGACTGCGTTCGGCCTCGAGGCGATGGTCGACGTGGCCAGCCGGCTGGCGGACGAGAAGCGCAACGATGTACGCATCGAGGCAGCTCTCGCCAAGCTCTACGGTTCCGAGATGGGCTGGCGCATCATTGACGAGCTCATGCAGGTGTGCGGCGGCCGCGGCTACGAGACCGCCCGGTCCTTGGAGGCCCGCGGCCTGCGCGGCGTGCCGGTCGAGCAGGCCATGCGCGACATGCGCGTCAACCGCATCTTCGAGGGCTCGACGGAGATCATGCACCTGATCATCGCGCGCGAGGCGATGGACCAGCACCTACAGGTGGCCGGGGACCTCATGGAGGCTGACCTCCCGGTCGATCGCAAGGCGAAGGCGCTCGGCAAGGCAGGTGCCTTCTATGCCACCTGGTACCCCCGGCTGGCTGTCGGCCGCGGCCAGGCGCCCCAGTCATATGCGACCTTCGGCGAGCTGGCCGGGCAGATGCGGTTCGTCGAGCGCGCCAGCCGCAAGCTCGCCCGCTCGACGTTCTACGGTATGGCACGGTGGCAGGCCGGCACCGAGGCCCACGGAGCCTTCCTGGGACGGATCGTAGACATCGGAGCCGAGCTGTTCGCCATGTCCGCGGCCGTGGTCTACGCCCAGACGGCGATACAGGAGCACCCCGAGCGGGCGGACCAGACCCGGGAGCTCGCCGAAGCCTTCTGCAACCAGGCCCGGCATCGCACGGAGCGGCTGTTCCACGAGCTGTGGAGCAACGCCGACACGCCCAACCACCGGCTGGCGCTGGACGTACTGAACGGCCGGCACACCTGGCTCGAGGCCGGCATCATCGACCCCTCCACCGGCGACGGCCCGATGGTCCCCCCGCCCGAGACCGACCGCGGGATACCGGTCGCCGCCTCGGCGACGACGACAGGCTCCAGCTCTTAAGTCCGACAAGGAGGACAGGATGCTCACGATCAATGGCATCGACGAGCTGAGGGCCCACGCGGGGGAGGACTTGGGGGTGAGCGGCTGGCACGACGTCACTCAGGCCGAGGTCGACGCGTTCGCCGACGCGACCGGCGACCACCAGTGGATCCACGTCGATCCCGACCGCGCGCGCGAGACGCCGTTCGGCGGGACCATTGCCCACGGCTACTACACCCTCTCGCTGGCGCCGCGCTTCCTCGAGGAGCTGCTGCGCGTGGATGGCATGGCCTTCATGGTCAACTACGGCCTCAACAAGTTGCGCTTCCCCGCAACGCTGCCGGTGGGGGACCGGGTCCGCATGCATCTCCGCCTCGCCGCGGTCGACGACGCGCGGGGAGGGGTCAATGCTGAACACTGAGCTGACCTTCGAGCGCGAGGGTGGCGAGAAGCCCGTATGCGTGGCGGAGTCGCTCATGTTGGCCTACGCGGGCTGAGCACAAGCCGTCGGGCCTCGATCGTGGATGACAGCCGGCGGTCGCTGCGAGCGGGACGGCTCGCTCAGAACCGTGCCGCGACGAGGGTCTACGACTCGAGTGGTGGGCGAATGTAGCCGCCGTGCTCAGCACGCGGCGGCGAAATCGTCGTCGCCCTCTCGCCGTCGCGCTTCCCGTCGACCGCGTGTGCTCCAGTTTGGCTGGCTTGGCCTTGTGTCGGATGCCCGTGGACGCGATTATGGGTCAATGAGCTCCACGACGACGATCGCCGCCCGCACGTGCGTTTCCTTCTGCATCACCGGTCGGGCGTGGGCGCTCAACGGCAGCTCTGGAGGTGTGATCGTCGCTTCGACGTCCGAACCCCAGCCGCTGGTCAGGGACGTGCTGCTGCGCGATGGGACGACGCTGCGGTTGCAGGCCCCGACGCCCGTGGACCTCGAGGACATCAAGGCGTTCTATGAGGGCCTCTCGCCGGAGAGCCGGCACTTCCGCTTCCACGGCTCTGGGCGCACCGACCTCGTCGCGCGCGCAGAGGCGGAGGCGACTGGCGTTGATCGCCTGGCGTTGATCAGCCGGCACGATGGCCACGTGGTGGCTGTCGCCAGCTATGTCGGATTGCGCGAGCCCGGCGTCGCCGAGGTCGCGTTTGCGGTGGCTGATGATGATCAGGGCCGTGGGATCGGGACGCGGATGCTCGAGCAGCTCGCGGAGATCGCGGCGGACCGCGGGATCCACCGTTTCGATGCGGAGGTGATGGCCAGCAATGGGCCGATGTTGAGGGTGTTCGAGCACGCCGGCTTCGCGGTGCAGCGTCGGGGTTCATTTGGCGAGCTGACGGTGTCGCTGGATATCACCCCGACGGAGGCGGTGTTGGAGCGGATCGGCGAGCGCGACCATTTCGCCGCGATCGCATCGCTGCAGCCGGTCCTGGCGCCCTCGTCGGTAGCGGTGGTGGGCGCTGCGGCGACGCCGGGCAATGTCGGCCGGGCGGTGTTGGCGAACATCATCGCGGGCGGTTTTGCGGGTGTCGTGACGCCGGTCAACCGGGCGGGGGGTGTGGTGTGCTCGATGGCGGCGGCTCGCAGCCTCGGTGAGATGGAGGTCGCTCCGGAGCTCGTGATCATCGCCGCCGCGGGCGATGAGGTGCTCGAGTTCGCCGCCGAGGCGGCCGCGACGGGAGCACGGGCGCTGCTCGTTGTGCCGGCTGGTCCTGAGCAGGAAGGAGGCGAGACGTCCGTGGCGCGAGAGGAGCGACTGCTCGAGATCGTCCGCGATGGGGGCATGCGGATGGTCGGCCCGAGGTCCTTAGGGGTGCTGAACACCGCCGCCGAGGTCAGCCTTAAGGCGACGTTCACCGGCGCCAGCGTGCGCCCGGGAGCTCTGGCGATCTGCTCGCCATCAGGCGCGGTCGGGATCGAGCTGCTCGGTCACGCCGCCGCTCGGCAGCTGGGTGTCTCGATGTTCGCCTCGCTCGGCAACCGCGCCGACGTCTCGACCAACGATCTGCTCGAGTGGTGGGAGCATGACGAGCGGACGGCCGCGGTGATCCTGTACGTGGAGTCGTTCGGCAGTCCTGAGCGCTTTACGCGGATCGCGCAGCGGGTGTCGCGCAATAAGCCGATCCTCGCGGTCAAGGGTCGTCGACGGGCCGAGCGGGTGCTCAGCGAAGCGCGCTCGCACACGGCGGCGGCGCTGCGCGCCGACGCGGCCGTCGACGCGCTGTTGTATCAGGCGGGGGTGCTGCGGTTCCGCGGCGGCGAGCAGTTGTTCGACGCCGCTGAGTTCTTCGAGCGCCAGCCGCTGCCGAGCGGACGGCAGGTCGGGATCTTGAGCAGCTCCGCGGGTGTGGCGACGCTCGCCGCCGACGCGTGCGCGACCCGCGGGTTGGAGGTCAGCGAGGCGAGCGACGCGCAGAACCCCCTGGTCTTGGGGATCAGGGCCGGACCGGACGAATACGCTGCGAGCATTCGCGAGCTGCTCGGCGATCCCGGCATCGATGCGGTGATGGTCTTCTACGTCGACTTTTACGGCGGCGACCCGGAGGCTGTGCTGGATGCGATCTCGGCGGTCTCGGAGGGGCAGCCCAAGCCGGTTGTGGCATCGGTGCTCGGGCCGACGGCCGATTGCCCGCGCGGACCGGCGTTGGCGTGCCGAACTTCCTGTTCCCCGAGTCGTGTGCCGCCGTGCTCTCGCGCGCGGCCGAACGTCGCGAATGGCTCTCACGGCCACTCGGCGAGCCCCCTCACTACCCCGACCTGGACGGGCCGGCGGCGCGTGCGGTGATCTCTTCATTTCTTGAGCGCGAGCCCGCGGGCGGCTGGCTTTCGCTCGCTGAGGCGGAAGCTCTGCTGGCCACGCACGGGATTCCGATTGTCGTCTCGCATCGCTGCGGGGATCTCGAGCGCGCGGTCGCGTCGGCGGCGGAAATCGGCGCTCCGGTCGCGCTGAAGGCGGACTTTGCCGCTCCCTCCCATGCGAGCGACATCGACGCTGTGATGCTCGGGTTGGAGGATGAGTCGGCGGTGCGATCGGGCTGGCGCGAGCTCGAACGACGGGTGCACGCGGCCGGACGGGACTGGATCGGAGCGATCGTCCAGCGCCTTATCGCGCCCGGCGGGGCGGACGTGCTGGTGGGAGCCATCGGCGATCCCGATCTGGGCCCAGTGCTAGCGGTCGGCTTCGGCGGCCCGGCGGCCGGCCTTGGCCGATCGACTGCGTTCCGCCTGCTGCCAGTGACGGACGCAGAAGCCGACGAGCTGATCGACTCAGCCGAGGGCGTCGCCACTCAGCTCGATGGGTTCCGCGGCAGCGCTGTGCTCGATCGACAGGCGCTGCGCGAGCTGATGCTGCGCTTTGCCCTCCTGCTCCGGGAGCTCCCAGAGGTGGTCGAGACCGACCTCAACCCCGTCCGATGCATGACGGACGGCTGCGTCGTGCTCGACATGCGACTGCGAATCGAGCCCCGGCACTCGGTCGAGCGCGTCCAGACGTGGTGAGGGGCGGCCGCCACCGCGAGTGGGTTGGTGTGGCGCCGTGACGGCTGGGCGGCGCACGAAGGTCATTCCGCCCGAGGCGGCCGCCCAGTTGATCGTCGATGGTGACACGCTAGCGGTCGGTGGATTCGTCGGGATCGCGGTTCCCGAGGAGCTCGTCATCGCGCTCGCGAACCGCTTCCGCGCAACCGGCGGGCCGCGCGACCTGACGCTCGTGTTCACCGCCGGACCGGGGGACGGCGGCGCCCGCGGGCTTAACCGCCTCGCGAGCGAGGGACTGATCCGGCGCGCGATCGGGGCGCACTGGGGGCTCGTCCCTGCGCTGGGCGCACTCGCACTCGACGGGCGGATCGAGGCCTACTGCCTCCCGCAGGGCGTGATCTCCCATCTCTACCGCGAGACGGCCGCTGGCCGGCCGGGACTGATCACGCGGGTCGGGCTCGGCACGTTCGTCGATCCGCGCATCGAGGGCGGTTGCATGAACGCGGCGTCGACGGAGGAGGTGGTGCGGGTCATGGAGCTCGAGGGCGAAGAGTTCCTCTTCTATCCCTGCCGCCCCATCGACGTGGCGCTCGTGCGCGGGACGACCGCCGACGAGGAGGGGAACGTGACGATGGAGCGCGAGGCCGCCATGCTGGACACGCTCTCGATCGCCCAGGCGACGAAGAACTCGGGTGGGATCGTGATCGTGCAGGTCGAGCGCGTCACCGACCGCCACCTGCTGGCGCCACGCGAGGTCCGCCTCCCCGGCATCCTCGTCGACGCCGTCGTCGTCGCCAGTAGCGCCGCGCACATGCAGACGTTCGCCGAGGGCTACAACCCCGCGTACGCGAGCGAGGTGCGCGTGGTGTCGGAGGCGACGGGCACGACGGCGCTGGACGCGCGCAAGGTGATCGCCCGCCGCGCCACGATGCTGCTGAAGATCAACTCGGTCGTGAACCTCGGGATCGGGATACCCGAAGGCATCGCCACGGTGGCTAGCGAGGAGGGGATCCTGGACCTGATCACACTCACCGTCGAGGCGGGCGCCATCGGCGGCGTGCCCGCCGGCGGCCTGAGCTTCGGCGCGGCCGCCAATCCGCAGGCGATCGTCGACCAGCCCTACCAGTTCGACTTCTACGACGGCGCGGGGCTGGACCAAGCCTTTCTCGGCATGGCGGAGGCCGACCGAGACGGCAACGTCAACGTCAGCCGCTTCGGCCGGCGGCTCGTCGGCGCGGGCGGCTTCATCAACATCACCCAGGCCGCCCGCAGCCTGTTCTTCCTCGGGACGTTCACCGCCGGCGCCGAAACCACCGTCGGCGACGGCAGGCTGCGTATTCGACGTGACGGCAAGGTGCCGAAGTTCGTCGACGCGGTCGCGCAGGTTACCTTCAACGGCGAGCGCGCCCGTGCGACCGGCCAGTCCGTGCTCTACATCACCGAACGCTGCGTGCTGCGGCTCGGCGACAACGGCCTCGAGCTGATCGAGATCGCGCCTGGCGTGGATCTCGAGCGCGACGTGCTGGCCCGCATGGGCTTTCGCCCCAAGATTGCGCGCGACCTGCGCGAGATGGACGCGGCGATCTTCACCGACTCGCCGCTCGGACTGGACGATCTACCGGAGCTTGGAGGAAGCGACGCGCGCGCTCGGTGAGCACCCGGCGCGCCTGCACCCAGCCGCGAAGCCGGACGACAACGTGCCTTGAGAATGGAGGTTGATCTAGGCCGTGCCCTCGAGTGGGATGGTTCGCTGGCCGGGAGTATGATCCGACTGCAGACCCTCCGCTGAACCGAGGATTGCGCTGTTCGAGCGTGCAGAGGAGAGGAGCCCCTCCATGTCTACAGCGTCGCACGCCCAGTTGACGCCGTTGCGTTTCCTGGAGCGCTCCGCCGAGGTGTACCCCGAGAAGGTGGCGATCGTCCACGGTGACCGGCGCACGACCTACCGCGACTTTGCAGGCGAAGCCACCCGTCTCGCTCGTGCCCTGGAGGCGTCGGGGATTGAGCCGGGCGACCGCGTCGCCTACCTCTGTCCGAACATCCCTGAGCTGCTGATCGCGCACTTTGCCGTCCCGCTGGCGGGAGCGGTACTCGTGGCCATCAACTCGCGCTTGGCGAGTGAGGAGGTGCGCTACATCTGCGACCACTCCGGCGCCAAGCTGCTAGTGGTTGACTCCGAGCTGCGCTCGATCGTCGCCCCGGTGCAGGACGAGCTTGAGACGGTGCGGGAGATCGTCACCGTCACCGACCCTATGTCCGAGCTGGACGTTTCGGAGGCCCCGGACGGCTCCGGCTATCCGGATCTACTCGAGCGTGGATCTGACGAGCCGCTGGGCTGGACGGTCGACGACGAGCTGGCCACGATCACGATCAACTACACGTCGGGGACGACCGGAAAGCCCAAGGGCGTCATGTACAGCCACCGAGGCGCCTACTTGAACAGCCTCGGGGAGCTGCTCCACTCCGAGCACGGGCCCGACTCCGTCTACCTGTGGACTCTCCCGATGTTCCACTGCAACGGGTGGTGCACGGCTTGGGGCGTGACCGCCATCGGCGGGCGCCAGGTGTGCCTGCGCGCGGTGCGCGGCGACCGCATCTGGCAGCTACTAGAGCAGGAGAAGGTCACGCATCTCAACGGCGCTCCCCCAGTGCTCACGGCACTGGTGAGCGCGGAGGAGGCTCACCCGCTGGACCGACCATTGGTGATCACCACGGCCGGCGCCCCGCCTAATCCGAAGACGATCGCGCGGTGTGAGGACATCAACGCGCGGGTCGTCCATGTCTACGGGCTGACCGAGACCTACGGTCCGTACTCGGTGTGTCAATGGCAGGAGGGCTGGGAGGACGTCGACGTGGACGAACGCGCGGCGCTCCTCTCGCGCCAGGGTGTCGGGATGATCCAGGCGGAGCGGCTTCGCGTGGTCGACGAGGAGACGAATGACGTGCCGGCTGACGGCGCGACGATGGGCGAGATCGTGATGCGCGGCAACAACGTCATGAAGGGCTATTTCGACGACGAGGAGGCGACGGCCGAGGCGTTCAGGGACGGCTGGTTTCACTCCGGCGACCTCGGGGTCGTCCACGCCGACGGCTACGTGCAGCTCTTGGACCGAGCCAAGGACGTCGTGATATCCGGCGGGGAGAACATCTCCACCGTAGAGATCGAGCAGGCGCTCCTCACCCACGACGCCGTGCTGGAGGCCGCGGTCATCGGGGTGCCCGACGAGAAGTGGGGCGAGCGGCCCAAGGCGTTCGTCGTGCTGGGGCCCGGCAAGTCGGCCAGCGAGGAGGAGCTCATCGACCACGTCAAGTCCACCATTGCCCGCTACAAGGCGCCGAAAGCTGTCGCCTTCCTCGACGAGATGCCAACGACCTCGACGGGGAAGGTCCCGAAGTTCGAGCTCCGGGAACGCGAGTGGGCCGGGCAAGACTCCAGAATCAAGGGGTGAGGGCGGCCGAGGAGCCTTCTGATGCCTGCTTCTGTTCATCCGCCTGCCGTCGATCAGCGTGGAGGGCACTCCGGTCGATTCGAAGAGATTTACCACCGCTCGTTGGAGCGGCCGCGAGAGTTCTGGGCGCAAGCGGCCGCTGAGATCGACTGGATCGAGCCGTGGGACAGCGTGCTCGACGACTCTCGCGTCCCGTTTTATCGGTGGTTCGTCGGCGGCCAGTTGAACACGTGCTACAACGCGCTCGACCGTCATGTCGAGCGTGGGCGGGCCGAACAGCTCGCGCTGATCTATGACTCTCCGGTTACGGATACAGTCGCGACGTTCACCTACCGCGAGTTGCGCGACGAGGTGGCGAAGTTCGCCGGCGCACTGGCAGCGCGGGGCGTTGGGCGCGGCGATCGTGTCGTGATCTACATGCCGATGATCCCCGAGGCAGCGATCGCGATGCTCGCGTGCGCGCGGCTCGGAGCGGTCCACTCGGTCGTGTTCGGCGGCTTCGCGGCGAACGAGCTTGCCGGTCGCATCGAGGACGCGCGGCCGAAGGCTGTCGTTTCCGCCTCGTGCGGGATCGAGCCGGGCCGGCTTGTCTCCTACAAGCCATTGCTCGACGCGGCGATCGAGCTCGTCCAGGCCAAGCCCGAGCACTGCTTCATCGTGCAGCGCCCTGAGCTCGAGGCCGAGCTCGACCCGCACCGTGACATTTCATGGACGGAGGCAGTCGCCCGCGTCGAGCCTGCCGATTGCGTACCCGTCGATGCCACCGATCCGCTGTACATCTTGTACACGTCGGGCACGACCGGCCAGGCGAAGGGAATCGTGCGCGACACCGGCGGCCACGCGGTGGCGCTGAAGTGGTCGATGAAAAACATCTACGACGTCGAGCCCGGCGAGGTCTACTGGGCGGCGTCTGATGTTGGCTGGGTCGTGGGTCACTCCTACATCGTTTATGCGCCGCTGCTGCACGGCTGCACGACCGTGCTCTATGAGGGCAAGCCGGTCGGAACGCCCGACCCCGGGGCGTTCTGGCGAGTCATCTCCGAGCACGGCGTGAGCACGATGTTCACCGCACCGACCGCGTTCCGCGCGATCCGCCAACAGGACCCTGAGGGCGCCCACATCAGGCGCTATGACTTGTCTCGGTTTCGTACGCTGTTCCTGGCAGGTGAGCGCTGCGATCCCGAGACGCTCCGCTGGGCACAGGAGCAGTTCGGCGTGCCGGTGATCGACCACTGGTGGCAGACCGAGACCGGCTGGGCGATCGCCGCCAACTGCCTCGGGATCGAGCACCTGCCTGTCATACCAGGCTCGCCGACGCGTCCGGTGCCGGGCTGGGACCTCAGGGTACTCGACGACCACGGGCGCGAGCTCCCGGCGGGTCGAACGGGCGCGTTGGTGGTCAAGCTCCCGATGCCCCCGGGCGCTTCCCCGACGCTGTGGAACGCAGAGGAGCGCTTCCGCGACGTTTACCTATCCACATTCCCCGGTTACTACGAGACGGCCGACGCTGGATACATCGACGATGCGGGCTACGTGTTCGTGATGGCCCGCACCGACGACATCATCAATGTCGCCGGCCATCGCTTGTCAACCGGCGCGATCGAAGAGGTCATAGCCGCGCATCCCGACGTCGCCGAGTCCGCCGTGATCGGGCCCGCGGATCAGCTCAAGGGACAGTTGCCCGTCGGGTTCATCGTTCTGAAGGCTGGGGTCGAGCGCCCGCACGAGGAGATCGTCGCTGAGGTCGTGAAGATGGTGCGCGCCCGGATCGGCGCCGTCGCGGCCTTCAAGACCGCGGCCGTCGTCGATCGCCTGCCGAAGACGCGATCAGGGAAGATCCTGCGAGCGACGATGCGCAAGATCGCAGACGGCGAGCAGTACACGACTCCTGCCACGATCGACGATCCCGCCATCCTCGGCGAGATCGACGACGCGCTCCAGGGGATCGGGTACGCGCGGACACGACAGGAGTAGCGCACCCCGTATGCCCCTCGGGATATCGCGAGAAGGGCCATAGCGAAAGGAAGCACGTGACTAGCGTTGTGATCACTTCGGCGGTCCGGACCGCGATCGGCTCCTTCGGACGCAGCCTGCGCGACGTCGCGCCAACCGAGCTCGGGGCCACCGTCGCGCGCGTGGCTATCGAGCGCGCAGGCGTTGAGCCCGCCCAGGTCGAGCAGGTGGTGTTTGGCAACGTCATCCACACCTCCCCCGAAGACATGTACATGGCCCGGGTGGTCGGCATCCGCGCCGGGATCCCCAAGGAGGCGCCGGCCTTTACCGTCAACCGCCTGTGTGGGAGCGGTGTCCAGGCGATCGTCTCGGCCGCCCAGGCAATTCAGACCGGCGATGCCGAGATCGTGCTGGCTGGTGGTGCCGAGTCGATGAGCAGGGGCGCCTACTGGGTGGAGAACGCCCGCTGGGGCGCGCGGATGGGCGACACGTCGCTCGTCGATGCGGTGGTCGGATGCCTCACTGATCCGTTCAATGAGATCCATATGGGCGTGACGGCCGAGAACGTGGCCGAGTCGCACGGGATCTCTCGCGAGGCTCAGGACGAGTTCGCGCTTGAGTCCCATCGCCGCGCGCAGGTGGCGATTGAGGCGGGGCTCTTCGACGAGGAGGTCGTACCGATCGAGGTCAAGGCGCGCAAAGGGACTGTCGAGTTCACGGTTGATGAGCACCTCCGGCGCGATGCCACGCTGGAGACGTTTGCGAAGCTCAAGCCGGCCTTCAAGAAGGACGGCACGGTTACGGCCGGCAACGCCTCGGGCGTCAATGACGCGGCCGCCGCGGTCGTGGTCATGTCAGCGGACCGGGCGCAGGAGCTGAACGCGCCGGTGCGAGCCCGCATCCTTTCCTATGCGGTGTGCGGCGTGGAGCCCAAGACCATGGGCATCGGGCCCGTCCCCGCCGTGCGCAAGGCACTCGAGCGTGCCGGCAAGACGCTCGATGACGTCGATGTGATCGAGCTCAACGAGGCGTTCGCCGCCCAATCGCTAGCGGTCCTCAAGGATCTCGACCTCGACCCCGCGAAGGTCAACCCAAACGGCGGAGCGATTGCCCTCGGTCACCCGATTGCCGCCACGGGCGTGATCCTCACCACCAAGATCCTGGGCGAGATGGAACGTGATAACCACAAGCTCGGTCTGGTCACCCTCTGCATCGGGGGTGGCCAGGGCATCGCGATGCTGCTCGAACGCGGCTGATGGCCGGGCGCTCGGGCGCCAGCCAGCCCGCGACGGCGATCACCACCCGGATCGCGCCGGCGCCGCGCACGACGAACCTTCAGACGCCGCTGTTTCCCGCGGTTGCGCCTTGCCTTCCAACCCCGCAGTTGCTGATTCGTGACGGCCTAGGGCGCGAGCACAATCCGTGCCGCGACCCGCCCAGCCTCGACGTCGGCGATCGCCTCGTTTACCCGGGCGAGCGGTCGCGTCTCGCTTATCACGCGCGTCTTGCCGGCGCGGTGCAGCTCGAACACCTCGCGTAGATCTTTTCGAGTCCCGACGATCGAGCCGGCGATCGTGATTCCGTTGAGCACGGTCTCGAAGATCGGGAGCTTGATCTCGTTGTCCGCCGGCAGCGCGACGAACACCAGCTTCCCGCCGCGCCGCAACGACGCGTAGGCTTGCTCGAACGCGCGGGGCGAGACGGCGAGCGCGATCGCCTGGTCGACCCCGCCGAGCTTTTGGATCGCCTCGACTGGGTCTTCCTTCTTGGCGTTGATGGTGAACTCGGCGCCGAGCTCGCGCGCGAGCTCGAGCTTCTCATCGATCACGTCGACGGCGACGACCCGCCCTCCGGCAATCGCTGCGTACTGGATCGCGAGATGTCCCAGACCGCCGACCCCGAACACGGCAACGAAGTCGGAGGAGCGGGTACCCGCGACCTTGACCGCCTTGTAGGTCGTCACGCCGGCGCAGGTCAGCGGTGCGGCGTCGAACGAGCTCGATGCCCTCGGGGACCTTGACGACGTAGCGAGCGTAGGCGGTCGCGTACTCGCCGAAGGCGCCGTCGATCGTGTACCCCATCATCTCCTGCTCGTGGCATAGGGTCTCCCAGCCGTCCACGCAGTAGTTGCAGCAGCCGCACGCGTAGCCGAGCCACGGCATCGCGACGCGGTCACCGACCGCCACCTTGTGAGTGCGGTCACCGACGGCGTGCTCGCCGAGCGCGAGCTCCGTGACGATCCCGACACCCTCGTGGCCGGGTATGAACGGCGGCGAAGGCTTAATCGGCCAGTCGCCGCTCGCAGCGTGGATGTCGGTATGGCACAGGCCGCAGGCCTCGACGTTCACGCGCACCTGTCCCGGAAGCAGTTCCGGCATCTCCACCTGGTCGATGGTCAGCGGGCTGCCGAACTCATGAACGACCGCGGCGCGGTAGGTAGTTGGTGGGGCCTCTGAGGTCTGAGACTCGGGGATGAGTGTGGTGACCATGTTTTCTTCTTCCTTCTAGGTATTGGCGACTGTCAGGCAGTCCTGGAGCGGGTTGGACGGCGCGGGGCGTCGTACCCGCCGCCCATCGTCACGGTGTGCGAGAGACGAAATGCACCCCCTCCAGCCCCTCGAGCGAGAAACCCTCGGCGGCGCCTGACAAGACGTCGATCAGGAACCGGGGCGTGCCCCAGCGGTCGTACTGGTCTGAGTCGATATAGAACGGCGCTCCTCCAATGTCCCCCAAGCGCACGTCGTGGGGGCCAGCCGGCAGCTCGCCGTCCTTCAGGCAGATCGGCGAGGTGCCATCGCAGCAGCCTCCGGACTGGAAGAACATGAGCGGCCCGTGGGTGGCCTCGAGGCGATGAATCACCTCGATGGCCGCCGGGGTTGCTGTTACCGCCGCCTCCGTCGGTTGAGCTGCGTGAGAGGGTGGGTCCATTTATCAGAAGAACCCCATCGGGTTTGGGTCGTAGCTGACGAGCAGGCACTTGGTCTGCGAGTAGTGCTCGAGCATCATGCGGTGGTTCTCGCGTCCGACGCCCGAGCTCTTGTAGCCGCCGAACGCGGCGTGCGCCGGATACTGGTGGAAGCAGTTGGTCCACACGCGCCCGGCCTTGATCGCTCGGCCCATCCGGAACGCGCGGCTGCCGTCACGCGTCCACACACCGGCGCCGAGCCCGTACAGCGTGTCGTTGGCGATCTCCAGCGCCTCGGCCTCGTCCTTGAACGTGGTCACGGCCAGCACCGGGCCGAAGATCTCCTCCTGGAAGACCCGCATCTTGTTGTGGCCCTTCAGCACGGTCGGTTCGAAGTAGTAACCACCGGCCAGACGCCCGTTCAGGCCGGGGCGCTCGCCACCGATCAGCACTTCGGCCCCTTCGTCGCGACCGATCTTGACGTAGCTCTCGATCTTCTCGAGCTGAGCGGCCGATACCTGCGGGCCGATCATCGTCTCGCGATCGAGCGGGTCGCCCTGTTTGATTGCGGCGATGCGCTCCAGGCATCGCTCAATGAACTCGTCGTAGATCGACTCATGGATCAGCGCTCGCGACGGGCACGTGCAGACCTCGCCCTTATTGAACGCATACAGGACGAGGCCCTCGATCGCCTTATCCAAGAAGGCATCATCGGCCGCGAGCACGTCCTCGAAGAAGATGTTCGGCGACTTTCCGCCGAGCTCCGTCGTCGACGGGATAAGGTTCTGCGCCGCGTAGGACATGATCAGCCGGCCGGTGACCGTCTCGCCGGTGAACGCGACCTTCGCGATCCGCTTGTTCGACGCGAGCGCCTTGCCGATCTCTGCGCCCGGGCCGTTGACGACGTTCAGAACACCCGGCGGGACGACATCAGCAATCACCTCCGCGAGCTTCAGGATCGACCACGGAGTTGGGCTCGCGGGCTTCAGCACAGTGCAGTTGCCCGCGGCGATCGCCGGGGCGATCTTCCACGCCGCCATCAGGATCGGGAAGTTGAAAGGAACGATCTGCCCAACGACCCCGAGCGGCTCCTGGAAGTGATACGCGTAGGTCTGATCGTCGATCTCCGAGATCCGCCCCTCCTCGGAACGAACCGCGCCCGCGAAATAGCGGAAGTGATCGGCCGACAACGGGATGTCCGCGGCGAGCGTCTCGCGCACCGGCTTGCCGTTCTCATAGCTCTCCGCGACGGCCAGCATCTCGAGGTTCTCCTCGATCGCATCCGCAACGTCATTCAGCACGGCGGCACGCTCCGCGGGCGAGCGGCGCCCCCAATCGTCCTTTGCGGCGTGCGCCGCGTCGAGCGCCAGCTCGATGTCCTGCGCACCGGAATACGCGACCTCGCAGAACGCCTCACCCGTCGACGGAGTCAAATTCTCCCTGTACTCGCCTGTGGTCGGGGCGATCCAATGTCCGCCGATGAAGTTCTCGTAGCGCTCCTTCAGCTCCACGGGGCTGCCGGACTCGCCCGGCGCGTCATAAACGATTGACTCTACAGTTGACATCTTTGGCTCCTTAGAGGACGGGCCGTTGGTGGTGCGTAAGCCATGGAGAGGGCTTTTTGACTCTTCTTTTCAGAAACGGTTGAGCGTTGGTCTGGGGGATTTGTGACGTGGCCGAGAGCACATCTTGGAGCTAGACATCGACTTGCTTGGGTCGACGACGTGGACGTACCCCGCCGCGGCGACGCACGCTGGCTCGACCCGCTTGCCGGACCGGACGAACTGATCGGGCGCTTTCCTAAGATGAATGGCTTCGGCTCCTGAGGCGTTCGTTAGCGCGATGACCGCTCAGGTCGCGCGCGCGCCGGCCGAGTGTCGGAGCCGGAAAGCACTGCCCGCCGAAGGTTGAGGCGAAGCTGAACCGATACTACTCCTCCAGCTAGATCGGTCAAGATGGTCTTGTAAGGATCTTGAACGGACGCTGGCGCGCGAGCGGGTCGCGCGCGTGCGCGAGAGCTCTCCCTTGACCCCAACGTGCTGCGGGTGGGCGCGGGCCGCCCGCGAGCGCGTCGTCAGGAGTAACGTCCGTGGCCGAGATGGCCACGATCGACGAGTACCGCGCGATCGCGCCGATTGTCGGTCCCGAGGATCGGCGGCGGTTCACCGACTCCGGGATCGAGATCCAGCCTCTCTACCGTGAGGAAGACGTCCGCGAGGGCCTTCAGGAGCGCCTCGGGGAGCCGGGAGAGTACCCGTACACGCGCGGCATCCACTGCGACATGTATCGCGAGCAGCTATGGACGATTCGCCAGTACGGGGGCTACGCTAGTGCGAAGGAGTCGAACGAGCGCTACCGCTTCCTGCTCGATCACGGGTCCACTGGGCTGAGCATGGCATTCGATCTCCCGACCCAGCTCGGGCTGGACTCAGATGACCGGCGCTGCCTCGGGGAAGTTGGCCGCACTGGCGTCGCGATCGACACGATCGACGACATGCGGACCGCGTTCGACGGTATTCCGCTCGACGAGGTCTCGACGTCGATGACGATGAATGCCCCGGCCGGCGTGCTGCTGCTGCTCTACGAGCTCGTCGGCGAGGAGCAGGGCGTTCCGCCGGAACTGCTCCAAGGAACGACGCAGAACGACATCCTCAAGGAGTACATCGCCCGCGGCAACTTCATCTACCGACCTGAGGGCGCGATCCGCCTGACGACCGACCTGTTCGCCTACTGCAACGAGCGGATGCCGAAGTGGAACATGATCTCGATCAGCGGCTACCACTTCCGCGAGAAGGGCTGCTCTGCGGTCCAGGAGGTGGCGTTCACGCTCGCCAACGGGATCGCTTATGTTCAAGCGGCGCTTGACGCTGGACTCGAGATCGACAAGTTCGCTCCGCGCCTCGCTTTCTTCTTCAACGGCCACAACAACGTCTTCCAGGAGGTCGCTAAGTTCCGCGCCGCGCGCAGGATGTGGGCCGAGATCATGCGCGAGCGCTTCGGCGCCAAGGACGAGCACTCGTGGCGGCTGCGCTTCCACACCCAGACCGGCGGCGTGACGCTAACCGCGCAGCAGCCCGAGAACAACATCGTCCGCGTCGCGCTCCAGTGCTTCGCGGCGGTCTGCGGTGGCACCCAGTCGCTGCACGCCAACGGCTTCGACGAGGCGCTGGCGCTGCCGACCGAGCGCGCGGCCAGGATCGCGCTAGCCACGCAGGAGATCCTCGGCCACGAGTCCGGCGCCGCCGACACGGTAGATCCGTTCGCGGGCTCGTAGTTCGTCGAGGCACTGACCGACGAGATCGAGGCCAGGGCACGCGAGCTGATCGCCAAGGTCGAAGAGCTCGGCGGCTCGGTGCGGGCGATCGACTTCATGAAGAACGAGATCGAGGAGTCCGCGTTCGGCTACAGCGAGCGCTACCGGATCGGACAGGACATCGTCGTCGGAGTCAATAAGTTCGTCGAGGACACGGCCGAGGTGACGAACATCCTGCGCGTCGATCCCGAGTCAGAGCGCCAGCAGGTGGCGCGCCTGAAGACGTTCAAGGCCAACCGCGACGCCGAGGTGGTGCAGCGACGGCTCGAGGGGATCCGCGAATGCGCGCGCGGAACCAACAACCTGATGCCGGTTCTGAGAGAAGCGCTGAAGGACCGTTGCTCGCTGGGCGAGGTTTGCGGCGCGATGGGGGACGTCTTCGGCGAGTACAAGCCGACCTATTGACCTAGGTGCTGGTCACCCCGGGTACCGTCCTGGGTGGCACCGTCACCTGATCACCAGGAAATGACCTGTCCGCACCGCACGGGAAGACCGCCGGTCAGCGCCGGCTTGGACGGCATGCAGATCGAAACCATCTGTCAGACGACAGGCGAATCGAAGCATTCGGCGGCACGCGAAAACGCCCGGAGGACTCGGACTCGTTGGCCACAGCAGTCCAACGGGCGCTCGACGCGGAAGCGCCGGCGCTCGGAACCTGCCTCATCGACCCTACGGCTGGCAGCGAGAGTGGCCACCCGGTGAGCTTGACTAGAGATCATCCCGACAGCATCCTGTCCACGCGAGGAAGGAGAGCCCGTGGCTCAGCACGATCGTGAGGCGCGCACCGAGGGCGGCACGGTCCCGGCCGGGGCCGTTGGCCTTGAAGGCGCCGTCGTCCGGACCGAAGTCCTCGGACAAGTCGGCGTCATCACCCTCGACGACGAGCGCAGGCGCAACGCGCTCAGTGCCCAGATGGCCAACGGTATCGTCGCCGCCCTCGACGGCCTGCGAGCCAAGGGCGTCCGAGTCGTCGTGCTCCGCGCCGCGGCGGGACTGCACGTCTGGTCCGCCGGCCAAGACATCGACGAGCTTCCCGGCGGCAGGCGCGATCCGATGACCTACAGCGACCCTCTCGAGCAACTCCTCCGCGCCGTCCGCACCTTCCCGGCTCCGGTCCTTGCCATGGTGCATGGTTCGGTGTGGGGCGGAGCGTTCGATCTCGTGCTCAGCTGCGACGTGCTCATCGCCGACGAGACGGCGACGTTCGCGATCACCCCCGCAAACCTGGGGCTGCCGTACAACACCACTGGGCTGCTCCACTTCCTCGGACGGCTGCCCATCAATCTCACCAAGGAGATGTTCTTCACTGCCACGCCGATCGACGCCCAGAAGGCGAAGGAATGGCTGGTGCTTAATCACTTGGTGGGGTCGGCCGAACTCGAGAGCGTCACCCTCGATCTGGCCGCGACGATGGCGTCGAAGTCGCCTTTGGCCATAGCGGTCATCAAGGAACAGCTCCGGGTTCTCACGGATTTCCAGCCCATTGCGGCGCAGGTGTACGAACGCATCCAGGGGCTGCGACGGGAGGTCTACGACAGCAGCGACTATCTCGAGGGTCTCGAGGCGTTCGCCGAGAAACGAAAGCCGACGTTCGAGGGCACCTGACACGACCAAACCCGCGCGCCCGGCTTGCACGGTTCCGGTAGTCCGCGTGAGCGAGCAAGGATCCTCTGCGTTGATGTATGGCTAGGCGTTATTTGTGGGGAGTGGGGGGGACAGGCCGCGGCGGAGGGGAGTAGGGTCTCCGGTGTACTGTTGGTTCGGTCACGCCGGCGTTTGTGCAGGTGCGGCGAGTGGACTCGGTGGCCACCAGTTGGCATTGCCGAGTAGGAGCATCAGCGCGGGTACGAGCAGGGCTCGCACGATGAACGCGTCGATCAGGACCGCGGTCGCCCCGCCGATGCCGAGCTCTTTGAGGAAGACGAGTTCCTGGTTACGAAGGGGCCGGGTGGGACTGCGAGAAGGATCGCGGCGGCGGTGACGATCGCGCCGGTCCGTTGCAGACCAACGGCGACCGCTTCTTCGTTTGAGAGTCCGCCGTCGTGTGCTTCTTTGATCCGCGTCAGCAGGAACGCGCCGTAGTCGGTCGAGAGCCCGAAAACGCCTCCGCCGCTACCCGGGCGCCCAGCCGCTCAGGTAGCGAGTCCCCGGTCGCGGCGCGGCGAATCGCCTCGACCAGCTCGGACTCGGCCGACTCCTTCAGCACATATCCCAGCGCGCCAAGCGCCTGGCGCGCATAGGCCGGCTGGTTCTGCATCGTCAGCACCACGACCTGGGCGTCCGGCTTCTCGGCGCGGAGTGCGTCTCGGCTACCACCTCAAAGGCTTCCTCAGCCTCGAGTACTAGGCGAAGCCCCCGGCGAACGACCGCATGGCCCTCCGCGATCACCCGAATCGTGCGTTTTGAGCCGGCCATGTCCGGCTCTGCGACAGCGGTCGGGTCCTCGGCGTCGGGCGTCAACGTAACGCGGCGCGATCGCGCGACTCGAGATACGGGGCGAGGTACTTGGCGGCGATCTTCGTCGGCGGCGACCAGCTCGGTGTGTCGCTGACCTCCGAGCTTGACCCGTGTCCGCCTGTGATCTGCGCCGTCAAGTAGAGCGGCTTTTCGCCACCGAGCAAAATCGCGTGGATGATCGGGTGAAACGGCTTCGGTTCAATCGGTGCGCCCGCCAGCGCGGCGATTGCCTGAGCGGCAGTCTCGCCCTGCTGCGCGGCCATTCCTCCGTGCTTGACGGCGAAATCTGTGGCGTCGCCCGCCGCATATACGCGGTCGAGCCCTCGTACCTTGCAGTGCACGTCGATCGGGATGAAGCCATTTGGCGCGTCCGTGGGGACTCCGGGCGTCGGGGGTCCGAACAGCTCGGGCAGCGCCAGCGTCCGATCGACGAACAGCCGCCGCGACCCTGGGTGGATCGAGAGCTGGCCGGGCTCGGGGGTCTCGCAGTGGGCGGACGTGATCATCGAGATGTTGTGCTTTGAGAGTAGGCGGGTCACAGCTTCGCTGACTGTCTGACCGAAGATCGCCAGGGGCGCGTCTTCCGGTGTGGCAATCGTGACCGACACCTCGGTGCCCATGTCGTACGCGCGACGCGCGGTCATCAGCGCAAGCTCGTAGATCGGCAACGGCCACGCCATTCGGCTTGGCGAGACGAACGCGAGCTTGTGGACGTAGCCGCCCTCGACATCCTGAATCAGCCCGTGCAGTTGCTCGTCGAGCCGGCGGTCGTCGAGCGTCACGGCGTGCTTGAACCGCGGCCGGCGGATCGCACCGAGCGCCAGTAGCAACGCGTCGTACTCGAGCTGATCGCCGCTCTCAGTGTGGACCACGTGTCGCTCCCGGTCGAGCCGCTTGAAGGCATCCTGTTTCAGCTCTGCTCCGGCATCTCGCGCGACCTCGTCGAGCGGGTAACGGCGCGCGGCGCTGTAGCCAAACGGCTCGCGCACTCGCATCGGGCGGTAGATGAACTCTGGTTCGGGACAGAGGATGGTCGTGCTGATTCGCTCGCCAGCGAGGGCGCGAAGCGCGAGCGCCGCCTCGAGCGCC
The DNA here is from genome assembly GCA_963812225.1 of uncultured Solirubrobacterales bacterium. Taxonomy (GTDB): domain Bacteria; phylum Actinomycetota; class Thermoleophilia; order Solirubrobacterales; family Solirubrobacteraceae; genus Palsa-465. The sequence continues at coordinate 61,949 of CAWEUN010000005.1, forward strand.
GCGACGCCGCCGCCGGCGATCACCACTATGAAGAGCTGTGCGCTATTGGAGGCCACCCAAACAGACTACGACCGGAGGGCTCCCTTCGCCAGCCGCGCCAACCCAGCGGAACCTCAACGGCGACTACGCCGGTGTTCAGCTAGCGCTCGCGCCTCCCGTCGGCAGACCCGGAGTCGGCTGCGTGGGCGAGGAGCCCGCGCAGCGCGGGCGGTTGTTCGCCGTCCCCAAGTCGCACGAGCACATCGTGCGCCAATGCGCGCATCTCGGTCTCGGCGTGCCGAGAGTGTGCGGCAAACGCGAGCTCGCCCACGGGTGTGCGCATCGTGTGCGCCCAATAGCGGATCGGGCGCTGCAACTTTCCCCCACCATCCTGTTGATCCCCGGCACCACATCCGGGGCACATCTCACCGAGAACCTCGCCGCCGCCGAGGTCCGGCTCACCGACGAGGCGATGCGCACGCTCGGCCGGCTCGACAAGTCGTAACCGGCAACCGCACCGCCACGATGGCCCTGCGCACCTAGTCGCACGCGTCCCCTCCTCGTTTGAGTCCGGACGCTCTGCGCGCTCGCGCAACGCGTCAGTGAGCTGAAGGCGCTCCGCTCATTTTTTCGCCACACGCCGGCGCGCGGACTAAGGACTTCATGGATTCGATCGCCTGCCAGTGGCGCCACGATCGTCCGCGCATCAACACTCAACGGACCCGGGAGGTCGAGATGCCGGCGATTACAGATCAAGTGACCACGTACCGGTGGTCGTCGATGAATGCAGATGACCGCTTCGCCGTCGAGAACCCGGCCACCGGAGCCGTCATCACCATCGTGCAGGGCGCCGGCGCGGGGGAGGTCGACGCGGCCGTCGTAGCTGCACAGCAAGCGTTCGAGCAAGACTGGCGCTGGCGAGCACGCGCTCAGCGAAGCCGCCTTCTTCTCGAGGGGGCCGCAGTGCTCGAAGCTCACGCCGACGAGCTCGCCGAGCTCATCTCGCGCGAGAACGGCAAACCGATCATCGACGCGCACGATGTGGACATCCGCTTGCTCGTCGGCGACTTCAGGTTCTTCGCCAGTCTGGTCGACAAACTGCCCGACGAGCTCTACGACCAGGGCAACGTCTACATCAAGGTCGTCCACGAACCGCTGGGAGTCATCGGCGCGATCATTCCCTTCAACTGGCCGCCGATCCACACCGGCGGCAAGGTCGCCCCGGCTCTCGCCATGGGCAACACCGTCGTGCTCAAGCCGAGCGAGCAGGCGCCGCTGACGCTGATGCGCATCGTCGAGCTGCTCAACACCGTGCTCCCGCCCGACGTCCTCCAAGCCGTCCCGGGCTTGGGACCGACAACCGGCCAGGCACTCGTCGCCAACCCGCTCGTCAAGATGGTCACGTTCACCGGATCTTCCAAGGCGGGCAGCGCCGTCGCGAAGACGGCCGCCGACAACATAACTCAGGTGATCCTCGAGCTCGGCGGCAAGAACCCCTTCGTCGTGTTCGACGACGCCGACATCGACCAGGCGGTTCGGGACGCCCTCGAAGGCGGATACTTCAACAAGGGAGAGGCTTGCACCGCGGCATCGCGGCTGCTCGTCCAGCGCGGGATCCACGACACATTCGTCGCGCGGCTGTCGGCCGGCGTCCGCGCACTCAGGACCGGCAGCGGTGCCGATCCTGCGACCCACGTGGGACCCTGCGTCAGCGGGGCACAGCAGCAAAACGTGCTCGACTACATCCGCATCGGCCAAGACGAGGGAGCGACAATCGTCGCCCAAGGTCCGCTGCCAGACGACCCAGAGCTCGCCGACGGCTTCTACGTTGCGCCGACCCTGTTCGACGGCGTGACGCGTGACATGCGCATCGCCCAAGAAGAGATCTTCGGCCCCGTGGTCACGGTCACGACCTTCGACACTGAGGACGAGGCTGTCGCGATCTGCAACGAGTCCGAGTACGGCCTGATGAGCGCCGTCTTCACGAGCGACGCAAAACGCCTGTTCCGCGTCGCCCGGAGGATCGAGGCCGGCATGGTCATGGCGAACACCTACAACCGGGGCATCCTCGGGACTCCCTTCGGTGGGGTCAAACACAGCGGCTACGGCCGCGAACACACGATCGAGACGCTCCGCGAGTACGCCTCTTCAAAAATGATCCGATACCCATCCGGCACGGGGAGCATTCCGTCCTGGCGAGCCGTCACGGATGTGTTCGGCGACGCGGGCAGCAACGCATGACCGTCGCCGGCTCCCAGGCCGCTTGATCACGAAGATCAGGGGAGGGGCCTCGCCTGGCTCGCCCCCGAGCCCGGGGGGTGTTTGTTAGCCACCAAGCTGAAATGGAGGTCGAGATGCAACAGAGCACAGTCGGGTTCGAGCGGGATATCCGTCCCTTGTTTCGCGACAAGGACGTCCAGTCGATGTCCTCGGCGTTCGACCTGTCGTCCTACGAGGACGTACGGGCTAATGCGGACAGGATCCTCGCCACAGTCGCCGACGGGTCGATGCCCTGCGATGGCCAGTGGCCGGCAGAGAGCGTGGAGCTGATTCGCGGATGGGTTGACGCAGGGTGTCCCGCGTAGATGCTCCGTAACGGCGGCTGCCGAGAGGGACAGATGCCGCTGATGGTCCACGCCGAGTTCACGCTCCCGATCACCTCGACACGCCTGGTCCCGGACGTCCTCGTTGTTGAGGCGGGGCGATCGCGGCGCGCTTGCGCAACGCGTGAGTGCCCCGAAGACGCTCCGCTCATGTTCGCGCAACAGAATTGCGCTCGCCGACGCTCGTCGCGCGGACTAAGGACTTCAGGGATTCGATCGCCGGCCGCTGGCGCCACCATCGTCCGGACATTGACCGCACGTCGACGAGCGAACCAGGTCTGACGGATCGGTCGGCTCTCTCGCGTTCCTGAGTAAAGGAGATGGCAATGAGCACACCTGCTATGACGACTGGAAGTAGTTCAGATCGTGCTCACCGCCCGCCTGCTACAGCAATGAATGGCACAGCACTGACGGTTGCTGAGCACTGGATCGACGGTGGATGGATTGGGTCCGACACAGTTTCGGAGTCGATCAATCCCGCTACGGGGGAGGTGCTGGGCCGGTGGGCCGAGGGCGGGGAGGCCGAGGCTCGCGCGGCGGTCGCGGCCGCACGGCGCGCGTTCGACACCTCGCTGTGGTCCCGGGACCGGAGTCTGCGCCACAAAGCCCTGACCGAGATGGCGGACCGCTTCGATGCCCACGCCGAGGACCTCGGCCCGCTAGTGACGAAGGAGAACGGCAAGAAGCTCGCCGAGGGCATGCTCGAGGCGACGCTCCCCGGCGTCACGTTGCGTCACGCCGCGGGCCAGGCCTTGACCGATACGGGCATCTCTGCGGAGGTTGCACCAGGGCAGTGGTTCAGCACCTACGGTGAGCCGGCCGGCGTCGTCGGGGTGATCGTCCCCTGGAACTCGCCAGTCGTCCTGCTGATCCGATCGCTCGCGCCGCCCTGGCCGCGGGGAACACGGTCGCCGCGAAGATGCCGGGACAAACGGCGCTCGTCGCCAATCTGGTGTCCCAGATCATCGCCAAGGTCGAGTCGCTGCCGCGCGGGGTGGTGAACATCTTCACCGAGTCGGGCAACACGGGCGCCCCATACCTCGTCGCCTCACCCGACGTCCAGGTCGTCAGCTACACGGGCAGCAGCCCGGTCGGGCGAATGATCGCCGCGGCCGGGGCGCCCACGCTGAAGCGGATGAACCTCGAGCTCGGCGGCAAGACGCCGATGATCGTGTTCGACGACGCCAACCTGGACGCCACCGTTCCGCTGCTCGCGGCCGCCGTCACCACCTTCGCAGGCCAGTTCTGCATGACAGGGTCGAGGATCCTGGTCCAGCGTGGGGTGGCGGACGAGGTCCGGACGCGACTGGCCGCGATGTTCGAGAGCGTCCGCGTCGGTGACGGACTCGAGCCGGACACCGACATGGGCCCGATGATCGACAAGGCCGCCGTCGCTCGCGTGGACGGGATGGTCGGGGCGGCGCTCGCCTATTCCAAGCCCATCGTGCGGGGCGGCCCGGTGGCCGACGGCGCCCTCGTCGCAGGGGCTTTCTACCGGCCAGCGCTGCTCGAGGTCGAGGACGTCAACTCGGAGATCGTGCAGAAGGAAGTCTTCGGTCCGGTCGCGACATTCGAGGTCTTCGACACCGAGGCCGACGCCATCTGGCGCGCCAACGCGACCGAGATGGGCCTCGCCGCGGGCATCTTCACCAACGACATCAACATCAGCCGGCGCGTCAGCCGCGAGATCGAGGCCGGAACGATCTGGACGAACGGGTGGGCGGCGATCAACGACGGCTTCGCCGAGGGTGGCTACAGGCAGAGCGGGGTCGGGCGCCTGCGCGGCCCGCTCGCGATCACGGAGTTCCAGGAGGCCAAGACCGTCGTGCACTCCATTCCGCCGACCGAAGGAGAGTGACATGCCCGCCAGCCCGATTGATGTTCGCCTCCGACGAGAACGTCGCCGTGTTCGGCAACTTCCGCTACAAGTCAAACTCGCTGGGGAAGGTGGTGAGCTCCCCATTCTCGATCCTCGTGAAGGTCATCGACGGGAAGGTGACCTACCTTCAGTTCCTCGAGGACAGCTACGCCACCGCATCCAGCTTCCGCAAGGACGGCGCTTGGGTCGTTCAGACGGAACCGAGCGCTGAGCCGTTCCAGGTCTGACGAGAAGCGCCTGAGCACCGCGATCGCCGCCGACGGCGGACACACCGCCGTCTAACCGAGACCTGCACGCCATCGGCGACTCGGAAAGGAACGCTCGACCCTTTAGCCGGCATCGATGTTTGGGAGTCGCACTTGGCCCCGGGCGATCAGCTTGCCGTCGTCCCGACGGCGGACCGACTTGCGCAGATCCGGGCATCAGGCCGCCCGCTGGACGGAGTCCGCCCGCCGACCCAGCGGCCCCGCTGGCCGTTCCTGAAGATCCCCGTCGACGATCAAGTCGACCCGTTCGCTGTAGGGCGCCAGGTATCCCCTGATCTCGGAGACTTCGTTGAAGGGAGCCTTGTAGTACCAGAACAGGTTTCGATGCCGTCGCCGGTCGAGCACGACATCGCGGTATGAGGCGAATCCCTTGTACGGGCATCCCGTCTGTAGATCGCTATCGGTGAGGACGGAGGGCTCCACATCCCGTTCGGGCAGGTAGTAGCGGGTCGGAAGGCCGGTCTCGAACACCAGGACGGCTCTGTCTGACTCGGCCAGCTGATGGCCGTCGCGCTCGACCCGCACATGGCGGGAGCTGCGCAGCGCGTCGACCCGAACGAACGGATCACGCGGATGGACGAACACCTCCTCATCTTCCTCGTACCAGTGCTCGACCGCGTCCCACGTGACCGCCACATATCCCGCTAGGTCGGGGTCGTCGAAGGTGCGCGCTCCCAGGGACGCGGCCCCCTCGGCCGAGGTGACCGCGACATCGGCAGCGGGGAACGCGTAGATCGGCACCTTCTTCCCCGGTTCCCAAACCAGCGCGGCGCTGCGGCTGTCGATCACGGTGACGCCGCCGCGTGTGCCACGGATCCAGCGCGACGTCGGATAGTAAGTCAACTCGTCAAAGGGTGGAATCGGATGTAAAGCGGCCATGGTGGCTCCATTTCAGTTCAGGTGGTTCTTAGTGTTTCGGCCTCGGCCGCCCGCGGAACGGTTCAGGCTTCTATCTGCGCGGGACCTCACCGGTACCGGTGAGGATCGCGACCTTGTTCTCGCGATCCGCGCTGATCTCGGCCGGCGCGTGCGGGAGATCGTGGTGGGTCTGGCCGGTGAACACGATCGGGTTTGGGGAAGGTTTGCTCTGGTTGACAGCCGGCAAGCCAACGATGTGGACGCACGTGCGAGTCGCATCGTCCATCGGATATGGCCTATCGAGGCTCACGGAGCACGGCCAGCACGTCCGCTGGTTCTGCGCGCTCGGTCCAGTTGCCACGAACATTGGCGTAGCGGACGGCACCGTCAACGCCGATGACGAACGTCGCCGCGGCAGGGAGGACCCACCCTCCGGGACCGTTGTGTGCGCCGACGTCGTTTCCGACCGCCTCGAAGAGGGCGCGGGTCTCGGCGTCAACGGCGTACCTGAGTCCGTAGCGGTCGATCACGTTGGCCCCGACATCGGAGAGCACGAGGAATCCCAGGTCGTTCTTTTCTGCCATCGACAGCGAGTGGTCGGGCGTCTGGGGCGAGACCGCCACGAGTTGAGCGCCTAGCGCGGCGATCTGATCGAGGTGGGCCTGGAAGGTGCGGAGCTGGAGGTTGCAGTATGGGCACCACTCGCCGCGGTAGAAGATCAGCACCACCGGCCCCCCACGCAGCAGGGCGGAGAGGTAGACCTCCTCGCCGTGCTGGTCGGGAAGCGCGAAGTCCGGCACCTGGTCGCCAATTTGCGGCGCGCGGCCGGCGAAGTCGAGGGCGTCGAGCCGGTCGGCCGCGCCGGCGAAGCCACTCAGAACCTCGCCGGGAGCTTCTGTGGCCATCCGCGCGTTCATCTGATCGCGCTGGGAAACGTAAGAGGTGGGGGTGCTCATGTGACGTTCTCCTCTTAGCTCGGCAGCTTGTCGGCCAACACGTCGACCGTCTCGATGCTGGGGTCGCTGGCGAGGAGCTCGGGGGCGTTCTCCATCAGCGCGGCCGCGACCGGGCCCGCGAGGTGCGCTTCGCGCCCGGCTTCGCTCGGGAACGCGTCGAAGATCGCGAATCGCGATGACGCCAGGCGCACGGCAAACCAGGCCGTCGTCTGGGGCTCCTGTTCGACGAGCGGCAGCGCACCTTTGAGAAACGCTGCGAGGTCATCCTCCTTCCCCGGTTTTGCTTCAAGTGTGACCAACAGGCCTACGGCGACCAATGTGTGCTCCTTGTTGTCAGGTGGAGAGATTCGGGCTGGACCCAGTCGATCGGGAGGAGTCCACGGATCCCGCTTATCGCGGGATCCGTGGTTGCTCCTTGGGTCTAGCGGGGTGGGAATTGCGAGCCGGGAACGTTCGGCGCGAGGTTCGCGGTCGGCGCCTGCGCCGTGTAACCGATGACGGCGCAGTTGATGTCGACCCCGACCGAGCCGTACGGCTCGGGTTGGCCGGTCGCCGGGTCGACGCCGGTCAGCAGGTCGGGCCGAGTGGCCGCCAGGTTGAGCACCTGGTTCTCATCGATCTGTCGCTTGTTCAGTCCTGCCTTGACCGCCTTGTCGGTCCACAGGCCGAGCTGGGCGTCCCACAGCGGGCTGTACGCGTCCGCGTGCCGGGGATCTGCCAGGGTCGGGAAGTCCCCGAACACGTTGAGCAGGTCACCGCCGTGGCGCAGCGCCTGGATCAGGCCCGTGTTGCCGAGCGATGCGTCCTCGGCGGCGTGACCGTCGAGCACCAGGTGCTGGAACCCCTGCGCCTGCGGGTTATTCGCGCCGGTCTGACCGTTGATGAATCCGAACAGACGCTCACGGGCGGATCCGAGGAAGTCGTCTCCGCCATTGTACGACGCGTCGTTGAGCGCGGGCACGTAGGTCGAGCGCTCGAGCACCGCGGTCAGCGGTTGGCCGGCGTCGGTGCTGAGGTAGACGATCGGCTGGCCGGCGTCGAACCCCTTCACAAACAGCAGATCGGCATATGACTCGGCGAACTGGCCGGGAGCCGACGGGCCGGCGATGTGGATGTTCAGCACCCGGTCCTCGGTGTTCGTGTGGTGCACGACGTCGAACGACGCGCTGTCGCCGTTACCGGCAGCGATGATCGGCGCGTTGTAGACGACGTCAGAGCCGGCGATCCGGATGAACGGGCTGTAGCCATTGCTCGCAACCGATCCGGGGCTGAAGCTCTTCAGCGGGAACCCGGTCGGGCCAGGGACCGCAGTCCGGGTCGGGCTGAAGTCCGGGGCGCCCTGGAAATGGACCACCGCCGGTCCGAACGGATTGGCCTGAGGCGAGGGGTTGTCCTCGGTCACCGTCTGCACGGCGGCCGGGTCGCCGATCCCGATGTTGGCCAGCTTCGGGGCGTAGTTCACCCCGAGATCGTGCGCGAGCCCCTGATCGGAGGCATCAAGGAGGACGTACCACACACGCTCTCTCTGGCTCGGGTTGCCGGGGACCGGTGCGTCGCCCGGATAGATCGGCAGACGGACGGTGTCGTTATTGAGGTTCACTTGGATCGCGCTCTCCTCCGTCAGCTTTTTGCGCGGCAGCAGGCCGCTGAGCTGACCGAGGCCTCTTGCCGAGCCCGTGTGGCGGGCGATGTGTCCGCGGTGCTTGATGCGATGGTGCTTGTTTGCCGCAGAGGCCGATCCAGCCAGTCTGGATCGTGAACACGGTCGCGGCGAGCGCGGCGATCAGAGCGATCGCCACGCGCTGGCGCGCGCCGAGAGAAGCTAGTAGTTGGTACATCGAAGAGGCCACCTTGTCCTTTCTCAGTCGTGGCTGGTGACACGGGTGCTGCAAGCATGTGGCAGCGACGTGAAGCTAGGAACCGGGCCTCAGCGCGATCTGAGCGATCGCTGAGTGACACCACGGCGACCCCGGACGGTTGAGTCCCGAGCCGCCCGTTGGGTGTCGGATTAGGGAATTTGCCCCATACCGGCGCGGTCGGCGGGATGCCACCCTTTCGGGCGTGCGGACGAGAAGCGGGCGATTACGGCCACCACCTCCACGGCAACTGACATGAGCGCCCGCTGCTCCGCCGATCCGGTGGAGATTCGGCTGTTTGGATCGATCGCGGTCGGGCACGACGGCCGCACCTTCGGCCCCCGTGACTTTGGGGGAAGCCGGCCGAAGCAGGTCCTCGAGATCCTGCTTGCGGCGCGAGGAAGGCCGGTGCCCGTCGACCGTCTCGCCGACCTGCTGTGGGGAGAGCGCCTGCCGGGTGACTTTGCGGCGTCGATCCAGACGTTCGTTTCCACGCTTCGCCGTCATCTGTGCGCAGACCAAGCTTGTGCCCGCGAGCTTGTCGTGACCGAGCGGGCGGCGTATCGGTTCGCGGTTGAGCGAGCGATGATCGATATCGACCGCTTCGACGAGCTGCTGGCACGCGCCGGACACGCCGCAACCGACGCCGCCCGGCGATCGCTGACTGAGGCCCTGGCGCTCGCCCCGGCTGAGGTCCTGGAAGACGAGCCGTACGCGGACTGGGCGCAGGAACTGCGAGGTACCTATCGGGGCCGCGTTATCGGCGCCAACCTGGAGGCCGCCGACGCGGCGCTGATTGCACGCGATTTTCGGGCTGGCCTCAGCCATGCACAGGCCGCGACGAGGGTGGATCGTTTCAGCGAGCGCGCACACCGGACGGAGATGCTCGCGCTGTACGCGATGGGTAGGGCCCACGAAGCGCTCGAGGCTTATCGCCGGCTTCGGTGCCTGCTGGTGGGCGAGCTCGGACTGGAGCCAAACACCGAGAGCCGTTCGCTCGAAGCGGCGATCCTCCGCCAGGACGACGTCTCCTCACTGCTCCCGCGACCGTCTCGCGAGATGCAGCTCAGATCCTCCGGTCATCCGTGGCTGCTGTTCCTGGGCCGCAGAGCTGAGCTGGCCGCGCTAGCCGAGACCCTCGACTCGGCCCTGGCGGGGGAGTCTGCCCTGGTCCTCGTGGACGGTGAGGCGGGCATCGGCAAGTCGCGGCTGCTGGACGAGTTCGCATCGACACTGGAGGGAGTCAGAGTTGGTCGGGCGAGATGTTCCGGGCTAGAGCAGCACCTCGCGCACGTGCCTCTCGCCGCGGCGCTTCGAGACGTGCTCGACGGGCTCGATCTCGACACCAAGGACCTCCCGGCACTCGGTGGAATCGTTCCAGAGCTCGCGCCGCGCGAGCGGCCGGCCGGGTTCGGCGAGATCGATGCCCTCGAGGCGGCCGTCGAGGTGATCCGCCGGGCCGGACCGCTGGTGCTCATCTTCGACGACGTTCACTTGGCCGACCCTGGCACCGTCGCCGCACTCGAGTACCTGCGCCACCGCTGCGCCGGATCTCCGGTGATGATCCTCGGAGCGCTGCGCGGCGAAGAGACGCCGCCAGATCACCCGCTGCGCAGGCTCGCTGGGACGGCGAGGATTCGGCTCGAACCGCTTGACCGACCACGAACTCGCCCCGCTCGGGATCCCCGATGTCCACGGTCGGACGGGCGGCCATCCCGCGCTCGTGGCGAACCTGATCGCGAGCGACTCCGATCCGGACCTCCGCGGCTCGCTGAGCGAACTATTGATCGCCCGCTGCCGGGCCGAGGGAGCGGTCGCCTTCCGGGTGCTGATGACGGCAGCGACCCTCCCGGAGCCGTTTGAACCAGAGGTGCTCGCGGCCCTGCTAGAGACCGATCCCGTCCTGCTGGTCGAACGTCTCGAACAGCTGTGTGATCGTCGGATCCTCCGCGTCGACGGGCTCCGGTTCCGCTTCCGATACGCGATCCAACGAGACGTCCTACGTGCGGCAGTCTCGCCGGCGCGCGATCGGCTGCTGCGCGAGCGCGCGCAGATCGTCAAGCAGCGTCGCGAGATCGTCCGCGCCGCCGGCCACGATCTACCCCTCCTCCCTACGACCCCGACGAGGAGCTGACGATGCTGGGGCCTCACGACGCGCAGCGCTCGCTCGACGAACTGTTCGAGGATTCCAATGACGCGGTGTTCATCACCGATCCCGGTGAGGACCGGATCCTGGACGCCAACGCCGCCGCCTCGAGGCTGCTCGGCTATACGCGCGAGGAGTTCATGGTCACGCCGATCTCAGAGATTCACCCGCATGAGCTTCCGCGGATGCGGGCGTTCCTCGAGGTCGCTCTCCGCGACGGCGTGAACTGGACAATCGAGATGGCGTGCCGGACAAAATCGGGAACCTTCCTGCCGACGGAGATCGGCCTGCTGGCGCTCGACAGCGGAAACCACGTCTACGTCGTCAGCCTGGTGCGCGACCGCAGCGAGCACCGCGGCTGATCGTCGATCGCGCGAGGCATACCTCTCACTGAGTAGTCGCCGGTCCCGGCCGGGACCGCTCACCCGCACCCGGTACGCTCGATCGTGGGCGACCAAGATGGCGACGAACGTGGCACAGCGACCGGGCGCCGTGGTTGGTCGAGAGCCCGAGCTGGCAGAACTTGATCGGGCACTCGACCGGCTCGCGAATCGCCAGCCGTGGGTCATTCAGCTGGTCGGGGAGCCCGGCATCGGCAAGTCACGCCTCCTCGCGGAGCTAACGCACCGCGCCGAGGCGCGACGGTGCTTGGTGCTGATCGGTCGGGCCGCCGAGTTCGAACAGGACGTCCCGTTCGGGGCGATCATCGACGCGCTCAACGACCACCTCGGAGCGCTCGATTCTGCTGTCGTGCGGGCGCTACAGCCTCAGGCCCTGCAAGAGCTCGCCCACGTATTCCCGTCGCTGTCCGGGTTCGCCGATGAGGCGGCGGCCCCGCGCGGGCCAGCCGACCGCTACCGCTTCCACTACGCACTTCGAGCCGTGCTCGAGCGACTCGCCGCGCGCCGGCCTGTCGTGGTCGCCCTTGACGACGTGCATTGGGCTGATCCAGCGTCCTGTGAGGTGATCGCCCACCTCCTGCGCCGGTTCCGTGGTCCGCTGCTCATGGCGCTTGCAGTGCGCCACACGCCCTCGCCCCTGGCCGGACTCTTGGAGGAGACGATCCGCGCAGGCGAAGGCGCCCGGCTCGACTTGGGTCCGCTGAGCTCGGCCGAGGCGCAGGCCCTGATGGATCCCGAGCTGGATGCCCCGACCCGCGACGCGCTGTACCGCGAGAGCGGAGGCAATCCGTTTTACCTCGAGCAGCTTGCACGCGTACGCCCGCGCGGGGCGGGGCGAGGCCGCGACGACGGTTGGGCCCGCGGAGTCGTGGACGCTGCCCCCCGCGGTCGCCGTGGCGATCGACGATGAGCTGAGCCGCATTCACGCGGGCCACAAGCGGGTGCTCGACGCGGCGGCGGTCGTGGGCGAATCGTTCGAGCCGGAGTTGGTCGCGTCGATCGCCGAGCGGAGCGTCGCGTTCACGCTGGAAGCGCTCGATCAGCTGGTCGGGGCCGACATCATCCGCGCAACAGCCACGCCCCGTCGCTTTCGCTTTCGCCATCCGATCGTCCGCCGGGCGGTATACGACGGGATCCCTTCGGGCTGGCGTCTGGCCGCGCACGCGCGGGCTGCGGCAGCGCTGATCGCAGCCCGTGCGCCCGCCAGCACGTCCGCCCACCACGTCGAGCGCTCCGCAATGCAAGGCGACGAGCTCGCCGTCGCGGTTCTCGTAGAGGCGGCCCGCGGCGCAGCGCCGCGCGCCCCGCTGGGCGCCGGTCGCTGGCTGCTCGCCGCGCTGCGACTCCTTCCCGCAGAAACGTCGCCAGAGCGCCGGATGGGGCTACTCACCGAGGCCGCCACCGCGCTTGCCTCGGGCGGCGCGTACGACGAGGCGCTCGCCGCACTGGAAGAATCGCTAGCGCTCGTCCCGGCCGATCAGGCCGAGGTGCGGGCCGGTGTGACCGCCAAGATCGCCTACGTCAAACGGCGAAGCGGCCGACCGTTCGACTCCCGGCCGGTGCTCGAGCACGCACTCGAGTCGCTGGCCACTTCGGACAGCAAGGCGTCGGCGGATCTCCGGCTCGAACTCGCGCTGCATTCGCTCTGGCACGACGAGTTCGCGGCGCTCACGGACCTGGCCGAGCCGCTGCTGACGCTCGCGCGTGATCAAAACGATCTGGAGATGGTGGCCCTCTCGGCCGCGCTGTGCAGTCTCGGCTCCTCGGAGTCCCGCGTCGCCGCCGCGCGCGGCAAGCTCGCGGAGGCCGAGGAGGCGTTCGCCGCCCTTTCAGACGAGCAGCTCGCCGGCCGCATCTACGTCTCCTTCTACGTTGGATTGGCCGAGCTCCGGCTGGAGCGCGCCGAGGAGGCGCTCAGGCACGCCAATCGGGGGCTCGAGGTCGGCCGGCTTACCGGCCAAGGCGTCACCGTCACAACGTGGCTCGGGGTCACCAGCCACGCCGCACTGCTCAAGGGCCAGGTCGCGGACGCCACACGACTCGGGCACGCCGCGATCGACACCGAGCGCCTGGTCGCCAACGATTGGCGGACGATCTGGGCGCTCGAGGCGGACGCGCTCGCCGCCTTCTGGGCCGGCGACAGCGACCGGGCGCTCGCCAGTGCACGAGAGATGGCGACCCGCGCAGAACGAACCCATCCCTTCTTGTCCGGACCGGCGACGGTACAGCTCGCAGGCGCCGAATATGCCACCGACGATGCCGCCTCCGCCCATGCCAGGCTCACCGCGCTCGACGCCGAGCCGGCCTGGCGAGCACTCGACCGCAACAGCGCCCACGGATGGGAGCTGCTGATCCGCTCGCAGCTGGCGCTGGGCCGAACAGACGATGCGAAGAAAACCGTGGCGCGCGCTTTGAGCCGCGCCCAAGCAGCCGGGCTGCCCCAGCAGATCGCGACCGTGCGCTGCGCCCAGGCCGCGGTGCTCCTCGCATCCGGAGGGCCTGACGGTGTGTCCAAGCTTCTCGAGGAGGCTGTCACGCTCGCGGACGCGGCCGGCAACCCGCTCCTGAGCGCTCGCGGCCGGGCGCTCGCCGCCATCGCGCTGATCGCCCGCGGCGATGAGGCACGGGGTATTGAGGAGCTGACCCACGCCGAGCGAACCCTGTTCGCATGCGGAGCCCGCCGCGAAGCGGACGCCGCCGCCCGCGAATTGCGCCGCCTGGGCCAAAAGATCCCTCGTCGCACCCGCCCCACCGCGCGGCGGTCAGGACTTGCGGCACTGAGCCGACGCGAAAACGAGATCGCGGCCGAAGTCGCGTCCGGCAAGACCAATCGCGAGGTCGCGGCGGCGCTATTCCTGAGCGAGAAGACCGTCGGGAACCATCTCACCCGGATCTTCGAGAAGCTCGACGTCCATTCGCGCGCCGCCCTCGCTTCGCTGGTCGGCCGCGAGGCCGCGGTGCGGGCGGCGGGATCGACCGAAGACGCCTCACGCCACCGTCTCGCCGAGCCCTAGCCGCTTCGCTGGGCGCCAACTTCGGGTTCCGCTCAGCTTTCACTAAGCCGCGGCACAGCGCCGGCTCGTAGCGTGGCCGTCGATGTTCGCCCCAACGCGCCAGCACGGCGCTCGCGCCGAGCCTTCACCGCCAGCGAGCTCACCCGCCCCGCCGAGCTCCGCCGACAGCGGACCACGAGCCGGGTCAAACGGCCCCTCCTCCGGCTCCGGCTCAGGAAGCAGCCCGACGCCCGCGAACAAAATCGCCGCCTCCCGACACGGATGTCGGGAGGCCCCGGCGAAACAGCGATCCACGGTTCCATGAGCCTCGAGCGAGGACAGATGCCACTCGCTACTCGGTAGCCTCGACTACCTCGCCGAGGTCGCGAAAGACTGGGCCAGGCACCGCTTCGCGACCGCCAATCGCAGCGATTTCAACCTCGCTCCGTCTCGATTTGACCTGCACCGACAGGGCGTTCGACGCCGTCGACTGGCATCGGGCTCGGCCGAGGCGCAGTCACCGTTGGCGGTCGCCGAACAGACCAGCCGACCGACCGCATGGTGCCGCAGCGACGTCACGATGATGCTGATCGACACCGAAACCGGGACCGTCGGCTACGAGCAGGAGATCGTCGAGGTGCTGGCTGTCGACGGCGACGAGCTGCTCGCCGAAGCCGCGCTCGTCGCGCGGGCGCCCGGTCTCCCTCCCTGTCTCGGACGGTTCCAGCCCCTGTCGTGACCGATGATGGAGATCGCGCTCGCCGGACAGAGATCGAGGATCGGCGCGGCCGCCGGATCTGCATCCGGGGGTCGTCAGCTCGATCCCGAGGCCCTCGGCGACCACATCGACCGGCTCTACCGAGCGGCGCGGAGCATGTGCGCCTCCCCCCAGGACCCCGAGGACCTTGTGCAAGAGACGTTCGCCCGGGTACTGAAAAAGCCCCGGAAACTGCGCTCCGGGAATGAACTCCCGTACCTCCTGACCGTGCTGCGCAACACGTTTATCTCGACGCACCGCATGGCGGCCAGGCGCCCACAGACGACCGACCAGCCCGAGACGATGGAGCGGCTCGAGGATCCGAGCGTCGCGAAGCAAGAGGATCAGATCGAGGCCCGCGACGTGTACCGGGCGATCGCCGCTCTACCTCCCGACTTCCGGGACGCCGTCGCGGCCATCGACGTGGTCGGACTCTCCTACCGTGAAGCAGCAGTCGCGCTCCACGTCCGCGAGGCCACGATCACGACCAGGCTCCATCGCGGGCGCCAGCGGATCGCTCGCGCTGTGTCCAATTCGTTTCCCGATCCTCCGGCGAGGTCAGTTCGCGGCCAACAGCGTTACAAGCCTGTTAGCGCGAGCGCGTAAGACTATCCCCGATGACCGCGCTGCGCTCGCTCCTCGCAGCCGCCACCGCCGCGCTCGCCGCGGCCACCCTGCTCGCCGCCTGCGGCTCAAGCTCCCCCAGCCCCTCGAGCTCCCCGGGCAGCGCCGGCTCGAACTCGAGCCAGACCCAGATCCACAACGAATGGCTGAGGTTCGCCCGGTGCATGCGCGCCAACGGCGCGTCGAACTTCCCCGACCCCCCCGGCAACGGCAGGCGTCCGGCTCCAACTCTCGGGCGCTCCTCGTTTGCGCGGAAGGTGCGCCTTTCAGGGCGCCCGTGCTTGCAGCCTTCTGCGAGCACTCGGGCGACAAGCAGCACTCCGCGCGGACATCGGTGGCTCCCGCAATCACGAACCAGGGGAAGTCTCAGGGACCGCTACCACGGCGCTCGAGACTTCCGCTCCCGGACAAAAGGAGCGCGCGACTAGACCGGCGGCGCGTGCCTGCTCCGTCGCCGATGCGATCACCAGTGTGGCGATTGACGGATGACGAAAGCGATGGCCCGCGAGATGCGCTTTCCGCGCAAACCGCGTCTCTGCGGTTCGTAGCTGGGAGACCCGTCCGGACACGAGAGCAGGTGTGCGTCGGCCGTCGCGAGCCGGCCGAGTGTGGCTCCTCCACGCCTACACCGGTCACGGCGCCTGCGCGGCTGCTTTGCTCGGCGACCGGTAGCTCGCATGTGCTCAGGGTCAGTCGGCAGGTTTCGGCAGCGCGCGTAATTCCGCGTTGCGAGGATCCGACAGTTCGGCCGGGCGCTGCCCCGCGTCCAGGGTGACAATCATAAACGCCTGGATTGGGTGCTCTGGTGTTGTCGCAGCCGCCGCGAGCAGCAGCGAGACGATCTCTTCTGCACCAGCCGTCGCGGTGGGACGCCGTATCGGCGGCACCGGGATCCGTGGATTCCCGCACCATCAGTCGCAAGTTCGTACGGATGGCATCCCGTTCGGGACGGTCGATCCTTGGAGTCTCCTGACACATTTGGGGGGCACCGGTGGGATCCATCGGTGCTCTTCGCAGGCAAGAAGAAAGATCAACCCATGAACGCTTTGTCGTCATCACCGCCGGTGCATTCACCAAACCTCAACTCGGGGCTGCTCGACAGCTGGATCGAAGGCTGGTCGATCGCGATCAACGGCGCGCGCGACTGCGTTCAGGCGGCCCTCACCGGTGGGCCCGGCGCGCTCGATCTCCCGCGCTGGATGGAAGTGACGATGACGCGCAAGCCGCCCTCTTGGACAACGCCGCACGAGATCGTCTTCGAGGACCCGATCGCGCGTCTCCGTGATTTCTCAACCTCGCAGACCCCGGGCTTGGTGCCGACACTGGTGCTTCCGCCGCAGGCCGGCCACGACTCGTGCATCGTCGATTATTCAGACGAGCAGAGCCAGATGCAGGCAATTCTGGCGTCGGGCCTGGAGCGCGCGTTCTCGCTTGACTGGATCGGCGCGACCGAGGAAACCAAGGACGCATCGATCGAGGACTATCTCGAGGTCATCCACCACGCGGTCGAACACTGCGGGGGGCGGGTGAACCTGATCGGCGACTGTCAAGGAGGGTGGCTGGCGACGATCTACGCGGCGCTATATCCCGAGCAGATCAACACGCTCACGCTCGCCGGAGCGCCGATCGACTTCCACGCCGGCGAACCGGTCGTTCACGAAGTGCTGCGTCACCTCGCTCCGGGTGGAGACCTGCGCTTCTATGAGGCCCTCGTGAAGCTCGACGGAGGTGTCCTCAAGGGCGAACACATGGTTTCCGGGTTCGTCATGATCCAGCCCAGCGCCGAGATCTCCAGACAGCTCGAGTTGCTGCTGCACCTCGACGACGAGCACCACGTCGCCCGGTACTGCGAGTTCGAGGACTGGTTCAAGCACACGCAGGACGTCCCCGGGGCGTTCTACCTGTGGATCATCCGCCACCTGTTCCGCGACAACGGGCTGATCGATGGCGCGATCAGAGTCCGCGGACGCCGGGTCGACCTCGCGAACATCTCGATGCCGCTCTACCTGCTCGCCGGAGCGACCGACCACATCACCCCACCCGACCAGGTATTCGCGATCGCCGATCTCGCCTCGACCCCGCCAGACCTCGTACGCCGGCACGTCACCACAGGCGGCCACCTCGGCCTGTTCATGGGGCATGAAGCGCTACGCGAGCACTGGCCGCCGATCCTGACCGACATCCTTCGTCATTCCAAAGCGGATCCAAAACCCCGCAGGAGGCGATCCGATCCGGTAAGCAGATCGACGCGGAGACCAGCGCCCGCCCGGACTAACGCAAACGCCTGATCGTCGACGCCGAGTTCCCGCGCCCCGCGGACGGGCGCCTAGTCGCCGAACTGCTCCTCGACCAAACCGGGCTTGCTGGACCCCGGTGGTTAGTGGAACGGACGACGAGGGACTGCTATGAACCTGCCACGGGACGCGCCCGCTGTGTCCGGTTCGAGCCAGCGTAGCCGGAGCCGACTTCTGGCGCGGCTTTGGTTGCGCATGTCCGGCGGGTCGTCAACCGCACTCCTGCTCGTCCACCAAAAGGAGCCATGCAGTGGAGCTAACTGCGCACTCGACAGCGACCGGTCTCGGACAAAATCGGCCACGAACCCCGAACGCCCGGGCGACAACCCTCACACGCGGGCGGGGAGCCACGCCAGCCCTCTGCCCGGCTTCTGCGCGTCCCGGTCGGGCGCCGGCAAGTCGCCAGGGCTGGCGTGACGGATGCGATCGTCCAGGCAAGCAAAAGCCCGGCCCGACAGAGGATGCGGTTCGTCGCCAATCCGATCGCACGGCCGGACGCCGGCGGGAGGACGAAAACAGTTGTGCGAGATCCACACCTGGAACGCGCTTCTCGCCCGAGAGCAGGGCCGCCTTGTCAGACACGCCATCCGTCCCGCACATCGACTTATCTCCAGCGGATCGACAACCTAGAGATCATCGAGACCGTTCACGCGCGAAGCGCGCCGGTGATCCGCCACCGCCGGCCTGACGACGAGCGGGACGCGCTCGTGGGCCATCTCAAGCGTATGGGCGTGACGGAGTTGACGTGGTGCGAAGCGGCGTCGCACGCCTGCTGAGCCGGCGGTGCGCCGGCGGCAATTGGGACACGCGAACCTTGAGCGCCATCTGCTCTCGGGCTGGGCTCTCGGTCGTCTACGCGTTAGCCGCGGGGTGGATGTTCTGGTTGACGCGGAAGATGTTTTCCGGGTCGTATTGCGCTTTGACGCGCGCGAGGCGGTCGTAGTTGTCGCGGTAGGTGGCGCGGACGCGCTCCTGGCCCTCGTCCATCATGAAGTTGACGTACGCTCCGCCGGCTGAATGGGGATGGGTCGCGTCCCAGTAGCCGACGCACCAGTCGCGGATCGCCCCGGCGTTGGCTGGGTCGGGATCGACGCCGAAGATGACCTCGGCCCATTGCGCCTCGCGGTAGCTGAAGGCGGTGTCGGCGGCTCCGACGTCGTGGGCGGCGCCGTCGATCGGGTAGAGATGCATCGTCGAGTGCATCGACGGCAGCTTCTGGCCCCACTCGAGGTGCTGGTCGATGAGCTCGTCGGAGAGTTCGTTGACGAAGTCGGCGCGCCAGTAGCACTGCAGCCCCTTGGTGTAGAGCCCGTCGAAGAGGCTTTGCAGGTCGGGGTGCGGGACTGGGCCGACGCCGTGCAGGAGCGGCGTGCCGACGTCGTGGACGGGTGCGAGCAGGCGTGTTGCCTCCTCCTCGGAGCCGACGACGCACCACATCACGGCGCAGACCTTGCGTAGGTGGAGCTCTTCTGGGAAGAGGTCCACGGGTGGCACGGTCATCAGGGCGAAGAAGCCGTTGACGGCGCGCGGGGCCGCGGGCAGGAATTCGCGATAGAAGCGCATGACTTCGGGTGTCTGCTCGATTGGCCAGAACGTCGGGCCGGCCATCACCGTGGCGCCGACCGGGTGCGTGCGGAATTGGAAGGATGTGACGACGCCGAAGTTGCCGCCGCCGCCGCGGAGCGCCCAGAACAGCTCGGGGTGCTCGTTCGCACTGGCGTGTATCTGTGAGCCGTCGGCGAGTACGACATCGGCACCGATCAGGCTGTCGATCGTGAGACCGAAGCGCCGCGTCAGGTGGCCGAGTCCGCCGCCCAGGGTAAGCCCGCCGACGCCGGTCGTCGAGATGATCCCCGATGGTGTCGCGCGGCCGTACTCAGCGGTCGCCTGATCGACCTGCCCCCAGGTGCTGCCGCCGCCGACCCGGACGGTGTCGGAGTTCGGATCGACCGCGACCTCGGCCATGCCCGCTAGGTCGATGACGAGGCCGTCGTCGACGACGCCAAGGCCGCCGCCGTTGTGTCCACCGCCGCGTATGGCGACGGGAGCTCCGTGGGCACGCGCGAGCGCGATGCAGCGCGCCACGTCGTCGGCGTTCGAGCAGCGCACGATCAAGGCCGGATGGCGGTCGATCATGCCGTTGTGAACGGCCCGCGCCTGATCGTAATCCGGATCGGCGGGGCCGACGATGTTGGCGTTCAGGTCGGCGAGGTCGCGGCGCGCGGTCTCGACAAGCGATGTGGTGGCGGTCATGAGATGCTCCCCGGGTGTAGGTGGCCAACGGGGCCGAGCGGCCCGAGGAACAACGTACGCCACCGCCGGCGGTCTGTCATGACCCAGTCTGACCGACTTTTGCGGTGTTGAGCGAGGTGGCATGATCAGATCTGACTAGTCGCCGCCGCAGACGCTGCTCAGATGCCTTCGCTTCCGGGTCCTCTTCGCCTGACGCCGTCGTTTCCGTTCGCGGGACGCTCCCGCGAGCTAGCAACGCTGAGGATGTTGATCCCGCGGGCGGAGGGAGAGGCACTGAGGTTCGCGTTGGTGGGTGGTGAGGCCGGATCTGGCAAGAGCCGATTGGTCCGGGAATTCGCGCATGAGGCCGCGGCTGGCGGCGCGCTCGTGCTCTATGGCGCCTGTGATTCGGTGGTGCGACGGCCGTACCGGCCGTTCGTGGAAGCGCTCGATCAGCTCGTGCGAAGCATTGACGAGGCGACGTTGCGAGACGCGCTCGGCCCTGAGAGCGGGGAGCTGACGCGGCTGCTGCCAGATCTGGCGCAGCGGGTCGGTGAGCTGCCGTTGCCAGTCGCGGCCGATCCCGACACTGAGCGTCATCGTTTGCACAGCGCCGTCGCCGACCTCCTCGCCGGCGTTGGCCGGAGAGCGCCGCTGGTCGTCGTCATCGAGGATGGGCACTGGGCTGACACGCCGACACTCCTGCTCTTGCGGCAACTGGCGCGCGGCGGGTCGGACGCTCGCGCGCTCGTGGTTACGACGTTTCGCGACACCGAGGCCGAGGTCCCGGAGGCGCTTTCGGCGGCGCTCGTCGACCTGCGCCGCTCCGAAGGAGTTGTGCGGTTGCGGTTGGGAGGTCTCAGCTCCGAGGAGATCTCGGAGTTCGTCGCGCAGGCGGTCGGTGGCGACTTTGGTCCCGATCTGCCGGAGATCGCTCGGGTCTTGAGCGAGCTGACGGGAGGCAACGCGTTCCTGGTGACCGAGGTGTGGCGCACGCTCCTCGAGAGCGAGACCATCTCGGTGGTCGACGGGGGGACCGGGTTGGCGCGTGCTGTCGCGGATCTCGGCAGCCCGGAGGGCGTGCGAGAGGTCGTCAGCCAGCGGTTGGCGCGGCTGACCGCGGCTACGACGAAGCTGTTGGAGCTGGCGGCTGTCGCCGGGCAGGAATTCGAGTTGGGGGCCATCGCGGAGTCCGGGTTGACGGACGCGGAGCTGCGCGCGGCCCTCGAGCAGGCGGTCGCGCACGGGATGATCGAGGAAGTGTCCTCGCAGCGGCTCGCCTACCAGTTCACGCACGAGCTGGTGCGCCGCGCGCTCTACGATCGCCTGCCCGGGCTGCGGCGGGCCGAGCTGCACCTGCGGGTCGCGGAGGCGCTCGAGCGGGCGCACGAGGCGGGTGACAGTCGCGGCCTTGCTGAGCTCGCCTATCACTTCGGCGCGGCTGCGCCAGTCGACGGCCCGCGGCGCGCGATCGAGTACGCGGTCCTGGCGGGTCGTGCGGCGCTGAGGACGCTGGCCTTCGACGAGGCCACCGCCCGCTTCGCGTCCGCGCTGCAGCTCGGCATCGATGATGCGCGCCGGCGGGCCGAGACACAGCTCGAGCTCGGCACGGCGCGGTTCCGCGCCGGCCGCTCTGACGACGCGATGGAGGCGTTCCGGGCCGCGGCGCAGATCGCCCGCGAGCTCGGGGACGCCAGCCTGCTCGCGACGGCCGCGGTCGGGTTCGAGGAGGCCTGCTGGCGTCCGGGCATCACCGACGAGGGTGCCGTCGAGCTGCTCGAAGAGGCGTCGCTCGCGATCGGGGACGGAGATTCCGAGGTTCGCGTCATGCTGCTCGCCGGGTTGGGTCGCGCGCACGCCTTCGTGGGTGACTACGCGGCGAGCGAGGTCGTGCGGGAGCGCGCGATCGCGATGGCTCGGCGGCTCGGCGATCGGCTCGGGCTCGCAACGGTGCTGATGCGCTCGTACTGGTCGCGCGGCGGGGGCAGTCTCGAGCAGACGCTCGAGATGCTGTCCGAGGCTCGCGACCTGGCCGCGGGCCTCGGAGCGAGCGACCTTCGGGCCGAGGCGATGGAGTGGCGCGTGGCCGGCTTGATCGCCCTGGGCGATCTCCAGGGTGCCGAGCACGAGCTCGCCGAGGTTCACGCGATGGCGGTCCGCCTGCGCCAGCCGTTCACGCTGCACGTCGCCGAGCACTACGCCTCGACGCTGTCCCTGTGCGCCGGAAGGTTGGCCGACGCCGAGGCTTCAGCGCAGCGCTCCCACGAGTGGAGCCGTCTGCTCACGGGCCGCGGTGCCTCGGGCATCCACGGCATCCAGATGTTCGGGATCCGTCGCGAGCAGGGCCGCCTCGCCGAGCTCGCGGCCGTCACCAGAGTCTTCGCCGACAGCGAACGCTCGCGCGGTGCATGGCGACCAGGCTACGCGGCGCTGCTGGCCGAGCTCGGAATGGACGAGGAGGCCCGGCGCGAGCTTGCGCGCGTGCGCGAGGAGGGGTTCGATGAACTTCGCTCCACCCTCTGGGCGGGGTCGCTGACCTACCTGGCCGACGCATGCGCGCTGGTCGGCGACGAGGCGCTGGCCGGCATGTTGTATCCCGAGTTGGCTCCGCTGGCCGGCGGCAACATCGTGATCGGCCACGGCGTGGCCTGCCACGGCGCAGCCGACCGTTATCTCGGCCTGCTGGCTGCGACGCTCGGCGATCACGAGCGTGCCATCGAGCACTTCGAGCAGGCCCTCGCCATCAACCGCGAGATGGGTGCCATCACGTGGGTCGCCCACACCCTCTACGGATACGGCCGGACGCTGCGCATGCGCGGCGGCAGCGACGACAGCGTCCAAGCGTCGGTGCTGCTCTCAGACGCGGCGACACTCGCGGAGCGGATCGGTATGCCCGTGCTGTTGGCTCGCACCCGTGCGCTCGGAGCGCGCATCGACCGCGCCCGCACGCCGCCGGACGAACTGTCCTGGCGCGAGGTCGAGATTCTGCGCCTCGTCGCCGCGGGCCGCAGCAACCAGGAGATCGGAGACGAGCTCTCCATCAGCGGCCACACCGTCGCCAACCACGTACGCAGCATCCTGCGCAAGACCGGCGCCGCGAACCGCACCGACGCGGCGGGCTACGCCTATCGCCACTCCCTGGTCGACGGGCCCAACCCGCGGTAGGATCGCCGCCATGCCCATGTACGTGATCGAACGGAGCTTCGCCGAGCAGCTCGACATGACCAGCGACGACGTGAAGCTGATCGAAGAGATCAACGCGGATGAAGGAGTCAGCTGGCTGTTCTCCTTCCTGAGCGCCGATCGCCAGCGCTCCTACTGCCTCTACGAGGCGCCCAGTCCCGACGCGATCATCGCCGCCGCCAAGCGAGCGGGGATCCCGGCAGACGTAGTGACCGAAGTCAATCGCATCACCGCCGACACGTTCCGCTGACCCACGCCGCCCAAGGCTTGTCCCACGAGGCGATCACCACTCGCCCCAACGTCCTCTCCCGGTGAAACAGGCTTGTGAGGCTGCCTGGTAGGACTCCGGAGAACTGGGCGAAGACGCTCGGCGCAGCCGCGCGGCAGACTCAAAGCTCAGCCCACCGCGCAAAACGGCCTGCCCAAACTGCATTCTCCCAAAGGCCCCTGTCCCAGTTAGCCGGGCCCTAGGCCCAGCCCCGGACAACAACCTCAAACAGCATTTCCATCCCCCGAAAGCGAGCAAGTCGTCGGCGAGTGCTTTCGTGACTTCCCCCGCCACCGAGCGGACGATCCCAATGGCGACGATCGGACGCCCCGATCGGGCCGGCTCGTCGGTAGGTCCGGATCGGCGCCGCGAGTCTCGAGATTGGCGAGAAGCATGTCGCTCGTCAACAGCGCAGTTACACCTGCCTTCGCGCTCGCGTAGGTGGTTTGCCGGTGACGGCACCGGGGTGGCCGCCCTTGTCGGCACGCACTACCGCGTGGCGCGGCCTTCGGCCTGGCGATCTCATCTCCCCCGTATGGGAAAGCGCAACGCCTCGTGAGGGCCTTGGCCGACGATTTCGCCGGAACGCCTGGCCCGGTCGCCGATCGCATCGGGGGGCCGGGCAAGCTGGGAACTCGGCAGTGACGGGGTGTCGTGTCGCGCGGCTACACGAACCGCTTGACGAACGCGAGCGCCTTGTCGCAGACCTCGCGCCAGCCGCTGTCGATCGTCAGTGAGTGGCCGCGGCCCTCGATCTCGACGATTTCGGTCACGCCGTCGTTGCGGCGCTCCCGCTTGAACGACGCGTTGGCGATCGCGTGCGGAACCGTGTGGTCCTTCTCGCCCGCGAGGATCAGCATCGGGCCGCGCGCGGGGTTTTCGGTGTCGACCTTGTCTTCGGTCCAGGGGTTCAGGTTCGCGTTTGCGGCCTGAAACAGGACCTTGCCGGCGCCCGGGACCGAGTACTTCTCGTAGAGCTCGTTCGCCTCGTCGTCGTCGAGCGTGTTCGCGAAGCCGTATTTGAACTGGTCGTAGGTGAGCGGCACCGCGCGACTGCGGTTGGCCGGGTTGCGCAGCACCGGCGAGCCGGACTTCAATGCCGAGAACGGCAGTGGGAGAACGCCCCGGAAGGGCGCTGGGCTGATCGGCACCGAGACGGCCGCGAGCCCGCGGCCGGCGAGAATCTCGGTCAGCAGGCCGCCGAAGGAGTGTCCGATGATCGCCGGCTTTTTGTCGAGAGCTTCGATCACCTCCTGGTAGTGGTCGGCGATCTGGCCGATCGACTTGTCCGCGAAGACCTCCGGATGGGCATGCGCCTCTTCGATCGTGTCGGGGTCGTCGGGCCAGCCCGGGGCGGCGGTCGCGTATCCAGCCTCCTCGAAGACTTCCCGCCACGGGTCCCAGCTGTTTGGCAAGAGCCAGAGGCCGTGAACGAACACGACCGGCTGCTTGCCGGTGGCGTTGACCTTCTCGACCTCCTGGACCTCGTACTCGGTGCAGGTGCGGTCGTCGCTATGCGGTGTATCAGTCATTGCGTTCCTTTCTTATCCGGGGTGATTCACGGAGTTTGTGCACGTTCGTCGCCGCCGCGCACGCCAATGCCGACCGCGGCGTGCGCGCTTCCCGCGCGATCCGTGTCTCTGGTAACTCCGCTCCACATGCGCAGGAGTAAGAACACGGCTCGCCCTGAAACCGGCTGAATGCTGCTTGAGAAGTCTGCTCCGGCCGATTCGGTGAGTCCGCAGGCTTTGACGGCGGACCTGTGGCCATCACGATCGCCCTCCAGGGCGGGTGGGTTCGGTTTCGCTCGGGCGGGCAGACCAGGCAGCGATCTCGTCGCCCGAGGCGGTCGGGGTCCGAACGGTGATGCGGTCGCGGGCGGCGAGGTTCGGGTTCATCGCGACCGTTCGGTCAGGAGGGCGGGGATGATTCGGTAGTCGCCGCCGGTCTGAAAGACGAGGTTGTGGATCTCCGCGGCCGCGATCGTGCGTAGCGTCGGCAGCTCGCCGGCGGCCTGGTGCTCGTCGAATACGTTGAGTGGCCAGTCGCCGACGGTGCCGCCCTGTAGGTGCGGGTGCGGTGATTCGATGCCGAAGTAGGCACGGATCACGATCGGGTTGATGCGAGCGGCGCGCTGCTGTGGCCACGAGAGCGCCCAGACGGCATTTAGACCGGCCGTCGCAGAACGTCGAACGCCAGTGCTGGTGATCTCGCCGGTGTCGAGCAGCAGATCCGCGTTGATCTCTTCGAGTGCTTGGCGGGCATAAGGATCGAGTAGTGCGACGGCTTGTGCGAACAAGCGCTCCTTTTCCCGCCGGGAGGTGGCGCTGCCGTGTGAGCCGTCGCGCAGATCAACGAAGTGACGCAACAGCGCCCCGGTGTACTCGGGGAGAGCGCTGGCGATGGTGTGGTCGGTTGTGTGCATGTGGTTCCTTTGGATTAGGGCCGAGTCCGAGCTGCGGCGACCGCTGGGCGATCGAGGTAGAGCGTGGCTCGCAGCGCGTCGGCGCTTTGGTCGACGGTGGAGCTCAACGGGATCAGGTCTTCGCGAATGCGGGCGTGGAGTGTGCGCGCGTCGGGCCAGTCGACCTCGATCAGGTTGCCGGCGGGGTCGCGTAGGTACATCTGCACCGACCCGTCAGGGAGTTCGTACATGCCGGAGAAGAACGCGCTGTCGTCGCGCAGTCGCTGCTCGGTAGCGCGCCAGTAGACGGCGTCGAAGTCGTCGACGTTCAGCCCGACGTGGTGAAACTGCGGCGGGTGCGCGTCTGAGCGAACGAACAGGTGCAGCTGTTGGCGACCGAGGCGCAGCCACGCGACCGGAAACGCGAACGTCGGCGTCGGGATGCGCTCCATGCCGAACAGCTCCTCGTAGAACGCGGCGGACGTATCGAGGTCCTGCGCGTGGATGCTCACGTGGTTGATCGAGATCGCGGTCATGGCCTGGACTGTCGCCGGTCGCAGGCCATAACGCAAAGACACGTTTATTCGGAGGTCGATAGGCACCCCCTATAGCCTTCTTGACCATCCCATGAACCTTCGACAGCTGCACTACCTGGTGGCGATCGTGGACGAAGGGTCGTTCACGCGCGCCGCCGAGCGGCTGCTCGTCGCGCAGCCGTCGCTCTCGCAACAGATCAAGAGCCTCGAGCACGAGCTCGGCGGCCCACTGCTGGAGCGTCTGCCGACGGGTGTGCGGCTGACTGCCGCCGGTAAGGCGTTCCTGCCCGAGGCGCGCGCCGCGGTCGCGCACGCCGACCGCGCGCGGCGGGACGCTCTCAGCGCGCTCGGCCTCGAGGCGGGAGAGATCGAGGTCGCGACCGTGACCTCAGTCGCGTACGGCGTGCTGCCACCCGCGTTCGAGCGCTGGCACGAGCGCTACCCGGGCACAACGATCACGCTGCGCGAGTACGCCCACCGCCGAGCCCTCGACGACGCGGTCCGCCTCGGGGTCGGCGACATCGCCGTCGGCCCCCGACCATCGCAGTGGCATGGTCCAGTCGTCGAGCTCGGATGGGAGGAGTTCGTCGCCGTCCTCCCAGCTACCGACCCGCTCGCACGGAACAACCGCCCGGTCGCGCTCGAGCAGCTCGCCGAACGCGACTGGGTTCTGTTCGGGCCCGACCACGGCCTCTCCGAGCTGATCCTCGAAACCTGCGCCACCGCCGGCTTCGCGCCCCGCCGAACGGTCCAAACCGCTCAAGTCGCCGCCGCCGCTCACCTCGCCGCTGCCGGGCTCGGCGTCACGATCATCCCCAGCAATATCGTCCCCGACGGGACTGGGCGCGGCGATTCGCCACCTCAAGCCACGACTCGCGCGCCAGCTCGTCGCGTTCACCCGTCAGGACTGGTCACCGCTCGCCGCCGCGTTCCTGGAGGTACTCAAGGAGCAGACCTGGCACCGCCGGCCGGCCTCCGCGACCGACGTCGGATAGCACCGCACAAGCCGCGACACACAGCGATTCTGGTGTGTGCGACGTTGCGAAGTCAGGTTTCAGATCTGAGGCAGGGCACCACCGTCGACGACCCACTCGGCTCCAGTGACCTGGCTCGACAACGGCGAGATCAGATACGCGATCACGCGAGCTAAGTCCTCGGGTTGACCGATCCGGCCGGTCAGCAGCGGACGGAGTGTGGTCACCACTTGATCGATCGCCCCCTCCCGATCGGTGCCGAGCGCCTCGGCGATCTGATCACCGAACCCGCCGGGCCGGTCGTACAGCGGGGTCCGGGTCATCCCGGGAGTGACGACGTTCGAGCGGACGCCTTGCGGGGTGAACTCAATCGCGAGCGCCTTTGACAAGGTGAGCAGCCCGACCTTCGCGGCGGCGTAGTCGACGTTGAACACCGAGGGCAGCCGCGCCGATTCGGTGGCGATGTGGACGATGCTTCCGCCGTCACCGTCGAGCAGCGGGGGCAGCGCGGCGTGGCTCATCCGGCGGGCCGCGTGGAAGTTGAGCTGGAACGCGTCGAGCCACTGCTTCTCGCTGATGTCCAGGAAGCCGCTGTGGAGCTGCAGCCCGCCCGCGCTGTTCACAAGGCCGTCGACTCGGCCGTACCGTGTGATCACCGTTTCGACGATTCGCGGGGCGCTCGCGGCGTCGGTGAGATCAGCGCGAATCGCGCTGCCCTCTTCGCCGAGCCCGGACTCGATGTCGTCGCGATCGACGCCGGCCACGACGGCCCCCTCCGCGGTCAGCAAGCGAGCCGTCGCCTGCCCGATGCCAGCGGCGGCGCCGGTGACGATCACGACCATGTCGTCGAGTTGAAGATCCATGATCACGGCTCCTTAGGTGGTTACGGGCTGGGAACTTGCGGTCGCTGCGGCGAGCAGGGCCTCGCGGTGGCGGACCGCCCACTCGGCGAGATGAATCGACGGCCTGCCAAGCAGCTCTTCGACGGTCGTCGTGCTCGTCGCGGCATAGTCCATGCGGCCGTCATAGGTCTGCCGCACCCACTCGAAGGTGCTCAGCGCGTAGTGCCCCTCCATGAACGACGGCGTGCTCGCCAACCCCGCGGCGACGGCCTGCACCATCTCGTCCGGCGTGAACACCTCCGCCGGGATACCCCGGCCGAGGGCCTCGCTCAGGATCTCGGCCGCCTGGACGCCGTTCAGCACCTCGGTGGACATCCAGTACCCCTGGCCTGCGTGAACCGCCGGACCCTCGATCAGGACCTTGGCCGCCACCGCGGCGATGTCCTCGCCCGCGATCCAGCCCGTCGGCTTCTCGCCCGCGGGCCACGGCAGACGACCGTCACGAAGCGTGAACACCGAGAGCAGGTTCTCCATGAACATGTGCGGATGAAGATGCGTCCACGGCACACCGCTGCCCTCGATATAGCGCTCGACCAGCTCATGCCAGGCGAAATGCGGATCGGTCGAGCGACCGTTGCCAAAGATGCCCAGATGCACGATGTGCCCGACGCCCGCGTCAGCCGCCGCGTCGGTGATCGTCTTGGTCTGGTGCGTCATCGCGACGGTGTAACCGGTCATCACGAACACCCGATCGATCCCGTCCAGCGCCGCTGAAAACGTCCTGGCGTCATCGAGATCGAGCCGGACGGCGGACCGCCCCTCGGTCCGCCAGCGCTCGACAGCGTCCGGGTCACGCGAGACACGGACCACCTCGACCCGATCCGAAGCGTCATCCAGGTCGGCGGCAATCGCCTTGCCGATAAGACCAGTCGATCCAACTACCAGCACACGCGGCTTCGTGCTCTCCATCAGTGGCTCCTTTCGCAGGTCGCTCGAGTTGACCGAGGTCGCCCTCGCCCCCCGGACAATGACCCGATCACCCTCATAAAGCAAAGACGCGAAAATGGACATCCCGATAGACATTGCCTATACGCCCGCCGACGCCTTCACTGCGACGCGATGGAACACCGGGTAGACGATCGCCTCGGCACAAGGACCGAGGCTTCCTTGCTCCTCGTAGCATTCAGCGACGCCAGGTGCGCGTTGCCTCTGCCACCGGGACCCAGCTTCGCCGCTCACCTGGTGCCCGCTCAGGACCATTTTCATCAGTCCCAAGTCAGCCGCGCCAGCACCGCCGCGAGCCTTCTGGAGGTCGTCCAACCCGCAAGAGATCGCTGCCCTCGGGCTGGCGCCTGCTCGGTCACAAGAGTGACGGCGCCGGGGCGCTGGCCGGCCGGCACGAGTCAGGCGATTCGGCAAGCACCTTTGCGACCCGATAGTTGGCGCTGGCGTCGCACCCGACTGCACGCCAAAGCGCAACTCCGAGCTGATGGGCGGCGGCGGCTGAGCGCCGACGATGCGGCGCGTCTCGAGATTGGCGAGGAGCACGTCGCGCCGCCGG
Organism: uncultured Solirubrobacterales bacterium; assembly: GCA_963812225.1. Classification (GTDB taxonomy): domain Bacteria; phylum Actinomycetota; class Thermoleophilia; order Solirubrobacterales; family Solirubrobacteraceae; genus Palsa-465. The sequence continues at coordinate 91,561 of CAWEUN010000005.1, forward strand.
AGTTCGGTGAGTCCTCCTTTGCCGTTCGCGCGGGCATTGCTTCGCGAGAAGTATTCTGAGTTGGGTGACGTTGGGGCGAGGCGCGTGGCCGGCGATGATTTGGATTGGCGGCGGACAGGGCGCGGGGAAGTCGACGGTTGCGCGGCGCCTCAGTCGTGCGTACGACCTTCCGCTGCATCCGATCGACCTCTGGGCCTACGACCATGCGGAGCGGATGCCGGCCGGCCAATCGCTCGAGGACGAGCTGGCGGCCGGAGCGGTCAGGGCGGCGGAGGCGTTTCGAGCGGGAAGTCGCCGTCGGCTTCGCTTGGTCCTCGGCGACGTCGCTGCTCGGGAGCTCGGGGAGGTGCCCGCGATCGTGGAAGGACCCCAGCTTACCCCTGAGATGGCAGAGCAGCTGCCGGCGGGTCATGGCGTCGGCTGGTGCCGCAGCCGGAGCGAACCCGCGCTGTCCGTAAGCAGCGCCTCGCGGTTGTTCCGAGCGCCGGCGGCCGGGGAGCGGCTCCACCGCCTGCTTGAGCGCGACGCGTTGCTGGCCGCTTGGACGCGACGCACCGCCCAGGAGCTCGGTGGCCATGGATCGACGTTCCCACTGTTGCCGACTGGGGGAGCATCCAGACCACGATCCAACGTTTCCTCGCGGGCGCGTTGCGAGAGGCTCCTCGGCTCCCTCCGCCGCGATTGGGCGAGCAACGGCGACTCGAGAATGCGGTAGCCGCTCGCCAGGGACGGCTCTGGCAGGAGGCCGTTGGTCTTAGGGACGCTCCGCTGTCACGCATTTGCCTGCGAATGCGGGCGGTCACGCTGCCAGGCGACCTGGACGGCTACCGCCTGAGCAGTATCAACGTCAGGCCGCAGCGGGTCCCGTCCGCATACCTGAGCACTCCGAGTGTCATAGGTCCCTCCCCTGAGTGGGCACCTGCCTTAACTATTCCGGCAGGTACCCGGGCCGCTCAGCCGGCTGACCCGCTCCGCGCGGAAAGCGCGCTTGGCATCAACGGTGTTTGCCCGCGGTCGGCGGGATGCTGAGATCGAGCTGCTCCAGACGCTCCGGGTCGAGAAGAACATCGATCTGGGCGATCTTCCCGTTCGTGACGGTGAAGGCCATCACCGAGAACACGTGGCCGGGCGGCGCCACCACGGCCCCGGCGGCGCCGTTCACGAGCGCAGGTCTGACGAACGGGTAAAGCTTCGAGTAGGTGGCCGTGTGCGTGGCCACGGCGTCCGCGCCGTGCAGTACGAGCGAGGCGTCTGCACGCAGGACGCCGCCGTCGATCCTCAGTTCGACGTCGGGGTCGAGCACCTCCAGGAGGGCGTCGAAGTCGCCGTCGCGCGAGGCGGCGAAGAACGCATCGACGACGCGGCTCTGGCGCTCGAGGTCACGGTCCGGCTCGGGCGAGTTGTGCAAGCGCCGGCGGGCGCGGCTGGCGAGTTGCTGCGCGGCCGCTTCGGAGCGGTCGAGTGCAGTCGCGATGTCGGCGAACGGCACGCCGAACACATCGTGCAGCACGAACGCGAGTCGCTCGGCGGGGTTCAGCGCTTCCAGCAACACGAGCAGCGCCAAACCTACGGAGTCGGCCAGCAGCGCCTCATGTTCCGGGCCTTCCCCCTCGAAGCTGACCACCGGATCCGGGACGTGCACTGAAAGCTCTTCGCGTCGCGTTCTGCGCGCGCGCAGCATGTTCAGGCAAACACGACCGACGACCGTGGTCAGCCAGGCCTGCATGTTCTCCACGGTCCCGGGATCCTGGTCGCGAATCCGCAGCCACGCCTCTTGAAGGGCATCGTCGGTTTCGCTGACCGACCCGAGCATCCGGTAGGCGACCGCGCGGAGATGCGGTCTGTGCTGTTCAAACCGATCGGTCAACCACTCGCGCTCGTCCATACTCAGCTCCCCGCTCCCGCGATCACATTCTCACCAGTGGTCGTGGTAGGCCGCGTTCGTGATCAGAGCCGTCGCCGCGAGCAACAGGAAGAACACGGCTCCGCCGATGTGGCGGTCGCGGACTCGTAGGTGGGCCGTCACGGCACACATGAAGTACAGGACCAGGCCGATCGCCGCGGCCGTCCCGAGCGCCGACACGACGAAGCCCGTTAGAAGTCCGACGGCGCCCGAGGCCAACAACGCGCCGAGCGGGACCATCCACCGTCGCGAAACCTGTACCCGGTCAGCGACGACCTTGACCGACTCGGCACCGACAAAGTTCAGGCAGGCCGCGTAGCCGTATGCGAGGGCCGCCAGGATCGTGACTACGACGTAAGCGATGTGCATACCCCGTTAGACACGCGCGGCCAGAAGAACCTGACCGCGAGCGCTCGGCCACAGCGGCCCGCCACCACGCCTAGGCACCTGCGGAGCGGTGAAGTCCGCGGGCGGCGCCATTCGCGTGCCGCTCAATCATGGCGGCATATCCGCACCCCCCTTTCCTGGCAGCACAGCCATCTACGCGACGCTCCGCTCAGACCCGCGTCGAGCGGAAAGCGTGCTCGCGCGCACGATCGCTTCAATGCCCGAGCCGCTTCGAACCGCGCCATCGCAATGGCGACTTTTCGTGCGTTCGCCGAGCTGGGTTCGGACGAGCGCTTTGCCACGGGCCGAGCAGTTGCGGCTGGCTGCTCCTTGGTCAGGATGCGGTAGTGCGTGATCGGGATCGCGCTCCTGGCGATTGTTCTCGACAGGGATCGCAGGTTCGATGGATGGGCTCGCAGGCGGTAGAGCTGGGTGGTCAACGTCCAGCTCTCCAAGGGAGGGAGCCATGTCTTCTGCTGTGCAGTTGCTCGATGCTGCCGGCCGCCGCCGCTCGCCAGCGACGATGCCGGACTTTCATGCCGGTAGGGCGCCCGGGAACAAGGGGCAGCGCTACGCGGCTGACCCGCCGACGGTCGATGAGATCATCGCGGTCATGCGCCACGCCGGTCACGCCCGGTACGGCAATCGCCTCAACGGGTTGATCGTCGTGCTCTGGCGTGCCGGGCTACGGATCAACGAGGCGCTCTCGCTCAACGAGACCGATCTGGAAGAACGGCGCGGGTCGATCTTGGTCAGGCATGGCAAGAATGATCGCCGCCGCCAGGTCGGGATGGACGCGTGGGGGTGGTCAGCGCTCGGACCGTGGCTGTCCGAGCGCGCGACGCTGCCGGTCGGCCCGTTGTTCTGCGTGATCGCCGGACCCACGCGCGGACACGCCTGGTCGGCCGGCGCCGCCAGGCTGCAGCTGCACCAGGTCGCGCTTGAGGCGGGGGTCCGCCGGCGCTTCGCGCCCCACCAGCTCCGCCATGCGCACGCGAGCTGTTGCATGAGGGCATCCCGCTGCCGCTGATCCAACGCCAGCTGGGGTACTCGCACCTCTCCACGACCGGGACGCACCTGCAAGGAATCTGCGCAGAGGAGATCATCTCCACCGTCCACGCCCGGCGCGCGCCGATGATGCATGCCAGCGCCGGCCTTGCCCTGTAGAGCACCATGCGGGAGCGCATGACGCGCTCCCGCATCCCCGCCAAACGCCCGCCCCGTCAGACGATCGCTCCGCGCGTGAGCAGGAACCAGCCGCCAGTGACCCTGGCGTGGCATTGCGATAGCGCCGGGAGCCGGGTGCCTGGTGATCTAGGCGTCGCCAAAGCGACGGCCGGCTGGAGCCGCCCTCGTAGGAGAAGCAATCGTCAGCGCTGGGTGTCGCTCGCAGAAGAATGCGGCCACGCGCGTCGCCGAGCGCCGACTGCTGGACCACGCCTATAGGAGTCACGCCGACGCGGCTGCCCCTCAGGTCAAAACTCGACAACGCCGGTGCTGGCGTGAGTCCCCTGCTTCGCCGGAGAGCGCACTTGAGCCATGGCTGCTGGTCGATTCGTGTGGACAGTGATGCCGGGGGCCGGCGAGCGATTCTGCTCGATTGCTGAGCAGTGGTCGGATCGTGGGGGTTCACCTCTTCGACTAACGTCGGGCTGCGCGTTGGGCGAGCTGGCTAGGGGACCGTTGTTGCCCACCATCGGAGCCGGCCGGTAAGTCTCGAGCTAGCCGCCGGCGTCCGGTCTCTGTTCGGGTACCACGACGGGTTCGTGCACACGCGACTCTCGCCGTCGTACTTCACCGCTCAACCGGCGTTCACTGGAGCGCGCTGATCGTCGCGGAGTGTCGCCTGCGCTCGACGGTAGCTGTGAGGGTGAGCCCCGCGGCTTGTGGAACCGTCACAGTGATTCGTATCGCCCGTCGACCGAGGCGATGTCGCGCAACTCGCAGAGTGCGCTTGCCGCGCGTGAGCACCAAGCGAGTGATCGCTCGTGCCGCGGCCACCGTGATAGTGAACCTGTTCTTCCGTCCTTTGACGATCGTGGCCGTCACCCGGTCGGGATCGGTAGCGATCCCGATACTGATCGCGTGGCTGACGCTCAGCATGGCGTGCTGGCAGGAGAGCATGCCCGGCATAAATCCAAACACACGGCTGCCGAACGCCGAAAGCGCCTGCACGGTGTGCTTACCGCACTCAATCGCGAACGGGGTCCGCGAGAGGAGGCTAGTTCCGGCCGCCACTGGAACCTTTGACCCTGGCTTCAGCGATCGCATGGAGGCCGTCTGCAGGTACAGTACCACGGGCCTACGCTTGACCGCCGCTGATGAGGCCAACAAGCCATCGAATGGCGCCCGCCTCGTCTCGTTCCCTCCAAATGCGCTGTTGAGACGCCCCGCGGCGTCGACCACCTGCTCCACGACATACGAATCGGTGAGCTCGATCCCGTGATCGCCGCAGAGCGGCTCCAGGACCTGCAGCGTTGCGGAGTGATAGTCGCTTCTTGGCAACAACTCGGTCGTAGGGCCGAGGTTTGCGCCCGGGACAAACCCCGACGGCAGCCCGAACGCGCTCTGTTCACCAACGATCCCGTCATTCGGGAAGACGTATCCTGGTGACGCTGTCGGGTCGCAGGCTATCCCGGCGAACGTCCACGTCCTCACCCCGGGTGCCCCAAGCGTGACGTCGTCAGCTGCTCGCGCGACGAACGTCAGATCTGCGACCGCCGCCGCCCCCAAATAGGCTGCTACAGCACGCGCAGCGAGGTGCAGCCCCAGGCAAGCACGCACCTTGTTCGAACAAGGGAAGTACGCCGCCCCCTCGTCGATGTCGGCGCCGAAGCTGCCGTCAAACGGCGTGCCGATCGTAAACAGCCCCGCCGCCTGCGCGTCGTCGCGGGCGATCGCGTCCCGGCTGAACAGTCCGCCCATGCTGTGTCCGACGAGCAGCGCCGGTCCGCCAACCGTCGTCGACAGGTACTGCGACAAGCTGGCGGCGTTGCTGGCAACCCCCCCGCCGTTGTTGATCACAGCGCCCGGGGTAGCGCTGGACGAGGGGACGTAGACCGGGAACCCCTGTGCCTGCAGTGCACTGCAGAGCGTCTCCATGCTCCCCACACCGGTGCGGCTCCCCGCGGAGGCGCAGGGCTGACCGGGCGTGCTGGTCCCAGGGTGCGAGTCGCTGATCCCAGTCACCAGCACGACGGGCAACTGCGGCATGTCGAAATCGGCTTCTACATCGCTGTCTGCGACGGTAATGACGCATGAGTTGCCTTGCACGGCGCAATCCGATGACGCCTGCGGCTTATATCGTAAGTAACCAGGCTGAGGAGTGACCGTATAAGTACCAGGGTCAACCATCGCCGAGTACAGACCGCTATCGTCCGTCATCACGGTCTCGTCTCCTGACGCGCCGGCTATCACGACCGCCACCGACGGTATCGCTTTCCCGTATTTGTTTTCCACCGTCCCTGACAGACTCGTCGAGGTGGTCGACGGTGCTCCGCTGGCGCTGAACTCGTCGATCCGTCGCCGATCTCGTTGGCGACGTAGACGTCGCCCGAGCTATCGGTGGCGACGTCCTCGGGGGCCGTAGAGCTCCCCGGCGGCGACGCCGTCGATCCCGACCTGGCAGGTGCTGGTGCAGGTCTCAAACTGGTACATGCCCGTCGACTAACGCCCCAGCCGTAGGCCTTGATGAACGCGCCAGCGGCGGAGAACTCGTCGATCCGCTCGTTGCCGTAATCGGCGACGTAGACGTCGCCCGAGCTATCGGTGGCGACGCCCTCGGGGCCGTAGAACTGCCCGGCGCCGCCGCCCGGATCCCGGCCTGGCAGGTGCTGGTGCAGGTCTCAAACTGGCTCGCGCCGTCGCGGACGCCCCAGCCGTAGGCCTTGATGAACGCGCCGGCGGCGGAGAACTCGTCGATCCGGTCGTTGTACGCATCGGCGACGTAGACGTCGCCCGAGGTATCGGTGGCGACGCCGTGGGGGCCGTCGAGCTGCCCGGCGCCGGCGCCCTCGATCCCGACCCGGCAGGTGCTGGTGCAGGTCTCAAACTGGCTGGCCCCGTCGGCAACGCCCCAGCCGTAGGCCTCGATGAACGCGCCGGCGGCGGAGAACTCATCGATCCGCTCGTTGCGACGTCGGCGACGTAGACGTCGCCCGAGGGATCGGTGGCGACGCCGGGGGTCGTTGAACTGCCCGGCGCCGCGCGCCCTCGATCCCGGCCTGGCAGGTGCTGGTGCAGGTCTCAAACTGGCTCGACCCGTCGACAACGCCCCAGCCGTAGGCCTTGATGAACGCGCCGGCGGCGGAGAACTCGTCGATCCGGTCGTTGCCGTAGTCGGCGACGTAGACGTCGCCCGAGCTATCGGTGGCGACGCCCCTGGGGTCGTCGAGCTGCCCGGCGCCGCCGCCGTCGATCCCGGCCTGGCAGGTGCTGGTGCAGGTCTCAAACTGGCTGGCGCCGTCGCGAACGCCCCAGCCGTAGGCCTTGATGAACGCGCCGGCGGCGGAGAACTCGTCGATCCGCGTCGTTGTCGCGCATCGGCGACGTAGACGTCGCCCGAGCTATCGGTGGCGACGCCGTCGGGGACGTCGAACTGCCCGGCGCCGCCGCCCAGCGATCCCGGCCTGGCAGGTGCTGGTGCAGGTCTCAAACTGGCTGGCGCCGTCGCTCACGCCCCAGCCGTAGGCCTTGGTGAAGGAAACGTCCGCGCTCGCCGCTGCCGTGAGCGTGAGGCTGACCAGAAGCGCGGCGAACAGGGCGACGATGCGCCGCAGGGCGCGGAGTCGCCACTCCTCGCTGGTGCTTTCCTTCCTACGCCGCTTGCTCAGCCGCATCTTGACGAATCGCGCTCGCGGCAGATCCTGCGTGGTGGGCACTACGACCCCCTCCTCATGGCGGACCCCGGTGCGTAGCGAGTCCACGTTGTAAACGGCGTTTCCGTCGCACAGACGAAACGGCCCGTAGAGGTCACCCCAGTGCGATGGCTCCCCACCGCTAGCCCCCGCAGGCGCTTCCGGCACATGCGGCCAACAACGACTACACAACAACCTACAGCTATGTTGAGATTAAGGCAAGCTTCTGCAACTACTGTTCACCGAATTGAACGCGCACTCCAACGTCAACCGAGAGCGAACAAGAACCCGGGGTCGCGATCCGTGAACTCAACGACACAAGACCCGAACATGAGTCCGACCCGCGGCCCGGCGTCTCTGCGGCTCGTGTCACGGCGTCGCTTCTCGCGGCTACCCTCAGCTTGTTGCTGGTGGGTCTCGCTTTGGGTGCGACCAGCCACGGCAAGCTCACCGGTGCGCTCGTCCTCAGCGGCGCGAAGGGCGGCCCCCTGGACGGTGAGGGTGCGTCCGCGAATCGGGAATCGTCGTCGTGACCGGCTTCCGCGGGAGACGTCACCGGATCAAGGTTCGTCATTCGGGTCGTTTCTCGATCTCGCTTCCCGCCGGCCGCTATCACGCGGTGGGCGGCATACCTCGGCTGGGATGGAAGCTGGGCGAGTGTTACGTGGATTCGCCTTCGCCCCCAGCCTGGATTGACGTGGTCGCGGGCTCGACGACACGGATCACACTCGACTGCCACGGCCACTAGCAGCTCCACATGACCGGCACGTGCTTCTCCTAGAGCAGCCGACGTCTTAGACGGAGATGCCACGGCGGCGTGACTGCTCGTGCACCAAAGGAGCAACGATTCCGCCGCCGGCGTCGACAATCCTCGTCGCTGCTGTCGGACAGGTGGGGTCACGTGACCGGGTCGTCGGCGCGTGGCTGCTCCGTCGCCGAAACGATGGCGCGCCATCGGCCGGCGCGACGGCGAATGCGATCCGGAGCGCGGGATCGGGCGCTCGCGGAACGGAGGCGCTGAGGATGCCAGTCTGGGTCGTACCGCCACAGTTGTCCATCGTTTGCGCGAACAACGGCGGCGGTTCGTGTGGTCACTTGATGCAGTAGAGCTGCCCGAGCATGCGACGGCGGCTGCGGGTAGCCTGAGCCGGTGCGCTTCTTCCGGTCGTTGCGCCGGTGGGGCGGCAAGCGTCGCACATTGAGGGAGGAGCGATGAGGCTGATAGGAGCTGGGCTGCCGCGCACGGGAACGCTATCGCAGAAGGTTGCGCTCGAGATTCTGGGCGTCGGGCCGTGCTACCACATGGTCAACGTCCTCGCCGACCTCGATGAGGCTCCTAAGTGGGGCGCGGCGTTCGAGGGCAATCCGGACTGGGAGGGGATTCTCGGAGAGCACCAGGCGACCGTCGACTGGCCGGGCTCGTACTTCTACCGGGAGCTGTTCGAAGCCTATCCCGAGGCCAGGGTGCTGCTCAGCGTGCGCGACGGCGAGAGCTGGGCACGTAGCATGCGCGACACGATCTGGGGGGTGTTGTACGGCGAGATCCTGATTCGACACCTCTCGTCCGCGCGGGCGACCATCGATCCCACGTGGGCGGCGTACACCGATCTGGTGAAGCTCATGTGGGAGCGCAGTGGACTGATGTCAGGCGGGGTCGAGACCACGCCGGAGGCGATGAGCGAGGCGATGGAGCGTTTCAACGAGCAGGTCAAGCGGACGGTGCCGCCGGATCGCCTGCTGGTGTGGTCGGTCACCGACGGCTGGGAGCCTCTGTGCGAGTTCCTCGAGACTTCGGTGCCGGAGATGCCGTTCCCGCACCTCAACGACACCCGCGAATTCAATGACCGCGTGGTCGACGGGTCGTTGATCGCGTTACAGCAGTGGCGGTCGCAGTCTCAGCATGACCCTGTCGGCGTGCCACACTCCGGCGACCGCTAACAGCCTGGTTCGCGTGGACGATGCGCCGAGAGCGCGTGCCATGCGACTGCTGGGCTGGCTACGCTACGTTCTTCGATTGGCGGTCTGGTGTCGTGAGTGAGGGGTCGTCCCTCAACTTTCGGTGTCCGCAGCGGCCGCTGAACGCGGGCGCGGGTCTGCTCGCTTCTCGGGCGGGTGCGTTGTCACGGTAGGTTTTCTGGGATGCCTGGGTTGCTGGAGCGGGGTGGGGAGCTGGCGGCGATTCGTGGGTTGTTGGCGGGCTGTGTTGCCGGGGAGGGCGCGGTGCTGTTGGTGGAGGGGCCGGCGGGGATCGGTAAGACGGCGCTGCTGGAGTCGGCGCGCACGATGGCGCGCGACGCTGGGGTTCGGGTGTTGGCGGCGCGTGGCGGGGAGCTCGAGCGCGAGTTCGCTCATGCGGTGGTGCGCGGTCTGTTTGAGGAGGCGTTTGCGGTGGCGGGTGAGCGGGAGCGCGCTGAGCTGTTGGCGGGCGCTGCGGGTCTGGCGGTGCCGGTGCTCGCGGCTGACCCGGCGGCTGCGCCGCCGCTGGTTGGGGATCAGGCGTTCGCGGTCGTTCACGGGCTGTATTGGTTGACAGTCAACCTCGCGCGACGCAGTCCCGTGTTGCTGGTGGTCGACGATGGGCATTGGTGCGATCGACCGTCGTTGCGGTTCTTGCTGTATCTGGTGCGGCGGCTTGAGGGCCTGCCGGTGGCGATCGTGCTGGCCGCGCGGGTGCGGGAGCCGGGTGGGGAGGTGGATCTGCTCGGGCAGATCGCCTCGGAGCCGGTCGCGCGCGTGCTGGCGCCGGCCGTGTTGAGCGTCGCTGCTGTCGGTGAGTTGGTTCAGGCCAGCCTTGGGAGTCCGGATGAGCGGTTTGTGCTCGCGTGTCACGACGCTGCGGGGGGCAACCCGTTCCTGACGTGCGAGTTGCTTGGGGCGCTGGCGCGTGACGGGATCTCCCCGTCGGCAGCCGCGGCCGGCGCTGTGAGCGAGCTCGGGCCGCGTACGGTGCGGCGGTCGATCGTGTTGCGGTTGGCGCGGTTGCCGAGCTCGGCCGGCCGGCTCGCGCAGGCGGTGGCGGTGCTGGGCGGTGGGGCGCGGTTGCGCGATGCGGCGCTGCTCGCGGGGCTAGATGAGCGGGAGGCGTCGGCGGCGGCCGACGCGTTGGCAGCTGTGGACATCCTGGGGGCGCGGCTGCCGTTGGAGTTTGTGCATCCGATCGTGCGCGCGGCGGTGTATGACGAGCTGGCGCGGGCTGCGCGGTCGCTCGCGCATGTGCGAGCGGCGCGGGTGCTCGTGGCTGAGCGCGCGGACGCCGAGCAGGTCGCGGCTCATCTGCTTGCGTGCGAGCCCGGGAGCGAGCCGTGGGTCGCGGAGCAGTTGCGGGCGGCGGCTTCCACGGCGCTTGGGCGTGGCGCCCCGGAGACCGCGCGCGTGTATCTCGAGCGGGCGCTGGCAGAGCCGCCCGAATCGCCGGATCGTCCGTCGCTGCTGTACGAACTCGGGCGGGCCGAGGCGCTGGCACGCGACCCGCGCGCGGTCGGGCGGCTGCATCAGGCGTTGCAGCTGAGTGAGGAGCCTAGGGTTCGCGCGCGGATCGCGATCGAGCTGTTCGAACTGCTGCTATACGCCGGCCAGTGGGACGCCGCGATCGCGCTGGTCGACGGCACGCTGCGCGAGCTCGGTGGCCGTGACCCCGATGGGGCGATCCGGCTGGAGACGATGCGCGCGGGGATGGAGGGGTATGACCCGCGGCTGGTCGAGCGATTCGATCGCGACCACGGACGGCTGCGGGCGCTGGCGCTCCGCGGCGGGCGGGCGGTGCGGCCGCTTTCGGTGCTGCTCGGTGTGCTCGCCGCCTTGCGCGTCGACGGCATCGGTGAGGCCGCCGGCCTGGTGCAGCGCGGGCTCGACGGCGGTCGACTGCTCGCCGACGAGGGCGCCGAGACTTGGCTGCCGCAAGCGCTGACGGCGCTGGTCTCCCTGGACGAGTTGGACCACGCGGAGCGGCTGGCGCGGGAGGTCCTCGCGGATGGGGCGGGGCGAGGGTCGGTGTTCGGCGTCTCTGCCGGCTCGTCGTTCCTCGGCTGGGTGCACGCGCAGCGCGGTGCGCTGCGCGACGCTGAGGCCGAGCTTCGGGTCGGGTTCGGGCTCGCGGTGGAGCACGGGCTGACGTTCGCGCTGCCGTCGATCTTCCGGTACGCGATCGACGTCTTGCCCGAGCGGCCGGGGCTAGAGGACGTCGCGGCGCTCGTCGAGCGGATCGAGCTTCCGCCCGCGTTCGAGGGAACCGCTTCCGGCGCGCTGCTGTTCGACGTTCGCTCCCGGTTGCGACTGCTGCGCGGGGAGGTCGCGGAAGCGATCGCCGATCTGCGCCGTTGCGGCGAGATCTTCGATGCGCTCCACTTCACCAATCCGATCATTTCGTCGTGGCGCTCAACGCTCGCACTCGCGCTGCGAGCGACCGACCCGCAGGAAGCGGCGCGGCTCGTCGCCGAGGAACTGGATCTTGCGCGGGCCACCGGCTTGCCGCGACCGTTCGGGGTCGCGCTGCGCGCGGCGGGACTGCTCGCGGGCGGCGAGCGCGGGATCGAGCTGCTGCGCGACGCAGTCACGGCACTGCAGCGCTCGCCCAGCCGGGTCGAGCAGGCGCGCGCGCTGACCGATCTGGGTGGCGCGCTGCGACGCGCCGGCCGGCGCGCTGAGGCGCGCGAGCCGCTGCGCGAAGGCCTGCAGCTCGCGGACCATTGCGGCGCGGAGCGGCTCGCCGAGCTGGCCGAGCAGGAGCTGCGAGCGGCGGGAGCGAAGCCCCGGCGGCGTGCGTTCAGCGGCGCGGAGTCGCTGACCGCATCCGAGCTGCGGATCGCCGAGATGGCCGCGAGCGGGCTCAGCAATCAGCAGGTCGCCGAAGCGTTGTTCGTGACCTCGAAGACGGTCGAGAACCACCTCGGCCGCGCGTATCAGAAGCTCGGGATCCACTCGCGCGAGCGACTCGTGGACGCGCTGCGCGATCCCCACACACCGGCCGCGTAGGCCAGACCGAAAAGATGAGGGACGATCCCTCAAGACAAGGCGGCGCCCGCAAGTGACGCTTCCGTGCGTGCCCGATGCCGAGCGCCACACGCGGACCTTGACCCTCGAGGTCGACGCGAACAGCGACCCGATCCAGGGGATCGCGCGCGACGAGCTGGGAGACGAGCGCCCGTTCAGCGGCTGGGTCGGGCTCGCGACCGCGCTCGAGCACGCACTCGAGCGCCGCGTCGAGGAACCAGCCCCGCGGTCGCTGGACGAGCAGGGGCGGGCGTGAGCTAGTGAGTCGACGACGACCGGAGCGGATTGAGCTATGACGAAAACGCAGCGTGCAGCCCTGGCTGCGCTCGCGACGATCGGCGCGTTCGCCTCCGTCGGCTCGAGCGCATTCGCCGCGACGAGGCGTGTGGTCGCGCCCGGTGCGGCGCGCCAGTCGAACCCGTGCACGAGCACGACGCCGTGCGACTACTACTGGGCGATCACGCACTCGAGCAGCGGTGACACGGTCGCGTTCGAGTCCGGCGAGTACGACTACGACGGGTCGGTGCACACGGCGTCGTTGGACGTGCCCGCCGGCGTGACGCTGTCGGCCGCTGCGGGCGATGCGACGCGACCTGTGATCAAGCAGACCGTCGGCTTTTCGAGCTGCAACTGCGCGACGCTCGCTGTGGGCGGCACGCTCGAGGATCTCGAGGTCGATCAGGCTGCGGGGACGGTCGGTCACGCCGCCGGAGCCGTCGAGCTGTTCGCCGGGGATCTCGTGGAGCGCGCGGAGCTCATCGGGCGCCGCAACGGGATGTACTTCGCCGGGGGGCCCGGGACGGCCGAGTTGAGCGACAGCGTCGTCGTCGCCAACGATGGGGTCGCGGCGCTTGTGCAAAACGGCGGACTCGATCTGAAGCTCGACAACGTGACCGCGATCGCCCATGGCACTGACGGCGTCGCGCTCGAAGTGCAGAGCTTCGGCCCGGCGCTCACCCAGCTCGACGCGACGAATACGATCGCCCGCGGCGACGTGTACGACGCATTGGTGGACGCAAGTACCGCGTCCGGCACGATCACGCTGCACTATTCAGACGCACGTGTGGCGAACGAGCACACCCAGGGTGCAGGCGGTACGCCGACGATCAACGACAGCGACCACCCGATGCACGCCGACCCGGTGTTCGCCTCGACGACCGATTACAGCGAGGCCGCGAGCTCACCGACGATCGACGCCGGCACCGCCGATCCCGCAAGCGGCAGCCTCGACTTCAACGGACTGTCGCGCACGGTCGGGCCCGCCACCGACATCGGCGCGACCGAGTTCGGCGGCGCCGCACCCATCGCGACGACCGGCGCCGCGAGTGCTACCGGTCCGAGCACCGCGACACTCACCGGCGCCGTGGCCCCGGGGGACCAGCAGACGACGTGGCACTTCAACTACGGCACGACGACCGCGTACGGCTCGACAACGCCCGTCCAGACGCTCGCCGCGACGATGGCGGGTCAGCCTGTCAGCGCGGCGCTGAGCGGGCTCACGCCCGCCACCACATATCACTTCCAGCTCGTGGCGGTCAACGCGCTCGGACCGAGCGCCGGCATTGATGGCACGTTCACGACCGCGCCCACACCACCGCCATTTCGGGATACGACGCCACCGACGGTCAGCTCGCTCAAGCTCTCCCCGTCCACGTTCGCGGTCGCCAAGGGCCGGACCGCGACGAGCGCCAAGGCAAAGCGGCATCACAAAGGGACCAAGATCGAGTTCACGCTCTCAGAGCGCGCCAAGGTCGTGATCGCGTTCGCGCGCAAGACGACCGGGATCAAGGTCGGCAAGTCATGCCTCGCGCCCAGCCGCAAGCACCGGCACGGCAAGCGGTGCACACGCTACGTGCCCGCCGGGTCGCTCACCCGGCGCTCCGAGCCGGCCGGCGCAGTCAGCATCACGTTCACAGGGCGGCTCGGCCGCAAGGCGCTCGCTCCCGGCCACTACCGTCTCACGCTGACTGCCACGGACCCCTCGGGCAACAAGTCCAAGGCCAGGACCGCGACGTTCACGATCGCGAGCCACTGAGGAGAAGCGGGTGGGACTGCTCCATCGCAAGGGTACGGCGCGCGATCCCGTCAGGGTGACAGCGCCGGTGGTGGAGGCGGATCCGCCCCCCGGAGTGGGGCACTCACGTCGCAGGAAGCAATCGCTGTCGAGAGGCATGCTGATCGATGACCTAGCGGTCTCGTTGCTCACAGTGCAGCTCCGCGTACCGCGTACCCAAGACTGATCAGAGAACACTGGAGTGGTCGTTGGCCGCCGGGATTGCTTTCGTCACCTCGCCCCGCGGCCCTCCCGCTATCGCTTGGGCGACGCACCGATCAAGCGGGCCGGGTCACCGGCGCGATCGCCTTGCCACGAGAGGCATCGTGCCGGAGGCAACCTTCGCGATGATCCTGGCGTCGCCAAGGCGATCGCGCCTCCGCGCGTCAGCCGGATGACAGGAGCGATAGCGCGAGGAACCGTCAGGCTGACACGCGGGATTGGGCGACGGGAGGTCGGAGGTCCCGGAGAGCCGCGTGTCGAGACTCAGCTCTCGAGGTCATACGCTTGTCGTATGAGTCGCTACGGAAAGCGCGCAGACATGGTGGTGCACGAGGAGGAGCCGTTCAACGCCGAGACTGGACCTGCCGCCTTGGCCGAGGCTCCGATGACTGCCACGGACGCCTTCTACGTGCGGGGCCATGCCGCGGTGCCGGAGATCGACCCCGAGGCGTGGCGGCTTCACGTGGATGGGCTTGTGGAGCGGGAGCTGGATCTTTCTCTGGTGACCTTGCACGAGGCTTTCCGGGAGCGGGAGGTGATCGCGACGTTGCAGTGCGCGGGCAACCGGCGCACGGGTCTGACCGCCATCCGCGACATTCCGGGCGAGGAGCCCTGGGGTGCGGGCGCTACTGGTACCGCGACGTGGACCGGCGTCGCGCTCGCCGACGTGCTCGCGCTCGCGAGCCCGGTGCGCGCGGCTTCCCACGTGGGCTTCGCCGGCGCTGATCTCTGCCTCAGAGCGAAGCCGGCCCAGCGCTTCGGCGGCTCGATTCCGTTCGACAAGGCGTGTCGTCCCGAGGTCCTGCTTGCGTGGGCGATGAACGGGGAGCCGCTGCCGCTCGTCCATGGCGCGCCGCTGCGCGTGGTCGTGCCGGGCTACATCGGCGCGCGCAGTGTCAAGTGGCTCGAGCGCGTCGAGGTCCGGTCGAGGCCCTGGGAGGGGTACTTCCAGGACGTCGCCTATCGGCTGCTGCCGCCGGACGGCAAGCCGGGGCCGGGCGCGGGGATGCCGCTCGGCCTGGTCGCGCTCAACTCCGACGTGTTGTCTCCGGCCGACGGGGAGACGGTCGCGGCCGGTCCGGTCGAGGTGCGAGGCTATGCGTTCGCCGGTGGGGAGCGGCACGTCGCGCGCCTCGACGTCTCGCTCGACGGCGGAGCGAGCTGGTCGCAGGCGGAGCTGCTTGAGGACCTCGGCCGGTGGGCCTGGCGACAGTGGAGGATGACCGTCGAACTCGCGCCTGGAGAGCACGAGATCATCGTCCGCGCCTGGGACTCCTCGGCGGCCACTCAGCCGGAGGACAACGCCACGCTGTGGAACCCCAAGGGCTATGTGAACAACGCCCGCCCGCGAATCCGTGTCCGCGTCGCCGCGGCCTAATTCACTCAGGGAGCGCAGCGGTCCGCACTAAGCAGCCGAGGCACTTCCCGAGGCGTCGTTCAGAACACCAGAGACGCCCCCGTTCGCCGCAGCAGCAGACGCCGGTACTTGCAGCTTCCACACGCCAGATATGGGTGACTCTGCGCTCGTCGCGATCAGGCCTGATCCGGTCTCCGGCGCGCCACCGGATTGGCTCAATCTGGATCGTCCGCGCGACGGCGCGGGGCAATCGGGTTCGCCCCGACAGCACTACGAGCGCTTGGAGTCGAGGGCCAGCCCGAACGGGCTCCCCTCGGAGTCCCGACAGATCGCCCACCGCGACCCAGAATGGATAACACTCCCGCCCAGTGCCTTGACCCGGCCAAGCGCCGTGTCCATGTCAGCGATCGTGAAGTAGGGCAGCGAGACCGTGTCGCCGGGACCGGTGCCGCGCTCGTGGATGCCGACGGCGGGGTCGCCTGTGTGTGTCTGCCAGCCTCGGCCCTCGGCCTCGCTGCGCTCGGCGAGCTCGACGTCGAGCAGATCTGACCAGAACCGCCGCGCGCGGTCTGGATCATCGGCGGGGAACTCGATCAGGGCGAGCGGCCTGTCCACCCACAAGACGATAACGCTGGCCGACGGCGGCCATCGGCCGCCATGCCGACGTCTTGCTAGGCGGCGTCGGCCATCTCGCAGACGCGGCTCCCTCATATCGAAGGCAGCAACGACGCCCCAGGCGATCGCGCCTGGCCGGATGACGCACCTGTGCCGGTCACGGTGGCGCGGTGGCTGCTTCGCGTCGATACCGGCAGATGGACTGCGTTGCTTGCGCCGTGTCCTAGATTGATGCGATGTGGGTGTAATTCGCCGTTGTCATGATCTCGAGCGCCCACGCATCCTTGAGATCGTCAACTGCGCAGCCGAGGCCTACCGGGACGTCATCCCATCGGACCGCTGGCAGGAGCCCTACATGCCACCGGGCGAGCTTGATCAAGAGCTCACGGCAGGAGTGAGATTCTGGGGCTACGAGGCCGACGGCTCGCTCGTCGGCGTCATGGGAATTCAACGGGTGCGCGACGTCGAGCTGATCCGCCACGCTTACGTCCTACCCGTCAGCCAGGGGCAGGGCGTCGGTGGTGCCCTGCTCGAGCATCTACAGCGCCTCAGTAGGCAACGCATGCTGGTGGGCACATGGGCGGCCGCCGAGTGGGCGATCCGCTTCTATCGCCGTCACGGCTTCCAACTGATCGCGCCGGAGCGCACAGCAGCGTTGCTAAAGACCTACTGGACGATCCCCGACCGACAGATCGCGACCTCGGTCGTGCTGGCGAGCCCCCCGTTCGCCGAAGATTAAGTCCAGAGCGATCCGCTCCGCGGGATCTGCGGCGGCTGCTCCTAAGCAGAAGGCGACCCTCGATGAGCTGCAGAAGGCATTCGCGAGGTGCATCGCGCACACAAACGTATGGATCACCTCGCGCCACGGCTAACTGCGTTCGTTGCGACGCACTCGCCCGGCGTGGGGACCGCGGGCTTACTCGGGGCCTCCCAGCTTGGGCTAGTGTGAGCTTATGGGCGGCAACCGTTCCGTGGAGGCAACCTGGTCGAATCCCGGCGCGGGCGAACAGCGTTGGTTCCTCGGCACGTTGGCGACGATCCGTGTTTCGGGCGAAGTGGTTGACGGGCGGTTCGCGTTGATCGAGTTCGTGTTTCCGCAGTACGCATCACCGCCCCGGCATACCCACCCGCAGGATGAGAGCTATGTCGTGCTCGATGGACAGCTCACGGTCGAGTCGGGTGGAGATCGGTTCACGTTGACCGAGGGCGCAGTCGCCGTGGTCCCGATGGGCGTCGCTCACACGTTCCGGGTGGACAGTGAGACCGCGCGAGTGCTCGTTCTGAGCACGCCGTCGGGTCTTGAGCGCTTGGTCCTGGACGGGTCGGTGCCTGCGAGTGCGCCGACGCTTCCTCCGGCCGACGCGCCGCGACCGACGGCCGACGAGCTGGGCCGGATCTTCGCAGCTCACGGTCAGGTCAATTGCGGACCAGCGCTCGCCCCCGACGAGCCGTAATCGAGTCGCTGCGCGCGCGCTCGCATTGTTAGCGTGTCTGAAAACTTCTACTGCGAGCGGCGCCGAGTCGATAGCGTCGCTCGTTGATCGTCACGCGTCTTTGGGGGTTAGAGGATGGCCGGAGAGGCATTGTTCCTGGGTTGGGGTCAGGTTGTTCGTGGGCGCGAGCAGCTCGCGCTGGAGGTCTTCCAGGAGAGCGTCGCGTATTACGGCAGGCTTCAGGAGGCCGGCGAGATCGAGCGGTTCGACGCCTACCTGTTGGAGCCGCACGGCGGCGATCTCGCGGGGTTCTTCATGCTGCACGGCGAGCGATCCGCCCTGGACGCGATCAGGTCCAGCCCCGAGTTTCAGCGCGTGGTTGTGCGGGCGGGGTCGGTGGTTGAGAACCTCGGTGTGGTGAGCGCCTCCGGCGGTGATGCCCTCGCCCAGCAGATGGCGCTTTTCGGCGAGGTCTCCCAGGGTCTGCCCCAGGCGAAGTAGGCAACGCCCAGCGCCATCCGGCTTCGAACCGCATCGACAGCGCCGTTTGCGTCAGTCGGCTCGCGCCTGCCGACCGAACGCACTTACCGGTTCCGACGCGATCCCTCATGGAACGATTCCGCAACCGAGCTCGGTGAGTGCTCGCCCCAGCGCTGATCCGCCGAAGGCGGGCTCAGTGGATCACGCCTCAGGCGGTCACGCAAGCGCTTATGGGAGTGCTATCGAGTGGTTCGCCGGGTTTCTCTTGTGATGTTGCCGATCAGGGCAGTTCAGTCTCCGTGGCAGCGATCGAGTTCTTGACGAGGTCGGCGTATCCCGTGTCACCGTTGTACGCACCGAAGTCGCGTTTCTTGCCGCTGGCGTCCGTAATCGTGAAGCGGTGGTTGACGATGTTTGCGTACGCGTCCGCGTCACCGGCGAAAGCCTGCTCGGCGAGCTTGTTGTGATCAGGGTTCGTAGACGCTCGCAGCGCATCAAAGCGCTTCTGGATCAGGTTGACGAACGCCGCGGCGGCGTGGCTGAGCGACTGGTACGCCGGACGCGGCTTCCGGACGAGGACCACGATCTCCGTCGGCTTGGGCGACATCGCTAACTGCGCTTCGATCGTCCCGGCATCGTGGCCATGCCACTTTCCGAACTTAGGATTGTGTCCCTTGCTGTCCCAGTCGCGGTACTTCGACTTGTCGGGCTCGTTCTCGTAGGTCGAGGTGGGGATAATGTCGGACGTCCACCCCATGACGTAAGCGGCAGATCCACCCTCAACGCCTGCGAAGTTGTAGTTGAGGATGCCCTTCCCCTTTTGCTCGACCCAAGCGTGTCCGACGAGACATACCTTCAGTGCCCGTGACAGCCCAGGCGCGACCTTGCCGATCTCCTCATACAGCTGTGTCTTGGTGATCTCCGTCACCGACGCCTGCTGTTCGCCCTTGAAGTCAGCGGTCGACCACTGTCCCTTCACCCAGTCCTGGGAGTGGGGGTCGTCAGGGATGCCGTCACTCGAACGGACGAACAGATGGGGGTCGAGCTGGAAATCTCGATCGATGACGACCGGCTCGTCGGGCCCAAGCTTCGGCGTCTCCCAAGGCCAGCTCCAGCGCGCCAGCGGCCGCGGGGAGGTCAATCGCTGCAGCAGCCGAGCACCATCCGGAGTCCCCAAGAGCCGACCGAGCGCCTTATTGCCCACCGCGCGCTGAACAGAACTCACGCCCCAGGCCGCTCGCGAGGTGCCGTGCGTCCCGTCCGGCTCAGCGCTTTTGGGGACGGGGCTGCGCTGAGACTCCACCTCGCCATCATGACGGGCAACAAGAACCAAATCAATTCGACGCACCCGATATCGGTCGTGCACTGGCACCATATGTCGGCTTGTTCGGAAGGCACAGACTCCTGCGTGTACGGGGCGCGCGATCAGCCGAATGTGAGATGGACCAGCGGGGCGGGCGTCCCGGGCAGTTGCAGCGTCGGGAGCGCGATCCGGACCGAGCCGGCTCCGCGCTCGAGGCGCAGATGGGCGCACGGGAGAGCCACTGCGGCCCCGGCGACGATCACGGTCTCGCTGCCGAACGTGGGGTCCTGGACATCGGTGCCGAGATCGAGATCGATCGGGCGACCGCGCCATGCCGGCTCGTCGATCGCGGGGGCGAGGTCGAGGACGAGCCCGTCCGTGTCGCGGGCGAGGCGCAGCAGCATCAGTCCGCTGCGGCGGGGTTCGCGGGCGACGATCTCGTCGCGAATGCGCTCAGCCACCAACGCGAGCGCGGCTGCGCGGGTTTTGTCGTACAGCTCAGCGCTCGCGTCGCCAGTCAGCGGCTCGCCTGCGGCGCTGAACGCGACCGAGCTCAGGCCCGGCCGGCCGGCTCCGATCGGATCGCGCAGCCGCGCCGACAGCTCCTGACCGAGTTCGCCGAGCGGGACGGCGCTCACAACCGCCCAGCCCCCCGGACCTGGCGCCGCGACGGCGAGCTGGGCCAGCCACGCCTCTTGCGCGAGCGGCGGAGAGCCCGGCCGGACCGTCAACCAGGCGATGACGTGGTCCTGCTCGCCCTCCCACCAGGTGACGGTGGCGGGCGCTGCATCCGCGCTCAAAGGATTCCTTTGCGCGTCGCGGCGACGACGTAGGCCCAAACCATCCGCTGCCACTGGCGCACGGTACCGGTCCAGGTCATGACCTTGCCCCATGTGAAGACATCGGCGCTGACCTTCCCCTTGGTCGGGTCGCCGCTCGGGTCCTCTGTGATCGCCGCGGGCTTGGTCAGCGTGACGGTGTGGTCGAGACCGTGCTCAACCGACGTGGGATTCTGCAGCACCTTACTGCTGAGCCTGATGAGCACCTCGACCTCGGTCGGATGCTGCGAGAGCAGATCGTTGACCTTCTTGGTCGCCGGGATCACGTCCTCGTCGTCCGCAGTGTTGATCTTGTCTGTCTCGACCGCCGGGAGTTCGCCAGTACGAAGTCCGGGTGGTGAAGGTGACGACTCGCCTCCGTGGCAAAGCCGTCGCGCGCCGCCCGCGCGGCTGACGAGTCCTGCGTCGCCATCGCACTCGTCCTCTCCGCGCCGGCGAGAACGCGAATGCGATCGCGCGAGCGGTAGCACGGCGCCCTTCCAGCTGGCTGGAGCGCGCGGTCGAGGCCGTTCGCGGCGGACACCTCGTTGCGGGCAAATGCGGTGGGGCGGCATCGTCGGTTCCCGTGGCCGTCACGCCTGAAGCAGTCACGCTTGTGGCGCGGCTGCTTCGACGGACCACCACGTGCGTTGCCGCTCGGTGTCGCGAAACATCTGCCCGGGAGATCGCGGTCGCCCACAACCCATCTGCCGGGTAGCACCAGCGCGATCGATCGAATTGCCTAGACGAGGACGAGCCGAGTCCGTAGGCTCGATCCGTGTCCGCCCAGGGCTGGACAACTCGATCCGTTCGTCAGGAGGGAGTAGAAGACGACATGCGACGCCATCTCGCTGCTATCGCTCTTGGCCTCGCGGCGGCCGTGGCGATGCTGACTCCGGAAGCGACTGCCGCGCCAGCACACGAGTCGCGAGCACTTCCCAAGCTCGTAGCGGGGTCATATTCCGGGATCAAGCCCCGGGACGTCTACTTCAGTGGTGACGGAGGCAACATCGTCACCAAGATCAAGTGGAAGCGATGGACGCACGCACGCGCTGTCGGGCATGGCACGAGCGATATCCAAGGCTGTGTCCCCAACTGCGCGGAGGGCAGCGAGACACCTGTGGCTACAAGCGTGACGCTCTCCAGGCCTCGGGGCGGACACTTCACCAAGGTCGTCGAGGTGCGTGCTGGCCAAACGCTGGTCGCCCGGTACGGACGTCCTTCTTGGCCCGAAGGAGCGGGGCGGTAGCGTCCGCCCGTGTCGGCGCCGCGGCTAGATCGCGTGCAGATCGAAGTGCATGTCAGCAGCATCCACGCCACAGGCCGGACGTCTCACACGACCGTCGGTCCGCGCCAGCCGAGTGCACATAACTGGGAGTCGTAGCCCGGTGTCAGATTCGAGCTTGGGTCGGCAGATGGGGAGTCGCCCCCATTGCCCTGAGAGCCGACGCTCCCTAGCGTCGAGAACGAGCGGCGACGACCGGCCGAACCGGCTCTCCTGGAAGCACAATGCCCAATATCGGACCTCTCGAACTACTTTTTGTACTCGTTATCGCGCTCGTCCTCCTCGGGCCCAAACGTCTCCCGGCCGCCGCCCAATCCCTCGGCCACAGCATCAATGAGTTTCGCCGCGGACTCACCGAGCAAGGCCGGGAACAATCAGCAACATCCGATGCCTCAGACGCAGAGATCGGGCAGCAGCGCGCTCCCACGCAGACCACGACCGTCGCCGAACCACCGGCCTCGCCTGCGAGCGATCCCGATCGCGCGCTACGGCACCCGGAGCAACAAGCCCCGAGCTGAGCTGAGCTGCGCGCCCGGGCTGCCGCTTCGGCGTAAAACCGGTTCTGACTGCGGCCAGCCGCAGCAATGCGCGTGGCCTACCCGACAGCTTGCTCAGATGGGGAGCCGGTCCGGCTCTGATGCGGTCGTCGGTCCGTCTCGTCTGGGGATGTGGTCGTGAGGGCGACTCCCACCACTCCGGCCCGTCCGGTCCCTCCGAACCGCACGGCCGAGCAGATCCACGTTCTCGAACGCAGACTCCGACGGGGGCTAGCGTGTGTGTTGCGCGGAGCCGGCGACTCAGGGGCCGGCGGGCGTAGACAACGTGCGTGCCGCGGCTCTCCTCATGCGTCTGCGAGTCTCGCCGATTGCCCGGCCGAGGTCCTGGAGCTCGGAAGCGGTGAGGGTCCGCTCGCCGCCATCGTCCACCGCACCGATTAGCCCGGTACCACGGGTCAGGAGCGCGGTGGCGACCTCGTCCAGGCTGGCGTATGTTCGCCTGGCGTGAGGATGCTCGACGTAGTAGTGGTCGATCTGCATGAGTTCGTCACCTGCGGTGCGGCTCTCGCCTCCTGTGGCAACGTCCACTTGATCGAGTCGCGAGAGCACACGTCTCTTCATAGCAACGCGCCGCACGGTCGCCCATGGGGGCGAGCTTGCATTCTCAGTCGGGATCCTCGGTGCTTGGCGGAAGATGAATGCTTGGCCCCATTGGCCTCGCGTCGACGCGGCGCTATCACTTTTTCCGTTCGTCTTCGCGGTCCGCTCGAAGGGCTGCGACGTGGCCTCGGTCCCCACCGGCGAAGCGCTCGGATGCGGCCGCGAGGACGCGTTATCGAGTGCTCAATGCTGTTTGGAGCGTGGTATGCACCGATTCCGCGAACCTCGCCGACGTCGACCGCGTACCTGGTTGCTGGCGATGGGTGCTTCGTTGAGGCGGGGCGGTCGCGGGCGGGCGGGTCTGCGGGAGCGTTCGGCGCGTGAGCTGGTCGCGCTTGTCGGGTTCGCGCTGGCGGCGGGCGCAGCGCTGGAGTTCTTCCTGGACCCGCGTAATGGCAAGCGGCGGCGGCACCTCGGGCGCGACCGCACGACGGCCGCGTTCCGCCGCCGGGCACGCAGGGTCGAGCGCCAGGCCCACTACGAGGCGGGCAAGGTCGTCGGGTTCACGCACGCGATCACCGACCACGAGCACGCGCCACCGGAGCTCGACGACATCGGTGTCGTACGCAAGGTCGAGAGCGAGCTGTTCCGCGACCGGACGATCCCGAAGGGACCGATCAGCATCAACGCCGACCGCGGGATCGTAGTTCTGCTTGGCCGGAACCCCCAGCTCCTCCCGACGACGCGGACTGTGTCGTCGCACTCCCTCCGTCGGTTCCGGGCAGGCTACCATCCGCGTAGCAACCAGTCGACCGCGAGCCTCGCGGCGGCCACCTGAGCCCTCACCCTGCTCGAGCGGCACGGTCTCTAGCGTGTGATGTCGTCGCTCCCCGAGATCCGGTTCTGAAGGTTGATGGCCGCCACCTCACTTACGAGGTGGCTGGCGAGCAGACGCTGCCGGTCTGTCCGGCGTGGCGGGTCAGCGATCTGTGAGCCGGCAGCCCTCCACTGCCCCCGGCGCGGAGTCCTGGCGCAACCTCAATGCGATCGACGACGGGCCTACCGCACCGAAGAATTGGCGCGCTGCCTCGAATGCTTCTTTGGGCCCGATCGCAGCGACCGCTAGGCGCGACGACAATTCGTGCACAAGCTCCCAACACTCCGGACGACCCGTCGTCAAGCCGCGTAGGTATCCCAACGGTGTTTCGCCGGCTGACAACGAAGAGGCTACGTCCGACGATCCGTCGCGCCAGGTTGTGCGAGGACCGATACCGTAGGGAGGGATGAAATCGTCGACGCCCAGGACGCGCTACGCGCGTAACGGCGACGCTCGCATCGCCTACCAGGTGATCGGTGAGGGACCGTTCGACCTCATCGCTGTGCCGGGATTCGTGTCCAACGTTGAGTATCTCTGGGAGATCCCGGGTGTGTCGGCGATTTTGGAGCGTTTCGCGTCTTATGCGCGGTTGATCATGTGGGATAAGCGCGGCACCGGGTTGTCCGATCCGCTTCTGCGTTTGCCGCCGCTGGAGGAGCGGATGGACGACATGCTCGCAGTCCTCGATGCCGCCGGGTCGGAGCAGGCGGCTCTGTTTGGCGTGTCTGAGGGCGGCCCGCTCAGCATCCTGTTCGCGGCGACGCACGCGCAGCGGGTCTCGGCGCTCGTGACTTACGGCGCTGCCCCGCGGATGGCGTGGGCTCCGGACTACACCTGGGGTCTCCCGCCTGAGATGTACACCGACGAGGTCAAGGAAGCCGTGCTCGAGGGTTGGGGCGACGGCGTACTGCTTGACCTGTTCGCGCCGTCGTGCGCCGAGGATGAGCGGATGCGGGAGGTCTGGGGGACGTTTCAGCGGGTCGGCGCGAGTCCGTCAATGGGCGTAGCCACGCTACAGGCGATGATGAACATCGATGTCAGGGACATCCTGCCGAGCGTTCGAGTGCCGACGCTGCTGATCCATCGGGCCGGTGACCGCGCCGTCCCGGCGAAAAGTTCGCGTTTCATGTCCGAACACATACCGAACGCCAAGTACGTCGAGCTCGAGGGCGAGGATCACCTCTGGTTCGTCGGCGACGTCGACGCGATCTTCGACGAGGTCGAGGAGTTTCTCACCGGCGTGCGCCGCAACGTCGTCAAAGACCGCATGCTGGCGACGGTTTTGTTCACCGATATCGTCGACTCGACCCGCAAGGTCGCGGAGCTCGGAGATCACCGCTGGCGAGAGCTGCTTGGTGAGCACGACGCGCTCGTGCGCCGTGAGCTGGAGCGCTTCCGTGGTCGTGAGCTCAAGACGATCGGGGACGGGTTTCTGGCGACCTTCGACGGCCCCGCCCGCGCGGTCACCTGTGCGGGTGCGATTCGAGACCGCGCGCACGGACTCGGCATAACCGTGCGCGCCGGCATACACACCGGAGAATGCGAGGTGATCGGCGACGACATCGCCGGTGTCGCCGTCAACATCGCCGCACGAATCTCGGCTCTCGCCGCTCCTGACGAAGTGCTCGTGTCCAGAACCGTGACCGACCTTGTCTACGGCTCGCGCATCGAGTTCAGAGATCGCGGCCCCGTCGAACTCAAAGGCGTGCCGGACACCTGGCATCTGTTCGCGGCGACCACCACGTAACGCTCGCCGCGCACGCGCCCGAAGCCGTGCAGCCACGTTCACACGCTCGTCTAGACACTCAGACCTCGATCGTCGAGCGTCCACATAGTTTCGCGTTACCTACGCTCGACCCGAACCCCACTTCTGCAATGAGCCTACGACCGGCGGCGAGCGCTGAACGTCCGAACAAGTGCCTCTGCATAGAGACAACGCGCGCCACCGGGCCGACGCGCCCACGTTCGCAACCGCCCACCAGCAGGCGCCGGTCAGCGACACCGCCGACGATTGCTTCGCTCCGCCCGACCTCGCCAAGCTCACGATCGAGTTGGCGGCATTCCACTCGCCCTAGACAGTCCGGCGCTCGCGAGTGGCAAAACAATAGGCCGGCGCCGCTAGCGCACACGATGCCATCGTCGCCAATCCGATGGCGCGCTCTGCGCGGCCGCACGAGGTCAAAGCGATCGCGCCGGACGTGGCGGTCGGACCCATCAGACCGGCGATGCCGGCCAGCCCAGCGCATCTTCGGACCTCTACGACTCATTCGAGATGAGGCGGCCGCGCGGCCGCGTGACCGAGGTTGTCCGCGAGCAGCAGTGTCAGAGCCGGATTCGTGCCGCTGGCTCCCCGCTGCTGTTAGCCCGTTGCGACGGCGAAGGCAGGAGTGTCGGTCGCGGACACGCTCTCGGCCGCTGGCAGCGCGGCAGCCCGCGCCGGCGGGCGCGCCGCTATCTAGTGGAAGAAGACGCCGTTGCGCTCGTGTCCGACGCCGGGTGAGCCGACGTTGGTTTGAGCCGCGCGGCGATCAGAGGTGTAGATCACGCCGCCGGCGTCGTTAGACGCACTGAAGTTGATCGTCGCCGCGCCGGTCACGTAATGGCCGGTGAAACCGAACGTCTCGTCGCGGACCTTCTGCCGGTCACCGTCGCCCGACCAGCGCACGTCGAAGCTCACATGCGACGGGATGGGCGTCGGACCCCCGCCGAAGACCGCGTTGATGAAGTCGTGGTAGTCGGTCACGGGCACGTTGTCGGCGTGCAGACGCGCTCGCCCTCTGCCGGGGTCGACGTCTATCGCCGAGCGTGTGATCGGGATCGTCCAGAACAGCCCGGACGCGGCGATCCCTGGCTCAAAATCGTGGCTCTGATGATCTGTATCGCCGACGTGACCCACGTCGTACAAGTCAATTCATATAAACCCGAACGACGCGTTGTGCTTCCGGCCGTCGAGCCCGACGTAGGCGCCGCGCATGAACCGCATGTCGCAGTCGAAGTCGTACGCGCTGCCATCGCTTCCCTGGGCAGAGCCCTGCGTCTCGGACGCGCCGATAACACCGTTGAAATCGGTGATCGTCGACATCTCAAAACCGACGCTCGGCGGGAGGATATGAATGAACGCGTCTTCCGAGACGATGTTGAAGTTCGTGTCAAACCCGCCCGGGATTGGTCGGGGTGCTGCCGCCACCGACGCGAACACCAGGCTCGGGTCGACCAACCCGAGCCCCGCGACCCCGCCCAGCGCAACCGCGCTCCGCTGCAACAGATGCCGCCGCGAGAATCTCGCGTCAAAACCGCTTCCGGCTAACCGCCTGGCCCCAGTGCCCAGATCTTCTCGGCTCGGTCCCATCACGCCCCAGATCGTGTTGATTATGACAAGCCTAGCCTCCCAAAGCCAACCAAGTCAACCCCGGACTGATCGTCCCGGTCGGGAGTGACGCAGCCTACGTGAGTGTCAGTGCTTGGGCCGCTTGATGTCGACCTTCTTGATCGTGATCGTCGGCGCGAATCCCCCGCTCACACGAGACGGAACGCTCACGCCCGGCTGCTGCTCGTCCCCAGTCCGACGCTCACATCGGGGGGGGCACGCGGAGTAGCTGACCAATCGCGTCTACTCCTGCAGCGCCGGAGGAATCCAGCGATCTGGCGGCCGCGAGGAGAACGCTGGTCCTCGATCGAAAGGAGCGGTGGGCGTTAGCGGGAATCGAGCAAGCGCTGGCTCTCCCTTGCTTGGGAACGCGAGAGTCCGGCCCAAACCCGCCGAGAGATCCTTCGCCTGGCTGAGCGAGCGTCTGGTTCGCGATGCCGAGTTGGGTGCCCGAATCGTCGGTCGGGCTCTGGTGGAGCGACCACCCGTCGCCGGACCACCAAAGCTCAGCTGGCTGGGGGATGCCGAATTCCGTCGTGGGGAAGAACAGCCGGACCGCCGTGCACCACTCGAGCCGGGCGCTCGACTCGATCCTACCCCGTGCAAACCAGAATCACGAGTCGGGGCCGCACGACCCTTCTGAGGATTTCGGAGCTCTGGGAACCGCGGGGCTAAGCCCGGTGCGCGTTGCCTGGTGGTATCGGTCGAACGCCGACCGCGTATTGTTGTGCGGTAGTCGTTGCCTGAGCTGGTTGGGCTGCGGGGACACCAGGGGGAAGAGGTTGTGAGGGAATCGTGATCACTGTCGATGAGCTGGCCACGATTTCGCTCTTCTCGGCGCTCGCGGAGAATGAGCTTGAGTACGTTGCCGGCGCCGTCGAGGACATCCACCTCATCCCCGGGGAGTATGTGGCCCGCGAGGGCGAAGGCCGGTTTCTGGCGGTCGTAGTCGAGGGGAAGACCGAGCTGACGAAGCTCGTGAACGGGGTTGAGCAGGTGATCGGCGTCCGGCTTCCAGGAGAGCTCGGAGGCGAGATCCCGATGACGCTCGGCACGCCGTTGCCCGCCAGTATGCGGGCCGTCGAGGCGTCGCGCGTGTTGAAGGTGACCGTCCAGGTGTTCCACACACTCGCCGCTATGGCCCCCCAGATCTCCGCAACGGTGGGCGCCGCCGCGTTGGAGCGGCTGGACATGCTCAGAAACGCTACCGCGCAGCCGCTCGAGCCGGCGATGTTCGTGATCGGCCCGAGCCTCGACCCGGGAGTGCACGCCGCCGAGAGCTTCCTCGATCGCAACCAGATTCCCCACTCTCACCTGGACCCCGACGATCCCGCCGCTATTGCACGAACCGGAGGTGGAGCCGCCGTGGCCGCGCCCTATCCTGTCGTGGAGCTGCGCGACGGCACCCGGCTGATTGCGCCGACGATGCGTGTCATTGCCACGGCCGCCGGACTGACAGTCGCGCCAGGCCGGGAGCGTTACGACGTGGTGATCGTGGGCGGCGGGCCGGCGGGTCTGACGGCGGCGGTCAACGGCGCCTCCGAGGGCCTGCAGACGGGGCTGATCGAGTCCTTCGCCCCGGGCGGGCAGGCCGGCGCCTCGACCAGGATCGAGAACTACACGGGGTTCCCATTCGGCATCTCGGGGGACGAGCTCGCGAGCCGGGCGCTACAACAGGCGAAGCGGCTCGGCGCCGAGATCGTCGTGACCCGCCGAATCGAAGGCATCGACCCTGCCGAGCTGACCATCACCCTGGATGGAGGCGACGTTCTCCGAACGAGGTCGGTCGTCCTCGCGACGGGCGTTGAGTGGCGCCGCCTCGAGCTCGATTCGGTCGATCGATTCGTCGGCTCTGGTGTCTACTACGGTGCGGCACGCAGCGACGCCGGTCTCGCGCACGGAAACGACGTGTTTCTGATCGGGGCGGGCAATTCGGCCGGCCAGGCCGCCATCTTCTTCTCCAACCACGCCCGATCGGTGACACTGCTCGTGCGGGGCGAGTCGGTCGCAGCGAGCATGTCTCAATACCTCATCGAGCAGATAGCGACGAAAGCGAACATCCGGGTGGAGACGCGATCCGAGGTTGTCGCGGTGCACGGAGACGAACAACTCGAGGCGATCGAGGTCATCGATCGAAGAGCCAGCACGACATCTCGACGCGAGACGAGCGCGCTCTTCGTCCTCATCGGCGCCGAAGCGGCGACCGACTGGCTACCCTCGGAGATCGCGCGCGACGAGCACGGTTTCGTCTTGACGGGAGCCGACGGGATGGAGGCGGGACACTGGAAGGCCGATCGGGAGCCGTTCGCTCTCGAGACGAGCGTCCCGGGGATCTTCGCCGTCGGCGATGTCCGCTCCGGATCGGTGAAGCGCGTGGCGGCGGCCGTCGGCGAGGGCGGCATCGCGATCGCCTTCGTCCATCGCTGCCTCCAGCTCTCCTCCTAGCCGTCGCGGATCTGGCGTCCAGCTCCGCCATCGCGGAGGCTCTCGCTTACGCGGGCCCAGGAGTCGGCCACGAGAGGCGCCCCTAACGGGCGATCGGTTTCGGGTTTCCGGCGCCCCGTGTGGCGGGCGCGGTTTGCAACGAGAGCGGCTGTCCGTCCAGGTGCGGTCCAGACAGCTCCTTCGGGCTACCAACAGCCGCCTCATTGCGAGCACGAGATCGCTCGATCACCCCGGCGATTCAGAAGTGGACCGGAGCGCCGCAGCTCGATCGCGCGCGACCGGGCGCTGAGACGGAGCGCCGCTCCGCCATGGCAACCAGCGGTCGCGCTCGAGACGGCAGTCCGCTTACCGGGACCCGAACCGCGGCGCCGGCTCCAAACCCCGGGCACGCGCCGAGTACGACGGCCGCGTGCGCCAAGCAGCAGTGACCGACCCGATGCCGCACTGTCGCGTCCGCGTGGTTGGGACAGCCGCTCATCGCTAACCGCGCGGCGACGCCCAACGACCGCTGGGTCGCGCAACGGTCGTCGGATCCGAGCGCCGTCAGGCAGAGGCGATCGGCGTCTGACGGGCTACCCGCCGGCCTGGTAGTTGTGCACGTCGTAGAACGTGATCTGGGGCGGCCCCGGAATGCCAACGCGCTGCGTGTAGGGCCCGATCTTCTCCCGCGCGTAGTGCTCGAACTGCTCTTTGTCTCCCACACGTCGGTGACACGAAGACCGTGGTCCGCGAGCGCTCCCCAATGGAAAAGGCGACCCGGCGAAGCCGCGCCCCCCGGCTCGTAGTCCATCAACTTGGCGACTTCGTCGTACTGCTCAAGCGTGCCGCCGTCGAACTCGAGATCTACCGCAACTGGCATCTCCTGATCCCCTTTTCGTCGATGAACGCACGCTTTGACAAGCCGGTGGGAGCTGCAACCATCGGTGGCTCGCGCCGGGGCGGAGTGCCAGGCATCTCGAGCCTTGCCGAGTCGTCCGCCAGATCGACAAACTGACGAGGGCCTTCGTGGCCAAGCGGTCGCGTGGCGCCTGGTGGTCGACACGATGGAGGCGTCACCAGCGCGATCGTGGGCTGCGCGCCCGCGAAAGGACCGAAGCGATCGGGGCGCCGGCAACTGGATGCTCGCGATCGGTCGAAGCGCGCCGTGGACAGGTCGACGTTTGTCGGCCTTCTGCGAACGGGTGGCTGGCGGAGCACTTGGTGCGATGTCCGTGTTGACGGGGGCAGGGTCGGCGACTTTCCTCGTCGACACCGGGGTGCGCGCGGTAACGTTCGTCAGACCGCGACCTTGAGCGAATGGGAGCGCACCAACACACCGAGGTGACGGCCGCCGAGTCAGCGGTGCCGGTGCGAGCTGACGCACAGCGAGGCACGTCGGTCGATCGCGAGGTGGCTCAGATCCTCGCGCTTCAGCAGACGATCGGCAACGCTCAGGTGGGGCGGTTAATGCGCGCCGGTCGGATCGGCAACAGGCGGGCGCTCCAGCGCTTTGAGGGGTGGGAGCACCGCAAGCTCGGTGATGAGGGCTCACGGCCGGCGTCCGTCGGGTCGGATCCGACCAAACCCCCCGCGCCGGTGACGATGATCGAGCTTGCACCGGGCGTGAAGCTCAGCTGGGGACAAGTCGTGGCGCTCGCCGGCGACGAGTTTGACAACGTCGACGAGCTGATCGCCAGCGCCCAGATCGCAGTCAAGCCGCAGAGCACGAGCATCCTTGATGGCCTATTCGGCCCCTCGGACGCCGCCCGGGGACGCCTCCGCGCCGCGCTCGAGCACGATATGGGTGCGGGCAGCGGGATTCCGGACAATCTGTTCAGCGGCGGCGATGCGGCCATGGATGCTCAGAAGAGCAAGTTCAACGACCTCGTCCTGCACAATGTTGCGCACTTCCCTGACCAGGGAGCTGCACGGTCGTCATGGACGCGCTACCACGACCTCGCGATCGCTGAGGCACTTCACGCGGGCTTCGGCAATCCCCCCGGCCTCCAGCGCGCGTACGTGCTGGAGGCCTTCGGCGAGCACTACCTCACCGACTGCTTCTCCGCCGGCCACATCCGTACACCGCGCACGACGATCTACAACTGGTACCGGGACAACTTTGCCGACAAGGCGTTCATCGGCCTGGAGTGGTGGCTGTTGGGCAAGTACCTGCAACACCCGTCGATCGACTCCGACCAGGCCAAGACGCTGTTCGGGATGCTGGAGAAGGTGAAGCCGGTCGTGGCGAGCTACCTGTTCCTCGTCGTCGCGGGCGCGGTGAGCGGCACGATCCACGACTACGAGGGCGACACAGGCGTGCTCGTCAGCTCGGTCGCGACGGGCGGCAAGCAGTGGGTCACATACGGCGACAACAGCCTTCCCGGAGCGACAAACAACCATGCCGCGGGGACGAGCGATCAGGCGATGAAGCTCGCGATCTTCGCGATCGAGCTCGCCAAGAACCACGTCGACACCGCCTTTGCGATCGGGCAGCAGCTCCGGGCGAGCGGCGGTTCGATCGACGACGGCTGGAGCCGGCTCGCCCAGCGTGGCATCTCGCAGCCCTACCAGGACGTCCTGAATTTCGTGCCCCAGGCGCTGACAGGCGCCGGCGAGACCGCCATGCCGTGGGCGAGATGGCGCTGGGGGAGCTTCGACCGCTGGATGTACGACCGCTTCAACGCGTATGCGCGCAAGCGGATCGACGGTCTCAAAGGCAGCGTCGCCACGTTGCTGGGCTACCTGCCCGACCAGAACGTCGCGCCAGAGGGGCGGCCCGAGTTCAATCCCCACCAGGTCGTCCAGGACCGGCTCGGCCAGCTGGAGCAGGACGCGGCCGGCACGCTCGGCGAGATGCTCATGTGGCCGGCGACGTCATCCAGCACCGCCCCGCCGCCGCGCGCGGCGCCTGTCGGCGCCTCCAACTAGCTGGGTCAGGTTGGCTGCGGTTAAGGCCGTCCTCGACGTAGGGATCCGAGCTGGTCGAGAACGAGTTCCGCAGGTTGTTTTCGCCGTACTGGGCCCAGCAGTAACGCATTCGCTGCTCCGCTCGTATCTGCGACGGCTACGAGGAGGACGAGGCGAGCTGGACCTGGAGCGCCGGCGCGGTAGCCGCGCGGCGGGCTGGCGAGATGCAGCCGAGCGAGTCAGCGTCGGCGTCCTCGTCATTTGCCAGGGACGCGATCTCCCTGCCAAAACCCTGAGAATCCATCGCAAGTCCAAGGTTCTGAGGGAGGGTGGAGCGGAGCTACAACACTTCGATCTGCAAGGCTTTCCGTCGGCGTGACCGAGGGGTGGCGACATCGTCGCAGACCTGGTTAGCTCCTTCGCACGGAAGGGCGGGGCTCTGGCCGCTTCGCGGCGCGTGCCAGCCGTGGTAACGCTTACTGTCGGCGCAAGCACCACGCAGGCTGAGTTCTGCACAACACTTCAGGGGCTGATTTGGTGCTGTGCCCATGCGGTGATGAAGCCCCAGGTGACCGCCACGCCCGCATCACCGATCTCATCGCGGAGCCGGTCGGCAAGGGTGTCGATCTTGACGTCGTCCTCGGTGGCGACTCCAAGCTTGGTGATCAGGGGCAGGATCGTGCGAATCAGCCGCGCCATGTACTCGTATCCGGGCCAGTCTTGACCGCCGCCAGCGGCGGCGTCGAGATGCATCTCGGGCGCCGGGAGTCCGGCCTGCGCAAAGATGCTTCGCAGTCGCAAGCCCATGTATAAGTCCATCCCGGCGCGGCGGTAGGTTTCCAAGATCCACTCCCACATCTGCTCGAGTAGCTGGGAGTGCGGCAGCGACATCGGGGGCAGTGTCGCGTTGGCGGGTTCTTGGAACGCGACTATGCCGCCGTCACGAACGTGATCCGTCAGGCGGTGCACCAGCGCGGCGGGCTCAGGGGTAAAGAACAGCACGCACCGACCGACGACAGCGTCAACGTCGCGGTCCAGCTCGACCGAGGCCGCATCGCCGACGATGAATGAAACATTCTCGCGTCCCGCGGCCGCGGCCCGTGCACTGGCCGTCTTGATCAGCTCCGGGTTGAAATCGACGCCGGTGACGGTCCCCTCCTGGCCTACGAGATCGGCCACTAGCAGCGCCACGTCGCCAGCCCCGGTCCCGACGTCGAGGACCTTCATCCCGCGAGCGATACCCGCGTCCTCTAGGAACCGTGTCGTGTGCGACGCGAACATCCGCGCCTGGAGCCGTAATCGCTCGGTCTCCTCAGCGGATTGACCGAACAGGTAATCAGGCGCTCGCCCACTCATCGCATCGCTCTCTTGACGTCTCGCGACTCTACCCGCTCCCGCCCAGCACCACCGCGAGCCCCGTTCGGGCACCATCGGCGAGAGACCTCGTTTATGTCCGCACAGAGCTCGCCGCTGCGAGCCGCAGAGACCCCGAATGACACCGCGCCGGTTGAAGCGATGTTGCCCGTAAGACACCAGGGCGTCGGCGCCCTCCGGAGCGTGCTCGCCGGCGACTGCCGCGTCCGCGGGCAAGACATCCGCGCACGCTTCTGGCCTCGGCCATCGCCCGCCACACTCCTGCGAGCCCGCGAATGGCGATCAGGCGGAGCTGGACGCCGCCCGATCGCGCCGTGCCAGCGCCCCGTTCAGGATGATCATCCAGACCTGGCTGCCGCTTACGTGCGCCTTGAACGCAATCAACCGCAGCATGGGAGCTGGGGACTCTTCCGTTCGTGGTCGCCGTGGATGTGTTCCGCAAGCTCGCGTTCGTGCACGTCGTTCAGCGCTTGGTCGCAGAGCCCCCGCGCTCTGGTGAGGGTATGTTGATGGCCACCGTGGGGAGTCATGAACCGGACGCTGTGGACCTGTTGGGTGAGGCCTTGCCGCATCTCGTGCCTGAGCGGGTTGTGGAGGTCGCCTCGGAGCAGGCTGGCTGTCCGATCGCCGCGTACGTTCTGGACGTCGAGGGGTTGTTCGCCCTGCGCTTGGCGGGAGACGCACACCGGTTCCCCGAACGCTTTCGCGCGCCGGTAGGTGTTGGGCCGGAGCTGATCCCGGAGGCGCTCCCGCAATTACGGAGGCTGGTGTCCGATCGTCTCGGGCCCAGCACCTTATGGCCGCTGATGGTGCGCGATCGGATCATGGGCTTTCTGCTGGCGCGTGATGCGGCGGCGCGTGATCTGGACGGGCTTGCTGGGCAGGCTGGATTGGCGTTGGAGCTGGCTTCCGGCTACACCGATGTGGTTCATTCCGTGCGTCGGCGCAAGGACATGCAACCGGCGGCCGAGATTCAGCAGGACTTGCTGCCGCCTCGGCTTGCCCATGTCGAGGATGGCGACATCGCGGCGGGCGTGTTGCCGGGTTATGACGTCGGCGGTGATTTCTTCGACTACGCGAGCAACGCGGACGGCTTGTGGTTGGTCATCGCCGACGCGACTGGCAAGGGCAACTCGGCCGCAGCGCTTTCCTCGTTGGCGATCGGGGCGCTGCGCGCCGCCCGGCGCGCTGGGGCGGGGCTGGAGGAGACTGCGAGGCTGACGGACGAGGCGATTCGCGGCCTCGAAACGGATCGTTACTTGACCGCGGTGTTGGGCTCATGGGACGCCCGGCGGCGCCGGTTGCGCTTCATCAACTGTGGTCATCCCTCGCCGCTGGTCGTGCGCGCGAGCGGGCGAGTTGAGGAACTCGACGGCGAGCGCACGTATCCCCTGGGAATCCGCTTCAAGGAGCGTTTGTTCCCGATCCTCAGCGCCGAGCTGCGCCCCGGCGATCGGCTGCTGTTGTACTCGGACGGAATGACCGAGCGCCAGACCGCCGATGGAAGCCGGGTCGGCGACGACGGCCTGCGGGGCATCCTGGCCGAGCTCGGTGTCGTCTCGGCCGCGATGACCGTCCGAGGACTCCAAGACGCCGTGTTGGGAGCGTCAGCCGAGCCGCTGCGAGACGATGCCACGCTGCTCGTCCTCGAGCCTCATGACTGAGAGCCCGGACCGCCCCGCGGTGCCAGCGAGATTTCCCGGGGAGCGCCGGGGGTAGGCTCGGACAGTGCATGGGACGTCCAGCGAGGCAACCTCAACGATCCTCGACGACGTCACGATCGTCGACATCCACGGTGAACTTGATCTCGCATTCAGCATCAAGCTCAAGCCACAACTCAATGCCGCGCTGCGCTCTCCGGCCCGAGCGATCGTCATCGACCTCGAAGCAGTCTCACTGATCGACTCCTCGGGCATCGCCTTACTGCTCAACGCGTTCCGGCGCCTCGACTTCGACGGCCGCCAACTGGCGATCGCCTGCCCGACGGGGTCCCAGCGTCGCGCGTTCGAGGTAACCGCGCTCGACCGCCAGCTGCCGATGTACACGACTCGCCAGGAGGCACTCGCGGCCGTCGGCGTTGGCGAATCGGCTCCCCCGGCCGTTGGCTGACGACGTCAGCCTAATTGTGAGCAAGCTCGTCACCACATGAGATTCATGTCGGCCGCGGGTCCTTACCAGCCGACCGACCGGGAGTTAGCGCCGCTTGGATCGGCGTCGAACGGGTAGCCAGAAAGGAACCGCAGCTAACAGACCAGCTGCGGGCCGGTTATCCGACTCAACCAAGAATCAAGCACCTGACAGGCGGGACCACCTCGTATAGAACGAGAGGAAACACAATGACCAAGAAAAGCGAGAAGGACCTGTTCGACAGTCTCCGCGAGAGCGGAGTCCGCAAGAAGGTCGCCAAAGCCGCGAGCGAGTCGGCGGCAAGGGCCAAAAACGGTAAACCGCCGAAGGCAATCACGCGCACGGTCGAGAGCCTCAAGCAGGCCGCGTCTGACCTCGAGCGTCATGTCCATGGTTCGAGTCGGAGCGAGGCGGCACGGAAGGCAGCACGCACTCGCGAACGCAATGCCCGGAAACGCAGCGAGGCCGCACAGAAGGCGGCTCGCACGCGCGCCGCAGCGCGTCGCTAGCTCGCCCCGAGGACTCGACGCGAAAGGCCATGGGCTTGCGCGACGCGGGTGGGCGTGAGCGAGGTTGGAGGACCTCGCAGGATGCGCGCCGCCGTATCGTGGCCGCGTGGTTGCGTGAGGGCAGCCTCGCGAGACGGCGCCGCATGATCGCGTCGCAGTCAGACACATTCAGCGCCCTCGGGGATCGCCCGGTGGGAGGAACCGAACAAGACCGCGACGCCGGCCGGCGCTTCCACGAGGCGCGCGCCCGTGCGAGATCAGCGCGTGCGCGGTCGAGGAGGACGTCATTCCAGACGCTCGTTCCTCGGGGGCCAGCGCGTAACCCATCGCAACGCCCGCTCCAACTCCACCACGACCACGATCGTCAAACGGTTCCGGCCTTGCTAGGCCAGCTCACAAGCGCCGGCTTCCGCATGGCCTTCACTCCGGAGTAAGCGCCAACAAGGTCTGCTTCGAGCGAGAGCTCTTGGACCACTACAGGCTCGTGTTCGAGACATCGGGATCAGCCGCCTCACCACCAGCGGTGTCGCAGTGACGGGGAGGTTTGCCTGGTCCACGGTTTCAGAGGCGAGAACGCTCCCGTCGCCAACCTGGTAGATCCGTTCGGGAGCAGTGAGGTCCTTCAAGCGGTGACTGTCGAGGTCGCAGCTGCTCAGACGGGAGCAGGTCACGGGTTATAGGCGTGAGACGAGCATGAACATCGGGCTGGCGGCTTGGGGGTCGAACGGGATGGGCGCCATCCGCATCGGGTCCGGCCCGGACGCGTCTGGACGCCGGGCCGGTCGGCGGGACTGCGGGTTCTGACGCCTAGTAGCTCTCGCCGCGTCCGCGGTG
This sequence comes from uncultured Solirubrobacterales bacterium, assembly GCA_963812225.1. Classification (GTDB taxonomy): domain Bacteria; phylum Actinomycetota; class Thermoleophilia; order Solirubrobacterales; family Solirubrobacteraceae; genus Palsa-465. Next base: position 128,778 of record CAWEUN010000005.1, read on the forward strand.
CCAGATGCCGTATCCGCCTCCGGTCAGGATGAGGACGAGGAGGATGATGATGAGGATTGTCAGCATGTCACCTCCCAGGGGCTCGTTTGAGTTGGTAGGAGCTCACGTGCGCGAGTGCTCCTTGTTGTCGCGGTCCGTGATGGCGTCGACGACCTTGTCGACCTTGTCCTTGACCGTGGCTTTGGCCTGATCCGCCTTGCCCTCGTTCTTCAGGCTGTGGTCGTCCGTCAGGCTGCCCGCCGCCTGCTTTAGCCGGCCTTTGCCTTCATCGATGTGCTTGTCAGCCATGCTGATCCGTCCTGTTCTTTGGTTTGCGTTGGTGTTGTCGAGAGCGTTTGGTGTTGTTGAGAGCCGCGCTCGGGTCCCCGTCTCTCAGCCGGGAAAGTCGATTCGACGGCGAGCGAGCCGGTCTCCGTGCGTTTGCTTCGCGGGCGCGGACGGAGCTTTTAGGGCTCCGTCCGCGCGCGCCGTGATTTAGGCGCTGGCGGTCTCGCGCTCTGCGCTGCGGAGCACGCCGGCGCGGTTCTTGTGAGCGCGCTCATAGGCAGCGACGTCCTTCGTGCGCTGCTCGTCGCCCTCGCCGATCACGGCTTCGACTTCGGCGACCGTGAGCTCGTCGTAGCCGGGCCACGGCTCCGCTCGCCGCAGCGCGGTGATGCGGCTTAGAACAGTGGTGCGGTTGTCGTTCTGGCGCTCGTAGGAGTCGATCTTGGCGAGGTCGATCTGCGAGAGCTCGGGCAGCTTGCTGAGGATCTCCTCGGCGGTGAGCGAGTCGTAGCGCGGGATCGCGAGATCCTCCTCGGAGGCGAGCGCGCCCTTGATCTGTCCCTCGACCTGCGCGACGCCGGGGACCTTGCGTGCCTGTCGGGCGGTGCGCTTGGCATGCGCCTGGGTCTCGCGTGCCGTTTGCTTGACCTCGCGCGCGGCCTCGCGCGTGGCGTCGGCCGCGCCGGTCTTCGTGACGTCGTAGGAGGGCCTTCCCTCGACGTCCGCTCCGATGACCGCGTCGGTGAGCTTTGGGATCTCGCGCATGATGCGCTCGAGCATGCGCTCCTCATCGCCGCGGATGGACGCGGCGAGCTTGGCTGTCCGCTCGTCTCCAACCGCGGTGGCGAGGCGCTCCAGGGCGGTGTAGGTCGCGATCTCAAGTGCCTCGGTCGCACACGCGTCCTTCGCGTTCTTGAGGACCTTCTCCTCACCGCCCGATCCACGCAGCAGGTCAAACGGCGTTTTACTCAGAGCGAGGCTCTGGCTGATCAGCGTCTCCGCGAACCCGACAAACACCTGCACTGGGTTGCGGCCCTGCCCAAGCTCGCCCGAGCGCTTCCGGACGCGACGCGCGTGCTCTGTGCGTCTCGCCCAGGTGCTGCTCGAGACCGTCGCGGTAGGAGCCGCGCGGGGTCATCGCGATCTGGGACCGAAGAACGCTCACCAGGCCAACTTCGCTGGCATGCGCTTCGCCCAGATACTGCACGACCTTCTGTTCTGACTTGCTCATCAAACTGCCTCCATCGTGATGTCGGATAACAAGAGATCCCGCGTTCCCACCCCGAGGTGCCCCACACGACCCTCGAATCGCAGCTACCCGCTAAACGACAACCTCACGCCCTGCCAAAGCCTGAGGCGCTCCGCCGCGGTCGCGGACGACCGGCACAACCCCCAGCGCCAGCGGCGGCTGGGTGTGCGCGGTCAAGCCGCGTGCCGAGGCGAGAACTCCTGGGTGGGAAGGCGGCACGGCCGCTCTCGCGACGTCGCTCAGGCGAGGCCGACGATCGCTGGAGCCGTGTGGACGGTTCTGGCCCCAATCGACCGCATCGTCAGTGGCTAAGACCCCATCTCATTCGTGCGTCATGAAACGGCGCTCTAAGGACGCGCTCACCAAGAACCTGCGAAACGCCAGGCGCGATTCACGTAATAGAGGTATCGCTGCAAGGATGGCCGCCGTTCTGTGGACGGTAGTTGAATATCTCACTTGGAGCCGGACTGTGATGCGGAGGCCGGTTCCGCGCCTGACCATGACCGGAATCGGGGCGAACACCAAGTCAGCGGAACTGACCACGAAGGCAAGACGTTGAATTCGGAGCGACGGCCGACTCTTCCAGCGGAAGCGGGGGGCTTGTCGTTCTAGTCGTCGACGTCGTCGGCGTGGCCGACCGTGCCGCCGACATCACGACCTACGGGCGGCGCATCCTTCTCGCCGACCTGGCCGCCGACGAACCGTTCCTGCCCGGTCTGTGCAACGGCGATTCTCTTTGCGCGCAGCATTTCGAGGACCGTTGGTAGGTCCTGCTCATCAATCGTGATCGTGACTTGTGACATGGCTAAAGACTCCGTTGTGTTTGGGTTGTGCAAAAGCGTCGTTCTTGCTCGGCCGCCTCTCTCTGTGGCAGGTGTCTCGCCGAGATAAACAGAGGACCCTCCGGCTGACAGCGTGCACCGCGGCGGCCAGGCGTACTACTTGGCCAGGAGCTTGCCGATGCGCTCGGTGGTTTCCCCAGCCTTCTGGATATCGCCGGCGATTCTGCCGAGCTGCTCGCCGGTGCGGCCCACCTGTTCGCCGGCTTTCGACACGCCCTTGGCGACCGAGTTCATGTCTGGCACCCTCGGGGGCGTGACGTGTAGCTTGGGCCAGCCGACGGCCCGCAGGTCGATCGTGCGCCGTCTGGGCCTGAGCGCCTTGCGGGCGGCGACACCACCGGCGACCGCGGCAACCGCGGCTCCTCCCGCTAGGACCGGCTTGGCAGCACGCTGCACAACCTCTGCGATGACGATCCTGGCAGATCCGCGCGAGCCCCCGCGCCGCGGCGAGGCTTGCGACTTCGATGTCGCCGAGCTGCCCTTCGTGGAGCGCTGAGCGGACGGGGCAGAGCTCCGGTTCGCCCGACGACGTGACTGACTGGAGCCCGACCGCTTCGCCGTCGTCGTTGTCCTGGAGCGTGAGGACGTCCGGCCTGCCGGGCTGGCGGGGCTCGTCCGGCTCGCCGGTTTGGCCGAGCTCGGCCGGCTCGCGGCCTTTGCCGGGCCCTCCCGATCGGCACCGGAGCTGGTCCGCTGTGATCCGTTCGGGCTGGATCCATTCCGACGAGGCCGAGTGGGTGCCGCCCGCCGACTGCTTGAAGCCTTGTTGGTGGTTGCGCGTTCAGCCATAACTCTCCTTGGGGTATGCGATCGTGCAGGGCGTACCGGTCCGCTTGTTCATTGGAACTCACCGGGCCCGCGGGTGCGCGGACCGAGCAGACACTCGACCGGCGAGCGCCGCTGAGCGATCCGAGCGGACGCCCGTATCTCGTGGAGCTCGCACTCGATCGCACTCAGGCGCTGCAGCACGCGCCCGCCTTCGATTGCCGTCCCGAACGCTCCGCGCGCTGCCTTGGTGCAATGGTCGCCAAGCGGGCGATGTCGGCTTAGCCGGATGCCCAGCAGCTTGCCAACGGCCACGACCGACTTCCTGCGACGGTTACCGGCCGCAAGCCCCCGCGCGGGCGCGCCGGTGACCGCGGCCGGGACCCTCGCCTTGGTCGGGAGGCTCGACCTTCCGGCGTTCTCGGGCGGCGACGGGACAATCTTGGCGGGACGAGAATGCGCTCTCAGTGCAGTCATTGACGTCTGTGCTACCCGATCGCAGCTGCACTAACGCGATCGTGCGGCGTAAGCCGCGCGCGACTCAGAATGCCGATCCCTCTCGCCGGTGCATCGGGGGGTCCGCCACATGTAGTCCTATGACGTGAGCGCGAGCCCGACAGGCCGGGTCGCGGCAGTCAACCAGCGGCGGGTCGCTCTTGGGCGGTCGGGCAGAGCAACGAGCTACCCGCGGGACGGTTCGCAGCATGTTCAAACCCATTCGAGCCAGGGTCGGGTCGCCGGACCGAATCACCCAGACCCCGAACCAGCCATCGCGGGCAAACTTGCGCCATGTTGACACAACGCCTCCACGACGTCGGATTACGAGCCGGCCGCATGCAGTACCTCTCACTCGCTTCCGTGGGGCTCAGCATCGCGCTGTGGATCCGTGCCAAGAAGGTCGACCAAGACGAGCGCGGCAACGCCGAGCGCCAGGCCCTCTTCGTCGGATTGTGGCCACCGCTCATCTGGCTGATCGCTGACTCCCTCGAACGCCAGGAACAGCCCATCCGAATGCTCGAGGGGTCACGCCGCACGCAGACGTCCGGCCGAGATCGCACTGCTCCTCGCACCCAATCCATCCAATCGACATGTACGGGCCAGGTGAAGCCGGGACGTCGCCCCCTCTGGCGACGGCTCGACGCCACGGCGAGCTGCGCACATCCTGTGTGCGAGAACGGGGAGCCAGAGTGCGGCGGCACCGGCGCGCATCGTTGCCGTTGCCCTGCCTGGCCAGCGGCGGCGCCGGAACAAAAGCAGTCGTGCCGAACCACAGCAACGCGACGTCAACGGAGGGTTGATTACCTCCACCCGATCGTCGCGTTCAAGGGGCTGCACGGACACACTCGGCTGGTGAACTCAAGTCCAGTCACGCGCCCGCCGATCAATTCCGGCCCGGCCGGTGGACCAGCGGCTGGTGTAAACCCACCAAGCGGAAACCCGAGTCATGGAGCCGTCGCCGTAGCGGCCGCGGGTCGTTCCCGTTCGGCGCGCGCCTCCTGGGGTTCGATCCATAGCACCTCTACGAGAATCACCGCCAGCGATATGAGCGGGATGGCGATCAGCACGCCGATCAGGCCGAACAGCGCCGCCATGAGCAGCAGACCAAGCGACACCACGCTCGGGTGCATGTCGACGGTGCGGGCCATGATCAGAGGCAGGATCAGGTTGCCCTCGATCTGGTTGACGATGAGATAGACGATGAGGACCAGCAGCGCCTTGGTGGGGGTCTGCGCCAGTCCGTCGAGGATCGGCGGAATGGCGCTGATCACCGATCCGTAGTTCGGGATCACGGTCATGAAGGCGGAGAACACGGCGAACCCGATCGCGAAGTTGAGGCCGATGATCTCGAGGCCCAGGAACAGCAAACCGCCGAGCACGAGCATGTCGAGCCCCACCGCCGCCATCCAGCCGAGCCAGGCTGTGCGGACCCGTGCCATGACATCTTCAGCCTGAGGACGCCAAGCCTCGGGAAGCAACCGCAAGAAGCCCTCTACGAGCACGGCGGGTTTGATCGCGATGAGGAACGCCGCGACGATGATCAGCGCCACCGCGAACAGGATCCCGACGAGGGTCAGTCCGACCTGTTCCACTGGGCCGACGAGTCGTGCGGGGTGGTGCAGGTATCCGTGGACAAACCCGGTGAGCCGGGATGAGAGACTTCGCGTCTTGTCGCCCGCGACGCCGTGGATGTAGCGGTCGGCGCCGGCGAGGATCGTCGGCAACCGCTGGGCGAACTGCCTGACCTGGCTGACGAACTCGGGAACAACCGCGTAGCCCAGCCCTAGCAGCACCGCGAACGCGGCGATCAGCGCCGCGGAGGCTCCGAACGCTCGCGGCGCTCCGCGACGCTCGGCGAACGATGCCGCGGCGCTGAGCGGAAGCGAGACGATGATCACGAGCAGCACCACCAGCAGTAGCGTCATCAGTTGCTCGGCCACCAGAGCGGCGACGATCAGGGCCGCTGCCAGTCCGACCGTTCGGTACGCGACTGCGGGGCGCATCACCGGGGGGCCGCCGACGAGCGCTTTCCGCGCGGCCACCGGGACCTTTTGTCCGTCGTGGCAACGCCGAACCACCTAGCAAGCGTCAGCCAATCGATCCGCGACCGCGTGACATTGGTCTGTTCAGGGCAGCCTGTTGGCTGATGCCCAATTCGACCGTAACGCCGGCGGCTCTGTATCGCGCCGTGCTCCTCGCATTCGGGCTGGTCGTGGCCGGGTTGGTCTTCGAGCAGCTCATCACGCTGGTGCTCGCGGTGCTGATCGTAGTGATCATCGCGACGCCTCTGTCCGCCTTCGCCAGCCTGCTGCAACGCGCGCGAGTCCCGAGAGCGATCGGCGCGGTGCTCGGCCTGCTGTTGGGATTGGGAGCCATCGGTGGCCTGATCGCCCTGATCGTCCCGGTCTTCAACCACGAGATCAACGCGTTCACCAACTCGCTGCCAAGCATCGTGGACGAGTTGCGCCGCCGTCTCGGACACCTCACCGGGACGTCCCCGAACCACGTTGGACAGCAGATACAGCATTTCGTGAACACATATACCCAGCATCCCTCAAAGCTGCTCGGGCCCCTCGCGACCGTCGGCGCCGGAGTAGTGGCCGCGGTGGCGACGATCATCGTCATCCTCCTGACCGCGCTCTACACGGCGATCCATCCAGAGCCGCTGGTCACCGGCGTCATCCGGATCGCGCCGCCGGCGAAGCGACCGCAGGCCGAGCGAATCCTCTCCCGCCTTCGAGACGCCTACCTCGCCTGGCTCAAGGGCCTGGCGATTGGGATGATCATCCTCGGCGGCCTCACGTATGCGGGCTTGCGAATCGTCGGCCTCGACTTCGCCGCGTTCTTCGCGACCTTCACCGCCGTGGCGATGATCATTCCCTACTTCGGCGCCCTGATCAGCTCGATCCCGCCGATCATCTACGCGCTCACGGTTTCGCCAAGCAAGGCGGTGATCGTCGCCGTGATCTACATCGTCGCTCACCAAATCGAGAGCAATGTGATCCAGCCCCTGGTGGTCGCCCGCAACGTAGAGCTGCATCCGGCGCTCGTCGCTGTGGGGGTGGTCGCCGTCGATCAGCTGTTCGGCTTCGTGGGCCTGATCGTCGCTGTCCCGATCCTCTCCACTTTCAAGATCCTCGTCGAGGAGCTCTGGATCAAGCCCGTCGAGCACAACGATCGCGCCTTCACCGGCGAGTTGGAGAGCGCGCCCGTCCATGTGGTATCCGTTGCCGGCGGATCATCGACGCGCACCGCAGAGCGGGGGAACGTGGGGGCCTCGAATCAGTAGTCACGGCCGAGCCGTCATGAGGACAGCCGCCGACTCCGAGTCGCGGTTTGGGGCTCGGGCGGTCCACATCCCTGTCCGCCTCGACGTTCCCTTCCGGTGGTTGCGATGGCCCGAGCGGATCCGACCCCATCGGGTGCTCTGACGACTGGTCGAGCGAACCAGGCGTGCGTAGGAATTTCGTCGGTTCTGCCCTGCTTCCGGCGATGCTCGTGGTCTTTCACAGCCCTGCGTTGCGCGGAATCCCCGACTCCCGCCACCGCTAGCGAGCTCGTACGATCCAGACCCGGCCGGCTTCACTGTTGCAATGTCGACCGGCGGGCGCAAGCTCCTTACCGCTGCCTTGCTCGCCGGCTGCGCCGGAGAGGTCTCTGACGGTCGCGGCTTGGGCGGCGACGCGTCTGCTGGTTTGTTCAAGCAGATGCGCGCTGCGGCCGGTCGAGCATCGGTCGTCTGACGTCTGCCGGGCGGGTGATGACGTGCGAGATGGTCGCGCGCAGAAGCCTTTGGGCCGGTTGGATCCTCGGCGTCCTGCCACTCGACGCGTCGCGTCAGGATGGTTGGACTCAGCACGCGGATCGCCGCCTACGGTGAGACTCGTGCGTCGCCTGTGGCGACTCCTGGTGCTGGGCTGATTGGTCGAGTGTGCTGTTCAGCGGGGACGGCGTGCTTGTTCGCGGCGTCGGGTTGCATTGAGTCTTCTTGTGGATGGGATGGCGACGCGGTTTGACTCTCGAGCCCTAGATGTCGATCGATCCCGACGAGTTTGATCACGCGCAGGACGGCTGGTTGCGCGTGTTGGACGCTGAATGTCCATGTTTCTGATTGCGCTCGCTGGGCGGTCCTGATCAGCACGCGGATGCCGCTGCTATCGATGAACGAAAGCTCGGAGAGGTCGAGAACGGTATTGATGTTTCCTGCAAGTCGTTCTTCGAGCTGGGCCGCGCTTGATAGGTCGAGCTCGCCGGACAGGGCGATCACGCGTAATCCGTCGGCTGTGCTCTCGAAGATGCGAAATGCCTCAGGCCGCGTTGACAGGGGTGGCGGTTCCTGGCCCTGGGGTTCGTGGCCAGCGGTCCGGTCTGCGGTTTGGTCGTCACGCGAATGCGGAGCGGCATCGCGCGCCGTGTGATGTGAGTTTGGCGTCTCCATAACCTGATAAGGTCGTGATAGACGATAGAAAGGGTGCGTCACGTCTTATATGATTTGTAGTGTACGATTGTGGTAGCTCATATGTCAAGCGAGCAGTCCGGCCAGCGTTGGCAGTTCGTCACCAATCACACGCAGGTCTTGCTCTGCATCGCTCGCGATCCCGAGATTCGCTTGCGCGATATCGCCGACGACGTCGGGATCACGCTCGGATCCGCGCAGCGAATCCTGGCCGACCTCGTCGAAGCCGGCTACATCAAACGGGAGCGCCATGGACGCCGCAACCGCTACATGATCAACCGCGATACGCCGATGCTCGGCCACAGCGCCCAAGACGGCCACGACATCGGCGGGCTGCTCGACCTGCTCCGCCTAGAAAGCGAGTAGACCAATCCCCGCAAGCAGAGAACAGCCAGCCGCCGAATACAGCAAACGCGCCTGACTTCACCCACCGAGGAGAAACCCACCGCCGACGAGCAGCGTCCGGCAACCGCGTAACCAAGGCTCTGCCCAGACTGCCCGTTTGTCGCCCACGGAGCCGTGATGGCTCGACGGCTGCTCCAGAAGCTCATCGGCGTAAAGCAGAATTCTTCGGCCCCGCGTTCGGGCTGGCGACACGGCTCCGGCTTCGGGAGCGGGCACTGAGCTCCTGGATGCCGGACGATCCCTTCTGGCGCGAGGCACGGCCCGGCTCGGCCTGTCTCTGTCCTTCACTTGCGAGGCGCCTACCTAGGCAGACCGGCGGGCGGACCCTTCGGGCGCAGCGTCGCGCTTGTGGCGAACAGGAGCTGCGCGGCCAGGCGCAGGTTAAGACTCGCTTTCGTTCTCGCGCGGGCCTTGGGCCCACGACGTTGTGGCTGGTGTCTCTCGTAAATGTTCTTCAGATCACGCTCCGTCAGGGCGAACAAGCGGCAGCGGCGACCGCTACTTGGGATCCCACCGTAGGCGAGGGGCCTAAAACGGGATCGTCTTCGAGGTCGCGGCCTTGCACACGTAGATCGTGCCCGCGGTCCCCGAGGAGAGCCTCGCGACCTTCGCGAAAAAATGGTGGAGCGAGATCCCCGCGAACCCCGACGCGGTGATCTTCCAACGCCCGTGCTTGTTCGTCCGCGCCGTGCCGAGCTTGAGCTTAGTCGTGGTGTAAAGCGTCACCTTGCGAGCGTCCTCGCACCCCGTGTTCCTGGACGTGACCCGGCCGGTGAACGTGGTGTTGTGATGGCTCGTGATCGAGATGTGCGAGGCGAGCTTCACGGTGCGGGTGGCATACGCCGAGCCAAAGCACCCGACGAGCACGACCAACATGACTGGGACCGTGGTGGCGACGATCCTGATGCCTAAGTCTCTCCTGCGCCAACCCATCTGAGACGTCCTTCTACCCGACTGCCGGCCCAAGGTCAAGTCCGCTCAGGCCCGAGCGTGAAGCAGCAAAATAGTTTTGGAGACCAGCCTAAGACCTGCCTTCGTCTATCGGACGCGCATCTCGCTGGCGACGTCGCGCAACCAGCTCAGCGCGGATAGCTCGACCCGAGACGCGAGCCTCCGCTGCAACGGGCTGCGTAAGCACAGCGCGACCTGGCTCGCGCGCCACTCGCCTCATTTGCGCGGACCGCTCCCGGGCTGAGATGCCGGCGACGATTGGCCTCGAGCGCTGCGACGAGGTCGGAGTTGTCGCAATCATCGATTGCTCCTGCGAGCGCGACGAGGTCTCGTTCGCGTAGGGCCGGGTGAGTGGGCGAACCTAATTACGGTGAGCGTTTCTGCCGGGTGCGAGCTCGGCACACGGGCACGCCAGGCAGATCAGATCGCTCGATCACTCGAGGTCGCCGCCCACTCCTCACGGCTAATCGAATAGACGTCGACCGGCTCATCCGAGACGACGTCAGCGCGCAACGGCGTCATGCCGAGGCGCTCGGCCACACGAATCGACCGGAGATTGTCCGGCCCGATCATCGCCGTCACGTACGGGACGTCCAGCTTCCGAAAGCCCCAGTCCACACACGCACGCGCCGCGTGGGTCTCGGTTGTAGGAAGCGGGATCGGGCTGATTTCTTCCGCGTCTTCGGCCCGGCGTTCTTAGAGTTCCGTGGCCTCGTACGTCAGGGCGAGGTAGCGCCGCGCGTATGGGTTGAACTCCTCCACAAACCGAGGGCGCAATGCGTTGTGGGCGGCGTCTGGGGCACGCCCGCCGGCGATCTCTCCGCGGGCCATGTGAACGTTGAACGACAGCGAGTTGGCGGTCATCTGGGTGAGTGTCTGTGCTGCGGCCCGCAGCGGCCGAGGCGGGTGGAGAGCCATCAACCGGTCGAGGACAAGCTGCCGGTTCGCGGCGGCCGCCCGGTACTTGTGCTCGACGTGGGACAGACGCTTGCCAAGGATGAACAGCTGGACGGTTGCGTTGAGACGGCTGACGTCCCGCTTGGTCACAGCGACAGTGGCCGGGGACGTGGTTCTTCGAGGCAGCTGTCTAACCAGCACCGCGGCGAGGACAGTGGCCAGGAGGACCCCGCCAACGAGCGGAATCCACCCCTTGCGGTTGCTGTGATCACGGCCGCCATGAGCTAGTGACCAGCCTGCACGGCCCTTGCCACGCCTGATGACGGGAGCGCGGCTCTCAGGCGGGGACACGGCGGAGTTCGCTTCCAGGCCGGACGCGGTCTGAGACGACCCGTGGCGCCGACCCGGTCGCTGGATCGTCGTCGGAGCCATCGAGGACGCCGGCGGGGCGACGGGTTCGACAGCGAGCTCCGCAGGAACCGATGAGGGTTCCCCTGACCGGCGCAAGCGCCACCGGCCCCGGCCTAGCCTTCGGCCGCCACGCAGGCGACCACCCGCCGAAGCGGCCGTGGCTGAGGGGACAGATGGTGCGACCAGGTGGGCTGCGGGTGCCGAGCGCACCCGCCCCACGTCGGTCGGCACCGGCGCGAGCCGAGCGAGGCGCCGCCATCGCGGACCGAGGAGCTCGATCACGATGTCCTCCAGCCGGTCCCATGCGTCCTGCGCGCTCTCGAAGCGGTCCTCCGGGCGCTTCCTGAGCATTCGCCGCAGCCACTCGGCTAGTCGTTCGTCGATCCCCGGCACAACCGCCTCCACAGGCGGCACGGCCTCGTACGCCTGCCGGTACAGAACCGCGGCCAGGCTCCCACTGTCCTCGAAAGGGACCCGACCCGTTAGCAACTCCCAGACCACGATACCCAGCGAGTAGAGATCCATCACAGGTGACAGCGTGCCCCCCAACGCCACCTCCGGCGCCATGTAAGCGGGCGTGCCGATTGTCGTCCCGGACGCTGTCACGACCCCCCGCGGCGTGGCGTTGTTGATCGCCCGCGCGACCCCGAAGTCGGCGATCTTCACGCGTCCGTCGTCGGCGACGAGCAGGTTCTCCGGCTTCAGATCCCGGTGGACGATTCCGCGACTCTCCCCGTGCGCCAGCCCCGCCAATACGCTGTCCAGGACGCCCACTATCTCTGCAATCCCCAGCCTACCGATGAAAGGACGCAGCGACCCCCTGGCCAAGTACTCCATCGCGATGTAGGGAATCCCTGCGTCCTCGAAATACTCGTGCACAGTGACGACGTTCGGGTGATTCAGAGTCGCGATCATCCGCGACTCCTCGACGAACCGGTCGGCAAACTCCGCCTCGACCGCGTAGAACGGCGACAGTTCCTTCAACGCCACCTGGCGGTGAAGGTCATGCTGGTGGGCGAGGTAGACCACGGCCGCGCCACCTCGGCCGATCACCTCACCAACTTCGTACCGCCCAACGCTCCGCTTGATCTCCGCCGTGCTGGCCGACGCATAGCCCACTGCACCAGGCCGATCCATCGCTTGGCCGATGCCGCTACTGCCGTGGAGGGGCGCGGGCGGCTGGTCTATGCGGTCACTCACAGCCGGGCGCTTACGTGGTAGAGGGACCTGCGATCTGTGAGTCCGCGCGCTGAACGGCACCGGCTGAGGCGATGCGGACGTGTGCCCGGCATTTTCTTCCTCCAGCTCGTGTTGTTGTTCGATACAAAGGTAAGACGGGGGATTTTGCGGATCTATTCCATCGGCGCCTGATTTCCACTCCTCAGGAGGTAGGCGAAAGCCAAGTCGGCAGCAGTAGAGCGTTCTGTTCTTTCGCGGACATGAATGCGATCGTGCGCTGCGACGCGTGCGGAAAAATGAAGCGGGCCGCCGAAACGTGCGCGTGCGGTGCCGCATCAGCTAAGAGGCCGGCGCTCACCGACGAGGACGAGTAGGTCGACTACCGAGTTCGCCGAGCGCGATGAACTCGCCCACGCCCGTGACCATCCACCGCTCGCAAGGCAGCGAATGCCCCGCCGTTGTGATCCCGCTCACCACCTCGTCCTGGATGATGCTGCAACGCAACCTGCTCTACACCGGCGTCACGCGGGCCAAGAAACACGTCCTCGCTGGATCCCGCCGCGCGCTCTCGCCCAAGCCGTCCGCACCCCAGGCGCCGGCCGCCGCCACACCGCACTCACCCATCGGCTCGACCCCACGGAATAGTGTCGTTTACATGAGACGGCGATCGCCAGTACTCGCGGCACGTTTACACCACCGGGTGAACTTGAATGATGTTTATGTGGTGCACCACATAATCCCGTTGGACAACCACCAGCAGCGAGCCGCAGACGCCGGCGCGCTCTTGCCAGCAGGAGCAGTCGCGGCGCCCCGAACGGTAGGCGACTCCTCCGCCCAAAAGCGCGCGTGAGTGTTGGCTTGACACAGCACCCACGCGGCTGCTGCTTTCTCGACGACACGGGTCTGGCCGCGGCGCTGCCGCTCTCGCTGTCCGCCAGGCCTGAGCGGAAGTCAACGAGCCGCTCGCCGCCGGAGCGGCAGCGGTTGGAGCCGGCGTCCGGTGCCGTTTGGGACCGAACGGCGTCCGGCGCGCCAATCGCAGGCACGGTCAGTCGGCTGATCCTGCTGCGTTCACGTGGTGCCTCGCAGGGTAGGCAGGGCTGACCTCGAGATGAACTGTTCCCGGATTGGCCCGGCTAGGCTGCTTGCGCTCGAAGCGGGGCTTTCGCGAGCCCGAGCACGATGTCCTGTGTGGTCGGGGCGGCTAGTACGCACGTGCGGCCATGGCGGACGAGGGTGACGACCGCGAGCTTGCCCGTGTTGAAGACCCGGAGCCTTACGCCCCGGTAGTCCACCACTCGCGCGTTACCGGGGGGTGGGACGGGCTTGCCCGAGAACACTGTGTATGAGAGGCGTGCGCCGTTGCTTAGCCGGTAGAACACCGTGAACGCGGGGCGGCCACCGATGCTGTTTCGAAGCTGTCCACTTGGGCCTGCATCGAACTCACGCCTGTAGTTCGGGTAGGTCACGCCGTCGTAAGAGACATCTAGCAGCGTCGCGGACTGCGCGGCTGGAGCGGGTGAGGTGGCCGGCACATACGCGAGGCGAGCCGCGCGAGTAATGCTTGGTCCGCTTGCGCCGCCGCCCGTGAGCACGATCACGAGCGCGACCGCGACCGCGGCGACTGCGGCGACCGAGATCGCGGGCCTCCAGCCACCGATCGAACCCCCCACGCGGGCGTGTCGACGGGCAGAACCAGTGCCGTAGGTCTGCTCAACGCGCTGGCGGACGTGCTCGACCAAAGCGCCGGGAACCTCCGGCTCTCCGTGGCGGAACTCGCCGACGACACGACGCTGCTCAGCGATTCGGCGTTGAACGTCTGGCCGCTCGCGCGCCCACTGGTCAAGCGCTTGGCGCTCCGCGGGGCTCACCGTCCCATCGACCAGGCGGGTGATCGCCTGCTCTTTGGCCTCGTCAGATTTCGGGTTGAAAGGTGGGGTCATCTTGAAGTGCGGTCACCGCGGTCGCGGGACGATGGTACGCCCGCGACAGAGCCATCACTCCAAAATGACGCAACCCACGCCCGCTTTATTCCATTCGCGACAGACGCGCGAGGCACGTCGCTGGGATACTCTCAGCGTGGGAGAGCAATCGGGTTCGCTGATCCTGCGCGGGGTTCGATGAGCGCCGACGCCTCGCCGCCGAACGAGGCCGCCGGCCAACGCTCGACGCGGCTGGACCCCGAGCTTCTTGGCGACCACGTCGGTCGTCTGTACCGAGCGGCGTATGGCCTTTGCGGGTCGCGCCAGGACGCTGAAGACCTCGTGCAGGACACGTTTGAACGGGTGCTCCGCCGACCGCGATTCGTCCGCCGTGACCAGGATCTCGCGTACCTGATGCGAGTGCTCCGTAACACGTGGATCAGCTCGGGGCGGACCCGGCGGGTGGTTGCCGTCCCCTTTGACGAGGAGGCGCTCGATCCGGCGCTCAGCGGCGGCGACCCGGTGGTCGCGCAGGTCGTCGAGGGAGGCGCCGTCTACGAGGCGTTGCGCTCTCTGACAGAACCGCTCCGTGAGGCGATCGTCGCCGTCGACGTGGTCGGGCTCTCCTACCGGGACGCCGCCCGCGCGCTGGGCGTCAAGGATGGGACGATCATGAGTCGCCTGCACCGAGCCCGCAGCCAGATCGCGGCCGCGCTCGAAGCCGCCTGACCGCCGGTCTCACCCGCCGGCAATTTTTTTAGTTCGGATGGAATAGGCCGGGAAGGGGCTGCGTCTTCTCGGGGCAGCAGGGGATCCGTATCAACCAGGCCGGGTGACCATCGTCACCCGGTTGGGCCGTACGTCGGCCTTTTCACGACCGGAGGTAAAGAAATGAGTCGGTTTTCTCAGGCAACTGTTAAGCGAGCTGGCTGGGCCGGGCGCCTGGTGGCCGTGGCCGCGGCCTCGATTGCTTGCACCGGTGCGCTGACTGCGGCCGCGAGTGCCATGACGGTGCCCGACGCGAGCACTAATTACACCTTCCAAACGTTTGACAATCATGCTGACCCGACCTTTAACCAGTTGCTCGGCATCAACCAGTTCGGGCTGATCTCTGGCTACTTCGGTTCCGGGGCGGCCGGCCATCCCAACAAGGGCTACCTGCTCCGAGACGACGGGCAGGGCGGCTATCGAAATGAGAACTTCCCAGGGTCCGCGCAGACGCAGGTCACCGGCCTCAACGACACCGGGACCACAGTCGGATTCTGGGCGAACGCCAAGGGAGCCAACTTCGGTTTCTATAGGACGTCCGCAGGCCATTACCACAACGCCGACTATCCGACCGGTGACAAAGCTAGCCCGCCAGTTGACCAGCTGCTCGGTGTCAATGACCAAGGCATCGCCGTGGGGTTCTACAACGACTCGAAGGGCAACGGCCACGGTTACAGCTACTCGATCAGGAGCCACCGCTATCACCGGCTCACCGTCCCCGGTGCCACAAGCGTGACCGCGGCGGCGATCAACAACCGCAATGACATAGCGGGCTTCGAGACGAACTCCGCGGGGACCGTGGAGGGCTTCCTGAAGCTCAACGATGGTCGTGTGACCACGCTGAACGTGCCGGGCTCGAGCATGACCCAGGCGTTCGGCATCAACGACGGCGATGTCGTCGTCGGCACCTATCAGGTCGGGACTGGCGACAACGCCGTCTCACACGGATTCATTTGGGCTCCGGGCTTCGGATTCCAGAACGTCGACGACCCGAACGGCATCGGCGCGACGACGATCAACGGCATCAACGACCACGGTCGCCTCGTCGGGTTCTACACCGACTCGTCCGGCAACACCGACGGGTTCCTCGCCACCCCGTAGCGCCTAAGCGCCAAACTCGCCGCGCCCCGGACCGGGCCGCTTCGATGCGGCCCGGTCCCGATGCATCAGCCGCCAACGTGCCGAGGACGAGCGCCATCACAAGCGCGACGCCACCCGGATTGATCAATCGCTCTCATCGAAAGCGGCCAAAAAGTGGCCGAAAAGGCATAAAGAGACGATCCCTCCGTCGCGACGCAGGGATCGCGTAGTCGGCGAGGCCGCATAAGAGCGATGGCGATCGTTCACGCGAGTCGCGGCTTTCGCGCATCGCCGGTTTGGCCCAGGTCGCGTGCGCGCTTGCTGTGTTGGGCGCGATTGGAGGTCTCGGAGGGAGCTAACACAAAGGTGCGACCTTGGGGGAGACGGCTTCCGGCCTGGACGCCTAGGTGCTCGGTGATTTATCCGAGCCGCTCCGGCGAGTCGGTCCTTGGCGATCGGTTCGGCCCGTCGATGATCGTGGCGGAACCGATCCCCCGAGTCCGGACGAGCGACCGACCTCAGCCTTCTCCAATCAGATCGGAAACCAGAAGCCAGATCGCCCGTCGCACGGTCGGCGGCGGTGTGCTGTACGCCCACGTCCAGATTGCCACTACCGCGATCCTGCTGATCGCCGCGAACTCCGCGGTCAACGGCTTCCCTCGGCTGCTGTATTTCATGGCCCGTGACCGGTACGCCCCGACGGCCTTCCTGCGGTTGGGCGACCGGCTGGCGTTCACCGCCGGTATCGTGGTCCTCGCCGTTCCGGCGGCGATCCTGTACGCCGCCTTCAATGGCCAGACCGAGCCGCTGATCCCGCTTTTCGCTGTCGGCGTGTCCGTGGCGTTCACCTTGGCGCAGAGTGGGATGGTCGCGCACTGGTGGCACCACCGCGAGCACGGGTGGCGACGCGCACTCGCCATCAACCTCGTTGGCGCCGTGCTCTCCGGCGCGGTCGCGATCGTCGCGGCGGTCACCAAATTCGTCGAGGGCGCCTGGCTTGTAGTGGTGTTGATCCCCCTGATCGTGCTCGCCTGCGTTCGAATCCACCGCCACTACGAGAGCGCCCAGCGCCAGCTCGTGCCCGGGGCAGACGAGACGATAGTTGCGCCGCCGGCGCGCCTGTCCCCTCCGCAGTCCGGGGGCGACCCTCCGCGGCCCGGTGGGGACGGCCGCCGCCCCCCAGCAGAGGAGCAGGACGCCCCGAGCGAGATCGAGCACCTGGTGGTCGTTCCAGTCGCCGTTCTGGACCTGGTCGCGCTCCGGGCACTTGCGTACGCCGCCTCGCTCCAGGTCCCCGTGCTCGCCGTCCACGCCAGCTCCAGCCATGAGGAGGGCAAGCGCTTCCACCGATACTGGAAGGTGTGGGGCGCCTACCTTCCGCTCGAGGTCGTCTCCTCGCCCTACCGCGCCACCGTCGCCCCGCTCGCCAACTACATCGAGGCTCTGTACCGGCAGCGGCCAGACATCACCCTGACCGTGATCGTCCCGGAAATCGTCCCCGCTCACCGCCGGGAATCGGTCCTGCACGGCCGCATCGCCCAGCGGCTACAGCGGATCCTGATCCGTCACGAGGGGATCCTCGTGACCAGCGTCCCGTTCCACCTCGATTAATGACCACGGGGGAACGGAGCACTGTCACGGTCGCCGGGCGCAGAGGCCTAAGCGATAAACGCGCAAGGCCAAGGCGTCGGGTTCTAGGCCCGAAGCGGCAGTGCGCAGAGTCCGGCCGCGGCCGCCCTGCCAGGCGCGCAGAGAAGGGCTCGGAGCGACCCGGCGCACGCTCGCTGTTTTCCCGCCGCGCTTTAGCGACGGACCGACGGCGCAAACACCCGCCATTCCATTGGATAGGAGCAGGCGCGGAACGTTGACCTTAGCGCCGGACGCGGTAGTGCATGTGGGTGACACCGTTCTCTCCCTCGAGGATCCTGGTGCGCTCCAGCTCGATGTGCTCGGGAGCGAGGCCCTCGAACAGACGGCGCCCTTGGCCGAAGAACACTGGGATGACGTGGAGCTCGAGCTCGTCGAGGACGCCGGCGGTAAGTGCGAGCTGCGCGACTCCGGCGCCGTGCACCAGCACGTTCTTATCGCCCGCGGCCTGCTTGGCGAGAGTCATCGCAGTCGTGACGTCGTTCGCGCGGGTGACAAGCGGCCACTGCTCAAGGTCGATTCCTGGCTCCTGGCGGTAGAGGATGAAGATCGGCACGCCGTCGTGGTGGTCGCCGCCCCAGCCGCCGGCCGGCTCGAAGGTCCCGCGGCCGGCGACGACCGCGCCCGTGGACATCAACTCGTCGAAGACTTCGCCGTTGACGCCCGCTGGATGGGCGACTTCTCTGTGGTCGGCGTCGGCACCCGTCAGGGCCCACTCGTGCAGGCGGTGCCCGCCGTCACCGAGGCCGTTGTCCAGTCGCTCATTGGGCCCGGCGATGAACCCGTCGAGCGACATCGACATATCGAGAACGGTTGCGCACATGGCGTCTCCTTCTTGGTCTGCTCGCGTTAGGCCTGAGACCGGGCGGCGAGGGAGAATTCATCGGCCCGCGACCCACCGCGGTCGGCCGGCCCAACTTGTGGTACGCCCCTGTGCTGGGCAGGGATCGCGCGTCCCGCGTTTGGCGACCAACGGGGTTTCCTCACCATCGCGACTGCTGACCCGCCGTCGTGTTGGCGCGTACGTGCGCCGTCCGCGCGGTGACGCTGGCTGGCCGTGAGCCTACGCGAGGGCATTCTCGCTGGAGTTGGCCCCACGAGCTGCTTGCATCTCGGGCAGGTGATCCATCGCCCAATGGCAGATCGCGACGAGTGGGTCGGAGAGGGTCTGGCCGAGGGGGGTGAGCCCGTATTCGACGTGTGGTGGGATGACGTCGATGACGGTGCGCGTGACGAGGCCGTCGGCTTCCATGCTCCGGAGTGTCTGGGTGAGCATCTTCTGCGAGATGCCCTCGATCGTGCGTTTGAGTTGGCCGTGACGGCGGGGCCCATCGAGCAGGGCGTAGACGATCAGGCAGGTCCATTTGTCGGCGATGCGCTCGAGCGCCTGGCGGGACTCGCAATTCTGGTTGAGCACATTTGGCTCAACGCCGTCGACCCTGTCCATCATTATCGGGTTCTATCAGTTCCTTTAGGCACTTTCAAGTACCTACTTGTCAAACAGTGCCTATCGGTCTACGGTCCCGGTCATGTCATCGAATCTGATTCACCGCTTTCACGCGACCGGCGCCGGCACGCCGGTCAACGCATACATCATTGAGGGTCGCGCCGGGACTGTGGTGGTGGACGCGACGCTGACTGTCTCGGACGGCCGCGCGCTGCGAGCTTCGGTAGAGAAGCTCGAGAAGCCGCTGCTTGGCGTGATCATCACGCACGCGCACCCGGACCATTACGGCGGCCTCGTGGAGCTGGTGCGCAGCCTCGACGTCCCGGTTTTCGCGACCGCAGGCGTGGGCGAGGTGATCCGCCGCGACGATCCCGTCAAGGAGCAGATCTTGAGGCCGATGTTCGGCGACGAATGGGCTGCGCAACGGGCGTTCCCCAATCAGACGGTCAGCGACGGCGAGGTGCTCGCGCTGGATGGGATCGCGCTACGGGTCACCGATCTAGGCCCGAACGAGTCGCCGCACGACAGCATCTGGGCGTTGGCGGACCCGGACCGCCATGTGTTCTCAGCCGACCTGGCCTACGACCGGCATCACTGCTACCTGGCGGACGGCTTTTACCGACACTGGCTCGTAAACATTGCCCGGGCCCGGGAAGAGCTGCCTGTCGGGGTGACGCTGCATCCCGGGCACGGCGAGCCGTGCGGCGCCGAGGCGCTTGACTGGCAACAGGCCTACATCAGTACGTTCATCGAGGCCGTCGTAAGCGCCGACTGGTCGGACGCGGATCGGGCGCGCAAGGCGGTGATCGCGCAGATGCTCGACTACCTGCCAACCGGCGCGCTGCAGTTCCTCATGGAGCTCTCGATCGACCCTCTCGCAGACCAGCTCGGAGCCCGCTGATGCGAGTCGGTGTCCTCGGCAGCGGGACGGTGGCTGTCGCGCTCGCCGACCGAGGGCGATCGCGCTTGAGTCGGATGGACCACTTCGCGTTGATCGATCGGCAGTGGCGACCGCCGTGGGTTCAGGGGAACTTGCCGTGATCCGGGTCGCGCGGGAGAATGAGTCGCGTGGCCTCCTTTCCGGATCCGCATTCGCTCACGCGAGACGAGTTAACGTCCCTCCTGGAGGACCTCACGAGCAGGGAGGAGATGGTCTCGGACCAGCGGCGGGTCTTGCACGCTCGGATCGACGCTCTGCGCCAAGAGCTCGTCGACCGGCTTCGCGATGAGGGCAACGTGGTCATCTCTGGCTCTGACGTTCGCGATCCGGGATAGGCCGGCGTCCGCGAGCCACGCAACCCGAGCCCTCATAAGGGTTCGGGCCGCATCGCGCTACCCGAGCCACCGGCACCCGACATTGGGTCCGGACGCGTCACCACCGCGCGATCCGTCGGCTAGGTAAAAGCGCGGAGGTCGCCAGTGCTTAGTCGTCCGTGCGGGCGCGAGGCGACAGCTTTTGCTTCGCCTCCTGCGTGAGCTGAAGCAGCCGGCATGATGTTGAGAGACTCGACGACCTTGCTGCCGACGTTCCTGGAAGCAGGAGTGTCGCCCAGAACTATGCCGCCTGGGGCGCAGGAGGCGGTTTGTCGGAAGCGGCGGGACGTTGACACTGGCGAACCAGTTGAGATGGCGGCGGCCGTCTTAACGCGCCGGCACGCTCGTGACATTAGTCATGCCGAAACGGTGGTAGTCGGCACTTACGCAACAGCGGGCGAGGTGTCAGTCTCTTCCGATCGCCGCTACCACCCAGACGGGCACCGCGGCGGCCCGGAAATTGCGATTCCAAGGAGACCAACGTGATCATCCTGCTCCCCCTGCTCCGCCGTCTCAGCGCTCGCACCCGACTAGCCGTCGGCCTCGCGCTCACCACCATCGGGCTGTTCCTGATCATTGCCGCCCTGGCCCACGGAGTCATCGCTGTGATCGTCGGTGCGATCTTCCTCGTGAGCGTCTTCCGTGGCCGGCAGCGCGAGCGGCTGACCTACCCGTCGCGCTAGGTGGGCAGATCGGCTGCTGCAAGCCCCGAATCCGGCCGGCTCAGTCGCGGGCAGCGGTCACCGACGGGTGCCCGTTGCGCGCGACGTGAGCCTCCGCGGCCGTACGGGGACCTTCAGCACGGCGGAGATGGCGCAAGAGGAGCGGCTACGGGGCGGGCGACCTCACAACCCCCGACGCCATGTCGTTCTATTGGGCGGCTTGGTACGAGCCCGCCGTGTCAACGAACACAGAAGGGACAGCATGTCCACCCACCACACGAACAGACTGCTCGTGCACGCGATTGATCCCATCCGGCTCGACGCTGTTCGCACCACCGGCGCAGACGGTCACGGCAACCAGCTCCGTCCGTTCGCCGCCACCGGCCAAGGCGAGCCGCTGCGTTGTTGCCTTCGCTATGCCGAGCCAGGCGAGCAGATCGCGCTGATTTCCTACGCGCCGTTCGAGCATCCGTCGGTGTGGAGGGAGGTCGGGCCTGTCTACATTCATGGTGCGCGCTGCGAGGGCTATACGCCCACCGGCCGGCTGCCCGAAGACCTCGCCACCGGCCCCCGCGTCCTGCGTACCTATCGAGTCGACGACACGATGAACTACGAACACAACACTGTCGTCACCGAAGAGGCCGATCTCCAGCCGATCATCGAGCGTCTGCTCAGCAAACCCGACGTCACGACGGTACACGTGCGCACCTTGGCGCCGCAGTGCTTCCTGTACGCGGTCGCCGCTGGCTGACGACGGTTTGAGCCGACGATGGCGGGGGAGGCATCCGGGCGCCGACTTGCGCGACCCCGATAATGACTGCATGGATGCCCGGCGGGTGAGACGCGGACAGATAGCGAGTCGCGCGAGTGCGGTCTCCGCATCGACGCCCGACGGACCCCTGTTGCGGCTGCAGCGCGCGATCGGCAACCGCGGAACCAGGGCGCTGCTTCGGGCGCCGCCGAAGCCCGGAGAGTTCGCTTTGGTCGAGGATCTCTATCCGAAGGGGACGATGGACGCGGCGACGTGGAAGGCGACGGTCACCTCCGCGAAGGAGGCGCTAGAGGCGCGGCGCTTCGACGACGCCCTGAACCTCTACACGTCGCTCTACCAGGACCTCGCCAGGACAGCTGCGGCCGACACCGCCGGGATCCCCGCTGACTTCTCCGTCAACCCCGCGAAGGTCGACGACACGGGCTACAAGCCCGGCCTCAACCTGATCCTCGGCACCGGCGGCTCCAAGGGCGGCACGACCGGGTTCGTGGACAAGAGCGGGCACTTCAGCGTGAAGCTCGACCTCTCACCCGGCGCCGAGGTGCCGGCGATCGCGATCCGCCTGTATTCCTCAACGTTCGTCGACGATAAGGCGCGCTCGCTCGGCGTGCTCCGCCACGAGATGACGCACGCCCATCACCACCAGGCGCTGCTCGGGCTCGTCGCGAGCTGGCGGTCGACGCTAAAGCCTGCCGCGAGCGACAAGCCCGAAGCGCACACGCCGGCCCCAGCCGACGCCTTCGAAAGCTGGCTTAGTGCGAACGCCAAGAAGCTCAGCCTGTCGGGAGCGGACGTCGCGCTCGCGATTGAGACTGAGCAGCATCGGGTGACGCATAAGACCGAGGTACTCGCGTACGTCGAGGAGTTCATGACCGCGTTCGGGCTGATCCACCCCGCACCCGACACGCACGATCCCATCTTCGCGCAACTGCTCGGCGCGCTCGAAGGCGGCCGCTGGGCGGGCGCGGGCGACGACGTCAGGAAGGCGGCCGGCGTTCGCCTCGATGCGTATTACTGCAACGTTATGACGCCGGGCCAGCGGACGGTGTTCGACGACTGGGTGGCCGAGCAGTCGGCGAAGACAGGCACGGAGTCGATGCGCGACAGCTTCATCGCGATGCTGAAGTCGGTCGGCGCCAAGTGCAAGGCGGCCAAGCCCGCACCCAGCTCAACCGCCGGGCACCGCTCACGCTGAACTCTGGCGGCGCGCGTCGCCGGTCTTTGCCTGTTCGATCTACATCGCTCTCGTGGACACCAGGTGGGGCGGAGAGGGGTCAGTCCGTTTTCCGCCGGGGCGGTGTCTCGTCTTGCAAATGCAGTCGACGCTGACAATCGAGCGGTTCCTTCCGTCGGCCGATTTCAGGCCCAGACCACACGACAGATCCCGTTGGCGGCGAGTCGTGAGGAGGGGTCGTCCTCTCCCAAACTGTTCCAACGATCAACCAGTAGCCAACGAATGCCCGAACATCAGGCCGGAACTCGTGAACAGTGGTTTGCGGCTCGATTGGAGCTGCTCAAGGCCGAGAAGGAGCTGACTCGGCGCAGCGACGAACTGGCGCGGCGGCGGCAGGAGCTGCCCTGGGTTCGAATCGATAAGGAGTACGGCTTCGGGACCGACGAGGGCACGGCGTCGCTGGCCCATCTGTTCAGAGGACGCTCGCAGCTGCTCGTATATCACTTCATGTTCGGCCCGGACTCCGAGACGGGGTGCCCGTCCTGCTCGGCTATCGCGGACGGATTCGACGGCTCGGTGGTCCACCTCGCCAATCACGACGTGATGCTCTGGGCGGTATCCCGCGCCCCGCTCCCGAAGCTGCAGGCGTACCAACGGCGGATGGGCTGGAGCTTTCCCTGGGCGTCGTCGTTTGAGAGCGACTTCAACTACGACTTCCACGCGTCACACACAAAGGAGGAATGGGATGCCGGAGCCGTAGAGTGGAACTTCCGCCCCAATGACCTTCGACCGGCCGTCGGAACCGAGACCTCCTACGACCAGTTCGCCTCGACGGTCGGAACGGACCGGGAGACGTAGCGGCGAGAAGGGCCCGGCATGAGCGCGTTCGCGCTCAAGGATGGTGTGGTCTACCACACCTACTCCGCATATGAGCGCGGGTTCGACGTCCTCTGGGCCGCCTACCAGTGGCTGGACCGAGCGCCGCTCGGCCGCAACGAGACCGGCTTCTGGTGGCGCCGCCACGACGAATACCACAGCGAGTAACACCGCCCGGGGTTTTCAGATTTCCCGCCGACTAGAGACGCGAGCCCTCTCTCGCGGGGCCAGATCGACACCGGAAACGAGACGCTGACATGTCCGAGACACCCGCTGAATACAACGCCAAGATCGTCGCCGAATTCCGCGCCAGCGAAGGACGCGTTGGGGGCATGTGGGAGGGAACTCCGCTGCTGCTGATACACCACACCGGCGCGAAGTCGGGCGTGAGCCGCGTCAACCCACTCGGGTACCTGCCCGACGATCCGCGCTACCTGATATTCGCCGCGAACGGAGGAGCGCCGAACAACCCCGACTGGTACCACAACCTCATGGCGCACCCGAACACGAGAATCGAGGTCGGGAGCGCGACGATCGATGTCGTGGCCGAGGAAGCGACGGGCGGGGAGCGTGAGCGCCTCTTCGCGAAAGGAGGCGACCGCTTTCCGACGCTCGTCGAATACGCCAGGAAGACTGACCGGGCTATTCCGGTGATCGTCCTAACGCCGCGCGGGAGCGCCTGAGTGGCTCGGCCGTGCCGCGATGCCGGCGCAACGAGACGTCCCGTGGCAGCCACGCTGGAGACGGCATCGCCAGGTGTGCGCACCCGTTGCGGTCTGGCGGCGCCGATCAGGTGCATGAGCACGGCGACGATGTGCTTCGTTCGGCGGTTGGCAGGTGGCTCGCCCCGGTAGGCTGGGGTGCACACACCGGCGAGAGGAGAGCGAGATGGCGGCGGACGAGGGCGCCGAGCTGCGAGACGCGCTCAAGGCGTTACAGGACGCGCGCCAAGCGGGCGATGCTCATCGCGCCGAGACTGCTCTCGAACGTGCTCTGCTTACGACCTCAGCCGCCGGTATCGACGCGGACGAGGAGACCCTTGCTGCTGCCGTCAGGCTGCTCAGAGCGGCTGATGACAACGGCACGACTCGCCTCGAGGTTCGCGATCAGGGAATGACCCATCGCCGGTGGTTCGAGGTCGACGCGAACGGGGAAGCGAAATGGGGCGAACGGTGATCGACCAGCACGCGGGCGGCCCAACCGGCAAGCCGGTCAGCACGTGACGCAACGCTTCGTCGCGTAGCTGGCCACCTCGAGAGCGTAGGTTTGGTCGCGGAGCAGACAGCGCCGTCGGCGGGCCCGGGTCTCCGCAGCCCCCAGGCCGAACGCCTGCACGAGTCGTCAACGCGCAGGCGGATGGACGAGAATGCGGAGATGGGTGACGAACGCCTACGTGCTGAGATCCGCGACGAGCAAGAGCGGATCATCTCAGCCGTCAGATCCGCAACGGATCACTGGGAGATGGCTAAGGCGGAAGATTCCTTCGCCGACCTGCTCGAACGGATGGCTGACGAGCTACGGATGGGTTCCGCGCGTGATCGTGGCCGCTTTCTGGCCGCAGCACAGGCACTCCGCCGGGCGGCGGCGATCAACGAACACCGCTACCTCACCGCGCTTCGCCGCTCAACCGACGGCGTCTGACTGGCTTTGGAGCCGTAGCGGGTGGCAGCACCACGTGCTCTGAGGTACGGTGACGAGCAAGGATGGATCTCGATTTCGCTCTCGTGATCTTTCGTGGCGTGAACTCGGCGACGGAGGTGTTTGCCGTGGCGCGCGATCGACCGGGCGCCACGCCACTCTGGGCGCGGGAGGTGGGGTTCGTTGAGCATCACCACGACGGTCACCTGGTGCTGCGCGGAACCTTCGCGGGCCACTACGTGGATGCCGACGAGGCTCTCCATGTCTCCGAGCGTGGAGCCGCTGAGGGCTGGGGCGTCGGAGCCGTGATCGGTGCGCTCCTCGGCCCCCCCGGATTCGCTGCCGGAATGGTATTGGGCGCGACGATCGGATCCGAGGTCGGAAGGCCGAGCGAGGTCGACTCCGAACCGCAGCTGCTCGCCGATCGGCTGCGCGCCGTTGTGCCGCGCTCGGGCTCTGCGATCGTGCTGATCGCCGGCGCAAACGACGTCGACGAACTGCTCGCGGCAGTCGGCAATGGCACCGCACGGGTGATTCGCAAGACCCTCACTCCCGACGACGCCGCCGCTCTTCAAGCGTCGCTCAGTGCCTCGCCCGCCGCCTCGCCGGGACCGTCAACGATGGGCGAGGAGGCCATCGAGGAATCCCAGGAGGGCCCGTCGTAGCGCCGGCCCGCCCGCCTCGGCGAGCCGTAAAGCGATCCCGAAGCGCAGGAGGCCGGACGACTCACCACCCGCGTCGAGCCAGCCGTCCTGCTGGCACTCGTCTGGCCATCCGGCACCGCCGCCGCTGAGCGGTCGATCGCTCGTCGGCGCGCCGTGTGCCTATGATGGGGTGACCGCCGTGGATGGGGAATTCGACTGATGCGACAGGGACCCTGGACAGGCCGTTATCCGGCGGCCGCGGCCATGGTGATCTTCGCCCTGGTCCCGTACCTGGCGCTCTCGGCGGCACTGCAGCCGATCACCCCAATCATTGCCAGCGACCTGCATATGAGTCTTCAGGCGATGAGTCTGACGTCGGGCATGGCCAACGCCGGCTATGCGGTCGGGACGGTCCTGGCTGTGCTTTTGGCGCAGCATCTTCCCCAGCGTCGGATGCTGGTCCTCTACGCCGCGCTATTGGTGCTCGGCTCGGTGCTCGCCGCGGCCGCTCCGGACGCGGGATTCTTCATCGCGGGGCACGTGTTGCAGGGTCTCTGCACCAGCCTGCTGCTGATTGCGGCCGTCCCCCCGCTCGTCGTCGCGTTTTCCATCTCGAAGCTCCGCTGGACGGCGATGATCCTGAACGTGTGTATCTTCGGGGCGGTCGCGCTGGGGCCGCTCGTGGGCGGCATCCAGGCGCAAGCCAACGGGTGGCGTCCGTTGTTTTGGATCATCGCCGGCATTGCGGCGGCGGCGCTGCTGCTGTCGCTGCTG
Organism: uncultured Solirubrobacterales bacterium; assembly: GCA_963812225.1. Taxonomy (GTDB): domain Bacteria; phylum Actinomycetota; class Thermoleophilia; order Solirubrobacterales; family Solirubrobacteraceae; genus Palsa-465. The sequence continues at coordinate 155,416 of CAWEUN010000005.1, forward strand.
ACCTTTCAAGACGCCCCGCCGGCTGACCGCAGCGCCACGCGCAACCCTCTCCCCGTCGGATTGGCCGCCGCGGGCTGCGTGGCCCTGTTCTACGGCTCCTCGGAGCTGCTCACCCACTCGTTCCTTGACCCCCTGACGCTCGTGCCGCTGGCAGGTGGGCTCGCCTTGATCGTGGTCCTGTTGGTGTACCAGTATCGCGCCAAGCGACCGCTGCTGTGCATACGCCCGCTTGGCAGCACGCTCCCGGTGAGCGGGATAGTCGTCGCGATGTGCGCGGCGGCGAGTTCCATATCGGCGGTCGCGCTGGCCGCCGTCCTGCTCAGAAACGAGTTCACTCCTGTGCATCTGGGGCTGCTTCAGTTCCCCGAGTTCATCGCGGCGCTGATCACAGCGGTCCTGCTCGGATTGGTCTTCCGGACCCGGGGTCTCCACTACCTCGTCCTGGGCGGCATGCTTTCGCTGATCGCGGGGATCCTGGTACTTCAGTCCGAGCTCCCGCCCACCTCCCTGCTCATGGCGCTCGGCTCTGGACTAGTCGGACTCGGCGTGGGCGGCTCGGTGGCGCCGGCGCTGTTCATCGCCGGCTTCTCGCTGCGCAATAACGCCCTACAGCGCGTGTTCGCGATCATCGAGTTGCTGCGAGGCGTCGCCGCATTCGGGGTCGGACCGGTGTTGGCGCACGTGGCCGCTACTGTCGGGGGCAGCCCGGAAGCCGGCACCCGGACCGCGTTGTGGATCTGCTTCGGGATCGCGACCGGCGGCACGCTGTTCGCGGTCTCCCTTTATGCCCTGGGTCGGGTGCGCCCGCCGGCGCCGGCGCTGGAGGTTTGGATGAGCGGTGAGGCCCCGGCTTGGTACTCGCCGCCGCTGCTGGACCGCATCCGTGACTCCTCGGGGGCGAAGGTTCTCGCCGAGCCGCTCGCCTGTGACGCGGGTGGACAGTACGGCGGCCCGCGTGACGAGGACTCGGCTTCGCCCGTGCCCGACCATCCAGCTGGCGCAGTCACATGAGCACCGGCGACCTGGGCCCTGTGCTGTTCGCCTACGACGGCTCGGATCTGGCCAAGCTCGCGATCGACGAGGCAGGCCGTCAGCTTGCGCCGGGAAGAGACGCCATTGTGCTGACCGTATGGCGTCCGTACGGGGTTGGGTTCATCCCGCCGCCCGAGGTCGAGTTCGACGCAGCGGCAACCGACGAGGTCAGGAAGGCTGCCGAGGAAACCGCCGCGCAGGGAGCCTCGATGGCGCAAGCCGCAGGCTTCCGCGCCCAGACTCTCGCGGTGAAGGAACCGACAACGTGGAAGGGGATCGCCCGCGTCGCCGACGACCGCGACGCGAGCGTGATCGTGCTCGGTTCCCATGGCAAGAGTGGTCTCACAGGCATTTTCCTTGGCAGCGTGGCGAGTGCGGTCGCGGCGCACTCCGGGCGTACCGTGCTCATCGTGCACAGGCACGCCTGAACCACCTTCCGCTCGCGCTGGCCAAGATGGCTTACCACGAACCGCGGAGTTTGAAATCACGCGTTCGTGCGATGCCGCCTGGGCCCTCACCCTGGAGACTCCCGGGAATGATGAGAGATCCCAAATCCCGCCGCGAGCTCCGGAGGTTCGGATGAGCGACGACGTGATCATCGGGTACGACGGCAAGCCGCGGTGTGCGTGGGCTGGGCGTGGTGATACTGGGTTGGGCCGCTACCACGACGAGGTCTGGGGTAGGCGCACCTACGACGAGTCGGCGCTATTCGAGGCGCTCACCTTAGGCGTCTTTCAGGCCGGCCTCAGTTGGTCGATCGTGTTCAACAAACGGGAAGGGTTCCGGAGAGCCTTCCACGACTTCGACATCGCGCAGGTCGCGGCGATGACGGAGCGGGACGTCGGCGACCTGCTCCAGGATCCTTCGATCATTCGTAACCGCGCCAAGATCGAGGCCACTGTGGCCAACGCTCGTGCGATGGGGTCAGCGTCGCCGAGCCTTGCAGAGCTCGCGAGGTCCTACGCGAGCACCCGAAAGCACGCGGCGCGCTCCCTCGCAGACCTCCCGACGTCGACACCGCAGGCGGAAGCGTTGGCCAAGCAGTTGAAGTCACAGGGATACCGCTTCGTCGGTCCCACGAGTGTGTACGCGTTCATGCAGAACGTCGGCGTGGTCAACGACCACGTTCGTGGCTGCTTCCGAGCCGCCGCCCCCATCGTCTAACCAAGGACCGATGCCATTGGGGCTCACCCGCCTTAGCGGAGTGTGCGCGACTTGGATACGCCTGGACGGCATTCGCAACGCCGCGAAGCATCCTTTTGAAGACCGCCTGATGGACCGGGCAGAGGAGATACCAGTAGGCGAGTCCGACGTAGCCAGCCGGATCGAACACCGTTGTCTGGCGGATGTGCGCTCCTCCGTTCTCGTCAGGACCGACCTCGAACTGGAGCCACAGTCGTCCTGGGATCTTCATCTCGGCCGCGAGGCGGAGGAGGCGGTCTCGGTCGAAGCGCTCGACTCGCCAGAAGTCGATCGTGTCGCCGACGCGGAGGTCGGTCTGGTCGCGGCGACCCCGGCGGAGCCCCACGCCGCCTCTGAGCGTGTCGAGCAGCCCTCGGGCCTTCCAGAACCAGTCGCTCGCGTACCATCCGGTCTCGCCCCCGATCCGCCGGATCGGATAGAACGCGCCCGCGGGCGGGCTCGGGACGCGAACCGCCCGTGATGACACGCGGCGGCGGCCGAATGCGTGTCCGCTCCACCGGAGCGACCGCTCGGGAGCGAACGCATCCGACCACCGGGTCTCGGCAAACTCCCGGTCCTCGTTGGTCAGGGCGCGCGCGATCGCGTCGCTGAGGCCGCGGGGGGTGATGGGGAAGGTTTTCAGCGCCTCGGCGCTGTTGACCACGGTTTCGTTGCGGAGGCTTTCGACCATCTCCCCGGCCACTCGGCCGTAGACAGGCGTCAGGAGCCCCAGGAAGAAGCGCGACGGCGCGGATGAGAGCAGAGGAACCGGGACGAGCCGGCGTCGGAGGCCCCGCTGCCGCGCGTACTCCCGGATGATTTCGCCGTAGGAGACCCGGTCGCGGCCCCCGATTTCGAAGATCGCGCTGCCTTCGTGGTCGAGCGCCGCTACCAGGTAGTCGATGAGGTCTTCGACCGCGATTGGCTGTGCCGCCGTGTTGACCCACCGCGGCGTGATCATCATGGGTAGGGACTCGACGAGCGCTCGAACGGTCTCGTAAGAAGCGCTGCCCGAGCCGATCACGATCGAGGCGCGGAACTCGATCGTCGGCACGCCCGAGGCACGCAGGATGTCGCCGACCTCCTGGCGGCTCGCCAAGTGCGCAGACAGGTCGCTGCCGGCCCCCAGCCCGCCGAGATAGATGATCCGCCCAACCCCTGCGCGGCGGGCCGCTACGGCGAAGTTCGTCGCTGCAGCGCGGTCGAGCGCCGCGAAATCATCGCGCGTTCCCATCGAATGGATCAGGTAGTACGCGTCGTGCACGCCGCGCATCGCTCTGCCAACCGACTCCGAATCAAGGACGTCTCCGTGGACAAGCTCCGTGTCGGCGGCGCTTCGCGCGGCGAGCGTTTCGGGCCTCCGCGTGTAGCAGCGCACGTCGAGGCGCTCGTCCGCCTCGACGCGGTGCAGGAGCCGCCCACCAACATACCCGGTAGCTCCGGTGAGCAGAACGGTCCTTCGCCCCGTCGATGGCGCAACGCTCGTAGCGCTGGAATGACGCGCCAGATGGCTCACGACTTGCAATAATACTACGCATGGTCGTAGGTGATGGACGCCGACGAGCGATAGGCTGGAAGGCATCCCTTACCGTCATCTTCTTGTCGCCTACGACGGATCGCCTGAGGGGGATGAGGCGGTCATCGCTGCCGATCTACTGGCGCAACGACACGGGGCAGGGCTGACGATCGTTGTGCTGGTGGAGTTGGAGCCGAGGCGGCTGTTATCAGCTACACGGTTACCTCGGGGAAGAAGTGTCTGGAATGACGTGCTCCTGGACGCCGCCCGGGGTGACCTTCAACGAGCCGCGCGCCTGATAGAGACACCCGCTGAACTCACGGTCCTCTTCGGTTCTGCCCCGCGCGCACTCGCCGAGGGCGCCGAGGAGTTCGGCTGTGACGCGATCATGCTTCCACCGCGTCCGAGAGGGCGCTTCAGGAGGCTGTTGTCAAGCGACCAGGCGCGAGCGCTACGGCGCGACGCGCGGTGCGAGGTTCTGCAACCTCGTTGACTCCTCGACCACTGAGGCGCCGCGCTTGGTGCCCGGGACCCTTGGCTCCTCTGGACGCTAGGACTTGGCGCCCGGAGGAGCCGGGGGCGTCGAGGGGCGGGCGGGATACAGAAACTGGCCAATGCCGTTCAGGGGCTCGCCGGGATCGCGCGGTGAGAACCGGCGGAGCTGGTTGTTGACGCTGTAGCGCGGCCCGACGAGTACGCGCCCGTGGCGGATGAGGGTGTAGAAGCGATCCAGCGGGCGCGGCGGCGGCCCTCCGGTCCGAATGCCGCGGAAGTTGTACACGCCGCCGTGACACGGACAGACAAAGCTCTGTGCAGCGGCGACATAGCGCACGGGACAGCCGACGTGCACGCAGCGTGATGAGATGGCGATCACGTGGTCGTACTGGTCCTTTATCGGGCCGTCGATCGCCAGGTTATGAAGGCGGATGAATGCGGTCGACAAGCCCGCTTGGCCGAGGTCTGGCTCGATCGTGATCACCGCGGACGAGTAGTCGGTACTCGTGAACTGGGAGACCGGTCCCACCTCCTGCCATGTGCCGGGCGTTTGCCGGAATACGGGGGCGATCGCGAAGCCGAGCGCGGGCAATGTGAACGCGGCGGCGGCGATCGCGCCGGCGGTGCCTGCGGTCGCCGACATGAACCGACGGCGCGTGACCGTCTCTCCTTCAAAGGCGCCCGGGAGCTGGCGATCCTGTGTGTACTTCGAAAGATGGCGAGGTCGGCGTGGCTCTGTCATCGGGGCGGCTTCCGGGGGGCGCACGAGGTGGGCGCGGCTGCGGTGCCGATTATTACGTCGCATAATACTATGGCGGATAGCAAGATGCCCGTCGCCTTCATCTGAGCGACTGCGCTTTCCCGGTTGCTGCCGCCCGAACGTCCAGGCGGCGGCGCCAAGCGACACTGATACGCCGAGCGTGATCCCGCGATAGAGCAAAACGGCTGCTGCCGCCGGCGCGGCGGGGGCGCCATACAGCACCAGCGCTCCAATCAGACCTCGATCACCCCGAGTGGGGGAGGATGGCCGTACGCGCGAAAGGTGGCCCACAGGACCGCGTTGTCGAAGACGTAGTAAGCCACGGCCCAGAGTAGCTTTGGGTCTCGAGTCGCGATCAGGCGCCGGGCATCGGCGGCGCCTTCCCTCAGAAAGCGTGAGCCGCTGGCGAGTCGACGTACTGGCCCGGACGGCGTTCCGGGAGCGCGGCTTCGGCCCTCCGACGGCCGAGCCAGCAAAGGGTGAGAGCCACGAGAGCCGCCGATGCCCCGGCGGCAGGAAGCGTCAACAGCGCGCCGTGTGGGCCTGCCGGCCAGCCCAACCACAGGCTCACGCCGAAGAACCCCAGTGCGGCGACGCCCGGTGTCGTGGTCAGGATCGTGAAAGCGATGGTCGACCGGGCGAGACTGGGGACGGTCTCGGGGCCCGCAGTCGCCGAGCGCGCCCCGATTGCGGGCCCGACCAGCCCACCCGCCGGGAGAACCGTGCTGGCCCCCAGCGCCCTGAGCGCGGCTACGCCTGCGTGACGCCGGGTCATTCCTGCGCCGAACACGGCGGCGAAGACGACTACGAATCCGACGATCGACACCAGCTCGAGGAACCCCGCGAGCGCGATCCACCCCGCGCAGCCGGCGACGAGCCGCGCGGGGATATGCGTGAGCGAAGGGACGGCGAGGAAGACCAGGGGAACGGCCGCGAACACGCCCCATCGCGTCCTGGCAATCCGGCCCGTCCCGCGTCCGTTGCGCCGGCGCGTAGACACGCGTCTTATGAGGAGCTCGAGGCGGCGGTCTTCGCGACTGCGGGCGAAGCGGAGGTCTTCTTGGTGCGGCTGGCCGGGCGGTGGCGAGAGACACGCAACCCTGCAGCGCTCGCGCAGAGCACCACCAGGAGCAGTCCGGTGACGAGGTCAGTCAGCCACGCGGCGTGGTCCGTGGCGTAGCCGAGGAGCCATGGGCTGATCGCCAGCCAGACCCCGGCGAACAGAGTGACGAACGCGGCCGGACGGAGATTTACGATGAGAAGTGCCAGCGGTCCGAAGCCGAACACGAGAGCGACGTGGTTTGCTACAGCCGAGTGATTGTCGGAAAAGCCCCAGACCCAGGGGGAGATCGCAATCCACAGGATCACGGCGCTGCCAGCGATGAGGCGGCGGTCGGGAATGGGTGGGGTTCGAAGTCGTTTCATTCGCTTACCTCAAGCTCGGGCCGCGCGAACACGGCGAACAGCAGAAACATTGCGGGGAGGACGAGCAGGAGCACGAACCCGCTCGCGACGGCGATCGACACCAGGGCAGCGTGGGTGGCAGCAGCGGTGTGGATCGTCAGCCGGGAACCGATGAGGTGGGGGGCCTGGCTCACGAACCAGCCCCACAGAACCGCGCCGCCGGTGAGAAGGGACGCGCCGCGGGCCAGTCGGTATTGCCGCCGCCACAGACCGAGCAGGGTCAGCGCCTCTGCGCCGACTCCCGCGATCAGGAGCGGCAGCGCCGGGCCGATGAGCCGGTGCCAGAACGCGGGGGCTGCGGTCGCCGCGACCGCGGGCGCGAGCAGGCCCAGTACCAGGACGGCGCCGCCGGACTGCAGTCCTCTAAGGCGAAACCGCTCCGCGAGTCGCCGCTCGTCCGAGCGCACCAGTCCCAGCGCCACGAAGGTCGAAGCGAGCTGTGCACACAGTGCCACAGCGAGCAGACCGGTCAGCAGTGCGAACGCTCCCGTCCACGGGACGTGCGGAACGCCTGAGGTCGCGACGGTGGGAGAGCTGGAGACCTCGGCCAGCGCCCCGGCCACGGCGCCGAATGCGAACGGCGCGACGACGCTGGCCGCCCCGAACAGCCGGCTCAACCGGATTTGACTGCGGACTGGCGTGGCAGGGTCTCCCCGGAGGCCGAGAGCGGCGCTGCGCAGCACAATCGCCAGCAGCGCGACGGTCAGCGGCGCGAGCAGCGCGGTCCCGAGCGCTGAGAAGGCGGGCGGGAACGCGGAGAAGAGGATCGTGATCGAGAAGATGAGCCACACGTGGTTCGCTTCCCATACCGGCCCGATCGTCGCTGCGATCGCCTTGCGGTCCGCGCCTCGATCGCCCGCGACCAGGTCGAGGATGCCGGCGCCGAAGTCCGCACCTGCGAACAGCGCGTACGCGGTCAGCGAGACGCCGAGTACCGCCGCGATCACGGCTGGAAGGCTCACGCGACCGCCAGTGCGGCACTGGGCAGGCCTTCGACCGGCCTACCGGCGATGCGACGCACGCTCCAGACGGTGAGCACGGTCAGGCCGACGTAGAGCAGCGTGAACGCTGTGAAGGTAGCGCCGAGGCCAGGAGAGGTCGTGATCCCACTCGAGGTCCGAAACACCCCGTAGACGATCCATGGTTGACGTCCGAGCTCTGAGACCAGCCACCCAAGCTCGTTGGCCAGAAACGCAGCCGGGCCCGCGGCCGCGATGGCCATCAGGGTGAGGCGGTCCTCCGGCCCATTTGTTCCCCGGCGCCGGCGCAGCCAGTACCACAGGCTGAGCGCGACGAGAGCGGACCCGATCCCGACCATGCCGATGAACGCCAGGCGCACGTACGGCGCCAGCGGCGTGCGATCTACCTTCGGGAACGTGTCCAGGCCGCGCACGGGCGCCTTGGGGCTATCGAACGCGAGCAGACTGAGCAGGTGTGGCACCTTGACGTTGAGGACGTCACCGTTATGGCCGGGAAGCGGGAATCCGCCGACATTCAGGCCGGCGCCACGCTCGGTGTGTGTGACACCCTCGATCGCCGCGAGTGTGGCCGGCTGGTGGTTCGCGACCGTGCGACCCAGGAGGTCACCGACCGCCACCTGCAGAGGCGCCATGATCGCCGCCATCGACAGCGCCACGGCAATCGCCTTGCGGTGATATGAGTCGCGGCGTCCGCGGAGCATTCCGACGGCGTAGACGCTCGCGATCCCAAACGCGGTAGCGAGGTACGCGCCGAAGATCATGTGCGAGGTTTCGGTCGCCCACGCGGGATTGAACATCGCCGCCAGCGGGTCGACGTGGGTGACGCGGCCATGAACGATCTGGAAACCACGGGGCACGTTCATCCAGGCATTCGCGGTGACGATGAAAAATGCCGAGGCCACCGCGGAGATCGCGATCGGGATGCCCGAGAGCCAGTGCACGCGGGGGGAGAGGCGGTTCCACCCGTACAGGTAGATGCCGACGAAGATCGCCTCGAGGAAGAAGGCCGCGCCCTCGAGCGAGAACGGAAGCCCGATGATCCCGCCGGCGTAGGCCATGAAGCGCGGGAACAGGAGCCCCAGCTCGAAGCTGATGATCGTGCCCGACGCGGCACCGACGGCAAACAGGACGGCGAAGACCTTCGACCAGCGGCGGGCGAGCGCCCGCCACACGGGATCGCCGGTGCGCAGGTGCATCCCCTCGGCGACGAGCATCATCAGCGGAAGCCCGACACCCAGAACGGCGAAGAACAGGTGAAAGCTGAGCGACGTGCCGATCTGGCTGCGGCCGGCGGTGAGATGAGAGATGGCGGCGAGCGGAAGGGAGCTCATGAGCATCTACTACGCACCGTAGCAGACCGTTGCCAACTTGTCTACTACCCTGTGTCATAGAACATGGGTCCGTACGATCCAGGAGAACATGGGCGCCCCAGTCGACAGCCAATCCCCTGACGACATCTCCGGTCACGATCGCGCGGCAAGCCGGTCCCCGGACCGCTCGGCGGGGCGCGCCTTTGCCGTTGCGTCCCGAGCCGGTTTGCTGCTCGGGCTTGTCGGTCTAGGAGCGTTCGTGGCCGTAATCCTCCGGCTGCTTGAGACCTGGCGGGTCTCGCCGCGAGCGGCGTCGCATCACGTGGCGATCCTCGGGCAGAAGCTCAGCTACCCGGCGGCCAACGCGGGAGCGGTCGTGGTCCTCGGGCTGGCGGTGCTCGGCGGCATCGTCACGGCGATCGCTCTATTCGCGGCTGGGACGGAGCTACGGGCGGCCGGTCGCCTTCGCCGTCGGCTCGCGCGGCTTGATCCCGTGCTCCGTCACGGCGTGTTTGTGATCGACGACCCTCGTCCTGAGGCGTTCTGTGCCGGTCTCTTCCGGCCGCGCGTATATGTCACGAGTGGCGCGGTGGAGCTTCTGGACGACGCGGGCCTCGATGCCGTGCTGGCTCACGAACGCCACCACGCCCAAAGGCGTGACCCGCTGCGCCTTGCAGCGGGTCGTGTGATTGCTCGGTCGTTGTTCTTCTTGCCGGCGGTTCACGAGTTGAGGCGAGGGCAGCAGATGCTCGCCGAGCTGAGCGCGGACGAGAGCGCGGTGGCCGCCGCGGCGGGTGACCGGTCGGCGCTGGCCCGGGCCATGCTGAGCTTCAGCGACGCCTCCGAACCTGGCGGCTCGTCCGGAATTGATCCCGTTCGGGTCGACTATCTCCTCGGCGAGGCCCCCGGCTGGCGATTCCCGGCGCTGATGTGCACGGCGGCGGTCGCGATGCTGGCGATCGTCGTGACGCTGGCGATCCTGGTAGGGCGGGAAGCGGTCGGCGCGGCGACGCTCGCGCCTCCGTTCCTCTCGGTCCAGCCATGTATCGTGATGCTCGCGCTGATCCCGTGTGGCGTGGGCATCATCGCCGTTCTGGGGGTCGGGCAAATCCAACGCCGGCGCGGTCGAGCAGTGGCTCCGCGACGCTAGCCCCTCGCCCACCCTTTTCGGAGGGCCGACAGCGCCGTCTGTCGGCTCCTCCAGGTGATCTACGATGATGCGTAGTAGAATGAAGGGCATGAACCCCTGTGGGTGGAGCCTCGATCCGGCTCGGCACTCATCCAAGCTACGACGGCTCGTAGTAATCCGTCTGGAGCGTTAGACGTCGGTAGCGACGAAAACTTCCCAGAAATCTACTATTACGTGTAGTATGATGTCCGGTAGCATGCAGGGGATGACACTTGCGTGCTGGTTCGATGCCGAGTTCTTCGGCCTCGCCCCGCCCGCAGGGCGGCGTGAGGCTGGGAGGCGGGTCAGCCGCGCCCGCTGACCTGCTGCGAGCGCGTCCGCCGCCTGAAGACGGCGACGGCGCAGCCCAGCAGAGGCAGCGCGAGCATCATTACCACGCACGGCTGCGAGGAAAGGAAGGGCACGTTGAACGTCGCCCGCGCAGACGCGACCGCGCTCGTCTGCCAGATCAGGAAGCTCAGGACAGAGAGCACCGCGACGGATGCGGCCATCAGCCAGAGGGGTGGCCGCCAACGGACGGGTTCACCAAGCAGCGAGTCGACTCGGGCAGATGAGATGCCGCTGACGCCCGGTGGCACGCTCGCATCAAAGACCAACAGCGCCGAGGCCAACGGCCCCGGGCGGCCGGCGCTGGCCCGGACGGCCGCACCATCGGCGTTCAGCTCCGCGAGATCCGCGTAGCGTTCGAAGAGCGGCCGCAGCACCGGCACGAAGAACAGTGCCTGACCGAGGATGCGACCGAAGGCGAAGCGCAGAGGATCGCGAACCAGCTTGTGGTGGTGCTCGTGCGCGAGCACGGCCTCGAGCTCGGGGATCGTGAGCGATTCCAGCGCGCCGCGCGAGATGTAGATCGCCGGCCTCAGGTATCCGGCGCAGAACGCTTCGGGGCGTGAGCCCGCGATCACCTTGACGTTCGGGTGACGTTGGAGGCAGCCGATGACATCAAGCTTCCCCAGGAACCTGTGGTACGTCGACCGTTGCCGCCAGGACGCCCAGCAGGCCAGGGTGATCGCGGTCGCGCCGACGGCGGCGACGCCGATTAACAGCCACTCCGCCCCGTTGACTTCGGGGTAGGAGAGGACGACGCCGGCGACGTCGAGGTGGCCGGCGCCCATCGAGGCGCGGTGCACCGAGCCGATCGCCGTACCGACGGCGGCCGCGGCCGCGAGCATGCCCGCCATGCCGACCACGACCGCCAGCCAGAACACGCGGCTGTGGCGCGAACGGTTGTCTGGGATGTCACGCGTCACGAGCGAGGCGCTGCAGCGCGCGCCGGTGTCGCGGGTCAAGTCCGGCGAGCTGACGGGCGATGTGGGCGAGGGCAAGGTCGCCGAACTGATCGACGAGCGAATCGAGCTCGGCGCGGGCGCGAAGGTCCGCGTATTGATCGCGCGCGTACCGCGGGGTGTAGAAGTCTGTCTTTCCCTGCCGGCGGCGCTCCAGCAGGCCTTTGCTGTCGAGCCTGGCCATGATCGTCATGTACGTCGTGTACGCGCGCTCTTTGTCCGCGCCGGCGTTGAGCGCTTCCATAACCTCGCGAACCGAAGCTTCCCCGCGCTCCCAGACCTCCTGCATGACCTCGGCCTCGAGCTCATGGAGGGGCGGTGGAACCTGGAGGCCGCCATGGGTCGACGATGTTGACGCGGTCATGCCGCCTCGCGCTCGCTGCGGATGATCTCGCCGAGCTCCCGGCACCTGGCCGTGGACCGGCGATACCCGGCCGTCCACTCCTCCATCGCCCTGTACCGAGCTGCGGCGCGAGCCTGTTCCACCCGGTTTGCGAAAAGCGCCGCCGCCTTCGCGTGCTCGGCGCGGACCGCGCGGGCCCGGGCGATGGTCTGTTCACTGCTGAGCGCGGTGGGTTTTCGGGCGGTCATGGCCGGCTCCTGAATTTGGGGTTGCAGTCCTACGGCGGACAAATTACTACGCCCGATAGTAGCACAGCTCGGCTAACGGGAGGCAGGCCAGCCGGCTTCGAGTTCTCCGGATGCTGCTGCAAGCACCTCGCGTCCCACGCGCTGGAGGTCACGTAGATAGACGAGGTGGGGCCGCCACGTAGGATTGGAGGCCAAGTCGGCTGCGAGACGGGTGGTGTCGTCATGCGCGTCAAGCAGCTCATAGATCAGCCCGATCAGCCGTGCGCAAGAGCCTCGGTCTCGGTCCCGATCCATCAGCGGGCAACCCAGAACGGCCCGAGACAAGGAGGTAAGCCACCGACGCGAACCACGAACGCGCATTCCACGAGGACGTCGGTTCCCTCCATCGCGAGGATCTCGACGGCTTCTTGGTCGTACTGAGCGGTTCCGGACTCGGAGTCGGCGAGCATTGTGAGAACCGTGCCGTGGGCCCAGGCCGTCGGATGCTCGGCCCGCCGCACCGCGTCGAACGGAGATTGCCCCTCGAGCGAAAGCGGCGAGACGGCGCGCCGGTGAACGGCCGCGCCGAACAGCTCGAAGCGATGCGGCGGAAGCGCGAAGTCAGCCGTGTGTGCCTCGGCGAACCGGGCGTTCGTCCAATCCTTGGCGACCTCGACTACGTACTCGAGCGTTCCAACCTGTGGTTGCATGCGGCGCAGCCCGCTCATCCGGCATCCAGGATTCGGGCGACGTGGGCACGGCCGCGAAACACGCGAGTGGTGATCGTCGCCTTTCGCGTCCGGAGCCGGCCGGCGGCCTGCTCGTAGGAGAGACCGAGCAGATCGACCGCGACGACCGCGTCCCGATACGCTCTGGGCGCGGCCGCTATGGCGGCAATTAGACGGCGCGCCTCAACAGCTGTGGGAACATCAGCCGCCGAGACTGGTTCCTCGCTCGGCATCGGGACCATCGTTGGGCATCGCGACGCGATCCGGCGGCCCGTCGTGTGCGTGTTTCGGAGCGCTCGGAGGAGGTAGGGCAGATCATCCGCGCGACGCAGCACCCGTGGGCGCGCGAGGACTTGGGTAAAGGTGTCCTGGACCAGATCCTCGGCCTCGTGGTGCGACAGGCTCAACGCGCGCGCGACTCGGTAGAGAACGGCTCGGTGGGCGACCAACTCCCGCGGGTCGAGGACACGTGCTCGGTTCGAATCGCCGGTGCCGCCGCAGGCGGACCCGGGTAACGCGGCCGAATCTTCGTTTCGATCGATGAACACGGGCGATCACGCAACTTGAGGAGTTGGAGGGGCCGCTTGCCGGATACCGGCGGCGTAGATGTCGCTGGCTCGCTCCTCACGATCGAGCGCCGCGTTATAGGCGGCGAACGCGGCTGCGTGGTCGTCCGTGGACGCTTCGCGCCACCGGTCATACGCGAGTTGGGTCGCGGAGCACTCTTCCCGCCACTCGACGTACAGGTCGATCAGCGCATCGCCGAGGCGGCGCTTGCATTCGTATGTGCGGCCCATGTCAAATCTCCTTTGGCGAGTGTGATCGGCAGGCTAGGAAGCCGGGCTGTGTAGGCCCTGAGTCGCGGCTGAGTCCGAGCCAATCGCTGTCCATGCGAGTTGCCTAGGCATTCCACCGACCGCGGCTCGGTAAGACCGGCAACTAAGAACGGCAATCGTGCCGATTCGGCCTCGTCGCGGCTGACCTAAGCTGGCGTGATGGCGAGACCGACGCCTCGGGATGTGACGATCAAGCTGTTCGGGCCGCTGGAGATCACAGTCGGCGAGCGCCAGATCGGCGTCGGTGATCTGGGCGGGGTTAGGCCGAAGCAAGTGCTTGAGATCCTGCTCGCCGCGCGCGGGCAGGCGGTATCGACCGATCGTCTCGTCGATCTACTCTGGGGGCACGAGCTGCCCTTGGACGCTCCCGGCGCGCTCCAAACGTTCATTTCGGTGCTCCGTCGGCACCTGACGTCCGATCACGAGTGGGCACGTGCGCTCGTCGTCACCGACCCGCGGGCATACCGGTTCGACACCAACCTCGTCACCCTCGACCTCGACCGCTTCGACGTTCTGCTTGAGCGCCCGGCGCGAGAGTCGCCGCGCGTCGTTCGGCGTCGCCTTGAGCATGCGCTCTCGCTTGTGCGCGGCGAGGTGCTCGATGACGAGCCCTATGCGGAATGGGCGGTGGAGCTCCGCCGTGTCTACCAGGCCCGGGTCCTCGAGGCGCGGCTCGACACCGCCCACATGGCCCTTGCCGAGTGTGATTACAGCGCCGCGCTCCGGCACGCTGAGAAGGCGATGGGCACGGATCGGTTCAGCGACGCCGCTCATCGGCTGGCAATGCTGGCCCTTTATGCCCTTGGCCGGCAGCACGAGGCCCTTCACGCGTTCGCGCAGCTTCGTACGGTCCTCGACAAGGAGCTCGGGCTCGAGCCAATGCCTGAGACCCGGGCGCTGCAGTCGGCGATTCTGCGTCAAGACGACCTCGCCTCGGTTCTCCCTCCCCTTCAGCAAGGCGGCGGCGAGTCGCAACTCCTCGACGCCCCCGTCGTTCTGCTCGGTCGGGTAAGTGAGCGAGCCACACTCGAGAACGTCACTCGCCGGGCCCTCGATGGTTCGTTCTCCTTGGCGCTGATCGAGGGAGAGGCCGGCCTCGGTAAGTCTCGGCTGCTCGACGAGCTCGTGGCGTCGCTCGAAGGAGTGCGGATCGGACGCTCGAGTTGTTCCGAGCTAGAGCGCCACCTGCCGTACGTCCCGCTCGCCACAGCGATTCGGGACGCGCTGCATGACCTGATGCCGGAACCGGGCGTGCTGCCTGCGCTGCGCGAAATCCTGCCCGAGTTGCGACTCGGCACCGAGGATCGTCCGTGCGCACAAGTAGACGCGCTGGAAGCCCTCATTCGGTTCGTGGAGGCGCACGCTCCGCTCGTGCTCTTGCTCGACGACCTCCAATGGGCGGACGCCAGCACACTCGGAGCGGTCGCCTACATGCAGCGAAGGTGCGCCGCGCTCCCGGTTGCCATTGTTGGAACGGTGCGGGACGAAGAAGTGACAGACAGCGATCCCGTGCGCCGGTTGGCTCCCACCGCGGTTGTGCGCCTCGAGCCACTAACGGAGGGCGAGCTCGCGCCGCTCGGTATTCCCAATCTTCACGATAGAACCGGCGGGAATCCCCGCTTCGTGGCCGCCGCGGTGCGTGGCGGAGGTGCTGGCGAGCTCGAGCAGACCTTGTCCGAGACGCTGCTCGGGCGCTGTCGAGCCGAGGGCGCGGTTGCGTGTCGGCTGCTGATTTGGGCGTCGGTGCTGGGCGAATCATTCGACCCAGACGAGGTATCAGCGCTTAGCCGCGTCGATCCGCTACTCGTGACCGAGGAATTCGATCGCTTGTGTGGGCGCAACATTCTCCGCGTCGACGGCATTCGCTTTCGCTTTCGCTACAGCATCTTCAGGGACGTCTTACTGCACAGCGTCTCACCAGCGCGCCGACGGGTCATGTACGAGCGTACGACCTCTGCTCGGCGCGAGCGAGAGTTTGGCCGGGTTGAGCCACAAGTGGTTCCGTTGGCCCGCTAGGCCACGCGTTGTCGCCTGCCCCCGACCGTTTCGCCGGGCAACTGGTTTCGCGAGCCCGCCACCCAATCTTCGTGCTCGATCCGGACTGCGGTGCGGTCCGCTGGGCGAATCGCTGCGCCTGCTCGTTGCTCGGATACGACGTCCGTGAGCTGCTGGCGCTCCCGGCATCAGCGCTCTTCAGTGCGGAAGGAAGAGCGCTGGAAGGGTTTCTGGACGTGATTGTCGAGCAGGGCGACGGCTGGACGACCGCCTTTGGATTGAGAGCGAAGCCCGGCGCGCTCCTCCCGGCAGAATTGCTTGCCTTTCGCTTCCAACGGGACGGGAAACGCTACGTTCTCGTCCTCGCGAACACGCTCCATCCGCGCCGAGGTCGTCTCGTCTGACCCCGCCCGAGATCGCCCTGCGCCATCGGGTCGGGTTGTGTTGCCTCCGCCGCTATGCGCCGCCTTCGGCACGTTACGCTTGGTCCTGCGGCCGGGGACCCCGGAACGAAAGTGGCCAAGTGGTGGTGGACCGCATTATCGAGCCTGCAGAGGGTTTTACACCCCTCCTCGGGCGCGAGCGCGAACGCACCGAGATCTCCCAGCTGTTGCGGTCGCCATCGGTTCGGCTGCTCACACTGACCGGGCCTGGCGGCGTCGGGAAGACGCGGGTTGGGATGCAGGTCGCGATGGATCTCGCCGCCGAGTTCGGCGATGGAGTCTGCTTCACGCCGTTGGGTACCGTCACCGAGCCGGCGTCCGTCGGACATGCCATCGCCGAGAAACTTGATCTTCGCGAGCGCGGAGACCAGCCGCTACTCGAGCAGTTGCAGTCGTTTCTGTGGAGCCGGCGGCTCCTCCTTCTGTTGGACAATTTCGAGCATGTCCTGCCAGCGGCGTCCGTTGTCGCGCATCTGCTCGCGGAGTGTCCGCTGCTCAAGGTCCTCGCAACGAGTCGCGCGAGCCTGCGAATTTCCGGCGAGCACGAATTCGCGATTAGTCCACTCGACCTTCCCGCCGCCGAGCTCGCTGACGATCACCAAGCGATCGCGACTTCGCCCGCAGTGGAGCTGTTTGTTCGGCGGGCCCAGACCTTGCGGCCGGACTTTCGCCTTACGCCCGACAACGCGCGCATCGTCGCCGAGATCTGCGCTTCGGTTGATGCGCTTCCGCTCGCGATTGAGCTGGCGGCCGTCTGGATCAAGCTTCTGTCCCCTGAGGAACTTCTCGAGCGACTCGACAAACCGCTCGAACTGCTGACGCATGGTCCCCGTGATCTGCCCGCGCGCCAGCGGGAGTTGCGATCGACGATCGGGTGGAGCTATGAGTTGCTTGACGCTGGCCAGCGCCGTCTGTTGCGTGGGCTCGGCGTGTTCAGCGGGGGCTGCTCCATAGCGCAAGCCGAGGCGGTTCTCGGCGAGCCCTCGTCCACCAGCGTGCTCGACGGGCTCGCCTCCCTCGTCGACCACGGACTCGCGCGGCGGATGCAATCGGCCGACGGTCGCACGCGCGTGGGGACCCTCGAAACCATCCGCGAGTTTGCGCTCGCGGAGCTCGAGGCAGGCCCGGAAGCGTATCCCGTGCGTGAGGGTCACGCCCGATGCTTCGCGCGTCTAGCCGAGGAGGCTGAGCGGTCTCCCGACCGCCCCGAGGAAGCCTGGGTCGAGCGCCTCGCGATCGACCATGCGAACTTTCGGGCCGCGTTGCGCTGGAGTCTCGATCATGGCGACGCGGAAGCGGCCGTCCAATTGTGCAATGGCCTCTGGCGCTTCTGGCTGATCCGCGGGCATCTCCGGGAAGGCGAACAGTGGCTCAGTCAAGCCCTCTCCGCCTACGGGCACCGTGTGGTGGCGGCGCGCGCGCGAGCCCTCGTCGGAGCCGGGATGATCGCCTCCTACCTCGATGATGATGTGAGGGCCGCGATGATTCTGGACGAGAGCGTCGCCATCAGCCGGCGACTCAACGACGGCGCGACGCTCAGCCTCGCGCTCACAGCACGCGGTCTCGTTGCGCGCAAGCTCGGTGACCTCGCGGCTGCGCGCGCGTTCTATCACGAGGTGGTCTCAGCGGAGAGTCCGAGCGCCGGTTATGCCGGCTACGCGGTACCGGGTGCACTTCAGGGTCTGGGCTGGCTTGCGTTCTGGGAGGGCAACGAGCGGGAAGCGGGCCGCCTCTTCGCTGATTCCCTAGCGCAGTTCGAGGAGCTGGGGGATCAATTGCAGGCGGCAGGAAGTCTCTATGGGATGGCACAGCTCGCCTCCCGCGGCGGCGATCACGATCAGGCACAAGCGTGTTGCGAACGGGCCTTGGCGATCGCTTCCCGACTCAACGACCGTTGGCTGGTCTCCGTCTGCCTTCAGGGGCGAGGACGGATTGCGGTTGCGGCGGGCCACGTCAACCTCGGCGCACAGCTTCTGAGCGCAGCCGAACGGGCGCGACAGGACACCGGTACCCAATGGACGCCGTTTGTCCGCGGCGACCACGAGCGAGCCGTCGCTTCCGCGCAGGCAGCGCTCGGCGAACACGAATTCAACGGTGCCTGGGCGGCTGGGCAGCCGCTGACGGCCGAGCAGGCCGCTCTTGCCGCCGATGTGGCGCGCCCGGCGAGGACGGCACAGAATGAGCTCACGCCGCGTGAGCTGGAGGTTCTGACACTCGTCGCTCAGGGCCTGAGCGATGCTGAGGTCTCAGACCGGCTTGTCGTCAGTCGGCGCACCGTGCACTCCCATCTGCGCTCTATTTACCGCAAGCTAGGGGTGAACTCTCGAAGCGACGCGACGCGCTACGTGGTCGAGCACGAGCTCGCGACGTAGCGCCCCCGCGCGGAGTGCACCATCGCTCCCGCCGTGTCGTCAGCGGGTCAGCGCAAAGGCGATGTGGCCCTCGGCGTGGGCGATCGTGGGCCCGACCGCGACGAGCCGGACGCGGCACCCCTTGGCGGTGCAACTGATGGCGTCCGTGAGCGCGCCGGCCTCGGTGGCGACCAGCAGGTCGCCGGGGCGCGCGCCGGCGGCGCGGAGCATGTTTTCTCGGAGCCTCAGCACCAGCGCGACGATCCGGCCCGAGGCGGCCTTCCGATCCGCGATGCGAGATCCGGCGACGAGTGCCGCTTGCGCCGGAAAGGCGCCTTGAAACTACGCTGCGTCGGGCGCGCCGTCTATGCTCTTGCGCATGGCACGATCGCGCACACCGCCCGTACCGCCGGCGTTGCACGAGCTGGAGGCTGAGATTATGGAGGAGGTGTGGCGCGGCGGGGGGGAGACGACCGTAAGGGCGGTGATGGATGCGCTGAACCGTAAGGCCAAGCCGCCTCGGGCCTACACGACTTATATGACAGTGATGCTGCGTCTCAGTGATAAGGGGTTCCTCGATCGTGCCCGGACGGGGCGGCAGTACACGTATGTGCCGCGGTTCAGTCGCGAGCAGTACCACGAGCTCCGTGCGGGGGCTCAGGTTGAGGGTCTCGTGGACGAGTTCGGCGATGTCGCGCTGGCGTACTTCGCCAAGAGCCTGCAAGAGCTCGACCCGGCGCGCAGACGCCAGCTCCGCCGCCTCGCCGGCAAGCTGTAGGCTGACACGCGATCGGCTCGGCCCTCTGGGAACTGGTGAAGTGGCGTGCGGGAAGCCCCACGCGGTAGCCCTACGGTTCGTAGTAGATAATTCGGGCCGACCCGGGAAGCTTTCCGAGGCTCAGGCGTCCTCTCAGGCGTAGGATATCTACGATCGAGTGTCGTAGATGCCCTTTGCACTGACGAATCGAGACCCTGGAACGATAGACATGCAGCTGAAAACGATGTTCAGTACTGCGGCACGTGAGGCGCAGCTCGCCGACGCACAAGAGTCCAGCTACGCCATGTGGCGGGAGGCAAGCGACGCCGTGGCGGAGGCCTACCGAAGCTGGTCTGCGGCGCCGCGCGGCGAGCGGTGGTTGACGCACGCCGCGTACCTGGCGGCACTCGAGCGTGAGGAGCACGCCGCGCGCGACTACCAGGAGCTGGTCGAGCAGATTCGGGCGGGGTAGCAGGGAGAGCGTAGTGGGTAGTTAGGACTCCGCGCCGCTCTTTGTCAGACTGCGGCGCATGACCGGGCTTGAGCCACGAGACGCTCGAGCGAAGCTGGACGGTCGGCGAGCCCGCGTGAGCGCGTGATGGCTGAAGGCGGCTCATACGCAGCCCTTGACCCGTCTGAGGTCAAGTCCGCGCCGGCGCACCAAAACCGGCTCGCTCTGAGCGACGCGAAGCATCATCTGGGGAAATCGGCCGTGAAGCTGGTGGGCTATCTGGCCGCCGCCTACCTGGTGGTCAGGTTGGTCCCGACGCTCGAGGAGGCGTTCCGCAGCCTCCAGCATGTTTCCTGGGAATGGATAGTCGGCGCGATGGCGCTGGAGGTGGTGTCTGAGACGGGCTTCGTCGTCTCCTGGCGCGGGGTCGTTGACCCCGAACGGACGCTTGAGCGGGACGGGCGCGGCCACCGAATGGACCGGCGTGTCGCGTGGGCACAGCTGGGAGCGGGCCTGCTCGTCCCGGGGGGCACGCTCGGGGGGATGGGAGTGGGAGCCTGGATTCTGCATCGCTTCGGAATGCCGCCGAAGCAGATCGCGGAGCGCCAGTTCAACCTCAGCTTTCTCAACACCGCTATCAGTGCACTGGCCTTGATTGTGTTCGGTATTGGGCTCGCGACGGGGATCTTCGCCGGCGAGGAGAGCCTCTTGCTGACGCTCTTACCCGCCGCCGTTGCGGCGATCGGGATCGTGGCCGCGCTATTGATCGCACGGCGGGCGAGCAAGTACGCCGAGCGAGTAGAGGCCAAGCACCCCAAGATCGCGACCTCGATAACCACGCTCGCCGACGCCGTCGCCGACACCCGGACCCTGTTTCACCGGGGCGGCTGGACGAGCGTGCTCGGAGCGGTCTTCTACTTCGGATTCGATCTGCTCGTCCTCTGGACCGCCTTCTTCGCGATCCATGCCCATCCTGTCCCCGCTTTCGCCGTTGTCGTGATGGCCGACGTCATCGGCGCGCTCGGTGGATCGCTTCCGCTGCCCGCCAGCATCGGGACGATCGGGGGCATCGTAGGGATGCTCATCGTCTACGGCGTCGACCATAACCCCGCGGTCGCCGCTGTCCTGCTGTACCAGGCCATCGGTCTGCTCGTGCCGCTGACCGGCGGGGGGATCGCCTACATGATCCTTCGCCGAGACCTTGGACCGATACCAATCAAGGCAGACGAAGCCTCCGGATAGCGCGACCGCGGGATCGACCGACGCGACCCATACGCTCTAGCCACGATGGCGGTGTCGTTCCGAACCCTAATCCGGAAGGAGGGGGACCTCGCCCGCAGCCCGTTCGTCCGCGCGTAAGCGACCCGCGGCCGGCGGACCCCTGCGCGTCCGGCTCGAGGCGCCGTCGGCCGGCGCCGTCGTTCGGGGCGTGGTCATCTTGGCGGCGTGCGCGCTCGTGCTCTACCTCGTCTGGCGCGTCCGCGTGGTCGTTCGGTTGGTTGCAATCAGCCTGTTCCTGGCGCTTGCCCTGATCCCCGTCGTCGACGCGCTGGCCAGCAAGACGAGGGTGCCGCGCGCTTTGATCATCCTCGTGGTGTACGTGGCCCTGATCGTGTCCGTCGCGGTGATTGGGTACGTGGTCGTCCCGAGCTTGGTCAAGGAGGTCGGGCAGCTTTCGCACCACGCGCCCACGTACGCGGCCGATCTGCGCAAGAACGCAACGTTCCGGCACTACGACAACCGCTACCACATCACCGCGAAATTGGTCCACGATGCCAGTCGGCTGCCGCAGCTCCTCGGACATCTGGTGGGCCCGCTCAAGGATGTCACCGTTCAGGCCGCGAGCTTCATCGGACAGCTCGTCACGGTCCTGGCTTTGGGGTTCCTGCTTCTGCTCCACGGCCGCAGCTACGTGAACCTCGGACTTTCGCTGACCGGGGATCGAGAGGCGCGGTACCGGCGAGTGGTCGTCGACATCAACAAAGCGGTGGCCGACTATGTCCTCGGGAACATCATCATCAGCGTGCTCGCGACCGTCGCGACGTGGATCGTGCTGTCGATTCTCGGTGTGCCCTATGCGCTCTCGCTGGGGTTCTTGGTCGGCTTCTTTGATCTGCTTCCGCTCGTCGGCGCGACGCTCGGCGCGATCGTCGTTGCGGTCGCGACCGTGGGTGTTGACTTCCCGACCGCCACGATCGTGTGGCTGGCGTTCATCATCATCTGGCAGCGGTTCGAGGACTACGTGATCCAACCGCTGGTGTACGGCCGGGCGCTGAGCGTTAACCCGATCGTGACCATTGTCTCGGTGCTCGTCGGCGCCTCGCTCCTAGGCATCCTCGGAGCCCTGCTCGCCATCCCGACCGCCGCGGCGATCCAGATCGTGCTGCGCGATTGGTGGGCCAATCGCCAGCACCTAGACTCGGCCGCTCGGTCGTCGATGCAGGGCTCCCCGGGACCGGTCCAGGCCGCCTCGGCTGACGAGTCCGGCGGCGTCTGAATCGCTTTACGGCGCTATGCCGCGGCCGGCGGTCCGAACCAGGTCGTCAATGCGTCCGTGAGTCCCGTTTCGGTGCCGTCCCCGACCCACGCGACGTAACCGTCTGGGCGGACCAGAACGGAGGTGGGCGCGCTGACCACGCCCAGGACGGGGAGCTCCCACTTCCCGTTGTAGCTCGCATCGATGAGCTGGACCCGATCGGCCCATGGCGTGATGTCGACGCTGCCAGACCCGCCAAGGTTGACTAGCGCCGGTCGGGCATCGTGCAGCAGGGTGAAGACCCGTCGCGGCCCGTTGTCAGTGACGAGATCGAGGTCAGGCATGCGGCGTCCGACCAGCGGGTGCCCCTCGCCGAGGTTGTAGCGAACGTCCAGACCCGACATCATCCCGGCGAACCTCTTGCGGGGCTCATCCATGCCCAGCAGCTCGGAGAAGGTCTCGCGTAACGCGTCGATCCGCGCCTCGGAGCGGGCGAGCGCGGTCTGCGCCATCGTGCTCCGCAACACGCGGGCCCCGACCGGGTGCCGCTCGGTCTGGTAGGTATCCAACAGGCTCTCTGGCGATGTTCCGTTGACCACCTGGGCCAGCTTCCATCCCAAGTTCACCGCATCCTGCACGCCCAGGTTGAGCCCCTGTCCGCCCACGGGTGAATGCACGTGCGCCGCGTCGCCGGCAAGCAGCACACGTCCCTCCCGGTAGGAGGCCGCCTGCCGGGTCATGTCTGTGAACCGGGCGATCCAGGTCGGGCTGTGCGCCCCGTAGTCCGTGCCCCGTACGGCGATGAGCAACTGACTGAGGTCACGTAAGGTCGGCTCACCGATCTGCTCCACGTGCTCTTCTCTGACGACGACTCGTACGTGCTTCCCGTCCTCGAGCCTGCCGATGGCATGGACGCCGTTCTCGTCGCGGCGGATGCCCACCTCCGGCTCCTCACTCATCTCCAGCTCGGCGAGCAAGAAGCTCGTCGACGGATCCCACCCCGGGAACTCGATGCCGGCCGCCTTGCGGATCAGGCTACGACCCCCGTCGCACCCCACTAGGTAGCCCGCTCGCAGCGGCCCACCGTCGGACAGCTGAACGTCGACGCCGGCCCCGTCGTGCGCGAAACCCGTCACGTCACATCCGCGACAGATCGGCACCGCCAGCTCGCTGACCCAGGCGCCGCTCGACGAGGGCGACACCAACCCCTGCAAGCGTGAGTTCGGCCGCCAGCATCATCCCTGTCGGGCCGCCTCCGGCGATCACCACCTCGTGCTCGGTCATACCCACACCCCACCCATATTGCACTCACTCGACGGTCGAGTAGAGGTACGCGGTGGCGAGCGTTCGCCACGGGCGGAAGCGCTCGCCGAGCGCGTCGATTTGCTCGACCGACGCCGGGGGATCGAGCCCCCAGGCACGCTCGACCGCGTGGCGGAATGCGAGGTCGGCGGCGGGCCAGATGTCGGGTCGGCGGAGCGAGAGCAGGAGGACTCCGTCGGCAGTAAACCTGCCTACCCCCTTGATCTCGGTGAGTGCGTCGCGGGCGGCGTCGTCATCGAGGGTGCGCAGGCGATCGAGGTCGAGGCGGCCGTCCTCGAGCCGCGCGGCGAGATCGTGCAGGTACCTCGCCTTGGCGTAGGACATCCCGATGCCGCGCAGGGCCTCGTCGTCGATGGCGAGCACCTCGCTCGGCGTGGGCATCCGACCGCCGTGGAGCGCCTCGAGCCGGTTGAGGATCGCCGCGGCGGACGCGAGCGAGAGCTGCTGGCCGATCACCTGCAGCACGAGCGCTCCCCACAGGTCGGTCGGCAAGCCGTCGAAGAGGCGGTCGGGGTCCAGGCCGGGTTGCGCGTCCACCAGCTCCGCCATCTTCGGGTCCGCCGCGCGCAGCAGCGTCCGGCCCGCCGCCCACCGGTCCATACGGCCTCGCGCCCGACCGCCGCGCGGGCCGGGATGATTGCTCACGTAGGCTGCTCCCGCACGACCTCGGCCGGGCGCTTGTCGTCGCGCATACCGAGAAAGCGCGCCTGCCGCAGGCGACCGTCATTCGTCCACTCGGCGAACCCAATCTGGGCGACGAGCTCGGGCCGAACCCAGTGGGTGCCCCGCGGAATCGGTCGCGCGTCGACGAACGGCGGTTCGGGCGTCTCCAGCTCGCGTAGACGAGCGCCGAGGTCGCGGAGCGTCGCCGTGGTGTAGCCGGTGCCGACCTTGCCGGCGTATCTGAGCCGTCCGCCGTCGTAGTACCCCACGAGCAGCGCGCCGAAGTCGGTCCGGCTCCCGGCGGGATCGGTGTAACCGCCGATCACCAACTCCTGCTCCCAGACGCACTTGAGCTTGAGCCAGTCCCTTGAGCGGCCCGAAACGTACGGCGCCTGCGCGCGCTTGGCGATCAGCCCCTCCCAGCCCGACTGGCACGCCCGCGCAAACCGCCCCTGCGAGTCGTCGCGCCACGCTTCGCTCAGCCGCAAAGCCGCACTTGGCCGGACCGACACCGTCAATCGCGCGCGGCGTTCGAGCAGGGGCCGGTCTCGGAGATCCTCGCCATCGAGGACGAGCAGGTCAAAGACGCAGAAGACGACGGGGTACTCCGCTACGAGCTCTGGCGAGGGGTTCGTGACCCCGAGGCGCTGCTGGAGCCGAGTGAACGAGGTCTGGTCCCCATCAAACGCGACCACTTCGCCGTCGAGGAGGACCTCCCGATCCTGCTGCCCGACGACCGCCGCGCTGACTTCGGGATACGTCCCGGTGAGGTCCTTGGCCGTGCGGGACTCGAGCCGCACCTCGCCGCCGTCCTTGTGCGCGACGCACCGCTCCCCATCGAACTTGCGCTCGAGCAGCCAGTCATCGCCGAAGTCGCGACGGTCGGTCAGGGTCGCAAGCATGAGCGCGATCGGCATGGCTGAATCGTTTCAGGTTCTCATTTCGCCGTCTGCGCCGGATCGACCCTCCGCTGAGCCGAGAGGGTCTGTACGGAGGCTGGCGCCAGCTCCCGCGTGATGTCGATGAACGCCCCAACAATCGGGCGCAACCCTCCGCGCGGCCAGGCGAGCGAGACGACCGCCGGATCCGCGTCGCTCACCTCGACGTACACGACGTCGGTCCTCCGATATTGGTGGGCGACCGTCGCCGGTACTACGCAAACGCCCTTTCCCACGGCAACCAGGGTGAGGATCTCCGGCACGCTCGCCGCCTCGGCGGCGATCCGTCCCGGTAGGCCGTGCCGAGTTTGTTCCGCGAACCACCGTTTCGGCGGCGTGGAAGCTTCGACTACGGGATTTGTGATGAAGCTGTCCTCCCGAAGGTCGTGGAACTGAAGCGTCGCCCTCCCTGCGAGCGGATGGGACGCCGGCAACGCAACGACCCTGGGCTCGCGCGCGATCACCTCCAGCTCGACTTCGGCCTGGCCGGGCAGGAGTCTCGTGAACGCGACATCGACGCCGCCGGTGAGGAGCTCGTCGATCTGGTCGAGCAGCAGCTCGCGGACCGATACCTCAGCGGACGGATGCTCTTCGCCAAAACTCCGTAAGAGATTGGGCAACAGCGCGCTCGCGGCGGAGCCGAAAAAGCCGACCGTGAGCCGCTCGGCCGAGACCGAGCGGACGAGGCGGGTCGTTCGCTCGGAATGTGCGAGCAGACGCCGTCCCTCGCTCAGCAGCGCCCGCCCGGCCTCGGTGAGTTCCACGTGTCGGCTAGTCCGGTCAAGCAGTGTCACGCCGAGCTGCTGTTCGAGACGGCGGATCTGATGACTCAGCGACGGCTGGGCGATGTGCAGCCGCTCGGCGGCCCGGCCGAAGTGAAGCTCCTCAGCGACGGCGACGAAATACTGGACGAGCCGCAGGTCTAGGCGTTCGATAGACGCAACCTATCGACACACCGCCGGTTTGTCTTGGACTTTTCTCGGCTGTCGCCAGATCCTTGCCCAGGAGTCGGCGCGCGGAGCCACCGACTCGAAGATGAACCGACGCGGAGGGAACGATGCCGACCAACCTCACGACCGACGAGATGAAGGCCAAGGTGTGCTCGCACTTTGAGGACTTCGTCAACAACCGCAAGCCCGAGGTCATTCGCACGAACATGACGACGGACTTCTACGACCACGACGGTCCCGGAGCGGAGCCCACTGACGCCTCAGGGGACGAGCAGATGATGCGCCAAATGTACGCGGCGATGCCCGACCTCCATCTCACGATCGAAGATCTGATCGCGGAGGGCGACAAGGTGGTCTGCAAGAACCACTGGCGTTGGACCGACCCGAGCTCGGGCAGCACGATGGGCTTCCACGGCTTCGTCCTCTGGCGCTTTGACGGCGACAAGATCGCCGAGCGCTGGGCCACCGTCACCAAGCCCGCCGAGGACTCCCAGTGGGACTGAGCGCCGGAGCCACCGCGTCGGTCGCGTCGCTTGCGAGGCCTACGGCGCACACCTCTACCTGCAGGAGCACAACCTCGAGGGCTGGCTCGCCCGCCTGGACGAGCTCGAGGAGCTCGCGATGCAGCGCGGGCTCAGCACGATTCACCCGGGACACGGACCCGCGGGAAAAGCGCGCGGCAGGCGATCCCGTCGCGGTTCCCCGACCACCATGTTCAGCAGTTCCTCGACGTCTTTAGCCTGCCTGCATGCGCCGGGTTGCACGAGCCACCACGAATCGTTGTCGGCGTCTGTCACATCCGAGGGCTCAGCCGTGTCTCTCGGTTATGAGATGAGTTCGGGCCCCGACAGGGGTCCTAATCAGGAGACACGACCTCGACTGAGAGCACCGGAGGACCCCACCATGCGCACAACCCCCGATACCGCGATCCACGAGCTGGATCAGCGCAGCAACGACGGAATCGACGTCACGTTGCTGTGGAACTCGATCACGAACCGCGTCTCGGTCACGGTCGAGGACCAGCGAACCGGCGAGTCTTTCGAGCTCGACGTCGTTGATCCCGAGGACGCTCTGATCGCCTTCTACCACCCGTACGCGTACGCCAGCCGTGACTGGTTCGACTACGCGTCCGCCGCATAGCTACGCGAAACGGGGATCTAAACGGAGGCCCGCGCCGCGACGTCCACCTGCGCCAGGATCGCCCCGGCGGAGCGGCGGACGTCGTCCTCGGTCGTGCGCCAGTTGCACACCGAGATCCGCATAGCAGGCTCCCCCTCCCATTGCGTGCCGCTCATCCAGCACGTGCCCTCGCGCTGGACGGCATCGATGACCTCGTCGGTGACGTTCGCGCCATCGCAAGCGAAGCGGACCAGCACCTGGTTGAGGACTACGTGGTTGAGGACCGTGGCCCGCGGATCGCGCGCAAGCTCCTCGGCCAAGAGCCGCGCGCAGCCACAGCAGCGCTCGACCAGCGCGGCAACCCCGTCGCGCCCGAGCTCGCGTAGGGCGGCGTAGACGGCGAAGCCGCGCGCTCGACGCGAGAACTCGGGTACCCATTCGGCCTGGCGGCGCTCGTCGTGCTGCGGCTCCGGTATGTATTCCGCGCCGTCGAATGAGTTCATCGCGGCGGCGTGAGCGGCCCGGTCGCGGACGATCGCGATGCCGCAGTCGTATGGCACATTGAGCCACTTGTGCGCGTCGGTGGCCCAGGAGTCGGCCTCGGCAACCCCCTCGACGAGCCCTCGCAGCGTCGGGCTCGCCGCCGCCCACAGCCCGAACGCGCCGTCCACGTGACACCAGGCATTGTGCTCGCGCGCGAGGCGCGCGATCGCGGGCACTGCGTCGATCGCGCCGGTGTTCACCTCTCCTGCCTGGGCGACGACGATTGCCGGCCCATCGCCGGAAGACAGCAGACGCTCGAGCTCGGACGCGCGCAAGCGACCCTGATCGTCAGCCGCCACGAGCTCCACACGACGGCTGCCCAGCCCGAGCATCCGCAACGCGGCGAAGACAGTGGTGTGCGCCTTGGCGCCGACCAGCACGCGAATCGGCGGGGCACCGAACAACCCGTCGGCCTCGACATCCCAGCCTGCATCGGCGAGCGCGCGATGACGTGCGGCGGCGAGGCACGTGAAGTGCGCCATCTGGCAACCGGTCGTCAGGCCCACCCCCGCGTCATCAGGCAAGCCGAGGATGTCCAGAAGCCATTCGCAGACGACCTCCTCCGCCACCGCGGCCGAGGGGCCACCCTGATACCCCGCAGCATTCTGGTCCCACACCGACGTCAGCCAGTCCGCGGCGATCGCCGCGTCAAGAGCGCCGCCGATGACGAAGCCGAAGTACCTGGGACTCTGCGTCCCGACGAGGCCCGGATCCGCCGCCGCGACCAACTCCTCGATCACCTGCAGCGCTGGTTGCGAATTGTCCTCGAGGGCAACCCGCAGCGCAGAGCGCAGCTCGTCGAGCGACGCACCCGCGCGGACGGGGCGCTCGGGGAGCGACGTCAGATACTCGTCCGCGATCTGAGCGGTGCGCCGGAGCAGATCGGGATCCATCCCGCGACACTACTCCGTCCGCGATCGATTCCAACTCTTGGGCGTGACCGGTATCGTCGGGGGCCTGTAGTAGCTGGGCGAAGAGCTTGGAGGTTTGCGTTGGCGTACCACGATCTCAGTGACGCTGTTCCGGACCCCGCTGACCTGGTCGCGTCCAGGAGCTCGAGCACCGTACTGGTCAGCCGCCGGGAGTCATTCAACGCTGCGCACGAGCTGCGGAATCCGGAGCTCTCCGATGCGGAGAACCGACGGTTGTACGGGAAGTGCGCCAACCTCCACGGTCACAACTACGTCCTCGAGGTCGTGGTCGGGGGGGCGATCGACCGGGCCACCGGGTACGTGCTGGATCTCAAGCGGCTCTCCGGCGTCGTTTCGAAGCGGATCATCGCGGACGTCGACCACCGCAACCTGAATACGGATGTCCCGTGGCTCGAGGGCGTGGTCCCGACGGCCGAGAACCTGGCCGTGGCGTTCTGGGCGAGAATCGAGCCGGAGCTGCCGGAGGGATTGCTGCGGACGGTTCGCGTATGGGAAACGGAGAAGAACTGGGCCGAGGTCGGTGACCGCGGGTGAGCGTCTCTCCCGCCGCGCAAAGGATTTGCGCCGGCGCTACACGGTTGCTGACCTCGGTGCGCTGAGCGCCGACGAGGCGCGCCGGTTCCTCGGCTGCGGAGCGCCCGACCCGCAGGCCAATGTACCGCTAGCGTGGGAGCTCCTCTACCGCCTGGAGCCGGAGCTCTACGACCGTCTGGCGAGCGCGGAGCGGCTCCATCGCGGGGTGCTTCAGTGGCTCCCGGGCGAGGTCGACCGCATCGTAGAGGTCGGCGCTGGCACCGGCCGGCTCACGCTCGAGCTGCTCGGTTGCGCACGTGACATCGTCGCGGTCGAGCCCGCGGGGCCGCTGCGCGAGATCCTCACCCACAAGCTCGACCGGGCCCCGGGCGGTGACCGCGTGCGGGTAATGGCCGGTTTCTTCGATGATCTGCCGGTGCCGGACGACTGGGCGGATCTGGTCGTCGCATGCTCGGCCCTCACGCCGGAGGCGGGTCACGGTGGCGACGTCGGGTTGGCGGAGATGGAACGCGTCTGCAGGCCGGACGGGTGTGTAGCGGTCGTTTGGCCGAACAATGTGCCTTGGCTCGAGGCTCACGGCTATCGCCACGTCAGCTTCGGCGGGGAGATGTTTGTCGAGTTCGAGACCCCGGAGGAAGCGGCAGAGCTGATCGAGATCTTCTATCCCCGGGCGGCAGCGCACGCGTGCCGCGCAGACCGGCGGCGTGTCTCGTTCGAGGCGCTTGGGGTCAACCCCCCGTGCGACCTTGCCTTCAGGGTGATGGCCGCGTGAGGATTGCGATCGTCGCGCCGCTGGTCAGCCCGATCCGGGAGCCGCAACGTGGTGGCGCCCAGGCCTTCTTGGCCGAGCTCGCGCGGCGCCTCGTCGAGAGAGGCCATGACGTGCACCTCTACGCCGCCTCCGGATCGGACGTGCCGGGTGTGGAGGTGATCGACACAGGCGTCGACCACCGCGAGCTTGCGGCCACGCTCTACCGAGCCACCGGCACGGCCGCCAACGAATCGACGGTGGCCGAGCGCGCCTTTGCGCGCGTTTACGCACTGGTGCGTGAGGACCGGTACGACGTCGTTCACAACCATGCCTTCGATGCACCGGCCATCAGCCTGGCTTCGGCCCTCGGCGCGCCCCTCGTCCACACCATCCATCTGCCACCCGACCGCGACGTTGCCGGCGCCCTCCGTGACGCGAGTCGCGGCGGCGACGGGCCGGCGGTGGCGTGCGTGTCCGTAAGCCATGCAAGCGCGTGGCGGAAGGTCGTGGCGGTCGAGGCGATCCTCCCGCCGTTCATTCCCACAGAGCTGATCCCCTTCTCGTTGGCCGCAGGCGCCGGCGCGGTGTTTGCCGGCAGGTTGAGCCCTGAGAAGGGCGCTGCCGAGGCGATCGCCATCGCTCGCATGGCGCGCATCCCGATCGACGTCTACGGCGATCGCTACGACGAGGACTATGCGCGTATGCGCATCGACCCGATGAGCGCCGAGCCGGAGGTGGTCGTTCGCCGCGGCGTGCCCCAGATGGAGCTGTGGCAAGCGATCGTCCGCGCGGCTGTTGTGCTGTGCCCGGCCAGATGGGAGGAGCCGTTCGGGATGGTCGCGGCAGAGGCGCAGGCGTGCGGCACGCCGGTGGTGGCCTTCCAGCGAGGCGCCCTCGGTGAGGTGGTCATCGACGGCGAGACGGGATTCCTGGTGACGCCCGACGATCTCCGGGCGGCCGCGGACGCGGTGGGCGATGCGGCGACCCTCTCTCGCAGGGCGTGTCGAGAGCATGCCGAGACCAACCTCGACATCGAGCGCAGCGTCGATGCCCACGAACATCTGTATCAGCGCCTCCCTCGTACCGCTCAGAGAACGCGAGTCCGTGGCTGAGTCGCGACACTGGCTCGAGGGACGGCTGGCGCTCGTAACCGGGGCGAGCCGAGGGATCGGCGCGGCCACCGCGGAGGCCCTGGCGAGCGCCGGCGTGCGCGTCGTGCTCGCGGCGCGCGGCGGCGACGCGCTCGACGCCGTTGCGGCGCGGATCAATCAAGCCGGCGGGCAAGCGCGAGCGGTGCCGAGCGACGTCGGCAAGCGCGAGGACGTCGAGAAGTTGTTTGCAGCCGTCGATCGGATCGGCCGGCTGGCGGCGCTCGTGTGTGCCGCGGCGGTGCTGACTCCGGCACCGTTCGAGGAAACGACCCCGGAGCTCTGGGAGCAAACGCTCGCGGTCAACCTGACCGGCGCCTTCCTGTGCTGCCAGGCTGCGTTCAGGGCGATGCGGGCGGGTGGCGGCGGACGGATCGTCAACATCGCCTCGCTGTCCGGCGTGTACGCGACGGAGAAGTTCCCCGGGCTGACCGCCTACAACGTCTCCAAGTATGGAGTCATCGGGCTCACCGAGGCGATCGCGGTCGAAGGCCGGGAGCACGGGATCAGCGCGATCTGCGTCAGCCCCGGTGCGGTCGACACCGAGATGCTGCGGCTGGCGAATCCGGCGCTACGCCCCGGCCTGACGCCCGACGACGTGGCCCGCTTGATCGTCGCCCTCCTGGACAGCCCGCTCGCTCCTGCCAGTGGAGCGAACATCCCGCTCTTCTCTAACGCATAGCGCTTCAGGGTGAGTCGCCCAACCGCCGGCGCCGGCGACGCGCCTCAGCGAGCCAGCGACCAGAGGTCGACCCGCTCGTTGGCGAGCGTGTCCGGGTTCGCCTGAGCTTTGAGTCCGACCAGACGCGCCGACGCCGCCATCTCGGAGTCCTCGTCGAGCTCGGGGTCGCCGCCGCGGTCGAAGCCGACAGTCGCCGCTACCACGCCATTCGCGAGGTAGAACCCGATGAATCGCCGGTCTGCGAGGCTCCCGCGAACGACGAACTGCTCCCACTTCGGCGCATAGCCGGCGTACTCGAGCTTGTGCTCGTACTGGTCCGACCAGAACGTGTAGATGTAGTCGTAGGGGTCTGTGGCGCCGAGCATCGACCTCGCCGCTGAGCGACCCTGCTTCTCGGCGTTGTTGTAATGCTCGACACGCACGCGGCCGAACAGCGGGTGGAGGATGTTCGCCAGATCGCCGGCCGCGTGGATGTCGGGCGCGCTCGTCCGGCACAGCTCGTCGACGAGCACCCCGTTCGCCATATCGATCGAGCGCCCGCGGAATGACGGCACCTGCGGCTCGATGCCGATGCCGACGACGACGAAGTCGCAGTCGACGCGACGCCCGCTGGCGGTGACGACCGCCTCGACCCGTTCGTCTCCGTCCAACCTGATCGCCTGCTCCCCGCTCAGGAGCTCGACGCCGTGTTCTTCGTGGATCGCGGCAAACGCACCACCAACCTCCGGCCCGACAACCCGCTCCAGCGGCACCTTCCCACCGAAGATCGCAGTGACTCGAACCCCGAGCTGCGTCAGCGACGCGGCCACCTCGCAGCCGATGAAGCCCATGCCGACAACCACGGCCCGGCGCCCATCGGACGCCTCGCTCTTGATCGCGTCGCACTCGGCCGCAGTTCGCAGCTGGTGGACTCCCGCCAGCTCCGCTCCGGGGATGCCGAGTCGTCGGTTGACGCCACCCGTGGCGATCAGGAGCTTCTGAAACTCGAGTGCCTCGCCCGAGTCAAGGAAGACCGTCCGCGCGTCGGCGTCGACCTCGGCCGCGCGTGAGCGCACCAGTTCAACGTCGTGCTCCCCGTACCAATCGCCGGGCTTGACGAACCACCCGTCGAGGGCTTCCTCGGAGCGCAGGTAGGTCTTCGATAGGGGAGGGCGACCAAACGGTACGCCTGGCTCGGGGCAAAGAAGGACGACGCGCCCGCGGAAGCCCTCCTCTCTCAGGGAAACCGCGGCGTTGCCGCCGCAGAGCCCGCCGCCGATGATCACGATCGGCTTGTCGCCGTTGGTCAAACTCAATTCCTGCATCATGGCGGGTTCGGGGTGGCGATGCGCTCGCACGCCGCCAAGCGCTCAGCGGCGCAGCCTTACCCGATCTCCCGGTTGCAGCGTGGTGGACTTCAGCCGCGGGTTGAGTTGCTCCAGGAGTGTGATGTTGATCCGGGTCTTCGCGGCGATCGAGCCGAAGGACTCTCCGGGTCGTACCGTCCAGAAGAGTGGCCCTAACGGCTTGGGCCGTGGCGTGGGCGGATGGCGCCACAGGTTCAAGCGCTCGCCAGGAAGCAGTTCGATCGGATCGACGTTGGGGTTGAACGCTTGCAGCTGACCGACCGTCAATCCGGTTTTGGCGGCGATCTCTGCGTATGTGTCGCCGGTATGGACGATCCAGTAGGGGTGCCGGGGCCTGACGGCCGCGTGCGATGGCTTGTCAGCGCCCGGATGTACGCCAACGTTCTCTGCCGAGTTCACGATGAGGACGATCGCCGCGATCAGGCCGAGGAGCGCCAGCGGCGCGAAATAGCGCCCTATCCGGCCCCGGCGTGGAGCAGCTGGTGCGTACGGCACCATGGTTGTGATTCCTCGAACGGCGTTCTCTGTTGTGCCGGAAACTGTGGCGCAATAGCGGCGGAATTGCTAGCCCGCTCGTCTTCTCGGCCCGCGGGCGCTGACAGCGCCGGCAGCTGTGGCGGGCGGTCGGGTCGGTAAAACGGCGCTGGGGAACAGGGGAGGGGTGGGGCTCGGTCGCGGAATTGGAAGCTCGGATGGTGCCTAACGCGACAAAGCCGGCGTGAATCCCGAGGCCTGTCGGATTAAGCACACTCCTCATACATAAGTCGACAGGGCTCGGCTTTCCGCGGCGAGTTGTCGTGGTATGCACCATCGGGCGGCTCGAGCGAGGCGGTGGCGGGTGCGAGCGCGGCCGAACCCGCCCTCCCCCCAGCTCCGTTTACCGAGCCGATCGCCAATCAGAGCTGCGGGCGATGAAAGCGCCGGCGGGTCGGGAGTCTCCTGCATCAAGATTCGTGCGATAGGCAAGGCTGGCGCGACCGGGGCGCCCTAATCCACGGTCGGCGAGCCGGTCTTCCACTCGGGCCGGCGGAGCCGGTAGAGCAGGACGGGCGGGAGCACGCCGACCAGAAGCGTTCCGGCCAGTAGAGCGGACACGTAGACGGGTGTGTTCGCATGCCCGAGCTGGCTCGGCGGGAACAGGCCGACGACGGACGCCGCGACCGAGGCGAGCACGCCGACCGTGCAGATCATCATCAGCGCGGGCGCTCGATACCCGCGCGGATGGTTGGGCCGGTGTCGGCGCAGACGGCTTGCCGCGATGAACATCAGCACGTACATGATCAGGTAGACCTCCGTCGCCAGCGCGGCGAACACCCAGTACGCGCGCGACACCGTCGGCACTAGTGCATACAGCAGCCCGATCGCGGTGATCATCACCCCCTGCGCGACGAGGATTCGCAGCTGCACCCCGTTTGCGTTCACCTGCTGGAAGTACGGCGGCAGGTAGCCTCGCGCACGTCCGATCCGGACCAGTCCCGTTGACGGGCCGGTCAGCCAATCCAACAGCCCGCTGATCGATGCGACGACGAGCCCGATCGCGACGACGGGCTCGAGAAAGCTGATGCTGAAGTGATCGAGAAGGCTCCTGAAGGCCTGCATCACGCCGGCAGTGAGGCTGATGTGCTGCGAGGGCACGACGACCGCGATTGCGAGCGTCGGCGGGATGAAGACGAGCAGGATCAGAATCACCGCGAGCAGGATCGCCCTCGGGAACTCGCGCCCGGCGTTGCGAAGCTCGTCAACGTGCACGGCGTTGACCTCGACCCCCGCGTAGGTGAAGAACCCGTTTACGAGCAGCACGATGCTCGTGAGCCCATGCCAGGGCGGCAGCACGTGGTGCCCATTCAGCGGCGCGGCCGAGTGATTGCCCTGCAGCAGATAGATCCCCGCCAAAACGACGAGTAACAGACCCGGGATCAGCGTGCCGATCACGATCCCCCACGACGCGAGCTTGTCGGCGGCGACGACGCCCCGGGCGGCGACGAGGACGGACGTCCAGAAGACGATGATGATCACCACCGTCGTGTACACCCCGCTGTGGGCCAGGCCGGGCGCAAACACGTACGAAAGCGTGCTCGCGACGTACGCGAGCACCGCCGGGTAGTAGAACGTGGTCTGCGCGAACTGGCACCAGACCGCCGCGAACCCCATCGCCGGCGAGATCCCCTCGCTGACCCAGTTGTAGACGCCACCCTTCCAGCCGGAGGCCAGCTCGGCCGACACCAACGCGGCCGGCACCAGAAACACAATCGCGGGCAGGACGTACAGCGCGATCGACGCCAGCCCGAGCACGGCCGCCGTCGGGGCGGAACCGAGGTCCCCGACGGACCCCACCGTCAGCAGCGCCAACGCAAGCCATGTGAGGCGCGCCTTGCGCGGAACGCGGGCACGCACTCGGGGGCCAGGACCGGGACGACCCCGAAACGGGCCGATGTTTAGCCGACGAGCAGCTTGAACCCGTGGTCCCACGCGCCCCGTGCGCCGCCGATCTTGACCCACACGATGCAGATCGCCTCGAGCTCGCGCGAGCCTTCGATACCACCGATATCGACGGGTTCGGACCAGCCGAAGTCGGCCAGCACGTCCGCGACGGTGCGCTTGGCAGCCTCGTCGTTTCCCGCGATCAGCATCGTCGGCTCGCCCTCGCTGAACTTCGGGTCGACGAAGTAGGGATTGCCGATGGTGTTGAACGCTTTGACCACCTTGGCGCCGGGAAGCGCGCGCTGGACGCGCTCGCCGAGCGAATCCTCCCCTGCGATTGACAGCTTGGGCGGGAAGCCGCCGGAGAAGTCGAGCGGGTTCATCGCGTCGATTACGACCTTGCCGCTGAAGTTGTCGGGGCCGGCATCGGCGATCGTCTCCTCCGCGGCATTGCCGAGCACCGCCAGCACGAGCAAATCGCCGTGCTCGGCGGCCTGCCCGAACGTGCCGGGTTGGATTCCGGCTCCATCGCCGGACAGCCATTCGCGTAGCTCGGGCTTGTCCGGATCGCGTGAGCCGATCATCACGTCGTAGCCGCGACTGCGGAACGCAGCTGCCAGGCGGCGCCCAACCTCGCCGGTTCCGAGCACACCAACCCGGCTCCGCGGTCCTCGCGCGTGCGCCATGTCTGCTCCTCTCGCGTCGGGCGCCCGAATCTACCAGGGCCCATCCGCGCCTCCGATGCGGGCACGTGGACGGCGCGTCAGTTTGTGGGGGCGAGCGCGGGTTCCGGACCGTGGATCGTCGTCCCGGTTGCAGCGTCCGGCCGCTCGTTGCGGCGAGTGAGCGCGATGATCGCCGGGACGGCGAGCAGAGCGATGCCGCCGAGCACCCACATTGCGTGTTGGAAGCCGCCGGTCAGGGCCGCTGGCGCCGGGTGACCGCCGTGCAGCAGGAGTTTGGTTTGGCTGGCGGCAACGCTCGTGGCGATCGCCACGCCGATCGCTCCGCCGATTTGCTGCGACGTGTTCAGCAGACCGGACGCGACGCCGGCCTGGTGCTCTTCGACTCCGGTAAGCGCGGCCACCGCGATGGGGATGAACGCGAACGCGGTGCCGGCACCCGAGACGAAGAACGGGCCGGCGAGATTCGCCACGAAATGCCCGTCCACGGGCACCTGGGTCGCCCAGAGGATCCCCGCGCCGATCAGGGTCATCCCGAACATCATCACGACCTTGGCTCCGATGCGGGTGACCAGCCATTGCGATAGGCCGGCCAGGGCCATCGAGGTCACGGATGCGGCCAGCCAGGCGCCACCGGTCTGTAGTGCGCTGTAGTGCAGGACCTCCTGCATATACAGGGTGCCGACGAACACGAACGCGAAGAAGCTGCCGCCCAGCAACAGGCCAGCCACGTTGGCGCCGGCGAGCGTCCGCAGCCGGAAGATCGCGAGCGGCAGTAGCGGCGATTCGGCGCGGTGCTCGATCACGACGAACGCAGCGAGCAGAGCCGCCGATGCGGCGAACAGTCCGATCGTCACGGTCGCGCCCCAGCCGTGCTGCGGCGCTTGCGAGATCGCGGCCACCAGCAGGATGAGTCCACCCGTTCCGGCGAGGGCGCCGAGAAAGTCGTACCGCCGGTGGGCCGTCGTCGGGCGGCTTTCGGGGAGGATCCGGGGGGCGAGCGCCAGGGCGGCCATTCCGATCGGAACGTTGACGAAGAAGATTGACTCCCATCCTGCGTAGCGCGTCAGCAGGCCGCCCGCAATCAGTCCGGTGGTTCCCGCAGCGGCACCGAGGCCGCCCCAGATGCCCAGCGCCTTGTTGCGCTCGGCGCCCTCGTCGAACATGTTCATCACGATTGACAGCGCGGCCGGCAGCATCAGCGCGCCGCCCAGCCCCTGGACCGCGCGGCTGCCGATCAGCAGCGCATCGCTGCTGGACAGCCCGCAGGTCAACGATGCCGCGGTGAACAGGCTGAGCCCGAGCATCACGATCCGCCGGCGGCCGAGCAGATCCGCGGCGCGACCACCGAGGAGCAAGAACCCGCCGAGCGTGAGGGCGTACGCGGTGACCACCCATTGCAGGCCCGTGGCGCTCAGGTGCAGATCGCGGGCGATCGTAGGCAGCGAAACATTGACGATCGTGAAATCGACGACCGTCATGAAGTACGCGACCGCCAACAGGGCGAAGGCCCGCCAGCGGTTGATATTTCGTGGTGCGGATGTCATTGGGGCCTCCATGGTCGTCTTGCCGTTCCACCGTTGAGACACCGAGCTCGTCGGGACCGGAACGGTCGTCTCCAGGCCGTGGCGACCGGTCCGTATCGTGGCCGCGTGGTGTCCTTAGAAGGTGATGCGGGTGAGAGCTGACCGTCAGATGGAGGCGCGGCCGTGACCGCGGACCTGCTCGGCCGCGCCCGCGCGGGCGATGAGAACGCGTTCCGCGAGCTGGTCGACCCGTACCGACGAGAGCTGCAGCTTCATTGCTACCGGATTCTCGGCTCCGTTCAAGATGCCGAGGACCTGTTGCAAGAGACGCTGTTGGCGGCCTGGCGCGGCCTTGGCCGTTTCGAGGAGCGGGCTTCGTTACGCGCCTGGCTGTACCGGATCGCGACCAATCGCTGCTTGAACGCGCTTCGCGACCGCAAGCGTCGCCCACAGGAGGTGTCTTCGATGGTCGAGCCGCCCAAGCCCACGCGTATGGCCGAGCCGACGTGGCTCGAGCCGTATCCCGACGTCCTGCTCGAGGGACTTCCCGACACGGCCACGGGCCCGGAGGGGCGTTACGAGACCAGAGAGTCGGTCGGACTCGCATTCGTGGCGGCGCTCCAACACCTGCCGCCACGCCAACGTGCCGCGCTCGTGCTGCGTGACGTTCTCGGCTTCGACACAGCCGACGCGGCCGCGGCGCTCGGCAGCAGTGAGGCCTCGGTAAAGGGAGCGCTGCAGCGGGCGCGCGCGACGCTCGACGAGCGCCTTCCCCCCGGCAGCCTCGAGCATGCACCGCTGCCCGATTCCCCGCTCGAGCGCGAGCTCGTGGGCCACTTCGCCACCGCGGTCGAGCGGGGCGACACACAAGGCATCGTCTCCCTTCTCACCGACGACGCGTGGCTGACGATGCCGCCCGAGCCGTACGAATACCAGGGCGGCGAGGCGATCGCCAGATTCCTCGATGACCGCGCGGCCCGCCGCGGCGCGCACTACCGGCTCGTGCCCACCCGGGCCAACGGTCAACCCGCGTTCGGCTGTTACCTCCCCGACCCGCACGCGGCGATCGCACGCGCGTACGGACTGATGGTCCTCACGCTCGCCGAAGACCGTGTCTCGGCCATCACTTGGTTCGGCGAGCGCAGCCTTCTGTCCCACTTCGGCCTACCGCGCACGCTCCCGAAGAGAGACTAGTTCTGACCCGTGGCCTGGGCGCGGACAAGGAACTCGAACCGATCGAACGCGTGCGGAACGCCGTGTGAGTGCTCGGCCCGAAGCTCCTCCGTCGGGATGCCGCGCTGGATCATCGTCATCAGAGTCCCGCCGTCGGACCGGTCGAACGTGAACTCGGTCTCGAACTGCAATGTCGAGCCGTCCAGCCGCGTCTCGGTCGTGGAGAGCAGCAGGCGTCGCGGGCGCTCGATGACCTCGAACACGTGGCGGTGGCGGTAGAGCCGGTCGGATGACGGACCGAATTGGATCGTCCACGTGCCGCCGACGCGGAGGTCGCTCTCGGACCGGACGAGCCACCCCGGGTCGTCGTCTCCGTAGAAGGCGACCTGGCCGCCGGGGCTTGTAAACGTGTCAAAGACCTGCTCACGTGGCGCGGCGATAAAGCGCTCGTAGTGCAACTCCTCTTCCGTCATCCCTCGTCCTCCTCCTCCACGTAGGTGCCGAAACGGTCAAGACGTCGCTCCCAGCTGCGCCGGTACACCTCGATCCACTCCGCGGCGTCGTCCAGCTGAGCCGGGCCGAGCCGGCACTCACGCGTTCGGCCGACCTTCGCCGTCACGACGAGATTGACGTCCTCGAGGATCCCGACATGCTTCTTGACGCCGTTGAGAGTGAGCCCCAGTGGCGTGGCCAGTTGGCTCAGCGTGGCCGGCGCGCGTGCCAGCCGGTCGAGGATCCCACGACGCGTCGGATCCGACAGGGCGAAGAACGTCCGATCCAATGTCGCGTTATAGTGCACCGATCGGTGCACTATAACGTCAGGGGAGGCTATGCAGAAGCTCGTATTGTCGATGGGGGTATCGCTCGACGGAGTCGTGGCAGGGCCGGGGCGCTTCGGCGCCGGCGGCTGGGGACTCCCGCCCGAGGATCCTGCGCTCAAACAACGCAAGCTCGATTGGTTTCGCAACGTCGACCTACATCTGATGGGTCGTGTCACGTACGAGGAGATGGCGGAGTTCTGGCCGGTATCCGACGACGCGTATGCCGCTCCGATGAACAACATCCCCAAGGTAGTGTTCTCCAAGACGCTGGAGCGCGCGGACTGGGCCGACACACGCATCGCCCGCGGCGACCTCGAGACCGAGATCTCCCAGCTGAAGCGCGGCGCGGGCAATGAGATGCTCGCCTGGGGCGGCGCCGCGTTCGCACAGTCGCTCTCAAGGCTCGGACTCGTCGACGAGTACCGGCTCATCCTCCAACCCGTGGCGCTTGGCGGCGGCCTCCCGTTATTCAAGGATCTCACCGCACCACTCCGACTGGAGCTCGTGGACGCGCAGACATACGAGACAGGCGCGGCGCTTCACGTGTATCGCCCCGCACCGGCAGGGTCGTGAACGCCAGGCGGTGATCCCAGCGGGCCGGTCGTACCTGGCCGTAGCCTGTCGAACATGTCTCGGGTGGTCGAGGATCGCAACCGGAGGATGCTACGTGCGCGCGACAAGATGGATCGGGCGTTCGCGCAGCCCCTTGACGTCCCCGCTCTAGCGCGTGTGGCGCACGTGTCGCCGGGGCATTTCAGTCGTGAGTTCCGGGCTACGTTCGGCGAGACCCCGCATAGGTACCTTCAGCGCAGGCGGGTTGAACGAGCGATGGAACTGCTACGCGAGACCGATCGCCCGGTGACCGAGATCTGCTTCGACGTTGGCTTCAATAGTCTCGGGACCTTCAGTCGCACGTTTCGCGTAATCGTCGGAGAGCCGCCCTCGAGCTACCGCGCGCGCTTCGCGGACGCCGGCGCGGCGCTGCGCGTGCCGGCGTGCTGGGCGATGGCATGGCTGCGGCCGGCCGGCTGAAACAGCAGATTCGGAGAAGCGGTTGGCGCCCGCGGCATCTAGGGTCAGGGCATGCTCAATCGAATCACCCACACGTTCATTCACGTCCTGGACCAGGACGAGGCGCTGGACTTCTACGTCGGCAAGCTCGGCATGGTCGTGAACACCGATGCCGACCTGGGGTTCATGCGCTGGCTCACCGTCAGTCCGCCGCAGCAACCTGACCTCGAGCTCGCCCTGATGCAACCTGGGCCGCCCGCGTATGACGACTCCACCGCCGAGGAAATCCGCGAGCTCGTTTCGAAGGGCGCAGCGGGGGGCGGCGTCATCTTCGAGACCGAGGACTGCATCAGCACCTACGAGCGATTGCGTGCCGCCGGCGTTGAGTTCACCCAGGAGCCGACCGAACGCTTCTACGGTACGGACTGCGCCCTGCGCGATCCGTTCGGCAATCCCATCCGCTTCACCCAACCGCCGGACGGGCCGATCGTCGTGCCACCGGCGAGTGAGGTCGAGGCGCAGGCGTAGCTGACTGGCTCGCTCAGGGCCAAACCTCTTGGTATTCGTCGTGTCGGCGCCACCACGGGCCGGTCTCGTTGCGCCCCAACGGCGCGCGGTCGAGCCACTGGTACATGCCCCACAGCCCGTCCAGGCCGCGCGCGTAGGCCGAGTAGGTGTGGTAGACGGCTCCGTCTTCGAGGACGAAGGCGCTCATGCCGGGTTGCTCCCGGACGTATGTGGCTGTGTCGGTTCCGGCCATCGCGGCGTGCACGCCAGCGCGGCTCGCTCGGCCGGCCTCGCGAAGCCACGACGTGTCCACGGCGCGGTAGTTGTAGTCGATGGTCCCCGAGCGCTGCTGGTCCTCGGTGAACGAGGTGTGGAAGTCGAAGCTGAATTCGCTGTCCCCCGAGGAGGCCCACGGGAAGGTCCAGCCCATCCGTCGTTTGTAAGCCTGGATCGCCGCGATCGGAGCGCGCGACACCGCGCAGAGCGTGACGTCGTGGTTTGCGAGGTGCACGACGGAGCCGCTGAAGCCATCGGCGATCGCCGAGCATGACGGGCAGCCGCCGGTGTACGCGGGTCCGAACATGAAGTGATAGACGAGGAGCTGCGAGGTCCCACCGAAGAGGTCGGCCAGCGACGCGGCGCCGGCTTCGGTCTCGAAGCGATAGTCCTGCTCGACACGGACCCAGGGCAGCTGCCGGCGCTGTCGGGCCACGTCATCGCTGCGGCGGGTGAGCTCCTTCTCGGCATCGAGCAGCTCGAGGCGGGCAGCGAGCCACTCGGCGCGAGTGCCGGTGGTGTGCGTGGTCATCTGGTGGTCTCCTTCAGTCGAAGTCTGGCCGGCGAATCGAGCTGCAAGTCCGGGAGCGTGTCGCCGGTCTCGAGCAGCGTCTTGAGCTTGGCCACGACGCGCGGCCAGCCCTCGCTGATGAGCGACCCCGTTATCCCGCCGGGCTCGAGGTCGTCGTGGATCACGGTCAGCTTCACCTGGTCCTCGAGCGGCTCGATCTCGAAGGTGACCTTCGAGCGCGGCTCGCCCGTCAAGCGGTCGCGGGTGTCTCGGGCGAGATCCAGCGACTCAGCCCATTCGGGAGTGAACGTGTGCCATGTGTAGGAAAGCCGGCGATAGGGCTCGGACTCGACCACGACCTGCTCGGGATCGGCGATCGTCAGGCCGCGCGTGTGCCACGTCATGTTCGAGCCTGGCTTCCACTCGGAGTTGAACGTGATTGCCCAGTAGCGTTCGGTGAACGCCGGCTCCGTCAGCGCCTGCCAGAGCCGTTCGGGCGTGGTCTGGATGTAGGTCGTGTATACGAACGAGGGCTTGTCCATCGGGGTGTCCTCCAGTGCTCTTTTGAGATCGGCGAGCGCGTGGACGCGGTCCTGCTCGTACCGCGTGATCCAGCGTTCGGCGATCTCGTTGATGGGCGCCGCATTTAGGTAGTGGTGCTTCTCCCGGCCGCGGCGAACCGTTGTGATGAGATTGGCCGCCTCCAGCACGTCGAGGTGCTTGCTCACCGATTGGCGAGCCATATCCAGCCTCGAGCCGAGCTCGCGCAGCGTCTGACCGTTGCGCTCGTTCAGGCTGTCGAGCAGTCGCCGCCGGCTCGGATCAGCCAGCGCCCTGAAAACCTTGTCCAGGTCCGAATATGCAGCCATCTGGCTGCGTATGATATGCAGCCAGACGGCTGCCTGTCAATTCACCTCAGGCGGTCGGCTCCGCGTCGTGCACCGCGGCGCCTGCCATCCTCCGGCCATGACCCGCCTCGACGTTCCGAGCCGCGACGATCTCGTGGGCATCCGCGCGGCGAATCCGGGGCCGTTCACGCTCAGCGGGACCAACTCGTGGATCGTCGGGCCGGGCCCAGCAT
Source organism: uncultured Solirubrobacterales bacterium (assembly GCA_963812225.1). Classification (GTDB taxonomy): domain Bacteria; phylum Actinomycetota; class Thermoleophilia; order Solirubrobacterales; family Solirubrobacteraceae; genus Palsa-465. Next base: position 198,176 of record CAWEUN010000005.1, read on the forward strand.
GGGTCGTTGATCCCGGTCCAGCTTTGCCGGAGCACGTCGAGGCGCTCGTCGCCGAGCTCGAGCGGCGCGGTGGCCTCGGCGGGATCGCGCTCACCCACGACCACGCCGATCACACGGCGGCGGTGCCCGCGCTTCGGGAACGGTTCCCCAGCGCGCCGGTGGGGGCCGCCCGAGGGCCGGTGGACGTCGAGCTCGGCGAAGGCGATGTCTTTGGGCCGCTGACCACGACCCGGACGCCGGGACACGCGCCGGATCACCTCGCGTTCGTGACCGGCAACGCGGCGCTCACCGGGGACGCCGTGCTCGGCGAAGGCAGCGTGTTCGTCTTCCCCGACCCGGGGGCGCTGGCCGGCTATCTCCGCGGACTCGAGGGGCTGCGGCGCCGGCGGCTCGAGCTGCTCTGCCCCGGGCATGGCCCCGTGGTCCTCGATGCGGACGCGAAGCTCGCCGAGTACATCGACCACCGGCTCGAGCGCGAGCGGCGGCTCATCGCCGCGCTCGACGGTGGCAAGCGCACCGTCGACGAGCTGCTCGACGACGTCTGGGACGACGCGCCCGAGATGCTGCGTCCCACGGCCGCCGTGACGCTCGCCGCCCACCTGGACAAACTCGAGGAGGAAGGACGTCTCCCCGACGGTGTGGAGCATCCGGAGATCCCGGCGCTGAGCCAGCCCTGACGGGGATTCAGTCCGTGCTCGCGGCGGCGAGGCGCCGGCGCGCGAGCTCCATCGCCGCGGTCAGCGGCGTCGCGCCGCTCGCCTCGGCGTCGGTGAAGATCTGTCGGAGCGTGTCGCCGATGCCGCGGGCGCGCCGGCGCGCTGCCGCGGCGTCATAGCGCTCGAGCTCTTCGGAGATGTTGATCAGGCCCCCGGCGTTGACGACGAAGTCCGGTGCCCAGAGGACTCCGCGGGCGGCGAGCACGTCGGCGATTCGGTCGTCGGCGAGCTGGTTGTTGGCCGCGCCGGCGATGATCGGGCAGCGCAGCCGCGGGACCGTCTGCTCGTCGAAAAGGCCCCCGAGCGCGCAGGGTGCGACCACATCGACCTCCGCCTCGAGGGCCCGTGGCGGGGTAAGCCACCCGGCACCGAGCTGTCCACCGAGGGTGCGCTTGCTCTCGTCGACGTCGGCAATGACGAGCTCGGCGCCGGCGCGAGCGCAGCGCTTGGCGACCCGGGAGCCGACATGACCGAGCCCGATCACGCAGATCGACCGTCCTTTCAGCGAGTCCGTTCCGAACACGCGCTCGCAACACGCCCTGATCGCGTACTCGACGCCCAGCGCGGTGAACGGGCTCGGATCGCCCGAGCCGCCGCGGCTGCGCGGCAGCCCAACGACGTGCGTGGTTCCCTCGGAGATGACGTTCATGTCGCGGGAGGAGGTGCCGACGTCCTCGGCGGTGATGTACTGGCCGCGGAGAGACTCGACGGCGTCGGCGAAGTCGAGCAGCACGGCGTGGCGGCGCTCGCTGGAGAAGGAGGCGGGCGCCATGATCACGCCCTTGCCGCCGCCGAGGGGGAGGTCGGCGACAGCGGCTTTGTAGGTCATCGCCCGGGACAGTCTCAGCGCGTCGCGCAGCGCCGAGCGCGCGTCGTCGTAGGTCCACATTCGGCAGCCGCCGAGCGATGGGCCGCGGACCGTCGAGTGGATCGCGATGATCGTGTACAGGCTGGACCGGCGCCCGCGACGAACGAGCACCTCCTCGTGGTCAAGCCTCTCCAGGTAGCGGTCTATCGCGGTGTTAGCTCGCGCTTGTTGCGCCGGGGGTCGATCCGCCCGATCCCGATCCAGTTGCACCGCTACCGTCACCGGTGCCCCCGCTACCCGTGGTCGTCCCCTGACTACCATCCGATCCTGTCGTTCCGGTGCCGCCGGTGGTCGGATCCGATGAAACCGTTCCGCCCGTCGTCGCCGGCGTCGAAGTGTCTACGGTTCCCGTCCCGGCTCCCGTCGTATCCGGGGGCTGGTCGGTGCCCGTCGCAGTCGTGGAGCCGTCGGCGCCGCTTGTGCCCGAGCTCTGGGTGCCCGTCTTGGTCCCGTTGGTCGCGTTGACCGGCTGCATGTCGGCGAAGCCTCCGAGCGATGCGGTCGAAGACGTCGTCGCCTTGCCGGTCTTCGTTGCCGGCTGATGAGACCGAGCCGGCGCCGGCGCGGTCGCGGGATCCGTCGGCGCCGACGTGACGGCTGCCTGCACCGGCTGCGTGGGGGCCGGTCCCGCGTAGACGATCGGCCCGCTGGTTCGCGAGGGCTGGTACGTCGGGGCCGACGCCGGGTGAGCCGGCGTCGAGGCGGCGACCGTGCGGTGGTGACTGTGGTGGGCTACCGGCGTGATCGAGTGCTGGATCTCGACCGCCCCACCGGCGGTCACCACGGCGGCGGCGAGGATCGTCGCGACGTGACCCACCCCAGTGGCGAAGACTCCGACGGACGCGATCGTGCCGCCCGTACCAGCCGCACCCCCCGCGGCGGCGGCGCCGGCGCCGCCGCTCGCGGCCGCGCTACCCCCCGCACCGCCACCGAATCCGAGCAGCTTGGCCAGGATCCCCATGGGCCCGAGTGCGGGCAGGAGAGAGGCGAATTGCCGGCTCGTGCCGCGCAGGTGCCCGCGGAACTCGCGACAGCCGGCACAGTCTCGTAGGTGGCGACGGGCCATTCCGGTCGGCCGGACGCCGCGGTCGTGGGCGACGATGAGATCCTCGCGAACCTCAGAGCAAGACGTGTCGCGCGCTTCGGCTGACTGCGCCAACCCGACCCGGGCCCGAACCAGCAGCGACTTCACCGCCGGGACCGAGATCGCGAGTGCGTCCGCGATCTCGAGGTAACTCATCCCGGCCAGCTCTCGCATCAGCAATGCCGAGCGCTGCTGACCGGGCAGTCGCCGGACGTCGGCGATCAGGCGCCGCAGCGCCTCGCGCTGCTCGGCCTCCGCGATCGGGTCGTGCTGCGGCGGGCGCACAAGCTCCATCAGCTCGGGGCCGGGCGGAGCCGGCCGGCGGAGCTCATCGATGCACCGGTTGTGCGCGATCCGGTAGAGCCAGGCGCGCAACGCCAGGTCCCGGTCGTTCGCGCGCAGGCCTCCGAACGCGCGGACGAACACGTCCTGGAGGGCGTCCTCGGCGTCCTGCCGCGCGCCGGGCAGCATCTGCCGCGTGTACGCGAACAGGCGCTGCCGGTAACGGTCGTAGATCACGCGGAAGGCCTCGTTGTTGCCGTCGCGGAACGACGCCACCAGCTGCTCGTCGGAACGCAAGCGCAACAGCGGCGCCCCGATCGAGATTCGAGTCCGCGCCAGGCTAGCCGGTGCTGGGAATGCGGAGGCTTCCACTTTGACCCTGGTCGATCACTCTAACGCGTGATCGCTCGGAAAGTTACGGACGCGCGGTGATCACGCCAGCGAGACCATCACGTGCTTGACCTCCGTGTAGTCCTCCAGCGCGTACATGCTGAGATCCTTGCCGTACCCGGACTGCTTGAAGCCCCCGTGGGGCATCTCCGAGGCCAGCGGAATGTGGTCGTTAATCCAGACGCAGCCGAACCGCAGCGCGTTGGCGACCCGCATCGCGCGCCCGACGTCCCGTGTCCACACGGATGCGGCGAGGCCATACGGCGTGCCGTTCGCCCACGCGATCGCCTCGGCTTCATCGGAGAACGGCTGCACGGTGATCACCGGGCCAAAGATCTCCTTCTGGATCATCTCGTCGTCCTGGCGCAGCCCGGAGACCACAGTCGGCTCGAGGTAGTAGCCGGGCAGGTCGGGCTCCGTGCCACCGACGGCGATCTCCGCATGATCCGGGCGGCGCTCCAGGAAGCCCTCGACACGCTCCCGCTGGCGGGCGGAGTTCAGTGGCCCGAGCGTCGTGTCCGGGGAGCGGGTGTCGCCGAGGACCATGCCGTTGGCCTGCTCGACGAGGCCGCCGACGACATCGTCGATGACCTTCGCGCTCGCCAGCACTCTCGTGGCGGCCGTGCAGTCCTGGCCGGCGTTGTAGTAGCCGGTCCCCGCAATCGTCTCCATCGCCGTCTCCATGTCGACGTCGTCGAACACGACGACCGGGGCCTTGCCGCCGAGCTCAAGGTGCACGCGCTTAAGCGAGTCCGCCGCGTGTGCGGCGATCCACTTGCCCGTCTGGACCGAGCCGGTCAGCGAGACCATGTCGACGTCCGGGTGCGTCACCAGCGCGCTTCCGGCCGGGTCCCCGTGACCCGTGATGACGTTGAGCACGCCCTTGGGGAAGATCTCCGCGGCATACTCGGCCAGCTTCAGCGTCGTCAGCGGGGTTGTCTCGGCCGGCTTGAGGACGACCGTGTTCCCCGCCGCGAGCGCAGGGCCGATCTTCCACACAGCCATCATCAGCGGGTAGTTCCACGGCGCGATCTGGCCGATCACGCCGACCGCCTCACGCCGGATGATCGACGTGTAGCCGGTGACGTATTCGCCGGCAGCGCGCCCTTCGAGGCACCGGGCCGCGCCGGCGAAGAACCGGAGGTTGTCGACCATGAACGGAATCTCGTCGTCGCGGAACGCGTTGATCGGTTTGCCCGCGTTGTCGGACTCGAGCTCCGCCAGCTCCTCGGTGTGCTCCTCGATCGTGTCGGCGAGCCTTAGCAGCGCCGCGGCGCGCTCTCCGGGAGTGGTGGTGGACCAGCCTGCGAACCCGTCGCGCGCGGCCTTGACGGCACGATCGACGTCGGCCGCGGTCGAGAGCGGCGCGTTCGCAATCACCTCGCCAGTGGCGGGATTGAGAACCGGCTCGGTCTGACCCTCGACCGGATCGACCGGCTCGGAGTCGATGAAGTTTTGGAGTTTGGGGACGGTGATGGCCATGGGCCCAAACTACCACCGGGCTGGGGTGCCGTCAGGGCGGATCTCGGCCCGTGGGCTTCTACGCTGCGGCGCGGCGGCGTCTCCGCTGCCAGACCGGCGATAACCTCCTGAGAAGGACGATGGATCCAGTATCCGGGATTGGAATTCCGGTGGCGTTCGGCGCGGGACTGATCTCGTTTTTGTCGCCGTGCGTCCTGCCGCTAGTACCGGGCTACATCTCGGCTGTCGCCGGGGTGACGCCCACGGAGATCCGCGCTCGCCGCGTGATCGGACCGACGCTGGCGTTTGTGGCCAGCTTCTCCGCGATCTTCATCGTCCTCGGCCTGCTCGGCCAGCAGGCGCTGCACGGCGCGCTGACCGGCCCGGCGGCGCTCAAGGTATCGGGGGCGATTGTGATCGCGATGGGCGTGATCTTCATGCTCGCGCCGTTCGTCCCGCAACTCAGCCGGGAATGGCACGTGGGCAAGCTGATGGAACGGGCTGGCAAGAGCGGGCCGGTGCTCACGGGTGCGGCGTTTGCGCTCGCCTGGACGCCGTGCACGGGCCCGACGCTCGGCGCGATTATCACCGCCGCCGGCGCCTCGGGCTCGGCGATGCGCGGTGCGTTCCTGCTCGCGGTGTACTGCGCCGGTCTCGGGGTTCCGTTCCTCATCACAGGACTGGCGTTCGGCAGCGCGACCTCCGCCTTTGGCGTCGTGAAACGCCACTACCCGGTCGTCATCGGAGTGGGCGGGCTGGTGCTGATCTCGATGGGCGTGCTCATCTGGACGGGGGAGTTCACGCAGCTCAACATCACCGTCGACCACTGGCTGCAGTCCCTCGGCCTGCCGAACTTCAACGCGGACACTTAACAAACGGCGACACGTATTAGGGTACCCTAACGCCCGAGCGTTTTAGGGTGCCCTAATAAATCATGTCCTTCGCGCAGACAGTCGCCCTCGGAGCCCTCGCGGGGTTCACGATATTTCTCGGTCTTCCGGTGGGACGTCTCCAGCTCCTCGGCCCCCGTACCCGCGTGGCCCTGGCGATGTTCTCCGTCGGCGTGCTCGCATTCATCTTCGTCGACGTGCTCTCCAACGGAATCGGGATCGTGGACACCGCGCTGACGGACGTGAAGCACCACCAGCAGTCGCTCGGGTACCTGATCTGGCTCGTCGTCCTCCTCGCCGCCGGCTTCAGCGCCGGGAGCGCCGGGCTGGCCATGATCGAGCGGCTGATGCGGCCGTCCGGTCGCCGCGCGCCACCGATCGCCGGGGCCGCCGATGCGGCCGTTATAGGCGCGTCAGAGTCCTACGCGCTCACACTCGAGATCGACGCGGCGAGGCGCCGGGTGCTGTGGACCGGGATGACGATCGCTGCGGCGATCGGGCTCCACAATTTCGCCGAGGGCCTCGCGATCGGTGTCTCAGCACGGTCAGGCGCGATCAGCCTGGCGACGGTCCTGATCATCGGCTTCGCGCTCCACAACGCCACCGAAGGCTTCGGCATCGTCGGACCGCTTGGCGACGTGAAGCCGACGTGGAGGTGGCTCGCGCTCGCGGGTCTGATCGGCGGCGGCCCCACGTTCTTGGGCACGATCGTCGGCTACGAGGTGACGAGCCACCCACTCGAGCTCGCGTTCTACGCGCTCGCCGGTGGCGCGATCCTGTACGTGATCGGCGAGATCTGGAACGGGATGCGGCGCTATGGCTACCGCGAGCTCGGACTGCTGATGGTCAGCGCCGGGTTCATCGTCGGCGTGCTCACCGATCTGGTCGTCACGTACGGCGGCGGTTGACCGCCAGGCGCGCGCAACTCCGGCGCGAACAGGGGAGTCTCTCCGCAGTCGGTCCCGTCTCCGACCGACAGACCAGCGTCGCCTCCGTGCAGCGTCACGGTCCTGCGGGTATCGAAGTGAAGCGTCAGCGAGCCCTGGAGCTGGCCGGCTCCTCCGCCTGGATCGCCCTCGCAGGCGGGATCGCGCGTGAAGGTCAGCCCACCTGTGGCCAACGGCGGGCGGCCACCGAGGTGGGCCGAGTCGAGGGTCGCAGAGACACTGAACAGGGCGGGCCCACCGAACAACGACAGGGCGTCGGTCATCAGCACGCGCGTCACAAGAGGACCGTCGAGCGTGTCGATAGCGACCAGGCTTCGGCCGTTCGGTTGCTGGATGGCCTCGATTGCGTCGCTGATGTCGCCGGCGATCAGCGTGACCGTCCTGGAACTGCCGGCGCTCGCACGGCAGCGCTCGCCGTCGGATCGCTCGAGCGTGGCCGGGAGGCGCACCCGCGATATGCGCCCGAAGAATTTCGGGTCGATCGCCAGTCGCAGGGTGCCGGTCACCGTTCCGTGCCTGCGGATGATGCTTAACGCGCCAACCTCAGCTCAGAACCCGAGGCCCGTCGTCCTGTGCATGAAGAGTGTGCTCAATACGACAGGGCCCCCCGACTTAGACGGTCGTGTCGTGTTATGCATCATCGGAGGCCAAACAGGGCGCGCCCCCGCAGGGCGCGCCCTAATCCTGCGAGCTACTCATCCTCGTGGCGCTCTTGCCACCGCAGTGCGGCTGCCTCGGCGCTCGCCGAGTGACGGTTCGGGACGACCTCCTCGTCCTCGGGCACCGGCGACGGCGCGGGGTGCTCGGGGTCCTCGTCGGGGTGCTTGTCGCCCCAACGCGCGGCGGCCGCGTCGACACTGCGCGAGTGGAAGCCAGTGCGCTTGCCGAGATCGTTCTCGTCTGACATTTCCCCTCTCCTCTGTCGGTGTGTAACAGCCTAACGCTTTACGCTCACAGCGCCATGAGTCCGAGCATTCCGATCCCGCCGCACGACAGTCCGTTACGGGGCGGGTCGGCGTTTCCCGCGATCGCGGACTACGGGTTTCTGTCGGACTGCCACACCGGCGCGCTCGTCGCTCCCGACGGCAACATCGAGTGGCTGTGTCTGCCCCGGTTCGACTCGGCCAGCGTGTTCGGCTCGCTGCTCGACAGGCGCGCCGGCGGCTTTCGCGTCGGCCCCTACGGGATCGTGGTGCCGCTGTCGGTCCGCTACGTGCCGGGGACGATGGTGCTCGAGACGACATGGATGACCCCGTCGGGCTGGGTCGTCGTCCACGACGCGCTGACGATCGGGCCGTGGCACGACTCTCGCTCCGACGCCGCCAGCCATACCCGCCCGCCGACCGACCACGACGCCGACCACATGTTGGTGCGGATGGTCGAGTGCACGCAGGGCGAGGTCCAGGTCGAGGCGGTGTGCGAGCCGATGTTCGGCTACGGCCGCCAGCCGGCCGAGTGGCGGACGGTGGGCGAGGGGTGGAACACGGCGCAGGCGACCGACGGGGCGACGGCGATCCAGCTCACGTCGGATCTGCGAATCGGGATCGAGGGAAACCGGGCGCGGGCGCGCCATACCCTGTCCGAGGGTGAGCGGCGGTTCGTCGCGCTCGGCTGGTCCCGCGGCTTGGACGGGCCGAGCGACCTGGCGGACGCCCGCGACCGGCTGGAGATGACCTCGCATTACTGGCGGAGCTGGTTGGCCGGCGGGAGGTTTCCCGATCATCGGTGGCGATCGCACCTCCAGCGCTCGGCGCTCACGCTCAAGAGCCTCACGTACACACCCACCGGCGCGACGGTCGCGGCCGCGACGACGTCGCTCCCCGAGACGCCCGGGGGAGAGCGCAACTGGGACTACCGCTACTGCTGGATGCGCGACGCTACGTTCACGCTGTGGGCGCTGCACGCGCTGGGGTTCGACTGGGAGGCGGACGACTTCATGCAGTTCGTCGCCGATCTCGGGCGTGACGGCGACGGCAGGCTTCAGATCATGTACGGCCTCGCCGGCGAGCGCGATCTCGAGGAGAAGGAACTCGACCACCTGACGGGCTACGAGGGCGCGGTTCCCGTCCGGATCGGCAACGGGGCGTTCACGCAGCGCCAGAACGACGTGTTCGGATCGGTGCTCGACTCGGCATATCTGCACACCAAGGTCGGGGGCCACGTCCCGCAGCGCCTGTGGCCGGTCCTGCGCAATCAGGTGGCCGGCGCGATCGAGGTCTGGGACAAGCCGGACCAGGGCATCTGGGAGACCCGAGGCGCGCCGAAGCATTACGTCTCCTCGAAGCTCATGTGCTGGGTCGCGGTCCACCGGGGGGCGAGGCTGGCCGTCCTGCTGGGAGAGGAGTCGGTCGGGGAGGAGTGGCAGGCGGTGGCTGACAAGATCCGCGCGGACGTCCTCGAGCGCGGGATCAGCGAGCGAGGCGTGTTTCGCCAGCATTACGAGACCGACGCGCTCGACGCCTCCACGCTGCTGATTCCGCTGGTCCGCTTCCTGCCTTCGACCGACGACCGGATCAGGGCGACCGTGCTCGCGATCGCCGACGAGCTCACCGACGACGGATTCGTCCTGCGCTACCGCGTCGAGGAGACCGACGACGGGCTCAGCGGCACCGAGGGTACGTTCCTGATCTGCTCCTTCTGGCTCGTCTCGGCGCTCAGCGAGATCGGCGAGGCGGCGCGCGCGAAGGCCCTGTGCGAGCGACTGCTGGCGAACGGCTCTCCGTTGATGCTCTACGCCGAGGAGCTCGACGCCAGGACGGGGCGGCACCTCGGGAACTTCCCGCAGGCGTTCACGCACCTCGCGCTGATAAACGCGGTGCTCCACGTGATCTCCCAGGAGGAATCAGAGGCGAGCTGAAGCGTGGCGCGCGGCCAGCACGACGGTCGCGACGACGACGCCGCCGAGCACCGCCTTTCCGAAGACGGAGCTGATCGCGCTCCACGCCGTCCCGGAGACCATCCCGACGAACACGAACGCGGCGGCCCACAGCGCGCAGCCGACCACGGTCAGCACGATGAATGGGCCGAGCGGCAACCGGCGCGCGCCGGCGGGGAGCGACACGAACGTCCGGGCCAGCGGCAACAGCCTGGCGAGGAACACCGCGCGCATCCCCCGATCCTCGAGCATGCGGTCAAAGCGCGCGACGAGCGCTCGCGCGCCGGGGACCCGATCGAGGACGTGGGTCGCGCCGATCGCGTACGCGATCAGCGAGCCGACGAGGTTTCCGGCGGTCGCCGCGATGATTGCCAGCGGCAGGCTCATCCAGTGCTGGCTGACGGCGAAGCCGGAGAACAGCAGCGTCACCTCGCTCGGCACGGGGATGCACGCGCTCTCGGGGACCATCAAGAGGAACACGCCGAAGACGCCGAACTGTTCGATGATCGTCGTCATGATCGCTTCCGGTGACGCGGTCCTGGCGGTCCTGGCGGTTTTGGCTTGCCATGAGGCGGGGGCGGTGGCGCGCCCGGAATAGGGGGCCGGGGCCGGCGGTAGCCGAGCGCCGACTGCACGCTGGAGGGTCGCCACAGAGCCCCGCCGCGCGGCGTGGGGACCCCTTCCTCGTTGAGCTTGTCGGCGATCGCGTGCAGCGTCAGACCGCGGTCTCGCAGCTCGGCGATCCGCTCGGCCAGGTCCGGCGCGCGGGCGCCGAGACCAGGTCGGCCACGGGGACCGCCAGGGCGGTCCGCGCCCCGACCCCAACTGTCTATCTCCCGCAGCAGCAACGCCATGCGGCCTCCCTGCGCCGTGCCGGTGTCGAGTCCGACGTCGCACGCGATCAGGTCGGCGCCGGCTGCGGCCAACCAGTCGAGCAGCCGGATCAGGTCCGCCAGCGACTGGGTCCCGGCACGGAGGCGCGGGAGCACGAGTACGTCGGCCTCGCCGGCGGAAATCCGCTCGAGCGCGGCGCCGACGCTCGCGCCCTCAGCGGTTGCGACGATCTCGACGTTTGCGGGTAGTCTCAGCTCATCGAGCGATTCTGAGGAGCCGATGTAGACGATTGCGGTTCTGCTCACACTCCTTATTGTACGCAAAATAGTTTGCGTACAAACACAAGTGTCAGCTAACTGACCATTTCTCGTGCGGCGTCGGCCATCCCGCGCAGGGTCTCGCGAGCATCGTGCTTCGGGCGCCACCGGAGTTGGCGCCGGGCCTTCGAGGTGTCCATCAACACCGGCACACGGACAGCCTCGATCCACTGCGCTTGCGCGGGGACGAACGGCGCGCGGGCAATGAGCTCCGCCGTCGCGTCGAGCGCGAACTCCGGTACCCGGACGCTGTACCAGCCGAGGGCGTGGGCGAGGTCCGACATCCCGATCGTGCCTTCGCCGGCCAAGTTGTAGACGCCGGGCTCGCCCCGACCGAGCACGGCGGCGCGGAACGCCGCAGCCACGTCGTCGTGGTGCACGAGCTGGAACGGAACACCTGGATCGGGCAGCACGGGCTTGACCATCGGCATCAGCTCGAGCGCGCGCGTCAGCGGCTCGGGCAGCCGCTGGGAAAGCTGGAAATAGGGAATGTTCTCGACCAGCGCCAGCGCATCGGGCCCGGCGACGATGCACGGGCGGAAAACGTACGCAGCGGTGTTGGTGCCGTCCGCGACCTCGCGCAGGACGCCCTCGAGCTCAGCCTTCTGGGCCGAGTAGTAGTGGCGTTCGGTACCGCGCGGCGGGATGTCCTCCGTCAGCAGCGGGGGGTTGTCGGCGTGGAACCCGTAAGCGGCGACCGACGATGCATAGACCAGTCGTTTCGCGCCGCCGGCGATCGCGGCCTCGAACACGTTGCGTGACCCCTCGAGGTTCACGGACTGGGTCTGCTCGTGGCCGCCGATGATCACGAACGCCAGGTGGACGACGACGTCCGCGCCCGCCACGACGTCCACGACCGCGCTACGGTCGAGCACATCCCCTTGGCGGTACTCGGTCCTCCGCAGCCCTGCCGCGGCCGGGTCGAACGGGCGGCGGGCCATCGCCACGATCCGCTGGATATCCCGACTTCGATCAAGCGTCCGCAGCAGGGAACGTCCAATGTCTCCGGTCGGTCCGGTGATAGCGACGGTCAACCCGTCGCGATCGGCGTCGCGGGCTGCGCTCATCCCGAGCGAGGCTCTTCGTATCCGGGCTCGCCCGGGAGCACGATCCGAGCGGTCTCGCCCTGGAGGACCACGCGCGGCTCGACCGGTAGCACCTCGCGGCCCTGAGCGTGGTCGATCAGATCGTCGACTGACACGAACTGGGAGAGCTGCTCGAGGTGGCGGATCGTGGGAAACACGAGCAGCAGCTCGCCCCGGTCCCTGGCCTCGAGCGCGGCCGTCGGCTCGTACCACCGCTGGTCGACGATCTCGGCGCCGTCGATCTTCGCCTGCTCGCCGGCGGGAAGGCTGGCCAGGAAGAACCAGGTGTCGAAGCGGATCTTCACTTGCGCCGGGGTGATCCAGCGCGAGAACGGGATCAGCTCCTCGGGCCCCCCGAGCCGGACGCCGGCCTCCTCGGCGAGCTCGCGGATCGCGGCGGTGCGAAGCGCGGCCGGCCCGTCGCCTTCGGCCCGGTTCACGGCGCCGCCGGGGAACACCCAGGCACCACCCATGAACCGGGATTCGGGGTTTCGCTGCACGAGCAGAACCTCGAGCCCAGCGCCGCCTCCACGCAGCAGGATCACGGTGGCAGCGGGGCGCGGAACCGTCTCTGCCCCGGCGTTCAGCTCCTCTCCGGGGCCTGGCCGTTCGATCTCCATGGCGCGACCCTACCGCGCCCGTGCGGTGGGGGTGCCGGCGCTAGGCTTCGCGCCGTGAAGTGGATCTGCGAGTCGTGCGGCTTCATCTACGACCCCGAGGACGGAGATCCTGACGGCGGTATCCCGCCGGGAACGCGGTTCGAGGATATCCCGGAGACATGGTTCTGTCCCGTGTGCGGAGCGCGCAAGCGGGACTTCTCTCCATACGACGAGTAGGCCCGCGACGCGCCGAACGCGGGGAGCACGACGCCGTCGCCGGCGCGCTACGCGGCGATGTGCAGGTGGCCCGACGTCGCCTCGGCGATCGCGGTCGCGGTGATCGCGACGAGCCGGCGGAGCTCCGACTCGGATATCGAGAGCGGCGGCATTAGCACAACGACATCTCCGAGCGGACGGATGATCGCGCCGCGCCGGCGAGCCGAAAGCACCACCTGGTGTCCGAGTCCCATCTCCGGCGGTTGCTCGCACAGTTCGATCCCGACCATGAAACCCCGCTGGCGAACCGCGGCCACGCCCGGCAGGACATCGATGCGTTGCTCGAGCAGCCGGCTGAGCAGCTCGATCTTCGGCTGCAGTCGCTCCAGCGTCTGTTCGCGATCGAACGTCTCGAGCGTCGCGATCCCAGCGGCGCACGCGAGCGGGTTGCCCGTGTACGTGTGCCCGTGAAAGAACGTCTGGGCTCGCTCGGGCGCCGCTAGAAAGCCCGCATAGACTCGCTCGTTCGTCAGCGTCGCCGCGAGCGGCAGGTAACCCCCGGTGAGGCCCTTGCCGACGCACAGCAGGTCGGGCGCGATCCCTTCCTGCTCGCAGGCGAACATCGTCCCGGTGCGGCCGAAGCCGGTCGCGACCTCGTCGCAGATCAAGAGCACACCGTGAGCGTCGCAGCATTCGCGGAGGGCGCGCAGATAGCCGTTCGGCTGCATCAGCATCCCGGCCGCGCCTTGCACGAGCGGCTCGACGATCACCGCGGCGACCTCCTGCCGACGCTCGCCCAACAACCGCTCCAGATGGTCGACATCCCCCGCGCGCGCCTGCCAGGCATCGAACAGCAGGGGACGGTACAGCGAATGGAACAGGTCGATGCCACCGACCGAGACCGCGCCGATCGTGTCCCCGTGGTAGGCGTTCTCCAGGCAGATGAAGCCCGTTCGCTCCGGCTCCCCGCGCTGGGCCCACCACTGGAACGCCATCTTCAGCGCGATCTCGACCGCCGCCGAGCCGCTGTCCGAATAGAACACGCGCGTGAGCCCCTCCGGGGCCAGCTCGACCAGCCTCTCCGCCAGCTCGATCGCGGGCTCGTGGGTGAGGCCCAGCATCGTCGAGTGCGCGACCCGAGCGAGCTGAGCGCTGATCGCGGCGTCGATCGCGGGGTGCCGGTGCCCATGGACGTTGCACCAGAGCGACGAGACGCCGTCGATGTACACGTTGCCTTCGGTGTCGTAAAGGTTCGTGCCCTCGGCGTGATCGATCACCAGCGCGGGCTCGTCGCACCACACCTGCTGCTGGGTGAACGGGTGCCACAGATGGCGGCGATCTGCGGCGACTAGCTCATCGGTGGTACGCACCGCCGTCAACGTATCTCGGGCGCCGGTCGGAATGCCGGGCCGGGTGCCGACGGCGGATTCGGGCGGCGGGTCTGGCAGCCTACGGGCGCGATGTCCCCGATCCGCTCACGCTCGAGGCCGAGCTCTGTCCTGCTCGCGGCCGGTTTGGCGATCGTCGCCGCGGTGGTCGTGGCGATCGCGCTGCTGGTCTCCTCGTCGTCCGGGGACCACCCGCCGCGCGGGCCCGTCGAGTCGATCTTCCAGGACGACCAGCTGCTGCTGTACTCGCCCCAGCAGACGGTGGTCAAGACGCTCGACACGCTCCGTGCCCTCGGCGTCGATCGGGTGCGCGCGAGCGTGCTGTGGCTGGCGCTCGCGCCGGCGGCCACCTCGAGGACCGAGCCAAGCAACTTCCACGCTACGGATCCCTCCGCCTACGGTGCGGCGGCGTGGGCCCCGTACGACCGGCTCACGGAGCTCGCGGCGGCGCGCCGGATCGGCGTCGACTTCAACGTCACCGCTCCGGGCCCGTCGTGGGCGATGGCGCACCCGGCGCCGGCCAAGTACGCGACGCACTATCGCGTCAATCCGACCGACTTCGGGCAGTTCGTGGCCGCCGTCGGCGCGCGGTACAGCGGCACGTACGTGCCCGCGGGTGCGACGGGCAAGCCGCTGCCGCGGGTCAATTACTGGTCGATTTGGAACGAGCCCAATCAGCCAGGATGGCTCGCCCCACAGTGGGCATCGGTCGGCGGCACCAAGGTGATGGTCTCGCCCGGGCTCTACCGAGCGAACCTCGACGCGGCCTACGCGGCGCTGACACGGACCGGCCACAGCACTTCTACGGACACGATCCTGATCGGCGAGCTGGCGCCGGAGGGCAGCGAGGCCACAAGGGCGGAGAGCCCAATCCCGCCGCTGCCGTTCCTGCGCTCGCTGTATTGCCTCGACTCGAGCTACCAGCCGCTGCGGGGCGCGGCGGCCGCCGGTGCTGGCTGCCCGGCGAACGGCAGTCCGGGCGCGTTCGTGAGCGCTCACCCCGCGCTGTTCCGGGCCACCGGCTTTGCCCACCACCCATACTCGTTCTTCCTGCCGCCGAGCGCCTCGATGAGCGATCAGAACTTCGCCCCGCTGTCCGATCTCGGCCGGCTCGAGAGCGCTCTCGACCGGATCTTCTCCGTGTACGGCGTCCAGCGCCAGCTTCCGCTGTATCTGACCGAGTACGGCTACGAGACCAACCCGCCGAACCCGTACCGCGGCGTCAGCCTGTCCAGGCAGGCGCTGTACATCGACGAGGCTCAGTACGTCGCATGGAAGGATCCGCGCGTCCGCGCGATGTCCCAGTTCCTGCTCGTCGACTCCGCTCCCGATCCGAGCTTCCCGAAGGGCAGCATCGGCTACTGGTCGACGTTCCAGACCGGCCTCGAGTTCCTCGGCGGCGCCCACAAGCCCTCGTTTGACGCGTACCGGCTGCCGATCTACGTCCCGAACCCCGTCTTCCACCACGGCGCATCCGTGCTCGTGTGGGCGATGCTGCGGCCGGCCGCCAACGACACGACCCAGAAGGCCCAGATCCAGTGGAGTTCCGGCGATGGCCACTACCGGACGATCGCGTCGGTGAGCACGAGCGATCCGAGCGGGTTCCTGACGACGAACGTGGCGCCGCCCGGGACGGGCGCCTTGCGCATTCAGTGGATCTCGCCGAAGGGGGCGGCGCTCGGCAGTCGCTCCTCGACCGTCCGGCAGAGCGGGTAGCCGGCTAGCCCGAGTGCAGCCAGTCGTCGAAGTCCGCCGTGCCGCCGCGGGACCGATGGCCAGCCTCGCTCCAGGCGTGACGCCACCGGGCCGCCCATCGGGGATCCCAGCCCCGCCACCACCAGACCGCGGCGAGCGCTCCGAGGAGCGCCAGCACGGCGGCGAACGCGGCCATCAGCAGCATCGGTGCGGGCAACGAGGCGCCGGTCGCGGCCGTGACCGGGCCCGGGCTGAGCGGCGGGACGGAGACCTGGCTCGAGGCGGCGGCATTGGCGCCCTGCTTGGCGGGGGAGCAGGCCCCGCTGGCGCGGTCGGCCAGCGCCGTCTGCACGGCGGCCGTGAAATCGGCGAAGTACTGCTGGCCATAGGTGTTGACGGCCTTCAGCGCGCTCTCGAGCTGGCGGCTCGAGAACTGACACGGCGGCACGGTCGCGTCGGTCTCGTAGACCTGCAGGACCTGCGTATAGATGTTCGCCTGTGCCGCCGATGCCGGGAGCACCACGAATGACAGCGCGGCGGCGCCCGCCAGGACGCGGAGACATAGCACGCGCGTGAAGTTAGCGCAGCGCGGCCGACGTACCGGACACCCCGCCTCACCCGATCCACGCGTCGAGCGGCAGGAGCCCTCCCGCGGTCGCGAGCAACTCTGGTGCCGGCCGGCTGATGTACGGGAGCGTCGCCACCGGCACCCGGCCGAGCCGCTCGATCGTCTCCCGGTTGGAGAGCTCGAGCCGGCTTGGCGCCTCGGGCCACGGCGTCAGCACGACGCCGGCGACCGCGAGGCCGGCCTTGCCGGCGGCCTCGAGCGTGAGGAGGGTGTGGTTGATCGTCCCGAGACCCGCACGCGCCGCGATCACGAGCGGCAGCCCTACGTCGGCGGCGAGCTGGCGGAGGTCGTAGCCGTCCGTCAGCGGGACGAGCAGACCGCCGACGCCCTCCACGACGAGCACGTCGTCCTCGCGCGCGGCCTGCTTCACGGCCGCCCGCAGCTTCTCAGGGTCTACCCGGCGTCCCGTCAGCTCCTCGGCGAGATGAGGCGAGACGGCGGGCCCGTACGAGAACACGGTCGTCTCCTCGGGGGAGCTGCCGGCGGCTCGCGCCAGCAGTTCGTGGTCATGCGGCCAATCGGGCCTCGTCGGTTCATCGAGACCGGTGATGATCGGCTTCAGCGCGCGGACTGGGACGCCGCGCGCGTGTAACGTCGCGACGATCGCCGCCGCCACGACCGTCTTGCCTACCCCCGTGTCCGTGCCGGTGACGAAGCAGCCGCGCAACCGCGTTTGCTACGCAGCCCGCGTCTCGGGCTGCTCGAAGTCGAACACTCTCGTGGGACGCGACTCCTCCCACTCGAGTTCAGCCTCCCCCTCGGTCAGCGGCAGCGCGCGTGTCCGCGGCTCGAACCCCTCGGCCCGAGCGACCTGGGCGAGCGTGCGCGCCGCGCCACGCAGTTCGTCGTCGCGATGGGATGCCATCACCGCCAGCCGCAGCCGCGAGCTCCCCGGCGCCACCGTCGGCGGCCGGATCGCCTGCGCGAACACTCCGCGTCCGAGCGCCGCCTCGCAGATGCGCATCGCCAGGCTCGCGTCGCCGACGACGAGCGGGACGATCTGTGTGCGAGAGCCGCGGATGTCGAACCCCTCCTGCTCTAGCGCGTCTCGCAGTACCCCCGAGTTGGTCCGGAGCTTGTCCACGAGCCGAGGCCGGGTCTCGAGCAGCTCGAGAGCGGCCAGGGCGCCGGCGACGGCGGGCGGCGATGGCGCGGTCGAGAAGATGAACGTGCGGGCGGCATTGACGAAGTAGCGGGCGAGCTGCCGGTCGCAGGCGACGAACGCGCCGTAGGCGCCGAGCGCCTTCCCGAGCGTTCCGACGATCACGTCGACCTGATCCTCGAGCCCGGCTTCGGCCAGCGCCCCGCGGCCGCCCGGCCCGAGCACGCCGGTGGCGTGTGCCTCGTCGACCAGGACGCGGATGCGGTGGCGGTGCGCGAGCTCGACGATCTCCGCGAGCGGCGCCACGTCGCCGTCCATCGAGAACACGCTGTCGGTGACGATCAGCGCGCCCCGGCCCTCGGCCTCGCAGATCCCCCACGAGAGGTGCTCGACGTCGCCGTGGTCGTAGACGAAAACCTCGGCGCGGGACAGACGGCAGCCGTCGATGATCGAGGCGTGGTTCAGCTCATCGGAGAAGACGACGTCGCCCGGCCGCGCCAGCGCCGCGATCGCGCCGGCGTTCGCGAGATAGCCGGAGCCGAACAGCAGCGCGGCCTCGCGGCCCTTGAATTCGGCGAGGCGCTCCTCGAGGCGGCGGTGGATCGTCATCGTCCCGGACACCAGCCGGGATGCGCCCGCGCCGACTCCCCACCGCATCGCGGCGTCGGCGGCGGCCTCGCGCACGCGTGGGTGATCGGCGAGACCCAGGTAGTTGTTCGAGCACAGCAGCAGCACCGGCTTGCCATCGACCAACACATGTGGGCCCTGGGGGCCGCTGACGAGCCGGGTGCGGCGGCTAAGGCCCAGGGCCCTCAGCTCATCCAACCGCGCCTCGATCTCGAGCATGTCTGGCGAAAACATAGGGCGAGGGGCGGACGGGACTTCTGGCCGGATTTTCAAGTGGGTGATCCGAGCCGGGGCCTTCGCATAATTGTCGGCTCTTGCGGGTGGTCGGCTCGGTAAACGGCGCCGGGGAAGGGGGAGGGTGGGCGTTAGTCGCAGGCACTGCGGGCCTACACGGCCGGAAGGCCGGTTCTTGGTCCGGATCGGGCGTTTTCATGGTGCATAGCGCGACAAAGCCGGGGCCAGAGGCGAGGCCTGTCGATCTATGCACACTCCTCATGCACAGCTCGACAGGCCTCGGATCTCCGGGCGGTGTTGTCGTGCTACGCACCATCGGACGGGGTGAATTCGCAGGTTTCTTGCGCGCGCACGGCTCTAATCGGCCCTCGGAAGCACCCATCCCCTCCCTCCCTGCTGCACGAAGCCGTCCGCCGCTCCGGGCCCGCCGGCTCACCCCCGCCACCGAACAAAGCGACCCGCCCGCGCCTACGCCGCCCGCTGCCGCCCTCGATTCGGCGCCCCGTCGGGCCGCGCCGGCACCGACCGCTTCGCCGCAAACCGGAGCTGCGACGATGGATCCCACAACCGCACCTCGAATCCGGTCGGCGGCTCGGCGAGCGTTTCGCCGACCACATCCGGCGTTTCACCCTCGAGCCAGCCCGAACGGTTGTCCGGTCGCGGGTTGGCGCCGTTGTCCGGCTGGGGCGAGACGTTCAGCCCGAGTTCGGAGAACGTCGCGCGGTCGTGCTCGGGTGTGTTGCCGAGCGTGGTCAGGAAGTTTCCCATCATCACGCCGTTGAGGCCCGCCCGCACCGCCATCTGCTCCAGGGCGCCCAGGTTCTCGACACGCCCGCCACACAGCCGGAACAGCGCGTCGGGCAGGATCAGACGGAAGATCGCGATCCACTTGACGACCTCCCACGGGTCCATCAATTCGCGGCCGCCGAACTTCGTGCCTGGGCGGGGATTCAGCAGGTTGATGGGGACGCTCGTGGGGTTGATCGCGGCGAGCTGGAAGGCCATCTCGACCCGCTGCTCGCGCGTCTCACCGAGGTTCAGGATCCCCCCGACGCAGGTCTCGAGTCCCGCCTCGCGAACCGCTTCGATCGTCCGTAGCCTGCCCTCGTAGCGGACCGTCGTCGAAACCTCGGGGTAGTAGGACTCGGCCGTCTCGACGTTGTGGTGGACGCGCTGGACACCCGCGTCGCGCAGCGCGCGGGCCCGCTCGACCGACATGTGCCCGATCGAGACGCAGCGCTTGAGGTTGGTGTGCTCGGCGACGAGGCGGGCGCCGGCGAGGACCTTCTCGAAGTCCCGCTTGGAGAGGCCCTGCCCCTGCGTGACCATGCAGAAACGATGTGCGCCGGCGGCCTCGGCGGCGCGGGCGTGCTCGAGCATCTGCTCGGGTTCCATCATCGCGTGCATCGGAGTGTCCGCCTCTGCGTAGCGCGACTGTGCGCAGAAGCCGCAGTCCTCGGCACACCCGCCCGATTTGGCATTGACGAGCGAGCACATGTCCGTCGAGTCCGCGAACTGCCGGACCCGGAGACGCCACGCTCGCTCGACGAGCTCTTCGATCTCCTCGAGCTCCTCGAGCTCACCCAGGCGCAGCGCCTCCTCGGGAGTGATCAGCGGGGGCATCGCGCCGCAGGCTACGTCGCGGCGCGGACGGAGCTCAGCGGCCCTTCCATTCCGGGCGTCGCTTCTCGCCGAACGCCCGCACCCCTTCCCGGAAGTCCTCGGACGAGAAGCACGCGCGCCGGAGCTCGAGCAGCTCCTCCTCGACCTCGGGCGCGATCACGCCACGGGCGTCGAGCACAGCGCGGATCACCCGCTTGTTCCCGACCTGGGCGAGCGGAGCGTTGCCGGCGATCTCGACGGCGAGCGCCAGTGCCTCCTCGCCGAGTCGACCCTCTTCGGCGACGGCGTTGACGAGTCCCCAGGAGCGCGCCGTGCGAGCGTCGATTCGGGCGCCGACGAGGAACAGCTCGCGCGTCCGGGCGGCGCCCACGATGTCGATGAACTTGCGGATCCCGGTGTGCGAGTACACGAGGCCGAGCTTCGCCGGGGGCATCCCGAGCGCGATCGTCGCCGCGGCGATCCGAAGATCGCACGAAATCGCGAGCTCGAGTCCGCCGCCGATCGTGTGGCCGTTGAGCGCGGCGAGCGTCGGATACCGGTACGCCTCGATCGCATCGATCGCCTCGGTGAACGGATTCGCGACCAGCCGCTCGGCCTCGTCGGCGAATACCTCGTCGCGCAGATCCCCGATGTCGTAGCCGGCCGAGAACGTCGACTGCTCGCCGGTGATGATCACGCACCGCGCATCGAGCTTGGGCAGCGTCGCGGTGAAGCCGTCGAGGATCGCGTGGTCGAGCGCGCCTCGCTTTCCCGGGTTGGAGATCGTCAGCCGGGCGACGCCTGGCGCCGGCTGGTCGACGAGTAGCCGACCGCTCGCGCTCTCGTGCTCCGGACTACTCGAGGACAACGAGCGTGTCGCCCTCGGATACCGACTGCCCCTCCTCGCAAAGGATCTCCTTGACGACGCCTGGATCCTCGGCCTCGACGGGCATCTCCATCTTCATCGATTCGAGGACCACGACCGTGTCGCCCTCTTCGACGTTGTCGCCGACCTCTACCTCGATCTTCCACACGGTGCCCGTGATGTGGGCCTCGACCTGGGACAACTGACGCTCCTTTGGTGCTCGTGGCGTTCGGGCGCCAGCATATGTCACGCCCGCCGGGTGCGGCGGCGAACGCGACGGAGTTCGGCGGCCACGAGCGCGCTCAGCGGGCGGCTGTTTGCCAGCTCGTATCGGCGGGCATCGCCGGGCCGCTTCTGAGCCCAGCCGTACCAGGCGTCCTCGTGAATGAAGCGTGCGAACGATGGGTGCTGCTTGACCAGCAGTTCGAACACCGCCAGCAGGTGTGGCTCGGTCCGCTCGCTTTCAGAGATCGGCCCGAGGGGCAATCCGTCGCCGCTGGGCACGATCCATGGGTTGCTCTCGTACGTCCACTCGAGGTCGTCCATCAGCAACCAGCCATCGGGACGCAGCAGCTTCTCGACGAGGACGACCGCGAGGCCGTCGACGTTCCAGTTCTTCGAGCCGTCCAGGTAGCAGAAATCGTAGATCGGCTCGCAGTTGCCGAGGCCGTCGCTGGCCGCCTCGATCTGCTCCTTGAGGAACCAGTTGTAGGAGCTGTGGGAGCGGACGATCGTCACCCGGTGGGCGAGGCCGGCCCGGGCGAGCACGTCCTCGGGCGAGGGATCGAACGCCGCGCCGCTGTGGTCCACCGTCGTCAGCTCGCCGGCACCGTTGGCCTCCAGCGCCGCCGCTATGTACGCGGCCGAGACGCCGTGCGCAGTGCCGAGCTCGAGCGCGCGCTCTGGGCGAGTCTCCCGAATGTGGTCGTACACGCGGCGCCCGAACTCCGGCGACATGAACGGAATCCCGGCGATCGAGGTCGCGACCTCGTCGAACTCCATCCGGTGATCTTGGCACGCCTGCATTGACGGGAAGCTGGCTCCCTCGAGCGGGCGCGCGGTCGAGACCAAGAGTAGGCTGAGATCGTGTCATCTGAGGGCGCAGCGATTGACATGGACCTGCTCGCAGCGTCGCTGCGCGCCGACGCGAGTGACCTGAACGCGTTTGTCGAGAGCCTCGCCGCGAAGCTCGAGGATGCGATTCCTGGCAACGTGACGGTGCAGCGCTCGCGGCGCGGGATGCTGGGGCCGAAGGACGTGCGGAGGATCGCCGTCGACGGCGGTGATCAGCGGCTCGAGTTGGTCCGCGGGCCGGGTGAGTCTGTGCAGACGATGTGCAGCCGGCTGTCCGGCGGGATCGTCCTCAAGCGCGACACACTCGATATGGACGCGTGGCTGGCAGCCCTAGGCGCGACACTTGCCGACGAGGCGCAACGCAGCAGACAAACACGGCAGGCGCTCGAGCGCATGCTCTTGGACTAGGAGGACACGACGATGGGGTTCTTGAACAGAGGCGACCCGGACGACGCGAAGCAGGCTCAGGAGTCGGTCGCGGTCGAGAACGTCGCGCGGGAGGACGCTCCGCACGCGGCGTCGTACGAATCCGGCTCGTTGGCAGGGATCCCGGAGTCAGGCCGGCAGCGAATCCAGCGGATGAAGGACGACGTGGGGCGGGGGTTCTTCACCAGCGACCTGTCGGTCAACGAGTTCCTCCTCGTCAACCAGTCGGGGTTCGAGCCGCTGGGGCTGGTGCTAGGGAGCTCGATCTACCACATCGGTTTCCAGCAGGCCAACTGGAGCCAGAACCAGGAGATGGGCGTCCTCACGCAGGCGATGTACCACGCGCGCGAGCTGGCGATGACGCGGATGGAGGAGGAGGCCGACCAGCTTGGCGCCGACGGCGTCGTCGGCGTTCGCCTCGACATCGGCCGCTACGAATGGGGCGCCGACCTCGCGGAGTTCATCGCCGTGGGCACAGCGGTCAGGCATCGTGGCGGCGAGCTTCACCGCGCTCCCAACGGCCGCCCGTTCACGTCCGATCTCACCGGCCAGGACTTCGCCACGCTGTTGCGCGCCGGCTATCGCCCGGTGGGAATGGTGATGGGGAACTGCGTCTACCACGTCGCTCACCAGGGATTGCGGGCATCGTTCCGGCAGCTCGGACGCAACACCGAGATGCCGAACTACACCCAGGCGCTGTACGAGGCGCGCGAGCTGGCGATGGAGCGGATGCAGACCGAGGCCGACGAGCTTCAGGCGGGAGGCATCGTCGGGGCGAGGATCCTCCAGAAGAGCCACGGGTGGGGCGCGCACGTGATCGAGTTCTTCGCGATCGGCACCGCCGTCGTGCCGACGAGCGACGAGCATCAGATCGAAACGCCGGCGCTGGTGCTCCCGCTGTCGGGATAGATCGTGGCCCGCGATGCCCGACGTCGAGCTAAGACCCCAGGTCTACAAGGACCCCAGGCCGAAGGAGTACTTCGACCAGTTCCATGAGCTCGTGCGCTCGCGCGAGCCGGAAGCGAAGGTCTATGAGACGGTTCGGACGGCGACCGTGCTGTGGGCGCTCACCGCGTTCCGCGCGCGCGGCTACGGAAGCGAGAACGTCCCCAACGGCCCGGTGATCCTCGCGCCGAACCACGCGTCGTTCATGGATCACTTCTTCACGGGGATGTTCATCCGCCGGCGGATCCAGTTCATGGGGAAGTCACAGCTGTTCAAGGGCGTCGGCGCGTGGGTCTTCAGCCACGGCGGCGTGTTCCCGGTGCGGCGGGGTTACCACGACGAGGACACGTTCACGACCTCGTTCAAGATTCTCGAGCGCGGTGGCGCGATCGTCATGTACTGCGAGGGCGGACGGTCGCGGACCGGCAAGCTGGCCGATGGGGCCCGTCCCGGAATCGGCCGGCTGGCGCTCGAATCGGGCGCCCCGGTCGTGCCGGTGGCGATCCTCGGTTCCTATCAGGTGCGTAACTGGAAGCGGCTCCAGTTTCCAAAGGTGACCGTCCAATACGGGACGCCAGTGCGGTTCGAGCTTTCCACCGACTCGAGCCGTGAGCAGCAGCAGGACGCCGCCGACGAGATCTTCAACCGGATGAAGACGCTCCACGCCGAACTCGAGCGCCGCGGCCCACGCGGAGCGCTGCAGGCCGCGCGGGAGAGCGCAAAACCAGAAAAGGAACCACGATGAGCACAACCGCAGAGATCATCACCGGCGTCGATTTCGTCCCGATCTCGACGCGAGACATCGAGGCGGCGGCCGAGTTCTACGGCCAGACCCTCGGGCTCCCGCGCGCGGTCTACTACCCCGAGCGCAACTTCGCCGAGTTCGAGACGGGCAACCTCACGCTCAGCCTGATCAACGGCGAGGCGATGGGGATCGGCCATCACCTCAACCGCAACGCGATCGCGCTGCACGTGGATGATGTCGAGGCGGCCCGGCGCACGCTCGAGGAGCGTGGCGTCGAGTTCCAGGGCGAGGTGCTCGACACCGGCGTCTGCCACATGGCGTTCTTCAGCGATCCCGACGGGAACGCGCTGATGCTCCACCACCGCTACGCGCCACGGGTGACCGAGCAGTAGGGACGGTGGCGCCACCGCAGCCCTGACTGGCGGGCGGCTCGGTAAACGGCGGTGGGGGAGGGGGAGGGCGAGCTGCCCCGGCGGGGTTCGCGCCCTCACCCGGCCGAAAATCATGCTTAACACGCCAATCTCGGCTCAGAATCCGAGGCCTGTCGAGTTATGCATGAGGAGCATGCTCAACACGACAGGGCTCGCCGATTTTTCCGGTCCTGACGTGTTATGCAGGATTTGGAGCCGCCTCGACCCCGCCCCGGCCTCTCACCCGCCCGCACCCCGCAGATCGGCGCCACCTACGCCGTCGCGACGGCCGCCGCCTCCCCGAGCCCCAGCTCCTCGATCGCCGCCTCGCGCATCTTGAACTTTTGCACCTTGCCCGTGACCGTCATCGGGAACGAGTCGACGAACTTCACGTAGCGAGGGATCTTGTGGTGCGCGATCTGGCCGCGGCAGAAATCGCGCACCTCCTCGGTCGAGAGAGCCGCGCCGGGCCGGGTCACGACCCACGCCATCAGCTCCTCGCCGTAGCGCTCGTCGGGCACGCCGATCACCTGGACGTCGGCGATCTCGGGGTGGGTGTAGAGGAACTCCTCGATCTCGCGCGGGTAGACGTTCTCGCCACCGCGGATGACCATGTCCTTGATCCGGCCGACGATCCGCACGTAGCCCTGGTCGTCGATCGTCGCCAGATCGCCGGTGTGCATCCACCGCTGTTGGTCGATCACCTCGGCGGTCCGCTCCGGATCGTTCCAGTAGCCGCGCATCACGACATACCCGCGGGCGCAGAACTCCCCCGGCTCGCCCCGCGGAAGCGTGCGCCCGGTGGTCGGATCGACGATCTTGATCTCGACATGCGGCATCGCCTGCCCGACGGTGCCGCAGCGATTCTCGAGCGTGTCGTCGCGGCGCACCTGCGTGGTCACCGGCGAGGTCTCGGTCATACCGAACGCGATCCCCATCTCGTCGATGCCCATGTCCGAGGACACGCGCTTCATCACCTCGATCGGGCACGGCGAGCCCGCCATGATCCCCGTCCTCAACGACTCCAGGTCATAGTCGCTGAACCGCTCGTGGCCGAGCTCGGCGATGAACATCGTCGGGACGCCGTACACGCTCGTGCAGCGTTCCTCGGCGCACGCCCGTAGCGTCGCCTCCGGCTCGAACACCTCCGCGGGATAGACGATGCACGTTCCGTGGGAGGTCGCGGCCAGGTTCCCGAGCACCATCCCGAAGCAGTGGTACAGCGGCACCGGGATGCAGACCCTGTCGCGCTCGCTGTAGCCGAGCAGCTCGCCCGTGAAGTAGCCGTTGTTGAGGATGTTGTGGTGGGTGAGGGTGGCGCCTTTCGGGAAGCCGGTCGTGCCGCTGGTGTACTGGATGTTGATCGGGTCGTCGAAGTCGAGCTCGGCCATCCGGCGTCCCAGCTCGTCCGCATCGGCGGGGCCCTCCGCGAGCGAGCTCCACTCGTCGGTATCGAAGAAGATCGCGCGCTCGAGCGTGGGAATCCGTGTACGTACTTCGCGGACCATCTCGACGAAGTCCGATCCCTTCAGCTCCTGGGCGGCGACGATCCAGCGGCAGCCGGACTGTCCGAGCGCGTACTCGAGCTCGTGGAGCCGGTAGGCGGGGTTGATGTTGACGAGGATCACGCCGAGCTTGGCGGTCGCGTACTGCATCAACACCCACTCCGCGCGATTGGGGCTCCAGACGCCGACGCGATCGCCCTTCTGCAGCCCAGCCGCGATCATGCCGCCGGCGATCCGGTCGACGGCCTCGTTGAACTGCCCGTAGGTGTAGCGCGCGCCCTGGTGGCAGGAGATCAGCGCATCGGCATCGGGGACGCGCTGCACCGTCCGCTCGAGGTTCTGCGCGATCGTCTCGCCGAGCAGTGGATCTGGGTGAGCCCCGTGGGCGTAGGACAGCATTGCGTTCTCTCCTTCCTCGTCCTATCCGCTCTCGATCCTAAAGCCTGCGAGGCTATGGCTCTAATACGGTGTCGGCCGGATGACGGTGCTGCGCCCGGAGCTGCTGGCGGGAACCGCGATCGCCCTGGCCGGCCGGGTGCCGGCCGTGGTGCGCGACGCCTTGACGAGCGCGGGCGCCACCGTGGAGGAGTTCGAGCCCGGGCTCGACGAGGAACGGGCGGAGGGCTGGGCTCGGGCCCGGGCGCCGCTTCACGCCCTTGTGTTCGATTCCCGCCGCGCGTTCGGGGCCGGCGGCGCCGACGCGCTCCGTACCGCGCTCGAGCAGGCGTGGACGTCGACGCGCGCGCTTGCCAACGGCTCCTTCATCCCCTCAGGGCGGGGAGCCAAAATCGTGCTCCTGGCGCCGCCGCTCGGCGCCGGCGATCACGCCGGGGCCGCCCGCAGCGCGCTCGAGAACCTGGCCCGGACCCTGTCGGTCGAGTGGGCTAGGTACGGGGTGACGGTCACCGCGGTCATGCCCGGTGACGGGACGAGCGATCGGCAGCTGGCCGAGCTCGTCGGCTTCCTCGCTTCGCCGGCCGGCAGCTACTTCAGCGGCTGCCGCCTGGATCTGGGGATCGTGCCGCTCCCAGATCCTCGGTAGCGAGCATGTAGGTCGTCTCGGCCTCGTCGTGCGCGGCTGCGTGCATGCCGGCGCCAACCGGCCGGAGCAGTCCGGTCCGGATCGCGTACGCCCAGGCACGGGCGAGCTCTTCCTCAGGCAGCGACAGCTCCCAGGCCACGAGGCCGAGACTCGCCGCTCCGAATTCTCGGACCGTGTCCAGGATCTCGTCGAGCCAAGCTAGTTGCATTGGAACAGGGGTCTCCATTCTTCATTTCCCGGGGTCCTAATCCACAAACGATCAACGCTGGGCGGGTAACGCAACTGACTCACCGATTAGAGAGGTCTCATACGTGGTTCTTATCGATCCCTCACGCGTTTGCGACGGACGGGAGTGAACCTACCGCCACAAGTCAGTACTGCGCAACTGGAGGAACGACAATGAGACCCAACTCGTCCCCGCCGCCTCCGCAAGGGCGTCGGGACGGAGGATCGATCAGGCGGGCGCGCGAGATGCGCACGCGCATGATCAGGCGCCGCGTGGCCGGGGGCGCGGCCGCGCTCTTCATCGGAGCATGGGCCTGGATCGCGGCCGAGCTCGTCACCGGTCACGACCCCGCGCTCGCGGCGCGCAAGACCTCGGCGGTGGCTTCGAGCTCGGCGCAGTCCGCGACCTCGACCTCGTCCACTGCCTCGAGCGGGACGACCTCCTCCGACGCAACGAGCGCGTCCGACGGAACGACCGGGGATGACGGGACGACGGCGTCCAACACCGGCGGCACGACCAGTTCGAACAACTCGGGCGCCTCGAGCAGCGTCACGACGAGGCAGTCGTGAGCGCGACCGCATCGTTGGTCGAGCAGCGCGAGACGTTCCCCTGCTTCGGCTCGGAATGCACGGTGATCGTGTCCGGCGGGACGGGCCTGTCCGACGCCGTCGGCGCGGTGTCAGCCGCGAAGCGGCGGCTGCTCGAATGGCACGGCCGGTTCTCGCGCTTCGAGTCCGCGAGTGAGCTCTGCCTCCTGAACTCCGATCCGCGCGGGACCGTGCCGGTCAGCCCGATGCTGCGCCGGATCGTCGCCGCGGCGGTCGATGGCGCCGGGCAGACGGCCGGACTCATCGACCCGACGCTCATCGAGCAGCTCGAGGACGCCGGTTATGTGGGCCACTTCGACGGGCCTGGGATCGGGCTCGAGCGGCTGCTCGCGCTGGCGCCACCGCGGTCGCCGGCCGGGCCTCGGGCGCACGCGTCGTGGCGGCGGATCGAGGTCGACGCCGCCGCGAGTTCCGTGACCCGGCCGCCGGGCGTCAGGCTCGACCCCGGCGGAATCGCCAAAGGCGTGTTCGCCGACGAGCTCGCCTCGATGCTGGCCGCCTACGACGCGTTCGTGGTCGACTGCGCCGGCGACATGCGCCTGGGAGGCCGCGCCCGCACGCCTCGCCTCGTGCACGTCGCGAGTCCGTTCGACGACTCGACGCTGCACACGTTCGAGCTCACGGCCGGCGCCGTCGCCACCAGCGGTATCGGCAAACGCAGCTGGATCGGACCCGACGGGCACCCTGCCCACCACCTGCTCGATCCCGCCACCGGCGAGCCGGCGTTCACGGGCGTCGTTCAGGCGACCGCGCTCGCGCCTACCGCGACCGAGGCGGAGATCCTCAGCAAGGCGGCGGCCCTGAGCGGCCCCGATGGAGCGGCCGAGTGGCTCCAGCACGGCGGCGTGATCGTGCTCGAGGACGGCAGTTTCGAGATCGTCTAGATCGACTCCTCGGCCCACGGGACGACGACCGCGTCCTCGTGGGGCGAGTCCCGCGCCACCACGTACTCGGCCGGCTCGGTGTCCGACACGTTCTCGAGGATGTGCGTCTCGCGGGGCGGCACGTACACGAGGTCGCCGTGCTCGAGCGTGAGCTCCTGCTCGAGGTGATCTCCCCACTTGACGCGCAGCCTGCCGGACAGCATGTACACCGCGCTCTCGCACCCCTCGTGGTAGTGCGGCCGCGATTGCGCTCCCGGCGGCACGCGAAACACGCCCATGTAGATGTTCTGCGCACCGGCCGTCGTCTGCGAGATCTCGGCGCCCCCGACCACCCCGCGGGGGACGTCGTGATCGGTGCCCGGCTTGACGACCTTCATCCGCGCATCATCGCGGCAAGTCTACCCCGGCTCATGCTGGGCGACCTCGATCTGCAGTGGCGGCTGGGTCGCGGCTTCGTGGTCGACCTGGAGCGTGGTGTGGCGGATGCCGAACCGATCCTCGAGCATGCGCTGCAGGGCGCGCCGGCGGTCGTGGCAGTCATCGCCGGCGCGCACGACGATGTGGGCGGACAGCGCTGGGAACCCCGACGTGACCTCCCACACGTGCAGATCGTGGACCTCGACGACTCCCGGCTGCGAGGCGAGCACATGGCCGATCTCGTCGGGGTCGAGGCCGGCCGGGGCGGCCTCCATGAACACCCTGCCCGACTCCTTGAGCAGTCCGTACGCGGCGTACAGCATCACGCCCGCGATCAGCAGCGACGCGATCGGGTCCGCCCGCGAGAACCCGGTGGCGATGATCACGATCGCGGCCACCGCCGTGGCGATGAACCCGAACAGGTCGGTGAGGATGTGGCGATATGAGCCCTCGACGTTGAGGCTCCGCTGTGCCGTGTCCCGCGGCGTGAGAATCCGCGCGACGACCAGATTGACCGCGATGCCGACGAGCGCGACGACGAGCACGACGCCACCGTCGACCGCCGGCGGGGAGATCAGGCGGCTGATCGCGCCGTAGATGATCAGCGCTGAGAGGACGACCAGCGTGACGCCGTTGGCCTGCGCGCTGAGGATCTCGGCTCGGCCGAGACCGTATGTCATCGCACCGTGGGCCGGCCGGGTCGCGAGCCGAGCGGCGGCGAGTGACAGCGCCAGCGCGATCGCGTCGGTCAGCATGTGGGCGGCGTCCGAGAGCAGCGCCAGCGAGGACGCGAGGATCCCGGCGACGATCTCGCCGACCATGAACAGCGCGATCAGAGTCAGCGCCCACTTCAGGGCTTGGCGGTCGGCGTCCCTGGAGATCGAGTGGCCGCCAGGATGGGCCGAGCTCGCGTCGTGAGCGTGGCCGTGGGCCGGCATCAGTTCACCGAGGGATCCGGGGGCATGCGCGCCACCAGCGCGTAGCTCCCTCCCTTGCGCGTCAGCACGGAGGACCACAGGTCCTGCGGCTCGGCCGTGAAGGGGTCCTGGAGCCGGGCGGATTCCATGATCCAGTCGCCGCGCTCGATCTCGGCATCGAGCTGGCCCGGGCCCCACCCGGCGTGGCCCACGAATGGCCGCCCGTTCCTGACCCCGGCGGCCATCTCCTCCGGGGAGGTGGCGGTCCCCAGGACGCCGACCTCGTCGAACGCGAGCAGCGCGGCATCGCTTGGATCCTCGAACTCGGCGAGCACGATCACCGCGGACGGTTGAACCGGGCCGCCGATGTACAGCCGGTCGTCGAGGTCGACGAGGTCGGCCAGCTGCGGCACGGCGTCGCCGACCGTGGTCTCCGACGGCCGGTTGAGCACGAGCCCGAGCGCGCCCTCATCGGTGTGTTCAACGATCAGCACGACCGTCCGCCAGAAGTTCGGGTCAAGCAGCGTGGGGCCGGCGATCAGTAGCTGTCCGCGGGCCGATTCCATCGCGCAATCGTGGCAGCCCGTCTAGCTCGGCGCGGTGCACCCGAACTTGATCTTGCCCAGGGCCCCGCTGAGCAAGGGCGTGATGTCGTAAGCCTGGCGAGCGCTCGGAATGCTCGTCGGTGTCTGCGGGCCGTAGTCGTACAGGTCCATCGTCATCCCCACACGCAACCGCTGGTTGGCGACGCACTCGGCGAAGTCGAGGCTGATCCGGCGCACGAGGTGGTCATGCCCGATCCAGACATCGATCGGCAGCGTGTGCCCGCCGACCGCATCCTCGAGCGTGGAGATGCCACGCGCGGCGGTGGCGCGCTGGGACTGCGGCACGAGCTCGGGGTAGCGCGCGAGGTCGATGACCGCGTGGTAGTGGGTGGTGTCGACGCCCCGCACGACCGCAGCGCCGACCCGCGTCGTCGAGGAGCTGACGGCCCGCAGGTAGTCGACGAACTGGCTCGGATCGGTCCCGGTCGGGAGCGACCCGAGGCCCATCGCGCCGAGCATCCGGCTCATGTCGAACCTCAGCCACGGCTTGCCGGCGGTCAGCCGCGTCATCTGCGGGATGCCGGCAGCCCTCAGATAGAACGTCAGGGCCGAGAACACCTCGGTGAAATTGAGACGATGGCCGGCGACCGTCTCCGTGCTGGTCAGCTCGCCGGTGCGGTTGGCCCGGTCGAAGGCGCCGCTCATCGACGTGGTCGCCGGTCCCGCCGGCGTGCTGACCGAAACGACCCCGGCGAGCTTGTAGCCCGGCACCTGCGCGGTCGTGTACGCCGCGAGCGCGACGGGACCGGAGGACGGGGTCTCGTGGCTCGAGGATCCGCAGCCGCTGACCGGATCCGATCACGACAACGGCTGCCGCTGCCAGGGGCCCGAGTTTTCTCCCCACGGCCGCTGATGCTACCCACCGACGTCCCGTCGATCACACGGCATCGGTCACAGACCGAGGGAGCGCCCGAGGATCTCCTTCATGATCTCGTCCGTGCCGCCACCGATCGGCCCGAGCCGGGCGTCCCGAGCCGCGCGCTCGAGCGGCGAGTCGACGCCCTGAATCTGCATGCAGGCGTCGATCGTGTCGAACGCGGCGCGCTGCGTCGCGAGCTTGGCGATCGTCACCTCGCGCACGGCATCCTCGCCATTCACGTAGCGACGGAGCGCCGCGTAGGTCACGTCGCGTCCAGCCTCGATGGCGACCGCGATCTCGGCGAGCTGGTGCCGCACCGCCTGACCCATCGAGCGCTCGCGCGCGAACTCGACGGTCTGTTCGAACGCCACCTGCATCCCGCCGACGGCGCCGAGCGCCATCAGCAACCGCTCCCACTGGAAGTTGGCCATGATCAGATAGAAGCCGCCGTTCTCCTCGCCGAGCAGGTTCTCCTCCTGGACGAACACGTCGTCGAGCGTGATCAGCGCCGTATCCGAGGCGTGCCACCCGAGCTTCTCGAGCGCGCTCGACTCGACGCCCGGGCCACGCTCGATGATCAGGAACGAGATCCCGTGGTGGCCGCCTTCCTCGGTGGTCTTGACGGCCGTGACGAGGACGTCTGCGCGGACGCCGCCGGTGATGAACGTCTTCGATCCGTTGACGAGGTAGCCCCCGTCCTGTTTGACGGCCCGGGTGCGGATCGAGGCGACGTCGGAGCCGGCGTCGGGTTCGGTGATGGCGAGCGCCGCGATCTTCTCGCCGCGGATGCCGGGCACAAGGTACCGCTGCTTCTGCTCGTCGGTGCCGAACCGCCAGATCGGTGGCAGCGCGATCCCGCAGTGCGCGCCGATGCCGGCGGAGAGGCCGCCAGACCCGCACCGCGCGAGCTCCTCCGCGAACACGGCGTCTGCGACCGGGTCGCCTGCGCCGCCGTACTCGGGTGGGAACTTCAGGCCGATGTACCCGAGCTCCGCCAGCCGCGCGAACACGTCGTTCGGGAACCACCGGGCCTCCTCCCACTCCGCGGCGCGCGGTCGCAGCTCGTCCTCCACGAACCGCCGGACGGCCTGCCGGAACCTCTCGTGCTCCTCGGTGAAGGGAGGTATTGGACGGGGCGCATGCGCCCCGTCCCCGGGTGGCGCATGCGCCACCCGGCCGGTCGGTGCATGCACCGACCGGGACATCTCTAAAGACCGTACGAGCGGCCGATCACGTCGAGCATGATCTCGTCGGTGCCGGCGCCGATTCGATTCAGACGCAGGTCGCGCCACGAGCGCTCGATCCCGTACTCCTTCATGTAGCCGTTGCCGCCGTGGATCTGGATGCACTCGTCGGCCACCTCGACCGCGATCCGCGCGGAGTACAGCTTCGCCATCGTGATCTCGCGCACCGGGTACTCGCCGTTCTGGAAACGCCACGCGGTCGTGTAGACCATCTGCCGCGCCGTCTCGATCTTGGTCGCCATCTCCGCGAACTTGTGTCGGATCACCTGGAAGTGGCCGATCGAGCGGCCGAACGCGGTGCGCTCCTTGGCGTACTCGAGCGTGCGGTCGAACACGTGCTGAGCGCCGGCGACCGCGCCGGCGGCGCCGATCAACCGCTCACCCTGGAGCTCCCACATGATGTGGTAGAAGCCCTTGCCAGGAGTGCCGAGCACCGCGGACTCGGGCACGCGCACGTCCTGGAAGGCGAGCAGCGCCGTGTCGGAGGCGTGCATCCCCAGCTTCTGCAGCCGCTTCTCGCGGATCACGCCGGGCAGGTCCATCGGCACGATGAACAGCGTGAAGCCGTCGTAACCGGCGTCCGGGTCGGTCTTCGTGACCAGCACGATCGCGTGGGCGCGGTGGCCGTTGGTGATGAATGTCTTCGAGCCGTTGATCACGTACTCGTCGCCGTCCCTGACCGCGTGCGTCTTGATCCCGGCGACGTCCGAGCCGGCGTCCGGCTCGGTGATGCCGATGCACAGGATCTTCGTGCCGGCGATCGCCGGGGCCGCCCACTCTCGCTTCTGCTCATCGGTGCCGAACGCGAGGATCGGCGGCATCGCCATGTCGGTCTGCACGGCAAGACCCATCGCCAGGCCGCCGCAGTGGGCGTGCGCGATCTCCTCGGCGAGCACCAGGCTCGTGTAATAGTCGCCGCCCTGGCCGCCGTACTCCTCGGGCTTGTCGAGCCCGAGGAACCCGAGTTCGCCCATCCGCTCGAACACCCAGTCCGGGAACGTCGTCTCCTCCCACTCCTCCGCATGGGGCTGAAGTTCCTTGATCACGAACCGGCGGATCGACTCGCGGAGCTGCTCGTGCTCGTCGGTGAAGATGAAGTGCTTGCGGCTGGTGGCGAAGTCGGGCTTGAGTACGTCTTCGGTTGTCATGCCTGGGACCGTACCGACCGCGGCCCGCAAAGTAAACAGTAGAACTTCCTACTTTCTACTTGGATGTGCGAGGATGCCGCCATGTCCTTCGAGACCCTTCGTTACGAGGTCACCGACACCGGCGTGGCCACGATCGCGCTCGACCAGCCCGACACGCGCAACGCGCTCTCCGATCAGCTGCTCGGGGAGCTGACCGCGGCGCTGGAGGCAACCCGTGACGATCCGGCCGTCCGCTGCGTCGTGCTGACCTCGACCCACGAGCGCGTGTTCTCCGCCGGCGCCAACCTCGCCGGCTTCGCCGCCGACGTCCCGCTCGTCCACAAGCACTTCGGCACCGAGAGGTTCCCGCGCCTTTTCCGGTTGCTCGGCGAGCTCGGCAAGCCCTCGATCTGTGCCGCCAACGGCCACGTGCTCGCCGGTGCGCTCGGGATCGCGCTGGCCTGTGATCTGATCATCGCGCGCGAGGGGGCGCGATTCGGCACGCCGGAGATCAACGTCGGCGTGTTCCCATTCATGATCATGGCGCTGATCTACCGCAACGTCCCGCGCAAGCGCACCAACGAGCTGCTGCTGCTCGGCGAGCAGATCTCGGCCGAGGAGGCCGAGCGGATCGGGATCGTCAACCGGGTGGTCCCGGCCGACGAGTTCGACGCGGCTGTCCACGAGTGGGCGGAGACGCTCGCGGCCAAGTCGCCGGTGATGATGCGGCTGGGCAAGGACGCCATGTTTCGCCAGCAGGACATGGCGTTTCTGGACGCGCTCGATTTCCTGCGCTCGCAGCTGACGATCGCGTTCACGACCGAGGACATCCAGGAAGGCGTCAAGGCGTTCTTCGAGAAGCGGGAGCCGGAGTGGCGGGGGCGGTAGGCGAGCTCTTTGGGCCGTCGAAACCTGGCGCAGCCTCGATTGGCGTTGGCTCGGTGGAAAGGCAGCAGGGAGGGAGGGGGATCGGTTGCTGTCGCGGTCCGGTTTGGGGCCTTGGGCAACCGATTTGGCGGATTTCGCCGGTTCGGATGGTGCATAACACGTCAGCACCGACGGAAGATCCGAGTCCTGTCGACTTAAGCATGAGGAGTGTGCTCAATACGACAGGGCTCGGCACCGGCGCCAGTGTTGTCGTTTTATGCATCACGAAATCGCCCAATTTGGCTCCGGAACCCCGCGACCGGCCCGAAATCGCCTCCGAGCCCGCGACCAACCCCACCCACCTCCCTCCCCAGCGCCGTTTACCGAGCCGACCGCCCGCGACAAGCTCCCACGGGTCGACAAATCGAGAAGCCTTGACGCGCCACGTCGCCACCTGGCAAAGTAGGAAGTAGCACGTCCTACTGCTCACATGGCCACCGACGCCCCTCCCGAAAGTCTGCTCCGCCCGCTCGCCGAGGACCTGGCCGCCCGACGCCAGCAGATCAAGCTCGGCGGCGGGCCCGAGAAGATCGACGCCCAGCACGCCAAGGGGGCGCTGACGGCCCGCGAGAGGGTCGCGCTGATGATCGACGACGGGACGTTCGTCGAGCTCGGGATCCAGGGCCGGCCGCACTTCTCACAGAGGGCGATGGAGGGCCGGGAGGCGCCGGCGGACGGGGTGATCACCGGCTACGGGAAGGTCGATGGCCGGCTGGTCGCGGTCGCCGCCTACGACTTCACGGTGATGGCCGGCTCGATGGGGATGACCGGCGAGATGAAGGTCACGAGGCTGCGCGAGCTGGCGCTGACTAAGCGGATCCCGATGATCTGGCTGCTCGACTCCGCCGGCGCGCGCATCCAGGAGGCGGTCGGGTCGCTATTCGCCGGAAGCGGCCACCTGTTCCGCGAGGAGGTGATCAACTCCGGCGTGATCCCGCAGATCGCCGCGTTGATGGGGCCGTGCGCGGCCGGGACGGCGTACATCCCCGGGCTGGCCGACTTCGTGCCGATGGTCCGCGGACGGGGATCGATGGCGCTCGCCGGACCCCATCTCGTGCGCGCCGCGGTCGGCGAGGACGTGACGCAGGAGGAGCTTGGGGGCTCGCGCGTGCACTGCCGCAAGTCGGGGGTGGGCGACCTCGAGGTGGCCGACGACGAGGAGTGCATCGCGAAGATCAAGGAATACCTGAGCTACTTCCCGCAGAACTGCGACGAGCTGCCGCCGATCGCGGTCACCGAGGATCCGGTTGACCGCGGCGATGAGGAATTGCTCGACGTCCTGCCCGACTCCAACCGCAAGCCCTACGACATGTACGACGTGATCCGCCGGATCGTCGACGACGGCACGTACTTCGACCTGAAGCCCCAGTGGGCGAAGACGATCATCACCTGCCTGGCGCGGTTCGGCGGCCGGCCGGCGGGGATCGTCGCCAACCAGCCGCGCCAGCTGGGCGGGATCCTCGACAACGACTCCGCCGACAAGGCGGCGCGCTTCATCAACCTCTGCAACGCCTACTCGATCCCGCTGGTGTTCCTGATGGACGTCCCGGGGTTCATGGTCGGGACCAAGGTCGAGGAGGCCGGGATCATCCGCCACGGCGCGAAGATGCTGTACGCCACCGCGAACGCGACCGTGCCGAAGATCACCGTCGTGCTCCGCAAGGCCTACGGCGCCGGCTACTACGTCATGTGCGGTCGCGCGTACGAGCCCGACCTGATCGTCGCGTGGCCGAGCGCCGAGATCAGCGTGATGGGTGCCGAAGGGGCGGTCGAGATCATCTTCCGCAAGCAGGTCGAGGCGGCCGAGGACCCGGCGGCCAAGCGCCAGGAGCTGATCGACGAGTTCCGCAAGATCATCGACGTGTACGTGGCCGCGGGCAACGACATGATCGACGACGTGATCGACCCGCGCGAGACGCGCGCGACGATCTGCCGGGGGCTGGAGATGGCGGCCGGCAAGAAGGTCGCGCGCCCGGCGAAGCGCAGCGGGGTGGTGCCGGTCTGACCCTCTCCGATCCGGCAGTCATCACGTGCTCGATCTCGGGCGCGATCGCCAACCGCGATCAATGCCCCGCGATCCCGTACACGCCCGACGAGTACGCCGCCGAGGCGCGCCGGATCGTCGACGAGGGCGGCGTCCACATCCACATCCACGCGCGCACCGCGGACGGGACCCCCAGCTACGAGGTCGAGGACTTCCGGGCGATCCGGGACGCGATCGTGGCGGAGGTGGGTGACGCGGTGATCATCAACTTCTCCACCGGAACCGTCGGCGTCCCGGTGGCCAAGCGCGTCGCCTATCTGGAGGCCTGCCGTCCCGAGGTGGCCGCGCTCAACATGGGGTCAATGAACTACGCCAAGTACTCGGCCAAGCGCAAGGACTTCGTGTTCAAGTTCGTCTTCGCAAACCCGTTCGACGAGATCATCGAGCTGCTCGAGGCGATGCGCCGCCTACAGATCAAGCCCGAGCACGAGTGCTTCGACATCGGCCACGTCGCGTCGCTGGCGCCACTGGTTGACATGGGGCTGCTCGAGGCGCCGCTGCACGCCGACTTTGTGATGGGGGTCGTCGGCGGTGTCCCGGCGACGGCGCGCAACCTCGCGGCGATGGCCGACAACCTGCCCGACGGGACGCATCACTGGGGCGTGATCGGGATCGGGCGCGAGCAGTGGACGATGGTCGCGGCGGCGCTCACGCTCGGCGGTTCGATCCGGGTCGGCCTCGAGGACAACTTCTATCTCCCCGACGGGACAATGGCGCGTTCCAACGGCGATCTGATCGCGAAGGCCCGCCAGATGGCGCAGGACGCCGGCCGCAGGCCGGCGACCGTCGAGGAGGCGCGCGCGCTCCTCGGGATCCGGGAGGCCCAGGCAGCGTGAGCCTCCCGCTCGAAGGCGTGCGCGTCCTCGACCTGAGCCGTCTGCTCCCCGGCGGCTTCTGCTCGCTGCTGCTCGCGGACTTCGGCGCCGACGTCGTCAAGGTCGAAGACACGGGGATGGGCGACTACGTCCGCTGGTCGCCCCCGTACTACGACGGCGCCGATCAGACGGCCCGCGGCGCGCTGTTCCTGGCTCTGAACCGCGGCAAGCGCTCGATCCGCGTGGACCTCAAGACAGACGCCGGTAAGGACGTGCTGCTACGGCTCGCGCGCGACGCCGATGTCCTCCTCGAATCCTTCCGCCCCGGCGTACTCGACCGTCTTGGCGTCGGCTACGAGCGCCTGAGCGCCGAGAATCCGCGCCTCGTCTACTGCGCGATCACCGGCTACGGCCAGGACGGCCCGAACCGCGATCGCTCCGGGCACGACATGAACTACCTCGGCCTGAACGGACTGCTCGGGCTGACCGGCGAGGCGGACGGACCACCGGTCCAGTCCGCCGGACAGATCGCCGACATCGGCGGGGGCGCGCAGATGGCGGTGATCGGGATCATGGTCGCCCTGCGTGAGCGCGAGCGCTCCGGCGCGGGGCAGTTCGTGGACTGCTCGATGTTCGACGGCTCGCTGTCGTGGCTGGCGCTGGTGGCGGCCGACGCGTTCGCGGCCGGCCAGGCCGTGCGCCGTGGCGAGGTGCAGCTCGCCGGCGCGCTGACGTGTTACCGGCCCTACCGCTGCGCCGACGGGTACGTGACGCTCGGGGCGCTCGAGCCGAAGTTCTGGCGGGCCTGGTGTCACGGAGTCGGCCGTGAGGACCTCGTGGACCACGCCTTCGACGCGCCGGGCTCCCCGGCGCACGTGGCCGTCTCCGAGATCTTCGCGAGCCGGACCCGCGAGCAGTGGCGCCAGTTCGCCACCGAACACGACTGCTGCCTGGAGCCGGTGCTCGACCTTGACGAGGCGCTCGACTCCGAGCTCGTCGCCGCCCGGGAGATGGTGGTCGAGCTCGAGCAGCCCGGCGCCGACCGTCCCGTGAAGCTGCTCGGGGCGCCGGTGAAGCTGAGCCGAACGCCCGCCGATCCGACCCGTGCGCCGGGGCCGGGGCTCGGGGAGCACACCGATGAGATCCTCGCCGCGGCGGGCTTAACGCCGGAGGAGATCGCGGCGCTGCACGAATCCGGCGCGGTCGCCGGACCCGCTGGCGACGTGCTGGGCTCGTTCATGCGCTGATGAGCACGTCGAACGGCTTGCTGAAGATGTCCGAGCTCGCGGAGCGCTCGGGCGTCAGCGCCGGCACGATCAAGCACTACCTCCGCGAGGGGCTGCTCGGCACCGAGGACCAGGTCGTGCGGACGAGCCGGAACATGGCGTACTACCCGCCGGAGTTCGTCGAGCGGATCCAGCTGATCAAACGGCTCCAGGAGGAGCGCTACATGCCACTGCGCGTAATCCGCGAGGTGATCGCCGAAGATCCGGACCGCGCGGCGCGACTGATCGAGCTCGAAGACCGGATCCTCGAGCGAGCGATCGCCGCCCGCGAGACAGGTCGGACCTCGCGGGCGAAGGTGCGCGAGACCTACGACGTTCCGCAGAACGTGCTGGAGCGGCTCGAGGAGATCGACGTGTTGACCCCAACCGCCCGGGGCTACGACGCGGACGACGTGGCGATCATCGAGGCGATCTCGAGGTTCCGGGCCGGCGGCTACGAGGAGGCGATCGGGTTCACCGTCTACGACACGCTGCGCTATCGCGAGGCGCTCGCGCCGCTCGTCGAGGACGAGGTGCGCGTGTTGCTGCGCCGGCTCGCGGGCAAGGTCGAGGTCGAGCGGGCGGTGGAGATCATCGCGTTGGGCGCCGAGCCGCTCCGCGAGCTGATCGGCGCGATGCACTCGAAGCTGCTGCTCGCGGCGCTGCGGCGCGCTCACCACCACGCGTCGTGAGCTTCCATGACGCCGTAGCCCTCGGCGAGCTCCACGCCGCCCGGGAGCTCGCCCGAAAAGGTGCCGAACGGCTGCCGGTAGCGGCTCCGGACGACTAAGAGGTTGTCGCTGCGCTCGCGCACCGCCTCGGCGTGGAACGCGAGCCCGTCGACCGCGGCGAGATCGTCTGAGAACGTCGCCGGACCGGCTTCGCTGGGCTCTCCGTCGAGCCAAACCGTCCGCTCGCTGTTGACAGGCGGGTCGTTGACGCCCGCGACCAGGTTCCAGGCGGCCGCGCGACCGTCGCGGGTCACCCCGACTCCGGCGCACCACCGCCACTGGGTGTGGCGCTCGTAGTAGGCGGCGGTGTCGTCGATGATCGCGCGCTCGTCGACCAGCCGCGGCTCGCCGGCAATCGCGATCCGGCCGCGCGCCCGGATGCCCGCCTGCTTGCGCGTCCACCCGTAGCTCTCGCCGGACCGGCAGACGGTCTCGACCCCTGCCTCCTCCTCGAGCGTCAGATCGAGCTGCACGTCGCGCTCCATCACGTGCACACGCCCCGGGTCCAGCCTGACCCGGCCGCGCCCGATCGCCGTGCGCTCGTGGAGACGGCCGCTCGTCCGGTCCCACACGGCCCAGAACGCCTGGCGTGCCGGCCCGATCCTGACCGCGGCCACGCACGCCATCAGCTCCGGGCCGAATATCCCGACGTAGCGCCACGCCTTCAACGGCCGGCCGCCCTGGCGCGGCGGCATCGGCGCGGGCGGGAGCGCGAGCCGCGCGAGGCCGGGCGGCCGCGACGCGCCGAACGGACCCCGATAGGGGAGGGTGGCTAGCGGGGTATCCTTCACGAGCAGGTTGACTGACCGGTCAATCGGAATATTCCCGTGATGAAGCGAGGCCGCATGCGCGCCGGCGCCGTCCAGCTCAACGCCACGCAGGACACAGACCGCAACCTCGAGACGGCCGATCGGCTCGTTCGGGAGGCGACTGGGCGTGGAGCCCAGCTAGTCGTCTTGCCGGAGAAGTGGAGCGTACTGGGCAGCGAGGAGCAGATGGTCGTCGGTGCCGAGCCGCTGGATGGCCGCTGCATCAGCTGGGCGCGCGCGACGGCGCGGGAGCTCGGCATCGACCTGGTCGCCGGATCGATCGTCGAGCGCGTCGCGGGAGAGGAGAAGGCGGCCAACACGAGCGTCCACGTCGGGCCAGACGGCGAGGTGCGGAGCGTCTACCGCAAGATCCACATGTTCGACGTCGAGGTGGACGGAGTCGTGTACGCCGAGTCCGACTACGAGAAGCCCGGCGCCGAGCCGGTGATCTCCAGGCTGGCCGACGGCGCGGCCCTGGGGATGACGATCTGTTACGACCTCCGCTTTCCGGAGCTGTACAGGATCCTTGCTGTGCGCGGGGCGGACGTGACGGTTGTCCCCGCCGCCTTCACCCTGGCCACGACCAGGGATCACTGGGAGGTGCTGCTCCGCGCCCGGGCGATCGAGAACCAGTGCTTCGTCGTCGCGCCAAACCAGATCGGCCGCGACGGTGCGGGTCACCGGGCCGGCGGGCGATCGATGATCGTCGACCCTTGGGGGCTCGTCCTCGTCGGCGCGCCCGACCACGAGACGGCGATCGTCGCCGACCTCGACTTCGAGGCGATGCGCGATATCCGGCGGCGGTTGCCCTCCCTCGCGAACCGCCGCCCCGAAGCCTACGCGTGGGAGATCTAGTGCCCCGTCAAGGTTCGCAGGAGGGGCACTGATGGCCTCGACATCGAGCGCGACCGTCGACAAGCGCCGGGTGATCCTCGACGCCGCCATCCGCGTGTTCGCCCGTCAGGGATTCCACACCTGCCGCGTATCGGACATCGCCGACGAGGCGCAGGTCGCCTACGGGCTCGTCTACCACTACTTCTCCTCCAAGGAGGAGATCCTCGACACGCTGTTCCTGGAGCGGTGGGACGTGATGCTCGCGGCGATTGCCGAAGCCGATGCGTCGCACCGCGCCCCCCGGGACAAGCTCCGCGCGATCGCCGGGTTCATCATCGAGTCCTACCGCCACGACCCCGATCTCATGAAGGTGATAATCGTCGAGGTCACACGGGCCGCGAACACATTCGGACTTACCCATCTGAGCAAGATCCGCGACGCCTACGCGCTGATCGCCGGAATCGTCGCCCGCGCCCAGGCCGATGGGGCCTTCCGGGCCGAGATCACGCCCGAGTTCGCCGCGCAGGCGTTCTACGGGTGCGTCGAGCAGGTTTTGACCGGCTGGATCTTCGAGCTCGAACCGGTGAGTAACGACGAGCTCGAGCGGGCGAAGACCCTGATCGTGGAGACGATTTGTCGCGGGCTGGAGGGGTAGGAAGGGTTACAGCGTTTCGACGCAACCGTCCTAGCCCACAGGAGTCTGATTGAATCTCGCATCGATGACCGACAGCCCTTTGGTCAAGCGGTTGATCTGGTCGGGTCTGCTCGCCGGCTTGGGTGCTCTCGCGAGCATTGCCTCGACGCGGGTCGCCAGTCTCGTATGGCGACGCATGTTCGGCGAAGACCCGCCCGAGTGACCGAGCAGTCGCAAACTCCAGAGCCCGCGGCACCCGATGGCGTGGCGCCGGCGGAGCCTGCGTCCGATGCCGTAACGCCGGCGGAGACTGCGTCCGAGGCCCCTACGTCGACGGCGGCGAGCTCCTGGGCGACGCCGCCCGAGCCTGTGCGCGACTCGGTCGCCACTGACGGGACGGACGCGATGGAGTCCGAACGACCCGAGGTCGCGATCGGCGCCGCGTTCGCGGGCGGTTTTGTCCTTGCGATGCTCCTCAAGCGCCTTGCCCGGTAGAAACGGACAGAACGGACAGCCGGACAACCTGGCCACGACCGTGGTCGAGGTCTCGGAGCGCGTGACGACGCTCGTCCGCGAGGAGATCGAGCTCGCCAAGGCCGAAATGACGCAGAAGGTGTCGAGCATCGCTCGCGGCGCCGGAGCGATCGCCGCCGGCGCCGTGTTCGGGGTGTTCGCGATCGTGTTCCTGCTGCTGACGATCGCCTGGGCGATCAACGACCTGACCGGCCATCTGTGGCCGGGCTTCCTGATCGTGTTCGTGGGTCTGCTGCTGCTCACTGTCGGCGCCTTCCTGTTCGCCCGTCGGGCGCTCCGCGTGGGCGCCCCAACGCCGACGATGGCGATCGACGAGGCGAAGAAAATCAGAGAGACCGTCCAGCAGGTCGAGCGGGAGGTCTGATGGCGACGCAGTCGCGGACGCCCGAGGAGATTCGGGCCTCGATCGAGCAAAACCGTCTCGAGCTCGGAAGCTCACTCGAGCGGCTGCGCGTCGAGGTCGTGCGGGTGACCGACTGGCGCTCGCAGCTCCGGAGCCACCAGAAGCAGGTCTTGATCGGCGCCGGCGTGGCGGGGTTCGTGCTCGGTGGCGGTCTGGCCGCGCTGGGCTCGTTGACGTTTGGGCGCCGGCGGCGCAACCGGTAGCGCTAGACCACGCGGGCGCGGCGCGATCCGGAGCGTTAGCCGTGGGCGCGCCGGAGCATTAGCCGGGGCGATCCGGAGCGTCAGCCGTGGGCGCGGGTCCGCGGCTCGCGCTCTACCGGCGGTTGATCCGGCTCTAGTGGTGCGTGATCAGGATCGCGCCCGGTGCCGGGGCGTCCGCCGCGGATGGCGTTCGCGCGGGGTCCGCGTGCTCGACCTTTCCCTCCGCGTGGGCCGCCGCCCGGCACATGGCCAGGACAACGACGAGGATCGCAATCCATGCCGTCAAGCCGATCAACAAAACAGTCAAGAGACTCATGGAGCCACCAGGGACGTTGCGACGCATCCGCGCGCCGCGCTTGCACGGGAAATGATCGGTGCCAAGTCCGCAAAATGGTGTGTTTTGCAGGTTCCATGGAGTTTCTAGACGTATGAAGCCCTATGAAGCGCTATAAGAGCGAGCTGGCGATGGCTCCGGCGCCCAATAGGCCGGGGCCGACGTGCGTCCCGATCACCGGGCCGATCTCAGAGATGACCTGTGGCTCGCACCCGAATATCTCGGTGCCGCGGGCGGCCAGCTCGTTCGCCTGATCGGGAGCTTGAATGTGCTGGACCATCCAGCCATCGGCGCCGTCTTCGTGGCGCGAGCGGAGCAGATCGACCATTCGCTCGAACGCCCGTCGCGACGTCCGGACGCGCTCCACAGGGGTGATCTCGGATTCGACGGTCAGGATCGGCTTGATCCTCAGCGCGGATCCCAGCCATGCCTGCGCGCCAGCGATCCGTCCCCCGCGCCGCAGGTACTCCAGGGTGTCGATCGCGAACCACATCTTCAGGGAGGCACGGGCACGCTGGGCGCGGTCGACTACCGCGGGCAGGTCGGCGCCGTCGCGAATGGCCGCAGCCGCAGCGAGAATCACCAACCCTTCGCCGCCGCACGCGGTCGCGGAGTCGAACACGCGAACTCGCTCAGCCCTGGCGCCGAGCTGCTCACGCGCCTGCTCGGCTGCGCTGACCGTGCCGGACATCCCGCCCGCCAGGTGAATCGAGATGATGTCCATGCCGTCGTCGAGCAATGGTTCGTAGACCTCGAGGAAGTCACCGATCGAGGGCTGCGAGGTCGTGGGTAGAT
This sequence comes from uncultured Solirubrobacterales bacterium, assembly GCA_963812225.1. GTDB lineage: Bacteria > Actinomycetota > Thermoleophilia > Solirubrobacterales > Solirubrobacteraceae > Palsa-465. The sequence continues at coordinate 242,243 of CAWEUN010000005.1, forward strand.
ACGTCTCGCTGCGGAGGTACTCGTAATAGCGGTCGTAATCGGCGATATCGCTTTCTCGCTGCGCCTCCGAGCCCCACCGGATGTAGAGGCTGACCTGGTGGATGTCGTGTTCCGTGAGCAGCTCGCGGGGCATGTAGTGACAGGTGTCGGTGACGATCGCGACGGGCACGGGCGCACCCTAAACGATCTGGGGCGGGTAGCCTCAGCCGAACGGTGCTGTGAGATGGCGACGCTCTACCGATGCACGACGCCGACTGACTGGCTGTGTCCGTGCGGCAAGGTCGCGCGGGCTCTGAAGCGCGACGGTATTCCGTTCACCGAAGTGCCGGTGCCACAGCGTCGTTCTCGGCGCCCGGAGGTGGAGGCGCTGACGGACCAGCGTCGTGTACCCGTGCTCGTGATTGACGGCGAGGCAATCTGTGACTCCCGCCGGATCGTCGAGCACCTGGAGTACTTGCGAACCCGCGGGTCGTAGGCGGTCAGAGCCGGGGATCAACGACGCACTTGCGCGCCGGCCCGGCGCCGGTGCGGGCGAGCGCCTCGGGCAGCTGCTCGAGCGCGATCGTCTCGCCCAGCAGCGATTCCCAGTCCAAGACGCCGGTGCCGAGCCCGCTCAAGGCGCGGTCGACCTCAGCGGGCGCATGGTGGAAGGAGCCGCGCAGCTCGAGTTCGTCGTAGTGGATCGGCCCCGGTGGCAGCGTCGCCTCGGTGCCGTGCGGGCAGCCTCCGACCAGCACCACGGTGCCGCCGGGAGCCGCCGCGAGGACGGCCGCGCGCCACGTGTCCGGCCGTCCGACGGCCTCGAATACGAGCTCATGGCGGCCGAGCGCAGGCCGTCCGCCTGCGCCGAGCGCCAACGCCTGGGCGCGCCGCTCGGCATGCCTGTCGGCGACCGTGACCACACGGCCTTCGGCGAGCAGCAGCGAGGCGAGCATCAATCCCATCGGACCGCCGCCGAGCACGCCCACGTCCTCGGCATCACCGCCTCGATCGACCGCGTGCAGCGCCGCCGCGAGGGGTTCCGCCATCGCCGCCGCGGCCGCCGGCAATCCGTCGGGGATCGCATGCAGCGCGGCCGCCGGCGCGGCGATCCGCTCGGCGAAGCCGCCCAGCACCCACGTCGGCTTACGGCAGATCTGCGGACGGCGGGCGCGGCACGGCCCGCAGCGACCGCACGCCACCGAGTCCGAGACCAGGACGCGCTCGCCCGTGTCCAGCCGCACGCCCGCGGTCTCGTGACCGAAGCCACACGGGTAGGGCGCGAGCGCGCGGTGGCCGTGGCGCCACATCTTGACGTCCGTGCCGCAGCTCGTGGCCGCCTCGACCGCCACGATTACCTCGCCTTCAGGCTCGCCGACCTGCTCGACGCGGAGATCCTCTCGGCCGTAGAGCAGGGCTGCCTTCAGGGGACGATCACCGCCTTCAGGGTCTCCCCGCGCCGTTGGAGGTCGAGTCCGCGGGCCGTCTCCTCGAGCGGCAGCCGGTGCGAGATCAATGGCTTCGGATCCACCTCGCCGCCGGCGATCAGCGCGAGCGACGCGCGCATGTCGCTGGGGCCGGCCGAATAGCTCGCGGTGACGGTGAGCTCGTGCAGGAACAGCGTCGTGCCGTCGAGTCGCGGGGGCGCGTCGGGCGCGGGCGGCGCGTATAGGCAAAGCGTGCCGCCCGGCGCCACCGCCTCGGCCGCGGCGGCGATTGCGTCCGGCTTCGGCGTGCACACGATCGCGACGTCGACGAGCTCGTTGCCGTGGCGCTCGGCGCCCGATTCGAGGGCCCGCTCGAGCCGGTCTGACCGTGGCTCGCGGACCCACACGGCATCGACCCCGCGGGCGTGTGCCGCGGCGATCGAAAGCAGCCCGTTGACGCCGGCGCCGACGACGAGCAGGGAGTCGCCGGCGCGCAGGCCGGACCGGTCCTGCGCGCGCAACACGCAGGCGAGCGGCTCGATCAGCGTCGCCTCGACCGGGTCGAGTCCGGCCGGAAGGATGAGCAGCTCGGCCACGAGCTCCGGCATCAGGCGTACGCGCTCGGCGAACCCGCCAGGGTCCAGGCGCGTCGCCCGAAATCGCTCGCACATCGTCTCGTGCCCGCGGCGGCAGCGCCGGCACTCCCCGCACGGGGTGTGATGGTGGATCGCCACGCGGTCGCCGACCGCGACGTTCTCGACGCCGTCGCCGACGGTGCGCACGAGGCCCGTCGGCTCGTGGCCGAGCACGGCCGGCAGCTTGGGCGCCACGTACCAGTCGGTCACGTCGGAGGCGCACACGCCGCACGCGAGCACCTCGCATACGACCTCGCCCGGTCCGGGCTCGGGATCGTCGAGCTCCTCGATGCGGACATCGTCAGCACCGAACGAGCGCGCGACTCTCATCTCGCCGTCAGGGCCGCCAGTGAGCCTGCGTCAACCGGCTGGGCGACGCCGCGCTCAGTCACGAGCGCGGTGACCAGCGCCGCCGGGGTGACGTCAAAGGCGGGGTTGCGGCACGGCGTCTCCGGGGGCGTGAGGTTGGCCGCCCCGGCGGTGCGGACCTCCTCGGAGTCGCGCTCCTCGATCGCGATCTGGGCGCCGGTGGGACAGTTCGGATCGATCGTCGAAGTGGGCCCGGCGACCACGAACGGGATCTGCGCAGCCCGCGCCGCGAGCGCGAGGCCGTACGTGCCGACCTTGTTGGCGACGTCGCCGTTGGCCGCGACGCGGTCACAGCCGACGATCACCGCATCGAGCTCGCCGCCGGCGATCAGCCCGGCCGCGGCCGAGTCGACCGCGAGCTGATGCGGGATCCGGAGCTTGCGCAGCTCATACACGGTCAGCCGGGCACCCTGGAGCAGCGGGCGTGTCTCGGTCGCGATCGCGGACTCCAGCGCGCCACGTCGCCACAGCTCGTCGATCACGCCGAGCGCGGTTCCTCGCCCGGGTGCTGCGAGCGCGCCGGTGTTGCAGTGCGTCAGCACCCGCCTCGAGCCCGCAAGCAGCTCGGCCCCGTTCGCCGCGATCGCCTCGCTCGCCGCCTCCTCCTCGGCGTGGATCGCCCGCGCCTCGTTGAGCGCCGCGTCGGCGCGCTGGTCGGAGCGGCGCCTCGAGCACCGCCGCTCTCACGCGGTCGACCGCGTATGACAGGTTGACCGCCGTTGGCCGGGACCGCTTGAGCAGCTCGCACGCGCGACCGAGCGTTTCGGGCGATGGGTCGCGCCCGCACTCGAGCGCGATCCCGTACCCGGCCGCGACGCCGATCAAGGGCGCGCCCCGGATCTGGAGGCGGCGGATCGCGTCGGCGACGTCCGGCGCCGAGCGGAGCTCGAGCTCGTCCTCACGCCAGGGAAGGGCCGTCTGGTCGAGTGCCCAGAGCGTCGAGCCCTCGAACCGAAGCGCCACGACAGTGGCGCCCGCCGTGCTCACCCCAAGCGGTTCTCGATCGAAAGCGGCGGCGCCTGCTCGGGCTCGGCGGTGTCGGCGGCGCCGTTCTCGGCTGGGGCCTGCTCGACTCCCAGTGCTTTCTGGAGCTCCCCGGACTCGTACATCTCGGTCACGATGTCGCAGCCCCCGACGAGCTCGCCGTCGACGAACAGCTGTGGGATCGTCGGCCAATTCGAAAGCGCCGAGAGCTCCTGGCGGATGCGCGGATCCGGCAGCACGTCGACCGCGGCGAACGGTTTGCCGAGCGACTGCATGATCGCGACCGTCCGAGCCGAGAAGCCACACATCGGCTGCTCGGGCGTTCCCTTCATGAACAGGAGGATCGGGTTCTCGGAGATCGCGGTCTGAATCGCTTCGCGCATGGGGTTCGTAGCTTCTTCGCTCATGAGGTGGTCTCCTGTTCGGGAGCTTTGGTCTGGATGGAGAGGGCGTGGATCCGGTCGCCCAGTTCGGCGCCGAACACGCCGTACACGAGACGGTGCTGGGCGATTCGGTTAAGTCCCTTGAACGCGGGTGCCGATACAACCGCATTGAAGTGATGCCCGTCGCCGGTGACATCGGCGCGGGCGCCGGGGATGCCGGATTCGATCCGCTGTTTCAGTTCCTCGGGGGATACGGACACGCTCCAAGCGTAGCGAGGTCCTACCGCTATACTTCGTGAAGCATGATCACACTCACCGATAAGGGCGCCGAGAAGGTGCACGAGTTCTTGGGCGGACAGGCCGCGGTGGCCGAGACGGCGGGGTTGCGGGTTGGAGTTCGGGGCGGAGGTTGCTCTGGGTTCCAGTACGCGCTCGCGTTCGACGAGCAGCGGGACGGCGACACCGTCTTCGAGGACAAGGGCATTCGCCTTCTCGTTGACCGGCCGAGCCTGCCCTACGTCAAGGGCTCCGTCATCGACTTCGTGGAAGGTCTGCAGGGCGCCGGCTTCAAGGTCGACAACCCGAACGTGATCGCGGCGTGCGGCTGCGGCTCCTCGTTCCGCGTGGCGGACGAGGAAGAGGTCTCGGCGGTCTAAGCGGTTTCAGGGCGCTGGCGGTTGTCGCCGGCGGTCCGGGCATGGCCGAGGCAGGCTCCGAATCCTGGATAACACGTCACGACCGCCGAAATCGGCGAGGCCTGTCGAGTTATGCATGAGGAGCGTGCTCAATACGACAGGGCTCGGGGTCTGGGCCGAGATTGACGTGTTAAGCACGATTTTCGGCTGGGTGAGGGCGCGGACCCCGTCGGGCAGCTGACCCGCTCCCCTTCCCCAGCGCCGTTTACCGGGCCGATCGCCAACCAGGGCTGCGAGCGCTGAAAGAGCCCCCGGGCCGAGAGTCGACCGCGACCGACCGGCCCGTCAAAGACCCCCTCACACAGGCGTGACGTGCAACGACCGCCACAGGAAGCGGCACGCCAGCGTCCGGTACGGCCGCCACGGCTCGGCGATCTTCTCGAGCTCGGGCGTGGTCGGCAGCTTCGGCAGCTCGTACCGGAGCATCACGGCGCGCCGGATTCCCAGGTCGCCGACGGCCAGGACGTCTGGCCGGCCGAGCTGGAACATCAGGAACAGGTGGGCGCTCCACTCGCCGATCCCCTTGACGGCGACGAGCTCGCGGATGACCTCGTCGTCGGGCAGCGTGTCGAGGTGCTCGAGGTCGAGCGATCCGTCGAGCACGTGCTCGGCCAGGGAGCGCAGGTAGCGCACCTTGGCGTGCGAGAGGCCGGCCGCGGTCCGCAGCTCCTCCGGATCGTCGGCGAGGACCTCCGCCGGCGTGGGCGCGCGCCCGCCGAAGCGGTCGGTCAGCCGCCCGTAGATCGCGCGCGCCGACGTGGTCGAGAGCTGCTGGCCGACTATGGAGCGCACCAGCGCGCCGTACGGCTCGCGGGGGCGGCCGGCGCGAGGATCGCCGAGCCCATCGACTCCGATCTCGTCGATCAGGGCTCGCATGAACGGGTCCGCGGCGCGCAGATGCTCGGCGGCCGTGGCGTCGCTCTTAACGGTCGAAGCCACTCAGCTGATGGCGATCGTCAGGGCGGCGCCGTCGAGGGCCCCGAGAGCACGCTCGACCGAGCACGAGATGCACGTGAACGTCGGCGTGTCGCGGAGCGTGTAGGAGCTCGATTCAGTCGTGCGCAGCCGCTGCACCAGGTCGAGGAAGTCGGCCGGGTTGTCGGTCTCGAACGCGACGACGAATTCCTGGTCGTCGAGACCGAACGAGTAGCTCGTGTTGAGATCGACGGAGGGGTATTCGCGCCCCAGCTTGATGTGCTCCTGCATGATCCGCCAGCGCTCGTCGGCCGGGAGCGCGTACCACGCCCGCGTTTTCACGAACGGATATACGAACAGGTACTTGCCGTGTGCGGGTCGAACTTCAAGGCGCGACTCGTCCGAGTACTCGGACGGCTTGGTCATCGCGAGGAACGAATACGGCACCGTGCACCACTTCATCAGCCCGCTCTGCGCGAGGACCACGTGGAACTCGTGGATCCGCTCCAGGTTCTGGGCCTGGCTGAGGAGCATCATGTCGGCGTCGCCCCGCGTTCCCACGAGCGAGAACGCGCGGAGCAGGTGGCCGTCGGCGAAATCCTCGCACGCCGCGATGAACTCGCGCTTATCCTCGGCCCGCCGTTCGTCGTCGAGCCGGCGCCACGCCGGATCGACCTTGAGGAAGGTGTATTTGACGAAATGACGTACCGGCATCGACAGATTGATGATACGGGGGCGGAAACTCGGCGCCACGAGCGGTTTAGTTGTCCCTGAGAAGCGGTTTAAAGACCCTGAGATGCACCCAAGAGGCAGTAAAATCAACACGATGCGCATAGCGCTCGTCTCGCCATACTCGTGGACGTACCCCGGGGGCGTCACGAGGCACATCGAGGCGCTGGCGGAGCGGTTCCTGGAGGAGGGCCACGACGTCCGCGTGCTCGCGCCGTTCGACCCGCCGGACCTCTCCTCGGCGGTGCTGCACCGTGGCGCGAGGCCACAGGCGGTCGGGGCACCCGAGTACCTCGTGTCGCTCGGCCGCACGGTCGGGTTCAAGGCCAACGGGGCGGTCTCGAACCTGTCGATCACGCCACATGGCGTCGCCACGATGCACCGCGAGTTACGCACCGGCGGCTACGACGTGGTCCACATCCACGAACCCGTGGCGCCGCTGATCAGCTGGGTGGGAACCGACTGGGCCCGGTTGCCGCTCGTCGGCACCTTCCACGTCTACTCGAACAAGCATCTTCCGAACGTGTTCGCCAACGCAATGGGCGCCAGGCGCGTGCTCAACCGCCTGCACGTGCGAATCGCCGTCTCCGAGGCAGCAGCCTGGACGGGCCGCCGCTGGTTCGGCGGCCACTACCGGGTCATCCCCAACGGCGTGCACGTCGACGCGGATCGCGCCGCCGTCGCCGCGGCGCGGCCGCTCGGTGACCGCTTGCGGATCGCCTTCGTCGGCCAAGCGGTCGAGCGCAAGGGCCTTCCGCTCCTGCTCCGCGCGTTCGAGGCGCTGCGCGACCACATTCCGACGGAGCTGACCGTGATCGGACCGTCCCCGGATGAGCTCGGACCGCTGATGCTCGATCCCCGCGGCGTGCGGATGCTCGGCAAGGTCGGCGAGGACGAGAAACGCCGGGTGCTCGAGGCATCCGACGTCCTCTGCGCTCCCTCGGTCGGAGGCGAGAGTTTCGGGATGGTGCTCACCGAGGCGTTCGCGTCTGGAACCCCGGTGGTCGCCTCGGACATCGCCGGCTATCGAGACGTCGTCCGGGACGGGATCGACGGCGTCCTCGTGCCGGCGGGCAACGCCCAGGCGCTCGCCGAAACGTTGAGAGACCTGTGGGATGAGCCCGACCGTCGCGCCGAGATGGCCCGGGCCGCGTCAAAGGACGTCGAGCGGTTCGCGTGGCCCCGCGTCGCCGATGAGGTACTCGACGCTTACAAGGACGCGATCGCCACGCCGGCTCCGTCCGGCGCCTGGCAGAGGGCGGCGGTGCGGGTCGGGGTCCGCCCGGCCGACGGCAAGCCGCACGTTCCCGCCCGCCGCCTGCCGAGCCTCGAGCCGGTGCCCGAAAGCCGTCGCAGCACCGCGCTAAGCCTCGCTCGCCGCGCCGCTTTCCCCGCCGTGACGCTCGCCGGCCTGCTGCTGGGCTGGCTCGCGCTCCAGAAGATCGGGATCGGCAACGTCGCTTCCGCGCTGATCAACTCGAGCCCGGCGTTCGTGCTCCTCGGGCTGGCGGTCATGTGCAGCGCGATGGTGCTGCGAGGCTTCTCGTGGTTCGCGATCCTCAAGGCTGCACTGCCGCGAGCGCGCGTCCGGCTCTCGGACGCGATGCAGGGCACGTTCATCGGGGTGCTGATGTCCTCGACGTTGCCCGCGCGTCTCGGCGAGCCGTCGCGCGCGCTCGTCGTCGCCCGGAGGACCGGGCGACCGCGCGAGAACCTACCGGTCGTGCTGGGGACGCTCGTCTCGCAGACGTTCCTGAACATCCTCGCGCTGGTCGTGCTCGGCAGCGTGATGTTCTCCTCGGTCGACCTCTTCAACGGTCATCAGGACGCATTGCTCGTCGCGGCCGCGGCGCCGATCACGCTGCTCGTCGTCGTCTTGCTGGCACCCGTCCTGTTGCGCGCCGGAGCCACCCAGTCGCGCTTCTCGCGCGTCCGCGCGGTGACCGCTCAGGTGCGCCGTGGCCTGACTCGCGTCCGGGCCGGGCTCACAGTCTTCCGCCAACCTCGACTTGGCGCTGCCGCCACCGTCGCCCAGCTGGGCGCGTGGGCACTCCAGTGGCTTGCGTGCTATGTGCTGCTTGTGGCGCTCGGGCTCAGCCACCAAACGGGAATAGCGGCCGCGGCCGCAGTGCTGTTCGCGGTCAACATCACGGCCGTCCTGCCCGCGACCCCAGCGAACCTCGGCGTTTTCCAAGCTGCCTGCGCGGCCGTCCTGCACCAGGGCTGGCACGTCGGCTATGGCGCCGGCGTCGCCTACGGAGTCATTCTGCAGGCGGTCGAGGTGTCGACGGCCGTGCTCATGGGGATGCCCGCGCTGCTCAAGGAAGGCATGTCCTGGCGAGAGGTGAGATTGCGCGCAATGCACGCTGCGCCTGTCAAACTCCCGGCACGCGCGCAGGGGCGCCGGGCCGGCGCCGCGGTCAAGGCCGAGGGCTAGCTGAGCGAGTCGTCATCTTCTCGCGCGGGTAACTTCTACCCATGGCGAGCGAAATCACCACACAACCTCCGAACGATTCCCTGCAGGAGCTGGTCGAGGAGCTTGTGGCACGCGGTCAGCTGCGCCCCGTGCCCTGCGTGGAGCTCTCCGAGCTGAGTGAGCTCGCCCAGGAGCTCGACCTCAGCGACGAAGACGTCCAGGCGCTCGAGGACATGCTCGAGGAGCGCGGCGTCGACGTGCGCGACGACTGCGGACGCGCCCAGGTCGAGCAAACCAGCTACGTCAACGATGACCTGGCGGATCGCACCACCGATGCGATGTCGCTGTTCCTGCAGGAGGTTCGGCGTCACCCACTGCTGACGCGCGAGCAGGAGATCGAGCTGTCGCAGCGGATCGAGCGCGGCGACCTCAGGGCAAAGGAACAGCTCGTGAACTCCAACCTGCGCCTGGTGATCTCCAACGCGCGCAAGTACCAGGGTCAGGACCTGCCGCTGCTCGATCTGATCCAGGAGGGCATCCTCGGGCTGATCCGCGCCGCGGAGAAGTTTGACTACCGGAAGGGGTTCAAGTTCTCGACGTATGCGACGTTCTGGATCAGGGAGTCCATCCAGCGGGCGATCGCGAACCGCGCGCGGACGATCCGGATCCCGGTACACATCGGTCAGCGGGAACGCAAGATCGGGCGGGTGCAGCGTGAGCTGATGGCCGAGCTCGGCCGCGAACCGACGGACGAGGAAATCGCGCAGGCGGCCGAATTGAGCGTGCGCGAAGTCCGCGAGACCCGCGACGCCGCACGCGTCGTCACGAGCCTCGACCGTCCCGTGGGCGAGGAGGAGGACACCACGCTCGGATCGCTGCTGCCGAGCGGCGAGCGAGGCCCGGACGAGCAGGTGGACATCTCGTTGCGCGAGGACGCGCTGCACCGGGCCCTCGACCGGCTCCCCGATCGCGAGCGCGAGGTCGTGAAGCTTCGGTACGGGATCAACGGCGATGACCCCACGCCGCTCAGCGAGACCGGACGCCGGCTCGGGATCTCATCCGACGCCGTCCGCACGATCGAACGCCGGGCACTCAAGGAGCTGGCGGAGAGCCGCGAGCTCGAGGCGCTGCGTCCCGCCGCCTGACGCCGACGGGTCCGGTCTAGGCCTCGACCATCGCCGGCTCGTCCGCGGGCGCGCCCTCGGCGGGGTCGGCGTCGGTGAGCTCGGCGAGGCGCGTCGGGTCCTTGTCAGTTCCGGCGATCAGCTCGTCGGCTGCCTGCCTGTCGGTCTTGGGCAGGAACCCGGACTTCATTCCGAAGTACACCGCCTGCGGGTGGTGGGCGATGATCGCTAGCGTCGACTGCTCGGGTTCGACCGCGTAGCCCCCGGACAGCCGCAGCCCGATCGACGGGGCGTCGAGCAACCGGAATACCTTCTCGTGCTCGGACTGCTCGGGGCAGGCGGGGTAGCCCCATGAGTAGCGGCGGCCCTGAGCCGGACCGATGCCGAGGTCGGCCCGGGCCTTGGCGTGGAGCCATTCCGCCACTCCTTCCGCCGTCTGGACGCCGATGCCGTGCACGAACAGCTGCTCGGCGAACTCGCCGTCGGCCTCGAGGCGCGCCATCAGCGACGTGACCTCATCGCCCGCCGTCACGGCCTGGATCGCCACGACGTCCGGGGTTCCGGTCTGTACCGGGCGGTAGAAGTCCGCCAGGCAGATGCGATCGTGCCTCGGCTGCCGGGGGAAGACGAGCCGCTCGAGCTCCGTCTCACCCGGCGCGTCGGGATCCCAGACGATGAGCTCGTTGCCGTCGGAGTTGCAGGGGAAGTAGCCGAGCAGTGCTCGGGGATGGAGGTAGGTCTGCTCGCGCCACATCCGCTCGAGCCTCGGCTGGAAGTCGTCTCGCACGAGGCGCCTCCAATCCTCGCCCTTGACGCCGCGACCGCCCCAGTGAAGCTTGAACAGCACGTGGGTGTCGAGATGCGTGTAGACCCCGTCGAGGTCCACATCGATCTCGCGGACGCCCCAGAACGGAGGCGCTGGGATCGGGCTCTCGGTGCTCGCGGGCGAGCGCGTCGAGGCGTCGGTCGTCGGGGGCGCGTCGTCGGGCTCAGCCGCTGGCTGCTCGCGGAGTTTCCTGGCCGCGTCGCGCGTCTTGGCGACCAGCGCCTGGCGCGCGTCCGCGTCGATCAGCTGATCCATCTTCGCGAGCCCCTCGAAGGCGTCCTTGCAATAGAACACGCCGGGCTCATAGACCTCGTCCGACTCGGTGCCCTTCGGGTACAGGATCCGCAGCCCGAAGTTGCGGTTGATCGCCGCGCCACCGACCAGCACCGGGAACGCCAGGTTGCGCTGATGGAGCTCCTGGATACATGCGGGCATCTGCTTGGAGGTCGAGACGAGCAGCGCCGAGAGCCCGATGGCGGTGGCATCGTGCTCGACGGCCGCGTCGAGGATCGTCGAGATCGGGACCTGTTTTCCGAGGTCGATGACGGTGTAGCCGTTGTTGGTGAGGATCGTGTTGACGAGCGACTTGCCGATGTCGTGCACGTCGCCGAACACGGTCGCGACCACGACGGTGCCCTTCGTATAGCCCTCGATCTTGTCCAGGTAGCGCTCCAGCTGGGCGACCGCGCGCTTCATGACCTCGGCGGACTGGAGCACGAACGGCAGGATCAGCTCGCCGGCGCCGAACTTGTCGCCGACCTCCTTCATCGCCGGCAGCAGCACGTTGTTCAGCGTCGGGACGGCGCCGATCTTCTCGACGCTGCGGTCGATCCAGTCCTCGACGCCTTCCTTCTTGCGCCTGAGGATGTGAAAGTGCAGCGCCTCCTCGGGCTCCATGTCCGCGGTGGGGTCGGCCTTCTCCTCCGCCTCGGCCGGGCCCTTTGACTCGAAGTGGGCGATGAACCGCTCGAGCGCGTCCTCGCGGCGGTTGAACACCAGGTCGTCGGCGAGTTCGCGCTCGTCGGCCGGGATCTCGGCGTAGGGCGTGATGTGGTTGGGGTTGACCATCGCCAGATCGAGCCCCGCCTCGACGCAGTGGTGCAGGAAGACGCTGTTGAGGGCGCTGCGGGCGGGGAGGGACACGCCGAAGCTGACGTTGCTGACCCCGAGGCTCGTCTTCACGCCCGGGATCTCCTCCTTGACCCGCCGGATTCCCTCGATCGTCTCGATCGCGGACGGCTTCCATTCGTCGTCGCCGGTCGTCAGCGTGAACGTGAGACAGTCGAAGATCAGGGCCTGCCGGTCGAGGCCATGCTCCTCACAGCACATCTCCGTGATCCGCTTGGCGACCTCGAGCTTGCGCTCCGCTGTCTTCGCCATCCCGATCTCGTCGATCGTCAGCGCGATCACGGCCGCGCCATGGGCCCGGGCCAGAGGCACGACCCGGTCGAGCTTGTCGCGGCCGGCCTCCAGGTTGATCGAGTTGACGATCGCCCTGCCCGGGATCTGCTCAAGCGCGGTCTCGAGCACATCGGGCTCGGTCGAGTCAACCTGGATCGGCGCGGGTTGGGTGAGGCTGATGCGCTTGACGACCTGGCGCATCTGCTCGGCCTCGTCCTGGCGCTCGGTCAGCGCCACGCACACGTCGAGCACGTGCGCGCCACCGTTCACCTGGTCCTCGGCGACCGTCACCAGGCCGTCGTAGTCGTCGGCGAGGAGCAGCTCCTTGGCCTTACGCGATCCCTGGGAGTTGACCCGCTCGCCGACGAGGGTGGGTCGCGGATCCTGGACGAGCGGGGTGGCCGCGATCATGCTGCTGAGGTGCGGCGGGCGCGGCTCTGGTCTCGCTCGCGCCTCGTGGCCCTTGACCCGTTCGGCGAGCGCCTCGATGTGACTCGGGGTGGTGCCGCAGCACCCGCCGACGATCGAGATGCCGTAGCGGTCGACAAATTCGCCGAGCACGTTGGCGAGCGGCTCGGGCTGCTCGGGGAAGATCGTCTCCCCGTTCGGTCCCTGCAGGGGCAGGCCGGCGTTGGGAATGCAGTGGACCGGCTTGCTCGAGAACTCTCCGAGGAAGCGGATCGCGTCGCGCATGTCCTCGGGGCCCGTCGAGCAGTTCAGCCCGATCAGATCCACGTCGAGCGCCTCGAGCGTCGCCAGCGCCGCGCTGATGTCGGTGCCGAGCAGCATCTTGCCGCCCTGAGGCAGCAACGACACGCTGCACTGGATCGGGAGCAGCCTGTCCTCGAGCTTGAAGGCCTCGCGGGCGCCGAACACGGCCGCCTTTACCTCGAGGATGTCCTGGGCCGTCTCGATGATGATCAGGTCGGCGCCGCCCTGGACGAGCGCCCGCGCCTGCTCGGTGAACACCTCCTTGAGCTCCGAGAACGTGATCTGGCCGAGCGACGGGTCGTCGCTGGCGGGCAGAAACCCGGTCGGTCCGATCGAGCCCGCGACGAACCTCTTGTCGCCGGCGGCCTTTCGCGCGATCTGAGCGGCCTTGAGGTTGATCTCGAACGTGTCATCCTCGAGGCCCCACTCGGCGAGCTTCAGTCGCGACCCCTGGAAGGTGTCTGTCTCGAGCACCTCGGCGCCGGCGTCGAGCATCGATGTGTGGACGCCCTCGATCACATCTGGCCGGTTGAGCACGAGCGCCTCGTGGCAGCGTCCCGGCAGGCGGTAGTCATCCTCCAGACTCAGGTCGAACTGCTCGAGCGTCGCACCCATCCCGCCGTCGTAGACAATGACCCGCTCGCGCGTGGCAGCGATGAAATCTCGCATCGGTCGTCAATGCTACCAACCTTGACATAGTTGTGGCAAGGTTGGGTGGGCTCTGCCTCGAGGGGTCACGCGGAGCCGGATGACTCCCGCGCGGGCCGGTCTTGGCGAGGCTGGATGCCGAGCGGCCCGCAGGCGGGAGGCTGTGTATCGCCGGGTCCGCGCCGGGGCTGTCGACCCTAGCGCGGCCTTGATTGGCGGTCGGCCCGGTAAACAGCGCCGGGAAGGGGAGCGGGTCAGCTGCGCCGGCGCGGTCTGCGCCCTCACCCAGCCGAAAATCATGCCTAACACGTCAATCTCGGCTCAGAACCCGAGCCCTGTCGTGCTGTGCATGAGGAGTGTGCTCAATACGACAGGGCTCGGGATTTGCGCCGGTGTTGTCGTGCTGTGCACCATCCGGACCCCCTGATCGGCTGCCAAGAGCACCGTCACCCGCCCCCCTTCCCCAGCGCCGTTAACGCCGGGCCGCCCGCTCGCAACACCCGCCGAGAGTCGACAGGCCCTGCCCAGACCGGCGATACACAGCGCCACCCGCGCACGACCCTCGGGGCAGAGCCCCATCTGTAAAAATAGCCCGCAAATAGCGCAGAAACGAGTTGGAACGGAGCGTTCCGCTCTGGTATCTTTCTGGCATGACGTCAGAACAGAATGCTCTGTTCCGCCCCCCGGAGAGACGCGAGAGGCGGGAATGGCAGGATGCCGAGGAGCGTGAGGTCTGGACGGGCGTCGGCTTGATTCAGAACCCATGCAGAGAAAGGACGCACGATGGACTGGAAGCTGGAACTGATTGCCGTGGCCGTCAGCGACGTTGATCGGGCGAAGGCGTTCTACACCGAAAAGCTCGGCTTCAACCTCGATCACGACCACCTGGTCAGTGAGGAGCTGCGATTCGTGCAGCTGACGCCGCCTGGGTCCGGATGCTCGATCGCCATCGGGACCGGGCTGACCGACTCGGTGCCGGGGTCGATGAAGGGATTGCAGCTGGTCGTCGCCGATATCGAGGCCGCGCGCGCCGAGCTCGTCGGGCGCGGAGCGCCCGTCAGCGACGTGCAGGACTTCCCGTGGGGCCGGTTCCTGTTCCTCGCCGACCCCGACGGGAACGCCTGGGCGGTGCAGCAGATTCCGCCACGTCCCTAGCTCGACGGAGTCGCGCCGGCCTGTCGGGCGAATGCTCGGACGGCCGGCACGACCAGGCCTCGAGCCCTCAACGCGTCACGAGCCGTGAAAGCACCACCTGCGAGCGGGTTCGCTGAACCAGACCCTCGCGCTGCAACTCCATGATCAGCCGCTCGAGGTCTGTGTTGTCGTGGGTGCGCACGCGGGCGATCGCGTTGGCCTCGCCGGTGACGCTCCACGCCTCGACGACCTCGGGGTAGCCCCGGAGCGTCTCGGCGACCTCCTCGAGCAGGGTCCCCGGCGCGAAGAACAGCTCGATCAACGCCTCGGTGCGATCGCCCAGCGCCGTGTGGTCGACGACCGCGGTAAAACCGCGCAGCGCTCCCTGCTTGTGGAGTCTGTCGACCCGGCGCTTCACCGCCGGCGGCGAGAGCGCCACGTGGCGCGCGATGTCGTCGTAGGTGCGGCGGCCGTCGGTGACCAGTACTGGATCGCCGAGCTCGAGCGCACCCGCTAGTGTCACCGGCGATCGGGTCGCAGTGGGCGGCCCCGGTCCGCGAGTTCGAGGACGTCGAGGACCCACGGCCGTACATCGACCTCGTACTCGAGGACGAGTTCCCACTGTCGCTGTTCTACAGCTCGCTGAAGGCTAAGCTCGCCGCGTGAGCGAAGCCCCCGCGCGCGGATTCGCGTCCGACAACTCGGCCACCATCCATCCGGCGGTCCTCGCGGCGATCGCGGAGATCAATGTCGGACATGCCTTCGGGTACGGGCACGACGAGTTCACCCAGCGGGTCGAGGCGCTCGTCGCGAGTCAGTTCGGGGACGGCGCTCGCGCGTTCCTCGTGTTCAACGGCACCGCCGCGAATGTCCTCTCGCTGCGGGCGGCGTGCCGGCCGTGGGGGGCCGTGATCTGCAACGAGAGCTCGCACCTCAACGTCGACGAGGGCGGCGCCCCCGAGGCGATCGCCGGCGTGAAGCTGCTCACGGTGGCGGGTGAGCACGGCAAGCTCACGCCGGCGCAGGCGCAGCAGCGGATCGCGCGGGTCGGCGACGAGCACGCCGTGCAGCCGCGGGTCGTCTCGATCTCGCAGTGCACGGAGCTCGGGACGGTCTACACGCTCGAGGAGACGCGGGAACTCGCGGATCTCGCACACGCCCAGGGTCTCGTCCTACACATGGACGGCGCTCGCTTGAGCAACGCCGCGGCCGCGCTCGGTCGCCCGCTGTCGGCGCTGACGGCGGACGCCGGCGTCGACATCCTCTCGTTCGGGGGCACCAAGAACGGCCTGCTCGGGGCCGAGGCGGTGGTGTTCTTGAACGCGGAGCTCGCCGAGGGCTTCCAGTACCTGCGAAAGCAGTCGCTGCAGCTCGCCTCGAAGATGCGCTATCTCGCGGCCCAGTTCAACGCGCTGCTGACTGACGAACTCTGGTTACGGTGCGCCGAGCAGGCCAATGCGATGGCCGCGCGCCTCGCCGAAGGCGTGAGCGCGGTGCCGGGTGTGACGATCACGCGCCCGGTCCAGACCAACGCCGTATTCGCGCGTCTGCCGAACGACGCCCGTGAAGCGCTCCAGGCGCGGTTTGCGTTCTACACGTGGGACGAATCCGCCGACGAGGTCCGCTGGATGTGCTCCTGGGATACGACCGAGGACGACGTCGCGTCGTTCACCGACGCCGTCCGGGCGGTACTCGGTTCAGCTCACTGAGCTGCGGGCGGCGGTCATCCGGTCGTAATTCAGGCGCATCAGCGCGATCACGTCGCGGACGTCGGCGTCGTCATCGATCCGTCGCGCGGCCGGGCCCACGCGTCCGGGAAACACCGGGTGATGGACGATCCGGCCCTGCTCGTAGAGCTCTGCCCATACGTCCTTGGGGAAGAAGAAGTGGGCGGCGTGGTCGCCGTGCAGGTGCCCGATCTCGCGCCGTCCCAGGCGAAAAGCAAATTCTCCCCGGCGGCCATGGCCGGCTTCGATGCCCGGCCACGCGGTGACCTCGGCGGTGATCTCCTGGCTTGGAGTGATTGTCGTCGTATCGCTCATGGGACTCATGGTGAACCCGTGGACGCCTGGTTTGTATTGGCAATTGGTCCTAGGTCCCCCGGCGTGTCCGCGAAGATCTCCTCCAGCACGATCGCGACGCCGGCCTCGTCGTTGCTCGCCGTGGTCAGAAGAGCGGCGGCGATCGCGTCGGGATGGGCATTGGCAACCGCGACCGAGCGACCAGCCCAGCGCAGCATCGGCACGTCATTGGGCATGTCGCCGAACGCGATCACCTCTTCGGGACCGATCCCACGCTCCTCGCACAGCCGCGCGAGGGTCGACGCCTTGCTCACGCCCGCGGCGCTGATCTCGAGTAGCCCGTCATTCGAGTTGGAATGGGTGAGCTCGGCGAGGTTGCCGACTACGTCCCGCGCGCGTTCCAGCAAGGCGTCGGCGAGCAGGTGGTCGTGACGGAGCATCAACTTGACGGCCGGCTCGGCGATCAACGCCTCCACCGACGCGGTGACCGTGTCCTCGGGCATCGGCCAGCGGGACCGGTAGGCGGGCTCGCGAGCGAAGCCGGTCGTCCGTTCGACTGCCCACGCCCCACCCGGCAGCGCATCCTTCAGCAGCGCGACCACGTCGCGGGTGATCGCCGGCTCGAGGGGGAACGCCTCGACCACCGACTCCGTGTGCAGGTCCCAGACGACTCCGCCATTGGCGCAGATCGCCACGCCACGGTGGCCCAACGCGTCGCCCAACGGCCGCATCCAGCGGGTCGGCCGAGCGGTGCACAGCACGAACAGCGAGCCCGACGCCTCGACGGTCGCGATCGCACGGCGCGAGCGGTCATCGACGGTCCCGTCCGAGCGCAGGAGCGTCCCGTCCAAGTCGCAGGCAACGACCTTTGGACGCCCGCGGAGATCGTCGGTCATGTGGATTGCCTCACCGCTCTGATCGTAGGTGCTCGGCCAGCTCGCGGGGGTCCGCGCCTCCCCGAACGGGCCAAGAGTTACCAAGCTGGTTTAGAGGTGCGTCGCCGTGAGCAACAGATCCCCTGGAACCCTGTAGTCGACGCCGCCTGCACCGGCTGAAGGAAAGGTCTCATGACTGCCGCCAACCACCAGACGATCAAGCTAGGCAAGGGGAAGCACAGCTCTCCCGACGATGGCGCGTGCGTGATGGAGCTCGCGTCGATGTTGGCGGGGGAAAGCTTCACCGACCACCCGGAGTCGGTGTGTCCCGCTATCGGATCGTTTCTGCGGGCCTACAACGACTCGATCGATGACGAGCGGCGTCAGGATCTGTACGCATACGCCTCGCAGGCGGTCGGGAGCCGCTCGTCGGACGGGGTCGAGCGAGCCCGGGCGGATCGGCTGCTCGAATGGACCCGGGAGCGCCAACCACGGCGATTCGCGAGGCTGCTGCCCGCGCGGGTGCGCTCGATCGCGACTCAGCGCCGCCCGCCCCCGGACGCGGCCGGAACCCATGCGGTACACGCGATTCGCAAGCACACCGCTGAAAGCCACGCCGCGGTGCTGGCGCTGTTGAATGAACTGCTGGCGATGAGCGCCGACCGGCAAATCGGGCCCCGGTCAACCCCGGGCGAGGAGACGCCGCACGCCACGCTCGTGAGCGGAGGCTGACAGGAGGTCAGATCGCGCGGGTCACGGCCCGCGGGACGGGCGTGATGGTGCAGACTGCGCGCCACGCGTGCAGAGCCAGGTCACAGCATTCGCTCCCGGACGGGTCAACCTGATCGGCGAACACACCGACTACAACGGCGGCCTCGCGCTCCCGTTCGCGATCGCCTCCGGGGTGACGGTGCAGGCCGAACCCATCGACGCGCCTCGAATCGAGGCCCACGCGGTCGATCTCGACGAGCGCGACGCCTTCGAGCTGCACGGCCCTGAGCCCGCGTCGGGATGGCGAGCTTTCGTGCGGGGAGTGGCTGCAGAGCTCGAGCGCTCGGGACTGCCCTTGCGAGGAGCGCGGCTACAAATCACCGGGGACGTGCCGCGCGGCGCCGGTCTCTCGTCATCGGCCGCGCTCGAGGTGGCCCTGGCGCTGGCGCTCATCGCGAGCGCCGAGCAGCCCGAGCCCGACCGCGTGGAGCTGGCCAGAATCTGCTCTGCGGTGGAGAACGAGTGGGTCGGAGCGCGCAGCGGACTGCTCGACCAACTCGCATCCCTGTTCGGCGAGCGCGACAAGGCGCTGCGGATCGACTTTCGCTCCCTAGAGGTCCGGCCGGTCCCCCTCGAGCTCGGCGATCACACGCTCGTCACGCTCGACTCCGGGGAGCACCACAGCCTCGCCGCGTCCGGATACAACCAACGGCGCGACGAGTGCGCCAGGGCCTCCCGGGAGCTGGGGATCGAGACGTTGTCGGACGCGTCGCTCGCGATGGCCGAGCGACTGGCGCCGCCGCTCGACGCCCGCGCCAGGCACGTGATCACCGAGAACGAACGCGTGGACGCGGCCGTCGGCGCGCTGGAGCGAGGCGATCTCGGGGCGCTGGGAACGCTGCTCGACGAGTCGCACGCCAGTCTGCGGGACTGCTACGAGGTCTCGACGCCAGCGGTCGAGCGTGCGGTCGGGCGGTTGCACGATGCCGGGGCGATCGGCGCGAGGATCGTCGGCGGGGGTTTCGGCGGACACGTCCTTGGCCTGCTGCCGCCCGGCGTCCGAAAGCCAGACGACGCGGTCGAGGTCGGGCCGGACGGCGGGGCCCGGCTGGTGGAGGGGGTCGTGTGTCGGTCGAGCTGACCGCCGGCGGGGTGAGCGCCGCCGACGTGCTCGCGGTCGCGCGCCACGACGCGACGGTGAGCCTGACGCCCGAGGCCCGCGTGGCGATGGAGCGCAGCGCGACAGTGGTCGCGGCGCTGAGTGACGCGGAGTATCCGGCCTACGGCGTCTCCACCGGATTCGGTTCGCTGGCGACGGTGCGAATCGCGTCCGAGCGACGTGAGGACCTGCAACGAGCGCTGATCCGCTCGCACGCGACGGGGATGGGAGCGCCGGTGGAGCGCGAGGTGGTGCGGGCGATGATGCTGCTGCGGGCGCGGTCGCTGGCGATGGGGTGGTCGGGCGCGCGCCCTTTGGTCGCGGAGGCGATCCTGGCGTTGCTGAACGCGGGGCTGACGCCGGTCGTCCCTGAGTACGGCTCGCTGGGCGCCAGCGGCGATCTCGCGCCACTCGCCCACTGCGGGCTG
The DNA here is from genome assembly GCA_963812225.1 of uncultured Solirubrobacterales bacterium. Taxonomy (GTDB): domain Bacteria; phylum Actinomycetota; class Thermoleophilia; order Solirubrobacterales; family Solirubrobacteraceae; genus Palsa-465. Next base: position 261,813 of record CAWEUN010000005.1, read on the forward strand.
ACGCTGATCGGCGAGGGGTCGTTGTCGGGGCCCGACGGAGCGGTGCGAGCCGCCGCGGAGGCGCTCGCCGGCGCCGGGATCGAGCCGATCACGCTCGGTCCCAAGGAGGGACTCGCGCTGATCAACGGAACCGACGGGATGCTGGGAATGCTGGTGATGGCGTGCGCCGACCTCGACGACCTGCTGAGGGTCGCGGACGTGGCGGCGGCGATGTCGGTCGAGGCGCTGCTCGGGACCGATCGGGCGTTCGCCGCCGAGCTGATCGCGCTCCGTCCCCAGCCGGGCCAGGCTCTGAGCGCGGCGAACATGCGGGCCCTGCTCGCCGACTCCGAGATCGTCGCGAGCCACCGGTTCGGCGATCCCCGTGTACAGGATGCCTACTCGCTGCGGTGCGCACCGCAGGTCGCCGGCGCGGCCCGCGACACGCTCGAACACGCGACTCGCGTCGCCGACGCCGAGCTGCGATCGGCGATCGACAATCCGATGGTCCTGCCCGATGGACGCGTCGAGTCCTGCGGCAACTTCCATGGGGCTCCGGTAGCGATGGCCTGCGACTTCCTCGCGATCGCGGCGGCCGAGGTCGGCGCGATCGCCGAGCGCCGCACCGATCGGCTGCTCGATCCGTCCCGCTCGCACGGCCTGCCGCCGTTCCTCGCCGACGATCCCGGCGTCAACTCCGGGCTGATGCTCGCCCACTATTCGCAGGCCGCGATGGTCGCCGAGAACCGGCGGCTGGCCGCGCCGGCGAGCGTCGATTCGATCCCCACCAGCGCGATGCAGGAGGACCATGTCTCGATGGGATGGGGCGCCGCGCGCAAGCTCCGCGTCGCGGTGGCGAACCTCAGCCGGATCCTCGCGGTCGAAGTCGTCTGCGCTGCCCGGGGTCTCGACCTGCGGGCGCCGCTGCGGCCGGCGCCCGGCACGGGCGCGGCGCTGTCAATCGTCCGCGAGCGGATTCCCGGGCCGGGGCCCGACCGGTGGCTGGCGCCCGAGCTGGCAGCGGCCGAGGAGCTCGTGAGCTCCGGTGCGCTACTGGCAGCCGTGGAGGCGAGCGTCGGGGCCCTGGACTAGGCCTCCCGCAGCGCCGGATACAGCGCCCGGAAGCGCTCGCGCCGCTCGCGGTAGACCTCGACCCACTCGGCCACGGGCTCGAACCGGTCCCCGGGGCGGACGGTAGTGGCGATCGCGGCGTGCACATCCGGCCAGATGCCGGCCGCGACGCCGCCGAGGATCGCCGCGCCGAACGCCGCGCCGGCGTCGACGGCGACGCGCTCGAGCGGCAACTTCGAGCACCGAGGAGACGATCCGGAGCCACAGCTCGCTGCTCGCGCCGCCACCCGAGACGCGACCGAGCTCCGGGCTCACGCCGAGCTCGGAAACGAGATCGAGGGAGTCGCGCAGACCGAAAGCGACTCCCTCGAGCACTGCGCGCACGAGGGCGCCGCGGTCATGGCGGATGCTCAGCCCGGCGAACGCGCCCCGCGCGGAGGGATCGGCGTGCGGCGTACGCTCGCCGGCGAGGTAGGGGAGGAAGATCAGTCCCTCCGTCCCGGCCGGCCACGCGGCGGCCTCGGCATCGAGGCGGCCGTAGCTCACCCCGGGGGCCGCGGTATCGCGCAGCCAGCGCAACGACCCCGCGGCCGAGAGCATCACGCCCATCGCGTGCCACCCGCCGGGGACCGCATGGCAAAACACGTGTACGCGCGCGCGAGGATCCGCCTCGAACCGCCCGAGCGCCGCGAACACGACGCCGGAGGTGCCGAGGGCGACCGACACCGGGCCCGGGCGATCGACGCCAACCCCGAGTGCACCTGCGACCTGATCGCCGCCGCCGGCGGCCACGGGAATGCCGTCGGCCGTGTGGGCCGAGACGGCCGGGCTCTCGAGCGCCGGCGGGAGCCAGGCGGGGTCGAGCTCGAGCGTCGCGAGGAGCTCGTCGCTCCAGCGGCGGCCGGCGACGTCGAGCAGCAGCGTCCCCGAGCCGTCGGAGACGTCGGTGGCATGCTCGCCACAGAGCCGGAGGCGGACGTAGTCCTTCGGGAGCGCGATCCTGGCAATCCGGCGCCACGTCTCCGGCTCGTGGCGTCGCAGCCACAGGAGCTTCGGCGCGGTGAAGCCCGTCAGCGCCCGGTTCCCCGTGAGCGCGATCAGCCGCTCGAGACCGACGGTCCGTTCGATCTCGGCGCACTCGGCGGCCGTGCGCTGGTCGTTCCAGAGGATCGCGGGCCGCAGCGGGCGGTCGCGCGCGTCGAGCGCGACGAGGCCGTGCATCTGGCCGGAGAGGCCGATGCCCGCCGGCGGGCCGGCCGCTGCCCGGAGGTCATCGAGCACCGCCGACGTTGCCGCGCACCAGTCCTCGGGGTCCTGCTCGGCCCACCCCGGCCGCGGTGTGGACAGCGCGTAGGCCGCCTCCGAGGACGCCAACAGCCCGCCGTCCGGATCGATTGCGAGGCCCTTGACCGAGGTCGTCCCGACGTCTATGCCGAAACTCGCCTCCACCACGAGCAGCGGTCAGGCGCCCAGCGCCGCGTAGACGATCTCGTAGGCGCGGACCGCGTCCTTCGCCTGCTGGGCCTCGCGCAGCGCGGCGTCGTCGATCTTGGCGGCGAGCCCGTCGATGAACCGCCACTGGAGGACCGAGCGTTTGACCGCGCCGACCTGGTCCTCGGTGTACGGATATAGATCGAAGCCGAGCCGCTCGTCGCCGCCGCCGTAGCCAGAGCGCCGGAGCTCGAGCGCGAGTTCGAGCGTCTCCATGAACGCGGTCGCACCGACCATGTTGTCGTCGTCGAAGGTGCCCCAGCCCGAGTTCGCGTGCTGGTGGCCGAGCAGTCCCTCGGACGCCAGCAGTGCGGCGTACTCGGGCAGGTGCTCGCCGTTCATCAGCAGGTGCTGCCAGTCCATGTTGACCTGCACGTTGTCGAGCCCCTCGTTGCGCAGCTTGTTGATCACGAACAGGCACATGCCGATGTTGCGCATCAGGATCTTCATCGCCGGCTCCGAGTTCTTGTGCTCGAGCAGCAGCTTGATGCCGTGGCCGGCGCACACGTCGGCGGCCTCGGCGAGCCCCTCGATCAGCCATTTCCACGACTCGGCGTACGGCGTCTGGAAGGGATAGTTGTAACCCTCCCCGCCCGGCCAGACGATCAGATGCGCCCCCAGCGAGCCGGCGAAGTCGGCAGCCTCGCGAACGATCCTCCGCGCCTGGGTGCGAACTCTCGCGTCGGGGTTGACGAGGCCCCCGCGGGCGAACCGCGGGTCCAGGTGCAGGCCGCCGGCGATGCAGTAGATGTCGTGAGCTCCGAGCGCCGAGCGGACCTCGTCGAGGTTGTCGGGCGAGAGCTCGTCCGGATAGTGGAACTCGTAGCCGTCGATCAGCTCGCCGAGCCCCTCGACGGCCCGGTGCACCTTCTCGGCGACGGGCTCGGACTCGTAGCTGTGCTCAGGTTGGTAGCCACCGGGCACGAACCGCGTGATCATCGGCCCGAACGCCCAGATGCCGAGGCTCGTCTTCATCCGTTCACCTCCGATGGTGGGTCTCGCTCCACAGGCCGCGTAGGGTCGGTGATCCAGTCGCTCCACGATCCGACGTACAGCCCGGCTCGGAAGCCGGCGAGCTCGAGCGCCAGAACCTCGTGCGCCGCGGTGACGCCGGAGCCGCAGTAGGCGCCGACCTCGATGCGATCGTCCACCCCGAGCGCTTCGAACGCCGAGCGCAGCCGCGCCGGCTCGAGGAACCGACCGGATCGATCGACGTTTTCGCTAGCCGGGCGGTTGACCGCGCCGGGGATGCGTCCGGCGACCGGATCGATCGGCTCGCGCTCGCCCCGGAAGCGTTCGGGCGCGCGCGCGTCGAGGAGCACGCCGCGTGCCGCCACGCCGGCCGCGGCCTCCGCATCGAGCAGTGGCATCGCACCGGGGCGCGCGGCGAAGTCCCCCGGCGCCACGATGGCCTCGCCGGCATCCAGCGGCCGGCCGGCCGCGGCCCACGCCGCGAGGCCGCCGTCGAGGACCGCCACGCTGCTGTGGCCGAAGTACCGGAGCAGCCACCAGGCCCGCGCGGCGGCCGTCGACGTCGCGGCGTCGTAGACGACGACCGGGCGCGTGCCCGAGACGCCCGCCGCGCGCATCGCCGCTGCGAAACGCTCGGCGTCGGGAAGGGGATGGCGCCCACCCGCGCCGGGCGGACCGGCCAGGTCCGCGTCGAGGTCGACGAACGCGGCGCTCGGGAGGTGGCCCTCGAGGTATTGATCGAGGCGGGGGCCGATCGCCAGCTCCCAGCGGACGTCGAGCAGCGAGGGCCGCGTGGCCGGCCGGCTCAGCGACGCCGCCAGCGCCTCGGCCGAGATCAGGGGGCCGCCCCCGTGCAGGGAGGTCATGCCGAGAAGGTTGTCAGGCAGCCGCGATGGGCAGAATGTCGATCGCATGAGCGAAGCCGGACTCAGGCAGTCGGAGGAGAAGATGCGCGAGGCGGGCGAGCCCGAGGAGGCGGCTCGGAGCTTCGCCAGCGCCTATCGGCGGCTCGCCCAGGGAGAGGGCGCGATGATCCGCAGCGACGAGCTCGAGCCGGCGCAAGACGTGCCGACGCTCGACGAGCTGTCCGAGCCGGGCGACCCCGCGGCGCTCGACGCCTTCGCGGTCATCAAGCTGAACGGCGGGCTCGCGACGACGATGGGGCTCCAGCGACCGAAGTCGCTCGTTGAGGCGCGGGATGGGCGCTCGTTCCTGGAGATCATCATCGGCCAGACGCTCGCGCTTCGGCGCAAGCACGGGATCCGGCTGCCGCTCGTGTTGATGGACAGCGAGGCGACCCGCGGGGAGACGCTCGAGGCGCTGGCCGCCCATCCCGAGCTCGAGACCGATGGGCTGGACCTGGACTTCATGCAGAGCATGGTCCCGAAGCTCGACGCCGACTCGCTCGAACCCGCCAGCTGGCCGCCGGCGCCGGCGCTCGAGTGGGTGCCCCCGGGCCACGGCGACGTGTACGGCGCGCTGGAGCGCTCGGGCATGCTCGACGCGCTGCTCGAGCGCGGGTTCCGCTACGCGATGATCTCCAATGCCGACAACCTCGGATCGACCCTCGATCCACGGATCGCCGGCCACGTAGCCGGCGAGGAGATCCCGTTCCTGATGGAGGTGGTCGAGGGCACCGAGGCCGATCGCAAGGGCGGCCACATCGCTCGCCGCCGATCCGACGGCCAGCTCGTGCTGCGCGAGACCGCGCAGACTCCGCCTGAGGACGAGGAGTCGTTCCGCGACTTCCGCCGCTGGCGCTACTACAACACGAACAGCATCTGGGTCGATCTGCAGACGCTGGCGAGCAGGCTCGACGCGCACGAGGGCGTCCTCGAGCTGCCGCTGATCATCAACCGCAAGACCGTCGATCCGCGCGACCCCGACTCGACGCGCGTGATCCAGCTCGAGAGCGCGATGGGTGCGGCGATCGGGAGCTTCCCCGGTGCGCGGCTGCTCTGCGTCCCCCGGACCCGGTTCGCGCCGGTCAAGACCACGGACGACCTGCTCGTGCTCCGCTCGGACGTGTACGAGATGTCGGATGAATTCGCTGTCACGCCGATCCCGGAGCGACGCGACCGGCTCCCGTACGTTGAGTTGGACAAGCGCTACTACCGGCTGCTCGATGACTTCGAGGAGCGGTTTCCCGACGGCCCTCCATCGCTGCGCGAGGCCGACCGGTTCATCGTGCACGGCGACGCCAATTTCAGCTCTCGGGTCGTCATCCGCGGCGCCGTCGAGATCAGCGTCGAGACACCAACGCGAATCGAGCCGAGCCCAGAACTCCGGTAGACGGCAGAAAACTTCGCGCACTTTGGGACTTTTTGCCCCATATCCGACATGAAACCTGCGGATGTGCACAGGTTTGGCGGCCGAACGCCGATGTGCTCGCCAGGTCGGTGGGGCCCCACAAGGATGTAGGGCGGCAGGGGCGAGCCACCCAACAGCGAAACGTCTCCATCCCGGGAGGGAACTTGATCGGCCCTGCTCGCCGCTTTGTCGGCGCCGTCACTGCCGCCTGCGTGTTCAGCGTCATCGCTGCCGTCTCGATTCCCGCCACCGCCCTGGCTGCTCAGGCCATGAAGGCGACGACATGTGCGACCACCGCGCTATCGGAACCCTTCGCCCGGTGGTCCGACCACAACCTCTACGAACTCGCGCCCGGCGGGAGTTTCGAGGGCTCGCTCAGCGGCTGGTTGTTGCAGGGTGGGGCCAAGCGCGTCAGCGGCAGTGAGTCGTTCGGCGTCACCGGCTCCGTCGGGTCTTACTCGCTGCAGGTGCCCAAGGGCGCCGTCGCCCTCTCGCCGCCGACGTGCGTGACCGCGGCCTATCCGTCGCTGCGGTTGTTCACGAGGACCAGTACGCCGGGCACGAAGTTGACCGTCTCCGTCATCTACCCGAAGGGCGCGGGCACGGTCACGGTGCCGGTCGCCGTCGTCTACCCCGGGCCGAGCTGGCAGCCAACATCACCGATCTCGACCGCATCGATGATGGCCGGTTTGCTCGACGGACCGACGGCCAACATGTCGATCCAGTTCGCCACGTCGCTGGGGTCCGCACAGATCGACGACATCTTCATCGATCCGCACGGCCGGTGCTGCTGATAGGCCTCACCAGCCCCGCGGGGAATAACGCGTTCGCCGACTGAATGCAGATCGACTGCTACGACAGCCCCGTCGCCCAGGACCTCCTGCTCACCGGCGTGCAGCGGGGGGGACGCCGGCGACGGATCCGGCGTGAGCTGATCACGAACGGTGTAGGGGCCATCGGCTTTCTGGTCGCGGCCACATTGCTGGCGGTTTTGGCGCCGTGGCAGCGTCCGCTGTCGGTCGTGACCTTGGTGCTCGTGCTCGTCGCGTGGACGATCATCGAGCGGGTGCGCTTCCAGGTCGCGAGCGCCTGGACCTACCCGACGATGCTCGTGTTCATTCCGGCGCTGTTCATGCTGCCGACGCCGATCGTGCCCCTGGTCGCACTGGTGGCGATTCTGCTGCGCGCCGCTCCCGAGCTGCTCCGGGGCCGCGTCAGCCCCACGATGCTCCCGGCGTTCGTCGCTGACGCCTGGTTCACGGTCGGTCCCGCGCTCGTGATCGTGCTCGCCGGCGCACAGCGATTCGGCTGGTCCCACTGGCCGATCTACGTCGTCGCGTTCCTGGCGCAAGTGCTGTTCGACGTGCTCGCCACGCTCGCGTGGTCGTGGTTCGGCGAGGGCACGAGCCCACGACTGAACCTGCCGATGTTGAGCTGGACGTACGCCGTGGATGCCGTGCTCCTGCCGCTGGGTCTGCTGGTGGCGGCCGTCGCCGTCGAGCGTCCCGGCCTGTTGCTCATCGTGCTCTCGCCCACGTTGATCCTGAGCGCGCTCGCCCGTGAGCGCCAGCGGCGGCTCGACCAGAGCCTCGCGCTGAGCACCGCGTATCGGGGGACGGCGCTGCTGCTGGGCACGGTGGTCGAGGCGGACGACGAGTACACCGGGATCCACAGCCGCGATGTCCACGCCCTGTCGGTCGCGGTTGCCGACGCCCTCGGGCTCGACGCGACGCGCCGGCGGAATGTCGAGTTCGCCGCGCTGCTGCACGACATCGGCAAGATTCGCGTCCCCAAGAACATCATCCACAAGCAGGGCGAGCTCGACGACGAAGAGTGGGCGATCATGCGCCGTCATACGATCGAGGGCGAGCGGATGCTCAAGCAGGCCGGCGGCATCCTCGCGTCTATCGGTGGTTTTGTCCGCTCTTCGCATGAGCGGATCGACGGGCTCGGCTATCCCGACGGGCTCCGCGGCGAGCAGATCCCGATCGAGTCCCGGATCGTGTGCGCGTGCGACGCCTTCAGCGCGATGACCACCGACCGCGCATACCGCCCGGCGCTGTCGGTCGCCGATGCCGTCGGTGAGCTGCGCCGTTGCTCCGGCAGCCAGTTCGACCCGGGAATCGTGGCGGTGCTCGAGCCGCTGGTCGCGCGCCGGGTAGCGGCGCGCGAGCGCCGGTTCGCCGGAGGTGCCCGAGTCGCCGGCGAGCTAGTTGGCGCCGGGCGCTCCCGCGCCTAGGGACCTGGGAATCTCGTAGCGCTTGGAGCGAAGCGATGCCGATCGGGGGACGGCCATCATGCCCGCGGCGGAGGCGGTCGCCGACAGCTTGTGCCTGCGCATCACCCAGGTCACGCGAGCGGGCGCATAGCGCAGCAGCGCCTCCCACGCTGGAGTGTCGATCACGCCCGTGGGGGCGAGTCCATGAGCAGTCTGGAAGTCCTCGACCGCCGCCTGTGTCGCTGGACCGAAGCCGCCGTCGACGGTGACCTGCTCACCCGCGGTGAGCAGGTGCTCCTGAGCCCAGACGACGACGTCGCCCTGAGCGCCCCTGGCCAGTGTCGCATCCAGCGTCGATGGCGTGAAGCCGGCGAGCGAGCCCAGTGACTGCGCGACCGCCCGCCACGCCCCCAGCGGCGCTTCCTGCCAGTCCCACCAGCTGACGCCGGTCGCCCCGTACACGCGTGAGACCATCCGGAAGCGCCGGATCTGCCGGGCCGGAGGACTGTTGTAGACCTGCCCGAGCGGGAATATCGGTCGACCGTACAGGCGGTTGTAGGCGTAGGTGTGGGCAAAGACGGCGTCGACAGTCACGCCGATGTCCTTCCAGTACATCTGCGGGGCGTTGTATTGGGCGCCCCCGGGGCCGAGGAACACCGAGTACGGGAACGCCGGGTGAAAGTCGATGTAGGGGAACCCGGCGAGGGCGAGCGGGAACCTCTGGCCGATCAGGCTGCGCAGCTTGTGAACGTACGTCTGCGCCTGGACGTATTTCCCCTCGTACTGGCTCTCCGCGTCGATCAGCAGGCAATCCGCTCCGTCCTTGACCGCAGCGGCCCCGACCTGGGCCTCGAGGATCGGATGGACCCCGTAGACGTACTGCCAGGCGCAGACCCGCAATCCGCCGGCGTGCAGCGCGGCTACGAGCGGCCGGTTGAACTGCGACCACGGGCTCACGCCGTCGCTGCTCTTGATCATCACCGTCCTGACGCCGTAGCGCTTCGCTTGCGCGACGATCGAAGGCACGCTGCCGTGATTGGTGCTCGACAGCAGCCAGATCCACATCCCGCGTCCGCCGAACGGGTTGCCCCGGCTTGGACGCGCAGTGGGCTGCGTGCCACCCGTGCCGGCTCCTCCCGACGACGCGATCGCGGAACCGGACAGGCACAGAGCCAGTGCCGCCGCGATCACTGCTAGCCATTCGAGGCGCAGCCGACCATCCCCCAGAGCCCGGCAACCGTGCGCCACACGGTCCTCCGACATACGGCTGTTCACCGTAGCCAAGAACCCTCACGATGTATGCAAGTTGCGGTTCGCCGGGCCTATGGTCAGCGCCCGGTCCGTTTCGCCCAACGCGTCGCCCAGGCGCTGATCGGTCCGAGCACCTCGAGCAGCTCATGTCCGTCGCGGGTGAGCCGGTAGCCGCCCGTCTGCTCGGCCGTGACGATCCCGGCATCGCGGAGCTCGCGTAAACGGTCGTTGAGGACGCTCGAGGAGACATCGCCGCAGCGGGCCTGGAGCTCGCGGAACGTCGGCGCGTCGTCGGCGCGCAGCTCCCAGAGCACGCGCAGCGCCCAACGCCGCCCGAGCAGGTCGAGCAGCGCCATCTCCGGTCGGCCCGTGCGCGAACCCCGAACCGGGTGTCCCGGCAGCGGGGTCGCCTTGCGTGCTTTGGAATTCGAAGCTATGATCCCAGACTCTGCTCTGATTTTCGAAGCAGGAGGATACCTCATGTCAGCCGTTGTCGACACGCCGCGCATCGCTCCGCTGCAGCCACCGTATGACCCGCCGCTCGAGGAGATGCTGAGACGGTGGATGCCTGCCGGCAGCGCGATCGAGCCGCTGGCGCTGTTCCGGACGCTCGCCATCCACGAGGAGCTGATGTCGCGGATGCGGCCGCTTGGATCGGGCATTCTCGCCCATGGTCTCGTCGAGCCGCGCGACCGCGAGATCATCATCCACCGCACGTGCGCACGCGCAGGTGCCGAGTACGAGTGGGGCGTGCACGTGGTCGCGTACGGCCGGCCGCTCGGCCTCACCGACGAGCAGCTCGCGGCGACCGTCGCGGGATCTGCCGACGATCACGCCTGGACGGAGCGCGATGCGCTGCTCATCCGACTCGCCGACGAGCTCCACGACACCAGCGATGTCTCGGGCGCGCTCTGGGATGAGCTGAGCGCGCACTTCACCGACAAGCAACTGCTCGAGCTGATGATCACCGCCGGTTGGTACCGGCTGCTCTCCTACGTCATCAACGGCGCGCGCATCGAGCGCGAGCCATGGGCGGCGCGCTTTCCAGGCCGTTGAGGTCGGACGGCGCCGCCACTACGCGGCGCCGCAGAACCCTGCCAGGTCGTCCGTGACGGCGAGGACGGCGAGCAGTCGACCGTCGGCGTCGACGACGGGGACGCGCCGTGCGTCGCTTTTCAGCGCGAGCTCGTACCCGGCGCGGGCGGGCGCGTCGGGCGCGATCGTAGGGCCGGCGTGCGCGACATCGGTCGCAGGGCGCGCCGCATCCACTTCGCCGGCGACGTCGGCGGGGGTGAGTGAGCCGACGTACCGGCCATCGGCGGCGAGAAACGCCAGCCGGCGGTGCGAACTGGCGGCGAACCACTCCCGGACCTCGCTGATCGTGGCGTCCGCGGGCAGCGCGCTGAAACGCTCGTGGACCACATCCGCCACCACGAGCTCCGCAGCGTCGTCAACCGCCAGCCGTGCCACGGACGAGACGGTAACACCTAGACCGCTGCACGGACGGCGTCCCTGATCGCCGCCGCGGTGGCCGTGGCGGCCGCCGTGCCGAGCACCGTCAGCATCCAGGAGTTCGACGGCCCCGGGGGTGCCGGCGTTCCCGTTCCGGAGGCGAGACAGAACGCGACGTCTCCGTCGTTGGGCGTGAAGGCCGGGTCGACGACACGCGCGATCCCCGCGCTGGCGATCCGCGCGAGGATCCCGCAGCCACGCTTGTCGAGCGTGGCGTCCGTGCACACGCAGGCCAGCGTCGTGCTCTGCCCGGGGCGCACGGCCCACTGCGGGAGCTCGGGTATCTGCGGGATCAGCTCGGCGCTTCGCAGCAGCTCGCCGCGCTCTCCGCGCGGGCCGCCCAGGACCGTGCCGTCCTCCGCGAGCACGTCGCCGGACGCGTTCGCGACGGCGATCGCAGCGACCGTGATGCCGTTGGCGAGGCGCGCCACGCCGTAGCCGACTCCGGCGGGCGTGGCCCGATCACGCCCGAGAATCTTCCCGACCGCCGCGCCGCAGCCGGCGCCGACCCGGCCCCGCTCCGGCACGCCGGGGCGCGCCGCCTCGCACGCGGCGTAGCCCTCAGTGGGTCCCGGGCGTGCGCCCGGTTCGCCCGCGGATGGGTCGAAGACGACGGCCGTCGGAACGAGCGGGATTACGCCGATCGGCGTCGGGCGACCCACGCCGCGCTCCTCGAGCCAGCGTACGACGCCATCCGCTGCCGCCAGGCCGAACGCGCTTCCGCCGGTCAGCAGCACGGCGTTCGGACCCTCCGCGTTCGCCAGCGGCGAGAGCGGCTCGAGCTCGCGGGTGCCGGTCCCGCCACCGCGGACATCGACGCCGCCGCGCGTTCCCGGCGGGCAGATCACGACCGTGCAGCCGGTGTCACCGCGCGGCGTCGCCCCGTGCCCGACGAGGAACCCTTCGGGCAGCGGGAGCTCGCCGGCGCTCATCCACGCGGGTCGAGCTCGTCGATCAGATCGCCGAGGCGCTTTTTGAGCGGGTGCTCGCCTTTGTCAGAGAGCAGATCGGCGAGCTCGGATCTGGCGTCGGCGAGAATCTTGGAGAAACTGTCGTCGGTCTTGATGTAGCCAAGCTCCTCATCCGAAGGACGCTTAGCTCCGGCGGCGGTCTCGCGGGCGGACGCGGCCTCGCGAGCGGCCCGCTGCGCTCGCTCCCGGGCGAGGTGGGCCTCGCGGATCTCGCGCTCCATTTGGGCGAGGCGAGCGTCGCGCTCCGGATCGGCCGTGGCCGATCGCGGCGGGGCCGACCGCGGTGGCGCGGAGCGCGAGGGCTTCGCCCGTGCCGGCTGCTCGCGCTGCCGCCGGATCCGGTTGTATGCGTCCTGGATCTCCTCGAATCGGCGGGCCGACTCGGCTGAGCCCCCGTTGTGGTCCGGATGGTGGAGCTGCACCAGCCGCCGGTAGGCGAGCCGAACGTCCGCGTCGGAGGCGTCCCGCGCGACGCCGAGCGTCACGTACGGATCACCAGCAGGAGCGCCCATTGCGAGGGGACAGCGTACCGCTCGTCGACAACGGGCCCGCACGCGTCACGACCCTAACGGGGGCGCGATGGCGATGAGGCGCGCGCCCCAGTAGCCTGCCGCTATGGATCCTGAACATGCACGTGAGTTGCTGGCGAGAGAACGGGCCCGGATCGAGCAGGCGCTGGCGGTCCGCCGCGATGATCCGCTGGAGGGCGACGACCGCGTAGAGCCGGGGGACGAGGGGTCCGAGGACCTCTATCAGGATGAGTTCGACTCCGGCCGGATCGCCGACCTGCAGGATGAGCTGGTCGCGGTCGAGCGCGCCGAGGCGCGTCTGGATGCCGGGACCTACGGCATATCGGTCGAGAGCGGCGAGCCGATTCCGGATGCACGGCTGGAGGCGCGGCCGACCGCCGAGCGGACGGCCGAGGAGCAACGGCGCCTCGACGGCTGGTGATGTTCGAGGATGGCGCCGCGGCGTGTCATCATTGATGCATGTTTGAAGACGAGCCTGGCGACGACAACCTCGAGGAGATGCTGCGCTCGATGGCGCGCGAGCTGGGGCGGTCCGTTGAACGCGCCCTGGACAAGGTCGACCTCGACGACGTCGCGGACAAGATCGGCGTGGACCCGGAGACGGCCGGAGAGTGGGTCGAGAACGCCGGCAGCTGGCTGCGCGCCTACGCGCAGAACGTCGGCGACCAGATGGCGCGCCGCGCCGGGGGCCCGACCCTGACGCCCACCGGCGAGGACGCGCTCCGGAGCGCCGCGCCTCACCCGATGGATCCCCCGACCGAGGAGCAGGGCCTGGCCCTGGCCGCCCTCGATTCCGGTCGGTGGACGATCGAGCCCGGCACCGACGCGATCGCCGCAGGTGGCGACGGCCCCGGACCCAGTGACGCGCTCGGCGTGGTGCGCGAGTTACGCGTCCGGGACTGGATCTCGGCCGATGGCGAGATCACGGTCGCGGGACGTCGCGCCCTGAGCCGCTGGCTCGCGGGCACGACGCGTCGCTGACGTCCGCCGGCTACTTGATGAACAAGATTTCGGAGTACTTTGGCAGCGGCCAGAGGTCGTCGGCCACGACCCGCTCCAGCCTGTCGGCGACCTCGCGGACCGCGGCCATCGCAGGCACGATCTCGTCGCGCATGTACTTGCCGTGCTCGAGCACGTCGCCGTGCGGCTGGTTCTCCTCCAGGTTGGCCGACTCGAGCGCCTTGATCGCGGTGACTAATTCGCGGACCAGGGCCTCGGTCTCCGACACCAGCTCGACAAGCGCTGCCTCGCGCAGGAGCGCGAGGTGCCGCGCCGCCGCCGGCAGCAGCATCGTGCGCGCGAGCGAGGCCGCGGTCTCGGCCTCGATGTTCAGTTTCGTCACGTACTGCTCTGCGAACACCTCGTAGCGCGACTCGAGCTCACGCTTCGAGAGGACGCCGTAGTTGGAGAACAGCGTGGTCGTCTCGTCGGAGACCAGATACGGGAGCGCGTCGGGCGTGGCCCGGAGGTTGAGAAGGCCGCGCTGCTCGGCCTCGGTGTGCCACTCCTCGGCGTAGTTGTCGCCGCCGAAGATGATGTTCTTGTTTGCCGCGTAGCTGCGCTGCAGGATGGGACGGAGCGCGGCCTCGAGGTCCTTACCCGCCTGAAGCTCCTCCTCGAGCTCCTCGGCGAGCTTGTCGATTGCCTCGGCGACGATCGTGTTCAGCACCGTGTTCGGGAGCGACAGCGACTGGCTCGACCCCAGGGCGCGGAACTCGAACTTGTTGCCCGTGAACGCGAACGGACTCGTCCGGTTCCGGTCGCCTCCGTGCATCGGCAGCGGCGGCAGCACCGGCGTCCCGAGACCAAGGAACGACCCCGGCGTCGACTCGCCGGCCTCGCCGCGCTCGATCGCGCCGAACGTCTTCTCGAGCTCGGCCCCAAGGAAGATCGACATGATCGCGGGCGGCGCCTCGTTTGCGCCGAGGCGGTGGTCCTGCCCGGGCGAGGCGATCGACGCGCGCAGCAGCCCCTGATGGACGTTGACTGCCTGGATCACGGCGGCGCAGAAGAACAGGAACTGGAGGTTGTCGTCGGGCGTGTCACCCGGCTCGAGCAGGTTCTCGCCGCTGTCGGTCCCCATCGACCAGTTGTTGTGCTTGCCGGAGCCGTTGACGCCGGCGAACGGCTTCTCGTGCAGCAGGCACACGAGGCCGTAGCGGCGAGCGACGTTCTGCATCACCTGCATCGTCAGCTGCTGATGGTCCGAGCCGACGTTCGAGTTCTCGAATACGGGCGCGATCTCGTACTGGTTGGGCGCCACCTCGTTGTGGCGCGTCTTCACCGGCACGCCGAGCTTGCCGAGCTCGCGCTCGGTGTCGAGCATGCACGCGAGAATCCGCTCGGGAATCGAGCCGAAGTAGTGGTCGTCGAGCTCGTGACCCTTCGGCGGCTTCGCCCCGAACAGGGTCCGGCCGGTCGTGATCAGATCGGGCCGCTCGAAGTAGTACTGCTCGTCGATCAGGAAGTACTCCTGCTCCGGCCCCACGGTCGTGAACACGCGCTGGGCGGAGTTGTTGCCGAACAGCCTCAGCGCATGGATCGCCGACTTCGACAGAGCGTCCATCGAGCGCAGCAGCGGGATCTTGTGGTCCAGCGCCTCGCCCGTCCAGGACGCGAACGCCGTGGGAATGCACAGCAGCGCCCCGTTGGGGTTCTCGAGCAGGAATGCCGGGCTCGTGGGGTCCCAGGCCGTGTATCCGCGCGCCTCGAACGTCGCGCGGATGCCGCCGGTCGGGAAGCTCGAGGCATCGGGCTCACCCTGGATCAGCTCCTTGCCCGAGAACTCCGCCAGCGCCGTGCCCTCGCCCGTCGGTCCATAGAAGCTGTCGTGCTTCTCGGCCGTCGAACCGGTCAGCGGCTGGAACCAGTGCGTGTAGTGGGTGGCGCCATGCTCGAGCGCCCACTCCTTCATCGCCAGCGCCACCGCGTCCGCGGTGGAGGTGTCGAGCGCCTCGCCACGAGCGAGCGTCTGCTGCAGCCTGCGGAATACATCCTTGGGCAGCCGTTGCCGCTGCACCGCCGGGCTGAAGACGTTCGCGCCGAAGATCTGGTTGTCGGCGACGGTCAGATCGGGGGCGCCGAGGGCGCCACCGTTGGGCGTCCACTGCGCGGCGAGGGCGTTGTGCTGGCGGAGTCGAGGCATGCGATCTTGTCGTTCCTTCCTATGAGCACCCCGGCGGCGGGGGCACGCTAGAACCCGGGCCTCGGGATTCTCCGAGGCATGAGCCGTCAAGGGTAAGACATCACGTCGAGTGCAGGCTTATCCGAATGGCCAAATTGCGAAGACTGTTGTTTCTCCTCAGGGCGAAGGTGGCGGGGCTCTGCCTCGAGGGTCGGGCGCCGGTGGCGCTATCGCCGGGTGGCGGGCGGGGGCTGTCGACTCCCGGCCGCAGCGTGGCGAGCGGTCGGCCTGGCTTTAACGGCGCTGGGGAGGGGGTGGGTGAGGGCTTCGGCGGGTCGCCAGAGCCCATGTTGACCTGCTCTGCTGCCCAAACCCGCGACTTTGTGCCGAGAGTGTCACGGGAAACCTGCATAGCGCGTCAACACCGGCGCCAGACCCGAGCCCTGTCGTACTACGCATGCTCTTCATGCCTAGCTCGACAGGCCTCGCCATTCTGGCGGGGATTGTCGTGCTGTGCAGGTTTCTGGACGGGCGACCGAGGCAACGCAAACCGCCAAGGCCGGACCAACAAAGGCGCGCCCCCAGAGGCGCGCCCTTATTTACAGCTTCACCTTCTTCTTGAGCACGCGGTAGCTGGGCGCCGTGACCGTCACCGTCACGTGGCCGTGCTTGGAGCCGGTGACCTTGAGCTTGGCCGCTCCTGAGGCGTTCGTCTTCTTTTGGACGCCCTTGGCCGAAACGCCGGCGCCGGCGACGGCATCGCCGGCGTCAGCGACTTTGACGGTCAGCTTGAACTTGTGGTGCTTGATGTGATGGACCTTGACGGTCGCCGAGAGCGTGGGCTGGATGTGGGCGTAGTAGATCCCCTGAGGCGGATTGGCGGTTGCAGGAATGCCGCTGAGGAGCATGTCGAGCGGGCCGAGCCGCCCGTCTCCGGACATCGTGAACAGGGAGGACCAGGTGGAGCTGAAGGTCTGGATCGGCTCGAACCTGGTCACGGCCTTGTTCGAGCGCGTGACGGCCGTGATCTCCTTGCCATTGATCTGGCCCCACCAGAACACCCAGATCCGGCCGTCGGGGCCGGTGGCAACGCCCCACACGTTCGTGTGCAGGCCCTTCACCGACCCGACCGCGACCGACCCGCCGCCGTAGCGAATCAGCCTCATGTCCGTGGTGGTGGCGAAATTCGCCGGGTACACGCCGAACACGCCGGGTCCGCTGTCACGGCCGGCGAGGATCAGCGGCTCGCCGGTGCCGTACTGCGAGGGCACCGGCACCTCGAGGGCCGTGCTCTTCGTCGGTGCGACCTGCTGGAACCAGATGCCGCCCGAACCGGCGTTCGAGTCCCAGCTCGCGATGTCCGCGCCCGTCGCGGCGTCCACCGCGGAGTCGGTGTTGCCGGCGGCGTCATCGGTGCTGTTGGTGAGCAGATATGTGGGCGCCCCGGCGCCGAAACCCTGCTGGATGACGATGCCGCCGCAGCAGCCGGCGGTGAGCACGGGCGTGCCGTTCGAGATGTGCACGCCTACGGCGCTGTCTCCGAATTCCATCGAGCCACTGCCGATGTTCGCGGGTGCCGACCACGTCGAGCCGCCGTCGGTCGAGGAGATGCCCCATGGACCGTCGATTCCGCTGGGAGAGCCGCCGAACGTCGCTTCCAGCTCCCCCGAGGGCATGACCGCGAGCCCAGGGATCCCGCTGGGAGACCCACCCGTCACGTTCCAGTTCAGCGCCTGCACCGCCGGCCCCACGTGCCCGGAAGGGCTGATCGATCGTGCCTCCATGCCGTTGGCGGCGTCACCCCAGCTGGTGTTCGTCTCGAACATCACGTGCAGCGTGCCGTCCGCGGTCCTGGCGAAACCAGCCGGAGTTGTGCCGTAGCCCACCTGCGCCAGCAGCGTCGTATGCAACGTCGCCGCCGCGGATCCGCTGGGCACGAGCAGCGCGAGCGCCACTCCGATCAGAAGAGCGCCCAGCGACCAGTGCTTGGTCCAACCGCTCATCACAAACCCCCTCCTCGATGACGTCAATTAGGTTCCCACCCAGATTGCGCGCAAGCCCCCAGACCTGCGCCAACGTGCAAACCCTACCGATGAGATACTGGCGCCGTGCCGTTCCACCCCGAGCTCGCCCCGACTCTGTACGTGCCGGCGCCGGGTCGGTACGGAGACATGCCATATCGGCGCTGTGGGCGCAGCGGCATCCAGTTACCGGCGATCTCGCTCGGGCTCTGGTGGAACTTCGGCGATGACCGGCCCCTGATAACGAGCCGCGCGATGCTGCGACGCGCGTTCGACCTGGGGATCACGCACTTCGATCTGGCCAACAACTACGGGCCACCGTACGGCAGCGCTGAGATCAACTTCGGGCGGATCCTCGCCGAGGACTTCAGGCCCTACCGCGACGAGTTGATCATCTCGACCAAGGCCGGGTGGGACATGTGGCCCGGCCCCTACGGGGAGTTCGGCTCACGCAAGTACCTGCTGGCGAGCCTCGAGCAGAGCCTCACCCGGATGAGGCTGGATCACGTGGACATCTTCTACTCGCACCGGTTCGATCCCGAGACGCCGATCGAGGAGACGATGCGCGCGCTCGACGCGGCCGTGCGCCAGGGCAAGGCCCGCTACGTCGGGATCTCGTCCTACGGCCCGCATCGGACCGAGGAGGCGGCGCGGATCCTCCGCGAGCTCGGGACGCCGCTCCTGATCCACCAGCCGTCCTATTCGATGTTCAACCGATGGATCGAAGATGAGCTGCTCGATGTGCTCGGCCGTGAAGGGATCGGAGCGATCGTGTTCTCGCCGCTGGCGCAGGGCCTGCTGACCGACAAGTACCTGGACGGTCTGCCCGACGTCAAGCGCCGCGAATCCTTCTCCTCGGAAATGCTCAGCGACGAGAACCTTGAGCGGGTCCGGGCACTGAACGAGATCGCGACCCGGCGGGGCCAAACGCTGGCGGAGCTGGCGATCGCCTGGGTTTTGCGCGACGAGCGGGTGACCTCCGCGCTGCTGGGCGCCAGCAGCGTCGAGCAGCTGGAGCAGAACGTGGCGGCGCTGGACCACCTCGGGTTCGACTCCGACGAGCTCGAGGAGATCGATCGCTACGCGGTCGACGGCGGGGTCAACCTGTGGGCGACGTCGAGCAACTCTTAGGGCTGATCGATGTCCGCCGGCTCTACTTGACGGTGACGATCTGGCCCTTGTTGTTGACGTAGGACTGCTGCGGCTGCTGGGTGACCTTTACCTTGAACGTGCCCGTCGGGATCGCGCCACTGCTGAGCCGCGCCTTCGCGTTCCCGTTGAGCCCCGCGGCGACCTCGTAGCGGACCACGTGCGTGCCCGCGACCACCGCGGTGACGCCCCAGACGAACGTCGCCGTCTGTCCCGGCGCCAGCCGTCCGAGGGCCCAGGTGTTTGAGTACGCAGTCACCGCCCCGCCCGGACCGCCATTGAGACAGCTGAACGTGCATGGGCCCGGAGGCCGGTCGACGATCCACACCGGCCGCGAGTGACTCGCGAGCCCCGGCTGCGACGCGTAGCGGCCAAATGCCTGGACCGTCGTGCCGTGGGGCGGATCGGTGATCGTGACCGCGATGTCGGGGATCGTCTTCTGCCCCGTGTTGCGTACCACGATCACCATGCGCGACCGCTGTGCGAGCCGCTGGAAGGTCGGGAACGTGGCGACCGCGACCGACACGGGGAAGGTGCCCGACGGCTCGGACGCATTCTGTTCGGTTCCCCCGCCGCACGCGGACAGTACGAGGCTCGCCGCGATCCCGGCGACAACGCAGCAGCTCCTCGTACTCCGCCCGCTCACAGCGTGGCTGAACATACCATGCGCGGTCGCCTCCGAGGCGCGGTTCTGGGCGCCCGTCCGCGACGCTCCAAACGACGGTTCGAAGTTGGTCTTTGCAAACGCGTTCGCGTAGGCTTAGCCAGGCTTAGCCGCGTTTGCGGCGGCGCATACCCCGGGAGGACAGACAAGCGTGATTCGAGCAGTCGCCGATCGAGCGTTCCTGCCTACCAAGAACGTTCTGGAGGAGGTCGGGAACATGATGATCCTGACCGCGAAGACGCTCGTAGCCGCGATCAGGCCGCCGTACCCGTACGGGCCCGAGTTCGTGGGCCAGTTCCTGTTCGCGCTGAAGCTGTGCTGGTTCCCGCTGTTGGTCTCGACGGTCGCGTTCGGCTACGGAGCGCCGGGCTTGCAGGCCGCGAACTTCCTCGTGCTGTTCGGCGCCCTCGACCGGCTTGGGGGCTTCTTCGTACTCGCGTCGATCAGGGAGTTCGCGCCGTTCGTCGACGCGATCGTGCTCGCCGGCGTTGCCGGCACGGCGATCACGGCGGACCTGGGAGCCCGCAAGATCCGCGAGGAGCTGGACGCGCTTCAAGTGCTGGGGGTCGATCCGATCAAGAACCTCGTTGTCCCGAGGTTCCTCGCGCTGATGCTCGTCACCGGACTGTTCGACGTCTACGCGCTGCTGTTCGGCGTCTTTGGCGGCATCCTCGCGACGCTCGTCAACAACGCGCCGCTCGGTCCGTTCTGGGCCACGTTCTTCAACAACGCCGATACGACCGACCTGTGGGGATCGGTCGTGAAGACGACGATCTTCGGGGCGATCATCGCGATCGTCTGCTGTTACAAGGGAATGACCGCGTCCGGTGGCGCCGAGGGGGTGGGGCGCGCCGTCAACCAGGCGGTCGTGATCGCGTTCCTGGGCGTGTTCGCGTTCAACTACGCGTTCACGCAGACGCTGCTGGCGACGCACCCCGAGATCACGTCGATCGCGAAATAGGCGATGGAAGGACTGCTGGCAACCCCCCGAGGCTGGATCGAGTCGTTCGGCGACCTCGTCAAGTTCGCCGCGCAGATCGTCAGCGAGGTCTTCCGGCTGAAGGTCTTCAAGTTCTTCGGCGAGGCGTTGCGCCAGTCGGGGATCCTGATCGTCTCCTCGACGCTCGTGATCTGGGGGCTGGTGTTCATCACCGGGCTGGAGTGCGGCGTCGAAGGGGCGTACTTCGACCGGGCCAACGGCGTGCCCGCGTACGCCGGCGTGTTCGCGGCCTGGTGTGACCTCCGCGAGCTCGTCCCGTACGCGTTCGGCTACATGATGTCCGCGAAGGTCGGCACCGGCATCGTCGCCGAGCTCGGCTCGATGAGGATCTCGGACGAGATCGACGCGCTCGAGGTGATGGGCATCAGCGGCATGACATTCCTGTGCGCGACGCGGCTGCTGGCTGCATGGCTCGTGCTGCCGTTCGTGTATCTGTGCTCGATCGGCGCCGGCTTCCTCGCGAGCTACGTCGTCGTCGTGCAACAGATCGGGGACGTGTCCTCGGGCGGCTTCTTCTTGATCTTCTGGCAGTTCCAGAACCCGCCTGATCTCTTATATAGCTTGATCAAAGCCATGGCGATGGCCACCGTGATCGTGCTCGTGGGGTGCTACTACGGCTACAACGCGAGCGGTGGACCCGTGGGCGTTGGCACGGCTACGGCAAAATCGATGGTTGTCAACATAGTTTCCGTACATCTCATCGGAATGCTCGGTACGCAGCTCTTCTGGGGCGCCAACCCGAGGGCACCTATAGGAGGCTGACATGGCGCCTTTCCCATTCGGAGGCAAAGATCAAGAGGACGGGGGAGAGGAGCCCAGCTCAGCTGCTCAGGCTTCCGAGAGTCAGGGCAGCGGCGCCATCCCGAACCCACTGTCCGACCCGGGCGAGCGGCAGCCGAGTGACGAGCCGGCTCCCATCGGCTCCGAGCAGCAGCCGCAAGCTCCCTCGGAACCGAGCGGTGAGAACGCCGAGCCCGCAACCGCGGAGCAACGTCGGGAGTCGCGCGTCTCGGTCGTGGACGAGCAGCCGCCCCGGCCGGCGCCGCCGCGGGGGGCGTCGGAGGATGAGTACAAGTGGCACACCTACAAGGTGTATCCGTCGGGCCGGCCAGACGCGATCGAGTTCATCGACGTGTACAAGGCGTTCGGGCGGGCGCGGATCCTGCGCGGGCTGAACATGGGCTTGCCTGAGGGGATGGTGTCGATGATCCTGGGGCCGTCGGGGACGGGCAAGTCGGTGTGCATCAAGCACATCGTCGGGTTGCTGTACCCCGACGACGGCGACGTCCTCGTCCAGGGCGAGTCGGTGCCGAACATGCCCGACGACGATCTGTTCGAGATGCGCAAGAAGTTCGGGTTGCTGTTCCAGGACGGAGCACTGTTCGGGTCGATGAACGTGTACGACAACGTCGCGTTTCCGCTGCGTCAGCACACGGAGAAGGGTGAGGACGAGGTCGAGGAGATCGTGATGCGCCGGTTGAGCGAGGTCGGGTTGGGTGACGCGCCCGCGAAGATGCCCAACGAGCTCTCGGGGGGGATGCGCAAGCGGGCGGGGTTCGCGCGCGCGCTGGTGCTCGAGCCGGACATCGTGCTCTTCGACGAGCCGGACTCGGGGTTGGATCCGGTGCGCACGGCGCTGCTGGGCGAGCTGATCTTGGAGATCCATCGCGACATGATGGAGGACGCCAAGAAGGCGCAGAAGCAGCATCTGCCGACGTTCTGCGTGATCACGCACGACATCATGACCGCGCGTCGGGTCGCGGATTACATCAACGTGCTGTGGCGGGGGCGGATCGTGGAGGCGGGCCCGGCCGAGGACATGCTCAACTCCGAGAACCCGTTCATCCGTCAGTTCCTCTCCGGCGAGTCGCAGGGCCCGCTGACCATGGACTGACGGACCCGCCGACCAGCGCAACTACCCGTATCCCCCGATAGCCTCGCACCCATGAAGGAGAGGCTCGTGGGGCTCGCACGGATCGCGGCCCGAAGGCCTGCGCTAACCGTCGCGATCGTTCTCGCCGCCGCGCTCGGCGGGGGGATCCTCGCGCTCGGGCTGAAGCCGTCAGCGGGCAGCGACACGTTCGTGAGCCGCTCGTCCTCGAGCTACAAGGCGTCGCAGGCGGACCATGAGCACTTCGGGAGCGACGCCGTCGTGGTCCTGATCAAGGAGCCCTTGACGGATCTCGTCGAGACCAAGGATCTGGCGACCGAGACGATGCTCGAGGCGTGTCTCGCCGGCGAGACGGTAGTCGCCAACCAGCAGCTCCAGTCGTTCGTGCCGGCGAAGCCCGGATCTGCGCCTTACGGCGGCTACAACAGCCCGTGCGGGAAGCTGATGCGGGCCAAGGCGGTCCAGGTCGTCTACGGCCCGGGCACGTTCCTGAACCGGGCCGTCGCCGCGGTCAACCTGCAGATCGAGGCGATGGTGGCAAACCTCAAGAAGAGCATCACCAACGCCGAGCGGGCCGCCTACCAGCTCGCGATCGGAAGGCACCTGAGCGTCAAGCAGGCGCAGACGGCGGCCAAGGCCGCGGGTCAGCTGGAGCAGCAGCAGCAGACTCAACAACTCGCGGAGCTGTATCTGAACTCGGGCATTTCAGGGACGCCCCGGATCGACGACCCGCAGTTCATCCCGCAGATCGTGTTCGACCAGACCCGTGGCGTAAACCAGCCGAAGTCCCGGTTCGCGTACCTGTTCCCGACCGCCGACTCGGCGCTGATCCAGGTCCGGCTCAAGGGCAGCCTCAGTGACGAGCAGCAGGCGCAGGCGATCTCGTGGATCCGGCAGGCCGTCGAGATGCCGATGTTCCGCTCGCGGTACGGCGGCACCTACACGGTCACGGGCGAGCCGGTCGTCGTCAACGATCTGGCCTCCCAGATCACGGGCTCGATCCTAGGATTGCTGATCGCGGTCCTGCTGGTGATGGCGGCGGTGCTGCTGCTGGTGTTCAGGAGGCGACCGAGGTTGTTGCCACTCGCGATCGCACTCGCCGCGGCCGGGATCACGTTCGGGCTCCTATCGCTGATCGGCGGGACGTTGACGATGGCGTCGATCGCGGTGCTCCCGATCCTGATCGGGCTCGCCGTCGACTACGCGATCCAGTTCCAGTCGCGCGTCGCGGAGGAGCAGCGCGACGACGGAACGCCGGCTGCCGTCGTTCGCGCTGCCGCGGTCGGCGCGCCGGCGATCGGGGTTGCGGCGCTGGCGACGGCGACGGGCTTCCTGGTGCTGCTGCTCTCACCGGTACCAATGGTTCAAGGCTTTGGCCTGTTGCTCGTCGTCGGGATCGCGGTCGCGCTGGCGTGCGCGCTGACGGCGGGCTCGGCCGCAATGGTGCTCTCCGACCGCGACGGGGGCGCGCTCGGCGCATCCCTGCGCGGCGCCGGCGAGATCCTCCGAGACGTCCGCGAGCGCCTGCGCGGCGTCTGGGCCCGCCGCCCTCGACTGCCGGCCGCCAGAATCCCGCGCGTCCGGACGCGGACGCCGGGGCTCCTCCACACCGCCGTCGCCCGACCCGGCCGCGTGCTGGCGATCGGCGCCGTGCTGGCGGTCCTCGGCTGGGTCGCGGATACCCAGACGGCCGTCCAGTCCGACGTCACCAAGCTCGTGCCGTCGAGCATGCCCGCGCTCCGCGATCTCCGGACGCTCGAGAAGGTCACGGGTGTCTCCGGCGAGATCGATGTGACCGTGCATGCCTCCGATGTCGCCACTCCCCAGACCGTGGGCTGGATGATCCGTTACGAGCAGGCGCTGCTCACGCACTACGGCTATCTCGAGACCAAAGGCTGCGCGCACGCGACGCTGTGCCCCGCACTGTCGCTGCCGGATCTCTTCTCGGGTGGCACCGGCAACACCAGCTCTGCCGGCAAGCTCACCACGTCGTCCATCAACGGCCTCCTGAGTGCAGTTCCGACGTACTTCTCGCAGGCGGTGATCACTCCGGACCGACACTGGGCGACGCTGGCGTTCGGAATCCGTCTGATGCCACTATCGCGCCAGCAAGGCGTGATCGACTACATGCGCTCGCAACTGCATCCACCGCCGGGAGTCACCGCGCAGCTCGCGGGCCTGCCGGTGCTCGCGGCACAGGCGAACGCCGCACTCTCCTCCTCGAGCCGCCGCTTGCTGACGCTCCTCGCTGGACTCGCCGCGGTGGGGCTCGTGCTGCTCGCGGTGTTCCGCCGGCCGCGGCGGGCGCTCGTGCCGCTGATTCCGATCGCGTTGGCGACGGGCTGGTCGGCGCTGATCGTGTTCGCGATCGGGATCCCGCTCAACCCGATGTCGGCGACGCTGGGCGCGCTGGTGATCGCGATCTCGACCGAGTTCAGCGTGCTGCTCTCCGAACGGTTCCGACAGGAACGAGAGGCCGGGTATGACCTCCCGACGGCACTGACGCGGACCTACCGGTCAACGGGCATGGCGGTGCTCGCTTCCGGGATCACGGCGATCGCCGGCTTCGGCGTGCTCGTCTTCTCGAACATCACGATGCTCCGCGATTTCGGCTTCGTCACGCTGATCGACCTGTCGGTATCGCTCGGCGGGGTGCTGCTCGTGTTGCCCGCGGCGCTTGCCATCTCGCAGCGTCAGGATCTACGGGGGAGCGTGGGCGGCCTGTTCCACCGCCGGACGGTGCCGCTGCCGCGGCTTCGCCGCCGCGCGCGAGTGGCGTGACCGATCGACCACCAGACGCTCCCGAGGAGCCCAAGCCCTACAGGCTTGACCCCGACCGGGCGGCAGCTGCCGCCGGGAGGCCCGAACAAGCCGCGGATGGTCCGCCCGAGGGAGCCCCGGCCGGGGCCGCTGAGCGAGCCGCGCCCGAGCCGCACGACCGCCCGCCCCCGAAACCCGTCATCGACACCCGGCCGTATCGATGGGCGATCGGGATCTTTGGACTCGTCCTCCTGCTCGGCTTCTCGATCTACCTGTTCACCACGCGCGGGATCCAGACCGCGGGGATCCCGGCGGGGCAGCGGCTTCATTACTTCGTGGCCCCGCTCGCGACCTCGAACCTGAACGGCGGCGCGAACATGAGTCCCAAGTGCGACCCCGCTCATCCGAACCGCCAGGCGCTGAACGTTTGCGGCGACAAACCACTGGTCCTCGGGCTGTTCGTCACGGGTTCCGGCGACTGCAAGCACGAGATCGACACGCTTCAGGCGGTGTCCCGCGAGTTCCCGGCGCGCGAGGTCCAGTTCGGCGCCGTCGCGGTCCAGGCCTCCCAGGGCGCCACCGCCGCGCTGGTTCGCAGTCACCACTGGACGATCCCGGTCGCCTACGACGTCAACAACGCGGTTGGCTACGTCTACGATGTCGATATCTGCCCGATGGTCGAGCTGGCTTATCGCGGTGGGATCGTGGCCGACCGGCTGGTCGGTGACCACTGGCTCAGCGCCACCGCGCTCGCGGCTCGCGTCCGTGCGATGCTGAGGAGCCAGCAGTGACCGAGGACGTCGAGCTCGCGGCAGCGGCCGGGTGGATCGAAGCCGGGCTCCGCACCGAGTTCCCCGGACTCCGGCTGGACTGGGTGACGGTGGACGGACGGATCACGCCGAGCTCGCGCCACGTGCAACGGCACCTCGCGCAGCTCTCGAACCGCTACCGCGGGGCGAGCGTGGTAGCGATGCGAACACAGCCGATCCCGCACGCCTACCGCTCGTTCTTCCATCAGGTCGGGATGGATCCGGACGGAAGCCGCATTCCCAGCGAGGAGGCCGCGGTCGCCCGGCTGCTGCAGGGCCATTTCCGCTCGCAGAACCTGCTCGACGACGCCCTGTTGATAGCGCTGGTCGAGACCGGGGTGCCGGTCTGGGCGCTGGACGCGGACGTGCTCGATCCCGGAGGCCTCGGCATCCGCACCACGGTCGCGGGCGACCGACTTGGCTCGAGCGAGTACGCGCATCACCTCGCGCCCGGGCGGCTGGTCGTCGCCGATGCGCGCCGCGTCCACGCGGAGCTGTTCGGCGAGCTGGCGCCGGGACACGAGGTCACGGCGCGGACCTCGCGCATCGCGCTCTTCGCCGTTGGCGTCGAAGGGGTCCCGGCGATTCACATCGAGGAGGCACTCTGGGTGTGCCTGGAGACGTTGGCCGAAGGGTAGAAGGGTCGCCACGAAGCGGCTTGCGCGTGGTAAAGCGGTGGTAAGCTGAGCGCCCCACCCACAAGGAGGGAGGAGGTCATGGAGCCAGTCGAGCAGATCATCAGCGCTCCGGAAGTCCCCTTTCCGGCACAGACCGTCACCGAAGACGGCCTCCGCGCAGCGCGGCGCTCACTGCGTGAGCAGATCGCCCGCCTCGAGCGTGAGCTCGCGGGCGCGTTCGTGACCACCTTTCAGATGCGCGGCCCAGCGATGCCACCGCAACCGGCCGGCGAGGCCCGGCTGCTCGACCTCGGGGAACTCGAGCAGGTGCGCGATGAGCTCGCCGAGCGACTTCGGAGAGCGCGACTGACGATCACGACACTGGCTGACGAGCAGGCCGCCAACCGGCTCCGACTCGAGCGGATGATGCTCGATCCGCGCGGCAACCGGTTCGCCTGCGTCTCCCGTCAGGATCTCGGTGAACCAGGCTGTGGGGTCTGGCAGGTCAGGCCACGGCTCGGGCTGATCGGGATGCTGATGGGATGGTGGGAGGTCAAGCTCTCCTCCGGCTGTCCGTTAGCCGGGGGCCGCGGCACGATAGCGCCGCGGCCCTGACAAAAAACCGCCGGAGGCGGGCTAACCTGAGTTCGTGACCGGGATGCGACAGCTCCTCAGGACCGGGGCCGGTGCCATCCTCGTCGTGCTGATCATGTTCATCGGCAGTCTCGTGCTGTGGGTCGGCACGCCGTTGCTGTGGCTGTGGATCGGGTCACAGATACAGGGAGCGACCTCGTCGCTGGGAGCTGCGATTGGCTCGAGCTTCATCGGCGTCGTGCTCACGATCGCGCTGGTCGCCTCCATCCTGGGCAAGCTGAGCGACGTGTACAGGGCCAACTGCCTGTCCCGAGGGCTCGACGATCCGGGCCACTTCGTGCTCGAGGGCGTGCTCGTCGTCAGCGCAGCCCTCACGCTGGCGGCGTTCGTCGTGTGGTTCTTCTTCTTCGCCGGGGCGAGCCCGGCTCCGATCGGGATCCAGATCTGACGCGAACTAGGTAGTCGGCCCCGCGACCGATCGTCGCGGGGCCGACAAGGGGTGCGGTCAGGCTCCGACCAGCTCGAAGGTGTGCTCCGGGGCGAAGTTGTACGGCGGGACCGCCGCTTCCAACCCCACAGTGACCGGCTCGCATGACTGCAACTGAGCGGCGAGCAGATGCCGTTGGCGATCCGTGAGCTTGCCAATCGGCTTGTTCTCGCTGATCTGGTTGCGGGCCAGGAACTTGCGACATCTCGTGATCCCCCACCGCCGCTGGCTCATCAGCAGCTCGGAGACCGACCAGCTACTCGCCACCCAAGGGCAAGCGAGGATGACTTCGGCCGCGGAAGCCTCACCGTCGGCGATCCGTCGCTTGAGCTCCGCGCGCGCGAGCCGTACCTCATTGGCTCGCTCCAGAGCACGCAGTCGTTGCGGCTCGGGCGTCATCCTGGTGGTCTGCATGTACTTTCTCTCTCCCTGCGTCGGGCCCGCCTGAGCGGACGCGTTGACTATCGCGCCGGCTGCGACCGATCCCACGTCGCCTCCGGCGTCCACCTGCGTTCTCCTGTTTTACTACTTTTTGGAACCTCGTGTGGGACAGTGCCCCTGCGAACGCGCAGACACCCCGAAAGACTTGCGTATTCTCCGCGTCGCCGTCCCAGGGAACGTATCGTTTTTGCGCCGGTAACAGCAAGGTCACATCCGCCCGAGGATGTGCTTAGAGCGTGTTTTTTTTCGCGCCCGGGCCTTGTGCAGGAGTGGACAAGCAGCGCGGCCTCAATAGGCCGTCCGGGCCAGGCTACGAGGATGTGGGGAGGGGGCCGTGCTCGGCCTCGAACGCCCGCTTCGTCGTGGCGAAGATGTCCAGCGCGCGATCGAGCGTCGCGTGATCGTGCGTCGCCATGACGCTGCATCGCAGCAGCGCGCCGGCGGGTGGCACGGCCGGGTGGATCGCGACGTTCACGTAGAGCCCAGCCTGATAGAGCGCCTTCCACAGGAACACGGCCTTCCAGTCGTCGCCGACGACGACCGGCACAACCGGCGTCACGACCTGGCTTCCGTCCGCCGCCCGTGTCGGCTCGACCACCTTGAAGCCCAGGCTGTGCAGGCCGGCGTGGAGGTAGCGCGCGTTGTCGAGCACCCTGGCGAACAGCGTCGGTCCCTCGTCGGAGCGGCAGATCCGTACGGCCGCGAGCGCGGCGCCGACGGCGGCGGGCACGGCCGACGCCGTGAACATGAACGGCCGCGATTGAATTCGCAGGAACTCGATCACGTCCGCAGGTCCGGCGATCACGCCGCCGCACGACGCGAGTGACTTCGAGAACGTGGCCATCCGGAGGTCGACCCGATCTTCGACGCCCAGCAACTCGGCCGTGCCGGCGCCGCGGGCCCCGAGAACTCCGAGGGCATGGGCCTCATCGACCATCAACCTGGCGCCGAACCGGCCGCAGAGCTCGGCGATCTCCGGCAGCGGAGCGACATCGCCCTCCATCGAGAAGACCCCGTCGACGACGACGAGGATGCCGCCGCCCTCCGCGACCGAGGTCTCCAACCTACGCTCGAGCAGGTCGATGCGGTTGTGTCGGAACGCCCTCAGCTTGGCCCGCGAGAGGATGCAGCCGTCGAGAATCGAGGCGTGGTCGCCCGAGTCAGCGATCACGGTGTCGCCCGGCGCGAGAATCGTCCCCAGGGCTCCGACGTTCGCCTGGTGGCCGGTCGTAAACACCAGCGCCGCCTCGGTGTCGAGCCATTCGGCGAGCTCGCGCTCCAGCTCCACGTGGAGATCGATCGTGCCGTTCAGGAACCGCGACCCGGTGAGCCCAGTGCCATAGCGGTGCAGCGCATCGAGCGCGCCTTGCTTGACGCGCTCGTCGCCCGTCAGTCCCAGATAGTTGTTCGAGCCGAGCATGATCCGGCTCTGGCCCTCCATCTCCACGACCGGCAGCGTCGGTCCCTCCAGGATCCGGAAGTAGGGCAGGGCGTCGATCTCGCGCGCGGTTCGGAGCTGCTCGAGCCGCTCGTGCTCGCGGGCCTTGGCGAAAACGTCTGCGGTGGTGTGCATGTATTTTTCCCGGCCGTAATGGCGCTCGACGTTCGTCCCGTCGCCGGCAAGGGCGAGTTGATGACGTTCATCAAGCTGCCCTGGCGGCTCTATCGTAACGAGCCCAACTGGGTCCCTCCGCTCCTGTACGAGCGCAAGCGGTTCTTCGATCGTGAGCGCAACCCGTTCTTCAAGCACGCCGAGGCCGAGTACTTCCTCGCCTGGCGCGATGGCCGACCGGTGGGGCGGATCACCGCGCACGTCGACCGTCACTTCAACGAATTCCAGCAACACGACTGGGGGATGTTCGGGTTCTTCGAGTGCGAGGACGATCCCGAGGCCGCTGCCGCGCTCCTATCGACGGCCGAAACCTGGCTGCGCGACCGCCGACGCGACCGGATGGTCGGGCCGATGGACTTCACGACCAACGACGAGTGCGGAGTGCTCATCGACGGCTACGACCTCCTGCCGACGATCCTCACCAACTGGCACCACCCGTACTACCCGGCGCTGATCGAGGGCTTCGGCCTCTCGAAGGCGATGGATCTCTACATGTGGGACCTGAAGGTGCGCGATCGCGCCAGCGTCCACCCGGCGATCTGGCGCGCGGCGGCGGAGGTCGAGTCGAAGTACGGGATCACCGTTCGGCCGATGCGCAGGAAGCACATGGAAGCCGAGATCGGGCGGTTCCTCGAGGTCTATAACGCGGCCTGGGAGCGCAACTGGGGGTTCGTGCCGTTGACCGAGGACGAGGTCCGCCACTACGCCAAGGACCTCAAGCCGATCCTCGACGAGAACTGGGCGTTCGTCGCGGAGCGGGGCGGCGAGACGATCGGGGCGGCGCTGACGCTGCCGGACTACAACGAGGTCCTCACGCACCTCGGTGGGCGGCTGCTGCCGTTCGGATGGGCCAAGGCGCTCTGGTACCGGCGCAAGATTGACCGCGTGCGGGTGTTCGCCCTGGGGGTCAAGCGCGAGTACCAGCACACCGGCGTCGCGGCGAGGTTCTACGAGCTGCACTACGACTCCGCTGAGCGCACCCGGCAGAAGACGGGGGAGACCGGCTGGATCCTCGAGACGAACAAGTCGATGAACCGCGCGATGAGCGGCATGGGGGGCAAGATCGTTCGTACCTACAGGGTCTACGAGAAGATCCTTTGAAGATGACCGACCGCGATGTCACCATGTCGTCGGTGAGCAGAGACGCAGACCTGCCTGCCGAGCCGGTGGTCGATGGCCCCGGCGAGACGGTTGACGCGCTGCCCGTGCTCGCCGAGGTTCGAACGATCGAGCCGGCGTCGCGGGCCTCACTTCCGGCCGTACAAGCCGCAGCTGCGGCCGCCACGGGGTTCGTCGCCGGCGCGGCGACGATCGCGCTCGTCCGGCGTCGCAGCACGCGCAAGCTCGCCCGTTCGCAGCGCAAGGGCCCCAAGCGCCCCGTGGACATGCTCCCGATCGTCGCGAGCCGCACGTTCCTCGTCGACGTACACCTGATCGCGAAGCCCGGGGATTGAGCGAGCGCGAAGCGCGAGTCGAGGTCCGGGTCGAGGTCCGCCCGCGCTGGCCGTTTCGCCTGCCACGGTACGGGGGCCGGGACGGTGTGACCGAGATCCGCGGCGGGGTTGTGCACCGGTTGCTCCACCGGGGGGAGCGCTCCGTCGTTGTTCGCGTCGCCCAGCCCGCCGCCGACCGCGTCCTGTTCGGCGCCCAGGCGGCCGATCAAGCCACGGCGGAGTGGGGAATCGAGCGGATGCGGCTGGCGTTGGGCGTCGACCTCGACCTGGCCGCCTTCCACGAGCGGTTTCGGTTCGACCCGCTGATCGGCACGGCAGTGCGCTCTGACCCAACGGTGCGCGTGTTCGGCCGGCCGGCGCCGTTCGAGGCGCTGGCGTGGGCGATCTGCGAGCAGCTCATCGAGTCCGAGCGCGCCGCCGCCATCCAGCGGCGCCTGACCCGCCAGCTCGGGCGCCGTTGTCAGCGGACCGGGCTGCGCGATGCTCCGGACGCGGCTGTCCTCGCGGCTCAGGCGCCGGCGTGGCTCGAGTCGCAGGGGATCGCGGGGATGAGGGCGATCGCGCTGGTCAGAGCCGCGCGCGAGGTCGCCAGCGGCCGCGTGGACCTGCTCGACTCCGACCACGAGCGCGGCTGGAGGCGGCTGCGGGCAATTCGCGGCATCGGCAGCTGGACGACCCAGAAAATGGCGCTCACGGGTCAGGGACGGCTGGACCAGCTCCCGGCTGGCGACCTCGCGTTCATGAAGCTCGTGGGGCGACTGCGCACGGGAAACCCCAAGGCGAGGGCGAGCGAGGAGGAGGTCACCGAGTTCTTCTCGTCCTACGAGCCGTGGGCCGGGCTGGCCGGGATCTATGCGCTGCGCAGCTCGAAAAGAACGGTCTCGACGGGAGCGCTCGCGAGCGCCGCCTGGAGCGCCTGATCGCTCTCGAGGGGCTCGCTCAGCCGCTTGCCCTCGCACCGGACCGTTACCGCGTCGGCGGCGAACGGCCACGGGTCGAGCACGTGCCATCCGTCCTGCGCCGTCAGCTCGAGCTCGGCAGGCCCGTCGTCGGTCGGGACGCGGGCGACGCCCTGGGGCGCCCAGTCGAGGCACAGCGCCAGCGACAGCGAGTCCCAGGTCCAGACGAGGTCGCTATTGCGAGCCACGGTGTTCTGGGCCGCGGCGGCCGCGGTCTCGGGATCAGCGCGCAGCGACGAAAGAAGCCGCTCCTGGAACCCATGCTGCTCGGCGAGAAACTCGCGCACCGCGGCGGCGTCGGTCGGGGCGAGGCGGTCCAGGTCTCGCCGCTCGTACAGGCGGACCCCGTGCATCGAGACGAGCAGCGCCGCATAGCGGCTCTGGGGCAGGACGTACCGCGGGCCGAAGCGCCACAACAACAGATGGGTGCCGAGCGGCATCTCGATGAACGAATGTGGCAGCCCGGTCTCCGGATTGAACGTCGGCGACAGGTCCCATGCCGCCATCCCGATGTCGTGCTGCTCGGCGGCCAGACATACCTCCTCGAACGGTTCCACGCTCCCGAAGCGCGCGTTGCCCCAGGCCCGCGCGAGCTGTCCGGAGATCCAGGCGTGCGACGGCTGGCTGATGGCGATCACGCCGCGCTCGTCTCTGCGCAGGACCACGGATAGGCCCTCGTCAGGTGCTCGGGCTCCGCAGGCCCTCGAGCAGCCGGCGCACCGTCTGCGCCATCTCGGCCCGCGCCGCCTCCTGGTCGTCCGCCCGGGCAACGACCATCGCCGCCTCGTCGAGGGCCCCGATCAGAACGTGCGCCAACGCTCTGGTGGGCTGGTCGGCCAGCCGTCCGGCGTCGATCGCCCGCTGGAGCGCGGCCTCGAGCAGTCCGAGCGCGTAGTCGCTGTCTGCGGCGCGCCACACCTCCCACCCGAGCACGGCGGGGCCGTCGATCAGCATGATCTGCTGCACCTCGGGGGTGGCGCACGCATCCAGAAACGCGTCGGCGCCGAGCACCAGCGACTCGAACGGATCCGGGGTGGCGAGCGCGGCCTGCATCACCCGCTGCGTCGTCTCGGCGCTGATCTGAACCAGGACCGCGCGAAACAGGTCCTCCTTGCCGCCCCGAAAGTGGTGATACAGGGCGCCACGCGTGAGCCCGGCACTTTGCACGATCTCCTCCGTGCCCACGCCGGCGTAGCCGCATTCGGCGAACAGTCCGCGCCCGGCGGCGATCAGGGCCGCCGTCGTCGCCTCGCGCTGGGCCGCCTTGGTGCGCGGCCTGGGGGGCGGCGAGTCGTGCGCGGCTTCCGCTGCTATGTGCGCGGGTTCCGCGGCTTCGTGCGTCGTTTTTGCGGCCTCTGCGGGCTTGACATGCATACTGTCTGTATGTGAAGATCCGTACACTCTGTATGTAACCCTAGCGCCGAGGTGCAAACGAGCTGGAGATCGAACTCTCGCACGGAACCATCCACTATCGCGACCAGGGGGAGGGCCCCGTGATCGTCTTGATTCACGGGCTGCTGGTAAACGCAACGGTCTGGGATCCGCTCATCGCCGAGCTGTCAACCGGCGCCCGGTGCATCGCCCCGACCTGCCGCTCGGCTCGCACCGGGTCCCGATGCCTCCGGAGGCCGATCTCTCTCCCCTCGGAGTCGCGAACCTGATCGCCGAGCTGCTCGAGACGCTCGAGCTCACCGATGTGACGCTGGTGGGCAACGACACGGGCGGCGCCCTCTGCCAGCTTGTGTGCGCGCACCATCCGGACCGGGTCGACCGGCTCGTGCTGACCAACTGCGACGCCTTCGAGCACTTCCCCCCGCCGGCATTCCGTGGGGTGATCCGAGTCCTGGCCCGGGTGCCGGGCGCGGTGGCGATGCTCGATTTCCTCGGCCGCGACCCGTTCATGAGGCGGATGGCGATGTCGATCGCCCCGCTGACGGTCGAGCGGATCCCGGATGCCATGGTCAAAGCGTGGATCGCGCCGCTCCACGATCGAGCTATTCGCCGCGACCTGGTGCGGGTGGCCCGTGGCGTCGCACCCCAGGTGATGCTCGACGCCGAGCCGGGCCTCCGCGCCTTCGATCGCTCCGCGCTGATCGTCTGGGGCATGCGCGACAAGTTCTTCCCTGTCGCCGATGCGCAGCGGCTGGCGCAGACGCTTCCGGCCGCGACGCTCGAGCGGATCGACGACGCCAGGACGTTCGTGCAGCTGGACGCTCCGGGGCGGTTGGCCGAGCTGATCGCCGGGTTCGTCGGGGCGGCTGCGGTTCCGAAGATGGGGCACTACTGACATGATCACTGGATGGATCCGTACGCGGTCACGACGATCGAGGAGCTCCGCGACGTATATCCCCCGCCAGCCGAGCGGTCGGTTCTGAAAGAGGTCGATCACTTCGACCGCCACTGCCGGCGATTCATCGCCCTCAGCCCGTTCCTGCTCGTCTCGAGCTCCGACGCCGCGGGGGCGTGTGACGTCTCTCCGAAGGGCGGCCCGCCGGGGTTCGTCACGATCCTCGACGATCACCGGCTGCTCATCCCGGACGCGACCGGCAACCGCAGGCTCGACTCGCTTCAGAACATGCTCGAGAACCCGCAGGTGGGCCTGCTGTTCTTGATTCCCGGGATGGGCGAGGTGCTGCGAGTGAACGGACGCGTCGAGCTGACGCGCGATCCGGCGCTGCTCGATGGCCTGCAAACCGGCGGACGACCGGCGAGGCTCGCGCTGATCGTGACCGCCGAGCAGGTGTATCTGCACTGCGCGAAGTCGATCATTCGATCGAAGCTCTGGAGGCCAGACTCGTGGCCCGAGTCCGAGGAGCTGCCGTCAGCCGCGGAGATCCTCAACGATCACATCGGGATCGGCGATCTGGCCGCCTCGGCCGCGGCGCTGCAGGAAAGCTACGCGCACCGGATCTAGTGGAGCCCACTGGGCGAACTCAGCCGACGCCCTGACCCGCGAGCAGCTCGTTGGTCGAGGCGTCGACGAGCACCTCCGGGTCGGAGATCAGATGGTGGTTCAGCATCCACTGCCCGTAGGCATTCCACTGCGAGGGGTCCTGCCAGCCCCACGGATGGGGGCCGGCGGGGAAGAACGCCGGCATCGTCGCCTCGACGCTCGCCAGCTGGAGCTTGGGAGCGAGCCCGGGGCTGGCCTTGACGAGGTTGTCAACGGCGCCGGTGGGGTCGCTGCGCGCCGACTCGTAGCCCCGCGCGAGCGCCTGCACGAAGCGGCGGATCACGTCGGGGTGGTTGATGATCGTGCTCGCCCGGACGGCGACGACGAGCTCGTTGTAGGAAGGAACTCCAACCTGGTCCATGCGGATCACGTTGATCTGCTTGTGCATCTGCTTGAGCTGGATCGCCTCGTAGTTCCAGTAGCCGCCGAGCACGGCGTCGATCCGGCCGGAGAGCAGCGCGGGCACGAGGTTGTCGCCGACGTTGATCTCCTTGACCGAGCTGACCGGAACCCCGGCGTGCTGGAGGATCGTCGTCAGGTACGCGTGCTGGTAGGGAATCCCGGCATCGCCGATGCGCTTTCCGCGCAGCTGCGCCGGGGTCGTGATGTGCTTTGACGCCAGCGAGATGATCGAGGTCAGGGGCTTCTGGACGATCGCCCCGACCGACACGACCTGCTCTCCCTGCTGGCGCGCGAGCAGCACCTCGGGCTCGTAGGAAATCGCCACGTCGACCTTGCCGGCGGCGAGCAACTTCAACGGGAGCGACGGGTCGGAGGGAACCTGGACATGGACGTCCAAGCCCGCCTGGGCGAAGTCGCCGTTGGCGAGCGCTTGGTAGAGCCCGACGTGGTCGGCATTCGGGAACCAGTCGAGCATCACGGTCAAGTTCTGAGCGCTGCTGGGGGACGCGCTCAGCGCGTCCTTCTTCTCCCCGCAGCCGGCCAGGCCCACCGCGAGCACGGCGAGCAGTGCGCTCAAGCGTTTCAAAACGATCGTTCTCCTCCGGGTTCGTAGGCCCACGGCAACAGCAGCCGCTCGGCCAAGGTGAGCAGTCCGAACAACACGATCGCGAAGAGCGAGAGGATCACCACCGCGGCCATCGCGCGCGCGCTCAGAAGCTGCGGGATCGACTCGATCAGCACGTAGCCGAGTCCCGAGTTGGAACCAGCCTGCTCGCCGAGCACGGCGCCGATTACGGCCACCGCGACCGCGATCTTGGCGCCGGTGAACAGCCCCGGCAGCGCCGCCGGAAGCTCGACGAAGCGGAAGGTGCGCGTGCGCGTGGAGTCGAACGTCCGCATCAGCTTGAGCAGGTCCCGGTCCACGGAGGCGAAGCCCGCGAGCGTGCAGACGACGATCGAGAAGAAGGACACCAGCCCGACCACGGCGAGCTTGGGCAGGATCCCGAATCCGAGCCAGAACACGAGGATCGGCGCCAGCACCGGAATCGGCAGCGCCACCGACGCGATCAACAGCGGGTAAACCGCGCGGCGCAGCGTCATCGAGAAGTGGATCGCCACCGTGAACAGGAAACCGGCGACGGCGGCGACGAGGATCCCCAGGAGAACCTCCTCGGCCGTGACGAGGAAGTTGCTCCACAGCAGCGCACGATCGTCGTACAGCGACTGCGCGACCGCGTGCGGGGCCGGAAGGATCAGTGGATCAACCCCGCCGAGGTCGACGTACAGCTCCCAGATGCCCAGCAGCACGAGGAGCACGAGCGCTGCGCTGAGGGCGCCCCACACGCGCTTCATTGGTCCACCCCGAGGGCCTCGAGGGCCTGCTCCCGCAGGGCGACGATGGCGGGATCGGTGCGGCGCCGCGGGCGCGGGAGCTCGATTGCGATCTCCGCCACCGCTCGTCCCGGCCGGGGCGACATGACGACGACGCGATCGCCGAGCACGACCGCCTCCTCGACGTCGTGAGTGACCAGCACAACCGTGCGCGACTCGAGCGTGAGTACGTGCGCGAGCCAAGCCTGCATCTCCGCTCGCGTGATGGCATCCAGGGCGGCGAACGGCTCATCGAGGGCAAGCACCGGCTTGCCCGCCAGCAAGGACCGCAGGAACGAGACACGCTGGCGCATCCCGCCTGACAGCTCGGACGGGCGCGCGTGCTCGAAGCCACCCAGACCGAACCGCTCGAGCCACGGTTCGGCCTGCTCGCGGGCCTGCTCGCGGCCGACACCGCGCGCACGCAGGGCCAGACACGCGTTGTCGATCGCCGTCGCCCAGGGCAGCAGCAGATCTCGCTGCGGCATGAGCACCGCCGGCGCCGACGTGACGGTGCCCGTGTCGGGGGTCTGCAGGCCGCAGATCAGCTCGAGCAGGGTCGTCTTTCCGCAGCCGCTCGGGCCGACCACCGCGACGACCTCTCCGGGCGCCGCGCGCAGGGACATACCTTCGAGGGCTTTCACCTCGCCTCGCTTGGTGACGAACGTGCGGCTCACGACCTCGACCTGGACGCCGGTGGGGCCAGAAAGATCGCGAGGCTCCTTGACGGGAGCCTCGATCATGCTTTGTCTGCTCCCTCCGCGGGCATTACCCCACAGGTTCGAAGGGTCAGCGCCGGGTGATCTCTAGGGCGCTATCTCAGCCGGCTTTCCCGCCAGCCCCCCTGGGTTGTCAAGTGATGCGGGCCCATGCTACCGCGCGGGCGCCGGACCAAACCCCGTCAGGACGCGATGGGTCGCGTCAGCGCCTTGACGAAATCCTCGAGCTGGTCGGTCCGCCAGCACTCGAACGCCGTGCAGTGGCGCTCATACGCCGCGATCACGCTGTCGCCGTAGTTCCAGTAGAGCCTTGGCTCCGGGTTCAGCCAGAACGTCCT
Source organism: uncultured Solirubrobacterales bacterium (assembly GCA_963812225.1). Classification (GTDB taxonomy): domain Bacteria; phylum Actinomycetota; class Thermoleophilia; order Solirubrobacterales; family Solirubrobacteraceae; genus Palsa-465. The sequence continues at coordinate 299,483 of CAWEUN010000005.1, forward strand.
CCCGGCCTTGGCGGTGATCGCCGCGAACACGTCATCGCGTGGCGGACGGCCGTTCGTTCGCGCATCGCCGAGCACGATCACGGTCGCGCGCGGGTGAAGCTCGTCCTCGATCATCGCCAGGAACTCCGTCCACACGCGGCCGTAGTCCGTGTAGCCCGAGATGTCGGCGACGCCGGCGTCACGCGAGACGGCTTCGCTCGCGGCGCGGAAGTCGCGCTCGCGCTCGAACACCTCGGTGACCTCCGAGATCCGCTCGATGAAGACGAACGAGCGAAGCCTGCGGAACGCGTCGTGCAGGGCGTGCAGCACGCTGAGGAAGAACGTGCTGGCGCTGGTCACGCTGGTAGAGACGTCGCATAGGACGAAGATCTCCGGCCGGCGGGGGCGCTGGGGCCGGTACTTCAGCGTGATCGGGACTCCGCCGGTCTGGAGCGAAGCACGCATCGTGCGACGGACGTCGACGTGAGCGTGGCGCTTGCGGCCCTTGAGCTCGTGTCCCTGAGTCGCCAGACGCCGCTTGAGCTGCGCGACCACCCTGTGGACGGCGGCGAGGTCCTGGATCGGACCACTCGGCAGGGCCCTGTCGAGCTCGCTCAGCGGGCGCTTCGGCGGCAGGCTGGCGGTGCGCTCGATCAGGTCGCGCTCGAGCTCCCGGCGGAGATGCTGCTCGAAGCGCCGGAGCTGCTCGCGCGGCACCCCGTCGCGGCGGGGGTCGTCGTCGGGGAGGTCGGGCTGCGGCTCGGTGCGTAGCCCCAGCGCTCGCCGTATGCGCTGCACGTCGACGCCGAGGACTCCGGAGCCCTCGCCCCGCCCGAAGGCGGCGATCGCGAGACGCGCGAGGTCCCGCATCGCGGCATCCGAGCCGTCCCGCAGAGCCGCCGCGATCTGCTGGCGCAGGGTGTCGAGGTTGATGTCGCCGTCCGACGGTCCCTCGGAGCCCTCGCTGATCTGGCGACGTGCGGCCTCCGCCTCGGCGGCGCGGAAAAAGAAGCGGTCGAACACGAGCTCGAAGACCCGCCGGTCCTCGGGTGACTTGGCGATCGTCGCGGCGAGTGCCTCCTTGAAGTCCCGTGGGTCGGTCCACGGGACGTGCTCCAGCGCCTCAAACGAATCGAGCATCTCGGACGTGCCGAGCGCGACGCCCTCTTCACGGAGGTCCTCGGCGAACGCGAGCAGCTGCCCCTCGAAGCCGCCGGGAGCGCGGCTCGGGATTCCGCCGTAGATTGGTCTGCCCCGCGCGGGGCTAGGCGGCGGCATCGCTGGCGGTCGGGTCGAGCTTGACGCCGACCCGCGCGGCGACGGTGTCCAGGTCGGTTCGATGCTTGACGATCACGCTCATGGTCTCCTTGAACGTGGTCCCGTCGATCGCCTCGGCGCCGAGCAGCAGTAGCGCCCGAGCCCAGTCGATCGACTCCGCGATGCTGGGCGGCTTCTTCAGGTCGAGCTCGCGGACCTGGTGCACGATCTCGACGAGCTTCCGGCCAATCTGCTCATCGAGATCGGGCGAGTGCAGGCGAACGATCTCGAGCTCGTGCTCGAGATCGGGGTAATCGAGCCACAGGTACAGGCAGCGGCGCTTGAGCGCCTCGGTCAGCTCGCGCGTGTTGTTCGAGGTGAGCAGCACGACCGGCTGGGTCCTGGCCTCGATCCGGCCGAGTTCTGGGATCGAGATCTGGAAGTCGCTCAGCAGCTCGAGCAGCATCGCCTCGAACTCCTGGTCGGTCTTGTCGATCTCGTCGATCAGCAGGACGACCGGGTCTGGGCTCGCGATCGCCGTCATCAGCGGACGCTGGAGCAGGAACTCCTCCCCGAAGATGTCCTCCTGTACGTCATCCCAGCCGGTGCCCTCGGACTCCGTCTGGATCCGCAACAGCTGCTTCCGATAGTTCCACTCGTACAGCGCCTTGGCCTCGTCGAGGCCCTCGTAGCACTGCAGCCGGATCAGCGTCCGCTGCAGGTAACGGGCCAGCGCCTTCGCGAGCTCGGTCTTGCCGACGCCCGCTGGGCCTTCGACGAGCACCGGCTTTCCGAGCTTCGTCGCCAGGAACGACACGAGTGCCGTCGATTCACCCGGCAGATAGCCGGCGCCGCGCAGGCCTTCGGCGACGTCCGCCACGGATGTGGGGTGCTCCTGCATCGCTCAAATATAGGGTTCGCGGTGTGGCGGTCCTCGTTCTCGCGGTTCAGTCGTCCCATCTTGGGGTCGTCGTGGCCGCGCTCGTCTTCGGCCTCGTCGTCGGCGTGTTCGGCCACATCATCAAATCGCGCACGCTGATCATCACGGGCATTTTGGTGATCGGGCTGACGAGCGCGTACTTCTCGTTCGTCCTCCAGCCATCGGGGCGCTAGCGCGTTGCGATTTGCACGGTGGCGGTGGCGATCTGTGACGGAATCGCCCCCGCCGCATGGTGCACAGCGCGTCAACCTCATCCAAGAACCCGAGGCGTGTCGAGCTGTGCACCAAGAGTGTGCCTAAGTCGACAGGGCTGGCCGCCGGCGCCGGTTCTGTCGAGTTATGCACCATCGATAGCGCCCCAACCCGCCGCTACTAGTCCTGTTCCGGCTCCAAGGGAATCGTGAGCTGCTCGTCGGCCTCGGCGTGCGAGCGCTTGCGCCCGGCCTGGGTCGAGGGCTCTGGGAGCGGGAGCGTCTGCTTGGTGTCCTCGTCGTGGTCGGCCAACGGGCGTGTCTGCTTGGTGTCCTCGTCGTGGTCGGCCAACGGGAGTGTCTGCCTCGTGGCGTCATCGGCTGGGACCTCCGGCGCCACCGGTCGCCTCCTGGCGGGCGGCTCGTACGCGGCGTCGGGTCGCGTCGTGTGGTCCTCCCACGCCGGCGGATCCTCGAAGCCGAGCCGTCCGCGCCGGTGAGGGGCCTCGGCGGCGACCGGCCGTGGCGGGCGAGCCCGACGGTGTGGCGCCGGACCCGCTGACGCCGTCGCTCGATGCGCTGCGTCAGCGGCGGGTGCCGGCGCGTCGCCCTCCCCGGGCAGCGGCGGCTCGGGCTGATGGGCCGCACGGATCCGCGTGCCCGCGTAGGTGAGGAACAGGGCGACGCCGAGGGCCACGAAGATGCCCCACTCGATGCCGGAGGTGGTCGCGCCCGGGCCGTGGACGCTCGTGGTCTGCTTGTCGAAGATCCGCCAGACGATCAGCACGCACGTCCACAACCCCGCGGCCATGATCACCCAGCCGTCGCCACCGGCAAGGTGGAACGCTCGGCCCTCGGCGCGCTGGAAAAGGAGGGTCAGCACGCCGGCAGCGACGAGCAGGACCGCAGCCTCGACGAACGAGAACGCCCCCCAACCGGTGATCGAAGCGCTGACCGACTGTAGGTGGGTCGCCTTTCCGGAAGCGATCACCGTCTCCTGATACCAGGGCAGAAACAAGGCCACGAACAGGCCGATCGCCGCGTAGGCGGCGAGCCTGCGCTCGTGCGGCAGATTGCGCCACGCCCGGACCATGCGACCCGCCCCTGACGCCGCTCGCTTGGCGGCGGTCGGCGCGGCGCTGTCGCCGCTCATCGGGCGGGACCTGCCGTTCCCGTCCGCCGCTCGCCGGACCCCCCGTTTCTCGCCGTGCGATTCTCCGGCGACGACCACGGGCGGATCCAGGTTCGGGCCACGGCTCGATTGTAGGCCGCGCCGATTACAGAATCGGGATGTCCTGAACCTCGCCGCCGGCCGTGCGGCGCTGGTCGTTGCGCTCGAGATACCAGTCGATCAGGGCGCGAATCGCGAGCAGCAGTTCACGCAGAGCCTCGCCCAGGCGCCGCTGAAGATCCGGCGGCACGAGGTCGCGTACCGACTGGAAGAGCTGGATGAGCAGTTCGAGGTCGCCGCTCCGGCGACGGTCCTCCTCGGCGAGCGGTGTCTGCCAGCCGGCCGGCGGTGGTTGGCCCTTATCGTCGCCGGCGGCCTCGGCCGATCCCGGCGCTCCGCCACCCTCCGGCCCCCACGACGGCGCCGCGCCCGAGGTCGCCGCGCGGGCCGATCCGGCGGCCTCGGCGAACAGCCGCTCGGCTGCCTCCGAGGCACGGGCCAGCCGCTCCTCGAGGCGACGGAGCGCGTCCTCAGCGGCGCCCACGTTATGCGGTGTGTCCGGTTCCTGACGATCCATTGAACGTGACCTCGAGGGCGCCGTCCTCGAACGTCGCCCCGGCGGGTTGGAACGCGGCGAGCGCGGCCGGGAGCATGATCGTCCTTCGCTGACCATCGACCCCGACGATCAGCTCGAGTCCGATCTTCTTCAGCGAGATGTCGCCCTTGCGCGCGAACGGCAGCGCGAGGCGAAGCCGCGCGCCTTCCTCCGACACGATCAGCTCCTGCGTGATTGCGTCATACAGGATCTCGGCGGGATCGCGCTCCCCGAACAGCGCGTCGGCGAGGCGGTCGAGCATCGCGGGCCCCACGACCTCCTGTTCGAAGTAGGGCGCGCAGAGGGCAGGTACGGGCCCGAACGCAGAGCGCACGAGGTCCAGATGCTGCTCCTGGACCCGCCGCCACGACGCGAAGTAGTCGCCGACATCGGAGGGAAAGATGCGATTGACGATCACCGCGTCGGTCAGGTAGCCGTAGAGGTTCAGATAGGTGAACGTCCGCATCGCCTCGCCGATCACCATCTTGTCGGGATTCATCACCAGGCGGATCGTGGACCGCTCGCGGTCGCGGAGGATCTCGTTCATCGCGATCAGGTTCTGCGAGAGCCGCTGGATGTCCGAGAACACCGCCTGGCTGGGCAGCGGAATGTCCAGCAGCGAGCGGGCGATCGGGCGGGCGGCGGCGAGGATCTGGCGCTCCATCGGGAACACCTTCTCGATCCACCACCGGGCAACGTCCGGGAAGGAGAGCAGCCTCAGGGTCTCGCCAGTCGGAGCACAGTCGACGATGATCGTGTCCCACTCGCCGGAGTCGTGGTGCGCTTGCAGCCGCAGCAGCGAGAACAGCTCGTCCATCCCGGGCGGGACCGTCAGCTCCTCGGCCGAGATCCGGTCGACGCCACGTTCCATGAACAGCTCGGAGAGCCACTCCTGCACTCCCGACCAGTGCCGCTCCATCTCCTCCTGGGCGTTGACCTCCTGCGCCCACAGCAATTCGTCCGCCTGGCGGGGCTCGGCGCACAGGTCCACTCCGAGCGACTCCGACAGGCTGTGCGCCGGATCGGTCGAGACGACGAGCGTCCGCTGTCCGGTGGCGGCGCAGCGACGGGCGGTGCCAGCCGCCACCGAGGTCTTTCCGACCCCGCCCTTGCCGGTGTACAGGATCGTCCGCGGCCTCATCACGGGCCGAGTCTAGGTCTCTGATCGCCCGGCACGCAATCCGCTAGCGCGTGATCTGGATGCTGCCGACGATCCGCTTGAAGTTTCCGGCGAGGTCGGTCGCGGCCAGGTGGATCGTGTATTGGCCCGTGCGCGTGATCGCCGGGATCGCGAACGAGTGCACTCCGTAGGGGAACGTGGCGCTGGTCGAGAACACCGTCTGGCCGCCGCGCAGCACGACGATCCCGACGCGCGAGATCTTCGAGAGCCGGAAGCTCAGCGTGATCCGCTTGTGCGCGCGCGCGTGCGTCGTTAGCAGCGACAGTGTCGGCGGCGTCTTCAGGTCCGTCTGGAAGTCCTGGGCGGTCGTGCAGTAGACCGCCGCATTCGTGCGCGAGCACAGCTGCTGCAGGAACCCCGTCACGAGCTCGTGGTAGCTCAGGTCGTCCTCGTCTCCGGGCTGGTAGAGCGACCAGGCGCCCGTGTCGAAATGGGGCACTTCGGCCTTCGCCTCGGCATTGCCGCTGGCGAACAGGGCCTGGGCCGTGGGATCGTCGCTCGCCTGCGCGTAGTCGTAGAGCCCGATCAGCGCCTGGAGAAACGCGTTGATCACCTCGACGCTACGCGCGGGAGCGAACGAATACTGGACAAAGCGCGTTCCGCGGCCGGTCGGAACCCCGACGCCGAGCTTCGGCCCGCGCTTGAAGATCCCCAGCGCCTGGTGGGCCACCGACAAGTAGTCGACGGGTTGCAGATTCTTGTCGCGCTGGCTCGCCTCGTAGCCCCGGGTCAACGCCTCGATCGCCGTTCCCTGGGACATCGCGCTGGTCCAAGGGGGCGTGCCGCCATCGAACTTGAAGTAGTACTCCCAGGCCAGGTTCCCGCCCCGCTTCGCGGCCAGCGGGATCAGCTCGCCCAGGAGCTCCTGGAGCGCGGCGTAATGAGAGCGACCGGCGGTATAGAGGCCGTCCGCCACGCCGAAGCTCCCCAGCACGGTGAGCTCGATTCCCTGGCCCGGGTAGTACTCCCAGACCAGTCGGGAACCATTGAACTCGACTCGCTGGCCGTAGCTGAGCAGTGGTCCGGTGCTCCAGTACTGGCGGTTACGGGCGAGCGTCATGAAGAGCACCGGAAGTCGCGACGCGGTGATGAAGCCGTCGGCGGCCATCTCCTGCAGGTTCGTGGTCACACCCTCAAGCTGTGCCTTGCGGGTGCCGCGAAGGCGGCGCTCGGTGCCGAGCGCGGCGTTCCACGTGGCGCGGTAGCTCTTGTACTGAGCCGGCGTGATCTGGCCGGCGCCGTGCAGCCGCGCCAGCTCGGTGGTGACGGTCTTTTTCGGCTTTCGCCGCCGGGTCTTCCGGGTGGTGGCGGCGGCGGTCGCGCGATGCGATCCGGCGACTGGGCGGTGCGATGCGGTGACTGCACGAGCCCGTCGGGCGCGGGCGCTCGGCGTCGGCGCAGGGGTCACCGCCGGCACCGTCAGGTAGGGGTCGTTGCGCAGGGTCGCGTGGCCGCCGGGGCCGATCGCCACCACCGGGTCTGCCGCTGCGTTCGCTGGAAATAGGGCCACCCCAGCCAGGAGCCCGAACAGGCGCCAACGCACCAACGCGATGCTACATTCAACCCGTTTCCCGCGCCTTGTGGTGAGGAGGAAGTTGCAGATGGATCGTCGGATGAGGGGGGTGCGCACGCTTGCCGTGGTGGTGGTGTCGGCACTTGCGTGCCTGGCCATCGCGGCGTGCGGGAGTAGCAACGACTCAGGACAGGCGAGCTCGCTGCTCAAGGAGACCTTCAGCGGATCTCATCCCGTGAACAGCGGGAACCTGCTCTTTTCGCTGACGCTTACGCCCTCGGGGTCGAGCACGCTGAAGGGCCCGATCAGCCTCAGCTTCGGTGGCCCGTTCCAGAGCCTCGGCAACGGCAAGCTGCCGAAATCGAACTTCAATGTCAGCCTGACCGCGCAAGGCAAGACCGATACGCTCGGGCTCATCTCGACCGGGACCGCCGGCTATGTGACCCTGCAGGGCGTCAGCTACCAGCTCCCGGCGAGCACCTTTCAGAAGCTCGAGTCGAGCTTCGCCGGTGTGGCCGCCTCCCCGAGTGGGGGGTCGGGCGGAGCGCTCGGCAAGCTGGGCATCCACCCGCTCGACTGGCTGAGCAGCCCGTCGGTGGTGGGCCAAACGAGCGTCGCCGGGAGCGACACCACGCACATCCGCGCGACGGTCAACGTCTCGCAACTGCTGGCCGACCTGGACACGTTCCTGCAGAAGGCCTCGTCGGTCGGCGTCTCGGGCGCGAACAAGATCCCCACGAGCATCTCCGCGTCGACTCGCAGCCAGATCGCGAGCGAGGTTCAGCACCCGACCTTCGACGTCTGGACGGGCAACAGCGACAAGACCGTCCGCCAGCTCGTGATCGGGGTGACGCTGCCGGTCACCGGACAGATCTCGACGTTGCTGGGCGGGCTGCGATCGGCCGGGATCGCGCTGACGATGCGCTACGCCGATCTCAACCAGCCGCAGACGATCGACGCGCCGACCACCGTCCGCCCCTTCAGCGAGTTCGAGTCCAAGCTGAGGACATTTCTAGCCGCCGTCGAGGGCAGCGTGAACAGTGCGGCGGGTGGCGCGCTCGGCTCCGCGACGGGTTCCGGCACCTCATCGGGCGGGTCGACGGCAACGACGACCACCGGATCGACCGGGTCGTCGAGCTCGAGCAAGAACGTTCAGCGCTACAGCCAGTGCATCATCGACGCGCACAACGACGTGTCGAAGATGCAGCAGTGCGCCTCGCTGATCAACGGTCAGTAGGCGCCGCACTACTCCCGGCCGACGTCCTCCTCGTCATCGTCGAGCTCCTCGGCGTCCTCGTCGCCGGCGTTTGCCAGCCCGCCCGTTGAATGGTGGACCTGGAAGCCCTCGAGCAGCTCGTCGCGCCGGTTCTCGTCGACCGGCGTCTCGTCTGAGATCAGGACCCAGTCGGCGCCTTCGAAGTCCTCCATGTTGAAGATCTCGGAGTCCATGTCGGGGGAGTCGTCGACGATCAAGAGCACCTCGGTCTGAGGGTTGAAGTAGGTGCCCGGACGGTTGATGAGCTCGTCGAGGTCGACGCGGCGCGGGTCTGGCATCGGAGCGGCAGCCTATCGCTTGGGTGGCCGTGAGCGTGTGCGGAGCTTCTTAGGGGCTCCGGCGAGAGCTCGTTTGTCAGGCGGCTCCGGTCAGAGCCGCCCGAGCTCGCCGATCTGGCGCTCGACCTCGCTCTCGACGTCCAACGGCGGCTTGCCGTGCCGGACGCGCCGGTGGTTGCGCGCCACGACGAGATCCCGGATCTCGGAGCGCAGCTCGGCGTCGATCTGTGGCGCGGTCAGACGCCGCAGCTCGAGCTCGATGTCTAGGGGCGGCTCGCCCCGGCGCAGCCGCCGAGCGTTGCGCGCCTCGAGCATCTGCCGGATCTCGGTATCACGTTCGAGCAGCGCCGCCGCGGATCCGGTCCGTGGAGCAGCCGCGATCTCGCTGTCCAGCAGCAGTCGGCTGCGTCCGTACTCGTCCCACGTCCGGCGTGAGGTCACCAGCGCCGCGAGCGCGCACACGATCCCCACGCCGCACACGACCCACAGCACGGTGCCGAACGCTGCCTGCACCCCATAAGTGTTGCGCAAGCGGGCCTCCGCCACACACGTTTCTTCGTCCATCCATGGCTTTTGGCGCCCGGGGATCGGATACCCTATGTACATATTCATTGACTGACTGGTCAATCGAAGGAGAAATCCGTGGTTGATTTCACGCTCACAGACGAGCAGAAGAGCATGCGAGAGATGGCGCACGACTTCGCGGAGAAGGAGATCCGGCCCGTCGCCTGGGAATACGATAAGGACAGCACCTGGCCGCAGGACATCATCGATAAGGCCTGGGAGCTGGGGCTGATGAATGGGCACCTTCCGACCGAGTACGGCGGCCCGGGTCTCAGCTACCTCGACGGCGTCCTAATCGAGGAGGAGCTCGGGTGGGGCTGCTCGGGCATCGCCACATCGCTCACGTGCAACGGGCTCGCGACGGCGCCGATCGCGCTGGCCGCGTCCGAGGAGCTCAAGAAGGAGTACCTCGGCCGCCTCAGTGAGGCCCCGCTGCTCGCCTCGTTCTGCCTGACCGAGCCCGACGCCGGATCCGACGTGTCCGGGATGAAGACCACGGCCACCCGCAAGGGCGACAAGTGGGTCATCAACGGCTCCAAGTGCTTCATCACCAACGGCGAGTACGCCAACTACTACACCGTGTACGCGAAGACCGACAAGGAGGCCGGTCACCGCGGGATCTCCTGTTTCGTCGTCCCCCGCGACGCCGGCGTCGTCGTCGACAAGCACGAGGACAAGATGGGGCAGCGGGCGTCGAACACGGCGACGATCACCTTCCCCGAGGTCGAGATCCCGCTCGATCACCTCGTCGGCGAAGAGAACAAGGGATTCAAGATCGCGATGATGACGCTCGATCGGACGCGCCCCGGCGTAGCCGCCATGGCCGTCGGCGTCGCCCGCGCCGCGATGGAGTTCGCAATCGACTACTCGAAGGAGCGGGTGCAGTTCGGCGTCCCGATCGCGATGCACCAGGCGATCCAGTTCATCATCGCCGACATGGCGACCAAGGTGCACCTGGGCCGCCTGGCCACGTGGAACTCCGCCGTGCTGCTCGACCAGGGCAAGCGCAACACGCTCGAGTCCTCGCACGCCAAGCGCTTCGCCGCCGACGCCGCGATGGAGATCACCACCGATGCCGTCCAGGTCTACGGCGGCTACGGGTTCATCAAGGACTACCCCGTTGAGAAGCTGATGCGCGACGCCAAGATCCTCCAGCTCTACGAGGGCACTGCGCAGATCCAGCGGCTGGTGATCGCGCGCGAGACCCTGCTGCCGCGCCACGTCGAAGAGCCGGCGCCGGCGAGCGCCTGATCGGATTCCTCCTGGGGCCGCTTCCGGGCGGCCCTACATCCAGTTCTTGCGCCGGAAGTAGATGACGAACGCGACGATCGAGACGACTAGGAACCCGAGCCCGAAGGCGAGGAACGACCACGTCGTGTTGAGGACATCCGACGTCAAGAACGTGAAGTTCATAACGAAGAAGCCGGTGAGGAACGTCAGCGGGAGGAAGATCGTGGCGATCATCGTCAACTGCTTGTTGATCTCGCCCCGGCGGTTGGCGACCGTCGACAGGTACAGGTCGGCCGCGCCGCTCAGCGGGTCGCGGTAGGAGTCGACGAGCTCCGAGACGCGGTTGAGGCCGCCGTAGAGATCGCGGAAGTAGAGCCGCCCGTCTTCCTCGAGCAGTTCGCAGCCCAGATTGGCGGTCGGCCCGGTAAACGCCACTGGGGAAGGGGAGAGGTGAGCTGCGCCGGCGGGGTCCGCGCCCTCACCCAGGCGAAAATCATGCTTAACGCGTCAATCTCGGCTCAGACCCCGAGCCCTGTCGAGCTGTGCATGAGGAGCGTGCTTAGTACGGCAGGCCTCGCCGATTTCGGCGGTTGTGACGTGTTATGCAGGATTTGCAGCCGCCCTCGGCCCCGCCCGGGCACTTCACCCTCCTTTCTCTCCAGCACCGTTAGGGCGAGAGGTGGACATTACGGCTGGATTTACCGAGGTCGGCCTCAAATGCCCGGTTTGGTTAGGCTCCGGCGCCATGGCGGCCACAGAGATCCGAACCGCCGACGGCGCCGAGATGGGCAGCTACGTCACGCTGCCCGAGTCCGGCGAAGGCCCCGGCGTGCTCGTGCTGATGGAGATCTTCGGCGTCGGGTCCTACATCAAGCGCGCGACCGAACGGCTCGCGGAGCTCGGCTACGTGGCGCTCGCCCCGGATCTCTACCGCCGGACCGCGCCGGGGCTCGAGCTCGAGCACGACGAAGACGGGCTGAAGCGGGCGTTCGAGAGCGTTCAGCGCCTCGATCTGCCGGGCGCGGTCGAGGACTCGGTCGCGGCGCTCCATTCGCTGCGGGCGATGCCGGAGGTCGGGGGGCGCAAGGTCGCGGTACTCGGCTTCTGCCTCGGCGGGACCCTCGCCTACGAGGTCGCGGTGGCGAGCGACCCCGCGGCCGCGGTCTGCTACTACGGATCTGGGATCGCCGATGCGCTCGGCCGCGCGGGCGAGATCAACTGCCCCGTCCTGTTTCACTTCGGCGCCGAGGATCCATACATCCCTTTGAGCGCCGCCGAACGCGTCGACGCCGAGGCTCAGGGGCGCCCGGGGTGGGAGTGCCACATCCAGCCGGATGGGGGACACGCGTTCGACAACCACGACGCGCCCATGTTCCATCGGCCTGAGCCGGCGGCGCGGGCGTGGGAGCTGACCGCGGACTTCCTGGCGCGCGAATTGCTCTAACGCCGGCGGGCCTATGCTCGTCAGCCGTGGCGTCGGTCCCCTTACGTCGTAACCGGGAGTTCATGCTGCTGTGGAGCGGCCAGGCGCTCTCCTCGCTGGGCTCGCAGATCTCGCAGGTCGCCTACCCGCTGCTCGTGCTCGCCGTCACCGGCTCGCCGGCGAAGGCGGGCATCGTCGGGTTCGCCCGTAACCTCCCGATCGCGGCACTGGCACTGCCCGCCGGCGCGATCGCCGATCGCGTGAATCGCAAGTATCTGATGGTGGCCTGCGACGGAGTCCGTGCGCTCGCCATGAGCGCGATCCCGGTCGGCCTGCTCGCGGGAGAGTTGCCGTTCGGGGTGATCGTCGCCGTCGCCGTGGTCGACGGGGCCGGCTTCGTCGTCACCTACGTGTCCGAGCGGGGCGTCGTCCGTCAACTGGTCACGGCGGATCAGCTGCCGGAGGCGGTTGCCCGGAACGAGTCGCGCACGTTCGGCGCGATGGTCGCCGGTCCGCCGCTCGGCGGCCTGCTGTTCGGGATCGGACAGGCGGTCCCATTCCTGACCGACGCGATCTCCTACGCCGCGTCGACAATCAGCAAGCTCTCGATCTCGGCCGACTTCCAGGAGACGCGCGCCGGGATGACCCCCGGCGACGCGCGCGAGGGGCTGCGGTGGCTGTGGCAGCGTCCGTTCTTCCGGCTGTGCGCGCTGCTGTTCGCCGCCAGCAACCCGGTCTTCAGCGGGCTGTACCTGCTTGTCGTCGTGCTCGCCAAGAGCTACGGCGCCACACCCACGCTTGTCGGCATCATGCTCGGGATCGCCGCCGCCGGCGGACTCCTCGGCGCGCTGATGGCGCCCTATCTCCAGCGCCGGCTGTCGGCGCGCACCGTGCTCGTCGGCGAGAACTGGATGATCGCGTTCTCGATCCCGTGGCTGCTGCTCGCGCACAATGCGATCCTGATCGGCGTGATCATGGGCGCCGCCGAGCTGATCACGCCCGTGACCAACTCGATCGTCGTCTCCTACCGCGTCGCGGCCGCCCCCGACCGCCTGCAGGGCCGGGTTCAGGCCGCCTCGACGCTGATCTCGTTCTCGGCGGGGTGGCTGGGCCCGCTCGCGGTCGGCCTGATGTTGGAGAGCGCGGGATCGACGGTGACGATTCTCGTGCTCGCCGGCTGGACGGCGCTGCTCGCCGTCGGGGCGACGCTGTCGCGGTCGTTCCGCCACCCGCCGGCGCTCACCGCGCCGGCGCCGGCGAGCACCTGACGGGCACGGGCGCTACTCGCTGGTGCTGAACTCCCACACGGCGATGCCCAGCATCAGCAAGCCCAGTAGGGCGACGACCGCGACCTCGAGCAACGTCGGCACGCGCCAGCCGAACCAGGTGACGCCCGGAGCCAGGGCGTGGCGGGCGGCCGCCGAGACGTGGATGTGGTTGAAGACCAGCTGGCGCATCGGATCGACCGCGTAGGTGAGCGGATCGAGACGATTGAGAATCGCGAGCCAGGTGGGAAGGGTCGCGACCGAAAACAGCGCGCCGGAGATGAAGAACATCGGCATGATGATCATCTGCATCACGCCGAAGAACGACTGCATCTGCTTGATGCGGACCGCGATCATCACGCCGAACGCGGTGATCGCGAACGCCAGCAGCAGCTGCAGCGCGAAGATCCCGACGATCAGCGCCGGCGAGTAGGGGACACCCACGAGCGGGGCGAGCACGATCATGATCACGCCCTGGGTGCTCGCCACGGTGGCGCCCCCCAGGCACTTCCCGATCACGATCGAGCTGCGCCGAACCGGTGCGACCATCATCTCGCGCAGGAATCCGAACTCCCGGTCCCAGACGATCGAGGCGGCGGAGAACATCGCCGTGAACATCACGGCGATGCACAGGATCCCGGGGTAGATGAGCGTCTTGAGGTTGACCCCATGGGTACTCGCGCTCGTCAGGCTCTCGAGCCCGGTTCCCAGCACGAACAGGAACAGCAGCGGCTGGATAAGTGAGGCTGCGATCCGGATTCGGTCGTTGACGAACCGGATGAGATCCCGGCGCCACACGATCCGGATCGCTCGCAGCTCCGAGTAGATGCTGTGGGGCGGGACGTGGACCCGCACGACCTCGCGGTCCGCGCCGGCCGTCGTTTCGAGTTGTGCTCTTTCGGCTGTCGTACTCATCGTCTTGCACCCCCCATCATCTGCACCATCACGCGGTTGCGGTTCTTGGCCGGGTCCTCCTCGGCGTCACGGATCGTGGTCCCCGTGTGGGACATGAACACGTCGTCGAGGCTCGGCCGCGAGACGCTGACGGACTTGATGGGGATACCGAGCTCTGAGAACAGCCTGGGAACGAACTCCTCGCCCGAGGGAACGCCAAAGATCACCGCGCCCTCGGCCACTCGTCCCTCGATTCCGAACTGTTCGTCCAAGGCCGCGATCGCGGCCTCGTTGTTGTCGGTGTGGATCGCTACCCGGTCCTTGCCGATCTGCGCCTTGAGCCTCTCCGGGGAGTCGAGGGCGACGATCTCCCCGTTATCCATGATCGCAATCCGGTCGCACCACTCGGCCTCGTCCATGTAGTGAGTGGTCATGAAGATCGTGATCTCTTCGCGCTCCTTGAGCTCGCGGATGTACTCCCAGATCGAGCGCCGGGTCTGCGGATCGAGCCCGATCGTCGGCTCGTCGAGGAACAGGACGCGCGGCGAGTGCATCATGCCGCGAGCGATCTCCAGCCGGCGGCGCATGCCACCCGAGAACGTGCCCACCGCGGAATCCTTGCGCTCCCACAGGCCGACCATCTGGAGCACCTGGCGCATCCGTGGCTCGACGAGGTCCGATTGCAAGCCGTAGAGCTCGGCGTGCAGCCTGAGGTTCTGCCGGGCGGTCAGATAGTTGTCGAGTGTCGGGTCCTGGAAGACGAGCCCAATGTTGCGCCGGACGTCGTCGCGCTCCTTAACAACGTCGTGACCGGCGACCGTCGCCCAGCCTTCGGTCGGCTTCATCAGCGTGCACAGCATGTTGATCGTCGTCGTCTTGCCGGCGCCATTCGGCCCGAGGAACCCGAACACCTCGCCGGTGGCGACCTCAAACTCGACGCCGCGGACGGCTTGGATCTCGCCGAAGCGCTTGACGAGCCCGCGGACCTGGATCGCGGCCGCGCTGCCCGCACCGTTCGTGTCGTTCGCCCGCGTCACGACAGACGAGATTACGCGATCACTCATCGGTCTCCTCGGCGAGGATCCGGTACAGCGCCCGACGGGCCTCGGCGAGGGTCGCGGTGGCGCGGGACAGCTGATCCTCGTTGCCGGCGTGAGCGACCTGCATCACGGCGACGTGGAGCTGTTTGATCTGCGCCTTCAGGTCGCCGAAGGACGAGGACTCGTCTTCCTCGGCCCAGGGCGGGGCGGCGTCGGGGCGCTCGGCGACGTGCTCTCGGCCCGCGTCGGTGAGCTCGAACAGCTTTGTCCCGTCGTGCTCGACGCCGCGGATCAGCCCCTCGTCCTCGAGCAGGGCGAGAGCGGGGTAAACCGCGCCAGGGCTCGGGCGCCACCGCCCGCCGCTCAGCTCCTCGATCGCCTGCATCATCTGGTAGCCGTTGCGCGGCTCCTCGGCCAGCAGCAGGAGGAGCGCAGTGCGCACGTCGCCGCGGCGCCGGCGGCCGCGGCCACCGCCAAACGGCCCACCGGGCATCGGCCCGGGGAACGCGACCGGCCCAAATCCCATCGGTCCACGGCCGAAATGGCGCCGGCGTCCGTACCACTCTTGTTCTCGATTCATCATGGTTCCTTTCACCGGACAACCCGCCGGACAGAATGTGACATCCGATATATAACGATATATCGCGATAAGTCTAGTGTGTCAAGAGGGGGTCGACCACCCATTGACAGTTCCGGCGCCCGATGCTCTCCTTGCCCGCCGAGGAGTCACCGGAGACCACATGACCGGTGCAGTCACGGGACCAACGAGTTGTGAGAGGGATGCAAATGGGCGCTACTGAGGCACGCCGGGGCACCGCCGACACTGAGGCACGCCGGGGCACCGGCGCCAACGCGGAGGCGATCGAGGCGTGGGACGGGCCGCTGTTCGATCGCTTCCTGCGCTATCGGGAGATCGTCACGACGGGCCTGGGCATCCACGGCGAGGAGGCGCTGCGCCTGTTCCCGCCGCAGGCCGGGCAGCGCGTGCTCGACGTCGGCTGCGGGTTCGGCGACACGACCCAGCGCCTCGCCGAACTCGTCGGCCCGGAGGGGAGCGCGGTCGGCGTCGACGCGGCGCCACGGTTCATCGAGACGGCCACCCGCGAGGCGGCCGAGGCGGGCCTCGAGCGCGTCAGCTTCGCCGTCGCCGACGTCCAGAGCGATCCGCTGAGTGGTCCCTTCGACATGGCGTTCTCGCGGTTCGGGACGATGTTTTTCGCGAATCCGGTGGTCGCGCTGCGCAACGTGCGCGCCTCGCTGCGTCCGGACGGCAGGTTGGTGATGGTCGTCTGGCGCCGGCGGACCGACAACGACTGGTTGTATCGCGGCCAGACGATCGTCGAGTCGATCGTGGAGCGGCCCGAGGAGTACGACGAGCCGACGTGCGGCCCCGGCCCGTTCTCGATGGCCGACGCCGACACGACCAGCGAGGTGCTGGTGCACGCCGGCTACCACGCGATCGAACTGCACCGCCGCGATGCGCCAATCGTCATCGGGATGGATCTCGATCAGGCGATCGAGATCATCATGGCGCTCGGCCCCGGTGGCGAGATCCTGCGCCTCGCCGGCGACCGCGCCGCGCACCTCCACGACGAGGTCCGCGCCAGGCTCGGAGAGGGCCTCGCCGAGTTTCAGACTGACGACGGCATCCGCGCGCCGGCGTCGACGTGGATCGTGGCGGCCGTGGCGTGAGGGGGAGGATGGTCAAAAACCCTGGAATACCAAGGCTTTTAGACCACCCTCACGTTTGCGGCTGTGCGGGCGCCTAGTCCTCGCCGTCTCCCGGCCCGCTGGCGCCGCCCCCGCCGCCACCGCGCGCCCGGATCCAGTCCGCCAGCTGCTGGCTCATGTCCCCTAGCTGCGAGCCGAGGCTCGTGACGTTGTCGCCCGCCTCGCGGAAGAACGACCGGAAGCGCTCGGCGTAGTACTCCATCGCGTCGCTCGCCTCACCGCGGACGTCCGACTCCTGGTCGCGGGTGCGGTACTCGCCACGGACGATCCGGTCGTACTCGCCCGCCTGGACCCACTTCATCACTTCGGACACGCGGCGGACCGCGTAGCTGTGGGTCTGGCCGATCTCGTTGAAGAACCGGGTCACGCGGTCGCTGGGGTCGTCCCAGTTCTCGTACTCCATGGCCTGGGTCATGAACGCGTCGAGGTTGAGCTTGTCGGCGTGCATCCCGCCGGCGGTCACCATCAGCGTGCGGCACACGATCTGCGGGTCGCGGACGGCGAGCGTCGCGGCCCGGTCACAGCTCAGCTCGGTGGCGCGATACCACTCGAGCAGCACAGCCTTGACCGCCCGGAAGGGAAGGCCGAGCAAGAATGGGAGGCTGTTGCCGGCGCTGACCAGGATGTTGAGCGCGGTCACGTAGATCATGTGGTCGGAGAGGATGTGCCCGAGCTCGTGGGCGATCACGACCCGCTGCTCACCCGGACCGAGGTTCTGGAGCAGCATCGTGTCGAACACGATCATCGGGTTCTGCGACCCGATCGCCGCGGCGCCACCCGGCACGCCCCAGGTGACGTAGAGGTCGTAGACGGTCGGCATGTCCAGCACCGTGCACATCCCGACGTGCCCCGCCCACAGGTCGGGCAGTTGGTGCTCGCCGACCTTCACAGAATTGCCGAGATAGAACTGGCGCAGCGCCCGCTCGTACCGCCACTCGATGAGCTTGCGCACGACCGTGTCAAGCATCGGCACGGCCTGGAGCGCGGCGGTCGCCGCCCTATCCGCCGGGTGCTCATAGGCCTTGGAGGAAATGTTTCGGTACGGCTCGACGTTGTCGGGCAGGGTTTCGGTCATGCCCGGCAGCGTATTCCTCGGTGGTCTGCTTGGCCAGCGATAATCGCGCCCGATGCGGACCGTCAGCGTCTCCGACAGTTTCCCCGCCACTGTCCATGAAGCGGAACAGTGCTGGTATGACACCGACCGGTGGCCGGCGTGGGTCGACGGCCTCGCGCGGGTCAGCGAAGTGCGAGGGGAGTGGCCGGCGGTGAGCGCGAGCGTGACGTGGGAGTCCGGGCCGGCGGGCCGGGGCACCGTGGTCGAGCGGGTGGTCGCCTACGAGCCACTCGTCGGCCAGACCAACGAGGTCGAGGACGATTCGATCCGTGGTCGCCAGAGCGTCGTGTTCTCGCCTGGCCAGGACAGGGTCCGCGTGTCGCTGACGCTCGAGTACGAGGTGCGCAAGCGGTCGGTCTTCACCCCCGTCGTCGACCTGTTGTTCATCCGGGGCGCGCAGGAGCGCTCGCTGGGCTCGACGCTGGCGCGGTTCGGCGCCGAACTGGCGGCGACGCGGCAGCCTGACGTCGGGTAGCCTCGCGGCCATGTTCGTCTTCAAGGCCGCCGTGGTCGGCGCCGGCACGATGGGTGGCGAGATCGCGCAGACGATCGCCAACGCCGAGATCCCCGTCGTGCTCAAGGATGTCGATCAGAAGTTCGTGGATGCGGGCATCGAGAAGGCCCGTTCGCTGTGGCAGGGTCGCGTCGACGCCGGCAAGCTGGATGCCGCCGAGCGCGACCGCAAGTTGGCGCTGATCACCGGCGCCACCGACTACGCCGGTTTCGGCGACGTCGATTTCGTGATCGAGGCCGTCCCGGAGCGGATGGAGATCAAGCAGAACGTGTTCTCCGAGCTCGACGAGGTCACTCCCGGGCACGCGATCCTCAGCTCGAACACTTCGTCGCTGTCGATCACCGAGATGGGCGAAGCGACCAGCCGTCCCGACCAGGTGGTCGGCTTTCACTTCTTCTACCCGGCCTCGGTGATGCGTCTGATCGAGGTGATCGAGGGCGAGGACACAGCGCCCGAGACCGTCCAAGTCGCGATGAGCTTCGCCCAGCGGATCCGCAAGATGCCGATCCGGTGCGGGGAGGCGCCCGGGTTCGTCGTCAACCGGATCCTCAACTCGAGCGTCTCTGAGCTCTGGCGCTTCCAGGAGGAGACCGGAATCGAGGTGAACGAGCTCGACCGGATCGTCGGCGAATCGAAGGCGGCGCCGATGGGGCCGTTCTTCCTCACGGACCTCCTGGGGCTCGACACCGTGCTGCACGTCGCCGAGCATCTCCGCGACTCATACGGCGACCGGTTCTTCATCCACCGGCAGATGCAGGACCTGGTCGCCGCCGGCGACCTCGGCGCCAAGACCGGAAAGGGCTTCTATGAGCACAGCGGCTGACGTCGACGCCACCGCGCTGGTCGATCGCTTCACGCTCAAGGCGCTCGTCGAGAGCTGCCTGGTGCTCGAGGACGGCGTCGCTTCGATGAAGGACATCGACCTGGGGATGATGGCCGGCGCTGGGATCATCCCGCCGCCGTTCGCCCGCACCGATCAGCTCGGGCTCGATGAGGTGCTGGCCAAGCTCGAACGCGCGGCTCAGGAGTGGGGCGGGCACTTCGAGCCGCCGACGATCCTGCGGCGGCTCGTCGCCCAGGGCCGTCTCGGCGTCAAGACCGGCCAAGGGTTCTTCCCATACGCGCGGCCCGACGCCGGCTTCGAGGACGGCCCGGTCAAGCTCGAGACCCGCGACCGCGTCGCGATCGCCTGGCTCGACCGCCCACCCGCCAACTCGATCTCCCCCGAGGTCGTGCAGTCGCTGCAGAACGTCTGGGATGCGGTCGCGGACTCTGGCGCCATCCGAGCTCTGGTCTTTGCCTCGGCAAATCCGATGCTCTTCTGCGCCGGTGCCGACATCAAGTCGTTCACGACGATGGACGCCGCCGCCGGCCGGGCGATAGTCGACCAGATGCACGCGCTGATGCGGACGATGGAACGCTCCAGCATCGCCACGATCGCCGCTGTCAACGCGTTGGCGTTCGGCGGCGGCTGCGAGCTCGCGATGGCCTGCGACTTCCGGATCGCGGCCGAGTCGGCGATGTTCGGTCAGCCGGAGATCAGCCTTGGGATCATCCCTGGCTTCGGCGGCACGCAGCGCCTGCCGCGACTCGTCGGCGAGGCCAAAGCGCTCGAGATGAACGTGATCGGCGATCCGATCCCGTCCGAGGAGGCGTATGAGCTCGGGCTGGCCAACCGGGTCGTGCCCGACCACGAGCTGCTCGACACGGCGCTGGCCTGGGCCCGCAAGCTCGCCGACCAGGCGCCCCTGGCAATCGAGCAGATCAAGCGCGTCTCCGCCGCCGGCGATCTCGACGAGGGGCTCGACGCCGAGAAGCAGGGCTTCGCCACGGTGTTCGGCTCCGAGGACGCCCGCGAGGGGATCTCGGCGTTCTTGGAGAAACGGCCGGCCCGGTTCACCGGCAAGTGAGCGTCGCCACCGATCACGCCGCCGCCCGTCTGGCGGAGCTGATCCGTGGCGCCGGCTCGGTCGTGGCGCTGACCGGGGCAGGGATCTCGGTCCCATCGGGGATCCCGGACTTCCGCTCGCCCGGCACCGGCCTTTGGGAGAACGTCAATCCGATGGAGGTCGCCCACATCGATGCCTTCCGGCGCGATCCGGAGGCTTTCTGGCGGTTCTACGGGGAGCGGTTCCAGACCCTCGAGGACAAGCAGCCCAACGGCGCTCATCGGGCGCTTGCCGAGCTCGAGCGCGCCGGCCTGCTCGACGCCGTGATCACCCAGAACATCGATCGGCTCCATGCCCGCGCGGGCTCCGAGCAGCTGATCGAGGTCCACGGCACGATCGCCCACTCGTCATGTCTTATCTGCCGCCTACGGTATGAGTTGGGAGACGTGCGCGCCCGCCTGGCGGGGGACCCGCGGGGGGTGCCGCGGTGCGAGTGCGGCGAGCCGCTCAAGCCCGATGTGGTGCTGTTCGGCGAGTACCTCCCCGCTACGGCGCTGATGCTGGCCGAGCAGCTTGCCTCCGGAGCCGATTTGATGCTGTGCATCGGGTCCTCGCTGGAGGTGTATCCGGTCGCGGAGCTGCCGGCGATGACGCTCGCCGCCGGCGGTGAGATCGCGATCCTGACTCAGGGGCGGACGCCGTACGACAGCCGTGCCGCGGTGCGAATGAGCGGCGACGTCGTCGACGAGCTCGACGCCTTACTCGCTGCGCTCGGGCTCACTCGTTAGCGACGGCTCGCGCTCGCAGCACAGCCTCGATTCGGCCGAGCGAGAACTCGACCGAATCGCGCTGGGTCGGCGTGAGGGGTCCCGACAGGGCGGCCTGGGCCGCCTCGCCGACGGTGTCCCGCTGGCCGCGCAGCTCCGAGAGCCGGTCGGTCAGTGCCCTCGCGGTCGGATCGCCCGGCAGCTCGGCGAGCGCTGCATCGAGCGCCACGAGCAGCTGGAGCGCGGCCTCGCGATCACGTCCGCTGTCGAGATCGAGTCGCGCGCGCAGCGCGAGCTCCTCGCAAGCCAGGGCCTGCTCTCGTCCGCTGAGCATCGCGGCGAGTCGGGCCTGGGGCTGGAGTACCTTCAACCGCCGCAGCCGGGGTTGCCTGTCGATCAGCTCGCGCGCGTCGGCCCACAGGCCGTCCGCCACCTGCTCCCCGGCGCCGAAGCCGATCCTGGCCACGAGCGCCTGACCGGCGCTGATGCCATTCAGGTAGGGGTCGGCGGTCACGAGCCGGAAGGCGTGCAGGGCGCGGTTCAGGACCTCGAGCTCCGAAGCGAGGTACTCCGCCCCCGCGCTCGCGAGCCACGCGCGCGCCTGTTCGGTGTCGGCCAGCGGGGCACCGACGTCGATCACGGTGGCGCGACCGGTCGTCACAGGAGTAGGGTCAGGCTCAGGTTGAGCATTACGCTGCTTCTTGCGGGCGGTGACGAGCCGCCGGCGCTCCGGCGCGCCGAGCGTCGCGATCACGAGCACATGTGTCGGCGCTGCTCCCGGGGGGTCGCCGGGTGCCCGCAGCAGGTAGCGGCCGTCGGGCGGCCCGAGCGCCCACGGCAACTCGACCTGCGCGAAGCGGAACAGCTGGGCGCTCGTCGCTTAGCCGCCGGTACCGGTCTTGATCGCGTACTTGCTGGGGGCGATCGGGACGACGGGCTCGGGGATCTTGCTGATGCGGTTGATCAGCTGGATCCACTGGCCGGGCTTGAGGATCGACTTGAGCTGGCCCGAGAGCTTCTTGTTCGTGCCGAAGTCGGGCGTGTAGGTGACCTGGATCTCGCCGGAGTGGTCGGGCAGCGAGAGCGTCGTGGGCTGATCCTTGTAGCTCATGTCCGAGATGACCTCATCGGGGGCCATCGCGCCCTGGAGTGTGAGCAGCCGGCGGATCGTGATGTCGGTGATCGATCCGGCGCCCTGATGGCCCTGGATCGGGATGTTGTTGATCTTCGAGATGTTCACGCTCGTGCCAGTGGCGTAGGCCGGGTTGCCGTGCATGCCGCACACGAGTCCGGACACTGTGGGGTACAGGCCGGAGGCCGACAGGAACTCGATCGTCGCTAGCACGCGGCGGTCGACCAGGCCGGCCTGGATGTCGCGGCGCCCGCAGGCGTAGATCTGAACGTGCGGGTCGACCAGAACGCGGCTCTGGAGCTGGGCCTTGGACATCAGCAGCACCTGGCCGACGGTCGGGTTCTTGGCGCCGGGGCCAAAGAACGGATCGACTCCGGCCGCGCGGTAGACCGCGGTCGCCTCGAGCAGCTTCCAGCCGTCGAGGATCGGCTTGGGATCGATCAGCGGCGCGTTTTTGCCCGCCGGGCGGATCATGAAGACCATGTGCGAGGCGGTCGTCTTCGACGGCGCTGCGATCCGGCCGAGGATCGTGCCCGCGACCACGATCGCGCCGGGCTTCAGCGGCTTCAGCGTGTACTGGTTCTTGCCCAGGTGAAGGACGTCGGAGAAGTAGTCGCGGAAGTTCGAGATCTCCGCGGCCGAGCTCTTGAGCTGCTCACTACCGCCCGCGGCGTAGGAAGCCGGACGGGACGGATTGGCGAACAGGCGCTCCTTGACCATCCCGGAGGCGACGGGCTGCGCCGGCTGCGTTTCCGGCTTGGGGCTGCTGACCGGCAAACTCAGCGGCGAGGAACTCTTCGAATCCTTCGTCGCCTGCGAGGTACTCGGGGTCGCGCTGCCGGCCTGCGTGCCGGCGCTCGCTGGCGCGGACGGCTTCTTCGGCGAAGGAGACGGGGCCGAGAGCTCCTTCGCGAGCTCCTTGGCGGTCAGCTTGACCGGCTTAGGCACCGGATAGTCCTTGGGGATCGTCCCCAGATGCGCGTACGTGTAGATGTTGCCCGTCGAGTCCTGAAGATCGATGTAGCGCCCGAGCTGCGGGGTCTGACCGATCCGCACGATCTTGCCGTCGTTGACGGCGATCACGGGCGAGTTCTGCTTGGCGAAGATCGACACTCCGCTGGCCCCGGGGTCTGAATCGATCGCCTCGGCCGCGTTGCCGGACTTCACGCGCTGCTTGGCGAGCCGGTCGACGTTCGAATCCGCATACTTCGCCGGCGCGGCGACCGGGAAGTGACCCTCGACCAGGCCGGTCAGCGCCCCGATCAGCTTGTCGGGCATGCCGCCGATCAGCTTCGCCCGCAACAGCACCGACTGCACGTACCACCCGGCGTGGTTGTAGGCGAAGATCGCCTGAGAGAGATTCTTAGAGGCACTCGCGGCGTGCAGATAACGCGCGGCCGTGAAGATCGCGTCCACCGGGTTGTACGGATCCGCGACCCCATCCCCGTTGGCGTCGACGCCCCATTCCTTCCACGTCGAGGGCAGGAACTGCATCCATCCGACGGCGCCGGCGCTCGACACCGACAGGTTGCGACCGTAGTCGGTCTCGATCTCGTTGATCGCCGCCAACACCTGCCACGGCACGTCGTACTGGATCCCCGCCGCCTGGTAGATCGGCAACAAGAACGGCGGGATCTGGAACGAATCGATGAAGAAGTTCGGCACCCCCAGCGGCGCCGGCCCCGGCAGCGAGAACGAGAACGTCGGGTTCGACGGCGTCGGCACGCCGGCCGACCCGGTCGAAGGCGCCGGCTTTGTCGGCTTCTTCGACTTCCGCTGCTTTTGCGCGTGCGGCTTCTTGGTCTTCTTCGACTTCTTCTTAGCGGAGCTCTTCGGTGCCGGGTGGTGCGACGGCTGCTGGACCTTGCTCTTCGGAGTCGTGGAGTTAGGGTGCGGAGTCTTGTGCGACGTGGTCGTCGTGGATGACGTGGTCGTCGTGGTGCTCGAGGAGGTCGAGGTCGAGCTCGGCGTGCTCGTGGTGGTCGGGGTCGAGGAGCAGGACTCCGAGACGTTTTGGATCGCGCCGGTCACCGGCAGGTGGATCGACGACAGCGGCGTGCCGGGCGGCACGTTCACCGTGAATGTGTCCTTCTGGCCGCCCACCAGGGTGACCGTGACGACGCACGTGTCGGCCGAGGCGCTTGGAAGCGCAGCGATACCGGGGACGGCAAGTGCCACCGCCGCCGCTATCAACACGAAAACCTTTCGGCTTCTCAGCACTTTCGGCCTAACTCCTCCCGCCGTCGGGCGTGCGCACGTCCAAAGTGCCGCAACAACCGGCGGCTTTGGTGCAAGCTACCCATTACGGGCACGGTTTGCAACGCTGAACCAACAGCGATCACAGGGTTTTTGCAGTTTGTAACCGGGTCGTAATCGGGAACGGGCATGCAAATCCGCGCCGACTGCAGGTATCCGCCCATGACCCCCGCATCGGCGCGAGGTGGCCGGGACTGTAGCGACGCTCAACACACCTCAGCGGAGCTTCTGCCCAGATCGCAGACCATAAGCCTAAATCTGAGACTGAGACTCCAGAAACCGGAGTTGATTTTGGGTTCGTGATCGCCTCGCCATTACCACCGCGCTAGGGTGAACCCGCAGAGACCCGATCGCAGCGACACCCTCCAGGAGGCGGACAGGACGATGACCGAAGACAAGAACCTGCGAGAGCGGGTAACGCGGCAGGGCGAGGAGACGATCGGGAAACTCGCACAGGAGCTGCTGGACAACCCAATGGTCAGCGGGGCCCTGTCCCACGCGTTCGAGGCCAGGGAACGCGCCACCCGAGCCCAGGAAATGGCGATGGGGGCCCTGAACATCCCGTCTGCAAGCGATCTGGAACGGCTGACGCGCCGCTTGAGGGGCGTGTCGCAGCGGCTCGAGGGAATCGAGGACGCGCTCGACCGCGTCGAGCAGCGGCTGGAGGGCGTCAACGCCGCTACCGCGATCGACCAGCGGCTGTCCGCGATCGAGGAGCGGCTCGGCCAGATCGAGGCCGCGATCACGGAACGCTCGTCGGCCTGACCGTTCGGCAGCAGGGAGAGGGGGTGGGTGAGGGCGCCGGGGTCTCCGGAGCCGCTGTCGACGTGCGCGGGTGTTCATGCTGTCTTCTTTGCGACTTTGCGCCCGAAGTGTGCCGAGAGTGTCACGGGGAAGCTGCACAACACGACAACCTCGTCCGAAATCCCGGGCCCTGTCGACCTGAGCTCACTCTTCGTGCGTAGGTCGACAGGGCTCGCCATCCGCCGCGGGATTGTCGTGTTGTGCAGGTTCTGGACGGTTGCGATGGCGCCGGCTCCCGTCCCCTTCCCCAGCGCCGTTCACCGAGCCGTCCGCCAACCAAAGCCGCGGGCGCCCAAAGTGCCAGCCGAGCCGAGAGTCGACAGCACAACGAGCGAACGCACTCCGGCTCTATAAATCGGCGGCTGCGCTAAGCAGCGGCCTAACCGCGACCTAAGGTTGCGTGGATCGGCAGTTAGCTGTCGATTTGTGTTTGCTGAGCGGTGACTTCCGGGCCCCGCTCGAGAAGGCCCCGGAGCGCCAGCGCACCGACGCGGTGCTCGGCCGCGCGCAGATCCTCGGCCTCGATTCGCCGGCGTGCGGGCAGGAGCAGGTCGGAGACGATCAGCACCGCCGCCGCCTGCACGCCCCGCCTGGCGGCGAGTGCGAACAGCGTCGCCGTCTCCATCTCAACCGCGATGGCTCCCGCGGAGCGCCATTGCTGCTCCTGGCCGTCCCGATCGTCGTAGAACAGGTCCGTCGACGCCACCGTGCCGGCCCGGGCTGCGCCATCGCCCGCTGAGCGCAGGGCGGCGGTGAGCTGCGGATCGCCGGCGACCCGCCCGTCCGCTCCGAGCAACCGACTCGTGCCGTCGTCGGAGATCGCCTCGGTCGCGATCACGAGCTCGCCCAGCGCGAGCGAGGAGTCGAGCGCTCCGCACGTCCCGACCCGGACGAGCCGCCGGGCGCCGAGGTCCACGAGCTCTGAGATCACGATCGCCGCGCTCGGCCCGCCCATCCCGGTGCTCTGGATCGTGAGCGGCTCGCCGTCGGCGGCGGCGCCCGTGTAGCCCCACAACCCCCGATTGTGGTTGAACATCCGCGGCTCGGCGAGCAGCGCCTGGGCGAGCAGCAGGGCGCGCCCGGGATCGCCCGGCAGGAGCACTCGGTCGGCGAGCGGCGCGGTGGGCTGCAGGTGGATCGGCCCGGTCAGGGTTGCGAGATTAGACTCACGCGGCGCCGATGAGCACCTTCAGATCCGCCGAGGAGTTCCGCGAGGTGATGGACCGCACCTTTGCGCTGATGAGCGACGATCCCGAGATCGGCCCCAAGCTGCGCGAGGCGGACACGCCGCAGCGATTCGAGTTCACCGACCTGGACATGGTGGTCAACATCCGCTCGGGTGGGCCGGCGGAGCCCAACCTCGCGTGGGAATGGTCGGACGCGGTCTCGTGGGAGCCGAAGGTCAGGATGTCGATGAACTCGGAGACCGCCAACCGATACTTCCAGGGCAAGGAGAACGTGGCCATCGCGATCGCCCGGCGGAGGATCAAGACGGCGGGCGACGTCAAGGCTGCGCTGGCGATTCTGCCAATCACGAAACCACTGTTTTCGCACTATCGGGCGATGATCGCGGCCGACTATCCCCACCTAGAGGTGTAGATCTCAGTTCGGAATCGCGATCTAGATGAACTCTCGCCGCTTTTTACGCACGAATCAGAAACTCTCGGTTGACATCGGCTCCGAGGACGAGTAGACCTAGCAACCTCAGCCAGGCAACAGGTCGGATCGTGGGAACGCGTCCCGCCGCGGGACCGCCTCGCGAGGCGCCGCCGGAAACGTGACGAGCGCCAACGGCCGACGCAGCGGGCCGTTTCGCCTGCGGGTGGCGGGATCTCGTTCTCATCGGGGTCCCGCCGCTGACTATCTCCCGTGACTCCGGCCGGTGGCAGTGTGGCGTCGGGGACACTGTGGTTATGGCGAACAGCGGGAACGACAACGGGCGCGGGACCCTGTCCCTGACCGAGGCGGCGGCTCGCGCCGGCGTCGCACCCGCGACGCTGCGCCGATGGGCCCGCGAAGGGCTCATCCCTCAGTATCGCGGCGAATGGACATCGGCCGCCGTGAGTCACGGCCGGATCGTCGCGAGGATGCGGGAACGAGGCCATTCGCTGGGGGAAATTCGCCGGGCCACTGAAGAGGGGCGGCTGGCGTTTGGCTACGTCGAGGAGCTGTTCCCCGCGCGCGGCGGCAGCTACACGCGCCGGCAGGCCGCGCGCGAGACGGGGCTCGAGCCCGCGCTGATCGGGCGGATCATGACCACGCTCGGTCTCAGCGAGGCTCAGCTCGACGCGCTGAGCGAGGACGACCTCCGCCTGCTCAGATACGTCGCGGCGGTCCTGTCCGCTGGACTACCTCTGGTGGCAATGCTGCAGCTCGTGCGCGTATACGGACAGTCGCTCGCCCAGGTCGCCGACGCCGAGGTCAGGTTGTTCCACCTCTATGTCCACGAGCCGCTGATGCGCTCGGGCGCGACCGGCATTGAGGTGGCGGACGAGATGCTCGCGCTCTCCCGCGAGCTGCTGCCGCTCTCCTCGCCGGTGATGGACCAGGTACACCAGCGCTACCTCCAGCACTTCATCGAGCAGGACGTGGTCGGTCACATGGAAGCCGATCTCGACGGCCAGGAGCTCGATCTCGGCCGGATGCGGGTCGCGATCGCGTTCGCGGACCTCGCCGGATACACGCGCCTGACCGAGGAGGTGGGCGAGCTCGAGGCGGTCGACGCCGTCGAGCGGTTCGTCGAGGCCGTCGAGGTCACGCTCCCCGATGAGGCGCGGGTCATCAAGACGATCGGCGACGAGGTGATGATCGTCGGCTCGGACCCGGCGGCGCTGATCGACTGGGCGGTCGGGTTCCAGCACCTGCACGAGGGACGGCCGGAGCCCCGGATCGGGATCCACTTCGGCGACGCCCTGTACCGCGACGGCGACTACTACGGCCGCGACGTGAACATCGCGTCGCGCGTCGGCGCTCGCGCTGCCGGTGGAGAGGTGTTGGTCACGCGGCCGGTGGTCGAGCACGGCGGCCCGCACCTGGACTTCGAGCGGATCGCCGAGATCACGTTGAAGGGATTCTCGGAGTCGACCGAGATCTTCATCGCGCGCCAGGAGGAGGAGGAGGAGTGAGCATCCCGGTCGAGGCGGTGCGCGAGGAGGGCCTGCTGGTGGAGGGCAGACCCGTCGTCGTCCTGTTCTCCGGGGGTCGCGACTCGACCTGCCTGCTCGACCTGGCAGTCCGGATCGCGGGCGTCGAGGCCGTGAGTGCACTGCACGTCAACTATGCGCTGCGCGACGGCGCCGACGCGGACGAGCGCCACTGCGCCGCACTCTGCGAGCGGCTGGGGGTGGAGCTAGAGGTCCGTCGCCCGCGGCGACCCGAGACCGGAAACCTCCAGAGCTGGGCCCGAGACGAGCGCTACGGCGCGGCGGCCCAGATCGCGATCCAGCGCCGCGCAGACGTCGCCGCGGGCCATACCGCCACGGATCAGGTCGAGACGATCCTCTACCGGCTGGCGTCCTCGCCCAGCCGCAGGGCGCTCGTCGGGATGCGCCCGCGAGACGGCTCGCTCGTACGGCCGTTGCTCAATTACACGCGCGCGCAGACGGCGGCCTACTGCCTCGCGCGCGGGCTCGAGTGGCGCGAGGACGAGAGCAACGAGCAGGACGCCTACGCCCGCAGCCGGATCCGGGCACGGCTGGTGCCGGCGCTGCGAGAGATCCATCCCGCCGCCGAAGAGAACGTGCTCGCGCTGGCCGCGATCATGCGTGACGAAGCCGCGGTGCTGGACGCGGCCGTCGACGCCGCGCTCGAGGGTCGTGACGAGATCCCGCTCGCGCGACTCCGCGAGCTACCCGACGCGCTGCGCGCGCTCGTCGTGCAGCGGCTGGCGGACGGCGCGGC
The DNA here is from genome assembly GCA_963812225.1 of uncultured Solirubrobacterales bacterium. GTDB lineage: Bacteria > Actinomycetota > Thermoleophilia > Solirubrobacterales > Solirubrobacteraceae > Palsa-465. Next base: position 328,386 of record CAWEUN010000005.1, read on the forward strand.
GGGTGGGCCGGCGCCCGGGGCCGCGCGACGAGCCGGCGAGGTCGCGTCGCTGCCCGACCACGGTCGGGCCGCGCTCGACCTCCCCCACGGCGTCCGGGCCATCGCCGCGGCGGGGGTGGTGCGGTTCGAGCGCACCCCGCCGTTGGCGCCGGGCAGCCCGGGCGACACCGAAGGGGACGCAGCCGGATGACTCTCCCGCCCGCGAACAGCGAGCCCGGACGGCGAGCAGCGGAGCGGGAGAGGTCCCCCTGTAAATAAACTGCCCTCCCGGTGACCGACGACGACGCGATCGGGGAGGTCCTCGTCCAGGCGGAGGAGCTCGAGCGCCGGGTTCGCGAGCTCGCGGCCGAGGTCTCCCGCGATTACGCCGGCAAGGATCTGGTGCTGATCGGCGTCCTCAAGGGCGCCGTGTTCTTCCTGTCGGACCTGATGCGGCACCTCGAGATCCCCGTGGAGGTCGATTTCATGGCGGTCGCCTCGTACGGATCCGCGACCAAGTCCTCCGGGGTAGTCCGGATCCTCAAGGACCTCGACGCATCGATCGAGGGGCGCGACGTCCTGATCGTCGAGGACATCGTCGATTCGGGCCTGACGCTTTCCTACCTGCTTCGCAACCTGGCCGGGCGAAACCCCCGCTCACTGGAGGTCTGCGCGCTCCTGATCAAGCCCGAGCGCCGAAAGGTCGATCTACAGACGAGATATGTGGGATTCGAGATTCCGAATCGGTTTGCGATCGGTTATGGCTTGGACCACGCCGAGCGCTACCGCAACTTGCCCTACGTGGCGGCGTTGAAGGAGTGAAACCCCCGGTGCAACCCTCGCCAACGGTCCAAACCCCCGTGCTACGCTTGATGATTCTCCGACCCGAGCCCTCGCGCGGGATGCGCGAATTTTCTCTATGAGCAGGTTCTTCAAGAGCGCCGCATTTCCGATCCTAATCGTGGTCGTGCTCGCGTTCTTCGCGCAGAAGCTGATCGGCAACTCGAGTCATCAGCCAAAGGAGACGTTCGGCGATCTCCTGACCCAGCTCGACCAGGGCGCGGTCAAGAGCATGTCGATCCACACGAAGGACAACACCGTCAACGTCACCACGACGAGCGGTCAGAAGTACACGGTCGGCTATCCGGACGACTACGCCGCAACCCTGATCAACGACGCCCAGAAGGACATCGCCGGCGGCGGCAGCGGCCTCGACGTGCAGGGCAAGACCTCCAACGGCTGGCTCTCGCTGCTGACCTACATCCTGCCGTTCGTGATCTTCATCGGGTTCTGGATATTCCTCATGAACCAGGTCCAGGGCGGCGGCTCGAAGGTGATGTCGTTCGGGAAGTCCCGGGCCAAGCGGATGTCGGTCGACTCCCCCAAGATCACGTTCCGTGACGTCGCGGGGGTCGACGAAGCCGTTGAGGAACTCCACGAGATCAAGGAGTTCCTCGAGAACCCCAAGAAATTCCAGGCGCTCGGGGCTCGCATCCCCAAGGGGGTGTTGCTGTACGGACCGCCGGGCACCGGTAAGACGCTGCTCGCGCGGGCCGTGGCCGGTGAGGCCGGGGTCCCGTTCTTCTCGATCAGCGGATCCGACTTCGTCGAGATGTTCGTCGGCGTCGGCGCCTCTCGCGTGCGCGACCTGTTCGAGCAGGCCAAGCAAAATAGTCCCTGCATCATCTTCATGGACGAGATCGACGCCGTCGGGCGCCACCGTGGCGCCGGCCTCGGCGGGGGTCACGACGAGCGCGAGCAAACGCTGAACCAGCTGCTCGTCGAGATGGACGGGTTCGAGATGAAGGACAACATCATCTTGATCGCGGCCACCAACCGACCGGACATCCTCGATCCGGCGCTGCTCCGCCCCGGACGATTCGACCGCCAGATCGTGGTCGACCGCCCCGACCGGCTCGGCCGCAAGAAGATCCTCGAGGTCCACACGCGCGGCAAGCCGCTGGCGCGGGAGATCGACATCGACGCGCTCGCCGGGCAGACGCCGGGATTCACGGGAGCGGATCTGAGCAACTTGGTCAACGAGGCTGCGCTGCTCGCCGCCCGCAACGGCAAGCGTGAGATCACCCAGGACGAGCTCGAGGAAGGGATCATGCGGGTGATCGCGGGTCCAGAGAAGAAGACTCGGGTGATGTCGGGCAAGGAGCGCAAGATCACCGCCTATCACGAGATGGGTCACGCGATCGTCGGCCACTACCTGCCGAATAGCGACCCGATCCACAAGATCTCGGTGATCTCGCGCGGCCAGGCGCTGGGTTACACGATCGCGCTGCCGGGCGAGGACAAATTCCTGACCACCCGGGCCGAGCTCCAGGACACGATGGCGATGACGCTCGGCGGCCGGGCCGCCGAGGAGATCGTCTTTGGCGAGGTCACCACCGGAGCTTCCAACGACCTCGAGAAGGTCACGGCCACCGCCAAGCAGATGGTGATGCGGTTCGGGATGTCGGAGAAGCTCGGCCCGCGGGTCTTCGGCCACGATCATGGCCAGCCGTTCCTCGGACGCGAGTTCAGCGCCGAGCCGGACTACAGCGACGAGATCGCTCGCGAGATCGACGACGAGATCCGCCGGATGGTCGAGAACGCGCACGTCCAGGCCAAGGAGCTGCTCACGACGCACAAGAGCTCGCTCGAGAAGCTCTCGGAGATCCTGATCAAGCGCGAGACGATCGAGCGCGAGCAGTTCGAGGCGCTGCTAGACGGCGGGACCGAGGAAGAGGTCTTCGGCGCCGAGGCGCCACCGCCGCCCGAGGTTCCGCTGCCGCCGGCGCCGGCCGAGCGCGCGCCGGGTCGCGAGAGCCCGCGGCCGCTGCCGCGCCCGGGCCTGGCTGGCGGAACCGCCGAGTAACGCTGGCGTTCTGCTTGGGGGCGGGGCTCTGCCTCGAGGGCCGGCGCGGGTGGCGCTGTGTATCGCCGGGGCGTCAAATGCTGCATAACGCGACAACCTCGGCGCGAAGCCCGAGCCTGTCGTCTTGAGCACTCTCCATGCATAGATCGACAGGCCCCGCCATTCGGGCCGGGATTGTCGTGCTGTGCAGGTTCCGGACGGGCTCGGTGGCGCCCGCTCCCGCGAGCCGCCCTCTCAGCTCCGCACTCCCACCAGGTACCGCGCCACGTCGTCGGCTGCCGCCGGCTGCGAAGGCAGCGGCGGGGTCAGTCCCGCCGCCTTGCACGCCTGCAGGCCCGGGCCGAGCGGCGGCGCCGCGTGGAGCTTCGGCGGCGTGCGGAACGCCGCGTGGCGGAAGTTGAAGTAGTCGGTCATCGGCGCCGCGTTGGCGTCGCGGAAGGTCATCGCGGGCAGGTTCCACTTGCGCTCGATGAATGCGAGCACAGAGGTGTGGTCCTGGGTGACGCGCGAGACGTAGTGGGGCCTCGCCCAAGGCGAGACCACGACCAGGGGCACGCGGAATCCGTAACGGTCATAGCCGCCGGGAGCGTCGCCGGCAGAGAGCATCGGCGGGATCGAGTCGGGCGCGATGGCACGCGGCGGCGGGACGTGGTCGTAGTAGCCGCCGTGCTCGTCGTAGTTGAGGAAGAACGCCGTGTGCTTCCACGTCGGGGCGCTCGTGAGCGTGTGGACGACGTTCGCCACGAACTCCTCGCCGACCTGGATGTCCTGCGGGTTCTCCTCCGATGTCGTGTCGTAGTTCGGGTCTATGAACGTGAACTGCGGAAGCTTTCCGGCCGCCGCATCGATGGCGAACTGGCTGAAGGGAAAGGTGCGCGCGACCTGGGATGGGTTGTTGCGGAAATTCGGCAGGATCAGAGGACTGGCGATCTGCTGGTAATAGACGCGCCAGTCGATGTTGTGGGCGTCGAGCCGATCGAAGATCGTGCCGTTGGCGGCCGTGGGAATCAACCCCGCCGCCGAGGTCGAGATCGTCCCCGAGGCCGTGGCGGCGAACTGGAAGCGCCGGTTCGGGTAGGTCTGCGCGAGCACCGAGCAGAAGTAGCGCTCGCCGATCGGGAAGTGCTGCGCCAGCGAATACGTGAACGGAATGTCGCTCTTGTCCCAGAACGTCATCGCGATCGGGGCGCTCCCCTTGACGAAGCCGTCGTTGCGTCCGCCGTCGTAGGACTCATGGCTGGCGTTCCACGACTGACTGGGCTCGCCCTCGAGCTGGCAGGGAGAGCTGCCGTGGGTGGCGAACACGCGCTTGCCGGTCGCGTCCGGGTTGAAGTTGACGATCCGGTGGTGCCGGCGGGTCAGGCCGTCGACGCGGTGGCGCCCCCTGGCCTGATAGGGGACCATCCCGAGAAGGTTGTCGAACGAGTGGTTCTCCATCATCAGCACGACGATGTTCTTGATCTGGGGCATGCTCGGCGTGCCCGCGGGCAGGTGAGGGAACGGCAGACTGTCGGGCTGGCGGAGGAGGTGCGACTTGCGCACCGGTCGCGCCCAGGCCGGCAGGCCTCCGGCCGCGAGCACGGCCGCACCTCCCGCGGCCCCGCGTAGCAGCGTGCGTCGAGTCATTCCGTCGGTCATTGACTGCCTCCCAACTCGTTCGTATCGGCCCGCATCTTTTCACGGGGAAACCCTCAGAAGTCGTAGTAGTTGTGTTCCTCGCGAGAACGGGTGCGATGTAACGTGACGGTCGAACATGCCCGAGCAAGATGGGACTGAAGGAGATGGGAGGTTCACGCGCGTGGTGCTGGCGGCCACGAGGCTGTGGCTTCCGGTGGCGATCGCGCTCGCCGGCGTCGTGCTGATCGTGCTCGGGCACGGCCGGGTGTCGACCAACGGCGACACCCACACGTTGCTCTCCGCGACCGGGGTCGCGCTGCTGCTCGTCGCCGTGACGGTGTGGATGATCAACTGGATGTTCCGGATGAGCGTCGAGAGCAACCGCGACCGCGAGCAGGAGGAGCGGGCGCGGGAATACTTCGACGAGCACGGTCGGTGGCCGGACGAGGAACCGCAGTGAGCTCGGGGGCCGCGAGCGGCCCAGTAATGCCGGCCGCGGGGGAGTTCCGGATCATGGGGGTCGTCAACGTCACGCCGGACTCGTTCTCCGACGGCGGCCTGTTCCTCGATCCCAACGCGGCGATCCGCCACGGTCTCGAGCTCGACGCCGAGGGCGCGACGATCCTCGACATCGGCGGCGAGTCGACACGCCCGGGCGCGGAGCCAGTGAGCGCGGAAGAGGAGCTTCAGCGCGTGCTGCCGGTGATCGGCGGGCTGGTCGCGGCCGGGGTCGGTGCGCAGATCTCGATCGACACCTCGAAGGCGGCTGTGGCAGCGGAAGCGCTGCGCGCCGGGGCGACGATCGTCAACGACGTGACCGCGCTGCGGGGCGATCCCGACATGGGCCCCGTCGTCGCATCCGAGGGCGCTGCGCTCTGCCTGATGCACATGCTCGGCGATCCGCGGACGATGCAGGAGGACCCCCGCTATGACGACGTCGTCGGCGAGGTCAAGGCGTTCCTCGAGGAGCGGATGGGCGTCGCGGTCGCGGCCGGCGTGCCCAGGGAGCGGATCATCCTCGACCCCGGGATCGGCTTCGGCAAGACTGTTGCCCACAACCTCGAGCTGCTGCGCCGGCTGGACGAGCTCGTGGCGATGGGCCGCCCGGTGCTGATCGGCACCTCGCGGAAATCGTTCCTCGGGCGAATCACCGGCCGCGACGTCGATCACCGGCTCGCGGGAACGATCGCCACCAATGTGCTCGCCTACACCCGCGGGGCCCAGATCTTCCGGGTCCACGAGGTCGCGCCGATTGTCGACGCCCTGACGGTGGCTGTTGCTACCGTCAGCGCGTGACCGAGCACGACGAGGGCGACGACTACGACGAAGTAGACGACGAGGACGACGAGGAGGAGCGCTCCGAGCCCGAGGTCACGATCGAGATCTCCGGGCTGTCGTTGTTTACCCACGTCGGCGTCACCGCGGCGGAGCGCGAGGTCGGCCAGCGGCTGCTGCTCGACCTGCGGCTCGATATCGGCGAATGCGACGCGACGTTGACCGACCGGATCGAGGACACCGTCGACTACGCCGAGGTTTGCGACACCGCGAACCTCGTCGCCCAGCAGCGCTCGTACAAGACGCTCGAGCGCCTGTGTGCCGCGATCGCCGATCGCCTGCTCAGCCAGTACGACGCGGAGTCCGTGTGGGTTAAAGCCTCCAAGCCCGAGCCGCCGCTCCCGTTTGCGGTGAGCGAGGTGTCGGTCGAGGTCTGGCGCGAGGCGGAGTGACGCTCGGCTATCTCGGACTCGGCTCGAATGTCGGCGAGCGCCGGGCACAGCTTTGCGCGGCCGTCGCGCAGTTGCCGCGCCACGACGTGTCCGTCCTCGCCTCGTCGTCCGTGTACGAGACCGAGCCCGTCGGCCTGGTCCTCGATCAGCCGGATTTCCTCAACGCGTGCCTCCGGATCGAGACCTCGCTCGGGCCCGAGGATCTGCTCGACGCCTGCAAGGAAGTCGAGCGCGAGGTCGGACGGGCACCCGGCGGCGAGCGCCACGGACCGCGGGCGATCGACGTCGACGTCCTGCTGCTCGGCCATCTCATGTACCAGTCGGTGCGGCTGACGCTGCCGCACCCGGAGGTCCGCTCCCGGCGGTTCGTGCTCGTGCCGCTGCTCGAGTTGGATCCGCAGCTGAGGTTTCCGGGCGGGGAGCCGGCGGCGGCTGCGCTGGCCGCCCTGGGCGACCGGCAGGACGTGAGAGTCGTGGGACCGCCGTTGCGCCCGGGCAAGCCCGAAGGCCCATAATCCCCGCCCATGCTGCTCGTCGTCGACGTCGGCAACACGCAGACCCACTTCGGCGTGTGGGGCGAGGACGATGCGCTCGCCGAGCACTGGCGATTCGCGACGGTCAGGGAGTCGACCGGCGATGAGCTGGGCGCGGCGCTGTCCAACCTGCTGGCCCTCCGCGGCCTGTCGCTGACCGACGTCGACACCTCGATCGTGTCCTCGACGGTACCCCAACTCTCAGAGCAGTGGACCGCGATGGCGGATCGCTACCTGAACCACCGGATGCTCGTGGTCGGCCCCTCGATCCGCACCGGCATGCCGATCAGGATCGACAACCCGCGCGAGGTCGGAGCCGATCGGCTCGTCAACGCGGTCGCCGCGTATGAACGGGTCAAGGACACATGCATCGTCGTCGACTTCGGGACGGCCATCACCTACGACGCCGTGTCTGCCGCGGGCGAGTATCTCGGCGGCATCATCAGTCCCGGCGCCGAAATCTCGATCGACGCGCTGTACGACCGGGCGGCCAAGCTCCCCAAGGTCGAGCTCGCGCCGCCCCGGGGACTGATCGGCAAGTCGACGGTCGATGCGATCCGAAGCGGGATCGTCTATGGGTTCGCCGGCCAGGTCGACGGAATCGTCCACAGGCTGCGCGGCGAGCTCGGCGAGAGCACGACCGTGATCGCGACCGGAGGCCTGGCGCACGCGCTGGTGCCGTTCGTACGCGAGACGGTCGATGAGGTCGACGACCTGCTCACGCTGATTGGGCTGCGGTTGATCTGGGGTCGCAACCAGTCCGAGCATTAGAACCAGGTCGACCCTCGCGAGGGGGAGACCCGGCAAAGGGCGCTGGGGAACGGGAGGGTGAGGGCGGCTCTCGGGGCCCGACCAGGGCTCCGGATGATGCATAACACGACAACGCCAGCGTGAATGCCGAGCCCTGTCGTGTTGAGCACACTCTTCATGCATAGGTCGACAGGCCTCGGGTTCTGAGCCGAGATTGGCGGGTTAAGCACCATCGGAGGGCCGGAGCGGGCGGTCGTAGGCCCTATCGCGTCCCGTCCGCCTTCCCTTCCCCAGCGCCGTTTACCTGGCCGACGCCAGCCAGGGCCGCGGGGGCAGCTCCCGAAAGCTCTGAGCTCGCCTGCGGGTCAGCGCGCCGGCTCCGACGCCACCTCCGGGATCGGCACCTCTGGGGTCTGGGCGACGCTGGTGGCGAGGATCAAAAACGCGTTCCGGCGCCGGTCGGTCGGATCATCGGCGCTGACCTCCTCGTAGACGTCCATCAGGTGGCGGACCGCCGCGAACACGGGCGCGTCGTCGATCTCCTCGGGCACGTCGCACGCCAGCCTTGCCAGCGCGAGCATCTCGCTGGCCGCCTCCAACCCCCGGAACGAAGCGATCGCGCCGAGCATGAGGAACTCAGAGACGCGGTCCAAGAGCACGTGCGGCGGCCGCTCCTGCTCGCCGACGGCCGGACCGACCGGCCGTAGCGGCTCGCCGGCGGCGAGGCGCAGCGCTTGCTCGGAAGTCACCGACCGAATCTGGTCACCCGAGAGCCCGACCTCGAGCGCCATACGCAACTGGAATGCCGCCGACATCGCGGTGCTGCCATAGGGCGCGTCGCTCGCGAACAAGATCTGTCCTGGCGGGACGAGCGCGAACAGCGCCCGGAGATCGGCGGGCATCCACCACGCCGTATCGAACAGCAGGTTCGGATAGTCAGGAGCGACGCGCCAGATCCATGACAGGTCGCAGATGCCGGCATGGGCCAGGATCAGCCGCGCCTCCGGAAAGTCGCCGGCGAGCTCCACGGCGTGCAGCCCGAGCGCCGGGATCCCGCGTCCGGCGTGGATGAGCACGGGCAACCGGCGCTCGTGCGCGAGCGCGATCAGCGAGCGAACCTGTGGGTGGTCGAGCGTGAAGCTCTCGGCCCGAGGATGGAGCTTGATCCCTCTCGCGCCGGCGGCGAGGCACCGCTCCGCCTCGCGGACTGGATCGTCGTGGGGGTTGACTCGGCAGAACGGGATCAGCAACCCATCCGAGCCCCGCGCCGCTTCCAGAACCGCGTCGTTGGCGGGGGGATAGCCGTCGGGCTCGTGCATCGCGAACACGAATGCGCCCCGGGCGTGCGCCGCCTCGAGCACGGAGATCAGCTGCTCGGGCGTCTGGCTCATCCCGTCGGGGTCGTTGCTTCCGAGGTGCGTGTGCACGTCGAACAGCTCGATTCCCGGCACCTGGTCGAGCACGATTTCGACCCAGGGCTGCATTAGGGGACCGAGATCCATAGACCCAATTCGTACCATGAATGCCCGTGTCGCCGACTCTGAACGACAGCTGGACCCTCGGCGGTGTAGAGATCGCCAACCGCGTGGTGCTCGCGCCACTGGCCGGAATCGGCAACTGGTTCGTGCGGCTCCAGGCCAAGCGCTACGGCGCCGGGCTCGTCGTCTCGGAGATGGTGTCGAGCTTCGCCGTGCACTACCGCAACGAGCGGACGTGCCGCGAGCTGCTGCGCATCCACCCCGACGAGCATCCAATGTCGGTTCAGCTGTTCGGCCACGATCCCGACGTGATGGCCTCGGCGGCCGAGCACGTCGCGGCCGCGGGCGCCGACATGATCGACATCAACATGGGATGCCCGGTCCCGAAGGTCTGTAAGACGGGCGCCGGCGCGGCGCTGCTGGCCGAGCCGGCTCGGGCGGTGTCGCTTGCCCAGGCGGCTGCGCGGGGCAGCGGGCTGCCGGTGACGGTCAAGCTCCGGACCGGACAGCGTCCCGGCGACCGCAGCGGCGTCGAAACGGCTCGCCGGCTGGCGTTCGACGGCGGCGTAGCTGGGCTCTGCATCCACCCGCGCCACGCCTCTCAACGCCACAGCGGCGCCCCCGATTACGCGCTGGCGCGGTCGCTGGTCGAGGAGCTGCCCGTGCCGGTGATGATCTCGGGCGGCCTGCAGTCTGCGGATGCGGCCCGCCGCGCGTTCGAGCAGACGGGGGCGTCCGCCGTGCTGCTGGCGCGAGGATCGCTCGGCAATCCGTGGCTGTTCGAGGAGCTGCTGGGTCGGCGGACGGGCGAGCCGGACCGCGACGAGATCCTGACCGAGCTCGACTGGGTGCTCGAGCGGGCCTGCGAGCACCTGGGCCCGGAGCGTGCCGCGCGATATCTGCGGAAGTTCTATCCGTGGTACGCGGACAGGCTCGACGGCGATAAGTCGCTCCAGTCGGCGCTTCAGCGGGCGGCGACGGTGGACGAGGCGCGCGCCCTCTTTACCGACGCCTGCTGCGCCCCGGCGCAGTAGGGTCCCGCGCGCGTACAGGCGATCAACCGCCCGACCTTCCAGCAGGCCGACGGTTAGGTAAGGGATCTCTGAGCAATCAGGAGGTCCCCACTCAAGCCCACGCGCGGAGGTGTCTATACTCGTCCGCCCACGCGAACCGGTGCGTGTGATTTCCCGCTGGTAGGGCGGGATTTTTCTCGTCCAGATCGCCCCTAACCCCACAGGTCACAGCAATGCCTAAGGACGTCATTCTCACCCCTGAAGGGCTGGCCACTCTCAAGGCCGAGCTCGAGCAACTATCGACTATCCGTCGCCGCGAGGTCGCCGCCCGCATCAAAGAGGCGCGCGAGTTCGGAGACATCTCGGAGAACGCCGAGTACGACGACGCAAAAAACGAGCAGGCGATGCTCGAGGCGCGGATCGCCGCGCTGGAGGACAAGCTGCGGTCGGCAACGGTCATCGACGCCACGGACCTCGGGACCGACGTGGTCCGGGTCGGCTCGGTCGTGCACGTCAAGGAGGAGGGCGGCAAGTCGACGAAGTACACGATCGTCGGCTCTGCCGAAGCGAATCCGACCGAGATGAAGCTCTCCAACGAGTCGCCGATCGGAAAGGCGCTCTTGGGCCGCAAGCGCGGCGAAGAGGTCGAGTTCTCGACCCCCAGGGGCGAGCGAAAGCTGAAGATCACCAAGATCGACGTCGCCTCGAAGTAGGAGGGCCGGTGGGTGAGCGACGATCGCGTCGCGTCCTCTGAGCTTCTCGCGGCACGCCGGTCCAAGCTCGACGCCCTGCGAGACGAGGGCGTCGACCCGTTCCCGCACGAGTTCGACGGCGTCGAGCCGATCGCGTCCGTCCGGGCGGAGCATGACTCGCTTGAACCCGGTGAGGAGACCTCGGTCTCCCACCGCGTCGCGGGCCGGCTCGCCGCGCGCCGCGGTCAGGGCAAGATGGCGTTCCTGGATCTGGTCGACCGGTCCGGGCGCATCCAGCTGCAGGCCCGGGTCGACGAGCTCGGCGCGGACGGAATGCAGCGGCTGCTCGGGCTCGACCTCGGGGATCTGATCGGGATCGACGGGATCGCGTTCTCCTCGCGCCGGGGCGAGCTCACGCTGCGGATCACCTCGTTCGTCGTGCTGGCGAAGTCGCTGCGGCCGCCCCCGGAGAAGCATCACGGGCTGACCGACGTGGAGACGCGCTACCGCCACCGCGAGCTCGACCTGATCGCCAACGAGGACGCGCGCGAGCTGTTCGTGACTCGCGCGCGGGTAATCACCGCGGTCCGCCGCTGGCTCGACGATCACGACTTCATCGAGGTTGAAACCCCGGTTTTGCAGCCACTTTACGGTGGCGCACTCGCGCGGCCGTTCACGACCCATCACAACGCGCTCGATCGCGAGTTCTTCCTGCGGATTGCGACAGAGCTCTACCTGAAGCGGCTGATCGTCGGCGGCCTCGAGCGCGTGTACGAGCTCGGGAAGGACTTCCGCAACGAGGGGGTCGACACCACGCACAACCCCGAGTTCACGATGCTCGAGTTCTACGAGGCGTACGCCGACTACAAGAAGATCGCTGAGCGCTGCGAGCAGCTCGTCTCGGCCGTGGCGACCGAGATCGGCTACGCCGGCGAGTTCGATTTCTCGCCGCCGTGGCGACAGGAAGGGCTGGTCGAGGCGATCCGCACGCGGACGGGCATCGACATCATGGAGGCGCACGACCGCGACGCGCTTGCGGCCGCGATGACGGCCCGGGGCATGACTGTCGCCGTCGAGGACACGTGGCCGCAGCTCGTCGACGAGCTGCTCTCAAAGCACGTCGAGCCGACCCTGATTCAACCGACGTTCCTGCTGGATTACCCGATCGAGCTTTCGCCGTTCGCCAAGCGCCATCGGACGATCGAGGGCCTGGTGGAGCGCTTCGAGGCGTACGTGGGCGGCGTCGAGTTTGCCAACGCATTCACCGAGCTCAACGATCCCGACGAGCAGCGCCGGCGGTTCGAGCAGCAGCGCGCCTTGGCCGGCGCGGGCGACGAGGAGACGCAACCCTACGACGAGGCCTTCATTCAGGCGCTCGAGTACGGGATGCCGCCGACCGGCGGGATCGGGATTGGCATCGATCGGCTGGTGATGGCACTCACGGGACGGCAGTCGATCCGCGAGATCGTCCTGTTTCCGGCGATGCGTGACTAGTGCGACATGCCGGCGTCGAGCCGGCCGCTACCGTGAAAGCGGTTCGATGGCACCTCCTGGAAGCTCGCAAACAGCGATCCGATGCGGCCGAGACGCCTTCCGATCTCGGAGGGGCGTGGTAGGGGCATTGCTAGACTTGCTTATGGCCCGAGACAGAAACCGTATCGCTCATCCTTTCCGGCCTGGCGGTCGAAATAGATGGGAAGAACGGGATGCTCGGCGTCCCTGCATGCCGGCCCGTGAGCACTTGACGACTCTGGCAGCGTAGGGAGCTAGGACAGGAAAACGCCGCGACCGACCACAGCTGAGTACCCCGGACCGAGAGAAGAGCCATGTTCGAGCGATTTACAGAGCGAGCCCGCCAGGTTGTGGTCCTGGCGCAAGAAGAGGCGCGAACGCTCAAGCACAACTACATCGGCACCGAACACATCCTGCTTGGGCTGCTGCGTGAGGAGGAGGGGCTCGCCGCAAGAGTGCTCGAGTCGCTCGACATCACGGTCGAGCGGGTGCGCGCGCAGGTCGTCCGGATCGTTGGCTCCGGCGAGGAGGTCACCTCCGGTCAGATCCCATTCACTCCGCGGGCCAAGAAGGTCCTCGAGCTGGCTCTCCGCGAGGCCCTGAGCCTCGGCCACAACTACATCGGCACCGAGCACATCCTGCTCGGCCTCGTGCGCGAGAACGAAGGCGTCGCCGCACGGATCCTGCTCGACTTCGACGCCGATTCCGAGAAGATTCGCAACGAGGTGATCCGGATGCTGTCCGGCCCCGGCAGCCGCCAGCGCGGCGGCGGTGCTTCAGGCGGCGCCCCGGCTGCGCAGGGCGAGGGCAAGAAGTCTTCGAAGCTGCTCGACCAGTTCGGTCGCAACCTCACCAAGCTGGCCGCCGAGGGCAAGCTCGACCCGGTCGTCGGTCGCGAGACCGAGATCGAAAGGATCATGCAGATCCTCTCCCGGCGCACCAAGAACAACCCGGTGCTCGTCGGCGAGCCGGGGGTCGGCAAGACCGCCGTCGTCGAGGGGCTCGCGCAGCGGATCACGAACGCCGATGTGCCCGAGCTGCTGAAGGGCAAGCAGATCTACACGCTTGACCTCGCCGCCCTGGTCGCGGGCTCCAAATACCGCGGCGAGTTCGAGGAGCGCCTGAAGAAGGTGATGAAGGAGATCACCCAGCGCGGCGACATCATCCTGTTCATCGACGAGCTCCACAACCTCGTCGGCGCCGGCGCCGCCGAGGGCGCGATCGACGCGGCGTCGATCCTGAAGCCTGCGCTCGCGCGCGGCGAGCTGCAGACGATCGGCGCGACGACGCTCGAGGAGTACCGCAAGTACCTGGAGCGGGATTCCGCTCTGGAGCGGCGCTTCCAGAAGATCACCGTCGACCAGCCCACGACCGAGGAGACGGTCCAGATCCTCAAGGGACTGCGCGACCGCTACGAGCAGCACCACAAGGTCAACATCACCGACGAGGCGCTCGAGGCGGCCGCCGATCTCGCCGACCGCTACATCTCCGACCGGTTCCTGCCCGACAAGGCGATCGACCTGATCGACGAGGCCGCGTCGCGGATGCGGATCAAGTCGATGACCTCCCCGCCCGTGTACCGCGAGCTCGAGGACGAGATCGAGGAGACGCGCCGTGCCAAGGAGGCGGCGATCGAGGCCCAGGAGTTCGAGAAGGCCGCGAACCTCCGCGACAAGGAGCGCCGCCTCACCCAAAAGAAGCGCGAGCTCGCCGAGCAGTGGGAGGCCGGTGAATCCACCGAGCGTCCTTCGATCGGCGAGGAGGAGATCGCCGACATCGTCTCGATGTGGACCGGCATCCCGGTGTTCAAGCTGACCGAGGCCGAGACCGCGAAGCTGATGCGCATGGAGGACGAGCTGCACAAGCGCGTGATCGGCCAGCACCCGGCGATCGAGGTCGTCTCCAAGGCGATCCGGCGCTCGCGCGCGGGTCTGAAGGACCCGAAGCGCCCGACCGGCTCGTTCATCTTCCTTGGTCCGTCCGGCGTCGGCAAGACCGAGCTGGCGCGGACGCTCGCCGAGTTCCTGTTCGGCGACGAGGACACGATGATCCGGATCGACATGTCCGAGTACATGGAGAAGCACGCTGTCTCGCGGTTGGTCGGCTCGCCTCCGGGCTACATCGGCTACGACGAGGGCGGGCAGCTGACCGAAGCGGTGCGGCGCAAGCCCTACAGCGTGCTGCTGCTCGACGAGATCGAGAAGGCCCACCCCGACGTGTTCAACATCCTGCTCCAGATCCTGGAGGACGGGCGGTTGACCGACGCCCAGGGGCGGACCGTTGATTTCCGCCACTGCATCGTGATCATGACCTCGAACATCGGGGCCGCCGAGATCGCGCGCAACACCCCGCTCGGGTTCGCCGTCTCCGACGACGAGACCGGGATCACCTACGACGACATGAAGAACCGGATCATGGGCGAGCTGAAGAAGGTCTTCCGGCCCGAGTTCCTGAACCGGATCGACGAGGTGATCGTCTTCCACAAGCTGGCCAAGGACGAGATCAAGCAGATCGTCGAGCTGCTGCTGCGGCGGATCCGCGAGTCGATGGCCGACCGCGAGCTCCAGCTGGAGCTGTCCGAGGACGTCAAGGACATGCTGGTCGACAAGGGCTGGGACCCGGCGATGGGCGCGAGGCCGCTCCGCCGCGCGATCCAGCGCTACGTCGAGGACCCGCTGGCGGACTTCGTGCTCCGCGCGCAGGTTCCGTCCGGCTCGACGGTGCTCGTCGAAAAGCCAGCCGAGAACGAAGACGGCTCGGACGGCGAGGTCAAGCTCACCGTGATCGAGCCGGCGCCGAAGCCGACGCCGGTCGGTGTCGGCGCCGAGGGTGGTGGCGACACCGGCGCTGACGAGCCGTCCGACGATTCGGAGCCGGCAGCGCCCGACGCGCCTTCGGACGCCGAGTAACAGCACCGTCATGTGGGTCCGGCTCGCCCGGGCTGGGATCGTCTGCGGTCTCGCCGCGAGTGGGCTCGTCCTCAGCGCCTGCGGCGGGTCTTCGGCCCCGGCCGCGACGCCCCGCGCCACCGAGCCATCGCGGCCGTCGCTCGCCGGCGTCCTTGTGATCCCGCGCGTCGCGCTCCACGCCGGCCAGGCCACTCGGGTGGCGCTTCCGGAGGGCGGCGTGGTGATCTCCTTCGATGTCGCCCGCAGCCGGCCCCAGGCCACGCTCGACGTCAGCGTGGGGGCTCGGACACTGGCCATCAACGGGACACTTCCGCTCCGCGCCCACGTCGAGATCGCCCGGGGCCGGGTCGCCGTTAACGATCGCGTCCTCGCTTCCGGCTGGCCGACCGCCGGCGCCCTCGTGTTCCAGCAGGTGCGATCAGGCTCGCGGGTCACCGCGCTGATCACCAGCCCGGCCTCGGAGCCCGCAGCCCTCCTGTTCCATCGTCTGGCCGAGCTCCACGCCCGGCTGGCGCCGGGGCAGTTCCCGATCGGCGCCAGCGTGAAGGACGTCCTGCACGACAGCGCCACCTACTGGACCAGCGGTTTCTGGCCCGGCGCGCTCTGGCAGGCGGCCGCGCTCGAGCCCGCGGGCGGGATGTTCGCCCGCTGGGCGCTCACCGCGACGCTCGCCCACCTCGGCCACGAGCGCGAAGACACGCACGATGTCGGCTTCATGTACGAGCAGTCGTCGCTGGCGGCCTATATGGCGCTCTGCCTTTCGGGTCGGAGGCAGCCGGATGACTCGCGCGCGGCCCAAATCAGCGAGGCTGGACGCCGAGCGGGCCGCAGGCGCGAGGCGCTGTGTTCGCGGTTGAAGCGGAGCATTCTGAGCGCCGCCGATGAGCTGATCGCGCTCGCGCGGACCAATTCCCGCGCCGGCACGATCCCCACGAACTCGTACGGCCCCGACGCCGACACGATCGTCGACAGCATGATGAACGTCGCGATCCTGCCCTGGGCCACGCGCCTGTCGGGCAATCCGGCGTATTCGCGGCTGGCGCTCCGCCACGCTCGTCGGATCGCGGCGCTGCTCGTCCGTCCCGACGGCTCAACGATCCAGGCCGTGAACTTCGATCGCGCGACCGGGCGCGTGCTGTCGTTCGCCACCCACCAGGGCATCTCTCGTACGAGCACCTGGTCGCGGGGCGAGGGGTGGGCGCTCTATGGCTTCGCCGTCGCCGCGTCGGAATTGCGGGACCGGGGGCTTTTGCGGGTGGCTTCGCGGATCGCCGGCTATGTGCGGGCGCATCTGCCGGCCGCCGGCGTGCCGCTGTGGGACTACGACGCGCGGCCGGGCGCGCCGGTCGACGTCTCGGCGGGAGTGATCACGGCGGCCGGGCTGCTCCATCTGGCGGCGGCGTGCCGGCAGCTCGAGCACTCGTGTCCCGCCGCCGGCGGCTGGGTTTCGCTGTCCCGCCGCATGCTGTCCGGGGCGCTTCGCTACGCGTCTGCGCGACCGCCGCTGGGGCTTTTGCGAGGCCAGGTCCTGAATGAGCGCGCCGGCGGGTGGGCGGACGGTGGCGAGCTCAGTTTCGGGCTCAGCTACGCGCTGGAGGCTTTGCGGCTCGCACGTACGTGAGCTGAATCGCCGTTTTGCGCTTCTTGTGGTTGTGGCGCCTGGCCGCGTCGCGGGCGTTCGTCGTGAGCCTGGCGCGGAGGCGGTGCCTTCGCTTCAGTGTTGCCAGGAGCTTGCCCTTGACCGTCAACGTGACCGCGTGCACATAGCCGGGGATGATCTTGAAGCGACCGCTCCCTGGACACTCCAAGCCGTCGGGGCTGCTCAGCGTGTAGGTGCCGTCGAGGTCGATCGCTGTCGTCGACTGGGCGGCGGCTCCAGCCGGGGCCGCCACCCAGATGATCCCGATCGCCGCGCACAGCGTCACAAGGCGGGCCGTCAGCCGTCGCGAGTCCCTCACTGCGCCACTACGCCCCCACATCGCGCCAAGAGCTATTGCCACCGCAAACCGCAGACAAGGGTAGAATTACGTAGCTTTTTCGAGGGGCGAACGGGCGTGACCGAGTACCTCACCGCAGGCCAGCTGCGCCGCGCGCTCCGCGCGACCGCGGAGCTCGCTGAGCTGCGCGAGCTCGCGGAATACCCAGCACGCGTGGCGTGTCTGCTGCGCGAGGTGATCCCGGCTGACGTCGCCGGTTACAACGCGCTCGAGTTGGCGCGCGGGCGGGCGACCGTCGTCGCCGATCCGCCCGACAGCGTGTTCGAAGGTGGCGCCGAAGAGCTCGCTCAGTTCGTGCACCAGAACCCGATGCTCACCTACGCCATGAGTGGGTCGACGCACGCGCTGCGCCTGTCGGACTTCGTCTCGAGGCGGCAGCTGCACCGGACCGAGCTCTATCAGTACGTCTACAGGCTGATACCGCAGGAGTACCAGCTCGGAATGATGTTGCCGTCGCCATGACCCGAGTCGGCCCGACCGCTACCCCGAGCTCGACGCTCTCCGTATCACCCCCGCCGACGCTGCACCGGATGCGGCGCAGCTCCGGGAGCTCGGGCTGAGCCGGCGGCAGGCCGACGTACTGGCGCTCGCCCTGCAGGGCCAGGGCACCGCGGAGGTAGCCACCCGCCTGTTTGTGAGCCCGCGGACGGTCGAGAAGCACTTCGAGGCCATATATGGGCGGCTGGGCGTCAATACGAAGTCGCAGGCGATCCTGGCGGTGCTGTCGATGATCGACCGGTGAGTCGGGCCGAGTCGAATCGCGTCAACATTGCTCCAATCTCGGTTGCCGTCGGGCGGACGTCCTAGTCTGCGCTGCGGTGCCCCGTCCGACCTCGATTCACGTCTGCTCCGCGTGTGGCCACGAAACCCCGCGGTGGGCGGGGCAGTGTCCCGGCTGCGGTGAGTGGAACACGTTGGTCGAGGAGGTGCGAGCCGCTTCGGGGGCGGGAGCGCGGCCGCGCCGAGGGGCTCGCGTCGCCGGCGTGGCGCCGGTGCCGCTGCGCAGCGTCGCCACCGAGGAGCGCGATCGTCTGAGCACCGGCATCGGCGAGCTCGATAGCGTTCTCGGCGGCGGGATCGTTCCCGGATCGCTGGTGCTGATCGGCGGAGCTCCGGGTATCGGCAAGTCGACGCTGACGACGATGGCGCTGGCGAACCTGGTGGCCGAGGGGAGGCGAACCCTGTACGTGTCGGCCGAGGAATCCGCCGCGCAGATCCGGTTGCGCGCACAGCGGCTGAGCCAGACGGCGGCGCTGGACATTCCCATGATCGCCGAGACCGATCTGCACACGGTGCTGGCGACGCTCGAGTCCGAGCGGCCGGAGGTGTGCGTCGTCGACTCGGTGCAGACGCTCCACAGCGCCGAGCTCTCGAGCGCGGCGGGCTCGGTCGGCCAGGTGCGTGAGGTCGCGGGCGAGATCATGCGGGTGGCGAAGGCCTTACGGATCGCCGTGCTCCTCGTCGGACACGTGACCAAGGACGGGGCGCTGGCCGGGCCGCGCGTGCTCGAGCACCTCGTCGACTGCGTGCTGCAGTTCGAAGGTGAGCGCGAGCGGACCTACCGGACCGTCCGCGCCATCAAGAACCGGTTCGGCTCGACCGACGAGGCCGGTGTGTTCGAGATGCGCGACCACGGACTGGTCGAGGTCCTCGACGCCTCTGCGCGCTTCGTGGGCGAGGCCACTCGGGCGCCGGGAAGCGTTGTGCTGTGCGCGATGGAGGGCTCCCGTCCACTTCTGGTCGAGGTTCAGGCGCTGGTGTCGAGCTCCGAGCTCGTGCCGCCGCGCCGGGTGGTCTCCGGCCTGGATCGCAACCGCGTCGCCCTGGTGCTGGCGGTACTCGGACGCCACGCCGGGATCGGCCTCGGAGCCGCCGATGTGTTCGTGAACGTCGTCGGAGGCGTGCGTGTGGATGAGCCCGGCGCCGACCTGGCGGTGGCGCTGGCGGTCGCCAGCGCGGCCAAGAGGGCTGTCCTGGCCGGTCCTTCGGGAGGGCCGCTGGCGTGTTTCGGCGAGCTGGGGCTGACCGGGGAGCTGCGCTCGGTTGCGCACGCCGACCGGCGGATGGCAGAGGCGGCGAAGTTCGGCCTCGGAGGGGTGGTCGAGCCCGACGGCTGCCGCACCGTGCGCGCGGCGTTGCGGGCTGCTTTTGGCACCGGCGCGCCGGAGGCGTCGCGGGCGGCCTGAGGCGCCGGCGGTTGGCGCCGGCGAAGTCTGGCGTTCTTGTCCCGGGGGTGGGACAAAAACGCCAAAGTTCGGGGCGGGCGTACGAGGCCGGGCTGTGGACTCTCGGCCCGCGCGCTTTCAGCGCCTGCAGCCCTGATTGGCGGTCGGCCCGGTGAACGGCGGTGGGGAAGGGGAGCGGGTGAGCTGCCCGGCGGGGTCCACGCCCCGCGCCCAGCCGAAATCATGCTTAACGCGTCAATCTCGGCTCAGGACCCGGGCCCTGTCGTGCTGTGCATGAGGAGCGTGCTTAATACGGCAGGCCTCGCCGATTTCGGCGGTCGTGACGTGTTATGCAGGATCTGGCGCCGCCCTCAGGCTCGCCCGGGCATCTCACCACCCTCCTCCCCAGCGCCGTTTACCGAGCCGACCGCCACGCAAGGCTGCGGGCGCGCAGCGCCGGCGGGCCGACAGTGCCGACCGCCAATCAGGGCTGCGGGCGCTGAAGGCCCGCGCCGGCCGGGAGTCGATCGCCACCGAGCCGCCCGCCGGCGCCACCGCCCATTTGTCGCACTGTGCAGGTTTCCTCGCCGTCGCGAGCAGGCTTTCCCGACCGCGTAAGCTGAACGGCGATTCAGGCGGCATAGTCCCGCGATCGGAGCGGACCCCGACACGAACGTGACAGGTGGTGGGTCGACATCCAGAAACGGCGCCTCGATCCCGGTGGACCCGGCGCGCGGAAGCGTCTCGTGGCGCGCCAGGAGGGTGCGGGCCCGCGGGGCCTCGCCACATGAATCTCCGGTAAAATCGGCCTTGATGCCGTCTCGTTCCGGGGAAGAGCTCAAAGAAGAGCTCGAATCTCGACAGGAGTCCCGGATAGTCAGGGCGCTCGAGATGGTCGCCCCCGGGACGGCGCTACGGGAGGGGCTCGACAACATCCAGGACGCCCGCACAGGCGGTCTGATCGTGATCGGGGACGCGGACGAGCTGTCGTTCCTGTTCTCCGGCGGGATCAAGCTCGACCTGGATTACTCGCCGGCGATCCTGTATGAGCTTGCGAAGATGGACGGCGCGATAGTGCTGAGCGCGAACGCGACCAAGATCGCCCACGCGAACGTCCAGCTCACTCCCGATCCGACGATCCTGACGATGGAGACGGGCACGCGCCACCGGACCGCCGAGCGCGTCGCCAAGCAGACGGACGCGCTCGTCGTCGCGATCTCCGAACGGCGCGAGATCGTGTCTCTGTACGTCGATGACGTCAAATACATCCTCGAGGACATCCCGGTCGTCCTCGCGAAGGCAAACCAGGGGCTGGCGACGCTCGACAAGTACCGCAGCCGGCTCGATCAGGTCTCGACTCGTCTGACCGCGCTCGAGTTCGAGGGCGGCGTTACTCTCCACGACGTGCTCACCGTGCTCCAACGCGCCGAGCTCGTGACACGGATGGCGGTGGAGATCGAGCGCTATATCGTCGAGCTCGGGACCGAGGGGCGGCTGATCGAGATGCAGCTCGACGAGACGATGGTCGGCGTATCGGCCGACAAGGCCGCGCTCGTACACGACTTCCTGATCGAGGACAGCGACGAGGCCTTCTCGATCGCGTTCGATCAGCTCGTGCGGTTGCCCCATCAGGACCTTTTGGACTTCGGTCGGTTGGCCGAGCTGCTCGGCTACGACCGCAAGGTGAACACCCTCGACTACCCCGTCTCTCCGCGCGGTATCCGCATCCTGGGACGAATCCCAAGATTGCCCAAGCTAGTAGTGCAGCGGATCGTTGACGAGTTTGGTGGACTCGAGGGCTTGCTCGCCGCCACAGACGGCGAGCTGGAGACCGTCGACGGAGTCGGCGAGATCCGGGCGAAGGACATCCGCGAGGGACTTCGCCGTCAGCAGGAGATCAACCTGGTCGACAGGTACCTGCAGACGTAGTGCAAACGGCGTGCGGGTCCCTCGCCCCGCCGGCCTGGACAGAGGAGGACACCATCACAGAGCTAATGGAAGAGCACCTGGAAGGGGATCTCGACGCCCCCGATCCCCTTCCTCACATCGAGTTCGAGGTCGGCGACAGCGTCGTATATCCCCATCACGGGGCGGGGAAGGTACTGCGCAAGGAGATGAAGGAAGTTCTTGGCGAGTCGCGGGAGTACCTCACGATCAAGATCCTGCACAACGACATGACGGTGATGGTTCCCACCGAGAACGCGGCGCTGGCAGGCCTCCGCCGGGTGATCGACGAGGAGACGGTCAAGAAGGTGCTCGCCGTCCTGCAGGATGAGTGCTCGGAGATGCCCAAGAACTGGAACAGGCGGTTCAAGCACAACCGCGACAAGATCAAAACGGGGGATATCTACGAGCTCGCGGAGGTGGTGCGAAATCTGGCCATCCGCGAATCGCAGAAGGGCCTCTCGACGGGTGAGAAGCAGATGTTCACCCGCGCAAAGAAGATTCTCGCCTCAGAGCTGATGTATGCGCTCGAGATGAACGAGGAGGAGGTCGAGGTGCATCTGTACGGGCTGCTTTCTGAGTCCGGAAACGGCAACGGCAACGGCAACGGCAAGGTGGCCGTCGCTACGAAGTAGCTCCCGATCGAGATGGCGGTCGCGTTGATCGTGGCCGCTGGACGTGGCGAGCGCCTTGGGTCGGGCCGGCCCAAGGCGCTTGTCACGGTTGCCGGCAGGCCGATGCTGGAGTGGAGCGTCGACGCGCTGCGGGCGGTTGTCGCGGTCGAGCGGATCGTGGTCGCGCTGCCCGCCGGTGAGCTGGATGCCGCACCCGAGGGGACGATCGCGGTCGCCGGTGGCGCCGTGCGCTCACAATCGGTTCGCGAGGCTCTGCGCGCGGCCGGCGGCGGAGATCCGGTGATCGTCCATGACGCAGCACGGCCGCTGGCCTCTCCAGAGCTGTTCGAACGAGCGCTCGACGAGCTCGAGCGCTCCGGGGCGGACGCGGTGATCGCCGCCGCGCCGGTATCGGACACGATCAAAGAAGTCGGCGAGGATGGACGGACGGTCACCCAAACGCTCGAGCGAAGCCGCCTGTGGGCGGTGCAGACACCCCAGGTCTTCCGCCGTCCGGCTCTCGACCGCGCGCTGAGCGAGGCGACGGACAAGGTGCTCGGCGTGGCCACCGACGACGCGTGGCTCATCGAGCGGGCCGGGGGGACGGTGCGGGTCGTGCCCTCCGAGCCGGACAACATCAAAATCACGACCGCCGCGGACCTCCACGTCGCCGAGCGGCTGCTGTCGGAGCGTTCCGAATGACGATGCAGACCGGCCTGGGGTACGACTGTCACCGGTTCGCCGAGGGCCGGCGGCTAGTCCTCGGAGGCGTCGAGATCGCGCACGACCGCGGACTGATCGGCCATTCGGATGCCGACGTGCTGACGCACGCGATCATCGACGCGTTGCTCGGCGCCGCCGGACTCGGAGACATCGGAGAGCACTTTCCCGACACGAATGAGCGCTACCGCGGGGCGGATTCGCTCGACCTGCTGCGGTCGACGATCGCGATCCTGGACGAACGCGGGTTCGCCGTCACACACGTGGATGCGACGGTGATGATCGAGCGGCCGCACCTGGCGCCGTTTCGAGAGCGGATGCGCGTGGCG
This sequence comes from uncultured Solirubrobacterales bacterium, assembly GCA_963812225.1. Lineage (GTDB taxonomy): Bacteria > Actinomycetota > Thermoleophilia > Solirubrobacterales > Solirubrobacteraceae > Palsa-465. The sequence goes on from CAWEUN010000005.1 coordinate 351,231, forward strand.
CTCGCCAACACGCTCGGGCTGGCGGTCGAGCACGTGAGCGTGAAGGCGACGAGGGGAGAGGGAATGGGATTCGTCGGCACCGGCGAGGGAGCGGCCGCCATGGCGGTGGCTACGATCGAGCGGAGATGAACCGGGTCCACAATCTGCTCTGCTCGTCGGGCTGGTGGGCGCGACGCGTCGAGGACAAGCTGGTTCCGTGGGGCCTCGATGGGGTTGACCTCGGCGAGGAGGTGCTGGAAGTGGGACCGGGGTTCGGCGCGACGACACGGCTGCTCGCCACGCTCCCTCCGAAGTTGACCGTCGTCGAGCTCGAGGAGCGCTACTGCGTCCGGCTGCGGACAGAGCTGGGCGACGCCGTTGATGTCGTCCAGGGAGACGCCACCGACCTTCCGTTCGAAGACGATCGGTTCACGGCCGTCGTGTGCTTCACGATGCTCCATCACATCCCGAGTCGCGACCTGCAGGACCGCGCCTTCAACGAGATTGCACGCGTGCTCCGCCCGGCGGGGACATTCGCCGGGACCGACAGCGTCGGAACGGGGGCGTTGTTCAAGCTGATCCACATCGGCGACACGATGGTGTTGCTCGACCCGGACCGGCTACCCGAGAGATTGCGCGCCGCCGGATTCAGCGATCCGGATGTCGAGCGCCGCGACGGCTCGTTTCGCTTTCGTGCGAGAGCCGCGAGTTGATGGCGGCGAACGGGCGTTGGTACGCTCAGCCGGAAAGGGGCAAGGCGAAACACGACCTTCAGTGAGGAACTATGGCTCTTCTGCAGCTTGGCGATACAGCACCTGATTTCGACGCGGACACGACCGAAGGAAAGATCCGCTTTCACGATTGGCTCGGCGACTCGTGGGGGGTGCTGTTCTCCCATCCGAAGGACTTCACGCCCGTCTGCACGACCGAGCTCGGCTACATGGCAAAGATCAAGCCCGAGTTCGATCGCCGCGGCGTGAAGATCATCGGGCTCTCGGTTGACCCGACCGGCCGGCACGAGGACTGGGCGAGGGACATCGAGGAGACGCAGGGCCAGGCGCCGAACTACCCGATCATCGGCGACCACGACTTCAGCATCTCGAAGGCCTACGGCATGCTGGCGCAGGATGTGTCGGGTGACCCGCTCTCGCGCACGCCCGCCGACAACCAGACCGTCCGCAACGTGTTCGTGATCGGTCCGGACAAGAAGATCAAGCTGATCCTCGTGTATCCGATGACGACCGGCCGCAACTTCGATGAGGTGCTGCGGGTGATCGACTCGCTGCAGCTGACCGCCAACCACAAGGTCGCCACGCCGGTCAACTGGCAGCCCGGCGAGGACGTGATCATCGCCGGGTCGGTCTCTGACGACCAGGCGAAGGAGATCTTCGGCGAGTGGGAGTCGCCGAAACCATATATCCGGATCGTGCCTCAGCCTTGATCCTGGAGCAGTACTACCTCGGCTGCCTCGCCCACGCCTCCTACCTGATCGCCGATCCTGAGGTTGGCGAGGCGGCTGTCGTCGACCCCCAGCGCGACGTCGACCAGTATCTCGAGGACGCCGACCGGCTCGGCTGCCGGATCGGCCACGTGTTCCTTACGCACTTTCACGCCGATTTCGTCGCCGGCCATCTCGAGCTTCGCGATCGCGCCGGCGCCGAGATCCATCTGGGCGCCCGTGCGAAGGCCGACTACGCGTTCACGCCGATGGGAGACGGCGAGACCGTTGAGCTCGGCAGCGTCCGGCTGGAGGTGCTCCAAACTCCCGGCCATTCGCCGGAGTCGATCTCGATCCTCGTCTACGACCCCGACTTCAGCACCGACGCGCCCTACGCGGTGCTGACCGGAGACACGTTGTTCATCGGCGACGTCGGCCGTCCCGATCTTCGTGCGTCAGTGGGCTGGAGCGCGGATGAGCTGGGGGGCATGCTGTACGAGTCGCTGCACGAGAAGCTGGCGCCGCTGCCCGACGACACGCTGGTGTATCCGGCCCACGGCGCGGGATCGCTGTGCGGGAAGACGCTGAGCACGGACACGGTCTCGACGATCGGAGTGCAGCGCCGCTACAACTACGCCCTTCAGCCGATGAGCCGGGAGCGGTTCATCGAGATCGTCACCGCCGACCAGCCCGACGCCCCGGCGTACTTCACCTACGACGCCGTGCTCAACACCCGCGAGCACGCGACGCTCGAGGAGGCGCTGCACCGAGAGCTGAATCCCCTCTCGCGTGAGGACTTCTTGGGACGAGTGCGGCGACGGCGCGCAGATTCTCGACACCCGCGATGCGGCCCAGTTCGAGGGGGCCCACCTGCGGGGCAGTGTGAACATCGGGCTCGGGGGCAGCTTCGCTACCTGGTGCGGGACGGTTCTCGATCGCGAACGCCCGATCCTGCTCATCTCCGAGCCCGGGCGCGAGGTCGAGGCGGCCACGCGGCTGGGGCGGATCGGCTTCGACAACGTGGGCGGCTACCTCGATGGAGGGATGCAGCCGCTCGAGGACACCCCCGAGCTGATCGAGCGAATCGCGCGGATCACGGCCGGCTCTCTGGCCGAGCAGCTCGCCTCGGAGCACCCGCCCGTGCTGATCGACGTCCGCAACGCGGCCGAATGGGGCCAGGAGCGGATCGCGGGAGCGCGGAACCATCCGCTTTCACAATTCCCGGCGAGTCCGCCGGTGATCCAGCGCGGACGGTCGGCGGTCGCCTACTGCAGCAGTGGCTATCGCTCGGCGATCGCGGCCAGCCTGATACAGCGCGACGGGCTGGGTCAGATCAGCGACCTGGTCGGCGGCCTGGCCGCCTGGCAGTCGGCAAAGCTGCCGATCACGCTGGCCGCGTAACGACGCTACTCGGCGCGGGTCGCCCGCCGCGCCGCGGCCCGCTCACGCAGCTGCTCGTGCTCGACGAGCCGCTTGAGCTGGCGAAGGCTCTGTCGGAGATGGCTGCCGACGGTAGGTGCGGTGACCCGCTCGGCGACCCAGCCCCACAGCCCAGAGCCGGCGACTCCGTACGCCAACCTGAGCTCGATTCGGGTGACCCCGCCGCGCTCCTCACGCAGCCGGTAGCGGCCGCGCTGGTCGACGCCGGTGACGGAAGTCCACGCCAGCTCGTGGGGTTCCTCCCACTCGACCACCTCGATCAGTCCGCCGACCTCCGCCGAGCCGATCCGGAACAGCATCCGGTACCGCGCGCCCAATCCCGTCGGCTGCTCGCCGGCCACCTCCCAGCGGGTCATGCTCGACAGGTAGGTGAGCGCCCGCTCGGGGTCCGAGACGACCGACCACAGCCCCCAGGGGAGGGCCACGGAGATGGGGAGCACCTTCAGCCGGAAGATCCTGTCGAGCGCCAGCAGCCGGGCGAGCCGCTCGCCCCGACTCAGGAACAGCGCGGTCTCCTGACCGCCGATCGAGACCACGGGCACGATCGGCACATCCTGGTCGAGCGCGAGCCGGATGAACCCCTTCCGGCCGCCGAAGTCGACGCTGTTGCGCTGCCAGGTCGGCCGGTGGACCTCGTAGTCGCCGCCCGGATAAACCAGCAGCGCGGCGCCCGACTCGAGCGCCTTGCTGGCATTCTCGGGAGACGCGGCGACTGTGCCGAACTTGCGCAGCTGCGCCAGCGCCGGCATCGACAGGACGAGGTTGTGGGCCAGCTGGTAGAACGCGCGCTCGACGCCGAAGTACGTATTGAACGCGAGCGTGAACACCGTGGTGTCCGGCGTCAGGTTGCCACCCGAATGGTTGCCGACCAGCAGAACAGGACCCGACTCGGGGATGTTCCCGAGCCCGCGGACCTCGCCGCGGAACCAGATGCTTGCCACCAGCCACAGCATGGGGAGCTTCTCGCGGATGTAGTCCGAGTCGCGCTCGTCGAGGTCCGCGCGCGGTATCCGTCGCTGTGCCTGTCTGGCCACCTCACGGAGCACGCGTTGCAGGAGCCCACCTCCTTGCTCCGCGGGGTCGCCGCCCGCTTCGGTCGCGGGAACGCGTCCGTTCTGGCCCGACCTCGCCTCGATCGTCTGCTCGGCCACGAGGTCGCCGCTCAGGCGCCCTCGGCGTCCGGGCGCCGAGCTCGCGCTCCCGACTGACGCCCGGCGATCTCAGCGCGCACGCCACCCCGGAGGCAAGCGCCCGCGGGCGCTAGGGTTGCCGGACCTTGCGCAAGATTCTGCTTCATGACACGCGGACCGGCACGCTCCAGGAGCTTCGGACGCGAGAGCCCGGCAAGGTCGGGATCTACGCCTGCGGACCGACGGTTTATGGGCCCATCCACGTCGGAAACGCCCGCCCGTTCGTGGTCTTCTCGCTGCTCAAACGGTTTCTGGTCCACGAGGGCTTCGATGTCATCTTCGTCGCAAACGTCACGGACATAAACGACAAGATCTATGCCGCAGCGCGCGCTCAGGGGGTCGGCAGTGCTGAACTGGCGCGCGACATGACCGCCGCATACATCGCCGACACCGACGCCCTCGGACTCGGGCGGCCCGACCGGGAGCCGTTGGCGAGCGCGTCGATCGACGAGATCGAAGAGCTGATTGGAGACCTGATCGAGAGCGGGCATGCGTACGCATCGCAGGGCGACGTCTACTTTTCGGTGCGGTCCTACCCCGGATACGGCGAGATATCCCATCGTCAGGTGGACGAGATGGATCAAGGCGAGGAGGTGGAGGGAGCCGACCGTAAGCGTGACCCGCTTGATTTCGCCCTCTGGAAGGCCGAGAAGCCGGACGAAGACACGGCCTGGGACGCGCCGTGGGGCCGTGGTCGGCCGGGCTGGCACATCGAATGCTCGGCGATGGCCGAGGAGTTCCTCGGCCTCGACTTCGAGATCCACGGTGGCGGATCGGATCTGGTCTTCCCCCACCACGAGAATGAGGCGGCCCAGACGTTCGCTGCCCACGGTGTGCCGCTGACCCGCCTGTGGGTGCACAACGGAATGGTCCGCCTCGACCGGGCCAAGATGGCCAAGTCCGTCGGCAACATCTTCTTCCTCCGCGACGCGCTCGCGGCGCACGGCCGAGACGCTCTGATCATGTACTTCGTGGGCGGGCACTACCGCCAGCCGTTGGAGTTCGATGACGACCGGCTCGTCGAGGCCGCCGCGCGGGTGCAGCGAATCCGCGAAGCCGGACGGGGTCTGATCGCGGGCCCCTCGCCACCGTGGTCGGCCCCGCTGAGGGGCGCGTTCTTCGATGCCCTGGCCAACGACTTCAATACGCCGGAGGCGCTCGCGCGGCTGTTCGAGTGGGTGCGGGAGGCGAACCGCTCATCCAGCGAGGTCGGCGATGCCGACCTGCGCGAGATGCTCGCCGTGCTTGGCCTCGAGAACCTCCTGGAGGCCCCCACTCACGATGCGCCGCCGGACGTGCTCGAGCTCCGAGATGCGCGCGAGAGCTCGCGCGCCGCGCGCGACTACGCGGAGGCCGACCGGCTCCGGGATCGGCTGCGGGAGCTGGGGTGGGAGGTCAGAGACAGCCCGGAGGGACCCGAGCTGTTGCCGGTGAAGTGATCGTCTACGGCCGCAACCCCGTGCGCGAGGCGATCCGAGGCCCGCGCTCGGTCATGCGCGTCTGGGCCACGAAGAACGCGTCACGCGAGCCGTGGCTGACGGACGTGCGGCTGGTGGTCGTCGCCACCGAGGAGGTTGAGCGTCGGTGCGGCTCGGACGCCCATCAAGGGATATGCGCGGAGGTTTCCGAGTTCCGCTACGCCGACCCCGCCGGCTTGCTCGGCCTCGATGCCCCGTTTGTCGTGGTCCTGGATCAGGTTCAGGATCCCCAGAACCTCGGATCGATCTGCAGAACCGCCGAGTGCGCGGGCGTCTCTGGGGTGGTGATACCAGAGCGGCGCGCGGCTGATATCACCGCCGCCGTATGCAAGGCCTCGGCGGGGGCCGTTGAGCATCTGGCCGTGGCCCGGGTGCGGAACGTCTCCGACTTCCTCGGCGAGGCCAAGCGCGCCGGCGTGTGGTGCTACGGCGCAGACGCCCACGGGACGATGCGCTACGACGAGGTCGACTATGCCGGAGGCGTGGCGCTCGTGCTCGGCTCCGAGGGTCGCGGGCTGCGTCCGCGCGTGGCGGCGGCTTGCGATGCGCTCGTGGCGATCCCGTTGCGGGGTCGGATCGAGTCGCTCAGCGTCGGCGCCGCGGCGGCCGTGCTCCTGTACGCGGCGGCCGGGAGGCGTCCTGCGGGGTGAGGACTGTGCGCGGGGGGCGCTGGGGGGCGGTGGACTCTCGGTCGCAGCTGGCGAGCGGCCGGCCTCGTAAAGGCGCTGGGGAAGGGAGAAGGGTGAGATGCCCGGGCGGGGCCGAGGGCGGCCCCAAATCCTGCATAACACGTCACGACCGGAAAAATCGGGGAGCCCTGCCGTGTTAAGCACGCTCCTCATGCACAGCACGACAGGGCTCGGGGTCTGAGCCGAGATTGACGTGTTAGGCATGATTTCGGCTGGGTGGGGACGCGGACCCCGGCCGGGCAGCTGACCCGCTCCCCTTCCCCAGCGCCGTTTATCGGGCCGACCGCTAATCAGGGCTGCGGACGCTGCAAGCGCTCGCCGGCCGACCGACAGCGTGCCGTTCTCACAATTCCGGCTGCAAACACGTGTACGTGAACGGCTCCTTGCAGTACGCTTGACAGCGGAGCGTTGCTATGTCAAGCTCGCGCCCGGGAGATAAGGATCAACTCGAGCTTCAGACTCGAGGTTGACAACGGAGAGGGTGCGGCCACAACATCCCGCATCCGCACATATCGCTGAAACTGCGGCGCCACGGGAGGTAGCGCGTCACGAATTCCGACGGGCCCACGGGTTACGAGGGCCGGGAAAGGAACTGGTCGTGGCACGACTTTCTGCTTCTCCTAACGCTCAACCTCAGGTTGAGGATCGTTATCTGATCGCCCTTGCGAAGCAGGGGTCTCCCGATGCCTATGACCGGATCGTCCGCCGGTACTACGGCTTCGTCCGGCTGAAGGCCTCCTCCTACTTCCTGGCCGGTGGCGACGCGGACGACCTGATTCAGGAAGGGCTCGTCGGGCTGTACAAGGCGGTCCGCGACTACCGCAGCGACCGCGAGTCGAGCTTCCGCAACTTCGCCGAGCTGTGCATCACCAGGCAGATCATCACGGCGGTGAAGACGGCCACGCGGAACAAGCACACGCCGCTGAACCAGTACGTCTCGTTCTCCAGCACCCCGTCCGGGGGCTATGGCGATGCCGAGCCGACGCTCGACGAGATGCTTCCGGGCTCGCCGGTGCACGACCCGATCAACCAGGTGATCTCCTCCGAGGAGCTCCGCGCGCTCGTCGCCTGCATCTCGACGGCGCTGTCAGAGCTCGAATCGAGGGTGCTTGCCCTATACCTCGACGGGCACTCCTACGAGGAGGTCGGGCGGCGGATCGGATGCGACTGCAAGACAGTCGACAACGCGCTCCAGCGCGTCAAGCGCAAGGTCGGCCAGCATCTGGCCGAACGCAACATTCCAGCCTGAGCACAGTGGCGGCGGTGCACGCCCGGCCACATCACCGGCTGACGTCGCGGTCCGCGGCCGCACGACGCGCTCGGCGCCGCCGCCTGCGGGGGTCGAGGCGACGCTCGCGCCCATGGCGACGGCCAGCTTCCTGACGACTCGGGCCTAGGCGGCGATCGGGCCGAGCTCGGGCTCGCGACCGTATGTACTGAAGGATCGGAAGCTCGAGAACTGGCGGTGGTCGGGACCGTGGAAGTCCGAGGACCCCGTGGTCAGCAGCCCAAGCTCGGCGCACCGATCGGCGAGCAGCTCGGCCTGTTCGCGATTGTGCGTCGGATAGAAGCACTCGACGCCATCAATGCCGAACGAGCGGAATCGATCGATCGCGTCGAGCACGTCCTGAGGCTCGGGAACGTCCCAGAAGGGGTGCGCCCACACCGCGACGCCGCCCGCGTCATGGATCGCGTCGATCGACTCTGCGACCGTCGGATGAAGCCGGGGGCGAAACGCCGGCGCACCGTCGATGAGGTATCCGACGAGGAACGCTGAGGGCTCGGTCCGGTGCTCAGCGGCGAGACGCTTCGCGTTCGCGGGATGGCTCACGACTGCCTGGGCCAGGTGGGGCCGACCGACCGACTTGCCCTGCGCCAGGCGCGCCTGGATCGAGCTCTCATCGAGCTCGAACCCGAGCTCTCTGAGCGCCTCCGCCATCCGTTCGGCGCGGTGCTCGCGATCGGCCCGGTAAGCGACCAGCCGTTGAGCGAGCACGGGGTCGGTCTGGTCGATGACGTACCCGAGGATGTGCAGGTCGGTCTTGCCGTCGTCGATCGCGGAGATCTCCACGGCCGGGACGAGGTGGACGCCCAGCTCCTCGGCTGCCCCGGTGGCCTCCTCGATGCCATCGATCGTGTCGTGGTCGCTCAGCGCCAGCAGCTCTACGCCGGCGGCCGCCGCCGCGGCGACGACCTCGCGTGGCGCCAGCGCGCCATCGGATTGGCGCGAGTGGCTCTGCAGGTCGAATATGGGGCGGTCTGCGTTCACCGGCGGTGGAGAGTACCCGGTACCCGGACCCGGACTGGAAACGTGACTTGGAGAGGGGTCCCCGGGGGGACCCGGTTCCATCCGGATCCCCCCGGAGGGCCAAGGAAGTGGGGGCGCAGTTCCTCGACCGTCTGTGCGCGTTATGCCCGCCACACCCGACGTCTAAACGCAACCCGCGGATTTCGATCCGCGCGGGCATGGCTAGCGGGCTTCGGTATCCGCGGTCGGCGCCCGCTCGGCGGATCGGGCGGTGTCAGTCTCGGCGTCCCGATCGGTGACCGGCTCCCCCTCCGCGTCCTCTTGGGGCGTCAGCTCGTGGTCGGCGAGACCCCGTTCGTGTTGTGATGCGCGCTCCTCGTGCAGCTGCGCCTCGGCCCGCTCGCGCGCGGCCTCCTGCTCGGCGATTCGCGCCTGCTGCTCGGCGGCCTCGGCGCGCCGGCTGCTCGCGCTGGCCTCCTCCTGGTGCGCGCTGACCGCCTGCCGGCGGCGCTGCTCGAGCTCGCGCTCCTGCGCTCGGATGCGAGCACGACGGCGCATACGCGGCAGCGCGAATGCGAGTAGAGCAATGACGATTAAGACGACAACAATGATTGCGACGATGACGCCGGTCGACATGGATACCTCCTTGGTTGTGTCCCCGGCCGGTCAGCCGGGCCCTGCCTGTTTCCTGCGCGGCCTACTGGCCGCTAGACAGCAGGCGGTCGGTGGGTGCGGACAGCCTGGTCCCGACTGTTGGCTGCGCTGCTGTAATGGGGAGCATCGTTTTCTTTCCTCGGGTGAGGGCTTCCCGGTCAGACGAAGGTTCAAAAGCCCTGTGCCGTTTCATCGCCGCGCTCCGAGGACGCTCATGCCGGCCGAAGGGACGGCCGAGCAGCTCCGGGATCCGCACCGGCGGTTCAATCGCCCGGCGCCGGCAGACCCGGGCGAGAACACAGCTGCGGTGAAGTTTCCGTGCCGCTCAGCCGTCCAGCCTCCCCGTCCCCTCGTACGATCTCGGGTCAAGGGTCGCGTTGCGGCGGCGCCGGCAAGCTTCACGGTGCATTTACCCGCGCGCGGGCGCTCTGAAAGCACCTAAACGGATGTTCGATGCTATCCGGGCTGTTCGGCCAGATACAGCTGCCAGACCTCGGTCGGGCTCAGCGCGCGTCCGTACGTCCGCACCTGGTCGATCGCCCCGATGAATGTGTCGGTCGGCTCGTAGTCGTGTGCGCCTGCGCCGACGGTCAACGGCCCGGCGGCGGGTGGGACGCCGAACACGTGCTCGACGTCGTCGGGGATGCCGTCGACGTACACCGTGATCGTCTGCGTGGCCGTGTCGTAAACGCCGGTCACCTGATACCAGCTGCCGACGGTGGGATCGAGCCGTCCGTCGTCGTAGCGGAGGTTGGCCTGCACGCCGCATTGGGAGGCGGGACAGTCCGCGGCCCCCGGGACCTCGAACGTCCACCACGTGCCGTCGCCGAGCGACAGCGTTTGTTGTCGGCCCACTTCTCCCGACAGCGATTGCGCACCCTGCGGAGCCGTCTGGATGCCGAGTGAAAAGCTCGAGCCGTCGGGACCCGGCTCGCTTACGGCCGTGCCCGACTGACCCGCCCGCGCCGAGCGGAGCCAGGCCGAGACTGTGAACGAGTGAGTCGCGTCGATCACCGGACCGCTCGTCGTCGCCGATTGACCCGGCGCGGCGATGCTCAGGGCGCCGCCAGAGATCCCTCGCGTCCAGCCGGCCCCGCCGTGCAGGGAGAGCGTGTTTCCATGACCACTGGCGTCCCCGACGGTGTCTCCGTGCCCCTCATCGAATCGCCACAGTCCCGTCGTGCCGGGGGGTATCTGGGGCCCCGCCGGCCGCAGGCCTGCGGTCGGCCTCGAGGCGTCAATCAGGGACTCGTTGAGTCGCCGGACCAGGTCGGGCGGAATCGAGTACGCCCGCCGGTCGTAGGAGACGATGCCCAGCTCATCCTCGTACGAGCACAGCTCGGTGAACACCGTCGCGGAGAGGCCCCGCGTGCGCATCTCCTGCTTCAGCTCCGCGTACTGCTGGGTGAGAAATGCGCTCACCGTCGAGACGGGCCAGGACAGGGCCCGTGACCCAATGCTGGTCTGGGCTCCGGGCCATGCGTGACCCCTCGGCGGGAACGGAAGCACGCCTCCGTACTCGCCGATGACCGATGCCTGACGGTCCGCGGGCATCGCGAACGGCCCGAAGTACAGGTGGGCGTCCCGAACGTCGCTCGCGGGCGATGGAACCGCGTTGCAGCAGTTGGCGCTGCCGCTGTCGCTGTCGACGAAGGCCGATGGGTCGAGCCGCTTGACGAGCCGGGTCAGCGGCGTCACCTCGAACTGGTCCCAGCCTTCGTTGAACGGCACCCAGGTGACGATCGAAGGGTCCGAGCGATGCTGCATCACGATCGCACGCAGCTCGCGCCGGAACTCGGCCTTGCCGGCTGCCGTCGGGGGCACGCGGTGCTCGGTCGGCATGCTCGGCATGTCCTGCCAGACGAGGATTCCGAGCCTGTCCGCCCAGTAGTACCAGCGATCGGGCTCGACCTTCTGGTGCTCGCGCAGCAGGTTGTAGCCGAGCCGCTTGGCGGCGTCGATGTCGAACCGGATCGCGGCGTCGGTCGGCGGCGTATACAGGCCGTCCGGCCAGTAGCCCTGGTCCAACGCGCCGGTCTGGAACACGAAGTGGCCGTTCAGCAGGATCCGCGTGACGCCATCGACCCGCCCGAGCGAAATCGAGCGCATCCCGAAATAGCTGCTGACACGATCGAGCGTGGCTTTGTGCCGGACGAGGCGGAGGCGGAGGCCGTACAGGTAGGGGTCAGACGGCGACCACGGCCGGGGATCGTGGATCCGAAGCGCGAACGGCCGTCCGGGGTGACCGGTGGCGGTGGCAACGACACGGCCGCCGGCGAGCGCATGCGCGACCACGGTCGTACCCGAGCCCCCCGTGGCCGAGGCCGTGATGATCAGACGACCGGCGGGCAATTCGGGGGTCAGATCGAGGGCGGAGATGTGCGTGGCGGCGACCGGCTCCAGCCACACCGTCTGCCAGATGCCGCTCGACGCGGTGTGGTAGATCCCTGACGGCCTGCCCGGGACCTGTTTGCCGACCGGCTCGTCTGCGCCGCCGATCGGATCGAAGAACCCGACCACGAGCTGGTTGTGCCCACGACGATGCAGGAGCCGCGTGATGTCGAGCGAGAACGCGTCGTAGTCGCCTCGATGCGTTCCCGCCAGGCGGCCGTTGACGTAGATGTGCGCCTCCCAGCTGACGGCGCCGAAGTTCAGCATCACGTGTCGTGAACCCCAGGCAGCCGGGACCTCGAAGGTCCGCCGGTACCAACCCCGCGTGTCGCCGCGCTCGATTCCGGACAGTGGCGACTGGACGGGGAACGGAACGAGGATCGTCTGAGCCAGGCTGTGCCGAAACGGGGGCGCTTGGCGCGACGTGCCCCGCTCGTATTGCCAGCGGCCGTTGAGGCTCAGCCATTGCGCGCGCTCGAGCTGCGGCCGGGGATAGGCGGGCAGCGGCGCGACGGTTGAGACCGACCGCGTCCACCGTGTGGTAAGAGGCGGCAACTTGCGGACATACGGCGCGGTCGCGCCGGCCGCGGGTGCCAGCGCGCCCGAGAGCACCAACGCGGCGAGGGCCGCCCCCGACTGCCCCCAGGCCCGCCTCATCCGTTCACGATCACCAGGTGGGAGCCATCATCGGGGCTCTCAGATTAGGTCATTTACAGTTCTGAAGATGACGTCCAGCCCGACGGTGCGGCGCGGCAGCACACCGTCAGGCCCACCCGGTACGGCCGCCGTCCGCGAGCGTCGACTGGTGCTCGTCGTCGGCGCGATCGTGTTCGTCGACACGATGTTCTACGCGGCGATCGCGCCGCTGCTCCCAACGCTGGCCAACGAGCTGCACCTCTCGAAGCTGTCGGCGGGAGTGATGACCGCGGCGTACCCGATCGGGACACTGATCGGTGCGCTTCCGGGTGGGGTGCTTGCTTCGAGGGCCGGACCCAAGTTCACGGTGTTCACCGGACTCGCTCTGCTCGCGTCATCGACGCTCGCGTTCGGTTTCGTGCAGACGGCGGCCGGACTCGACGTCGCCCGCTTCGTCGAAGGCATCGGCGGGGCGTGCTCGTGGGCCGGCGGGCTCGCCTGGATCGTGGCCGAGGCGCCGCCCGCGCGTCGCGGAGAGCTGATCGGCGGAGCCCTGGGTGCCGCGATCGGCGGCGCCCTGTTCGGCCCGGTGGTCGGCACGATCGCGAACGCGATCGGCCGCGGGCCGACGTTCAGCCTGGTTGTCGTCCTGGCCGTGGTGCTGATCGACCAGGCGCGGCGTTTGCCCTCGCCCCACACCGTGTCGGGCCAAGGACTCCGGCACCTGATCGACGCGTTGTCGAACCGGGGCGTGGTCATCGGCATGTGGCTCGTGACGCTCCCCGCGATCGCGTCGGGCATGCTCAACGTCCTGGGGCCGCTGCGCCTGCACGAGCTGGGTGCGACGACGGTGGGCATCGGCGCGACGTACGTGATCGCCACGGCTGTCGAGGCGACGATCAGCCCCGCGGTCGGACGGGTGTCGGATCGGCGCGGTCGATGGCCGCCACTGCGCGTCGGGCTCGCCGCCGCGGCCGTCACGCTCGCCTGCTTTACGCTGCCGTCGGCGCCGGTGTCTCAGGCGGTCGTGGTAATCGTGATCGCGGTGACGCTCGGCGCGTTCTGGGCGCCGGCGATGGCGTTGCTGTCGGAGGCGGCCGACGTGAGCGGTCTCGACCAGGGCCTCGCCGCCGCGCTGATGAACCTCGCGTGGGCGGGCGGTCAGATCATCGGGTCCGGCGGTGGCGGCGCGGTCGCCAAGTCCGCGGGCGACGCACTGCCGTTCCTGATAACGGCGGGGCTGTCAGCGACGACGTTGATCGTGCTCGGGCGCAGGCGCCCGATCGCCCTGATCTCAGCGCAGGACCGCGATCACCACGACGACCACGATCACGAGCAGTAGCCCGGCGGCGGCGATGCCGACCGGGCGCTGCCGCCACCAGAACTCCGGATCCGCCCGGTCGCGGCTGTACCGGCCTTCCGGGGGCGTGCCGACCCAGTCGTCGTCATCGTCGTACGGGCTCACGGGACCAGCCACTCACGTGGGAGGAACGGCGGGACGCTGGCGGGGTAAGACGGGAACACGAGGCGCGCCGCGGCCGTGGAGGGCCGGCCGTCGAGAAGATCGCGCAGATCGGCGAACTCGGCGAGGACGCGGATCGAGGACAGGACCTGGAACGAAGCGGCGTTCGGCGAGTCGGTGGCGAGCGTTCCGTCGCCGAGCAGGGAGTCGGCGTGGTCCAGCAGCGCCGGAAGCGCAGCGAGATCGGCACGGACACCGGTCTCGTCGGCATGGCGACCGTCGAGCTCGGACGCACGCGCGTAGTAGTGGACCATCGGCGCCGAGACGCGAGCCAGTAGCTCGGGGAGCGGCAGCGATTGGCTCTTCGCGGCCCAGCGGCGAAGTTGCAGATCGTGGGCGGCGCCGAAGCGGGCAAGGCGCCGCGGAACCGGCTGCAGGTACTGCTCGCCCCAGAGCTCGGCCTCCTCGACGCGCGCGCGGAGCGGTCGGATCGGCTGGGAACAGCGGCGGGTCCGGCCACAGCTGATCGGACGCCCGTGAGATCTGACGCGACCCCTGGATCCGACGCCCGTCGACCCTCAGGGCAGGCACGGTGCCGCCACGGAACCCAGCCAGCCGTAAGTGAACGCGCTGGTTGAGTGGAAGTACGTCGACGAGCTCGTAGTCGACTCCCTTGAGGTCGAGCATCTTCCGCGCCGCCTGCGAGGGATGCGAGATCGCCATTGCGTACAGCCTCACCTCCACGGGGCGACTGTACCCGCGCGCCGCACCCGGCGCGGTCACGGTCGCCTCCTACACTCGAGTCATGCCTCGAGGACTACCGACGCGCGCGCTTCTCTACGCGGCCGACCGCGTGCCCGGCGTGCGCCGCCTGCCGGTGCTGAAGCTGCTCCTGGCCGCCGAGCTCGCGCTGCTCGCGCACGAGCACGTGACGCGGTTGAGCCCGGACGAGCGTCGCCGCGTGCTCGCGCTGATCGGCCACGGGCGCGGCCGCCGGCGCAATCTGTCACCGGCCGAGCGCGACGAGCTCGCGACGCTGATCGCACGGATGGAGCCGAGGATGCTCTTCGGCCGCACGGTGGACCGACTCTCTCCCGTGCCGCTACCGGCCCTGCTCCTCTATGGCCGCCGGCGTGCCGCTCGCCCTCAGGGCAGGGGGAGGACCGGACACCCCGTCCGACGTCCGACGGCTTTCGAGTGGTCGCGCTGGAGGATCCGGCCCAGGCCCCGGCCGGGTCGCGGGAGCACGATCAAGTCGCAGCCGAGCTGACGCTCAGCATCAGCGAGCGCCCGCGCCATCTCACCGGTCAACACGGTGAACCGGGCCGGTCCCTCGACGACTTCGCGCGCGCGGTCCAGGTCGGCCTCGGCGGCCTTGATCAAGGCATCGTTCCAGCCGTCCGCGCCGAACGAGCTGCATCGACCGGGGTGCTCCAAATCGGCCACGGCTGCGACGGTCAGTGTCGCGTGGTCGCGAACCGCGAGCTCCGAGGCGGCGTGCACGGCCTCGTAGCTCTCCGAGCTGCCGTCACAGACGACGAGCACATGCCGGTACGGCATACCTCAAGAATAAGCATCTGAGCAAGTGAAAGCCCGAGAACCACCGGCCATTCGATGGCGTCAGGGGCATTGACATAATTGTCAGCGGACCTTACGGTGGCCCTATGAACCAACCACGGCCCTCCATCGCACAGATCAAACGAACACGGCATCGCGAACTGCGCGCTCTCTCGAAGCGTCTGCAAGACGCCGAGACGAAAGTCCAGTTGGCCCGCGCTGACTTGGACCGGCGACTCTTCATGTTCCACGAGGACGGGATGACGATCGCGGACCTCTCGACCTCGTCCGGGCTGAGTCGAGAAACCGTGTACAAGGCGATCAGCCGCGTCAAGACCGACCTAGAGGAGGGCCGCTGATGCTCGATCGTCGGACGGGAATCGATCATGATGCATGGCTCCAACAAGAGGAGGTCAAGAGTGAAGCTCAGCGCGCGCAACCAACTTCCTGGCACGGTGTCCAGCATCAACAAGGGGGAGGCGATCGCCAACGTCGTCCTCGACGTCGGCGGTCAGCGACTGGTGGCGTCGATCACCGTCGAAGCCGTCGACGAGCTCGGTCTGGCTGAGGGCTCGCAGGTCACGGCGGTTGTGAAGGCGAGCGACGTCATACTCGCTACCGACTAGAGCGCAGCCCCCGCTCCTCGGTGGCGCTCGCGTTCACACCGTCCCATCGCGGTGGCTCCGGGCCGGCGATGGTCTGCTTGCACGGCTTCACCGACACGTGGCGGACGTGGGAGCTCGTATTGCCGGTGCTCGAATGCCATCACGACGTGCTCGCGCCGACCCTGATCGGCCACGCCGGAGGGCCGCCCCTCCCGGGCGAGGCCAGCGACGAGGCGGCCCTCGACGCGGTCGAACGGGCGATGGACGAGGCTGGGTTCCCCACGGCCCACCTAGTCGGGAATTCGCTCGGCGGTTACCTCGCGCTCAAGCTGGCCGCGCGCGGGCGCGGTGATTCGGTCGTGGCGTTGGCTCCCGCCGGCGGGTGGGCGAGGGACGATGAGTCCTACAAGGACACGCTCGGCTACTTCGAGGCGATGCACGAGCTCACCAAAGCCGCAGCGCCATATGCGGACCGGATCGTGTCAACCGCCGAGGGGAGACGCCGCGCGACCGAGGCGATCACGGTGAACTTCGAGCACATCCCGGCCGAGCTGGTGGCCCATCAGATAGGTGGTGCTGCGAGCTGCACCGCGGTCGAGCCGATGGTCGAGTATGCGCGCCGCGAGGGATGGAGCCTCGACGCGGAACGCATCGCCTGCCCCGTGCGTATCGTGTGGGGGACCGAGGACGTGCTGCTGCCGTGGCCATCGAGCGCGCGGCGCTATCGCGAGGAGTGGCTTCCCCACGCGGATTGGATCGAGCTCGACGGTGTGGGCCACTGCCCGCAGCTCGACGTGCCCCGGGAGACGTCACAGCTGATCGTCGGGTTCACGGCTCCCGGAGAGATCCGGACCCTACGGCCAACCGGCGTGGGGTAGGGGGGCCGGGGCGGTCAGCACCTGGCCGGTTCCGGATCCGCCAGCCATGTTCGCGGGGCCATGCCACTCCCTGGCGATCAGGAACAGGGTTCGCCCGTCCTCGCCGCCCAGCATGCAGGCAAAGCAGCCCCGGTCGAGTGAGATCGTCTCGAGCACCTCGCCTCCCTCGCGGACGCGCACGCAACACCTGTTCGGGACGTCTCCGTACCAGACGGCCCCCTCGGCGTCGAGGCAGATGCCGTCGGGGACTCCGTCGCCGAGATCGGCCCAGATCCGCCGGCCGGAGAGGCTGCCGTCAGTCGCGATGTCAAACGCCGTCAGGCACCGGCCGTATGACTCGGCCACGATCAGCGTCGAATTGTCAGGACTCACTGCCATGCCGTTCGGAAAGGCAAGATCGTTCGCCACCTGACGAAGCGCGCCGTCGGTCGTAAGCAGAGCGACCGTTCCCGGCTTGAACTCCTCCCCGGCGCCGAGGTCAAAGCCGCCACCGTTGACGTAGGCGTTGCCACGGCCGTCGACGACTATCTCGTTGTTGGGCGGTCGGTCGGAGAGGACGCTCAGGTCCGCATGGGTTTCGAGCGCGCCGTCGGGTCCGATCGTCAAGAGCGCTCGGGCACGCGCCGAGACGATCAGGAGCCGGCCATCGGGGCGCCAGTCGAAGCAGAACGGGAACGACGGGACGCGAACGATCAGCTCGGAGTGGCCGTCGAGGTCGACCGCGAGCAGCTCCTCGGCGCCCCAGTCAGAGAACCACAGCCGGCCATCGTGCCAACGCGGCGACTCGCCGAATGAGATGCCGCTCATGAGGGTGCGAAGCCTGCTCATGGTGGAAACTAGACGGTATCCCGCTGAACGACGCCATGCTGCTCGCCCAACGACCGTGAGGACCGCGCTCGCATCCGTCATGATCGCGCTGGTGGTCGCGTCGCCGATCGCGAGCGGCCGCGCGGCTCCCCGGCGGCGGTGGGTGCCTCCGGCGCGACTGACTTGGTACTGGCAGCTCCAGGGCAGGGTCGCCGTCAAACTGGTGCAGGCGACCGATTTCGACGGCTTTGACAACAGCGCCGCCACGGTCGCCAGGTTTCATGCGCTGGGCCAGCGCGCGATCTGCTACATCGACGTCGGAACCTGGGAGAACTGGCGGCCGGACGCCCGCAGGTTTCCCGCTTCGGTGCTGGGCAGGGGAAACGGGTGGCCGGGGGAGCGCTGGCTCGACATCCGGCGCCTGCGTGTGCTCCAGCCGATCATGACCGCCCGGTTTCGGATGTGCCGGGCCAAGGGCTTCGACGCCGTCGAGCCCGACAACCTCGACGGCTGGGAGAACCGAACCGGCTTTACGCTGACGGCGCGCGAGCAGCTGACTTACGACAAGTGGGTGGCGCGGACCGTGCACTCGCTGGGGATGGCGGTGTTTCAGAAGGGTGACCCGGAACAGGCGGCCAAACTCGAGCCGTACTTCGACGGCGCTCTCGACGAGCAATGCAATCAGTACCGGGAGTGCTATCGGCTCGCGCCGTACCTGCGCGCTCACAAGCCTGTACTCGACGCCGAGTACAGGCGGTCGCTGTATCCGGGGTTCTGCGCGCGCGACAACGCGCGCGGGATCATGGGAGCGCTCTACAACACGGCGCTGAACGGCTCGACGTATCGAGTCTGCTGGTGAGCCCACCGGCGCCCGCGCAGCCACTAGAGCTCGGTGGCGATGACGGGAAGGTATCGGCCCAGTCGCCTCGTCTCGGCGATCCGCGCGGCGTCCGGATAGTTCGAGTGCATCAGCACGCGCGTCTCGCGAGCGACGTCGTACTGCACCCGGACGACCTGGGCCCGGCCATCGTCAAGCAACAGATACGACGCCCGCGGATCGCCGTCGAACGGTGATCCGACGGCGCCGCTATTGGCGATCACTGCCGTGCCCAACCGGCGAACGAAAGGCCGGTGGATATGGCCGTAGACGGTGATCCGAGCTCCGAACGCGAGGTAGGTGTGCTCGAGCTCCTCATCGCTTGCGTCGGGTGACGGAGCGCGCCAGAGATCCTCGGGGCTCGCGTGAACGAGGGCCAGATCGTCGGCCCGGTAATCGGTCGGCATGTCCCGCAACCAGCCCAGCCGCTGCTCTCCGATCTGCGCGCGGGTCGCCGGTGCCCAGTGGTTGAACAGCAGCCTCAGCAGCGCGTCCAGCTTCGGAGCGCGCCGCGCCTGCACGGCGTGCTCCTCCGGGCGCCACAGGAGCTCGTCGGTGTTGCCCACGATTCCCGGCCAGCCGAGCTCACGAACGGCATCGATCACTTCGACGGGCTGGCATCCGCCGAGCACTAGGTCGCCGCCGTGAACCACGCGATCGACGCCGCGGTGCTCGAGGTCGGCGATCACCGCCTCGAGCGCGGTCATGTTGCCGTGGATGTCGGAGACGATCGCGAGACGCATCGCGCAACCAGAACGTGTCCCCTGGCGGGGTGCTCGGTGGATTAATACTGATCAGTGGCCGACGCCAGAACGTCAGATGGTCGGGACGGAGGCTCCGATACGCGCTCGGAGGTGGAGGTCACCGTAGTCGTACGGGCGCGCCGCCGTCCGCTGCGGGGGCGACTCGCCTCCGTCGCGCTGCTGCCCCGTCCGCGGCTCCTGCTGGCCGTGCTCGCGGCTGCCGGCGCGGTCCTCGCCGGCGTCCTGCTGGCAGCGGGTTCGGTCAGGCAGCGCGCGTCCACGTCGTCGCGCGGGCCAGGCGCCGCGGTGGCGGCGGCGTATCGGTATCCGGCCAACTGCCTGACCGTGACCGTCTCCACCAGCGACCCGATGTACGCGCGGGCCGAGCTCAATCGCGCCAGTCCGTGCTGGCGCTATGGGGCATACGTCACCGCGGTCTTCCACCGGGTCGGCGACGCTTGGCGCCCGGTCCTGGACAGCGGCCGGTACTCGTGCCCGGTGGTGTCGCTGCCCACCGTCGTGCAGGAACAACTAGCCGTGTGCCCAAGGCGGTGACCCTGCGCTCCCGCTAGTGGGCCGAGCGGGGCCCTACTAGTAGGCCTGCAGATCGACGGCGGCCTTCTGGCGCTGGCGCTCGGGCGTGATGCGCACGACGTTCCAGGCCAGGCCAAGCCGCTGGAGCCCGGAGATCACCCATCCTGAGGGATCGACCTCCCACCGCCGCAGGCCGTGGTAGGCGGAGCGGGGGAAGGCGTGATGGTTGTGGTGCCAGGACTCGCCGAGGGATACGAGCGATAGCCACGCGACATTGGTCGACTGATCCTCGATGTCGAAGCGCCGGCGCCCGAAGAAGTGGCAGATCGAGTTGACCGACCAGGTCACGTGGTGAACAAGGAAGATGCGGACGAGCCCACCCCAGATGAATCCCAGCAGCGCGCCGCGCAGCGTGAAGCCGTCGAGGACGAAGCCGAGCAGCGTCGGGAGCGCCAGCGACGCGAGTACGAGCCATGGGAAGCTGCGGCCGATCCGTCGCATGTGCTCGTCCTCATAGAGCTCGGCGGCGTAGCGCTTCCAGTCGGCTTGTCCCTGGTTTTCGAGCAGCCAGCCGGTGTGCGCGTGCCAGAGGCCTCGAAGTCCGGTCCCATGGCCAACGTGCGGGCTGTGTGGGTCGCCCTCCTTGTCCGCGTGGGCGTGGTGCTTGCGGTGATCGGCAACCCAGTCGAGGACCGAGCCCTGCACTGACAGCGAGCCCATGACCGCGAACGTCCGCTCGAGCCAGGCGTGGGTCTGGAAGGAGCGGTGCGTGAGGAGCCGGTGAAAGCCGACGGTTATGCCGGCTCCGGTGATCACGTACATCACGGCGAGGATGGCCAGGTCGACGCCGTCGACGGCCCGGTTCCACAGCAGCACGATGGCAACGAGCACGCCTGCGAATGGGACCACGACGCCGAGCAGGTTGGCGGTGCGCTCCGCGCGAGTCATAGACGGTCTACGCTCTCACGTCGGGACATGAGCCGTGCCCGTGTCCTGGGCAAAACCCCCCGGTTGTCGGGTGACCGGTTCACACGCTCGCCGCCGCCTGGTCGATTCGCGACAGCCACTCATTGGCGCCGAGCGCGGCGTAGATGCTCCGAGCCTCGGCCAGCGCCGCGGCGTCGTCCCGCCGCTGGGCGCGCTCCAGCAGCGCGCGGGCGAGGAGCGGTTGTGCGCCGACCGACGCAAGCAGCTCGATCGCCTCTCGCTCGAGCCTCTCGGCGGCGACCTCGTCGCCGGCGCGATGCGCCCGCTCGGCGGCGAGCCTGGCGCGTCCCGCTCGAAGCAGCGGGGTCGCGCGCGCCGGCGGGAGCGCGTCGACGATTCCGATCAGCTCATCGGTGGCCGCCTCGTGGCCGAGCGCGAGCGCTGCCTCGACGGCGAGCGCGTACGTCTCTTCCTTCGACTCTGTTCCGCTCACCGGCTCGTCGATGACCGCTCGGGTGAGCTCCAGCGCTTCCTCGACGGCGCCGCGCTCGATCGCATGTCGCGCGTGCGCATTCGTGGCGTCGACGCGCTGGTCAACGTGCGTCGATCCGCGGCTCTCGGTCGCGAGCTCGAGGCAGCGGTCAAGCATCGCCTCATCGCCACGCGCGGCCGCGACCGTGGCCATGAAGGCCGCTACGTGCATCACGTCGGTGTCGACCGGGCGGCCGAGCAACGCCGTGGCGGTAGCGCTCGCCTCGTCCCAGCGGCCGAGCACGACGAGGGGCGCCAACATCTGGCCGAGCAGGCTGCGCTCCGACGCTCGGTCCCCTCGGGCGCGAGCGAACGCGAGCGTACGCTCAACCTCGTTCACCGCGTCGGTCAGACGATCGCTGTTGAGCGCGATCGCGGCCAGGTTGAAGCCGGCGCGCAGCACGGTCGCGGGCAGGTCGTGCTCGTGCGCGAGTTCGAGCGCATGGCTCATCACGCTGTTCGCCTCCTCCAGGCGATGGCGGAAGATCAGATACACCGCTCGGGTGACGAGCGCGTTGGCGAGTGGAGCCCACGCCTGCTCGAGCTCGAGCGTCGTCAGCGCCTCCTCGAGCGGCGGACCGGCTTCGTCGACCTGGCCGCCGAACATCAGGGACGCCGCGAACTCGGTCAATACCTCAGCGCGCACGATCCGGTCCTCGGGTGCGTCGGCGGCCGAGCGAAACGGCTCCAGCAGCGTCCGAGCCTCCTCAAGACGTCCCTGGACGCGAAGCACCTGAGCGAGCACCACGGCGGCCGAGCCGCCGGGCGCCTTCACATCGTGGCTGAACAGCTCGAGCGCGGCACGAAGCCGTTCTTCGGCGACAGCCGTGTCGCCGCTGACGACGAGCGCCCTTCCCGCCTGTTCGAACAGCTGGGCGCGCTCGAGGTCGCTTTCCACAAGCTCCGCGGCCTGTTCGAAATAGCTCTGCGCCTCCGGTCCCAAGGCGAGCGAGGCTGCGGCGCGACCGGCGGCGGTCAACGTCGTGCGGGCGGCCGAACGCAACGTGGGGACGTCGTCGGCATCGGGATCGGCACGGATCGCCTCCAGATAGTGAGATGCGAGGACCTCGGCGATGTCGCGGGCCTCCCCGGGCCAGACCCGCTCCAGATGGTGCGCGGCGGCGAGGTGCCGAGCCTTCCGAGCCCGGCGGGAGAGCGTTCCGTACGCCACCGCCCGCAGCAGCGCCTGCATGAACACGAGCTGTCCGCGCTCCGGCGAACGCGGGTCGTCGTCGCGCGCGAGGAGCTGCTTCGCGACGAGCCCGTCCAGCAGATCGGCGACCTCGGTCTCGGGCCGGTTGCTCAGGGCCGCCACGCCCGCCTCGGTGAAGGAATGGCCGAGCACTGCCGCGTCCTGCAGTAACGAGCGCTCCTCTGGCGAGAGCCCGTCCAGTCGCGAGGCGACCAGCGCATGCAGCGTCTCGGGCACGTCGAGATCCGAGACGTCGCCGGCGACGACGTACCGCGCGCCGTCCTGGACGAGCACGCCGCGGTCCTGAAGCATCCGGATCGTCTCGACCGCGTACAGCGGGATTCCCTCTGCGCGGCGGCCGATCTCGGTCACGAGTTCCTGGGGCAGGCCAGGCGCCAGCCCGTCGAGCATCTCGGCGATCGCCTCGGATTCGAGCGGCCTGAGCGACATGACGTCCCAATCGGGGCGGCGCTCCCGCAGTTCCGGACGGGCGACCGCGAGGATCGAGATCGGGTACTCGGCTGACCACTCGAGCAAGTAGTCGATGAACTCCAGAAGCCCTGAGTCCGCCCACTGCAGGTCCTCGAACGCGAGGATCACCGGATCGGTCGCGGCCAACCGCTCGAAGAACAGCCGCCAGCCGGAGAAAAGGTCCACGCGGTCGGCGTTGGGGCGCTCATCGAGACGCAGCAGGTGTGCCAGGCGCGGCTCGACGAGCCGCCGCTCGCGCTCATCCGGCACGTGCTCGGCGACGGCGGCACGGAGCTTCTCGCGCGCCACGGCCGGCTGCTCTTCCTCGGCGATGCCGGCGCGCGACCGGATCATCTCGGCCAGCGGCCAGTACGCCACCCCCTCGCCGTACGAAAGGCAGCGACCCTGGTGCCACCAGCGTGCCTCCTTGATCCCGTCGAGGTACTTGTAGAACTCCCACAGCAGCCGCGACTTGCCGGCGCCCGCTTCACCGATCACCGCCACGAGCCGAGCCGACCCCTCCTCGGCGCTCTGCTCGACGGAGTCGATCATCGACTGCAGCTCGCGATCGCGACCGACGAACGGCGCCTCCAAACCGACGCCGCGGCGTGCTCCGGCGACGCCGGCGACGACCCGTAACGCCCTCCAGGCATGGACCGGCTGGTCGCGCCCCTTGAGCTTGTGCACGCCGGCATCCTCATAGGCGACGGCGGCCTCGCTCGCCCTGCGCGTGACGTCATCGACCAGCACCGTGCCGGCCGCCGCGATCGATTGAAGGCGCGACGCGGTGTTCACGGTGTCGCCGAGCACCATGCCCTCTCCCTCGGCGCCGAGCTCGACGGCCGCGTTCCCCGTCAGCACGCCGACGCGAATCGACAGTTCCGGCAGGTTGACCTCCTCGCCCAGAGCTGAGATCGCCTGCGTGAGTGCGAGCGCCGCGCGCACGGCGCGCTCGGCGTCGTCCTCGCGTGCGACCGGGGTTCCCCACACCGCCATCACCGCGTCGCCGATGAACTTCTCGATCGTGCCTCCGTAACGCTCGATCAACGACCGGCAGCGATCGAAGTACTGGCTGAGCAGGTCGCGGACGTCCTCCGGGTCACGGTGCTCGCTCATCGCCGTGAACGCGACCAGGTCGGCAAACAGGATCGTCACGAGCCGCCGCTCGGCGAGCCCGGCCTGCACTGACTCCCGGATGGCAGGTCCCGATGGGAGTCCGGCCGAGCTTTCCAAGAGCGGTGCGCCGCACTCTCCGCAGAAGCGCTCGCCGGGGACGTTCGCGGCGCCGCACGCGGCGCACCGCATGTCGAGCGCCACCCCACATTGAGCGCAAAACCTCCGTCCCGCTCGGTTCTCGGCGCCGCACCGAGAGCAAGTCGTCACGTTCTGACCTTACCCCGTCATCGAACTGTCGTCACGCCTCCGGACGGGCGGACGCTAGTGCGCGGTCGGGCGCTCGATCTCGACGACCTGCCCCTCCTCGGTGATCGATGGCCCGTAGCGGGATCGACTTGTCCGTGAAGAAAGCGGGCCGCGAGATTCGGCAGGCGACCATGACTACCAGCCCGAGGATCGCGGTGACGATCCCGATGAAGAGCACTCCGCCGACCACCGTGTGGGTGAGCGGCAGCGTGATGGCGACGTAGCTCTGGTTGGGGTCCCAATAGAAGTAGACGCTGTACGCCAGCAGGCCGAGCAGCAGCACGGCGCTTAACCCCGGGAGGAGTCCTTCCTCGACCAGGCGGCGGGCGCCACGGAACATCGAATGACGGAAGTAGAACACGCACGCGACGCCGGTAATGCCGAGGTAGAGCGCGACGAAGAACGTGGCCGCGGTCACTGAATCGGCAATCACGTTGCCCCCCGACAGGAAGTTGATGCCAGCGTAAAACACGATCGATACCGCCGAGAACACGATCGTCGAGACCGTGGGCGTGAGGTAGCGGGGATGGACCCGTCCGAACGCGTCGGGCAGCGCCTTGTGGAAGGCCATCGACAGGGTCGTCCGCGCGTTCGGAAGGATTGTGGTTTGGGTCGTCGCGGCGCTGGAGCTCAGCACCATCAACAACAGGAGATGACTGAGCACCGAGCCCAGCGTCGAATGGCCGAACACGGCGCCGCCGAGGACCGAGAGCACGTCACCCTGGTTGTTGGGGTTGCTCAGCCCGATCCCATGCGTACCGATTCCGGCGAAGGCTTGCGAGCGCGTTGGCTCTCAGGCCCTTGCGGACGACGACGCCCTCGTGCTCGTCGCCGAGTTCGTGTTCGGGAAAGCCCTCGTGTTCTTCGCCCGCCGGCTGTCCGGGGAGGCTCTCCTCGCTCATGGGCGCGGATCCTATTCGGGTCGCTGTGGTGGAATGACCGAAGTGGAGATCTCCGAGGCACAATCACTGTGGGAGCCGGCCGGCGTGTACTGCAACACCGCGAGCTACGGGTTGCCGCCGCGGCCGGCGTGGGACGCGTTGCAGGCCGCGCTCGCCGATTGGCACGGCGGGCGCACGAGCTGGGAGCACTGGGGTCAGAGCACCGAGGACGCCCGCGCGGTGTTCGCGCGGCTGGTGGGCGTCGACGTCGGGAGGGTCGCCGTCGGCTCCACCGTCTCGGAGCTAGTCGGTACCGTCGCCACGGCGCTGCCGCCCGGGACGCGCGTGGTGGTCCCCGACGTCGAGTTCACCTCGACGCTGTTTCCGCTGCTGGTCCAGCGGCGTCTCGATGTCCGCACGGTCCCGGCCGCGGAGCTGGTGGACGCGATCGATCGGGACACGGGCGCAGTGGCATTCAGTGCGGTGCAGATGAGCACGGGCGACGTCGCCGATGTCGACGGGATCATCGCCGCGGCCACCCGCGTCGGCGCGATCACGCTCTGCGATGCCACCCAGGCGCTCGGGTGGCTACCGCTGGACGCGGGCAAATTTGACGCGGTCGTCTGCGCCGCATACAAGTGGCTGATGGCGCCTCGCGGAAGTGCGTTCCTAACCGTGTCGGAGCGTCTGCTCGAGACCGCCACTCCCCACAGCGCTGGTTGGTTCGCCGGCGAGGATGTCCACGCGAGCTACTTCGGTCCTCCGCTCCGGATCGCGACCAGCGCGCGGCGGCTCGACATCTCTCCGGCCTGGTTCTCCTGGGTCGGGACGGAGCCGGCGCTGGCGCTGCTCGAGCGGGTCGGGATCGCGGCGATCCACGAGCACGACGTGGCGCTCGCGAACCGATTTCGCGCCGGCATCGGGCTCGAGCCGAGCGACAGCGCGATCGCGTGCGCCGACCTCCCCGGCGCGGCCGAGCGGCTCGAGGCGGCCCGAATCGTCGCCGCCGTGCGCGGCGGCCTGCTGCGTACCTCGTGGCACGTCTACAACGACGAGGCCGACGTGGACCGGGTACTCGAGATCGTCGCGGGCTAAGAGACGGTCTCGAAACTAGCGACCGGCGATCAGATCGGCCAGCCGGGCGAACGCGCTGGTCTTGGCGAGCCCGCTTCGTTCGCGCCGGTCGGCGAGCCGGTAGAGCGAATACACGAGCTGGACTCCCGTCCACCGCAACGGTTCGGGTTCCCACTTGCGCTCGGGGTGGCCGACCCATGGCAGCCGCGTCAGCTCGGTGTCGGCCTCGAGCACGAGGTCACACAGCGTGCGTCCGGCCAGGTGTGCGGTGCCGACGCCGTTCCCCACGTAGCCCCCGGCTGACCCCAGGCCCGTGGGCCCGTCGAGGCCTACCGACGGAAACCAGTCACGCGCGACGCCGAGCACGCCGCACCATGCATGCTCGATCGGGACACTGGCGGTGGGAGGGAAGTGGTCATGAAGAGCGTCGACGAGCGATCGGATCGTCCGCGCCTGTGTGCGGCCCTGGTGATCGATGCGGGAGCCGAATCGGTAGGGAACGCCGCGGCCGCCGAGGGCGATCCGGCCGTCGGCCGTGCGCTGCGCGTAGATGTACGCGTGAGCGAAGTCCCCGAGCAGCTCTTCGCCGCTCCATCCGATCGCACCCCAGACCGACGGGGGCAGCGGGGCGGTGACGATCATCGCCGAGTTGAGCGGAAGTCGCGTGCGCCGCTGACCGTGGATCGTGCGCATGAAGCCCTCGAGGCAGTTCAGCACCACCGGACTGGACACCGTCCCGTGGTCGCTGCGCGCATGGCCGGCGCCGACTTCCAAGACCGTCGTGCCGTCGTAGACCTTGACGCCGTAGCGTTCGACGGCCGACACGAGCCCGCGGGCGAGCTTTGCCGGGTGGATCCGTACGCCATTCGGATTCCACAGCCCCAGCGTTGCGCCGGCGAGGTTCACTCGCTGACGTGTCCCATCGCGGTCGAGCTCGACAGTGCCCCGGGAGGCGGGAAGCCAGCGCTGCTCCTCGACCCATTCCGCGTGTAGCCGTCTGGCCTGAGCCCTGCCACGTGCGACCTGAAGGACGCCGGTCTCCTTGATGTCGGCTTCGATTCCCTCCTCCGCGCAGATCGCGACAACCTCCCTGACCGTCGAGGCCATCGCCTCCCGCAGCGCCAACGCTGAGTCGTGACCGTGGGTGGCCTCGATCTGGACGCTGGAGGCGGCGAAGCGGTCGGTCAACCAGCCGCCGTTCCGGCCAGAGGCACCGAAGCCGGCGAAGTCCCGCTCGAGAATTACGATGTCAAGCGTTGGCCGAGCTCGCTTTAGGTGATAGGCGGTCCACAGCCCGGTGAAGCCGGCGCCGATGATGCAAACGTCCGCGGAGATCGAACCGGGTAGCGGTGCCCGCGGACGCGGGGCGCCGATGTCGGCCCACCAGTACGAGACCTCCCCGTTGCGCGCAGCGAGACTCACGAGCGCAGCGTCAACCGTTCCTTGTCAGTCGGGTCCAGAAGCGAATGTATTCCTTTTCGTGGCCGATCCCGGCCTCGAGCGCGAGGCGCGGGCCCTCGGGGAGTTCGTCGCTCAGCAGCTGGTTGTAGCGCCTCAGCCGCTGCTCGTGCTGGCCGAGCTGGGCTGCGGCGACGGCGCGCGGGTCTGAGCCGAAGAACAGCTTCAGCAAGCCTGGGTCGCGCAACTCATACAGCTCGGCCCGCGGGTCGGCACGCCACTCGCCCAGCGCCTTGCGGCCGCTCGACGAAAGCCGGTAGACGCGGCGCCGGCGACCCGTCTCCTCCCGATGCTCTTCGAGCAGGCCGGCGTCCGCCAGTCGGGCGCACTCCGTGTAGAGCTGTGTATGCGGGATCGTCCAGAAGTGAAAGATGCTCTCCTGGGCGATCTGCTTGAGCTGATACGGCGTGGACGGCCCGCAACTGTCGAGCAGCCCGAGCACGGCGTACGAGGTGTCGGTGAGACGGAGGTTTGACACGTGGCTCACCTTACATTACGATCTGAATGGTTCGACCCGAACGATTCAGGAGGAACCATGAGCACAGCCACCCGCCAGTCGATCGCCTCCCCGCAACGCGGCTTCGAATCGCTCGAAGACGAGACCCGGATCGACGGTCTGCCCGTACAGGGCAAGCTCCCGGAGTGGCTGGCGGGATCCCTGATCCGCACCGGCCCGGCGAAGTGGGAGGTCGGCGGTCGCTCGATGAACCACTGGTTCGATGGCCTCGCCATGCTGCACCGCTTCTCGTTCGCCGACGGCGCGGTCTCGTACGCGAATCGTTTCCTGCAGACCAGAGCCTGGCGCGCTGCCCGCGACACGGGCAAGATCGCCTACTCGGAGTTCGCGACCGATCCGTGCCGCTCGTTGTTCCAGCGCGTCAGCGCGATGTTCTCGCCGAAGCTCACCGACAACGCGAACGTCAATCTGGTGAAACTCGGCGAGCGCTTCATTGCGATGACCGAGACGCCGATTCCCGTTGAGTTCGACGACGACACGCTGGCTGCCGCGGGCGTCGCCTACAAACCGCCCGGGATGCTCACGACCGCGCACCCACACATGGACCGCGCGACGAAGGGCATGCTCAACTACGCGGCCAAGCTCGGGCCTCGCAGCAGCTACCGGTTCTTCGTGCTGAGGCCCGACGCCAGGCAGCCCGAAATCATCGCCACCAAGACGGTGCGCGAGCCGGCCTACATGCACTCGTTCGGCCTCACGCCGCGCTGGCTCGTACTCGCGGAATTCCCGTACGTCGTCAATCCGCTGCGGCTGGCGTTCGGCGGCCGCCCCTACATCGAGAACTATCGCTGGCGACCCGAGCTTGGTACGCGGTTTCACCTGTTCGACCGGACGAACGGGCAGTCGCTCGGCCCGTTTGAGACCGACGCCCGGTTTGGCTTTCACCACGTGAACTCCTACGAAGAGAACGGCGAGGTGGTCGTCGACATCATCACCGGACCCAACGCGCAGGTCGTCGAGGACCTGTACCTCGAGCGGCTGCGCGCCGGCAAACCGGTCGCGGCGGCTCACCTCGAGCGCTTCCGGATCGCGCCGGGAACGGGCAGGGTCACGAGCGAGCGGCTCGTCGAGCAGCCCATGGAGTTGCCGCGCATCAACTACGGACGGTGCAATGAACGGCCCTACCGCTACGCGTGGGCCGTCGGCTTTTCAGGCGGCTGGCTCGATCGGATCGTGAAAGCGGACGTCGTCGAGAGGACGACCACGGTCTGGTCCGAGGACGGCTGCTACCCGGGCGAGGCGGTTTTCGTCGCGACTCCCGACGCCGAGCGCGAGGACGAGGGCGCGCTGCTGTCGGTCGTGCTCGACGGGCGCACCGGCAACTCCTTCCTGCTCGTGCTCGACGCGAGCTCGATGGTGGAACTCGCGCGCGCCGAGGTTCCGCACCAGATTCCGTTCGGCTTCCACGGGCAGTTCGCGAGAGCCTGACCGACGGCCACGACGGACGCGTAGGGGCGCGCGTTCGTCGCGGGCCGCGCCAGCGGGAAGTAGCCGATTTAGCGATAATCACCCGCGTTGGGTGATGTTCTCCATCGGCCGTGCGCCGACCATGCACCGGCGCGTGCATCGCCGAACGGGACCCGGAAGTACTTTGTGACGCTTGGGTCCACTGGGGATCGTGAACGGCTTCCGCAGAGAATGCTCGATGTCCGAGGGTCGCTGATGGGCCTCCGGCGTCGTCTGGAGAGCCAAGATGCCTGAGCCCATCGGGCGCGGCCAGCGGTACATGCCGGGCCTCGATGGTCTGCGGGCGCTGGCCGTGTTCGCTGTCATCACCTACCACCTGGGGTTCGGGTGGGCCGGGGGCGGACTGCTGGGAGTTGGGGTGTTCTTCACACTCAGCGGGTATCTGATCACGGACCTGCTGCTGGCCGAGGTGGCGTCGGGCGGGATGCGGCTCGGCGAGTTCTGGATACGCCGGGCGCGACGGTTGCTGCCCGCGCTGTTCGTGATGCTCGTGGTCGTGACGCTGTGGGTCGCGATCGCAGATCGGAGCCAGATGTCCGGTCTGCGCGGCCAGGTGGGCGCCGCCGCGCTGTATGTCAACAACTGGTGGCAGATCTTCCAGCACGTGCCGTACTTCGCGCGTTTCGGACCGCCGTCACCGCTGAACCACTTGTGGTCGCTCGCGGTCGAGGAGCAGTTCTACCTCCTATGGCCGTGGCTGTTGCTGCTCGG
This sequence comes from uncultured Solirubrobacterales bacterium, assembly GCA_963812225.1. Lineage (GTDB taxonomy): Bacteria > Actinomycetota > Thermoleophilia > Solirubrobacterales > Solirubrobacteraceae > Palsa-465. The sequence goes on from CAWEUN010000005.1 coordinate 381,488, forward strand.
CGTTCGCTTCGTACACGAACGCAAGGGACCGATCGCCGTACGGCCGCGGCTCGCCAGCCTGACGCTCGTGCTGGCCGTCGCGTCGGCCGTCGAGATGGCCCTTCTGTATCACCCCACGTTCGACCCGTCCCGTGTCTACGACGGTACCGACACGCGCGCCTTCGGTCTCTTGTTCGGAGCCGCGCTGGCGATGGTCTGGCCGAGCCGGCTGCTCACGCGGAAGGTCAAGGGGCACGCCCGGGGGATACTCGATGTGGCGGGGACGGTGGGGCTCGTGGGGATCGCGCTGCTGATCTGGCGGACCGATCAGTACTCGCGGTTTCTGTACCAGGGCGGGATGGTCCTTTTGTCGCTGGCCACGGTGCTGGTCGTGGCCGCTGCGGCCCACCCCGCGTCGCGCGTCGGTGTGGTGCTCGGCTGGCGCCCGCTGCGGTGGCTCGGCGTTCGCTCATACGGGATCTACCTATGGCACGCGCCTGTGATCGTGCTCACGACTCCCAACTCGAACCGCGGCGTCGAACTTCCCCGCGCGGCACTGCAGGTCGCTGCGAGCGTCGCGCTCGCGGCGATCTCGTGGCGCTTCATCGAGGAGCCGATTCGCCATGGCGCGCTCGGACGCTTGTGGGCGACCGCACGCGCTGGTCGATGGCGCCCGCGAGCGCTGCCGGGGCGCGCACGGCTGGCCCTTTCCACGGCATTGGTTGCTCTGACGGTGGCGGTGGTCAGCCTGATCGTGGTCCGCCCACCGCAGTCGAGTACCTCGACGCTCGCCGGGATCACGGTCGACTCGAGCCAGGTCGTCTCCTCGCCGGCTCCGGCGCGGCACCAGGCGGCGAGCGCTTCCTCGACTCCGCGCCGGGTGGCGTCGCGAACGGCGTTGGGGCTCCGCAGCAGCGCGTCTTCCTCGTCGTCGACGGGGGGGACGGCGACGACCGCGGCGGCGGCCTCCGGATCCAAGGGGGCAGTGACCGCGTCGAGGGCGACGGCGGGGCAGACGTCATGCCGCGCGGTGGCGCACCTCGGCGACTCGACCTCGGAGGGGATGATCTCGAGCGACTATCTGCCGAACCCGCGGTTGCGACTCGGCGCCCAGTACGCCCGGGTTGGGGTGCGGCGCGAGCACCTGGAGATCACGGGCGCGACGTCGATCGTCGAGACGCTGCCGGGCGGAACGGACGCCTACGCCGTGGCTCGGCAGCTGACCGGGGACGGGTATCGGGGGTGTTGGGTGATCGCCCTCGGCACAAACGACACCGCCGATGTCTACGTGGGCTCCTCGGTGTCACTCACCACGCGGATCAAGCGGATGATGTCCGTGATCAAGAACGAGCCCGTGCTGTGGCTCACCGTCAAGTCACTCGTCTCCTCAGGACCGTACTCGGAGACCGACATGGAACATTGGAACGAAGCGCTCACCGAGGCATGCGCGAAATACCCGAAGATGCGCATCTTCGACTGGGCGTCGGTGGTACGTGACAGTTGGTTCATCTCGGACGGCATTCACTACACGTCTCCGGGATACGCGGCACGAGCGCACCTGATAGCCAACGCGCTCGCGGATGCATTTCCGGCCGGTAGACCGCCAAGTACGAGCTGTGTCGTCACGGGCCGCAGCCGGCCATCTTGAGAGATTTGACCCGGCGCATTCCTCCGCTGTGAAAGACTCGCGGCGTGAGCGGCCGCCTGGTGACGATCCCGATCAGCCACTTCTGCGAGAAGGCGCGGTGGGCGCTGGACCGCGCGGGGCTCACGTACGTCGAGGAGCGCCACCTCCAGGTGATCCATGTCTTCGCCGCCCGTCGCGCCGGGGGCGGAAGGACTGTGCCCGTCTTCGTCACCGAGTCGGGGACGGTGCTCGCGGATTCGACCGACATCCTGCGATGGGCCGACGCCCACGTCTCGAGTGACCTCCGGCTGTATCCCGACGGTGAACTGGGCGCGCAGGCGGCCGCGCTCGAGACTCGACTCGACGAGCAGCTTGGGCCAGACGGGCGGTTATGGATGTACGAGCAGACGCTGCCCGTCGTGGATGACCTCACCCCCTGGGCGCTGGCCGGCGTGCCCGGGTGGGAGCGGGGCGCGTTTCGGTTTGCGGGGCCGGTGATCGACGCCATGATCCGTCGCTATCTCGGCGTCGACGCGGCTGCTGCGGAAGCCGCGCTGGAACGGGTGGAGCGGGAGTTCGACGACATCGCGGCCCGCCTGTCAGACGGACGCCAGTTCATTCTCGGGGACGCGTTCACGGCCGCTGACCTCACGTTCGCCGCCCTCGCCGCGCCGATGCTTCTGCCGACCCTGTACGGCTCGCCGTTACCACCGCCCGAGGTGATGCCGGACGCTGCCGCGCGCGTGATCCGCCGCCTGCGCGCGCACCCTGCCGGTGTGTTCGCGGATCGCGTGTACCGCGAGGAGAGAATCCGGCCGTCAACAAACGGCCAATAAATCCCTAACCGGGCACTCACTCGCAATCACGCAATTGCAGTAGGCCGGCACCGCAACCTTGTCTGACAGGGGTTGTTCTCTCGTTCGATGCACTCGAGCGGTTCCGATCCATTGCCTGTCGGCCTGGCACTCGCCGGGCAGGACGCGCTGCGGGAGATCCAGGCGCGCGATGAACAGCACGTCGAGGTTCTGATGCTGGCGCTGCTACGCGCCGCCTGGCCGAGCCTTCACGCCCAGAATCAGTGACCCCGGACTAGGAGAGGCCGTACTGCCGGCGCGCGCAGCCGGAAAAAAATGCCGACTGCTCCTCGGGTTTCAGATCGCTTAGCACTGCCTCGAGGCTGCTCACCAGATCCTGGAAGCTGCACAGCAGCCGGTCGATCGGGAAGTCCGTGGCAAACATGCACCGTGCGGCCCCGAAGATCCCCACGGCGGTCTGCACCCACGGGCCGACCTCGTCGATCGAGGGTCCGAACAGCAGCGGAAGACCCTGGAACTTAAGCGTCACGTTCGGGAACTCGCTCACGGCCTGTAACCGCTCTCTCCACCGTTTGAACCCGTCCCGGGTGAGATCCAGTGGCCAGCCGACAGCCTCCAGCACCATGTCCGTGTCCGGAAACGATTCGATCAGCGTGTGTGCCGAGGGAAGCTGCTCGTCGTACAGCAGCAGCTCCCACACGAGCCCCTGTTCGGCCACGCGCTCAAAGCCCCGCCACCAGTCCGGGTCGGTGAGGAAGTCGGGCCTGGCGCCCAATCGCCGCCGCGGATCCTCGGTCCAGTACATGGGCTGTCTGACAGCCCGGACCACCGGCAACTCCCGGTAGCGCGCGAGCACCTCGCCGACGGCCGGGGACCCGAGGTCGATGCCGGCAATGAACGCATGCGGAAATCCGTGCGCATCCGCCTGGCGCTGAACCCACGCCGCCTCCTCCACAGGGTCGGCCGAGCCGAACTCGCAGGCCACGGATTTGACGAGTCGCTCGTCGCCCACCTCGGCTAGGTAGTCGTCGATGTCGTAGTCGTGGGCGATCTCGTAGTAGTTGTCGAGCAGTGCCTCGAGCGGGGCGCTTCGTCGCCGGACCCACGGATAGTCGACCGCCTCGAGGTTGAGCAGGTGGTGATGCGCGTCAACCAAGTCGAGCCGATCTGCGTCGGGCGGGCCCACCGGCCAACCTTATCCAGGGTCGGGCTGCGTGGCAGGAGTGTCGGCGCGGTTGCCGGTGGCGCGGTTATCAGCGCTGCGTGTGGGTGCAATTGGCGCGCTTGTCAGCGGGACCGGGCTCTGTCAGACTGGGTCGATGTTGGGGCAGGTGGCGCCCAGGGGAGGGTCCCTCCCGGAGTCCACGAAGACGGCCGAAAAGTCCGCCGTCGCGTCGCGCCGGTCGGAGGACGCGGTCCTGGAGCTCCAGCGATCGGCCGGCAACCGAGCGACCCGCAATTGGCTCAGCCGACCAATCGAGCGCACGCTCTCGCGCTGCGCCGGCGCGTGCACGTGCGGGGGGAAGTGTCACGAGGACGACGAGCTGCTCGAGGACGGTCAGCGCCTTCTCCGCGAGGCGGTGGCCGCACGAACGCTCGCCCGCGAGCACCCGGGAATGGCTCGACGAGCGCTGGACCCCGTTCGGGTACGGCTAGCACACAGTGAGTGATCACGGTCACGGCGCCCCCGCCGTGGTCACGTGGGCTCTACCTTGAAGGAATGGACGCCACCCACTTGGCCCACGTCGAGGTGCTGCTGTCCGAGGCGGCCGCGGAGCACGCGGACCTCATGTCCCGAGTGCCGCCGGAGCTGCAGGCGTCCCTTCCCGTGGACGCTCAAGGCGTCACTCGCGCCATCGACCACCTCGCTGCCGCGGCAGGGCTATCGGTCAGCGAGCGCCGGGCCCTCGTCCGCCCACACGCCGTCAATCCGGCGGTGATGCACGCCCGCGTGTTCGGCGGCGCGCCGCTGCCCCGGGAGACCGTGATCGGGTCGTTCGTGGACGGGGCACGCGTGCGCGCGGACGCGCTGGCAGCCCTTGCCGACACGGTCGGCGGTGAGCCCCTCGGGCGCGAAGTCCGCGCGGTGCTCGTCGCCCATCCGCCGCCGGCCGGCGCGGATGGGCACGATGTCGTCCCGGCTCTGCGGGCCACCTATGCCGCGCAGGAGCGGGCCGCGGTCATGATCGCCGCGAGCCTCGATGAGGTCTAGCTCGGCAGTAGGCGCTCGAATGTCGGCAACACGAGCGGGGCGAGTTCGATCTCATCTGCGGCGAGCGCGGCGACGACCACATCGGGCGCCGGTGCCCATGCGACCAGCGAGGTGAAGCCGGACTGGTCGCCCGGATGCAGGATCACCTTCTCGCGCCCCATTCGGGCGGTGAACCAGCCGCAGCCGTAGCCGACATCGGTGAGCCCGTCTTCCTCGTCGGCGATCTTCGCCTGCAATGAGAACACCGTCTTCCGGGCGTCGCGGCTGAGGAGATCGGTGCAGGCAAGGGCACGCGGCCACCGGGCGAGGTCCGCCGTTGTCGACCACACGTCGCCGGTGCCGACGTTCACGGATCCGAGGTCGAAAGATCTGGTCGGCTCGCCGGCCACGCTCCCGACCGCGACGTCGCGATTGTCGCGCCGGCTCGGCGATCCAGGTGTGGCGCAGCTCGAGCGGTTCCAACACGTGGCTGGTCACGAACTCGCGGTACGGGACGCCCGCCGTCATCTCGACTACGTACCCGAGCAACACGTAGCCCGGGCTGCTGTAGAGCCACCCTGCCCCCGGCGAGAACCGCAGCGGCGTGGCGGTTATCCGGGCGAGGAGCTGGTCGCGGGGGCAGGGGTTGTACATGTCCAGCTCGGCGACGTCCGGCCAATGGCCGACACCGCTCGTATGGGTCAATAGATGGCGAACGGCGATGCCGGACCATGCTCGCGGCACCGCATCGATGAATTTAGTGAGCGGATCGTCGAGCGAGAGCCGGCCGTTGTCGGCCAGCAGGAGAACGGATGCTGCGTTGAACGATTTGGAAATCGAGGCGATCTGAAAGGCGGTGCCCGGCGCGAGAGCGGTTCCCGCCCCGTCGGTGCCGTTGGCGGCATCGATCAGGACGGAATCGCCGCGCTCGACGCGCAGCGCCCCGCGAAAACGGCCGGCGGGGGGCACATCGGTCAGCCGCCCATCAGTGCGATCGCGCGCCACAGAACGAGCTCCGTCGTCCCTCACGAGCCGACGACGCCAGCCCACCACGCGGGATCCGGTCGGAACGGGGCGGCGGGCCGCCCGACGGTATCGGTCTCCAATCGATACACCAGGCCGGCGGTCGGATCGGCACGGCGCTCCTCCTCGCTCCAATCCTCCGTGGCCGTGGTGACATACAGACGGTTCAAGCCCGGGCCGGCGAACGCACAGGATGTGCTCTGCGCGGCGGGGACGAGCAGCGTCTGGCGCAGCTCACCGTCGCGGGAGTACCGATGAACTCGTCCGCCGCCGTAGATCGCGACCCACAGATCGCCGGCAGCATCGACGGTCATGCCGTCAGGCGCGCCGACGTCCTCCGCGACCGTGACCAGTACCCGGCCATCGGAGACCGTGCCGCGCTCGCCGTCGAACGCGAACGCGTGGACCACTCCCGGGCCGCTGTCGACGAGGTACATCGTCTCTCCGTCGAGGCTCCAGCCGAGTCCGTTCGAGATCGTCAGACCGTCGAGCATCAGCTCGACCTCGCCCGTCCCCGTGAGCCGGTAGAGCGCCCCGCCCCCTACGTGGTGATCGTCAGCCAACGTGCCCGCCCAGAAGCGCCCTTGCGGATCGCATGCGGCGTCGTTCATCCGACTGTCCGCGGGGGCGACCTCGGCGATGGCGCGCACCGCGCCGTCGAGCGACAGGTACGCGAAACCTCTCCCGGCGGCCAGCAGCCAGCCCTCGTCCTCGTCGACCGGCGCGATGGCGCCCACGGTCCCGGGCAACTGATAGGTCCGAACGCGGTAGAGGTGACCCTCGTCGTCGACGCGGTCGCGGTAGACGTGGCCCGCCAGGATGTCGACAGCCAGGAGCTCGCCGCGGCGGGCGTCCCACCGCGCGCCCTCGCCGAGGAGGGTCTGCCGGGTGGTACTCGGGACCGCCGCACCGGTCATCAGGGACACGCCGAGCATATCGGCCCGATCACGCTACATCGAGGGCCGCGCGGGCTAGCCGGACCGCGCGAATTCCTCTGCTGTATCTGCGCTCGCGCTCGACTGGGAGCCAGCCGGCAGGTGCGACTCGAGCACGACGCGGCATCCTCGGGCTGGAGCTGACGTGACGTTGCGGAGCTTTGATCGCTCGGATCGAGGGCTGGCTGCGCGCAGCCGCGCCGACTCGAGGATCGTTCGCATGATCACGCGCATCTCGAACTGCGCAAACGAGGCGCCGATGCACCGGCGCACGCCGCCGCCGAACGGGATCCACGTGTACGCGTCTGGTGTGCGCTGGAGGAACCGCTCGGGGCGAAACTCCTCAGGGTCCGGATACAGGTCCTCGCGAAAGTGGATCGCGGCGATCGCGGCCATCACGAGCGAGCCGGCGGGTACCAGGTAACCGCCGAGTTCGATCTCGTGGACCAGCTTCCGCCCGACGTCCGTGACCACGGGCCGCACGCGAAGCGTCTCCTTGATCGTGGCGTCGAGGTACTCGTCACCTTCGGGCAGGGACTGCGTGAGACGGTCAAGGACTCGCGGCGTGCGAAGCAGCCGCTCGAACGCCCACGCCACCGCGGTCGCTGTGGTCTCGTGCCCGGCTGCGAGCACTGTCACCAACTCGTCCCTGAGGTCCTGACGGCTGAGCGGCTCGACCGCCTCGTCGCTGGCGCGCAGGAGCAGCGACATGACGTCGTGGCGGTCGGCTAGATCGGACTGCACCCGCCGGCGCTCGATCTCCTCGTAGAGGAAGTTATCCAGCGCCTCCCTCGCACGTTTGAACCGGACCCACGGGCTGAGCGGGCCAAGATCGCGCCGGGCGGACGGAAACAGGCTGATCGGATGCGCGCGGTTCGCGAATTCCGTGACGAGTGTCCGCGCCCGCTCGAAGCGAGCCTGCTCGCGCACGCCGAACACCGCCCGCAGGATCACCTCCAACGTGATCGTGCGTGTCCGCTGGTGCAGGGCGAAAGGCTTGTCGGATGGCCAGCGCGCGACGTCCTGCGCCGTGATCGAACGGATCGTCTCCTCCCAGCGCTGGACGTTCTTGCCGTGGAACGGCTCTAGCAGGAGCTTGCGCTGTCGCATGTGCGGCTCCTCGTCGAGCGTCAGCACCGAGTTGCTGCCGACCGTCGGCTCCAACACCGGCTTACTCGACTCGCCGGCGTGGAATGTGCGTGCGTCGCCGGTGAACACCTGGCGAACCAGGGCGGGGTCAGCGAGGCTGACGATCGGTCCGAAGCCGGGAAACCGCGGCGCCGTGACCGGCCCGTAGCGGTCCGAGAACCACCTGATGTACCCGATCGGGTCAAGCGCGATGCCGACACCGTTGATGACCGCGGGCACCCGCGATCCGGGTAGATCACGGACCTGCATGGCACATGAACGTACCACGCGGCCTTCGGCCGTCTAGGACAAGGCGCCGGCGCATCGACGAACAGATGTCGCGAGGCGCCGGCGCCGTCTCACCGGAGGAAGCCCGGCAGTAAACGTCAGCCGACGGTCACGTTGCGGTAGCTCCCGACCGTGAACTCATCGACGAGTCCCGGATGTGAGGGACTCCAGTCGAGCTCTGCTCGAGCCTTGGCGGCGAGGGTGCCCTGATCGAGAAGCAGGACCTCGGCGAAATAGTCGCCAAGCCGAGCGCGAGCCTCATCGTCGGAGCCCGGCACCGCTCCTGGGGCGCCGACTGCGACGGCGGCCGCCTCGGTCAACTCGGCGACGGTCGAGCTCTCTCCGTTGCCGATGACGTACCGGCCACGGGCCGAGTCGGCCTCCAACGCGCGCCGGAAGAAATCGGCTAGATCCGCGACGTGAACGGTCGCCCAGTGCTGCTGTCCCGTACCCAGCATGATCAAGTTGCCCGCGTCGTCTCGGGGTGAACCAAGAAGCAGGCCAGGAATCCCTCCCCCGCCGTCACCGTAGGCTGTGCCGGAGACGATCACGACCCCTCGCATGTCTGCGGCGTCGAGCACGCGACGTTCGATCGGCTCCTTCCACGCCACAAGAGCAGGCGAGTTGAGTTGGGATCCCTCATCGATCGAGGGGTTGTGCCCGTAGATCCACAGGCCGCTGATCTGGATGTAGGGCTTGCCGCTGCCGGCGAACGCCTCGATTGCCGCATCCACGACCGCGCCATCAAGGTTCGCGCTGGTTTCGTCACCGGGGCTGGCCGTGTGGATGGCCCCATCCGCGGCGCTCAGCAGCTTGACGACGGCCGGTCGGTCGTAGAGGTCGACGACGGCCGGCGTCGCGCCGCGGCCTGCGACGAGGTCGGCCTGCTTCTCGTCGCGGACGAGCGCGATCACATCATGACCATGCTGTTGCAACTCCATCAATACGTGAGACCCGATGAATCCCGTTGCACCGGTCAACGCCACTTTCATGCGAGATACGCCCATTGGTTTCTCCTTCGTGCTGATGTTTCAAAAACTCTGGGTGCTAGCCGCGTCACACCCGCGCTCCCGACGCTTGCGCCGCCCGTAGCGGTGATTGTTACTAGATCAAGCGCTTGCTTGAGATTATCGCGAGTGGCAAAGCTTGTCAAGCGCCTGCTTGAATTGTTTATCGGGACCGCTGGGTCCGGCTCAGCCGGCGTCAGTGCCGCGAAAGGCGCCGGCGATTACCGGCACGAGAAGCCGCTCGAGCTGTCTCTCCGACCTGTTCCTGAGCTCGAACCCGACGGGTGCAAGGGCCAGCCAGTTCACCATGCCGGCCACGCAGCGCGTACGGAGCAGCAACTCTCGCTCCTTGACATCGGGAACGTTTGCCTTTAGCACCCGAAGGACATCGGTACGAATCCCAACGAACCTGGCATCGAACCGGTCCCATCCCTTGGGCGGATCGATTCCGGCACGCGCCACGAGGCGCATCACGGCGAGGTCGCGACCCCCGACTGCCAGCGCGCGCATCATCGGGCGGGCGAACGCTGCCGCCAACTCCTCGAGCGTCGAATCTGGGCCCAGGTGCTTGACGGCCTCCTGCTGGGCGTCCAAGTAGTGCTCCAGCGCGTCCTCGATCGCCGCATCACAGAGGGATTTCAGCGAGCCAAAGTGGTAGCTCACCGCAGCCACGTTGGCATCTGCGGCATCCGTGAGCTCGCGGAGCGTCACCCCGTCCTCACCACGTTCTGAAATCAGGTCCAGAGCAGAGTCCAGGAGGCGCGCCCGCGTACGTTGACCAGCCTCACGACGCTGGTCAGCTCTGGCCACTTCCATACAACCTAGTCAATCAGATGCTTGAAAAGACGTCAAGCGGTGCTTGGCGGATTGCGGCCTACCTGGCGAGTTCGGCGAGCTCACCAATCCGCGTCAGCTTTCGCGGGTTTCTCATCACGTAGATCCGTGTGACTTTCTCGTCCTCCACCACGAGGCTTCGCGGTCGGCTCGCCGTCGACCTCGACCTGGCCGGCAGGGGCGCCGTTGAGCCACACCGTCGTCGTCTCCAAGGAGACCCGGTTCGCGCGCGCGAGCAACTTCGCCGCCGATGTCTCGCGGCGCGCGCGGGCGGACCGCAGGCGATCGAGCGCGAGCCGGGCGACGACCGTCGTCAGCCAGCCGTCGAGGTTCTCGATCGCCTCCGCGTCCGCGCGCTCCAGCCGCAGCCACGCATCCTGCACGACGTCCTCCGCTTCGCCGACGTCGCCGAGCTCGCTGTAGGCGAGCCGGAGGAGGCGCGGGCGTGCCTGTGCGAAGCGGTCCGCGGCGGTCATTGAGCGATCCCGCTCCAGCTCTCCGTGCCCGCGCGGATTCGCGGCGCCCAGCCGCTCGCCTCGCGCAGCCGGCGGTTCGACACACGCTGCGAGCGCCCCAGCGGCCCCTCCTGAGGCGGCCGCTGGCGCAGGGCCTTGAGCCCGATGGCGGCCGCCAGCGCGGCATCGATCTCGCCGTTCGTCGAAGGGTCGGTGTCGGCGACGTTGTACGTCCCAGCCGGGACGCGCAGCGCCGCGGCGATCGCCGCCGCCGCGTCGTCCAGCCAAATCGTCGGCCGGTACGCGCCGGGTGGCCCTGGCGCGATCGAGGCGCCGCCGCGCGCGGCCTCCAGTGCGGCAGCGTGGATCCGCTGTCGGGTCCGATAAATAGGCCGAAGCGCAGCACGACGGTGTCACCGTCAAACAGCTCCCGTGCGTTGCGCTCGGCCGTCAGCGCGGTCGCCACCACGCCGCCGCCGGCGACCGGCGCATCCTCCTCGAGCCAGGCGTCGCCGCCGTCGGCGTACACGAACGCGATCGACTCCTGTACGAGCCGTTGCACCCGGGCACTCTGGGCGGCGCGCGCGACCACCGCGGAGGCCTCGGTGCGCATGCGGTCGTTCTCCTCCCAGGCGGAAGGATCGCCCATGCGATCGGCCCTCGGGACGTGCGTCAACAGATTGATGACCGCGTCCGCGCCGTCAAACGCGCCCCGCAGCGAGGCCTCGTCGAACACGTCGGCCTCGACCGCACCCGCCCCGAGGCTCTCGAGCCGCTCGCGACCGTCAGCGGAGCGCGTCACGCCCGTGACGCGGTGGCCGGCGGCGAGCAGCTCGCGAACGGCGCGTCGTCCAATGACGCCCGTGGACCCGGTGACCATCACCTCGTTCATAGCTAGTGCTCCTTGATCAGACGATTGTCCGACGAACTGACGAAGCACCCCTGTCGATCGCGACATGCGGTCGCATGGCGCCTGCACGTGCGCGCAGTTCGGGGAGGACCTCCTCGGCCCAGCTCAGTTGCGCCTGAGTGCCCGCGATGCCCTGCCGCAGCGTCATGAGCGGCAGCTCGTCAGAGGGGGTGTACGGGCCCGGCCGTCGCGCTCCCTGGTACCGGCGAGGAGTCCGCGCGCAAGCGGGCTGTAGGGAATGACGCCGACACCCAGAGCCCACCCGAATAGCCTAGTTGTCTGTACTCGATGCTTGCGCTCCGTCACACGTCGCTGTCTTAGGATGGCGCTTGAGTACCGGCATGAACATGGTCAAGCGCAGGCATTCGACGCCTCGTACCTGTGCTTTGAAGGCTAGACGCCGAGAACACCAAGGAATCGGCCTTTGCGGACAAAACTTCAGGCGCGGCTCGTCGCCGCAACCCGGCTGATCGCGCTGCCGGTTGCCGCAGCCGCGCTGCTGGGTGCCTGCGGTGGAGACTCTTCCACCCACTCTTCGAGCGGCAGGTCCAGCGGCGCGATGATCGCTGCCGCCACTACGGGCTCCGCGTCCACCGCGGCCAAGCCGCTTCCGCCGCCGACGCACACTTCGTGTCGTTCGGTGGTCTACATCGGAGACTCGACGTCGGACGGCGAAGCTTCAGCGGAGTACGTTCCCGAGCGGCGACTGCGCGCGCCAGCCCAGCTACTCAGGGTCGGGGTTAAGACCACGCACATGGAGGTCTCCGGGGCGCGATCGATCCACGAGACCTTCGAGGGGAACCCGAACGCGGCCACGGTCGCACGTCAGCAGATCTCGGCTGGCTTTCATGGGTGTTGGATCCTCGCGCTGGGCACCAACGAAGCAGCGGATGTAGCGGCTGGCTCGACGTTTGGACTGCGCACCCGGATCGCGCAGATGATGTCGATCATCGGCGCCCAACCCGTGATGTGGGTGAACGCGATCACGCTCGCGAGTGCACCCCGGTTCTACGGCGAGGCTGGAATGCGACGCTTGAACGAGGATCTTCTGTCGGCGTGTGACAGGTATCCGTCGATGCGCGTCTTCGATTGGGCGGCTCACGCTAAGCCGCGGTGGTTCATCCCGGACGGTATTCACTACACGACGGATGGGTACATTGCGCGCACTTGGCTGATCGCGCGCGCGCTCGTCAGAGCGTTTCCTCAGGGTCGGCCGCCGAGCAAAAGCTGCCTGGTCCAGTGACCGGCGCAGCCATGCGCTCCCGCACCGGGCAGGTCTCCGGCATGCCGGCGAGCGCGGTCACGCCGTGGCTGCTTCGGGCGCTCGCTGTTCGCGTGGACGTGTTTCGGCGGGCTGTGTCCGCACCGGGTTGATCAGCCAGAGGGCGAATACCGCGCCGACGAAGGCGACGACGGCGCCGACTTTGAGTCCCGCGGCGAGCGCCGACACAAACGCGTCGTGCAGGGCGTGGACCACGTGCGGCGAGGCGTGCCCGCCGGGCGCGGCGCTCGAGCCGAGCGCGTTGGCCAGCTTGGCCCGGGCGGCCCCGGGGAGCTGGGGGAGGCTCGAGTCGAGCTTTGAGCGGCCGATCGTCGTCACGAGCGCGCCCATCATCGCCAGCCCGACGCTGCCGCCGACCATGCGGCTCATCGACACGACGCCGGAGGCCGCGCCGGACTTGGTGCGATCGACGGCGTTCATCGCTGCGGTGCTCATCGGCGACATCACGAGCCCGATCCCCAACCCCATCAGGATGAAGCCAGGCAGCAGCAGGCCGTAACCGGTGTGGATCGTCAGCCGGGACTGGAGCAGTAAAGCGGCACCGACGGTCACCAGTCCCAGCACCATCAGCGGACGGGGACCGACGCGATCGGTCAACCGTCCCGCCAGCGGACCCACGACGATTATCACGAGCGTTGCCGGCAGGAACCGCACCCCGGTCTGAAGCGGGGAGTAGTGCAGCACGTTTTGCATGTACAGGGTCAGGAAGAAGAACTGGGCGAACATCGCGAACGTCACGAGGAACGCGACCACGTTCGCCCCTGCCGACGTCCGCGACCGAAAGAAGCTGAAGTCGAGCATCGGCGCACGCACGCGGAGCTCGATCACCACGAACGCGGCCAACGCGACCACGGCCAAGACAAACAGCCCCACGATGCGCCCCGAGCCCCAATGCCAGCTGTTGCCCTCGACAAGCGCCAGCACGAACGCGGTCAGGCCGGCCGTCAGCGTGGCGATGCCGGCGAAGTCCATACGGCGCCCGACGGTCTCATCGCGCGACTCTCGCGCGGCGAACAGCGTCACCGCTACCGCTCCGATCGCGATCGGCGGGTTGATGAAGAAGATCGCGCGCCAGCTCACGTCCTCGGTCAACAGACCTCCGACGACGGGTCCGATCGCCAGCGCCAGCGCGCTGACGCCCGCCCACATCCCGATTGCCGTGCCGCGCTGCTCCGCCGGGAACGCCTGCGTGATGATCGACAGCGTCGCGGGCATCATGAACGCCGCGCCGATCCCCTGGACGGCGCGGAACCCGACGAGCACCGCATCGTTGGGCGCGAGCCCGATCGCCAGGCTCGAGGCTCCGAAGACGGCCACGCCGAACAGGAACAGCCTGCGGCGCCCGAAGATGTCCCCGAGCCGCCCGCCGGTCACCAACAGCACCGCAAACGTCAGCGTGTAGGCGTTCATCGTCCATTCCAGTGCCTGCAGCGAGGCGTGCAGGTCGCGCTGGATCGACGGGAGCGCGACGTTCACGACCGTGTTGTCGAGCATGATCGTGAACAGCGCGAAGCACATCGCGCCGAGCGTCCACCAGCGGCTGTTCTCCTCGGTTATGAGACGCCCGCGTTGGGCCAGAATTCGTTGGGTCATGCCTACTCCTTTGACGGCTTGAGAAGCACTCGCTGGACTGGTCGCGCGGAGCGCTTCTGAACTCTCACCCCTACAGACGGTCTGCACCGCCACGGATGTGACACCCACGACCGTGACGGTCCCCGCGCCACGGCCGCGTCACAATCGGACAGCCCCAAACCGTCATTAAGGGTGGATGCCGCTAGTCAGAGAGCAGAGTCGTTGAGCGACGTCAGCTGGGAGACCGAGCAGTTCCAGCGCCACCGGCCCCACCTGGAGGCGGTGGCCTACCGCATGCTCGGATCGGTCAGCGAGACCGAGGATGCGCTTCAGGAGGCCTGGCTGCGGCTCAGCCGCTCCCAGCAGGAGACGATCCACAACGCCCGCGCATGGCTGACGACGATCGTTGGCCGAGTGTGCATCGACATGCTGCGCGCCCGGCAATCTCGCCGCGAGGACTACGTCGGCGCTTGGGTGCCCGAGCCGATCGTGGAGGTCGACGAGCAGACCAACCCCGAGCAACAGGTACTGATGGCCGATACGCGTCGGGCTCGCCCTGGTCGTGGTGCTCGAGATGCTGACGCCCACCGAGCGGCTTGCGTACGTGCTGCACGACATGTTCGCGCTCCCGTTCGCCGAGATCGGAGAGATCATCGACCGCAGCCCCGACGCGGCAAGACAGCTCGCCAGCCGAGCGCGGCGCCGGGTCAGGGGCGCAATGCCGCAGCCGGATGCCGACCTCCACGCGCAGCGCGAGGCCGTCAACGCGTTCCTTGCGGCGTCGAGAGCCGGGGACTTCGACGCGCTCGTAGCCGTGCTCGACCCGGACGTGGTCTTCCGCGTCGCGGGCGCCCCCGAGCTCCAGCAAGAAGTGAAGGGCGCAGGCCGAGGTCGCGCACAAGTGGGCCACATTCGGCCCGCGGTTCGCGACCCTCTGCCACCCGGCGACCGTCAACGGCCAGGCCGGCCTCCTGATACAGACCCGCGAAGGCCCGCTCGGGGCGGCCGGATTCACACTCAACGGCGGCCTGATCACGACCATCGATCTGGTCCTCGACCCCGACAAGCTGGAGGGCATCGACCATCTGCTCAGCTCTATTCTCGGCCGCCAAGGACCAGCCGCCGAGCGGATCATCAGCGAGGCGCTGAGCTGGCCGGGGGTGTACCGCGAGCAGGGCGAGTTTGGATCGATTGTGTTGCGCGTCGGCCAACGCGAGCTCGGCCACCTCCACGGCGACGCGGTGGCAGACGTGCCGCTTCCAGCCAAGCTGCAAGCCCAACTCGTCAATGACGCGGCGGTCGGGCAGCAGTTGCGGCCCGACGTGGGCTGGGTCAGCGTCGCACTCGAGACGGACGAAGGCGTTCATCAGGCGCTGGCGCTGCTACGCGGCAACGATGAGCGCGAGCAGGCCTAGACGAACTGCCCGGGCGCGACAATCCAGAGATGGCGAGCTCGCGAATGGCGATGGACGCTATCCCCCTGATCAGGGCTCGGCTGGCCGAGCTCGAGGAGCGTGGCGAGCGCGAACCCCTCACGACCGGTCGCCTGGCGGCGCTGTGGCGGGCTCAGGCGCGCGCAGCGCGTATAGGGCTCACGATCGAGGACTTGCGCCGCTACTGCTTGGACATGCTGCGGTCGCGGCGCGCACTTGACGACGACACCCCGGACTATCTCCGCGGCTACCGCGAGGGGTTCCAGCTCGTGCTCCGCGATCTACGGGGACTCGAGTAGCGGAGCGGCCTGGCGAGCTACTCTGGGTTGGGAGCTCGAGGAAAGGAGGATCGTGGATCGCGGCGCGCGGGGGTCGGGCGGCGGTTCTCCCTTGGGAGTCGCGTTCGAGCACCAGCAGGCGCTGCTGATTGATGAGTTGCGACGTGCGGCCGGGAGGCCCGTGAGTTTCGAGGAGCTGCGCCTGGCCGGGGTCGAGTTCCCCGCGAGCGTGGTGTCCGAGCTGGAGCTGGCAGGCGTCGAGCTGGAGCGGTGCTACACCGGTCCGGGCGGTGAGCGACGCATGGTTGGAGTGCGCCTGGACCCCACCCGCGACCCCGGGATCGACCTGCAGGAGACCCCACCTCGCGACGCGCAGGCGCGGCCGCTCGATCCGTCCACATCGTGGAGCTCGCGGCACGTCTACCGCGCCTCGAGCGTCCCACACGTCGGCGGCAGGATGGTCGCGCTGGTGGCGCTCCTCGCCTTTGCCGGTGTGCTCGCTGCGGTACTGGCGGTCGCGCTCGCGACCGGTGCCGGGCACGGTCATGCGACGGTAGCCGGTCGGTCGGGGCGCCCGGCGGTGAGTGGACCTACGAAGAAAGGGAGCGGCCAGCGGGGCGAGTCCGCCGCGCTGCCGACCGCCGGGCCCGTTCCGCATTCTGGGTCGGTTCCCGTGTCCCCTGGTCTGGCCACGAACCTCGAGGCGCGGGGTCACGACATGCTCCTAGCCGACCGCTACAGAGGCGCGGTGCCGGTTCTTGAGCGGGCGGTGGCGGCGACGGGCGAGCGGCTCAGCGCGTGTGTTCAACCGACCAGCGACGTGTGCCTGACCTACGCGTATGCGCTGTATGACCTGGGACGCGCGCTGCGGCTGAGCGGCCAGGCGTCCGCGGCCGTCCCGGTGCTCGAGCGCCGGCTCCAGATCGATAACCAACGGCCTGTAGTGGCGGCCGAGCTGGCGCTCGCACGCCGGCAGTCGAGCTGAGATCGGGCCGCACCTATAGTGCCCCTCGATGTCCTCGCTCACGGCGGCGTCTGACCGCATCGACCAGCTGGCGCAGGACCTGCGGCATCACAAGAAGCTCTACTACTCGGGCGAGCCGGCGATCGGTGACGCGGAGTACGACGCGCTGGAGGACGAGTTACGGAAGCTCATCGCGGAGCATCCGGAGCTGACGCCGGTGGATAACCCGCTCGAGGAGGTTGGCGCGGATCTCGCCGGCGAGCTGTACGCGGACGCTCGACACGAAGTTCCGATGCTCTCGCTGGAGAAGGTGACGACGGACGCCGAACTCGACGGTTTTCTGGCGCGTTTTCCGGGGCAGACGTTCGCGCTGTGGCCTAAGTTCGACGGGTCCTCGCTGTCGGTGCTGTACCGGCGCGGCAGGCTGGCTCGCGCGGCGACGCGCGGCAACGGCGAGGTCGGCCAGGACGTAACCGTCAACGTGCGCGGCGGGGACGTGCACGGTATGCCCGAGACCCTGCCGGAGCGGATCGATTGTGAGGTCCGCGGCGAAGTTGTGATGCTGCGGTCGGACTGGCGCGCCTACAACGAGGCGCATGAGGACAAACCGCTCGCGAACGCGCGCAGCGCTGCGGCGGGCACGCTGCTGGCCAAGGACCGGGGCAAGGTGGCCGACCGGCCGGTGAGGTTCTACGCGTTCGACCTGATCCGGCTCGGCGGCGGTCAGGCCCACCGCAAGCTCGCCGACGACCTCACCGACCTTGGCTTCACCGTCGAGGGCTACCAGGAGTCCGGCGATCCCGACGAGATTCGCGCCTACATCGGGCGGATCATCGACACGCGGCAGGAGGTCGACTATGAGCTCGATGGGGTCGTGATCAAGCTGGCCGATCGAGGCGCTTACGACGCGGCGGGTCAGACCGGGCATCACCCGAAGGGGGCGGTGGCGTTCAAGCCGCCGCCGGAGATCGCGGTGACCCGGCTCCTCGACGTCGACTGGACGCCGGGCAAGACCGGGCAGCTCACCCCCCGGGGCCGCGTCGAGCGGGTGTTCGTCTCCGGGACGCACATCGAGCATGTCAGCCTGCACAACCTCGCGGTGATCGCGGCGCGTGACATCCGCATCGGTGATCGCGTGTTCATCCTCAGACGCGGCGACGTGATCCCATTCGTCTCCGGGGTCGTCAACCCGGACGAGCGCGACGGGACCGAACGGGCGATCGAGCCGCCCACGGCGTGCCCGTCTTGCGGGGGGCCGCTGGCGATCGTCGGGGCGTCGAAGGTCGTGATGTGCGAGAACAGTCAGGGGTGCCCGGCGCAGCGCCTGCGGCGGCTGATCCACTGGTGCTCACGGGCCGGCGCAGACGTCGAGGGCCTGTCCGAGGCGCGGCTCGAGCAACTGATCGGCGCCGGACTCGTCTCCACTCCCTCGGACATCTACCGTCTGGACTACGAGACGCTGATGCCCGAGGCCAAGGCACGGTTCGAGGGGTGGGGCGAGCGGTCGGTGAGAAACCTCCTGGCGGCGATCGAAAAGAGCAAGGCCGTGGGCCTCCGGCGTGCCCTGGTCGGCTGGTCGATTCCCCTGACCTCGGAGGGGACGGCCAAGCGAGTCTGCCGCCATGGCTACGAATCAATCGAGCAGTTGCAGCTCGCCACCGTGGAGGAGCTGTGCGACGTCGAGGACATCGGTCCCGTGGTCGCCGAGGCTCTGCGCGAGTTCCTCGACCAGCCCGCCACACAGGACGAGATCGCCGCACTGCGCGAGCTCGGTGTCAGCCTCGACGTCCGCGACGAAGACCGCCGCATCGAGGCGACCGTCGACTCGCCGTTCGCCGACAAGACCGTCGTCATCACCGGGACGCTCTCGGTCGAGCGCAAAGCGTTCCAGGCGCTGCTCGAGGCCGCGGGCGCCAAGGCCTCCGGCTCCATCTCGGCCAAGACCGACTACCTCATCGCCGGAGACTCCGCGGGTTCGAAGCTGACGAAAGCCCAGAGCCTCGGCGTCGCCGTCCTCACGGAGGACGAGGCGCGGGCGATGCTCGCGCAGTCGTGAACCGGGCTCCCCTGCCCGTTAATCGCCCCTGAGGGGCGCGGAGGGCGAACGCCAGTACGAGGGCTCCTCAGCCGTTACTTAGTAGTCGGGTAGCGCACCGACTTGAGCCCGCCCGCCGGCTTGTGCCCCGTGCTAGCGGCCGGGCTCACCTGCACTCACCCACGGACGGGGAGTTGACGTGACAAAGCGAATCTCGCCACGAACGGTCGTCGCTACCGCCGCACTGCTCTCATTGGGCGTCGTCGCAGCCCCCGCACTGGCGCGCGGCGTTGTGGAGTCCGTGGAGCGAGGCGTTCTCCAACGAGATTCTCGAAATGCTCGTGGACCCGAGGAACGACAGATTCATCCACGGACACCTAGCCGAACCGTGCGATCCCGTGGAAGACACCCCCTACCTGCTCGACGGGGTGTGGGTTTCGGATTTCGGTCCGCCAAGCTGGTTCGCGACGGCGACGGGAGCTGATACCTAGCGCTCCTCAGTACGACCGTCTGGCAGGTCTCGAACGACAGCGGCGGTGGGTTCAGGGTCGCGGACAGGGCTGTCCGGCCTGCGCCGATCCGGTCCGTGTCGAGGCGTCAGAGGCCGGACCGGACGTAGTCGAGGGTTGCGTGGAGTTCGGAGACGTGGATGTCGGCGTTGTACAGGGGGTGTCGCAGCCGTTGACGAGCAGCTCGCGCAGCGCGGCCACGCACGCCGGGTCGGGGTGTTGGCTGCATTCAAGCAGCGCAACGATTTCGAGCAGGTCGGCGCGCGAAGCGACGGCTCGGTAGTGCAGCCGGGTGTCGCGACGACCCGCGAGCGGGTGCTGACGCTGGGTCTTTTTTGTGGTCCGCCGTAGCCATTTTGCGATCACGCGGCGGTTGCGGGCGCTGACTAGTCGTTGCCGCCTGCGTATCGCGCGGCGTTGGCGGTTGCAAGTCGTCCGCAAATCGGTGGCGGGCGGGCTGCACCGTTAGCGTTCGACGCCGCTCGATCGCGACTGATCGCGGCGGCGCGCGGCTAGCGATTCTGCTCCTACCGTCGCTTGGGGCCAGACTCACCGGCTCGATTCGACGATCCGTCGAAGTGTTGTTTCGATCTCGGGGTAGGCGGGATGGGGGGCGAGTTTGACGGCGCGATCGACGGTGTTGTAATCGATGCGGTAGCGGTATACCGATGGCCAGGGGTGCAGCGATATGCCGCGGTAGATTCGTCCTGTCCTGTAGCTGAAGATGAGGTGGCCGCCCATCTCTCCTCCACCCGGATAGGAGGGGGCGAGGATTAGCTCGCCGGGATGCCCGGCCCACTGCACGCGACTGATCAGGACCGCGCGTCGCCTGTTGGTGCGCTGCAGGAGCGCGTCGGTCAGTGGTCTGGGTCGTCCGCGTGGCAGCGCGAATCCGAGCGCTGAGGGATCGGTCGTGCCGAAGACCAGTACGTGTATGAAATACGGCGGTGGTGGTGTCAGCTCCGAGGCCGAGACCACGATTCCGTTTTCGCCCCCGGGAATCGGACGCCCGTAGGTCAAATAGCTCCATTGCGCGAAGCGGCACTGCTTGCTGGCCAGGGGAACGTGGTTCATGGTGGGCCCGCCGCTGCAGCCAGCGACGACGTTTGGGCGCGTTGTCCTCGAGCCGGAGGTTGGCAGCGATCGCGGGCACGCGGACCGCAGCAGCCAGCCCTGCACACACGCGGCCCAAGCCGAGTGTGGCGCCGGGCCCATCGAAATAGTCGAATCGACCCGGTGGACGTGGTGGTCGGCGTTGGTGGGCGATCGCTCCCCGCCACAGGCCGAGAGCGCGAGCGTGCCCGCCAAACACACGAGGGTCGCAGCGCGTGGGGCCCACATACCACTGATCTTCGCCGATCCGGCTCGGGCTGGGCGATGATGTGGAAGTGGAAGACCGCAACGACGACTCAGGTGACGGATCGAGAGGAGACACGATGATCGTGGTGGTCGGGCGAGTTCAGACCGATGCCGGCAGGCGCGCGGAACTTGTCCGGATCGGGCAGGCGGTTGCAGCCGCGTCGCGCTTGGAGCGCGGCTGCATCAGCTACCGGCTGTATGAGGACACCGAGAACGAGAACGAGTTCGTATTCGTCGAGGAGTGGGATAGCGACGACGCGCTCCGGCGGCATTTCGCTACTTCGCACGTTGCCGTGTTCATGCAAGCGATCCCAGCCACGATCGTCGCGCCTCCGGATGTCAAGTTTCACAGCGTCGCGAGCTCGATGGGCCTCGCCGACGTGACCACCGGTTGACCACGCCGTCTGGCTTCCCTTCCGATCGATCGCTCAATTCTGACCCCGCCCAAGCGAACTCGGCCGACCCTAGACGCCCGTGTTACACGCAAAAGCCCTGTCACTGAGCCCACTTGTGTAAGCGTTCAGTCGTCGGGGCCTTGGGCAGGGTTTCCTTGTTGGTGCAGCGAATCTTGCAGTCATGGACCGCGCGGAGGCGGAGGCGATCTATGACGCGGGCCGGGAGGTGTGTGTCGAGTTCATTCTCGAGTTAGCCGCGCGGGTTGAGCAGGTCGAGGAGCGGCTCGCGCGGTTGGAGGCCCAGGCGCGTCAGGACTCGCGTACGAGTTCGCGGCCGCCGTCGTCGGATCCGCCGAAGACACGCGCTCAGCGGCGGGCGGAGGCTCGGGCGAAGGCGAAGGAGTTGATGCGCTCAGAGGGCGAGGGGCGCAAGGCTGGCGGTCAGTCTGGGCACCCGGGTGCGGGTCGCGAGCTGCGGCCCGAGGATCAGATTGATCAGATCGTCGATCACTACCCGGATGCGTGTGGCGGGTGCGGGCGCGAGTTCACCGCCGAGGAGCGGCGTCCGAGGCGGCGGTTCGGTCGCCATCAGGTTGCCGAGCTGCCGCCGATCAGCGTGACCTGGACCGAGCATCGCACGCATCAGTTGCGCTGTCGGCACTGCCTGGCCCGGACCAGCGCCCGGGTCCCGGAGCAGATCGGCGTCTGCGCGTTCGGGCCCCGGTTACAGGCGGCGGTCGTGACGTTGACCTGCCGGCATCGGATCTCACGCCGCGGGATCTCAGAGCTCGCACGCGAGTTGTTCGGCGTCACGCTCTCGACCGGCGCGGTCGATGCGATCTGCCAGCGCGCGTCCCAAGCGCTCGCCGGCCCGCACCTGCAGTTGCAGGACTGGGTGCTGGACCAGGGCTCGGTGCATGTCGATGAGACCGGCTGGCGCACGCGCGGTGAGGGGCGCGCGCTCTGGACCGCGACCACCCTGGACGCGGCGTTCTTCCAGATCGCCGAGCACTGCAACCGCGAGCAGTTCAACGCGCTGATCGGCCCCTACCCCGGGATCGTCGTCTCCGACCGCTGGAACGGCTACAGCCACCTCGACCCCAACCAGCGCCAAGTGTGCTGGTCACACCTCCAGCGTGATTTCCGCCGCCACGCCGACGGGCTCGCCGAGCAGAAGACCTTCGGCGAACACGGCTTCCCGCTCACCAACCAGGTGTTCGCCGCCTGGCGCTCCTACCAACACGAGCACCACAACCGAAACCGGCTCCAGGCCGAGATCGCCCCGATCCAAACCCAGCTGCGGCGGCTGCTCCAAGACGCCAGCCCAAAGAGCCGGCGAACGCGCTGGCACCGCCAGTTCGCCAACAACCTGCTCAAGGTCTGGCCCGCGCTCTGGACCTTCACCACCATCGACGGCGTCGAACCGACCAACAACCCCGCTGAGCGCGCGCTCCGCAGCCCGGTCATCCACCGAAAACTCTCGCTCGGCACCCAAAGCCACACCGGAGAACGATTCGCCGAACGCGCCCTCTCCGCCGCCGTCACCTGCCGCATGCAACGCCGCTCGCTATTCACCTACCTCAGCGAACTGCTCGCCGCGCACAACCGCGGCGACCCGTTCCCCGCGCTCACCTGAGCCCCGGGGACTGAACGCTTACCCACTTGTGATGAGGGGGTGGGGGTTCAAGTCCCCAACGGGCTTGCGGAGTCGGTCGCTCTTCTACCAGGATTTCCTTCGATACCTGGTCTCGGACGCCTGTCAAGCGCGGGCGCCTGAGATCAGACCGTCACCAGCGTGGTAGTGTGCCGCCGGCGCTCTCCTGACGTTCAATTCGTTTGGAGGCGCGTTTCAAAGCGTCGAATGTTTGCAGCGACGGGAGGGACGAGATGTCGCGCTGCGCGGCGTTGTCCGTGACGCATTGTGTGCCCGATGACATTGTCCGGGCTCGCTCGTGTCGCGCGCGTGCATCAGGATCGGGCGTGGGTGATGGCGTTCGTCGTGCCCCGATGGTTGACCGGTCGGGACACGCAAACCGAATGGAGGAACCTTGATTGCGTTGAACCGTCGATCTCTCGTAGGCCTGGGCTTGGCCGCATCTCTCGCGGCGCCGGGCGCCTTGATGATTGGCAACACGGCGTCGGCGGCCGCGGTACACCGCGCGGCCAATGGGGCCGGAGCATTCGTAGGTGCTCGTCCGAGGCTTGGTCCACCGCTGGGACGTGCAAAGCCGGCTCCGGCTGCGATGGCTCCCGCGGTGGCGGGGACGTCGCCGTGGGTGCCGTTGACGAATGCGCCTCCTTTTGATCCCGGCACGATGCTCTTGGCCAGCGATGGATCGGTCTTGGTCCATTCCGAACCTCCCGCCGGGGGCACCAGGGTCTGGTACAAGCTCACGCCGGACTCCACGGGCAGCTATGTCGGCGGGACCTGGAGCAAGATCGCGTCGATGCCGTCGGGTTATGACCCTCTCTATTTCGCCTCGGCGATCCTGCCGGATGGGCGCATGATCGTCGAGGGCGGTGAGTACCTCGGGGGCACGCCGACCTGGACAAACAAGGGCGCCACCTACAACCCCGTCACCAACAAATGGGCGTCAGTCTCCCCACCCGCGGGTTGGTCGAACATCGGAGATGCCCAGAGCGACCTTCTCGCCAATGGCACCTTTATGTTGTCGCAGGCGTGCCAGAACTGCACGTCCTCGAGCCCCATCCTGACGACGGATGATGCGCTTTTCAACGCGACGGGTAACAACTGGTTGGTGATTCCGGGGCAAGGCAAGAACGATCCCAACGACGAAGAAGGCTGGAATCTCGAGCCCAACGGTCAGGTGTTGACCGTCGACACGTGGTTGACACCCACCACCGAGCTGTTCACTCCATCCAGCTTGAACTGGGGGTTCGCTGGGAATACGGTGAGATCGCCCGTCAACACTCCTGAGGTCGAGGTTGGACCCCAGGTCGTGATGCCTGGTGGTAACACGTTCGTGGTGGGGGCGGGCACGTCAAACGAGATCCCGCCGACGCCGTGCACGACTGATACGCCGGCGCACACCGCGCTCTACAACTACGCGGCTGGCAAATGGGTCAACGGTCCCTCGATCCCAACGATCGACGGCATGCAATTCGACAGCGCCGATGGCCCCGGATCCATCCTGCCCGATGGAAATGTTCTGTTCGATGTCAGTGCATGCGTGTACAACGCTCCGCTTGCGTTCTTCCTGTACCACGCCAACACGAACACTCTGAGCACGGTTCCGAACATTCCGAACGCAGCGAACGACTCCACGTACTACACGCGGATGCTGGCCCTGCCGAACGGGCAGGTACTGTTCAACGACGGGAGCAACCAGATGTTGGTCTACAACTCCGGTAAGACTCCCAACCCGGCATGGACCCCTTCGATCACATCGATCAGCTCGGGGACCTTCAGCCCAGGCCAGACCGGCAGCCTGTCCGGCACCCAACTTGCCGGACTGTCGCAGGGCGCTGCCTACGGTGATGACGTCCAGGACAACACCAACTTCCCCTTGGTGCGCATAACCAACAAGACGTCCAAGGTGGTCACCTATGCCCGAACGAGCGGATGGGGCTCGGTTTCGATCGCCCCCGGCGCCTCTTCGTCGACCGATTTCACGGTCCCGATGAATACGCCCACGGGACCTAGCACCCTGGTTGTGGTCGCGAACGGGATCGCTTCTCAGCCAGTGCCGGTGACCATCAGCTGAGAGCGCTCAGCGCTCGCGGCCCGCACGGCGCAAGCATCACGGGCCACCTCGAGTCATCGAGGTGGCCCGCAAGCTGCGGGTATCTCGGGCTTACAGCTCTGCGGCCACGGGCATACTGACGTGGTGCGCTCGTATCGCCTCATGGCGCAGGCCGCGGTGGCAGCGCTTGTCTGGGCCGGCGTCGCGACAGCGGCCAGCGGTCACGCAGGATCCACACGGAGTCGGCCCTCGATTGTCCTGGACCGACCGCTTCCTCCCGGGGTCCAAGTCGGCGAGCGGCTCACCATCGCCGGTCATGCGAGGAAAGGGCCGCGGCGAGGGCAAGTGGCGCTCGAGTCATCCAGCGGAAGGCACTGGCGCATTAGGGCGAGCACCGCCCTGGAGCGAGGCGGAGCATTCGCCCTGCAGTGGGTCATCCCGAACCGGACCGAGGCAGGTCGCCTGAAGCTCAGGGTCGTCCTCAGGAGGAAGTCGCGGGTTTTGGCAGGCACCCCGCCCACGGAATCGGTTGTTGGCTCCTCCAGCGGGCCCTGCGGCACCCGACCGCCGCCAGGCAACGTCCCTGCCGGTGATGGCTGGATCGTAGGCGCTCTCTTCAGCGAGGGCGGGCATCCCCCAGGCACTCCTCGTTGCGCCGTCGAGCCCTACACCGTCACCGCCTCCAACTCCGCCGGGATGGTCGCCGCGAGCCAGCTCGTCCCGGCTGGCGACGCCTACACGCTGGTTGTACCGGCCGGGAGCTACACGCTCAGGAGCGGTGGTTGCCGCGGCACAGCGACGGTAGCCGCAGGGCAACAAACCAACGCCAACATCTCCTGCCTGTACCCGTAGCCCCAGACCGCGTGCCGCGGCGGGCGGGTCTGTCGACAACTCGGCGTACCTCGTGCGTGAGGACGACGCGCGTCAGCGCCATCGCCTGATCGGCAAGGGAAGGCCCGGCCCGGCTACGCCCATTTGCTGGCCTTTCGTCAACCCCGCCGGGGTGTCTGGGTTCACGACATATGTCCCAGGTGATAGGTCCCTCATGAGTCGGGACATAGGTCTCACGTAGACCGGGCGGTCGTCGCGGAGGCGCGAGCGGAGCGAGTGCCGCAGCGGCGATCGCCGGGCGCGCCTGTCCGGGGGTGGGCGGACAGTCGCGGGCATGTCCCGAGCTCGCGTTGCTGTTCTTCAAATCGTTTCTAAGCAGCTGACGGTCACCGCGGCTGCCGCCGAGTACGGGATCTCCCGCCGGCATCTGCACCGCCTTCTCGCCCGCTACCAAGAGGGCGGCCTGGACGCGCTTGAGCCTCGCTCACGCCGCCCGAAGACGACGCCGATCGCGACGCCTGAGACGGTCCGTCAGCGGGTGATCGAGTTGCGTGGCCAGTTGACCGCGGATGGGTTGGATGCCGGGCCGGTCACGATCGGCTGGCACCTCGAGCGAGAGGGGCTGCCGGCGCTGTCGACATCGACGATCCGCCGGATCTTGCACGCGGCGGGGTTGATCACCCCGGAGCCCAGAAAGCGGCCTCGCTCGTCCTACACGCGCTTTGAGATGGCGCAGCCGAACGAGATGTGGCAGTCGGACTTCATCCACTGGCGCCTGGCCGACGGGACCGACGTGGAGATCCTCAACTGGCTTGATGATCACTCCCGCTACCTGCTCTCCTGCACCGCCCATGAGCCCGTCACCGGCGATGACGTGGTGACCGTGTTCCTAGGCCTGATCGAGGAATACGGCCCACCAGCCTCGACGCTGACCGACAACGGCAGCGTCTACACGAGCCGGTTCACCGGCGGTCGCAACGCGTTCGAATACGTCCTGGCGCTACTCGGTGTCCGGCAGAAGAACGGAGCTCCCGGCCACCCCCAGACCCAGGGCAAGACCGAGCGGTTTCACCAGACCCTGCAGCGCTGGCTCGCGGCCAGACCAACCGCCCGGACGATCGCCGAGCTTCAAAGACAGCTGGAGGAGTTCCGCGAGCACTACAACGAACGGCGCCCCCACCGAGCCCTCAACCGTCGAACGCCGGGCGAGGCCTACCGCGCCACCCCGAAAGCCGCGCCAGCGAGCAACGGACACGCGCCCGGGCATTACCGCCTGCGCTACGACCGGCTCGACACCAAAGGCAAAATGACCCTCCGCCGCGCCGGCCGCATGCACCACCTCGACATCGGCACCACCCACGCCCGCAAACGCGTCCTCGCGTTCGCCGACGACCACCACGTCACGGTCGCCGAACTCACCACCGGCGAAGTGCTCTCCCGCCACCTAATCGAGCCGAACAAGACCTACTGGCGCAACGAAACGCGAGAGCCCGGCCGATGGCCGAGCTCTCAAAAGTGAGACCTATGTCGCGACTCAGGTGTGACCTATGTCCCGACTCATCACAAAGTGCGGGCGGAGGGACTCGAACCCCCAACCCCTTCATTACAAGGGCATGTCCGTGCCGCTCCCTGACCGCGAATGTCCCGTGATTACTGGAGTTTCCTCACATAGAAGATGGCGTTCACGGTCCCTGGGTGGCAGCTGATGTTCCGTGCATTTTCCGTCCGGAACAAGGTCGGCAATTCCGGAGGCAGATGGCGGGCGAGAGATCGGCCCCAGGCGCAGGCCGTCGTCGCAATACCGGGCCCGTGCTGAGCGTTGGTGGGCCACATGCATCTGCGCACGGATGATCCGGGGATGCTTGCCCGCGATGCTCGCGCCGAGTTGCAGGCCGCCCGAACACTCGCGGCGCTCGAGGCCGAGATCACCCTCGGGACGAGGCCCGAGGACTGGTACACGCACGCGGATCGGGCGATCGCCTCCCTACTCATCCGCTTTCCGGGCGCCCGGGAGCGGGACGCCTACCGCGATCCGCCGTCTCTCAGTCCGGGAGCACGCGCGACGCTGAGAAAGTCTCCGCGGAGCAATCTTGGGGACGACCCGCGCCAGCCCCGACGTCGCT
This sequence comes from uncultured Solirubrobacterales bacterium, assembly GCA_963812225.1. Lineage (GTDB taxonomy): Bacteria > Actinomycetota > Thermoleophilia > Solirubrobacterales > Solirubrobacteraceae > Palsa-465. Next base: position 409,165 of record CAWEUN010000005.1, read on the forward strand.
GCGTCGCTCTCCGGGCCCTGGAGCTCGGCGCGGTTCTCGCGGCGGCGGTCGCCGGCGCCACACTCGTCCTGCACCATTTCCGACGCCATCCGCGGCACGCCATCGCCGCGGGCGCCACGCGCGCCACGACTGCCGCGGTTGATCAACTACTTTCGCTCGCGAGAGGCGCTGCCGCGCACGGGAGCGAGACTCTTCGGCAGTGTCGCCATTCGATCTTTGCGTCAGCGACGATCTGCCGCGTTATGTGGCTTGTCTAACGTCGCTTGGGCGGTTATGCTGCGCGTTCGAACGGAGTGGGAGCGCCACCGAGTGGGATCGGGGTGATTTGGATGTTTTCTCGTGGGGCGAAACAGCTTCTAGCGCTCGCTGTCACGGCGGTCTTCGGCTGCGTCGCCGCATCTACCAGCCTTGCTCACTCGACTGTGGCAAGTCATTTCTCCGACGGTCCGTTTCCGGATGAAGTTTGCGGTGTTTCGGGAATGAGCAGCGTTCACGGCACCTCGGTTGTCCAGGAACGCAAAGACGGCTTCTTCTTCGGCGGAACCTTCTGGATGGACTTCGTCGCCGATAACGGCAAGTCGATCACCGTCTTCGCCGCCGGGCCCAACAAGGAATCGTTCCCCGTGATCGACCAACAGGCGGGCACCGTCACCATTACCACGACCTTCGTTGGAATTCAGGAGAAGGTCTCGATCACAGGAGGGCCAACCCTCATCCGTGACGCCGGCACCGGGACCTTCGTGGATGTTTTCGAGTACACCGGCGATCCGGAAAACCCGGTCGGGGACCAGATCTCCAACGACGTGGTCGGCCTGCACGGTCCCCATCCAATCCTGTTGAGCGATACCGGCTTCTGTGGGGTCGTCGAGCCGTACTTGCTCGATCCGTAAGTGAAGCGCACACCAATCGCGTTCGCCGCACTTCGCTCTCGCCGGCCCGCCCGCCCTGGTTGCGACCGCGGCAGCGGGCGGCCCGGGTGCGCCTGGGCTGCGATGCGGCACTAGGGTTGTCCGTGAAAAGGGCTCGGGCGGCGCGGTGGCGCTCTGCGCACCGGTCTGGGTCGAGGTCGCTCCTCTTCGCGGTACTGCTCCTTCTCGATGAGGCTGTCGCACAAACCGCGCTGGGATCCTGTTCTTGTCAAGAGTTGACAAGAAGCGACGTGGATCGGGGTCGGGACTCGGTCTCGCGGACGGCGCTGGGTTCCTTCGCCGGGGGGCTGGCCGTGTTACGCAAACAGGAGTTGCGTTTCGCGGCCAGCCTCGGTTCGGCAAAAGGTCGCCGGAGAGGTGTCCGCCCGCTCCCGGCGTGGGCGCCGGGCGTCTGTCATCGCTTTCCGACAGAGCGATGTGTTTCAACAGCCTCCGATCGAAGGAGCGGTGGGCGTTAGCGGGAATCGAGCAAGCGCTGGCTCTCCCTTGCTTGGGAGCGCGAGAGTCCGGCCCGAACCCGCCGAGTGATCCTTCGCCTGGCTGAGCGAGCGTCTGGTTCGCGATGCCGAGGCGGCCATCGATCAGGCCACCCTCTCGGGTCTAGTTGACGCAGACGTCCCGGAGCTAGAACGATAGGGCCGAGCACAACCCGACCCGTCATCCTTGGGGCCGGCGAGGTGGCAGCCCCCGGCCCTTCCCCTGCGGCGATGCCAGCGCCGTGGGGGGCCGCATTCACAGCACCAGCCCCAGACAGCCTCGAGCGTCGGCCCAGAGCTCGACGCAGTCCCCGGTCGTTAGCGAGGCCGAACGGATGCAAGCCATCGCGGCCCTGCCAGGCCCAAGAGATCCACGTCGCCCAGAAGACCCGAGGCTTCGCTATCGAGGCGGAGGTGTCGTCGACGCGCATTAGGGTCGCTTCGTACATGACCATGGAAGAGGCGCGACCACGGCCGTCATCGGCCAGAAGATCGGCCGGGCCGGTGGTGACGCGCTATGCCGGGCCGGATCTGGGCTCCGGCGATCGCCGCCGGTTCATGATCCAGTTCGGCGTTCGGTTTGACGCGCTGAACTTCATGATCGCCGGGCTCGTGCAGGTCGCGGCGAGCTGCGCGCCGCACCGCCGACTGACTCGAGTGCCGCACCGCCGACGGTGGCAACGGCGCCGTTCATCCATCTCCTGAGCCCGCTGCTCTCCTCCCTCAAACGGCGGAGCGGGCCAGCGCCGACTGCGTGCCGGTCGGGTGCTACGCGGCCGCCGCGGTTGGCCGGCGGGTGGTCGGTGCGCACTCCCCCCGGATCAGCTCGCGGCGCAGGGCCAGGCGCGCGCGGTGATGCAGCCCGTGGATCGAGGACTCGGTGCGGCCCATGCGGTCGGCGATCTCTCCCGGGGATAGGCCGACCAAATGGCGCAGTACGACCACGTGGCGCTGATCCTCGGGCAGCGTCTCGAGAGCTTGCTTGAGTCCCCACCGGCGGTCGTGGCTCACGTCATCAGCCGGACGCGAGCTCTCCCTGACCTCTTCGCAGGGCATCGGACGGCGCTGGCGCAGCGAATCGAGGGCTACGTTGCGCGCCACCCGGAGGATCCACGCGGTGAACGGAACGTGGCGAGGCTCGTACTTGTGGATCACCGAGATCAGCTTCACGAACACGGTCTGGGTGACGTCCTCGGCCTCGTGGGCATCGCGCAGGATGCTCAGCACGTAACCGTAGACGTTGTCCTTGTAGCGGAGGTAGAGGAAGCGGATGGCATCGTCGTCGCCCGACTTGGCCCGGGCCACTGCCCTTGCGATCGCGGGATCCTGGCTGTTCATCTCCCCGGCCGAGCGGGCGCGAAAGCCACGCGACGCCGCCATCTCGCCGTGGTGAGAACGTCCACGGCCCCCTGCAGCCCGTACATGCAGCACTTGTTTTAGTCATTCGATCATTCCTTTGATCAATCCGCTGGGCCGCACCGCCCGGTGGATCTGGGTTCTGTAATTTCGCCTCGAAGGGCGTCTGTGGTTGAAACCCCGACCGAGTCGATACGCCGGCCCTTACCGTCGTGCGTGGCGGTTGGGCCACGTCCCGGCGTGCTGCCCGCAGAGGTCCGCCAGACGGTCTGCCGTCTCGGGGTGCCAATGGCCCCCGAGCGGTCTGGAGACCGTTTCGAACACCTGTACATATATCGGCAGCTTTGCTCTCCTAGCCCGGAAGAGTTGTGTAAGAACTGCGAACTTTGGTCAGTTACTGGGAAGTGCTGGATCGACCTACGGCCTCCTGGGCACCTGACCGCGTAGCGGCACTTGGCACCGCGCCGGTCAAGAGACCAAGCTCGCGCCACGCACGCGGCGGGACGTCACCTACGCCGAGGCGCAGACCGCGCGGAACCTTGGGGTGTGGGCCGCGGATCTTGGGGCGCGGATCCCCGGAACACGTTCGGGTCGCTAACGTCGACGCCTGGTTCTCGTCGGCGATCTCGGACACGTTGTCGTCGCCGTGAACGCCGACTTCCAGGTCGCGGCCGACGCGCTGCGCTAACGCGCGCGGGCAGATCCGCGTCCGTGCTCGACGAAGCTGGCGAAGCTTGGCCGGGGCCCTTGAGCGCGTGACCGGCGCGCGTCTCGAGGAACCACCGAGGTGGGTTGCTCCGAGCGCTGTGAGGCACGATCTGATTGCGTTGCTGACGGGGCCTCTGCGTGGTTTCACTCACGTTTGCGAACGGGAGGTGTCCTTCCACGTCAATACGCTCTCGTTAATGACTCCAAGCGTGAGTGAAGCTGCAAATGCCGGTCGCTGAGCCCTCCTCGGCAGGTAGCTCCTCTCGACGACCGAGGCGCCGGCTCGGGCACTCGCCCGCGCTCCACATCGCGACCTGCGCGCACGTCATCGACGGGATGCAGGGCCGGCGGTTCGACGGGTTCGACGAGCTGATCGCCGCGACCCGTTCCGAGCTTGCCGAGTCCGGACGGACGGAGGCGCGATGAGCGTGGCATCACTGGGATCAATTTTGTGCTCCGCCAGAGTTCCGCAGCGGGCGATGGGCCGATCTGAAACATGCGTCGAAGATGCATGTTTTCCCTGCAAATCTAGGAGAGCCCGCCTAGGGACTCGAACCCTAAACCTCTTCATTACAAGTGAAGTGCTCTGCCAGTTGAGCTAGGCGGGCGGTGGTGGTGTCAGTGTCGCACGGGGCCTGGCGGCGAGGCGCTCGAGAGCTCGCGCTCCCACCAGTCGATCGTGTCGAGCATCGTCTGGCGGAACGGGATCTTCCGCCGCCAGCCGGTGGCGGTGGCGATCCGCTTCGCCGAGCCGAGCAGGTCCATCACCTCGTGCGCGCGCACGCGCGCGGGATCGACCACGTGCTCGACTTCGATCGGCGCGAGCAACTCGCCGAGGAGGCTGACCTGCTCCGCGGCGGAGATCGAGTGCCCGGAGCAGACGTTGTAGACGCCCGGTTCGGCATGTGCGGCGAGCAGGCGATAGGCGCGCACGACGTCACGGACGTCGGTGAAGTCCCGGCGCGTCTCGGGACTGCCGGTGACGATGCGCACCGTCCGAGCCCCGTAGAGGCGGGCCTCGGCCGCCTGTCGGGCGAGGGACGAGACGATGAAGTTCGGCAGCTGCCCCGGCCCCGCGTGGTTGAACGGGCGCGCGCGCACGATCTCGAGCCCGTGCGCATCTGCGTACACCCCGGCGAGCAGATCGCCGGCGGACTTGGAGACCGCGTACGGATTCGCGGGCCGAAGCGGCAAAGACTCGTCGACCGGGATTCGGTCTGGCGGCCCGTAGACCTCGCACGAGCTCACCCACACGACCCGCGTCCGGGGGGCGGCCTGGCGGATCGCCTCGAGGAGATTGACCGCCCCTGACACGTTGTCGATCACGGTCTCGGAAGGCTCCTCCCAGGACCGGCCGACGTGGCTGAGCGCCGCGAGGTGGTAGATCACCTCCGGCTCCACGGAACGGACCGCATCGTGGACGGCGTCCGCGTCGCGCAGGTCAACCGCGATTCCGGTAGCCGACGCCGTCCCGGGCGCGCCGCTACGAGAGAGCCCGACGACCTCGTCGCCGGCCGAGACGCAGGCGGTCGCCAGATGGCCTCCCGCGAATCCGGAGGCGCCGGTGATCAGGACCCGCACGCGCGGCTGTCGCTACGTGCTGGCGGACGCCGCGTGCTCGAGCGAGCCGTGGCCGTTGCTGGAGTAGTCAGCCTCCGGTCCCACCGGGGCCGGCTCCGGTTCGGCGTTCAGCCGCCGCTCCAGTTCGCCGAGGACGATCCCGAACAGCAGATGCCGCCACGTGGCCTGGGCCAGGGCGCGCCGGTTGTTGGCGAGTTGCGGGAGCTGCTTGCGGGCGGGATGGAGGCGGTCGCTCATCACCGTCACCGGCCACAGGGCGAAGTTCTCGGTGAGCGCGAGCAGCGGCCCACGGGTGACCGACGGGAGCGGGATCAGCGGCGCGAGGTTGGCATAGATGGCGCCGAAGGCCGCGCCGTTCTGAATGTGCAGCGCGAGCCCGGCCGGATACCAGGCGTCCCCCCGCGTCACCGCTCGCCCGAGGAGCTCGACGTCGTCGTAGCCGCTGCCGAAGACGAGCTTGTCGAGCGGCTGCTCTACGGCCCACACCGTCGCCGCGACCACGCCTGCGACGGCGCCCCTCAGAGTCCGCGTGCGGTCGATGATCGGGCTCAAGACATGCAACTGTAACGGGCGGGGCCGGAACGGGTACGCGTATGTGCGATGGATCACGAAGTGCTGCACCGCCGTGCTCGGGAGCACGGAGCGAACCCAATCGTCTACTGGCTGGTCCGTGCGGTACTGCAGCCGTTCTTCCTCATCTATTTCCGCATGAGCCGCATCGGGCGCGAGCACATTCCTGCGGAGGGCCCGGTGATCATCGCCTCCAACCACCGCAGCTTCCTCGACCCGTTCGTGATCGCGACGATGGCGCGCAGGCCGATGTATTACGTCGCGAAGAAGGAGATCTTCATCTGGCGCTGGGAGGCATGGCTGCTGAACGCGCTCGGGGCGTTCCCAGTCGAGCGTGGCGCCGGCGATGCCGAGATGATCAAGACGGCCAAGGCGATCCTCGGCCGCGGCGACATCGTCCTGATGTTCCCCGAGGGCACCCGTACCCGACCCGGCGCGCTGGGAAAGCCCAAGCGCGGCGTCGGGCGGCTCGCGCTCGAGACCGGCGCTCCGGTCGTCCCGGTCGCGGTGATCGGCACCGAGGCGGTCCGGCGAGGGTGGCGATTTCGACCGCACAAGGTCCGGATCCGCGCCGGGCGCGCGCTCCGCTTCCCGTACGTCGAGGACGCCTCGCCCGCGCTCGCTCTGGCCGTGACCGAGCGCATCTGGCCGTGCGTGATGCTCCAGTGGGAGTGGCTGGGCGGCCTTCCGCCAATCCGGCGCGCGGCGATCGTGGGCGCCGGTAATTGGGGCACGAGCCTGGCGATCGCGCTCTCCCGCTCAGGGTTCGAGGTCGACATCGGATGCCGCACCGCCGGGCAGGCCGAACTGCTCGCGACTACGCGCGAGAACGTCGCCTACCTCCCGGGTGTCCGCCTGCCCGAGTCGGTCAACGTGATGCGCGCCAGCGAGCTCGAGCTCGGCGGCGTCGACCTCGTCTGCCTGGCGGTCCCCGCAACCGCGCTGCCGGCCGTTATGGCCGCTCACGGCGAGCGGATCCCGCGCCGCGCAGGCCTCGTGGTCATGTCGAAGGGGCTGGTGCCGCCGCTGGGGAGCCTCCCGTCGGCATTCGCGTCCGAGCGCTGCGCCGCTCGCGCGGTAGCGGTGCTTGGCGGCCCCTCCCAAGCCAGCGAGGTCCTCGACCACCGCGCGTCGGTCGTCGTGGCGTCTCTGGATCGCGGGTTCGTACGGCAGCTCAGGGACGCTCTGGGCGCCGCCGGCCTCGACGTCTCGACCAGCGCCGACGTGACCGGCGTCGAGCTGGCCGGCGCCGCCACGAACGTCGCAACGCTCGCCGCCGCCGCGGCGGCGCCCGCCGGGTCGAATGTGGCCGGCGCGGCCGCCGGCAAGGTGTTCGCCGAGCTCGATGCGCTCGCGCGGCTGCGCGGCGGGCTCCCCGAGACGTTCGCGGGCCTCGCCGGGACCGGCTACCTGGTCGCGACCGTCGTCTCCTCGAACTCGCGCGACCGCCGCGCCGGCGAGCTGCTCGCCCAGGGGGTACCCGGACCGGAGATCGGGCGGGCGCTCGGTCAGGCGGCCGAGGCCGTGGAGGCGGTTCCGCTGCTCGCCACCGTCGCGCGCGACGCCCGGCTCGATACGCCGACGCTCGACAACCTCGCCGCGCTCGTCGAAGGCCGGATCGAACCCGAGCAATGGGCGGCGACCGTGACCGAGCCCGCGCGCCAGAACCGCTCCCGCCCTGTCCGGGCGGCGTAGGCAAGGGGTAGGCTCCTCGTGGCGTGGCCGACGAACTACCCAGGAACAAGGCGGAGCTCGATGCCCGCTTCACCGAGCTGTATCGGGCTCATCTTCGCGACGTCTACTCCTACAGCTACTACCGGGTCGGCAACCACCACGACGCCGAGGACCTCACCGAGCAGACCTTCCTGCAGGCCTACCGCCATTTCGAGCGGGCGCTCCGGGAATCCGACGGCCGGCCGCTGCGGCCGTGGCTCATCCGGATCGCGCACAACCTCGCCGCGAACTTCTACCGCGACCGCTCCCGCAAGCCGGAGTCGGCGATCGAGGACGCGGGCATGATCTCCGCGCCGCACACGACCGAGTCGCTCGTCGAGGGACGCGAGGAGCTGAAATCGATCCTCGATGGCGTCCAGCAGCTCCCCGACGATCGCCGTGAGGCGCTGATCATGCGGTTCGCGCTGGGGATGGATAACCGCGAGATCGCGCGGGCGCTGGGCCGGACCGACGGCGCGACGAAGGTCCTGCTCCATCGCGCAATCCGGCAGCTCGAGGGAATCGTGGCCGAGAACGCAGGGACCGCGGAGGTGGAGAGCAGGTGAGCACGAATGCACCCGACTTCGAGGCGCTGCTGCGCGAGGCGTTGAGCCCGGTCGATCCGCCGGCGGCTCTCGTCGCGCGGCTCGAGGTGACGCTCGTGAACTTGACCGAGCTTGCTCAGGATGAGCTCGAGACATGGGAGCTCTCAGCGATGAGAGATCCGCGCAACTGGGTGCGCCCGGCGGCGGCCGCCGTCATCGGGGCCTCGGCGGGCACCGCGCTCGTTGTACTGCGCGTGCGCCGACGGCACCGATCGCGCAAACAGCAGTCCTCGAATCTGCTCGAGCTCGCGGAGCGCACGCTCCACGATGTCGCCGACGAGGCACGCCGCATCCTGCCCCGTCGGTGAGCGCGCAATCCGCGGATAGCGCGGACATCCACTGCTAGCGTCAGTCTCATGGCCGTCTGCTACCGACACCCCTCACGCGAGACTGGGGTCTCGTGCTCGTCCTGCGGCCGGCCGATCTGCCCCGACTGCATGACGCCCACGCCGGTGGGTATGCGTTGCCCGGAATGCTCGCGCGAGCGGACGAAGGTCAAGACGATCCGGTCGGCACCCTCGACGCCGATCGTGACCCAGGCGCTGATCGTGATCAACGTGCTCGTATTTCTCGCGGAGACGGCGGCGGGTGCGCCGTTGGGGGGCGGCGGTGGCGGGACAGTTTGGAACCATGGAGTGCTCTTCGGCCCCGCGATCGCCAACCAGCACGAGTACTGGCGGATCGTCAGCTCCGGTTTCCTGCACGACGGGCTGCTGCACATCGCCGTCAACATGCTCTCGCTGTACTTCGTCGGCCGGGTGCTCGAGCCGGCGATCGGTTCGTTCAACTTCGCTCTGATCTACTTCACCTCGCTGCTCGCGGGCTCGTTCGGCGCGCTGCTGTTCGAACCGCTGTCGCCCACCGTCGGCGCCTCGGGAGCGATCTTCGGCGTGTTCGGAGCGCTGATCGTCGTCGCCTACGCGCGCGGGATCCCGATCTGGCAGAGCGGGCTGGGGCCCGTCCTGGTGATCAACCTGCTGTTCTCCGTGAGCTTCAGCGGGATCTCGATCGGTGGTCATCTCGGCGGTCTGATCGCCGGGCTGATCACGGGCTGGCTCGTGGTCGAGTTCGGCGAGCGCCGGCGGCTACAGAGTGTCGTGTTGGTGGGCTGCCTCGTGCTCGCTGCGCTCAGCGTGGTCGGGGCGCTGGCCGTGGCGAGCAGTCACGGGCTCACGCCTCACGGCATCGGCTTCACGGGTTAGGGGCGCGCCGCGCGCCCGCAGCCCTGATTGCCAGTCGGCCCGGTGAACGGCGCAGGGGAAGGGGAGCAGGTCAGCTGCCCGGCTGGGTCCGCGCCCTCACCCACCCGAAAATCATGCTTAACACGTCAATCTCGGCTCAGACCCCGAGCCCTGTCGTGCTGTGCATGAGGAGCGTGCTTAACACGGCAGGCCTCGCCGATTTCGGCAGTCGTGACGTGTTATGCAGGATTTGGAGCCGCTCTCGGCCCCGCCCCGGGCACTTCACCCTTCTCCCTTCCCCAGCGCCGTTTACCGAGCCGAGCGCTCGTGAAAGCCGCGGGCGCGAGGCGCTGCCTACCCCCCGAGCACCTCGCCATACAGAGCGTTGACCGCCGCTCGCAGCCGCGCCGGGGCGAACCGCGTGTGCACATCGGCCGCCGCCGCGGCCCCCAGTCGCTCCCGCTCCCAGGAGTCATCGAGCAGCTCGGCGGCCACGCGCGCCAGCGCCGCACTGTCTCCGGGAGCGATCAGCCGCCCGGTCTCGCGATCGCGGATGATCTCGGGGAGGCCGCCGGTGGCGCTGGCGACGATCGCGCAACCCGCGGCGGCGGCCTCGATCGCCGATCCGGGCAGGGGATCGGGCTGGGTCGAGGGGACTGCGACGACGTCGCTCGCGCCGTACACAGTCTCGACGTCCTCGCGGAACCCGAGTAGCCGCAGGCGCTCCCGGACACCGAGCGAATCCGCCAGGGCGAGCACTCGCGCGAGGCGGTCGTCAGCTCCCGGCCAGACCTCGCCGGCGATCAGCCCGAGCGCGCCTCGGTCGCGCAGCATCGGGTCCGCGAGTGCTCGCACGAGCACGTCCTGACCTTTCCAGTCCGAGATCCTGCCGAGCACGGTGATCGTCGGCGCCGCGGGATCCAGCCCCAACCGCTCCCGAGCCTCAACCCGCGGCGAGCGGACGCGCTCGACCGCGATCCCATCGTGAATCACCCGGACCTGATCGCTCGAGCCGAACTGGACGGCGCTCGCGCGTGAGACACACGGCAGGGCGCGGGCGCTGAGCAATACCCGGCGGTAGGCGGGCCACACGCGGCCGAAACGCGAGTAGATCTCGCGCACGTGCCAGACGTGAGGCACCTGGGCGCGTGCTGCCGCGGCCGCCCCGCCGAGCACGACCGACGTGTTGGAGTGAACGAGCGCCACGCCGCGCCGGCGGATCAGAGATGAAAGGCTCGCCGCGTCGCGCGCGGCCGCGGCGATCACCGAGGCGAGACCCGCGGGCGAGGCGAGCGAGCGCCGGAGCACGCTCAGCGGCCGCACCAGCACCTCGGACTCCGCCCGCCTCGAGATCGCCCGCGAGCTCTCCGCGATCGGGCAGCACGACGATCGGCTGGTAGCGGTCGCGGTCGAGGCCGGCGGTGATCAACGCCAGCTGTCGATCCGCGCCGTAGCGTCCGCTCGAGGAGTGGACGAAGAGAACCGGGCTCGCAGCGATTGCTCTACAGCTCCACCGTGAGCGCCTGGGCGGGTGCCTCCGGGAACAGCTCGGGATGGAGGATGTGGGCGAGGACCTCGAGGCCGTCGACGATACGCGGGCCGGGGCGCGAGAAGTACGAGGCGGCGTCGACGGCGACGACCTCGCCGGCGCCGAGAGCGCTCAGCTGATCGCGGTGCATCTCGGCCTCGCGGTGGGCGATCTCGGCGTCATATCCGCACGGCATCACGACGACGACGTCCGGCTGCGACGCGGCGACCTCCTCCCAGGAGCGCTCCTCGGATTGCTCGCCGGCGAACCCGAGCACGTCCTCGCCGCCCGCATACTCGATCAGCTGGGGAGTCCAGTGGCCAGCCGCAAACGGGGGATCGAGCCACTCGAGCGCGGCCACCCGCGGCCGGTGGGCGCGCCGGGCAGCGATGCGAACCCGATCGATCCGGGCCGCCGCGCCGCGGACGAGCTCGACGGCGGCGTCCCTACGGTCGGCGGCCTGCGCCAGCGTCCCGGCGTCGCCGAGAATCTCGCCGATGGTGTGCGGATCGAGCGCGATCACCTGAGGGTGCGATTCGATCTCCTCGGCGACCGCGCGCACGTCCTCGTAGGACACGGCGCACACCGAGCACAGCGCTTGCGTGACGATCAAATCGGGGCGAAGATCGTGCAGTGTTTCGGTGTCGAGCTCGTAGATCGATTCGCCGGCGAGCGTCCGCTCCTTGACTGCGGCATCGATCTGGACGGCGGTCAGGCCGGGCGGTAGGACGTCGCGGGTGACCTTCGGCAGCTCGCGGACGGCCGGCGGGAAGTCGCATTCGTGCGTGACCGCGATGACATCCGGCCCGACGCCCAGGGCGAACAGCATCTCGGTGGCGGACGGGACGAGGCTGACGATTCGCATCAGGGTTGTTTGGCGCCGGCGGACGGCTGGAATGTTGATCGGCAAAACACTGGAAGGAGAACGATATGGCAGACCTGCTCAGCGACGAGGAAATTGCGTCGCGCCTGGAGGGCAGCGATTGGAGGCGTGAGGGGGATGAGATCGTCCGCGACTGGACGTTGAAGGACTTCGCGAGCGCGATCTCGTTCGTCGACCGCGTCGCCGAGATCGCCGAGGCAGCCAACCACCACCCCGACATCCTCGTGCACGGCTGGAACAGGTGAGGCTGTCGGTGACCAACCACTCCGCCGGCGGCCTGACCAACGCCGACTTCGAGCTCGCGAAGCAGGTCGATGACCTGGGTTAGCCCTGTCGGATCCGCACCCCCGGCTGCTACCGTTCGCCCCGTCGGTTAATGAACGACGACGATCCATCCCGAAGTAGTAGCGAGCGCATAGAGGGCTGCGCCGGCGGGCAGAGGGACTGCTCGCACCTGGCGGAGAGCGGGGTTGCCCGCGCTCCTCAGTGAAGGTCCTGTTCATCATCCTGACGGGACTCTTGGTCCTCCTCAACGCGTTCTTCGTGATCGCGGAGTACGCGCTCGTGCGCTCGCGGCGGCCCCGGCTCGAGGCGCTGTCCGAGGAAGGGGCGAGGGGCGCCCGCCTCGCGCTCCACCAACTCAACCACATCGGCGAATACATCTCCGCCTGTCAGGTCGGGGTCACGATGTGCTCGATCGCCATCGGCGCGCTCGGCGAGCCCGCGATCGCGCACCTGCTCGAGCCGGCGTTCGGCCCCGTGATCGGCCACACGGCGGCGATCGTGATCTCCGTGATCGTTGCCTACCTGCTGATCACGGTCACGCAGACGATCGCCGGCGAGATCGTGCCGAAGCTGTACGCGATCCAGCACGCCGAGGGCGTCGCCCGGCGCATCGCCGGCCCTCTCCAGTTCTTCCGGATGCTGTTCAACCCGCTCATCTTCGTGCTGAACGCGTCGTCGTACTCAATCCTGCGGATGCTGGGAACGGATCCTGAGGCCGAGCCCGAGGGCGGCACACCGGAAGACCTCAAGCGCCTCATCGCCCAGTCCCAGACCGGCGGGCAGCTCGACGTCGGCGAGGCCAACATGCTCACCGGCGTCTTCCACCTGCACGAACAGGAGGCCCGCCAGGTCATGACGCCGATCCCGGCGGTCGTGACGGTCGATGTCGCCGAGACCGTCGAGGCGGCGCTCCGCCGGTGCGTATCGACCGGTCACTCGCGCCTGGTCGTGACCGAGGAGCAGAACCAGGACCGCGTGAAGGGGATCGTCCACGTCAACCAGCTGGTGAAGCTGATGATGGCCGAGGGCATGGACGTCCATTTCGACCGGCTGGTGCGCGACGCGCCGATCGTCCCCGAGACGAAACCGTTGGACGATCTGTTGGCGGACCTGCAGCGCGAGCGCACCGAGCTTGCGATCGTGATCGACGAGTACGGCCGCACCGCCGGGATTGTCACGCTCGAGGACATCATCGAAGAGGTCGTCGGCGAGATCTCCGACGAGACCGATCCGGCCGGCGGCGCGATCAGGCGCCTCGCGAACGGGGACTGGTTCGTCCGCGGTCATGTGGCCGTGACCGACCTCGAGGACTACGGACTCGACCTCCCCGTCGACACCGACGCCTACAACTCGGTCGGCGGGTTCGTGTTCGCGGAGCTCGGCCGGCTGCCCAAGCGGGGCGACACGGTCACGGCCAACGGCTACTCGATCCGGGTTGAGTCCGTGCGAGAGAACCGGATCGAGGCCGTTCGGATCCGGCAGCGCCGGGCGGTCGCGTGACAGCTGACGCAAGCGCTCGCGACATTCGTTACATTTCCCGCCGGCGCAACTACCGTCGAAGCGTTTGATCGCAAGATTCCGGTGGTTGAGAGGAGAGAGAAGCCGGCCCACCTGGGCCGGCTTCATTTATTCAGGCTCGGTTCCGCGGACCGGGAGGCAAAAATAGAGCCGGCCCGCTGGGGACGGGCCGGCTCCGTGCTTCTGGGGAGGAGGTGCTGCTATGAGGTACGTCGCGATGTGAAGTTTCGGACCCACACCTCAACGACCCCTAAAGAGTTATTCGTAGGTGTAGAAGCCTTTTCCGGCCTTCCGTCCAAGCGATCCGTCGGCGACGAGTTCGGCCAGCCGGGCGGGCACCCGGGCGCCGATCGCCTCGCCGATCGCCTGTGAGACGTCGAGCCCGACGAAGTCGAGCAGCGCGATCGGGCCCATCGGCACGCCGGCGCCAAGCGTCATGCAGCGATCGATGTCGGCCGGGTCCATCCCCGTCTCGGTCATCAGGTCCACGGCGCTGAACAGGTACGGGAAAAGCAGCCGGTTGACGACGAAGCCGGGTATGTCGGGCACCTCGACCGCGGTCTTTCCAAGCTCGGCGCAGAGCGTGCGCGCGCGGTCGCGTGTCTCGGCGCTCGCCTCTTCGGGGAAGGCCAGCTCGACGAGCTCCATCCGGGGGACGGGGTTGAACACGTGCAGCCCGACGAACCGCTTGGGATGGCCGCTCGCCTGCGCGAGCTCGGCGATCGACAGCGACGACGTCGTCGTGGCGAGCACCGCGCCGGCGCCGGCGTGGCGCGCGAGCTCGCCGAGGTCCGCGAGCACCTCGGCCTTGCTGACATGGTGCTCGACGATCGCCTCGACCAGGAACGAGGCCGCGCGCAGGTCATCGAGGTCGGTGACGACGGAGACGCTCGAGCCGTCGATCTCCTGCCCGGCCTTGGCGCACAGCTTCGTGATCGAGCCCCGTGCGCGGTCTGCGGACCCCTCAGAGCGAGCCCACAGCAGCACCTCTCCGTGGCGCGCCGCGGCCACGGCCAGACCGCACGCGATCGTGCCGGACCCGGCGATTCCTAGTCGTTCCTGCACGGCTGATCCTGGTTTCCTTTCACTCGGCGACGGCCGGGTACAGTACGTGACCGTTCAGTGGAGCGGCAGCGTGGGCGCTTCTGGGACTCTCACCTCAGCAACCAAGGAGTAGCGAATGTCGGTAGGTCGCGAAGTGGTAATCGTAGAGGCCGTGCGCACCCCGATCGGGCGCGGACACAAGGAGAAGGGTTACTACAAGGACACCCATCCGAACGAGCTCCTGGGCCGATGCTACTCCGAGGTCATCGAGCGCGCCGGGATTCCGGCCGACGAGGTCGAGGACGTGATCGCCGGCTGCGTCCAACAGTACGGCGAGCAGATGTTCAACGTCGGGCGCAACGCGTGGCTCCAGGCCGGCCTGCCGGTGGAGACGCCCGCGACGACCGTCGATCGCCAGTGCGGGTCAGCCCAGCAGGCGGTGAACTTCGCGGCGGCCCTGATCGCCGCCGGCGTCCACGACGTCGTGATCGGCTCCGGCGTGGAGCACATGGGCCATGTGCCGATGGGCGTCGGCTTCAAGTGGGTCGACCAGGTCGGCAGCCCCTGGCCGCCGGAGCTGATGGAGCGCTACAACCTGATCCCGCAGGGGCTCTCCGCGGAGATGATCGCGGACAAGTGGGAGATCCCCCGTTCCGAACTCGATGAGCTCGCCCTCCGCTCGCACCAGCTCGCGCATCGCGCGACCGAGGAGGGCCGGTTCGAGCGCGAGACGATCCCGTTCAAGGTCAACGGCTCGACGTACGTCGCCGACCAGGGGATCCGTCCCGACACCACGATCGAGGCTCTCTCGCAGCTGAAGCCCGCGTTCAAGCCCGACGGCAAGATCACCGCCGGCAACAGCTCGCAGATCTCTGACGGCGCGGCGGCCGTGCTGCTGATGTCGCGCGAGAAGGCCGATGCGCTCGGCGTCAAGGCGCGCGCGCGTGTGGTCGACCAGACGACCGTCGGAGTCGATCCGGTGATCATGCTGACCGGGCCGATCCCGGCGACGCAGAAGCTCCTCGAGCGCAACAGCATGACCATCGACGACATCGACGTGATCGAGATCAACGAGGCGTTCGCACCTGTCGTCGCCGCGTGGCGCCGAGAGCTGGGTCCCGATATGGATCGCGTCAACGTCAACGGTGGCGCGATGGCGCTGGGCCATCCGCTCGGGTCGACCGGCGCCCGGCTGATCACGACGCTGCTGCACGAGCTCGAGCGCTCCGACAAGGAGGTCGGGCTGGTCACGATGTGCTGCGGTGGCGGCCTCGGGACCGGAACGGTCCTTCAGCGGATCTAAGAGAGTGTGTGGCCGCGGCGCATGCGCCGCGGCCCCGGCGCCGCATGCGGCGCCGGCGGGGGCGCGCATGCGCGCCCCCGAACTACAACTCCTGCTCGGTCGGCCTGATCAGCATCTCGTTGATCGCCATGTGGCGCGGGCGGGTGACGATGTAGCGGATCGCGTCTGCGATATCGGTCGGCTGCATCCGCTCCATGTGCTGGAACCGCTCGCGACTCTGCTCCTGGATCTCCGGGCGGTTGTGGCTCACGAGCTCGGTGGCGACCGCGCCGGGCTCGACGAGCGAGACGCGCACGTGGCGTGTGGTCAGCTCCTGGCGCAGCGACTCGCTGAACGCACCGACGCCGAACTTCGTCAGGTTGTACACGCCGCTCCCGCGCCGGGGCGCCCGGCCGGCGACCGAGCTGACATTGACCATGTCGGACACCTGGCGGGGACCGTCCTCGGCCGCGCGCAGCAGGTGGGGGACGGCGGCGTGGGCGCAGTAGAGGAGGCCGCGCACGTTGATGTCGACCATCTGGTCCCATTCCTGCAGTGGCGCGTTCTCGATCGGCCCGAGGAGCATCATGCCCGCGTTGTTGACGAGGATGTCGAGGCGGCCGAGCTCGGCCGCCGTCGTCTCCACCGACTGTCGCGCCTCGGGTTCGGAGGTGATGTCGGCCTCGAGCACGAGCGCGCGGCCGCCGGCGTCGCGGATCCGCGTCGCCAGCGTCTCGAGCCGATCCTCGCGCCGGGCGGCGATCGCGACCGCGGCGCCGTGCTCCGCGAGCGCGAGCGCCGTGGCCTCGCCGATCCCGCTCGAGGCGCCGGTGACGAGCGCGACAGCTCCGTCGAGCTCGCCGGCCATCAAGCGCGCTCCCAGCCAAAGCCGGTCGCGGACGGCGCCGGCGGCAGCGGACTGCTCGGCAATCCCGGGGGCGGGTCGTTCTCGTTGAAGCCGGTCGGGGCCAGGTCGTTGGGCGTGTCGGGGTGGAACAGCGACGCCAGGTACTGGGCCTGGCCGCGGCCGGGCCCGAGCTCGAACTGACCGCCGCCGTAGGCCCTGATGCCGTGCTGGTCGCAGTAGTCGTAGGTGTCGCAGAGCTTCTTCAGGCCGCCGATGCGGGAGGGTTTGATGTTGACCATCTTGGGTGGGAACGGGAGCGACTCGATGTCGGCGATCGAGTGGATCGGTGCATCCCAGCTGATCCGGTCATGCTCATTCGCGAGCGCGGCGGCCGTCTCCGGAGTGACCACGTCGGGATCCTCGATCCAGGCCGTGGGGAACGCCTCGACGACGCGCCGGTACAGCACCGGGTCGGGTGGCTGGTCGACGATCGTGCCGCGGTACAGGCTCTTGAAGTCGACTGAGTCGACCGCGCCCGTGGCCACGAGGTCGGCGATCAGCTCGGGAGTCCACGAGGTCGTCGGATCGAGCTTGAAGCGGAGCGTCGGGTAGTTGGCGAGGCGCCGTTCGATGGGCTCCAGAGTCGGCGGCTCGCCGAGCCGCAGCGAGACGACGAACGTCACCGGCTGCGGTTGGCGGCCGAGCTGCTCGTGCAGCGGCTTGCCGGCCTGCTGGAGCGCGAGGTCGAGCGCCGCGCTGTGGAACGTCCAGCGGCGGTACAGGCGCGAGACCTCGCCGCGTTTGGGCTCGACGGGAAACAGGTCGAGCGAGTCGATCAGCCCGCAGAACTCGCCGAGGGCGTAGCGGCCCGCGAGCGGCTGCACGGGCCCGGCCCCCTGAAGCGCGACGTGGTCCTCGGCGTCGTAGACGACGTCCTCGCCGACGCCCTCAAGGCCACCGCCCTGCAGGTGTACGACCGTCGAGAGTCGCTCGAAGCCGCTCGAGACCTCGGCCCGGAGGCCCTCGAGCGTGTATCCGTCGACCTCGAGCGGGAGGTCGGCGAGCAGATCGAACGTGCTCACTGCTCGCGCGCCCCGGCCTCGAGCCGGGCGACGAGCTCCTCGAGGCGCAGCTCCTCAAGTCCTTTGCTCACGGCTTCAAGTTCAGTCGCGCAGTACTCCACGAGGTCACGTCCCTCCTTGACCAGCTCGAGTGTTTCCCGGAGCCCCGCCTCGCCCGAGTCTAACCGCCGGATGATCTCCTCGATCCGCGCGACGGCGGTCTCGTAGGTCCGCTCGGTCATTCATGCTCCGTGACGTGGGCGTCGAGCGCGCCGTCGTGGAAGCGCAGGCGGATGTCGGCGGCCGCGCGGGCGGCGGCGGCAGAGCTGAGCGGCTCGCCGGCGCGGTCGGTGGCGAGCGCGTAACCCCGGGCCAGCGTGCGCTCCGGGTCGTGCGCGGCGAGGGCCAGGGCGAGGCGCTCGAGCTCGCGGCCGCGCCGTACCGTCTCGGTGCTGCGGGCGCGTTCGGCGCTGCGCCCGAGCACGAGGAGGTGGACGCCGGCGAGCTCGACCCGCTTGGCGTGAGAGCGCTTGGCGGTGGCGCGCAGCTCGCGCTGGAGCTGGTGCAGACGGCGGCGGTGGCGCTCGACGTGGTGGGCCGGTGCCCGGGAGAGGTGGGCCAGCGTACGCGCACGAGTCAGGATCGCGGCGCGGCCGTGACGGTGCAGGCGCCGCGCGCGGGCAGCCGCCTCCGCGCGGGCGGCGCGGCAGTCGACCGGGACCGCGGCCTCGGCTGCGTGGGTCGGCGTCGAGCACGACACGGCGGCCACGTCGTCGATCAGCGTCCGGTCGGTGTGGTGGCCAACCGACGCGATCACCGGCACCCGGAGCAGCGCGACCGTGCGGCACAGCGCCTCGTCGCAGAACGCGAACAGATCGGCGAGCGAGCCCCCTCCGCGAGCGACGATCACGACCTCGACCTCCTCGACCGCGGCGAGCTCCCGGAGCGCCGCCGCGATCCGCGGTGCCGCATGCCGGTCCTGGACTGGCGCGAACGCCCACACCAGCCGCCCGCCCCAGCCGCGCCGGCGCAGCCCCGCCAGGACGTCGTCCCGCGCCTTGCCGCGCTCGCCCGTGACGACCCCGATCGTGCGCGGGAGCAGCGGGCGCTCGAGCCGCTTCTGCGGCTCGAACAGGCCGTCGGCGGCGAGGCGCCTTCTGAGGCGCTCGAGTTGCACCAGCAGATCGCCCTCGCCCTCGATCCGCAACTCCGAGACGGCGAACGTGAACGAGGGGGAGGACTGCGCGCTGCCGGGGTAGTAGTCGCAGCCGCCGCCGACGACGACCCGCATCCCATCGGTCAGCGTGAGACCGAGGGCCTCGAAGTCAGTGCACCACATCGAGCACGGAAGCGCTCCGCGGACATCCCGCAACTCGAAGTAGACGCGCGCGCGAGACCGCCTGAAGCCCCACACCTCGCCGACCAGTTGCACCCGCGCGAGCTCTTGTAGCCGCCGTTTCAGCTGGGCGGCGTAGGACCCAACGGGATAGGGACCGGGCAGCTCACTGGCCGGGCTCTGGTTGGCGATTGTCGGATCGGTCTGCGCCATGGGTCTGATTTCGAGGCTACAGCGCGGGTCGGAAGGCGGATACGATGCCTCGTCCGTGGATCTGACCCTGTCACCAGCCGAGGAAGCGTTTCGAGACGAGGTCAGGCGCTGGCTCGAGGCCAACAATCCGGGGCCCGAGCCCGGCGGCGACGAGGCCGCGTTCGAGTTTCGCCGCGACTGGCAGCGGCGGCTGGACGAGGCGGGCTGGGCGGGTCTGTCCTGGCCGCAGGAGTACGGCGGCCGTGGCGCGACGCTGATCGAGCAGGCGATCTTCAACGAGGAGATGGCTCGCGCGCAGGCGCCGCCGGTGGCCAACGTGCTCGGGCTCGCGATGGGCGGGCCGACGGTGATCGCGCACGGCACCGAGGAGCAGCGCCAGCGCTACCTGCGCCCGATCCTGTCGGCGGAGGAGATCTGGTGTCAGGGCTTCTCGGAGCCGGAGTCCGGGTCGGACCTCGCGTCGCTGAAGACGCGCGCGGTTCGCGATGGCGACGAGTGGGTCGTCACCGGACAGAAGGTGTGGACGACGTTCGCGCACCACGCGAAGTGGTGCATGCTCGTGGCCCGGACCGACCCGGACGCGCCCAAGCACAAGGGCCTCACGTACTTCCTGATGGATATGGAGCAGGACGGCGTCCAGGTGCGGCCGCTGCGCCAGATCACCGGGGAATCCGAGTTCAACGAGCTGTTCATCGAGGGCGCGCGGATCCCCGATGAGAACATCGTCGGCGGCGCCGGCAACGGCTGGGCCGTCGCGATCACGACGCTGATGCACGAGCGGGCCACGCTCGCTTTCAGCCTGCAGGTGAGCGTCCAGATCGCGCTGCGCGAGCTGCTCGACAAGGCGCGTTCGTCTCGGGGTCAGGACGGGCAGTCGGCGAGCGACGATCCGGTCATGCGACAGCGCCTGGCGCAGCTCATGATCGAGGCCGAGGTGCTACGGCTGAACGCCTACCGGGGCCTCAGTGCGACGATGCGCACCGGCGTGCCCGGCCCCGAGGGATCACTCGGGAAGTGGCATTGGTCGGAGATCAACCAGTCGCTGACCGAGCTGGCGATGGAGATCGAGGGGCCGAGAGCGATGCTCGACTCGGACCGGTGGACATATCGCTTCCTGCGCGCTCGCGCGAACTCGATCGAGGGCGGCACGACCGAGATCCTCAAGAACATCGTGGCCGAGCGCGTGCTCGGGTTGCCGCGGATGCGATGAATTTCGAATTCACCGACGACCAGCAGGCGATCAAGCGCACCGCGCGCGAGTTCCTGGCCGCTCGCTACAAGCCGGAGGTGATGCGCGCCCTGGCCGAGGATGAGCGCGGGTTTACCGACGAGCAGTGGCGGGAGCTCGTCGAGCTCGGATGGCCCGGGGTTCTCGTCTCCGAGGAGCACGGCGGGCTCGGGCTGGGGGCCGTCGAGCTGGTGGTGATCGCCGAGGAGATGGGCTACGCGCTCGCGCCGAGCCCGCTTCATTCCGACGTCTGCGCCGCGCTGCTGTTGAGCGCGGCCGGGAGCGAGGAGCAGCAGTCGCGGTGGCTGTTGCCGCTCGCTGCCGGCGACGTTCGCGGCACACTCGCGGTGTGGGACGAGCAGGCGGGCTGGGCGCCCGACCATTCGGAGGCCGAGGCCAGCGCCGGCGCGCTGACCGCGACGAAGATCGCGGTGCCGGATGCAGGGTCGGCCGACTTCGTGATCGTGACGGCAGCCGATGGCGGCCACTACCTCGTGGAGACCGGCGCGGACGGCGTCTCGGTGACGGCCGAGCCCGGACTCGACCCGACGCGCAAGCTGTTCCGGGTGGCTCTATCGGGCGCGTCGGCGGAGAAGCTGCCGGGTCCTGATCCCGAGCGGGTCGCGCTCGCCTACGCCACGATCATCACCGCACTTGCCGCCGAGAACGTCGGCGTCGCACAGCGGACGATGGAGATGGCGGTCGAGTACGCGAAGGACCGCAAG
The DNA here is from genome assembly GCA_963812225.1 of uncultured Solirubrobacterales bacterium. Classification (GTDB taxonomy): domain Bacteria; phylum Actinomycetota; class Thermoleophilia; order Solirubrobacterales; family Solirubrobacteraceae; genus Palsa-465. The sequence goes on from CAWEUN010000005.1 coordinate 430,234, forward strand.
CAGTTCGATCGGCCGATCGGCTCATACCAGGCCATCTCGCACCGCTGCGCGCAGATGCTGCTCGAGGTCGAGGGGGCGCGGTCGCTCACCTACTGGGCGGCGTGGGCGCTCGACCACGAGCCCGAGACGGGCCCCCGCGCCGCCTCGATGGCCAAGGCCTACGCGAGTGACGCTGGGTTCCGCGTCTGCGCCTCGGCGCTCCAGGTCCACGGCGGGATCGGCTTCACTTGGGAGCACGACCTGCACTACTTCCTCAAGCGGGCGAAGGCGAATGCCCACGCGTTCGGGGATGCGCGCTGGCACCGGGATCGCGTGGCGGAGCTGGCGGGGGTGTAGGGGGCTCGGTAAACGGCGCTGGGGAAGGGGAAGGGAGCGGGCGCCATCGCACCCGCCGAAAACCTGCACAGCACGACAATTCCGGCCGGAATGGCGAGGCCTGTCGAGTTGTGCATGAAGAGTGTGCGTAGGTCGACAGGGCTCGGATCTGGCGCCGGTGGTGTCGTGTTATGCAGGTTTCCCGTGACGTGACACTCTCGGCACAAAGCCGAGGGGGGCCGCAGGAGCAGGTCCACCACGGGCTCTGGCGACCCGCAACCACCCTCACCAACCCCCTCTCCATGCTGTCTTTTACCGAGCCGCACGCCAAGCAAGGCCGCGGGCGCCAAGAAAGAGGCCCCCGGGCCGAGAGTCGACAGCTACCTAGTCCAGGCGGCTACGTGTTGAACGGGTCGTCCGGCTCGCCGGCCGTCGGCACGACGTGGTGCGTGGCGTCCTCTACGAGCACGGCCGGGTCGGCGGCCTGGAACCACTTCCGCGCGAAGAACTTGGGGAAGAACGGCCACGAGGCGAACATCAGGATGATGCCGAGGACCAGGCCGCCGATTCCGACGAAGATCGGCGTCTGAATCCCCGCGATCGGTTTGGAATAGTTGTTGCCGGCCGTGTTGTAGTACTGGTACGCCCTGATCCCGACGTAGCCCATCATGATGCCGCCGACGACGGGGATGAGACCGGCGAGGAAGAAGTTGCGGGCGCTCTTGAACAGGTCGTGGCGGAAGTACACCGCGCACGCCAGTCCGGTGAACCCGTAGTAGAAGCAGACGGAGAAGCCGAGCGCCGAGATCGTGTCGCCGAGCACGTCCTGGTTGGGGTTGAAGGCGAGCAGCGCCACCGTCCATAGGATCGACAGGACGCCCATCAAGATCGTCGAGAAGTCTGGGGTGAGGAAGCGCGGCTGGATGCGACCGAATGACGATGGGATCGCGTCCCACTTCGCCATTGACAGCGTCGTGCGTGCGGTGGGGAGGATCGTTGTCTGTGTCGATGCAGACGCCGACGTCAGGACCGCGATGATCAGCAGCTTGTCGAGCGGCGATCCGAAGACCGCTTTGCCGAGCGCGTTCAGCACGTCGTTCTGATTGTTCGGATTGGAGAGGAACCCCGTTCCGTGGTACGCCTGGGCGGCGGCGGTGACCAGGACGTAGATCAGCAGCAGGATCAGGGTCGAGATGACCGCGGCCTTGCCCGGCCCGCGGTGGCGGTCGCGCGACTCCTCGTTGACCGCGACCCCGGAGTCCCAGCCCCAGTAGATGAAGATGCCGAGCAGCACCGCGGGGATCAGCGCGCTCCAGCTCAAGTCGAACGGGTTGAACCAGGATGCCGACACGTGAATCGAGTTCGCGGGGGTGTTGGCATAGACCTTGATCAGAGCCACGACGACGAACAGGGCGAGCGTGCCGATCTCGAAGCTGAGCAGAATCGTCTGCACGCGTGCGGAGAGCTCGATCCCGCGCCAGCAGATCCACGTCATCACCGCGATCCAGATCACCGAGCCGACGATCAGCCAGAAGTTGCTCGGCGCGCCGGCCGAGCGGAACAGGAGGAACGTGTACTCGCTCGCGATGGCCGACAGGGAGGCCATCACGATGATGTCGGCGAGGAAGATCGCCCAGCCGTTGACCCATCCGATTTGGGGCCCGAACGCCCGCGTCGTCCACGCGAACGTCGTCCCGGCGTCCGGGTCGGCGAGGTTGAGGAACCGGTAGCCGACGGAGACGAACAGGATCGGGATGAACGAGACGATCAGGACCGCGGGCGAGTGCGTCCCGATGCCGGTGACGGCGACGATGAAGCCGAGAGTTGCCGCCAGGCTGTACGCCGGAGCGGTCGACGCGATCGCGATGACCAGGTTGGAGATGTAGCCGAGCGCGTCGGCCTTCAGCCCCTTGGCGCCAGGGGCGCTGGAATCTGCCGCCCCCGCGGGTTGCGTGACCGTTGAGCTCTCCACCTCGGGGCGAACGGTATGCGCAGGATTGGCTAACTGCAACCCGCTTGTGCATCACAAACCCTCATCGGCTTATACGAAACGTCCAAATAGCGCGGAGTTACGGTGCCCGGCGTGGCTGAAAAAGAAGTTTCAGTAGCCGTCCTCGGAGCGGCCGGAACGATCGCGCCGGCGATAGTCCGCGACCTGGCGGTCTCCGACGAGGTAGCGCAGATGACGCTGCTCGACCTCGATGGGGCGCGGGCCGAGGCGGTCGCCGAGGCTTACGGGGGCGGGAAGGCCGGCGCCCGGTCAGCTGATGCCCGCGACACCGACGGACTCGCCGGAGCGCTCGCGAGCGTGGACGTGCTCGTCAACACGGCGTCGTACCGGATCAACCTCGAGGCGATGCGTGCCTCCCTGAAGGCCGGATGCACTTATCTCGACCTGGGGGGGCTGTACTGGGTGACCGGGCGGCAACTCGAGCTCGGGCCGGAGTTCGAGCGCGCGGGCCTGCTCGCCGTGCTTGGGATCGGGTCGAGCCCAGGGAAGACGAACCTGATGGCCGCCCGCGGCGTGGCCGAGATCGGAGGCGCGATCGACGCGATCGATGTGTTCGCGGCGGGCCGCGACTTCGGCGCGCCGGATGATGGGAGGTTGCGCCCGCCCTACGCGCTCCAGACGCTCCTCGACGAGCTGACGCTGGCGCCGGTCGTGCTTCGCGACGGAGTGGCGACCGAGATCGAACCGCTCGCCGCGGGTGGGGTCGTCGACTACGGGCCGCCGATCGGGGAGGGCGAGACGATTTACACGCTCCACTCGGAGTTGGCCACGTTCGGCGACAGCTTCGGCTGCACGGCCGCGAGCTTCAGGCTGTCGCTGACGCCGACGCTACTCGGGCGGCTGCAGGAGCTCGTTGGGACCTCGGCGGAGGAGCTCGCCGCGACGGCGCGCGAGGCCGTCCCGCAGTCGGCCGACACCGTGTCCGTGCACATGGTGACCGTCGTCGCAGAGTCTGCGGACACCGTGACCGTGCGAGCTGTGAGCCGGCCCCACTTCGAATTCGGCGGCTCGATCGTCTCGACGGCCGCGCCCGTCGCTGCCAGCGTGCGACTGCTGGCGCGAGGCTCGCTGACCGCCACCGGCGCGCTACCGCCGGAACGATGCATCGATCCGGCCGAGATGTTCGCGGAGCTCGAGTCGCGCGGCTGTGAGTTCACCGTCGCTCGGCAGGGGTGAGCTGGTTCAGGTCGCGGGCACGCCTCGTCGCACGACCTCGCCCCTGAGCAGCGCCAGGTCGGCGTCGACCATCATCCGGATCAGCTCCTCGAAGCCGACCTGGGGCTCCCACCCGAGCACGCGCTTGGCCTTCCTCGCGTCGCCGACGAGATGCTCCACCTCGGCCGGGCGCAGCAGGGAGGGATCGACGACGACGTTGTCGTCGATGACGATGCCCGCGTGGTCAAACGCGAGCTCGAGGCAGTCGCGCACAGAATGAGATTTGCCGGTCGCGATCACATAGTCATCGGGCTCGTCCTGCTGGAGCATCAGCCACATCGCCCTCACGTAGTCGCCGGCGTATCCCCAGTCGCGCTCCGCGTCGAGGTTTCCGAGGTGAAGCTTGACGTCGAGCCCGAGCCTGATCGCGGCGGCGTGCCACGTGATCTTGCGGGTGACGAACTCGAGTCCCCGGCGCGGCCCCTCGTGGTTGAAGAGGATCCCGCTCGTCGCGTGGAGCCCGTAGGACTCCCGGTAGTTCACGGTGATGAAGTGCCCGTATGCCTTCGCCACCCCGTACGGAGAGCGGGGATAGAACGGCGTGGTCTCATTCTGCGGCGCCTCGCGCACCTTGCCGAACATCTCGCTCGAGGAGGCCTGGTAGAAGCGCGCCTCGGGGCAGACCTCGCGCATCGCCTCGAGCAGACGTGTCACCCCAGTACCCGTGAACTCCGCGGTCAGCGTGGGCTGGGCCCAGGAAGCGGCCACGTACGACATCGCCGCGAGGTTGTAGATCTCATCGGGAGCACACGCGCGCAGCGTGTCGACGAGCGACCGGGGATCGAGCAGGTCGCCGTGGTGCAGCGTGAGCCGATCGCGGATGTGCTCGATCCGTTCGAACTTCTCGGTCGATGACCGCCGGACCATGCCGTGGACCTCGTAGCCCCGACCGAGCAGGAAATCGGCGAGGTGACTTCCGTCCTGGCCAGTGATGCCCGTGATCAGCGCGCGCCGAACGCTCACCGACGCGCTCCCGCCGCCGACACCGGCGCCTGTGCCCGCAGCCAGGCGGCCGTTTCAACGAGCCCCTCGTGCAGGTCCGTCCGTGCCTCCCAGCCAAGCACGGCCCGGGCCTTCTCCACCGATGGCCACCGCCGCTGGACGTCGACCTCGAACGTCGGGAGGTGCTCGAACTCGAGGGCCCGAGGATCGTTCCCGCACGTCTCCCAAATCAGCGTCGCGATGTCCGCCACCGTCAGCTCGCGCGAGGCAGAGATGTTGAAGTCCTCGTTCTCGGCGGCTGCGGATGCCATCGCGGTGACGATCCCGTCGGCGATGTCGTCAACGTGCGTGAGCGTTCGTGTCTGGGTGCCGTCGCCGAAGATCTGAAGCGGGCGTTGATTCGCGAGCGACTTCGCGATCAGGTCCGGGACCGCGTGGGCGATCCCGGGCTCGTGGGGATCGGGGAGCTCCCCGGGGCCGTAGGCGTTGAACGGGCGGCAGATCGTGTAGCGCAGGCCGTGCTGGTCGTGGGCCGCGCGCGTGTACACCTCGCCGGCGAGCTTCGAGAAGCCGTAGGCCGAGCGGGGCATCGGACAGTCCCTCAGGTGGTCCTCCGTCGTTGGATACTCGGTCGCTCGCTCGAACACCATCGACGACGACACGTACACGAGGCGCGTGATGTCGTGCTCGATCGCCGCGCTGACGATCTGTCCAGTCAGCGCGTTGTTGACCGCGGTGAGGGTGTAGGGGAGCTTGTGGAAGTTCGCGATGCCGCCGACGATCGCGGCCAGGTGGACGACGTGCGAGCAGTCCTTCGTAGCCTTGCGCGCCACGCCCGAATCGCGCAGGTCTCCCTGGTGGAGCTCGGCGGCCTCGAGCATCCACTCAGGCGCCGGCCGGTGATCGGCCACCCGGACGTCCCACGCGCCCTCGGAAAGCAGCCGGCGCACCACGGCGCGGCCGATCGTTCCCGCCCCGCCCGTCACCAGCACCCGGCTCATGTGACCCGGTGCACGTCTCCCGAAGCTCTCGGGGCGCCCAGGAGTGCCGCCGCCTCGGTGGCGTAGACGAACACTTGGCCGGTCTCCAGCGAGTTCCACGGGTCGACGAGCAGGCACTGCTCCGACGCGCCGGAGAGGATCTCGCGCAGGCAGCAGGGGCCTTCGAACTCGGGGTGGTTGGTGCCGACGATCACGACGTCGGCGTTCTGGACGGCGTCGCCGAGCGACTGCGTGGGCGTGGGGGCATGCGGGTCGCACACGGCGACGTCGGCGAGCTCGCGCTCCAGCAGCCGGATCAGCTTGTGCGAAAGCGAGTCGCGTTCGTCGTCGGTGCTGCGCTTGAACGTCAAGCCCAGAACCGCGACTTTCCGGGAGGCGATGGTTCCCAGCCGTCGCTTGACGCCCTCGACGAGGAACAACGGCACGGCTTCGTTGACGCGCGAGACCGCGAGCAACATGCCGGGCGCGTTGGAGCGCTCCTCCGAGAAGGCGAAGTCCTTGCGCAGACACGTGCCGCCGGTGAGCCCCGGCATCGCCATGCCGCCACGGGGGTAGTCGCGGTTGATCAGGTCGACGACCTCGAACACGTTGGCGCCGTAGCGGTCGCAGTCCATCATCAGCAGATTCGGAAGCGCGAACGTGGTGTAGCGCAGGATGTTCGTCCAGATCTTCGCTAGCTCGGCCTGCACCGGCGTCGTCTTTACGATCGGCGCGCCGAAGACCTCGAACAGCGACGCGGCCCGGTCGGTGGACGCATCCCCGACGCCGCCGATGATGCACGGCAGCGTCGAGATCTCGGTCAGGAACCGCCCAGCGGCGATCCGCTCCGGCGCGTGGGCGACGAACACGTCCTCGCCGATCTTGAAGCCGCGACGTTTCTCGAGGTAGCCGGCGACGAACTCGGTCGTCCCCGGAGCGATCGTCGAGCGCAGGATCAGGGCGTGCCCGCCGCGAAGGAGCGGGAGAAGGTCGTCCAGCACGGCTCGGACCTGGCGCAGGTCGCTCTCGATGTGGGAGAACGACGGGGTTCCGATCGTCATCACGATGTCGTCCGCCCGGGCGGCATCGGCCGCACGATCGGTCAGCTCCAACCGTCCGCTGCCCGTGACCCGGTCAAGGAGGTCCTGGGCCCCCGATTCCTGGAACGGCATCCGGCCAGCTCGGATCGAATCGAGCACCGATGGGTCGTTGTCGACGCCGAGTACCCGCAAGCCACAGTCGGCGAAGGACAGCGCGAGGGGCAGGCCCACGCGACCGAGACCGATCACTGATACCGCGCGGTCGATCAATGGCGTTCCACGGCCGCACCGTCCACGCTCGGCAACGGCGGGAGCCCGGGCTCTCCGGGGTGACCGCGGATCTCGCCGGCGAAGGCGAGCTCGTCGAGCCGCGCGATCTCGCGTTCGCCTTCGATCCGGGCCGGATGGTCCGGTGGAAGCCCACGGATCAGCGCTCGGATCCGCGCTCGGAGCTGGAGCGCGAAGTGCGGAGTTGAGGCGCCCATCAGCTGGCGAACATCCTCGACGGTGACCTTGTGGTCCTCGCGCAGGCGATCCGGATTCTCCGACTGACTCATTTCTGCGGCACCGCTTCGAGCAGGCTGTCGACCTGGGCTTGGACCGCGACCGAAATCGCGGTCTGGTCGCCAATCATCCACCCGTGGTTGTAAACGGCTGCGGTTGGGCCCTCTTGGGTGTAGCCGGGGGTCGCGTAGTTGAGGAAGAAGTTCAGCACTGGAGTCGGGAGCGTAGAGGGATTATTGATCAGCAACTGTGGTCCATAGCTTCCGCTCGCCGACAGGGGGGCTGCCGCGGCGGCGTCGAGTGGCCGGTTGTCGTTGATCAGGACGTACCCGTGGCCGGGGCTGCGCATCGCCCAGCCGAAGCTGCCGGGGACGTGCGCGCACGGCTGCCCGTACTGGCACGGCGGGTCGCGGTACTCCGCGAACGTCACCGAGCTCGTGATCGGATCGGGGGCACTGATCCGCTTGACCGTCCCGTACTTCTTCAGCTGCGCGAGGACGCTGTCGGGGATCACGCTCGATGGCGCGAGCACGTAGATGTGGGGCTTCTGGTCGGCGAGGAGTGCCTGTGCCGTCGGCGCGGGGATGGTGGAGCCGTTGACGTACAGGATCGGGTCGCCGCTCTCGGCGGCCCACCCCGCGGCCGGCATGGCGTACGCCGCGTTGTTCCCGGGTGCGATCACGACGCTGGTCGCGGCGCTCGCGCCGTGCGCGGCGTTGTAGAAGCGGTCGATCGCGGCCGAGAGCGCGTAGGGATTTGCCCCGGTGATCGCCGCCGTCCGGTATCCACCCGGCTTGGGCACATCGCCGACCCGGATCACCTGCGCGCCGCCGACGACCGCTGAGCCGGTCGGCGCGAGCAGCTTGAGCGCCGCCGAGGTCTCCGATGGGAGCGAGGAGCTGCCGGACAGCAGGAGCGGCGCGTGGATCGGCGGCGCCATCAGCACGGACGCTGCGAGGGCCGCCTGCCAGTCGTCGGTCGGCGCGAGCACGACGGACCCTGGATGTGTCCCCGGCGCGGACGAGGGGTAGACCGCGAGGGCCACGCCGGCGGCGTCGGCGACGGGTGTGGCGCCCTCCACGCGGGTCGTGTTCTTGGTGGCGGTCACGGGAATATTGAGGTCGGCGATGGCCGCGGGGGCCTGGACCGTGACCACCTTCTGCTTCCCGGTGATGAGCTTTGTTCCACCCCCGCAACCGGCGAGGGCCAGGCACGCCAACAGTGCGGTGCACGCGGTCGATCGCATCGGGCGGCGGACGTTAGCGGGCGGGGGTCCGGTCAGCGCCGTCGGGCGCGCTATTGGGCCGTTCCGGCCGGGTTTTTAGCCGACTTTGGAGGGCTTTTAGGGCGAACGGAATCGTGCACGTGGACGGCGTCGCCGGGTCCCTGGAGGGAACGACACCGCGACGTCGAATTGTTGTGTATATTGCCGCGCGCCTAATCCGCGGGCCCACCCAAAATCCGCGGAGCGGGGGACCCAAAGTACCCCTGGGGCGAATCTCGTGGTGAACCCACGGGAGGCGCAGGCTCTTTTAGCGCCAGCCCGACAGCTAACCCCGCAGGCCGACGAGAGAGACGACTTGCGGGTTACCCACCTGATACTTCCCGGCGTTGCCGCTTTGGCGTTGTCAGCAGCGCCGGTGGCGGTGGCCGATGGAAGCGGTGGCGGCACCGGGACCACCCCGCCGAGCACAACTCCAACTGGGACGGCTCCCACACCGACGACGGGCACCACCGGCGGCGCCGGCGTCGGCGCGCCACCGGCCGCTCCGAGCACCACGTCGCACCCGATCGTCCCCGGCTATGTCGCAAAGATCGTCCACGGCGTGGCGTATGCCCCCGCGATGGCGCCGATTCAGGTCCAGCGCGCGATCTGGGCCGGGAACAAGATCCGCAAGAAGCCGTACATCTGGGGTGGCGGTCACGCCGCCTTCAAGGCCGCCGGCTACGACTGCTCGGGCTCCGTCTCGTATGTGCTGCATGCGGCGGGGCTTCTGAAGCGGCCCGACGACTCCTCGGACTTCATCGGGTGGGGCCAGCGCGGGCTCGGCGAGTGGATCACCGTGTACACGAACCCGGGTCACGCGTTCATCGAGATCGCCGGGATCCGATTGGACACCTCCGCCGAGGCTGACCCACACCCGCCGAAGGGCACGGGGCCACGGTGGCGGCCGCTGTGGCGGCACCCGCGCGGCTTCATGGCGCGCCACCCCTTGGGGTTCTAGCTTCGTTGCCCCTTCCGCCCGGGAGGGTGGTCGATAACCCTTAGATAGTCCAGGCTTTTCGACCACCCTCAATGGAAAGCGCGAGGCGCCTATTCGGCGCCGCGATGCCGACGGAGCTCGTCTCGTTCGCGCAGGCGGTTGGCCCGCCGGAGCTCCGCCTCGCGCATCCGGCGCTCCTCGGTGGGCGTCTCGGCGATCAGCGCCGGCACCGGCGTCGGCCGGCCCTCGTCATCGAGCGCCACCATCGTCACGTACGCGGTATTCGTCTGGCGCGCCTCGCCCGTGCGGGGGTTCTCGGCATCGACCCGGACGCCGACCTCCATCGAGGTGTGCCAGGCCGCGTTGACCGTGGCGCTGAACGTAACGAGGTCCCCGATTCGGATCGGGACCAGGAAGTTCATCCGATCCATGCCGACCGTGACGACGCGGGAGCGCGAATGCTTGAGCGCGGCGAGCGCGGCCACCTCGTCGCAGAGCTTCATCACGGTCCCGCCGTGGACGTTGCCGGCGTTGTTGGCGTCGGTGATGCCCATCCAGTGGACGATCTGTGCGCGGGAGTCGGCGACGGGCCTGGGCTCCATGCGCGCGCATGCTATTCCGCGCGGTCGCTACGCTTGTCTTGCCAGTCCAGCAACCCGCCAAGGAGGATGCGATGCCGGGCCTTTCCGGGCGCATGTCCACCGTAATCAAAGCCAAGATCTCAAAGCTTCTGGATCGCGCCGAGGATCCGGGCGAAACCCTCGAGTACAGCTACCAGAAGCAGATCGAGCTGCTCCAGAACGTCAAGAAGGGGATCGCCGACGTCGTCACCTCGAAGAAGCGTCTCCAGCTCCAGGAGCAGAAGCTTCAAGAACAGGTGGTGAAGCTCGACACCCAGGCCCGCCAGGCGCTCGCCGCCGGCAACGAGGACCTCGCGCGCGTGGCGCTCGAGCGCAAGAACGTCGCGCAGACCGAGCTCCAGTCGCTCGACACCCAGATCGCGCAGCTCGAGCAACAGCAACAGCAGATGACGGAATCCGAGCAGAAGCTGCGGACGAAGATCGAGCAGTTCCGGTCCAAGAAGGAGGTCATCAAGGCCCAGTACTCCGCCGCGGAGGCTCAGGTCCGGATCTCCGAGGCCGCGACCGGGGTCGGCGAGGAGATGGCCGACGTCGGCCTCGCGATGCAGCGGGCGCTCGACAAGACCGAGAACATGAAGGCGCGCGCCGACGCCGTTCAGGAGCTCGAGGCGGCGGGAACGTTCGACGACCTGACCGCGCTCGGCTCGGGTGATGACGACATCGACCGTCAGCTCAAGCAGCTCTCGAGCACGAGCGAGGTCGATGCGGACCTGGCGAAGATGAAAGCCGAGCTGGGGACGGGCTCAACTAAGCCCGTCGGCGAACTGGGCGAAGGGAACTCCGGCGCGGAGGGCGCCGGAGCGGGCAGCGCCGGCGCCCCCGCCGAAGGGCAGGCTCCGTGATCGTCCGCATCGCTACGGAGGGCCAGTACGAGCTCCCCGATAGCGAGACCGACGCGCTGAACGAGCTGGACAACGAGGCGGTCGGCGCCTGCGCGACCGACGACGAGGAGCGCTTCCACGCCGCCTTCACCCGGTTGCTGGACTTGGTGCGCGGCAGTGGACACCTGCTTCATGACGACGATCTGCGAGGCTCGGATCTGATCTTGCCCCCTCCGGATGTATCGCTGGAGGAGGCCAAGGCGGAGTTCAGCGGCGAGGGCCTGATCCCCGGCTAGATCGGGCTCCCCCACAGCGGGAACCAGCGCTCGAGTTCCTGCTCGACGGGCAGTTCGTTACCGATCTGCGCCTTGCAGCGGAGCTCCCGCTCGTTGTCGCGCTGCTGGTCTCCGGCGGCTGGGACGAACGGGTAGAACGTCCCGCGCTTGTAGTTGTAAATCCAATACAGCGGCCGCTTGTGCGAGTCCTCGAACGCGAACACCGCGCACAGGACGCGATCCCCGTAGCCGCCGGCCTCGAGCGCTCCGCTGACGGCGTTGATCCCGACCACGAGATCGTCGAAGTCCTCGCCACGCAGGACCAGCCAGCGGAAACCGAACTGGTCATCGGAGGACTCGACGGTCGTTCCGCTGTCCTTGCCGGTGGCGCGGACCACTTCCTCCATTTCGCGCACGATCGACTCGAAGTCGGCCGTCGGCAGCGGCTGGAAGACGATCGCGGCGGCGCCGCGCGAGGTGATCTCGAGCTCGGTCTCGAGCTTCACGTACGCGGTGCTCATCGCGAACAACCGGTCCGGGGCCGGTCCCGCCAGCTTGCGCCGGCCGATGATGACATCGAGGAAGCCCATCGACGGCAAATTATCGCGCGGCGGCCAGTGCGACCGGACGCCGGCAGCTACGCGGTGCCCTGGAGCTGGGCCTCGAGCCGCTGCAGCGCCGCGATCCGGGCCTCGAGCGGCGGGTGCGTCGAGAACAGGGTCGCGACCGTCTGCTTGGCCTTCGGCGGGAAGATGTAGAACGCGGCGAGCTCGCCCGAGGCGGTGCGCAGGTCCTGCTGAGGAATTCGCTGCATGCCGCCGCTGATCTTCATCAGCGCTGAGATCAGCGCGCTCGGGCGCCCGGTGAGGATCGCCGAGCCACGGTCGGCGGCGAACTCGCGGTAGCGCGAGAGGGCCTGGAGCAGCACGAAGGAGACCATGTACACGACCGCCGAGACGAGGATCACGACGAGCCAGCTCGGCCCGCTGTCCTCGTCGTCGCCGCCGAAGGCGCCGAACCAGAAGCCCATCTGCACGATGAACGAGGCGATCGACGCGAAGAAGCTCGCGATCGTCATCACCATGACGTCGCGGTTCTGGACGTGGGTCAGCTCGTGGCCGAGCACCGCTTCGAGCTCGGCATCGTCGAGGAGATCCAGGATTCCGGTCGTGGCGCAGACGGTCGCGGTCTTGGGCGAGCGACCGATCGCGAACGCGTTTGGCATCGAGGTCTCCGCGATCGCGACGCGCGGCTTGGGCAGATTGGCCTGGATGCACAGCCGCTCGATGATCCCGTGCAGCCGCGGCGCGTCGCCGGGACTGACCTCGCGGGCACCCATCGAGTAGAGGGCGATCTTGTCGGAGGTGAAGAACTGGACCGCGAACAGGAGCGCCGCGATCACCGCGACCGTCACCGCCCCCGCGCCGGCGGCGATCAGCACACCGATCAGGACGGCATAGATCAGCCCCAGGAGGAACAGCGTCAGCAGCATCCTGGTCTGGAGTCCGCGGTCGCGACCAAATGAGGTTGAACGTGCCATTTCGAGTGCCACCTATGTTAGGAGACGCAATCGAATGGTTTCGTAAGGAGAGGTCAAAGATGGGGGTCAGACCCCATGCGCCCGCTCCCACTCGATCGTCCGCCGCAGCCCCTCCTCGAGCGGCACGCGAGGCTCCCAGCCAGTCAGCGTCTGGAGCTTGGAGAAGTCGGCCCACTGCCGATCGATCTCGCCGGCGGGAGTGCCTGTGCCCCGCACGTCCGGCTCCACCCCCGAATCGGCCAGGCGGCAGATCAACTCGACGACGTCGAGGACCCGATGCGGCTCGCCGCCGCCGGCGTTGAAGGCCTCCCCACTGCGCCTCCCCGCGCCCGAGCGCTTCGGAGATCGCCAGGTATGCCGCCACCGCATCCTCGACATAGAGGAAGTCGCGCTCGGGCGAGCCGTCGGAGCGCACGAGCGGCCGGCGGCCGGCGAGGGCGGCGGACACGGCTTCGGGCACGAGTCGCGAGCCGTTCGTATCCCCGCCGCCGTATACGTTCGCGAACCGCGTGACCGCGACCGGCAGCCGCCAGGTGTGCCAGTAGGACCGCGCCAGCAGATCGGTGGCGGCCTTGGAGACGTCGTAGGGGTACACCGGCGCGAGGGGGAAATGCTCGCGATATGGGAGCTCGGTCGACCGGCCGTAGGCCTTGTCGGAGGACGCCACGATGACCCGCTCGGCCCCGTGTAGCCGGCAGGCTTCGAGCACCAGCCAGCTCCCGCGGATGTTCGTCTCGAACGTCGAGAGCGGGGAGCGGTTCGCGGTGGGGACGATCGTCTGCGCGGCGAGGTGGAACACGTCCTGAATCTCATGCTCGGCGAGCGCGCGCTCGATCAGGCCGGGATCGCAGATATCACCATGGATGACCGTCACCGACGGCTCGAGACCCATGACCAGCAGGGGCGAACGCGGGAGCTCGTCGCGCCGCAGCACGGTCACCCGCGCCCCGGCGTCGAGCAGGCCGCGCACGAGCCAGCCGCCGAGGAGCCCGTACGCGCCGGTGACGAGGACCGAGCGGCCGGTCAACCCCACGTCTTCCACGGCGCCCGCCCACCCGCCCACAGGTCGTTGAGCAGCAGCGCGTCCTTGTACGTATCCATGCAGTCCCAGAACCCTTCGTGCCGGAAGGCGCGGAGCTCTCCGCCGGCGGCGAGCCGCTCCAGCGGCTCGCGCTCGAGCACCGATTGCTCGTCGAGGAGGTCCAGCACGGAGGGCTCGAAGCAGAAGAAGCCGCCGTTGATCCACCGCTCGCTGCGCGGCTTCTCGACGAATCCTCTGACGAGTCCGTCGCCGTTCAACTCGGCCACGCCGAACTGGAGCTCGGGGCGCACGACGGTCATCGTCGCGCGAGCATCGTGCTGATCATGCTCGGCGAGCAGGCGATGGAGGTCGATGTCGGCGACGCCATCGGAGTACGTCACGCAAAAGCGCTCGCCGGCCAGCGCCTCGGAGGCGTGGCACAGCCGGCCGCCGGTGGGCGTGTCGAGCCCGGTCTCCAGACACCGAACCGAGGTGTCGGCGGGCCACGGCTGATGCGCCGCGAACTCCTCGATCAGCTCGGCGCGATAGCCCGTCAGCAGGACGAACCGGCGGAACCCCTGGGCGAGGTAGATCTGCATCACGTGCCACAGGATCGGCTTTCCCCCGATCTCGATCAGCGGCTTGGGAATCGCCGCGCTGTCCTCCCGCAGCCGCGTTCCGCGTCCCCCGCACAAGATCACCACCCTGGGTAACACGATCGGCGATTATCGCTGAGGGCGCCCGCGCCGGCGGGGCGGCACCAAGAGCCCGCCGCCGGCCGGCGGGGCGGCACCCGAAGCCTGGCCGACGATTAACCTCCCCGGCAGATGCAACCCGACATCCACGTCTTCGGAGTTACGCTGAAGTCGTTCGGGATCGTGTTCGCGTGCGGGTTCATCGCCGCCGGCGCAATCATCGCGCGGCGGCTCAAGGAGCTCGGCAAGCCCGTCGACTGGGCCTACGAGATAGCGTTCGCCGCGCTCGTGGGTGGACTCGTCGGCTCGCGCCTGTACTACGTCGTCCAGAACTACAGCCAGGTCAAGCACGATCTCCTCGGCCACCTTTTCTCGGGCTCCGGCCTGGTGTGGTACGGAGGGTTGATCGGCGGCACGATCTGTGTCGTCGCCTGGGCGTACTGGCGCGACATGCTCTCGGTGGCGCTGCTCGACCTGTGCGCGGTGCCGCTCGCGATGGGCTATGCGATCGGCCGGATCGGCTGTCAGGTGTCCGGCGACGGCGACTACGGGAAGGTTTCGAGCCTGCCCTGGGCGATGGGCTATCCGCACGGCACGGTGCCGACTCCGCTGGGGGTCAAGGTTCAGCCGACCCCGGTCTATGAAACCGTGGCGATGGGGTTCGTCGCGTGGTGGCTGTGGCGGATGCGAGACGAGTTCCGCCCGGGCGCGCTGTTCGCGTTCTATCTCCTCCTCTCGGGGACGGAGCGGCTGCTGGTCGAGTTCGTCAGGCGCAACCACCGCATCTGGCTGGGGCTGACCGCCCCGCAGCTCGAGAGCATCGCGCTGATGATCCTCGGCGGCGTGTGGCTGTTCATGCTCTCGCGGGGCGGAGGCATCCGCCTCACGGGGCGGACCGCTGCCGTCGCGCTGGCGTGATCGGAGTCACCTCTCAGCGTTGAGCGCCCGTGCGATGAAGCGCAGGGAAACCGCCTGGAGCTCGTCGTCGTGCTGGACCGACCGGTGATGGCCGCCGGGTACCGCGATCAGGCGGCTGGCGGGGTGCGTCGCCTGAGCGGCGAGCTCGCGCGAGTGCTCGACGGGGACCCGCTCGTCGCCCTCGGCGTGCATCAGCAGGAGCGGGACCCCGAGCGACTCGACGGCGGGGTGCAGGTCATGCGCCTCCAAGAAGGGATCGAGCGCCGCGCGGTCGGCATCGAACGCGAACGACCCTGCCCGCAGACCCCGGCGCAGTCCCTCGCCGCTGGCGGGGCAGATCGCCACGACGGCGGCAGCCTGGGCTGGTGCGGCCGCGAGGATCGCGAAGTAGCCGCCCATGCTCGATCCGCGCAGCGCGATCGGGGCTGACGCATCGCCGATGGCCTCGCGCAGCTTGGCTGCCATCGCGCACACGTCGTCGACCGGGCGCCCGTCCATCGGCCCATCGCTCTCGCCGTGACCGCGCTGGTCGAACGAGATCGCCGCCAGCCCGAGCGGCAGCGCGGCACGGGCGAAGTCGTGATGGCTCTCCTTGCACGATCCGGCGCCGTGAACGATCACGATCCCGCCCCGGGCGGGGACGGGCTTGTCCGGCAGCCACAGCGTGTAGGCGAGGCCGCCGTGCGTCCCGACCTCGCTCGGCAGCACGGGCTTGACGGTTCGCAGCCGGCGCATCGCGGCGATGATCCCACGCCGCGGTAGGCATGGCATGATCGCGACCGTGACCGTCGCCGCTCCGCCCAGCTCGCACGTCTATCCGCTTGGCACGCGCGTGAACGAGCGCGGGCGCCTGGAGATCGGCGGCTGCGACGCGGTCGAGCTCGCGCGGGAATTCGGCACCCCCGCCTACGTGGTCGCCGAAGACGACCTCCGCGATCGGGCGCGAGCGTTCCTCGAGGCGCTCGCCACGCGCCACTCCGACTATGACGTCCTGTTCGCGTCGAAGGCCTTTCCGTGCACCGCCGTCTATCGCGTCCTCGCCGAGGAGGGTTTGGCCTGCGATGTCGCTTCCGGCGGCGAGCTCGCGCTGGCGCTGCGAGGCGGGTTCGACCCGGCGCGGATCTATTTCCACGGGAATGCGAAGTCCGCGGATGAGCTGCGACAGGCACTCGACGCGGGCGTCGGCCACGTGGTGCTCGACTCGTTCGACGAGATCGAGCGGCTGACGCGAATCGCGGAGGCTCGCGGTAAGCGACAGGAGGTCCTGATTCGGGTGACGCCGGGGATCGTCGGCGACACGCACCATGCGATCTCCACCGGCCAGGAGGACTCGAAGTTCGGCTTCTCGGTCGGCGAGGCGCGCGAGGCGATCGCGCGGCTCGGCGCCATCCCCGAGCTCGACCTCGTCGGCCTGCACTTCCACATCGGCTCGCAACTGTTCGAGCTCGAGCCGTTCCGCCAGGCGGTCCGGACAATCGCCTCGCTCGGCGAGTTCCCGGTTTACAACCTCGGCGGCGGCCTCGGCGTGGCCTACACGGCCTCCCAGGCCCCTCCGGCGATCGCCGAGTACGTCTCGGCGATGGTCGACGCCGTCCACGGGCTCCTCGGGGCGGACAAGCGGCTGCTGCTGGAGCCGGGCCGAGCGCTCGTCGCGAACTCGACGGTGACCCTGTACACGGTCGAGACGGTCAAGCGCCACGTCTCGACGTGGGTGGCGGTCGACGGCGGCATGTCGGACAACCTCAGGCCGATGCTTTACGGCGCGGTGTACGAGGCGATCATCGCCGACCGGGTCATGGCGACGCCGACCGAGCGGTGCCAGGTGGCGGGGAAGCACTGCGAGTCAGGTGATGTAATCGTCCGCGACGCGCCGCTGCCAGACCCCGCGCCCGGGGACGTGCTCGCCACACCGGCGACTGGGGCATACGGCTATTCGCTCGCCAACAACTACAACGGCGTGCCGCGCCCCCCGGTGATCTTCTGCCGCGAGGGCGAGGCCCGGCTGGCGGTGCGACGCGAGAGCTACGAGGACCTGGTCGCCCGTGACGTCTGACGGGCGCTTTCGAGTCGGACTCCTCGGGCACGGGACCGTCGGGTCAGCGTTCGCGCAGCTCCTGCCCGAGCACTCCGAGCGGATCTACGTCCTGACCGGGCTGCGGCCGGAGCTCTCGGGAGTGCTGACGCGCCGCAGCGGGTCGTTCGACGAGCTGTTGGAGGGCTCGGACTTGATCGTGGAGCTGATGGGCGGGATCGAGCCGGCGCGTGAGTACGTGTTGCGCGCGCTTCGGGCTGGCCGCCACGTCGTCACCGCCAACAAGCAGCTGCTCTCCCAGCACGGCGAGGAGCTGTGGGAAACGGCGCGGACCGAAGGCGTTCAGCTGCGCTTCGAGGGCGCGGTCGCCGGCGTCGTCCCCGTGATCCGTGTGCTCCAGGAGTCGCTCGCGGGCGCGAGGATCGACCGGGTCCATGGGATCGTCAATGGGACCACAAATTTCATCCTTACCGAGATGGCGCGGACCGGCATGACGTTCGAGGCCGCTCTGGCCGAGGCGCAGCGGCTCGGATACGCCGAGGCCGATCCGGCCGAGGACGTCAACGGCCGCGACGCCGCCGCGAAGATGGCGATCCTGGCCAGACTCGCGTTCGATACGCCGGTCCACCTCGACCAGGTCCGCTACGAGGGCATCGAGCAGATCAAGCCCGACGACTTGGAGTACGCGCGCGAGCTCGGCCTGGGGCTGAAGCTCATCGGCACGGCTGAGCGGATCGGCGACGGGCTATCGGTTCGAGTGCATCCGGCGTTCCTCTACCCGGGCCATCCGCTCGCCTCCGTGAATGGGCCGTTCAACGCGGTGACCGTCGAGTCCCAGGCGATCACCGAGATCACGATGTCCGGGCCCGGCGCCGGCGGACCGCAGACAGCCAGCGCGGTTCTCGGCGACGTCATCAGTGCCATGATCCCGCCGGCGTCCACGCCGCCGACGATGAGCGTGCTGGAGATCGTCCAGGACGTCGTCTCTGCCTTCTACATCCATCTAGAGGTGGCGGATGAGTCCGGCGTGCTCGCACGGGTGGCGCACGTCCTGGCCGAGCAGGACGTGTCGGTGAAGTCGGTCGTTCAGCGCGGGCTCGGCGACCAGGCGCGCCTGGTGATGGTCGTCCATCCGGTTCCGGAGTCGCGGTTCGCGGCGGCGCTTGCGCAGATCGCCGAGCTCGAGGTGCTCCGGGCTCCGCCTCGGGCCATCCGGGTGCTCGAGGAAGAGTTCGGTTAGGGTCCCCGCGCAATGCGCGCGATCCAGATCGTCGAGCTGACCGGACCGGAATCGGGCTTGAAGCTGGTCGACGTCCCCGAGCCCGAGGCCTCCCACATGCTTACCCCGGGGCGCGGTGTCGTCGTCGAAGTCCACGCCGCCGGAGTGTCGTTCCCCGAGGTCCTGCAGAGCCGTGGCGAGTATCAGGTCAGGCCTCCGTTGCCTTTCATTCCCGGAAGCGAAGTCGGAGGCGTGGTCCGCTCGGCCCCCGACGGTGCATCGGTCAAGGCCGGAGACCGGGTGGCGGCGTTCTGCATGCTCGGCGGCTTCGCGGAGGTCGCCGTGGCGCCGGAGTTCACCTGCTTCGTGCTGCCGGACTCGCTCGATTTCGAGCAGGGCGCGTCGCTCGTCCTCAACTACCACACCGCCTACTTCGCCTTGAAACTGCGCGGCCGTCTGACGGCGGGGGAGTGGGTGCTCGTGCACGGCGCCGCTGGCGGCGTTGGGACCGCCTCGCTGCAGGTTGCCCGTGGCCTGGGCGCGCGGACGATCGCTGTCGTCTCGAGCGAAGGGAAGGAGCGCGTCGCCCGGGACGCCGGCGCCGACCACGTCGTCCGTGCGGACGGGAACTGGAAGGACGAGGCGCGCGAGCTCTCGGAGGGCGGCGTCGATCTCGTCCTCGACCCCGTCGGCGGGGATCGTTTCACCGACAGCCTGCGGTCGTTGCGGGAGACCGGCCGAGTCGTCGTCGTCGGCTTCACCGGCGGCTCGATTCCGGAGGTCCGCGTCAACCGGCTGCTGCTCGGCAACACCGAGGTGATCGGCGCTGGGTGGGGCGCCTTCGTGCTGTCCAAGCCGGACGTGACGGCCGAGATTGGCGAGCAGCTCGCCCGCCTGATCGCGGACGGAGTGATCCGGCCGGTCGTGGGCGCCAGGTTCCCGCTCGAGCGGGCCGCCGACGCCCTCAAGTTGATCGACGAGCGCGGGGCGACCGGGAAGGTCGTACTGGACGTGGCGTAGCGGGGATGTGCGCACCCCGCGCGGTCCGGGCCACGCCGCTCTGACATCCTCCCGCGACATGTCCGGACTGATCGAGCGCTACCGCGAGCGGTTGCCCTTCGCCGCCGGGGACCCGGTCGTCTCGCTTGGCGAGGGCTCGACACCTCTGGTGCTGGCGCCACGGCTGTCGGAACGAGTGGGCGCGGAAGTGTGGCTGAAGCTGGAGGGCGCGAATCCGACCGGATCGTTCAAGGACCGCGGCATGACGTGCGCCGTGTCGGCCGCTGTGCGCGAGGGAGCGACGACCGTGATCTGCGCGTCGACGGGAAACACGGCGGCCTCAGCCGCGGCGTACTCGGCGCGCGCGGGCCTGCGCGGGGCGGTGATCGTCCCGGAGGGCAAGATCGCCACCGGGAAGCTGGCCCAGGCGCTCATGCACGGCGCGCGCGTGGTCGCGCTCCGGGGCAACTTCGACCAGGCCCTCGAGCTCGTCAGGTCCCTTGCCAGCAACCATCCCGTGTCGCTAGTCAATTCGGTCAACGAATTCCGGATCGAGGGTCAGAAGACCGCCGCCTTCGAGCTCGCCGAGGAGCTGGACGGCGACCTCGACGCGCTCTGCATCCCGGTCGGCAACGCCGGCAACATCACCGCCTACTGGAAAGGGTTCAACGAGATCGGCCAGCGACCGCGGATGCTCGGATTCCAGGCGGCCGGTGCCGCGCCGCTCGTGCACGGGGCGCCGGTCGAGCACCCCGAGACTGTGGCCAGCGCGATCCGGATCGGGAAGCCCGCCCGCTGGGAAGAGGCGATGAACGCGATGACCGGGTCGGGCGGCGCCGTCGCCGCCGTCACCGACGAGCAGATCCTCGGCGCGTACCGGTTTCTCGCGGCCAGCGAGGGAATCTTCTGCGAGCCGGCATCAGCGGCCAGCGTCGCCGGGTTGCTCGTGCACGGCGCGCCCGACGCTCGTCGCGTGGTGTGCGTTCTCACCGGTCACGGCCTGAAGGACCCGCAGACCGCGCTCGCCCAGCAGGACGATGCATCGGCCGGCGCCGGCGGGGCAGAGCGCGCTGGGGCGGTTGTGCCGTGTGAGCCGGAGCTGGGGGCGATCGAGCGAGCGGTGCTGGGATGACCCTGGGTCGGCGGCGGCTGGTCCGGGTGCCCGCCTCGACGGCGAACCTCGGGCCTGGCTTCGACGTCCTCGCCGCGGCGCTCGCACTGCATCTCGAGGTCGAGGTGGTCGAGACGGGAAGCTTCGGCGTGGTCACCGAGCTCGATCTTCCTCGCGACCGAGACAACCTGATCGTGCGCGCATTCGAGCGGCTCCATCCGGCGGACGACTTCGAGTTCCGGATCGCATCGAAGATTCCGCTGTCGGGCGGGCTCGGGTCGAGCGCGGCGGCGATCGTGGCCGGGCTACTGGCGGCGGACCACATCTTCGAGCTCGACGCCGACGTGGCCTCGCTGGCGGTCGAGCTCGAGGGGCATCTCGACAACGTCGCCGCGGCGCTCGAGGGGGGCTTCGTGGTCTGTGACGGCGCCCTTGTACACCGCTTCGAGCCGCCGATGGGGCTGGAGGCGATTCTCGTCGTGCCGGATCAGTCTGTCGAGACCGAGGCCGCCCGCGGGGCGCTGCCGAACGAGGTGCCGATGGCCGACGCCGTGTTCAACCTCGCGCGCGTGGCGATGCTGGTGCGCGGTCTGACGGTCTCGGACTGGGAACTGGTCGCGGCGGGGCTCGACGATCGCCTCCACCAACCCCGCCGCGCTCACCTCTATCCGCGCTCGGCCGAGCTGCTTGAGCGGGCGCGCGCGCTCGGCGCGCTCGGCGCGACGATCTCCGGCGCCGGCCCGACCGTGGTCGTGTGGTCGCACTACGAGCAGACCGGCGCCGTGATGGACGCCCTGGCCCGCGAGACCGAGGGGTGGGCGAGGGTCATGCGCGCGCCGTTCGAGTCCCAGGGCGCGGACGTTCGGGCGCTCAGCTAGCGCTCTCGCGCTCGCGGGAGCTTCTCGCGTTCGCGGAGCTTCTCGCGTTCGCGGAGCTTCTCGCGTTCGCGGAGCTTCTCGCGCAGCCATTCGATGTGGCGTTCCTGGAGCTCTCGGCCGGTCCGCTGGAAGTCGACGAACAGCTGTAGCTCGTCGTCGGTGTAGCGCTCGGCCATCGACGCCGCACCCTCCGCCATCGGCCCGAAGAGATCAATCGAGGCCTGGCGCGCCTTGTCGGTCATCTCGACGAAGACCCGACGGCGGTCGCTGGGATCAGCCACGCGCCGCGCGTATCCGAGCCGCTCGAGTCGGTCGACCACCGCGGTGATGGCTCCGGTCGTGAGCCCGCTGTGCCCAGCCAGCTCTCCGGCGCTGAGCCGACCGTAGTTCTCGAGGAGGTCGAGACAGCGGGCGTCGGTGCGGTTGATCCCGAGGAGCTGACACACGAGCTCGTCGGAGATATCGGTGGCGCGCTGATTTGCACGGACCTCGTTCGTGAGCTCGCCGAGCAGGGCGAGGCGCTCTGGCGGGACGCCCTCCGCCGCCACCCAGCGCAGCTCGAATTCACCGCCGTGCTGCGGTTTTGCCAGGGGATCGGCAGGTTCACTTGACACGTGAGAATCTCATAAACTAAGATACTTGTGGCTGAAGACATGATACCTGGAGGTGAACACGAAATGGACGATCCGACGCAGGGCCTGGCGATTCGAGCCGACGGCCTGGTCAAGACGTATCCGAAGGACGTGCAGGCGCTGCGAGGGCTGACGTTCGCCGTCGAGTCGGGCACGATCTTCGGACTACTCGGCCCGAACGGCGCCGGCAAGACGACCGCGGTCAAGATCCTCACCACGCTGACGCAGCCGGACGGGGGACGCGCGGTCGTCGCCGGAATCGACGTGGTGGGGCAGCCGGACCGGGTCCGCCGAACGATCGGCGTGGTCGCGCAGGGCTCGGGCGTCGACATCCAGGCGACGGGTCGTGAGAACCTGCGTCTGCAGGGCCACTTGTACGGCATGCGCGGAGACGCACTCGAGCAGCGGGTTTCGCAACTGCTCGAGCGCTTTGGCCTGGCCGACGCGGCCGACCGCATCGCCCGGGGCTACTCCGGGGGGATGCAGCGGCGGCTCGACATCGCCATGGCGCTCGTCCACGACCCGCAGGTGCTGTTCCTCGACGAGCCGACCACCGGGCTCGACCCCGAGGTGCGCGCGGACATGTGGGGCGAGATCTCGCAGCTGGCCTCCGAGCGGCACAAGACAGTGCTGCTCACGACCCACTACCTCGAGGAGGCCGATCAACTCGCCTCGAAACTCGCGATCGTCGATCGCGGCAAGGTCGTCGCGGAGGGCACGCCGGACGCGTTGAAGCGCGAGCTCCGCGGCGACGCGGTGCACGTGGAGCTCGACGGCGCGACCAGCCTCGACGGCAACCTCGACGACGCGGTCGCCCGCCTCGACGGCGTCCGAGACATCTCCGTCGACGGCCGCCAGCTGCGGGCCCGCGTGGATGACGGTGGCCGCGCCGTCCCGGCGCTGCTCCAGGCGCTCGAGGCACGCGGGATCCCCGTGGCGTCGGTCCGCGTCGCCCGTCCCTCGCTCGACGACGTCTATCTCAGATACACCGGCCGCACGTTCGACGCGGCTGAAGCCGAAGCCGCGGAGGTCGCTCGATGACGCTGGTGAGGCAGACCCTGTACATGACCGGGCGCCACCTCAGGGAGCTCTGGCGCCAGCCGTGGTTCGTGGGCGTGACGCTGGTGCAGCCGGTGATCTGGCTACTCCTGTTTGGAGCGCTGTTCAAGCGCGTGATCGAGATCCCCGGTTTCCATGCGCACTCCTACATCGCGTTCCTTGCCCCCGGCGTCGTCGTGATGACGGCGATGTTCAACTCGGCGTGGAGCGGGATGGCGCTGATCGAGGACCTGGGCCGCGGCGTCACGGCCCGATTCTTGGTCTCGCCGGTTCACCGCGAGGCGCTGATCGCGGGGCGGCTGCTGAAGGAGGCGGTCGTCGTCGTGATCCAGTCCGTGATCATCGTCGCGCTGGCGCTCCTCGTCGGGGCCTCGTTCCCTGGTGGCGTCGCCGGCGTGGCCGTCCTGTTTGTCGTCTCGGCCCTGTTGGGGGCGACGTTCGGCGGCCTGTCGAATGGGTTCGCGCTCATCATGCGCCAGGAGGAAGCTCTCATCGGGGCCGTGCAGTTCATCGTGCTGCCGCTGACGTTCCTGTCCTCCACATTCCTGGCGGCGAACCTGATGCCGCACTGGATCCAAGGCGTCGCGGATTTCAACCCGGTGAACTGGGCCGTGGTGGCGGGGCGCGCTGCGACCTCGAGCAGTCCCGACTGGGGCCTGGTGGCGTCGCGCGCCGGATTTCTGGTGCTGCTGCTCGCCGCGTGCCTCGCGTTCGCGACGCGCGCGTTCAAGTCCTACCAGCGGTCCGTCTAGCTCGGCGCGCTACGAGACTCCCGCCTGCGACTCGGCCAGCCTCGGCGCGAGTCGCCGGCGGGCCTCGTCCAGGCCTAGCCGCCGGAGCATCTCGTCCGCCACGTTCAGGTAGTCGACCGCCAGGTCGGGTCGATAGTCGAGGATCGAGATTGCGCGCTCGGCCGATTCCGCGTACGCGATCGACGCGCGGATCGTCGTGTCGAGCAGCTTGTCGCCGAAGTGCTCGCGCAGCGAGTCGAAGGCCTCGCGGGAATGCCGGGTGCGCATGTCGGCGATGTTGAGCACCACCCCGAGCCATTCGAGGTCGGAGTTGAGGTTCTCGCGAGCGAGGTCGATCACCTCGAGCGCCTGCTCTACGCCCTGAAGCGCGAAATACTGCGCCTCAGCCGAGATCAGCGCGTAGTCGGAGGCTACGAGCGCGTTGACGGTCAGAAGGCCGAGCGCCGGCGGACAGTCGATGACGATCAGGTCGTAGTTGTCGCGCAGCTCCCGCAGCGCCCGCTTGAGGGTCAGCTCCCGGCCCATCTTGCCCCCGAGCATCAGCTCCGCCTCGGCGAGACCGAGATTGGCCGGGATGATTCCTTCGTGGACGGCCTCGCCGGCCCCGGCACGTCCGGAGAGCACGTCGCCGATCGTCGGCGAAGCCTCGGGATCCACGTCGAGGTAATCGGAGAGGTTGCCCTGCGGATCGAGATCGACCGCGAGGACATTCATCCCGAGCCGCCGAAAGACGTCCGTGAGCGTGCGCACGGCCGTCGTCTTCCCGGTGCCTCCCTTTTGGGACAGGACTGCAATCGTCGCCATTCGCGGCGCCACTATAGAGCGCTTGCGCTGCCCGGCTCTGGCGGCCCGAACCCTTAGCTTGTCTGCGTCGCTCCGCGCTCGGTTGCGTGGCTGTAGCGCATGCCCGAGATCGCGGGCACATCCACGAAGTGCAGATGGTGGCGGCCGATCACGATCTCATCGCCGTCGGCGAGCGTGCTCCACTCGACTCGCTCCCCGTTGACGAACACGCCGTTCAGGCTGCGGTCGTCGAGGACCCGCAGACCATCCGGTTGGCGGACGATCAGCGCGTGCCGGCGGGACACCGTCGGATCGTCGAACCGGATGTCAGCGGCGAGGCTCCGGCCGATCCGCGTCCACTCGCGCTGAAGCGCGAAGGCGAGCACGTCTCCGTCTCCAGAGCGGTAGGCGACGTACTGTCCGGGCTCGTCCAGGCCGTCTCTCAGCTCGTCCAGCCAAGCCTGATCCTCGATGTCCGGCGACATGTCGACGACAGTCGCCTGAGCGGTGGTGAATAAGGACGCTCGCATGAACTCTCGACCCCCACAGTTCGGGCAGGTGGGTAGCTCGTCGACGGCGTCAAGTGACACCGGGTAATCGCAGTCCGTGCAGCGAAAGGTTCCGGTCCCCGCAACGTTGCCCGACATCCAAGCTTTCATTGGGCGCAACTCCTTGTACGGGCTCACAGACCAAGCGAGCCGGGTGCAGACTCGCCGGGCCGTCTAAACGGACAGAAGGATTATAGCCTGTGCGTCAAAGCACGGATAAAGCGTTTTTGACCAGGAATCGGAGCGTTAAGAACTCCAAATCAACGCTCAACCGCATGGACGAACAGGCAATGAAGCATCGTTCTACCCACTCCAGAAATCGGAAAAACGCGGCGGGAGGAAGACGGC
Source organism: uncultured Solirubrobacterales bacterium (assembly GCA_963812225.1). Classification (GTDB taxonomy): domain Bacteria; phylum Actinomycetota; class Thermoleophilia; order Solirubrobacterales; family Solirubrobacteraceae; genus Palsa-465. The sequence goes on from CAWEUN010000005.1 coordinate 455,717, forward strand.
CGGGAGTGCCGAAAGACCGGGCATGGACGCCGCCCTCCGAGAGATGGAGGAGCTCGAGCTCGCGCTACTGCGACGAGGCGTCGACGAGCTCTCAGCCGAGCGGGAGCTGTGCACCGAGTGTCAGCGCACGCCGTTGATCGGGGAGCGCATCTACGTCTACAGCTCCGGCGCGACGCTGTGCGAGCTGTGCAAGCGGGGATGCCGCGATGCGCCCGAGCGGTCGCACGTGGTCCACGGGCCCGAGTTCGGTCACACGATGCGGGTCACCGATCAGCGCACCGCCGCCTGACCGCGCCGCCGCCGCCTGACCGCGCGCGCATAGAATCCCGGCCGTGGAACTCGCGGTCTCGACGACGATCTCCAAGCCGCGCGAGCAGGTGTTCGAGTACCTGGCGGACATCGCCAACCACGCCGAGTTCAACGATCACTTCCTTGCCGACTGGCACCTGTTGCGTGAGGACTCCTACGGCATGGGCGCCGGCGCCCGGTTCCGCGCCAAGGCGCCACTCAATCGCTTCTCCTGGGCTGACATGTCGATCGCCGAGATGCAGCCGCCGTTTCGGATCGTCGAGCGGGGCAGGGGCGGCAAGTTCAACCGGATCCGGATGCTCAGCACGTACACGCTGTCGCCGGGGCCGAGCGGGTCCACCAAGGTCGACTACACGCTCGAGACCGTGCCCGTGATGCTGTCCGACAAGCTTATGGAATCGTTCGGAGGACGCTCCTGGACGAAGCGGCAGGTGAGCAAGGCGATGCGACGGCTGCGGACGATTCTCGAGGAGGATCGCGACCGCGGCGTCCGTCCCACCGTTGCCGCCCGCTGACCATGCGGCAGATAGACTTTCGCGGGCTGTGACTGCCCGTTCCATCGCCACGAACGCCCGCCGGTCTCACCGGGTACGAAGGCTCGCCGTGCTGGCCTGCGCCGTCGTGACGGCGCTCGGCTTCACCGCCTGCGGCAAGCTCTCGCACCCGACCAATGTCGACAACGAGGGCGAGTACGTCGACGCCGGCCCGGTCACCTACCAGGTCCAGGGCTCACGTCAGCTGAACCCCTACGCGCCCGACGACAAGCAGTTCCTGATGGGGGTATCGGCGCCCGCGCCGACCGTTGGCCAGCTGTGGTTCGGGATCTGGCTGTGGGCCTTCAATCAGACCAGCAAGGATGCGACCACGACCGATTCGTTCGACATCGTCGACACGCAGGGCAACGTCTATCACCCGATCGCGATCAACACGCAGGTCAACCCGTTCGCCTGGACTTCGCAGACCCTCGCGCCGAAGGGCGTCGAACCCTCTCCGCCAACGGCGGCCAGCCAGGTCTCACCTCAGGGCGGGCTCGTGCTGTTCAAGCTGAGCGACACCGTCTACTCCAACCGCCCGCTGACGCTGCAGATCTTCGCGGCGGGCCAGGCGAAGCCGTCCACGGTCTCGCTGGACCTTTGACCGACGACGACCGGTGGCAGGAACAGGAACCGCCATCGCGCGGACCATCAGCGCCGCGGGATCTCGAGTTCGATCCGCTCGCGACCGGGCTCGGGGTGTTCGCCGCCGTCGCGATCCCGATCGTCGTCGTCGGCTATACAAGGCCGTCGGGTGTCAACGGCACGATCATCGTCGTCGGGGTGGTGGTCGGGCTGCTGGCGGGCTTCCTCGCCGGTTTGTGGGTCGCTCGTCGCGGTGGCCGCGTGTTTCGAGGACCGCGGCTCTAGCGGTCCTCGTCGTCGCGGCGAGCGTCGGGCCGGCCCCGATCGCCCGCGCCGGGTGGAGCCGCCCGGTCCAGTTCGCGCCACGCGGTGTCGCTCGACATCCTGGGCCCGCAGGTCGCGTTCTCGCCCGGCGGGCCGGCCGGTATCGGTTTCACGGTGCAGGACGAAGACAACCCCGCGACGTCATCGCCCTACGCCGGCTGGCGTAGCGCCTCCGGAAGCGTCTCGGCGCCGCACAAGATTCCGGGCGCCCAGCAGCTGCTCGGGCTGGCCTGGTTCGGCCGCAGCCTCCAGTTGTTGACCGGGAACAGCCCCACCGGTCAGGCATGCTGCAGCACCGCCAGCGTCGTCGGTCTCTCTGCGCCGGGGCGGTTTGGGGCGCCGCACCGGCTGGTCAGCGGACTGGCCGGATCTACGTCTGGGCAGCTCATGGCCCTCGGGCACCGGATGCTGGCTGCGGTCGCGACCGAGCGGGGAGTCTGGATCTCGCAGACGAACAAATCCGGCCGGTGGGCGACTCATCGCCTCGCCGGCGCCGGCGCGCAACCGCAGGGTGTCGACGCGACGGCGCTACCGCACGGCAGGACCGCGGTGGCGTGGGTGGGAGGGAGCGCGAACCCGGTGGGATCGCGGAGCCTGTTCATCGCCAGCGGCAGCTCGACCAGCGCCCTCCGGCGCAGCCACGCCGCGATCACCGTCGCCGCCAACCACGGCATCGACGAAGCGGCGATCGCCGCGGGCCCGGGAGGAGCCACGGCGGCGTGGATCGAGAGCTGGTACGACCGGCGAGGGCACTACCACTCGGTCGTCGTCACGGCCGACCTCGCACACCCACGTCGCACCGCCACCTTTTCCGTGTCGGGGACGATCGCCTCCGGCCTGGCGCTCGACGCCGACGCTCACGGCGACCAGGTGATCGCCTGGAAGGCCTGCACGTGGAGCGCCACCTGCTCGGTCCGAGCTGTCGTCCGGTCGGGCGCCGGATCGTTCGGCCGTCCCCTCCGGCTTGGCTCGATGGACGCCACCGAAGCGCCGGCCTTGTCTATGTCCTCGGGTGGCGACGCGCTCGCCGGCTGGATCGCCGGCGGCCACGTCCTCGCCGCCGAGCTGAGGCCGCACGCGACGCGGTTCCTGGGGGCGCACGTCGTCTCCTCGACCACGTTTGCCGCCAACCTCTCGCTCACGTTCGGCCCCGCCGGCGCCGCAATAGCGGCGTGGTCGCAGGGGACGCTGGCGCCGGACGTCGTTGGCGCCGTGTTCCGGCGGTAGCGGATTTATATGGGCGCGCCCTTGGGGCGCGCCCTGTGGTGTGGCTTTCGCGCCCGTTCGGTGGCGATCGAGGGTCGACGGGCCCGGTAAACGGCGCTGGGGAAGCGGAAGGGAGCCGGCGCCATTGCACCCCTTCCAGAACCTGCACAGCACGACAATCCCGCGCCAACACCCGAGCCCTGTCGTGCTGTGCATGCATAGCGTGCTTAACACGGCAGGCCTCGCCGATTTCCGCGGTCGTGACGTGTTATGCAGGATTTGGAGCGGTCCCCGGCCCCGCCCGGGCATCTCACCTGCGTAGCGCCCGCGGGCTGAGAGTCAATGGCCCCTGCTCGCGCCACCGGCGAGCGCCCGAGCTCGGAAGGATCCGCGCCGCCCTCGCGTCCTCGCTACCCATACCCCACCTAGCTTCGGAGGAGTCAGTCAGATGTCCATTGCGCGTGCCCGATTGCTGTTGCCACTGGTCGTGGGTGTTGTGCTCGTGGCCGGATGCGGCAGCGGCTCGTCGAGTAACAGCAACTCGAGCTCGCCCGCCGCGAGCTCTCCGACCGCGACCTCGCCGGCGCCCGTCGGGCCGCGGTCGGCTCCGACCTGGGCACGATTACGCGTGCCGACGGCACGACGCAGGTGACCTACAAGGGCCACCCGCTGTATTTCTTCGTCAAGGACAAGGACGACGAGGACGCGTACGGGCAGGGCGTTGACGCCTTCGGCGCCGAGTGGTACGTCCTGAACCCCGGCGGCAACAAGATCGACGAATCCTGAGCAGTCCCGACCCAGCGAAGGTCGCCCGGGTGCCGCCGCGCACCCGGGCGATCCTGGACCGTCATCACTGGTGCGCCTGTAGCGCCGCCTCGAGAACCTGGCGCACCGCCGGCGCCGCGGTCTGGGCGCCGGCGCCCGCCTCGGGGAACAGCGCTCCGACGACGATCTGGGGGTGGCCGACCGGCGCGTACCCGACGAACCACGAGTCGGTGTTCTTCGGGGAGCCGGCGTCGGGGGTGTTCGGGGAGGCGGTGTCGACGAGCTCGGCGGTGCCGGTCTTGCCGGCGACGGTCACCCCGGGGATCGAGGCATCCACGCCGGTCCCGAACTGAACGACCGCGACCATCATCTGCTGCACCTCTCCCGCCACGTGCCGGCTGGTCACGTGGACGAAATGCGGACGCTGGTGGGCCTGGACGGTCGGGATCGGCCGCCGTCCGCCCATCGCGATCGTCGCCGCGACGTCCGTCATCTCGAGGGCGCTCGCCTGCACCTTGCCCTGGCCGATCGCCGAAGAGCCGACCGCCAGGGAATTGCCGATCGTCCCCGCAGAGGGGAGCGTGCTCTCGGTGGCGCCGGGGATCGGGACGGGATGGTTGAAGCCGAATCGTTCGGCCATCGCGACCAGGCGCGCCCCGCCGAGCTTGGCGCCCAGCGGCGCGAACACCGAGTTGCACGAGACCGCGAAAGCGTTCAGCAGGGTGCCGCCGCACGCCTCGCCGCTGGCGTTCTGGAGCGTGTAGCCGTCGAGCGTCGAGCTGGTCTCGATCGGGAACGTGTCGCCGAGCTTCACGATCCCCGCCTGGAGGGCTGCCGTCGAGGTGATGATCTTCATCGTCGAGCCGGGTGGCTGAACCGCCGAGAAGGCCACGCCGCTGAGGGCCAGGAGGGCGCCGGTCCGGGGATCCATCGCCGCGATGCCGGCGAAGCGCCCCGCCTCGGCCTCGATCGCGGCGCGCTCGATCGCCGGATTGATCGTCGTCATCACCGTGTGGCCGGCGATCGGCTTGACGCGCGCCATCACGCGCTTTCCCGCCAGCAACTTCCCGCCCGGTGTCCCCGCGAGCTGTGTCTGGAAGATGTGCTCGAGTCCGTCGACCCCGACCTTGGCGTTGGCCGGGTATCCCGACATCGCGTACTGGGCCGCCTCGGCCGCCGGGATCGGGCCGAGCTCCCCGACGATCTCCGACGCGACGTCGGGAATCGGTGAGGTCCGGTCAGGCCCCTGGGCGAGCGGCGTGCCGTCGCTCGCCAGCAGCGTCGCCCGCGGCGCCAGCGAAGTCCGGCGCGCCAGCTTCTCACCGGGACGGAGGCCCGGGAACATCAGCATCTCGGAGAAACGGACCGAGGCCCCCGAGCCGCTGCCCACGAGCGGCACATCCAGGGTCTCGGGCAGCGTCCCGAACAGCCGCGTGCGCGCCCACATCCGGACGGGGATCACGTCGCCGACCTTGTTCCCCACGTGGCGGGGGACGACCGAGATGAGCGTCGCGATCCCCGCCGCCGTCCGGTAGGCGGCCACGAACTGCTTCTCCGACATCCGCTGCCGCGACGCCTCGTCGAGCAGCGAGTACATGTGGCGGTAGTCGCCCCGCTCCCAGGCGGTCACGTAGCTCGAGACGAGGTGACGTTCGGCCCGTCCCGGGCCGGTGGCGATGACGATCCCGGCGCCGAACGCGAGGACCGCCAGCACGGCCAGCGGCACGGCGCGTGTCAGCAGCCGACGGCGCCGTCGTCGTCGCTTGATTCGTAACGGCTGGCCCATCTCATCGCGCCCACGTTTGCCACCTCAACATGGAACGGTAGAAGATGGGGTCGGCGTCACGGAACCTGCCGGTTTGCGGACGGCGCGAGGCTAATCTCCTTTCAGGTGACCGGCATCGATTGGCTGATCGTCGCCTTCACGGCGCTGCTTGCTTTCTACGGCTATATGCAGGGCTTCATCGTCGGTGCCCTGTCGCTGCTCGGTTTCGGGCTCGGCGCGTTCGCGGGGACGCGAATCGGCCCGCTGCTCCTGCCGGGCGGATCACACTCGCAGTACGCGCCGTTGTTTGGCCTCCTCGGAGCGCTGCTCGCCGGCGGGATGCTCGCGAGCGGCTTCGAGGGACTCGGGGTACACGCTCGCGCCGCCCTGCGGCTACCCGGGTTGCGCACGATCGACGGACTCCTGGGGGCGGCGCTGACCGCCTGCGTGGGGCTCGGGATCGCGTGGATCGTGGGAGCCGTCGCGCTCGACGCGTCGAATTCGACGCCACTGCGCAAGGACATCCAACAGTCGGCGATCCTCCAGGAGCTCAACACGCTGCTGCCGCCCTCCGGCGGGATCCTGCACGCCCTCGCTCGCTTCGACCCGCTTCCCTCGGTCACCGGACCCGAGGCGGACGTGCCGAGGCCCAACGCGGCGGTCCTGAGGACGAGTGGAGTCATCGCCGCGCGACCGAGCGTCGTGCGAATCATCGGGACCGCCTGCGGCCTCGGGATCGAGGGGAGCGGCTGGGTCGCGGCGCCGGGCGTGGTCGTAACCAACGCGCACGTTGTCGCCGGGGAGCACGACACGACAGTCCAGATCGGCGGCCACCCCCCGAACCTCGCCGCCGACGCCATCGCGTTCGATCCGCACGACGACATTGCGATCCTGCGCGTTCCCGGCCTGTCGGCCCGGCCGCTGACGCTCGAGTCGCATCCGCGGAGCGGCACGTCGGTCGCGATCCTGGGCTACCCGCTCGATGGCCCGTTCGACGCCGAGCCGGGCCGCATCGGCTCCACGGAGGTCGTGAATACCGAGGATGCCTACGGCAACGGACCGGTGCAGCGCAGCATCACGTCACTGCGCGGCCTCGTTCGTCCCGGAAACTCGGGCGGCCCGATGGTCGATGCGAACGGGCAGGTGGCCGCGACCGTGTTCGCCGCGATCACCGGCGCCGCCAGTCGCCGGCCCGGCGGCTTCGCCGTGCCCGATGACCTCGTGCGCAAGCAGCTCGCGGTGGCGCTGTCGCGCAACCAGGACGTGGGCACCGGCCAATGCGCCGGGTAGGCGCCGGGGCCTCGGCGGGCCTGTCCGGGCCGGGCTAACGACTGTAGACAGGGCTTTTGCGGGCGGTCGCCCGGGGGAAAGGCAGCAGGGAGGGGGGTGGGTGGGGTTGGTCGCGGGTGCGGGCCGGCTTTCGGCGCCCGATGGGGGCTTTCGCTGCCGAATCGGGCGTTTCATGGTGCACAACACGACAATCCCGGCGCCGGAGCCGAGCCATGTCGTATTGAGCACACTCCTCGTGCATAGGTCGACAGGGCTCGGATCTTCCGGTGGACTTGTCGTGCTACGCACCATCCACGGGGCGAAAACCGCCAAATCCGCAGCCCCGCGCCGCAGCCGCACCGCGAGAGCAGCCCATCCCCTCTCTCCCTGCTGCCTTTTTCGCCGAGCCGGGCGCCACCCGGGCCCGCCGGGTCAACGACCGCCATCGCGCCGCGCCACCGGGCAAATCAAACGCCCCCCTTAAATGCCAAAGGGCGGGCGATGGTCTGCACACCGCCCGCCCGTAGGCGTTAGCGCCCCCGGGCGCCCGTAGGCGTCACCCCCCGACGTCCTCGGCCATTTGATGCACCAACTCCAGCCCCAGCGCCCCAAGGAGCTGGGGGTGATGGTGCGCGAGGTGCCGTTGCGTGGCGTCGAACAGTTCCTCATGCGAATCGCCTGCGAGTTGCGCCCCGCACTCGCAGTATGCGATCCGCCGGTGTCCGTTCCTGACCGCGATCATGCGACCCCGGTCAAGGCCAGTCACTCGCACCTCGTCTTGCGCCCCGCCGAGAACATCTGCGTTAGTGACCCCGGTTTCCACGTTCGGGCACAATGCTAGGTGCGCGTTGTCGATACGTTTCCAGATCGTTGCCGATCGCAGCTCGCGCTAAGGAGAGAACCCGGATTCAGCTTTGCGGACGGCTGTCCGTGGAGATGGACGGCGAGCAGCTTGCCGACGGTTTGCGGGGAAAACAGGTCCCGCTGCTGCTCGCCTATCTGCTGCTCAACCGCACGCGGCACGTGGGCCGCGAGGAGCTGATCGGCGCGCTGTGGCCAGACCACGCTCCGATCTCGCAGGACGCCGCGCTGCGGACGCTGCTCTCCCGCCTGCGCTCGGCGCTCGGCGGCGATGCGCTCGTCGGCCGCGACGAGCTCATCCTCGACCTCCCGCAGCCGGTCTGGATCGACCTCGAGGCGGCCGCGACCGAGGTCGAACGCGCGCAGGCGACACTGGCGGGCGGGGATGCTCGCACCTCGTGGGCGCTGGCCCAGGTCCCGCTGAACATCGCCGGCCGCGGACTGCTCCCCGGCGCCCAGGCGCTGTGGCTCGAGCCGCGCCGGCGCGAGCTCGAGGACATTCGACTCCAGGCGCTCGAGGTCGTCGGCCGGTCCGGGCTGATCATGGGCGGCACGCAGCTGGCATCAGCCGCCCGGGCTGCCCGCAGCCTGATCGACTCCGAGCCGTATCGCGAGTCCGGCTACGTGCTGTTGATGGAAGCGTTGGAGGCGGAGGGCAACGTGGCCGAGGCCCTGCGCGTGTTCGACGGCTTGCGGACCCTGCTCCGCGACGAGCTCGGCACCTCCCCCTCGCCCGACACGATGGCGGTGCACGAGCGGTTGCTCCGCCCTGGCCAGCGGCCACCCGGCGAGGAGGCCGCCCAGAGCCTCGGCCACGCTCCGATCGAACTGCCCAGTGAGCTCGTCGTCCCCGCGGCGGCACCGCTCGTCGGACGCAGACGCGAGCTCGAACAGCTCGAGCGGCTGTGGTCGGACGTGCGCGAGCGGGAGCGCCTCAGCCGCGCGGACAGCGGGAAGGTCGTGCTGCTCGCCGGGGACCCCGGGATCGGCAAGACCCGGCTGGTCGCGGCGATCGCCCAGGCCGCCTACGACGCCGGGGCGTTCGTGCTCGCCGGGCGCTCGCCCGAAGAGGCGCTGGTTCCCTACCAGCCGTTTCTCGAGGCGCTCCGCCACTACGTCCTCAACGTGCCCTTCTCGCAGCTGCGGGTCAGCGCGCGCGAGTACGGCGCCGAGCTGGCGCGACTGATTCCTGAGCTCAGGCGCCGCGCTCCCGACCTCCCCGCGCCGGTGGCCGCCGAGCCCGAGACCGAGCGCTACCGGCTGTTCGAGGCGGTCGTGGGGCTGCTCGACGAGATGTCGGCGCGCGCGCCGGTGCTGCTCGTGCTCGACGACCTCCAGTGGGCGGACCGGCCGACGCTCCTGCTCCTGCGCCATCTCGCGCGGGCACCGAACCCGGCCCGCCTGCTGATCCTGGGGGCGTACCGCGCGACCGAGACGACCGTCAACGGATTCGCGGACGCGCTCGCCGAGCTCCGCCGCGACCGGCTCGTGACGACGCTCGACATCCGTGGCCTCGCCGAACACGAGACGGCGGAGCTCGTCCACGTGCAGACGGGGACGATGCCCTCGCGCTCGTTCTCCCGCGCGCTGCACGCCGAGACCGAGGGCAACCCGTTCTTCGTCGAGGAGATCGTCCGCCACCTCGCCGAGGCGGGGGTTCGGACGGACATCGCCGGCGCGCACGAGCTGCAACAGTTCGGCCTGCCCGAGGGGGTCAAGGAGGTGATCGCGAGACGGCTGGCCCGGCTCGACGCGCAGGCGATGGATTGGCTGCGCGTGGCGGCGGTGATCGGACGCGACGTCGACGAGGATCTGCTCGAGCGGGTCGTCTCGCTCTCCGAAGACGATTTCCTGAACGCGCTCGACGAGGCCCTGGCGGCGGGACTCGTGGTCGAGTCGCCGCGACGTCCGGGCCTCTACAGCTTCTCGCACGCGCTGATCAGGGAGACCCTGTACGACGGCATGTCGGCGCCGCGTCGGGCGCGGATCCACCGCCGGGTCGGCCAGGCGCTGGAGGAGCGGGGAGCGAACCGCAACCTCACGGCGCTCGCGCTCCACTTCACGCGTGCGGCGGCCGCGGAGGATGCCGAGAAGGCGATCGAGTACGCCAGGCGGGCGGGACAGCAGGCCTCGGCGATGCTCGCTCACGAGGAGGCCGCCGGCCACTATGCGCGTGCGCTCGAGGTCCAGGAGCGCTTCCTGCCCGACGACACGACGAGGCGCTGCGAGCTGCTGCTGGCGCTCGGCGGGGCGCGCGTGCGCTCGGGGGAGCGGCCGCTGGCCTGGGCCGCATTCCGGGAGGCGGCCACACTGGCCGTCAGGCTCGGGGACCGCGACACGGTGGCGCGCGCCGCCATCGGGGCCTCGACGCGCTACATCCAACCGCCCGGCGTGATCGACGAGGAGCTGATCAGTCTGCTGGAACAGGCGCTGGAGCTGATCGGAGATGAGCACTCGGTCGTGCGCGTACGGCTCTTGGCCAGACTGTGCGGTGCGCTCTACTACTCGCCGCGGAGGGCCGAGATGCGGACGATCGCGGCAGAGGCGACGGCGATCGCGGAGGAGGTGGGGCTGCCCGAGGCGCGGGCGCTGGCAGCGGCGGCGCGCCGGCGCGCGTACTGGGGCCCGGCCTATCTCGAGCAGCGTCTGTCCGACTCGACCGAGCTGCTGACGCTGGCGCGCGAGGCGGAGGATCTCGAGCTCGAACTCCAGGGCCACGCCTGGCTCGTCGTCGACCTGCTCGAGCACGGTTACTGGGGAGCGGTCGACGCGCAGATCGAGGCGTTCACCGCCGGCGCCGATCGACTCCGCCAACCGCTGTACGTGTGGAACGCGGCCGTGTGGCGGGCGATGCGAGCGCTGCTCGACGGCAAGCTCGAGCAGGCGGACCGGCTGGCCGCCGAGGCGCTCGCGATCGGCTCGCACGCCGAGACCGTGACCGCCCCTCAGTACTACGCGATCCAGCTGCTCGGTATCCGCCAGGAGCAGGGGCGGATGGGCGAGCTCGAGGTCCCGGCGAGGGAGCTCGTGGCTTCGAATCCTCACCGTCCGGCGTGGCGCGCCGCGCTGGCGGCGCTGCTCGCGGAGCAAGACCGGCGTGAGGAGGCGCAACGCGAGGTCGACGCGCTCGCGTCACAGGACTTCGAGGACATCCCCCAGGACGGCGACTGGCTGATCGCGATGACGCTGCTCGCCGACTGCTGCGCCGAGCTGAGGGACGAGACTCGGGCCGCTCAGCTCTACGAGCTGCTGCTGCCCTACCGCGACGTCAACGTCGTGATCGGCCTCGCCGCGGTGTGCATGGGCTCGGCGGCGCGCTATCTCGGGAGGTTGGCGGTGGCGATGGAACGCAAGGAGGAGGCGGCCGAGCATCTCGAGCAGGCACTGGTCGCGAACGCCGCGCTGAAGGCGCCCGTCTTTCTGGCGCATACGCAGATCGACTTCGCCGGGGCGCTCGGCCGTGGTCCGCGCGCGAACAAGCTGATCGAGGCCGCGTCGCGTACCGCCCAGAGCCTGGCGCTGCCGCGGGTGTCACGGCGGCTCGCACAATTGCAAGATTCTTGAAATGAACTTGGGAGGGCTTGCGCGTGGCGCTACCCTCCGGCGGACTTATGCCTGATACCGCCAAGACGCTCGTCATCGCCGAGAAGCCCTCAGTGGGGCGCGACCTCACGCGCGTGCTTCCGGGGCCGTTCACCAAGCACGAGGGCTACCTGGAAGGGGCCGATCACACGGTCACGTGGGCGGTTGGCCATCTCGTGCAGCTCGCCGACCCCGATGAGTACGACGACCGCTTCAAGAAGTGGCGGATGGCCGATCTGCCGATCGTGCCGGAGCGCTTCCGGCTGGTCGTCCGCGACGAGCGATCGAAGAAACAGATGAACGTCGTCAAGCGGCTGCTCGGTCGCAGCGACTTCGAGACCGTCGTCAACGCGTGCGACGCCGGGCGGGAGGGCGAGCTGATCTTCGCCTACCTGTACGAGAAGGCCGGCTCGACGAAGCCCGTTCAGCGGCTGTGGCTGAACTCGATGACGACCGATGCGATCCGGGACGCGTTCGGGCACCTGCTACCCGGCCCCGAGCTGGCCTCGCTGGAGGCGGCGGCGCGATCGCGTTCGGAGGCCGACTGGATCGTTGGCATGAACGCCACCCGGGCGGCCACGATCCGGCTGCGGTCTTCGTTCGATGGCGCGGTTTCGTTAGGTCGCGTGCAGACGCCGACGCTGGCGATTCTGGCCCGGCGCGAGCAGGAGATCCGCGACTTCAAACCCGAGCCATACTGGGTCGTCGACGCCCAGTTCGACACGGCCCAGAACGGTCCGCGCCGCTACGAGGGCCGCTACCACGCCGGCGCGAACCCGCGCATCAAGACCGCCGCCGACGCCGAGACCGTCGTCCGTGACTGCGACGGTCAGACGGGGCAGATCACGAAGCTCGAGAAGTCCGAGCGCAAGGAGCGCCCGCAGCTGCTCTACGACCTGACGTCGCTACAGCGCGACGCCAACTCTCGCTTCGGGTTCACGGCGCGACGGACGCTGGCCGCTGCGCAGCGGCTCTACGAGGAGCACAAGGCGCTGACATATCCGCGCACGAACTCGCGCTTCCTGACCGGCGACATGATCCCCGAGATCAAGCCGATCGCGCGGCTCCTCAGCGGTCAGCCCGAGTACAAGGCCGCCGCCGAATATGTGCTCGGCCTTGAGAAGCTGCCGCTCGGGCGGGTCGTCAACGACCTCAAGGTCTCAGACCACCACGCGATCATCCCCACACGCGCCGAGCGCCATCCGGTCGAGAAGATGAACTCGGACGACCGCCGGATCTACGACCTGGTCGTCAAACGGTTCCTGGCGATCTTCCACCCCGACGCCGTGTTCGAGAACACGCGGGTGGAGACGACGGTGGCGACGCACGTGTTCCGCACCCGCGGCAAGCTGATGCTCGTTCCCGGTTGGCGGGCGGTCTACGGCGAGAGCGCCGATGGCGACGCCGGCGCGCGCACCGACGACGACGAGGGCCGCGAGCAGCAGCTGCCCAGGCTCGAGCAGGGGGAGGATGCCGAGGTCAAGGAGATCGCCTCCGAGGAGAAGGAGACAAAGCCACCGCGGCGCTACACGGAGGGGTCGCTGCTGGCGGCGATGGAAACCGCCGGCAAGCTCGTCGACGAGGAGGAGCTGCGGGAGGCAATGAAGGATTCGGGGATCGGCACGCCGGCCACGCGCGCGGCGATCATCGAACGGCTGATCCAGGTCGGCTACATCGAACGGGACGGCCGCGCCCTGGTCGTCACCGAGAAGGGTCTGAACGTGATCCGGCTCCTCGGCGAGCACCCGCTCACCTCGCCGGGCTTGACCGGCGACTGGGAGCACCGGCTGGCGAAGATCGAGACCGGATCCGATTCGCGCGAGGCGTTCATGGGCGACATCGTCAAGTTCACCGAAAACACCGTGTCCGAGCTCGACACGAAGCTCAAGGACGTCCGGATTCCGCGCGCCAACCTCGGCCCGTGCCCGGTGTGCGGGCGCGATATCGTCGAGAACCGCAAGGGGTACTCGTGCTGGTCGCGCGAGGATCCGGGCTGCGGGTTCGTGATCTGGAAGGCCAAGGCCGGAAAGCAGCTGCCCGTGGCCGTCGCCCGCGAGCTGATCAAGACCGGACGCACCCAGAAGCCCGTGACCGGCTTCAAGGGCCGCTCCGGCCGCAGCTTCCGCGCCAAGCTCGAGCTGACCCAGACCGAGGACGGCAAGTGGCGGGTCGAGTTCGACGAGCCGTGGGCGAAGGAGGGGGCCAAGCCCCCCGAGGTCGAGGAGGGCCAGGCCGAAGCAGCTTAAGCCGGGGGCGCATGCGCCCCCGGCCGGGTCCGCACATGTGCGGACCCGCGGATCGGCGCATGCGCCGATCCGATCCTTATTGTCGGGGGCATGCCACTGACGCTGGTTCTCGGCGCTGCGAACTCCGCGAAAGCCGGGGAGATCCTCGGCGCCTATGCCGCGGCCGCCCGTCGGGGCGCCCTGCTGGTCGTGCCCACCGGCGCCGACGCCGCCTACTACGGTCGCGAGGTGGCGGCGCGCGGGTGCGTGCTCGGCTCGGTGATCACGTTCGCCGGGCTCGCCGGCGAGATCGCCCGCCGCGCCGGGTACGCCGGGCGTCGGCTGTCGGCGTTCCAGCGCGAGCGGGTGCTGAAGCGCGTCGTCGCCGAGATCCCGTTCGAGGTGCTGGGGGAGTCGGCGGCGTCGACCGGCTTCGCCACCGCCGGGGGCGAGCTGATCTCCGAGCTCGAGCGCGCGCTCGTGACCCCGCAGCGGTTCGCCCACGCGCTCGAGGCGTGGGCGGCCGGTGATGAGCACCGGCGCGCCTACGCCGCCGACGTGAGCTCGCTGTACCGGGCCTACGCGCGGGAGCTCGGGAAGATCGGGCGAGCAGACGTCGATCTGCACACGCGGTACGCGCTCGACGCGCTGCGCGCGGCGCCGGGCCGGTGGGGCGGCGACGCGGTCTTCTTCTACGGCTTTGACGAGCTGACTGCGCTCGAGCGCGACGCGGTCGAGACGCTCTCCAGGGTCGTTGGCGCCGACGTGACGGTGTCGCTCAACTTCGAGCCGGGGCGGGTGGCGTTCGCCGCTCGGGCCGAAGCCGTGGCGGAGCTCCGGCCACTGGCTGAGCGGGTGCTGGAGCTGCCCGCGCTCGACGAGCACTACGCCCCCGCCTCCCGCGACGCTCTGCACCACATCGAGCGGTGGTTGTTCGAGGCGGCGCCGGCGCAGGTCGACCCCGGCAACTCCGTCCGGTTGCTCGAGGCGGGGGGCGAGCGCGCCGAGGCCGAGCTCGTCGCCGCCGAGGTGCTCGGGCTCCTGCGCGCCGGCGTGGCCGCGGAGGAGATCGTCGTGATCTGCCGCAGCCTGCTCGACGCGGGCCCGCTGTTCGAACGCGTCTTCCATCAGTACGGGATCCCGGTCGGGCTCGGCCAGCGAGTGCCGTTGACGCATACGACCCTCGGGCGGGCGCTGCTCGCGCTGGCGCGCTGCGCGTGGGTCCCGGGCGCCTCGGCTTCGGAGCTGCTCACGTATCTGCGTGCGCCGGGCGTGGCCGCCCACCCGGAGGTCGTCGACGCGCTGGAGCTCGAGGTCCGACGCGAGGCGCTCGCCACCGCCGAGGAGGCTCGTGAACGGCTCGGCTGGACGCTCGGAGAGATCGACTCGCTGCGGGCCGCGGGCGCCCCGACAGAGGAGCTGGCGTGGCAGGCGCGACGGCTGTTCGCCGCCCCACACCGCGGCGGGGCGGCGCAGCTCTCGGCCGGCGAAGAGCTGGACGCCACCGCGCTCGCGAGGCTGCTGCGGGCGCTCGAGGAGCTCGGCGAGCTGGGTGAGCATCCCTCGGGCCCGGAGCTGGTCCAGCTGCTGGACGAGCTCGAGGTCGAGCGGCGGGCCGAATTCCGGCCCGGCGCCGTCCAGATCGCCGATCCGCTCGCGATCAGGGCCAGGCGGTTCCGCGCCGTGTTCGTGTGTGGCCTCCAGGAGGGCCGGTTCCCGCTGCCGGGGACGCCCGAGCCGTTCCTCGCTGACGAGCGCCGGTGGGAGCTGGCGGCCGCGTCCGGACTGGCACTGCGCTCGAGCGAGGAATCGCTTCAGCGCGAGCGATACCTGTTTTACGCCTGCGTCTCGCGCGCGACCGAGCAGCTCGTGCTCAGCTATCGGAGCTCCGACGAGGAAGGCAACCTGGAGCTGCCCTCGCCGTTCCTCGCCGATGTCGCGGACCTCCTCGTCGAGGGCTGGTCCGACCGTCGCCAGCGCCGGCTGCTCGCCGACGTGGTCTGGGAGCCCGCCGCGGCGCCCACCCCGCGCGAGCTCGCGCGCACCGAGGCCGCGGCCCGCGCGCCGGCGGTCGGGCGAGCCGCCGGTCCCGCCGAAGGTGCTGACCGAGATGGCGCTCCGCCACGTCCGTCACCGCGAGATCGTGTCCGCCGGGGCGCTCGAGAAGTTTGCCGACTGCCCGGTCAAATGGCTGGTCGAGGGCCAGCTCGATCCGGCGGAACTCGAGCCGGACTCCGACGCGCTGCTCCGTGGCGCCTACATTCACGGGGTGCTCGAGGAGCTGCTCCGGCGGCTCGGGGGTCCGCTCACCCACGACTCCCTGCCGCGGGCGATGGCGGTGCTCGACGAGCTGCTGGCCGAGCGCGCGGCGCCGGTCGCGCCGGGACGACCAGAGCCGCTGCGGGCCGCTGCCCGTAGGTCGATCGAGGCCGATCTGCGGCGCTACCTCACGTATGAGGCTGCCGACGGCAGCGCGTGGCCGCCGCAGGGACTCGAGCTTCGTTTCGGATTCGCCGACGAGCAGGAGTCGCTGCCACCGTTGACGCTCGGGGAAGGCCCGAACGAGGTAACGGTGCGCGGCGTGATCGACCGCGTCGACGTCGACCCGGGCGGCAGCGCCACGGCGATCGTGCGGGACTACAAGACCGGCAGCGTCCGTCCCGACTACGCCGCGGCGCGCTGGCAGGAGGATCGGCAGCTCCAGGTGGCGCTGTACATGATCGCCGTCCGCCGGCTGCTCGGCGTGACGCCGATCGCGGGTCTGTATCAGCCGCTCGGCGGCAACGATCTGCGGCCGCGGGGCGTGTTCCTGGAAGGCGCGCCGGTTCCGAACACGGTCGTGGACCGCGACGCCAGGACCGACGAGCAGCTCGACGAGGTGCTTGCAGACGCCGCGGCTAGAGCGGTGGCCCTCGCGGCGGAGCTGCACACCGGCGTGCTGAGGCCGTGCCCGCAGACGTGCTCTCGCGATGGCTGCCGGTATCCCGGGATCTGTCGCATCCAATGATTTGGACTGACGAGCAGCTGCTGGCGATCGAATCGCGGGCGGGCAACGTCCTACTCGACGCCGGCGCCGGTAGCGGCAAGACCTCGGTGCTCGTCGAGCGGTTCGTGCGGGCGGTGCTCGAGGACGGCGTCGACGTCGGCGCGATCCTCACGATCACGTTCACCGAGAAGGCCGCTGCGGAGCTGCGCGACCGGATCCGCCGGCGGCTGCGGGAACTCGGCGCCAATGAGGCAGCGCGGGCAACGGAGCGCGCGTACATCTCGACGATCCACGGCTTCTGCGCGCGCGTGCTGCGGTCGCACGCGCTCGCGGCGGGACTCGACCCGCGGTTCGTCGTGCTCGACGAGCCCGAGGCGCGGCGGCTTGCGGACGGCGCGTTCGAGGATGCGCTCGCGGATCTGGCGGGCTCCAGCCCCGGCGTCGTCGAGCTGATCGCCTCGTACACGCCGGCGGCGCTGCGCGGCGCGATCGTGGGGGTTCATGACGAGCTTCGCTCCCGTGGGCAGACCGAGCCGGTCCTGCCGGCGCTACCGCCGGCGCCGGACCTCGAGGCGGCGCGCGCGGCGCTCCGGCGGGCCGCTGCCGAGGCCGCTCGCGAGCTCGGCGAGGTCGCCGAGCCGGGCGTCAAGGTCGTGCAGGCGCTCGACCAGGTCGGCCGCTGCGACGCCGTGCTCTCGGCCGCGGTGCCGACGCTCGCACAGATCGACGGGCTGAAGCTGCCGGGCGGCAACGGCGCCGCGCTGTCGACGCCCGTGTGCGTGGCCTACGCCGAGGCACTGGCGGCGTTCCGCAGTGCGTCCGAGCACCGGTCGGCGATCGGTGTGGTGGGGCTCCTCGACCGGCTGCTGCGGGAGTTCGGCGTCCGGTACGCGCGGCGCAAGCACGACCGCTCGGCGCTGGACTTCGAGGACCTCGAACTGATGACCCGGGACCTGCTCGCTCGCGACGGCTCGCTGCGGGAGCGCTACAGGGAGCGGTTCGCACACGTGATGGTCGATGAGCTCCAGGACACCAATGCGGTCCAGCTCGAGCTGAGCGAGCACGTCTCGCGGGGGAACCTGTTCACGGTCGGCGACGCCCAGCAGTCGATCTACGCGTTTCGCCACGCGGACGTCGAGCTGTTCGAGGAGCTCGGGGCCGAGCGGGCGCGCGCGGGGGAGCGGGCGACGCTACAGACGAACTTCCGCTCGCGGCGGGAGATCCTTGACGTCGTGAACGGGGCGTTCGCCGGCGTGTTCGGTGAGCGGTTCATGCCGCTCATGGCCGGGCGGGCGGACGCGGACGCCGGGGAGCCTCGGGTCGAGCTGCTGGTCGTCGACAAGGCCGGCGACTACGCCGTCGAGGGGCTGGCGTCGCCGTGGCGGATCGCCGAGGCGCGAGCGCTGGCCGGGCGGGTCGGGGAGCTGATGGCGGCTGGGGCCGCCCCCCGCGAGGTCGTCCTGCTGTCGCGCGCCACGACCGATCTGCGGGTGTACGAGCGGGCGCTCGAGGAGCGGGGGATCCCGACGTACGTGATCGGCGGCCGTGGCTACTGGGCCCATCCGCAGGTGATCGACGTCGTCGCCTACCTGCGCGCGCTCGCCAACCCGCGGGACGAGGAGGCGCTGTACACGGTGCTCGCGTCGCCGCTCGTGGGCGTCTCGGTCGATGCCCTGGTCGTGCTCGGCGCCGCGGCCCAGGCCGGCGGGTCCGACCCGTGGCGCGCGCTGCGCGATCCCGGGGACGCGCTCGACGGGCTGGGCGGCGAGGACCGTCTGCGGCTCGAGCAGTTTGCGGGGTGGTTCGGCAGCGAGCGTGTCGGGGTGGCCCGGCTGGGCATCGAGGAGCTGATCGACCGGGCGCTGACGCAGACGGGCTACGACCTGACGATGCTGGCGATGCCCGGCGGCCGCCGCCGGCTGGCGAACGTGCGCAAGCTGATGCGCCTCGGGCGCGAGTTCGAGGCCGCGTCGGGGCCCGACCTGCGGGGGTTCCTCGACTTCGTCCGCGGCCGGGAGGCGCGTTGGAGCGGGTTCGGGGACCCTCGCGAGAGCGAGGCGCCGGTGGAGGGCGAGGCGCTCGACGCCGTGCGGCTGATGACGATCCACAGGGCCAAGGGGCTCGAGTTCGAGATCGTGTGCGTCGCCGACCTGGGGCGGGGACCTCGGTACTTCGGCGAGCTGCTGCGGATCGGCCGCGACGGTCGCCTCGGGCTCCGTCTCGGCGAGCCCGGAACGGGACGCCCGCTGCCGGCGCTCGCCTACCTCGAGCTGGGGGAGGAGCAGTCGGCGGCCGAGGCGCGCGAGGAGCGCCGGCTGTTCTACGTGGCGATGACGCGCGCGCGGGAGCGGCTGATCCTCAGCGGCGCGGCGAAGGTTGATGAGTGGGAGAAGGAGCGCTCGCCGATGGGGTGGATCGCTCCGGCGGTGGCGGAGGCCGGGCGTGGAGGCGACGTACGTCTCAGAACCAGCGGTAGTACTCGGCGGAAACCCGGGTGTGGCACGTCAGGGTCCTGATACCGACACTGAGGTGCCAACCTCAGGTCCTCGAGCCGCTCGGCCCGCCTGTGTCGGGCCTCAGCTACTCGTCGCTGGGCGAGTACGCGCGCTGCGGCTACCGGTTCTACGCCCAGCGCGTGCTCGGGCTGCCGCCGGCGCCGGAGCCCTCGGCGATGCGGGCAGCCCCGAGTGCGCTCGAGAGCATCAGCGCCATCGACCGCGGGATCCTCATCCACGCGCTGCTCGAGACGCTCGACTTCCGCCGCCCGCTGGCGCCGACCGCCACCGAGATCGTCCGGGCCGCCGAGCGCGCGCCCAGCGTGGCCGAGGCCGAGCAGATCGCCGCGCTGATCAAGCTGTTCGTCGACAGCGACATGCGCAAGCGGCTCGCGGCGGCGACCGACGTCCGCCGCGAGGAGCGATTCGCCTTCCTGCTCGACGACGAGGTCCTCGTGGGCGGGGCGCTCGACGTGCTCGCGCGCGAGGGCGGTGGCGGGATGCTCGTCGTCGACTACAAAAGCGACCGCCTCGAGGGCGCGGACCCGCGCGAGCTCGTGCAGAGCCACTACGCCACCCAACGACTGGTCTACGCGCTCGCCGCGCTGCGCGCGGGCGCCCCGACGGTCGAGGTCGCGCACCTCTTCCTCGAAGCGCCGCGGGATCCGGTCACGGCGTCGTTCTCAGCCGCAGACGCGCCGGCGCTCGAGCGCGAGCTCGCGGAGCTCGCCGCCGGCGTGCTCGCGCGGCGGTTCACGGTGGCCGAGGAGCCCCACTGGGGGATCTGCAGCGGCTGCCCGGCCGAGGGAGGGCTGTGCTCCTGGCCGCTGGCGATGACCAGGCGCGAGGCCCCCGACAGGCTGTTCTAGCCTATGGCGGGGAGCACTAACCGGGCTTGAAGCGCACGTCGATCTGCTCGTCGTCGTGCCGCTCCTCGACCTTGGCCAGCGCGGCCAGGGTCTTGCGGTCGGCCGGCGAGTCCGGCGGCCCGATCAGGCTCCTCGGCCACAGCCGGCGGGTGACGACGACGTTGATCTCGGCCGCGTACAACGTGACCTGCGCCACGATGTGCAGCCACACGATCAGCGCGATCACGAGCGCGAACTGCGAGTAGACGGCGCTGGCGTGACGGTAGATGTGGTTGATGTAGATCCCACCGGCCAGCTGGAGGATCTCCAGGAACACGGCCGCGAAGGCGACGCCGAGCCACAGCCGGCGCGTCGCGATCGTCGCCGACGTCAGGAACCGGAACGCCGCCAGGTAGAGACCGAAGTTGACGGCCAGCGACAGCGCGATTCCCCCCACCTTCACGAATGGTCCGCCGAGGCCGGTGACCAGACCCGACATCCCCGTCGCGACGATGAAGAGGGTTCCGAGCAACGCGAGCAGCGCGAGGCCCTGCAGCCGTGAGCGCAGGAAGTCGGGCCGCTGCTTGAACGGCACGGCCCAGACGCGATCGAACGCGTTCTGCGCGGCCCGCGTCACGCCGAGTGCGCCGAGCAGGGCCACGGCGAGCCCGATCACCAGCGCCAGCGTGTGGCCGGTGAGCGCGTGGACTTTGATCTGATCGCCGATGACCGGGAACTGACCGAGCACCGAGCTCTCGATCGACCTCTGCGCGCCGGGGTTGCCCTGCAGCACGAAGCCGAGGATCGTGGTGGACACGAGCAGGAGCGGGAACACCGCGAAGAAGGCGTAGTAGGCGACGAGCGACGCGAGGCTGCCGGCCTGGTCGTCACCGAACTTCCGCAACACCGCCGTCGGGATCGCGAGCCAGCGATGGCGTTGCTGGACTCTGTCGAACGCGCGGACCGGGCGCAGAACATCCACGCCTGGAAAAGTACCCCCGCTGCAGCCGGCTCAGGCCGCCGCGAGCGCCGCGTCCGCGGTATCGACCGCCGCTCGCCGGCGCTCGTGCAGGATCACGGTGGCGCGGCCGGCGGGGCTGAACGTGATGCTGCGCCGGCCCGTCTGCTCGGGCTTTGCGCCGGGCGCCGACAGCGAAAACCGGCGCATCACGGCGCGGACGACGATCTTCATCTCCTGAAGCGCGAAGCTCGCGCCCAGGCAGCGCCGGCGCCCGCCTCCGAACGGAAGCCACGTGTACGTGCCCGGTGATACGCCGAGGAACCGCTCGGGGGAGAACGCGTACGGCTCCGGGTAGATCGCCGGGTCGTGATGGACGAGGAAGGCGCTCGCGAGCAGCGCGACCCCGGCCGGGTACTCGAAGCCGCCGATCCGCACCCGCTGCTTCGTGAGCCGGGGCTCGGCGTTGGGCAGCACGGGCTTGAGGCGCAGGATCTCGTTGATCGTCGCGGTCAGGTACTCGTCCTCTGCGCCGGCGTCGATCTCGTCGGTCAGCCGCCGCGCCACCCGCTCGTCGTGGGCCAGGCGCTCGAACGCCCACCCAAGCTGCGACGCGGTCGTCTCGTGCCCCGCGACCAGCGCCGTCATCAGCTCGTCGCGGAGCTCCTGCGGCGACATCGGTGATTCGTCCTCGTGGCGCGCTTGCAGCAGCATCGAGAGCACGTCGTCGCGGCCCTGCTCGCCCTCGGCGCGGCGCTCGTCGATCAGGTCGAAGATCAGCCTGTCGGCGTGCCCGGTCTGCTTGATGAAACGGCGCAGCGGCGGAAACCACCCGCCGGCGAGCCGCTGGAGCGCGGGCAGCACCGAGAGCGGGTTCTCGCTGAACGCCAGAACGCCGGTGAGGGCGTCTCGGAGATCGTCGAGGCGCTGGCCGCTCTCCAGGCCGAATACCGCGCGCAGGATGATCTCGAGCGTCAGCCGCTGGAGGCGGGGATGGAGCGCGACCGGCTGCTCGAGCGGCCAGGAGTCGAGCTCGCGCTCGGTCAGCTCGCCCATCAGCCCGGCGAGGTTCTGCATCCGCTCACCGTGGAACGCCGGGAGCAGCAGCCTTCGCTGCTCGAGGTGCGCGCCCTCGTCGAGCAGGATCACGGAGTTGCGGCCGATCAGGGGCTCGAGCACGCGCGCGCCCTCGCCGGGATGCAGAACGTCCGGGGGCGCCTTGAACAGCTCCTTGATCTCCTCGGGATCGGAGAGGATCACGAAGGGGGGCTGGAACGGCAGGCGCACGGTGATCCGAGCGCCGTAGCGCTGGCGCAGGCGCTCGAGCGAGGCGGCGGGGCGCTTCCAGGTCGCGATCAGCTGGAGCGCTGTCGGGGCTCGCGGCCCCGGCGGCAGGTCACTCTTGAGGACGCGCGTGCTCATCTCGCCTCCGGTCCGGTCAGCAGGTTCTGGCGAGTATATATACTGCTGAGTATGTGGGGTTGTGTGAGATACGTCACTCACGGAGCTGGCCGCTGATGCCGCGGGGGTCGTTCGATCGCAGCGAACGCCGCGCGCGGACCCGGGCGCAGCTGCTCGCCGCGGCAGCACGGGTATACGCGCGCCGAGGTTTCGACGGCGCGACGTTGGACGAGGTCGCCGAGGAAGCGGGGTTCACGAAGGGCGCCGTGTACGACCACTTCGGCAGCAAGGAGAACCTGCTGTTCGCGCTCCTGGACGAGCATCTGGCCACTCAGATCGCGGAGCAGGTCGCCCTGTTCGATCCGAGCAAGGCCGCGGCCGAGCGACCCCGCGCCGGCTCCGATCAGTGGATGAAGGAGCTCGACGAGGACCCGGACTCGTTCCGGCTGTTCGTCGAGGCGTGGGTGCACGGCCAGCGGGACGAGGAGCTCGGCCGGCGCGTCGCGGCCGGGATCGAGCAGTGGCGCGCGACGCTCCGGGCATTCGGAGAGGCGCGCAGGTCGGATCTGGAGTCCGAGATCTCGGACGTACTGCTCGACCAGGTCGCGAACGTCATGCTGGCGCTTGGCATCGGGCTCGGGATGGTCGAGCTGGGTGACCCCGGCAGCGTCCCGCCGAGACTGCTCGGGGCCATGCTGGTCCTATTGTTGGGGACGCTGGAGGTCAGCGAGGAGGCGCGGGAGCTGCTCGCCGGCGCGCCGTCGAGCGGCGCTAGCCCTGTCTGGCGGTCCGCTCTGTAAAACGGCGCTGGGGAAGGAGGAGGGTGGGGGATGGTCGCCTGGTCGGGGCGGTGACGGGGCTGATCCGGCGGGTTGGGGGCAAAATCCCACTTTTCATGGTGCATAACACGACAATGCCGGCCCCGGGGCCGAGGCCTGCCGAGCTACGCACACTCCTCATGCACAAGTCGACAGGCCTCGGGTATTCGCGCGGTGTTGGCGTGCTATGCACCGCGAGAGAGCCAGAATCCGTCGAATCTGGCGACCAGGGCCGCACATCGGACCGTCGGAGCAACCCGTCCCTTCCCTTCATTGCTGCCTTTCCACCCTGGCGGCTCGCCACACCGGGTCCGGCCGGCTCACCCGGGCCACCGAGCGGGACCACCGGACCGCTTTAGCGCTCCGCGCCCTCGACGCCGAGCAGCAGGCGCTTGCGCTCGAGGCCGCCCGTGTACCCACCGATCCCGCCATCGCTGTGCAGCACGCGGTGGCAGGGGACGATGATCGGCAACGGGTTGGTGCCGAGCGCGTTGCCCGCCGCCCTCGAGCCGCGCGGGCTCCCCGCGGCCGTCGCCACCTGCTTGTACGTCGACACCGATCCGTACGGGATCCGGGCCGTGGCCTGCAGCACCCGACGGCCGAAGCCGCGGGTGAGCCGCCAATCAAGCGGGAGGTCGAACCGCCGGCGGGCGCCGCTGAAGTACTCGTCGAGCTCGCGGCGTGGCTCGTCCAGCCTCCGGGGAGCCGAGAGCACCCGCGGCGACACGGCGCCGGCGAGCTCCTCCAGGACGGCTCCTTCGTCGCCGGCGTCGACGTAGGCGAGCCGGACGAGGCCGTGGCCGGTCGTCGCGATCAGCAGTGTGCCGACCGGGGAGTCGACCGTCGCGTAGGCGACGTCGAGCAGCCCGGCGTCGGCCGCGAGGTCGCTGAGGTCGGGCAGTGGCCGGTCGCGCTCGAACGCCTGGGCGCTAGTGAGCGCGAGCTCCAGGGCGTCTCTGTCTGTCATCGCTGGTACTCCATTCGCAGTCGCTTGAGACCTTCGTGGACGTTGCGCCGCGCGGCCTCCTCGCTCGTTCCCATCACCGCGGCGATCTCGGGGTAGCCGGCGTCGGCCACGAACCGCAGCGCGATCGCCGTTCGCTGCTTGGTGGGCAGCTCGCGGACCTGGGCCCATAGCTCGTCCTCGGGCAGCTCGAATGGCGCGACCGACCGTTCCGGCACCGCCGCGACCGCCACCGGTGCGCGCCGGCGCGCGCGGATGTGGTCGATCGCCTTGTGGTGGGCGACGGTGAAGATCCAGCCGCGGAGGTTCGAGCCGTCGCGCAGCCGCGGATACGCCCGCAGCGCCGAGAGCCAGGTCTCCTGAAAGCAGTCGTCGGCGTCATGGTGTCCGACGGTGGCGGCCAGGAACCTGTGAACGTCGCGTCCGTGGGCGTCGAGCAGCTGTTGGAAGGGCGGAAGCGTCAATGTTTGTGGAACGACAGTGGTGCCTGTTTCGTGAGAGGAGAGGACCGATGAGTTTTCGGCAATAGCTCGGTCATAGCTTGCCGACACCACATGTTCGCTATACAAACCTGATATGGCGCGCGCAATCTGGTCAGGCGCGATCAGCTTTGGGCTGGTCAACGTCCCCGTCAAGCTCTATAGCGCGACCTCGCCCAAGACGGTCCGCTTCCACCAGCTCTCGGCCAAGACCGGAGCCCGCATCCGACAGAAGCGAGTCGATCCGACCACCGACGAAGAGGTGCCGTTCGAGGAGATCGTCAAGGGCTACGAGATCACCCCCGATCGCTACGTGCTGATCACGCCCGAGGAGCTCGACGCGCTCGACCCCAAAGCGACGAAGACGATCGACATCGAGGAGTTCGTCGATCTGTCCGAGATCGACCCGATCTACTACGACCACTCCTACTACCTCGCGCCGACCGCCGGCGGAGCCAAGGCGTACCGCCTGCTGCTGGACGCGATGCGCGAGTCCGGGAAGGTCGGCATCGGCAAGGTCGTGCTGCGCACCAAGCAACAGCTCTGCGCGCTGCGCCCCACGGGAGACGTGCTCACGCTGAGCACGATGCTGTTCGGCGACGAGGTCCTGGCACCCGACCGGCTCGACGAGCTCGATGCCGTCGAGGACGCCGAGGCGACGGATCGCGAGCTGAAGATGGCCGAGCAGCTCATCGACTCGCTGTCGAGCGACTTCGATCCGTCCAAGTACAAGGACGACTACCGTGAGCAGGTGCTCAATCTGATCGAGCGCAAGGCATCCGGCGAGGAGATCGCGGTGCAGCCGGAGGCGGAGGAGCCCGCCGCCGCGCCCGACCTGATGGCGGCGCTGGAAGCCAGCTTGGCGGCCGTCAAGAGCGACGGCGGCGGAGACGAGCCGGCGCCGAAATCACGGAAGAAGGCGACCGCCGGCTCTGACAACGGCAAGACGACGTCGAAGCGCGCGGCCAAGGCCAAGAGCTAGGCGCGGCCCCCGCGAAGAGCCAGGCGCGGGCCCGCGAAGAGCCAGGCGCGGCCCCCGCGAAGAGCCAGGCGCGCGACTCGGGGCCGTTAACCGCCACTGATACGCTTTTTCGGGCCAGCGCGCCGTGTCCCCCGATCCCCGTCCGCGGCGGGAGTTCCTCAATGATTCAGCGTCTCGCTCCACCCGGGGCCAATGGCCTCTACGACCCCCAAAACGAGCACGATTCGTGTGGCATCGCGCTCGTGGCGAAGCTGTGGGGCGAAGCCAGCCACGCGGTCGTTGAGAAGGCGCTCGAGGCGCTCGAGAACCTCGAGCACCGCGGCGCCGAGGGGGCGGATCCGAACACCGGCGATGGCGCCGGGATCCTCGTTCAGATTCCCGACGCGTTCCTGCGCGCCGCCGTTGCCGGCGTCGAGCTGCCGCCGCCGGGCCGGTACGGGGTGGGCGTGTGCTACCTGCCCAGCGACGCCGAGCGCCGGGTGCTGCTCGAGCAGCTGATCGAGGAAAGGATCGAGGCCGAGGGCCAGCGCGCGATCTGGTGGCGCGACGTACCCGTCGACGAGCGCCACGTCGGCGACACGGCGCGCCTGTCCGCGCCGGTGATCCGCCAGGTGCTGATCGAGGCCTCCGACGAGATCGAGGATCAGGAAACGTTCGAGCGCAAGCTGTACGTGATCAGGCGCCAGATCGAGCGCAGCGCGGGCGCGGGCCTGGCGCTGCCGAGTTTCTCGAGCCGGACGATGGTCTACAAGGGGATGCTGACCGCCCCGCAGCTTCCCCGGTACTTCATCGACCTGCGGGACCCGCGCCTGGCCTCACGCCTGGCGCTCGTCCACTCGCGCTTCTCGACGAACACTTTCCCGAGCTGGGAGCTCGCGCACCCGTACCGCATGATCGCCCACAACGGCGAGGTCAACACGCTGCGCGGGAACGTCAACTGGATGCGGGCGCGCGAGTCACAGCTCGCCTCGGAGCTGTTCGGCGACGACCTCGAGAAGGTGATCCCGGTCGTCCGGGAGGGTGGCTCCGACTCGGCGATCTTCGACAACGTCCTCGAGCTCTTGGTGCTGAGCGGCCGCTCGATCCCGCACGCGGTCATGATGATGGTGCCCGAGGCGTACCGGACGAGGACCGATCTCGATCCCGACGTCAAGGGCTTCTACGACTTCCACTCCTGCCTGATCGAGCCCTGGGACGGACCCGCCGCGGTCGTGTTCACCGACGGCCGGCTCGCGGGTGCGGTGCTCGATCGCAACGGGCTGCGACCGGGGCGCTGGATCCAGGACACCGAGGGCTACGTCGTGCTCGCGTCGGAGACCGGCGTCATGACCGTGGCGCCCGAGCACGTCCAGCGCAAGGGTCGCCTCGCCCCGGGCAAGCTGTTCCTCGTCGACCTCGAGGAGGGCCGGATCGTCGAGGACGAGCAGGTCAAGCGGCGGGTCTCCCGGCGCAAGCCCTACGCCGAGTGGTATGAGAGGTCCGTCGTCCACATCGACGACCTCCCCGACCGCGAGCCTCGCGCGCCCCGGATCGAGCCGCTGCGCTCCAAGCAGCTTGCGTTCGGGTACTCCCAAGAGGACCTGCGCATGATCATCGCGCCGATGGCCGCCAACGGTGAGGAACCGGTGGCGAGCATGGGCAACGACGCCGCCCTGGCGGTGCTCTCCGACCGGCAGCCGCCGCTGTTCGCGTACTTCAAGCAGCTGTTCGCGCAGGTCACCAACCCGCCGATCGACCCGCTGCGCGAGAAGGTCGTGATGAGCCTCCAGGCCGGCGTCGGAGCCGAGGTCAACCTCCTCACCGAGGATCCCGAGCAGGCGCACATGCTGGTCATGGACCAGCCGATCCTGCGAAACCACGAGCTCGAGAAGCTCCGCCAGGTCTCCCACGACGTGTTCGACGCGGCCACGCTCGACATCACGTGGCCGATCGAGCAGGGTCCCGACGGCATGGAGCTCCGCCTCTACGACCTCTGCGCGGAGGCCGCGCGCCACGTCGATCACGGCGCCAACATCCTGATCCTGTCCGACCGCAACGTCGGGCCCGAGCGCGTGGCGATGCCCTCACTGCTGGCCGTCGCCGCCGTCCACCACCACCTCGTCCGCCGCGGCACACGGCTGCGCACCGGCCTGGTGATCGAGTCCGGAGAGCCCCGGGACATCCACCACATGGCGACGCTGATCGGCTATGGCGCGGCGGCGATCAACCCGTACGTGATGTTCGAGTCGCTCGACGAGCTCGCCGACCGCTCGCTGCTTCCCCGCGATCTCGATCGCGAGGAAGCCGAGAAGCGGATCGTGGCCGCGATCGGCAAGGGGCTGCTGAAGACGCTCTCGAAGATGGGGATCTCGACGATCCAGTCCTACTGCGGCGCGCAGATCTTCGAGGCGGTGGGACTCGAGCGGGAGCTGATCGACGAGCACTTCACGGGGACCGCGTCGCGGATCGGCGGCGTCGGCCTGGACGTGCTCTCGACCGAGGCGATGGAGCGGCACTTCCGCGCGTACCCGCGGACCGAGCGCGACCTGCTCCCGGTCGGCGGCGTCCTCCAGTGGCGCCGCGACGGCGAGCTGCATGTCTGGAGCCCGGACACGATCGCCAAGCTCCAGCACGCCGTCCGCGGGCAGAACGGGGATCCGCGGCAGACCTACCAGGAGTTCGCCCAGCTGACCGACGAAGAGGCGACTCGCCACGGCCTGCTCCGCGGACTGATGAAGCTCTGCACGATCCCCGAGCCGATCCCGCTCGAGCAGGTCGAGCCGGCCACCGAGATCGTCAAGCGGTTCACCACGGGCGCGATGAGCCTCGGCGCGCTCAGCCGTGAGGCTCACGAGACGCTCGCGATCGCGATGAACCGGATGGGCGCGCGGTCGAACACGGGAGAGGGTGGCGAGGACCCCGTCCGGTACGAGCCCGACGCCAACGGGGACCTTCGCCGGTCGGCGATCAAGCAGGTGGCCTCGGGTCGCTTCGGCGTCACGATCCACTACCTCGTCAACGCCGATCAGCTCCAGATCAAGATGGCCCAGGGCGCCAAGCCGGGCGAGGGCGGGCAGCTCCCCGGCCACAAGGTCGACGGCTACATCGCGCGGATCCGCCACTCGACTCCGGGGGTCGGGCTGATCTCGCCGCCTCCGCACCACGACATCTACTCGATCGAGGATCTCAAGCAGCTGATCTACGACCTGCGCTGCGCCAACCCGACCGGCTCGGTGTCGGTCAAGCTCGTCTCCGAGGTCGGCGTCGGGACCGTCGCCGCCGGGGTCGCCAAGGCCAACGCGGATCACGTCACGATCGCCGGGCACGACGGAGGCACCGGCGCCTCGCCACAGTCATCGGTCCAGGCGGCCGGAGTGCCGTGGGAGATCGGTCTCGCCGAGACCC
The DNA here is from genome assembly GCA_963812225.1 of uncultured Solirubrobacterales bacterium. Classification (GTDB taxonomy): domain Bacteria; phylum Actinomycetota; class Thermoleophilia; order Solirubrobacterales; family Solirubrobacteraceae; genus Palsa-465. The sequence goes on from CAWEUN010000005.1 coordinate 484,456, forward strand.
AGCAGACGCTGCTGCTCAACGACCTGCGCTCGCGGATCACGGTGGAGGTCGACGGCGGCATGCGCACGGGGCGCGACGTCGTCATCGGCGCGCTGTTGGGCGCCGATGAGTTCGGGTTCTCGACCGCGCCGCTGATCGCGATGGGCTGCATCATGATGCGCGTCTGCCACCTGAACACGTGTCCGGTCGGGGTCGCCACGCAGGATCCGGAGCTGCGCAAGCGCTTCCAGGGCACGCCCGAGCACGTGACCGGCTACCTGATGCTCGTGGCCGAGGAGGTCCGGACGATCATGGCCTCGCTCGGAGTGCGCCGCTTCGAGGAGATGATCGGCAGGACGGAGCTGCTCGACATGGATGACGCCATCGACCATTGGAAGGCCCGCGGGATCGACCTCACGATGGTGCTGGCGGCGCCCGAGCTGCCGGCAGGCGCTGACCGGCACCGGACCAGGCCGCAGGTGCCGGTGCTCGACGACGCGCTCGACTGGGAGCTGGTACGTAGATGCAACCCGGCACTGTCCCGCCAGGAACCCGTGAAGCTGGGCCCGATGCCCGTGCGCAACGTCAACCGGACGGTAGGCGGGATCCTCTCGGGCGAGATCGCGCGACAGCACGGGGAGGCCGGACTGCCGGAGGGGACGATCGAGGTGTCATTCCACGGCTCGGCCGGCCAGAGCTTCGCCGCCTGGCTGGCGCCCGGGGTGACGTTCTCGCTACGCGGGGAGACCAACGACTACGCGGGCAAGGGACTGTCCGGCGGCGTGGTGTCCGTCCGTCCGCCTGACCGGGCCAGGTTCCGCGCTGAGGAGAACATGATCGTTGGCAACACCGTGCTGTACGGCGCTGTCGCCGGGCGCGCGTTCTTCCGCGGACTCGCCGGCGAGCGTTTCGCGGTCCGGAACTCTGGAGCGTGGGCGGTCGTCGAAGGGGTTGGCGATCACGGCTGCGAGTACATGACGGGCGGCCGGGTCGTGGTGCTCGGACCGACCGGCCGCAACTTTGCCGCGGGGATGAGCGGCGGGATCGCTTACGTATACGACAAGGACCGTCGTTTGAAGGGCCGGTGCAACCTCGATCTGGTCGACCTCGAGGAGCTGGGCCCCGGCGATGTGACCGAGGTCCAGGACCTGATCAAGGAGCACGTCGCCCGCACCGGGTCGCTCGTGGGCCGAAACCTGCTGGCATCGTGGGATCGCGGCGCGCGCGAGCGGTTCGTCAAGGTGATGCCGCGCGATTACGCCCGCGCGCTGGCCGAGCTCGCCGAGGCCGCGGCCGAACCGGTGACGGGGGCCGCCTGATGGGCGAGCTCGGGGCGTTCCTGAAGATCCACCGTGTCGGCTTCGAAAAGCGGGACCCCGAGCGCCGGGTCGGCGACTACCGCCAGTACTTCGCGGTACAGCCCGAGGAGGAGATCAGGCGCCAGGGCTCGCGGTGCATGGACTGCGGCATTCCGTTCTGCCACGAGGGCTGTCCGCTCGGCAACCTGATCCCCGACTGGAACGATCTCGTGTACCGGGACAAGTGGCGCGAGGCCATCGATCAGCTGCACTCGACCAACAATTTCCCCGAGTTCACGGGGCTGATCTGCCCGGCCCCGTGCGAGTCGGCGTGCGTTCTGGCGATCAACGACGATCCGGTCACGATCGAGCAGATCGAGCTCGCGATCGTCGAGCGCGCCTGGTCGGAGGGTTGGATCACGCCGGCGCCGCCCGACCGCCGGACCGACCGCAGGGTGGCCGTGGTCGGCTCTGGCCCCGCGGGGCTGGCGGTCGCCGACGAGCTCAACCGATGCGGCCACAAGGTCACGGTGTACGAGCGCGACGAGGGACCAGGCGGACTGTTGCGGTTCGGCGTGCCCGACGCCAAGCTGGAGAAGCGGATCATCGATCGGCGCGTCGCGATCCTCGAGCAGGAGGGGATCGAGTTCGTCTACAACACCGACATCGGGCGCGACATCACCGCCACCGACCTGAGCGAGCGCTATGACGCGGTCGTGGTGGCGACCGGCTCGCGCGTCTCCCGCGATCTGATCGCCCCGGGCCGCGAGCTCGTGGGCATCCATTTCGCCATGGACTACCTCTATCAGCGCAACCGCTGGGTCGCCGCACAGCAGGGTCGGCCCTCGAAGCCCCCGGCGCCCGGGACGGAGATCATCGCGGCGGACAAGCGGGTGATCGTCGTCGGCGGCGGGGACACGGGGATGGATTGCATCTCGAACGCCCATCGGGAGGGCGCCCGCTCGGTGGCGATGCTCGACGTCTACGCCGAGTTGCCGCTCGACGGCCGCGATCCTCGCCACCCATGGCCGTTGCCGCCGAAACGCACCCCGATGACCTACGCGCTCGAGGAGGGGGGCAAGCGGCGGTGGGGGACCGAGGTGACCGGCTTCGGCGGCAAGGACGGCTCCGTCAGCCACGTCTACGCCCGCTCGGTAACCGGGACTTCCTCCCGGGATCTGACGCCTGTACCCGGAAGCGAATTCGTCCTCGAGGCGGATCTGGTCCTGATCGCCATCGGCTTCGAGCACCTGGAACACGAGGGGCTCGTCGAGGAGTTTGAGCTCGAGCTCGACCATCGGGGCAATATCCGAACGGAGCAGACGTACCGGACTTCGACAAAGAACGTGTACGCCTGCGGCGACGCTCGGATCGGTCAGTCGCTCGTCGTCACCGCGATCGCCGAGGGCCGGAAATGCGCCCGGATCGTCAACAAGGACCTGGGAGGGAGCCCGATGGACGCCGATCGGGAGATGCTCGCGGTCGGCGCGTGGAGTGGCGAAGCGGACCGCACGCTGCGCCATGAGGCGGAGGCGGCCGGCACCGTCCGCCCAGGCGAAGAGTTCTTCAGCGGCCCCGGTACACGCGGGCTTTGAGCCCACCGGACGGGTGCGGCGCAGTCGAAACCAACATCCAATGGGTATTTCGGGTAGAGAATTCGACTTTTCCCGGAAGCATTTCCCGGGCTGCTACGTTTAATCACCGTGGGCTGATTGCGTTAGCGAACTCCGCTCGCATGGACCCAGGTTTACGGAAGGCTTGGGACGGGGAAACTCGCCCCTGTCGGTCAGGGAACTGCGCCCCCACTTCCCTGACTCTCCGGGGGGTCCAGATGGATCTGGGCCCCCCGGGCTTTTTAAAGGCCACTGAGCTGCTCGCGATGTGGTTCGCAATCGCCCCCGGGTGTGCGACCTTGTGGAGGAGATGGCAGCGATCGCACATCACGGGAGCTCGTTCGGGGACACCGTCTCCTCGCTCGTCAACTCGGCGGGAAACTTCTTCTCCCAGCTGGCGAGCCTCAGCTGGCTGCCGCTGCTGATCGGTCTCGCCCTCTACGCGCTCTACCTGCTGCTGCGCTCCAGAGCGCTGTTCAACGCGGTCCGGGCGGCCTATCCCGGCGAGCGGGTCCGGTGGCGCGATGTCTGGGGGGCGTACATGGTCGGGTACGCGATCAACAACGTTTTCCCGCTCGGCGGCGGAAACATCGCCCAGCTGTTCCTGACCCGCGTCTCGATCCCGCCGAGCAGCTATCCGACCATCGCCGCCGCGCTGTCCACGGGCGTCATCTTCGACTGGTTCATGGGGCTGCTGGTGATGTGCTTCGCGTTCACACAGGGCGTCTTCCCCAAGCCCCCGGACTTCTCCAAGCTGCCCGCGTTCGACATCAGCTTCTTCGCCTCGAACATGCGGTTCACGCTGTTCTTCCTGACCGTGCTGGGCATCCTGTTCCTCGTCGCCTTCGCGCTCCTCTCGGCGCGGGTGCGCGCGTTCTGGCAGCGCGTCCGCCAGGGCTTCACGATCCTGCGCGATCGCGACCGCTACCGCCGCGAGATGGCCAGCTGGCAGTTCGCGAGCTGGATCGCGCGCTTCGCGGCGTACTGGGCGCTCCTCGACGCCTTCCACATCGGGGGCTCCGTCCGGAACGCGCTGCTCGTGCTCGCCGTGCAGGTGGTGGCATCCGTGTTCCCGTTCACGCCCGGCGGCGCCGGCGTGCAGCAGGCGATCCTGCTCGCGGTGTTCGCAGGCAACCCGAACGTCGCCTCGTTCTCGGTCGGTCAGCAGATCGCCACCGCCGTCCTCAGCGCCGTGCTCGGGTTCGGCGCGCTCGTGTTCATCTTCCGGTTCAGAAGCTTCCGGGAGGTGCTCGAGCGTGGGCGGGAGCACCGGCGGGCCGAGACGGGCGGTGGCGCCGAGCAGCGAGAGGCGGCGGTCACGTCGTCGGGAGGTTGAGGGCCCGGCTCCGTGGCTGTCGACTCTCGGCCCGCGAGCGCTTGCAGCGCCCGCAGCCTTGATTGGCGGCGGCCTGGTAAACGGCGCTGGGGAAGGGGAGCGGGTCAGCTGCCGGCGGGGTCCGCGCCCTCATCCTCCCGAAAATCATGCTTAACACGTCAATCTCGGCTCAGACCCCGAGCCCTGTCGACCTATGCATGAAGAGTGTGCTCAATACGACAGGGCTCGGCATCTGCGCCGGTGCTGTCGTGTTGTGCAGCATTTGAGGCCCCGGACCCCGCGATCGAGCCTCACCCTCACCCTCCCCCCTCCCCAGCGCCGTTTTCGCCAGGCCGACCGCTCACGACGGTGCGACCTAGAGTCCACAGCCCACGCCCGCCACCGGCGATACACAGCGCCGCCGGCGCCCGACCCTCGAGGCAGAGCCCCACTCACAAACTTGACGCCCCCGTCATCTTTCTCTAGGGTGCGCTCCCGATGAGCAACCTTCCGACCGCCTGTGTGATCGGCGCCGGTTCCTCTGGGATCGCCGCCGCCAAGGCCCTCCACGAGCGGGGGATCCCGTTCGACTGCTACGAGAAGTCCGATCGCGTGGGCGGCAACTGGGTGTTCGGCAACAAGAACGGGATGTCGTCGGCGTACCGCTCGCTGCACATCAACACCTCGCGGGACCGGATGGAGTACAGCGACTATCCGATGCCGCGCTCGTACCCCGACTTCCCGCACCACACCCAGATCGCGAGGTACTTCGACGACTACGTCGACCACTTCGGCTTCCGCGACAGGATCACGTTCGAGACCGGCGTCGAGCGCGCCGACCGTGGCGAGGACGGCGTGTGGGCGGTGAGGCTCGACACCGGCGAGACGCGCCGCTACGACGCGCTGCTCGTGGCCAACGGCCATCACTGGAACCCGCGCTGGCCCGAGCCCGCGTTTCCGGGCAGTTTCGACGGGACTCAGATGCATGCGCACCACTACATCGAGAACACCGACTTTCGCGACAAGAACGTCCTCGTGGTGGGGATCGGCAACAGCGCGATGGACATCGCGGTCGAGTCGAGCTTCGTGGCGCGCAAGACCTGGATCTCATCGCGTCGGGGCGCGTACATCCTCCCCAAGTACCTGTTCGGCCGGCCGCTGGACCAGATCGGGGTCAACGCGCTGACGCCGCTCCTCCCGTTCGCGTTCCGGCGGGCGATCCTGATGGCGATGTACCGGATCGGCGTCGGCAAGGTCGAGGACTACGGCCTACCCGAGCCGGACCACAAGCTGGGTGAGGCGCATCCGACGATCTCGGCGGACTTCCTCAACCGAATCGCCCACGGCGAGATGACCTGGAAGCCGAACGTCGCGGAGCTGCTCGGGGATCGTGTGAAGTTCGAGGACGGATCCGTCGAGCAGGTCGACGTGATCGTGTGGTGCACCGGCTACAAGGTCACGTTTCCGTTCTTCGACGAGGCGTTCATCTCGGCCCCCGACAACGATCTGCCCCTCTACCGGAGGGTGTTCAAGCCGGGCGTCGACAACCTCGCGTTCATCGCGCTGCTGCAACCGCTCGGAGCCACGATGCCGCTGGCGGAGGCGCAGGGCCGGTGGGTCGCGGCGTACCTGCGCGGCGAGTACCACCTGCCGCCCCGGCCGAAGATGGAGGCCGACATACGCCGTGAGCGGGAGCGGATGTTCAAGCGCTACGTCGCCTCGAAGCGGCACACGATGCAGGTCGACTTCGACAACTATCTGTATGAGCTGGGCAAGGAGCTCAAAGCCGGCGCCGAACGGGCACGGGCCGCCGGGTTCCGGCTGCCGGTGACCCCGCGCGCCCAGCCGGCGGCGGCGGCCGCGGCGTGACCGACGCGGTCGTCACGTCGAAGCGGGCGGCGACGAAGGCTCAGAACCGCAGGGCGATTCTCGACGCCGCGCGCGAGGTTTTCGCCGAGCTCGGCTACGACGCAGCCGGAGTCCGCGACGTGATCCGCCGGACCGATCTGGCTTCCGGCACGTTCTACAACTACTTCGCCGACAAGGAGGAGGTCTTCCGGGCGATCGTCGACGAGAGCGCGACCGAGGTGCGCCGGCGCCTGCGGGAGGCCCGCGCCGGCGCCCGGACGCTCGAGGAGTTCGTCGGCGACGCGTACCGGGCTTGGTTCCAGTTCCTCGTCGAGGACCGCTTGATGTTCGAGTTGATGCAGCGAAACGCGGGGCCGATCCGAGCCCTGTTCGGCGATCCGATCCTCGGCGCCGGGGTCGAGGACCTGCTCGAGGATCTGCGCGCCGCGATTGGGCGCGGCGACATCCCGCCACTCGACGCCAACTACATGGCCGGGGCGATGGCGGGCGTCGCGCTCGAGCTCGGCGTGCGGATGGCCGAGCGGACGCCACCCGACGTCGATGGCGCCGCCGACTTCGCGACGCAGCTGTTCCTCGCCGGAATCGATCGGCTAGGCGCGTCCCAGCCGCGCGTGCGCGCCCCGATCCAGTGATCTAGGCGAGCTGCGCCGCGCGGACGCGCAGCAGCTCGATCAGCTCGGCGCCACCGTGGCGCCTGTCCGCGAGCGGGGGCGAGCCGTCGAGCGGCAACGCGGCCCGGAGCCGTCCGTCGACCTCGGCCACGAGCGCTCCGGTCGACGGGGCCGCGGCCGCCTCGAGCTCCGCCAGCCGCCGCAGGCCCTGCGAGTCACCGGCACTGGCGTAGCGCAGCGTAACCCGCGTCACCGGCGTGGAGTCATCATCCCGGGGGCGCCGTCCTGCGGCGGCCTGTCGCAGGCCATCGTCGAACTTGCGGGCCGCCAAGAAGTGGAGTAGCTGGTGGTTCATTGCCGTTCGCTCAGCGCTCTTGTGTAACCGACTACAGCATATAGGTGGTGACACCGGGAGTCAAGGGGCGCATACGCGAGGCCGGGCTTAGGATTCCGATGGAACGACCCGTGCCGACCTTCTGCCGCCACAACCGCCTTATTCAGAACTGCCCGATCTGCTCGCGCGAGCAGTCGATCGAGCTGCGTCCCGTGCTGTCCTCGAGCGCCCCGAAGTCGAACCAGCCGCGTGAGGCGACGCCGCGGGTGGCGCGCCAGCGTGGCGGCTCCGCGCGCCCCACGGCCGGCGGCGTGCGCGTGAAACGCCTCGCCCGCGGGGTCGACGACGGCTATCGGACACCGCTGGCGCCGGGGCTGCGTTCCAGCGCCGACGGGGAGCGCCTGGCGGAGGAGCTCGCGTTCGCGGCCGGACGGCTCGCGTTGCTCGAAGCGGAGCCGCCGGGTCTCTACGCGGAGGTGGCCGACCGGGAGGGAGATCTCGAGGAGCGGACGTGGCTCGCGTTCCTGATCGCCTACCTCGCGCCGCTCGAGGACGAGGATCCGTTCGCGTCGATTCGTCGCGTCCGGGTGCCGTGGCGATCGGTGCAAGCCCTGTCGCTGGAAGGCGTCGAAACGGGGCCGCGGACGGCCCACGATCCCAACCGTGGCCTGGCAACGGTCGACGCGTACCGCGCGTGGGCGGAGCGGGCGGGCTCGCAGGCAGCCGCCTTCGGCGCCGACGGCACGTGGTCTCCCGAACGACGGTTCGAGCGGACGTTCGAGCGCCTCGCGCTGCCGGGGTTGCATCGGGACGCCAGGTTCGACCTGCTCGTGACGCTCGGGCGGCTGGGCGTGTACGAGCTCACCGCCGGCAAGCTCGAACTCGGAGGCGAAAACGAGGTGACGGTCGCCGCGAAACGGGTGTTCGGGATTGGCGATCCGCTGTTGCTCGAGCGCCGGGCGGCGGAGCTCGCGAGGGCTTGCGACGTTCCGCTTGATTCGCTCGATCTCGGGCTGTTCAACTGGAGCCGACCGCCTGCGCCGGCGATCGGGGACGGATCTAACAGCGCGAGGGTGACGGCCGGGGTCGGCGAGGGCGCTGAGCCCGATCCGGCGTTCCTCGCGACCGCTCGCTCGGCACTCGGTCTTTAGGCCCCGAGTCATATGGTCGGCGCAACTCGCCCCGACACGGCGGGTTACTTCAACGGGAGATAATCCCCGGACAGGTGGGAGCTCGTGTGCGTCGTCGTCTGCTGATCGTCTGTCTTGCCGCGGCCGCGGTTCCGATCGGCGTGGCGGCGGTGTCCTTGCAGAGCTCGGCGGCGGCCTCAGGCCGCGCGGGGCTGACGATTCGCTCGAGCGCGAACCCCTCGAGGATGGGCCAGCGAATCGTGCTCACGGGCCGCGTGACCGGTCGACGCGCGTCCGGTGCGCGGGTGACGCTGTGGCAACGGCTCGCCGGCCAGCGGGTGTTTCATCGCGTGAGCGCCGCGACGGCGAACGGCGCGGGACAGTTCACGATCGCGCGCCGCGCGGGCGTGGTCCAGACCAGCCGCCAGTGGTACGTGAGCGCGGCGGGCTTTCAAAGCAGGATCGTCCGCCAGCGCGTACGAGCTTCGATCTCGCTTTCGAGCTCTCTCACCGCGGTAGACGTCGCGGCGCCGGTCACCCTGACCGGCGCCGTGAAGCCCGCACACCGGCGCGCCGATGTCGTGATCCAGGAACGAATCTCGAACCGGTGGCAGGTGGTCGCGCGATCCCGGCTGGACGGGCGCTCGAGCTTCCGCGCCAGCGTGACGTTCACGCAGGGCGGCCCCGTGCCGTTGCGGGCGGTTCTGCCCGGCGACTCCCGCAATGTCCGCTCGTATTCGCCGGTCGTGACGGTCACGAACCTCGCCGGGATCCACAAGATCCAGCACGTCGTAATCATCATGCAGGAGAACCGGTCGTTCGACCAGTACTTCGGTACGTATCCCGGAGCCGACGGAATCCCACACGGTGTCTGCGTCCCTGACCCCGTCAACGGCGGCTGCGTCAAGCCGTTCCACGACTCCGCTGACCTCAACTATGGCGGCCCGCACGGCGCCCAGAACGCCGCCGCCGACATCGACGGCGGCCGGATGGACGGCTTCGTGGCGCAGGCGGAGAAGGGCGAGGACTGCAGCACCGACGATCCGGAATGCAGCCCGTGCACCGAGACCGCCCAGGCGACGTGCATCGACGTCATGGGCTACCACGACGCGCGCGAGATTCCGAACTACTGGACCTATGCCCACGACTTCGTGCTTCAGGATCACATGTTCGAGCCGACGAGCTCGTGGAGCCTCCCCCAGCACCTCTACGAGGTCTCGGAGTGGTCGGCGTTTTGTACGAACGCGCTCCAACCGTTCTCGTGTACCAACTCGCTGGAGAACCCGAACTCGATCATCAGGCTGAACCCGCTCGACACCACCCCCAAGTACGCGTGGACCGACATGACCTACCTGCTGCACAAGAACAACGTCAGCTGGGGCTACTACGTGTTCGCCGGCACCGAGCCGGACTGCGAGGACGACTCCGCGATGACCTGCGCCCCGGTGAAGCAGGGCCCCCAGACGGCCTCGATCTGGAATCCGCTGCCGCACTTCGAGGACGTCCATCAGGACAACCAGCTCAGCGACGTACAGAGCCTGAGCAACTTCTTCACCGCCGTCAAGAACGGGACCCTCCCGGCGGTCTCGTGGATCAGCCCCAACGGCACTGTGTCCGAGCACCCTCCGGGCCTCGTCAGCGCTGGCCAGACGTACGTGACGGGGCTGGTCAGCGCGATCATGCAGAGCCCCGACTGGGACAGCACGGCGATCTTCCTGACCTGGGACGACTGGGGCGGCTTCTACGACCACGTCCAGCCGCCGGTCGTCGACGAGAACGGCTTCGGGCTGCGCGTGCCGGGGCTCGTCATCAGCCCTTACGCCCGGCGCGGGTTCATCGATCACCAGATCATGAGCCAGGACGCCTACAACAAGTTCATCGAGGACGACTTCCTTGGGGGTCAGCGCCTGGATCCCGCCACCGACGGCCGTCCCGACCCCCGTCCCGATGTGCGTGAGGACAATCCGCTCATCGGCGATCTGACCGCGGACTTCGACTTCAACCAGAGCCCGCGGGCGCCGGTCATCCTCTCCCCGCACCCGCCGCCCGGCCCGGCGTCAACGCCGCCGTGAGCCGAACCGGGCCCTCTCGCGTCTGAACCGCTCCGTCCGGCCCACCGCCTACCTTTCGCGCCATCCGCACACCAGAGCCGGAGGCGCAATGAGCCTGTGCTTCATCGAACCGCAGAACGCGATCCGCGTCATCGCTGACTCGGTCGGGCGCGAGACGCGTCGACAGATCCTCGGCGAGGTCGTGCGCGCCTGGGTTGACGAGATCCCGGAGTCCGACCTCGACTCGCATTACGCCAAGGCCGTCGCCGACCTCGACGAGCACGACCTGTCGCTGCTGGCCTCCTGGCACGCCTCGCTCGAGGTGGGGCATCCGGTGCCGAATAAGGAGTTCCTGGTCAACGTGTTCCCGTCGCTCGGGGAGAATCGCCGGGAGGCGCTGAAGATCGCGGCCGGGTTCAGGGGCGAGGAGGCGTTCGAGGCGGGCGTCGGGGAGGAGCAGGCGTTCGACACGGTGCTGCCATGGCTCTCGGAGGAGCGCTGCATCGAGCTCGCGAAAGAGTGCCTCGAGCTGTACTGCTGGGACCGGCTCGGGGTCGAGAACTAGCACCCCGAGTCATAAATTGGACGTCATTCGAGCTGCCCGGGGCGTAGGGGGGCTCTGCCTCGAGGGTTCGCGCGGAGCCGGATGACTCCCGCGCGGGCCGGTCTTGGCGAGGCTGGATGCCGAGCGGCCCGCAGGCGGGAGGCTGCGTATCGCCGGGTGGCGGGCTGAGGCTGCCGACTCTCGGCAGTCCCGATGGGCGCGCGGTTTTTTAAAACGGCGCTGGGGAAGAGGGCAGGTGAGAGGCCCGGGCGGGCCGGGGCGGCTCCAGAACCTGCTTAAAACGACACGACCGGAAAAATCGGCGAGCCCTGTCGCATTGAGCACGCTCCTCATGCATAACCCGACAGGCCTCGCCCTCCGGCACGGGATTGTCGTGTTGTGCAGGTTCTGGACGGGTGCGATGGCGCCCGCTCCCTCCCCTTCCCCAGCGCCGTTTACCGGGCCGCCGCCAACCCGGGGCCCGTTAGACGAGGGCCTGCTCGATCGCGGCGATCGCCTGCTCGGTCGAGCGGAACCAAACCGCGCCCAGGCCCAGCTCGCGGGCGGCCGTGCAGTTGACCTCCACGTCGTCGACGAATACCGCGGCCCCCGCCGGGACCTCGAGCCGTTCGAGCGTGATCTCGTAGATGCGCGACTCCGGCTTGCGAGCGCCGACGAATGCCGAGTCGACGACCTCGTCGAAGATCTCGTCCACCGGCAGCTTGGCCCGCCACAGCTGCTCCCACTCGCGCACGTTGTTGGTGCAGATCGCGAGCTTGTAGCCGCGACGCTTCAACTCCCGCATGTAGTCGATCATCCGCTCGTTCGGATGCAGGTGCTCGAAGTAGCGCTCGCCGAAGCCGAGGAGCTCGATCGGGCGTCCGAGCTGGGCCGTGAGCTCGTCGCTGACCGCGCGCAGAAACGACTGCTCGCTCATCCGGCCGGTCTCGAGCTCAAACAGCGGGTTGACACCGATCCGCCGGGCGACCGCGGCCATCGCGTTGCCGAGCGACTCCAGCGAGATCCCCGATGAGTCGTGAAACGCCGCGAACGAGTCCGACAGCGGCGACGTCAGGACGCCACCGAAGTCGCTGATCACCGCCTCGACCCGACTCATGCGGGTCGCGCGAGCAGGTACACGCCCGCGCCGTCGCGGCCCCGGCTGTGCCACCGAAACAGCTCGGCGGTGAGCTCGAGGCCGTGCCCGGCGACCTTCGTCCCGGCTTCGACCGATTCTCCGGCGGCGCGGCGGGGATACTGCTGGCCCTCCTCATTGTCCAGCCAGAGCTCGAGCCCGGCGCGGGCCGGGGTGCCGTCGGCGGCGTACGTCGTCGACAGGCGCGGGTCCGGGACCACCGTCGCCTCGCCCGCGGCGAGCACCGACGCCGAGACGTCGTCCCGGCCGTGCCCCTTGGACTTGCGGGGACGGACCGCGACGACCGCAATGGCCTCGTCGGGATCGAACCACGTCGCCACCCCCCTGATCGAATCGTTCGCCGCGAGGTCGACATCGTTGCGCGCGCTGCGCACGCCGAGGCAGTCGACCGCGACCTCAGCACCGTCGATCGATCCCGACCCCTGCACGCGGCAGAGCTGGTCGAACGCGGGATAGTCCGGATCCGCGCTGATCTCGGCCGGCGCCCCCTCACCGCGGACCACGAGCGCGAGTCCGTTACCGGCTAGCCGCCACTCCTCGATCGCGGATGAGCCCTCGATCATCGCATCGGGAATCGTCCGCAGGGGCCGATCCGGAGTCGGCGCCAGCAGGATCAGCGGCGACCCGGAGCTCCAGGCGGCGCCCCACGGGCCGGCGTCGAGGGTCCCGAACGTGACCGTCCGGAGCAATGGTCCACCGGGGCTCGTCAAGGACGAAGGTGTGGCTGGTCGACGTCGTGGGCCGTCGAGTCGACGTCATACGGCCGGTTCGTGACGCGCGCGGCGCGGACGACGAGCCGGTCCTGAAGCCTGCGCAGAGGCGCGATGCGCATCAGCGCCCGCGTGGGGGGCAGGAGCAGGCAGATGGCGATCACGTCGGTGATGAACCCTGGGATCATAAGGAGCACGCCGCCGGCCAGGATCAGTGCGCCGTCGAGCACCTCGCGCGCCGGCGTCCGGCCCTCGGTGACCGCCATCGTCAGCCTGCGCCAGGCCGCGCCCCCCTGCGAGCGCAGCGCCCACATGCCCAGCGGGATGCTGGCGACGAGCAGCAGCACGGTGTAGAAGACGCCGATCGCCTCGGCGACCGCGATCGCGACGAGGAGCTCGGCCAGCGGCCAGATCAGCAGCAGGAGCAGTGCGAGCATGTACTCAAGGCTACTGCGACGTCGGCCCGGGTCCGGCAGCGCCGCGCTAGGCGAGCGCCGGCGACGGCCCCTCGAGCTTGACGCCCGGAAGGCGGTGGAGCCCGACCAACTCGATCAATCTCAGTATCTGCGGTTGTGCGTCGCGCAGCATGATCTTGCGCCCGCAGGCGCGGAGGCGACGAGCGAGCATCGCGAGATCTACCATCAGCGACGCGTCGGCGAAGACGAGCTCGCTGAGGTCGACGACGACGTCGGTCTGCGCCCGGATCGCACGGATCATCGCAGGCCGCCGTGAACCCTGAGTGGTCCGGTCCTCATCGCCTCGACAGCGAAGAATCGCTGGCTTGTCATCGAAGTCGACGATAGGCGGCAACCTACCGAAATCACCGGCGCGAGTGCAAGCCGAGCGCCCGAGTCTCCTAAACTGCTCGCAAGATGGTCTCAATTGATGACGTGACCGAGGCACTGAGGGATGTGATCGATCCCGAGCTTGGCCTGGACTTCGTGGAACTTGGCCTGATCTATGACGTGGAGATCGAGGACGGCACCGTCCGGGTCACGTACACGCTGACCAGCCCCGGCTGTCCCATCGGCCCTCAGGTCTCCGAGCAGATCGAGGAGTTCGTCGGCGAGCTCGATGGGGTGCTCGACGTGCAGCCGACGATGACCTTCTCGCCTCCGTGGACGCCGGAGCGGATGAGCGAGGACGCAAAGTTCGCCCTCGGCTTCTGAGCGCGTCAGCCGCCCGAGCCTTCCCGTCGTAGCTCGCGCCCGAGGTCGATGGCGCGGATATTGTGCTCGTCGGGAAGCTTGTCGAGGACGGCGGCGACGACCTGCTGGACGTCGTACTCCTCGTGTCCGAGATCGTCGTAGAGCGACTTCAGCGCCGTGTGCACGATCTTCATCTGGGCGGCCGTCAGCTCCAAGCGGTAGGCGATCTCTCCCGGCTGAATCAGATCATCGCTCATGGTCGATCAACCCTGGGGACGCTTGCGTTCGGGGCGTGAGCCGCGCGCTCGCTTCGCGCGCATGTCGGCGGCGGGGCCGTGCTTCGCGCGGCCGTGGCCCGACGGCAGGATCTGGGCCGGCGCGCCGGCGCTCTTGCCGTTGCTCGACTCCGACTTCGTCGTGCGCTTGCCTGCCTGGGCCGTGCGTGCCGACTTCGCTCGCGCCGCGACGAGCAACTCGGCGAGCGATGCGTCGATCCCATCCGCGACCACGTCGATGTCGGGGAGGGCGTCGTAGTCGCCGAGCAGCCCATAGTCCATGTTCCCGTTGTACGACATGATCGCGACCGCGAGCCCGTGGTGCTCGGGCAGGAACGCGACCGGGAACAGGTCGACGAGCTTTCGCCCGAGCACGTACAGCGGCACCTGGGGCCCCGGGATGTTGGTGACGATCAGGTTGAACAGCCGCGTGGAGAAGTTCAGGCGCGAGGCCTGGGCGAGGATCGTCGGCGGCGCCAGGCTGTTGACCGCCGCCAGCGTCGCCGCGCCGACGGCCTGCTTTGACTCCTTCAGCCCGTCCATCGCCTTGCTCACGAACCGCAACCGAGCGACCGGATCCCGGATGTAGACCGGCAGCGGGCCACGCATCACGGTGAGCTTGTTCCCGAGCGTGCCGCGGTCGGCCGTGGAACGAACGGAGACCGGGACCAGCGCTCGCATCTCCAGCCCCTCGGTGCGAACCCCCCGCGAACGGAGCCACCGCGCCAGGGATCCCGAGACGACGGTCAGCACGACGTCGTTGACGGTACCTCCGAGTGCGTTCTTGACCTCCTTGTAGTCCGCGAGCTCATGGCGCACGACGGCGAAACGCCGGTGCGGTCCGATCTCCACGTTGAGCGGGGTCTCGGGTGCCGGATTGAGACCGGCCCACACGATCTCGCCGAGCCCCTCGGCGGCGTCGCGCAGCGAGCTCAGCGTGTCCGCCGGCCGGGTCACGGCGCCCACGGCGCGGGTGGCGATCCCGGTCGTCGTCCGGACGGCGCCGCGAACCCCGGCGAGGACGAGCTCCGCCTGCGATGGCTCGACGTGCGGCTGCCATGGCTCCAGATCGGTGGGCGGTGGCGGCGGATCTGGGGTGACATCGAACAGCACCGTGGCGAGGTCGACCCCGGAGACGCCATCCACGAGCGAGTGATGGGTCTTGAAGATGAGAGCGAAGCGGCCGTCTTCCAGTCCCTCGATCAGCCAGTTCTCCCACAGCGGCTTGGAGCGATCGAGCGGCTGCGAGGCGATCCGTCCCGCGAGCAGGAACAGCTGCTCCTCGGTGCCGGGAGACGGCAGGGCCGAATGGCGCACGTGGTACTCGAGGTTGAACGATGGATCGTCGACCCACAGCGGACGGCCAGTCTCGAGCGGTGGCGTCGCCAGCTTCTGGCGGTAGCGGGGGACGAGATGGAGGCGTCCGCGGATGTGGTTCAGGTAGTCCTCGAACTTCGGCGGCGGTCCCTCGAAGATGAGCACCCCGCCGATGTGCATGTGCGAAGAGTGCCCTTCCTGGTGAAGGAAGGACGCGTCGATTGAGGTGAGGCGGTCTAGGTGCTGCTGAGCCATGCGTCTCCTTGCGGGACCGTCCGACGGACAGTGAAGGGTACCCTTCGTCGCGATGGCCTGGGATTTCTCGACCGAGCCCGAGTTCCAGAGCAAGCTCGACTGGATGCGCGGCTTCGTGCGCGAGCAGATCTGGCCGCTCGAAACGTTGATCGATGAGCTCGGGTGGGACGGCTTGACGCGGGCGATCGGGCCGCTCCGGGACGAGGTCAAGGCACAGGGTCTGTGGGCCGCACACCTGGACCCGGAACTCGGCGGTCAAGGATTCGGACAGGTGAAGCTCGGGCTGATGCACGAGATCCTCGGGACCTCGCCGATCGCGCCGCTGGCGTTCGGGAACGCGGCGCCCGACTCCGGCAACTCCGAGATCCTCGCGCTGGCCGGCACGCCCGAGCAGAAGGAGCGCTATCTGCACCCGCTGCTCGCGGGCGACCTGAAGTCCGCGTTCAGCATGACCGAGCCCGACACGGCGGGCTCCGACCCGACGCTGCTGAAGACCTCGGCCGTCCGCGACGGCGATGACTGGGTTATCAACGGCCACAAGTGGTTCTCATCCAACGGCTCGATCGCTGACTTCCTGATCGTGATGGCCGTGACCGATCCCGAGGCCAGATCCCATCAGCGAGCATCGATGTTCATCGTCGACGCCGACACGCCGGGCGTCAGGGTCCTGCGCGACGTCGCCACGATGGAGCATCCGTGGGACAGCTTCGGCCGTTACGGCAACCACGCCGAGATCATCTACGACGACGTGCGCGTCCCCGCGCGGGCCATACTCGGCGCCCAGGGAGCCGGGTTCCTGATCGCCCAGCAGCGGCTCTACCCAGGACGGATCCATCACTGCATGCGCTGGCTCGGGGTGGCCCGTCGCGCGTTCGACATGCTCTGCGAGCGCTCGCTGTACCGCTATGCCCACGGCTCGACGCTCTCGCGCCATCAGTCGGTCCAGAACTGGATCGCCGACTCCGCGGCGCAGATGCAGGCGGCGCGCCTGATGACGCTCCACGCGGCGTGGAAGATGGACACCGAGGGGGTGCTGGCCGCCCGGATGGACATCGCGATGATCAAGTACTTCGGAGCGCAGGTGCTGCACGACGTGATCGACCGCGCGTCTGCAGGCACACGGTGCCCTGGGCTACTCCACCGATCTGCCGCTCGAGGCCATGTACCGGTCCGCACGGGCGGCTCGGATCTACGACGGTCCCGACGAGGTGCACCGCAGCTCGGTCGCGCGCCAGGTGCTCCGAGGTTACGAGGCGCCTGCCGACGAGGTCCCCACCGAGCACATCCCCACCCGGCGTGAGGCCGCGCGACTGCAGTTCGCCTCGCTGCTCGAGGCCGCCACGGCCAACGACTGACCGCCGCGGGCGCTCTCCTACACTGTTCGCGAGATGGCTTCCTTCCCCCAGAAGCTGCTGCTCGCCGCCCCGCGCGGATACTGCGCGGGCGTGGACCGCGCGGTGCAGACGGTCGAGCGGGCGCTGGAGCTGTACGGCGCCCCGGTTTACGTGCGCAAGGAGATCGTCCACAACAAGCACGTCGTTGAGCAGCTGCGCGATCGCGGAGCGGTGTTCGTGGATTCCGAGACCGAGGTTCCGGAGGGCGCGACCGTCGTGTTCTCAGCGCATGGCGTGGCTCCGAGCGTTCACTCCAACGCGCAGGTGCGCGAGCTGCACACGATCGATGCGACCTGCCCGCTCGTCACCAAGGTCCACGTCGAGGCGAAGAAGTTCGCGGCCGAGGACTACACGATCGTGCTCGTGGGCCACGCCGGCCACGAGGAGGTCGAAGGCACGATGGGCGAGGCGCCGGACCACATCGTCCTGATCGAGAACGAGGAGGACGTCGACGAGCCTCGAGGTCAAGGATCCGTCCAAGGTCGCCTACATCTCGCAGACGACCCTGTCGGTGGACGAGACGCGCGCGATCATCAACAGGCTCCGCGAGCGGTTCCCGGCGATCGTCGGCCCGCGCACCGACGACATCTGTTACGCGACGACCAACCGGCAGGCGGCCGTCAAGCAGCTGGCGCGCCACTGCGAGCTGGTGCTCGTGATCGGCTCCCGCAACTCGTCGAACTCCAACCGGCTGGTCGAGGTCGCGCGAGAGCATGGCGCCGATGCGCACCTGATCGACAACGAGCTTCAGGTGCTCGAGGAGTGGCTCGTGGACAAGCGGGTCGTCGGGATCACGTCGGGCGCGAGCGCCCCCGAGGAGCTCGTCCAGCGCCTCGTCGAGTTCTTCCGCTCGCGCGGCACGACGGACGTCGAGGAGCTCGAGGTCGTCCAGGAGGACGTGCGGTTCATGCTGCCCAAGGCGATCCGCCAGGCGATGGCGAGCGCCTCCGCCTGACAGCGGGACCGGGAGCCTCCGCCGTGCGCACGCTGGTCGTCTCCGACCTGCACCTCGGCTCGCACACAAAGGGCGACGTGCTGCGCAATCCCGACTGGCGGCTGGCGCTCGTCGGAGCCCTCGATGGCGTCGACCGGCTGGTGCTCCTCGGCGACATCATCGAGCTGCGCCACGGTCCGGTCCGCGAGGCGCTCGCGGCGGCGCGTGGCGTGCTCGAAGACGTCGCCGGCGCATTGCCGGCCGGCGCCGAGGTCGTGATCGTCCCCGGCAACCACGACCATCATCTCCTGCGCAGCTGGTTCGAGCGCCGTGGCGCCGGGACCCCGCCGGCCGAGCTCGGCCTCGCGTCGGCCGTCGCCTGGCGCGAGGACGATGTGCTGGCAACGGTCGCGGAGTTTCTCGCGCCGGCCACGGTCACGGCGACGTATCCGGGCGTCTGGCTTCGCGCGGACGTGTACGCGACCCACGGCCACTACTGCGACCGCCACACCACCGTGCCCCTGTTCGAACGACTCGCGGCGGGCGCGATGGCGCGCGTGGTCGGCGAGCCGGCCGCTGGACCCGCCAGCGCCGAGTGCTACGAAGCAACGCTGGCGCCGATGTACGCGTGGATCCACACCGTCGCCCAGAACGGCGGGGCGCGCCTGGGCCGCGGCTCCCACGGTGCCTCCACGCGAGCCTGGAGCGCGCTGACCAGCTCCCGGCGCCGGCGCGATCTGCGCGGCCGGGGGTTGGTGGCGGCATTCCCGGCGGCCGTCGCCGCGCTGAACCTGGCGGGGCTCGGTCCGCTCCGGGCCGACATCTCCGGGCCCGAGCTTCGCCGCGCCGGGCTGCGCGCGTTCGGCGAGGTGCTCGCGCGGCTTCGCGTGCCCGCGCCCCACGTCGTGTTCGGTCACACGCATCGCGCCGGGCCGCTGCCAGGCGACGAGCTCGCCGAGTGGCGGGCGCCGACCGGCGCGCAGCTGATCAACAGCGGCTGCTGGGTCCATGAACCGGGCTTCCTCGGGTCCCGTCCGCAGCAGAGTCCCTACCGCGTGGGGTTCGCGGTGATGGTCGAAGACGAGGGAGCCCCGCGGCTGGTGAACCTCGTCGATGGGATCACGGCGCCAGGCCCGGCGTGAAGCACACCGCAATGCAGCGCACCCCCTCGCCGACCTCGAGCGCCAGCTCACCGCGAGTGCTCCGCTCGTGGGAGATCAGTTCGTAGCAGCCGGGATGGTCGACATCCAGTGAGCGTCCGTTGGCGCGAACGGTACCGCGGCCGTCGAGGACCGCCCACACCCCGCCGGCCGTGTAAGGGCCGCTGTAGGGACCTTCGACGTCGTCGGTCTGGGGTTCGAGCACGGCGCCCGGCGCGTCCTCTGGGCGGATCGGCTCGATCGTCGGCAGCTCAACGCCGACCAGCTCCTGAATCGCGCGCTCGGTCTCGTCATAGGCGCCCTCGCCGTAGTGGTACTCGAACAGCGTCCCGCGCTGGTTGAACAGGTACCGCGCGGGCCACCCTATGTTTCCGTAGAGCGACCAGATCTCGTGCTCGGCGTCGACGACGACCGGGTAGGGAATCTCGAGGCGCGCCACGGCGGCTTCGACCTGCGCCGGGTCCGCGGACGGCTCGAATCCGGAGGCGTGGACGCCGATCACGCGCAGCCCGGTGGCGCTGTAGCGATCGTGCCACTTCTTCACGTACGGCAGTGTGCGGATCGAATTGGGGCGACAGAAGTCCCAGAACTCGATCAGGACCGGCCGGCCCAGCTGCTGGTCCATCCGCAGCGGCGCGACGTTGAACCACTGAAGGCCCTGCGGGAACCGAGGGGCCGCGATGTGGTCGACCGGGGCGCGCACGGCCCGCGATGGTAGGGGCGGTCTGGAGCGGGCGCCTTACGGCTCGACGAGACCGCGGCGGATCGCGTAGCGAACCAGCTCGACCCTGTCGCGCATCCCGAGCTTGCGCAGCACGTTGGCGCGGTGCGACTCGACGGTCTTCTCGGAGAGGTGAAGGATCTCCGCGATCTGCACGTTCGTGTGGGCCTCGGCGATCAGCTTGACGACCTCCTCCTCGCGCGGCGTCAGCGGGATCGCCGGGCCTTGCGCGCCGTCGTCCATCCATTGCCGGATGATCGAGCGCTCGGCCGCGTTGGTCAGGAACGCCTCGCCCCGGTCCACCGCCCGCACGGCGCCGACGAGGTCCTGGTCGGCCTCGCGCTTGAGCACGTAGCCCGAGGCTCCCGCCTTGAGCGCCTCGAACAGGTAGTGCTCGTCGTCGTGCATCGAGAGAATCAGGACTCGGGCGTCGGGCAGGTGCGAGCGGATCTCGCGCGCCGCCTGCAAGCCGGTCATCTTCGGCATCCCCACGTCGAGGATGCAGAGGTTGGGACGGGAAGCCAGCGCCTGCTCGACGGCCTCGACGCCGTCGGATGCCTCAGCTACGACATCGAGGTCCGGCTGGCGCTCGAGCAGCAGCTTGATGCCGGATCTGACGATGCCGTGATCGTCTGCGACCAAGATCCTCATGGGTCCTCTTTAGGCAATCGTCAGCTCGACCCGGGTTCCTTGACCTTCCCGGGACCAGATCGACAGTTGTCCACCGGCCAGGAGCGCGCGCTCGCGCATGCCCGAAAGGCCGAGACCGCCGTTGCGCCCGCCACTGAATCCGCGACCGTCATCGCTGATCCGCAGCACGGTTCGGCCGACGAAGGAGAGCTCGACGTCGACGTTCTTGGCGTCCGCATGCTGCGCGATGTTTGACAGGCTCTCCTGGGTCACGCGGTAGATCACGAGCTGCTGCTCCGGAGTGAGCCTCGGGAGCGTTCCCCGCGAGTTGAATTTCGCGCGCGTCCCGGTCTGCTCGGCGAAGTCCCGCACCTGGCTGTGGAGGGCGGGGATGAGGCCGTGGTCGTCGAGGACTGCGGGCCGTAGCTGGCGCGCGAGCGACAGCAACTCCTCCATCGCCTGGCTGGACAGTCGCTTGGTCTCGGCCAGCTCGCGTTGCAGCGGGGGAGGAGCCTGCTCGATCGAGGCCTGGAGCCTGAGGGTGACCGCGGTGAGCGCCTGGTTGACCTCATCGTGGAGATCCTGGGCGATCCGGCGGCGCTCGCGCTCCTGAGCCTCGATCGCCGCCCATCCGGCTTGCCGCCGCTCGGTCTCCAGTCGCGAGACCATCTTCCGGAAGGCGCCGTCGAGGCGCTGGACCTCGGCGCTGTCAACGCGGGGCGCGCCGACCTCGACCTGCTCGGGCTCGGCGAGGTCGATCTGCTCCATCGTCGAGATCAGCTGGTCGAGCGGCTCAAAGCGGCGCCGGAGCAGCAGCCAGTTGCCGAGCAGCGTTGCGACTACCGCGAGGCCCAGCACCATCGCCTCGCGACCGCGCGTGATGCTGGACCCGTGGGCGTCGACGCCGACCGTAGCCACGACCGCCGTCCCCGCCACCAGCAGCAGGTTGACCGCGAGGACCTGAGTGAGGAGCGGGCGCGACTTCATCTTCGAAGTAGTCTGCGTGGCCCCTTTTTCGGGTGAAGGGATGGAGGACAAGATGGGGTCTTAACCCGATATCGGCGGGAAGGCCCATCACCGATACTTCCGACAGCACGCCCTAGGATTTTTTTCAGGACAGCGCGGTTGACGGTTGGCGTGTGGCGACGACAGCAAGATTGGGTCCAATTTGGCGGGGCGTCCCGGGCGGGGCGCCCCGCCTTCGTCTGCAACGGCCCTTCGGAGCCGCCTCACGGCGCTATACTCCGTGAAGTATTGAATCCTGACCGCATTTGAGGAGTTTTGTCAGATGAGCCCGTCCGGAGCCGAAGTCCTTCGCCAGATCAAGAGCAGGATCGACGAGATCGATCCCGGCGACGTGCGGGAGCAGCTCAACAACGGCGCGGTCGTGGTCGACGTACGCGAGCCCGAAGAGTGGGGCGCCGGTCACATCCCGGGCGCCCAGCACGTGCCGAAGAGCTATCTCGAGTCGCGGATCGAGGGCGCCGTCCCCGATCGCTCGCAGCACGTGGTCCTGTACTGCGCGTCCGGCAACCGCTCCGCGTGGGCTGCGCGGACGCTGATCGAGGACCTGGGCTACGAGCACGTCGAGTCGATGACCGGAGGCTTCACGCTGTGGAAGGACCGCGGCTACGAGGTCGAGACGCCCAAGACGCTGACGGCCGAGCAGCGCGAGCGCTACTCGCGCCATCTGCTGTTGCCGGAGGTCGGGGCCGAGGGTCAGCAGAAGTTGCTCGACGCGAAGGTCCTGCTGCTCGGAGCGGGCGGCCTCGGATCGCCGGCGGCTCTGTATCTGGCCGCCGCAGGCGTGGGAACGCTCGGAATCGTCGACAACGACGAGGTCGACCTGTCGAACCTCCAGCGTCAGGTGATCCACTCGAGCGAACGAATCGGCGTGCCCAAGGTCGATTCGGCCGAGGAGACGATCACAGCGCTCAATCCGGACGTGAAGGTCGAGAAGTATCCGGTCCGTCTCGGTCCCGAGAACATCATGGACATCCTGCCGGGCTACGACATCGTGGTCGACGGTCTCGATAACTTCCCGACGCGCTACCTGCTCAACGACGCGTCCGTGCGGCTTCAGCTCCCGGTCGTGTCGGCCGCGATCCTCGGGTTCGAGGGGCAGCTGTCAGTCTTCAAGCCCTACGACGGTCCGTGCTACCGGTGCCTATTCCCGGTGCCGCCGCCGGCGGAGCTCGCTCCTTCCTGCGGCGCCAACGGCGTCCTGGGCGTGCTGCCGGGGACGATGGGACTGCTCCAGGCCACGGAGGTGATCAAGCTGATCCTCGGCGAGGGCGAGCCGCTGATCGGCCGGCTGCTGATGTATGACGCTCTCGCGGCCACGGTCGACGAGGTGAAGGTCCGGCGCGACCCGGACTGCCCGATCTGCTCGCGGGAGCCCGAAGAGATCTCCGACGAGGAGCTCGGGGTGTTTCCCGACTACGAAGCGTTCTGCGCCGGCGCGCATTAGGCTTCGCGGCCCGTGGCCACAGTCCGCATCCCGCCAGTGCTGCGCCCGTCCGTCGGCGGTGAGAAGGAGCTGAGCGCGGAGGGCTTGACCGTCGGCGAGATCCTCGGCAGCGTCGCGGAGCTTCATCCCGAGACCCAGTCGCAGCTGTTCGCTTCCGACGGTGGGCTGAACCGCTACGTCAACGTCTACCTGAACGACGAGGACGTGCGAGTGCTCGAAGGACTCGAGACTGCCGTGGGGGAGACGGACACGCTGGTGATCCTGCCCGCCATGGCGGGCGGCGCTCGCTAGCCCCACTAACAAGGAATCTCGCCCTCTTCGGGAAGGATTGCCTGCGTCAGGCGTCCCTACCTTTCGAACCGTCCAGTTCGAAGGGAGACTGATGCCTCACTCGCTCAACCGCGGCCGTGTGCTTCGCCCGCGTTCCATCGTCATCGTTCTCGCCGGCATGGCTGGGTTTGCGATCGCGGCGTTCGGCGCTCTCGCCGTCGCCAAGACGTTCACGCTCAAGGTCGCGAAGAACGCGAAGGTCGTGAATTTCAACAGCCACGTCGCCTCCCACGAGACGATCGTCACGACCTCCAGTGGCGCCGCGCTCTACACGCTCAGTGGCGAGACCGCCCACCACCTGAAGTGCACGAGCAGCCAGTGCCTGAGCTTCTGGCCCCCGCTCAAGGCCAAATCTGCCAAGAGCCTCAGCAAGGCGACGGGTATCAAGGGCAAGCTGGGCGTCATTCACCGGAAGGGCTTCACCCAGGTGACGCTGGCCGGCCATCCCCTCTACCGCTTCGCGCCCGACAACCAGAAGCGAGTCGCCACCGGCCAGGACGTCATGAACTTCGGCGGGACCTGGCGCGTGGTTACTGCGTCCTCTCACAAGACCAGTTCGAGCTCTACGACAACCGGCTCGACAACCACGGCGCCGGGTTACTACTAGCCCGCCGAAAGAGGGTCGCAGGTGGCCGTGGATGAGCGCCTGCGACCCTCCACACCGGCACGCCGCGATGCGGGGGGCTCGGTGAAACCCCCGCTCCGAACCCCCCGCACCGGCGCGCCGGCAAGCCGCGGTCGGACCCCTTGAAATCACGATCCGGATAGTCGCTCCTCGCTACACTTCGTGAAGCAATGGCCGCCGAGACCCTCCAGAACAAGCCGTGCGGCGGGCGGTACGGCGACATCGTCCAGGCGATTGGCCATACGCCTCTGGTCGAACTCAAACGACTGAGCCCCAAGCCGGGCGTGAGGATCTGGGCCAAGCTCGAGTCTCGCAATCCGACGGGCTCGGTCAAGGACCGGGTGGCCCGGGCGATGATCGAGGACGCCGAGGACCGGGGGTTGATCTCGCCGGGCCAGACGATTCTCGAGCCGACGTCCGGCAACACAGGCATCTCACTGGCGATGATCTGCGGGCGCAAGGGCTACCCGCTGAAGGTCGTGATGCCGGAGAACGTCACGCCCGAGCGCACGCAGCTCCTCGAGATGTACGGCGCCGAGATCGTCTACTCCGAGGGATCGAAGGGCTCGAACGGCGCCGTCGAGCTCGCGCTCGACATGGCCGAACGCGACGCCTCCTACTACATGCCGTATCAGTACGGAAACCAGGCGAATCCGCGCGCCCACTACGACGGAACGGCGCTCGAGATCCTCGAGGAGCTGGACGAGGTCGCGGCGTTCGTCGCCGGTCTTGGCACCGGCGGGACGCTGATGGGCAACGGTCGCCGGCTGAAGGAGGAGCTCGGAGACCAGGTGAAGATCGTCGCCGCCGAGCCGATGCAGGGAGAGCCAGTTCAGGGCCTGCGCTCGCTCGAGGACGGTTTCATCCCGCCGATCATCGACCTGTCCGTGCTCGACCGGAAGATCTTCGTCACGAACACCGACGCGATCGTCTTCACGCGCAAGCTGCTGGAAGAGGAGCGGGTGTTCGCCGGGGTCTCGTCCGGCGCGATCGCGCGCGTCGCGGTCAGGATCGCCAACGAGCTCGACGAGGGCAACGTCGTCTTCATCGTCGCCGACGACGGGTGGAAGTATCTGTCGTCGGGGATCTATACCCGTCCAGTCGACGAGATCGAGAACCTGGACGCCACCGTCTGGTGGTGAGCGCGGAGGAACCGCCGGGCTCGTCCCGTCGGCAGCTGCTCGGCGCCGCCGCGGCGGGCGTCGCCACGGCCGGACTCATCTCCGGCTGCGGCCACTCGTCACGCCTGCACGTAGGCAGCATCTCGGAGGCGGCCGGCGAGACCGACGTCGCATATCTGAACCACGCGCTGGGCCTCAAGCAGTACGCCGTCGCCGCGTACACGGCCGCGACGCCGCTCCTGCGGGGCCACGAACACGCGATGGGCAAGCGGTTCCTGGGCCAGGACCTCTCGCACGCGTCGCAGATCATGAGCCTGATCAAGCACGCCGGCGGGACGCCAAACCCGGCGCCGTCGACCTACAACCTCGGGCATCCGCGGGGGCCGCGCGGCATCCTGCGGCTCCTCGACACGGCAGAGAACGCCGTCATCGCGGGTTTTCTGCAGCTGCTTCCGCACGTTTCGCCAGGGGTCGTGCGGGCCGAGCTCTGCGCGATCTTCGCCAACGATGCTCAGCACGTCGCCGTCCTGAGGTTGGCGATGCGCCGCGACCCCATCCCCGTCGCGTTCGTGACAGGCCACGAGTAGCGAGCGGCGAGAATGGACACGACGGATGATCGCAGGCACACGCGGCGAGAGCTCGTCAGGCGGGGCATCGCCGCCGGAGGCGCGGGAGCGGCCGCGATGCTGGTCGATTCGGCCCGCGCCGGAGCGCAGACCGCTCCCACCTCGGACTCCCAACTGCTGATCCCGCTGATCGGGACCGAGCTGCTCGCCGCGTTCGGCTATCAGCAGATCCTCTCGCTCCAGCTGCTCTCACCACGCGGAGACAGACTGGCTCAGAAGATCCTGGACCAGGAGCAGCAGCACATCACCGCGCTCACCGGCGAGCTGGCGCGCCGCGGCCACACCCCGCCGGCCCCGATCGCGAACGTCGGACAGGCCGACCAGGTGCTCGCCGCGCGTCAGGTCCCGGAGCGGCTGGACGACCTGCACAACGCGCACGACGCGATCCTTCTGCTCTCTCGCTTCGAGTTGATGCTCGAGGGCGCCTACATCCAGGCGATCAAGAACTTTCAGAGCACCCAGCTGCTGCGGCTCGGCGGTCAGATCCTCGCCAACGAGGGCCAGCACGGGACGATGCTCAGCGAGCTACTGCACCCGGGCGACGTCAACAAGGCCGTGCCGTCGCCCAACGTGCTCGGCTCGGGAACGTGAACGAGGGCCGCGTCGACGCGCCCCCTCGCGTTGCGGCCCGCCCGTCTGCCACAGGCGATCCAAACGCGAGGGGGCGCGGAGACGCCGGTCAGGGCTCCTCGCGAAGAAGGTGTTGGAGGGGCATCGAGCGTGGCTCTAATGGGCGACTCGGCGCATCCGTGAGGAGGCGCACAGCCGGAACGAGCGCGCGTCGCGGTTCGGGCGGAAGGAGCGCACCTCCTGCCCGCCCGGCGCGGTCCGAACGGACTGCTCCGGGATCAGGTGCTTGGCCATCGCTCGGAACACGATCGCGTCCGCGACGGCCCGCTCGTCAATCACGTAGAGCGACTTGTCGACGACCTCTCTGATGACTCTTACACGTAACTCCACGGGATCGCTATCGGCGTTACGTGTCCGTGGCTCAGCCCGTGTGCCCAAAGTTAGAGGTTTAGCGAGCGATTCCAGGACAACATGGGGTCACGGGGCGGTCGCCGGTGGCTGGTAGCCTCGCTAGAAGGGATGCGGATTGCACGGCGCCTGTACGACGAGATGGTTTCCCATGCGCTCGAGGACACGCCCGACGAGTGCTGCGGCATGATCGCCTCACGCGATGGCGAGGCCGTCAGCCTCTACCGCGCCACCAACGCGGCCCACAGCCCGCTCCGCTACGAGATCGACGGCGGCGAGCAGTACCGGATCCAGATGGCGATCGATGACGCGGATCTCGATCTCGGAGCGATCTACCACTCGCACACGCGCAGCGAGCCCTATCCCTCGCAGACTGACATCAACCTCGCGTTCTACCCCGACGCTCTGTACTTGATCGTGGGCGTGGCCGCGGACGAGCCCGAGGTGCGGGCGTTCACGATCCGCGACGGACGAGTGGCCCACGCCGAACTGGTCGTGGAGTGATGACCCGGAGTGAAGCTCCTCGCAAGCCGCTCGTGTGCCCGAACTGCGCGGCGACATATCCGGCGGAGGAACGCTTCTGCCCGGATTGCCGGATGCCGCTCGTCCTGGACACGCACCTCGACGTCGAGAGCGAGGTGACCGAGCGCCAGAGGCGGGCGCGGAAGATCAAGCCGCAGCTGGCCGAGGGCCAGCTTGTGCGGGTGAGCGGCGCCCGCAACCAGGCCGAGGCGGAGTTCATCCAGGGCATGTTGCTGGAGGAGGGGGTGCCGAGCCTGCTGCGGCGCAGCGCCGGCTTCGACGTACCCGACTTCCTCGCCGCCGGCCCGCGGGACATCCTCGTCCCACAGTCCGGCGTCGCCACGGCGCGGGAGATCCTGCTCCAGGCCGAGCTGATCACGCCCGGGCGCACCGAGCCGACCGTCGCACCGATCAAGTTGCTGGCCGGGCTGCTGGCCGCGCTGGCGATCGGCGCGCTGGTGGTGTGGCTGATCGCCGGGGTCCTCCACTGACGGTGCTCGCGCGGCGCCTGGCCGCGCAATTGCTGGCTGGCCCACCTGCACCGGATCCGCTCGCCGCGGTCGAGCGGCTGCTGGCGGTCCAGGGGCAGGACGCGCGCGGTGTCCGGCTCGCGATCCGGGCCAGGACGCGCGAGCTGACCGTGCAGGCGCTAGACAGGGCGCTCACGGATGAGCGGACGCTGCTGATCACGTGGCTGTGCCGCGGCACGCTTCACCTGATCCGGAGCGAGGACTACCCCTGGCTGCACGCGCTGACGACGCCACCGCTGTTCACGGGGAACCTCCGCCGGCTCGAGCAGATGGGCGTGAGCACCACGGCGGCCGAGCGCGGCGTCGCGACGATCGAGCGCGCGCTGGCGGCCGACGGCCCGCTGACCCGTAAGGAGCTCGGGGAACGCCTCGACGCGGTCGGGGTGCCGACCAGGGATCAGGCGCTCGTACACCTGCTGATGCTGGTGTCTCTGCGGGGAATCGCCGTGCGCGGGCCGATGGTCGGGCGCCAGCACGCCTACGTGCTCGTCCACGATTGGCTCGGTCCCCAGCCACGCGTCGAGCGCGACCGAGCCCTCGCCGAGCTGGCGCGCCGCTACCTCGCCGGCCACGCTCCCGCCGATGACTGCGACCTCGCCAAGTGGGCCGGGTTGCCGCTGCGCGACGTCCGGGCCGGGCTCGCCGCGATCGCCTCGGAGCTCGTTGAACGGTCGGACGGGCTGCTCGAGCTGCGCCGTGGCCCTCGGGAGGAGGCGATCCCACCACCCAAGCTGCTCGGCGCCTTCGATCCGGTGCTGCTCGGTTGGACCTCGCGGGAGCCGATCACCGACGGTCACGCGCCGGAGATCATCTCCGGCGGCCTGTTCCGGCCCTTCGCGCTAGTGGGCGGGCGCGCGGTGGCGAGGTGGCGGCTCGACCAGGGCGAGCTCATGCTCGAACCGTTTGTGCAGGTGGCGGCGCGGGACATCGCAGCGCTGCGCGCGGACGGCGCGGACGTGGTCCGGTACCTCGGGCTTTGAGAGGCGGTGGCGGTGGCGGTCGACTCTTGGCCGGGTCGCCCGCCGGCGGCCCTGGGTGGCGGGCGGCCCGGTAAACGGCGCTGGGGAAGGGGAGGGGGAGCGGGGCTGGCCGTTTTACGCAAAGAGGATTTGCGTTTCGCGGCCAGGCCTCGGTTCTGTAGAGGCGCAGTGGCGCCGGCGGGTGGCTGTGGGTGACGCCGGAGGTCGTGATCGAGAGGCTGGCCGTTTTAAGCGAATCGGAGGGACGTTTCGCGGCCAGGCTGGTCGCAATGGCTCAGGCGACCCGCCGGCGCCCTCACCCCCTCTCCCTGCGCCGTTTACCGAGCCGACCGCCAATCAAGGCCGCGAGGGCTGAAAGCGCGCCACGCCCCTCAGCCCGCGCCGGCGATCCGCGCCAGATGCGTCCGCCACGCCCCTTCCGTGTGCGCGAACGCGCGCCCCGGAAACGCCCTCGACAACGCCGCCCGAGCGCCCTGCGGATCGAGGTGCCGGACGAACTCGGCGGCCGCCTCCTCGCCCTCCTCGCGGGCGAGCAGGTCGATCACGGTGCCGCCGAGCAGCGGGGCGTCCCGTAGCCCCGGCGGGAACTGCGGCCGGCCGCCCTCTCGCAGCCGGCGCGCGATCGCGGGTCGGGCATGCTCGGTCTGGCCCGAGAACCATCGTCCGGCGCCCTCGACGAGCCACGCCCACCGCAGCTCGAGCGCGGCCCGGGCGGGCCGGTGGGCACGGGACAGCTCGTGGTTGTTCTCGATGACCACGCGGCGGGCGTAGAGGGCGGCCGCGCTCAGGGCGAGCATCTCGCGCGAGCCGGGTACGTTCGAGGCCCTGGCGCGCAGCGCGGAGGGCGCGAGCACGTGCAGCTCCTGCTGCCCGGCCCACCCGGCCACGTACCGGCGCGCCGCCGGCGCGGTCGCGAGCCAGACGACGGGCAGGATCGGGTTGGCCAGCGACAGCGACAGCGTGCTGCCGTGCACGACGACAGTGAAGCCCTCGATTTCCTGCGGAAACAGGTCAGCCAGGCGCTCGCGGGTGCGCTCGAGCGACAGCAGAACTCGCTCGGCGTCGCGGGCGTAGGCGGAATCGTGACGCGCACGGAACGACGGCGAGGCCGTCTCGACCCACGGCATTGGCCTGGCGAAGGCGGCCCGACGGCCGCCTCGATCCCTCAGACCAGTACCGGCTGGCGGTCCGACGCGATCGCCGCGATCTCTTCGGAGGCGCGCTCGAACTCTTCGTCGGAGAGCACGGGCGTTCCCTCGAAGGGAAGGTCGCGGGTCAGCTCGAGCCACGAGCGGCAGCCGCCGTATTCATCGCGCACCTTGACCGTCACCGGCCGGGGGATCCGGTAGGTGCGAAGCAGGATCACGTGCAGCGGGTGGCGGCGCTTCCACGCGAGTCGCTTCTCCGCGTAGTCGGTCGTCCACACGTAGAACGGCGAAAGCGCATCGACCGCCCGGCGGTCGGTGATCGTGTAGTGCGCGGCGACCTCGGCCCAGGCCCGGATGCGCACCCGATCGGGTTGCGAGATCTCCTGGTCGGTATGAAAAGCCCTGGGAGAGGGCTCCCCGTCGCTCCAGACTCCTTCCTCCAGGGCGCGGGAAAGCTCAGGCTGGTGCGAGGCACGCACCAGATCGGAGCGCTGGTGGTCGAAGGTCGGATAGAGAAAGAACTGGTCGTACTCGAGGTTGAAGTGCTTGTCGGGCTCGCGGATGCCCCCCTTGCGGAGGGTCAGGAGCTGCTCGCCCTCGGCGAGAGCCCGCACAGTCACGGCCCATTCTTTAAAGGCAATCGGCATATATCAGTGAAAGAGAAGACGAAGGGGGTTTACGAACAATCCCGTGCAGCGAGTGAAAACGGCGGCAACGGGGTGGGGAGTTGGGATTCTACGCGAGAACGATCAAAATCCCAAATATTCCTGCAAATTAGCGTGTTTCCTGGAGCTACACCACCATAGCTTTGGCCGAATAGGGACTTTGAGCGCGTCGACGAGGGCGGCCGGGCCGCCGTCTGGGTGGCGCCGGTATAGATTTGCCGGATGAGCCTGGGTACGGCCGTGGTGACGGGCGCCAGCAGCGGGATCGGCATGGCGACCGCACGGCGCCTATCCGCCGAGGGCTTCGAGGTCGTCGTGGGCGCGCGCCGCGAGGAGCGCCTGAACGCCCTCGCCGGCGAGCTTGGCGGGCGCGCGATGCGCCTCGACGTCACCGACCCCGCGTCGGTGGAGCAGTTCTGCGCCGCGGTGCCCGAGTGCCGCGTTCTCGTCAACGCCGCGGGCGGGGCGATCGGCCGCGATCACATCGAGGACGCGAGCGACGAGGACTGGCAGTGGATGTTCGACACGAACGTCATGGGAACACTGCGGATGACCAGAGGTCTCCTCCCCGCGCTCGAGTCCAGCGGCGACGGCCATGTGGTGATGGTCGGATCCATCGCGGGCTACGAGCCCTACATCGGCGGCGGCGGTTACAACGCGGCCAAGTTCGCCGTACGCGCGATGACGAAAGTGCTGCGCCAGGAGCTGCTCGGCCGGCCGATCCGCATAACCGAGATCGCCCCCGGGCTGGTCAAGACCGAGTTCAGCGTGGTTCGCTTTCGCGGTGACGACCGCGCCGCCGACGCCGTCTACGAGGGCATCACGCCGCTCACGCCCGACGATGTCGCCGAGTGCGTCGTCTTCTCCGTCACCCGGCCGAGCCACGTCAACATCGACACCCTCGTGGTACTGGCGCGCGATCAGTCGGGGGCCGCGACCGTCTATCGCCACAACTAGTGCCCCCGAGTCACACTAGGCGCCATACCCGCCGCCGCCGGGGGTCTCGATCTGCAGCCGCTGGCCGGGCTCGAGCACGCCGATCGCCTTCGGCGGTAGCTCCTCGCCGTCCAGCAGGTTGCGGCCGCGCTCGCCGTCGGCCCCGCCCGCCGCTCCGGGCGGGGCGTGGCGCCGGCGCTCGGTGATCAGCGAGTAGCGCAGTGGCTCGAGCGCCTCGAGCTCGCGGACAACCCCGTCGCCCCCCCGATGAGCACCCGTGCCGCCGGAACCGCGCCGCAGGCCGTACCGGACGACGCGCATCGGGAACTCGAGCTCGAGCGCTTCGATCGGCGTGTTGAGCGTGTTGCTCATCGCGACGTGTACCCCGCTCGGGCCGTCGGCGTCGGGGCAGGCGCCCTGGCCGCCGCCGATCGTCTCGTAGTAGACGACATCCTCGCTGCCGATCGTCACGTTGTTCATCGTTCCCTGGCCGAGCGCGTGGCCGAACGCGCGCAGAACCACGTCGGCGACCCGAGACGATGTCTCGACGTTGCCGCCGACGACGGCCGCCGGCGAGCGGGCGTTCAGCAGACAACCGTCGGGCGCTCGGACCTCGACGGGACGGTAGGCGCCGGCGCTCGGCGGGATGTCCGGGTCGGTGAGCACGCGGATGGCGAAGTAGCACGCCGAGCGGGTGACCGCGAGCGGGCAGTTGAGGTTGCCGTCGTGCTGGGGCGCGGTGCCGGTGAAATCGAGGACGAGCCGGTCGCCCTCGACCGTCGCCTCGAGGACGACCTCGAGGTCTCCCTCCCTCGCCTCCAGGAGGTCCCGCGCGGTGTAGCTCCCGTCCTCCAGCGCCTCCAGACACGCCCGGGTACGCCGTTCGGCGTAATCGAGCACTTCGCTGAACGCGGCGCGGAGCGTCGCGCGCCCGACCCGCTCCTCCAGCTCGACCACACGGCGGGCCCCGATTCGCCCGGCCGCGAGCTGGGCGCGGAGATCCGCGCGACGCTGATCGGGCTGGCGCATCTGGGCAACGAGCTCGGCGATTGCGTCCTCGTTCAGCACGCGAGGCTCGATCACCACCCCCTCGTCGCTCAGCGTCCGGCTGTCGGCGGGCATCGACCCGGGGGTCGGGCCGCCGACGTCAGCGTGATGGGCGCGGTTGGCCGCGAACGCGATCAGCTCGTCCCCGGCGAAGACGGGCGTGATCACGGTGATGTCGGGCAGGTGGGTCCCTCCGCGGTAGGGGTCGTTCAGGATCCAGGCCCGGCCGGGAGCGTGGTTCTCGTCGACCACGGCCGCCACCGCGGCGGGCATCGCCCCCAGGTGCACGGGGATGTGCTCGGCCTGCATCACCATCTCGCCGCGCGGGTCGAACAGCGCGGTCGACGCGTCGCGCCGCTCCTTGATGTTGGCGGAGTGCGCCGAGCGGATCAGCACGGCCCCCATCTCCTCGCAGATCGCCCGCAGGGCGCCGGTCAGGATCTGGAGCTCGACCGGGTCGATCAACGCTCGCTCCTCACTGTGATCGTGCCGGTCGTGTCGACTCCGCCGGACCACCGCGGCGGGACCAGCAGCGTCGACTCAGGCAGCTCGACGACCGCCGGTCCGGCGATCGCCGTGCCCGGTGCGGGAGCGCCCCTCACCACCTCGAGCTCGATCTCCTCGCCCGCGATCGTAGCGCGTCGACGGCCCCGCGCGACCTCGCCGGCCTCGCCGGACCCAGCCAGCGCGACGTCGACGCCCGGCACGGTCGCCGTCACCCGGATCGTCACGAGCTCGAGCTCCTGGTCGGCGTCGCTGTAGCCGTAGCGGTCGTCGTGTTCGGCCTCGAACGCCGTCCGCAGCTCTCCCAGCTCGGGGCTCGTCGTCGCGGCGATCGGGAGCTCGAACGCCTGCCCGCGGTAGCGCAGCTCATAGACCGCGCGGAGCTCGCCGCCGGCGTGCCCGAGCGCGCGCCGGGCCTGCTCACCCAGCTCAGAGACAACCTCGGCAAGCGCCTCCGTGGTCAGCGCGTCTCCGCTCAGGAACACGCTGCGCTGGGCGTCGCGCCGGCGCGGCGAGACGACCAGGCCGAGTGCCGCGAGGACGCCGGAGGCCCGGGGGCAGACGATCGTCCCGATCCCAAGCTCCTCGGCGATCGCCGCCGCGTGCAGGGGGCCCGCGCCGCCGAACGCCAGGAGCGCGTAGCGGCGCGGGTCAATCCCGCGCTGGACGGTCACGACCCGCAGCGCCCTGAGCATTTCGGCGTTCGCGACCCGGACGATCCCTTCGGCGCACTGGCGTAGCTCCAACCCCAACTCGCCCGCAAGTCCTCCGACCGCGCGCTCAGCGGCCTCAACATCCAATTCGACATCGCCGGCGAGCGGCGCGTCGGTCGAGAGGTAGCCGAGCACGAGGTTCGCGTCGGTGACCGCCGGGTCCTCGCCGCCCCGCCCGTAGCACGCCGGGCCAGGATCGGCCCCCGCCGACTGGGGCCCGACCCGCAAGGCTCCGCCGGGGTCTCGCCAGGCGATCGACCCGCCGCCGGCTCCGACGGTGTGCACGGCGAGCATCGGCAGCGCCAGCGGCCGGTCCGCCACCTCGCCGGCGCTCTCCTCCTGGACCTCACCGCCATCGACCACGCAGACGTCGCAGGAGGTCCCGCCCATGTCGAAGCACAGGGCATCCGGTACGCCGGCGGCGCGGGCCACGAACGCCGCGCCGGCAGCGCCGCCGGCGGGTCCTGAGAGCACGGTCCACGACGCGTGGCCGGCGGCCGCCGCGGCGTCGATCAGGCCGCCGTTGGACTGCATGATCGTGGGTTCCGGGATCCCCTCCGCGTCGGCGCGCTCGACCAGTCGTCGCAGATAGCTCGCCAGCAGTGGCGAGAGCGCGGCGTCGACCTCTGTTGTGGCGGCGCGCTCGTACTCGCGGAAGGTGCCCACGACCTCATGCGAGAGCGAGACGTGAGCGTCGGGCATGGCTTCCGCGAGCGCCTCCCCGAGCGCGAGCTCGTGCTCGGGGTGCCGGTAGGAGTGCAGCATCACGACGGCGACAGCGTCAATCGCGGGCCGCACCTGCCGCTAGCTGGCGGGCGAGCCGCCTCGCCGCCGAGGGGTGGAACGGTTCAAGCGGTCCATCCGGGGTCATCCGCTCCCCCGCGCCGAAGCGCAGCTCCTCCGGCACGAGTGGCGCCGGCCGGGTGGCGCATAGCCGATAGAGCTCGGCGCGGTTCTGGCGCCCCAGCTCGACGACGTCGGTGAAGCCCTCGGTCGCGATCAGGGCCGTGCGGGCACCGCGCCCCTCGAGCAGGGCGTTGGTCGCGACCGTCATCCCGTGCGAGAACGCCTCGATCTGAGTCGCATCCCGCCCTGCCCGCTCCAGTACCGCGTGCACGGCGGCGAGCACCCCCTCGGACTGGTCGTTCGGTGTGCTCGGCGCTTTCGCGGTCGCGAGCTGACCGTCGAACGCGAGCACGGCGTCGGTGAACGTCCCGCCAACGTCGACCCCGAGGAGCATGTGGGGTCGAACCCTACCCGCAAAAAAAGGGCCCGCGAACGCGGGCCCCTATAAGAAAAGAACAGTCGGCTCTATGCCGCCAGCGGGGTCTCGACGTCCTCGGTCTCGGCGAGGTGCTGGTGCGATGGGCAGTAGCCGTTGTGAGGCAGCGGCATTCGCTGGCACGGGGTCCCCTTGCGGGTGCTGGCACGGCACTGCAGCGGGTTCCCGTAGATGTCGAAGCCGTTCTGCGGCTGCCGGCGCAGGAACTCGTCCGCGCATTCGAGGTAACGCTCGATCACGTGGAAGACGCGCGACTGCGAGTTCATCGGGAAGTACGCCCTGATGTCGCAGAACAGGGTTCGTGCGGGCCGGGCGAAGTAATGGCGATCGGTCGCCAGGCGCTCGACGGCCGCTTCGCACGCCCGGAGAACTCGGGCGTGGTTTGCATGTGGACAGCCGCCGTGCGGATCCTCAATGATCTCGTCGGCCAGCTCGCGGTAGATGGCTCGGCTAAACCGGTACATCGACTCTCCTACTCCTTTCCGATCCTGCCGGCCAAGCTTCCCTCCGGAGGGGCGAGTATCACGCTCGGATGTGAAGCGTTCGCGAGCCTCCGTATTAATTTGACGTTAAGCCAGAAGTTGGTGTAATTGGAGTTCGGACGGCCGATAAACGGGCATTACACCCATTTACTGAGTATCGTCCGAGGAGCCGCCCTGCTGCTCACGGCGTGGCCGTCTGCTACGGCGTGCGGAGCTGGCTCGGTGACCGTCACGTGGCGGCCGTCGAGATCCGGGTCGAGCGCGGGGTAGTCCCGCCGCCGGTGGGCGCCCCGGCTCTCGGTGCGGGCGAGCGCCGAAGCGGCAATCAGCCGGACGAGGGGGTATGGATCGTCCGCCAACCGCCGGAGCCCGTCGCGGTCGCGCTCGAGACCCGCATAGCGCCACAGCGCTTCGCGACTGTCCGAGGACACCGGCGGCGGACGCTCCGCACCACGACCATCCGGCGGGGCACCCGGGTCCGGCCCCGGCTCAGCGATCGCCGAGCGCGCCGCGCGCGCGCCGAATACGAAGCACTCGCTCAGCGAGTTCGAGGCCAGGCGGTTGGCGCCGTGCAGCCCGGTGCACGAGCACTCGCCGACCGCGTACAAACCGGGAACGGTAGCGCGGCCGTCGAGGTCGGTCGCGATGCCGCCCATCATGTAGTGGGCGGCGGGCGCGACCGGGATGGGCTCGCGCTGCGGGTCGATCCCCGCTGTTCGCAGCGCCGTGACCACGTTCGGGAACAGCGAAGGATCGACGTCGCGCATGTCCAGCTCGACCCAGCCGGCGCCCGTGAGCGCCATCTGCCTCTGGACGGCGCGGGCCACCTCGTCGCGCGGGGCGAGCTCGTCGACGAAGCGCTCGCCGCGCGAGTTCAGGAGGCGCGCGCCCTCGCCACGGATCGCCTCGGTCACGAGGAAGCCGTCGGCGCCATCGACGTCACCGCCCGATCCGTCCCGGGCCGCGACCGCGGTCGGATGAAATTGCATGAACTCGAGGTCGGCGAGCGTCGCCCCCGCGTAGTAAGCGAGCAAGAGGCCGCCGCCGACGGCTCCGGCGGGGTTGGTCGTCCGCGCCCAAAGCGCCGCCGCACCTCCGGTCGCGAGCACCACGGCGGAGCTTGCGATCGAGGCGCCGTCGGCCAGCCGCACCCCGGCGCAGCGCCCGCCGGCGGTCAGGACCTCGACCACGCGCCGGCCCTCGAGCACGTCGATCCTGTCGCTCTCGGCGACGAGCGCGGACAGGTGGCGCACGAGCTGGCGCCCGGTCGCCGCACCGCCGGCGTGCACGACCCGCCTGGCTGAGTGGCCGCCCTCGAGCCCGAGGGCCAGCCGGCCGTTCCGATCGGCGTCGAACTGGACGCCGAGCTCGGCCAGGTGCTCGACGGCGGCGGGCGCCTCCTCGCACAGGACGCGCGCGGCCGACTCGCGGACCACTCCCCGGCCGGCGGCGATCGTATCGGCGAGATGGAGCTCCGGGCTGTCCTCATCCGAGATCGCCGCGGCAAGGCCCCCCTGGGCCCAGTAGCTCGAGGACTCGGCCAGCGGCGTCGCGGAGACCAGCCTCACCGGCGCGCCCGCAAGCGCCGCCGAGAGCGCCGTGTAGAGGCCGGCGGCGCCGGCGCCGACAACCGTGACCTGGCTCTTCGAAGGCTCCACCGATGGATACCGTACTCGGCGTGGCATCGCAGCCCGTGTTCCTCGCCCATCCGTCGTCGCTCGAGCATGACACCGGGCCGCATCCCGAGCGCGCCGAGCGGATCGTCGCGATCGAGCGCGAGCTCGAGCGCCGCGACTGGCTCGGCTGGCGAGTGCTCGAGTCGGCGGCGGCCGCGCGCTCGCAGCTGACGGCGGTGCACCCCGAGGAGTACGTCGCGTCGATCGAGGCCGCGGCGGCCAGTGGCGGCGGACACCTCGATCTCGACACGGTGATCAGCGAGGGATCGTTCGAGGCCGCGCTGCACGGCGCCGGCGGAGCCGCGGAGCTGGTCGACCTCCTGCTCGACGGCTCGGCGCCGACGGGCTTCAGCGCCCACCGGCCGCCCGGGCATCACGCTACGCGGACCCGGGCCATGGGGTTCTGCCTCTTCAACAACGTCGCGGTCGCCGCTCAGCATGCGCTCGACAGCCACGGGCTCGAGCGGGTCATGATCGTCGACTGGGACGTCCACCACGGAAACGGCACCAACGACATCTTCCACTCGAGCGACCGGGTGCTGTTCGTCTCGATCCACCAGTCGCCGCTGTACCCCGGGACGGGCCCAGCTCGGGACGTCGGCGCCGGCGCCGGCGAGGGGTTCACCGTCAACCTTCCGGTCGCGCCCGGCTCGGGCGACGCGCTGTACCGATCGCTCATCGATCACGTCGTCGTGCCGCTGGCGCGGGCGTTCGCGCCGCAGCTGCTGCTGGTTTCGGCCGGCTTCGACGCGCACCGGGAGGACCCGCTGGCGTCGTGTGAGCTCACTGAGGGCGGGTTCGCGGCGATGGCTGGGTCGGTCCGCCGCGCCGGCGACGCGCTCGGCGCGCCGGTCGGCTGTGTCCTCGAGGGCGGCTACGCCGTGGACGCGCTGGCACGCTCGGTCGCGGCGACGCTCGAAGCGCTGAGCGGCACGCTTCCAGACGAGGCCGACGGGGCGCCGAGCGGGCCCGCGGCGCACGAGGCTCGGGCGAGGCTCGAGCCGTGGTGGCCCGCGCTCGCGGGCGGGTGACCGCCGGCTAGCCGCCGGCGAGGTTGATCAGCGCGATCGCGAACGCGGCGAGCACGAGCAGCACGACGGCCGCGATTACTGCCACCGGGATCCGCCAGTCGGGCGGCCGGTGGATCACCGTCCTGGCGCGGCCGCACTGGAAACACCACTCCTGATCCTCGGCCATCGGGCCGGCACAGCGATCGCACCGAACCGCGGCCGCCTTCTCGGGCGCGAGCGGTTCGGCGGTCTGGGCGTCGCTCGTGAGGCTCATCGAGTCGGCTCGCCGCAGGAGGAACAGAAGCGATCGGCGCTGCCGTAAAAGGCGCCGCAACTCCCACACGCGCCCCCGATCCCCGCTTCACGCAGCTCGCGAACCTGGTTGGGGGATGCGAGCGCGTCCTCGAGCGCGCGCACCTCGGCGTCGGTCCTGGCGGCGGCTGCGAGCTTCGCCCGCACGAGCTCGGGCCGGTCGGTGCCGAAGCGGTGCAGCTCGACCAGGAAACCGCCGAGGTCGCGGAGCTCGACTTCCCGCAAACGTCGCAGGTACTGGACGCGACGCCGCACTCGCCCGCGCTGGATGAAGGAGCGTTCTTCGAGGCCGCTCATGGTCATTCCGAGGGTGGCCCGAGTATAGGTGCCCGCTCGAGCGCGATCGGCAGCTGACCGAGCAGTGAACGCCACGCCGCGACGAGCTCGGCCGCCATTCGGTCCGAGGAGTACCGCTCGGCCCGGTCGCGGCCCGCGACGCGGGGGTCGGCGTCGGCGAGATGCGGCGCCAGCGCCTCCCGCCACTGGTCCGCCTCGAACGGTCCACAGTACGTTCCCGCCACGCCCGCAAGTGCCTCCGGCGCGATCCCGACCGGCGTCGCTATCACCGGCACGTCGCACGCCAGCGCCTCGAGCGCGGCCAGACCGAAGCCCTCTCGCTCCGACGGCGAGATCACCGCATTCGCCGCGTTGACCCACAGAGGCACGGCGGACGGTTCGATGTTGCCGAGCGTCAAGAGGCGCACGTCGCCGGCGAGCGCAGCCGCGCGGTCGTAACGCTTCTCGGGGCGCGCGGGATCTGCGGCGAACAGCAGGTAGGGCCCCGATGGGTCGAGGCCCAGGGCGGCGCGGGCCTCCGCCCGAGGGATCGGCCGGAAGCGGACGAGATCGACCCCGCACGGGAGCACCGCCCGTGGCCCGCCGAACGCCGTCCGCGGGACCTGCGTGGCGAGCTCCTCGGAGACCGTCGCGACCAGGTCCATCGTGCGCAGCCCGGCG
Source organism: uncultured Solirubrobacterales bacterium (assembly GCA_963812225.1). Lineage (GTDB taxonomy): Bacteria > Actinomycetota > Thermoleophilia > Solirubrobacterales > Solirubrobacteraceae > Palsa-465. Next base: position 523,814 of record CAWEUN010000005.1, read on the forward strand.
AGCGTGATCGCGCGCGAGCGCGGATGGCTGAGGTCGGTGCCGTGCAGCGTGACGGCCCGCGCCCGCGCCTTGACGGCGAGCGACGGGAAGATCGAGAGCCCGAAATGGCAGTGAACGACGTCGAACCGCTCTCCGCCGTGGCGGCGTCTGAGGGACCGCGCACCTCGTAGATACGCGCCGGCTCCCCCGGGTGCGAACGCGCCGAGCTCGATCTCGACTCCGTCGATCCGCCGCAGGGCATCCACCTGATCGCGGACGAAGCTGCCGAGCGCCGGTCGCTCCGGCGTCGGATACATGTTTGTGACGATCAGGGCGCGCATCGGTGCGAGCGTATCCGCCCATGACTCTGGCACCATCAACGAGATGCCAGTCAGCGCAAAGGACCCAGTCGCGGTGTTCGACTCCGGCGTTGGTGGCTTGACCGTGCTCCACGAACTGCTCGTCTCGCTTCCGACCGAGGACTACCTGTACCTCGGGGACACGGCCCGGTTCCCGTATGGCACCCGCACGCAGGAGGAGCTCCAGACGTTCGCCGCCGAGATCGCCGACCACCTGCTCGACGCCGGGGCGAAGCTGCTCGTGGTCGCGTGCAACGCGGCCAGCTCGGCGGCGCTCGAGACGCTCGAGCAGCACATGGCCGCCCGTGGCGCCGAAGTCGACGTGATCGGGGTCGTGGCCCCCGCCACCCAGCTCGCCGTGGCCGGCAGCCGGACCGGGCGGATCGGGCTGCTGGCAACGCCGGCGACCGTGACCAGCGGAGCCTACGAGCGGGCCGTTCGGTCCGCCGATGTGCACGTCCACCTGGAGTGCGTGCCGTGCCGTGATCTCGCCCCGATCATCCAGGGCGGCTTTCCCTTCGACGCCCACGTCGTCGAGACCGTGCGCGAGTACTGCGCACCGCTCCGGGTAGCTGACGTGGACACGGTGATCCTCGGCTGCACCCACTATCCGTTGGTCGCACCGATGCTCCAGCGAACGCTCGGGCGGGGGGTTTCGCTGATCACCTCCGGCGCCGGGGTGGCGCGCAGCGTCGAACGTGCGCTGGCGTCGCGGCGGCTGCTGAACCCGAACGGCGACGAGGGCAGCTACCGGTTCCAATGCACGGCCGACGTCGAGTCGTTCCGGGCCCTCGGGACCCGATTCCTGCAGATGCCGCTGGAGGATGTCGTCCACGTCGAGCTCGAGGCCAGGGTGCCGGTATGACGACCGCGGCTCGCGAACGGAGCTACGGCCGCGGCAACGACGGACTGCGGCCGGCGACGATCGAGCCCGGATTCGTCCGCACGGCCACCGGCTCGGCACTGATCTCGATGGGGGAGACGCGGGTCATCTGCACGGCGTCGGTGCAGGAGACCGTTCCCAGGTTCCTCGTCGGCTCCGGGCGCGGGTGGGTCACCGCCGAATACGGGATGCTCCCCGCGTCCACAGGCGAGCGCAAGCAGCGCGACGTCAGCAAAGGGCGGCCGGACGGGCGCACCGTCGAGATCCAGCGGCTGATCGGGCGCTCGCTGCGGGGAGTCGTCGATTTCGATGTGCTCGGCGAACGGACGATCTACATCGACTGCGATGTCCTGCAGGCGGACGGCGGGACACGATGCGCGTCGATCACGGGCGGGCTCGTGGCGCTCCGGCTCGCGTGCGCGCGGCTCCAGGAGCAGGAGCTGGTTGACCGGAGTCCGCTGACCGGCACGGTCGCCGCCGTTTCGTGCGGGATCGTCGACGGCGTCGCGTTGCTCGATCTCGACTACTCCGAGGACTCGGTCGCCGAAGTCGATGCGAACGTCGTGATGACCGGTGAGGGTGGGCTGATCGAGGTGCAGGCGACGGCCGAGCGGACACCGCTCTCGCGAACGCACCTCGACGATCTCCTGGCGCTGGCCGCGCTCGGGATCGACTCGCTGCGCTCGGTCCAGGATGAGGCGGTCGCGACCGCGACGGGCTGAGATGGCGTCGAGCCGGCCCCGGGTGGATGGTCCGCTGACGCTGGCGACGCGCAATCGGCACAAGGTCCGTGAGATCGGTCGCCTGCTGGCGCCTGGCGGGGTGCGGGTCGAACCGCTGCCCGATGAGGTGGTGCTCCCACCCGAGGTGGGCGAGACGTTCGCCGAGAACGCGCTACCCAAAGCTCGTACGGCGGCCGCGGCCACCCGCCGGGCCGCGATCGCGGACGACTCCGGGATCGAAGCGCAGGCGCTGGGGGGCGTCCCGGGCGTGTTTTCGGCTCGATACGCGGGGCCTTCAGCGACGGACGACGAAAACCTCGCCAAACTGATGCGCGAAGCTCCCGTGGGGAGCGCGCTTCGGTACGTGTGCGTGGTCGCGTACGTCGACCCCGAGGCCGGCGAGGAGCGACTGTTCGTGGGCGAGTGCACCGGTAGGCTCGCCGAGACGGCGCGCGGCAGCGGTGGCTTCGGCTATGACCCGGCATTCCTCCCCGACGAGTACCCAGACGGGCGGACGATGGCCGAGCTGAGCGACGATGAGAAGGACGCCATCAGCCACCGCGGAAGGGCGGTGCGAGCGCTCGCGGCGTGGCTGAGGGAGCGCGACGGCGGATGAACGGACCGTTGTCGCACGCGGATGAGTGGCCCGACCCGGCGAACGAGCCGCCCGCGACGCCGCAGACATCGGTGCTCAAACAGCGCACCGCCGCGCTGTCGATCGTCTCCAACTCGGGACTGATCCTGCTCAAGGTGATCGCCGGGACGATCACGGGCTCGGTGGCGATCCTAACCGAGGCCGTGCACTCCAGCATCGATCTGGTCGCATCGATCGTCGCGTTCTTCTCCGTACGCAAGGCCGGGGAGCCGGCGGACGAGTCGCACCGCTACGGACACGAGAAGATCGAGAACCTGTCGGCCGCGATCGAGGGCATCCTGATCCTCGTCGGCTCCGCGGCGATCGCGTTCGCCGCGATCCGGCGGCTGCTCGGTCACGGCCAGGTCGAGAAGCTCGGGTTCGGCATCGCCGTCGTCGCGGTGTCGATTGTCGTCAACGTCGTGATCTCGACCGTGATCGGGCGCCGAGCGCGGACGACCGAGTCTCCAGCGCTTGAGGGCGATGCCGCGCATCTGCGTACCGACGCCTTGACCTCCGCCGGCGTCCTCGTCGGCCTCGCGCTGGTTCAGGCGACCGGCGCCCAGTGGATCGACCCGGTCGTGGCGTTGATCGTCGCCTGCACGATCGTCGTCACCGGCGTGCGGCTGCTCATGCGCTCCTCGAGGGTCCTGGTCGACGAGGCGCTGCCGCCGGAGGAGGTCGACACGATCCGGATGGAGATCGAAGCATTCGCGCCGAGGGGAGTCGTGGGCTATCACGAGCTGCGCACCAGGCAGGCCGGCTCGCGCAGGTACGTCGACCTGCACGTGCAGTTCCGCGAGGGCACCTCGCTCGAGGACGCCCACCGAACGGCCCACGAGCTCCAGGACCTGATCGGCCAGAAGCTCGCCGGGGCCGACGTGCTGATCCACCTCGAGCCCGAGGACCGGGTGCGGCCGGGTGAGGAGCTGCGCGCGGACGGCGCCGGACAGCCTGCTACTTGAGATTGATCGCGGCCGACGCCGCCACGGCGAGGGTGACCGACGCGTAGCCGTAGTAGCCCTGGAGCACGAGAATCAGCACCGCGATCAGGCATGCGAGCACCGTCGTGAGCCAGGCGAGCCGACCGAGATCCACGGGCTTATTGTTGTCGGCCTGCACCGCCGGCGCGCTCAGGCGAGAACGCCATGAGCTCGATCAGGTTCCCGGCCGGGTCACGGACATAGGATCGCGGCGATCCCCAGTGCTCGCGGCGCGGGTCGACTTCGTGTCCGGCGGCGCGTAGCCGCGCGGTCGTCTCGTCGTAATCGGGACACACCAGCGCGAAGTGGCCGCCACCGGGCTGGCCTCCGTCCACGTACATGAGGTGGACCTGCGACGTCGGCCCCGGATCGGGCGACTCGAGCCAGGTCGCGCCGCCGGCGATCCCCGGCGGTGGATCCACGACTCGGAATCCGAGCACTTCGTAGAACGCGACGCAATCCTCCACTTGAGAACGGTCAATCGCGTGTGTGACGTGTTGGATCATCGATGGTGCCTGGGATCTGCGGTCCCGGTGCCGGACACACCTAAGTCGTGCGTGGGCAGGGGAGAGTTTGTCCGAGATTTCCGCAATTTGCGGGGTCCAAAAGGGCGATTTCGCCCGATTTGCCCCGATACGTGGCAAGAATGAGCCTATTCCACGGGCTTATGGACGCGAGTTGTCCGCGGCCCGTGTTAGCTTCGAGCATTCCTACCACCTTGAAGGAGGGAGCAAGTGACCAAGTCCGAATTCGTCGATCAGGTCGCGGATCGTGCCGGACTGAGCAAGAAGGATGCCGCGAGCGCGGTCGACGCAGTGCTGGAGACCATCGAGGGCGCGCTCAAGCGCGGCAGCGAGGTCAGCTTCTCCGGCTTCGGCAAATTCAGCGTCTCCCACCGGAGCGCGCGTGAGGGTCGCAACCCCGCCACGGGTGCGACGATCCAGATCGCGGCTTCGAAGGTGCCGAAGTTCACCGCGGGCGCCGGGTTGAAGAAATCGGTGAAGTAGGACTGACCCAGAATCCGATCGCGGAGCCATCGCCGCCGGAGCTGGGCGGCGCAGCACAGGTCGGCTTCGGCGATCGGCTGGCGAGCAGCGTCGCAGACCGCGGCTCGCAGTTGGTGCTCGGGCTGGACCCCGATCCTGTGCGGCTATGGCCACGCGCGGTCGAGCTGGCGGGCGCGGCCGGCAGTCAGCCCGCCGTGCCCGCCGCGCGGGCGGGTCTGGCTGTCGCGCTCCACTGCGCGCTCGCGATCGATGCGGTCGCCGAACATTGCGTCGCCGTCAAGGTCCAGGTCGCGTGCTTCGAGCGTCTCGGCGCCGCAGGATGGGACGCGCTGCGCGACGTCGCGGCGCGGGCGCGCCAGCGCGGCCTGCTGGTTATTGCCGACGCAAAGCGCGGCGACATAGACGTCACCGCCGCGGCGTACGCACAGGCCTTCTTCGGGGAGACGCAGACTCCTTACGGCCCGGTGGAGGGCTTGGCCGCCGATGCGCTGACCGTCAATCCGCTGCTGGGCGTCGATTCACTCGCTCCGTTCGTTGCGGCGGCCCGCGCGCGGGGCTCGGGGTTGTTCGTGCTCGTACGGACCTCGAACCCCGGCGCCTCCGACGTGCAGGAGCTGGCCCTGGCGGAGGGAGGCTCGGTCAGCGGCCGGCTCGCGGCGATCGTCGCCGAGCTCGGGGCGCCGGCGGTGGGCGTCGCCGGCCTGACTGATGTCGGTGCCGTCGTCGGTGCCACCGCCCCCGAACGGCTCGAGGAGCTCCGCGCCGCAATGCCCCACGCCGTCTTCCTGCTGCCCGGCATTGGTGCCCAGGGCGGGACGGTCGAGGATCTTGAGGCGGCGTTCGCGCCGGGCCCCGCCGGCGGACTGATCGCGGCGTCCCGCGGGATCGTCCAGGCTTACGAGAAAACGGGTGGCGATCCTGCGGCCGCGGCAGCGCGCGAAGCGGCGAGGCTGCGCGAGCAGGCTTGGAAGCTCGCGGGTTGACCGCCACCTTGCGTCCAACGGGGGCGCTTCGGGGGGGGCCGGCGGTATGATCGGCGGGCGATGGCCCGTCGGAGTCGTGCGCGCTACCTGGCGCCGATCGCGCTGGCTGCGACGATCGCAGGAACGTACGTGGTCGTCCACGACGCGTTGAGCGCGAAGACGAAGGCCGCGCACACGCCGGTAGTCGTCACGTCGCCTCGTCCGCACGGCAAGTTCGCGAAGAAGAAGTACTACGCCGTCGAGCCCGGCGACAGCATGACGGCGATCGCCCGCAAGACCGGAGTTCCGCTGTCCACGCTCGAATCATTGAACCCGCACGTCGACCCGAACAGCCTCCAGACCGGGCAACGCCTGCGGCTGCGACGATGACGGAACGGTACGGGGGGCGCGCGGCGACGGGGCGGCGCGCGTGGCGCGGGGCGCTCGTGGCGGCGTGCCTGGTGGTGGCGGCGGCGCTCGGGCTCGCGCCGGCGCTCGGTCTCGCGCCGGCGGCCGCGGACGCGGCTCCCCGGCCCGATCTCTCCGCCACGGCGGCGATGCTCTTCGCCCCCAGCACCGGCCAGACGCTGTATGGACTGAACGCCAACCGCGAGGTCGCGATCGCGAGCACGACGAAGCTGATGACCGCGCTCGTGACGCTCGAGCACACGCGACTGAGTCAGGTGTTCGCCGACCCGAACTACTACCCGGCGGCGTCGGACTCACAGCTCGGACTCGTGCCGGGCGAGCGGATGACGGTCCACGACCTGCTGCTCGCGATGCTGCTCCCGAGTGCCGATGACGCCGCCCAGGATCTCGCCTACAACGTCGGGCACGGTTCGGTGGCGCGGTTCGTGGGGATGATGAACCGGCGCGCCCGCCAGCTCGGGCTTCGCCACACCCACTACTCGACGCCGATCGGGCTGGACACCCCGGGCAACTACTCGAGCGCAGCCGATCTGGTGAAGCTGGCCGAGTACGACCTGCGCACACAACCCTTCTTCAGGCGGGCGGTCGCGCTGCCGAGCGCGGTATTGCACAGCGGCAACGAGGTCCGCGTCGTCGACAATCGCAACGACCTCGTCGGCCGCGTGCCATGGATCAACGGCGTCAAGACGGGTCATACCGCCGCTGCCGGGTATGTACTGGTGGCCTCGGCCCGGCGCGATGGGATGACGCTATTGAGCGTGGTGCTGGGCACGTCGAGCGAGGCCGCGCGCGATAAGAACACTCTCACGTTGCTCAACTACGGCTTCTCGAACTTCCATCGCCAGACGCCGATCCGCGCCGGAGCCGTGCTGGCTCGTCCGACGATCAAGGACCGGCCTGGGAAGCGAGCCGTCGTTATCGCGGCGCGGACGTTCACGCGGGTCATCCCCCGCAGCGCGCACGTTCGCCTCCGGGTCTATGTGCCGCACCAGCTCGCAGGGCCACTCCCGAAGGACGCGGTCGTCGGAACCGTGGTCGTGATGGACGGCCGTCGCCAGATCGACCGGCAGTCGTTGCTGCTCGCCCAGCCGCTGCCGGCCGTCAGCGCGTTCACGCTCGCCGGCCACTTCGTAACGCGACAGTCCACGGTAGTGTTGCTGCTGGTGCTGGTATGTGTCGCGATCGCGCTCGGGGTGTATCGCGTGAGCGGGCGTCGGAGACGGGCGAGGAGGGCGCTGAACTAGTGAAGGGGCACTGGGAATGATCATCACGGTGACGCTCAATGCGGCGCTCGACAAGACGCTCGAAGTGCCGAACTTCACACCCGGCCGCAGGCACCGCACGGTCGACCAGACCACGATGCCGGGCGGTAAGGGCGTCAACATCGCCCGGGCGATCAAGCGCCTCGGCCAACCGGTGATCGCGACCGGCCTCGCCGGCGGGGCGACGGGCAACCGCATCCTCGAGGCCCTGGGCGACGAGGCGATCCTGAACGCTTTCGTCCGCATCCGCGAGGAGTCGCGCACGAACACCGCCGTGCTCGACCCGACGACCGGGATGCACACGGAGATCAACGAACGCGGCCCGGCGATCTCGGTTCACGAGCTCGAGCTGTTTCGCGAGAAGCTCCTGTATCTCGCCAAGGGCGCGAGCATCTGCGTATTCGCCGGCAGCCTCCCGCGGGGGCTCGAGACCGACGTCTACGCCGGGCTGATCCGCGAGGTGCGCAAACTCGGCGTCACCACGATGATCGACACCGATGGCGAGCCAATGCGGCTGGCGGTGCGCTCCGAACCGGACGTCGTCTCGCCCAACGAGCTCGAGGCGGAGGAGCTCGTCGGCCACGAGTTCAACGACGGTGACGACCGCGCACAGGCCGTCGTCGAGATGCGCCGGCTCGGAGCGGCCGAGGCGATCATGACCGTCTCCGATGGCTGCTACGCCCAGGTGCTCGAGGGCGGCAATCCGGTCCTTTACCGGGTGCGCGTCGAGGAGCAGGAGGCGCGCTCGAGCATCGGCTCCGGCGATGCCTTCCTCGCCGGCTACGTCGCCGCCCGGTACGCGGGGCGTCCGGCCGTCGACTGCCTGCGGTTCGGTGTCGCCTGTGGCGCCGAGTCGATCCATCACGTCGGCGCGGGCATCGTCGAGCCGGCGAAGGTCGAGCGCATGGCCGACGAGGTCTACGCCGAGCGGCTTCAGATCCCGGCCGAGATCTCCTGAGCGGTGACTCTCAGCAGCCCCGGTTGGCGGCGGCCCGGTAAACGGCGCTGGGGAAGGGAGGGGAGCGGGCGCCAGAGCGGGCGCTCCAGAACCTGCCTGACACGACAATTCCGCCCGGAATGGCGAGGCCTGTCGAGCTATGCATCATGCATGAAGAGCATGCTCAATACGACAGGGCTTGGACCTGGCGCCGGTGCTGTCATGTTGTGCAGGTTTCCCGTGACAGTGACACTCTCGTCACAAAGTCGCGGGTTTGAGGGCATGAGCGGGTCGACCACGGGCTCCCGCGACTCGCGACCAACCCCACCCGCCCTCCTTCCCCAGCTCCGTTTACCGAGCCGACCGCCAGCGACGGCCGCGGGCGCTGAAAGCGCCGGCGGGCCGAGAGTCGACAGCCCAGGCTCGCACCGGGCCCGGAGGCCGCCCGCTGCTAGGATCGAACGGACGATGATTGCCGCCGTCATCGCCACCTCCTCGCCCCCCGATCGCCACCGTGGCCTCGCGTCCGCGCTCGGTTTTATGATGCCGCAATGGAAGTAGAGATCGGGCGTGGAAAGAAGGCCCGGAGGGCCTACGGGTTCGACGACATCGCGATCGTTCCGTCGCGGCGGACCCGGGATCCGGACGACGTCGACATCTCGTGGACGCTCGGCCCGTATAGGTTTGAGCTCCCGTTGCTCGCCGCCGCGCTCGATGGCGTCGTATCCCCGCAGACGGCGGGTCTGATCGGGAAGCTCGGCGGCCTCGCGGTCCTCAACCTCGAGGGGATCTTCTGCCGCTACGAGGACGCCGACGCGCAGCTCGAGCGGATCTCGACGTTCTCGAAGGACATCTCGACCCGCGAGATGCAGGACATCTACTCCGAGCCGGTGAAGCCCGAGCTGATCGCGAAGCGGATCGAGGAGATCAAGGCGCACGGCGTCGTCGCCGCGGCGTCGCTGACGCCGCAGAAAGTCCGCAAGTACTACGACGTCGCGCTCGAGGCGGGACTCGACATCCTCGTGATCCAGGGGACCGTGGTCTCGGCCGAGCACGTCTCCTCCGATGAGACCCGTCCGCCGCTGAACCTCAAGGAGTTCATCCGCGAGCTCGCGCCGACGCCGGTGGTCGTCGGCGGCTGTGCCTCCTACCACACGGGCCTGCACCTGATGCGCACCGGCGCCGCCGGCGTCCTCGTGGGCGTCGGGCCGGGCGCGATCTGCACCACCCGCGGCGTGCTCGGGATCGGCGTTCCCCAGGCGACGGCGATAGCCGACGTGGCGGCCGCCCGGTCGCAGCACATGCTCGAGACGGGCGAGTACGTGAAGGTGATCGCCGACGGAGGGATGCGCAACGGAGGCGACATCGCCAAGGCGATCGCCTGTGGCGCCGACGCGGTGATGATCGGGTCGGCGCTGGCCCGCGCGTACGAGGCCCCCGGGCGCGGCTACAACTGGGGGATGGCGACCTTCCATCCGACGCTCCCGCGCGGCACGCGCGTCGCCACCACGCTCAACGGCACGCTCGAGGAGATCATCAAGGGTCCCGCCCGCGAGAACGACGGCACGTTCAACCTGATGGGCGCGCTGAGGACCTCGATGGCGACCTGCGGCTACCGGGACATCGCCGAGTTCAACCGCGCGGAGCTGCTCGTTGCGCCCGCGCTTCAGACGGAAGGCAAGCACCTCCAGCGCGAGCAGGGGGTCGGCATGGGCGCTCGCGGGCAGGCCGCGACGGTCGGTGCCACCGACTAGTACTGGCCTCGCTGCGCTCGGCGTCCAGCTGGACGACTCGCGGCCGGCCCAAACAAGCGAGGCCGGAAGCCGAGCGGGCCGCAGCCGCGAGGCCGCGAGGGCACGTCCGGACGTCGATCGCGCCGCGACTTCTGTCAGGACGGGGTCGGATGGTCCCACGGACGCCGCGAAGCGGCCTATCCAAGAAGAGGTCGTCGTCCTCGACTACGGGGGCCAGTACTCCCAGCTGATCGCGCGCCGGGTACGCGAGTACGGCGTTTTCTCGGAGCTGCTGCCGCACCACGTCGGCGCCCAGGAGGTCGCCCGCCGTAAGCCGAAGGGCGTGATCCTGTCGGGCGGCCCGTCGTCGGTCTATGAGCCCGACGCGCCGGCACTCGACCGCGAGCTGCTGGAACTCGGCGTTCCGGTGCTCGGCATCTGTTACGGAATGCAGCTGCTCGCCCTCGAGCTCGGCGGGCGCGTCGAGGGTGCCGAGGTCGGCGAGTTCGGCCGGTCGCAACTGACCGTGTCGGAGCCGGGCCGGCTGCTCGCGGGGACACCGGCGGAGCAGACGTGCTGGATGTCGCACCGCGACACCGTGTTCGCGGCGCCGCCGGCGTTCACGGCGCTCGCCGCGTCGACGGCATCGCCGGTGGCGGCGTTCGAGTCGGTCGAGCGTCAGATCTACGGGATTCAGTTTCACCCGGAGGTCGTGCACACGCCGTACGGGCAGGCGGTCCTGACGAACTTCCTCGAGGACGTGTGCGGCTGCGAGCGCACGTGGAGCGCCAGCTCCGTGATCGAGGAGCAGATCGAGCGGATCCGCGCCCAGGTGGGCGACGGACGGGCGATCTGCGGGCTATCCGGCGGCGTCGACTCGAGCGTGGCGGCGCTGCTTGTCCACCGCGCGATCGGCGACCGGTTGACGTGCGTGTTCGTCGACCACGGCCTGATGCGCAAGAACGAGGGTGCCCAGGTGATCGCGGCGTTCCGCGACCACTTCCGCGTGCCGCTCGTCGTGGTCGACGCCTCCGAGCGCTTTCTGGCGCGGCTGGCGGGCGTGACCGATCCCGAGGAGAAGCGCAAGCGGATCGGCGCCGAGTTCATCCGCGTGTTCGAGGAGGAGGCCGCCAAGCTGGACGACGTCTCGTTCCTCGTCCAGGGGACGCTGTACTCCGACGTGATCGAATCCGGCGGCGGCACGGGCGCGGCGACGATCAAGTCCCATCACAACGTCGGCGGGCTGCCGGACGACCTGGAGTTCACGCTGGTCGAGCCGCTGCGATCGCTGTTCAAGGATGAGGTCCGGGCGGTCGGCGCCGAGTTGGGACTGCCCGAGCGGCTCGTGTGGCGCCAGCCGTTCCCGGGGCCCGGCCTCGCGATCCGGATCGTCGGCGGCGAGGCGACGCGCGAGCGGCTCGACATCCTGCGCGAGGCCGACGCGATCCTCCAGGACGAGATCCGCAAGGCCGGGCTGTACCGCGAGCTGTGGCAGTCGTTCTGCGTCCTGCCCGACATCCGGACGGTCGGCGTCCAGGGCGACGAGCGCACGTACGGCAACGTGATCGTGATCCGCGCCGTGACCAGCGACGACGCGATGACCGCCGATTGGGCCCGGCTGCCCTACGACCTACTCGAGCAGATCGCGTCCCGGATGATCAGCGAGATCCGTCCCGTGGGTCGGGTCGTGCTCGACATCACGAGCAAGCCGCCAGGCACGATCGAGTGGGAGTAGCCCGCCGCTAGACCATCGCCGGTCCGAGGAGTGCCACCATCGTCCTCGCGTGCCGGCCGGCGTTCGGCGGGAGATGGTCAAGCGAGAACCACCCGACCTGCTCGATCTCCCCCAGATCGATCGTCAGCTCCTGGTCGGCGATCTCGGCGTGGAAGCAGTGCACAATGTCGTTGCGACGATCGATTCGCGCGGAGAAGGTTCCGATCTCGACGAGACCATCGAGCTTGACCCCGAGCTCCTCGGACATCTCGCGCCGCGCCGTCTCGGCCGGTGGCTCGCCGCGTCTCGCCGTTCCACCCGGAAGGTCCCATTTCGGCGGGCCGTAGGTGTGCCGGACCAGCAGGATGCGGTCGCCGTTCGTAAGGATGCATTTGACCCCAGTGATGCTTGGACGGACTGTCAACGACCAGATCCGCAGACCCAGGTAGGCCACGCGGTAGCCGTAACGTCGAAGCCTGAGCGAAAGCGGCACAACTGCAGCGTAGGGGACCGCCCGATCGTGTAGTCGCGGCTATCATTGCCCCGAGCCGCGCGATGGACGCGCGGCTTGTGCGTGCCATGAAGACCTACGTAGCCACTCCCACCGACCGAGAGCGCAACTGGCTGCTCGTCGACGCGACGGGCCAGACGCTCGGCAGACTCGCGACCCAGATCGCGGACGCGTTGCGCGGCAAGCGCAAGCCCACGTACACCCCGCACGTGGACACGGGCGACTTCGTGATCGTCGTCAACGCCGAGAAGATCTCGGTCACGGGCAACAAGCGGGCAGACAAGCGCTACTACCGGCACTCGGGCTATCCCGGGGGGCTGAAGTCGCGCACGCTAGCCGAGATGCTGGAGCGCCGGCCGGAGGAGGTCATCCGCCTGGCCGTGAAGGGGATGCTCCCGCGCAACCGTCTCGCGCGTAAGCAGCTCACGAAGCTGAAGGTTTACGCCGGTCCTGAGCATCCGCACACCGCCCAGCAGCCGCAACCGATGGAGATTGAGAAGTGACCGAGTCTGAGCACCCCGAGGACGAGCAGCGCCCAGACGAGCAGGAGCCGGCTGCGGAGGCCGAGCCGTCCACGGAGGACGCCGAGCCGCAGGCCGAGCCCGACGCCGAGGCCGAGCCACAGCCCGAGCCCGAGCCGGCGGCCGAGGAGCCGGAGCCTGAGCCCGTGGCCGAGGAGCCCGAGCCCGTGGCCGAGGAGCCGGAGCGACCGAGGCCGAGGACGCCCGAGCCGGCGGCCGAGGGCAGAGCCCGAGCCGGCGGCCGAGGTGCCCGCGGCCGAGGCAGCGCCCGCCGCTGCTGAGCCCGCAGCGGAAACAGAGGTCGAAGAGGTCGAGCTCGCACCCCGCGAGCGCCCCGAGATTCCCGGCGCCGACCTGATTCCCGACATCGTGCCAGAGGGCGAGGAGTTCCTCGACGCCGAGGCCCGCGCCGCGGCCGAGGCCGAGGCGGAGGCGGCGGCAGCCGCCGCGGACGAGGACGCCCTCGACGAGGCCCAGCCGATCGCGGACGCCGCGATCGACCTCGCCGCCGGCGCGCGCTACACGGCCACGGGCAAGCGCAAGAGCTCCGTCGCCCGGGTGATCCTCAAGCCGGGCACAGGGACGTACGCGATCAACGGCAAGGAGCTGGACAACTACTTCCCGCGCGAGACGCTTCAACGGATCATCCGCCAGCCGCTCGAGGCGGTGGGATACGACTCCCGGATGGACGTCGTCGCCAGGATGCACGGCGGTGGCGTCTCATCGCAGGCGGGAGCGCTGCGGCACGGCATCTCCCGCGCGCTCCTCGTGGCCGATCCCAATCTCCGCGGCGAGCTCAAGCGCCGGGGCTTTTTGACCCGCGATCCACGGGTCAAGGAGCGCAAGAAAGCCGGGCTGAAGAAAGCCCGCAAGCGGCCGCAGTTCTCGAAGCGCTAGCGCCACTCTCCCCGGATGGCGCGCCACCTATTTGGCACGGACGGTGTCCGCGGCCGGGCGGGACATTTCCTGACCGCCGATCTCGCGCTCGCGCTCGCTCGCGCCGCGGTGGCGCGCGAGGATGCGGAACGCCCCCAGGTGCTGATCGTCCGAGACACGCGCGAATCGGGCGAGATGCTCGAGTCCGCGATGGCGGCGGGCGTCACGGCCGCCGGTGGAGACGCGCTCCTCGCAGGGGTGCTGCCCACGCCGGCCGCGCCGCTGCTGGTCCGCCGCCACGGACTCCAGCTCGCCGCGGTGATCTCTGCGTCGCACAACCCGTACGAGGACAACGGCATCAAGCTGTTCGCGGCCGATGGGTTCAAGCTCGACGACGACACCGAGCACGCGATCGAGGCCGAGCTCGAGAAGCCGTCGGTGCCGCCGGCGCGGATCGGGCGGGTGCGCCGCCTGCACGGGGCGCTTGAGGACTACCTCCGCGAGCTCCACGTCCGCTTCGCTGATCTTGACCTCGCTGGGCGCAGGATCCTGCTCGACTGCGCCAACGGCGCCACGTATCGGGCCGCGCCCGAGATCTTCCGGCGCCTGGGCGCAGACGTCGAGGCGATCGCCGACGACCCCGACGGCCGCAACATCAACGACCGATGCGGGTCAACGCACCTCGACCGACTGATCGAGGAGATGGCCAGCGGCAGCTACGACGTCGCGTTCGCGTTCGACGGCGACGGCGACCGGGTGCTCGCCGTTGATCGCGCGGGGACGGTCGTGGACGGCGATGAGTTGGTCGCGCTCGCCGCCCTGCACCTGCGGGCGCGGGAGCGCCTGACCGGTAACGGCGTGGCCGTGACCGTGATGACCAACTACGGCTTCCACGCCGCGATGGCCAGCGCCGGCGTCGAGGTGGCGACGACGGCCGTCGGAGACCGTTACGTGCTCGACGAGCTCCGACGTCGCGGATGGGCCCTCGGCGGAGAGCAGTCGGGCCACATCATCGACCTCGGGTTCGGTCCGAGCGGCGATGGGATCGCCAGCGCGCTGCTGACGCTCGAGGCCCTCGGCGACCGCGATCTGAGGGACCGCGACGCCATGCAGAAGCTTCCCCAGCGGCTCGTCAACATCCGCGCGGGGGATCGGAGCTCGCTCGCCACGGCGCTCGACGATCCGCTCGTGCGGGAAGCGATCGCGCGCGAGGACTCGGCGCTCAAGGGCCGCGGCCGGGTCCTGGTACGGGCGTCGGGCACCGAGCCGCTGATCCGGGTGATGGCCGAGGCGCCGAGCGAGCAGGAGATCGACGACGTCTGCGGGCGGCTGACGGCCGCCGTCGAGCGGGCGCTGAAGTAGTCGTTACACCAGCCCGGCCTGCTGGATCAACTGCGCGGCCTTTTGGTCGTTGCCGAGCCCGGCCGGTCCGATCACCGCCGGGGCGAGGCGCGCGAGCGGCTGAAGCTGCGCATTCGGGCTCACTCCGGGGCGGGCCGGATACTCGAAATCGTCGCCCCGAGCGAGGATCTCCTGGCCCTGGCGGCTGACCAGGAACCGCACGAACTCCTGGGCCGCGGCCTTGTGGCCGCTGGACTTGAGCACCGCGGCGCCGGCGATGTTCTCGATCGATCCCACGTTGTGGTCGGGGAAGTAGTAGATCGCGCTGTGAATCGCCTTCGCCCCGACCTCCAGCCGGAGGCGATACCAGTAGTAGTGGTTGATCACCCCGGTGGCGACGTCGCCGCGGTTGACCGCGGCGACCACCGCCTCATCCGACTGATAGAGCTGCGCGTTGCGCTTGAGCCCCGCGAGCCAGTTTGCGGCGGCGGAGGTCCCGTACCGGGCGATCACAGCGCCGACGACCGGCGGGAAGTCCGAGTCGGTCGGGGCGATCGCGATCTTCCCCTTCCACTGAGGCTGAGCGAGGTCGAGCACCGAGGCAGGGAGCTGGCCCGCCGAGATCCGCGCGGGGTCGTAGGCGAGAGCGCTGACGCGCAGCGCCATCGCGACCCAGTCGCCCGTGCTAGTGCGAAATCGGGCGGGCGTCTGATCGAGCGTCGACGGGTCGAGCCTCGCGAGCAGGCCATGCTGGTCGAGCGTCACGAGCTCCGGGGAGTTCTCGGTGATGTAGACGTCCGCCGGTGAGGCGTCGCCCTCTTGGAGTAGCTGATCGGCGAGCACGATGCCGTCGTTGGTGCGCACGCTGACGTGGATTCCCGTCTGCTTCTGGAACGCGGACACGAGCGCATCGGTCAGCTGCGGATGCTGGCCGTTGTAGAGGACGAGCGATCGCGGGTCAGAGCCGCCGCATGCGGCCACCGTCAGCGCGACGGCCACGGCCACGGCCGCGATCACCGCTCGCCTGCCGATCCTCATCTCGGCCTCAGCGAAACGTCAGTGGGGCGGCTAACGGCCTCTGCCCTCAGCTCGGCCGACCCTTCCCCGCCCGGAAACACGACGACGGGACCGACGACGGACAGCTCGACGAGCTCGCCCGGGGCGGGAGCGTCGGGATCGAGCGTCCTCGCCTTGACGATCGCCTCGGGATGCTCCTCCAGGCGAAGAGTCACGACCGTGTCCGGCCCGTGGTAGCTGTGGCGAAGGACGTCGGCAGTGACGGTCGCAGGCGAGCCGGCGTGGATGTGGCGCGGGCGCGCCATCCGGATCTGCTCCGGACGGACCATGACCTCGACCGCGCCGCGCGTACCCGGTGGCCGGACCTCGAGCTCGCCCAGCGCGCAGTAGACCCGATCCCCGCTGGCGTGGCCCGGGAGCAGCACAGCATCCCCGACGAAGCTGGCCACCTGGGCATCGACGGGAGCGCGGTAGAGCGTGCTCGGCGCGGCGCGTTGCACGAGCCGTCCGTCGCGCAGGACGGCGACCTCGCGGCCCATCGAGAGCGCCTCGGCCTGGTCGTGCGTGACCAGCAGCGCGGTCGTCCCGGATTGCGAGAGCGCGTTCAGGACGGCCTCGCGCGTCTCGACTCTGAGGCCGGCATCGAGCCCCGAGAAGGGCTCGTCGAGGAGCACGACCCGCGGGCGGGGGGCGAGCGCCCGGGCGAGCCCGACGCGACGTTGCTCTCCTCCCGAGAGCTCCTGCACGCGCCGGCCGACGTAGCCCTCGTCGAGCCCCACGAGCTCGAGCACCTCGGCGACCCGAGCGCTGCGCCGACGCTCGGCCCGCGGGAGGCCGAAAGCGACGTTCTCTCCGGCACTCAGATGCGGGAACAGCGCGCCTTCCTGCGCCACGTAGCCGATCGCGCGCTTGTGGGATGCGACGTGAAGCCGGCCCGCGTCGGCGACGAGTGCGCCGCCGACGGTGATCGTTCCGGTATCCGCCTCGATGAACCCCATGATCAGCCGCAGCAGCGTCGTCTTGCCGCTACCCGACGCTCCGAGGATCGCGGTCAACGTCCCCTCCGGGACGAACAGATCGACGTCCCTGAGCACGGTGCGGACGCCGTACGCCTTGCCCACGTCCTGACAGCTCAGCTCGGCCATCGTCAGAGCTCCTCGAGCGCTCGGACCCGACCGAAGCGGCTCATCAGCACGTAGGTGGCGGCCATCGACAGCAGTACCAGCACGGCGGCGAACGGCGCGGCCGCCGCAAACGCCACCGTGGAGCTGTTCGCCTGGAACTCGGTGCCCAACGTGTACAGGCCGGGTGGCAGCAGCACCTGGGCCGTCGACAGGTCACCGAGCACGAACGCGAAGACGAGCACGCCGGCGGCGGCGAGTCCGGGCCGGGCCAGCGGCAGCGTGAGCCGCCACAGCGTCCGCAGAGGGCCGTTCCCGAGCGCTCGGGCCGAGTCCTCGAGCGCCGGCTCGATCTGACCCAGCGTCGCCCGCATGGCCACGACGGCGAACGGCACGAACAGGATCGCGTCGGCGAACACCAGCAGCGGGAAGCTCCCGTAGGCGAAGCGCGCGTAGTGGGTGGCGCCGTAGGCGAGGGCGATCGCGGCGACGAGGTCAGGGAGCGCAAACGACAGGTACGTCGAACGTTCCAGCAAGCTGACCAGGCGGCTCCGGTAGCGAACGGCGAGCGACGCCACCGGGACGGCGAGCACGAGCGCGAGCAGCGCGGAGGCGGTGGCGAGGCCGACCGACGTCAGCGTCGCGGGCAGAAGGTAGTGCAGGTTGGCGGTCGCGCCCGAGAAGCCCGCCTGGCTGCTCTGCGTGAACCAGTAGATCAGCACGCCGACCGGGATGCCCAGACCGATCGCCACGATCAGCGCGAGGCCGGCCAGCACGAGTGGCGTGCCGCGCCCGAGCCGGTAGCGGACCGGCGCCCTCCGAGCGCCGTGGCTGACCCGGGTGTAGTTGGCTCCGCGGCGAAGGCGCGACTCGCCGGCCAGCAGCACGCAGCACAACGCGATCGAGAAGAGCGACAGCGCGGCCGCGCCGGACGCGCTGAAGCTGAGCTGGTACTGCGCGTAGACGTTCACGCTGAACGTCTGGTACTTGAGAGCGACGAACGCATCGAACTCGACCAGCGTGTCGAGCACGACCAGCAGGAGGCCGCCCAGGAGCGCCGGGCGCAGCTGCGGAAGCACGACCCGGAAAAACGTCTGGCGAGCGCTCAGGCCCAGCGAACGTGCGCTCTCCTCGAGCGCCGGGTCCATCCCGCGCAGCGCTACGCAGACGAGCAGGAAGACGATCGGGTAGTAGGAGAACGCGATGATTCCGGCGGCGCCGAGGAACCCCTGGAGAAACGTGCCGAGGGTCACCCAGGCGTAGCTCGTCACGAACAGCGGCATCGTGATCGGGGCGACCAGAAGCAGGGCCCACAACCGGCGGCCCGGCACGGTCGTGCGCTCGACGAACCACGCGCTCGCGACCCCGATCACGGCGCTCGCCGGCGCGGCGACGGCCGCCACGAAGAACGAGTGGAGCAGCAGCGTGCGCCCGGACGTGGCCTTGATCGCGTCGACGGCGGCCGACACTCCACCCTGCAGCGCCTGCACGATCGTGATCGGGATCGGTAGCGCGACGAGCACGGCGATCAGCGCTGACGCCGCGAGCAGACCGACCGGCACGCCATGCCAGGACTTCGGGCGCGAGCGAGCGAGCCGCCGCCGCGGGAGCTCCTCTGAGGCAGTTACGAATGATGTGGTCATGGCGTGTCTATCCGGTCGGACGCCGGGGGCGTCGTATTCGGAGGGACGCCGGATGAGGCACAACCCTTCCGGGAAATCCCCGGGGAAGGTTCGGGGCGAGCCGGGCGTCCTCGGTGACAAGCGATGCACACAAGCTCTTTTCACCGCATTGATCAGCCCCGCTCGCTGGTGCGCTGGCTGATCGTCGCCGTCGTGCTCGGAGTCCTCGTGGCAGGCTGCGGGTCCTCGGGGCCGACGACGACTCATGCGGCCGCGACCGTCCCCGCGGTCGTGCATCACGCGCGGGCCGCGCGAGACGCTGCGGCCCGCGCTTCGCAACGTAGGAAAGCGGCCGAACGTCGCGCTCATGCCGCCGCGGTGCGGGCCAAGGCCGCTCGCGAACGGCGCAAACGCGCGGCGGCGGCAGCCGCGGCAGCAGCGCCCGCGCCGACCACGACGCCCGCGCCGGCGCCGGCGCCGACCACAATGCCGACCGCCACCCAGGCCGTGGCCCCGCCACCGACGACTACTCAAGCGCCCCCGCCGACGACCACTACCGCCCACGCCACCCCGCTACCGAAGGGGATCCCGCAGAACAATGGGGGCGACGCGGATGGCGATAACAACGGCGGGCCGTCGGACGGCGACGGCGACATCTGAGCTTTCGGGCTAGGCGTCCTGAGTCGGCTTGCGCCCGCTTTGGCCTCGGTCGGCGGGTGGCCCGGCGTTAACGGCGCTGGGGAAGGGGAGCCAGCGGGCGCCATCGCACGCGTCCGGAACCTGCACAGCACGACAATTCCGTGCCGGATGGGGAGGCCTGTCGATCTATGCATGAAGAGCATGCTCAATGCGACAGGGCTCGGGCTTCGCGCCGGTGTTGTCGTGTTATGCAGCACTCTTCATGCACACCACGACAGGGCTCGCCTTTTTCTCTGGGATTGACGCGGTATGCACCATCCTGAGGGCCAGGTCCCGCCTTGTGTCAACGATTTGTGACGATCTCGACATGACATGCTCTCGCACAAACCGCCTCGGAACCCGCAACCAGCCCCACCCGCCCCCTTCCCAGCCCCGTTTACCGAGCCAATCGCCAGCCTAAGCGACGAGGCGCGCAGCGCCGCGGGCCGAGAGTCGACAGCACCGACCCCGTACTCGGCCTCCTCAGGCGATGCGAAGGATCGTGCACGCGAGACCGTTGAGTAAGAGCGGGCTCTAACATCAGGCGCTCGTTCTCCGGCAGGAGCGGTGAACGCGGGCCGCCAGTGCGGCTCGACCCAAGTCGGAAGGCACCAGCAAGCGATCAAGGAGTTATCAGGGGCATGTGCGGCATCATCGGCTACGTTGGATCGCGTGAGGCTCGGCCACTGCTGCTCGCCGGGCTAGAGAAGCTCGAGTACCGGGGCTACGACAGCGCCGGGATCTCGGTACTCGACGGCGAGCGTATCGAGGCGGTCCGCGCCGTCGGAAACCTCAGCGCGCTGCGCAACGTAATCGACGCGATCGATGACACGCGCGGTGGCGCGGTCGCGGTCGCGGTCGCCGAGCGTCCGCAGCCGGCCACCGGGATCGGACACACGCGGTGGGCGACGCACGGCCGCGTCACCGAGCAGAACGCGCATCCCCACTTCGACACGACCGATCGCATCCACATCGTCGTCAACGGCATCGTCGAGAACTACGTGGCGCTCAAGGCACGGCTGGTCGAAGAAGGGGCCGTGTTCACGTCCGAGACGGACGCCGAGGTGATCGCGCATCTCGTGGCACGCCATCACGACGGCGATCTCGTGGACGCGGTGCGCAAAGCCTACGGCGAGCTGCGCGGGCATTACGCGTTCGTGGCGATGAGCGCCGACGACCCGGGCCTCCTCGTCGGAGCGCGCAAGGAGTGCCCGCTGATCGTGGGCCGCGGCGACGGTGAGCAGTTCATCGGCTCCGCGATCCCCGCGTTTCTGCGTGAGACGCGGACCGTCCAGTACATCGGCGATGACGAGCTCGTCGTGCTGCGACCGGACGGCGTCGAGTTCCAGAGCGCCGACGGCGAGGTGCTGGAGCGCGAGCTCGTCGAGATCGACTGGGACGCGGACACCGCCGAGAAGCAGGGCTACGAGACCTTCATGCTCAAGGAGATCCACGAGCAGGCCGACGCCGTGGCGGAGACGATCGGTGAACGCGCCGCCCGCGGAGTCGGCATCGACCTCGGGGACCTGGGCGCGCTCGACGATCAGCTCCTGCGAGCGATCAAGCGGATCGTCGTGGTCGCCTGCGGGACCTCGTACCACGCGGGGCTGATCGGGCGTTACGCGATCGAGGAGTGGGCGCGCGTGCCGGTCGAGGTCGACATCGCGTCGGAGTACCGCTACCGCAATCCTGTGGTCGGCCCCGGGGATCTCGTGATCGGAATCTCCCAATCGGGCGAGACGGCCGACACGCTCGCCGCGATGCGCACGGCTCGCCAGCGCGGCGCGATGGTCCTCGCGCTGACCAACATCATGGGCTCACAAGCCACGCGCGAGGCTGACGGCGTCCTCTACACGCGGGCCGGTCTCGAGATCGGGGTCGCCGCGACGAAGACTTTCGTCAGCCAGGTGGCGGCCATGTATCTGCTGGCGCTGCGTCTCGCGGAGCTGCGCTCGACGTTGGAGCCGAGCGCGCTCACCGAGCTGATAACAGACCTCAAGCGGCTGCCTCACCTGATCGCGGAGCTGCTGGAGCAGGCCGCCAAGAGCGGTCGTCGGATCGCGGACGCGACGTACGGAGCCGACTTCTTCCTGTACCTCGGGCGCCATGTCGGGTTGCCCGTGGCGCTCGAGGGGGCTCTGAAGCTGAAGGAGATCTCGTACATCGCGACCGATGCGTACGCCGCCGGGGAGATGAAGCATGGCCCGATCGCGCTGCTGGACGAGAGCACGCCCGTCGTCGTCGTCGCGACCGATTCGCCGGTGCTGAAGAAGGTGATCTCGAACATCCAGGAGGTGCGTGCGCGGGGGGCGCGGGTGCTCGCGATCGCCAGCGAGGGAAACGCTGAAATCGAAGAGCACGCCGACGAGGTGATCTGGGTCCCGCCGACCGACTGGATGCTGGCGCCCCTGCTGGCCGTGATCCCGCTACAGCTGCTTGCGTATTTCATCGCCCGCCGCCGGGGCCTGAACGTCGATCAGCCGCGAAATCTGGCGAAGACAGTGACGGTGGAGTGAGCGCGGAGCCCTCCAGCTGCCGCGGAATCGGGATCGACCTGCTCGAGATCGACCGGCTCGAACGAGCGCTAGAGCGGAGACCGCGGTTGGCGGACCGGCTGTTCACAGACGCCGAGCGCGCCTACGCGGCATCGCGCGCGCGACCCGGCCAGCATCTCGCCGCGCGGTTCTGCGCCAAGGAGGCGGTCGCCAAGGCGCTCCGAATGGACGCTTGGAGCTTTCGCGACGTCGAGGTCGTGGGAGGAGACGGTCCTCCCGAAGCTCGGCTGCACGGCGCCGTGGCGGAGCGAGCCCGCGAGCTCGGGGTCGAGGTGCGAATCTCCCTGACCCACACGCGCAGCGAGGCCGCCGCCGTCGCGATCCTCGTATGACCCTTCCAGACTGGCTCGAGCCGCTTCCCGACGCCGCGCAACAGCGGTCGCTCGACGAGTGGGCGATCGGCGAGCTCGGGATCCCCGGAGTGGAGCTGATGGAGCGCGCTGGGGGCGGCTTGGCTGCGCTCGTGATGGAGCGCGCCCCCGGCGGGAACGTCGTGGTCGTCTGCGGAAAGGGCAACAACGGCGGCGACGGCCTCGTGGTCGCCCGCCTGTTGCGCTCCCAGGGCCGCGACGTCTCGGTGCTGTTGACCGGCGAGCCGGACGGGTTTCGCGGGGACGCCCAGACCAACCTCGAGCGTCTTCCCGGACCCCCGCCGGAGCCGTTCTCAGCGGCTGCGCTCGGCCGTCCGGCGGTGATCGTCGACGCGATCCTGGGCACGGGATTCGCGGGCGAGCCGCGCGGGGAGGCCGCGAGCGCGATCGACGCGATCAACGAGGTCCGGGATGCCACGGTGTTTGCCTGCGATGTGCCCAGCGGGGTCGATGCGTCGACGGGCGAGGTCGCCGCGCGGGCGGTCAGGGCCGACGCGACCGCGACGTTTCACGCCGCCAAGCCCGGCCTGTGGATCGCCCCGGGCAAGGCGCGCGCCGGCGACGTCACCGTCGTCAACATCGGAATCCCCGACGGAGGACCAGCAGACCCTTCCGTCGGCCTGATCCGCGAGGTCGTGGCGCACGCGATCCCGCGCCGTGGACGCGAATCGACGAAGTTCGCGGCCGGGAGCGTGCTCGTGTGCGGCGGCTCGACCGGCCTGACCGGGGCGCCTTCGATGGCCT
This sequence comes from uncultured Solirubrobacterales bacterium, assembly GCA_963812225.1. Classification (GTDB taxonomy): domain Bacteria; phylum Actinomycetota; class Thermoleophilia; order Solirubrobacterales; family Solirubrobacteraceae; genus Palsa-465. Next base: position 546,775 of record CAWEUN010000005.1, read on the forward strand.
CCGAGGCCGCGATGCGCGCCGGCGCGGGCTACGTGACTGCCTGCGTGCCCGCCTCGTTGAACCTGATCTTCGAGACGCGACTGCTGGAGGCGATGACCGTGCCGGTCGCCGATCGCGACGGACGATTCGACGCCGCCGGCGCCGGGCACGTGCTGGAACAGAGCGAGCGAGTCGACTCGCTGGTTCTGGGTCCCGGCCTCGGACGCGATCCCGACACGCAGTCGTTCGCCCGCGAGGTCGCAGAGGCGGCGACGGTTCCGTTGCTGCTCGACGCAGACGGGCTCAACGCCCACGCCGGCGCGCTCGAGACGCTCGCTCAGCGGCGGGCGCCGACGGTCCTGACCCCGCATGCGGGCGAGCTCGCGCGGCTGCTGGAGACTGACAGCGCGTCGATCGAGGCTCATCGCCTGGATCGGGTACGGCGCGCGGCCAGGGCGGCCGCTGCGATCGTCCTGCTCAAGGGCGATGACACGCTCGTGGCGGCGCCCGACGGGCGAGTCGGGGTCAGCCGGGGCGGGTCCCCGGCGCTCGCCACCGCCGGAACCGGCGACGTCCTCTCCGGCGTGATCGGGGCGCTGCTGTCAAAGAAGATGGACCCCTTCGAGGCGGCGTGCGCCGGGGCGTTCATTCACGCCGCGGCGGGCCGGCTGGCGGCCAATCGGATCGGGGCGGAGGGCGTGATCGCCAGCGACGTCATCGCGGCTCTGCCCGGAGCGCTCGCGCAAGGGGCGCGGGGGGGCTCGTGACGCTGCGGGCGCTCGCCCGCGTCAACCTCGCGGCGATCGAGCGGAACGTCGGCCGACTCGTCGATCGGCTGGTGGAAGGCGCGTCGCTGTGCGCGGTCGTGAAGGGCGATGGCTACGGTCATGGTGCCGTCCCGGCGGCGCGAGCGGCGCTGGCCGGAGGCGCGACGATGCTGGCGGTAGCGACCGCCGATGAAGCGGCGGAGCTCCGGGCCGGAGGCGTCGATGCGCCGATCCTTGTGATGGGCGCGATCAGCACCGAGGAGCTCCCGGTCGCGCTGGGCGCGCGGGCCGAGCTCGTGGCGTGGAGCGAGCAATTCGTGGCCGAGGTCGGCGCCGCGGCGGGTGAGCCGGTGAGAATGCACGTGAAGCTCGACACGGGAATGGGGCGGCTGGGGACACGAGAAGAGGCCGAGGCGTGGAGCGTGGTCGACGCGGTGGAGGCCGCCCGGCCCTCGCTCGTGCTCGCCGGGGCGATGACCCACTTCGCGACCGCGGACGAGGACGATGAATTCCTCACGGTCCAGCTCGAGCGCTTCACCCCATTCGTCTCAGCGTTGCGGCGGCGTCATCCAGGTGTCCTCATCCACGCCGCCAACAGCGCGGCGACGATCCACGCGCCGGCGACCCACTTCGAGATGGTCCGCTGCGGGATCGCGATCTACGGGGGCGACCCGATGAACGTCGACCCTGGCCCGCTTGGCCTCGAACCCGCGCTCGAGCTGAGCTCGTATGTGGCGGCCGTCAAGCTCGCGCGTACCGGGGATAGCGCCGGCTACGGACGGAGGTTCGTGGCCGAACGGGAGACGTGGTTGGCGACGGTGCCGATCGGATATGCAGATGGGATCCGTCGCGCTCTCACCAACAACTGCGAAGTGCTGATCGGGGCGCGCCGCTATCCGCTCGTCGGCACTGTCAGCATGGACAACGTGACCGTCGATGTCGGATCTGAACTGGCTGTCAAAGTGGGCGAGCGGGCGCTGATCATCGGTGAGAATGGCCGCGAGCGACAGACGGCCGAGGACCTTGCGCACCGGATCGGCACGATCAACTACGAGATTCTGTGCGGGATCTCGGCCCGGGTCCCGCGGGCGTATCACCGCGATGGGGAGCCGGTGGCGTGAGCGACCCGCCGGCTGGGCTGTTCGGGATCGCGGAGAATGCGTGGCTCGTCGGAGGGGCGTTGCGCGACCGGCTGCTGGGCCAGCCGACGAGCGACTACGACGTCGCGGTCCGGGGCGAGCCGGGGCCGCTTGCCCGTGAGCTGGCCAAGTCGGCAAGTGGCCACCCGTTCGCGCTGTCGGACACGTTTGGCGGCTGGAGGGTGGTCGCGCGCGATCACTCCTGGCAGGTCGATCTGCTGCCACTGACCGGAGCGACGATCGAGGAAGACCTGGGCAGGCGCGATCTGACCGTCAACGCGATCGCACAGCCGCTCTCGGGAGGGGGTTACGTCGACCCGTTCTCCGGGCTCGAGGATCTTCGCCTGCGCACACTGCGCATGGTCTCGCGCGGGGCGTTTGCCGATGACCCGCTACGGACGCTCCGGCTCGCTCGGCTCGCGTCTGAGTTGGGCTTCGCCGTGGACGCCGAGACGGCGTCCGTTGCCGCGCTCAGCGCACCGGGTCTGCGAGACGTCGCTCCCGAGCGCGTCTTCGCGGAGCTCAAGCGGATCGTCTGCTCGGAGCGCGCGCTGGACGGGCTCGAGCTGATGGACGAGCTCGCCGTCACCGAGGTGATCCTGCCGGAGGTCGCCGGCCTTCACGGCATCGAGCAAAGCCAGTACCACCACCTCGATGTGTATGGCCACACGCGGGCGGTGCTCGCCGAGACGATCGCGCTCGTGCGGGATCCTGCGCTGGTGTTCGAGGACGAGTCGGCGGCCGTTGCCACCGTGCTGGAGGAGCCGCTGGCGAACGAGCTCACCCGGGGCCAGGCGCTTCGCTTCGGAGCGCTGTTCCACGACGTGGCCAAGCCGCGTACGCGCGATGTCACGCCACAGGGGCGGGTGACGTTCATGGGCCATGACGCCACCGGTGCGGAGATGGCGGTCGCCGCGCTGCACCGCCTGCGCGCGAGCGAACGGCTGTGCGATTACGTCGCCGCACTCACGCGCCACCACCTGCGGCTCGGGTTCCTCGTCCACGAGATGCCGCTGAGCCGGAGGGCGACCTACCGCTATCTAAAGGCGTGCGCGCCGGTGCAGGTCGAGGTCACGGTCCTCAGCGTCGCCGACAGGCTCGCGACCCGGGGATCGGGGTCGGACGAGGCGATCGCCAAGCATCTGGAGCTCGCGCGCCAGCTCATGCGCGAGGCGCTCGCCTGGCGGCTCGCGCCGCCGCGACCGCCGGTACGTGGCGACGAGCTCGCCCGCGCGCTGAGGATCCGGCCGGGACCGAAGATCGGCCTCGTGCTCGACGAGCTCGAGGAGGCGAGCTTCGTCGGCGAGATCGGCGGTCGCGAGGAGGCGTTCGAGCGGGCACGGGAGCTCCTCGGGGCGGGGGCGGATGGGCCCGGCGAGGGCGTGCGCGCCAGCGATCAGTAGGCTGCCGTCGGTGACCGCCGACCCCGATTGCATCTTCTGCAGGATCGTCGCCGGCGAGCTCCCGGGACAGATCGTCGACGAAGACGAGTTGACCGTCGCGTTCATGGATATCGCCCCGGCGACGCGTGGTCACGCCCTGGTCGTTCCGCGGCGTCATTCGCGGAACCTGCTGGAGATCGGGCACGAGGACCTGGCCGCCACCATGTTCGCCGCCCAGCGGCTCGCCGGACGGGTGACCGAGCGCCTCGGCGCAGACGGCGTGAACCTCCTCAACGGGTGCGGGAGCGCGGCGTGGCAGACCGTCTTTCACTTTCACGTCCACGTGATCCCGCGCTACGAGGGCGATCCTGTGAGGCTGCCGTGGATCCCGACGCCGGGCGATCCCGACGAGATCGCGGCGGCGGCCGAGCAACTTCGATGAGCAGCGCGGTGTCGCGCCCGATTGCCGGGCGGGCCGTGGGAGTCGACTTTTGCGGCCGCTGACGCGAGTTCAGCAAGCGAGGCGCGTCCCGCCCTGCTAGTTTTCCCGCGGTTGATCGGGCGGTTAGCAGCCCGGGACCGTGAATAGAGAGTTGCGCGAAGGGGTGTACATGGCAACGGGAACCGTCAAATGGTTCAGCGACGACAAGGGATTCGGCTTCATCACTCCCGATGATGGCGGTCGCGATCTGTTCGTCCATTTCTCGGGAATCAGTGGCGACGGATATCGCTCACTGGCCGAGGGCGCGAAGGTCTCCTATGAGGAGGAGGCCGGACCCAAGGGTCCGAAAGCCGTAAACGTCACCAAGCTGTAGCCGAACAACGGATCCCCTGAGAGGAGGAGTGGAGGCGCGGTGCGCGTGTCTGATGGCATGCGCCGGGCCGGCCCTGTGGGTGCGCGTGTGTGCGGCCTCTTGAGCGCGTGAGCGAGCGCCTCGGCGGGCGCGAACGCACGCTTCGCAGGGGGTCTCTCGGTGAGGCCCGAGGTCTCACAGACGCAACTGCGGCCGGTTATTCGTGTTCAATGGGTCTATGAAGAAACGTTCTTGCGCGCTTGGCGCGGTCCTGGCAGCCGCCGCAGTGGCGCTGGCCGCGGCCCCTGCTTACGCCGCCATCATCGAACTCGGGGCAACGAAGACGCCGGTCGCCGCGCCCTCCTGCCCGCCGAAAACGACACCGGCGCAGTGCACGATCATCCTCACTCGCGCCACCGCGCTCGAGACGATTCGCGACGCCATCACCTACCCCACGACCGTCAAGAAGACGGGGCGGATCGTGGCCTTCACCGTCGGCCTCTCCAGCCTGTCGAGCAACCGCACCACGCGGCTGAGCGACATCAAGTTCCTCGACCACCAGTACGGCGGCACGACCCAGATTGCGCTCACGGTGCTTGCGCCGTCTGGCGCCAAGAAGCTGCGCCAGTGGAAGGTCGTCGCCCAGAGCCCTCTATTCCATGTGCAGCCGTACCTCGGTGAGGTCGTCCAGCTGCCGCTGACGACGACGCTCCCGGTCAAGCGCGGCGACACGATCGCGCTGTCCACGCCGACCTGGGCGCCGGTGCTCTCGATCGATCTCTCGACAAAGCAGTTCGCGTACCGCCAGAGCCGCAAGTCCAACTGCCGCAACGCTGCGGGCGTGTCGCAGGCGCAGCTCACGGTCGGGGCGGTGGCGCGCTACTCGTGCAACTACCCCGGCACGAGAGTCGAGTACACGGCGACCGAGGTCACGTCGCCGGCGTATCCCAAGAACTACGTGCACACGCGGCGCAAGCGCTAGGCGGTTCGGCGGTTCGCCGGCGCCACGCGTCGCCCGCCGGCGGCCCGAGTGCGCCGGCGCCACACCGGCCCGCAATCAGCAGGCGCCGGGGTTCTGCTGACAGAACGCTGACGTCCCGAGACCGGCGCCACCGCTGCCCGATCCGCCGCCGCTGCCCGTGCCGCCGCCTCCAGCGCCACCCGTCCCGGTGCCGCCGCCGGCGGGGGCGCTCGTGCCGCCCGAGGTCGGGCCGGCCGGGGCGCTCGGCGCCGCCGCTGGGGCCGACGAGCCGCCCGTTGCCGGGGTGCTCGCGACGGCCGATGAGGACGAGCTCGCGGAGGGGTCGCTCACCGACGCGGCGGTGGTCGACGTGGTCGTCGCCGCCTTGGTCGTGGTGGTGGCGGGCGGTGGCGCGCTCGCGACGCCCGTCGTCGGCACGGTCAGCGGAGGTGCCCCGGCGGTGTTCGTCGTCGACGACGACCCGCTGCCGCACGCGGACAGCCCGATGCTGGCAACGAGCAGGGTGAGAATGACAATCGAACGGCTCATCGTCGCGGAGCGGGCGTTAGGAGCCCAGGGGTTCCATACGCCTGCCGCAGTGGGGGCAGTCGTTTAGATCCTTCTGTGAATGCTGGTCACACCAGTTGCAAAAACGTAGGTTTTCGACGGCCCAAGGCAGCTCCGAGGGCGTCGGGGCGAGAGGCAGCAGTTCGGCGACGACCTCGAGCGGCTCGCTCGTTTCACGGTCGACGTAGGCGCGGTCGGGGTCGGCCTCGATGATCACTTCCCTACCAGTCGAAGGCGCCCGCATCCGATACTTCTGGTGCGTCCTCATGCCGCGGGGCATGCTAGCAGCGACCCTCCCGGCAAGATCCGCAGCGGCCGCATCGGCAGGCATCGCCGGAGCCCCCGAGCGCCTCGCAGGTTCTCTGGTCGGGCGGCCCTCCCAGCCCGGCAATCGGGGCCTTCGCCGCTCCCCCGGCGGCGGCGCCCCATCGCCGTGAGCTTGGATAGAGTGGCGGCCGCAGAACATGCTGAGAGCCTTTTCACCGATTCCACGTGGCCTCATGCTCGTTCCGGGAGCGGTGCTGCTGGTTGCCCTTGGCGGGTGCAACATCAAGCACCCAACGTCGGATCTGGTCAAGGGCAAACAGCTGTTTGTCGCGAAGTGCAGCGCCTGCCACACGCTCGCCCACGCCGGATCGGTGGGCACCGTTGGGCCGAACCTAGACGACGCCTTCAGGCAGGATCGAGCCGACGGCGTGAAGAGCACCTCGATCGAGGGCCTGATCAGCTACTGGGTCCAGTATCCGAACACCCAGGGCGTGATGCCCGCCAAGCTCTACACCGGCCAGGACGCCCAGGACGTGGCGGCCTACGTGGCGCAGGTGGCCGCGGTGCCCGGGCACGACGTCGGCGCCCTGGCGACGGCGGTCGCCAGCGTCACGCAGAAGCCCGCGGTTGAGAAGAACGGCGTCGTCGAGATCAACGCGGATCCGACTGGTCAGCTGAAGTTCACAGCCTCACGCGCCACGGCCACTCCCGGCACCGTGACGCTGCGCATGCAGAACATGTCCTCGGTAGATCACGACATCGGCGTCCGGGGTGGAGGGATCGACAAGGTCGGCCCGATCGTCAACAACGGCGGTGTCTCAACGGTGACCCTCACGCTGAAGCCTGGGACCTACCAGTTCTACTGCTCGGTCGACGCTCACGCCGCGGCCGGTATGCGCGGGCCGCTCGTGGTCAGGTAGGCCCGGTGCCGGCTCACGTGGCGCCGGCGCGCTCCTTGTTCAGACCGCGCCGGCGCCGGCGCTCGCCCGCAACCGACGCCACATCTCCTCGCTGCGTCCGGCACTGACCGCGCGCGCGGCCCGCTGTTCGTCGAGAGCGATTCCATGCAGCGTCGCGAAGTCGAGCATCTTCTGGCGCTCCTCGGCCTCGCGCGCGACCTTCATGAACAGCCAGCAGAACAGGCCGATCGTCAGAAGGCTCTCCTCGACCATCATCAGGCCCCCGGCAGCGGTCTGGTCGGCGAGGAGGCTGATGTGCCAGTGTGCGTCGCCGGCCGCGTAGTACGGATAGAAGGCGGTGCCCGCGAAGATCATCGCGTTGGCGAGGACCGTGCCGATCAGCCGCACGGCGATGATGTACACGAGGCGCCACGCGTTGTTGAACCAGGCGGGTTTGGGCAGCGGACCCAACAGCGCCATCCACATCGCGATCCCGAACGCCAGGAACGTGGTGTGCTCCAGGGCATGGAGGGCGTCGTGGCGCAGCGCCGCCTGATACAGCGCCGGGATGTGCCAGAGGTAGAAATTGACGCCCCAGACTGTGATCGCGACGACAGGGTGGGTCAGGATCCGGAGCTTCGCGATCACCGGGTTGCGCAGCAGTGGCGCGAGCAGCGGGCCTGTGAACCCAAGCACGATCAGCAGCGCGGCGACGTCCCCGATCAGCAGGTGCTCGGCCATGTGAGCGACCAGCAACTGATCGCTCAGCGTCCCGACGGGCGGGCTCAGGGCGATCGCGAGGACGATCAGGCCCGACACGAAGCAGGCCTGGCGCCACGTGGGTACCGGTCGCTGCTGGCCGGCGAGCGTCCGCGCCCGCAGGTGGTACGGGATCCAGAACAGCAGGACGAAGATCGGAAGGGCGATGGAGCCCGCCGGACCGACTGCTCCTAGAGGGAACACGAATCCCAATGGTGCCACGGTTTGCGACCGCGGGCCTCAGCGTCGAGCGCGAACGACGAGGTCGCTTGCAACCAGGTTTATCCGGGTTTCTGCGAGTTCGACCGGTGCGCTCAGGCCGCTCTGGCGATCACCACGATCACGGCTGCGATCGCGAACACGACCAGGACGTAGAGCAGGACTCTGAAAGCTTCGGCCTCGGAGCGCGGAAGGCGCACCTGGCTACAGGATGTAGACCGACGTGTAGACGATGATCCACATGATGTCGACGAAGTGCCAGTAGATCCCGGGGACCTCCATCCCGCGGTGCTCCTCTGCCGAGTAGTGGCCGCGGAACGCGCGGATCGTGACCATCAGCAGCAGGCACAGGCCGATGAACACGTGGGCTCCGTGGAGTCCGGTCAGCGCGTAGAAGACCGTCCCTTGGGCCGAATCGTGGGGGGCGAAGCCGACATGGATGTACTCGTTGATCTGGACGGTCAGGAACGTGAGGCCGAGCAGGAAGGTCGAGAGCATGCCGGCCTTGAGGCCGAAGCGGTTGCCGTTCTTGATCGAGGTGAGCGCCCAATGGATCGTGAGCGACGAGGACACGAGGATCGCGGTGTTGACCCCCGCCACCGCCTCGGGCACTTTCGTTCCGTGTGCGGGCCAGGGGTTGTGCGTGACGATCCGGATGAAGAAGTACGCCGTGAAGAAGGCGCCGAAGATCATCACCTCGGAGATGATGAAAAGCATCATGCCCAGCGTGGCGGACTCGACGCGCGAGGAGCGGTTGGCGGGTGGCGGGCCGTGGTGCTCGTGGGGGACTGCGGCGGCTTCCATCCGTTCTCCTAGGCGCCCCGAGCGGCCGTCTCTGGGACGTCGCTGTGGACCACGTGCTCGACCGGTTTGCCGGTGGCGCGCCGGACACGTTCGATCAGATCCTCGCGCAGCCATCCGGACTTCGTCTCCGGGAACGTGGAGATCACGATGTCATCGACCCGGAAGTACTGGACGGCGTTCATGATCGCGGTGTACGGATCGGGATCGCCGATCATGCCGGAGGCCAGCAGGCCGGCGTGGTGCAGCCTGTCGATCACGAGCTTCAGCCGGGTCCGGGCACGTCTGGCCGCCTGGCCGTGGCCGCCCTCTTGGGGGACGACCACGATGAACAGATGCCGCTCGTCATCGGCGCCGGCCTTGGCCTTGAGCGTGTCCAGCAGCTCGTCGCCGGTCGCCGTGCGATTTGCGACCGCGAGCGTGACGTGGAACAGTCCCTGCTCGGCGTCGGGGTCCGTGACCACATGCTCGACGGGCAGTCCGCTGGCGTGCCGCACGCGCTCGATCAAGTCGCGTCGCAGCCACCCCGAGCGCGTCTCCGGGTACGTCGAGATGATGATCTCGTTCGGGTGATATTCGTGGACAGCGTCCATCGTCGCGGTGTAGGGATCGGGATCGCCCACCTCGCCGATGGCCTCGACGCCCTCGGAGCGGATGAAATCGACCGCGATGTCGACCCGAGCCTGCGCCGCGTCGAACACGGAGTCGTCGTAGATCACGAGGCCGGCGCGGGGGCGGTTCTGAGGGACGCACAGGACGAAGCGCACGTCGCCGTCGGCCATGCGCTGGCGCACGACATCGACCAGCGCTCGGCCGCCGAGCGTCTCGTTCGCCACAACCAGGATCGTCTTCACGGGTGCTCCGTCCTCCGCGGAGAAGGCGCCGTCACTCGTGCCGCTCCTGGGTGGGTAATGGCCCGCTCGCTCCCGCGGCTACCGGCCTGGCTTCCGTCGGGGGCTTGAAGATGCCGTGGACGGCTCCCGGGACCCCGTATTCGTAGGGGCCGCCGACGACCGTCGGAACCGAGTCGAAGTTGAAGATCGGAGGTGGCGAGGAGACCTGCCACTCCAACGTAAGGCCGCGCCAGGGGTTGGAGGACGCGCGCGGACCCGCGCGCCAGCTGACGACGATGTTGTAGATGAAGATCAGCGTGCTCAGGCCCAGGATGAACGCCGCGACCGAGATGAACAGGTTCCACGCGGCGAACTTCGAGGCGTACTCGGCGACGCGCCGGGGCATGCCCTGAAGACCGATCAGGTGCATGGGGGCGAACGTCAGGTTGAAGAAGATGAACGTCATCCAGAAGTGCCACTTCCCGAGGCGGTCGTCGAACATCCGCCCGGTCATCTTCGGGAACCAGTAGTAGACGCCGGCGAAGATCGTGAACAGCGACCCGCCGAACAGCACGTAGTGGATGTGGGCGACGATGAAGTACGTCTGGCTGACGTGGATGTCGAACGGGATCATCGCGAGCATCACGCCGCTGATCCCGCCCAGCGTGAACATCGTCAGGAATCCGAGCGCGAAGAGCATCGGCGTGTCGAGGTGAAGTACCCCTCGCCACAGCGTGGCGAGCCACGAGAAGATCTTGATCCCCGTGGGCACGGCGATGATCGAGGTCGTGATCATCATCGGGATCCGGATCCATGGCTGCATGCCGGAGACGAACATGTGGTGGGCCCAGACCGTGAACCCGAGCACGACGATCGCGAGCAGCGAGAACGCCATCATCCGGTAGCCGAAGATCGGCTTGCGCGACTTGACGGCGATGATCTCCGAGATGATCCCGAACCCGGGCAGCATCATGATGTAGACCGCGGGGTGCGAGTAGAACCAGAAGACGTGCTGGTACATCAGCACGTTGCCGTTCTTGCCCGGCCCGACGAACGCGTCGAAGAAGTGGAAGTGCAGCGAGACGTCGAGCAGGATGAAGAACTGCGAGGCGGCGATGAACGGGGTCGCGATCACGACCAGCAGCGAGGTCGAGAAGTTCGCCCACACCAGCAGCGGCATCCGGAAGAAGCTCATCCCGGGAGCGCGCATCGTGATGATCGTCACGAGGAAGTTGAGGGCGGTGGCGATCGAGGAAGCGCCGGCCAGCTGCACCGCGATGGTGAAGAACAGCTGTCCGAGCGGCATCGTCGTCGACAGCGGGGCATAGGCCGTCCAGCCCGCCGCGAACGACCCTCCCGGGGCGAGGAAGCTCATCAGCATCATCAGCCCGGCGAGCGGCAGCATCCAGTAGGACAGCGCGTTCAGTCGCGGGAAGGCCATGTCCGGCGCGCCGATCATCAGGGGCAGGACGAAGTTCGCGAGGCCGGCGAACACCGGGATCACGAACAGGAAGATCAGCAGCGTCGCGTGGACGGAGAACACGCCGTTGTACTGCTCGGGCGTCAGGAACTGCATCCCCGGCTTGGCGAGCTGTGCACGGATGAGCATCGCCAGCAGGCCGCCCACGAGCAGGAAGAAGAACGAGGTGACCACGTACTGGATTCCGATCACCTTGTGGTCGGTGTTGACGCGGAAGTAGTCGCGCCAGCTGTAGGCGCCGTGGCCGGAGTGGTCCTCCGGCCGCGTCGGCCGGCCGGCTGCCCAGTAGAGCCAGTAGTCGGCCGTACCGATGCCGATCAGGAAGAAGATCGGGACGGCGATCAATGCGACGATCGTGATCGCGTGGCCGTCGATGACCGGGTGCTGGTGCATCAGCCAGCGGATCAGCGCTGTCAGTCCGACCGCGAAGAGGAACCCGAGTACGTCGAACAGCGCCGCCCGGTACCAACCGGGGGCGCGGAGCTTGCGGGGGAGTGGCACGCGGGTGCGTCTTTGGGCGGCTGATTGCGGCGCGACCGCGGACGTGGTGGCCATCAGTGGATGCCCCTCCCTCTAGCCATGGTTTGCACGATACCGCTTCACTTTGCCACGCTCGACAGGTAGCTGACAAGCGCTTGTATCTGGGCTGACGACAACGTCTGGGCGAACGTTGACGGCATGATTCCGGCGTGATAGCCGGACGGGATGAAGGCGTACGGCTTCGTGATCGCGGTGTGGATGCACTCCTGAAGCGTGGCTCCGCGGATCGGTTTGGACGCGGCGCTGGCGCAGTCGGACCGCAGACGGGCATCGAGATCCGGGCCGACCGTTCCGGTGGCGCCCGCCGCCGCGAGCGTATGGCACGAGGAGCAGCCGGCGGACGTGAACACGGCCTTTCCTTCGGCGGTGCTGCTCGCCGAGCTCGATGAGCTGGACGAGCTGCTCGTCGAAGGCGCGGCCGCGGACGATCCGGAGCCCGGAACCCCGACCTGCGCCGCGTTCGGCGGCGGCACCCCGATCGGCGGCGCCCCGTTCGGCTTTTGCGATCGCAACCACGCCTGGAACTTCGCCGGCGTCACGACGTACGCAGCCGTCCGCATCAGCGAGTGGCCCGCGCCGCAGAGCTCGGTGCACTCGACCGGGTACGTCCCGATCCGGGTCGGCGTGACTCGCAGCGTGGTGGTGATCCCCGGGACGGCATCGAGCTTCTCCGAGAACTCCGGGACGAAGAAGCTGTGGATGACATCCAGCGAGCGGATCTTGAAGACCACGGGCTGGTCCTTGGCCAGGTAGAGGTCGGGCGAGACGACCTGATTGGTCTCGCTCCCGTTGATCGGATAGGAGAACTCGAAAGCGAACTGCCGTTCGGTCACGTTGATCGTCATCTCGCCCTTCTGGCTTGCCTCGTTGTGGCGGAGCGTGATGTACGCGTACGTACACATCCCGATGAGCAGGAGCGCGGGGACTGCGGTCCAAACGACCTCCAGCCGCGTGTTGCCGTGGATCGGGGGGCCGTCCTTCAGTTCCTCGCCCGGCTTCATCCGGAACTTCCAGACCGAATACAGGACGACGGTCTCGACGAGCACGAAAATCGGGACCGTCGCGATCAGCAGGACGTCATACAAGGTCCGCGTGTTGCTCGCCTGCTTCGAGGCGTCGGTCGGGAACCACGGGATGATCAGCGCGACCGGAATCAGAATCGCCGTCGCGATCACGCCGATCGCCAGCATCTGCAACAGAGGGTGCTTACGCACGTGTTTCTCCGTGGCCCTCGAGCATCACTCCTCCCGGCATCCTATGCCTTCTGCGCGACGAACGACGCCGGGTGGCGGGCGTGCTGAACCCTGCAATATCACCGGTTATGATTGAGGCAATCGTTGCAAGCGAACGCAGGAGCGCGCCATGCAGGTACGCGAGGGTATGACCGACATCGTTCTGACGATCGGGCCGGGGCACACCATTCGCGAAGCCGCTACGGCCATGTCCCAGCGCAAGGTCGGCGCGGCCGTCGTGCTCGACCCTGACGCCCCCGGGCCGGGCGTCATCACCGAACGCGACATCCTTCATGCGATCGCGGCGGGTCAGGATCCGGACACCGAGGTCGTGGCCCAGCATCTGACCGCCAAGCTCACCTTCGCCTCTCCGGACTGGTCACTCGAGCAGGCGGCGTCGGCGATGGTGCGCGGCGGATTTCGACACCTGATCGTCGTCGAGGGCGCCGAGCTCGTCGGAGTCCTGTCGATGCGAGACATCGTCCGCTGCTGGACCGGCGAGGGCGCGAGCTGCGACGTTCCGGAGGAGGCGGCGCGGGCGTAGGGTCTGGATCCGCGCCAGCGCGGTCGGCTCTGCCCCACCGCCGCCGTGCGCCCTCAGCTTTGCTCGGCGGTCGGCTCGGTAAACGGAGGGGGTGGGTGAGGGCGCCGGCGGGTCGCCAGCGCGCGTGCTCGACCCGCTCCTGCGGCCAAATCCGCGACTTTGTGCCGAGAGTGTCACGGGAAACCTGCACAACACGACAACCTCGACGCCAGACCCGAGCCCTGTCGTACTAGGCATGCTCTTCATGCATAGCTCGACAGGCCTCGCCATTCGGGGCGGGATTGTCGTGCTGTGCAGGTTTTTGGACGGGTGCGATGGCGGCCGCTCCCTCCCTCTTCCCCAGCGCCGTTTACCGGCCGACCGCCCGCCACAGCCGCGAGGGCGCAGTGCCCGCGGGCCGAGTTACGACAGCCCGGCTCTCGACCGCCACCGAACCGGGCGCGAAAGCCACGCCAAAAGGCGCGCGAGAGCGCGCCCTCTAATTAGTGGTGCTCTTCAGGGAGCGCGTCGATGTCGCGCCACGTGTCCCTGACCCACCGGATCACCGCCACGACGAGGATGACAAGGCCGACGATCGAGAAGATCCACCCGAGCGTCGTGCCGACCACGATCAGGGTGATCGCGATTGCACAGACGAACGGCAGCAGCGTCGGCCCCGGGAGGTGGATCTCCTCGCCCGCGGGCGGCGCATCGGCCTCGCCGGGGGCTCCCTCGTCGATGGTCATGCGTGCACGTAGATCGCCGCGGCGACAAACGTGATTCCGAACATCACGAGGCAGATGGCGCCGGCGATCAGCCCCGTCCGGATGTTCTTGCGTGCGAGCTTACGGTCCATGGCTACGGCTCGGAGAATCTACAGCTTCACGTCCGCGACCATCGCGCCAAACAGCAGCGCCAGGTACAGGAGCGAGAACAGGTAGAGCTGCAGCGCCGCTCGGCGGTCCGCCCGGCGGTACAGCCGCACCGCGCCCGCGATGAAGGCCAGCCCGAGAACGATCGATGCGGCCAGGTAGAAGCCTCCGAACGCCCCCGCGCAGAAGGGCAGCTGCGAGACCGCGTACAGCAGCAGCGTGTAGAGGAGGATCTGGCGCCGGGTCTCCTGCTCTCCGCGGACGACCGGCATCATCGGCACGCCGACCTTGGCGTACTCATCCTTCATCAGCAGGCTGAGCGCCCAGAAGTGCGGCGGCGTCCAGTAGAAGATGATCGCGAACAGGTACACCGCCGTCCATGAGAGCGAGCCACGGGTCGCGGCCCAGCCGACCAGCGGCGGGACGGCGCCGGCGGCGCCCCCGATCACGATGTTCTGCGGAGTGCGGCGCTTCAGCCAGATCGTGTAGACGCCCACGTAGCCGACGAACCCGCCGAGGGCCAGTGACGCCGCGAGCACGTTGATGGTGCTCGCGAGCAGCACGAACGACAGCGCCGCCAGCACGAAGCCGAAGACCAGGGCCGCCCGCGGCGAGATCCGCCCCGCCGGAATCGGACGCGTGGACGTGCGTCGCATGCGGGCGTCGATGTCGCGGTCCCAGTAATGGTTCACCGCTCCGGCGCCACCGGCGGACAGGTAGCCGCCGGCGCAGCACAGCCCGATCTTGGACACAGACGGGTCGCCCGCGACCTCCATCGTCGCCACCGTGCTGAACAGCAGCAGCGTCTGGACCTTGGGCTTGGTCAGCTCGAAGTAGTCCGAGACGACCTGCCGCGCGCCCGACGCCGCGGACGCGGCGCGGACCGCGGTGGCGGACAGGGTGCTCACCGCGCGCGACGCCTCATGCGCGCGCGAACCGCTCGCTGCCGCCGGTCTTCTGAGTGACTCCGGTGTCGCGTTCGATCTGCCTGCGGACGTCGCGCATCGGCTCAACCGACCTCACTCGCGGAATCGAATCGAAGTTGTTGACAGGCGGCGGCGAGGGAACGAACCACTCGAGCGTGTTGCCCTTCCACGGGTCGGGCCCGGCGAGCGCACCCACCTTCAGACTGCGCGCAATGTTGGCGATCGTCATCAAGATCCCCACGGCAAGGATGAAGGACCCGATCGTGGAGATCAAGTTGTAAGTGGACCACCCCAAGCCGGGCTGGTAGGTGTAGATCCGCCGCGGCATGCCGGACAGGCCGAGCGCGTGCTGGACGAAGAACGTCACGTTGAACCCGATGAACATGACCCAGAAGGACCACTTCCCGAGCGGCTCGTTCAGCAGCCGCCCGGTGATCTTCGGGAACCAGTAGTAGATCCCCGCGAACACCGAGAACACGGCCCCGCCCATGAGCACGTAGTGGAAGTGCGCGACGACGAAGTAGGTGTCGGTGAGCTGCCAGTCGACCGGGAACACGGCGAGGAAGATCCCAGTGATCCCTCCGACGATGAAGATCGCGATGAAACCGACGGCGAAGTACAGCGATGCCGTCATCACGATCGAACCTCGCCACAGCGTGGCGATCCAGTTGAAGATCTTCACGCCGGTCGGGATGCCGATCAGGAACGAGCTGAGCATGAAGAAGCCGAGTACGACGATCGGCACCGGCGAGGCGAACATGTGGTGGGCCCAGACGAGCGTGGCCAGGAACGCGATCACCGCGGTCGAGGCGGCGATCGCCTTGTAGCCGAAGATCGGCTTACGCGAGAACACCGGGATGACCTCGGAGATGATCCCGAATCCGGGCAGGATCATGATGTAGACCTCGGGGTGTCCGAAGAACCAAAACAGGTGCTGCCACAGCACCGGCGAGCCGTGGGCGGTGGGATCGAAGAAGTGAGTCCCGAAGTGGCGGTCGGTGAGCAGCATCGTCACCGCCGCCGCGACGACGGGCAGGGCGACGATCAGCAGGATGGCGTAGACCAGGATCGCCCAGATGAACAGGGGCAGCCGGCCCCAGGTCATGCCCGGCGCGCGCATGTTGACGATCGTCGCGTAGAAGTTGATCGCCCCGAGCAGCGACGAGATGCCGGTCAGGTGGATCAGGAAGATCCACGCGTCCTGGCCGCCGCTCGGCGAGAACTGGATGCTCGAGAGCGGCGGGTAGCTCCACCACCCGGCCTGTGGGGGCTGCCAGAACAGGGTCAAGTAGAAGACGATCCCGCCGGCCAGCAGCAGCCAGTAGGAGAGGGCATTGAGACGCGGGAACGCCATGTCGCGCGCGCCGATCATGAGCGGCACGAAGTAGTTCCCGAAGCCCGCCATCACGGGCACGACGAACAGGAAGATCATCGTCGTCCCGTGCAGGGTCAGCAGCTCGTTGTAGTGCTCGGCGGTGACCAGCGTGTTGTTCGGCACGCTGAGCTGCAGCCGCATCATCAGCGCCTCGACGCCGCCAAGCATGAAGAAGACGAACGTCGTGACGAGGTACATGATCCCGATCTTCTTGTGATCGGTCGTCGTGACCCAGTCGACCCAGCGCTTGGTCTCGCGCGGTCGCGACACCTCGCCGGTGAGCACCTGCGGTACCGCTCTGATCGCTGGGGCGCTCGTCGCCATCGTCGTTTACTAGAGGTTTCCGTTCTTCGTGAGGATCGCCCGCAACGCCGGGACCGACGCGTTGGCCCGGGAGATCGCGTTGCGCTGGTACTGGAGCCAGGCGCTGTACTGCTGAGGCGTGACCACCTTGACGAACGCGATCATCGCGTAGTGCTGGCGTCCGCACAGCTGAGCGCACTGTCCGCGGTAGACCGAGCCGGCGTGCGGCGCCTTGAACCACGTGTAGGTCGTGTAGCCGGGGACGGCGTCCACCTTCCCGCCGAGTGACGGTACCCACCAGCTGTGGATCACGTCGGTCGACTGGATCTTGAGGTCGATCACGGTGTTCGCCGGCACCACCATCTCCGTGTAGGAGTACGGGAGCTTGAAGTCGAACGCCCCGTTGTTGCAGGAGTTGCCGTACGTGTAGCGCCAGATGTACTGGCGTCCCTGGACGCAGATCGTCAGCTCCTTGCCATTCGGCGGCGTCGGCTGGGTGAGCGACGCCGTGAGGAAGCCGTCCGCGCTCGAGTTCGGGGGGTTGAGGATCGACGGCAGCTTGGCGAACGTGACCACGGTCAGCACGACCAGGATCAGCGCCGCCCCCACTGTCCAGCCGATCTCGAGGCGAGTGTTGCCGTGGATCTGAGCGGCGACCGGGTTCTTCTTGGCCCGGAACCTGAAGACCGAATACACGAGCGCCCCCTCGACCACGACGAACACCACGGCCGCGATGTACAGGATGATCTTGTACAGACTGTGGATCGCGTTGGCGTTCGGCGAGCCGCCGGACTTCGGAGTGAAGAAGTTCGCCAGGGCCTCCGGGGCGAGGAACAACGAGCCGATCGCAACGAGGATCAGGGCAACGCCCAGCCTGCGGCTGAGGCGGCGGCGGGACTTTGCGTCAGTCGCGGCTGGTCGCAAGGCTGCGGGATTCTATCCAGCCGGAGGCTGCCTTCGTCGCCCGTCAGATCAGTCAGCGGGGACCGTCAGCTGTGCGGGCGAACGTATACTGCCCGCTCCTTGAGCGTCACGAGGGGCATCCGAGCGGCCGCCTGGATGCTCGTCGCGGCCGGTGTCGCGGCGCCCATGCTGAGGCGGCGTCTGAAGTTGCCACCGGCTACTGTGCTCGGCACGGCCGGCCTCGCTCCGGTGGCGCTGTGCGTCGTGGTGCCGCGCAGTCGCGTCCGCGACGTCGCGGTCGGCACGCTGAACATGTGGGCGTATGTGGCCGCGTACGAGATGCCGAACGACGACCCCGAGCGGCTCGTCGCGCGCGTGCGCGTCGCCTATCCGGCGGCGATCGACCGGTTGCTCGGTCTGGGAGTGCCGCCGACGATCCGCCTGCAGCGCGCGTTCGCCGCCCCGGGCAAAGTGAACCGGTTCGAGCGCGTGCTCGTCTGGTGCCACTGGATGTGGTTCTTCGTTCCGCACGGAAGCGTCGCCTACGTGATGCTGCGCCGGCCCGAGAAGTTCCCAGCCGCGGCGGTGCGGATGTACGCGGTCTTCGATCTCGGCGCGGTGTTCTATTGGGCGATCCCCACCGCACCCCCCTGGTGGGCCGCCGCGCACGGGTACCTGGAGGACCGCGAGACCGTGCGCGTACGCCGGATGATGATCGAATACGGCGAGCAGTTCTGGGGGGATCGCTGGGCGGGGCTCTACGATGTCCTGGGAGGAAACCCGCTTGCCGCTATGCCGTCGCTGCATTTCGCCACGTCACTGATGGCGGCTCACCTACTTTCAGAGGTGGGCCCCGTCCCTGGCGCGCTCGGTTGGACGTATGCGGCGTTGCTGGGGATCGCGCTCGTCTATCTCGGTGAGCACTACGCGGTCGACCTCCTGGCCGGCGCCGCACTCACCGAGACCGTGCGCACCCAGACCCCGCGTCTTGCGCCCCTGGCGGGTCGCCTGTCGCGCTGCATGCAGCTCCTCGAAGCTCGGGCCGCAACCTCGTAGGAGTAAGCGTGGCCCACGACGCTCCACTCGAGCAGCGGGCGGCGGCATCTGATGAGGCGACCGAAGTCGAGCCCGTGAACGACGAGCTCGGCGTCGATCAGAGCGCACAGGAGGAAATGCCCCGCGTGCGTTTCACGCGGCGGCAACTGCTCGCCTCGACGCTGTTCGTCATTTCCGCGATCGCATTCCTGTACTTCGTGCTGCCGAGGTTGATCGGCCTGCGCGTGACGTGGAACCGGATCCGGCAGGGAAACGTCTGGTGGCTGGGACTTGGCGCCGGCCTCGAGATCTGCTCGTTTGGGGCTTACATCGCGGTGTTCCGGGCCGTGTTCGTGCGCGGACAGTCGCGAATCGGCTGGCGCGAGAGCTACCAGATCACGATGGCGGGTCTGGCGGCCACGAGGTTGTTCGCGGCCGGCGGCGCAGGCGGCATCGCCCTGACCGCGTGGGCGGTCCGTCGCTCGGGGATGATCGCGCGCGTCGTCGCGTGCCGGATGATCGCGTTCCTGGCTCTGCTCTACGGCGTCTACATGGCCACGCTGGTGATCTGCGGCCTGGGGCTATACCTCGGCGTGTTCCAGGGGCCCGCCCCGTTCGCGATCACCGTCGTCCCCGCGATCTTCGGCGCCATCGTGATCGCCGTGTTCCTCGCCGTGTCGCTCCTCCCCGACGACACCGAACGGGTCATGGGCCGCTGGCGGGAGGTCCACGGCTGGCCCGGACGCGTGGCGAAATGGCTGGCCACCGCCCCGGCGACGACCGGGACAGGTGTGCGCACTGCGATCGGCTTGGTGCGCTCGAGGGATCCCCATCTGCTCGGCGCCGTGGGCTGGTGGGGATTCGATATCGCCGTGCTCTGGGCGTGCTTTCACGCGTTCGGCGATGCACCGCCGCACGCGGTGATCGTGATGTCTTACTTCATCGGCATGCTCGGCAACACGCTGCCACTTCCGGGGGGCATCGGCGGCGTCGACGGCGGCATGATCGGCGCGTTTACGGCCTTCGGCGTGCCGGTCGACGTAACGATCGTCTCCGTGCTCGCGTATCGTGGCATTGCATTCTGGCTGCCGACGCTTCCCGGCGCGGTGGCCTACCTCCAGCTTCGCCGCACGGTCAACCGGTGGCGGAGCGCCGAGGCCCCCGGCACGCAGGCCCCTAGCTATACTTAATGAAGTGATAGATCGCGTCGAGAACGTAGTAATCGTGGGAAGCGGCCCCGCCGGTTATACCGCGGCGCTGTACACGGCGCGGGCAAACCTGGATCCGCTGATGATCGAGGGCTTCGCGTGGGGCGGGCTGCTACAGCAAACGACTGACGTCGAGAACTACTCGGGCTTCCCCGAGGGGATCATGGGCCCCGACCTGATGCAGCGGTTCCGCGATCAGGCAGAGAAGTTCGGTGCCCGCCTGGAGACCGACGACGTGACGAGCGTCGAGCTCTCACGCGACGGCGGTCTGCACAAGGTGCTCGTCGGCGATGAGCTGCATCGCACGCGGACCGTGATCCTCGCGATGGGCGCCCAGCACCGGAAGCTCGGCGTGCCCGGTGAGGACGAGCTCGGCGGGCGCGGCGTGAGTTACTGCGCAACCTGCGACGCCGCCTTCTACCGCGACCTCCCGACGATCATCGTGGGTGGCGGCGACTCGGCGATGGAGGAGGCCATGTTCCTCTCCAAGTTCGCCTCCAAGGTGATGATCGTCAATCGCCGCGACGAGTTCAGGGCGTCGAAGATCATGCTCGAACGGGCCCGCGCGATCGACAACATCGAGTGGCTGACCCCGTATGTGATCGACGAGTTTGCTCCCGGCGAGCATGGCTCGCTGAAGGTGGCCCACCTCCGGAACACCGTCGACGGCTCCGCCCGTGAGCTCGAGATCGCGGGGGCATTCATCGCGATCGGCCACGAGCCTCAGTCTCAGCTGGTGATCGGCCAGGTCGACACCGATGCCGCCGGGTACGTGATTACCCAGGGTCGCTCCACGCTCACGAACCTGCCGGGCGTGTTCGCGGCCGGCGATCTTGTCGATCACACGTACCGACAGGCCGTTACCGCCGCGGGCTCTGGCTGTCAGGCGGCGCTCGACGCGGAGTGGTACCTCCGCGACACGCCGTTTCCGGTAGAGAGCGCCGAGGACATCGAGAGCGCGGCGCAAGCCTGAGCGCCAGGCCGGCTCACTAGCGCCCTAGTAAGGACAGCCGTCCGCCGGACCGAAGTTGTGCGACGGCGCTCGTCGTCCGGCGGCCAGCGCGAAGTCCTGCGTCCACGTCGAGCCGTTCCCCCCGACCCCAACCGCGCGATGGACGACGCCCGTGCCGACATTGGTGTACGTGGGGTTGAGGATGTTCTGACAGTGTCCGGTGCTCCCCATCCAGGCGTTCACGACGGCGCGGGGCGTCAGGAACCCCGTCGCGATGTTCTCGCCCGCCGATGACCATGCGAAGCCGACCGCGGAGATCCGGCCAGCGAAGTTGCCACCGTGCGTGAAGGAGTCCGTCGCGACCATGGTGTTGGTCCACCCCTGGGCTGAGCGGTCGAGCAGTCTGCTCTCGCGGAGCGCCGGAAGGCCTCGAGCCGTGCGCTGCTTGTTGATCAGGCAGACGACGGCGGTCTTCGTCGCCTGACGCGAGGTCGCGCCGACGGGCGTGGTCGCGTTGGCACACGCTCCGCGGTGGCGACGATGGTGAGACTTGGCCACCGCCGGCGACGCGACCACCGCGGCCGCGACGATCGCCGCCGCGACGGCCAGCGTACGTCCGCGCAGCGACGCGACTTTGGCGGTGCTCCAGCTAGCCATGACCGTTGCATCGCCGTTACCCGGTGAACCCCGAGCCACGCGCGCAGCTTATCGAACATACGCTTAGAATTTGGCCCGGCCGGGATTGGACGGATGTCCTAGCCGGGATGCGCCGATGAGCCCCGCGGTCCAGTTACGGCGCGAGGACGATCTTGAGGGCCTCGCGGCGAGCGTAGAGCTCGTAGGCCTCCGCGGCGTCGTCGAGCGGCATGTGATGGGTGACGAGTGGCGTAGTGTCCAGCGCGCCGGAAGCGATCATCCCCAGCACTCTGTCGACGTGAGCGATGACGTTCGCGTGCCCGGTTCGCAGCGTGAGCGCCTTGATCCAGACGAGTCCCATGTGGACCTGGCATGGCTCGGCATAGACCCCGATCGCGGCGACCGTGCCGGCCTTTCGCGTCAGCCGGATCGCAGTATCGAGAGCATCTTGATGGCCGACGGCGTCGATCGCGATGTCGACGCCGCGCTCGGCCGTGGCCCGTCGGATCTCCTCGCGCGGGCTCTGCTCGGTGAGATGGACCGCCCTCGCCCCCAGACGGTGCGCGACCTCGAGCCGCTGCTCGACGGTGTCGATCGCGAACACGGGTCCGGCGCCGGCGGCGAGCGCCACCTGGACGGCGCACAGGCCCACGGGCCCGAGCCCTAGCACCGCGACGCTGTCACCCGGCTTTACGCCTGATTCGACGACCGCGTGATACCCCGTACCCATCACATCGCCCGCGAACAGCGCGGCTTCGTTCGAGACTCCGTCGGGGACCTTGCGCAGCGTCATGTCCGCGACCGGCACCAGCGCCTGCTCGGCTTGGGTGCCCTGGAGCGACCCCAACAGCGTCCCGTGGCCGAACACCCGCATCCGATCGCACTTGTGGTAGGCGCCGCGCAGGCAGAAGAAGCAGGTGCCGCAGGCGCTGTGGAAGCAGCCGAGCACCCGATCGCCGGTCTTGACCCGGGTGACCCCGTCCCCGACTTCGAGCACGGTGCCGACGAACTCGTGGCCGATCGTGAATCCGGGCTCGATCTTCACCCTGCCGTGGTAGATGTGCAGGTCCGATCCACAGATGCCGCTCGCCTCGATCGAGACGAGCGCATCGGCGCCGGTCTCGAGCTCCGGCGCCGGCCGATCCTCGACCCGAACCTCGCCCGGCGCCTGGAACGTGACTGCTCTCATCGTTTCCTCATCGCGATTGGATCGTGTCGCTCTCGTCGTAGGAGAAGAATCCCTCTCCCGTTTGGCGCCCTAACCGCCCGGAGAGCACGAGGCGCCGCAGCTCCGGGGCAGCGCGGTAGCGCTCCTCCCGTCGCTCCAGGACGAGGCCGTCGAGCACGTCGAGCACGTGATCGAGCCCGATCTGATCGGCCCACCCGAGAGGGCCACGGGGATGGTTGAGGCCCAGAACCATCCCGGCATCGATGTCGGCCGCCGACCCGACGCCCTCGCCGAGCGCAAACGCCGCCTCGTTGATCAGCTGGCAGACGATCCTGCCGAGCACCAACCCGGGACAGTCGGAGACCCAGATCGTGTGCTTGCCCAGCGTCGCGAAGAACTGCTCGGCAGCCTCGGCGGCCGATGACGCCGTCTCGGTGCCGCGAGTCAACTCGACGATTCGCGACTCCTCGAACGGCGGGAGCGCGTGGAAGCCGACGGCGGCGCCGCCCGGATCGAGCGCCGCGAGTGAACCGGTGGCACAGCAAATCGCCTGCGGGCCGCCCTGGAGCGGCAAGCCCGGCTCCTCGCCAGCGCCCAGATCGAGGATCAGGAATGGCGGCTCCCGGTCCTCGGCCTCTTCGGGCGAGGCCACCTCCCAGCCGGCCTGAAGCGCGGCGCGTTCGAGCTCGGCCGACAGCGGCGAATTTCCGTGGACCACGATCAGACCGTCGCCACCGCCGGCGGGCAGTGGATCCGGGTCGGCGTCACGGTAGGAGTGCGTGCCGTCGCGATAGTCGTAGTAGCCCCGTCCGGTCTTGCGACCGAGCCGGCCGGCCGCCACCACCTTGACCGGGATCGGCGAGAGCCGCCACCGAGGCTCGCCGAAGCTCTGCTCGTAGAACGATTTCGCGACCTCGAGGTTGATGTCGACGCCGACGAGGTCCGCCAGCTCGAACGGGCCCATTCGGAATCCGCCCCCCATCCTGCAGATGCGATCGATCTGCTCGAACGAGGCGACCCGCTCCTGAAGCAGCCTGAGCGCCTCGAGGCCAAACGGGCGGTTGCAGCGGTTGACCAGGAAGCCGGGACCGTCGAGGGCGTCGATCACGTGCTTGCCCATCGCCCCGCCGGCGGCCCTGGCGACGGACAGCGCCTCCTCTGAGGATTCCTCGCCCGCGACCACCTCGAGGAGCGCCATGATCGGCGGGGGGTTGAAGAAGTGCATGCCGACGACGCGTCGCGGCCCTTTCACCGTG
The DNA here is from genome assembly GCA_963812225.1 of uncultured Solirubrobacterales bacterium. Taxonomy (GTDB): domain Bacteria; phylum Actinomycetota; class Thermoleophilia; order Solirubrobacterales; family Solirubrobacteraceae; genus Palsa-465. The sequence goes on from CAWEUN010000005.1 coordinate 570,551, forward strand.
GTGGCGACGGCGGTCACGAGCAGCGAAGAGGTGTTGGTTGCCAGCACGCAGTCCGGCGAGACGATCTCGTATGACAGCCGCTCGAATAGCTGGCGCTTGAGCTCGAGCCGCTCGGGCGCGGCTTCGATCACGAGCTCGCACGGCGAGAGGTCCTCCAGCGCAGGCGCGGGCTCGATCCGCGCTGCCGCTTGGTCGGCTTGGTCCTGGGTCAGTCGGCCTCGCTCGGCGGCACGCCGCAACCGCGAACTGATCTCTGCCAGGCCGCGCTCGAGCGCCTCGGGAATCGGATCGTGAAGCAGCGTCCGAGCTCCGCTCAGCGCCGCCAGCTGGGCGATCCCGGCGCCCATCGTCCCGGCGCCGGCGACGCCGATCGTGCCCGGTCGCTCGGACATGCGTCAGGACGGGACGAGCGCGTTGATCCCGGTCAACGCGCGTCCGATGATCAGCTTCTGGATCTGCGAGGTCCCTTCGTACAGCGTCGTGACGCGCACGTCGCGTAGGTAGCGCTCTACCGGATAGTCGTCGACATAGCCCGAGCCGCCGTGGACCTGGATCGCGGTGTTCGCGCAACGGATCGCCGCCTCGGTCGCGTACAGCTTGGCGATCGAGGTCTCAGTCGTGTTCGGCTGGCCGGTGTCCTTCAGGTATCCGGCACGCCATACGAGCATCCGCGCGGCATCGGTCTCGACCGCCATGTCGGCGATCATCGCCTGCACGAGTTGGAAGCTCGCGATCGGCCGTCCGAACTGCTGGCGCTCCTTGGAGTAGCGGACAGACGCATCGACGGAGCCCTGACAGATCCCGACGCACCCGGCAGCGACGCTGTAGCGTCCGGAGTCGAGCGCGGTCATCGCGATCTTGAAGCCATCGCCGACCTCACCGAGCATGGCCTCATCTGGAGCTTCGACGTCGTCGAGCGAGATCGCCGCCGTATCCGAGCCGCGGAGTCCCATCTTGTGGTGGATCTCCTGGGGCTGATAGCCCGGCTGGTCGGTGTCGACCAAGAAGCAGGCAAGCCCACGATGCGCCTTCTCGGGATCGGTTTGGGCGAAGATCAGCGCGACTCTGGCGTGGTTACCGAGGGAGATGAACATCTTTGCGCCGTTGATCACCCACCCGGAGTCGGTCTTGCGCGCGCGGGTGCGCTGATTGGCGGCGTCTGAACCTGTGTCGGGCTCGGTCAGGCCGAAGCAGCCGAGCCACTCACCCGAGCACAGCTTCGGCAGGTAGCGCTGCTTCTGTTCCTCCGTCCCCCAGCGAAGGATCGATGAGCAGACGAGGGAGGTCTGGACCGAGATCACCGTGCGCATTGCGGAGTCACCGCGGCCGATCTCCTCGACGACTAGCCCGTACGTCAGGTAGTCGAGTCCCGCTCCGCCGTAGTCGCGCGGAACGATCGCCCCGAGGTAGCCCTGGTCGGCGATCTTCCGGACGAGCTCGACGTCGAAGTGCTCGTTGCGATCGTTCTCACGCGCGCGCTCGACGATCTCGTTGTCGGTGAATTCCCGCGCCGTCTCGCGGACCAAGCGCTGTTCGTCGTTGAGTTCGAAGTTCATGGCTAGGGGACACTAGTGGACCGTACTGGCGGCTGTACGCTGCTGGATCCTGATGGCTCCTGAGACTCGCTACGCGCGCAGCGGCGATCTGCATATCGCGTATCAGGTGGTGGGGGAGGGGCCGATCGACCTCGTCTACGTCCCGAGCTGGATCTCTCACATCGAGCACTACTGGGAGGAGCCGGGCGTCAAGCGCTACTTCGACCGGCTGGCTTCGTTCTCTCGCCTGATCCTGTTCGACCGCCGAGGATCTGGATTGTCCGATCCGGTGCTGCGAGCGCCGACGCTCGAGGAGCAGATGGACGACGTCGTCGCGGTCATGGACGCCGCGGGCTCCGAGCAAGCGTCCGTCTTCGCCCAGCTCGAGGGTGGTGCGATGGCCGCGCTATTCGCGGCAACCCATCCGGAACGCACCAGGTCGCTGATCCTTTACGAAGCGATGCCGCGAATGTCATGGGCGCCGGACTACGACTGGGCCATGCGCCGCGAGGAGCGGGAGGCGCACGCGAGCGACAACTGGGGAGACGGCTCGCGCCTCTTCCCGCTGGCGCCTAAATCCGCGGCCAACCCCCGTCTTCGGGAGTGGATGGGGCGCCTCGAGCGGCTCGCGGCAAGCCCGGGCACGGCCGCCAAGCTGATGCTGATGAACGCGGATGTCGACATCCGCGCTGTCCTCCCGTCGATCAACGTTCCGACCCTCGTGCTGCATCGCGCCGGCGACCAGTTCATCGACCGGCGCCATTCGGTCTATCTGGCGCAGCACATCCCATCGGCGCAATACGTCGAGCTCGCCGGCGACGAGGTGATCTCCTTCGGGATGGACAGCGAGCTGCTCCTCGACGAGATCGAGGAGTTCCTCACCGGCGCCCGCCGCGCGGCCGATGCCGATCGGATCCTGGCCACGGTCATGTTTGCCGACATCGTCGATTCGACGCTGCGGGCAGCCGAGCTCGGAGACCGGCGCTGGCGCGAGGAGCTCAGCTCAATCGAAGCCTCGATGAGGCGCGAGCTCTCGCGGTACAGAGGCCGGGCCGTGAAGACCCTCGGCGATGGCCTGCTGGCGACGTTCGACGGACCGGCCCGCGCGATCCGGTGCGCGACCGCGATACGCGACGCCGCGAGCGCACAGTTCGGGCTCCAGATCCGCAGCGGGCTGCACACTGGAGAGATAGAGGTGATCGGAAACGATGTGGGCGGGATCGCCGTCCACATCGGCGCCCGCGTCGGCGCCAACGCCGCGCCGGGCGAGGTGCTCGTCTCCGGCACGGTCAAGGACCTCGTGGTCGGCTCGGGGATCCGGTTCGAGGACAGGGGCGAACAAGAGCTTCGGGGCGTTCCCGGGCCGTGGCGCCTGTGGGCGGTGGCGGCCTAACGGGAAGCGGCTCCCGCCGCTGACGCGACGGGAGCCATCGATGCGGAGGTTCGCCCGGTTCTGCTAGGACTGCGGGAGCGACGACGCCGGCGGCAACGTCACCGTCAGCGTGAGCGGCTGTGAGACGCCGCCGACGTTCAGCGGATCGGCGAGCACGTGGGCGCGGAACGTCTTCGTGCCGGGGTTGCCGAGCACCTTGACGAACTGGAACGTCGAGTTGGGCCGCACCGTGCTGACCGCAATGACGTGCCAGTTCCCGTCCGCCCCCAACCGCTCGAGGTAGACAGTGTCACCCGCCTTGTCCGGTGTCACAGTCCCCGTGAACGTGTCCTTCTGCCCGGCGCTGACCGACGACGAGCTCGCGGTCAGGGTCACGGCGTCACGCACTCCTTCGAGGAGGCGGGCCGTGTGCCGACGGGGCGGCAGCGTTGTCTGCACCACGTACACCTCGTTGTGCACTGGGCTGACATTGAAGCTGTAGCCTCCGTCGCTGCCTGTGACGCCCGCAGTGTCACAGGTGAACGGCTCACCGGCGATCTTGCCACAGAGCGTCACCGGGGTGTCCGGCTCGGGTGTGGTCGTCCCTTTGTTGTACAGCTTTCCGAAGATCGTGGCCGACTGCCCGACCTGGATCAGCGGATCGGTGCTGTTGATCGTGAAATCGGGCACCTGGCGCTGCTGGATCGTGATCGATAGAGGATCCGACGCGCCCTGGATGTTCCGACGGTCGCCGGGGAACAGCACCCGGACGACGCGTTCACCAGGCATGCGCCAGTGGTGGGAGATCACGTAGTTCGAACCGGGTCCGAGCCGCGTGCTCGCCACCGTGGACCAGTTGTTGGTGGCGCCCCTCTGGACCTGAAGGAACACGCGTTCAAACGCGTGGTTCGGGGTTACGTGTCCTGAGAACGCGATCGGCTGACCGGTGTTCGCGGTTGTCATGTTCGCTTGTAGCGTGACCTCCGCGGCGACCCGTTCGTGAATCGTCCGACTGTGGGCCCCGGCGGGACCCCGCACGAACCAGCTGCGGTTCGTGTAGACGACTCCCTCGGCCCGGGTGAAGTCATAGAACCCGAACTTGTCGGTCGTCGTCTTGCCGATCAGTGTGAACTGGGTGGATGGATTGATCCTGTGGTACAGCTTGACCGGCTGTCCGGCCACGTCCCCGCCCCTGAGTTGACCGTAGATGAGCACGCCCTCTCCCGCGATGATCGGGTTGGGCGTGGCGTTGATTGTCAGGCCGCGGTTGTGATGAGGTGCGGCACTAGCGATGTTGGGCGCGGCGACCGCCATGAGGACAGCCAGCAGCGACCCGAGTAGGGCAAAGCGTAGGCGCATGGAGACTCCTCTTCCCAGCGTCGTATTGATGCCTCCGACGAGATCCCGGCCCTACCGGTCGGCGGCTGATGACATCCGTTCCAAACCGCATCAGTCACAAAAGTTGCGCGGGTACTTGACGGCCGCGGGAGTACACTCCGGCGGCGGTGGATCCGTTCGCACTCGTGCTGCTGGGTGGCCTGGTCGCCGGGAGCCTGTTCTTCTGGCTCCTCGGGAAGTACTACCCCGGCTCCGGGCTCGAACAGCTGGGGCTGAAGTCGGCGCGTGAGATCGTCGAAACCCGAGAGGCGCTCGACGCGGAGGACCTCGACCAGATGCTGGCGGCGCACAACGCGCGCCGGCGCAAACGCGGCGAGCCGGAGGTCACGGTGGCGGACCTCGAGCAGCGCGTGATGGAAGACGTCCGCGAGCAGCGGCGGCGGCAGGAGGAGTACCTGGCGGACCGCGAGCTCGACCAGTTGCTCGAGGCGACCAACACCCGCCGTCGAGCCCGGGGGCTTCCGGAGCGCTCGCGCGAGGACGTGCTTCGGGAGTTCGGCCGCGGGTCGACGCCGGAATAGCAACGGCGATCCGAACGCTTGGCTCGGTGTCTGATCATCGGGTGCGGTTGTCGAGGCCTGTCCCTCGCGGACCGGCTTCGAGCGGACGGGCACACCGTTCGCGGCACGACGCGCGACCGCGGTCGCGTCCAGACGATCGAAGCGTCGGGGACCCAGCCCTATGTCGGGGATCCCGACCGCGTGGCGACACTGGCGCCCGCGCTGGACCATGTCACGGTCGCGTGCATTCTGCTCGGCTCGGCGACGGGCTCCCCGGAGCGTCTGACCGCGCTGCACGGGACGCGCCTGGATATGTTGATCAGCCGGATGCTCGACACCACGGTCCGCGCGATCGTGTACGAGGCATCGGGGACCGTCGACCACGATGTCCTCGATGGGGGCGCGCGGCGCGTGGTTGCCGCGTGCGAGGGGTCGATGATTCCCTACGCGCTGCTCGAGGCAGACCCGGACGATCATCGTCGCTGGCTCAGCGATGCCCACGGGGCGGTTAGGAAACTGCTCGGGAGTCGCTGACGCGCATGGATCGCATTCCCAACAAGATCAGTGAGGATTATGGGGCCGAAACGCTAGACTGGAATGGGAATACCTTGAAAGCCGACTGGAATTCGATGTTATGGCATACGAGATCCAGCCCGACCAGGAGCGACAGCTGTGGCTGAATACGCAAACGAAGTGTTGGTCGAGCCCGCGTGGCTGGAACAGCACCTGAACGACGACTCGATCCGGATCGTCGAGGTCGACGAGAACCCGGCGCTCTTCCGTGAGGGTCACATCCCCGGAGCGATTGGCTTCGACTGGCGCGCGGACCTTCAGGACCAGGTCAAGCGCGACTTTCTCGGCCCTGAGGACTTCGGCCGGCTGTTCGGCGGCCGTGGGATCTCAAACGACCATCAGATCATCCTCTATGGGGACCGGAACAACTGGTTCGCGGCGTACACGTATTGGTACCTGAAGTACTACGGCCACGACAACGTCAAGCTGCTGAACGGTCCACGCGAGCGGTGGATCGCCCAGGGGCGCCCCACCACCACGGAGGATCCGGACCACGCGCCCGCGACGTTCGTCGCCAAGCCTGGCGACGAATCGATCCGAGCGAAGCGCGACGAGGTGCTCGCTGCGCTCGGCAATTCACACAAGCTGGTCGACGTTCGCTCGCCGCAGGAGTACTCGGGTGAGCTGATCGCGATGCCGGGATACGAGAACGAGGGCGCCCAGCGCGCGGGCCACATTCCCGGCGCGAAGTCGGTTCCGTGGGCTCAGGCGGTCAACGAGGACGGCACGTTCAAGTCGGCCGACGAACTTCGCGAGCTGTACGACGGCAAGGGTGTCCTGAGCGGCGATCCGATCATCGCCTACTGCCGGATCGGCGAGCGCTCGGCGCACACGTGGTTTGTGCTCCATGAACTGCTCGGCGAGCGTGACGTGAAGAACTACGACGGATCGTGGACAGAGTGGGGCAATCTCGTCGACGTGCCGATCGAGCGTAGTTAGCCGGCGTCCGCCGGCGTCAGAGCAGCGGCGCGATCCGGTCGAACAGATCGGCCAGGATGCGCGCCGTCGCTCCCCAGATCAGGTGATCGCCCACCAGGTACGTGTCGGTACGGATCGGCAGCCCGCGCCTGACCAGGCGGCGCCGCGCGTAGCCGGCCGCCAGATCGGCGAGCGAGAGCTCGAGCACCTCCGCGACCTCGCGGGTGCTCGGGATCCACGTCCGCCCCGCGTCGATCATGCCGACGAACGGATACACGGCGTACCCGGTTGCGATCGTCGGCGTCGGCTGCAGCGCGCCCAGGATCTCCACCGCGTTCGCCGGCAAGCCGATCTCCTCCTCCGCCTCTCGGAGCGCGGTGGCGGTCAGGTCCGCCTCGCCCTCCTCGTATCGGCCACCGGGGAAGGAGATCTCGCCGGGGTGGCGTCGCAGATCGTCGCGCCGCTTGGTGAAGACGGCGTGCAGCTTGCCATCCTGGGTATAGAGCGGAACGAGAACGGCGGCGTCAGTGCGTCCGCGAACCTCGATCTGGATGGCCTCCTCCGGAGACAGGAGCACCTGCCGAAACGCATTCCGTAGCGATTCCGCTTCGACCGCCATCGCGTGACTATATTCGTGCTTCGATGGATGCCCTGATCGTCGTCGACATGCAGAACGACTTCTGCTCCGGCGGGGCGCTAGAGGTTCCGGACGGCGACGCCGTCATCGAGCCGATCAACCGGCTCGCCGAGCAGGCGGACTTCGTCGTCGCGACCCGTGACTGGCACCCACCGGATCACGGCTCGTTTGCAGCGAACGGGGGCATCTGGCCAGTGCACTGCGTTCGCGACACCCCCGGGGCCCAGTTCCATCCCGACATCGATCAGAGCCGCATCGACGCGGTGGTCGACGCAGGCCGGACCCCGGACCGAGAGGGCTACTCCGGCTTCGAAGACACCGAGCTGGAGCGGCTGCTGCGCGAGCGCGATGTCACCGAGGTCCATGTCGGCGGTCTCGCGCTCGATTACTGCGTGAAGGAGACGGCGCTGGACGCCAGACGGGCTGGTTTCGACGTGGTGTTGCATCGCGACGCCACGCGGCCGGTCGAGGTCCAGTCTGGCGACGGCGATCGGGCGCTCGCCGACCTGCGGGCCGCCGGGGTCCGCGTTGTCGGCTGACGTTGCCTTCAGCGGGCGCGTCTCGTTAGCGCCACGCGAGGTGGGCCGCGACCGGAACGGGCCGAACGTGCTCCGGGGTCAGGTCCTGGCCGGCTCGACCACTCGGATGTGGTCCTCGAAGAAGACCTCGCCCTCGAGCGTACGGTGAACCGGGCACTTGGCCGCGATCACTCGCAGACGCTCGACCTGCTCCTCGGTGCACCCGTTCGGGAACCGGAATTCGAGCCTGAACTTGGTCGGGCAGCCACGCTCGGCCGGCGTGTACTCGCACTCGACCTCAACCGGGCCGATGTCCCAACCCTTGCGCTTGGCGTACATCTCGATCGTGATCGCGGTGCACGACGCGAGGCTCGCCGCGAGCAGCTCTTGTGGGCTGGGTCCCTCGTCGCTACCGCCGTGATCGATCTGCTCGTCAGCGACCAGCTGATGCTGACGGACGTCTACCTGGTGGACAAAATGGTTCGTGCGACGTGCGGTTGCCCTCATGGCGGTACCTCAGAGTAGGTGTAGCTAGTACAAGGATCGTAGCGTCCGTTTTTGCGCCTATTCCACGAGCGGATTGAAGACCAGTCCGGTCGGGACCTTGGGGAAGAAGTACGTCGATTTCGGCGGCATGCTTTCGCCCGCCGCGGCGACCTCCTGGACCTGTTCGATCGGCGTCGGCGCCATGAAGAACGCGGCATCATAGTCGCCGCTCTGCACGAGTCCGAGCGCCTCGTCCGCGTCCCGCGCGTATCCGAGGCCGGACAGGTGGTCGATGTCCTCGTCCGTCATCGCCAGCGCGCCCTTGAGGATCAGCGCCTCGAGCACGGCGGTATCGAGCCGGCGGTAGGGCTCGGCGTGGTCGGCGAGCGCCGCGTCGGCGATCTTCGGGTCCTTCAGCGTCAACATGAACGGCTTCTTGAAGTGGGCGTCGATGTAGCCGATTTTCACGGGACCCCCCGGCGGCGGCACGAGCTCTGACGTGTCGGCGAGCGGCTCGATCTCGAAGTCTCGTCTCAGGGCCTCGGCGAGCGTCGCATGCTGATCGGGACGGAGCCCGCGGACCAGGCGGTGGGTGGGAAACACCGTCAGGCCCGGATCCTGGAGCGCGACCAGGCACATCAGCACGAACCGGTGCGGCCCTTCGCCGCCGACCTCGTCCGCGTATACGCGCGCCGTCTCGTACCGATGATGTCCATCGGCGATCAACAGCTCGGCTGGCGCGACCGTGCGTTCTACGGCTTCGATCGCTGCGGGATCTTCGACTCGCCAGAGCCGGTTGACCGTCCCGTCGCCCTCGGTCGTCTCGGCCCACGGCGCCGCTTGCGTGAACCTCTCGAGCGCGCCCCACGCGGCACCGGAGGCATCGGAGAACAGCGAGAAGATGGGGGAGAGGTTCGCCTTGGTCGCGCGCGTGAGCCGCAGCCGATCTTCCTTTGGGCCCGGGTGCGTCCGCTCGTGTGGCCGGATCCGTCCGGCCCCATACTCAGTCACGCGCACGCGCGCGAGGAACCCACGACGCGTGCGGCGCTTGCCATCGGGACCGGTGTACTCCTGCGCGAGCAGCCACAGCGCCGGTCGATCGTCGGCGACGATCACGCCTTCCTGGCGCCACGCGTGCAGCTGCGTCGCCGCGTGCTCGTAGCGGTCTCCGTTACCTCGCGGCAGGTCGATGTGCACCACGTTGTACGGAGATCTGCTCTCGAGCTCCTCGCGCTGGCGCTCGTCGATCACGTCGTACGGCGGCGCCACGACGTCCTGCAGGCCGCCGGTGCGGGCGAGGTCGTAGTGAAGCGCCCGGAGAGGCTCGAGCTCGGCCATGCGGCGTCGGAGGCTACTCGACCGGGCTCGCGAGAGACGGCGCGAGCCGGGTGCCCGCCGGCTCCGCGGTCGGAGACCGAGCGCGCCGGCGAACGGTGGCGTCTAGACTCGGGAGCCACGCTCGGGGCGTGGCGCAGCCTGGTAGCGCGCCTGCTTTGGGAGCAGGAGGTCCCCGGTTCAAGTCCGGGCGCCCCGATGTCTAGGTCATCTCGCCGCGCCGGAGCGTTTGTCTTCGGTGCCGGTTGCGACCGGTCGGTAGTCCCCGCAGCAGTCTCTGGAACATCGAGCGGAGCGTCTGCTTCCCGTATGTATGGGAGCCGTCGTACATGGTGAGCACGGCTACCGAGACGCGCGCGCAGCCGCGGACGAGCAGCGCCACCTGGTGGTCGATGAGCCCCGTCCCCGAGCCCCATCCACCTTTGAAGTAGAGCTTCCACCCCTTCGGCGCGACCTCCCCGATACCCCAGCGCTGGGAGGTCGTGATCGACGCGAGCAGGCGCATCGCGTAGCGCCGGTGGCGCCGCGGGATGTATCGGCCGATGTGCAGAAAGAACTTGGTCTGGTCGCGAGCCGTGATGTGGCTCTCCCCCCAGATCGGAGCGACGGCGAACTGAGTCATGCCGACGCGATGCGCCAGCGCGTACAGCGCCCGGTCCCCCACGATGCCCAGCACCTCCGTGGCGGCGGTGTTGTCGGACCTGGTGATCATCGGGTAGAGCAGCCCCCGGTCGCGTCGATTCAGGGCCCGGTGGGCGACGGATCGACGATCGAGATATGCCGCCATCAGCATTGGCTTCAGGACGCTTGCCGACCACTCGACGTGGTTGGGTCGATAGCCGTAGAAGTGCTGGGAGGTCCGCACGGCAAACGCGATGTCCCCGGTACGGCCGTGTGCGTATCGGAGCGCGGCGCGCGTGTCCGGCCGCCAGACCCGGTCAAGGGGCCGGTTGACGCCCGGGACGAGGCATGGCCCCGGCGGCGGATGGCCGCGCGCCGCGCCGCCGGCGGCGCTCGGCAACGTGACGAGGCCGACGGCCGCCAGAAGCAGCGCCCCGCCGCGCGTGGATCCGGCACCGAACACGTCTACAGTCTCCCGCACGCCCCCGTAGCTCAGCTGGACAGAGCGCCGGACTTCTAATCCGATGGTCGCAGGTTCGAGTCCTGCCGGGGGCATCGGACACCTAGTGTGGTCACGAGGGACGGGGTGCCCGTATTAGACCGATCGCGCTGTCTTGGCGCTCGCCGAATGACTTCCGTCACTGTCAGACTTTCATGTGCTTGCTGACCTGCACGTTCGCTGCGAGCGAGGCCTCACTTCAGCGTTGCCCGCGACGGCGTCCCGTACGGGTCGTAGTGCGTCCTCGCCGCGCGTTGCAGGCCCCTCACCTGCGACTCCTCGGACGCTCCTCGCGCAACGAATGCAGGTGTCCGTGAGTGATCATGATCGCGTCGTTTCGCTGGGATCAGTACGCGGGGGTGTTGCGGATCACGATCAGCGTGACGATCTTCCCGTCGCGGACGGTGAAATAGTTGGTCAGGATCACCTCGTCGGGGAGGTTTGTCTTGTCGAAATCGCCGTCGTAGCGGCCGCGAACGATCGTCTCGCCGTGGTGCTCGATCACCTCTGTGACCGCCAGCGTGATCTTGTCGCCGACCATTTCTTTGGCGACCCAGCGGCGGACGGCGTCTGTGCCCCAGAACTCGCGGTGCGCGTCGTTTACGAGTGCGTCGTCGGCGAACGTGGCAACGATCGCGTCTTCGTTCTGCGCGTTGACTGCTGCGACGTGCTCGGCGACGGTGCCGTGAAGGTCGGTTGTGCTGGTGGTCATGAGAGCCTCCGATGGTGGTTTTGAACTTGCCGCCGCTGGCGGTGACACGCTCAAGGTTGCTGCCTCCACTGAGCGGAGAGTCAAGGGCCAGGTTTCGCCTTGACCCTCCGGCAACGGGAGGGTCGATACTGCGGGCATGAGAGCCCGCGTCACGATCGGCGACTTCTCGCGCGCGTCGCATCTGAGCATCAAGACGCTGCGCCACTACCACGAGGTCGGGCTGTTGGAGCCCAGCGAGATAGACGCCGGCAACGGCTACCGCTACTACACCGAGGATCAGATCCCGGTCGCGCAGGTCATCCGCCGGCTGCGGGGTCTGCAGATGCCCGTCGCGGAGGTCAGGTCTGTGCTGGCCGCACCCGATCCCGAGGCGCGTAATCGGCTGATCGTCTCTCATCTGGATCGTCTCGAGGGCGACTTGGCCCGCACGCGAGCTGCCGTCGTGGAGTTACGCGGGTTGCTGGAGCGGCCGCAGACGCCGCGCGCCGTGGAGCACCGAACCGTGCCGGCGACCTCAGCGATCGCGATCCGGGAAACGGTCGATCGACAGGATGTGCTCGCCTGGTGGCAAGGGGCGCTGGGAGAACTCCACGCGAGCATGGGCGCCCAAGGTCTGCAGGCAGCGGGACATGCCGGTGGGATGTACGCGAGCGAGATCTTCCAGCACGGTCGCGGCGAGGCGACGGTGTTCATCCCCATCGACGGAGCGACTCGCGCGGTCGGGCGCGTCGAACGGTTGGTCGTCCCGACAGCCGAGCTCGCGGTGATGCTCCATCGCGGCTCACTTGCTGACGCTGACCTCACCTACGGTGATCTCGGCGCCCATGTGATGCGCCACGAGATCAGCGTTGAGGGCCCACTGCGCGAGTACTACCTCGTCGGCTTCCTCGATGCGGAAGACCCTGACCGATGGGAGACCGAAATCGGATGGCCGATATTCCGCTCCGCTTCCTGAGGCCTGAACATCCAGCGACAGCGCGCGCCGGATCGCTCGTCGCAGCCCGAGCCGCTGAACAACGGATCGACACGAACGAGACCGACATCCCGTCAAGAATGCGTTTGCCTGCCACCTTCGTGGACGACATCACCCAAGCATGACCATCCGACTAGGCTGATTGTCTGACCCAACCGGAAGCGGCCGTAGTCCGGGACGTCGAAGGCCTCCGGGTGGCGCACGCGCCGGCCAGCGTCCGTTTTCATTGCCGGTGTGCCAGGCGGCCCGAGTTGGATTCGAAGTGACCGGCGATCGCTACCCCAGTGACCGCAAGCAGCACACCCCGACGAGCCGGGTCATCCCCGTTGCCTCCCTGCGAGAACTCGAACGTCTAGGAATGAAACTCGATCTGATGACGCCGCTCTTGCCGCGACGTACGCTCTGGGGACATCGACCGCCTGCCACTTGCGTCCGAGGAGCACAGACCATGACGGAGCACAAGCCATTCATCGACTTCGAGAACCTGCCGGCCCCAACCGAGGGCTTCCTCGTCACCCACTTCATCACGGTGCGGAGCGTCGCCAAGTCGCGCGCGTTCTACTCCGAGGTGCTCGGCGGCCAGGTCGTGCTGGAGGAGAACCCGTGCATGATCAAGCTCTCGAACTCGTGGCTGATCATGAACCCGGGTGGCGGCCCGACCCCTGACAAGCCCGACATCTCGGTCGTCAACTACGAGCCGGGTAACACGGTCTCGAGCTTCCTGAACCTGCGCGTCGCCGATATCCAGGCGTGCTACGAGCAATGGAGCTCGAAGGGGGCTGAGTTCGTCACGCCGCCGATCGATCGCGGCGCCGAGATCCGCTGCTACATGCGAGACCCCGACGGTTACATGATCGAGGTCGGCCAGTCCACCGGCCTGCTCGTCGGCAAGCTCGCAAAGAAGCGCCCCGAAGATCTACCCGGTTAGCGGTCAGTGGCCGCATTCTCCTTGGCCGCCTCCTCCGGCCGCACGAGAAATCTGCCCGTCCGCTGCGGTCGTCGTGACCAGGCGATCCGCGGTTGCCAAGAGCAGCTGTCCCGAAGGCGGGACGGGTGTTGGCCGCGTAGCTCCGGCGGTCAGCCGGAGGCCCGGGTGTGGCTCGTCCCTCAACCCACACAGAAAGGAACTGACGCCATGTCCTCTACCGCATCGGGGACTGGCCGCAAATCTGACGGTCTCGGGAGAGGCTCGGCGGCCTCCTCAGGAAAAATGTCCCCGATACGTCCCCGGATCCGGGTAATCCTGCGGCCTAGGTGCTGGCTCGGTGGCCCGCGGATGTCCTGTCCGGGGCGAGGAGGGGGAAGTAGTGCCACGCGACCTGTCTGAAGACTTCGATGATGTCCTGGGGTGTGGGTGCGGCAGCGGGATCGTCGAGCTGTGACGGGAGCTCGAGTCCGAGCGCGCGGGCGTGCTCGATGAGGCCTTGTCCCATGGTCTTGCCGAGGCCGCTGAGCCCGTTGCTGAGCACTTCTTCGTCGAGGTGCCATGCCGGGACGGGGAGCGCGGTGACGGTCGCCCAGGTCTCGGGGTCACGCGGCGTCTCCAGGGTGAAGAGGTCATCGAACGTGCGCGCGGAGGCGTCACGCTGGGTGAGGGCCTCACCGAGGTTCCAGGACTTCCGCAAGGTCGCGATCAGCGAGGTGTGGCGGTACTCGTCGTTGAACACGGAGCTTTTCGGGACCCAGGGGGAGACGAGGATCGCCGGAACGCGGTAGCCGGATCGGTCGAACTTGAAGCCCAGCTCGCCGGCCGGTGCATCGGGGTCGGGCGAAGGGACCGGTCCGGGGGGCACGTGGTCGTAGGTTCCGCCCGGCTCGTCCCAGGCGATCAGCAGCGCGGTGTTCCAGACGTTTGAGCCCGACTCCGACGTGCTGGCGCGGTAGGCGTTGAAGATGCGCTCTAGAAAGGCTTCGCCGGCCAGCATCGAGGACGGAGGATCGAGCGTCGTCACGTCGACGGCGCGACCGAGTGAGCGGCCGAATGCCGGGTGGTAGTCGCCGTGCCCGGAGATGAAGTTCGGCTCGATCAGCGAGAAGTCAGGCAGCGTTCCGGCGGCTGCGTCCCGCTCGAACTCGGCGAACGGCACCACGTTCGTCGCCAGCCGATCCTTCAGGCGCGAGTAATGGATGATGCCGTGAAACGACAGCGACATCGGCTCCATCACGTAGATCTTCCAGGTCTTGCCGTGTTCCTCGAGCCGTTCGAAGATCGTCTCCGCGTCGTTCTTGGTGAACCACTTCTTCACGGGGCTGTTGACGACGATCCCGGACGATGTCGCGGCCGTCCAGAAGGAGCGGTTCATGAACGTTTGCGACGGCACCTCGGAGAACCAGTGGTCAAAGACGCCGAAGTCGCGCGCGATCCCGTTGAGCACCGGCAGCTGCTCCGGGGTGTACCCGGTCATGATGTGGGCGTACTCCTCGTAGGTCGGCTGGCGGCCCATCTCGGCGGTGAACGTGCTGATGTAGTCGGTAACGAACCCGTCCATCGTTGGCGTCGCGTCCGGCGGGGGCGCGTTCCAGGGTTCGGTCACCTCCTCTGCGCCCTTGAAGCGGTTCTGCGCGTCGAGGACGTTGAACAGCTGCGTGTTCGTGTGGAACCACTCCTCACCCGAATCCGGGTTCGGCGCGTCCATGTCGGTCGCGACCGTGTAGGGCACCACTTTGCGGTCGGCGCCGTGCTGCGCCCACTCAGGGATGGGGTTGCTCAGGTCCTTGCCGATGACCCCGTCGAAGTTCTTACCGTCCTCGGGGCCGTACAGGCGCCCGAGCACGTTGTCGAGCGAACGGTTCTCGAACAGCACCACCACGATCGTTGTCGATCGCGTGGGACCTATCGCGTGCGGGCATCAACCACGTCCTTTCAGTAACCGATCGTTCGACGGCGGCTCGGTCATTCAGTCCCTCCCCGTCTCTCGGCCTCGGTGTAGAGAGCGCCCTGCGCGGCGGCCGAGCCGGACATGCCGCCGCCGGGACCACGGAGCACAAACGCGACGGCAACCGCGACAGCAGCACCCGCGATCGGCCCGGCGATGTAGACCCAGTAGTCGGTGAACTTCCCCCCGACGAGATCCGGGCCGAACGTGCGGGCCGGGTTCATCGACGCTCCCGAAATCGGGCTGCCCCACAACCCAGCCAAAGCGATATACGCGCCCACCCCCAGCGCGGCGATGATCCCGATGTTCTGCGCGCCCGAAGCCGTCCCCAGGATCACACTCACCAGCCCGAAGGTCAAAAGCAGCTCCATCCAGAACCCCGCACCGGCGCTGTACCCCGACGCGACGTAGTTCGAACCGTGAACGGCCGACACGTTGATCACCGCGTGCAGGACCAGCGCAGCCAGCGTCGCGCCGATCAGCTGGACGATGACGTACCCGGGCACCCGCCGCCACGGAAAGTCCCGGCGCAGCGCGAACGCGATGCTCACCGCCGGGTTCAGGTGAGCGCCCGAGACCTTCCCCATGAACATGATGATCCCCATCACCATCAGCCCCGGTGCGACCACCGCCGCGGTGCGACTGATCGTATTCGGAAACGCGGCCCCCATCATCCCCCCGCCGGCCGCAACCATCACCAGAAAGAACGTCCCCAGCAGCTCCGAGAAGAGCCGGCGCCACTCCTGATTCGGATCCTGGAAGTCCGCAATCGGCTGGATGACGTTCTGTTGCAGCTCCGCGGAGATCCACCCCGCGACCCCGGCATCCCCACTAGCGACCTGGTCTGGCACGAATCCGCCACCTCCACTCGACGATCCCGGCGGTGCTCAGGACGAACCCGGGCCTCAGCAGAGAGGCCTGATCACCGACCAATGTGTCGGGAAGCCAAACGTCTCCCCAGCGATAAGTCATCGTCCAGATCGGGTGAGCAGGTCACGAGCGCTCTCGCGTAGCTTGTCGGCGACATGGAGCCCGTTGTCGTCACCCGGGCCGTCGCCGCGGACGCTGGGCCGGTGGCAGAGCTCATCGCGGCGCTCGAGTCGTCGCTGTATGGCCGGAGCGAGTTCTCGCGCGCCGATCTGGTGGACGAGTGGTCGGACGTAGATCTTGAGCACAACGTCCGTGTCGTCCGCGCTGGTGACAGGCTTGTTGGCTATGGCGCGGTCCGTGAGCGAGGCGAGCGCTGGGACGCCGAGGGGTACGTCCACCCCGACGCGCTCGGACGCGGGGTCGGGAAACTGATTGCGACGGGGCTTGAGCAGCATGCGGCGCGTCGCGGCGCTCGCAAGATCCATAGCAGCGTCTTGGAAGCCGACTCAGCAGGCCGCAGACTGCTTGAGTCGCTCGGCTACGGCGCCGTGCGCGTGTTCCGCGAGCTGCGCATCGAACTCGATGCACCGCCACCCGCGCCGGAGTGGCCGGGCGGGCTTCGTATCGTGGCGTTTGACGCGGAGCCTGACGCGCGCGAGTTTCACGCCGCTCAAGAGGAGGCATTCGCGGATCACTGGGAGTACACGCCGCACCATTTCGAGACATGGTCGAAGGAGCATCTTGCGAGTGAGCGCTTCGACCCAACGCTCTGGTGCGTCGTGCGCGCGGGCGACGAGCTTGCCGCCGGGACGATCTGCAAGTGCGATACGTACGGGGGCGGCTGGGTCCAGGTGCTGTTCACGCGTCGCCCGTGGCGCAAGAAGGGGGTGGCGACGGCGCTCCTCCGCGAGTCATTCAGGCGCTTCTGGGAGCGCGGTGAGCACAGCATCGGCCTCGGCGTCGACACGGCGAACCCGACCGGCGCGTTCCGCCTATACGAGAGCGCCGGGATGGTGCCCGCGCTGGGCCTGGTCATCTACGAGAAGCAGCTCGGTAATTCTTAGACAGGCAGCACCGGAGACTCCGCGGAGTGCGCCCGAGCCGAACCGCGCCCGAACCCACTTCCCCGGCCGCAGATCGGGCGTAGGGCGGCTTTCGTGTTTGATCGACGATCGGCCGGCCGGGCTATGCGCTGCCTAGCGGCGCCAAAAAGCCAGTCGCTGCACAGACGCCGAAAGGATGTGACCCCACGTGATCTGCGCGTCCCGGCGCTGTGAAATCGCCTCGAACGGGCTGAAGCGCATCTCGCCGCCGGTCCCGAGTTTGATCGTGCCATCGTCCTGCCGGGTGCCGTTGACGATGATCCAACCGCGCTCGACACGGAGGTTCTCACTCACGGCCTAAGCGTAGCCCTGCTCGCGGCGCGCGGTCCGCACCGCGCGGCGTGCCGGCGGCGGTGCGACCTCCTGAGCCATAGAATCGCGCCCGTGCCGTTCACGCTCAGGAACCTCAGGGAGGATCTGGAGGACGTTGGCTCCAACTTCGACGGCGCGCCGGACCTGGAGTTCCGCGTGGCGAGCAAGGCGCTCGAGCTCGAGCAGTCCGGTCTCAGCTATCAGCACATCCCGCCGGACTATCGCTTCCCGTACGGCCACACGCACAAGGAGCAGGAGGAGGTGTACGTTGTCGTGGGCGGGAGCGGGCGGATGAAGCTCGATGACGAGATCGTCGAGGTCAAGGAGTGGGACGTGGTGCGCGTCCCGCCCGGTACGTGGCGAGGCTACGAGAGCGGGCCAGACGGCCTCAAGATCCTCGTGTTTGGTGCGCCCAATCTCGGCGAAAATCCGCGAGAAGACGTCGCGGGTCAGCGGGACTGGTGGTCCGACTAATGGCGGCTCGCGTCTGGAGGTTCACGCTTGACCGGCTCGAGCTCGCTCGTTAGGTTCTTCGTCGCGCCAGCAGAACAGAAAAGGGGGCTTCACCAATGAAAGCTTTGCGTGCTCGGGTTGCGTTGATAGCGGTCGCGGCAACGGCCTTGCTCGGCGGGGGCGCCATGTTGGCTATGCCTTCCGTGGCGTCAGCTGGCCACCTGCGGCGGACCGCTCCGAGAGTGCTCTTCGTCGCGCCGAGCGCGAAGCCGTCCAGATCTGGCAGGTCGTGCCGCGCCGCGAAGTTCGCGACGATCAGCGCGGCCGTGGCCGCCTCGAAGGCTGGGGGGACGGTAGTGGCGTGTCGGGGCACCTATAGGGAAGACGTGGTCATCCCTATCCCTCTTACCCTCATCGGTGAGTCGGCGACGATCAACGCCACCGGCGTGGCGGGTGCACCCACCGGCGACATCGACGGTCAAGCGCCCTTCAATGGCATCACGATCGAGTCTTCACACGTCACGGTCGAGGGCTTCAAGGTGGAAGGGGCGGAAGGCGAGGGCATCCTCGCGGTGAACCCGGATCCGGTGCCGGAGACGGTCGCCGGGATGCAGCTGTTCACCGGCACCCCGATCACGGATGTGAGGATTCTCCACAATGATGTGACAGGTAACGACCTGGGCAACGAGAACCCGGATTCGCCGTACGTGTTCTGCACCCCGAACGGCGGTGGGGACTGCGGCGAGGGGATCCATCTCATGAGCGTGGCCACCTCCACGGTGTTCGGCAACAAGTCGATCGGGAATTCCGGCGGGATCCTTTTGACCGACGAGTTTGGGCCGACGCACGACAATCTCATTGCTCGGAATCTGGTCCGCAACAACGTCAACGACTGCGGCATCACCATCCCGAGTCACAACTTGGGGCTCGATCCGACGACGGGGAAGCCTGATCCGTCCTTTGGCGGGGTGTACCGGAATCACGTCCTCGGCAATGTCGTGACCGGCAATGGGACGAAGGGTTTTGGAGCCGGAATCGGAGTGTTCGCGCCGGCGCCCTTCACCGCTTCTTACGACAATGTGGTGTCCGGCAATTTCGTCGAAGGCAACGGTCTAGCGGGTATTTCGGTTCACAGTCACGCTCCGAACGCCTTCGTCGACGGAAACGTGTTCACCCGCAACGTCATCGGCACCAACAACGTCACTTCTGAGGACGGCGCCGATGTGTCGCCCAAGGACACCCAGACCACCGGGATTCTGATCTGGTCTGCCGCGAGCCTGTATCACTTCACTGTGACCAACAACATCATTTTCAATAACGCCATTGGTGTGTGGTTCACGCCTGCGACGATTCGGGCATCCGGGCTCGCCACGAACCACTTCATCCACGTCGCCACTCCAGTACTGCCGGCTTCATAGCCGCGAGGTATAGCGTCGATGACAGAGCCGGCTGCCGAGCCGGCTCTGTTGGCGCCCGCACAATCGTCAGTTTTCAGATTGTGCGGTCCGGAAGCCAGCGGGGGTCGTAAGGCACGGGCTTGCGCCGAGATAGGCCTGCATTGGCCTCTCGCGGCTCAGTGTCTCGCGCTCGACCCCGGCGCGATGCCGGATGGCAGCCGGCTCGACAGGATATGCGCCCCAGTCCACGCCGGTGGATCTATCTCTCGCGCCGACCGCCGGAACGAGACAGACACCCGTTCCCGCGCCCACGATCACGTGACTTACTCCGGCCGGACAATGAACCAGATCCCAGCCGCGCGCGACGATCTCGCCCTCAGGTGTGGTCACGATTCCTCCACTTTGGCATTCAAACGAGCCGGCCGCACTCGGCGTGAGATCTCCGACCCACATGCTGAGACACTTGCGGTCGTGCCAGGAGAGCGCTCGCGACCCGATGTAGACGACCCCTCGCGGCCGACTCCGGATCGCGGCCCTCGCTTGCGGATCGAGATCCGGACGTCCGGATCGGGCGCGTTATGCCGCCAGCTGCTGAATGAGCTGCCCGATTGGTTCGGCATCGAGGAAGCGGTCGACGAGTACGTCGCCAAGGCCGAGCGAGCGACGGCCGTAGTCGCGATTACGGACGGGCGCGAGGTCGGGTTGCTGACGCTGCTAAAGCACACCGCGTTCGCGGCCGAGATCGACGTCATGGCAGTTCAGCCGGATTATCATCGCCGGGGTGTCGGTCGGGCGATGGTCGATCGCGCCGAGCGCCTGCTTGTCCTGGATGGGGTCGAGTATCTGCAGGTCAAGACGCTGGCGGACACGGTCGAATACGAGCCGTATGTGGGTACGCGGGCGTTCTACGCAGCGTGCGGCTTCAGGCCACTGCAGGTGTTCCCTGATCTTTGGGATCCCAATAATCCCGCGCTGCAGTTCGTCAAGCGCCTGCAAGCCGGCCGCTCGGCGATCGCCTAGTCTCCTCGTTGTGGCCGACATGACCGGCGAGGAGGCTTTCCGTCGCTGGCATCTGCCATGGAAGGAGCGGGTTTGCCAGGAGGCGCGGCCGTTCTCGCACGGCGTGGTGCTCCTGAGCCCGCGCCATCCCGATTTTTGGGATTACAACTGCATACGGCTGGACCGGCCGATGGAGGCGGGCGAAATGACCGAGGCGGCCCACCGTGAGCTCGCCGGCTGCGCGCATCGCCTCGTCGAGTGGATGATTCCTATGCCCGGCGGCGTGATCAGCGAGCTTCGCGCACGGGGGTGGATGGCCGACCCGCTGATCTTCATGGTCCACGACGGCCGTGCGCCCGCGGAGGATCGCGCGGAGCTAGTCGAGGTGGATTACGACGTCGTGAATGAGCTCCGCGATATATGGCATCGGGAGGACTTTGGCGAACACGCTGAGACGGAGACATTCCGCGCCCAAGCCCGTGACGTTGCCGAGCTCGCCGATGTGCGCGTCATAGCGGCTGTTGAGGAGGGCCTCCCGATCGGTTTTGCCCAAGTGGAGACGCATGACGGCGGCAGCGAGGTCGCGCAGGTGTTCGTGCACCCCGACCGTCGGGGCGAGGGGCTCGGTGGTGCACTGACCGCGCGGGCCGTGCGTGTCGCCGCCGACGCTGCGCCGCAAGTTTGGATCTGCGCCGAGCGCGATAACCGCCCGCGCCGGCTCTACGAGCGGCTTGGATTCCACCCGGTGGTGGAAACCGGTGTCGCGATCCTGCTCCCGAAGCCGTAACCCGCAGCAGCGTGCGGGCGCCAGCAAACGCTGCCATGCCTGCCGGAACGAGAATGATCAGCGCGAATCTCGGCGAAGGAATCGAACCTTCCCAGCTGGCACCTCAGCCCGTTGGCGCCTGCAGCAATTTCACGACTTCGGAGCGGGCGGCCCGGTCCTGGAGCAGGAACCCGTGTCCGCCTTCGAAGCCGCGCAGCTCGGAGCCGCGAATCCGCGAGGCGATCGCCTCGCTGTTCTCGTGCGGAGCGATCCCGTCGTAGCGGCCATACGCGACCAGCGTCGGGCAGGTGATCCTTTCGAGCCGGTCCCAGACATCGTGGCTCGCGCGGGACTGCATCTGAGCCTTGCGGGCCTCGGCCGCCGCCGAGTCCGCCAGACGCGATCCTCCGGCCATGGCGCCGGCCAGGCCTTCGGCCAGGGTGCGATCGGAGGGGTGGCCAGCAAGCCAGGCCTCGTCCCAGCGGCTGTCAACCACCTTCAGCGCCTGGGCGAGACGATCGTTCTCTGGCAGCTGCAACAGTTTCTGCAGCGGATAGGAGGAACCGCCCCACCTCCGGACGAGGTGCAGTTGAGGCCGAGGCGCTCCACCCGCTCGGGGCTGGTGACGGCGAACTCCAGCGCGACCATTCCGCCATAGCTGATGCCGACCATCCGACAGGTGCCCCAGCCCACGAGCTCAAGCAGCGCGGCATATCGGCCGCGACGTCAGCCATGCTGTAGGAGCCAATCACCGGTGGGCTTTGCCCAAAGCCGTGGTAATCCCAGGCCAGCAGATCAAAGCTGGCGGCAAACCGAGCCCGCAGCGGCTGAGAGTTCGCGAGCGTCAGCCCAGACCCGTTGCAGTACAGCAACCGCGGACCGGTTCCACTTCGCTCCCAATACAGCTCAACCGCGTTTACCTCGCTGACGGGCATCTTGCCCTAGGTACACCAGGCACACGAGCCCAGACCGACGCGCCCCACGGAGGCCACCGAGCGAAGCCTTGTCCGTATTCGTGCGAGCGACACCAGGATGAAGCTACGCAGTACGCCGGGCAGCCTCATCACCCCTACCGGATGACCCAGCGCTTGCCGGTCCGCCGTTAGGCTCCACGCTGATGCTTTCCGACCGCTTCCGCGCCGCCGTCGAGGCCGGCGAGGTCACCGACTCATCCGAACTGTTTAGTGAGGATGCCGTATTCCGCAGCCCTGTCGTCTACCGGCCCTACGCGGGACGCGACACGGTGCTCAAGGTGCTTGAGGCGGCCGAGCGGGTGCTCGGGCTCGGCGGCCACTTCCGCTACGTCCACCAGCTCGAGGACAGCGACGCGCGCGTGGCCATCCTGGAGTTTGCGACCGAAGTGGACGGACGGCAGGTCGAGGGCATCGACAAGCTCACCTTCGACGAGGATGGGCGCATCAGCGAACTGAAGGTGATGCTCCGCCCCGCCTCGGCGCTGCAGGTGGTCGGGGCGCGGATGACAGAGGAATTCGCGCGCCTTGGGCTCGCCCCCTCCGGCTGAGACTTGCCTGCACCCACCTGCGGCGACGAGCCAGGCTTCCGGTCGAGCCGGCCCTTCCGCAGGTCGATCGACGTTGTAGTCTCGCTTTCCCCGAAGTGGCGGCGTAATCGTTAGTCGTGGCTTCACTGCCTCGGCTCCTTAACACATACGTGGGAGGTCCCATGACTCGCTTCGCAGCGGCGCGTCTCGACGAAATCGAGGAGATCAGCGACGGCCGCTCTCTTTCGCGGCCTGTCCGGCTCCACTTCGGCATCACGTCCTTTGGCGTCAATGCGTGGGTCGGACGCGACGCAGGCGACCGGATCATCACCGAGCACGATGAGGGCGAGCTGGGGGAGGGACAAGAGGAGCTCTATCTCGTACAACGCGGCCGCGCCAGGTTCGAGCTCGACGGCGAGCCGATCGATATCCCGAGTACCCCGGGCTGCTCTACAACGTGGCGTGCTGCGAGAGCCTCGCGGGACAAACCGTTGACGCGATCGAGCACCTCCGGCTCGCGATCGAGCGCTCGGATCGGTTTCGCTCACTCGCCGCGAGCGACTCCGACTTCGATCCGGTCCGTGAGGACCCAGCTTTCAAGGCGCTCGTGGTCTAAAGAACAGTCCTGACCTATTGACTAGTGGCCAGCGCGGCATCGGGCTGTGCCGGCGCGGGCCCGGCGGTGTCGACGATCGATCGGGCCCGGGTTGGCAGCCATGCGATGAGCCCACCGAGCGAGGGAACCCAGACTGAAATTGCGTGGTAGACGAGCACGGCACCGACCGAGGCGGCCGGGGAGAACCCGTACAGGACGAGAGCGCCGGCGAGCCCTGAGTCGAGCACTCCGAGGCCGGCCGGCATCGGGATCATCGTCGCGAGGTAACCGATGAAGTACGCCACCGCGAGCGCCAGGACACCGATGGGATGACCGGTCGCGCGGCACGCGGCCCACAACGCGCCCATGTCCAGCCAGAGGAAGCCCGCCGCGCCGAGCATCCGCCAATGTGGCCTCGACACGGACCTCCAGGCACCCTCAAGCGACGCGGTGACAGAACGCGCGGCCGTCGGCGCCCGAGCGCGGTGGCGGCGCCCGATGATCATCGCCGCCACGGCTGTGCCGATGACGAATAGCGAGACGAGGATCGGTATCCCGGAGTGCTCGAGATCGTGTGGACCGTGACCGATCCCGACAAGCAGGAATGCCCCGGCGACGCCGTTGATGAAGAACCCGAACAGCGTGAGGAAGCACAGCAGCGCGCCGCAGCGCTCAACGAGTTGACGCGCGCTGATGCTGTGATGGCGGAGCAGCCAGCCGGTAGCCGCCGCAGAGGAGAAGTTTCCACCAGGCAGTACCGCGCCCGCACCCATCGCGATCCACGCCACCTGGCGACCGACGGCCCGCTTCGGCTCGGGGAAGAAGCGCCGGAAGACCACCACGTAGCTGAGACATGACCCGAGCTCGAGCACGACCGCACCGAGCAGCCAGACAGGATTCATGTCACTGATCGAGTTCACCACCTGGGCGGGCGGCGCGACCCAGAGCAGCACGCCGATCGAGAGCGCGCTCGCGATCGCCGTGGCAAGCACGCGCGCGCTGGGCCGCCGCCGTTTGCGGGAACGGATCGCGGCGCTCCGCTCTCGCTTCACCTCAAGCACCTCACTCACCTCGATCGGCACCGTGGGGTCTATCCGTTAGCGCACGATAATGCCGACAGATCAGTCGCGTTCCGGAACGCTTCGACGGCTTGGCCGCCGGCGCCGCGACCGCGGGCCGTTCGTAGGGGCTGCATGGCGCGCGGGATCACGTGTCGTGCGGCCCCCGTTCGTTCTGTGGAGGCCGTGATCGAGTCCGAGCTGACCGGCGAGTTTCGTGATGTCGTGTCGCTGGTCCGGTGACAGGAGCGTGATCCCGGTGCCATTGCGGCCGGCGCGCCCGGTGCGACCGACGCGGTGGACATAAGTCTCGCTGTCGGCTGGCGGGTCAAAGTTGATCACATGCGAGATCCGCTCAACGTCGATCCCGCGGGCGGCGATGTCGGTCGCGACAAGGGTGTCGACGACCCCGGACTCAAAGCGGCTGAGCGCTTGCTCGCGCTGGCGTTGTGACTTGTTGCCGTGCATGGCGACCGCCTTGACACCGTGGGCTGCAAGCCGCTTGACGAGCCGGTCGGCACCGCGCTTGGTTCGAACGAATACGAGGGTGAGCTCGCGGTCGGTGGAGAGCTCGCGGACGAGGGCACCCACGCGATGCTCGTGCTCGACCTGCACGAACCTGTGCTTGATCTGCGCGCCGACCCGTCGTGCCGAGGGACCGTGCTGATGGATGGTCGGGTGGTGCGCGTACAGGTTGGCGATGCGCCCGGCTTCACCGTCGAGGGTCGCGGAGAAGAACAACGTCTGGCGTTTACGCGGTAACGCGCCGACGATCCGATCGATAGCCGGGCGAAAGCCCAAGTCGAGCATCCGGTCGGCCTCGTCGAGGATCAACATCCTGATGTTCTCGAGCGTGAACGCGCCCCGCGCCAGCAGGTCCTCGAGCCGACCCGGTGTCGCGACCAGCACGTGCGAGGCGGAAGCATCCTTGGCCTGCTTGACCAGACCAACGCCGCCGTAGACGGCCGTGATTCGTAGCGCACGCGCATATGCGATCCCGCGGATGTCATCGACGATCTGGCTCGCGAGCTCACGGGTCGGCGCGAGCACGAGCGCCGCCGGACGCCGGTCCTGGGCGCCGATCCGTTCGACAATCGGGATCCCGAATGCGAGGGTCTTGCCAGAGCCGGTGGGCGACTTCGCGATCACGTCGCGGCCGGCGATCGCGTCGGCGATCACGGCGCGCTGGATCGCGAACGGCTCGGTGATCCCTGCCGCGGAAAGAGAGCTAATCACGGCGCGCGAGACACCGAGATCGGCAAAAGATTCTGTTGACATGCACAACTCCTTGGCGGCACCCGCAGGCCCGCGAACGATTCGGGAGGCGATGGCTGACCCGAACCGCTGACGGCGGAACCCAAGCAAGCTGCCTCGCGGCCGACGGCGCCGACCGCTCACACGAACGTAGCAGGTCACTCATGGCTGGGCGCGACCACGCCCGTCGCGCAGGCGCTGCTCCGCGCACTCAAGCTGCCGCTCGAGCTCCTGCAGCCGGGGGTTCCTAGCGAGACCCCACCTGTACAGCCTGGCTCTCAGCAGCGCGACCCGGTCGCGATAGTAGTGGACCTCGGCCTGTAGCTGCTCCAGCTGCTGTGGGCTCATGCGTCGAACTCCAGCACCGAGTACGCGCTGGACGCCAGGATCTCGCGGACTCCGCTCCGGCTCCCGGGCTCTCGTTGGCGGCAGACGACGAATGGCTGATGCGGACCCATGTCGAAGATCGCGATCACGGTGCCGCCGCGTACTGGGTCGGGCCGACCTACTTCGGTGATGCAATCAGTACGCCCCCGGCGCGACCATAACCTGAAGATTCGTTGCGCACGTGGGAGGCGGCCCAGCTCGAGCTCGATTGCTCCGCGCAGCTTGCGATATGTGTCCTCGATGCTGCGCTCGTCGCCGTCAATCCCGGGGATGAAGAACGCGGTCACGGGCGACTACAGTCCAGGGCTCACTACCGGCGCTGCCGCCCAGCCCCAGCGGGCCGTGGCGGATATTGGCGCCGCTCCTCGTCTGTCATTGGGCGGATCACCAGCGAACCGCTCGCGACCTGCTCGCGCACCAGCTCGAGCTTCGCCTCGCGCTTCTCCTCGGCTCGCTCGCGCGTCGTTTTCGCCGTTTGACGGCCCGGGGTGGGCATCGCTCTCCTTCCGTCGCCGGCGCGGTCACACGTGATAGAACAGAGATTCGCTGCGTCGGCGGGGAGAACCTCACGGGCAACGTCATTACCCGCACGTCCACCGTAGCACCCACGCCTCTCAGTACAAGGCGGATCTCAGTCGTGCCGGCGAGACGGTAGGCTCCGCAGTCGAGCTGATCCCGTGATCAGGAGTGCGATCCGGGTGCGATGCCACATATGGACAACCAAGGCGCTGACCCGCCATACCTGATCAGATGAGCTCAAGTGAGGGCACGCCGAATCCCACGACCGACATGACGGAGATCACGGTCGTAACCGGAGATCGATACCGCGTTGAGGGTGCCGCCAGGGACATTGAACGACTCATCCTCGACGCGGCGCGCGGATCGATCATGCAGCTTGCATGGGTCGTCGAGGCCGAAACAGGGGACAGCTTGGGCGTCAATCCTGAATCCGTCGTCCTGCTGCGAGCTGTCGGTCCAGAAATAGAAGCCTGACCTGCGTGTCGGGTCAGGCTCACCGTGGATGACGATGTTGGCGCGCCTCAACGGCGCGCACGCCTACACCCTCACCTCCGGCGAGGGCGGACCGCCGCCCTCCGAGGATTCTGGTCGCTCACGCTTTATAACGAACATCACTTCTTTCACCCCAATCCCCTCGACCAGTACTCACTGGGCACCAAGAACCAGAACTTGACGACCGCCACCGACGGCTCCCTGACCATCCACGTCTCCACCGATCCGCCCACGAACCCGGGACGGGTGCTGAACTCATCGAAGGCGGAGGACGTAGACCACCATCGTCCAGTCGTTACCGAAGCGGTCCGTGTGTACTCGGGTTGGGCTTCGCCGTGCCGCACCAAGACGCTCCGCCACGCGTGTCGAGGCGACGTTTTCCTCCTCGATGTCAAGGACCAGTGACGTCAACCCCACATCGGCGGCGATTCCCATCATCTCCGTGACGGCGGCGAACGCCAGTCCTCGCCCTCTCGCATCGGGAACGAGCCAGTAGCTCAGTTCTCCGGCCGGCTGGTCAGTCGCGTGCACCGCGGCGCATCGGATTGCCTCCGAGGCGAACTGGGGCAGACGTACGGCGACCCTTCCGAGTGCGCGGTCGTCGTCCGGCAGACAGATCGCCCGGGTGGGACCGCGTTCTTCGGAGATCTCCCTGCGGAGCCAAGCTCGGAGGTCATCCGCCATCCACCACCAAGGACGGAGATACTCGTCGTCGGTCATGGGGGCGATCTGGGCTAGGTCCGCCATCCTCCACCGCCGCAGCCTTACTTCCGGCACGGCAAGCGAAGCTAGCGGATCCCCGGAGTTACGCAGCGCCTCCGCCGTGCGAACCCCGGACATTGCTCCATCGCCCGGCTTATGCTGACAATTATGGAGGCAGCGCGACGCCCGTCGGTGACGTATCCGGAGTCCCTGGCCCACGCGCAGGGGTGGCTGGGGGTAGGTGACGGGCACAGCATCTATTGGGAGGTCTGCGGCCATCCGGATGGAAAGCCGGCAGTAGTGCTGCACGGCGGTCCAGGCTCGGGTGCCAACTCGACTTGGACCGAGCTGTTCGACCCCGGCGCTTACCGGATCGTCTTGTTCGATCAGCGCGGCTGTGGTCGCAGCACGCCGAGCGCGGCCCGCACGGTGGACGCTCTGACCGCGAACACCACCGGGCACTTGATCGCGGACATCGAGTCGCTGCGGAGCCACCTTGGGATCGAGCGCTGGCTCGTCTTGGGAGCGTCATGGGGGTCGGTGCTCGGGCTCGCCTACGCTCAGGCGCATCCTCGGTCGGTCAGCGAGCTGGTCTTCTTCTCCGTTGTCGGGGGCACGCAGCGCGAGGTCGATTGGGCCACGCGGGGAATGGGTCGGTTCTTTCCCGAGGAGTGGAGGCGTTTTCAGGCCGGTGTCCCGGAGAGCGAGCGAGACGGCGATCTCAGCGCGGCCTATTACCGGCTACTGCTCGACCCCGACCCCGCCGTGCACGAGCGGGCGGCGCGGAACTGGTGCGACTGGGATGACCGGCAGATGCGCGTGCCCGGCCAAGCGCCGTCTCGCCGCTACGAGGACCCCGACTTCCGGCTGTGCTCCGCGCGCATCGTGACTCACTACTGGAGCCACGGCCACTTCATGGAGGACGGAGCTCTTGCCCGCAATGCTGCACGTTTAGCAGGGATACCGGGCGTCCTGATCCGCGGCGCACTCGACTTCGCCCCGCCCATCGATCTCTTCTGGCGTCTGGCGCATGATTGGCCCGAGGGCGAGCTCGTGGTGATCGACGAGGAGGGGCACCGGGGCGGGAGCACCACCGACACCGCTCTGGTGCGCGCAACTGACACATTCGCGCGGGATATCTAAGCGCGAGCTTGGGATGGTTCTTCGGAACCTCTGACGATCTGCTTAGCGGCCTGAGATGGCTTGGGTGGATCCTCTCTTTATGCATCCTGGTTATTGCCCCCAATGTGGATCGCGCGTCACACCGTATGCGGCGGGCTGCGCCCTTTGCGGGGCCGACCTCGACCCCAAGCGCTGGCAGAGGCCTGTCCCGCTGCATCAACGGTTGTCCAGCCGCCTCCCAGGTCGGTGGCGGAATGCAGTGCTCACGCGCTCCAGGATGCCGAACGCCAGATAAGCGCCGGCAGTACCGCGCGCTACCGGTCGTCAGCCGAGCACGGCCAGGACGTTGAGTGGCGTCGGGTTCAGCAATGGCCCCGCGAGCCGGCGGAATGATCTCGCCGAGACGCCATGGGTAGCCAGGTAGTGGACCGCATAGGTGTCGGACGCGCTCGTCTGGCCGGCCGTCAGAGGCAGCGCGAGGCCAGCCGATTCCAGCGTGCTCGCCACGGCATGTCCGGCCGACGTCTGGGTCGCCAGCGCGTGTGCCTCCTGCGCCTGCAGACGTTGTGCGTGCCTGGACTGAAGCTTGCCGGCGCGCTTATCGTGCGCTTTCAGCGCGCCACTGATTCTGTTAGTCGTGGTCGCGATCGCCTTGGAGATCGCAGCGACCTTCTGCGCCGCCGCGAGCAGGGCAGCGAGCTGTGCTCGCAGGCGCTGACAAAACGCTCCATTCTGCCCGGTGTACTGGGCACAGGAAGGCAGCGCTGTGCTTGCGGCTACACGGGGTACAGCGGTCGCGAACAGGTGTGAGTCAGGCGGATCGTAGATCGTCAGGATGTCGTTCTTGAGACGCTGCAGAGTGGCGACGCAGAATGGTTCGGAGGTCGCCGCCATGAGGGACCCAGCGATCGTCAGAACCCCGCCGACGTTGCCACCGGCCCCGAGCACGAGCAGACCGGCGCCGAACGTTCCCAGCCCGGTCGCGTACGGCAGACAGTATGCCTTCGCGTTCTCGATCGCGCCCGGCAGGTCCGCGCGAGCGCCAGCCTTCAGCCTGTCCTTCTGGTCCGCCGGGGGCAAGGGCTCCTCGCGTGGAGGAGACGCGCCGTTGATCCCGGCCGAGATGACGATCTCCGAGTCGACTCGGTCAAACGCGTCAAACGCGGGGTCGTTCCAGACGGCGGATGGGCGGAAGACGTACGGGCCGCCGGCGTGGACCGTGATCGTCGGCTCCAACGCGTAGCCGAGCTTCGCACCGGTCCTGTCCGTGGGCGCGGGGATATCCCGATTAGCGAATGCAGCGCACGTACTCAGCTGCGGCAGGCCGGTCGTGAGCGCCAGCGCGTTGAACGGCACGCCAACCGTAAGCATGTACGTGTTCCGAGTCTCGTCCCAGTAGAGGTTCACGATGCTGTTCGTCGTCGACTCGTACCCAGGCCTCTCGCGAAGCTGCACGTTGCTGCAGCGATACCCGCTCGATCCCGGCGTCGGGTTCACCGTCGCGTCGAACGAGCCGAAAAGCGTGCTGTAGCGCCAGTGCTTGTGAACGCCCGCGTCCAGGTCCTCCGACGAGATCGCCGCCCTGGCGACCCAATGGATCTCGGCGGTCTGAACATCACCCGGAATCCCGTCCGGGAACTGAGTCGAGAACGAGAGCGGCACCGTGTCCTCGTACGTGCCGGAATAGGTGATGAACGTCGTCCTCGAACGAGGCCGGCCGAGAGCCGGTGGGGCCGTGAAAAGAAGCGCAATTAAGACCGCCACCACGAACGCGGCCAGGCCCACGTTACCTCGAGATGGAACCACCCCCGATCTGCGCTCCATACCTTCGTATAACAGAGCGTGGGCGGGATGACAACCGTCCTAAGGGGTAGTTCGACGCGGGGTCGGGCGGGCCTTTGTGCAAGGAGAACCATGCAGAAGCGTCGTCGCTTAGCCTGACCGCTATGCGGAGGATCCTCGTAACTGGAATGTCAGGAACCGGGAAGTCCAGCGCCCTCGCCGAATTGCGAAGGCTCGGCTATCAGGCGGTCGATACCGACGAGGGTGGCTGGACCGAATGGTCCGATGTCGACGACGGGTACGTTTGGCGCGAAGACCGGATCACGGAGCTACTAGGGCGTGATGAGGGGGCGGCTCTGTACGTCTCTGGGACGGTCTCAAATCAGGGTCGTTTCTACGACCGCTTTGACGCGGTCGTCTTGCTACGCGCGCCGGCTGAGGTGTTGCTCAGCCGAATCGATAGCCGGACGACCAACCGGTATGGCAAGAGCCCGGAGCAGCGAGAGCTCGTGCTCCGCCACCTCGCCGAGGTGGAGCCGCAGCTACGGAGGACGTGCACTCATGAGATCGATGCCACGAGGCCTCTTGCCAGCGTCGTCGAGGAGCTCGCGGAACTGAGTCGAGACCTACCGTGAAGCGCCGGCGTTCAGCGCTTCGACGAGCTCATCGGGGACGGAGCCGGCCTGGGCGATTCAGGGGTACGAGGTGTTCTCGGGCCCCAGCAGCGATCCTCGCGCCCTGTTCAGCTGTACGCAAACGCGCGCAACTTCGCCGTGGTCGTGCCAGGGCCCCTACGAAGGGATCGGGATGGGCACGACGTTCGAACTGCAGGGTCCGTACCCGTCGCAGGCGCTCGTGCTCGGCCTGGAAAACGCTAGTGCCACATACACGGGCAAGATGGCGATCAAGCCCGAGCCTGCCTTCCTCGTGCGGCGCCGCGTCCTGGGCCAGGACGTTCGCTGTCTGGAGTTCGGCAAGATTCTCCATCCGCTCGGCAGCGTCTGCCTCAACGGTGACGGCGTGATCGCGTTCTACGATCTCCCGCGAGCCGTGACGTACAGCACCTACAACACCGCCACGCTCCAGAGCTACTCGACCAATGTTAAGCCCGGCACATTCTCACTGCCTGCTGAGCCCACTGAGGTCCGGCAGACCTGACTGCGAGGACGCCGGGCGTTATCGTCACGGCGTGGTCACATGGACCGACGATGTTGACGAGATCCTGGCGTCCGACCTCGCGGCGGGCTTCGCGTATCTGACACCTGCCCGGGGCGTGGTGATCAGCCCGATGGCGCCGCTCGCGCTGCGCGATCGCGATGCCGGCACCATCACCCTGACTAGCTCGCAGGCGATGTGGAAGAAGCTTGATCGGATCCGTCGGAACCCCGGCGTGGCGATCGCATACCACGCGCGCGACTTTGGGTTGACGAACAGGTCAGGCTTCGTGCTTGTTCAAGGTCGGGCGAGCTTCCCGACCACCGCCGACCGCGAGTGGCTCGAGTCGATCACGCCGGAGTGGGAGCGCTTCCTTGGGCCGCGCGTCTCGGGCCTGCCCGGGCACATGTTGGAGGTGTACTACTGGGACCGAGTGCCGATCACGGTGCAGGTGGAGCGGATTCTCGCTTTCCCCGATAACGCGGCGACGAGCGAACCGCAGGTCCTCGGAAAACCATACGCGGAACCCGCACTGACGCAGAAGCCGCCGCGCGGCGGCACAGCCCCGCGGGTCGACACCACCAAGGTGGCAACTCACGCCGCCCGGCTCCCGCACACGCTGCTCGGCTGGTGCGGCTCAGACGACATGCCCGAGGTCGCCCCGGCCACAACGATTGAAGCGGGGGACTTCGGTGTGGAGCTCAGAGTTCCGGCGGGCTCGGTTCCGCCGGGCGGGAGACGCGCCGGCCTGACCTCACACCAATTCCAGCCGCGCATGATCGGCCAGGAGCAGCGCGTCTATACCGGTTGGCTGGAGAGCGACGGTTCGGACCGGGTGAAGTACATGCCGCACACGAAGGCGGGCTACAGACTTCCACGCTCGAAGGTCGCTTTCATCCTCGCGAGTGGGAGCATCGCGTTTCGGATGAAGAAAGCGCGCGAGGTCGGCGTCGCGCCTCAACGTTGACCGTACGGTTCTGCCGGTACGGCTGAATGTCGAAGATTTGACATTCAAAGTGTCGCGGCCGCGACAGACACCGGCGACGCGGCGGGTATCGTGCCGCCGTAGCAGCTGGCCGGGAAGCGCCAGTCAGGGACACCTAGAGACGGAATCTAACATCTGATATGTTAGATGTCTTGTGTTGGCTCCAGTGGAAGCTCCCCTCCTTCGTGACGAGGCCTACGACCGTCTACGAAGTGCGATCTTGAGCGGGGCGCTCGCGCCGGGTGCTGCGCTCAGGATCGAAGAGCTGGCAGGGCAGCTCAGGTTGTCGCGGACTCCGGTGCGGGAGGCGCTGGCGAGGCTTCGCGACGAGGGGCTGGTCGAGGTGCGGCCGCGCTCGGGCTCACGGGTGGCGCCGCTGCGGCTCAGCGAAGCCAGGCAGGCGCTCGCGGTTATCAGCTCCATGCACGAGCTCGCCGTTCGAACTGCGGTGCCTCGGCTTTCGGCGGCCGACCTGCGAGCGCTCGCGGCTGCCGCGCGACGCTTCGAGGAGGCGGTCCGCGAGGCGGACCATCGGCGAGCGATCCTCGCCGACGACGAGTTCCACGGCGTGTTTGTTGCTGTCGCGGCAAACGGGCCCCTACGCGAGACGATCGCGCGGTTCATGCCGCTGCTTCGTCGTGCGGAGGCATTGCGATTCGGGTCGCTGCCTGGCCGGCGATCGATCGCGGCCCACCGGAAGATCGTCGCTGCCGCGCGGCGGGGCGATGCAGACGCGGCGGCGGAGGCCACGCGGCTGAACTGGGCGTCACTCGAAGAGCAGATCGACCAGTCGATGACCCGCGAGCAAGACACCGAGTCACGATGAGCCTCGACGACTTCGCCCGCGTCGAGCTGATGTTCGGTGCCTCTCCCGTCCATCGGCTCGGGCGTTTGGGCGAGCACCTCGGTGGCCAGATCGACATCTGGGCCAAGCGGGAGGACTGCAACTCGGGGCTCGCCTACGGCGGCAACAAGGTCCGCAAGCTCGAGTACCTCGCGGCCGAGGCCCTCGAGCTTGGCTGCGACACGCTCGTCTCGATCGGTGGCGTGCAGTCCAACCACACCCGCCAGGTCGCCGCCGTCGCGGCCAGGCTCGGCCTCGGCTGCGTGCTCGTCCAGGAGCACTGGGTCGAGTGGCCCGATGTGGTCTACGACCGGGTCGGCAACATTCTCCTCTCCCGCCTGATGGGCGCCGACGTCCGGCTGGATCCGGCGGGTTTTGACATCGGCTTTCGCCCGAGCTGGGAGGCGGCGCTCGAGAGCGTCGCCGAGCGAGGTGGCAAGCCCTACGCGATCCCAGCGGGCGCCTCCGACCATCCGCTCGGCGGCCTCGGGTTCGCGCGCTGGGCCGGTGAGGTGCAGCAGCAAGAGCGCGAATTGGGTGTGTTCTTCGACACGATCGTTGTGTGCTCGGTCACCGGATCGACGCAGGCCGGGATGATCGCCGGCTTCGCCGCCCAGGAGCGGCCGCGACGCGTGCTCGGCATCGACGCCTCGGCCACGCCAGAGCAGACCCGCGACCAGATCGCGCGGATCGCACGCCGCACGGCGGAAGCGATCGGTCTCCCGCGCGACCTGCGCGACGAGGAGATCATCCTGCTCGACCGTTGGCACGCCGGGTGCTACGGAGTCCCGGACACGAACACGCTGGACGCGATACGGCTGTGCGCGCGGCTGGAGGGCGTGATCACCGATCCGGTATACGAGGGCAAATCGATGGCGGGACTGATCGACCTCGTCCGTGCCGGCGAGATCGAGCCAGGCTCGACGGTGCTGTACGCGCATCTCGGTGGCCAGCCCGCGCTCAACGCGTACGCCGGAGCCTTCGCATAAGCGACCGTTAGCGGCTAGAGCTGCGATAGCGTTGCGCCTCCGATGCGCCGCCCGTGGTTCAAGCTCGAAGCGTGCGACGAGCATTTCTTGCGCTCCGCTCACCAGCGGCAGGTCGCGGTGATTGAGATTCCGCAGCCCGCCGACCGGGTCTGGGCAGCGCTCACGTCCGACGATGCGTTGAAGTGGTGCCGCGCGCTATCCGGCGTGACCTGGACCTCGCCGCGGCCGTTCGGCGTGAGAACCACCCGGACCGCGAGGACGCCGGGTGGCGCGTTGGCCCTGAAGGAAATCTACTTTCGCTGGGACGACGGTAGGTGCAAGTCGTTCTATGTCAGCGAGGCGACGCTTCCTCTGTTCCGGCGCTTCGCCGAGGATTACCTCGTCGAGGAAACGTCGCCGTCTAGCTGCCGGTTCACCTGGACCGTGGCAAACGAGTCACCGGCGGCGGCGCGGCCTGGAGACCCGATCAACGCATTCATCACCCGGAGCCTTTTCCGCGACACCGCGCGCTACTTCGGTGCCAGTCAGGTGCGCGTCGGACCCGACACGCCATCGACCTAGGCCTCTACCGGCTCCGGGTCCGGTCGCACGACCACCGTGTCCGCGATCTCGATGATCTCGTCGGCCGGCAGTCCCGCGCGCGACGCGTGCTCGCGGATCTTTTCGGGACTCGACGCCTGGTAGATGCAGACGGTTCCAAGTCTCCCGTCCGGCTCGGCGACGACGTAGGAGCGGATCCAGCGGATATCGGCTGACATCTCGTTATCCCCTACGTTCGCGGAGCGCGTGGCGGCCGCCTGGAGCTCGTCGGGCGATGCCCACCCAGCTTGACGTCGAATCATGTACATCCCGAGCTGTGGTGCAGTACTCATATCCAGTCTCTCTCTCTAGAGCTTTCCGCGAACTAGACGCGCCACCGTCGCTGAATCTTCCAGCCTCGTGCTCGTCCCGAGCCGTCAGCAGCAATGGGCGAGCATGAGGCCGCTCAGGAAGTGGATGAGCGCGGCGAGCGGCTTGGGCATTCGCCCCTGGATGTTGGCCGAGGGCATCCCCGAGATGGTGTGGTTTGCAAGGCCGTTCCGTCCGCTTTGACCGAGACCGTTTGCCACAGCAGGCTCTCGGGCGAGTACTGGCGCATCGTGACCAGCGCGCCCCGCTCGACGGAGTGGGCCACGGTCGTCTTGCTCGATTTGCCCGTTGATGGGATTGCCATAGCCCGTGTCGGCATCGGCGATCACCGGGATCTCGATCGCCTGGGAGATCCGCCGGGCGTTGTCGGCCATCTCCGAAAGCGTCATCAGGCCGACGTAAGGCCTGCCCAGCCGCGACGCGGCGGTTCCGAAGCCGGTCATGTAGGCGGCACCAAACCCCGCCTCCTCGACGAGGCCGGCACCGAGCGCGTCATAGCAGCCGGGCGCGAGCACCATCTCCCGCGAGTCGAGGAGCCGGCGGAGGCTCTGACCCGGAACCGTCCCGTTGCCGAGCAGACCGGCCACCTAGACCACTCTCGTCAGTAGAGCCACCAGTCGCAAAACCTCGCCGCGAGCTTGGGCAGTGCGGCTCCGCATCGTCAAGGCAGGCAGGCTGACATCATTTTGACTTGACATGACTGCATAGTGATGTCATTATGCCGCCATGCAAATCGATGGTTACGTCCAGGCAGTGTGCGAGGACCTCGCCCGCGTGGCCGCGGTCGGCGACGAGTCGACTGCACGCGCCGCCGAGCTCCTTGCAGTCGCGATCGAGTCATCGCTGGCTTTGCGACTACAGGAGGCGATGGCCGAGGCGGCCCTCGAGCTGTCGGGCCAGCTCGACGAGGGGCGGGTCGAGGTCCGCGTGGCCGGCGGCGAGCCTGAGCTCGTTTACGTCAGCGACGCCGGGCCGGTGGTGAGCGATGCGACCGATGAGGCCCTCGCCGCCCGGATCACCCTCCGCTTGCCCGAGAGCCTGAAGGCCCGCGTCGAAGCGGCAGCCGCGTCCAGCCGCGTGTCCGTCAATACGTGGCTGGTACAGGCGCTGGCTCGCGCACTCGAAACTCGTCCACCCGGCGGCGGCGACCGCCGGCTCACCGGCTACGGCCGAAGCTGAAAGGAATGATGTAGATGACTGAGCAACGCTTCGAAACTCCCCGCCCCGTCCAGCTCGAGGTCACGGTCCCCGCGGGCGACGTCGAGGTCACGACGATCGACGGCGGCGAATCGACGGTGGCGCTCGATGGCCCACAGAAGCGCCTCGATCAGACGAAGGTCGAGCTCGTCGGAGACCGGCTCGTGGTGGCACCGCAACGCAAGACGTTCGGCAGCTTCCTCGGCCGCTTTGACGGGTCGCTCCGCGTGAGCGCACGTGTTCCCCACGGCTCGCGTGTCGAGATCGTCACCGCCGCGGGCGAAGCAACGCTCGACGGCACCTTCGCAGGGCTCGAGACGAAGTCCGCGTCCGGCGACGTCCGAGTTACCGGCGAGCTCGATGGAGACGCGACCGTGAAGTCCGTGAGCGGCAGCGTCCGCCTGCCTCGCGTCGCCGGCGACCTCAATGCCGGGACCGTGTCGGGTGACATCACCGCCGAAGCGGTCGGCGGATCGGTGGCGACCAAGTCGGTCTCCGGGACGGTCCGCGTGGGATCGGTACGCGAAGGCAAGGTGAACGTGCAGAGCGTGTCCGGCGACGTGGAGCTCGGCATCGCGCCGGGGACGAACATTAAGGTCGACGCCGACTCGGCGTCCGGCCTGCTCAGCTCCGACATCCCGCTCGCCCCAGCGTCCGCCGGCAGCGGGGGTCCGGACCTCGTCATCACCGGCAAGACGGTCAGCGGCGACTTCCGGATCTTCCGGGCCGCGTGAGCTGACGCGTACGGCCGCCCCGGCAGTGAGCTCATGCTTTACGCCGGGGCGGCGCCCAGCGCGCCGTGCGCTTCAACAGGCGGGGCACGACCTGACGATGTTGAGGCGCGATAGGCGCCCACGGGGCGCGCGTGAGCCGATTGTTGTGCTGCACAAGTGTCGAGCATGCGATCTAAGCCAGCGTCGGCGTTGGGTCGTCGGTGCGCAAGCGCCAGCTTCGACCGATTTGGCGCATCATCGCTGGGTAGACGATCTGGTGTCGGAATGGCCTGATCGCCGCCATGTACGCCTTGCCCAGCAGGCCATTTGGCTTCGCGTACACGGCCATCTGGCCGCTGTAACCGCCCGCGCCGTCGTCAACCCAACCGAGGTGCAGGACGCCGTGCACCGTCTGGTTGGCGATCTCCGCCGTCCACTCGTCGTCGAGCAGATAGACCGTGGCGAACGGAAGCTTGTCGAAATCGGGAGTTGGGGTCCCGCGGAGATCTTCGGGCAACCGCTCGCGGAGCGTCGGCACCCGCGACCCGAGTCCCGCCTCCGGGCGGTCCCAGCGGAGCACCGCTCCGGCGGTCCCGCGGATCGTCCAGAGTGCCCGGGCCGCGCACGATGAACTTTCCGACGGATCCCCCGAAGCCATGATCTCCACCAGGCGCGGGAAGTCGTCAGGCCCGCCTGGCGTCGGTAGGGCCCAGACGTCCTCGAGTCTGAAGTCGGGGACGAGCGCGTGGACTCGCCATGGCTGAGAGGTATGGGCGGTGTCGGGGAGCAGCATCGTTGACCTCCGAATCCATACGGTACCGTATGGATTTGAGGTTAGTCACCATCCAAGGTCATGTCAACTCCGATGCGGTAGACGCGATGGCCCTTACCCGCACGCCACGCAGCAGATGGATCGATGAAGGCCTCCGGGCGCTCGCCGACGGAGGTCCGGACGCCGTGCGGATCGAGTCGCTGGCGCGGGCGCTTGGTGTCAGCAAGGGCGGTTTTTACTGGCACTTCGAGGATCGGCGGGCGCTTCTGGATGAACTGCTAGACGCTTGGGAGCGCGTGGGCGTCGAAGAGGTGATCGAGCGCGTCGACGGCGACGGCGGGGACGCCAGAGCCAGGCTGCGGCGACTGTTCGAGCTCGCCGCGTCGAGCGGCGAGGTGCTGCGGATCGACCTGGCCGTGCGAGACTGGGCGCGGCGCGAGCCACCGGTGGCCGAGCGTCTTCGTCGCGCGGATAACCGCCGAATGGATTACCTGCGCTCGCTGTTCGGCGCTTTCTGCCCGGACGAGGACGAAGTAGAGGTCCGCTCGATGCTGGCGTTCTCGCTCTGGATCGCCCCGCATTTCATCGTCGCCGATCACGGTGCCCGGAGCCGCGCGGACGTGCTCGAGCTCGCGCTCCGGCGCCTCGAGAACTGACTGGCCGCGCTACGCGGGCGCGACCACGGCGAGGGTCAGCTCGCGACGGACGCGGAAGCCGAGGCTCTCGTATAGCCGGATCGCGTCGGTGTTGGTTCTCAGGACGTGCAGGAAAGCGCGTTCAGAGCGGCGCTCGATCCCAGCGACGAGGGCCAATACGAGCCGCGACGCCATGCCGCTGCCGCGGTAGGCGGGTGCGGTGCAGACGGCGCTGATCTCCGTCCAGCCGGCGAAACGGAGCCGCTCGCCCGCCATGGCAACGAGCTCGCCGGCGCGACGGATTCCGACGAAGTCGCCCAGCTCGATCGACCTGTCCGAGAACGGGCCGGGATTCGTAAGGCGGACAAGGGCCAGCATCACCGGCACATCGGCCGGTCCGAGGGCGACCGCCTCCGGGGCCTCCTCGCCGCGAGCGTTCACCCCGATCATCTGCACCAGCTCGAGCGTCCGGGAGACCGTCCAGCTGCCCGGCAGCGAGCGGCCCGTCTCAATCACCGCGACCATCGTCCCCGGCGGCACCAGCTGGGCCGCGTCGCGCCAGTCCACGTCCGTCGTGGGCGACGGCAGCGCGAGGAAAGCCATGATCTCGGAGCGGTATCGCAGCACCCGACCTCGGCGCTGCGCGAACGGTGCGTGCACGGTCGACAAGGCCGCGTATGCGGGGTTGTCGAGGCCGGCGTCACCCTGTGAACTGGCAGATCCGGACATGGCCATCGGGCCGTCAGGCTATGCGAACCGTTTCGGCGATTGCTCGGGTCAGAACCCGAATGAGCGAATTCCTCTCCCGTGAGCGCTTCAGGCGCGACCATCGATGGGCCCCGGGGCGCATGTCGGCGTATGTCGATGGAGAGCTCGATGCGAACCGCCGCGCTCGAATGGAACGCCACGTGCGCGAGTGCGTCGAGTGCCGCCGGCTGCTCGCGAGTCTGCGCCTGCTCCTCGAGGCACTACACCGCCTACCGGCGCCGCGCGGCGGCTCGGATTCGCTTCAACTCGCGAGTTCCGTCCGCCTTCGGCTGCGGGAGCCCCCGCGTCTCGACTGAACCGTTTTCGGCGAACTGTGGGTCAAAGTGACATGACCGAAAATACTCATAACCAGAACCAGAACCAGACTGTCAACCCTTCCGTCGAGAAGACCGATCGCGAGTGGCGCGAGCAGCTGAACCGAGACCAGTACGAGGTGCTGCGTCACAAGGCGACCGAGCGGCCATTCACGGGGGAGTACGTGCACGAGAAGCGCGACGGGACCTATCGCTGCGCCGGCTGTGGCGCCCAGCTGTTCTCGTCTGAGACGAAGTTCGAGTCAGGCACCGGGTGGCCCAGCTTCACCGAGCCGGCGGATCGGGCCAACGTGCAGCTGCACGACGACCACAGCTATGGCATGCATCGGATCGAGGTGAACTGCGCCGCGTGCGGCGGACACCTCGGCCACGTGTTCCCGGACGGACCGGGGGAGACGGGCGAGCGTTACTGCATCAACTCGTGCTCGCTCGCTTTCGACGAGCAGTCGCGCTAGCGGACTCGGCGGGCGCCACTCAGTTGTCGCCCGCCGCCCACGCGGTATAACCGCGCCGTGAGTGGCGTCCCGACCTCCGAGCATGAGCTGCTTCGGAGGGCGCGGGGCGGCGATGAGGATGCGTTCGCGGAGCTGGTCGCAATGCACGCGGACCGCGTCTACGCAACGTTGCGGCGGTTTGGGCTCGATTCGGCCGAGGCCGACGAGGTCGCCCAGGAAGTGTTCCTGCGCGCCTGGCGCGGCCTCGGACGCTTCGAGGAGCGAGCGCAGTTCTCGACGTGGCTCTATCGCATCGCGTTCAACGAGGCCCAGCGACGTCTCTCACGCCGGCCGGCACGGCGCGTCGAGCCAAGCCTCGATCGCGATGACCCGATCGTCACACTGCCCGAATCGCCGGCACGCGGGCCCGAGGCTCGGGCACTCGACCGTGAGTTCATGGAGATGCTCGAGCGCGCTCTCGGCGAGCTGCCTGACGACTGGCGTACGGCGGTCGTCCTGCGCGACATCGATGGCCTCTCCTCGAAAGAGGCGGCCGAGATCGTCGGCGTCGGCGAGGCTGCGTTCAAGAGCCGCCTTCACCGCGGCAGGATGCAGCTTCGTGCCCTCCTCGAACCTTATCTCAGGCCCGAGGAGGGCTAGCGGCTGTTAGCGGATCGTCGACGCGCAGACCGCGCCGCCATGCTTCTCGACGTAGCGCTGGTGGTAGTCCTCGGCGTCGTAGAACGTGTTGGCGGGGACAATCTCTGTGACGATCGGCCTCCGCGTCTCCGCCTGGCGCTGATCGCGAGAGGCGATCGCCTGGCGCTCCTGCTCGGCGTCATGGAAGAAGATCGCCGACCGGTACTGGCTGCCGATGTCCCAACCCTGACGGTTGCGCGTGGTCGGATTGTGGATCGACCAGAACGTCTGCAGCAGTTCGTCGTAGCTGACGAGCGCCGGATCAAACCAGACCTCCACCGACTCGGCATGACCCGTCGAACCTGAGCAGACCCGCTTATAGGTGGGATTGACGATGCTCCCGCCCGTATAGCCGACGGTCGTCTTCACGACGCCCTCGATCTCGCGGAACGCAGCCTCGACGCCCCAAAAACATCCCGCGGCGAAGGTGGCGCGCTCAGCGCCGTCGATCGACCTGACCTCGGCGTTCCTTTCGGCGCCCGGACTCTCCGAGCGCTTGTGTGTGAAGTTCAACAAATCGCGTCCTTTCCGTTTTCTGTTCGCACCTAATAGACCCTGTGACGGAGCAAAACGGTTCAGGCCCCGGGGCCGTTGCCCGCTCGCGGGGCAATCACATAGCGTTGCCCACGTACCCGACCCTGGAGGCTGTTTCAGATGCCGCGCACGCACCACCTGCCTGACCAACAGGTCCATTTCACGTGGGACACGGGCCACGACCCGGTGCTGGGCATCGATTCCGGCGACGCCGTCGTCGTCTGGACCCGCGATGTCAGCGACAACCAGATCGGCCCTGACTCCGACACGAGCGTGATCGCGGGTCTCGACTGGGATCGGGTTTATCCGTTGGCGGGGCCAATCGCCATCAATGGCGCTGAGCCGGGCGACACGCTCGCGGTCGAGATCCTGGATATCCACACACAGGGTTGGGGCTGGACCGCGATCCTGCCCGGGCTGGGGCTGCTCCCCGATGACTTCCCGGACGCCTACCTGCGCGTCTTCGACCTTTCGCACGGCGATCTCGCCTATCTGCGCGAAGACATCTCGATCCCGCTCGAGCCGTTCTTCGGGACGATGGGCGTTTGCCCGGAGGGTGCGAGCGCCCAGCCCGTGATGCCGCCCGGCACGTTCGGCGGCAACATGGACATACGTCAGCTCGTCCGCGGATCGACGCTGTATCTGCCGATCTACGTCGAGCAGGGGCTGTTCTCGTGCGGCGATGCCCACGGGGCACAGGGCGACGGCGAGGTGTGCGTCACCGGCATCGAGGCTCCGATGTTCGCTTCGCTGCGCTTCTCGCTTGAGAAGGGCCGCTCGATCCCGGGGCCGCAGTACCGCACTCCCGCGCCGTTGACTCCGCGGGTCGACTCCGCGCCGTTCTATGCCACGACAGGCGTGGGAGGCGACCTCTACATCGCCGCGCAAGACGCCGTCCGGGCGATGGTCGATCACATCGCGGCGACGTACCAGCTCGGTCGCGAAGATGCCTACGTTCTGTGCAGCCTCGCTGTCGACCTCAAGATCTCCGAGATCGTCGACGCTGGCCAGTACATCGTCAGCGCCATGCTCCCTGAAGCGATCTTCGCGGGCTGATCAACGTTCCACGAGCGATCGCGTGAGAGTGACGATCGTGACGAACGTGCGGTAGAGGCGCAGGGGATCGTCGTCGGTCGCCGTGACCGTGCGCGCGGCCGTCCGCTCGACGCCGCGGATCCACGTCGACATCTCCGCCATGTCAGCGGTCAGGAAGGTGATCTCGACCGTGGCCGGAAGCTCGATCGTCGGGGTCGAGACCGAGTCGACGCGCGACAGGGCCCGCGCAGCTCCCGCTCGAATCAGCTCGCAGGCTCTGTCTGGGTGGAGGCTCTCCGCTGCCGTGCGCGTGATCGAGCGCTTGACGACGACGGTCTCGATCGACGGCAGGAACGGCTGTGCCTCGTGCGCGGTGGCCTCGTCGCCGGTGATCAACACCACCGGCACGCCGTGATGAAGCGCGACGAGTGCGTTCAGCGCGCTCTCCCCGACCGGTACTCCGTTGAGCCGCGTCTCCCAGATCGCCGCAGGGTTGTACGTGTGGGAGAGGATCGCGTGCTCAGCGCTGATCGCGCCGTGGTAGCCGAGCATGAACGCGGCGTCGAAGCTCGCGTCGAGGCCCTCCATCATGTACAGCGGCTTGTGCTTGCCGGAGAGGTATGAGGCGTTGTGGTGCAACGCGCCGGGGTGGAGGTTCTGCATGGTCCAGTGCGCGTCGTTGACGAGCACGTGATCGGCGCCGGCCTGCACCGCACCATCGATCGCCGCGTTCACCTCGTCGGTCAGCAGCTGCCGGCCGATCTCATACTCGCGACCGGGTCCGCGTACCTGCTCCCAGTCCACGATCCCCGCGGTGCCCTCGATGTCGGCCGAGATGAATACCTTCACGGTGGCGAAGATTGTCGCCGACCGCGGCTCGCTAGCCTCGGTCGTCGATGACCGTTCCAGCCGAAGACCCACCACCTGAGGCGGGGAAGCTCCCGACGAGCCGCGTGGCGCGGACGGCGCGCGTCGGCAGCTTCGTGACCGGCCAAGGCCTGCGGTGGGCGGGGATGCGGACCGCGAATCGCGTGCGGACGCCTGAACGAGCCGCGGCCGCCGAGAACGAGCGCACCGCGGCGCTCGTCCACGAGCTCGTCCAGCAGCTCGGGAAGATGCGTGGGGCGGCGATGAAGGTCGGTCAGATGATCTCCATGGTGGAGTTCGAGGGCCTTCCCGAGGAGCAGCAGGACGAGCTTCAGCGCAAGCTCGCGACACTGCGCGACGACGTCCCTCCGGTCCCGTTCGCGCGCCTCGAGAAGCTCATGCGCAAGGAGTACGGCGCGCCGCTGCAGCAAGTCTTCTCCGAGTTCGATGAGCGCGCGTTCGCGGCCGCATCGATCGGTCAGGTCCATCGCGCCACGACCCTCGATGGCAAGCAGGTCGTCGCCAAGATCCAGTATCCGGGCGTAGCGGAGGCGGTCGAGACCGACCTGCGCAACGCGATGCTGCTGCTGCCGCTCGTCAAACGGCTGGCGCCGGGGCTCGATGCCAAAGCGATGGCCGAGGAGCTGCGCGAACGGATCGCAGAGGAGCTCGACTACGAGCTCGAGGCCCAGAGCCAGCGTCGGATCGAGCGGCGCCTTCGCGGCCATCCCTTCATCAGCGTTCCTCGCGTCTACACGGACCTGTCGACTCGGCGGGTCCTGGTCTCGGAGTACATCGAAGGTCAACGTTTTGAGCAGGTCCGCCGTGCGGACGAGGTTGAGCGCGACAGGTACGGCGAGATCGTGTTCCGGTTCTTTTTCGGGCTGACCTATCGCGACCGGATCGCTCTCGGAGACCCGCATCCGGGCAACTATCTGCTCCGCCCGGACGGGCGAGTTTGCTTCCTTGACTTCGGCCTGCTCCGCGACGTGGACGCCGCGCGCGTTGACCAGGAGC
Organism: uncultured Solirubrobacterales bacterium; assembly: GCA_963812225.1. GTDB lineage: Bacteria > Actinomycetota > Thermoleophilia > Solirubrobacterales > Solirubrobacteraceae > Palsa-465. Next base: position 614,683 of record CAWEUN010000005.1, read on the forward strand.
GGGCGATCGCGCTCGCCGCCCGCGACAAGGACTCGGCCGCGTTGAAGGCGGCCCTGATCGACGGCGGCTATCTCCCCGCCAACCGGGCGGACGCCGTCGACGCGGAGTTCGCCTTGAGGCTGATGCGGCGAGCGATCAAGTGGTACGCGGTGCCCGGCGAGCGTCGCTTCTCACCCGGCCACGAGCGTCGCGATCGCGAGCCCGAGCGCCTGGACAGCGAACAGCGCGCGGCGATCAAGTCGCAGGTCAATCAGTTCACGGTTCCCCCGACCGCGATTCTGATTCGGCGGATGCACGGCATCGTGGCGATCGTCCTCACTCAGCTCCGGGCCGGTGCTGACTGGGGAGCGATCGCCGCCGAGTATCTGCACGGTGCTCCGCCGGGCACGGCGCTGGGGCAGGCCGAAGCCGAGTTCTTCGCGGGGCCGGGCGCTACTGCGCGGGCGTCTCCAGGAAGCCCGTGACGGACTGCAGCCGTCCGTCCTGCGCGAGCGTCGCGAAGTCGTATCCGGTCGCCACGGGAACTCCGTCCCCGTTGTGGATGAGATGCCAGGAGAAGCGGACGCGATCGTTGTGCGCGTCCGGAGCGTCTCCGAGTTCGAAGCGGTAGTCCGCGTACTGCTGCTGTACGGCGGCGATCATCGCGTCGATGCCGTCCTGGCCCTCGCCCTGCATGAGCGGGTCGAGGTAGTCGGCGTCGTCGACGAACGTCTGGACGACGAGCGCGCGGCGGCGCCCGGCATCCCGCTCGTTCCACGTCGCGATGTAGTTGTCGACCAGCGTGGCTACGTCGGCCATGTCGATGCCTCCTGTGGTGGGTCGCTGTGGTGCGCGGAAAGTGCCACCGCGACGTCGCGGTGTCGATTACCTCGGAGGTAGCTACCGTCCCTGGGAAACCATCACAAAGGAGAAGCGATGCCGCTGCAGGGTGAATACGAGCCGAGCCCGGCCGCGTGGGCCCGAGACCAGGTCGCCGAGTACGAGAGCTCCGGCGGAACGAAGGGGACAACGCTGCAGGGGGTGCCCGTGGTCGTCATCACGTCGGTCGGGGCGAGCTCCGGCAAGCTGCGCAAGAACCCGGTCATGAGGATCGAGCACGACGGCGTGTACGCGGCGGTCGCCTCCAAGGGCGGGGCCCCGCAGCATCCTTCCTGGTACCGCAATCTCGTCGAGCATCCGCTGGTGGAGTTGCAGGACGGCCCCGCCAAGCACGACTACAAGGTGCACGAAGCCTCGGGCGACGAACGCGAAGTGTGGTGGAATCGCGCCGTGGAGGTCTGGCCCGACTACGCGGGGTACCAGACCAAGACCGACCGGCAGATCCCAGTGCTCGTGCTCGAGCCGGTGACGTAGTGGCCGACCGCCCCGAGCTGTATCTGTTCACGAGCGGCACGCTGGGCCTTGGCGGCGTCGAGGTACCTGTGCCGTTCTACCTGCTTCGCCACCCGCTGGGCGACGTCCTCGTCGACGGTGGGAACCCCGTGGCGGTCGCTCGGGACCCGCGCGCACACTGGGGTGCGTTGGCGGACATCTTCGAGGTGCACATGTCCGAAGGCCAGCACTGCGCTTCGCAGCTGCGGGAGCTCGGGGTGGCCCCCGCGTCGGTTCGCTACGTCGTCCAGACGCACTTGCACATCGATCACACGGGTGCACTCGGTCACTTTCCCGATGCCACGGTCGTCGTCCACGCGCGCGAGCTCGAGGCCGCGCGCGCGGCGGAGTCGCCGACCGAGACCGGATACGTTCGGGATGACTTCGGTAGCCCTGAGCTGCGCTGGCAGCCGGTCGAGGGCGAGGTGGACTTGTTCGACGATGGCACGATCCGTCTGATCGAAACGCCAGGCCACTCGGCGGGGCACATGTCGCTGCTCGTCGACCTGAGCGAGACCGGAATCGTGCTGCTCACGGCGGACGCCTCCGACAACCGGGCCCAGTGGGAGGGACGCGCCCACCCGCGGGCGCTGTTCTCGCGCGAGCAGGCGAACCAGGCCCTCGAGACTCTCAGGGAGATCGCGCGCGAGCTCGACCCGCTGATCGTCTTCGGCCACGACCCTGAGAACTGGTCGGAGCTGACACACGCCCCGGATCACTACTCGTAGCACGCGCTCTGCCGGCGGCGGGGCGATGGCTGTAGCGTTGCCGTCCGTGCCGAAGTCCGACGGGCAGCTCACTCGCCGCTTCAACGTCCGGATCCCGATGCGAGACGGGATCACACTGGCTGCCGACGTGGTGCTGCCGGACCGGCTTCCGGCCCCCGCGGTCGTGATGCGAACGCCATACGGTCGCGGTGGAGAGCGGCCCACCGAGCGCGCGGACGCGTTCGCTAAGGGGGGTTACGCCGCGGTGTGGGTCGACGTGCGGGGCCGCGGCGACTCCGACGGCGCATTTCAGCCGTACCGCAACGACGGGCTCGACGGAGTCGACGTCATCGCCTGGGCGGCCGCGCAGGATTGGTGCGACGGCGCGGTTGCCACCTACGGCGGCAGCTACCCCGGCATGATCCAGTGGCTCACGGCGCTCCATCAGCCGCCGGAGCTCGCGGCGATGATCGTGCTGGTCACGCCTTCCGATCCGTTCGTCGAGGACCCCACTGGTTTGCCGGGGCCGATGCATATCCATTGGTTTCGGATGACCGACGGCCGCGCGCTGCAGTACACCGAGGCCGTCGACTGGATGGAGGTGTACCGTCACCGGCCCCATATCGCGCTCGACGAGGCCGCCGGATTCAGCTCTGCACTGTGGCGCGAGGAGTGCCGGCACCAGACCCTGGACGACTGGTGGGAGCCGCTGCGCTACCAGCACCGGATCGCCGAGGTCGACGTACCGGTATTGCACATCTCGGGCTGGTACGACGACGAGGAGATCGGAACGCCCGCAAACTTCGCCGCGATGACCGAGGCGGGCCGGGCAGGCCAGCGTTTGCTGATGGGGCCGTGGGGACATCAGGTGAACGCCGGGCGTCAGTTCGGCGAGCTCGACTTCGGTCACGACTCGGTGGTCGACCTGGAAGGCGTGATGAACGCCTTCCTCGACGAGATGGTCCGTGACCGCTCGCCCGCCGAGGCCCCCGCACCGGCGCGGGTCTTCCTGATGGGCGCGAACGAGTGGCTTGATCTGGCCGCGTGGCCGCCGCCGGACAGCGTCGAGCGCGCCCTTTATCTGGACAGCGGCGGCCGGGCCAACTCACGGTTTGGCGATGGGCGGCTGACCGACGCGCCGGCGGCCGCCGGATCGCCGCCCGATGAGTGGCTCCATGATCCGGATCGGCCGGTGCCGTTCATCACTCCGGCATCGTCGGCGCAGTTGGGCGGTCCCGATGACTACTCGGGCGTCGAGACGCGAGGCGATGTCCTCGTCTACACGAGCGACGAGCTGACCGAGCCACTGGATGTCCTCGGGCCAGTCCGGCTCGTCGCATACGTCGCCACTTCGGCCGCCGACACCGACGTCACCGCGAAGCTAGTCGACGTCCACCCGAACGGGTTTGCGCAGCGGCTCTGCGACGGTCTCGTCCGGCTGCGCTACCGCGGCGGTCACGACCGCGTGCTGCCCGTGGAGCCAGCGACCGTATACGAGGTCGAGGTCGTCATGTGGGACACGGCGCAGCGCTTCCTTCCCGGTCACCGGATCCGGCTCGAGGTCGCCTCTTCGGGGCATCCCAAGTTCAGTCCGAATCTGGGAACCGGGGGCGACGAGGCCGAGGAGACCGACGGCGTGCTCGCGCGCAACACGCTCCACCACGACCCAGACCGCGGGTCGCGCCTGGTGCTGACGGTGCTGCCCGCTCGCTGAGCCTTGCGGCCGGCGATCAGGTGGCGCGCAGCAGGATCCGCGTGACGCTTTCGGCCACGCAGGCCGGCTTCTCGCCGCCCTCGACCTCGACCGTGAAGCGGTCGACGATCTCCCACCACCCGCCGCTCTTCTCCTCCACGGATACGAGTTCGGCCGTCGCCCGCACGCGACTATCCGCCGGGACCGGCGCCGGAATGCGCACACGGTTCCAGCCCATATTGACGCCGAACGCGATGTCCTCGGAGTTCAGTCCATCGCCGGGCTCGAGCTCGCCACGCAGTCCGTCGATGATGCTCAGCGTCAGGTTGCCGTGGGCGATCGTCGTTCCAAACGGCGATTCGCGCTTGGCGCGCTCGACATCGACGTGGATCCACTGATGGTCGCCAGTGAGGTCCGCAAACGTGTTGATGTCGTCCTGGCTGATCGTCCGCCAGGACGAGGGCCCGCGCTGGACGCCGATCGTTTCGCGCAGGCGGATTATTGGGTCGGTCGTCGTGCTCATACCCGGAACGGTAAACGACTGGGCCCCGTCGGTGAACCCGACGTCACCCCTCCACCTCGATCGCGGCCTTGAGGGCGGGGAGATCGCGCGCGCCGAACACCACGCGATTCCTGGTGGCGACGTAAACGAGGTCGAGGTCGACTCCGGCGCGGGCGATCTTGCGGGTCAGGTCGGCGAGCACGCCGGGGCGGTCTTCGACGTCGACGACAATCACTTCCCGCTCGCGGCTGACCGCGAGATGAGAGATCGCCAGCGAATGCCTCGCGGCCTCCGCGTGCTTGACGAGTATGTGAAGCTCGGCTCGCTCGCCCGTCCCGATGCACGCGGCCGCGGCGATGTTCACGCCGGCGTCGCTGATCGCGGCCGCTGCCTCCGCCAGCGCGCCGGGGGTGTTGTCGATGTCAATGACCAGGTCGACTGCCATCGCTCCTCCTCGGCGCCAGCCTACTGACTGGCGGCGGTCCCGACGGCGGCTGCCAGCGCCGTCCACTCCGACCGCGGGATTCCGCTGGTGCCCGCCACCTGCAGGCAGACGTGATTGGCGCCGGCGCGCAGATGCTCGTGCGCCACCGCGGCGATGTGATCCGCGTCTCCCTGCGGTATGACGGCGTCGATCAGCCGGTCGGAACCACCGTCGGCGAGGTCATGGTCGCTGAAGCCATAGTCGAGCAGATTGCGCGTGTAGTTGCGTAGACCGAGGTACAGCTCGGCGTAAGCCCGCGCTCTCGCTCGTCCGGACTCGGCGTCATCTTCGATTACACACGCGAGCTCGGGAGCGAGAAGCGCGCTCGGTCCGAGTCGTTCGCGCGCGGCCCGAGTGTGCGCGACCGGGACAAAGTAGGTGTGGGCCCCGAGCGCGCGCTCGGCGCTGAGCTGCAACATCCTCGGTCTGAGCGCCGCCAGGCAACGGCTGTCCCGGGGGACGGGGTCGTGGGCGGCATCGAGGCCGTCGAGGAACTCACGCATCGTCGAAAGCGGCTGCCTGTATTGGCCTGTGGCCTCCGGGTGGCCGATGCCGATGCCGAGAAGCGCGCGCCCGGGAAACTCCCGGTCGAGCTCGGAAAAGTCTGTCGCCACCTGCTCGGGATCGCTCTGCCAGACGTTCAGGATCCCCGTGGCGACGACGATCCGGTTGGTGGCCTGGAGCAAAGGCCGGAGCGCGGGTAGCTGTGGCGATCCGCCCAGCCAGAATGTGCCGAAGCCGAGGTCCTCGACGAGCTTTGCGGCCTCGCCCGCGTGCTCCTCCCCGATCCTGCGGTATGACGTCCATACGCCGAACTGCCCAAGCTTCACGCTCAGAGCTTCGCACAGGGGGCCGGACCGCAGCGGGCAAGGCCCAGCGCCGGGGCGGCTCGGGATTGCGCCTCTGTGAGCAATATCCCTTCCGAGATCGCAATCCGCCCCGTATCATCCGGCGCCAAGTCACGAAGAGGGGATGAGCAGATGGCTGGGGCAACGGCAACAGGTGAGGTAGGACGGATTGAATCCGCGCAGTCACACGACGTGAATGCGCCCAAGGGTGGAACGCGCGGTCTGGTGATCGCCGCTGTGGTGGTGGTTGCCGCGGCGTTCGGTGCCGCGTTCGCCATCGGCTCGGCGACCAAGGGGAGCAGCACGGCGACGACGTCCTCTCAGCTCGCACCGGTGACGAGCGTCCAAGGACCGCAGAAGGTGAGCATCACCGCCGTCGGTGCGGCACCGGTGCTTCCGAATCTGAAGAGCCCGCCGAAGCCTCCGGCCAAGCCCAAGACTTCGTCCTCATCAAGTTCGGCTCAGCACAGTTCAGCCGCGACTCAGTCGACCACACCCCTCCAGCAGACGCAAACCACCCCGGTGCAGCCGACGCATACGACGACCACTCCTCCGCCAGCGGCTCCTCCGCCGTCGCACACGACTTCGACGACCCCGCAGATCATCGGATAGCACCGGTGCGGGCGCTCCGCGCCCGCGGGCGTTGCTTGGCGATCGGCCCGCCACTCGGCCGTGAAGGGGGAGAAGTCGGGCAAATAGCGCCATGTCATAGTGCTTAATCCGACAATCTCGGCGCTGAACCCGAGCCGTGACGTGCTGTGCATGAAGAGTGTGCGTAGGACGTCAGGGCTCGCCGATTTTGCCGGTGTTGACGCGCTATGCACGACCGCCATGACGGTCGGCACGGTGTCGGCAGGCAGCCGCCGAGTGAGCAGGTCGCCGGCGGGTCAGGCGGCGGCTTCGGCGAGGGTCAGGCGGACGTCTCTAGGCCGCGGTATAGCCGAGCTGCGAAAGGCGGTTGAACGCCGCGCGTAGATCAGCCGTGGCGCTTGCGATCTTCCGCCGGGCGGCGTTATAGCCGCTGCCGTTGTTGTGGGCCGCTGCCTGACTCATGGCCGCGTAGCCAGCGCCGATGTTCTGTAGCGCTGTGGCGATCGCCGCGTTCGCCGAGGCCGCCGCCGGTCCGGCCTGGAGCTTGTGAACAGCCGAGCCGGCCTGACGGAAGGCGGTAGCCAGGTCTCCTGCGGCTCGCGCCTGGTCGCCCGGCTTCTTGGCACTTGATAGCCGCGCTCCGGCGCCGGCCTGCTGCGAGTTGAGCTTCCCGATCGCGGCCTTGAGTCCGGTGGCGTACGTGGAGCTGGGGCCGAGCCCCAGTACCGACGCCGACGAGAGCTGCAACGTCCCGATGATGCGCTCGCAGTCGCTCAGGAACGTAGTCCCGGCTCCTTGCGGCTGGCAGATGGCGACGACCGATCCGATCGTGGTGGGCACGGCGTAGGCCGTCTCTTGATTCTGTCCACCCTTCGGCGTCAGATTCAGGAAACGGTAGAACTGCGTGTGGCCGAGCGTCACGGTCTGCGGGGTGGGGGCCCCTTGCAGGGTCGCCACGTAGTCAGTCGGGAGGAGCGTGGTGCTGGTCTTGGTGGCAGTTCCCATCACCAACAAGCCACCGGGCGGGGTGGACGGAGCCACGGCCAACTCGTTCGTAAGGCCGAGATTCGTCGACGTGGGGACCTTGTGTGCACTCCACCCGGATGGCAGAGAGATCTGAACGGGGCCGGCGGAATCGCTGCCGACCATCGGGGGCGACGAAGGCTGAGACTTCGTCGAGCCGCTGTGCGCGATCAGGAATCCAACCGCGGCCGCGGCGACCACGGCCACGACGCCGACGGCAGCGATGCGCCGGCGCGCGATCTCGGGACGAGCGGACGGTGGAGTGCGCGCCGGAGGTGCGGCGCCGCCAGCCGGCTCGGACTCCGGCTCCGATTCGAGTTCAGGTTCCGGTTCTGGCTCCGGTTGCCGCTCCTCAGTTTCGGGCGCCTCGGCCGGGGGCGCCAACATGCCCTCCGAATCGGTCGGGCCCGCTGGCGGGGCCTCGACCGGCTCTGACAGCTCCGCGGCCCCGGCGGCAGCCCCGATCGCGGCAATGGTTTCGTCCGGCCCCGGGGCCGGGGCCGGGGGCGGCGGCTCGGCAGGGGATTGCGGAGCGACGGCAGGCGGAACTGCCGACTCACGCGGCGGCTCGGGCGGTGCCTGGGCCGGCGGCTCGGTCGGCGGTTCTGGTGCGGTCACGGGTTCGGGCGCGCGCCCGTACGTCTGATAGGCGGCTCCAGCCGCTGCGGCCGCGGCCGAAGGGGCTTCTGGCGCTATCGGCGGGCCGCCCTCCTGCTGCTTGCCCTCCTCCGATGGATGAGCGGGTGGCGTCTCGACCTCTGGCGTACGGCCGAACGTCATGTAGTCCGAAGATTCGCGTGCGACAGGTGCGTCCTCCGGTGCCGGAGGCGCTGCCTCCGGAGTCGTCGCTGCGCTGCCCTCGACACTGGGTGGAGCTTGGGTGGTGGGGGCAGGGGTGGCGGCCTGCGAGGGGGTGGCCTGCGGCGCCGCGGGGACCTCAGGCGCGGCGGGCGCGGCTCCGGGGGCGGCGGGAACGGCCGCCTCGGGCGCGGCGGGTGTGGCGGCCTCTGCGCGGCGGGGCCGCCCCGGCCGCGGCGGCAGCGGCCTCGGGCGCCACGGATTCCGCCGCCCGGCCAAAAGTGAGATACGCCGGTTCCGGCTCGGTGGGGACCGCTGGCTCAGGTGACGGGGCAGCGGTTTGCTCGGGCGTCATCGTCCCTGAGGCCATCGGCTGGGGCGTCGCCATCCGCATGCTCTCGAACGGAGCCGGCGTCAGGGGGCGGGGTGTGTCGAGCGCGCTGATGTGCTCGGGTAGGCGCGCGTCCCGACGCCAGCGGGGGCCGAGCAGCTGTAGAACGATCTCCTCGAGCTCCTCCCACGCGCCCACAGCGGTCTGGGTGCGCTTGGCCGGATCCTTCACCAGCAACCGATCGATCCACGCGGAGAGCTCGGGATCGATCTGCGAGTTCACCTCGACCACGGGAGGGATGGGCTCGTTGACGTGCCGCATGAGGATCACCATCGGAGCCTCGGTGTCGTAGAACGGCACGCGCCCGATGACGTGCTCGTAGGCCATCACGCCGACCGAATAGAGGTCCGTCCACATGCCCACCGGTTGGGCCATGGCCTGCTCCGGCGCCATGTACGTGGGCGTGCCGACCGTCGTGCCGGTAGCTGTCAGGAACGCGGCGGTGCCCGCGCTCTGGGTCGCCTTGGCGATGCCGAAGTCGGTGATCTTCACCCTTCCTTCGCTCGTGACCATGATGTTCTCGGGCTTCAGATCACGGTGGACGATTCCGTAGGACTCCGCGTGGGCTAGGCCCGCCAGGATTCCCTCCATGGCACCGGCGAACTGCGCCAGCGAAAGCCGCCCAACGTATGGGCGCAGCGATCCACGCTCGACGTACTCCATCGCGATGTACGGGGTACCTCCCTCCTCGAAGTACTCGAACACCGTGACGATGTTGGGATGGTTCAACGAGCCCGCCAATCGCGACTCGCGCAGAAAGCGGTCCGCGAACTCAGGCGCGCTCGCGTGAAAAGTGCTCAACTCCTTCAGCGCCACGTTCCGCTCGAGCTGGGTCTGCCGCGCGAGATAGACGGTCGCCATGCCGCCGCGGCCGATCTGGCGCATGACCTGGTAGCGCCCGACCTGGCGCTTCGGGCTGGGCATCCCGTGAGGAGTCGGCGTTGGCACCGTGCCGTCGCGATCGCCAGACGTGCCGCCGGGCGGATCAGTCACGCGTGGCCGCCGCGTCGCTGGGGCAAATCGTCAAGCGCGCTGGCTGCTTGACCGCTGAACTCCCCAGTGTTGAGAGATCTCGCGTCACCCTTCTTGCCCCAGCCCGATGGTACTACGAACACGCATGGCCCATCGGCGTGACATTCGTCATCGAGTCGGTTTCCGGCGCGTTGAGACTCCGTGGGCGATCGCTTGTCGTCTCGAGGCCGAGGCCTCACGCCAGACTCGCCCTCGGGCTCTAGGTAGATCTTGGAGGATTGGCGAGCCTTTACGAACTCGTCAGCACTTGATCGTGCGTTTGCTTCCGGGAGCGAGGCACCGAACCGTCGGCTTCGGGAGCATCGGGAGGGCTCGCAGCGGATAGGTGAGTACCTCACCTATGTGGTTGGGCGCCGTGATCGTGAACTTGACCGTCGCGCTGGGCCGCAGGTGATGCTTGCCGAAGAGCTTGGTGACACTCAGTTGGCTATGGCGCGGCTTGGCGGTGTGTCGCGAGAAGGGGCACCCTCCACCGCTACACGCGATCTGGACGGTGGAACCGGCTGGTATCGGGCTGATGATGAGTGAGCTGGCGGTCGTGAAGCTGTGGACGAAGACGTGCCAGTTCAAGAGGTGAGCATTTATGCGGATTTCGGGGTACCGGAATGTGAGCGTTGCGCGCCGAGCTGCTGCTCGCAGGAAGGCTGAGCGTCGTCCGAAGTGTCTTGAATGCAGGAGCAACTGCTTGCCCGTGTGGTTCAGCGTGACCTTTACGGTCACCGTGTGGTTGGCGGGCAGGTTGTACGAGCCATTGGCGACGGTGACCTGCTTGGTGGTCGTCTTGCCCTTCCGCTTGCGGGCGGTGACGCCGACGATCTTCTTGCCCTTCTTTTTCTCATGCGCGGTAACGAGAATCGGGCCCGTGCAGGTCTGTCCCGCGATGCCCTGGCAGGTGACCTTCAACGAAGCGGTCGCGCCGACAGCTGAGCCGCTCGCGGATGCGTTCGTGGAGTTCGATGGCGCAACCGGAAAGCCACCGCTCGTCTGCGTCGTCGAGCCGGCGAAGTTCGTGGCGGTGACGTGACAGCCGTAGGTGCGCCGGATGTTGCCGTGATCGTGCTCGACGTTGCTCCGGCAATCGGCGACGCCATTCTTCGGCCAAGCGAACGAGAAGTTCTGTGGTGCCTGGTAGAGGAGCGATCTGAGAAGGTCACGGCCCCCACATGCCCGTCGAACATACGAGCATGGTGGAGCGACCGACGCCCCGGTGACGGTTGGAGGCGTTCCGGCCCGGCGGTTGCTCGAGCGAGGGTCGGCGACTCGCTTGCTCGATGGCGAATCGGTGAGGTAGAGATGCTTGCCGCCCCCGCTGCCGTCCAGGTTCGCGAACGCGATCTGTGCCTCACCGGTTTGCCCAATAGATCCTACCGTCGACGAGGTCGATTGCGACCCCACGACGGACCATCGACGGCTCGCGCCAGCGGTCGGAGTGACGGCCGCCACCGATCCCGTTGAGGTTGGCGAATCGAGATCGTGTTGCGTCCTGGTTGCGCCCAGTAGATCTTGTTGGGTGCCGGAGTCGATCGCTACTCCTTCGGGCCGGTGACGGTCGCTCCGGTGGTCGAGATCGCCGCCGTCGTTGTCGTTCAGGAACGCGAACGAGATCTTCCCGGCCATAGCGGTTCCGCCGTCAGTTGGCCCAGTAGATCAGGCCGGTGGACGGGTCGATCGCGACCCCGATAGGCTCTAGGACCGTGGCGTTGCCGGTGTTGAGATTGCCGCCGCCCCCTCTCCCGTTTAGGTTGGCGAACGAGATCTTGGGGCCGCTCCAATCGGCGTTGGCCCAGTAGATCCTCTCGTTGAGCTGGATCGATCGCCACCCCGAACGGATGGTTTACCGTCGTCGTCGGCGGATCGTGTTGAGCGTTCCACCGCCGCCACCGCTCAGGTTCGCGAAGGAGATGGTGCTGCCGCGCCCAGTTGGCCCAGTAGATCCTGTTGTGGGCGGGGTCGATCGCGACGCCCTCGGGTTCGTTGGGAGTCACTCCGGTGGTGTTGAGGATCCCAAATGCACCGCTTCCGTCGAGATTTGCGAACGTGATTTGGTTGGCTGATTGAAGTTCGTCCAGAAGATCATGTTCGCGGCCATCGCCGAGACGCCGCCCAAACGACGACAAGCACGAACCGAAGAAGATCGCCACGACCATTCGCGCACCGCGAAACTACCGTGCCCGACTCCTTCCGTTCATCCCCAATACCCCCGGATTCAACTATCCAAGGGACCGATCATACTCCTCCAACGGGCGCCAAACGGTGATCGATCTCACTCTCCGTCGGTCGTGAGGCGCCGCTCGCTCGCGCCGGCGAGGACCGGCGTTCAGATCATCCGTTCGCGCACGGCCAGCGCCACCGCCTGGGAGCGGCTCTTCACGCCCAGCTTGGTCACGACGTCGTGCAGGATCGCCTTGATCGTCCGCTCGCTGTACGAGAGCTGCTGGGCGATCTCTCGATTGGACAGACCCGCGGCGACGAGTCTCAACACGAGTTGCTCGCGGGCGGTGAACTGGCCCGTGGCCCTGGCCAGGCGGTCTCGGTGGGAGGTAGGGGAGACCGATCCGGTCAGCGCGCGGAGCGACGCCGCATCGAGCGCGTAGATCCCGGCCGCCACCGCCGTGACCGCTGCGATCAGGGTCTCGGGTGTGAGCGAATCCCGCGCCAGCGCGCCGGCGGCGCCGTTGCCGATCGCCTCGACCACGCGCCCCGCGGTCACGTCCTGAACGCACATCACGATCCGCGCGCCGCCTTCGATCGTGACCTCCTGAACGAACGAATCAACGCCCCCGAGGTCGCCGTCAAGGAGGACCACGTCCGCCTCGGTCAGGGCTTCGTCCTCCCACGCGTTGGCGATCGAGCTCGCGTAGGAGACAGCCTCAACGTCAGGCGCTGCGGACAGAGTCGCCTGCAATCCACTCGCGTAGATCGTGTCACGGAACACTAGAAAGATCCGCACTACGCACCGTTCCCTCTTTGATCGGCAGGCCGCTCCCGCCCCGTCGTGGCAATCATATGTGCGGTGTCCAGCCGCGGGTATGGGGTCCGGCATCCATGAAGCGGTTTGCTCCCCGGACCTGTTCAGGCTGAGTTCGCGGCGCCCTCGACCTTCATGTCGGCCAGTTCGGAGAAGGTGCCACGGAGGCTCGACCCGCCGTAGTAATGCGAGCTCGCCCAGTCGCTGTTTGCGATCGCCGACATCTGCTCTTCTGGGCTCTTGCCGACCGTCGAGAGAATCGCCCGGATGCTCGAGCTCGCCCCGCCCCAGTCGCCCTTCAGGAACCTGGCCGTCTGCTCGGCCGCTGTCACCGGATCGCTGAACGCCTTGTTGAACGCCATCTGACCGGCTCCACTGTCGAAGTAGCCGATATTCAGCCAGTTGAAGTTCGAGGCGGCCTGGCGCGCCTGCGCGGGGCCGCCCGACTCCTCGGCGAGCTCCCAGGCGGCGAGCACGCGCGGGCTGAGACCCGTCAGCTGCGCCAGATGCGCGGCGAATGTCTCCTGTCCGCTCGTCAGGAGCGAAGAGCTGACGGTGATCGGCCCGCTTACGGGCGGAACTCCGGAGACCTGCGCGACCTGCTCGGCAGCGCCGGCGACGCCACCGGTACCGGGCGCCGCCGGCTCGGGCACACCCGCCGGCGCGGCGCCGGGAACGGCCTGCCCCCCGGGTACGGCGGCCTCTGCCTGGGCGCCAGCAGGTGATCCGGTCGACGGTTGGACCGCTTGGAGGAACTGAACCGTGTGGCGGGGTGGCCCGTGCTGGTGCGGACCAACCGCCTTGAACGCGGCGGTGCCAGGCGTCCCCGCTCCTGGGACCGCTTCGGCCGGGGTTCCGGGAAGGGGGGCCGCGCCGGGGACGGCGGCGGCGGCCGCGCCGGGGACGGCGCCCGGGGCCGCGCCGGGGATGGCGGCGGCGGGTGCGCCGGGGACGGCGGCGGGAGCATTTGCTGGTGGAGCTGCCGAGGCTCCCGCGGCGCCGCTTGCCGGCGTCGCCGAAACAGCGTTCGCGGATGCCGCTGGCGCCGCACCGGCGCCGGCGCCGGCGCCGTGTGTCGCGAGCGCGTAGTCGGGACGCACGACGCCGGTGACCGAGCTCGGGGAGTAGATCGTCTCTGAGACGTTCGACTGCGAGGTGTTGCCGGCGATCGTGTGGACTCCGGCGGCGTCGATCTTGGTGATGATCGCGACGTGCTCGGCTCCTCCGAAGGTCGCGAGATCACCGGGACGAGCCTGGCTGATCGGGAGGATTCCTTTCGTGAAGGGTGGGTCGCCGTTGCGGGCGAGGTCGAGGATCGATGCGACCGACGCGACTGAGTGCGGCACCTTGAGCCCCGCCGCCTGGAGCGCGTGGCCGGCGAAGATGCCGCACCACGGCGCGCCGTGGAATCCGTACTGGGCCTCGAACTTGTCCAGCGCGGGGCCCATGTTCGGCCCGGTGCTCTCGGGGAGCTTGCCGATCATCGAGCGGGCGTAGTCGAGCACCGCCTCAGGGCCCGTGTGCGGCGAGGAGCCGACGCTCGGACCGGCCGCGAGCACCGACCCGACGACGCTCGCGCCGGGGGTGCCAGGAGCGACCGTCGCCGCCGAGAGCTGCTGGACGGCGGCCGGCCCCGTGCCCGGGTACAGCGGCGCCGTCGCGCCAACGGCCGGCTGGGCGCCGATGGCGTAGTTCATTTGGGGTTGGGGTTGGCCGGTGTCGAGTCCGGTGTAGCCGGCTTCTTGGGCGGGGGTGGCGTTGGTGCCGGGTGCTTCGAAGGCGAGGTGCAGGCCGTTGGCGGAGCCGGGGCCGGTGAAGAAGCCGGGGGATTGGATTGGCCAGGGTGTGCCGATTTCGTCGGGGCGGACGTTGGGGTCCATGGCGGCGATTTCGGTGACGAGGTCGCGGGCGGCGAAGTTGTCGGGGCCGACGGGTTGGCCGTCGACGGAGACGATGTCGAAGGATTGGACGTGGACGGGTGTGCTCAGGACTTCGAGGTTGGAGACGCCGATGGTGTGGTGGGCGAGGACCGAGTCGAGCATCGAGACGACTCGGGGGTCAACACCGCCCGATTCCAGCCACGTGCGCACGGCGGGTGGGGCGCTGAAGCCGGGAGAGTCCAACAGTCCGGCGAGTCCGACGGGAGCGACGGCGGCGCCGCCGGCGGCGTTACTGGCACCCTCGACCGCGCCGGACACGGCCCCGCCCGACCCGCCACCACCCGTGGGAACGGTCGACGCGGCGCCACCACCGGCGGCGGGAACAGTCGACGCGCCGCCACCACCGGCGGCGGGAACAGTCGAGGCGCCCGCCCCGCCGGTCGGGGTGCTCGTGGCCGCGGCGCCCGCCCCGCCACCACCCGTGGGAACAGTCGAGGCGCCCGCCCCGCCGGTGGGCGCAGTCGTGGCGGCGCCGCCGGTCGGTGGGGTCGCCGGCGAGTTCGCCGATGGCGCCTGGTCGGGCCAGCTCCCCGCAGCCGAAGCAGACGAAGACGAGGACGGAGTGCTCCCAGCCATGTTCGGCGAAGATCCCGACCCCGCAGACCGCGACGCGCCAGACGACCCGGCAGCAGACCCACGCCCCGCACCCGACGCACCCCCACCACCAGAGGACCCAGCGGCATGCGAAGCGGCGACCTGCGACCCACCAGCACCACCACCCGACCCAGCCGCCGCAGACCCAGCCGCCGCCGACCCGCCCGCACCACCCGCCGACCCAGCCGCCGAAGACCCAGCCGCAGACCCCGCAGCCGACGAACCCCCACCAGCACCCCCGCCAGCACCACCCGCCGCCTCCGCCCGCTTCAACGACGCCGGCGAGACCCCCGCCTTGTGCTCGAGCTTGTGCTCCAACCCGGCCGGCGACGCCTTCCCCAAACCATGCGCCTCCTTGGGCACCTTCACCCCATGCAACGCCTTCCCCAACCCACCCGGCAAACCATGCGACGCCAACCGCTCAACCTGCTCCAACGCGATCCCCTCCGCCGCGATCGCCATCACCACCCCAGCCAAACTCGAACGCGACTCCCGCAACTGCATCGTATGCATCGCCTTCCCCGAACCACCCAACTCACCCGCCAACCCCGGCAACCCCGCCGCCACACACGCCCCCGACGGATCCCGACGAAACTCCGCCCGAAACTCCGGATCCACCAACAACCGCTCAATCAACCGACCCGCCAACTCCACCTCTTCCTCGGTCGGGTCCGCCATCACAATCCCTCCGGGTGAAGTACGTTCGGGAAGGTGGCGAGGTAAGAGGCGGATGGCTCGCCGATCTTCTCGACGCCACCGCGCACGATCAGCTCACCGCCGACGAGACCCTTGATCATCACGCGGCGTAGGCTGAGTTGGCGTACGCGATCCGGTTCTGCAGCATCGGCATTCCCGGCCGCTCATACTGGTTACAGAACAGAGTCGCGGCGGCGCCCGGACTGGCGGCGGTGTTCATCTGTGCCAGCAGGCCGGGATAGGAGCTCTTCAGCTCGTGAACCAGGTACTTGAGTTGGCCAGATAGCGACCAGTCCGTTGGACCGCGTGGCGGCTGCCACTGCGCCAGTCCGCCGCCCGGCGCGTTCGGGTTCAGGCTCGATTCCTGTTGTAGGTTGCCGACGACGCCGGCCGCCGCCGTCTTGGTCAGTCCTTGCGAAACGAGATAGTCGCGGATCGACCCAGCGCTCGACGAGACGTGAAGCTCGGGAGTGATCCCGGGACCCTGGCCGACCCCCGGACCCTGGTCGGCGGGAGGGGGTGACAGATGGGATGGCGCCGCCGAGACGGGGGCGGACGGCTCGGCAGCTGGCGAGCTCCCGACCAGCCGCGAGCTCGGCGGCGGTTCCACGGCGGGGGCCGGGGACCCGGGCGTGGGCTTGACGGCGGGGAGGAACTGGACGGTGTTGCGGTGTGGGCCCTGGTTCGCGATGGCGCCGAAGGAGGCGGTTCCGGGGGTGCCGGGTCCGGCGCCCGCGGCGGCGGGTGCGCCGGGGACGGCGGCGGCGGCCGCGCCGGGGATGGCGCCCGGGGCCGCGCCGGGGATGGCGGCGGCGGGTGCGCCGGGGACGGCGGCGGCGGGTGCGCCGGGGACGGCGGCGGGAGCATTTGCTGGTGGAGCTGTCGAGGCTCCCGCGGCGCCGCTTGCCGGCGTCGCCGAAACAGCGTTCGCGGATGCCGCTGGCGCCGCACCGGCGCCGGCGCCGGCGCCGTGTGTCGCGAGCGCGTAGTCGGGACGCACGACGCCGGTGACCGAGCTCGGGGAGTAGATCGTCTCTGAGACGTTCGACTGCGAGGTGTTGCCGGCGATCGTGTGGACTCCGGCGGCGTCGATCTTGGTGATGATCGCGACGTGCTCGGCTCCTCCGAAGGTCGCGAGATCACCGGGACGAGCCTGGCTGATCGGGAGGATTCCTTTCGTGAAGGGTGGGTCGCCGTTGCGGGCGAGGTCGAGGATCGATGCGACCGACGCGACTGAGTGCGGCACCTTGAGCCCCGCCGCCTGGAGCGCGTGGCCGGCGAAGATGCCGCACCACGGCGCGCCGTGGAATCCGTACTGGGCCTCGAACTTGTCCAGCGCGGGGCCCATGTTCGGCCCGGTGCTCTCGGGGAGCTTGCCGATCATCGAGCGGGCGTAGTCGAGCACCGCCTCAGGGCCCGTGTGCGGCGAGGAGCCGACGCTCGGACCGGCCGCGAGCACCGACCCGACGACGCTCGCGCCGGGGGTGCCAGGAGCGACCGTCGCCGCCGAGAGCTGCTGGACGGCGGCCGGCCCCGTGCCCGGGTACAGCGGCGCCGTCGCGCCAACGGCCGGCTGGGCGCCGATGGCGTAGTTCATTTGGGGTTGGGGTTGGCCGGTGTCGAGTCCGGTGTAGCCGGCTTCTTGGGCGGGGGTGGCGTTGGTGCCGGGTGCTTCGAAGGCGAGGTGCAGGCCGTTGGCGGAGCCGGGGCCGGTGAAGAAGCCGGGGGATTGGATTGGCCAGGGTGTGCCGATTTCGTCGGGGCGGACGTTGGGGTCCATGGCGGCGATTTCGGTGACGAGGTCGCGGGCGGCGAAGTTGTCGGGGCCGACGGGTTGGCCGTCGACGGAGACGATGTCGAAGGATTGGACGTGGACGGGTGTGCTCAGGACTTCGAGGTTGGAGACGCCGATGGTGTGGTGGGCGAGGACCGAGTCGAGCATCGAGACGACTCGGGGGTCAACACCGCCCGATTCCAGCCACGTGCGCACGGCGGGTGGGGCGCTGAAGCCGGGGGAGTCCAACAGTCCGGCGAGTCCGACGGGAGCGACGGCGGCGCCGCCGGCGGCGTTACTGGCACCCTCGACCGCGCCGGACACGGCCCCGCCCGACCCGCCACCACCCGTGGGAACGGTCGACGCGGCGCCACCACCGGCGGCGGGAACAGTCGACGCGCCGCCACCACCGGCGGCGGGAACGGTCGAGGCGCCCGCCCCGCCGGTCGGGGTGCTCGTGGCCGCGGCGCCCGCCCCGCCACCACCCGTGGGAACAGTCGAGGCGCCCGCCCCGCCGGTGGGCGCAGTCGTGGCGGCGCCGCCGGTCGGTGGGGTCGCCGGCGAGTTCGCCGATGGCGCCTGGTCGGGCCAGCTCCCCGCAGCCGAAGCAGACGAAGACGAGGACGGAGTGCTCCCAGCCATGTTCGGCGAAGATCCCGACCCCGCAGACCGCGACGCGCCAGACGACCCGGCAGCAGACCCACGCCCCGCACCCGACGCACCCCCACCACCAGAGGACCCAGCGGCATGCGAAGCGGCGACCTGCGACCCACCAGCACCACCACCCGACCCAGCCGCCGCAGACCCAGCCGCCGCCGACCCGCCCGCACCACCCGCCGACCCAGCCGCCGAAGACCCAGCCGCAGACCCCGCAGCCGACGAACCCCCACCAGCACCCCCGCCAGCACCACCCGCCGCCTCCGCCCGCTTCAACGACGCCGGCGAGACCCCCGCCTTGTGCTCGAGCTTGTGCTCCAACCCGGCCGGCGACGCCTTCCCCAAACCATGCGCCTCCTTGGGCACCTTCACCCCATGCAACGCCTTCCCCAACCCACCCGGCAAACCATGCGACGCCAACCGCTCAACCTGCTCCAACGCGATCCCCTCCGCCGCGATCGCCATCACCACCCCAGCCAAACTCGAACGCGACTCCCGCAACTGCATCGTATGCATCGCCTTCCCCGAACCACCCAACTCACCCGCCAACCCCGGCAACCCCGCCGCCACACACGCCCCCGACGGATCCCGACGAAACTCCGCCCGAAACTCCGGATCCACCAACAACCGCTCAATCAACCGACCCGCCAACTCCACCTCGGTCTCAGTTGACGACACGGTTCACCTCACGGCTGCCGTATCTGGCGCGGTGCAGCAGCGGAGCACCCAGCGCGAGCGGGATCGGCAATAGCAGCACCGCGAAGAACACGATGAAGCCGCCGACGACCACACCCTTCGGCGCGAACTTGACCAGGATCGAGTAGTAGCGCAGGGACAGAACCGCGACGAAACCGGCGCCGAGCGCTGACCAGACGAGGCCGGCGATCGCGTAGCGAGCGAGCACCGGAGAGCTCTCTTCCGCGGTCCGCTGCCCGGAGAGCCGTTCGCGCAGCTGCTGGCGCGCACGCTGCTTCAGATTTGGCTCGCGCAGCCACTCGCACAGCATCTGGTAGCCGTCCCGATCGAGGAATGGGTTGAGGTTGAAGAAGGCCCCGACGTAGCCGGCGAACGCGAGCTGGAAGAACACCTCGCGCACATTGCCTTTCGGCGACACCGCGCAGAGGATCGAGAACATGGCCCCGAGCGAGAAGTCGGTCAGCGGGCCCGCCGCGCTGATCACGATCCGGTGCGTGCGCGACTCGAAGTAGGCCTCGCTCGAGTCCACGAACGCATACGGGAAGATCCACAGCAGGCGAAAGCCGGCCCGGTCGGTCGAACGTCCATAGTGCGCGAGCGCGAGTCCGTGCGCCAGCTCGTGCACCATGACGATCGCGAACCGTCCCGCGAGGAACACCAGACCGCCGAGAATCAGCCGGTGGGCGACGACGAACGGCGTTCCGTAGCGCGCTCCGACCAGGTATGAGAACACGACCAGTCCCGCCAGCGAAAGCAGAACCAGGCAGGTCACCATCAGCGGGGAGAAGAACAGCCGGCCCCAGTGCCGGTATGCGGTCTTGAAGTACTCGGGAATCCACCCGACCGTCTTCTCGCGGGTCTTGAACGCGCGTGCGAAGAAGCCGGGCTCCTCCCTTGCTACAGGCGTGGGCGCAACACCGTCGAGCATCCCGCGCTCGCCGAAGTCCGCCACCAGCCTCGCCAGACGTCCTGCCCCACTCGGTCCGAGCCGATTGCTCGCCTCGACGAGCAGCTCGGCGACGGTCCGCTTGCCGTCGAGCAGTTCCACCAGCTGCGCGTCCTGCTCGCCCATTTTCAAAAACGTGCCCTCGCGCAGATCACGCAGCACATACCGCTCCTCTTCGGACTCGTCGTCGAGTCGCTTCAGCGCCCAGCCCGACCGCAGACGAGGACGCAACGAGCCGTCGCGCGAAGGCGAGGCCGCGGGACGCAGACCCATCTCCGTCGCCCCGACCGGGACCACCAGCGTCGCGTTCGCGGGCGTCGCGATCGCGCCCGACGCCTCCACCACGCCCGGCTGGCCGGCGGCGGCCGCGCCTGCCGGGGCCGCCGCGCTCTCCACCCGCAGTACCACGTTCCCGAGCCGGATCTCCTGGCCGGCCAACAGCCGCCGCGGCTCCGACAGCGGCTGACCGGAGACCGTGATCCCGAAACGTGATCCGGCGTCCTCGATCATCGGGCCGTCGGGACCGGCTGCGATCCGAGCGGCCATCCGTGACACCGTGTGGTCGTCGAGCTTGAGCGTGACGTCGTCGCCCCGGCCAATCGTCATCGCGTCCTGCAGCGGGAACCGCTCCCCGTCCGGGAGCACGAGGACGAGCGGCTCCAAGTTGGGCGGCGACATCGGCGAGCTCGAATCAGCCACCCGTCGCGACCGGTTGCCAGGCGGGGTGGGCCCCGAGGCTCGTCAGCGTCGTTGGGTTGCGAGGGGTGGCCAGATTGATTGCCGAGATCGTTCCGAACGCGGTCGACGAGCACACCCCGTTCGGTTGCATCACGGCGACTGCTTGACTGTCCGAGCGCCAGGCCACCTGGCAGGCGCTGACCGGCAACTGCTGGGAGGCGTTCGGATTGAAGTTCCTGGCCGGCACGATGTAGAGGTTGAAGGCGCCGGTGCCGATGTTCGAGACCAGCGCCATCTTCTTGCCGTTGGGCGAGAACGCGCCGGCGACAACGCCCTGGCCGGCGACCGAGTCGTTGGTCTGCAGCGTGCCGTGCCCCCAGTCGGACGCTTGGGTTGAGAACGCGACGTTGCTGTTAAAAGCGAGCAGCCCGAACGTGCGACCGCCGTTTTGTGCCCCGAACACGAGGATCGTCTGTCCTCCCGGCGCCCAGTTGACCTGGTTGCCGAGCTCCCAGCCCGGCGCGTTCGTGCACGATCGGTTGAGCGCGAACGGACCGACCGTCGCGAAGCACAGCGCGGTCCCGCTCGCGCTCCGCTGGATGAACGCGACGATGTGCTTGCTGTTCGTCGGCGCGAACGACGGATCGAGGTTGGTGATCCCGGGTTGGGGAGCCGTCATCTGGAACGGCTTCACGCTCTTGTCGTTCGGGTTGTCGAGCACGAGTTGGCCGTTCTGCGAGTAGACGAGCTGAGTGCCGTCGTTGCTCCACGTGGCCTCCACCTGGGATCCTCCCGTGCCGGCGGGAACCGCTCCTGACGGCTTACCCGTCGTCGGGTCGATCACGCTGATCGTCTGGCCGTTGTCGTAGGAGAGCTGCGGCGACCCGTTCGAGATGATCAGGTTGACCTGCGCGCCCTTGGGTACCTTGGAACCGGCGGCCGGAATTGTCCCGGCGACCTGGCCGATCGGTACCGTCGCGAGCTGCTTGACCGGGTGGGGGTTCAGCCCGAGCTGGGAGAGCTTCGCCGCGGCCTTGGTCGGATCACCGCTGAGGGCCGGGATCGGGATCGGTCCCTTGCCCGCCTGTGCGGCCACGGCCGCCGCGGACGCCGCACCCGCGGCCGCGCCTGCGGCCACCCCGGCGCCACCGCCCGCCCCGGCCTTCTTCGACGCGGAGGCGTTCCCGCCGGCGGCCGAGCCGCCCTTGCCGCCGGTCGATGCGAGGAACACAGCGACGGCGGTGCCGTCGGGGACGGTCGCATCGGCCAGGGGGATCTGCGAGGTGATCTTGCCCTGCGGATTGAGCGGCTGGGGGGAGACGGTGCCGAGCGCGAGCGAGGAGGCACGCAGCGCCTGGTCGGCCTGTCCGGGCGTCTCGCCGACAACGTTGGGCACCTTGGCCTTGCCGGTGCCCGTATAGATCTTCACGGTCACCATCGTGCCCTTCTTCGCCTTCGTCCCAGCGGCCGGGCTCTGGTCAGCGATGCTGCCGGGGGGCTTGCTCGCGTTGGCCACGGTCACCGGTTTGGGCGCCACCACGAATCCGGATTTGTTGAGGAGCTTCTGGGCCGCGAACACGCTCGGCTGTCCCTTGAGGTTCGGGATCACGGCCTGCTTAGGCATCAGCTTGATCGCCAACACGACGAGCGCGGCGATCACCGGGACGACGATCGCGAGCCACCACGGCAACCACGGTTTCTGCCGGAAGACGGCCATTCTCGGCGGCGACGGCGTCTCGACCCCGACCGGCGACGCGGTCACCTGGAACTGACGGTCCTGCGGCTTACCGATCCACTTCTGTTTCGGCGGCAGGACCGTGAACGGGCACTCCATCGCGTTCCCCGGCTCCAGCGCTATCTTCGGCTCGGCGAACCGGAACTGGCACTCGGCATCGGTGTCCTCGGCGCTCAACGCGACCTCCGTCCGCGCGTTCGCCTTGTTGCGAACGATCAGCCGGTAGCGAGCCTTCAACCGCCCCGAACCCCGCTCCGGGTGCAACTCCGTCGCCACCTCGAAGTACGGCCCCACCGTCGCCGTCGCCGACGAGGACGCGACCTCACCGCCATACGCCCTGGACTCGGCCACCACCTCGAACGGCCACGGCCGCGCCTGAGACTGCGGCGAACGCGGCGGATGGATCTGGATCTGGATCTCCTGCTCGTACGTGCCGCCACTCCCGTACGGCACCAGATACGCCGTCGCCGGCGAGATCGTCCACCAATCCTCCGGCAAACCCCGAACCGACAGATCGAAGTTGTCCACGACCTCCGACTGGTTGCGGATCAGCCCCACGATCACGACACCCTCACCCGGATTGACCAACACCCGCACCGGACCCGCAGCAGCGCTGTCCTCATCGGGCAAACGCAACATCAACGCCGCCGCGCCCGGCGGCGCGTCACCCGACCCGGGCGTACCCGGCATCGGCGCCACCCCCGAGCCCAGCCCGCCCGGCGCCGCCGGAGCGCCCCACGCACGCCCCGACCCGGCCGCATCGGCCGCCACCGTCACGTTCGGATCGAGCTCCTCAGTCGCCGGTGTCTCCTCGCTCGCGCCCGGCTCAGACGCCGGAGCCGAGACCGCGGGAACGAAGTTCGTCGGCTCCCAGCGCAGATACTCGCCGCACTCGCAGAAATCGCGATCGTCCGGGTTCTCACGCCCGCAGCTCGGACATACCCTCATGCCGAACCTCCCTTAGGCTGCCGAGGAGCCTTGACTCGAAGGCGGTACTTGACGTGCGCCGGTTTCGCCTGGTCGATCAACCGCGCCACCGCGGCCAAACGCGTCTCGGGCAGCGGTTCATCGCAGTAGACGACGAACGACGGAGGCTCGCTCGGTGTTTTCTCCGAGTGGGTCGTCTCAAGCGACCAAGTCACCGAGCCACCGTCCTCGACTCGCAGTGGCACCCGAGGAAACGCGAGCTCCAGCGCGAGCTCCAACCCTTCCCGCGTCCCGCGACGGCGCATCAGCTCGGGGGCCATTTGCACGATTCGACGCCGCTCCTCGCCGGAGCGCGCCTCGTCATGCTCGAGGCCGAGCCACTCGGTGAGCAGATCGAGCACGTCGCGCGGGGCGTAAGCGGGATCGAAATGCTCGGGTAGGTTGTCGAGCGCGGCCATGAGTGGGTCGAGCAGCGCCTCGAGTGCGCCCACGAAACGCATCCCGAAGTCGCCATCGGTGTAAATCCCCGGCAGGTTGTCGCGGAGGTAGCGGCGGCTCGACACCGACGCGGGAGCCGGTTCGCTTCCTACGGCGCGCTCGATCTGGATCGTGCCGAAGCCCGCCCCTGCGAAGGTCACGAACGGCGACTGGCTGGCGTGCTCGTTCCCGTTTTCTTCAGCCACGATCCTCGTTACTCCCGGTAGACGGCCTTGACGATGTGCTTGGCGGACGCGATCAGCTCATCGGAGCCGAGCATCAGCTGACTCTCGGTTGGTTGCGCGGCCTGCTCGCCGGTCTTCAGATCGGTCTCGTACATGCGAAGGACGTTTACGAACTCGACGCCGTCGATGCTGTAAACAATCCCGAACAACTCGCCTTGGTTGACCGCGCGACCCAACGGCCAGCCCTCGCCGGGGCCCGCCGGTGACCCTCCGATCAGCGGGTTCAGGTACACGTAGAGCGCGTGCTCGACGTCCTGTTGCACGCGCTCGAGGTCAGCGAGCGGCGAGGCGCGGACGTCGACCACCACGCTGACGCCCTTGAGCCGTACGGGCTCGAGACGGATGCTCGTCCCGAGCAACCGCCGCTCCTCGAGGGCCTCGGCGACCGTCCGCATCAACTCCTCGGTCGGCGTGAGCTCAGCCAACTCGAGCTGGCGATCAGCAGGGGCGAGGAGCGGGAGCACGTGCACGCGGATCGCTCCCCCGTCTTCGGGCGCGACGCAGACTGCCCTGGCGACCTCGGGCGACGCGCCCAGGGTGAGCCGCTCGAAGTCCTCGGCCGTTACCGCGCGCGAACGGCTGCGGATTTCGAGACGCGCCCGCTCGCGGGCGCTCTCGAGCGATTCGGCGTCGACTCCGCCGGAAGCTGGGCGTGGGTTGGCGATGCTCACGACACCCGGAACCGCGTCGAGCAGGATTCCGACTGTGCGCGACGCGACGTTCCCCGCTCGCCCCCCGCCGTGGCGGTAGCGGCTGAAGCGCATCAGCGCCCCCGCGGGCGGGACTGCCCCATAGCGCCGCCAGCCGCCATCGGGCTGGCGCATCGCCGGACCAAATCGGACCTCGCCCGCGGTCGCGTCGAGGTGGAAGTGGCGGTCGCCCGGCCGGCTCGCCGCGAAGGTGTCGACGTGCTCCCACGCGACCCAGCTACCGTCGCCGCGCTCCCGGACCTCGAGGGTCTCGCCTTGGGTCAGCTCCAGCACGGGCCGGTGCGCAAGACGGTAAGCGAGGCCCGGTACCCCCGCGCTGGTGCCGATCGACTCCTCGTGGACGGTGGCGGCGTGGCTGGCCGCGACGGTCGCGCCGACGACGGCCGCCGTGACGGCAGCGATCTCCGGCGCCTGCTCGTAGCTCGAGTCGGTTCCGCGGCCCGGCACGTTCAGTCGGCACCGCAGCCAGTGCAGCGTCTTGCCCGCGATCTTGGCCGCGGCCGCCTCGGGCGGGATCTCGATCGTGATCTCGCCGCCGCCAAGAAGGAACGCGCCCGTCTCATCGTTCACGACGAATGCCTCGGCCCACTTGCCGTCCTCAGCCGATGCTTCCCACGTCAGCGGCGGGTTGTCCGGGTCCACGTCGCGCCCATCCGCGGGTGAGCACTCGACGGTCACGCGCAGCACGAGGTTTGCGATCGGCCGATCGAACCCCAGAAGGAGCGCGCTGTCGTGCGACGGCGGGCTGCCGAACGGGCTTGTCGCAGGGCCGGTGGGCTGTGCCTTGACGCCTGCCATCGTGGCGGCGGCAACCTTGCCGCCGCGTTCGACGACGTACGCGGCGAGCGCTCCGGTCGGGACGACCAATTCCTCGTCGGTCTGGAAGACCACCGGCTCGTCGTCGGCGGCCCGCGGCACCGCCACCTCCGTCCCGGCCGGGATCGCCGCCCCGCTGGTTCCCTCGACGATGAACCGCACGCCGACCCGGGCCTGCTCGGCGGGGGCGGGCTTGACGCCGACGAGCTCGAGCAGTGCGAGGTGGAGGCGCTCTGGGATCCGGTTGATGCGGTAGGTGAGGATCTCCGTGAACCAGGCGAACAGTTCGATCAGGGTGATCCCCGGGTCCGACACGTTGTGCTCGGTCCACTCCGGCGTGTGACGGATGATCCGGTTGCGCGCCTCGCTCACGAGCTCCTGAAAGCGAACGTCGTCGAGCATGATGTCGGGGAGCATGGCCGCGAACGTTAGCTCCGCTCGGGGCGTTGCTCCAGGCCCGCTCGGCCCGTCGCGTCGCCGGTTTGAATCCATCGTTGCCCGGGCGTAGAGTCGAGCGCGATGCCGCCACTCGTCAGCAACGGAGCGATGATCAGCTGCTCGATGGCGATGCCGCCGGTCCCCGTACCGCTCACCGTCGTACCGATGGGCACGCCGGTCACCGCCAGCACCCCGGCAGCGAACATCCAGGCGTTTGCGCCGATGGTGAACATCCCGACGTTCGGGATGTGCGGAACGATGTCCAACCCAGTCGTGGCCGCGGCGACCGCAGCCAAGCTGGGTGCGTTCACTCCGGCTCCGTGCGTGCCGGCCACGTCCTCGCCATGGACGCCGGGCGCTTCGAAGGTCATGGTGCAGGGCCAGCCAGCTCTGCACACGGGCTGTACGGCGATGTGCGCATGGGGCGGGGTCATCTCGATCACGGCTCCAGGGAACGCGGGCACAGTCCAGGTCACGTGACTGCCGCCACCTCGCCCCGGCTCAGCAGCCCTTTCGGGGCGTGTTCGAGCCCGGCGCCAGGCATGTGATCTTCGAGGACGGTCCATTGAGTGGGCGGAAGGAAAAGATGAACACCCTTCGGATATAGCCCGTCTTCAGGCTGTTGACTGTGATCTTTGCCTTATTGCGCAGATGCCAGCCCTCGAACAAGCTGAACAGGGTGGAGTCCACAACCCTTACCTTCAGCGTCCCCGGCGTCATCCTCTAACTACCCCCCGACGTGCCTTGAAGCCTGCTGCACGAGGGTAGAACACATCACCCCTCGTGGCAATTCGGTTGCGCACGATCCGATGCAGGCTTATGCTCAGGCTGTGGAACCGGACGAGCTCCAGCGGGGCATCGAGCAACTCCGTCGGCCGGCACTCGCGGATACGCCGAAGTCCGCGACGGTGACGCATGACTCGCCGCTCGCCGGGCTCGCATCGGCGATCGGCAACCGCGGGTTCACCCGGAGCGTCGCCCGGATGCGCGACGGCGAGGGCATTCTCGTCGGCGGCCTGGTGCATCCGGACGTCGAGGCCGCGATCGCATCGGCGAGAGGAAGCGGACGATCCTTGGACCGCGGCATCGCGCAGCAGGTCGGCGGGACACTCGGTGACTCGTTCTCTGACGTACGGGTGCACGTCGACGAGCACGCGGCTGCGCTCAACCGAGCGGTGTCCGCACGGGCCTTCACGGTCGGCGGCGACATCTTCTTCGGCGCCGGCGAGTACCGGCCCGAGACCGCCAGTGGGCGTGAGCTGTTGACACACGAGCTGGCGCATGTCGTGCAGCAACGGGGGGCACCGGAGAGCGGACCGCTGACGGTCTCGCAACCGGGAGACGCGCTCGAGCGCGAGGCCGACGCCGCCGCGCGGCACGTCGGCTGAGCGAGTTATGGCGACAGAGACCGAGGCGCACCTCGACTGGTTCCAGTTCCTGGAGGCCAGGCTTCAGACAGCGGTGCAGGCGGCCGTGGCGGCCGGTAGCGATCCCGACGACGCGCTGCGCGGTCTTTACATCTCGGACGAGCAGGCGCTCGCCCTCGCGGCCGAGGGTGGTCGGCCGCAGCCATCCAGCCCGCTCGGCGATGCCGCGACGCGGCTCGCCGAAACGGCGCAGAGACTCGGGCTCGATGCCCTCGACAGCTCCGTGCTGGCGCTGTGCGCCGCTCCCGAGCTGCACCCTCGGTTCGGCCGGCTGTACGCCTATCTCCAGGACGACGTGACCCGCAGGCTGGCGAGCCCGCGCCTCGCGGCCGACCTGCTGGCCAGCGAGTGGGTCGGGCGCTCCGACGTGCTCGCGTGCTTCGGTCCGGCCGCTCCGCTGTCGAGGCGCGGCGCGATCCGGCTGCCCCCGGCAGACGCGACCGCGACGCTCGCCGACCGTCCGGTCAAGGTTGCCGACCGGTTGACCGCGTTCCTGCTCGGGGCCGGCGACCTCGCCGAAGCTGCCGCCGGGGTCAGGCTGCGGCGCCGCGATCCGCAACCGATCAGCGGCCGCGAGGAGTCTGCGCAGAGGATCGCAATGCTGCTCGCCGCGCGCACCCGGCTTCCGCTGGTGGTGTGCGGGCCGGACGGCGGCGCGATCCTCGCGGCCGCCGCCGGCGCTCCGCTCGTGCTCCTCGGCGTAAGGGAGCTCGACCGGCCCGAGGCAATCGCCGACGCCCGCCTCGCCGCCGCGCTCGCGCAAGGGCTCCTCTGTCTGGACGGGCTCGAGGACCTCTCGCCGGCCGAGCGCACGCACCTGCTGCGGACGCTCGACGAAAGTCCGGAGCGACTCGTGCTGCTCGCGGCGCGTCGAAGCGACGCGATCGCGCTGAGCGATCGGGCGACGCTG
Source organism: uncultured Solirubrobacterales bacterium (assembly GCA_963812225.1). GTDB lineage: Bacteria > Actinomycetota > Thermoleophilia > Solirubrobacterales > Solirubrobacteraceae > Palsa-465. The sequence continues at coordinate 642,757 of CAWEUN010000005.1, forward strand.
TTGGTCGAGGTGCCCGACCCGAGCTTCGCCGAGCGCAGCCACGCCTGGACCGAACTCACCGGCTGCGCGGATACGCGCGAGGTGGCGGCGAAGTTCCGGCTCTCGATCGAGCAGATCCAGGCCGCCGCCGACGTGAGCGTGATCGCGGCGCGGTCGCGCGGCGAGTCCGAGCCTCAGCCGGTCGATCTCGATCTCGGCGCCCGGCACGCGTCGTCCTCCCGGTTGGGCGAGCTCGCGTCACACCTGGATCCCGGATATGCGTGGGACGACCTCGTGCTCCCGGAACGCCAGCTCGACCTGCTGCGGTCGATCTCGGCCTATCTGCGCCACCGCGACCGAGTGCTTTCGGAGTGGGGTTACGAGGCGACGGTTTCGCGGACGCAGGGCCTCAAGGTGCTGTTCGCCGGCGAGTCGGGGACGGGCAAGACGATGGCGGCGCAGGTTCTCGGAGCCGTGCTCGGGCTCGACCTCTTCCGCGTCGACCTCGCGACGATCGTGTCCAAGTACATCGGGGAGACCGAGAAGAACCTCGAGCGGGTGTTCACCGCCGCCGACGGGTCGAACGCGATCCTGTTCTTCGACGAGGCCGATGCGCTGTTCGGCAAGCGCTCCGAGGTGTCCGACTCGCACGACCGCTACGCGAACATCGAGGTCGCCTACCTGCTGCAACGGATGGAGCGCTATCCAGGCGCCGTCATCCTCGCGACCAACTTCCGCCGCAACATCGACGACGCCTTCGCCCGCCGGCTCGACTTCGTGATCGACTTCCCGTTCCCCGAGCCCGAGGACCGCCGCCGCATCTGGCAGCTCGTGCTGCCGCGGGCGGCTCCCGTCGCCGACGACGTCGACCTCGACTTCCTCGCCAATCAGTTCAAGCTGTCGGGCGGGGCGATTCGCAACTGCTCGCTCGCCGCCGCCTTTTCCGCTGCTGACGAGGGGACGCAGATCGAGATGCGGCACCTCGTGAGAGCGGTGGCGCAGGAGTACGGAAAGCAGGGCCGCCTCACGCTCGAGGCCGACTTCGAGCGCTTCCACGGCGTCGTCCGCGGCGACTCCCGCTAACCGTCCGCGACGCGCTGACTACTTGCTCAGCGGCGGATTGAACTTGTTCCAGGACGTCGCCATCTCGTCCGTCATGAACTGGCCCTTCTTGTCCTTGTCAGGATGGGCGGACCAACGCGACAACACGCGCGCCGCGGCGCGGTTTCCGGCAGCTCGCTGGAGCGCCAGGGCCCGGGCCGCCGAAGGACTGCCCGAGGGGCGCGTCGGCGGGGCTGGTTCCTGGGCCGATCTCGGACGGTGCGACGTTTCCCTACCATCGCCCTCGTAGGGTGCTCGCTCGACCATGGAGGTAATCCTAGTGCCAGCTGGGACCAGCCGCTACCGGCTCCAAGCGCTGCGCCAAGCCTCCGACGCCGTCGAGGACTTCCGCGGCGACTACGACCAGCTGGCGGAGATGATGCGAGCCTCATTGGGCGAGAGCCCGACGCCGCCATACCTGCATACGGCTGAGTTCCTGGCCGACTGGTCCAGATACCCGGGGGCCAGCCCGTCGCTCGCTCCCTCGATCTACCACGGCTCCGAGCTCGTCGCGTTCGTCGCGGGGTATCCGCGAACCGTGCTGATTAACGGGGTCGAGCTCAGGCTTCTGATCTCAACTTTTCTCACCGTCGCGCCCGCCGAAAAGGGCTCGGGATACGGGATCATGCTCTGGGGCGAGCTCATGCGGCGTGCGGCAGCGGCCGGCTTCGACGGAGCCGTCAGCTACTGCGCCGAGGGTCACGAGATGAACCGGATGATCGAGGGGAGTTCCCGTCTTTTCGGACTTCCGTTGCTCCGCGCCGCCTCGCTGCCGTATCTCATCCGGCCGATCTCTGAGCCGGGCCACGACCGCGGTGGGCCCCCGTCGGCGCGGGACTTGTTGACGGCGGCGGCGGCGATGCGCGAGCACGCAGACCTGTGTCGGCTGTGGACCGAGGCCGAGGCGGCCTGGCAGCTTTCGCGCGTTGGCGCGGTCGCGGTGAGAGGCGGCACGGATCGGGAACCGGCGGTCCTGACCGGCCACGTGATCGCAATCGACGACGCCGATCGGACGCGGTGCGTCGTGATTCAGGACGTCTTGTGGGGGAGCATCGGCGATCCCGAGCGGGGGTCCCTGACGCTCGATCTAATCGAGCAGGCGGCTTCGCAGGGCGCGCGGGTCGCGATCCTCCCGCTCGTCGCCTACGCCGACATGCAGCCGTTCGCGGGCCTGGGATTTTTTCCCGCGCCGCATACGGTTCACGCGTACCTCACGGTCTGGTCCGAGCGCGCGCCCGCCCAGCCGCCCCAGTACTACTACCTCGACGTCAGCTGATCCGCGGGGGCTCGAGTCGCCGATGAAGCTTCTCGAAGCGCTCGAGATCCTGCACCGTCCCCGTGCCGAGGATGCCTCGCCGGTCTCAGTGTCACTCGCGGCTGGATTCGAGCCGCTCCATCTGCGGACGTTTCTCGCCGCCGAGCTGATCCTGAAGCTTCCTCGGGCGCGCGTGTGCGTGGGCTCGGGCACCTTCGACGACCTGCCCGGGAACATCGATCGCGCTGCCCGGTCAGACGCCGACGCGATCGCAGTCGTGATCGAGTGGCCGGACCTCGATCCCCGGCTCGGCCTGCGCCGCCTTGGTGGGTGGCGCCTGTCCGACCTCGCCGACATTCTGGAGTCGGCCGACCGCGCGCTCGAGCGTCTCGAGCACGAGCTGACGAGTGCCTCCAGCGCGAAACCCGTCGTCTGCTGTCCTCCCACGTTGCCGCTGCCCCCGCTGTTCCCCGAGCCCCCGGACCGGAGCGGCCTTCAGGAACTCGCGCTCCGCGACGCGGTGGCGAGCTTCGTCGCGCGGCTCGCGCGCAACGAGCGGGTCGCGGTCTGCGCTCTCCAGCGCCTCGATCAATCCTCACCGCCGGCCAACCGGCGCGACGTCCGCGTTGAGCTGACCGCCGGCTGTCCCTACTCGGTAGCGCACGCATCCGCGGTCGCGGAGATGCTCGCGAACCTGATCGCCGGCAGCACCCCCAAAAAGGGACTGATCACCGATCTCGACGACACCCTGTGGGCCGGGATCGTTGGCGAGGTGGGAGCGAACAACGTCTCGTGGGCGCTCGAATCCGGAAGCCAGCGTCATGGCATCTACCAGCAGATGCTCGCCTCCCTGGCCAGCTCCGGCGTGCTGATCGCGGTCGCCAGTCGCAACGATCCCGGGCTGGTCGCCGCGACCCTCGCGCGCGAGGACCTGCTGATGCCAGTCGACGCTCTCTACCCGGTGGAAGCGCACTGGGGACTCAAGTCAGACTCGATCGAGCGGATCCTCGAGGCCTGGAACGTGGGTCCCGATTCGGTCGTGCTCGTCGACGATGACCCGCTCGAGCTCGACGAAGCGCGCGACGCCTTCCCGGGGCTCGTGACGGCCGCGCTCCCCCGTGACGACGACTCGCTGTGGCCGTTCCTCGTGCGGCTGCGCGAGCTGTTCGGCAAGAGGGCAGTCACGGAGGAGGACGGTCTCAGGCTCCAGAGCATCAGATCCGCGGGTACGTACCGCGAGCATGCGCGCCGGTCGGCCTTGGACCTGGACCACTTTCTCGCCTCTGCGCGCGGCGAGGTTGAGTTCGTCAACGACCACACGCTGAGCGAGCGGGCGCTCGAGCTGATCAACAAGACGAACCAGTTCAACATCAACGGCCGGCGGGTCGGTCGGGCGCGGCTCGAGCGAGCACTGAGAGATGGTGAGACGCGACTGGTCACGGTGAGCTACAAGGACCGCTACGGGCCGCTCGGGGTCGTCGTTGCGATCGCCGCCTCGACGGGGGCCGATGGCCTGATCATCGAGACCTGGGTGATGAGCTGTCGTGCATTCGCGCGGCGCCTCGAGCACCACTGCATCGGCTATCTGCTCGACAGCTTCGGGGTCGATCAGCTCACGGTCGCCTACCACGAGACGGACCGCAACGCGCCGGTGCGCGAGTTCCTCGCCTCGCTCGTCGGCGACCTCGACGACGGGCCGGTCCGCGTGACGCGCGAGGAGTTCGCAAAGCGATCACCCGCGCTCGTCCATCGAGTCAGCGAGGTGGGTCGGTGACCGGCAGCGACGAGGCGCTGATCCGGTGTTTTCGGGCGACGTTTCCCGAGCTCGCGGTCGAACAGCTGCCAGGCGCCAGCGCCGCCACAGTCGCGGATTGGGACTCACTCCACACCCTGATCCTGATCGCCGTGCTCGAGGAGACTTTCGGGCTGCGGATCCCACCGGACGATTACCCTGCGCTGCGGTCATACGCGTCGGTGCACGCTTACCTGCTCGCGGCGCAAGTCCTGTAGGACGCGTCGGACCGTCCGAGGGACGCCTTGCCCGTCCTCGAAGGCGCCGCTACAGTCCGGCCAATGGCGCGTGTCGTCGAGGTTCCGCTGAACACCGCGATCGCGGATCTCGACGAAGCGCTTCGAACACTGCTCAAGCGCGAGCTCAACCGGCACGGGTTCGAGGGGGTCGAGATCGCGTTCGACGCGCCGTCGAAGGAATGGTCGGGGAAGCTGACGGGGCCGACCGTGGACCTGTTCCTCTACGACCTGCGCGAGGCGCTCGATCGCGCGACGGCGACGCCGAGCGAGCGACGGGGCAACGGAAACGCGATCGTCATGGATCCGCCGCTGCATCTCGAGTTGACATATGCGGTCACGGCGTGGACCAAGGCGGTGGAGGACGAGCACCGCCTGCTGTCACAGGTGCTTGCGGTGCTCTTCTCCTACAGCGACGTTCCGGCTGACGTGATCGGCCAGAACGCCACGACGACACTCGCGCGGGCTGAGACGTCGGTCGGCCGGCCTCGGGAGGAGAAGGCTGACTTCTGGACCTCGGTCGGTGGGCAGTACAAAGCGTCGATCGACTACGTGGTCCAGATCGTGGTCGAGTCAGGCGCGACGTTCGTTCGCGGGCCCGAGGTGCGGACCACGACCGTACGGACGCTTCTGTCCGATGCTCCAAAGCCGACCATGCAGGAGCTCCACCGCTTTGGTGGCACGGTCGCCGACCGCGATGGGCAACCGCTCTCCGGCGTCTGGATCGCCCTTCCCGATTCGGGTCGCTGGGCGGTGAGCGACGGTGAGGGCCGGTTTCACTTCGCTCGCGTGTCGCCGGGAGAGCATCGGGTTCTGGCACGGACAGCTGACGGGCAGGAGGCCGACGCGAACGTGTCGGTGCCCGGCGGGAAATGTGATCTGACGCTGGGATCCGCTCAGCGTCGTCCAGCCCGTCGCTGAGCCTGCCCGACCAGCCTGTCCATTAGGGCGACGGTGCCGAGGCCGTTGCCCTTAAGGCCTCCCTTTCTGTGCTCGGCGACGTGACATGATGGCCGTTCACGGTCATGGGGCAACGGGGACCGCAGCGAGACACCGGCACTGGGGAACGACGGAAGATTTTGCGCCGAGGGCCCGTCAACATGGCCATGTTCAGGTTTGACCTGGTTTTCGTCACCGACGGCTCGTAAGGAGTGTTATGCCCACGTACCTGACGCCGGGCGTCTACGTTGAAGAAGTCTCCTCTGGGAACAAGCCGATTGAGGGTGTCGCCACGTCGGTTGCCTGCTTCGTAGGACTGCTGCCCGGCGGTCCAATCAACAGGCCGATGCGGATCTCGAACTGGACTCAGTTCGCGAGCCTCTACACCGATTCCCAGCATCCGGAAAACGGGCCGTTCATGGAGGGGTCGTACACCGCCCACGCCGTATATGGCTATTTCATGAATGGTGGATCGCTAGCGTGGATCATCCGGGTGGGGGGCGGGGATGAATCCCCCAAGCCTCAGGCGGCGCTCCCGTCCGCGACCGACAAGGACGTCGAGGCGCTCCGAGCCGTGGCCCTCGATGGAGTAAGCGACACCGTCCAGGTCGAAGTTGCCGAGGAGCCTCCGCAGGAGGGCAAGGACAGTGAACCGACTTACAAGTTCACGGTCTCGTCCGGCGGTGAGACCGAGGAATACCCGGGCGTGACAGTGAAGAAGGGGCGCACGTACGTCGCCACAAAGGTCAACTCCGCGTCAAAGCTCATCAAGATTGAGGAGACCGGGACATCGCTGCCAGATATTCGCCTGGCGCCCGGCACGTACACACTCTCAGTCCCGTCGGTCGCGCTGGAGAAGGTCTCTGCGGGCGACTTCGAGGGTGACGTCGCGACGCGGAAGGGAATGGGCAACGCGGCCGCGCTCGACGAGGTGACGATGCTGATCATGCCCGATGTCGTCAACCTCAACGGTGACGGATCCCAGATGCGCGACCTGCAGGGCAAGATGATCGCGCACGCCGAGCTGATGGGCGACCGCATGGCGATCATCGACACGCCGGATGGGATGATCCCGCAAGAGGTGCTGGAGTGGCGGATGAATACCGCCGGTTACGACTCGAAGATGGCCGCGATGTACTGGCCGTGGATCGAGGTCATGGATCCGCTGACGAAGCGGCCGCTGCGGATCCCGCCGTCCGGTCACATGGCGGGAGTCTGGGCCCGCGTCGACGAGACGCGCGGGGTCCACAAGGCACCTGCCAACGAGGTCGTCCGGGGTGCGAACGGCCTTGCGTTCCAGATCACCCACGCCGAGCAGGGCGAGCTCAACCGCAACGGCATCAACTGCATCCGCGCATTCCCGGGACGCGGGATCAGAGCGTGGGGGGCGCGCACGATCTCGAGCGATCCCGAATGGCGCTACATCAACGTTCGGAGGTTGTTCAACTTCGTGGCGGAGTCGATCATGCTCGGGACGCAGTGGAGCGTGTTCGAGCCCAACGACCAGCGTTTGTGGGCGAGCCTGTCGACCAACGTCAGCTCGTTCCTCAATCGGGTCTACCGCAGCGGCGCCCTGTTCGGCGCCTCGGCCGCCGAGGCCTATTACGTCAAGTGCGATGCCGAGACCAACCCTCCGGAGCTGATCGAAGCCGGGCAAGTCGTCTGTGAGATCGGGATCGCCCCTGTCAAGCCGGCGGAGTTCGTGATCTTCCGCTTGAGCCAGTTCACGGGCGGCGGCGGAGCCGAAGTCGAAGAGTGATCCCGAAGCGATAGCCAGGAAAGGAACAGAACATGAGCTCGACTCCACCTCCGGTTCAAACCGTCACCCACGTCAGCGTCCAGATCCAAGGCCAGTCGGTGCAAGGAGTTGACGCGAGCGCTATGAGCAACCTGCTGTTCAGCTCGTGCAGCCCGCCGGACTGGTCGATCGATGCGCCAAAGCACATCTTCCACGGCAACAGCGGCGCGCCCGAGACGATCATCTCGTCGGTTCAGAATCCCACCTACGGGACGATGACCCTGACTCAGGGGTGGGACCCCCAAAACGTCCTCGCGCACTGGATGAACCAGATCTCCGACCCGTCGGTGACGATGGACAACAAGAAGGCGCAGGTCACCGTGGTGTTCATGGATTCCACGGGACAGCCGCTGTTCCAGTGGGTCGGCACGGGGGCGCTGCTCACGGGGTTCAGCCACAGCCCGTCGGACGCGAGCTCCAACGGGGTCCTTACGATCAACGCGACGATCGACGCGGACAGCTGGCAGCTCCAGGGGTCATCCGGCGGCAGTCCTCTGTGAGAACGTGAATGCAAACGGAGATCGAGTTCACGCTACCGCGAGGTTTCGTCGACGACAGCGGTGAGGTCCATCGTGCCGGCACGATGCGCCTCGCCACCGCGCGGGACGAGATCGAGCCACTCCGAGAGGTCGACGTGCGACAGAACGCGGCCTACCTCACGGTGCTCCTGCTCGCTCGGACGGTGATGCGCATCGGGTCGATCACCGACGTGACGCCGTCCCTGGTCGAAAGCCTCTATGCAGCGGATTTCGATCATCTGCAACGCCTCTACGAGCGGATCAACAGCGACGGGGAAGCCGTCGGGGTGGTGAGCTGTCCCGAGTGCGCGCACCGGTTCGAAGTTGACCTCACCGAGATAGAGGACGGTCGCCTGGGGGAATGACGAGGCCGTCTCCCGAGCAACTGCTCGCCGAGGCGGCCCGGCTCGCCTACCACTTCCACTGGCAACTGGACACGATCCTCGACCTCGAGCATCCCGACCGCAGACGGTTTCTCGCCGAGGCGGAGACACTCGCGGTGGCCGAAGGCAACAGGAGCTGAATGGACGACGTTCCGACCCCGGCATTACGAACGGCGGTGCCGTCGGCGGCGTTGCGGACGCTGGCCTTCGCTGAGCGCATCGCTGCCCGTGCGACGCGGCACAGCCGGCTCGCGGACGCCGTCGTGCGGGCCCGCTCGCCCAAGCTGCTGCGCGCGGCGACCCGGATCTCGTACCTCGTCCCCGTAGGTACCCCAGGCCCGGGCCCCAGAATCTGGCGGCTGACCCGTGGGCCAAGCTCGCCGACGCGGTCGGCGACGCCTCCGGCCGAACGCGACTCGCCGTCGTCCCGGTACAGCGCCCCGGTTCCCGAGCCCGCCTCGACATCGCCCGACTTTGCGCCGGCCCCGGACGCAGGGTCCGTGGCGAGCGAGTTCAGGGCGATGATGCAGCAGCAGCACGGGATGCCGGACGACGTGTTCGAAGCGATGTTCGGCGGTGGTCCCGCCGCGCCGGCCGCTCCCACGCACGGCCCCGAGACGCCGCCGGTCCCCGCGCCGGCCGATGAGGAATCGCCCGCGCCCGCGCCGCTGCGCACGGCCCAGATCATCGAAGGCGCGACGGGCGCGGCGCCGCTCGCGCCACCCGGTCAGCCACAGGTCGCCCGTAGGGCCAAGCGACTCTCGAACCGTCCCCCGGCCCCGGCGCCCAGGGCACGGGCTTCGGCGTCGAGCGCAGCCGCCCCGCCTCCAGCACCGGCCGGGCCTTCGCCGAGTACCACGGCCCCGACGCCACCGACGCCGACCACGCCGGCGTCTCCAACGGCGACACCACGTGCGCCCCGGGCGCCGGTCGATGTTGGGCGGCAGCCACGCGCGGGTACCCCGGCCGCCACGCCACCCGGTGAGCCCGCGCCGCCCGCTCCCTCAGCCGTTCCGTTCGCACCGGCCGAGACGTCCCCCCTGCCGCCGCAGCGCGTGCCCGCGGCACCGTCACCCATATCGGCGCCACGACCATCCGACTCGGCGCCATCGCCACCTGCATCGGCGCCACCGCCATCCGACTCGGCGCCACCGCGACCCGCGTCGGCGCCACCACCGGACGCCGGCGCGCCGCCGGCGGCGCCCGCCTCCAGCGAACCAACCTCCGAGGCGCCCCCTCCTCCGAAACGTACGGTCTTGAGGTCGGAGCCCCTGTCGTCGCGTCCGCCGCAGCCGAGTGCGGGGCGCGGCTCGCCGACCGCGGAGAGCGGCCCCGCGCCGGAGCCGCCCTCTTCGCCGACCAGGCCAGAGGCGACGCGACCGCTGATGCGACGCGCGGCCCGCGCTCAGCGCCAGCCGACGCGGGAACGGCCCCGCGTAGGGCGGTCGAAGCGAGCAGCAGCTGCGCCGCCGGCGCCGAAGCCGCCGGCGCCCTCGTCCAAGCCGGCGAGGCCGCTTGGCCGGCGCCTTGCCGACGCCTTCCGACGCGGGCGGGGACGTTCGCCGCGGACACCGCGGCCCGCGATAGGCCCCGAGGATTCCGGCCGTCCCGAGCCCGGCACGAGCGCGGGGCCCGGCGAGGCAAAAGCTCTGCCAGAGCCGCGGCCGTCCGTCAGCGTGCCGCCAGCCCGTCCGGCTCCTCAGGCGCCGCATGTCGCCCCTTCGACTCCAGGGGGTGCGCAAGAGTCGCCCTCGCTGCCGCCGGCCGCGCCGGCGGCTGAGACGTCGCCGAGCGGGCCCGATTCCAGTCCGCCGGTCCAGCCACCCCCGGCCACACGGCAGGAGCCCGAGCCGCCCCGGACCCCATCGCCCGTGTCGCTGCAGCGCTCAGCGGCGACGGGGGAGAAGCGATCGCGTCCGCGCGCTTCGGGCCCCGCGGGCGATCGCGGTGGCGCCCCCGCTCCGCCACCCCGCCCCGCCCCCGATGCAGCCCGCGACGACACAACCGGCCGAAGGCTGACCCGGGTCTCCAGCGAGTCGCCACCCCCCGCCGCGCCATCGCCTACGCCAGCCGCCGCGCCATCGCCCACCCCCGCCGCCGTGCCCGAGGCCGCGACGACCGGAGCGCCGACTCCGACTTCCCCGGAAGCTCCCCGTCCGACCCCACCCCCATCCGAGCCGACGCGCGCCACGGCCGACCCAACTCCCACGTCTCCCGTAGCGCGGCCACCGGCGGCGGCGGCCCAGCGTCCGCCACCGGTCAGACTGGTCCCGGTGAAGGCCGCGAGGCCGGCCTCCGCGCCTCGCCGGCGACCAACGGCGACGCCGATCAGCCGCGAACCGCGGACGCCCAGCCCGAGCCGCGCTCCACAGCGGGCCGTCGTCACCCGGCGGGCTCTCGGTGAGGATCGTTCTGCGCCGGCGGTAGGCGATTCCGCGCAGCAGACCCAGGGATCGCCCACTCTCGCGCGCAGGATCCGCGACGTCTTTCGCGGGCGAAGCCGGCCCGCTCCGGGACCCGATGCGTCCCCGGCGCACGAGCCGGCGGGCCTGAGCCCGCTGCTCGCCCCCGCAACCACGTCGAGCGGCGCCTCAGTTACACGCGAGGCGAGGCAACCCGAACGACCGGTCGTCGCGCTGTCCCCACCGAGGACCAACGTTGCCCGTCGGCCGCGCGCGGCTGCACCAGGGCCAACGACGAGCCCGGCCGGGCCCGCCGGCACGGAGATGAGCGCGGTAACCGAACCGCGCGCGCAGCCGCGGGCGAGCGGCGAGACACGGGCGCCCTCGGCCGTGGAGGAGGCGCTGTCAGCGCTCGCTCAAAGGCCGGCGACGGCGGCCGCACGCGGGTCGGCGGGGTCCCCACAACACGGGCTGCCCGAGGTAGAGCTTCCCTCCGCCAGCGGCGAGCCTTCTGCGATGGCGCGGATGATGGCGGCGCTGACGCCAGGTCCCGCCACTCCATCGATGCTGGCGCGCCAGCCGGCGGCGCCGGCCGCCCCAGGAGTTCCGGTGCGGCCTGAGCGTCCCGCCGAGGTCTCCCGGCCCGCCGTCCGGCCGGCCACGGCTCGGCCGGCCGCACCGGCATCGATCCACCGTCCGATGAGCGGCCGATCGGGCGCGCGGGTTCTGGCCCGGGCGACGTCCGATGCGGGCGGCGGCTCCGGCGGTGGGGGTGGCGGCGGCGGCCAAGACTCCGACCTGATCTACGTCGAGGTACTTCGCCGCGTCCGGCAGGAGCAAGAGCAACTTGGGCAGCTGATCAACCACCCATTCTGAGACGCCCATGCCATCTACCTTCATTCATTACGTCGTCCTCGAGATTCCGAGCATCACCGACAACTCCTCGTTCCTGGGCATCTTCAAGGGCCTCACCGGCCTGGAGGTCAATTTCGACGTGCTCGAGTACAAGGAGGGAGGCAACAACGACTTCGTGCATCGACTGCCCGGTCGGATGCTCTACCCGAACCTCGTGCTCTCGTGGGGGCTCGTGAACGACACCGCACTGCTCAACTGGTTCATGAAGACGCACGAGCAGGCCCAGACGCAGGACATAACGCTGACGTTGACCGCGACCAAGGGCGACACGAGCAACGACGTCCGCAAGTTCACGTTCGGCGACGCGTTCCCCGTCCGCTGGTCGGGGCCACAACTCCAGGCTGATGTCGCCGACCCCGAGACGTGGGGGGAGACGCTCGAAATCGCTCACTCCGGCCTCAAGCTGACTCCCTGAGCCGATGCCCATCCCCCAAGGCTTTCAGAACGCGAAGCTGCAGATCGAAGGCGGCGACACGATCCAGTGCGCCTTCAACCCGGAGACCTATACCGTCTCCAAGACGAACATCTGGACCTATAAACCCAATCAGAGCAAGGACTACCCCGCGCCGGAGTTCGGCGGCGGGATGCCGATGGTGTACACGATGCAGCTATTGCTCGATGTCTCGCTGCAGGGCTCTGATCAGAGCATCAAGGATCAGGCGAACGCGCTGATGAAGGCGATGCACGGCGGCGGCAGTCCTCCGAAGTTCGTGACGTTCAGCTGGGGCTCGACCCAGCTGCCGAAGGCCGCGCCGCTGTCGATCTCCATCCATTACGCGATGTTCCATCCCAACGGAGATCCGATGCGCGCGTTCGTCGATCTCGAGCTGGCGCAGGCCGACGACAGCTCGCCGCCCGGGCAGGCCCAGAACCCGACCACCCGCGGCACCGCCGGGCTGCGGTCGCACGTCGTCCAGGACGGTGATTCGCTGCAGTCGATCGCCTACGAGTCCTACGGTGATCCCACCCGCTGGCGCGTCATTGCGGAGGCGAATGGGATCGACGATCCGCTGCGGATCGGCCGCGGAACCGCGCTCAGCATTCCGAGGCTCGACCAGTGAGTGCGGTCAGCGGCAACGGGGCGACGAGCGATCACAACGTCGCGATCTATTCGATCCTCGTCAACGGTGCGGCGATCGATGAGACGCTCGCCAAGTCGATCCGCGAGATCAAGATTCAGAGCTTCCTCCGCCTGCCCGACACGTGCACGCTGATCGTCGGCTACGAGCCCGGCACCGAAGGCGGGGATCAGCCGATCGATTCGAACCCGTTCGACATCGGCGCGCCGCTGGAGATCAAGCTCGGGGCGGCCGACGATCTGACGACACAGTCCCTGTTCAAGGGCCAGATCGTCTCGCTCGAGTTGAACTTCGGAGAGGGTGGCGTCGAGCTGCTATGTCGCGGTTTCGATCGCTCTCATGCCCTGATCCGGTCGCGCAAGTCGCAGACGTTCCAGAACATGACGAGCAGCGACATCGTCAGCAAGGTCGTCTCCGACGCTGGATTCACGCCCGACTGCGACCCCACGTCGACCGTCCATGACTTCATGCAGCAGGACAACGAGACCGATTGGGACTTCATCTGGCGGCTCGCGGAGCGGGTGGGGTTCGAGTTCGTCGTTGAGGATCAGGTCGCGCACTTTCGTAAGCCCGTGGCCGACGATCCGGTTCAGCTCGAGTGGCCGAAGACACTGCGCTCGTTCAGCCCGCGCGTGACCGCGACCCAGCAGGTCCAGCAGGTCACGCTCGCGACCCAGGACCCGACGACGAAGCAGGCGATCGAGGTCACGGCATCGAGTGCTAATCAGATCGCGAACATCGGTGTCGACCGCGGCACAGTCGCCGGTGCGTTCCCGGACGCGGACATCCACGTCGCCACCGAACCGGTCAAAACCCAGTCGGAGGGGTCCGACCTTGCCCAGGCCCTGCTCGACAAGCTCGCGAACGGGTACATCGCGGCCGAGGGCGTGTGCGATGGCAACCCTGACATCAAGACCGGTGTCGCGGTCCAGGTAAGCGGCCTCGGCAACAAGTACAGCGGTACGTACCGGGTCGCCGCGGTCACGCACGTCCTGCGCGGTGGGTCCACCTACCAGACGCTGTTCGCCAATTCGCCTGCCCACACGCTGCTCGGCTCCGTCGGCGGGGAGCGCGGCAGCAGCGCGCCGAGCTTCGGGGCCCAGCTCGTGCTCGGGATCGTCACGAACAACGACGATCCCGACGGCCTCGGGCGCGTCCGCGTCAAGTACCCGGCGCTCGGCGACGACGTCGAGGGAACCTGGGCCCGGATCGCGTCGGTGAGCGCCGGCAACGCGCGGGGACTGATGATGCTCCCAGTCGTCGGCGAGGAGGTGTTGATCGCGTTCGAGCACGACGACACGACCCGGCCTTACGTGCTCGGCTCTCTATTCAACGGCGTCGACGTGCCGGGGGACGATCTGACGGAGGGCCAAGACGGATCGTTCGCCGTGCTCAGCGACCACAAGATCGTCGCCGCCTCCAAGGAGGACATGAAGCTGACCAGCGGCGGCGCGCTGACGATCAACGTGACCGGCGGTGACGTCAAGCAGACCGGCAGCCAGGGATTCAACGTCGAAGGCCAAACGGTGAGCATCAAGGCCGACAGCGACCTGTCGATCGAGGGCACATCATCGGTGACGATCAAGTGCGGCGGCTCCCAGATCCAGATCTCCAGCAGCGGCGTCACGGTCAGCGGCCCGATGATCAGTCTGGGATGAGGACGGCGTGGTTCAGGTACCTGACGCCAACAACGAGCTGATCGGAACCGGGATTTCGTTCCCGCTTCAGGCCGATCAGCGCGGCGTGCTCGCGCTGTCACACGGGGTGAGCGACATCGAGCAGGCGATGCGGCTGATTCTCGGCACGGCTCCCGGCGAGCGCCCGATGCGCCCCGAGTTCGGCTGCGCCGTGCACGACCTCGTCTTCGACACGATCGACGCCGAGATGGTCGGCAAGGTCGAGACCGCAGTCCACCGTGCGCTCGCCCGGTGGGAGCCGAGGATCGATGTCGAGAGCCTCGACTTTGACCTCGCGGACGTCAACGAGGGCAAGCTGATCATCACGATCAACTACCGGGTGGTGGCGACCAGTCGCCTGTACAACCTCGTCTACCCGTTCTACGTCATCCCGGCCGAGGAGACCGGCTGATGCAGCACGTGGCGCTCGACTCGCGCGACCACCGGGACCTCGTCGCCGAGGCGCGTCGGCGCCTCGAGCTCGCGTGTCCCGAGCTGAACGTCAACGGAGGGCCGGACGCGGGCGCTACCCTGATCGAGCTCTTCGCGTGGATGACGAGCCTCGCGATCGAACGGTTGGGGCGGGTACCGGACAAGCTCCACATCGCACTGCTCGACCTTCTGGGGATCCAGCTCCACGGTCCCGCCGCCGCCCGCACGGGTCTGCGGATGCGTCTCAGCGCCGCCGCCACCGAGCCGATCGAGATCCGTGCCGGAACTGAGGCCGGCACGCTTCGCACCGCCGCGCGCGAGTCGATCGTGTTTACGGTGCAGGAGGACTTCACGATCCTGCCTCTACGCCCTGCGGCGTACGTGATCCAGCGCGCCGGGACGCAGAAGGAGATCGGCGTGGCCGATGGGGTCGCCTACCCGCCCGGACCCGATCAGCTTCCGTTCAGCCGCCCACCGCAGACCGACGACTCGCTGTATCTGGGATTCGACGACAGCCTCGCCAGCCTGCTGATCAGCGTGTCGATCGAGGCGTCGATGGCTCGCGGCGCGGGCGTGAGGCCCGAGGATCCGCCATTGCGGTGGGAGTGCAGCCAGGGCGAAGGGGAATGGGCCGAGGTCGAGGTGATGGAGGATCTCACCGGCGGCTTCAACTACGGGTCGGGGACCGTCGAGGTCCAGTGTCCGCCGACATCCAGGATCGAGCCGATCGCCGGTCATCGCCTGCACTGGCTGCGTTGCCGGATCGCCGAGACGACGCGAGTCACCGGCGAGCCCGCCGTGTACACCCAGCCGCCGGAGATCTATCAGATCACGGCCGCGCCGATCGGGGCCCTGCTCGGCGGCGAGCATTCCGAGCTCGAGATCGCCGAGCCGCTCGGGATCAGCGACGGCACTCCCGGACAGACGTTCGCCACGCGGTTCAGTCCCGTGCTGGGGCTGGCGCCCCAGGAGACGCTCGAGGTCCAGACCCCGGCGGGCGACTGGGAGCCGTGGGAGGAGCGAGACTCGTTCGCCGGCTCTCAGGCCGATGATCGCCATTTCGCGATCGACCTCGTCCACGGCTCGATCAGGCTCGGTCCTTACCTTCGAGATCCGAGCGGCGGAAGCGCCCAGCGGGGCGCGATCCCGGCCAAAGGAGCGCAGCTGCGGATGTCGCGCTATCGACACGGCGGCGGCAGCACCGGGAATGTCGACGCGGGGAGGGTGACGACGTTGCGCAGCGCCATCCCAGGCATTGCCTCGGTCACCAACCCAGTCGCGGCGCGTGGCGGCGTCGACCCGCAGTCGGTCGATTCGCTGCGCGCGGCCTCGGCGCTGGAGCTCCGCACCAGGTACCGAGCCGTCACCGCCCAGGACTACGAGTTCCTCGCCACCGAAGCGACGCCGCGTGTCGCGCGCGCGCGCCGCGTCGACGACGACGAACCGGGCGTGACGTTGCGGATTCTGCCGCGTGTTGATCCGGCGGAGCGGCGGCTGGCGATCGAGGAGCTGACCCCCGATCAGCCGTTGCTCGATGAGGTCAGGCGCTACCTCGAGGCACGACAGCTGGTTGGGACGAGCCTGCGGCTGCTGCCGATGCGCTTTCGCGCGGTCTCGGTCGTCGTCAACCTCCAGGCGTCGCCGCGTGCCGACGTCGGGCGGATCGAACGCGAGGTCCGGCAGGCGCTGTACGTCTACCTGAACCCGCTGATCGGCGGAACGGCACTCGCGGTGGGCACGGGGTGGCCGTCCGGGCGGTCGTTGAACCAGGGGGAGCTGTACGCGATCGTTCACGCGTTCGAGGGCGTCGAGCTGGTCAAGATCCTCAGGCTCTACGAAGTGGATCTCGCCACAGGGAAGCAGGCGTCGAAGGCGGCAGGGCGCCAAATCGTGATCGAGCCAGACGAGGTGATCGCCTCCGGCGACCACGTCGTTCGAGTTGTTCGGCGAGACGACTGAGAGGCAAAGCCCCGGTGCCGACCGCGGACTTCGCGTTGGTTCCCGAGGGCGAGGTCGCGCCTGTCGCCGAGCGTGCCACGATTGCACTCCACGACCTCCGCCAGCGAGTGGCTCGGCAAGAAGGCACCTACCGAGGACAAGATCAAGTGACGCGCGCCTGCTCCACGGGATTATGTCCGGCGTGAGCCGGGAGCGATTGCCAAGCGTCGCGCCCGGAGAGGAGCACGACGCCGCGGGGCCGGCGGCGCGACTGGAGCAGCCGATGGTGCTCCAGCTGCAGCGCACGATCGGCAATCGGGCCGTGGGCCGGCTCGTTGCACGCCGCGCGCTGTCGCGCCAAGCAGCCGACACGACGGCGTCGGCCGAGCGCGAGGTCGATGCGCAGTGGCGCCTGGACCCGAGTGCCATCACGCGCGAACTCGGCGACGCCGTGCTGTCCAAGCCGAGCATCGCGGTCGCCTTCTACGAGGCCTACGAGACAGGCTCGGTCAACGACGCCGAGTTCAAGGCCGCCGGCGGTGACTTCGCGAAGACCTATGGGACGCTCGGCCTGACGCCGGGAAAGGATTCGGCGACGCTCGGGCTGGGGGTCGCGGTCCCGGTGAAGGACCGTCGACGACGTGGCGCAGGCGCTGACCTCGATCCACCAGGCGTTGCACGCGCTCGCCTACAACCGAGCTCACGCACAGGACTCCCCTGGACCAGTGACCGACCCCGTGATCGACACCGTCGCGATCTTCGCCCACGGCGTGCGCACCTCGCTCGGTCTCGATCCGCAAGGCGAGACGGGCGCGCACTGGTTCCGCGCTGCGCAGATTCCCGCCTTTGCGGCGGCGATCAAGCCGAACGTGTCGCCCAACGTCCGCGTGCTGCTGTTTGCCTGCAGCACCGGCGCGTCGTCCGACGCCGAGGCGAACTACAAGGTCACACCCGGCGGCGCCGGCGGCACCGGTTCGTTCGGGGAGCAGCTCGCAAACGCGCTCGGCGGCGGCGCGAAAGTGTATGCGCACGACGTCTACGGCCACACCGAGTCGAATCCCTACGCACGCGTGTTCACCGCCGGGTCGGACACCGGTCGCGACATATTCGACGTCATGTACGACCAGGCGTTCGTCGACTCCGAGGTCGAGCGTCTCAAGCACGACAAGTCAGACCTGATCGGCGGGGTCGCGGACACCCAACTCGTGGCCGCCCTGCGCAAGCAGATGTGGTTGCACTTCATCGACGCCGTCTCCAGGGACTTCGGCCGCATCAACACGCACAGCCGCCACTTCTCGATCGGCGGCTACGGCGGCGTCGGCGCCGCGATGTTCATGGACCCAAGCGGCACGGCGACGACGCTGCACGGTGACTTCCGGACGGTCTGGTTGACCGACGACAAGGTCAAGAAGCTGGGGCAATAAGCGGCCGCCCTCTCCTCTCGGCGATACGCGCTCAGGCGCTCCAGAGCTTCACGGAGCGCCGGTCCGTTGCTAGATTCAGTCATCTCCACGGTGGGCGTAGCTCAGCTGGTAGAGCTCCTGGTTGTGGTCCAGGCGGTCGGGGGTTCGAGTCCCCTCGCTCACCCTCCAGGAAAAGGGGGCGATTAGCAGGAAGTTTCGGGTTGGCGCGCTTGCCGGACGCGCTGGCTTCATCGCTCGTTGTACCACGCTGTTGTACCACTTGGGCGGCGTGGCGCGTCCGAGCGCGGCCGCGAGCAGACGCCACGCTCGACTCCTCAGCGACGGCTGCAGTCGCTGCCGGATGTAGACCTTTGCGGAAGCGACCGTCGTCCCGGCGATCCTGCGACTAGCGTGTCCGGATTATGAAGCTGGAGGAACTCTCTAGTTCCGAGCTGCGCCGCGATGTCGAGTCTGCCGATGCGGACATCAAGGACGAAGCCCGCACCGCGACTGCCGAGCGCGGTGCGGTCAGTCTCGAGCGGTTCGTGTCTGCCATGGTCAAGACGGTGCGAGATCATGCACGACTGCTCGGGAGCGGCGGGAGTCGCTCGGGTCCGTTTCCGGAATGATCAGGGACGAGAAGCCAATCGCCCGCCGCTTTTAGCCCACTTCCGACACTCTGATGATGCCGGGACTCAGAGCAGGGTCGACTGCGACCCGGTTCAGATCTCCGAGCCTCTAATAGCGTGTCGCTCCTCAGCGCTCGGATGCGGATCGCGAACGAGGACTCGCCCTGGTAGCTAGGTCACTTCACAGGCGGGGGCGGTCCACTCAGGCCCTCACAAACCCCGAAGACCGGCGGCTGGGACGGGAGGGAGATGCTGGCCCAGGCACCCCGTCGGCTCCACCGCACGAAGGTAAGCGAGTGGAAGCGGCCCGCGAGGGTCAGACCGCGTACGCCTCCGCCGCAGCCAAACGGCTTCCAGCCTTCGCGCGTCAGAATGGTGCGGAAGGCGCGGTAGCCAGCGCTCAGGGGATGCCCGTCAAGCCGGATGCGGTCAGCCTGTTGCGCCTCGACGTGGTCAACGATGCCGTTCCGCTTTCGCCACACAAGGAGGGTCACGCCGCGGTCTACGGACCTGTACATCCCTGTGCCGACCTTGCTGATGGGTTCGCTCGCTGGCGCGCGTGAACCAAGCTTGAAGCTGAGAACCCGCACGTTCGGAACGAGCGTGTCTGCCGGCACGGGTGGTGGGGGCGAGCCAGCGAGGCTCGAACTGGCCGCCAGTCCGCTGACGGCCAGGAGCACCGCGACGACGACGAGGGCGAGCACGCCTACCGGAAATGTGATCCTTGATCCCGGTGAGCGAGCCATCACGTTCGAGCGTAACCGGAAGCGGTGATCATTGCCCGCCGACTCGACACCGGTCGACGTTGTTGCTTGGATCCTGAGCAATCGAGCAGCACGCTCGCGATGGCTGCCCCCAGGCCCCTGCTCAACGTCACCGGGCGGATCCGCATCACGAACGCACTTCGCCGGCGCGAGACGAACGTCCTGTAGCTGACCGCGGTGCTCGTGAACTCGTCATCCCAGCTACTACGAGTATCGGCTGCATCGATCACACCCTCCGTGCTCGCTCACCAGCGGTCCTTGCAGAACGATCGTGCGGTCATTCGCAGACCGGACCGACTCTTGGGGGATGGCGGGACCATCTCGCTGTGCTGCGATCGACCGGGGACAGTGTGAGTCCGGGCGGTTGAGACTCAGCTGAGGAAGCGACGCAGTTCGTCTGCGAGCTGTTTGGGCGCGTCGAGGTGCACGTCGTGACCGGCGTTCGCGATGCTTACCGACTCGCCGCGGGGAAGCGCTTGCGCAAGGTCGATCGCGTGGTCTGCGGGTAAGTTCCCGCGCTCGCCACGGACGATCAGGGTCGGGCACCGGATCTGCCGCCACTCGCTCCAGTAGTGGCGACCGGCGAGGTCGGCCATGCAGTCGACGAGCACATCATTGTTGAACGCGGGCCACAAACCGTCCTCGCGGCGCTCGAGGCCCTCGATCCAGGCTGCTGGTGAGAGACCCCGTGAAGCGAAGAACTCACGAGCATCAGCCTCGTCGGCAAAGGGGACGGGCCAGCTGCCCAGCCACCGGCGAATGTGCCCAGGCAGTTCTGGAATGGGTCCGTCTGGGGACCCATCCACCACCACCAGGGCCTGAACCCTGTCCGGGAAGGCAGCGGCGGCAAGAAGCGCCGTGTTGGCGCCCATCGACTGGCCGACCAGCACGACCGGCGCGAGCGAGAGTTCATCCATAACCGCGGCGACGTCGGCTACGTACGCGCGTCGTGAGACATCCTCTGGCGCGCGCTCGCTGCGACCATGGCCGCGCTGATCCAGTCCGACGATCCGGAAGCCGCTCCCGAGGAGCGCAGCAGTGTCCGTCCATTCCCCTGAGTGCCCTGCCAACCCATGCAGCATCAGCACCGACCTGCCACAGCCGCCGAAGTCACGGCAGGCCAGCTGGACACCTGCACGCTGCAATGTTCGCCACTCGGCCACGCCACCGAACGTACCCGATGACGGATAGCGCTCGCTTCCGCTCCGATCGAGATCCGGGCGCGCGGATCGGAGCGCTCGCGTGATGGCGATCGTGGCAGCCTGTCGGTTGTGAGCAGCACGGTGCAGGTGATCGAGGTCGAGTTCGGAACCGAGCGCTTCGAGGCGGTCCTGAGCTTGGCCGACGCCGTTTTGGACCAACGACGGCACATCGTCTCCGCGATTGAGACGGCATCCGAGGATCGCGTGCTTGGAGCCTTCGACGGAGACCGATGTCTGGGGTTTCTGCGCTTTTACGTTCAGGTGGTCGGGTCAGAGGAAGGACGTCCACCGGTGATCCACAACAGCTCGCCCTTGACCGAAGGTTTCGTCGAGGCGTCCGGGGTTGATCCCGATGCGCGGCGCAGGGCGATCGGCTCTGCGCTGCAGCGCAAAGCACAGGGGTTGTGCCGGGCTCTCGGCTGCTACCAGATTCGCTCCAGAAGCCCGCTGTCCAGTACCGAGAACTACGCGATGAAACTGGCGGCCGGTTACACGCTGCATCCCAGCCACGAGAACGACTCGTATTACTTCCTCAAGAAGCTCTGACTCGTCATTACCAGCTTCCGTTTGGATCGAGCACGAGAAGCCGATCGCCCGCCGCTTTTAGCCCGATGGAGCGCTCTGGCTGGTGGGGTCTATGGCCGCTGCTCTTGCGGCGATGCGACGGCCTCACGCCCGCTGCTCGTTCTCGTCCAACCCGGTCACCGGCGACCTCATGCAGGAAGTCGGGTACCCACGATTGAGCGGAGTGGGCTGCTCGAGCTCTGGGCGGCTGAGCCGGCGCAGAGGCTCGACTGCCCGAGTTGGCCTTCTCGCGGCGGCTGGCGGCGGGCTCAGGGCGTGATCGCGACGGCGTCCGGGTAGCTGCCCACCTTGATCGCCCGCGACGAGCGGTGGCTGCGGCTGTTCAGCAGGGAGATCGTGCCGGCGTAGGTATCGAGTACCACCGCCGTGGGTCCGCCGGGCTCGAACGTGATCGAGGTCGGGTATGAGTAGGTGCCGACGGAGACGGGCTTGCCGGCACGCTCGGTGTGGGTGGAGATAGGTGTGGCGGTGCCGGCGATCGAGCTCACTACCCATGCCATCGTTGTCCCGGGGGCGCGGGCGATCGCGACGGGCGAGTAGCCGACCGGAATCCGCCGACCCGATTGTCCGCTGGCGGCCTCGATCGGAAGGACCGAGTTCGTGTCGCCGCTAACGACCATCAGCTTGGAGCCGTCGGGAGAGGTGACGAGCGCGTCTGGAGTCTGTCCGGCGGTGATAGTTGCAGCGGCGCGTCCGGTCTCGGTGCTGAACGGTGTGACGGTGTTGGATCCGTAGTTAGCGACGTACGCCGTCGCTCCGTCCGGCGAGAAGGCGATCGCGACCGGATAGGAGCCGACCGGGATCGAGGCTCCGGCGGTCGCGGTGGAGAGGTCGATTGGGGTCACCGAGGCGTCGCCCCAATCGAGCACGTATGCGGTGCGCCCGTTGGGGGCAACCGCAATCGAGCGCGGGTAGGTTCCCACACGGATTGGGGCACCCGGCTGATCCGTGGCCGTGCTGATCGGCGTGACCTCATTCGAGCCGCCGTCGACCACGTATGCCGTGGTTCCGTCCGCGCTGACGGCAATCGCACAAGGGTCGGAGCCAACCGGAATCGCATGGCCGGCCGTCATCGTCGCCGTATCGATCGGCGTGACCGTGTCCGAGCCACTGTTGGCGACGTACGCGGTGCGGCCGTCCGGCGTCAGCGCGATCGCGTCCGGCCCCGACCCGACCCGGATCGCCTTGCCGGCCTTGCGCGTGCTGAGCGACACCGGCGTGACCGTGCCGGAGTGGTAGTTGGCCACCAGCGCGGTGGCGCGCGCAGGTGCCTTCCCAGCCCGCGCTCGGACCAGGCCTACACGGACGGTCGGGCGCGTTGCGCGAGCGGGCGTGAGCAGGGGCGGCACGGCAGTTCCCAGGGCCCCTGGGTCGAACACGTCGTTGAGCGGTTGGGCGTAGCGATCGTTCGCGGTCAGCGTGCCCAGGCCGAGCGCGGCCTCGATCGTTCGCAGCAGGCTGTAGTGCGTGTAGCGGACGTGCGAAACGTAGCCCTGACGCACGTCGCTCGAACCCAGCACCAGCGTGGGCACAAGCTGCGGTGGATGCTCGTGATCGTAGGCGTCCTCGTCGAAGGTGATGATCGCCAGCGAGCGCTGGGTCTGCCACGCGGGCGAGCGCAGGACCTGCCCGAGGGTCTGGGCGAGGAACTGGTCCCCCTTGCGCAGCCCGCAGCCCTCCATGTCGCTGCAGTCATCGGCCGCGATCCAGGCAAAGCTCGGCGTGGTCTGCGCGCTGGCGAGATCGGCGCTCATCGCCTCGAGTGGCACGACGTGCGCGGCGCAGTACGCGGGGCGGTCGCGGATATCGGGGAAGTAAAGAAACGGCAGATCGTCGTTCCAGTAATAGCCGTGGACGGTGTCGTCGCACGGTCCGGCGGCGGTCTGGAGGTAGGCGCGCCAGGTCTCGTGTGCCGCGCCGATCAGATCGTCGATGTTGCGGGCGTTGACACTGAAGCGGGGGTTGATCTCAAGCGGGTCGGTGAGCGGGATCCCGAACGCCCCACCCGCCGCGATCGCGAGGTAGTTGGCGTCGCTGGGGTGCTCCTCGGCGAAGAGGTTCGCGAGCAGCGCACCGTGCGCTATCAGGCCGTTGAGATAGGGCGCCTGCTTGCGGTTGCCGATCACCGCGCGGTAGTCCTGGTTCTCGAACATGAACAGGAACACGTGATCAAAGCGCGGCACGTGGGCGATGGGTAGCGCGAGGCGAGCCGGCGGCTGCACGCGCCCCGACACGGAAAAGCTCAGCCGTCCTGCCACGGCTCGGTCATATCCGACCAACGGCGCCTTGGGCCCGTCCCAGTTCTTCAGCGTCGTCGCCAGGCGTAGCACGATCCTCGCGCTGGCCGAGCCTCGCGGCAGCACGCCCGAAGCGCTGCGTGCCGCGAGGAGCGCCCTGGCCGCCCGGCCCACGGGACCGATCCTCCGCCGGGCGAGCACCCTGCCTGACACCGACAGGAAGATCGCCGTCAG
This sequence comes from uncultured Solirubrobacterales bacterium, assembly GCA_963812225.1. Lineage (GTDB taxonomy): Bacteria > Actinomycetota > Thermoleophilia > Solirubrobacterales > Solirubrobacteraceae > Palsa-465. The sequence continues at coordinate 666,254 of CAWEUN010000005.1, forward strand.
TGAGGCCGCGCTGGTCTTGGTGCCGCCAAGCCACCCCGACAGCCGATAGCTCGTTCCGTTCGCCGGCAGTGCGCCGCCCGGCGAGCGCAGGGACACGCTCTGCCAGAGGATTGCGGAGCCGCCCGGGCCGCCGGCGAACAGACCCTCGGAGCGTCTAAGGCCGGGTGCGGCCGGGAAGCCGCGGGTGCCGGAGCGCACGACGGTGGGCAGGCCGCGGCTCACCCGCCAGCCCGGGATCGTGACGCTGTCCCATCCCTGCACCGAGTAGGCGCCGACCCCTCCGCTGCCGTTGAGAAGCAGGTTCGGGAGGACTCGTGCGTGCCGGCCCGCGGCCGTCGCAGAGGCGGCGATGGCGGCGAGGCACAGGAGCGCAACCGCACCGTAGACGCGGGGGCGCCCAATGCCCACGAGCGCGCGTCGCATGGACGCACGCTATCAGGGCCGGAGCGCGGTCGGCGGCCGGATCAGGGCGCTGACAGCGACACGAGCGAGCATGCGACAGGCCCAGTTTCGAGGGTTCCAACCACCGCGTCGGAGACTGCTGGAAAGCCACCGAACTCGACAACCTTGCCATCGGCCGGCTGGTGGCTGCCTTGATCGATTAGCAGCAGTCTCGGCCGGAGCCAATCGGAAGCCATGCCTCCAGCTGTCGCTCCTAGCCCGATCCGACAGTCGGCGGAGCCCCGGCGCGGGCCTGAGAGTGCCGCGCCGGTCGTCACCGTTTGGGTTGCCCGCGCGCTGGTTGACCGGTGTGCTTGGTGTTGTCAAAATCGCTGCTGCCGGTCGCCGTGGGTCGGCGATTTGTAGGCATTGATCCAGAGCGGGGTCTCAATGAAGCGCTACATCGCTGGGAGCCAGGTTGCTTGCCGCGCGTCTTCAGCCGCTCCCCCTGGGAACCCAAAGGAGGTTTCATGACACCGCGTAAGGCCAAAACACGCGGGTGCCTCGCTGGTGCGGAGACGCGCGCAGCGCGTTTTCGCTGGTGTGGGCGAATGAAGAAGCCGTTGGCCCTGGTGCTCGCAATCGCCGCGCCTCTGGCGGCGCTGGCCGCCGGCACCTCGGCGCTATCCGCCGCCCCGGCGCGTCAGCAAGTCAACTACATGTGGGCGATCCCGAGCGCGTCGGGATCGCTGACCGGGTCCAACAACCAGCATCTCACGCTGCGGCTGGTCGGCGTGCGCGACTACCTGACCCGCTTCACCGACCGCCCTGTCCGTCAGGCATATGTCGTCGCTAACGTCGACTTCATCAGACGCTTCAAGCACTACTTCGCAGATTCCAATCCCAACGCAGTGCTGTCCTACGGTCTGGGCGGGAAAGCGATTCCGATCGCGATCGTGCTCCAGCTCGGACAACCACGGTGGGACCCGAAGACCTCGAGCTTGACGTTCCCCGCGAAGCGGATCCCACATATGGAAGACAATCTGCCCGACACCACGGTTCACATCAAGCGACCCTTCATCCCCAACCCGCGGCACTTCGACAAAGCCGGCCTGTTCATCGACAGCGCATCAACATCCTGCGGGGAATCCGGAACGGCAACCGCAGCGGTCCTCTGTTGAAGGTGCGGGCGTCATGACCGCTCAGACTGGCAAAGAGCAGGGTGCTGATCCCTTCAGCGAATGGCTTCCCCTTCGATCGAGATGCGGAAGTCGACCGAAAGTGAGCCGGTGCGAAATGCCGATTTCCATTAGGACGCTAACGGTGTGCGTCTAGCCAGGGGAGCGCGAGCTCCACCGCCGCCTCGAGTTCGAGCTCCGCGCCCGCGGCCCGGGCCTCTTCGAAGGCATCCCCCATCTGCTGACGCGCCGCGAGAGTCGTCTCGTCGAGGGCGCGTCGCTCAGGTGGCTCGAGTGTGTAACCGTGCGAGCGGGCGAGCGCCTCCGCCGCGCCACAGAGCTTGGCGGTCGCGCTCGTGTTGCCCAGCCCGATGATTGCCTGTGCACTAAGGGCGATCGTCGAGACCAGATCGTGCGTGTCCCCGATGGAGGAGTAGAGCTCCAGGCTTTCACGAAAATTGGCGGCGGCCGGCTCAAGGTCTCCGGCGCGCAGGGCCAGTGTGGCCAGGTGCGAAAGGCAAGCGGCGATCATGTAGGTGTCGCCTGCTGCGCGGCTTCCATCGAGCGCCTCTTCGAACAGGATCCGGGCCGGTCCGTATCTGCCTTCGAGGAACAGATCGCTGCCGACGACCTGACGAGCGCTGCGCCACGGACGTCGTCGCTGCTGAGAGCGAGCTCGAGAGCCTCCCGATTTAGCCGGTCGCCGCGTCGCTCATCGCCGAGACGACGACACGCCCACGCCAGATGCACCAGCGCGAGCACGAGCCATCGGGTCTCGCCCAGCGCCCGGAGGAGCTCCGCGGCCTCCTCGAATTGCTCGCGCGAAAGCTCGACCAAGCCACTGGATTCCGCCACATGGGCAGCTCCGAAGACCGCCCTGGCGCGGGCCAAGGCTGACGCGCTGGCGCCGACCTCAAACGCGCGCTCGTACCAGTGAGCCGGCTCTTCCAGGGCGGCCCGCGTCCACCAGAAGCGCCAGATCGTCCCCGCCAGCATCAGCGCACTCTCTCCATCGCCGGTCTCGCACGCATAGTCCAGAGCCTCGCGAACGTTGTCCTGTTCCAACGCAAGGAGGTCGTACCACTGACGCTGATCCGGCCCGGTGAGCTCGGGCTCGGCCTGCTGAACGAGCGCGAGGACCTGCTCGACCTGCCTGCGATGAATCCCCGCGCTCTCGTCCGTCTGCTCGAGGAGCTCCCGCGCGTACTCACGGATCGTCTCGAGCATTACGAAGCGACCGTCGCCAACAGGCTTCAGCAGGCTCCAGTCGACGAGCGCAGCGACCTCGTCGAGCCCGACCTGGGCGACGTGCTCGGCGGTCTCCAGCGAGAAGCTGCCAGCGAAAACGGCGAGTCGCCGAAGGGCTTCCTGCTGACGTTCCTCTAGCAGCAGGTAGCTCCACTCGATCGTCGCTCGCAGCGTCTGGTGCCGCTCCGGCGCGTCGCGGCCTCCCCCGGTCAGAACCGGAAGACGCTGGACGAGCCGGTCCAGAAGGAGGGGAGGATCGAGAACCTTGACGCGAGAAGCCGCTAGCTCGAGGGCGAGAGGAAGCCCGTCCAGCCGGCGACAAATCTCCTGTACGAGATGGTCGACCCGCAGGTCGCGTTTGACTGTCCGAGCTCGCTCGATGAAAAACTCGACCGCTTCCTCGTCCGGAAAGGGCTCAAGCGCGTACTCGAGCTCGGCGGAGACTTTCAGGCGAGCCCGGCTCGTGACGAGCAGCTTCAGGTTCAGTGCCGATGCGAGCAGCGGGCTCACCTCGGTAGCTGCATGGAGCAGATGCTCGAAGTTGTCGAGCACGAGGAGCACATCGAGCTCGCGGAGATCCTCGATGCTGCGTACGCCTACCGCCTGCACGATCGCGGAGCCGACGAGCGCAGCATCCCTAACCGAGGCCAAGGCAACGAAGAAGACCCCGTCGCCGAAGCCCTCGGCGAGCTCAGCCGCGACCTGCAGCGCAAGCCGCGTCTTCCCGCCGCCGCCCGCGCCGGTGATCGTGACGAGGCGGGACTCGCCGTGCATCAGCTCGACGAGCTCCGCCAGCTCCCGCCGGCGCCCGATCAGCGGGGTCGCTGTCACTGGGAGGTTCGTCCGGTCGAGCGTCTTCAGAGGTGGAAAAACCGCATCGCCGATCTGGTAGATCCGTTCGGGAGCCGACAGGTCCTTAAGCCGGTGGAGCCCGAGATCGCGGAGCTGATCCACGTCCACGAGGTCACGCGTCGACTGCGAGACCAGCGTTTGTCCGCCATGGCCCACCGCGGCTATCCGGGCCGCACGATGGACGTCCATGCCCACATATCCCTCCTCTGTAAGAAGGGGCTCGCCGGTGTGCAGACCGATACGGACGCGGATCGGCCCGTCACCGAGCGAACGATGCGCCGCAGCGGCGGCGGCGAGCGCGCTGCCCGCCCGCGAGAACGCTACGAAGAACGCATCGCCCCACGTGCCCAACTCGGCGCCGCCGTGGTTAGCGAACACCTCGCGGAGGAGGCGCCGGTGCTCGGCCAGCAAGCCCGCGTAGTCCTCGCCACGCGTGCGCAACACTCGCGTGGATCCCTCGACGTCCGTGAACAGGAACGTCACTGTCCCGCTGGGCAGCTCCTCCATCTGGCAATCATCCGACAAATCCCGGTGTCTGGCCAGCTGGCTGCCGATATTTGGCCCCGATCCGGAAGCGATGCTGAGGCTGCTGGAGGTCTTAGATCCGACAGCGCCGTGGGGTTCTGCGCCGACGGTCGTCGTCGCGGCGGCGTCAGCTGTCAGCTCCGTCGTCGGCAAGCACCTCGACCTCCAAAGCGGGCGGCGCGGCTCGCCGATGCTCTGCCCACCCTGCTCATCGTTCCGCCCCGGAAGCACCCACCGGGTCGAGCCGTGCGCCAGACCGGTTCCGTGCTGAGGGCTGAGTTCTCTCTCTGCCTCAAAGGCGTCTCGCAGCGTGCCGCGGGCGTCGGGCCAACGTCCATGCTCAGGCAGCGTGGCTGTACGCCGCGTCGCGTGATCCTGACCGAGCGGCAGCGAGGTCGATAGCGAGAGCCGGCTCTGCCGGCGGTTTCCGTCGCGCGGTCCGCCACCAACGCCCGAACACGAGCCCTCCCTTCGTTGCTGCCGGTGCCCGCTGAACCTGTGAGCCGGCCAGAGCTTGGTGTGCGACGGGGTCCGCCCGAGCGCTCGGGTTGAAGTGCCTCGCCGGGTGGACCGCGCAGTCCAGCAATGCCTTGTCTAATCGGCAACGGGTCTAGACCTGGGCAGCGTCGACGGTGCCATCGGCGGCGGGGCTTCTCGTCCATGCCGAGGATCTCGCGGTAACGCCGCTCGCGCTCCGCCGCGGCCTCGGCCGTCTCGGGCTCCGGTGCCGGCGGTGGCTCGGGTGCTGCGAGTTGATCCCGGTCCGGCGGTGCCGGCGCCTGTACGGATGCAGTCTGGACCTCGTCGCCAGCCGTCGGCCCGGATTGAACCGACGACCTCGCCTTGTTGAAGGCCGGTTCGTCGTGTGGGGCGGCGGGGGAGAGGGCGGCGATCTGCTCTGCGGTCGTCTGCACGACCGCTATGAATGCCGAACTGGTCAGCCCGACCTTGTTCGCTAGGCGGGCGATCCAGTGGGCGACGGATGCGGTGGCGCAGTCGTATCGCACGGCGGCGTAGCGGCCTGACCAGATCGCGTCGCGCCACCCCTCGAGGATCATCGTCTGACGATGTTCGCGGCGACCGCCACTCTCGGCGATCACTGCCACCGGTGGAGCGGATTGGTTCGGCCAGCCCGCCAGGTCAGGGAGCTGCTCGGTGTAGCCGCGTTCGCAACGCATCGGAACCACCCACCGCTCGCGGTCGACGGCGAGCTCACGCGCCGCTTTCCACACTCGGCCGCGACGCTCGATTCGCGCCGCCGTCCATCCGACCAGGACGCTATGCGCGATCGTCGTCGGTGCCGGCGGCGACTTGACGGCTCGCACACCACCAAGTCCCATGCGCTCGATGCCGGCCCCCGTCAGCCACACCACAGATCCCTCGCCCCACACCCACGGCGCCCGAGCCAGCCAGCCCGCCGCCTCGAGCTTCGCAACATGTCTCCGAACCACTCGCTGATCGAGGTCCAGCCCAACCTCCACTGCTCTCAGCGATACGACTCCCAGCCTTCCGATGAACCGTCCGACCCTCAGAGTCCCAGGACCCGGAACGACCGGCTTGCTCATCAACACCCCACCTGAGGTTGCGCCGATCCACCGCCGTCCGCCCCGCCCGCACGAAGATCAAACCCCCGGTCTCGACTGGCAGCTGACTACCCGAACCCCCACCTAATTGTGCTTGCACGTGGGGGGCGGGTAGTCAGCTGCCACCAAGAGCGCCGGGGGCCCGACTGATCCCAATGCGGGCGGGGCGGACGGCGGTCACCTCTGGTCCGCAAATCTGTCCGCGCTGGTCCACGAATTGCGGACCACCTCCCGGACCGGCTCTCGCCCGCGTCCGACATCTGATCGCCGTCGGAGATCAGGCGCGCACCCGCACGCGTGTCCGCTACCTGCCGGGTCATGCGCTCTTGCGTCGCCGTGCGGGCTTAGCCTCCGCCTCGAGCGCATCGGCGATCACGTGCATTACGACGGCCACCTCGGCGTAGCCGCCGGCGACGAGGCTCATCGTCACGCCCTCCTTGGCGATGCCCAGCAGTTGGACGGCCGAGTCGAACCGCTGCCACAGGTGCTCGGGCCCGGGGCGGGTGGCTGCGGGTCGCAGCTCGTAGGAGAGCACCATCTCGCGGGCGTCCGGCTTGGGGGTCCAGACCAAGCCGGGCACATCCGCCGCGGCCTTGAGGGACGTGGCTTGCTGTTCGCATGCCTCCGCGAACGCCCGCACGCGCGAGCAGAACCCTGGATCCGGGGGCGGGTTGTCGCTGGCGGCCTGTGCCGCGTCCCAGCGACGGTCGGCCTCCTGGAGTGCCTGTGCCGCGGCACGAAACTCATCAGGGTCGCCTTCCCGAGCGAACAGGCTGCTCGTCGACCAGCCGCCTCGGGTGGACGCGCCGACGTCGACCGTGCCCGCGTAACGCGGGTGCTGCGGCCGGCGGTCGGGCTGCACGCCACCCGCTGAACTATTCTCAGCGAGAAGCCGCATGACCTCCGAGCGCCGGACGAGCAGCTTGCGCTGCCCCGCCCGGGTGGCGGGCAGCAATCCCTTGGAGATCCAGAGCCTGATCGTTGCCGCGTTGACGCGAATCTCCTTGGCGATCTCGGTCGGGGTGAGCCACGGATCGTCCCAATCGGGCCGATCACGTTCCGCCAAGGCGACCACCTCGAAAAGGGTCTAGTGCAAATAGCACAATTGCATTATCATATCTAAATGTCGCAGTCCTAACCGCTGCGGAAATCGCCAACGGATCGTCTCAGCTGCCGCCGACGCACACCGATCTTGCCTCGTCCTCTCCGGTGCCCGCACGATTGATGACTGCTGGACAGGTCGCGGAGCGACTCGCGGTGCCGAAGACGTGCGTGTGGTCCATGAGTCGGCGAGGCGAGATCCCCACTGTGCGGATCGGACTGCGTGAGGTGCGGTATCGGCCGGCGGACATCGAGGGCCTGGATCGCCCGCCGCACGACATCGCGCCCGCGGGGCACGCAGTCCTGAGGACCGGCGCCGGATGCCGAGCGACAATGCCCGCTCGTGCCACGCATCAGCGCCTTCTACGGGATCGTGATCTGGATGTACCACGACGAGATCCACCACCTCGGCAGGCCGCACTTCCACGCACGCTACGGCGACGACGAAGCGTCAGTCGAGATCGGGACGTGGGAGGTCCTTGCGGGCCGGCTCCCACCGCGTGCCCTGCGGCTCGTCCACGACTGGGCGTCAGAGCATGAGGACGAGCTGCGGGATAACTGGGACCGCGCCCGCCGACATGAGCCGCTGCAGCGGATCGAGCCACTTCGCTGAGCCTCTACGATTCCTGCCATGCGAAGCACGCCACTGCTGACCGAGGCTCAACCGCGCGACGGCTACATCGTGAACGTGCGCTTCGAAGACGGGACCTGCGGAGATGTCGATCTCTCGTATCTGACTGAGTACGGCGGCGTGTTCGAGCCGTTGAAGGACCCGGCGTACTTCGCCCAGCTGCGCGCTGACGCCGAGGCCGGCACGATCGTGTGGCCGAACGACGCGGACATCGCGCCCGAGACGCTTTACGCGCACGCGAAGCGTCTCACGACGACCGCTGCTTAGCGGGCCTGCACTGTCTCGATCGCCGGCGTGGTTGGACGGAAGGCCTCCTCCACCCATTCCGCTTCTCGTGCGCTCGGGGCATAGTCGGCGTAGATCAGGGCGATCCGCCCTGGCGGCGCTTCTTCCTCCAGGGAAGCAGCCGTCGTGGCTTCGGGAGGCGGCGGCGCCTGCGACCAACGAACTCGAGTCCTGATGCGAGGCGTGGTCATGCTGTCGCCCCCGTGCGGGCACGTGCTCAATTAGCGCGCGTCGGTGGTCAGCTACCCGCGCCGTCAGCAGTACCGTCGGCCGTTGCGTGCCGGAGGCAACGCGATCGGGAGCGTCGCCGCTACGTTGCTTGGTGTTGCCCTTGCGACTGCTGGTGCGCTCTCGCTCGCTGGCGTGGTGATGATCGTCGCCGTTGGCTTAGGCTTGTACGCCCGGCGCTGGTTTTCGCTCGCCAGCCGGAGCAGAGTCGGGGCGCGCACGGAAGAGGTTCGGTGGGTCCTCAGGGCGCTCGAGGTAGAGGGGTGGCGAGTGCGGCACTCGTTGCGCTGGCGGGGGCGTGGGGACATCGACTCGGTCGCAATCGCTCCGAGTGGCATCGCTTTCGCGATCGAGACGAAGACCAGGACGTACGACCAGCGGCACCTCGCTCGGGTGCGGGACCAGGCGGTGTGGCTGCAGCGCCGCCGGCGAAGATGGTGCCGAGGGGGTGCGGTGCCGGTCCTGTGCGTCGTCCGAGGTCACGGGATCGAGCGCGCTGAACATCAAGTGCTCCTGGTCTGGGTCGACGGCCTAGCGCACACCCTCCAACACGTAGCGCGCGGCAGCCATAGACCGTCATGAGCTCCCGAGACTGCCGGGTTGCGCGTTGCGGTCGCGAGACCGGGCTTGGGGAGGCCGACGGTCGTGGGCAAGTGCACCATTGCTGCTGATGCGCTGCACGTGATGGCGAGAGCCCGCCGCCAGATCGCCGGCAGAGAAGCAGCGATGGGGTTCGTCCGCAGCTCATGCGATCGGCGGTCGACGGCGCTGCCTTGCACCAGATGCAGCCAAGCGCTGGCCTCCACTGGTCGTGGCCGGTGTTGTCCGGTAGGGGCCACACGCGACGGCAGCGCCGGCGTCGACCTGGTGGCTGGTTTGCTCCCCGAGCGGTGGCCTGATCGACGGCGGGCACGCGATCCCGACCGTGGCAGAGCACTCGCCCGCAGCCGGGCTCCTGGCCGCTCCTTGCACGCGGACGGAGCGGCGCGCCGCGCGATCGGGAGGCCGCTCCTTCTGGGCGGAAACAGTCGTCCGGAAATCGTCGCCGGCTAACGGCTCGGTGGCGTGGCGGGACGATCGTCGGTGTCGCTTGACCGGGGCGACCCCTCCCGGCGGCCGCGGCGGTGGCGCTGGTTCTCGCCCGCCGCCCGTTATCGCTTGTGAGCGCTTTGTTATCGCCGGCCACGATCGTTGTCGTAGGCTTGAGTACGAGTCGGATTGGAGGGGACGTGGTTCGCCGGCATAAAGATCCGGGGCGCGCAGATTGCAGATTCGCGGGAAGCTCGTTTGGCTTTAGGTCGTTTGCGGCTCTAGTGGGAATGCTTGCGGCTTCGGTGGCGGCCGCGCCTGCTGCCGCGTTGGGGCAGGCGTTCTCGTATACCGGGGGGGAGCAAACTTACGTCGTTCCTGAGGGGGTGACGCAGGTGCACGTTGTCGTCGATGGGGCGTCCGGCGGTTTTGTGGCTTCGGTTGGTGGTGGGTTGGGCGCTGAGGTGTCGGCAGACCTGCCGATCCCCGCGGGGCAGACCGTGCTTTACGTCGAGGTCGGTGGTACGGGCGATGGTTTCAACGGTGGGGGAGCTCCGAATGGGGGCGACGCCTCGGACGTGCGGTTACTTCCGCGTGCGCAATCGGACTCGTTGAACTCGCGGGTCATTGTGGCCGGTGGTGGCGGGGGAGTGGCCTCCTTCGCCGGAGGGGACGCCGGCGCTGACGGAAGCGGCGGCTCGGCGGGTGGCAAGGCGGGGACGTCGACCGCCGGCGGCGCCGGCGGTGTCCCATGTTCCGGCTGCGGGGTGAGCGGCGGCGCCGGTTCGCTCGGACAGGGCGGCGCCGGAGCCAATGGTGGCGGCGGCGGTGGCGGCTACTATGGCGGCGGGGGCGGCGCCGTATACCAGTGTGGGGGGAACTACTGTGACGAGTTCGGCGCCGGGGGTGGTGGCTCCAGCTATGCCGCGCCCCAGACCCTCCACGCCACATTTGGGCTCGAGCCTTCCCGCATGTCGGGGGTGACGATCACGCCCTCGGCGACGACGGCGCCGGCCGCGATGCTGTCAGGGCTTCGCGTCAGTCCGCGTAGGTTTGCCTTGGGGGGGAGGCGGGTTGGTGGGCGCTGCGTGGCGCCCAGCCATCGAGAGCGCAAGCATCGTCGGTGCAAACGCCCCGTTGCGCTGCGCATCAGCTACACGATCAACGTGGCGGCCACCGTGACCTTCACGCTCGACCAGACGATCCGCGGCAGACTGGTTGGCGGACGCTGCCGCGCGCACACCAAAGCTAATCGCCGGCGTATCTGCCGCCGCCTGATACGTCTGTCGGGCAGCTTCGCGCAAGCAGGCGCCGCCGGGACGAACAACCTCCTGTTCAAAGGGCGAATCGGCGGTCGGCCACTGACTCCAGGCTCATACAGACTGATCGCGACCCCGAGCGAAAGCAACCAGCAAACAACCTCATTCACACTCGGTCCCTGATTCGCTTCGGCGTTTGCGGTCGTGCTGATTCACGGGCTGTCGCGCCTCTGCATCACATCGCCGACAGTCCTCGCTACGGCCACCATGAAGGCGTCAGCACGAGGCAGGCGGACGCTCGCTTTGCCGTCTTCGCTGGTGTCACCCACGCATCGAAAAACGGGTAGGAGCCGCCCCGGTCAAGCGACACCGACGATCGTCCCCGCCACGCCACCGAGCCGTTAGCCGGCGACGATTTCCGGAGACTGTTTTCGCCCAGAAGCAGCGGCCTTGCTCGCCCCGCGCCGCGCCGTTGGTATCGCGTGAAAGCATGCGCGCCCACGCGACACGGTCAGCGGTGGCTGGAGCGTCCGCCGGCAGGCTCGGTTTCGTCGACGAAGCGCACTCGTGTCCAAGTCCTACGTGGCACGGCCCGCTCGCCTCGTCGGACCTCCGACCCGTCGGTCGATGGCGGCAAGCTGAGCCTGGCCATGGCCCCGAGCAGGGATGCCGAGCTCGACAACAGCGGGGAGTGCCGGGCTGGGCGCTGCCGCGTGAGGTTGCGATAATCGGTGCCGGTTGGGGATGGCTTCCTCCGGTTCAGCACGAGTGCTCATCGTGGCGCATCGCACGGCGGCGACGCCACTGTTGCTCAACGCCGTCCGCGCTCGAGCGAATCGCTCTCCCTGCTCTTTCACGCTGCTCGTCCCGCGGACCTACTGGGATCCCGACACCGACGAGGCGGTGGTGACGTTGGAGCTGGCGATCCCGCTGCTGGAGGAGGCCGCGGGAGGCCACGTCGACGGCGTCATCGGCGACAGTGACCCGTTCGTCGCCGTGCGTGAGGCGGTCACGAATATCGGGATCGACGAGATACTCATCTCGACCCTGCCAGCCCGGGTCTCGCATTGGCTGCGCCGGGACCTGCCACACCGCGTGGAGCAATTCGGGCTGCCGGTAACGGTCGTGACTGCCGAGCAGTCCGGGCGCCCGATGTCGGCCAGCAGCTAACTCGTTTAGGCGAGGTGGTTGTCAGCTGCGCAGCCAAGGGCCCCGGTCGAGATGCGCTTATCAGGCGGCTTGCCCCTCCCGCGTGAGAGCAGCGGTACAAGGCTTACGGCGGACGAGCGTCCGCGCGGGCCGGGCGGCGGCGCTAGTGCTCATAGGCGACGGAGGAGCCACGCCGGGCCGTCACGGCCGCCTGACCCCAACTGTCCCGAAAGCAGCCAGGGAACGAGCGTGACCACTCCAGGCGTGGAACGGCGACGGGGTCGATCGCGAATGCGCGATCGCAATCGTGGCAACCGCTCGTCTTGCCGCTTTCCCCCGGGGCGCTCGTTCCACGCGAAGCGCAAGCGGCAGCCGCCGACACCTGACCAGAGGCGTCCGCCGCAAGACGGGGCCTCGGGTGCACCGATGGATCACCCAACGCCGGATGCCCGAGGCCCGAACGCTGCGCGAAACCGATTCGACGAAACCGATTTGACCATAGAGGCTGTGGCCACCCGCACCGGTCACAGGCAGCCCAGCTTCTTCATCAAACACTTCCGGCGCGACCACACGGGCAACACCGGGAACTTGGCGGCGCCGAGCGCGCGCCACCCAGTCGGCCGGCGCGACATGCCCCGGTCGATGCCTGACCGTGTCGGCGCGTGACGGGTCGTGTCCGGCTAGACCGTTACACCTGACGTGTGTGAGGCGGGGTCGTGGGCGCTGTTGCCTCGGTACTGGGCTTGGATCGTCCACATTCCGGAGGTGAGCAGAGACCCGGCGGGGGCGTTTAGCTGGTCGCTGAATGTACCGTCCTGGGCTGTGGTCGCCGTGTGGGCCGTGGGTGACCCGGACGGCGGCTCGTAGGTGAGCTTGATTTGAGTCTGGCCGAGTCCTGCGCCTTCGGAGGTCAGCCGGCCCGTGCAGGAGATGAATCTCTTGTTGGGGTCCGGGGTGCATTGGAGCGAAAGCGTGCTCGGCGGCCGCGCGACTGTGAACCGGCAGATCGCGGCCGCGGGCGCGTGCGTGGCGTCGCCGTTGTAGTGCGCTTCCGCCTCCCAGGCGCCAGGCTGGTTGGGGGCGAACACGTCGGTGAACGCACCGCCGGCGCCGGTGATCACGTCATCCCCGCTCACGGCTCCCGACGGAGCGATGTGAAGCACCGCGAGGAGCGCGTCCGCGGGGGCGCCGGAGAGTTCGCCGGAGAACGGGCTCGGAGCGCCGATCGCGGCGGCCGACGGGCACGTGACCGTCACGTGCGTTGGCGCCTTCTGCACCGTGCCGCTACAGGGCTGCGCGGCGGCCGGTTGATGCGTTCTGTCCCCACCCCAGCTCGCGGCCACGATCCACCGTCCTGCCTCGCCGAGCTGATAATGGTCGCTGAAGCGCCCGGCGCCGTCCGTCAAAACGGTCCGCTGGACCGCAGGCAGGAACACGCCCGGGGTCGCCGGCGGGACGTACTCGACGGTGACCTTCTGGTGCGCCCGAGGTAGCGTCAGGCTGCCGGTGATCGACGCGTTTCCGTCAACCGAGGACGGGACGCTGCAGACGTCCGTGAGCGACGTGTGTTTGCGGAGCCGCGCCGCCTCGGTCGTCGTGTGGCCGTTCTTGAGCTTGCCGAAGATCTTGATCGCGACGCCGGGATGCTCGGCCAAAAGTGTGCGTCCGCGCTTGTTTAGCCGCAAGCTCAGCGTCTGTTGGAGCCCCGGTTGGATGCGGAAGTGGCGCGGGAAGCTGGCCGCGCAGGCTTTGCATATGGCGGAGGCGATCTTCAGCGACACCGTCCCTACGCAGAGCTTCACGTGACAGCCGATCAAGACGGACGCCTTGCCGCCGCCCTTGGTGGCGAACTTCGCAAAGACTGTGATCCCCGGCCGGATCGAAGCGCGTTGCAAGACCGGTGAACATGCCGACGGCGGCACGTGGTCCTGGTTGATGTACTTCACGACCGCGCGAGCATTCGAGTTGGTCAGCACATAGAGATTGGAGCGACAGTCGAACGCGACGCTCAGCGGGGGGTTGCCCGCGATCGTCGTCGCCTCCGGGTAGAACGGAAGCGGCAGATTCCCTTCACTGCTCGGTGGCTGACCGCCGTACGCGGCGGGGTTGTTGAGGTTCGGATCGAGACGTTCGACGGCGAGGTGGGTCTCGGTCGTGGCGTACACACCCCCGCCGTTAGGATCGACCGCGACTCCCCCGGGGTTGTACCCATCATTGACCCAGCCGTGATAGCAGTCGACATCGGACTCGCTCAGCCAGCCGTAATCGACGACCGCGCCCGAGGAAGTGAAACGGACGGCCTCTCCACTCACCAGTGGGTCAAAGTACGGGTGGTGATCGACGCCGTACGGGTACGGCTCGTCGATCACCGAATGACAGTCCGGCTCGGGGTTCGAAAGCGGTTGATCGGACTCGCCGACGACGATCGGGCGCCCTGATCCGTCCACCGCGATCTCCGTGGCGACCGTCTTGTCCGGCGGGTCATAGCCGGCGAAGCCAAAATATTGCCCAGGGAAATTCGCGACGAAACCGCCGATGCTCTTGCCGTTGGTGTTGTACTCGCCGACGGTGTTGAGGAAGTTGGTCAACACGAACAGCTGTCCGGTCCGGTCGGCCGCGATCGACTTCGCGAACGGAACCTTCCAGCTGGACAGCAGTTTGAGACCGGCCGTGAACTTCGCCACGGTGCCCGTCGCCTCGTAGACGAAAAACACGTCGCCGGACAGATCGGTTGTCACCCCCGTCGGCGCCGTCGGCTGCCTGAACCTGATTAAGCGCTTGAGAGCCCCGTCAGAGGTGTACTCCTCGATCGCGTTGGCGTATTTGTCCGCCACATAGATCAGGTTCCCGTCCGGGCTGGCCGCAATCGCCCCCTCCTGGTCGTTCGGGTTTCCGGGCAGCGCAGGCAGATTCCAGTAGAACGCGACGCTCGGGGTCAGCGAGGTCGCATCGGCCCGCCCGGCCACCACCAACACCCCGACCACGACTAGCCCGGCGCCGCGCAACAGGTGTCGCGACCGTACTCGCGCGCGGATGGCGACCCTCAGCAACGACCGGGGCGCCAGCCCGAACGAAAAACCAATCCACACCGGTCCCAAACGCCCTCCCGAAATGCGCCAACCCGCACACGCGCTTGTAGCACACCCCGCCTTGGGCGACAAGGACAAGAGACCGATCCGCGCGGGTCCTAATCCCCGACGGGCTCGCCCGAGCGGAAGTCCCCAGGCGTGGAGCACCCAGCGCCCCGAGCCGCCGCGCCGAACGAGCGCGGCGCTGTACCCCGAGCACAAAGGGACCTGCCACCCCAGGCCAAGTCATCGCCGACCTCAGCGAAAAGCCAGTTGAGGTCGCGGCGCGGGGCGTCAGCCGGCAGCGTCGTCCGGCTGAACTGGTATCACGCGAAACCAGCAGCGCCGACACGGCTGCCGGATCGGGCTACACGCGACAGCGAGCGCTAAACGTCCGAACGAGCGCCTCTGCACAGACACAACGCGCGCCACTGGGGTGACGCGCATGGTCGCAACCGCCCACCAGCAGGCGCCGGTCGGCGACGCCGCGGACGATTGTCGCTTCGCTCGGCCCGACCTCGCCGAGCTCACGATCGAGTTGGCGACCTTGGAGGTGCGCGCCGACGGCGGGACATTGGCTCTGATCGCCGGCTCGTCGCTGGCGCGTGACTTCAGGTGCCGGCCCGGGCGGTGATCGTTGGGCTCGGTGCGGTGTTGGCGCGATTGTGGGACGGATTGGCGCCGTTGATGTACCCGTACAGCCTGGGCTGGGCAGCGCTCACCGTGTGAAGCGGCTCGTACGGAGCTGGGGTGTCCGTCGCGGGTCCTGGCGCATCGCCGTCGCGCTGGTTGAGATCGATCGCTCGGAGGTAGTGGCTGTTGAGCAGATGGCCCCAAGCCGATCGGCGCACCCAGAGTGGACCATCGATTGAACCGTTCTCGCCACGGGAGTCCGGGGCGAGCATCCCGAGAGCGGCCACAAGGTCGTACTGGTTGCCGAAGCTCTCGATCCAGGGCAGACTCAGGTGCCGGTCGACGTGGCGCATCACCGTTGCGCAGTTCGCGAAGCAGTAGACCTCGAGCTTCGCCAGCTCCTTGGTCGTGATGTCGGCGAAGTCGTCAGGATCGAGCGTGACCCCGGTCCGCCGCAGCGCGGCCAGTTCGGTCTCGAGCTGTCGCCCCCTCAGCCGGCGGCTACCGTCAGGCGCGTAGATCAGCCTCAGCAGCCTGAGCATCACTGCCGAGATCAGCGTCCCCTGCGAGTGGGCAACGACCACGACCAAGCCGGTGGCGGGGTCCTTGAGCGCCTGGTGCACGACAGGAAAGCCAACGTCGACTGGCTCGCCGTTCATCCCGAACGCCTTCTCCTCGGCGCACTCGATCAGGTCGAAGATCGGTCCGTCGGTCGCATTCTGGATGATCGTCAGCGGGCGGCCGAACAACTCTGCCAGGTAGTCGGCGTTCCGTCCCGCCATCCCGCGGTCGGTCAGGATCCCGTTGATGAAGAACCAGTGCTCGCGAGCGTGCGGGTTGGTTCCGCGCCCCGCGTGCTCGATCAGCCGTGTCCGGTGAAAGAACATCGATCGCACCCGCTCGGGGACCCAGCCCGGCGCCCGGCCAGGCACCGACGGGACTAGGACATCGCCGAGGAACCTAACCGTACGCAAGACGTCGGGCGAGACGAACAGGCCAAATTCCGAGAACGGCGCCGGCCAATCGGGCCTTGGCCACCCCGCGACCGACGGGCCCCACATCCAGCCGGGGATCCGCCCGAGCGCATCGCCAGCGGACCGGGCCAGCCCCACCAGCTCCGCGAATCCCCCGGGCCTCTGGCTCATCTGAGGCACGAGCCTAGCGCCGGCGGCCGCGCCCGTGGCAACTTCGCGGCGTCAGCTCGACCCGATCGCGGATGGCACAGTGACGAAACTCTGAGTCCGATCGTTCGCCGAAACGTCGACCACGGCCAATCCGAACGATCCCCCCGTCGCCAAGGCAATCGCGACACGCTGGACCCCCGAAGAACAAAAGCGATCCCGGGAACGTTGGCACTCACGCCTGCGCAGCGTCGCTGGTCCTGTCGGAGAGCGACGCGGCGCGCGCCCTGCCGGTCGCCCGGTTGTCGCTCTTATTCGTCCAAAGCGGCTATCGCGCAGACGATGGCTTCGCACTGAACTGATTCTTGCCGTCGGGATCGTGCTCGAGGTAGTCCTGGTCTTCGGCCTCGGCCTCCCAGAACGGGCTCGCCGCGCTGATCTTGGTCACGATCTTGCTCGGCCAGAGGCCTGACGCGTCGGCCTTGGCGATCGTGGCCTCGGCCACCTGGCGCTGCTCGTCGCTCGTATAGAAGATCTCGGAGCGGTAGTCGGAGCCGACCAGCCCTTCGCCAAGGTCGGGTCGGTGGATCTGGGAGAAGAACTCGAGGATGTCCGGATAGGAGGCGGGCTCGGGATCGAAGATGACCTCGACCGCCTCGGCGTGACCCGGGTGGTCGTCGGCGGTCGGGTTGTCGTTCTCCCCGCCGATGTAGCCGACGCGGGTGGAGATCACTCCGTCCCGGTGGCGCAGCAGTTCCTGCGCGGGCCAGAAGCAACCCCCGGCGAGGATCGCAATCTCGGTGTTCTCGCTCATCGCGGTCCTTCCTCCGAAGCTCTGTTGAAGACTACGCTCGGAAGCCACGCTGGCCCGGCCAAAGGTTCGGATCACTGCGTTGCATGCAACTCGGCCGCGCGGTCGGGCACTGCTGCTGTAAGGCGTAGAGGAGCAGCGTGACCACCGACCCGCGGCTTCCTTCCGCAAGCAAACCTCCGCGAAAACCGGCAAGAAGTCTGTATTCACGCGCAACTGAGGCGGCACGCGGTCAGCGGTCTGTTGCTCCGAGCGGATCGGCTGCCAAACCTACGGACCCTACGGCTTGGAGCCTCACGGCTCTGCGCATCGGGCCGCCCCGCCGCTGAGCCAGTCCGTCGTCACTGGTGTCTTGGCCGTGCGGCTGCGCGGGTGCGGCTTGTCGGTTGGTCGTGGCGCGTGGGTGTGGGAGACTCTGCGTGGGAGTCCCCGGGGAGTCGAGTAGTGGTTGCGATCGCTGGGTGATCATCGTTGGGAGTTGGGTTGGCGTGATGATGGATGAGCGTGGGGATTTGGACGCTCGTTCGGGGGCTGCCGCGGATCGGGATGCCGGGGTGGCGGCGGGGTTGCGGGCGTTTGTGCTCTCGGATATCCGGGGGTACAGCAGTTTTGCGGCGGTTCGCGGGGATGAGGCCTCGGCGGCGTTGACGGGGCGGTTCATCGCGTCGGCGCTACGGGTGCTGGGTGGGTCGGGGGGTGAGCACGTCGGCAATCGCGGGGATGAGGTGTTGTTCGCATTTGGGTCGCCGCGGCAGGCGATCCGGGCGGCGGTGGCGTTCGAGCGGGCGTTGCTGGAGGCGACGCGGGAGGATCCGAGCTTGCCGATGCCGGCGGGGGTGGGGATCGACGTGGGCGAGGCGGTGCGGGTGCCGGATGGGTGGCGGTCGAACGCGATCAATGTCGCGGCCCGGTTGTGCTCAGCCGCTAAGGCCGGGGAGATCCTGGCGACGCGGGAGGTGACGCATCTGGCCCAGGCGATCGATGGGGTCGGCTACGTCGAGCGTCCGGCGATGCGGGTGAAGGGGATCGCCGCACCGGTGAGCGCGGTGCGGGTCGTGGCTGAGGCGGATGACACGGTGCGCGGGTTTGCCGAGCTTGGGTTTACGCATGCGGTGGCCCCGCCGGTGCACCGCCGAGCCAGGCGCGGCCGGCTGAGCGGTTTGGTGGCGGCAGCGGCGCTGTTCGCGGTGGTGGCGGTCGGGGTGCTGCTCGCTGCAGGCGGGTCCTCGCCTGTGCGGGTGCCGGCGAACTCGATCGCGGCGGTCGATCCGCGTACTAACAGCGTGGTTGGGCACGCTCCGGTGGGCAGCCGGCCAGGCGGGATCACGTACGGGTCGGGGTCGTTGTGGGTGGCCAACCTCGACGATCAGACTGTGTCGCGGATCGACCCGAGAAGCCTGCAGACGGTGCGCGTGCTCCCGATCGGAGGCCCGGCGACGGGGATCGCCGCGAGCGACCATGCCGTCTGGGTGGTGCAGTCCGATCCGGGGGCTAGCAGCGTGTCGGTGAGGCGCCTCGATCCCGAGTTCGACGCGGTCGGGCGCGCAGTCCGGATCGCCACAGTCTTCCCGGGTGATTCAGGCGCGGTCGCGGCACAGGGGAACAACGTCTGGGTCGCTCCGGCCTCCGGACTACTCACACGCCTCGATCCTATGACCGGACGGGCCGTCGGTCACCGCATCGATCCGAGGGCGGGGCCCGCCGCGATCGCACTCGGCGTCAACGCGCTATGGGTCACCGACAACGGGGCCAACAACGTAACCCGGATCGACCCCACTGGGCTGCAGACGTCGACCCCGGTGGGCAATTTGCCGACCGGGATCGCGGTCGGCGCGGGTGGCGTGTGGGTCGCCAACTCGCTCGACGACACCGTCACGCGGATCGATCCGCATGCCGCGGCGGCGCCATACACGATCCCGGTAGGGAGCTCGCCGGCGGGCGTGGCCGTCGGCGCCGGGTCTGTGTGGGTCGCCAACAGCGGCGACGGCACCGTGACCCGCATCGACCCCCGCACCGACAAGGTGCAGGCGACGATCACAGTCGGCGGCAGCCCCCAGGCGATCGCCGCCGCGAACGGGCGGGTCTGGGTGACCGTCGACGGGCAGACGCTCGCGCCGATCGGTGGGGCGTCCAGCAGCGCAACGCTCCGCGGGGTCACGCCACTCGACATCGACTACATGGACCCGGCCCTGGCATATATCCCGCAGTCATGGCAGCTCCTGTATGCCACGTGCGCGAAGCTCTTGAACTACCCGGATCGGGCCGGTCCGGCCGGTGCGCGCCTGACCCCCGAGGTCGCGCAATCGCTCCCGGTCCGCTCGGCCGACGGCCGGACATATACGTTCACCATCCGCAAAGGCTTCCGCTTCTCACCACCTTCGAATGCGCCCGTGACCGCGCAGACGTTCAAGTACACCATCGAGCGCACGCTCAATCCCAAGATGCACAGCCCCATGGCCCACTACCTCGCGGATGTCATCGGCGCTCCTGCATACATCGCCGGCAAGGCACAGCACATCGCGGGCGCCGTCGCGCACGGCGACACGTTGACGATTCACCTGCTCCAGCCCGAGCCCGATTTTCTGTCACGGATCGCGCTGCCAGGGTTCTGTGCGGTGCCGGTAGATACCCCGATCGATCCAAAGGGCGTGCACGTGATTCCCTCAGCCGGCCCTTACTACGTCGCCGCCTACACGCCCGGTCAGGGCATTGTGCTCGAACGCAACCCAAACTATCGGGGCAGCCGGCCGCATCAGTTCGCAAAGATCGAGATCGCCGTACGCATCCCGATCTTGCAGGCAGTCGCCAACGTGAAGGCTGGCACCGCCGACTACGCGAGCATCACCAGCCCGTCCTCGGCAACGGTCGGAGCCCTTGCCTCCGGCCTCGCCAAGCGCTACGGCCCAGGTAGCAAAGCCGCCGCAAACGGAGTGCAGCAGTACTTCGTCAGCCCTGAGCAGGAAATCGACTACCTGCTTCTCAACACCCACCGGCCACTATTCAGTGACGTTCGGCTGCGGCAGGCCGTCAACTATGCAATCGACCGCCGCACGCTTGCCCAACTCGGATTCCCATTCAACCCGCTCCCCGACCGCGCGACCGACCAGTACCTTCCCCCGGGGATGCCCGGATACCGTGACGTGCACGTCTATCCCGTGACCCCCTACCTCGCCAAAGCTAGAGCGCTAGCCCACGAACACGGCAGGACCGCCGTGCTCTACACCTGCAACCAATCGCCGTGCGACCAGGAAGCGCAGATCATCAAGAACAACCTGGCAGCGATCGGCCTCAGTGTGCTCGTCAAAGCCTTCCCGTTCCAGGAGGTGTTCAAGCGCGTCGGGACGCCGGGCGAGCCCTTCGACCTCGCGACGCTCGCCTGGATTCCCGACTACCCCGATCCCTCCGCGCTGCTGAACGCGCTGCTCGCCGACAGTTCGCACCCCCCAAAACCCCTCCGCGACCCGCTCTACCAGCGCAGGCTCGCTGAAGCCGAACACCTAAGTGGCCCAAGGCGCTACCTCGCGTACGGCCGGCTCGCCATCGACCTCGCCCGCAACGCAGCACCACTCGTTGTCTTCGGCAACGAGAACGTCAACGACTTCTTCTCCACGCGCATCGGCTGCCAAACCTACGCCACTTACGGCCTGGACTTCGCGGCCCTCTGCCTCAGGCCGCCCCGCCGCTGAGCCGCTTCAACGGCCACCGAGGTATCGAGGCGACGGGACCCCACAGCAGAATGACCGAAGGGCGATGTGGTCGCCCGCCGGCCCGACAGACGGCTCCTCGTGCCCCCGGCGACGCTACGCCAACACGCGCGGAAGCCAGCGGGAACAACCGAGCCGACACGCACTGGGAATCTGGAGCCAAGCCGCCCCGCTCGGCTGTCGGCCCCAATCCCAGGGCGTCCGCTACCAAAGTCCCAACGATCGCATTCGCTCGTCGCAGCCGTGCGGTCCTGTGATCGCATATGGGCGACCCAGCGATCACGCGGGCCGTGGTCAACAGCGCGAGTCCTTTGCCCACGAACGCGATCGTCCGCCTTGGCAGGCGACTCCCCCGGCGACGCGGCCGATCCGAGTGGCCTCGCGTCCGCGCGCTCTACGCGCCGTCGAGTTCACGCGATAGCACCACTTGGCCGCCCGGCCACCCGGCCGGCAGGCGCCGGCCACGGCGTCTGCTTTAGTCCGCTTGGCTGCTTGCTAGGGCCATCGCCGAGTGGCTAGCACGGGTAGACGTTTCACTCCGTTCGTTTGCCGGGGCTTGCTGTCGGGTTTAGACCGATCCGGAAGTCCTGCTCGTGCTGCCGGATTGGCGAGAGGGTGTCGCGTAATTACCGTGTCGTCCGGCGGGTTTACGACCATTCTCGGATGGTCTCTGAACTTCATTGGTTGTGATCGTGATCAGTCGTTTCTGTTGCCGCCGGATGTGAGGGATTGGCTGCCGGATGGGCACCTCGCGTGGTTCGTGTTGGACGCGGTCGCGGGGATGGATCTGCGTGAGTTCTATGGCGCGTATCGGGCTGACGGCGTCGGTCGGCGGGCGTATGACCCTTCGGCGATGGTTGCCTTGTTGTTGTACGGGTATGCGCGCGGGGTGCGGTCGGCGCGGGCGATCGAGCGGGCGTGCGTGGAGGACGTGGCGTTCAAGATGATCGCGATGATGGAGACGCCGGATCACGCGACGATCGCGCGGTTTGTGGCGCGGCACGAGCTCGCGCTGGCTGAGCTGTTCGGCCAGGTGCTGGGGCTGTGCGCGGAGGCCGGGCTGGTCAGGCCGGGGGTGGTCGCGATCGATGGGACGAAGATGGCGGGCAACGCCAGTCGCGAGTCCACCCGCGACTTCTCTGAGATCGCCGGGGAGATCATCGCTGAGGCGATCGCGGTCGATGAGGCCGAGGATGAGCTGTATGGCGATCAGCGCGGGGACGAGTTGCCCGAGCAGCTACGTACCAGGGAGGGGCGTGCCGAGTTCTTCCGTCGCGTCCGCGAGCAGCAGGCCGCCGATCAGGAGCATGATGAGCCGGAGCTGCTGCCTGAGCCGGCCGAGGATCCGCAGGATGGGTTCGCGTTCGATGTGCAGCGGATCGTTGCTCGTCACCAGGGACGCGAGGGCTGGACGCGCTGAGGGTCGCCGGCAGCTTGAGCAGCGTCGCTGGGAGCAAGGGGAACCGATTCCCAGGGCACGCGAGGATCGGCTGTTGCTCGTCGCACAGCGGCTGGAGGAGCAGCGTGACGCCAAGCTCGCGGCCAACCGTGCCTATGAGGACTACCGGGCGAATGGTCGTGCCACCGACGGTCGCAGGCTTGGCAAGCGTCCGAACCCGTGGACGGCACCGGAGCTACCCGATGATGTGGTCAGCGTGAGCGACCCTGACAGCCAGCGGATGAAAGCGAACCTCGGCTACGTGCAGGGCTACAACGCCCAAGCGGTCGTCGATCAGGGACAGATCGTGATCGCTGCGGAGATCACGAACACGCCTGGTGACTTCTCCAACCTGGACCCGCTGGTCACCATCGCGCTGCGCGAGCTCGAGCGCATTGGTGTCACAGAACGCCCTGAGGTCGCGCTCGCGGATGCCGGCTACTGGAACGAGCAGCACTTCGACGAAGTCATCGCCAACAAGCACATCCAGGGCTGCTGATCCCTCCGGACCGCGGTGGCCGCAGCGAACCCCGGCCCGGGTGGACCGGCGGCAGATACTCGTGGATGCGAGCCGTGCTTGCTTCAGAGCACGGCAAACAGCTCTACCGCAAGCGGATCCAGATGATCGAGCCCGTGTTCGCCCACACCAACCCAAACACAACCGGCTGATCAACCGATTCCACCGAAGAGCGGTCGCGTCGCGGTCAGGACCGAATGGCGGCTGCTGATGGCGACCCACAACCTCACCAAGCTCCACCGCCACCAACTCGCCGCGGTCGGGGCCGACCCGGCCGATCCGACGGTCATTAGCTCGGCGCGAGCTTCGAACTGCTACGCCGCCCAAGAGGTTGCGCGACAGCTTCGCGACGGAGCGGAAGCCAGGACCGAGCGCGGGAGAGTTCCGCTTCGACCCGATCGTTAGCAGAGGATCTGCTAGCACCTGGACGGACGGATGCTCGGTTTCCGCGCACGGGACGCCGTCGCGAGCGGCGACGAGATGCTCGTCGGGGCGGAAGGAGGTCTCCGCGGGCGCGGCCGATCACCAGTGCTGCCGCATCCTCACGGCGGTCCGGCAGTCGCGGTAGGGGTGGCGCTGCTGGGTCTCGTCTATTCCAATGCACCAGTCAGCTCGACGTCCGCGACTTTTGCGCAGCGCGCGCAACGAGGAGTCTCCACGATGCTGCCGGTGCTCATTGATCCCCTTTCGTGGAGGGTTAGCGGCTGGTTGTTGGGAGACCCGCGGTGAAACACTTCTCTTGCTCGCGAAGGAGGTCGACGCGGCGGCACAGCATCAGATAGCGAAGCAGTGCAGTTACCGCCGAAGCGAATTCCCGCGGGTTCTCGATCCCGCACTGCCGGCATCTCACCGTTTCAGTGGCGGTCAAAGCTCGTCGAGCAACTCCCGGGCCGACGCCATCCCCGGACGGTCGCCTTGGGCTTCGTACAGTTCGAACGTCGCTTGCGCTTCAGACCGGGCCTCGTCCGTGCGTCCCTGCGCCAACAGCATACGTGCCAGCTCGAGCTTCACCTCAGCCTGCAGTATGAGGCTGTCCGTTCGAAATGCGTGGTGTACGGCGAGCCTCGCCTGCTCCTCGTCGAGCTCGAGGTTTCCGTCGAGCCGAGCGAGTTGGGCGCGAGTTCGAGGCGTGATCGCGAAGTTGATCACGTCTTCGGGCGAGCTCAGCTCGTCGGACAGATCACACGCGGCGAGGGCAGAGGCGTGTTCTGGAATCATCGAATAGGCCCAGGCCAGGTAGGCTTGGATCGTCGACCTGTACGACCGCTCTCCAAACTCGGCGAGCGCCGCGTCGCTGCGCAGCAGGGCCGCGACTGCCTCTGCATAGCGGCCGGCCGAGATTCCCACCAACGCGGCGTGCTGCGCGGCCGCGGCGGCCATCGTGCGCATCCCGAGTCCCTCGAGTCTGTCGATCGCTTGCTTCGTGAGCCGTCTCGCATCATCGAAGTCGCCCCGCCGCCGGCAGACCTCGCTTCGCGCGACGTCTATGAACGCCTCGAGGTAGGGACCGGACCTCGTTCCCTTGAGCTCGTTTATCTCGCGCGCGATCGTCCGGTCATCTGCGCTTCCCCAGATCAGCCCGGTTATGTACCAGCCGAGCGCTCGGGCCTTCAGCCCCTCGTCGCCTGCCCTCGCGGCGTACTCGGCGGCGAGCCGAGCCTGCTCGCCTGCCGGCGCGGCCCTGCTGGCCATCTGATGCTGGTAGAAGGACAGCATGTGGGCCTTTGCGAGTCCTCGCAGATCTCCGGCACGCCCAAGCTGGTCAAACAGCTGCGGAAGCTTCGACTCGATCTCCCGCAGCGCCTTATCCGCGTTCGTCTGAATCATCAGCTCTAGGCTCGTTAGGACCGCAAGCGGGCCACTGAGGGGGTGCCGTTCCGCTGCGCGGAGCAGCTCCTGCGCCCGCGTGAACTCGCCCGCGTTGACGAGCTGCTCGGCCAGGTCGACCGCGATCTGCGCGCTGATTGGCTCGTCTCGCGGTGCCAGGGCCAGCGCTCGCTCGAGGAGGTTGGTGGCGGCTTGGACGTCGCTGCGAGCGTTGGCCTTACGTCCTGCAGCCAGTAGGTGCTCTGCTGCGCTGCGGCACAGCTGTGGGTTGCTATGGCGGCCGAGCTCGCGCTGGTAGCGGACGGCCTGCTCCAGGTGCCAGCCGGCGATCTCATCGAGTTCGATGAGATCGGCTGCGGCGTCCTCGAGCCAGCGGGCAAACCGCTCGTGCAGTTCCGCGCGGGTGGCCTTCGGCAGCGAGTCATAGGCCGCGTCGCGGATCAGCAGGTGGCGGAAGCGGAACGCCTCGTCCCCGCTGAGCGTCGCAGGATGAGGCCGGATCAGCTCCTTTCGCACCAGCCCCGCGAGCCGCAGGTCGATCTCGGTCGCCAATCGCTCGCCCGCCAGCGCCTTGACTGCGAGGCGGTGAAACACCGCGCCCTCCACCGCGCCCCGCTCTAGCAGCTCGCGCTCCTCGACGGCGAGGCGCTCGAGGCGCGAGGCGAGCAGCGCCTGGATCGTCGGAGGGACCTCCACGGTGCCACGGTCATGGGCCAAGGCCACCATCTGCTCCACGAACAACGGATTGCCGTCACTGGCCGCGATCACCCGCGCCCGCACCTCCGGGTCGAGCCCGTCACCGAGCTCATCAAGCAGGGCCTCCGACTCCGCCCCCGCGAGCGGCTCGAGCAAAACCGTGGTCGCAGTCAGCTTGCCACCTCCCCAACCCGGCCGCTCGTCAAGCAGCTCCGGACGGGCAGTGCACAGCAGGAGAATCGGTAGGCCTCGCGACATGTCGGCTACGTGGTCGAGCAGGTCGAGCAGCATCGGCTCTGCCCACTGCAGATCGTCCAGATACAGCACGACCGGACGCTCCGCCGCGAGCGACTCGAGCAACCGGCGCACGTCCCAGAACAGCTCCTCGGGGGTAGCGGCGCCGCCGCTATTCACATGCTCCAGCACTTGCAGCGCGGTCGGACCTACCGGCATCAGCGCCTCGACCAGCGGCCAGAAAGTGATCCCCTCCCCGTAGTGCAGACAGCGCCCACGCAACACAGTGGCCTGGTCGCCGATGGCGAAGAGCAGTTCCGCGACCAGCCGCGACTTGCCGACCCCCGCTTCTCCGAGGAGTGTCAGGAGATGACAGCGGGATTCCTGGACGCTCCGATCCCACGCCTGGCGCAGGATGCTCAACTCCCTAGCGCGCCCGACCAGTGGCACGTCGAGGTGCCGTGCGAACCCGGGCGCCGCCGGATCGACGCTGATCAGCCGGTATCCCCGCACCCGCTCGGACTTGCCCTTCAGCTCAAACGGCTCCAGCTCCTCCACCACGACTGCATCACGCACCAACCGCAGCGTCTCCTCCCCCACCACAATCTCCCCCGGCTCTGCCGCCTGCTCCAGCCGCGCCGCGACGTTCACCGCATCCCCAATCGCCAAATTCTCACCCTCACCCATCAACACCGGTCCGGTATTCACCCCCGTCCGAAACCGCAACTCCACCCCCACCTCGGAGGCCACCCCCGGCAAACGCTCCCGAATCTCCGCCGCCGCCCGCACGGCTCTCAGCGCATCATCCTCCTGCACGCGCGGGATCCCGAACACCGCCATCACCGCATCCCCGATGAACTTCTCAACCGTCCCCCCATGCCGCTCAATGATCGCCCTGATCTCAGCGAAATAGCGGTTGAGTACCCCACGCAACACCTCCGGATCCGGTAGGGTGCCCTTTGAGCGTGACAACTCGGTCGCGACCCTGTTCGCTCACGTGCATGCGCCTCCGCCGCCGCTCGAGAGGGAGATCCGCGATGCGTACCCCGCGTTCGCTCTAATCCTCGAGACAGCGATGGCCAAGGAGCTGAGCGACCGCTACTTGTCAGCGAGAGACTTCGCGCGCGAGGGCGCCGGGGCCTTGAAGCGTATGTCCGACACGGCGCCCCCGACGATCGTCGGGACCGGCGAGGCGACACGCTAACCCTGCGTGGCGACGGCGCTTCCCGAGCCGCGCGCAACGACGCCACTCGCTGACCCTGGGGTCAGGTCGCTCCGTTCGCGATCGGGATGCCCGCAGCCCGTGAGAGCGAGCGGGCATACTCGACGCTGGTTTGGGGTCGTTCGGCGGGCTGTTTACGCAGTGCGACCTTCAACGCGTCTGCGAACTCCGGGGAGATGTCAG
>CAWEUN010000006.1:0-842362 GCA_963812225.1 uncultured Solirubrobacterales bacterium
CCTCGGGCAGAGCGAGAAGTTCGTACTCGCGGGCGACAAACGAGAACACGACCTGGCTGGAAATCCTGGTCGAAAACGCGAGCCGCTCGGACGAATAACGATCGTTCGACGGCCTGTTTGCCAACTCTTGGCCGTGCCCATCCTTGCCGGCAGACTTCCTGCCCGCAGCGCTGCCCCTGCCGGCCTAAATGGCCGTGCGGTTGCGCCGTCCGCGATCGCCACCCTGTTCCCAGGACTATTCGGATTGATCGGCTGCAAAACCGTCATAAACGGCGTTTTTGTCCAGCCTGTGCACGGGCAGAATCATCGCGCTCGGCGAACCCGCGTAACCTATATTTCTTACGGTTCCCGATATGTCTCGATTTATTTTGCGGGTGGTTTGTGGCCGTTTTCTTTCTGGTTGTAGCCGGACTGAATCTCGTCCTCGGCTTTGCGCTGGGTGTGTACCTGGCGCAATATGTCGACGGCGCGATTCCACCGTTGGCTCCCGCAGCCAGGCAAGAAACCGCGCCGCCCCAGAGCGAAAAGCTGCCGGAGCCACCAGCACCGGCCGTTGAGGCTGTATCGGCCCCGCCCGCAGCGCCGATCGAGGCGGTCGCGCCTGTCGTACCCGTGCCCGAGCCTGTGGCGCCGGCGGCCGTTAAGCCGGAGCCGGCCGTGGCTGTGGTCGAGCCGACCGCAGAGGCAATCGGAGCATCGATTGCCGGTTTCAAGGCCGAGCTGTCCCGCTACCGCGATCAGCTTTCATCGCTCGACAAGCAGATGCGAGCCGGCGCCGAGACGCAGGACGCCGCCCAGATCAAAGAATGCTTGACCACTCTGCGCAGCGCCAACGATAAGTACCTGGAGCAGCAGACCGACGCGGCCCTGCGGTTCCAACAGCATTGCAATACGCCGGAGCTCGAACCGATCAACCGGCAATTGGGCACGGCCCTCGATAAGCAAGCGGCACAAGTCAAGATCAGCAACGAGAATCTGGCCGACGTCGACTTGGAACAAAACCTGCTTATGACCTGCCAGCAATTGCTGGACGAGACGTCGCGGCTAGTCGATGCCAACCATGCCGTGCGCGATGCGGTCGACGACATCGAACTGCAAATGGAGCGCCGTGGAGATCTGCCGGTAGAAGCCGACGGTCCGCCGGCCGATCCGGTCCACAACCTGATCAGCCGTGCCCAGCTGGAAGCGACCTTGGCCCGCTTTTGGGAGCAGGATCCCAAGCGCGAACAGCCAATGTCGGTCGGACTGGTCGACCTCGATCGCTTCCGCGACCTGAACGAGGCGCACGGCCTGAATGTGGGTGATCGCATCCTGGATGCCGTGGCGCAGGTCGTGGGGGGCGTCGTGCATGGAGAGCAGCGCGCCGTCCGCATGAGCGCACTGCAGTTTTTGTTGATGCTTCCCGGCGTTTCCGCCCGCGAAGCAACCAATGTGCTGGAACGCATTCGCCAGCACGTCGAGGCGACGCGGTTCGAGTGCAGCTCGGGCAGTATCGCCGTGACGGTCAGCTGTGCGGTGGCCGATTCGCGCGGCGACGACACGCTGCCCACGCTGCTGGCACGCGCGGAAGCCACGCTGCAGGAAGCCAAGCGTTATGGACGCAATCGGACGTTCCTGCACGACGGCAAGTTCCCGGCGCCAGTCGTGCCGCCGGTATTGCCGGTGGAAAGTCGCAAATTGGCGGTCTAAATGAAAACGGCAACGGCACTCACCGAACCGGCCCTCGCGCCTGCCCTGCGGCAGGACGATGCCCTGCTGCTGGCGTCGCGCTCGACGCCAAGACCGACGCCAGCCGACAGTCGGCGCTGGTGGCGCTAGGCCGGCGAGCCGTGGCCGCGTCGGACATTTTGCTGCTGATGCAGGACGCGGCGTCGCTGTTGGCCGAGACGCTGGATGCCGATTTCAGCAGTGTGGCCGAGCTGTTGCCCGAGGGGGACGTGTTCAACGTCCGCCTGAGTTGCACCAAAGGAGCGCCACCGCTGACTTTTCAGACCGGGATCGGCGAATCGGAGTCGCTGGCCGGCTATGCGCTGGGGATTGGCCATCCGGTGATCATCAGCGACCTGGCGACCGATGGCCGGGCGGTCGACGCGCGGCTGCTGCGCGAGGGCATTCGCAGCGCGATCGTCTGTCCGCTACGATTGCACGAGCAGGCCTTCGGCGCGCTCGGCGTGTACCTGACCACGCCCCGGCACTTTGCTCCGTCGGACGTGCTGTTCGTCGAGACGATCTCGCACTTGATTACCACCACGATCGCGCGCGAACACTCGGAACGAAAACTGGCGGCCGAGCGAGCTTTCGCCGCCACGATACTGGAAACGGTCGAAGCCCTGGTGCTGGTGCTCAGTCCGACCGGCCGGCTGATGCAGCTCAATCGGGCGGCCGAAAAGATCACCGGATTTGCCAGCGACGAAGTCTGGGATCGGCCGGTGTACAGCGCGCTGGTCGTACCCGAGGAAGTGGAACTGATCAAAGGCGTGTTCGAAAAGCTGCAGCACGGCCAGTCGCCGGTGGCCTTCGACAGCTCGATCCTGACCAAGCTGGGGGATCGGCGGAAAATCGGCTGGAGTTTTTCGGTGCAGCGCGACCCCAAGGGGCGGATTACCGTCGTCGTCGGCACGGGCATCGACATCACCGACAAGTGCGCGACCGAGACCTTGCTGGCCGAGGCTCACGCCGCAATGACGCAGGCCGAGGAACAAACCGAACAGCTCTCTTGCGAATTGGAAGAGACTCGCGGCAAGCTTTCGGCCGTGACGGCTGAAGCCGGTAGCGCCCTGCGTCCCTTTCAGCAATTACAGGACGCGCCCGGCTCCGAACGCCGCCAGAAACCGCGCCGCGCGTATCCCTACATTCAATTGCTGGCACCGATGAATGGCAACCGCTTGCCCAGCCGTGCGGCGTTCGAAGAAATCTTGTGCCACGACATTTCGGCCAGCGGCTTTTCTTTCTTTGCCCGCCGGCCGCCGGAAAGCGACGTTATCGTCGTGGCCTTTGGCACCCGAGCTACCTTCACCTATCTGAAGGCCAACATCGTCCATTGCCGCCGGACCGAAGACGGCTCGCAATTCTTGATCGGCTGCCACTACACGGGCCGCGTTCAATACTGATTGCGGAATTTTTCCGCCGAAGTCTGTGGAGCGATTTGGATCGCATGCTGCGCATCCGGGTCATTCCGCCTTCATCCTTCTGCCTTCTGCCTTCACCGTCGTGTATCATGGTGCGGCCGGCGGACTGGCGGCGACAAATGGCGAACGATTCCTGCCAAGCGAGAGAATGCTTTCAGCGATGATCCTCTACTGCGTCAGGCATGGCGAAACGGTCTTCAATGCCGTCGGCCGGATCCAAGGTCAGACCAATAGCGAGCTGTCGGAGCTGGGACGCCGGCAATGTCAGCTGGTGGCGAAAGCGTTGGCCGCCGAGCCGATCGAAGCCGTCTACTCCAGCCCGCTCAAGCGTGCTCTCGAGGGCGGCGCAGTGCGTGGCCGAAGAGCTCGGGCTGGAAGTCCGCATCGATCCGCGGTTCATGGAAATCAACGCCGGCATTTTTCAAGAGCTGGCCTGGGACGACATCGAGGCGGCGCTATCCGGCCGAAGCAGCTCGCTGGCGAACGCAGGATCCCGATTTCCGTATACCCGGCGGCGAGTCGCGGCGCGACGTGATGCACCGCGCGGCAGCCGTGTTTGCCGAAATCCGCGAGGCGGGGCATCGCCAGGCGGTGGTCGTCGCGCACGGCGGCCTGCTGTCGGCCGCGCTGAAAGTGCTGATCGGCGTGGCCGCCGAACGCAACCCGTTCCAGCTTAACAACGGCTCGATCAGCAAGCTGGCCTGGGACAAAGAGGTCAAGCTCATGTCGCTGAACTTGACCGAACACCTCGCGGCGCCATGGGGGGCGGAGGAGATCTGTGGGCAAGTTGTTTGCGAAGGCCCGCGCAATTGGAGGGTCGGCTTGCGGGCAAACGCGGAACTGGGAACTCGGAACTGGGAACTGGGAACTGGGAATTCGGCCTGTGGCGAGCTCGACTCGACTGAGCTCGCCGAAGTCAGTCGAGCGGAACTGAAATGCCGAGGAAGATGAATCGGACAGTGCTCGTTCCGTGGAAACCTACTAAAGCCCAGCTGCTTGACGCACGTAACAAGGTCGCTGCCGGATCTCGCCGCCAGGAACCTGATCGTTCTCTTCGCGGGCATCAACCCCGGCCTGTACACCGCCGCTATCGGCCACCACTTCGGCCGCCCGGGCAACCGCTTCTGGCCCGCCCTTTATGGCGGCGGCTTTACGCCGCGGCTGTTCTCCCCCTTTGAGGCATCGCTCCTGCTCGATCTCCATTTCGGCATCACCAACGTCGTTGCGCGCGACGGCCCGGGCCGATGAACTGACCAACGACGAACTTCGCGCCGGCGGCCGCGCCTGGAAGCCAAAGTCAAACGCTGGCGGCCAACTGTCGTGGCCTTCGTGGGCATCGGCCCCTATCGCATCGTTTCGGGGGTCAAAGACGCCGGCGTCGGCCTGCAAAAGGACCTCTTCGGCGGCAGCCACGCCTGGGTCCTGCCCAACCCCAGCGGCCTCAACGCCCACTACCAGCCCGCCGCCCTGGCGCAGCTCTTTGGAGAGCTCCGCCGCTGGGCCGTTGCAGAGCACCGGCGCCGCCGAGACAATCGTACGACTTCGCCAATAAGAAGACGGAGCAAGACTATTGATTGACTAGTTCTGTTCCGTTTTTCTGCTCGGGACAATTCGTGACGCAAAACGCGGAAGGCGGGAGCGGCGCGAACCAACGAGAGCCAAAACGGGTCTTTCATCCACCGGCAAAATCCGATGCAACGCAAGCCTGCGGCGGCCATGGTAAAAATAATGTCAAATCGAGCGCTAGTAGCCGGCCCGTGCGGCTTGATCCAGGTCGTCCACGTGAAGTGGACGAAATCGGAACGTGGCGGACAAGGCGCGCGCAACCGCGGTTCCGTCCCGGAAGCTTTGAATGTCCCAAAGGCGGAATTAGCGCGTGCGAGCGGGCAGTTTTGCGTCACCCACTCGTATTGGGGCAGCCGAAACTCTTTCAGCCAGCCGCTGTCGATGGACAGCGAGCGTGTTGCGATTACCGAAGAATACCGGTACGGCTGCGTCAAGGTATCGGCGCATCCTGATGGCTTGGTCGCCCGTTATTATTACGATGTGGCCCACGGCGGAGCGCCGGACCGCGGGTACGAAATCTGGCCGGCCCCGGCTGAACCCTCCGGCCGATTTCTAGTCATTCGGTTTGGCGAGTGGGGGCGCGTTTGCTACAACGGGCGGTTCTCGTGCATCGACAGCGGCCATTGGTGGTACGAGAAGACCACCGTCAACGTGGCCTGGTTCGCTGGCGAGCCGAACGGACGCGTGTTCATCGACCGACCGTTGTCCGTCGAATATCGCTCGGTAGTGCATCTCCGATAAAATAAATGCCCTGCCGCGGAAAAGGGGCTGGAACGACGTATTCGATTGTTCTGATCCGTTTGTTGCCTAATTGCCGCGATATCAATTCTCCTTACTAGGATGCCAATCATGGGCACTGCCTATCGCACCAGGCATCTGGGCCTAATCCTGTTTGTTAACACGGCAATCTCGCTTTGCGGATGTGGGCGATCGAATTCACCTCAGGCTACCCCAACCACAGATCCCGCTGCTCGCGACGCGATCGGTAACTTTGACCCCCCGCCTCGCCGCTGAATTGCGCCGACTCATGAATCTGGACAGCCGCCAACGATTTGTCTTTATTGCGGTCAAAGCCGAACCGAACTGTACTGGTTTTCTCTACGAGATGGAGTTCCGTGAGTCGATTGACGCGGAGACTGCCATTTTAGCTCCGTCCGAGGGCATCAATTTGGCGATTGATCGCGATGACGCGGCGTTTCTTGATGGAACGACTCTCGACTATCTAGAAGACCCTGGTGGCTTCAAGTTCAACAATCCTCGTGAAGATACGTCGCTGCTATCAGAGTATCGCGCGATGCGCGAGGAAGAGTGCGGATGCGGCCGATTGAGGAAGCACGAGCCAATCAGATTGATTCGCAGAAAGCCGTCGCCAATTTGCAAACGCCGCAACGCCAGCAAGCGTTTGAGGATTTGCAGTTGTGGTGGAAGTTCCATCAACCAGAGTCATTCAGCGCCGTGCGGTCGGCAGTCGGCCGTGTCGACCGATTTGCACTGGCCAACGGAGAGTCGATCACCGTGGTGTTTACGGGTGGTCCTGAAAAGCAAAAAGGAGGCATTTACCCAATCAAAGCCGACGGCCGTTTGATCCATATCTTTCAGGGGAACAACTACCTCGGCGACAACGATCAATTCGTTGATGTCAACGGCGATGGCCTGCCGGAGATCGTTTGCGCTCACGATATTGGCGAATTCGACGATGGCAACCCGAAGAAAGTCGTCACCGAGGCAACGAATCTCAATATCGTCGCAGTTTCTTCAGACCAGATGCCGCTGCTACGCATCGTGTTTGACGTTCGCCCATTCCGAGTTACGCCCACGTGGCGATGCGCCTCGAAGACAATCTGGCCAGTGCTCAGAATGCTGTTATCGAACGACAGGTCGAGAATGTTTGGGTTGAAGTAGCAAGGTTCGTGTGGTCGGCGGAGAAATCGCAATACGACGGCCCAGCAGGATCTAAAAACGATGGATTCATTGCGAATTCCGGCAACATCGAAGCAGCGGCAATCGAACAATTCATGAAGCGACCACGATCCGATTAGTATCGTCGCTCGTCGCGCTTGGATGATTTGCGAATTGCAATCGGATGCTCGCGGTCCAATTCAACCGTGGCTCGCTGATTATGAACGTTGCGCGGAAACCAGGATCGATTTCTTGAGCCGGTGAAGAATTTCGAGGCGGCTTACTATGGCTCAATTTCAAAAATCACTTCGATCTCGGTCGTGATGTTGCCGGGCAGAGAGCCCATGCCGACGGCGCTGCGGGCGCCGACGCCGTTCTCCTCGCCCCAGATGTCGCGGAACAGTTCGCTGCAACCGTTGATCACGGCCGGATGATCCTTGAAGTCGTCCGTGCAGTTGACCATGCCGAGCGTCTTCACCACGCGGCGCACGCGGTCGAGCGTGCCGAAATGACTGCGCAGCGTGGCCAGGATCGCCAGGCCTGTCTGCCGAGCGGCCTCAAAACCACCCGCCACGTCGGTGTCGGCACCAACGCGGCCGGTAATCAGCGATTTGTCACTCCGTAGCGGACCGTGGCCGGAGACATAGGCTGCGTTGCCCACGACGACCACGGGTTTATACACACCCATCGCCTTGGGGGCCGGGGGCAATTCCAATTTTAGTTCCGCAATCCGCGCGTCGGCGCCCATGCTGGTTTCCTCCTGAATGCAAGCCGGTTTTGTACGATAGAAAAATCGCCGTGGGTTTTGGCAAACCCTCACCCTGCCCTCTCCCTGGAGGGAGAGGGGTTGAGCACCGAGATTATCTCGTGCGCACAAATCTAGTCAATGACTTTGTTCAGCGGATATTCGACGATACCCCGCGCGCCGGCCGCCTTCAGGCGCGGAATGATGTGCCGCACGATCGACTCGTCGAGGATCGTGTTCACGTCGACCCAGTCCTCGTCGGCCAGGCTCGAGACGGTCGGCTTCTGCAACGCGGGCAACAGCGACAGCACCTGCGCCAGCCGCTCGCGGGGCACGTTCATCATCAGGCCGACCTTGCCCTCGGCCGCCATCGCGCCGCGGAGCATCAGCACGATGTCGTCGATTTTCTGCTTCTTCCACGGGTCGGCGTACGCCGCGTGGTTGGCGATGAAGCGCGTCGTGCTGGTCAGCACTTCGGCCAGAATCCGCAAGTTGTTCGCCCGCAGCGAACTGCCGGTCTCGGTCACTTCGACGATGGCGTCGGCCAGCTTGGGCGGCTTGACCTCGGTCGCGCCCCAACTGAACTCGACCTTGGCCGTCACGCCGTGCTCGGCCAGATACGCGCTGCGTCAGGCCGACCACTTCGGTGGCGATCCGCTTGCCTTGCAGGTCCTTCGACCGCTTGGATCGGCGAGCTCTCGGGCACGCACAGCACCCAGCGGACCGGCCGGCGGCTGACCTTGGAGAAGACCAGCTCGGCCACTTCGACGACGTCGGCGTCGTTCTCCACGATCCAGTCGTGGCCGGTCAGCCCGGCATCGAGCAGCGCCGTCCTGCGACGTAGCGGGCCATCTCCTGGGCGCGGATCAGCAGGCACTCGATCTCGTCGTCGTCGATCGTGGGGTAGTAGCTGCGCGAGCTGAACGTGATCTTGTAGCCGGCCCGGCGAAACAGCTCGCCGGTCGCCTCTTGCAGGCTGCCGGCCGGAATTCCCAGTTTCAAAGTATTTGGCATATCAAGTTGCTTATCACACGCTGCAAATCGAATCGCAAAAAAGACTGCCCGCAGTTCCTTCCCTAGTCCCCAGCCCCGAGCCTCTAGCCCCTCTTCCTTCCGCCCTGCCCCCTGCACCCTACTCTCTCATCCCTTCCTCCCGTACACCTGCTTCGGGTCGAACACCAGGTCACCGACGACCGCCAACCCCTCGGGCGTGACCTGGCGATAGAAGCAGCTGCGATGTCCGGTGTGGCAGGCGGCGCCGCCGACCTGATCGACCTTGAGCAGGATGGTGTCGGCATCGCAGTCGACCAGCACGCTTTGCACCTGCTGGACATGCCCGCTCTCTTCGCCTTTGCGCCAGAGTTTGCCGCGGCTGCGGCTGAAGTAGACGGCGCGGCCGGTGCGGAGCGTTTCTTCGTAGCTTTCGCGGTTCATATAGGCCAGCATCAGGACTTCTCCGGTTTGGGCGTCCTGAGCAATGGCCGGGATCAATCCATCCCCCTTGGAGAAGTCGGGCGATTCAGCAGGTTCGGCGGACACGGGGGGCGGTTCCTGGGGTTGCGACAGACTTTCGGACTGTTCTGCCCGATGCAGCAGGCTGGCCAGTAGCCTGGAATTGTAAAGATGTTCAGCATAATCCGGCTGGCGCGGGCTGGCCAGTGCCCAAGCGAGGGCTTGTTGGGCCCAAGCGTGCGCTGCGATTTCGAGCCCGGCAGACTTCAATCACTCAGGCGACTGTCGGCGGAGAACCCAAGCACTTTCAGGGACAATCGGGCAGTGCGGCATGATCGTCGTCGGCGATACCAAGTGCAAAGGTGGTATTTGGTTGGGGCGCCCTGTTGTTGCCGCTCGGCGACATCCGATCAATATGTGCGAGGCTGAGCTGCCCACACATCCGCGGGCTCCGGCTCCGATCCGCCAATGCACAACTACTAAGAAACATGCCCGTCGGCGAGCCGCTTGCCAGCTGTGTCGACTAGCCTCCCCTCCCTGCGTCCCGTCTGCTGCGAGGAACACGCTTGAAACCTTCCGTGAGCGTACTGCTGCCGGTCTACAATGCTCAACATCGCCTGGAAAATGAAGTCGCGGCAATCCTGGACGTGCTGGCGGAGCTGACCGACCGGTTCGACGTGCTGATCGTCGACGACGGCTCGGTGGACGACACGACCGACGTGGCGCAGCAACTGGCCATCGTCTATCCGCAAGTCAGCACGGTGCGACACCCGCTGCGGCTGGGCCTGGCCGAAGCCGTGCAGACCGGCCTCGATCAGACGGATGGCGACATTCTGTTTGTCGGCGACGAACAATGCGGCGTCGACCCCGAAGACATGCGCAGACTTTGGCCGCTGCGGAGCGAGCGCGGACTGGTGATGGCTCGGCCGCCGGCCGCCGAGAATCCGAGCGCTCCGTGGATCGCAAAGCTGTTGGCCTGGACCCCCAAGCGCGAACAGGCCACCACCGGCGTGCAAATGATCCGTCGGCGCGAGTTCGACGAGCTGCGCCGCGCGGACATGTCGGGCGAAAGAGAAAACCGCCGCATCGATCCGGGCGCGTCGACTGCACGGGTCGAGATTCCACCGCGGCCGATCTATCTGCAAAAACGACGCGCTCCCACGGACGACCGGCGCCGGAATTGATTTCGGCCCCGTCCAACTACTTGCCCAACGGCCGGCAGAGCTCTTTCAGCCCGGCGAAATGGCCATTTCAAGGCGCGGATTCTAGCCGCGGCCCTATTGACACTAGAGCGGTTATTTTAGAATGACCCCTCGTGTCGGGTCATGTCTTTTCGGCACTGCTTTTTCGGCATTGGCGATTCTCCGCTTCAGTGAGGCTTTTCCATGTTGCACTCGCACCAGGTCCGCTACGGTTTGGCCGGCGCGCTTGCGCTGGCAATGCTTATTTCCATTCCCCCGCAGCTTGCTCGCGGCGCGGAGAAGCCAGCCGGTTCGCTCGAATTCGTTCCGGCCGATGCGTCGTTCTACTCCGCGTCGCTGCGGCTGAAAGAGCAGTTCGACATCGCACGGCAAAGCAAAGCCTGGAAGCGATTCCAGAAAATTCCAATCGTGCAGATGGGCTGGCAAATGATGCAGGCTCAGCTCACGCCTAACAGCCCGCTCGACATGGCTCAGCAAATGCTCGAGTTGCCGGAGAATCAACAGCTCGTGGGGCTGTTAGGCGATATGGTCTCGAACGAAGTCTTCGTATACGGCGACCCCAGCGTGACGCGGTTTGTGGCCGCGCTGGCCGAGGGATATAGCGATGCACAAGCCACGAACATGATGAACGGATTGCAAACGGCACTGGCCCAGGCCCAACAGGGGGCCGGTTCGCGGCCGAATCCACAATCGAAGGCCGCCGGCAATCGCGAAGCAGCCCACGCATTCCTGGAAGTGCTCGCGGACCATCTCGACGACCTGACGATTCCGAACGTGGTTCTCGGCTTCAAGCTCTCCAAGACCGAACCGGCCGTAACGCAACTCAAGCGGCTGGAAGTCATGGCAAAGATGGCGCTCAAGCAATCGCCGCAGCTCAAGGATCGTCTCAAGCGGACCAAGATTGGCGACAGCGAATACCTGACGCTCTCGCTCGACGGCAGCCTGGTCCCCTGGCAGGAGATTCGTTGGCAGGATTTCGAAGAAGAGCCGGACGAATTCGCCCCGCTGGTGGAAAAGCTGAAGTCGCTGACTTTGAGCCTGACGCTAGGCGTTCGCGGCGATTATCTGTTGGTCTCGCTCGGTTCCTCGAACGATCATCTGGCCAGGATCGGCAAAGGAGAATTGTTGGTCGACCGGCCGGAACTCAAGCCGCTGGCCGCCTACGCCGGCAAGCGATTGACGAGCATCGCTTATAGCAGCGGCAGCCTGCGCCGGCCGTCGGCACCAGCAAAGAGGACTTCGACCAAATCAGCGACTCGACGGCCGAACTGCTCGAACAACTCAAAGTTGCCAAACCCTTGCGGGAGCGAATCCTCACCGATGTGAAGAGTCTTGTGGTCGACATCAAACGCTACGTGCCGGAAATCGGCTCCAGCATGAGCTTTTCGTTCCTCACCGACCGCGGCTTGGAAGGCTATGCCTATGACTGGAGCGAAAACCTGTTTGCCGATAGCTCGAAACCGCTGACACTGCTCGATCACGTGGGAGGCAACCCGCTGGCCGCATTCGTGGTGCGGGGCAAGTACGATCCGGCCCAGTGGGACCTGGTCGTCAAATGGGCACAGATTGGGTATGGCTACTTCCAGGAATTTGCCCTCCCCGAAATGCCGGCGGACCAGCGCGCGACATACGACCAGGCGGCCGAAATCGCCTTGCCGCTCGTGGCACGGTTCAATAGCGCTACCCGCGATTTGCTGCTGCCGGCGCTTTCCGACGGTCAGGCGGCGCTGGTTTTGGATGCGAAGATCACTAGCCGGCAATGGCACAAGGAAATGCAGAAGTCGAGCGCGCCCTTGCCGATGCTCGAACCGGCAGTCGTGATGGGAGTCAGCGATGCCAACCTGCTCAAACGCGCGGTCGTCGAATACCTGGCAATCGCCAATCGGGCGATCGAAGAGATCCGCAAGGCCGATCCCAAATCGGTCCCCGCCGACCTTAAGCTCCCAGCGCCGGACAAGTCGGATTCAAAACTCGGCACCAAGTACTCCTATCCTCTGCCCGCCGAGGCCGGTCTCGATCCGCGTATTGCGCTCAATGCCGGTCTCAGCCCGAATGTGGCCGCCTTTGGCCTGGCTGGCGAACAGACCGACCTGCTGCTGGAAAAAAAACCGCTCGAGCTACCGAAAACCCTCGGCGACCTCCAGCGCCCGTTGGCAGCCGTTGGCTGGTTCGATTGGGCGGCACTGGTCGATGCGGTATTGCCTTGGATCGACTATGGAACCGAATTGGCTGGCGGGAATGCGGCCGTCAATAACGTCATCGGCGACGGCGGCGGACTCGATTCGCAAACCGCGTTCATTTTGGACAACGTCCGGGCCAGCCTCAAAGTGCTCAAGGTGCTGCGCACTTACGCCAGCGTGACTTATAGCGAGGATAAGGCCCTGGTCGTGCATAGCGAGATCCACTTGCAGGACTTTGATTGAGCCGACGGCTCCGTCGCCGATCGCGACATTCCAACACGTTTTGTCGATTCGCCGCTCACTTACGAGGCTCTCAATGCAATCTAGAACGCGGATCCTGGCAGTGTCGCTGATTGGGTGCTTGCTCGCCTGCACTGTCGCACGTGCGGCTGACGTGCTGCAAGCGATACCCGACACGGCCCTGGCCGTCGTGCTGGTCAATCGGCTGGAAGAAACCAGCGACAAAGTCGAAAAGATTGCCGGCATGGTGCATGCACCCCAGCAGTCGCTGCTCACGATGCTGCGGGTTCAAACCGGCATCCACGAAGGATTCGACGAGAAGGGGACGGCGGCGCTAGCGGTCTTGCCGGCAAAGGAAGAGGGCGCAATGCCCCAAGCTGCTCTGCTGGTGCCCGTGACCGATTACAAGAAATTCCTCGCGCAGCTGCAACCCGACGACGCAAGCAAGAAATTTGCGGAAGTCCGCCTGGCGGGGCACCCGATGCTGATCTGCCAGCAAGGCGACTATGCCGTATTGGCGGCGCCGGACGCTAAAGGTGTTTTAGAAGACCTGCTCAACTCCGTGAAGGACGTCGGTGGAGAGTTGACGCCGCAACGGACCTGGCTGGGCGAAGTCGACGCGGCCGCGGTCGGCACGACGGCGGGCATCAAGTTCGCCGTGGAACAGGCACAGGCTTTTCTGCCACTGTTGCGCTGGGCGCAGGAGGATTGCGCAGCGGCCGCGCAGCAACAGTCGATCGCCGAAATGCTCAATTTTGTTGAGCAGGGGCTGAAGTCTGTGGGGAGCGAAGTGACGCACGTGGCCGTTGGCGTGAAGGCCGACGAGAACTCCAACCTGCGCATGGCCAGCCGCATCCGTTTCGCCTCCGGCGGTCAGTGGTCCAACGCGGCCAAGGGAATCAAGGCTCCCAAAGACGGAATTCTGGCCGGTTTGCCTGGCGGACCGTGCGAAATGGCGGGGGCATGATGGTTCCGCAGGGACTGCGCGAAAATTTCGGCACACTGATTGCCGGGTCCATGAAGGTAAATCCCCTCATGGCCCAGTTGCCGGCTGAGCAGCAGACGCGGTTGGCGCAGGCCACCGTGGAAATGCTGGCCCCAATCGATAGCATTGCCATGTCGATGGGAACACCCAAATCGGGCGAGCCGCTCTATACGAACACCGTCATGATCCTGAAGGTGGATAATGTGCAGAAGTATCTGGATCAGTACGCCGCGACGATCGCGCTGTTTAGCGAAGCGCTAAAGAACCCCCAAGGCCCCGCGATCAATTACCAGGCCCAGAAGATCGACGTTGACGGGTCTGCAGCTCTGGACATCCTGACCGACCTGAGCGGGTTCAATCAGCCGGGCGCCGCGGACGTCAAGCCGATGTTCGAAAAGATGTTCGGTCCCGGCGACAAGGTCCATGCTTATCTGACGGTGGTCGACGACAAGACGCTGGTGATGGCTTACATTAACGTCGACAATGCCAAGCGCGCCCTGGTTGCTGCCAAAGCGCCCGCCGGCGGGCTCTCCGCCGATCCGCAGATTGCCGAGACAACTGCGCTGCTGCCCAAGAGCCCGCAACTTTTGGCCTACATTCAACTACGAGCCATTCTGGGCCAGGCCGGGCCTGCATTGGCGCTCACGCCTGTCGGCCCGCTACCGCAACTGACCGATGTCCCCAGCGCTCCACCGATCGGGATCGCGGGTAAATTATCGGCCATCGGCTTGAACATCGATATCGCCGTACCCGCCGCGACACTGCAAGCCGCCGGTCAGGTCGTGGCCAGATTGCGTGGGCAGTAGGCGACCGCCATTCAATCCGCTACGACATCTGCGTTGCGACCCGCCTACAGAGCTTCCGTCGGCCGGTGATGGCGGACGATTTCGCCTTCGACCATGTAGATCACGTCTTCGGCGACGTTGGTGGCCATGTCGGCCAGCCGTTCCAGATGCCGCGAGACCGAGGTCAGCCGCATCAGGCATTCGGTCTGCTCGGGGCTTGGCGCGATCTGCTGTTCGATCTGCTCGCGGATGTCGCTGCCGCATGGCGTCGACCTCGTCGTCGTCGTCGCGAACCTGGCGGGCCAGAGCCGTGTCGGAGTTCACCAGCGCGTCGAGGCTCTGCTTGACCATCGACTGCGCCTTGGCGGCCATGCCGCGAAAATCGACCGGCAGGTCGATCCGTTCGCACTGCGGCCAGAAACGCCACCCGCTTGGCGATGTTGCTGGCCAGATCGCCCATCCGCTCCAGATCGTTGTTGATCTTGAGCACGGCCACGACGAACCGCAGATCGGCGGCCACCGGCTGATAGAGGGCCAGGATCTTGAGGCACTTCTTCCTCGACGTCGACCTCCATGCGGTCGATTTCGGCGTCGTCGTCGATCACTGCTCGGGCCAGGTTGCGGTCGCGATTGATCAGCGCCGAGATGGCCTTGGCGATCGCCTCTTCGACCAACGTGCCGACGAACAGGATCTTTTGCTTGAGATTGTCGATCTGCGCTGGAGTGATGCCATCAGTCGAACATCTATGGCGAGCATGCGGCGCATATCCGACTAGAGACGGCTGAAAATCGGGGATCAGGCCCTGACCGCCCCGTCCGAAGTCCTGTCAACCGAACCGGCCGGTGATGTAGTCCTCAGTCTCTTTCACGATGCGGCTTGGTGAAAAGGTCACTCGTCGGGCCGTACTCGATCACGCGGCCCAGGTACATGAAGGCCGTGTAGTCGCTGGTCCGCGAGGCCTGCTGCATGTTGTGCGTCACGATCAACACCGAGTAGGAGCCGCGCAGCTCCTGGATCAGGTCTTCGATCTTGCCCGTGGCGATCGGGTCGAGGGCCGAGCAGGGCTCGTCCATCAGCAGCACCTCCGGCTCGGCGGCGATGGCCCGGGCGATGCACAAGCCGCTGCTGCTGGCCGCCGGACAGGCTCAGGCCGCTCTCGTGCAGCCGATCTTTGACCTCGTCCCACAGGGCGGCGCCGCGCAGGCTGCGCTCGCAGACCTCGTCCAGCACGCGGCGGTCGCCGCTCGCCGTCGATCCGCAGCGAGTAGACGACGTTCTCGTAGATGCTCATCGGGAACGGGTTCGACTTCTGAAACACCATGCCCATCCGCTTGCGCAGCTCGATCACGTCGACGCCGGTGCGCGTAGATCGAGTCGCCGTTGAGGCGCATGTCGCCCTCGATGCGCACGGTGTCGATCAGATCGTTCAGCCGATTGACGGAGCGCAGCAGCGTCGACTTGCCGCAGCCGGACGGGCCGATCAGGGCCGTGACCTTGCCGTCGGGGATGCGCATGCGAGATGTCGAACAGGGCCTGCTTGGCGCCGTACCAGAGGCAGAAATCGTCGACCTCCAGGACGGGCTCTTCCGCGGCCACCGCCGGGTGGATGTTCGGTCGGACCGTCTCGCCGCGGGCGATCGCGGCCAACCGGCCCTGGGCGATCGTCGAGCCGGCGTGCTGCGGCTGGCGCCGCGGCTGCCGACTCGGCGGCAGGCGCCGGTTGGCCGCGATTGGGCGGCTCGCGGCGGATTTCGGAGGCGGCTGGGCTGGGCGGCCATGCGTCGCGCGGATCTGAGTGAGTCGTCGGAGCATGCTTGACTACCCGACTGGATATTGCAAACCAGTCGCGGCCTAGGAATCGTCAAAAATGGCTGGCCACGAATCGCTTGCCGCAACCGTGCCCCGCAGCCAAATGGCCGTCATGTTCAAGCGCTGCAACGATCACGATCAGCAGCAGCGTCGTCGTGAACACCATCGGCTCGGCCGCCTCGCTGTTGGGGCTCTGGAAACCCACGTCGTAAATGTGGAAGCCCAGGTGCATGAAAGCTGCGCTGCGGATGCACGAAGGGAAAGACGCCGTCGATCGGCAGCTCCGGGGCCGATTTCATGGCGCCCGACCAGCATCAGCGGCGCCACCTCGCCGGCCCCGCGGGCCATCGCCAGGATCATGCCGGTCATGATGCCCGGCAATGCGCGCGGCAGCACGATCCGCCAGATCGTCTGCCACTTGCTGGCGCCGCAGGCGTACGAGCCCTTCGCGCATCGAGCTGGGCACCGCGGCCAGCGCCTCTTCGGTGGCCACGATCACCACCGGCAACGTCAGCAGGGCCAGCGTCAGCGACGCCCACAGGATGCCCCCCGTGCCGAACGTCGGACGTGTTCTCGGCCAGTTAGCCGAAAGAACAGTTGATCGATCTGCCAGCCGACGACGTAGCAAAAGAAGCCCAGGCCGAAGACGCCGAAGACGATGCTCGGCACGCCGGCCAGGTTGTTGATCGCGATCCGCACGACGCTGACGATCGGCCCGGCCTTGGCGTATTCGCGCAGATAGAGCGCGGCCAGCACGCCGAACGGCACCACGGCAAGCGACATCAGCAGCGTCATGACCACCGTGCCCCAGATGGCCGGAAAGACGCCCCCTTCGCTGTTGGCTTCGCGCGGATCGTCGGAAAGAAACTCGCACCAGCGAGACAAGTAGACGCCCAGACGTCCGAAAACACCGAGCTGGTTGGCCGGATATGCGCGGACGATGTTCTCCAGCGGCAGGACTTTCTCCTGGCCGTCCGCCGTTTCGCATCTGTAGTTGATAGCGGGGCACCTTGCCGCGCGTGCGGTCCTCGGCCGCCTCTTTCCAAGCCATAGCAGTGATACTCACGGAATCTGGCCCAGGCCTCCTCGGCGGTGCTGGCAACCTGCTTGCCGTCGAGCAGGAATCCCACCGGCGTGCCGTAGAATCTGCCGTTGGTCAACCGTTCGACAACCACGCGCCCACTCGGGGAACGTTGATTCCTTGATGCGAAACTCATCGATCCACACGAAGTGCTCGTTCGTGAGCTCGAAATTCTCGATGCGGAAGTTCTGCCGTTTCAGGGCGCCGCCGGCCGCGGCACGCTCGCGCGCTTCGGCGGCCAGCTCGGGAGACAGCGAGCCGAGTATTGCATCGCTGGGAACATAGCTTTGCGTGTCGGCCACTTCGCCCAGGTAGACGGCGCCGCTGTCGGTGACCACCCGCTCGACCGGCAGCGGCCAAAACGTCCGCATACCCTGATAAATCACCAGCACCAGCAAGCCCACGATCATGATCACCGCTACGGCCAGGGCGCCGCCGGTGAGCCAGATCATCGGCTCTCCCTGAGCCGATAGCGACGTGGCGGCCACGGACTGCCGGGTGCGCGCGAACCGTTTGCCGTGGC
Organism: uncultured Solirubrobacterales bacterium; assembly: GCA_963812225.1. GTDB lineage: Bacteria > Actinomycetota > Thermoleophilia > Solirubrobacterales > Solirubrobacteraceae > Palsa-465. The sequence continues at coordinate 17,597 of CAWEUN010000006.1, forward strand.
GCGGAGCCAGCCGATCACCCGGGACAATTTGCTCGCTGGCGGCAGTTTTCTGGCTGGCCGGGGCGCTAGAGCTCATAGGCCCTCCGGCGGAATCGCAGGCGCACTGACTTCGGCTACCGTGTTGACGACGAACGTCATGGCGAACAGCGTCAGGGCCGCCAGGAACAGCGTGCGGTACTGGGTGCTGTTCTGCAGGCGACTCGGGCATTTCCGGGGCAATGCAGCGCCGACAGCGTCTGAAAACCGTTGAAGATGTTCCAATCCATGATCGGCGTGTTGCCGGCGGCCATCAGCACGATCATCGTTTCGCCGACGGCACGCCCCAGTCCGATCATGACCGCCGAAAACAGTCCGCTCATGGCCGTGGGCACGATGATCCGCATGGCGGTCTGCCAGGGCGTGGCCCCCGCGCCCAGCGAAGCCGAGCGCAAGTGGTCGGGCACCATCGACAGCGCATCGTCGGCGATCGTGTAAATAATCGGAATGATGGCAAATCCCATCACGAAGCCCACGATCAAGGCATTGCGCTGAATGTAGGTACCGACCACGCCCATCACGACGATGCCGTCGTGCTTCAAATCCGCCGGCAAGCGGCCGCGCGGATCGAAACCCGCCACGTCTAAAAGTTCCCCAGCCAGCCAGGCGGCCAACACGGCCACCAGCGCGCCGAGCACGAAATTCACGAGATCGATCGCCGTCCAACGCTTGCGCGTCCAATGATGAAACGTGCGCCGCAAGGCAGGATTCAAGACTTGCGACACGACCCACCCCACAGCCAGCGACATCAGCGGCAAGAGCAGCAGCGTCCAGCCACCGACGCCGGTGCCCACCTGGCCGTCGAGCCAGGCGCGCACGTCGCCGCCGAACCAGTGGTTCTCGACCCAAGGCGCAAACCAGGCCGCCAGCAGGACTCCCAGCGGCAACATGGCAAAGATCAGCGCCAGCCGCCAGCGAACCACAAGCAGGCTAAAGCGTTGCGGCAGCATCTGCCAGACGTAAGCACCGGCGAGCAACGTGAACGGCACGGTGAAGAAGCTGCAGATCACCATCGTGATCGAATTCTCGACGAACGGGGCGACCACCGCACCGGCCAGAAAACCCAGCACCACGCTGGGCAAGCTGGCCATCATCTCGATCGCCGGCTTGATCTTGGCTTTCAGCCCGGGCCGCATGAATTCGCTGGTGTAAAGCGCGGCACACAGCGCGAGCGGCACGCCGAACAACATCGAATAAAACGTCGCCTTGAGCGTGCCGAAAACGAGCGGAACCAGGCTCAGCTTGGGCTCCGCGCCGGTCGAACCGCTGCCCGACTGCCAGACGAATTCCGGCCCCCGATTGTCCTCATACCAAATCGGCAGGAACAACGAGCGGAAACTCGTCTCCGGATAGCGCGGATCGATCTGCCAATGGATCAATTCACGACCGGCCAGGCCAATCAGGCCGTCGTCGCCGGAAGCCAGTGCCAACTGGTCCAGTGAGCCGTTGGCCCGGCGGCTGAGTCTTGAGCACCAGGCGTTGATTGGTCGAGTAGAACACGCGCACCGATCGATCGGCATAACCCACGGCCAGCAGCCGCGAATTGCCCGATACGGCCAGACAGCTCACCGGTTTGTCGCCGCCGGGCAGCGTGTGCGCCGCAACCAGATGGGCCGGCTCGTCGGAGCTGCCGGCCGGCTTGAGGCAAAACCAGACCTTCACCAGCCCGCTCGAATCGCCGGCCAAGAGCGTCGATTTTGCCCAACAGAAATTCGAGCGCGGTGAGCGACTGTGCGGGGTCTGGCACCAGATCGATCTGCTCGGCCAGTTTCGGGTTGTCGAAGTCGCGCGTGTCGAAGTGCAGCAGCGTGCCGTCTCGCCAGGCCACATAAACGTGGTCACCCAGGTCCGAAAGCAGCAAGTAATCGGGCGGACCTTTGCCGGCGGGCAGAGTGAGCGGCAACTCGGTGCCCGTCACGTCTACCACGTTCTCGCCCGTGAGCAGATTCTCCCGCGTTTCCGTGGCATGTAGCTGCAAGTGACCGTCGGCGTCGAGCACGCAAAACATTTCGCCGGTGGGCCGCGCGGTGTAGTCGATCAGTCGAATTGGCTCCGAGCCGGACAGTTTGATCGGGGCTTCGAGTTCGGCGGAAAGTTTTTCCAGCCGCAGCTGTCCGGCTGGCGTGCGGGTCAGAATGCCGCCATCGTGTGCGGCTAATTGCCCCTGCTCTAGCCGCCGCAAATCGTCAGGAAGGCGATCTTCAGCCAGAAACGAATTGACGAAATTCAAGTTTGCCATCCGCACACTGCCGTCGGCCAACCCAAACACGGCGCGGCTCTCCGTATGGCCGAACGCGGCGGCCGTCGGTGGTGTTTCGGCTAGCAGCGGCTGACGGGCGATGAGCGCTCCGTCGTCGGGCCGAAAGCAGGCCAGCGAGCCGTCGGCTTCGAGCGCCCAGCCGAGCAACTGGTCGGGGGCCAGGGCCACGTGCAGCGGGGCCTTGGCAGCCCAAGTGGGGGTCGACGCTTGCTGGACCTCGATCTTGGCCGGCAAGAACAGCGGAATCACCACCCAAACCAAGAAGATGCAGACGACCGACACGGCCAGGATCGTACCGATGCCGCCGGCCACAATCAGCCAGCGGGCAGCCCGGTCGGCCAAATGCACGGTCCAGCGTGTCGTCCGCCGTCGTGCTCGTCCTGTGTAGCTTTGCGATTCCATACACCAACAACCAGGGATCCAGCGAAGTCGCCTGCAACAAAGCGTCGCCCGGAGCCAGTAAAACCTGTGGCCAGTAAAACTGACTGTGTGAACCTGTTCTGCCGCCGTACCCGCAGCCCTGGCGCTGCCCGACTGCATCGACGAAAAACGGGCGACGGCAGGTAGTCCGTCACCCGTTATGTTTCCGTCGTAGCCTTTGGTCTACGCGCAAGCCTCGCCACGCTCTTCAGTGATCGCTCAGCCCGACTGCCTTCAGCGACGATTCGGCCACTCTGGCGGGCAGTGGCAGGAAACCGGCCTTGATGACGTCGGCCTGACCCTGTTTGCTGAGCACGAACTTCATGAATTCGGCGTTCAACGGAGACAACTTCGAATTGGGCTTGTAGTTTACGCTGACTTGCAGGAACCGGGACAGAGGGTAGGTTCCCTCGTAGGCATATTGTGGCTCGGCGGCCACCGCGGCCGATTTCTTGCTCTTGGCCAGCGGCACGGCGCGAACATTGGGGTTCTTGTAGCCAATGCCGCTGTAACCGATCCCATACTGGTCGCCCGCCACCCCCTGCACGACCGCCGAGCTGCCGGGCAGCAACTTGACCGTGGGCTTGTAATCTCCCTTTTCCAGCACGTGCTCCTTGAAATAGACGTACGTGCCCGAGGCCGGGTCGCGGCCGTACAGGCTGATCGGCTTCTTGGCCCAATCTCCCTTCAGACCCAGCTCGCCCCAAGTGCGAATCTCGCTTTCGTAACCCCGTTTGCGAGCGACCGAGAAAATGGCGTCGAGCTGCTCGAAAGTCAGCGAATCGATCGGGTTGTCCTTGTGGACGAATACGGCGACCATGTCGATGGCCACTTTGACCTGGGTCGGATCGTAGCCGAATTTTTCCTTGAACTCCGCACTCTCTTGTTTGGTAATGTCGCGGCTCATCGGGCCGATGTCGGCTGTGCCCTGAACGATGGCCGGAATGGCCGTTCCCGATCCCTTGCCTTCGCTCTCCACGTGAACGCCCGGATACATCGCTTCGAAATCCTGGCTCCAATAGGTCATCAGGTTGTTCATGGTGTCGGAGCCGACCGACTTGAGTCGGCCCTCGATCCCGTCCGTGGCTGCGTAGTCAGCCAACTTGGGGTCGACCGCCGGCTTTTCGCCTTTTCCGCCGCCCGTATCGCTGCCGGTGGCGCTTTCCGTCTTGCTCGGAACGGCGGGCTTCTCCTTGGCCACCGCCGAAAGGGTCAAAAGCAAACTCAATGCGGCTACACTCGACACGCCCGATCGTTTTTGGCGATCGCATTCGAACATCCTTTGCAAGACTATGTTTTTCGTGGTCGGCTTTACGCAACCAAATTACGGCATTCGTGTTAGGTTAATATGAGTCGTCCCGGCGGTTGTTCCCAAATCTTGACACAGTTAGACTTGGACGATCAAGCCCCGGACCGACGGTTCCAGCAAACTTTTGCTGACGAACCGTGCCGATCGCGGCCGGCTGCCCCTGCTGCGCGAAAGTGCCCCAAATCCATGTCTCGTATCGTGTTGGCCATGTCGGGCGGCGTCGACAGCAGTGTCGCGGCACACTTGCTGCGCACGGCCGGACATGAGGTGATTGGCGTGCTCATGCGGCACGGCGAGCCCCAGCTGGGCAACTGCTCGACCGAAAAAGCGGGTGCCACTTCGCTGCTGCCGATCGTCGAGCGCCGCGGACACAAGCAAGGCTGCTGCAGCGCCACCGATGCCGAGGATGCACGCCGGGTGGCCGACCGGCTCGATATTCCGTTCTACGCCCTCGATTTCCAGGACGAGTTCGACCAGATCATCGACTATTTCGTCGCCGAGTACTCGGCCGGCCGCACGCCCAATCCCTGCGTGGTCTGCAACAACTGGCTCAAGTTCGGCAAGCTGTTCGACTATGCCGACAGCGTCGGCGCCGAGTTCGTCGCCACCGGGCCACTACGCCCGGCTCGTGCCGGCGCCGACGGCCGCGCCCGCGTTGCTCCGTGGCGTCGACGACGGCAAGGATCAGTCGTACGTGCTGTTCGGCATCGAGCGGCAGCTTGCTCGACCGCGATGCTGCTGCCCGTCGGCGAGTATCGCAAGGACGAGATCCGGGCCATGGCGCGCGAGATCGGCCTGCGCGTGGCCGACAAGAAAGACAGCCAGGAGATCTGCTTCATTCCCGACGGCGATCACGCGGCGTTCATCCGCCGCCGCCAGGGTCCGTCGGAATCGGCCGGCGAGATCGTGACGACCGACGGTCGCGTGGTGGGCGAGCACGACGGGCTGGAGCGTTTCACCATCGGCCAGCGCAAGGGGCTGGGCGTCGCCTTGGGCGAGCCGCGGTTCGTGGTGCGGCTGGAGCGCGACACGCATCGAGTGGTGCTCGGCACGCACGACGATCTGGCGCGCCGCGAACTGACCGCCGCGCGCACCAACTGGCTCGTCGATCCGCCGGCCGGCCCAATCCGCTGCCAGGCCAAGATCCGCTACAACAGCCGCCGTGTGCCCGCCACGGTCGAACTGCTCGCCGGGCGCTCGGCTCGCCTGCCAGTTCGACGATCCGCAGTACGGCGTCGCCCCCGGCCAGGCTGTGGTCTGCTACGACGGCGACCGCGTGCTCGGCGGCGGCTGGATCGAAGGAGGGGCTGGGGACTAGGAACTGGGGGCTGGGGAGGACAAGGCGTTCTGCATGCCTGCCTCCGTATTCTGCCTTCATCCTTCTGCCTTCCGCCTTTAGTTCAATGCTCACCATCCTGCACATCTCCGACCTGCACTTCGGCCCGCCGTATCGCCAGGATATCGGCGAGTCGCTGCTGAAGATCGCGCCGGGACTGGAGGCGGATATCATCGTGGCCAGCGGCGACTTCACCCAGCGCGCCAAGCCGGAACAGTTCGCCGCTGCCCGGGAGTTTCTCGACCGGTTGCCCAAGCTGCCCACGATCGTGGTGCCGGGCAATCACGACATTCCGCTGTATCGCGTGAACGAGCGGTTGCTCAGCCCATACTGCGCTCTATCGGCAGTATATCTGCGATGAGCTGGACACCGTGCTCCGCCGCGATGATGCCGTGATCGTGGCCCTGAACACGACCGACCCGCTGCGGGCGATCACCAACGGCCGGATCAAGCCCTGGCAGCTCGACTATTGCGCCGAGGGTTTTCGCGATGCGCCGGCCGCGGCCGTCAAGATCGTCGTCGCGCATCACCATTTCGCGCCGGCTCCCGACTACGACCACGACGCCGACAAGATGGCCGGCGCCAAAGCGGCGCTGGATCGCTTCACCGAGCTTGGCGTGGACATGATCTTGGGCGGACACTTGCACCGGACCTACATCGGCAACTCGCTCGACGTTTATCCTCAGCAGTGACCGCACCGGCGGGATCATCATCGTGCAGTGCGGCACGTCCACTTCGCAGCGCGGCCGAGCGCGCGAGCGGGAAAAAAACACGTTCAACCTGATCAAGATCGGCGACGACGTGGTGCGGATCACGCACTACATGCACTTTCACGAAGCCGGCGGTTTCGCCCCCGTCAGCCGGCACATCTTTCCCCGCCGCAGCCGGCACTATTTCGCCGAGCATCATTGGAAAGACTGACACGCTCGGGGAAACTTCCTGGTCGCCGCAAAGCTCGACGATCAACCTCCGGGCACATACACCACGAACAATGCCGGTCGATTCTTCAGCGCCTTCGTCTCGCGGCTGAAAACCGTCAGATAGTCGATGTACTTGGGCGAGGCGTACAGCGCGAACCCATGATTGGCATGCTTGCCGTCGGTCCAGTACTTCACCGCCTGGGTGAAATCCCAAGTGTTGGTCGTGCCCTGGCTTGCGCCATGCGCAAAAAGAGCGGAAAAAAGTCAGGATCGGCACCGTTCCAGGCAGCGCCCCAGACTTCCTGCCAGAATTTGTCCTTGGCGTATTCGAAACTGGTCATTTCGTACTCTTCCCAGGGTCGGTTGCACGGCTCTGCAACGAAGAGCGTGGGCTTTTCGTCCCAGCCCTTGCCCGGCGGACTGGCGCGGACTAGCAGCAGCCGGGCCGCCAACACCCGGGCGCCGACGGGAATGCTCGACAGGTCGATCCGCCTCATGGAGGGCCGCAAACGCAAGCAGCTTTCCACCTGCTCCGACTTGCCGATATTGCCCACCGAAGCCACGGTCAGGCTGGCTGGCGGATGAGCGGCCGTGCCGCAGTCTTTCCAGCCGCTGAAGACTTTGTCCGGAGCGGCCGGATCATATCCAGCTGCACCGTCGCGAAAGACTGCCAGCACCGCGCCGGGGTGCTCCTTCTTCAGCTCCTCGTACTGCGACTTGATGTCGACCTCGACCTGGTCGACCGTCCGGTCAACGGGCTTGACCCAACTGGCGGCCAGCTTGTCCCCCAGCTCGTTCACGTTGGCAACTTCCAGGTCGGTACCCAGCACGGGGATCTTGCCATCCAGCTTGGGCCAGTACGCATGATCCTGTCCTGGTGAATAAATGTAGTCGATGTGCAGCGGCGTTGTGGCTGCTGGCGCCTCGGACGAGAGCCGCATGTTATCGACGAAAATAGCTTCCCCTGTGTGCGGATCGATCGGAAAGATGTCAAACGCCTTCACTTTGGCCCAGGCATCGCCATTGGGAGTCAGAGCCACGATTTCGTTCTTGCCGGCTTTCAGCAGCGCCGCGTGCTCCCAGCGGTTGACTCCCTCGTCGTAGGTACCTCCGCGCGAGCTCTTCTCGTGCAGCGCTCGAAAGACCAGCACGACCGGACGACCAACCGTGACATCGACCTTGAAGGCTTTGAACGGTCTCCAGTCGGTAATGGGGCACTTGGCCGTACTCGCGGGGAAGTGACCGCCCGTGTAGTTGAGCTTCAGACACCAGTGGCCGGTGTCGGCATGTTCGTTGGTCCGCTCACGCTTGACCGCAGGTTCCTGCACCTTGGCGTCGGCCAAGGCAAGGTCTGACCACGCCTGGAGCGCCTCGTCCTGGTCGAAATTGAACAATCGCGTTTCCTGGATGGTCGGCTTCGTGCCCGCCGCCGGCGCAGGATCGACGGCGCACGACAGGCTGGAGGGCAACTTGGTTTCGATTCGGTACAGTTGTTTTTCGGTCCGCAGGAACAGGGCCCCGTCGGCGGCCGCATAGGACGAGAGCGTTTGTTCCCCCATTTCATTTTTCGCTACCACTTCGAACTGCGTGCCGGCGTTGACGACGGTGCCAACCCCTTCCTCGTTTTGGAAATAGACCTTGCCGTCGGCCGAGAGCGGCGAGGCGTAATAAATGCCGCCAAGCCGCTGCTGCCAATGGATCTTGCCCGTCTTGGCGTCGAGGCAGCTGGCGATGCCCAGGGTTGACGCCAGGTACAGCTCATCGCCGACCAATAGTGGCGAGGCAATCAACGGTATTCCTTTGCGCTCCGTCCAGGCGACGTGCGTGGTGGTCACGTCGCCGCGGCCATCCGGCCGAATGGCCAGCAAAGTCGGTTGGTCGTAGCCGCTGATGACGAACACTAAACCCTGGCCAAACGCCGGCCTCGGCACCGTCGCGTAACCTTGTGGGTAGTGCACACGCCACAACTCTTCGCCCGTCAAAGGATCAAAAGCATAGACGAAACCTGCCCCGGGGCTGATGAGCTGTTTCTTGCCGCCCACCTCGATGACCAGCGGCGTGCTGAAGGCATAACGCTTATCGCGGTTCAAGGTCGCGGTCTGGCTGCGCTCGGATTTCCAAAGCAGCTTGGTGCCAGAGGCTCGATCGAGGGCCGCAACGAACTGCTTGTCCACTCCATCGCAACTGACTAGCAGCGCATCGTCCAGCAGGACGGGGCTGCTGGCATTGCTGCCAAAACCGGGATAGAAGGTCAGGTCGGTATTACGCCACAATACATTGCCGTCCGTGTCGAGAGCGGCGAGGCCCAAGTGGCCGAACGCCACGTAGAGGGTTTTGCCGTCGACCACCGGTGTGGGGTTGGCATAACTGCCGCGGTCGTAGTAGGCAGGAATCGTTGCGCCGTTGGGCCGGAACACTTCGGTGTCCCAGACAGTCGTGCCGGTCTTGGCATCGAGACAGAGACAACGCAGTGAGATCTCTTTCGAGCCATCGTCGGCGAGTACCGCGGTGGTCAGATAGACTCGCCCCTGGACAACGACCGGCGACGACCAGCCACGGCCGGCGATCGGTTGTTTCCAGGCGACGTTCGTCGTCGGCCCCCACGTTGTCGGCAGTTTGCCATTCGCCTTGCCTTGTCCGCCAGGCCCACGAAACGCCGGCCAGTCGTCGGCCTGGACAGTGGTGGTGAGGAGCAACCAAACAATGCTCAGCGTGCAAGCGTGACAGCGCATCGGCAGCATCCTGAAAGGCCGGAAGGCGTGCGGAAGGACTGCACAGAGTATTGGCCGCCGCGGAGCGTGAATGCAAGGATTTGATAATCTTTTTCAGACCGGACGGATGATGGATTGGCCGTGAGTCATCGCAACGCCGCACGTTGGCAGGAGAGGAACTCGATCGGCAGCGCCGTGCGGCCATCGATCACCAGGTCGACCAGCACCTTGCCCAGCACCGGCACGAACTTGAAACCGTGCCCCGACAGGCCGGCGGCAAAGGCTACCTGTGGGTGTTCCGGATGCCGGTCGATGATGAAATGCGGGTCGGGCGTCATCGTGTACATGCAGACGCTGTGGTCCAAAACTTCGCCCGTGATTTGCGGCATGTACTGACGGCAGAAATCGGTCGCGCGGTCGCGGTCGTGCGGGTCGAGTCCGCGATCGAGCTGAAGCGGGTCGGCCACGACGCTACCGCCCGTGTGTTCGGCCACCTTCACACCGCGCTCGTCGATTTGCGGAAAGCCGTAAAACACCCCCTGCGGCAATTCGTACAAGAATGTCGGCGAGCCTTTTGCCGCGGCATAAGCATCTCCAGTCGCGCGATACCATTGCACTTGCTTGCGAATCACCGAGAGCCGTGCGCCCAATTGCGCGAGCAGCGGGCCCGACCAGTGCCGGCGGCAATGATCAATCGGCCGGCCGAATACCGGTCGCGATCGGTCTCGACGATGATCGCATCGCCCTGCGCGCGCCACGAGCGCACCGTCTCGCCGATTCTCAGTTCGGCTCGGCGCCCTTGGACACTGGGCCCTTGGGCACTGGGTCGCTGAGCTTCGGCCGCCTGGGCCATGACGGCTTGCTCGACCAGCAAGTAGCCTGCCCGCCGCTCGAAAACGCCCACCAGCGGCTCGGGCGCGCGAAAGCCGGGAAACCGGCTCTCGACGTCGCGCCCAGATAACTCTTCCACCGCCAGATCGTATTCTCGCGCAGCCAGGAGCACGCCGGGCACGACTTCGCCATCCGGCGGACCGACCTGAATCAGGCCGACTTCGAACAGCAATTGTTCCTTGCGGCGGGCTTCCAGATCGCGCCACAGCCGCCAGGCTTCGAGCAGCAGCGGCACATAGTCGGGATGCTCGAAATAGGCCTGGCGGATGATCCGCGTCTGGCCGTGCGAGCTGCCACGGTCGTGCCCTGGCGCAAAGCGGTCGATGCCCACCGCGCGCACCCCGCGCTGCGCAAGCTGATCCAGCGCCGCGCTCCCCACGCCGCCCACGCCGAGCACGATCACGTCGAAGGTTTGCATATCGATTGACCGAATAAGCAACGTGCAACCGCCGCGTCGTACGTTCTTACCTTGAATTCAAATATCGCGTTAAGCTACTTTGAATTCAAACATCGGCGCGTTGGTTTTCCGGTCGCCCCGATAGGGGCAATCTTCAATAGCCGTGGGCAACGCCCACGGACATCGACAGCGACGAACGATCCTTCGACCCTGAAAGGGTCGCACTCTGCGGCATTGATCGACGATCGACCTAACACAATTCCACCTCGCGATGATTCCGCGCTCTGTTTGACCCCCTCGGGGTCATCTGGTTTTCGGTGCGTGAAAGGTCCGTGGGCGATGCCCACGGCTATTGAATTTAACCCCTGGCGGGGTTCGCTCTCCGTCGATCAAAAATCTTCGGTCGCTATTTTCTCGCAACCGGCTTCAGACGCAAACAAGACCAGACCTCGTCGATCGCGATGAGCGACACGGTGTCGAGCCCAATGGTTGCGGCGTACTCGCGAATCGAGTCGCGGTTGATGTCCGATTTCGCTTTGGACGTACCTTTTGGATAGGCCAACCACAGCGCTCCGCTGGGTGCCACGAGCTGCCTGGCTCGGTCGAGCCCGGCTTCTAGCGCCTTGCGATTGGCGGTGAACAACAACACCACATCCGCCGCTTGCTTCGAGCGCACCGATAAGAATGTGACATCGGGCTGGCCAAGAGTTTCTACGAACCCTTTGGGTGCCGAAATCGCCCGCAGCGTCATTCCTTTCTTGAGGAACAGCTTCTGGCCGACGGTTTTCTACGCCTCCTTCAGCAACCCGTCAGCAGGTTTCGTGTCGTCGCGTCCCTGCCCGCCCCCCGCTAGACCGCTGGGCATGAATGTTGCGCAACCTGTCTCGTCGTCGACGTCCATATCTGATGTCACGAGACGACTCGGGCTTCTGTGAGATACTGCTTGAGGCGCACGGCAGCTCGATGGCGCTGGATGCTTCGATCTTGATTCCTTCGTCGAGCGGGCTGGCCAGCAGTTTTTCGATCTCGGTGGCCAGCGGGGCCAGATCGGCCAGGTCGCTCTTTTCGGCCAACAGATGCGTGGCCCGCAAGGCGTTGTTGATGATCGTTAATCGCTTGCCTTCGCGCAGACTCTTTTCTCGCTCCAGGCTGAGCGCGGCCGATTCGTCCGGATCGAGCATCTCGGCCAGCACCGGCACGGCTTTGGTGTCTCCCTGCGAGGCCAGCCAGGTAGCCGCGTTGTAGCGCACGTCGGGGTTGCCGTCGGCGAGCAGCGATTCAAGCCGCCGCTGGAATGTTTCGCCGCCAATTACGCCCAGCGTGTAGGCGGCAATCGAGCGGACTCGCGGCTCGGGGTCGTGCGTGGCGGCCAGCAGTTTTTCGGTCACCTCGGGCGTGTGAAACTGGGCATCGCTCGTGTCCTTCATGTTCTCGTGCAGTAGCGCGATCGCTCCCAGGGCCGACAGCCGCACGTCGATTTCTTTTTCGTTCCGCTGGGTCGCGGCCGCTTTGAGCAATGTGGGCAGCCCGTTGGCGATTTCGAACTGACCCAGCGCCTGGCATAGATAGACTCTTAGCGCGATGGCCTCGTCGTCCTTGGTGCTGCTGTCCTTCATCTCGTCGTCGAGCATTTTCGCCAGCTCGTCCGCCAGCTTTGTGTCCTGCCGCAGAGCCTTGCCCTGTGCGTCGTTGGCCTTGATGGCCCCGGCCAATCCAAACGCGGCCTGCCAGCGATTGGCGTTGTTGCGCCGCAGGGCTTTGACGTATTCCTCCGGATCGTTGCCGGTCCGGGCGACCCAGTTGAACACCAGCCAGACCATGACGATGATCACGACAATGATGCCCGGCACCACGAACAATTGCAGGATGAAGCCCGCACTGGGGGGTTCGACCGGCGGCAAGACATCGCCAGGCGATAACGGCTGGATGGGACGTGGGTTTTCAGACATGATGAAAAGATCGCTTCAGGCGGCGACTAGCAAAAGCATCGGCCGCCAAAAAACCGCGGAAAACTCTTTTCGGCGCACCGCCGAACTTCCGCCCCCAAGGAACAAAAAAGGCTCAAAAGCCAGCTACTTAGAGTGTAAGGTGGGGGTACCCGCCGTCAACCCGCCCGTTTCAGTGACGCGGCGACACGTCAGCCGGTTGGCCTTTGTCTCCAACCCGCGCCCAGGAATCCTGCAAAACCCCGGCAAACAGTGCTTCTCGCATGCAATTGCTCGACCTTACACTGCCCACGCCGGAAGAAAACCTGCGCTCGACGAGGCCCTGCTGGAACAGGCGGAAGCCACGGGCAAGCCGACTGAATCGCTCCGGCTCTGGGAGCCGCAGCAGCTGGTGGTCGTTGTTGGTCGCAGCTCGCAGGTGCCCGTCGAAGTGGACATGGCCGCCTGCCGGGCCGACGGCGTGACGATCCTGCGCCGCACGAGCGGCGGATTGGCGATCGTGGCAGGCCCCGGCTGCCTGATGTATTCACTCGTGCTGTCATATGAGAGTCGGCCGCATCTAAGGTCGCTCGACACGGCCCACCGGTTTGTGCTGGGTACGCTGATCGGCGCTCTGGAGCGGTTCTCGACCGACATCGCCTGCCAGGGCACGTCGGACCTGGCGCTGCATAGCCGCAAATTTTCCGGCAACAGCGTCCGCTGCAAACGGAACCATCTACTCTATCACGGCACGCTGCTCTACAACTTTCCGCTCGCAGCCATCAGCCGCTATCTGGCCCCGCCGCCGCGTGCGCCCGACTACCGTCGCGGCCGGCCGCACCACACCTTTGTCACCAACCTGCCGGCCGACGCGGGCGGCTTGCGTGCAGCCCTCATATCGGCGTGGCAGGCGGGCGGGCCAGCGGCCGATTGGCCGCGGGCCAAGGTGGCCGAGCTCGTCGTCGAGAAATACAGCCGCGACGATTGGAACTTTCGGCACTGAGCGGCATGGCAAAACGCCCACTTTCTACTCTTTAAATCCGAAAGAACTTGGAACCGGCTGGGTTTGGCCGGCGTAACAAACCCCCCTGCCGAATCGTGGTGTTACGCGCACCCCCCTGGTGAGTCTTGGTGTGACGCGCGTTGCCGTCACATGATCAATTCTAGTGAACAATGACTAGCGCCGCCACCGCCGTGGAGATGCGGATTGCGAATGGGTCCGCGTGGGATCCCACCAACTGCAACTCCTACGGTGTGACGAGGCTGTTCACGGGACTGCGGGCGAGTCCACTCTGGCGCGTCCTTAAGGCCCGATCAGGACGCCGGGATTGAGCGCCCCCGCCGGATCCACCGCCGCCTTCGCCCCCGCCAGCGCCACCGCGAACGGCTCGGGTCGCTGCTGGTCGTACCAGGGCCGGTGGTCGCGGCCGACGGCGTGGTGGTGGGTGATCGTGCCGCCGGCGGCGATCACGGCGTCCGACGCGGCGCGCTTGATTTCGGCCCACTGCTCGAGCTCGCCGCCCTCGCGCGCCGGCGCCAGGATCGTGTAGTAGGGGGCGGGCCCGTCGGGATAGACGTGGGTGAAGCGGCAGGTCACCGACCCGGCTCCGCACACCTCCCGGACCGCCGCCGACGCCGCCTCCAGGACCGACTCGTGAAAGGCCGGGAAGCGGTCCCAGGTGATGGCGGTCTCGAACGTTTCCGAGAAGACGCCCATCGCGACGAACGTGTCGCGCAGGTACGGGGCGCGGAGGAACGCCTCGCGCCAGCCGCCGACGGCGCCGTCGCCACCGCCCTCCCGTCGTTCCCACGACCCCCCGTGATCGCCGCAGCACTCCAGCGCCAGCGCCATCGCGTGCTCGACGTCAAAAACCGGCGACTCGAACCCCAGCACGAGCAGCGCGGACGACCCGTCGCCGGCGCCCGTGACGGCGGCCTCGGCGGCGTCGATCAGCCGGCAGTTCGTCGGATACAGGCCGGACTGCGATAGCGCCCGCACGGCGGCCGCCCCGCCGGCGAAATCCGAGAACCGCACGCCGGTCGAGGCCCGGAAGCGCGGCCGGGGCCTGACCCGGACCCATGCCTCGGTGATCACCCCGAGAATCCCCTCCGAGCCGATCAGCATCCGATCCGGGGACACGCCGGCGCCCGAGCCCGGGAGCCGCCGCGACTCCCAGACGCCGCTCGGTGTCAGCGCCCGCACCGACTCGACGAGGTCGTCGATGTGGGTGTAGAGCGTCGCGAAGTGGCCGCCGGCGCGGGTGGCGATCCAGCCGCCCAGCGTCGAGAACTGAAAGGACTGCGGGAAGTGGCGCAGGGTCAGCCCGTGCTCGGCGAGCTGGGCCTCGAGCCCCGGGCCGGTGGCGCCGGCCTGTATGCGTGCGGACAGAGAAACTGGGTCGACCTCGAGCACGCGGTCGAGCGCCTTGACGTCGATCGTCACGAGGCCGGCGAACCGCCCGCCGTCGATTCGCCCTTCGACGCCGCCGACCACGCTCGTCCCGCCACCGAACGGGATCACGGCAGCCCCGGCGGACACCGCCCACTCGAGAGCGGCCGCGAGCTGCTCCTCGGAGCGCGGACGTACGACCACGTCGGGCGGATGCTCGAACCGGCCGCGGAAGGCGCGCACGACGTCGCGGTAGGAACGTCCATAGGCGTGAAGCGCGCGTTCGTAGGGGTCGGTGAAGCAGATCTCGGCGAGCGACGCCGGCGGGCGCAGGCGGGGTTCCGGCAGCGAGACCTCCGTCAGCGGCACGGGCCGCTCGGGTTCGGCGCGGCCGAAGCCGAGGCGCTCCGCGAGAAATGCGCAGGCAGCTCGGAGCTCCTCTGGCGATGGCTGCTCGTCCTCGTATCCCCAGCCCCAATGCTTCAGTCGCCGCGCCACGGCTGTCTCCTTGCCTCGCGAAGCCCTCGCAGCTCGCCGAGCATCGTGGCGAGCTCCTCGGCGAGCTGGAGGTAGGGGTATGCGAGCGGCTCGATCGTCGTCGTTCGCCACGCGCTCACCGGCCACCGGGGGTAGGCGCAGAGCGGTGCCAGCGTCGCCAGCACGGCGTGGCGCCGGCGGCCAGCGAGCGACGCGAGTGCGAGCGCGGCCGCCGTCAACAACGGGAACGGGTAGAGGATCAGGTGCAGGTCGCGGTGCTTCCGGACCGTCCGGGCGTGACCGAGCCCGTACGCCCGGGCGCGGCGGAGAGAGTCGCTGAGCCGCGGCCGGAACAGATGCCGAACCACCGCCCGCGGCTCGTACCGGAACACCGCGCACTGCGCCCTCGCGCGCGCCCGCAGACACAGCTCCTGCTCCTCGCCGCCGAAGACGAATGCCTCGTCAAACCCTCCGAGGTCAGCGATGAGCTCGCGTCGCAGAGCCATGTTGGCGCCGACGACCGAGTACAGCGGAGCGCCCGATGGAGGCTCCGGACGGGGACCGATCACGCCCCGGAGATACAGCCGCAACCGGTAGCGGAGGTCGTCGGAGGACAGCAACTCGGCGCCGAGCGGCGTGAGGGGATTGCGGGCACGCAGGTAGCGCAGGAGAAAGCCGCTTGCGCAGACCGGCTCGACTCGCCCGCCAACCCCATCGACGGCGGGATCAGACAGGGCGCCGGCGAGCGCCGCGAGCCAGTCGGTGTCCGGCTCGCAGTCGTCGTCGGTGAACACGATCGCTGGCGCCGCCGCCGCCCGTACACCGGCGTTGCGAGCGGCCGCCAGCCCGCGACCGGGTGCGAGCGAGACCACGGCGGCGCCCCGGGCCCGGGCGATCGCGGCCGTGCCGTCCGTCGAGCCGTCGTCGACGACGATCACCTCGTATCGGGAACGCTCGAGTGACTGGCGCTCGAGATGAGCGAGCGTCGCCGCCAGCGTGCGGGCGCCATTCCGGCTGCAGATCACCGCGCTCAGCTCCGGAGCGCTCATCGCCGGTCGAAGATCGTCCTCACCCCCGCGACTCTGCCGCAGAAGTAGGCGCCCAGGAGGGCCATGTCGAGCACGGCGGCTGCCGCCAGCCGCGGGGCGCTGCGGCGTTCCCACACGAATGCGCGTCGGACGTGCGCCACCGCGGCCGTCGCCAGGTACAGGAGCCCCGGGGCGAGCATGGCGCCAGCGCCGCGGCGGCGCAGCGCGAGGCCGCCCGCGCCGGCGGCAAGCAATCCCGCCAGCGCCAGGTCCGGCTGGCGCACGTCCCGGTAGCGCCACAGCTGCCGGGTGGCGCCGCGACCGCTCTGGTACAGCCAGATGAGCGTCCGCACGAAGTCCTTGTCCTCATGGTGGGCGACGCGCAGCCCGGGAATGCTCCGCAGGCGGGCCCGCTGGGCCACCAGTGCGTGGTTGAGCGCCACGTCCTCGCCGTCGCGCAGAAGAGGGTCGAACGAGATCCGCTCGAACAGCTCGCGCCGGAAGACGGCGTTGCTGCCGCTCACCGTCGTCGTGTGGGGTCGGAAGCGAGGCAGGAGGGCGAGCCGTGAGCAGAGGTACGCCACATCGCCGTCCGGAACCGCCGTGCCGCCGACGGCGTCCGCGTGCTCGATCTCGCGGGCGCACCGCTCCCACCACTCCGGCGGCAGCGTCACGTCCCCGTCAACGGTGGCGATGAAGCGGCCGCGTGCGAGCTGGACGCCGGTTTGCCGCGCGAAGCCGCGGCCGCGATTGCGCCCGAGCGTCACGAGCCGCACCGCGGGCTCCTCACGGGCGAGCTCCTCGACCACGCGCGGCGTTTGATCGCGCGATCCGTCGTCGACCACGACGACCTCCTTGTCGACGGTTTGCACGAGAATCGAGCGCAAAGCGCGCTCGATGTTCTTGGCCTCGTTGTGGGCGATCACAACGAATGACACCGTCGGCTGGTCACGCGGAGTTGGCATAGAGCCCCGAAGGGGTACGCGAGGATACGACGCCGAAGGGCCTTTGGCTGGGTCGTCCATCTGTCTGCTGCGGGTACAGACGCTCAAACGCGCCGCGGGACGGATCGATGCTGCACGCGCCCGCGATCCCCGCTATCGATGTTGTCCTCTTGGTTCGATCAAGCCCGTGCCGGCCGACGGGCGCTGCTGCCGCGTCGCGGCGCTGCCCTCGCGCTGACCGTGCTCACGCTCCTGACCGTCGCGGGCCTGGCGCTGGCCCATCCCCTGAGTTCGCGGAGTCGCCACGCGTCGCTCAAGGCGCGACCGGCGAGCAGCCCGGCGCGCAAGGCGGACTGTGCCTACACCACCAACAGCGTCGCCGCGCTGTCCGCGTTCGAACGGTTGGTGGGCCGCCAGTTCAGTTGCGTCATGGTCTTCAACAACGCCGCGCCGGATTGGCAGGGGTGGGAAGATCCGTGGTTCTTGCACGACTCTGATCCGGCGTTTGACTGGAGTCAGTGGGCGTCGGCGCCGCGGACGCACCGGCAGTTGATCATCTCGCAGAACTTGTTCCCGAGTGCGTTGAACGGTTCTGATTGGTTGACAGCGGGCGCCCAGGGTGCCTATGAGGGACACGCGCGGGCGCTGGCTCGCAATTTGGTTGCTGCCGGGTTGGGGAATGCCGTGATCAGGCTGGCGCATGAGGCGAATGACACAGCCGCGCCGTACGCGCTTGGCACTACCGCGCGGCAGCTGGCGTTGTGGCGGCGGTTCTGGCGCAACACGGTGCTTGCGATGCGCTCAGTACCCGGAGCTCATTTTCTGTTTGATTGGTGCATCAATGCCTACTGGCGTCCGATTCCATTGCGCGACTGGTATCCGGGGAATGATGTCGTGAACATCATCGGGATCGACGCGTATGACAGCGGCGTGCCGGTGGGTGAGGATCGGTGGACGCGGATCTATACCCAGCCTGACGGTATTCGCGACGTGTTGCAGTTCGCCAAGGCGCATGGCAAACCGGTCAGCATTCCCGAGTGGGGGCTGGCGCCGGCGGATGCGCACAACCTGGGAGGGAACGACGACCCGGCCTATGTCAACGGGATCGCGCAGGTGGTGCGCAACAACCGGGTCGCCTACCAGGCTTACTTCTACGGCCACGACTCCGCGCAACTGCTGGCGGACGGCGCTCGCAGTCTCGCTGCTTACCGCCGGCATTTCGGCGCCGGCGGCGACAGCGCCGGCTCACCCCTGATCACGAGCCGCTGAGATCCGAGGCGCCATCAACCGCCCGATCGCCTTCTCGGAGCAGCGGCTCTCCCACCAGCGGAGGCTGGCGCGGTCATCTCCTCAGCACGGCGCGTCGGCAAGGAGCAGGGGCAAACCCCCCGACAACCACCCTCACTCAGGCGCCTATCGAATGCAGTTGGTCGCGACGCCTGTCTTGCGGGCGCAGCCCTCGATCGCCAGCGCCGCACGTGAAAACGCGGCCAGTGCCGGCTTGGCGAAGATCCCCTTACCGTCGAGGAAGCGCAGAAGCCCAGCGTAGTTGAACTGATCATCGCGCGCGGCGGGAGGGGTTTCGTTGCCCATCCAGGTGTAGTAATAGAAGCCGACAAGCTTGAGCCTGCGGCGGTACCGGCTCAGCAGGTTGACCGCCTGACCGACGTTTTGAGCCTGCCCAGCCTCGGTGGTCGCGGTCTCGAAGGTCGTAGTTGCCTGGCCCTTGGCCGATGGCCAGCTGAACTCATCCGCAACGATTGGCTTGTTGCGGTCTCCTGCGCGATTCATGACGCGCCGCACGTTCCGGAGAATCGTGATGATCCCCTTCGGATTGTGCGTGAACGGATGAATCGCGACGATGTCGAAAAGCCGACGTTCGCGCCCGAATGCCTTGTAGATACGGGTGAGGTATTGCCACGAGTAGTTCGCCAAGCCCGCAAGGACGATCTTCGCGCCCGGGTCGGCGGCCTTGACCGCGTTGTGAGCGGCCCGGATCAGCTTGAGGTAGGTACGTTGCCAGGGTTGCTGCGACCAGTACACCTTGAAGTTCGGCTCGTTCCAGATCTGCCACATGCGGATCGGCACGCGCGGAATGCCTGGATTGGCCGCCCAGAACGACCCCCGGGGCCCGTAACGGTTGACGAGCGCGCGGAGGAATTGCGCGTAGGGGCCTGGGGTCCTCGGAGGGGAAGCTTTGCTTCCCGGATGGAGCGCATCCCAAGCAGGCGCATACTCCACCTGCGCGAGCAGAGTCAGTCGGTGGATTGCGGCAAGACGCACCACCGCGTCCGTCGCTGTGAAATTAGTCGGGACACCGCCAGCGTTCTGGTAAACGCCCCGGAGGCTCGGAGGAACCGCAGCGAAACTCTTATACGGCTGCATACCCGCCCAGACGAACAACATGCGCATGCTCTCTACGCCGCTGGAGACCATCAGGTTCATCTGGCCATTCAGGTCCATGTCTGGGTAGAACAGCGGGCCACCGATATTCACCCCGACGAATTTGGCTGGGACCCGCGCCGACGCGCTCGTCTGAGCGAGCGCAAATGTGGCCAGGAGCGCGACGAACGACACCATGAGCCGCTGGCACATCGGACGGTGAGGCGAACGCATCCGGCGGCGAATCTAGCACGATGGGCGCGGGCTCCGCGCCGCTTCGATGGCTCGCGCTCTGGCGGGGGGCGATGGCGCGGAGCCTCGCGGAGTCCGGTGGGCGAGCGATGGCGGCGGCCCCCCGGGAGGCGCGCTGCACGACACCGGAGCGGTCGAGCCCGGGACGGACCAGCATAGTCGCGGCTCGCCACGCTAGTCTCCGGGAGCGCATCTCCGGTCGTTGGTGGACAATCCACCCCTTGCGCATCGAGGCTACGCAGTGCATTCCTGGGACATTGGTGCCCGCTGTCAGCGCTGTGCCGGGAGCGCCCGGCATGACCAGGACAGGGCACTGCGGTCGGCGCTGTGGCGGCCCGGTGTCGTGCGCGCTCGTGCACGGCGAGCCCTGGGCCTCATGACCGCCGGCGCCCGGGCAGCCTCATCGTCCAGGTGTGCCGAGGGGCGAGGTTAGTGGTTCGGACAGACTCCGGATTGTGCGAATGTTCGTCTCTGGGCTGGAGTCATGACCGGCTTCGGGAGATCGGTGTTGCCGCCTGCGTGTCTTCGAGGACGCTCAGCTGGGCCGATGCGGCGAGCCAAACGCTTGTCCTGATGGGATTCTGATGGCTACGACAGAGCCCAAGGTGAGCTTCGTGGTGCTCAACTGGCGCAACGACAGCGCGACGCGAGAATGCGTGCGGAGCATTGAGGCTCAGCGGGCTGTGGTTCCACGGGAGATCGTGGTGGTCGACAACGCGAGCACTCGGGCCAGCCGAGGGAGACTCGCCGCCGGCCCGTGGCGCCTGGTGTGCCTTCGCGGCAATCAGGGTTTCGCCGGTGGTATGAATGCGGGCGCCAAGAGGTGCCGAGGCGAGTTCATCGCGCTGCTGAACAACGATGTGCGCTTGGCCCCGGATTGGCTCGAGCACGCACTCGCGGCGGCGTCGGATGCCACAGTGGGCATTATTGGCGGTCGATCAGTGAGCGATGACCTAGCCGTCCCGGGTTCCACCCTTCCGCGGATCGACCCCGCGGGCTTCAGTCAGCTGTTGACCGTTGACGTGCCGCGCTGCCATGTGGCTTCGGTCGATGGCGGACATCTGTTGGTGCGGCGGACTACCTGGGAAGAAATCGACGGCTTCGATCGTGATTTCTTTGCGTACTACGAGGACGTTGACCTCTGCGCCCGGGCTCTGGCATGCGGCTGGGGCGTCATCTACCAACCGTCGATGTGCGCCTGGCACAAGCGGGGCCTGAGCAGCGACCGCATCAGGTGGCGACGTGCCTTCTGGGCGCGCCGCAACAGAGCGATCTGGCTGGCCAAACACTTTCCCGCCTCAAGGTGGCGCCAGGATGTGCTCGCCATCGTTTGCGAGTACCTGGTGCACGGCCTCCGAGGTGGCGTATACGGACCCGCGGCTTCGGTCGGGGCGGCGGTCACCGAGCGCACCGCCTCCTTGGCCGCCGCCTGGTGGGTTCTCCTCCATGGGAGGTGGCTCGCGCACAAACGCACGATGACTATGCGACGCGGTCAGCACGACCCCGCTTATCGGCAGCGTCTGGCCGCGCTCTACGAACCTCCGCCGGTATCTCCGGCCCTGATGCGCGGCGATGACCCTCTGCTGACGATCGGTTCCCGCCCCCGTCGATAAGCGTCGCCGGCACCCGGGCCCGAGGCCATCCGCCGGAGAAATCAGCTCACGTGACGAGCGTCGCCCGGAGTTCGGCGAGGACGAGGTCCCTGACAGCCTTTGCGTCGTATGAGCGCCATCGAGCGGTACCGGCGTCTCGGAGGGATGCCCGAACATCTGGATCCTGGATCCGTGTAATCGCGGCGGCAACACATGCCGGATCGCTGGGATTAGAGAGGTACAGAGCGGCATCACCGGCGACCTCCTCGAGAGATCCATTTCGCGAAGTCACCACCGGTACGCCGTTCGCAAATCCCTCGAGCACAGGCAGACCGAATCCTTCGTAGAGCGAGGGGTATATCAACGCGACGGCGTGCTGCAAAATCGCCGCCTTGAGCGCCTCGCTGACGAAGCCAGTCAGTATTACCGCGCGCTCGAGATCGAGGCTCTGTATCGCCGGCCGCAAAGGCTCGTAACCTCCTCCCATCAGCACGAGGTGTAGATCCGGATACGCATGGCGGGCCAAACCAAACCCCTCGAGCAGCACAAAGACATTCTTGCGCGCCTCGAACCCACCGTTATAGACCACGTAGCGTGTCCCCGGTTCGATCCTCTTGGCAAGCTCG
This sequence comes from uncultured Solirubrobacterales bacterium, assembly GCA_963812225.1. Classification (GTDB taxonomy): domain Bacteria; phylum Actinomycetota; class Thermoleophilia; order Solirubrobacterales; family Solirubrobacteraceae; genus Palsa-465. The sequence continues at coordinate 39,492 of CAWEUN010000006.1, forward strand.
TGCAGCGTATCTCCGTCTGCCGGACCGGTCGATATCACGTCCTGGAACAGGATGGTCGGAGCGACGACCGATTGTCGCCGGAACATTGTGTGGAGATCACGAGCCGAGGTCGCGGACACTGAAAATATCTTGTCGCTTCGCAGCGCGCTGGTAGTCGTTCCCAGAAGGTATGGCACGGCGTAGCGGGGCCGCCTGCTCAGGTACATCCGCGCCAACTTCAGGGGGATCAGATCATGTAGCGTCAGCACGGTCTTGACCGCGCCCACGGGCGAACCGGGTACACCAGTGTTCCCAGGCGCCCAGTAGAGGTCGAATTCCGAGTTGCGTAGCAGTCGTGGAAGCGACACTTGCTCCCAAAACAGGCTGCGAGAGCTTCCGAAGTGCTTCCAGCTCGCTGACGGATAGTCCGTCTCCAGCCACCCCGGAGGAAAGTTGGTTAAGAGAGTGACGGAGGCTCCGGCTTCGTTCAGGAGTCGAACTACCTGGCGAAGGTATGTATGAATACCCAGTCCCGGCCGTCGAGCGTACCGTCCGTCAACGGCCACAGATACTCCATGAAGCGGATGGTCACTCATCACGAAACGGAGTAGCGGAGCAATCGCCGGCCAAATTCCTCTGTTAGTCTACCGTTTGCTCCGCATGCTCGGAACCGACGCCCAGAGTGCCATGATGCGTGACGTGACCCCTGTTCGTTTGAAGGCGCGGCGGGGTGTCGTGTCCGCGAAGCACCTTCGAGCAAGGGTGACCGGTCGGGTGTGGTATAGCGGCTCGCATGTGGAGTGCGCGTGCTGTGGCGCGGTATATCGGGCGTTTGCGGCCTACCACGGACCGGACCGTGTGTGCTGGTCGTGCGGATCATTTGAGCGCGACAGACTGTTGTCTCTGTTTTTTGCGTGCAGGCCGGAGCTGCTTCGCGCGGGAATGGACATCCTCCACATCGCGCCGGAGCGTGCGCTTCGCCCACGTTTGGAATACGTCGCAGCCAGCTATGTCGCGGGGGACCTCGAGGGGGAGTTCGGCGAATTGCGGATCGATGTGACACGACTCAGCTTCGCCGATGCGTCATTCGATGCGGTCATCTGCAATCACGTCTTAGAGCACGTCGCCGACGACCGCTCAGCCATGGACGAGCTGCGGCGCGTGTTGCGCCGCCCGGGCTGGGCGATCCTGTTAGTGCCCGATGTCGCGGCACCGACGACGGTGGAGGACCCGACGCTGGAAGACCCGGAGGAGCGCCGACGGCGGTTTGGCCAAGCCGATCACGTTCGGCGGTATGGATGGGACTACCTCACCAGGCTCGCGGAGGCGGGCTTTGCTCCAGATGTAATCAGGATGGACGCGGAGCTGACATCGGACGCAGTGGAGCGCTACCGACTCAGGAAGTTCGGAGAGATCGAGCCGATCTTCTTTTGCCGATAGGTCCCGGACTTGCGGTCCGGGTCAGCGTTGCCGCGGCCTCGGCGATCAGGCAACATCACCGCACGGCCCCCCACGCGGCTGGCTGGCCCCGCCACATGCCGTATCGCTGGGGAGCGCAAATTCTCGAGCCCAGAAGCGGAACTTGGATCTTCCCGCCGTATCCAGCGGCCAACACGGCATGAACGCCCGCAAGATTCTCGCGAGCGTCTTCTTCAACTACCTCGGAGCCATCACGGTCTCTCTCGCCGGCTTCGTGGCGACGCCGATCGTGCTCGGTCATCTGGGCAAGGCGACGTACGGCGCGTGGGCGCTCATCGCCGCGATAATCGGCTACTCGTCGCTGCTAGACCTCGGCGTGGGGCTCACGGTGATGCGCATGGTCGCCGAGCGCTCCCACGTCTCCGATCGCGACGAGCTCCGGCGCATCGTAAGCACCGGCTTGGTCATCTACGGCGCCGCTGGTTTCGTGGTCGTTGTCGCGGGTATCGCAGCATCCGGCGAGCTTGGCCACGCCTTCCACCTGCATGGCGCCCTCCTGCAGGAATTTACTGTCGCGTTCATCATCATGATGGTGGCGCTCGGCTTGACCTTTCCCGCCGGCCTCTATACCGGTCTGAACCAAGGGCTCGGCCGCTTTCGCGAACAGAACATGATCGTCATCGGCCAGACCCTGGCAGGCACAGCGGTCACGATCGCGATCGTCCTGCTTGGCGGTGGCTTGATACCTTTGGCGATCGGTTGGGCCATCATCGCCAGCGCCGGCTTCGGGGTGAAGATCGTGTACGCGGCGCGTGCCTTCGGCATCCTGCCAGCTCCCCGTCGCTTCGATCGCCGCTTGGGTGCCAGCCTGCTGGCCGTCAGTTCGTGGATGTTTCTCATCAATATGGCGAACAAGGTGATATGGAACACTGACACCATCATCGTCGGCTCCGTTCTCGGCGCCGTAGCCGTCGCTCATTACGCCGTCGCGCTAGGTCCCGCCACGGCGGTGCGATCAGTCACCGACCAGTTCAACTCGGTGACGTACACGGCCGCGGCCTCACTACGCGCTCAGGACCAAATTCGCAAACTCCAGCGCCTGCTCCTGGAGGCCACGCGCGTGGTGGTGAGCTGTATCGGCCCGTTCGTCGTTCTTTTTCTTCTGTGGGGCAACCAGTTCCTACGGCTGTGGGTTGGTCCGAGTTTTATTTCCTCCACCGCGACCCTGGTGGTGCTGGTGATCGGAATGTTGTCGAGTTCCGTGCAGGCAACCGCCAGCCAGATCTTGCTGGCCTTTGGACGCCAGCGCACGATGGCGCTCGTCGCAGTTGTTGAGGCCACGGTCAATGTCGGAGCTAGCATTGCGCTCGCGCACAGCATGGGCATTGAAGGCGTGGCACTCGGCACTACGGTCCCGACCACGCTCACGGCGTTCGGCTTCTACCTGCCGTATGCGGCCAGATTGCTGTCCGTTCCGCTCGACGACGTCCTACGGCGACTCGCTATGCAGGTGCTTCTGTGCACCGGCGTCTATCTGGTCATGCGTTTCGGCGTGCCGGCCATCCGGTTCTCCTCGCTCGCGACGTTTTGTGTGTTTGCCGTTGCGTTTGTCGGAGTGTTGATGGTCACGGGGATTCTTCTGGAGCGAGAGGAGCGGCACACCTATGTGGCAATCGTGCGAGCGTATCGGCGTCGCGCCACGCGCTATTCCGCCTGACTCCTCACCACGCTCGACTGAGCCCGTCAGCGCCTGGGTATTATTGTAGGTACGTCATGCAGAAGGATGCCCATCCGTAGCAGCGATGTTCCTGGTGTATGTACTGTTTGCGGCGCGCCCACGCTAGCCTGTGGGGAGGGCCCACGGTCCTGCGCAGCCCGCTTCTGGACGACGGCATTCCAGATTCACTCAGCGCGATGACGGCGGGAACCATCGAGGCGCTGAAGTTCCCGGACGGCAATTTCCGGCGCGCTCGGTGGCCGATACGCGCCGTCCGAAGGACGGGGACACGCCTGCCACAGCCATCCTTCCTCGGCCGAGCCGACGGAGGCGCCGCACGCGAGGCGATTCGCGCGGCAGTTGCCAGATGAACCGCACAGGGCCCGATGCTGGCGCCACATCGACAGCGCGCGGCACCGCGACGTCGATCTCTCTAGTCATCGTCAACAAGAACGATCGCGGGATAACGAATACGCTCGAGGCCCTCCGACATTTGGCGATCGACCCCGCTTGGGAGACGGAGACGCTCGTGATAGATGCCTCGGACGGAAGGCTCGACGGCCTGCGCCGTCTATTCCCGCAGGTGCGCTGGGTGTCATTTCCGGCGCGCGGCGACAAGCCGACCATCGCCGAGCAGCGGAACGTCGGAGTGGCGAGTAGTACCGGCGAGATCGTCGTGTTCATCGACGCCGGCTGTGTCCCAGCTCCCGGATGGCTGCCGACGCTGCTGGCTCCGATGCTGCGAGAGGGCGAACTGCTTGTCGCCGGCTCGCAGCGGTCAACGGGGAAGCGCCGCTTTCGCGATCAGGACGCACACTTTCGTGGCCGGGGCCCGTACGTCCGAGAGGCACCGACGCTGAACCTCGCGGTGGGCCGGAAAGTATTCGACCTGATCGGGGGCTTCGACGAGGCGTTTCACTATGGGTCCGACGTGGACTTCACGTGGCGAGCGGTTGACGCGGGCTGCCGAATCAGATATGTACCTGACGCCGTCGTGGGCCACGACTGGGGAACAACGCGTACGGACCTCCGCCGCTCATTCCGGTATGGGCAGGCGCGCTATCACCTGTACGCGAAGCATCCTCACCGCCTCACGTCTGCGTGGCGCCGCGAGCCGGACGTCGTGGCCTATCCGTTGTTCCTCCTGACTGCGCCGCTAGCCCTGCTCAACCCGTGGATCCTGGCGCTGCTAATCATCCCGCTTGTCAAGAATGCTCGACATCGACCGCTGCTGACCCTAACTCACCATCTCGTTTCCGGCGCGGGAGTTCTAACGGCAGTATGGAGCGGGGCAAAACGTCGCGAGATGCCCGCAGATCTCGGGTCCGCGGTCACCTGACCGTGGTGACGGTGGCAGCGCCAACGCTGTCTCCGCGAGCACCGAAGTGACGACGATAGGCAGACAAGCTGCGGGGCGCAGAGTTGAGCACCTGCCCCGAGACCCCGCTGTAGAAGTAAGACTGATAGGCGATGCGATTGTCGCGAATCACTTCGGCAATGTGGTTGACGTAGTTAGGATCGTCACTTCCGCCAAGCCCCGATTTGGGCGACCACAAGCCCCACTCGGGCAGGCTCACGGGCTTGCCGTGAGTCTTGGCGAACCGGAGAACCGATGCAATGCCGTCTGGCTGCGTATACAAGCGCGTCCAGCGATCCTGACCAACGGGGACGCCGGCGTCGTAGGCGTCGATGCCGATGATGTCGACGACGTCGTTGCCTGGGTACCAGAGACTGAGCGGAATCGGACGCCAGTAGGCGTTGACACACCAGTCGAACAGGAAATGTGCACCGCGAACCGACCGCATCGCGATCACCGTATCTCGCCAGAACTGGCGCCAGAGTGTGAAATCCTGACGTGTAGTCCCGAGCGAGTACGAGAATCCGGTGCCGTTCGCCTCGTGCGCCAGGCGGATCACCGAGTTCCCCAGGCCAGCTGCAATCAGGTTTCGCGCCAGAGCTCGAGCATGCTGCGCATAGACACCGGCCGCACCGGCGTGCAGCCAATCCGTATGGTTGAGGGAGGCAGGGAACAGGTTCTGCGTGATGATGAGCTGGCGATGCGTGCGTGGCGCTCGCGCCCACTGACCCCAGGCGTAAGCGGGGTCGCTCTCCCTGAGAAACCACGGACTCTCCCAGCTGGCCCAATCCGGCGCTTGGTTGTTGAAAACCACGACGCAACTGAAGCTCCGACCCGCCATGTGCTCAAACGCCTGCAGAACCCTGACACTGTTGCTCGAGTACAAACATGCAGCCTTTCCGGCGTATCGAGGCGTGCCCGATGGCGTCGGGAGCAAGAGGATCGCGGCGAGGCCGGCAGCCACGACGACCCCCAGGGCCGCGACCCCCCAAGCGCGGCGGCTCTTTCTGGCGATCGCGACCGGTCGAGCGTTCGGAGCCGGAGTGCTCGAGACGATCCGGTTGCCGCGGGCGCGGCGGAGGTCCTTCACGCGGTCTCGGGCGCGCCGCGGGTCCTGAGCGCGCGCGCTACGACCGGCGCCCGTGGGATCACGTGGACGTGGCATGCCGAATCCCGACGACCGAAATCGAGGCTCGCCGCAAAGGGTTTCGGCGGTCGCCTCGCTCACTGCACTCGGGCCAGTGGCACGATCGTCTGCCTGGCGGCATCGATCCAGCTCAGGGTGCCCACGTAAGCACTCGCCGCCGAACCGACCCGCGCCAGCCGTTCGCTGCGCGTCCGCGTGACGTCGACGATCGCTCGCCGCAGTCCGTCGACCGATCCGTCGTAGAAGACCGCCGCCTCGCGCGGGACATCGGAGAACGCGGGCACGTCCGGGAGGATCACGACGCGGCCATAGCCGAGTGCGAGGACCGCGCTGGCGCTGGTCGTGACCCGCCGAAACGGGAGCACCACGACGTCGGAGTCGGCGAGCAGGTCTCGGAGGTCATTGTCCGGGACACGGCCGAGGTTGAGCACAACCCGTCCGGGCATCACCTCAGCGAGCTCGCGAAGCCGGCGGCTAAGACGCGCGTCCGGGCAATTCCCGACCACCTGTAACGAGACAGCGACCTCCTCCGGGATCCCGGCCATTGCGTCGAGCAGGTCCTCGACTCCCTTGTACTCCAGGACCTGGCCGAAGAACAGGAGCTTCAACGTGGATCGACCGGCGCCCGGGGGCCGTAGCGCGCGAGCGTCCACGGTCGGGTCGAGCGGCCCAAGTGTGACCAGCGCGCTGCGCCGCGGGCGAATCCCGAGCGCCTCGAGCGCACGGAGCGCGGCGGGCGAATGAGCGAACACCAGCTCGCTGGAGCGGACCAGCGTTCGACGCGCGGCGACGTCGTCGTGAAACACCCGCTGGTGCGGAAGCAGGTTGTGCATCGTCCACACCACGCGCACACCGAGGGCACGGCAGGTCGCGAGCACGAACGCAAACCAGGTTTGCGCGACCCTGCGAGCCGTGCCAGACCTGTCGCTGCCCGCGATCCTGAAGAAGAACACCCAATGAATGTGCAGAATCCTCCATCCTTTCAGCCGGTACATGGCCAGCTCGAACGGCAGCAGCAGGACGTTGAGCGTATGCGATGGCGTCAGCTCTCCCGCATACCGGACGCAATGTCCCGCACGCTCGATCTCCGTGTAAAGCAACTGCTGGTAAGGATTTGGGGCGCGAGGCAGTGCGATGATCTTGAGCTGACACGCGACGGCGTTCGCCGATGACATGTGAAATGACTCCCTACTGGGAGCCGGAGTACACAGCCGCGGATCCATTTGAGTACACGAGGTTCCAGTAGCGATTCACGAAGCTCGGCCACACATACACGGAAAAGTCATTCCCCTGCTCGCCACGGGCGCGGTGGCCGACGAAGTCCGCGGTATCCGCGTAGATCCACGCATTGCGGTCCAGTGCGGTCGGAGTGACCACCGGGAACACCGCGTTGGTGCGCCCAGTCGCGTCGACCAGACGGAGAGCCCCGTAGCGGTCGGTCTGGACGATGTCGGCCGCCGGCGCGGTGGCGTTCAGCCAGCGGGCGGCGGCGAGCTCAGGCTGTGTGAAGTAGAAGCGTTCGAAGTCCTCGCCGCTATGGGCCACGTTCGTCGGGGAGCCTCCGCCCACCACCGGGCCACTGAGCCCGGAGGTGGACACCAGCACGAGTCCCAGTGCTACCGCAGAGACGGCGGCCAAGGAGCGGCCCCATCGACGCATCGATGCTTGCTCGAGCACCCAGCCGAGGCATACGGACAACGGAACCATCGCCTGGAGGAATGCCCGCCCCTGGTTGTAGGCGAGTGCCGCGGTGCCGCTGAACCTGATGGCCACGAGGACTACGAGCGTCGCGACGGCCAACAGTGCGATGCTTCTAGCCGTGTCGCCGGCGCTGCGCCGGAGCCAGAGCAGGACCGCGCCGACGATCGCCAGGACGGCAGCGATCTGTGTCACCAGAACCTGCTCGTCGTTGAGCGCGCGAAGCGCGACGTGAGATTTGACCGTCGAACCGGGTACGGTCGCCGTGAGCACCCGGTTTGCGGGCGAGAACGCCTGGGGGAGCGGATGGATGTAAGTACGCTTCTTGTAGGTGCTGCGCGTGATACTGGCAAACTTCTCGCCACTGACACGTACGTCGGTGTTGCCCGACAGGTATGCCTCAATGAGGTTCTTGCCCCCGGAGTTCGGGAGGACGGACAGACCCATGTGACGCAGGTCGGAGAAGAACTGCGACAGGTTCTGGGTGGAGTCGGTGGCAGCACCGTCGAAGATCGCAGCGCCGCCGGCGGTCACCACGAGAGCAACCACAAACGGGGCGATCCCCACCCGACCGGCCGAGAGAACGGCGTTGTCGCGCGCCAAGCGCCGCGATGAGCCGGGGGCCGGTCTCAGCGTGACCAGCCTGCGCGCGAGCTCCGCGAGGATCGCGAACGCGAACATCGCGACCGCCACGTACGTCGTGCCGTAGTGCGAAAGGACGAGCCCGACGCCCAACAGGACGATCAGCGCCCCCCGCGACCACCGCCGCAGACGCGCGTCGAACATCGCGGCGACGAGACAGACGAAGAGCAGCAACGCCAGTTCCTGACGAGCGATTGCCGGAAGCTGCTGGAAGAGGTAGTTCTGCACGACGACGAACAGCGTGCCGAGGTACGCGAAGCGTCGGCTGATGACGCGTGTGGCCAGCAGGAAGACCGCGACTGGGAACAGCGCGAAGACGAACGGATAGACGGCCTTGAACACCAGCAGCGAGGAGGCGCCGGTGAGCGCAACGAAGCTCGATGGCAGGATCGTCAGGCTGAGCATCGCGCCGTAGGGGTCGTTGCGATGCGACGCATACCAGCGACCGGCGTGCAGCACCCTGGTGAACGTCTGATACTCGCTCGCAATGTCGAAGCCGTAGACGTAGTGGCCGCGCAATGAGAAGGACCACATGAGTGCCAGTGAGGCGCCGAAGATGAGTATCGCCAACTGTCCGACGCTCCAGCGCGGCGCGCGCCACGCGCCGAACATGAGGGCGACGACGATCGTCCCGATCCCGACCATCGCCACGGCGTTTCCGTGGCCGTTGGTGAGCCGCATCGCGCCGATCCACGACAGCACCGGGAGCAGCAACGGCCAGGCCCGCCAGATGCGCACGCCGCGCGGCGCATACGAGGCGAGGCTCGGGGCCCGCCCGAACGCCGCCACGAGCACCAGACCGGCGCATACGATCGACAGCGAGGCGGCGATTGGCGCTGTGGCTAGCGGCCTCGAGACGCCGAGCGGTGGCCCCAGGAGATCAACTGCCAGGCCGGAGACCATGACCACGGCGAGCGACGTGCACGGGATGTAGACCCAGAACCCGCGCACCGCCTCGGGCGCTGCCCGCAGGGCGCGAAGGCACAGCAGACCCGGAACCGAGAGCATCAGGATCAGCTCGATCGCCTGGAGCACCCAGATCCCGCGAACGTGGGCAAGCCCGAACAGGATGCCCACGGCGACAAGCGACGCGGCCGCGTCGATGAGGCGAGCGCGGCGGTCACCGAGGCTCGTTTGCGACGGCGGAAGAATCATGGTGGGCGGGCGCTCCTCGACCTCCGTGGCCACGGCCGAGTCCTCGCCCAGCGTCAGAACATCCGTGCCGTCGCTCCCGCCGTCTGCCCCGTCGCTCCTGCCGTCTGCCCCGTCGCTCCTGCCGTCTGCCCCGTCGCCATTCGTTGTCAGCTGCCCGTCGGAGTCCCAGGACTGCGCCAGGGTTGGCCGCACCGCGGGGTTCAGCGCCACCGCGATATTGGCCGCGAGCGTGCCCCAGTCGTACTCGCGGACCCAGTGGTCGTGGAACCGCGTATCCGGTCCGGGGGCCGGGCCTCGCGTCAGGGCGGAGTCGACCGCGGCCGCCAGCGCCGGGGCGGTCGGCTCGCACACCACGCCACGGGTTGAACGCGGGACCAGGTGGCGGGCATGGTTGTGCTCGGCCGAGGTCGTGATCACCGGAATGCCGCAGGCGATCGCCTCCAGCGCTGCGATGCCGAAGCCTTCACGCTCGGAGGGGAACACGAACACCCGTCCCGCTTTCACGAGCGAAAGCAGCTCATCGTCTCCAACCCCCCGCCGGAACTCCACCAGGTGCTCGATCCCCAGCCGTTGCGCCTGCCGCTGCAGCGCCGGGCGCTCAGGTCCGTCTCCGATGATCCTGCAGGTGATGGGCTGCTCGCGCTCGGCGAGCAGCGCGACGGAGTCGAGCAGCAGGTCGAGCCGCTTGTGCGCCATGAGCCTGCCCACGCTGACCACGTCGACGACCTCCCCCGCCGGCTCCGTCCGCAGCGCGAGGTCGAGGTCAACGCCGCCGGCCGCCACGATCAGTGGCACCCGGGGGATCCGAAGGGTCAGCCGTTCTGCCGTGAGGGCCGACGTCGCGATGACGGAGTCCGGCAGCTTGGCCGAGAGCCGTTCGAGCGTCCAAGCCACGATCCCGGCAGTGCCGAGGTAGGCTCGCCACTGCTGGCGGCTCCACACCTCATGCCAGATGAGCACCAGCGGGCGTCTGCGCAGCAGGGCTATCAGCTTCAGCGGGAACAGCTGAAGGTACGGCATGTGATCCGCCACCAACACGTCGAAGTCGACCCTCAGAATCCGAAAGCACGACAGCGCGAAGCCGATCGCCTGCCCGATCGACCGGCGCTTGCCTCCATACAACGGCATGTATCTCGAGATCGCGTGATACGGGACACCGTCGTGAATGACGGTGGTGGGTCCCTTCCACCATTTCATCGAGTACACGTGGACGTCGACGTAGCGGTTCAGTCGCGGCGCGAGCTCCTGGTACCACTGCTCCTTGCCGCCGCGGTGGTAGGGAGCGATCGCGTCGGTGACGATCGCGACCACGGTTCTGCCGGCGCCGATGTTCGCGCGCTTTCGGGAGGCGGGAGGCGCATGCAAGCTGCTGATCCAGGAGAGGAATGTCATTGCCGATGGTGTGCGGTGGGTGCTGGAGGGCGCCCGACACATGTCGCCCAAAAGCCGATGCTCTCGCCAGAGGAGAGGCGCACGTTCACCCGGGTTCGCGTGGTGCACCCGAGCTCGACTCGGGTAGCGATCGTGACCGCCTCTCCGCCTTCCAGGAAGGCAGAGCCCGAACGTAGGACCCGCTGACGCGTCCCGGCGATGGCGATCTGCCAGCTGTAGCTCGCAGGGCGGGTGGCGTGGTTCGTGATCGTGAACGGGATCAGCACGAGGTGCGGCGCGGGATGAAGGGTGCTCGGCAGCTTGAGCGGATCGACGAAGGCCAGCTCGGTGAACGCCGCCCGTGGCCCGACGATCCCGAGTCGCTTCAGTTCGCTCTGCCCGGCTCGGCTCTGCGCGAACGTCGTCAGGGTCGCGATCACGACCAGGGCGATCGCGACCGCGACGAGTCGCTTCACTGTGGAATGCAAAGTGCGCCCACCTACCGCACTGGCACGACGGCCTGTGCTGGCCCGTCGGCATCGACCTCCCGCTTCGACCCCTCGTACCCGGGAGAGGTCGAACCCGCAGACGCCGGTCTGCATGAGGTGGCCGTCACTGCTTGCGTCCTTCGGACCCTGGCGAGCACGCGCAGGCAGCTGACGCCGTCTCGCCAAGTGATCTTCTTGCCGTCCGCCACCGACCGGCTGTAGTAGGAGACCGAGACCTCAAACGGACGGATTCCGAGCTGCAGGATCCGCGCCGTCAGCTCGGCGTCGAGGCCGAAGCGCGCCTCTCGCAGATCGAGCGAGCGGAACAGCGGCAGGGGCATCATCTTCAGACAGGTGTGGACGTCGCTCAGGTAGGAGTTGAACAGGACGTTTGTCGTCAGCGTCAGGGCCCGGTTGCCGAGCGCATGCTGCATCGACTGATAGCGCGTGTTGACTCCGAACAGGCGCGTCCCGAATACGACCTCGCAGCGGCCGTCGATAATCGGAGCCAACATCCGCGGCAAATCCTCGGCCGAGTACTCGAGGTCGGCGTCGAAAGGAACCATGTGCGTGCCCGTCGCCATCGCGCCGGCCGTCATCAGCGCGGCACCTTTGCCCAGATTCCTGGAATGACGCCTGACACGCACGCGCGGATCGAGCGTCTGATCGAGGATCTCACGCGTGCCATCGGTACTCCCGTCGTCGACGACGCACAACTCGACGTCGACCGGGTATCGCTGCTCGAGCAGGCTCTCTACAGCTCGTCGGAGCGTTCGCTCCTCGTTGTAGACCGGCACCAGGATCGAGAGCCGGGTCGGGCACCTCGAACGGTTCGTGTCGGCGTCGCCATTGGCGTCCCCGTCGACGAGATGCCGCAGCGGGGGCGGAGGCGCGGGGGGCTGGGTCGCGCGGTTCGCTGATTCAGTGGGAGGAGGCTTTGACGCCACGTCGCGGCCCTCTATTCCTTTGAACTTGGGCAGACAAACACGCCGCACCCGTTCCCACAACGTCACCGGGGCCCGACGGCGAGAAACGGATAACTCTCGGCAAGGGTACTGAATTTTAAACCGCGCCGTGCGCGTGCGCGCTGACGCTCGGCCCTGAGAATGGCAACGGCCCGTGCTCCCTGGCGGTTCGAGCGGAGTGTTCGAAGTCCCATGCCCGGCCGCCGCGACTCTACCGAACCACGCGCCGAACGGCGACGTTCCGCCGACTGGGGGTGCGGCCAGGACTACGACAGCGCCTTCGAGCTGTACAACACCCCCGCCGGAGCGGCGTATGCGCGTGGCATCGCGGCCGACGAGAAGTGGATCACGCCCTCGGGTTCGCCGGCAGCCGACGCGGCGGCGAAGGCGGCGCTCGCCCGGCTGCAGTAAAAGAAGCGCTCCGACCGGACCCGCCGGAGATCGTGAGCTCGCCCGAGGCCGGCCCCGGTACCGTCTGTGCCGTGGCGACCGCACCCGGCCTGCTTGCGCGCGGACCCTGGGAACCGACCCAGGTCGAGGCCTCGTGGCGTCCCGACCCGTACGAGCCCGATCAGAGTGAGACCGACGCCGCCGATGTGGCGCTGAACGCCCTGCGCGAGCGCGGATCGCCGAGTCACGACGGCTTCGCCGGAAGGCTCGCGTCTTTTGACGCGCGCGAGGACAGGTTGACGCTCGAGCTTCAGCCCGCCCGCTGGTCGCTGCGGCTGCTCGCAGCCAACGCCGCCCAGAGCCTTTCGGTGCTGTGCGTCGTCCGAGACGGCGGCGGGCGCTGGCTGGCGGGGCGACGCGCGGCGTGGCTGGCCTCGTGGGCGGAGCGGTGGGCGCTCGGCGCGGGTGGCTCGGTCGAGGTCGACGAGAACCCGGTCGACACGATGGGACGCGAGCTCAGCGAGGAGTGGTCGGTGGAGCCTCAGCGGCTGCGGGTCGAGGCGCTCGTGAAGCTGCCCAGCGAAGTGGTGCTGATGGTCGGTCAGGCGTGGCTGCCCGAAGGGGCGACCGTCACCCCCGACCACGAGCATGACGACTTCGCCTGGTGGCCGGCGCACGTGGCCGAGTGGCCGCCCGAGGCCGACGAGCCGCTGCGCAGGATGGGAACGTTCCTGGCGCAATCGTGAGCCTGATCACTTTCCGCCGCCTCGAGGCGGCGTCCTTCTTTCACTCGATCATCTACCTGTCGCTGCTCCTGTGCGCGTTCGTGCTGGGCAGCCCGCAGCCGGAGACGTTCATCCTCGGGCTCACGCACGGGTTGATGTGGATCGGCATGTCGTTGATCTGCATCTACGCGGCGCGCGTCCGGATCATCCCGTTCTGGCTCGCCGTCAACGTGGCTGTGCTCGGAGGTTTGGGGCCGTTCTGCGGGTCGGTCGGGTTCGTGATCGAGGATCGCCGGCGCAAGCGCGCGGCCGTGAACGAGACGCGCCCGGTGAAGGCCTAGTCGGCCGCCGGGAGGCCGACGCGACGTTTCCTGCCTTGAGACGGGGGTAGCCCTCGTGTATGCCAACAGAGACACAACAGACGCAACCAGCGACCGAGCGGACGCAGTCGGCGCCCGAGCGGACGCAACCGACGACCGCGACCACCACCAGGCCGATGCGGCTTCCGCGGACGACCGGGGCGCTGAGCGGAGTCCTGATCATCGCCCTCGGGCTGTGGGGAGCGTTGGTTCCCTTCATCGGCGGGTACTTCCACTACGGCTTCGGCAGCTACAGCACGTGGCACTTCACGACCAACCGGCTGTGGCTCGACATCCTCCCCGGCGCTGCTGCCGTAATCGGCGGCCTGATGCTGCTGAGCAGCTCGCGTCGCTCGAGCGGCGTGCTCGGAGGCTGGCTCGCGATTGCGGCCGGTGTCTGGTTTGCGATTGGACCAGTCGTCAGCCTGTGGTGGCACGCGGCCGGGAACCCGATCGGTGCACCGATGGGCGGCCACGTCCGCCAGTCGCTCGAGCTCCTGGGCTTCTTCTACGCGCTGGGCGCGGCGATCACCGGCCTTGCGGCATTCGCCATGGGCCGATTCGTCTCCCGTCCACGCATCGCCGAGGAGCCGTTCGTCGCGGCCGGCGCCGCGGCCGGTGAGGTCGAAGAGCGGCATGCGCGCCGCGGGCTCTTCCGCCGTCGTCGCACCATCGCCGCCTGAGCGTCCGCCGTCGCCACCCAGAGCGCGCCACCGCAAGGAGCAGCTGGCGCGCCACGGTGCGATGATGGCCGCGCCGTGATCATCGCGAGGCTCGACGAGCCGCCGGAGGAACTCGAGCGGCGCACAGGCTGGGCGATCAAGCCCGAAGGTGCATGCCGCGCGGACGTGTGCGTGCCGCTTTCCGCCCCGTTCGACGTACGGGAGTTGGCGGACAGGTTGCGGATGGCGCTCGTCCACGACGAGGCTCACGAGCTGTGGGCATTGGGACCACCGTCGGACGGCCACGTCCTGTCTAGCGCGGTGCTGCCCGAGATCGAGCTGCCGGACCAGCACGGGCGGCCGTTTGCGCTTCGCTCGCTGCGCGGGACGAAGGTGTTCATGGTCGCCTGGGCCTCCTGGTGAGGGTGCCGCTTCGATCTGCCCGGGTGGCGGAAACTGCGAGATGAGCTTCACGAGAGCGGATTCGAGGTCGTCAGTGTCGCGCTCGACACAGGCGGGATCGAGGCCGCGGGGCCTTGGATCGAGCGCGCCAGGACAAGTCACCCGGCGCTGATCGACGACGCACACGTGCTCGACGAGCTGCTCGGCATCGTGAACGTCCCGAGCGGCGTCTGGATCGACGAGCGCGGTCTGATCGTCCGCCCGCCGGAACCGGCATTCCCCTGGCGTCCGCGCCAGCCGAGTGACGGGCTGCTGGCGCAGCTGCCGGCCCTCCTCGTCGAGCAACTCCGGGAGGCCGAGATGATGCGGATCGACCCGGACCGCTATGTCGCGGCTCTACGCGACTGGGTGGAGCACGGCGAGTCGTCGCCCTACGCCCTCTCGCCCGAGGAGGTGGTCGCCCGCTCCAACCCGGTCAGCGAGGAGCTCTCACGGGCTGCGGCGTCGTTCGAGATGGGGCAACACCTCTACCGTGCCGGCGATGTGTCCGGTGCGGCGCACTGGTTTCGCGAGGCCCACCGCCTGGCGCCCGAGAACTGGACGTACAGGCGGCAGGCCTGGTCCCTGGCCGATCCGCTCCAGGGACCGACCGACGTCTACGACTCCGACTGGCTCACCGATGTGCGGAAGCTAGGCGCCGAGAACTACTACCCGCCGCTCGAGCTGTAGGGCCGCCGAGCGATCTGAGTTCCGTGACCGAGGATCGCCGGCGCCGCGCGGCGCTCTCGGAGCCAGAGCGGTTCAGCAGTTCGACCAACTGCTCGCGGTCGGGCCCGGGGATTTTGGGGCAGTCGCGGTCGCGCGCCACCTCGAGGATCCGCTCGACGACCTGTTCGCTGGCGAACGCCTCGTAGAGCGGCGTGAGGCAGCACCGTGCTGCGAGGAAGGCCCGGAACACATCCGCATCGTGCCGCATCGCGGTGAGCATCGCGCCCATTAGGGCGGCTGGCCCGTCAGTCGGCCGATCGGGCTCGATTCCCTTGCGCTGCGCCTCGAGCTCACGCGCCTGGTCGCGGTGATCCGCCACCGTTTCCCGGTACCACGGTGTCAGCTCATCCTCGGTCACCGCATCCCACGCCTCGGCGAAACGGCGGGGTTCGTCGAGATGCGTGCGCACGACGTCGCGCAGCCGGCGCGCGTGCATGAGGCCCAACGTCATCCCACGCCCGAGCGCCGGGTTGGTGCACGCCCACGCGTCGGCAACGGGGGCGATGCCGGTCGCCACGGGCCCGCCGTCGACGATCAGGCGGCGATAGCGGTCGACCAGACCGCTCATCGGCGCCACGCCGGTGATCGGCTCGCCGTCCAGCCAGTGTGCGTGGAGCGGGCACGCCGCCACCACCGCCGTCCACGCACCGGGATCGCGCAGGCGCTTGAGCGGCCGGTCGCCGGTTGAGATCTGCACGGTCACCGACCACGTGCCGTTGTCGGCGGGGAGCGTCACCACCGAGAAGCTTCCGAGGGGCGTCATCAGCGGCGCACGTGGCACAGGCACCGCGCCGTCGGCCGAGCGGAAGTAGCGCGTGTAGTAGATGAAGCCCCCGTCCTCGGCCTCCTCGTGGGGGGCGCGACAGCCGGCCGCGGAGAGCCACCGCGGCAGCTGCGAGCGCCGGCCCGTGGCGTCGACGACCAGGTCGGCGTCCAGCACGTCGCCCGCCTCGGTCCGCACCCCCGTCACGTGCGGCGTGCCGTCGTAGGTGCGCGTCACGAGCTCACGGACCCCGACGCCTCGCCGGACGTCGACCCCTGGCTCTGAGTGCGCGGCCCGCGCCAGCACGTGTTCGAGCACGGGTCGGCGCGCCGTGACCGTGACGAAGCGCTCGTCGCCCGGGCGCGGCGCCCGATCGGCGATCGTCGGCGGCAACATGCAGAGTGCGTCAAACCGGATCGCGCCGGCGGCCTCGAGCGCCTCGACGACGTCGGGGAGCGTCGACTCGAGCACCGCCCGTCCCCCCGGCTGCAGATAGTGGGCCTGGCGGAACTGGGTCACCCCGTCTCGTGACCAGTGCTCCCACGCCTGCTCGGGAGAGCCAGGCGCCGGCCCTTCATCGCGCTCCAGAATCGTCACCGCGTGACCGTCCCGCGCAAGCATCATCCCGGTCGCCAGCCCGCACATCCCCGCTCCGAGTAAAACGATTCTCGACATTTCCACGCCCTCCTTCGAGCTCTGTCCTTAGAGCTCAGTACGGCTCATCATCCGATTCGGTTCTGGCGGTTTCGAGGGTCGGCTTGGTGGCTCTCGACTCTCGGCAGCCCTGATTGGCGGCGGCCTTATAAACGGCGCTGGGGAAGGGGAGTGGGTCAGCCGCCCGGCGAGGTCCGCGCCCTCACCCGGCCGAAAATCATGCTCAACACGTCAATCTCGGCTCAGACCCCGAGCCCTGTCGTGCTGTGCATGAGGAGCGTGCTTAACACGGCAGGCCTCGCCGATTTCGGCGGTCGTGACGTGTTATGCAGGATCTGGAGCCACCCTCAGACCCGCCCGGGCATCTCACCCTTCCTCTTCCCCAGCGCCGTTCACCGAGCCGATCGCCCGCAACAGCCTGCTGGCGCAGAAAGCGCCGGCGGGCCGAGAGTCGACAGCCCCGGCTCCCGCCACCGCAACAAGAACAAGACTGAATCTCATTCTTGTGATATCGTGCCCGGCCGTGACTCGGTCTCGCGTTCAGGCTCGGTTGTGGTCTCGCTCTCGGGCTCGGTTGTGGTCCCGCTTTCAGGCTCGGTCGCGGTCTCGCTCGCGGCGTAGGTTGCGGTTCCTGCCGGCGGTGGCGTTGATCTCTGTTGCCCTTGCCGGTTGCGGGGGCGCCGCCATCGGCGCCGAGGGCGGATCCTCGAACGGCCGGCTGGTGGTGGTCGCCGCCGAGAACTTCTGGGGCAGCATCGCCAGCCAGCTGGGTGGAACCAAGGTGGCGGTGCAGAGCATCATCGTCAACCCCAACACCGATCCCCATTCCTACGAGCCCACCGCGTCGGACGGGATCGCCCTGGCGAAGTCGCAGATGGCGATCGTCAACGGGATCGGCTACGACACGTGGGCGTCGAAGCTGCTCGCCGCCAATCCGTCGAGCTCGCGCGCGGTGCTGGACGTCGGCGACCTGCTCCGGCTCCAACAGGGCGACAACCCGCACCAGTGGTACTCGCCGAGCTCGGTCCAGCGGGTCATCGATCAGATCGTGGCCGACTACCGGCGGCTCGACCCCAAGGACGCCGGCTACTTCGAGCGCCAGCGCACGGTCTTCGAGACCCGCGACCTCGCCGCCTACCGCCACCTGATCAGCTCGATCCGGGCCCGCTATGCCGGGGTTCCGGTTGGCTACAGCGAGAGCATCTTCCAACCGATGGGCCAGGCGCTAGGACTCAAGCTCCTGACTCCGTACAGCTTCGCCAAGGCGATCGCGGAGGGCACCGACGTGAGCGCGGCCGACAAGCAGACCGTCGACGCGCAGGCTCAGGATCACGAGATCAAGGTATGGGTCTACAACAGCCAGAACGCCACCCCGGACGTGCAGCGCGTCAACCAGCTCGCCCGCGCCGCTCACATCCCGATCACGACGATCACCGAAACGCTCTCGCCGGCGTCGGATAGTTTCGAGCAGTGGCAGGTCGCGGAACTGACAAGCCTCGCGCAGGCACTTCATCAGGCGACCGGAAGATGACCGAGACGGTGACGGCGGCGCCGGTGGTCGCGCTCGAGGACGCTGAGGCGCGGATCGCCGGGCGGACGATCTGGAGCCGGGTGGACCTGGCCGTCGAAACCGGTGATTTCACCGCGATCCTCGGGCCGAACGGATCGGGCAAAACGACGCTTCTCCGAGTGCTCCTCGGCGAGCTGCCGCTGAGCTCCGGGCGAGCGACGCTGCTGGGGGGTGACCCCGGTTCGGCCAACCGGAGGATCGGCTACCTGCCCCAGCGCCGCCACTTCGAGGCCGCGGTCCGGATCCGCGGGATCGACCTCGTCAGGCTCGGCCTCGACGGGACCCGCTGGGGGCTGCCGCTGCGGCGCTCGGGCGCCGACCGCGTCGACCAGGTGATCGAGCGGGTGGGCGCGAGCGAGTACGCGCGCCGGCCGATCGGCCGTCTCTCCGGCGGCGAACAGCAGCGGCTGCTGATCGCCCAGGCGCTGGTCAGCGACCCCAGCATGCTGATCCTCGACGAGCCGCTCGACAGCCTCGACCTGCCCAACCAGACCGCGGTGGCGGCGCTGCTGGGGCGGATTTGCCACGAGCAGGGCGTCACCGTGCTGCTCGTCGCGCACGACGTCAACCCGCTGCTCCCCTACCTCGATCGGGTCGTCTATTTCGGCGGCGGGCGAGCGGCCGTCGGCGCCCCCCGCGACGTGATCACCGCCCCCACGCTCAGTGACCTCTACGGGGCCCCGATCGAGGTGATCGAGACCGCCGACGGGCGGCTGGTCGTCGTCGGGCTGCCCGAGGCGCCGGCGCATCACAGCGATCGCCACGAGCACGACCATGCCTAGCGTCCTCCCGATCGCCGGTCTGTCGCCCGATCTCGTGTCGGACGTCCGCCAGCTGACGACATACCCGTTCATGGTCAACGCGCTCGAGGCGGGCGCGGTGGTGGCGGTAATGGCGGCCGTCGTCGGCTGGTTCATGGTCCTGCGGGGCGAGAGTTTCGCCGGCCATACGCTGTCCGTGATGGCGTTCCCCGGGGCCGCCGGCGCGCTGCTCGTCGGGCTGTCCGCGGCGGCTGGCTACTACATCTTCTGCGGCGTGTGCGCGCTGCTGATCGGCGTCCTCGGCACGGGGACGCGCCGTACGCGTGGCGAGGAGTCGGCGGTCACCGGATCCGTGCAGGCGCTCGGGCTGGCCTGCGGCTTCGTCTTCCTGAGCCTCTATCAGGGCGTGCTCGCCAATTACGAGAACCTGCTGTTCGGCGACTTCCTCGGGATCACCCGGGGGGAGGTGCTCACCCTGGCGGTCGTGTGCGCGATCGCCCTCGCGTTCTTCGCGCTCGTGGGTCGGCCGCTGCTGTTCGCCTCGGTCGACGAGCCCGTCGCCAGCGCCCGCGGCGTCCCCGTCCGCGGCATGTCGCTCGCCTTCCTGCTGGCACTCGGGCTCACCGTCGCCGCGACCGCGCAGATCACCGGCGCGCTGCTCGTGTTCGCGCTGCTCGTCGCGCCGGCGGCGACGGCGCAGGTGATCACGCCGCGCATCGGGGCCAGTCTCGCCCTGAGCATCGTCCTCGGGGTGCTGATCACCTGGGTCGGCCTGGCGCTGGCGTACTTCTACAACTATCCCGTCGGCTTCTACATCACCGCGCTGGCCTTCGGCGTCTACGTCGTCGCCCGCTTGGGGCGGGCGCTCGCCGACCATCCCACGCTGCTGCGACGCGGGCAGGCGGCGACGGCGGAGGTTCCGGCCTGATGTTCGCGCAGGAGTTCTTCCGCAACGCCCTCCTGTCCGGTACGGCGATCGCGCTGGCGAGCGGCCTGGTCGGCTACTTCGTCGTTCTGCGTGCCCAGGTGTTCGCGGGCGACGCGCTCAGCCACGTCGCCTTCACCGGCGCGCTGGCCGCTGCCGCCGCGGGCCTCGATCCCCGGATCGGGCTGTTCGCGGCCACGATCGCGATCGCGGTGCTGCTCGGCCTGTTGGGCGACCGCGCGCAGCCGGACGACGTGACGATCGGGATCGTGTTCGCCGCGATCCTCGGGCTCGGGGTCTTCTTCCTGGCGGTGTTCAGCTCCGGCGCGGGCGGTGGCAACGGGCTCCTCGGCGCCCGGACGCTGTTCGGCTCGATCTTCGGCCTCAGCGGCGCCGACACTGCGCTGGCGCTGGTCGTCGGGGCCGGCATCGTGATCGTGCTGCTCGCGATCGCGCGACCGCTGCTGTTCTCGAGCGTCGACCCGGCGGTGGCGGCCGCCCGCGGCGTGCCCGTCCGCCTGCTCGGGCTGCTGCTGCTCGCGCTGCTCGGGGCGACCACGGCCGAGGCGACCCAGGCGATCGGCGCGCTGCTGTTCCTCGGCCTGCTCGCGGCGCCCGCCGGCGCCGCCCAACGGCTCACCTCGAACCCCTACCGCGGGCTCGGCCTATCGGCCGCGATCGCCGTGGTCTCGACCTGGGCCGGGCTGACGCTCAGCTATCAGGTCCCGAACCTGCCCCCCAGCTCGGCGATCATCGGCGTCGCCGTCGGGATCTACGGACTCGCCTTCCTAGCCACCAGCGATCTGCGCGTCGTGAGGGACGATCGCACCCCTTCCGTGATCCGCGCGACCGAGAATTAGACTGGGAACGATGGCGAGCAACCACCCTGAGACGTGGGCGGAGCACGCCAAGCGGGTGCTCGCCCAGACCAAGCGCCACAGTGGCGCGGCCCGCCAGGCGGTGCTCGAGCAGCTCGACTCGCAGACCTGTGCGCTGTCGGCGATCGAGATCGAGGATGCGCTGCGTGCCGGCGACCGTCCGGTCGGCCGAGCGAGCATCTACCGGATCCTCGACGAGCTCGAGCGCCTGCACCTGATTCAGAAGCTCCAGGTGGGACAGGCGATGGCCCGCTACGAGCCGATCCGAAGCGGCGAGGGTCACCACCACCATCTTGTGTGCGACAACTGCGGCACGGTTACCCCCTTCACCGACCGCGAGCTCGAGGGCGCGATCCAGAAGCTCACCGGTCGCGTCCCGATGCGCGTCGACGAGCACGAGATCGTCCTCCGCGGCGCGTGTGAGGACTGCCGCGACTGAGGGGTCGGGGCCGCCGCCGGATGCGACGCTATGCGTCGGCCGGAAGGATGCGAAACGGCTTGCCGCGCGCCGAAAGCACGCGAAAGTGCCGCTGATCCAGCGTGAGGAGCTCGAACAACTCGTGACGCTCGGCGAGCACAACGATCGACGCGTCGGCGAGGCTGATCCCTAGATCTGCGTGCCGCTCGACGACCCCGCGAGCGGAACCGACGTCGGCGCCCGACATCGGGGCCAATGCGTATGCGCCACGCTCGACCTCCTCGAGCAGGCTGATCCGAGCCGTCGCGCTGACGCGGCTGGCGAGGAGGTAGTCGAGTTCGGCGAGCACGAACGGGGAGAGAAGCAAAGGCGGCGAAGCGGCGAGCAGGCTGGCAGCCGCCTCGGAGTGGAGATTCTGACTGGCGTCGAGTGCAGCTAGGAGGCCGCTCGTGTCCAGGAGGATCATTCGCCGAAGCCTGCAGCAAGCTCCTCGTCGACTCGCTCGGCGAGCGTCGGGTCCCCGCTCGAGAACAGCGGCAGCCTCGGCCGCGGGTAGAGGTGCTCAGCCGTGGCGGCGGCCACGGCGCGAGCGCACGACGTCAGCTTCGCTCCTGCCCTCGGCGGCGGCGGTGCGCTCGAGGGCTGCTTTCAACTCCTCAGGAAGGTAGACAGTCGTCCGCTTCATGCCATACATCATGACATACGTGCGCAGCGCCGCTCCCGGCCGCCGTCAGGTGATAGCGTGCCGCCGCGACATAGTCAGCCGAATCGCCGGACCATCCGTGGCCGGTGAACGGGGGACCCACAGCGGCCCTCTGGTCGCCGGGGCGAGTCGCCGCAGCAGTGCGGCGTAGCGCACAGCGCGAGCCCGTCAGCTAACCCCGTAGGCCTACGAGGAAGGGAGAGTTTGGTTGGACGCCGAGCGCGACCTCGGCCAGGTCGACCCGTGGCAGGCATCGCTGGAGCGCTCGCTCGCGCGGAGGGGCCAGTCGCGGAGCTCACGCCGGCGACGGCGCAGCCTCGCCAAACGGCGGGTCGCGAGCGCCGGCGCCGCGCTCGCCCTTGTCGCGGTCGCGATCGCGCTACCGACGCTGATCGACGCTCATAACGGCCAGACCCAGCTCGCGGCGGTCCAGCCCGAGCCCTTGCGGGCGCCGAGCCCGCCCGAGTTCGCCGCCCGCGTCACGCCGAGGCATCCGGCTGTCGGGCCCCGGCGCGGGACGAAAACGTGCCCGCTCATCGACGAGGACACCGGCTACGTGAACCCGCTCCGGGGCGCCAAGGTCATGCCCGAGCGGATCGACCAGGGAGTCGACTACGCGGGACGAGGCCCGCTGTCCGCGATCGGCCTGGGCAGGATCACCAAGATCCAGATGTCCGAGACCGGCTGGCCGGGCGCGTTCATCGAATACCGGCTCCTGTCCGGACCGGACGAGGGCTGCTACGTCTACTACGCCGAAGGTGTGACGCCGGCGCGGCATTTGCGCGTCGGCCAAGTCGTCGCGGCAGGTCAGGCGGTCGCCTCGATCATCCCAGAGACCTCCAGCGGGATCGAGATCGGGTGGGGCTCGGGGATCAGCACCAAGACGTTAGCCGCCGAGCTCGGCCAGTGGGACTACACGCGCGATGCCGACAGCGTCCCGAGCCGAACAGGACGGAACTTCTCGGCGCTGATCCACGCGCTCGGCGGGCCGCCGGGAAAGGCGGAAGGCTGACGCGCAGGGCCCGCCGGCGTTATCCGATGTGAGCGGTCTGTTATCGCGGCCCGAGATAGTCGTGGCGTGCGTGGCGCGGTCACACGGCGGCGGTTGGTTCTGGCGCTCCTGTTGGGCGCGGTCCTCGCGGTTGCGTGGCCCGGCGGTGAGCGTGCGTCGGCGGCGAGCTGGGCGGTCCAGTCGGTGCCCGCTCCCTTGATTCCGGGCGGGAACCTGACCGCGGTTTCGTGTCCATCGGCGGGGTTTTGTGTCGCTGTCGGGTCAGGGCCGAGCGGCGCGCTGACTGAGGTGTGGAGCGGAGGGGCGTGGTCGATGCAAGGCTCCGCTCCGACGGGAAGGATCAGCGCACTCTCATGCACGTCGAGGACGTTCTGTGTGGCCGTCGGGTCAATCGCTATCGGCCCCACCGCTGTGACTCGGCCCATCGTCGATGGTTGGGACGGCTCGCGCTGGATCGTGAGGCTAGAACCCCGCATCAGCGCAGACCGATCCGGCTCGTTTGCCGGCGTGTCTTGTGTATCCAGCCGGTTCTGCATGGCCGTCGGGTCGACGTTCGCGACGAGAGAGGGGCCGTTCCGCCGGTCATCGACGCTCGTGGAGCGATGGGGTGGGTCTCGCTGGCGGAGAACTCGTGCCGGGTCAGGTAGGGGCGCCGCGTTTACTGCCGTCTCGTGTTCGTCGTCGAGGGCTTGCCTGGCCGTTGGGGGGCTGGTCGGGCCGCTTGTGAAGCGCTGGAACGGATCTCGCTGGTCGGTCCAGCACGCGCCGGTGGGCAAGGACGTAAGTTTCACCAGCGTCTCGTGCCCTCACCGAATGCACTGCGTCGTGGTTGGTCTCCGCCAGCAGACCGACTCGACCGAGACGGTCGGGCTGAGATGGAACGGAAAGACCTGGTCGCGCCCCAGGAGTTGGGGCGGCATGTTCCTCCTAGGAGTGGACGACCTGCGGGTTTCGTGCACGTCGGCGAGAGCCTGTGTCGCGGTTGGGACCTACGCCGCCGACACCGATGACGATCTGGTCGCGTTCAGCGTGCGTTGGAACGGCGTTCGCTGGAAGTCTTTGACGGGGAACCCGGGCGCCGGGCGCTCGAGTTTCGGCAGCCTCACTGATGTGTCGTGCCCGCGCCGGACGGACTGCGTCGCGGTCGGTTACATCCAGCCGTCGGTAGAGCTGGGGACGGGAGAGCTAACCACGCTTGCGCAGCGCTGGAATGGCGGGGAATGGTTGACGCAGAACACCCCCGACCAGGCCACGCCCGCACCGGCTCAGCTGTCGGAGGTTTCGTGCGCAAAACCGTCGGCGTGCATCGCCGTCGGGCGCTACACCGATAGCTCCGGAGTGCTGCACGCGCTGGCGGAGCGCTGGAACGGAACCGGCTGGACGCTTCAGAACGTCCCCACCCCGTCGTCCTGCATGTTCTCCCCCCAGTGCCAGCTGAATGCGGTGTCGTGCCCGACCTCCGTCAGTTGCGTGGCCGTTGGCACGGGGGTCTTCGGGCCGCTGGTAGCAATCTGGAGCAGCGGGGTTTGGAGGATCCAGAGCATCCCTGTGCCTGTCGGGGACGCCGCCTCGTTGACCGGCGTTTCGTGTACCTCGCCGACCGCGTGCGTGGCCGTCGGTGGCAGCAGCGGCACCGACACAGGCGCGCCGCTCGTCGAGCGGTTCGACGGCTCCGCCTGGGCGATCCAAGCTGTCCGCAATCCGCCGGGGGGCACGGGCGAGCTCAGCGCCATCTCGTGTAGTGCTCCGGACACATGCACGGCGGCTGGAAGCTTCACCAAGACCCAACCGGGCGCGTTCGTCACGCAGCCCCTTGTAGAGCGCTGGGACGGCAGCACCTGGACCATCCAGAGCACCCCGACGCTGTCCTTTGCCACGCTCGATGCGACCTCGTGCGCTTCCCCGTCCGCGTGCACGGTGGTTGGGTGGCTTTCGCCCACGAACGCAAGCGGATCACAGCCGCTAGCCGAGGGTTGGGACGGGGGCGAGTGGAAGGTAGAGAGCATCCCCAACCCCGCCGCCGGCTTCAACACGCTTTCGGGCGTGTCGTGCATCTCGGCGGTCGCGTGCACGAGCGTCGGGTCCTTCGGCTCCACAGCGGGCGTGGAGGCGTGGGATGGGTCGCGCTGGACGATCCAGAGCACGCCCGCGACGGGGACTCCCGGCGGGCTGAGTGGTCTAAGCGGCATCTCGTGCCCCGCGCCGGGCCTATGTGTCGCCGTCGGATTCGCGGGTAATGGTCACGGTGGCAACTCACCGCTCGCTGAGGTCTACAACTAGCCGGAGCCTCACGCCGGTAGCTGGCCGGCGCCGCCCCAGATCCGCCGCTTTTTCGCGTTACAGTAGAAGCCGAAAATGGCGGTCGGTACGGAGACGGTCCAGGTTGTGATGCCCGCGATGGGCGACTCGGTGTCCGAGGGCACCGTGCTCGAGTGGCACAAGCACGAGGGCGACACGGTTCAGGCCGACGAAACGATCGTCGAGATATCGACCGACAAGGTCGATGCGGAGGTCCCCGCGCCCACGACCGGCACGATTGTCAAGATCCACGCCGCCGAAGGCGACACGGTTCGGGTCGGCTCCGTGCTCGCGGAGATCTCGAGCAACGGCGGTGCCGCGACCCCTCCCGTTGAGGCCACACCCGTGTCGGGCGAGTCCCCGCCGTCCTCGCCCGAGGAGGCCGTCGCGGGCGCCGCAACCGAGGCAGAGCAGGAGGCCGCCACGGAGGCGACCGTCGGCGAGACGATCGACATCGTCACGCCCGCCGGCGGCGAGTCGGTCACCGAGGGAACGATTTTGGAGTGGGCGGTCAAGGTCGGCGACACCGTCAAGGACGGCGACACGGTCGTCGAGATCTCGACCGACAAGGTCGACATGGAGCTGCCGGCGCCCGCCTCCGGGACGATCACGGAGATCCTGGCCGAGGACGGCGAAACGGTCACGGTCGGGCAGGTGATCGCACGGATGGCCAAGAGCGCCGGCGCCGGCGCGAGCACCGCCCCCAGCGATGGCGCCCCGGAAACCGGTGCATCACAGGCGGGGGAGGTAACGCCGGCACCGACCGTGGCGCCGGTGGACGGCGCCAACATCTCCCCGGTCGCGCGCCGAGTCGCCGCGAGCGAGGGGGTCGATCTCGGCGGCGTCGTCGGCACCGCCCGGGGCGGCCGGATCACGAAGGCCGACGTGCTGGCGGCAGCCGGCAACGGCGCGGCCGCGACAGCGACGCCACAAAGGGCGGCCCCTGAAAGGGCCGCCCCCCTAAACCAGCCGCTCCGGGGCGGCGCCGCGGCGCTCGCCCGCTACATGGACGAGAGCCGCTCGATCCCGACCGCCACCTCGTTCCGGACCATGACCGTCACGGTCCTCGACGAGCGCCGCAAGCAGCTCAAGAACGCCGGCCAACGCGTGTCGTTCACGCACCTGATCGCGTACGCGATCGCGCGGGTGGGGACCGAGGAGATGCCGGTGATGGCCAACCACTTCGCCGAGATCGACGGCAAACCGACCCGGGTCGACGACGGCGCGGTCAACCTCGGGCTGGCCGTGGACGTCGAGAAGAAGGACGGTAGCCGCACGCTGATGGTCCCGATCATCCGCGACGCCGGCCGGCTGGACTTCGCCCAGTTCCTCGAGGCATACAACGCGCTGGTCGAAAAGGCGCGGACCAACACGCTGGGGGCCGACGACCTCGTCGGGGGGAACATCACGCTGACGAACCCCGGTGGGCTCGGCACGGTCGCCTCGGTGCCGCGGCTGATGGTCGGGCAGGGGACGATCGTCGCGACCGGCTCGATCGCCTACCCGGTCGGGCTCGGCGCGATCGGGTCGATGATCGGCGCAGACAAGGTCATGACAATGACCTCGACGTACGACCACCGGATCATCCAGGGGGCCGAGTCGGGGCGGTTCCTACAGCGGATCGAAGCGCTGCTGCAGGGTGAGGAGAGTTTTTATGAGGGGGTTTTTCGCGATCTCGGGGCGGAGCTCCCCGAGCTGCCGCCACCGCCCGCCCCCGCGGCTGCCGCGGCAACGGCCGCCGCGGCGGCGCCCGCGGCCCCGGTCACGGCCCCCGACGAGGAGCTGCTCCAAGCCGTCCAGGCCGCCACCTCGCTGCTGAAGGCCCACCGTACCCACGGGCACCTCGCGGCTCGGCTCGACCCGCTCGGGCGCGAGCCCGAGAGCGACCCGGCGCTCGACCCTGAGCCGCTGAGCCTGACGCCAGAGCTGATGGCCAAGATCCCGGCGCGGATCCTGCGCGTGTCGGTCCCGGGGGCAACGCTCGCCGATGCGCTCCCGCACCTGCGGGAGACCTACTGCGGGCCGATCGCCTACGAGATCGAGCACATCGCGTCGCACCGCCAGCGGCTGTGGTTGCGGGAGGCGATCGAGTCGGGGACGTTCCGCCAGGCGCTGACCCACGATGAGCAGAAGGCGCTCCTCAAGCGCCTGACCGAGGTCGACGCGCTCGAGCGCTTCATGCACAAGGCCTACCTCGGGCAGAAGCAGTTCTCGATCGAGGGACTCGACATGACCGTCCCGATGCTCGACGAGCTGATCCAGCTCTCGGCCACGCGCGGCGCGCGGGAGGTCGTGATCGGAACCGCCCACCGGGGACGGCTGAACATCCTCGCGCACAACCTGGGGCGCCCTTACGGAACGATCTTCGCCGAGTTCGAGGGGACCTCGACGCTCGAGGCGATCACCACGATCCCGCAGGGCGGCACCGGGGATGTCAAGTACCACCACGGCGCCCAGGGGTCCTACCAGCTGCCGCACGGCGAGTCGATCATCGTCCGGCTCGAGTCGAATCCCTCGCACCTGGAGTTCGTGGCGCCGGTGGCGTCGGGCGCGACGCGCGCCGCCCAGACGACGCGCCAGGGCCCGCACGCCCACCAGGACACCGACGCCGCGATTCCGATCATCCTGCACGGCGATGCGGCCTTCCCCGGGCAGGGCGTCGTCGCCGAGACGCTGAACCTCCAGGCGCTCGACGGCTACACGGTCGGCGGGACGATCCACATCATTCAGAACAATCAGGTCGGGTTCACGACCGACCCCGACGATGCCCGGTCGACGACATGGGCCTCGGACCTGGCCAAGGGGTTCGACGTCCCGATCATCCACGTCAACTCTGACGATGTGCCGGCGTGCGTGTCGGCGGTCCGGCTCGCGTTCGCGTTCCGCCAGGAGTTCGGCCACGACGTCCTGATCGACCTGATCGGCTACCGCCGCTTCGGCCACAACGAGGCCGATGAGCCCGCCTACACCCAGCCCGAGATGTACCAGGTGATCAAGAAGCACCCGCCGGTGCGCGAGCTGTTCGCGCGCCAGCTGATCGAGGCCGGTGTGGTCACCGAGGAGGAGTCGACCGAGATGACCGACGCGGTGTGGGCCCGGTTGACCGATGATCACGAGGATTTGAAGGAGCGGCTCGCCTCACACAAGGAGGTCGAGCACGCCACGGGCGAGTACCAGCTCGACCGCACCGCCTCGCCCGAGGTCAAGACCGCGGTCTCGTCGGATCGGCTCGAGGTGTTGAACGAGGAGCTGCTCGCGGTCCCGGATGGCTTCACGGTCCATCCGAAGCTCGTCCGTCAGTTCGAGCAGCGCCGAGAGGCTCTTGGCGAGTCCGGCGGGATCGTGTGGGCACACGCCGAGGCGCTCGCGTTCGCCTCGCTCCTCACCGAGGGGATCCCGATCCGGCTGACGGGCCAGGACACCGAGCGCGGGACGTTCTCGCAGCGCCACCTGGTTCTGCACGACCCGAGGACCGGCCAGGAGCACTGCGCGATGCAGCACCTGCCGGGCGCGCTCGCGCCGATGGAGCTCCACAACAGCCCGCTGTCGGAGATGGCGTGCCTGGGCTTCGAGTACGGCTACTCCCAGGAGGGTCCCGAGACGCTGGTCATCTGGGAGGCGCAGTTCGGCGACTTCGTCAACGGCGCGCAGGTGATCATCGATCAGTTCATCGTCTCCGGGCTGGCGAAGTGGGGCCAGACCTCGCGGCTGACGCTGCTGCTGCCGCATGGGTATGAGGGGTCGGGGCCGGAACACTCGAGCGCGCGCCTCGAGCGCTTCCTCCAACTCGCCGCCGAGGGCAACATCCGGATCGCGAACCCGACGACGCCGGCGCAGTACTTCCACCTCCTGCGCAGGCAGGCGCGGATTGCCAAGCAGCGGCCGCTCGTCGTGATGACGCCGAAGTCGCTGCTGAGGTTGCAGCAGGCGACGTCTTCCCTGGACGAGCTGGCGAACGGCCGTTTCCAGCCGGTTCTGGCCGAGCCCGGGGTTGACCCCTCATCGGTGACGAGGCTGATCCTGTGCAGCGGGAAGATCTACTACGACATCGCCGACAACCCGTCGCGGGCCGAGCGGCCGGAGGTCGCGATCGGGCGGATGGAGCTCCTGTATCCGTTCCCGCAGGGCGAGCTGCTCGAGCTGATGCAGAGCTACCCGCAGCTGTCCGAGGTGGTGTGGGTCCAGGAGGAGCCTCGCAACATGGGCGCGCGCGCACACATGTCGGCGCGGCTGCGCCAGTTGCTCCCCGAGGGGATCCGGTTCGGCTACATCGGTAGGCCGGAGCGGGCGGCCTCCGGCGAGGGGTACCCGGTGGCCCACGCCGAGGAGCAGCACCGCATCGTCCAGACCGCGCTCGATATGGAGTGCGCGGTGTCGCAGTTCCCGCGGTTGCTGCCAGGCGAGCGGTAGAAATCCCGGCCGGGCGAGACGAGGGCGCAGCCGGCGAATGGGGGCCGTCCGAATACAGACGTGCGTAGCTGTTGACTTTGCAGCTTCGGCAGGAATATGTTTGCACGTAGAGAGCTATGGGCGGTGTCCAGGCGGCCGCTCAAGGGAGGTTTGGCATGCGTAAGATCGTCCTGCGCAAACGGGTGGTGCTGCTTGCGTTTTCGGCAGTGGTGGTCGGCGTCCTCGCGGGAGCGGGGGTGGCCAGCGCCAACACCATCTACCCCCAGACAGCGCCGACGTTCGTCGGACCAGCGGCCACCGGCTGCGCGAGCGGCTGCTCGCTGTTGACCGGGCCGTTCACCACGGCCTCGACCGCGTCTGCCTCATCGTCGAGCAGGGCGGCGGCTAGCCTGAAAGCCGCGACTGCGTTGTCCGGTCCGCACGCGATGCCTGCGCCAACAACCGGGGGCCTCGCGCTGGCGTCCTTTGGCTTCGGGGCGGCCCAGGCGAACGTCGCCGAAGCACCCACGCCGGTGATCCCGACAGTCAGGTGCCAGCCGCTGGGCACGGGTTGCGACAGCATCAGCACGTCGGCGGGGGGCGCTACCGGCGTCAAGGGCCTAAACGCGGTCGACAGCGCCTCACTGGTCACGAACCCCCTGGGGGACATCGAGCCGCCCGACCAGGGTCTGTGCGCCGGCAACGGCTCCGTCGTCGAGACGAACAACATCGGCGAGATCCTGGTCTACAACACGGCGCTCCAGCGTCAATCCGCTCCGATCCCCCTCGACACCGTCATGGGACTCACCAGCCAGGGATATAGCAGCGGCGGCGACCCGTCGTGCGAGTACGACTCGAGCAACGGAGGGCACTGGTTCTTCACCGAGATCGTCTCGAAGAACCCGGAGGCCGCCGGCGGCCCGTTCACCGGCTGCTTCGCGGGCGTGGCCAACGAGTGCGCCGAGGGCATCGCCGTGAGCAAGGGCTCGAGCCCGTTCGGTCCCTACAACGTGTATTTCCTGAACGCCGACTACAACCCCGCCGAGCCGGGTTATCCCTCCCTGCTCAACGACTTCGCGAAGATCGCCGTGACCCGCGACGCGTTCATGTTGTTCTACGACGAGTTCCCGCTCAAGAGCTCGCTAGCCCGGGTTCGGCGGCGGGTTCTTCAACGGCGCGCAGCAGTTCGCCTTCGACAAGAACGCGCTCGAGCAGGGGCGTCGCGTCACGGTGTCAGGCGGGGCACCAAACCCCAACTTCAACGTCGCGCAGCAGAACATGGGCCTGCTCCCCACCCCCGACGGGAACTGTGACGGTACGAACAACGGTACCGCGGGCGTCACCTGCTGGGTGGCGGTGATCCCGGCGCAGCCGGCCGACGCCGGCCAGTACGACAACCACAACGGCGGGTCCGGGTTCATGATCGACGGCCTGGACTTCAACAGCTTCGCCACGTTGCCCTCAGGGGGCGACAACCGGATGGCGACGTGGGCCTGGACCGGCCTCCGCAACCTGAACAGCAGCGGCTGCGCTACCTGCAGCGGCATCAATTTCGGCGGCGAGCTGTTCACCGGCACGAACCCCGTACTACAACCCAGAAAACGCGGTCGGAGATGGGATACTCGCTGCCCAGAAGGTCGGGCCGATACCGCTGGGTGACGAATGCGGTGCCGCCGGCCTGAGCACGGGGAGCCCGCCGCCCAAATCCTGTCCCGAAAACGGGCTTAACACGAACGGCGACTTCATGACCCAGGCCTCGCAGGCCCAGGGCCAGGTGTGGGCCGCGATGTCGACCCAGGTCAACCAGACGTTCGGGACGAGCTCGGAGTTGCACATGGGCGCGGTCTACTGGGTGGTTGACACCGGCTCGTTCGATCGGACCGGCCAGTTCACCATCACCAACCAGGGGTACGCCTCGGCGGCCCACGAAGACCTGAACATGCCGGCCATCGCCAGCGAAGGCACCGGCGGCAACGGCAAGGCCATCATGCTGTTCACGCTGAGCGGCAACGGCGGACCAACCGCCGGCAAGAAGGCCGGCTTCTTCCCGAGCACCGCCTACGGCCGGATGACCGCCACCTCGCACGGCCTGAGCGACTCCACGATCAACATCGCGGACGCCGGCCAGTCACCCCAGGACGGGTTCACCGAGTACCAGGGCTACCCCGGCCTGACCCGGCCTCGGTGGGGCGATTACAGCTGGGGGATCTTCCTCCCCGACGGCAGCAACCGGTTGTACTTCGCCAACAACTACATCCAGTCCCCGAACTGCAAAGGAAAGGCGTTCACGCTGACCATCGGTACCTGCGGCGGAACCCGCGACGGTTTCGCCAACTGGGGAACCTCGGTCAACTACGTCGTGCCATAGCTCCGGGCGGCCTGCCGGCCGCCGGCCCGTTCGCAGGGCGCGGACCGAACGGATACGGTCCGCGCCTCGTTGCGAGCTGTCCTACACGACGGCCACGATCCGTCCGACGTGGCCCCGTCAAGCGGTCTTTCGCCCAGCGAACCACCCAGCCGTCGCGCCGGCGACGCCGCCGATGCTGAGCAGGCCGATGCTCCGCAATGGCTTGCGCTGCGCCTTGGAGGCGACTCCGCGGGCGGAATGCCGAGCGGTCGCCTTCGCTGCCTTCTTCCCGATGCTACGGCCAAGCTTCGCCATCGCTCCTCCTCACGTGCTGTTCCCCCTTGTTTACCCCGCGGTGGCGCAGACCTCACGCTTAACAGCGCCTGAATATTTCGAGAGTTAGGTTCCACGGAAGCCTCGCCTCGGACCCGGACATCACCACGGGATGCCTGGACGACTTCTTCCAGAATGGCGATCTCGACTTCGACGGGACGCCGTACTATCCCGAGCGGCCCACCTCAACCACGGCGGGCGTCAATCCGGGCAGCTTCGTCCAGGCGTTACCAACGACGGGCGGGCAGCAGTACTCGAAGTTCTTCATCCAGACGGATCTGGGGCTGAGCGAGTCCTACTGCCCGGGGAACACCGCCGGTGGTCCCGGCAATGGTACGTGTAACGTGCCCCCGACCGGTCCGGGTAACTTCTACCCGTATTGGACGAGGGTCGTGAAGGGTTCGAAGTGCACGCTGGAGTTCCGGAACGTCAGCAAGGCGCTGCCCGGCTCAACCATCCGCACGTTCGGCAAGTTCGCCCAGTACGGCACGGTCCAGACCGAGACGTTCGGGTATCCGCAGTTCATCGGCCCGATTCGCAACAACGCCTGTACGTAGTGGCGTCGGATTGACGGTTTGACGGAGCGCCCCGGCATGCCGGGGCGCTCTGCGTTCGTGGTCTTAGACCAGCTTGAAGATGAAGTCGTACTCCGTCCCGCCGTCTCGGGAGATCAGCGCCATCTGGCCGCGCGCGTCTCTATAGGCGCCGGTGCCGCCGGTGATCGCCAGGACGCTGTTCTTGGTGTCGTAGTACGGGCCCTCGACCGTGATCTGGCCCCCGGCCAGGAACGTCGTCCAGGCGCACTCCCAGCTGCCGTCGGCCGGCGAGATCCGCACGCACGAGCCCTGATCGGTTCCGACCTGGGTCGTGTCGGTCGGGTCATAGACGTTGTTGTGCCACGTGAGCAGGTTGCCCGTGACGTCGGGGGCGCCGCCGGATTGGACCACGGTGTCCGTGACAGCGTGCTCGATTACGTGGACGACGTGCCCGCCGCGCCCTCCCTGCCCGCCGCGCCCGCCGTGGCCACTGAAGCCGTGGTGCGACGGCCCTCGCGCTGCGTCGGCGATCCGCGGAATGCCGATCACCAGAAATGCCACGAGGGCGGACAGGGCGATGGCGAGGACCACCCGCGACTTGGCTCCCCACGCCGGCAGATGATGCGTGATTCCTCTCATACGAGGTACCTCCTTAGAGCCCCGGGGCTCGTTGGGTTATGAGGACCGGTCTACGTTACGGGCGGTCGCGGGCTCAGAGGGTTTTCCGGGCAGTTGACGTCCGGGTTCTGGGGCGCGAGGCCTCGCGACCAAGACCAAGGGCTAGGCCGCTGCCGCCGTCGCCGCCAGCTGTTGGGCTCTGGTCTTGGCCGCCTTCACCGCCTCGGTGAGGGTGTCGATGTCGTACACGCCATAGTGGCGGCGGCCGTTGATGAAGAACGTCGGCGTACCGGACACGCCGCTCTCGTCGGCGCTGGAGACGTCCTCGGCGATACGGGGGGCGTAGTCCCGGTGACGCAGTTCGTCGCGGAAGCGCTCGACGTCCAAACCGAGCTCTTCGGCATAGCCCGCGAGATACCGCGGGGACAGCTCGCCCTGGTGGGAGAGCAACACGTCGTACATGTCCCAGAACTTGCCCTCGGCCGCGGCGGCCTCGGACGCCTCGGCGGCGAGCTGCGCATCGGGATGAACGTCACTCAGCGGCAGGTGACGCCACACGTAGCGCACGTCGCCGCCCATGGAGGAGAGCAGCTCGCGGATGACTCCCTCAGCCTGACCGCAATACGGACATTCGAAGTCTCCGTATTCGAGCAGCGTTACGGGCGCGTCATCAGGTCCCCGAATGTGGTCGCGCTCGGGGTCGACATCATCGACCAGATCGATGATGTCTTCCGCGGTTCGTCCAATCTGGCGGGCACGGACATCGGTTGGCAATCGCCGAATGAGTCTCGTCACCACCCAGGAGATGGCAGGCGCGAGCACCACGGTGGCGAGCACCCCGAGCCGGGCCTCGTCGAGGCGCTCACCGGTGAACGCCAGGCTCGCGACGAGTAGTGAGACCGTGAAACCGACGCCGGCGCTGACGCCGGCGGCCAACAGGACGGGGCCGCTGATCGGCAGGCGGGGCCCGTGCAGGGCGGGGCGGGACGCGATCCAGGAGCCGGCGTACACGCCGATCGGCTTGCCGACCACGTACCCAAGCACGATCCCCAGGGTGATCGGCGAGGTAACCGCGTGGCCGAGCAGCTTCGAGGTCAGATGTATGCCGGCATTGGCGAGCGCAAACAGCGGCACGATCACGTAGCTCGTCCACGGGTGCAGGTCGTACTGGATCCGTTCGTTGGGGGAGATCGCCGACTGAAGGCTCTGTTGCGCCGAACGCGCGAGCTCTGCGGTGGGCTGCTCGCGGAACGACCGGGTGAGGGCCGTGGCTCGTTCGAGATCCTCCCGCGACGGGGGGTAGGCACTCGTCGCGAGTCCGATGGCCAGGCCGGAGATGACCGGGTCGATGCCGGACTTGAGCATTGCGATCCAGACCGCCACCCCCAGCCCCACCGACAAGGCCAGCCGGCCAAAGGGGGCGTAGCGCAGTGCCACCAGAGCGGCGTACAAGACGATCGCGATGCTCAGCGCCAAGAAAGACACGTGAGTCGTGTATACGGTCGAGATCACGACGAGGCCGGCCAGATCGTCCACGACGGCAAGCGAGAGCAGGA
The DNA here is from genome assembly GCA_963812225.1 of uncultured Solirubrobacterales bacterium. Taxonomy (GTDB): domain Bacteria; phylum Actinomycetota; class Thermoleophilia; order Solirubrobacterales; family Solirubrobacteraceae; genus Palsa-465. The sequence goes on from CAWEUN010000006.1 coordinate 74,497, forward strand.
AGACCCGGATCCGGGTGGCGCTCCGCGGGGTTACGAGGGCGACGATTCCTAGTGCGAACGCCGTGTCCGTGGACATCGCGGCGCCCCATCCGTGTGAGCCTGAACGGCCTGCGTTGAAGGCCAGATAGATCAGGATCGGGAGCGTGAACCCCCCGATGGCGGCGAACACCGGGATCGCGAGCCGCCGGCGCTCCCGCAGTTCCCCGAGGTCGAGCTGGCGCTTGGCCTCGAGCCCCACCACCAGGAAGAACAAGGTCATCAGGCCCTCGTTGACCCAATGGCGAAGGTCCATGTTGATGCCGGCACTTCCGATCTGGATCGACAGCCTCGTCGTCCACACCGACTCGTAGGAGTGCCACCCCGGCGAGTTCGCCCACAGCAGGGCGGCGATCGCGGCTCCCAGCATCACGGCGGCCCCGCCGGTCTCCGTGCTCAGGAAGCTGCGGACAGGCGAGGCGAGATTCCGCGCCCACGCGGTCCGCCCTCCGTAGGTGATGGTCTCTGCGTTCGCGCTCATTGCCGAGACGCGCAGGTCTACCACCATCCTCGGCAAAACGCCCGGAAGGGTCCGGGCGGACGTTGGGCCGGGCGGCTACCCGGCCCGCCCGGCCCAGCCCGTGGCGAGGGCGGCTACCCGGCCCCGCCGCGCGCCCCCGCAAACACCGCCATCGTCGTCGGTCCGTACGTGTCCATGGCATAGACGCTGTTGGTGCGGTCGTTGACCGCGACAACGTCCGGATCCGATCCGACCGGCTGCTCACGAGTGGCCCTGGCGCAGCCCCGCGCCCGCTCGCCGTTGCAGCGGGATCCGTCGAGCTCTGACACCTCGGCGCTGAACAGGTCCGGGATGTAGGCAAAGCCCGTCCGATCGTTGATCTCGATGTCGAATGGCCCGATGCCGACCGTCGCGGTGGCGGCGGGCGTGGCGCATCCGGACAGATCGGTGCCGTTGCAGGTCGCGGCGTTGAAGACCGTGACGGTCCCGGGAATATCGCCGTCGTTCCAGTCCGGCACGTAGACGGTGTCCGTGCGGTCGTCGACGCCGATGTTGTTGGGCTCGAACCCGGCGCTGAATGATGGAGCCGGGTGGTGGCACCTCGAGTGGTCGGCGGCGTTGCACGTCGCGCCGTTGATCACGGACACGGTGCCGAGGGCGGTGACGATATAGATCGTGTCGGTGCGCTCGTCGATCGTGCCCGCGATCGGCTCAGAGCCCACCGTCGCCCTCGCGATCACCGCGCAGCCCGAGATTGACCCCGGGCCGCACCTCGCCGCGCTGACCACGTCGACCACGTTGTCGGCCGTCGCGTTGCAGGAGTCGTTCGTGCTCGGATCGCCACACTGGATCGGCACGTACAGCGTCTGAGTCTCAGCCGCATTCCCGGTCAACACGACACGTCATCTGACTCCTCCTCTAGTTCGCGCGCGGCCGCCACGCCGCGCCGTCACCCGCTACATATCCGGGGCGCGCGAATTTGTGACCGGGAGGCGACTCAGACCAGCGGCTGCTCGAGCGCCCGGTTGAGCAGCGAGCGGAGCGTCGCGCGCTCCTCATCGGTGAGCCCGGCGAGGATCTGGTCCTCGAGGCTGTCCTGGGCGCGCTCGCCGCGTTCGAGCGCGGCGCGCCCCTCGTCGGTGATGTCGACGACGTGGCGGCGGCGGTCCAGCGGGTCTCGGCGGCGCTCGACGTACCCCAGCTCCTCGAGCTCGTTGAGCAGCAGGACGCAGTTGTTGGGGTCGAGCCACAGGAACTCGCAGAGCTGCTGCTGGAGCGCCGGCGCCTTGGCGCGCAGGTAGCTGAGCAGCATCAGCTGCCTCAGCGGTATGCCCAGGAGCTCTTCCGTGCTCCGCTTGTGGATGGTCTTCGCCAGCCGCAGCAGCATCACCACCGTGCCGGACGAGGTGTCTACAGCCATCGCAGTTTGCAGCTTATCAGGGTGATGATCATGCATCTCAAGATAATCCATGTTATAGTGACGATCACCATGATAGCGACGAGCTACAGAAGGGGATGATCACTATTCAGCGTCTAATCAACGGGGAGCGGCGGCGCTGGGTTGCGCTGGCCGTGGTTTGCCTCGGCCAGCTCATGATGGTGCTCGACGCGACGATCGTGAACGTCGCGCTGCCCTCGATGCAGCGCGATCTCGGCTTCTCGCAGGCAAATCTGGCCTGGGTCGTGGACGCGTACCTGATCGCGTTCGGCAGCTTCCTGCTCTTGGGGGGCCGGCTCGGCGACCTTCTCGGCCGCAAACGGATGTTCCTGATCGGACTCGTGATCTTCACGGCCGCCTCGATCGCGTGTGGCCTGGCGGACAGCCAGGTGGTGCTGATCGTGGCCCGGTTCGTGCAGGGGCTCGGCGGAGCGGTGGCGTCGGCCGCGGTGCTGGCGCTCCTCGTGACCGAGTTCCCGAAGCCCTCCGACCGCGCGATCGCGATGAGCGTCTACACCTTCATCGTCTCGAGCGGCGGCTCGATCGGGCTGCTCGCCGGCGGCGTGCTCACGCAGGCCGTCAACTGGCACTGGATCTTCTTCATCAACGTGCCGATCGGGATCATCGCGTTCACACTCGGGCGCGTTCTAATTACCGAGACCGAGCGACGGGGCCTCGGCCAGAGGGTCGACGTGCTCGGCGCGCTACTGGTCACGGTCGCGCTGATGCTCGGCGTGTACGCCATCGTGAAGGTCACCGAATACGGTTGGCTGTCGGCGCACACGCTCGGCTTTGGCGCGGTGTCGCTGACGCTGCTGAGCGTGTTTGTGGCGGTCGAGTCGCGGCTCGAGCACCCGATGTTCCCGTTGCGGATCCTCCGCGTGCCGGGGCTCGCGGCCTCGAGCGTGGTGCGGGGCTTCCTGGTCAGCGGAATGTTCTCGACCTTCCTGCTCGGGGTGCTCTACCTCCAGCACGTGCACGGCTACGGCGCCCTGGCGACCGGGTTAGCGTTCCTGCCGCTGACCCTGATCATGGGCGCGTTCTCACTCGGGATCACGGCCAGGCTGATGGGCAGGTTCGGCCCCCAGCGGGTACTGCTCGCCGGGTTGGTGGCGATCGCCGGCGCGCTGACGCTGCTCTCGCAGCTGCCGGCGCACACGAGCTACTTCCCAACGATCTTCACGCCGTTTGCGTTGCTCGGGCTGGGCGCGGGGCTCGCGTTCCTGCCGCTGATGACGATCGCGATGGCCGAGGTGCCGCTCGAGGATGCCGGGCTCGCGTCCGGGATCGTCAATGCCTCATTGCAGATCTCGGCAGCGATCGGGATCGCGGCACTGGCGACCGTGGCCGCGGAGCGGACCAAGGTGCTCACCGGTCTCGGGCAGCAACACGTGCAGGCCCTGACCGGTGGCTTTCACCTGGCGTGGGCGATTGGCGCTGGCGCCGTGGGTGTCGGTGCGCTGATCGCGTTGGTGGCGTTGCGTGGGCCGAAGCGGCCCGAGGAGGTCGTCGAGATCCGTCAATCGGAGCCAGCTGAGTTCGAATTGGAGGCAGCATGATGGAACGTAATTCACGTGTGCAGGTACGGCGAGCCGTCGATCGATCGCTCCGGCGCAAGCCGCTGAGGCTTGACATCGGGCGGCGGGTCGCCCGCAACTGGGCCGGCGTGGAGAAGTTCGTCACGTCGGTGCGGATCGGAGAGGCCGAGGCCGTGCTCGTCCCCTGGCGGGCGCAAGCCTGAGGTGTGACTGGCGCCCGGGCGGATGGCTGACCCGCCCGGGCGCGTCCCCTCACACTCAGCGAACTGACGCCTTTTTATCCCGGAAACCGGGACATAAAGGCGTCAGTTGGCGATCCGCACACCGGGGGGTGACAAACAGCTACGCGATCACCGCCCGCCTACCCGAGCAGCGGGAAGGAACGGTGGGGGCGCGGGGGGATGATGTAGTTGCCGCGTTTGAGCACGGAGATGAACTCGTTGATGCCGTTGTTCGTCGTGTCGCCGACGGCCGGGTTCTCAAGGCGCGCCTGGGTCACGTTCATCGCCGTCCTCGTGATCATGAAATCCTCGATCGTCCGCTGGATCGAGACGAAGTGCAGCCCCGCCTGTCCGCCGTCGACCGTGTTGAAATCGCGGCGGATGATCCGGGGCTTGCCGTGCTTGCGGGCGCACGCCGACGCTTGGGCGTGGCCAACCACGCCGTACCGCTTGATCGCCTCGTTCAGCAGTTGCGGATCGCTCTCGGCATCCGTCCTGAAATGCTTGACCTGATCCGGGGTGACCTCCGGCGCATACATTCGCGCGACGCGCTCGGACTCGTTCAGCTCGCCGTACCAGCCCTCGAGCCGTAGGCGCATGTAGCTGACCTGCATCGTCGTTCCGTCGACGAACGGGTGCGCGCTGATCGCGACCGCGTCCTCCGTCGCCTGGTTCTTGCGCAGGCCCGATTTGAATCCCATGAACAGCGGGGCGTCGCGGGGCACCGGGTCACCGGAAGGGATGCCGCCGGTGTGCTGGTGGCGGGCGGGAAGGCCTGCGCCGACGAAGCCGGTACGCGTCTCGCGCCACCGCAAGGCGCTCGCGATCGACAGCCACCCGTGGGCGCCCGGGAGCCGCTCCCCATGCAGCAGCGCCGCCTCGACCGCCGTGAGCCGGTATTCGTCGTCGCACGCGAGGTGCAGGCACACGTCGTAGTCGTCGATCGCGGGAAACTCGAAGTTCGACAACGCGATTGCACTCGGGATCGGTGAACTGATCCCGAGTGCGCGCTCGAAGTAGCTCGGGCCCCACGCGACCGTGAACAGCAGGCCGGACGGCGCCCAGTGGTAGCGACGCTCGAGCGTTCGGAGCGCGGCCTCGAGTACGCGCGCGTGCGCCGACGTCGGGCGGCCGTGGATGTCGAAGAACAACAGCCGGTTGTGCCGTGGTGCGATCGGGTTGCCGTCCGTGTCGCGGGCGAACGTTGCGGTCCATGCGTACTGTCGCCTTGGCAGTCCCGCGGGCTGGATGCCGACCGGAACGGACGCCGGGAGCTCGCGGGTGTGCCGTCGCCGCGTCGGCGGCGACGGTCGCCGCGGCGCTGCCTGCCGCCAGGCCGCCGGCGCCGATCAGGAAGCCGCGGCGGGTCAGCATCGCCGGCTCGTCTCGCTTGCGGCTTGGTGTGAATCACGGTCGACCATGAGCCGCGTGAGATTAGCGGGGCGCCATTTGATCGGGCGAAGATTCAGCCCGGTAGCCTGAGCGCGTGGGGTGGACGTGACGGCGACTCCAACGCATCGCCAGGCCGGTTTGGTCGGTCGTATTCGCTCGTTGGTGCGGGCGATCGAAACGGGCGACGAAACCAAGATCCAGGACGCGGTTCTCCGCCTGAGCCGCTCACGAAAGGTGTTTGCGCCGCTTGGGCTCGCCGTCGGCGCCGTCACGGTTCTCTTCGACGCCCTGAAGCTCATCGTCACCCACTGGCGGCTCACGCTGGTCTCGGTCCTTCCGGCGATGTGGATCTGGCTGGCGATGTACGACCTGAAGCTGCACGTGTTGCACGGGAGGTCGCTCAACATCATCCGGGGGCCGATCCTGATCCCGCTCGGGCTCCTCATCATCGCGATCACCGCCGCCTGCTTCTTCCTGAACGCGGTGTTCGCTTTCGCGATCGCGGAACCCCCGCCCAAGATCCGAGCCGCCTTTGCCACGGCGCGAAAGCACCTGACACCGATCCTCGTGTCGGGCTCGATCATCGGGGCTACGCTCGCCGTCTCGGTACTCATCGCGCCGCGGTGGCACCGACCGTGGTTCGCCCTCTGCCTCGGGGTCGTGGTCGGGCTGATGATGTTCTGCTACGTGGCGGTGCCGGGACGGCTGATCGGCGTGAAGAAGACCCAGTCGCGGCGCGACAAGCTGCTCACGTCGGCGATCGGCGGAGCGATCAGCGCCACCGTGTGCACGCCGCCGTACGTGCTCGGGCGGATCGGACTGCTGCTGCTCGGAACGCGATACCTGTGGATCCTGGGGATCGTTCTGTTCGCCCTGGGCGTCACGCTGCAAGCCGGTGCGACCGGGGCGGTCAGGGCGATCAAGTTGAGCGCGAGCCTGAGGCCGCGCACCGCCGCCGAGGAGGCCGTCCCGGAGCGCGCTCAGGTGTCCTCATAGAGCTCGATCCGCGGCTGCCCCTCGACGCCGGCGAGCTGCATCACCTCACGCACGTACGCCGCCTCCGAGAAGAGCTCTGCCTCCGCCGGGCTCTCGAAGGCGTGGATCACAAGCACGTTGTTCGGATCATGCAGCGCGCGGTACACGCCGACTGGCGTGCCAACCCCCGCCTGCCCCACCTCGGCAAAGCTGTCGTAGAGCTCACGCCAGCCGGCGTAATCCCGTACGCGATGCTGCACTACCGCCGTGATCGCCATCGATTCCTCCCGTGGGTTTGGGGGCTCTGCCTCGAGGGCTGAAGCATGGTGCGCTGTGTATCGCCGGCCTCACGAGCGGACTCAACCGGTGACCGTGAACGCCACCCACGGCGAGACGATCCGTCCCTCCCACGTGTCATCGCCGCCGGGAGCGTGGCCGGCGAACCGCAGCCTGTAGCTGCCCGGCGCCGGTGTGTCGGCGAACAGCTCATCGCCGTAGAACTCGAGCCGAAGCGAAGCGCCCGGCTCGATCGTCCTCACGTCGGCGGCGAGATCACTCGGCGGCGTTGGCGGCGGTCCGAGCGGCACGCGCCGGTCGCCGGCATCGACGACCTCGAATGAGACCGACCCGAGCATCGTCGCCGTCGAGAGCCGAACCGGTTCGGACCCGTCGTTGTGAAGCTCGACGCGAACCCCCCAGGCGGTCGGCTGGCCCAGGTCCTCGCTCGACAGTCCGACGGTCGCGCTCAGCGCCACGGCGCGATCTCGGTCTTCGCCAGGTCCACACCACGCAGCGGAGCGGCCTCCTGCCTGATCACGTCGAAGTTGCGCGCTAGCGCGGAGCCGGCGGGATTGTTCATGACGCCGGCGCCCTCGTCCCGATAGCCGCGGGCGCCACCCGTTGCGTAGTCGACGCCGTTGGTCGTGAAGTACTCCTCGGGGCACCCGAGCATGTGCCCGAACTCGTGGGTCAGGTCCTGCGTGTCCGCAGTACCCCACCCGGTCATGCTCGTCGTGCCCCCGACGCCCGCGCGGCCGCCTTCGGTGGCGGCGGCGTCGTTGGCCCGAACCACGTAGTCGGCGTCCCGCTCATTGTCGACCCACGCGATCACGATGCGGATCGGGTACATCTCCTCGTAGCGGTCAACGACGCCCGGTCTGATCGTGATCGGCCGATCTCGCAGTACGCAGAACGCGAATTTGTTGTCCCACTTGGCGACGATCGCGTTCTCCCACGCCGTTTTGACGGCGTCCGAGGCGCTCGATTTGAGGCGGACTATGACCTCGAGCTTGCCGACCTCCGCGCGCAGGTCGAGCCGCAGTCGCCACTTCGAGTGCCACGAGTAGGTCCCGTTCCATTGGCTGAGATCCGCCGGCGCGTGGCTGATCGTCTCGGTGATCTCGCGGTCGACGTCCTTGACCTTGAAGTCCGGCTCGGGTGGCGCCACGGTCGGGGTGCCCGAGCCCGACCCGTCCCGGGCGAGGAGGCGGCCGCCCCCTCGCTCCCCGCGGCTGACCAGACGCGACACCGCGCGGTTTCCGGCGGAGCGCTGAAGGGCGAGGATCGGATCGGGTGAGCGAGCCGGCTCGCCGGGCCGCTGCCCTGGCGGCTTGGACGTTTTGTGCTGCTCGCGATCCGCGGAGGAGCGGTGCATGTCCCGATTGGAGCAGACGGCGGGCGGCGCCGCAAGGCCGCGGACGGCGACCGTGCTCTCCTGACGCGACTGTCACAGTCCATGGCGTGACGGTCTACACGATCGGGCACTCGACGCGGTCCGAGGAGGAAGTGCTTGCCCTGCTCCGCGGTCCGGACGTGAGGTTAGTCGCCGACGTCAGAGCCTTTCCGAGCTCGCGGCGCCATCCGCAGTTCAATCGGGCCGCGCTGACCGAGTGGCTCGGCGTGGCGGGCATCCGGTATGTGCACATGCCTGGCCTCGGTGGCAGACGGGTGCCGAGGCCAGATTCGCCTAACGCTGGTTGGCGAGAGACGGCGTTTCAGGGCTACGCGGATTACATGCAGTCCGGCGAGTTTCAGCGCGCACTCGATGATCTCGAGGCGGCGGCGCGAGAGCGGACGACCGCGATCATGTGCGCCGAGGCCGTCTGGTGGCGCTGCCATCGCCGGCTGATCGCCGACGCGTTGGTGGTTCGCGGCTGGCGGGTCGAGCACCTGGGGATCGGCGAGTCTCGGGTCGTACACGAGTTGACCGAGTTTGCGGTCGTCGATTCGAGCGGGGCGATCACCTATCCGCCCCGGCAGGCGACATTGCTCGACCCCTGACGCCGCCCTTCGGCGATTCGCGGGGGCAGTACAGTCCGCCGCATGGCAGGCTGGGACGACGTTCGGCGGATCGCGCTCGAGTTGCCGGAGACGCGCGAGGAGTCTTCGCGCGGCCTTGCCGCTTGGCGAGTGCGCGACAAGCTATTCGTCTGGGAACGCCCGCTCCGTCCGTCGGACCTTCACGCTCTCGGCGATGCCGCGCCTGACGGCCCAATCCTTGGAGCTCGCGTCGAGCACCTCGGCGCGAAGGAGGCCCTGATCGCCGACGATCCCTCCATCTACTTCACCACGCCGCACTTTGACGGATACCCCGCGGTGCTCGTGCGGCTTCCCCGGATCGGCACCGGCGAGCTCGAGGAGCTGATCGTCGAGGCATGGCTGTGTCGCGCCCCCAAGCGGCTCGCCAAGGCGTACATCGACGAGCATCTCCAGCCTGACTGAGTGGGCGATCAGGCCGACGGTCGGGGCTCGTGCGTCAGTCCTCGAGGATGGTGAGGTCGAGCTTGGCCAGCCGGTCGGGGTCGGCGAGGATGTCGAGCTCGACGATCTTCCCGTCCCTGACGGTGAAGGCCCCGACGGAGAACGGCCGACCGTGGCGGATTGACACGAGTCCAGCCGCGCCGTTGATCAGCGCTCGGCGGATGGTCACGTCGACGCGCGACCACAGGATCGCCTGACTCGCGACGGTCTCCGCACCGCGTACGTGGCGCGAGAGGCCTTCCGCCAGGCCACCGTCTGCTCTGAGCGTCACGTCGGGGTCGAGCACCGCGACGAGCCCCTCAAAGTTACCTTCGCGCGCCGCGGCGAGGAACGCCTCGACGACCTCCCACTGGGCGCCCAGGTCGGCATCGGGAACCGGGGCCGTTCCGCGGACGCGGCGCCGGCCCCGGCTCGCGAGTTGGCGTGCGGCGTCGGGGGACCGATCCAGAATCGTCGCGATGTCGTCGAATGGCACCGCGAACATGTCGTGCAGGACGAACGACAGCCTCTCGGGCGGACTGAGCGTCTCGAGCACGACGAGCATCGCGAGGCCGACCGAGTCGGCCAGCATCGCTTCGTGTTCGGGGTTGGTTCCGTCGGCGGCGTCGATGATCGGGTCGGGCACGCGGACGTCGAGCGGCTGCTCCCGGCGCGTATTGCGCGAGCGCAGCATGTTCAGCGCGACGCGGGCCACGACAGTCGTGAGCCAGGCGGTGAGGTTCTCCACCTCGCTCGTGTCTGCGCGGCTGAGCCGCAGCCACGCGTCTTGGACGGCGTCGTCGGCCTCGCTGAGCGAGCCGAGCATCCGGTAGGCCACCGCTCGCAGATGCGGTCGGCACTCTTCAAATTCCTGAGCGAGCCATTCCTGCTGGTCCATGTCACGTTCCTCCAACGCGCGGGGTCGTATCACTAGACCCGCGAGATCCGAGGGATGTGACAGATCTCGATCTCTCGGACCGCCGCGGTCGGCTACGAACCCTGATTCCCCTATCGAAAGGACTCCAAATGCGAGTCTTCGTCGCGGGCGCGAGCGGCGCGCTCGGCAGCCGTCTCGTGCCGCAGTTGATCGACGCCGGTCACGACGTAATAGGCACCCACAACTCGCCGGCCGGCGCCCAGCTCCTGGTGCAGCTCGGCGCCAGTCCCGTGTCCCTCGATCTCCTCGACGCACCCGCGGTGCGCAAGGCCGTCCTCAAAGCCGAGCCTGAAGCGATCGTCCACCAGGCCACGGCGCTGGCGAACGCGAAGTTCGGCCGAAGCCTGGACAAGACCTTTGCCAAGACCAACCGGCTTCGGATCGAAGGCACCGACGCGCTGCTGGCCGCCGCGCGCGAGGCTGGAGTGCGCCGATTCGTGGCGCAGAGCTTTGCCCCCTACCGGTACGCGCGCGAGGGCGGGCCGGCGAAGACCGAGGACGACCCCCTCGACCCCACACCACCCCCGAACACGCAAGAGACCTTCGAGGCGATGAGCCACCTCGATCGGGCGGTCACCGACTTCGGCGGGATCGCGCTCCGCTACGGCGGCTTCTACGGCGCCGCCAACGACGGCCTGATCGGGCCGGTGCGCAAGCGCCAGTTTCCGATCGTCGGCGACGGCAACGGCGTGCTCTCATGGCTGCACCTCGAGGATGCCGCCGCGGCGGCGGTGCTCGCGCTCGTGCACGAAGGCCCCGCCATCTATAACGTCGTCGACGACGAGCCCGCGCCGGTGCGGGAGTGGCTGCCGGTGCTCGCGCAGGCGCTCGGAGCCAAGCCACCCCGTCATTTCCCTGCCTGGCTGGCGCGACTCTTCGCCGGCGAGGCGGCGGTCGTGATGGGTACACAGGCGCGCGGCGCCTCGAACGCCAAGGCCAAGCGCGAGCTTCGGTGGGAGCCGCGATACGCCACCTGGCGCACGGGATTCGAGGCGGTCTATTCCGATGTCACGTTCCGATCGGCCGTCGTGTCATGAGAGGTCGGGCATTTGTCACACGAAATGCCCACCCAGTGGGGCTACGGTCTAGTCGAACACATTCGCTACTGGGGTTTTTCCTATCCGAGGAGGAAAGCGATGAGCACCGCATTCGGCATTCTGCTGTTCCTGATCGTGTACGGACCGGTCGCCTACTTGGTCTATAAGGACGTACAGGCGCAGCGATCGAGCGAGCCGCGGCGCGTCGCGTCGAGCGCAGCGCATCGACAGGCGCCGGAACTGCAGCTCCACAGCGCCGCGTGACGCGGGCCCGCCACGACGTGGGCGCTTGAGTTCTTGTTATACGAGAATTGGATCGCCCACGTCCCGGCCGCCGCGGATGAGACGGGAAGGATCGCGCCACCGCTGGGGTCCACGGATGTGCCGGCGGAAAATGAGTGACGATGGTCGATTGGACACATGTAAGAGCGCGCGTGTGCACGTTTGTGGCGGCGATGGGCGTCGCCGTCGTCGCGGCGGCCTGCGGCAGCTCCGGCGAGAGCTCCTCGGCAACCAGCAGCATGGGATCGTCGAGCACGCCGGGCGGCGCAGTCGCGATCGGCACGGCAAACGGTCCGGATGGAACGTATCTGACCGGCGCTGACGGTCGAGCGCTCTACCTCTGGCTCGGCGACGTCAACGGCAGGTCGAAGTGCACAGGTCAGTGCGCCAGGCAGTGGCCGCCGCTGATCACGACCACGTCTGCGAGCGCGAGCGACGGCGTTCAGGCTTCCGACCTCGGCACGATCACCCGCTCCGATGGCAGCAAACAGGTGACCTACAAGGGCCACCCTCTGTACTACTTCGCCGCCGATTCCGGGGCGGGGGTGATCACCGGACAGGGCAGCGACAGCTTCGGCGCGAGGTGGTGGCTCGTCGCCCCCTCCGGCGCCGCGGTCACGAAAGTCACCGCACCGACCGGTTACTAGTCGGCCCGCTCACTCGAGCCATTCCGTCCTCATCGTCGGGCTGGCGTGGATGCACACGAGGTTGGCGCGCTCGGGTCCGTCGTTGGTGAATTTGTGCGGCACCCCGGGCGGCGCGATGACGATGTCGCCCGGGCCGGCGTGGTGGGGTTCGTCACCGAGGTGGAAGGTGAGGTTCCCCTCGAGCACGACCCAGGTTTCGTCGTACGGGTGGCGGTGCAGCCGCGGCCCCTGGCCCGGCTCGCTGTGGTCGAGGATCAGGGAGACGGTCGCTCCGTGGGGTGCGCCCTCGAGGTTCCCCGTCCCGAGGTTATTTGCGTTGATAACTGGCACTGGCTGACCTCCGTTCGATCACACAGCAGATTCTGTGGACTCACGCCCGATGGGCGCTTTCTTGGCCCCCGCGGCGTTGCTTGGCGATCGGCTCGGTAAACGGCAGCAGGGAAGGAGGGTGAGTGAGGTTGGTTGCGGGTCGCCGGAGCCTGTGCTCGACCTGCTCCTGCGCCAAACCCGCGCCTTTGTGCCGAGAGTGTCACGGGAATCCTGCACAACACGACAACCTCGGCGCCACGTCCGAGCCCTGTCGTATTACGCATGCTCCTCATGCATAGCTCGACAGGCCTCGTCATTCGGGCCGGAATTGTCGTGCTGTGCACGTTTTTGACGGGTGCGATGGCGCCCGCCTCCTTCCTCTTCCCCAGCGCCGTTTACCGGGCCGTCGACCCTCGACCGCCACCGAACCGAGCGCGAAAGCCACACCAAAGGGCGCGCGAATGCGCGCCCCATTAAGCCGCCCCAAGCTCCATCACAGCGGAAGGCCACGATCCCCAACTAGTAGCCGCCGCGCGCGCGGCTCCGCTCGACCCCACAGCCGGCCACGCCCCACCCCCGCCGACCGCCGGCGGACCCCCACAGCAGGGGCCGGCCGACGAAGAAGAACAGGGGGATGGCGAGCCACAGCAGACGACCGTGGCTGAACGCGATCGCTGCGATCAGGACCGGAACCAGCGCCACCACGGGCCAAGACCAGGCACGTCGAGGCGGGCGCCGCGGGTCCTCGCGCGGAAGATCCGCGACGAGGTCGTCGAGCTCGCTGTAAGTCTTGGCGGCGTAGCAGCGATCGAGGCGCTCCTGGAACTCCTCGGTCTCGAGCCGGCCGGCCAAGTGCTGTTCGCGCAGAATCTCGGCGACGGCGTCCCGGTCGCGATCGCCGGCGCGTAGGCCGCGGTCGCGCACGTCGTGGGGCTGCTGATGATCGGTGTAACTCTCAGGCATTTTCAATCCCTTCACTTGCTGCCCGTGGTGCGCTACAGTTTACCCAAGAGAACTTGATAGTCAAGTTTACTTGAAGAATATACGTCCCCATATGGCCCGCCTCGCGCCGCTGATGCCGCAGCTCGGGTTCGCGCTTCGCCGCCGGCGGGGCGGGGTGCCGGCTGCGCTCCAGCGAGCCGGCCGGCTCGGAGACAGGCACATATCGGTCCTGGTCTCGCTCGGCGTCGCCGGACCGGCCACCGTGTCGGAACTGGCCGAGCGGTTGGACATGAGCGCCGCCCACGCGAGCCTCGTCGTCGGCGAGCTCGCCGAGGCCGGCCTGGTCGACCGCGACCACGACGAGGTGGACCGGCGGCGGATCATCGTCTCGCTCTCGGAGAAGGCCAGGCCGGCCGTCGCCGAGATGCGAGACCGCAACGCGGCCCCACTGCGACGGTTCCTCGCCGACCTCGACGATGCCGAGGCCGAGCGCTTCATCGAGCACCTGGCGACGCTGATCGCCTACCTGCGCGGCGACCCAGAACCGGCGATCGAAGATCCCGGGACCAAGCGGGGCCCGGTTCGGGCCTGACCCGCGAGGCTCAGGCGGCCAGCACGGGCTCGAGACGCTGCTCCAGCGCCGCCCGTGGAAGTGCCCCGACGATCCGGTCGACCTCGCGTCCGTCTCGCATCACGACGAGAAGCGGAATCGACTGCGCGCGGAACTGCGTCGCGAGCGCCGGGTTTGCCTCGATGTCCACCTTCACGACCTTGAGGTGCCCGGCGTGGCGCTGGGCGAGGTCCGCGAGGACCGGCGAGATCATGCGGCACGGCCCGCACCACTCTGCCCAGAAATCGACCACGACCGGAACGGACGCACTCGTCTCGGTGGCGAACGTGTCGCCGTCGGCATCCACGACCCACGGGAGCTCGGACTTGCATCGCGGACAGCGCGGGATCCCCTGCGCGATCGGCCCGACCCGATTGCGCGCGCCACAGGTTGGACAGGCGATGATGGTCATCACACGAGGGTAGTCCGTTCTACGGCGGCGGAACGAGTCCGTCGAGGACGTCGGCGAGGCCCGAGAGGTCCGGCAGCTCGCGCGTCGGCGCGGGCTCACCGCGCTCGCGGAGCCGGTTGATCCAGATCGACGGGATCCCGAGTTCGTTCGCGGGAACGATGTCGTGAAAATGGCTCTGGGCGACGTGGACGTGGCGGTGCCGGTCGGCCCCGGTCGCTTCGTAGAACGCTCGCCAGTGCTCGTGGCCCGGCTTGTAGGAGCCGATCTCCGATGCCACGATCGCTCCTTCGAAAGGGACGCCGATCTCGCGGATCGAAGCGTCGATGAAGTCTCGGTCGGTGTTGGAGAGCGCGAACAGTTTCCATCCCCGCTCGCGGGTCTCGCTCAACGCATCCGGAACCTCTTTGAACACCGGCCATCCGGGGAGTGAGCGACCCAGGGCGTCTTCCTGGCCTTCCGGAAGCGGATGCCCGGTCTCGCGCGCGAGCTCCGCGAGCACCGCTGCCATCACGCTCCGGTAACTCCACGACGGATTCTCGCGCTGCACGCGCGGCTCGATCGCGTGGTACCGGCTGAGCATGTGCTCGCCCGCCGTCGGCCCAAACACGCGATCAAGCTCGGTCGCGATACCGGAGTTCCAATCGACCAGCGTTCCGTAGCAATCGAACGTCGCCCATCGCGCACCTTCCATTCCAGCCAGAATACGGAGGTGAGCGTGCGCCAGGCAGATGAAAGAGCGAGAACGCGGCACGGCGCGACCGTCAGCCGCGACATGGGTCATGGACCTCGGGATTAGCGGCCGGGTGGCGCTCGTCGGGGGTGCCAGCCAGGGCATCGGCCGCGCGGTCGCGGAGGTGCTCGTGGCGGAAGGGGCACGGGTGGTCATTACCGCGCGCGACGCCGACCGCACCGAGCGCGTCGCCGCCGATATCGGCGCCGCGGCGGGCCTTGCCTGGGACAGCGCCGAACTCGACGCCGCGCCGGCGCTCATCGCTCGTGTCGCCGAGCTGGTCGGGCCCGTCGACATCCTGGTCACGAACACGGGCGGCCCTCCGGCCAATCCCGACCCCCTCGCGTTCTCCGATGAGCAGTGGGAGCACGCCCACCGCACGCTCGTTCTGTCCCCTATGACACTGCTCCGTCTCGTCCTGCCGGGGATGCGGGAACGAGGCTGGGGCCGCGTCGTCGGAATCGCCTCGGTCTCCGTTCGTGAGCCGATCCAGGCGCTGATCCTCTCCAACGCCGAGCGCTCGGCCGAGCTCGCGGCCTACAAGACGCTGGCCCGTGAGGTGGCGGGCGACGGAGTCACGATCAACACGCTCCTCACCGGGTCGATCGCCACCGAGCGAATGGCCTCGCTGGCCGGATCGATGGCCGCCGCGGAAGCCGGCGCCGCCGCCACGGTGCCCGCCGGTCGCATTGGGCGGCCGGAGGAGATGGCGTGGGCGGCGGCGTTCCTGTGCTCCGAGCGCGCCGCCTACATCACGGGCACCGCGCTCGCTGTCGACGGCGGGGCGCTACACGGCGTGTGAGCTGTCTCAGTTGCCCGAACGGCGCGCCTGAACTTCTCGTCTGCCGAATCTGCTGGGCCCAAACAGCCGATTAGCTCGGGGTCGCGCCGTGCGAGAGCCGGACTATCGGTCCTTTCTCAGGCTGCGCATGACGGCCGCCCTCTCGGCGGTGACGCCCTTGGCGCGCTGCTCGGCCGCCTCCTCCGGGGTTAACCCGGCGCCGATCCAGTCGGCAACTTCCTCGAATGGGATGCCGGCCTGCCACCACGCCTTGGCCGCCTGTATGGCGCTCATGCCTTGCTTCTGGAGTCGCCCGGCTTCGACCGGCGTGAGCCCGAGCTCCTTCCACGCGTCCGCCTCGGTCGCCTCGATCTCATGTGACGCCCAGGCGATGGCCTCGTCGTCGAACCACTGGCGCTCCATGTAGGAGTGCAAGACCTGTGAGTTGCTGCGGCCCACGGCTTCGACGAAGCGGTGCGCATCGCTGACCCGCCTCGGCACGCTCGACCCCGAGGACGCGGATGCGATCTGCGGTGGTGTTCGCCCGCCGCGACCGGCTGGGCCTGACGGCCCCGGCGCGCCGGCCATGAACAGACGCTGCTTGCGCCCGTACGCCTGCACCGGCGTCCGACGCGCCCGCTTGTGTTTCCGCGCCTCCGCGACGCTGAACCCGAGCTCGTTCCAGGCGACGGCCTCGCGCGCGTTGATCTCCGCGTAGATCCATTCCCGGACCGTGTCCGGACCGACGCCGGCGATCTTCCACCGCACCGCGTCGATCGGCTCGGCGACCCCGGCGCGCTGCCAGCGCAGGGCGTCTCGGGGGCCGATCCGGTGCTTGAACCAGAGTAGGCCGTCCTCCTTCGACATCCCCAACGCTCGCCATTGCTCGGGGTCAAACGGGCCACGGTCATCACGCTCGGGTGTTCCCGGGGACTGCTCGCTCATAGTCGGGCTCCCGTCGCGTCGCCGACCAAAACCGTCTCCGCCCAAGTCGGCGTGTGGCCCCGACGGTCCATCAGCCCGACGACGACGCGGATCCCGGCCGGGGGCGCCGGGCGCCACGGGGTGAAGCCGTCGGTGAGGACGATGATCAGATCC
The DNA here is from genome assembly GCA_963812225.1 of uncultured Solirubrobacterales bacterium. Lineage (GTDB taxonomy): Bacteria > Actinomycetota > Thermoleophilia > Solirubrobacterales > Solirubrobacteraceae > Palsa-465. The sequence goes on from CAWEUN010000006.1 coordinate 91,081, forward strand.
GGGCGCGGGCGCAGGCCGGCGGCCGCTTCCAGCCCGGCGCCCATATCGGTGCCACCGCCACCCTCGAGCCGGATCGCGTCGAGCTTGCGCACCCGCTGCGCATGGTAGGCCTGCGCGTCGCACGCGATCACCCGCAGATTCCGCCGAGCGACCCCGAGGCTGCGTAGCACCCCGGTGACCTCCCCGAGGGCCTGACCAAGCATTGAGTCACTCATGCTGCCCGAGGTGTCGATCACCAGGGCGACCTGCGGGAGAGGTTGTCGCAGGCTCGGGAGCACGACGTCGGGAACCGCGCTCGCCCGTCGTGACGGCCGGCGATACGTGAAGTCCACGCGGCCGGTGACGTCGGCGGCCCCGCGACGGACGTGCGCCGCGAGCTGCCGGCGCCAGTTGACACTGGGCTCGAGGACCTCCTCGGCCCATCGCTGCCAGCCGGCGGGCGTGTCCCCACGTTCGCGCGTGTGCTCGCGTATCCGTCGCGCCGTGTCCCGAGCGAGGAGACGGGCCGCGACGTGGCTGAGTCCGGGCCTGTTGCAGTCGGTCGGTCGACCCTGCCCGTCACAGCCACTGCCACAGTCATGGTCCGCGCCCACCTCAGGCTCATCGCCCGGGTCGGGCTCGACCTCGGGGTCGAGCGCGTCCCAGTACTGCTCGGCGGTCCAGCCCTCGGGTAGCCCGAGCTGAGAAGGATGGACGGCCCGCTCCGGAAGCACGAGGTTCGTCGTACGCAGGTCGTCGTTGATCTCCGCGTCGCCGGCAACGTTCCACAGCATCTGCTCGCGGGTGCGAGGAGCGTCCACGGGACCGGCTGCCTGCTGCGGAGAGGGCGGGCCCGGGTATCGCGCCGCGTGCTCGCGAAGGAGATGACTGACCTGGTGCAACAGCCAGAAGCCGAGCTCGCTGACCTCGACGTCGCTCAGAACCTGCGGGTCGATGTACACGTGCCAATCGCGGTCGGCAGGAAACGCCCGCAGATCGGCCGAGCCCTCGCCCTCGAGGTCGACGACGACCGGGTCCAGCGCCAACAGCGCGCTCGCCAGGTACGGCGCCTCGTGTGCGGCCCACACCCGGGCTCCTGCCCACTGCCGGCGCAGCTCCTGGGGCAGGTCGTCAATTCGCAAGAACCGCATCAGCCGGCCCCCGATCTCACGACAGCAGCCCGGCAGCGCGCAGCACGGGCGCCAGCTCCATCAAGGCTTCGGGCACCTCGGCCCCCGCCGGACGGTTGGCGGCGAGCGTCCGCGCCACCAGCGTGGCCACGTCAGGGGCGCCGTCGGCGGCACGCGCGACCACTCGCCACGCCTGCTGCCAGCGCTCATCGCTGCCGTCGGCCACCGCGACCGACGCGACCGCGGTCAGAACGGCGAACGCGCGGTCGCTCCGCTCGGGGAGCACGAAGCCGTCCGGATCCGCCAGGACCGACTCCGGGTCGGGGAGATCGAGGTGCTCCAGCCAGGCGAGGAACTCGAGCGCCGCCCCGTCACCGACGGCACCTTCAACGAGAGTCGCTCTCGCCGCCTCCGACGCGTGGGCCGCCTCACACGCCGCCAGCAGCCGCGCCACCGCTTCCCAGCTGCGCGGGCTCGGCCAGCCACGTCCGGCGTCCGCAGCCGACCGCGGGAGCTGCAAAGCAAGCGGCGGCCGAACCTCGAGGAACGCGCCGACGGCCGCTCGGGCGGCCATCGTCTGCGCCGTGCTCGGCGGGTTCTCGATTCCCGCCACCACCGGGCGCGGGAACCCGACCGCCAGCCCATTGGCAACTCGCCTGCCCTCGACCGGCCAATCGAGGTGCACCAAGCGGTTGGCGAGCGGCGCGGCAAGCTCCCAGCCATCCGCCGCCTCATCGGGCGGATTGGCCGCCGCGACGACCCGGACACCCGCCGGAAGCTTGGTATCGCCAACCACGCGCTCGAGCACCACCCGGAGCATCGCCGCCTGTACGGCGGGGGGAGCGGTCGTCAGCTCATCGAGGAACAGCAGGCCCACCCCCGCCTCGGATAGCCGCGTTGCCCACGCCGGCGGCGAGAACCGCACCGACCCATCGATGACCACGGGCAATCCGGCGAAATCGCTCGGCTCGCGAATCGACCCGATCACCGTCTCCACCGGCCACCCGAGCGCCTCACCCAGCGCGGCCACCGCGGACGTCTTGCCCGTTCCGGGGCTCCCCCACAGGAGCACGGGCACGCCCGCCGATACGGCCACCGCCAGACCTTCGAGTGCGACCACGCTGTTCACAAATCCAGAGTACGGCCCTCCTCAAGTTGGTCCCAGCCCTCTGAGCTCGACGGCTAGACAAGTTGCCGCGGGGCCCCCGATTTACGATGATCCGGCCATGAGTGGGGGAGTAGTGACCTTGATGTTCACGGACATCGAGGGGTCCACGCAGATGCTGCGCCGGTTGGGCGACCGCTATCCCGACCTCCTAAGCGAGCACGATCGCGTGATGCGGGAGGCGATCGCCGCGACGGGCGGCCGTGAGGTCGAGACCGCGGGGGACTCGTTCTTTGTGGTGTTCTCGCGGGCTTCGGCTGCGGTGGACTGCGCGCGGCGTGCACAGCTCGCGCTGGCGGCGGCAGACTGGCCGGGCGGAGAGGTGCCGCGCGTGAGGGTCGGCATCCACACCGGGGCTCCGGCGGTCGATGACGGCAAGTTCGTTGGCCTCGATGTCCATCGGGCCGCGCGGGTGATGGCGGCGGCACACGGCGGGCAGGTGCTTGTGACCGAGGACGCCGGCCGCGGGCTCGGCACGCAGGTCGAGCTGCGCGACCTCGGCTATCACCCTCTCAAGGATCTGCCCGCGCCCGAGCATCTCTTTCAGGTCCTGTCGCCAGGGCTCGCCACGGGCTTCCCGCCGATTCGCTCGTTGAACCACTCGAACCTGCCGGTTCCCGCCAACCCGCTCGTCGGCCGCGAGGTTGAGGTGTCTCGTGCGCGCGATCTCCTGGCCCAAGAGGACGTGCGCTTGTTGACGCTGCTCGGACCGGGCGGCGCAGGCAAGAGTCGCCTGGCGATCGACATCGCCGCTGAGTCCGTCACCCGCTACCGAGACGGGGTCTGGATGGTGCCGCTCGCGCCGATCGCCGATCAGGCACTGATGGCTGCCGAGATGGCTCGCGTGTTGAACGTCGCGCCGGTCGCCGGAGAGCCGTTGGAGCAAACGCTGATCGCGGCCTTGGCCGAGCGCGAGTTGCTGCTGGTGCTCGACACCTTCGAGCACCTTCTCGGCGCGGCCACCCTCGTCGCCGATGTGCTCGGCGCGGCGCCAGACGTCGACGTTCTGGTCACCAGCCGGCAGGCGCTCCAGATTCGCGGCGAACACCTGATGGACGTTCCGCCGTTGGCGCCGGCGGATGCCACCGAGCTGTTTCTCCAGCGCGCGAGCGCGGTGCGCCCGGGGCTAACGGTGGACTGCGACGAGTCGGCGGCAGTGGAGCGGATGTGCGCCAGGCTCGATGGCCTTCCGCTCGCGCTGGAGCTGGCGGCAGCCCGGGTCCAGGTGTTCCGCCCACGCGTCCTCGAGGCGCGGCTCGCGGAGCGACTGGCGCTGCCCGAAGGATCGCGGGATCTACCTGAGCGGCAGCGAACGCTGCGCGCGACCATCGATTGGAGCTACCAGCTCCTCACCCCGGGCGAGCGCGAGCAGTTTCAATCGCTGGCGCCGTTCATCGGCGGTGTGCGGGTCGATACCGCCGAGGCGATCTGGGGGTCGGAGGCAGTCGAGGCGCTCGTCTCGCTCGCCGAAAAAAGTCTGCTCCACACCCGAGAGGACCGCGACGGTGAGCCGCGGTTTTGGATGCTCGAAACCGTGAGGGAGTTCGCGACAGAACGCGCCAGAGCGGAGGGCGGCCGGGGCCTACCGGACGACCGACACGGCGAGCATTTCCTGGCCCTGACCGACGCCGCGGCGGAGCCGCTGCGCGGGTCGGGACAGCGCCAGTGGCTCGACCGGCTCGAGGACGAATACCCGAACCTGCGCGGTACGCTCGATCACCTGACCGAACACGACCCGGAGCGCGCGCTCCGCATGGCGGGCAACCTGATCTGGTTTTGGGACATCCGGGGTTACGTGCCGGAAGCTATGAACGTGCTGGACGCGGCGCTGGCCGCGGCGCCGGCCGACAGCCGCGATCGCGCGCTGGCACTGTTCGGGTCGGCCAGGATGGCACTGCTAATCGGCGAGCGAGAGGAGGTGCAGCCGCGGCTACTCGAGGCGCTTTCGTTCGCCAGGCCGAGCGGGGACGAGCGACTTGTCGTGCTGATCTTGAGCCACCTTGGCTGGGTGACTGACGCCACCGATCCCGTCGAAAGCGTGCGCCACCACGAGGACGCGGTCAGCGTGGCACGGAGCGCCGGAGACGACTGGGCGCTCGGGGTCGCGCTCAACAACCACGCGGTCATGAGCGCCGTGCGCCAGGACTTCGACCGGGCGTGCTCGTTGCTGGAAGAAGCGCTTCGTTACCGCCGCCGCATCGGAGAGCCGCGGGCGATCGCGCTGACCGCAAATAACCTGGCCGAGCTCGCCCTCGACGCCGGCGACCTCAACTACGCCGAGACGCTGATCGACGAGGCCATCACACAGGCGCGCGAGATCGATTTCTGGACGCTCATCGCCAGCACGGAAGGGAGCTGGGCGGCTCTCTCCCTGGCCCGAGGAGATCTCGCGAGCGCCCGAGCACACCTCCACGAAGCGATCCTGGCGGGTCGGACCTATGACGTTGAATTTGCAGCTTCGCTCCTGTCGGTGGCAGGCACGATTGCCGCGGCCGAGGGTGCGCCCACCGACGCCGCCCTGCTATGGGCAGCAGGCGACCATGCTCGCGCCCGCGCCGGGCGGTCGGACATCCCCACGCTCACAAGGCTGCGGGCACGGTACGAGGCCGAGGCGAGGACGTCCGTGCAGGAGGCGAGTAGCTGGGAGTCGGCGCGGGCCACAGGCAGCGAGATCTCAATTGAGGAGGCGCTCGCCCTGGCCGACGGCGCCCCGATCGCCGCCTCGCTAGGCCGTCACGACGGAACGGCCTGAGCCCGGGCGAGCCGACGCCGCGCCGCCACGGCCACGGCCGTGGCCGCCCCACCGGCCACGGCGGCCAGGATGAACGCCGGGCGTGAGTGCTGCTGGTGTTGAGCGAGCGCCGCGGCCAGAGCGCTACCCGCGCCGGTTCCGGCGGCGATCCCGGTCGAGAGCCAGCCGAACGCCTCGCCGGCGCTGCCGGACGGGACGTGCTGATCGACCAGTAGCGACAGAGTGCTCAGCGACGGGTTGAATGGCAACCCGGCCAGAGCCAAGAACAGGGCCAGGACGACAAAGCTGCCGGCGCCGATCGTCAGTGCGAGCGCCACTGTCATCCAAGCCAGCAACAGCAACAGCCGCGTCGACGGCGCCGTCCGCCAGCGGTGGCTTCCGTAGATCGCAGCCCCGATGATGCCGCCGACCGACAGGGACGCGACCAGCAGCCCGGCCGCGGCGGGCGCGCCGCGGGCGGTTGCGAATGTCGGTGCCCCGACCTGGATCCCGCCGATCATCGCCCCGAGCAACACGGCGACGGCCAGCAGCACGTACATCGTGCGGATGCGCAGCACCGCCTCCTCATGTGCCACCGGGGCCGACGGCCGAGACCCGCGGGCTGGTGACGCGACGGCGAAGCCGAGCGACCCCGCGACGGTCACCGCCGCGACCACCACCAGCGCCGCCGAAACCGTGACGGTCGCGACCAGGGCGGCGAGGATCAGCGGGCCGGCCAGGATCGCCACCTCCTGGACCAGGTAGACGAGGCTGTACGCGGCGGTCCGCTCGTCGGGCTCAGCGACATCGGCCCAGGCGACGCGCATGGCCGCGGACACCGGCGGCAGGGCCAGCCCGGTGAGCGCCCCGAATGCGACCAGCAGCGAGCCGGGAGCGTGCAGCGCCGAGAGCCCGACGATGGCGCCAATCCCCAGGCCGTGGACGACGCCACACGCCGCCGTCACCTCGCCCGGTCCGCGCCGATCGACCAGCCGTCCTTGGATCGGGCGGGAGAGGCCTGCGGCTATCCACACCACGCCGACGACCACGCCCGCGAGCGCCAGCGAGCCCGTTTGCTCGTGAACGAGGAGGATCAGCCCAACGGTCATCGCCCCCTGACTGATCTGGGCGAGCAGGCCCGCGACCGCCTGCGGGCGGACGCCCGGCAGCCGAAAGAGGGCTCGGTAGCTGCTCGAGCTCAGCGCCTCGGAAGGCGGACGTTCGCGCCCACGAGCCGCTTCAGCTCCCGCGAGAGCCGCGGGCCAACCGGGTTCGCGTGGAGGCGGTTGGCGATCGTGCGCACGAGATTCCCGTTTGTAACGATCCCGCAGCCTCCGGTGGCGATCGAGACCGTGACTCGACGGCCGTTCGGATACGCGAGGAGCGCCAGCACCTGAGAGCCGTCCGAGGTCGGACACGAGAACGCGCCACGGATCGGGCGAAGGGCATCCAAATCGGCCACGACCTTCGCGATTGTCTCAGGATCCGACACGAGCGCCGCGCGCTTGAGCTTCAACATCGGTCGTGCGTTCAGGCCCGCGTAACGACACAGCCGGATCAAGCTCGCGCCGCTGGGCGCGACTGCACTGCGCGCTCGCCACCAGAGGTCGGCAGCGATGTGCAGTGGCCCGCGCGCAGCGCACCGAGCCGGCGTCCCCGGCGACTGCGCCAGCGCGCCGCCCGCCACAACTGCGATCGCACAGGTGATCGCCGTTACCCCGGCAACGAGAGCCGCCGATCGCGCACCAATCCCACTCCCCACGGTACGCGATCGTACATTCGTGTCAGGCGGCTGTCCACGTGTGGGTGCCCCTACGCCACCCACCGCTCGTTGATCTCCCGCCAGTTCGGCGCGGGCCCGGGCAGGTCATCGCCACTACCCGCTCGCAGCCCGTCGAGCACGACCGCCAGGTAGCGCCGGCGCAGCTGTTCGGTCCGTTCCCGGTCCGGTAGCTTGATCGCGGCGATCAGCTCGAAGACGAGCGACAGGTCGTGGACCTCGAGCCCGTCCCGCAGCACTCCCTTCGTCCGCTCGAAGAGCTCGACCGTCAGCTCATTGGCGCGTTCGGCGAGCGCGAACATTTCCGGCGTCGGGGTGAAGCGGCCGGCGAGCGCCAGGGTGAGCGAGCTCGTGTCGGCGTCGACCAGGCGCTGCATGAAGTCGCTGAACACGGTCCAGGGATCGCGGTCGTCGGCCAGCGCGGCCTCGGTCTCGTCGACAAACCGCTGCAGGCCGTCGGTGCAGAGCTTGCGGAGCAGGTCCTCCTTGCTGGCGTATCGCGAGTAGAGCGCGCTGATACCGACGCCGGCGTGCTTGGCGACCTCGCTGATCGGCGCACCTGGGTCGGCGATGAAAACGGCGCGCGCCGACTCGAGGATGATCTGGTCGTTGCGGGCCGCCTGGGCACGGCGGCCGGAGAGGGGGGAGGGAACTGCGGGCAAGTCGCCCAGCATCATAACGGAACGAAGTATTCCGTTCTGGTAATGGGGTCGGCGCATGCGCCGACCCCCCGGCGCCGCATGCGGCGCCGGGCCGGGGGCGCATGCGCCCCCGGCGACCAAATTGGAGTTCAGACTGGAATTACAAGGTTTCTCAGCGCGAAGGCCCAGCTTCTGACACTCTTCCAACATCCGGTTACGCAGAGACGGATCCCGCCGCGACACCTCCCGTCGCCACCTCGCTCCGACGGTCGGCGTGCACGACATGGCGATCGACCTTGGGACGGCCAACACGCTCGTCTACGTGGGCGGGCGCGGCATCGTCGTGTCCGAGCCGTCGGTCGTGGCCTCGGACGTCGGCACGGGTGAGGTGCATGCGGTCGGCGCCGACGCGGAGCGGATGATCGGCCGCACCCCGGCGACGATCTCCGCGACCCGGCCGCTGAGACATGGCGTGATCGCGGACTTCGAGGTGACCGAGCAGATGCTTCGCTACTTCATCCGCAGGGTGCTCCACCGCCGGATGGCCCATCCCCGCCTGATCGTGTGCGCACCGTCGGGCGTCACCGAGGTCGAGAAGCGCGCGGTCGAAGAGGCGTCGCTCGCCGCCGGCGCGCGCCACGTGCACCTGATCGAGGAGCCGATCGCAGCAGCGATCGGAGCCGGACTCGAGATCGACGAGCCGGTCGGGCGGATGGTCGTCGACGTCGGCGGCGGGACCAGCGAGATGGCGGTGATCTCGCTCGGCGGGATCGTGATCTCGCGCTCGGTGCGGGTCGGGGGCTACGAGATGGACGAGGCGATCACGCACTACCTGCGGGCCGTGTACCAGCTGGCGATCGGCTCGCGGACGGCGGAGAACATCAAGATCTCGGCCGCCTCGGCGACGCCGCTCCGCGAGGAGGAGTCGATCGAGGTCCGCGGCCGGCATCTGATCACGGGGCTTCCGACGGCGATCCAGCTCCGCACCGAGGAGGTCCGCGAGGCGATCAGGGGGCCGTTGCAGGAGATCCTCCGCGCGATCCGCGACACGCTCGAGCAGACCCCGCCCGAGCTCGCCAGCGACATCGCGCGCGACGGGATCCTCCTCGCCGGGGGTGGCACGCTGGTCCGGGGCTTCGCCGATCTCGTCGGCGACGAGACGGGGATGCCGGTGTACATGGCCGAGTCGCCGCTGACCTGCGTGGCGGTCGGGTCAGGCGAGGCGCTCGCGCACTTCGACAAGCTGAGCGCTTCGAGCCGGCAATGGCGCCCGACGTACACGCTGGATGGGCGCACGGCCTAGTAGACGGGCCGCCGCAGACGCCGGCGATAGCGCTTCGATGCGTCACCTCGCGCCAAGCGAATCACGGGAGCCGACGGTGAGTTAACTGATCGGCTTGGAGGTGGCCAGGACCTTTGACTTCGCGCCGAGCGCCTGGACCTCGAAGTAGCGGGCTGCGCTCTTGACCGGAAGCGCGGTCTCGAACCCGTGCTTTCGCACGATGCGCAGCGCCGAGAACCTGCCGCTCGGGCTCGAGCCGGCGAGCACGCGGTAGGCGCTCACGTCGGTCGCCCCATTCCAGCTGGCGTAGACGGTCGTGAGACCGTGAGCCCCGCGGGAGACCGCCATCGCCGGCAGCGTCGGCGGTTGGGCCGCCCAGTGGAGGCGGTAGGCGCGATAGCTGTCAGTCCCGGTCGTGAAGCGGGCGTCGAAGATGGTCTGCCCCTTGCTGTTGAACTCTGTGAAGTACGGCTGCTGGCCCCAACCGACGAACACGTCGCCGCCCGAGAGCTGCTGTGCCCCGCCCTCGTAGGCTGATGAAAGCGCCGGCCTGTGCACGTACTGTCTCACCAACGTCGCGGTCATCGACTTGGTGTTCAGGGAGATCACGAGCGCGCGTGACTGGGGCTCCTTCTTCGGCGGGCCGGCCCCGTCGTCGAACAGCGTCAGATCGCCGTTCGCCTGCACGACCACGTCGTGCTGGAAGGCGGTCCGCGTGCCGCGGCCCATCTTGAAGCTGCTCTTCCCGGAGCCGAGCGTCCACATCACCTTGCCGGTGCTGTGGTTGATCTTGTAAGCGGCCCACGTGTTTCGCATCGAGACGACCAGGTTGCCGTCGTGATCGATCGTGATCGAGTTGAGGTGATACGGGTCCCACACGTGCCCCGACGTGTGCGGCGTCTTGAAGAAGGACTCGCTCATCGGCACGTGGTCGGCGGCGTCCCACTCGAACATGACCAGGCCCGTCTTCACGTCGATCTCCTGCACGATCGAGTTCATCAGCGGCTTGCGCGTTCCCGGCCAGCGCAGCGGCTCGACGGCGATGATGTAGGCGTCGCCCTGCGGCGTGAGCAGGAACTCGTGCAGATCGGAGCCCTGGAGCCCGTTCCCGGACTTGACGACGGCGATCTGCTGGTAGTTGTGATTGAAGATGACGTCCTCGCCCCGGCCGCTCCCGTTGTTCATGTAGCCCTGCCACCACGTCAGCACCGGCTGGTTTCCGAGCCGCTGCGTGCGGAAGTCCGTCGCCAGCTGTCCCCTGGGGACGGGGTGGAACCAGATCAGGTTCCCCGAGGTGTCGAGCAGCATCGGGCCGTCCTGACTGGGGCCGTACTGGGGGGCGACGAAGATGTCGCCCTGCCCCGACGGGGCGTGGTGGTTGATCACCTCGACCGAGGACGGCTGGAGGTCAGGCCGCGAGTGGAAGTGCTGGACGCCGTGCGCGCCGGCGGGCACGTGCGCCACGGGGATGGGTTTGATCGCGCCGGCGGGTGTGGCCACCTTGAATTGCCAGTCGCCACGAGTGGCGTCGACGACGTTCAGCCCGGTCGTGACCGTCACCGTCTCGCCGGAGTCGAACGGATGGTCTGGCAGGAAGCTCCCGCCGTTGCCGTCCGAGTCCGCGGCAACGTGGCCCGAGTGGGCGCCACTGCGCGAGCCCACCACTGAGATCGAGCCGATGCGACTGGCGGCGATGCCGCGGAACGTGATCTGCGTTCCCGGCTCGGCGTACCGAGTGCCCGGACTCGGGAACACGCTGACCGCCGCCGAGCTCACGGACGCGGTGACGGCGAGCCACCCGAGCGCGCACGCGACAGCCACCAGCAGGCCACGAGACCTCCTCATGCAGAAAAACAACCCCGCTACCTGAGGAAGGTTGCGGTGTGCAACGAGGGCACCCAGCGGGCGAAACCAACCTTGGCTCGCCCGCTGGGCTTGTGGGGGCGTCAGTGAATGCCGACGATGCCGGCGCAGACCCAGTTCGAGGCGCCCGCGCCGCCGTTCCAAATCCGTGATGCGACCGCATCCTGCTCGGCCTTGCTCGCGAGATACGCGGCCGGTCCTGTCCCGCCGAACAGCTTCCAGGTGCTCGGCAGGATCTGATAGTAGCCCGAGGCGGCGGCGCTGTTGGGCGAGAGGTTCTGGCCGCCCGACTCGCAGAGCACGATCGCGTAGGGGATCGCCCAGCCGCCAGACGGGCCCAGTGCCGGTCCGCTGGCGACGGGCGTCGCCGATCCGCCGCCGGCGGTGGGCGTGACGGTGGCCGCCGCTTCGGCGGCGCGCTCGGCAGCTGCCTGCTGCGCCTGCAACCGGGCGATCGCCGACTGCAGCTGGGCACCCTTCGCCCGGCTCGCGGCGAGCGCCGACTGCTGCGCCTCGCGCGCACGCCCGAGCGCCGCCTGCTTGGCGTGGAGCAGGGTGTTCATGCCGATCAGCGCCCGCTCTCTGGTCGTGGCCTCTTCGGTCACCTGGATCGCGGCCGCCTCGAGCTTCGCCAGCCGTCGCTCGGCGCTGTCCGCCTCTGCCTTGGCCAGCTTCGTCGCGACGATCGTCGATTTCTGCTCCTGCTCGGCGTGGTTGAGGTAGTTGAGCTGGTCGAGCAGGTCGCTGAAGCCGCGCGATTCGAGCACGACCGAGACGATGTCCGGGCTGTCGCCCTCGTAACTCGAGACGAGTTGCTGCCCGAGGATCATGCGGGCGCGCGCGAGCTGAGCGATCAGCTTGGTCACCAGTTGCCGCTCGCGAGTGAGCATCACCCTGTCCTTGGCAAGCGCCGCACGGTCCTTGATGAGCTCCGCTCGCACGGCGGCCTCGCGCGACTGCACGAGCGAGATCTGCGAGTCGAGCGATCCGATCAGCCCCGAGAGCCGGCCGATGCTCGCCGACAGGCTGTGCTGGCGCCCCTGCTCGTGGGCGAGCTGCGAGCTGAGGTCGCTGATGCTGGCGGCACGGGCCGGGGCGCTCCTGGACAGCACCACCGCCAGCGTGCCCGCCCCGCCGCCTAGCGTCGCGAGCGCGGCGACGCTGGCAAGCCGAAGCCGAATTGAGACAGTGCTGGTACGCCGGCCAATTGTCATCGTGTGCGCCTGCGGGGTTAGCTGTCGGGCTCGCGCTGGTGTTGCGCTACACGGTCAACAGACCGCGATTCGCCCCGGGAGACTTGGGTCCCCCGCTTCCCCGCGCGCAGGCGGGGAATTCGGCGACGAGGAGCCTATCAGGACACGTCGTTCGTATCCTCCCAGCGTGCCCCCGGAGCGCTCCCAGGACTACGCGCGCGAGATCCTGGACAGAATCCGCGCTACGCCCGCCGGGTTCGTCCGGACGTATGGCGACGTTTCGCCAGGGGCACCACGGGTCGCGGGCGCGGTGCTTCACGACTGCACCGATGAGTCGATCCCGTGGTTCCGGATCGTGCGGGCCGACGGCTCGCTCGCCAAGGGCGCCCGCCAGCGGGCGCTGCTCGAGGCCGAGGGCGTCCCGTTCCGCGGCGCGCGCGTCGACATGCGGGTGGCGCGGCTCCCCGCAGAGCTGTGATGTGGGTGCAGCAGTGATGTGGGTGCAGCCCTGATGTGGGGCGGGCTCTGATGTGGGGCCGGCTCTGATGTGGGTCCAGCGCGAGATTCGGCTCGAGCCCCGCCCGCGCGGCTTTCACCTCGTCACACGCGAGGTGGTGGACGAACTGCCCGAGCTGAGATCCGTCGACGTCGGGCTGCTGCACCTGCTGATCCGCCACACGTCCGCCTCGCTCGCGCTGGGCGAGAACGCCTCCCCCGATGTCCGGCGTGACTTCGAGTCCTGGTTCGATCAGGCGGTTCCCGAGCGGGCGCCCTACTGGACCCACACGTCCGAGGGCCCCGACGACATGCCTTCTCACGTCAAGGCGGCGCTCCTGGGCCCATCGCTGACCCTGCCGATCTCGAACGGGCGGCTGGCGCTCGGCACCTGGCAGGGCATCTACCTTTGCGAGCACCGCGATCGGGGCGGCTCGCGGTCGCTCGTCGCCACGATTTGGGGGGCGGACTGAGCCGTGGAAGGCCGCGGCCCGACGTTATCGCGCTCGATCGCGGCGATCCGCACGGAGTTTCCGGGGCTGCTAGAGGGGACCGCGATGCTCGATGGTGCGGCGGGCACGCTCGTCCCCGATGCGGTGATCGAGGCGGTGGCCGAAGCGCTTCGCTTCTCGATGGCCAACACCCACGGTCAATTTGCCGCGAGCGAGCGGAGCACAGAGACGGTCGAGGCCGCGCGGCGTGCCGTGGCCGATCTGCTCGGGGGCGCTCCGGACGGTGTCGTCTTCGGCCCGAACATGACCACTCTCACGTTTCATCTCGCCGACGCCCTCTCGTCCACGTGGAGGCCGGGCGACGAGGTAGTCGTCACCTCGCTCGATCACGACGCCAACATCCGGCCCTGGGTGATCGCCGCGGAACGCCGCGGTGCGACGGTCCGCTGGGCTGAGTTCGACACCGAGACCGGCGAGCTTCCCGCAGACGTGTTCGACGGCCTGATCAGCGATCGCACCCGCCTGGTCGCCGTGACCGCGGCGTCCAACGCGCTGGGAACAAAGCCCGACGTGCGCGCAATCAGCGACCGTGCCCACGCCGCCGGCGCGCTCACCTACGTCGACGGGGTCCACGCCACGTCCCACGGTCCGATCGACATCGCCGCGCTCGGGGCGGACTTCTACGTCTGCTCGACCTACAAACTCTTTGGACCGCACACGGGCGCAGCGATCGCCGACCCGGGACTGCTGGAGCAATTGAGGCCGGCGAAACTCGTGCCATCGTCGGACGCTGTGCCCGACCGCTTCGAGCGTGGCACGCCGGCGTTCGAGGTGCTCGCGGGCGTCACCGGGGCGATCGATTGGATCGCGGGGCTGACAGCCGCTCCCGGCAATCGTCGCGAGCGGGTTCTGGTCGCGCTGGCGGCCGTCGAGGACCATCTGACCGAACTCCTCGAGCGCGCCCTCCAGGGACTCATGGAGATCCCCGGAGTCCGGATGCTCGGAGCACCGCGCCGCCGGACCTCCACGATCTCGTTCGTGATCGACGGCCACCATCCCCACGAGGTCGCCCGACTCCTCGGCCAGAGGGACATCTCCGTCTGGGACGGGGACAACTACGCCTACGAGCTCATGCACCGCTACGGACTTGGGGACAGCGGCGGCGCCGTCCGCGCCAGCATCGTTCTGTACAACGACCGCGACGACGTCGACCGCCTGCTGGAGGCCGTTGACGAAATCAGTCGAACGCGTGGTGGCGTGGGTTAGAGTGGCGCTATGCGGAGGGGGCGGTGGAAGCGAAAATTCGTTGTCCCGGGGCTCGCAGCACCCGTTGTCGCCGTGGCGCTACTCCTCGGCAGCGGGGCCGCCGCGAGCACGGTCAACTACTGCCAGGTGATCCCGCAAGTCCCGGTCGCCAAGGAGGCTTGGGGATTCCACGGTGGCAAGCCGATCACGGGCGCCACCGGGAGCTACACGCGCGGTCATGGCCAGATCAACCTGTCTGCGCAGACGGCGACCGGAATCATCTGCCAGGTCGATCGCGTTCGGAACGCTCCCGATCGCCAGATCGTGCTGTCGATCGGACGCCACGTGATCTTCACCTCGCATCACGCCATCGAGTTCGGGGTCCCTGGAAACATCATGAAGATCCACGTGCGGGTCAAGAGCACGACCGACCCCAGGTGCCGGCGTGGGACACATGGCGTCGTGACGATCTTCGCCAGCTACAACGGCGTCCACCGGGACCTCGTCCAGTTCTCTTTCCCGGCGGCGTGCAAGGACCATCGGCACCGGTACACGGGCCCGAGCGTCGTGACCAACGTCCCGCCCAACTGAGCGCGGCGAGCCGTCGTCGGGGCGAGGCTCACGACAGAGTTCGCGCCAGTGGCGCTCCTCCGCTCCACGCGGGTTTGCCTTCCGGTCTAAATCCTCGCCCCGACCGGCCTATACATAGCAATAACGTGCCGGCGTGCCCAGAACTGTTGCGAGCTAGCGCCCGCGCCACACCGGAGCTCGCTTCTCGGCGAACGCCTTGGCTCCCTCGCGGGCATCCTCGGAGGACATCACCGGGCCGATGATCTCCGCCTGCCGGGCGAAGAACTCCGAGTCGGGCCAGTCGACCGACTCGATCATGACCCGCTTGGTGGCCGCGAGCGCCAGCGGCCCGTTGGCGGCGATCACCTCCGCGAGCTCGAGCGCTCTGGAGACCGTCTCCCCCGGGTCGGTGAGGCGGTTGACGAGTCCGATCCCATACGCACGCTCGGCATCGATCGTCTCACCCGTCAGCGCTAGCTCCATCGCGACCGTCCGCGGCAGCACCCGCGGAAGCCGCAACAGTGCCCCGGCAGCGGCGACCAACGAGCGTTTCACCTCGGGGATCCCGAAGCGGGTACCGAGAGCGGCGACGATCATGTCGCACGAGAGCGCGATCTCGAGCCCGCCGGCCAGCGCGAACCCCTCAACCGCGGCGATCAGCGGCTTGTCCGCCGCGCGCTGAGTGATGCCGGCAAAGCCACGGTCGCCAGCCCACGAGCTCTCACCGGCGACGAATGCCTTCAGGTCCATACCGGCTGAGAAGCCCTTGCCGGCGCCGGTCAGGACGCCGACCGAGAGTTCCGGGTCGCCGTCGAGCTCATCGAGCGCGGCGGCGATCCCATGCGCGACCGCGGCGTTGACCGCGTTGCGCTGATCGGGGCGGTTGATCGTGATCAAGAGGACGCGCCCGCGGCGCTCTGTGAGGACGGCTGGCTGATCGTTCATGCAGCGAACAATCTCAGGTCGGGCTCGCGCTCGCCGCGCAGCAGCGCGAGGTCGACCTCGACGCACGCGATTTCCCGGGCGGCCGCCAGCACGCGCGCCTGAGGTTTGATCGCCTGCGCCGCCAGCACCCCGCGGCAGCTCGCGAGTCCCGGATCGAGCCGGATCCTCTCCAGGTAGCGCGTCAGTTGTTCCACGGCCTCGATCCCGGCGACTCGCTTGATCTCGACCGCCACCCACTGGTCCTCGAGATCGCGACACATGAGGTCGACCGGACCGATGTCGGTCGGCCACTCCCGACGGACCAGCCGGAAGCCCTCGCCACACCACTGCGGCCGCTCGGCCAGCAGTTCCTGGAGGTGCGCCTCGACCCCGTCCTTCGCGAGCGCCGCCTCGTCGTCTGGCGGACCCATCTCGTGGGTGACGTCGGACAGTCTCTCGGAGATCTCGATCTCGAGCCGGTCCTCGGACTTGCCGGCGCGCTTCCGGACGACGATCGCCTCGGGAGACTCCTCGAGCACGGTCGGCGGCGTCATCCAGTTCAGAGGCTTATATCCACCTGCGTCGGCGTGCACGAGCACCGACCCGTCGGCCTTGACGATGATCAGCCGCAAGGCCTCCGGCAGTACCGCCGTCAGGCGGCCGGAGTAGCGGACACAGCAGCGAGCAACGAGCAGGCGCATGCGGTGCAGAACCGTACGCCCGCACCCGGACCGAAGCGCGTGGCCGGCGTCAACTCTCGGCCCGGCGCTGCCGCAGCCTCTTCAGGGCTCCGACTGCTGCAACGCACACGCCCAGGATCCACACCACTCGTTTCATTTCACCGCCGCCGTTCGTCGCTCGCCGCCACAGAGCATCCCACAGCATCGAGCCGAGAGGAAGAAACCTGGCGCCGCCATCCTATGATCACGCCCCAAGACCATGCGCAACCAGCTGCGCCCTCTGTTCGACCGCATCGTGATCAAGGAGCTCGACCCCGACCGGGTTCGGCGCTCGGGCCTGCTCGTGCCCGCCGGCTCCGATGAGCCGCCGCCACAGCACGGGATCGTGCTGGCCGTCGGGCCAGGGCTCGACTGGTGGGACCACGTTGGCGTCCAGATGCCGGTCAAGCCCGGCGACCACGTCGTGTTTCCAGCCTCCGCCGGCGCCTGGATCGAGGTCGAGGAGGAGCGACTGCTCGTCTGCCGCGTCGGGGAGCTGCTCGGTGTCCTAGAGGAGGTCGGCGACTGCCCGGAGTGCAAGGGCCGCCCCTTGGCTCCAAGCGAGTCGTGTCCCGTGTGCGGGCGCGAGGGCTCGGTGGCGTAGCTTTCGTGCTTAACGCGTCACTCTCGGCTCAGACCCCGAGCCCTGTCGTGCTGTGCACGAGGAGCGTGCTTAATACGGCAGGCCTCGCCGATTTTTCCGGTCGTGACGTGTTATGCAGGATTTGGAGCCGCCGTCGGCCCCGCTTTGGCGCCGCCCTCAGCCCCGCCCGGGCATCTCACCTGCCTGCTCGGCCGGGCGCCTACGCCGCCGTCCGCTCCGACAGCGACCGCGGCTCCGCCGCCTCGACCCGTTCCAGCAGGTCCGCCACATCGGGATCGTCCCCGAGCTCCAGCGCCCGGCGACATGCGGCGATGCACTCGCCCACGCGATCGGTGCGCGCCAGCGCGTGCGCGTACGTCGACCACGCTGCCCTTGACTCGGGATCGAGCCGGGTCGCGTCCTCGGCCGTCGACACCTCGCCACCGACGTCGCCGGCGAGGTGGTACGCGAGCGCGAGGTCGAGCAGGCCCTCGACCGTCGGTCCCATCAAGCGCGCGTGCTCGAGCGCCGAGATCGCGGCGGCTCGGTCCATCTGGCGCAGCCGCAGGCGACCGAGTCGCTCCCAGGCAGAGGCGTCGCCGGGCGCCCGGTCGGCGGCCCGAGCGGCGGCGTCCGCCGCGAGGTCGATCGCGCCCATGTCCTCGTAGATCCTCGAGGCGAACCGCTCGGGCGCGGGGCGGTCGCTCTCGACCCGGGCCCAGTCACGCACCGCGCGGGCGGCCGCGGGGAGGTTGCCTGCCTGCCAGAACGCCGCGGTCAGCAGCCGTAGGACGACGGGATTCGTGGGCTCGGCATCCCGGGCGTACACGAGTCGCTGGGCGGCGAGTTTCGCGTCGCCCTCGGCCAGCGCGTGCTGGGCGGCGGTCATGAATCGCTGCACCCGGTCGGCGGACGGATCTGGCTTTGAGAAGTCGACGAACTGAAGCGACCCCGCCGGGATCGTGCGCACTCCGACGGCGAATGAGACCCGCGCCCACTGCTGCACATCCTCCTCATCGCCGGAGAAGTAGATGCCGGTCACGGTCCCGACGCCCCATTCGGGATAGGACAGGCAGCGGGCGTAGCGGTGGACGACGGAGTGATCCGGGACCCGCGCGCCGAACGGGTCATGCTTGGCCTGTTCCTCGGCCCTGGCCCGTTCACGCTGCTCGGCCTCGTAGGCCCGCCGCCCGGCCTCCTCGCGTGCCTTGCGGGTGGCCGCGGCTGAGACCTTGACGGCATTGCGCGTGACGCGACCGCCACGCGAGGTCTCGGCCAGCTGTTCGAGCTGGTCCGCGGCCTCGTTGATCGCCTGAAGGTGGCGCTGATGCTCGTGCTGGCGCCCCTGCGGAGCGACGTCCGGATGCCAACGCTTCGCCATCCGGCGGCGTGCAAGTTGGACGGCGCGCTGGTCGAATGGCGGCTCAAGCTCGAGCAGCAGCAGCGCCTGCTCTACGTCGAGGATCCGAGGCATGAACCCCTTAAGGTAGCGGCGCCCGCAAGCCGAGCGGAGGCTCAAACGGGATCCCAGCCCGCTCTCCGGGGCGCGCCCCCGCCCTCTCAGCGCTTCGGCTGCCAGAACGCGATCTCGGCCGCCTCTCGAGTGGCGACCACACTGCGCCATCCCGCGGGCCCTTCGCGCGGCTCGAGCAGCACGCTCGCGCCCAA
This sequence comes from uncultured Solirubrobacterales bacterium, assembly GCA_963812225.1. Taxonomy (GTDB): domain Bacteria; phylum Actinomycetota; class Thermoleophilia; order Solirubrobacterales; family Solirubrobacteraceae; genus Palsa-465. The sequence goes on from CAWEUN010000006.1 coordinate 109,501, forward strand.
CTCCCGCGCGCTATCCGTCACCTCGCGGATCTCCGGCACCTCGACGTAGGGCAGCCACAGCGGCCGCTCCGTCGGGCACTGCACGATTCCGCCACCGAGACGGCCGCCGACGTCGAGCGCCAGATAGGACCCATGGCGAGTCTCGATTTGCTCCGGTCTCCAGCCGCACAACTTCGCGTAAAAGGCCTGCGCGGCCGCGCGATTCCCGGTGTGCAGCTCGAGGTGGACCACCGCGGTTGAGGCCCCAGACTTCATCTCTATGGGTTGGACTCGCGCAATCGCCCGAACTAATCGGCGATGAGTTCTCGAGACTCGGGAGGTCTAAGGTCTTGATGCTGATGGCGAGTACTCGCGCAGCGACCAAGCCCGAGCCGGAACTGCTGTCCGCGGCCCGCGCCGGCGACGAGCGGGCGTTCTCGGATCTGGTGGACCCGTACCGCGGCGAGCTGCACGCCCACTGCTACCGGATGCTCGGGTCGGCCTATGACGCCGACGATGCGCTCCAGGAGACGCTGCTACGCGCGTGGCGCGGACTGGCTCGGTTCGAGGAGCGGAGCGCCTTGCGCTCATGGCTGTACACGATCGCCACGAACGTCTCGCTGACGCAGATCGCCCGCCGTCCCAAGCGGGTGCTTCCGATCGACTATGGACCGGCCACCGATCCCCATGACACGCCGGGGACGCCGATCGTCGAGACGGTATGGCTCGAGCCCTACCCGGACGAGATGCTCGGGGTCGAGGACGGGTACGCGACTCCGGAGGCGCGGTACGAGCAGCGCGAGGGGGTCGAGCTCGCGTTCATCGCCGCGCTCCAGCACCTGGCTCCCAACCAGCGGGCGGTGCTGATCCTCCGCGAGGTGATGGGCTTCTCGGCCAAGGAGACGGCCGTGATGCTCGAGACGACGGTCGCGTCGGTCAACAGCGCGCTGCAACGGGCACGCGCCGCGGTCGAGCAGCGCGTCCCCGAGCACAGCCAGCAGGAAACGTTGCGCTCACTGCCCGACGACGGTCTACGGGATCTCGTCGAGCGCTACGTCGATGCCTGGGAGCGCAACGACGTCGAGGCGTTCACCGCGATGCTCACCGAGGACGCGACGTTCACGATGCCGCCCCTGGCAACGTGGTATGAGAGCCGCGACGGGATCGCGATCTGGGCCGCCCACTCGCCGATGTCGGGAGCGTGGCGGTGGAGGGCCGTGTTCACGCGCGCGAACGGCCAGCCCGCGCTCGGCTTTTATGCGTGGGAGGACGACGCGCGGGCGTATCTGCCGTTCGCGCTGAACGTACTTACGTTCAGCGGTGAGCAGATCAGCAACGTCACCGCATTCATCGCGCGTTCGATCGAGTCGCCCGAGGCTGAGGCGTACAAACGGTTCCCGGACCAGCCCGCCGACCCGAAGCGGCTCACGGGCACATTCGGGCGGTTCGGCCTCCCCGACCGCCTCACCTGAGCTCGACCGCCACCTGAGCCCTAAGCGGCGCGCTCCGCCGCGCCCACCAGCTCACGGGGCGCCACGTCCTGTACGACCGTCAGCTGAGGCGCCGGAAGCTTGTAGGCGAACCGCCGCCGTGCCCGGTGGTAGGCGGGGTCGGCGCCGAAGAAGCAATCGTGCGATCGGGCCAGCTCCTCGTCACGGTAGGCCTGGAGCGGCTTGATGCTCTCGTCCTCGGCGCGCCGCCGGCGCTTCTCCTCGAGCTGCTGCTCGAGGCTCGGATCGGAAGCGAGCTGACGGGCGAGATCGCGCGTCTGGCGCTGAAAGCCCGCCAGCGTGGCGCCGTACGCATCGTCGAGCAGCCCGATCTGGACCGCCCTGTGCGCGCCGACGGGCAGGAACGGCGCGCCGGTGATTCGGGCGGCCATCTCGACACCGATCCGGCGGGGCAGCACGTACGTCCAGTACTCAGAACCGAACAGGCCGCCCATGTGCTGGTAGTACGGGTTCAGCACGATGTCCTCGCGTCCGACGACCCGATCGGCCGCGAGCGCGAGCATCACGCCACCAGCCCCCGCGTCGCCACCGAGCGCCGAGATCACGATGTGCGAGTCGGTCTCGATGATGTCCCGCGCGAGGTCGTCGATCGCGTTGAGGTTGCGCCACGACTCCTCCGCCGGATCCTCGGCCGCCTCGATCACGCCCAGGTGAATGCCGTTGGAGAAGTAGTCGGTCCCGCCCATCAGCACGATCACCTTGGTCTCTCGGCGTGAGCGAGCGTACGCGTAGGCCTCGCGCAGGCGCTCGCACTGCTCAGTGCTCATCGCGCCGTTGTAGAAGTCGAAATACAGGTATCCCACCTCGCCCAGTTGCTGGTAAACGATCTCCCGGTAGGTCTGATCGATGCGCCAGCGAGCGTCGAGGGCGACCGATATCTCCGGTGCTTCGAGCTCGACCCCCGCGAGCTCGAGCGCGCGCGTGGCCGGCAGCTTCAAGAACCGCTCGGTCGGAGTGTCGGCCCGGCGTAGATGCGTGATCCACACGCCCCCGTCGACGGTCGCGAGGCAGATCGCCCCGTTGCGCTGGGCGACGATCTTGCCCGGCCGTCCACTTAGGACGCGCTCGGGGTGGGCGCCGAGCAGGTGGAACTCGGTGCCGCGGATCACGTCCAGGACTCCCGGGTGCCCCTCGGCGGCGCGAATCTTGCGCACGACGATCCCCGTCGTGTCCGCGTTCCAGTCGATCGCGCGAGCCTGCTGGCTCATCAGCGGACGCGCGGTGCCGGTTATGGCCGCGTCACACGCGGGTCGCTCCGGGCGACACGCACCTTCGGCGATCTTCCCGACCGCCTCGACGAGCGCCTCGACCGCGGCCCGGCGCACCTCGTGGCGATACAGGCTGCTCTTCCCGGTCGTCCGCACTGGGAACGTGCGCGTCGCCCAGATGTCGCCGGCATCGAAGTCGCCGTTGGCCTCGAGCACGGTAACGCCCCACTCGCGCATCCCCAGCTCGATCGCCCAGTCCAGCGACGATGGCCCCCGATCGCCCGGCGGGCCGGGATGCACGACCAGGCAGCGGTGCTCTGACCAGATCGACTCCGGGATCATCTTCTTCAGGAACGGGCACACGATCAGCTCGGGATCGTTCTCGCTGACGGCGGCCTCCATGGCGGCCGCCGAGTCGACGACCGCGACCTCGACGTCGTGGCCACGCTCGGTCAACTCGATCCAGGCGCGTTGGCTCAGGCCGTTGTGGGCGGAGACCAGAAACAGGATCTGCAGCGAGCGCGCTCGCCGCTCGAGAGGCGGGCTCATGCTGCAGGCGCTGCGTCGTCGCTGAGTCCGAGCTGCTCGAGCATCAGCAGCACGTCGAGCATCACTCGCTCCGAGACGTGCTTGCCGTCGCACGAGCGGATGATCCGTACGTAGTCGAGGCTGACCTCGCGTCCGGTGCGAGCCCGGCCGGAGTGGGTCCCCGTGAAAGTGCCCTCCTCGATCGCCACGTCGTCGAAGAAGTGCATTCCCTGGATCTCGAGATGGGCGTCCGGAAAGTCGTCGAACCAGCTGCCGTAGAACTCCAGACAGGCCGCCTTGCCCTCGCCCCGCTCGTCACCGGGCCCCAGGAAGACGACATCGTCGTCAAGCAGCTCGTCGATCCGACCGAGGTCGTGGTCGTTGAACGCGTCCGTCCCGGTCTCAAAGACCTCTTGATCGGTGATCACCATCATGCTCCCCCTCGGTCCAGTTGCGAGCACTGCCATGTGTTGCAGTACGGACATGCTCACTCTCTGGTTCTCGCCCCGATGTGACATATGACCTCTGTGCTCATGGTCACGGAGGCCCGGTCCTCCGCAGAGCCGAGATTCCTCACGGAGCCCTAACGGTTGAGATCCACGTTCGGTGGGAACCTCTTGAGCAATGCCGCTCTACCGATGCGCCCAGTGCGGCTGGGCCACGACGGCGTTCCGGGTGGAAGCCGTGCGCGACCACCACATCGACTGCCCCGAGTGCCTGGGGACGATCCGCTTGGTGTTCTACGTCGGGACGCCCTCCCTGGACCCGGATCCTCCGCTCGCTCAGCTCGAGGCAGAGCGCGATCGTGCCCGCGAACGGCAGTCACGGTGGCGGAGCGCACGACCGCGCGCGGCGCCGGCGGCCGACGAGTGCTCTGAACGGATCCGCGCAGCCGTCGCGGCGCGCGGGCTGACTTAGCGCCGCCGAGACCCGTCCGCTCGGCGCCCGAGCACACGCTCGGTCGTCTGCAGCCGCGGGGCTGGTCCGTCAATCGGTGTCCCGAGCAGCATCTGTAGCGCGGAGAACGCGTCGCGATCAAGGCGCTCCGGCACGTCCATGCGCATGATCTCGAGTGCGCGATCTACGCTGAACGCTGGGCGGTAGGGGCGCTCGGCGGTCAGCGCCTCGTAAACGTCGGCGACCGCGAGGACCCGCATCGGCGTCGTCAGCTCAGCCGCCGTCAGACCGTGTGGGTAGCCGCTCCCGTCGAGACGCTCGTGGTGGGCGCTGGCGAGCGCGGACAGCTCGCTGAAACCAGGCACCCGCTCGAGGATCCTCTGAGTGACCAGCGGATGCTCTCTGACCTTTGCGAACTCGGCGTCGGTGAGCCTTCCGGGCTTGTCCAGAATCCGGCTGGAGATCGCGAGCTTGCCGATGTCGTGAAGTCGCGCGGCCCGCCCGAGGTCGCGCATGGTCGCTGCCTCGAGGCCGAGCAGCGTCCCGACGCCACTCGACGATCGTCCACGCGCGATCCGAGTGCTGGTGGGTCCAAGGCGACTTGACGTCGATCACGGCGGCGAATCCGTTCGCGATCTGGTCCAGCCGCTCGTCGTCGGCGAACTGGTTTCGGTCGGGTGGGGCGACGGCGGCGACGTCCACCTCACGGAGAGACGCCCAGAAGGCCCTGTCATTTCGGAAGCTGGCCATGGCATCGACCAGCGTCGGGTCGAACCACTGGCCGCTGCGCTTCGCCGCCACGTCGCAAGCGGCCGTCGCGCCGCGCGCGCGGTGGAACACCTCCGCCGTCTGGGCCAGGCACAGGATGCGCCCGGCCAGCGGGATCTCCGAACCGCGGAGACCACGAGGCTGGCCGCGTCCGTTCCAGTGCTCATCGAGCGCTCGAATGGCCTCCGCCGTACCGTCCGAGAACCCGAGCATGCGCGCGATCTCGGCGCCGCGGTCGCACCGTGCCTGCATCAGCGACTTGGTCACCTCGCCCTCGGTGCGGATCGCCTGCAGCCGCTGTATGCGCGCGCCCAGCGAGCCGCCCGGCGCGACGGTTCGCACCGACCAGACGAAAGCCGAGAACGGCCGGGACCAGTCGACGAGCTTCGAGGTCCGCTTGGCCTGCTGATCGTCGGCGCCGAACAGCGCCGCCATCCGTGCCGAGTTGGCGGAACACCCGGCGTCCTTGAGCAGGAGCGCATAGAAGAGATCCGCTCGCGCCCCGGGCTCCAGCCCGAGCACGTCGGCGATGCGCATCCCGATCAAGCACGCCCGCTTGGCGTGCCCGGGGGGCTCCCCCTCGGCTACGTCCAGTGCATAGGACATCGCGCCGATCAACTCGGACAGCGCGATCTCCCGGGTGCCCTGGACCACCAGGGCAGTATCGCGCAGTCGTTGACCGGAGGCCATTTCGGTCAGGCTGTGCCCGCTCTGGGCCGAACTGCGAACGTGTGGGGGCGGAACGCTTCACCACTCGTCGGGCAAGGTCTGTCGGATTCGCGGTGGCCGGCAATGTCATCCCCGTTGCGATCGCCACCGCGAGCAACTGGTCCTCTCACCACACGGTCTTCTTCGTCGGGGCCGTCGGCTGCTGCGCGGTGCCGCTGATCGTCACGCTGGTCCCGCCGAGATTCACCACCGTGAGGCGGGCGGCGGCGTTCGCCGGCCTCCCGATGCTCACGCTGCTCCAGGCCTACAGCGGGGGCGCGGCGTCGGGCTACTCGGTCCTGATGATGATGGCGATGGTGTGGTTCGGCCTTCAGGGCAGCGATGAAGAGGTACTCGCGATGATCGCCCTGCTCGCTGCCTGCGCGTACTTGCCGATGCTGCTCGTCGGTCCGCCCGCGTATCCCGTGAGCTGGGGCAACGCCACCTTGCTGGTGCTAATCGGCGCCACGGTCGCGGGCTCGCTGCGGATGGCGATGCGCGAGACCCGCCGGTTGACCGAACGCCTGCGCAAGGAGGCTGTAATCGATCCGCTGACCGGACTGCTGAACCGGCGGGGCTGGGAGCTCGCCGCCCAACAGGCCCTTGCCCAGGCCCATCGCAACGGCAGCTTCGTCTCGATCATCGCCTTCGACCTCGACGAGTTCAAGCAGCTCAACGACACCCTCGGACACGACGAGGGAGACCGCGTCCTCCGCGAGACCGCCGAGCGGATGCGCAACACGCTCCGGGCCAGCGACGTCGTCGCGAGGCTCGGAGGAGACGAGTTCGTCGCGCTCCTGCCCGCCACTGTCCCGGACGCGCCGGCCACCGCGCTGCGGCGCCTGCGCGAGATCACGCCCGCGCGCGCGAGCTTTTCGGCAGGGGTCGCGAACTGGGCCGACAGCGAACAGCTCGACGACCTTCTGCGACGCGCCGACCTCGCGCTGTACGCCGCGAAGGCCGGCGGCGGCAACCGCACCGAGCTCGCGCCGAACGCTTTCCCGCCGGAGATGGTTCAGGCGTAGGCGGCACGGCAAGCCGGTCGCTCCCACGGGGCACGGCAAGCCGGTCGCGCCCATGCGGCCGTAACAACTCAGTGCCAATTCGCGCCGGCGGCGGGATTGGCCCATACCGTGGTCCGATGCTCGCAAGCCGGCGCGGCCACGGTGGCGTCCTCCTCGCCACAGCCCTGATCGGGACGATCGCGCTCGCCGGTTTGAGCGCCGCGATCCTGTCGCTCCTGGTCGCCATGCTGACGCGTCGCAGCGGCTGCGCCACCTCGGCCGCGCCGGCCGTCGGCTCGGTCGTCCTGGGCCCGCCGGGGACCGGGCAGCTCGTCGGCGCCAGCGAATACGGCGGTCCTGGCGATCGGAGCTCGGGCACGATCGGGGCAGACGGCCAAGACCTGCTCACGCACCCCGACAGCTACGCCGAGCTCGGCGGGCTGACGTTGCAGACGGCGACTGACATGGGCGGCCTGCCGTACATGACCCCGCTACGGATCACGTTCGGCGGCCGCTCCGCGATCGCGTACAAGCGTGACTTCGGGCTCGGGGGCGGACCGGTCGCGGGCCTCCCGCGCGTGATCGACCTCTGGTGGGAGCTCGCCCTCGGCCTCGGAATCCCGTACGAGCACGGGTTCTGGTCGGGGCCGGTGCGGATCGAGCGGCCGCCTGCGGCGGGGGCTGGGAACGTCCTGGAACAGGTCGCCGAAGAGCCGGACCCCGAAGCGGACGACGACCCCGTCGCATGTGCCCCCGCCGGTGGCCCCGGTGTCCCGCTCACCGGCGGCGAGCGCGCGACCCTGCTCCCCGACGGGCTCGCCGCCGCACCACGCGACGCCCCGGCGGCGGTCAAGGAAATCATCGCCGCCGGCAACGAGATCGTCGGCAAGCCGTACGTCTACGGCGCGGGCCACGGGTTGCCGCTGTCGGCGATCGCGCCCGCCTACGACTGCTCGAGCAGCGTCGAGCACCTGCTCTACGGAGCACGGCTGCTTCCGGTCACCGACGCCGCGGCGTCGAGCGCGCTCGAGTCGTTCGGCGAGCCCGGTCCCGGGCGATGGGTGACGTTGTACGCGAGCGCCGACCACGTGTTCATGTACGTGGCCGGGCTGCGCTGGGACACCCACGACGCGGCGGGGCCGGGCGACGGGAGCACCGGGATCGGTTGGCACCCGCTCGTGCGCACCTCGGATGGGTTCGTGGCGCGCCATCCCGCGGGGCTGTAGGTCGTGCGTGCCGCGCTCGCCACCGTGGTCGCGTCGCTCACGCTGGCGGGCTGCAGCGGGCTCGCGCCGTCGCCCGCGACAACCGCGGCGAACGCCGAGACCTCGAGGCTGGCCGCCGCGCAAAAGACCCACGAGTACGTCTCCGCGCCACCGCCGCGCCAGCACGCCGACCGCAGCTCGCAGAGCCCGATCCGCGCGATCGAGGCGTTCGCCGACGCCTTCATAAATTGGCGCGCCGCGACGGTCGCCGCCGACATGCGGGCGCTCGCCGCCGCCAGTGTCGGCCAGGCGCGCTCGGCGATGCAGCTCGCGGCCGGTACGACCGCTCAGGACTACGAGCTGCGACGGGGCGGGATTGCGAACAGCGGCACGGTCGAGGCGGTGGCGCCGCTGATCGGTGGACATGACCAGTACGTCGTCGTGACGCGCGAGCAGACGACCGCGACGGCGTCAACCGCATATCAGGGCCTGCGCCCCGCGTGGCACCTCACCCTCGCCACGGTGGCCGAGGTCGCCGCCGGCCGATGGGTCGTCAGCGGCTGGCAGCCCGAGAGCTCCCCACCGCAAATACCGTCGCATTCGAGCGGCCGCTGACGGCGCCTGGCCGCGTCCTCGCTCGCTCGCGTACCTTCCAGGTACGCCACGCTCGCTGCGTCCTCGCCAGACACCGTCACCGACCACTCTCGGTGCGACTGTATTTCCGGCGGGAGGCTCAAGGCCGGACCGGCCCCGATAATCCGCGGATGGCGTCCCCAGCGTCGCAGACGTCGCCCGGACCGGTCCGGCGACTCCTTGACCGGTTCTTGGATGCCACGGCCGAGAACGTCGAAGGCGCCGTCTACGGCACGGTCATGATCGGCGTCCTGTTCGCCGTCGAGGACAGCACGCAGGAGACGTACGCCGAGACGGTCGAGGCAGCGGTCATCATCCTGCTGCTCTATCTGCTCACGCACCTGTACGCGTACTACCTGGGGATGCGCCTGCGGGCGCGGGAGCCACTCAGCTCGAAGCTCCTGTGGCGCAGCGTGCTCCACCAGTTGCCGATCCTGCAGGGCGCTGTCATCCCCGTTCTCGCGCTGCTGATCGCGTGGATTCTCGGCGCGAAGTCCACCGATGGCACCACCGCGGCCCTCTGGACGACGGCCGTCATGATCGTGATCCTCGAGCTGGCCGCCGGCTGGCGGGCGCGGCTGGGAGGCTGGGAGCTCCTGCTCCAAGCCGGGACAGGGGCGATCTTCGGGCTGATGATCGTGGCGCTGAAGCTCGTCCTGCATTGAGTGGGGCTCTGCCTCGCGGGCCGTGACCGGGGGGCGCTGTGTATCGCCGGGCGTCAGGACGCCCCGCGCCGCGCGAGCTCGGCGTCGAGTGCCTCATCGACCGATGTTGCCGCTCCCTCGGCGCGACACCGCTGGGCGGTGCCCGGCTCGAGCGTGTCGCGGACGACGGCCACCGCGGTGCGGTACAGCAGGATCTCCAGCGGCGTCCGGAACGGAAACGCGCCGGCGCTCCTGGCGGTGGCCAGATGACGTGACGCGGTTTCAAACTCGCCATCGTTGGCGGCGAGCGTGGCGTAGCCAATCAGGCATGACACGTCGCCGAGAGGAATCGCATACTCACGTACGATCGCGGCCACGGCCGCGAGATGTTTCGAAGCGAGTTCGCTCCTTCGTTGGTAGATGGCGATTGTTGCCGCCAGGAACTCCCGGCTGTAGCGCTCCAACGGGCTGCGCCCCGGAAGCTGGGCGGCTCGATGGGCCGCGGTCTCGGTGTCGCCAAGAACCGCAAGGATGCCGAGGAACACGAGCGCGTTGACCGATGACTCGTCCTTGATCATGGCCAGCAGATCGTGGATGAGCTGGTGCGCTCCGAGTTCCTCGTCGCGGCGAGGGTCCCCGGTGAGCAGGTTTGCCCCCCAAAGAGCCGTGGTTCGTTCGAGCTCGGGAACGCCGGCGGCCCTCGCCGACGCCCGCCCCTGTTCGATGCAGCGCTTGCCTCGCTCCGGGTCCGCGTACGTCCAGTAGAGAGCCTGTCGTGACCAGGCGTACGCGGCGACCCAACTGTCGAAATCCGCGATCGCCAGCGCCGCATCGCTGAGTCGCTCCATCTCCTCGAAGTCCCCGGTAGCCATCGCATGCTCAACCCCGACGAGGAGCGCGGCGGCGCGCAGATCCGGGGACCAAGCGGGGGAGGCTTCTCTCTAGCTCGCGCCACCAGGTGGCCATCTCGGCGATCCGCACGTACGACCACCAATAGCCGATCATTCGCGAGGCCATGCGGGCGATGAGATCCGCCCGGCCCTGCTCGCGGGACCATTCCAGAGCGGCGATAAGGTTGTCGGCCTCCGGCACCAGCTGGCTACCGCCGCCCGTGCCGAGCAGCTCGTCAACCGGGAACGATTCGAGCCATCGCAGTGACCAGTCGCGATGGGCGGAGCGGAGCGCGGCGGCCTCACCACTTGCCAGCAACCGCTCCTCGGCGTACAGGCGCACGGTCTCCAGGAGCCGATAGCGGGCCATGTCGTCCCCTTCGGCGACGCTGACGAGGGACTTGGCGGCGAGTGAGCCGAGGTCGTCGAGGGCATCCCCACGGCAGACCTCCTCGACGGCCGGCAGTGAGAACGACCCACGGAAGACGGCAAGACGCCGGAACAGCCTCTGCTCTTCTTCGCTCAGCAGCTCGTAGCTCCAATCGATCACCGCCGCGAGCGTCTGCTGACGCTGAACTCTGTGCCGACCCCCTGTCAGTAGGCGGAAACGATCGGAAAGTCGCTCGAGGATCTGGGTGGGAGCCAAATGAGTGGTTCGGGCTGCGGCGAGCTCGATGGCCAGTGGAATACCGTCGAGGCGCCGGGTGACCTCGACGATCACCTGTCTGTCCCCGGCACCGAGCCGCAGCTCGGCACCGGCGGCGCGAGCCCGATCCACGAACAGCCGCACGCCGTCGGTCCCGGGATCGAGCGACGGCACAGGGAACGCGTGCTCGGCGTCCAGCCCGAGCGCCTCGCGACTGGTCGCGAGTAGGTGCAGGTCGGGACAGCGGGCCGAGAGGCCGGCGATCAACTCGGCGCAGGCATCCAAGAGGTGCTCACAGTTGTCAACCACAAGCAGCACACGTCGGCCCTGGAGGTATCGCGCCAGGCTGTCGACTCCAGTGTCCAGCAGCTGCAGCCCTAGTGCGCTTGCGACTGCCTGACCGAGCAGCTCAGGTTCCGATATCGAGCTGAGCTGGGCGCAGAAAACGCCGTCGGGAAACTGCTCCACGAGACGAGCTGCGGCCTCGAGCGCGAGACGGGTCTTGCCGCATCCGCCAATCCCCGTGAGCGTCACGAACTGGCCTCCGAGAAGACGCTCGCGCAGTTCGTCGAGTTCCACCTGACGGCCGACGAAGGACGAGCGCAACACCGGGAGGTTGTGGCGAACACCATCGAGCGAGCGCAACCGGGGAAACCGACTCGGCAGATCGCGCGCCACAACCTGAAAGATCCGCTCGGGTCGGCTCAGATCCCGCAGGCGATGCTCGCCAAGATCGCGCAAGGCAATCTCCGGGCCAAGCACCTCGGCCGCAACCGAAGCAGCGGTGGCCGACACCAGCACCTGGCGCCCATGCCCTGCGTCCATCAGCCGAGCGCAGCGATTCACGGCGATCCCAAAGAAGTCGCCGTCGCGCTCCGTCGCCTCTCCGCAATGGACGCCCATGCGCACCGGAAGTTCGAGCTGGCGCTGCGCCTCGACGGCGGCACGAACGGCTTCAACGACCGAAGGAAAAACGGCATGGATGCCATCGCCGGTGCGCTTGAAGACGACGCCCCGATGGGCTTCGACCACCGCGCTGACCGTGTGATCGTGGTCGGCCAGCACGACTGCCATGTCGCCCGGGTTTTCGTTCCAGCGGCGGGTGCTGCCCTCTACATCGGTAAACAGAAACGTGTGCGTCGCATAGGACGGATCCGGGATGCGAGACGCAAGAGGACCCACGCCGGCGAGCATAGGTCACCGCACCGCCACAAGTTGGCGAACTTCATGTGGAAGCGGCGTGTCCGCCAGATGGTCGGCCGGGTCCCCGGCCGACCACCTATATCCGATCAGGCGAGCGCCGCGGCTAGTGGCGATCGCGAAGTCGCGTCACGCCGCCAACTCGTGTGGGGCGCGCTCGCCCGCCGCCGGGCTCAGCGGCTCCCGCTCATCGGTCGTCTCGTGCGACTCACCGGCCCAAGGGCGGCGGAACGTGACCGTCTCGCCGCAGTCCGGACAGGTGCCCGTGTCGCCTGGGAAGGAATACGAACATCCGCAAAAACAAACTACATCGATCATGGTGAGACCCCCTTGTGACTCCTCCTACACCGTAGGGGCGCACCGCCGTGCAATTCGTGAGCCTTGTCACAGCTCCGGCCGCAACCGCGAACTGTCGCCATTTTCTCCCGGATTCCGGGCAAAAAAGGCTTCAGTCGCGGGTTGGACCGCCCCTCCTAGTGCGCCGCCACGCCCAGCGCGACGGCAATCGCGAACGTCACCAGCGCCCCGATCCGCAGGAACACGCCGGCGCGGTCGCCCGGCCGCCCAGTGACCATCCCGACGATTGCGAGTGACATGCAACAGACGGCGATCAGGGCGAATACGGCGGCCAGCGCGCGCACGCCCGGATGGTCGCACCAGATCAGGCGTCGGGCACCAGATCAGGCGTCGGGCACGAGATCAGGGCGCCAGGAGGACCGTTCCGTCCACCCGCCGCAGCACCACCTTCGTCGGAAAGGCCTGGTGGTAGGTGCGTGGCGGGATCTTGAACACGACGACGTTGTTGACGGCCTGCGAGGTGACCGAGCGGGCGGGATCGCCGTGGCCTGCCTTGAACTCGAGCGTGGCCGAGGCCACCGAGTCGGGGACGATCGAGGCGAAGATCGTCCCACCGGCGCGGTCTCCCTCCCCGATGCCCTGGTCCGAGACCGGGTGCCGAAGCCAGTTCAGCCCCGAACTACAGCCCTCGTCGACGCCTCCCGTCTTGCCCCGATGATGGACGCTGACGACGGCGAAACACATGCCGGCGCGTTTCTCCGACTCGAGTTGCAACGCCTGGATCTGTTCGACTTCTGCCGTCAGAGCCGCCGCCGTCACCGTCACCGGCTCGTGCCGACGCTCGCGGATCAGGGTCGTCTTCATCTCGGCGTAGCAGCGCGCCGGAATCGGCCCGAACGGGGTTGTCCGCGCCTCCGGGATCAGGTAGAACGCCTTGCCGTACTCCGTGCGCGCGCGACGGATGTACTTGACATACACGCCGGCGCCCGCGTCGAAGCCGTTGTTGAAGAGCGTGCGGGTGGTCGCGTCGGCCGGGAGCGCTGGGCGCCGCAGCACGCCGAACTCAGACAGCAGCTCAGGACCCGGCGAGCCCTGCAGGAATGTCTTGCCGCGATTCACAGACGGCCTGCACGCGTGGTCGGCGAACATCGTCGCCGAGATCGCCGTAGCAATGTGCCGCTTCTGAGTGGTCGTTAGCGAGACCGGATTCGGGCCGCCCCCGGACGGGCCGCCCCCGCTCGAAGCCCCATGCTTGAAGACGGTGAGCGCTCCGGCCGCGACCACCACCGCGACGAGCGCGGCGAGCAGCATCGGGACCGCGCGCAACCCAGACCCCGTCCACGCGCGCATACGCCGGAGCGACGCCGGCCCCCGTCGCTCGGAAGCTCTGAAGCGCGCCTCGAGCACATCGCGCAGCTCACCCAGGATCGGCAGGTCGTCAAATCGCTCAGGAGTCCCCATGTGCGCTCCCTTCCGCGTCGGTCGTGATCGCCTGGCGCAGCGCCCGCAGCCCGCGGCTGACCCGCGCTCGCGCTGTCGGCTCGCTGACGCCGAGCTCCTCGGAGACCTCGTGGTATGAGCGCTCGTCGATCACACGCAGGGCCAGCGCACGCCGCTGATCCTCGCTCAGCCCATCGAAGGCCAACGCCAGGTCCGGCCCGCCGGCGGCATCCGCCAGCCGGCCAATCGCGGCGAGCTCGGGCTGCGTGAGCGCCCGCAGCTGCGATGCCAGCCGCTGGGTGGCGCGCCGCTCGCTGGCGCCCCGCCGGTAGTGGGCGTTGAGCTTGTTGGTAGCGATCCGGAACAGCCACGCCGCCTGCCGGCGATCGTCCTGGCCGCGGCACCGCCGGCGCTGCTCGAACGCGGTCAGGAACGTCTCGCCGAGCAGGTCGAGCGCGAGCTGCGGATCACCCGTTCGCCGGGTGAAGAAGCCGACGAGCTCTCGGGCGTGCCGGTCGTACAGCCCGATGACGTCGTCCCTGTCCATCACCGCCATACCACGGGGTGCATGCTGCTACAGATGCGCGAGGCGCTCGCTTTGTGACAGTGAACGCGCTCAGACCGCCGGGTGCCGGACCGTCCAGGCGGAGCGCAGCACCCGCAACGCATTCTGAGCACAGATCTTGTCGGCGTTCTCGTCACCGTAGCGCGCGCGCAGGGAGTCCTGCAGCGCACGCATCTTGCCCATGTGCTCGAGTCCGGGCAGCGCCGGCTTGATGTAGCCGTCGAGGTCCGAGCCGATCCCGATCGTGTCAAACGATCCGGTGAGCTCGTGGATGCGGTCGATGTGCTTGCACAACGCACCGACCGAGTCCTCAAAGGACCGGACCTTGCTCAGGCCGCTGCTGATGTAGTGCTCGCAGAGGATGCACCCGAGCACGCCGCCACGCTCGGCGACGCGCCTGATCGTCTCGTCGGGGAACGAGTATTCGAGCCCGCCGAACCGGCACGCCATGTGTGTCGCGATCACCGGAACGCGCCGGTCCGGGTCGCGCCGGTCAAACACCGCGAGCGTGTCGTCGATCGAGCGCGCGCTCATGTGGGTGATGTCGACGAGGATCCCCTCGTCGATCATCGCCTCGACGGCGGCGCGGCCCAGGTCGCTGAGTCCTCGGTCGGGCTGGGGGAAGACGAGGTTGTAGAGCCAGTCGGGCAGAAACGGCAGCGCCGGCGCGTTGGTGGCGACCTCCCGCCAGAACAGGTGCGCCACGGTCACATAGGCGACGCCCCGGCCGGCGAGCGTCCGCACGTGGTCGCGGATCGCGGACTCGTCGGGCCCGAGCTGGAAGCCGCCCTCGATCGCGTGGACCAGGGCGATCCGTCCCTCGCCGAGCAACGCGTCGAGCTCGGCCGGCGAATGCGCGACGCCGATCACATCGCTGCGCTCGGCCACGTGCTGTTCGACCAGGTCGAGCTCGGCAACGATGTCGGCCGGGTAGCCGGTCTGGGGCGGGGCGCCATACGGCTGATCCAGGTCCATCTCATCGAACGGCGCGTACAGCACCGACAGCAGCGCGCCGACATCGCCGTCGCGCATCAGCCCCTCGGTGACCGACGGCGTGTCACCCGGGCCCTGATAGTTCGCGAACTTCGAGATGAGTCCGACGATCCGCGCCTGCCAGCGCCGGCGCGACCAGGCGCGCACCCGTTCGTGGGTCCGCTGCTGCGGGCCGGGGACCAGGTGCATCGGGTAATGGGCGTGCAGGTCGACGAGCATCACGGCACCGGGGTCGAGTCTTGCTCGGTCGTGCTCACGGCGCCATCGGCGGAATGGGTGGTGCCCATCACGGTGACCTTGCTCACGCCAGGTGCGATGCGGGTTTCGAGCTCGCCGCTCGCGCCCGGGTTCGGGATCACCGTCGTCGCCGGCGGGAGTTGTCCGCCGGATGAGTCGACCCCGACGACGAGACGGTCTGGCGGAGGAGCACCAGGGGAGGAAGGGATGGTGTAGGAGACGTGCACGGCGCCACCTCCCGGCACGGGCCGCACCTCGAGCACGGGCGCGTTCGGCGTCGGCAAGCCAGCGGTGTGCGGCTCTCCAATCGCCGGGAGGTCGGCCTGATCGCAGGAGTTGTGGAACGCGTTCGGGTCCTGCCAGGCGGGGTGGGCGGTCATCGCTGCCGGGCTGTTCGCCTCGACTCCGACCTTGCCGAGGATCTCGATGTCCGGCTTGGTGCCACCCCAATGGCCCGGCCAGAACGCCCACGGCGTCGTCGTCTCGGACAGTGCAATCAGGTCGAGCTGCACGCGCGGGCCCCGCGCGTCGTTGTGGTCGGGGATAAACGATCGGTCGCTGCGCAGCGTCCCCGAGCGCATCATCGAGGCGTGCGTCCCGCGCGCGCTGAACACCACCGGCGCGCCACCCTGCGTCTCGATCTCGTCCCACGGCGCCTTCAGCCCGCTGCGGTGCTGCGCGTAGCTGACGACGTCGGGCTGTCCGCCCGCGTCGAGGCGAATCTGGATCATCTCCATGTCGCCCTCGTGTCTCCCGAGGTCGAGGAAACCGGGGTTGTCGTAGTACATGAAGAACCAGTACTGCAGCCAGGTGACGCCTTGTTCGGTGACCACGCGTCCGTGCACCTTGTTGGCGTATCCGGGCAGGGCGTGCATCACGCGCGCCGCGGTGACGTAGTTGCCGGCGGTCTCGCCGATGAAGTCGGTGGAGAGCACGGGCTCGCCGTTGGGATATACGTCGGGCCGGAGGAACGCGAGATTGAGCAGCGGCACCGGGCCGCCGTGCGGATCCGAGGCGGCGGCCGCTATCACCGTGCCGTTCGCGCGCCTGAGCGCATTGCCCGGGTGGTCGGTGATGACCGCCGCCCAGTCGGTGTAGTAGCTCTCGAGCGAGTCGTACTGGACCACCGGCCGGTACTGCGCGAGCAGCGCCGCCGGGTCGAACGCCGCGGCTGTCGTTGTCGGACTCATCGGTGACACCCCACCCGCCCGGCTGCCTACGCTTTTGGGGGTGCCTCGGCCCCGTTCGCCGGCGGAACGCTCGGTTTGCCGAGCAGGTAGACCTTCTGGACGTCGAGCATCGCTCGCTCCCACGCGCCCCGGTTCGACAGCCACTTGAAACCGATCAGCCCCAGCCCGGCAACGATCGCGATCCCAACGTTCGAGATCTGTTGGGTGGTCAGATGAAGATTGAAGATCTCGTTCGCGAGCCCGGCCAGGGCGGGCGAGAGGACGGCGAACACCGGCGCGAGCACCCCCGCCACGATCTTGCCGACGTTTGCGCTGAGCCAGCCTCCCAACAGATCATCACTTCCAACCTCGGCCGGAACGGATGTGGCCCCCAGCTGCCCCTCTGACATCTCGGTCTCCTTACTCGTGCGGGCGGTCGCCCACGGTCAACTCGATTCGCTGCTCGCTCACGTCTTGCCACCCCCGGGCCCGTAGACGCTCCACAGCTCACCGGCGAACAGCGCCCCGAACCGAGCCAGCGCGTCGACCCGCTCCGGCGGGTGCACGCGGAACGTCGTCAGCTGGCGGGCGAAGTCGAGCGGATGGATGTGGAGGATCCCGCCGGCCACGGTCCGCGCGCCGGCGTTCTCGCCCGGAGCCAAGTGCCCGGCGAGCACATGGGTGAACAGCGTCGTCGTCTCCGACCAACCGTCGAGACCGTGGCCGTGGAGGATCTCCTTGAACCCGGTCATCGTCAGCGGATGCTGCTCAGCGTCGCTGAACTGCAGGTGGTAGAGCATTTGCTTCTCGCCCCGCGAGTCCGTGGCCACGAACAGGTTGAAGACGCCGCCGGAGACCGGGAGCCTGCCGCCGAGCTGATCGGAGTCGATCCACCCCTCGGCAGTCCCGGTGTGCCGGGGGTCGGCGATGAACTTCTCGACGTCGTCTGCGGTGATCGTCAGGTGGAACATGAAGCTGTTGCCGGCCTTCTTGCCAGCCCGGTAGCCCCGGTCGTAGTCAGACTCGCCGAGGGTCACGTAGCCCTTCATCTCCTCGGTGAACGACAGCGACACGACCCGCCCGTTCCCCGGCGCCTCGCCCGCAGAGGCGCCCCCGCCCGCCACCGCCGAAGCCACCGCCCCGGCCGTACCGCCGACCCGCGCCAGGTCCCGCGGCTGCTCCAGGATCGCGTCGGCAAACCGGTCGGCCAGCGCCGCGATCGTCAGCGACGGATTCGCCCCCACCGGCCCGGGCATCACCGAGCCGTCGGCGATGTGCAGCCCCGGGCACCCGAACACGTTGCCGTACGCGTCCACGACCCCTTCCTTCTCGCTGCGGCCCATCCGGCAGCCCCCCAGGGAGTGCACGGTGATCACGCGATTCTCGTGCCAGATCGGGTTGTCGAGGAACTCGCCGCCGAGCTCGTGCGCCACCCGGCGCGAGAGCTTGCGCACCCGGTCGTAGTACGCGGCCGACGCGCCCTCCTTGTCCCAATCCAGCTCGAGCAGGTCGCCCCGCAGCCGCAACCGCCCGTTGGGGATGTCCCGGCCCATGCCGAGCAGTGGCAGCGCCCCGGCCGACAGATCGCAGTTGCCCAGCAGCGCAGAGGCCATGTCGCCGACCTCGCTGTGGCGCGGCCCGTGGAGCAGCGACATGGCGTAGTGCCACAGCTTCGGGATCTCCTTGACGATCGTCTCCGGCTCCTCGAGGAGCTCGAGCATCCAGCTCGCGAACGCCGGCGCCCCGGCGTCCTCGAGGTAGAAGCCGCGACCCTGGCCGAGCCAGTCGGGCACCGGCCCCTCATCGAGCGCATCCGGGATCCGGATCGCGCTCGTGATCACCGGCCCGATCGCCTGCTCGAGCGCCCGGGGGTGGCCGTCCTGCTTCGCGCGCATGGCAAACGTGAGCAGGTCGCCATTGCCGGAGAACCCGTAGCCGAGCGGCTCGAGCGCCGCCGGCAGGCCCGCGCGGTTGCGGAGCATGAGCGCGGTCGTCCCGAGCGTCCCGGCAGAGAGGATCAGATGCGTGCACGTGAGCGTGCGACGGGGTGGCGCCGCGACGTCCGTCGGCTCGCCCTCGCTCGCCGGGTCATGGACCGCGTAGTGGACCTGGTAGCCGCCCTCGTCGCGCGGCTCGAACGCGTGGACCTCGCACAACGTCCGCAGTTCGGCCCCCGCCCGCCACGCCTGCGTGAGATACGTGTAGTCGAGCGTGTTCTTGGAGCCGTAGTTGCAGCCGACGTCGCACTCGCCGCACAGCCGGCACGTGTCCCGCGTGCGGCCGTGGAGGTTGGGCAGTTCTGCGATCGGCTCGCCCGGCACCGGAGCCGCGCCCTCATTCGCGAACGTCACCGCCAGGGGGACCAGCGACCAATCGACACCGAGTCCGTGGGCGGCATCGCGAAAGGCGAGCACCTTGGCCGTCTGATCGTACGGGGAGTCCGAGAGCGGGAATTTCTGAATCCCCACCCGCTGCTCGACCCGCTCGTAGTGCGGATCGAGGTCCGCGCGCGTGACCGGCCAGTCCTCGTAGCCGCCACCCTCGCGATCCTCATGCACGAACCACCGCTCGTCCTTGCGCAGGAACACGTTGGCGTAGATCAGCGAGCCACCTCCGAGTCCGCTCGCGCACACCGCGTCGATCCCCGCGAACGAATAGAGATCGAACATCCCGAGCAGGCCCTGAGCCGGGTCCCAGAAGTTGTGCTTCATCCCCAGCGGCGTGCGGGGGAACGAGCCCGGCGGGTAGCTCTTGCCCCGCTCCAGCACGCACACCCCCCACCCCGCCTCGGCGAGCCGGGCGGCGGTCACCGAGCCTCCGAAGCCCGACCCGACGACGATCGCGTCGAAGTGCTCGGGACTCGCCCCCGGCGGAGTCACGAGATCACCTCGGCTCGCGTCTGCGTCCCCTGATCGTCGCGATACCGGACGTTGATCTGATCGGCGTTGAAGTCGAGGACGGCGAAGCCGAACCGAGCCCAGTGATCGCCCCGGTCCTCGAGGAACTCACGCTCCTCCCAGATCCCCGGTGACGGTACGGGATCGCCCTCGGCGTGGTTCATCAGCACCGGCACGCCGCCGTGACCGATGCACCGCGCGAACTTGATGTGCTGATCGGGGGCGAATGCCATGCACCGGTGCTCGTGGCCCCACAGCCACGCCGTCACGCGACCGCTGTCCAGCACCGGCCCGAGCTTCTGGCCGAGCGCCAGGCCGAGATCCTCCGGGTCATAAACCGAGACCAGCTGATGGTGGCTCAGCAGCATCAGCTTGCGGTGGGACTCGCCGGCGACCTCGGCCACGAACTGCGCCTGAGGATCCTCCAAAACCCCGACGTGGCCCTGAAAGAGCGGGTCCTCATTCCACGAGGTGTCGAGGCCGACTAGGTCCCACGAGGCCGACGTCAACCGGAAGAAGCTCGTCGGCTGACCGTCGTCCGAGCGCTGCGTCGCGAATCGCTCGTCGGCGAGCAGCGTGTCGAAGTAACCAAACCCCCCGCCGTACATGTCATGGTTGCCGTTCAGCGACCACGATGTGACGCCGATCGCCGCCTGCTCGGCCGTGACCGGCCACAACCCGGGCGCGAGCACGTTGCGCTGCACCTCGTCGGGCATCCCCGAGTAATAGACGTCACCGAGGTGGATCACGTGCGCCTCACGTCCAGCCGCGAGCGCCTGGGAGACCTCGTCGGCCATGAACCCCGCCACCGCCCGCGCCCGCGGAAGCCCGGTTCCCCAGTCACCGACGACCACGACCCGCGCGTCGTCGCTGATCGTCACCTGCTTCGCCGGCTTCGGGTTGAACGAACGATTGCCTTCGGCGACACGGTGAAGCATCGCCTTGCCGACCTCGATCACCCAGTCGACGTTCGTCGGTCCGTAGCGCAGCGGGTGCAGGAACGATTCGCACGTGTGAATGATCTTCGCCAGCCCCTCACGGTGCGGGGGCGCCGAGTCCTCCACGCCCTGTTCGCGGAGCTTCGCCTCGATGGTGCTCTGCAACAGGCTCTGGACCGGGTCGCGGGCCAGAAAGGGGACTATCGGTGTCTTGCGCCCACCCGACGACGCCATCGCGTTCGTCACATCGGGCAGGTTTTGCTTGACCGCCGCCTGCGGGTCACCCTGGCCGTTCAGAACCGGCGCCGCCTGGCGAGCGGCGTCGGCCAGTCCGGGAGCGTCCAGGTTCGCGCGAATCGCGTGGACGTATCGGTTCAGCTCGTCGCGGTCGAACGCCTCTTTGAGCATCGCATCCCCTTGGTTGCCAACACCCCTCGGGGCGATCCTAACCCGCCACGCCTATCCTCAAAGTGGCAAATGTCCGCTCAGTACATCTTCACCACCTACAAGCTCTCGCGCCGCTATCCGCCTGACAAGGAGGTGCTCGGCGACATCTCGCTGTCGTTCCTGCCCGGTGCCAAGATCGGCGTGCTCGGCTACAACGGCGCCGGCAAGTCGACGCTGCTACGGATCATGGCCGGCATCGACACCGAGTTCGACGGCCACGCCCAGCTGGCGCCGAACGCCACCGTCGGCCTGCTCGAGCAGGAGCCCCAACTCAACGAGTCAAAGGACGTCCGCGGCAACGTCGAGGAGGGCGTGGCCGAGACCAAGGCCCTGCTCGACCGCTTCAACGAGCTCTCGATGAACTACTCCGACGAGACCGCCGACGAGTTCGCGCAGGTCCAGGAGCGGATCGACGCCGTCGACGGCTGGAACCTCGAGACCACGCTCGAAATCGCGATGGATGCGCTGCGCTGCCCGCCGCCAGACGCCGACGTCTCCAAACTCTCCGGCGGTGAGCGGCGCCGGGTCGCGCTCTGCCGGCTGCTGCTGGGGCAGCCTGACCTGCTGCTCCTCGACGAGCCCACCAACCACCTCGACGCCGAGTCCGTCGCCTGGCTCGAGCACCACCTCCATGACTACAAGGGGACCGTCGTCGCCGTCACCCACGACCGCTACTTCCTCGACAACGTCGCCGGCTGGATCCTCGAGCTCGACCGCGGCCGCGGGATCCCTTACGAAGGGAACTACTCCGGCTGGCTCGAGCAGAAGCGCGCCCGGCTCGAGACCGAGGCGCGGCAGGAGACCGCACGCCGACGCACGATCGACCGCGAGCTCGAGTGGGTTCGCCTCAACGCGAGCGCACGCCGCAACAAGCCCAAGGCGCGGCTGAACGCCTACGAGGCGCTGCTCGCCGAGGACCGCAACGTCAAGCTCGACCAGGTCCAGATCCACATTCCCGCTGGCCCCCGCCTCGGGGAGGTGGTCGTCCAGGCCGACGGCCTGCGCAAGGGCTACGGCGACCGCGTCCTGATTGACGAGATTTCGTTTCAGCTTCCCCGAGCCGGGATCGTCGGAGTGATCGGCCCCAACGGCGCCGGCAAGACGACGCTCCTAAACATGATCATCGGCGCGGAGCAGCCCGATGCCGGCACGCTGCGCCTCGGCGAGACCGTGCAACTTGCCTACGTCGACCAGTCGCGCGATGCGCTCGACGGATCCAAGACCGTGTGGGAGGAGATCTCGGGCGGCGCCGATCAGATCCCGCTCGGCGACCGCACGGTCAACAGCCGCGCCTACGTCGCCGGCTTCAACTTCAAGGGCACCGAGCAGCAGAAGAAGGTCGAGAAGCTCTCCGGCGGCGAGCGCAACCGCCTCCATCTGGCCAAGCTGCTCCGCACTGGGGGCAACCTGCTGCTGCTCGACGAGCCCACCAACGACCTCGACGTCGACACGCTTCGCGCGCTCGAGGAGGCGCTGCTGTCATTCGCCGGGTGCGCGGTGGTCGTCTCCCACGACCGCTGGTTCCTCGACCGCATCGCGACCCACGTCCTCGCCTTCGAGGGCGACTCCCAGGTCCGCTGGTTCGAGGGCAACTTCGAGGCCTACGAGAGCTTCCGCCGCGAGCAGCTCGGGGCGGAGGCCGATCGCCCGCACCGGATCACCTACAAGAAGCTGGTGCGCGGATAGGGGGCTCTACGCCGCGGGGCGACGCACGCGGCGCTGTGTATCGCCGATGAACGCCAACGACCTCTACGGCCTTCCGCTCGAGCGCTTCGTCCCGGAACGGACCGCGCTCGCCAAGGAGCTGCGCGCCGAGGGCGAGCGCGACGAGGCGGCGCGCGTCGCCAAGCTGCGAAAGCCCTCAGTGGCGGCGTGGGCCGTCAACCAGCTCGTGCGCACTCAGGCCCGAGAGGTCAAGGCGTTGTTCAAAGCCGGCGATGCGCTCCAGCGCGCCCAGGCCGACCTGCTCGCCGGCAAGGGGGAGGCGGGCAAGCTGCGCGACGCCACCGAGCACGAGCGCCAGGCGGTCGACGAGCTCACCGCCGCGGCGCGCGGCCTGTTGAGCTCGGAGGGGCACGAGCTCACGCAGGCGACGGTCGAGCGCGTGTCGGACACGCTGCACGCCGCCGCGCTCGACGAGGACGCCCGGGCGCAGGTCCAGGACGGCTGCCTCGAGCGCGAGCTCCGCCACGTCGGACTCGGCGCGTTCGGGGAGGTGGCGGCGAGTCCTGCGCCCCGCCGGCGCGAATCGACGGGTCGCGTCGCGGAACGCAAAGCCACCGACAAGGCCGCGGAGAAGGCGGCCCAGAAGGCCGAGGCGGAGCGCCGCCGTGCACTCGAGCGCGCCAACCGCGCCGTCGAGACCGCCCAGGCTCGCCGCGACCGAGCCGCCGACGCCCTGCGCGAGGCCGAAGAGGCGCTCGCGCGGGCGCAGCAGTCAGCCGCTGAGGCGGCGGCGGAACAGAGCACCTGATAGCGCCACCGAGACCACGAGGATCCCGGCGCTCCACGCGATCGCGTGCCACGCCGCGGGTCCCGCGGGTGCTCCGTTCAGCAGCGCGCGAAGCGTGTCGGCGACGGCGGTCACCGGCTGGTTCTGCGCGAAGCCCTGCAGCGCCGACGGCATCGTGTGGATCGGGACAAACGCGCTACTCGGGTAGGGAAGGAAGCTGACCAGGAACGAGATTCCCTGGGCGGCCTCCGGCGAGCGCACGACGATCCCGATCGCGGCCGCGAACCACGAGACCGCGAGCACGAACAGGGCCAGGATGCCCGCCGCCTCGAGCCAGCCGGCCGGATTTCCGTGCGGCCGGAACCCGATCGCGAGCGCCACCCCGACGACGAGCGTCGAGGACAGCAAGTTGCGGGCCACGCTCGCGATCACGTGACCGTTGATCAGCGTCTCGGCGCGGACGTCCATCGAGCGGAAGCGATCGATGATCCCGCCGGTCAGGTCCTTGGAGACCGTGATCGCGGTCGTCGAGGATCCGAAACCGACGCACACGAGCAGCACGCCCGGCACGACGTAGTCGACGTACCTGGTACCCGTGTGGATTGCGCCGCCGAACAGGTAGACGAACATCAGCATCATCAGGATCGGCAGCACCAGCGCGGTGAGCAGGCTGTCGATGTTGCGCAGCGTGAGCCGCAGCGAGCGGACGACCAGCGTCCGCGCCTCTGCGGCGAGGGCGATCTCATACATAGGCAGGCTCCGTTTCGGATTCGGTCGTGTGCTTTCCAGTCAGGGTCATGAAGACGTCGTCGAGCGTCGCCGTGTGCACCGCGAAGCGCGCGATCTGAACGCGATCGGGATCCACCGCGTCGAGCAGCGCCCGGACGTCGCCGGCGCCGCCGTCGGTCGCGAGCGAGATCGTCAGCGACGGAGGGTCGGCGCCGACCGCGCCGTCGCCGACCTTTTCCGAGATCCGGGCGAACGCCTCGCTGTCGACCGCCTCGAGCTCGAGCCGGTGGCCGGCGACCCGCCGCTTGAGCTCGTCGGCCGTCCCCTCGGCGACGATCCTGCCGCCGTCGAGCACCGCGACCCCGTCCGCGAGCTGATCGGCCTCCTCGAGGTACTGCGTGGTCAGAAGCACCGTCACGCCGGAATCGGCGAGCCCGGTGACCAGTCCCCACATCGCCCGGCGGCTGCGCGGGTCGAGACCAGTCGTCGGCTCGTCCAGGAACATCACCTCGGGCCGGTCGATCAGGCTGGCGGCGAGGTCGAGGCGCCGGCGCATGCCGCCCGAGTACTTCTCGACCCGACGCTCGGCCGCCTCGGCGAGGTCGAACTGGTCCAGCAGCTCGCGCGCCCGCGCTCGCGCCACCCGTCCGGGCAGGCGCCGCAGCCGGGCCACCATCTCCAGGTTCTCGGCGCCGGTCTGAAGCTCGTCGAGCGCGGCGTACTGGCCGGTCAGGCTGATCCGCCGACGTACCTCGTGGCGGTCGGCGACGACGTCGTGGCCGGCCACCATCACGCGCCCGCGGTCGGGTCTCAGCAGCGTCGCCAGGATCTTGACGGTCGTCGTCTTGCCCGCGCCGTTGGGCCCGAGCAGCGCGAACACGCAGCCCTGCTCGACGTGCAGATCGACGCCGTCGAGCACGCACCGGCCGCCGAACGACTTCGTCATTTCGCGGGCTTCGACTGCAAGGTCGGGTGGCATCTGGTCTCCAGTCTTCGATAAACTGCGTATTAGCTACGCGATTGTGCGTAGCTTATACGCAATTACGCCGAACCGTCAAGTAGGCTGCGAGTCAGATGACGGACACCCCCGCCATTCCGCCGAGCATCGAGCTCGCCTGGGGCCTCCGCGACCGCGGCACGCGCGGGCCGAAGCGCGGGCTCACGCTCGATCGGATCGTCGCCGCCGGGATCAAGGTCGCGCTGACCGAGGGGATCGGGGGGTTGTCGATGGCGCGGGTCGCCAGCGAGCTCGGCGTCGGCACGATGTCGCTGTACCGCTACGTCGCCGCCAAGGACGAGCTGCTCACGCTGATGGTCGACACGGCGCTCGGTCCGCCGCCGCAGCCCGACGATCACGAGCGCGACTGGCGCGCCGGCCTCACGCGCTGGGCCGTCGGGCTACGCGACGCTTACCGACGGCATCCCTGGTCGCTGCGCGTGCCGATCAGCGGCCCGCCGCTCGGACCCAACAACGTCGCGTGGCTCGAGCAGGCGCTGCGCTCGCTCTCGGACACTCCGCTGACCGAGCAGGAGAAGCTCTCGAGCGTGATCCTGCTAAGCGGATTCGTCCGCAGCGACGCGACCCTCACTGCCGACTTCGCTGCCGCGGGGAGCGGCGACCCCGCGACGCCGGGGTACGGCGCGATGCTTTCGCGCCTCACTGAGTCGGCTGGCTTCCCGGCGGTCCACCGGGCGATCGCCTCGGGCTCGCTCGACGACGATGACGACATCGACGCCGAGTTCGAGTTCGGCCTGGGGAGGATCCTCGACGGGATCGACGCGCTCATTCGCCGGCGGGCTCGCCGGCGGTAGCGAACTCGTCGAGCAGGATTTCGATCCGGCCGACCGGTTCAAACCCCAGCCGCTCGAGGATCGGCCGCGACATCGCGCCCGCCTGCGTGATCAGGACTGGGTCGGCTCGCTGTGCGGCCTCGCGCCAGCGGGCGTGGATCAGCGCTCGGTAGACGCCCTGCCCCCGCGCGTCCTCGAGCGTGGCGCCGCCGAACAGCGCCAGCCCGTGCGGCGTCCACGTGCAGTTGCCGGCGCCCACGAGCTCGCCGTCCAGCCACACGCCATGCATGAAGGTGGGCGAGCGCCCCCACCGCTCGCGCGCGATCGCGGCGCGTTCGGCCGCTTCCTCGGCCGGCGCCCCGAACGCGATCGCCTGCACGTTGCTGGCGGCCACGTACTCCTCCTCGGTCTCGATCCGGCGGGCGATCAGGTTCGCCGGCGGCGCCGGCGGCTCGGTGCGCAGCGCGAGCGCGATCGCCACGGGATCGCTGTCGCGCACGAGTCCTCGCTCGAGCAGCAACTCGACCAGGCCCTCGGGTTCGGCCCTACTGCCGACCTCCCACTCGGTGCTCGGCCGTCCCCGCTCGGTGAGCAGCGCCCTGACCTCGCTCAGGACTTCGTCGAGCTCCTCCCGGCCGAAGCGCTGGCGCTGGACCGTGTTCCAGCGCTTGCCGCTCGACATGCACAGCGTGTAGCGGTCGGTCTCGATCCGCTCCTCTTCAGGCCCGAGCTCGACGAACGAATTCGGATATTCAGCGGCCTCGCGCAGCACTAGCCCGGCGTCCCCTCTGGAACTGACTTCAGATGCTCGCGGAGTCGGAGCAGCCGCGGATGCGGCTCGTCCGAGTCGATCACCACGGCGGATCCCGGCCATGCGTTCTTGACGTAGGCCTCGTACGCCGCCTTCGAGGTCAGGTCGGGCTCGTAGATCCACGAGCCGGTGTTCCAATAGCGGACGCGACGGCTCGGGCCGAGGACAGCGTCGAGCGGCTGGTGGGTGTGCGCGAACACGATCTTGTCGGTGTCATCCGCCCAGCCGAGGTTCCAGACGACCTTCTCGAACGCCTCGATCGCTGGTCCCGCGGGGTCGCTCGGACGGACGATGCGGGCCATCGCGTAGCTCGCCGACTCGCCGCCCGTGGGAGCCCCGGTTCGCCTGCGGCGCTCGTTCTCGTGGGTGCGGGCACCCTTGTATGCGGCCATCGTCGCGTCTGCCTCGTTCCGCTTCGACCCGCCCGCGAGCGTGCGCGTCTGGACGCCGATCCAATGGGTTAGCTCCTCCATCGCCCTGATCGGTGCGGCGCCGGCGCGGACGGCGCGCTCGAGCGCCTGGAAGCCAGCGAATGCCCGGCGCTGCGCCCGCGTGCCGTTGGGAAGCTGAGCGACCGTGTAGAGCAGGCTCGTGAGCAGCGTGATCGTCGCCTCGTATTCGTCGACGGTTGGGGAGTGCTCGTCGCCGCCGACCGAGATCGCCCACAGCACTCGCGCCAGGAGCCGTCCGCCGGCCGCGCCGCTGCGGCGGGCGTGGAAGTCCAGCCAGTGCCCGTGCGTGCACAGGACCCCGGCGAACGTGTACGTCGGGTAGCGGATGCGTATCTCGACGCCGTCGAGCCGTGAGGTCAAGAACCGGTGGAAGAAGTCAAGGCGCCGCGACTCGCTCTGAAGCTGATCCGCCGCCTTGCCCGTGATCAGCTCGAGCCGGAGCAGCTCCACCGTCTGATCGATCACGAAGTGATGGTCGTGATTACCCGCCAGGAACACGAACCGCCCGCCCTGGAGCTTCTCGCGTAGGAGGTCGAACAACCCTTCCGCCGATGCGAACGCGCCCCGCACCGATCCGAACAGGAAGTCGAACATGTCGCCGATGAAGATCACCTCGTCGACGTCGAGGTGTGGCTCCAATAGCGCGAGCGTCTCAGGCTCGCTCAGAATGTCGTCGCCCGTCCACGCACCGAAATGGGTGTCA
Organism: uncultured Solirubrobacterales bacterium; assembly: GCA_963812225.1. Lineage (GTDB taxonomy): Bacteria > Actinomycetota > Thermoleophilia > Solirubrobacterales > Solirubrobacteraceae > Palsa-465. The sequence continues at coordinate 137,243 of CAWEUN010000006.1, forward strand.
GAGAGAACGAGCGCGCGCACCTTCCCGGGTGAGCATACTGGCGGCGGCCCGGCCCCCGTAGTGTTTGGGTCGGGATGAACGCGGCATCCGAACCGGTCGACGGCGTCGCCGCGCGACGCCCGTCGGGCTGGAGCCCGCTGCGTTACGACGCTTTTCGCCGCTGGTGGGTGGCCCAGCTCACCTCAAACATCGGCAGCTGGATGCAGACGGTCGCGGCGCAGTGGCTGATGATCTCGCTCACCTCCTCGGCGGTCCTCGTCGGCGCGATCCAGGCCACCAACCTGCCCGTGCTCGCGCTCGCGATCCCCGGCGGCGTCCTTGGCGATCTGCTCGACCGCAAGCGCCTGATCCTGTTCGGCCAGTTCGTGATGCTGCTCTCGGCCGCGGCGCTCGGGCTGCTCGACGTCGCCGGCGCGGTGACGCCTGCCGTGCTACTCCTCCTGCTGTGCGGGATCGGGGTGGGGCAGGGGATCACGGCGCCGACGGCGCAGACGCTCCAGCCCGAGCTGGTGCCGAGGACGGAGCGCCCGCAAGCGATCGCGCTCGGGTCGGTCAACCAGAACCTCGCGCGGGCGATCGGGCCGGCGATCGGCGGACTGCTGCTCGCCGCAACGAGCGCGGCGGTCGTGTTCTTCGTGAACTCGTTCTCGTTCGTCGCGGTCCTGGTCGCCGTCGCGTTCGTCGCCGTGCCCGCGCGCGTGTCCGCGCTGCCCCGCGAGCACTTTCGCTCGGCCACCCGCGCGGGCGGCCGGTTCGTCCGCAACTCGCCGGCGCTCCTGGGGATGCTCGTCCGGGCCGGCGCGTTCGGGTTCTTCGCCACCGGGCTGTGGGCGCTGCTCCCGATCGTCGCGCGCAGGACACTCGGTCTCGGCTCGGGCGGGTACGGCCTGCTGCTCGGTTGCGTCGGGATCGGCGCGTTGCTGGGAGCGACGTTCTCGCCAACGATCCGCAAGTTGCTCACGCCGCGCCAGCTGCTTCTAGCCTGCGCCGCGGCGGTCGCGATCGCGGCGTTGGTCATGACCGTGTCCCACACGGTTGTGCTCGACGGCCTGTCGCTGGTTCTCGCCGGTACGGGCTGGATCACCGGCCTCGGCATGCTCAACGCCTCGTTTCAGTCGGTGCTGCCGAGTTGGGTCAAGGCGCGCGGGATGGCGTACTACACCGTCGCGTTCCAGGGGGCGACGGGCATCGGCGCGGTGGCGCTCGGCGCCGTCGCGCAGGTCAGCTCGCTCAACACCGGGCTGATCGTGCTCGCCGCCGGTCTCCTCGCCGGAGGCGTGGCCACGATGGGCCTGGCCCTTCCGATCCCGGGTTCGATCGACGTCACGCCCGCGGACCTGATGCCGATTCCGGACGTGCCCGACGCCACCGCGGGGCCGGTGATGGTGACCGCGACCTACGACGTCGCCCCTGGGTCGGAGGCTGAGTTCCTCTCCCACCAGGACCAGCTGCGTCACTTCCGCCAGCGCACCGGCGGGGAGGAGTGGCGCCTGTTCGTCGACAACGCCGCCGGGGGCCGCTACGTGGAGGTGTTCTTCGTCGAATCGTGGGAGGAGCACGAGCGCCAGCACCAGCGTGAGACTCAGCACGACGCGACTCTGCTCGAGACGCTCGATGGCCTGCTCGTGCCCGGGACCCATCGAGTGGGGCACCACTACTTCTCGGCGCCCAGCCAGGCCGCGCCGGACGATTCAGATCCGTAGGCTCGGGTACCCGATGAGCACGACACCTCCTGTCTCCTCGTCCGGCTCGACACACCGGGTGGTCGTCATCGGCGGCGGCTTCGGCGGTCTGACCACGGTGCAGGGGCTGCGCAACGCGCCGGTCGACGTCACGCTGATCGACTGTCGCAACTACCACCTCTTCCAGCCTCTGACCTACCAGGTCGCCACCGGCTCGCTGTCGCCCGGGGAGATCGCCTATCCGCTGCGGGCGATATTCAAGTCCTACCCGAACGTCCGTGTGTTCCTGGCCGAGGTCACGGGGTTCGATCTCGACGCACGCGAGGTGTTGCTGGCCGAGCAGCCCGATGTGGACGCGCCGCGGTCGGTGCCGTACGACACGCTCGTCGTCGCCGGCGGCTCGAGCTACTCGTACTTTGGCCACGAGGACTGGAGAGAGTTCGCCGCGGAGGTAAAGACGCTCGAGAGCGCCAAGAACGTCCGCTCCGAGATCCTGGCCGCCTTCGAGCGCGCCGAGCTGACCACCGATCCGGACATCCGGAACGCCGAGATGACGTTCGTGATCGTCGGAGCCGGGCCGACCGGCGTCGAGATGGCGGGTCAGATCGGTGAGCTCGCCCGCGACACCCTGCCGCACGACTTCCGCGACATCGACTCCCGGTCGGCCAAGGTCCTGTTGATCGACACCGGCGACCGGATCCTGGCGGCGTTCCCACCCTCACTCTCGGCCAAGGCAGAGGCGTCGCTGCGTCGGCTCGGAGTGACAACGATGGTGAATCGCACCGTCGTCGACATCAGCAAGCACTCCGTCACGTTCGCCGCGCCCGATGGCGCTCACGAGCAAATCGAGTCGAGAACGATCATCTGGGCGGCGGGCGTCACGGCATCGGGTCTCGCCGGCGAGCTGGGAAAGCTCGCCGGGGCAGAAGTCGACAAGGCCGGCCGCGTGACCGTCGAGAAGGACTTGACACTGGCGGGCCACCCGGAGGTCATCGCGCTCGGAGATATGGTGAGGGTGCGCGCGCCCAGCGGTGCTGTGATGACGCTCCCGGGGTTGGCTCCGGTGGCCATCCAGGAGGGGCATTACGCGGCCAAACTCATCCGCCACCGCCTCCAGGGCAGATCAACACGGCCATTTCGCTACTTCGATAAGGGCAACGTGGCGACGATCGGGCGCGGCGAGGCGGTGGCCGACCTTCGCGGGATCAAGCTCAGCGGATTTCCGGCGTTCATCGTGTGGCTGTTCGTCCATCTCTACTACCTGATCGGGTTCCAGAACCGTCTCCTCGTGATGGTCCAGTGGGGGTTCAGTTTCGTCACCCACGGGCGCGGCGCGCGCCTGATCGACAGGTCGTAGGTCCGCCGTGCGCGTCGCCGGGATCGTGAAGGTGGGTGGTTCGGTCGAGTTGGTCGACGTGCCCGATCCCCCGGCGCCCGCCGGGGACGAGGTCCTGATCGACGTGCGGGCCGCCGGCGTCGCCAACTGGGACGACATCGTCCGCCGGGGCCAGTGGGACGTCGGCATCAGCCCGCCGATGGCCCTCGGGGTCGAGGCCGCCGGGGTCGTGTCGGCCGTCGGCGAAGCGGTCGATGGCGTCGCCGCCGGGGACGAGGTCCTCACCCACCCGCTGCCGCTACACCAGCAGGGCACGTGGGCGCCGCAACTGCTCGCGCCGGCGGCCCAGCTCGCGCACAAGCCGGAGAGCGTCTCGTGGGCGGCCGCGGCGGCGTTTCCCGTACCCGCTCTCACCGCCACACAGGCAATCGACGAGGCCCTCGGCGCCCAGCACGGCGAGACGCTTCTTGTCAACGGCGCCGGCGGTGTCACCGGCAGCCTGCTCGTGGCACTCGGGGCCGCCCGCGGCGCCGAGGTGATCGCGATCGCCGGCTCGGACGGTCACGAGTACCTCAGGTCGCTCGGGGCGGCGCAGGTTCTGGATTACCACGATGGCGCCTGGCCCGATGAGGTGAGGCGGATCACCGGCGCCACGGGAGTGGATCTGGCGGTCAACGCGGTGCCCGGTGGCGCCACCGATGCGATCGGGCTCGTCCACGACGGCGGCCGCCTGGTCACGATCACCTCCGACGAGCCCGACCCGCAGCGTGGGATCAGCAGCTCGACGATCTACGTTCGCCCGGACGGGCCTCAGCTGCGCGCGATGGTCGAACTGCTCGCGGCGGACCGACTGGCCATCCGGGTCGGGTCGACGTTTTCGCTCGCCGACGCCGGCGAGGCGCTCGCCACCGCCGTGGAGGGCCACGGCGGCCGCGCGGTCGTCCTCGAGATCTGAGGGCCGCGGTGGCGCCACGCGGTGCGGCGCCACCGGGCCACCGCGCCATCGCGCGCGCCGGCGCCACCGCGCGTCGGCGCCACCGCGCGCCGGCGCCACCGCGCGCCGGCGCCACCGCCGACCCACCAACTTTGGCGTTCTTCTCACTAGGGGTGGGACAAGAACGCCAAAGTTGTGTCGGAGCGTCGTTCCACTCGGGTTAGACTGGCCGCGTGCCATCCGAGGCGGTCCTCATCACCGGCTGCTCGTCCGGCATCGGGTACGCCACGGCCGAGCGCCTCGCCGCCGACGGGCGGAAGGTCTACGCCACCGCGCGCAAGCCCGAGACGCTGAGCGGCCTCAAGGAGAAGGGCTGCGAGACGCTCGCTCTCGACGTCACCGACGAGGCCTCGATGACCGCGGCCGTCGACACGGTGACCAAGGCCGAGGGAGCGGTCGGCGTACTCGTCAACAACGCCGGCTACAGCCAGTCGGGCGCCGTCGAGTCAGTGCCGATCGCGCAGATCCAGCGCCAGTTCGAGACGAATGTGTTCGGCCTGATCCGCATGTGTCAGCTCGTGCTGCCGGGCATGCGCGAGCAGCGCTGGGGCAAGATCGTCAACATCGGCTCGATGGGGGGTCGCCTGGTCTTTCCCGGCGGCGGGGTCTACCACGCGACCAAGTACGCGGTCGAGGCGATCAGCGACGCGCTCCGCTTCGAGGTTCGTGGCTTCGGCGTCGACGTGATCCTGATCGAGCCCGGTCTGATCGTCACCAAGTTCGGCGAGGTGGCCGCGGCGTCCATCGGTGACTCCGCCGGCGCCGGTGCGTACGAGGACTTCAACCGAAAAGTCGCGCAGGCCACCGAGGATGCATACAAGGGGCCGCTGGCAAAGCTTGGCGCCGGGCCCGAGGCGGTCGCCAACGCGATCGCCGGCGCCCTCAAGTCCGGACGGCCGCGGGCGCGGTACGCGGTCACCCCGAGCGCGCACCTGCTGATCAACCAGCGCCGGATCACCCCGGACCGCGTCTGGGATCTGATGATGCGCGCGCAGTTCCCAACGCCGAAGGCATAGGGACGCCGGCCGCCGCTGCCGGCGTCATCGCGACCGGCGCCGCCGCCGCCGCCGCCACCACCCGCGCCGCCGCCACCCGCGCCGCCGCCACCCGCGCCGCCGCCACCACCCGCGCCGCCGCCCACTCCGGCGCCACCGCCCACTCCGGCGCCACCGCCCACCCCGGCGACCGGCTCAGTAAATGGCGCTGGGGAAGGGGGAGGGAGCGGGCGGGATCGCGCCCGTCCAGAACCTGCACAACACGACAATCCCGCGCCGGATGGCGAGGTCTGTCGATCTATGCATGAAGAGTGTGCTCAACACGACAGGGCTCGGGCTTCGCGCCGAAGTTGTCGTGTTATGCAGCATTTGAGGCCCGGATCCCGCGATCGAGACCCACCCTCCCTCTTCCCCAGCGCCGTTAACTCCAGGCCGATCGTCAACCGAGGCTGCGGGCGCGCAGCGCCCGCGGGCCGAGAGTCGAGAGCCCCGACTCGCACGCCGGCGCCGGCGCCAGCCCGCCACCGCCCGGCCACCCCGACCAAGAGTATGACTGTTAATAAGCATTTGTCACCTTTTGCCGGCCGTGTCACATAACCCCCGTGACAAATTTCACCCCGCGACCAACCCGAGTCCGGGAAGATCCGAGTTGGAGCTAACTACAATCGGGGGTGACGTACATGGCCGAGCACGGCAATGGGGTGTTTCGCGAGGAGCTCAATGAGGACGTCGTGGAGGGGATGCGGCTTGGTCGCCATGTCCTGCACGACCCGCGCTCGCGCGAGTATCCGGCAGCGCGGGCGCCCAAGATTCAGAGCGTTACGCACAACGCCACCGGCCTGCCGCTGAACCAGGGGAAAATCGGATCGTGCACCGCCAACGCGCTGTGTGGCGCCCTTGATTCGGCGCCGAACTTCTCCGGCGGTGCGTCGCTCAACGAACAGGAGGCGGTGAAGGTCTACGAGCTCGAGACGCAGCTCGAGGGCGATCCTTACCCGCCGAACGACCCGGGTGGAAGCGGCCTGATGGTGTGCAAGGCCGGCAAGGAGATGGGGCTGATCAGCGCCTATCACCACGCCTTTGGCGTCGAGCACGCGCTCGAGGCGCTGGTGCTGCGCCCGGTGATCACCGGCATCAATTGGTATACGAGCTTCGATCAGCCGGATCCGCAGTCCGGGCTCGTGGAACTTACTCCGGGGGCGACGATCAGAGGGGGGCACGAGATCGTCGCTGACGAGATCGACGCTGACAACCAGCTGGTCTGGTTCTGGAACAGCTGGGGCACCGGTTGGGGGGTCGGCGGCCGCTTCTGCATGTCTTTCGACACGTGGGGGCAGCTGTTGAAACAGCACGGTGACGTGACAGTGCCGATCAAGTAAGGGCAGGCTGGGCCGGGCGCGTTCCCTAACGACGTGCACGCCCGGCCCAGCCGTCCAACGTGTCACCGCTCAGCTGGGCGGTGACACGTTGAGGTCCCGCCGTCACGAAGAGCGCACGGCAATCGTCTGGCGCAGGGCGGTGAACTCCTTGGCAAGTGAGGCGTACTGGCTCGCCGGCGCCTGGGTGAGAATCGCCAACCCGTCTCCGTGCGGCGTGATGATGAACTGATCGACACTGTGCTCGACCACGCCGTTCTCGTTGACGAGGAACTCCCAGCGTTCACCCGGATTGCCGTTCACGGTGTTGGAGCTGAGACCCAGTTGCTGGTAACCCGGCTGATGGGAGACCTCGTTGATTTCGGCCTGCGACGCGGCCAGCGGGTCGTTCGTCTTTAGATTTGGTGAAACGTCGACGCGCAGCAGCGTGTGCGCGTCCGCGGGCGACACGAGCGTCGTGTCGGTGCCCCAAGAAAAGCGCTTCTGGTTCGTCTGGATGATCCACCCCGCCGGGTACTTGATCGAGAACACGCGACCGGTGAAGGTCGCGGTGTGCCCGGACGCCGGCGCCGTGGTCGAGTCGGAGGCGGACGTGCTCGAGGCCGAAGGGGAGGTGGTGCCGCCGGCTCCCGTCGTGGTCGACCGCGCCGATGTGGCGCCGGCCGACCGGCTCCCGGAGGCGGTCTGGCCGCTCGAGTTCGATCCGGAGTTGGCCGCATTGCCGATCAGATAGCCGGCGATAACGATCAACAGCACGGCGGCGCCGCCCGCCGCGAAGGCCAGTGCCCGGGACGAGCCGGATCCCGAGACCGGTGGCGCGGGCGGTGAGCTCCTGACCCGCCGGCGGGCGACGGTCGGCCGCACGGGCGGGTCGACGGCGGGCATCTGCACCGGCGTCGGCAGCTCCCTGGGTGGAGTGGGGGCATTTGGCGGTGGGCCGACCGCCTCCGTCGGCGCGGTCACGGGCGCGCCGCTCGGCTCCATGGGGCCGGTGTCGGGCGTGTCGGGCGGCGCCATCGCCGCGGTCTCGGGCGCGTCGGGGGGCTCCATCGGACCGGTCGCGTCCGAATCGAGCGGCTCCATCGGGCGCGGTCTCGCCCGTGTCGACGGGCTCCATCGAGTAGGTCGGCGCCACGTCGCGATGGACTGCGGGGAGGACCGCCATCTCTCCCGCCTTCGGCATCCGCTGCCCGCACTTGGAACAGAAGCGAGCCCACTTCGCGGACTGGCGTCCGCAAGTTGGGCAGGTGATCATCAAGGGGCCCTTCGCCACGTCGGCGGCACCGTACCACCGCCCTCGCCTCAGTCCGAGAGCACCTGCGGGAGCAGCTCGGCCAGCGCAGCGGCGCCATCGACCACCCAGTCGGCCTGCTCGAGCTGCTCGACCCCGTAGGGTCCGGTCGCCACCGCCACGCACCTGACGCCGTCGGCTCTGGCGCAGGCGATATCCCGAGGGGTGTCGCCGATAACGAGCGTGTCCGCGCGCGGGTAGGGACGGCCGCGTTCGCCGGCGCGCCGGCGCGCGATCGCGGGCAGCGTGGCGCGGTCCTCGCTGTCGGATCCGAACGCGCCCTGACCGCCCGGGAAGTAGTGCCCGATGCCGGCGTGCTTCAGCTTCAGCCGGGCGACCGGTTCGTAGTTGCCCGTCACCAGCGCGAGGGTCACCCCGTCATGCCCGGACAGCCCCTCGAGCAGTTCGCGGACGCCCGGCAGGACGGTCCTGCTGAGATCGGAGGGGCACAGTTGCGCGTAGCGGAGGCAGCACTCGTCCTTGACGGCGTCGGCCCGCTCCTCGATCCGCTCGGCCGAGATGCCCGCACCGAGCAGGATCGCGCGGGCGATGTCACCGTCGGTACGACCCGCGGGGGCGACGACCCGTGCCTTCGTGGCGTCAATCCCGTGCACTGCGCGCAGTGCATCCTGCAGGGCGTCGCGGTGGGCGTCGGTGGCGCCCAGAAGGAGGGTGCCGTCGATGTCGAACAGCAGCAGCAAGCAGGGGCTACCGCTGGAACGACATGCCCGGCTCCAACCGCTGGGCGAACGACGCGACCAGCTTTGCGGCGGCGTCGATGTCCGCCAGCTGGACCAGCTCGACCGGCGAGTGCATGTAGCGAATCGGCACGGAGACGAGACCGGTCGGCACGCCCCCGCGGCTCGCGAAGATCGCGTCAGCGTCCGTACCGGTGGTCCTGCCGATCGACTCGACGGTGAACGGGATCTCGTCCTGCTCGCCGGTCTCGTACAGGAGATCGAAGATCTTCGGATGTAGCGAGGTCCCCCTCCCTACGACCGGCCCGGAGCCGAGCGGGTGCTTGGTGATGGGTCCGAGCTCGATCCCGGGCTGATCCGTGGCGAATGTCACGTCGACCGCGATCGCCAGGTCAGGTTCGAGGGCGAAGGCGCTCGTGCGCGCTCCCGCGAGCGTCGTCTCCTCCTGGGCGACCGCGAGCGCGACGAAGTCTCCGGGCGCTTCGCCGGCCTCGGCTACCAGCCGGGCAGCCTCGGCCGCGACGTAGCAGCCGACGCGGTTGTCCAGCGCCCGTGAAACCAGGCGCTCGTTCGGCATCTGCATGGGTTCGGCGTCGATCACCGCGACGTCGCCGATCCGCACGAGCTTGGCGGCGTCCTCCGCATCCTTCGCGCCGATGTCGATGTGCAGGTCCTTCAGTTCGGGCGCCTTTTTGCGATCTTCGTCCTTGAGCAGGTGGATCGGCTTGCGCCCGATCACACCGTGGATCGGGCCCTCGCGCGTCATCAGCCGCACACGCTGGCCGACGAGGACGAGGGCGTCCCAGCCGCCCACCTGGCCGAACCGCAGATAGCCCTCGTCATCGATGTGTGTGACGTCGAGGCCGATCTCGTCGATGTGGCCCACGACGATCAGCGTCGGGCCTCCGCCGGTTCCCGGGACGCGTGCGAAAGAGGACCCCATCTGGTCGCTGCCGACCTCGGCAGCGAACTCGCCGCACCATTCCCGCCACACGTGCGCGGGACTGGACTCGCGACCAGACGGCCCGACCGCCGTCAGTAGGTTTTCGAGCAACTGGGGAATCGGCACGAGCGCGGAAGGCTATCCGTTTGCCCCCGTGGGCCTACGCCAGCTCCCGCAGCACGTACTGGAGGATGCCGCCGTGGCGGAAGTACCGCTGCTCCTTGGGCGTGTCGATGCGGACCGTGACCGCGAACTCCTTGTCATCGGCTTTGACCGTGACCTCGCGTGGGATCTCCTCGGCGTCGGCGAGCCCCGCGATCGTGAACGTCTCCTGGCCGGTCAGGCCGAGTGACTGCACCGAGTCACCGTTCTTGAACTGGAGCGGCAGCACGCCCATGCCCACCAGGTTCGAGCGGTGGATCCGCTCGAAGCTCTCCGCGATCACGGCTCGGACGCCGAGGAGGCGCGTTCCCTTGGCGGCCCAGTCGCGGCTCGACCCCGAGCCGTACTCCTTGCCCGCGAGCACGACCAGCGGCACGCCCTCATCGAGGTAGCGCATCGCAGCGTCATAGATCGCCATCTGCTCGCCGTCTGGAAGGTGCAGGGTGACACCCCCCTCGGTGCCTGGCGCCAGCTTATTGCGGAGCCGGATGTTGGCGAACGTGCCGCGCATCATCACTTCGTGATTGCCGCGCCGTGAACCGTAGGAGTTGAACGCCCTCGGCTCGACGCCGTGCTCGATCAGGTACTTGCCGGCGGGGCTGTCGCGCTTGATCGAGCCGGCCGGCGAGATGTGGTCGGTGGTAACGCTGTCGCCAAGCACGGCAAGAACCCGAGCCTGCTCGATGTCGGTCACCGGTTCGGGCTCGGGCGGGAGCTCGTCGAAGAACGTCGGTCGGCGGACGTACGTGGACTCCGGATCCCACGCGAAGCTCTCACCTGTTGGCACCTCGAGGGAGTTCCAGCGCTCGTCGCCCTCGAACACCGCGCTGTAGCTCTTGCGGAACATGTCCGATTGGACTGCCTGCTCGATCGTCTGCGCGACCTCCGCCTCGGTCGGCCAGATGTCCTTGAGGAACACAGGCTGACCGTGCGCGTCCTCGCCGAGCGGCTGGTCGTAGAGGTCAATGTCCATCGTCCCGGCGAGCGCGTAGGCCACACACAGCGGTGGCGACGCGAGGTAATTCATCTTGACGTCCGGGTTGATACGGCCTTCGAAGTTGCGGTTGCCGGATAAAACAGACACGACCGCAAGGTCGTGTCCATTAACTACCTCCGAAATCTCGTCCGGCAGTGGCCCGCTGTTGCCGATGCAAGTCGTACAGCCATAGCCGACGAGGTGGAAGCCCAGGTCCTCGAGGTACTCGGTAAGCCCGGCCCGGTCGAGGTACTCGGTGACCACCTTCGAGCCCGGAGCCAGCGAGGTTTTCACCCACGGCTTGACCTGCAGTCCCTTCTGCACCGCGTTGCGCGCGAGGATCCCGGCGCCGAGCATCACCGACGGGTTCGAGGTATTCGTGCAGCTCGTGATCGCGGCGATCACGACGTGGCCGTGGTCGAGCTCCGTCTGCGTGCCATCGGCGAGCGTGACCGGCGAGGTCGTCCGCACGCGCTCCGCGACCTGCGCCCCGCCGGTGCTGCCGGGCTCGTGGCCGTCGCCGTTCGGTACGTGGGTCGAGACCGGATCGCTGGCCGGGAAGCTCTCCCCGAGTGCCTCGTCCTCCGCGTCCTCGTCCGGCAGATAGCCCTCCAGAGCCCGCCGGAACGCCTGCTTGGACTCCGTCAGCGACACGCGATCTTGCGGCCGCTTCGGCCCGGCGATGCTCGGCACGACCGTCGCGAGGTCGAGCTCCAGTAGGTCGGTGAACGTTGGCTCTTCGGAGTCCTCGTCGTGCCACAGGCTCTGCTCCTTGGCGTACGCCTCGACGAGCCCGATCAGCTCCCGGGGGCGGCCCGAGAACTCGAGGTAACGGAGCGTTTCGGCGTCGATCGGGAAGATCGCGCAGGTCGAGCCGAACTCCGGGGACATGTTGCCGATCGTGGCCCGGTCGGCGAGCGGCAGAGTTGCCAGCCCCGCGCCGTAGAACTCGACGAACTTGCCGACGACGCCATGCTGGCGGAGCATCTCGGTGACGGTGAGCACGAGGTCGGTCGCGGTCGCTGCCTCCGGCAATTCGCCGGTCAGCTTGAACCCGAGCACCTGCGGGATCAGCATCGACATCGGCTGACCCAGCATCGCGGCCTCGGCCTCGATCCCTCCGACCCCCCAGCCGAGCACGCCGAGCCCGTTGATCATCGTCGTGTGGGAATCGGTGCCGACCAGCGTGTCGGGGTACGCCTGGCCGTCGCGCTCGAACACCACGCGGGCCAGGTACTCGAGATTGACCTGGTGGACGATGCCGGTGTCGGGCGGGACGACCTTGAAGTTCTCGAACGCGCTCTGCCCCCAGCGCAGGAAGGCGTAGCGCTCCTGGTTGCGCTCGAACTCGAGCTCGGCGTTGCGTTCGAATGCGAGCCGCGAGCCGAACACGTCGACCTGTACGGAGTGGTCGATCACCAGCTCCGCCGGGACGAGTGGGTTGATCTTCGCGGGGTCGCCGCCCATCTCGCGGATCGCATCGCGCATCGCGGCGAGGTCGACGACTGCCGGGACGCCGGTGAAGTCCTGCATCAGGACCCGCGCCGGCGTGAACGCGATCTCCTTGCTCGGCTCGGCCTTCGCGTCCCAGGTCGCGAGCGCCTCGATGTCCTGGGCGCGGATCGACTCGCCATCCTCGTTGCGGAGGAGGTTCTCGAGCAGGATCTTGAGCGAGAAGGGAAGGCGGGCGACGTCGTAGCGGGACTGCAGCGCGTCCAGCCGGAAGATCTCAAACGAACGCTCGCCTACGCGGAGCGTGGCCTTTGCGTCGTAGCTGTTCGTGGTCAATTTCGGTCTCCTGATCAAATGGGGCTAAGTCTTACTGTACGGCTGCCGTGGGCCCGACCGCCGTCAGCGTGCGCGCCTTCCTACATCCGTCTTAGCGACATCTTCACGCGACCTTCGCCGCGGGGCCGATCGTTTCGGCGCAGTCAGTCACCTGCGTCGAAGGAGAGCGAAGAAATGACATTCCTGACCTGGACGCTCACGGCCATGGCGCTCGGCGTTGCCGGAGCGATCGCTGCCGCGGGCGCATACACCGAGGCGCACCGCGCGCCCGACCAGCCGTAACCATGGGTACCGCGCTGATCCCACTCGGGCGCACAGAGGGAGCAGGGCTCGACCTCGTCGACGTTGAGGTCGTCGTGCCCGTATACAACGAGCGGCTCACGCTCGAGGGGTCGATCCGTCGACTCCACGCCTTTCTCGCGAGCTCGTTTCCGTTCTCGTGGCGGATCGTGATAGCCGACAACGCGAGCACGGATGGGACGCTCGCGATCGCCCGCCGGCTCAGCTACTCGCTCGACGGCGTCGAGGTCGTCCACCTCGGGCAGAAGGGGCGCGGGCGCGCGCTGCGTCGCGCGTGGTCCGAGGGTCGTGCGCGCGTGCTCTGCTACATGGACGTCGACCTCTCGACCGACCTCGCCGCGCTTCTGCCGCTGGTCGCGCCGCTGCTGTCAGGCCACAGCGATGTCGCGATCGGCACCCGGCTCCATCGCCAGGCCCGCGTGCGTCGTTGCGTCAAGCGCGAGCTGATCTCGCGTTCGTACAACCGGCTGTTGCGGCTTGCGCTCCGCGTTCGGTTCAGCGATGCGCAATGCGGCTTCAAGGCGATCCGTGGCGACGTCGCTCCCGGGCTGCTGGCGGCCGTGGAGGACGAGGCGTGGTTCTTCGATACTGAGTTGCTCGTCGTCGCACAGCGGCGCGGGCTCCGGATCCACGAGGTCCCGGTCGATTGGGTCGAGGACTCCGACTCGCGGGTCGACATCGTCGCCACCGCACTGGCCGACCTGCGCGGCGTCTGGCGGCTGCTCTTACGGCGCCCCTCCGACCGTCTTACGTTGGTCTCACCCCGGCGACCGATGCTCGCGCCATGAGCTCGGACTCGATGTCATACGCCGCGCCGTGGTCGGCCCGGCTTTCCCGCCGCCGCGCCCGGGGCCGATTGGGCTGGGTTACCGCCCGTCCCGAGCTGCTTGGCCTGCTCGGGCTCGCGGGCGTCCTGAACCTGTGGGGACTCAGCATCAATGGCTGGGCCAACCAGTACTACAGCGCCGCCGTCCGCTCGATGAGCACGAGCTGGCACGACTTCCTGTTCGCGTCGCTCGACCGCAGCGGCCTGATGACCGTCGACAAGCCGCCACTGAGCCTGTGGATCCAGGCGCTCTCGGCGCGCATATTTGGCTTTCATCCTCTGAGCCTGCTCGTGCCCCAGGCGCTGATGGGCGTAGTCGCCGTCGGTCTGCTGTACGACCTGGTCCGCCGGCGGTTCGGCCGCCTGGCGGGGTTCGTCGGCGGGTTCGCGCTGGCGACCACGCCGGTGATCGTGGCGGTCTCGCGCCACAACAATCCCGACGAACTGCTCGTGCTGTGTTCGGTGGCGGCGTTGTGGTTCGCGGTGCGGGCGCTCGAGACCGGGCGGACCCGGTGGCTCGTGCTCAGCGGCATCGCCGTCGGGCTCGGCTTCGAGACGAAGATGGGCGTAGCGCTGATGGTCGTGCCGGGAATCGCGGCCGCGTGGATGTGGGTGGCTCCGCATGGTCGTTGGCGCGCGTTTCGTCAGCTGCTCGCGGGGGGCGCGGCGATGGTCGTCGTCGGGCTCGCCTGGCCCGTGCTCGTGTGGCTCACGCCGGCGGCGGACCGGCCCTGGATCTCAGGGACGTCCGACAACAGCATCTGGTCGCTGATCTTCGGCTACAACGGGCTCGGGCGGGTCGCTGGTCAGACCGGCGGGCCCGGCGGTGGCGCGGGCGGGGGCGGGGGCGGAACGATGTTTGGCGGTCCCACTGGAGTGTTTCGCCTGGTCCAGTCGGCGCTCGGTGATCAGGCGGGGTGGGTGCTCGGCTTCGCCGTGGTCGCGGCCGTGGCGCTCGTGGTTCTCACGCGTCTGCGCCGCCGCGATCCGCGGACGGGTTGGCTGATTGTCGTCGCCGGCGCTTTTCTCACGACGGCCGTCGTCTTCAGCTTCGCGAGCGGCATCTTCCACCCGTACTACGTCTCGCTGCTGGCGCCGTTCACGGCCGCGCTGATTGGCGCCGGGGTCGGCCAGATGCTCTCGGGCAAGCGTTCTGCACGGGTGATCGCGCCGCTGGCGATCGGCGCCGGGCTGATCACGGAGCTGGTCGTCCTCGCCGAGATCGGTGGCGAGCTCGCGTGGGCGAAGCCGCTCGCGATCGGGGTCGCCGGAGTCTGTGCCGTGCTGCTCGCTCTCACGCTCGCGCCGAAGGTGCGCCTGGCGCTAATGATCGTCGCGCTCGCGGCGCTGTTCGCCGCGCCGGCGACATGGGCCGCGGAGACGCTCGGCCACGCCACCAGTGGGACCTTCCCGATGGGAGGGCCGGCGAGCGTGACGGCGATGGGCGGAGGCGGCCCCGGGTTTGGCGGGCGCGGAGGCGGGCCGGGAGCGGTTGGCGCACCAGGCGCGGGCGCCGGGCGTGGCGGGCCGCCGTCGGGCGCCGGATTCCCGGGCGCCAGCGCACTGTTCGGCGGCGGCGGAGCCTCTGGCGGTGGCGGAGCCTCGGGGGGCGTGGCGGTGGCCGTGGCGGTGGCGGCGGCTTCGGCGGCGGTGGTCCTGGCCGTGGCGGGTTTGGCGGTAGCGGCGGTGCCTTTGGCGGCGACACCGCCACGCTCCAGGCGGCGATCACTTACGCCAAGGCTCACGGCGGTGGCACGATCGGCGTCGCCAGCCAGAGCAGCGCGGCTGCCGCGATCCTGTCGTCCAACGCGAACGTCGCCGGCCTCGGCGGTTTCTCCGGCCGCGAGAGCTCCGTCACCGCGGCCTGGCTGGCGGCGGAGGTCCGCGCCGGGCACCTGCGTTGGGTCCTCGTCGACCAGGGCCAGGGAACGGGGCTCCCGGGCGACACGCGCACCGGCAGCGAGGCGGCGATGGACGTGGTGGCAAAGGTCTGTCGGAAGGTGACGTTCACAACCAGCGTCGGGACCCGAGTTACCATGTATGACTGTTCGGGCCGCGCTGCGGCCATTTTGAGCGCTTCGAAGACCGGGGCGACGTAGGGGGCTCATGCTGTTGCCGTCTCATCCAGATAAAGGAAATCTGCCGACGTGCGCCGCACGCTGACAACCGGGCTGACCAGCTTCGCGCTGCTGGCGCTGGCCGTGCCGGCGGCCTCAGCGAACACGCGGATCAGCGCGAACTGGTCGGGGTACGCGGCCCACCGCTCGGGAGTGAAATTCAGCAAGGTCTCCGGGTCGTGGACGCAACCGAACGCCACCTGCGCTCCCGGCCACAAGACGTACTCGGCGTTCTGGGTCGGATTGGGCGGATACAACATGACCTCGAACTCACTCGAGCAGATCGGCACCGAAGTCGACTGCACTGCGTCCGGCGCCGTCCGGTCGACCGCCTGGTACGAGCTCGTGCCGGCGGGGTCGAGGGCGATCCACATAGCAGTCCAACCCGGCGACGCGATCCGCGCGAGCGTGGCCGTGGTCGGCCACAAGGTCACGGTCGAGCTACGCGACGCCACGCGCCACCGGACGTTCGTGAAGACGGTTCGCGCCAAAACCGTGGACGTCACGTCGGCCGACTGGATCGCCGAGGCGCCGTCTGAGTGCATCAGCGATGGCGCGTGCGCGACGTTGCCGCTTGCCGACTTCGGCACCGCGACCTTCAACCTCGCCCAGGCGAGGACGACGACCGGCCGGGTCGGTTCGATCTCGAGCTCGGGGTGGGGCTTCACCAAGCTGCGGTTGCTGCCCGGCGGCAGGCGCTTCGTCGCGGCCACCAACGGTGGCGGCTCGGCCGGCGAGGCCCAGCCCTCGAGTCTGTCGGCCAACGGATCGCAGTTCAGCGTCAGCTACTCGCAGATCGAGTTGAAGAGCACCCCGTTCCTCGGCGCCCGTCAGGCATCCGTGCGCGACGCGCACATCGTGCACTGATCAGCCGAGCCTGATCGAACCGTCTTCTTCCAGCGTCCAGCCGGGATTGTGCGCGACCTCCCACGGGTGACCATCGGGGTCGACAAACACCCCTGAGTAGCCGCCCCAGAAGGTCTCGGCGCCCGCGCGCGGGATCTGCGCCCCGGCCGCGCGAGCCTCTTCGATCACGGCGTCGACCTCGGCCGGCGAGCGGGCGTTGTAGGCGAGCGTCACGCCACCCCAACCGCCACCGTCGGTAACGCCGCTGTCCTCTGAGAGCGTGGCCCGATCCCACAGGGCCACGATCATGCAGCCGGTCTGGAAGAACACGACATCGTCGGCGGGAGCGGCGCCCGTCGTCCAGCCGAGGCGCTCGTAGAACGTCCGCGCGCGGTCGAGGTCCGAGACTCCGAGGGTGACGAGGCTGAGCCGCTGCTCCATGCGTCGATTGTCGCGCATGGTCGTGTGCGCGGGCGTTCGGCCACGCAGGCCTTGGCGGGTGGCCCCGACGCCACTTGTATGAATCGATAAGGCAGCCAAAGTTGTGCCATACATGCATCCACCACCGCGAACCGGATGGGAAGCGGCACCATCATCGCCCCCCCTCTCAGCCTGTATCGCACGGGACCGGCGCGACCGGTACTGCAGCTTCCGCGGGCGAGGGACACTTACTTTGACAAGCTGCGGTCGAACGACCGCAGCTTGTTTTTTGCGGGGCAGTCGCGGGAACCGCGTTTACCCCGCAATCGGCCGACCTCCCGGCATACGCCAGCACCGGCTCTCACAGCGCGCGCCCATATGAAGCTCTTATCTGACCCCTACGTGTCTCTACCACAAGCCCCCCAACCTCACATTCGTGACCGATCCGGCGCCCCACCTGTTCTGGATTACCAGCCGCGCCGCCGGCTTCGCGGCGCTCGTACTCGCGAGCCTGGCCGTGTCGCTCGGGTTGCTGATGAGCACCAAGTTGCTCAAGCGCCGGGGAGCCGACCTCGTCGTGACGCACGAGATCCTCTCGCTCTCGACGATCGTCGCGATCGTCGTACATGGCGTCGCGCTGCTCGGCGACCAGTACCTGCATCCATCCCTGGCGGACATTTCGATCCCGTTCGTCAGCAGCTACAAGTCGATCTGGACGTCGACCGGAGTCGTCAGCGGTTGGTTGCTGATTCTGCTCGGCCTCTCGTACTACGCTCGTCGCCACATCGGGGCGGCCCGCTGGCGCAAGCTGCACCGGTTCACCGCGGTGGCGTGGCTCGCCGGGATCGCGCACGCGCTGGGCGAGGGGACGGATGCCGGTCAGCTGTGGTTCCTCGCAATGGTGGCGATCGTCGCAATCCCGGCGATGGGGTTGCTCCTGACTCGGTGGTTGTGGGATCCCCGGCAAGGATCCGTGCCCGTCGCCGGCGCTCGTCCCACGCCGGCGGCGGATCTACCGGCACGTGGCGTCGTCCCGCCGCGAGAAGTCGTGGCGCGAGAGGCGCCGGCGCAAGGCGCTCCCGCGCCCGGCCTGTGGTCGTTGCACGAGACGCCGGTTCCTCAGTAGTCCGTTCACTGGGGGCGTCCGCTTGCTGGGAGCGCCCGCTTGCTGGGAACGCCCGCTTGCTGGAAGCGGGCTCGGGCTCTCCGGTTCCCGAGCCGGCATGAACGCCCCCAACCCTGGAAAACTGGTGCTACAGGCCCGGCGGATGGCGCTCGACGAACCCGGCGAATTCGCCGCCACCCTGGGTCCACCGGGTGCCGGTCTCGGCCAGCGCGACGGTGTCGAAGCGCCAGCCCGCGACCTCCATCCACGCGTGGCCCGCGTTGGCGAAGACCGTGATCCAGCGCCCCGGTCCCGGATCGCCCCAGCTCTCGAAACCGGTTGAGTCAAGCGGCGAGCTCAGCAACCCGGCGGCGGCGAGCGCGTAGCTGACCGAGCCCGAGCAGTCGTAGCCGGCGGCCTGGAACGAGGCGTGCCCCCCGCCCCAGATGTACGGGAGCGTCGCGATCGCGTTGCCGGCGGCGATCACCTGCGCCACGGCTGCCGGAGCGCCCGCAGGCGCCTGCACCATGCCACCGGAATCGGTCGCGATTCCGCCCGGCGCGGGCGCTATACCGGCCGGGCCGGCGCCGGCGGACTCGGCGGCGGCGGCTCGGGCGGCAGCAGCTCGCGCCGCCGCAGCGGCTTCGGCGGCCGCCTTGGCCTCGAGGGACCGCAATCGTGCGTTCAGATCGCTCAGCCGCGCGGATGCGCTGTCGCGCGCCTTTTCCTCGTTGATCTGGCGGCTCATCAAGGCTGCCTGCAAGCCCGCGACCTGGTTGCGCTGGACGAGAACTTGCTCTGTCAGCGCCCGGTCGCGCGTTTCGAGACCCTCGAGCTGGTTTGCCTGCTTCGTAACGGCATCGCGGGCAGCGCGCGTGGCGGCGACGATGGCCGCGTCCTGATGGCCGATCCGCTGGAGGAAGTTCATCTGCTCGAGCAGATCCGTGAAGCCGCGAGCGTTAAGGACGACGGTGATCAGGTTGGGCTCGTTGCCCTCGTACGCGGCTACGAGATTCGTGGCGAGCGCCTTGGACGCGGCCTGGAGCCGGTTCTCGAGCTCGGCAAGGTGGTTGCGGGCCGCGAGCAGCGCGGTCTGTACGTCCCGCAGTTGGGTCTCGCGCCGCGTGAGCTCGCTCTGAAGGGCGGTAAGCCGCAGCTCGGCCGCCCGAACGCCGCCGGCGGTCTGGCGGATCTGAGCCTCGTCGGTCGCGATCGTCCCGCGCAGCGACGCGGCAGCGGACCGGCCCGCCGCGATCTGGCCCTGCAAATCGCCGGAGCTGCTCGCCGTCAGATTGCTGCCGAGCAGCCCGGCGGCGACCGCAGCGGTCCCGGCGAGCGCGCGGAATAGCGTTCGGTTTTTGCTGGCGGCACGCATGCGAAAACTAAGGTCGAGATCGCCTTGATGGGGGCGCTGAGATGAGGCTGATCTCGATCTTGAGCCCACTGTGGGGGCGGGGCGGCAGCACCCTAACACGGCCCGTCGCAACATCACCCCGTCCCCCTGCGTCTGCAATAAATCCTGCAAAACGACCGGATTCCAAGGGGCTTCCGAGTTGCAAGCCGGCGAGGCTACCGCGAAATGCCCGGGGGCGCGGTCCGGTCGGTGGCGCCGGGGCGGGCTCGGCCGACGCGCCCCACGGGGCTACCATCGGGCGCGCCGTGGCCGCACCGGAGGCGCACAAGCAAGCCGAGATCGACTCCCGCACGCCTGACTTCATCGCGGCCGAGTCAACCAAGCCGTTCGGATGGGAGACCTATCACTGGGTGCGATGGGCAACGATCGCCGATGTACTTAGGCGGCTCGCGATTCCACGTGGCGCGCGAGTTCTCGACGTCGGGTGCGGGTCGGGCTGGACCTCGCTGTTCCTGGCGGAGTCCGGATACGACGTGACCGCTGTCGATCTCGTACCGGCCAACGTCGAGCTGACCGCCCAGCGGGCCGCGCACTGGGGTGTGGCCGTGACCGCACAGGTCGCCGACATGGAGGAGCTCGACCTACCCGGACGGTTCGAGTTCGTGTTGATCCACGATGCGCTTCACCACTCGCACCGCCATGAGCGCGTGCTCGAGCGCGTCGGCGCCCAGCTGGCGCCGGGTGGATGGCTGCTGCTCGGCGAGACGACTTGGCTGCACCGCGTGTCGCCGGCGGCGCACCGTCACTCTCACGACACCGGCTGGGTCGAGCGCGGCTTCACTGTCCGCGGCCTGCGCGGGGCTCTGCGCGCGGCGGGGTTCGAGGACATTCGGCGCTTCCACCAGGGAACTCAGCCGTATGAGTCAAAGGGGGTCGGCTTCGCGTGGCAGCTGGCGAGGCTGATCGCGGGGAATTTCGCCGCGGCGCCGCAGAGCGCGATCTGGTTGGCGGGGCGGCGGCCCCAGGGCGGCGCTCGCAGGGGGCGCGGATCGAGAGGCTGGCCGTGAAACGCAAAGAGGGTTTGCGTTTAACGGCCAGGCCCTCGCCCACGGGCGCGTGCCCGCCAGAGCGCGTCGTCGCCGTTGTTTTCGGGCGCCTGCACGGCGGGTACGGTCATGGTGCGAACGTGTCGATGATCTTGCCCAGACCACTGACGACGAAGAGCCCCAATGCTTGCAATACTCGCAGCGTGAGTTGGCAGAGACTCCTGTCTGCGCTGACTGTCTTTTGTGTCGTCGCGCTGCTGGGGCCCGCAGCGGCATGGGCCAACGGACCGTCAGCGGGCGATCAGCAATACATCGATCCCCTCAGTGGATCGCACCATCACAGCCACAGCAACACCAGCTCCGGCAGCTCGTCGACGACGCCATCAACGTCGACCTCGTCGAGCCCGACGACGTCGACCGTGACGCCCACGACCACAACGACGACGCCGACGGCGACGAGCGCCACCTCCACCACCGCGCCGGCGATCACGACGTCCTCGTCCTCGTCCGGCAAACACGATCCGTCCGGCAAGACGCTGCCGTTCACGGGGTTCGATGTGTGGCTGGCCGCCGGTCTCGGACTGTGCATGCTGGCCGGTGGCGTTTATCTGCGCCGGGTCAGCAGCCAGGCGTAGTGGCCAGCAGTCGAGGTGGTCGAGCGCACCCGCGCCAGAGGCGCGGCCAACCCCCGCACGCGCCTTCCCGCTGGCCGCAGGCGTGATTATCCCCGCGGCGTAACGCCTCAAACCTTATTGCACCGCAAAGTGGACCAACACAAGTCTGCGAGCGCCACCGGTTCTCCCGGCGCGCCCGTCCCCGGCGCGCCCGTCCGCCGCCACCGGCACCGCCGCCACCGGCGCCGCCACCGGCACCGCCGCCACCGGCACCGCCGCCACCGGCACCGGCGCCACCGGCAGCGCCGCCGTCGCCATCAACGCTCGCGCCGCAATCCGCGCCGAGATCGGTGGCGTCGAACGCCTGGCGCGCGAGATGGCGCTGCGACTTCCGGCGCTCCGCCCCGATCGCTACACGGTGCTCAGCCCCGCGCCGGCGCTCGCCCATCGCGCCGGCCACGCGTGGGAGCAGGCGCTGCTGCCACTCAGGGCCGCTCGGGCGGCGCTGCTGTACTCGCCGGCGAACCTGGCGCCGGTGCTGTTCGGCGGCAACGTCGTCGTGATCCACGACGCGGCCGCGCTGCGGCATCCGGAGGCTTACACGCCGGGATATGTGGCCTACCAGCGGCGGCTGCTGCCGGCGATCGCCCGGCGCGCCCGGCTCGTGATCACCGTTTCCGAGTTCTCCAAGGGCGAGCTCGTCGAACTGCTTGACGTCGACCCGGCGAAGGTCGCGGTCATTCCCGAGGGTGTCGACGAGCGGTTCAGGCCAGACGCCGATCACGAACTCGCTCAAACCGCGCTTGGGCTCACCACGCCGTACGTCCTCGTCGTGGGGACTGCATCGGCCCGCAAGAACCTGAGCGATCTCGACCGGGCGAGGCGATCACTGAAGCAACTCGGCATCGACCTCGTCATGGCCGGATCCGACCGCGGCTATCTCCGCGGTGGCGACGCTGGCGTGAAGCGCCTCGGATACGTCCCCGAGGAGCAGCTCCCAGGCCTCTACGCCGGCGCCCGCGCGCTGGCGATGCCCTCGCGTTACGAAGGTTTCGGCCTGCCCTGCCTCGAGGCGATGGCGAGCGGCGTGCCCGTCGTCGCTGCCGCCGCCGGCGCCCTACCGGAGACCGTGGGCGACGCCGGGTTGCTCGTCGATCCGGGCGATCAGGACGGATTCGCCGCCACACTCGAAAAGGCGGCGACGGACGAGGGTCTCAGGGCAGAGTTGATCGCCAAGGGGAAGGGCCGCGCCACGATCTTCCCATGGGCCCGGACAGCCACGGAGACCGACCGCGCCATCGACGAGCTGCTCGCGCACAACTAGGCGCTCCGCCACGCCCCGCCACGTGTTCAGACCTTCAGTGCGCCTCCGCCCCGCCATCGGGATCGTCGCCCTCGCGCTGGTCCTTTGCTCTCCCACGGCAGAGGCCAGCTCCCATCAGAACCGGGTTCCCGGCCGCTTCGTCGGTGTCAACGCCAACGGACCGGTGCTCACCCCGAGCGTAAACCTCGGCCAGCAGATGAGCCAGATGGTCGCGAGCGGGGTGCAGACCGTGCGCGTCCTGTTCGATTGGAGCCAGGCGCAGCCGTACGCGAGCGAGAGCGAGGTTCCGGTCGGGCAAAAGGGTGCCTTCGTGAACGTCAAGGGCGTCCCGACCGACTTCAGCGCGACCGACGAGGTCGTCGGGCTCGCGGCCCAGCACGGCCTGACGGTGTTGCCGATCGTGCTGAACGCGCCCGGGTGGGATCAGGGAAAGAACCCCAGCGGCGGAGCGCCGCCGCCCGCTCGCACGGCTCCGTACGCGAACTACCTGACGGCGCTGATCGGCCGCTACGGTCCGCGCGGCAGCTTCTGGCGCACGCACCGGCCGAAGCTCGCGGTTCGGATGTGGCAGATCTGGAACGAGCCGAACCTGACCGTCTATTGGCCGCAACCGTTCGCCTCCAGCTACGTCAGGCTGCTGCGGGCAGCGCACGCCGCTATCAAGCGCGCGGACCGTGGCGCGCAGGTCGTGCTCGGCGCGATCACCAACGTCGCCTGGAAGGACCTGGCCAGGATCTACGCGATCCGGGGCGCTCGCCGCCTGTTCGACGTGGTCGCGGTCAACGGCTTCACCTCGACCCCGACGAGGGTGATCGAGTTCCTGCACCTCGTCCGCCGCGCGATGAACCGCGCCGGCGACCGCCACAAGCCGCTCCTCTATACCGAGATGAGCTGGCCGGCCTCGCTGGGCAAATCGCTCGAGCACTTCGACTGGGACACGACCGAGGCGGGCCAGGCGCGGAAGATCGCGGCGGTCGTCCCGATGCTGGCCGCCCACCGCCGGCCTCTCGGGCTCCGGGCCTTCTACTACTACACGTGGATGGACGCCGGCGCGGCCGGCGCGTTCAGCGACTTCGATTTCGCCGGGCTGAGCAGCCTCCAGCCGAACGGCGCGATCATCGACAAACCCGGGCTCGCGGCGTTCAAGCGGGCCGCGCTGAAGATCGAGGGCTGTCGCGCCAAGGGCCGGGCCGCGACCCGCTGCCTTAAATAGCTCACCCCGAACAGCAGACGATCACGCCGCGCACAACCGGACCGCCGTCCCCGGCGCCGCTGCCTTCGCGAGTCCGTCCGTGAACGCGGTCACGGAAGGACTGCCGCCACCACCCGGAGGCTCGATCCCAAACCAGTCCTGCGCGTTTTTCGGATCGCGCTCGGGCGTCACCCATGTGTAGAGGAGCGCGGCGGCGATGCCGCAGTTCGTGTGACCGAGCGCGGACAGCGTCGCCGAGATGTAGCCCGGGCGCGCCTGCGCCGGCGCCCAGTCGAGCGCACCCTCCGGCGACGTGGTCCAACCGAACTCGGTCACGTACAGCGGCACGGAGGAGAGCCCCAGCGAGGCGAGCACGCTGCGCGCCGTGCGGACCATCGCCAACGCCACGAAGGGATTCGCCCCATAGGGGTGGATCGCCACCCCGTCGATGTGGCCGGCGAGGTCGGGACGGGCGTGGAGCATCGCCGGCAGGAACCTCTTGGGGTTCGTCAGGCCTCCGACGATGACCCGTGCGCCGGGATCGGCCGCGGCGATCGCGTCGCGAGTCTGCAGGTACAGATTCGCGTAGTAGGCGGCGTTCGGCTCAGGCACCCAAAACGTCGGATTGTCGGGCTCGTTCCAGACCTCGTACGTATCGACTGGGCGCGCTTTCAGCGCCGGGTGCTGGCGCCAGAACGTGCCCCCGGCGCCGTAGCGCTTGGCCAGGGCGGCCGCCCACGCGGCGAAATCGCTCATCGATCGCGGCGCCGAGTGGTCCTGCCCGGGGATCGACTGCGCCCACGGCGCCGAGTAATCGAGGATCGGAAGCCACCGGAGGCCGTGCGCGGCGAGCGAGCTCGCGATCTCGTCATCAAAGCTCCAGTCGTAGTGATGCACGCCACCGGTCGGGGCGGTCGGCTCCCCCGCCTCCCACAGCGCGTCGCTGCGCGCGAGCGTCGCTCCCGTTCGGCGGAGCGCCGCGAGCGACGCGTCGATCTGGGCCGGCGTGAACGTGCGGTCGTTGAACAGTCGGTTGACGTTGATCCCGAGCTGCTCGTGGGTTGGGGCCGGTTTGGCCGGCGGGCCAGCCGGCGGCTGAGTCGGGGACGCGGGCGGCGGGGTAGGGGTAGCGACGGTCGAAGTGGTGGCGGGCACGGTGGGAGCAGCCGGCCGCTTCCGCGTCCCGCCGCCCCCGAACACGACGAGCGCCACCACGGCAATAACCGCCGCACTCGCCGCCACGATCCCGGCGGCGATCAGGACGGGCCGCCGTCGTGGCTCATCTCCATCGGTCGCCATCAGCGCAGGACTCGCCGCACCGCATCGAGCTGGCGGCGCTCGCGGCCCGCATCCCGGCCGAGAATCCTCTTCACCGCCCCCCGGGAGGCGAACGTCAACGCCTGGGCCGCGTCGTCGAGCCGCGCGCGCCGGGAGCCGAGACGCCGCGCGACCACGTCGTGTCGTGCCCGTGCCAGCAGCGAGAACGGCTCGCCGCCGAACGCCGGATCGGTCGCATGGGCGCGGTGGTGGAGCACGCGCGCCGCCGGCCAGAACCAGCTCTCGACGCCCCGCTCCGCCGCGCGCAACCCCAGGTCGAGGTCCTCGCCGTACAGGAAGATCCGCTCGTCGAACGGCCCCAGCTGCCGGAGCGTCTCGGTCCGCGCGACGAGCGCCGCGCCAACGGCCCAGCCGACCCGGCGCGGCTCCGAGGCCCTCCACGGCGCGAGCCAGTTGCCGACCCGGCCCGGCACCGCGGCGGGCGGGACGACGGCGCGGACCAGGTCGCGTGCCGACGTCGGGACGGGGTGAACGGAGTCCTGGCGCGACCCGTCTGGGTAGACGACCAGCGGGGCGAGCAGCCGCTCGCGACGGTCGGGTCGCGCAGCGTCGGCGGCGAGGTCGAGGAGCGAGCCGTCCACGAGTTCGACGTCGGGATTGACGAGCGCCGTCACCGGCTCACCGACCTCGGCGAGCCCGCGATTGCATCCGCGGCCGAAGCCGACGTTCTCGCCCAGAGCGATCACGTCCACAAAGTCCGCATGACCACGAGCGATCCTTACGGTCTCGTCCGTCGAGCCGCAGTCGACGACGACGACCCGCACGCCAGGCAGGAATCTCCGCACCGAGGCGAGCAGCGGGCCCAGGACTCCCTCCGAGTTGTAGGTGACCGTGACCAGGGCCAGCCCGGGGACCGATCGCCGGCGGTTGGGCCTCAAAAAGGGCGAGACCGCGGCCGCATACCGGGAGTGAGCGGCATCGAGCCCGAACTCACGCCCGGCGCGGGCCCTTCCCGCGGCGCCGAGCGCCGACGCCCGCTCCGGGTCGGCGAGCAGATCGGCGAGCGCCGAGGCCGCCGCCCGGGCGTCGCCTGGCTCGTACAGCAACCCGCAGGAGCGATCGACGATCTCAGCCGGACCCGCGGCCGCCGGCGCCACCACCGGACGCCCGGCGGCGAGAGCCTCCAGGACGGCCATTCCAAACGGCTCGCGTTCGGCGCAGTGCAGCAGACAGAACGCCCTCGCGAGCTCGGGCGCGGGATCGGCTACCGCCCCGGGAAGCGACACGAATCCGAGCGCATCTGCTCGCTCGAGAAGCGCCGCCTCCAGCCCGTCGTCCTCGAGCGGCGCGCCCACCAGCCGCAGCCGTAGCTCCGGATGGTCGCGGCGCGCGATCGTGCAGGCATCGACGGCCAGGTCCGGTCGTTTCCAGCCGGCGATCGCGCCCAGCACCAGCACCTCGGGGGGATCCGCGGGACGCGCCGCGTCCTCGAATCGACCGATGTCGATGCCGGGACGAACGACGACAAGGCGCGAGCCGAGCGATCCGGAGGGGTCGAGATCGCGGGCGATCGCGTCGGAGAGGGCGATGACAAGACTCGCTCGTTTCGCTGCCGCGCGGACGACGCGGCCGACCCCGGGGCTCGGGAGCAGATCGTTGTGCTGAAAGACGACCGGGGACGGTAAACGTGGGCCGCTCAGGCACGCGATCGCGGAGCGCATCCCCCAGGCGATTACGAGCTCCGGCGCGAGATTGCCGACCAGCCTCCGCAGCTCGAAGCCGTGCGCGCCGAGCCTCATGCCGGCACGGAGCCGATCGTCGCGCAGCCGCAGCGGCCGATGAGGCAACGGGAATGCGAGCATGCCCCGAGCGGCCGCCGCATCGAGCAGCTCTCCGGCCGGACACACGATCGCGCAGTCGACCTCCAGCGAGCCCGCGAAATCGACGAGCAGCCGCTCTGCACCGCCGAACGCGCCCGAATAGCTGGCGAACAGCACCATCGGGCCGCAGGCTAGATGACTGACCCCGCCAAGTTGCGCACCAACGGTGTCAGCCCCGCGTAAGCAAAAGATCCTTAGACTTCACTATTGCGTGTCGGGCTCGTCGAACAACGCGGTGACTCCTGGCAGGGTGGCGTTGGTGCACGACTTCCTCCTCGACGTGCGCGGCGCCGAGCGGGTTTTCCTCGAGATGTCGCGCATGTGGCCCCACGCAGACATCTTCACGGCGGTCTACGACGAGGAGGGGACCGAGGGGCGGTTCTCCGGGCGCCACGTATACAGCTCCTTCTTGCAGCGATTCAAGCCCTCGGCCCGAAATTTCCGGATGCTCCTCCCGCTGTATCCAGCCGCGATCGAGTCGTTCGACCTCTCGGGCTACGACCTCGTCGTCTCCAGCTCCTCGGCGTGGGCTCACGCCGTCCTCTGCGACGAGGGCTCGGTCCACGTCAGCTACTGCCACAACCCATTCCGCTACGCCTGGAACGATCGCGACCGGACGCTGGCATTGAGGCGCAATCCCGCCACGCGCGCGTTCCTGCGCGGAGCTTTCAGGCGCTGGCGCCAGTGGGACTGGATCGCCGCCCAGCGCACGGACCGGTACCTCGCCAACTCCCGCACCACGCAGGCGAGAATTCGCGCGTATTTCGGGCGCGAGGCGAGGGTCGTTTATCCGCCCGTCGAGACGTCCCGGTTCAAGCCCGGACGGGTTTGCGACCACTACGTGATCGTCTCCGAGTTGATGGGTCACAAGCAGATCGATGAAGCGATCGTCGCGTTCAACCATCTTCGCCTGCCACTGATCGTGATCGGCGACGGCCCCGCCGCACGCTCATTGCGCCGGATGGCCGGCCCGACGATCACGTTCACGGGGAGGCTGCCAGACGAGACCGTCGCGGAGATCCTGCAGCACTCGCGGGCGCTTATCCTGACCTCGATCGAGGAGTTCGGGATCGCCGCGGTCGAGAGCCAGGCAGCGGGCAGGCCCGTGATCGCCCGCCGGGGCGGCGGCGCGCTCGAGACCGTGATCGACGGTGTGACGGGCTGCTTCTGGTCCGGCGGCCCGGCGGAGCTCGCGGCCACGATCCTGCGCTTTGACGATGCGGCGATCGACCCGAACGCGTGCACGCAGAACGCGGCCCGGTTCGACGCCACGAGCTTCCGGCGCGGCGTCCTGGACGAGGTCGACGCCGCTCTCACGAAGGGGTCGCGGCCGGCCCTCAGCGGACGCCAGCCGCTGCCGTCCACGCGGCTAGTCAGGCGCGCGGTGCGAGACGTCCAGCACTAAGCGCATGCGCGCAGCCGCACTGAATGTGGCGCGCGTAGCGCTACTCGCGGGGCCGACGGTGCTCGCTTTTTTCACCGGGGGCTACTTCAACGGACCCCGTGACTGGGCTGGCCTCTTCGCGTTCCTCCTGGTCGCTGGTCGCGGTCATCGCGACGCTCGTCCGCTGCCGACGACGACCGGCGGCCGCCTCGCGATCGGGGGGCTTGCGCTCCTCGCGGGCTGGACGCTCGTGTCCTTCACCTGGGCGCCTGTCGCCGGGACTGCCTACCAGGCCGGCCAGATCGTGGTGCTGTACACGGGCATGCTGGTCGCGGCGTCGCTGCTCCTGCGTGGCAAACAGGCGCCGCGCCCGGTCGAGCCGGCGCTCGCGGCCGGAGCGCTGATCGTGATCGGCTACGGGCTCTCGGAGCGCCTGCTCCCGGGCCTGCTGCATTTCTCACGCTCGGTGAGCGCAGAGGGACGGCTCGAGCAACCGCTCACCTACTGGAACGCGATGGGCGAGGTCGCCGCGCTTGGGTTCGTACTGAGCACGCGGATCGCCGGTGACCGAAGCCGTTCGAGCCTCTGCGGATGGTCGCGGTGGCGGCGGCCGTCCCGCTCGGACTGGGCCTGTATCTGACGTTCTCGCGTGGCGCTCTGTTCGCCTGCCTGGCGGGGCTGGTCGCGCTGATCGTCCTCGCCCCGGACTGGGTTCAGCTGCGTGCGCTCATCGTCTCAGTCATGGCTGCCGCACTCGGCGCCGTCGCCGCAAGCCCGTTCCACAGCGTCGCAACTCTCTCTGGGGCTCTGGGCACGCGCGAGCGCGAAGGCGCCATTGCGCTGGGGCTGCTGGCGGTCCTGATCGTCCTCGCCGTTGTCGCCCAAGGTCTCGATCCGTCACCGCGAGCGCCCGCCGAATTGCACGTGCCCCGCCACGCGGGGTTGATCGCCACCGCGGTCATCTGCGCCGGCCTCGCGCTCGCGATCGTGGTCGGCGCGCACGAGAAGTCGGGGACACCGCTGACCGGCGGCGCGGGCCGCTTCGGGACCCTCAAGAGCAACCGCTACGACTACTGGAAGGTGGCGCTGCGCGCGTTTGCGAGCGAACCGTCCGCGGCGTCGGCGCCGGGGGCTGGGCGGTCTGGTGGCTGCGGACAGAACGATCAACGACTTCGCCCAGGACGCCCATTCGCTGCCGCTGCAGACGATGGCGGAGCTCGGCGTGGTCGGACTTGCACTGCTCGCGGGTTCCTCGGCATCGGCGCGAACGGCTGCGCGGCACCGGCCCTCGCCGCCGGTCCGATCGCCGCTTTCGTTGCGTACGTGGCTCACGCTCCGCTCGACTGGGACTGGCAGATGCCGGCGCTGACGCTGGTGGCGATCGTGCTGGGTGGGGCGCTCGTGGCGCTGGGCGAAACGCCCGCGATCAGACCGCGATAGGCGCGTACTCGCCGGGGAACGCCAAGGCGCCGAAGAACCAGTTCTCGATCGCGAAGCGGGGATTCGGCATCGAGGGATCCGAACCGGTCTTGTGCAGAAACAACTCGTCGAACAGCAATGCATCTCCGGGCTCGAAGATCGGCCTGACGACCGCAACGCCCGCCGACGTTTCCTCGACTACCTGCTCCGAGATCGTCCAGCCAAGCTCCGCGCCGGATGTGCCGGTCGCCACATAGTCCGACAATCGCCGCGGGAGGATGTCGAGCCCGGGCGCCTCGTCGCCGCACCGCGACAGCGACAGCCACAGGTTCAGCGAGCGCACGGGGCCCATGAAAAAACCGTCCTGATGCCAGGCGCCTGACACTGATGGCTCCGCCCTGCGCAAGGTCGTCTTGTGAGCCGAGATCAGCGGAGGCTCACCGAGGTAGTCCGCCACCAACGAGGGCAGCTCAGCCCGGGCGAACAGCTCGTGCATCTGAAAGCTAAGGTGCGGCGAGTCGGCGGCGAGCAGGCCGCCGCCCTCCTTGATCCACGAACGCCACAGCGGGCCGCCAAAGCGCTCATCGGGCACGAACTCGTCGTAGTAGGTGCCATCCGGGCCCTCACCGCCTTCCACGGCCTCGCGGCGGGCGTAGGCCGTGTCGATTCCGTCGGCGAGCTCGAGCGCGAGATAGCGCGGGATCAGGGCTCGGACCAGCACGCAGCCGTCGCGGAGGATTGCCGCTCGCAGAAGCTCGGCGGTCAGCTCTTCGCGTCGGAACTCGGGCAGCGGGTCGCCCTCCGGGACGACCGCGCCTCCGGCGTTCGGGAACTGCGGCGCGGCGCGCGCCTCATCAACGAGCCGGACTCCAGCGAGATGGCGGGCGCGGAGGATCGCCCGTTCGCGCTCGGGATCGGGAGCGGCCCGGTTGGCCGCGGTGAGCTCATCGATTTCGGAGCGAAGCTGCCAGAGGCTCGGGAGCTCGCGCCCAGGCGACTCGGCAGTCGCGGTGGCGCCGTCGCCCGTCCTCTGCCAGGGAAGCCGCACGGCCCGAATGCTACACGCGCCGGGCCGGGATACCTACGACAGTTACTCCGGCCTCCACATCCCCCAGGACAACCGCGTTGGCTCCGATCTGTGCCCCCGCGCCCACCCGCACCGGGCCGATGATCTTTGCGCCGGTCCCGACCTGCACGCCGCGCTCCAGTGTCGGTCCGTTGAAGTCGCCGGCGCGCAGCCCGATCGTGACGAACGGGGCGAGGACCACCCCGGCGCCGATCCGTACCAGCCCGTCCACGACCACGTGACCGTGAACCACGTAGATGCCGGGCTCCACGACCACGGGATCGCCGATCGAGATCTGGGCAATCGTCATCGCGAGGCGGTGAGCGATTCGCGGAACCACGGGGATGCCGCAGGCCATCGTCGAGGCCTTAATGCGATAGAGCACCTGTCCGAGAAAAGCGTCGCTGCACCAGGCGAGGCGCAGGATGTGGCGAAGAGCGTCGAGTCCGGAAGTGAAGTTCTCGCCCTCGCCGCGGAAGCGCATCGTGGTGAGGGCGTCGGCGACCACAGCCTCACGCAGTCGCGGATGAGCGGCGCGGATCTGCCCCCGCAGCTGCCGCGTAGCAGGTTCGGCGCTCACGACGCGCGCCGGCCTACAGCGCCTCGGCGATCCTCGGCGCCTCGCGGCGGAAGACCCACACCGCCAGGACGCAGATCGCCAGGAAGATGGCCGCTGGGATGATCAGGAATGGGCGGCTGTTGACGGCCTGTGCGGGTCCGGGTGCGTGTGGGTCGATGAACCACTTGCGCGCGAGCTCGAGGATCACCGTCAGGGGGTTGCAGCTCAGGATCTTGCGTAGTTCGAGCGAGAACCGGTCGATCACGTAGATGATCGGCGTGGCGTAGAACAGCGCCGTCGAGGCTACAGCCCAGATCATGCCCACGTCGCGGAACCGCGGGTACAACGAGCTGAGGATCATCGCCATCGCCACCGTGAGCACGAGAAGCAGCCCCACGACCACCGGCAGCAGTAGCCATGTCCACATCGGTGTGATACCCCCGACCACAAGGATGAAGATGAAGGCCACGACGAGGTTCAGACCCAGGTTGAACAGGGCGGTGAGCACCGCGGCAACGGGAATCACCAAGCGGGGGAACTGCGTCTTTCGCACGATCGCCTCGGCGGAGACGATCGAGGGCAGCGCCGTACCGGCGCCTTCGGTGAAAAAGCCGAAGAGGACGAGGTTGAGGAGCAGCAGGACCGGATAGTGCGGCACGGCAGCGCCCAGATGCAGGCCCTTCGTGAAGACGACGAGTAGGACTCCGAACAGCAACAGAGGCCGCCCGATCGTCCATAGATAGCCGAGCGCGGTGCCGAAGTAGGCTCGCTTGAAATCGGTGCTCGCCATCAGGTAGAGCAGCTCCAGTCCCCGCCGCCAGCCGCCACCCAGGGCGGACGGGCCGCTGACGTCCCGCAGCTCACCGACATCCGGTGGCGCCAGCGGGACGTGCCCCTCGAGCCGTTCGATGCTGTCCGGACCTACGCTCTCGCGAGTCATTCTGGATTGACGAGCGTCACCTCGACGTCGTCGTCGAGCTTGACCTGACCGGATCCGCTCTCGGTCCCGTAGACGACGAACTCCAGCAGGCTGAACGAATGCAGCGCCAGATCACCCTGGGTGCGGTTGCGAATCACCCACTGGCTGATGTGGTAGCGGCCGGGCAACAGCCGGTTCTCGACCTCGCCGGAGATCAGTACGCGCTGGCCGGCGGCGAGCACATCGTCCGCCTCGTCATCGACCTTGAGATGCTTTGAGAAGCCGAACACCTCAACGCCTTCGGAGTCGATGAACTGAAAGCTGAACACGGGCTGGCGAAGCTCTCGCCGCGCCTCGATCACACAGTTGAAGAACATCTGCTCGCCCTGCTCAACGTTCTGAATTCGCTCGCCGGCGGCGTTCTGGAGCCACACGTCGATCACGGCCGCGTTGACCTCGGGCAGGGTTCCGGGGGCGGAGACCTCGTCAGGGTCGCCCCCGAAGTTCAGGCGGTAGTAGCGGAGCGCCGTCTCCTCGGGGTCGCCGATGTACTGGATTCGCGAGTTGTGGATGAGCGCCGCTCGATGGCAGAACCGCTGGACGGTGGTCATGTCATGGGTGACGATCACGATCGTTCGTCCTGCTCCGCGCATTGCGGTGAACACGTCCAGGCACTTCTGGCCGAATGCGGCGTCGCCGACCGCGAGCACCTCGTCGATCAGCATGATGTCGGCGTCGGCGTTGACCATCACCGAGAACGCGAGCCGAACCATCATCCCTGACGAGTAGTTCTTGAGCTTCATGTCGGTGAATTCGCGCAGCTCGGCGAAGTCGAGCACGCTGTCGAGGCGCCGGCGCGCCTCGCGTCGCGTCAATCCCATCAGCACGCCGTTGAGCACGACGTTCTCGCGCGAGGTCAACTCCGGGTTGAAGCCGACGCCGAGCTCGATGAACGGCGCCAGGCGTCCCGCCATCCTGACGCGGCCGGCGTCCGCTCGGTAGATGCTCGCCATGATCTTCAGGAGGGTGCTCTTGCCGGACCCATTGCGGCCGACAATCCCGAAGAACTCGCCCGCGTGCACGTCCAGCGAGATGTTGTCGAGAGCGCGCAGCACGTGCGCGTCGCGGTGGCCGAATGGGTTCGCGATCCGCTCGCGAACCGAGTCGATGCGGTTATGCGGGATTGTGAACTGTTTCGAGACGCCCTGGACATCGATCACGGTCGGCCCAGCGAGGAGCCGCTCGGCCCTTCGAGGCCCCGCTAGTCGTGTTCGGTTCTCTGCCGTGAGTCCGATGTTGTCGTCTTCCCGCGATCCGATCGTTGCCGGCTCAGGCTAGCGAAGACACGGCCGCGTTAGATCTGCTCACGCCAGCGCCCAAGCCGCTTTTGGGCGAAGCTGAGCGGCTCCGGGAAGCTCGTGTCCAGCAGATATCGGTCCGGCCAGTGCGGCACGGCGGCGACGAGCGATGCGAGCCAGCGCCACACGATCCCGACCGCCAGCTCCCATTCGCCGCCGCGGGTCTCTGTTCGTCGAAACAGCATGCGCATGGGCCGACCGATCAGCCACAGGAATGCCAGCGGCGCGGAGTCGGCACGCACGTACAGTTCGAGGCCGCGGCGTTCGGATGCTGTCATCGTGTCCGAGCAGCGCATCAGCAACGTCTGGGCCCGCAGCTGGCCCGGTAGGTAACCGAGGAAGTACGCCCCGCGCCACTCTCGCATCCGTGGCATTGGCAGTCGTATCCGGACCCGCTCAGCGATGCCGGGGCCGACGACGCGGCCGAGGATCGCGCCCCCGTGTTGGACATAGTCGTACAGCGGCCTGTCGACGTAGTGAAGGTGCCCGCTCGCGAGCGCGACGAGCGCCAACCAGTGGTCGTGGAACTGCATCCCGGGGCACTCCGGGAACGGCAGCGCCCGCTCGACGACATCACGGCGGATGAGCATGGCCGCGCCGGTCACGGTGTTGGCGATGAGCATCGAGGCCATGTTCGTGCTGTTGTTGGACCGGCCGACCCACAGCGTGTCGCGCAGCACCCGCCCGGTGGCGTCGGTCAGCCGCTGATCGGAGTACGCGAGGGCGGCGGATCCGATGCTCGCTCGCAGCGCCGCGAGCTTGTCGGGGTGCCAGACATCGTCCTGGTCGCTCAGCGCGATCAGCCGCGCCTCCGTTGGCGCGAGCGTCAGAGCTCGCTCGAAGTTGCGGTAGAAGCCGATCCATTCCTGCGCGCGGGAGACCGAGAAGCGCGGATCGTCGCCGACGATCTGAAGGATCTGCTCATAGCACTCGGGCTCGGAGAAGTCATCGGAGATGACGCACGTCCAGTTGGCATCGGTCTGAGCTCGGATCGACTCGATCTGGGCGCTCAGCAGTGCCGGGTCGGGCTGGTAGGTGGCCATGCAGATCGCGATCGGGCCGGCGGCGTCCGCGATCAGGCCCGAAGTGTCCGGCTCGGCGCCCCCGTACTCGGAACCGCGTGGCTGCGTCACGGGGATCCGGGCGAGCCCGATCCGCTCGCTGAGTCCGTCGCGACCCCGAGCCTGGGCTTCCACGACGACCTCGCTGGCCTCTGACGGAACCCGGACGCCGACCGTCGTCCAGAATCCGCCGCGTCGCTCGGGGATGTCGAAGCGCGGCATCCCAACCGCCGAGACGTCATGGGGCCGACCGTCGATGAGAACGGTCAGCGCCTCCACTGGGCGCTCGCCGTCCATCGCGGTCCCGGCCAGGTACACGGCGCTGGCGGTGCCAGCCTGAAGCGAGGGTGGTAGCGGGCTCTGGAGCCGCACCCGGAGAGCCTGCGGGGCGTCGGTGACGACTCCGCTGATCGTATCCAAGCCTAGACTTCCCGGCGGATGTCGGGATCGACTCTCAGCGGCGGGGACGCCGCCTCGGCGCCCCCGTCCCCCGCCTTCGCGGCGCCGCCGGGAAACCCGCGCTTTCCGCTGTTTGACGGGCTGCGCGGGATCGCGGTGCTGGCGATCCTGTCATTCCATTGCGCCGAGTACTCGGGCCATATCGGCTTCGGGCCGCTGGGCAGGCTCGCGGAGGTCTCCGGCGGAGAGGCGGTGATCTGGTTCTTCGTCATCTCTGGCTTTCTGCTCTACCGGCCGTTCGCGGCCGCAAGGGGCCACGGCCGGAAGCGGCCGTCCAGCGGGCTGTACGCACGACGGCGAGCGCTGCGGATCCTACCTGCGTACTGGGTGGCTCTGACGTTGCTGGCGCTCGTTCCCGGTATCGCCGGCGTGTTCACCGGCAACTGGTGGCGGTACTACGGATATCTGCAGCTGTACTCGGCGCGCACCCGGAACGAAGGCATCCCGGTGGCGTGGACGCTGTGCGTCGAGGTGACCTACTACATCCTCCTCCCGTTCTGGGCGCTGCTGGTCCGTCGGCTGCCGGGCGGGTCCTCCAGGCGTGGGTTTCTGGGCTCTGAACTCGGCTCGCTGGCAGTCGTCATGCTCGGTGGCCTCGCGGTTCAGGTCGCCGTCTCGCGTGGCCACCTGCCGTACGCGCTCGGTGTGTCGCTGGCCGGGCAGTGCGTGTGGATCGCGATCGGGATGGCGCTGGCCGTCCTCAGCGTCGCCTTCCAAGACGAGCGCAGTGTTCCGGCGCCCGTCCGCTCGCTGGCCGATCGACCCGAGCTGTGCTGGGCGATTGCGGCCGTGGCGGCGGTGGGGCTGATGCTGCTGCTTCCCAGCCACGGGCTGTTCGGTCTGATCGCGACGGTCGAGGTCGCCGAGCCGATCCCGAGGACGGTGGCCAAGCTCGGGCTCGAGGGGGTGCTGGCGGTGGCGTTCGTGCTCCCGGCGATCTTCGGCGATCAGCGGCGAGGATTGCCCCGCCGGGTGCTGGCGTGGCGGCCAGCAATCGGGCTGGGCGTGATCTCCTACTCGTTCTACCTGTATCACCTGCCGATCGTCGCTCTGCTGGCGATCAGGCACACCTCCATGTTCTCGGACACGGGGCTCAACCTGATGGCGCACGTGCACGTTGCCCGTACGAGCGTGCTGTACGTGTTGGCCCTCGCCATCACGGCCGTCGTGGCGACGGCCAGCTATCGGTTCGTGGAGTTGCCGTTCCTACGCCGCAAGGAACGCAAGAACGCCCAGCTGCAGGCCGCATCCGCCGACGAGCGCACCCAGGTCGACACGCCTATCATCACGCCCCATGATCGCGTTCGGATGCTCGATCACCAGCCCTGACGTATATCGCGAGGCTGCGGAGAAGGGGTTCAACCTGGTGACCGAGCCGGACTCGGTCGTGATGGCCAATGCCGCGGCAGGATCGCTCATGCGCTCCTACAACCTGATCATGAAAAAGGCCGCCGCGATGGACGACGTTGAGGCGCTGGTCCTGTGCCACCAGGACGCGGAGCTGACTTCCCCCGACTTCTGCTCGATCGTTCGCGAGTCGCTGAAGGATCCCGATGTCGGCGTGATCGGCTGCGTCGGGGCGCTCGACGTCCGCAACATCGCCTGGTGGGAGGGGTCGGTGACGTGGGGCTCGTTCACCCATCGCTACAAGGAGTACGGCGGCGGCCAGATCGACGCGTTCACCTTCACCGAGGACAACCATCCAGGGTATGCGCGGACCGGTGAGGTCGACACGCTCGATGGCTTCATCCTGGTGATCGCGCCGTGGACGCTTCAGAACATCCGCTTCGACGAGTCGCTCGGCCAGCTGCATGGCTACGACTACGACTTCTGCCTGCAGGTCCGCGAGGCCGGCAAGAAGGTCATAACAGCTGACTTCAAGGCCGTCCACCACCACTCCCTGGAGCTCGTCGACGACGAGTTCGTCTGGATCGAAGCGCACAAGCGGGTGGCCGAGAAATGGCTCGGGCGTATGCCCCCGGCGGGCCTGCCGAACTGGGGAGCCGCCGACTACGACTGGAAGGGCCGCGCGCTCCAGGCCGAGGCCGAGGCCGGGGCCGAGCGGCTGACGCGCGTCTCGATCCAGATGAAGGCCGAGGCGCAGGCCCGCCGGCACAAGGCCGACATGGAGGAGATCATCAACAGCACGAGCTGGCGGTACACGCGGGCGCTGCGCGCGCTCGGTGGCGGGATCAGGCGGTTGCGCTCGTCCCGCACCGGACAGGATCAGACCCGGCCTCAGGCACCTCACACGGTCCCCGCCAACCTGCACGCGCCGCCAACTCCGTCCGCGGCCACGCCCGCCGGCCCGACCGCGTCGCCCGGGTCGCCGTCCACCTTGCTCGACCCCGACGAAGGATGATCGTCTTCGGCATCGCGGTCACGCGTTCCGAGGACTACCAGCGCTGGGCGGGCCCGGGCATCGACCGCGTCCGCGAGCCCGACTCGGCGGTCTATGCGAACTCGTCGCCCGGCTCGATCTTCCGTGCCTACAACCTGCTGCTCGATGAGGCCGCCAAGCACGACGACCTCGAGGCGCTGGTGCTGCTCCACCAGGACGTCGAGATCGTCGACGACGACTTCTGCGGGAAGGTCCGCGCCGTGTTGTCCGATCCCGACGTGGCCATCGCCGGCTGCGTCGGCGCACGGGACGCCCGGACGATGGCGTGGTGGGAGGGAGCCGTCACGTGGGCCTCGTTCACCCACCGCTACTACGAGCACGGCGGCGGGATCCTGCCGGCATTCGCGATGTCGCCCGAGTCGGAGAGCCTGCCCGCGTATGCGCGGCTGGGCGAGGTCGACACGATCGACGGCTTCATCATGACGCTCTCGCCGTGGGCCGTGCGCAACCTCCGCTTCGACGAGACCCTGGGCCAGTTCCACGGCTACGACTTCGACATCTGCATGCAGGCGCGCGCTGCGGGGCGCAAGGTCATGACCACCGACCTGAAGGTGTGGCACCACCATTCCCTCGAGCTGATGCCGGACGCGGAGACCTGGATCGAGGTCAATATCCGTCTGACCGAGAAGTGGGAGAGCCGCAACGGCAGCGCCGGGGGGGAGGACTGGAAGGCCCGGGCGCGGCGTGCCGAGGCGCGGGCGTCAGCCGCCAACGTGCTGAAGATCTCGGCGAACATGCAGGCCGCCGCCCGCGAGCGCGAGCTGCTCGCCGAGCTGGACTCGATCCGTACCTCGGCGAGCTGGCGCTATACGGCTCCGCTCAGGCGGCTGGCGGCGGGTCTGCGGGCTCGCCGGGACCGGCGGGGCTGAGCACGCTCCGGATCGCTCGGCGGGAGAACCCGGGATCGCGATGGAGCACGCCCAGGGCCCGCTCAACGGCCCCGAACGCCCGCGACGCGAGCATCCGCTCAAGCAGCTCGCGCTGGCGGGCGAGACGCTGGTTCTGCTCGGCCAGCCGGCGCTCGGCCTCGCGGACGGCGTTCAGCTGCACCATCGTGTTGGCGAGATGGAGCACCCGGTTGCGCTCCAGCCGCTTAAGGTGCGGGTTACGGTCCCAGTCCGCCAACAGCTCGCTGAGCGCTCCAGCCTCCGGCATCGTCCGCTCCCAGATCACGCCCATGCCGAAGAACGTGGGGACGATCGCGAGGTGCAGGTGCTCGCGCGTGTGGATGAAGTCCTCAACCGCGGTGAGCACACCGTTTCGCGGACCACCCTCGCGTGCGGCCGGATAATGAAACGGGAGGGCCCCGGGGCGCGTGCCGGGATCGCCCGGGTAGAGGCACCCCTCGGAGACGATCGGCTGTCGGTGGGCGGGCGGGATCTGCTCGGGGACGTAGTAGTCGTCGCGGCGGCCGTGGGGCCAGCCGACGTCGTGCAGAACCACCAGCGGCAGCCGCCGCTGCTCCTCGGCGGCCCGCTCGGCGATGATCCGCAGCTCCTCGGAGACGGTGTAGTAGTTGTGGTCGCCGTCGAGGATGATCGCGTCGCTCAGCGGGGCGTGGGTGAGTGCGGCGTGGCTGGTCTCGCGGATCAGAGAGAGCCCGGTGTGATCGCGCGCGAGCATCTCCAGGTCGGGATGCGGCGATGGGTCGACGGCGATGACCCGTCCTTCGGATCTGTTGGCCCACAACAGCAAGAGCCTCGTGAGGTCCCCGTCGAGCGCGCCCACCTCGGTGACCGAGGCGCCACCCGCGACGTCGAGCACGCTCGTCAACAGCTCGGCGTTGTAGAGCAGTGAGGCGCCCCACGCGCCGGGGTCGTGCGCGGTCAGGTCCAGGCCAAAGGGGGAGTCGAGAACCGGGGTCGTCACTCGATCGCCTGCTGGATCTGGCGGCGCGAGAAGACGGGCTCAGAATGGCGCAGGCGCAGGACAAGCTCGGCGGCTCGGAGTGCGCGCGACCCGAGCATCCGCTGCAGTAGCTCCGTCTGGCGCTGCAGCTGACGCTCCTGCGCTGCGATTCGCGCCTGGGCCTCCTGCGCGAGGATCATCTGGACGTGCGTGTTGGCCAGGTGCAGCACGCGGTCGTCCTCGACTCGTTGCAGGAGCGGATTGCGGTCCCACGTCGATAGGACCTTTGTCAGCGCATCGTGATGGGGGGCTGCGGTGTCCCATATGACCCCGAGCCCGAAAAACGCGGGCACGATCGCCAGTCGCAGCCGCTCGCGCCCGGACATGAAGTCCTCAACCGCGGTGAGCACCCCGTTTCGCGGGCCGCCCTCGTGCGCCGCCGGGTTGTCGCAGGGGATCCCGCCGTGGTAGGTGCCGGGCTGCCCGGGGTAGAGGCCCGCATCGGCCAGCGGCTGGCGGTGTTCGGCTGGGATCCGCTCGGGGACGTAGTAGTCGTCGCGGCGGCCGTGGGGCCAGCCGACGTCGTGGAGCAGCAGCAGCGGGAGGCTCCGCTGTTGCTCGGCGGCCCGCTCGGCGATGATCCGCAGCTCCTCGGAGACGGTGTAGTAGTTGTGGTCGCCGTCGAGGATGATCGCGTCGGCCGGCGGAGCGTGGGTCAGGGCGGTGTGGCTGGGCTCGCGAATCAACAGGAGGTTGTCGTGCCCGGGCTCGAGTGCCTCCAGATCGGGATGGGGCGCGATGTCGATGGCGATCACGCTCGCGCCTGTCGGCTCGGCCCAGCGCAGCAGCAGCCGCGTCAGCTCACCCATGAACCCACCGACCTCGACGACGGAGCGCGCCTCGATCGCATCCAGGCAACCGAGCACGAGCTCGGCGTTGTGCAGCAGCGACGTCGCCCATCCGCCTGGATCGCGCTCCGTTGGATCAAGACCGAATGGGAAGCTCATCGGCGCGCGGAGCTAGTTTAGGGGGCGCAGGCCCGAACCGGGGCGATGCTCGAGAGCTCGAGATACCAGGGCTCCGGCGCCAGGTCGCGTCGGATCGTCACGATCGCCGAGCGCCCGGCGCCGATCGTCCCCACCGGCGTTTGCGTCGCCGCGAAGCGGCGTACCGAGAGCGTCGCCGGGGCCGCCCCGGCGCACCGACAGGCGTCCGGGGACGACGGTCAGCGTCACCGAGGCGGTGCGCCCAGGGGAAGCGCCGCCGCCGGCGTGAAGCGGATGCACGTCCCACGCGCGACGGCGCCGTTGGAGGCCGCGAGCACGCGCAGCGCCGCTCGGCGCGCGCGGGCGCGCCACTGTCGCGGCGGGCGACCGGCGCGGACCGGAGCGTGACGTCGCCGTCGGCCAGAGCTGCGAGTCGGCAGTCGATTGAGCCGTTCCCGCTGGCTCGTCGCAGCTGCGCGATCGTGTAGGCGGGGGTGCCCGAGCGACCGCTCGGCGTCGAAGTAGCGACCGCGCGGTCAGCGTCAGGTACGGGTAGATCGCGATCCTCGCGCGCGTGCTCGGGTCGACGGTGGCGCGGTCGAGGTCGAGCGCGGTCAGCGCGCCGTTGGTCGCGGCTCCTGATTGTCGGATGAAGTCGCCCTCGCCTCGGAGGTTGCCGACGTTCGAGACGAGCGGCCGCGAGCGCCAACGACGCACAGACGACGCTTGGACGAGCGGGGACGGCCGGATCCCGCGGGAAACTCGGCGATCAGCAGTACCGCGAGCAGGCAGTAGACGTAGACGTAGCGGCTCGACAACGGGCTCGCGAGCTCGCCGTGTGCGATCGACACCAACGCCCCGAACGTCGCGAGCGTCGCCATCAGGGATATCGCCCGTGCGGAGGGGCGGTCGGCGCGAACCCGCCAGAGCACGAGTCCTATGGCAAGCACGAGCAGTGGCCAGCCATACGTGAGCGAGGTGCCCGTCTGGTCGAAAGGAAGGATTCCGGATTGGCCGGCGAGTGAGCTCAACGCAGCTGCGGCGGCGCTCGCGAGCTTGATCGGGATCGTGGGGATGGCGGACGCGTCGAGCTGGCTGGGGTGGTAATGGAGCGCCCAGACTCCGTAGAGGGCGAGCGGGACCACCACGATCCACGCTTCGCGCCAGCGGCGCCGCGCCAGCGCGAGATCGACTCCGACCCCGATCGCGAAGGCGAGCCCGAGGCTGGTGCTGCAGACGGCCAGTACCAGCAAGGCGCAGGCGGCGGCGTCGGCTGGCCCGGTGCGGCGCTCGAGCAGCATCAGCGCGACAATCCCGGCGGCGCAAACGATCAACCACGGGATCTGGAACGCCCACATCGTGTCCTGCCACCCGGGTCCCAAGAACAGCATCGAGAGGGCGAGCAGCAGCGCCACGACTCGCCCGTCCGCGCCCGCGCGTACACGAACAGGAGCACCGCAACGACGAGGCTCAGCGAGATCACGAGTGCGCCGGTACGGCGCATAGCTGCCGATCCCGAAGACCGCAAACATCAGCCGGTAGATCGCGACCGGGACAAGCGACAGGTGACCGTTGTAGGGCGCGAGGAACGCATCGATTTTGTTTGCCCGTCTGGTCGCGATCCAGGTCCACTCGTCAGCCCAGAACGAGGTGCCGCGGGTCAGGTGGAACAGCAGCAGGCCCGAAGCGATCACGGCGACGACGAGCGCCGGCCGAGCGAGCCGGTCGGGATCGAGCCGGACATGTGCGAGCCGTCCGGGCTGGCACGGCGTCGCGTCCGTCCTCACGTCGCACCCAGCATGCAGACACGGACCGAAGCGGCGCTCTGGACCTCCAGGTGCCAGACCTGCGGCGCCCAATCACCGGACACGGACACGATCGCCGACCCGCGGGTCTGGACGGTGCCGAGTGCGGTAAACGTGGGGGCGAAGCGGCGGACGGCGATCGCGGCCGGGCCGCCCCGGCGGTCACCGCCACGCGGCCCGGGTTGAGGGCGAGCGCCAGCCTGCTCGCCTCGCCCGGCGCCTGCGCCGCTGTCGGCATGAAGCCAACGCACGCACCGTGCCGCGCGATGGATC
The DNA here is from genome assembly GCA_963812225.1 of uncultured Solirubrobacterales bacterium. Taxonomy (GTDB): domain Bacteria; phylum Actinomycetota; class Thermoleophilia; order Solirubrobacterales; family Solirubrobacteraceae; genus Palsa-465. The sequence goes on from CAWEUN010000006.1 coordinate 179,324, forward strand.
CGTTGACCGCGCCCTCGAGCCCAGTGACGATCCCGCGGGGTGACGGTACGGTACTCACGGGCGCGAGCTCGACCTGGCGATCGGTTAGCAGCTGCGCGTCGGCGGCGCCCTGCACGGCCGGGTTGGAGTGCTGCAGCTGGGTGACCGTGTACGCCGGGGTCCCGAGGCGCTGTCGGCCCTGAAGTACTGACCGGCGGTGACGACGGCGAGCGGGTAATACGGCAGCTGGGTCAGGGCGTGCTCGCGGCGACCCGGTCACGGTCCAGCTCCACCGCACCCAACGTCGCATCGGTCCGTTCTCCGAGTTGGCGGAAGTAGGTTCCACCGGTTCGCAGCACGCCGATGTTGGCTATCACCGCGGCCACCGTCAGCGCGGCTACCACCAGCTGCGCGCGGAGCGGCACGCTGAGACCACGGACCACCTCGACGGCCATGAGCGTCGACAGCACGCAGCTGACGTAGATGTACCGGCTCGAGAGCGGCGATTGAAACGACCGCGCGAGCGTGGTCATCAGCGAGAACGTCACGAGTGCCACGCCCAGCGACAGGAACCGGGTCCAGTCCCACCCCGTTCCCGAGCGGACGACCACCGCCGCCACAGCGAGCACCAGCAGCGAAACGCCGAACGTGAGCGCCTGCCCGTTCGCGTCAAGCGGCGTGACCCCAGACAGGCCGATCGTGCCCGCGACCGCCGCCGCCGTCGCCCGCACGAGGTTCAGCGGCGCGCTCGTGATCGACGACATCTGGACTCGGTCGGGTGGTAATGGAAGGCCCAGGCGGCGTACAGCAACAGCGGCAGGCCGACGATCCACGCGTCGCGCCACCGCCGCCGAGTGATCGCGACGTCGACGGCGATCCCGACCGCCATCGCCACGCCGACGCTCGTGCTGCGCGAGCGACATGAGCGTTCAGAGGCAGGCGCCGACGTCGGTCCGGGACCGGCGGCAATCGAGGAGCGACAGGGCGAGCATCGGCGCGCGACTGCGATCAACCAGGCGATCTGGAAGGGTTGGATGATGTCGTTCCAACCCGGACCGAGGAACAGCAGCAGCGCGACTACGACGCGCGCCGCGGTCGCCGACCCGACTACGTGCATCCACGAACATCACCAGCCCGGTCAGCGCCGCGACCAGCAGGATCAGGACCCGGTACGGGGTGAAGCTGCCGATCCCGAACCAGGCGAACATCAGCCGGTAGACAGCGATCGGGACGATTGACAGGTGCCCGTTGTATGGGGTGAGGAACGCGCTGCGCCTCCGGTCGCCGGTGGTGATCCAGGCCCAATCGTCCGGCGAGAATGAGCTCCCGCGGCTGACGAGAAAGCTGGTCAGGCTCGCAGCGAGGATCGCGACGACCAGCGCGGCCCGCAGCGCGGGCTCCGGAGGTCAGCCTCGGAGGCGCGAACCGCGCGCCTACGAGCGGTCGCTCAACGTCATTCATGACCTCACGGATCTCCTGACGCGAGAACACGGGGTTGGAGTGGCGCAGGCGGAGGATCTGTTCGGCGGGCTGAACACACGGGAGTGGAGCATCCGGTCCAGCACCTGATCGCGGCGCTGGATTCGCTCGTTGGCGGCCTGCGCTCGCTGAAGCTGGCGCTGCGACGAGGCGAGGTGCAACACGCGGTTGCGCTCCAGGCGCTCGAGCAGCGGGTTGCGGTCCCATGTCCCCACCAAGCGGGTCAGCGCCTCGGCGGGTGGGGCCGTTCGTCTCCCAGATGACGCCGAGACCGAAGAACGTCGGTACGACAGCCAGATGGAGATCGGGGTGCCCGGTGACGAAGTCCTCGGCGGCGGTCAGCACGCCGTTGCGAGGGCCTCCCTCGTGGGCGGCGGGAATCGGTACGGGAGTCCGCTGTAGCGGGTGCCCTCCTCGTCGGGGTACACCGAGCGGTCGGGAGCGATCGGCTGCCGGTGCTCGGGCGGAATCCGTTCAGGCTCGTAGTAGTCGTCGCGGCGCCCGTGCGGGTAGCCCGACGTCGTGCAGCAGCAGCAGCGGCATCTGCCGCTGCTCCGCGCTCGACCCGCTCAGGATGATCCGCAGCTCCTCGGACAGCGTGTAGTAGTTGTGGTCGCCGTCGAGGATGATCGCGTCAGTCAGCGGGATGTGGACGAGCGCCTCGTGGCTCGTCTCGCGGATCAGCTCGAGGTCGTCGCGCTCGCGCTCCAGCTGCTCGAGGTCGGGGTGCGGGGTAGGGTCGATCGCGATCACGGGCCGCCGCAGTGTCGGCCCACCGCAGCAGCAGCCGGGTCAGCTCACCCATGAACGCGCCGACCTCGGCCACCGATCGGGCCTGGACGGCGTCGAGGCAGCCGAGCAGGATCTCGGCATTGTGCAACAGCGAAGCGCACCAGCCACCCGGATCGCGCTCGTGCGGATCGAGGTCGAAGGGGAAGGTCATACGGGCCGGCAGTGTGGCAGGCCTCAGCGGAGCGTGCACGCGCGCACGGCGCTGCGCTCTGAAGCTGCAGCTGCCAGGGTTGCGGGGCGGCGTCACGCCGGACGATCACGATCGCCGACCGGTTTGGGCCGATCGTGCCGAGCCGCACCGTGGTGGGCCCGAACCGTCTGCGCGGCGACCGGTGACGGCGCCGGCTCCGGTCAACCTTACCGCGCCAGGCGCGAGGGGCAGCACCACGCTGCTCGTCGTCCCGCGGCCGTAGCGCGGTGACGGCGAGAATTGCACGCAGGCTCCGGACCAGTCGCGGAACCGTTTGGCGCTCGCCGCACGCTCGGCGCCGCGCCAGCGGCCGGCGCGGCGACGTAGCCCGGGCTCAGCACGATCGCGTGCTCTCCGATCAGCTCGTTGTCGGCGGTGGTCGTGCCCCGCCTGGCGCGTGGGCAAGCTCCGCGAGCGAGTCGGCCGGGGTGCCGAGCGCGTCCTGGGCGGCGAAGTACGAGCCGGCGGTGATCGATACGAACGGGTAGTCGGGCAGCTGCGTGGCGATGTAGCCGGACGGGATGCTGCCGCGGCCGAGGTCGAGCACGGCCACGTCCGCGTTTGTGGCCGCTCCGATCTCCCGCAGATAGGTGCCGCCTGTGCGGAGAACGCCGATGTTCGAGACGACTGCCAGCAGCGCCAGCGGCGGCGAGGCCGCCTGCACGCTGCGTCCCGGCCGGGTGCCTCGTGCGAGCTCGACCACGCACCAACGCGATCAGCACGCAGTCTGGATAGATGTAGCGGCTGACGAGCGGCGTTTCGAACGCGCGGCCGAGGGTCGTCAGCGCCGAGAAGACGACCAGCACGACGAGCAGCGCGCCGCGCTCGGAGCTGAACCGGTCAGCGTTGACGCTCCGACCGACGACGATCGCCAGGACCCAGCAGGGGTGCCCCGAAACGTGAGGTTCGTACCGACCGGGTCTAATGCGGTCACACCGGACAGTCCGACGATCCCGGCGACGCCGCCGGCGAACGTCTGCACCAGGTTGGTCGGAACGAGCGTGATCTCCGACAAATTGATGCCGGTCGGGTGGTAGTGAAGCGCCCAGAGCGCGTACAGCGCGAGCGGGATCCCGGGGATCCACGCGTCGCGCCAGCGCCGACGCGTCAGCGCGACGTCGACCGCGATCCCGATCGCGAACGCGACCCCGAAGCTGGTCGAGCAGATCGAGCCGAGCGTCAGCGCACACGCGGCGATATCGGTCGCGCGCGTGCGCCGATCGAGCATGATCAGCGCTCCGATCCCCAGGCCGAGTGCGAGCTCCCACCCGATCTGGAACGTCCACATCACGTCCTGCCAGCCCGGGCCGAGGAACAGGACGAGCGTGGCCACGAGCATCGCGACGAAGGGGCCGACCCGGTGGCGGGCGTACTCGAACACCAGCAGGCCGACGATCAGGCTGAGGCCGATGACGAGCACCCGATACGGGGCGTAGCTGTCGATCCCGAACACCGCGAACATCACCCGGTAGATCGCGATCGGCAGCACCGACAGGTGGCCGTCGTACGGGGAGAGGAAGTTGTGGACGGTGTTCGCCCGGCGGGTGGTGATCCACACCCAATCGTCGCCCCAGAAAGAGCTTCCGCGCGTCAGGTGGTACAGGAGGAGTCCGGAGATGAGGATCGCCAGCCCCAGGACGAACGGGGCGATCCTGTCGAGGTCAAGCCGCTCGAGCCCGACCTCGAGCCTCCGCGGCAACGCAAAGGCGCTGCCAGGCGCCGGAAGCCCCCGTGCAGCGTCAGGGTGTCCTGCCGCGGCCTGTTGCTCTGGCATGGCCGCACAGGGTAGCGTTGGTCCGGCCCCAGGCTTAGGCCAACGCCGGTGGTACGGAGCTTCTAGACGAGACGGGGTACGGCGCTTGCGGAGTGAACTCGAGCAGGCCCGGGCGTGGCTCAACCGGAACATGTTCCGCGACGCGCCGCCGACGTCCCGGCACGGCCCGCTCTGGGCACCAGGCGTGGTGCTTGCCGGCCTGATGCTCGTGGGGGTTCAGTTACTGCGGCTCCGGTCCTCGGCGCCGCTCGACTCGTTGTGGGCCGAGGACGGGTTCGCCTGGCTGAGCGGTGCAATTCACCATGGCTTCCTCGACAACCTCGTGACTCCCGACGACGGGTACCTCCAGACGCTGTCGCGGCTGGTGGCCGAGCCCGTGTCCCGGCTGCCCGTGCGGTGGTTCGCCCCGGCCATGGCCCTCAGCGGGGCGCTGATCGTTGCCGGTTGCGTGGCGATCGTATGGCGATGCAGCGCGGCCTATATCCAGACTCCATGGCTGCGCCTGGCGCTGTGCGCGCTGGTCGTGCTCGCGCCGGCGGCCGGTGTGGAGGTGTTCGACAACGTCACCAACTCGATTTGGTTCATCCAGTTCGCGGCGTTCTGGCTTCTGCTGTGGCAACCGGCATCGTTCGCCGCGGCCTGCGGGGCGGCGGCGATTCTCCTCCTGGCGGCGCTCAGCGCGGCCGGGGTGATCTTGCTGTTCCCGGTGTGGCTGCTCCGAGCGGTGGCGATCCGGGATCGACGCGATGCGGTCATCGTGGCCGCGCCGTTGATCGGGGCGCTCGCCCAGGTGGGGCCGCTGCTGACGCAGACGCACGGCTCCCTGGGCACACCGACGTGGAGCTTCAGTCTGTTCCCGGCCTACGCCCAGCGGGTCCTCGGAGGCGGCGTCCTCGGAAATGGCGTGGCCGGAGCTGTCTGGAGGGCGGTGGGTGTGCCCTTCGAGATTCTGCTTGGTGCTGTCCTCGTGGTCGGCGTGCTCGCCGCGGTGGTGGGGCTGAGTCCCCGCGTGAGAGTTCTGGTCGCCCTGGCGTTGGCCCTCTCTCTGGGGGTCTTCATCCTGTCCGGCTATGGGCGTGGGATCGCGGCGTTCCTGCTGTGGCCTCCTGGCCACTCCAACGCCGCCAACGCCCGCTATGTGATCTGCCCGTCGCTTCTGCTCGTGAGCGCGGGATTCATGGCGTTGGACGACCGCCTAGCCGTGTCGGGAGGCCCTCGGTGGCGGAACGCGGCGACCGTCGTCGTGGTTGCCATCGTCGCGCTCGCGCTGACGTCGTTCACCCCGGTCGACCACGCGCTTCGCGGGACCCCAACGTGGTCGAGCTCAGTGACCCGGGCCCAGGCGCGGTGTGCCGACGGGCAGGCTTCCTCGGTGGCGCTGTTCGTCTCGCCCTTCGGGAGCCTCACGATTCCGTGCCACCGCCTGACGTGAGGGCCCTACACTCCGGCGCGTGCCGCCGGAAGCCCGTTCGTCTGTCTCCGGCGATAGCAGCTCGCCTGCCCTGCACGTGTCGCTCGATGTACCGCTCCCCCGTGAGGTGAGGATCGGCAAAGGGACCGCGGTGTTCGTCGCCGGGACCTGCTTCTGCCCCGGCGAGCGGATCTCCACGCTGGAGTTCGTCGTCGATGGTTGTGCGCAAGCTCTCAGCGCGTTCGGCATGCCCCGGCTCGACTTCTTCGCCAGCCTACATCCCGACCTTGATCCGTACGCTGCGGCCGCGCTCACGACAGACCCTGGGTCGGAGGATGATCCGCAGCTGCGCGGGTACGCCAGCGGATTCTGGGGCCTGGCAGTCGTCAGCGGCCCGGCGGGCGATCGGGTCACGCTCGCGCTCAGGGCCGGGCTGGCCAGTGGCGCGACGTCCGAGGCGCCGGTCGACACGCTCGAGATCGCCGGTCCGATCGGCGATCCGGTTGCCTGGAGTCCGATCGACAACGAGGACGCGGTGGCCATCTGCATGGCCACGTACAACCCGCCGCCCGAGCTGTTCCACCGGCAGGTCGAGTCGATCCGCGCTCAGACTCACGAGAACTGGATCTGTGTGATCAGCGATGACTGCTCGGATGAGGCCGGAACGACGACGATCCGCACCGAGATCGGGAACGACCCTCGCTTCGTCATCTCGCGCGCGCCCCGGCGGCTCGGCTTCTACGGCAACTTCGAGCGGGCGCTGGCTATGGCCCCACGGGCGGCGCGGTATCTGGCCCCAGCCGACCAGGACGATCGCTGGGATCCGGAGAAGCTGTCCGTCCTGCTGTCCCGGATCGGCACTGCCAAGCTGATCTACAGCGACGCCCGGGTGGTCAGTCGCGACGGCACGGTGCTCGCCGACACCTACTGGAGCACGCGCCGCAACAATCACTCCGACCTGCTGTCGCTGTTGGTCGCCAATGCGGTGACGGGGGCGGCCTCGCTGCTGGACCGCGAGGTGCTCGATTACGCTCTGCCGTTCCCGCCGCCCCAGTTCGCGCACTTCCACGATCACTGGCTCGCGCTCGTGGCTCGTTCGATCGGCGAGATCGACTTCGTCGATCGACCGCTCTACGACTACGTTCAGCACGGCGCCGCGTCCCTCGGCCACGCCGCTGCCAACCAGATGCCGAGCCTTCGCGAGCGGCTCACGGCTCGCCCCGGATTGCACGAGCGAATCCGGATGCGGAGGTTGCACTACTTCGTTGACGTCTCGCGCCTTCTGCAGCTGGTGACGATGCTCCAGCTACGGTGCGGCGAGCAGCTGAGCGCGCGCAAGCGCCGCACGCTCCGGCGCTTCGCTCGCGCCGACCGATCGATGGAGTCCTCCCTTTCGCTCGGAGCTCGGGGCCTGCGAGAGTTGATCGGGCGTCCGGAAACGCTCGGCGCCGAGTGGATGCTGTTCAACGCCTTCGTCTGGAAGCGGCTGCTCGCGGCCACGGCCCGGGAGACACCGCAGAAGCGCTTACGCCTCGATGCGGTCCCCCCGCCATCGCTGGCCCTGCGTCCCACGCCGGCCACCCCGCCCGGCGTTGCCGACAGCATCGCCGCCAAGATCGCACCGCTTGACCTGGCTGTCTCAGGCTTTCCGCCCCCGCGGGTCAACCTGCTGATCCCGACCTTCGATCTGCAGCACTTCTTCGGGGGCTACATCGCCAAGCTCAACCTGGCCGCCCGCCTGTCCGACCGCGGTCAGCGTGTGCGCGTGATCGCCGTCGACCCGGTGGGGCCGCTGCCACCGAACTGGAAGCGGCAGGTCGAGTCCTACAGCGGCCTGGACGGACTTCTCTCGCGTGTCGAGGTCGAGTTCGCCCGCGGACCCTCCCCGCTCGAGGTCAACCCGGAGGACCGCTTCATCGCCACGACCTGGTGGACGGCTCATATCGCTGCCGACGCCGTACGGCGGGTCGGCCATGACCGGTTCCTCTATCTGATTCAGGAGTATGAGCCGTTCACGTTTCCTATGGGGACCTACGCCGCGCTGGCCGCCGGGTCATACGAGTTTCCTCACTTCGGCATCTTCTCCAGCGAGCTGCTGCGCGAGTACTTCCGCCGGCACCGCATTGGCGTGTTCGCACGGGAAGAGGCGACGGGCGAGCGGAATTCGATCTCGTTCGAGAATGCCATCACCGACGTGCGCGCCCCCAGCCTCGAGGCGCTGCGGAGTCGCGCCACTCGCCGCCTGCTGTTCTACGCCCGCCCGGAGGACCATGCCGCTCGCAACATGTTCGAGCTCGGTGTGTTGGCGATTGGCCGTGCCGTGTCTGACGGGTCGCTTGGCGCCGGATGGGAGCTGCGCGGGATCGGCACAACCAATGCCGCGCGCGTGATCGAGATCGGCAACGGAGCGAAGCTCGAACTGCTGCCCCGGGCCGGCCAATCGGCCTACGCGCAGATGCTTCCCGAGCACGACGTCGGATTGGCCCTGATGTACACGCCCCATCCAAGCCTCGTCCCCATTGAGATGGCGGCCGGCGGTCTGTTGACCGTGACCAACACCTTCGAGAACAAGACCTCGCAATCGCTCCGCGCCATCTCCGAGAACCTGATCGGCGCCGACCCAACAATCGACTCGGTGGCCGCCGCGCTCGGCGAGGCCGTGCGCGCCAGCGATGATCACGAGCGCCGAGTTCAGGCCAGCGCGGTCAACTGGTGTCGAGACTGGCCGAGCGCCTTCGACGAAACCCGGATGGACGCCATCATCGACGCATTGGGACGCTGAGGGCGTGTTTAATCCGGCTCCGCATGACCGCTGATCGAACCGCGACAGACCCGGCGCTGGCCGTGGGGCAGGTTGAACCCGAGATCGGGCAACGGGCCGCGCCGAGATCGGGCCGGGCGCGCGATCGCTGGACGGCGGCCAAGGCCTGGATCAGATCCAACCAGTTGCTGGCGGTAATGACCGCCACCGGGCTCCTCGCTCGAATCTTCTTCTGGGCAGTGACCGATCGCCGTCTCGACGACGCGCTCATCACCATCAAGTTCGACAAGAATCTCGCGGACGGGTTCGGTCTCGTCCATAACCTGGGCGAGGGCCACGTTCAGGGATTCACGTCCGCCCTGTCTGTGCTTGTGCCTATACCCGGAGAGCTGATCGCACCCAGCGGCGGCGGCTTTGCCGCGATTCGGTTGGTCTCGCTGGGTTGTTTCGTGGCGGGAATGGTGTATGCCAACCGCATCTGCCGAAGGTTAAGCTTGGGTTGGTGGCCCACCGCCTTCGTGCTGGCCTACCTGGCCCTCGATTTTCTCCAGGTGTACTTCGGTGTTGTCGGCATGGAGACGCAGATGGCAGTGGCCGTGCTGCTGGCCGGCGTCTACTACGTTCTCGCCGAGGACTACACGAAGAGCGGCGTGGCGCTTGGTCTGGCGATTCTGGCCAGACCCGACTTCATCCTTTGGGTGGGCCCCGCGCTCCTGTATCTGTTATGGCGAAGCCGACGCGGTGGCATTCGGTCCGCCTTGATCGCAGCGGCGATCCTCGCACCGTGGGTGATCTTCACCACGATCTACTACGGCTCGCCGATTCCCAACACGATCGTCGCCAAATCGGCGGCGTTCGCACCGGCACTACCGTCGCTTCTTCACCCCGGGGCGTGGCTGCACTTCCTGCGCGTGACGGTCAGCAAGCATCCCAACGAGTGGATGTCGATAGCGCCGTTTTACGAGAAGGCACTGGTTCTGAAGGCTCCGATCGCGAATTGGGTACTCGAGGTAGTCGCGTTGAGCGTCGTCGCGCTCGCGATCGTCGGTGCCATCCGGACATGGGGCCTCAAAGGCCTTCGACCTGCGCTGGCCTACGTCTTGCTGTTCGAGGCGTACAAGATCATCTTTCTCACCTTCGGGTTCTATGACTGGTACGGCCCCCCGGGCTACGCGCTCCTGATGATCTTCGCGGCGGCGGGCCTGGATACGGTCTGCAACCTCGTTGCCGGAGCGCTTCCGGACAATCGGCGCGTCTCGAGCGCAGCGCTGGCGGCAATACCGGCCGTCTGCCTGGCCGTTGCCTACGCCGCTCCCCTGCCGTTCCTAACCGACTCCGAGCGCCAGATTCAACGCATTGAGGACAACGTCCGCTCGCCGCTCGGGCGATACCTGGGACAGGTGGTGAAGGTCGGACAGACCTACACGTCCGAGTCATCCGGCTATGTCGGCTGGTACACGAACGGCACCCTGTACGACTTTCCTGGCCTGGAGTCGCCGCGCGTGGCACACCTCGAGAAGGCCAAGGGACTGAGCTGGGCCCATAACACTTCGCCGGCCGGCCTTGGATCACCGCAGGCAATTGCCTATTACCTGCGGCCAGATTGGTTGGTGATGCGCCCCGGTGAGTTGTCCGACTTCAGGTCTCGCTTTCCTGCCGTCGCGAAGGAATATCGACTCGTTCGTTGGTTCGGCAATGTGAACGCGCCAGGGGTACTCGATGTGCACGGAATGATTTACTTGAACATCGACCACGCGTTCGCGGTGCTGCGGCGCGTGCAAGCGTAGCCTGGTGCCCGCCCGGCTCAAAGGCACGTGGCAGCGATCGTCGTAGACGCCCGCGAAGCTCGAGTCGTCGGGCGTGGCCTACTGAGCGCGAGCGTCGATCGGATCGAGTCGGATCTCCTCCTGCCTGGCACGTAGTGCGTCGCGTCGGTCGCCACTGTTGAGTGCGGCGGCCGCGAGCGTGATCCAACCCTGGAGGTTGTCCGGCTCGGCCCGGTTGATGGATCGAGCGAGCGACAGGGCGTAGGCGTAGCGGTGTTCGTTCAGCGCAACTGACGCTGCGAGAATCTGCACGTCCTGGCCGGGATAGGCGAACTTGGCCGAGCTCAGATCCGATGCAGCGGATCGCTGCTGGGCTGGTGTCAGCGCCTTTCCAGACCCCAGGAGGGATGTCACCGCGTTGACGCTATGTGCTTGTCGGATCCCGATGGCAAATCCGGCTGCGATGAGCGCGGCCAGCACCGCGGCCAGAACTCGGAAGGCGCGCATCGAGCAATGATGACCGATCGGCGGGACCGAGGAGCCTCCGGGCGCTGATCCCCACCGCCGCGCGCATGCGTGCGGCGGAGCGTCAGCGGGCGGATGGAAAACCCGACACTATTCCCATCCGGTGCCCGTCACGATGATCATCCCGAACTGGAACGGTCGCCGTTGGCTACCCGCATGCCTGGCCGCCGTCGCCGACCAGACGGAGGCGCCCATGGAGGTGATCGTCGTCGACAACGGCTCCGATGACGGGTCTCTGGAATATATGAGCGCCGAGCACCCAGAGGTGCGGGTGATCCGGCTCGGCCGCAACACCGGCTTTGCCCACGCGGCCAACTGCGGGATCGCTGCCGCGACCTCTCCGTTCGTAGCGCTTGTGAACACGGATGTCGTGATTGGACGCGACTGGGTTGAGCGATCCGTGCAGGCGCTGTCGTCCGGCGAGCGGACTGCGGCCGTCGCCACCAAGATGCTCCAGCTCGACAACCCCGAGGAGGTGTATGACGCGGGTGACATTCTGCGGCGTGACGCTGCCTGCGAGCAACGAGGCCGGTTCTCTCGCGACGACGGCCGCTACGACGAACCAGAGGAGATTTTTGGCGCCTGCGCGGGCGCGGCGCTTTATCGCCGCGATGCCGTTCTCGCAGTTGGCGGCTTCGACGAGCGCTTCTTCGCCTACCTCGAGGACGTGGACCTCGCGCTTCGGCTGCGCCTTGGCGGGTGGCGCTGCCGCTACGAGCCGACGGTCGCGCTTCACGCAGGCCAGAGCTCGTCGCGCAACCTCGTCGGCGGCCACATGTTCCTGGTCCAGCGCAACACTCTGCTGCTGGTGGCGAAGTGGTTTCCGATCCGCTGGCTTCCGCTGGTCTTATACCGGCAGGTGAGCTGGGCGTGGCACGCGGTGCGGGAGGGGGAACTTCGCAACCACTTACGTGCCACGGCAGCCGCGGTTCCGCTTGTGCTCGACGCTCTGCGGGAACGCCGACGCTCCCCGCGCCGAGGGATGGTTCCTATTGCCGAGGTGGTCGAAGCCCGGCCAATCAGAGGCCCGGCCGCTGGTGGCCACCCGGCGGGGACGGCGGCGAGCTGGAGCGGATCCTAGGAGGTGCGGGGGCGCTAGCTCGTTCTACGACGAGTTTCCCGGGGGTGGCTCGGTCAGGTTCTCGAAGAGAGACGTATCGCCGGCGACGGCGGGCTGACGCTCCTCGGCGCCGGTGGTCGCCTCGAGTTCGCGCTGGCCCGGCTCGAGTTCCCGCTGGCTCGCCTCGACTTCGCGCTGGCCCGCCTCGAGTTCGCTCTGGCTTGACGCTTCGACGTGCTGGCCGTCATCGGTCAGCTCGTGGCGCTCGGCCTGTACGCGGGCTTCTTCCTTGTCCTCCGGTCGACGGATCGCCTCGAGCACCGGCTTAACCAGGTCGATCGGCATCGGGAAGACGATCGTCGAGTTCTGGTTGTTGCCTCCGCTGATCTCGCGCAACGTCTGTAGATAGCGCAGCTGGAGCGTCGTGGGGTTTTTCCCGATCACGTCGGCCGCCTGCGCCAGCTTGGCCGCGGCCTGGAACTCGCCCTCGGCGTTGATGATCTTCGCGCGACGCTCGCGCTCGGCCTCAGCCTGGCGGGCGATCGCGTGCTGCATCCGCTCGGGGATCTCGACGTCCTTGATCTCGACCGTCGTCACCTTGATCCCCCACGGCTCGGTCTGCGCGTCAATCACGTGCTGCAGCGCCTCGTTGAGCTGCTCGCGCTCCGACAGGAGCGCGTCGAAGGCGACGCCTCCGAGCACCGAGCGCAGCGTCGTCTGCGCGATCTGCAGCGTCGCGCTGTGGTAGTTCTCTACTTGGGTGACCGCCATGCTGGGGTCGACAACCCGGTAGTAGGCGACGGCCGTTACCCGCACCGGGATGTTGTCGCGGGTGATGATCTCCTGGGCGGGCACCGTGAGCGTTACCGTGCGCAGGCTGATCCTTACCATCCGGTCGATCGATGGCAGGAGCAGGATCAGCCCGGGGCCGCGCGTGTCCATCAGCCGTCCGAGCCGGAAGACGATTCCGCGCTCGTATTCCCGGAGCACGCGGATGGACGCGCCCGCGGCCGCCAGGGCGAGGACCGCGAGGATGACTACGACGATGATGATTGCTGTGAGCACTAGGTGATCAGCTCCCACTCCTCGGCTGGACGGACCGACAGCGTCAGGCCGCTCAGCCGTTCGACGATGACGCGGTCGCCCTGGTGCAGCGCGACCTCCTCATCCGGCTCGCACGCCGAGCGCCGGGCGTGCCATAGCGCCCCGTCGACGAGCACCTTGCCCGACGGCTCCGCCCAGCTCTGAACTACGCCGACGTGCCCGATCATCCCCTCGGGGCCGGCTCTCACCCGCCGCCGGCGTACCGCCATGCCCTTACTCAGCGTCAATGTGAGGACCCCGGCCGTGGCCGCCACAAGGATGACCGCGGTCAGGAGGCCGAGGATGAGCCCGCCGCCAAGGCCGCTCACCGCGAGCACCGTGCCGACGCCGAGCATCACCACCCCCGGTCCGCCGAGGAGCCCAAGAGACTGAACATGCGCCTCGGCCACGACGACGATCGCCCCGACTACCAGAAGCGATACACCGAGTGCGGTCATATGGAAATCGTACGCCTCGACGCCGCACGGCTCGCCGCGAGCTACTCGCTGCGGGCTACATCCGCAAGCGGGGGGCGAGAACGTGGCACGCGCAGGCTGGGGTTCGAGCAACTACCGGGCGATCCGCGAACGGCGGAACGGGACTGCGGCCAACGCCAGAATCCCGAGGGCGAAGCCGATCCAGCCCCAGACGATATACGGCGGTGAATAGCTGAATCGCACGCTGTGGGCGCCTGCCGGAAGCGCGACAGACTGGAACAGACCCTGCGATTTCTGAATCGGAACGTCGCGGCCGTCGAGCTGAGCGCTCCATCCGGGCAGATCGGTCTCGAGCCGCACGAGCGTCGAGCTCGACCGGCAGGAAACTGTGACGGAAGCCTTGCTTGCCGAGCTCACGCTGCACCCCGAAGCGCCGAAATAGGAAGCGGCCTTCGAGAGGCGGTAGATGTTCGTGGTGCGTGTTCGGTCGACCAGCGTGAACACGCCACTGCCCGAGCCGAGGGTCTGGGCGTGCGGAGTCAGCACGTAAGACACTCCCATTGCGCGGTAACCGTCGAGGTTGCGCAGCAGCTCCTGGGCCGGACTCGGTAGAAACGGATTGCGACCCCCGCCCAGATTTCCGAAGAAATGGGTCGGCATTACGTATGGGTCGAGACGTTGGTGGATGTAACGCGAGTAGAGCTTCGGTATCGGGTTGTCGTAGATGTTGGCCGAAGCGATGCCGAAGTAGGAGCCGTAGTTAGGGGGCACCGGTCCCAGCGTGAAGTAGCGACCCTCGCCGAGATGGCTGCGCAGGTAAGCAACCGGACCAGTGTCGATCTGAACGCTCCGCGGCGAGGACGGCTGAGGCGCCACGAACAGAGCGAGCGCATCGATCGCGACGACCGCGCAGAGGGCAGCGGCGCGGCGCTCCGGAGCGAACCTCGTACCAACCCACGCCAATGCGACCACGATCAGCGCTCCCCACGCGACCGCGAGCTCGAAGTAGGGCCTGGATTGGAACTTGGCCCCGAGCTGGCTTGCGAGCGAGCGCGCGCCCACGGTGGCGATGGCGACCACAACGAGCACCGCCAGCGCCCCCCACAGAATGCGGCGCCGATGCTCGGGAACGCGGACGATGTCATCCAGGCCGATAGCGGCGAGGACGATTACGCCGAACTCCAGCGCGGGTGTCCCGTAGCGGAAGAAGGCAATCCGGGACATTCCCGGGAGCCAGCCGAGGATGTGGCCGAGTAACGGGATCTGCCCATACATACGTGCGAACACGAGCAGGACCCATACGCCGAGGACGACCCTCAGGCCGCGTCCTGCTCGGGAAATCAGGCCCAATCCGGCGAGAAGTAACAGTGACGTCGACAGGTAGCCCCCGACGACCACCCACACGCTCGTCAGCCTGGCGCTCGGGCCCGTGAACTCCAAGATTGGTCCGTAGATGTATGGCATCAGCAGTTGCGGAAGACCGTCGGCCGGGACATGCGCGGATCCATAGAACGAGCTTGCATGCGTGCCCACGTCGCCGTGTGTGAAGTAGCCGATCGCGGCAATCGCGAGCGGCGCACAAAGCAGCGCCCCAACGGTCGCCCCTGCCGCGCCTTTGAGCAGAAGCGACGCTCGAGCGGGCGCTGGCGCGCAGCCCAACCTCCATCCGAACCAGACCGCCGCAGCCACCGCGTCGATATAGGCGGTCTCCGGGAACCCCGCGTAGATCGAAAGCGCCCCTGCGACCGCGATCAGCCACCATCCGCCATGCCGCCTCGCGGTCGATGCGTCATAGGCGTGCTCGATGCCCAGCACCAGCAGCGGCAAGAGGGGGACGGGATTCACGGGGGCGTGGCTGAACCACGCGAACGTCCCGTCGAGCCCGAACGCGATCCCGCCTGCAGCAGCTGCCCAGCGGTTCAGCGCCAGCCGGCGCAGCACGAGGAATGTCGCGAGCCCCGCGACGAGCTCTAACAGCAGATGCTCGTATAGCTGCCCATTCGATATCAACGTGAGCAGGGTGGGCGGGAACAGAGCAGCTGACTGCATCTCGCCCGCCAGTGGGCTTCCCGAGCCCTCGAACGGGTTCCACCAGGGGAGATGGCCGTGGACCAGATCCGATGCTGCGCGGTGGCCCAGAGCCTGCGATACGTAGCCGTTGTTGGGGTCGATTGTCGGTTGGCCGCCAATCGGGCCGAGCACGTACGCATCCACGAGGCCGGAGCGCGGTCCCAGCGGGTTGGCATCGAAGATCCCGACCAGATAGGGGAGGTTGGCCGCGATCACGACAGCGGCGACTACCATCATCGCCCGGCCGTCCGGAGACAGCGCTGTGAGCCGCCGCTTGGCCATCGCGCGGATGGTCGCGGCAGCTTTCCTAGGCTCAACCACTGTTCGCGGGAAGCCTACGTGTTGTGGCACCGCTCGGTTCCGGGTGCCTTGAGCGGGTTTCGCCACGCAATCGATATCGGCGAGCCGCGGATTGCGTCAATGGCGACGAACGCGCTTGCCCGACTCATTAGGACCAAGATGTCGAAGCCGCCAATGACCTCTACAGGCGGGTTCGGCTTACGTGCGGGCCCGCGCCGCCGCCGCGATCAGGTCCACGCACGTGTCGAACGGCAGTGCCGTCGAGTCGAGCACGAGGTGGTAGAGCGAGAGATCGCGCAGCTCGATCCCGTAAAAGTGCTTGGCGTAGTCGAAGTGAACGCGGTCGAGCCGCTTCATCGCCCGTTCGGCGGTCTCGCGGTCCGTGTTGCCGATGCGCATCGCCTGCTCGAGCCGACGGTCGTCCGGGCCGTCGAGACGGACGCGCAGCGCGCGCGGGTCTTCGCGGAGCACCACGACGGCCCCGCGGCCGAGGATCACGCCGGTGCCGGTCGCGGCCTGGTTGATCAGGGCCTCCTCCGTGGCGCGGCGGAAATCGTCGGAGGTGACGGTTTCCGCCGGGGCCAGCGATGGCACCCCGGTGTCACCGCCGATGAATCCGCTGAGCACCCGCTCGAGCCAGCTCCGACCGAGCTGCTGGTCGAGCGTGGCCGCGTCGTCGTAGGAGATGTCGAGCTCCGCCGCCACCGCCATGGGAATCGCCCGATCGACGAAGGGGACTCCGAGTCGCTCGGCGAGCGCCGGCGCTATCTGGCTGCCGCCGGCGCCGTAGGAGGCGGATATCGCGACTAGCGTCATGGCGCGAATACTGATACTTGTCCTCAGCGCGCGCACGATGAACCTCACGGACCTTCCCCCAGTTCCCGGCGTCGAGCACCGTGACGTACACGTCAACGGGGTGCGGCTGCACGTCGCCGAGGCCGGGGAGGGACCGCCGCTGATCCTCCTTCACGGTTGGCCGCAGCACTGGTGGAGCTGGCGGCACCTGATTCCCCGCCTGGCGCAGGACTACCGCGTGCTCGCGCCGGACCTGCGCGGCTGGGGGTGGTCCGAGGCGCCCCGCGACAGCTACGCGAAGCTCACGTTCGCCAGCGATGTGATCGCGCTGCTCGACGCCGAGGGGTTCGACCGCGTGAGGCTGATCGGCCACGATTGGGGCGGCTATACGGCGTTTCTGCTCGCGCTGGAGCACCCGGGGCGGATCGAGCGGATGGTGACGCTCGACATGCCGCCGCCGTGGGCCGGCCCGCGTCGCCTGCGCCAGCTCACGCTGCCGCTGTTCCTGGCCTACCAGGTGATCGTCGCCTCGCCCGGGCTCGGCCCATGGACGATGACCAGCGGCAATCTCTTCATCCGGACGATCATCCGCCGAGGCAGCGCACGCACCATGAACTGGGCGCTGCCGGAGCTCGACGCGTACGCCAACGTGCTGCGCGACCCCGCTCGGGCGGCAGCGAGCTCAGCGTGCTACCGGACATTCCTGACCCGGGAGCTCCCCGAGACCCTCCGCGGTCGCTACCGACCGCGGGATCTGAGGGTGCCGACGCTGCTCGCGATGGGCTCCGCGAGCTTCCTGCAGTGGACGCTCGCGCCGGAGCCGACTGCCAACCTCCGCGTCGAGACGATCGCCGGCGCCGGCCACTTCCTTCCGGAGGAGGCCCCCACGGAGGTTCTGGAGCTCGCCGTTCCCTTCCTCGACGACGCTACCCAAACGGCGCGCTCGGGATGAATGGCGCCAGCCTGCCTGGGCGCCCTCGAACGCCGAGCGCACCGTAGGCGCTGAGCCGGAGACCCGCGCGCAGGACGACGTCGACCGCCCAACCCTGGTCTCCCGTCATCCAGCGGACCGACGGACGGTCTGACTCGCTCACGCTTTCCAGAGCGCTCCACAGCAGAATCTTCGCTGCCTCCTCGTCGCGAGCGGCGAGAAGCCAGACGGCGTGACCGGGCTGGACCACGCAGAACCCGCGTTCTCCGACGCGGAGCAATCGCGAACCCCGGCGCAGTGCGAACGCGAGCTCGGTCGTGTGTGGCGCGCCCCGCAGCCGGCGCGAGACGTCGGCGAGCGCCTCGAGTTCCGACTCGTCGCCGTCGCGGACGGCGCCGTTCGTCCGCGGGAGCGCACGCCGGTCCACGGCTCCGTCGGCTTGGAACGTGGGTCGTAGCGAGAATCCGGCGAGCGCGTAGAGCCGCAGAGCCCGCGGGTCGTTGGAGCTGACAATCAGGCCATCCGCGGCTTGGGGCCCGTAGCTGAGCGTGTGAGCGAGTAGGGCGCGCCCGGCGCCGGCGCCCTGGAGGCCGGGGTCGACGGCCAGCAACGACAGGCACCACAGACGCTCGCGCACGAGTGCCTGGGCTGCGCCGATGACGCGGCCGTCGCGCTCCGCCACGAAGCCGCCACCGGGGTCGGTGTCGATCAGGTACGCCAGACGGTCCCGCCAGCGGCGGGCAGTGGCGGGCTCGCTGATGTCGAATCCGAATGCGTCCGCCGAGACCGTCTCCGCCGCAGGGAGGTCTGCTGTCTCGAACGGGCGGACGCGGAGCTCTGAGCCGGCCGACCTCAAACCTACTCGGCCAGCCCCTTGTCGCGCAGCTCGCGCATGGCCGCGTCGGACTTTTCGAGCGAGCCGAGGTTCATGCCCTCCAACACAGCCGGCGACTTCGTGAACTGGATGTCTCGATAGTCGACGACCTGAACGTTGTTGCCCCAGGGATCACGAAAGTCGAGCGAGCCCGAGGCCTGGACGGGGACGCCCGCTTCTTGCAGCGAGGCCCGCACCCCCTCCTTGTCGTCGACGACCAGGCCGAAGTGGCGGCTGCGGTCCTCGGGCTGCGTCCGTCCCGCCGCAAGCGCGATGAACTGGTCGCCCATGTCGACGAACGCCATCCTCGGTCCGCGGCCGCGCAGGTCGAACTCGAAGAACTGCCCGTACCAGCGCAGCGCCTCGTCGATGTCGCCGACCTCAAGCGCGATGTGATTGATCCCTACGAGCCGAGCCATCCTCGGCCGAGCTTACTGACTCGCCGATTCACAGCCGGATCGCCTTCTGAACCGACTGCGCGAGCAGCGCCTGGCCCGCGTAGCTCGGGTGAACGCCGCAGTCGCCGGGCTTGCCCAGCATCGTCAGGAGGCCCGCCGTGCACGTGTTGCTCCCGGAGTGCAACGCGGCCGCCTGGAACTCGGCAAAGCCGTTGGCGATGATGGCGCGGAACCGCTTGGCCGAGCTGTCGAGCGCCTTGTTGAGGCCGATCGAGCCGTTGGTTATAAACGCGTTGGCGTAGTCCAGCGAGTAATAGTTGACGAGCACCAACTGTCCGCGGTAGTGCGCCTTGTTGCGGATCGCCGAGAGGATCTGGCGGGTGTTGGCGGCGATCTTCCCGAATACCGCTGCCTGTTCCGCGGGGCTGGCGCACCCGTCCTTCGTTTCGGCTTCGCAGATGAAGACGTCGTTCGCCCCGATCATCAGCGAGACGAGCCTGACGTTTCGGTACCGGCGCAGGTACTTGACCGCGTAGGCGACCTGCGAGCCCTTGTAGGAAACGTGGAGCGGATAGTTCTTTCGATAGAAGCTCTCGCAGCCGAGGCTCTGTGCGGACGTGTTGATAAAGCTGGAGGAGGTCTCACCCGGACACGCCGCGTTGGCGACCTTCAGGCGCAACTCTGCCCCGAGCATCTCCGGATAACCGAGGAAGCTCGAGGCGACGTGGTAGTTGGGCGTCGGCACCACGGTCGGCTCCTGGTAGCCGAATGTCACCGAGTCCCCGAGCGCGAGGTAACGCGACCCGGGCGTGACCTTCGGCGCGGGCTTTGCCGTCGCTGTGGCGGCCAGTATCAAAGAGAGGCAGCCGGCCAGCAACAGCACAGCCATCCCCCGGCGGGCGAAATCCCGATCCATCTTCCCTCCTCGTGTGGTCCGGTGGTTAGCACCGAGCGTACCGGGGGACATTTCGGTGACTTCACCGAATCCTCACAGTCTTGGTGTGCCGCTGACCCATCATCGAAGTCAATGAGCTACACCGAGCTGCATTTCCATCTGGCCGGCCTCTACGGCGACCGAGTGCGGATCAACGCCTTCCGATTGCTCCACGCGGCGCCGCGTGTGGCGATCGCCTCCGACGCCCACGGCCCGGAGCGGATGCCGGCGCTACGGATGGCGCTCGATGCGCTTACCGGCAGCGGCGAGCGCGATCCGGACCGCTTGATGAGCTCAGTTCCCCAGGCCATGCTCCGGTACGGGCTCGCCGCCCGTCCCGAGGCGCTGGCCGCGTAACCTGGCGCGTCGCTCCGAGATCGTCGCCAGCAGCAGGCTCAGCTCGAACAGCAGATAGAGCGGCACAGTCTCGAGCAGCATCGTGATCGCGTCGCCGGGGAGGATCGCCGCGACGAGCGCGCACGCAGCGACCGCGTAACGGCGGTGGCGACGGAGCTGGCGCGGGGTGACGACGCCGGCGCGGGTGATCGCCAGGATCCCCACCGGAACCTGGAACAGCAGCCCCATCGCGAGGATCGTGGAGGCCGCGAACTTGTAGTACGGGGCCGCCTGCACGAGCACGTTGAACTCCGTGCTGTTGAAGTTCTGGAAGAAGTGCAGGGCCGCCGGTAGGACCACGAAGTAGCCGAATGCCACGCCCGTGACGAAGAGGAACGGGATCGACAGCATCAGCGGCAGCATCTGCGCGCGCTGCTGTGGATCGAGCGCCGGCATCAGGAAGCCGTACAGCTGCCAGAGCACGATCGGCAGCGCCAGGATCAGCGCGAAGATCAGCGAGACCGTAACCGTCGTCGTGAACGGCTCACCGATCCCGAGCGTCACCGGGCGGTCGCCCTGTGCCGGCGCCGAGAGCTGGGCGATGTCGCGGTTCAGGTCGGCGGTGATGCGGTTCTGCGACGGGAGGTTCAGCCCGGCGACGACCGTCCGCAGCTGGACCGCCACGTCGCGCGCGCTCCGCTGGACGCGGTACGTGGCGCCGAGCGGGCCGTGACCGTCGCGGACCTGCTGCTGGGTCTGGTGCGCGAGCGGACGGTTGATCAGGCGAAGCAGCGCGTTGTTCTGCCAGAAGCAGAAGCCGAACGCGATCGCCACCGCCACGAGCGACACGATGATCCGGCTGCGCAGCTCATCGAGATGCCCGACGAGCGTCAGCTGATCGTCGTGGGCGACCCTCCGAATCGCGATCGGCATCGACATGGCGTGGTCCGGGGGTCGTTGCTACGCGACGGGATGGGCCGGCTCGGGCTGCGCCTCAGGCGCCACAGTCTGGGCCGCCACCGCGTTGGCCGCGATCGGCGCCGGCGTCGCCGCCGGGAGCTGTTCGACGTTCTGCGCCGTGGGCGTCTCGCCGCTGATCGACTCCTTGAAGCCGCGGAGCCCCGCGCCCAGTGAATGGCCCATCTCGGGTAGGCGCTTGGCGCCGAAGACCAGCAGCAGGATCACCAGCAGGATGGCGATGTGCACCGGATTGTCGAGTCCCATTAGTTGCTCCGATCAGGTTGGATGGCGTTGACCTTCGTACGGCCGCCGACCCGATCTGGATCAGTCTTGGGAGATCCTCTGCCATATACGCAGAAGATCTCCAAGGAGGGGTGGGCCGCGCCTACTCGCCTGGGGGGTCCGCCGGCGCCGGATCCGCCGGCGCCGGAGCCGCCCGGGGATCCGCCGGCGCCGGAGCCGCCCGGGGATCCGCCGACGCCGGACCCGCCACCGGGGCATCTGCCGCCGGCGCGTCGCGAGCGTCCTTGTCGTGGCGGTGGCGCCCAAACAGGTGCCCGATGCCGCGCTCGACGTGCTCCGCTTCCTGCTCGACGTGGTGCGCCCCCCGCTCGGCCGCCGCCAGCGGCGCCAGCACGGCCACGAGCGCGTTCATCGTTGCCGTCAGTTCATTGACCGAGTCCTTCAGCGGGCCGACCGAGGTCGCCAGCCCCTCGATCACCTCGACGTGGCGCTCGATCGAGTCGCTGGCATGGCGGATCGCATCGGCGGCGTCCACCATCTCCCCCTCGGCCTCGACGATGGGGTCGGCCATGTCGTGCTCAACCACGCCCAAAGCCGAACGGAGAGGTTTGAAGACGAAGTCCAACACCATGCCGATCTCCCTCCTGGAATCTGAGCCAACAATACCGGCGCCGTCTTCACCCCATGCGGATGATGCCCCCGCGGGCACCCGCGCTTAGTAGTGTCGGGCAGTTAGCGGTTTGAGCGGAGGACTGGGCCAGGTCCGGACGTGCGCAACACAACGGTGATTGGAAGGGTCGCCGCCATCGCGACCGTCGTGGTCGTGCTGGTTGCGGTCGTCTTCATCGTCTTCGGCTCCGGCAGCTCATATCAGATCAAGGCGATCTTCCAGAACGCCAGCCAGCTCGTCAAAGGCGACACCGTCGACGTCGCCGGCAATCCGATTGGCTCGGTGGCGGACATCGCTCTGACGCCGAACGGCCAGGCGCAGCTGACGCTCACGATCGACAACTCGACGTACCGGCCGCTGCACGAGGGCACAGAGGCGACGGTTCGCCAAGCGTCGCTATCCGGCATCGCAAACCGATACATCGACCTCAGGCTGGGTCCCGCGACCGCGCCGGCGATCCCGAACAACGGCGTGATCGGGACGGCGAACACGACCAGCGCCGTCGATCTCGATCAGCTGTTCAACACGCTCAACGCGCCGACGATCAAGGGCCTCCAGGATGTCATTCAGGGGTCGGCTGCCCAGTACGCGGGCCGCGGCAAGCAGGCCCAGGCTGCGTGGCAGTACCTGAATCCGGCGGTCGCGGCGAGCTCGGCGCTGTTCCGCGAGCTGAACCGCAGCACCCCGAGCTTCACGAAGTTCATCGTCAAGTCGAGCGACCTGGTCACGGATCTGGCGCAGCGCAGCGCCGATCTGAGCGGGCTCGTCGTGCATCTCGCCACGACGACGCAGGCGTTCGCCGCTCAGCAGACGGCGCTCGGCGAGTCGATCCAACGCCTCCCCGGATTCATGCGCCTCGCCAACACGACGTTTGTGAATCTCCGCACCGCGCTCGATGCCCTCACGCCGCTCGTCAACGCCACAAAGCCGGTCGCGCCCAAGCTCGAGGCGCTCCTCGTGCAACTGCGGCCGCTCGCCGAGGAATCGGTCCCGACCGTCCGCGAGCTCGCGGACGTCATCAAGCGGCCGGGCCCGAACAACGATCTGATCGACCTGACGAACCTCGGCGTGCCGCTGGCGGCTGTCACCGTCCGACCGGTTCGCGCGAACGGCAAGGTGCGGCCGGGAGCGTTCCCTCAGTCGACGGTCGCGCTCAACGACTTCACGCCCGAGCTCTCGGTCGCGCGGCCGTACGCGGTTGATCTGACCGGCTGGTTCGAGGGGTTCTCGCACCCCGGAACGATCGACGCGAACGGCGGCGCGAGCCGCGTCGCCGCGACGTTGGGCGTGCTCTCGGCCAGCGACAGCGCGCTGCTGGCCTCGCTCCCCCTCCAGCAGCAGCTGACGAAGGTGGTGCAGCTGCTCACCGGTCCCGGCGGAGGGTTGACCGCGTTCCAGGGCGACCGCTGTCCGGGGTCGATGGAGCGCGGCGCGCTGTTCTTCCCGGAGAGCGGCTTCCCGTGCAACCCGAATGAGGTGCCGACCGGGCCATGAGGCGCATCGTCGTCGGAGCGATCGCCGTCCTCGCGCTACTCGGCGTCGTGGTGGCCCTGGTCCTGGCCGCGACGAGCAGCTCCGGCACCACGTACAAGATCCAGTTCGACAACGCCTTCGGACTCGTCACCGGCGAGCAGTTCAGGGTCGCCGGTGTCCCGGCCGGGACCATCCAGTCGATCGGGCTCGACCAGCAGACGCGTCTGGCCGTGGTCACGATCGACGTGACGCAGCACGGCTTCGGCCAGTTCCGGTCAGACGCGTTCTGTCAGTCCCGCCCGCAGTCGTTGATCGGCGAGTACTTCATCGACTGCCAGCCGGGTCAGTACGGCAAGGTGCTGCCGCCGGGGAGCACGATCCCCGTCACCCACACGCAGTCCACGATCCCCGCCGATCTGCTCCTGAACATCATGCGGCTGCCCTACCGCGAGCGGCTGACGCTGATCATCAACGAGCTCGGCGCCGCGGCCGCTGGGCGCTCCGGGGATCTCGAGGCGGCGCTTCGACGCGCGGTCCCGGCCCTGACCGAGACCGACAACCTGCTGGCACTGCTGGCCGGCGACTCGAAGACGCTGCAGCAGCTGACGGTCAGCGCCGACACGGTCATCAGCGCGCTCGCCAACAACAGCGGGCAGGTGCAGCGGTTCATCACCGAGGCGAACAACACGGCGACGGTCGTCGCGGGGCAGCAGGGGAACCTGAAGTCGACCCTCCAACAGCTCCCCGGGTTCCTCGAGCAGCTTCGCCCGACAATGGCGCAGCTCGGCGCCGCGGCCACCGTATACGAGCCCGTGCTCGCGAACCTGAACGCGTCCGCGGGCCAACTCAACCGACTTCTGGTCGACCTGCCGGGGTTCTCGCGCTCGGCGATCCCCGCGATCAAGACCCTCGGGCAGGCGTCCGTCACGGGCACGGCCGCGGTCAAGGCCGCCGCCCCCACGGTCCATCTCCTGAACCAGTTCGCGGGACCTACGCCGGAGCTCTCGCAGAACCTGGCGATCGTCTTGCACGACCTCGACGATCGCGGCCGCGCCGTCGAACGCGATTCCCGAAGCCCGGGCGGCAAGGGGTACACGGGACTCGAGGCGCTCCTCCAGTACGTCTTCAACCAGACGTTGGCGATCAACACGTTCGGCCCGTTTGGGCACCTGCTCGCCGTCGACTCGTTCGTCAATCCGATGTGTTCGCCGTACGCGACGCCGGCGACGATCGCGCTCAGCCTCAAGCAGTACGGGCCGAGCTATCGCCAGTGCTACGCGTGGCTCGGCCCCAGTCAGCCGGGCGTCAACGAAACCGATCCCTCTGACCGGAGCGCGTGTGTGCCCGACCCCGGCGGCGCTCCGCCGGGTGAGCGGGGACCGAAGACGAAGGCATGCAAGCTGACCGTCGCTGACGTCGACGCCCGCGCCCCGGCGAAGAGCGACGTGGGTCATCGCCCGAGCCGCGCTGCGGCCGCGACCACACAGACCACGGCCGCTACGTCGGCCGTGAACGGTCCCGGCCCACCTGCGAGCGGCGACCAACAGGCGCAGCGGCTCCTCAACTACCTGCTCGATCCATGAGAAGGCAGAGGCAATCCGTGTTCGCGAACCCGGTCCTTATCGGAGCGGTGACGGTGCTCGTGCTGCTGGTCGCGGTGTTCCTGGCTTACAACGCCAACACTGGGCTGCCGTTCGTGCCGACGCGCGAGCTCAAGGTCGACTTCACCAACGGCTCCAACCTGGTCATCGGCAACGACGTCCGCGAGGGGGGCTACCGGATCGGCCTCGTGTCGGACATGGAGCCGGTCAAGCTGTCGGACGGTCAGATCGGCGCGCAGCTGACGCTCCGGCTGAACAGGGCGAACGGCGCCTTCCCGGTCGACTCGACCGCTTCCATTCGTCCGGCGTCCGTGCTCGGGGCGAAGTACGTGGACCTGCAAAGAGGGACCTCGGAGACCGTGATCCCGGACGGCGGGACGTTGCCGCTCTCGCAGACGACTGTCCCCGTGCAGTTCGATGACGTCTTCGGGACCTTCAATCCGCCGACCCGGCGGGCGGTCCAGCAGAACCTGATCGGTCTCGGCGACGCCCTGGCGGCCCGGGGCTCGGCTCTCAACGACACGATCGCGAGCTTGCCGGCGCTGCTTGGCTATCTGACGCCGGTCGCGCGCTACCTGTCGAATCCGCGCACCCAGCTGACGCGCTTCCTGCGGTCGCTGAACAGGTTGATGGGGACCGTGGCGCCGGTGGCGCCCACGTTCGCGCGGCTGTTCACGGACATGGCAACGACGTTCGCCGCGATCTCGAGCGATCCGACCGCGCTGGCCGAGACGATCGCGGAGTCGCCCTCGACGCTCGCGGTCGGGACCGAGTCGCTGCGCGTGCAGCAGCCTTTCCTGGCCAATCTGACGACGCTCGGCGAGCAGCTGCTGCCGGCGACGGTCTCGCTGAAGGCGGCGCTGCCGGTGCTCAACCCGGCGATCGAGGCGGGGACGCGAACGCTGGCGCGCACGCCGATCCTGAACCGTGGCCTGGAGCAGGTGTTCAAGGCGCTCGAGCAGCTCGTGCTGGCGCCGGGAACGGACCAGGCCCTGACCGGTCTCAGCGCGACCGTGCACACGCTGGGTCCGATGGTCCGTTATCTCGGGCCGTTCCAGACGGTGTGCGACGACTGGAACTACTGGTGGACGTACGTTGCGGAGCATCTCTCCGCCCACACCTCGTACGGATTCGCGCAGCGCGCGATGATCAATCTCGCCTCGCCCTCGGGCGGAGGCGTGGGAGTGCAGGGCGCCACCACGCCGGTCAACGGGACGTCGGGGAGCAACAGCCCACCGTTGACGGTCTTCGGCGGTCAGCAATTCCTGCACGCCCAGTCCTATGGAGCGGCGATCGACAACCACGGCAACGCCGACTGTGAGACCGGCCAGCGCGGGTGGCCGAAGAAACTGAACGCGTTTGACCCCGAGGGCCGGAATCTCGCCGTCGACGCTCACACCCCTGGCGACCAGGGACCCACGTTCAACGGCCGGGCGCGCGTCCCCAAGGGGGAGACATTCAGTCGCAACCCGACGACCGGGCCGCAGCTGCCCAAGAACCCCTCGAACCCATGAGACGCCGACGCCGACGCAGAACTGGGATGAGCTCGCTCACGGCGGGGCTGATCGGGATCGTGGTGCTCGTGCTGATCACCTACCTCGTCTTCACGAAGTTCGCGAATCCATTCGCGAGTCCGTACACGATCCACGCTACGTTCTCGAGCGCCAGCGGCCTGCGCCCCGCCTCCCTGGTGCGGATCGCCGGAGTCGACGTGGGCAAGGTGCAGAGCATCAGTCCGGTGTCCACGTGCAAGCTTCGACGGCCCGCGTCGGCGGACTGCACGGCGGCGGACGTCACGATCACGATCGACAAGCAGGGTCTGCCGCTCCACACCGACGCGACCTTCTGGATCCGTCCCCGCACCTTCCTCGAGGGGAACTTCTTCGTCGACGTCAACCCGGGGACGCCGTCCGCACCGAAGGCTCCGAGCGGATACACGTTCCCGGTCCAGCAGGGGGTCGAGCCCGTCCAGCTCGACCAGGTCTTGACCTCGCTGCAGCTCGACACTCGCCGCAACCTGCAGATCTTGCTCCAGCAGTACGGCAAGGCGGTCAAGCTCGGCGGCGCCGCGTACAACGCGTCGATCCCGTACTGGCTGCCCGCTTACCAGTACACGTCGATCGTCGCCCACGACGCGCTCGGGATCCAGCCGCACGATCTCTCGAACTGGATTGCCGCGCAGGGCACAGTCGCCGCGGCGCTCACGGCCCACCCGCAGAACCTGGAGAACCTGGTCACCGACCTGAATACCACCGCGAACGCGTTCGCCCGGCAGAACGTCGCGCTCCAGCGCGCGGTGGCGGAGCTGCCGCGGACGCTCGCCGCCGCGATCCCCGCCTTCAACGCGCTCAACGCGGCGTTCCCGCCGGTGGAGGCCCTGGCCCGCGCGCTGATCCCGGGGGTCACCTCCGCCGGCCCCGCGATCGACGCGAGCCTGCCGTTCATCAAGCAGCTGCGGCTCCTGGTCGCACCCTCCGAGTTGGGCGGACTGGCGTCTGCGCTTGCGGCCACCGTGCCGCAGCTGGCCAAGCTGACCTCCGAGACGATCCCGCTGATGAAGAGCGGCGTCCGTCCGGTGTCGAGCTGCCTCGCGAATGTCGTCCACCCCTGGTCGCAGCTGACGATCAACGATCCGCACTTCAACGCCTCCAACGGGTTCCCACCGCGCAAGGTGTACGTCGAGGCGGTCGACTACCTCCCGGGTCTCGCCGGCGAGTCGCGCAACTTCGATGCCAACGGCGCCTACATCCGCGTGCTGTTGACGGCGGGCAACCTGACCTACTCCCTATCACCGAACACATTCGGACAGGCGGTCGCGCCGCTGATCGCGACGCAGCCGACGCCTCCGCCCGGTGATCGCCGGCCCCCGCTGGAACCAAAGGTCGCCTGCGAGACGCAGCCGCCGATCTCCACTCTCTCCGCCCCGACAGGGCCGTCGCTGGAGCAGCTCAAGTGAAACTCGCCATCAAGAATCACGCGGGCGACGTCGCGGCGATCCTGGCGCTGATCGTCCTGTCGATCGTGGTCGCGGGCTACATCCTCAACCACGAGCGTCTGCGCTTCCCGCTCATCCAGTCGGCCCCGTTCAAGCTGTACGCGCAGTTCTCCACGGCGCAGGCGGTGATGCCGGGCCAGGGCCAGTCGGTGCGCGTCTCGGGTGTGCAGGTCGGCGATATCGGCAGCGTCACGCTCAAGAACGGGCTTGCCGTCGTGGAACTGGACATCGACCAGAACTACAAGACCCTGATTCGCCAGGACGCGACCGCGCTGCTCCGTCCCCGCACGGGACTGAAGGACATGTTCATCGAGGTCGACCCGGGCTCGCTGAACGCGCCGGTCGCCAAGGCCGGCTTCACGATCCCCGTCTCAAACACGCTGCCCGACATCAACCTCGACGAGATCCTCGCCTCCCTCGATGGGGACACGCGCGCGTACCTCGCGCTCCTCGTAAACGGGGCGGGGCAGGGCCTCAAGGGCAACGGCGGCAACGAGCTCGCCCAGGTGTTCGAGCGCTTCGAGCCGACGTTCCGCGACCTCGCGCGCGTGAACAAGGCGATCGGGCAGCGCGGACGGAATCTCCGCCGGCTCGTCAATGCGCTGGCGCGTCTGAACAGTGCCGTCGCCGCCAAGCAGGCACAGGTCGTCCAGTTGGTGGACGCGAGCGCCAAGGTGTTCAGCGCGACCGCCTCCGAGAACCAGAACATCAGTCGCGCGCTCGCCGACCTGCCCGGCACGCTCACTCAGACGACCGCGACGCTCGCCAAGGTGCAGGCGTTCGCCGAGCAGCTGGGGCCGACTGCCACCAACCTGCTGCCGGCCGCGCACGCGCTGCCCGCAGCCAACGCCGCTCTCGCGGCGCTCTCGAAGCCGAGCGCCCCGATCGTGCAGAACCAGATCCGTCCGTTCGCGGTCGCGGCGCAGCCGGTCGTCCGCGAGCTGCGTCCGGCCGCGACCAAGCTCGCGACGGCCACGCCCAACCTGCAGAAGGTGTTCGTGGTCCTCAACCACTTCGTGAACATGCTCGGCTTCTCGCCGGGAGGCGGGCAGCACGGGTACCTGTGGTGGCTCGCGTGGCTCGGTCACAACACGCGCACGCTGTTCTCGATTCAAGACGCCAACGGACCCTACCGGCCCCTGTTCATCCAGTTCAGCTGCTCGCAGATCAATCTGATGACGGACCCCGGCTCGGAGTTCGGCCTCGTCGCTGGGCTCCTGAATATCACACCGCTTCGCCCGTTCTGCGGGTCGTCGACAGCGCGCGATGTCCAGCTCAGGCAAACCCTCGGCAAGTTCCCGGCGAGCTGATGCTGACCAGCGCTCCCTCACTCGGAAAGATCGTCACGATGGTGCTGTTCGTACTGTCGTGCATCGGCCTCCTGCTGTTCCTGTGGCTGTCGTTCGGTGGCGCGGTTCCGTTCAGTCCCCAGGGCTACCGTTTCCGCGCGTCATTCCCCAACGCTCAGGAGCTGGCTACACAAGCCGACGTACGGATTGCGGGCGTGTCGGTGGGCACGGTGGTCGCCAAGTCGCTCGATCCGCAGGGCAACCGAACAATCGTGACGATCCAGCTCGACAATCAGTACGCGCCGATCCACGCCGACGCGCGAGCGATTCTCCGCGAGAAGACGATCCTCGGTGAGACCTACGTCGAGCTGACGCCGGGGTCGCGGACCGCGCCGTACCTGCCGGACGGCGGTCTGCTCGCGCGGACCAACGTCGAGCCGGCCGTGCAGCTCGACCAGATCTTCGACGCGTTCGATCCCGTCACCCGCAGCGCGTTCCGCGAGTGGCAACAACAGCTGGCGATCGCCCTCCGCGGCAACGGCGCCAACCTCAACAACGCAATCGGCAACCTTCCGCAGTTCGCGGCCGACGCAACAGACGTTCTGCGCGTGCTCGATGTCGAGCACATGGCGGTGGTGCGGCTGGTCCAGAACGGCGGCACGGTGTTCAGCGCGCTGAGCCAGAACCAATCGGCGCTTCGCAACCTGATCACGAGCGCCGGGGCGACGTTCGCCACCACCGCGGCCAACAGCGGCGACCTCGCGGCGACGTTCCATGTCTTCCCCACCTTCCTGAACGAGACGAAGCTCACGCTGGCGCGGCTCCAGACCTTTGCCGTGAACACCAATCCCTTGATCAATGAACTGCATCCAGTGGCAGAGAATCTCGGGCCGACGTTGTCCGCGGTACAAAAGGTGTCGCCCGACTTGCTCAGGTTGTTCGTCAATCTCGGCCCGTTGGTGACCGCCTCAGAGTCGGGCTTCCCGGCGCTCAGCCAGGTACTGCGCGGCGCCGAGCCCCTGCTCGCCTCCGTTGGTCCGTTCCTGGAGCAACTCAATCCGATCCTCGACTGGCTCTCGCTGCACCAGCAGCTGATCTCTGACTTCATCTCGGTCGGCGCCGTCGGCGTCGCGGCGAAGACGACCGCCTACGGTGGCACCGGGGTGACGTGCCAGGGCGTTCCCTGCGGTCACTACCTGCGGCAGTTCTCGCCGATCGGACCGCAGACCTCAGGGCTCGCGAGCACGCGCGATGTGAACAGTCGCGGCAACACCTATCCGCCGTCACTGTGGCTCGCGGATCCGAAGAGCTTCTCGGCGGGAGGTAGGTTCCCCGGCAGCTTTGCGTTGCCGTCGTTTGACTGCAGCAGCACGGGCGCGCCGGGCAACGGAGAACGCCCGGCGACCTCGACCGATCAGGCGTGCTGGGTCGCCCCGACGCTGCCCGGCGCCAAGCCCGGCCAGATCCCCCACATCCTGGCCGCGAATTACCCGAAGCGGTAGCGCCGCCGCGCGGGATCACCCCGTTCAGGGGAAGCCTCGAGCTGACGCAGCGGGATAGGGTCGCCCTACCGAGGATCACTACAGGGAGTACTCGCCATGGCAACCGTTACGGTGAACGAGAAGAAAGTGAAGGCAGTTGGCCACATGAGCGTGGTCGACCGCGTTGCGCGTGGCAAGCAGGCACGCGCGGAGGTTCCGCGCTCCAGCCACGCCGTTTATGAGCCGCCGCGGAGACGGCGCGATCCGCTGACGTTGCTCGAGCAGCAGGCGAAGACTCGCGTGCCCGAGCTGGTGCCGATCCGCTACGGGCGCATGCTCGTCTCCCCGTTCACGTTCTATCGCGGAGCGGCGAAGATCATGGCCGAGGACCTCGCTCCGACGCCGCGCTCGGGGTTCAACACGCAGTGCTGCGGCGACGCGCACCTCTCGAACTTCGGTCTGTTCGCCTCCCCAGAGCGACGGCTTGTGTTCGACCTCAACGACTTCGACGAGACGCTCCCCGGACCGTGGGAGTGGGATGTCAAGCGGCTGGCGGTGAGCATGCTGATCGCCGCTCGCGATAATGGCTTCGGGGCGAAGGACCAGGAACGAGCAGTGCTCCAGTCTGTGGGTTCGTATCGAAGCTGGATGCGCCAGTTCGCCGCCGCAGGAAACCTCGACGTTTGGTACTCGCGTCTCGAGGCGGAGCAGATCATCGGGGAGATTGCCCGGCGCGGAAGCCGGCGGCAGATGAAAGGGAGCGAGAAGGTCGTCGCCAAAGCCCACACGCGCGACAGCATGTCGGCGTTTGAGAAGCTGACGGAGCGGGTCAACGGGCGGCGACAAATAGTCGATCAGTCGCCTCTGATCGTGCCCCTCGCGGCCCTCGTACCGGCCGACAAGTACGACGAGTCATTCGAAGGGCTGCGGACTCTGTTTCACGAGTACCGCGCCACGCTCGACCTGCCCCGGCGCATACTGCTCGAGGGATACGAACTGGCTGACTTCGCCCGCAAGGTGGTCGGGGTCGGCAGCGTCGGCACCCGGGCTTGGATCGCGCTGCTGTACGGGCGGGACGCAAGCGACCCACTGTTCCTGCAGATGAAGGAGGCCGAGGCGTCCGTGCTCGAGCGGCCACTCGGCCCCAGCCATCAGGAGAATCACGGCGAACGCGTGGTGGTGGGACAACGGTTGATGCAGGCCAGCAGCGACATCTTCCTGGGCTTCCTCCGCGTTCGCTCCCCGCTCGACGGCCGCCGGCGCGACTTCTATGTCCGCCAGCTCAGGGACTGGAAGGGCTCCATCGAGATCGAGCGGCTGCTGCCGGACGGGCTCGCCTTCTACGGTGAGCTCTGCGGCGGAACACTCGCACGCGCCCATGCGCGCTGTAGCGACCGGATCGCGATCGCCTCGTATCTCGGCAAGGGAGACACATTTGACCGCGCGCTGCTCGCATTCTCGATCGCTTATGCGGACCAGAACGAGCGCGACTACAACCGGCTGTCGGCCGCGGTCAAGGAGGGCAAGATCAAGGCCGAGACCGGGCTCTAGTGTCACGACACTCGGGCGTAGATCCAACCTGACACAGGAGAGGGCTGAATGACCAAGCCGTTTCGCGGCGTAGTCAACGTTGACATCAAGGACTCAGTACCCGACTGGGAGCCATACACCCAGCCGAAGGCGCCCGATGGAGCACCGAATGTGCTCTACATCGTGCTCGATGACGTCGGGTTCTCGGCGATGGAGCTCGATGATCTGGGGAGCCGAAGACCTACAACCACTATCCGACCGGCTGGGCGTGGGCGTTCAACACGCCATTCAAGATGTGGAAGCGCTACAGCAGCTACGAAGGAGGGACTGCCGATCCGTTGCTGGTTTCCTGGCCCGCGCGCGTAAGCGCCGATCAGACGAAGCGCCGCCAGTACGCACACGCGGTCGACATCGTGCCGACGTTGCTCGACTGCCTCGAGATCGAAATCCCCGAGACCGTCAAGGGTCACACGCAGATACCGGTCGAGGGCATCAGCTTCCGCGCCTCGCTGACTGACGCGGCGGCGGACACGGGCAAGCAGACCCAGTTCTATTCCATGCTCGGCACGCGGGCGGTCTGGCATCGTGGGTGGAAGGCCGCCGCGGTGTCGCCGGCGGCTCCCAACGCCTGGGCGGGCTTCTCCCAGCAGCGGTGGGAGCTGTTCGACACCGAGGCCGATCCGACCGAAGACAACGACCTCGCCGAGCGGCACCCCGGCAAGCTCCAGGAGCTGATCGATCTCTGGTGGGCCGAGGCGGGCCGCTACCAGGCGTTCCCACTAGAGTCTCGCGATGCGGTCGAGATCCTCACCACCCCGCGTCCGGAGCTCGCCCCAGACCGCAGCCGCTACGTCTACTACTCGGGCGGCTCCGAGGTGCCCGAGTCGGTGACTCCGAACATCAGAAACCGGTCGTACACGATCGGGGCGGAGGTCCGGATCGAGACCCCGGAGGCGGGCGGCGTGCTGTTCGCGCAGGGGGCCAGGTTCGGCGGGCACGCGCTCTACGTCAAAGACGGCAAGCTCAAGTACGCCTACAACTTCGTTGGCGAGTTCGAACAGATCGTCGAGTCGACCGAGCCGGTGCCGACCGGTCACGTGGTTCTGTCGGCTACGTTCGAGAAGGAAGGCGAGACGATGCCGACTGAGGGGACGCTCACTCTCCATTTCGACGACAAGCCGGTCGGCGAGGGGAAGATCAAAACTCAGCCGGCCAAGTTCTCGCTCACCGGCGAAGGGCTCAACGTCGGCCGCGACGGCGGCGAGCCGGTCACCGACGACTATCCGGGCGGATCTCCCTGGGCGTTTGTCGGCGGCGTGATCGACCGGGTGATCATCGACGTCAGCGGCGAGCCGTTCGTCGACCTGGCGAGGGAGGCCCAGGCGATGTTCGCGCGCGAGTAGACGACGGCCCCAGCTGCTCGACGCGACCACGAGCGCGGCCGCGCGAGCGGATCCGCCTCTCGAGCACGTACGTGCCGATCACCACGGCTGCCACGGGGACCTCGAGCAGCGCGATCACTCCGATGCCGGCCGTGACGATCAGGGTAAAGATCATCAGTAGGACGGCGACTCCGAAGTCCTCGAGCAGGTCACGCCGCCGGCGGCGTAGGTGACGCTCGCGCCGGCGCCGCTCGATCATCCGAGCGCGGGCAGCCGCCGGCTCGTCGGACAGTTCGAGGTCGGCGCGTGCCACGCGAGGTTGAGGAGCGGCTGCCGTCATGTTCAAATGGACGCGAGCTACCGGCGTGTTCTGCAAGCTCGGTCGATTGCCTGCGCCGCCCGGCGTGAGACTTCTCTCAGGCGATCCCTGCCGAGACAGGACCACGCGAGTCTCGCGCGAAGGGCTCGGGGAAGATGACTACCTCGGCCCGCGCAACGACTGTTAGGCAGGGAGGCCGGCGTCCGCTGCCCACTCGGCTGAGCCCGTGGCGGCGGGCACGAAGGGTGGTCGTGATCGCGCTGTGGCTATGCCTGATCCCGATCGCCTCTTCGTACGTGACCACGATGGCCGGGCCCTCGAACTCGAGTTTCACGATCCGGTCATTCGAGTGGCTGCGCGATCACGGCGCCGCCCAGATCGCCTCGCAGATCGAGGGCGTCTACTACTCGCTGAATGCTCCTTCGACGGGTGGGCCCGCGCTGAAAAAGCTTCCGCTGAGCGACCGGACCGGCGCCCAGCTTGTTCATCCGCCCGATATCGCATCCACGATCCGCCCCGCCCTGCCTGGCGAGGGAGTCTGGCTGCCGAGTGAAACCTGGAGCGGCCGCGATTCGCCAGTTCAGATAACCGAGTTCCGCAGCGACCCGAACTACCCACAGATGGTCGCTGGGGTCGCGTGGATCAACACGGCTCGCGCTCGGATCGCTCTGTACCCGGGGCGCCTTGAACCCTCCGTCAGCCTGCCGCGCGGGCCGATGGAGGTGTCGCCGGCGTCGCGCTGGCGGCTGCTGGCCACGTTCAACAGTGCCTTCAAGCTCTCGGATTCAGGTGGGGGCTTCGCGGTGGGCGGGCGCACATACGCGCTCATGAAGCCCGGCATGGCCACGTTGATCGGGTACGCGAACGGGCGGGTCGACGTCGAGGCGTGGTCGGGCGGGCCAAACGTGCCCGCCGGCGTGCAGTTCGCTCGGCAGAATCTGCCGCTGATCGTTTCGGGCGGGCGGCCGAACCCCAACCTGTCCGACGGGCCGCAGTGGGGTGCCACGCTCGGAAATGCGATCCGCGTCTGGCGTTCCGGGGTAGGTGTCGACGCGCGCGGAAACCTGATCTACGCCGCGGCGGATGACCAGACCGTCGGCTCGCTCGCGCAGATCCTGATTCGCGCCGGCGCGGTGCGGGCGATGGAACTTGACATCAACTCCTACTGGGTCACATTCATCAGCTACGCACGCCCATGGGCAGGTCAGCCGAGCAGCTTGCTCCCTAGCATGACCCGAGGCCCCGATCGATATCTGTCACCCGACGACAGGGACTTCTTCGCGGTGTTCCTGCGCTGAGCGCATGCGCTAAGCGGATCGACGGCGCCGGGGCCGTTTCCGACGGATCAGGCGCAGAGCTCGTTGGCGCAGGCGCTGCCCGGGGGATACCCTCGGGTGCGGTGGTTATGGCTGGCGATGGCGGGATTCTTGATGACGGGCCGTCCCACGGCGACGGGTCGACGTCGCCACCGATTCGCCGCCAGCTTCCTCCGGACGTCGACCCCAGGTTCGGCGGGCCGCTGTGGCGTGCTGT
The DNA here is from genome assembly GCA_963812225.1 of uncultured Solirubrobacterales bacterium. Lineage (GTDB taxonomy): Bacteria > Actinomycetota > Thermoleophilia > Solirubrobacterales > Solirubrobacteraceae > Palsa-465. The sequence continues at coordinate 214,695 of CAWEUN010000006.1, forward strand.
CCTGCGGTTCTGGCTTGGCGCGCAGTTGCTGAGCGTCGTGGTGTGGCTCGAGTCGACCCTCGGCAACGGAGGCGGACTCGGCGACGCCTCGGAATCCCACGCCTGGCTGGTCCCGGTGGCGACGTTCGCGGGCGGCCTCGTCGCCTTCGTCATCGCTCGAGCGTCGGGGCTCGTCGCCCAGGACCGACGGGTGCTCTACTCCGCGTGGATGGCCCCGGCGGCGGTGGCGGGACTGTTCCTCGCCCAGCTCGGCTTCTCGGGCGAGCCGTGGACGAACTACGCGCTCGCCGTCGGGGCCGTGATGTTTCCGTCGTACCTCGTGACGGTCGCGGTGCTGGCGCGCCACCAGCCGGCGTCCGAGGGGCTCAGTGGTAACTGAAACATTCGCCTAGGGCGAGCCAGGTTCGGTTGCCGTCCGCCGGTCCGATTCGTATGATGCCGCGCGCAAATGACCGGGGGCGGAAGGATCCGTGGAGGGCGGGTGTGGGCTGGCGCCATGCTGTGCGCGCTTCTGTGTGCGGCCGTCGTTGCGTTGCCCTCGACGGCGGCAGCAGCCGGCTCGTGCTCGGCTAGCAGCAACGTTCAGAGCTACACCGGCACGGTGAGCCTGTCGTATTCGCGCACGCTGAGCGATGTGTCCGACGGGAGCGGCGGGACGGCGTCGGAGACGATGAACCACAGCGCCGATGGCCTGGACACCGGAACGATGACTCCGGACAAGGCCGACGAGGACTTCACCAGTACCTCGTTGAGCGGCGACGTCAGCATGGGGGACAGCTGGAGCGACACCAACGACGGGCACACCACGACAGCCAGCCTCACCGGAGACAATCCGCCCGTATCCGGGAGTGACGCCGAGATCTCCTTCGATCCGTCGTTGTGCGTCTACTCGGTCTCGGCGAGTGTCGAGGCGCCCGGCACGGCCACGGGGGCCTTCACAGACGAAGGCATATCTGACGCCGTGGCGAGTCCGAATATGCCGGTTCCCAAGGATTTCAACCTGTCCGGGAGCATCACGATCGATGCGTTCGGAGTCGGACCGTCGACGTTGTCGGGAATCGAAGCCGGCTTCTACGAGTTCGGCCCCCTCTCGACGTGGGCCCACGAGATGGCCACGCTTCTCGGCGTCGATCCGGCGACGGGCGACCTCGGCCCGGCGCAGTTCAGCTGGAACTTCACGCCGACGTTCAAGACCAAGGTCTGTGACGTCCCGGCCGTCACGCGCAAATCGCTCTCGGATGCCAAGACGGCGTTGAGCAAGGCCAACTGCGCGGCGGGATCGATCACACAGCAGAGCTCCACGACCGTGCCGAAGGGCGACGTGATCTCGACGAGCCCGTCCGCAGGCAGCCTGGAGCCCGCCGGCACGAAGGTGAACATCGTGGAGAGCAGCGGTCCGCCGCCCAAGAGCTGCGTCGTTCCGGCGCTGGCGGGCCAGACCCTCGCTGCCGCGAAGGCGGCGCTGAAGGCCGCGAACTGCGCCGAGGGGAAGGTCACCAAGAAGGCGTCCTCGACCGCGCCAAAGGGTGACGTAATCTCCACCAGCCCCACGGCGGGCACCACGCACGCCGCCGGTGCCAAGGTCGCGCTGACGATCAGCAGCGGAAAGGCGAAGACCAAGGGTGGGAAGGGATCGTCGAAGGAGACGTGCAAGGTCCCAAAGGTGAAGGGCAAGAAGCTCGCCGCCGCCAAGACCGCCCTCAAGCACGCTCACTGCGCCACCGGGAAGGTCACGCACAAAGCCTCCAAGAGTGTGGCCAAGGGCAAGGTCATTTCGAGCAAGCCCGGGGCTGGGAGCAAGCACAAGACTGGAACGAAGGTGGCGCTGACCGTCAGCAGCGGAAAGGCCAAGACCACTTCTCCGAAGAAGGCGTGCAAGGTCCCGAACGTGAAGGGCAAGACGCTGGCGGCCGCCAAGAAGGCGCTGAAGAAGGCGAACTGCGCCACCGGGAAGGTCACGCACAAGGCCTCCAAGAGTGTGGCCAAGGGCAAGGTCATCTCGAGCAAGCCCGGGGCTGGGAGCAAGCACAAGGCCGGGACCAGGGTCAAGCTCACGGTGAGCAGCGGGCCGGCCTATAGCGTCCCGAAGTCCTGACGCGCCGTCCGCGGGATCAGACCCGCTCGCGGTCAGCGGTCGGACACCCGAGAAATTCCTTCGTAATTACCCTTGCAAACGTCCGAGGTGTGAGTTACCCTGGCTCGCACCCCGACGGAAAGTCACGTCTATGTTGATGACCGCAGACACCCACACCAGAATGCCAGTCGCGCCTATCGCCGCGACGGCCGTGGCGTGCAGCCTACTCATCGGCGAGACGCGCCGGTTTGGCAATGCTTCCGCCCTCGCACCGAGGTGTGCGCGCCAGTAAGTCTGGCGTACATACCGAGGCCACGCGAGGGCGACCCAATGGGTCGCCCTTCGTCGTTCTGAGGGCAGTCAACAACTTTCGACACCAAAGGTGATGCTCAGCTTGAACAAGATCTGATTGCAATTGAGGCCCCGCCCGAGAGAGAAAGGTCCTTCCGTGTAGATGTGCACTTTGTCGCGCCTGATATTCAGGTGTCAGTTACACGTGCGCATTTTTTTCGGCAAACGCCGCGGTGAGACCGGGCTCCATCGCTCCTCCACGTAGGACACGGTGACTGATCCGTCAGCTGACCGTGATCCAGGGTCGAAGAGTGGGCGAGTGGCTTGGACAACATCGTCCGCGCGTCACGCCGGACGTGGTATGGCGGTCACTGATGAGCGCGCTCGCCTGTGCGTCGATCTTCTGAAGCGGGGGATGGACGGAGAGGCGCGTTGCGCGGTGGAGGAGCGGCCGTCCTCGCGAGCCTCATGAGCTCGAGACCGTGGGTTCGAATCCCACCCGCGCGCTGACACAAAGGCGCGCGGCTCACCCCTGCGCAAATCCCTGACTTCGCCCGCGGACAGCACCTCGGCGGGCGGGGCGGAGACGCGCCGTCGCCGAGCAGTCCAGGCGGCGGCGCCGAGCCATTAGGGGGCGCCCCCCGGCGACCGCCGGGCGCCCCGAGCGCCCCGGACGCCCCGGACGCCCCGGGCGCCACCGAGCTTACGAACCCCAACCAACGAGAAAGGAGGACCTCCGATGGGAGGCACTCGCGTATCGACGAGTTCTCGCGTCGTGCCGTTCCGGGGACGTGTGGTCATGTTCCCCACGAGGACACGGGTGAAGCGCGTCAAGCCCGTCATGAGGGTGAGCGAGGCCGAGCTGCTCGAGCAGCTCGGCGAGCTCAAGCGACCCCGGGAGAGCACCGTCGTGGAGTTCCCTCGGCTACCGCATCAACCGCGTCTGTTCTAACAGCTGATGCGAAGTCGTGACAGCAGCACCGTTTCACCGGGTGGGTCGGCTTGGCAGCTCCACCCACGGCCGAAGTCCAGCGGCAGCACCGACCTTCTGCTGCCGCTGGACTCGGCCCAACTACTCACAAACGACCGCATCGGGAGAGGAGGATGTGTCCGATGAAGATCAAGACTTTCGGCTCCGTCGACGAGCGGAGCCTCAAGCAGCTCGAGCGCTGCATGGATGCCGGCGACGCCGAGCTCGGCGTGCTGTGCGCGGACCATCATCCGGGCTACAGCCAGCCGATTGGCGGAGCGGTCGCGTACGAGGGTTTCGTCTCGCCATCGGGCGTCGGTTACGACATCGGTTGCGGCAACAAGGCGGTGTGCACCGACCTGGCACGCTCCGACCTCGACCCGCTCGGCGGCGTAGAGAAGATGATGCAGGAGATCACCAGTCGGGTGTCGTTCGGCATGGGCGTTCCGGCGCGTGAGCGTGCTGACCATCCGGTGCTCGACAAGATCCGGCGGGCCGAGTTCGCGCCCCAGCGCAAGCTCGCCGGCGTTGCCGAATCGCAGCTCGGGACCGTTGGCTCCGGCAACCACTACGTGAACCTGATGGAGGATGAGCAGGATCGCGTGTGGGTCGGCGTCCACTTCGGCTCGCGCGGCTTCGGCCACAAGACCGCGTCGGGATTCCTGGCCCTGGCGCAGGGGCTCCCGTTCGGCGGGCGCGCGGCCGAAGGAGCGATGGACTCGCCTCCGGTGCTGCTCGAGGTCGGCAGCGAGCTCGGCGATGCGTACATCTCGGCGATGGAGCTCGCGGGCGAGTACGCATACGCCGGCCGCGATGTGGTCGTCGCCAAGGTGCTCGAGATCCTCTCGGCGCAGTCGGTGCACGAGGTGCACAACCACCACAACTTTGCGTGGCGGGAGTCGCACTTCGGGCGCACCTACTGGGTCATCCGTAAGGGCTGCACCCCCGCCCGGCCGGGCCAGGAGGGCTTCGTCGGGGGCTCGATGGGCGACGAGTCGGTGATCCTCGAGGGCGTCGAGTCCGGCGAATCCGAGGACGCCCTGTTCTCGACCGTGCACGGTGCCGGCCGAATCATGAGCCGCTCGCAGGCGGCCGGACGCGTCCGCCGTCGCAAGCGATGGGCGTGCGGCGTCCGCGACTGCGACCGGGTCTTCGACGCTGGCGCCGTAGGCTCGAGCAAGCGCGGCGTCTGCCCGGACCATCCCGACGCACGGCTGCACAAGGTGTGGGTCGACGAGCAGGTCAGGCCGGGCAAGGTCGACTGGCCGGCGGTGCAGACGCGCCTGCGCGGGCAGGGGATCGTGCTCATCGGCGGTGGCGCTGACGAGGCTCCGGAGGTTTACAAGCGCCTTCCGGACGTGCTCGCCGCCCACGCCGGCTCGATCCGCGTCAAGCACACGCTCCGTCCGCTGGGCGTGGCGATGGCCGGACGCGACGTCTATGACCCGTACAAGGACTGAGGGGCCGCCCACAAGCGGCCCCTCTTCGTATCTGGGCGGCGTTAACGCTCGTCCAGCGATGTCCGCGTAGCGCAACAGCTCGGGACGCTCGCGAGCCTCCCGCCACTCGCGATCACCGCGCTGATCACCCTTCAGGTGATCCACCCAAGCGTGGGGTTGGCCATCGGGGTCGGCGTCGCCCTGGCGGCGATTGATCTGATGGCGTGGCGGGTCGTCTCGGCGATGTTCGATCGCGAGCGACTCATGACCGGCGGGAGGGCGACGAAGCCGTAGCGCCTCCCCGGGGGGAGCGCGTCGCGGTCCCGATCCCGCCGACGGGCCCCATCATCTGATCTGCACGACGCAGTCCCGGTGGTATTACGATTGACTACCGATCGTCATGACCGTCGCCGTCCACATCACCTGCGGGCACATGTCAAAGGATGACTACGAACGGGTCATTAAGGAGCTCGAAACGTCGGGCGCGTCTGACCCGGACGGCCGCCACTACCACGCCGCCTACGGGAACGACGACGTGCACATGTTCGAAGTCTGGGAGTCGCCCGAGCACTTCGAGGCGCACCGGGAGAACCTGTTCGAGGCGATCCAGTGCGCCGGCGTCGACAGCGCCGACATCGAGATCCACTCGCTCCATTCGCCGCATCCCGACTGAGCGCACAATTCTCTGCGTGGTGCGGCCGTTTGCTGATTGGGGATGAGGAGGAACTCCCGCATCATTGGCTTTGGCGGCTCCGGCGTCCTCGTGGTCGCCGGCATCGTGTGCGCGGTCGCGTTCAGCGGGACGCTCGCCACGATTCTCGCGTTCATCCTGATCAGCGCCGGCCTCGTCCTCGCCACGAGCCTCATTTTTCTCGAGGTCGGCTTGAGCGAGGATCGGGATCGCGAGCGCGAGGAGGAGCTCCGGCGCGAGGGGCTCGATGCCGCGCGGCTCGAGGCACGTCGGCAGCTCCAGGCAGAACGCGAGCGCGAGATCGAGCGTCGCCGGATGGCCGAGGGCGAGCACGCGGACGAGGAGCGAGATCGCGGCCGGGCCTCGGGTCAACCGCGGCGCTGGCCATCTCTGTCCCGGCTACGCGGCGAGCGGCGGCATCTCAAATGACAGCTACGGAGCATCGATGCCGGACTATCGAGACAAGCGGCTGACCGAGCTGATCGACCAGTTGCGCGTGCCGCCGGGCGCGAAGGTGACGCTCGCCAAGGACTACGACCCCGGATTCAGGGCCGGGTGGCTGAAGAAGAAAGACGGCAAGGAGCGGCTCGAGCTGACCGTGGAGATGCTGTCCGAGTACCAGCAACGGCTTGCCGCAGATGAGCGCAACGGGGTGCTCGTCGTCCTCCAGGGGATCGACGCGGCGGGGAAGGACGGGACGATTCGGCACGTGATGAGCGGCGTCAACCCGCAGGGGGTTTCGGTCCACAGCTTCAAGGTCCCCTCGGCCGAGGAGTTGAGCCACGACTTCCTGTGGCGCTACGGCCGTCGCGTTCCCGGACGCGGACAGATCACGATCTTCAACCGGTCCCACTACGAGGAGGTACTCGTCGTCAGAGTGCATCCGAAACTCCTCGAGCCACAGCGTCTGCCGTCGTCGCCTCGTCTCGGAGACCTCTGGAAGCGCCGGTACCAGGAGATAAACGAGTGGGAGCGCTACCTCGCGGAGAACGGCTTCACGGTCGTGAAGCTGTTCCTAAACCTGTCGCGAGAGGAGCAGAGGATTCGTTTCCTCAAGCGCATCGACCGGCCCGAGAAGAACTGGAAGTTCTCGGCGGCCGATGCGAGGGAGCGCGCTTATTGGAACGACTATCAGCGCGCCTTCTCGCAGATGCTAAGCCACACCAGCACCGAGTGGGCTCCCTGGTATGTGATTCCCGCTGATCGCAAGTGGTTCGCCCGGATCGCGGTCGGTGCCGTGCTCGCTCACACCCTGGTCGAGCTCGACCCGCAGTACCCGACCGTCAGTCGGGAGGCAAAACGGGCGTTGAAGGACGCCCGGACCGAGCTCCTGGCGGAAGCACCGAAGGGCGCTGCCGCCGACCCATATAGGGCGAAGGTCCGCGGGTCGGCGAGCACGAGGGACTAGAGTCCACCGCGAGTCCCAAGTAGGAAAGGAGCCTCGCGCGGTGCTTCGAGTGGAGGATGCGATGACCTCGGACGGGTTCACAAACGGGTTGACGGCCGCGACCGGGGTCTCGGACTGACGGACGTACAGCCTTCAACCGACTCGGCGCTGGACACCGCGCCGCTGCCGGCGGAAGTTTCCCCGCGCCGGGTGAAGCGAGCGCTGTGGAGACTCAGCGCGCTGCTCGTCCTCGCGGTGATCGTGATCACTGTCGGCCCTGGTCTCGGCGGGCTACGCCACCAGTTCGACCGAGCGTCAGCCGGGTGGATCGTCGTCGGCTGCGTCCTCGAGATCGCCTCGTGTCTCGCCTACGTTGTCGCGTTCCGGGTCGTGTTCTGCACGCGCATGAGGTGGGGGACGAGCTACAAGATCGCGATGTCCGAGCTCGGCGCGGACTCCCTGCTGCCGGTCGGCGGCGCCGGCGGCCTGGCCCTCGGCGCGTGGGCGCTGCGACGGGGTGGCATGCCGGCCGAGGAGATCGGACACAAATCGGTGGCGTTCTTCCTGCTGACGAGCGCTCCGAACGTGGGGACGCTGGCGCTGATCGGAATCGGCCTTGCGATCGGGCTGCTCCCCGGCCACGCGAACATCGCGCTGACCGTCGTGCCCGCCGTCGTCGCGATCCTCGCGGTCGTCCTTGTCGTGATCGTCGGCCGCGCCAGCCGCCGGTATGAAGCGAAGCTCACGACCGGCAAAAAGGGCTCCAAACTCGCGCGTCTGGCGCCGGCGCTCCGGGCCACCGCCGACGGTGTGGACGAGGCGGTGCTCCTGCTCAAGCACAGCAACCCGCTGCTGCTGTTCGGGATCATCGGCTACATGCTGTTCGACATCCTCGTGCTGTGGGCGAGCTTCCGCGCGCTGGGATCCTCGCCAGAGCTGACGATCGTGTGGATCGCATACCTGATCGGCCAGCTCGGCAACCTCATCCCGATCCCCGGCGGGATTGGCGGTGTCGAGCTCGGGCTCGTCGGAGCGCTCGTGCTCTACGGCCTCCCGGCGCTGCTGTCGACGGCCGCGGTGCTGCTCTACCGGGTGATCGAGCTGTGGGTTCCGGCGATCCTGGGGATCGTCGCGTTCATCCAGTTGCGTGCGCTCTTGCGTCGTGAGGCGGAGTCGATCGACCTCTGCCAGCCGGGCGAGGTCGTCGAGATCATCGGGCGGGGACCGGTGGTCGCCAAACCCACCGGTTGAGGGCACGAAGCGGCGCTGGGGAATACTGAGGACGAGGTTTAGTCCAGATGGAGTCCAAGCAGATCGCCGGTCGCGCGGGAAGCGCGACGCTACGCGCCACCAGATGGACCGGGCGCGCCGTGCGCGGCGAGGTCGTCAAGCGCGTGGGTGGGCCCGCCCGCGCGCGGGTGATCACGCTGTTCGGGGCGGTGCTCGCGCTCCAGGGCGCCGACATGGCGACCGTCGGCGCCGTGGCCCCGCAGCTCGAGCACGCGCTCCACATCGGCAACACCAAGATCGGTTTGCTCAGCTCGGTTTCGCTGCTCGTCGGAGCCGTGTTCACGATCCCGGTCGGGCTGCTCGTCGACCGCACGAAGCGGATCCCGATCCTGTGCGTGAGCATCCTGCTCTGGAGCATCGCCTCGCTGCTGGGCGCGTTCGCCGGCAGTTACTCGGATCTCCTGCTGTCGAGGCTGTTCCTCGGCGCGGTGACGGCCACCGCCGGTCCGGCGATCGCCTCGCTGACCGGCGACTACTTCCCGGCCCGTGAGCGAGGGCGCGTCTACGCGTACATCCTTGGGGGGGAGATCGCCGGGACGGCCGCTGGGTTCATCATCAGCGGCAGCGTGGCGAGCCTGATCACATGGCGCGCCGCGTTTCTGCTGCTCGCGATCCCCGGGTTCTTCATCGCTCGGGAGCTGTATCGAACCGTGCCCGAGCCGCTTCGGGGCGGTCAGAGCCGGCTCGAGCCCGGCGTCGTCGACCTCAAGGAGGCCGTCGCCACAGCCTCCGCTCGTCGACCAACCGAGGAGGCTGGGGAGGCCGAGGCTGATCGCGAGGACGAGGACAACCTTGCACAGGAGGCGGCGCGGAAGCGCGGCGTCGAGCCCGACCCAAAGCTTGTGCTGACAGAGGATCCCCGCACGCTGGGGCTGGTGCCCGCAGTTCGCTACATCCTCTCGATCCCGACCAACGTCCTGATGATCATCAGCTCATCGCTCGGCTACTTCTACTTCTCCGGGCTATCGACGTTCGCGCTGCTGTTCGTTCGCGGCCACTACCACGCGAGCCAGGCGGAGGCGGAGCTCGTGCTCGCGCTGCTCGTAGGAGGCGCCTTGGTTGGCACGTTGGTCAGCGGACGCGTGACCGACGAGCTCCTCCGGCGCGGGGTCCTGGAGGTGCGCGTGTACGTGCCCGCGCTGTGCTACCTCGGTGCGGCGGCGCTGCTGATCCCCGGCGTCCTCGGGCGCCATCTGACGCCGGCGGTGTGGTTCGACATCGCGGGCGCATCGCTCCTCTCAGCCGCCAACCCGCCACTCGATGCGGCGCGGCTCGACATCATGCCCGCGGGGCTGTGGGGGCGCGCCGAGAGCACGCGCACGGTCTTGCGCTCGCTCGCCCAGGCGCTGGCTCCCGTCGTGTTCGGCGGGCTCGCCGATCTGATCGCCGGCATCGCTCCCGAGCAGGCTCCGATCGGCACCCACCCGGGCGTTATCTCGCCAGGCGCGGCGAGGGGGCTCGAGATCTGCTTCCTACTGCTGCTCGGGACGCTCGTTTTCGCCGGCGTCTTCCTGCTAAGGGCCCGTTCCACGTATCCGCGCGACGTGGCCACGGCAGCCGCATCGCACCAGGGCGCGGACTGACCTCGCCGGCTCGACGTGACCGAGATCACGGGCTCGCGCAGGCGCGCCGAATTCGCCAGAACCTCCACGACGGTGCGCAAGCGACTCGGCGCGGGGCGCGCAGCTGATCCACGAGCTGACGGGCGAGGTGGAGGAGACACTGGATGAGATCAGGGTTCTCGCCCATGGGATCGATCCACCCCTGCTGAGTGGGAGGGGTCTGGTCGAGGCGCTCAAGTCGAGCATCGCGAGCACTCCGATTCCCACGACGCTCGAGGCGGACGGGATCGGTCGCTATGCGAGCGAGGTCGAGACGTGCGTGTACTTCGTCTGCATGGAGGCCCTTCAGAACGCCCTCAAGCACGGCCGTGGAGCGACGGCGATCTCGATCCGGCTCCGCGAGCCGGAAAGCCTCGGCTTCGAGGTATCGGACGATGGCGCCGGTTTCGACCCGGATGCTGTGGTGGCGGGACTGGGCATGGCCAACATGCGAGACCGTGTGACAGCTATCGGCGGACGGCTCAAGATCGAATCCGCGCCCGGCGAGGGCACGAGGCTGGCGGGGACGATTCCGCTGCGTCGACCCGAACGCTGAGCACGCCCTCACTCGACGCGGTCGATCGCCGGGTCGGGATGCTCGCCAAGGTATTCGACCCACCGGGTCTTCACGCACGGGTAGTGCTTGGACGCCTCGACGAGGTCCATGAAGCCGACGATGTTGTGCTCGAAACGTTGCTGGAGCTCCCCCTCGGCGATCCGCCCAGCCGCGTCGAACGCCTGATGGGCCTTCGCCAGCGAGAACATGTCCGGGTAGACACGCGACCCCAGGTGCTCGAGCGGCATCCGTAGCGCCCACAGGCCCCGGTTGCCGCCGGCCATCGACGGCGAGGCCGACATGAGCAATCCGTGGCGCTCGTTGAAGGGCTGGGGGCTGAAGCGCGACACCCAGTCAATCGAGTTCTTCAGGGTCCCAGGCATCGAGGCGTTGTATTCGGGGCTCGCGATCACGAACGCATCGCTTGCCGTGATGCGGTCACGAAATTCCTCCGCCGCGGCCGGGAAGCCCTCGCTCGCCTGGACGTCGTAGTTGTACGAGGGCGCGTCGAACTCGTTCATCGACGCGAGATCGACCGTGCCCAGATTTGTAGCGATCGTGTCCGCCGCCAACTCGGCCAGCTGCTGATTCAAGGCACCGGCGCGGAGCGTCGCCGCGAACACCAGAAACCGAACGGGTTGACGATCACCTGTTGCACTCATCCGGACCTCCATCGCTCAGCTCGACCACCGTGGATGACCCGAGCATGACGATCCTGTCAAGCTGACGGCGTGACCGTGATCGCAGTCGCCGACATGTTCGGGATCACCGCGGCCCGGGATGAGCTCGTCGCACTGATGGCGGGGCTCGAGCGCCAGGCCGCGGGCCAGCCCGGCTGCAGGCGCTACAGCTTTGCTGCCACCGTCGCGGATCCGGATCAGTTCGTGCTCGTGAGCGAGTGGGACGACGAGAAGGCACTCGACGCCCACTATCGCTCCCAGGCATTCACCGACTTCCAGTTCGCGCTCGACGGGCTGCTCGCCCGCCCCAGCGAGCTGACCGTGTACTTGGGGGGCGCAGCCGTGCGGCCGCTGAACACGAAGCCGATGGATCCGCGCGACGCGGACTAGTGTCCCGAGTCCAGGTAGTGTCAGCCAAAAGCGTCGAAGCGCCCTACCAGGAGGTCAGCAGATGATCGTGATGTTCACTGCCCGGCGGCTCAAGCCGGGCGCGTGGGACCAGTTCCGCCGTGCCTGGGACGCCGAGGGCTCGTACCCCCCGGGCTTTCAGCGTGCCTACCACGCTCGCAACATCCGTGACGAGGACGAGGTGATCTCGTTCGGCCTGTTCGATATGACCGAGGAGGACTACCGGCGCTGGCGCGAGGAAGCTGAGTCGCAGGAGAACAGCCGCCAGGATCAGATGGCCGCATTCGTGGCGAACGAGTACGTGTCCGGCGTGTACGAGGTGATCGAGGAAGTCGAGGAGGAGTAGTTCGCCGGCCCGGCGAGCCGTGGGCTAGACCCAGCCCTTCCGGTGGAAATAAATCAGGAGGATCACGCAGGTAGCGACCATGCTGCCGACGCCGACGAGCCAGAATGTCAACTCGCCGGTGATCAGGTGGATGACCAGGTAGCCGAAGTTCTGGCCGAAGAAGCCCGTGATGAAGCTCAACGGCAGAAAGATCGTGGCGATCACGGTCAGCTGTTTCATCACGTCGTTCTGGCGGTTGCTGATCGTCGAGAGATAGAGGTCGGTGGCGCCGGAGAGCAGATCGCGGTAGGAGTCGATCAGGTCGCTGATCCGGATGAGGTGGTCGTAGATGTCGCGGAAGTAGTCGCGCTCGTCGAGCTGGAGGCCGGGAAGTTCGGCGATCTGATCGACCGAACGGGCGAACAGGTCGCGCTGCGGCGTCACGACCTTGCGCATCGCGACGAGCTCACGCTTGAGGTAGAACAGCCGCTGCAGCTGCTGGTCGGTGGGGTTGACGAGGATGGCCGACTCGAGGTCGTCCATTTGGCTGTCGAGGTCGGAGAGAACCGGAAAGAAGCTGTCGGTGAGGGCGTCGAGCACTCGGTAGAGCAGGAACTGCTCGCTGTGGAGCAGCCGACCGTCGAGCTCTTCGCGCTGCTGGGCCAACGCCGGGACCGGAACCTGGTGAAGTGTGACCAGGTAGTGGCCAGAGACGAATAGGTGCACCTCCCGCACCACCGAGCCGCCGGTCCCGTCGTCGTCGGCACCGTAGAAGACGAGGAAGATGTAGTTGTCGTAATTGTCGAGCTTCGGGCGTTCGCCGAACTCCTCGCTGTCCTCGAGCGCGAGCGGGTGAAAGCCGAAGATGTCGCGGAGCTGGATCAGCTGCTTCTTGGTCGGCGCGTTGAGATCGAGCCAGAAGAACTGGTCGCGCTTGAGGCGATCGCGGATGCGACCTTCATCGATCTCCGTGAAGCACGGCACGGCGATCTGGAACTCATCGCCTGCCTTCTCCGCAGGTTCTGCCTTGGCCTTGCCGACGGGCATCCTCGTCTCCTTATGGGTAGGGTCGGTACATGTTCGACTTGGACGCGTACCTTGCTCGGATTGGATTGCGCGGACGCCCCAGTGTCGCCGAAGTGCACCGGGCGCACATAACTTCGATCCCGTTCGAGAACCTCGATCCTCAGCGTGGCGTGCCCGTGTCGTTGGCGCTCGCTGACCTCCAACGCAAACTGGTCGACGAGCGCCGGGGCGGCTACTGCTTCGAGATGAATCTGCTGCTCAAAGCCGCGCTGGAGTCACTCGGCTCGCATGTCGACCTGATGCTCGCACGCGTCAGAAGCGGCACCGAGCCCGGGGTCGTCAGGCCGCGCAGCCACCTCGTATTGCGTGTCCGCGACGGCGGCGACTGGCACGCCGACGTCGGCTTTGGCCTCGGCAGCCTGCTCGAGCCGATCCCGTTCGGCCCCGGGGAGCCTCACGACCAAGCCGGCTGGCGCTATCGCGTCGTCGAGGACGGCGACGAACTCGTGCTGCAGATGGTGGAGGAGGACACGTGGCGCGACCTGTACGGATTCGTTCCCGACCCGGTGCCGATGGTCGACGTCGAGGTCAGTAACTGGTTCACGTGCACGCATCCCCGCTCGCCGTTCGTGACCGGGTTGATCGTGAGCGCGCAAGGACAGGACGGCGACCGCAGGTGGCTGAGCGATTGGAGCGGGCTCCAGTTCGCCGAGCCGACCCCCTCCGGGACCAACGCGACCCCCGTCGAGCGCGCTGAGGTACCGGCGCTCCTGAGCGAGCGGTTCGGGTTGGGGGGCTTTTTCGTCAGGCCGGACGGGCGACTCGCGCCGACGGACGTATGAAGCCGGCTAGGCCGGCGCCGGTGCGGCCAGGGCGTCGTCAGCCAGGTCGCCGCCGTGGCGTGCGCGTCACGTCCGCCGCATCACCTACGCTGATTTGGTGGCGACGGTCGAGTTTTCGGGAATCGTTTACATGCTCACCGACGATCAGACGAAGTTGCTGGCGGAGAGGCTTCGCAACTACGCCCGGGGCACGTTTCCCGACGACGTCAAGCGCGTAACGGAGCTCAGCGGCAACCCGAACTGGGCCGACGGCGCGCTCGCCACGGCTGACTTCCTCGAGGAGATCCTCGTCGACAACTTCGAAGGCTCGCTCCCGCTAGAGGGCAAGGCGGCGGAGGCGACGTTCTGGACGCTCCGGATCATGCCGGGCCTGGGCCCATCGACCGCACCGACCGATCTGCCCGCGCTCCGCGACGCCCTCGGCGGGGCGTTCGCCGTCGCGCACCGCCGGGAAGCCGCCTGAGCGGTAGTGTGAGCCGATGGCATACCAGCCACGGCTCATCATCCAGGTTCCACGCGGCAGTGCCGTGCAGCACCAGCTCAGTTCCGACCCGCCGCCGAGCGCCGCCCGCGATGACGTCCTGATCGAAATCGGCGCGACCGACGAGGTCGGCAACCTCGAGCCGCCGTACGGCGGCGAGGCGGTCTATGCGTCGCCTTCGCCCGAGGGGCTCGCACGCGAAGCCGACGAGGTGCGCCGCGTGATCGCTGATGCGGGCACCGGCGATGAGCCGCTCGTGATCGAGGTCGAGGCGGCCGAGGAGCTGCGCGAGGATGAGCTGTCAGCGGTGGTCGAGGCGGCCGGTCACACGTCGCGCCCGGTGATCCTGCGGATCATCCGCCCCGCTTAGTCTTTGTAGCCGGGGTCCTCGGAGCTGTAAGGCTCGTCCTCGCCGCGGACGTCGCGGTAACGGCGGTCGAAGAGCTCGAGCACTTCGGTGATGTCAGAAGGGCCACGGACGTCGTGGCTGACGCCTTCTGAGTCGGGCAGCGCCAGCTCCGCCGGCTCGCCCTCGCCGTGCTCGACGAGCTCGTCGCGCTCGGCGATGATGAATGGCAGCTCGGCCAGGCCCCGATCGGGATACAGGACGCCGAGCTCGATTCCCTCGTAGGTGACGAGCGCCGCTCCATCCGCCCGTCGCCCGATCCGGACGCCCGGCCACGTCGCGAGCTCGTTGGCGACGTCGTCGACGAATGCGCTCGGGTCGGGCACGGGCTCGATCCTACCTGTGTGCGGTCATGGGCGCTGTCGTTGTCGGTGCGAGCCCGGACTTTCGAGGGCGGGGCCGAGGGCGGCTCCAAATGCTGCATAACACGTCACGACCGGAGAAATCGGCGAGGCCTGTCGAGTTATGCATGAGGAGCGTGCTCAATACGACAGGGCTCGGGGTCTGAGCCGAGATTGACGCGTTATGCACGATTTTCGGCTGGGTGAGGGCGCGGACCCCGGCCGGGCAGCTGACCCGCTCCCCTTCCCCAGCGCCGTTTACGAGGCCGTCGCCAAAGCAGGGCTGCGGGCGCGGAGCGCTCGCGGGCTGAGAGTCGATAGCCACGGAGCCGGGCCTCGAAAGCCCGCCACCGAACAACCGGCCTACCCCCGGTGGTGGTTGACGACCTCGATGTTGTTGCCGTCGGGGTCGAAGACGAACGCGGCGTAGTAGCCGGGGTGATAGCGCGGGCGCTCTCCGGGTTCGCCGTTGGACTCGAACCCGGCGTCGGTGGCGGCCTGGTGGAAGCCGTGCACGTGCCCGTCGTCGTCGGTGGGAAACGCCAGGTGTAGGTTCTCGGTCGGCGTTCCCGCCACCAGCGAGAACGTGCCGCCGCCGCCCGCGAACGTGACGCGATCGGGCTGGTCGTGGTCCAACCGTATGCCGGCGTGCGGCGCGATCGTCTCATAGAAACGCCTCGCCTCACCCAGGTCAGCGACCCGGATCCACAGGTGGTCGATAGCGCCCTCGCGCCGGTCGCCGCCGTGGACCGCCTCGACGCTGTTGCCGTCGGGATCGCGCAGGAACGCCCCGTAGTAGCTCTCGCTGTAGTGCGGCCGTGGGCCGGGTTCGCCGTCGCTCGTGTACCCGGCGTCGGTGCCGGCGCGCCAGAACTTGTCGACCTGCTCGCGTGTCGGCGAGACGAAGCCGACGTGCACACCCCGTGTCAGCGGATGCTCGGGGGAGGCGGCCGAGACCATGAAGTTCCCCCACTCCGAGAACGAACCCGTGCGGTAGGTCTGGTCGATCCCTAGCTGGGCGAGCACGGCGTTGTAGAAGCGCTCCGAGGCGTCGAAGTCGGAGACGCGGATCGTGACGTGGTCGAACACGAGCATGCACTCTAGTTGTGTGTTGACGGGCGCGCATGCGCGCCCGTCCGCCGGCCGCATGCGGCCGGCGCGGATCGGTGCATGCACCGATCCGACCAGCTAACCCGTCAGGAAGAACGGGTTGGAGATGTCGAGTCCCGCCGCCGCGCCGAGTGTCTTCAGCTGCTGGAGCCAGAGCGCGTAGTAGGTGACCACGACAGACGGGAGCATCTGCTTGTCCTTGCCCGTCTGCGGCACGTTCTTGCCCGCGGCGTCCGCGTGCATAGCCGGCGCCGTCACGCGACGCATGTCCATCGGCTCGCCGTACAGGCCAGGCGCCGGGATCCGCCGCGGGGGTCGGCGCTCGGAGGCGCTGATGCCGGCGAAGCTGCCCGCCCGCGTGATGTAGTCGTGGTCGGAGCCGCCGACGACGCCCGACCACAGCAGCTTGGTGTCGCCGGCGTTCCAGTTGAACTCGGGCACGACGTTGTGGAAGTCGGTCAGCTCGCGCAGATCGTGGGTGCGCACGTCGAGCATGTACAGGTCGCTGCGGAAGTTCGGGTCCGAGAAGTCGGCGAGGAACTGCACGGTCCCGGTCGAGCCGGGGTCGGGCGCGTCGAAGCCGGTCCGCTGCGCCGCCGCGATCACCTCGTCATACCACGAGCCAATCGGCGAGTTGCGGTTCGTCATGAAGATGACGTCCCGCATGTCCGGCGTGAACGCCGCCTGCTCCTGATAGACGGGGAGGTTGTCGCTCAGTTGGGTGACGCGCGGATGAGCGGGCGACGCGCCCCGACCATAGAGGCGCATGAAGTACAGCTGCTGGTTCATCCACCCCGGCGGCGTCGATTGGTAGGGCGATTCACGGGGACCGAACGCCGTGAACAGAAAGCCGCTGCCGTCGGGCGCCCAGTGCTGGGTCTCGTAGACGCCGTACGCGGGCCCGACGACGCGGACGTGCGCGAGATGGGGCCTGCCGCGCTTCGGTGAAACGAAGTCGGCGAGCATGATCTCCCACCGCTGGCCGCCCTCCGAGAGCGGATATGCCTCGGTGCGCGTCCACACGAGGTGACGGCCGTTGGGCGACCAGTACGCGTGGTAGTTGTCATACGGAATCCCACCGGCCACGTCGAAGTTGGCGCCGTGATTCGGGTCGCTGCCCTGGGTAAGCCGCGTGACGCCGGTCCCGTTTGGGTGCATCACGTACAGATCGCCGCCGTAACCGCCGAGGCACGGATTCCCGAAGTGTTCGGGCTGATCTCCGTAGGAGCAGAACAGGATCCAGTCGCCCCGCGGTCGCTCCTGGGGAAAGCCGTTCGGACCGGGCACCGCGGTGCAGGTCAGGCAGTGCATGTCCGCGCCGTTCAGCTTCGAGCGGTACACCTGGAGGATCCCCGTCGCGTCGTCCTCCTGCGAGAGGACGTCGCCCCGGCGCGTCCACGACGGCGTCTGCCCGAACGTGTACGAGTTCTGCCGGACCCGGAACGGCGCCGAGAAGTACGGGCCGGGGCGCGACGTGGCGCCGGCGCTCGGCGCGGCGATCGCGAGGGCGACCGCCCCCAGCACGGCGGCGATCAGGATTCGTGTGCGCATTGCGGTGAATTCTCCGCGGTCACGCGCCGGTGAGGTCGCGCCGCTCGAACGCGAGCATCGCGATCGCCGCCGTGAGCAGCCCGATCGCCACCATCACCCCGGCCGCGCCGGCGCGGAACGGCTGCGTCGGGACGAATCCGATGTGAGCGAAGGGAGTCACGTCCACCAGCCACTTGGGCGCGCCGAACAGGCCGCCGAACAGCTGCCACAGGAACGCGACTGTCACGAGCCCGTAGGCGATCCCTGCGCTCGCGCGCGGTGCGAGGGCGTACGCAAGGGCCGCGACGCCCAGGAACAGGATCGCGGCGGGAACGCAGTTGAGGCCCGCCTCGAGCATGCGGCCGAACGAGAGGCTGATGCCCTGCGAGACGGCGCCCAGCCACGCGAACAGCCCGGCGACCACGGAGATCGCGAGGATGGCGATGACGGCGAGCGCGAGGCGCCCGGTCAGCCATCTGCGCCGTCGCACGGGTAGCGCCAGGATCGTCTCGAGCCGCTCCGCCGCCTCCTCCTGCCGAGCGGCGGAGATCTGAGAACACGCGAACAGACTGACGGCCAGCACGAAGAAGATGAACGAGAACCCGAGGTAGCCCTTCGGGGTCAGGACGGACCCGGCGCCGAGCTTCGCGAGCTCGCGGTTCAGCTGACTGGAGATCCCGGCTCCGTGGATGCTCTTCGAGATCACGCCCACGATGAACGCGAAGGCGCCGACGCTGAGCAGCCACACGACGAGGGTGGCTCGCTCGCTGCGCAGCGCCTGCGCCGCAGGCGAGGACAGCAATCCCAGTCGCGGTTCGGCACTGTCGCGTGCCGGGAGCAGGCCGCTGCCGATATCCCGGGCGGCGGAAATCCTTTGCGCGGCGTAGATCAGCACGGCGGCGGTCGCCAGCGGAAGCAGCAGCACGGCAGGCTGAGCGCCGGTGAACGGCCGGAGCTCCTCGGCCCATCCCAGGGGTGTCGCCCACCGGAGCCAGCCGACACCGGTCGAGGTGTCGGCGACCACTCGGAGCACGAACGTCAGCGCCACAACGCCGGCGCCGAGCTCTAAGGCCATCCTCCGCGTCGGCGCGAGCTGGCTTGCCAGCGCGCCGACCCCGACAAACACGGGGACGACCGAGACGACCGCGAGCGCGAGGTAGGCCGATCCGCCCGCGGGCAAACCGCCCAGGACCGAGCCCAGCAAGGCCGCGGCCCAGAGCAGCACCATCCCCGCGGCTATCGCCGCCATGGACGCCAGAAACGCGGGCCGCCGGCCCACGGGCCCGGCGAGGACCAGCTCGGCGCGCCCGGTTTCCTCCTCAGTGCGCAGTGCCCGGACCGCGGCCAGCAAACCGAACACCGCGCTGAAGATTGCGAGCGTTCCGCCGACGCGCCAGGCGCTGTACCCGCCCACGGTGAGCAGGTCGTATGCCTTGCCGTAGAACAGAACCACGGCCTTGTTGGCTCCGAAGCTGCGCGCGAACGACAGTCGGTCCGCCAGCGTCGGGTAGGCATGGCGATAGCTGACGGGCTGTATGTAGGCGATCGCCGCGAACAGATACGCGAACGCGATCGTGCGGACGCGGCCGTCCCGGAGCGCGCGACGGGCGATCGCCTGGGTCGCCTGCCACTGCCGGCGCGACGCGGTCGCCCTAGTCTCCGCCGCGACCGTCGCCATGGTCGTAGTGGTGCAGGAAGATCTCCTCGAGCGAGGGCTCGCGGCTCGTGAGCGCTGTCACCGGCTCGTCTGCGAGGGCGGCGATCAGCGGACCAATGCTGCCGGACACCTCGAAGCGGAGCGCCGATGGGCCGGCCGGACTGACGCTCACCCCAGGCAGCGGTGGCAGCTTAGGCGCCTGTCCGTCGAACGTGACCTCGACCGTCGTGGCGCTTAGGTGACGAAGCTCCTGCAGCGTTCCTTCGTCCACGAGCCTGCCCGCCCGGAGGATCCCGACGCGATCACAGACGGCCTCGACCTCGCTGAGGATGTGCGAGGACAGGAACACGGTCTGGCCGCGCTCCTTGGCCTCGGTCACCGCTTCTCGGAACGCCATCTCCATCAGCGGATCGAGCCCGCTCGTCGGCTCGTCGAGCAGGAGCAGGTCGGCGCGCGTGGCCAACGCGGCGATCAACTGGACCTTCTGGCGATTTCCTTTCGACAGCGCCCGGACCTTCTTTGCGCCGTCGAGCTGGAACCGCTGGATCAGCTCGTCGCGGTAGGCACGGTCCGTGCCGCCGTGGACCCGAGCCAGGAATTCGAGGGTCTCCTCGCCGGTGAGCGAGGGCCACAGGTACGGCTCGCCTGCGACGTACCCGACCCGCCGGTGCGCGGCCACGGGGTCGCGCCAGCAGTCGATCCCAAACAGCTCCCCGCGACCACTCGTGGGGCGATGGAGGCCGAGCAGCAGCCTGATCGTCGTCGTCTTGCCGGCGCCGTTCGGACCGAGGTAGCCATAGGCCTCGCCCTCGTGGACATCCAGGTCGAGGGACTCGAGCGCGACCGTGTTCCCATAGCGTTTGGTGAGCTTTTCGGTCCGGATCGCGCTCATCCGCGCGGGCTTACTCGGGCCGCTGCTGCCTGCGTCCGGCCGCCACATCCGGGGAGGGCACGACGATCACCGTCCGGTCGGCGTGCTGGAGCACCGCGTGCGAGACGCTCCCGAGCAGCAGCGACTTCAGCCCTTTCAGGCCGCGCGATCCCATTAGGATCGCGCTGGCGTCGATCGCATCAGCTTCGGCGAGGATCGCGTCCGGGATAGTCGTTTTCTCCTCGGAAATGCGCGACTTAGCGTCGAGGCCCGCGTCGCGGGCGAGCTTCGCGCCCTCGGCCGCGCGCTCCTCGGCACTCTGGCGGGCGCCGGCGTCGATCGCCTCGTAGTCGACCTCGCCAGGTGCCCAGCCGAAACCAGAGGGCGTGTGCGCGATGACCTCGACGAACGGTTGCCAGACCGTCACCACGGCGGCGGCCTGTCCGGGAAACAACTCGCCGCCACGCTGGATCGCGGCCTTGGCGTCGATCGAGCCGTCATAGGCGATCAGGATCACGGGCTCGCTTAGTCGCTGTGGTCGAGGCGCGTGGGGACCGCCAGCACCGGACAGGGTGCGATCTGGAGGAGCCGCTGGGTGACGCTCCCAAGCAGGAGGCCCCGCAGCAGCGTGTGACCGCGAGTACCGACGACGATGACGTCGGTGTGCTCCTTCTCGGCGACCTCGGCGATCTCGTGAGCGGCGTTGCCGACGCGGCTCTTGGTGATCTCGAGCCGGACAGGCACGCCGTCCTCGGACAGCTCTTCGACCTGCCGCTTGATCTTGTCCTGCACGACCTCCTCGTCGGCGTGGCGGGGAAGGCTCCCTCCGCCCTTGCCCGGCAACGTGAACTCCTCGCTGTAGACGACCAGCAGCTCGCCGTCTGCCTCGGCGACCAGCGCCTTGGCGTGCTCCATCGTTTTGTCGGAGGCATCGGATCCATCCGTCGCCCACATCACGCGCTTGAACATATGGTCCGCTCTCCTTCGAGGTTAGCTCTGGTGACTCTATTCAGCGGACGCCGGGCGCGCCAATGACGGCGCGAGCCTGGCGGGCGATTTCGAGGTCCTCCCGGGCGTGGATTACGAGCGTTCTAGCCGTCGCGCTTGGCCCCGTGATCTCGGCGTCCCCGCTCACGTCCGCGTTGCCTCGCTCGTCGATCACCAGGCCGAGGAAGCCCAGCCCGGCGATCGCGAGCGCCCGGATCTCGGGCGAGCGCTCGCCAACGCCGCCGGTGAACGCCAATCCATCCAGGCCACCGAGGGCCGCGGCCATCGCCGCGATCCCGGCGCGCAGACGGTGCACGTACACGTCGAGGGCGGCCTCCGAGTCGGCATCGCCGGCCGCGGACCGCTTCAGGACGCGACGCATGTCGGCGCTGCCGGCGAGCCCGAGCAATCCCGATTCGTACTCGAGCGCGCTCGCCAGCTCCCGTTCCGCCATCCCGGTCTTTTCGAGCAGCCATAGGAGGAGCCCCGGATCGACCGACCCAGAGCGCGTCGCCATCACGAGGCCTTCGAGCGGCGTGAACCCCATCGTCGTGTCCACAGAGCGACCTTCTGCGATCGCGCACAGGGACGCCCCGGCGCCGAGGTGGCAGCTGACGATCCGGAGCTCAGAAGCCGGGCGTTCCAGCAACTGCGGGGCGCGGGTTGCGATCCACGCGTGCGAGAGGCCGTGGAACCCGTACCGTCGTACGCCCCACCGCTCGCGCCACGCCGCCGGCAGCGCGTAGGTGTAGGCCGCCGGGGTGAGCGTCGCGTGGAACGCGGTGTCGAAGCAGGCGACCGCTGGAACGTCGGGCAGTGCTCGCGACACCGCGTCGAGCGCGGCGAGCGACTTCGGCTGATGCAGCGGGGCCATATCGACCAGTCCGCGCAGGGCCGCCTCCACGTCCCCGTGGATCAGCACGGCGTTGCGGAACCGCTCGCCGCCGTGCACGATGCGGTGTCCAACGACGTCGGCGTTCGAAAGCCGGCCGTCCAGCGCTGACCGCAGCTCCTCGGGGTCGACCTCCGCGCCCGGAGCCTCCAGCTCTCGCGCGGCCAGTGTGCTGTCGTCGCCGTCGATCAGACTCAGCTTCAGGCTGCTCGAGCCCGCATTGACGACTAGCACTCTCACCGCTTCAGCTCCCGATCTGCCGGCCACTCACCGTCGCGCCCAACGTTCTCAGTGCTGGCCGCCGGGCCAGGTCCAATCTCGGACGTCCGGGGGGTCATCGCCAACCTGCCGGGTGTAGGCGCGGTGACGCAGCCGCGCATCGACCATCTCCTGGCGGAGGTGGGCGGCGCGCTCGCCGAGCCCCGGAACGCGGTCGATCACATCCGTGACGAGGTGGAAGCGATCGAGGTTGTTCAACATGACCATGTCGAAGGGCGTTGTCGTCGTGCCCTCTTCGATGTACCCGCGGACGTGGAGATTGTGGTAGTTGGCGCGCTTGTAGGTCAGCTTGTGGATCTGCGTCGGGTAGCCGTGAAAGGCGAAGATCACAGGGCGCGAACTCGTGAACAGCGCGTCGAACTCGGCGTCCGGCAGCCCGTGCGGGTGCTCCGACGCCGACTCGAGCCGCATCAGGTCCACCACGTTGACGACGCGAACCTTCAGATCGGGCAGGCGCTCGCGGAGGATCGCCGCCGCCGCGACGGTTTCGAGCGTCGGGACATCGCCGCAACACGCGAGGACCACGTCGGGTTCCTCGCCCGCGTCGTTCGACGCCCACGGCCAGATCCCGACTCCGCGCGCGCAGTGCTCGATCGCCTCCTCCATCGTGAGGTAGTTGAGCGCGGGCTGTTTGCCGGCGACGATCACGTTGACATAGTGCCTGCTCCGCAGGCAGTGATCGGCGACCGACAACAGGCAATTGGCGTCCGGCGGCAGGTAGACGCGGATGACCTCCGCCTTCTTGTTGACGACGACGTCGATGAATCCCGGGTCCTGGTGCGAGAAGCCGTTGTGGTCCTGGCGCCAAACGTGCGAGGAGAGGAGGTAATTGAGCGACGCGATCGGTCGTCGCCACGGAATCTGGCGGGTGGTCTTCAGCCATTTCGCGTGCTGGTTGAACATCGAGTCGACGATGTGTACAAACGCCTCGTAGCAGTTGAAGAGGCCATGGCGGCCGGTCAGCAGGTACCCCTCGAGCCATCCCTCGCAGAGATGCTCGGAGAGGACTTCCATGACGCGCCCGTCGCGCGCGAGGTGATCGTCGGTATCGAGCAGCTCCGCCTCCCAGACGCGGTTCGTGACCTCGAACACGGCCGAGAGCCGGTTTGACGCCGTCTCGTCTGGTCCCATCAGACGGAAGCGGTCCGGGTTGGCGGCGATCACGTCGCGCAGCCACATTCCGAGCACGCGCGTGGCCTCGCTCGTCGTGGTCGCCGGCGAGGGGACGTCGACGGCGTAGCTGCGAAAGTCGGGCAACTCCAGCGCGCGCAGCAGCAAGCCGCCGTTGGCGTGCGGGTTGGCGCTCATCCGCAGCTCGCCCTCTGGCGCCAGCGCGGTGACCTCGGGCCGCGGTGCGCCGGACTTGTCGAACAGCTCCTCGGGTCGGTAGGAGCGCATCCACGCTTCGAGCTGAGCGAGGTGCTCCGGATTGGTACGTACCTCTGCTAACGGAACCTGGTGCGCTCGCCACGTCCCCTCGACGGGGAGCCCGTCGACCACCTTCGGTCCGGTCCACCCCTTGGGAGTCTTGAGCACGATCATGGGCCACTGCGGTCGCGTGGTATCGCCGTCCTCGCGGGCGCGCCGCTGGATCGCCGCGATCTCGTCGAGCACCTCGTCGAGCGTCGCCGCCATTTGCTGGTGCACGAGCTCCGGATCTGAACCCTCGACCCACCGCGGTTTGTGGCCGTATCCCTCGAGCAAAGCGGTCAGCTCATGCGGTTCGATCCGGGCGAGCACGGTCGGGTTGGCGATCTTGTAGCCGTTCAGGTGCAGCACCGGGAGCACGGCGCCGTCGTGCGCGGGGTTCAGGAACTTGTTCGAGTGCCAGCTCGCGGCCAGCGGTCCCGTCTCGGCCTCGCCATCGCCGACCACGCAGACGGCGAGCAGGTCGGGGTTGTCGAACACGGCGCCATAGGCGTGCACCATCGAGTAGCCGAGCTCGCCGCCCTCGTGAATCGAGCCCGGCGTCTCGGGCGCCACGTGGCTTGGGATCCCGCCCGGAAAGGAGAACTGCCGGAACAGCCGGCGCATTCCCTCTTCGCTGTAGCCGATATGCGGGTACACCTCGCTGTAGGTCCCGTCGAGGTACGTGCTCGCGACGACGCCCGGGCCGCCGTGGCCCGGCCCGGCGATGTAGATCGCCTGGAGCGCGCGCTGCCTGATCGCGCGGTTCATGTGCACGTAGACGAAGTTCAGCCCCGGCGTCGTCCCCCAGTGGCCGAGCAGCCTCGGCTTGACGTGCTCGGGTTGCAGCGGCTCGCGCAACAGCGGGTTGTCGATCAGGTAGATCTGGCCTACCGACAGGTAATTCGCGGCGCGCCACCAGAGCTGCAGCGACTCGAGCTCACTGGCCGCTAGTGGCTTCGATTCGGCGATGCTCGTCACGTGGGCATTTACTCACATCGGCGACGCCCGAGTCGTGAAAAAGCTGCGAGTGCTGGTTAAGCGACCAGTCCTACGATCCCTTTGATGACGAGGAGCGCGCCGATGGCGGCGAAGCCTCGGACGGCGAAGACGTGGGCGTGCCGGCTGATCCAGGCTTTGGCGCGGTCGATAGCGCGGGGGGTCCACTCCGGGGCGACCAGGAACGATGCGAGCGGGACCTCGAGCAGCCACAGCATCACGATGTTGAAGCCGATGACGAGCAGCACGGTGACGGTCGTCGAGTACTTGAGCTTGTGGATGTGATTGAGCCCGGCGAGGTACGAGCCGCCGGGGAGGGTGAGCAGCGCTCCGATTACAAATGTGGTCCGCGGCGATCCCTTGCTGAGCTCGCGTTGCCACCGCGGCGGTCCTTTGTCGGGCTTCTCCGCCTTCTTCGCCTTCCTGCGCTCCCTGTAGGGCTCGTGGCGCCCGGTGTGAAGGACGAAGGCGATACCGAGCAGGATCGCCCCGAGGGCAATGTCAACGGCGGGGCTGATCGTGTGCTGGGTGGTGCTGCTCGTGCTCGAATTCGACAGCGAGAACACGATCACGAGTCCGAGGGTGATGCTGGTCAGATACGCGCCGAGCAGATAGCCGCCCATCAGCCGCGCGGGCTTGTCGAGCAGCAGCATGACCGTGGTCGCCGCGACGAGCGTGGGGTTCAACGAGGCGGTCAGCGAAAGAAGGACAACCTGGCCCAATGTGGCCAATCCTCCTCGTCCGGTGGCGTTGCGCACAAGGGAGCAGGCATGTCGATAAGCGGGAGGCGCCCACTCGCGACCGGTGGTTGAACTCCCGACGGCGGTTTGCCATCACGCAAGCTGAACGATCCCGTAGGCGATCAGTGCCACCCCGACCAGGGCCGCGAGCGGCGCCACGACCATCGGCCAGTGGGCATTGATCCAGTCCCCTACAGGCGCGAGCACCTGGCCGGCCCGCTGCCCTATCAGGAAGCACATCCCCGTGATCACGAACAATGGCAGCAGGTAAACGATGTTGTAGAGAAGCAGGAGGAGCAGCTTGGCGCCATCGGACACCGAAGCGTCGACGACGATCGCGATCGCCGCGAAGTATGGGAACGCTGTGAGCAGCTCTACTCCTGCCACGCCCGCCCCGAGGGCGGCCGCAGCGGCGGTACCGGTCCCGGCCTTGTCATGGTGCGACGTTCCACCGGCCAGCGCTCGGCGACGCCACCAGGTTCCAGCACCGGCAAGCACGAGTGCGACTCCCACGACGATCTCCAGCGTGTACTTGAGTGTCTGACTGGGCTTCGGCACGAGTGAGAGGATCAGGTCGCCGAGGCCGAGCGCCAGCAAGACGCCACCGCCCAGCGTGACAGCGAATGCGGCGGCCACGAACGCCGCAGTTTGCCTCCGAGGATTAGGCCGGGCCGCTAGGTAGATGGCCACGCCGATGAGGGATGGGTTCAACGAGTCCGGCAACGCGATGGCCGACACCGCGAGCGCTAGGCTGGCCTCAGACTGCGCCACGGGCCATGCCGATCAACGGTCGGCGCTGGGCAGTCGTCTCTAGTTCTGCGCCTAGGTGCTCGTCGTGGAGGAGGCCGGCGGCGATCACATGGTCGGGGGCGCCGCAGACGTGGAGAAGGCAGGCGACCTCGAGTGGGTGCACGAGGAACGGGTCGCCGTCGACCTCGCGCAGCTGGCCCGCGTGTCGCCAGTCCGCATAGGCGATGGCCACATTGGTCGTCGGAAGCCTCCGTAGCGATTCGGGCATGCTGGTTCCTGGGGGTCGCGTGGTCCGAGCCGAATGAAAGCGCAACATACTCGCCCCGCGAGCGACCGCCCAGTTCGGCCCTCGGCGGATGGCGAACTGCTGGCCGTGAGTCGGAACCGGTTGCGGGGTTGCCGCACGAGCGACCGTGTCTCATACCGATGTCACGCCGCCCTCGGGGCTGGATCCTTGGGATGTCTTCAAATAATCAGTCACATCAATGTGTGCCGAGCATCGTCTAGGGCGCACCCATTCGTTATGGCGTTTGGGTGCCGTTTGGGAGATGAGGCTCCCCACGCGCTCGCAGGAGGGTCCTCATGGCAACCGCCTCTTCACAACCGCGCAGGCAGGGGGCTCCGCCTGCCGGCTCGCCACCGCCAACACCTCCTGAGCGCAACGGCAGGCTCCCGCGCGCGCCGGCGCCCGAGAAGGCCGACGGCCGGACGGCCCTCGATCCGGCCGGGGTGGCGAAAGCCGGGAGCGCCGACCGGCGATCCAAGGGGGGAATCGAGGGCCTGATCGCCAAGCGTGTCGCGGCCGCGACCGAACACGCCCTCGACGGTCCGAACCAGACAGTGATGCGGGTTCAGAAGCCCGTATGGGACATCCTGTGCCACTACTACTTCCGGCTCGAGACCTCCGGCTGGGAGCGACTGCCCGAGGAGACCTCGCTGCTGATCGGAAATCACTCGGGAGGGTCGCTGACGATGGACGCCTGGACGTTCGTGTTCGACTGGTGGCGGCGATTCGGCACCGAGCGCGTGCTTCACGCGACCGCTCACGATGTCCTGATGGCGACGCCCGGCCTGGGCGATTACTTCCGCCAGGCCGGCGTGATCCCAGCCTCCCGCGAAGGCGTCACCGCGGCGCTCAGCGCCGGGTGCGACGTGGTCATCTGGCCCGGGGGTGAGGTCGACGCGATGCGCAGCTGGCGCAGGCGCGATGAGGCCGTGCTCGGCGGGCGCATGGGCTTCGTACGCACCGCGATCCGCTCAGGCGTACCGATCGTTCCCGTCGCCACCGTCGGCGGGCACGACACCGCATTCGTCTTATCCGAGGGCCGCTGGCTCGCCAACGGGCTCGACCGGATCAGCGGGCTCAAGCAAAAGCTTCGCGGCTCGCGGCTGCCGATCGTGCTCGGCTTCCCTTTCGGCGTGACAATCGAGACGATCCCGACGCACCTTCCCCTGCCGGCAAAGATCCGCACCGAGCTGCTGGATCCGATACACGTCGACCACGACCCAGAGCGGGTCAACGATCGCGAATACGTCGAGTCGATCTATCGCGAAGTGGAATCCGCGATCCAGGGCGGGATGAACCGACTCGCCAACCAGCGACGCTTCCCGATCTTCACCTAGCCGCCGGGCCAAGAACTCGGCCGGCAGGGGCCGGCGGCGTGGTGACTACGGATTGCGGTTGCGGTGAATGGCGGGTTCGGGATGCGGCAGCGTGCCGACGGCCCGGCGGCGGGATGCGCGTACCGTGACATTGACCTGACCCGAGGAGGGCGAGAGCTAGTGTCGAACCCCGCGTCCTACATACACGGAACCTCGTTGACGCCGCTGATCGGTGAGACGGTCGGCGCGAACTTCGATCGGATCGTCGGCTTGTATCCGGATCGGGATGCGGTCGTCGTGCGCCATCAGGATGTGCGTTGGACGTATGCCGAGTTCGGTGCCCGTGTGGACCGGGTCGCCCGTGCCCTCGTAGGGGCTGGGCTGCAGCCTGGAGATCGCATGGGGATCTGGGCGCCCAATTGCGCCGAGTGGCTATTGGTCCAGTATGCCTCGGCTAAGGCGGGGGTGATCCTGGTGAACGTCAATCCGGCCTACCGGACTTCCGAGCTCGAGTTCGTCCTGAACCAGTCTGGCTGTCGTGTGCTGATCTCCGCGCGTGCGTTTAAGACCTCCGACTACGGTGCGATGGTCACGGAGGTTGCTCCCCGATGTCCCGCGCTCGAGCGCACAGTGTTTCTGGATTCAGGTGATTGGGAGGAGCTGCTGGCAGCGGGCGACGCTGAGCTCCCGCTGCCGGCGGGGCTCCAGTTCGACGATCCCATCAACATCCAGTACACGAGCGGAACGACCGGGTTCCCGAAGGGAGCGACGCTCACTCATCACAACGTCGTCAACAACGGGTTCTTCATCGGCGAGACATGCCGCTACACACCGGAGGACAAGGTCTGCATCCCGGTGCCGTTCTACCACTGCTTCGGGATGGTGCTCGGCAATCTCGCCTGCACGACGCACGGGGCGTGCATCGTGATACCGGCGCCGGCATTCGAGCCGCACGCGACGCTCGACGCCGTTCAGAGTGAGCGCTGCACATCGCTCTACGGTGTGCCGACGATGTTCATCGCCGAGCTCGACCTGCCCGAGTTTGACGAGTTCGATCTCACGTCGCTGCGGACCGGGATCATGGCTGGGTCCCCGTGTCCGGTGGAGGTGATGCGCAACGTCATCGACCGAATGCACATGGCGGAGGTGACGATCTGTTACGGCATGACCGAGACCTCGCCGGTGTCGACCCAAACGAGCGCCGATGACGACATCGATCACCGCACCTCAACGGTCGGGCGCGTGCACCCGCACGTTGAGATCAAGGTCATCGATCCCGCCAGCGGGGCGTGCGTGGAGCGAGACGTGCCCGGCGAACTGTTGACGCGGGGATACAGCGTGATGCTCGGCTACTGGAACGATCCCGAGCAGACTGCCGAAGCAGTCGACGCCGCCGGTTGGATGCACACCGGGGATCTCGCCACGATGGACCGCGACGGCTACGTCAACATCGTCGGCCGCTCGAAAGACATGATCATTCGCGGTGGCGAGAACATCTATCCGCGCGAGATCGAGGAGTTTCTCTACACGCACCCCGCGATCAGGGACGTGCAGGTCGTCGGAGTACCAGACGAGCGCTACGGCGAGGAGATCGCCGCGTTGGTGATCGCACGGGAGCCCGGCACGATCGACGCCGACGCCGTGCGCGAGTTCTGTCGCGGCAAGATCGCGCACTACAAGATCCCGCGGTACGTGATTTCGGTGGACGAGTTCCCGATGACGGTCACTGGCAAGATCCAAAAATTCAAGCTACGCGACCAAGCAATCGAGTGGCTTGACCTGCGCAACGCGGTCGTGGACACGGCATAGACGCCGGCTCGGACCGCGAAACCAGCGATCACGATGATGCGCCTCCCCGCACAGGTCGGAGTTCATGGCGTCGTGCTCGGCCACTCCGAGCGCCGGCAGTTGTTCGGGGAGACCGACGGCGCGCTGCAGCTGAAGCTCCCGGCCGCGCTCGAGTCCGGGCTCGTCCCGATCCTCTGCGTGGGGGAGACTGAGCAGGAGCGCGAGCGCGGCGACACGGAGCGTAAGCTGCGACACCAGGTCCGGGAGGGGCTCGAAAAGGTGCCCGTCGAGCGGCTGCCGGAGGTCGTGATCGCCTACGAGCCGATCTGGGCGATCGGGACCGGCGTCACCGCTTCGGCCGATCAGGCGCAGGAGGCGGTGGCGTTCGTGCGGGCGCTGGTGGAGGACATCGACAAGCCCGCGGGGCGGGCGGTCCGGATCCTCTACGGCGGCTCACTGAAGCCCGAGAACGCCGAGGAGCTGCTCGGCCTCCCCGACGTCGACGGCGCGCTCGTTGGCGGCGCCAGCCTCGACCCCGAGTCGTTCGCGCACATCATCGAGGTCGCGTGCGGGCTCGTCGCCGCCGCTCCGTGAACACGCGTCCCACCGGCCGGGGCGCGAGTCTCGTCGCTTAGGAGCACTTCGTGCGCCAATGCTCGCATCTCGGGCTCGGCGCGGGGCAAATGTGCGGCGCCGAGCTGCGCGCCGTAGACGGCGCCGACGACACCGGCGCCAATGATTAGGATGCGCATCGGGTCATCTGGTCTCTGGCCGCCGTGACGTTGACCCCGACCGTCGCGCCGTCCTTTGCGTCGTCGTAGAAAGGCCCGATCTGAGTGCGCAGGCGTGCGCCATCCTCAACTAAGCTTGGATTGCACCGCTCGAGCCCGTCGTGATGCTTCACGAGTGTCCGGAGTCGTGAGATTCAAAGTGATCGCTTTCGGGTCGTAAGGAGCGCGAGGAGGTTCCGCGGATGGCTAAGAACACTGAAGATCTACGAGTCGCCGACCTGATGAGCAGCGAGATCATCACGTGCTCGCGCGACGCGGATCTGGGCGCGATAGCGGCGACCCTCGCTCGGCGCGGCGTCCACGCCGTGTTCGTGCTCGACGACGAGGGCGCTCCGGCGGGCGTCGTGACCGACTTCGATCTGCTCGCCGGGGAATGGCTTGCGGAGGATGTAGAGAGCCTTCAGACGATGCGAACCATGACCGCCGGAGAGCTGATGAATTCGCCGGTCGAGGCGATCGGCACGGATGCGCCCGCGGCCGAGGCGGCGGCGCGCCTGCGGCAGCTCCATCTGAGCCGCCTGCTCGTTACCGACGAACGCGGCTCCGCCGTCGGCGTGATCTCCGTCTCAGATCTCGTCGCGCCGCTCGGGAGAACTGTGAGCGGCCGCCGCTTTGTCCGTGACGTGATGAGCCATGCGATCGTCACTTGTCCTCCCGAAACCTCACTCGACGCGGCCGGCCGCGCAATGACCGAGCGCCGCTCACGATCGATTGTCGTCATCGACGAAGGCGGCCGAACCGTCGGGGTCATCACCGGCAGCGATCTCTTGTCGCTCTACCAGACAAGGGAGCAGCGTGGCACCGTGGCCGAGCTGATGAGCGCGCCCATCACGTGCGGCCCTGACCTTGCTCTCCCCGATGCCGCCGACCTCATGATCAGACACGAGGTGCATCGCCTGGTGGTCACCGATCCGGCTGCACCGGACGGGGCACCGATCGGGATCGTATCGACGTCGGACATCGTCGCCGAGATGGCACACGAGCGCTCCGTGTGGCGAGGAACCGAGGACTGACGTAGCTGTCAACGGCACGAAGGTCAATGGGTGGGTCCCCCGGGTACAGATCAGGCGGCCAGCGGGTGGTCCTCGTCGGTGATGTCACTGTGTCGGCCAACAGGCGACGGATGTCAGCCCGACTTCTGGGATCGAGGATTGCGATGGCCGGCCTCGCTGTCGCGGCCACTCGTGGAGGTCGTCCCTAACGAGCGCGATGGCGACGATGACGCGATGCCGGGCCCGTGCTCTGCCGCGAGTGCAGCAGCGCGCGAGAGAACACGCCATCGCATTGGTGCGCGGCGTCCGAGTCGGGGCAATGGGAGAGGCCCGCAGGACTGAAGCGGAAAAATACGGATGCCGACCGCGGGGCCGTTCCGTGATGCTTCCGAGGGTGCCGCGCGTGTTGTGTCCGGTATGCGGTGATGTGATCGGGGTCTACGAGCCTCTTGTGGTGGTCGCTGCGGGGTCGATGAGGACGACTTCGCTGGCCCGGGAGCCGGCGCTCGGGTCAGGGCGTGAAGTCCTCCTTCACCACGGCTGTGGGGCAGATGCAGGGTTGGGAGGGGCCGGTGACGGGCGTTTGTCCGACGCTGACTGGGGGTCACTCGAGCGCGAGTAGACGCGGCCGCGGTTCGGGACGTCGAAACGCGATGATGCGCCGCGGACGACGAGTGGAGCCGTCTAGCGGTTCGATGCTCGCGGTGTTTGCGTAATTTTCCACATCGGGGTGGCAGTAGTCCCGGACCGTGTCGTCGGCGCAGGCGGGATGTGCTGGGGGGTGGATGGATCTACGCTGCGGTCATGTCTCATCCGCAGCTCGCAACAGCGCTGGCAGAACCGTGTGCGTCTCGGCCGAGTTCGCCGATCACGGTTGTGGTGGCCGACGACCATGAGTTGGTGCGTCGGAGCTTGCGGCTGGTGTTGGGACGCGAGGAGGATGTCGAGGTGATCGCCGAGGCGGGGGATCTACTCACGGCGATGCGCTCGATGAACGGCCATCTGCCCCACGTGCTGGTGCTCGATCTCCAGATGCCCGACGGATCGAGCATCAACCTGATCAGGCAGC
This sequence comes from uncultured Solirubrobacterales bacterium, assembly GCA_963812225.1. Lineage (GTDB taxonomy): Bacteria > Actinomycetota > Thermoleophilia > Solirubrobacterales > Solirubrobacteraceae > Palsa-465. The sequence goes on from CAWEUN010000006.1 coordinate 246,967, forward strand.
TCTGCGCACGGTTCTCCGAGACCGAAGTCGTCGTGGTGACGATGGAGGACAGCCCGGCGTACGCGCGCGCGGCGATCGATGCCGGCGCGGTAGGTTTCGTGCTCAAGCAATACGCGTCGCACGACCTCCCGGTCGCGGTTCGGTGCGCCGCGCGCGGCGAGGAGTACGTCAGCGCTCGGGTGGGCGCGCGGCTTGACGCGCAACAGAGGTCGGTCGATAACGACGGCCTAAGCCCGCGGGAGGTCGACGTGTTGCGGATGATCGCGTTGGGGTTCACGAGCGCCGAGATCTCAGACAAGCTGTGCCTCTCGAGGCGCACGGTGGAATCGCACCGCAGGCGGATCCACCGCAAGCTCGGGCTGGCACGGCGTTCAGAGCTGGTCGAGTACGCACTAGGGCGTGGCCTGATCGGCGGCTGACGGCACACGGCGTGGACTGACGCCGCAGTGCTCAGTCGTCCAGATAGCCGCCCTACCGTCCGTAGTCCTTCCGGAGGTTCCGCGGCAAATCGTGGTTGGTACCAAGGCCGGACCAGAGCACGGTGCTCTGCGTCTTCGTTCGACGGAGTCGAGATGTCGACGATGTCTAGCGGCGATCAGCGCCGCGCTGCTCACGCTGTCGATCCGGCGTCGCTTGGCGACGTCGCTGGGGATCTCCCCGTTTCACAGGCCCTCGACCTCGCGGAAATGGCATGAGAACGCGACCGCGCGCCGGCATAAAGGGAGACTACGTACGTCTGAGCGTCTAGGCCGCCGCGCGGTAGTGATCGCGCCAGATCACCTTGTAGATCGGGATCTTGCGCGGGATGTCACGGATGCCTGGGATGAACGGGATCAGGACGAGCGCGAGGCTGAGTACGCCCATGATTGCCATCACCAGGATGTCCGCATTGACCGACGTCGAGAACGGCTTGACCTGATACCAGAAGGTGTACAGCCACAGCCACACCTGACCCGGGAAGCTGCCCGTCTCGTTCATCATCCCCCACTGGGTGCCCAGCAGGTGCTCGGCCTGTGCTCGGTTCGCGAGCACCCCGCCATCGGCCATGAACAGCAGCGGCTTCGTATAGTCAGTCTGGTAGAACTGCTTGTTGGTCAGCAGTGCGCCATCGAGGCCGCCGGCCTGCGCGAACGTGAGCAGGCCGTTCATGATCGTCGGCACCGGCCCGTAGCTGCCCCCGGGCACGGAGATCGAGCCGTCGGGGTTCGTTTTCGCGTTCGCGACGCCCTTCTCGTATGCGGTCGTCCATGCCGCCTGCGTCTCCGCCGGTGCGTTCTCGTACGCGGTGACGGCGGATTGCAGTGCCGGCTGGCCCGTGATCGAGCGCAGTGGCGCGAGTACGAAGTCCCGCGCGGTGTTGACCGGGTGGCTCACGCCGAGCCACTTCGCCAGGTAGATGAACGCGATGTGCTGGCCGCTCGAGGCGTGATTGTAGGGCGGCCCGTAGCCCCCGGTCCCACTCGAGCCGTCGAGCTCGGTGGTAGCTGTGGTCACGAAATCGACGGGGTCGGTACGGGACCATTGCTTGATCGTGCTGGGAGCCTCGTCGGGCGACGAGAACAGGATCGTCAGGACTAGCGCCAGCGCGAGCACGATCCCGGTCGCGATGCACGCTTCCTTCACGAGGTCATACGGGCGATATCCGCCCTTCCACTCGCGCGCCGCCTCGTCCTCGGCGCGATGACGCTCGCGGTAGCTCACGTCGCACTCCCTGGCACCCGCGTCGCGTCGTCCGTTGTCGGCGCGGCCTCCGCCTCCGGCACCTTTTTGGCCAGCTCTCGGAGCTCGAACGGCGGGACCACGCCGTGCCTGCGCACTAAGAGGACGTGAGCGACCACGATCGCCACGACGGCCAACGGCAGGAGGAACACGTGCCAGCTGTACATCTGGCCGAAGTTGAGGAGGTTGAAGAACGACCCGATGCCCGCCGCGTTCATCGCGTCCTTGGCTTGCGTCGAGATCCACTGCGCGTCGAAGTTCTGCTGTGAGACATAGCCGGTAAGCGCGGCCGGGATCGCGATCAGGAACGTAACCGCGCCCGTGATCCACACCCGGGCACGCCCTCCGCGCCATGCCGCCATCCAGTACTTGCCCCACAGGTGCACGACCATAAAGAAGAAGAACAGCTCGACGGCCCACAGGTGAATGCTGTTGAAGAAGTGGCCAATGCCGGTGAAATGCCACCAGCCGGGGCCCTTCAGCGCCAGGATCGTGCCCGAGCCGATGATTACCGCCAGCGACGCCAGCGACAGCACCCCGAACAGGTAGATACCAGAGGTCACATAGGACGGCTGCTTGTCCGGGAGCAGCTTGTCTGGAGGGAGCGCGGCTACCGCACGTTCGCGGACGGCCCCTGTCCAGGTCGACTTCTCCTTCACCGTGCTCATGGCGCGCTACCCGCCCGGCCGGCGCCGGGAAGCCGGAGCCAGATCGCCAAACCGAAGACGATCAGCATCAGCGCGATCACGACCAGGTTCGACACCGACATCGAGAAGACGAGGAAGGGTGAACTGCTCTTACCGACGTGGAAGTTCACGTACGAGGCGTGGTGGTTGAGGTTGAAGATCGCAGCCATACCGATGATCTAGTCGAGCGACGGACGCTAGGCGGGGGCTTCGATCAGTGGCAAAGCCCGGGCACGACGCTCATTCTGCGTGCGTAGCTCTCCGAGGAGTTGGGGCCGGTGGGCCGGGGCTGGGTCCGCGCCCGGGTTTTCCATGACTGACCTCATGCCGGCCAAGGTACCTGGGCGGCCGGGGGGTCCCATCCGCAGACGTCCCTCAATTCCCGGGGCAAACTACGGATGCGGCGTACACGGTTTCCGGAAGCCGGGCTCGGCGGCCGCGTAGCGCACCAACATCACCTTGCCGGCCAAGAAGCGACGGAACTGAGGCGGCGGGTACGAGCACTAGCTCGCGGGCGGTCGCGGCGCGCCTCGCGCATTTGACAGCCAGCCAGCCCGCGTCCTCCGTCGCCGCCTCGATCCTGGTGGAAACATCGGGGTACTCGGGCGAGCGTACGGCCGGATCGTGCTTTACGGACGTGTGATGGAAATGGAGCACGCGGCCAGGCGCTGCGCGCGAGAACTGACTAGTCGGTTTCTTCGAGCCGAGTCGGTATCGCGAGGATCGGGCACGGCGCGATCTGGAGCAAGCGTTGCGTGACGCTCCCGAGGAGCAATCCCCGCAGGAATGTGTGGCCCCGCGTACCGACGACGATGAGCTCGGTCCGCTCCTTTGCAGCGACCTCAGCGATCTGGTGAGCGGCGTTCCCGACCTTGCTTTTGGTGATCTCGAGGCGCACCGAGAGGCCGTCCTCGGATAGCTCCTCGACCTGGCGATTGATCTTTTCCTGCACGACTTCCTCGTCAGCGTGGCGAGGAACGCTGCCGCCACCCTTCCCGGGCATCGTGAACTCCTCGTCGTAGACGACGAGCAGCTCGCTGCCCAACTCGCTGACGAGCGCCTTCACGTGTTCGAGTGTCTTATCGGAGGACTCGGAGCCATCCGTTGCCCACATCACGCGTTTGAACATATTCGGTCCCTTCGTTCGAACTGAGCCTGTCCCGGCGACTCTAATCAGGGGGAGGCCGCGCGCTCCGGGCCGCTGCCGCGAGCCTTCCGTCAACGCCGTTTGGTGTGTGGTGAATCAACAGTCCGCGTAGGCTGCCGCGACGTCCAGGGACGACAGGATGCCAGTCGGATGACCAGTCGCGGGGTCGATCACGATCAGATGCTCGACGCTGCGCTCGGCCATCACCCCGGCGGCGTAATCGAGCCCATCGGCCGACGAGACGGTCACGATCTCCTTGCCTGCCGCCGTCTGGCCGGCCCTGTCGTCACTCCCCCTGGCTGCGGCGGCCGCGACGTCCAGCGCAGTGACGATCGCCCAGGGCCGGCGAGCGTAGTCCGGATCAGCGACGGCCACGGCGTGGACGCGCTGGGCGGCCATTAGCCGGGCAACCACCCGGAGTGGCGTGCTCGGATCGGTGGTGAGAATGCCCGTGTGCATAACGTCGTGGACGCGCACATGAGCGAGTGCTGTTTCTTGGATGCTCATCGACTGCTCCTGTTCGATCGCGTTCGCCCAATTTATTCCGCGCCCGCGGGGTTGCCGTCGTTGGCGAACCGCGGGTACTGTCCGTAGTTTCCCGGTCTGGTTGGTGCCGTGCCAGACGGAATGCGGTTCGCGCCTGCTCGGCTCGGTAGAGCGTCCACGTCTCCCCGCCTGGCCAGGCGTCTTGCTGGCCGATGCACCCGATGCGGTTGAGCTCGAGGCGCGCCCCCGCACCGTGACTGCGTAACAAACCGCAGAACGCCGCGGCCGCTCCCGGATGGCCGAGCAGTCGCTGGGCCGTACGGTCGGGTTGCGAAAAGGCAAGTCCTCGAGGAGGCGATAGATGTTCGACAACGTGCTGATCGGTGTCGACGGCCGCCAAGGGGGGCGCGATGCGATCGCGCTCGCCAAGCAGCTCGCCGCGCCCGGCGCTGATCTCGCGCTCGCTCATGTCTACGACTGGCCGGTGTGGCGAAACAACGCCTTCGCCTCTTTGATCGAGCTCGATCAGGCATCGAAGATATTGATTGCCGAAAGACGGTCAGCCGAGATCGAGGCAGCGCTCGTTACTGCGTCCTGTGCTCCCCCCTCGCGTGGCCTACACGAACTCGCGGTAGAGCGCGCAGCGGATCTCCTCGTCATTGGCTCGTCGCGACACGCGCTGCTTGGCCGCGCGCTGATGGGCGACGATGCGAAGGGCGCGTTGAACGGCGCTCCCTGCGCGATCGCGATCGCCCCTCGTGGATATACCGAGGGTGACCGTGAGTTGCGCGTGATCGGCGTGGGTTATGACCGCTCTCCGGAGAGCGAGCAGGCGCTCGTCGCCGCTCGTGAGCTCGCGGGCCGCCATGACGCCGCTATCAAAGCTCTATGGGTCGTCTCGCCCCAAGACGTCCGCGCCGAGCGACCCATCCCAGCCGACTGGCCCGAGACGGCCGAGTCAATGGTCAGCCGATGCCAAGATCAGATCCATCGGCTCGATGGGATCGACGGCGAAGCAGTCTACGGTGGCCCGAGGGAAGAGCTCACAGAGCTGAGCCGAAGCGTGGACATGTTGATCGTTGGCTCGCGCGGCTACGGCCCGATGTACCGGCTGTTTCACGGCAGCGTCTCGGCGTACCTGCTGCGCCACGTGGCCTGCCCGCTGCTGGTACTGCCGCGAGGCGTGACGGGGATGCCGAAGCCGGCGCCGGTGGCGAGCGAGGCATCGACCGTCAGCGCGGTGTGAGATGGCAATCGACCCGGTTCTTCCGGCGCGTAAGGAGCGCTTCCGCGTGGTGATTGTCGGCGGGGGCGTGGCCGCGGTCGAGACGCTGCTGGCCCTACGGTCGCTGGCCGGGCACCGCGTGGAGCTGACGGTTGTCTCGGGCGAACCTGAGTTTCTGTATCGACCGGTCACCGTGGCCGAGGCGTTCGGCCGTGGCGAAGCCCGCGCTTACGACCTCGCCGAGCTCGTCAATGACCAAGACGGCCGGCTCGTGCAGGGCACGGTCGTCGAGGTCGACGCGGACGAGCGCGTCGTCGTCACCGGGAGAGGCCGACGGTTGCGGTTCGACGCGCTTGTGATTGCGACCGGCGCGATCGCCCGCAATCCGCTACCGGGCGCGCTGATCTTCCGCGGACGCGCCGATGTGGCAGCGCTCCGCTCCCTGCTGGAAGAGCTCGTCAGTGGCGAGGCGCGCTCGGTCGCGTTCGTTGTGCCATCCGCACGGATGTGGACCCTGCCGATCTATGAGCTGGCTTTGATGACCGCTGCGCATCTGCGCGAGCGTGGCGTGGACGCAGTCGACGTCTCGCTGGTGACTCCGGAACAGGAGCCGCTCGAGCTGTTCGGGCCGCCGGCGGTTGAAGCCATCACCTCACTCCTCGACGCCCGCGACATCTCAGTGCGAACCTCGGTTCTTCCGGCGCGTGCCCGCGGCCGTGCGCTCGAGTTTGCTGGCGCGGGTGAGCTGTACGCGGACCGGGTCATCACGCTTCCGGTGTTCGAGGGCCCACGGCTCCAGACGCTTCCCTGCGATGAGCGCGGGTTCATCCCCGTGGACGGCCATGGACGCGTCGCTGGTGTCGAGGACGTCTATGCTGCCGGCGACGTCACGGCGTTTCCGCTCAAGCAGGGCGGACTCGCAACTCAGCAGGCCGACGCCGTGGCCGAGGCGATTGCCTCAGAGCTCGGAATCCCCGTCGAGCCGAGGCCCTTCAGTCCGGTCCTGCGCGGGCTGCTGCTCACCGGGGGTGCCCCGTTGTACCTGCGCGCCGAGCCCCAGCGGCTCCCACGGGAAGCCACGGTTGCGATCGACGCGAGCCCGCAACGTCGGGTGCCGCGAGATGTGTCGTCCGCTGCCGGCCAACCGCTCTGGTGGCCGCCGGCGAAGATTGCCGGACGCTACCTCGCGCCGTACCTAGCTACGGCCAGGCGGCGGCCGCTCGACGCGGCGGTTCTCGCTGACCGGGCGACGATCGCGGGCCCGTCTGACGCCGACGCCGAGTATCGCGACGCACTGGAGCTGGCGCTGCTGCTCGCCGAATGCGACGCGCGCTGGGGCGACTACCGCTCAGCGCTGCTCGCTCTTGACGCCGCCGAGGCACTTGAGGGAGCACTGCCGCCCGAATACGAGGCGAAGCGTCGCGAATGGAGAGCCGCCGAACGGATTGCGTAGAAACCCGCAATCGGCCGGAGGCGGTGCCCCGATGGGGCGAGGAACCTCGCGACGTACCGTAGAGCAACCGAGAGGAAGACTTGAAATGTTCGACAACGTGCTCGTCGGTGTGGATGGACACGACGGTGGTCGCGACGCCATCGCCTTGAGCAGGATGCTCGTTGCCGAAGGAGGGATCCTGACACTGGCCTACGTCTACCGGGGGGACCCTCAACGCTGGCGCGGATCCCGCCCACCGTTCGAGGTGGGGGAAGACGAGCGCGCCCGTGAGCTCCTCAAAACAGCCTCCCAGGACGCCGGCGTCACAGCTCAGCTGCGATCGCACGGAGCGACGTCAGTCGGTCATGGGCTGCACGATCTGGCCGAGACGATCGGAGCCGACCTGATCGTTGTCGGTTCATCGCGCAGGGGGCTGCTCGGGCGGGTCCTTCTTGCCGACGACACACGCGCGGCGCTCAACGGAGCTCCTTGCGCCGTCGCGATCGCACCAGCCGGCTACGCGAGGGAAGCTTCGGTGATACGAACGATCGGCGTTGGCTACAACGGATCACCTGAGAGCGTTCACGCGCTGGGAGTCGCCCGCTCCCTAGCTGCTGCCCGACGAGCTCAGCTCGCCGCGCTCACGACGATCACAGCTCCTGCATATGTGCTCGCCGGCGGGGCCGGGGGTACGGAGGACGCCGTCGCTTTACACCTCAAAAAGGCTCACAGCGACCTCTCGGCGCTCGAAAATGTCGAGGCGCATGCCAGTCACGGTCGGCCTGCGGACGAGCTCGGAATCTTCAGCGACTCGGTCGATCTGCTGGTCGTGGGCTCGCGCAGCTACGGGCCGATAGGTCGGCTCGTTCACGGAAGCACCTCGCAGCAACTTGCACGGGCGGCTCGCTGCCCGCTGCTCATCCTGACTCGTGCAGCTCGCGCTGCCGACGGGGCGAGCAGCTCAACTGAGGGTAAGAGCGCCGGGCTCGCTCCGGGACGCTGAACATGGCGGTCCTGATCTGCTACGACGGCTCGCCAAGCGCCAAGCAGGCAATCGCGGTCGCGAAGGCGACACTGGCGGTCAACGACCGTCTGATTCTCTTGCACATCTGGGAGTCTCCCGTCCCGGTTGATTCGTTCAGCGAAGCTGGGATCAAAGCCGCGCCGGTCATCCAGGAACTGCAACGCTTGGCCATCGAGCGAGCGCGAACGATCGCGCATGAGGGCGCCGAGTTCGCGCGGTCCGAGGGGCTCGCGGTCGAGGTGCGCCTGGAAAGTGACAAAGCCAGCGCATGGCAGACGATCCTCGAGGTCGCCGAAGAGACCGACGCGAAGCTCATCGTGCTCGGTACACGTGGCCGTACGGCTGTGCAGTCGGGAGCGCTTGGCAGCGTGTCTGGCACCGTCGTGCACCACTCGTCGCGACCCGTTCTGGTCGTGCCCGCGCCGCCAACAGCTCCGTAATTGGTCTTTCAGGCCTCGGCCTGGATCAACTTGTGATCGAGCGCGTAGCGCACGAGCTCAGATCTCGAGCCGAGCCGTAGCTTCTGTTGGATGTGGGCACGGTGGGTCTCCACCGTGCGTACCGACAGATACAGCTCGTCGGCGATCTCGGAGTTGGTATGGCCCAACGCGATCATCCGCAGAACCTCGACCTCTCGCTCGGAGAGCCCGTCCGGAGGGCCCGGAGGCGGTTCAGCCGCGACGCGGGCACCAAGACGCGGGTTCAGGTACGTGTCTCCGGCGGCGGCCCGTTGCACGGCCTCGACGAGCTCGGACTCGGCTGCTTCCTTCAGCACATACCCAAGTGCGCCGGCGCTCAGGGCCTGGCGGGCATACGCCGGCTCGTTCTGCATGGTCAGCACCACGATCTGGGTGTCCGGGCTCTCGGCGCGGATGTCGGGAATCGCCCCCAGGCTCAATCCCTCGGGGAGGTTCAGGTCTAGGATCAGGACATCGGGATGGTGGCCGCGCACATAGCGGCGCGCGCCGTCGAGGTCAGACGCCTCGGCCACGACCTCGAAACCCTCCTCGGCGTCGAGCACCTGGCGCAGGCCTCGGCGAACTACGGAGTGGTCGTCGGCGATCACGACACGAATCGTGTCTCCGCCGCCACCCTCGCCGCTCTGTGCGCCGGGGGTCTGGGATTCAGCCTCAGGCACGGCGTCAGCGTAGCGCCGCCCGATCGCGCGACTCAAGGTAGGGGGACAGGTACTTGGCAACGATCTTCGTTGGCGGCGACCAAGTCGGCGACTCGCTGATCTCCGAGCTCGACCCGTGTCCACCGGTGATGTGGGCACTCAGGTACAGGGGCTTGTCGGCCCCGAGCAGGATCGCGTGAATGATCGGGTGGAAAGGCTTGGGCTCCACCGGCGCCCCGGCGAGCGCCGCGATGGCCTGGGCGGCCGTCTCGGCCTGCTGGGCGGCCATGCCGCCGTGCTTGACCGCGAAGTCGGTTGCGTCACCGGCGGCGAACACGCGATCGACGCCCCGCACCTGGCAGTGAACGTCGACGGCGAGGAATCCGTCGGGCGCCGACTTCGTGACTCCTGGCGTAGAAGGCCCGGACAACTCGGGCAGGGCCACGATCCGGTCCAGGAACAAATGTCGTCCTCCCGGGTGAAGCGACAGCTCTCCCGGGGCGGGCGTCTCGCAGCGAGCCGACGGGATCATCAAAATGCCGCGGTCTGTAAGAAGCGCCGCGACGGCCTCGCTCACGGCCTGGCCGAAGACGGCCAACGGGGCGTCCTCCGGCGTCGCGATTGTGATCGACAGCTCGGTCCCCATCTCATACGCGCGTTGCGCGGTCATCAGGGCAAGCTCGTAGATCGGCAACGGCCACGGCATCCGGCTGGGGGAGACGAATGCGAGCTTGTGGACGTAACCGCCCTCGACATCCTGGACAAGCCCGTGCAACTGCTCGTCGATGTGGCCGTCGTCGAGCGTCACCGCGTGCTTGAACCGGGGTCGGCGGACCGCGCCGAGCGCGAGCAGCAGCGCGTCGTACTCGAGCTGATCGCCGGACTCGGTGTGCACGATACGACGCTCTGTATCGAGCCACTTGAACGCGTCCTGCTTGAGCTCGACATCGATGTCGCGCGCAATCTCATCGAGCGGATAGCGTCGCGCCTCGCTGTACCCAAAGGGCTCGCGCACCCGCATAGGGCGGTAGACGAACTCAGGCCGGGGAGCCAGCAGCGTGGTGCTAATGCGTTTGCCCGCCAGGTCCCGAAGCGCGAGCGCTCCCTCGAGGGCTGCGACTCCGCCCCCGGCGATAACCACCTTGAACGGCGTCGGGGTGCTCGATGTCATGGCGAGTACTTTAGGGACGGAGTGGCCGCACTCGCAGCCGCGGCATTCCGAACCGTGGTTGCGGCAAACTACGCATGCCTCAGGGCAGCTCGCCCAGGCCCTCGGTCGAGGAGCGCCAGCACGTCCCCGACGATCTGCTCGACTGGGCGCTCGCTCCGCTGCTCGCGTTCCACGACCTCCGCGTCGCCGTCCGCGATCCGTCCCGGATTGGACTCGCGGTCGGCCGCGCGTGCGGCTGGGACGGAAGCAGGAGCGAGGCACTCGATGAACAGCAACGGCGCGGGCCGCGCCAATCCGGCGCGGATGTCATCGCTAGGCTCGATCGCCGGCTCCCCCCGCTGGGTCACGGCTCCTAGCTACGCCGGAGATCCCGGATGCGCCGGCGTGAGGACGATCCGGCGACCGGAGACCGTCCAGGCGCGGATGTACATCCAGTGCGCCTTCTCCCCGGGTGCCCACAGCTCGAGTCCCAGGTTCTCGAGGCGGCGGATCTCGGTCGGGCCCACGACCTCGTCTGTCACGCCTCGCATGATCACGCTCCAGCCGGTTCGTGATTCCTCGTCGATGCCGTCAATCTCGAAGGCAGCGTTGGCGGACCGGAGCAGTGCGTGGAACTTCGACCCACGGGCTGTTCGGAACACCACCGACTGCGACCGATCGTCGAAGACATAGTTGACCGGACGGATTAGAGGAGCCCCCTCGCCCGTGTTGACGGCCAGCCTGCCGAAGTTGCGCGAGGCGAGCAGTCGCAGGCACTCGGCTCGCGGAAGCTCGACCAGCTCAGTGGCCGGACGTTTGCTCGGCTCCGAGGTCACGCCGTAACGATACGACCACCGGGGTCGTGCACCTGCCCGACGGAGCTGCTCGCAAGGTACGACAGTGCCGCGAGCAGCTTGGTCCGGAGTGTTACGGCCCCAGCTCCTGTGAGCTGGCGAGGCGGAATCCGATCCCTCGCACGGTGTGGATGTACGTTGGGGCCGCCCGATCGTCGCCGAGCTTCCGACGCAGCCACGCGATGTGAATATCGAGCGTCTTGGTCGAGCCGAACCAGTTATGTCCCACACGTCTGCCATGAGTGCCTCACGCGTCACAACCCGTCCGGCGTCACGCGCGAGTCTTGCCAGCAGATCGAACTCCGTTCGCGTCAGCTCGATCTCTCGGCTCGCGAGCCAGGCGCTCCGGGAGCCCGGGTCGATCCGGAGGTCCCGGAGGGTCAGCTCACGCCCTTCGTGCCTGCGTGATCGACCGCGGCGCAGCACCGCCCTGATGCGAGCGACGACCTCGCCCACAGCGAACGGTTTGACGACGTAGTCGTCGGCCCCGAGCTCCAGCCCCACCACGCGGTCAGTGACGGTACCGCTCGCCGTGACCATGATGATCGGAACGTCGGAGTCCTCCCTGATGCGCCGGCACCCGTCTCGCCCGTCCAGATCCGGGAGGGAACGGCTCGGCGATCGACCGCTCGTCCTCGACGAGCAGAACCGATGGGCCGCGCGCGCTGATCGCAGCCGCGGTTTTGGACGACTCCGTAGACAACATCTGTGCGCTCGCTCCCACTATCAACCTCTTACTTAAATGCCGCGGGCGCGTCTGTTTAGAGGATGCACAGATTTGTGAATTCGCGCCAGCGGATCGGGCAACGCCTTCTGTCCGTAGTTCCCCGCCGATCATGCGCATGTTGTTCCCGATGTCACGGGATCGCCTCGCCGCGAGGATCCGAATATGACAACGACAACGGAGAAAAGCCGCGACGCCACATTGGGGACCGCGCAGGACGCGCTGCGAGACCAAGCCCTGGCTCAGTTGAAGCGACGCCGCGACCTCCGGGCTCACGCGGTCGTCTACATACTTGTGAACCTCGCCGTCTGGGGGATCTGGGTAGTGGTCGCCGCCGGCTCGGGTAGCTGGTGGCCGTGGCCGTTGTTCCTGACCCTGTTCTGGGGAATCGGTCTGGCGATGAACGCCTGGGATGTCTACTTTCGCAGGCCCATCACCGAGCAGGAGTTGGAGCGCGAAATCCACCGCTTGGAAGGGTCGCGCCGCCCAGGCGCCGAGACATGACGATCATCTGGTTCTTCGTGTGGCTGATCGCGAACGCCGTCGGTGGTCAAGAGCCTTTGCTCCTCAACCCGGTAAACGGGTGGACCGCGACACTCATCCTCGCGATCGCCCTTGATCTGGGCGCGGCACACGCTCGCGGCACTCAAAAGAGTCGGTAGCCATGGATAGCGTGTCCGCGCCTGCCATCGCGCGCGCGGGCAAACCGCCCGGACACGCGCAGCATCTAAGGCCCTGGTGGCTGGTGTGGGTGGTCGAGCATCGCGCTCAGATCCTGACCGTCTTCGCCCTAGCCGCGATCGCGGCCGGAAGCGTGCTCCACCTCATCGGCGAGGGCGCGGCCGGACAGGCGGTGTGGGGGGCCGCGGTTGCCGTGCTCGCTGCCGAGTTGACGGTCGAGGTGGCGCACACCGTGGTGGTCGAACACAGCCTCGGTGTCGACACGATCGCGCTCGTTGCGATGGTGGGTGCGCTCGCCCTCGGGGAGGAGCTCGCGGGCGCGATTATCGGCCTGATGTTCTCCGGTGGCGCCGCCCTAGAGGCGATTGCCTCGGGGCGCGCGCGCCGCGAGTTGACCGCCCTGATCCAGCGCGCTCCAAAGGTCGCACGAGTCCGAGTTGGCCAGCAGCTGGAGGAGGTGCCGGTCGAGCACGTCCAAGCCGGCGATGTCGTGCTGGTACGTACAGGCGAGGTCGTGCCGGTCGACGGAACCGTGGTAAGCGCGGAGGCGGTGATCGACACCAGCACGCTCAGCGGGGAATCACTGCCCGAGACTGTGCGGCGAGGGATGCCGGTGCTGAGCGGCTGCGCCAGCGCGGGGAGCCCGTTTGATGTTCGAGCCGACCGCCCGGCGCGTGAAAGCGCTTACGCAGCGCTCGTACGACTGGTCGAGCAGGCGCAGACACAGCGTGCGCCGATGGTGCGCATGGCCGACCGCTACGCGGGGTTCTTCCTGCCGATAACACTGCTCGCCGCGGGCCTGGCCTGGGTGTTGAGCGGCGATCCGGTGAGGGCGCTGGCGGTGGTCGTGGTGGCGACGCCCTGCCCACTGATTCTCGCGGCGCCGATCGCCCTTGTCTCCGGCGTCTCGCGCGCCGCACGATCGGGGGTGATCGTCAAGGGCGCTGGTGCGATCGAGACGCTCGGCGAGGCGCGGACCGTCCTGTTCGACAAGACCGGCACCCTGACCGTCGGCACTCCCGAGCTGAGGGAAATTGTGCCCCGTGACGGGTGGGCGGCAGGTGACGTTCTGCGTCTGGCCGCGTCGGTCGACCGGCTCTCCGCGCACGTTCTCGGGGAGGCGCTCGTTGCTGCCGCCAAGGAGGCTGAACTCGGGCTGAGCATCCCTACCGAGGTCAAAGAAGAGCCGGGCGAGGGGATCGAGGGCCGACTCGAGGGACACCGCGTAGCCGTCGGAAGCCGGGCATTCGCGCGCAGGAGCGGGGTGCCACAGGAGGAGATCGTCGCCTCTGCGTCAATGACCACGCGAGGATCGGGTGAAGCGCACGTCGTCGTGGCGATCGACGGCCACGTCGCTGGTGTCATTGTGATGGCCGACGAGCTGCGCCCGGACGCCGACCGGATCGTGGACCGTCTCCGCGCGGAGGGAGTCCGTTACGTTGCGATGATCTCCGGCGACCGGCGCTCGGTCGCGGAGCGCGTCGGCCGCGAGCTGGGCGTCGACCGCGTCTACGCCGAGCAGTCGCCCGAGGAGAAGCTGGGCGTCGTGCGCCAGATCGGTGGCGATCCCGAGCTACGACCGGTTGTGATGGTCGGCGACGGCGTCAACGACGCCCCGGCGCTGGCTATCGCCGACCTAGGGATCGCGATGGGAGCCGCCGGCGCGACGGTCTCGTCCGAGACCGCCGACGCTGTCATCACGGTGGACCGGGTCGACCGCGTGGCCGACGCCGTCCACATCGGCCGTCGCGCGCTCCGCATTGCCCGGCAGAGCGTGCTAGCCGGGATGGGGCTGAGCATCGCCGCGATGGGGGTCGCCGCGGCCGGCTATCTCCCACCCGTCGCCGGCGCATTGTTGCAGGAGGCGATCGATCTCGCCGTGATCCTGAACGCATTGCGGGCCCTTCGCGGGTAGTACCCGGCCTCGCCCAAGGTAGTTTTCAGCCGTGGTACTGTCGGTCGCCAGCGACACGCGTCAATCGGGGTTTGACGGGCATGATCGACCACGAGCAAGTGATGGCCCCCGTCGCGCTCGGCGTACTCGAGGTTGCGCGCGGGGTGCTCTCTGAACTCGACCTGGATATCGTGTTGCAGAGGGTCGTTGAATCGGCGCGAGAGGTGTCGGGCGCGCGGTATGCGGCGCTTGGCGTGCTCGATCAGTCCCGCACTGAGCTGGAACGGTTCATCACCGTGGGCGTCGATGAGCAGACCCGACGCAGCATTGGAGCACTGCCTCGGGGGAAGGGGGTACTGGGCGAGCTGATCGAGCATCCGGTGACGCTGCGTATGGCGGACGTCGGCACACATCCCAAGTCCTACGGCTTCCCCGCCGAGCACCCGTTGATGCGGTCGTTTCTGGGGGTTCCCGTGCTTGTCGGCGGGCGTCCGTATGGGAACCTCTACCTGGCCGAGAAGGTCGGCGGAGGGGAGTTCACGGAGCAGGACGAGCAGGCTGTGGAGCTGCTGGCCGACTTCGTCGGCGTCGCGATCGACCACGCGCGCCGATACTCGGGTCTGGAGGCTCAGCACGCCGAGCTCCGCAGGACCGTGGATGCCCTGGACGCGACGTTGCAGATCGCCCGCGCGCTCGGGGGTGAGACCGAGCTGGAACCGATCCTGGCGCTGGTCGCCAAGCGCGGGCGAGCGCTGGTGTCCGCTCGAGCACTGGTGATCGAGCACGAGCAGGACGGTGAGATGACCATCGCCGCGTGCGCCGGCGATCTTCCCGACGGCCTACTCAGCCAGCACGTCGACTCGCAAGACAGCCTCGCCGGCGCGGCCCTCCGGACTCTGAGGACCCTCCGGCTGGAGGACGCTCCCAACCGGGCGCGGTTTGAGCGCCATGGGCTCGGCCGGCTCGGTGTCCGCGCCGACGGTGGGCTGGTCGTCCCTTTGGTGTTCCGGGGCCGAGGGTACGGAGTGCTGATCGCCGTCGATCGTCTTGTGGACGGGCCGGCTTTCACCAGCGATGACCAGCGGCTGCTAGAGGCGTTTGCGGCGAGCGCGGCAACCGCCGTCGCGACCGCCGAGACGGTCCAGAATGAGCGCCGCCGACAGAGGCTCGCTGCGGCCGAGCAGGAGCGCGCACGCTGGGCCCGTGAGCTGCACGACGAGACCCTGCAAAGCCTCGCGGCGCTGCGGCTGGGACTCGCTGCGCAACTGGGCACCGCCGACCCCGGCCCGATGACCGACGCGGTGAGGGAGGCCGTGACCCAGCTGCAGGAAGAGATCGGTGCGCTTCGGTCGCTGATAACCGACCTGCGCCCTGCCTCGCTCGACGACCTTGGCGTCGAGGCGGCGGTCACCGGCCTAGTCGACCGTGCGCGCGCCCGCGGGCTCGAGGTTGAGCTCACGATCGATCTGGCATACGAGCAGGGACGCGAGCAGGACAGGCACACTGCCGAACTCGAGACCGCGATCTACCGGATCGTCCAGGAAGCTCTCACCAACGCCACCAAGCACGGCGGGGCCCGGAAGGCGTACGTCGACATCGTGGAAGATCAAGCCGCGGTCAGAGTTGGTGTTCGCGACGACGGCCGTGGTTTCGACACGACCGCCAGAAGTGCCGGATTCGGCCTGATCGGCATGAACGAGCGTGCCGAGCTCCTCGGCGGAACGCTCACCATCGAGTCCGCTGAGGGGAAGGGCACGGCTGTGAGTTGCGTGTTCCCGCCCAACCGCCGCGGGATCGCGCGGGTCGCCTGACCCGGCTGCGCCACCCGGAACGGCTACGAGGAACGAATCCGACGTGAGCAAACGGCATCGCGTCGACGAGCCACCTCGGCGCGCCTAGGAGCGAGCCGAAGAGCTGCCAGAGGCGGGCCACGGCGACGAGTCCCGTATGCGTCACGGAAGCTCTCAGCCGCCGGAGACGAGACGCTCGTAGCAGCCGGCGTGGTAGCAGTCGCCATCCGCGCTGCAGGCGTCAGGGTCCGCCGCGAGCGAGGTCCGACGAGCGGCCGCGCCGATCACGTGCATGAGCGGTTCGTAGACGCCGATCACGTCGCCGCAGTCCACGCACCGGGGTCGTGCGTCGGAGGGCTCCCTCGCCGAGGCTTCCATTCCAGATTCCAGATTCCCTCATCCCCAGCCCGGCGCCATCGCGTGAGAGCCGCACAAGTCCTGAGGCGAACTACGGATCCCCCGTATATTTAGGCCGGCGGGTCGGGAGCATCCTGATCGGACCCGCTGCGGGACCTTGGGACGCAGCGAGATGAGCGGTTCGGAAGAGCACCAGCGGATCCGGCGCCTGCTTCGTGCGGGCAGGGCCTTGATGGCTGAGCACAACACCGAGGCCATTCTCGACCAGATCCTCGATGAGGCTCGCGAGATCACGGGCGCACGGTACGCAGCGCTCGGGGTCCTCGATGAACACCGGGAGGAGCTCGAACGCTTTCTCGCCGTCGGGATCGATGAGGACGGCCGTAGCGCCATCGGCGACCTTCCGCGCGGCCGAGGCGTGCTCGGAGTGCTCATTCAAGATCCGCGCCCGCTCAGGCTGGCGGAGGTTGGCCGGCACCCGGAAAGCTACGGGTTCCCGATGGGCCATCCCGCGATGAGCAGCTTCCTCGGCGTTCCGATCCTGATCCGCGGCGAAGCTTGGGGCAACCTGTATCTCACCGAAAAGGAAGGTGGCGGTGAGTTCACCGATGAGGACGAGGAGGCGGTTGTGATCCTCGCTCAGTGGGCGGCGACGGCCATCGACAACGCCAGACTGTACGAGGCGAGCGAGCAGCGTCGGGAGCAGCTCGAGCGGGCAGTTCGCTCGCTGGAGGCCGCGCGAGACATCGCCGACGCGATCAGCGGTGAATCGGATCTGCAGCGGATCCTCGACCTGGTCGCGAAGCGGGGGCGAGCGCTGGTCGACGCTCGCAGCGTTCTGATCATGTTACGCGAAGGGGACGACCTCGTGGTGGTCGCGAGCGCCGGACACGCACACGCCAACCGGGGGCAGCACCTTCCGGTCGCGTCTTCGACGTCGGGCCAGGTGCTCGAGCGCGGCCGCGCCGAGCGGATATCGGATGCCGCCGGCCGTCTGATCATCGGTCCGTTTGAGCTCGGGGTCCCGGAAGCTCATTCCGCGCTGCTCGTACCGATGCACAGTCACGGCACTGGCATTGGCGTGGTGGCGGCGTTCGATCGGGGTCCAGAGGGCGATGAGTTCACCGACGAGGACGAACAGCTGCTGCGCACGTTTGCCGCGTCGGGGGCGAACGCGGTCGCGATCAGTCGGAGCGTCGAGGCAGACCGGCTCCGAAGCACGATCGCTTCAGCAGACGCCGAGCGGCGTCGTTGGGCGAGGGAGCTACACGACCAGACGCTCCAGTCGCTCGGGGCGCTGCGCGTCGCACTGGCCTCGATCGTAGGCCGGGGAGATGTGTCGACGAAGGACGACGCGATCCGTCAGGCTGTCGCCGACGTCGAACTCGAAATCGAGAACCTGCGACGAATCATCACCGACCTGAGACCGTCGATGCTGGACGACCTCGGGTTACGACCGGCAATCGAGGCGCTGCTCGATCGCGGCCGCGACGGTGGGCTCGAGATCCAACGTGAAGTCACGCTGCCCGCTGCGGGTAACTTCGACGCCGAGCTCGAGACGACCATCTACAGGATCGTGCAAGAAGCGTTGACGAACGTGGTGAAGCATGCACGCGCCAGCAGCATGCAGGTGCTCATCGATCAGTTAGACGGAGAGGTCATGATCGAAGTGAACGACGATGGGGTGGGGTTCGACGTCGGCGCGCCGACCGCCGGACACGGTCTCGCCGGCATGCGCGAGCGCGTCTACCTGGCGGGGGGCTCGCTCGAGTTGGAATCGAATGAGGCGGGGACCCGTGTTCGGGTCCGGCTACCGGCGCGGGACTCCACCGAATAGAGCTCCCGGTCAGGTTCCGATCAGGCGGGTTCGTAACGCGAACTGGACGAGCTCGGCACGGGTACTCAGCCCGAGCTTGTCGAAGATGCGCGCGCGCTGGGTCTCGACGGTGCGCCTCGAGAGGCGAAGCTTGACCGCGATCTCCGCGCTGGTGAAGCCGAGCGCGACGAGTCGGACAACTTCGATTTCGCGCGGCGTCAGAGAGTCGCGATCGATCGCCTTCCTGAGAGCGTCCAGCCCCGTGGCTACGCGTGCACTGACGTACTCCTCGCCGTTCGCGGCGCAACGGATCGCCGTGAGCAGTTCGCTGTCTGCTCGGTCCTTAAGGACGTAGCCGATCGCGCCGGCGTCCATCGCGTGCTGGGCAAACAGCGGACTCTCGTCCATCGTCAACACGACAACCTCGGTGTCGGGTGCCTGTGCCCGCAACTCGCGAATCGCGTCGATGCTCGATCCGCTCGGAAGCCGCAGGTCGGCGACTAGCACGTTCGGACGGTGTCGCCCTACGTGGCTCACAACTGTCGCGAGATCGGAGGCTTCGGCGATCACCTCGACATCGTCCTCGCCGTCCATCAGGAGCCTGAGGCTGCGGCGCATCAGCGTGTGGTCGTCGGCTAGCACGACCCGGATCGGTACCGGGACCTGCGTTGGAGACTCGGCGAGATTAAGGTGCGCCACCATGACCCAGAACTTAGGCCACCTCGGTCGCTGTCGCCTCGGGTGAAAGACACGGGCTGGTCGTGGGAAAGCACTGATCTGGGAGTCCGGAGCTTTCAACCGTCGATAATCGTGCGGTTCACGCCGCCGTCGATCTCCACTGCCACGTTCTGCCCGGGCTCGACGACGGCGCCCGCGATCTCGCCGACGCCGTAGCGATGGCCCGGCAGGCAGAAGCCGACGGCATCGCCGCGATCTGCGCCACGCCTCACGTCCGAGACGATCACGATGTACGGATCGCCGAGCTGCCGGCCCGGATCGAGGAGCTCTCGGCGGCGGTTCGCCGCGCCGAATGTCCGACGCGGATACTTCCCGGCGGCGAGGTGGCTGCGACGGTTACCGGCCGGCTCGATGATGGCGAGCTCGCGAGGCTTGCCCTCGGAGGCTCGGGACGGTGGATCCTGCTCGAGCCGCCTCCGGGACCGCTGGGGGACGGGTTCGAGCTGGCGGTGGCCGCCCTACGGACGCGTGGCTTTCGGTCGCTCGTGGCACATCCGGAGCGCCATCTCACTCAGGACCTATTCGAGCGCCTCGGCCGACTCGTCGACGGGGGCGCGCTGGTGCAGGCCACCGCGGCGCACTTCACCGACGAGGCATCCCGGCCTGGGATGCTCGCGCTCGCGCGGGCGGGCCTGATCCACGTGCTCGGCAGTGACTCGCATTCTTCACGCGTCGGTCGCTCGGTTGCGCTGGCGCCGGCGCTCGATGTGCTTCGGACGCTCGAGCCGACGGCTGCACATCTCGAGTGGATCGCTCGCATCGCGCCGCAGGCGATCGTTCGCGGTCAGGATCTCACGACACCGTTTCCGGCTCGCCCGCCAGGCTAAGCCTGCAGGACACAGCCGTCCGGGCGCCGGCGGCCACGTCGGCATGACGTTGGGCGAGCGCTCGGACGTCCGCGAAACCATGGACAGGGATCCGTCCAAGGTATGCGGGGTGGTTACACCCCGATCCGTGGTAACCACGGATGAGGTCGTGGCTCCGCAACCATTAACTTGCTCCACGGCTTCGAGAGGGCTTGGGCCGCCTACCGACGATTGGGAAAGAGAGATACCTATGTTCGAGACGATTGTGTGGGCCACCGACGGGACAGAGAACGCCGACCGAGCGCTCCCGTACGCAAAGGCGCTGGCGCAGCAGGAGGAGGCCAAGCTGATCGTCGCTCACGTCGTCGAGAGATACGCGAGCCACAAGGTCAGCGGGCTGGCGGTTCACGCAGACGAAGAAGAGGTCGAGGAGAGGTTGCAGAAGCTGTCCGCGCAGCTTTCAGACGAGGGGCTCAACACCGACCTCAAGATCGTCAGTCACGTTGGACCGCAACCGGCCCACGAGATCGCCGACCTAGCCCGCGATGCGGGGGCCGACCTGATATTGGTCGGGAGCCGCGGCCACGGGGCCGTTGCCGGCCTGATGCTCGGGAGCGTCACTCAGCGTCTCCTCCACGTCTCGCCGTGCCCAATCCTTGTCATTCCTCCCGCCGAGCATCAGGCAACCGAGCCCGCCGCCGGCTGAGGTCGATCAAGCGCCGGGCGGCATGCGACGGGTCGCTGTCGCTACACGGTATTTATCGCCAACAGTGTGCTCGGAACTACCGATGAAAGGAGAGCGCAGCGGAGCAGTGCCGGGGGTGGGGCAACCGCGGTGTCATCGAGGTAGACGTGCCCGCCGCGCTCTAGGCGCGCAACCTCCTGCGGGGGAGATCATCGAGCGTTGCCGTGTCCGCGTATCTGGGACACCGGCGGCGAGACGCGCTGCCAGCGACTCGGTCCATGACTCAGCGATACTCACGAGACGGCGTGGGACCCCATGACGCCGTCGAGCGGTCGGACCGTGATCCGTTGCGTCAGCTGCTCGACCACCGCACGTTTCCCCGTGCCGAGGCCGTGCCGTAGGAAGTTGGCCGAGCCGGCGGCTGCGCCGAGCACAAGCGCCTCGCGCAGTGGCGAACCGCGTGCCCAAGCCGCGGCAACTGCTCCCATCATCGCGTCGCCGCAGCCCTCCCGATATCCACTGGGAAGGCGCGGCGGCACGATCTCAAACGGCTCGCCACGCTCCGGAACGACGAGGATAGGCTCGCCGGCGCGGGTCACCGCCACCGCCCGCGCGCCCGCCTCTTGTAGGCGGCGGGCGGCGTCGAGTCCGCGCACGCCGGCGACGGGGCCGCGGACGTATTCGGCGAGCTCCCAATCGTTCAGCTTCACGAGCGCCGGACGAGCGGCGAGCGTCCGCTCGAGGCGGGGGCTCGAGAGGTCAACGATCACCGGGACTCCAGCCGCGCCCACATCCGCGGCGATCGTTTCGTACGCCGCCTCCGGGAAGCCATCCGCCGGATAGGCGTTGCACATCACGAGAACGGCGCTCGTGAACGCCGTGGCGCACGTCGCCGCCACGAGGTCGTCGACCTCATGGCGCCTCGGAGCGGGCCGAAGCGAAGCGGCCACAACCTGCCGTTCGCCGCTGCGTCGGTCGACCACGTAGCTCCCGCTCGAGCCGGCGGTTTCCGTGACACGGTACTCGCCCGGCAACGCTGCAAGCAGCGAGCGCAGCACCGCCCCGGCCTCCCCGCCGGCCATGCAGCAAAGGACCGGCGAGGCGCCCAGCTCCGCGGCCATCCGTGTGACCCACACGCCCTGGCCGGCCGCGTGCACGTGGACCTCGTCCCTCTCGCCGCCAGCCTCGATCGCGACGCTGAGGAGTGGATCGGGTCCGAACACGGCGACCTGGGGTGGCTCGCTTACAAGGGTCATGAGACCGCCAACGGTTGAGGACGCCGCCGCCCTACGCATCGGGACAAAACCACAAACTCACGGCGTTTCTTCACGGAAGATCTGCCACCTCCCACGGATTCTGAATCGCGGCTCGCCGATTACGCTCGCGCCCATGGACGCTAAAGACCGCGATCAACCCGACCAGCCGGCTGATGCCCGGCCGCGGAATGTGTTCGACGACCTGCGGGGACGCAATCAGCGTCGCGCGAGCCTCGCGCGACTGTTCGAGGCACAACGCCGAGCGCGAATCGAGCGCGTCATACAGGCCGCCCGCCAACGCCGTTTTCGGCAGGGTGGCTGACCGAACATCCGTTTCCGCGCGGAACCACCAACACCGGCGTAGGGCACTGCCGGATGACTTCATGTGAAACGCTTCCCAGCAATACCCGCCCGAGCGGCCCGTAACCGCGCGAACCCGTCACCAGCAGATCGAGTTCGCCTGCGTGGTCGAGCAAGACCTTCGCCGGTGAGCCGTCGAATAGGTGAACAGTCGCCGTGACGCCCTCGCCGAGTGCTCGCGTGGCGTCCTGGAGATCGGCCTCCGCCGACTCGCGCACGTTCACGACCACCTCGCCCGCTCCGAGGTCGCCGTAGTGGACCCGTTCAATCGCCGCCCCGGGAAAGGCGCCGACCACCTCGAGCTTCGCGCGTGCGGCCCGGGCGAGGGAAGCAGCGGCCTCTAGCGCGCGCATCGCCTCCGGATCGGTGCAGACCGCGGCCCCGATCCGATCGAACACTTTCGGCACGCGGTCGCGGTATCCGACTGGAGCTACCGCGACCGCGCATGGCGCGCCGTGCAGCAACCTATCGGCCGTGGTCCCCGGCACTGTCCGTCCGATCCTGCCGCGCCCGGTGGAGCCGATCACGATGAGCTCGGCAGCTTCACTCTCGGCGAGCTCGTAGAGCGCGCGCGCGGCCGAGCGGCCCCGGATCGTGCGCAGCCGTAGGTCATCGGCAGGACGTGCCGCTCGGCCGGCGTGACCGTCGTTGGACCCCTGTTCGCCGGCCTCTACGAGAAGGGGGATCGGTCATGAACTCGCGGCTATCCAGCGCAAGCGCGTCTTCGGACCGCTCCGAGCCGTCGTAGCCGACGAGGACCTTGTCGAACATGCCTTCTCCTCAGCGCCGACACAGCGTGGCTGCACATGGACCGCCCGACGAACCTCGCCGAAAGCGCCGCCGCGGCCTGTTTGCGCCCAGCGATCGAGATGGTCTCGATCCCGTAGTGCGCGGCAAAGGCGTAAGGATGATGGAAGACGTCTAGGGCGCGCGCGGTCACGGACGTCCACGCAGAACTCCTCGCCTAGCTTGAGGTCCACGACGGTGACCCACAGCCGGCCGTCGTCCTCGGACCACAGCAGCCGAACCTGGATTCCGTCGCTGACTCGGCCGTGCAGCTCGCGCATTGATGTCAGGGCTGAAGGTGTCATTTGGGTCTCTTCCGTCGCGGGCGACTTGAGGAGGCATGGTCCCAGCACAGGCGCGTTGGTCCATCGGGGTTGGGCGCCCATCGCGATTGCGGAAAAACTCGTATTCGCGATCAGCAGATCCCGACACCGAATACGCTGCACAAGCCAAAGCCGGTCGGCGATCACCTAGGGAGATTCGAATGCCTCAGACAAAGAGAGCGAAGCAGCCATCAAGCGCGACTACGGTGGCCCACGCGCGGGCCGAAGATGATGCTCAAAGACTCGACCGGGTCACGCAGACACTCGAGGTCGCACAGAAGGACCTGGCCTCGATCGGCGGCAGCGTTGGAACCGGTGTACGTGATCTGCGCCGCGATGTGACCAGGCTTTTACGGGACGCTCGCCGTGATCTGGCGAAGATGCGCCGCGCGATCCAGCGCGATCTCGATCGGCTCCAGAATGACGTGGCCTCAGCGGCGTCGTCCAAGTCCGGTTCCACGCGAGCATCATCGAAGTCTGGCGTGGCACGAGCGTCATCCAAGTCGGGGAGCGCGCGCGGATCGTCCAAGACCGCTAACAAGCGAGCACCGGCGAAGGCCAGCGGCACCCGGCGGACGGCAACTGCGCGCAGCAAAGCCACTCGGTAGCCATACGCCCACGATCGCTGCCTCAGCGGACGCTCGCGCTCGAGAGCAGCGCGGCGAGCTGCTCGCCCCACGCCCGAGAGCGCTCGAGCTCGCCTTCCTCGAGCGGACCTTCAGAGTCCTCGACCAGAAAGCTCTCGCTGCTGATCACGTCGTAGCCGCGATGGTGAAGCCGGCGTCCGATCCCGCGTGCGGCGACGCCGGTGACCCACGGCGCCTTGTCAAGCCGGGTGTCGAATGCGGCTGCGCGGAGATGATCGACGTGCTCGAGGTCCCGCAGCCAGGCGCGTAAGCCAGGCTCCTCACCGGCGCTCGGTTCGATATGGCTGAGGCCATCCTCCTGACGATCGCCTTCATGCTCGTTCCTTTCTTGGTCGTCCGACGATCAAGGCCACTCAGCATCAGCGTGCGCCCCTTCGCCTGGAGTCCCTGCGCGGTGAGAGGTTTGAGTGCTGGGTCGTGATGCTCACGACCCAGCACTCGGGTCCCCGCCCGGCAAGCAGCCGGGTGGCTTACACCACTCAGACGGACACGGCCTCGGCCACCCGCTCCGTCCGTCCGCTCTGGCTTGCCGTGCCGGAGAGAACGACCTTGAGCGCGTTCGTGTTCGCTGCGTCGGCGAACGTGTCGTAGGCGGCCATCGTGTCGTCGAGTGGGAACCGATGAGTCGCGAACAGCGACGGGTCCAAGCGTCCGCTGGCGATCAGCCTCATCAACTGCGGGATGCTGAACGTGTCGACGAGTCCTGTCGTGATGGTGACGTCGCGAATCCACAGCTTCTCGAGATGCAGAGACGCGGGCTTGCCGTGCACGCCGATATTCGCCAGGCGTCCGCCGGGGCGTATCAACTCGGCGGCGAGCTCGAACGTCGCCGGCACGCCGACTGCCTCGAACGCCGTATCTGCGCCAAGGCCGTCGCTCAGCTCCATCATCTTCGCGACCGCATCCTCGCGGCCGTTGTTGATCGTCATGTCCGCGCCAAAGCGCTCCGCGCTCTCGAGGCGGCTGTCGGCGAGGTCGATCGCCACGATCTTTCCCGGCGTGTAGAGGCGCGCGGTGAGGATCGCCGCCAGTCCGATCGGCCCGGCTCCGACGATCGCGACCAGGTCCCCGGGTGAGACCATGCCGTTCAACACCCCGACCTCGTAGGAGGTCGGAAGGATGTCGGCCAGGAACAGGACCTGCTCATCGGTGAGCTGCTCTGGGACCTTGTAGACCGAGGTGTCGGCGAACGGAACGCGGGCGTACTCGGCTTGGAGGCCGTTGATCAGGTGTCCGAAGATCCAACCACCGCCGCCGAGGCATTGGCCGTAGCGCCCCTCTTTGCAAAACCGGCAGCGCCCGCACGAGCTCACGCATGACATAAGCACGCGATCGCCGCGCTCGACGGTGCTGACTCCGGGTCCGACCTCCTCAACCGTGCCCACGGCCTCGTGACCCAGAATTGTTCCGGGGACAGTCTCAGGCACGTCACCCTTGAGGATGTGTAGGTCGGTACCGCAAATCGTCGTTGTGTCGACTCGGACGATGATGTCGGTCGGATCGATCAGTCTGGGGTCTTCGACCGAGTCCCAACCCCGCTGGCCAGGACCGTGATAGACGAGAGCTTTCATTGGTACGTCTCCTCTCTCTGGAGATAGAGGCTGAGCGCGCCTCGATTCCCAGTGGGGCTTACGCACCGAGCCTAGATTCCCGCCGACTCTCGCGCGCATCGTGGGTTCCTCCCCAACCGCGTCCGTACTAACGCGCAGATCACATCCTCGCGAGGCCACGAGCACGTGGTAAACCCCGATCAGATTTACGGCCCACTCCGGAAGCGCAGAGGCGATCGCGGACCTACGCTGCCTGCATCGATTGAACCCGAACGGAGAGGAAGCAGGCGATGCTCGCCACACAGAAAACCACTCGTCTCAAAGCCACTCCGCGGGCGACGGCCATGGTGAAGCGGCTCACGCATGAACACGGACCGCTCGCCATCTTCCAGTCGGGTGGGTGCTGTGATGGCTCGCTACCGCTCTGTCTGCTCGCGAACGAGATGCTGCCGAGCCCCAATGATGTGCTCCTCGGTCATGTCGGCGGCGCACCCTTCTACATCGATCGGGAGCAGTACGAGCGCTGGGGCGAGCCGGAGTTTCTATTCGACGTCGCCGGCGGCGCTCCGGAGGGCTTCTCCCTCGGCGAGCCCGACGGACACTTCGTGAGCGGACCGCTCTCCGGCTGGGCCTGCCAAACCCAAGCCGCCTAGTCGCGCGTCGAGTGAGTCGGCTGCCACTGGCGGCCGCCTCACAAGACTCTGGAGATGCCGAGCGGCATCTCTGCTTGACGTCGTCGTTGAGCAGATCACGGCGACCGTTCTCCTCTTTGAGGAGTCGGCGCTGAGCAAGAGCGACTGTCGTGTCTGGCGAGGCGCCGGCGGCACCGGCAGCGCCGCAGCATCGGTTCGAGTCGGGTCCTTCTGGGTCAGGCCGAGCTTGTACCCGCTCGCCACGGCGAAGGACCCGGCAACCCTCCTCCGGGCCGCCGGAGACCTGCGGCCGCAACAAAGCCACCCGGGCCACGCAGCGGCCGGGAGGCTCACGGCTGTGCCGAAGAGTGTCATTGAGTTCGGGACGGCGCCTGCGGGGAAAAAGATCGACGCCCACGCCGGTGACCCGGCGTGGGCGTCATTGTGAGGAGAGCCTGGCTCTGCCAGGTGTTAAGGCGGTGGTCAGGAGGAAGCTGGCACCGCCTTCGGGACCAGGACCTGCGCCTCCTCAGTTGTACGACGGGCGTGCCAGAAACCGAGGCCCACCAGCACCGACATGCACGCGGCCGCGAGGAACGCCGCGATCGCGCCCCACAGCATGATCGTGCCGACCTCCGAGAACGCGTAGGCCTCGAGCAGGAGCCCGCGCAGCGTGGTGCCGCGGAACACGGTCTGGACAACCGTCTGTAGCTTGGCGTTGCTCGGGTTGGCGAGCGCCGCCGCGCTGGCCTTCGAGTAGACCCCGCCGTAGGGCATCTCGGAGAGGTGCACCGCGATGAAGTCATCCGCGTAGGTCTTGGCCTGCTCGCCCGTCAGCAACTGCTGCCCGGCGTACTTGGAGACCGACGGGATCATTGACGGCGTGATCTCGGTGCCGGCCTTGGGGTGATCGAAGGCCGCCTTGGGCGGGAAATAAACCTGCTGCTGGGCTAGCTGGTTGTGGACGTTGCTGTTGACGAAGCTGTGACCCCAGGTCAAGAGACCGCCGGCGATTACGAGCACGACAATTACAACGACGCCGGCGCTACTGGCGAGTATGTCGAATACCTTGCGAGACATTGCCTTCCTCCTGACGATTAGCTCGAGGCTTGAGTGCTGATGGGGACGATCTTCTCTTTCGGAGAAGGCGACCAACTCCGCGCTGACCCGTCGATTCACGGCGGGAAAGACCGCACCCCGTTGCCGAGAACCCGCAGGCGGGTCGCGAAGGCGGCTAGCGGTCGTGCTCGAGCGACAGGTGGCACGTGAGGTGGGGCACCGTTGGCCGCGGAACTATTGAGGCCCCGGTCCCGCGATCAGGCGCCGAGGAGGTGAGGCCGGAGCGCGAACACGACGAGCTCTGCGCGCTTCCTGGCGGTGAGCTTGCTCTGGATCCCGCCCCGGCGCGTCTCGAGTCTGCGTCTCAGAAGGTGAAGCCCGCGTGCCGTCTCGGCACTGGTCTCCTCCACCTAAACAGCAGCGTGCGGCCGACCACCGCGGTCGGCCGCACGCAATTTCAGGGAGTCGGCCCGGGGTTTAAGGCACGAATACGATTCTCGCCGCCACCCGTCCGGCTTCGACGTCGGCAATCGACTCGTTGACGCGCATAAGCGGACGCACCTCGCGGATCACCTTCGTCTTGCCGGCGGTGTGGAGCTCGAACACTTCGCGCAGGTCGGTCCGGGTGCCGACGATCGACCCCACGACCGTGATCCCGTTCAGCACCGTCTCGAAGATCGGGAGCGTCACGTGATTGTCGGCTGGGAGGGCAACGAAGACGAGCGTGCCGCCCCGTCGCAAGCTCCCGTAGGCCTGTTCGAACGCTCGTGGCGAGACCGCCAGCGCGATCGCTTGGTCAGCGCCACCGAGTGCTTGGATCTCGGTGACGGGATCCTGCTTGGTGGCGTTGATAGTGAACTCGGCCCCGAGCTCGCGTGCCAGCTCGAGTTTGTCATCGATCAGGTCCACCGCAATCACCCTGCCCCCGGCGATCGCCGCGTACTGAATCGCGAGATGACCGAGGCCGCCGACGCCGAATACCGCCACCAGATCGGAGGAGCGCGTCCCCGCGACCTTCACCGCCTTGTAGGTGGTCACGCCGGCGCACGTGAGCGGCGCCGCGTCAAACGCGTCGATGCCGTCAGGCACCGGGACCACGTAGCGCGCGTAGGCGGTCGCGTACTCACCGAAACCGCCGTCGATCGAGTAACCCATGTTCTCCTGCTCGAGGCAAAGGGTCTCCCACCCCGAGACGCAGTAGTCGCAGGTGCCGCACGCGTAGCCGAGCCAGGGCATCGCGACGCGGTCGCCGATCTCAACCTCGGTCACGGCGGGGCCTAGCTCGACGACCGTGCCGACCCCCTCGTGGCCGGGGATGAAGGGGGGCGAGGGCTTGACTGGCCAGTCGCCATGGGCGGCGTGGATGTCGGTGTGGCAGAGCCCTGATGCCTCGACCTTGACGCGGATCTGGCCGGGCTCCAGTTCTCGTACGGGAACCTCCTCTACGGTGAGCGGCGAGTTGAACTCGTGTACGACCGCGGCGCGATAGCCCGTTAGCGGCGTCGCGGATTTTTCCGTATCGGTGACGGTGACGGCCATGCGGCGTCCCCTTTCCTCTGGGAATAGATGGAGATAGCCCCGCATGTTCCGGGAGCGGGAGCGTTTTGCCATCCGGGGTGCTAGCTGTGGGCCGATGTGGAAAACCCGTAGCGACGCTTCGCCCTTGCGCGGACTGGCCCCTGCGCCGGAGGGCTCGGGTCCCATGCTGATTCTTCACCTGTTCGATCGCCAAGTGAGCCGCGGCCGGATTCCGGAGCTCTCGACAATGTGACGGTGGCGAGGCCGGGCGCGAACGCTCAAATGCCGAACAAGTGAACGACCGCGATGAGAAGCACCTGCGCCCCCAGCACGCCGAGCGCGCCGATGTACAAGCCTCGGGCGCGGTGGTTCCACAAGCGGTAGGTGAGGTTGGCCGCGCGTACTGCGACGAGGCGCTCGAGGGCGGCTTTTGACAACAGTTCCTTGTCGACGGCGCGGAGGCGAAGTTCGGTGAACTCGCGGAGCTCGTCGAGCGCCGTGCGAGTGTTGTTAGAGGGCGCGAACACCAGCCCGGAGACGACGGCGGATGCCAGCAGGAGCATCGCGGTCAGTGCCGCCGCGCTGACCGTCACCGTAGCGCCCAGATGTGACAGCTTCTGCGCGGCCTGCGCCGCGGCCGACCCCAGGCCGGCAGTCAGCGCGAGCAGCACGCCGCAGGCGGTGAGGAGACCGACCGCTCGCGGTCGGGATGCAGGGCGAAGCGGGACATTCGTCACCGTCCTGCCTGGGGTTCTGGCCGGGTTACGACGTCCACGCCCTCGAGCACTTCGAGCGAGCCATAACCCGCTCCGGATGACACGTCAGGCGCATCAGAGGGCCACCGTCGTGGCGGCGCCCCGACTGCACGAACACGAGCGGCCCGTGCGCGGCGCCGAGGTGATGAATCACCTCGAGCGCCGCGGGGGTGGCCGCCACGGCGGTGTCGGTTTCGGTACGGCCACCGTCGCGTGGCATTTCTAGAAGAAACCCAGTGGGTTCGGGTCGTAGCTGACGAGCAGGCACTTGGTCTGGGTGTAGTGCTCGAGCATCATGCGATGGTTCTCACGTCCGACGCCGGAGGCCTTGTAGCCGCCGAATGCGGCGTGCGCGGGATACTGGTGGTAGCAGTTCGTCCACACGCGGCCGGCTTGGATCGCTCGGCCCATCCGGAACGCCCGGCTCCCGTCGCGGGTCCAGACGCCGGCGCCAAGCCCGTAAAGGGTGTCGTTGGCGATCTGGAGCGCGTGGCCCTCATCCTTGAACGTGGTGACGGCGAGTACCGGCCCGAAGATCTCCTCCTGGAAGACCCGCATCTTGTTATGACCCTTGAGCATGGTCGGCTCGTAGTAGTAGCCGCCGGCTAGGCGCCCGTTTAGCTCCGGCCGCTGGCCGCCGATCAACACCTCCGCGCCCTCCTCGCGACCGATCTTGACGTAGCTCTCGATCTTCTCGAGCTGCGACGCCGACACCTGCGCGCCGATCATCGTCTCGCGATCGAGCGGATCGCCCTGCTTGATCCTCCTGATCCGCTCCAGGCACCGCTCGATGAACTCGTCGTAGATCGACTCCTGGATCAGCGCTCGCGATGGGCACGTGCACACCTCGCCCTTGTTGAACGCGTACAGGACCAGACCCTCGATGGCCTTGTCCAGGAACGGGTCATCGGCCGCCATCACGTCCTCGAAGAAGATGTTCGGCGACTTGCCACCCAGCTCCGTCGTCGACGGAATCAGGTTCTGCGCCGCGTAAGACATGATCAGCCGGCCGGTCACCGTCTCACCCGTGAACCCGATCTTGGCGATCCGCTTGTTGGACGCCAAGGCCTTGCCAATCTCGGCCCCGGGGCCGTTGACCACGTTGATCACCCCCGGCGGGACGACCGACTCGAGCACCTCCATCAGCTTGAGGATCGACCACGGCGTCGGGCTCGCCGGCTTGATCACCGTGCAATTGCCCGCCGCCAGCGCCGGCGCGATCTTCCACGCCGCCATCAACAGCGGGAAATTGAACGGGATGATCTGGCCGACCACACCCAACGGCTCATGGAAGTGATAGGCGTAGGTGTTCTCGTCGATCTCGGAGATCCTGCCCTCCTCAGAGCGCACGGCTCCGGCGAAGTAGCGCAGGTGATCGACCGACAACGGGATATCCGCTGCCAGCGTCTCGCGCACGGGCTTGCCGTTCTCATAGCTCTCCGCGACCGCCAGCATCTCCAGGTTCTCCTCGACGGCGTCCGCCATCGCATTCAGCACCGCCGCGCGGTCCGCCGGAGAACGACGGCCCCAGGCATCCTTCGCCGCGTGGGCAGCGTCGAGCGCCAGCTCGATGTCCGCCGCTCCCGAATACGCGACCTCACAGAACGGCTCGCCCGTCGAAGGCGTCACGTTCTCCCGATACTCACCGCTCGTCGGCGGAACCCAATCTCCGCCAATGAAGTTGTCGTAGCGATCCTTTAGCTCGACCGGACTACCGGACTCACCCGGCGCCGCAAACGTTGTTGACTCGGCAATGGCCATGGCCTGGCCTCCTTGATGTGGAAGATGGATACCCGCGCGACTTCAGCATCGCTCGCGCGTCGCGCCATCCGTCCTCGATCCTGGATCGCGATGTGGAAAACCCGCGGCGTCCGTTCGCGTTTGGGCGGATCACTGGGCGCCTTTAGCTCTTTAGCGTCGGAATGACACACCCAGAGGCGTGACTAGAAGAGGAGGTCAGCGATGCCTGATACCACGACCCACTCCTACGGCGGCAGCTATCTGATGCCCTCGCTCGAGCATGCGACGGTCGCCGACGCGATGCATCCCGGCATCCTGTCCTGTGACCCCGACGCGACGCTGATCGACGCAGCGCGCATGATGGCTACCCACCATGTCCATTGCCTTGCGGTGATCGGCGTCTCCCACCAGGGGCCCGAGTGTGCGGTGTGGGGGATCCTCTCGGATCTCGACCTTGTCCGAGCGGGGGTCGGCGACGGCGCGGACAAGTACGCGGGCGCGTTGGCGCAGGAGCCAGTATTCAGCGTCACTCCGGCGACGCCGTTGCGAGAGGCGGGAGAGCTGATGCTCACCCACGGCGTCAGCCACCTGATCGTGATCGAAGCCGAGTCGGAGCGGCCCGTCGGGATCCTGTCGACGCTCGACATCGCCGGGGTGCTCGGCTGGGGCGAGGGCTGAGCCCTCACGGCGCGAGCGACGGCGCGGGCGGGGGCGGCGGCGCCGTTTCGACGCGGATCCGGGCATCGACGATCGATGCCCCGTCCGGCCCGGCGATCAGAGGGTTGCAGTCGAGCTCGACAATCTCCGCGTGTCTGTCGACGAGGGCGCTCACGCGCACGAGGACGTCCTCGATTGCGGCGATATTGCACCGCGGCGCGCCGCGATAGCCATCGAGCAGCGGGAAGGTTTGCAGCGACCGGAGCATGTCGTGCGCGTCGAGATCGGTCACCGGAGTTAGGCGCACCGCGACGTCTTTGATCAGCTCGGCGGTGGTCCCCCCCGCGCCACATGCCAACACCTGGCCGAAGCTGTGATCGTGGACGACCCCAACGATGAGCTCCACTCCGGCCGGCGCCATCGGCTGCACGATCAGACCGTCGAGCCGGAGCCCGGCGCGTGTCACGGCAGCCTCGATCTCGCCAGCGGCGGCACGCACCTGTTCGGCGCCGTCGAGACCGAGCAGGACGCCGCCGACGTCGGTCTTGTGCACGAGCCCGGCGGCGCTGGCCTTCAGCGCCACCGGTCCGCCGAGGTCGGCGGCGGCCGCGACGGCTTCGTCCGCATTGGCGACGACGCGCGTCGCGATCAGAGGCAGGCCGTAGCACTCGAGCAGCGCCGAAGCCTCCTTCGGCGTAAGCCAACCGGGCCCGGCCGCGAGCTGGCGAGTGATGATCGCGGCGGCTTCCTCGGGCCGAGTGCCCTTCACCCCGATCACACTGCCCTCGGGACGCGAACGCCATCGGCCGTGCCGCGCGGCCAGCGCGATCGCCCTCGCGGCGTCCTCGGGATACTCGTACCCGGGCACATGGACGCTCCGCGACCTGAGCTCTGCGGGCGCACCTTCGCTGGTCATGAAAACGGCGGCAATCGTCGCTCCGTCCATGGTCTCGGCGGCCTCTCGGATCGCGGCGGCCACGTCGCTCGCCTGGGTCCCGAGCGGAGGGACGAAGATCGCGAGGATCGAGTCGCATACGTCCGCGTCCGCGAGTGCCCGAAGCGTCCGCCGGTAGTCCTCGGCCGATGCCGTCGCGATCATGTCGATCGGATTGACGAGTGACGCCGCCGCCGGGAGGAACTCGGCGAGCTCCGCTCGTATCTCGCTCGGGAGGACGGGAACCTGGAGGCCGCTGGCTTGGCAGGCGTCGGCGCACATGATCCCCGGCCCACCCGCGTTGGTGACGATGGCCACCCGATCCCCACGAGGAATGGGCTGCGAGCTCAGGACCCCAGCCACGTCGAACAGCTCTTTTATCGTGTCCGTGCGGATCACCCCGGCCTGCTCGAACAACGCGTCGACCGTCACGTCCGAGGCCGACACCAGCGCGCCCGTGTGCGAGCCCGTGGCCCGGGCTCCGGCTGCCGAGCGCCCGCTCTTCACCGCCAGGATCGGCTTTGTCCGGGCGAACCGGCGGGCCACGCGCCCGAACCTGCGGGGATCACCGAACGACTCCAGGTAGAGGAGAGCGACGCCGGTGCCCGGGTCCTGCTCCCAGTACTCGAGCATGTCGTTGTTGGATAGGTCGGCGCTGTTCCCGACCGAGACGAACGACGACAAGCCGACCCCCAGACGCTCCGCCGCCTCGATGATCGCGATCCCGATGCCGCCGCTCTGAGACAGGAACCCAACCCTCCCGGGGATGACATTTTTCGGTGCGAACGTGGCGTTCAAGCGAACCTCGGGCGCCGTGTTGATGACCCCAAGGCAGTTCGGGCCGACGATCCGCATGCCGGCGTCACGACACACCCGCAGCAGCTCGTGCTGCCGGTGACTTCCCGCGTCGCCGGTCTCGGCAAACCCCGCCGAGATCACCAATAAGGCCCGCACCCTGGCGGTCGCGCACTCCCGGGCGACACCAATGACCCGCTGAGCCGGCACCACCACGACCGCCAGGTCGACCGGTCCCGGGACGTCCGTCACCGAGCGGTACGCGGGCAGCGACTGGACCACGTCCTCGTGGTCGTTGACCGCGTACACGGGACCCGCGAACTCAGCCGCGATCACATTGGCCAGGATCTCGCCGCCCACCGTTCCGGGGTGCGGCGATGCTCCGATCACCGCCAACGAGCGAGGGCAGAGGACGTGGCGCACGGCCGCGACCGCCGCGACCCGCGCGCGGTCCTCGAAGCGCCGGATCGCCTCGGCGGACAAAGAGGTCGGCAGCTCGACCATGATCGCGTCCGGGGTCGAGCGCATCTCTATCGGAAAGCCGCTCTCGCGGAAGACCTCGATCATCCGGTGGTTCAGCGGAAGCACCTCGGCGATGAAGGCAGCTATCCCGTGCCGGTCCGCGACCGCGGCCAGGTGGGCGAGCAGAATCGTCGAGATCCCCTGGCCCTGCCAGGCGTCGGCGACCATGAACGCCACCTCTGCGCGCGCCGCGTCCACGCGGACGTACGCCGCGTGCGCGATCATCGTCCCGGGTCGACCGATCTCCGCGACGAGGGCCACGCGATCGGCGTGGTCGACGTCGACCGACCAGGATGTGACCCAGTCGAGGTTCGGCACGCCGAAGAACCGAAAGGCGATCGACTCGGGCGAGAGCTTCTCGAGAAATGCCCTGATCGACTGGGCATCGTGCGCTCGCACGGGGCGCACGTGGACCGTCGATCCGTCGCGCAGCGCGACATCGGCCTCGAGCGCGCGCGGGTACGGCGGTGCTGTCAGGTGGGGACTTTCCCATCAGCGACCGACGATGAACCAGACGCTCTCGGCGCGAATCCGGGAAAGGCCGTAAACACAGGGCGATTATCAACCGCCGGTGCGCAATGCGTAGTTGTCCGCAAGGCACATGCGGGGGCCGGCGGATGAGGGATGGACGGCGCAGGCCGAGACTTCGGACTGAGATTTTTTTCGGCTGCAGATCGTGGCCGACTGCCATCTAGGAGGAGCCATGACTGAAGCGGTCATTGTCGACGCAATCCGGACGCCCGTCGGGCGGGCGATCAGAGGCACGCTGCGGGACATTCGGGCCGACGACCTTGCCGCAATTCCGCTGCGCGCTCTGGTGGAGCGCAACCCGGAGATCGATTTCAAAGAGACGGACGACGTGATGATGGGCTGTGGCTTCCCCGACCACGAGCAGGGCTACAACGTCGCCCGCAACGCGGTGTTGCTGGCGGGCTTCGACCACCATGTGCCGGCGGTCACGGTGAGCCGCTTCTGCGCGTCTTCGCTGCAGACGATCCGGATGGCGTTTCACGCCATCAAGGCGGGCGAGGGCGATCAGTACGTCGCCGCGGGGGTGGAATGCGTCTCGCGGGGCGCGGGCATGACGCTCCCGGTGATGAACCCGCTGCTCGACGGCTCAGACGCCGCCCCTTACAACGTGTACATCCCGATGGGGCTCACGGCAGAGAACGTGGCCGAGCGCTGCACGGTCAGCCGCGAGGCCCAGGACGAGTGGGCTGCGCTCTCGCAGGCCCGCGCCGTCACGGCGCGCGAAAGCGGCTACTTCGACCGCGAGATCGTGGGGGTGACCATACCGGAGACTCACGACGCCGGCGGCGACGTCGTCCCGGAACACACCGTCACGAGAGACGACGGGCCTCGCGCCGGCACGACGGTGGAGGGACTCTCGAAGCTCAAGCCCGCCTTCAAGCCCGATGGCACCGTGACCCCGGGCAACGCATGTCCGCTGAACGACGGCGCCGCCGCCGTGCTGGTCATGTCGGAGGAGAAGGCCCGCGAGCGCGGCGTCGAGCCCCGCGCGCGAATCGTCGCCTCCTCGGTCGCGGCGATCCGTCCCGAGATCATGGGCCTTGGGCCGATCCCAGCGGTCAAGAAGGTGCTGGCGCAATCGGGCCTGCAGATCGACGACATCGACTTGGTGGAGCTCAACGAGGCGTTCGCGGCGCAGGTGATCCCCTGCCGCGACGAGCTGGGCATCGATCCCGAGAAGCTGAATATCAACGGCGGCGCGATCGCCCTGGGTCATCCGTTCGGGATGACCGGCGCGCGGATCATGACCACGCTGCTCAACAACCTCGATTCCGTCGGGGGCAGGTATGGACTGGAGTCGATGTGCGTCGCCGGCGGGTTGGGCATGGCGATGATCGTCGAGCGACTGAATTCGAACTGAAAGGGACAGGACAATGGCAACGACAAGTTCTAAGTCTCAGACCGCACGCCACGACAACGATCTCACCGGACGCGTGGCATTGGTAACGGGCGGCACTCGCGGGATCGGCGCTGCGATCTGTCAGCACCTCGCCGCGGAAGGCGCGGTGGTCGCCGCCGGCTACAGCTCGAATCGCGAGCGGGCCGAGGAGCTACGTCGGCAGGTCGAGGCCGACGGAGGCACGCTGTCCCTGCAAAAAGGCAACATCGGCGACGCGGAGGACTGCAAACGCGTCGTCGAAGACGTCATCAAGGAGCACGGCCAGCTCGACATCCTCGTCAACAACGCCGGGATCACCGTCGACAAGCCCGTCTGGAAGCTGTCGCCGGACGATTGGGACAAGGTGCTCAAGGTCGACCTGTCCGGCGCCTTCTACATGTCCAAGCCTGCGATCGAGCACATGATCGCGCGAGGCTCGGGGCGGATCATCAACATCTCGTCGGTTACCGGCGAGATGGGCAACGTCGGCCAGGCCAACTACGCGGCTTCGAAGGCGGGGCTGTTCGGGCTGACTAAGACGCTCGCCAAGGAAGCGGCTCTCGCCCTCAGAGTGGCCGGAAAGCTCGAGAAGGGAATCGGAATCACGGTCAACTGCGTCACCCCTGGCCTGACCGAAACCGACATGGTGGTGACCATCCCGCCCTACATGTTGGCGGACATCGTGGAGCGGATTCCGGTGCACCGGATGGGACAGCCCGAGGAGATCGCTCGCGTCGTGTGCTTTCTGGCCCAGGATGCCTCCGGATACATCACCGGTCAGGTCTGGGATGTCGACGGCGGCCTAAACATGTGATCGGAGACTGTGGCGATGGCAACCAACGTTTCAGAGAAGGAAGCTCGCGATGTCGTTGAGGCGGCACGTGAGGCGGAGTGGAAGCTACCCAGCTTCGGCAAGCAGCTGTTCTTGGGGGATTTCCGGCTCGATTTGATTCATCCGCAGCCGCGGTTGGACCCCGAGGCCGTCGAGAAGGGGGAACGGTTCCTGGATCAACTGCGTACCTTGCTCGAGGAGGAGGTCGACCCGCTCGAGATCGAGCGCGAGTCGAAGATCCCCGACCGCGTGGTGGACGGACTAAAGAGGATCGGGGCGTTGGGGATCAAGGTCAACCCGGAGTACGGCGGGCTCGGCCTTTCGCAGCTCTACTACAGCCGCGCGCTCGCGATCGCGGGCGTCTACCACTCATCGCTGTGCACGCTGCTGAGCGCGCACCAGTCGATCGGGGTGGCCGAGCCGCTGCGGATGTTCGGCAGTGAGGAGCAGAAGCGCAAGTGGCTGCCGATGGTCGCCAAGGATCACATCAGTGCGTTCCTACTGACTGAGCCGGACGTCGGCTCCGACCCCGCCCGGATGGGTTCGATCGCGACGCCGGTGCACGAAATGCCGCTCGCCAGGGGTTATGACGATCTAGTCGCGACCCCGATCGAGGGCGGCTATGAGATCTCGGGCCGCAAGCTGTGGGCGACCAACGGCACGATCGCCGACATCGTCGTCGTGATGGCTAAGGTGCCAAAGAGCGACGGCCACCGCGGCGGCATCAGCGCCTTTGTCGTGCCGTACGACACGGCGGGGATCACGATCGAGCACCGCAACCAGTTCATGGGTCTGCACGGGATCGAGAACTCCGTCACGCGCCTCGAGAAGGTCTTCGTGCCCGAGGAGAACCGGATCGCTCGCGAGGGCGACGGTCTCAAGATCGCGCTCAGCACGCTGAATACAGGCCGTCTGTCTCTGATGGCGGTCGCGGTCGGGGCTTCGAAATGGGCGACGAAGATCGCGCGCGAGTGGACGTCAGAGCGGGTGCAGTGGGGCCAGCCGATCGGCAAGCACGATGCGGTGGCGCAGAAACTGGCCTTCATCGCCGGCAGCGCGTTCGGTCTCGAGGCAATGCTCGACGTTTCCGCCCGTCTGGCCGACGACAAGCGCAACGATGTCCGGATCGAGGCCGCGTTGTGCAAGGTGTACGGGTCGGAGCTGTCGTGGCGGCTCGTCGACGAGCTGGTCCAGGTCCGCGGTGGGCGCGGCTACGAGACCGCTGCGTCGCTCAAGGCGCGTGGGGAGAAGCCGGTGCCGGTCGAGCAGTGCATGCGGGACACGCGGGTGAACCGCATCTTCGAGGGGTCCAGCGAGATCATGCACCTGTTGATCGCCCGCGAGGCGGTGGACACACACCTCCAGGCCGCGGGGGGCCTGCTCATGGGCGACGGCGACGCCAAGGCCAAGGCGGATGCGGCGATCAAGGCCGGGATGTTCTACGGCAAGTGGCTGCCGCAGCTGGCCGTCGGTAAGGGCCAGAATCCCCGCTCCTACGAGGAGTTCGGCCCGCTCGCGGGCTACCTGCGCTACGCGGAGCGTTCGTCGCGCAAGCTCGCGCGTTCGACGTTCTACGGCATGGCGCGCTGGCAGGCAAAGCTCGAGAAGAAGCAGACGTTTCTCGGGCGTATCGTCGACATCGGCGCCGAGCTGTT
The DNA here is from genome assembly GCA_963812225.1 of uncultured Solirubrobacterales bacterium. Lineage (GTDB taxonomy): Bacteria > Actinomycetota > Thermoleophilia > Solirubrobacterales > Solirubrobacteraceae > Palsa-465. The sequence goes on from CAWEUN010000006.1 coordinate 285,228, forward strand.
CGCGATCTCCTCGACTGTTGTTTACGCCGACACGATCGGTCGCGAACAGCCCGAGCGCAAGGCCGAGGCGATCGAGCTGGCGCAGCTGTTCTGCGCCATGGCCAGGCGCCGCGCCGACACTCTGTTCCACGAGCTGTGGGCCAACGACGACGACGACCGTTACGCCGCCGCCCAGAAGGTCTTGGCCGGGCGTTACAGCTGGCTCGAGGAAGGCGTCCCCGATCCCTCGGGCGACGGGCCGATGATCCCGCCTCTGGACTAGGAGGAAACGATGAGCACCGCAATCGAAGAGCCGGGCACCTCGACGGATGCCGAGTGGGCCGCGCGATTGGAAGGCTTCGTGGAGCGCGCGACCGAGGCCTCGAAGGCGCTGCGCGAGCTCGATCAGGAGGCAGTCGACAGGATCGTCTGGGCGATGACCGTCGCCGGGCTCGAGAACGCCGTCGAGCTGGCGGAGCTGGCGATGGAGGAGACCCACTTCGGTGTGCTCGAGGACAAGGTCCTCAAGAACTACATCGCCACCGAGTTCCTCTATGACTACCTGAAGGACAAGAAGTCGGTAGGCGTGATCGACGAGGATCGCGAGCGCGCGCTCAAGTACGTCGCCGAGCCGATCGGGGTCGTACTGGCGCTGACGCCGATCACGAACCCCACGTCGACGACGCTGTTCAAGTCGATCGTGTGTGCGAAGACGCGCAACGCCGTCATCTTCCGCCCGTCCTTCAACGCCCAGCGCTGCTCGCTCCGCGCGGCCGAGCTCCTGCAGCAGGCCGGGGAGGCGGCGGGGCTGCCGGCGCACGCGCTGCAGGTGATCCCCGACCCCTCCCTCGACGTCTCGCAGTACCTGTTCCACCACCCCGGCGTTGACTTCATCTGGACGACCGGCGGGCCGAAGGCCGTGGCCGCCGCGAACGCCGCCGGCAAGCCGTGCCTCAGCGTCGGGTCGGGCAATGCGCCGGTGTACCTGCACAGCAGCGCGGATATCCGGATGGCGGTCGTCGACATCCTCGTCTCAAAGACCTTCGACTCGTCGGTGATCTGCCCCGCGGAGCAGACGTGCGTGATCGACGATCAGATCTACGATCGAGTGATCGAGGAGTTCCTGCGGATGGGGTCCCGGCTGCTGACCGACGAGCAGACCGCGGCGTTGGCGGCGCGCTCGTTCGCCAGCGACGGCAAGGTGCAGCTCGAGGTCCTCGGACAGTCGTGCGTCAATCTCGCGGGCCTGGCGGGCTTTGAAGCGTCCGAGAGCGACAAGGTGCTGCTCGCTCCGCTCCCGACCGACCTCGACGCTCTGGCCGCGCATCCGTTCATCGCCGAGAAGCTGATGCCGGTGCTCGGGGTCGTGCGCTCCCCCTCGGTCGAGCACGGGATCCGGGCGTGCGAGCTGGTCACCGAGCACGGTGGCCTGGGCCACACCTCGGCCGTGTATGCGACCGACGACGACGTCATCGATCGCTTTGCACGGTCCATCAGGACGGGTCGGATCCTCGTCAACGCGCCGACCGCCGTCGGAGCGCTCGGCGGCGTCTACAACTCGATGACCCCGACTTTCTCGCTCGGCTGCGGCACCTGGGGAGGATCGAACACGACCGAAAACGTCAACTACCGAAACCTGCTCAACATCAAGACCGTTTCCCGCCGGCAGACACCACCCCAGTGGTTCCGGGTTCCGTCCGACACGTACTTCAATCCTGGGGCGCTCGACAACCTGAGACAGCTCGGCGCTTCCCGCCCGATGATCGTCACTGACGGCCCGACAGTGGCCCGCGGTGTCGCCGAAGAGGTGCGCCATTACCTCACCGCCGGCGCCGTCGACGTCTTCTCCGGGGTCGAGCCGGAGCCGACCGAGGAGCAGATTCGCGCCGGAGTGGAGGAGCTCGAGCGGTTCGATGCCGACGCGATCATCGCGCTCGGCGGCGGCTCCGTGATGGACGCCGCGAAGGCGATGCGCCTGTTCCACGAGAGCCCGCAGCTGAGCATCCGCGAGCTGTCGCTGCCGTTCTTGGACGCGCGCAAGCGAATCGCGGTCTTCCCGGAGGTCGACCACAAGGTCCGCCTGGTCGCGATCCCGACGACATCCGGCACGGGCTCAGAGGTCTCACCGGCGGCGGTGATCAGCGTCGGACGGCGGAAGGTGACGCTGGTCGACTACTCGCTCGTCCCCGACATGGCGATCGTCGACCCGAACCTCACGCTGACGATGCCGCCCGAGATCACCGCCGACACTGGAATCGACGCGCTCACCCACGCGCTCGAGGCGGTCGTCTCGATCTTCGCCTCGCCGTTCACGGACGCCTTCTGCGTGCAGGCCATCAATCTGATCCTTACGTCGCTGCCCCGGGCCTATCGGGACGGCTCGGACCTCGAGGCGCGCACGGCGATGGCCAACGCCGCCACGATTGCCGGGCTGGCATTCTCAAACGCGTTCGTCGGGCTCAACCACGCCCTCGCGCACCCGGTGGGCGCACGGTTCGGGATCGCTCACGGTCGTGCGAACGCCATCTTCTTGCCCCACGTGCTGCGCTACAACGCCTCGCTGCCGAGCAAGTTCATGCCGGCGCCCGGCTACTCCGCCTACGTGGCGCCCGAGAAGTACGCCCAGATCGCTTGGATTCTCGGGCTCGGCGGGCGCACGGAGCGCGATCGGTGCGAGCGGCTGTTCGCCCGCGTCGACGAGCTGCTGGCCGAGGTCGACGAGCCGCGGACGCTGGCGGACTGCGGCGTGAAACGCCAGGAGTTCGAAAAGGCGTTGCCCGAGCTCGCCAAGGCCGCCTTCATGGATCCGAGCATTCGCACCAACCCGCGCATCCCGCTGATCCGCGAGGTCATCGAGCTGCTCCAGGCGGGCTATCGACAGCCGGATTGACCGCGGGTCGGCGCGATAGCCGACGGCCAATGCTCCAACGCGAATTCTCACGCCTGGCGATCGTCAATCGTGGCGAGGCGGCGATGCGCGTCATTCACGCCGTGCGCGAGCTGGGCGGGCGTGGAGCCGATCCGGTGTGTCTGATCGCTCTGCACACCGAGGCGGAGCGCGACGCGATGTTCGTCCGGCACGCCGACGAAGCCGTGTGCCTCGGCACGGACCCGGCTGCATATGCGGATTTCGGAGTCCTCGAGCGGGCGCTGCAAGAGGCCCGCGCAGACGCTGCGTGGGTCGGCTGGGACGTCGTCTCCGAGCGGCCCGAGTTTGCAGAGCTGTGCGAGCGGCTCGGGGTCGTCTTCGTGGGGCCCGATCCGGAGGTGATGCGGCTGCTCAGGGACAAAGCCGCGCCGCCGAGCGGCGCAGCGGGCGCTGACTCTGTGCGCTTTCTCGAGGTGCCGATCATCGCCGACGGGCATGGCAGCGTGTGGCCGCTTGGAGTGAGCGAGTGCTCGTGTCGGCGGCGCGAGCATGTGCTCCTCGCGGAGTCCTCCAGCCCGGGACTCACCGCCGGCCAGGAGCGGGAGATCACGGACGCGGCGCGGCGACTGGCGCAGGGCGCCGGCTACCGAAACGCAGGGACGGTGGAGTTCCTCTACGACCCGACAGCACAGCGGTTCTCGTTCCTGGAGATGACCCCCCATCTCGGGGCCGGCCATGCGCTCACCGAGGCGGTGACTGGGCTCGACCTCGTCAAGCTTCAGCTGCATGTCGCCGCGGGTGGGCGGCTCGAGGGTGACCCGCCGGCGCCTGCCGGCCATGCGATCCAGGTCCGCCTGTGCGCGGAGGACCCGGCGCTCGGGTTCGTGCCCGCGCCCGGGCGGCTCGTCCACCTGCGGCTCCCGACCGGTGCCGGCCTGCGCGTGGACACCGGCGTGACCGAGGGCGACCGGATCCCCGCGGAGTTCGACTCCTTGATCGGCAAGCTGATCGCGTGGGGCAACGACCGCGACGAAGCGCTCGCGCGCATGCGTCGGGCGCTCGCGGAGACGGTCACAGTGGTCGACGGCGGGACCACGAACCAGGGCTTCCTGCTCGAGCTGCTCGACGATCCAAAGGTACGCGCCGGAGAGGTCGACACCGGGCTGCTCGAGCGGCTGTACGTGAGCGGCGCCACGCTGCCGGTGCGCCACGCCGACCTCGCGCTGCTCCAGGCGGCGATCGAGCTGGCGGACCGGGACGCAGCAGATGACCGCGCCCGCTTCTACGCGTTCGCTCGCCGGGGACGTCCACAGGCAGCGGGTGTCCTGTCGCGCACCTACGAAGTGCGCCACCGAGGGCATTCCTACCGGCTCACCGTCTCGCAGATCGCCCCCGATCGATACCGCGTCACGGTCGACGGGCAGTCGATCGAGCTGAGCGCTCGCCGGCTGAGCGCGCACGAGCGCCGGCTGGAGTTACTCGGCCGCGCCCACCGCACGCTGACCTCGACGTGGGGCGAGGACCTGGTGGTGGAGGTCGACGGCGTGCCCCACCGTGTCTCGCGCGACGACGGCGGCATCATCCGGGTTACGGGTTCCGCGCTCGTGGTCTCGATCCCCGTGTCCCCGGGAGACATGGTCGAGGCCGGAGATGTGGTCGCGGTTGTCGAGGCGATGAAGATGGAGTCGTCGCTGACCGCGCCATTCCGCGGGCGCGTCAAGCACGTATTCGTTGGCGAAAACGTCCACGTCGGCGGGCAGGCGCCGCTGGTCGCGCTCGAGGCGATCGGGGAACCCGCCCAGCCGCCGCCGGGCGAGCGCCTGTCGTTCGCGTCTCTGACGGTGTCGGGGGACGCCGCGCCAGACCCGTGCCGGGAGAACCTGCGCCGCATGGAGTGGCTGGTGCTCGGCTATGACATCGGTGCCACGGAGGTGGAACGTACGATCGAAGACCTTCACGGCCAATGCGCCGACCTGCTCAGCTGCGACCCGGCGCTGATTCCCGGCGAGCATCGCCTGCTGGGGATGTTCGCCGACCTGCGCGCGGTGTCGCGTCCCGACCGCGGCGAGCACGAGCCAGGCTCGGAGTCCCTACAGAGCCCGCAGGAGCAACTGCATGCGTGGCTGCGCTCGCTCGACGCCGACGCGGAGGGGCTGCCACCGCGGTTCATAGCGGTACTGGGCCGAGCGCTCGCTTGTTACGGGATCGACAGCCTCGAGCGGACGCCCGGACTGGAGGAGGCGTGTTACCGGCTGTTCCTCTCCCAGCAGCGCGCCGAGATCGCGCGCACCGCGATCGTCGCCATCCTCGACCGCCGGCTCGAGGATGCCGACCAGCTCGTCGGGCACGTCGGGACTGATTTCCGCGAGGTCCTCGACCGGCTCGCGATCGCGCTCGAGGGCCGAGACCCGGTCGTCGCCGACCTGGCCCGCGAGGTCCGATTCCGCTACTTCGACGAGCCGGTGATCGCGGAGGCTCGGGAGCGCGTATACGCGGAAATGGAGGAGCACATCGCGGCGCTCACGAGCCGAGCCCGATCGACTAGATGCGGAACAGCTGATCGAGGAGATCGTCGACTGCCCCCGTCCGCTGGCACCGAGACTAACGGTCGCGATGGGCTCGGCTTCACCGCCCGCTCGCCGACTGCTCGTCGAGGCGATGGCTCGCCGCTACTACCGGACGCGCTCGCTCGGAAGGTTCGAGCACGTGAAGCTGGATGGGTACGACGTGGCGCTCGCCGGCTACCGAATCGGCGGACGGCAACGGCAGCTGGTCACGGCATACGTCGAATTCGATGAGATTCCGGCGATCGCGACGCGCTTTTTCGCGCGGGCCGAGACGCTGCCCGGCGGTGAGCTCGCGGTGCTCGACCTGTACGTGCCGCACCCGGAGGGCGCCGCGGGCCGCGAGGAGCTCGCGGCGCGGTTGTACGCCTTGTTCGCGGAGGTTCCGACACCACCGGCACTTCACCGGATCGTGCGTCGCGGCCGCCGAGCCACGGCGGGGCCGGGGGATGTCGGCGATCGACCTATTCACGTTCCGGCCAGGACCGAGCGGGCTCGCCGAGGACGAGGTGCTGCGCGGCCTTCACCCGATGATGGGCGATCGCCTACAGCTTTGGCGCCTGCGCGAGTTCGACCTCGAGCGGCTGGCATCGCCGGAGGACATCTACATGTTCCATGGGGTCGCGCGTGCCAACGCCAAGGACGAGCGGTTGTTCGCGCTGGCCGAGGTCCGCGACCTCACCGCCGTCTACGACGAACGGGGCCGTGCGGTCTCACTGCCGGAGTTCGAACGCGTGCTGGTGTCGGTGCTGGAGGCGATACGCGGCGTTCCAAGCGCGCCGGCCGCTGCATCGGCGCTTGATGTGGAACCGCGTCCTGCTGCACGCGTGGCCGGTGATCGAGCTGCACCCCGACGAGGTTCGCGCGCTGATCGAGCGGCTGGCGCCCCGAACGGCCGGACTCGGGATCGAGCTGATCGCGATACAAGGACGTCTGCGCGAGGAGGATGGGACGGTTCATGACCGAGTCCTGCGGTTCTACGCGCCGACCGGACACGACGTCTCAGTCGATGTGGCGGACCCACCCAGCGAGCCGCTGCAGCCCCTCGACGAGGGAGCGCGGCGCATCACCTCGGCCCGTCGACGCGGCACCCTGCACCCGGCCGAGATCGTCAAGCTGCTGGCCCCCGCCCATCCCAACGCCGGCCAGCCCTCCGGAGAGTTCATCGAGCACGAGCTGACCGATGGCGGCCGGCTCGAGCCGGTCGAGCGTCCACCGGCGACCAACCCCACCGGCATCGTCGTCGGCACGGTCCGCAACTTCACCGAGCGTTATCCGGAGGGGATGCTGCGGGTGATCCTGCTGGGCGACCCGACGCGCGCACTCGGATCGCTGGCCGAGCCCGAGTGCCGGCGGATCGTCGCTGCGATCGATCTGGCCGAGCAGCTCGGCGTCCCGCTCGAGTGGTTCGCGCTGTCAGCCGGAGCGAAGATCGCGATGGACTCGGGCACCGAGACGATGGATTGGATCGCGGCCGGGCTACGACGGATCGTGCTGTTCACGCAAGCCGGCGGAGAGCTCAACGTGGTCGTTGCCGGCATCAACGTCGGAGCGCAGCCCTACTGCAATGCGGAGGCGACGATGCTGATGCATACGCCGCGGTGCGCTGATCATGACGCCGGACGGCGCGATGGTGCTGGCCGGCAAGCAGACGCTCGACTACTCGGGCGGCGTGTCGGCCGAGGACAACCTGGGGATCGGGGGCTACGAGCGGATCATGGGGCCCAACGGCCAGGCGCAGTACTGGGCGAGCGATCTCGCCGACGCTTGCCGGGTGCTGCTTCGCTACTACGAACACACCTACGTGGCGCCGGGTGAGCGCTTCCCGCGCCGGGCGCAGACACGTCGGATCCCTCCGATCGCGACGTCGGCGAGGCCCCGCACGACGCGCCCGGCTCGCTGCTGACGCGGATCGCCGACGTGTTCTCCGACAAGTGCAACCCGGGTCGCAAGCAGCCGTTCGCGATCCGCTCGGTGATGCGCGCGGTGATCGACTCCGACCACCCGCCGCTGGAGCGCTGGGCGGGGATGCGCGATGCGGAGGTCGCGGTCGTGTGGGACGCGCATCTGGGAGGATGGCCCGTGTCGGTGATCGGAATCGAGTCCCGGCCGCTGCCGCAGGCACGGGACGATCCCCGCCGATGGTCCAGACCATTGGACCTCGGGCACGCTGTTCCCGCGTGCGGCCAAGAAGATCGCGCGTGCGCTCAACGCGGCAGCTGGGCGCAGGCCGATGGTCGTGCTGGCGAACCTGGCCGGCTTCGACGGCTCGCCCGAGTCGCTGCGCGAGTGGCAGCTCGAATTCGGCGCCGAGATCGCACGCGCGGTCGTCAACTTCGACGGTCCCGATCGTGTTCTGCGTCCTGTCGCGGTACCACGGCGGCGCGTTCGTGGTCTTCTCGCAAAAGCTGAATCCGAATCTCGAGACGGTCGCGCTCGCAGGCGCCCACGCCTCGGTGATCGGGGGCGCCCCGGCGGCGGCGGTCGTATTCGCGGGCGAGGTCGAGCGGGCCGCAGCCGGCGACGAGCGAATCCAGGCGCTCGAAAGCTCGATCGCGCACGCCGAGGGCGCAGAGCGTCAGCGCCTGCGAGCCAGCAGAGCTGCGCTGTGGGAAGAGGTGCTGGCAGAGAACAGGCGAGAGTTCGCCGAGCGCTTCGACCGGGTCCACAGCATCGAGCGAGCGGTTCGGATGGGCTCGGTCACAGAGCGTCGTCGAACCGGCGTCGCTGCGCAGGTTCCTGATCGAGGCCGTCGAGCGGGGGATCCGGCGTTCCGATCCCTCAGCTGACGGGATCGACCGCGCCGTCGTCGTGAACGAGCACCCCGCCGTGGTGGGCTCGCAGCAGCGCGCCGCCCGGCCGCGGGACCTGACAGCAGTGCGGCCTTGGCCAGGGCTTCGGCCTCCAAAGCGGTCGGGGCGAGCGCGGTGGCTGCAACCACTCCCGTCCACGCTGGGGTTCTGGTGGCCGGGTCCAGCAGGTGGTGAGCGAACTCGCCACCATGGCGCTGCCAGAGTCGTGCGTCGATACCAGAGGTCGCCACGCCGCCCGCGCGAATGTGGAGCGTATGGGCGATTCGCGCCGGTCAGCGGATGGCGCACGCGCACCTCCCACGGCGCTCCTCGTCGCGCCGTCACCCGCAGGTCGCCGCCACAGTCGACGGCGCAGCGCCCGTGGCGCTCGAGCCGCGCCATGAGAAGGTCAGCCGCCCATCCTTTGGCCGAGCCCCCCAGGTCGATCTCCAAGCCGGGTGGCCGACGGATCACGCCCGCGTCGTCGTCGACCTCCACCGCGCGCCATCGGGCGGCCGGGTCCGGCCGAGCCGGGCGACGGGGTGGCGCTGTCCGCAACGCCTGCTCCAGCGACGCGGGCGCCACGTCCGCCAGCGACCCGCAATAACCGTTACTACGCAGCGCGCCGAGGAGCGTCGGGTCGACGAGGCCGGCGCTCATGGACGCCGCGCGCAGCGCCGCCGCGACCGCGGCGCGAAGCAGGGGTCCGGCAGGGACGGAGGGCCTGGGATCTGCGTTCAGCCGGGACAGATCGCTGCCCGCGTGAAAGCGCGACAGCCGGCGATCGATCTCGGCGAAGACCGACCGCACGTCGACCTCGCCGTCAGCGTCGCGCACGACCCTCGCGAGTGTGCCCATCGTCGGGAAGTGGTCGTCGAGCACGCGCCTCCGCCGCCGCTGTCAGCCGTCCTCTTGGCCGTCGCCTCGTGGCGGCGCGGTTGATGGAGCCATGTCGGCGCCGTAGGCCTGCTGCATGTCCGCGATCTGGCCGGGACTGGACTGCGTCGTCACGGGCGGGGGCGGTGGCGGGTTCCGCGCCGTCCGCCGACGGCGAACGAGCTCCCCCACACCGCAGGCCGCTGCCGCCACCGCGACTGACCAACGCACCTGTGAAACCCGCTGGCGCGACGGCATCCCCCAAGCCTACTCAGGTCTCCATCAGCCCATGGTCGAGCGCGTAGCGGACCAGCTCGGAGCGGGATCTGAGGCCGAGCTTTTGCTGGATGTGCGCGCGGTGCGTCTCGACCGTGCGCACGGATACAAACAGCGCCGCGGCGATCTCGGCGTTGGTGTTGCCCAGCGCGATCATTCGCAGGACCTCGAGCTCGCGCTCGGACAGCCCGTTGGGACGGTCAGACCCGACCTCGACCGCGACGCTCGCGCCGAGCCGCGGGTTCAAGTACCGGTCGCCGTCCGCGGCGCGGCGAAGCGCCTCCACCAGCTCGGATTCGGCAGCCTCTTTGAGCACGTACCCGAGCGCGCCCGCAGCGAGCGCCCGGCGGGCGTAAGCCGGCTCGCTCTGCATCGTCAATACGACGATCTGTGTCTCCGGGCACTCGGCGCGCAGCTCCGGGATCGCCCCCAAGCTCAGGCCATTGGGCAGGTTCAGGTCGAGCACCAGCACATCGGGATGGTGGCCGCGTACATACCGCCGCGCACTCTCCAGGTCAGCGGCCTCCGCGACCACCTCAAACCCCTCTTCGGCGTCCAGCAGCTGACGTAATCCGCGGCGCACCACGGCGTGGTCGTCGGCGATCACCACCCGTATCGCGCCGGTCGTGCCGGTCATTTCGACCACGCTAGAAGCTGAGGACCTGCTCGGCCAGCGTGCGAATCCGAACCGTTCGTGCGGGGAACTACGCAGCGCGGTCCGAGCATGCAGCGCGGGGGGAAACTACGTAGTGGGCTTAGGCAGCTCCCACCGTTGCGGCGCGCTGATGCTGCGGCAAGACTTATGTCAGTCAGGTCAAGTTATCCGGGAGAGACGAGATGACCACGCAAATAGAGGCCGGCACCGTCGATGAGTCTGGCGCGGGTGCACGCAAGTGGATCTACGACTTCGCCGAGGGGTCGCGGGAGATGCGCGAGCTGCTCGGTGGCAAGGGCGCGGGGATCGCCGAGATGACCCGCATCCTCGGTCCTGAAATGGTCCCCGCCGGGTTCACGATCACCACCGAGGCGTGCGTCGCGTACATGCGTGGCGGCCAGACCCTGCCGGCCGGTCTGGAGGAGCAGGTCGATCGAGCGCTCGCGACGCTGGAGGAGCGAGCTGGTAAGCGGCTGGGCGACGCCGAGGATCCGCTGCTCGTTTCGGTGCGCTCGGGCGCACGCGTGTCGATGCCGGGGATGATGGACACGGTGCTGAACCTCGGGCTGAATGACGAGTCGGTTGCCGGTCTCGCCGCGCGGACCGAGGATGACCGCTTCGCGTGGGACTGCTATCGCCGCCTGGTCCAGATGTTCGGCAACGTCGTCCGTGGGATCCCGGGTGAGCGCTTCGAGGATGAGATCGCCCGCGTCAAGCGCGACCGCGCCGTGACCCTCGACACCGAGCTCGACGCCGAGGCGCTGCGCGAGCTGACCGAGAGCTTCAAGTCGTTCTTCGACTTCCCGACGGACCCGAGGCAGCAACTGACGGACGCGATCCGCGCGGTGTTCGACTCGTGGCTGGGCGAGCGGGCGGTGCAGTACCGGCGGATCAACCGCCTTCCCGACGATTGGGGGACGGCCGTCAACGTCCAGCAGATGGTGTACGGCAACAAGGGCGAGACCTCGTGCTCCGGGGTGGCTTTCAGTCGTGACGAGGTCACGGGCGGCCCCGTGCCGTCGGGCGACTTCCTGCCGCGGGCGCAGGGGGAGGACGTGGTCTCAGGCGTCCGAACGCCCCGCGACCTCTTCGAGCTGAACGACTGGATGCCGAACGTCGCCGAGCAGCTGACCGGGATCCTGCGCAAGCTCGAGGACCACTACAAGGACATGCAGGACACCGAGTTCACGGTCGAGGAGGGGCGGCTGTTCATGCTCCAGACCCGAAACGCCAAGCGCCCGGCGCAGGCCGCCGTGCGCTTCGCGGTGGACGCCTTCGAGGAGCGGATGTTGACGAAGGCCGAGGCGATCGCGACGATCGACGCCGCCGCGCTCGACGCGCTTCTGCACCCCACGTTCGATACGACAGCCCGCTACAAGGTGATCGCCCATGGCGTCGCCGCCTCGCCCGGCGCGGCGAAGGGCGCGATCGTGTTCACCGCCGAAGACGCGGTGGAGCAAGCCGCGGACGGAGCCGCTGTGATTCTCGTGCGTCCGTTCACAGAGGCCGACGACGTCGCGGGCTTTCACGCCGCCGTCGGGATCCTGACCTCGGAGGGCGGCAAGGCTTCGCACGCCGCGCTGGTGGCGCGCGGTATGGGTCGTCCCGCGGTCACGGGTGCGGCCGACGTGGACATCGACCTGAAGCGGGGGGAGGTGAGGATCGGCGACCTGGTCCTACACGCGGGCGACCACATCGCGATCGATGGCACGACCGGTGACATCACGACCGACGACGTCCCGCTCGTCGAGGCCCATGTTGACGCACGATTTGAGACGGTCCTGCGCTGGTCCGACGAGCTGCGCCAGATCGGCGTGCGCGCCAACGCCGACACGCCCGAGGACGCCACCCGCGCACAGCGCTTCGGCGCCGAAGGAATCGGGTTGTGCCGGACCGAGCACATGTTCATGGCAGCCGATCGCCAGCCGAAGATGCGGGCGATGATCATGGCCGAGGACGATGCCGGCCGTCGCTCCGCGCTCGACGAGCTGCTGCCGCTCCAGCAGAGCGACTTCGAGGGGTTGTTCGAGGCGATGGTCGGCTGGCCCGTAACCATTCGCCTGCTCGATCCGCCCCTGCACGAGTTCCTCCCGGACCGCTTCGAGCTCCACGAGGAGATCGTGCGCGCGCGGATCGACCGCAGCCCGAGTCTGGGCGGGCTGGAGAGTCAGTTCGACCGTGTGCGCTCACTCGAGGAGACCAACCCGATGCTCGGAACGCGCGGTGTGCGGCTGGGCGTGATGCAGCCGGAGATCTACGAGATGCAGGTGCGCGCGATCGCCCGCGCCACGCGCGCGGTGCGCGAGCGAACGGGACGAGCGCCGGGGCTCGAGATCATGATCCCGCTGGTCGCCTACGAGCGCGAGCTCGAGCTCGTGCGAGCCCGCGTGGTGGCAGTCGCCGAGGAGGAAGGTCTCACCTATGGCACGGACTTCACGGTGGGGACGATGATCGAGCTGCCACGCGCGTGCTTCATCGCCGGGCGCATCGCTCGCCACGCCGACTTCTTCTCGTTCGGAACCAACGACCTCACGCAGTGCGGGCTCGGCTTCTCCCGCGACGACATCGAGGGCCGGATCATCCCCCGCTACGTCGAGGAAAAGATCGTCGACGGCTCGCCGTTCGCGACCATCGACCGGGAGGGCGTCGGCGAGCTCGTGCGCACCGCTGTCGAGCGCGGCCGCCGTGAGCGTCCCGACCTGGAACTCGGCGTCTGCGGCGAGCACGGTGGCGATCCGGACTCCATCCGGTTCTTCCATGACGCCGGGCTCGACTACGTGAGCTGCTCGCCGTTCCGTCTGCCGATCGCGCGCGTCGCGGCCGCTCAGGCCGCGATCGCGGCTCCGCGACAGCCGTGACCGTTCAACGCGCTGAGCGCCGGTCGACGCCGGCGTCTGGCGGTTCGGTGACCGATGTCACGCAGCTGCCGGATCTTGTTCACGGGCGTTCCCGTGCCGGGCCGGTACGTAGCGAGCGACCGGTGTACGTCGATCTGTTGCCGCCGTGCAACGCGGGCTGTCCCGCGGGCGAGAACATTCAGGGCTGGATGGCCCACGTCAAGGTCGGGGAGCACGAGCAGGCATGGCGGCTCCTGACGGCTGAGAACCCGTTCCCGGCGATCCATGGCCGTGTCTGTTACCACCCATGTGAGAGCGTGTGCAACCGCGCCGAGCTCGATAGTGCGATTTCGATTCATGCCGTCGAGCGGTTCCTGGGCGATCTGGCGCTGGAGCGGGGATGGCTGTTCGATCCTCCACGAGCGCCCAGCGGCAAACGCGTGCTGGTGATCGGCGCGGGGCCGTCCGGACTGTCGGCCGCCTACCACCTGGCGCGTCTCGGCCACGAGGTCGAGATCCGCGACGCGGGTCCGGAGCCGGGGGGGATGATGCGCTACGGGATTCCGGCCTACCGGCTGCCTCGCGACGTGATGGGCGCCGAGGTCGAGCGGATCGGGGCGCTCGGCGTGCGCTTCACCCGTGACCATCGAGTCGAGGACCTCGAGGCGGAGCGCCGCGAGGGGGCCTTCGACGCGGTCTTCGTGGCGGTCGGCGCGCACCTGTCAAAGCGGGTCGACATCCCCGCGGCGGACGCCGGGCCGATCGTTGACGCGGTGTCGTTCCTGCGCGGGGTCGCCGCGGGCGAGCGGCCCGTGATCGGCCGGCGCGTGGCGGTCTACGGCGGCGGCAACACCGCGATGGATGCCGCGCGCGTCGCGCGGCGGATGGGCGCGGAGGAGGCGCTGATCGTCTACCGGCGCACCCGGGAGCAGATGCCGGCCCACGAGGAGGAGGCCGCCGACGCCGAGCGGGAGGGAGTGCGGATCAACTGGCTGAGGACGATCAAGGCGATGGAGGGTTCCGAGCTGCAGGTTGAGGAGATGGAGCTCGACGAGTCCGGTTACCCCCAGCCCACCGGCCGGTTCGAGACCCTCGCCGCCGACACCGTGATCCTCGCCCTCGGCCAGGAGAGCGACACCGCGTTCCTGCGCGGGGTGCCGGGAGTGGAGTTCGACCCCGATGGGACCGTGCGCGTGTCCGGCTCGCTGATGACCGGCTGTCCGGGCGTGTTCGCCGGCGGCGACATGGTGCCCTCGGAGCGCACCGTGACCGTCGGCGTCGGCCACGGCAAGCGAGCGGCACGGGAGATCGATGCCTGGCTGCGCGGCTCGCAATACGAGCGCCCTCTAAAGCATCCGCTGGCGGAGTTCGGGCTCCTGAACCTGTGGTACTTCGGTGATCATCCTCGACGCGAGCAGCCGGAGCTGGCGCCCGAAGAGCGCCTGGGCGGCTTCGAAGAGGTGGTCGCCGGTCTCTCACCCGAGGAGGCGGTGTTCGAGGCGCGCAGGTGCCTGTCGTGCGGGAACTGCATCGAGTGCGACGGCTGTCTCGGCGCCTGCCCGGAGGACGCCGTGATCAAGCTGGGTCCGGGGAAGCGCTACCGCTTCGACTACGACCGCTGTACCGGCTGCCGGGCATGCTTTGAGCAGTGCCCGGTTCACTCGATTGAGATGGTCCCGGAGGAGGCGCCCGATCCTCACTTTGCGTTCGTGGCGCCAACGGACCCAGCGGACGGGACGCGCTGATGCGAGCCACGGTCGACGCCAACGAAGCGGCGGTGTCGGTCGCCTTCCTGTGCAGCGAGGTCTGCTGCATCTTTCCGATCACGCCTTCCTCGCCGATGGCCGAACTCGCGGACGAGTGGTCGAGCAAGGGGCGGACCAATATGTGGGGCACGGTTCCGGCGGTGGTGGAAATGCAGAGCGAGGGCGGCGCCGCGGGAGCCCTGCACGGCGCGCTGCAGGGCGGGGCACTCGGGACTACGTTCACGGCCTCCCAGGGCCTGCTGCTGATGATCCCGAACATGTACAAGATCGCCGGGGAGCTGACCTCCGCGGTGATGCATGTGGCGGCGCGCTCGCTGGCGGCCCAGGCGCTGTCGATCTTCGGTGACCACTCCGATGTGATGGCGGTCCGCCAAACCGGTTTCGCGCTCCTGTCGGCGGCGTCGGTGCAGGAGGCGAACGACTTCGCGCTCGTGGCGCACGCCGCGACGCTCGAGACGCGCGTCCCGTTCCTGCACTTCTTCGACGGGTTTCGCACCTCGCACGAGCTGCAGACGATCGAGATGCTGGACGAAGAGGACGTGCGCGCGCTGATCTCCGACGAATTGGTCCGGGCGCATCGCGCGCGGGCGCTTTCGCCCGCACGGCCGTTCGTCCGAGGCACCGCGCAGAACCCCGACATCTATTTCCAGGCGCGCGAGACCGTGAACCCGTTCTATGCCCGCGTGCCCGACATTGTGCAGGCCGCGATGGACCGACTCGGCGAGCGGACCGGCCGCCGTTATGGCCTCGTGGACTACAGTGGTCACCCGGAGGCCGAGCGGGTCCTGGTCGTGATGGGCTCCGGCGGGGAGACCGCGCGCGAGACCGTCGCCTTCCTCCAAGCGCGCGGCGAACGGGTGGGCGTCGCGCAGGTCAGGCTGTACAGGCCCTTCCCCGCTCGCGAGCTGGCGCGGGCACTTCCTGGAACCGTGAGGCGGGTCGCCGTGCTGGACCGCACCAAGGAGCCCGGCTCGCTCGGCGAGCCGCTGTTCCTGGACGTGCTCGCGGCCCTGAGCGAGTCCCACGGCGCCGGGGAGCGCGAGGTGATGCCGATGGTCATCGGCGGGCGCTACGGCCTGTCCTCGAAGGAGTTCACCCCCGGGATGGTCGCCGGGGTGTTTGAGGAGCTTGGACGCGATCAGCCCAAGCGGCGGTTCACGATCGGCATCAACGACGACGTGTCCCATACGAGCCTTCCCTACGACCCATCGCTCGATATCGAGCCGCAGGAGACCGTTCGTGCCGTGTTCTTCGGGCTGGGCTCCGATGGGACGGTTGGCGCAAACAAGAACACGATCAAGATCCTCGGCGACGCGGCGAACATGCACGCCCAGGGCTACTTCGTCTACGACTCCAAGAAATCGGGATCGCAGACCGTCTCGCACCTGCGGTTCGGACCCCAGTCGATCCGGGCCCCGTACCTCGTCTCATCAGCGAGCTTCGTCGGCTGCCACCGGTTTGGGCTGATCGAGCGCTCTGAGGTGTTGGATCGCGCCGCTCACGGAGCAACGCTGCTGCTCAACTGTCCCTTCGAGCCCGATCGGGTCTGGGACGCGCTCTCGCGCCCTGTGCAGGAGAAGATCCTCGGCAAGGAGATCAAGCTGTACGCGATCGACGCCGGCAAGATCGCGCGCGAGGCGGGCCTTGCCGGGCGCACCAACACGGTGCTCCAGACCTGCTTCTTCGCGATTTCGGGCGTGCTCGAGCGCGAGCGCGCGATCGAGGCGATCAAGGCCTCGATTCAGAAGACGTACGGCAAGCGCGGTGACGAGGTCGTCAAGCGCAACATCGAAGCGGTCGATCGCTCGATCGCGGCGCTTCACCAGGTTCCAATACCTGACCGGGCCTCGTCCGCGCTCGAGCCCCCCGAGCTCGTCCCCGCCGACGCGCCCGAGTTCGTGCGCACGGTGACGGCGGCGATGATGGCGGGTCACGGCGATCAGCTGCCCGTGAGCGCGCTGCCCGTCGACGGAACCTATCCGAGTGGCACGACAAAGTACGAGAAGCGCAACGTCTCGGACTTCGTCGCGGTCTGGGATTCGGAGCTCTGTATCCAGTGCGGCAACTGCAGCTTCGTCTGCCCGCACAGCGTGATTCGATCGCGCTACTACGAGCCGAACGGCCTCGATGGCGCTCCGGAGAGTTTCCGGTCGGCGCCGCTGAACGGGGCCGGGCTCCCGGACGCGCGCTTCACGCTGCAGGTGTACATCGAGGACTGCACCGGCTGCGGGCTGTGCGTCGAGGCCTGTCCGGTGTCGGCGGCCAATGAGCCGGGCCGCAAGGCGATCAACCTCGACGCCCGGGAGCCGCTGGTGGCGAGCGAGCGGCAGAACATCGCCTTCTTCGAGCAGCTGCCGGCGATCGACCGCACGCGCGTGGACTTCGGCACCGTGCGCGGGACCCAGTTTCTGGAACCGTTGTTCGAGTTCTCTGGGGCCTGCGCCGGGTGCGGGGAGACGCCATACCTGAAGCTTCTCTCCCAGCTGTTTGGCGACCGGCTGACGGTCGCCAACGCCACCGGGTGCTCGTCGATCTATGGCGGGAACCAGCCGACTACGCCCTGGACAGTCAATGCCGACGGACACGGTCCGGCCTGGTCGAACTCGCTGTTCGAGGACAACGCCGAGTTCGGGCTGGGGCTGCGACTCGCCGCCGATCGCCACAGCGAGCTCGCCCGGCGTCGCCTGGAGGAGCTGCGCGACGCGGTGGGCCACGAGCTGGTCGATGAGATCTTGTCCGCGCCCCAGGTCCGCGAATCGGAGTTGCGCGCTCAGCGCGAAAGGATCGCGGCGCTCGAGCGCCGACTCGACGAGCTGGACGGTCCCGCGGTCGATGACCTGCGCAGCGTGCTCGACCACTTGATCCGCCGCAGCGTCTGGATCGTCGGCGGGGACGGCTGGGCCTACGACATCGGCTCGGGCGGGCTCGATCACGTCCTGGCCAGCGGAAAGAACGTAAACGTGCTGGTGATGGACACCGAGGTCTACTCCAACACCGGCGGCCAGATGTCCAAGGCGACGCCGCTCGGGGCGGTCGCGAAGTTCTCCGCCGCCGGCAAGACCGTCCCGACCAAAGACCTCGCGCTCCAGGCGATCGCCTACGCCGACGTGTACGTGGCCCGGGTGGCGTTTGGCGCCGATCCCCAGCAGACCCTGCGGGCGTTCCGCGAGGCCGAGGCCTACGACGGACCGTCGCTGATCATCGCGTACAGCCACTGCGTCGCGCACGGATACGACCTGCGCCAAGGTCTGGGCCAGCAGTACGGCGCCGTGGCCAGCGGTCACTGGCCGCTGATCCGCTACGACCCGGTGTTGCGTACCGACGGCGGCAACCCCTTCCTGCTCGACTCGCCCAGGCCGCGTATGTCGCTGGCGGACTACCGCCAGGGTGAGCTGCGCTTCCGTGCGCTCGCGGCCGCTCACCCGACCGAGGCTGAGCGCCTGCTCGGGCTCGCGCAAGAGGTCGTCGACCAGCGCTGGCGCCTCTACGAGGCGATGGCGACCCGCGGCGCGAGCGAGTTCCCATCGGACCCCCGCCGGCGTAGCTGATGGACCTGTCGACCAACTACATGGGTCTCGCGCTGCGCAACCCCCTTGTGGCGTCCCCGTCGCCGCTGTCGTACACGCTCGATGGAGTGAAGCGGATGGAGGACGGCGGCGTGGGCGCCATCGTTCTGTTCTCGCTGTTCGAGGAACAGCTGCGAGAGGAGGCGGCCCGCACCGCTCGGCTCGTCGACGAGACCGCCGAGAGCTTCCCTGAGGCGCTCAGCTACTTCCCCTCCGCCGCCGAGGAGGACGCAGGCCCCCACAGTTACCTGGTCCTCCTGGAGCGCGCCGTGTCCGCCGTCGATGTCCCCGTGATCGCGAGCCTCAACGGTGTCACTCCCGAAGGCTGGACCGATTACGCACGCGCGATGCAGGACGCCGGCGCCGCCGCGATCGAGCTGAACATCTACTACCTCCCAGGTAGTCCGGAGATCTCCGGTCGCGAGGTCGAGCAGCGCCACATCGACATCCTGGCGAGCGTCAAGGCCGCGGTCACCGTACCGGTCGCCGTCAAGCTCGGCCCTTACTTCAGCTCGCCCGGCGAGATGGCACTGCGTCTCGACGACGGCGGGGCCGACGCGCTCGTCCTCTTCAATCGCTTTCTGCAACCTGAGATCGACCCCGAGCAGCTCGTGGTCCTGCCGAGAGTGAACCTGTCGAGCCCGGCGGATGCCCGACTAGCGCGAACCTGGATCGCGCTGCTGCGCGGCAGAGTTCGTGCCTCGCTCGCGGCCACCTCCGGCGTCGAGGCCCCCGGCGACGTCGCCAGGTACCTCCTGGCCGGTGCCGACGTAGTGATGACCACGTCCGCTCTGCTGCGCCACGGACCTCGCTACGCGACCGATCTCCTCGAAGGCTTGACCGCCTGGATGTCTCGCAAGGGGTTCCACGACCTCACTGACGTCCGCGGCCTGTTCGCGGTTCCGCCCGAGGTCGACGCGGCCGAGTACCAGCGCACTGGATACGTGGCCGCGATCCGGGCCGCAAACGCCGGCGCCTATGCCCCGTGAGACCGCAATCTGGCAATCCGCTACAACCCGAAATGAGTGGCATGACTGAACCCAGCAAATCCACCCCCGGCCGGGTCGTCATCGTCGGCGGCGGGGTCGCCGGCCTGGAGGCGCTCCTCGCGCTGCGGGCCCTCGTTGGCGATCGCGTCGAGTTGACACTCGTCTCGCCGCACGATCGCTTCATCGATCGGCCGATGACAGTGGCGGAGCCGTTCGGCTTCAAACCGGCAGCACAATATTCACTCCCCGAAATCACGGCCGAGTTCGGCGCGGACTTCATCCGCGCGAGTGTCACTACGGTGGACGGCACCAACCACCGCCTTAGCTGCGCGGAGGGCGCAGACGTGGTTTTCGACACGCTGATCCTCGCTCCCGGAGCGCGGCCGCGTCCGTCGTTCTCCAACGCCATCACGTTTGGGCTCGAAGGGTCGAGTGAGGCCATTGGGGAGATGCTCGGGCAACTGCGCCGTGGGCAGGCACGGAGCGTGGCTTTCGTTGCCCCCACCAAGACCGCGTGGGTGCTGCCGCTGTACGAGCTCGCGCTCATGACGGCGCTGGAGCTCGCGCGGAGCAACATTGACGGTGTGCAATTGCGCTTCCTTAGTCCCGAAGATCGCCCGCTGGCGCTATTCGGCGGTCGCAGCAGCCAGACGAGCGGGCGCTTGATGGCTGCAGCGGGAATTGAGTTCGTCCACGCTGCTTATGTGGAAGGGCCGGGCGGCGGCTTGATGCACGCCGCTCTCGGGGAATCGACCACCGACTACGTCGTCACCCTCCCCCTTCTCTACGGCCCGGATCTGGCAGGCGTACCGGTCACGCAGCCCCACGGGTTCATCCCGGTGGACGAGTTTGGGCGGGTCAAAGGGCTGACCGACGCGTACGCCGCGGGCGACGCGGTCGACTTCCCGATCAAGCAGGGTGGCCTCGCCGCGCAGCAGGCGGATGCGGTGGCCGAGCACGTCGCTGCGAGCTACGGCGCGAGCTTGAACCCCGAGCCGTTTCGTCCCGCGCTGCGGGGAATGCTGTTCACCGGGACGGAGCCGCGCTACTTGCGTACCGGCGTGCCGGGCGCCGACGGGGACGACCCAGACGCTCCGGGCTCCTGGCATCCCCTCTGGTGGCCGCCGACGAAGGTCGCCGGCCGCTATCTCGCGCCGTACCTGTTCGGACGTGGCGAGGAGGAATGGTTCGGCCCTCACCCCGAGGGGTTCACCGACATCGAGATCCCGCTCACGGCGGGGACTCTGCCAGGGTGAACGTCGGTATTAGCCTCGCTTTCTGCCGGGGCTCGGTCGCTGGAGTCCCGCGGACACACGCACCTGCCTGCACGGCGGCGCCACTTGGCGCGGATGATCACCTGATCCGGATGATGCTTGGCCGTCGGGGGTTTGTGATGGTGGACTCGCGCACTGCGGTGCGCCATCTTTCCTCCCGCTGCAGATGTGTGAGGCTGGCGCGATGAGCGAGCGGTTCAAGGGCGTTATCAATGTTGACATTCGTGACTCGGTGCCGGATTGGGCTCCGTTCGAGGCGTCAAAGGCTCCCGAGCGAGCGCCCAACGTTCTGTACATCGTGCTCGACGACGTGGGCTTTTCGGTATTGAGCAGCTACGGCGGCCCGGTCCCGACGCCGAACATCGATCGGATCGTCGCGGACGGAGTGCGCTACACCCAGATGCACACGACTGCGTTGTGCTCGCCAACGCGCTCGTGCCTGCTGACAGGGCGCAATCACACGCGCAACAGCATGGCCTGTATCACCGAGGCCGCGATCGGGTTCCCGAACGCCAGCGGGGTGATCCCCCCGGAGAACGGGCAGATCCAGGAGATTCTCGGGGAGGCGGGCTGGAACACATACATGGTCGGGAAGTGGCATCTGTGCCCGGAATCGGACATGAACCTCGCATCCTCGCGGCGGAACTGGCCGACCGGCCGCGGCTTTGAGCGCTTCTACGGGTTCCTCGGGGCGGAGACGAACCAGTGGTATCCGGACCTCGTCTACGACAGCCATCCCGTCGATCCGCCACGCTCGCCGGCTCAGGGCTATCACCTGACCGAGGACCTGACCGACAAGGCGCTGGAGTTCATCAAGGACGCGAAGGTGGTCGCGCCTGAGAAGCCGTTCTTCCTGTATTACGCGCCGGGGGCGTGCCACGCACCGCACCAGGTGGCGAAGGAGTGGGTCCAGAAGTTCGAGGGTCAGTTCGACATGGGCTATGAGGCGATCCGCGAGCAGACGCTCGATCGCCAGAAGAAGCTGGGGATCGTCCCGCCCAATACCGAGCTTCCGCAGATCAACCCGATCGCCGACCAGACCGGACCGGACGGGCAGCCCTTTCCACCGCTGGACATGACGCGGCCCTGGGACTCATTGTCGGCCGAGGAGCAGCGGCTGTTCTGCCGGATGGCGGAGGTGTATGCCGGGTTCATGGCGCACGCCGACGATCAGATCGGGCGGCTGCTCGACTATCTGGAGGAGACCGAGCAGCGCGAGAACACGCTGATTCTGCTGATTTCCGACAACGGCGCGAGCGGCGAGGGCGGGCCGAACGGATCGGTCAACGAGAACAAGATCGCGAACGGCATCCCGGACTCGATGGAGCAGAACCTCGCGATGCTCGATGAGCTCGGCGGCACCAAGACCTACAACCACTACCCGAACGGGTGGGCGATGGCGTTCAACACGCCGTTCAAGATGTGGAAGCGCTACGAGTTCAATGGCGGCACGTCGGACCCGTGCATCATCTCGTGGCCGAAGGGGATGAAGGCGAGGGGCGAGATCCGCGAGCAGTACCACCACGCGATCGATCTTGTTCCAACGATCCTCGATTGTCTCGGCGTTGAGCCGCCTGAGACGATCGGCGGTCATGTCCAGAGCGACTTCGACGGCGCCAGCATGCGTTACAGCTTCGACCAGGGGTCGCTCCCGACCGCGCGAAAGACGCAGTTCTACTCGATGCTCGGCTCACGGGCGATCTGGCACGACGGCTGGAAGGCCGTCACGGCCCACCCGACGATCAGCGGCTGGAGTCACTTCGGCAGCGACACCTGGGAGCTCTACCACACCGACGTCGACCGCGCCGAGCTGCACAACCTCGCCGATCAGGAACCCGAACGGCTCACCGAGATGATCAGCCTGTGGTACGCCGAAGCCGGTCGCAACGGAGCGTTCCCGCTCGATGACCGCTCAGCCCTCGAAATCCTCACGACCCCGCGTCCGCTTCTGAGTCCGGCGCGCAACCGCTACGTCTACTACCCGGACTTGGCGGAGGTGCCGGAGTCACAGGCGGTCAACATCCGCAACCGTTCCTACGGGATCGGCGCGCTCGTCGACATCCCCGCCCCAGGCGCCGAGGGCGTCCTGTTCGCCCACGGCTCGCGATTCGGCGGGCACGCTCTCTACATCAAGAACAACCGCCTGCACTATGTCTACAACTGGGTCGGCAATTTTGAGCAGAAGATCGTCGGCAGTGAAGACGTGCCGGTCGGCACGAATCTGATCCTGGCCGCCAATTTCGTCAAGGATGGCGAGGACCCGCCCGGCGTCTCGACCGGGATTCTGTCGCTCTACCACGGTGAGACGAAGGTCAGTGAGGAGCGGATCAAGACCCAGCCCGGCAAGTTCTCGATCGCCGGCGAGGGCTTATGCGTGGGACGCGACGCTGGCGAGCCGGTCACCGACGACTACCCAGGCCCTCACCCGCACGAGTTCACCGGCGGCACCATCAACCGGGTCGCGATCGACGTCAGCGGCGACCCGTACATCGACCTCGAACGCGAAGCCGCCGCGATGCTCGCCCGCGAATAACTCGCGCACACCGCTGACACGATTCAGACATTGACGTCGCCTGGCGTTCATGCGTGCGCCTCGAGCGGCGCGTCATGAGAACAACACGTGTCGTCCTCGCCCGCACGCGAGGGCAGAACAAGGACGCGACGTTTCTCCGGTTACACCCGTGCCGGCTCTGGGACGAGGACCTTCTCGGCGAGCTCGACCAGGCGCGTCGCGTAGCCCCACTCGTTGTCGTACCAAGCCACGACCTTGACCTGGGTGTCGTTCATGACGCTGGTCAGCGGCGCGTCGAAGATCGACGAGTACGGGGACTTGACGATGTCGGTGGACACGATCGGGGCCTCGCTGTATTCGAGGATCCCGGTCATCACGCCGGTGTCCGCGCGTTGCCTGAACGCCTCGTTGATCTCCTCGGCCGTGGTGGCGCGCTCGGCCTCGACGGTAAGGTCGACGAGCGAGCCGGTAGGGACAGGTACCCGCACGGCGATGCCGTTCAGGCGGCCGGCCAGCTCCGGGATGACGAGCCCGACTGCACTGGCCGCTCCCGTGCTCGTCGGCACGAGGTTCACCGCCGCCGCCCTGGCCCGCCGCAGGTCCGAATGGGGACCGTCGATCAGGCTCTGGTCGGCGGTGTAGGCGTGGATGGTCGTCATCTGGCCGTGGTGGATCCCCACCGTCTCGTGGAGGACCTTGGCCACCGGGGCGAGGCAGTTCGTGGTGCACGAGGCGTTGGTGATGATGTGATGGGCCTCGGGGTCGTAGACCTCGTGGAAGTTCACGCCCAACACGACGTTGGCGTCGGCCGGCTCGGACCCCTTGGCCGGCGCCGAGACGATCACCTTGCGTCCGCCGGCCTCGAGGTGCTTCGCCGCGTCCGCGCGAGTGCGGAACCGCCCGGTCGACTCGATGATGACGTCGGCGCCCAGCTCTTGCCACGGAAGCGAGCCCGGGTCGCGCTCTGATAGCGCGCGGATCTCATGATCATCGACGCGGATGACGCCGTCGGCATAGGAAACGTTCGCCGGGAAGCGCCCGAACACCGAATCGAAGGCGAGCAGGTGGGCGAGCACGGCCGGGTCGGCGACGTCGTTGACGGCGACGATCTCTACGTCGGCGCCATGCTCGAATGCGGAGCGCACGACGCACCGGCCGATCCGGCCGAAACCGTTGATAGCGACGCGAGTAGGCATAAGTCGATCTCCTCAGGCGTGAACAGTGGAGGGACGAGCCTACGTGTGTCCGCGCTGCCCGCCATCGTAGTTCTGTGCGCATCCGACTCCGTAGTTCTGTGCAACCCGGCTGCGGTCAGAATCGGGCCGGCACGAACGTCTTGGAATCAATCGGCGGACGGATGTAGCCGCTGCTCACGCCAACACGACCGCCGCCCGCCCCGCGAAGCGCGCGCGCTCGCCCAGCTCCTCCTCGATCCGCAGAAGCTGGTTGTACTTGGCCACCCGTTCTGTCCGCGCCGGGGCGCCCGTCTTGATCTGGCCCACCCCGGTGGCGACGGCCAGGTCGGCGATGAACGTGTCCTCGGTCTCCCCCGAGCGGTGCGAGATCACGCAGCGATACCCGGCCTCGCGCGCGATCTGGATCGTGTCGAGTGTCTCGGTCAGCGTCCCGATCTGGTTGAGCTTGATCAGGATCGAGTTCGCCACGCCCCGCTCGATCCCCTCGCGCAGGATCGCCGGGTTGGTGACGAACACATCGTCGCCGACGAGTTGCAGACCGCTTCCGAGCCGGTTGGTGAGCTCGTGCCAGCCATCCCAGTCGCCCTCGGCCATCCCGTCCTCCAGGGACACGACGGGATAGCTGTCCCGGATCCTCTCCCAGTAGTCGACCATCTCCTCCGGGGACAGCGAGCGCCCCTCGCCGGCGAGCTCGTAGCGGCCGCCGGTGAAGAACTCGCTGGCCGCCGGGTCGAGGCAGATCGCGATCTCGTCTCCCGGCGTGTAGCCGGCGCTCTCGATCGCGGTTACGAGCAGCTCGAGCGGCGCCTCGTTGGAGTCGAGCGCCGGCGCGAACCCGCCCTCGTCTCCGACCGCCGTGCCCAGTCCTCGCTGCTTGAGGGTGCGCTGCAGCTCGTGGTAGACCTCGGCCCCGAGCCGGAGGGCCCGGGCGAACGAATCAGCTCCGACGGGAGCGATCATGAACTCCTGAAAGTCGACCGGGTTGTCCGCGTGTACCCCGCCGTTCAGGACGTTCATCGTCGGCACCGGCAGAAGGTCGGCGCCGGCTCCGCCCAGGTATCGCCACAGGGGCTCGCCCGCATCTGCGGCGGCCGCGCGCGCGGCGGCCATCGAGACGCCGAGAATCGCGTTCGCTCCCAGCCGCGACTTGCCCTCGGTGCCGTCGAGTGCGATCAGGGCCTCGTCGAGCGCTCGCTGGTCGGTAGCGTCCAAGCCACGCACGACATCGGCGATCTCGGCGTTGACGTTCCCGACCGCGTGGAGCACGCCCTTGCCTCCGAACGGCGCCTCGCCGTCTCTGAGCTCTAGCGCTTCGCGCGTTCCGGTCGAGGCACCGGATGGCACGGCTGCGCGCCCGAGCGCGCCTCCGGCCAGCCGGACCTCCACCTCGACCGTCGGGTTGCCTCGACTGTCGAGGATCTGGCGGGCGTGCACGTTCTCGATCGCGCTCATGATTGGGTCTGCGCCGTAGGGAGCGCTCCCGCGTAAACGCGGACGAAGCGCAGGTAGTTCTCGGCGATCTGCGCCGCGGCGTCCGCGCGCAGGAGGTCGTGCGCCAGAAATGCGGCCAGCGGGTCCCACCAGATAGAGCGGCCGATCGCGAACCCGACGTACCCGTCCACGGGAGCCGCCGCTTCGAGCCAGTGGGCGACCTTGGCGCCCGACGCGCCCCGTCCCAGCACGACGCAGGTGACCGCCTCGTGCCCGGGGAGCGACCGGGCCTGCTCGGCGAGCATCGCGGCATCGCCGCGGTCGTCGACGCCCTCGATCTTCCACACGTCGACCCCGATGCCGGCCGCCTGAGTCTCCTCGATCGCCCGGCGCATCAGCCCGGGTCGGAGCTCGGCGTCGTAGCGGTCGGCGTCGCCGCCGACCCGCTCGAGCTGCGCGTCCGTCGCCGGCACCAGCAGCTCGAACAGGAACTTGCCATCGTGTTCGTGCAGCCAGTCCGAGAGGCGCTTCAGCCGGTCGAGCTGGCGCGCGTTCAGCTCCGGATCGTCCTCGGGGTTGAAGCGCACGAGGACCTTCGAGAAGTCCGGGTCGAACTTCTCGATGTGGGCGCCGAAGTCCTCGCCGTACTCGAAGTCGAACTCGTTCTGGCCGGATTTCTCGACCGGCATGGCCAGCTTCAGTCCGCGCTCGCGGGCCCGCCGCGGGATGTCGGACCCGAACTGCTCGTCGACCAGCACGCCCGTGGCCTGGGGATCGGCGCCGCGGCTGACGGCCTCGAGCATCCCCTCGAAGATCAACCGCTTGGCGTCGGCGATCGTCTCGGCCTCAGCCGGCGTGGGATCCCCCTCGATCCCGAACATCTTCTTCTGAAACGACCCGCGGTGATCGAACGCGAGTATGTACAGGAGGCCGTCGTAACCCAGTGTCGTCATCTCAATCCTCGCTTTCAACCGAACAGAACGCCGTAGCGCTCGTACTCCTCCGTTGGCACCTGCCGCAGCTCGGCGACCGCGTCGGCGAGCGGCACAAGTTTGATCTCGTTCCCACGCAGTGAGGTCATCATGCCCCACGCGCTTTCGTGGACGGCCTCGATCGCCCTCAGACCCAGTCGGGTCGCGAGCACGCGATCGAACGCCGTCGGCGTGCCGCCGCGCTGCACGTGACCGAGGACCGTGGCCCGCGTCTCGTACCCGGTGCGTTTCTCGATCTCGTGCTCGAGCCCGGTGCCAATGCCCCCCAGCCGGGGGTGGCCGAACTCGTCGACGGCGCCGGTCAGGACCTCCATCGTGCCCGCCTTCGGGGTCGCCCCCTCGGCGGCGACGACGATCGAGAACGGACGGCCGCGGTCGTGGCGGCGGCGGACGAGGCGGCAGACCTCGTCGATGTCGAACGGGATCTCCGGGATCAGGATCACGTCGGCGCCCCCGGCGACGCCCGCGTGCAGCGCGATCCAGCCGGCGTGGCGCCCCATCACCTCGACGACCAGGATCCGGTGGTGGCTCTCGGCCGTCGTGTGGAGGCGATCGATCGCCTCGGTCGCTATCTGCAGCGCGGTGTCGAAGCCGAACGTGACGTCGGTGGCGCCGAGGTCGTTGTCGATCGTCTTCGGCACGCCGACGACGTGCACGCCGTCCTGGTGCAGCCGGTTGGCGACGCCGAGCGTGTCCTCGCCACCGACCGCGATCAACGCGTCGAGCTGAAGTTCGGCTAGCGTCTCGCGGACACGGTCGACGCCGTCATCGCGCTTGTAGGGGTTGGTCCGCGAGCTGCCGAGGATCGTGCCGCCGCGCGGCAGGATTCCGCGCGTGGCCTCGATGTCGAGCTCCATGAAGGAGTTCTCGAGCACCCCGCGCCATCCGTCGCGGAAACCGACGAGCTCATCGTCGAACCCGTCGATCCCGTTGCGCACCACCGCGCGGATGACGGCGTTGAGTCCCGGGCAGTCGCCGCCGCCCGTGAGGATGCCGATCCGCATGGCGCGATGCTAAGCGCGAGGTGGCGACCGGGGCTTGCGTAGTTCCCCGCAAGTTGACGGTGGCAAAGTGCAGATGGTCGGAGGTTCCCGCCCGCGTACCGTCGCCTGACCGCGGAGAGCGGTGTTGCTGTGACCACGCGAACCTTGTGAACCTGCCGATGCGATTTCAGATGCCGGGCCGCTGAGCATGGCGGCGCAGACATACACGGCGAGTGAGTTCGAGCTCGTCTACGACGGCTTCGACCCGGCCGAGGAGGGCCTCCGGGAGACGCTGACGTCGATGGGCAACGGCTACCTGGGCGTCCGCGGCGCCGCGGAGTGGGAGTTCGCGGACGACGTCCATTACCCGGGCATCTATGCCCACGGCGTCTACAACCGCGAGACGACGATCCTGGGCGGCCACCCCGTCCACAACGAGGACATGGTCAAGTTGCCCAACTGCTCCACCATGTGGCTGCGCATCGAAGGCGACGATCTGATTCGGCTCGCCACCGTCGAGCTGCTGGCCTACCGGCACGCCTACGACGTTCGCCATGCGCTGCTCACCCGCCAGCTCCGCTTCCGCGACCGCGCCGGGCGCGAGACGAGCCTCACGAGCCGGCGGTTCGTGAGCATGGGCCGGATGCACCTGTCGGCCGTCGCCTGGCAGCTGGTGGCTGAGAACTGGTCGGGGCAGGTGGAGGTGGTCTCGGCGCTCGACGCGCGGGTCTTCAACCGGGGTGTGGCCCGCTACCACGAGCTCGAGGGCCGGCATCTCGATCCGCTGGGTCCCCGCCTGCACGCTTCCGATGTGATCGCGCTCAAGGCCCGCACGCGTCACTCCAGGATCGAGATCGCCGAGGCGGCGCGCACGCGTGCCTACCGCGGCGAGGATGAGCTCGACGTCGCGCGCACCACGCACCAGCTGCAGGACTACGTACACCAGATCCTCGACTTCCAGGTTGACCAGGGCACGCCGGTCCGGGTCGAGAAGATGGCCGCGGTGTACACCTCGCGCGACCGCGCCATCCACGAGCCACTCGCCAATGCGGCCAAGAGCGCGGGCCGCTACCCGACGTTCGCGGCGGCGCTTAAGGGTCACAAACAGGCCTGGGAAGAGCTGTGGGACGTGTGCGACATCCGCCTGCCGCGGGAGCCGCGGGCGCAGTTCCTGCTACGGCTGCACATCTCCCATCTGCTCCAGACCTGCTCGCGCCTGACGGCACACCACGATGCCGGCGTTCCCGCCCGCGGGCTCAACGGCGAGGCCTACCGCGGCCACGTGTTCTGGGACGAGCTCTACGTCTACCCGTTCCTGAACCTCCGGCTCCCCGAGATCACGCGCGGGCTGTTGATGTATCGCTACCGGCGGATCGGCGAGGCCCGGGCGGCGGCCGAGGAGGCCGGCTTCCGCGGGGCCATGTACCCCTGGCAGAGCGGCAGCGACGGACAGGAGGAGACACAGGTCATCCACCTCAACCCGCTTTCTGGCCGCTGGGAGCCGGACCTGAGCCGCAACCAGCGCCACGTCAACGCCGCGATCTTCTACAACATCTGGCAGTACTACCAGGCCACTCACGACGTCGAGTTCCTGCGCGACCACGGCGCCGAGATGATGCTCGAGATCGCGCGGTTCTGGTCCTCGATCGCGCACTACAACGTCGAGCGCGACCGCTGGGAGATCCACGGCGTGATGGGCCCCGACGAGTTCCACGAGCGCTACCCGGACGCGGCGGACGGCGGGCTGCGCAACAACGCTTACACCAACGTCATGGTGGCCTGGATCTGCGAGACCGCGCAGGAGGTCCTCAATTTGCTCCCGGCCAGCCGGCGCAACGTGCTGCGGGCCCGGATGGGGCTGAGCGACGACGAGATCCGCCAGTGGGAGCAGATGAGCCGCAAGATGTTCGTACCGTTCCACGACGACGGCATCATCAGCCAGTTCGAGGGCTACGAGGAGCTGGAAGAACTCGACTGGGACGGGTACCGCTCCAGGCACGGGAACATCCAGCGCCTCGATCGCATCCTGCGCGCCGAGGGCGAGGACCCCGACCGGTTCCGGCTCGCCAAGCAGGCCGACACGGTGATGTTGTTCTTCCTGTTTTCGGGAGACGAGCTTCGCCGGTTGTTCGAGCAGTTGGGGTACGAGTACACCGACGACACCGCCCGGCGGACGATCCAGTATTACGACCGGCGCACGTCCCACGGGTCGACGCTCAGCTTCGTGACCCACGCCGGGGCGCTCGCCGCGATCGATCCGGAGAGCTCGTGGCAGCGATTCCTGACCGCGCTCGAGAGCGATATCGGCGACATCCAGGGCGGCACCACGCGGGAGGGCATCCACCTGGGGGTGATGGCGGGCACCCTGGATCTCATCCAGCGCGCGTACCTAGGCACCGAGATCCGCGGCGACGTGCTCCTGTTCAACCCCACGCTGTGCGACCGCCTGGACGGGTTGTCGCTGCCGATGCAGTTTCGCCGCACGCCGATCACGGTGTCGCTGGCCGGCGACGAGCTCACCGTGGCCGCGCTCGCCGACGGCTACAGCGGCGCGATCAAGGTGGGCGTTGGCGACACAGTCCGCGAGCTGCGCCCCGGCGAGAGCACCTCGTTCGCGCTCGACGGCTCGGCGCCCCGCGCCGCGCGCCGCGGCGATCGCGCCTCGAAGGCGGCGCGCACGACCGTCGAGCCGGCTTGATCGTATGACCCCGCGCCCGAGAAACCCCACGGATTTGATGCTGGCGCCTGTGGCGGTCCAGATCGACACCAACCTCCAGCGCCTCCGGGACCGCACGCCGGTTCAGGTCGAAGCCCAGCTCGAGCTCGAGCTCGACCGGCCCTCGAATCCCCCGGACCGCGAGGAGCGGGCGGGGCTGATCCTCCGGCAGGCGCTGCGCGACGTCGAGCTGCACGGCTGGCGTGCGGCGATCACCGACGATGGCGCCCGCGTGCACCTCGAAGGCGGATCGGTGCCGCTCGACCTCGGCCTCAGCGCCGGCATCACCCGCTATATCGAGGAGGGGGTCGCGAACGAGGGGGCGTGAGCTACCGCAACCGGCCGCGCCACTCACCCGCGTCGAACCGGGCCGGCTCGGTCTCCTCCAGAAATTCCTCGAGTGCCGCGACGAACCTCGCCGGGGCCTCGAGTTGTGGTAGATGCCCGACGCCACGGAAGATCTCGAGACGGCTGCCAGGGATGGCCTCGTGGGCACGTTCCCCATGGCGGACCGGAATGATGGGATCGCGTGATCCCCATATGAGCATCACGGGCACGGCCGCAGCCAAGTACAACCGATCTCTCGCATCGACCCGCTGGCCGCGTGAGTCGATGACCGACCGCAGGGTGGCCAAGAACGCGGCCCGGCGGTCACGATCGGCGAGCGAGGCGTAGCCACGCGCTACCGCCTCCACGTCGACGGTCGGCCGCAACCCAACGAAAGCCAAGCCACGCCCGACCACGGGTCCGGACCTCCTCCCTATACCCGCGGTCGCGGCAATGAAGACGTCGGCTCCAGGTAACGCAGCGGCGCGCAGGACCGGGCTGACCTCAGGACCGAGACCACCACTGGCGACCAGCACCAAGCGCTCGGCGAGCTCGGGGAACTGATAGGCGAGCTGCATTGCGATCCCGCCGCCGAGAGAGTGGCCGACGAGCGTCGCGCTGTCATGGCCGAGGGAAATCAGCAGGTCGCGCAGGCTCGCGGCGAACGCTCCGAGTGAGTAGTCGCCGGCGCCCGTTGCCGACCGGCCGTGGCCGGGCAAGTCTGGTGCGACGATCGTGTGATGCCGCGCGAGCGGATCGATCACCGCCCCCCAGTTCTCGTAACTGCCGCCCATGCCATGGATCAACAACAGCACCGGACCCGTGCCCACCTCGGTGTACGTGAGGGTTCGGCCGTGCAGCTTCGCTGTCTTTGGCTCCATGGCGTCCGCTTTGACGCCCGCTCGATGATTGGTGTGGGGCATGCGTTCAGCTTTTACAGGCCGTTCGGGTACCAGCTCCTGGCAATAGCGACTGGCGATACGACATGAGCCCACAACGTAGGCACGACGGCGGGACACTCCATCGCGTGCCGTCCGCGCGCTCGTCACGGCTTTCCACGGAGCGCGGACCGTAGTTCGCGCTGGCGCCCGTAGCGGCAGCACTGGCCGTTAATCGAGTCATCGGCTCAGACGAAACGCGATTCACCCCGAGGGCGGCGCACCGTGCGCGGGTGGTCCGACGGCCTCGTCGAGGCGCCGCGACCGACCTCGAGCACGCGCCGCCGGATTCTGTCGTCGTCTGGCGAGCGACGCCAGCTCCTCGATCCCTTCTTCGACTCCTCGCGCGAGCACGTCGAGGTCGGGCGTCGACCCGCTTTCGGCGATGATGCCGAACGTGACCTCGCCGTCGTAGGAGAAGATCGCGATGCCCACCGCGTGGTCGGCCGCCAGCGGTACGACGGGATAGATTGAGCGCAACCGTGCGCCGTGCGCGTATAACGGGATCTGCGGGCCGGGCACGTTGGTGATCGTGATGTTGAACAGGCGGGTGGCGTAGAGCGATCGGGCGAGCGCGGCGTGGACGACGGGCGGTGCCAGCGCCGCCAGATCGATCATCGTCGTCGCGCCGGCTGCGGCCCCCGAGGACTTCAGCTGGGCGGTCGAGGCGATGATCTGGCGGTAGCGCTCCTCCGCGACCGGCTCTGCCACCGGCAGCTCGACGAACAGCGAGCTGACCCGGTTTCCGAGCGCGAGGCGCTCCGAGCTCTCGCGGAGGTTTATCGGGACCATCGCGCGCAGGCTTTGGCGCGGCATGGGGTCGCCGCGCTCGACGAGCAGCCGGCGCAGTCCTGTCGTGCAGGCGGCCAGGACGACGTCGTTCACCGACCCGCCGA
This sequence comes from uncultured Solirubrobacterales bacterium, assembly GCA_963812225.1. Taxonomy (GTDB): domain Bacteria; phylum Actinomycetota; class Thermoleophilia; order Solirubrobacterales; family Solirubrobacteraceae; genus Palsa-465. Next base: position 317,662 of record CAWEUN010000006.1, read on the forward strand.
AGCCGCCGCGAATCGCCTTCAGCTCGGCGAGCGGGACCCGAACCACCGCGAACCGTCTGGTCGATCCGATCGGCACGTTGAGCGAGCTGTGAGGGGCCCCGATCAGCTCGTCGCGGACGAGCAGTTCGGCCACGGAGCGCGAGCGCGCGAACGCTTCCCGGGGATGCAGCGCCGCGTGGACCCCCGTGCGAGCCAGTTGCGCGCCCGCGTTCGCCGCCTGCACGAGCGGCTGGGGAGGGCTCGGCAGGAACGGCGCCGGCGGCGAGCTGGCGTCCTTCGGCGCGGGCGGGCCGAGCGCGCGCTCGGGTGGGTTCGGTTCGGCGTCGAGGAGCAGATAGGCCACGTCGACGGACCCAACCCCGTCGACGAGGCAGTGGTGTGTCTTCTGCGCCAACGCCCAGCGTCCGTCCTCGAGTCCCTCGATCAGCGCCACCTCCCACAACGGGCGCGTGCGGTCGAGTCGATGGGAGTAGAAGTCGGCCGCCCACCGGCACAGCTCCGCCTCGCCCCCCGGCGCCGGCAGGACGACATGGCCGACGTGGGCGCGGACGTCGAAGTGGTCGTCGTCAATCCACCGCGGCCAGGAGAAGCCGCCGGTTCGAGGCGAGGACAGCCGCTTCGAGTAGCGCGGCAGCTGTGCGAGCCGAGGCTCGAGGTTGGTACACAGCTCTTCGACCGTCGGAACGGTGCCACTCGGTAGCGGGTCGAACACGAGCACGCCGCCGATGCTCATCAAGGCTCCCTCGTCCTGCTGCTCGAGCTCCAGGAAGGTCGCGTCGAGTGCTGTGAGTGTGTCGCTCATGATCGGACCCTAGGCGTGGGCCGGGGCCGGGTGATCGGGGCACACGACGGATTTCCGCGCGGGAAACTACGTAGACGAGGTGGGGAGTTCTCGCGATGCTCGTCCGCTGGCCTGGGTGGGACGCTTGGTCGATGACGAGTCACCAATGGAGCCTCGAGTGAGGACTCTCGAGGATCTCGGCGATCTCGCCGGTAAACGGGTGCTGGTAAGAGTTGACTTCAACGTTCCGCTCGAGGATGGGGCGGTCGCGGACGACACCCGGATCACGGCGGCGCTGCCGACGATCGAGGAGCTGCGCCGGCGGGGGGCGAGAGTCGTCCTCGTCTCGCATCTCGGCCGCCCGAAGGGCCGCGAGCCCGCGCTCTCGCTTCGCCCGGTCGCCCACCGCCTCGCCGAGCTGACGGGCGCCGAGGTGACGCTGGCGCCCACCGTCGTCGGCGCCGAGGTGAGCGCGCTCGTAGAGCAGCTCGAACCCGGAGAGCTGCTCGTTTTGGAGAACGTGCGCTACGAGCCGGGGGAGACCAAGAACGATCCGGATCTCGCCGCCGAGCTCGCGTCGCTCGCCGACGTGTACGTGAACGACGCGTTCGGGGCGGCCCATCGCGCCCACGCTTCGACCGAGGGCGTCGCTCGACTGGTTCGCGAGCGATCGGCGGGCCTGCTGCTCGAGCGCGAGGTCAACGAGCTCGAAAAGGTGATCGATGATCCGGCTCGCCCGTTGGTTGCCGTGCTCGGGGGCGCGAAGGTCTCGGACAAGATCGCGGTCGTCGACCGCTTCCTGCAACTGGCCGACACGCTCCTGATCGGCGGCGCGATGTGCTTCCCGTTCCTGGCCGCCCAGGGGTGCCGCTGATCGTCACGATCCCGGACGTCGTGCTCCGCGACGGCGGGATCCTCGGCGACGTCGCGCCCACGTTGCTGCAGCTGCTCGGTGTCGAGCAGCCGTCCGGGATGACCGGGCAGTCCCTGATCGAGAACCGCGCGTTCGAGGAGATCAACGTCGGCGAGACGACGATCGGCACGGCGGAGTCGACGCGCAAGCGCCTCGGGCTAAGCCTGTAGCGACGCCACGGGCGCCTGCGCGGGCGCCGTCTCAACCCGCACTCGCGCGTCCACGATCACGGCGCCATCCGCCGTGGCGATCAGCGGGTCGAAGTCGACCTCTACGACCTCGGGGTGAGCCTCGACCATCACGCTGAGTCTGAGCAGCACATCCTCGACCGCGTCGACATTGCACCGAGGGGCACCGCGATAGGCATCGAGCAGCGGAAACGTGCGCAGCGCGCGGATCATCTCGTGGGCGTCGAGCTTTGTGAGGGGGGTGATCCGAACGGCCACGTCCTTGATCAGCTCGCCGGTCGTCCCGCCGGCGCCGCAGGCGATGACCGGGCCGAAGCTGTGGTCGTTGACGACCCCGACGATCAGCTCGACCCCCGTCGGCGCCATGGGTTGGACGATGAAGCCGTCGAGTCGGTAACCGGCCGCCCTCACCGCACGCTCGACCTCGCCGGACGCCGCGCGGACTTCATCCGGCCCGGCAAGGCTGAGGCGCACCCCGCCCGCGTCGGTCTTGTGAACCAGCTCGGGAGCGATCGCCTTGAGCACGACGGGAGTGCCGAGCTCGTCGAGCGTTTCGACCGCCTCGGCCGCATCCGCTACGACGCGCGTCTCGATCTGTGGCACCCCGTAGCAGTTCAGCAGCGCCACGACCCGGTCGAGCTCGAGCCAGCCGGGCCCGCTCGCCAGCCGCTGGCTGACGATCGCCGCCGCCTCGTGGGGCCGGGTGCCCGCCGGCACCCACGGATCCGGCTTGGGGCGTGTCCGCCAGCGACCGTGCTTGGCGGCCAGCGCGACCGCGCGGGCCGCGTCCTCGGGAAACTCGTAGCCGGGTACCCGTATGCCATCGGAGGACAGCTCGGGCGGCAGTCCCTGACTGGTCATGAACACGGCTGCGATGGGGACGCCCGGCTCGGTCTCGGCCACCCCGCGGATCGCGGCCGCCACGTCGCGCGCCTCGGTGATCAGCGACGGGACGAAGATCGCGAGGATCGCATCGCACACCTGCGCCTCGATTACCGTGCGAAGCGTCCGCCGATAGTCCTCGGCCGACGCGGTCGCGATCATGTCGATCGGGTTGTGTGGGGACGCGCCGATGGGCAGGAACTCGGCGAGCCTCGACTGAACCTCGTCGGGCAGCTCGAGGACGTCCACGCCGTCGGACTGGCAGGCGTCGGCGCACATGATCCCGGGACCTCCCGCGTTCGTGACGATCGCGATGCGGTCGCCGCGGGGGACGGGTTGAGTGCTCAGCAGCGACGCGACCGCGAACAGTTCGTGCAGGGTGTCCGTGCGGATCACGCCGGCCTGCTCGAACAATGCCTCGACGGTAACGTCGGAGGCCGACAGCAATGCGCCCGTGTGTGACGAGGTGGCGCGGGCGCCGGCCGCCGAGCGACCACTCTTGACCGCTGCGAGCGGCTTTTGTCGCGCGAACCGAGGAGCGATCCGAGCGAACCTGCGCGGATTCCCAAACGACTCGAGATAGAGCAGCACCACGTCTGTGCCCGCGTCCTGCTCCCAGTAACGCAGCAGGTCGTTGCCGGACAAGTCGGCCTTGTTGCCGACCGATACAAACGATGAGAGCCCAACCCCCAGCCGGCCGGCTGCCTCGATGATCGCGAGGCCGAGGCCGCCGCTCTGCGACATGAAACCCACGCGTCCCGGCGCGGGCTGGTGGGGAGCGAACGTCGCGTTGAGGCGGACGTCCGGTGCCGTGTTGAGGGCGCCCAGACAGTTGGGGCCGACAATCCTCATGCCGGCATCGCGGCACACTTGGAGGAGCTCATCCTGTCGGCGTGCCCCCGCCTCTCCGGTCTCCGTGAAGCCGGAGGAGATCACCAGCAGTGTGCGCACGCCGGCGGCGGCGCACTCACGTGCCACCTCCACGACGGCGTCGGCGGGAACGGCGATCACCGCCAAGTCGACGGGTCCGGGAACATCGCCGATCGCCCGGTGAGCCGGCACCGTTTGGACGACGTCGCGGTGGTCGTTGACGGCGTAGACGGGACCGTTGAAGTCGGCCGCCAGCACGTTGTGCAGGATCTCCCCTCCGATCGTGCCGCGCCGGCTCGACGCCCCGACGACCGCCACCGAGCGCGGCTCGAGCAGGGCGCGGACGGCCTCGACCGCGGCCCGATCTTCGCGCTCCTCGAAGCGCGCAAGCCCCTCGTCCGTCAGCGATGTCGGCAATTCGACCTTGATCCCGTCTGGCGTCGAGCGCAGCTCGACCGGGAACCCGCTGTCGCGGAAGACCTGGATCATCCGGTTGTTGTCCGGCCGCACGTAGGCGGCGAAGGTCGAGATGCCGTGCTCCTCCGCCACCGCGGCGAGTTGCGCGAGCAGGATCGTCGAGATCCCCTTCCCCTGCCACCCGTCGGCGACGAGGAACGCCACCTCGGCGCGAGGATCGCGCCCGCGGATGTAGGCCGCGTGCGCGACGATCTCGTGCTCCCCCCCGCTCTCGACGACGAGCGCGTACCGATCGCTGTAGTCGACGTCGAGTGTCCACTTGATCACGGCTTCGATGTTGGGGATGCCAAAAAAGCGGAAAGCGATCGACTCGTCGGAGACCCCCTCGAAGAACTTCCTGATCGCGGCCTCATCGTCGGGTTTGATGGGGCGAACATGGACCGTTGACCCATCGCGGAGCGCGATCTCGGCTTCGTGCTCGCGTGGGTAGGCAGGTGAGACGGACGAGCCCATCGGTGCGGGAGTATCGGGAGAAGGATCGGACGATGCCATCCGCACGTTCTACTGAGTCACTAGCGGGGTGACCCGGATTCCAGCCGCAGTTCGACTGTCTAGCCTCGCACGATGGCCACGATCCCCATCTGGGTGTCCCCCCAGGTGGTTCCGACTCGAGTGCTCTGCGAGATCTCCGCCGATGAGGTCGCCTATGCCGGCGACAAGGGCGCCCACCTTGGACAGCTCACCCGGACGGGTCTTCCGGTGCCGCCGGGGTTCGTCATTGGCGCTCCAGCCTACGCGGCGTTCAGGATCCACACCGGACTGGCCGGACGTCTTCAGACCCTCTTGGGCGACCTCGACGTCGACGACGTCACCGCTCTTCGGCACGCGGCCGGCGAGGCGCGCCTCGCCGTGAACGAAACCGACATGCCGGACTGGCTCATTGACGCGATCGGTACTGCCCATCGGTGGCTCGTTGCCGGCGAACCCGATGCCGCGGTCGCCGTGCGCTCGTCGGGAACGGCCGAGGACCCCGCATCTGCGTGTTTCCCCGGAGTCAACGAAACCTTCCTGAATGTCCGAGGCCTCGGAGCGATCTCCGAGAAGGTCAAGAGTTGCTGGACGTCGCTGTTCAGCCCCAAGGCGATCCGCTACCGCGCCGAGCGCGGCTTGGGCCTGAGCGACATGGACGTCGCGGTCGTCGTCCAGCTACAGATCCCGGCGACACGCGGAGGTGTCATGCTCACGAGCGAACCCGCCACGAACGGGAGCGGTCGGTTGGTGATCGAGGGATGGCTCAAGTTCGGCGCCCCCTTGGCCGTGCCGGTCGGCGAGACTCGACCCGACCGCTACGTGATCGACAAGCGGCCGATGTCGGCCGTACGCCGGTCGGGTGGGGGTCCCCCGGTCCTCACCGACGACGAGGTGTTTCGGCTCGCCGAACTCGGTGTGGCCATCGAGCGTGAATACGGCTCGCCGCAGGAGATCGAGTGGGCAATTGGTCCCGGCGACCGGATCTGGTTGCTTCAGAGCCGACCGCTTTTGGTCGAGGCGGCGCGGCCGTGACCGCCGGGGGGCCGGCCGCCGAGACGGCGAGATCCCACTCAGTCGAAGAGCTTGCGATCAGGCCGATCGCTCCTGAGGACAAGCGGGCGCTGGCCGACGGATTCGAGCGCCTCAGCGATGAGTCCCGCTACCGTCGGTTCTTGGCGCCGCGCGGCGGTCTGTCCGACGCCGAGCTGCGCTTTTTCACCGAGGTCGACCACCACGACCACGAGGCGCTCGTGGCACTCGATCCGCAGACGGGCCACGGCGTCGGGATCGCACGCTACGTTCGCTCGACGACCGATCCCAAGTCCGCCGAGCTGGCGATCGCGGTCGTCGACGACTGGCAGCGGATGGGCGTCGGCGCTCGCCTGGCTACCGCCCTCTCGGAGCGCGCGAAGGATGAGGGCATCACCGCGTTCACCGGGCTCGTCCTCGCCGATAACCAGCTGATGCTCAACCTGGCCAGGGACCTGGGCGAGGTCCGGATCGACCGCCAGGGCCACGGGACGGTCGAGGTGAGCGTAGAACTTCCCCGACAGGGGACGCGCGGCGCGCTCGCGTCTCGGTGGCTTCGGGCCATCGCGACGGGCGAGCTGACGGCATTGCCGGCGCGAAACGATCCGGACTGAGCCCGCGCCGGCAGGGCGCGGTCAGCGGGCCGTTTCGGCGTATACGCCGGCGAGATCGAGCGCGGAGAGAATCCCGGTCGGATACCCGCTCGCCGAGTCGAGCACGACGAGGTGCGACACGCCGTGCTCCGACATCAGCTGAGCCGCACGGTCAACTGACTCTCTGGCCGATATCGCGAGCGCTTCCGTCGCCGCCATCTTGAGCGCGCTTGGCTCAGCGCCACTGGCAACCGCGGAGGCGACGTCGAGGTCGGACACGATGCCAAACGGGCGAGAGGTCTCAGGGTCGGTGACGACAACAGCATGGACGCGGTGCTCGGCCATCATCCCCGCAACCTCACCGAGCGGTGCATCCGCTGCGCAGCTGAGGATGCCATGGTGCATGCAGTCGCCAACGCGGACGTGTTGAAGTTGTTGGGGCGCCTTAGTGCGATGGGTCATGGACGTAGCATCGCCGGAGGCTGGAGCCGCGGCATCCGGGGAGTGCCTCAAGTGTCCGAGTAGTTTTCCGCGGCGGCGCGGGGGAAAACGGCCGATGGCCGAGCGCCACAGCACCGGGATGTCCCCCAGTCGACCTGGGCCCTAAAGACGCGTGGACCGCGCTCGCGTTCGGCGGGGCAGGCGACGCGCCTCTAATTCCTGGTGCTCGTGCGCCGCGCCGACGATCTCAACCACCTCAGTTGGACTCCGGGCTTTCGTTATGCCCGCGAGGTCGCCTGGGTCGATTCGATGGTCTGCCAGAACTGTGCCCCTCAGCCAGTCGAGCAGGCCGTCCCACTCTCCCTCGCCGACGAGAATCGCCGGAAAGTGACTTATCGTCGCCGTCTGGATCAGGGTGAGGGATTCAAACAGCTCGTCGAGGGTCCCGAAGCCGCCTGGCCCGATAACGAACGCGCAGGCGTACCGCACGAACATGACCTTGCGCACGAAGAAGTGCCGGAAGCGCAACCCGATGTCGACGTAGTCGTTGAGCATCTGCTCGCGGGGGAGTTCGATGTTGCAGCCGACCGATAGGGCGCCGACGTCGTGCGCGCCTCGGTTGGCCGCCTCCATCAGGCCGCCGCCACCACCGGTGATAACCGCGTAGCCGGCCTCCCCAAGCGCGGAGCCCACGGCGCGCATCAGCGTGTAGTGCGGATGCTCGCGAGGTGTGCGGGCCGATCCGAACACCGATACGGCCCGGCCGATCCCGGCGAGCTGGTCAAAGCCCACGGCGAACTCGGCGGCGATGTCCCGAATCCGCTCGGTATCGGCGGCTCGGACCTCGGGGGGCTCGTCGCCCAGCCACAGGAGCAGCTCCTGATCGAACGTCGGCTCCCCGGCGGGCGGGCGTGGGACCTCGGTGGCCACGGCGCGCGTCACTCTAGTCCGATGAGGGCCCTCTCACCCAGGGTTTAGCTCTGCTTACGCCGAGCAAAAAAGACTCACTCGGTATGAGTCGTCGCGCTTGGAGGTCGCTGGGCTGGATGGTCGCTGCCGGAACATTGGTTGGAGGGTGCGGTGGCGGGACCTCTTCGACGCCCTCGACGACACGTAACTCGCAATCGGCTGCGCCCGTCCGGCGACCGTTACGGCTGGCGATCAAGGCCGCGACGATCGGGCAGCTTCCGGCCCCGATCGCCGACGCGGCGAGCGCTCCGCTGGATGGCGGTCGCGCCGTACTGCTGGGCGGGCTTGACTCCGCCGACACCTCGACGGCTTCAATCTCGGTCCTGGATGGCGGTGGCGCGGCGCCCCGGGGCGCCCTACCGACGCCCCAACACGACGCGCAGGCGGCCCGGCTCGGGCGCTACGTGTACGTGTTCGGTGGCGGCCAACTCGCGCAGTACGACCACATCCTCCGCTACGACCCCGCGACCGGCGCGGTCTCACAAGTCGGCAGCTTGCCGACCCCGGCCTCCGACGTGGCGGTCGCCTCGCTCGGCGGCACGGCGTACGTCGTCGGCGGTTTTGACGGAACGAACTGGCTCGACACGATCCTGGCGTGGCGGCCGGGCTCGTCGCCGCGGGTCGTCGCGCATCTGCCATTTGGTGTGCGATACGCCGCGATCGCGGCCGACGGCGGGCACCTCATCGTCGCCGGCGGCACGACGCCGTCGGGTCTCAGCGACGCGATCCTCAGCTTCGACCCGGCGACCGGAAAGGTGGCGCGGATCGGGCAATTACCGGTGGCGCTCACGCACGCTTCCGCCGCCGTCGTCGACGGTCACGTTCTGGTCATCGGGGGTCGCCGGCAACTGACGGGCGAGCAGACGTCGTCGATTCTCGCTGTCGATCCGAGCTCGGGCGCGACCCGGCGCGTCGGGCGGCTGCCGCTGCCGTTGTCGGACGCGTCGACCGCGACGATCGGCAAAGCGGTCATCGTCGCCGGCGGCGAGAGCGCCGACGGCACCCAGCGGGCGGTCCTCGCCCTGACCCCGCACCTCAGCTGATGAGAGTCAGGGTCGTCCTTTCCGGGTTGATGGCGAGCGCCGCGCTGGCGGTCACCGGGTGTGGTGGCGGCTCGCACGGCTCGCATGCCGGGCATACCACGACGCAGACGTCGACCGGCGCTCAAGCGACCAATCGCGCCGCGGCCGCCGACCCGGTGCTCGCGCGCCTGGGCCTGCCCGCGCTACATGGGAGCTCGCCGCTGGACGGCTACCTGATGATCGCCGACCGCGACAACAACCGGATCATCATCGTCAATCCGAGCAAGCGGATCGTGTGGCGCTTCCCGGCGCCCGGCGCGCTGCGCCCAGGCCAGCAGTTCGCCGGGCCGGACGACGCGTTCGTCTCCGCTGACCACCACTACATCATCACCAACGAGGAGTTCTCGGATGCGATCGCGCAGCTGTCGCTCACGCGCCGTCCACACATCGTCTGGCAGTACGGCCACCAGGGCGTGCAGGGCAGCTCCCCCGGCTACCTGGCGCACCCCGACGACGCTTACCTGCTCGCCAACGGCCAGATTCAGGTCGCGGACATCATCAACTGCCGCGTGCTGTGGTTGAACCAGGCGAAGCGGATCGTCCAGTCGATCGGCAGCGCCGGCGACTGTGTTCATGACCCGCCGCGCGCGCTGCTTCAGCCGAACGGAGATACGCCGCTGCCAGACGGAGGCGTGCTCGTCACCGAGATCGGCGGATGGATCGACCGCTTCACCCACACCGGAAAGCTCGTGTGGTCGATCAAGGCGCCGACGACGTACCCGTCCGATGCACAGCTGCTGCCGAACGGAAACGTGCTCGTCGCCGGGTTCAACACGCCCGGACGGATCGACATCCTCAACCCCCACGGCCGCATTCTCTGGACCTACGGGCCACCCTCGGGACCCGGCGCGCTCGACGAGCCGTCCCTTGCGGTCGAGCTGCCCAACGGCATGATCGCTGCCACCGACGACTGGAACCACCGGGTGGTGGTCATCGACCGCGCGAGCAAACGGATCGTCTGGCAGTACGGCCACGACCACGCGCCGGGAAACGCGCCTGGATTCCTGAACAAACCGGACGGGCTCGACCTCCTCCCCTGAAGAGGTCGAGCGCCGCAGACGTGCGGTGGATCGGTCCGGATGTCATCTTGATACCAACGTCGTCCGCTTTGTGAAAACCGCAGGCAGTGGACTGCGCCGCCGTGCTAGGGCCACGCCGGCCAGGCACAGGAGCCCGCCCGGGAGCGCGAGCAGCGGCGGCACTTCGGCGAGCAGGACCCAGCCGAGCAGCACCGCGATCGGAGGAACCAGATAGGTCATGACGCCGAGCCGCCCGGCGTCAGTTCGGGCGAGCGCGTACGCCCAGGTCGCGAACCCGATGGCCGTCGGGAACAGGCCGAGGTAGACCATCCACACGATCGTGTCCGCGTGGGCGTGATCGACCTGATGGATGAGCGACGGTGCGTAGGGCAGGCATCCAAGCGCGCCGACCGTGCACGCGAGCCACGTGATCGTGAGGGCCGGGGCATACCGGAGTGCAGGCTTCTGCGCCACGACCCCACCGGCGTACGACAGCGCCGCGAGCACACACAGCGCGGCGCCCCATGTGGCATCGAGTCCGTGCGACGAGACGCCCGCGGCGATCAGTGCGACGCCCGTGAATGACACGAAGCAGCCGGCCAGGAGCCACCTGGGGAATCCCTCGTGGAGGAGCCGGCCCGCGAGGATCGCGATGAAGATCGGCCCGGTGTTCACGAGCAGGGATGCCGTGCCGGCGTCGATCTGCCGCTCGGCTGCGTTGAGAGCGACGTTGTACACGCCGAACCACAGCACGCCGCAGATGACGGCACCCGTCAGCGCGCGGCGCGGCGGCAGCGGACCGCGGCGCGCCACCATCACCGCGCCGAGCGCGAGACTGCCGACGATCAGGCGGCCGAGCGCCAGCTGTCCCGCGCCCAATTGCCGGTCGGCGAAGCGAATCGCGACAAACGCCGAGGCCCACAGGGTCACGCTCGTGAGCGCGGCGGCGATCACGAGCGTCCGATCGGGCGTGGAGCGCTCGACGGTCGTGGCCTCCGTGGTCATCTAGGTTTCAACGTACCGGGGCGCCCAAATGTGAGACGCCCGCGGCATGAATTCACCGGCCCCTGGCGCCGTCGAGCGGCAGCCAGACGTGGAACGCCGTCCGGCCGGGCTCGGAATCGAAGTTGATCGACCCATCGAGCCGCTCGGTGATGATCCGGCGGGTCGTGTCCAGGCCGAGTCCGGTGCCCTCGCCGACGTCCTTGGTCGTGAAGAACGGGTCGAAGACTCGATCGCGGATCGCGGCGGGGATCCCGGGACCGTCGTCGATGATGTCGATCCGCGCACACGGGCCGTCCCGCACGGTGACGATCTTGATAGTCCCGGAATCGCCGAGCGCCTCGATCGCGTTGGCGAGCAGGTTCGTCCACACCTGGTTCAGCTCGGAGCCTCTCAGCGTCAGCTTGGGGAGATCGCGCTCGTACTCGCGCTCGACCTCGATCGAGGTGTGCTTCAGCTTGTGGCCAAGGACCAGCAGCGTCGTGTCCAGGCCCTCGTGGATGTCGGTCTCGACGAGTTCGCCGCGGTCCATGAACGCGTAGGCCTTGATCGCCTTTACGAGCTTGCCCATCCGATCGGTCGATTCGGCGATCTCCGACGCCAGGCCGCGCGCGGTCAGGCTCGCCGCGATCCAGGCCACGGCGGCGCCCGATCCGGGCCCGGCGACGCTCGAGAGCCGATCGAGCCACGCCGCGTCGACGCCGGCCGCCACGAGCGGGTCGGTCAGCCGCCACGGCTCGTTGATCCCGAGGTCCGTCAGAGACTCGAGCAGCGCATCCTCGGCGTCAGCGGCATCGAGCGCGGGGAGCGAGTCCTGCGACGCAATGCGTGCCAGCGCCTCTCGTTGCATCATCACGAGCACCTGCGCCTCGTCGCGCTCGATCCCGGACTCGACGAACTCGCCGACGGTCGAGGCCAGCACGTCGAGCGCCTCGGCCAGATCGTTGGCCGCACTCCGCGCCGCGGCCGCGGGGTTGTTCAGCTCGTGTGCGAGCCCCGCCGCCATCGTCCCGAGCGCGGCGAGGCGCTCGCGGTTCTGCTCGCGGACCGCGGTCCGCGCCGACACGGTGCGGACCGCTCGCATCACGCGGCGGTGGACCGCCTTCTGGGTCAGGGCGATGTCGGTGAAGTCTTCGGGGCCGATGACCGCCATCCGCACATCGGTCACCGCGCGCATCTCGCCCGCGTAGCCCGTCTCGGTCATGGCCGTGATCGCGCCCATCCACGTCGGTGCCACCTGGCGCGTGACCGGCTCGAGCCGGCCCGATTCGAAGATCAGACCGTGCACCACGCCCTCGAGTAGCAGGAAGACGCCCGCCGAGACGTCCCCCGCCTCGGCGACGACCTCCTCTGGCTTGGCCGTGCGGATCACGGCGACCTGGCGCCACCGCTCGAGCTGCTCGTCGTCGAGTTCGTCGAACAGGTCGATCCGCCGCAGGTCCTCGAGCGTCGGTCGCTCCGGATCGGTCATGCGCTCGCCAGGTACTCGTGGATCAGCGACACTGCCATCGACCCCTCGCCCACGGCGCTTGCCACCCGCTTGATCGAGCGCGCGCGAACGTCGCCGGCCACGAACACGCCGGGCACGCTCGTCTCGAGTACGTACGGATCGCGCGACAGCGGCCACCCGTGGTCGCGGACGTCGGGGCCCGCGAGGATGAAGCCGCGCTCATCGCGCGCGACGATCCCAGCCAGCCAGTCCGTACGCGGCGCGGCGCCGATGAACACGAAGCACGCGTCGACCGCCTCGTCGCTCTCTGTGCCGTCCGACGCCCTGATCCGCAGGGAGTGAAGGTGGCCGTCTTCGCCCTCGGCGGCGACGGCCTGTGCCCCGGTGCGGACCTCGACGTTGTCCAGCGCCTCGATCTGCTCGATCAGGTAGTGAGACATCGACTTGGCCAGCGAGTCGGCGCGTACCAGCATCGAAACCCGGCCGGCGTAGCGACTGAAGTAGACCGCCGCCTGTCCCGCCGAGTTGGCCCCGCCGACGACCACCACGTGCTGGTTCTCACACGCCCGCGCCTCGGACACCGCGGCGCCGTAGTAGATCCCCGCGCCGGTCAGCTCGGCAAAGCCCGGAGCGCTCAGCTGTCGGTAGGCGACGCCCTGGGCGACGAGCACGGTGTTCGCGCTCAGCGTGCCCCCGCCGGTCAGCTCCACGAACCGCCCCGCGCCCTCCACCCGGAGCGCGACGGCCTCCTGCACGGTGACGAGCTCCGCACCGAGTCGGCGTGCCTGGGTCGTCGCTCGGCTCGCGAGTTCCGATCCGCTCAGTCCGCGCGGGAAGCCGAGGTAGTTCTCGATCCGGCTCGACTCGCCCGCCTGGCCCCCCGGCGCCTCGCGCTCGACCAGCACGGTCTTCAGTCCCTCCGAGGCGCCGTACACGGCAGCCGCGAGCCCGGCCGGCCCGCCGCCCACGATCACCAGGTCGTAGTGATCGCCGGCCGGCTGGGCCGAGATCCCGAGCCGTTCGGCGAGCTCGAGCGTCGTCGGGCGTTCGAGGACCGACCCGTCCTCGAGCAGCGCGACCGGCAGCCGGTCACCATCGACCTCGATCAGCCCCAGCAGCTCGCGCGCCTCGGCGTCGCGTTCCACGTCGAGCCACCGCATGGGGACGCGATTGCGAGCCAGGAAATCGCGCACGTCGTGGGATTCCTTCGAGAACCTGTGGCCGATCACGCGGAGGCCGCCGGACTCGAGCGCCGCCCCGTCCTCCCACGTCGTCAGCAGGTCCTCCACGACCGGGAACAGGTGCTCCTCCGGCGGATCCCAAGGCTTGAGCAGGTAGTAGTCGAGGTCCACCTCGTTGATCGCCTGGATCGCGGCCTCGGTATCGGCGTACGCCGTCAACAGGACCCGCTTCGCCTCCGGAACGAGCTGTCGTGCCTGGACGAGGTAGTCGGTTCCGGACAGTCCGGGCATCCGTTGATCGGCGACCAGCAGTGCGACCTGCTCACCGCGCGCTCGCACCTGCTTGAGGAGGTCGAGACCTTCGGCTCCGGAACCGGCGCGCATCACCCGGTAGCGCTCGCCGAAGCCGCGCCGTAGGTCGCGCGCGACCGCCGCGAGCACGGCCGGCTCGTCGTCAACGGCGACGATCGCGGGGCGGCGGGCCTGGCCCTGCTCGTCGTGCTGCTCGGTCTCAGCGGTCGGCGACTCGATCACGAACCCCGATGCTAGCCGTCGCCGTCGTTCTCCCAGATCCGCCGAGGCAGGCGGTAGAGAACGTGGCGACGGATGGGTCCTTCCGGAACTCGCGGATGGTCGAAGTCCTCCCCCGGGTCGCGGGTCATCCCGAGCCGCTCCATGACGCGCCGCGACCGGTCGTTCGCGGGCACCGTGAACGAGACGATCTCGGGGAGGCGGAGCTCATCGAATCCGAACGCGACGGCGGCGCGGGCCGCCTCGGTCGCATAGCCCGATCCCCAGTAGGGGCGAGCGAGGCGCCAGCCGACCTCGACGGCGGGCATGAAGTGCGCCTCGAAATTGGGCCGGTTGAGGCCCACGAACCCGATGAACGGCGTGCCGGCCTGCACCTCGACCGCCCACAGACCCCATCCCTGCTGAGCGATCGTCGCGTGAACTGCGTTCGCGAATTCGTCGCTCTGGGATCGCGTCATCGGGGCCACAAAGTGGCGCATGACCTCAGCATCGGAGTTGAGCGCCGCAAATGGCTCCAGATCGGCATCTCGCCACTGCCTGAGCGACAGGCGCGCCGTGGTCAGTTCAGCCACGGCCCGATCGTAGCCATCACGCGTCCTCGCGCGAACGGAGAGAATACGAGCGCGATGGCCGACGAGCAGCCTCAGCCCGTTCTCAATCCGATCACCGAGTCGGCGATCTTTCTCGTGCTGACGGTCAATGCCGGCGCCGAGGATGCCTTCCGTGAAATGCTGGCCGACGTCACCGGACTCGCGCGGTCGGTCGGGTTCCGGATCCCTGAGGCCGAGCTCAGCTGCGTCGTTGGTCTCGGTTCGGGACTTTGGGACCGGGTGTTCCGGGCACCCCGTCCGGCCGGTCTGCATCCGATGCGCGAGTTCGCCGGCGAGAAGCACACCGCGCCGGCGACCCCCGGCGATCTGCTGTTTCACATCCGAGCTCACCGCCTGGACATGTGCTTCGAGCTCGCGCAGCGGCTGGTCGACCGGCTTACGGGGTACGCGCGCGTGATTGACGAGGTGCACGGGTTCAGGTCGTTCGACGAGCGCGACCTGCTCGGGTTCGTCGACGGGACCGAGAGTCCCTCGGGCGCGGCGGCGGTCGACGCCGCGATCATCGGTGAAGAGGATTCCGGATTCGCCAGTGGCAGCTATGTGCTCGTCCAGAAGTATCTGCACGATCTCGGCACCTGGGATGCGCTGCCCGTCGAGGAGCAGGAATTGGTCATCGGTCGCACGAAGCTGAGCGACATCGAGCTGCCCGACGACGTCAAACCGTCCAACTCGCACGTGGCGCTGAACACGATCGTCGGGGAGGACGGCGAGGAGCGGGACATCGTACGCGCCAACATGCCGTTCGGTTCGGTCGGCGCGGGCGAGTTCGGCACGTACTACATCGCCTACGCGCGCACCCCGGACGTGATCGAGCAGATGCTGAGCAACATGTTCATCGGCGACCCGCCCGGCAACTACGACCGGATTCTGGACTTCTCAACCGCCGTTACCGGCAATCTCTTCTTCGTGCCGACGGTCGACTTCCTCGACGACCCGCCCGATCCCGGAGCCGCCGAGGACGCAGCACCACAGGCGCCGCCGGAATCGGCGCCCGACTCGGCGCGCGCGGATCAGTCTCTCGGGATCGGCAGCCTGCGCGACTAGCGCAGTGACAGGAGCGCGCTAGCTTGCCGTTGGGTCCTCGCCAGGGGGATCGCCGATCGTGCCCCCCTGCGTCGGATCCTCCTCCTCGCCCGCTTCGCTCCCCTGAGTTGGATCCTCACCGGGCGGATCCCCGATTGTGTCACCCTGCGTCGGGTCCTCGTACTCCTGGGCTCCGGCGCTGCCCGGGCTCATCGGGTCCTCGCCCGCCGGGTTTCCGACCGTCTCGCCCTGCGTTGGATCTTCGCTGAAGGACATGCGTGACCTCTCTCGGCTCTTCGCACCCTGCTCCGCGTGTCTTCATGTTGACGCGGGCAGCCACTCGACCCACCGGGTTTACCACCGCGCCGCGCGCTTGGCAATACCTGGGGCGGCGCGCCGTTTCTCGACCAGCAGGTGGGGTATGCGCAATGATGGGAGTCCAAGCCAGGAGGACATTGATGCCCAAACCACTGCAATCACTCGCCGACTACGGCCAGAGTCCTTGGATCGACTACGTCTCACGGCCGTTCCTGCGCGACGGGGAGTTCGAGCAACTCATCCGCGATGGAATCGTCGGCGTCACGTCGAATCCGACCATCTTCCAGGGTGCAATCGCCAACACCGACGCGTATGACGACCAGCTTCGAGAGGTCCTGCAATCCGAGACCGACCCCAAGAACGTGTTCTTGGAGCTCGCCCGGGAGGACATCCGCGAAGCGTGCGATGAGCTCCGCGAGGTGTTCGATCGCGGCGATGCGACCCGTGACGGGTGGGTCTCGCTCGAGGTCGATCCCAACCTTGCCCACGACACGGCGGCGACCACGGAGGAGGCGCGGCGCCTTCACCGAATGATCGACCGGCCGAACCTGTTCGTGAAGATTCCCGGCACGCAGGAGGGGCTGCAGGCGATCGAGGACACGATCGCCGGCGGGATCCCGGTCAACGTCACACTGCTGTTCTCGCTCGAGCGCCACCGCGCCGCCGCCGAGGCCTACCTGCGGGGACTCCGGCGCCTGCAGGCGAGCGGTGGGGATCTGGGCTCCGTGGCGTCAGTCGCCTCGTTCTTCGTCTCACGGGTCGATACCGAAGCCGACCGCCGTCTCGACGAGCTCGGCGGGCACGACAACCTGAAGGGCACGCTCGCGATCGCCAACGCCAAGCTCGCCTACCAGATCTACAAGGAGCTGTTCACCGGCAGCGACTGGCAGGAGCTCGAGGCCGCCGGCGCCTCGCCGCAGCGCTGCCTGTGGGCGTCCACCTCGACGAAGAACCCGGCGTACCGGGACGTGCTCTACGTCGAAGAGCTGATCGGGGCGAACACCGTCAACACGATGCCGCGCGAGACGATCGAGGCGTTTCAGGACCACGGTCGTGTCGAGGCGACGCTCGAGCGTGACGTCGACGCCGCCCACCGAACGCTCGAGGAGTTCGCGGCGGCCGGCATCGAATACGACGACGTCGTGGCCGTGCTCGAACGCGAGGGCGTCGAGAAGTTCGCCGACTCGTTCAGAAAGCTCCTCGACGGTGTGGCCGCCAAGCGCGACGAGCTCGTGGCGGCGTAAGGCCCGACGAACTCCGGAGACAGCTACACGACTTCGCGCGGCGGCTCGTGCTGGGCAACTGCGGTCCTCCGCGGCGTCTTCACGTCGACACCCGCCATCCGTTTTTGCCCGAGCGTGCCTCGGACGCGCAGACCGAGCACCGGGAACACGAGGGTGCTCAGGACCGCGGCGCCGACCAGGGCGGCGGCGGTCGATGGGCGCATGTGGCCGCTGGCGATTGCCAGCGTCGTGATCGCGAGCACGAGCGGGAGCTGCGTCGAGCTCATCAGCGCCAGCGCGATGCGCGCTCGGCGGTCGAGCACCCTCCGGTAGAGGAGGAGCGCCGGCGTCCCACGCACGACGAGGAACAGGAAGAAGAACATGACCATCTTCGCGACGCCACTCGGGCTCGCGAACAGGGCAGGGAGGTCGAGCTTCATGCCGCTGACGATGAAGAAGAACGGGACGAAGACGCCGAATGCGATCGCGGTGAGCTTGGAGTCGAACACGCGCACCTCCTGGTCGCCGAGCACGCGGCGGGTGATGATGCCGGCCGCGAACCCACCGAGCAGCAGGTCGAGTCCGAGGTGGTAGGCGAGCACGACGAGCGCGAAGATCAGGACCAGGATCCATCGCACCGCGAGCTGTGAGCTCGAACCGCGTGTGCAGCTCGCCACTGTCGGACAGGATCGGGATCAGCGTCCCGATGGCGGTCGTCGCCAGCGCGGATCCGGTGTACAGGTCCGAGAGGACGATGTTGTCGAGCGACAGGAGGCCCGCGACCGAGTAGGCGATCGCCAGCGACACGAGCCAGCCCGCCAATCCCAGCTCCAGCGGCTCACCGCTGATCCGATGCAGGTCGATCTCGTAGCCCGCGAAGAAGAACAGCAGCGCGAGGCCCAGGTCCGAGAAGAACGAGATGACGTCGTCCGGCTGCAGCCCGAGGACGTGCGGGCCGATGATCACCCCGGCGACGAGCTCGATCACCACCACCGGGACGACGAGCCCACGGCTGGACGCCAAGGCCGCCAGCGTGGCCGCGACGGCCGCAGCCGTGATGATGGCGAGGAATGGCCCAGGCCTGAGGACGATTACTGCGAGCGCGCCCACCACGTCTCGAAGTATCCACGTCGCGGGCGATTGGCTCTAGGGGTGAGGGCTCTGCCTCGAGGGTCGGGTGCGGAGCCGGAAGACTCCCGCGCGGGCCGGTCTTGGCGAGGCTGGATGCCGAGCGGTCCGCAGGCGGGAGGCT
This sequence comes from uncultured Solirubrobacterales bacterium, assembly GCA_963812225.1. Taxonomy (GTDB): domain Bacteria; phylum Actinomycetota; class Thermoleophilia; order Solirubrobacterales; family Solirubrobacteraceae; genus Palsa-465. The sequence continues at coordinate 335,968 of CAWEUN010000006.1, forward strand.
GTGTATCGCCGGTGCGAGCGGGGGCCGTGGACTCTCGGCCCGCGTGGCGACCGATCGGCCTGGTAAACGGCGCTGGGGAAGGGGGTGGGCAGGGTTTGGTCGCCGAATTGATCGACTCAGATGGTGCCTAACGCGACAACACCGGCCGAAATCCCGAGCTCTGTCGTATTGAGCACACTCTTCGTGCATAGGTCGACAGGGCTCGCCTTCCGGGGCGAGGTTGTCGCGTTATGCATGATGAAAGGGCGCGATCGCGCCGATCCCTCCCCTTCGCCAGCGCCGTTTGCCGGGGCCGCCCGCCGATCCCGGGCTACGCGCCGGCGAGCTTCTGGAGCTCCTGGAAGGCTTCGGCTTCGAGGAGCGCGTTGCATGCCGCGACGCACCGAAGGCACGCCTTCTCGCAGATCGCGCAATGCCGATGGTGGTGGGCGTGCTTGTGGCACTCCTCGGCGCAGGCCGTGCAGACGCGGACGCAGGCCTGCAACAGGCGATGGACGACGTAGTCGTCGCCCCAGGCCGGTCGCGATAGGACCCGGGCCGTGACGTCGCAAATGTCAGCGCAGTTCTGGTCGAGCGCGATGCACTTGCGCATCTCCTCGACGTCGTCCTCCGCGAGATCCGAGTTCGCGCACGAGACGCAGGACTGGAAGCAGTTCAAGCACTCGTCGATCGCAGCTGCGACCTCCGCGGCCCCGAGGGGGACGCCTACCGGCGAGGCGTCGAGCATGTCTCTGGTGTCGGTCACGCTCTTTGCGGGACTCTACTCCGCGCGGCAAAGCTGCACCTTTGCGAGTTCGCTGCCGATGATATGGCTGGGATGTCGCGAGGTCCGGTTGCTGAGCGCTGCGCTGGTGAGGAACCGTCGGTGGAACGACCGCGGGTCCGGGTCATCGTCGCCGACGACCACCCGGCGATGCGAGGCGCGCTCGCGCGGCTGGTCCGTGAGCATGGCGCCCTGGAGTTGGTGGGGGAGGCAGCTGATGGCGAGCAGGCGCTCGCGATGGTCGGCTCGCTCGCGCCGGACGTGGCGCTGCTCGATGTGCGGATGCCGGGGCTCGACGGCCTCGCCCTCCTTCGGCGGCTGCGAGCGGACGGCTCACCGGTCCGGGTGCTGCTGATTTCAGGCAGCGACGACAGCGAGATCGCGCACGAGGCCATCGGCCAGGGTGCCGCCGGCTTTCTCTCCAAGGACTCCGAGGAGGACGAGATCAGCGAGGCGATCATCGCCGTCGCCACGGGACGGTCGGTCCTCTCGGCCGCGCTCCAATCGGGCGTCCTCGATTTGATCCGTTCGCGGAGCGGCGGAGCCATCCAGCTGTCGGGACGCGAACGAGAGCTCCTCGAGCTCGCCGCCGAGGGACTCACTACGGCCGAGATCGCCGAGCGCCTCTACCTGTCCCCGAACACGGTCAAGACGTACTGGCAGCGGTTGTATGAGAAGCTCGGCGCGCGCGATCGCGCGAGCGCGATCGCCGAGGCGATACGCCGGGGCCTGCTGCGATGAGCGGCTACTCGCGCGACGACGGAAGCGCCGCGGTGACGATGGCGATCCTGCGCGCGACGCTGGTCGCGGTGATCTTCGCGAGCGAGCAGCTCACCGAGTCCAGGCAGCTGGCCGGGGCTCAGTTCTACGCAGTGCTCGGCGTGGCGGCGCTCTACGCGGTCGTTGCCATCGCGATCGCGGCCGCCCCTTCCGGCCTGCCGGGCACGCGAGCGCTCGTGCGCGCGGAGCCCGGGATCGATGTGCTGCTGCTCGCCGCGCTCGCGTACACGTCCGGTGGGGCGTACTCCGACGTGCGCAAGGCGTTCTTCGTTATCCCGCTCGCGGCCGCGTTCAGCGAGCGTCCGCGCCTGACCGCGAACTGGTCCCTGCTCGCCGTGGCGGCGTTCACGCTGCAGGCCGTCCTCGCCGGCGGCCATCCCGCCGGCGCGCACAACAGCTGGCCCCGGATGACGCTAAACCAGGACCTGTACCTCGCGTGGACGGGGGCGGCGGCGACGATGCTCGCGCTCGCGCTGCGCCAGCGGACCGCCCGTACCGAAGAGCTCGCTCGCAGCCGCCAGCGCCTGGTCACCCAGGCGATCGAGTCCGTGGAGCGGGAGCGAACCCGCCTCGCCGGCGCATTGCACGACTCGCCCGTGCAGAACCTGATCGCGGCCCGCCACGATCTCCGCCGCGCCGAACGATCCGGGGATCAGCGCAGCTTCCAGCGGCTGCACGAGGCGATCGACGTCACGATCGCTCAGCTGCGCGAGGAGATCTTCAACCTCCACCCACACGTGCTCGATCACGTCGGCCTGAGCGCGGCGCTCGAGCAGGTCGCGCGTCGTCACGCCGGCGACGGCGACGTCCGCGTCACGGTCGAGGTCGATCCCGCAGCGGCCGCGACCGCGGACCGGCAGGTCCTGTTCGCCCTGGGCCGCGAGCTCCTCGGCAATGCGGCAAGGCACGCGCAGGCGAGCGAGATACGGCTGAGCCTTACGTGCGAGCGCGATCGCGTGATGCTCCGGGTCGCCGATGACGGGTGCGGCATCCCCGACGGCCGGATGCGCCGGGCGGTGCTCGACGGTCATATCGGTCTCGCGGCCGTCAGCGAACGAGTGTCGGCGCTCGGCGGCGCGCTGTCGATCACCACCGCGCAAGGAGCCGGCACCGCGGTCGATATCACGCTACCCACGCGCTCGCCGGCGGAGATCTCCGATCGGGTGACACCCGGTCACACCCTTCGGGTGTCACCCGCCTGAGTCCAAAAAAGACTCCACCCGAGGGGCGAGAACCGCCTCTCCGCGAGTCGATATTCCTAGTGCCAGAGCCGTAGGTCCAACCGCAAGACCGCCGAGCCACTGATGGCTAGGAACCAAGGGATCTGGCGAGACCCAATCTACCGATCCCAGGGAGGATCAATGCTCCAAAAGCTAAGAGGACGCGCGGGGGACGAGCGGGGTTTCACCTTGATCGAGCTCCTCGTCGTGATCCTGATCATCGGCATTCTGGCCGCGATCGCCATCCCGGCGTTCCTGAATCAGCGTGGCAAGGCCTATGACGCCGCGGCCAAGTCGCAGGTCAAGACCGCGCAGACGGCCGAAGAGACTTACGCCACCGATCACAACGGTACATACACGTCGAACAAGTCCGATCTGACCGCGATCGAGCCGACACTCGGTGACACGGGCACCGGCGCGTCGATCACGACCGTGACCGGCAACAGCACCACTGGTTACACGCTGACATCCACCGCCGCTTCGACCGGCGATGCATTCACTATCAAGGATGCGAGTGGCACCGTGACTCGCACCTGCGCGACAGGCACCGGCGGAGGGAGCCCCGGCGGTTGCTCCGGCACCTCCTGGTAGTAGTCGACACAGCACCGATTGCAGTTCCGTGGGGCGGGTCCGGTGGATCCGCCCCACGTCTCTTCTGACGCCTCTCTGGCTACTTTGCGTACGGATCGGAGACGTCCGTCGGATCCGGCGCCACATCGACCGGAACCGTGGCCGCCACCGGGGCCGGCGCGGACACGACGACGACCGCGGCCGCGGTGTCCGTCGAGCTCGCATCGGTGGACGAGTCAGCGACCGCCGCCGGCGCGAAGGCCAGCATCAGGGCGCAACTGGAGGCGAACGCGAGTGCTCGTTTGTGGGGCCAGCGAGGTACGTAGGGCATGAGACCTCCGTGTCGGAACGTATGGAGGTCGGCGGCTGGGCTGTCTCTGAGAGACCCCTAGCTTTGCGTCCCCGCCTCGCGACGAGTTTGCCTTTGGCGACACTCCGGATATCGGTCGCCCGCGAGCAACCCTTATCCCGGCTGGACCGATATTCGATTTGGGCGCGTGCCAGTAGGCTTTGCGAGGTGGAGCCCGGGCCTCACGACCGCGGCGGGTGGCCGATGAGTGCCCGGATCGATCGGACCGAGCATCAGCTCGCCGACTGGGAGTTGCTGACCGACGCGCTGGTCGGCGCCCTCGGGCGCGAGGGTGTGATGAACGTCGACGAGCTTCGCCGGGGCATCGAGAGTATGCCCGCGGACGCGTACGAGCGCGCGTCCTACTACGAGCGTTGGCTGTACTCGATCGAGCTGATCCTCACCGAGAAGGGGATCCTTGCGAGCCGTGAGCTCGACGGGAGGCTCGCGGGGTGAGATATCGCGTTGGCGACAGAGTTCGGGTTACCGATCGCGCACACGTCGGCCATCATCGGACGCCGGGCTATCTGAAGGGCAAGACCGGCACCGTCGAGCGCGTCCACCGGTCGTTCAGGAACCCGGAGACGCGCGCGTACGGCGGTGATGGGCTTCCCAAACAGCAGCTGTACCTCGTCGGGTTCGCCCAGCGCGACGTGTGGCGCGACTACCGAGGCGACCCCGACGATCGGATCTATGCCGATGTCTTTGAGCACTGGTTGGAGGAGGCGCGATGAGTGGCCACGACCACGAACATGCCGAGATCACGAGGGGCGACGAGCCCGACGCGGCGCGTCGTGCGCGCGCGCTCGAGGAGCTGTTGATCGACAAGCACGTCGTTCGCCGTGAGGACGTGCGCAGGATGATCGACTGGCTCGTCTCACGCACACCTGCCGACGGCGCGCGCCTGGTCGCGCGCGCGTGGGTGGATCCGGAGTTCAAGGAGCGGCTGCTCGCGGACGCGCGCGCCGCGGCGCTCGAGCTCGGCCTCGATCCGGGTCCGTCACCGGTCGTGGTCGCCGTCGAGAACACGCCCACCGTCCATCACATGGTTGTCTGCACGCTCTGCTCCTGCTACCCACGTGCGCTCCTGGGCCCTCCCCCCGACTGGTACAAGAGCCTGGCGTATCGGTCGCGGGCGGTGTCCGATCCGCGCGGGGTCCTTGCCGAATTCGGAGTGGAGCTCGACGGCGATGTCGAGCTCCGGGTGCTCGACTCCACCGCGGATATGCGCTACCTCGTGCTGCCAAGCAGGCCGGTCGGGAGCGAGGAGATGGGCGAGGCCGAGCTGGCCGAGCTGGTGACGCGCGACTCGATGATCGGCGTCGCCCAACCCGCCGCGCCCGCGAGCGCGGGCAGTACACGGTGATTTCCAGAGGCCCGCTACGGAAGGAGCGCGCATGGCCACAGTCAGCGTCCGGTACATCGTCGACGACGTGGACTCCGCGATCGAGTTCTACTGCCGCCGGCTCGGATTTCACGAAGACATGCATCCGGCGCCGGCGTTCGCGATGCTCTCGCGGGGGGACCTCCGGCTCGTCCTGAGTGCGCCGGGTGGCGGTCCCGGAGGCGGGCAGGCGATGCCCGACGGGACGGTACCCGAGCCGGGCGGGTGGAACCGCTTCCAGCTCGAGGTCGACGACATCGAGGCGACCGTGGCCGATCTGCGTGACCACGGCGCCCACTTCCGCAACGACATCGTCACCGGGGTCGGCGGCAAGCAGATCCTCGTCGAGGACCCGGCCGGCAACCCGGTCGAGCTGTTCCAGCCGACGATCGCTGAAGCGAAGCTCTGACGGGATGAGCTCGATGAGCGAGGGTCGAGGGCCGGGGCGGGTCGCGATGTTCGCGACGTGCCTCGTCGTGCCGGGCGGCGTACCGGAGGCGTGGCTCGAGCAGGTGCAGACACTGTCCGACACGCCCGCGCTCGAGCCCCATGCACTCGACCGCGCCGACGGCGTGATCACGACGTGCGCCGTCGCGATCGCGCAGACCGGAACGATCGTCCTGGATGGTGGCGCCGGCATGGGCCGGCTCATCCCCGACTACCACCTCTGCGTGGTCCGCGCCGATCAGCTCGTGAGCTCGGTACCGGAGGCGATGGCCAAGCTCGACGCGACCCGTCCGCTCACGTTCATCTCCGGCCCGTCCGCCACCGTCGATATCGAGATGGTGCGCGTCGGCGGGGTTCACGGGCCGCGCCGGCTCGAGGTGATCGTGGCGGAGTGAGACCGGGGGTACGTGGCGGGCTCGCCCGCGAACCGATCGGAGAGGAGACACAGTCATGTCCGCAGGCGCAGGGCTAAGAATTGAAGGGCAGATACCGTCACTCGGTGGCGCGCTCGGGTGGCTCAATTCCGAGCCACTAAAGTCATCCGAGCTGCGCGGGCGCGTCGTTCTCGTCGACTTCTGGACCTACACCTGCATCAACTGGATCCGAACGCTTCCTTACGTGCGCGCGTGGGCTGAGAAGTACAGCGACCACGGCCTGGTGGTGATCGGCGTGCACACACCCGAGTTTGAGTTCGAGAAGGACGTCGAGAACATTCGCCGCGCCGCCGCCGCCATGCGGGTCGACTACCCGATCGCGATAGACAGCAACTATGCCGTGTGGCGGGCCTTCTACAACCAATACTGGCCGGCGCTCTATTTCGTCGACGCCAAAGGAGACATTCGCCATCACGTTTTCGGTGAGGGCGACTACGAGCGCTCGGAGGCCGCGATCCAGCGGTTGCTCGGCGAAGCCGGGATCCACGATCTGCCGTCTGGGTTCGTTTCGGTCGATGCCCAGGGCGTCGAGGCGGCGGCCGATTGGGACACGTTGAGGACTCCGGAGACCTACCTCGGCTATCTGCGCGCCGAGGGCTTTGCCTCGCCGGGGGACGCGGTACTCGACGTGTCTCACACATACGCGGCTCCCGAGCACCTGAGACTCAATCAGTGGGCCCTCGCCGGAGAGTGGACGATCCACGGACAGCCCGCCGTGCTGAACCGCCCCGACGGTCGGATACTGCATCGCTTCGAGGCCCGCGATGTCCACCTCGTAATGGCGCCGGCGCAGGACGGTGCTCCGGTGCGGTTCCGCGTCCTACTCGACGGGCGGCCTCCGGACGACGCTCACGGGCTCGACATCGACGCGGGCGGCGCCGGCACTGTCAGCGAGCCGCGTCTCTATCAGCTGATTCGCCAGCGCGAGCACGTCGGCGAGCGGACGTTCGAGATCGTGTTCCTCGATGCCGGCGTTCAGGCCTGCGTGTTCACGTTCGGCTAGGGCTAGGCCGCGATGTGAGACGCGACGAGCCCCAGTTGCTCTGCATAGGCCTCGCAAGCCGCCTGCTCCTGGTCGAGCGCTGACGTGTAACCCGCGAACGCGAGCACTCGGTCAGACGGGGAGGCACTGCAGAAGCGCTCGTAGGCTGCCTGCACCTGCTCACACTCGGTGCGCCAGTCGCAGTACAGGTCCATCATCAGGTCGACCAGATCCGGCCGGACCGCAACGGCTCCCAAGCTCACGTCTTCCACCGCCTCGCTCTGCTCGTCAGCGGGCTCCGGCCACGGGCGCCGTGGCGGGGATCTGCCGCCGCGTCGGCAATCTGCGCCCCGCCCGCCCGGCTGCAGTCCGACGAGACGGCGCCGGGACGGCGCCGCGGCCGCGCTGGGAGCGCTTCCGCTCGGCGCGCGATATGGGCGTCTGGTTCGGGAGCCACCGTTCCCGAAGGAATCGACGTCTCGGTGAAGGGGCGTCGCGAGCGCGTCGCGTCTCTCAGCCGATCGGCGACGAGTACGGTGGCCATTTCTTTGATCAGGATGGGGTGCATGTCTTGTTCAGCTCCTCGTCGGCGTGGTGGTCGGGCGCGCCGACCACGACTCATGGCCGCCAAGGTACGTCGCCAATGGCCTGCTGAGAAGATCCAATCGACCGCTCTGGCCACGGACCAAGTCCGCCGCGGTCCCCGGATCTGGTACCCGGCGCTCACATCTCTACGATGTGTTTGGCTAGTCCAATGGAGATCCACCTCGTGTTGGATCGGGCGGCGCCTCTGCGGGCGCAGCTCGAACGGGAGTTGCGGGAAGCGATCCGGTCAGGCCGTCTACGGGCCGGAGGGAAGCTGCCCCCCAGCCGCCTGCTCGCGGACGAGCTCGACGTATCGCGCGGGGTCGTCGTCGAGGCGTACTCCCAGCTCGTCGCCGAGGGTTATCTCGTCGCTCGTCCGGGGGACGGGACGCGGATCGCCGAGGGGCTCGCCCAGCAGCCACCCGCCGCGCGCGCGTTGCAGCGCCGGGCTCCGCGGATTCGCTACGACCTGAGAAGCGGCATCCCCGATCTGTCGTTCTTTCCGCGCCGCGAGTGGCAGTCCGCGACGGCGACGGCGCTGCGCGAGCTGCCGGATGCAGCCTTGACGTATGGGTCACGCCGAGGGTTGCGGCAATTGCGGATCGCCCTCAGCGACTATCTCGGTCGCGTTCGCGCGGTCGTCGCGGATTCCGAGCGGATCTTCATCTCGGCGGGAGCTGTCCACGGAATGTCGATTCTGTGGCTGACGCTTCGGCAGCGTGGCGCCCAGCGGATCGCGGTCGAGGACCCGACGTGGCCGGCGATCCGCGAGACGATCGTGCAGGCCGGGCTCGAGCCCGTCCCGATCCCCGTCGACGGGAGGGGCCTGATCGTCTCAGAGCTTGAGGGCGTCGACGTCGACGCCGTCGTGATGTCGCCTGCGCACCAGTATCCGACGGGCACCGTGCTCGCGCCGGCGCGGCGGGCCGAGCTGATCGCGTGGGCTCGGCGCCACGGCAGCCTGATCGTCGAAGACGACTACGACGCCGAATATCGCTACGACCGCGATCCGATTGCCTCGATGCAGGGCCTCGCGCCGGACTCCGTCGCGTACGTCGGCACGTCCAGCAAGACACTCGCGCCGGGTCTTCGGCTCGGGTGGATCCTCGTGCCGAGCCATCTCGTCGGTGAGATGGCGGCCCAGCACGGAGTGACACGCGCGACGCCTAGCGTGCTCGCGCAGTCGACCTACGCGACGTTGCTCGAACGCGGCGAGATCGATCGCCACCTGCGGCGGACCCGACGCCGCTACAACGCGCGCCGCAACGCGCTCACGGATGCGCTGGCGGCCCATCTGCCGGAGGCCTCCATCGGCGGCGCGTCGGCCGGCCTTCACCTGATCGCATGGCTACCGCAGGGAACGGATGAGACGGCGATCGTCGACGCGGCGGCAGGCCGTGGCGTCGCGGTCCACTCACTGCACGAGCACTGCTCGGTCACGGGACAATTCCCGCCGGCGCTGCTTCTCGGCTACGGACTCGTCGTCGAATCGGCGATCCCGCGCGCCGTTCGCGAGCTGGCCATCGCGGCCGGGCACTAGCGCGGCCGGCGATTGGTCCACGGAAGGGCAGGTCGATTGGATCTTCGCTGCGGGCCGATGCGTGCGTAGGATCGCAGACGAAATCTGGGGTCTCACGGAAGACGCCGCGCGTAGCTCACACCATGGAGGGCCGAATAGCCAAGCGTGTATTGATCATTGGGGTTGGAGGTGTGCTCGGCGAGCTCACGGCTCGTGCGTTCACCGACGCCGGCTGGGATGTGCGGGGGGCGATGCGGCAACCCGCGTCGCCGGGCCAGGTGCATGTCGATCTCGAGCGCCTCGAGTCCGTCGCGGCCGCTCTGCGCGAGGACGAGCTCGTGGTCAACACCGTCCCGCATCCCGCGCTGCTGGCCGAGCGCTTCGTCCTCGAGTGGGGCGGCACGCTGATCAACATCTCGGCGTTGCCGGCCGCTGCCGGCCGTTCGTTGCGGGCCGTTGCCGGCGGCGCTCGCGGGACCGTGCTCATGAATGCCGGTCTCGCGCCCGGGGTGACGACGCTCGTCGCCGCGGATCTGTTGCACCAGCATCCCGATGCCCGGGAACTCGAGATCGTGTTCACGCTCTCGAGCACGACCCCTCGCGGGCCGGCGAGCGCCGACTTCATCCATCGCGGCCTGACCGCGGTCGCCCGGCACCGGACGCGGCTGGTCCCGCTGCCGGCTCCCTTTGGCCCGCGCCACTGTCTCGGCTTTGGAGAGGGCGAGTCGGGCTGGATGGGTGGCGTCGCCGAGGGTCGCGTCGTTCGTCTCTACATCTGCATCTGTGAGCCGGAACCACACGCTCGGATGCTGGAGCTGAACAGCGCCGGCGCCATGACCACGCTGCCCCGGTCGCTGATCCATTCGAGGGAGCTCCCCGACGGAGGAGCCGCCAGCAGCGAGCCCGTCGCGCACTGGGTCGCCGCCAACCGGGGCGAGCGCCGGCTGGGCGCGAAGACCGTCGAGTGCCGCGGCGATTTTCTGCACGCGGCACGCAGCACCGTCGTGTTCGCCGACGCGCTCCGAGCACACGCGCGCCCCGGTGGGTGCTTTGACCCCGAGGAGGTCTTCACCCTGGGCAGCCTGGAATCGAAACTAGGGGCCGCCGGCATCACGATCGTTCCCCAGAGCGGGCGTGCGGCCGAAGACTACCCGGGGCCGGTGCCTACATCACCCGCGCCAGCGGGGCCGCGTCTCGGGCATCCGACTCCCTGAGCAGCAGTCCGACCAGGTAGTTGAGTGCGCTGTCGTGGTAGGTGTCGTCGTCGCTGTCGTCGAGCTTGGTTTCCAACCAGAGCAGGAGAGCTTGGTCAAGGTCATAGTGCTCCATCATCCCCAGGACGGTAGGAGAAGTCCGGTCCATTCGCCAGGTCCAATGATGGCCCGGAATCGGAGGCCAAATCGAAGTCGCCGGCGGAGCTCGCCGGCCCAGAATCGGACCGAACATCCGGCCATCATGGGTAGGTTTAGGTAGCTATTTGCCGATATAGGGTGTGTCGACAAAGGCAAACTCGCCGCGAGGCGGGGACGCAAAGCCAGGGGTCTCCTCGAGACAGCCCAGCCGCCGATCTCCTGAAACGAGCCCAGACACGGAGGTCTGAATGCCGAACGTCAGCGATTGGCCGCCCAGGCGCCTGTTTGCCGTCACAGCCACCGTCACCGCATTTGCGCTGACCCTCATCGTCGGCGCGCCCGCCGCGGCGGCGGACACGGTCGCGTGTCCGACCCCTGCTTCGTCGCAGGTGTTCTCGCAGTTTGGGGACGACGCCTACTACTCGCTCGTACCGGGCGGCAACTTCGAAGGCGACGTGTCGGGCTGGGCACTGAGAGGCGCATCGGTGGTGTCGGGCAATGAGCCCTGGTACGTCGGTGGCGCCGGCGACTCGCAGTCGCTGAGCATCGAGCCGGGCGGCTCGGCGATCTCGCCGGCCTTCTGTGTGACCGCCCAATATCCCTCGTGGCGTTTCTTCGCTCGCCTGGCGGGCGGACCCCGTAGGTCGTATCTGTCCGTTGCGGTCGAGTGGACCGACCCGAACGGGGACCACGGTGTCACTCCCGTGACGACCCTGAGGGGCGGCCGCTTCCGGGACTGGCGTCCCACCCGGTCGCTGGAGCTCGGCCCCGTCCTCGATGACTCGACGACGATGACCGAGCGTCTCGTGTTCTTCGCCGGCAACAGCAGCGCCTGGCGGATCGACGACCTCTACCTCGACCCGTACGCCAAGCGCTGAATGGCCGAAACCGGTCATCATCCGCGCCAATGGAGCCGGACGAGCTTCGCGACTACTGCCTGACGTTCACCGGCGCACGCGAGACGTTCCCGTTCGGTCCCGAGAATTCTGTGTTCAAGGTGGCCGACAAGATCTTCGCGCTATCCCGGCTCGCCGCGCGCCCGCTGCGCGTCAGCCTCAAGTGCGATCCGGCGCTCGTCGAGCCGCTGCGCGAGGCACACGCCGCCGTGCTCCCCGGCTACCACCTGAACAAGCGCCACTGGAACACCGTGGTCGTTGACGGGTCACTGCCGGACGAGATGCTCCGCAACATGGTCGAGGACTCATACGACCTGGTCGTGAGCAAGCTGCCGCAGGCGGGCCGCCGCGCCCTGGGCTGGCGCGGCGACGCCTGAGGCCTCCGGGCGCAGGACCGTCACGGCGATCCCGATCGCGACGAGCACGAGGGCGGCTCCGACGAGGTAGGCAAGGTGGTAGCCACCGTTGAGCGCCGCAGCCATCGAGGAGCCGTGTGCAACCAGGGTGTGCGTGCGCTCGCTCGCGAGCGACGCGAGCACGGCCAGCCCCACCGCGCCACCCACCTGAACCGAGGTGTTGACGAGGCCGGACGCCAGGCCCGCATCACTCGGCGTGGCGCTCGACATCGCGAGCATCATCAGCGAGGGGAAGCCCAGCCCGGCGCCGAGTCCGATCAGCACCGTCGGGGGCAGCAGGTCGAGGACGTAGCTGGCGTGCACCGGAGTCCGCGCGAACAGCAACAAGCCGGCGCCGATCAGGGCGAGACTCGGCAGGAGCGTGACGCGCGGGCCGAAGCGCGTCGTCAGCGGGCCAGAGAAGCGAAGCGACATCGTTCCCATCGCCAGCGTCGACGGCAGGAAGGCCAGGCCGACCTCGAGCGCGTCGTAGCCAAGGATCTGTTGCAGGTACAGCGCGCCGAGAAAGAACATTCCAAACATTCCGGCGACCAGCAGTGCCTGGACGCCGTTCGCTCCCGAGACGGCCGCCGAACGGAAGATCCGCAGCGGCATCAGGGGATTGGCGACACGGGCCTGGCGCACGACGAACGCGGCGATCAGCGCGATCGAGACGCCACCGAGCCCGAGGGATCGCCCGGAACCCCAGCCGTGCTCGCCGGCCTGGAGGATGGTGTAGACGGTCAGCATGAGGCCGCCGGTAAGGAGCGCCGCGCCCGGGAGGTCGGCGCCCCGCTTGAGGCCGATGCCAGGCCGGCCCTCTACCAGCCGGGCCGCGAGCACGCTGGTCGCGATTCCGACGGGCAGGTTCACGATGAAGATCCAGTGCCAGTTGATCGCCTGGGTCAGCGCGCCGCCGGCGAGCAGCCCGATCGACCCTCCGGCCGAGGCGACGAAGCCGTAGACGCCGATCGCCTTTGCGCGCTCCCGGGGCTCGGGGAACATCGTCACGATCATCCCCAGGATTACGGCCGAGGTGAGTGCGCCGCCGACGCCCTGTATGAAGCGGCCGCCGATCAGCACCGCCTGGCTCGGCGCGATCGCGCAGGCCGCCGATGCGCTCGTGAAGACCGCCAGGCCGATCCGGAAGACGCGACGCTGGCCGACGAGGTCGCCGAGGCGGCCGGCCAGCAGCAGCAACCCGCCGAACGCGATGAGGTAAGCGTTGACCACCCAGGCGAGGTTGCTCTGTGAGAAGCCCAGGCTCCGTTTGATCGACGGCAGCGCGACGTTCACGATCGTCGCGTCGAGGACGATCATGAGCACGCCCGCGCACAGCACGTAGAGCGCCAGCCAGCGATTGCGGTTGGCGCCCGGCCCGGCGTTGGCTCTCTCGTTCTGGTTCGTCGTCCGCAACATTTCCTCACTCCTGTTCGCTGGTCTTGCACTACAGACCGGCGAGCGCCGCGGAACTAATCGGCGGGCTGTGGCTTCAGATCAGGGACGGCACGATCGCGTCGATGAGGTGGGGACCGGGCTCGGCGATCGCCCGCTTCAGTTGCTCCGCCAATCGCTCGCATGTGGTGGCGCGCGTTCCGGGCACGCCCATGCCCTCAGCAATTTCGGCAAAGTTGAGCTCGGGGGAGGAGAGGTCGAGAAGCGCCTTCGCGGCGGGGCCGCCAAGATGGGCGCCGACGCGCTGCATCTCGAGCCGGAGGATCGCGTACGCGCTGTTGTTGAGGATGATCGTCGTCACGTTGAGGTTCTCGCGTGCCTGGGTCCACAGCGAGGAGATTGTGTACATCGCGCTGCCATCGGACTGCAGGTTGAACACCGGCCGATCCGGCGCGGCGACCGCCGCACCGGTGGCGGCGGGCATGCCCTGTCCGATCGCGCCGCCGGTGAGTGCGAGCACGTCGTGGCGAGGAGCCCCGGCCGTCGCGAGCGGGACCAGCGCACCCGACGTGTTCGATTCATCGGAGATGATCCCCTCATCCGGAAGCAGGGCGGCGAGCACGTCGGGCCAGTTCTGGGCATTCAGCTCGCCGCTCGGCATCGCGGGCCTGGTCGGCTCCGCGATCGTGGGTTCGACACCGGCCGCAACCCGTTCGGCGAGCTCCTCCAGAGCGCCGACGACATCCTGGGAACGGTCGGCGAGCGTGAGGACCTCGGCGCCTTCCGGCGTGAGATCGCTCGGCTTGCCGGGATAGGCGAAGAAGGTCACGGGCGACCGGGTGCCCGCGAGGATCAGATGCTTGGTCCACTCGAGCTGCGCGCTGGCCTGTTCGGCGAAGTACCCGAGCCGCTCGACCGACGGCAGTCCGGCGCCGCGCTCGAGGCGGGCGGGGAACGTCTCCGCGAGCACCTTCGCCCCCGTCGCGTTCGCGATCCTGCTGGCCGCCAGCAGGCCCCGCGCCCGACACGCCGGTCCACCGATCAGGATCACGGCCGGCTCGCCGCCGCGGAGGGCGTCGGCCACCCTGGCGATCGCGCTGTCGGGGACGGTCTCGGGCGCGGCGGGCGGTGGCGCGTCGGCGACCTGCCCGCCTTCTTCCCACGAGATGTCGGCGGGCAGGATCAGGGTGGCGACCTGGCCAGGCGGGGCGGTGGCGGCGGCGACCGCGGCGGCGGCATCGGCCCCGACCTCGGGGGTGCCCTCAGACCGTCGCACCCATCCGTGCAGCGACTCGGCGACCGGCTCGATGTCCGATTCGAGCGGGGCGTCGTACTGCTTGTGGTACGTCGCGTGGTCGCCCACGATATTCACGATGGGCGTGAAGGCGCGGCGCGCGTTGTGCAGGCTCGCCAAGGCATTGCCGAGCCCTGGACCGAGATGCAGAAGAGTGGCGGCAGGTTTCTCGGCGATCCGGCCGTATCCATCGGCGGCGCCGGCGACGACGCCTTCGAACAACCCGAGCACTCCACGCATCTCAGGAACCTGGTCGAGTGCCGCCACGAAGTGCATCTCGGAGGTGCCGGGATTCGCGAAGCACACCTCGACGCCGGAACCAGCAAGACTGCGGATCAGGGACTGCGCACCGTTCATCGTCTCTCCATGGTCGTCGCTGTCAATGGGTGGGCATTCTCCCCGGCGGGCATTCTCCCCGCGCGGGGGCGAGCATGCGCGCCCGAGGTCCGAGTCCCTGAAGGACGGCCGGGACGATGCTCAGGCCAGCAGTTGGCGCACACGCGGGGCGATGTCCTCGCCGAGACGGCGGACGAGCCCGACAGGGTCCTCGCCGCCGACCGCCACGAGTAGCGTCGAGAACCGCAGCTCACTGGCTATCCGAGCCAGCTGATCCGCCCACGTGGTCTCGTCCCCATCCAGCTCCATCACGTTCAGCGCCCGCTCAATCTGCCCGGGATCACGGCCGGCCGCGAGTGCGGCCTCGTCGATCACCCGATGGGCGTCGTTCGCGTCGTCGGGACTTAGATAGCGACCGCCGAGGCTGGGCAGCCAACCGTCGGCGACCTGCCCCGTGAGGCGAAGCATGCGGGGCCCGTAGGCGCCGAGCCAAATCCCGATCGGATGCGCCGGCGCCGGCCCCGGATGCGCCCCTTTGACGGTGTAGTGCTCACCATCGAAGCGCAGCGGGCGCTGCCCCGACCAGAAGCCGCGAATGATCGCGAGCGCCTCCTCTAGCGCGTCGACCGACTCCTTCGGCGTCCGCCGCGGGCCGCCCATCGCCTCGATCGCATCCCAGAACGCACCCGCCCCGAGTCCAAGCTCGACCCGGCCGCCGCTCAGCACGTCCAGCGACGCGACGGACTTTGCGAGCAACGTCGGCAGGCGGAGCGGCAGATTGAGCACGTCGGGGACGAACCGCACGCGCTCCGTCCTTCCGGCCGCGTACGAGAGCAGCGTCCACGTGTCGAAGAACCGCCACTGGTACGGGTGGTCCTGGACACCGACGATCTCGAGCCCCGACCGGTCCGCGACGATGATCTGCTCGACCGTCGACGCCGGATCCGTAGCGTCCGGAACGGTGAAGATGCCGAGCTTGACGTCCACGGGGACGATCCCGCTGGTTCACGCCAAGGCGGCCCTGGCGCTCTCCATATCGTCCGTCGCGATCACGATTCGGACGCCGCCGAACGTCGTGTAGAGCAGTTCTATGTTCACACTCGCGTCCGCCATTTCGCGCGCCAGCTCACCGAGCGATCCTGGCCTGTCGGCGACGTCCACGACGAGGACCTCTCGCTCATCAGCAATGGCCATGCCGGCCTCCGTCAGCGCCGCTGTGGCGCGCGCCACCGCGTCGTCTGCGATCAGCACGTGGATGATTCCGCGCCCTTCGCCGGTGAAGGCGCACATCCCCTCGATGTTCACGCCGGCGGCGCCCGTCGCCCCGCCGAGCGTGGCCAGCTGTCCGGGCTCGTCCCTGAGGACGACGGTCAGATCCGTGGCCATCGGCAGGCTCCGGTGGCGCTGGCCCGCCATCGACGCGAGGACCATGGGGTCGAGGGCATGGTGCAGAGGCTACGTCGTGACCGCGGCCACTTTCAAGCACGGCGGCCTCAATGCCGGAGCGCGTGGCCGCGTGATGGTCAGTACTCCCGGTCCTCGACGGTCTGTCAGTACTCCCGCTCCTCGACGGTCTCGACGATGCGCACGCGTGTTGCCCCTGCGAGCGCCGGGGCTGCCTGGCGGGACTTCCAGAGCTCTCGGAGGGCGTCGCTACAGGCGAGCGCCTGGGCGCGGGTGTCGAACTCGAGCTCGCCGACGACGTAGTTTGGGTCGTCGAGCGGTCGGTACACGCGGTGGCGCCGCACCCCGCGGCCGCGACGATCGATCGGATCGCGGTC
Organism: uncultured Solirubrobacterales bacterium; assembly: GCA_963812225.1. Classification (GTDB taxonomy): domain Bacteria; phylum Actinomycetota; class Thermoleophilia; order Solirubrobacterales; family Solirubrobacteraceae; genus Palsa-465. Next base: position 352,450 of record CAWEUN010000006.1, read on the forward strand.
GAATGCGTTCTTCCACGTCGCAAAATCGCTGATCGGATGCTCAAACTGAAGGATTGGCATGGAGGCTCCTTCGGTAGCTTTCACTTCTCGTCTGATGTAGTCAATAGAGTGTTAGAGTAACTGAATGGCGCCTCGTGTCAAGCCAGCCCGCCCGTACGAGTCTCCGCTGCGCCGGGAGCAAGCGGCCGAAACCCGCCGAAGGATCCTTGTGGCCGCGCAAGCACTATTTGAACACGACGGTTACGTCGCGACCTCGATGGCAGCTATCGCGACTGCCGCCGGCGTTTCGCTGAAGACCGTCTACCTGGTCTTTGAAACCAAGAGCGGCCTTCTGCGCGCTCTATGGCACCGCTTGCTTCGCGGCGAGCAGGACAGGCTGCCCGTGGGCGAGCAATCGTGGTACCGCGCTGTGCTCGAGGAACCCGATCCGGAGCGCCAGCTGCGGCTCAACGTGAGTAACTCGCTGGCGGTCAGGGCCCGGGCTGGCGCGATCCTGGAAGTCATCCGGAGCGCGGCCCTGGCGGACCCTGACATCGGCGCGCTGTGGGCACGCATACAAACCGAGTTTCACGAGAACCAGCGCGCGATCGTGCAGTCGATCGCAGACAAGGAAGCGCTCGCCCCGGGACTGACCGTCGACGCCGCAGCCGACATCCTGTCGACGCTGAATCATCCAAACCTATACGCCCTGCTCGTCCGGGATCGAGGATGGTCGCCCGAGCGCTACGAGCAATGGCTCGGCGACGTCCTCTGCACCCAACTGCTTCGCGACGGCCGTCGCATGCGCCGCTGACCGCCGGCGCCGCGCTGCTCACCCGACAGGCCGCGATAGGGTTGGGGGTCAGGGGCTCGCCGGGAATTCAAGATGGAGGGAGATGGGTCATGGGAGAAACAATTCTGGGACCGATCGACTACCTGGCGGTGGAGTGGCCCGGCAGGCACGTGACCGGTGAGGGGTTCCGACTGCTGATGGACCTCGTGGACCGCGAGATCGTCCGAGTGCTCGACCTCATGTTCATCGCGAAGGACGCGGACGGACAGGTCTCGAGGGTCGACGTGGCTGACGTGGAGCATTCGGACGCGCTCGATACGCGGCTATGGGGGCTGTCCTCCGGCCTGCTTGACCATTCGGATGTTGACGAGGTCGCCTCGGCGATCGAACCCGGGAGCCTCGCGGGCATCCTGGTGTACGAGAACGTCTGGGCGGTTCCGATGTGGACTGCGATCGACCGCAGCAGCGCGCGGCTCGTAGGTGCGGGACGCATAGGCGCCGATGATCTGATCGCGGCGCTCGACACACCCGATCCGGCGTGACCACCTTTTCTTCTTGAACGGAGCCCACATGGGACTGTTGAAGACAGGGTTGAAGGCGGCCGTCGCGGTGAAGACCGCCGATGTGATCCACGAACGTGTCCTCGCACGCCAGGAGCAGCATGCGGCCGCCCACGGGCATCCGGGGCCGGCGGCTGTAGTGGCGCAGCCCGGCGCGCCCGCTGCAATGCCCGCCGCCCCAGCCGTCGCGGCGCCCGCGGCCGCGGCTGCGTCGCCCTCGGACATGGAGGACAAGCTCAAGCAGCTCAAGCAGCTCGGCGAGCTGCGGGCATCGGGCGTGTTGACGGAGGCGGAGTTCGAAGTGCAGAAGGCGCGCATCCTCAACGTCTGATCAGCGCACCTCGGCGGCGGATCATCGGAGTCATTGAGGCGGTCTGTGGCGGTCGCCGCCAGCACCGGTCTTGAGCGGATCGAGCACGTCGTCGTGCTGATGTTGGAGAACCGCTCCTTCGATCACATGCTGGGTTACCTCTCGCTCGAGGGCGGCCGCGACGATGTTGACGGGCTTGAGCCAGGGATGGCTAACAGCTATGGCGGTCGGCGCTATCCCATTCACCACCTGCCGGCGACGTACTTCCCGGACGAGCGGTGGGACCCGGACCACTCGGCGGCGGCGACCGATCGGCAGATCAACGACGGCGCGATGGATGGCTTCCCCGCGTCTTACGCGGAGACGCTCGCCGCTCGGGGCGTCGAAGATGCAGATCCCGGCGTCGTCATGGGCTACTACGACGCCTCCGACCTCCCGGTATTCGACCATTTCGCAGCGGAGTTCTCCGTGTGCGACCGGTGGCACAGTTCGGTCGCCGGGGCGACCTGGCCGAACCGGCTCTACGCGGTTGCGGGGAGCGCCGGCGGGAGCCGAGACGATCGCAAGGTGCCGATACATCACGAGCACTCGTTCGTTCGCTACCTCGACGAGGCTGGTGTCTCGTGGCGCTGGTATTCCCACGACGTCGCCACCCTCCGCCTCGTCGACGGGAGGTATCGGATGGGACACCGCGAGCACTTCGCCTATCTACAGAAGCTCAAGCTGGTGTTTAAGACTCGGGGGAGAGGCCTGCTGTACCTCAACGAGGATGCGGCGAGTTTCCTCGAGGACGCCGCGTACGGTCAGCTGCCGGCGGTCTCTTGGGTCGATCCCAACTTCAAGGACTTCAACCTCATCGGATCTCCCCCGAACGATGACCATCCGCCCTCGGACGTGACACATGGCCAAGAGCTGGCGTTGCTCGTCTACAACGCGCTCGCCACCGGCCCGCTGTGGGAAAAGACGCTCTTACTCGTGTTTTACGACGAACACGGTGGGTTCTTCGACCACGTCACGCCTCCCGAGCATCCGCCGGACGACGACCCGACAACATTCACGCGCTACGGGGTACGTGTGCCCGCGTTCGTGATTTCGCCATGGGTGAAACCGGGCTCCGTGTCGCACACCCTGTTCGATCACGCCAGCATCCCGAAAACGATTCTGAAACGCTTCTGCCCGACCGCGCTCGAGACGCCTCCGGGCCGCAGGGATCTGGCGCATCCGCGCGGAGAGGCTCGCTCGCGCGTCGGCCGGCGCATCGCCGAAGCGGCCGACCTCGGCGAGCTTCTGACCCTCTCCGAGCCGCGTCCGGCGCCCGATCGCAGCGCCCTCGTCGACTGGTACGCGGCGGAGCAGGCCGCACGTGCCCGGAGGCTTCTCGAACACCCAGCCGGCGTGCTGCGCAAGGCAACGACACACAACCTGACCGATCTCCAATCCGGACTGCTGGCAGCGCACCGCCACCTGCACGAGCACGGGCATCCCGCTGGCGACCCATAGCATGCGCAGGCTCTCCGGTAAGACCGCCATCGTCACCGGCGCATCGCGCGGTATCGGCGAGGCGATCGCGACACGGCTCCACGAGGAGGGCGCGAACCTGGTGCTGGTGTCGCGCGGCGCACGCGACGGCCGGTCCCTCGAGGATCGCCTCAAGCAACGGGTTACCTTCGTTGAAGGCAGCGTGACTGAACCGGCGACAGCGCAGGCTGCGATAGCGGCCGCTCAGGCGGCGGGCGGAGTGGACGTGCTCGTCAACAACGCGGGCATCGACTTCACTGGCAGTCTGCTCGACACCGTCGAGGCCGACGTCCGCCGCGTCTTTGAAACTAATTTCTTCGGCTCGCTGTGGATGTTGGTGGGCGTTGCGAAGGAGCTGAAGGCGAGAGGGGGAGGTTCGATCGTGAACATCACGTCGCGACTCGCATCGATCGGCGTGCCCACGACATCCATCTATGCCGCGTCGAAAGGCGCCGTCCTCAGCCTGACCCGGGCTGCCGCCGTTGAATGGGCACCTGCCGGGATTCGGGTCAACGCAGTTGCGCCGGGCCTGACGGAGACCGCAATATTGACCGAATGGGTCAGCGACCAACCGGATCCAGAGGTCTTCCGTGCTGGCCTACGCGATCAGATTCCACAAAGACGGTTCGCGTCACCGAAGGACGTGGCCGCTGCGGTCGCCTTCCTCGCATCCGACGATTCGGCTCACATCACCGGCGCCACGATTCCCGTCGACGGCGGATACACCGCGGCGTAACTCGACACGTGGGGCCGCCGTGTAGGGTGCGAGGTCATGTCTCGCGCACTGCTTCTGATCGACATCCAGCGCGACTACTTTCCCGGGGGGCGCCAACCGCTCGTCGGGAGTGATCGCGCGGCCGACGCCGCGTCGAGCGTGCTCGGTCACTTCCGTGCCGGTTCCGAGCCGATCGTGCACGTCCAGCATTCCTGGGACGAACCCGGCGCGGCGTATCTCAAGCCCGGCACCTCCGGATTCGCACACGACGATCGCGTGGCCCCGGCCGGCGACGAGCCGGTCGTTGTCAAAGAGTCGCCGAACGCGTTCGTGGAGACCGATCTCGAGGAGCGGCTGCGAAGCGACGGTATCGATCGGCTCGTCGTCGCTGGGATGATGACCTCGATGTGCGTCGATGCAACGGTGCGGGCGGCCGTTGATCTCGGCTTCGCGGTGACGGTCGTCGGCGACGCGTGCGCCGCTCCGGATCTCGAACACGGCGGTGTCCACGTTCCCGGTGACCAGGTTCACGCCGCCTTCCTGGCTGCGCTCGCTGCTGGCTACGCCGAGGTCGTCGACTCTAAGACGCTGGCGACCCGCTCCGACTGATGAGGCGACGGTAGGTCCCGTGATTCGGTGGCTCGTTCTGATCGGGTTGGTGGGTGCGCTCGCACTGCCGGCGTCCATCGGCGCAACGTCGGCGCCGGAGTCACCGCAGGCTGGATCCGCGTTGACGGCCCGCGCCGCCGCGGTGTTGCCCCCGATCCGCCATGTGTTCGTCATCATCGACGAGAACGAGAGCGACTCGACCACGTTCGGCCCGACGTCTCCGGCCCCGTACCTGTCCAAGACGCTGGTCTCGCAAGGCGCGTACCTCTCCAACTATTACGCGGTCGGCCATAACAGCCTCGACAACTACATCGCGATGGTCAGCGGACAGGCTCCCAACCCGCAGACCAGTGGCGACTGCCCGACTTTCAAGGACTTCCTGGCGGATTCGATGGACGCTGCCGGACAGGAAAACGGCCAGGGTTGCGTCTACCCCGCGGACGTCCCGACGATCGTGAGCCAGCTCGATGGCGCGCACCTCACCTGGCGCGCGTACGAGGACGGCATGGGCGTCGATCCGGCACGCGAGTCATCGACGTGTGGCCATCCGCCGGTGGGCGCACCGGACAACACCGAGCTCGGGGAGTCGGCGCCGCCCTTCGACGAGTACGCGACTCGCCACGACCCCTTCGTCTACTTCCATTCTGTGATCGACAACTCGGCGGCGTGCGACGCCAACGTCGTCGACCTCACACGGTTGCCGACCGATCTCCAGCGCGTCGCCACCACCCCGAACTACGTGTTCATCACCCCCGACCTCTGCAACGACGGCCACGACTCTCCCTGCAAGGACGGTGTCGGACCAGGTGGGCTTACGCAGGCCGATCAGTTCCTGCGGACGTGGGTCCCGAAGATCCTTGGGTCTCCGGCCTATCGTCAGGACGGACTCCTGATCATCACATTCGACGAATCGGTGGGCGACGACAGGGCCTGTTGCGACGAGCAACCCGGGCCCTACGACGCCACGCACGGGATCCAACCGGGCGGCGGCGGACCCGGCGGCGGTGATGTCGGAGCGGTTTTGCTCTCGCGCTACATCAAGCCGGGCACGAAGTCCACAACCAGCTACAACCACTACTCCATGCTGGGCACCGTGGAGGCCATCTTCGGGCTTTCGCGTATCGCCGATGCAGTCGGCGCGACCGCGTTCGGCAGCGACGTGTTCACGAATCCGGTCACCGCATCGCAGATCAGGGCTCTCCTCTCCCGGGAGCTTGCTCCTTCGGGAAAGGCAGCGAAGATCGGGAATCTGATCCGCAACCACGGCTACAGGCTGCGACTCCGCGCGCTCGAGGCCGGTCGGCTGCTCGTGCGGTGGTATGCGCTCGGACATCGGCGGTCGCGCACGCTCCTGGCCACGGCGACGGTGCGGTTCGCCGCCGCGGGCACCACGACCGTCAAGGTTCGTCTCACCGGACCGGGTCGAAAGCTGCTGCGCAGGTCCCACAGCCTCAGGCTGCTCGCTCAGGAGACGTTTACCGCGGCCTCGTCGAGCGCGTCCTCGGTCACGGCGAGCCGGCGAGTGAAGCTCTCCTCCTGAGCGCCGACGATGCGCCAGCTCGCCTTCCATGAGGCTGGACGGGTCGCCTGGGAGGAGGCCCCGGACCCGAGGCTCTCCGACTCGTTCGGCGCGCTCGTCCGTCCGCTCGCTGTCGCGCGCTGTGACCTCGACCAGCCGATGGCGGCGTTCGGTTTCTTTCCCGGACCGTTCCCCGTTGGACACGAGACGGTGGCCGAGGTCATCGCGGTCGGGGAGGAGGTCAGCGAGCGTCGTGTCGGCGAGCGCGTGCTCGTGCCTTTCCAGGTTTCCTGCGGAACATGCGCGGCTTGCCGCGAACCTGCCACGAAGCTCGTGCTCGAGCGCGAATAGCCTGTAGGTCTCGGAGCTAGAGTGGCGCCGATGCCAGGATTTGATGGGCCGGTGCTGATTACGGGCGGGACAGGGTTCCTCGGGGGATGGTGCGTCGCCGAGTTGCTTAGGCACGGCCACGAGGTCCGGACAACCGTTCGCAGTCTGGCGCGTGAGCCGGCGGTTCGGGCGACCGTCGGCGCCGCCGGCGTCGACGCGGCTACACGCCTGAGCGTGTTCGCTGCTGACCTGCTGTCGGATGCCGGCTGGGCCGAGGCCGTGGACGGCTGTCGGTACGTGCTGCACGTGGCCTCGCCGTTCCCGCCGAAGCAACCGAAGGACCCGCAGGAGCTGATCGTTCCCGCTCGGGATGGGGCCGTTCGCGTGTTGCGAGCAGCTCTCGACGGCGGAGTGCAGCGCGTCGTACTGACGTCATCCGTGGCCGCCATTCGAGGCAGCCGAGCCAGCTCGCCGACCTCGCCGTACACCGAGGCCGACTGGACCGACGGTAACGACCCGAACCTCACGCCCTACGTGCGGTCAAAGACCCTCGCCGAGCGCGCCGCCTGGGACCTCGTCCACGAGGCCGGCGCCTCCGAGCGACTCGCGACGGTCAACCCCGGCGCGATCATCGGCCCGACGCTGAACCAGGATCACTCATATTCGCTGCAGGCGATCCAGCGCTTGCTGACCGGCATGCCCGCCGCGCCGCGAATCGGCTTCACCTTCGTTGATGTCCGCGACGTCGCCGACCTCCACATCCGCGCGATGACCGATCCTGCTGCCGGCGGCGAACGCTTCATTGGCACGGACGCGTGGCTGTGGACCGCCGAGGTCGCAGCGATCCTACGCGAGCGGCTCGGCGATGCCGCCAGCAAGGTGCCCACCCGCGTCGCGCCTGACTTCCTGATCCGCCTGATCGCGCGCTTCGACGGCTCGATCCGTTCGATCGTTGGCGACCTCGGCAAGCAGTCATGGATCTCGAGCGACAAGGCCCGCACCACCCTCGGCTGGACCACGCGGCCCGTCCAGTCGTCGATCGAGGAGACCGCTCGCAGCTTGTTGTAGACCTGTCGTCTCGGTCGTGCCCGCTGGTAGTCGTAGCGTGAACCGGGCACCGCCGGTGGGGGACGGGTTGCACGTGATCGTGCCGCCGTGCGATTCGATCGTCCGGCGGACGATGGCGAGCCCGAGGCCAGTGCCACTGCGCGGGCTTCGGGGAAGGCGCACGAACGGTTCGAAGATCCGCTCGCGCTGATCGGCGGGGATCCCAGGTCCGTTGTCGGTCACGGATATCGTTGGACCGCTCCCTGTTTGCGTTACCTCGACCACGACCGTGTCAGCGACGGCAGTCGCGTTGTCGAGCAGGTTGCGGACGGCACGGAGTAACGCCTCGCGGTCACCGGTGGCTGGAACGGGGCCGCTCGTGAGCAGTTCGACATGTGCGGCCGGTTCAGTGGTGCGCGTGGCGGCCACAGCCGCCGTGGCCAGGTCGGCGAGGTCAACGGATTCGCGGTGCGGTCGCTCGCGAGCGTCGAGCCGTGCGAGGTTCAGGAGGTCATCGATCAGGTGCCCGAGGCGACCGCTATCACGCGCGAGTTGGGCTTCAATCGCGTCTCGCGCCGGGCGCGGCGGCTGATCTCGCAGGAGCCGCTCGGCGGTCGCCTGGAGCGCGGCGACCGGCGTGCGGAGTTCGTGTGAGGCGTCGGCGAGGAACGTTCGCATCGCCGCCTCAGATGCTCGCGCGTCCGAGACGGCGCGATCGAGCAGCACGAGCACGCGGGCGAGCGCCGCCAGGAGCGCCAGGGCGATCACACCGCCGATCGCTTCGGTGATCTCCAGGCTCCGGACCTGCCGGTCGATCCCGGCACGGCTGCCGGTCAGGGTCGCGAGCACGTTCCGACCGCCGATCGGGACCAGCTCGTGCACGGTCAGGAGCGCTCCGCCCGGGATGGGAAGGGTCCCGCCCTTGGCGGTGATCCCGGCGAGGTCCACCGAGATGCCCTCCGCGGTGAGCGAGCCGACCACCGCCTTCAGCGCTTGCGGGGTATCCGCTATGCGCAGCGCGGTTACCCCGGATGTGAGGTCTGTGCGGAGGCGTTGGTCGAGCCCATCGCGGTAGCGCACCGTGATGATCACGACGAACGTCGCTAGCGCAGCGACGATCCCGAGGAACGAGACGGCAATCAACCGGGTGCGCGTGGGTCGGGCACTCACGGTGAGAACCGATAGCCGATCCCGCGGACCGTGTGAATCAGGCGGGGGCCGCTCGCCTCCAACTTCCGCCGCAGCGCGCTGATGTGAACCTCCACGAGATTGTGGTCGTACGCGTCATAGCCCCACACTTGAGTCAGCAGCTGGTCCTTGGATAGGGCCTGTCCGCGGTGACGCATGAGAAAGGCGAGCAATCGAAGCTCGGTCGAGGTCAGCGGGAGTTCCCGACCGGCACGTGCCGCGAACCCGTGTTCCTCATCGACGAGCAGCCCCTCGACCTCCAGGACCTGCGGGATCGCGCCCCGCCGGCGAAGTACGGCCCGCACGCGCGCCATCAGCTCCTCGAGCGCAAACGGCTTCACCAGGTAATCGTCAGCGCCCAACTCGAGTCCGGCGACCCGGTCCGCCACGGCGTCACGGGCAGTGAGGAAGATGATCGGCAGCTCGTTCTGCTGGCGGAGCAACCTTGCCAACTCGAAGCCGTTGCCGCTCGGGAGCAGCACATCGAGGATCGCCAGATCGGGCGCGAAAGCGAGCACGTCTCTGGGACGGGGGAGATCCACGAACGCCGTCGCGGCGAACCGCTCCGCGCGAAGCGACGCGAGTACCGCATCACGCACGGGCTCCTCGTCTTCGATTACCACCACTCGACCGATCGTCGTGCCCATTGCGTGACCGATTGTTCCCGACGCTGCCTGAAGATTGGCTGAAGAACCGCTGCGCTTCAGCTCGATCTCAGGTTCCCGCACGACGCTGACCTCACCCCACTGAAGCCGTCACGGCGGCTAGACCGAGAGGAGATCAAGGTGAGCGATCAAGACGGCAGGTACGCGCGGCTCCGCTACACCGCGACGGGAGCACTCGCCGCACTCGCCGCAGTCGGCGCGATCGCCGGCGCGGTCGCCCTAGCCGCAAACCCCCACGCCAAGACACACGGCCATGCCGCGGTGGCGAACGGCTCAAAAACCAAGTCGCCGCCGTCTCCGGGGCCAGGCAAGACGCATGCGTCGCAGCCGGGCTCGAGCCGGCCGTTCCTGGCCGCCGCCCAGCGGCTTGTCAACGACGGCACGATAACTGCGGCGGAGGGCCGGATCCTCGACGGCCAGATTCGTGCCGGCATGCTCGACACGCAGACGCTCACGTCCAGCGGCTTCACCCAGGCCCAGCTCCAGGCGGTCCAAGATGCGCTCGCCAACACGAAGCGAGCACTGGCTCCCGCACTGGGGCGGCAGGCCAAGATCGGACGTCCGGTGCGTAAGGACGCGAAGCACCCTTAGCCCGCGCGAGGCTGGCCGGCCGCGCGTCGGCCATGCCTTTAGCCGACTCGGATACATGGGGTCTCATCCCCATTTCGGTGCATTGGCTGGCGGCTAGGCTGCCGCGCCGGAAGGTTGGGTTGGACCCTGGGCTCGGGGGAGCGCGGCTGTAAAACCGTGATGGAGCAGAAGCCGCTTCTGTGCGTCATTCATGACGATGCGAATGTCCGCGGGCCGCTTTCGGGCGACTTGCGCGAGCGCTTCGGGGTGCACTACGAACTCGAGGCATACGGGGATGGCGCGAGCGCGCTCGAGAGCCTGCGTCGACACGCGGCAGAGGGGCGGAGGGTGGCCGCAGTCTTCGGAGCCGACGGTGCGGCCGGTGGTCGTGCGGGTCTCCCGGCAGAGCTGCGCGAACTGCATCCGCGCGCGCGGCGTGTGCTGATGGTTGGACGGGGTGAGTGGAACAGAGACCATCCTGCGGTCGAAGCGATGCGGACAGGTCGAGCGGAGTCCTACATCTTCGTGCCGTGGGGACCCCGCGAGCGTTGGCTGTACCTCCCGGTCACGGAGATCCTCGCCGACTGGGAGGCATCAGAGCCGCCCGCGTACGAGGCCGCGCAGCTGATTGGCGAGGTGCGAGATCCGCGGGCACGGGCGCTACGCGAGCTTTTCTCCCAGCTCGGGATTCCGCTCGGCTTCTACGGCCCTGGGTCGGAACAGGCCCGCCGAGTGTTCCGAGGGGAAAGCCGGGAACACGGCGTGCTGCCTGTGCTTGCGTTTCGGGGCGGGACTGTGCTCGCCGATCCCTCGCAGAAGCGGATTGCCCAAGCGCTCGGGTTTGCGACCGAGCCCGAGGGCGAGTTATGCGACCTGGCGATCATCGGCGCGGGGCCCGCGGGACTCGCGGCTGCGGTGTACGGCGCGTCCGAGGGGCTCGCCACGGTCGTGATCGACCACGGAATGCCCGGAGGTCAGGCCGGAACCAGCTCGCGCATCCGCAATTACCTCGGCTTCCCGACGGGTCTGTCCGGCCGCGACCTGGCGAACCGTGCACTCGAGCAGGCCTGGTTCTTCGGTGCGCGAGTTGTTCTCTCCAAGCACGCCACCGGCATCAGACCGGTCGGCTCCGAGTGTGTGGTCGAGCTGGCCGACGGACCCGTAATCACCGCCCGCACGGTGATCATCGCGACCGGGGTCAGCTGGCGCAGGCTCGGGGTCCACGTGCTCGAGGCGTTCCATGGCGCAGGTGTGTACTACGGCGCGGCCGCTTCAGATGGCGCGGTCGATGGTGCCGAAGTGTTCATCGTCGGAGCTGGCAACTCGGCTGGTCAGGCCGCCGTTCATTTGGCGCGGTCCGCCGCATCAGTGACCCTGCTGGTCCGCGGAGAAGGCCTCAGCACCAGCATGTCCGATTACCTCGTACGCGAGCTCGACCACACCGCAAACATCCGGATCCGCTTACAGACCGAAGTGGTCGGCGGTGTGGGTACCAACCAACTGGCGGGACTCACACTGCGGGACAAGGTGCGCGGCACCACCGAAGACGTGGCCGCCGATGCGCTGTACGTGATGATCGGAGGCGACCCCCACACCGATTGGTTGGCAGGGACGCTCGCCCGCGACGACCAGGGCTACCTCCTCACCGGTGGCGACGTGGCCCAACACGATGGGCACCGCTGGCCGCTGGATCGCCCACCGATGCTGCTCGAAACCAGCCTCCCGGGGGTATTCGCGGCCGGCGATGTCCGCCATGACTCGATCAAGCGCGTCGCGGCGGCGGTCGGCGCTGGGAGCACCGCGGTCCAGCTCGTGCACCTGCGACTCCGCGAGTTGGCCTAGCTCCGGGACCCCGTCAGAACCAGGCGGCTTCAGCTTGCCCATTGGGGGTGAGCACCGCGCTCACCCCCAATGTTCACGCGTTACTGGCCGTTGCTGTTGCTCCCGGTTGTCCGTACCGACGAGCGGACGGACCCGTGCGCCGACCCGGACCCGGACCGGAAGCCGTAGCCGCTGGCGCAGTGGGCGCCCGCCGGGCAGGGCGGCGCTTGCCCCTGCGGCCCGGGCGGGAAGGATTGCGTGCTGGTGCCGCTCGCGCTTGCCACCTGGGCTGTCACGGCGCGCTCGGTCCCGGGCCACCAGGCCAGGTACCAGCCGTTCTTGACGGTCGCCTGAACCGAGGTTCCGTCGCTGCGCGTGATGGTCACGCCGGTCACGCCGGCACCGATCCGGCCGTCGACCATCGTCAGCGCGTGCCCGTCGGAGTCGGACTCGCCCAGGCCGTTGAGCTCGACCGTTCCCGCTGGGACGCTAGATGTCGCGGCGCCACCGCGACTCGCGCCGATCCTTATGCCGTTGCCGGCCACGCACGTGGAGCCATTGGCATAGGTCGAGGCCGTGTACGGGCCGCGGGTGTCGGTCAGAACCGGCGTGCCGGAACCGCAGCGTTGTTGGGCAGCGGCAAGCTGGCCAGGGTGCGGTGCCGTTGGGCTGGCGGTCCATCCGGCGAACGCGGGCGCCGCGCTCGATCCCAGCAGCACGACCGCGCCGGCGACAGCCGCGGCGCCGCTCAACCCCAGAGCTCCCAGAGCGCTCAGGGCGCGCGGCGACGCCAGCCGCCGTGAGCGCGGGCGATAGTCGACCGCCCGCAGCCGGGCACTCGCGTCCGGGGTAACGCGCGCGGCCCGGTCAGCGAGGGCTTCGCGCAGATCGTCTTCGAGCAGATCACTCATGTTTCGGTGCTCCTTTGGTGGAGTGGAACTGGCTGCAGCGCCTCGCGCAGCCGCGCGAGTCCGCGAGAGGCGCTGCTCTTGACCGTCCCCGGCGAACAGCCGAGAACCTCGGCGACCTGCGCCTCGGTCAAGTCGTTGAAGTAGCGCAGGACGAGCACGGCGCGTTGGCGCTCGTGCAGCTGTCCAAGCGCTTGAATAAGTTCGGAACGTGTCTCGAACGCCGGCAGCGGGTCGACCGCACCAAGGCTTGCCGACGCTCCCGGCTCGAGCTCCCGGCGGCGCTGCGCGCGGCGGCGAGCATCGTCGAGCGCGAGGTTGACGAGAATCCGCCGGGCGTAGGCCCGCGGCTGCTCCATGCGACGGACGCGTGGCCAGCGGCGCGCGACCTTGAGCAGACACTCCTGCACGAGATCCTCGGCCTCGCCCTCGTCCCAAACGATCAGGTACGCAGTGCGAAGCAGGTCATCGACGTGAGCGGCGACGAACTGGTCGAAGTCGGCCATCACCCCCATTAACCCGCCTTCGCGCCGAGAAGGTTCCCCATGTGATTCCTCCGGCTTGACGTATGCCGATATCGGAATATGATGGCGCCATGGCACGAGCAGCGACGACGTCGGACGTCTTCAACGCGATCGCCGAGCCGCAGCGCCGGGAGATCCTGGTACTGCTGCGGCCGGGTGAGCGGCCGGTGACCGAGTTGGCCCAGGAGTTGGGGATGACCCAGCCGGGGGCGTCCAAACACCTGCGGGTGCTCCGGGAGGTCGGGCTGGTGCGGGACCGCAAGGCAGGCAAGCAGCGCCTGTACGGCCTTGACGCCCGCGGGCTGCGACCGGTCCACGAGTGGACCGGCGGGTTCGAGCGGTTCTGGAACGAGAGCTTCGACCGGCTGGACGAGTACGTGCAGGACCTCAAGCAGGCAACTCAGGAGGAGTGATCGATGGCAGCGACAGGACGGGACGCGCCGGCGCAGTCAACGACGGCCGACCGCGAGATCGTGATCTCCCGGGTCATAAGTGCCCCACGGGAGCTGGTGTTCGAGGCGTTCACCGAGGTGCGGCACCTGTCGCGGTGGTGGGGACCGGAGGGGTTCACCACCACCACGCGGGCGTTCGAGTTCCGCGTCGGCGGGGAGTGGAACTTCGTGATGCACGGACCGGACGGGACGGACTACCAGGAGTGGATCTCCTGGACGGAGATCGCCCCGCCTGAGCGGATCGCGCTGCTGCACGGTGAGTCCCGCTGCGACCCGAACGCCTTCGAGTCGGTCCTCACGTTCGCGTCCGACGGCGCGGCGACCCGGATCGAGATGCGCACGGTGTTCCCCACAAAGGAGCTGCGTGACGATGCGGTCGAAAAGTACCACGCGATCGAGGGCGGCCGGCAGACCCTGAGCAACCTGGCTGCCTACGTCACCGAGATCGTTCGGAAGGGAGTTGAGGGCTGATGGCCGGAAGGGTGTTCTTCAGCGTGACGATGTCGCTGGACGGGTTCATCGCGCCCGAGGAGCGCATGGATGACCCGGATCTGCAGCGCTGGATGGCGCAGTGGATGGAGCTGCAGCAGTGGATATTCCCGCAGCGGTTCTTCCGGGAGAACCTGAAGCTCGGCGAGGGCGGCGAGGAAGGGCGCGACAACGACATCGCGCGGGAGACGTTCGAGCGCACCGGCGCGAGCGTGATGGGCAAGCGCATGTTCGACCTCGGCGAGCAGGCGTGGCCGGAGGAGGCGCCGTTCCACACGCCGGTCTTCGTCGTGACGCACGAGAAGCGTGACCCCTGGGAGCGGCCGGGTGGGACCACCTTCCACTTCGTCAACGACGGCATCGAGCCCGCGGTCGACCAGGCCCGCGAGGCCGCCGGCGACCGGGACGTCCGCATCGCGGGCGGCGGCGCGACGATCCTGGAGTACGTGAACGCGGGCCTGATCGACGAGTTCTCGATCGCGCTCTCACCCGTGCTGTTCGGCTCTGGAATCCGCCTGTTCGAGGGCGTGGACGCGGGCCGCGTGGCCCTGGAGCCGGTCCGCGCGGAGCCGACGCAGCGGGTGACCCACCTGACCTACGCAGTCCGGGAGCGGTAACTGTCGTGGAGCTTCCTCGCCAGCTCAGGCTTCGCCAGCGAGTCACCAAGGGCCCGGCTCCCGCGCCGCCTGCGACTCGCCCAAAGCCGCGGCTAGCGGTGTCGCGATGGCGTTCCAGCTCATCGAACGACCCGACGAATCAGGGGTGATGATCACCAAGTCGCGTGACACGCCGATCCACAGGTCTTGACTATTCCCACGCGCCGTACCGAACGCTGCAGAGGTCGCGTTAGGGTCAGAAGCCGATGTGCTTCTCACCGCAGGCCGACTTCACCGCAGGCGCGGCGATCACCGTAGTGGGGATCGAGACGTTGCGTCGCGTTCGGGTGCGGCGCGAGTTGATCGTCGGCGCGCTGCCGTTGCTACTCGGAATCCATCAGCTCGTGGAGGGTTTCGTCTGGCTTGGGCTTCGCGGCGAGGTCTCTCCGGGCTTGGGTGACACAGCCAAGCAGACGTACATCATCTTCGCCCACGCGATCCTGCCGGCATTAGTCCCCTTGGGGTTCACGTTGCTGGAGCCCGATCGCCGGCGAGCGCGATGGATGTGGCCCCTCGTCGGCCTCGGCGTGCTGCTGGGCGCCTACCTGCTGTGGCAGGTCACCGCCTACCCGGTGGGAGCCCAGCAGCAGGCCCGCTGCATCGACTACACCACGCATACGCCGAACGACGCTCTGATCGGCGTGCTCTACGTCGTTGTGACGTGCGGGCCGGCGCTGATGTCAAGCCGCCGCCACCTCCGGTGGTTTGGGGTCGTGAGCCTGGTCGGCGTGATCGCCGCAGCGATCGTTCGAGTGGATGAGCTGACCTCGCTGTGGTGCGTGTACGTGGCGCTGGTCAGCGTGCTCATCTTCGAACACTTTCGCCGTCAGCGAGCATCCGAGGACGTTGCCCCAGCACTCGAGGCGGTGAGCTGACCGTCCGTGCTGTCGGCAGAGAGGGCCGGACGCGCTGCCTGCACGAACAGGTGGCGACGTGGGCGGCGGACCCGCGGCGCTCGCCGACCGGTCCTTCGCGATCACGAACGATCAGAGCAGCAATGCCCGCCTGGTGGCTGCAGCGGGGACGAACCGCAGTGTGATCGACGGCGTCGCCGTTAAGGCCGGGTTCTCGGCCGCTTGCCAGCGGCGGCACAAGGTGCTAGCCCTTCAGCGCAGTGGACCGCGACCCCGTTCGGTCCAGTCGTTTTGTGCGAGCAAGGAGGACAGCAGTGAGCGTCGAAGGCGGGCAGCTCGAGGGCGGGATCTCACCCCCACAGGAGGGCGCGGAGTGGCACATTCTCGGTCACACCTACTGGAACCGGGCGTGGTGCGAGTCCACGTTCGCGTTCGAAACGCTAGATCCGCCAGGCACCTTCGTGCCGCCCCACGTCCATCCCACGCAGGACGAGTTCATCGCGATCCTCGAGGGCGAGCTTGAAGTTGAGCTCGACGGGCAGCGCCACAAGGCGCCGCCGGGCTCGCTGGTCAAGATGCCGCGCGGCATCCCGCACGGCTACTTCAACACTACCCAGGAGCCCACGCGCTGCCTCTTCTGGGTCTCCCCCGCCGGCCGTCTCAAGGAGCTATTCGACCAGCTCCACGAGATGACCGATACGGACGAGGTGGTCCGCGTTTCCGCCGAGCACGACGTCGAGTTCCTGCCCGCCCCGGAACCGTAGGGCAGGGCTCTAGCGTCATCGCACGTCGGCGAAACCCCGTAGCTCGATCACGGACGGGGCGACCGCAGCCGCCGTCGTGTCCGCTCCCGTCAGGAATGGCGACCCCGGCACCGGCGAGAACGCTGGCGCCCTGAGCGGGCAACGCTCGGCGCCAGCCAACAACCCCAGACCACACCGGTCAACGCCGCAGCGCGGCCGGGCGACCGACGACATCGCCTCATGCCGACGTCGGCATGAGAACCCGGACGGATACAGGACAGCGGCCCTCGCCGCCGCGCCGGTTCGCGACGGCGTCAGTCGCTGGCGGTGGATTACCGACTGAGCTGCATGCGGATCATGCGGATCTCCCGCACCCTGTCCTCGACCTGGGCCGTCCCGTCAGCAACGAAGTCGTGCTTGCGCTAGAACGCGCGAGGGTTCGGGTCGGCCACCCACAGCGCCACCGACTCTCCGGATCGACGACCGCCAGCAGCGCGGCCCAGCACCCGTGCCGTGATGAGCTGCATACACATAGAGCACATACAGCTGTCTCGTCCACGCCGTCGCGGCGCCCAGAGGCGGGCCCGACATGGCGATCCCGACCGGCTCGCCATCACGCTCGGCGACAGCCACGCGGTTCTCGCGATAGCGCTGGTCGGTCAACGCCGCAGTCCAGACCCCCTCCCGAGCAGCCAGACAGCCCGGGTCATCGAGCACCGCCCCCGACATGAGTCCCCGATAGGTCTCCTGCCAGCACCGCACATTCACGTGCGCCAGCTGCGCGACATCCTCGATCCGAGCAGGGCGAACCGTCAGCGAGGAACTCGAATCGTAGGCCTCCGACCCGGCATGAACCTCGCGGCATGGCGGGCACTTCCACCTGTGTCGGCGACGAAGGGGGACTGTCGAGTCGTCAGTGGGACACAATTACGGCGTGGTTCCCGACGTCGTCAGGGAGGCGGTCCGAGGGTTTCTCGGTCGCCTGGATCGGGCTCTTCCGGGGCGGATCGAGGGCTTCTACATCGTGGGATCGGCGAGCCTGGGCGCGTTTCGCGCGGGCCGCAGCGACATCGATTTCGTTGCGGTCGTCGACCGACCGCTGGAGCAGGGGGAGCTGAGAGCGCTTCGGTGGGCGGCGCGGCGCACTTGGACTGTGGCGGCGTGCCGAGATGGGGTGCTCTGCCATCGATGGCCGCTGGTCTGCAATGGCATTTATGTCACCGGCGAGGATCTGACGCGGTCTTCGCTCAGGGTCTCGCCGATCGCGGCTCACGTCGCGGGCCAGTTCTCGACGCACGCTGGCTTTGATGCCAACCCCGTGACTTGGCAGGTGCTCCGGCGCCACGGCATCGCGGTCCGTGGGCCGCACCCGAGGAGCCTGTCCGTCTATGTGGATGAGCGGGAGCTGCGCGCGTGGACGCGGGCGAACCTCAACGACTACTGGACGCGGTGGGTCGAGACTGTGGCGCGTCGAGCCTGGCCGCCTGTTAATCCTGCATTTCGTCGGGGTGCGGCGTGGGGTGTTTTGGGCGCGCCCCGCCTGCATTACACCGTCGCGACCGGGGAGGTGATTGGCAAGGAAGCTGCCGGTCGTTACGCGCTTGAGCGCTTCGGGACGAGCTGGCGGGCGGTCATCGAAGAGACGCTCGCCTACTGGTCGCGTTCCCCTGGCGGCCCCACGCTGACCCCCAAACGACGCCACCAGGACACCCTGCGCCTCGTCGCGACGGTCATCGCCGACGTGAACGGTCAACCGCCATAACTGCTCCCACGAAGCGCAAGTGACACCCCCCGCCCCCGGCGCCGTGCCGATGTCGGGGTTCTCCTTTGCGATCGGAAAACGCTGAAGCAGCAGCGTCGCCGTCGTGCCCGCAGCGGCGGCGAAGCGGCAGTGATTTTGGCGCCGAGGGGGTTTGCGCTCGCCGTGACCCTGCCTTACAGCGTTGCGAGCGTGACCATTCGCCGGCTGTGCGCGGTCAATGGCTCGCCCGCGTGGTCGCAGAACTCAACGCCTGTGAAGCCGGCGTCCAAGAGCCAGTCGCGTTGTTTTCTCGACGCGGCGGCTTGACCTTGACCTTGGGGGAAGCCGCAGACTTGTCCGGCAACTGTCATGTCGATGAGGAGCGAGCACGTGGATCAGATGAGCATCGGAGAGTTCGCCAGACGCTCGCGGCTGTCCGCGAAGGCGCTGCGGCTCTATGACGAGCTGGGTCTGCTGCCGCCGGCGCGGGTGGATGAGGGCTCTGGCTACCGCTTCTATGAGCTCGGCCAGCTCGCGCAGGCACGCCTGATCGCGGCGCTGCGCCAGCTGCAGGTCCCGCTGGCGGAGATCAAGGCGATCCTGCTGCTCGAGCGGGTTCAAGCAGCAGAGCGCGTCCGCCAGCTCTGGGCTGCAACCGAGGCCGAGCACGCGTCTCGCCGTGCGCTCGCCGCATACCTGATCGACGAGCTGAGCGGAAAGAGGTCCGTTGTGTACGAGGTCAGCACGAGGGAGATGCCCGAGCGGAGCCTGCTGTGTTTGAAGCGCAACGTCGTCGGGGTGGATCGGGCATGGGCGTTCGGCAAGGAGTTCATCGCCCTGCTCCGGCACTACCAGCTACCGCAGATACCGGGACGCCCCGGCGCGTTCTTCTGTATCTACTGGGGTGAGGTCAGCGAGGACAGCGACGGTCCGATGGAGTGGTGCCGTCCGGTCCCAGCAGACGAGGCGGAAGCACTCGCCGCCCGCTGCCCGGAGCTGACCCTGCGTGCCGAGCCCGCCCACCAGGAGGCGTTCGTGAAGATCGGCGATGGGCAGATCGACGGCGCCGACTGGCAAGTGGTCTCACGATCGCTGGAGGCTTGGAGCGAGCAGCAGCCAGACATACTCCCGGCCGATCTGGGCGTGCGGATCACCTATCTCCCCAGCGAAGTGGGGCAGGATACCTACCAAGACTTCGCGGTCCCGTTCTTCGGTCGGTCACGCGGATGACGGCGGTCGTCACAGCCGAGTCGTTGACCAAGCGCTTTGGTGAGGTCTCGGCGGTCACGGATCTGTCATTTGCGTTGGAGGCTGGGACGATCACGGGCTTTCTCGGCCCGAACGGCGCTGGTAAGACGACGACGCTGCGGATGATCCTGGGTCTGGCGGCGCCGTCGCGTGGACGAGCGCTGGTGTTCGATCATCCTTACGCGGAGTTGCCGCGTGCGGCGTTGCGGATCGGTGCCGTGCTCGAGGCGACCGATTTCCATCCCGGCCGTTCGGGCCGCGATCACCTGCGGATGCTCGGGCAGGCCGTCGATGTTCCTGACTCACGTGCGGACGAGGTGTTGCGCCTGGTGGAGCTCGGTGACGCCGCCCGGCGGCGTGTGAAGGGATATTCGCTTGGGATGCGTCAGCGACTCGGGCTCGCGGTGGCACTGCTCGGCGACCCGGAGCTGCTGATTCTCGACGAGCCGGCCAACGGGCTTGACCCGGAGGGCGTTCGCTGGCTGCGGGAGTTCCTGCGCAGGCTGGCCTCAGAGGGCCGCACGGTGCTCATCTCAAGTCATGTGCTCGCCGAGGTCGCGCAGACGGTCGACCGGGTGCTGATCATCAGTCGCGGGCGGCTCGTGCTCTCGTCCTCGCTGGCAGAGCTGACCGCGCGTGCCGGCGGCGCGGTTCGCGTCCGCAGCGGCGATCCGCAGCGGCTCGCTACGGCGCTGCGTGACCAGGCGCTGCAGGTGACGACGGGTACCGACCACGCGCTGCTCGTCCAGGGAGCATCGAGCGAGCGGCTCGGTGAGATCGCCTTCGCCGCCGGCGTCCCGGTTCACGAGCTGGTCAACGATCGAGGCGGGTTCTGATCGCGCTGATCCTGCTCTTCACGCTGCTCACCGGGCTACTCACCCACCCAAGCGGGCTTGCGAGCAAAGAGGACCAGCGTCAGCTGCTGAGCCTGAGCAGTCTCGCAGGCGTGTTCTCCGCACTTGCTGGGGTGCTGCTCGTGACCAGCGAGTACCGCTTCGGCACGATCCGTCCGACGATCCTATTCAACCCCGAGCGCTCACACGTCCTGGCCGCCAAGGTCGTCGTCGGCGCATTGGCCGGAATCGCATTCGGGGTCCTTGGCGAGGCAATCGGTTGGGCGATCGGATACGCGATCCTCGACGGGCGTGGCATCACCGTCGTGCTCAGCGGCGGCGACATTCTGCTGCTCACGCTCGGCGGGCTCGCCGGCGCGGCCCTGTGGGGCGCGATCGGCGCTGGCCTTGGAGCGATCATCCACAACCAAGTCGGCGGCGTCATCACGCTGCTCGCCTGGGGCCTCGTCGTCGACAGCCTTCTGTTCGGCCTCGTCCCTTCGGTGGGGCGGTTCACGCCAACCCGTGCTTCGGACGCGCTCATGGGCCTGCGAGTCCATCACCTGGTCTCGCCAGGCGCCGGCGCGATCACGTTGATCGCCTGGGCCGGCGCAGTGGGGGTTCTCGGTATCGCCCTGTCCGCTCGGCAGGACATCAACTGACTCCCTGGGTGACCTGCATGGAGTCACGGCAACGGCGTGCCAGTGACCAGGGGACCCAGTCGCTGACACCCGCTTGCCCCCTCCCGCAACGCCAAACCGACCCCGCGTCTACCGAACCTCTGCTATCGGTCCGAGGAAATTCATGACGACCCCGCGGAGAGACACTTCCTCTTCGCATCAGCCACCCGCTACGCCCGCCGGACGTGGCATCGTCCGCGGCCATGTCACCATGGCAACCAGCGCACTGCGTCAGCGCCTGGCTGCGCGGTGGACCCTCACCTCACCCGCTCCGCCAGCCCGCCCAGTCCTCTTGGCGCCGTCCGCCGGTTCAGTCTCCCGACCGGACGAGCGCTTAACCCGGATCATCCCGGGCGACGCGATCTCCTTGCACGCGCGCAGCTCGTCGGGCCGCCGGTTCCTCGAACGAGACCAGGCCGAGCCAGCCTCCGCCGCACGCCAGAAGTGATCGCAGCGCATCCAGAAGCTCACTGCCGCTTGCTTTTCCAGGACGCGGGCAGACGCCGCGTTGCGCGTATCTGTCTCGGCCTGGACTCGATTGAGGTCCAGGGTGTCGAATGCCCACTGCAGCAGCGCAAGCGCAGCCTCCGTCGCGTAGCCGTGGCCCCAGGCCGCGTCGTCGAAGCAGTAGCCCAACGATGCGCTGCGGTAGTCCGGGTTCCATCGGGTCAGAGCACACCATCCGATGAACGCTCCGTCGGAGGCACGCTCGACGGCCAGGCGCTCCACTGCCCTCCTCCGCCATCTGCCGGCAAGTCGCGATAAATCGCTCGGCTCGCTCGAGTTCGCTCCAGGGGAGCGCGTCCCAGTAGCGCAGCACGTAGGCGCTGGTATGCAGCTCGAAGAGGGAGTCCGCGTCCTCGCCGGTGAAGGGGCGCAAGCACAGGCGAGCGGTATGCAGTGTGGGCGTGGGCAAACGCACGGCCTTGCATGATGCCTCGCCGTGAGCGAAAACCAGGCCGTCGCATACGTAAGCCCAGGAGCCCCGGCGGTTCTGCTCGCACGAACCACCGGCCACCACGCGACCGGTGCGGTGCCGACGGTCCACTTCTGCTCCGAGCCGGCGGGCGTCTGAAGCACGAGCCAGATCCTCGTGGCTGCTGGGGGCGGACGAACCAGAAGCGCGATCAGCGGCTAAGACGGCAACGGATGTGGAGGAAGTACGGCCTGCGGGAGGCCTTGACGAGTGATTCGTCTGCACGACAGTTCTCGGCCGACGGCCTCGGCTCGGCGTGCGTTGGCGGGCGTTGGTCTACCTGCGCGGACCGGAGGGAAGCTGCTTGCTTGCTTCCGGCACGCTGACGCGCGAGGATTAGGCTTGGACTGATTGCTGATTTGGCGGATATGCCAGGTGGCAGATGTATGTGGTGCGGGTCGCGCGTAGGTTGGGTGCATGGCATGGACTCAGACGCCGCTGATATGGGGTGAGTCGTTGTCGGGCGCGGGGATCGACGAGTTGTCGCGGTTTCATGTGCCGGCGGGCACGGTCACGTTCCTGCTGAGCGATATTGAGGGTTCGACGCGGTTGTGGGCGCGTTTTGCCGATGCGATGGCGGGCGCGGTGGCCGAGTGTTACGCGGTCCTGGTCCGGGCGGTTGCCGAGCATGACGGGGTGCGCCCGGTCGAGCAGGGAGAGGGCGACAGTGTGGTGGGCGCGTTCTCCCGTGCCTCGGACGCGCTGGCCGCGGCGCTGCAGGCGCAGCTCGAGCTGCGCTGCGTCGCGTGGCCCGATGCGCTCGACTTGCGGGTACGGATCGCGCTGCATACCGCGGATGCGCAGCTGCGCGACGAGGGCAACTATTTCGGTCTGGCGTTGTCGCGATGCGCGCGGCTGCGCGCGATCGCCCGCGGCGGGCAGACGGTCTTGTCGCGGACCACGCGCGACTTGATCGTGGACCGGCTGCCTGACGATGTTGAGCTGATCGACCGTGGTGTCCATCGACTGCCTGATCTGGGCCGCCCGGAGAACGTGTTCGCGCTCGTGCATCCGGGCCTCGACGGCGACATCGGTCCGCTGCGGTCGCTCGATGCGTTCCCCAATAACCTCCCCGACCAGCTGACCACGTTCGTCGGGCGTGCCGAGGAGCTCGGGCAGCTTGGAGAGGTCCTGGGTGAGACGCGGCTGCTGACGCTGACGGGCGCCGGCGGCGGCGGGAAGACCAGGCTGGCGCTGCAGCTCGCCGCCGATCTGCTCGAGCGGTTTCCCGACGGGGTGTGGTGGGTCGACCTCGCTCCGGTCAGCGATCCGCAGCTGGTCGCCGAGGCGCTCGCCGGCGTGCTCGGGGTCCGGCCGCTGCCGGGCATGACGATGCTCGAGGCGTGTGCCAACTACCTGGCCGCGGGTCGTGCGCTGGTCGCGCTGGACAACTGTGAGCACCTGCTGCCCGGGAGTGCCGTGGTGGCGGAGGGGTTGCTGCGCGCGTGCTCAGAGCTCGTGGTGGTCGCGACCAGCCGGACGCCGCTAGGCGTCCCGGGCGAGACCGATTGGCGGGTTCCGCCGCTGTCGCTGCCGCCGCCCGAGCGCGGGCGGGACGCGCTCGAGGCGATGGGCCAGTTCGACGCTGTGCGGCTGTTCATCGAGCGGGCGCGCAAGACGCGTCCTAACTTCACGGTCACCAACGACAATGCGCCGGCGGTGGCTGAGATCTGCCAGGAGCTGGACGGGCTGCCGCTGGCGATCGAGCTCGCGGCGGCGCGCGTACGGATGATGTCGGTCGAGCAGATCGCCGCCGGCCTCGGGGATCGTTTCCATCTGCTGACCGGCGGGACCCGCACGGTGCTGCCACGGCATCAGACGCTGCGGGCCTCGGTCGACTGGAGCCACGAGCTGCTCAGCGACGCGGAGCGCACGCTCCTGCGGAGGCTGTCCGTGTTCGCCGGAGGGTTCACGCTCGACCTCGCCGAGACGGTGTGCGCCGATGAACTGCTCGAAGTGGTGGCGATCCTCGATCTGCTCACGTCGCTGGTCGACAAGTCGCTGGTGGTGGCACAGGAGCGCGCCGGCGTGGTGCGCTACCGGCTGCTCGAGACCGTGCGCCAGTACGCGCTCGAACGGCTACTCGACGCAGGTGAGGCCGCGGGCGTGCGCGACCGCCACCGCGACGCGATGCTCGAGCTGGCCGAGGCGATCGCGCCACAGCTCCACGGCCCCGGCCAGCGGGAGTTGCTCGACGTGCTCGATGGCGAGGCGGCCAACCTCACCGCCGCGTTGGACCACGCGGTGGGGACCGACGGCGAGCGCGCGTTGCGCCTGAGCGTGGCGCTCACGTTCTGGTGGAGGCTGCGGGGGTTGTTGCGCGCGGGCGAGCGCGGGTTCACCCGAGCGCTCGACGCCGCCGACCCCACGCCGTCCTCGCTGCGAGCTTATGCCCTCTGGGGAGGCGGTTTGATGGCGGCCTTCCTCGGCGATTTCGCGGCGGCGGTCGCGCGTGTTGAGGAGGCGCGCGCGGTCGCCGAGGAGGTGGGAGATCAGGCGGCCCTGGCGCGCGCGCTCAACTCGTTGGCCTTCCTCCGGCTGTTTCCGGATCCGGGTGGGGCCGGTCAAGCCTTGGAGCGAGCCTACGGCCTCGCTCACGCCAGCGGGGATCACTGGGACAAGATGTATTCGAAGCTGTACATCGGGTGGTCGCACATTCTCTGCGGGCGCTGGGATGAAGGCGAGCCGGAGCTCGAGGCAGCGCTGCCGCTGATCGAGCAGTTGAACTCTTATGAGGGGCGCGCGTGGTACTGGCTGGGGAAGAGCATGGAGCACTTCTGGGCGGCGGACGCCGAGCCCTTCCGGGAATATGCCGAGCGAGCCCGCAGCGCCGCGCGCGAGGTCGGCGAGCCGGTCACCGAGGCCACCGCCGACACGCTGATCGCGCGGATGGAGATCGCGCAGGGTAATCCTACGGCGGCGGTGGAGCATCTCGAGGCGAGCCGCGCCCGGGCGATCGCCGCGGGCGCCGGATGGGCACTTCCGCGCATCGACAATGGCCTCGCGCAAGCCCGGGCCGAGTTGGGTGATATCCCCACCGCTCGCTCGGCCCTCGAGACCATCGTGGCCAGCGGCGCCGATTTCGGCTACACGCTCGGCTTGGCCACGGCCGAGCTCACGAACGTCCTGCGGATCGTCGGCGATCTGACCGCCGCCGAGGGGCGCGCCAAAGAGACGCTCGCGATCGGCGAGCGCATCCAGGTCGCTGTTCTTGTCGGACTCGCCAAGGAGCAGCTCGCCCGGGTGGCGCTCGCCCGTGACGAGCCCGGACACGCCGACGAGCTGCTGCATCAGGCGCTCGGCGCCTACCTCGAGTACGGCGCCATGAGGTACCTGCCGCAGACCTTCGACGCTCTGGCCGAGATCGCCGCCCGCCTTGGGAGTAGCGAGGAGGCCGCACGCATCCTCGGAGCCGCGCACCGCCTGAGAGACGAGCTTGCCCTGGCCCGCTCGCGCCATGACGAGCCATCGATCGCCGCGCTCGAGCAGACGCTGCGCGAGCAGGTGGGAAGTACGGGATTTGGCGATGCGTACAAGCAGGGGACGGCCCTCTCCCTGGCCGAGGCCGTCACCTGGATGCGACACGCGCGCGGCGAGCGCAAACGCCCCGCGCGAGGTTGGGAGAGCCTCACCCCGACCGAGCTGCGCGTCGTCGACCTCGTCGCCGAGGGACTCACCAACCCACAGATCGGGAAGCGGATGTTCATCTCGCGCGGGACAGTGAAGGTTCACCTCTCGCACATCTTCGCCAAGCTCAACATCGCAAGCCGCACCGAGCTCGCAGCCGAGACGACACGCCGGGAGCTGGGCGCCAACCCTTGACGCCGCTGTAGATCGACGCCGCGAGCGGCGCCTCAGATCAGGCTGGCCAGGCAGACGTCGCAGATAACCCATCTGGCAGATGTACCGCGCGACTCGGCGGTCGTAGGTTCCGATGGCCGTCGCCAGCAGCGGTCTCGCACCACAAACCCGACGGCGCTGGACTCTGATGTCAGTTCAATCACCGATCCCAATCTCCCGCGCAGGGTGAGCGACCACTTCGCCGCAAGCCGGCTCGTGGCGCCGATCGCCCGGCGCCGAGCTCTACCGAGGAGGCTGTCATGGTCCAAAACACAATGGACGCGCAGGCGGGCAAGGCCGCCGAGCCGATGACACACACACAGTCGGCTCGCGAGGCGGTGATAGACCCGAACGCGGTCTACAGCCTCGCCACCAGCACCGGCGAAAGCGAGCGGCTAAAGCGCCAGGCCGACGAGCTGGCTGTTGAGAGCGAGGCGCTGCTTGACAGAGTCGAGCTGCGACCGGGCGACAGCGCCATCGACCTCGGCTGCGGCCCGCGCGGCATCATCGAGCTGCTGCACGATCGTGTATCGCCAGGCGGTCGGGTCGTCGGCTTGGACAGCGATCCAGCGCACGTAGCGATGGTTTCCCAGCTCGCCGCGGGAGAAGACCTCGACGACGTCGAGATTCTCGAGGGAGACGCCCGGTACACGGGCCTTCCCGCGGGATCGTTCGACCTTGTTCATGCGAGAACGCTGTTGATCACCGTGCCCGACCCGGCGGAGGTGCTCGCCGAGATGGTCCGCCTAGCCCGACCCGGCGCCTGGGTCGCGAGCCTCGAGCCCGACGCCGAGCACAGCATCTACTACCCCCACCACCCAGTGTTCGATCGCCTGCGCGAGCTGTTCATGGTCGTGTTCACTCGCAACGGAGCCGACCCGCTGATCGGCCGCCGACTGGGCGAGCTATACCGTCAGGCCGGCCTCGAGGATGTCGGCCTCGAAGCGCGCGCGGGCGTGTATCCGGCCGGACACTCCCGACGGAC
The DNA here is from genome assembly GCA_963812225.1 of uncultured Solirubrobacterales bacterium. Lineage (GTDB taxonomy): Bacteria > Actinomycetota > Thermoleophilia > Solirubrobacterales > Solirubrobacteraceae > Palsa-465. Next base: position 379,003 of record CAWEUN010000006.1, read on the forward strand.
GATCGGCGCAGACCTGATCCGCGCGATGCGCCCCCAGCTCTTGGCCCTCGGGGCAGCCGACGAAACGGAACTCGATTCCCTGGACGCAAGCGCCCGCGAGCATCTCGACAACCCAGCCGTCGTTGCGATACCCAACCTTACCTTCCTCGCCTGGGGCCGCAAGCCAAGCGCCGCGTAACGACACCAGGCCGGTACCGACGGACACATGTGCGCGAGCGGGTGGCAGACACAACGCGAACCGCTCCCGAGTTGTTGCTGTTGAGCTGGAAGGTTCGCTCTGGGATAGTAGGCTTGTTAGGTCGTTCGGGGATCGGAGGGTCAAGGTGGCTCGTCGGACGGGGATCGTTGTTTTGTTGATGGTCGCGGTGGGGGTTGCGGCGTGGTCAAGTAGCGCTGCGACTCGCCCGCTGACGCAAACATTGGTTTTCGACTCGGTGGCGAGAGGGAGCTTCGTGGACCAGCCGCCTGCAGGTCCTAGTCCGGGGGACACTGAGCTTGCGACCGGAAGGCTGCGTGATGCGACTGGTCGTTTCGTCGGCACCGAACGCGACAAGTGCGTTTTTACGAAGGTGATCCCCAACGATGTGCTGGAGCGATGCTCGGGTTCGGCTAAGACCAGCGAGGGAACCGTGACTTTCGCAGGGGTCGGCCATCTGGACTCGATGAATCCACCCTGGAAGGTCACAGGCCGCTCCGGCGCATACAAGGGATTGCACGGCAGGCAGGTCTTCGCCACAGACATCCCCTTAGATCCAAACGTGCCGCTGGCAGCTGGACGTGGCTTCAGCATCGCCGTGATCAAGGTCACCAGCGGTCGTCGACTACACGTTGGGGTTGTCCCGCGCCCGGCTGCAAATGGCCGTTTCATCCAGCGCGTTGACGCGGCTTGTCGCGCGACAGAAGCGAAAGCGTCAAGGCTGCCCGGATTCCCGTTTTCGGACTTCGATCCGTTTCACCCCGATAAGCAGCTCCTGCTGCAGGTCGGTCGATTCTTCGATCAACCCGCTCGACGTCGCCTGCCGCGCGCGCTGCTCGCCAAGCTCCGGAAACTAGGTCACCCGCCGGCAAGCAGCCGGGCCTGGCAGAACGTACTTACGGCGCGTCAGACAGTGCTCATGAACGAGGCCAAGCAGATCAAAGCGGCGCTCGCCGACAACGCGCCTGCGTTCGTTCGCACCGTCTACCAGCAGTCCAGGGACTACAACCAGCTCGTCTTCACCTCGGCCGTCTTCGGCGTCCAAGCCTGCACGTTCTCCTAAGCCGACAACCGCCGCGCAGGGGCCTGACCGACCACTTCCGCGTCGGCTCTACACGTGGGAGTGAGGCGCCGACGAGCGAGACCGCTCTCTTCGCGAAGCCTGAGCTGTATCGCCAGGCACGAGCCCCGGATCAGAGATGTTCCGCTTCGGGCCGACGCGCTCCCGGAGCAGCAGTCGAGCCATCACATCCCTTGAGGCGACAAAAGGGGAAGCCAGAGTTGTCGATACGAGGGCGAGAGATCGGGGCCGTTCGCTGGAGACGAGCGCATGGGCGGGCCGATGGCTTCGGCGGCGACCTCGGCTCAGATGTGATGTACGGATACGACCTCGCACAGGACGGGAGCCGGGGTCCCGATCTCGGATAGCTCGGTTAGATAGGGCCTGGCGTCAGGGTTCTGGAGCATCGCGGTGAATGCCTCCTGGCTTTCCCATTGGGCGTAATTGACGACTTTCGTGCCGTCGAGGCTGCGATGCACGTTCGCAGAGACGAAGCCCGGCAGGTGGCGCGTCGTCGGTGGCGCGCTGCCAGAGCTCGACCGTCGCTGCTGGTCGACCGGGTCGACGGTGAACACGTTGATCAGAGTCACGACCGGGGCGTCGGCGCGGATGATCGATTCAGACATGGTGGCTCCTTTTATGGTTGTGAGGTTGGGGCGACGGTGATCTCGGCCGGCGGTCCACCAGTTCCTCGCCGGGCGCGATCAGCTCACTTCTCAACATGAACAGTTCTAGCGGAGAACAAAACACCGGCCCGGTTCGGCCACGGGACGGCAAACGCTCCTACGCCGGCCTTGACAACACCATGCTTCCACCATCACGAATCCTGAGGGAGGGTCTCGACGCTGCGGCTGGCCGGGTCGCAGGCTTCTGGTTGCGGTCCGCGGCCTCCCGAAGCGGCAGCCTCCGCCGTCGTGGCCGGTGCGGCGGCCGTGCAGCAGTCTCAGTCAACGGCCCCGTCGTGCCTGATTCCCCGCATCGCGAGCTCGCGGAAAGGGCGGCGGAGGCGCGCGGAATGCTCGCGCACGCGTCAGGCTCACGTGAGGTCACGCCCGAAATACACCTCGACGTGAGACACAAGATCGTCAGCGAATTCGAAATGCTCGACGCACTGAAAGTCCGGTTCCCCTGAGACAGCCGCGTGGTATCGGATCAAGGCGCGGTCGTGGTCGGCGCATACGTCGAGAAGGTTGAACTCCTGGATGCGCTCGTGACCGGGCCAGCAACATTCAAGGTACGTGGCCCGGTCGATGCGGTCATCGTTTGGACTGGTGAACGTAAAGTCTCGGTGCAGCACGGCTTCGATGGCCTGCTGATCGTCCTCTTCGTAGGCGTGGTAGTAGCGCTGGATAAGCGCGAGACGGCTTTCGGGGCCGGATCGCATCGTGGCTCCCTCGATCGTGATGAGCAAGAGGATCGTTGTCTAAACATGATCAGAGACCGGGGCGACGCTCAAAACTCATCGGGTCGCGGACTGGTCCTGCGCCTCGCCGCGACTCGGACCGCGATCGTCTGTCCGATCGGACGGCCAGACTCCCGCTCGCACGAAGACGGGGTCACGTCAGCGGCGGGTTCGCCTGGCACCCTCGCGTCTGCTCTGGGTCGGCGTCCAGCTGAAGCGGAAGCGGCGCTCTCGTGGCCGGTCCGGCGACGAAGCGGGTACCAGCGCTGGGTCTGGACGCCGGCCCGCTATTCGCGCGATGCGGGTCCGTCGGCGCTGAACGCTGCCCAGTGACCCGCAATGCCGGCAAGGCAGGTGCGATCGCGGGCGACTGTTCGGGATTGAAGCAGGTTCGCCGTCGGGCAGCGCGAAAGATTTCGCGCCAGATGTCTGCGCTTACAGTCCCGTTCGTCGTTATCGGCGTGGCCGTGACGGTGCTCGTGTTCGCGTTCGGTGTGCGCCGCTTGCTTGGCTTGCGCGTCTCGCCGCTGCGTTGGGTGATCGGCGGGATCGTGGCGTTGGCGTTCGCTTCGCCGATCATCACAGCGATCGGGGGCTCGATCGTCAAGCGCAACGGCAGATGGCCGTTCCTACCGGCCGTGTGGTTCGTGATCCTCGGGGTGGCGATCGCGCTGTTGCTCGGGATGCTCGTATTGGTCATCTTCGAGGCGCTGGTACCGAGTGGGACGATGCCGGGACCGCAGTATTTGATCCGAGGGCTGCGCAAACGCGCGCGGCGGATCCGCCGTTACTCGCAGATCACCAGGATCCTGCAAATGGCCCATCTGAGCCCGTCTGGTCCGCCGAGCGATGGCTGCTCAGTTTTGCGCTAGGCAGAAGGCGCTTCGCTCGTGGACGATCGACTGTATGGTCGGGACTGTGAGTGCTGAGTATCGTTGAACCCGTGGACCGGTACTTGGAGGTCAACCGGGCTAGCTGGGATGAGGCGGCGCCCGCTCATGCGGCTTCCCCGGACTACGCTGTGAGCCGGTTCGTCGAGGATCCGGAGTTCCTCAGCGCAGTCGTGCGGTTCGATCTTCCAAGGCTCGGCGATATCCGCGGTCTTCGGGGAGTTCATCTGCAGTGCCACATCGGCACGGACACGATCTCGTTAGCGCGGCTCGGTGCTCGTATGACGGGGTTGGACGTGTCTCCCCGATCGCTGGAGCAGGCCCGACTCCTTTCCGAGCGGGCCGGACCGCGTGTGGAGTTTGTCGAGGCGGAGTTGTACGAAGCCGTGGCGGTGCTGGGCAAAGAAGCGTTTGAGTTGGTGTTCACCGGCATTGGAGCGCTTTGTTGGTTGCCCTCGGTTGGTAGGTGGGCGAGTATCGTGGCGGATCTGCTTGTGCCGGGCGGGCGGCTGTTTCTGCGAGAGGGCCATCCGATGTTGTGGGCGCTGGAGGATGAGAGGCCGGACGGTCTGTTGGTCGTGGAGTATCCGTATTTTGAGCGGGAAGAGGCGACGATCGTCGACTCTCCGGGAACGTACGTTCAGACCGATGTGACATTCACCCACACCGTCACGCATGAGTGGAATCACGGCTTGGGCGAGATCGTGACGGCGCTATTGGAGGCGGGGATGGAGCTGACGATGCTCGTGGAGCACGACAGCGTCCCCTGGGAGGCGCTGCCCGGACAGATGACGCAGATCGACCTCGCCGAGTGGCGGTTGACCGACCGCCCGTGGCGCTTACCTCACAGTTACACGCTTCAGGCGATCAAGCGAGGCTGACTCCTCGTGCGGGGACGAGCGTCGCCACGAGCTCGCGTGGCCACAGCAACAGGGGCAACAGCGGACGGCTGCTTTCCCCTCGTCGAGGTAGTCACCGACCCCGGACGCTCGTGGACGGGCACCGGCATGGTTTTTTGCAGACTGCGTTGGAAACCTCGCCGCCGGCTCGGCGAGCGATGACGACACGCCGATACTAATCGGCGCCGGCGGCACTGTCGCCGGAAGGAGCAGTGGCGGGTGTTTGTGGAGGTGACCTCGCAGCAGCTCTCGCAGGCCGACGCGGCGCGCAAGTGGGGCGTCGACGTCTCGACCGTGGTCAAGCTCAGGCGGCTGGCCAAGGACGCTGCGCTGGCGGCGTTCGCGGCGTCCAGGCCTGGTCGGCCGGCGTCGATGAGGAAGGTGTGTCGGCGCTGCAGTATCTGTGACAGAGCATCTGCTCGGCTGGGACGGGGCGGATGAAGCTGGTCGGTGGCCATGCTCAGGTTGAGGCGGAGCAGCTGTGCGCACGCGTGCGCGTCAGCGTACGCGCTGTGTGCCTTTTGCAGCCTTTGTGACGGCCCGGAGGGGGCAATCCAGCCCCAGCTCAGGCCGGGGGCCCCGGCCCGTCCTCGGGCCGCACCGAGTAGTCGTGGCGCGCGCGCGGCTTGAGGATCGCGGCGTTCCAGCCGGCGACCTCGTCGTCGCCGATTCGGGTGAAAACGCGCCGCGTGCCGCTGCCGGCGTCCTCGAAGTGGTCGCCCTCGAACGACGCGAGGTCGGCCCAGTCGGCGAAGGGCGGGCGATACTCGAGCATCGAGCCGTTCCAGCGCGCGTCGAGGCGGTAGAAGTCGTCGTCGGACTTCCAGACGCCCGCCTGGAGCGTCATCAGCCGCAGCGTGACGGTGTCGCCGTCGTAGCGGAAGATGTAGACGTCGTTGGGCTGGCGGCCGGAACCGTCGTCGGCGATCGACTGCGTCTCGCGCAGTTGCCAGAGGCCGATCGCGTCGGTGTGCTCGTCGCCCATCAGTTGATCGGGCTGCCGGCGTACTCGGCCAGCAGGGCCGTCCGGTGGACTCCCGCCAGGCCGGCGACCTGGCGTCCGTTGCCGCCGGAGTAGACGATGTTGCTCGACGTGCCCGCAGTGATGTTGTAGGTCGTGGTCCCGGTCCAGTCGACGCGGTAGCGCGCGCGGTTTCCGCGCACGACGTAGGTCGCGAAGTTCATCCGCAGGCGCACCGACGTCGCACCGGCGGCGATGCCCCCCACCGCTGCGAACGCCTGGGCGACCGGCAGGCCGCCCGCGCCGCCCGGCAAGTCGAGGATCGCGATCCGTGTGCCGGCGGTGCGCGTGTGATTCCCGCCGCTGACGTCGTACAGCGGCCCGGTCGCCTGGACCGCGTCGACGGCCCAGTTCGTCGTGCCGGCGTTGGACCAGACGACGGGGCCCCCGGTCGTCCCCTGGGTGCCGGCCGCGAACACTGGTGCCCCGGCGCCCGGCGGCGTCGCCGTCATGTTCATGTTGATGAACTGGAGCCAGTTGACGTGGTCGGAGTTCTCCCCGGTGTACTCGAGCGAGATCCTGTTGCCGGCGTCGCCGAAGCGGACGGTGACGCAGCCCTCCGGGTTCATGTCGTTGCCGACGAAGCCCTGGTGCACGAGCGTGCCCTGCGTCCGCGACACCAGCGAGCGCAGGTGCAGCCGCCGCGCGGTGCGCCGCAGCTGGGTGCCCGTGGCGGCCTCGGCAAGGAAGCCCGACTCGGCGGTGATCTCCCGCGACAGCCGGCCGGCCGTGATGCGCCCGAGGATGCCGTCGGGCGTGAGCCCGTAGCTCGACTGGTAGCGCACGACCGCGTTGACGAAGTCGTCGTCGACGACCGCCGGCGCCGGGTCGATTCCGAGCACGTCGCGTATCACCCCGACCTCGTCGGCGTCGCGGAACATCACGCGGTTGATGGAGAGCGCGCTGCTGGTCGCGCGCGCGGTGAGCGTGACCTCCGGCGGGTTCTCGACCGTCGGGGCGACCGCCCATTCGCGCTGGAGCATCTGCGACACAGCGCGGTTGCCGACTAAGCGCTGCAGGCGGATCGCCGTCTCGGCGCGCCGCTGCCTGGGCCACCGACCCGAGCGCGAGAGCAGCGGCCCGATGCCGGCCGGCGGCGCCGGAGCGGCCTTCGGGTCATGCGGCGAGGCCTGATGAGCCTTGGTCTCGTGCGGTGCACCGGGCCGGTCAATGGCGGCCATGGGCGATTCTAGGCAGAGCGCAAGCCCGCACACAAGCCCGTCCGGGCAGCCTTCGGGTGCGAACCGGGCCTCAAAGCAGGAGTCGTGCGCGTGAAGAGGCAACCACGTCTAACGCGTAGCGGCCGTTTTCGCGCCGTTGCTACCGAAACCCCTATGCCCTTCGAGGGCCTGATTTATGCGCGCTCCGGTGTCGCGCTCGCGCCCACTTTCCTGGATGGTCGTAGTGCTCGAGAAGCCTTGTACTTCTCCTTCAGCCTCACGCCGCGTCGAAGCAGCAGCGGATCGCTGACGGCTCGGTCGGCGACAAAGGGGGTGTCTCGTTGGGACTTCGAGCTGGGTCGTCGCGGCGCACTGAACCCATGGGCCACCGCTGCTCCGATTAGACCCTTTCCGACAGTCTGCGGAGCACCCGCTCGCCTCGAGTGCCTCGTTGGTCGTCACGGCAGTAGGTGGACGTGCATCCGGGATCGCGGGACCGTGCCCACGGGTGCCCGGGGCGTGGTCTGCGCCCCGGGCAGGAGCGGGCCGTTGGGACGTTGTTGATCAGGGTTGGGCTGGGCCCGGGCTGGCGTCGCCGTATACCAGCTGCGAGCCTTCGGGTGGGCCGGCTGGGCCGGACGGGGTACTGGTGCACGAGTAGGAGCTCGTGTCGATCAGCGCGAAGGAGAGCTGCTGCCCGCCGCTGGTGAGCTGGAAGAAGCCGAAGCTCAGCTCTGTGCCGGCTGGCATGGCCGCCGGGTCGAAGGTAATAGTGGGCTGCACACCGGATTGCGGCGGCACGGGCGCCTCGCGTGGCGGCAAGGACACGACCTGCGAGAAGCCGGCCGGCGCGGGATCTGAGGAGCAGAAGCTGCCGGAGGTGACCTTCGCCGGGATGCCGTATTTGGCGAGGTCGCTCTGCAGGGTCGCCGGGTCGAGGAACTCGTTCGGGTTGAGGGTCAGCGTGGCCTTGCCATTGGATTTCTTGACGATCTTGAATGCGGCGGTCCGGATCGTTCCCGGTGCCAAGGTCCGGCTCGTGCCGGGCACCGGCGCCGGGCCGTGGGCGCCGGACAAGCCGAATGCGAGTGCGATACCAGCGGCGACGCCGGCGACAGACAGGCCCGCGGCTGTGGAGAGCCGCTGGCGCCGGCGTGCCCGGCCCCTGGCCGTGATCGCCTCGAGCCGCGGCCGCTCGGGCATCGCTACGCCGGACAACGAGTCGCGCACTTCGTCCAGCTCGGCGCTGTCGGTCATCTGGTCGGTGTCGGACATGGATCGGCCTCCGTGGTGTTGGCTTGGGCGAGTTCGTTGCGGAGCGCCGTGACGGCCCGGGACAGGTGCGCGCGGACCGTTCCCGGCGCGATCGCCAGCTGCCTGGCGGTTGTCTCGATATCCAGATCGAGAAACACGCGCAACACGATCACCTCCCGCTGGCGCTCCGGCAGCCGCCGCAGCGCCCTCAGCACGACGCTGTCCAGGCCGGTCTCGCGGCTGCCGGGCGCCGCGACGTCATGATCAGCCAGCGGCACCTCGCGCGCGCGCCGGCGCCACCACGACGCCCCCGCATTGAGCGCGGTACGCACCACCCACGCCCGCGGAGCCGGATGGCGGCTGACCTTCCGCCACGACACCCAGGCCCGAGCGAACGCCTCAGCAACCTGATCCTCGGCGAGCAGCATGTCCCCAGTGCTCGCGGCCACCGCCCTCAGGCACGGATCCCAGCTCTCCTGGAAGAACTCGGCAAACCCCGTCTCGTCACTGCTCACAACCGTTAACCCGCCAGAGAACCGAAACGCTTACCTCCGAGCCCGCAAATCGAATGATCGCCGGATGTCGTGAGCCGACCCGCGCCGGCACACAGCGAAATCTACGGTCAACGCCTAGCCGACCAGCTGCGCGCCGGGGCGCCCTGCCGCTCCTCGGTCAACGACCGCACCTCACCCTGCTTCCGCCTTGAATCGATTAACAGCACTGTCGTTGGCGACCTGGGTCGACGATCTGCGGAACGTCGACCCCTTACTGGCTGAGGGTGCTGGTTCTACGAAGGCGGAGCGTGTCGGCCGCGTCATCGGCCCGGGCGGGCTACTTCTGCTTTGCGTCGGGCACCTGCCCGAGCAGGACTCACCGCTCCACGGCCGCTCGGGCGACGAACCAGCAGTCTCGCCCGCGACCAGGCGGCGGCTGGTTGCGTTCCGTGGCGGTCGTGTCGCGGCGCCGTTGGAGGCCGTTGGTGACTTCCGTTACGTCGTGAAGGAGCAGTCGGTTCACCGCGGGGGTGCGGCGGGATGAGCCGCGCTGTCGGCTCGGGTGCGCACTCGATAAGGCTCCCGTCGCGAAGGTGATGTGACGCGGCTCTGGCGGTGCGGGTGTCAGGCACGCGGTCCGAATCGTGGTGGATGGCCTGAGGCGGCCGCGGTCTTGGACCGGGGTCAACCCACGGGTTGAGGTGTGAGATCAACCCGCGGTCCAACCCTCGGGCCGACGACAGGCGGCCTCCACGAGCAGATCATGACGGCCATGACAATCACCGATTACCTCATCAACGCAGTGTTCGTCCTGATCGTCCTGAGTCAGGCCCGCGAGCGAGAGCTCGACCGTCGCAGCTTCATCATCCCGCTGGCCGTCGTCGGGTACGTCGCGCATATCTACGTGCACTCGATCCCGACGGCCGGCAACGACTTGGTGCTGATCGCCGCGCTCGGAACCGTCGGCCTCACGCTCGGTATCGCGAGCGGTCTCGCCACGCACGTCCGCGCGGGCGAGAACGGTCTCGCCGTCGCGCGCGTCGGCTGGCTCGCCGGTGCGCTGCTGATCGCTGGGATCAGCTCCCGGATGGTGTTCGTGTTCGCGATCCACCACGGCGCACGCCACGCAGTCGCGAGCTTCAGCATGGCCCACCAGATCGGCGCCGCGGCGTGGCCGGTTGCGCTGGTGTTGATGGCGCTGCTCGAGGTCGGCACCCGGATCGCGATCGTCCAGCTTCGGGGCCATCGGGCAATGCAGTCAAGCGACACGGCGATCGCCGCCGTGGCATGAGTATCGAGCCTTCAGGATCAAGCCCTTCCGGCCCGCAGCAGCGGGCCGGTGGTCGTTCTATCGTCCGTCCTGCGGTGACCGGTTCACAGCGAGCGTCAGCGCGGGACAGCGAGCGGGTAGCGGAGGTACGAGCGCGTGCTCAGGAGCGGCTGCATCGGCAGCGCGGGACGCTGCGGCCGCTCGGTTGGGCGGTGCTGTTCGTGGTGGTGCTCGGCAGCGCCAACAGCCATCCTGTCCCCGGGCTGCACGGCCAGGCGCTGGCGGTGACGGTGGCACTGTGCGCGTTCGCGGTGACGCTCCTGATCGCGGTCCGCGACGGCTTTCCCGAGCGCAGTGTCGAGCTGCAGACGGTCGTGATCGCGGTGATGGGCGCCGCTGGCGTGGCGATCGCTGGACTACAGTCCAAGGGAGCGAGCGAGGTCGCAGCCGGCGTCGCGGTGTTCATGGCGATCACTCGGCTGCCGTTCAACGCCGGTGTTGCGATCGCTGGCGCGGTGACCGTCGCGCTGGGTGCGGTCACGGCGGCGGCCGGAAGCTCCTCTTCGGCTGTCGCGGCCGGAACGCTCGTGACGGTGCTGGTAGGCGTCGTCGCGCAGTTCCTCAAGCAGTCTCGGGAGAGCCAGGACAGGACCGAGATCTTGCTGGCGCAGCTCGAGGACGCGCGCGATGACCAAGCCCGCGCGGCGGCGATCGCCGAGCGCGGCCGGATCGCCTCAGAGCTGCACGACGTGCTCGCGCACTCGCTCTCTGGCGCCGCGATCCAGCTCCAGGGCGCCCGGAAGCTCGCTGAGCGCGAGCACGCTCAGCCACCTCTGAGCGACGCGATCGACCGCGCCAGCGAGCTCGTCAAAGCTGGGCTGGCCAACGCCCGCCAAGCCGTCGGGACCCTCCGCGGCGACGCGCTACCAACGCTCGCCCAGCTCCCCGCCCTGATTGACAGCTACAAGACCGACATGAACCTCGACGTGACACTCCGGATCGAAGGCGAGCCCCGGACGCTACCGGCCGATCCGAGCCTCGCGCTCTATCGCGCCGCACAGGAAGCGCTGACGAACGTCGCGCGCTACGCGCCCAGCGCGTGCACCACGGTCACCGTGCGCTACGAACCCGCCGGCACCAGGCTGTCGGTCGAGAACGGCGCCTCGGCCACCCCACCGCGACAAGGAATGGGCGGCGGCCGCGGACTACAAGGGCTGCGCGAGCGGATCGAGCAGGCCGGCGGCACGATGTCGGCCGGCGCGACACCCGAGGGCTGGCGGGTCGAGATAGAGGTGCCCGGATGACCATCCGCGTCCTGATCGCAGACGACCAACCGGTCGTCCGCGACGGACTGGCGATGCTGCTCGGCCTGATCGACGACGTCGAGATCGTCGCGACCGCCGCCGACGGAATCGAGGCAGTCGAGCGCGCCCGCTCCGAGCTCCCCGACATCGTGCTCATGGACCTGCGAATGCCGCGCCTCGAGGGAGCCGAGGCGACCCGCCAAATCCTCGCCTCGCTCCCCGACACGCGCGTGCTCGTGCTGACCACCTACGCCGACGACGAGTTCCTCTTCCCAGCCCTGCAAGCCGGCGCCCGCGGCTACCTGACCAAGGACGCAACCGCCGAAGAAATCGAACACGCGATCAGGGCCCTCATCGCCGGCCACACCCACCTCGACCCCGCCGTACAGCAGCGACTCGTGACCGCCGTCCTCGACCAGACCCCGCCGGCGCCAGCCGGCGACCCGGCGCCAGCGTCACCGCCGAACCTCCCTGACGAGCTCACGCCACGCGAGGTCGAAGTGCTCAAGCTGATCGCCGCCGGCCTATCCAACACCGAGATCGCAGACCAGCTGGTCCTCAGCCACGCCACCGTCAAGACCCACATCAACCGGATCTTCTACAAAACCGGCGCCCGCGACCGCGCCCAAGCCGTGCGCTACGCCTACCAACACCGCTTGACATAACAGCCCGACGTCCTCCTCGCCGGTCCTAGCGCGCCGGCGCGCGCTCCTGCATCACCCCGGCATTCCGGCAACAATGGCCCGCGGTACTGGTCTTGAGCAGTTCCGGCCGCGCTCGAGCCAACGGCGTCACTGCTGGTCTCACGAAAAGGCGGCCACGTCAGCGGCAGCCCCGGGGCGCTCATCGACTGCTGTGGCCGACCGGAGCGGCAGCGACGGCCAGGTGGCCGCGTGGGCGAAGCAGGAGCGCGCGGGTGCCGCTCCGAGGTTCTGGGACTGGCCGTGATCTGGGTGGCGGCCGGCTAGGGCTAACGCCCGGCGCGTTCGCTCTCCAGCCGGACGCGGCGGCTGATGCCGGCCTGGTCGAAGTTATCGTTGCCGCTGAAGCGGACGGTGATCAAGTAGCTCGGCGGGATCGGGTCGAGGTTGACCCCGGGCAGGATGAGCGAGATCCGCCAGCGGCCGCGGTCGACCCTTGCGCGGGCGCGGCCCGTGGCGCGCCCACGCGGCAGCGTGACCTGGTAGGAGACGGTGATCGTCCCGCCGGCGGAGGCGGCGCGCTTCTCGCCCGCCTGGATCGTCCCCGCGAGCGTGATCCGCAGCTGCCGGCAGGTGGCATCGGCGCTGACTGCGGTGATTTCACGCTCGTCGCGTCCGAGCTCGACCGCGCAGCCCGGTCTGAGCGGCGCGGCGCGCAGGGTGCCGATCCGCACCCGCGCCGGGGAGCGTACCGTGTAGCTGACCGTCCGTGAGGCGCTCAGCCCGTCCCTCGATCTGGCCGTCACTGTGAACGTGTGCGCCCCGATCGTCGCGGTGTCGATCCGGGTGCCCGAGGCGCGGCCGCTCCGATCAAGACACGAGGCCAGGCCCGGGCCGCCCGCCCCCTCCCGGCAGCCGAAGCTCGCATCCACGACCTGCCCGCGGCGATACGACGCCCCCGCCGCGGGGCTGGTGATCTGCACGCTCGGGGGCGCCGCGACCGTGTAGGAGATGCTCGCCGTCGCCCTCTGACCGTCCGTGCTGATCGCCGTCACGGTGAAGGTATGCCGGCCCGGGGTCGCGGTGTTCACATCGCTCCCGGAGGGGTGACCGTCCTGATCAACACACGAGGCCAGCCCCGGACCGCTCGCCCCCTCGCTACAAGTGAAGCTCGAGAACACAGCCCGCCCCAGCGCGTAGCTCGCCCCGTTGACCGGCACGCTGATCTGCACCGACGGTGGCGCCGCGACCGTGTAGGAGATGCCCGCCGTCGCGCGCTGACCGTCCTTGCTGATCGCCGTCACCGTGTAGCTATGCGAGCCGGCCGTCGCCGTGTCAAGCGCCCCCGCCGGGGCGCTCGAGCCATTGCTATCGGTACACGACACCAGCCCCGGACCGCCCATCCCCTCCGCGCAGCTAAAGCTCGTCGCCACACGCTCCCCGACCGCGTAGATCCCACCCGACGCCGGCGCGCCGATCTGCGCCGACGGCGCCAGCGGCAACGCATCGACCGCCACCCCGACTGGGAGGTTGGCGCCGGTGATGAAGCTCTGATCGACGCCCGAGCCGTCCAGGTTCGCCCGCCCGACCGTGTCGCCGAGCTGGTTGGTCCAGTAGACGTGCTGGCCGTCGACCGCCACCCCCGTCGGGACGTTCGCGCCGGTGATGAAGCTCTGATCGACGCCCGAGCCGTCCAGGTTCGCCCGCCCGATCGTGAAGGGTCCGGTGTTGGTCCAGTAGACGTGCTGGCCGTCGACCGCCACCCCCTCCGGGAAGCTCGCGCCGGTGATGAAGCTCTGATCGACGCCCGAGCCGTCCAGGTTCGCTCGCCCGATCGCGCCGGTGAAGAGGTTGGTCCAGTAGACGTGCTGGCCGTCGACCGCCACCCCGTCCGGGCTGCTCGCGCCGGTGATGAAGCTCTGATCGACGCCCGAGCCGTCCAGGTTCGCCCGCCCGATCGTGCCGCTGCCGCCGTTGGTCCAGTAAACGTGCTGGCCGTCGACCGCCACCCCGAACGGGCTGCTCACGCCGGTGATGAAGCTCTCATCGACGCCCGAGCCGTCCAGGTTCGCCCGCCCGACCGTGCCGCTGCCGCCGTTGGCCCAGTACACGTGCTGGCCGTCGATCGCCATCTCCTCCGGGGCGCTCGCGCCGGTGATCAACATCTGGTCGGCGCCCGAGCCGTCCAGGTTCGCCCGCCCGACCGTGCCGCCGGAGGCGTTGGTCCAGTAGACGAACGCGTCAGCCTGCGCCGCCAAGCCCCCCCCCACCACCACCATCGCGAGCGCCACCGCGAGCGCCACCACGCGCCCCCGCGGCCTCCCAATCACCACAACCCTCCCCCAACCCGCCGCCGCTGGCACCCCCGCTCGGCAACCACCCCGCCGCCACCCGCGCGCACGCCATCCACGCCAGTCCACACCATCGCCACGATCATCTCATCCCCACCCCGGCGGCGCAACCAACACCCCCACACCGAACCCCGCACCCTCGACCGCACCCCCCAAGCACCGCCGCCGGACAGCTCGACCAACCCACGATCCCCGACCGCCACCAGCGCCGCCCAACCCGCCCGCTCCACCCCCAGCAGCACGCCGGAACCGGTCCACGCCGCCGAACACGACCCCCGAGAACCCGACCACCCCCGGCCAGGCCCGCCAGCTGCATCCGCGGCGCCGACCGATTTCGGCGCGTCGCTCACCACCAGCAACACGACGGCGAGGCCCTGCTCGCCCACTCGGACTCGCAAAGGCACCACGCCGCGACAACGTTCTGACTGCGATGGCGCTGCTCCTTACGGGACAGAACCGGCCGCGAGACGTGTCGCCGCACGCCGCGACTCTAGGACGTGCCCTCCGATGTTGGCCGACGCGATCGCTCACTGCCGCGACCACGCAACACCACCTCCGCCGCCTCGGCCTTCGGCACGTCAGCGGGCTGCCGCTCCGAGCCGGCGGCGAGCAGCGCGAGCAGCAGCGCGATCGAGGCTGCCCCGCGGGCGACCGAGCTGTGTACCTAGCTCTGCTTCTGGCCGACGAGCAGGCGCCCACGTCTTCCCGTTGTGCCGGTCCTGCTTTTGGTGGATGATGAGCGTGCGTGATTTGCACCGGTTATTGCACTCGCGACCGGATTTGATCGGAAATACACGCGCGATTCCAGCAGCTGCAGTCGCCCCGCAATCCGGTCGATCGCGCTGTATTCGATCCGTCGGGGAGGCCCGCCAGGGCCATGAACGTTTGTCGCGGCTTAGGTCGAGCGCGCTGAGGAGCCCATGATGATCGCCGCGGTGGTGCGTCGGGCGCTGCTTGGCGGTGCTGTTGTGTGGGCGTTTTTGCTGGCGAGCGGGGCGAGCGCGGCGGCGCAGCCGGCCTTCACCCCGGTGGCGGGGTCGCCGTTCGCGACCGGCTCGAGCCCGTATTGTCGTCATGGTTGGCGGTAGCGGCCAGTCGCCCCGACGGGCTAAACGCCACAGAAACCGAAAATCCGGCAGTCCGGCAGTCCGGCAGACGGCAGAACGAGTCGCGCAGATAGCCGCTCTGATCGAGATCCGGGCGCGCGGATCCGAGCGCTCGCGTGATGGCGATCGTGGCAGCCTGTCGGTTGTGAGCAGCACGGTGCAGGTGATCGAGGTCGAGTTCGGAACCGAGCGCTTCGAGGCGGTCCTGAGCTTGGCCGACGCCGTTTTGGACCAACGACGGCACATCGTCTCCGCGATTGAGACGGCATCCGAGGATCGCGTGCTTGGAGCCTTCGACGGAGACCGATGTCTGGGGTTTCTGCGCTTTTACGTTCAGGTGGTCGGGTCAGAGGAAGGACGTCCACCGGTGATCCACAACGACTCGCCCTTGACCGAAGGTTTCGTCGAGGCATTCGGGGTTGATCCCGATGCGCGGCGCAGGGGGATCGGCTCTGCGCTGCAGCGCAAAGCACAGGGGTTGTGCCGGGCTCTCGGCTGCTATCAGATCCGCTCCAGAAGTCCGCTGTCCAGTACCGAGAACTACGCGATGAAACTGGCGGCCGGTTACACGCTGCATCCCAGCCACGAGAACGACTCGTATTACTTCCTCAAGAAGCTCTGACTCGTCATTACCAGCTTCCGCTCGATCGAAATCGAGTTGCGACGAGTTAGCCGCACGCAAGGACGCTTGCGCCGCGTGCTGCGTCGTAGCTTGCTGGTTAGGGCGGTCTACGTGTCTGTCGAGGTCGCGTTGACGAAATCTTGACGGTGGCTGGCGGTTTCTTAGCGCCGCGTTGACGGGGCGTCGACGAGCATGTGGGGTGGACCCGTGTGACATGTCAGTTGCCGATCTCGACCGCGTTTCATATCCGCCGCTCTCGCTGCATCAGCGAGGGAGTCGATGGCGACGCCTGCGTCTCGCGCTGATCGCCAGCTGTCACGCTGGGGAGCTTGACCGGCAGCTAGCTGCGGGCGCAAGTCCGGGCGCTAGCGCGCTCCTCGCGATCAGGAGCCAGCGGCTTAACGGGCGGCGGTACCGGGTGCGCGTGGCTGCCGGGCTCGCGAGGGCAGTCCGTGATGCGCAGGCCATTCCGCATGGTTTGAGCGCAGTGGTCCGGCCGGACGGGCGCGAGGTGATCGCTGCGCGTACGGTGATCGCGGCCCTGGACCGCCGATTACGGGCTGCGGAGCCGGTCAGTCCCCAGGGTGTCGCGATGCTCGGGTCGCTACTCACCGACGGCACCAGTCCGCTGTACCGGCCCGCCGAACCCGGAGCCCTTGGAAGCCAGCTACGCGCGGCGGCCGCTGCGCTCGAACCGCACCCTGCGTGACCCGGTCCGCGTTCGCGAGGAGAGTGGGGGATGACCACATCAGGCCGGCGTAGCCTGCACGAGGCGGCGCACAAGTCTGAAGCGCCTGCGGCAGATGAACCCGGCCATGTGGCCGGCACGAGCGGGATGAAGCGCAGCTTCAACGAGGCGGCCCACAAGCTCGGGTACGTCGCTCCGCGCACGGCCACCGCTCCCGCACCAGAGTCGGAGGCCACACGGAAGCGGTTCGAAGCCCTGGCCGATGCCAACCGAGACGTGATCGCTCAAGCCGGCCGCGCGGTCCTGGTGCTGGGTGCGCTCGGAGTCGTGTACGGGGACATCGGGACGAGCCCCCTGTACACCGAGCAAGTGATCTTCAGCTCGTACAAGGCCACGGCGCAGATCACGCCGGCCACCGTGTACGGGATCGCATCGTTGATCTTCTGGGCACTGATGGTGGTGGTGTCGATCAAGTACGCGGGCTTCATCATGCGCGCGCACAATCGCGGCGACGGCGGCATCATGGCGCTGACCGCCCTCCTGCAGCGCAACAAGGTCGTCCATCGAACGCTGCTGGTGACGCTCGGGATCTTCGGGGCTGCGCTGTTCTTCGGCGACGGCATGATCACGCCTGCGATTTCGGTGCTCGGTGCGATCCAGGGAGTTCAGGTCGCCACCCCGGCACTGGCTCACCTGGTCGTGCCGCTTTCGGTCGCGATCCTGCTTGGTCTGTTCGTCCTGCAGCGGTTCGGCTCGGGAACGATCGGAGGGTTGTTCGGGCCGATCCTCCTCGTCTGGTTTTCTGTGATCGGACTGATCGGCCTGAGCCAGGTGGTCAAGGACCCCGCGGTGTTCCAGGGGCTTTCACCGACGTGGGCCGTCCGGTTCTTCGCGGATCATGGTGCCGCCGGCTACCTCGTGCTCGGCGGCGTGGTACTGGCGGTAACCGGCGCTGAGGCTCTGTACGCCGACCGTGGACACTTCGGCGCCGCCCCGATCCGCATCGGCTGGTTCGGCCTCGCGCTACCGGCGCTGGTGCTCAACTACCTAGGCCAGGGGGTTTTCATCCTCCACCACCCGGCCTTGGCGAAGGACACGAACACGTTCAATCCCTTCTACCAGATGACTCCCCACTGGGCTTTGTGGCCCATGGTTATCCTCGCCGCCGTCGCGACGGTGATTGCCTCCCAGGCCGTGATCTCGGGCTCCTTCTCCGTCGCAAAGCAAGCCGTGCAGCTCGGCTTCCTGCCCAGGTTGCGGGTTCTGCACACATCCAAGGTCGAGGGCCAGATCTACGTCCCGATCATCAACTGGCTGCTGTGTCTCGGCGTCCTCACACTGACCCTCGTGTTCCGCTCCTCCAACAAGCTGGGCGACATCTACGGTGTGGCGGTGACGGGAACGTTCATCCTCAACACCCTGTTGTTCCTGGCCGTCGCGCGCTTGCTCTGGGGCACGGCCAGGCGAAAGCTGGCGCCGATCGCGGTGTTGTTCCTGACCGTGGAAGTTGCGTTCTTCAGCGCGAACATCGCGAAGGTCGAGCACGGCGCTTGGCTACCCCTGGCGGTCGGGCTCTTGATCTCAATCGTGATGATCAACTGGCGCCGTGGCCAGGTGATCGTCACGAGGAACCGAGTCGCCCAAGAGGGACCACTGAACGAGTTCCTTGACGGGCTGGCCTCCAAGCAGCCGCCACTGGTCCGGGCTCCCGGCGTCGCAGTCTTCCTCTGTCGCGATAAAGACACCACTCCGCTGGCGCTGCGCGCGGACGTCGAGCACACCCACACGCTTCCAGAGAAGGTCGTGATCGTCTCGGTCGACACCGTCAGCATTCCACACGTCGAAACCGTCGACAGGTGCGGGGTCGAGGTACTCGGCCACGGCCGCTTCAAGGTCGTCCATCTGACTTTCCGGTTCGGCTACCACGACAAACTCAACATCCCTGCGGCGCTGGCGCAGGCGCGCAAGCAAGGTCTACTCGAGCGCAACCTCGACCTCGAGCACGCCTCTTACTTCGTCTCACGGATCACGATCACACCGACCGACGATCCAGGCATGCGGCCGTGGCGAAAGCACCTATTCATCGCGATGGCTCGCAATGCATCGAGCGCGATCGATCACTTCGGGCTCCCAGGCGACCGCACGGTAATCATGGGTTCGCAAGTCGCCCTCTGAACGACGAGGCGGCAATCGCAGCTCGCGCTGTGCGGCGCCGCTGCTCTGGCCGCGTGCGCCGCGCGCCAACAGGCCAGGCAAAGGCCGCGCCTGGCGAGCCGGCGCTGATCGCGCGCTGGCTCGCGCAGGTTGATGCGCGGAACTGGCGAGGTGCCTGTGCTCCTATGTACTGGGTTGATCGACCTCCGGCGGCGCTGCTACCAGCCCGCAGCAGCACCCTCACCCGAGCTGGCTGCGCGCCGCTAAGACGCTCGCGCTCACGTCACGAGGACGGGTTCGGTACCGGGCCGCGCGAGCGCCGGGCGATCGGCCGTGACTGGGAGGACGGGGCAGGGAGCGCGGCTGCCTACCCATAGTCTCGTTTTCGCGGCAAGCGCACTCGGCAAGAGCCGCGGCGTGCTGCCGATCACCAGAAGATCGGCGCCGAGGTCGCCCGCTGCGGCGACGATCACCCGGGCGGGGTCGCCGGCGACGAGTATCGTCTTCGCGCTCCCGCCGCGCCCCCACGCGACGCGCCGCGCCTCCAGCAATACGGGGCTGGTCAACGGGTCGTCGAGTTGTCGGATGATCGGCAGCGTCGGCGCGAGCCGGCCGACGCGGTACTCGAGCGGTGGCACGACGTGCAGGATCACGAGCTGAGCATCGAACGTACTCGCAAGATCCGCCGCGACCGACGTTGCGTGCCGGGACGCTTCGCTGCCGCTTGCCGCCAGCAGCAACCGAGGGGCCTGAGGGGTCATACGTCGCTCATCGGGCGACGTCCCGGGCCGCTGGGACTGGGAGGCGGGCGGCGATCGGGACCTGTCGAGTGGCCATGTCGGTAGCCTCGCTGTTGAAGCTGGGTTGAAGTCAAGCGGAGCGCCCCAAGATTGAGTGAGGTCGTGCGACAGCTGGCGATTGGCGAGGTGGCGGAACGGGCGGGGATGAGCACGTCGCGGATCCGCTACTACGAGGCCCGCGGGCTGCTTCCCGAACCGGAGCGCGCAGCGGGAAAGCGTCGGTACGCCGAGGACGTGTTTCGCCGGCTGGCGATCATCGACGCCGCGCAGCGGGTGGGGTTCACGCTTGAGGAGATCCGCGATCTGCTGGGGTCACGTGACCAGCCGGCGCATGAACGGTTGCGCCAGCTCGCGATGATGAAGCTGCCAGAGCTTGACGATCTGATCGCCCGGGCGACGTCGGTGCGTCGTGTCTTGATGATCTGCAGCAGGTGCGATTGCGAATCGATCGACGTGTGCCGCATGTTCGACGAGCGCGTCCTCCCACTTCGCTCGGACACCGGCGCGATCGCGAGGCGGCGGGCACGAAGGCGGGCGACCGTCCCCTCTTGACTTCAACTGCGGTTGAAGTGCCACAGTGTCGGCGTTGGTCTCAGCCGCTCATCTCAGGAGAAGCAGCACATGGCGTATGTGATCGCCGAGCCGTGCATCGGGACGAAGGACAACTCATGCGTGGAGGTCTGCCCCGTCGACTGCATCCATCCGACCCCGGACGAGGCGAATTACGACGAGGTCGACATGCTTTACATCGACCCGGAGGAATGCATCGACTGTGACGCGTGCGTCGAGGCGTGTCCGGTCGACGCGATTTTCGCCGAGGATCAGCTCCCGGAGGAGTGGCAGAGGTTCACGCAGATCAACGCCGCCTACTACCAGCGCTGAAAACGACACTCTCGTCCCCCAAGGCTGGGTCGGATGTCCAGATCGCTAACTGAGAAGGTGCCTACCAGCTCTCGCTAAGCGCGCGTCGTCACGCTCGGCGGCGGTCGATCTCCCGGATCAGCGACTGCGCAAAAATGAAGTCCCACTTAGGCCTTGCGGGATGGATGCCGAGGAGCCGTAGATATGCTGACCGCCCGAGTGCGATGACAGCAAAGTCCCAGGAAATTTTCGGCTGGGGCGCGTTTTCGCTTGTCAATCCGAGCCGTTGGGCCCGTTTGCGCTCCAAGGTTGTCCGCAGCTTGCCGATCGAGAGGCTCACCGGTAGCGCACAGAGAGCGACGGGAACCTTGTCGCCAGCGACGTCCTGGATCGCCGCCTCGATACCGAGTAACGCGACCTCGAGATGAAACCCAACCGGCGCGACGGGATCCTCGATGCCCGTCCGCAAACCGGCCCAATACGCTTCGCGTTCGCGATCGCTGAGGCGTTTGACCCGCCGCATTGCCTCCGGCGTCGGGCACGATGGCCCGCCCGATCGCTGCTCTCGCCCCAGCTCCCAAGCCTCGCGCAGCGCTGGGTCACCGGGCGGCCCTCCAGGCCGGTACCGCAGCCGCCCAACCCAGAGCAACGGCGGGCGCATCGTCCGGGTTCCTGCTCGCCTCTTTCCCACGCACAAAGGTTAGATCTCGTCCCGCCGATGCAAAGACTCGCCTGCTCACGCGCGCGTGAGACTGCAGCGGCGCGATCTCCGCGTGCTGCCGCAATGATTGACCTCCGACAGCGCTGCGAGTAGCTCAACGGAGCGGCCCTGGTCCGCGGTGCGGCGGCTACGCCATTTCGCGCGAAGCGGCAGCCGCGCACTTCAATTGTGCTGATCCGGATGTCATGCGAACGCCTCGCGATCACGCGCAGGCTCGCGTCGCGAGAGGTCAGAAGCGTGACACCAGAGCTTCCGTCGGCCGCTTGGCCTGCTCAAATGGCAGGCGCGACGCGCCCATTTCGGCCGCGTCGGTTGACTACCGATGGACGCCTATCCGAAAGGCTCGACCGCGATGTCACAACAGCTCATGATTCCTGCCGCAGACACTCGGCTCTACGCCGTCGACGCTCCGGGCGGCACGCCTGCCCTGGTCTTCCTCAGCGGCGGCTTCGGCACCGTGCACAACTGGAGCCGCGTAATCCGCCGTCTCGACGGCAAGTACCGCACGGTGCGGTTCGACGCGCGGGCGCGCGGGAAGTCGGGCCGATCGGCCGACTACTCGGTACGGGCAGCCGTCGAGGACGTCGGACGGGTCATCGACGCGACCGGTATCGAACGCCCGATCCTCGTCGGGTGGTCTCACGGCGCCACGATCGCAGTGCGATACGCGGCTCAGCACCCCGGGCGAGTCGGCGGACTGGTGCTCATCGACGGTGCTTACCCGATCGCCATGTTCGACGAGACCGGAAAGCAGAAGGTCCGCACTCAGTTCCGTCGGTTGGGGTGGATCATGCGCATCCTGGCAGCGCTCGGCCGCTCGGCCAAAATGTCTCCCGCCGAGTCCGCGGACGTGGTGATTGAGATGGACGCCGTCAACGGCGAACTCGGCCCCGACGCGGCGCTGGACTGCCCGGCCGTATTTGTGGTTGGCACCGGAGCCCACTCGGGCACCACCGAGGACGAGATGCGTACGGTGCGCGCTGCCGTCGGCGTCGCCGAGAAGAGCAACAAGCGCGTGTCCGTATTCGCAACGACGCCCCACAAGCACACGCAGATCCTTAATAAAGCCCCCGACACCGTGATCGCCGCGATCGAGGACGTCATCCACGAGTCCTCCTGACTAGCGTTCGACCGCTCGACGCATCGTCCCGCGAGGGACGGCGGACCGCACGGCTGGGAGCAATCCGCTCTAAGGCCTATCGCGCGCATCTACGGGAGAGGAAGCCGGAGGCTCGGCGACCTTCCCCGATCACGAGGAGAAATCTCGTGGCGCGCCGGCGAGCCCAAGGAGTACTGACGTGCGGGTCGCCAGCCCGGAGGCTTTCAGCTCGCGGCCACGGTTGGCTGCGCCGGTGTCAGTCCGTGGCGCCGCATGACCTCGGCCAGCGCGACGAGATCGGGCGGACCGCCAGCGGCGGCGGCCAGCACTTCGCCGATCTCTTGGAAGTAGGTTGGCCCGAACACGCCCGGGGTTGCGATCGCGAGGAACTTAGCGTCCGCGCGTCCGCGATTGTCAAAGCCGTGAACCTGGCCACGCCGGATGCAGACCGACCCGCCGGGCCCGATCACGTGGTCGTGTCCGTCGATCGTGAACGTCACCTCGCCCGCGAGCCCGTAGATCGTCTCCTCGAAGCCGTCGTGGCTATGAGGCACCGGAACCTTTGCGTCGGCCGGAACCCCGCACTCGAACATCGTCACGCTGCCACCTGAGTCGTCGGCGTCGACGAGAAAGTCGATCGTGACCTCACCGACGCGGATGGGTGCTTGGGAAGCTGGGTCCATGTGAGTCTCCTTGCCCGAGGGCTCTCATTAGTAAAACGACTTGACTAGAATAGCGTTGTCCACTAGGATCGTCAAGTGACTTGACCGACCGGCCCGAATACCCGCTGGGCCCGCCCCTGATCGGGGCGTTGTTGCGAATGCCTGTGGACGCGATCCGCGCACGTATGCTCGCAGGCCTCCACGAAGCCGGATTCGACGACCTGGTGCCCGCGCATCTCATCGTGCTGCAGTACCCCGGGCCCGAAAACCGTCGTCCCTCGGATCTCGCAACGCAGGCGCGAATGACCAAGCAGGCCATGAACTACCTGCTCGGCGAGATGCAGAGGCTCGGGTACCTCAAACGCGAGCCCGACCCCCAGGACCACCGTTCAAAGCGCGTCCGACTCACCAGGCGTGGCGACGCCGCGGGCCAAACGATCCGCCAAATCGTGGGTCAGATCGAGACCGAACTCGAGCACGAGCTTGGTCCTCAGCGGTTCGGCCGTCTGCGCACGCTCCTGATCGCGCTACACGAGACCAGCCTCATGCGCGACCACGAGCAGTCCACCGCCCGCCGCCCGCACTAATCATTGAGCTCACGGATTGGCTTGCGTGAGGTGCGGCGCTGAGTTACGCGGTGATCCCGGCCGCTGGGCGATCGGCAGCGAACGGCGAACTGGCACCTCCGGCCAGGCTACCGTGGCCAGCAGTGCGAGAAGCACGAGATCGCGTCCGAGTACGGCCCACGACGGGACCGTCTCGAACCGGGTGAGCTGCCAGAAGAGCGCTGGGATCCAGATCTGCGTGACGCCCATCGCGAACGCGAGCAACGGGGTCGCGACGAGGGCGCGCCGACCGGGTAGGGCAACCACAAGTGGCGCGAGCCAGATCAGGTATTGCGGGGACAGCACCCGGTCGAACGCAACAAATGCGCAGACCGCCGCGGCGCTCGCAACAAGCAGTCGCTGCCAGGTTGCGGGACCACGGGCGAAGGACAGCCAGACGAGCAGCAGAGCGGCGATCTGAAGCAGGGTCAGCAGCGACGCCAACTGGGCGGCGAAGTGTCCACCCAGATTCTCCGAACCGTGGCTGACGATCAGCGATAGGTGGGCACCGGTCAACTGGTGGGCCGCGAGCAGAATCGAAGCTCCGAGACTCTCGATTTCCAGTGGCCGCGAGATCTGATCGTGGATGCTCGACCACACGCCGTTCGGCGCGAGAATCACGAAGGGCAGGAAGCAGACGAGCAGGACCGCGGCGAATATCGCGAGGCAGGCGATCGCCTTACGCGGGCCCAAGGTGCGCCACACGTAGACCACGGCCAGCGGAACGATCACGATCGGAAACGCCTTCGCCGCCACCGCAAGCGCAAGGAGGCCGAACGCAGTGCGTTCCCTTGCGCACACGATCGCGGCTAACGATGCGATCGTCAGCGCCGCCGGCCATAGGTCATACCTGGACAGGATCACGGAGCCGATCAACAGCGGCGTGAGCGCGGCGATCGCGACGCCGACCACGAGCCGAGCCGTGTCAGGACGCTGCCGAACCAGGACAAACGCGCCCACGCCCATTGCGAGCCCTCCGCAAGCCGCCATGAGGATCTGGAACGCGCCGCGGTATGCGTCGAAGCCGCTATGGCTGCCGGCGAGCAGCGACGGGACGAGGAACGCGGGAAGCGCGAGCGGCGGGTACTCGACCGCAAAGTCACGGTACGGAACCATGCCCGCTCGCATCTTGGCCGCGTAGTGCGCGTACGTCGGCGTGTCGATCAGCTGTGCCCCTACGTAGGGGCCGTGGTGAATCACGCCCCATGAAACTAGAAAGCCACCCGTCGCCACCGCGATGGCCAGCCAGCTTCTGGATCGATAGCGGATCGGCCCCAACTCATTCACCGTCTCGGCCCGAATCCAAGACTAGACGTACGGTACCCGCCTCAGTCGGAGGCGCCGCCGATCCACTGCTCGCGGGTCAGCCGCCAGCGACACTCGATCCCGAGCTCAGCGGGCGCCTCCGGCTCGTCCGGTACCTCCTCAATGAGGCGATAGCCCAGCTTGCGAGGCACGCCGGCGCTCGCCACATTGGCCTTGTCGTGGTGGATCTCCACGTGAGTGATCTCTGGGAGCGTGAACGCCCCTGCGGTCAACGTCCGAGTCGCGCCAGACGCAATCCCACTCCGCAGAAATGACGGATGCGTCCAGTACCCGATTTCGATGCCGCCACGACCGACGCGATGGTGCAAACCGCAGCTACCGGCCACGTGGCCGCTCACGAACACGCCCATCGCGAGGTCGCCGCCTCGGAGCCACTCTTTCTCCCATGCTTCGAGCATCTCCATTCTGCGCGTCAGCGACAGCGGCTCCTGCTTCACCCAGCCCATCCACGGCCGAAGATGGTCCACGCTCTCCGACACGGCTCGGGCGAGCAGCGGCGCGTCACTGGGTATCCACCGGCGGAGCAGGAGACCATCCGGCCCTTCCAGTCTTTCCGGCAGGAGATAACCCGAGACCACACAAGGACAGTAGCCGTACCGCTTCCCGGCCGAACGTCGGGCGCAACAGTGGCGTGCGAGCCGGGAGTTCCGCCTCGGCCGCCGGCGATGAGTTCCACATATCCATACGGTCCAATACGTGATGGCGGCAAAGCGCCGGCATTGCCGATCGGCGAAGGAGCAGCGTGGCTGAGCGGATCGTCAAAGCGAACGACGTGGACCTTTGCACCGAATCGTTCGGTGAGCCGACCGATCCGCCGATCCTGCTGGTCATGGGCCGATGGCAGCACCTCGTGCCGTTCGGTGTCGAGACCGGCGAGCCGGTGCGGTTCAACGGCATGTTCCACCCCGTGGGATCGGATCTGACGATGGCCGAGGCAACGCGTTCACGGATCAAAGGCTTCGCGATCGAGTTCGAGGGCAGGACCGGCTTGTCCAAGTCCGAGTTCTCGTGGGCGGCGTGAGTGCCGCGGTCGATTGGACCGCGGGGAAGCCGGCTGGTATTTAGAAGGAGCCGATTCGGTCGGGTGGCCAGTAGGTGAAGAAGGCGTCGCCGATGATCCAGTTGGTTGGGATTGGTCCCCAGTAGCGGCTGTCGTCGGATACGCCTCGGTTGTCGCCCATCATGAACCACATGCCCTTTGGGATCCGGATCGGCGTGGTGAAGGAGCAGTTGATTTGCTGTGGCGCGCAGGGGCGGATGTAGCTGTCTGGCTCTGGCCGGCCGTTGCGGATGACGTGCCCGTTGTTGATCGTGATCACGTCTCCGGGGCCGGCGACGACCCGTTTGATGAAGGTCTCACTTGATTCGGTCGACTGTGGCCAGTCGCACGCGGCCGATGCGGGATGAGAGCGGCCGCATTGCTCGCTGTCGGCCCCGACGGGCGGGTGGAACACCACGATCTGCCCAACGTGAGGCGAATCAAATAACCGGTCGACCAAAACCCGTTGACCCTCGGTGAGCGTTGGCTCCATCGATGAGGTGGGGATCTTGTAGGGCTTGACCGCCCACGCCTGGACCGCGAACGCGAGACCGACCGCCACCGCAACCGTGAACACGAGCTCGAACAGACCCCGAACGCGCCGAGTCACGAGCACCCCTAGCGCCGACCGGGGTGACGGCCTCGGACGAACAACGGGCGATCGTCGCCGCGTCGGTGTTCGTAGCCGCCGGGTCTGCCCAGGTGACCGGAGATTGCCGGGCGCGCCGGTTTCGTGGCCTTGGCCCCGGAGGCCTGGGGGAGCTCGGCGGCCCACGCGGTCACAAGTGACATCGCGCCGGCCGCGACCCACGCCGGCGGGCGCAGCCAACGCAACCCCGACCAGCGTCGTCTCTCCGGCCGGACCTCGCGGAACGCCGACGTGACCGTGCCGACATCACCCAGCCGGCGAAGCGCCTCCTGAACCGCCGCGGGCTCCGCCATGCCGCAGGCTGTCAGCTCGCTCACCGTGTCATCCAGGTGCGCCATGATCTCCCGGACCACGCGCCGGCGCCTCAGCGGCCCGCAGCGCAACCCGCACTTCAGAGCGCTCAGGAACCGCTCGCGCGGATCGTCACTCACCCGCTGCCTCCGGCGCCGAGACGAACACTGAATCGATCGCGCCGCTCAAACGCCGCCAGCTGTCAAACCGCTCGCGGACAGCCCGCCCTGCGGCTGGCGAGGCAGCGTAAACACGGCGGCGTCGACCGTTGACGACCTCCCAGCGGCTCCGAATCAGGCTCTCCTTCTCGAGCTTGTGCAGCACCGGATAGAGCGTGCCCTCCGCGACATCGAGCATCCCCTCAGAGCGCTCGCGAAGCTCAGCCGCGATCGCATAGCCGTGCAATGGCCCCTGACCGAGAACGGCCAACACCAAACCCTCGAGCTGCCCCTGAAAACTCAAACCCTGCATACCTCGAAATCATATGCATCGGATGTCGAGGCGTCAAGGCCTCAAAGGCAGACCAACTAGGTCTGGACTGCGAAGACCTGCCACGTTCCGGGGATGCCTTTGAGCTGGTGCTCCCCCCGGTCGGCAAGACTCTGGCCGGACCCGACGATTAGGTCCCGGACGGTGCTGCTGACTAGCACCTCGCACGGGCCGGCGAGGCCGCTGATGCGCGCAGCGATGTGAACGGCGAGGCCGCCGATGTCGTCATCGGCGAGGCGTTCCAGTTCGCCCGTATGCAGACCGGCGCGAACATCCATGCCCAGCTGACGGACACCGTCACGAATGCCAATCGCGCTGCTGATCGCCCGGCTCGGCCCGTCGAACGTGGCCAGCATCCCGTCACCGAGCGACTTGACAAACCGCCCCCGGCAGCGCTCGACCTGTTCGCGCACGAGCCCGTCGTGTTGTTCGAGGAGCGCGCGCCACCCACGATCGCCTAGCTGAGCGGCACGGTCGGTTGAGCCGACGATGTCGGTGAATAGAACGGTCGCGAGCACGCGGTCGCTGACAGTCGGTCGCCGTACCCCCGTCAGAAACTGCTCGATCTGATCGGTGACCTGCCCACGCGCCGCGACCTCGACATACCGAGCGCCCGGGATGTGCTCGGCGGCGTAGCGCGAGTGGCGCTCGTCGATGAATGCGTCGTTCGCCCGATGCAACACCACCGTCGGGCACTGGACGCTGGAGAGCGCGCCGCGCACATCCAGCTCACCTACCACCGCGAGCGACACGGCGGCGGCATCGGGAGTCATCGATAAACGCCGGTGGCGAGCAAGGAGGCGTCGCCGTTGCTCGTCCTGACCGGCGAACGCGGCCCAGGGCTGCTGCGACGAACTGCTCCCCCAATGCTCGATGACCGCCTGGACCCATGCAGCGCGTTCCTCGACGCTCTGCGCCCACTCGTAGCCGGGCCCACGGACAACACGAGGTGTTGGAGTGATGAGCACCAGCGCGCGGACCACCTCTGGATGGGAGGCCGCAAACAGCACCGCCAAGCCGCAGCCCTCGGCGATCGAGATCACCGCCGGCTGATTGGAGCCCGAGGCCTCGAGCACGGCGCGAACGTCATCGATCTGCTCCTCCAGCGGCGTGGCACCCGCGATCCCGCCGGACATCCCGGCGCCACGTCGATCAAACTGGATCAGCCGCGCGAACGAGGCAAGCCTTGTGAGGAATCGGGCCGACGGCGGTACGTCCCAGTCGAGCTCAACGTTCGAGAACCACCTCGGCACGACCAGCACATCGAGGGGCCCTTCACCTGCCACCTGGTAGGCGATCTGGACATCACCACTGCGCGCATACCGCGTCACAACCTCCATTACGAACGCATCGTATGCCCGGGAGCGGAGATCCCCCTTGCGAAGTCGATACGGCTGATCGATACTGCGGCGTTTTGTGCCCGGAGGTCGCATCAGGAGGTGAGTGATGTTGTCGACGTTCCGTCCTTCTCCCGCGATGGTGGTTGCGTGTAGCGCGTTGCTGGTTTCGCTTGGCGGGACCGCTGTTGCGGTGAGCTCGCTGCCGCCTAACAGCGTTGGAACCAGGCAGCTGAAGAAGCGGTCGGTCACAAGCACCAAGCTCGCGCGTCGGTCGGTCACGGGAGCCAAGCTCGCCACCGGCGCGGTGACGGGTGTCAAGGTCAAGGCGGGCTCGCTAACCGGTGCCGACATCGATCTCTCGACTCTCGGGACGGTCCCGACCGCGACCCACGCGCTGAGCGCAGGCTTGGCGTCAAACGCACAATCACTCGGGGGCCTTCGCGCGGCCTCTTATGCGTCTGGGCAATCATTCAGCAAAAGCATTCCGGCCGTCGATAACGGCGTGGACACGCCAGCCCACCTCGTCTCGACACCTCGTGGGCAGTTGAACGCGAACTGTAAGGACCTGAACCCCCAGACGGGCATCGTGGACCCCCGGTCTCGGGTCGTGTATCAGAACACGTCCGGATCGACGGAGAACTACGCGCGAGTCGTCGACAATGGACAGGCGACAGTCATCGGATTGGGGGAGGGCACTGAAGACACGCTCGTCGGCTTTGCGGATACCTTTCAACTCCTGATCGACCAGGGCGGTACCGTTTTGACAGTGCACGGCGCCCTTCGAGCGGATGGTTCCGGGACCCCCACGGGAGACTGCACCTTCTGGGGCACGGCAGAGCTGCAGAGTAAGTAGGCGGTCGTCGGGCCGGAGCGGCGCTTCTCTTCGGCGAACCGCTATGACTTCTCGCGATGAGTCACCACGCAGGCGCGCTCGCGTTGGCTGAGGCGCAGGTCACGGCCGTGCGCGACGATCCCGCGGCGCGGCTTGCGTTGATGGCGCGGCTGTTTCAAGGGCCGACGGGCCGCGCGCCGCGACACGTGCCGTTCCGACGGGCGGCTTTGTCCTTCATGCGTTGGCAGGCGGAGCGCGGCGTTCTCAACCCGCTCGGCTCGTCGCCGCCTGGCAGCGTTTGGTGGCGCGCAATGAACGACCGCCTGCTCCGGGACGGATGCGAAGCGATTGGGCTGCTGGGCGGGCTGGCTGGGGAGCCGTCGTCGCAGGCCGTGCGGCTCTGGCTCGAGTTCAGTGCGACTCCGACGGGGCGCCACTGGTACCAAGCGCACAACGCGAGCATCGTGGGCGGCTACCTGGAGCATCGGAAGCTCGCCGACGCAGAAAACGCGCCTGAGCGCTTCTTCATGAACGTCGCGCTGGCGCGCGTCCTGTACGCACACGCCCTCGCCGCGGCGCCGCGCTTGGCGCTCGGATGGTTCGCTCCACTCGGTCGTGTGCTCGGCGACCCCAGGCTCGGGATGGCCGGCCTCTTTCTCTCACTTCGTCGCGTGCTGCCAAACCACTATCCGCTCACGCTCGACGTTGAGCGCTACATCGCCCGCGAACAACGTCTCGGCCGGCTGCTCGATTACGCGGTGATAGTGCCACGGCTTCAACGCCTTTACGAGTGGTCGGCCGAGGACCTCCACGAACCGCGTCTGCTCGAGTTGGTTCGCGACGGCAACCCGATCTACGCCTGGCCATTCGAGCATCGCCACGTATGGCGCAATCCGAATATGCCACTCGCAGCCCGGGCCCTCGAACGCGTTACACGCACTCGCTGAGTTGCGATCGGAACTAGTGATCATCCTCCGGCCAAGGCGCGCGGAATCCGAGCGGGACCGCGACCCACAACAGGGCGCCGTGTAGGGTGGTGGTGGATGGATCAGTTGAACGGCCTGAGTGTCCCGGAGTCGTTGCGTGACGTCTGCCGGCCGGATCGTCTCGGTCTGCTGGTCTACGACATGCAGGTGGGGATCTTGGAGCAGATCGCCGACCGGGAGAGGGTCGTCCAGAACGTCCGGGAAGTCCTCGAGGCGGCAAGGGCCGCCATGGTGAGGACGTATTTCACGCGCCATGTGACTCTGCCGGTGGAGTTGATGGGCGTGGCTCAGTTGAGGATGTGGCGCACCTGGCAGCGCGTTGATCGCCTCGAGGACGTGCGCTCCCCATTCTTGCCCGATGCTCCGCAGACTCAGATCGTGCCGGAGCTGAGGCCGACCGAGAAGGAGGCGGTCCTCGACAAACTTACGTTGTCGGCCTTCGCGGGGACTCCCCTGGAGCTGGCGTTGCGAGGCGCTCGCCTCGAGGCTATTGCGATTGTGGGCGTGGCGACGGAGATCGGCATCGAACCGACGGTGCGGCATGCCGGGGACTTGGGCTTCATCCCGGTCGTCGTTGCGGACGCGTGCGCCGCCGGGAATGCCGACGCCGGAGCGCGGACGATGGAGAATTTGCGATTCCTCGGCGACGCCCTGTTCACGGACGTTGCAGGGTTCCGTGACGCCCTGGCGGGACGCAACTGACCCTCATCTCGGCGGAGATGGCGTGGCGACGCTCGCCACTATCTGTGCAAGCATTGGACGGTCAGATGGCGAACCCACGGACCGTGCGAAGCAGTCCCCGCGTCCATACGTACACCGGGTACAGCGTCTCCTGCGCCGCTGTATGTCAGGGTCATCCGGCTGCTAGCCACTGGCAAGCGACCGGCGAGAAACACCACGGACACCTGACGGCCGTTTCGCGGTCGCTCCTCGCGTCCCACCACAGGCCCATCCCTCGAACAAGTCCCTCGCGCGGATCGTGCTCGAAGGATGGCTCTCCTTCTGAGTCGCCAAACCGCCGGCGCGAATGCGAGCGAGTGTTCTCGTCAGCGGCACGGCGTGTTCGGTCCTGCACCGGCGCTGATCAACTCCACGGTGCTGTGAGCACGGACGCGGTCCCGGCGCCCGAATCCCTGGATGCCGGTGGATATCTCTCCGCTCGCCGTGCCGACCTCACCGACCGGGAGACGCGGGAGCTTCGCCACGGGAGGTGTCCCTTGCGGCACGGTCGTTTCGATGAACGCTCGCCCGTATAGCTGCCGAGCGCGAGCGACGTCATCGCCGAGAGTCAGCCCTCTGGTGGTGGCAAGCAGGACCCCGTGACGCTCCGGCGGCGGCCCCATCGCGTTCGCGACGTACGCATAGCCCACAAACCGAGAGTGCTTGAAGCTGAGGTTGAGCTCGCCGCTGAGGTTGGCGACGTGGCTCTTGATGTTTAGCCCGATCCAGTCGGTGCTGCGGCCAAAACCGCATATGCCGGGGATGGTCTCGTGAGGCGGCCCGAGCCACTGCTCGAGTGCCGCTATTACGGTGGAGCGCGGCTGACCGAACGTGATGCTCCCGATGCCGTTTCCGTCGAGCAACCGCCGGGGAGCGTCCGCGCTCACGACGTGGCGGGTTGCCCGAGTGGCCGCCTGGGGGTCCTCGTTTGGATGCCCCCCGCCGCAGGACATCAGTACCAACGCCAACGAAGCGGTCAGTGCCACCCGACTGGCGGACCTCGTCATGAATAAAGCGATCATCAAATGTGGCGGGACGGACCCGTACGAAGTACGAATCGGCGCCCGACGGAGGTCCCGCCACGCTCGAAGTGAGCCGACTACTTGATCCTGAGTACCTTCGTCAGCAGCGTGTGGTCTTCGCCGACCACGGTTAGCTTCACCTTCAGCCGGTGAAAGCGCCTTAGCAGCGGCTTGTCCGCCGATCTGAGCGCGAGCTTGAGCGTGCCGCTCGACCCCGCTTTGATCGTTATCGACGCGCGCCCCACCACCACGACGCGCTTCTTCTTTGCGCGAGCGCTGACGGCGATTACCTTGGTGCCGCGGAGCTTCTCGGTCAGCGAAATCGTGGCGGTCACGGTGCAGCTTCCGCTCGAGCCATTGCAGCGGACCGGGATCTTTATCTTGGTGCCCGACACGTGAGCGGAACCGACGCTGGCCGTGGCCGCAGTGTTGTGCCCGCCGCCGCCGCCACCGCCGCCGCCACCGCCGCCGCCGCCTCCTCCGGGGGTGCCGGTGTACTCGTGGCCGTCGAGCGTGAACACGTAGCAGAGCGACGTGGACGGGCAGAAGATGGCGTCGAGGTAGTCGATACCGAACTGCGCGTTCGTGGCGCCGCTTGGCGCGCTCGGGTCGAACGTGTACTCGGCCGGGTAGATACCGCCCGTAATCGCCGTGCACTGACTCGTCGAGGGGCAGGCGATTCTGTCGAAGCTGGGGAAGGCGCTCCCGCCGAGCGTGACGGCCGCTGGGTGGCCCGGGTTCGACGGGTTAAACGTGATCTCTTCGCTCTGGGCGTCGACCACGGTGCACTGGTTGAGTGACGGACATGCGAGGTCGCGGGGGATGTAGTTGTCGACGCTGACCGGGGTCGGGTGCCCCGGGCTGGTCGGGTTGAAGGTCAGCTCGTTGCCCGCCCCGTCGACGACCGTGCACTGGCCCGCGCTCGGACAGACGATCTGCGACAGGCCGTTGCCCGGGTCGATCGCGACGGCTGCCGGTTTGCCAGGCGACTTCGGGTCGAACGTGTACACATTGCCGCCGTCGTCGATCACGGTGCACTGACTCGCCGACGGGCAGGCGATCCCTGAGAGGGTGCTGCCTGAGCCGATCGGCGTCGGCGTCTGCGTGGTCGGCGCCGATGGGTTGAACGTGACCTCGCCGTCCCCGTCCGTGGCGGTGCATTGGGTGGCAGTTGGACAGGCGATCTGATTGGGGTGCACCAGGGGGTCGTTGTCGACCGCGTGGGCCGACGGGCTGCCGGCCGCGGCTGGGTCGAATGACACGACCGTCCCCTGGCTGTTGGTAAGCGCGGTGCATTGGCTGGCGGACTCGCAACTGAACTGCCGGAAGCCGCTGGTCGTATCGACCGCGACCGCCTGCGACCACTTGAACGGCGTGGTCGCTGCGCGGGCAGCGTCGGCGCCGGTTGCTAAGAGGAGCACGACCGCCGCGATCGCTGCCATTGCGCCGGCACCCAGTCTCGCCCTTCGATCCTTGCGGCCCTCCTCCACCCCCACGTCGATCCTTGACCCGACTACCGCGATCAGCCTGTCATTCCGCCGAAACACTTCGCCCTCCTGTCCTAGGCGCCCACCGACCCCACGTCTCGCCGCGACCGTACAGAGGGCGGAATCGGGAGACAAGGGTAGAAATACGTATGATTCGCCTACGAGGCCGCGCACGCGAGGTCGGCCCGTGGACCAAGAACCCCAACCTCGGTCAGGCAGCGATCTGACCGACGGATTAGCGGCTTGAGCAGTTCACGCGATGCGGCTAGCCTGACGCCGTTGACAGGCCGTGGAGCGAAGGGCGTCATCATGCCGGGCACTCGCTGGATCAAGGTCGACGCGACGATCGTTGAATGCTTCCGTGCGTGGGAGGAGCCGTGGACAGCGAGTCACCCCTGGTTTGAGGTCATCGCCGACATCAAGACTCCGGGAGGGAAAGTAGAGCGCGTCAGCTCACAGCAGAAGCTGCACGCTCGTACACATCATTGGCGTCCACCAGATCCTGGTGACGTTGTGTCCGCGCGCTGGGATCCCGGGCGCGGTCAGCTACGCCTCGACCTAGGCGGCGACCCTCGCTACGACGAGAAGGTGATCAGAGCCCTGGGGAGGACCCGTACCGCTCGGACCTGGCCTCCAACTGGCTACGGGGACGCCGGCTAGACGGTATGACTCAAACGGCCCCACCTCCGATCCCTGGTGTTCGGCCGCCATAACAGCGCGACCTTCAGTAGTTGAAGTGGGTCGTGGTGCAAAGTCAGCCAAAGCATCCACGGTCGGTTGAGCGGAAATCAAATGCGCGAAGCTGACGCCGCGGCCTGACCCCCGGTGCACGGAGCGACCGCCTCGTCCGCGCCTGCCGGCGCCGGCCTGGCAACAAGCGTGCGGGCCCGCATGACGGTCACGAGCACCGCGAGCGCGCCCGCGCCGCCGCCGAGCGCGAATGCCGCGGTCGGCCCCGCGCGGTCGATCAGCGTCCCCGATGCGGCCGCTCCGAGCGCGGCGCCGATCTCGATCGCGCTCGCGAGCCAGGCAAAGGCTTCGGTTGTCATGCCTGGCGGGGCCGCATCATCGACCATCGCGTTTGCGCTGGCCTCGGCCGGTGCGATCGCTGCACCGGCGACTAGCAGGACAGCTCCGAGCGAGACGATGCCGCCGGACGCCGGGATCAGAGCCAGATGACCAGCCGCCAGCGCGGCGAGGATCAGCGCCAGCCCGGCCGCGGTGCGGGCGCCCCCGCCCGAGCGGGTGATGAGCAGACCGCCGGTGAGCGATCCGACACCCCACAGCGCGAGCAGCGGGGCGGCAGCGGTCGTGCCGTCAAGTGTCTTGGCCGCCGCGGTCACGGCCACCTCGTCGGCGCCGAGCAGCACGCCGACGAGCAGCAGGATGGCAATGAGCGTCCGCATCGCGGGCGTGCGCAGCGCGCCTCCGCGCCGGCGTCCCTCGGCGGGCGCCGGCCGCCAAGTGCGCGGGTTCGGTTGCGCGGCGAACGCGACGGTGGCAACCAGCAGTACCAAGCCCCCGGCCGCCAGGGCCGCGCCCGTGGACCACAACGCACCGACGCCGAGCACGAGCGGAGGCCCAGCGACCCAGGTCAGCTCGACGACCGACGCCTCGAAGGCGAAGGCGGCGCGAGCGGCCCCGGGATCCGGTAGGAGCGACGAGAGTTGGCTTCGTAGGCAGGCGCCGACCGGTGGCGTGGCGAGTCCGATCCCACTTGCGAGCGCGACCAGGACCGCGAGCGGAGTGCCGGCAGGCACGATCGCGATCACACCAAGCAGCGCGGCGCCGGCTCCCGCGCTCGCGAGCAGAACCAGCGTCTGGCCGCGGCGGTCGACGAGCCGCCCGAGTAGGGGGCCCCCAATGCTGACGGCGAGCCCGTAGGCGCAGGTGACCACACCAGCGGCGGCGAACGAGCCGGACAGGTGCTGGACATGAACCATGAGCCCGATGCTGAGCATCGCCAACGGCAGGCGAGCGACGATCGAGGTGGCGAACAGGCGTCGTGCGGAGGGTGATGATGCGAGCGAGCGCATGCGCCGATGCTAGGTTTTGACTGGTGCACAGGGAAGATCCAGAATCGTGGCCCTGGACGAGACCAGTCAGCCGATAGAGCTGCTCGTATCGCTCAGTCGCGATGGTTCTCGGAACCTGGGAGCCCAGATCGAGGATCAGCTTCGGCAGGCGATCCGCGACGGTGCTCTGCGCCCGGGCGCGCGCGTGCCGTCGACACGCGATCTCGCGCGACAGCTCGGCGTTTCGAGGCGCGTGGTCGTCGACGCCTACGCGCAATTGGGGGCGGAGGGTTATCTGAGCCTGCGCCAGGGCGCGCGTCCGCGCGTCTCGGCGACGGCCGTCGCTGCCCGCCGCCAGGCACGGGCTGTGACCGCCCCTGCGGAGCATCCCGCGCGGTTCGACTTTCGCCCGAGCGTGCCCGACGTGTCCACGTTCCCACGGGGAGCGTGGCTGCGCTCGCTACGCCACGCGCTCGCGACCGTCACTGACGCCGACCTCGGCTACGGCGACCCTCGCGGAGTAGTGAGCCTGCGGGCGGCGCTGGCGGACTACCTCGGTCGCGTGCGCGGCGTCATCGCCGATCCGGACCATGTCATCGTTACCAACGGCTACACGCAGGGGCTGGGCCTGGTTTGCGAGGCACTGGCGAGGGCTGGAGCGACGCGGATCGCGCTCGAAGATCCGAGTAATCCCGAAGACGCGCTGATCGCCGCGCGCGCCGGCTTGGAGCCGGTTTCCATCCCCGTCGACGAGGCCGGGACACGGATCGAAGAGCTGAGGGAGGCCCGTGCCGACGCGGTCGTGTTGACCCCGGCCCACCAGCATCCCACTGGCGTCGTGCTGAACGGCGAGCGACGAACGGCTCTGTTGGCGTGGCTGCGCGAGCGGGGGACGATCGCGATCGAGGACGACTACGACGCCGAGTATCGCTACGATCGCGCGGCCGTCGGTGCGCTTCAGGGTCTCGACCCAGACCGGGTCGTCTACGCCGGGTCGGCCAGCAAGACCCTGGCGCCCGCGCTCCGGATCGGCTGGCTCGTTGTCCCGCCCGCCCTACTGGAAGCCGTCGTCGAGGAGAAGGTCCTGGCCGACCGCGGGACCGCCCGCATCGAGCAGCACGCGTTCGCCGACTTTTTGACCCGCGGCGAACTGGACCGCCACCTGCGTCGGATGCGCGCCCGGTACCGGGCTCGCCGTGACGCGCTGATCGACGCGCTCACGGATGAGCTCCCGGAGGCCATCGTCAGCGGGGTGGCCGCGGGCCTGCACGTCACCGTTCGGATGCCCGACGGCGACGACGAGGGGGCGATCCGCGAGCAGGCGCTGCTACGAAGGATCGAGCTCGAGACGATGAGCGAGTTCCGCCCCCACGCAGTTGACCCGCCGCCGGCGCTCGTGCTGGGCTACGCGCAGATGCCCGAGGCGGCGATCCGTGCTGGTGTGCGTGAGCTGTCCGAAGCGGTGCGGGCATCGAGATCCGCGATCGGCGCGTGAGGCCGGGCCGTCCACGGCTCGGATGCTAATACGCCTGTGCCCACACCGCATCGGTAATCGCCGGCCGCCCGCAGCCGACGCAGGTGCTTGCTTGCGCCGGTTGCTCGGTCAGCGGGAGACACCGGATCGTCGCGGAGCTCCCGTCCTTGACACGCGCTTCGCACTCTGGGCGGCCGCACCACGAGGCAGCGACGAAGCCGCCCGCGTCGCGCAGATACTCGATCATCTCGTCGTAGCCGCTTGGGTCGCGAAGGGTCCGGCGCTCCTGTTCGTCGCGGGCAGACCGGAAGAGCGACGTCTGCACCTCGCTGAGCAACTCTTCGATCGCCGCAGCCACGCCAGGAATGGGGATCTGCTGCTTGCGCCCGGTGTCACGGCGCGCGACGGTGACTGCGCTGGCGGCGAGGTCTCGGCCGCCGATCTCGATGCGGAGCGGCACGCCCTTCAACTCCCACTCACTGAACTTGAAGCCGGGTCGGTGCTCGGGCCGATCGTCGACACGGACTCGAACGCTCGCCGTCCGCAACTCGTCGGCGACGGCAGACGCGGCCTGGAGCACATCAGCGCGGTCGTCCTCGCGGGAGATCGGCACGATCACGACCTGCTGCGGGGCGACGCGAGGCGGCAGGCGCAGCCCGAGTTCGTCTCCGTGTGCCGTCACAAGGCCGCCGACCAGCCGAGTGGTCGCTCCCCACGAGGTCGCGTACGGATACTGCTCGCTGCCGTCGCGGTCGGTGTAGCGGACTTCGTACGTTCGCGCGAACTTCTGCCCGAGGTAATGCGAGGTTGCCGCCTGGAGCGCCTTTCCGTCGCGCATCAGCGCTTCGAGCGTGTAGGTGTCGACGGCGCCAGGGAACCGCTCGCTCTCGCTCTTCCTGCCCCGTAGCACGGGCATCGCGAGGACGTTCTCAATCGTGTCGGCGTAGACGTCGTGCAGGATCGTCAGTGCTTCAGCGAGCGCCTCCTGCTCACTCGCATGCGCCGTGTGCCCCTCCTGCCAGAGGAACTCGCTCGTGCGTAGGAAGAGCCGCGGCCGCAGCTCCCAGCGGACGCAGTTGGCCCACTGGTTATAGAGCAGCGGCAGATCACGGTAGGACTGCACCCAGCGGGCATAGGTAGACCAGATCAGGGCCTCGGAGGTGGGACGCACCACGAGCGGCTCCTCGAGCTTCTTGCCGCCCGCCTCGGTGACGACGGCGACCTCGGGTGCGAACCCTTCGACGAGTTCGCCCTCCTGCGCCAGCACCGAAGCCGGCACGAGCAGCGGGAAGTAGAAGTTCTCGTGGCCGGTCGCCTTGATGCGGTCATCGAGTTCGCGCTGGATCGCTTCCCAGACCGCGTAGCCGTACGGCTTGATCACCATCGCGCCGCGAACGGACGAGTTCTCGGCGAGACCAGCGCGGCGGACCACCTCGCCGTACCACGCGGGGAAGTCACTGGACTGGCTGGGCAAAGGGTTGGTGCTCATCGGGATGCTCCCACGAGCAGGACTGTTGTGAGCATCGCGCTCTCCTTCGTAGACGTCTAACGGCGGTGAGGGAGTCGGTTGCGGCGCTCCTGGCCGAGACGGCGGGAGCGCCTACGCCGGGACGTGGACGAACGGCGGCCGCGGGGCGACCGCCGGAACCCGTCGAAACCCATCCACGCGAGGCCGTAGCAACATCATCCCGAGACGATAGCGGCCCGCCGGGCGAGGGTCGGCCGGCCTGAGCTGGGCGCGTCAGTCCCCGACGGGCATGACCCCCGCGGCCTCGACCATGAGGATCGTGGTCCGTCGCGGCGCGCGCGTGCGGTGGACGACGCCCTTGGGAACGCTGCACGCCTGGTGGGGGCCGAGTGTGATCGTGCCGGCACCTTCGACATCAACCAAGAGCTCCCCGTCGAGGACGAGGAAGAACTCGTCCTGGTCATCGTGCTTGTGCCAATGAAAGTCGCCGTCGATCACCCCGAGCCGCACGACGACGTCGTTGACCGAGACGAGCGTCTCGTTGAACCAGGGTTCGCGCGCTGCGGCCTCGGCCGGAATGTCGATCAGCTCGAGGTGGCCGAAGACCTGCTCGTCTGCCAGCTCTATGTGTCGGACCCGATCATCGAAGTCGAGGAGAACGTCGCGCGCTTCGGGCGCGACCACCGCGAGCTCGACGTCCTCGCCGGCAAACGCCGCGATCGCCCAAGTAGTTTTCCAGCCGATTCCCCGTCCGTGCGGCTGCGCGCCGGCACGTGCCGGCGGACCGGTGTCGCCTAGAGCAGCTTCGCTACGGGCACCGCACCGTCGCGAGTGCGGACGCCGGCGCGCTCGGGTATCCAGCCTGGCGCGCTAATCGTGATCGTCAGCCGTTGCCCAGCGCGGAACCTGCGCCGTTCGAGCGCCTTGGCCAGCCTGCGCACGTGGCGCTTGCCGGCAGACCAAACCCGCCTCGGGCAATCACGGCCGTGGCATGTCACCCGGATCCCCGCGCCGGCCGGGAGGCGGCTGAAGTGAATCCGGTCGAGCCATGTGTGGATCCCGTTGAAGGTCCAGTGCATCTTGATTGCGACTCGAACCCGCCGCGTTTTACCGTGCGTCCGTGGTGGCGGCGGGACGGTGACCGGCGCCGGCGCAGTCTGGGTCGCCACCATCGGCCCGCGGCTCTGAACGCTCGTCCATGTCTGGCCGACCAACTGAGCCTCCCACAGGTCGGAGTTCGTCCCTACCCAGAACACGTCGTACTCATCCGGCGCCACCGCGGCCACGGTCGGGGCGGAGGCCATCGGCCCGAACCCGACCGAGACCGGCCCGTTCAGGTTCACGCCGTTCCAGCTTGTGTCGTCCCAATCCGCCTGCCACAGCCGCCCGTAAGTGCCGCCCCAGAACACGTACTCGTTTCCGTAGCTCAAGGACGCGACGCCGGGAGCCGAGCCGAGTGGCCCCATGCCGTGGCTCGTCGGGCCGCTCCAGTTGGTGCCGCCGCTCGTGTCCGCCTCCCACAGTGCTGCGGCGCCGGTGGCTCCCTTCCAGTAGACCTGGATCTGGGCCCCCGCTGAGGTCTCCTGCTCCGTGGCGGTCGGAGCGGAGCCGAGCGGTCCCATGCCGCCGATCTCGGTCGGACCGCTCCATTTCCCGGTCGAGGTCTCATACGAGGCCCGCCACAGGTTGGCGCCGGCCTGGTTTCCGTGCCAGAAGACGTCGATCTCGGCGACTCCGGATGAGTTAGGTATGGAGGTGGCCGTGGGCTGCGAGCCCAGCGGACCCATGCCGACGTCGGTCGGGCCGAGCCAGCCTCCCGGGTAGTTGCCTGCCTCCCAGAGCCCGCCACCGGTTCCCTCCCAGAACACGTAGTCATATCCGTGCGAACCGATCGTGGCCGCGGGAGAGGAGGCGAGCCCCCTGATCGGGGTGCGGACCGGGCCACCCCACTGGCCGCCGGACTCCGCCTTCTCCCACAGATAGCCGTCGGCGCCCCGCCAGTACACCTCCTCGTGGCCCGGAGCGTGTGCCACCACCGCGAGCGGCCGGCCCGGGCCGTAGTCGGTGGGGGCCGCTGCGGCCGCCGGCGCAATGAGCATTCCTAGTGCCGCGGCAAATCCGAGCGCCGTCGCAGCCACCAGCCGTGGCACGCGCCCGAGTCCCGCCGCGCGCGCCGACACGTTGGCCTTCCAACCCATTCGCTGCGCTCCATGTTCGCAAACCTCGGAGCCGAGGCCGTCGCTTCGGCCTCGCCGGGCGTGATATGACGGGCCAGAGCAGACAACGACGGAGAGGGGACTCCCATGCCACCCACAGCTGTTCATTTCAATGGTTCGGTCAATCTGCCCGACGCCGAGACCGTGATGCGGGAGATCTGCTCACGCATCCCGACTGGCGTGCGTCGGATGACCGACGGGGAGACGGGAGACCGCAGCTACTGGATCCACTTCCAGATCCACAAGTTCGAGCAGATGCCGGAGTTCGAGACCGTATCGGTCGGAAAGGCCTACGAGACCGCTTCCGACGCTCCCTCCCTGCCGCAGCTGCGCCTGACCGAGGGCGCATCGGCCGAGCTGATCAACTGGCCCAACCTCGGCTATGCCGATGAATACACCAAGTCGTTCGCGACCTTCGAGAGGATGCAGAACGAGGGCACGATCCCAACCGACGTGCGCTTCCAGCTCCAGTACCCAACGCCCCTGGCCTCGATGGCAGGAACGATCGCACCCGAAGACCTTCCCGGGGTCGCTGCCTCCTACGAGCAGGCGCTGTTCGCCGACCTCGACACCGCGCTTGAGCGGCTACCCCACGAACGGATCGCCGTCCAGTGGGACATAGCCGTCGAGTTCGGAGCGCTGGAGGGAGCGATGGGGCCAAAGGTGCCGATGGACCAGATCGTGCCCGGACTGGTGCGCTGCCTCGAGCGCGTCCCCGCGGACGTCCTGGTCGGCATGCACCTCTGTTACGGCGACTACGGCCACCAGCACTTCAAGCAGCCTGAGTCACTGCAAATGCAGGTCGACCTCGTCAACGCCGTCACCTCCGCGACGCAGCGCCCACTCAACTTCGTCTCCTTCACCGTGCCCCAAGGCCGAAACGACAGCGCCTACTTCGAGCCCCTCGGCGGCCTGCGGGCGGGCATGGACACCGAGCTTTACTTCGCGCTCGTCCCCTACCACCCCGATGACCAGGCACCGGGCACGACCGCCGAGCAGATCGAGCACATCGACGCCGCTCTGATCAACTCTCCCGGTGGCGCTCGTCACTGGGGGATTTGCACCGAATGCGGGATGGGCCGGGTCGATGCCCGTGACGTGCCCCGCCTGCTGGACCTCCACAGCGAGATCCTCGCGTCGTCAGGGGGCTGAGGAGCTAGGCCCGTAGCGCCTCGGTCGGGCTGAGGCGGGCGGCCCGGGCGGCCGGGTACAACCCGGCGACCGCGCCGATCACGAACCCGGCCGCCGGCGCCGCGCTGAGCGCGTACAGCGGGACGACGAACGGCTCGTGCTTGGCCTGGGCGTAGATCAGGGTCGCTCCGGCGCCGAGGATCAGCCCTGCGACACCGCCGATCACCGCGAGCAGCGCGGATTCGGCCAGGAACTGGGTCGCGATGTGGCGCCGGGTGGCGCCGAGCGCCCGCCGTAATCCGATCTCCCCCCGGCGCTCCAGGACCGAGATCACCATGATGTTGGCGATGCCGATCGCGCCCACGAGCAGCGCCACGGCGCCGAGGCCGAGCAGCAGCGTGGTGAACTGCCCCTTGGCCGCGGCGCGGGCCTCGAGCTCATCGGACGGGCGGCTGACCTGAACGCCGTCGGCGTTCTGCGGGTCGGCCGTCGGCGCGAGCAGGTTCGCCACCCGTCCGACGTCGTTGACATCGGCGCGGACGTAAATCTCGGACGGATTGGGCTGCAGCCCGAACAGGCGCTCGGCGACCGGCAGCGAGATGAAGACCGTGGAATCGAGCTCGGGGTTCAGGAGCGCCGGCTTGAGAATCCCGACCACGCTGCACCACGTGTTGCCGAGGTACACGAGTACGTGGCCAGTGGCGCGCGTGATCCCGAGCACGCTCGCGGCCTGGGCGCCGAGCACGACCTCCGGAAAGCGGTCCGAAACTCCGTTCAGGAAGTGCCCCGAGGCGATGCTGATCTGAAGCACCCGCGGCAGGTCGTCGCTGGCCGCGTCGACGGCCACGCCTCCGGTATCCAACGAGGGCACCAAGGGCGTGCGGTACACGTTCGCGTTCGCGAGCTGGTAGACGGCCGAATCGCCTTCGACGCCCAGCGTGTGGTCGATCATCGCCACCGATGTGTCCGGCAGAACCTCGGTGGCGCCAGTGAGCGTCTGTCCGGGAGTGACGGTCAGCAGATTGGTCCCGAGCGCGTCGATCTCCGCGAGGAGGTTCGCCTGCGCCGAGGCTGACACGCTTACGACCGCAACCATTACACCGATCCCGATCGCGATCCCGAGCGCCGACAACGCGGCCCGCAGCCGACGGCTGCGCAGGCCCTGGAGCGCCGAACCGAGCAGCTCGGCGGGCGGCAGGCGCGCAGCATCGATGGTCGAGGTGGCGACGCCCATCAGCGCTCGTCGGAGACGATCCGGCCGTCGCGTACGTAAAGCCGTCGGGGAAACGAGGAGGCGATCCGCTCCTCGTGGGTGATCAGCACGAGCGTGGCGCCGTCGCTGGCCAGGCCAACAAGGAGTTCTATGACCTCGCTTCCTGACCTCGAATCGAGGTTGCCGGTCGGCTCGTCGGCGAGCAGGATCAGCGGCCGCTTGGCGATTGCGCGCGCGATCGCCACGCGCTGACGCTCGCCGCCCGAGAGCTCCGGCGGACGGTGCGAGACGCGGTGGCTGAGGCCGACACGCTCGAGCGCCCGCAGCGCCGCCTCGCGTCGCCTGCGGCCGGGCGCGCCGGTGTACAGCATCCCGTTCGCGACGTTTTCGAGCGCACTCATGGCCTCCTGCAGGTGGAAGCCTTGGAACACGAAGCCGACGTGGTGCGCGCGCAACCCCGCCAGCTGCGCGTCGGAGGCGCTGGCGAGGTCACGGCCGGCCACGCGTACGTGCCCGCCGGTGGGTCGTTCCAGCGTGCCCATGATCGTCAGCATCGTGGTCTTGCCCGAGCCGGACGGACCGACCACGGCGAGGCGCTCGCCCTCGGCCACCTCGACGCTCACGTCGTCGAGCGCGACGACCCCGCCGGGGTACTCCTTGCGTACGTCCTCTAGCTCGATCGCGGTCATCCCTGAGAGTCGGTAACGCGCAGGCCCGGGTAGATGCCCGGACCCGAGATCTGGACGTCGCCGGCCGCGAACAGCCCGGTGGTAACGGAGATCAGCTTGTGCGGCGCGGCGGCCGCCTGCACGGCGTAGTTTCCGCCACCGGTAGCGAGCAGGGCGGTCACCGGGACGGTTAACACGTTGCGCGCGACAGCCTCGGTGAAGTTGACGCTGACCACCGCCTGGTCGAGACCCGCTCCGCCGTGGCGGCCGGAGAGCGTGATTGTCACCGGGATCGTTGAGCTGGAGCCGCCGGAACCGTTGTCGCCCGACCCGTTGTCGCCCGACCCGTTGTCGCCGCCCGGGCCTGTCCCGCTGTTCCCGGTGTTGCCGCTCGAGTTCTGGGCCACCCGGCTTACGGCGGTGATCTTGCCATTGACCATGGCGCCGTCGGGCAGCTGCACGGTCACCGGCCCACCGAGCTTGGCTTCGCCCTGCTTGCTCGGGTCGAGGTCTACGGTGACGACGAGCCGCGCGGAGGTCGTCTGCAGGACCGGGGTCGGGCTGGAGCCGTCGCTGGCCGCCGGGCTTCCCGAGCTCGGCGCGTTGCCGCCGCTCGACGACTTGGGCGGGCTGCCTGTGTTCGGGCCGCTCGCGCCCGGGTGGTTGTTCGGCTGTGACTTGAGCTCGGCGATCTCCGCCTTGAGCAGCGCGATCAATGACTGAAGCCGCGCCGACTTGAGGTGCGTATGCGGCTTGGCCGTCCGCCGCTTGGCCGTTCGCAGCTTGGCTCCATGTATGGGCCGCCTGGTCTGAAGGCTCACGTATTCGGGCGCGGCCTGCGGCCCGGGGTCGCTCGCGTTGACGCCCGAGGGATTGCCTGTGGTCGAGCTGCCGCCGTCGCCGCCGAGTGCCGCCGCGACCGTCGAGACGAGCTGGGGGCCGGACAGGAACACCACCCGTCCGAGCGCCAGCGTCCCGGTCTCGGGCTCGCCTAGCGAGGCCTGGAGCTGATCGACGCCGGCCGTGGTCGCCGTCTGCCATTCGTCGTCTACCACGATTCCGTCAGGGTTGAAGCCGAGGTGAACGAGGTTGCGGTTCAGCTG
Source organism: uncultured Solirubrobacterales bacterium (assembly GCA_963812225.1). Classification (GTDB taxonomy): domain Bacteria; phylum Actinomycetota; class Thermoleophilia; order Solirubrobacterales; family Solirubrobacteraceae; genus Palsa-465. The sequence goes on from CAWEUN010000006.1 coordinate 423,732, forward strand.
CAGGATGTCCTGGCCGGCACTGTCATCCGGCCCGAGGTCGCGGTATGCCGGCGTGGCGCCGTTCATCAGGATCACCGGCTGGCCGTCGACCTTGAACAGCGTCGCGCCGGGCTTGATCTCCTGTCCGACGTTCGGCAGCCAGGTGATCGTGCCGCTCAGGCGGTTGTAGATCGTCTGGGGATTGGCGTAGCTGAGCGTCCCGGACTCCGTATCGGTCTCGACTAGATCGTGGCGTCGAACGGTCGTGGTCCCCGAGGCTGTGGAGCCGCCTGCAGCGCGCGGCTTGGAGGGCGACCTGGCGTTGAGCACCAGCACGACGACCAGGCCCACTGCGACGAGCAGGACGAGCAGGGCGGCCAGACGGCGCAGGCTCATCAGTGGGGGTTATGGATCGCCTGCTCGACCTGGGCGAGTGTGATCGCGCCGTGCGTGACGCCGACGCAAGCCTTGGCGGCGGTCAGGAGCGAGGGGGCCTGGAGGTCAACACCCGCCGCGTGGATCATCTGGAGCGTCAGCTGTCCCTGCGCCGTCGGATCGGGAAAGCTCTGCACGCCGTGGCCGCGCAGGCACTGGGCGAAGGCCAGCAGGGTCTGAGCGTGAGCGTGCTGTTGGGCAGCTATCTGGGCGGCGCTCTCGTTCGCGAGCCCGGGCACCAGCCCCCGGCAGGCCCTGTCGGCGGCGTTGAACTGCGGCGAGTTAGCGACGCTCTGCGGCAGCACCTGTCGGATCGACACCTGATTCCCGTTGATGGTGATGTGGGGATCGGGGAAGTTCGGCACGCCATGGCTGCGCATGCACGCCGCGTGCTTGTACGCGGTTGAAGCGAAGTTCTGGGGCGACTGGGCACTCGTGCCGGTCGAGGGGTTGTGGCTGGATGATCCGCAGCCGGCGGCGAGCACGGCGACGCCGGAGGCGGCGAGGAAGGTCTTGGCGGTGCGCATCGTTTGGTCTCCTCTTGCTGGTCGCGAGAGTTGTAGAGACCGGGTGGTGCCAGGACGGTGACGGCGGCTGTGACCTGGCTGACACCTGCGGTCGGCATCCTTTGCGCCTACGCGATGAGAGTTCTGGTTGTCGAAGACCACCACCGGCTGGCCACCGCGCTGGCCGAAGGGCTCCGCCGCGAGGGCATGGCTGTCGACCTCGCGTTCGACGGTGCGGACGCGCTTAGGCACACCGCCGTGAACGACTACGACGTCGTGGTGCTCGACCGCGACCTTCCCGATGTCCACGGCGACCAGGTCTGCCGGTCGTTGGTGGCCCAAGGCAGCGCAACCCGCGTGTTGATGCTGACGGCGGCCAGCACGATCCGTGATCGTGTGGAGGGGCTCGAGCTGGGGGCCGACGACTACTTGGGCAAGCCGTTCGAGTACGCCGAGCTCGTCGCCCGAGTCAGGGCCCTCGGCCGGCGCGCGGTGGCGCCGCTGCCGCCGGTGCTGGTCCACCTCGATGTGACACTCGACCCGTCGCGGCATGTCGCGTTCCGTGGCGACCGGCGCCTCGACCTCAGCCCCAAGGAGTTCGCCGTGCTGGAATGCCTACTGGCCGCCAGCGGCCGCGTATTGTCGGCCGAGGACCTGTTGGCGCGCGTATGGGATGAGGCAGCCAACCCATTCACCACGACCGTCAAGACGACGATGGGCCGGCTGCGGGCCAAGCTCGGCGACCCACCGCTGATCGAGACCGTCCGCGAGAGCGGCTACCGGATCTGATGCCCGGGCTGCGGCGAGCGCTGGCGGTTCCCCGGGGCACCGCGCGGCTGCGCCTCGCCCTGCTCTACGGCGTCATGTTCCTGCTGCTGGGGACGGTCACCATCGCGATCATCTTCGGGGCCGCGCTCGCGGGCTCGACGGTCCACGTGGTCAGCACCGCCGTTCCCCAGGTGCGGGTCAACGAGCCCGGGCACAGGACGCTCGTTCTGCCGGGGAAAATCGTCGGCCAGCAGAAGGCCGCCGATAACGCGCGCCTGCTCACCGTCTCGTGGCTGGTTCTCGCGGTGACCGCGCTCGCCTCGACGGTGCTCGGCTGGTTTATCGCCGGCCGTGTGCTGCGCCCGCTCCGTCAGATGGACGCCACCGCCCGCACGATCTCGGCCGGGAACCTCGGCCGGCGGCTGGGCCTGAGCGGCCCCGACGACGAGTTCAAGCGCCTCGGCGACACGCTCGACGATCTCCTGGCGCGGCTCGAAGCGTCGTTCGAGGCCCAGCGCCGTTTCGTGGCCAACGCCTCGCACGAGCTCCGCACTCCCATGACCGTCGACCGGACGCTGGCCCAGGTCGCGCTGGCCGACCCGAACGCCAGCGCGGAGAAATTGCGGGCGACGCTCAAGGAGCTGCTGGCATCCGGCCGTGAGCAGGAGCAGCTGCTGGAGGCGCTGCTGACCCTGGCATCCAGCGAGCGTGGCCTTGACCGACAAGTGCCGGTCGACCTGGCCGATCTGGCCGGCCGAGCCCTGCTCGTGTCGGGGGCGAGCTCTGTGTCGGCATCGCTGGCGCCGGCGCCGACGAGCGGCGACCCGGCCCTGCTCGAGCGCCTGATTGCCAACCTGCTCGACAATGCGCTGCGCTATAACGACGACCGGGGGATGGTGGAGATCACCACGGGGGCCGACGGCGAGGCGGTGTTCGTCGCCGTAGTCAACACCGGCCCGGTCGTGCCCGAATCGGAGATCGAGCAGTTGTTCGAACCGTTTCAGCGTCGTGGCGAGCGCACCGCCGAGCCGGGCGGGCACCACGGACTCGGCCTCTCGATCGTCCGCGCGATTGCGATCGCTCACGGTACGCGGGTCGAGGCCACGCCCCGGGACGGCGGCGGGCTGGCAATCACCGTCAGCTTCGCGCGCCGCATGTAGACGTGACGCCCGGGGTGCGGGATGCTCTGTCCTTGTGACGGGCGTCAATCTCGCTCATCGCATCGCCCCGCGTGTACGTTCGCAGCCTGGCTGACGCAGGAAAGGTAAGGCGCCTGCGACGCGACGAGCGCGTCCGCGTCGGCCCTTGCACGCTGCGAGGCAGACCAACCGGTCCGTTGACTGAGGGAGTTGGCCGGATCCTCGCCGCCGACAGGGCCGAAGGTGCTGAGGCGGCGCTGGACCGGCATTACGGTCTCCGGCGCCGCCTATACGAGGGACTCGGCAACAGCCTCGGCGTGCAGACGGTTTACATCGAGATCGCACCGGCCCGCGAGGCTTCGACGGAAAGGCTCGATGATGCGGATTGAGATCCGGGCCGCCAGTGACGCCGACAGCGAGTTCGTCGCCGGCATGGTGTCGAGCTTGCTGGAGTTCGGCTCCCCGGCCTGGAAGGACAAGGAGGCGATGGCTCCGGGGTTCGCAGAAGTGCTGGCCGGCGCCGTGCGGGCTCCCGACCCGGGGTCCGCGGTCTTGATTGCACAGGGAACGGACGGGACGCGGCTTGGGTTCATTTCGCTGAAAGTGCGGGAGGACGTAACGGGTGTCAGGCGAGGTCACGTGGCCGACCTGGCCGTCACGGAGAGCGCCCGGAGAGCCGGCGTCGGCCGGGCTTTGATGCAAGCCGGCGAGAGCTGGGCGCGCGATCGTGGCCTACCCGTGCTCAGCCTCGACGTATGGTCCACGAACAAGCGGGCGTTGGAGTTCTATGACCGAATGGGGTTCCGCGCCGAGTCGCTGTGCTTAATCAAGGCACTTGAGTGACGCGCTCGGGCAGGCTCTGGCGCGTCGTCAAGAGAGAGAGAGAGAGAGAGAGAAGAAAGGGGACCAACATGTCTCTCAGCACCGAGCAACCGTCGGGAGCAACGGCGATCCGCCCGTTCCAAGTAGACGTCCCGAATGCGGCCTTGGAGGACCTCCGGCGCCGCATCGCCGCGACGCGCTTGCCCTCCACGGAGTTGGTCGCGGATCGGTCGCAGGGAGTACAGCTGAAGACGGTTCAGGCGCTCGCGCGCTATTGGGCGACAGAGCACGATTGGCGCAAGTGCGAGGCAGAGCTGAACGCGCTGTCTCAATTCAAGAGCGAGATTGACGGGCTGGACATCCACTTCATCCACGTGAAGTCCCGGCATGAGAATGCGCTGCCGCTGATCATCACGCATGGCTGGCCCGGTTCGGTGATCGAGTTGCTCGGGGTCGTCGGCCCGCTCACGGACCCGACGGCGCATGGCGGACGCGCGGAGGACGCGTTCGAGCTCGTGCTGCCGTCGATGCCCGGCTATGGCTTCTCCGCCGAGCCGACCGAGGTCGGCTGGCACCCCGAGCACATCGCGGCTGCCTGGGCCGAGCTGATGGGTCGCCTCGGCTACACGCGATACGTCGCCCAGGGCGGCGACCAAGGTGCCGCAGTCACCGACGCGATGGGCCGCCAGGCACCCGAGGGCTTGATCGGCATCCACCTCAACTTCCTGAGGACGGCGCTGGCCAACGCAAGCACGCTGCCGGCGGACTCCGATGAGGAACGCGCCGCGCTCGCTGCGATCGCCACCTTCAGGACGAGCGGCTTCGGCTACTTCCTCGAGCAGGCCACGCGGCCGCAGACGATCGGCTATGCCTTGCTGGATTCACCGGTCGCCCTGGCGGCGTGGATCGTCGATCACGACACCGACAGCTACTACAAGATTTCCAGCGCCTTCGTGGACGAGCAGCCCTCTGGCGATCTAACCCGAGACCACATCCTCGACAACATCACGATGTACTGGCTGACGGGCTCGGGGGCCTCGGCGGCCCGGTCTTACTGGGAGGGCGGACAAGCCACGGCTCGCGCTGCTGGTCAGACTCCCCCAGAGGTGTCGCTCCCGGTCGGCTTCACCATGTTCCCCGGCGAGATCTTCCGGGCCCCGCGGAGCTGGGTCGAGAAGTCCTACCCAAACGTCACGTACTTCAACGAGGTCGACAAAGGCGGCCACTTCGCCGCCTGGGAGCAGCCCGAGCTGTTCGCCAGCGAGATGCGCGCGGCGTTTAGCTCGCTGCGATAGCCCAAGCGCCCGCCGTGCAGGCGACAAGGGCTTCCGCTCGTTACGCGGAGTCCACGCTGACGGGTGGCAGCGCTTCGATCTCGGCTTTGGTGAGGTCAACCCTTGTCTCATCGCCCACGCGATTAGCGGCGCCGATCGGGATCGCGACCTGCTTGCGGCCCCACACGTGGCCCTCCTGCAGCAGCACGTGCGTGACGTGATGGTCGGCAGGGTCGACAACCAGACCTTGTACAGCCCCGGCCAACCCGTCTCTTGCCCGCACGGGGTCGCCGCGACGTATCTCGACCTCGCCGAGCGGAACCCGGTCGATGAACATCGGATCATCCCGGTCATGGCGGAGCGGCATGGCCAGCCCGTAGTACGGCCACGTGGCCGCGTGATCGCCGTACCCGTAGGCGGTTACGTCGGCCGGAAGGAACTGTTCGTCCTCAGCGGCATCGAGCCGCTCGAACTCCTGCTTGGTGCAGTTGAGCCGGATCAGGTCGCCCTCGACCCCTGTGACGAGGTCGACGGGCACCAGCCGCCCACGCTCCTCGTCGTGCCTCGGCTCGACGACGAGATGAGTGAGCGACTCGGAGATCGGGTCGAAGATCACCCGGGTGAGGTGCCCACACCGCCCGTCGGTGGCATCGACGCGAGCACCAATCTTGAACCTTTCCGCTTCGCCGCCTGAGCTCATCCTCGCAGCCTCAGAATTCGGTTGCTCGGAATCCTACGGCTAGACGCACGGACGCTGAACCACGATGCGCCGGAGCCGTTCCAACCTGACTGCGAACGGACCTACCGGACACGAACTAGGGCTTCACTGATGCGAGCGACCCCCGAGCCGGTCCATCTTCCCGTGCGGACTGCCGCACGAGGGATGAGACCGTAGTCGGGTCCCGGGCACGTGAACGCTGAAATGCCGAAGTACGCCGTCCGAGACGAGGTCCGCGTCGACCCCGCGTTCTACGGGACTCCGCTCGATCACCTGCTGCGGCTCTTGAGCGTCGACACGCTCATTATCTGTGGCACGCTCGCGAACATTGGCGTGGAGTACACGGCGGCGAGTGGCGCGGCGCGTCCCGTAATGCTGGCGCGTGGCCGAGTTGAGGTCGTCGCGATCCGGTGAGGCCGATAGTTACGAGCGCACGAGACGCGGCGTTATGCTGGAAGCGGGATGAGGTCTCCGTCGCGTCGGGCCGAGAGGGCCGCGCTCGCTGGCCGCGGGGCCGAGCGTGGGAGGCTCGATCAGGGGCTGGCGGAAGCGCACCTTGGGCACAGCCGAGTGTTGGTGCTGCGCGGCGAGCCCGGAATAGGCAAGTCGGCTCTGCTGGCCAGCCGGCACGGAGGCGGCGGCCGCCGCGGGAGCAGCGGCGTGAGGCGGATGGATCCCAGTGGATAGACCAGGGCACTCCCGGATGCGAGTCACACCCTAGCCCGACGAGAGCGTGCGCACCGTTGCAGTGGATCATGCACAGGAGCTTCGAAAGGTGATTCTTATGAACGCGTCTAGCAGCAGTCTGATCGCAGACGACCTGACCGGACTCCGTGAAGGCTACGCAGAGGTCGGCGACACAACGTTGCACTACGTCGAGGCCGGCGACGGGCCGCTGATCGTTCTCCTGCACGGCTTCCCGGAGTTCTGGTTCGGCTGGCGCCTGCAGATCAAGCCGCTCGCAGAAGCGGGCTATCGAGTCGTCGCGCCCGACACGCGCGGCTACAACCTGTCATCAAAGCCGGAGGGCTTCGAGGCCTACGGCGTCGACCTACTCGCCGCCGATATCCGCGGCCTCATCGAAGAACGCGGTGCCAAGTCCGCGCTGTTGGTCGGTCACGACTGGGGCGGATCGATCGCCTGGACCGTCGCGATGAATCACCCCGAGGTGGTCGACCGACTCGCGATCCTTAACGCGGCCCATCCGCGGCGGCTGTCGGAGGGACTGCACCACCCGAGCCAGCTCCGGAAGTCCTGGTACTTCTTCTTCTTTGCGACGCCGGGACTGCCCGAGGACGTGGTGCCCGCCCGAGATTGGCACTTCTTCCGGCACTTCCTGCATGACGCGAACCCGCCTTACACGCCGGAGGAAATGGAACGCTACATCGAGGCGTGGTCGCAACCGGGAGCGGCAGCCGGGATGATCAACTACTACCGCGCGTCGGTAAGACAGTCCCAGAAGGAAGCCGCGGCAAAGCTTCGCCCGATCTCGGCGCCGACACTCGTCATCTGGGGGGAGCGCGACTCCTACCTCGGCTCCGAACTCGCCGAGCCCGACGCCGCGGATGTGCCCAACCTCGACCGCGTCGAGCGCCTGCCCAATGCATCGCATTGGGTCCATCACGACGAGTCCGAGCGCGTGAACCAGCTGCTCATCGACTTCTTCGCTCGGGGGCGCCAAACCCCGGGGACCTAACTCCCAGACCCTGATCGGGGCGGCGCTGAAGCACGGCTTGCAGACGCGAGACTGGGAACTCGACCTTGGCCGCATGCTCGAGACGTTGGCAAGAGCCCCCTCCGAGTGAGAGGCTTGTTCCTGTGACACGCGCCCATCAGCGAGATCCTGATCCGCGCCGGCGAACAAACGTTTTGATCGGCGCTGGCCGCGGTCCGGGGGTCCTGACCAGGGTCTTCACGGGCGCGAGGTGGGGAGGAGACGACCAGGCTTTCTAGTCACCCCAAAGCGAGGAGATTCACATGTCTGTCACGAGCGAGAAGTCAGCCGATTCGGCGGTTCGCACGTTCGAAGTCGACATTCCGGAGGAAGCGTTGGAGGATCTGCGCCGGCGCATCGCCGCTGTGCGCCTGCCGTCCAAGGAGCTCGTCGATGATCGCTCGCAGGGGGTGCAGCTGGCGACGGTCAGGGAGCTCGCGCGTTACTGGGCGAGCGATTACGACTGGCGCAGGTGCGAGGCGAGGCTGAACGCGCTGCCGCAGTTCAAGACCGTGATCGATGGGGAGGACATCCACTTCATCCACGTGAAGTCGCGGCACGAGGGCGCGTTGCCGCTGATCATGACCCACGGCTGGCCGGGTTCGGTGATCGAGTTGCTCGAGACCGTCGGTCCGCTCACGGACCCGACCGCGCACGGGGGAAGCGCGGATGACGCGTTCGATCTGGTCCTGCCGTCCATCCCCGGGTACGCCTTCTCGGCCGAGCCGACGGAGCTCGGGTGGTTCGCCGGCCGCGTCGCGCAGGCGTGGCCCGAGCTGATGCGTCGTCTCGGCTACAGCCGCTACGTCGCCCAGGGTGGTGACCAGGGCGCCGCCGTCACCGATCTGATGGGTCGTCAGGCACCCGAGGGGCTGATCGGCATCCACACGAACCTATTCGTGCCAGGGCTCGGCAACCCGGGTGCCTTCCCGAAGGACACCGAGGAGGAACGCGAGGCGGCCGAGCAGGGGGCCACATTCCGGGCGACCGGGTTCGGCTACTTCCTCGAGCAGGCGACGCGGCCGCAGACGATCGGGTACGCGCTGCTGGATTCACCGATCGCCCTGGCGGCCTGGATGCTCGACCACGACACCGACAGCTACTACAAGATCGCCGGCGCCTTCGTCGACGACAAGCCGTCGGGCGGTCTGACCCGAGACCACATTCTCGACAACGTCACGGTGTACTGGCTGACGGCTACCGGGGCCTCGGCGGCGCGGTCCTACTGGGAGGGCGGACAGGCCACGGCTCGCGCGGCCGGACAGACTCCGCCGCCGGTAAAGGTCCCGGTCGGATTCACCCAGTTCCCCGGCGAGATCGTCCGAACCCCGCGCAGCTGGGTGGAGCAGGCCTACCCGACTCTCAACTACTTCAACAAGGTCGACAAGGGCGGCCACTTCGCCGCCTGGGAAGAGCCCGAACTCTTCACCACCGAACTCCGCGCCGCGTTCCGAGCGGTCCGCTAGGCAAGTCGAGAGCCAAAACTACGGAGGTTCATATGTGCGTTCTCCGACGGTGGACTGTGACAAGGTCACCGCCGTTCTCTGCACTCGCGCGCGCTTGATCGTACGTATTACCGGAGACCTGGCAGGAGGGAGAGCAATGACAGCGACGAGCGACGCTCCGCCCAAGATCCTTGACCTACCGATCGGTCTCGATGCGATGGGAATGCGGCGGGAGTTCGACGGCCTCGGCGACGTAGAGGTGCCGGCCGGCCGCTACTGGGGTGCGCAGACTCAGCGCGGTCTCGAGCACTTCAACATCGGTAACGACAGGATGCCCAAGGAGGTGTATCACGCGTATGGGTATGTGGAGAAGGCCGCGGCGATCGTTAACACGAGCGCCGGCCGGATGCCGCGGTGGAAGGGGAGTTAATCCAGCGTGTGTGTGACGAAGTCATTGACGGCAAGCTCGACGAGAACCTTCCGCTGTACGTGTGGCAGACGGGCTCGGGCACGCGGTCGAACATGAACGTCAACGAGGTGATCTCAAACCGCTGCATCCAGTTCGAGACCGCCCAGAACAGGCCGCGCTGATCGCCTCTGTAGGCGGCGAGCGCGGCTACGCCGACTGGACCGATCCAGACCACCGGTTCCGGCGCCTGCTAGCTGAATTCATTGGCATGGCGGGCCTAACGTTCGTGCTGTCTGGCTGCGCGGCGATCCTCGCTCGCTACGGCGGCCATCCTCTTCACCCGTGGCAGACCGTGTTCGTGCTTTCGCTGGTCTCGGCTTTGTGGCTCGTTGTCGCGGTGTACTTCCTCGGCGACGAATCGGCGCACTTCAACCCGGCGACGACACTCGCTTTCGCTCTGAGAAGGGACATGGATTGGATGATGGCGGGCGCTTACTGGGTGCGATCGGAAAGCTGTCCACCTGGTGGGTCTACCTGATCGGGCCTGCGGCCGGCGCAGTGCTCGCCGTCGGCATGGCCTACGTGCTACGCGGGCCCGCAAAGGCACAAGAGGCAGCCGCAGCGGAAGGGGCGCCGCTCAAGCGAACAGGCTGAACCGATCTGGCACCCCTCAGGGCCAGCTGACCAGCTACCAGCTGGTGCCGACGCAGCCGCCCGGGCTCTCGGTACCGGTTCCACTCGAGCACGTACGTGACACCGAGCCGGCGGATTCGGTCAGTGTGAACGCATCGCCCGTCGCGGACGAGGTTGACACGAGCGCGTAGCCCGTGGTGCCGTTGCCGGTGACCGTGGTGAGCGAGGCGCTGGCACCGGTATCGCCGAGCGTCGGCTCGATGGCGATCAGGTCCGACTTGTTGGCGGTGTACGTACCATTGTGGTCAGTCGCGTACGTCTCCATGGCCGTCTGAGCGGTCTTGACCTGTGACTTCGCCGCAGCGTCATACGCCTTGCCGCGCTGGTTGAGGAACGCCGGGATCGCGATCGCGGCGAGAATGCCAATGATCAGGATCACGACGAGGAGTTCGATCAGGGTGAAACCCTTCTCATCCTCGGCACGACGGAGTTTCTTGGGCATTGTGGATTGACGCATATGAACGCTGTTCTCCCCAGCGGTTTTGGGGATGTGCCTGCATAGCATCGACCGTAAGCTGTCAATCCTGATAGGAGGCCTTCGGAACGGACACAAAAACAGTCGAACGCGGGCCGTGTGAAGGTGAATGGCAAGCTGAGGGGTCAGGTGGCTAACGCAACCCCATCGTCTTCGGCGGCGCAGCCGTCAGCGTCGAGAAAGCGCTTAACCCTGGTCGCGACGATCCTCGGGTCGAGTATCGCGATCCTCGACAGCAGCGTGGTGAGCGTTGCGCTGCCTTCAATCCAGCGCAGCCTCGGCGGCGGCCTCGCCGGCCAGCAGTGGGTGACCAATGCGTACTTGCTTACGCTGGGTTCGTTCATTCTGCTCGGCGGGTCGCTGGGTGACATCTTCGGAGAGCGTCGGGTGTTCGCTCTGGGCGTGGGCGGCTTCGGCGTGGCCTCTCTGCTCTGCGCGGTGGCGCCGACGATCGGGCTGCTGGTCGCGTTTCGTGCGCTCCAGGGGATCGCCGGCGCGTTACTGACGCCGAGCTCGCTGGCGGTGATCGTCAGCACGTTCCCCGCGCGAGAGCGCGGCCCCGCGATCGGCACCTGGACGGCGTGGGGAACAATCGCCGGGGCGCTCGGACCGCTTGTGGCGGGAGTGATCCTGAACGTCGCCTCGTGGCGGTGGATCTTCGTGATCAATATCCCGCTAGTCCTCGGGTGCCTGTGGCTGATCCTCAAGGCGGTCCCGGCCGCCGCTGCAACGGCCGGGGAACGCAAGGTCGACTTCTTGGGGGCGCTTCTCTGTGTCCTCGGCCTCGGTGGCTCTGTGTTTGCGCTGATCGAACAGCCGCGCCTGGGCTGGTCCAACCCCGCGGTCACGGGCTCGCTGATCGGCGGTGTGATCCTGTTTGCTGCGTTTGTGCTCTACGAGTCGCGCGCGAGCGACCCGATGCTGAGGCTCGATTTGTTCAACAGCCGAAACTTCGCGGTCGGCAACGTCGAGACTCTGGCGCTGTACGGGGGCCTTTCGGTTTTGTTCTTCTTCCTGGTCCTGTATCTGCAGCAGGTGGCGGGCTACACGCCGCTGAAGTCGGGGCTGGCGCTGTTGCCCGAGAGCCTGGTGATGTTCGCGCTGTCTTCGCGGTTCGGCGCACTCGCAGATCGCTTCGGACCGCGGCTGTTCATGGGCGTGGGACCCGTGATCGCCGGCGCGGGAATGCTCATGTTGCTCAGCTTCGGCGTTCGCGTCGACTACCTGACCGAGGTCCTGCCGGGGGTTCTCGTCTTCTCGCTGGGTCTCTCGATCACCGTCGCGCCGCTGACGGCGGCGATCCTGGCAGGTGTCGACCAAAGCGAGGCCGGAATCGGCTCGGCGGTCAACAACGCGGTCGCCCGTGTGGCGGGCCTGATCGCGACGGTCGCGGTCGGTGCGCTGGTGGCGGCGCAGTTCAGCGCATCGCTCGATCACAAGCTTGCAGGCCACCCGCTGACGCCACGGGGGCGGGCCGCCGTCGCCGAAGCAAAACAGCTGACCTTTGGACGCCCTCCGGTCGCCGGGGTACCGCCACACGAGGCGGTGCTGATCACAGCCGCATCGGGCCAGTCCTCGCTCGACGCTTTTCGCGTCGGCATTGGCGTTTCTAGTGCGTTGGTCGTGATCGGCGGGCTAATCGGTGTGGCGGGCATTCGCAACCCCCGCCGGGTGGTGCAGGCAAGGCAATGCTCCGGCGGGCAGCTTGCCGGCGCTCCGCTCGACGCCGCCGGGCTCCACGCTTCCCAGCCAGCCTGAGAGCGACGGTGCTGTTCGGGCCAGCATGCGCGCCGCACGTCAACGCCGGCTCAAAACCGATCATCAGCGATGCATGGAACTTCACCGGCGGCGACAGCGTCGGCAAGTCGCTGGTGATCGATCTCGTTCTGATCCGCGTACGCTGCGGAGAAGCGCGCGATGGCCCGGTCGAAATTCGGTCCCGCGCCCAGGTAGGCGGCGATAGCAAGGCGATCGCCCGAGCGCGCGTGTGCGCGGGCGAGGGACCATCCGCACGCGCGCGTGTAGGCGTGCAGACCCTTATAGGTAATGCGGGACAGGTCGATCGATGCCTTCCAGTCCCATAGCTGACGGATATAGAAGTCATGTTCCTTGCCGTCGAGGCCCACGCTCCGCTGCCAGCCGAGGAACACGTCGATCGCCGCCTGTGACAGCCGTTGACCGCGCACGACGCGCTCGCCGTGGTTATCGAACTCGCTCGCACCGAGGTAAGGCTCCAGAACCGATGCCTGGGCTTCCTTCATCTGCAGCACGAGAGGGTCGCGCCCGTCACGGCCTGCGAACAAGAGGACCCACGCGCGCGTGCCGACGCTCCCGACTCCGACGACCTTCCGGGCCATGTCGACGAACCGGTAGGTCCCGAACAAGTAGCGTCGATCTTCGTCCAGGCTTTCGGCGTACTGCTCGAGCGCGGCGTTAACGATGTCGACATCGCGACGAGCGTCGTTCGGGTCGACCAAGTTGTGAAGCGGGACAAGTAGCGGCGGGACGTTGCGGAAGCGAAGCTCGTCGTGAGCCCGCTCGGTCAACCTCTCGACCGCCCGCAGGCTCGTCTTGCCACGTGCCTTCGCGAACGGCTTGACGAACAGAATCCGACCCTTCCTGCCCAGCCGCCCGCCAAAGCGGTCGACCAGTTCGCTGGCGTTGAGGCGGTCGTACCACACCTCGAGGTGGCTCTGGTTCGCGAAGGCTCGCATCGCTTCGCGGTACTCGCGGACGCAGTCGCGCACGAGCGTCCGGCGACGATCGGCAGGCAGTGCGATATCGCGGCCGGCGATCTCGACACTGGCGGCCATGCGTTTGACATCCCACTCCCACGGACCGGGGAGAGTCTCGTCAAAATCATTCGGGCGACAGAGCCGCCGGTCCTGGGCGGCGAATCCGCCGAAATTAGAGATGTGAGCATCGCCGCACGCCTGGACGACGATTCCGGAATCTGGCGTCTGCGAAAGATCAGCGGACATGACAGCAGCCGCTCCCCTGTAGAACGTGAACGGGGAGACGAGCATCCGCCCGTATCGGAGCGGGACCAGCTCCTGAAGCCGTGTGGCTGCTTGGGCCTGGAGCAGCGTGACCGGATCGGACCGGTCCGGCGCGGGTGACCATTCGCCGTGATTCGACCGCGGCACGGCTTGTCTGGCCGCCCGGCCTCGCTCCGGCGACTCGCCCGAAACCAACGTCGCGCGATCTAGCGCATTCGTCCTGACGCGAGCACGGGCCACGCGCGAGATAGGGGCCGGCTCTGGATGCCTGACTGTGCTCAAACCGTTCCTCCGGGGTGATGCAACGCCACTGCGGAAGCGCACAAGGCTAGCTCCGGGGCATCCCACGTGCGTCGTCCACGGGCTGAAGCCGAGCCAAGGCGTTGTGCTCGCGAGGGTTGCCTCGATCGGTGTCGCCGTAGGGTTTCGGACATGCCCCGATCTGAGCTGCTGCCGTCGCGCGGAGCACTTGAGGCAGCCCGGCGCCTCGCCGGCTTCTCCGCCGCGATCGTTGACGTCGCGCGGTTGCCCGGTGGCCAACACGCAGAGACGTGGCGGGTCGACACGAAGGACCCGGCGCTCAGCATGGTCGTGCGCGAGTTTCCGGTGGCCGACACTGCCGGCGCGCACGAGCAACTGGTGCTACGGACGCTCGACGGACTCCGGGGCTTGGCTCCTGAACTGCTGGACGGCGACCTTGACGGCCGATGGTCAGATCATCCGACGTCGGTGATCAGTTGGCTCGACGGTGAGGCAAACATCACCCCGATCGATCCGAATGGGTGGGCGGCCGAGCTTGGCCTCGGGCTTGCGGTGGTGCACGGTGTGCCGAGCGACCGAGTGACGAACTTGCCGAGCATCTTTGATCGACGCGGGGGATCGCAGGAACTCTTGGATGGCCCTCTGGCCGCACTGGTTCGCTCTCGCTGGGCTCAGATCGTCGCGGCGCAGGAGGTGCTGACCCATTCCGACTTCTGGTCAGGCAACGTTGTCTGGCGCGACGGGAAGCTGACAGGAATCGTTGATTGGTCGGGCGCGGCACGTGGTCCGCGGGGCTTTGACCTGGGCTGGTGCCGTCTTGATCTCGTTCTCTTGTTCAACGAGCAGATCGCCGACGTCTTCCTCGATGCCTATGAAGCCGCAACTGGCCAAACCGTCGACGAGGCGGCGCTGTGGGACAGTTGGGCCGCCGCACGCTCGTACAACACGGTCGAAAGCTGGACTCCAAACTACGCCCCGCTTGGGCGAATTGATCTCGATCAGACCGAGCTACGGCGACTTCATTCGCAATGGACGACCCGTCTCCTCGAAGGGCAGTAACCAGACCACCACGCGCCCGAGGCACTGGGAGATGTTCGGGCGGCGGCGCTTCGGCGCCGCTGGAGTTTTCGCGATGCCGTACATGGTTCTGTTCGAAGCCCTCGAGCCGCTCATCGAGGTCGTGGGGTTCGCGATCGTGATCCCGCTGCTCATCCTGAACCTGGTCAACTGGACGTACCTGTTGGTTTTCTTCCTGATCGCAGTAATCACCGGCCAGGTGCTGAGCGCGGCGGCACTGTTGATCGACGAAATCGGCTTTCGCCGGTACCGCGCCAAAGACCTGGCGTTCCTGACGGCCTGGGGCTCCTCGAGGCGGTGTGGTTCCGTCCCGCCCTGGCGTGGTGGCGTGTGAAGGCAACATTGCTCGCGCTCATCGGCCGTCGACCTGGCTGGGGAACGATCCCCCGCGGCGAGGGCATTCTCGAGGCCCCGGCGCAAGCTATCGCTCCCCTGACCCGGTAGGCGCCAGCCGCGTAGTGCCGCCGGCTCCTCATCAGCTCACAGCTGCTGTCACGTTTGTTGCTCCCCGGGTGTCATCGGAGTAGTGACCACCACGACTGGAGGAACAGCAATGCTGGAGAAGGTCTTCTACACGAGCGTGCTCGTCAGCGACCAGGACAAGGCTCTCGACTTCTACACGAACGTCCTCGGCATGGAGAAGCGGGTTGAGAACCCGACGCCCGACGGGCCGCGGTTTCTCACCGTTGGCGTCAAAGGGGACGACTTCCAGCTGGTTCTCTGGCCCGGGACACCGGGTCAGGCTGAGCTGGCGCTGGGACGACCCCCGGCGTCGGTCACGATCGAGACCGACGATTGCCGGAAGACGGCCGCGGAGCTAAAGTCGCGCGGCGTCGAATTCGTGTCGGACGTGCTCGAGTTCCCATGGGGCTACGTCGCGCAGTTCCAGGACCCCGACGGCAACCGCCTACAGCTACGAGAGGGCCGCTAGCCGCCCAGAGCGGGAAACGCCTTCGCGCCGCGGTCGCGCTGGCGCTGCTGAGAGTCAGCACCTCGGTAGCGCCGGCGCACCTAGGCGGCGCCGTGCGCGGGGGTTGCTGTTGACGTAGCGTTTCAAGTGAATGGAGCGGACCGCGGCCATCCCGGCCGTCGCCGCTGACGCGGCGGCGGTGACCGAGCTCCTCATGGCGCAGGAGTGCTCGCTTTACGGTCGGACGACGTTCTCGCGGGCCGATTTGGACGAGGAGTGGGCGGAGCTCGACGTGGAACGGGACGCGCGCGTCGTCCGCGACGGGGACCAACTCGTCGGCTACGGTGTGGTTCGCGAGCGGGGCGAAGGCGAGCTTTGGCGCGCCGAGGGACACGTCCACCCTGACGCGCTTGGGCACGGGATTGGGAAGCTGCTCGCAACTGCGCTCGAGGAGGACGCGGCGCAGCACGGCGCGCGCAGGATCCAAAACGACGTCTTCGAAGCCGACTCCTCCGCCCGCAGACTGCTCGAGTCCCTGGGCTATAGCGCCGTCCGCGTGTTCCGCGAGATGCGGATCGGGCTCGAGGCACCGCCGCCCGAGCCGCGGTGGCCAGATGGATTGCGCATCGCCTCTTTCGAGCCGGAGCGTGACGCCCTCGAGTTCCACGCCGCTCAGGAGGAGGCGTTCGCGGATCACTGGGGACACACGCCACACGACCTCGCGACGTGGTCCAAGAACCACCTTCGGAGCGCGCGCTTCGACCCGACGCTCTGGTGCGTCGTGCGCGCCGGCAACGAGATTGCCGCTGGGACGATCTGCGCGGGCCACACGTACGGCGGCGGCTGGGTCCACGCGCTCTTCACGCGTCGTCCGTGGCGCAAACGGGGCGTCGGCGCGGCGCTGCTGGCCGACGCGTTCTCCCGCTTCTGGGAGCGTGGCGAGCACAGCGTCGGGCTTGGCGTCGACGCGACAAACGCCACTGGCGCGTTCAGGCTTTACGAGCGCGCCGGAATGACGCCGGCGCTCGGCTGGGTCGTGTACGAGAAGCAGCTCCGACCCGGCCATTCGTCATGAGATGAGGGCGGAGCAGGCTCGCTGACGCGCGTCGACCCGCGGGCGCAGCCCCATCCGCGCCGCTCTTGATCGCGGCCGGTCCTTCTCACGAGCGACGGATGGATTTAGGAGGTGGTCCTCGCGGTCCAGCTAACGGTCTCGCCCGCGCCGCTGTGCTTGAAGTGGGACGAGACCGTCCCCTTTACGCGGCCGTGCGCGAGAAACTTTCCGGTGACAGTGTCGGTGCCTTCGGTGGAGTGCGAGCCGGGCGGGAAGTACAGCTGGAGCTTCACCTTGAAGGTTCCCTTCTTGGTGATCCGCGCCGAGCCCGGGCCCCCGCTCGCGACGCCGCCACAGCCGCCGTTGCAGCGGAACGGGGTGTCGACGGTGAGGTCGGTCACCTTCTTGCGGTTGGCCGAAACCTTGAACGAGATTCCTTCGGTGGGACGTCCTTTGTAGGTGCCCGAATACGACCCGCCGCCGATCGCGTGAGACGCGAACGCGACGCCCGCGCTCGCGAGAACGACAGCCGTGGCGATCAACCCGCCGCGCCAAAATCGCGCTCCGAGACTGCTAGGAGAGTGCATGCCAAAACCCCCGGTGTGTGTCCTTTGCATCCGCGTTGCCCCGCGCGAAGAACCATATCGGTGGTGGCCTAAGCGCCGGCTCAATCGATTGGCCGGAGTGCCGTCTCAGAAGCAAATAGGTGCAGGAACGCTGCGCCTGCTGGTGATGGCTCGCGGTCAAGCGGCGTGACGAGAAGCAGTTCGCGCGGAATGGATGGGTCGGTGGCAACGCCGATCGCCCGGCCGCTCGCCATCCCGATCGCTGCGGGCGGCAGCAGTGACACACCCACGCCGAGCGCGACGAGGTCCACGAGCTCGGGGAGGGCGTCGGCTTCGCAGACGATACGACGCTGGAGGCCGACCGCGTGGCACGCGCGATCGATGCTTGCGCGCAGCGAGGAGTCGGGCCGGTACTCAATGAACGCCCGGTCGGCGAGGTCGCAAAGCCGAATGCGTCTGCGCCGAGCCACCGGATCATCGGCGGCGACGGCGAGCTGCAGCGATTCTGTAGCGAGCGTCTGGGCTCGGACCCGGTTGCCTTGGGGTCCGAGTGGTAGGTCAACGAGCGCGAGATCGATCTCTCCGTCGGCGGTGCGTCGCACGAGCTCCGGGACTCCAACGTGATGGATCCTGAGCGTCACCGCCGGATGCCTGCGATGGAACCGGGCGAGGAGCCCGGGGAGGTTGATCCGGCCAAGCGACTGGATGGCACCGATCGCCAGGTGACCGCGCACCAGCCCACGGACGGCGGCAACAGCGTCTCGGCCGTCCTCGGCCGCGGCAACGGTTCGCCGGGCAGCCGGGAGCAGCGCCCGGCCAGCCTCGGTCAGTTCGACCTGGCGGGTGCTGCGGGCAAACAGGTCACTGCCGAGTTCGCGCTCGAGCGCGCGAACCGAGCTCGACAGGCTCGATTGCGTGAGATGCACCCGCGCCGCCGCTCGGGTGAAGTGACGCTCTTCGGCCACCGCCAGAAAGTGCGATAGCTGCCGCAGCTCCATTCATCGAGTCTATCGCTCAGTTCCATTGCCAATATCGGTTGGACAAATGCAACATGGTGGCGAAGACTGAAGCCATGCCCAACACCAACAGCCCCCAGAACGTTGCAGCATCGCTGGCGAGGACTCCGACAGACGCGGAGCCACTGCTCATCAGACGAGGTGACCTACCCGGATCGCCGGAAGCTCACCAGTTCATTGGCGCAGAGCATGGTGCCCTGCCGATCTCGCTCTTCTTGGTCGATGATCGACCGGGCGCGGGCCCGCTGCTGCACCGACACCCCTATCCCGAGCTGTTCATCGTCCACGCCGGCCACGCGGAGTTCGAGATCGACGGGGCCCGGCTCATAGCGACAGCCGGAGACATCCTCATCGCTCCTGCACGGACAGCGCATCGCTTCACCAACACCGGTGATGAGCGGTTGTGCATCACGGCGATCCACACCGCACCGAACATGGACACCGAATGGCTGGAGCCGTCTATGGCGGCGACGAGAGCGGAGCACGCGTCGCGGACCCAGACTGACTCAGCAACCCAAACCTAGCCCGTCAGGGCGCACGAAAGGAACGCCATGCTGAACGACCTCGGAACCACACTCGCTGCGCTGGTCGCCGTGGCCACCATCCTGATGGGTTCGCGCTACGTCCTCGATCCCAAGCCGGCCGCGGCCGGCTTCGGCATCCCGGGCGCGCTGGGCGGGGCTAGCCACGACACAGCCTGGCTGGCAGTCAAAGCCGTGCGCGACATCGCTATCGGGGTCGCGTTCGCCGCGCTCCTGATCGACGGAGCGCATCGACAGCTCGCCTACCTGATGATCGCCACCGCTCTGATCCCGATAGCGGACGGTGCGATCGTCCTACGTGCCGGCGGTCCGAAAGCCATCGCCTACGGCATCCATTGGACCACCGCCGCGCTCATGCTCACCGTGGCCGCGCTCCTCGCCGTGTAAGTCGAAACCGACGGACGCAGATGCGACCCCGACGCTGCACCTAACTCTCGAGGCCGGTCGGCTGGACACTCTCTGGGAGGCGAGCCGACCGGCCCGGCTGCGTGCGCATCCATTCGAGGAAGGCCGCGATTCCTTCGATGACGTGGTCGAAGCGCAGCGAGCGGAACCGGTCGAACGAGTGTTGCGCTCCGGGCAGCCGGAAGTAGACGACGGGTCCGCCGGGGGTGCCACGTAACCGGTCGACGAATTGGTCGGCGTGGCTCACGTCGATCTGGTTGTCGTTGTCGCCGTGGGCGATCAGGAACGGTGGCCCGCCACTCGTGATGTGGTCCTGGGGCGACGACGCCGACTGTTCGTCAGCTGTCCGGCGGCCGTAGTACCCGTACAGGCAGATCGCCGCCGCGACCGTGGTGTCCACGTGTGCACCGGCCGGCTGGAATGCCGGGTGGTTGGGGGTCAGCGCGGCCATCGACGCCAGGTGGCCGCCCGCTGACCCGCCCGCGAGGACGATCAGCGACCCGTCGGCCCCGTGCTCGGCGGCGTGCGTACGTGCCCACGCGATCACCGCCTTCGCGTCGATCAGCGAGTTCGGGAATCGTCCCGCAGCGCGGAGGCGATAGTTCGCGCTGATGCACAGCCAGCCCTCGTTCGCCAGCCGGTAGAGCAGTGGCAGCGCCTCGCGGCTCTTGCGGCCGATCTGGAAGTGCCCGCCGTGGAAGTGGATCAGTACCGGCCCCGGGTCGGCCGGCGGATCCCGGCGGCGGTACAAGTCCATGAGGTTGCGCTTGCCCCCATCCCCGTAGGCCAGGTTGCTGATCCGCTGGACCGTACGCGGGCGCACCGGGAAGGGGGCCAGGACGTCGCGCAGCACGCGGCACACGCTCAGCGGTTGCGGGCGAGCCGGGCGTTCGTCGCCCGCTCGCCACGCCTCTCCGAACTTGTCGGCGAGCGCGTTCTTGACCACCGGGCCGGCGAGCGAGGCGCGCCGAGCGACGCGAAGCAGGCCGAGCGCCGTCGCGACCGCGACACCGAGGAGCACCCAGCCCGCCGAGGTCAGATCACCCTGCACCAGCACGAGCACCGTGCTGGCCGCCAGCGCCGCAAATGCGATGAACGGATACTCGTTCACCCAGTGGGTCATGAGAAACGTCACCCGTGCGAGTCCTACCGGCCGGCGCGGCGCCCGCAGGACGAGGACCGTGTACAGCAAGACAACCGCCACCGACGTCACGTAGCCAATCGGCACGGCACACCCTTCCCCTCTCGGATCTCCCGCTCTGAGGCTGCAGCGATACCGGCGATGTCCCCGGAAGTCAAGACGCACCGGGCGTGTTAGCGGGCCCTCGATTTCTGAGCAATGTCGTGCTGCTGAGGAGGACGAAGAGCAGGAAGAGCACGAAGCCGATCAGGTCGCAGCACCAGGCCGTACGTGGCGATGACACCGCCGAGGGTTGGCCGCCGGTTCTGACATCACTCCCAACTTCTTTCCGGCAAACCACGCGCACAAACGGTTTTCGCCCAGGGACGCACTCGCCGTGCGGCCGCGGACCGCCTGCGTTGTGAGAGGGTTGTGCCGTGCACATGGGCGAATCCGAGTTCCGGCTTCCCGCGCGGGCCGCCGATCTGCGGGACGAGGTGGTCGCTCTTCTGCGCGAGCTGCTGGCCGTCGATACCTCGAACCCTCCAGGGTGTGAGACCGCGGCGGCCGAGGTCCTGGCGCGCTATCTGGAGCGACATGGCGTTCAGTGCGAGCTGGTCGCGCGCGATCCGGCGCGCGCCAACCTGGTGGCGCGCCTGCCGGGAACGCAGGGTCGCCCGTCGCTGATGATGCTGGGTCACACCGACGTGGTACCGGCGGAGTCCACGCTCTGGCGCCACCCGCCGTTCGGGGGCGTCGTCGATGATGAGGGTTACGTCTGGGGCCGTGGCGCGCTTGACATGAAGAACGAGGTTGCAACCAGGGCGGTGGCGATGGCCGCGCTGTCTCGCTCAGGGGAGCGGCTCGAAGGAGATCTCGTGTTCGTGGCCGTCGCGGATGAGGAAGACGGGACGAATGAGCTCGGCATGTCATGGCTCGTGGAGACGCGTCCTGATCTGGCACCGACCTACGTGCTGAACGAGGGCGCTGGCGAGCGGTTGGCGCTCAACGACGGACGCACGGTCGTCACGCTGAGCGTGGGGGAGAAGGCCGCTACCTGCGCGCGAGTGACGGCGCTTGGAGATCCGGGGCACTCGAGCGATCCATATGACACTCAGTACGCAGTGCCGATCCTCGCGGAGCTCGTGAGCCGCCTCGCCCGCTACCGGCCGCGCCGGCGTCTGCTCCCCTCGACTCGAAGGACGCTCCAAGCGCTCCTCGGTGCGGACTCGCGGCGAGTCGACGATGATCTCGATGGAGCCATCGAGGAGGCGGCGGAGCTTCATCCTGCGCTACGCGGTCTGCTTGCGCCGCTGTTCAGTACGACGATCGCGCCCACCAGGCTCCACGGATCGGACGCGCTCAACGTCCTTCCAGCCCGGGCAACCGTCGACTGCGACTGCCGGGTGTTGCCTGGAACGACCCTCGATGAGTTGCATGAAGAGCTGGTCGAGGCGCTTGGAAATGACCTGGCCTACGAGCTCGCCTTCATCGATCCGCTCGTGGGCGGAACGATCTCCCAGCTTGATTCACCGCTCTATGAGGCATGCACACGTTTCGTCGAGACCTATGACCCGGGAGCGATCGTGCTCCCGATGCTGTGCACCGGGTTCACCGACTCTCATTACGCTCGAGCCTCATTCCGATCGACTGCCTACGGGTTCTGGCCCATACGCCGCACGCCATACGACGTGTGGAGCACGACCGTGCACGGGCACGATGAGCGCGTGCACGTCGACGACCTGGCGTACGCAACGCTGTTTCATGTTGAGGCGTGCCGTGCGCTGTTGGCTGGTGGTCAGTAGGACAAGCGTTCAGCCAGCGGCGTTGAGTTCGGCGTCGAGCTCGGCCAGGTGACGCGCTCGGTCGGCGTCGTCGAGGAACGAGGCTTCGAAGCTGTTGCGGGCGAGCTGGACGAGCGCGCCGTCGTCGAGCTCTAGGGCTTTTGCGACGCCGGCGAGGTTCTCACCTACATAGCCGCCGAAGTAAGCCGGGTCATCGGAGTTGACGGTGGCGCACAGTCCGCGTTCCAGCAACATCGCCAGCGGGTGCTGCTCGAGCGTGTCCACGACCCTAAGCTTAACGTTCGAGAACGGGCACACGGTCAGCGGAATCCGATCAACCTCGAGGCGCTGAACGAGGCGACGATCCTCCAGGCAGCGCACGCCATGATCAATTCTCTCCGCGCCGAGCACATCGAGCGCTTGCCAGATGTACTCGGGTGGTCCCTCTTCCCCCGCATGAGCGACGGCATGGAACCCGGCGTCGATCGCCAGCTCGAAGACGTCGCGGAACTTCCGTGGGGGATTACCCGCCTCGGCGGAATCGAGCCCGACGCCGAAGATCACGTCGCGGTGCGCGAGCGACTGCTCGAAGGTGGCCACTGCGCTATCGACCGGCAGGTCGCGCAGGAAGCACATGATCAGGTGCGACGTGATCCCGAGCTCTCGCGCCTCGTTCAGGGCGCGATCAATTCCTCGCACCACTGTTTCGAGCTTTACGCCGCGAGCGGTATGGGTCTGCGGGTCGAAGAAGATCTCGACGTGACGAACGCCCTGTGCGCGTGCACGGGCCAAGTACGCGGTCGTGAGCTCGTAGAAATCCCGCTCGTGGATGAGCACCGAGCACGCCCGGTAATAGACATCCAGGAACGACTGCAGGTTGCTGAACTTGTAGGCGCGCCTGACCGCATCAGCGTCGGGGTACGGGAGGCTGACGCCGTTGCGCCGACCGAGCTCGAACATCAGCTCCGGCTCGAGCGTTCCCTCGATATGCAGATGCAACTCGGCCTTGGGCAACGTCAGGGGATCGATCACCAAACGGACACCTCCTCGACTCTCTCAGTCGACTCTAACCCCAGGTGCAGCCGATCATCGACGCAATCCGTGATCCGATGACCGTAAGGTTCATTCGCTGACGCTTTCACTGGCCAGCCTTCTCGGCAACGAAGGCGATCTTGCGTACTCGACCTTCCCGCAGCCAGTCGCTCCAGAGGCGGTGGGCGGCCAGCAGCTCCTCGAATGCGCGATCCCCGATCTCGTGGGCGATGTCTCCGGCATCGGCGGCAAAGGCGTCGATGAGCGAGTCCGCCACGGCTCGGTGGGACTCAGTGCATTCGTTCTGCCAGCGAACAGTCAGCCCAACTTGGTTCAGGCAACTGAGCATCTCTTGGAGAGGGGTCAGCCAGACCGTGTCGGCGTCGGGCATCCTTGCTCGCTCTGCTTCGTTGAGAGGCAGGCCCTCTTCCAGGGTGAAGGCGAACCGCCCGCCGCTCCTAAGCGCCTGCGATACCTCCCAGAGCAGCGGCTCCTTTTCGGGGAACGCGAGCATGGTTTCGAATACGAGCACAACATCGAACGGACCGCGAGGGATCGGAGGGATTCGAGCGACCTCGAAGCGGCAAGGAAGAGCGCCCGCGCGCTCACGCGCGATCTCGATGGCTCCGGCGCTGAGGTCCACCCCCAGATAGGCGCAGCCGAGCTCCCGAGAGATCAACCGTCCGGGACCGGCCACTCCGCAGCATAGGTCGAGCACCGAGCTCCCGGGCGCGATGCCGGCCTGGCGCGCGAGGGCCAGAATCTCTCCGGCGCGCATGAAGCTCTCCTGATCGACGAATTCGCCCGGGGGGTACGCGGCAACGCGTGCTCGCTGCAGGGCCCGGACGAATGGCGCGCGCTCGTCCTGCTTCACGGCAGGGTCAGCACGGGCCCACGCGCCCCGTACCTCTGAACCAGCCCGTCTTTCACGATCCAAAGAATGACAGCCCTCGGCCGGGAAGTCTTGGCATTGCAGCGGCGTCATGGGGCATATGGAGGCCAGCGCAGAGCCACTGAGGGCGCCGCGCTCAGAACGCACAACGCAAGCGGTTCATGCCGGACCGCTGGCTGGGCTGATCGCCCAGGTGCTGTTGCTGGCCGTGCTCGCAGCGACCGCGGGCCTCAGCGCCAGAGGCTGGTTCGTCGGCCTCACGTGCGCGGTCATCATGAACTCGGTCCTCGCGCACGGCCTCTCCCGACACGGCTCGGACGGGCTGGGAGTCGCCGACTGGGTGACGCTTGCTCGGGCGTCGCTCGCCGTGGGCGTCGCCGCGCTCGTCGCTGACTCGTTCGCTCACCCGGCCCCGGTCGCGCTGCTGGTGTCAATCAGCGCGCTCGCACTTGGACTCGACTTCGTAGACGGATTGGTCGCGCGACGAACGGGAGCGACCGCGACGTTCGGCGCGCAGTTCGACGGTGAGGTCGACGCGTTCCTGATCCTCGTCCTCAGCGTGTACGTCTCCCGCTCGGCCGGCGCCTGGGTACTCGCGATCGGCGCCGCGCGCTACGCGTTCCTGGCCGCCGGATGGGCCCTGCCGTGGTTGCGCGCGCCGCTGCCGCCGCGCTACTGGCGCAAGTTCGTCGCTGCCACGGAGGGGATCGTCCTCACCGTCGCCGCGGCGAACATTTTCCCCGAGCCGCTGACGCAGACGGCCCTCGTTGTTGCCCTCGTGCTTCTGGCCGAGTCGTTCGGTCGAGACGTGTGGTGGTTGTGGAGCCACCACACGACCATTCAGACTTCAGCGATGGCGGTCGCCGACCCCCCAAAGCTTGGCCCTGCACTCGAATTCTCCGCCGGACCAAGATCCGCCGGACCGAGATCCATACGCAACCGGGTGCGAATGGCGATTGGCATCGTGTTCACGATCCTCGCCGCGAGTACTCGTGTGGGCCGCCCTCGTCGCTCCCTACGAGCCGAAGGATTTCACGCTGAACGCGTTCTTCAGGATCCCGCTCGAGGGCCTGGTCCTGATCGCAGCGGCCGCGTTCCTGTCCCGCACCCCTCGACGCATCCTGGCTGTGACATGCGGGCTCGTCCTCGCGCTGGTCGTCGTTCTGAAGGTCATCAACTACGAGATGTTCACGCTCTACGACCGGCCGTACGACCCGCTTGGAGACACGAGTCAGCTCGGGAACGGGATCGAGACGTTGCGCTCCTTGGTAGGTGGGACGGAGACGAAGCTGCTCGAGGTCGGCGCGGTGGCAGGCACCGTGCTCCTGGTCGTCGTGCTGGCGGTGGCGATACTGCGGCTGACCCGGGTTGCGGCCGACAACCGCCGCTGGGCGCTGCGAACGGTCACGGGGCTCGGCGCCGTCTGGGCGCTCTGCTGGGTGCTCGGCGCGCAGCTCGTCTCCCACGCGCCGGTCGCCTCCACGCTTTCCGCCAGTCTCGTCGTTAAGGAGATCAATGCGGTTGCGGCAGACATCCACGACAGGAGCGTGTTCGCCGCCGAGATCAAGCACGACACGATGGCCCACATACCCACCAACCGGCTGTTGACCGCGCTGCGCGGCAAGGACGTCCTGCTCGTGTTCGTGGAGGCCTACGGCCAGCTCGCGGTGCAGGGCGCCTCGTTCTCGCCGGAGGTCGATGCTGCGCTGGCCGAGGGGAACAAGCGGCTGAAGAGCGCCGGCTTCTCCTCTCGCAGCGGATTCCTCACCTCGGCGACGTACGGCGGCATCAGCTGGTTGGCGCACTCAAGCCTGCAGTCGGGACTCTGGGTGGATAACCAGGACCGTTACAACCAGCTGCTACCCGCCAAGCGCTTCACGATGGCCGCGGCGTTCAAGCAGGCCGGGTGGCGGACCGTCGCGGACGATCCATCGAACGACCGCCCGTGGCCGCAGGGGAAGGCGTACTACCACTACGACCAGGTCTACAACCGCTATCAGGTCGGCTATCACGGCCCCACCTTCACCTACGCGACCATGCCCGACCAGTACCTCTTCGCGGCGTTCAACCGTCTCGAGCTAGCGAAACCTCACAGGCAGCCGGTGTTTGCGGAGATCGACACGATTTCGAGCCACATGCCGTGGAACCGCATCCCAGAGGAGGTCCCCTGGAACGAGGTCGGCAACGGCTCGATCTACAACCGGGTTCCGATGATCCACGAAACGGGGTCGTTCTGGAACAACCCGGTCCGCGTAAAGGCCGCGTACGGCACGTCGATCGTGTACGCCTTGAACACGCTGACATCGTTCGTCCAGCACTACGGCAAGAAGAATCTCGTGATGATCGTCCTGGGCGACCATCAGCCGTTGCCGATCGTCAGCGGGAATTCCAATCATGACGTGCCGATCTCGATCATCTCCCACGACCCGGCGGTGCTCAAGGACATCGCCGGCTGGCATTGGTCGGACGGCCTACGTCCCAGCCCGAACGCGCCGGTCTGGCCGATGAACGCCTTCCGCAATCGCTTTTTCACCGCCTTCGATTCGCATCCGGCGAAGCGGTAGCTCGCGGTGGTGCCTCGAGTCGGTGAGGTGATGGCATGAGGCGATTCGCGCGCTCGTGGGGGCGCGTCCTCGGCTCCGCCGCCGTGCTTGGCGTGTTGGTATGGCGACTGGGCACGGGCCCGTTCCTCGACGGACTTCGCACGATCGACGGCCCCACCTTGGCGGCGGCCACCGGCGTCGTGGTGCTGACGACGCTCTGCTCCGCGTGGCGCTGGAAGACAGTGGCCGATGGGCTCGGCGTCGACCTTTCGCTCCCGGCTGCGGTGGCGGCTTACTATCGCGCGATGTTCCTCAATCTCACTCTGCCCGGCGGGGTCGTGGGCGATGTGCACCGAGCGGTCACCCACGGCCGGGAGGTGAGCGATCTCGGCCGGGCGGCGCGGGCGGTCGCGTGGGAACGCACGGTCGGGCAGGTCGTGCAGGTCTTGCTGACGCTGGCCGTTCTCCTGGCGCTGCCCTCACCGGTGCAATCGTCCATGCCGCTCGTGGCGGTCGCGGTGGCGGGCGCGGCGATCGGCCTTGTGCTGCTCGTTCGTAGGCGCCCCGGCGACCCGCGCTCCGTCTGGGCGCGAACCCGGAGCGCGGTGGCTCACGACATCCGGGACGGCCTGCTCGTCCGCGGGGCGTGGTTGCGCATCGCGCTGGCCTCTGTAGTTGTAATGGCCGGCCACACGGCCACCTTCCTAATCGCCGCACGGACCGCCGGCGCCACTGCGCCCGTGCCCCAGATGTTGCCGCTGGCGCTGCTGGCAATGGTGGCCATGGTGCTACCGAGCGTCGGCGGCTGGGGCCCGCGCGAGGGTGCGACGGCATGGATCTTCGCCGCCGCTGGTCTGGGCGCGCAACGCGGCGTTGCCACCGCAGTCGTTTACGGCGTCATGGTCCTCTTCGCCAGCTTGCCCGGTGCCGCCGTGCTTCTCGTCGCATGGTTCCGGGGCATCCGGGCACCCGGGCGCACCGAGCGGCGGCTTCGGGAGCAAGCTGCACATGCCTGACCGCCCGTACACCTTGTTGAGCTGCAGCATGTCGATCGACGGCTATCTCGACAGCGCGATGCCCCGGCGCCTCGAGCTCTCCAATCGGGACGACTTCGACCGGGTCGACGCCGTGCGCGCGTCGTGCGACGCGATCCTCGTGGGCGCGGCCACCGTGCGTAACGACAACCCACGGCTCGTGGTGCGCTCGAAAACGCGTCGCGATGAGCGGATCGCTCGTGGCCTCCCGCCGTCGCCGATAAAGGTCACCGTGACCGAGAGGGTGGAGCTGGACGCATGCGCCGAATTCTTCACCACGGGGGAGACCGAAAAGCTCGTCTATTGCGCCAGCCGGCGCGTGATCGACGCGCGCTCACGACTCGGACCGATCGCGACCGTGGTCGACGCCGGCCAGCCGGTCGAGATGCGCACGATCAGTGAGGACCTCGCTGCCCGCGGGGTGGAGCGGCTGATGGTCGAGGGCGGAGGCAAGGTCCACACGCAGTTTCTGACTGACAACCTCGCGGACGAGCTGCAGCTGGTCGTTGCTCCATTCTTCGTGGGCGACTCTCGGGCCCCACGGTTTGTGAGCGATGGCCGCTTCCCCTGGAATGCCGGGCGTCGGGCGACGCTCGCCGCGGTGCGCCAGATCGGGGACGTGGTGCTGCTGCGCTACGCGCTCTCGCCGCGGTTCCCGAACGACTGACCGGCCCTGTCAGCGGGGTGAGACGAGCAGGTCGGCGTGGTCAACGGTGACGGCGAGCTCTCCCGCGGCTGCCTGCGCTAAACGTCGGCGGGTATAGAGCGCGGCCTCGGTCGCGATCTCAACTTCGTGCTCGCATGCAGCACCCACCCACCCGGTGAACCACATAGCTGCCAGCTCAGCCTTCGACGCGCCTAGTCGCCAGGGGCTGGGGCGGACGAGGACCTGGGCCCCTAGGCGACCAGCTTGCTCGACAGCGAGCGCGACGGCGTCCGGGCCGAGCAGACGGCCACGCTCGGTCACGCGGCGCTGGTGAGCGTCGAAGGCCGCGCCGACGCGCCGATCCAGCGGATCCGCCGGAGTCAGCTCGACGTGACCGGTCACCGAAAGAGTCAGCAGCATCGGGCAACCTGCGCCGGCGCAGAGGGCGATCAGCCCGGTCAACTCATCCTCGGTCAGCAGGTCCAGCAGCGCGGAGGCGGTGATCAGGGTCGCGCCGGCCAGGTCGCCTGGGTGCAGCCGGGTGATGTCGGACCGCTTCGCCTCGAGCGTGACCGCGGCCCCGTCGGCGGCCGGACCGGGCAGGTGGGTGGTTGCCACCTCCAGCAGATCCGCGTCCCGGTCGCGCACGACCCAGTGCTGTGGCCCGTGGAGGAGTGGCGCCAGCCAGCGGCCCATCGCGCCCGTGCCGCAACCGAGGTCGTGGATCACCCAGCGATCGGCTGCCGGATGCTGTCGCCCGAGGGGTTCGACGAGGTCCCCGGCGCGGGCTGCGGCGTCAGCAGCCTCGCGGAGGGCGAGCCATTCGCTGCTGACTCGGATCTCCGACGCCGTCATGCCGACGCCCCAGCGAGGACACCTGCGACGACCGACGCGGTTGCCGACCAACCCGAAAGCGACTCACGGCGCTGGCCGGCGGCCGTTCGCAACCGCCGCCTGAGCTCGGCGTCGCCGAGCCACGCCTGCAGTGCGGCGCCGAGGGCCGCTGGGTCGTCGGGCGGGACGAGCAGCCCAGGCCGGATCCCACGGGCGCCGTAGCCCATGGCCTCCGTCAGACCGCCGACATCGGCCGCGACCACGGGCAGCCCACGGGCCAGAGCCTCGGTGACGACCATGCCGTACGTCTCCGCGCGCGACGCCAGCACCATCAGGTCCGCGGTGGCGTAGCTGCGGTCGAGATCGGAGCCGGTGCGTGGTCCCGGAAAGGACACGCGGTCACCCAGGCCGCGCTCGATGGTGCGCCGGCGGAGATCCTCGACGAACGCCGGATCGCGCTCGACGCTCCCCAAGCAGAGACATTGCCAGGACAGCTCGGAGATCGACAGCAGCGCCTCGACCAGCACGTCGTGGCCCTTCTCGAATGTCACGGCGGCGACGCATAGCAGCGCGCCGCCGGCCGCCGTCCCGGGCGCGAGATCGGCGGCGTCGACCCCGGGCGCCGCGACATGCACTCGGTTTGCGGGCAGCTGGTAGAGCCCGAGCAGCCGGCTTCGGCTCCACTTACTGGTCGTCACTACGGCCGCGGCGGCCCGGAGGACGGCACGTTCGCGCCTCCGGGTGTCCTCGGCCGCTCCATCTGCGGGCTTGTGTCCCAACGGCATGTGCACGAGCACGACCAGGCGCAACCGATGCGCGTGGGTTGTGAGCAACTCGGGAGCCGTCGAGGCGACGAGTCCGTCGAGCAGCGCGAGGGCGCCGTCGGGGATCCGCTCGACGACGGCGGTCAAGGCGGCGAAGGAGGCCGTGTCCGGTCGCGCCCAAAAGCCGGCCACGGGGTCCTCGTGCACCGACCATCCCAGCTTCGTTAGCCCGCGGCACAGCTGGCGGTCATAGGTGTTGCCTCCACTTGGCCGGGCGGGGTCGTCGATGCCATCGGGCACGACGACATGGACTGCCGTCACAGCGTCCGCTCGTAGCTCGCCCAGGCGACGTGTGACTCGCGCAGGACGACGACAAGCCCGTCGAGCTCCCGAGCGGCGTTGCCGAGGGCGCCTGCGTGCACGCGGTCGGCGAGTCGGTCCGCGATAACTCGGGCGAGCGCCTCGGTCGTGGTGTTCGTGCCCGCGAACGCGGGGTCGTCGTCGAGGTTCCGGTACGAGAGCTCGGCCACCACGGCGTGCAGTTCCTCGGCCGCCCGGCCGATGTCGACGACGATCCCATCGGCGTCGAGGTCCGCGACCCGGAATGTCGCGTCGACGAGGTACGTCGCGCCGTGCAGGCGCTGCGCGGGCCCGAAAACCTCGCCGCGAAGGCTGTGAGCAATCATCATGTGATCGCGGACGGTAACGCTGAACACGCTCTAATTCCCGTCGTAAGTGATGGTGTGACACAGGGCGTACAGGCTCCCGGCGACCAGCCGGGCCATCACCTCGGGCAGCTCGTTGAAGGATGACTGCCCGGTGAGGATGGCATCGAAGGCAGGGTCGCGCAGCAGGTCGAGCGCGAGGGCGAGCCGGTCGGCCGTCGTGCGCCGCCCGCTGCGGGCTGGGGAGAGCGTGGAGACCTGGCTAGCGCGGATGCCCAGACGGCGCGCATGGAACGCGCCTCCGAGCGACAGCCGGATCTCCCTGTCGCCATACCAGCTGAGGTCGATGACCGTTCCCTCGGGCGCGAGCAGCTCGAGCGATCGCTGGAGGCCAGCGGACGTCGCGCTGGCGTGCACGACCAGGTCCCGACCATCGGCAGCATCGGCAGGTAGCGCGAAGTCGACGCCGAGCGCGGCTGCGACGTCGGCCCGGCCGGCATCGACGTCGACGAGCGCGACCTCCGCTGCCGGGAAGCGGCTGAGCAGGCGCGCGACGCAGCAGCCGACCATCCCCGCGCCGACGACCGTGACGCGATCACCGAGCAGTGGTCCAGCGTCCCACAACGCGTTGACCGCGGTCTCGACGGTACCGGCGAGCACGGCCCGAGCGGGCGGGACGCCTTCGGGGACGACCGTGACTGCGCCAGCCGGCACCACATAAGCGGTCTGGTGCGGGTACAGGCAGAAGACCGTGCGGCCGCGCAACTCCGGTGGTCCCTGCTCCACGACGCCAACGTTGAGGTAACCGTATTTGACCGGACCGGGGAAGTCCCCCTCCTGGTACGGTGCCCTCATGGCGGAGTACTGGCCCGGGGGCACACCGCCGCGGAACACCAACGTCTCGGTGCCGCGACTGACGCCGGACCGCAAGGTGCGCACCATTACCTCATCCCGTCCCGGCTGGGGCAGTGTGACTGGTCGGATCTCCCCGCAGCCCGGCGCGCGGAGCCAGAACGCGTGTGCATCGACCTGCACTGTGCTCGGATCCTACGTCGGCGGCGGATGAGAGACGAGCGTCAGCTTGACCCGAAGGAGCTGGGGGATCACGTCGACCGCCTCTACCGGGCAGCATGGGGCTTGTGCGGCTCGCGCGAGGACGCCGAGGACCTTGTGCAGGACACGTTCGCGAACGTGCTTCGGAAGCCGCGTTTTGTTCGATCCGAGGACGACATCGGCTACTTGCTGCGGGTGCTACGGAACACGTTCTTCAGCCAGCGGCGTGCCGCGGCGCGTCGCCCGCAGACTGCGCCCCTGCCTGACGAACTGGACCTGGTCGAGGATCCCCGCGCCGTCCGCGCCGAGTCGCGGGTCGAGTCGAGTGAACTGTATGCGCTCATCTCGACGCTGCCGGAGGACTTCCGCGACGCGTTGATCGCGATCGACCTGGTCGGCCTGTCCTATCGTGAGGCGGCGCGCTCGCTGCGCGTTCGTGAGGCAACGATCACAACCCGGCTTCATCGCGCCCGTCAGCGCTTAGCGAAATGGTTGGCCGTCCACGACGAGCCGGAAGAGACCGGAGGCTCGGCGCGGCGGCTTAGCGGGTGATCGCTCCTGCGACTCAGTCGCCGGTCCGGGCGGTCTGCCAGTTCGCGAGCCGCTCGAGCACCCGCATGGGCACGGCCGACGCCGAGAGGACGCAGGTGTGACCCGCGCGGCGCCACGTCACCACGGTCCGGCCGCCCAGGCTGAACGTCTGAAGGGCGAAACCGCCTGGGTGTGTAACGGGCGCCGCCGGCTGGGTGAGCGCCGGCGCGCCGACGATCGTGTAAGCCACGCGCATGCCCCGCCGCTGGTAGTACACCGTGACCGCCGAGTGCCCGCTGAGGCGGTCGGTCCGCGCGCCGACTGGCCGCCACCCGAGAGTGTCCGACCAGTTCGGGAAGTACAGACCCTGAAGTCGCTGGGCGAGCTTCATCCGCGGGTCGCCGGGGTCAACGACAGGAGCGGGGCCGGACGGTCCGCGCAGCGCGAGCTCGGCTGCCTGCGAGACGGATGGCGAGCCGGGCGTGCCGCCCGGGAGGAGCAATGCCACCGCCGCTGTAGCGACGGCGAGCGCGCCGGCGAGAACTGCATAGGCCACCTTGGGGCGGCGCCACCTGGCGCGGCGCGAGGGCTGAGCCTTCAGGCCCAGTCGCAGCCGCGCCGGGGCGCGCTCAGCGGCAGCCTGTTGCAGCGCCTCGACGGCCGCCCGTTCGCGCTCATAAAGAGAGCGTAGGCGCGGTGAGCCTGCGATCCAATGCTCCACCGCTTCGCGCCGGCTGGGATCGAGGCTGCCGTCGGCCAGGGCCGAGAGCTCGTTCAGCGATGCGGGATTCGGGTATTGCTCTTCTTGGTCGGCCATCTGCTCACTCCGTGCCGTTCCAGGTTACGACGCGCGTGCACAGCAAAGCTTCACAATGCTGCGATGGCGATCCGATCCGAAAGCCGCATAACAATTGCCGAGAGCGTCCCTGAAGTGTGGGCGTATGTCTGCGACGTCAAACGCTGGCCTGAGTGGGCGCCAACCGTTCGCGAATCCTGGGTTGCCGGAGGGGCTCCGCTTCAGCCCGGGTCGAAGGTCGAGCAGCGGGCGAAGTTGATGTTCGGGTTCACTCGCTACCGGGCGCAGAACGTGACCGCGGTCGAGCCGCCCCATTCCGTGGCGTTCGCCGGGCCGATGGGCACTTCCGCGGCGCGCTGGGGAATGGAGCTCGAGCCGGTGGACGGTAGGCAGACCGAGGCCACGATGTGGGTTGAGGTCGACCTCAAGGGCGTCATGCGCGCGATCCCCGGCAGCGTTCTCGAAGGCAGGATTCGGGGTGTGATGGATCGCGAGATGGCAGCGATCAAGGCTGCGGTCGAGTCCGCTGGATCGAGGACCACACCGTGAGCCAGATTGACAGTACGCGAGAGCACCTGATCGACACATACCGCAGGAAGGCGAAGCATTACGACATCACCTCCCGGTTCTACCCCGTGCCCGGCTACCCCCAGCGGGCCCAGCGCCTCCGGGCCGTACATGCACTCAAGCTTCGCCCGGGCGACAGCGTGGTCGAGATCGCCTGCGGCACCGGTCTGAACTTCTCGCTGATCGAGCAAGCGATCGGTCCCGCCGGCCGGATTGTCGGCGTCGATCTGACCGACGCGATGCTCGCCCAAGCCCAGAGTCGGATAGAGACCAACGGGTGGAGCAATATCAGCCTCGTGCAAGCCGACGCGGCCGAGTTCGAGTTCCCAACCGAGGTCGACGCGATCCTGTCCACGTACGCCCTGACGCAGGTGCCTGAATGTGGAGAGGTCATCGCCCACGGCGCTGCGGCCCTCTCCCGCGGTGGGCGCTGGGTCGTGCTGGATCTCAAGGTTCCCGACAACGCGCCTCGGTGGCTAGCGCAGCTCGGAATCACACTTGCCCGGCCCTTCGGCTCCATAGACGAGTGGACCATGCGCCGTCCGTGGGAGGCGATTCGCACAGCTATGCAGGCTAGGCTGGCCGACCTCTCCTGGACCGAGTTGTTCTTGGGGTCAGCATTCCTCGCTGCCGGGTCCCGCGGCTGTAGGACCGTCGATCGTCCAGGGCATTAGGGCCATCGGCCCGCCTGGCGCACCATCGTCCCGAGCTTTCCGCTCCCGCGGTTGCGCCGCCTCCGGAGGCCGGACGTGCGCCCGCGACGTCGGGCCACCAGCTGGGCCAACCCATCGATCATGGCTGCGGCAAGCACGCTCGCGGCGACCCGGTTGCCCACGCGCTCGGCGCGGGCGAGCAGTGCGTCCATCTCGTCAGTGCGCAGGTGCACCTCGAGCCCGCCGGTGTCGATCGCTTCGACGATTCGATTGAGCCGCGGGGGCAAGTCGGTGGCGAGCTCTGCGAGGTCGATGCCGAATCGCTCCAGACGCCGCGCCACCGTGCGGGGAGTCAGCTGAGCGACAAGCTGGCGACGCGCGTAGGGCGCTAGCGCCTCGGCGAACCGGAAGTCCGGGTCGAGCACGGCGACGAGCCCCTCGGCGATGATGAGCACGGTGAACAGCAGCGCAAGGTCACGGGGGACCCGGAGGCGGTGCCTGCGGACGATCTCCAGGAGGTCGCCGATCGCGCCTCGCAGCGATACCTCGGAGACGCTGCGGCCGAAGTAGCGGGCGAGCAGGCTCGCAAGGTCCGCGCGCAGGCGGATGCGATCGACGGGTTCGGTCGTTGCGCCAAGGCCGAGCAGGGCGCTGGCCAGGCGGTCGGGGTCGCGACGAACAAACCCGGCTAGAAGGCGGCCGAGCTGCTCCCGCTGGCGGTCGTCCAGGCTGCCGACCATCCCGAAGTCGATGATTCCGACACGACCGCTGGGCTCGATGAAGAAGTTCCCCGGATGAGGGTCGGCGTGGAAGAACCCGTCTTCGAAGATCATCTTGGCGGTGACCATCGCGGTGCGTTGCGCGAGCTCACGACGGTCGAGCCCGGCTTCGTCGAGCGCCGCCAGATCGGTGATTTTCATGCCGCGGATCCGTTCGAGCGTGATCACGCGGGAGGTTGTGAAGTCCCAGTAGATGTGTGGGATCTGGACGGACGCGTCTGCCCCGAAGTTCGACGCGAAACGCTCGGCGTTGCGTCCCTCTTGCAAGTAGTCGAGCTGTCCTCGCAACGTGTGCACGAACTCGTCCGCCAGCCCCACCAGGTCATACCGAGCGGCCGTCGCCGAGAGCCGGGTCGCGCGGGCCGCGAAGTTCTGGATGATCTCCATGTCCTGACCCATTTCCTCAACCACGTTCGGCCTGCGCACCTTCACGACCACATCGGTTCCGTCATGCAGGGTTGCGGTGTGGGCCTGGCCGACGGACGCGCACGCCAGCGGCGCCACGTCGAACGTGGCAAACAGCGTGTCGGCGCTCGCGTGGAGCTCGCGCGCGACGATGTCCTCGACGACCTCGCTGGGAACGGCTGGCGCGGCGTCCTGGAGCTTCGCCAGCTCGGAGCGGTACTCGGGTGAGAGCAGGTCGGCGCGCGTAGACAGAAGCTGGCCGAGCTTGATGAAGGTCGGGCCAAGCTCCTCCAGGGCGAGCCTGAGATTCTGTGGCGGAGTGTGCGCCTCGGGAGGTTCCCCCCTGAGCACCTGGTGCTCGGCGGCCAGGAGACGCCCGAGCCCAACGGCAGTGGCGAGGTAGGACAGGCCGTAGCGAACGAGGACCTCCGCTATCTCACGCTCGCGATGGTCGCGGGCTCTCCTGACGCTGGCGGATGTGCTCATGAGCTAGGCGTCCAGCTTCGGTCAGGCGAGCTTTAGCGGGACCTCTCCGTAGGGGTCGAGCCGATAGACGAGTGATACCCGGTGGTAGCCGTCGGCAATGTCGGCGGCCCCGTCGCCGCTGATCACGAGCACCGGGCTGAGCTCCTTCCCCTCGATGACCTTGATCAGGTCCTTCATCACGCCCGGATCATCAAGGGCCGCGGCGGTCAATCCGGCAGCACGCAGGAGGTCGTTCGCGCGTCGGCTGATGAGCGGAGCCTTGCGTAGTCGTTTGACGGCCTTGGTGGCAGCGTCGCTGTCGATCTTGAGGGACAGGTAGGCCTCGGCGGCGTCGTAGTCGTGGTCGGCGACGTGATCGAGCCATCTGATCTTCTCTACCGGTCCCGGCTCGAGCTTTTCTGCTTTCGACTTGGCCACGCTGCGATCATGCCAGACGAAGCGCGGTCGTCGGTGCTACGGGAGCCCGCCGGACCCGGCGTGCTGGGAGATCGGGTCGTAACCCCAACGCGTGATCAGGTAACACCGCGGGGAGCTCGTGCAATGAACCCCCCGATGACATCTTCACCCACCCTCCCCGCGGCGGCCGCGTCCACCGACGCCTCGCTGCTCGCCGCCGCGCGCCACGATCCCGACGCGTTCCGGGAGCTGTATGAACGCTACGCCCAGGCGGTGCATGAGTACTTCTTGCGCCGCACCGGCAGCCGGGCGACGGCGCTCGATCTCACGGCCGAGACCTTCGCCCAGACATGGCTTGTCCGCGCCCGGTTCCGTGACGAGGCCAACGGCTCGGCTGCGCCGTGGATCTATGGCATTGCGCGCAACGTGCTGTTGATGTCGATCCGTCGCGGCGCGCTCGAGCGACGTGCCACCGAGCGGCTCGGACTGCATGAGCGGCTTGACCGTCCGCAGTGCGTCGACGATCCGGTGCCCGACGTCACGTGGGCCGACGGAGCCGACGAGCTACTCGACACCCTGCCCGCGCACCAGCGCGAAGCCGTGCGCCTGCGCGTGCTCGAGGACCTGGAGTACACAGACATCGCTCGCGCACTCGGGACCACCCCCGCCGCCGCGCGGGTTCGCGTCCACCGCGGGCTGAAAGCCCTCAAACGCCATCTCACCCCGTCCAAGGAGAACCGTTCATGACTCGTGTCGATTTCGATCCCAATCTGGAGCGCCTGGGCGAGGCGCTGCACGCCAGCACCACCGTCGACCTGGCCCGCGAGCACCAAGCGGCACACGCCCATCGACCTGAGCCGCGTCGAGCCCGCCTGCCGCGCCTTCTCGCGGGCGGCACGCTCGGGCTGGCGGGGGTCGGCGCGGCGCTCGTGCTCGCCCTGAGCGGATCGGCGGCCCCGCCGGCGTTTGCCGTTACGAAGAGCAGCGATGGCTCGGTGTTGGTCACGCTCAACCAGGACTCGGCGCTTCCCCAGGTGAACCGCAAGCTCATCGCGATGGGGACCGACGAGCAGATCACGATCTACATGGCGCCCGGGGCGGCAGCCGTCAGCGGCCCGGTGACCTGTACCCCGGCGCCGGGTGTGTCGGGGCCAACGGTGAAGGTTCTCAATGGCGCGGACGGCACGTACGTTGTCCCCTCGGGCAACACAGGCGCTGGCACCTGGCACCTGGACCGCTGCACTACCACGGGTGACAGCGGCTCGCGCAATACCGGCAACTCCGGCAACACCGGCGCCGGTTGATCTGGTGACGGCCGCCGGCGCCCGCTCGGCGCGGGCTTCGGCGGTGGCGCGATTGGCGGTCTGGCCCCGGCTGATGGCGGGGGTCGGACCGCCGATCTAGCCGGCGTTGACCGACGCCGGGGGGTCGCACACACGACCCGCAGAGCACGGACGGGCCGGGTCGGCGATGATTGTCGACATGTCCGAGAGAACCCCGGCCCGAAGCGTCAAGATCTCCGCCGACGAGCGCACTGGCTGGTCATCCGAGCGCCCGCGGGCGGATGGCAGCCCGCCACGCCCGGTCGACGTGTCAGTCCGGTGCCGCGTTCTCGCTCCCTCGCATCGGCTGCGCTACTCGCCCGGAAGTCTTGTCGTCATCGTCGGCGCTGAGGCGTCGGAGCCCGCTCTGTTCGCCGAGCGAGTCGTCGAGGAGCGCGGGGCCGTGCTTACACCGGCTCGGGTGCGGGCACTGCTAGCCGGTCGGGTCGCGGAAAGCGAGATCGAGGATCGTGCTAACGAACTCCTGGCTGGCGCGGTTCGCAAGCGGCTGCAGTCTGAGCAGAACGTCGTTCTGCCGCTCGAGGGTTTCGACGCTTCACAGCGCGAACGATACGTCCGCGTCGCTCACGGCCTCCGTCGGCCTCGACACCTGATCCTGCTGGACGCTTCGCGTGACAAGGTACTCGACGACGAGCGACCGGCGCTCGACGAACTCCGGCGGTCGCTCGACGCGGGCGAACTCGGACTCGAGGGCTTCCAGACAGCACTTCGTCTCGGCGGCGACGCACTCGCCGAGCTCAAACGAATCGTCTTTCAGCCCCGGCCACGCGACGACTGATCCTCGCGGAGAGCGCGGCGCGCTCGCCCTCGGCGACGTGAAGAATTGTCGGCTTGCTTTGCGCTCCGGTTGATTCAAAGAACGCATGAAGAAGATCGGATTCCTCTCCTTTGGTCACTGGAGCCCCAGTCCGAACTCGCGGACGCACTCAGGTGCAGATGCGCTACTGCAATCGATCGAGCTTGCGGTCGCGGCGGAGGAATTGGGCGCCGACGGCGCGTACTTCCGAGTTCACCATTTCGCGCGACAGCTCGCCTCGCCGTTCCCACTTCTGGCCGCGATCGGAGCCAGGACGTCGCGGATCGAGATTGGTACCGCCGTGATCGATATGCGCTACGAGAACCCGATGTACTTCGCCGAAGACGCCGGGGCTGCCGACCTGATCGCCGGTGGCCGGCTTCAGCTCGGGATCAGTCGGGGGTCGCCCGAGCAGGTGATCGATGGCTGGCGGTACTTCGGCTACACGCCCGCGGACGGCGACGGTGATGCCGATATGGCGCGGCAACACGCCGAGCTCGCGCTCAAGCTTCTGGAAGGCGAGGGATTCGCGCAGCCAAACCCGCGGCCGATGTTCGCCAATCCGCCGGGCCTGCTGCGGCTCGAGCCGCACTCGCCTGGCTTGCGAGAGCGGATCTGGTGGGGATCGGGATCGAACGCAACCAGCGTCTGGGCGGCCCGGCTCGGGCTCAACCTACAAAGCTCGACGCTGAAGGACGACGAGACCGGCGAGCCACTGCACGTCCAGCAGCGCAAGCAAATCGACGCCTACCGCGAGGCGTGGAACGAGGCTGGGCATGACCGCCAGCCACGGGTATCGGTCAGCCGCAGCATCTTCGCGCTCACCACCGACACTGACCGCGCCTACTTCGCCCACGACCGAGACTCCCACGACCAGATCGGCATGATCGACGAGAACACGCGCGCGATCTTCGGCCGCTCGTATGCAGCCGAGCCCGACCTGCTCGTTGAGCAGCTCCGGATGGACGAGGCGATCCAGGCGGCGGACACGCTGTTGCTCACCGTGCCCAACCAGCTCGGCGTGGAATACAACGCCCACGTGATCGAGAACATTCTCACCCACGTTGCGCCAGAGCTCGGCTGGCGCTAACTCGACCCTGGAGGCGCGTTGCCGTGAACGATGGCGGCATGCGACTTCGCCTTTCGACGGGCGAGTTGTGGGGGCCGGTGATTCGTGGGGGCAGAGTTGCCCGCGCCAGGCTGCCTCATTCAGCAGCCTGCCTCGTTCAGTCTCCGGTCGAGCTCCAATCCGGCGGGTCGTATACCCCGCCAGGCACGCCGCCGATGCAGAGCACGCGCAAACCGTCCGCCCCTGATGACAGGACTCTGACCGTCCCTGCATCGACGCGTACGAGGTGGTCAACGTCTAGTGGCAGCCGAGCACCCTCGATGTCCACAGAGCCCGAACCCGACAACGCCACGTACAGCTCCTGCTGTCCAGACTCCGACTCGTCGTGTGAGCGGGTCGAGTAGTCGGGCGGCAGATCCATGATGTTCGCGCCGAACGCGGTGATCTCGAGTCCGGCGCGCACGAGTTTCGCGAAGCCGTCCCACAGCGTCGGCAGCTCGTCAATCGATTTCGCCGAATAGCCGATCATGGAGTGAATGATGACGCCACCAGACCAACATCGCTGGCGATGATCGAGATCGTGCGGCCAGAAGGGCTGATCTTCATCAGTGCGACCGCCTCGAGCTGCGGAACGTCTACTGGTCGGTGGACGATCGACGCAGATGGCGGCTCACGTCTCCGACGAGATCGGTTCGAACGCGCCGCTCGACAAAACGCCAGTGCCCGTCGCGGCGCTCGAAGCGGTCGAAATACCGGCCGCTGACGATCGGCTGTAGAGCCAGGTCGGGGAGCGCCTGCAGGGCGGTGAAGTAGGAACGCGACACCGCTGTGCCTGCAGCTTCGTCGACCTCGATAGCGAGGTTGGTCGTGATGTGCTTGGTGCGCGGTGTCCCGTCGTCATAGATGATTACGTTCTCGCGGAGCATCTTCTCGATCGCATCACTGCCAGTTACTGACCCAGCGCCGCCCGCGAAGGTCGCGTCTGAGAACAGACGGCCCACGGCTGCGAAATCGCCATCGTCGACAAGCTCGGCGTAGGTCGCGATGAGGCGCTCGATCGCGCGGTAACTCGATTCGTGATCGGTCGGTCCCATTCACGGCGAGCGTAAGCGAATCCGAGAGCGATTGCGCGTGGAGACCACCAGACTCTGAGCGGGAGAGCCACCGCGGAACCCAAGGCGCTGGCCAGACTGCGAGGTTTGTCGCGGCCGGGGGCCGTTACCAAGGGATCCGTTGGCGGTCGTAGTAGAAGCCGTCGGTGGGCCCGTCATCTGGGAGGGTCGCCAACCAGACCGCCGTGTCGGCTCCCTCGGGTACCGTGCGCGGCGCGCTGCTGCCGCCCATTCGCGTGGCCACCCAGCCGGGCGACATCGAGTTGACCTTGACGCGGGGGCCTGCCTCTGCGGCGATCATCCGGGTGAGTACGTTCAGCGCGGCCTTCGCTAGTCCGTACGCGCCGGCTTGCGGCGGACGCTCGGCGAAATGGGCGTAGCCGGTGGAGACGTTCACGACCCGGCCCCATCCTCGAGCCCGCATGGCCGGGACGAACGCGCGCGCGGTCCGCCACGCGCCGATGAGGTTGACCTGGAGGGCTTCGACGAGCGCGCGTTCGTCGATCGTTAATAGCGGAGTCGTCGTGTACAGCCCAGCGTTGTTGACGAGGATGTCGATCTCGACGCCCGCCTCGGCCAGTCGTCGCTGACAAGCGGCGACACTGTCCGGATCTGATACGTCGAGTTGCTCGGCTCGGACCTCTTCCCCAACCGCCCGCGCGGCGACCTGACCCGCTCTCAGGTCGCGCGATCCGGCCACAACCGCGATCCCAGCAGCGGCCAGCTGACGCGCGATCTCCTGACCGATGCCGCGGTTCGCGCCGGTGATCAACGCGGTTCTGGACGACACGGTCGCAGCCTAGCGTGGAGCTCCGGACCGGAGCCGGGCGACCCACATGTCCCACCAACCAGCGCGAAAGCGCCGCAAAGACCCGAAACGCCTCGCGGCTCGCGAGCGTCTCCCCGCGCGAGCTGACTGAGGACGACGGCCGCGCCACCGCGCGATTGTTTTCTCACGCCACCCATGGACGCGACGAGCGCGCCGAAAACGGTAGGGAAAACGGTAGGGACAACACGCGGGGTCTCCCTCTTGTGACGGATCGGGACGTCCCTGAGGATGAGCTCCACGCAAACGCAAACGGCGGCCACGCCGCTGACAGATGCGCCGACCGAAGCAGTACTGACGTGACACTCCCGTATTCATGCCACCGCCTTGCCGCGACGCTCGCCACGGTCGTGGCCGCTGGTCTCAGCGGAATCGCGACACTCGCGCCCTCCGAGGCTGTCGCGAAACCGATCCAGTCCCAAGCTGATTCAGAAGCTCGCCGCGAACGCCTATGTGTGGGGCGTCGCGCCCGAGTTCGTGTACCGCTTGGCGAGGTACAACGAACTAGTGACGACACCGGTCAATACGTTTGGTGGAACGGGAGGGGTAGCGACATGGAACAACCAGGCCACGAATGCCGGCAACTCGTCTGCGCTGTACCTCAACGCGATGCTAGATCTCAGCGGAGCGAACGGCCGTGGCGGTGCCAAGGAGCTCGTGCTGACGGTCCCGCCGTCGAAGAGCAACTACTACAGAGTCAACCTGCTCGATGCCTTCATCAACATGGTGGGAAGCATCGGCACCCGGACGACGCCCTCGGCACGCGCGCAAACGTACCTGCTCGTCGGCCCGACCTCGCGATACGCCCACCAGCGCATTGCGACGATCCACGGCTTCACCTACCGGGTGATGCCGTTCGACACGAACCGCGACTGGATGCTCATCCGAGCCGCTGGCGGTTTGGCGCTCGGTATGTGACGGGTGCTTGAGTCTGGGGCGGGGGATCTCGGCTCCGGTCGCGTAGTAGCGCTCCGCTCGACACAGCGGCGCTTCTTCGTGGAGAACGGGTCGGGCACGCCGCGGCACGACAACCGCGGATAGGGTGGGTGTTGTGGTGGGCCACTATGAGAGCTTCTTCGTCGCAAGCGCGGGCGCGTCGGCTGCCGTCTTGGGGTTGCTGGTCGTCGCTGTATCGGTCGTCAACGCGGATGACGCGGACCCCACGACTCGGGAGTTGCGAACTGTGTTGGCCGGGAGCGCGTTTGTTGTCCTGGTAGACATTTTCTTCGTCTCGATCGTGGCCTTGACCGGAGGCTCAGTCGTCTTCGGAATATCAAGCGTCGCCATGGCAACCGTCGGCCTGCTGGCGACCAGACGGCTGATACCGAGGGCCAAGCGAGCTGGAAATTTTTCTCGCGGCTCTCGAAGCAGAAAGCTGAATCTGGCCTTCGCGGCGATTTCGGTTGGGGGCTACTCAGTGCAGCTCGGCCTCGCCGTAGCGCTCCTGGCGAACAGCCAGAGTGCCGCGCTGCAACGTGCATTGGTCCTCGTGATTGTGGCTTTTTATGGCAGTGCCCTTGGCCGGGCGTGGGAGGTCACCGGGATAACCAGGCGGGCATAAGGAGCCGGCTCGCCACCGGCAGGCCGGTCCGTCATATCCTGCACTTTCTCGGCTACATCGATCTGGAGCCGGTCGCCTTCAGCGCCGACGATCGCGAGCTGGCCGTCGCCAACTTGGGGAGAAAGGGTGTCGAGATGGGTAAGTCGTCGTCCCGTGCAGGGCGTGGTTTCAGTAGTCGACGTATCAACGGTCGGGTGGGAGCTGGGCGGGAAACCCTGCGGTCGGCGGTACGCGAGGGCGCTGCTGGCTCCTCGGTGGCGCAGTCCTGGCGCTGGCGCTAACGGTGTTCGTCATCCCGGCTCTCGCCAGCGGCCCTACGACGATCACAACCTGCTCGGAGGGTGCTCTCAAGAAGGCGATCGCCGGCGGTGGCACCGTCGACTTCGGGGTCGATTGCGCGATCACCTTCACCTCCACGGTCGACCTCAACAACTTGAACCTCGATCTCGAGGCAAACGGTCACTCGGTGAGTTTCAATGGCGGGGACGAGGTCCGCCTGATGGCAGTCAATGGTGGCAATGTGACGATTGGCGGCATCACGCTCTACCAGGGCGTGGCGCAGGGCGCTGCGGGCACGGCCGGGACAGCATCGGCGCCCGGTAGCGCCGGGGAGGCTGCCAAGGGCGGTGCGCTGCTGATCAACTCGGGATCGGTGACCCTCAATGGCGACGACTTCAGCTCGAACTTGGCCCAGGGCGGGAACGGTGGAGATGGGGCAAACGGGACGCCGGGCGCCAATGGCGCCGACGGCGGCGCTGGCTCGCCGGGCGCGGACGGCTCGCCTGGCGGCAACGGTGCTCCCGCCACGGCCGGAGCTGCGGGCGGTGCGGGTCGCGGTGGGGCCATCTACAACGCCGGAACGCTTACGATCAACGGCGGCACCTTCACCGGGGGCCAGGCGCGGGGAGGCACGGCGGACAGGGCGGCGACTCGTACACAGCGGGCGGCGCCGACGGCGGCAACGGTGGCGACGGGAGCAGCGGTGCGAGCGGCGTCACACCGCCGGAGCGGGGCGCCAACGGCACCGCTGGCAACGCGGGCGCTGCTGGGGGCAACGGCGCCGACGGCGCTGAGGCGGCGTCCGGAGCGCCAGGTGGTGCGGGCGGTGCCGCGTACGGCGGCGAGATCTGCAGCACCGGAACGCTCACGATCGACTCCGGCGCGTCCCTCGGCGGCGACGCATACGGAGGCAATGGCGGGTCCGGGGGCCGCGGCGGAACGGGTGGAACCGGTGGCGCCGGCGGATGGGGTGGTAACGGTGGGGACGGTGGAGCCGGAGCCTCGAACCTGGATCCCGGAGCTGGCGGTGGGGGCGGGGGAGCCGGCTCGGGCGCTCAGGCCGGAAACGCGGGCGCCGGGGCCGCGG
Organism: uncultured Solirubrobacterales bacterium; assembly: GCA_963812225.1. Classification (GTDB taxonomy): domain Bacteria; phylum Actinomycetota; class Thermoleophilia; order Solirubrobacterales; family Solirubrobacteraceae; genus Palsa-465. The sequence continues at coordinate 467,992 of CAWEUN010000006.1, forward strand.
GCGGCAACGGCGGCAAGGGCGGAGCCGGAGGACTGGCAGCCGGCGGGGCACTCGCCACGACCACGGCCGCCACGGTGTCCGATACGCAATTGAGGGGCAGTGAGGCGCTGGCCGGAGTCGGCGCCGGCGGCGGCAACGGCGGAGAGGGTGGAGAAGGCGGCACCGCAGGCTACGGAGGGAATGGCGGCCAAGGGGGTAGTGGTGGCGACACCACGAGCGAGTCAAGCTCGGGCGGCCCGGGCGGACCCGGTGGCGCGCCCGGTGCCTCCGGAGTCGCCGGCGTTCCGGGCTCGGCCGGCGCGGCCGGCGCAGGCGGCACCGGCGGGGCGGCGCAGGGCGGCGCCATCTGGCACAGCGGCTCCGGGACGCTCACGCTCTCCGGAGACACCCTGAGTGGCGACCTCGCGCAGGGCGGGACGGGCAGCGGCGGTGGAGACGGGGGCGGAGGCAACTACGGCGGTCTGGGCGGAGACGGTGGTCGAGGAGGTGACGGCGGCGGCGGTTCGAACGAGAGCGGCCAGAGCAACGTCGGACTCTCGGGTCTACCCGGTGCACCCGCCACCAATTCGGTCGATTCCTCCAACGGCACCGAAGGCGGCCACGGCGGCCGCGGCGGCGATGGTCGTGCGGCCAATTCTGGCGGGATCGGCGGCGACGGTGGAGGTCCCAGCGGTGGCGGCGGCCACGGCGGTCGGGGTGGCAACGGCGGCCGCGGGGGCAACGGGGGCAATGGCGGTAAGGCCGGCGTCGGCGGCGCGGCTCTCGCCGGCGCGGCCTATGCCGGCTCTACCGTGACCGTCGGCACGGGGCTGACATACAGCTCTGACGCCGTCACGGCTGGCGCTGGTGGCTCGACCAACTGCAACGGCCAGTCCTCCGGCGGCTGTGCCGGCACCGGTGGCGCGACTGGTTCAGGTGGGCAGGGCGGACGGGGCGGCCGCAACGCCAACGGCTCCACCTTTGCGCCCAGCGGCAGCTCGGGTGCAACCGGAGCGGCGGGCAAGAACGGAACCAACAGCGCCCCTGGAGCCAATGGCGGCGCGACCGATCCCGATGCGAACCTCTGAGGCCTGAAAACGCCGAACCCTCCGCGCCCTGCCACGCCGCGAACGCGCTCGTCAGCTCGTCGGCGTTTTGGTCGACCGCGTGGCGAGTTCCTGCGTTCTCGAGTCCACGCGCTCGGAGGCCAAACGGGTTCTCGGCATGCATTGACGCGCATCCGGTGGGGCGAGAGCATTTGGGAATACAGGTCGTCGCCGCTGATACCAAGGTTGGCTCAGAGGTTGCCCAGCTACTGCTCGCCATTGATCGTGAGGCGACCGCGACCAGGCTGGCCTTAACCCGGCATGCGTCCGGGCCCGCGGAGGCGGATGCCCAACGGGGCGGGGCGGAGCGCGACGAGCTGTGTCGTCAGCTCGTAGCTCTTCGCGAACGCGCGGCTCGAGCCCAATCGCAATACGAGGATCGCCGAGTCCTGCGTGCAGAATTGGCCACACTCTTGTCCTTTGCCAAGATGCTGCGCACCGATGCGGAGGCGTGGCGCTCGGTCCGCGACGAAGCGCTCCTCGAGCTCGAACGACGGAAAACCGCCGCGCGCCAAAGGTGGGAGAGATGGGCCGCTGAGCACCAGGAGCTCGTGCGCCGCCGAGATGATCTTCAGTGCAGTATTGATGACACGGCGCGGCGTCTGGCGCACACAACCGGTGGAGAGTGTCGGCGGACGTTACCCGTGCTCAGGCTTGGTGAGGCCCTCACTGTTTGCTCTGTGGCGGTGTTGAGCCCTCGGAGGAGGTTTCGATCGCCGAAGCTCTGGCTCGTCACCTTTGACAACTCGTGTGACGAGGTCCTGGTCAGGCGCTGCTGATCTGTCGGCATCGTCTTGGTCACGCCGCGGCGCCTGCGCCGGGAAGTAGCTCGACTTTGCCGGCGTGCAGAAGGCTCTTCAAGAAACCCTCGAAAGGAGTCCGTGTTGAGCGTCACCAAGTTCGTCCAGTGGGTCTTGTCGTCGAGGACCTCGACGAGACAATCCGGTTTCTTGCGGTACTCGGCTTCGATTGCGGTAAGCCCGGCGTATTCACCGGCGAGTGGATCGATCGGATCATTGGTTTCGAGAACGTGACGGTCGAGGTCGCAATGGCTCACGCCCGTGACGGCAGCGACATGTTCGAGGTCGTGCGATTCCAGCCGCCTTCCGCCGGCGCCGGGGAGCCGGCGCCGGCCGCCAACCGCCCTGGGCTCCGGCACATCGCCTTCACCGTCGACGACGTCCGTGGCGTCGTCGACCGTGTCCGAGAGGCCGGCTGGGACACGGTCGGGGAGATCGTCGACTTCGAGAATACCTTCCTCCTCTGCTACGTCCGCGGACTCGAAGGCCTGATCGTCGAACTCGCCGAGCGCCTCGACGGCGAGCCGCGCTGAACGGCCAGAATGAACCGGCCCGGGTGTGCGCGCCGGAGTTTGCGGGTCGTCCTATGCGCTCGTCGCGGGATGGATGTTCTGGATGACGTGGAAGACGTTGTCGGGGTCGTACTGAGCCTTGACGCGCGCGAGCCGGTCGTAGTTCTGGCGGTACGTGGCGCGGACGCGGTCCTGTCCCTCGTCCATCATGAAGTTGACATATGCGCCACCGGCTGAGTAGGGGTGGGTCGCGTCCCAGTAGCCGACGCACCAGTCGCGGATCGCGCCGGCGGTTGGCCGGGTCGGGGTCGACGCCGAAGATGACCTCGGCCCACTGCGCATCGCGGTAGCTGAACGCGGTGTCGGCAGAGTCGACATCGCGGGCGGCACCGTCGATCGGATGATCTGTCTTGGCGGGAAGTCGACATCCTCCGCCTCGTCGCGGCCGGACTCAGCAACCGGGAGATCGGGGACGAGCTCCGCATCAGCGGCCATACGGTCGCCAACCACGTTCGCAGCATCCTGCGCAAAACCGGCGCCGCGAACCGAACGGAAGCAGCCGGTTATGCCCACCGCCATGACCTTCTGGACACAACCGACAGGAGTTAGGAGCGCCCATGCCACTCTATGTGATCGAACGCCGCTTCGCCGAGCAGCTCGAGATCAGCAGCGACGACGTGAGGCTGCTCGAGGAGATCAACGCCGACGAAGGCATGACCTGGCTGTTCTCCTTCCTCAGCGCCGACCGCTACCGGACCTACTGTCTGTACGAGGCGCCGAATCCCGACGCGATCATCGCCGCCGCCAAGCGGGCAGGCATCCCCGCTGACGAAGTCACCGAGGTCAGTCGGATCGCGGCCGACTCCTTCCGCTGACGCACTGACACGCCAACCGCACGCAAAGCTCAGCGGCCGGGCAGTCAGTGCCGGTGGCGGCCACTCGTCTAGGCGGCGGGACGACGAGGGCTCGTGATCATCGACCGCGACAACGGATCAACGGTACGCCTCACGGATGGGGCGTCGCTTGTCAGAACCTCCCCAGGCTCCCGATCTCCGATTGAATTGATCAGCGGCGCGCGAGGTTCCGGGAGGTCTCCGAGCCCGCGGCGATCTCCCGGATGAACTCGCCGGCTGCCGCGAACGCGTCGGCGGCCTCGGGAAGGAACGACCAGAACAGCTGGAACGCGTGGGCCTCGACCGGGTAAAGCTCCAGCCGGACCTCAACCCCCTGCGCCCGCGCGCGGACCGCGAGCGCCTCGGCGTCGGCGACACGTGCGTCGCCCGTCGCGGCCTGCACAAGAATCGACGGCAGGCCTCCGAGGTCGGCGGCTAGCGGGTCGACGATCGGGTCGTCGAACGGGTGCCCGTTGAGATACGCCTTGGCGCAGCGGATCACCTCCGCTTCTGTCGCCATGGGTGCATCGACGGGCGCGGCGGCTGGCGCAAGCTCGGCGTGGCGAAGCCCGAGGTCCAGCCAGGGACAGAAGAGGACGGCTCCGCCCGGGGCGGGCTCGCCGTCTCGCTTGAGCGACAGGATCAACGACATCACGAGCCCCCCACCGGCGGAGTCGCCGGCGACCGTCACACGCTCCGGCGCGACGCCCTGCTCGAGCAGCCAACGGTACGCGCTCAGCGAGTCGTCCAGGGCCGCGGGAAACGGATGCTCGGGTGCCAGGCGGTAGTCGACAACCAGCACGCCGGTTTGTGCGGCGGCCGCCAGCGCACCGGCGTGCGCCTGGTAGCCAAACGCCGACCCGAGCAGATAGCCCCCTCCGTGTAGATACAACACGGTCGGCTCAGGCAGGTCTGCGGGCGACACGACGAGCGATGGCACCCCACCGGCTGTGACCGGCCGCACGGTTGTCCCCGGTGGCGGCGAGAACTCGGCCTGGAGACGCTCGAACGCTTCCCGGGCGTCGTGAATGCCCGCTTCCTGAGCAACGAGTCCGGAGAGCGGTTCGAGCAGTTTGATGGCGCGTCCGAGCAGCTCTCCACCTACCGCCAACGCCTCCGCCACCGCCTCGTCCACGTCGCGCAGCAGCTTGCGCGCTCGATCGAGAAGCGCTTCGCCGGCGACGGTGAGCTCGACGCGGTGCGTTGATCGCCGCAAGAGCTCGCAACCGACGAACTGCTCGAGCGCACGGATCTGCCGGCTGAGCGCCGGCTGTGAGATGTACAGCCGCTCCGCCGCCCGGCCGAAGTTGAGCTCCTCGGCAACCGCAACGAACGCCCGCAAGTGGCGGAGCTCGATGCCGTCCGGCGCCTGGGGGAAGGGGAGGAGATGTCCACTCTCAGGCACACGCCAAGTATGGCTGCCCCGCGGGCAGGCGGTTATGCCGATCACGCACAACTGCATTGCAGGATCGGCCTTTCCCTTTCTCGCGCGTTGTTGCGACCCTGCGGCACGTGACGTTGTTCGCGGATTTGAGGTTGAGGTTCGGACCGACGCGGCTGCCAGCCCGCGCCTACCTGCCAGCCCCATCCGCGGTCCCCGCGGCCGGTGCCCCGCTGGTGCTGTGGCTGGCCGGAGGCGGCGCACGCGATGCTCTGTGTCAGGGCCTCAGCGAGGCCGCAGCCGCGGTCGTCATCGAGCTCGGATGCCGCGAGGGTGGGTGCAGCGACGGGTACGAGATCGAGGCGCTCGGCTGGGCGGCCGAGCATGGCCCCGAGCTCGGCGCCAGCTCGGCGCCGGTCGCTGTCGCCGGTCAGCTCGCGGGCGCCGCGCGGGCCGCTCGACTCGCAGTCGACGCGCACGAATCCGGGTGGCCGGTGGTGCGCACGCAGCTGCTCGTCCGCCCAGCGTTCTCCGATCTCTGTCCGGTGCCGTCCGCCGTCGCCGGTGCGGCGCCGGCCACGATCGTGACCGGCGGCGCGCGACACGACGACGGACGCCGGTACGCGGCCATGCTGCGGCACGCCGGCGTCGAAGTGCGAGAGCTCGTCAGCGACGCCCGGCGGGCGCTCCCTCTCCACAAACTCGCGCGAGCGCTGCAATGACACCGACGTCCGCTGCGATCCAAGGTCGCCGAGTCGAGCACGACTTCGAGCAATACCGCGTTGCGCTTACCCGCCGCTGCACTCGCATGCTCGGCTCGCGGTCCGAGGCCGAGGACGCCGTCCAGGAGACGCTGCTGCGCGCCTGGCGACACCACGCACGGTTCGAAAGGCGATGCCCGATTGATTCCTGGCTGCACCGAATCGCGACCAACGTGTGCGTTGACATGCTCAATGCTCGGTCGAAGCGGCCGGATCCCGTCGATCCCGCGTTGCTGCAAAGCGCCCCGCTCGAGGGCGCTGCCGACGCAGACCCCGCCGAGCAGACGCTGACCGATGAAGCCTTCCGGCTCGCACTGGTCGTGGCGATCGAGCGCTTGTCGGCTCGCCAGCGCGCCGTGCTTACGTTGCGAGAGGTCTTCGGCTGGCGAGCGAGCGAGGTCGCGGAGCTGCTCGGGATCACCGTCGCGGCGGTCAACAGCCTGCTCCAGCGCGCGCGAGCTTCGCTAGAGCCAAGTCGACCGCACCCCCGCAGCCCGTCACTGGTCACCGTCGCGGACTCGGACCTGCTTGCTTCATTCCTGGCCGCGCTTGAGTCCTACCAAATTGATCTGCACCGCGAGTCGGCTGCCGTCTCGGCGTAGGGCGACCACCTGACGAGGTGTCGGTGCCCCCGCGCCCATTGCCGAAAGCTTCTAAGCCTAGGCCCCGGGACCCTCCCCTCGTCGCCATTTCAATCGCCGGGCCGACGCCCGCCTCCAGCCAAAAGCGATCGTTGCGGTGGTTAGGGAGGCGCGATCACTGAGTGGCAATCCGGTAGCGCGGATCGCTCTCCGCGCGTGATGCTCTTGTCGCCATAGAGCGATCCTCGCGCGTGGGCCGCCCAGATCGTGAAAGCAGTCGTCCGCCCGTGCGGCCCTCGGACCGCTCCTCACACGCGAACTCAGCAGCGCGACATTGGGGCCCGCTGACTGTCGCTCCGCGCCGCTGCGGCGTCCGAGCTGCCTGGGCACGGCGTTTGCTGGCGCCGGCCGGCACGACCGTGAGCAAGCACCGACCGGCCTCGTCAGTCACCGCTGCTTGTCCCGGCGCAGCGACGCTGTTGCGCAACGCCGGGTCGGGCTAGGTCGGGCTGCCCGCTCGCGTCGACCACTTAAGCACCGGGCGGATCCAGCGGTGTCACGCTCGCGATGAGACCGTTGCTGCTAGCCCAAAGCGGCAGTATTGGACTCCGGAGTGCCAACGCGTCGGTGACGGCCGTCTGACGGAGACGCCAATCACCGGTCGTCTGCTCCGGTGGTCGACATCGCGGAGCGCCGAGATCGCACCGCGACGCGGGGCCAGGCGGCCAGTCGAGCTCGGCGATTTCGAGGCTGCGGCGCTGACGTGTGACGTTTCACTGCTCCATTCCTGCGCGGAACTGCTCGGCGACGATGCCCAGTCCGTCGCTCGTCAGTCCGAAGACGACGTGCACGGCCCGCTCGGCGGCCTCGGCGACCTCCGGCGTCGACTCTCGGGCTTCCTCAAGCGCCACAACGACGGCCTGGATCTCGCGGATCACCCGGCCGTAAGCTCGCGGCGGGTCGGGCAATGTAAGCAGCGGGTCGATGTGCTTGTAGTGGAGATACCGCTTCGTGATCTGGCGCCACTGCCTCCTGCAGGCTCCGGCGTCGTTGGTGTACTGGTCCTCCCACACCACCGTCTCGTTATGCATCGTCAGCCACACGACCGCAGACGTGGGCACTCCCGGTGACATGTGGGCGTCCTTGGCCTCGACTTCCACTGTCAGGTCGACGTGACCGATGACGTCGATGTCGAGTCCGGTGGTGTACACGCGCAGGGTGGCTTCGCGCCAGGTGGTCGGAATCCGCTCGCAGGCCAACTCGATGCCGACCATGGCACTCGCGGTGGTGGGCGAGCTCCCGCTCATTGTCGTGTGCTTCGTCGGGTTCGTGGTGTCGTCGACGGTTACGATCGCCGGCAGGGTTACGAACTCCGGGGGGGCGACGGGGCGGCCGTTGATCCACCATGAGTAGATCGGTTGCCCGAAGCCGCTCGATGTCGCCGTGAACTCGAGTATCTGCGGCGTGCTGTGGATGTCGAAGTGGTATGGCTTTTCGGGGCACAGGGCGAAGGGGCTCGTGACCGCGGTGCCGGACGCGATCTTGGTGCGGGAGCGCTCGCCCGTGTTCCAGTCCAGGTTCACCTGACGCTGCCCCGGGCCAACCAGCGGGAACGGGTCGTCGAAGGTCAAGAACGTCGGCGTGCTGCCGATGGGGAAGAAGGAGTACAGCAATGTCGTGAAGGCCTTGAACGCTCCTGTTTGGCCGGTCAGGTTCTTGTAGGTCTCCTCAAGAGTCGCACCCCCCTTCTGGATGATGTCCTCGATGCTGAAGCGCAGTTGGCTCTTCAGGTAGTAAAGGAAGAGCAGCGCGCACCCGAAGCTTTCGGGATTCGTGTCGGTCGACTCTGGGCGTCACGCGATCGGGGCGTGAGTTCGACTGCAGCCACGCGTCCACGACGGAGCGGTAGGCCAGGTAATGACCAGTGCGATACCGCTCGATGCTGCACAGTTGCGACAGGCCTTCCCCCGCGCTGTCGGAGGCGTTCCATGTCACCGCCCCCCGACTTTTGTTGTTGTAGCTCATCAAAATCTCGACCAGCTCGGCCACAAAGATCGACTTGACGATCTCGTTCTTAGCGTTTTCAGCGATCATGCTCCCGCGCTGGTCGGTGACGTGGATCTCGCTCCGCCCACCGCTCCAGTATTCATGGTTGAACCCGCCGCCGATTGGCTCGAGGAAGACGTTGATCCGATCCGTTGGACCGAAGGCGTTGTGGATGCCGAACCACGCGTTGAGAACGTTGAGCTCGTAGTCGCAGACCGCGCCGACTTGGACGGCATGGTCTTGAGCATTCGCGGTCGTGTCTTCGTAGTGGACGACGAAGTTCGTTGTCGCCGCTAGCTGCTGAACTGCCATATTGCACCCCTTTCGTTATGCACTGATGCTGCACCACCGCCGCACGGATCGGTCTCCCAGATGCACCTGATGTGTGCTCCATCGTGATGCAGCCTGTCCAGCCCGCTCTAGCGACCTGAATCCCCAGGGTCGTGAACTGCCACTCGAAGAAATGCTCAAATCGTCGTCGGTGCAGAACTCGGGCGTCGCCGACCGCAGTCATGGATCATCAATCCGGAGGCCCACATCCCACGAGAAGCAAGCCCACGCGGCGGCGAGTGCTTCTGCGTCTTCGTCCATTGCATAGACACGGACGCGCCAGGTCGGCAATCGTGCAGCGGCAACCCAGCTCTCGCTATCGCGTGAACTGGATCGCGCTCCGGCGGCAGGCAGGCGCGGCGGTAGGGTTCGGGCCTTGCCTGGCCTACGGACGCACCTGTGTCGCTACTGGTGTGGTTCCAGGCGGGACTAGCGTGGAGCGTCTCGGCGGACGAGCTTCGCGTGACCGGGAACGGTCACGCGGAGCTCTCGCAGCGCGGCGGCCGCCCGCTCGTCGCTCTCCTCACTCGCGCGCTGGATGAAGTCGAGCACGTCGTCCGGAATGTCCACCTCGGTTACGTAAGCATCCGCGCCGCCGAGCGCGGCAACCGGAGGTGCATCGGGCTCGAATAGTGCCAGCCTGGCGATAGTTCCTTGTTGATCGTGTGTGACGACAGCCTTCACTCGCTACCTCCGCCGACCTCGTTCACGGCGAGATCATCCCGAGGAACAGCTGCCAGATGCCGACCGGATCGGGGCCGTTGTTACGCACCGCCACGATTACCCACTGTTGGCCGGAGGGACTCGCTGGAGTCGTCCGTGCAACAACGCTTGTGATCTCCAAATTGCGCGTCTGAGTTGAAAGATTGAATGGGTGGGCGGTCCAGGCCAACGCCTTGTTGCCGAAGTCATACGGTCCGAAGCGGATGACCTCCACATCTCCAGCCTGAAACCCCGCGAAGTTGAAGTCGTAGCGAAAGAAGTCGACCCTGGCCACGATATTCCCACCGTAGAGAGCGCGAGAAGGCGACCCAATGGGGTTTAGACCCCATCTTTGCCGAAACATCGCGTCGTGATGCCTCCGTGCGTGAGACGTGCAGGCATAGACCGTGCCGCGACGATTCGAGCATGCGAGATGTCGGGTACCCCCGCCTGTAACGCCCCCTCGGCCTCACTGCCGGAATGATCGAGGACCGACAGGCCGCGACGTCCTGCCCGCCATCGCGGAACCGCCGTCAAGGGACGCGCGCGGTCGGGCGCGTCAGGTCTTCTCGGCCGGGCAACGGCTCATACGCGATGGGCCAGTACTCGACCTGGTAAACGATCTGGTCCCCATCGATCTCGGAGAAGGCCACCACACGAGCCGACTGCTCGCCATCGGTCACCGTCACCTCACTCACCACTGTGTCGCCCTCAACCACTAGCCGGTGCACTTCGAAGCTCCACCGGCCGGTGTTGGTCGGGTACCGAGCCTGGATGGCAGCGAAATCGCTGGGGCCGACAATCCGCTCCCCGGAGCAGGGCCACTCGATGACGCACTCGGGCGCGAGACAGCTCGCTGCGCTCTCCCAGTCGTTGGCCTGCATCGCGGCCCAGAACGTGCCAATGAGCTCTCGGCTCGACATCACTCAGGAGCCTATCGACCGACCGCCACAACAACCTATGGCGCCGCCTACGTCGATTTGGTGTGGCGCTCTGGCCTGCTGCCCCTGGATCCGGCAGCCCCATCATTGGCTACCGGATCGCTCTAAGTCCGAGAGCAATCGTCACGCCAGATCGGCGCCTCAATCTCGTCCTAGAGCGCTTGCTCAAGAGGACGGAATCAGCACGCACTCCTGAAGCGAGCGTCGGGCTCGTGGCCGGTCCCAGCCCCTGTTGGACATAGACCGGAGCGGCAGCGCTGAAGTGGCTATATCTGATAGGTCGGGCCGCCGTTGACGATTGACTTCGTGGGTTGGCCGGATCGGTAGCCTGGCGCTGTTGCCCTCAGCTCCGTACGAAGACGACGCAGGAGGTTTCCCATGAGTGGGTACGCCCTGGCGCACCTAGACGAGATCGGTGTAATCGCCGGCGGCAGCGTTCCGCCAGGAGCCGTCCGGCATCACTTTGGCATCACATCGTTCGGGGTGAACGCGTTCACCGGTCGCGAGGCGGGCGACCGGATCATCAGCGAGCACGATGAGGCCCCCGAGAACGACGGTCAGGAGGAGCTCTACCTCGTGCAGCGCGGCCGGGCGAAGTTCGAGCTCGACGGCGAGGAGGTCGTCGCCCCTGCCGACACGTTTTTGTTCGTCCAGCCGGGCGTCAAGCGCACCGCCTTCGCCGAGGAGCCGGGGACCGTCATCCTCGTGATTGGCGGTACGCCGGGTAAGGCGTTTGAGGTCAGTGGCTTTGAGATGTGGGCGCCGATCGTGCCCCTCTACGAGGCGGGCGATTACGCCGCGGCTTCGGACCGGGGCCGTGCGCTGCTCGAGGATAACCCCGACTACCCGGGATTGCTCTACAACGTGGCGTGTTGCGAGAGCCTCGCGGGGCGAACGTCGGACGCGATCGAGCACCTCCGGCTCGCGATCGAGCATGGGGATCGGTTCCGATCGCTGGCCGCCACAGACTCTGACTTCGATCCGAGTCGAGAGGACCCCGCGTTCAAGGAGCTTGTGGGCTAACCCGTTAACAGGCCCGCGCTGGCTGTGGGCTCTGCTCGCCTTCCACAACGTTGAGCGTGGATGCCGGCGCAAGGAGTTGAGTCGGGGGTGAGCACCAGCCCCCGAGCCGGCGACTGCGCCAACCGCCGCGAGCGCGACAGGCGCAAGCACAACGAGCAGGCGAATCCGTCCCACGACTGCGTGCAGGACCGGCAAGACGCAGATTTCCTCAGATCCCGGTACCGCTCGAGCAGACCCGCCCGGGGCACCGTGGCGCTGCCGGTCTGATGGAATCGGGGGAGGCGACGGCGCTGCTTCTAGCCCGGAGCGTCAGCGTCTCGTGTGACGTGGCCGCGCTGGAAAGCGATACTGCGTGGATGCTTCGGAGGGCTGCCACGTCGGTTCGGTTGCGGGTGGCAGACGCTGTGGACGTGGCTCTTCGGCGCCGCGACCCGCGAGTACCGCCGCGTCGGCTGCAATTCGTGGGCAACTCGGACTTTCGCGCCACCGGAGATGAGTTCCGCGTCCACCTGCGTCGCTTCGCTGGGCTCTCGCGCAACGATCGCGTCGTGGACATTGGCTGTGGCATCGGGCGGATCGCGCGAGTGCTTGCGACCGAGCTCGCGCCGCCTGACGGCTCCTACGATGGGTTTGACGTAGCGCAGCACGGGATCGCCTGGTGTAAGAAGCACTACACCCGCACACCTGTCCCCTACCGCTTCGTTCATGTCGACCTGCGCCACCCGGTCTACAACCCGGACGGAGCCGACGATGCAGCTGATTTTCGCTTCCCTTACGAGGATGGCTCGTTCGATTTAGCTATCGCGACCTCGCTGTTCACGCACCTGCTCGAGGCTCCAGTGGAGCGCTACATCGCTGAATCCGCGCGCGTGCTAGCCCCTGGCGGGAGGCTGTTCGCAACCTGGTTTGCCCTCGACGAGAGTCTTCCGCCTGTGCCCGAGCGGGCGATGACCAGTTTCCAACCCACCTCTGGTGCTGCGCTTGTGGTGGATCCGGCAGAACCCGAGCGCGCGGTTGCCTACCCGCTCACCTGGATTCGCCGATGCCTGAGCCGCCACCGCCTGGCGCTGCGCGAGCCCTATCAGCGGGGGGGATGGACGGGGCGCGACGGCGTCAGCTCGCAAGACATCCTGGTCGCCGACCGCGTCATGCCCCGCAGACCGACTGATCGACAGAGCGCTGGTTTGATCGACCAGCAGCGCTGGCGCTGTGCTGCTGGTTCCGTGGTCTGCGACAGCGGGTTGGCGGTAGAGCTGGGCGCGTAATCGTTCCCGGCTCTCAAAGGAGGGAGCCATGTCGTCTTCTCAGCCGCTGTTGGATGCCGCCGGCCGGCGCCGGTCGCCGGCGACCACGCCAGGGCGCGGCGTCGGGATACCCCCGCGCAACAAGGGCTAGCGTTACCCCGCGGACCCGCCGACGGTCGATGAGATCGTGGCGGTCATGCGCCAGGCTGCGCAGACTCGCCACGGCCATCGCCTCAACGCGCTGATTGTCGTGCTTTGGCGCGCCGGGCTACGAATCCACGAGGCGCTCTCGTTGATCGAGACCGACCTTGACCAGCGTCGCGGTTCGATCTTGGTCAGGCACGGCAAGAACGATCGCCGGCGAGAGGTCGGCATGGACGCCTGGGGATGGTCGGCGCTCGAGCCCTGGCTGGCTGACCGCGTGCAGCTCCCGGTCGGGCCGCTGTTCTGCGTGATCGACGGTCCGACCCGAGGGCGGGCGTGGTCAGCCAGCGCGGCGCGGATCGAGCTGCACCACCTCGCGCTCAAGGCAGGTGTCCGGCGGCGGTTTGCGCCACACCAGCTGCGCCACGCCCACGCTGTTGAGCTGTTGCACGAGGGGATCGCGCTGCCCCTGATCCAGCGCCAGCTCGGCCACTCGCACCTCTCAACCACCGGGACCCACGTCGAAGGAATCGACACCGAAGAGATCATCTCGACGGTCCACGCCCGGCGCGCTCCGATGATGCACGCCAGCGCCGGGCTCGCCTTGTAGCCAAACCGCGGGAGCGCATCATGCGCTCCCGCACGCCTCGGGCCCGTTCCGCTTGCCAGGCAAGCGGCGGTCAGGCGTCAGCGCTGCTGGTCGATCGAAGCGCAAGCCTTCGATTCAGAGTTTGTTGCGGAGCTTCTTGAGTTGATGGGACACGATCTGCGGCAGTAACCGTGGTCCGGGCACGACCATGAGCCCCAGTTGTTGAAGCAGGCCGAGCGCATCGAGCTGGAACCAGTGCTCTACCACCTTGCCATCGACGAAGTGGTTGAGCTCTAACCCGGAGAACGAGACCTTTCGATGCGTCGGTGGAAGCCCCTGGAACTCGCCTGTATGGGTGCCTTCGAACTGCACCCGTTGGGCGACCAGGTCGCCTTCGCCGACCGCGTCCTCCACGGTCAGGCGAAGGTCGGGAAACCCGTTGACAAACCCTGCGAGGAACTTCGTCCAGGCGTCGGGATCGAGTGGTTTGGGCTCCAGACTCGCGGGAGCATGGGCGATGTAATTCGGCCCACGGATTTCAGCCTCCGCCGCGTCGTCGCGCTCGTTGAACACCTCGATCCAGCGGCGCGAGGCAGCTTTGTTTTGCTCTACCGAGCCGCCCCCGTCTGCAGCATTGGTCGACGTATCCGAGGTGGAACCGTTCGTCACTGTGCTCGCCTCCCTGAGTCGTTTGTGCCGATCTTGCCAGCTCGTCCCCCTCGGCCCCCGCTTCCGCTTAGGGCGAGATCGAGCGCTGTCGGATCTCGATCGTTGGGGCAGTCTCGGCAGGTGAGAGGCCGTCTCCACGCGGAAGCGACAGCCGGCGTCCCAAAGGGTCTCGATCGTTGGTCGCGCGCTCAAAGCGCGCGGTCGACAATCCGGTTCCCGGCGCGGAACAATAGGTGGTGAAGTGGTAAGCAGCGCTGCAGCTATGTGGTCCAGGGAGAGAGCGGAGTTGCTGCGCTGATGCTGTTTCTTCAAGCGCCAATCGTTGCGTTGATGCGCCTGTTCGCGGCGCAGGTGGTGGTGCTGGCGGTCGCTCCGTTCCACTGGCTGATCCAGCCGCTCACGGGTCCTGCGCGGGCGGAGGTGAAGCGCGTGGCATGGCAATCGGGGTGCCCGGTGCCGCTGTCGGAACTGCGGGTGCTGACGGTCTCCTATTACGGGTTCGACGGGAGTTCACACACCGGACAGCTGGTCGTCAACCAATCAGCAGCCGCGCCGCTGGCACGGGTGTTCCGGCAGCTCTACCGGCTTCGCTTCCCGATCCGGTACATGAGCCTGTCCGATGCCTATGGCCCGGCACGGGCGCGCCCGGCCGATGGCGATGTCAGCGGCTCGTTTGATTGCAAACAGGCGGTCCCTTCGCCATGCGTCGGCGGTACCGGCACGGGGACGTGGTCGGAGCATGCCTTCGGTGAAGCCGTCGATCTGAACCCGATCGAGAATCCCTACGTCGGCTGTGGGCAGACCCACGCTCCCGCCAGCCGGCCGTACTTGAACCGCTCCCGACACCGCCGCGGGATGGTGACAAGTGCGGTTGTCCGCGCCTTCCGCTCAATCGGATGGGGATGGGGCGGGAATTTCACGGGCTCAACCAAGGACTACACGCACTTCTCCGCCACCGGGCACTAGCGCAACGCACGCACCTAGCCGAAAGACGCGCCTAAGACTGGCCCGAACAGCACCGGCCTACCCGCCCAGCGCCTGAGTCAAGCGAATACTGCTTAGGCCTACGAGCGACAAGGGCTCGGCTTCTCGTGGTCGATCATTGCGCCAGTCTGCCCGGAAGGGGGCGCTCCGCTGCTGCAGAACGTCCATCAGGTCGTCGCGAGGGACAGCGAGAGCTACGGTTGAGGGCCGCCCGAGAGTCTTGCGTTTCGACGCGGCTGCCCGCGGCGGTGACCGCGGCTCAGAGCAGAAAGACGCCGTTGCGCTCGCGGCCCATCTCGGCAAAGCCCCGGTCCGCGGTGACGCCGGGGTCCGACCTGAAGCTGAAGCCGAATTCCGAGGCCTCGAACTCCGCTGTCGACCTTGCCACCGCGAAGCGGGCGAGAAAGGCGGCGGGGTCGGTGGGAGCGACCGTGGCGTCCTTGCCGCGATCGACGAACGGGCCGGTCGCCTGCCACTCGATGTGGAAGCTCAGCGTCGCTGGCGTACCGTTCGGACCGAAGAGCCGGTAGTTCTCGATGACCTGGATGTCCTCGACGTCGAGCACGGCCCGGCGTCCGTCGTGGCTGACACGCAGGGCGTCGTCGTCGAGCGGAAGCGTCCAGAACAGGCCCGAGGCCAGCACACCGCCGTTGAGGTCGTGGACTTGCGAGCCCGAACTGGGCTCGAAGAGGTCCACTCATATGAAGGAGAACGTGCCGAAGCGGAGGGTGCCGTCGGAGGCGATGTACCTGCCCCGTAGGACGGTCATGTGCGTCTCGAGGTTGTACGTCGCCCCGTCGCTGCCGGTCGCCGTGCCGGCGTGGTAGGCCAGCGCGGAGAAGCCGCGGAAGTCTGTGGTCGTGCTCGGATCGACGTCGAAGCCCTTCAGGGTGCCGTGCGAGAACGGCAGCGTCACCGCTGGGTCACCGGCCGGCCAGAGATGGATCTGCGTGTGGTTCGGCGGCGTGACGCCACCGGGGATCGGCTTCGGCGGCACGACCGCCCGCCGATGATGCTCACCGCCCCAGGCGGCGGTGCGAGCGGGCCTGGCAAGCGTGGCTCCCGTCACCCCCGCGGCGGCCGCAGTCGCAGTCTGGACGAACCTCCGCCGGCTGATCGACGCGCCTGGCAGTATGGATCCCATAGACCCCTCCTTCACCAACGATTCAACGAGCCGATACTCCTCCGGGGGCAGCGAGATGTCAAGGTGAGGCCGTAAGTCCCGTGGCGAGCGGCTTAGGCGTCACCGCCGGTGGAGGCCGCTACGACGAGGGCATGGTGAGAACGGAATCTATGGGACGCCGTCGCCGGCTATGGGGGGCTCGACCAATGGTGGCGAGCGTGCTGCTTTGGGCTAGCAACACCGACCTCATCGACGGCCGTGACACAGCCGGATCCGCCCGGCGATTCAGCAGCCGGTGCGGGTCGGACACAGGACCGAGCGCGACCCCCATTCAGGGAGAACGCTGCTGTGGCGAGCCAGCAGCAGTCAGGCGTCAGCGCTGGTGCTCGATCATTGCACCGGTCTTGCGG
Source organism: uncultured Solirubrobacterales bacterium (assembly GCA_963812225.1). Classification (GTDB taxonomy): domain Bacteria; phylum Actinomycetota; class Thermoleophilia; order Solirubrobacterales; family Solirubrobacteraceae; genus Palsa-465. Next base: position 484,210 of record CAWEUN010000006.1, read on the forward strand.
CACGGACGGTGAGTGTCGGATTCGTGGCGAAACCACTCGTAGGGGTTCGTGCCGGCGGATCACTACTGGCGTCGCCTGAGCGCTCGTCCGCCGCGCGTCATTTGAACGGCGAAAGCAGCCCTCGCAGGCGCGTCTCGAGCCGGGACCCGTGGCGCGCGACCGTGGCTAATGCGGCTGTCGCGGGCATTCGGTTGATCTCGGAAGTCCGCTGCACGCGGCCGCGGCCCGGCGGCCCAGGCAGAGCTCCGGGGGGTGCGCGCTGGCAGGTCTCGCCGATCACGTGGCCGGCGAATGTTGACAACGAATTCGCCGGCGCTTAAATGGATCGGGGCCGACGCGGTGGCTGACGTATTCATCTCCTACTCACGCCGTGATGCGGCGTTCGTAGAACGCGTGCAGCGTGAGCTGGAGGCTCAAGGCAAGAGCGTCTGGGTGGATGTGGAGGGGATTCGGGATGCGGAGGTCTTCCCCGTGGCCCTGCTGCGGGCGATCGAGGGCAGCGATGCATTTGTGTTCGTGATCACCCCTGAGTCGGTGCGCTCGCCGTTCTGTGCTGAGGAGGTCGGTCATGCGGTCGAGCTGAACAAGCGCATCGTGCCCCTGGCGCGGCGCGGCGTCCCCGACCCTGAGGTCCCGGAGGCGATTCGTGTCCGCCACTGGATCCCGATGCGCGACGCCGAGTTTGATCGCGGGGTGAAGCGGCTCGTGACTGCGATCGAGACTGATCTGGGGTGGGAGCATCAGCACACGCGCTTGACTGTCAAAGCGCTCGAGTGGGAGCAGGCCGGCCGTGATCGAAGCTTCCTGCTGCGCGGGTCCGAGCTGGGGGCCGCCGAGCGATGGCTGGCGGCCGGCGTGGGCAAGGATCCCGGGCCTACGGCGCTTGAGCACGAGTATTTGCTGGCCGCTCGATCCGCCCGGACGCGGCGGCAGCGGCTGCTCGCGGGAGGCAGCCTCGGCGTTGCTGCGGTGGCCGTGGGGCTGCTGATTTTCGCGTTGATTTCTCGTGGTCAGGCGATCACGGCCGCCCGCGTGGCGCTGGCGGGGCGGCTCGGCGCGCAGGCCGTCACCGAGCCGCGGCTCGACGTGGCGATGCTGATGGCGCGCGCGGCCGTCAAACTCGATCGCTCGCCGCAGACCGAGGGCACGCTCCTGGCGACGCTGCTTCGGAATCCGGCCGTGATCGGGACGATCGCGCTGCCCGTCAATACCACCGCGGCGCTGGCGTTCAGCCCGGACACTCGCACGCTGGCAGCTATCGACGGGCTGGGCGAACTGCGCCTGTTTGACGCGCGTACCCACGCGGTGATCGCCCGGCCGCTGTACGAGCTCGAAGCGGACGCAACCGCCCGCCTACTCGAGGGACGGAACGCTCCTCGCTTACCGCACTCAGTGCACCATCCAGGGCGGTTGCGACTTCATCCAGGTCAGTGACGCGCGCACGCTGCAGCCGACCGCCCGCCTGTCGGACCCCGCGACGATGCCCCCGGCACCGAGTGAGATTCCCAGTGGCAGCGTGGCAATCGCCCCTGATGACCGGATGCTCTATTACGCGTACTGGAGCGTCGGCACCGGCCGGTCACGAGCCCGAGCGTATGTCCAGCGCTGGGCGCTCCCTGGCGGCGGGGCGCTCCCGGTCGTGCGGATCGGCTCCCAGGCGCTGTTGGCGATCCGGCTGATTGACGCCGGTTCTCGGCTGCTGACGGTCAGCGCAGACACCGTCAAGCTGTTCGACGCCCGCTCATTGCGGTTGCTTCGCACGGTGAACATCACGCCGGCGCCCACCGCGCCGACCGCGGCCGCGATCAGCCCCGACGGAGCCACCGCCGTGATGGGATCACGAACCGGCTCGGTGTCGTTCATTGATACCTCGACCGGGACCTCGCGCCCCGGAGCTCAGGGGCAGGGCGCGGCTGTGGCCCCGTCCTGTACGCACCGAATGGAAGCGACGCCGTGAGCATCGGCAGCAACGACAACGCGATCGTCTGGAACCCGAGGACGGCCAGGCCGGCCGAGCTACTGACCGGGCCGGCGGGGCAGGTCGACGGGGCTGCGATCAGCCCGGATGGCGACACGCTCTACACCTCCTCGCTCGACGGCCTTCTGCTTGAGTGGGACCTCGCCGGCGATCAGCAATTCGGACGCCGCGCAGCGCTCGGCGCCACGGTTCCATGCTGCGCTCCCGTCTCGCCCCCCGCATCGCCCCTCGCGCTCTCTCCCGACGGCTCGAGGTTCGCCGCCCGCACCGGACCGTCAACGGTAGGGCTGTTCTCCTCGAGCACTCTGAAACGCCTCGCAGCGTTCACGATTGGCCACAAGAGGAACTTCATCACCGTGCTCGCATGGTCGCCCGGCGGCGAGCTCGCGGTCGGGGCACACGCCGGGCTCGTGCAGCTTTGGAGCACGGCCGGCGCGCCACGGCTCGTGCATTCGCTCGTCGGGCTCCGATCGCTGGCCGGGCAGCCCGAAGCGATCCAATCGATCGCGTTCTCCCCCGACGGCAGACTCATCGCCGCCAGCGACGACGACAAGACCGGCTCGACCGGCGGCGGGCCGACCGATCAGGATCTCCCCAGCCTGGCGATCTGGCACGTCGCCACCGGCCGGCTCGTGACAAGCGTAAACAACGACTCTGTCTCGCAACCCGTCGGTGATGACCTACTCGCCTTCTCGCCGAACGACAAGTCGCTTGCGCTGAGCACGTTCGACCGCACCATTCTCATCCTGAACCCATCGACGGACGAAATCCAGCAAGCGTTTACTTCGGCGGCGGGCACCACAGCGCTGACCTTTGCTCCAGACGGAACGCTCGCCAACGGCACGCCGGCCGGAACAGTCGAGCTATGGAACCCCGTAACCGGCAAGCAGATCGGCGGCTCACTTGGCGTCGCGACGGCCCCGGTCACCAGCATCGCGTTTGATCCGACCGGCCACTTGTTCGCGACCGCCAGCCTCCGGGAAGGGACCGTCAAGGTCTGGTTCACCGCCGCGCTCCGACAGCAAGGCGGAGCCCTCAGCACCGATCCCGGAACCACGTCGACGACCGTATTCGAACCCGGCGGGGCCCGCCTGCTCGCAGTCAACGACCACGGCAACGCCTTTACTTGGCCGATGTCTCCCACCGCCTGGGAGCATCAAGCCTGCGCCGTTGCAGGTCGTAATCTCAGCCGCCACGAGTGGTCCGTACTCGCTACCGGCCGTGCATATTCGACCGTCTGCCCCTGACCAACCATGGGCGTGCAAGGACCTGCGGCAGACACGAAGATGGCGAGCGCCGGGCCCCAGTTGGCGCTACGGGATATTCGAGGCGCAAACCGGCCGGGTCGCGATTGCTTTCGTCATCGCGTCGCTTCGAACCGGGCAATCGTGTTGGCAGCGCAGGAATGGTCCGCGGACGCCAGCGCCGGACGCACAAAAAGCAGCGGCTGTCGATTCCAGCGGCCAGAGCGCTCGTTCGGGCTAGCAGCAACGGTCTCATCGCGAGCGTGACACCGCTGGATCCGCCCGGTGCTTAAGTGGTCGACGCGAGCGGGCAGCCCGACCTAGCCCGACCCGGCGTTGCGCAACAGCGTCGCTGCGCCGGGACAAGCAGCGGTGACTGACGAGGCCGGTCGGTGCTTGCTCACGGTCGTGCCGGCCGGCGCCAGCAAACGCCGTGCCCAGGCAGCTCGGACGCCGCAGCGGCGGGGAGCGACAGTCAGCGGGCCCCATGTCGCGCTGCTGAGTTCGCGTGAAGGCGGCAGCGCCAGATCCCATCGGCCTGGCCGTCGCCGGAATCTCGCCGGTCGCCGACAGCAGAGCTCTCGCTGCGGCGTGCAGAATCGCGAAGATGCATAGGCAACATCCCTGCGGTAGCTCGTCTGCCATCCGACTATTGGGGTCGCTCAACCGGCACGCAACCATCCGGACGGGCTGGCGTTTCGCCACGACTTGAGAGAGGCCGGCCGGGATCCGGGCGATCGGCACGCGCCCATACGTGAACAAGCGATGTGACCGGGCCCGGCGCCGCGGATTGCTTCCCGTCGATCCCAAGCGTCCCGACGGACTTGGCCGACGTGGCAAGACACAGATCCGTCGGCAGTCGGCTTAGCGCTCGTCCGGACGAGCGCTAAGTCGCGTCTGTGGCGTTGATCGTCTGAATCGAAGTCCAAAAATCCCAACTCGGACCGCGAGCGCGCGTAGGATCGCGGGGTGCCCCAGGTCGAAGCTGCACATCTGCGCGCGGCCGCGGCCCACGAAAGGGCTGCCGCAGCTCATGAACAGGCGGCGGAGCTGTGGCAGGACGGGGGCTCGCGCTCTCTGGCAAGAGAGGAACGTGCCCGTGCCCGCTTCGAACGTGAATACGCAGGGATCGAGCGTGATCGGGCTAGAGAGCGCCGCAGGTGGAACGCCTCCCTATCGGCCGAGCGTGCCGAGCCGCCGACGATCTAGCGGGCGCGTGTGAGAGGGGAAACGCCCCTCCGTCGGATCGGTGACGGAGGGGCGCTTACATGCGCCAGCCTAGGGTTCGGGTCTGAGAGCTGACGCAGGTGAGGAGCAACTCGCGGTCGCTGCGACGCACGTTATGGGACCGCGAGATTGCCTCGAAACGATCGTCCGGCTAACCGAGGCAGGCAATGGTGGCTGGCATGTATCTCGTCGGCGTGCGCGCGGGGATGTGTCGCTCGCGTCGAAGAGCCCGTCCCCGCCCTGGCGTCATCCTGTCCGACCGAGCCTGTGCGTCGCGCGCGTGTGCGGTTGGCTGGGCTTCTCGTGTGCGCTTTGTTGGAACGCCCCTACAGACCGCGCACTTGCGGCGTCGACCGCAAGGGCGTCGAGCGGTTGATATCGCGGTGTCCGAAAGGCGCAATAGGACTTAGCCCTCATTGTTAGCAGTCTCCGCCCGTCCTGCGGAAGAAGCCAGACGCGGGCCGCCCTCGCGGTCACTGGGCTAGAGCACGTACTCAGGGTTGTTCTCGCGGCCACGTGCAGCATCCTCACGCCAGGCGAACATACGAGAGCCTCGACGAGGTCGCCACCGCGCTCCTGACCCGTGGTACCGGGCTAATCGGCGGGCTCGACGATCGCGGCGGCGAGCGAACCCTCACCGATTCCGAGCTCCAGCACCTCGGAAGAGCAATCGGCCAGACCCGTAGACAAATCAGGAAAGCCGCGGCACGCGCGTTGGTCACGCCCCTAGGCGTCTCAGCGCCCGGCTCCACGCGACACAAGCCAGACCCCCGCCGGAGTCTCCGCTCGACACAGGCCAGCTCGGCGGTGCGGCTCGCACGGACCCGGCCCCCACGATGGCGAGCGTCGCCCTCGCGGCCACAATCCCCAGATGAGACGGACCGACGACCGCATCGGATCCGGCCCGGCTCCCGCATCTGGGCAAATATGAGCGGGCCGCGAGAGCGTCGCGCAGATTCATAGCGCGACGCTAGCGACAAGCTAATGGGGGCCAGTACCCATCCTGCGCCGGCCGGGTGGGGCTCACGTGATGAGCCTGCGGTGCTGAACCGTCTGGGCTGGCTGTGCCGAGACGAGTGGTTTGCCCCGTTCTGGATCGTCAGGCCTATCCCAGCCACGTCCGGGCGAAGTTTGACCGTGACGCCGCTTATGGCCGCCCCGTCAATCCCGAGACCAACACCAGCCTGCTGCGATTGGGGCTCAGCAGGCACAAGATCACGCCCTCGCGACGCACCGGCGACCAGCCTTGGGGCTCGCCGCCGCCTGTCGTTACGGGGACGGCCCACCAGCAAAGATGGGTGCGCGGCCCCATTCGGTCCTTTCCGGGACAGCGCTATTTAACGCGGTTGTTCGGTTGAGGGCGTCGTTGCAGGAGTGTGAGGGGGTATCGCGATGTTGTAGACGAGACCCGGCGGCAATGATTCCGGTAGGCCCGACGGGCACTGGATGGTCCGACAGGAGTCTCCGCGTCAACGTGTCCGCCTCGGGTTCGGTGCAGCCTCGCGAACCGCTCGGCGGGCTGGACCGTACGTCGCAGCAGAGTAACCGCGTGACGACGCGTGGCGTCGCGAGCGGCCCTGCCAAGCCGTAAAGGAGGATGAGGTGAAGCCACCTAAGATCATGTTTCCCGTCGCCGACGCGAACGAGGGGGCAGCACAGGGAATTTCGTCGAGGGTGAAGCGCTGGCGCGCTCGGCGCGCCGTGTTCCTGGCCGGGGTGATGTTGTCGCTCGTGGCGAGCTCGGCGATGGCGGACATAATCGGGTTGCCCGCGAACGGCGCGCAGGTCAACAACGATCCAGCTGCTGGGATCGACCCCAATCGGAGCGCGAAAGAATCGGATGTTGTCGGTGGGTCGCTTACCGGCGGAGCGCGGGTGCCGTGGGCGCTCTTCCGCCAGCAGACGACCGGAGCGGATCAGGTCTTTTCACGCTCGTTTGCGAACGGGGTGTGGACGACGCGCGGCAACGGCACGGTCGGGGGCCGCTCGAGCGCCAGCCCGAGGTTCCTCGGCTCGCTCAACTTCGACCAGGCTAAGGACGGCGAGGCCCCGTCGATCGACTTCGCCGGCGCCGCCGACCCCACCGGCGCCGGACGGAAGGTGCCGTGGGCGACGTGGTATGAGAACACGACCGGGACCGGCTTCGGCCAGAACAACATCTTCGCCAGCCGGTTTGACAGTACACAGGGCAAGTGGGTCTTCGCCGGTCAGAGTCGGGGCAACGGCGGCAGCGGTCCGAACGTCCCGTCGCTGAACATCCACACTAATCAGGATGCTGAGAACCCGTCTGTGGCGGGCGGCTCGGCGGTCGATGCGACCAAGCCGGGTCCGTGGGTCACCTGGCAGGAGACCGCGAACAACAACGGTCGGGACCAGATCTTCGTCAGCCGGCCGATCGGTCCCATGGCCGCGAACTGCGACGGTGTCACCCCTGCTGGAGTCACCGATGGCACCGGCCACGTCCCCGCGATCGGAGGCTTCTGCTTCCAGCAGACGGGGATCCCGAGGTTTGGCATCGGCGGCACGGATCCGAGCCTGAATATCGACCCGACTCGCAACGGCGTCGAGCCCGACATCGCCTTCACGGGGAGAAACGCGGCCGGCGTCCAGGACGGAGTTCCGTGGGTTGTCTGGTACGAGAAGGACAGCACCAACCACGTCGTCAGCGGCCTGACTCATAGCAACGAGATGGTGTTCGCCGCCAAGGGCGTCAGCGATGGCGTGGCCGCTAACGGCGGCTTTCATTGGGTCGCGGTCGGCAGCACGGGCAGCGCGACGCTCGACGCCACCGGCACCAATCATTTCGGTGGATGCGCGGCCTCCGACACGGCCGAGGAGGGGTGCTCGCTGAACAAGAACCCGAACGTCGATGCCGAGGACCCGCGGGTCGCCGCGGGCACGCTGAAGCCCGGCAGCCCGACCGTCCCGTGGGCGGTGTGGTCAGAGGACACAGGCAACGGCATCCACGGGATCTTTGTCTCACGGCTGGTCGGCGGTACCCACTTCGAGCTGTTCAACGGCGGAGAGCCGATCTCCGACCCTCACCGCGATGCCTCCAAACCAGATATCACGTTCTTTGGCAACACCCCGTACGTGTCGTGGCTCGAGACGCGCGGCAGCAACCTCCGGGGCTTCTCCGGGCACTTCGACACAAATGGGGTGTTTGTCATAGACACTCCACACGGCGTGAAGCTGATCGCGCCGCCGCGGGCGCGTGCTCACCTCCTGGCCGACGTTCGGGCGCCGATCTCATCGGCGTGCACGGCGGACCCGTTCACGAACGACGGCTCTACCTGCCTGATCGCCCCGGTCAACGCGCCGTTCTTCCTGTTCACCACCGCCGACACCCCGCAGCGGCTGTTCGCTCAGGCGATCGTCGGAGGGATCAGCTGCGCGCTGTTCCCCGGGTGCAAGGTCCATGTCACCGCGCGCGGAAATCACGCGGTGATCTCTAGCCGGCTCGGTCAGGACGACACTGTGGGGATCCTCGTGCAGCGGATCCTGCGGTTCACCCGTATCCACGGCAAGCGCGTGTCGGTGCTGAAAGCGGTCGGGAGAGTGCCGCTCGGAAGGCACCACCACGGCCGCGTGCACATCCGCTGGAACCTGAAAGTGAACGGCGACAGGCTCCGCCACGGGAAGTACATGATCACCCTACGCGGCTTCGATCGTCACCGAATCCTGCTCGGCACCACGAAGCCGGTGGTCTTCAAGGTTCGCTGAACCCACTAACCGCGACACCGGCGGGGCAGACCGCTCCCGCCGCAGCGAGAGGCCGCCTGACCCGAGGCGGCCTCTCTAGGGCGTGCTGGAAGGCGACGATCGGGCTTTCGGATCCGCCGGTCAAGGAGGCTTGCGAGGTCAGTCTCCCGGATGCCTTTTGTCAGCCACGTGCGCGGGATCCTGTACGGCCGGTTGGGCAACGGTGGGAGAAGAACGACTTAACGGAGATCATGTTCCTCGTATACGCAGGTGGCTATGCGGACGTGTCGCCGGCGAGCGGCAAGCCGTCGGCTATCTCCGCCAGGCTGGCGACGTCCCACCGGGCGCCCGGCTCGCCACCTCTCTCGCGGAGACGGTCGAACACGTGCGGGTGCTTCGCGGTTGAACGAGGGACTCCGCAGATCGAGCGAGTGCTTCCTGGCTCCCGATTTGAGGGCGCGGCGAGCATTTGGCTCAAGCTGGCGGTGGTTCTGCTGGGCGCGGAACCCGGGCATCGTACTGGCGACTGCTTTGCGGTCTCGGAGCGCTCGCAGTGGACCACTCCTATGGCGAGACCATGGAGCCGTCCGAGTCGTCGGCCCCGGCGATCCCTTTGCCACGAAGGACTCGCCGACTCGTGAACGACTGGCGCGAGCGCAACGGTGACGTAGTGATGGCGCCAATGCTGTCATGGCGCGATCGCTCGGCCACGCCTGCGATCGTTAGCTCGGCGACACGCCGGACGACTCCGTGTGGCGACGGCTCGTGCGCCGCCGTGGCTCGGGCCCGCAGACTCGCGTCTCGCGCCGGCGCAGGCGGAGCCTTCGGCTGCTCGTCGTTGCGATGGCTCCGGCGGCGCGCCCGCCGGTCCGGGACCGGAAGCGCTCGCGCGTGCCACCGCGGGTACGGGGACGCGCAGTTCAAGTCAAGGCCTTTGCTGTGGCCGTTGGGCCTTGTTAATGTCGGCGGGGACCGAAGAAAGGGGGACTACATGACGACCGTGCTCTGCCACTGCAGAGTTGCTGACTACGACGCGTGGCGGCGAGGATACGACTACGCGCTGAAGGTCACGCCCGGCGTACGCAGCTTTCGTGCGTGGCGCGCACAAGACGATCCAAGCCTCGTGATGGTCGAGGAGACTTTCGACACGCGCGAGCAGGCGGAGGCGGCATGGACGTCGGCAGAGACACTGGCGGCAATGGAGGCGGATGGCATCGACATGTCGTCGCTGTGGGTGGAGTACTTCGACGAGGCCGGCGCAGGAGAGCCGGCTCACGAATAGCTGCGAGGACGTCCGTCGACAGGCCGTGGACCGGGATCGCATTCGTTCCCGGCCCGAGAGGCCAGCCGACGAGTCGTTATCGACTTAGGCGGGTCCGCGAAGACCAGCACGGCACGATCGCAAAGCCATGGCGCTCGTCGTCAAGCTGCGCGCGCCGTGGATCGCCGGAGAGATTTCTGCGTTGTGCAGTCCGGCGGCTACGAGGCCGATGACCTCGAGCTCGCGTGGGGTCAGGCCCGCCGGGTTTTGTTGGGTGGTGCGGCGTGCGCCGTGTCGCGAGACGGGAGTAGGGCGATCGCGACTGGTTGATTACCGTCCCGCTTCGGCGTGCGCCCAGGTGCCGCAGCTGCTCGATTGCCCGGCGGCGTGCTGACTCGTGGCCGCTGGCCGCGAGTGCGACTGCGGCTTCGTAAGGACAGCCGATGATCGTCCAGTCGCGTGCGGCGCCGGCTGCGTCGGCGGCGATTGAGAGTTGGAAGGGGTGGGCGATCGCTTCGCAGGGCAGGATCTGGCGGATTCCCGCTTGGGAGCGAAGCCAGGCGCCCGGACCAGAGTCGAGGCCAGCCTCCAAGCCGTAGACCTCGGGATCATCGCCACCTCCTCGGTCGCCGCCGTCGTGGCCCTTTCGACAGAGCTAACCGTCACCGCGTTTTGGTGGCCGACAGACGCTCGACGCCCAGTCGTCCGTCTTGCATCGCCAGGATCCGCTCGGGCCGGCTGGCGCGTCAGCCGGCGGCCGAGCGCAGACAGAGCGCTGCTACGTCGAGTCCCGGTATGCCGTGTTGGTGAACGCGGCAGCCGTCCGGTTCAACGGCGGCGAGAAGCGTACGTCGGTGCGGATCGGGATCGTCCAGCGCCGGCCATCGGACGACGCCCGCGGCGGCTCGCTGGCGAGCTCGGGTTCGAGCCTTCGGTTGGGGCCGCCGGTTGGATAGGCGTACAGCTCGGCGCATCCGGGGCGGCCCGCTGTGACGGCCAGGTCGCGATCGGCGGCTCGATGCTGCTCGCCGACGACGCGCGGTTCACTCTTTCGCACGCGCGGCACGTGCTCACGATCAACGGCGGGACCGGCATATACCGCCACGCGCACGGCAAGATCATCGCGACGAGCGTCGGTAACAACACCGACTTCACGATCACGGTGTCATACCAAAGCGGTCGTCGACGCGCCTCCCTCTAGGAAGCGTCAGATCGGCGCGCGGAGCACGACACTGACCAAACACGAGGCGGCACCCCGCGAGATGCGAGCGCCGCCTCGGTGATATCGGCACATCGCGGTCCACATCAGGGCGAGGAGACCGCCAGCGTGGAGCGGCGTCAGCCCTTCCTCCCACGGCACAGGCATTCTTCACGGCATTTGGAGCTGCCGGACCGTGCGCGGTAAGCAGAAGACATGGTACGGAGCAGCCTTGTTCAGCCGAGAAGCCCCCGCTCTCACATCGCGCGCCGTTCCGCGTGTCCGCGCTGCTCGGGGTCGTCCGCCGCGTCTGCTCCCTTTGGAGACGGGTCGCCGCGACGGCCCCGGTGCCCGGCGGCGTCTTAGAGTGTGAGTGAAACGGAGCGCCCAGCGAGCGCTGAAGGGAGCAGATCATGGGACAGCAGGTTGTGCACGTCGAGGTAGTGGGGAAGGACGCGGACGCGCTGCGCGCGTTCTTCGGTGAGATGTTCGGGTGGAAGTTCAGCGAGCCGATGGGCCCGACGGACTACAGCGTTCTCGAGGAGCAGGAGGGCGTCGGTGGCGGCGTCGGCGCCGGGCCCGAGGGGTATCCGGGCCACGTCACGTTCTACGTCGAGGTCGCTGACGTGGGAGCGGCGCTCGAGAAGGCGGAAAGCCTCGGCGGCAGCAGGATGATGGGCCCCGACGAGGTGCCCGGAGTCGGGATCGTGATTGGGCTCTTCAGCGACCCGGAGGGTCACGTGATCGGTCTGATGTCGCCGCAGGCGTCATAGCGCGAGCCCGACCGGCTGCCTCTCCAAGCCGAGATCTCATGCTGCGGGAGCCTCGGGTGGGCGCGCGAGAGACACGCGGCAACCGACTTTGGGCGCTTTCTGGCCGATCGCATCTGGCTCATGAGTGTCCCGCGCGCACGCGTAGTGTGCCCGCTGGAACTGCGCCCGTTTCGATTCACCGTGGAGCGGGCTGGTACCGCACTTCGAGCATCGCGCAGCCTTCGTCCGTCGTCCAGGGGCCGTGTGTCATACCGGGAGGGCGACAGGCGTAATAGCCGGCGAAGAAGGTCTCACCAAGCGTGAGGTCGCGCATCGAGCCGGACAGGATGAACACCTCCTCGACGTAGTCGTGCACAGCCGGGCCCATGGGGGATGTGTCCAACCCGGGATCCCATCGCATGATCCTGGTGAGCAGCCGGCCGTCCGAATCGCTCGCGAGGACTCGCTCGAACGCGCCGGGCAGCTCAGCAACTGGCTTCCACGCGACGCTGTCTGCAAGGAAGAACTCGCGAGCTGGCTTTGGCATGCGCCTGAGATGATCACACGCTCGCCAGCCAGCTGACCCCAGCCACCGCTTGCGCTCGGGAGACGTGGCTCACTCCGGCTGTCGGGGCGACCCATGCTCCGGACTCCTGCGTCTAGGAACGATCGTTCGCGAGCCACCCCGCGACCGATACTGTGGCGGCCATGATCGCTGGCGGACGACCGCCTTGGCGACCTTTCGGACTGAGCTCCGACACAGAGCTGTTGCAATCGTTGGCCGTGCTCTGCCATAGGTCGGCTTGGGCGCTCAGGACCGGGCCGCGGTCAGCTCGTCGGCCACGGAGAGCACTTCAGCGATGAGTGTCTCGAGGTCGGCCGTGGTAGTGCCTGGGTGGAGGATGCAGGCGCGAAGCGTTTCGCGCCCCTCGTAGACCGTGCCGGTCATGAACGCCCGCCCCCGAGCCTGGACCGCCTCGGGCAAGGCACGGTTGAGGTCGTCAAGCTGGTCTGGCGTGCATCCAGGCGGCCTGGCCCGAAACGCGACGATCGACGTTTCCGGGGCGGCCGCGAGCTCCAGCGAGGGCTCTTCCTCGACCAACGCGGCGAGTTCGCGCGCCAGCGCGTTGGCGCGGACGACCTGGTCGGTGAGGCCGTCGCGACCACGAGTGGCGATCGTCGCCCACGTCTTGAGGGCACGGAACGGCCGCGTCTGCTCGGGGCCGTACTCGGCGAAGGTGCCAATCTCCTCGCCGGCGTCCTGGCGCAGGTATGCCGGGATGATGCTGAACGCGGCGCGTAGGTCATCGGCACGCCGGACGAGCGCGCAGCCCGCATCGACCGGGACGCCCAGCCACTTGTGAGGGTCAAGCACCAGCGAGTCCGCTCGCTCCATCCCCCGGTAACGCGCCGCGATCGCGGGATCGAGCACCCCAAACGCGCCGTAGGCCCCGTCGACGTGGAACCAGAGATCCTCGGCAGCCGCGACATCGGCCATGGCCTCGAGCGGGTCGATCGCGCCCGTGTTAACGGTGCCCGCCGAGCCGACAAGTAGGGCGGGCGTCCCGCCCGCGGCGCGGTCGGCCGCGATCGCGTCGCGCAGCCGTTGGGGATCGAGGCGCTGGGCGGACAGCGGCACCGGCCGTATCGAGTCACTCCCAAGCCCCAGCAGCTCGATCGCGCGGCGCACGCAGCTGTGAGCCTCAGAGGGCACGTAGCAGAGCAGCCGCGGGCCGCCCGCCAGCCCACCCCGGCGGACGTCGCAGCCGGCTCCGGCAGCCGCCCGCCCACGTGCTCCGGCCAGGCACACGACGGTCGCGGCCGATCCCCCGCTCGTGAGCAGCCCGGCGCCCGGCGCATGCGGGTAGCCAACCAGCTCCGCCAGCCAACGCACAACCGTACGCTCCAGATGTACATCGGCATGATCGCCAGACACCACGCTCGGGTTCATCGCGGCAGCGGCCAGCGACGCCAACACTCCCGCGAGCGACGGCGGCGGGTTGACCCAGCCGAAAAAGGCAGGGTGCCCGTTTCCCATCGCATACGGCAAAACGTCGCGCGCCATCGCCCCCGCGAGCGCCTCTAGTCCTATTCGTCCGTCGGGAAGCGACAGCGACAGCAGCTCCGCACGCAGCTCGTCCGGCATCGACTGCCACACCGGCCGAGCTGGGAGCGCTGCGAGGTGGTCGGCAACCGCGTCGACGAGCGCATGGCCCGACCGTCGGAACTCATCCAACTCGCCGGTGCCCAACTTGCGGGTGGTCAAGTCGCTCACACGGGCAGCATAAGTTCAACAGACGCGCGGCTGCCGTGACGATCCACAGTGCAGAACGACCGTAGTCGGCAGACTGCGGGAACCCAGGCGGCAAATTCAGAACATCTGGGCGTCTCGCGCGAGCGACACATGGGACGCGCTCGCATCAGGATCGAGGCGCTCCAACGCACGGCGGGCGCGATCGCATTCGCCTTCCCGCCAGCGCGCACCACACGAGCGCTCAGCCTCGACCCCGGCGCTTGCCCAGCGTGTTGCGTCCGGCTCTCGGCCAGCAAACCCGGCAACCACAACGGATCCGCGAAGTGGAGCTAGCGAGACTCGAACTCGCGACCTCCTGGGTGCGTTCCAGCGGCGGCGGGATGTCCTGGGCGTTGAGTGGCTGTCGATCCGCCGTAAATCCGGGCGACTCGCCACCCGGCTCGCGAACAGAACAAGATGGCTGCCCCGATCAGCGCACATGGGCCCTTGGAGCGGCGAGCGCGCTGCCCTGGTCGTAGGACGCTCTCGCCTACTCGGCATCTCAACGAGACCACTGCCCCGACGGCGGGCGCCGCCTCTCGAGCGAGCGGTGGCGGAGCGACCATCGCTCTCATGGCTTAGCACTCGCGCGAGATCGCCGGCGCGTGTGATCGTCTGGCCGCCGATGGGATCGCGCGGGCCGAGGCCCTTGGGCGACAAAAGCGGTCGCTCGGAACGCGGCAGCCGCACGCGGCCTGCGTGATTCGTGGGACGCACGCAAAACGGCGGCGACCCCGGGGCTGGCTCGGCCTCAGCCGCGGAGTCGCACGGACAGGCAGGTGACACCGCCGTCCAGCTTCTCGTATTCGGAAATGTCAACTGCGACCACACGGAGCCCACGGGACTCAAACATGGCTCGTGTGGCGGGTGCGCGCGTGGACATCAGGACCGCAGATGGGTCGAGCACCACAACGTGCGCGCCGGCCTCCTCGGGCACTGAGAGGAACGACGGCCACAGCCCCGGGTGATCGACGACCGGCGCGAAACCGACGATCGTGCCGTCCGGCAGGGCGGTGACGGAGGACTTCAAGTGCAGAACCCGGGAGACAGGGACGCCGATGACCCGCGCGCTCAGCGGCCTGAGCAGCTCCGCGAGCTGCGCATACCCAGATGCATTGGTCCGCCCGCTCACGCCGACCCACACAGCGCCCGCGCCCTTGAGGACATCACCGCCATCAAGAGTCCCGGGCTGCTCGATCCGGGCGATGCGGTAGCCCAGCGAGGCCAGCGTCGCCTCGGTCCCCGCGATCTCGGGCCTGCGCTCTTCGGCGCCCGGGCGAGATATGACAGCGAGGTCACCATGAACCACGACCGTGTCCTCCACGAACACGGCATCGGGGCAGTCGTCGGCCGGCGGAACCTCGATGATCTCCCAGCCCTCGGCCCGCAGCGCATCGACGTACGCATGCCACTGGCGTCCTGCGAGGTCGACGTCGACCGGCGTGGGGATGGGCTGGGTGACCAAGCCCTCAGGCAGACGCGGGCCTGGACGACGGACGAGTGCACGCTTGTTCGCCAAGCGATTGTCAGTCATGGCACCACTGGGCTTCATCCACGCGGGTCAACTTTGCCAACGATCCGACCTCCCCAACGGGTGACGCTGCTGCCGACGCTACGACCGCTCTCGTATCGGCCGATCCGAATCGCGCCATTCCTTCGGCGACCATCCGCGGGTCAGCGGTGCCGGCCGAGCGAGCGCGGCGGGCGTGCCGTACAGGCGCGGACGAGGACGGCATGCATCCCGGCTGGGCCTCGCGGTGACCGGTGTCTATTGTGGGCTGGCGTGTCGACGCTCGTGGTCTCGGACCTTCATTTGGGGTCACGTCTGCGACACGACGTCCTCACACAGCCGGAGCCGCTGGGCCGGCTGCTCGAGGCGCTTGGGAGTGTGGAGCGGCTTGTGCTGCTCGGTGACGTTGTCGAGCTGATTGAGAAGCGGGCCGAGCGCGCCATGGGTGTCGCCGAGCCGATCCTGCGGCTGATCGGCCGGGCGCTCGGGGTCGATCGGGAGGTGATCTTCGTGCCCGGCAACCACGATCGGCGCTTGGTCGCCGGCTGGATCCGGCAGGTCGGCGCTGGGCTCTCATCTGACAGCCGCGTCCCGCTTGACGCGACGCCGGAGCTAGCCAGGCTCGTCTCGTGCCTTGCGCCGGCGCAGGTCCGGGTGCACTACCCGGGCGTGTGGCTCGCGCCCGGGGTGTGGGCGACCCATGGGCATTACCTCGATCGCCACCTGCTGCCTGAGGCCGCGTTCGGCGTGACCCGCGGTCTCCTCGGACGCGTTCCGCGACCGGGCGCGGCTCCGATTGACTACGAGCGAGCTGGAGGGCCGTCGGTCACACGCCTCGAAGCGCTCGTGATCAAGACGCTGCCACAGCCCCTCGCCGCGCTGGCCGAGGACATCGCTGAGCTCATTCGCGCCTCGACCATGCCACTGGCCCCCCGTCGGCTTTTGCGCCCGGGAATGGCGCGCCTGACCGCGGGTGTTCTGGGAGCGCAGATGCGCCTGGCGAGCCTTCCCGCGATCTCGCACGTGGTCGGGCGCCTCGGCGTGGACGCGGAGTGGGTCCTGTTTGGACACGTGCATCGCCTTGGCCCACTCCCGGATGATCTCGACACGCATTGGCGGGGGCCGCAGGGCCGGCCCGGGCTCGTGAACACCGGTTCCTGGGTCTACGAGCCGCTACTCGTCCACAACGCCACCGCGCCGCATCCGTACTGGCCCGGCGGAGGCGTGATCTTGGAGAACGACCAAGCGCCCCGCGCCATCGGACTGCTCGATGGCGTCCCCGCCGCCGCGATGCACTGAGCCCGCGGCGCCCGCAATCCTCCCGATCTGACACCTCCACCACCTGGCCGCTGAGGGCCAGCGACGCCCCAGCACCACCGTACGAACTCGGCCGCTCCCATCGGGCCCAGGCGACGTTACGTCGCCCATATGGAGGGCGGGTTGACATCAAGGGGCAGGGGTTGATCGCCGTTGTCGGGCTTGGGTGTTCGTCCGCCCTGCTCCGGCGAGCTGGCGCCGTCGGGATCAGCGCGTCCAGTGGGTGAGAGCCGCGTCCGCCTCGGGCGTCTGGCCCAGCATTCCGTAGGCGATCCGCTCCAGCTCGAGCGCCGTCGCGCGCGAAGCCTCGGCCATCGCGTCGACCGCGCGGCCCGCGACCCTCGCCGCAAGCTGGGGCAGCGCCGCGAGCCGGTCGGCGTGCTCGAGCGCGCGATCGAGCGCCGCGCCGGGACTCACGACCTCCGTGACCGCGCCTAGGCGAAGCGCCTCGGCAGCGTCGATCCGGTCGCGGAGCAGGATCAGCTCCTTGGCTCTGGCCGTACCGAGGAGTCGGACCAGGCGGTACGTCCCGCCCGAGCTCGGCAGGATCCCGAGGGCGACCTCTGGCAGCCCGAACACGGCGGTCTCGTCGGCGATGCGGAAGTCGCACGCGAGCGCCAGCTCGAAGCCAGCGCCGAGGCAGTAGCCGGAGATCGCGGCGATCGTCGGCTGCGGCAGGTCGGCGACGCGCTCCACCCAGTCCCCGGTCTGCTGGTAGTACGACATGATCGCAGCCGGGTCTAGGCCGCTGAACTCGGTCACGTCGGCTCCCGCCGAGAACACGCGCTCCGAGCCCGTGAGCACGATGCACGCTGCGTCGCGCAGCTCGCGCGTCGCCAGCAGTGCATAGATCTGCCGTTCCATCTCGCCGTTGATCGCGTTCAGCTTCTGCTCACGCGTGAACCTGACGACGAACGCGGCACCTCGGCGCTCGCCGGAGACGAGTTCGCTCATTGCGGCGGCTCCTCGGCCAGGCCCCATGCATTCGCCCCGCCGTCGATCGCGATCGTGGTGCCGGTGATGTACGCCCCTGCCGACGTGGCCAGGAAGGCGATCATCGCCGCCACGTCCTCGGGCGTTCCGAGGCGGCCAAGCGGCACCGATCGGCGCCAGCGCACGATCGCCTCCTCGCCGTACGCGGCAAGCCCTTCGGTGGCGATCGTGCCAACCGCCAGGCAGACGGTGCGGATCCGATAGCGGCTCCATTCCAAAGCAAGCCCGGCCGCGAGGTTCGCCACCGCCGCACGGGCCGCGCTCGCATGGGCGAAGCCGGGCATTCCCTGCAGCGGACTGAATCCGACGAACACGATCAGTCCCCCCTCCCCCGGAATCATCGAGCGCAGCGCGACCGTTCGGGTCAACGTCCAGACCGCATCAACGTTCAGTTTGTGGACCGCCCGCCAGCCGCCGTCGGAGATCTGTTCAGCCGGCGCGGTGAACTGGCCGCCGGCGCAGTGGACCAGTACGTCAATTGCGCCGAAGTGCTCGATCGCCGCCTCGACCACGCGCTCGACCTGGTCGGGCTCGCGCACGTCCGCCGGCATCGCCAGGCACTGGCCGCCAGCACGCTCGACCTCCGCGGCGGCGGCCAGAAGCGGTTCCGTGCGTCGGCCGCAGATCACGACGCCGGCCCCGGTCGCGGCGAGCTCGCAGGCCGCGGCACGCCCGATGCCCGTGCCGCCCCCGGTGATCAGCGCGACGCGACCCTCGTTGGCACCCGCGCGCAATGGCGACGGAGCCGCGATCGCTTCCGGTCTGGTTGACATCCCTCTCGGGCGGGAATATAACCGCGCCCGCGGGTAGCGAGCGGAGGACCGGATCGAGGGAGCTCAGCACCTGGCGTTCGCTGGAGCCCCGGACGCGTCCCCACCTCGCCCGGGTGCTGGACGCCGAGACCGCTCCGACTAGCCAGGAAGCGGCAATCGACGTCGAGCTGCTCCACGTCGACGCGTCGAGCTACGCCGAGATCCGGATGCGCGGCAGCGGCGATCCCTGCCTCGTGTCAGTCAGCGCGGGGAATTTCATCCACTTCGGACGATGGCGTCGCGATGCTATGTGATGAGGTCCCGATATGCCTGGATTCGCCCGTCGGCTCACCTCGGCCCTCACGGTCTGTGTGGTGCTGAGCGTCGCCTGCGCCACGGCGGCCGCCTCGAAGGTGAACTATGGCGATATCTCGCACAAGAACCTGAAGGACCAGGGGCAGGCGTCGACGGGCACGAAGCTGCCGCTGGAGATCGGGCTGATCGCGAACCAGTCGGGGATCGCAAGCGCGGTCAAGTCGGCGAGTAACCCGACGTCGTCGAGCTATGGAAAGTATCTGTCGATTTCGAGCTTGCAGAGCAAGTACGGCGCGTCGAAGTCGCGACGTAATGCCGTCACTGGGGCGTTCAAGAAGTACAACGCCAAGGCGACCGTCGATGTGTTCCATCTGCGGGTCGTCGTCACGATCACGATCGGCACGGCCCAGAAGATGTTCGGCACGAAGTGGCACGTGTATCTGGACAAGTCGACTGGCGCCCGGTCGGCGCTGCCGGTGAACGCTCCAAAGCTTCCCTCCGGGTTGAGCGGGAACGTCGATACGGTCGCCGGCCTCGGGCACGTGATCAGCACCGGGAGCTCCGGCCAGCCGGCGACGGTGATGCCGATGGTCCAGCCGGCGGTCTATGACGGCGGGACGCCCACCCGCACGGGGACGATTAGCCCTGGCTGCGCCACCAGCACGTTCCCGAGCTCGGTGTTCTCGAGCGAGGGGCTGTTCCCCAATCAGATCGACACCGCCTACGGGATCAGCGCGATGCAGGCCGCGGGCTTTCAGGGTCAGGGCATCAACCTCGCGATCCTCGGCGAGGCGCCGACGCCGACCAACGACGTGACCACGTTCCGCAACTGCTTCGGGTTTCAGGGGACCTCGCTGAAGATCCACAACGCGGGGAACATCAAGCCGATACTCGAGAGCTCGCTCGACGCGATGACCGTGGCGATGGTGGCACCGAAGCTGAACCGGCTCGACCTGTGGGTCAAGCAGCTCGGCCAGGACAACCCGCAGGGCGCGATCGAGCTGCTGGCATCGCCGATCCAGGCGACGAAGAACGGGACGCCGTTGCCGAACGTGATCTCGATCTCCTACGGTGCCTGCGAGGCGAGCGTCAAGCCGTTCAGCGCCGCGCGGACTCTGTTCGATCGCGAGGCGAAGGCGATCGACGCGTTGGGGATCACGATCGTGGTCGCCGCCGGCGACAGCGGCTCGTCGGCGTGCGCGCATGGAGTCAAGCCGTCGCAGCTCACCAGCTACGACGAGCAGAAGTCGGCGTCGTGGCCGGCCGTCTCACCGTGGGTGCTCGCCGTCGGCGGCACCAACATCTCGCTCACGCCGAGCAACACGATCGCCTCCTCCGGCGTGTGGAATGACACGGAGTTCCCGGCGCCCTACGAGACAATCGCCGGCGGCGGTGGCGGCGTCAGCACGACGGAGAAGCGTCCGTGGTGGCAGACCGCCTCGCAGAGCAGTAACCGGCCAGTGCCCGACGTGGCCGCATTCGCCGACGCAGAGCCCGGCTACACGATCGTCTGCTCCTCCGGCGTACAGAGCTGCCCGATAACGTCAACGCAGACGCTCACCTACGTCGGTGGCACCAGCGCCTCGACGCCGCTGGTCGCGGGGATGATCGCCCTATGGGACCAGTTCGCCAAGCTGGAGAAGTGGCCCAAGCCGGGATTCATTCCGCCGACGCTCTACTACATCGCCAAGCACGCGCCCACGTCGTTCCTCGACATCACCACCGGCACCAACTCGGTGTTCAGCAGCGTCTCGTGCTGCAAGGCGGGACCCGGCTACGACGAGGCGACGGGACTCGGCTCGCCGATCGCGAACCTGATAGCCGGCCAACTCCACCACTGACGCGCCCCACGAGACGCCGCTCGCGCGCCCCGCCTTCCGCGTCACGCCGATACAGGCCATGGCAACCGGCCCGCGCCGAGCACAGCAATCGCGCGCCCATCGAAGACGCCATCACGTCGATCGCCACCAACCGCCAGTCAGCTCCGCCACCGATCGCGCTGCTCTACTGAAGCCTCTTTGTGCGAAGCGTGCCCCGAAGACTCGGTCAGCGCCGAAAGCGCGCCTGACGCTCGCGATCGCTTTTGCCATCCAACGGCTCCGAGCGCTCACGATCGAGTTGGCGATCTTCCGATCGCCAGGGACCCAGGCTCCGGGGACGGTGAGCTCGGTCGTGACGCCGGGATATCCGGACCGTTGCGTAGGCAATTGGCCGGTTCCGCACGGATCAGGCTGGGCCCGGACCAGCGCGCGGTGGCTGTCCCTCGCCGCCGTCCAAGACGCCTACTCACGGCTGATCGTGAGGTGGTCGATGGCCACGCACATGCGCGCGAGCATTGTCGTCGACGCGGTCGTGATGGGGCTCGCTCGCAGACGCCCGAACCATGCGTACGCCCGTTACCGCTGGGAAGTAGCCCTACCCGGGTCTCGTAAAGGTCGCGATCGTGACTGTGTAGGACGCATTCCTAGTCTGGTTTCGAAGACTGGGGCCCACGGCGCGCAACAGCGCCCCGTTCTCAGAGGCGTCGAGCTTGATGCCGCCGGTGGCCGTACCACCCGGAGCCGGTGCCGAGAGCGTCTCGATCTCAATTTGAACGCTCGGACCCATACCCAGGAAGCTCAACCAGGGGATGCCCGGATCCTTTCGAACGGAGAAATCGATCGGGATCGAAGTTGCGATGCCCGCCCCCGAGCCGGCCGTCACGACACCGAGGCTCGCGCCGGCTCCGTCTCCCGGCCCAAGCCCCCGTGTCGAGAATCCAGGTGCCGGTCCCCTGTTGAACCGACTGCCGATGCCAGTTGCGGTCGTAACCCCACCACCGCCAATCGTCGCCATTCCCCAATTCAGTAGCGGAAGGTCCCGACGGAACATTGACGATAAGCCAAATGCACTACCGACCAACACATCCCCATCGTCGTCGTGCATGGAAATGGTGGCTGCCACATCGATCCCGAACTCGTCGATGTCGGCATGAACGCTCGCAAAGTCGATCGCTTCCTGGAGCGTCATTGCCATAATCCACCTGCCCTTCGTGTTGTTGGCTGATGCCGCACACGCAGGGTTACGCCAATCGCGGGGGCAACAACGGCTCGGCCGCCTAGCCGAATCTCTGCGCCCGATCCGCGTCGCGCGCCAGCCTTGTCATGAAGCGGAAGAAGTCCCGGGATTGGCCACGGAAGAGGCCGTCGGCGGTGAGGAACTGCAAGGCGCCCATTGCCGCGCCTTGGGTCTCCGTCGGCCGGATGATCGAGACTTTCGGGAGCTTGCGTCTCAGGAAGATCGTCGGCTCGGGCATGATCAGGTTGGTCTGGAACAGCTCTCCGCCGAAGGGGGGCGAGTTCAGATCCGGAAATACCAGTCCATTGGTGGGATCCGTGACCGGCGGAGTATCACCGGCTAGGTCGTGCCAGGTCTGGAAGTGCATCGTTTCCGTCGGGCCGATGCTCAGCAGCACGCGTAGCACCTCCGCGTCAGTGGCCCTCTGCGCCAGCTGGGGGTAGAGGCTGTTGCCGCCCTGTTCGATTGTCGGGAAGTGCCACGCCGCCGTGTTGGCAATTGCCGTCAAGTGATCGGAGGGTGTGAGGTCCGCGTCCGACCGGGGGATGGCTGGGAACTGACCCTGGAGAAGACCGGGAACGGCGGGTGGAAAGCTGTCGCCGAAATCGGGGTTCTTGTTATCGCTGCGATACCGCGTGTACCACGTCGTGTCGATGGTCAGCTGCGTCAGGTTGGTCAGGCGCTTGATCTGCTGGGCGCCGGTTGCTGTGCTGCTGGGGAGTGACCGGAAGGGCTCGAGATCGACTGGGCGCCCCCCGCGCGAGTCCAGGTAGGCGTTTAGGAATGTGAAGTGAGTGATCTCGTCATCGGTGTTGTCGTGGATGTACTGGGCCATATCGTCATCGAGCGTCGCTAGGGCAGCCGCGTAGGCGGGGTTCCCGCTGCCACCCGGCACCTCGCTGTCCTGGATGCCTGCGAGTTCGTTGTATTGCTGCCAGAAATCCGCTTCCAAGGTCTCGGCGGCGGCGACAAAGCGAAGGATCGCCTCGTCTCCTCGCGTCAGCCGTCCGTGTCGGCGGTGATGGCCCCCGTGTCGAACCCGCCCGTGCGCCGAAGCCACCGGCGAATCAACCAGGAGACCCACGCCCACGGCGGCGGCGGCGCCACCGCCGGCCCCGGCCAAGAACGAGCGTCGGCTAGTTACCCCATTTGACCCGTCCTCTGACGGCGTATCCGCTCGCCTTGACCCGTCTGTCGAACCCGAACTTACGTAACTCATACTGACTCCTCCGTCCTATGGAACGCGCCTGACTTGTGCCCAAGCGTC
The DNA here is from genome assembly GCA_963812225.1 of uncultured Solirubrobacterales bacterium. Classification (GTDB taxonomy): domain Bacteria; phylum Actinomycetota; class Thermoleophilia; order Solirubrobacterales; family Solirubrobacteraceae; genus Palsa-465. The sequence continues at coordinate 507,076 of CAWEUN010000006.1, forward strand.
ATCTGTGGTGACGGCGTGCGCAGAGGCTCCCCCGTCATACGGCCAGATGCCGCTCGAATGAACTCCCAGTCGGACAACCTCCCGCGCGATCGTGCACGACCTCGTGCAGCGCGCGGTCCCAACGATGGAAAGCCCACTTGCTCGTATGTGAGCAGCGTCAGCTCCCCCAAAGCCGACGCGCTGTGCAGTCTGTGTCCACGGGCGCCCTCGCCGCTGCTCTCGGACCGCGGGTCCGGCTCGGGCGATACCCAGCTGTACGCTCATCCACACGACCGATATGGCCACAGCGCCCTCGTGCGGGCACGAGGTGCGACAGCTTTCTCCTCCGGTACTCGTAGTCACAGCCGACCGTAGGAATCGGGAGGTCTCGGGCCAATGGGGTCTGGCCCCCATCTGCTTTGGTACGCCCGGTCCTTTGGATCGGCGCGTCAGCGAACGAGTGCTACGCCACGAGCGGGATCACGCCGCTGCGGCAAGCGTGGCGATTGCGTCCGGGCGCGGCTCGCGACCGCGACCCCCTCAACCACAGGAATCCGTAGAAGTGGAGCTAGCGAGACTCGAACTCGCGACCTCCTGGGTGCGATCCAGGCGCTCTCCCAACTGAGCTATAGCCCCGTGCGGCGGCGTGTGCCGCGCGGTTGAGACAGTTTAGCCGCGCCTCGCGCTCCCGCCGGCCACGCCCGCCGCTCCCGCCGGCGGCGCCTCGCCCTGCCGCGGGGCCCGCTCGCCCGCCCCCAGGCGATCCCGCCCGCCCCGCCTCGCCCCCCGCTCGCCACGCCTCGCCCTCCCGCTCGAGGCGCACGCCCCGCCACCCACCACGACCGGCGATTTACGCTAAATCTGTCGATGTCGTCGCAGTCGCGCTCGGCCCGCTCGAGTCAGGCGGCCCAGCGCACGGCCTCGTCACCGTCGCCCGAACCGCATGTCCATTCACCGACGACGACCGCAACCTGCTGCGGTCTCTGGCCACCCAGGCGACTGCGGCGCTCGCGAACGTGGAGTTGCACGTCCAGACCCAGCGCCAGGCCATCACCGACGAGCTCACGGGGCTCTCGAACCATGGCCATTTCCAGGAGCTTCTCGCCCTCGAAATCGAAGAGGTCCGGCGATACCACGATCCAGCCGCCCTGATCATCCTCGATCTCGACGACTTCAAGTCGATCAACGACACATACGGCCATCAGCAGGGCGACGTGGTCCTCACGCAGGTGGCGCACGCGCTACGCGAGACCTCGCGCGAGGTCGACTTCCCGGCCCGCTACGGCGGGGAGGAGATGGCGCTGATCCTCCCGCACACCGATCTCGATGGGGCGTACGCGATCGCCGAGCGCGTCAGGGCCGCAATCGAGGCGCTAAAAATCCCGCGGCTCGACGGTCAGGGGCAGCTCCGGGTCACCGCGAGCGTCGGCGTCTCGACGTCAACAGACGGCGATAAGGACGCCGTGATCGCCGATGCCGACGCGGCTCTTTACGCGGCCAAAAGACAAGGGAAGAACCGAACGATCCGCTCGCAGCCGAAGACCGCTAACGTGGTCGGAGCCGAGTAGGCTGTAGCCATGGGTTTGCTGGATGACGCAATTCGCGAGCACCTCGAGCTGAAGCGTCGCCGGGGCGCCGATCCGTCCGAGATCGAACGCTCCGAACGCGAGGCCCTCGGCCCCGTCCGCCGGGCACCCGAGCAGCTCGAGCCGACCGAGTTCGACCCTCAGGACGGGGCCGATCAGGCGGACGAGGACGAAGAGGACTACGAATACGAGGAAGCTGGCGAGCACGACGACGCCTATCCGGAGGGGGAAGGCGAGCTGGCGCCGGACGAGAGCGATCTGTACGACGCCGAACCCCCGGAGTACGAGCCGCCGGGCCACGATTCGCGACCCCACACGGACGAGGCGGAGCCCGACTCCGCCGAGCCTCCGGCCTACCACGAGCCGCCGGAGGAAGACGAGCCGTTCGCCGAGGCGCCACCCGCGTACGAGACCCCGTCACCGGTTCAGGAGCCCGAGCCACCCGTGCACGAGCCCCCACCGGCCGCGCACGAGCCCGTGGTGCCGGAGGCCGACGAGCCGGGCCAGGAGACAGTCGAGTACGAGCTCGAGGATCACCCCGAAGCGGCGCACGACGAGCACGGCGAAGCGCGCGACGAGCACCCTGAGGGCGAGGACGTGCTGGAGGAGACGCCCGAGTTCCTCCAGGACACGCCGGAGCACGACCGGCTCTGGTTCGAGCAGCGCCCGCCGCGGGATTTCGACTTCGACGGCTAGAGACCGCTACGCCAGCGCCAGCTCCGCCTTGCGGCCAAACCCGACCGTGGCGTGAAGGCTGCAGTTCGGGAGGCCCTTCAGCGGCCGGTGGCCGAGGGCGTGCGTCTCGAGCTCGTCGGAGTCGAAGGCGGCGACGCGGGCGCGCTCGGTCATCATCACCTCGCCGGGGGCGGCCTCTTTCGAGACGCGCGCGGCGGTGTTGACGGTCGTGCCCCACCAGTCGCCGGCCCGCGGGACGGCCGGACCGGTGTCGATTCCGATTCTGACCTTGGGATAGGCGCGCTCGGCGCTCGCGGCGTGGATCCGGCGCGCCAGTTGCAGCGCCTGCTCGCCGTCGACGGCGCGCACCATCACGGCATCGCCGGAGGACTTCACGAACTCGCAGGACTCTTCGGCCGCGAGGTCCTTGCACATCTCTTGAAAGCCGACCGCGACATCGGCGGACCATTCATCGCCATTGATCCACGTCCACTCGGTGTAGTCGCACAGATCCGCAAAGAGGAAGGTATAGACAGGGAGAACCATGCCCCTTGGGCGTGAGATCCGAGTGAACAATGTTCACTCCTCCCGGGGCGACCACGCCACAGCGGCGTTCACGCCGCGCCGGCGAGCGCCCGCAGCCCAGTCCGCCCCGGCAGCAGGAAGTAGTCGCCGCCGCGAACGGTCACGAACCTCGGCAGGCCGCTCAGAAACAGCGGCGGCGAGCCCTGGATCACCATCCGGCCCCCGACAGAGCCGCCACCGACGTCTCCCGCCACCAGCGGATCCCGGTCGTCGCCGAGCCCGAACACGTTGCCGTCCCCCAGCCACTGCTGCTGCACGAACTCGAACTGGCGCTCGATCGACGCCTGATAGCAGACGAACATCAGGCCCCGCTCGTGCTCGTCCGGCTCGGTGGCGCCGTCCGGCAGCGGCGGCCCGTAGCTCACGCCTCGGCGCAGCATTCGGTGGCGCTGGGTCGGGCGGCCCTCCCAGCCGAGCGCGTCGCGGGGGTTGGAGCGCCGCACGTGCGCACCGAGCGGACACGCGAGGCCGCGCGGGTCCTCCCCGTAGCGGAACTGGTTGATCGTCTCGCGGTTCTCGCTCGCCGGCGGACCCGGTCGGTCCGCAAACCTCGCCAGCGGCGACCCGTTCTGCCAGCGACCGACGATCTTCGCCCCGATCCAGTCCTCGTCGCGCCCGAACCGCCGCGCCTGTGCACGCACGTACGCCCGAAATCCGGCGACGTCCTGCTCGAGCTTGCGCACGACTATGAACGTGGCGTCCTGGCCGAGCGCGCCGGCGGGGGCGGCAGGCTTCAGTCCGCCCTCATCGGTATGCCCGAGGATGAACTCGCCGAGCGCCAACTCGCGCCATCGTCGCCACTTCGTCAGCGTCCCCTCGCCGTGGCGCGGCCCCGTGTTTGCCCCGGCGATCGCCGGCTGCGAGAAGCCGTCGCCGAAGCCGAAGTGCTCGCGCGCGCCCTCGAGCACCGCGGCCGCCTGAGAGAACCGCACATCGAGACCGCTTGAGCCCAAACGAAGCCGCCCCTCCACCTCCGCCGCCGCCGACTCGAGCGCCACGCGCTCCCACGCGGTCAGGACTACCAGGACATGTGAGTCGCCCAGGCCGGGCTCCCAGTGCTCGGGACCGCACTCGGCGACGTCGCCAAGCGCCGCTGCGCGCGCAGCCATCCCCTGCGCAAACGCGTCGAGGCCGTCGAAGCTCTCCGCGAGCACGCCAAGCGCGAGCAACCCCGCGTGCGTGAATGCGATGTTCAGCGTGTACTCCGGCGGATTCGCCTCCCAGCTTTCGTTGAACGTGACCCTCTCCAGCGTCTCCGCAAAAAAACGCCGCGCCAGAGCGGGATCAGCGACCCGGGCAAAGACATACCGGGCGAACAGCGTGCCGTAGCCGCAGATCACATTGCCCTGCACGTCGGCGAGGCTCATCCGCGGACCGCCTCGCGCCAGGCCGCTCGCAGCGACTCGCCCTCCAGCCCCTCTGACTGGGCGCGCATCGCCAGCTCGCCGAGGGCTCGCTGGAGCCGCAGCGCCTCGCGCACCTCCTCGACCCGGATCCGGCGGTATCCGGCGACGGTGAAACCCGGTGGCGCGTCGTGGGCGCGGAAGTACCCGGCAACCGTGGTCGGATCGCCGCTGCCCGGAAAGCCCTCGCAGTACCCCATCACGGAATCGAGCTGATCGCCGGCGCGCTCGCACAGCAAGGTGGTCCACGTCGCAAGCGGTGAGTCGAACTCGGCGCACATCAGCAGGAACGAGCCCTCGGACTCGAGCGCCTCGCCCCGGGCGCCGGTGAGCGCCGGGATGAACGCGAAGCGCCCGAAATGAGTTCCGGGAACGCGCGCGAACGGACCCTGGTCTCCGTCGCCCAGCCGATCGAGCGCCCCCAGCAGCTCCGCCGAAGCGCCAGCCCGGACGGGCGCCATCACCGCCAGCGAAGCTGCCCCGATCCCGCTCACAACAGCAGCTGGTTGTCCTGGACGAACCGCTCCCACGAGGCCGTGAACTCGGCGTCGCCCATCCCCTCGGCCAACTCCGCCAACGACTCGTGACGCGAGCTCAGCTCGAGCGCCTGCGCGATCATCCGCGACGAACCATCCGGATAGGCGCAGTAGTAGTGCTGCACCGGCGTCGCGTTGCCCAGCACGTACGCCAGGAACCTATCGACGACCGCCGGTCCAGGAAAGCCGTACACCCCGTGCCACATCAGGCGCATCCGCCACGGCACGATCAGCGCGAACGCGTCGATGTACGCCGCGAGATCGTCGTTGAAGTTGCTCTGGAAGAGGAGGTAGGGGTGAGGGAGCCGGCGCGTTCCCGTCCCCGCACCCTGCGCCGGCACCTTGTCCACCAGCGTCCAGTGCGCCACGTGGATGAACGCGAGCCGGACGAGTGTGCGCTTTAGCAACGGGTTGCGGTCGGCCAGTGGCCAGCTGAACCTCAGCCACCACGCCCACCAGCGCCGCGCCGGGGAGATCACGACCACCGCCTGCGCGCGCCCATGCCGATCCATCCCGCGGCAACCTACCATCGCCGGGTCCCGGGTACGATTGACGCGCGGGATCTGGATTCCGGCGTAACACGCGGGGGAGTCGAGGGGTGCCACACCCAGACAGATCGACGAAGTCCTCGGAGCCCGATGGGCGGGAGGTCCAGCTGACGCAGGTGCCGAGTGTGAACGCTCAAGGGACCGCCGCTGCGACGTTCGACGGCACCCCGTTCCTCGGTCGCACGCGCGAGCTGATGGCGCTCGAGGCGGCGTTCGAGCGTGCCGCCGCCGGTCACGGCACGCTGATTATGGTCGGGGGCGAGGGCGGGATTGGGAAGACGCGCCTCGTCAGCGAGGCGATCTCGCGCGCGGGCGCGCTCAGCCCCGCCGGCGACGCTGGCCGCGTGGCCTGGGGCCGCTGCTGGGACAGCGGCGGAGCGCCGAGCCTGTGGCCGTGGACCTGCATCCTGCGCGAGCTGTTCTCGTCGACTGACGATGAAGCGCTCCGCGACCACCTAGGTCCCGCAGCGCCGGTGCTCGCCGCGATCGTCCCCGAGCTCCGCGACACGCTCCCGGAGCTCGAGGCCGAGCCTGCGCTGGACTCCGAGCAGTCCCGATTCGTGTTGTTCGACGCGCTCGCGGGGTTCCTGCGCCGGGCGAGCACGCCGCGCCCACTCGTGATCGTGTTCGACGACCTCCACGCCGCCGATCAGCTCTCGCTGCTGGCGCTGCTGTTCGTCGCGCGCCAACTCGCGGAGATGGGCGTGCTCGTGATCGCGACCCATCGAGAGGCCGAGATGCGCGCTTCGCGCCTCGCAAATCTGTTCTCGAAGCTGCTCCGGGCGTCGGAGCGGGTCCCGCTGACGGGGCTCGAACCGGACAACATCGGGCGTCTGATCGAGCATCGCGGCGGCACCGTCGGCGCGCCCGAGATCGCCGAACACCTCCACCGCGCCACCGGCGGCAATCCGTTCTTCGCCGACGAGGTCCTCCGGATGCTTCAGAGCGAGGGCGGGCTCGAGATCCTGACGGAGGATCCGGCGCTGCCACTGCGAGTGCCGATCGGCGTCAGAGCGCTGATCGAGCAGCGCCTGGAGGATCTGCCCGAGGCATCCGTACAGGCGTTGCGCCGAGGCGCCGTGTTCGGCGACCGGTTCGCGCTCGCGACGCTCGCCGAGGCCACGGGGCGCCAGCGCGCAGAACTGCTCGAGGCGCTCGAGCTGGCGATCGAGGCACGGCTGATCGACGCGACGCCCGGCGAGGTCGCGAAGTTCAGCTTCGCTCACGACCTGATTCGGGAGACCGCGTACGCCGGCCTGGGATCGCTCGAGCGTGCTCGCGCACACGCCGCGGTCGGTGAGGCGCTTGCCCGGAGGTACGCCGGCACGGCCGACCGCCACGTCGAGGAGCTGGCCCATCATTTCCTCGAGGCACTTCCCGCGGGCGATCCGGCGATTGCCGCCGACTACGCCGAGCGCGCCGCCGATCACGCGATGGAGCGCTTCGCCCACGAGCGCGCCGCGCAGCTCTACCACGCAGCCGGCGAGGCGCTCGAGCTCGTTGACGGGCTTTCCGATGAGGAGCGATCGCTCCGGCGCTCCGCGCTGCTCCTCGGCCAGGGCCAGGCTCAGCTGCGGATCGGCGACGGACAGGCGCGCGAGACGCTGCTCGAGGCCGCCGGCGCTGCCCGGGCGGCGGGTTCGGCCGACGCGCTCGCCCACGTGGCGCTCGCGTTCGGCGCCTTCGCGCTCTCGCCCCGCCGGGTCGACGAAGAGCTCACCGGCCTGCTCGAGGAGGCGCTCGCGGGCATCGGCACCGGCGAATCGACGCTCCGCGTCCACCTACTCGGGCGGCTGGCCCGAGCGCTGTACTGGTCCGAGGACGTCGAACGTCGCCGCGCCTTGATCGACGAGGCGATCGCGATGGCGCGCACGCTCGACGACGAGGAGGCGTTGGCAAGCGCGCTCGGAAACTGCATTCCAGCCAGCCGCGGGCCCGACAACGCCGATCTCGAGCTGAGCTGGATCGACGAATTGCTCTCGCTGTCCAAGGCGCCGGGGGAGCTTGTCGTGCTCGCCCGGAGCATCGAGATCGACCTGCTGCTCGAGCGTGGCGCGATCGCCGCCGCCGACGCCGCGATCGACAGCCTCGAGCACCACGCCGAGCGGCTGCGCGACCTCCGAGCCCGTGCCTACGTCCCCGTCCATCGTGCCCGCCGCGCGATCATGGAGGGCCGTGACGACGATGCCCAGCGGCTGATCGCGGAGGCGTTCGCGATCAGTCAGGACATCGAGGAGTCGACGGTGCCGCTGATCGCCACCGGCAACCTGTTCGCACTGACGTGGTCGAAGGGCCGGCCGGGCGGAGTTGAGCAGGAGCTGCGACGGATCGCCGAGGCGTTGCCCTACATGCACGTGTGGCGCTGCGGATTGGCCCTGATCCGCGCCGCCGACGGCGACCTGATTGAGGCCGAGCGGATGTGGGGCGTGCTTGCATCGGCCGACTTCGCCGACGTCCCGCGCAACAACCAGTGGATGATCACGCTGAGCCTCGCCGCGGAGCTGTGCGCACAGCTCGGCGACGCCGCTCGGGCCGCCCGGCTCTACGAGCTGCTGGCGCCGTGGGCCGAGCTCAGCGCGGTCGCGCCGGCGGGCGCGTATGCCGGGCCGGTCGCCCGCTACCTCGGGCTACTCGCGCAGACGACCGGCGACGACGTTGCCGCCGAGCGCCATCTGCGTGCGGCACTCGAGCTGACGCGCCGGCACGGTGCCCGGCCGCTGATCGCGCTGATCGCGGTCGAGCTTGCGCGCACGCTCGCGGCTCGGAGCGAGACGCGCGCGGAGGCGGGCGAGCTGCTCGATGAGGCGACGCGGCTTGCGGATGAACTCGAGTCGCCTGCGGTCGCCGAGCGGGCCGCCGGCGTCCGAACCGTCCTCGACGGCGCCGGTCCCGCTGAAGCAGAAAAACCCCTACATAAAAAACCCATCACAGCCCTCGTCACGCGTGAGGGTGAGGTGTGGGCGTTCGAGCTCTCCGGGCGCACGGTCCGGGTCCGTGACAGCAAGGGAATCCGGCATCTCGCCGAGCTTCTCTCGCAGCCGGGCGTCGAGGTGCACGCGCTCGATCTGGTTCGCGTGGGTGACGCCGCCGCCCCCGCGGCGGCCTCCGCCGATGCGGGGCTGTCGCTCGACGCCGGCGCCGGCGCGGGTTCGGCGCTCGACGGCGCCGCCAAGGCGGCGTACCGCCGGCGGCTCGAGGACCTGCGCGAGGAGCTCGAGGAGGCGGAGCGGTGGGGAGACCCGGAACGCGCCTCGCGGGCGCGCGAGGAAATCGACTTCATCGCCGCCGAGCTCTCCGCCGCGGTGGGGCTCGGGGGCCGGGACCGGCCGCAGGCATCGGACGCCGAACGCGCCCGTGTCAATGTCACGCGCGCGATCAAGACCGCGGTCCGCCGGCTCGGGGCACAGGACGCCGAGCTCGGCGCCGAGCTCGAGGCGACGGTCCACACCGGGCTGTTTTGCCGCCACGAGCCCGACCCACGCAGGCCCGTCCATTGGGAGGTGCACGTTGGCTGACGGCTCGCTTCGTTTCCACGAGCGCATGTCGGGCTGGATCTCGTTCGATGAGCGCAGCTACAACCAGGCCGCCAATCAGGGGAAGCGGCTGGGCAACGATTGCTCCCAGAGCCTCGAGATCGAGATCGACGACCTCGATCGGTTTCTGAACGACCCGGAACACGTTGCCCGCGTGGAGGGAGTCGTGCAGTGCCCGCGACTCGGTGGGGAGTTGCGCGTGGGCCCGGGCTCCTCGTTCAACCTGTTCGTCGACGAGGGCGGCAAGCGCCACAAGCGGATGCTCTACCGGCTGATGCTGTCCGGCCCCGGCGGCCGCGAGCTCACGCTGAGCGGCTTCAAGGACCTCGAGGACGACCCCAACCTCGACGTCTGGGGTGACACCTCGCGGCTGTTCGTGCGCGTTCTCGAGGGACACCTGGAGGCCGACCCGTCCGGGGACGCGCAGACCGTCGCCACCGGGATCCTCTACATCTCGCGCCTCGAGGTAATGCGGATGCTGTCGACGTTCCGTGGCAACGGGGAGGTCCGGTTCGGCGAGTTCTTCGTGCACGAGCTCGACAAGGTCTACGCCGGTCCTGATCAGACGGTGAACGCCGACGACTTTCCGTCGCCGACGGATCTCGACACCCGGTGGCAGGGCCATCCGCCGGGGGAATGGCACGACCTCGACGGTCACCCCGGTCTCCGGCGCCGGATCATCGGATTCCACGCGGCGGATGCGGCGAAGACGCCGCTGACCCTGCACCAGATCGCCGGCCCTAACGAGCCGACCAAAGGTCCGGTGCTCCTCATCCACGGCGGCGGCGTGCGCGCCAACCTGTTCTACGGCTCACCGGGCACGACCCTGGCCGGCGTGCTCGTCGAGCAGGGCTATGACGTATGGCTCGAGAACTGGCGCGCGTCGATCGACCTGCCCGCGCGCGCGTACACCCTCGATGAGGGCGCTGTCTATGACCACCCGGCGGCGGTGGCGGAGATCAAGCGGCAGACGGGCGCTGACAAGCTGAAGGCGGTCGTCCAGTGCCAGGGGTCGACGAGCCTGACGATGTCCGCGATCGCCGGGCTCGTTCCCGACATCACCACGATTGTCACCAACGCCGTCTCGCTGTACGTCAACGTGCCGCGAGCGTCGGAGATCAAGCTGCACGCGTTCATCCCGGTGTCATCGATTCGCCTGAACGGGCTCGATGCCCAGTGGGCCGTGCGCGCCCCGTCGGCGCTCGCGGACGGCGTGGCCCGGCTGGCGCATCTGATCCGCGGGCGCGACTGTGACAACGAGGTGTGCCAGTTCGCCAACTACATGTACGGGGTGGGCCCGGACATCCTGTGGCGCCACGCGAACCTCGATCCAGCGACGCACGAGTGGGTCTCGCGCGAGTTCGGATTCTGTCCCTTCTCGCTGCTGCGTCAGATCGGGCGGGCCCAGCGAACGGGCGTGCTCGCGCCCACCGGTCTCCTACCAGAGCTTCCCGCGAGCTTTGTCGACCACCCGCCACAGACCGACGCCCGGTTCTCGTTCCTGGCGGGTTCCGCGAACCGGTTGTTTCTACCCATCAGTCAGCGACGCTCCTTTGAGCACTTCGACAAATACAGGCCGGGTTACCACACTTTCCACGAGCTTCCCGGACTGACACATCTCGACGTGCTGTTCGGAAAGACGAGTGCGCGGGATGTCTTCCCGCTGATCGTCGACGAACTCGAGAAACAGGTTAAGGGGCCGGCTACGCCGGCCCTGTGTTTAGCGCGGGGCGGGCGCCACCGGGAAACTGGCGGCCCTTGGCGACCGGGGGTGTGGCCGCCGGCGCGGTCCTCGGCGTCAGCTCTAGCTCGTGCGGCGGCTTGGGCTTGCTGATCAGGTAGCCCTGCGCCAGATCGCAGCCGAGTCCGGTCAGCAGGTCGAGCGAGGAGTTGTCCTCGACGCCCTCGGCGACGACGCGCAGCCCGAGCGAGTGGGCGAGCTCGATCGTCGAGCGCACGAGCGCCAGGTCGCGCCCCTTCTCCGCGGTCGACAGGCCCTTGATGAAGCTGCGGTCGAGCTTCAGCTCGCCGACCGCGAGGCTCGAGAGATAGGCCAGTGACGTGAACCCGGCTCCGAAGTCGTCGACGGACACGATGATCGCCAGATCGCGCAGCTGCTCGATCGCGAGCTTGGAGCGCTCGAAGTCGACGATCGCGGTCGTCTCCGTGACCTCGAGCACCAGCGCCTCGGCGGGCAGCTTGTAGCGCTCGAGGAGCTGCGCGACAAGTCCGGTGAACTCGCCGTCGAGCAGGCTCGAGGCGGAGATGTTGACCGACACCGTCAGCTGCTGGCCCTGGGCGCGCCAGGCGGCGCACTGCTCGAGCGCCTGGTCGAGCACGACCGAGGTCAGCGGGCCCATCAGCCCGGCCTCTTCGGCGAGCGGCAGGAACTCGAGCGGCGGCACGTATCCGAGGCGCGGGTGAGGCCAGCGGATCAGGGCCTCCACCGCGACGATCTCCCCGGAGGCCAGGTAGACCTGTGGCTGGTAGTGGAGCTCGAACTCGCGCTTGGCGATCGCGGACTCGAGCTCCTCGGCGAGACGCATGCGGTTGCCGCACCCGTCGAGGTCTTCCTGGTAGATCGCGAAGCTCTTGCCCTCGACCTTCGCCCGGTACATCGCGACGTCGGCACACCGTAGGAGGTCCTCGGCGTCGGTCGCGTCGCCCGGCACGATGGCGATGCCGATGCTCGCGCTGATCCGCGCGCGTACGGCGGCGACGATGAAGGGCTCCTCGAGCCTCGCGGACAGCCTTTCGGCGACGGTCGCGGCGAGATCGGCGTCAGAGTCGACCAGCACCACGCCGAACTCGTCGCCACCGAGGCGAACGAGCAGGTCGGAGTTCCGCAGCGACCCTTTCAGTCGTGCACCCAGCTGGCGCAGCAGCTCGTCGCCGGCGGCGTGACCGAAGGAGTCGTTGATCTCCTTGAAGCCGTTGAGGTCGACGTACAGGAACGCGAGCGTCCGATCCTGGTTCTGCGGGTCGGCGTACTGGGGGAGCACGGCGTTCAGGAGCTGGGACAGGCTCCGCCGGTTGCCGAGACCGGTCAGCTGGTCGGTGATCGACTGCCGGCGCCGCTCCTCTGTGATCTCGCGCAGGCTGATCACAGACAGCGCGGCCCGGACGCCGGCGATGACGAGCGTCGCGGCCGCGAGCGCCAGCGCCACGCGCGAGGCATGGTGCATCGACCCATAGAACAGGATCATCAGCGCGGCGGCGGCGGCGAGCCCGGGCAGCGCGAAGCCCGGGGGTCGCTCCTGGGTCAGGGCTTTCGAAGGGCTCGACTTGATCCACATCGACGCCGAGATCAGCAGGATCGAAGTCGGCCAGGCGACCGCGTCGAGCAGGGTGCCGACGCGCGAGGACCCGATCCCCGAGTGGAACAGGTTCGCTGTGTCACCTACGCCGTTGATCGTGTAACCGATCGCCAGCAGCAGCCACGGAGCCTTAGTTCGGCCCGGAAGGATCGCGGTACCGGCGACGACGATTCCGAGCAGCAACACATCGCCGATCGGGTACGCGAGGTTGACCGCCACCGAGGCCGTGTCGCCACCAGCCGACAGCGACACATCATGGAAGGCGAATGCGGCGCAGATCGCCGCAGCACCGACACCCGCTACCGCGCCGTCGAGCCACGTGGCGGCGCTCAGCCCGCCGGCCTTGCGGCGCACGAGCAGCATCAGCGCGATGTACGTGATCGGGTAGAAGCAGAGGTAGAACGCGTCCGCGACCGACGGCGAGGGAGGCGTTGCTCCACCCGCCGATTCGATCGCCAGCACGAGATCGCCGAGCGACCACGCCATCAGCCCGAGGCCCAGCGTTATCGGCACGACGCGGGCTCGGCGCGCGGTGATGCCACGCAGGATGCACAGGCCGCTGGCGACGAGCTCGAAGGCGGCCACGCCCCAGTTGTCCAGCCACGGCCACGTCTTGCCGCCGGGCCGGACTATCTCTGAAATTAGGTAGGCAACTGCGAGCACCGCGAGCAGTCCGTAGACCACCCAGATGCGATCGCCGCGGCGATCTTCCTCACACCCACGGGTTGACATGCTCCGGCTGCATCGGCGCCGTGGCGCCGCGATTGCAGCTTTGTCGAACATATGTCCACGGGCGTCTCCGCCGACCGCCCGAGCGCAGCTAACCCGCTTCCTGAACCGAGACGAGCTCCCGCTCGACGGGCACCTCTTCCCGCGTCGGCCGCGTGCTGGGGACGAGCACGGCGGCGAGCGTGCAGACGACGAGGAACCCCGCCGCGAGCAAGAACGACGCGGTGAAGCCCGCCAGCGCAGGCGTGCCGTGATGCGTGTTGTCGACGATCAGGGTGGCGGCGATCTGGCCGCCGAGCGCGCCCCCGAGGGTCCGCATCACCGTGTTCATGCCGCTGGCGACGCCGGTCTGATGCGGTGGGACCGCCTGCACGATGAGGTTTCCGAGCGCGGCGAACGCGAGCCCGATTCCGGCGCCGAGCAGCGCCGAGCTGATCAGCATGTCGATCGGGCGGCTGTGGACGGCCGCGAACCAAAGAAATGCGGACGCCGTGATCCCGCTCCCGAGGACGAGCGCGAACTTCGAGCCGAACCGCCGCGCGAAGCGGCCCGCCATCGATCCCAGCAGCCCCATCGCCAGCGCCGCGGGCAACAGGTAGAGCCCGGAGTCGACGACCGAAGCGCCGAAACCGAAGCCGGTGCTCTTCGCGAGCTGCGCGAACTCGGGGAAGATGATGAATGACGAGTACATGCCCGCGCCGAGCAGGAACGCGGTCAGGTTGGTCGTCCAGACGCCGCGGATGCGCATCATCGACATGTCGATCAGCGGCTCGCGGCTGTGCACCTCGACGTAGACCCACGCTGCGCAGATGACGAAGCCGACGGCCAAGAGCGCGAGCGTCTTCGGCGAGCCCCAGCCCCACGTGGTGGTCTCGGAGACCGCGATCAGCACGCAGCAGATGCCGGTGCTCATCAGCGCCGCCGCCAGCCAGTTGACCTTGCCCGGCACGCGCACGGGCGACTCCGGGATGAAGCGCCACGTGCAGAAGGCCGCGATCACGGTGACGACGAGCGGCAGCCAGAACAGCCACTGCCAGCTGAGGTGCTCGACGATCAACCCGCCCGCGACGATCCCGAAGCCGGCGCCGACGCCGAGGATCGACGACATCAGGCCGATGCTTCCGGCGATGCGCTCGCGCGGGAACTCATCGCGGGTGATCGCGAACGCGAGCGGGAAGATGCCGCCGCCGCTGCCCTGGATCACGCGCGCGATGATCAGCACGCCGAGGGAGTGAGACAGCGCCCCCAGCAGAGTCCCTGCCGCCAGCACGACCAGCGTCCACAGCAGCAGTCGTTCCTTGCCGTACATGTCGCCGAGCCGGCCGATGATCGAAGTGGCGACCGATGCCGAGAGCAGGTAGCCGGTCAACAGCCACGCGACCCCGGTCTCGGTCGTGTGCAGGTCGCGCTGGATCGTTGGCAGCGCCGGGATCACCGCCGAGCTGAGGACGGCGTAGGCGAGCCCCGCCAGAGACAGCACGGCGAGTATCACGTTCGGGTGAACGCGCTCAGCGTGCGGCTCCGCAGGCATCAGCCCAATTTACCGGACCAGTGGTTCCGGTTCACTGCGCCCATACGCGCGCCGCCTGTACGGCTCAGGACCGCGCTCGGGCCTTCGACCACTCGGCCTTGTGGATCTTCTTGGTCGCCTGGTAGTCGGCCAGCGCCTGCGCGGAGTCGACGTCGCCGAGCGTGGGGTGCCACGGGACCAGCTCCTGCGCGGCCTCGACGCCGTAGCGCTTGGCGAGTACGGCACCGAGCGCCTTGATCTTCATCTCTCCGAAGCCCGGGAGCGCGCCGATGTTGGCGCGTAGCTCGTCGGCATCGGCGGCGTCGGTCCACACGCGCGCGGCGTCGCCGTCGTAGTTGTCGCGGATGTACGCGGCGAGGTCCTGTACACGTACGGCCATGTTTCCGGGGAACCGGTGGATGGCGGGGGGCTGGCGGAAGATTGGCTCGAGGTCGGTCGACGCGAGCGTGTCGGCGTCGAGCGTGCCCACGCGTTCGCGCAGGGCCAAAGGCCCAGAGAACGCCTTCTGGACGGTCACCTGCTGGTCAAGCGCGAACCCGATCAGCAGCGCCATCGGGTCGGTGGCGATCAGCTCGTTGGCGTCGTCGGAGTCGGTGAAGTGGAGGCGGTCGGGCATCGCTCGATCATAACCGGCCAACGTCGGATCGCCCTGACGTCACGTTTTCAGCTTGAACACCTTGCTGGCAGAGCCGGTGTTCCCGCCAGAGACCGTGAACACACCATTCGCGACGAGCTTCACCTTCTTGACGTGCTTCAGTAACCGCCTGCCGGCGCTCGACAGCACGATCTCGATCTTCTCGGTGCCGGCCTTGTGGAACGTGACGCTCAGCCCTGCCTCCGGCGGGTGGACGAGCTTGGCGGCGGCCGTCGCGACCTTCGACGGGAGATCCCAGCCGATCCGCAGGCGGCCCGGGCTCGGGGCCCTGAATGAGAACCGGTACCCGTCGTTCTTGAGCAGCGCGCCGATCTTGGCCGGCTTGCCCTTGGGCTCGAGCACGTGGCGCAGCAGGGCGTCGATACTCGCGCTGCTCGGGCCAGCAGCGGTGACGGGCCCGACCTCGGCCGAGTTAGCGCGCGCAGTCCCGACGGTATTCGTGGCCGCGACCACGACCCGGATCCGCGCCCCCTTATCGGCGGACGTGAGCTTGTAAGAGTCGGCGGTCGCGCCGGCGATGTCCGCGCAGCCGGGCTTGCACCGCTGCCACTGATAGCTGAAGGACGGAACCGGGTTTCCTGACCACGCACCGCTGGACGCCGTCAGGTGGGTGCCGACGATCGCGCTGCCGGAGATCGCCGGTGGCAAACTGACAGGGCCGCGATACTCACCGCGACAAAGGCCACGACCGACGTTCGGCCTGCAATTCCACGGCTCCGCCTGTAACGCACCCCGGTCCACCCCCTCATCACCACCAACCCCGCGCCACCGCCCTCTCGAGGATCGATGACAGCGATGAAGAAGATACATGAGAGGCCAGATTGGCCGGGACACGATCGCTAGAGTGGGCGAGGCAACGGGGCCATAGCTCAGTTGGGAGAGCGCCTGCTTTGCAAGCAGGAGGTCGCCGGTTCGATCCCGGCTGGCTCCACTAAGAAAGGTGATCGGCGAGCCCTACCTAGTCGCGTGAGCGACGACCCGGCGTCACGGCGCGTAGCGATCGTCACCGGCGCCTCGCGAGGCATCGGTGCGGGCGTCGCGTCCGGGTTCCGTGCTGCTGGATACGCCGTTGTGGGTACCGCGCGCTCGATGCCTCACTCCGACGATCCCGAACTCCTGGCTGTCGAGGGTGACATCACAGAAGCCGAGACGGCCCAGCTCGTGGTGGACCAGGCGCTCGAGCGGTTCGGGCGGATCGACACTCTGATCAACAACGCTGGGGTCTTCATCGGCAAGCCGTTCACCGACTACACCCCGCGGGAGTTTGCCGCGATCACAACCTTGAACCTGGCCGGGTTCTTTCACATCACCCAACGGGCCATCAGGCAGATGGTCACGCAGGGAAGCGGTCACGTCGTCAACATCTCAACCAGCCTCGTCGATCAAGCCGACAGCACCAGACCGTCCGCGCTCCCGGCCCTCACGAAGGGCGGACTCGTCGCCGTGGCTCGCTCGCTCGCCATCGAATATGCGTCACGTGGTGTCCGATGCAACGCGGTCTCCCTTGGGGTTATCAAAACCCCGATGTACGACATCGCGTCCTACGCGGGCATGGCTGGCCCTGTCGGTCGAGTAGGAGAAATCAGCGACGTCGTCGATGGGATCCTCTATCTCGAACGCGCCACATTTGTGACCGGGGAGACCCTGCATATCGATGGCGGTCAAGCTGCCGGACACTGAGGCGGCCGCCCCGCCGGGCTAGTCACGCGTAGGAAGCGGAGGGTCGACGTCGTCGTAGATGCGGGCCGCAGAGATCTTGCCGCTCTGACCCCGAACGTAGACAGCCGCCCCGGCCGCCGGCGGCAGCTCCGTCTGGCCCCACCGCACGACGTTGTACTCGAGCGCACACGCGCGCCCGTCATCGACGAGCGCGCAGTGTTCCAGCGGGATGCCGCCGTCGTTCGAGAACAACAGCTGATAGAAGGAGCGCAGGCCCTCTGGGCCACGGTGGATGTACTGGCCGCCCGCGGGCTCGCGGGCGTAGCCGTCCGGTTCGAATGCTGCCACGATTGCGTCGAAGTCCCCGGCGGTGAGGGCACTTTGGTATTCGCCGACGATGTCCGACTCGCGCAGCTCCGGATCGGGCTGCAGCAGCGGCGGGCGGTTCGCGTGACGGCCGGTCAGTCGCCAGGTGCTGAAGTAGATTCGCAGCTCATCTATCCGTCCGTCGGCCTCGCGGTCCGCGACGATCGCGACCGGAAGATCGACTCGCCCGGTCTCACCATCGAGATGTAGGACGACCTCCTCAAACCCGCGTCGCTCGGTAACGACGTGCTCGACATCCTCGACCGAGACGTTGCGCCGAGAGATCCACGCATTTATCTCGGTGACGAATGCCTCGAACGCACGCGCTCCCTTGACGCGTCCGCGCACGGGGTCGTGGAGCTCGGGCTCGGCAGCGAACGACTCGATCAGCGCATCAGGCTCTCCGGACATCAAACCGTCGAAGTACGGCACCGCTACAAGGTCGTCTAGGCTCCGCTTCTCCTCGATTCGCTCGAGCGTCGGCGCAGAGAACAGCTCGGGGACGAACGGCACCCGAGAAGCGTCTCACATCCCAGAGGCGACCCCCGCGAGGGCGGCGAGCGATCAGGCCCCACCGATCAATGACCGCGCCTCTGCCGGACCGACTACGAGATCGTGAAGGTCGCCACCCACCTCGAGTCGACCCGACTGTCCGACCCCACCGACCCTCACCGGCTCGAAGCCGGCCGTTCGGATCAACCGCTCGACTTCCTCGCCAGCACCGTCATCGTCGGTCGCATAGAAGAGGACCGCCGGCTCCGGTGACCGGTTGCTCGACGACTCAAAGAGATCGCCGGACATGGTTCCGAACGCCATGGCCAGGCGCGCACCCGCCGGCAACCACCCGGCTACGACCTCGCCGGAGGACTGCCCTTTCGGCAGGAGACGTCTGAGGTTACCTTCTGCGTCGACGCCGACCGGGTTGCTCGGGACGACCACGAGCTTGTCGTTTAGCGGCTCGGCGATCTCGTCTATGACGCCCTTCAGCACGGCAAACCGCAGCGCGAGGACAGCGGCACTAGCGCCCTGCAACGCGTCGCGGTTGTCGACGGCCACGACCGCAGCTCGACCGATCTTCGCAGCCAGCGTGCGTGCCGACTCAGTGTTGGCGCTCGAGAGCCGAAGGGTCTCGCCGCCCGAGGCGAGCCGGCGGGCGATGACCGATCCGAGCCCTCCAGTGCCGATGATCGCGGTGGTCATGACCAAGGGCTCCTCAGCGTCACGGTACTAACAACCGCGGCCCCGAGCATCGCCGACAGCCCGCGGTTTCGGTGCAGCGCATCGCGCGCCAACTGCACTACTCCGAGGAGGCGATCCGCACGGTGAGTTGCGCTACCCGCTGTAAACACACGGACCAAGCCCCAGGTTTAGATCGCACGTGGATTGGGTACGGGCGGGTGTGGTCCGGCGCGTGTGGCGGCGGGAGAGAGGGACCGAATGGAGGTAGGAGAATGTCTTTGACCCCACGTAGGGTTGCTTTGCTGGCTGGTGTAGCCGCGCTCGCCGTCACGGCGATCGCTAACGCCGGCTGGGCAGCCGGTTCGACCGCGAGCCCCAGCTTTTCCAAGCTGAACGCGAGCCAGGTCCAAGCCCGCTCGTCCGGCAAGCAAGAGCGCATGATTGTCGTGTTCGAAAACCAGCTCACCAACCTGCCCGCCAACCGGGCCCACCGGCAGGCCCGAGAAGCGACGGCCGCGTCCATGCAGGCTCCGCTCGTATCCCAGCTGAAGCAGGTCCGGGCCACGCATATCACGAAGCTTTCGCTCCTCAACGCTGTCGCCGCGACAATGCCGGCGGCCGAGGCGCAGGCACTCAGGAACAACCCGGGCGTCAAGGCCGTCGTCCCTGACGGAACCATCATCATGGGGGACGCCAGGTCGACCACGCCGACGGTCGCCGCCTCCCGCGTGCAGAAGTCGTCGAGCGCGCCGGCAACGGCCGCCAACGGCCAGCAGTTGTGCAACACCTCTCCCAGCAAACCGCTGGTGGAGCCCGAAGCCCTCACCAGCATCCACGCAAACGAAGCGTCTTCGATCGCCACGGGCCAAGGGGTCATCATCGGGAACTTCGACGCGGACACGCTGGCCGGGAACCCCAACATGATCCGGCCCAACGGGCAGCACGTGATCATCGATGCCAAGAACCCAAACGAGAACGTCTTCAGCGACGAGTTCAACGGAGACGTCTCCACCATGGGCGCTCAGGGCACGGTCACCTACACCTACGCGTCTCAGCTGCCCTTCTCGAACGTCCCCGCGAACTGCAGCTTCCGAATCGTCGGTGACGCCACCGGCGCCTCCATTCTCACCACCGGTGAGTTCACCGACACCAACTCGGCGGGTCAGGTCGTGGCTCCCGAGTCGCAGGTCATCGCCGGGCTGCAGCAGGCCGTGAACAACGGTGTCAACGTCGTCTCAGAGTCCTACGGCTTTGGCGCTCTGCCGGGTGCCAACGACGACCTGCTCGAGCCGACGAACGTCGCCATGGTGCAAGCGGGCGTCGTCGTCGTCGAGAGCGCGGGCGACAGCGGCTCGTCCGGCACGGTCGAGGAACCCGCCGCTAACCCCGCCGTCATCGACGCCGCGGGGACGAACGACCTCAGGCTCCTCGCCCAGGCCGATGGCTACACGAAGGGCTGGCTGGACGACAACATGACGACCCTGTCGTCGGGCGGCACCGCTCCCAACGGCGCTGTGGTCGACCTGGCCGCCCCCGGCTACCTGGCGCTCGCGGCAGCCGGCGCCGGCCAGACTCCGCTGGACCTTCCGACGGAGGCCTTTGGCGGTACCAGTCAGTCGGCCCCCTTCATCTCCGGCGCAGCCGCCGACGTGATTCAGGCCTACCGTGACACCCACGGCGGTACCACGCCGACGCCGGCGCAGGTGAAGGAGATCCTGACCAGTACGGCAACCGACATCGGAGCTGACGCAGACCAGCAGGGCGCTGGCCTCCTCAACATCTACGCGGCCGTCGAGGCGGCCCGCCAGATGCCGGGCAGCACGGCCACGACGCATGGAAACACTCCCGAATTGGTGAACAACCCCACCCAGCTCGACGTACAGGGCCCGGGCGGCTCAACCGTCCACCAATCGGTAACGCTGTACAACGCCTCCTCCAACACCGAAAGGGTCACCGGGACCTACCGGGCGCTCGGAGGCGAGACGAGCTTCGGCAGGCCCGTCACCGAGAACGTCAGCGCCCCATCGCCGGGCGCCTCGATTCCCGCCCAGGGGGCGACCGCGGCGGCGCCGATCAAGTTCACTGTGCCGCGAGGCGTCAGTGTGCTCGATGCCGACATACGCTGGCCGGACCCGACCAACAGCGATGACAACATCCTGTCGTTCATCTTGACCGACCCGGCGGGGAGGTTGGCCCAGTCGTCGTACGACTACGGTGCCGCCAACTTCGTCCCCTGTCCTGCCGCTGGCGGTGGCTGCAGCCCGGACATCCAGCACACCACGGTCGAACATCCGATGGCCGGAACCTGGACCGCCCAGATCGTGTGGGCCGATGGCCGCGGCCACGTCCAGAGTCCTCCGAACACCCCCGGGCCCTACAGGGGAACCGTGACCTTCCAGGCCAGCGGCCAGAACTTCACGACCAGCCCGGCGTCAGCGCCCGTCACGATCGGGCCGCGCAGCTCGGCGAGCGTGCCGCTCAGCATCGCCCTGCCACGGGCTGCCGGTGATGCCCCCGAGTCGGTGCAGTTCACGGGGCAGAACGGGCTTGAGAGCTCCGTACCGATCGCCCGACGTTCCCTCATCCCGTCGTTCGGTGGCTTCTTCAACGCCACGCTGACGAGCTCGGTGTCTCGCGGTCCCGGGCAGATCAAGACGTTCTATGTGGACGTGCCCCGGGGTCAGAGAGACCTCGACGTGTCGTTGTTCGCGCCGGACCACGCCGCCGACGACACGGTGTACTACTACCTGTTCTCGCCGGCCGACCTCGCGTCTACAGGCCCCGAGCAGTTCGACTTCTCGGTCCATGCCACTGACGCCACGCCGACGTCCGGCAACCCGACCGGAAACGCCTCGCTCATCACCCCCGACCCCCAGCCAGGTCTGTGGGAGATCGACGTGATGCAGGGCCCGACGACCGACGGAACGGTGTTCTCCCAGAACGTCACCGGGGTCGTGGCGTACAACCGGCTCGCACCCGTCACCGAGACCGGTCTCCCGACGTCGACGTCGACGAGCGTCGGGTCCGGCTCGAGCGTCCCGATCACGGTGTCGGTCAGGAACACGACGAACCATGTCGGGTTCTTCGAACTGCAACCGTCGGGCAACGACATCACTGGCGGCAATGCCGCAACGCCGCTAGAGCTGGCGCCCGGAGCCAGGGGGACGCTGACGGCGACGCTGTCGCCGACGGCAGCTGCAGGCACCGCGGTGAACGGCACCCTCAGCGTCATCGACTCGACGGACTACACAGCCATTGAGCCCGCCATCGGGTTCCCGGCATCGATCTCCGACTTCCACGACTTTGCCTACGCCTACACGGTCGGAGGCACCTAAAGCGGTTAGCCGTGGCAACAACGGCACGGCCCGGGCCTAGTCGCAGGCCCGGGCCGGCGCCGACTGTCTCGACGGGATCAGGCTAAAAGTCCAGCGGCGAGATCGTGCCGGTCCGGAACGCTTGCTCGACGAGCTTCAATCGCTTCTGGTTCTGGGGCAGGTCGTCAAGGCCGAACTTCCGAAATAGGGCGCGGAGGTGGCCCTTGACGGCGTCGACGCTGTATGACAGCTCGTGGGCAATCTGTTGGTTGGAGGCCGGCGTGTTTAGGCTGCCGGGATCCCGGCACGGCCGCGCAAGCGCCAAGAGCACGCGCCGCTGAATGGGAGAGAGCGTCGGCGGCACCCCTTGGGGAGCCTCGACCATGGTGGGGTCGGTCTCTCCCGCGGCGCTCCGGTACAGCATCAGCGTCCCGCCCACGCGGATCGCGTCACGGTCGCGCAGCCGCCGGCGACCACCGACGCGCGTTTCGTTGACGTAGGTCCCATTGCGCGAGAGCCCCTCATCGGTCAGGGTCCACGCAGAGCCGATCCGTATGAGCTGGGCATGGGTCCTGGAGACGCTCGGATCCCAGGGGATCTCCACATCGTTGCCGCAGCTTCGGCCGATGGTCAGCTGATCGCGCTCTTCGTCCAGCACGACAATCCGCCGCTGGCCGTCGACATGCCGATAGATCAGCAGTGGAAGTCCCCGGCGCGCCGCCTCGAGCTCATCCTGGAGCTCAGATGCGGAAGCGGACTGAACATCGAGCCCCCTCAATTCCTGTCACCCGTCCGTGAGCCTACACCACGCTGCCAGCCATGCTCCGGACCGGGATCCGGTGCGACGCCGGGGCGACCCAGCGACGCAGGTCTTCCTCGCGCGGGTGACGGATCTCCAACCCTAGGGGGTCTGGCGGCACAAGCTCGCCGGGCCTACGCTGGAAGCCCATCCACATCAGCCGTTTGAGGGGGCACGCATCATGTCCAAGGACAGTAAGGGCTCGGCCGCCCGCCACGGAGTTAGGAGTCACATGGTTCGGAGGCTTCTCACACCCATTTTTGCTGCCGGATTCCTGGCCCTGATGGCCTCGACCGCCACGGCACACCCAGCCACGTGGAACAACGGCTACGGCTGGTGGCCCGCTGGCTTCGGGTATCCGCCCCGAACCACGGCGGCTCCCGACTACCCCTGCTCGGTTACCGCATATGGGCCCGCGTTCCACAAGCCGGCTGATGCCGCCGGGGCGTGGACTCAGGAATACGGTGGCGGCACCAGCTGCCGAGGCGGAGTAGGCACCAAGACCCTGACCGTCTACGACCAAGTGCAGGGCGCCAAGGGCGCGTGGTTCACGATCGCCGGCTCACAGGTCACCATGAGCGCGACAGTGCACAACCCCGTCCACATCATCCGCACCCGGACCGCAGTACTGGGCCACACCTATCGCACCGTGGTGCTTGCGCACCTCGTGGTCCCGAACGGATTCGCCGGGTGCTCGCTGCACCAACCGCCCGCGTGTCAGGAGACGATCGACATCAAGGCTGTGAGCACACCGATCGCTCCGTGACACGGGCTTGGCGACGTTAGCTATCGGCGCCGCCGGTGCTTGCTGCGCAGCCGGAACTGTTTGGACGTCGGCGGGTTCCCTAGCGCCTTGCCGCCGTAGATCACCTGGCCCTTGGAGTTCTGGTACGTGAGCCACGGGACGGTCGGCTGTTGGCCCACACCCGGCTTCGAGAAGTCGCAGACACCGGTCGGGAACACCATCTGGAGCGTCGCCCACTGGGCGTCGGTGAACGTTATGCCGGGATAGGCGCTGCGGCTGAGCGCCTTCAGCTGGCACTTGTTGTCGTCGGTGGTGATCGCGTCGCCTGCCACCGTGCGTGGAGTCCCCTCGACGTTCACCACGCCGGCGGGGCACAGGCTGTGCGAGACCATCTGCCCTGTGCCGTTCCAGCATTCGTCGGTGACGTCTGAGGGCTTGTCGCGGATCACCTTTTGCGCTACCGACTTGCGGCTGTGGTCCCTCTCGACGGTGCTCAGCCACCGGTCCATGGCGATGAAGCTGTTGAGCTCGCAGCTCGTGTCGGCGACGAGCGGGACCGGTCCCTCCCAGATCACCTGGTTGGCGTGGGTGCCAAGCGCGCGATCGAGCCGTGCGCGCACCGCGAACGCCCGGTACGCGTCGTGGAAGAGTCCCGGGTTCGGACCGCGGCAGTCGATGATCGCCGTCTGGCCGAGGTTATTGGCCTCGTTAATCATCCCGCTGCGATAGGCGCGCGCCAGCGACGGCGAGCCGCTGCTGTCGATGCGCGCCGCGACTGGGTTAGCGTCGATGTCGAGTCCGCCGATCTTGACGTTCAGATCGACGAACTCGGCGGGGGTGATCTGGCCCGCCTTCAGCGCGCCGAGGCCGTACTGGACTCCGACGTTGTCGATCGGCGGGCGCACGAAGCCCCGGCCGAGCTGCTGCTCGACCGGCCCCCAGAGCGCCTGCGGCTCCGGGCCGAAAACGTTGATCGCGGCATCTTGGATCGTGCAGCGAATGCCGCCCGGGTTCGTCTTCGCGTTGTAGCGGTCGGCGCTCGTCGTGCCGTCGCACGGGTCGGTGGGGACAGCGACATGGAACTGGGCAGCGTCTGAGACCTCGGCATTCATCAGACCGTCCGGCCCGCCGAGCACGTCGTCCATCTGTGTCGGCAGCCAGGAGACGCCCGCTCCCCATTTGGATGGACTGTTGAAGTACGCGAGCAGCAGGTGGTAGTCGAGGAACTGCGTCGCGGTGCTCCAGGCGTCGGGGAACGAACAGGTCGGGAGGATGCCTTGGTAGACGCCGGGGTAAGCGTTGGCGATCCACTGCTGCGCCAGCGAGCCGCCGGAGCATCCCGTCCCGATGGTGTACCGAAGCGTGCCGTAGGTCGTGACGATGTACTGCTTGGCCATCACCAGCGACTCGGCCTGCAGAGGGAGATTGCAGTTGTGGCCGCTGTTGTCGAGCGCGGTCGACATCGTCATGAATCCCTTGCCGAGCGCGTAGTCGCCGGCGGGGTCGCCCGTCGTCCCCGGCGCCGTGCCGGCCCCGTAGTCAACCCCACATGACGCGCCGTGAAGGATCAGCAGCTTGTGGTCGAACTGCGGCTGGGGCGCGACTGGGCTCCACGGCTTGCCCGGCTGGTAGAGGACCGCGATCTGGTACTGGTCGCGGTCCATGTAGCCGGTCTCGACGCGAACGATGAACGGCACGGTGACGCCCTGATCCGTCGTAGTCATGGCCACGTCCGACGGCGGATTCGATGGGTCGTAGGGCTGAAAGCCGCTCTTCGCGGGGTTGGTCGACATGTAGAGGTAGCTGAAGGTCGGCGGCTGATCGCACTGCTTGTCGACGGCGGCCGTCTGGCAGGTCCACGGCTGAAGTTGCGGGCCTGAGAACAACGGGCCGCTGCTCGGATGGTCGATCAGCGTGATCCGCGTCGCCCAGGCGCTGCGCAGCGTGGCCTGAAGGAGGTTGCTCCCGAGCTTGAGTCCGGTGACGAGGCCCTCGAAGCGTCCGTCCTGCCGGAACGCGAAGTCCTTGGTGATCTTCTTGTGGTTGAGCGTGACCGTGACGTGCTTGGCGTCGGCGCGCTTCGGCAGGTTTATCGCCAACAGTGCCGAGCCGCCGCTGACGAGGTCGGCGCGGCCGGAGAGGACGGTGACCGACAGACGCGGCCGGGACTGGCGGTGCTGCTTCTTGGCCTGGGCGGGGCCAGCGGCGGCGCACAAGAGCACCAGCAGCGCGATTCCCGTTATGAGCGCACGTACGCGCGCACCAACGTCCTTGGTCTGCATTCTTCCTCCTCCCCCCGATCTGATGATCCGGCTTCTCGGCGCAATCATTACATGTGGCGGCAACGACGCGCGCCGGGTTGGCTTAGGAGCTGGTGGTGCCTTCCTCCGGCCGTGAGTGTGGCTCTGGTGCACCGGCTCCTACTTCGGGGCGCGGAGTGACCAATACCGGACAGCCGGCGCCCTGCAGCAAGCTCTCGCCCGTGCTACCAACGAGCACGCGTCCCGGCGTTCCCCACCCACGAGCACCGATCACCAGTAGGTCGACCCGCTCGGAGAGCTCCCTCAGTGCGTCGGACGGGGTCGAGCGCAGGATCTCAACTTGGGCCTCCACGCCCGTTGCTGCAACGGCAGCCTCGGCGTCCTCGCGTAACGCCTCGACCATCGGCTCAAGCAGCTCGTTCCACATCGACCGTGCGGGCGCATCCACCTTGCTCGACCAACCGAGCACGGGAAGCCGATCGTCCACGACTCCCTGCACTGCGAGTTGCGCACCGGCGCCGCGCGCGATCGACGAAGCCACCGACAGCGCCGCCCCAGACTCCGGACTAGCGTCGTAGCCGACCCCCACGCGCGCCAGCCGCTCGGTCGCGGTCCCGGCGAATCCTCGCGGCGCGACCGCCAGAGCGCACGTGAGGGAACCGAGAAGCTGCCGTGTCAGCGTGGAGATCTGCACCCTGCCTGCCGGTCCTTTGTGGCTCGAGCCGAGGACCAGCAGGTCGCGGTGCTCGCGCTCGACGAGGTGCTCAAGCGCGCGCGGCACCGACCCGCTCGTGACGACTTCGGTCAGAGCCTCGTGGGCCACTTCGTCGCGGGTCCGGGCCAGCAACCGCTCGGCCTCCTTCTGGAGGCCCGTCCAGCTGATCTGGCGCGATACCGCAATGAGCGGGGCCGGATGGACAGCCACGAGAAGCAGT
Source organism: uncultured Solirubrobacterales bacterium (assembly GCA_963812225.1). Classification (GTDB taxonomy): domain Bacteria; phylum Actinomycetota; class Thermoleophilia; order Solirubrobacterales; family Solirubrobacteraceae; genus Palsa-465. Next base: position 533,411 of record CAWEUN010000006.1, read on the forward strand.
TCCGCGCCGACCGCACGACCGATCGTGACAGCCAACACCGCCGCGTCGCGGCCCTCGGGAAAGTCGACGATCCCGGCCGCGATCCGGTCGATGGATATCGGGGTAACGCTCATTTCAGCTGTGAAGCAGCTCTAGACGATATACAGCTGGAAGCGCGCCGCTACTCGGGTTGAGGTTATGGTCGGTCGCGTGCCGCTGCTCGTTGACTGCAACGTTCACCTGTGGGACCAGACCGCGAATCCGATCTTCTGGCTGGCCGACCGCACCCTCGTTCGCGACATGCTTGGCGATTACGACTCGCTGCCCGACGTCTACACCCTGGCCGACTACCAGCGCGAGGTCGCCGCGCACGACGTGCGTGGCGTTGTCTGGTCAGACGCCGGCGCCGAGGATCCAATCGCGGCCGCCGGCTGGGTCCAGCGCCAGTGCGACGAACTGGAAGTGCCCGCGGCGCTGGTGACGCTCGGCGATCCGGCGGACGAGGGCTTCGCGGACCTGGTGGAACGCTTCGTCACCCTGCCGCTCGCACGCAGTGTGCGGGTGCGCCTCGTACCGGCGCTGGCTCAGGGACCAGGCGATCGGACCCTGCTCGACGACGACGCTGCGATGTCGAACCTCGAGCTGCTCGCAAAGCATGAGTTGGTGGCCACGGTCGAGGCCACGGGTGACCAGCTCGGCGCCGTCGCGGACCTCGCCCGCGCGCTGCCGGCGTTGCGGATCGTCATCGACCACCTCGGCTGGCCGGAGAATCCGAGCGATGAAGCGCTCGCGCCCCATCGCGAGCGGCTTTCCACGATCGCGTCCACGCCCAACACCGCCACGCGTATCGACGCGATCGGAACGATCTTCGGCGACTGGACGACCGCCCGCATCCGGCCGTGGCTGCGCGCCGCGATCGAGGCGTTCGGGCCTGACCGCTGCATGCTCGGGTCCGATCTCCCAATCGAGCGTTTGCGGTCCAGCTTCGGACAGCTCTACGACGCCTACCGGGAAGTCTTTTCCGATCTCACCGACGGCGCTCGCGACGCGCTCTTCGGCGCGACGGCCACGCACTGGTACGGCATCCGCGCATAGCCTCCATGGGCAGCCGATGCCTTGTCTGCGGTCTTTGCAAGGCTTCCGGGGTCGTCCAGACGGCGCCCTCATCCGATCTAGGTGATGCGGCTAGAACCGCCGGGGCACATGCTCCTAGGCACCGAACGGAGAAAGACGCTTCAAACCAAACCACGGAGGCGAACTCCCCTTGCTGATCTCTGCGACGTCGTATCCCTTCCTCAACGTCCTTTGGGACATCCTCATCATCTTTGCGTGGATCCTCTTCATCTGGATCGCGATCGTCGTATTCACCGATATCTTCCGACGCCGCGACATCTCGGGATGGGGCAAAGCTGCGTGGGTGGTCCTCATCGTGATCCTTCCGTGGATCGGCGTGTTGATCTACCTGATCGCGAACCATGATGGGATGGCTGAGCGAAGCGAAAAGCAAAATCAGGCGGCGCAAGCGTCGTTCGACCAGTACGTCCGCGATGCTGCCGGAAAAGGCGGGCCGGCAAGCGAGATCGAGACGGCCAAGAAGCTTCTCGACAGCGGCACAATCACCCAGGAAGAGTTCGACTCGATCAAGGCCAAGGCGCTCGGTAGCCCGGCTGGATCGGGCTAGCAGCGACTGCTGGTCACCGATCAACCCGACATTTCAAGGCGCGGGGCGGATGCCTCACCGGACGCGCTTGACCTTCAGCGTGCCGGCGGGCGGTTGCGTGTACGCCTCGTCGATCCAGGGCACGGTGTAGCTCCCGTCGGTTCGGGCGGTTCCGCTGAGCGACACCGCCCAGAGGTTCCGCTTCGCCTTCGCCAATGCCGCGACGGGCACCGCGAGCGTGCCAGCCGCGGCGAGAACCGCGATGGCGGCCACCAGAAACGGGTGGGCCCGATAGGAACGCATCCAAGCCCCCGGTCATTTGCGGCCGGCACTTGCCCCATCGCGCCATGGTCCCTGCACCGAGCCGCGTTCGCATCGGTAACGACCACCAACATCGCCACCAACATTCACGGGCTCGGGCTTCGAACGTGGCGCCTCCCGAGTCGCTCATGCCGCGAACGCGTAGTCGAACCAGCCGCGGCTGGCGTACGCGTACGGGTGGTAGAAGGCGATCAGAGCGTCCTCGGGATCAACAACGTCGAGCTCGAAAGACTCGCCGGTTCGCTGGTGCTCGACCGTGACCGAGACGCGGTTCGTGATCGAGTTCCACAGCAACGTGACGTCGATTCCGTCGTTGCTGCGCTGATCCAGCTCGTGGATCGCGGTATCGCGGGTTGTGCGCATGGTGGTGTCCTCCGGTGCTCTCAGTCGAGGTCGCGTCTCCTGATTAGGACCCCAGTCGGGCCCCGAACTCATCTCATAGGGAGAGACGGCGCAGCGCTCTCGAATGTGACGGTCCGCGCCCCTGGCGAGCGAAGCGCGATTCCGTCAAACTCACAAACATGAGCGACGAGTCCAGCCGTGTCGCTGCGCTGCTCCACGAGGCCGGCGAGACGCACCATCTCGTGTATCGCATCGTGGACGGTGACGATCCCGATTGGGCCTCGTGGTACGCCGACTGGCTCCTCAACCTTTCCGAGCTTCCGCAGATCCTCGGAACGAAACCGGTTCGCAGCGAGTTGGTGTGGCTACTGGTGACCCTCGACAAGGAGTACGCGACCGCGAGCCCGGACGTGCCCTGGCCACAGTGGTACTCGACACGGATCCTCGAGCATTTTGGGGCGGCGCCTGAATAGGCCCGCGCGCTCGCTCTGCGAACGTGTGTTCCCGCCCTGGCTAGAATTGATGGCGTGTCGCTGGTTGTCCAGCCCTCGCTTTTTGGCTCCTCGGGCAGTCTCGGCGTCGCCGACCTCGGCGCGGCCGTGGATCGACGGCAGCTCTCCGACGGAGCCTGGGTAGACCTCCGGCTGGGCTTCGTCACCGCGGCCGACGAGCTGTTCGACGCGCTGGCCAGCACCGTGCCGTGGCACGAGGAACGGATGCACATGTACGACAGCACCGTGCGGGTCCCGCGACTCCTCGCCCGGTACGGACAGGGAGAGGCGCTGCCTCATCCGGTGCTCGACGAGGCACGCTCGGCGCTGAACGCCCACTACATCGATGAGCTGGGTGAGCCGTTCGTCAGTGCCGGGCTCTGCCTGTACCGCGACGGCAGCGACAGCGTCGCCTGGCACGGAGATCGCATCGCCCGCGAGAGCACAAGCGACACGATGGTGGCGATCCTCTCGCTTGGCGCTACGCGGCCGTTCGCGCTGAGGCCGAAGACGGGCGGCCCTGGGCTGCGCCTCCAGATCGGGCATGGCGACCTCCTCGTGATGGGCGGAAGCTGCCAGCGAACCTGGCAGCACGCGATCCCCAAGACCGCGCGCTGCCTCGGCGCGCGGATCAGCGTCCAGTTCCGCCCGAACTGGGGCAACGACCTGGGCAAGCCCACCAACGATGCGGTGTCAGCGGACCCAGAGTTGGTCGAGTAGCACGCCGAGCTGTCCTGACCTGCGTCATTTGGTTGCGCTCGGTATGGTCGGTCTCTGTGAGGGGTGTGCATCGGGCCTTGTTGGCTGTCTTGGTGGCGGGATTGGCGTGCGCCCCGGCCGCGATCGCGGCGCCGCCCAAGCGGATCACGTTCTTTTTCGGGCTCAAGCGGCCAGAGGCGAGCGCTGAGCGGGCGTTCTTTGCTGTCCAGCGGCCTGGCTCATCGACGTTCGACATCATCCACGGCAACAACGCGTTGGTCCGAGGGGTTCCGGGTCACGCTGCCAAGCCCGGATACGACCTCGCCAGCGGCCTTGGCGTCCCTCAGTTCGCGACGATGGCCCGCGAGATCCCCTCTCCGGCGCCGGCTCAGCCGCGCAGCTCAGGCCGCGGATAGACCCACAGCGCAGGCGTCATGATTCGACACTGACGCATGTGGGTCTGCCAAACATGCGGCGTCGAGCACGCGGAGGCCGTGCCGGTCTGCGCGATCTGCGCCGATGAGCGCCAGTGGGTGCCGGCCGAGGGTCAGAGGTGGGCAACTCTCGAGGAGTTGGCCCAAGCAGGGCGCCGCGTGCATATAACCGAAGTGGAGCCTGACCTGTTTGGGATTACGGTCGAGCCGAAGGTCGGGATCGGCCAGCAGGCGCATCTTGTGCGCACGGACGCCGGCAACCTCCTCTGGGACCCGGTCGGTTATCTCGATGAGCAGGCGGTGAACCACGTGCGCGAGCTGGGCGAGGTGACGGCGATCGCCGCCAGCCATCCGCACATGTTCGGCGTTCAGGTCGAGTGGAGTAGAGCGCTCGGCGGTGTGACGGTGCTCGTCTCGGACGCGGACGTCGAATGGGTCCAGCGGCCCGATGAGGCAATCAAGACCTGGAGCGGGCGCTACGAGCTCGCGCCCGGTCTCACCTTGCATCAGATCGGCGGCCACTTTCCAGGCAGCTCGGTCGTCCACTGGACGGCGGGTGCGGGCGGCAAGGGCGTGCTGCTCGTCTCGGACACGGTCCATGCCAATCCCGATCGGGCGACGGTGACATTCCTGCGCAGTTACCCGAACCGGATCCCGCTCTCGCCCGCCGTGGTGGAGCGCGTCACAGCAGCCGTCACGCAGCTCCCGTTCGACCGGCTATACGACAACTTTGGCAGGACGATCGAGGCCGGCGCCGCCGCGGCCGTGAGCCGCTCTGCCGATCGCTACTCCGAGTGGGTTCGGGGCGAGTTCGACGAGCTCACCTGAAGCCGCTGCCTCTTGGTCAAGGTCTCTACTGTCGAGCTTCTAAGTCGCGGATCCGGTCGAGTAGCTCGCACACGAGCACCGCGCCGGCGTAATTGAGCCCGAGGTCGCGGCGCAACCGCTCCGCCCGCGCGACTCGTACGGCGCTGCGCGGGTCGTAGCGCGGTGCCTCGCCCGGGTCAGGATGCGCCTCGAACAGCCCGAACTCCAGATAACGGCGGACGAGCGCGACCCGGACCCCCGCCCGCCGCGCGATCACCGTCAGTTCGACCGGCTCCTCGCGGTTCATGCGGTCGAGCTCTCGGCGAGCTGCTCGTAAAGCTCGCGTTCGCGGTCGGAAAGGTGCTTGGGAACAGTGATCTTGACGATCGCGTGTAGATCGCCTCTGCCGCCCCCCGACATAGGCAGCCCTCGCCCTCGAAGGCGGAGGCGACGTCCGCTGGACGAGCCGGCAGGCACCCGGATCTGGGCGGTCCCACTCGGCGTCTTGACCGGAACCGTCGCACCGAGCGCCGCCTGCCACGGAGCGACGGGGAGGTCGACGTCGAGGTCGTCGTCGCCGCGTCGGCGGAACGTCGGGTGGGGCTTGAGCGCGATCCGGAGGTAGAGGTCGCCGGGCGCACCGCCGTCGCGGCCTGGTCCGCCCTGCCCGGCCAGGCGAATCAACTGGCCGTCGCGAACTCCGGCGGGGAAATTGACGTCGATCTCACGGTGATCGAGCGTCAGCCTCCGCCGTCCTCCCTTGAGCGCGTCCTCCAGCGACAGCTCGAGCAGCGCCTCGCGGTCGTTGCCTCGCAACGGCCCGACGGTGCGCCAGCCAGGGCCGCCGCCAAAGCCGCCTCCAAAGAGACGCTCGAACAGGTCGTCGCTGAACTGCACCCCGGGGTCGTCAGCGCCGAACCCCTGGCGGGCGAAAAAGTCCTCGAAGTTCGTCTCCGGCGCCTCCCGCTCCTGCTCACGCCACCTGGCCCCCAGGCGGTCGTACCGCTCCCGCTTCTCAGGATCGGATAGCACCTCGTACGCCTCGCCGACCTCCTTGAACCGGTCCTCAGCGTCGCTATCGGAGTTGACGTCGGGGTGGTACTTGCGCGCCAGCTTCCGGTAGGCGCGACGGATCGCGTCCTGATCCGCGTCGCGCGGGACGCCAAGCAGCTCGTAATAGTCCGTGTAGGTCAGCGGCATCGGGGATTAATCCTGGCGGAATCGAGCGCCGCGTGACCTCCCGCGGTTGCCGGCACGCCCACCGCGAGTTGCCTCGTGATGCTCCAGCGTGTTCAGGAGCGCTCGGGTGGCCGCGGTTGGGCGACGGTTGGTCGGGATCGCTATCGCCGTCAGGAACTGTGGGCCACGCCCGCGGATAGGCACGAAGACGACTCCGTCGGGGTTCTCGACCAGCGACGCGGGGAGCAATCCGATCGCGAGCCCGTGGCGGATAAATCCGACGACGCTGGCCGTGTCGTTGACCTCGTACGCGATGCTGCGCGTGACTCCGGCCGCGGCGAAGGCGCGGTCGTTGGCGGTCCGGATGCCCCACCCGGCCGGGAAATCGATCATGGTCTCTGGGGCGAGCCTGTCCAACTTGACGCGAGTGAGCGCAGCTAGCGGATGGTCGGTCGGAACCGCGAGCACGATCGGTTCGCTCGCGAGCGGCAGCAGCTCGACGCCGGGAAAGCGTTGATCGGGGGCCGCGACGAAGGCGAGGTCGAGCTCCCCTTCCCTCACTTTCGTGGTCATCTCGAGCGAGCTGCCGTGGTGGATCTGGACATGGACCGCCGGGTGCTCGGAGCGGAACTCGGCCAGCAGACCGGCAACGTCGATCGCGCGCATCCCCTGCGCCTGCATGGTGCCCAGAACGATGCTGCCGCCCACTCCGCCCCTGACCGCGTCGACGGCATCGCGCGCGCCGGCCGCCGCCGCGAGCGTGGCGCGCGCCTCTGGGAGCAGCGCCCGGCCGGCGTGGCTCAGCGAGACCTTGTGAGTCGAGCGGTCGAACAGTCGCGCGCCCAGCTCGCGCTCGAGGTTCCGCACCGCGGCCGACACGGCGGACTGGACGACGTGAAGACGGTCGGCCGCGCGCGTGAAGCTGCCCTCTTCGGCCACCGCGACGAACACTGTGAGCTGGCGGAGCTCCACGCCATCAGGTTATCGCTAAATGCGATAACCGTCAGCACGCTTTTGCGTTGAACGTGATCGCCCCGAGGCGCACACTGAGGTCCCGAATGACCAGCGTTCCCAATCTGGAAAGGATCTTGAGATGACGAGCAACGCTTCACCAGCAGCCAAGCGTGGTGATGGCCGCGGGTTCTGGGCGGTCGTGTTCGCGTTCACGGTTGTGATGGCGTTCACCACCGCGCCAACGCCCCTCTGGGGCCTATTCGCCGAGCATGATGGCTTCTCATCGCTGACAATCACGATCGTGTTCGCGGCCTACGCGCTGGCGGTGGCGCTCAGCCTGTTCTTCGCCGGGCACCTCTCCGACTGGTACGGGCGGCGGCGGCTGGTTGCTGCGGCCCTCGCGCTGAACGTGCTCGCCGCGCTCGTGTTCACCGTCTGGCCGCAGTTGCCCGGCCTCCTGCTAGCGCGCGTCTTGAGCGGACTCGGGATCGGTGCCGTGACCGCGACGGCAACGGTCTGGCTGAGTGAGCTCGATGTCGCCCGGCGTGCCGGGCATGGCCAGCGCCGAGCCCAGGTGATCGCCGCCGCGGCGAACCTCGGTGGACTCGGGCTCGGGGGCCTCATTGCGGGGATTCTGGCCCAGTGGGCCGGCCACGCCCTCACGCTTCCCTTCGTGGTCCTCGGTGGTTTGCTGGTGTTCGCGCTGCTCGGGACCACCTCCGCTCCCGAGACGCGGATCCCGCCATCCCCCCGCCCGCGGTACCGGCCGCAGCGAGTGTCGGTGCCACAGGGGGCTCGGGGCCGGTTCTTCGCCGCTGCAACCGGCGCGGCGATCACGTTCGCGATCTTCGGGCTGATCACGTCGCTGGCGCCGAGCTTCCTGGCTGGAACGCTGCACGAGCCCTCGCATGCTCTGGCCGGCGCAGTTTCGTTCGCGATGTTCGCCGCCGCCGCCGTTGCCCAAACGCTGGCCGGCGCACGCCCCGCGGACCAGCTGCTCGCGAAAGGAATTCCCGCATTGGTGACCGGCGTTGCTCTGCTCACGCTCGCCGTGTGGCTGCCGGCTCCGAGCTTTGGCCTCTTCCTCGCCGGCGATCTGATCGCCGGCGCCGGCGCCGGACTGATGTTCAAGGGCGCGATCGGTACCGCCGCAGAGATCGCGCTCCCCGAGCGTCGCGCCGAGGCGGTGGCGGGCGTCTTCCTCGCCAGCTACCTGGGTCTGGCCGGCCCGGTGATCGGGCTCGGGGCGCTCACCCAGGTGGCGTCCGTGCGCGTGAGCCTGCTCGTCTTCTCCGGCCTGCTCGCGTTCGGCATCCTCGTCGCGACCCCCGCCCTTCTCGGCGGTCGCCGCCACCACACATTCCCCAAACCACAACCGCTCTCTGAGTAGAAAGGAGTCACCATGGAGACAACGCAGCTGAACGCCACACAACTCGGGCACACGACGATCCAAGGAGTGCAGTGACCATGCAGAGCATCGGATTCATCGGACTCGGAAAGATGGGCGGCAACATGGCCGCCCGGTACCTCGGCGCGGACTACACCGTCTACGGCGAGGCCCGCAACCGCGACGGGGCGCAGTGGCTGCTTGACCTGGGTCTGCGCTGGGCTGACACACCGCGGGAGGTGGCTGAGCGCGCCGACATCGTCTACACCTCGCTCCCCAGTGACGACATCGTCGAATCTGTCGCTGGGGGCTCGGACGGCATTCTGGCCGGGCTGGGGGAGGGGAAGGTGTGGGCAGATCTGAGCACGATCACTCCTCGCGTGAGCCGTGAGCTTGCGCAGCGGGTGCGCGAGCAGGGACGAGGCGCGGTGATGCTCGATGCGCCGGTGTCAGGGAGCGTCCCGCAGGTAAACACCGGAACGCTCACCATCATGGTTGGTGGCGATGAGGATGCCTACACCCGCATCGAACCGGTTTTGCGCGTGCTCGGCACCCCGGTTCACATAGGCGAGAACGGCCACGGGCTCGTGCTCAAGCTCGCGGTCAACATCAGCCTTGCGGTCCAGATGCTCGCTTTCTCCGAGGGTCTGCTCCTGGCCGAACAAGACGGGATCGATCCCCACCTGGCCGCCAAGGTCATGACCGACAGTGCGATCGGCTCACCGATGCTGAAGGCACGCGTCCCGCTCGTGCTCGATCGGCCCGACGAGACATGGTTCGACATCGGGCTGATGCACAAGGACATCCGTCTGGCGCGCCAAGCCGGCGACGAGCTCACGACAGTGCTGCCCTCGGCCGCCGTCGCGGACAAGATCCTTAGCCAGGCCGAACAGCTCGGCTACGCCCACCGTGACCTCGCTGTGATCCATCAAGTCCTCGCAGAGCTATCCGCCGGCGAGCGCGAGCGAACTCGCGCAGCTCACGGCACCAATTGACCACCAGCGCGTTAGCGGGTGACCCACGCCTCTGGGTCTTCGGCAAGCGTGACGATCGAGTCGGGGAGGGCCGAGTTGGCGACATCGGCGATCGTCACCAGCTCGACGACATTCCTCAGGTTCTTGCGCACGGCGATCCACACGCGCGGAAGTTGACTGGCCGGACCGGGATACTCGGCATCCTCGGGCCTGCCACCACGGACCGTGGCGAGTGGCCCTTCGACGGCCCGGATGATGTCGGCGATCGTAATTCGCTCAGGCTCTCTCGCGAGTTGGTAGCCACCGTCGGCTCCTCGCCTGCTCAAGATGATCCGCGCATTGCGCAGCTCGGAGAGAATATTCTCCAGGAAGTTGAGCGGGATCCCTTGCGCGGTGGCGATCAGGTCGGCTTTGACGGGCCTGTTGTCGGGCGCCGCTGCCAGCTCGACAGCGGCGCGGACCGCGTAGTCGGCCTTGGCGGAAATTCTCATGGTCGCCCCCTTCGCTAGGACTTTTGGCCGGGCTCGGAGCAGCTCGATGATCTGCCCGACGGCTGCTTGGATGGTCGTGGTCGTGGTGTCGATCCGAATCTCCGGATCGGTGGGCGGCTCATACGGTGCGTCGATGCCAGTGAACGCCTTTATCTCTCCCGCGCGTGCGCGCGCGTAGAGCCCCTTGGGGTCACGGCGCTCGCACTCCTCCAGGGGAGTGTCCACAAATACTTCGACGAACGACAGGTTCGCCTGTTGGTGCGCCTGGCGCAGGTGGTCGCGATCAGCGCTCAACGGCGAGATCAGCGATAGCACCGCGATCGTCCCCGAGTCCGCCATCAGACGGGCTACCTGACCGACGCGTCGGATGTGCTCCGTGCGCTCCCCCGGGGTGAACCCGAGATCATCGGACAGTCCGTGCCTGATGTTGTCGCCGTCGAGCAGGTATGCGGACTGGCCGCTGTCGACGAGTCTTTGCTCGAGGGCGACCGCGATCGTCGACTTGCCTGAAGCCGACAGTCCGGTGAGCAGGACGGTCGCACCGCGCTGGTCGATCGCCAACCAGCGCTCGTCACGGTCCAGGGCCGACGGGTGCCACGTGACGTCTCGTCGCTTCTCGCGGCCAGGGCGGACCACGCGCGCCTCACGGATCGCGCCCGCCGCGACGGTGTCATTGCTGTTCTCGTCAATTAGGATGAACGCGCCCGTGACCCGGTTGACCGAGTAGGGATCGGCGATCACCGGAGCGCTTGTGCGCAGGGTCACCTGTCCGATGTCATTGAGTCCAAGAGCAGTCGGCTCGATCTGCCGCTCCAGTGTCTCGGGGTCGGTCCGCTGCGAAATCGACAGCACCGTTGCTCGAACGGTTCGGGTGGTCTGCTTGAGCGCGTAGCGCCTGCCCGGGTGAAGTGGCTCTTCGCTCATCCAGCAGACCGTGCAGTCGAGTTCACGTGCCGCGACCGGCCGCTCCGCCGGGCCGACGATCATGTCGCCCCGGCCGACATCGAGCTGATCCGCAAGCGCCAACGTCACCGAGAGCGGCGGCACCGCGACCTCACCGCCAACGAGCGTGTCCAGCTCGGTGACCCGGGTCGTGACGTCCGCCGGCAGCACGACCACTTCGTCACCCACGCTGAGCGCCCCAGCGACGATCCGGCCGGCGTACAACCGGTTGCCGTTCTGCGGGCGTCCGACCCACTGGATCGGGAGCCGCAAACGTGACAGGTCCCGGTCGGCCTGGACGTCGATCCCTTCGAGGTACTCCAGCAGGGTTGGACCGGCGTAGAAAGGTGTCCTGTCGGATCTGAACGCGACGTTGTCGCCGTGCAACGCGCTGATCGGCACAACGCTCAGGTCGAATATGTCCAGACGCCGGGTGAGGTCGTGCACCTGATCCACGATCTCCGCGAATCGGGCCCGGTCCCAGCTGACGAGGTCCATCTTGTTTACGCAGACGACCATGTGCTCGACACCGAGGAGCGCCGCGATGTTCGCGTGTCGGCGGGTCTGCGTGACGACGCCGCTGCGGGCGTCGATCAGAACGACCGCGACGTCGGCCGTCGAGGCCCCAGTGAACATGTTTCGCGTGTAGCGCTCGTGGCCGGGTGTGTCGGCGAGAATGAACGAGCGCGTGTCGGTCGAGAAGAATCGATAGGCAACGTCGATCGTGATCCCCTGTTCGCGCTCGGCGCGCAGACCGTCGGTGATCGCAGCGAGATCGAGCTCTGCGCCATTGCTCGAGACGTCGTCGAGATGGTCTGAGTGCAGCGAACCGGTGTCGAGCAGCAGTCGACCGATCAAGGTGCTCTTGCCGTCATCGACCGACCCGGCGGTGGCGAGACGAACCAGATCACGTTCGCGCGGTGGCGCCGTCAGAGACATCAGAAGTAGCCCTCGCGCTTGCGATCCTCCATCGCCGCCGCGGAGGTCCGGTCGTCTGCGCGCGTCTCGCCCCGCTCGGAGATGGTCGCCGCGCCGGTCTCGGATATCACCGTCGCGACATCGGTGGCCTCGGAGCGCACCGCGCCCGTCACGGTCAGATCGCCAACGGTCCGATACCGGACGAGCGTCTCTTCGACGACCTCGCCGTCCTGCGGCGCGGTCCACTCTGACTCGGCGAGCAGGATCCCGTCGCGGTCGATCACGCGGCGGCGGTGCGCAAAGTAGATCGAAGGCAACTCGAGATCTTCGGCTTCGATATACCGCCACACGTCGAGCTCCGTCCAGTTGCTGAGCGGAAACACGCGAACGTGCTCGCCGCGGCGGATCCGTGCGTTGTAAAGACTCCACGGCTCGGCGCGCTGCGCCCGCGGGTCCCACTGTCCAAACTCGTCGCGGAACGAGAACACACGCTCCTTCGCTCTTGACCGCTCTTCGTCGCGACGGGCGCCGCCGAAAGCCGCATCGAACCCATGCTGCTCGAGGGCGTCGAGCAGCGTCACCGTCTGAAGCCGGTTGCGCGAGGCCCCAGCCGTGTCCTCCCTGACGCGCCCGGTGTCTATCGACTCCTGCACCGAGGCCACGATCAGCCGATGGCCGGCCTCCCGCAATCGACGATCGCGGTATTCGATCACCTCCGGGAAGTTGTGTCCCGTATCGACATGCAGAACTGGGAACGGCAGCGGGAGTGGCGAGAACGCTTTCTCCGCAACACGCAGCAGAACGATCGAGTCCTTGCCGCCGCTGAAGAGCAGCACGGGCCGGGTCAACTCAGCGACGACCTCGCGAATTACGAATACCGCCTCGGCCTCGAGTGCTCGAAGCTGTGTCACGCGACTTCCCGTCGCGCTCACGCCGTCCGACCCCGCTCGCGACGGTAACCGTCAGTCGACGACGCGGTGAAGATCAGACAGGACCCCAACGCGCAAACTCCCAGGAGCAAACAGCACTAAGTCAATTGATAAAGTATATACGCTCGCCGACAGCCGTGCCCCGTTCAGACAGGACTCGTGGCCAGCGAGCGCAGGAATCCGGCTGTCAGCTGCCGTGTGCCGGCGGCCGCCGCGAGGTGGTCCCGCCACGTCGCTTCCAGGATTCCCTGGCTATCCTGCACCCGCTCACCGGCTCGGATGACCCAATCCTGAACTATCGCCGGCGTCACCTCGGGATGGAATTGGACTCCCAGATGGCCGCGCACTATGAACGCTTCCGGGCCGAGCGCGCCGTAGGCAAGGACGCGGGCCCCGCGGGGCGGCCTGACCGCATCCTCACGCCAGGCCAACCACGGCCCGGGGGTGATCCAGCGCGGGACGGAGCTGGCGATCTTGATCCAGCCGTGCTGTGGACGCACCGCGAGTTCGGTGCCGCCTCCCAACGCAACCGCGAGCGCGTGGGCGCCGGAGCCGATGCCCAGCACGGAGGTGCCGGCCCGGTCGGCGTCCCGGAGCCAATCCAACTGCGCCTCTGACCACGTCCGCGCGACCTCGTCGACCCCGCCGTCTGAGCCGAGCGCCACGGCAAGCAGCAGCGACGCCGGCTCGGGCAACGGCTCACCCAAGTCGGGCCGTACGGTGTTCACCCGGAGCCCATGGCCACTCAAGGCTTCCAGCAGCAGCCCGCCCGGCGCATCGCCGCGGCGCTGGATCACCGCGACAGTGCTGGCCGGCATTCGGCGGACGGCTATTTGCCATCGACGTCGGACACCTCCGACCGGCGAGGCGATCCTGGATTCGCGAATGTTGTCGACGCTCATCGGGTGCCCGTCCCCGTTTCCTGGAGGAGCCGCGGGTGCGACGAGAGGACCTCGAGCGACTCCGCGTCCGCGGCCGCCCAGCTCAAGCGTTCGAAAAGCTGGGCCGCGTAGTGGGGATCTCTGAGCTGATCGGAGATGATCCGCTCGCTGAGCGTGACTCCCGCGGAATCACGATCGGATTTGTCGGCGTGGATGACGATCCTTGGCATGTGGAGTCTCCTTTGGCAGGCGTGTCGCCGCGCAGCGCTGGCCACATCCGCGCATTCGCGCGCCATAACGGATCGGCCGCCGAAGAGGGGAGAGCCGCTTGGGCGGCCGATCGCGACGGAGGGTGTGTGTGCAGCCGCCTTGGCGTTCAGGTGAAACGGATCAGGCGGCAGATCAACATCGCACAGCGCCAACCTAACATGACCGGAAGGAATTTACAAGTAAGTCAATCGATTTTATGCCCCAAATGCGGGACGGCGGGAGGATCTGGGTCGGACCCGGAGGGCGGGAGGACTCGAGGACGAGAGGGTCTCGCCGGGACTCCAGGACGAGAGGGTCTCGGCTACCCGTCGCCCTCGACGCCGTATCCGCGCCTGCCTCAGGAGAGTCATGGTGCGATACTGGGTAGGCCGGGGATATGAGGATGCCGTGAGCGCGACGGTCTTGCAGAAGGTCGATCAAGCGCAGAGGCGCAGCACGACGTTGGCGGTCGCCGTCGCGACCTTCAAGAAGTTCTCCGAGGACAAGTCGTCCAACCTTGCGGCGATGATCGCGTTCTGGGCGTTCTTCTCGGTCTTTCCGTTGTTCCTCGTGTTGGTGACCTTGCTCGCCGCCTTTCTTCCCGCCGGCGACAAGCACTCGGTTCTCGGTCACGTCGCGCAGATGTTCCCGTTGCTCGATCCAAACTCGGTCAGCAGCCTCAGCGGTCAGTGGTGGACGATCGTGCTTGGCCTCGCCACCGCGCTGTGGAGCGGGTCCGGTGTGGTGCGCACCGCGCAGTACGCGTTCAACGCCGTGTGGGCGATCCCGGAGGAGGAACAGCCGGGCCTTGTCGCCCAGGTCCTGAAGAGCATCTGGGTGCTCGGGACGATTGGCCTGGGCCTGGTTCTGACGACGCTGCTGTCCGGTCTGGTCTCCAGCTCCGCATCCGGTGTGAATCTCGGCGCCGTCGGCCGCGTCGCCGGGTACGTGCTCTCGGCGGCGCTGGACGTCGGGATCTTCATCGCAGCGTTCCGCATCCTCACCGCCCGCGACGTAACCACGCATGACGTGGTGCCCGGGGCGATCCTGTCCGGAATCGCGTTCTTCGTCCTACAGGAGCTCTCGGCGCTGATCATCTCCCGATATCTGAAGAACGCCCAGGCGACCTACGGCCATTTCGCGACGGTGATCACGATCCTCTGGTGGTTCTACCTCCAGTCGATCATCACCATGCTCGGCGCTCAGCTCAACGTGGTGCTGAAGGAGCACTATTACCCGCGTTCGTTGACTGACGGTCGGCAGACGGACGCCGACCGCCGACTACAGGCAAGCTGAGACCCACGTCGCGCCGAACGTACGTGGACGACCCTGTTCCCGTATAGCAGGAACTCGGTCGCCCACGTCACCTGGATCGTCGCGGTCCCGTCAGGGCCAGGAGCGGTTACTCAAGACGAGTCTGTAACCGTCAGGATCGAGAAACGTAACGCCCCAGGTGTCCCAGTAGGGATTGCGCGACGCCACTCGCTCCCCACCGGCCTGGACGAGCCGGTCGATCACGTCATCATCGATCGGGCCGTCGAGGTAGAGCACGAGCAGGTCCTCCTCGGTCGGCGCCGGGGGCGTTTCACCCTCCGCGTCTCCAACAAGCTCGAGGTGCCATCCCGCCTCGGGCCAACCGAGCATGAGCAGCGGGTGGTCACCGACGGACTCGGCTCCTGCCCGATACAGCACTTCGAGTCCCAGACCCTCAACCCAAAACCGCTCAACGCGCGCGAGGTCTCTCGACGGACGGGCCACGCGCAGATGATTTGCCGCCGTAGGTCGCAAGCCCGAAAGCCTCCCACATCGCATGGCCGGCAGTTCGACGTTCCCAGCCGCAGTACGCTCAGTCCATGACTCGTGAAGAGGCAGCAACCCGGTGCGACCAACTCAACCGAGAGGGAGAGGGAGGCCGGCACTGGTTTCCGAAGCAGAACGATGACGGCGAGTGGGTCATCGTGTCGGTGGACGCCAAGGGCTTTCGTCGTCCCGATCCGCTCAAGGCCAGCATCGAGACGAAACCAAAACCGCAAGAGCCGCCCGATCCGCGTCCGACGATCTTTCGCAACATCCCGCCGTTTGGCCCAGGGTAACGAGCGGCGCATCTCGCTCTGCCCTGTATCGTGGGCCTGAGGCGATGGCTCAGCGGCATCAGGACCGGGGCAGCGATTCCGCCCAGGCGCGGCCGCGGTCTGCCGTGCCGCGCCGCAGCGTCAGTCCCGTCCTCTTGCTGCAGCGCGCCGTCGGAAACCGTGGCACAACCCGCGTGCTCGCGCGCGACGGCTCGGGCCGCGGGACGTTCGATAACAGCGTGCGGGTCGGAAAGCTCGGTCCGATCGAGATCACGGCGAGCAACATCGGTGACTGGATCGGCAAGAAGGCGGACGTGGAGGATCTCATCGTGACGACGGCCAAGGGCAAGAACTCGGATGAGTTGAAGCGCCTCTCCGAGAGCAAGACCCGGGTCGACACGATCGAGGTCACGTCGCTCAGCGGTCAGAACAGCTGGATCGTCGTCACGTTCAAGCACGCCCTGATCACCGGCTACGCCGCCGATCCGTCAGGGAAGACGGAGCAGTGGAAAGCCACCCAGTTCGACGCCGTGGACATCAAGCGGACGTCGATCGGCGCGCCGCGGCCGTAGGCGTGTCAGTCGGATCGTCGCCGCGCCGGGGCGGTGCGCCTCACGGCACACCACTCCGGCGGGCAACGTTCTGCGCGGGAGCGGGCACGGCGTACGTGGCCTTGCAGAACTTGTTGAGGCTCGCGTACTCCACCGTGCCGCTGCTTCCGGTGCCCGGATCACCAGTGACCTCGAGCTCCATCGCGCCGTCAGTGTGATAGCCGACGGGGACGTCGCCTTGTTGGCCCTTCGGGCACTGGCAGGCCGCCTGGTCCCCGGCGAGACAGAACCAGCCGTCCTTCAACTCGACGGTGTAGTCGTGTTTGAGGCTCGCGCGAGGATGCCCGCTCAGCTGGATGTGGACCAACGGGGCGGCGTCGCTCGGCTGCACTATGTAGTGCCGGGTCGTGTAAGCCGGCGCGTTCCGGGCATGCCCAGCGTGTCGGCGGCCGCGCTCACGGCCCAAGACGCGGCCGCGCCCCGAAACCTTCCAGACGTCTGACGGTCCCCAGCTAGGCGGTGTGGCCTACGAGTCCGGCACTGCGCCGAAGTCGACGTCCTTGGTCGCGACCGTCCCGGCCGTTCGACCGGGCGCCGTCTCGGAGGTCCAGTACAGGTTCGTGTGCGCGATCACCGCGTCCGGCGGCGGCGCGCCGTATTCCGTGTAGTCCTGGGCCGTATGGGCGTCGCTGACCAGGGTCGCGTCGTATCCCCTGACGAAAGCGCCGTGCAGTGTCGACCGGACGCAAGCATCGGTCTCGGCTCCGACGACGACGAGGCGGCCTACTCCGAGGCCCGACAGCACGGTCTCGAGCGTTGTGTCCTCGAAGGAGTCGCCGTAATGCTTCTCGACCAGCGACTCGGCTTCGTCCGGGCTGAGCTCGGGAACGATCCGCCAGGTGTCGCTTCCTTTGGCGAGGTTCTCGCTGGCGTGCTGGACCCACACAACCGGAACGTCTTCCCGCCGCGCCTTTTCGACCAGGCGACCGACGTTCGCGACCACGGCGTCGCGCTCGTGCGCCCCATCGACCACTCCGTTCTGCACATCGACCACGAGCAGTGCGGTGTTCGGCCGGTTCTCGAGAATGGTCATCGACTCCCCTTCCTCTGCTGGCTGATGTGTCAGCGCACGTTAGACACTTCTCTCTCGCGTCGCCCGGAGCGCCATCGGGACCCCTTGGTCGAGTTGCTCGCGCCGAACGGGACCGTCTGCGTGAGCTGGCGCGTGACCGCAAACGCCGACCGCCGCGACGCCAAAGGGCGGCTGTACACATCGTTCCCGTCCTCGCTGGTGTTCGAGGCCTGGCCGGAGCCACGGTCGTCCACGACGATGAGACTGAGAGCTCATCGTCGGGTGCCAGGATCCACCGCGTCATCGCGCGCAGGATGAGTGATGGGGCCGTTCCGTCAGAGGCGGATTAGCGGCGCCAGCCAGTCGATCGGCTCCGCCCGGTGCCGCCAGAAGAGGTCTTCCCACAGGTAGTGCACGGCGAGCGCCCGCCACGGCGACCAACGGGCTATGCGCTCGAGCAGCACGGGCACCGGCGCCGGATCGTCGACCGGCAGCCCGAGGAGCAGGCGCGAGTAGATCCCCTGTTCCCAAGGCGAGATGTGCGAGAGCTCGTCGAATGCGTGGAAGACGTCGACGAGGATGTAGCCGACCGACGCGGGCCCGACCCCGTACAGCGACAACAACGCCGCGCGCTGCTCGTCCACGGTCGCATCGCGCAGCGCGGCATGGTCGACCTGACCCTCGGCGATGGCGGCGCTGACCTCGAGCAAGCGCCGCGCGCGGTAGCCGACCTTGAGCGCGCGGAGCTCCTGATCGGTCGCGCCCGCCAACGTCGCGGGGTCCCAGAAGCCGTACAGCTCGCGTCGATCGAAGCGCAGCAACGTCCCATAACGCTCGAACAGCGCCTGGAGCATCTGCATGGAGCGGCGAACGGTCGCGTTCTGGAGCACGATCGCGATCACCAGATACTCGTAGAGCGAGCCCATGTGCATCGGCCGCATCCCGCGCGAGCGGGCGACGACCGGCGCGAGCTCGCGGTCGCCTCGCGCGCGGCGCTCGAAATCGGCGAGGTCGAGGCGCAGATTGGCCCGCCACGCCAGCTCTTCGCCCAGTGCGGCCAGGAACGGCTCGGGAACAGCAGCGTCCGCCCAGACGCCGACCCGAACCTGCGGTGCCGCGTCCTCGATCCGCAACCCCACGAGCCGCCCGCTGAAGCGCATCGTCTGCCAGCGCACGCCATGCTCCCAGGCCGTGTCCTGCGACGGGAAGTGGTCCGGCTTATGGAATGTCGAGTCGAACGCGAATGGCTGCGTCGGCTCGAGCTCGATCGTCGCCCGGCGCCGCAGCACGCGCGCCCGCAACTAGCTGCGGCGTCCGGTCAGCGCCAGCCCCGCCCCGAGCGCGATCATCGTCACGCCCCCGCCGACGCTCAGCCGCTCCAGACGCGCCGGCGAACGCCCCAGCCATGTCCGGGCCGTGCCCGACGCGATCGCCCAGCTGCCGTCGGACACCAGCGCGACGAGCGCGCAGATCACGCCTAACGTCGCGAGTTGCAGCGTCGGATGGGCGGTCGAGCGGTCGATGAACTGCGGAAGCACCGCGGTGAAGATGATGAGGCCCTTGGGGTTGGTCGCGCCGACGACGAAGCCCTCGCGGATCATCGCCCGGACGCTACGCGGGGCGAGGGTCGTGGGGGCGAGCGCCGTGGCGAGTTTCTTGCGGTCGCGGATGCTCCGCACTCCGAGTGTCACCAGGTACGCGGCACCGATCAGCTTGAGCACCGTGAATACCGTTTCCGAGCTGGCGAGGATCGAACCCAGCCCGATCACGACCACGATGAGCTGGAAGAGGAGCCCGCTCGTGTTCCCGAGGACGGTCGCCAGCGCGGCGCGACGGCCCAACGCCACGCCCCGGCTGATCACGAAGAGCACGCTCGGTCCCGGGATCACGATGAGGATGTAGACGGTGACCAGGAACGCGACGAGATGGCCGCTCGGCAGCACCCCCAGGAATCTAACGGAAGACTAGGTGCTCACCTGATGCGAGCGAGACCGCCGCATGGGCGTAATTCGGTGCAGGCAGTACGGAATGAACGGAGATCAGAGATGAGCGTTGTCGCCAGTGAGGAAGCTGTGCGGTCGGCCGTTGAGGACTACCTGGTGGGCTGGTTCGACGGGGACGCCGGACGGATGGAGCGGGCGCTCCATCCCGAATTCGTAAAGCGCTGCCGCGGAATTGAGAGGGATGACCCGGACGCCCTGGAAACGCTGACCGCGCGGGAGATGATCGACGCGACCGCGGACGGGGAGGGGACGCGGGAGGACGCGGAGGATCGGCGGATCGAAATCAAGATCGACTACCTCGACGGCGGGATCGCAAGCGCGCATTGCTTCTGTCACCGGTACGTCGACCTCCTGCACCTGATCGAAATGCCGGACGGGTGGAAGATCGTGAACGCGGCGTGGCGCCTGCGGTGAGCCGGGCGATCGTGCCCGTCACCAGTCCGTCGGCGCCTCCGGGAGTGAGAGCAGGTTGTTGCCCGTCGTCGCGTCGTGCGGTGTCCACAGGAATTTCGTGCCGCGCCGAAGTCCGGCCTTGATCTTGTCGGTGTGGTCGACGTCGAGGTAGGACTCGTTGTACGTGTAGATCGCGCGCGCGACCGTGTCGGGCGTGAGCGAGGCAGTGCTCGTGCCGCCGATCGCCGAATCGACGATCGCGGAGACGAGTTCACCCAACCCGGAGACGAGTACCCCAGCGGTGACCGTGACACGGCTGAGGTCGAGCGGATCGGGCCCGAACGATGGCCAGATCAGGACGTTCTGTTCATCAGTACGCGCCGGCGCTGCGGCGGCGGTGGTCGCTGTGGGCGCCGCTGCAGCGACGGCAGCGGCCAGGGCCGAAGTTGGCTCAGTGGTTGTCCCCATGCAGATTGCCCACGCGATCGGCCCCTACGCCGATCTTGCACACGCCGGGTACGGCGTGCGATGGGTCTGGCACCCATATTCGCGGTCGGCGGCGGAGCGGCGCCGTGTGCCCGACTCCCGGCTCTCGGCGCTCAGGCGTTCTTGCGAGCCGCTCCCGCCGCTTCGCGAGAGCTTTCGGGTTCTTCGTGGGGCGCCTCTTCTTCGGACTCCGGCTCCGCCGGCTCAGGGAGTGCGGGTCTCGTCCGTCGATGCGGCAGCCGCCCCGCCCGCCGGGCCTGGTCGGTGAGGAGGTATTCGATCTGGGCGTTGATGCTGCGAAGGTCGTCCGCGGCCCAGCGGCGGATCGCTTCGAAGAGGCGAGGATCGACGCGGAGCAGAAAGCGCTTGTTGTCGGGCATCTCGACGAGCTCAGGTGTAGAGCGAGCCGGTGTTGATAACGGGCGTGGGCGAGTGGTCTCCCGAAAGCACGATCATCAGGTTTGCGACCATCGCCGCCTTGCGCTCAGGATCGAGCTCGACGAGATCACTGTCGGCCAGTTGCGCGAGCGCCATGTGCACGAGCCCGACCGCGCCCAGGACCATCGTCCTGCGGGCGGCGAGAATCGCTTCGGCCTGCTGCCGGCGGAGCATCACCTCGGCGATTTCCGGAGCGTAGGCGAGGTGCGTGAGCCGCGTCTCGAGCACTTCGATACCGGCAGTTTGCAAGCGGGTCTGGAGTTCCGGCCTCGAGGCGGCCGCGAACCTCGTCCGTGTTGCCGCGCAGCGAGACCGTGTCCTGCGCGTAGTCGTCATAGGAGTACTCGTTGGCGAGGTGGCGCAGCGCGGTCTCGCTCTGCACCGTCACGAACTGTTCGAAGTCTTCGACATCGAACACGGCCTTGGCCGTATCGATCACGCGCCAGACGACGACGGCGGCGATCTCGATCGGATTGCCGCTGGCGTCGTTGACCTTGATTCGCTCGCTCTGGAAGTTGCGCACCCGCAACGAGATCTGCTTGCGCCAGACGACGGTGAACGGGTTCACCCACCACAGCCGCGCCTCGGTCAGCGTCCCGACGTAGCGACCGAACAGGATCAGCACGCGCGACTCGTTCGGCTGCACGACCACGAAGCCGGGACCCACCAGCACCACGGCCGCCGTGATGATTCCGGCGGCGATCCTCACCCCTGAGGGAAGGCCAAACAACCCGAACGCGATCGCGAGTGCGGCGAGGCCAATTACCGCGACTGCCACTGCCACCACGGGCGGGCATGCGATGGCCTGCGCGGGCCGCTGCTCGTGTGCCCCGCTCGTCGAGAACGCACCGAGCTTCAGCGCATCGTCGGCGGCGTCATCGCGTGGTGTCACGTCCATGGAGATCTGAGGTCGATGATATCACCATCATATCAGAGCGATAGGAAATGCAGCGTCAACCTGTGTCGACGGTCGCGAACAGGTCGATTCCCCGGTCGGTCGCGTGGGCAACGAGTACTCGGCTGACCACCCTGGATAGGGCTGCGCGATCCGACGGTCGCAGACACTCGAGCAGCATCGCGACGTCGCCCTCGAAGCGCGTCGCGGCCTCGGACACCAGCGATCGGCCCTCCTCGGTGAGACTGACGAGGACGGACCTTCGATCGGCCGTCGAAGGGACGCGCACGACGAGGCCGCGCCGCTGCGCCCGGTCAACCAGCCCCGAGACGCTGGACTTGTCGAGCGCCAGCAGCTTTGCCAGCTCGTTGATCGTCGGCATCCGGTCCCGCAGCACGCCGAGCAGTCGCGTCTGAATGATCGAAAGGTCATGCTCGGCCGCCCGGCGCTCGAGGAGACCCAGGACGACGAACGACAGCTGGGCCAGCCCATCAACCGTGCTCAATTCGCCATGTGGCGTCGCCGGAGCGGAGGTGCCGACGGATCGAGACGTCATCTGCGCAGTGTACTTGATTTAGTACGCGGCACCAACTAAACTAGTACGCGACACCAACTAAATGATCGCCGGATCAGGAGCGCCACGGAGGATCGCGATATGGCGAAGATGAATGCAGCGGTCGTCACGTCGTTCGACGAGCCACCGCACTACCAGCAGTTCGATGTCCCGCAACCGAAGAGTGCCGAGGAGATCGTCGTCGACGTCCTCGCAGTCGGCCTGCACCCGCGGGTTCGGAGCGGTGCCGCCGGCGCTCACTACACCAGCACCGGCAGGCTGCCCCTGATCCCCGGCATCGATGCGGTCGGCCACCGCGGAGACGGTAAGCGGATCTACTTCGTGGCCGACGACGAGGTCGCCGGCACGATGGCGGACCGGGCGGTCGTCGACCTGCGCCGCGCCATCGAACTGCCCGACGGTGTCGACGTGGCCAAGGTCGCCGCCGCGATGAACCCGGCCATGTCGGCGTGGGTGGCGCTGCGTCGCCGCGTTCCGATTGAGCCGGGCCAGAGCGTCCTGGTCCTCGGCGCGACGGGAAACGCCGGAACGATGGCCGTACAGGTGGCGAAACGGCTGGGTGCGGGACGTGTTGTCGGCGCGGGGCGCGATCCAAACCGCGTCGGCGCGCTCACCGCCGTCGGCGCCGACGAAGTGGTCCAGCTCACCGATGACGGCGATGCGACGGCGAGGGCGCTCGGCTCAGCAGCCGCCGAGGTCGACATTGTCCTCGACTATCTGTGGGGCAAGCCGGCGGAGCAAGCGATCGTGGCCCTCCTCACCGAGCGCCCAGACCGCAGCCGCGCCATGAACTGGATTCAGATTGGGGCGATCGCCGGCCCGACGATCGAGCTGCCGTCGGTAGCCCTGCGATCGGCCAACCTTCGCCTCCAGGGGAACGGCCAGGGCGCCGTCTCGACGAAGGTCTACCTCGCCGAGCTGCCGTCGCTTGTCGAGGAGATCGACGCCGGCACGATCGCGGTCAAAGCCAACAGCGTGCCGCTCGCGGACGTTGAGGAGGTGTGGGCCCGCCCAGAGGTGCCCGGCGAGCGCACGGTGCTCGTCCCGTAAGACGCGCGCGGCAACGCGACACTCATGCGGGCGTGGGGAGTGGAACGCGACTAGCATCGCGACCGTGGCAGGAGAGTCGGCTGTCAGCATCCCCGTCACGCTTGACCCGGAGTCCAAGCACTGGGTGGAGCGGCTCCGCGCTGGGCATCCGCGGCACGAAGAGGCTCTCGCCAAGCTCCACGCTGTCCTGCTGCGCGTTGCTCGCCATGAGGTGTCGCGGCGACGGGGGCTGCTCGGATCGATCACCGGCCCCGAGTTCGACGATCTCGCTCACCAGGCCGCCGACGACGCGCTGATGAACGTACTCACGAAGCTCGACGAGTTCCGGGGCCTCAGCCGCTTCACCACCTGGGCCTACAAGTTCGTCATGTTCGAGGTCTCGGGCAAGGTCGCGCGGCACGCTTGGCGCCGACAGCCGCCCGGCCGTCACGAGCTCGCCTGGGAGCGGCTCCCCGACTCTCTGGCGCCCCGGCCCGGTGACCGGCTTGAGCAGCGAGAGCAGCTCGAGGCGCTGTCGGCTGCGGTCGGTGACCTGACCGACCGCCAGCGGGAAGTGTTCGTGGCGATCGCGCTCAACGACGTCCCGATCGATGTCCTCGCGATCCAGCTCGGCGCCAACCGCAACGCGATCTACAAGAACCTGTTCGACGCCCGGCGTAACCTGCGCGCCTCGTTGGCCGCCGCTGGTCACCCCGTGATCGAGGAGGAGGTGACTCGGTGATCGATGATCGTCGCCTCGACGAGCTGTTACGGGCGAAGGACGGCGACGCAGGCTGCACCCCCGGCGAGGAGATCCTAGATGCGTATGTCGAGCTGGAGCTCGCGGGTGAGGACCCGGAGAGCGCCTATCCGGGCACGGCGATCCATCTTCGGAGCTGCCCGGGCTGTCGCGCTGACCATGACGGGCTGCTCGAAGCGGCTCGGCGGTTCGCCGACGTCAAGCCCGAGTGACGGCAGCCGGCGCGACGCCAGCGGACGTGACGGCCGGCGTGGCGCCGGGGCACAGCTGCAACTCGGCGGCCCTGCGCTACCCGTTCCAGCCGGGAGGGCCGAGATTGTTCGGGGTGTTCAGGCTTCGGATCGCGGATGGGACATGCGTCGCCGCCCGTCGCATCGCCAAGGTGTGGATGAGCAGGCTCGAGGCCAGGCTCCGCGCCGGCCGCGTCGCGGTCCCGCGCTCGGCCGCGGGTTTCACGTTCACGAGGTTGCCGGTGCACGCCGCGCAGACCTACCGCGTGCGTGGTCGCAGGAAGGCGACGACAATCTGGTTCGACTATCGGGTACCGAATGGCCGACCCGGCGGCTTGCGGACGATTACGCTTCCCTACATGGACACGTACTTGGCCGTGACCAGCAAGCGGGAGGTGCGCGAGTACTCGGACCGACCACTTCCCGACGCCGCCGTGCGCCGGATCCTCGAGGCGGGTCGGATCGCCGGCAGTTCGCGCAACCGCCAGCAGCGACGTTTTGTCGTCGTCGCCGACCCCGCCCTGCGCGAGCGTCTCGCCGAATCGGTCTTCGCCTCCGGAAACGTGCGTGGCGCCGCGCTCGTGGTCGTCATCACCGGAGCGCGTGGCGGCGGACCCGTGGCCTTCGACGTCGGCCGAGCCGCCCAGAACATGATGCTCGCGGCCTGGAACGACGGGATCGGCTCGTGCCCGAACGGGTTGGCCGATGCCGATGCGCTCGCGCCGGTGCTCGGGCTCGAGGAGGACGAGCGCCCGGTGATCGCGCTCACGTTCGGCTACCCGGCGCACCCTCGCGATCCGGAGCGGCGCTCGCCCGAGGAGTGGCTCGCGAGGGCCGACCGCCTGCCCTACGACGAGGTCGTACGGCAGGTGTAGCCGAGCTAGCTGCCGGACCTACCCGCCGACAGCTCTGCGTTTGCACGTTGCAGGATCGTGCTCAGGACCCGGCCCGCGGTGGCGAGATCCTCCTCCGGCAGGTCGCCCCACAGCCGGTCAGTGATCCGGCTGACCTGAGCGCGGATCCGGCGGTAGAGCTGCTGACCGGCGTCGGTCACCTTCACCGGCGCGTGTCCATCGTCAGGCACGTCGACGAGCTCAGCGTCGGCAAGGTCGGCGAGCAGCGCCTGGGCTCCCGCCTCGCCGATCTTCAGCGCGCCGCTGACCCGGTTGACGAACTGGTCCGGCTCGACGGTGTCGCCACTTGCGACCGCGAGGCTTAGCGTGATCCATTGCGGCTCGGTAAGTCCGGGTCCGGCCAGTAGCCGGTCGAGGATCGCGTTCGCAGCCTTCTCCGTCTGGCCCAGGAGCTGTGCGCTGAACGTGGAAGTGGTGGACGTCATGATTCGTCGCCTTTCGTTGGCATTTTCAACGTTGGTCCCGCCAACATATCATGAATCGTTGGTCTTACCAACGTTGGACGGGCCAAGCTACGATGCGGTGCGATGACGGGACCCGAGGACTCGGCCGAGTACGACCCGCCCCGCCGGCTGCAACAGCTGCCGAGTTGGCTGATCGCTCAGGTCGCGCTCAAGGCGGGGCGTCTCGTCGGCGAGGCGCTGGGCAAGGAGGGCGTGCGGCGCCAGCACTTCACCGTGCTGACCTCGCTCGCGGAGCAGGGACCCGCAAGCCAGGCCGCGCTCGGTCGCCGGCTCTGGATCGACCGCAGCGACCTTCACGCGATCCTCAACGAACTCGAGCTCGATGGCCTCGTCAAGCGCGTCCGCGACGAGAAGGACCGGCGGCGCAACGTTGTCGCCCTCACTCCACGTGGCGCGAGCGCGCTGAAGCGGCTCGACAAGCAAGTCGACGCCGCGCAAGACGAGTTGCTCGAGCCGTTGTCGCCGACCGAGCGCCGCGAGCTGCGCCGGCTGCTCGAGCGGCTCCTCGACGGCGCGTGACAGCCGCGATGGCGGCCGAGCGTTTACTCGTCAACTTCTTCTACGCGCCCCCGGTCGGGCATGCGATCGAGGCGCTGCACTACTGCCTCGGTCACCACCTCTGACGCGAGCGTCGCCGTCCCCGGCCCACAAGACCAACCGCCGGCCCCGGCGTAGCAGAATGGCGGCATGGTCGCCGTGACCCAGCCGGATGTGATCCGATCCTTCCGAGCCCGGTTCGCGCGTCTGCACGAAGTCCGCTCCGCTCGCTAGAGTCGGACCATGCCCGAGGCGCCGTTAGAGGACTCCGGCTCCGGTCTCGCTCCCGCCGGCGACGGCTGGTTCGTGGTGAACGTGCGCGACGCCGAGTGGTGGGACTCGGAAAAGTTCGGGTCGGGGTGCGAGTTCGAGAGCCGGGCCTTTCCGTACCCGCAGCTGGGCATCAACGTCGCTGTGATGGAGCCGGGGCAGCCGAACTGCCTCTACCACTCCGAGTCCCAGCAGGAGGCGTTCCTCGTGCTGGCTGGGGAGTGCAAGCTGCTCGTGGACGGCGAGGAGCGGACGTTGGGGCAGTGGGACTTCTTCCACTGTCCCCCCGGAACCGACCACGTCTTCGTCGGTGCAGGCGACGGGCCGTGCGTGGTCCTCATGACCGGTGCTCGCGCGGAGGACGAAACGGTTCTCTACCCGACGTCCGAGCTCGCCGCGCGGTATGGGGCCAGCGCGGAGATCGAGACGCCGGACCCCGACCAGGCGTACGCGCCGTTTAAGCATCCCCAGCGCGGGCGGCCCGCGTACTGGGACCGCCTGCCCTGGACCTAGCCGTTTACAACGAGATCCAACGCGTGGGGTCGCTGCCCGCGGGGCGCCGTCCGCTATAGCTTACTCGATAGTGGCTTCCATGGAAGGTTTCTGATAGCCTTCTCGTCCGATCGGCGAGAGGAAGGAGTCGGCCATGATCCAGGCCCGTAGATGGGTGGCCGTGGACTTCGGGGGTCCCGAAGTCCTCAGAGAGACGACCGCCGACATCCCCGATCCGGGACCCGGCGAAGTGACGGTCGACGTGCGGGCTGCGGGAATGAATCCGTCTGACTACAAGCACTTCGGTCGGGGTCAGGACCCGAAGCTCCTCCCTCTGACGGTGGGCTCGGAGGTCGCCGGAGTGATCGCCGCGCTCGGCCCTGGCACCGAAATCGCTTCGGGTGGCGGCGCGGTCGGGGATGAGGTCGTCGCGTTCCGGGTCTCGGCCGGTTACTCATCGGCGCTCAACGCGCAGGCCGAGGACGTGTTCGCCAAGCCGCCGCCACTGACGTTCCCCGAGGCGTCGAATCTGCTGCTCGTGGGCGCGACCGCGGCCGACGCGCTCCACGTCGTCGCACTCATGGACGGCGAGACGGTTCTGATCCACGGTGGGGCGGGAGGCGTCGGCATCAGCGCCGTGCAACAGGCGCTTCTGCTCGGCGCCGCCGTGATCGCAACCGCGAGCGAGCGCGACTTCGACGCGCTGCGTCGGTTCGGCGCCACGCCGGTCCGGTATGGGCCCGGGCTCGAAGATCGCGTCCGCGGGGCTGCTCCGCGCGGAGTCGATGCCGCCGTTGACACGGTCGGCGTCGACGAGGCAGTCGACGTCTCGCTGGCTCTCGTGAGCGATCGCCGGCGGATCGTGACGCTCACCGCGTTTGCGCGCGCGAACAAGGAGGGCTTCAGATCCATCGGCGCCGCCAATCCCGAGAGCGCTCCGTTCCGCGCCAAGACACGCCCGCGGATTCTCGAGCTGGCCGCCGAGCGCAAACTCGTCGTACCCATTGGGGAGACCTTTCCACTGAGCGACGCGCGGCGCGCTGTGGAGGCGCTCCGGGGCCCGCACCCCTACGGGAAGCTTGCGCTGATCCCATGACGGTCGAGGCAGGTGTGACCGGAGTCGTCCACGTTCATCCCGACAACGGAGGTAGCAGTCCGCAATGACAACGATTGGAGTCATCGGCGCAGGGCACATCGGGCGAAGCTTCTCCCTCACGGCGATTGCCAACGGCTACGACATCGTCATCTCGAACTCCTCGGGGCCAGAGACGCTGGTCGACCTCGTCGAGGAGCTTGGCCCGAAAGCGAGAGCAGCGACGCCGGCGGAGGCCGGGCAAGCCGGCGACTTCGCGATCGTCGCGATCCCACTGCCTGGTACCGAAGGGGTGCCGGTCGAGCCGCTGGCCGGCAAGACCGTCCTCGATACGTGCAACTACTTTCCGAAGCGCGACGGCCACTTCCCCGAAATCGACTCGAGAGAACTGACCGTCCCCGGTTACCTGCAGGCGCACCTGCCGACCAGCAAGGTGGTGCGGGCGTTCAACCACATCGACGCCGCCAAGATTTACTCCGATGGGACGCCTGAGGGAACGCCGAACCGCCGTGCGCTCGCGTTCGCCACGGACGATGCCCAAGCCAGGAAGCTCGTGGCCGACCTCTACAACCGGTTCGGGTTCGACGCCATCGACGCGGGCGGCCTCGCCGAGGCTTGGCGACTCGACGTCGACCAGCCCACCTTCGTCGTCCGGCAGAAACGCGGAGGAGCTAAGGGCGAATCTGGCGAAGGCGACGCGTCACACTACGTGACGGCCGTCACGACCAACTTGCCACTCGCGGTCCCGGCCTCCATCGCTCGGTGCGCCTCGACGATCTGATCAAAGCGGTACAAACCGCCGATCGGCACGGCGGCGGCTCCGGCGGCGACGTCGTCGAGGTACTCCTGAAGGATGTCCGGAGGGAGGTCGTTCGCCTCGCCGCCGTAGGCGGTCAGACGGACGCCGCGAGGTAGGTAATCGATCGGGTAGAAGTCCCGCACCGTCCACTGGTTCGAGAGCATGCCCGTAAAGCACACCGTCCCGTGCACACGGGTCGCGCGCAGCGTATCGGGCAGGGTCGGCGTTCCGACCAACTCGAGCGCGCCGTCGACGCCGGCGGGCAGAATCGCGCGGACCTGGCTGCTGACGTCGCCGTCGTCGACGATCACGTGGTCGACGCCGACCCTTGTGAGCGCGCTCTCCTTGCCCGGGCTTCGAGTTGTCGAGAAGACGGTCATCTTCTGACGCTTGGCGAGTACGGCGGTGGCCATGCCGACGGACGAGGTCCCTCCCCGGATCAGGATGCTCTGGCCGGCGCGCGCGTCCAGGCCTACGGTCAGCGATCCATAGGAGGTCTGCAACATCTCCGGAACCGCCCCGAGCGTCTCCCAGGCGAGATCACTGTGGAAGGCGATCACCTGCTCGGCGGGAACGCACGTGTACTCGGCGTATCCGCCATCGAACACGCGCCCCATGCCACCCATCATCGTCATGACCTGCTGACCGGGGGCGAACCGGGCGTCGCGTGAATCGGAGACCACTCCCGTAGCCTCAATCCCGAGGACCCGCGGGAACGTGACACCCTCCGCGAGCCCAAGGCGAGTGTGCAGCTCGGAGCGATTGAGCCCGAATGCCTTGACCTGAATCAGGACCCAGCCGTCCGATGGGGTCGGGACCGGGAGCTCGCGGATCGCCAACGCCTCCGGAGGCCCCGGCCCATCCAGGACGATCGCGCGCATCGTCTCAGGTGGCATGGGAGTCGTCCCTCCCCGACGCCAGCGCCTGTCCCAAACCGGTGGCGCGCTCGGCGCCTCTGTGCTGTTTCGCGTCGCTCACGCGCCACTCAGATTATTACTTCGCTTCCGAGGAAGCAAGTACCGTGTAAGGCATCAGACCGTCTTTCGCACTCCTCGTGGTAAAGGCTGCGAGGAGCGACGCGGTCAGCCCTGCGAAGCTGAAGCCCGGTCAGGCGGCCGCCGTGGCGGACTTGGCGACCTGCGCATCGCGAAGTTTGATGAGCATCGCGGTGAACTGGTCCAGCGAGCGATCCGGCAGCACCGAGCCGATGCGTTCCTCGAGCTCCGCCTCGGTCGTCTCCGTCGCTCGGGCCAGGAGGCGCTTCCCGGCGGGTGTCAGCTCGATGATCGACGACCGACGATCGTCAGGATTGGGACGCCGGCGACAATGGCCACTCGCCTCGATCGCATCGACGACCTTGCTCGTCCCGCCGGTCGTGATCGAGAGCGTCTCGGCGATGTCGTAGACGCGGCAGCGGGGCTGACTGTCGATCACCTGCATCGGCTCAAACCTGCTCAACGGAAGTCCGTGGACGGCGCGAAGCCTGGCGTCAATGGCATTCCAGATCTCGGTCTCACACCGAATCAGTTCGAAGAACAGCTCCTGCAAGTCCGCCATGCGCTTCTCCCCAGTCCTGTCCGAACCCCATTAGCACCAAACAACCGAACGCGGAAGCATCTTACTCGGAGGCTGGTTGGACTCGAACCACCGCCGGCCCTCACAAGCCGAACGCCCGCTCAACCGTAATCCCGACGCCGACCAGGATCATCGTGATCCCCGAAGTGCGGGCGATGATCTGCGCGGCGCGCGGCCGCGAGCGAAAAAGCCGCCGGGCGCACAGCGCCACCGACAGGTACACGCACGCGCACGCGAGCACGTGGAACGCGCCCAGGGCCGCGAGCTGGGTCGCGGTCGACCAGGCCGCGTGCATCGTGACGAACCGGGGGAGGACAGCGAAGAACAGCAGCAGACCCTTCGGGTTCAGACCGCTGACGGCAGCCCCCCGCAGGCCGGCGCGAACCGAGGAGCCCTCGCCTCCCTCGTCGGCTGCGAGCGGCGCCGGGTGCCGTGCGACGCCGCTGCCCAACCACACCAGGTAGCCGGCCCCGAGCAGCGTCAATACGCTCACGGCGCCGGCGTTGCGGGCCATCAGCGCTCCGATGCCGACGGTGACGAGCGCGGCCTGGACCACGTACCCGCTCGCGAGCCCGGCGACTGACGCGACGATCCGCCGGCCCCTCAATCCGGCCGCGATCGCGAACGCCCAGTCGGCGCCGGGAGTCAGCACCAGCAAGATGTCCACGGCTGCGAAAGCGGCGAAGGAACCGAGCGGCATCTGGGGCAACATATCGCCGCCCTGCCGCACAGATTTCGCCAATAATCGCGCTGATCAGCCAGTCCGTGGGAAACTACGGGGCATGGACCACGTTGACCGCACGATTCTTGCGCACCTCCAGGCCGAGGGCCGTTTGACGATCACAGAGCTCGCCGCGCGGATCCCGCTCAGCGTCTCTCGCTGCCAACGCCGCGTCCGCGAACTCGAGACGAACGGGGTGCTCCGCGGTTATCACGCGGACATCGATCCCGCCCAGGTCGGACTCGGATTCACCGCGATCGTGTTCGTGAAGATGCGCCAGGAAGACCGTGCCACGATCGCCGACTTCGAGACCCGGGTCGCGGCCATTCCCGAGGTCGTAACCGCGCAGCGCCTGTTCGGCGACCCCGACTACCTCCTACGTGTCGTCGCCGCAGACCTAGCGGCGTACCGCCGGCTCTACGACGAGCGGCTGGCCGAGCTCCCCGCGGTGCAGCGCCTCACTTCGACGCTCGTGATGAAGGACCTAGTTGGGGATCGTGGCCTTCCGCTGTGATGGAGCTTGGGGCGGCTTAATGGGGCGCGCATTCGCGCGCCCTTTGGTGTGGCTTTCGCGCTCGGTTCGGTGGCGGTCGAGGGTCGACGGCCCGGTAAACGGCGCTGGGGAAGAGGAAGGAGGCGGGCGCCATCGCACCCGTCAAAAACGTGCACAGCACGACAATCCCGGCCCGAATGACGAGGCCTGTCGAGCTATGCATGAGGAGCATGCGTAATACGACAGGGCTCGGACGTGGCGCCGAGGTTGTCGTGTTGTGCAGGATTCCCGTGACACTCTCGGCACAAAGGCGCGGGTTTGGCGCAGGAGCAGGTCGAGCACAGGCTCCGGCGACCCGCAACCAACCTCACTCACCCTCCTTCCGTGCTGCCGTTTACCGAGCCGATCGCCAAGCAACGCCGCGGGGGCCAAGAAAGCGCCCATCGGGCGTGAGTCCACAGAATCTGCTCGCCCCAAGGGCGATCACCTGCCACGGGCGATCGGGAACACCGTCGGTCGCACGTACAGGGTGTCCATGTACTCGCGGACCGATTGGATCTTGCCGTCCGCGACGGTGAACACTAGTGGCGGCTATCTGCGGCGTCTGTCGCCGGTGGCGGTCAGCGGCGACCGGCGGCGGCCGTTATCGGCCGAAGGGCCGGCGGCGGCCGTTATCGGCCGGGGTCACTTCCCCCTGTGTCGATGGCCGCATACGCGGCGGCCGTGAACAGGCGCGTGAAGTGCTCGACCACCTCATCTACGGTCGCGTCAACGTCGCCGTTGAGCCAGTCGGCGAGGACTTCGACCACGCCACCCATGAGCGCGCGGGCGGTCAGCACGGGATCGAGTCTCAGCTTGATGTTCGCGGGGGCAAGCGACATCGCGCCCTGGACCGTGAGATCCGCGAGCGCGTGTCGGTTCTGCCGGCGTAGCCGCTCGAGGCGGTCGCTCACGCCGACCACCTCGAACGCGACGATCCTCGCCTTGCGCGGATCCTCCGTGAGTGTCGTCCACCCCACCCGGAGACCGGCTCGAGCCTTGTCCTCGACCGTGTTGGCCGCAGCGACGGCCACCGCCGCCCGCGACGCGATGTCGCGCATGATGCCCTGGTAGATGCTGTAGAGGAGATCCTCCCTGCTACTGAACGACTCATAGAAGTAACGGGAGTTCAGTGACGCTGTGGCACTGACCGCGCGGATCGACGTGCCGGCATAGCCTTGGGTGCCGAACAGTTCAAGGCCCGCCTCGAGGAACCGCTCGCGCCGCTGGGCGCGACGGTCAGACGCAGAGATGCCGCGATAGAGGCGGGGTGTGGGGGCGGCCGACTCCACTGGAAATCATTCTGGCATCGACCCCCAGCGGGTCTTGCGAGCGCCGACCCGGAGGGGCGGCAACAAAAACTCACAAGAGTGGTATCGCAGTGCTACAGTTTCCCGGGCCGAAACTGGTCTGGCAGTGCTACACATTTCGGCCGATCGCCAGGGATCGGCCCGTTCCCGACCTGCTGGAGGGTGTCATGCGCCGCAACCCGACGGGTGTCTCGGTTCCAAGCGCGGCCGTCGCCTCGCTCGCGATCGTCGTCTCGATGCTCTTCTGGGCGGCGAGCGTCCGAGCGGCGCTACCCACGATCACCGCAATTCCGGCTGGAAGCGGACAGCACGGCTATCCGTACGACGCGGTGCCACCGGTGGCGCTGATCCCGGGAGCGCCCTCGATCAACCTCGGCGCTTTCGGCTACGTCGAGCGGGAGTTCGATATGTCGGGGTCGGCCACCGTGTACCGCCAAAACGGTTTCTGGTTGCCGAACGGAAGGTGGGGGGTGTCGGCCCAGAGCAGTCTGCCGTACACCACGCGTCTCCTGGTGAGGTACCCAACGAACCCGGCGAAGTTCAACGGCACGGTCGTGTTCGAGTGGATGAACGACACCACCGGTGGCGACCAGGATCCGGTCTGGTCGGAGCTCTACAACGAATTGCTCAGCCAGGGGTACGCATACGTCGGCGTGACCGCACAGACGGCGGGGATGAACGACCTCAAGGCGTGGGACCCGCAGCGCTACGGCGCGCTCGGCGACAGCAATGACGGACAGTCATACGACATCCTCACGCAGGCGGCCGAGGCCGTCAGGGCGGACAGCGCGACGCTGCTCGGGGGACTCACGCCGAAGCGCCTGATCGCCACCGGCGACTCGCAGTCGGCCTTCCGGATCGACACGTACGTCAACGCGATCCAGCCTGTGACGCACGCTTTCAATGGCTTCATGGCGGTGGGGCGCGCCGTCACGGCGGCGCCGCTGGGGAACGGGCTCCTTTCGGCGAGCCCGTTCCCCGCGCTGATCCGTACCGACAACACCGCGCCGTTCATCCAGCTCAACACCCAGGGCGACATCGTCGAGCTCGATGCGGCCGCGGCCCGCCAGCCGGATAACAGCTACCTGCGTACGTGGGAGCTGCCCGGCGCCGCGCACATCGACGCCCACGAGGCCGAGTATGAGATCGAGACGATCGCGCGTGAGCAACCGTCGGTCCCGATACCCCAATGCGTCTTCGGGACGCCGATCGAAGGGACGGGAACCCCGCTGGACGGCATCGACCAGGTCAACAACATGCCGCTGTTCGAGGTGGAGGACGCTGCTCTGGCCGCGCTCCAGAACTGGATCGTCAACGGCGTGCAGCCGCCACACGCTCGGCCGATTTCAACGATCCCCGTGTTCGGCGGCCTATACGACGTTGTGAACACCGATCAATACGGCCTCGGGCTGGGCGGTATCCGGTTGCCCGAGGCCCAGGTCCCGGTGGAGGACTACTCGCCGATCAACTTCTCGCAGACGAGCTCGAGCAACCTCAGTCCGAGCGCGATCGTCAGCGAGGTCGAGAGTGCCCTCATGGCGCTCAGCACCGGCAGCATCAACAACGCTGCGGTCCGATCCGCCGGTCTCTGCCTGCTCTCCGGTTATTTCACCGATCTGAGCCAGCCCACCCTCCTGCGCCTCTACCCGACGCTGGCGACCTACGTGTCCCAGTACACCGCCGCGGCGAACGCGGGGGTGGCGGCCGGCTTCCTCACGCCGGCGGATGCGAGTGCGGCGATCGCCAGCGCGAAGGCCGGCCACGGCCCGCTGCAGATGCCGCCCTCGACGATTCCGTGACGTAGGACGACCGGGCACTACGACGGTCGTGCTCTAGGACGGTCGTGCTCTAGGACGACATGGCGCGCGCGGACATGCCTCTGACCGCGCTCACGAGGCGGTCACAGGACTCCTGCAGGCCGTATCGCGCCGCGAGCGCTCGCGTCGCCGCCTCGTCCACGGGATAGGCGGCCCGGCGACCGGACGGCAGCGCGATCGGGAGATCGGTTACGGGCGCGACCACTCTCCTGGCCCTTTCGAGGTAGTCGCGGTCGGCGTCGCGGAGGGTCTCGGCTTCGAGCAGCCCGGCGACGTCGCCGTGGCGCCGGATCATCCCGGCCGCCGTCACGGCCCCGACCCCTCTGAGCCCGGGAAGGCCGTCGGATGGGTCACCGCGCAGGATCGCGAAGTCCGCGTATCGCCGTCCAGGGATGCCATATCGGCGCGTCACCTCGGCCTCGTCGATCACTGCCAGCCCCGACTTCTCCGGGTACAGAACTCGCACCCTCGGGTCCTCGATGAGCGCGAACAGATCCCGGTCACCGCTGGCGATCTCGATCGTGCCCGACGCGAGCTTCGTCCACGTGGCGATCACATCCTCGGCCTCATGGTCGCCAACGCCGACGAAGTCGATCCCGATGGCCTCGAACAGCTCGCGGATGACATCGATCTGCGGTTCGAGCGCCGGGGGAATGGGTTCGGCCACGCGATGGGCCTTATATGTCGGGATCAGCTCCACCCGCCAGTCCGGACGCCACGCCCAGTCATCGGCGACGGCAAGGCGGCGCGGCCGGCGCTGCCAGATCAGACGCCCGAGGCGCTCGAGAAAGCCCTGGACGGCGTTCGCCTGGAGCCCGTCCGGTGAGCCCGCCGTGGGCCGGACGCCGTAGTAGGCGCGGAAGATCAGGCTCGATCCGTCGATGAGCAGCCAGTCGCACGTCACAGCGCCGTCATTGTGCCGCCCAGGTGTTTCCCGGGTTCTCTCGGAGGGTCGCCCGCTACTGAGAGGGCGTCACGGGTAGCTCGCGACGTCCACCGGCACGTCCGCGTTCATAGCGCTCGACGAGCCGCCGGTTCCGTTGATGACCGAATTGATGCTTCCGAATCCTGCGGTGGCGTTGAGGAAGATCGTGAAGATGTCGTTGAACTGGACACCGGGACGGTCGGGCGACTGGAATGCCTGGGCGGCCATGATCGGAATGCCGAGATCGAAGAACGAGTAGCTGCCCATCCCGTATCCGTGGAAACTCGTGACGCGAGGCGTCACGAGGAAGGCCGCATAGCCGTTGGTGGTCGGGCTCGACATCCACGCCGCCTGGCTCGGCGGGTCGTATGGCATCTCGTTCTGGAAGAACACGTCCTCGCCGTTCTGTCCGTTCCAGACGACCTCGAACTTCTGATAGTGCTCGACGAACAGCCCGTACGCGGTGACGTCGTCGCCGTTGACGATAACGCCGGTGTCCGCCCGGTTGCTGGTCCAACCGACGCCGGCTCCGTGGTCGGCCCGCCAAGCCCAGATGTCATCGAGGATCGTGTTGTCCGCGTTGACCACGAGGCTGTTCGTGGCCTCCCCGGCCTCGGCCCCACCGATCCGGAAGAACACGAAGTCAAGCCTCGCGAGCGGCGGCCGACCGCGGCGTCAGCCGGCGGCCGTGAAGGGCTCGGTGGCGGCGACGATCGACGCCGCCATCACCAGTCCGAGCGCGAGGCGTGCGTGTTCCCCTCCGGCCGCGAGCACCTCCTCGGCGTCTCGCAGCAGCCGATCGATCCGCTCGAGCGCCGGGCCCGCCGGCCCAGGATCGGGGTCGCGGCACACGGACCGCGCCATGGCGATGAACGGCAGGCCGCGGGCGATGTCGGGCGGAGGTCCGGAGCTGACCACGGCGGCGAACGACATCGTCACGTAGCCATTGATCCGCGCGAGCCGCCCGCTGACCGGGCGGACCTCGGGCACGCGGGGCGGCTTTGGCTCGGGGAGAGGTCGGCCCTCCAGGATGTCCTCCATCGTCCCCCCGACTAGCTGGGCGCGCTCGCGGTCGTCGAGCCCGGCGTAGGCTGCGAGTCGCAGCGTCGCGTAGAGCCCGCCAAGCGGTCGGCCATAGGGGGCATCGGACGCGTACACGATCCGCTCGACGCCGACGCGGGCGAACAGCTCGAGCTGATCGAACACCGAGAAGGTCGACGTGTCGTAGACGACGTTCGGGTGATCGGCCAGCCTCGAGGCGAACATCCCCTGGTCGGCGATCGCCGCGTGGGCGAGCACGAGTGTGACGTCCGGATGGCGGAGGGCGAGGTCCGCGAGCGGGTCCATCGGCGGCATCCCCCGGCCGGCGTGGACGAGGATCGGGACCTTCGCTTCCTCGGCGACCTCCCAGATCGACTCGGCCGCGTGGTTCCCGAACCCGAACGCCTGGGCTCGAGGGTGGAGCTTGATCCCGCGTGCCCCCAGCGCGAGGCAACGCTCAGCCTCGGCGACTGGGTTATCGGCGGGGTCGAGTCGGCAGTATGGGAAGAGTCGCCCTTTCGACTCCTCAGCCCACCGCAGGACGCGGTCGTTGGGGACCCGGTAGCTGGGCACCCGCTCGGGGTCGTGCAACGGAAACGTGCACGCGCGCGCCTCCGTGCCGATCTGGTCGAGGGCCGAGATCAGCTCAGCGGGCGCGAGCGACTGCCCGTCCTCGTCCTTGCCGAGGTGCGTGTGCGCATCGATGACCGCCGCCCCGTCCGGAAGCAGCGTGTTCAGCTCGTCGACGAGCGGTTTGTAAGCCGCCGTGATGTCCACGCGGGAATAGTCGCAGGTGGCGGTGCCCGGCTTCCGCGCCCGTCTCGCTAGCGAGGGCGCCGGGGGTAGCGGCGCGACCGGGCGGTGGCGCGGACACCGCGGTGACGCGATCGCGTGGTCGCGCCACCGCGGTGGAGCGCCGGCTAGTGGCCGCGCGGCTGCAGACGCGCCATCAGGCGCAGCGCCAAAAAGGCGCCACTGCGGCGCCTCTCACGTGGCGCCGGGTCATCGGCCTGCTCGCGCCCGAGCCACGCAGCTGCGTGGTTGCGGCGCTCCACGGCCTCCTGCTGCCGCGCGCGCGCTAGCTCGCGTGTGATCTCTGGGTGCATCATGGGGCGAACTCCTGCTTCCTCCGTTTTTGCTGTATATAAAGTTACTGTGGATAAAGCTGTATGTCAAGCGAATTAGGGGGTAGACTGTCGACATGGCGCGGGCTAGGAAGAGCGCGAAAACCGGTGATCAGGCTCAGCGCGAAGCCAGCGCCCCGACGAGTGACGAGGTCGACGAGCACGCCGTCTCCGCGGCCGCGAAGTGGCCGGTGATCGACCCCGAGGTCGAAGGCATCGTCGTGCGGATCGACAAGATCGACCGGTTGATCGACAAGACCGCCATGGTCAATCTGGCCCGCTTCGATCTGACGCACGAGGAGTTCAAGGTCCTCATCTCGCTCCACAAAGGCCCGCGAACGCACGGCTCGCTGAGTCACGAGCTCATGGTCTCCACCGGCGCGATGACGAACCGACTGGACAAGATGGAGCGCACGGGCCTGGTCACGCGCAAGCCCGATCCGTCCGATCGCCGAGGGGTGCTCCTTGAGCTCACCGACTCGGGTCGCCAGCGGCTGGGCGACTACATCGAACTCGCCGGCGGGCGGGAGCGCGAGCTGCTCAGCGCCCTCGACGAGGACGAGAAGCAACAACTCAACCAGCTGCTGCGCAAGCTGCTCGCCGCGCTCCAGTCCGAGCTCGGGCCAGCCCCCAAGCGGCGCTCACAGCTCGCCGAGTCCGACTAGCCGACCGCTGCAGGCCCGGCCCAGTGGTTCGCTAGCCCGCCGGCGCCGGACGCGCTTTCGACTGACCGACCTCGATGATGTGCGCGTCCGGATCACGGATGTAGCACCGGAACTCGGTCACGTGCTCCTTCGGCTCAGTCAGGAACTCAGCCCCACGGGAACCCCATTCGGCGTACACCGCGTTGATATCAGCGACGCGGATGTTGAGGAAGCTGCTCACCCGGTTCGGGTCGGGCGGCGTCTCGAGGGTGACCGACGGCTTATCGTCGGTGGGACCGCCACCGACGTTGATGATGATCCAGCTGTTGGCGAGCTGCACGACCGACGGCTCGCCCTCACTGACCACCTCGCCACCAAGCACCTCGCTGTAGAAGCGGCGTGAGCGCTCGACGTCGTCCGAGACGATGAAGTGAGTCAGCGCGATCCCCTCGGTCGGGGCTGGGGACTTGGCCACCGGTGCAGACTAGCTCAGCCCGGCCAGCCGCCGGGTTACCCCCGGCGGCTGGCACAGGTCCGGCGAGAGGAAGTGCCGACAGGTGTCGATGACGACGTTCGCTGCGCCCCCACCGCCACGGAGGAGAGGTCGGTTGGGTGCTGGACTCCCCGTCAGAGCGACTCCTGCTCGGTCTTCGTCTGACGATCCTCGACATCGCAGGCCACGAGGTCAAGAGATCGGCGATGAGAAAACTGCCATGTATGTTCCGTACGCTCTGCGTCTGAGCTCCTCGGCATGGCTTGACGCGTCAGAGCTGCGCATCGGCCTCGGCTGCATGCGCATGTCGACCGATGAGCACGGCGACGAGGAACTGGGCGCCGCGACGATCGCGGCCGCCGTCGAGGCCGGATTATCCGTGTTTGACACCGCGCACGCATACGGGCGCGGCGAAGGCGACCTCGGCCGCAACGAGCGTCTGCTCGCCGGTGCGCTGCGGCGCTGCGGCGCCGACCGCAGCGCGCGGATCGTGACCAAGGGCGGCATGACCCGGGCAGGCGCGGGGTGGGTCCCGGACGGGCGCGCGAGAGCAATCGTCGCCGACTGCGAGGCGAGCCTCGCGGCGTTGGACGGGCTCTCGATCGACCTCTTCCTGATCCACGCGCCCGATCCCCGCACGCCATGGCCGACGTCGGTGCGGGCGCTGGCCCGGCTCCTCGACGCGAGGCTCGTCAGCCGCGTCGGCCTGTCGAACGTGAACCGCCGGCAGTTGGACGAGGCGCTCGAGCTCGCTCCGATCACGGCCGTCGAGGTCGCGCTGAGCATCCTCGACGACCGTGCGCTGCGCGGCGGGCTCGTCGAGCGCTGCGAGGAGCTGGGGATCTGCGTGATCGCCCACTCGCCGCTCGGCGGGCCGCGCCGTGCGCCGAGTCTCGCGCGCAACCGGTCCCTCGCAGATATCGCGGAGGCTCGCGGCGTTACCGCGGCGGAGCTCGCGCTCGCGTGGCTCGTCGGACTCTCCCCGGCCATCGTCGCGATCCCAGGTGCCCGCCGCCCGGAGACCGCCCGCTCGGCTGCCCGCGTCGCTGGGCTCGACCTCGACGACGACGACCGCGCCGCCCTCGCGCGGACCTTCGGCGGCGCGCGTCCCGCCCGCCCTGATGAGGCGCCGGCAGTACCCCACGGCGCCGAGGTGGTTCTCGTGATGGGCATCCCCGGAGCCGGGAAGAGCCGCCTGGCTGCCGAGTACGTCGCGCGCGGCTACGTCCGCCTCAACCGGGACGAGCGAGGAGGTGGTCTGCGTGAGCTCGCCGGAGCGCTGGACGAGGAGCTCTCGAGCGGCGCCCAGCGGGTCGTGCTGGACAACACGTACCTCACGCGGGCGGCACGAAACTACGTGATCGAGGCAGCGATCCGGCACTCGATCCCGACGCGGTGCATCTGGCTCGACACGCCGCTCGCGCAGGCCCAGGTCAATCTCGTCGAGCGCCTGCTCGAGCGGTTCGGCACGCTTCCGACTCCTGACGAGCTGAGAGCGCTGGCGCGGCGTGAGCCCGGCTCGCTGACACCGACCTCCCAGATGCGGACACTCCGAGAGCTCGAGCCGCCGTCAGCGGACGAGGGGTTCTCCGAGGTCGAGATGGTTCCGTTCGCGCGCGCGGGACTCGCCGGACGGACTCGGAGGGGCGTGTTCGTCGCGGCCCCGGCGCTGGAACAGCCCGGGTGGGAGGAGGTGGTCGCCGCCGCCGATGCTGACGCTCCGCACCTGATCTACGACTGGGATCCCGGCGGCGGCGGTTGATGGGCTGGTACCGCGGGTCGCGCGCCTGGCGGGCGTCGTCGCCGGCCAGGTCGAGGTCGCCGTGTGCCCCCACGCCGCGGGGCCGCCGAGCTGCTGGTGCCGCCCACCGCTCCCGGGCCTGCCGCTGGCCTTCGCGCGCGCCCACGGCATCGAACCGGCGCGGTCGATCGTGGTCGGATGCCGGCCCACGCATCGCACGCTGGCGAGCACTTTGGGCGCCCGGTACGTGGCGGTCTGAGCGACGGGCGGAGCTAGGCTGTTGCCGAGATGGGCGTGTCGGCGACCGAGGTCAGGCAAGCCGGGCCGGATCGGCGTACCACGCTGGCGCCGGTGCTCGGCCGCGCGTTCGTCAGCGAGCCGATGATGACGTGGCCGCTGGGCGACCACGGCGACCTGGCGGACCGTTTCACTCGCTGCTTCGGCTACTTCCTCGAGGAGGTCCTCAGCCTCGGGATCGTGTGGGAGGCGGGCGACGGGGACGGGGCCGCGATCTGGATTCCGCCACGTCAGTTCGAGGGCTCCGAGCGACATCCGTGGTATCAGGAGCGGATCAGTGAGCTGGCGGACGATGGGGGGCGCCGGTACGTCGCGTTCTGGGACTGGGTCGACTCGCGTACTCCCGCTGAGCTCTGGCAGCTCGACACGATCGGGGTCGACCCGCCGGAGCAGGGCAGAGGCATCGGGCGAGCGCTGATCGAGACCGGCCTGTCGCGCGCGGACGACGACCGGATCGGCGCTTTCCTCTCGACCGGGACACGCGGCA
Organism: uncultured Solirubrobacterales bacterium; assembly: GCA_963812225.1. Lineage (GTDB taxonomy): Bacteria > Actinomycetota > Thermoleophilia > Solirubrobacterales > Solirubrobacteraceae > Palsa-465. The sequence goes on from CAWEUN010000006.1 coordinate 574,827, forward strand.
ACGTCTCCATCTACGGGCGTTGCGGCTTTCGCCTCGTCGAGGACCTCGACGCCCCAGGCGGCGGTCCTCACATCTGGTTCATGCGCTGGGATCCGTGAGACCCGTCGCCCTCTCGAGGGCGCCGGCGAGGAGCGCCGGATGCTCGAGCATCGGGAAGTGGCCGCCGGGCAATTCGACCGCCTCGATCCCGATGAGCGTCCGCGAGATCCACCGGGACCAGTTGTCGTCGAACAGTTCGTCCTCGCGCGCGTACAGGAAGGCCGAGGGCACGTCCGGCGGGCGCTCGAGCGGATACGGCGCGTCGAACAGCGCCTGCGGTTGAGGGCGCAGGTGATCGGCAAGCCGCTCGGCGAGCTCGCGGTCGATACGACCGTAGAGCTGGCTGATGGCTCGCTCGCGCGGCCACCAACTCCGACCTTCCGCGTCCACCGGCGGGCGCTCGTACCCCTCCCGCTGCCACGAGGGCTCGTCGGGCGGCGGCGGGAATCCGGCCATCGCCGGACACAGGTAGACGAGGAGCTTCACGGGCGGTCGGCGCACAGCGGCCAGGGGCGCCACGGCCGAGGCCAGCGAATGCCCGACGAGCACCGGCGCGTCTCGCCCGTCCAGACACTCGATCACCACCTCGGCGTAGTCCTCGAACGTGGCGTCAGCGTCCTCGAGCGGGAGCACAGGGGTCACGCACTCGTGTCCCCGGCGCTCGAGCTCGGCCGCCAGCAGTTCCCAGCACGCGTCGTCGTGCCAGGCGCCGTGAACGAGACAGAAGGTCACCACGGTGAACGCGACCCTACCGCCGCCGCATTGCGCGCGATCTGAGTGCTTATCAGAATCTGAGCTATTATCAGATCGACCCACCCCGCGAAAGGACTGAGCATGACCACCACCAGCCGCCGCTGGACGGCCGCCGATGTACCCGACCAGTCGGGCCGCGTCGCGGTCGTGACGGGGGCGAGCTCCGGGCTGGGCTTCGAGACCGCGAAGGTCCTGGCCGCGCGGGGAGCGCATGTCGTCCTCGCGTGTCGCGACCTCGGAAAGGCTGGACGGACAGCGGACAACATCCGTGCCGACAATCGGCGAGCGAGCCTCCAAGTGGTGCGGCTCGACCTCGCCTCGCAGGCCTCCGTACGCGAGGCCGCCGAGGAGATTCGATCGACGTGTCCCCAGCTCGACCTGCTGATCAACAACGCCGGCGTGATGGAGGTGCCGTCCTACCAGCGCACCGAGGATGGCTTCGAGTTGATGCTCGCGACTAACCACCTCGGCCACTTCGCTCTCACCGGGCTCGTCCTCGATCGGATGCTGGCGACCCCCGGATCGCGAATCGTGTCGGTCAGCAGCATCGCTCACCGGCGCGGGACGATCCACTTCGACGACCTCCAGCTCGAGCGAAGCTTTGACGCCGAGGTCGCGTACCCACAGTCGAAGCTCGCGAACCTCCTGTTCACGTACGAGCTCCAGAGGCGTCTCGCGGCCGACGGGGCTCCCACCGTCGCGCTCGCCGCCCATCCCGGCCTCGCTCGCACTGACCTGTGGATCGGAAGCTCGCTGCTCGAGCGGGTCCTGATCAGCTCTCGCCTGCGAATGCTCACGTTCGCCGTGATCCAGAGCGCAGAGGTCGGAGCGCTGCCAACGCTCCGCGCCGCTGTCGATCCGGCCGCCCAGGGCGGCGAGTACTACGGCCCCTCGGGGCGGTGGGAGTTCACCGGGGATCCAGGGCGCGTGTCGTCGAACGAGCGCTCGCACGATCGGGCGGACCAGGATCGGCTGTGGGAGCTCTCGGAGCAGCTGACCGGAGTCTCGTATTCCCTGGCCGCACGCTGAGAGGGCGCATGCCGGTCCGGGACAGACGTGCCTCCTACCACCACGGCGACCTCAGGGCGGCGTTGATCGACGCGGCGATCGAGTTGATCGGCGAACGCGGCATCCGCAGCTTCTCGCTCGCAGAGGTGAGCCGCCGCGTGGGCGTCGCGCCGAGCGCTCCGTATGCCCATTTCTCCGATCGCGACGAGCTGATCGCCGCGGTGGCCGTGCGGGGATACGAGCTCTTCTACGCTGCGCTCGCGCCCGCCATGGATCGGGCGACGCCGGCCGAGCGGCTCGCGGCGATGGCGCGCAGCTACGTGCGCTTCGCCGCCGGCCACCGGACGCTGTTCGAGGTTCTCTATGAGGCCGGGCTCGACAAGGACTCTTACCCGGAGCTCAAGGCGGCCGAGCGACCGGTCGCGGACGCTTTCTTCGGGTGCGTCGAGGCGCTTTCGGAGGACGGCGAGGACACCGACGCGCTGGCGACGGCGATTGAGGCCTCCGCGCACGGGCACGCAGCGCTCCTGCTCGACGGCGAGTTCGGGTCAGGCCCTGACGCGGTCGAGCTGGCTAGCGAGCGCGCCGGACGCGCGACGCTGGCGCTCATCGAGAGCCGCCACCTGCTCGGCTAGGACGATTAACGACCGAGCGGCGCATGCTCTCTCCGGTTTGAGAGAGCGGTGCGCCGCGCGGTACGGGTGCTGACCGACTCGGAGGTCAGGCTGGAATCACTTCCAAGCGCTCCTCGGGAATGCCTGCGAGCTCGGGCTGGTCGCGCTCGATCTGGTGCTCGCGCACGAGCCACAGAGCGACCGCTGCCCCGGCGATGGCGATCAGCCCGCCGATCACGAGGATCGCGTTGAGGCCGCTGAGGAACCCCTCACGGGTGGCGCTGGCCACCACTCCGCGCGCCGCGTGCGGCACTGCGGTGAGCGCGGATCCAAGCCGTCCGTCAGAAGCAGCCTCGAGCAGCTGGCGGGGGTGACCGCCGTTGGCGGCGGGCGTGCCCGCGGCGAGCGTCGAGATCTTGTCGGCACCGCGGCCGAGGAAGATCGCGCCCCAGGCGGCAACGCCGACCGCGACGCCGACCTGGCGGAACGTGTCGTTGATGCCGGCCGCCATTCCGCTGCGCTCCTTGGGCACGACGCTGACGGCGACCTCGGCGATCACCGGGTTCAGCAGCCCGACTCCGACGCCGGCGACGATGAAGCCGGGCAGCAGCGCCGTCCAGCCCGATCCGGCGGTCAGCCCGGACATGAGCAGCAGGCCGGCGCCAACGCCGACGAGCCCGATCGCCATCATGACCCGAGCCTGCAACCGGCCCATCAGCGCCACCGCGAGCGGTGCGACGATGAACGGCACGAGCGTAATCGGCAGGTACCGGAGCCCCGCCTGCAGCGGCGAGTAGCCGAGGTAGTTCTGCAGATACAGGGTCAGGTACAGGAACAGCGCGAACAGCGAGACCGACACCGCGAATGCAGCGAGCTGCACGCCGGTGAACGCCCGGCTGCGGAACAGCTCGAGCGGGAGCATCGGCTCCGCGACGCGCCGCTCGATCACGACGAACGCGCCGAGCATCGCGGCAGCTCCGCCGAGCAGCGACAGGATCGTCGCGCTCGTCCAGCCGTCATCGTTGCCGCGCAGCAGTCCCAGCACGAGCAGCAGCAGCGCCGTGCTGAAGGTCGCGAGCCCGGCCCAGTCGACGCGAGTCGCGTTGGGATCGCGCGACTCCCGCAGTTTCGCGAACGTCACGGCGATCGCGGCGATGCCGATCGGGACGTTGAGGAAGAACACCCAGCGCCAGCCGAATGCGTCGGTGATCGCGCCACCGACGAGCGGTCCCACGGCCACGGCCGCGCCGATCGTCGCGCCGTAGATTCCCATCGCCGTGGCGCGCTCCTTGCCGGGCGCGAACTCCTGCGCCACCATCGCGAGCGAGACGGCGAACATCGCGGCGCCGCCGATCCCCTCGATCGCGCGCGAGATGTTCAGGAACGTCGCGTCGGGCGCGAGTCCGGCGGCCAGCGACGCGGCCGCGAAGATCCCGAGTCCGGCCACGAAGACCGCGCGCCGTCCGATGCGGTCCGCGATCGATCCGGCCGTCAGCACGACCGCCGCGAGCGCGAGCGTGTAGGCGTCAACCACCCACTGTAGGTCCGTGAAGCTGGCCGAAAGGTCTTTCTGAATCGACGGGAGCGCCGTGTTCACGACCGTGATGTCGAGCAGGAGCATGAACGTCGCGACGCTTACCGCCAGTAGGGTCCACCACTTTCGTTCCATCAGATACCTCCGAGTCAGGTGCTAAACTAGTCAGGCAACCTTGTAAGGCTTCCAGACTGTTCGTTCACCTTATCAGGAGTCCTGACTAAATGGAATGTGATTCTGCTCACACAGCCCCAGCGCCGATGATTCGGTTGCTCGGCTTCGCCTTCGACGAGTTCGCGGCCGAGCTGTCCAGGCGGGTCGCCAACACGGAGTTCTCCGATATTCGAGTCACCCACGGCTGCGTGTTCGGCAACATCGATCCCGAGGGTTCGCGCCTCACGGAGCTCGCCGAGCGCGCGCTCATGACCAAGCAGTCCGTGGGCGAGGTCACGACCGACCTGGAGCAGCGCGGCTACGTCGAGCGCGTCCCCGATCCGAACGACGGCCGGGCGAAGATCATCCGGCTCACCGAGCGCGGTCACGCCGCGCAGGCGCTCGGATTCGAGCTGATCAGCGACATCGAGCGCGAGTGGGCCGAGCGTTTCGGCGAGGAGCGGATCGCGGCGCTCCGCGACGCGCTCGAGGCGGTCACGGCCGAACGGCTCGGGGCGGTGGCGGCGTAGGGTTTATGAGGGCGCGCATTCGCGCGCCCTTATGGTGTGGCTTTCGCGGTGGCGCCGGCTTTCGGAGGCCCGGTAAACGGCGCTGGGGAAGGGGAGGGAGCGGGCTCGAGCGCCCGCGACCGCCTCGCTCGGGCCGCCAGATGGTGCACAGCACGACAAATCGCCCCGGAAAGCCGAGCCCTGTCGAGTTATGCATGAGGAGTGTGCTCAGTACGACAGGGCTCGGATCCGGCGCCGGTGTTGTCGTGTTATGCATCATTCGGAGCCCCAAATCGGCGCCCGATGCCGCCCTGACCCACTCCCTCCCCAGCGCCGTTACCGAGCCGACCGCCCACCCGGGCTGCCGGCGCTGAAGGCGCCGGCGGGCTAGGGTCGACCGCCCCCGGCTCGCACCGCCGGCGGGCGCCACAGCCCTACCCCGCCAGCCCGTGCGTATACGCGTAGTGGACCGCCTGCGCGCGATCCCGCGCCCCGATCTTGGCGAACACGTGGTTGATGTGGGTCTTCACGGTCGCCTCGCTGACGACGAGCTTGTCCGCGATCTCGGCGTTCGACAGCCCGCGCGCGATCAGCGAGAGCACCTCGGCCTCGCGCGGCGTGAGTTCGTCGGGCAGGCTGGCGGGCGCCGGCGCCGGCCGGGCGCCGGCGGTGGCGGCGGCGAGCAGGCGGCTGTGGACGACGGGGTCGAGCACGGCCTGGTGGCCTGCCGCGGCGTGGATGGCGCGGGAGATCTCGGTGATCCCGGCGTCCTTGGTCAGATACCCGCGCGCGCCCGCCTGCAGCGCGTCGAGGATCGAGGCCTCGTCGGCGTGGGTGGTGAGGACGACGACCTCGGTGTCCGGCTGTGCGGCGCGGATCCGCCGCGTCGCCTCGACGCCGTCGACGCGCGGCATGTGCAGATCCATCAGCACGACGTCAGGCCGGTGGCGGGCGGCGAGCGCGACGGCTTCCTCGCCGTCGCTCGCCGCGACGACGGGCGTGATGTCCGGGGTCGCCTCAAGCAGCGTCATCAGTCCCTCTCGCACCAGAGCCTGGTCGTCCACGACCATCACGCGCACGGTTGCGCGTCACGCCCGGTTCTCCGCGTGGGTCGGCGCCGCGGGCGCCGGTAGCCGCAGCTCGACCCGCCAGCCGTCGCCGTTCGCGCCGGCGTTCAGCGTGCCGCCGAGGCCCTGCGCCCGCTCGCGCATCCCCTTGAGGCCGTAGCCGCCGCCGGTCGCGGCGAGCGAACCCGTGGCCGGTGGCGATCCGGCGCACCGGTCGTCGACCACCAGGACGACATCATCGTTGGCGCTCTCGCCCGCGTGGAGCGCGACCGAGACCTCGGCGCCGGGGGCGTGCTTGCGCACGTTGGTCAGCGCCTCCTGGGCCACTCGGAGCACGACCTGCCCGGTCTGGCCGGCGAGCCGGTCATGATCGCCGTCGATCGTGAGCTCGATCGGCGTATCGTCGGTCGATCGGTAGTCGGCGACGAGCGCCTCGATTCCGGCGGCCGCCGCGACGGGATCGCCCCGCAGCGCGCCGACAGCGCGTCGGGTCTCCCGCAGCCCCTCGCGCGCGAGCTCGTGGGCGCGCTGAACCCGCGCGAGGATGCTGGCTCGATCGGCTCCCTGTTCGATCAGCGCGCTCGTCGCCTCGAGCTGGATCGTGAGGCCCGCGAGCGCGTGCGCCAGGACGTCGTGGATGTCGCGGGCGATCCGTGTCGACTCCTCGAGGCGCGCCGCGCGGAGCTCCTCTTCCTGGGAGCGCTGCGTCTGCGCCAACAGCAGCTCGGCCTGCTCGGCGCGCTCGCACCGACTGGCGCCGACCCGACGCCGCCAGGAGCCCGGCGCAGAAACCGAGCGAGTAGGCCAGCACGCCGACTGCGCTGTGCTTGTAGATCAGCGTCGAGATGCAGAGCGCGAGTATCCCGACGAGCGTCACCGGCACAGCCTTCGAGAGCTCGACCCGCAATCCCGCGACCACGGCAGCAACGAACACGAACGCGCTGGCACCGCTGTTCGGCGCCGCTCCGATGAGCAGGCCTCCGGCGCCGGCCATCACGTAGATGTCGGGCGTGACCGTTCGCTGCTTAGGCCGTGCTGTCCACACCAGGTACGCGATAACGGCGGCCGCGAGTGCGGGAATGACGACCAATGACCGTGCGCCAACGCTTGGATGGCGGTCGGCGCTGACCACGACCGACCAGACGATCAGCGCCAGACCCGTCAGACGGATCACGCTGGCCGTCCGGAAACCGAGGCGATCGAGCAACATGGACTCAGAAGGTACGCAGTCGCCGCTCGGAAACGCCGCGAGCGGGACCCGCGAATCGCGGGCCCCGCTCGTCCGGCTTTTCGCCTCGATCAGGCAAGCTGCATCTCGCCGCTGCCCTGCAGCTGGGTCCGGCGCAGCGCCACGAAGAGCGTGCGACCGACGACCTCGAACACCGCCATCGCCAGCAGCGCCACCGTCCACGCCTCCTGACTAGTGATCGAGTGCTGGGCGCTGAAGTGGGTGATCGTTCCGGCGCCGCCGTGGGTGATCCAGAAGATGAAGGCAAACCTCGAACCCATTCCAAGTACCCAGAAGAACGCCGACACCCATCCGGCCCGCGCGAGGACCTCGCCACCGTCGCCGACGCGCATCTTCAGCGTGTAGGCGCTCGTGATCCCGATTAGCGAGCCGAGCGTCGCCAGGGCGGCGACGAGGACGAGATCGTTGCCCGCCGTGGGAATGCCGTGGAGGTAGTTCATGACCGCGACCCCGATGATGACCAGCGGGCGGATCAGGGACTTCGTCGTGAGCGGCTTCTCCTTGATCTGAAGCAGAACGAGGAGGACCAGCAGAGAATCGATGATGTAGTCACTTGTTGTCATGGGAGGATCGTTCCGCGCCGGCGGCGTTTGCACATCGCCGTCCGGGTTGATTCGCGGGTGGAGATCACCCAGCTTCTCCACCCTGGGGTGGAGATCCGATAAGACAGGGGCATGGATGCCGCGGATCTGGATCCCGACACGCAGAGGTTGGTTCAGCATCTGGTCGATCAGGGCGTCGGTCGTCGCGAGCTGAGCGAGGCGCTCGAAACGGGGTGGCTCGGGCCGTTGGCGCTCGAGGTCGCCCTGCGGGACTCAGGCGAACCCGTTCCGTTCGACCAGGCGGCCGCGGACACGGGCTTGGAGCCCGAGGCGGCGGCGGCGCTGTGGCGCGCGCTCGGCTTTCCCGATCCGCTGGCGTCGAACGCGACGTTGTGGCCGTCGCAGGTGCAGACGCTGGGCACGCTCGCGGAGATGGGCAGGGCGGGGCTCGGAAGCGACACCGCGCTCCAACTCGCGCGAGTGATCGGCAGTTCGGTCGCGCTGATGGCCGAAGCGCTCGTCGACGCCTTTCGCGTGGAGGTCGAGATGCCCGCGCGCAACGCCGGCACGCCCTACGCGCAGGTGGTCGAGGACTACGTTCGTGCGGCGCCCGGCCAGTTGTCGGCGCTGAGCGACGCGATCGGGCACGTCCTTCGGGCCCACGTGGTCGCCGTGGCGCGCTCGCGGTGGGCGCTCGACGAGTCGCAGGCCACGGTCACGCGGGAGCGCACCGTCGGGTTCGCGGATCTCGTCGGCTATACGGCCAACTCGCGCTATCTCTCGCCGTCGGAGCTCGCGGAGGCGATCAGCCGGTTTGAGTCAATCGTGGGGGAGGCCGTGAACAACGCGGGCGGCCGAGTTGTGAAGCTGATTGGCGACGAGGCTATGTTCGTCGTCGACGACCCGCGGCGGGCGTCCGAGCTGGCGCTCGAGCTGACGCGCGTGCTCGGGGCCGATCGGGACCTGCCGGGGGTTCGGATCGGTCTCGCCTCGGGCCAGATCGTCGCCCACCACGGCGACTACTACGGCGACGTGGTCAACCTCGCCGCTCGGCTCGTGAAGGTGGCCGATCCCGGCGAGGTGCTGGTGTCCCCGTCGGTCGCCGAGAAGCTCTCGGGAGAGATCGGCGTGGACGAAGTTCGGACCGAAGCGCTCAAAGGCTACGAGCGCGGCGTCACCGCGTTCCGGCTGGGACGCCCGTGACGGCGCTCACCCATTGAGCGGCAGGATCAGCACCGACGGCTGGTCCGGCCCGTGCAGCAGCTCGACGTCGACCCCCTGAAGTGTCGTTGCCGTTAGGGGGTCCTCGCCGGTTCCGGGGTTGCGGGCATACCGCGGGTGCGCGCCGGATGAAACCTGGAGGCGGATGCGATGGCCGGAGGCGAACCGGTGGCCGATCGGCCACAGGCCAAACGCGACGCGCCACGTGCCGTCCGGGAACTGTTCAAAGCGCCCTGGGGCAACGCGCGCGAGGGCATCGCACACGTTGAACGAGGCGCCGTCCGGATCCACGTCGCAGACGCGCGCGAACACGTCGAAGTACGCCGAGCTCGTGCGCAGCCACAGCTCCACCTGGACGGGTCCGATCGCCTCGGTCGCAGAAGGCAGCTCCGGCGTGGTGTAGGTCAGCACGTCGGGGCGGGCTTCGAGAGCGCGGTTGTCGACGACCGGCTCGCGCGAGAGCAGCACCGGTCCGCCCACCGACGGGGTCGGGTCCTCCGGGTCGTATCGGTAGCGGTCGCCGGCGGCGACGGGCGGCGGTTCCTCGTCGAGGCGCCGATCCTCGCTCAGCCACAGGCGCCGCTCGCCGACGCCGGGCGGCGGCCAGGAGGGTAGATCACGCCACCCACCGCCGGCGCGCTCGCCCGTGACGTACACCCGTACGGTCGCGGGCGGGACGAGCCGGTCATCGTCGAGCAGGCGGGCGCGAAGCCACGCGAGCCCATCGCGGACGCCAGCGGTCACGAGGCCCGGCGCAGTGTGCGTCCACGGGCCGATCATCAGGCTTGGCTCCCGGCCCGCTGCCCGGAGGGCGGCGAAGTCCTCGAGCATCCAGGGCAGGAAGATGTCGTACCAGCCGCCGATGAGCTGCACCGGCGCCGTCACCTTGGCGACGCCGCCGGCGAAGTCGCGCACGGCCCAGTACGCATCGTCGCGTCCGCTGTGGGCGAGGCCCTCGCGGAACCACTCGACCTCGGCGCCGGTCGTCCGCTCATCGAGATCTGCGAGCGGCAGCTCGGAGAGCCGCGTCGGCAGCCGATGCAGCGCCCGCGCCATCGCCAGCGGGGCAAATCGCCGCTCCTGCTCGGCGACGAGCACCAGCCAGGACGCCGCCGTCTCCAGCGACAGGCTGCCGCCCGCGTACGTCTGGCCGTGGAACTGAGACGCGCTCACCTGAATCGCCAGGCCGACCAGGTCATCGCCGGCGTCCGGCGCCACCGCCCACTGGACGAGACCAAGGTAGCTCGGGCCGAGCATTCCGATCCGCTCCGCGTGCCACGGCTGCTCGCGAATCCAGCGCAGCGTCGCCAGGCCGTCGGCGCGCTCGTCGAAAGGACTGAACTGTCCCTCGGAACCGAACGTGCCCCTCACGCTCTGGATCACCACCTGAAGGCCCCGCTCGGCGAGCAGCCTCCCGTAGATCAGCCCGACGAGCTGACGGCGCCCGTAGGGCGAGCGGATCAGCACAGTCGGCTGGGGCCGCGACTGGGCCGATCCTGAGACCCACCGGTCGGCGAGCAGTACGGCGCCGTCGTCCATCGCCGCCCGGAGGTCCTGCTCGCACACGACGTCGTGGGTCGCCGCGCGCGGCAGCCCCATGCGCCGGGCGAGAATCTCGCTGCCCGCGCTCATCCCGGCGCCGGGTCGCGGATCAGCTCGTTTGTCGAGCAGTGGATTCCGCCCCCGTTGCGCTGGACTTCGCCGTACGGGATCGTGATGACCTCGACGCCGTGCTCGCGCAGTCGCTCAGCCGTCCTAGGGGTCCCGTCCGCCATGAGCACGCGGCCCGGACGCAGACAAAGGAGGTTCAACGCCCACGGCCGTTCGTTCGGGTCCGCCTCGACCAGCTCGATCCCCCGCCGCTTCAAATCCTCCATGAACGTGTAGGGGAGGCCGATGACGTCGACGAGCGCCTTGCCCGCGTCGACCATCGCGAGATGTACGTCGAGATGGATGCTGTAGCCGGCGAGGGGCACGGTGATCAGCTCGATGCCCTGCAGCCGCAGAAGCACCTCGAGCTGACGGGCGCCTTCTTCGTTGCAGCGCACCGACGTCCCCAGCGCGGCGACACCGGGACCGAGCTTCACGAACGACCCTCCTTCGACCGTGCCCGTACCCGTGATCGTGCCCAGCACGGGGACACCGAGCTCGCCCAGCAGGCGCGTCGCATCGCGCTCCTCGCCGCGACGCATGCGGACTGCCATGCGGCTGACGATCGCGCCCCCCTCGATCATGAGGAACGGATCGCGCATGTACATGGCCTTGATGAACCGTCCGCCGAGTGGATCGAGTTCGTCCACGTGAATTCCCTCGGTCCGCAACACGCCGACGAGCTGTTCGTGCTCGCCCTGGATCACCGCCAGGCGCGGTGGGTCGCGATCGGTCCAGTACCACAAGCCGTCCGGGTCGACGAGCGCGCCGATCTCCTCGTCCCAGGCGCCCGGATCGATTACGTCGAACTCGTGGCCGGGGCGCCGGACCACGACCCGGCGCAGCCGCCCAACCTCATCGCAAGCCCCCCAACGAGCCCCCCACGATGTTTCGAGGTCCTCGAGAAATGAAGGCTCGGCGGCGGAGCGCATCCGCTCCTGTGCAGCCTCGCCGGGGTCTCGCGCGCGCGTGCGCGCGCGTGTGTCGGTCACGTGATCTCCTCGTGTAGCGCATGGTTGGCGAGCAGAGAGAACGCCTCGATTGCGGTGGCCAGATCGTGCTCGGTCGTGTCTTCCACCGGGGTATGGCTGAGGCCGCCGATCGAGGGCGCGAAGACCATGACGGCCGGCAAGACCCGAGCCACCTCGGCCGCGTCGTGGAGCGCCCCGCTGATCAGAACGCGCTCGGACCCGGCCGCCTCCAGGCAAGCTCTGCTCGCCTGGTCGACGAGCCGTTGATCGAACGCGGTCGGAGCGATCTCCCACACCGCCTCGAATTGAAGGCTGCACCCCCGTCGATATGCGGCCAGCTCGGCAGCCGCGCGCGTGTCATCGAGCATCGTCGCCAGCCGGCCGGCTTCGGCGTGCCGGAGATCGACGGTCAGCTCAGCTTGGCCGGGGACGATCGTCGGCGCACCCGGCGTGAGCTCGAGCGCGCCGGTGGTCGCGGTGCCACCGCGTTCGCGGCCGATCTCCTCAATCGCCAGAGCGGCTTCCGCCGCCGCCAGCCCGGCGTCGCTGCGCATGTCCATCGGGGTCGTGCCCGCGTGGGCCGCCTGGCCGAGAAATCGAATTCGTTGGCGTTCGACGCCGACGCAGCCGCCGACCGCGGCGGCCCCGCGGCGCTCGCGTTCGAGGACCGGCCCCTGCTCGATATGAAGCTCGAGATATGCGGCCAGGCGGGCGCGTCGGGCTCCGGCCTCGAGCGCGTGGTCGAGCTCGAGCCCCTCGGCGGCCAACACGTCCCCCAGCCGGTTGCCCTCCCGGTCGCGCAGCTCGCGCGCGGTGTCGATATCGAGGTTGCCGGCGAACGCCGAGCTCCCGAAGAGGCTGCGACCGAAGCGTGCTCCCTCCTCGTCGGCCCAGTCGACGAGCGCGAGCGAACGCGGCGGACGCTCAGCTTGGGCAGCCCAACGATGCAGAACGCCGAGCCCGGCCATTACGCCGAGCGCACCGTCGAGCCAGCCGCCTGCCGGCACCGAGTCGAGGTGGGACCCGAGCGCTAGCGCCGGCTCCTGCTCGCCCTCGAGCCAGGCCCAGAGATTCCCGGCCTCGTCGCGCTCGGGCTCGATTTCGATCTCGGCGAGCAGCTCGCCGAGAAACGCGCGGGCCTCGTGCCACGGTTCGGTCCAAGCGACGCGGCGAGCACCGGCTGCGCCGCCGGTGCGGCGGTCGAGCTCGCGCAGCTGGGAGATGACCCAGGAAGCGTCAATCCGGGGGCCGACAGAAGTGCTCATCGACGAGATGAGCGTAACTGCTGCTCCGTGCCGTGACAGCTTGGCGTTTCGCTCGTAGATTCTGTGAGCAAGCGTTACTGGGGGTTTTCGAAATGCGTTGGATCTCAATCGTGGCAGCAGCGGGGGTGGTCGCAGTGACCGGGTTGGGGGTGGCCACAGCGTCGACGGCGCAGCACCGGACGCGGCCCAAGATCCCGGTGCAAAAGCTCGCGGCGACGGCCCGCAACATGTCGGTGGAGTTGGGCGACTCCCACGTCAAGACCGCGCTCGTGGTGGCGACGAGGAAGAACGCGGCGGAGGACTGGATGGAGCCCGGAGCGGTTCCGCCGGGCCCGACCAACCCGCGGGCGTATGTGATCGTGCTCCAGGGACGGTTCGTCTGCCAAGCGTGCAGTGCGCCCGCGGGGGCGCAACTGCCGCATGGTCACTCCGCCCAGATCATCTGGGTCCCGGGAAGGGGCGTCACGGATTTCGGACTGACCGCGCGTGCGCCACTCGGATTGAAGAAACTCGGGCGCGTGGTGACGATCGGCCTGGTCCGCGGGCGCTGGCGATAGCTCAGCGCACGACTTCGGTACGCGAGGCACACCGATCGAACCTCCCTTGTCAGCTAACCCGAACCGGTGTGCCGGGCAGCCGTCGCTGTGCGCGGTCAACTCGAGGACCCAGCTGCCGAGGAAATCGGTCCGATGCCAGGGGATCGCCCACGCCAGCGCGAACAGGGCGACCGGCGTGGGGGTGCTCGGTTTCCCGACGACGACGCTCAGGGTGCGAATAGGCGCTCCGGCCAGCAACGGCCGTGGGCGGCATGCGGGTGCGAGAGGACCAGCAGCCACGGAGCGTCCGTCGGCGCGAGCCAGCGCGCGGGACGCAGGCTTTTGGTGGGCAGCCGGCCGAAGACCGCGGTGCGCCCTTCGATTTCCGCCCGCCAGGCGACGGCGTGCGCGGGGCCTCTGACAGAAGCTCCGCGCAGCACATGCGAGCAGACGGAATCTTTGGCCTGGGGGCTTCCGACCGGCAGCACCGCAGCGGACGCGATCACTGACCACACCACGACCAGGATCCGTCGCCTACCGCGCATCTCTGGCGCGGACGTTATCCCATGGTGACGGACTCGGGTCGGGGTCCAGCGACGTGGGCGGTGTTCTGATCTCGAGCGAAAAGATTCTTGCGCGGAGCGGGTCTGCGTCGTGTAGCGTGTCGGTTCTATGTTTCGCCGCGGGCGGAGTGTGGCGGTTGTCCTAGGGTTCGTGTTGGGGGCGTTCCTGTTCCAGGCCGCTTCTGCTGGCGCGGTCTGGCATGGAAAGTCGCCCGTGCCACCGGTACACCGCGCCAGCACTCAGCTGGTGATGTCCGGAACCGGCAACGGCCAGGCGGTCACCGGGTTCATCGCCGACGCGTCCAACCCGTTTGACCCTGTCACCGACGGCTATCCCACGTGTGCGACCACCTGCCCCGGCTTCACCCGCAAGGACGAGGGCTTCGCTGGCATCATCTTTGGCCGGCCGACCGATGGCGGTCCCGACCTTAGCCTTTACTGCATTGACATCTTGACCGCTACGTACGGCGGAATCGGTTACGTACTGGGCACCTGGGACACCGCCAATGTCCCCAACGTGGACTACGTGGCAAGGCTGCTCAACGAGTACTACCCCAACACCAACGAACCCGCCGGCCTGACCAACCTCAATCAAAAGGCCGCCGCCGTGCAGGCGGCCGTTTGGTTCCTCACCGACCGCTACGTGCTGAGCACCTCCGACCCGCTGCGCGGCGAAGTGGTCCAGATCGTGGACCACGTCATAGATGCGGGGCCGGTGGGCGAGCAGCCGGCGCCGAGCCTCACCATCACCCCGTCGCATGTGAGTGGCCCCGCACATAAGGTGCTGGGACCGTTCACGGTTACCACCAGCCACCCGCCTGCGACCGTCACCGCCACGGGCGGGAGCATGTTCTCGGACGCGGCAGGGACGGAGCCGCTCGCTAATGGCGCCTCGGTGCCGTCCGGCAAGAAGATCTGGGTGCGCTCGACGGGTCCCACGATCGCGGTGCTCGAGGCGACCTCCGAGGCCACCGTCCCACACGGCAACGTCTACCTCTACGACGGCTACACCGGCGGTGTGAGCGACGCTCAGCACCTGATCCTGGCCAAGGAGGGCCACTTGAAAACCACGGTCACAGGCACCGCGGAGTTTCTCGCCCCCGGCTCGCTGGTGGTGAAGAAGACGATCGCCGGTCCCGCGGCCGGATCGCAGGGGCGCGTGGTCATCGAGGTGGACTGCGACGACGGCGTGACGAGGCCGGATTTCGTGATCCCCGCCGGCGCACCCGCGGGCACCACATCAAAGACCTACGAGCCGATCGCAGTCGGAACAAAGTGTACCGTCATCGAGACCTCGAACGGCAGCGTGGTTGGCACGGAGGTGGTGGTGACCGGGGACGGCCAGGAGGTGACTATCCCCTCCGGCAAGAGCGAGACGGTCGAGGTCACCGATACTTATCACAACGTCGGCTCGCTGCTCGTGAGGAAGACGATCGCCGGACCGGGTGCGGGCCAGCAAGGGGAGATTCGGATCCACACGGTGTGCAATGGCGCCGCCCTGACGCCGGACTTTGTGATCCCCGCCGGAACTCCAGCGGGGGACCAGACCCAGCAGTACGATCACATCCAAGTTCCGGCCACGTGCACGGTCACGGAGACCGCGGACGGGGCCACGAGCACGGTGTCAGTCGATGTCGAGGGGAGCGGGCAGACGGTGTCCGTTCCGGCCGGTGACATCGTCGAAGCGGACGTCAGCGACACGTACGGGCTCGTCCCAGGCCAGCTGGAGGTGACGAAGTCCATTGCCGGTCCCGCTGCCGGGTCGCAGGGGGAGGTGGTTATC
Source organism: uncultured Solirubrobacterales bacterium (assembly GCA_963812225.1). Taxonomy (GTDB): domain Bacteria; phylum Actinomycetota; class Thermoleophilia; order Solirubrobacterales; family Solirubrobacteraceae; genus Palsa-465. The sequence continues at coordinate 590,284 of CAWEUN010000006.1, forward strand.
CACACGGTGTGCAACGGCACCGCGCTCACCCCCGACTTCGTCATCCCGGCGGGCGCCACGGGCGACCAGTCGCACATCTACTCGGGTATCCTTACGCCGGCTAGTTGTGTGGTCACGGAGACCATTGACGGGCACACCAGCGCCGTCTCGGTCGCCGTCATTGGCAACCCCCACACGGTCATGATCGCGCCCGGCGGCAGCGGGGCCGCGCACATCACTGACACCTACGGTCCCACTCCCGGCTCCCTACTCGTGACCAAGACCATCGCGGGTCCGTTCGCAGGCCACCAGGGGCCTGTCACCGTCCACGTCGTCTGTAATGGCGTCGGCCTGGCGCCGGACTTCGTGATCGCCTCGGGGACCGCGGCCGGCAGCGTGTCGCACAGCTTCGATGGAATCCCGGCAGGCTCGGTGTGCACCATCACCGAAACCGCGGACGGCGCCACCGCCACCGTTACGGCGACCGTATCGGGGAGTGGCGGGCAGGTGACCGTCCCTGCGGGCAAGGTGGTACCGGTGAACCTGATGGACGTGTACGAGGGCGCGCTCGGTTCCCTGAAAGTGACCAAGACCATCGCTGGACCGGCCGCCCGCCGGCACGGTCGCATTGCCATCCTGGTGGCGTGTGGCGGCCCGCTCCACGCCTACGCCTTCGACATCCGGGCCCACGTTACCGGTTCTGTGTCGCGGCATTTTATTGGCATTCCGGCCGGATCCCGCTGCACCGTCAGCGAGACTGCGAACGGACACACACACAAGGTTCACGTGGTCGCGAGCAAGAGTCGCAAGGTCAGGATACGCGCCAACGGCAGAGCCACCGCTCATCTGACCGACACCTTCAAGCGCAAGCACAAGCGACCTCGGCCGCCGAAGCCGGCGGTCACCGGGTAAAGCCCTGCGCTAGCAAATCCTGCGAGTCGCCCGGGGCGCCGGCGCCTGTCTCGCGCTATCTCAACGGGCGAGCAGGCCGCCCTCGATCGAGAGACACTCGCCGGTGATGAACGAGGCGCCGTCGGAGCACAGCCAGGCGATAGCCGCGGCGACCTCCTCGGGACGGCCCATGCGGGCCATCGGCACGTACCCGATCAGCATCTCCCGGAAGCCCGGGAACCGCGCGAACGTCTCGTCCATCATCGGGGTGTCGATCGCGCCCGGGCAAACGGCGTTGATGCGGATCCGGTTGGGCGCGTACTCGATCGCCGCCGTCCGGGTGAGGCCGATCACGCCGTGCTTGCTCGTCGTGTAGGGCGAGGCCATCGGCGAACCGCGGAGCCCGAGCGTAGACCCCATGTTCACGATCGCGCCGGGCTTGCCGCCGGCGAGCATCGCCTCGATCTCGCGACGCAACGCGACCCACGTGCCCCGGAGGTTGATGCCGACGACCCGATCCCAGTCCTCGTCGGAGTACAGGTGGGTCGTGGCATGGCCGGCGCCGACTCCGGCGCAGTTGGCCGCGCAGTCGAGGCCTCCGAACGAGTCGACGGCGAACTTGACGAGTGCCGTGACGGCCTCGTCGTCACGTACGTCCGCGGCCTTGAAGACCGCCTCGTGCCCGGACTCGTTGATCGCGGCGACGGTCGCCTCGCCTCCGTCGGCGTTGACATCCGATGCGACGACGACGGCCCCCAGCGACGCGAATAGCTCCGCCGCGGCCTTGCCGATCCCCGATGCTGCGCCGGTCACGAGCGCCGTTCGGCCTTGCAGGTCGTAGTCCATTTTCGGCGGCCATCATGACATGAGCGCCTCCACGGAGTCGGAATTACGATTAGGGCCGCCGATGTTGCTGCGCCGCTTCACCTCGGATCCGTTTCAGCCCGGTGCGCCGATGGAGGAGGACCTCCGCGGTCACCCCGTCGTGCAGACGCTCCTTCGCCGCCGGCGTGAGGGTTCGCGTCCGGGAGCGAGGACCGACGGCCGCCGCGTCGCGCTCGTGATCGAGGGCGGGGGGATGCGCGGCGTCGTCTCGGCGGGAATGACCTCGGCGATCGAGCAGCTCGGTCTGCGCGATACGTTCGACGAGGTGCACGGCGCCTCGGCGGGGGCGTTCAATGCGGCCTTCCTGCTTGCCGGTCAGGCCGCATATCTGGCCGGCCTCTACCAGTACGGCTTCGGCGATCCGCGATTCGTCAGCGCCGCGCGGGCCCTGCGCGGCGGGCCGTTCCTCGACATGGATCACGTGATCGACCACGTCTGGACGCGGCAGCGGCCGCTCCGCTGCGACGCGATCCCGTCATCCGCGATTGACCTTCATTGCACCGCGACCGACGCCGACACGGCGTCGATCGTCGATCTCACCGACCTGGAGAGTGAGGAGGAGATCCGCTGCGCGCTGCGCGCGTCGGGCCGCCTCCCGTGGCTCGCCGGGGCGCCCGTCAGATTCCGAGGGATGAGGTTGCTGGACGCGACGCTCGCGGAGGCCATCCCGGTACAAGCGGCCAGATCGACCGCCACCGACATGGTCGTGCTCCAGACCCGGCCCCACGGCGTTCAGCACGCGCCGCTGTCCTCGGTGATCGCGCGGCTGACCGATCGGTACCTGCAGGCGATCAACCCCGCCCTGGTCGAACTGCGCCAGACGCGGTCGCAACGCTACGACGCGCTGGCGGGCGAGCTCGCCACCCAGATGGCCGATCCGGAGCACGTTCCCGGTGTCTGCGTGATCCGCCCGCCGGCGGGCTCCGTCGTCGTCGGCCACCTCGAGCACCGACTGCCCGTGCTTCAGACCGCGGCGGGCGTGGGACTGCGCGCCGCATGGATGGCCTTCACCGGCGAGGATCCGGAGCTGCTGGGAGTCCTGCGGGCATACCCGGCCGACCCGAGCGCCGCGGCAGACCCGCGGCGCTCGCAGCCGGAACCTCAGGCGTTGATCAGACCGTGAGGGTTGAAGACGAACTTCTTGGCCACCCCGCTGTCGAAGTCCTTGTAGCCCTGCGGCGCCTCGTCGAGTGAGATCACGGTCGCATTGACGGCCTTCGCAATGTGAGCCTTGTCGTTGAGGATCATCTGCATCAGGCCGTAGTGGTACTTCATCACCGGGCACTGTCCGGTGGTGAAGCTGTGCGACTTCGCCCAGCCGAGGCCGATCCGGATCGACAGCGAGCCGACCTTGGCCGCGTCGTCGATCGCGCCCGGATCACCGGTCACGTACAGCCCCGGGATTCCGAGCTTGCCGGCGGCACGGGTCACGTCCATGATCGAGTTCAGCACCGTCGCCGGAGCCTCGTGATCGGAGTCGCTCCCGTGGCCACGGGCCTCGAAGCCGACGGCGTCGACCGCCGCGTCGACCTCCGGGACGCCCGAGGATCTGCTCGATCTGATCCTTCGGATCTCCCTTCGAGACGTCGATCGTCTCGCAGCCGAAGCTGCGCGCCTGCGCGAGCCGCTCGGGAATCAGGTCGGCGACGATCACGACCGCGGCGCCGAGCAATTGCGCCGAGTGGGCCGCCGCCAGCCCAACCGGCCCCGCGCCCGCGACGTAGACCGTCGAGCCGGAGGTGACGCCGGCCGTGTAGGCGCCGTGATATCCGGTCGGGAAGATGTCCGACAGCATCGTCAGGTCGAGGATCTTCTCCATCGCCCGATCCTTGTCGGGGAACTTCAGGAGGTTCCAGTCGGCGTACGGAACGAGCACGTACTCGGCCTGTCCTCCGACCCAACCGCCCATGTCGACATAGCCGTACGCCGATCCGGGACGGTCCGGATTCACGTTGAGGCATACGCCGGTGTTACCGGTCTTGCACATGCGGCACCGGCCGCACGCGATGTTGAACGGCACCGAGCAGAGATCGCCGACCTTGATGAACTCGACGTCGGGACCGGTCTCGATCACCTCGCCGGTGATCTCATGACCGAGGATCAGGCCCTCGGGCGCGGTCGTGCGGCCGCGCACCATGTGCTGGTCGGAGCCGCAGATGTTGGTCGCCACGCACTTCAGAATCGCCGCGTGTGGGAGCTTTCGCCCCACGTTCGCGGGATTCACCCCCGGACCGTCCTGCAACTCGAACGTCGGAAAGTCGATGTCGTGCAGCTCAACCTTCCCTGGACCGATATACGCGACACCTCTGTTGTCTGCCATGTCCAACCTCCTGGAGCTGGTTGCTTACGTTCGGGTCAGCCCAGCAGGCGGGCGGCGCGTTCCCACGCAAAACCGCCACGACCGGAAGTGCGTTCCCGGTCGCTCGGGTCAAGCTGTCGCACTGCTCTCTCTGCTGGACGGAGCCCAGCAGTTCGAAGCCTACCCAGCTCTCGGGCGCGCTAACGCTCAAATTCGGCGAGGCGCGCGCGGAGCCCTCGACAGCGCTCCAGCAGACGCTCGGTCCGCGCGTTCGTCTCCCAGTGAATCGGGTGCGCGCGCCCACCGTCGCGGCCCGAGCCCATCGCGAACGCGTACTCCCAGCTCGCCATGTGGACCTTCAGCTCGGCCGTCGCCTCGGCCAGTTCGGCTCTCAGCCGCTCCAGCGGATCCGGTCCTTCCGTCATGACTCGCTCATCGACATTTCATCAACGTAGCCGGACGGGTATAACCCCCGCGTGGACGCTTCGTCACGGGGCTGGACCAGGGAGTTGGGGCGAAGTGGCATCCCGACGACCGCCATCGCGCTCGGGCTCGCGGCGCTCGGTCGTCCCGGCTATCTGAACCTCGGGCACGGCGGGGACTTCACGGACCACTCGGTGGCGGCCATGGCCGATCGCGCCCACGAGGTGCTCGACGCGGCCTACCGAGCGGGCGTCCGCCACTTCGATGCAGCTCGCTCCTACGGTCGGGCCGAGGAGTTTCTGGGCTCCTGGCTGCGATCGCGATCGGTGCACCCCGGCGACGTGACCGTCAGCTCAAAGTGGGGCTACACGTACACGGCCGACTGGCGCGTCGACGCCGATCCGCCCGAGGTCAAGGATCTGAGCGCCGACACCTTCCGCCGCCAGCTCGAGGAGACCCGTGCGCAGCTGGGGGATTACCTGTCGCTCTACCAGATCCATTCCGCGACGGTGTCGAGCGGCGTGCTGGAGGACACGGCGGTCCTCGCCGACCTCGAGGACCTTCGTTCCACGGGCGTCGCCGTCGGCGCCAGCGTCACCGGCACCGAGCAGTCAGCCACGATCGAGCGCCTGACGCAGGCTGGGATCTTCGCCACCGTGCAGGCCACCTGGAATCTGATCGAGCGTTCCGCCGGCGAGGCGCTGCAGGCTGCCCACGAGGCGGGGCTCGGCGTGATCATCAAAGAGGCCCTGGCGAACGGCCGGCTGACCTCGCGCGGCGGGATCGAGCCGCTGGCGCGCGCGGCGAGCCGCGTTGGCGTGGGCGAGGACGCGCTCGCGCTCGCCGGCGTCCTGGCACGACCGTGGGTCGACACGGTCCTCAGCGGGGCGAGCACGGTCGACCAGCTGGAGAGCAATGTCACCGCGTTCACGGTCGCGTGGGACCCCAGCCTCGAGGAGGAATTGGGAGCGTTGGTCGAGTCGACCGACAGCTATTGGCAGACGCGCTCGAACCTGCGGTGGACCTGAGATCGATCGCGTGGCCACGGGCGTCTGTAACCTTTGTTACAGGCCGGGGTTTGATCGGTCGTGCTGCCCGTCAGACGCGATAACTCGCTGCCCGCACGCGTGAAGCGAAACGCGCGCCAGGTGCGCGCCTCGGCACCCAACCTGCTCCCCGTCCGGCGCAAGGCCTCAGCGCCGGAGCGCTTCAAGCGTCGCGCGCGTGAACTGCTTCCCGCGGCGCCCCAGCTCGACGTCCCCTGGGCCCGTTCAGCGCCGGCGATCGCCACGCGCGAGGCGGTTCTGCGGTTCGTGCTCGACCCGCTGCTGAGGGTCTACACGCGCCGGCGCACGACTGGCCGCGAGAAGCTGCGAGGGATGAAGGCGCCCGTGATCCTGGTGGCGAACCACGTGAGCCACATCGACACGCCGATCATCCTGGCCGCGCTTCCCCGGCGGTTTCGCAAGCGCACGGTCGTGGCCGCCGCCACCGACTACTTCTACCGCAACCGTCTGATCGCGGTCGCCGTCTCCATGGTCTTCAACACCGTTCCGATGGATCGCCGCGGTGGCGGTCTCGAAAAGCAGGCCGCCAGCCACGTCGACGGATTGCTCGACAAGGGGTGGAACCTGTTGCTCTATCCGGAGGGGACGCGGTCGCGCAGTGGCGGCACCGGGCGGCTGCGCCGCGGCGCGGCGGTCCTGGCGGCGCGCCACCACACCCAGATCATCCCGATCCGGATCACCGGGACTCACGACGCGATGCCGCCGGGGCGGTTCTGGCCGTCACGGATCCACAACGGCAACGGGTCCAAGCGCCACGCCGTGAGCATCGCGTTCGGCGATCCGATCAAGGCGACCGAGGACGTCTCCGCGGTCACCAGGATCGTGCAGCGCTTCTTCGAAGACGACTAGCCGGGGCCCGGCTAAACGGCGCTGGGGAGGGGTGGGTGAGAGCGGCTCCGGTGCCCGATCAGCGGCTCGGATGGTGCATAACGCGTCAACACCGGCGTGAATGCCGAGCCCTGTCGGATTGAGCACACTCTTCATGCACAGGTCGACAGGGCTCGCCTTCCGGGGCGAGGTTGTCGTGTTGTGCATCATGAAAGGGCGCGATCGCGGCCGATCCCTCCGCTTCCCCAGCGCCGTTTGCCAGGCCGCCGCCAATCAGGGCTGCGGGCGCGAAGCGGCGCGGGCCGCCTCCTAACCCTGAGTCTGCGGGAGCTCCGACGGCGCCTCGAAGCCGTCCGGCATCTCCCAGTCGTCCTCGTCGAGCCAGTCGATCGTCCGCGCCACCGCCTTCTTCCACTTGCGGTAGCCCTTTTCGCGCACGGTGGGGTCGAGTTTCGGCAGCCACTCGGCCGCCTTGTGCCAGTTGCTCCTGAGGCTGTCGAGGTCAGGCCAGAATCCGACCGCGAGCCCCGCCGCGTAGGCGGCGCCGAGCGAGACGGTCTCGGCGACGATCGGGCGCACGACGGTGGCGTCGAGGACGTCCGCGAGCGACTGCATCAGCAGGTTGTTGGCGGTCATGCCGCCGTCGACCCGGAGCTCTGAGAGCTCGCCACCGAAGTCTTCGTGCATCGCCTCGACGACCTCGCGCGTCTGCCAGGCGGTGGCCTCGAGCACCGCCCGCGCCAGGTGGCCCTTGCTGATGTAGCCGGTCAGGCCGGCGATCACGCCGCGGGCGTCGCTGCGCCAATGGGGTGCGAACAGCCCGGAGAAGGCGGGCACGAAGTAGCAGCCCCCGTTGTCCTCGACGGTGAGCGCGAGCGTTTCGATCTCGGGCGCGCTGCCGATCAGGCCGATGTTGTCGCGGAACCACTGGACGAGTGCCCCTGTGATGGCGATCGATCCCTCCAGCGCGTACGTCGGCCGACAGGAGCCGAGCTGATATCCGATCGTGGTGAGCAGCCCGCGCTGGGAGGGGATCGGCCGCTCACCGGTGTTGAGGAGCAGGAAGCTGCCGGTCCCATACGTGCACTTCGCCTCGCCCGGTTCGAAGCACGTCTGCCCGACGAGCGCGGCGTGCTGGTCGCCCAGCACCGATGCGACCGGCACCCCGGCGAGCGCCACGCCGGCTTCGCCGTAAATCTCGGACGACGGCCGGATCTCGGGGAGCATCGCGCGCGGCACACCAATGATCGACAGCAGCTCGTCGTCCCACTCGAGCGTCTCGATGTTCATCAGGAGCGTCCGGCTGGCGTTGGTCACGTCGGTGACGTGGCGGCCGCACAGGTTCCAGAGCAGCCAGGAGTCCATCGTGCCGAACAGGACCTCTCCGCCCTCCGCGCGCTCCTCCAGCCCGGGAATGTGGTCGAGCAGCCAGCGGATCTTCGGACCTGAGAAGTACGTGCTCAGCGGGAGCCCGGTCTTCTCGCGGAAGCGGTCCTGGCCGAACTCCTCCGCGAGCTGCATGCACAGCCGATCCGTGCGTGTGTCCTCCCAGTTGATCGCGTTGTGCACCGGGGTGCCGGTGCTGCGGTCCCACAGGACGGTGGTCTCGCGCTGGTTCGCGATCCCGAGCGCGCTGAGCTCGGTCGGCGAGAGGTCGGCCTTCTCGAGCGCCTGCGCGACCACGGTCAGGACGTTCCGCCAGATCTCCTGCGGGTCGTGCTCGACCCACCCGGGCATTGGGTAGTGGTGGCGGTGCTCCTTCTGGGCCACGGAGACGATTCGGGCGCGGCTGTCGAAGACGAGGCATCTCGAGGATGCGGTCCCCTGATCGATCGAAACGACGTAGCGGCCGCTCATTGCAATGTCATTCCTACCATGGAATCGCTCCTAGTTCGCGAGAAACTGTTCTGGCGGTCTGCATCACGTAGCCGACGAGCTCGGCTTTCGGGGTCTCGCTCTCGCACAGCCGCTCGATTGGTCCGGTGATGCTGATCGCTCCCGCGACGACCCCGCGGCGGTCCTCGATCGGGGCGGCGATCGATGCGACTCCGGGGAACAGCTCCCCGACCTCGCTCGCCCAGCCGCGCTCGGAGATCTCATCCAGTTCGCGCTCGAGCGCGGCGATGTCCGTCACGGTCGAGGGCGTGTAGCTCGGCAGCGGCCCGGCCCCGAACTCGGCAAGCAGGTATCTGTGATGGGCGAGCAATGCCTTTCCCAGTGCGGTCGCGTGGGCGGGGACGAGGCTCCCGACCTCCAACGCCTGGCGGCTGTCGTCGGGGCGGAAAACGTGATGGACGATCAGGACCTGTTTCTCGTGAAGCGTGCCGATCCGGACGCTTTCGCCGCTCTGGGTGGCGAGGGCGTCCGCCCAGTTGAGCGCCCGGGTGCGCAGCTCGTTGGCGTCGAGGTAGCTGGAGCCGATGTGGAGGAGGGCGGCGCCGAGCTGGTACTTGCCCGACTCGCGGTCCTGCTCGACGAACCCGACCGAATGGAGGGTCCTCAGGATCCCGTGCACGGTCCCCTTCGGTAACCCGAGCTGGCCGGCCATCTCGACAACCCCGAGGCGGCGCGAACGACCGGAAAGTAGACGCAAGATCGCTGCGGCTCTTTCGATTGATTGGATCGGTCCAGACAACTACTAGCCCTCCCCGCACATCCGCCTCGCCGGAGACTACTCCGAACGATGTTTGACATTGGCGAACGATTTCCGCTATTGTCGCAAATGGACCTCTGTGGGTGCAGAGCGATCGGCTCGAAGGAGGGTGCTTGCTGGGCATTTTCTCTGCTGAAGGAACCGTTCAGCACACGATCCTCCACCTCCTAGATCCCACCGCGGCCGCTCGGGCGCCCGTGCCCCCGAACCGCGGGCGCCTCGTCCTCTCCCTCGGCTCTTGGAGGCCGCATGAAGAAGCTGATTAATGCACCTGACGACGTCGTGCTGGAGTCGCTGCAAGGCGTCGAGGCTGCACACGGCGATCGCGTAAGGGTCAACTACGACCCGCGCTATGTCGTCAGGATCGACGCCCCCGTTCAGGGGAAGGTCGGACTCGTATCCGGCGGCGGCTCCGGCCATGAGCCGATGCACGGCGGATTCGTCGGCATGGGCATGCTCGACGCCGCGTGTCCAGGCGAGGTGTTCACCTCGCCCACGCCGGATCAGATGCAGGCGGCGACCCAGGCCGTCAACGGCGGCGCCGGCGTGGTCCACATCGTCAAGAACTACACCGGCGACGTCATGAACTTCGAGATGGCCGCGGATCTGACCGGCGCAGACGGAATCGAGGTCGAGACCGTCCTCACCAATGACGACGTTGCGGTCGAGGACTCCCTGTACACCGCGGGACGGCGGGGCGTGGGCGTCACCGTCCTCGTGGAGAAGATCTGCGGAGGCGCCGCCGAGGACCGCCGCTCGCTGGCGGACGTGGCCGAGCTGGGCCGCAGAGTGAACGGAAACGGCCGGTCGATGGGAATGGCGTTGACCCCCTGCATCACCCCCGCCTCCGGCGAGCCGAGTTTCGAGCTCGCCGACGATGAGGTCGAGATCGGGATCGGGATCCACGGTGAGCCGGGCCGCTTCCGCGAGAAGATCGGCCCCGCCTCGCAGATCGCCGAGCGCCTGCTGTCGCCGATCGTCGAGGACCTGCCGTTCTCCTCCGGCGACCGCGTCCTGGCGTTTGTCAACGGCATGGGCGGAACCCCGCTGATCGAGCTCTACATCATGTACAACGAGGTCAACAAGTTCCTCGGGGCGCGCGACATCCAGATCGAGCGCAACCTGATCGGCAACTACATCACCTCGCTCGAGATGCAGGGCTGCTCGATCACGCTGCTCAAGCTCGACGACGAGATGGTCCGTTACTGGGACGCTCCGGTGAACACGCCAGGGCTTCGCTGGGGCGTGTAGCGGCCTTGGCGGTCACCACCGATACGGTCACCGACTGGATGAGCCGCTTCGCGGCGTCGATGCAGGAGCATCGCCAGGAGCTGGTGCGGCTCGACACGGCGATCGGCGACGGCGATCACGGGACCAACATGGACCGCGGCATGCGCAAGGCGCTCGAGCAGCTCGACGCGAAGGAGCAACCCGACGCCGGGGCCGTGCTCAAGACCGTGGCGATGGCGCTCATATCGAGCGTCGGCGGCGCGGCCGGACCCCTCTATGGGACCTTGTTCCTGCAGATGGGGAACGCGCTCGCCGGCGAGCAGGAGGTCGATCTCGAGGTGTATGCAGCGGCATGGCGGAAGGGAGTCCAAGGCGTCCAGGCGCGAGGCAAGGCCGAGCCTGGAGACAAAACGATGGTCGACGCCCTTCTCCCCGCAGTCGCGGCGCTCGAGCAGGCATCGGACCTCGATGCCGGCCTGCGCAACGCCGCGAGCGCGGCCGAGCAAGGGATGCGGGACACGATCCCGCTCGTCGCTCGGAAAGGGCGAGCGAGCTACCTGGGGGAGCGCAGTCAGGATCATCAGGATCCCGGCGCGACTTCCTCCTACTACCTCTTCCAGACCGCCGCCGAGGCGCTGGCAAGTTGAAAGGAGACAAAGCGGATGCCTGATTACGTGGCAGCATTGGACCAGGGGACGACCAGCACTCGCTGCATGGTCTTCGATCACGGGGGCAATGTCGTATCGGTCGACCAGCGCGAGCACGAGCAGATCTACCCGCAGCCGGGGTGGGTCGAGCACGACCCGATGGAGATCTGGGACCGCTCCCAAGAAGTGATGGAGGCCGCGAAGAGTGCGGCCGGTGGCGACGTCGCTGCGGTCGGGATCACCAACCAGCGAGAGACGACCGTCGTCTGGGATCGCAATACCGGCAAGCCCGTGTACAACGCGATCGTCTGGCAGGACACTCGCACGGACAAGATCTGTGACGAACTGATGAAGGATGGCGGGCAGGATCGATTCCGGGCCAAGAACGGGCTCCCGATCGCCACCTACTTCTCGGGTCCGAAGGTCCGCTGGATCCTCGAGAACGTCGACGGCGCGAGGGCGAAGGCGGACGCCGGGGATCTCGCGTTCGGCAACATGGACACGTGGTGCATCTGGAACCTGACCGGGGGGACCAGCGGCGGGTTGCACATCACCGACGTGTCGAACGCGAGCCGGACGATGCTGATGGACCTCGCGACGCTCGCCTGGGACGACGAGCTGTTGGACACGATCGGGGTGCCGCGGTCGATGCTCCCCGAGATCCGGCCGTCGAGCGCTCCCTATGGGGAGATCAAGGCCGGGGCGTTCAGCGGCATCCAGGTGGCCGGCGACCTGGGCGACCAGCAGGCAGCGACGTTCGGCCAGACGGCGTTCTCGGTCGGCGAGGCCAAGAACACGTACGGGACCGGCAACTTCCTGCTGCTGAACACGGGCAACGAGGCGGTCCAGTCGAAGAACGGGCTGATCACGACCGTCGGCTACAAGATCGGCGATCAGAAGGCCGTCTACTGTCTCGAGGGGTCGATCGCGATCACCGGGGCGCTCGTGCAGTGGCTGCGCGACAACCTCAAGATGATCAAGAGCGCGCCCGAGGTCGAGGATCTCGCCAAGACGGTCGAGGACAACGGTGGCTGTTACATCGTGCCGGCGTTCTCGGGTCTGTTCGCCCCGTACTGGAAGTCCGACGCCCGGGGTGTGTTCGCCGGGCTCACGCGGTACGTGAACAACGGCCACATCGCGCGCGCGACGCTCGAGGCGACGGCGTATCAGAGCCGCGAGGTCGCCGACGCGATGAACGCCGACTCGGGCGTGGCGCTCGAGTCGCTCAAGGTCGACGGCGGAATGGTCGTCAACGACACGCTCATGCAGTTCCAGGCGGACATCCTCGGCGTTCCGGTGATCCGGCCGAAGGTGGCCGAGACCACCGCACTCGGCGCGGCCTACGCCGCCGGGCTCGCCACCGGGTTCTGGACCACCGAGGAGGAGCTGCGCGAGAACTGGGTCGAGGACAAGCGCTGGGAGCCGAAGATGGCCGAGTCCGAGCGCGAAAAGCTGTTCCACTTCTGGAAGAAGGCGGTCACACGGACGTTCGACTGGGTGGAGTAGCTTCCCGCGACCTCACTCGGGGCGCCGGCGGGTGCACTACCGGCGCCCCGGGTCGCGGGGCTTGCGGCCAGGGAGTAGGCTGATCCAGTGGAGCGGCTCAGCACCGAGGTACTGGTCATCGGCGGTGGTGCGACCGGCACCGGCGTAGCGTGGGACGCAGCGCTGCGCGGATTCGACGTCGTCCTCGTTGAGCGCGGCGATCTCGCCACCGGGACGAGCGGCCGCTTTCACGGGCTGCTGCACTCGGGTGGGCGCTACGCCGTCAAGGACCCGTCGGCCGCCGACGAATGCGCGCACGAGAACATTCTCGTGCGCCGCGTCGCGGCGGACGCCGTGGAGGACACGGGCGGTTTCTTCGTCACGACGCCGTTCGACGACCCCGCCTACGCCGACCGCTTCGCCCAGGGGTGCAGCGATACGGGCGTGCCGTGCGAGGAGATCGAGCCGGCACAGGCGCTGCGCGAAGAGCCGAGGCTGAACCCGCAGATCTCCCGCGCCTTCCGCGTGCCCGATGCCAGCATCGATGTCTGGAAGCTCGTGTGGGCGCTGGCGCGGGGCGCTCAGGAGCGAGGCGCGCGGGTGCTGCCCTACCACGAGGTCGTCGCCATCCACCGCGCCGGCGATGAAATCCAGGGAGCCCGGGTGCGCAACTCGCGCACCGGCGAGGAGCTCGACGTCGAGGCCCGCATCACCGTCAGCGCATCGGGTGCCTGGGCCGGAAAGATCGCCGAGCTCGCGGGAATCGAAGGCGTCCACGTTCGTCCGGGCCGGGGAATCATGATCGCGATGAACCACAGGCTCGTGAACACGGTCGTAAACCGCTGCCAGATGCCCACCGACGGCGACATCATCGTGCCGGTTCGTACGGTCTGCGTCGTCGGGACGACCGATGTCGACACCGAGGATCCGGACGACCACTCGGTGGTCCAGGAGGAGGTCGACGCGATGCTCGCTGACGGTGAGCAGCTCGTGCCCGGGTTCAAGGACGCGCGGGCGCTCCGCGTGTGGACGGGCGTGCGTCCGCTGTTCCAGGACGCGAAACAGGACGGCGAGGGGTCCTCTCGCGACGTGACGCGCTCCCATGCGTTGCTCGACCACCGCGACCGCGACGGCGTCAGCGGCTTTCTGACGATCACCGGCGGCAAGCTCACCACCTACCGGCTGATGGCGGAGGACACCGTCAACGGCATCTGCCGCCAGCTCGGCGATCCGCGACCGTCGACGACATCGACCGAGGTGCTCCCCGGGTCCGAGAGCGGCGAGCACTACCGGGTCAGCGAGCGGCTCGATCGACGGGAGCGGCATCTCCAGGACGACCAGCTGATCTGCGAGTGCGAGCTGATCTCGCGGCAAACGCTCGAGGACACGATCCGCAGGCGGGGGACGGCGGACCTCGACGACATCCGCCGGCAGCTCCGGCTCGGGATGGGCCCGTGCCAGGGAGGGTTCTGCATCTACCGCGCGGCCGGGATCCTCCACGGCCGCGACGGCATCGACAGCGAGAAGGCGAACAAGGCGCTGCTCGACTACGTCCAGGAGCGCTGGAAGGGGACCTGGCCGATCCTGTACGGCGATCAGCTCCGCGAGGCCAGGCTGGACGAGTGGATCATGCAGGGCGTGCTCGACGCCGACCACCTGCCATGAGCCCGAGGTTCTCATACGACGTGGTCGTCCTGGGTGCGGGCGTCGCCGGCCTCACCGCCGCGACGCGCCTGGCCGAGGGCGGTGCGGGCGTGTGCGTGCTCGCCAAGGGAGTCGGCTCCACGCACCTGGCCCCCGGCACCGTCGATGTCCTTGGGTACAACCCCGAGCGCGTCGATGAGCCCGCCGCCGCGCTCGCGGGGTTCATCTCCGACCATCCGGAGCATCCTTATGCGGTCGTCGGTGACTCGATCGCTCCTGCGCTCGAGTGGTTCGCCGGCTGCATCGAGCGCGGACCACAGCCCGAGTACCGATACGCCGGGGGACTCGAGCGCAACCATCTGCTCCCGACGGCGGTGGGAGCGCTCCGCCCGTCCGCGCTCGTCCCGGAGACGATGGCGAGCGGCGATCTCCGGGAGAAGACGCCGGTGTGCGTCGTCGGCCTGCCGGTGCTCAAGGACTTCTATCCATCGCTCTGCGCCGGCAATCTCAGGCGCGCCGGGATTGAGGCGCGAGCGGTCGAGATCGACGTCGAGGTCGGGCGAGTGGAGGCCAACGGGCTCGCGCTGGCTCGGCGTTTCGACGAGCCATCGTTCCGCGCCGCGTTCGCCGCTCGCCTCGCCCTGCTGCTGCAGCCGGGCGAGCTCGTGGCCCTGCCCGCGATCCTGGGCCTCCGCGACCCTCACGGGGCCTGGTCGGACCTCGAGCGGCGGCTCGGGCGAGGCGTGTTCGAGATCCCGACGCTGCCGCCCTCGGTGCCGGGCATGCGGCTCTACGACGCGCTGCTCGCTGGACTTCGCGCCGCAGGCGGCCGGCTCGTGATGGGCGCCGAGGCGGTGGGCGCCGAGCGCCAGGGCGAGCGCGTGACCGCCGTGCGCGCGGACACCAGCGGTCACGAGACGGTGTATGTCGCGCGTTGGGTCGTGCTGGCGACCGGTGGCTTCACCTCAGGGGCAACGACGCTCGGCTCGGATTGGCAAGCCCGTGAGACCGTCTTCGGATTGCCGCTGCGCGGGATGCCCGCCGTGGGAGAGGCGCGGTTCAACGCCGATTTCTTCGCCCCGCAGCCGATGTCGACGGTCGGCGTGGCGGTCGACTCCTCGCTGCGGGCTGACGGGACCGAGAACGTGTTCGTCGCGGGCGCCGCGCTGTCCGGAGCGGCGCCGTGGCGCGAGGGGTCGGGCGAAGGGATCGCGCTCGCGAGCGGACACTTCGCCGCCCACAATGTAATCGAGCGAGAAGGGGCAGCGGCCACGGCATGATCGACGACCTCCTGCACGAGCCGCTGCGAAGCTCGCTCGACCACTGCGTCAAGTGCACGATCTGCGAGACCGTGTGCCCGGTTTCGAACGTGACCCCGCTGTTCCCCGGGCCGAAGTACGCCGGACCGCAGGCCGAGCGCTACCGCGCCCTGGGACAGCCCCCGGAAGAGTCGTCTGTCGACTACTGCTCCGGGTGCGGGCTCTGCACAATGCACTGCCCGCAGGGCGTGAAGATCGCTGAGCTCAACGCCCACGCGCGCTACGCCGTCAAGCAACGCACGGGTGTCAAGTTGCGCGATCGCCTGATCGCCCGTCCGACCCTGGTCGGCCGGCTCGGCACCCCCGTCGCGCCGATCGCCAATGCGAGCTTGCACTCGCGGCCGATCCGCGTGCTCGTCGAGCGGCTGCTCGGCATCCATCGCGACGCCGCACTCCCGAACTTCGCCGGCCGGACATTCAAGAGCTGGGCGAAGAAACACCAGGGCCCAGCGGACGGAACCAAGATCCTCTACTTCCACAACTGCGGCACCCAGTACTACGAGCCCGAAGTCGGTCAGAAGGTCGTCGAGGTGCTCGAGCACAACGGCTACCGCGTCGAGGTCCCGAAGCAGGATTGCTGCGGACTGCCCCTGCAGTCCAACGGCATGTTCGAGGACGCCAGGAAGTACGTGTTGAGGGTGGCCCGCTCGTTCGCGCCGCACCTCCGGGACGGCACGCTGATCGTGGGCAACGCCACGAGTTGCACCGTGATGCTCAAGCGCGAGGCCCGCGAGATCCTGGGTCTCGAGGACGATCCGGACCTGGCGCTCGTCAGCCGCCAGACATACGACATCTGCGAGCTGCTGCTCGAGATGCACGGCCGGGGCGAGCTCCGGACCGACTTCCAGCCCGTGAACGAGACCGTCGCCTACCACGCGCCGTGCCAATTGCAGGGCCACTGGATGGGCAAGCCGGCGGTTGAGCTGCTCCGCCTGATTCCGGGGTTGGAGGTCCGCGAGCTCGATGCCCGCTGCTGCGGGATCGCCGGTACGTACGGCCTCAAGCGCGAGAAGTACCAGATCGGAATGGACGCCGGCGCTGATCTGTTCGACCAGATCGCCGCCTCCGGTGCCCCGATCGTCGCCTGTGACAGCGAAACCTGCCGCTGGCAGATCGAGCACGCGACCCAGCGTCCCTCGAAGCACCCGGTCGAGCTGCTGCATCAGGCCTACCGGCTCTAGCGTCTAGCTCATGGTCGGCATCGTCGTCGTCTCGCACAGCGCGGCGCTGGCCGATGGTGTCGTCGAGCTCGCCCGGCAGATGGGCGGCGAGGAGCTCGCGCTCGAGGCCGCGGGAGGCCTCGAGGACGGTTCGATCGGCACCGACGTCGAGCGGGTCCGTGCGGCGATCGAACGGGCCATGGGCGACGACGGCGTGCTGGTGCTGATGGATCTGGGCAGCGCGCTGATGAGCGCCGAGATGGCGGTCGAGTTCCTCGGGGAGGACGGACGCGTGGAGCTGAGCGACGCCCCGTTCGTCGAGGGCGCGGTGGCCGCCGCGGTGGCGGCGCGTGGGGGCGCGTCGCTCGACGAGGTGGCGGCCGAGGCGCGGCAGGCGATTGGCATGAAGGTCACGCAGCTGGGTGGCTCCGTGCCCGCCGACTCGGGAGCGCCCGAGCCTGACGATGACGGATCGCCCCCTGGAGCGCAGGCTCGGGTCCCGGTGCTGAACGACATCGGCCTCCACGCCCGCCCCGCGGCGCTCGTCGTCGAGCTGGCGAGCCGCTTCGACGCGGACCTCCGACTGGCCAAGGCCGGCGGCGCCGGTCCGGTGAGCGCGCGCAGCCTCACCGGCCTGATGACGCTCGTCGCACGCAAAGGTGACGAGTTGATCGCCACCGCGTCGGGCCCGGAGGCCGATGAGGCGCTGGCCGCGCTCCAGGACCTCGCCGCGGGCGGGTTCGGCGAGGGGGTGGCGGCTGATGGGGCTCGGGCGCCGGTTCCGTCGGCGCCGCGGCCGGCGCTGCCGGACGAGCCCGCGGTCGAACCCGAGCCCGGCGCAGTGCTGACGGGGATTCCGGCGTCGGCGGGGATCGCGCTGGGGGCCGTCCGGCTCTTCGGTGACGAGCTCGCCGCCCCGGCCGAGCGGTCGTCCCAGGGCGCGGAGGTCGAGTGGCCGCGGCTTCAGTCGGCGCGCGAAGCCGCGCGGGCCGCGATCGAGAGCGATCGCGACGACGTGGCGCGCCGCAGCAGCGACGCCGAGGCGGCGATCTTCACCGCGCAGCTGGCGCTGCTCGACGATGACGCTCTGGTCGGGGCGGCCCGTGAGCGGATCGACGCCGGCGCGCCGGCCGAGACGGCCTGGTACGCCGCGAGCCGCGACACCGCCGCCGCGTTCAGGGCACTCGACGACGAGCTGCTGCGAGAGCGGGCGGCGGACGTCGAGGACGTGGGGCGCAGAGTGCTGGCGGCGCTAGCCGGAAAATCGCCGCAGCCGAGCCTGCAAGAGGACGGCGTACTGGTCGTCTCGGAGCTGACGCCCGCCGGCGCGGCGTCGCTCGATCCCGACCTCGTCCGGGGAATCGCCACCGCGCACGGCACCGCGACCGCGCACGCCGCGATCCTCGCCCGCGCGTTCGGGATCCCGGCCGTCGTCGGCCTCGGTCCCTCGGTCCTGGCGATCGGCGAGGGAACGCCGGTGCTGCTCGACGGCGACGAGGGCACCGTGCTCGTCTCTCCGAGCGACGAGGTGGCGGACGACGCTCGCAGGCGGCGCGAGTTGGCCCTCGAGCGCCGGCGGACCGCGCGGAGCCACGCCGCCGAGCCCGCGGTGACGCGGGACGGGACGACGATCGAGGTCGCGGC
Organism: uncultured Solirubrobacterales bacterium; assembly: GCA_963812225.1. Classification (GTDB taxonomy): domain Bacteria; phylum Actinomycetota; class Thermoleophilia; order Solirubrobacterales; family Solirubrobacteraceae; genus Palsa-465. Next base: position 608,438 of record CAWEUN010000006.1, read on the forward strand.
CAACCTCGGCGGGGCAGACGAGGCGGCGTCGGTGGTCGAGCTCGGGGCCGATGGCGTCGGACTGCTCCGAACCGAGTTCCTGTTCCTCGAGCGGCTCGAGATTCCCGGGGAGGAGGAGCAGGTCGAGACGCTCTCGAGCATCGCCAAGGCGCTGGACGGCCGGCCGCTGATCGTGCGCACGCTCGACGTGGGCGCGGACAAGCCCCTGCCGGCGCTGCCGATGGCGCCGGAGCAGAATCCGTTTCTCGGCCGGCGCGGGATCAGGCTCTCGCTCGAGCATCCCGAGCTGCTGGCCACGCAGCTGCGAGCGGTTCTGCGCGTCGCCGCCGACCACCCGTTGAAGGTGATGTTCCCGATGGTCGCCACGCTTGACGAGCTCGAGGCGGCGCGGGCGGCCGTGGCCGAGGCGCGGCGCGTGACCGGGGTGGATGCCCCCCTCGAGGTGGGGATCATGGTCGAGGTCCCTTCGGCGGCGCTGGAGTCGCATCAGCTCGCCGCCTCGGCCGACTTCTTCTCGATCGGGACGAACGACCTGACCCAGTACACGATGGCCGCCGAGCGCGGAAACGAGCACGTCGGCCAGCTGCTTTCCGGGCCGCAACCGGCCGTCCTGAGGCTCATCCGCGCCACCGTCGACGGCGCCCTGGCTCACGGTCGGTGGGTCGGGGTCTGCGGCGAGCTCGCCGGAGACCCCGCGGCCGCCGTGTTGCTCGTGGGCCTGGGAGTGACCGAGCTGAGCATGGCGGCTCCGCTCGTGGCCGAGGTCAAGCAGGCGCTCCGGTCGGTGTCGCTCGCCGACGCCGAGGACGCCGCAAAGCGGGCGCTCGACGCCCGCGACGCGGCCGAAGCACGGACGTTTGCAGCCGATCTTCTTTTATAAATGCGCTGGTACGATCGGACACACATTGGACGCTGGCGCGCTGAGAACAGCGAGTAGGGGCAGCGCGCGCGCCAGCGCCCTGATCCTGGCCGGCACGAGTCTGCGGATCGTCGCCACCCCGGTGGTGATGGGCCTGATCCTCGGCCACTCCTGGACCGCCGCGGCGGTCGTTTTCCTGGCCGTGTCGAGCACAGACTGGTTCGACGGCCGGCTCGCTCGCCGCTGGAACGTCAGCTCACGGCTCGGCTCATTCCTCGACACGACCGCCGACAAGCTGCTGGTCACCGGCGTGCTCGTATCCCTGGTCGCGGTCGGGCGGGCATCGCCGTGGCTGTCGATGGTGATCATCGGACGCGAGCTGAGCGTCCTCGGCCTCCGCGCCGCGGTGGCGGCGCAGGGCATGCACCTCGAGGCGTCGATGCTCGGCAAGTGGAAGGCCACGGTGCAGTTCATCGCGCTGGCGCTGGTGATGCTCCGCCCGAACGTGGTCATCTTCGGCGTGTACCTCGACCAGTGGCTGCTGGCCCTCGCCGCGCTCGTCACGGCGTGGTCAGGCGTCGACTATTTCGTGCGCTTTTCCTCCGCGCTGCGCAGCCATACATGAGCCGCGTGTTCGTCACCGGCGGCAGCGGTTTCGTCGGCCGCGCGCTCGTCAAGCGGCTGGTGGGGAGAGGCGACGAGGTCGTTGCCCTGGCCCGCTCCGGCGAGTCGGAGGCCGTCCTGAGCGGGCTCGGCGCGCGCGTTGCACGCGGCGATGTGCTCGACGAGGACGCCATGTGCGGCGGGATGCAGGGCTGCAACCTCGTCTTCAACGTCGCCGGGGTGAACACGCTGTGCGTCGACGATTCGACGGCGATGATGCAGGCCAACGTCGAGGGCCCGCGCGCTGCGGTGCGGGCCGCCGCCAGGGCCGAGGTGCCGCGCGTCGTGCACACGTCCTCGGCGGCGACGCTCGGCGAGCCCCAGGGGACGGTGGGGAGCGAGCAGACCGCGCACCGGGGCTGGTACCTCTCGACCTACGAGCGGTCGAAGACCGAGGGCGAGCGGGCGGCATTCGAAGCCGGCCGGAGCGCGGGCATCGAGGTCGTATGCGTGAACCCCTCGTCGGTCCAGGGGCCCGGCCGGACCGGCGGGACCGCTCGGTTCCTGCTCGCGTTTCTCGACGGTCGTCTGAAGGTGTTCGTACCAACCAACGTCAGCCTCGTCGACATCGCCGACTGCACCGAGGGCCACCTGCTCGCCGCCCAGAACGGAGCAAACGGCGAGCGCTACGTGCTCAACGGAATGACGCTGACGATCACCGAGGCGCTGGCGCTCGCGAGCGACGTCGCCGGCGTCGGTGGCAAACCGCGTCTGGTGCCCCGGCCGGTGGCGATCGCCGCCGCCTACGCGGTCGAGCACGGATCTCGGTTGGCCCGCCGGCGCCCGCCGGTCTGCCGGGAGATGGTGAGGACCCTACTGCACGGCCACCGCTACGACGGTTCGCGGGCCACGCGGGAGCTCGGCCTCCGCTACACGAGCCCGCGTGAGACCTTGCGGCGGACGGTGGATTGGGCGCGGGACACCGGGCTGCTGCGGTCTCGGTGACAGAAAGAGAGCGGCGGCACCGGAGTGCCGCCGCTCGCCCTGCGATTTTTAGTTGTCGAACGGGCTAGGTCGGAAGCGTTCCTTCTCCGGGCACCCTTCCACCTTCCGGTTCCTCGGCCTCGGCTCTCCGTGCCGCGAGGATCGGGGCGATGATGCGGTCGTAACCAGGCACCGCTAACGCCGCCCCTGCCAGAGGTGCCAGTATCGGCACCCAGAAGTAGTCGTTGATCCATCCGTAGTTGCCGGGGATCGCCAACTTCCCCCAGCCCGCGATCCACGCGAACAGCCGCGGACCGAAGTCACGGGCCGGGTTGATCGCGTATCCGGAGTTCGCGCCGAACGACATACCAACGGCCAGAACGATGAAGCCGACGATGAGCGGGCCGAGATTCGACCCTGGCGCCAGGTTCGTCTCGTCCGTGACGGCGAAAACGAACAGGGCCAGGAAGAACGTACCCACAATTTCGTCGACCACCGGTCCTAAGACGTTGTGGAAATACGGCGCCGGGAAGGTCGCGAATGTGCTGTACGTCGCCAGCGAATTCGGCCTCCCCTTGATGAGGTGGTTGACCTGGTCGTAGTGGTTGATCGCGTTGTTGTAGACCAAGAACACGAGCGCGGCGCCGACGAATGCGCCAGCCACCTGGACCACCCAGTAGGGCACAACCTTGTTCCACGGCAACTGCTTGCGCAACGCCGCGCCCAGCGTGATTGCCGGGTTGATGTGTGCGCCGGTGACACCTCCGACGGTGTAGATGGCGAACGTGACCGCCATCGCCCACCCGAAGGTGATGAGGAGCCAGTCGCCGGCGCCGAGGAGCGCGGTCGCTTGGCTGACGGTGCGCCCAGACCCGATCAGGGCCCACAACATCGCCACCACTCCGTCACCGAAGCAGATGAGGATGAACGTACCGAAGAACTCGGCGGTCAACTCGCCGCCGAGCCCCGCGCCAAATATGCCGCGCCGCCCGGTACCTGAACTTACTGCCACAGATCCTCCTCCCAAGACGTTGGGTTTAAGGAAATGACCTTGATCTCGAGCTCGGCTCTACGGCTCAAGGATTCGGCGTGCTTCCGATGCCTCCTGCCTGCTCGAGCGGGCCGTCGCCAGTTGCAATCACGGTGTCGCCGGCGTCGCCACGCAAAAGTGGGGGCGCCACTGGACCACCGAGAACGGTGGAGCTTCCTGAGCCGAGGTCGCGAACTCGGATACGAGTCGGCCCGAAGTCTGCGCTCAATCGGAACGTCGGCTTCGAGTGTGACTGCGCTCAAACGGCACCAGCCTCAACCTCGGCGGGACCGACACTTGGCATCGGTCCACGAGCACCACAGGGCGCGGACGAGATTACCAGACCGCGTTCGGCAGTGTCAAACCACGTTTGCCTGCACGGAGCGGCCTCTTCGGCGCCGGCGGTCCACTGCAGGTCGGCGCGTTTGACCTGGACGGGCGATCTGCAGCATCGTTTCGCGCTATGTCCTTCAGCAGTCGTCTGGACCGTCTCGACATGTCCTTGTTTGACGCTATCCCGGGCGGCTGCGCATCGTCCAGCGACCGCCGTTCGCTCCTCGCGCTCCATGCGGCGCTCGCCGCCCGTGGCGAGTTCAGCTACCTGGAAGTGGGCTCGTATCAGGGCGCGAGCTTGCAGACGTTCATCACCGATCCGCGGTGCCGCCGGATCATCTCGATCGACCGACGCGACAGCGAGTCGCCGGATGCACGCGCCGAGGACGCCCGCTATCCCGACAACTCAACGGCACGGATGCTCGAGCGTCTCGCGTCCGTGCCCGGCGCGGACCTGGAGAAGCTGACGACGATCGAAGCCGGCACGGAGGACGTCGACCCCGAGGGGCTCACCGCCGACCTCTGCTTGATCGACGCCGAGCACACGAACGCCGCCGCGCTCCAGGATGCTCGTTTCTGCCGACGGGCGATCCGCGACCGTGGAGTCATCGTGTTCCACGACCGGATCCTGGTTGACGGGGGCATCCAGCAATTTCTGAGCGAGCTCCCGCGCTGCCACGCCTACCCGCTCGCGCACGACCTGCTCGTGGTCGAACTGGGCGTCCCCTCGTTGCTCGGCGATCCGCGCGTCAAGGCTCAGCTCCCGGGTCCGGCCTGGGCGGTCGTCGATCGACTGCGCGCCGTGCGTCCGGTGCTCCGCCTCGCGCCGTCGGCTCGGCGCCTGAGGCGTGAGGCGTCGCGGTCGGCGCTTGCGCTGGGAGCACCGCGCCGCCGCGGGCGCCGTCCTTCGGTGGCGAGTGCCGGGCTGCGGACCGCGCAACCCAGCGCGCCGTTCGAGATCTATACGTTCGTCACGGACGAGGCCCTCTATGAACGGATGCGGCGGTCGTTCGTCGAGGCCGGCTTCAGCGCCGATGCGTTCGTGCGGCTGACGGATGCGGACGACGATCCCTATGCGGCCATCCCGCGCATCGGGCGGAGCTCCCCGGCGCGATATCCGATTCTCTGCCATCAAGACGTGCTCGCCGACCAGGGCGTGGGCGCCGCAGAGCTCGCCGCTCGCCTCGAGCATCTTGACCTGACCCATCCCAATTGGGTCGTAGCGGGCAACGCCGGTGTGATGCGCAGCGGCCGGCTGATCCGACGACTCGTCGACGAGCACGGCGGGTCGACCGTGGAACGGCTGCCACTCCCCGTGACCACGCTCGACGAGGACCTTCTCGTGTTGAACCCACGCACCGGTCCGCGCTGCTCTCCGGGGGTCTCCGGGTTCCATCTCTACGGCGCAGACGTCTGCCTCCACGCGATCGCCTCCGGCGGCTCCGCATACGTGATCGACTTTCCCGTCACGCACCTTGGTCACGCGGATACGAGCAGCGATCGTGAAGGTTCACGTCGTTTCGCGCCACGCTCACGCGCCCGTCGGAGTAGTTCCCGGCGATGGTGAGCGTCTCGTCGGCGGAGGCGTCGTCGACGACGATCAGCTCGAAATCGCCGTAGGTCTGTCCGAGGATCGAGTCGATCGCGCGTCCGACCGTGCCTGCGCCGTTGAACGCGCAGACGCATACGGAGACCGCCATCCGCTCAGTCGTACTGAAGCTTCGCCAGCATCGCCGTCACGTCGGCCTGCATGTGGTCGGCGAGCTGGTCGACGTCGGGCACCAGGGTCGGATCCGCGGTGAGTCCGAAGTTCAGCGTGTCGCAGAGCGAAACGACCGCGATCCGGAGCGCATGGTGCCCTCGGATCTCTGCGATCGAGTAGAGCGCGCGCACCGGGACGTCCAGCACGCGGACCGGCCGACGGGGTCCGGGAACGTTGGACACGTTCAGAGCGAACGAACGGGGGTTGGTCAGGACGCGCTGGGCGAATGACCGCAGCGGTGGGGCGTGCGCGAGCCGGCGCATGAGCGCATCGAGCTGCTGGGCGTCGTGGCCCTCCTTGCGCACACGCGTGGCGCGGCGGATGGCGCGCAGGCGGTCCACGGGGTCGGCGGTGAGCGGCACATCGAGGCAGAAGAACGAGTCGCGGTTGCCCTCGTCGGCGGCGGGGTCGCCGGCCGGGGCGGGCTCGTGGAGGCTCACCGGAACCTTGATCCGCACCGCGCCGAGGCTGCCGTGGCGGTCCTCGAGCCAGCGCCGCAGCCCGCCCGCCACGACCGTCAACACGGCGTCGTTGATCGTCGCGCCGTCGGTGGCCCTCGCCACGGACCGCATTCCGTCAAATTCGACGGACGTGAATGCGACCGCCCTCCGCGCGTCGATGTGCCCGCTGAAGGGAGAGCGATGCCAGTGAGGAACCTCGCGGGCCGCCGTTCGGAGACCGGCGAATCGGTGCTCGACGGCCGTCGTCACGCGCTTCCTGGCCTTCTTGGGGCGCGTCGCGTCCGGCTGCTCGTCCCACAACGCGGCGTCGGCGATGCGCATGGTCGTGGTGCCGTCGGCGAGCGCGTGGTGGATCCGCCATATCAAGGCGCTGCCCCCTCCGGCCAGACTCGGAATGACATCGATTCGCCAGAGCGGTCTGGAGCGATCCAAGCGCTGCTCGAATACGCGCGCCACCGCGTCCCGGAGCCCGGCCATGTCGAGCGGCTCGCCGGCGTCGGCGAGCACGACGTGCTCGCCGAGATCGAGATCCGGATCCAGCACCCAGGACGGCGTGCCGTCGACGTCGGCGAGCCGCATCCGCAGCGGGAGCGCGTCGTCGAGGCGCGAGGCGATCGAAGCTCGCAGCAGGTCGGCGTCGATCCGATCGCCCAACACGATCACCTTGCACGTATGCCCCGCGACGGTCTCGGTCTCCAACCCGAGGATGGTCAGATCCTCGATCGAGAGCGGCCTCACCACCTCAGGGGACCCCAGACCGTCGGACTTCATCGTTGCGCCCGACATAGCTCTCCGGCGACATTATCCCCGACCGTCTCCGAGCTAGGACTTTTCTTGCCGACGTGAGAAGCTCTCTTGGCATGGCCGCGAGCAACGACGTCGAAACCAGAATCGTCCACACCCCCGATGGGCGCGAGCTCTGCGTGGAGGTCGCTGGCCGCGATGGCGATCGCTCGGTGCTGGCCCACATCGGGACGCCGAACTCGCGCCATCTGTTTGGCGCCTGGATCGACGACGCGCGCTCGCGCGGGGTTCGGCTGATCAGCTACGACCGTCCGGGCTACGGACGCTCGACCCCCCACCCCGATCACACGGTCGCCGATGGCGCCGTCGATGTCCAGGCCATCGCCGACGCGCTCGACATCGACCGACTCGCAGTCTGGGGGTGGTCCGGAGGCGGCCCGTACGCGCTCGCCTCTGCGGCGCTGTTGCCGGATCTCGTCGTGGCCGCGGCGACGATCGGATCGGTCGCGCCTTGGGGAGCGCGGGGTTTGGACTTCTTCAGCGGCATGGGCGAGGAGAACGTCGACGAGATCAAGCTGTACTTCGCCGACCGGGAGGCGTCACGGCGCAAGAGCAAGGAGGACCTCCACCGGTTCGTCGGCTTGACCCCCGAGGAATTGACCTCCGCCTTCGAGACGCTGCTCTCGCCGGTGGACGCCGCCGTCCTGACGGGGGACTTCGCCGCCTGGCTTGTCCGAGGGCTGGACGATGGCCTCGCCCCCGGGGATCAGGGCTGGTGGGATGACGGCGTGGCCCACCTGTCGGACTGGGGATTCGAATTCGAATCGATTCGGTTGCCGGTCAAGGTATGGCACGGACGCCACGATCGCTTCGTCCCGTTCCAGCACGGCGAGTGGCTGGCGGCGCACGTTCCGGGAGCCGAGTCATCGCTGAGTGAAGCCGAGGGGCACCTGACCGTGCCGGTGGGGAAGATCGGCGAGGTCCACGAGTGGCTCGTCGGTCACTTCTAGTTTGTTCTACGCGGCCTGGCGCGCGAAGTGACGCTCGAGTTCGTTCGCGTAGGCGGCGCCTAGCGAGCGGCTGTGCTCGCCTAGCCAGTCGCTGAACGCCACGCGTCCGCGGGGCGCGTCGTGCGAGACGAGCGTCCCGGCCATCAGCCCGCTGATCTCGTCCTGGGTCAGGACGACGTCGCGCACGAGCACGCCGAGCGCCCGTGACGCGCCCGCCATCACGACGGGTGGGACGTGCACGATCGGCGCGTGGCTACCGACGGCGGCGCGGACTGCGAGGACGAGCTGCTCGAACGTCATCGTCTCGGGACCCGCGGCGTCGACGATCGCGTCCCCGTTCGCGTGACCCTGCTCGACGCAGATGCGAGCGACGTCCGCGGCGTGCACAGGCTGCACCGGGTAGCGCCCGTTGCCGGGGATCGCGAACAGCGGCATCCGCTTCAGAATCCAGGCGATGTTGTTCGTGAGGACGTCGCGGGTGCCGCCAAAGATCAAGGTCGGGCGCACGATCGAGTACGGGAGTCCGGCCTCCGCCAGCGCGCGTTCGACCAGGGCCTTGCCCCTGAAGTACGGCAGCGGCGACTCGAGGGACGGATTCGAGATGCTGAGGTGGACGACTCGCGCCACGCCCGCGCGCCGGGCTGCGAAGAACAGCGTCCGCGAGTTCGCCACCGCGGTGGCGAACGTGGTCCGGGCGTGATCGAACCTGACCCAGTAGGTGTTGTAGACGTTCGTCACGCCGTCGAGGCTGCGTGCCAATGCCGCCACGTCGTCGAACTCGTAGCGGCGGGCGTCTACCCGGCCCTGAAGCGGATGCGCCCGGTCGGAGTGGAACGTCAACGTCCTCACGCTGCGCCCGGCGTCGAGCAGCCGCTGCGCGATGTAGCTCCCCGAGTAACTGAACGCGCCGGTGACGAGGTCTACGCCGGTGTCCTCGTCGTTCACGGTCGCCTCGTGGGCAGGAGCGCTCCGGCGAGCGGGGCGTACGCGACGCCGAGGTCGAGCAGCGACTCGGCGGCCGTCCGATCCTGGTCGAGCTGGCTGAGCATGTCGATGCCCAGGTACAGCGCCACGATCGCGAACGCGATGTCGCGCGCCGGGACGATCGCCGCAAACGCCGACCCGGCGAGGAGCTCGGTCAGCTTGTCCTGCACCATCGCGATCCAGGGGTCGATCCGCGCCACGACCTCGCGCCCCAGCTCTCGATCGGACATCCCCCCAGCGACCAGCTCGGCGAGCACGGTGACGTACCCCTGCTCGAGGTCGGCGGCGTAGATCTCCCGCGCGAGCGACGCCAGCTCGGGGATCGTGCGCGCGCGTTCGAAGGCCGGGCGGTAGGCGCCCATCCTCTGATCGCTCACGAGGTCGAGCGCCGCCAGCAGCGCATTTCGCACGCTCCCGAAGTGGTAGAAGATCAGCGCCTGGTTGAAGCCCCCGGCGCGCGCGATCTCTCGCGCGCTGGCGCCGTGGAAGCCGGCCGTCTTGAGCGTCTCCACGGCGGCCTCGGCGATCTCGAGCTTGGTGCCTGTCAAGGACTCGGTGGCTGTCATCGATCCCAGATTTTAGCAGTCGCTCAAAGCGATTGCTCAAATGGTGGCCCGACGCTCAAGATCCCGCACCCGAAGGTGCGGCTCGACGCGACCATCTGGATCACCCCCGGGCCGGCGAACGCGTTGTCGCAGCCCGCCCCGGCCGCCGACGACAGCGCGGTGCTGTCCTACGGCTTCGCGGGCGGCAGCGCCAACTTCAGCGACAAGCACACCGATGGCACGCACACGACCCGCACCGGCGCGATCACGCTGTGGTCCTCGGTCAACCGACTCGAGAAGGAGCTGCGCTGGCAGGGCCCCGGCGTCCATCACTAGATTCGATAGGGGCTCTACCTCGAGGGGCGGCGCGGAGCCGGATGACTCCCGCGCGGGCCGGTCTTGGCGAGGCTGGATGCCGAGCGGCCCGCAGGCGGGAGGCTGTGTATCGCCGGGCTCGGTCGCTATCGACTCTCGGCCCGGGCACTTTCAGCGCCCGCAGCTGGGGCGGCCGGTCGGCTCGGTAAACGGCGCTGGGGAAGAGGGCGGTCAGGGCGGCTGTCGGGGTCCGATCAGGAGCTCCGGATGGTGCACAGCACGACAACACCAGCGCGAATCCCGAGCCCTGTCGGATTGAGCACACTCTTCATGCATAGGTCGACAGGGCTCGCCATCCCGGGCGAGGTTGTCGTGTTACGCATCATGAAAGGGCGCGATCGCGGCCGATCCCTTCCCTTCCCCAGCGCCGTTGACCGGGCCGCGGCCAATCGGGGCCGCGGGCCAAGAGTCAACAGCCCCCGCCCGGACGCGGCGATACACAGCGCACCACGCGAGGGCCCTCGAGGCAGAGCCCTAACCCTGGCTCGCAACCCTCAGGCGCTCGCCAGGTAATCCCAGTCGCGGTTGAAGCGATAGGAGTAGTTCGCCGGCGGCAGCGGCGACTGCGTCTCGAGGAACCGCACGCGGCCCTGGCTCCGGTTGTAGAAGGCGTGGACGCACCCGACCCCGGTCCAGAACAGATCGCCGGCGTGGAGCGTGAACTCGTCGCCCTCGGCCATCGCGTCGACCTCGCCCTCGAGCACGTAGTAGGTCTCCTCGAACGGGTGGTCGTGGGGCTGCGCAACGCCACCCGGCTGGTACTCGACCATGAACATCTGGTGCAGCACGGCGCCGAGGCGCTGGTCCACGAGCATCTTGACCGCGATCCCGCTGTACGCGAGCAGCGCCGTCGCCATGCTCGCCGACACGGTCGGCGCGTCCACGGCGGCGCCGATCTTGAGGTTGTCTACGTCCATCTCGCCGGCGCCGAGGCGGAAGAACGTCCGCGTGCGCGGGTCGCGGATGTCGAGCGGGGGAGCCGCGTCGTCGTCGGGCGATCCGTCGCCCGTCCAGAATGTGTCCGGCGGGCCGGACAGGCGCGGCGCGGGCGAGTTCACGGCGATCCACACCGCCTCGCCGTCGCCCAGGTTCCTCCAGGCGTGGGGGACGCCGACGGGCACGAGCCCGCACTCATTGGCCGCCAACCGATGCGTGCGTCCGTCGACGGTCAACTGCGGGTCGCCGGCCAGCACGAAGAAGCTCTGCTCGGTCGAGTGCACGTGCGTGTCGACGTGCCCGCCGGGCCGCAGCGAACAGAGCGTGAAGCCGGTGTGGACCGACTCAACGTGCCGGCCGACCAACGGGGTAGTGCGAAAACCGCTCGAGTGCGCCGCGAGGTCCGCCGGCGACGCCAGCTCGGTCTCGTCCGCCCGCTGGACGTGGTGGTACGGCGTCACAGGAGTATCCAGCCGGCGTCGACGGCGAGGTTCACGCCGTTGACGGCGCGGTTCTCGAGCAGGAACACCGCCGCGTCGGCCACGTCGTCCATCGTCACCAAGCGGCCCGTCGGCGTGCGCGCCTTTGTCCGCTCGAGCATCTCGGCAGCATTCACCCACGCCGGGCTGTCGCCGACGATCCCGGGGTGGATCGCGTTGACCCTCACCGGTGCGAGTTCGGTGGCGAACGTCCGCACCATCGACGTGACGGCGCCGTTGACCGTCGTCACCGTCGTCGAGCCGGGGTAGGGGCGCTCCCTCGCCTGGCCGCCGAACAGCAGCACGGATGTGTCGTCGTGCATGCGCGAGTGCAGGCAGTGGAGGACCTCGGTATAGCCCACGAGCTTCAAAGTCGCGAGCCGGAGCGCCCGCTCGATGTCGTAGTCGCGAATCGTGTTCGCGTCGCGCTCGATCGCCGCGAGGACGATGTGATCGACCGCCTCGACCGGGTCCAGCGCCGCCGCGATCTCCGCCGGTTCCGTGAGGTCGAGCGCCGCGCCCGTCGTCTCGCCACCGATCTCCCGAGCGACCGCTTCCGCCCGGGTTCCCTCGCGCCCCGTGATGAGGACCGGTTCGGCGCGCTCGGCGTAGCGCTCGGCGAGCCGGCGGCCGAGGCCCTGCGTCCCGCCGATGATGACTGTCGCTCCGCTGGCCATGCCTGTTGCCCGTCTGGGTCGGTCTCTGGTAGAAGGGGACTCTACGCAGATGGCCGATCGAATCCTGACGACCCACGCCGGCAGCCTCCCGCGCCCGGATGATCTGGCGGACATGATCTGGGCGCAGCAGGACGGCCAGGACGTGGACGAGGCGGCGCTGGAGGAGCGGATCGAATCTGCCGTCAAGGAGGTGGTCGAGAAGCAGCGCGAAGCCGGCGTCGACGTCGTCAGCGATGGCGAGATGAGCAAGACCGGCTTCAGCACGTACGTCAACCAGCGCTTCTCGGGCTTCGAGGGCACGTCTGAGTTTCAGGCCGACGACGTGGCGCCGTTTCCCAACCTGGCGATGCGCCTGTTCAACACGCCGGCAATGGCGCACCTCGTGTTCGCCAACTGCGTCGGACCAGCGAAGCTGGAGGACAAGGATGCGGTCCACGAGGACATCGCGCGGCTGCGAAGCGCAATCGGCGACGGCGATCCGTCAGGTGCGTTCATCGGCGCGATCAGCCCCGGACAGATCGCCTTCAACTACCCGGACCACCACTACGGCTCGCACGAGACGTACCTGGGCGCGCTCGCCGACGAGCTCTCCTACGAGTACCGGGCGATCACCGACGCGGGCTTCACGCTCCAGATCGATTCGCCCGACATGGCGATGGCGGCGCACTGCCGTTCGGTCGGCTCGAGCGTCGGCGACTGGCACACGCACCTGCCGCTCGCCGTCGAGGCTCTGAACGCCGCGCTGGCGGGCATCCCGCCGGAGCAGGTGCGTCTGCACGTCTGCTGGGGCAACTACGGCGGGCCGCACCACAAGGACGTCCCGCTCGCCGACATCATCGACCAGGTGCTGAGGGTCAACGCCGGGACGATCTACGTCGAGGGCGCCAACCCGCGGCACGCGCACGAGTGGCGCGTCTTCGAGGACGCCAAGCTCCCGGACGACCGCTCCGTGATCCTCGGCGTGATCGACGTGAAGTCAAACCACGTCGAACATCCGCGCCTCGTCGCGGACCGGCTCGTACAGCTCGGCAGGATCGTCGGCAAGGACCGGCTTATCGCCGGGACCGACTGCGGCTTTGACACGTTCATCCGCTTCTCGCTGGTCGATCCGGACGTGGCGTGGGTGAAGCTGAAGTCGCTCTCCGAGGGCGCCGAGATCGCGTCCGCCGAGCTCTGAGCGCCCACTAGCCTTCCGCACATGGTCGATGACGCCTACCGCGTCGCGTTCACCGATTGGCTCGCGTGCGCGTGCGCCGGGGCGCGAGAGCGGGCCGCGAGAGCAGTTCGTGCCTCGGGCGACGGCCTCGTCGCCGATGTGATGTTCGCGGCCACGGCCGGCCACGTGCTCGACTTCGACGACACGCTCGCCGACGGGATCGCGCACGTGAGCGCCACCACCGCGCCGGTGGCGCTCGTGCTGGCGGCCCATCTCGAGCTCTCGCTGGGCGACATGCTCGACGCCTACGCCGAGGGGTTCGAGGCCACCGGCGCGCTGGCCGCGGCGAGCCACCCGGCGCTGTACGACGCCGGCTGGCATCCGACGGCCGTCTGCGGCCCGGTCGGCGCCGCCGTGGCCGCCTCCCGACTACTCGGTCTGACGCCGGCCCAGCGCGAGAACGCGCTCGCGATCGCGGTCCTGCGAGCCGGCGGGACAAGGGGAGCGTTTGGGTCGGATGGAAAGTCGATCCAGGTCGGCCTCGCCGCCGGCGCCGGGGCGCAGGCGGCGCTGATCGCGCACGCTGGGGCGGAGGTTGACCCCGCGGCCATCCACGGTCCGCTCGGGTTCGAAGCCGTCCTCGGGGCGAGCTGGCCGAGCGCGGCGAACCATGGCGAGCGCGCGATCGACCGCAACTGGATCAAGCTGCACCCGAGTTGCCTCGGCACGCACTCTCCGATTGACGTTGCGGCGCTGGCGCGCGACGATGGCTACGAGCTCGGAAACGATCGGCTGAGCGTGTTCGTCCATCCGGTGGCTCGCCAGGCCGCGCACCTCGACACCGTCAGCGACGGGCTCGGCGCCAAGTTCTCGATCCCGTACTGCGTCGCCCACACCCTGACCCACGGGCCGCCGCACGTACGCGACTTCGTGGAGATCGACCGCGGCACCGTCGAGCGATCACGCCAGATCGCGGTCGGGATCGACGAATCGCTACCGGATTGGGGCGCTGTCATACAGGCCGATGGCCGCGAGCTCGCGTGCATGCCCTGTCCCCGAGGAGCGCCAGGGCGACCCGTCGAGGCGTCGGAACTGGCCGACAAGGTCGCCGACCTCGCCGGCGATCGATTGGCCGGGGTTCTCGACGACCTCGGCGCGCCCGCCGCGGCTGCGCTGGCCGCCGTTTGCCAGGGATCAGCGCCGGCGCCCCAGCGCCCGCCAGGTCGCGGCCGAGATCCGCTCGATAGTCGCGATCCCATATCCCTCGGTGGGCTGCCCGCTGGTGAGCACGGCGATTAGGTAACGGTGGCGCGATCCGGCGACCTTGCCGATGCTGTTGACCTGCCAGTCGCCGGGGTGGAGCGGAAGCCAGCCGTTCTTGAGCGCGACCGCCGCGTGTCCACCCACGCCCGCGGACACGCCCCACCGTTGGCTCGCGATGACGCGGCGCATGAGCTCGTACTCGTACGCGCGCGACCTGTAATCCAGCAGACGGTTGCGCAGCATCACGCGACGGAGCAGCTTGAGCTGGTCGCTCGCGGTCGTCCAGCTGAGACCCCAGTAACCCGCGGCGTTCGGAGTGGTCTCGTCCATGTCGGCGTCGCGGTCGAACGCGCCGACTGCCGCGCTGCCCCCTTCTTCGTCCCACAGCTTCTGGGCGTCATCGTTGTCGCTGTCCTCGATCATCTCCTGAGCCAGAGACTGCTGCGCCGGGCTAAGTCCCAGGCCACGGCTCTGGCGCTCGTGTAGCAAGGTCGCGAGGATGTCGACCTTCATGATGCTCGCGGTCTGCTCCCGGACATGCGAGCGATAGAGGTACGTGGTACGGCTGGAGATGTCGTACACAGCGGCAGAGACGTCCCCTTGCCTGTGGGCGAGGTAAGCGCGCAGCGACGGCCGCGCAAACGGGTTGGTCGCCGCTCTGGCGGCACGCGCCGGAACCAGAACAGCAACGACAACCAGACCGAGCGCAACCACCGGCTTCATCTTGTGTCGAACCGTCCATGATTCCCGGGGTCCATTGCGTCAGTTCTCATCTGCTCATATAGCGGCACTCGCCGTGCTGGCAGCGGCCGCGAGCCTATCCGTCTGGGCGGCGCGTCGGCATTCGGGCCGCTGGCTCGTGATCTGGATGCGCGCACTCGCGCTGCTGGTCCTGGCGGGGTGGATCGGTGAATACGTCGCCGACGTTGTGCTCGGAACCTGGAGCGTCAAGTACGACCTGCCGTTGCAGCTGACCGATGCGGTGTCGCTGGTCACGGTCCTCGCACTGTGGACCCGTCGTCAGCTTCTCGTCGAGCTCACGTACTTCTGGTCGCTCACGGCGTCGCTCCAGGCGATCCTCACTCCGGACCTCGCCCAGACCTTCCCCAGCGTCTACTACTTCACGTACTTCATCTACCACGTCGGGGCCGTGGTCGCCGCCTGCCTGCTCGTGTTCGGCTGCCGGCTGTACCCCCGCCGCGGCGCGTTCTGGCGCGTGTTTGCGGTGACGTTGGCGTTCGCGGCGCTCGTCGGGGCAGCGGACATCATCACCGGCGGCAACTACATGTACCTCCGGGCCAAGCCCGTCCACAACTCCTTGCTGAAGGTGATGGGGCCGTGGCCGTGGTACATCGCCTCGACCGCGGTTCTCGCGCTGGCGATGCTCTACGCGTTGCAGCTACTGGCGGATTGGGCGCGCCGGCACGACGCCGGTCCGGTCAGGGCAGGACCCGCCGCCCCCACGCGAACTCATCTCCAAGCCAGCTTCCCTTCAGCGGCAGCACATACACGCCCTGGCCGGAGGAGTTGATCACCCAGTTGTCGCCGAGGTAGATGCCGGTGTGGGTGATGTTCGCCTCGGTCGCGGTGCTGGTGAAGTGGGCGCTGCCGAAGAACAGGATGTCGCCCGGCCGCAGCTGCGAGGGGCGAAGGCGCTGCCGGCGCGCGATTTCGCCGGCCATCTGCGCCGCGGTACGCCCATGAATCTGCTCGCCCCAGGGAAGGCCGGAGATCTTGTACACGCGCCACACGAAGCCCGAGCAGTCAAAGCCACCGTGCGGCAGGCCGTCGGCGGTGTTGTCGGTTGTGCCGCCCCAGATGTACGGATAGCCGATCCGGGAGACCGCGATCCGCAGCGCGGTGAGCTGATCGGCGGACATCGCCGGCAGCTGATACGCGCTCAGGGTTTGGCGCGCCGAGCTCACGCTCCAGCTCCCGTTGTCGAGGATCTGTGCCAGTGACCAGGCGGCCTCGGCCCGGGTGATCTGATCTGTGGGGAACAGGTCGAACTGCTCCGTGGGCACGGGCTGCTCGTGCCGCAGACCGAGGAACCGCGCGACGACCTCGGTGCCGTAGAAGGATGGCGGCCGCAGGCCAACCTGAGAGGTCACCTGCTGCACGTGGGCGGCGACGTCCGCGAGTCCGAGCTGGTCGACCACCATCGCGTCAAACCCGGTCACGGTGACGACCGCGCGCCGGGTGCGCGCAGTGGGCGCCGGCCGCTGCAGTCCCCAGGCCAGCGGGTCGCGGTTGATCTGCTCAGCGAGCGCGGACATCGCGCTGTTGGCCTGCGAGCCGGTCAGCCGCGCCGCGCCCTCGAAGTTGCGACCGACCAGATAGCTCATCAACCCGGCACGGACGACCTGGCGCTGCGCGGCGTTGTCCCAGTTGCCGAGCCCTGGCTTGGCGGCCGCGGTCGCGGGCACCAAGCCGGTGCCGGCGATTACGCAGGCAAGCGTTACAGGCAGCCGCCGAGAGAGCACCCTGACCTAATCGGCGCCACCTCGGGCGTGCCTGAACCGCTCTGGACGCTCCGGTCAGAACACGGACCCGCGGGTATCGTCACGTGAGGCAATCGAGATCCAGGAGGCGACGTGAGAGCGGTTCGGTTCGACGGGTACGGGGGCGTCGATGTGCTGGACGTGCGCGAGGTCGATGATCCTGTCGCCGGGCCGGTACAGGTGGTGGTGGCGGTGAGGGCGGCCGCGATCAACCCGGGGGAGATCTCGATTCGGGAGGGGCTGCTCGACGCGCGATGGCCGGCGACGTTCCCGTCGGGAGAGGGATCTGATTTGGCCGGCGTCGTGCAAAACGTCGGCGACGGCGTGACCGAGTTCGCCGTGGGTGATGAGGTACTCGGCTGGACTGAGGAGCGCGCGAGCCACGCCGAGCTCGTCGCGGTCCCCGTGAGTCAGCTCGTGGCTAAGCCGCCGCCGGTCCCATGGGAGGTGGCAGGATCTCTGTTCGTCGTGGGAATGGCCGGCTATGCGTCGGTCCAGGCCGTGGCGCCACAGGAGGGCGAGACCGTCGTCGTCTCGGGCGCGGCCGGTGGCGTGGGGTCGGTGGCGGTCCAGCTCGCGGCGCGCACCGGGGCGACGGTCATCGGGCTGGCCGGCGAGCGTAACCACGACTGGCTGCGCCGCCACGGCGTGGTGCCCGCGACCTACGGCGGGGGTCAGGCGGACCGCATCCGCGAGGCGGCCGGCGGCCCGGTCGACGCGTTCATCGACACCTTCGGAGGCGGGTACGTCGATCTCGCGATCGAGCTCGGCGTCGCCCCCCGGCGAATTAATACGATCATCGACCGCGACGCCGCCGAACGCGTCGGCGCCCAGACGCAGGGAACCCACGCGATCGCCACCGCGCGACTGCTCGCGGAGCTCGCGGCGATGGTCGCCGACGGGAGCCTCGAGATCCCGATCGCCCGAACCTTCCCGCTCGATCAGGTCCGCGACGCGTTCCGGGAGCTCGCCGAACGACACACGCACGGCAAGATCGTGCTGTTACCGGGCTGACCGAAATTCACCCCCGCCTAATCGTGCGTGGTTGAATCGCCCCGTGCGCGACGGTTCCGCCGAGGTGTTGGTCGTCGGCGCGGGGCCGTCTGGCCTGTTCGCCGCTGCCGAACTCGCGCGCCACGGGGTCAAGACCCGGGTGGTCGAGCGCGAGTTGCAGCCCCACCGGCAGGCCCGCGCCACCGTGGTGCAGCCCGGGACGCTCGAGATCTTCGAGCGCGCGGGGACGCTTGAGCCGTTCCTCGACCGGTCGATGCACCTGGACTACGCGCGCGTGTTCAACGCAGACCTCGAGGCGGTGGGCGAGATTCCGTTCGCGGGCGCCGGCTGCCCGTGCGAGTTCCAGTGCAGCCTGCCCCAGTACCGAACCGAGGAGATCCTGACCGAGCGGCTCACGCAGCTCGGTGGCGCCGTGGAGCATGGCGTCTCCGCCAACTCGATGGAGGCGACCGCCGACGACATCGTGGTCAGTCTCGAGCACGCTGAGGGCACCGAGGAAACCCTGCGCGTGCAGTGGGTGATCGGTGCCGGTGGCGCACACAGCATCACGCGCGAGTCGATGGAGGAGACCCTCGTCGGTGAGACCTATCCGGGGATGGCGCTGGCCGCCGACGTGCGTGTCAACTGCGCGTTGCCCCGCAACGGGACGGCTCTCATCGCCACCCCAGAGGGGTACATCTTGCTCGGGCCCCTGCCGGACGACCGGTGGATCACATTCATCGGCGACCTGCACTCTGACGAGGCCGAGCGCCTGAACCAGGACGCCTCGCCCGACGCAGTGGCGGCGAGCATCCAGCGGCGGGCGGGTGACCGCGTACGCCTGGAGGACATCGCGTGGGCATCGCCGTTCCAGATGCACCGACGCCTGGTCTCCCGCCTGGCCGGCGAGCGCCGGTTCCTGCTCGGCGACGCCGGCCACCTTTCCAGCCCGTTCGGCGGAGAGGGGCTGAACTCGGGTCTGCAAGACGCGCACAACCTCGCCTGGAAGCTGGCACTGGTGCTCCGGGGACGGGGCCGCCCGGAGCTGCTGGACAGCTTCGCCTCCGAGCGGCTGAGCGCCGACGAGCACGTCCTCGAGGTCTCAGACCACATCCATCAGATGGCCCACGCGGCCGTGCAGGCGTCCCGTACCGGAACCCGTCCCGAGCCCCCCACGCCGGAACAGGTGGCGGCCGTCGTGCAATCCCGCGCGATGCTCGACGTCGCCTACACCGACAGTCCCCTCGTCGGCGAGTACGTGGCGCCGGGAGCTGACCTGCCCGCTCATCCCGCGCCCGGGGAGCGCTATCCCGATCGGACCGCGCTCAGCGGTACAGGACACCACCTCCTCGTCTTCGGAGATGCGGACGAGGCGGCACTCGAGCAGCTGCAGACGCGCTGGGGCGGGGTCGTCGAAGTCGCCCGGCCCGAGGGCGATCCCGGGCGAGCCGGGCTACGAGACGGTGGCGCGGTCCTGGTGCGCCCGGACGGGCACATCGGTTTTCGGGCCAGCTCAGCCGATGCCGCCGGTCTCGGCGCGCTCGACTCTCACCTGGACTCCTATCTGATCCCCGCCTGAGGCGGAGAGCTTTCAGTCCTCGGGGTCGGAGTTCTCGGCAGCTTTGTCGGGCACGACCTGTTCGAGCGCCGAGGCGAGCTCGCCCGCGACGCGCACGAGCTCGGCGGTGTTCTGCTTGGCGGCTGAGTACGCCCTGAGCAAAGCGGCGTTCTCCTCGCCCAGCAGTTCGATGCGCTGCTGCAGGTCAACGTGGATGTCCCGCAGGGCCTCGTGGCGCTCGGTCTCAGATGCGAGCTTTGCTCGCAGGTCGCGCTCGGCCGCGGCATAGCCCTCACGCTCCAACTCGAAGTCGTTGCGCATCGCCTCGGCGATCGAGTGGGCCTCGCTCACCCGTCGCTCGAGGTCGCCCATCTCGGCCAGGCGCCGTTCGGCCTCGCTGGCGCGCTCGGCGGCGTCGCTGTTCGCCTCGGCCTCGCCCTTCGCGCGCTCGAGATCAGCCCAAACGGCGTCTCGCTCGTCGCGCGTGGCCTCGAGCTCCTCGCGGGCCTTGTTGAGCTCGCCGCGAACGCTCTGGAACTCGGACCGGGCGGCCTCGAGCTCATCGCGCAGACCATGTGATTCGGAGTGGGCGGCGTCAAGTTCATCGCGAACGCTCTGGGACTCGGACCGGGCCGCGTCGAGCTCGTCGCGAACGCCCTGTGACTCGGAGCGGGCGGCGTCGAGCTCAGAGCGAGCGCCGTCAAGCTCCGAGCAGGTGGCGTCGAGTCTCGACTGTGCGGCCTCGAGCTCGGCGCGCGCTCCGTCTCGTTCGGCGTGTGCGGTCTCGAGCTCGGCGCGCGCTCCGTCTCGTTCGGCATTCGCGGCCTCGAACTCGACCCGCGCGTCGTTGAGCTCCGATCGCGTGGCGTGCTGCTCGGCGCGGGCCGTGTCCAGCTCGGAGCGTATGTCGTCCAGTTCGGACCGGGCGGCGTCGCGCTCGGCGGCGAGCGTCTCGCGCTCGCCCCGCGTCGCCTCAAACTCTTCACGCGTCGCCTCGAGCTCGCCCTGTGCCGCCTCGCGCTCGCCCCGCATAGCGTCAACTTCTCCCCGCGCCACATCCAGCTCGCCCCGCATAGCATCAATCTCGCCCCGCGCCACATCGCGTTCGCCCCGGGCCACATCCAGCTCGCCCTGCGCCGACTCGAGCGCGCCGGTGACCTCCTCGAGCTCCGCGCGCAGGCGATCGAGCTCGGCGGTGTCGACGACGGTGGCAGGAGGCTCCGGCGGCGAGGGCTCCCCGACCTCCGTCTCAGCGGCCGCCTCGGGAACGGGCGGGGGAGCGTCGGCCTGGGTCACGGGGAGACCGGCTCCGCCCGACTCCTTCGGCGCCAGCGGCAGCCGGGCCGCCAGCTCCTCGACTACGCTCGCGGCCGCGACCGCCGCCTGCACGTCCAGGTGCGTCATGAACGTGATGTCGCTGAGCGCCAGCGAGTCCGACGGGTCCGCCATCGCCACGAGCAGGCTTCCGTCGGGCTCGAATGCCAACGGCACCGCCTTGTAACGCTGTGCCGCGTTCGGCGGCAGGAGGTTGGCGGCGTCCGGGTCGACCTCGAACTCGCTCAGGTCGATGTGGTTGAGCCCGTAGCGGGCGGCGAGCGCGCGGGCGAGGTCGTCCTCGCTCAGCCTGCCCTCCTGGACCAGGATCTGGCCGACATTGGCGCGCGACAACCGCGCGTCCTGGACCGCGCGGTTCACGTGCTGTTCGTCCGCGAGACCGAGCTCGATGATCACGTCGCTGAGGAACCGCGGCCCGCCGTCCGGCGCGCCGTACGAGGTCATTCCGGGACGTAGCTGGGCCGAGCCGGTGCTCATGAGCCCTGCGCCACGCTCGCGATCGGCTCGGCTCCGAGCGCGTCCTCGGCGCGCGCGAGCGCAGCTGCGGCGGATTCCGCATCGCTCAGAGACTCGATCCCGCACGCCAGCTCGAGCCGTTCAGGCCGCTGGCTCAGCTTGCGCTCGAACGAGCCCTCGAGGCGCGCCCGGAAGGCCTCTACGCCCTGGATCCCCTTGCAACCAACGAGGATCACGCCAAACACGTCATCGGCCACGCGTCCCGCGATGTCGGTGCGGCGAACGTCGGCCGCGATCACCTCGCCGGTGCTCTGCAGGAGCAGGTCGGCAACGGCGTGGCCGCTTGTCGCGCGGGCCTCCTCGATGCCGAGCGGCTTGAGCGCGATGACGTAGGACTCGGTGATCCCGCGCTTCGTCAGATGCCACTCGCGGTCGAGCTGTTCGAGGAAGGCGTCGCGCAGCGGGAGCCCGGTGAGGGGGTCGCCGGTGAGGGCCCGCTGCTGTGCGACCAGGCGCCTGAGCTGTCCCTCGCGGGCAACGTACTCCCACTCGTAGGAAAGGATCCGAGCGGCAATCGTCAGCAGCGCCAGGTCGCCCTCGTCGTACCGATCACGATCCGTGCTCATCGCGCACACGCTCGCCACCCGAGTGCCGTCCCCGAGCTCTACCGGAGCCGCGACGTAGCTTTCGACCTGGACGACCTTCTGGAGTTCGAGCTCCGAGTAGACCGGATCCTCGGACGCCCGTCCGACGAGCGCCGGCGTCTTGTCGTTGGCCACGTGGACGCAGAAAGACTCCCGCAGCGGGAGGCGGCTGCCGCCGTCGAGCGCGCCGAGCTCTTCGCCACGGGCGTCGAGCACCCGATACTCGTCGGTGTTGTAGTTCAGTTCTGCGAAGATCACCCGCCCCGCTGGCAGCTGATCCTCCAGCAGGGTCAGCACTGAGCGCACGGCGTCGCCGAGTGTCGCGAAGCGGCGCGCGCAGAGCCGAGCGAATTCCGACACAACAGCCTCTGCCATACGAGCCTTGTCGGTCCGATGGCCGTTTCGCTTAAGCATTTCGTCCAGTCGCAACCGGCTGGCCGACCGGTTCAGCGCAGGACGAACCCGGGGCCGATCGGGTCGCGCGGGTCTAGCTCGAAGCGATGCTCTCCGGTCTTGAACGCCATGCCGGCGACCTCGGTGACGATGCCGTCCTCGCGCTCGCTTAACACACGCGCGGTGAACGTTCCCCCGGCGATGCCGTCGTGACGGAAGACATCGCCCGCGCCGAGCTGACCATCAGCGTGTAGCAACGCGCACCGCGCCGACGTCCCCGAGCCACACGGCGAGCGGTCGACCTCGCCGTCGGCGAAGATCGTCACGTTGCGCTGATGAAGCGGCCCGAGCTCCTCGTACAGGATCGTCCCGTAGATCCCGGACAGTCGCTCGTCCTCAGGATGGCGGGCGACGTCGCTGCCGGCCAGCGCTCGCTTGACCTCGCGTCCGGCCGCGATCAATCCGGGCAAATCCTCGGGCACCGCGCGAAGGCCGAACGCGTCGGCGGGCACCGACGCGTAGATAGCGCCACCGTAGGACACGTCGACGAGGCCGCCGGCGGCCGGCACGTCACGGGCGATCACGAACGACGGGACGTTCTCGAACGCCACGGACTCGATAAGCCCCTCGCGCCGGCGGACCCGCGCGATAACCCTCCCGGACGGCACGTCGACCGTCACAGCCGTGTCGCCGTCGTCCGTCGTCTCGACGATTCCGGACTCGACCGCCCAGGCACCCAGCGCGATCGTGCCGTGTCCGCACGCGGTGGCGTAGCCGTCCTTGTGCCAGAACAACACCCCGAGGTCAGCACCGCGGTCGTCGGCTGGGATCAGGAAGCACCCGTACATGTCGGCGTGACCGCGAGGCTCATGACACAGCAGCCGCCGGATCGCGTCGACGTCCGGGTTCCCGGCCGCGAACTCCCGTCGGTCGAGCACGGTCGCGCCCTCGATCTCGGGGACGCCGCCGGTCACGATCCGGAACGGCTCGCCGGCGGTGTGGTAGTCGGTCGTGGTGACGATGAACCGGCCTGTCAAGAACCGTAATTCTGGTATAAGCCGCGGGTCGTTGCCGGAGGGAGGCAAGGACTCCCGTCGTGTGTGCGTTTGGCAACTAGCGTTGGAGGTGGGTTGTGGCGAAGGGACTGCGTTTCCTCGGACTGCTGGTCGTCGCGGGGCTGCTCGTGATCTCGGCGTCGACCGCCACCGGGTCGCCGTCGATGGTCGCGATCGGGCTCACCCCGAAGGTCCCGGCGAATGCCAAGGCTCTCGGCGCCGTGTCTGCCTCGACCTCGGTGTCCGGCGAGCTCGTGCTCAAGCCCCGGAACAACGGCGCGCTGCAGCGCTTCATCTCCGAGGTGACCGACAAAAGCTCGTCGATGTTCCACCAGTACCTGGCGCCTGGAGCGTTCGCGAGCCGCTTCGGCCCGACCAGCGCGACGATCGACGCCGTCCGCTCGCAGCTTCAGAACGATGGCCTCCACGTGAGCAGCGTGTCGAGCGATGGGCTGTTCATGCGGTTCAGCGGGACGGCCAGCCGAGTCGAGAACGCTTTTCACACCGGGCTTTCCAGCTATCGGTTGGCGAACGGAACGATGGGACAGGCGACGACCTCCGCGCCGGCGCTGCCGTCGACGGTGTCAGGATCGGTGGCGGCGGTTCTCGGCCTGACCGACCTCGTCCGCGAGCGGCCCGGCGTGATCCACCGGCCCACGTCGGCCACGCGGACATTCCGGGCCGCCAAGGCCGCGAGCTTCCCGCATCCACCGGGATCTCCAACTCCGTGTAGCGACGCGAGCGAGGCCGCGATCGCGAATGGCGGACTGACCGCCGACCAGATCGGCGATGCCTACGGCGCTTTCGGCCTCTACAAGACGGGCGATTTCGGCGCGGGACAGCACGTCGCCGTCTACGAGCTCGAGCCGTTCGCGCGCTCGGACGTCAAGACGTTCGATACCTGCTTCTTCGGGGCGAAGGCGGCGGCCGGCATGCTCAGCCGGCTGCACGTGATCCCGGTCGAGGGCGGGCAGCCCGCCGGCAGCGGGAGCGGCGAGGCGATCCTCGACGTCGAGAACATCTCCGCGCTGGCGCCGGGTGCCACCATCGACGTCTACGAGGGCCCGAGCCCCACCGCCAACGGCCTCGACTACGACCCCGTCGACCCCTACGTGAAGATCGTCGACAACGATCGCGACCAGATCGTGAGCACGAGCTGGGGCCTCTGCGAGCAGGCGATCCAGGCGGGTCAGCCCGGTCTGCAGCAGGCTGAGAACTACGTGTTCGAGCAGGCCGCGGCGCAGGGCCAGTCGGTGTTCGACGCCGCCGGCGATAACGGCTCGGACGACTGCAACACGGACGAGACGGCCACGCCGGTCGCCGGCCAGAACCCGGTGTCGGTCGACGACCCTACGGCCCAGCCGTACGTGATCGGGGTGGGCGGGACGACGATCGACGACGCCACGCAGCCGCCTCTGGAGCACGTCTGGAACGACGGCGCGCTCTTCGGCGCCGGCGGTGGTGGAATCTCGATGTCGTGGACGATGCCGGCGTGGCAGCAACAGGCGAAGGTGCCGGGGATCGCCGTGCCCGGGAGCGCCGACTACACCAACGCCAACAGCGTCGAGCAGAGCTTCGGCTACAAGCCAAATTTCTGCCAGTCCTACGTCCCCGACACTACCTCCACGACCCCGTGTCGCCTCGTCCCCGACGTCGCGGCCGACGCCGACGAGTTCACCGGAGCGGTCACCGTCTTCCAGGCGGCGTTCGGCGGGTGGGGCCCGTCCGGCGGGACCTCGTCTTCGGCGCCAATCTGGGCCGCGATGCTCGCGCTGGTCAATGCCTCGGCGACGTGCAAGGCCAACGCGACCACGACGAACGGCGTCGGATTCGCCAGTCCGTTGCTTTACGCCGTGGGCTCGAACCCCAGCGCCGACACGGCCTCGTTCAACGACGTCACGGCCGGCAACAACGACATCTACGGGCTAGACAACGGCCTCGTCTTCCCGGCCACGACGGCATATGACCTTACGACCGGCCTCGGCTCGCCGCGACTCACGGGTCCCGGCGGGACCGCGGGGCTCGCCTACTACCTGTGCAGCTACGGCGCGAAACTGAGCCGTCCGGTCGTCTCGGGGCTGAGCCCGTCGTCGGGCAGTACCGCCGGCGGCGAGACCGTCCACATCACCGGCACCGGATTCGAGTCGGCTGGCGTTCCCAAGGTCGTCTCGGTCCAGGTCGGCTCGGCGGTGCTGCCATCCAGCGCCTTCACGGTCAATAGCGCCACCTCGATCACAGCGACGCTGCCGCCCGCCCGTGACACGGTGCCGCCGACCGCGCCCGCGCCTCAGGACGGCGCCGGCCCTGCCGACGTGCTCGTGCTCCTCAAGGGTGGCGAGGCCAGCATGCCGAGCCCGAAGTCGATCTTCCAGTACGTCGACACCAGCGCCACGAACGCGATCCCGAGCGTCACCGGCGTCGTCCCGGTTGGTGACTCCGAGTCGGCGCCGGGGCCCGTGACGATCATGGGTTCGGGATTCACGGGCGCGACCAAAGTCACGTTCGGTGGCGTCCGCGCCACCAGCTTCACGGTGCACAGCCACTACCGGATCACCGCGACCCCGCCGCCCTACTCGTCGTCGACAAAGTGCGCGCCGCTACCGACCACGGGCGTGTACGCCGGCGAGAACGCGACCAACGACATCTGTCAGGTCCAGGTCCGGGTCGCCAACGCCAACGGGACCAGCGCGACCGGGCACATCCGCGCGCCGCTCGAGGGCGCGATCAACGTCGACTCGCTGGGAGCGCTGGTCGCGCCGCCCGGTTGCGGCTGCGAAACGCTGCAGGCGCCGACCGAGTACGACTACGTTCCCACGCCGACGATCACCTCGGTGTCGACCACGGGCCCGACCGGCCTGGCCAGTGAGGTCGGCACGAGCGTGATCACCGTCCACGGAACCGGACTGGGTCCGCTGACGATCCTGTGGGCCGACTTCGGCGACCCGGCCTCGGCGGATTCGATGGACATCGACTACGTCTACATGACCGGGACAGAAATGCAGATCATCGCCCCGGGCGAGCCGGTGACGGTCGAGCGAGCAAAGGTTCCGATGAGCGTCAAGACGCTGGCCGGACAGTCGGCGCCGATCGACGTCACCTACGCGGGCATCCCCAACGTCACCGGGGTCATCAACACGACGAACAGCACCTCGCTCGACGGCATCTACGGCGGCCCGGACACGGGGCGAACCCCGATCGAGATCGACGGCCAGGGATTCTCCGGCCAGGTGATCGGGCCGATCGTGTTCAGCGACGTGGCCACCCCGTTCTCGGTCGGCACGCAGTACACGTTCACGGTCGACGGCGATCGCCAGATCACGACCCAGACCGTGGCCGAGAACCCGGCGGTCGTCGACGTTGAGGTGTGCACGGCCACCGCCTGCAGCCTGAACCCGCCGGCCGACGAGTTCGTCTTGTACCCGCCGGGCGATCCGACGGTCACCTCGGTCACGCCCAAATCCGGTCCCGCCGCCGGCGGCACGGGGGTCACGATCGACGGTGAGAACCTCGGCTGCCCGATCAACGTGTTCTTCGGATCCGCGCAGGCGGAGAACTTCGCGCCGTTCCCGACCGGACTCGACTGCGGATCGACGAATGTGACGCTGGCGAACACGCCTCCGGGCACGGCCGGTACGACGGTGCCCGTGACGGTGGTCACGGCCGAGAGCTACTACACCGGGTCAGGACGGAGCGCTACGAGCGCGAGCTTCACCTACAAGTAGGCGGTCCCGTCTCTACCGAGGCGGTCCGGTCTCTACCGCCACCACGGCCTGCGGCGCGCCTTCGCCAGGTGCGTCGCGGGCTCGACGAGCTCGCGCAGATGCTCGCTCAGATGGTCGAGGTGCTCGCACAGCCAGATCGCATGGCGCGAATGCGTCGACTCCTCCATCGGACCCGTGGTGTCGAATGCGGGCGGCGGCGGCAGCACCGGCATGCGCTGGCGCGACGGCCTGCCGACCTCCGTGGCGAGCTCGCCGTACCACTCGTCGAGGGCCTCCGTTCGGTAGGCGATCACGTCTCGCGCCGGACCGAGGTCGTCGGCCTTGTCGGGAGGCATGCCGGCGACCGCGTGCGCGGTGAGGCGCAGACGGAGGGAGCCGCCGACGAGGCGCCACAGCTCCTCCCGCTTCACGTGCTTGGTTCCTTGCTCCGCACTGAATGCCCGCAAGGCATCGTCGAGCCGCAGACCGGCCGTGACCGCCGCGGTCGCGTCCATCGGTCCGTCCGCGCGCATCCCGGCCACCCAATCAACCGCGTGCCTCAGATACGACGCGCCTATGCGGTAGGCATCGGCGAGATCGTCGCCCACCACCGATGCCACACCCCGCGGCCAGAACAGCGTGCCGACGACGAGGCTCACGGCACATCCCAGCGCCACGTCCTCGATCCGCACCACTCCGACTCTCCATCCGACCGGGACGAGCAGGTTGAACAGCACCGCGATCAGAACCGTGAACGCGGCCTGGCCGACCGCAAACGGGGCCGTTCCCGGCGCATACGCCGCCACCGCGAGCGCGATCGGGAGCGCCACCCACAGCGCCGTCGTATCGGTGCCGATCGCGACGATCAGCGCCGCGCCGATCACGAAGCCTGCCGCAGTCCCCAACAGCGCCCGTAACGCCGTCGATCCTGTCGACGACGCGTTCGTGCGCAGCACCGATAGCGTCCCGAACACGACCCAGAAGCCATGCTGGACGCTGGTCACGTCGGCGACCAGCACGGCCAGCGCCAGCGCCAGCGAGCCGCGCAGGCTGTTGACGAACCAGACGGAACGCACGCTTGCGTGTCGGCGGGCGATACCGGAGTACTTCGCGAGGCCCGTCAGACGGCGCGTGCCCCCGGGACCGAGCGTCGCCCCGCCAAACCAACGGATCCGAGCCTCAGCTACCCAGTCGGCGTCAACCAGGCGCCGCGCGAGGAGGCCGTTGGCTCCGATCACCAGCGCCGTGACGGCGAGCGCCTGCGCGTGGAACGCGAACCGCGCCTGCTCCGCGTAGTCGTCGCGGTCCCGCGGTAGCCGGTGCAGCCGCATGATGCTCTCCTTGCGGCACTCCTCGAGGTGGTCGAGGTCGGGTCGGGTGTCCGCGCCGCCGAGCAACGACGCCACGTCCCGGAGCACGTCCGCAGAGGCCGCGAGCAGCGCACGATCCGCCGGGTCTGCTCCGCTGGCGTCACTGCGCTCGTGGACTGCGTCGGTGAACAGCGCGGCGCACCACTCGAGCAGCTCGACCCCGTTAGCCAGCGCCTGGTCGGCCGTCGACAGCCCGGTGGGAGCGATCGCTGTGGTGTTGAAGTTCGACAGCAGTTTTTCCTTGGCGTCGATGCACGCTGCCAGCTCGTCCTCGGACCCCCCGCCCGCCAGCATCGCGTCGATCCCCTTCGCCAGTGCCGTCGCGAGGTCGCGGGCGGCCCGCCGAAGGGCGTCCTCGGGGCTCGGAGGCGACAGCACCAGCACCGCGACGGTCCCTGCCACCGAGACGAGCCACCACCCCGCGAGACGGTCGGGAACCATGCTCATCATTCCGGGCGAGGCGGCGGGCAGCACGTACGCGAGCAGCGCGCCGGTGACACCCGAGGCGGCGTTCGGACCCGCGACCCCGGCGAAGAACACGGCGAACGTGACGGGGACCGTCACGACCGCGGCGACGGCGACGTTCGAGTTGACGGCCGTCCCGATCGTCAGCAGCGCGCTTCCAGCCAGCGCGAGCCCTAGGTGGGCGACCAGCTTGTCCCGGCGCGTCCCGCCGAAGTTGGACAACACGAGCGTGGCGAATCCTCCGAACGCGACGAACGTCGCCATCTGAGGGTTGGCGAACACCTTGTCGGTGAGCGCGAACAGGCCCGGGATGACGAGGATCGCTCGCAGGGCGCGGAGCGCGGCCGGGCGCGACCACACCGGTAGCCACGGTGTTCCCCCTGAAGCTGCGCTCCAGCGGCTCCTCAAGGTCGAGACCGATAGTGCGTTCGCGCCGCCTGACAAGAGCAGCGAGTGTATCCGTGGTCCGGCGCCGGCCATCGGCCGCGGCGGGTCGATGAATTTCGCGGCTGGTTGGGGTCCCTAGGGACATATGTCACATCCATTTCCACGTCCTGCGCGTAGAACTAGGTGAGGCCCGCTCCCTGCCACCAAGCACCGTGCTCGCTCCCGAACAGACCGTCTCCGAGTTCACGCTTCCCACGCTCGACGTCCGCGCGATCGCCCGCCGGGCGGCGCTCCCGGCGCTGCTCGCTGCCGTCGCGCTCGGCCTCGTGCTCATGGCCGGCGGGCGCATCGAGGCGTTCGCCGAGGCGCTGCGTCGCGGACTCGACGCCAAGCCGGCGTGGGCCGTGGCCGGCGTCGTCTTCGAGTGCCTGTCGCTGGTCGGCTATGTCGCGCTGCTGTCGCTGGTCGCCGGACGTGCCACGCCGCGGATCGGTGCGCGCGAGAGCGCGCAGGTGACGCTCGCCGGCGCCGCAGCCACGCGGCTGCTGCCGACCGCGGGTGCGGGCGGGGCCGCCGTGGCCGTGTGGTCGCTGCGGCGGGCGGGTCTCAGGCCGCTCGTGGCCGCGCGAACGCTGGTGGCATTCTTCGTTCTCCTCTACGCCGTGTTCCTCGGCGGGATCGTCGTCTCGGGCACGGCGCTCGCGCTCGGGCTGGTGGGAAGCCCCGGACCGGTCGCGCTGAGCGCGATTCCGGCGACGGCGGCGGCGCTCGCCATCGGGTGGTGCCTTGCGCTCGGAATCCGCGGGCGGTCCCAGTCGGACGCGAAGGGGGCGAGCGGCCGCCTTCGCAGCGGTGCCCACCTCGTCGGCAACGCGGTCCGCGACGCGATCGGTCTCGTCCAGTCGGGCGATCTGCGGCTCGCCGGCGCGGTCGCGTACTGGATGTTCGACGCGGCCGTCCTGTGGGCGATGCTGCACGCGTTCGGCTCACCTCCGGTGCTACCGGTGGTGGCGCTCGCCTACCTGATCGGTCAGGTGGCGAACACGGTCCCGCTCCCGGGCTCCGTCAGCGGTGGGATGACGGGCGTCCTGATCGCCTTCGGCGTGCCCATCGGCCTTGCCCTACCTGCCGTGCTCGCCTACCGGACGATCGCTGTGTGGCTCCCGACGCCGGCGGCTCTGGCCGCCATCCCGGGGCTGCGCGCGACGATCTCGCGGTGGGCGCGCGAAGACGAGGCGACCGCGGAGCCGGCCCTCGCCTGAGCGCCCCGGCACCGGCTCCCCGCGATCCCGCAGGGAGCCAGAGCCGAGGGTTCTAGATCAGGTTGCGACCGACGAACCGTAGACGGTGCACACCTTCCGCTTCGAGAGCGTCGTGGAGTTGTCAAACGCCATCTGGACCGTGACCACCTTGCCGGTCGATGTCTCGAACAACACCGTGGCCGACGCGTCGAAGTCGCCCGAGCTGGTGGACAGAGCGATCCCCTTGCCGCCCTTGTTGAACGACGTGTTGTGGATGATGTGAACCCTCCCGAGCCCGTCAAAGATCCGCCCGAATATGTCGGCGGCACCCGCCGACGAGAACGCGAAGATGATCGGTTGACCCCCGGTGCCACACCGCGCGTTGATCGTCAACTGGTTGATATTCACTACGTTTCTGGTTTTTGAGCCGGGTGCGCCGATGTACGAGAACGTCCTCGTCACCGTGCCCGAGCTGGTCTTCAGCGTCGGTTTACTGTCCGAGGCACCGAAAGATGTGCCCGCCGCCGCTATGACTACTGCGATAGTCGACACGATCAGCGCCGCCGTCCCGCGCGTCCCGAAAACACGCTTCATGTTTGAGCTCCTCTCTCGCAGCTTGCATAGCCGCGACTTGCCTGAGGGCGCCACCCAGCGGCGATGGTAGCCAGTCGGCTAGGCGCTCGTGCCCGTCCGGCGCGGCGAGCTGTTCGCGCCGACGTTCACAATCACGTCCGCGTGCTCGCCGATCCGCACCCGCGGTGCGGCCTTGTGATGCCACTCGCACTGGGCTAGGACGAGCTGTCGCAGCGCGCTGCGCATGTCGCGCTCCTTGGCTCTTCTGTTGTCATGATGCCTGCCAGCTCCACGACTTGATTGCGCTCCATGGAGTGTCCCACCAGCGTGGCGGTCCCCAGCCAATTCGTAACCGAGTGCGAACCGGCGCCGAACAGTGACGCCACTCATTCCGCATCAAACCGGCTAGATCCCCCATACGCACGATGAAAGGACGACGAGATGGATGACGAACCGACCACGGGAACGCTCACCGACAAGCCGATCGCCGGCGGCCCCGGCCCGCCGGCGTTCCTGTTCGATCTCGACGGAACGCTCATCGACAGCGTCTACCAGCACGTCGTCGCCTGGCGGGAGGCACTCGAGGAGGTCGGCATCAGCCTCGCTGTGTGGAAGATCCACCGCCGCATCGGCATGAGCGGCGGGCTGTTCATCAATGCGCTCGCGCGCGAGCTCGGCACCGAGCTCGACCCGGAGACCGCGGACAGACTCCGCGATCTCCACGCCGACGCCTACATCCGCCAGATCGACAGCGTGCGGCCACTCCCCGGCGCCGTCGAACTGCTCACGACCCTCACCGAACAGGGGGTGTCATGGGCGATCGCGACGAGCGGCGCCGAGCGCTACGCCAAATTCGCCCTCGAGCTGCTCGGGCTGCCCACGGACACGCCGATGATCACCCGCGATCAGGTGCGTTACGCGAAGCCGGACCCCGACCTGTTCCTCACCGCGGCGACGCGGATCGAGGTCGACATCCTCAATAGCGTCGTCGTCGGAGACAGCGTCTGGGACCTGCTCGCGGCGCAGCGGGCGCGCGCCCTCGGGATCGGGCTGCTGTCCGGTGGCTACGGCCGGGAGGAGTTGATCTACTCCGGCGCGTTCCGGGTCTACGAGGATCCAGGCGACCTGCTCGCCCATCTCGACGAGGTGGGAGTCCGCCGGCCGCTGTGATCCCGCCTCCGGCGGCGTATGATCGGCGGCGTGAGCGACGAAACCATTGCCGCGCGGATCGAAGCGCTCGTGGCCGAAGAGCACGGCCTGCGCAATCGGGAGCAGACGGACACCGCCGATCCCGGCGCGCTGGAAGCGGACAACGAGCGGTTGGAAGCCGTGCAGGTCGAGCTGGACCGCTGCTGGGACCTGCTGCGTCAGCGTCGCGCCCTGCGGGACGCCGGGGAGGACCCCGATGAGGCGAAGGTGCGAGACGCCGACACGGTCGAGCGCTAC
This sequence comes from uncultured Solirubrobacterales bacterium, assembly GCA_963812225.1. Lineage (GTDB taxonomy): Bacteria > Actinomycetota > Thermoleophilia > Solirubrobacterales > Solirubrobacteraceae > Palsa-465. The sequence goes on from CAWEUN010000006.1 coordinate 640,757, forward strand.
TGGCAGTAGGTAGGACGGTTATAGGGGCGCGCATTCGCGCGCCCTTTTTGGTGTGGCCTCGGCTGGGTCGTTCTGCGGTCGAGGGCCGTCGGCCTGGGGAAGGGCGCTGGCGAAGGGAGGCGAGCGGGCGCCATCGCGCCCGTCCAGAACCTGCATAGCACGACAATCCCGCTCCGGATGGTGAGGCCTGTCGATCTATGCATGAAGAGTGTGCTCAACACGACAGGGCTCGGCATTTGCGCCGGTGTTGTCGTGTTATGCAGCATTTGAGGGCCCCGATCCCGCGATCGAGCCCCATCTTTCCCAGCGCCGTTTACCGAGCCGATCGCCAGCCAAAGCTGCGGGCGCGCAGGGCCCGCGGGCCGCGAGTCAACAGCCGCTGCCTGCACGCCGCACGCGTCAGACAGGCAGGGGGCGCTCGTACTCGCGCATGATCCCGGTGCCGCGGAGCGCGACGAAGCCTCCCCGGCGCAGCATCGCGATCGAGCGGCTGTTGGCCGCGAGCACGCTCGCCCGCATCACCGAGTGGCCCTCCTCTCGGGCGCGCCCGGCGAGCTGGGCGATCATCGCCCCTCCGAGCCCGCGGCCCTGCCAGTCGTCCGCCACCGTGGCGGCGATCTCGACGACGCCTGGTTCTCCGCGGACCTGGACGTAGCGGACGACGGCGACGCCCCGCCTTGTCCGCGGGTCGATGGCCACGAGGGCTTCGTGGTCGTGGTGGTCGACGTTGACGAGGAAGTCGAGCTCTCGGGGGCTCAGGCTCGGCTTCGCGGAGGCGAAGCGCAGGTAGCGCGACTCCTCGGACAATCGCTCGATCTCCGCCTTCAGCCCGGCCCGGTCGCCTCGGCGCAGAGGACGAACGTGCACGACGGCGCCGTCGCGAAGCGTCAAGAAGGTGCGCTGTAGCGGTTGCAAGCCGTCCTCCTTATCGAACTGTCTGGTACGGTACCAAGGTCCGTTTCATCATGCAACTGACTTTCGTTAGGAGATGCTTGCGATGACGAAGGTGACCGGCCTGCGATGACCGAATCCCCAGGCAGCGAGCTGCTGTCGCTGCTCGACATCGAATTCAACGAACGCACCGCGACACTTGTGAGAGGTTCGATTGCCGCCGACGAGCGCCACCATCAGCCGTGGGGCATCGTCCACGGAGGGCTCTACACGACGGCGATCGAGACGTTCGCGACCACGGGCGCGTTCGAGGCGGTCCAGGACCAGGGTCAGCGCGCGGTCGGTGTCGCCAACGCCACGGATTTCCTGCGTCCGCACCGCGCCGGCCGGTTGAACGTTCTCGCCACGGCCATCCACCAGGGGCGCACCCAGCAGCTGTGGCTGGTAGAGATCCGCCGCCCAGAGGACGAGAAGCTCGTCGCCCGGGGGCAGGTTCGGCTACAGAACGTCTAGTCCATCATCTCCAGGCACGTCATGAACATCCGGGTCTCCTCCCGGATCTCGACGAGCACGAACTCGACGTTGTCGCACACGCGGCAGCGGGCCACCATCCCCGGCGCGCGCACGTAGACGCGCAGCTCCGCCAGCGGCCCGGTCGCGCCGCACACGGTGCACCGTCCTGTCGCCATCGTCATGTCCTTGCCGTAGACGTCGTACAGCGCCCCGGCGATTGCGTTGCCGTCCAGTGGTTCCATGGTCACCTCTCGCTCAGTTGCCGGTGGGCCCGAACCGCTCGGTCTTGATGTGGCGAGGGTCGTGGCCGTCCTGGACCAGCCCGGCGGCCATCACCTCGACGAAGGTGTTCGGTCCGCAGATGAAGATCGCCGGATGCTCATCGGACGGCCACGCGAGCTGGTGGAGCAGCTTCTGGTCGACGCGTCCCCGGTGTCCGCTCCAGTCGTCGGGCCACTGCCGGGTCAGGACCAGTTCGACGTCGACGCCGTCGCTGGCGGATTCGAGCTCGCTCCGATAGATCACGTCCCCCAACGTGCGCGACGAGTAGACGAGCCTCATCGGCGCCGCGCTGCCCACCGCCATGCGGTGGCGCAGCATCGACCGAAACGGGACGACCCCGGATCCGCCGGCCAGCAGCAACAGCGGCGCATCGGTCGAGGCCTCCCACACGAAGTAGCCGCCGATCGGGCCGCGGAGCTCGAGCTCGTCGCCGGGTTGCAGTACATCGGCCAGATATGGCGAGACCTCGCCGTCATCGAGCCGCTCGATCGTGAGCTCGAGGTGAGTGTCCTCGGGTGCGGAGGCGATCGAGTAGCTCCGTTGCGCTTGGTAGCCGTCCTCGGCGGTCAGCCGGACGTCGACGTGCTGACCGGCGCGGTGCCCGCGCCACTGGGGTACGTCGAGCACGATGCTCTTCGTGCGCGCCGTCTCCTTCACGAGCTCGGTCACCTTGCCGAGCTGCCAGTTCAGTCTCCCTGATACCGCTGTTCCAGCCATGGGTCACCGTGGTTGTGGTAGCCGTACATTTCCCAGAACCCAGGCTCGTCCCGGACCGTCAAATCGAGGCCGCGGACCCACTTGGCGCTCTTCCAGAAGTACAGGTGCGGGACGAGCAACCGCGCCGGGCCGCCGTGCTCGGGCTCGAGCGGCTCGCCGGCGTACTCATACGCGACCCATGCCTTGCCGTCGGTGACGTCCTCCAGCGCCAGGTTGGTCGTGTAGCCGCCGTCGGAGTAAGCCGTCAGGTACTCGGCGGTGCTGTCCACGCCGTCGAGCAGCGTGTCAACCGAAACGCCCTTCCAGGTCGTGTCGAGCTTCGACCATTTGGTGACGCAGTGGATGTCGACAGTGACGTTCTCGGACGGGAGCGCCAGGAACTCCTGCCAGGGCCAGGACACCGACTTTTCGACGATGCCTTGGATCGTGAAATTCCACTGGTCGAGCGGGGTGTGTGGGGTCGGGCCCGCCGAAAGGACGGGGAAGTCGTTCGTCACGTACTGCCCCGGCGGCACGCGCGAGGGGTCCGCGACCGGCCGCCGCCGCCCCAGGAACCCGCGTGAGACGGGGGACATCAGGGTGCTCCTGTGGGGCTCATGCGCATTCTCCTGTTGGTTGCGCGTTATCTACGTACGTCAGCCTACATTCACCTGTGGCGAAGGATCGAGCCCGCAGCTACGCTCTGTCCGAGGGATATGTGGGTATACGCGTCCGCACGCGTGGCGATGGGGTTCCTGGTCGCGCTGCTGCTCGTTGGCTGCGGCGACCTCAGCTCGTCGCCGGCCGCGGGCACGTTCAAGCCGCGGACTCGGGGCGTCCTCACGGTCGTGACGACCGATATCCCTACCCCAGGTTTCTGGGAGGGGACGCCCACGCACCTCACGGGAGGTCTCGAGTACGAGCTGGCCAGGGACCTGGCGGAACGGTTTGGCCTGAAGTCGGTGCGCGTCATCACCGAGCATTTCCACCGGATCGTCAACGGGCAGCTCGACGGGGCTGACCTCGCGCTGGACCTGATCACGCCGACGGCCCAGCGGTCGAAGTCGTTGTCGTTCTCGGCCCCGTACCTCGACGCGGCGCCGACGGTGGTGGTCCAGAACGGCGCGTCGGTTCCGGATCTGGAAACGGCTCAGGGCCTGAGGTGGGGCGCCGTCCGTGAGACGACGTTCATCGGAATCATCAACAGCGAGATCGCGCCGAACGACCCGGTGAAGATCTACGACAACACCTCGCAGATGCTGGCCGCGCTCGAGGCCGACAAGATCGATGCCGTCCTGCTCGATCTGCCGGCCGCCGTCGTGACCGCCGAGCACTCGGGAGGCCGTCTGGCCACGGTGGCGCAGCTCCCCGGCTCGGAGATGATCGCCGCGGCGATGCCGAAGGGATCGAGCAACGAGCAGGCGGTGAACTCGGCGATGCGCGCGTTCGCCAACGACGGCACGATGGACCACCTCGTGCACGTCTGGGTGGGCTCGGCCGCTGACGACGCCGAGAAGTCCCTGCCGTTGATTCAGACGAACCGGACGTGACCATGAACGTGCTGACACCGGTGCTCGCGTCCATCAGCGTCAAGTCCCCGACGGGGGCACCCTGGGAGTTCCTCGTGCTGTTCGTGGTCGTGATCGTCGGCCCGCCGCTGCTCGAGCGGGCGCGGCTGCCGGGAATCATCGGCCTGCTGCTCGGTGGCTACGTGATCGGATCCAACGGGCTCAACCTGATCGGTTCCGGGAACACGACGGTGCCCGAGCTCGGGCAGCTCGGGCTGCTCTATCTGATGTTTGTCGCCGGCGTCGAGCTCGACCTGGCGCTGGTCAGGATCCACCGCCGCGCGGTCGGCCTGTTCGGACTGCTCGCGTTCGCGGTGCCGATGGCGTTCGGCTCGGCGATCGGGTTCGCGTTGCATTGGGAGGTTGCGGCGGCGCTCCTGCTCGGCTCGCTGATGGCGTCGCACACGTTGCTCGTCTACCCGACGGTCAGGAACGCCGGCCTCGCCGCCCACCGCGCCGTGGCCACCGCCGTCGGCGCGACCGTGCTGACCGACACGGCCTCGCTCGTCGTGCTGGCGTTCGTGTCCGGGTCGCAGCTGGAGGGAGGGTCGCCGGCTTCGATCGCGCTGCAGGTCGTGTTCGGCCTGGCCGTGCTCGCGATCTTCTCGTTCCTGGTTCTGCCTCGGCTCGTCCGGCTCGCGTTCCGGTACCTCGGGACCGACCGGATCGTCCGCTACCTGCTGGCGATCGCCTCTTTCCTGGCCGCGGCGACCCTCGCGGACATGGTCGGGATCGAAGGGATCGTCGGGGCGTTCTTCGCCGGGCTCGGCCTCAACCGCCTGGTCCCCAACGAGGGGCCGCTGATGGATCGGATCGACTTCTTCGGGTCGGCCGTCTTCGTGCCGATCTTTCTCGTCTCGGTCGGAATGCTGCTCCAGCCCAGCGTGATGGTCCAAGGCGAGACGCTCAAGTTCGCCGCGCTGTTCACTGTCGCGGCCCTCGGCGGCAAGGCTGTCGCCACCGGCGTGACCGGACGAGTCCTGCAGCTCTCGGGCCGGGAGACCGCACTGATGTGGGGCCTGACGATTCCGCAGGCGGCGGCGACGCTGGCGGCGACCGTGATCGGCTTCGACATCGGCCTGTTCGATCAGTCGGTCGTCAACGCGGTGCTCGTGTTGATCCTCGTCTCGATCGTCGTCGCCACGTTCGTCGTCGAGCGCGTCAAGGGCGACGTGGCCGTCCCGCATGAGGACGGTCAGCGCCTCGGCCACCGCGTCCTCGTGGCGCTGGAGGAGCCAGGCCAGGCCGAGCTCGGGTTCGAGATCGCGGCACGGGTGGCCGCTCCGGACACGGGCGTGGTTCGGGGCCTCCTCAGTTGTCCGCCGGGCGAGCGGAGCGCGCACCAGGCCGGGATCGCCGAGTTGCGCCGGGTCGGATTCTCGCTCGGCGTCGACACCGACCCGACCCTGCTCGTGACGAGCTCGTTCGCCGACGGGATCGTCAACGCCGCCGTCACTCGGGAACCGTCGCTGGTCCTCGTCGGCCAGCGATCCGTGTCGGGCGCGTCCGCGCTTGGCGGGCCCGGCGAGGCGGTCGCGGCGGCGATCTCAGCGCCGGTCGTGATCGTGACCGGCAGGACGGAGAGGATCGCCGAGGTCGTGCTGGTCGATGCCGAGCGGATGAGCGACGAGCAGCCCCACAATGCGGTCGGGCTCGCCGCGGAGCTCGCCCAGCGGATCGGGGGCAAGAACATCGAGCACCGCGCCGGTGAGTCGAGGTCGTTCAGCGAGCTCCGACCGGGTCAGCTCTGCATCGCCCCGGCCCACTCGTGGCAGGTGCTGGCCGCGTCCGATCCGCCCGAAGGGGCGGCGCTGATGATGGTCCTCGAGCTGCAGCCAATGGCGCCGACCGAAGGCGACCGGCTCTGGGGTACCGCCACCGCGCAGTAGGCGTCCTCACCCTGGCGGCCTCGTCTGGTGGGCAGCTCGGTACAAGGCGCTGGGAAGGGGATGGGGTCGGGCTGCTCGTGTGAACAACAAAACCCCGGGCTCGCCGACCTCCGATGGTGCATAAGACGCCAATCTCGCTTGAGAACCTGAGGCCTGTCGCGCTATGCACGAGGAGTGTGCATAAGTCGACAGGGCTTGCCACCGGCGCCGGTTCTGTCGCTTTATGCACCATCGCAGGCGCCCCAACCCACTCCTTCCCGGCGCCGTTTACCGAGCCACGCGCCGATCGACGGCATCGAGGACGCAAGCGAACGCAGAAGAGCCAACAAGAGCACATACAGCGGGGCGGGGCCCAGGCCCTCCCGGAGGTGATCCGTTGTCCGCTAGTCCTTCAGCGCCACCGCGGCCTCGGGCGTCGCCACGTGGAAGCTGAAGCTCTCCTCCAGGTACAGGCGCACGACCTCGCCGTCGTGCGAGTCGTAGCCGATCGAGAGGTCCTCGCCGGATTCGAAGATGAAGTCGCCGCCCCGCAGGCTGACGACAACCGCTCCCTTCACGCCGGGCGCCCAGACGATCGGGCCCTCGAGGATCTTGTGCAGGTGGTCGAGCAGCGGGTAGCCGCCGTGCTCGGCGGTCTCGACGACCCGCCGGTGCTGCTCGCGCCCGAGCGCCAGGCCGTACGGACCACTGACGCCGTTGCAGAGCAGCTCCTCGACGGCGCCGGCCACTGGCCGCGGGTACTGATCGGTGACCTTGCCGAGCGACGCCTGCTTGTACGGCGAGACCTCGGCGATCCCGGTGATCGCGTTCCTCCAGCCGTGAAAGATCGCCACGTTCTCGGCGACCGCGATCTGGTGAGCCGCCTTGTCGAGCGCCTCGAGATCGACGTCGTCGGCGCCGCGGTCCCCGTCGCGCAGCTCGGACCGCGACAGCTCGAAGTCCGCCCGCACCTCGACCAGCGGAAGGACACGCCGCTGCAACCCCGACACCCCGTCCGAAGGCGCCGCCGTGAGCGCGGTGACACGACCGAGGTTCGTCGCCGAATACTCCCAGCCGTTCGGCCCGGAGAAGTCGACGAGCTTGCGCGCAGCGAGCGCCGGGGTCAGCCGGTCGCGCGCCTCCTGATCGAGCATGCTCCAGCCGGCGTCGCTGATCGGTGCCTTTTCACGAAGCAGATGGTTCATCACGCCACTCCTCTCAGCGCGCCGATGCCGAGCGAACCGTCGTAGGCGCCCTCGGCTCCCGTTCCATCGCCCTCGAAGGTCTCGGCCTCGGCCTCCTCGCCGTGCTCGACGATGTCGCCGCTCCGGAACAGGATTCCCTGGGCAATCTCGCGCCACGCAGGGGTGCGGCGGAGCAGGAACTCGAGGTCCATGCTGAAGTGCTTGAACTCCTCGCCCTGAGCGTCGCGCATCACGGCGAGCGCTTCAGGATCAGTCTCGACCGCGATCCGCTGCTCGTACCAGCCGATCGCCTCTGCTTCTTCGGTGAGCGACGCGCATAGGCGCGCGAATGTCCGCGTGGGGGCTGGCAGCTCCTCTGGCGGCTCGTGGTACTGGTCGAAACCCATCGGACCTCCTTGGGGGCGCCGGGGTCGGGGGTGTCCGGTATTGGGCGCAGCCTACTGCGGCCGCCGCACCATTATTGGGTCGAGAGGGTGAACACGTCAGAATGGTGGCATGGCCGAAGAGACTCCAGCCGCCGACACCGCTGAAGAGGACGCCTCGGGTCGTCGCCCGCCCTCGCCGACGATGCCGCGCGACAAGCAGGGCTGGCGCGTGACGCCGGCGCCCGACGGTCGCGGGATGCCCGACGAGCACAAGCCGCCTCCGCCCCACCGCCTGCGTGGCTTCTGGATCTTCGTCATCGTTCTGCTTGCCCTGAACTGGATCTCGGTTCTGGCGTTCCAGAAGTCGGGCCAGCCGCGGGACAAGGTCCCGTTCAGCCCCTATTTCCTGAATCAGCTCGAGGCCGGCCAGGTGAAGTCGATCTCGTCCAAGGCCGACACGATCCAGGGCACGTTCAAGACGAAGGTGCGCTATCCGCCGAGCGATTCGAAGGCGACGCCGACCGACCTGTTCTCGACGCAGGTTCCGTCGTTCTGGAACAGCAATCAGTTGACGACGCTCCTGCGGGAACAGGGCGTGGAGGTCAACGCGACCAACCCCAACCCCGGAACGTCGATCCTCGCTGAGCTGCTGCTCGGGTTCGGCCCGACGCTGCTGCTCGTCGGCCTGTTCGTGCTCCTCGCGCGGCGCGCCACCGCAGGTGGTGGCGGGATCGGCGGGATCGGCAACTTCGGCCGCTCCCAGGCGCGGCGGGCCGACCCGGCGAAGATCATGGTGACGTTCGACGACGTCGCGGGGATCGACGAGGCGAAGGCGGAGCTGAGCGAGATCGTCGACTTCCTGAAGACCCCCGAGCGTTACGAACGGCTCGGCGGGCGGATGCCGCACGGCGTGCTCCTGTACGGACCGCCGGGTACCGGGAAGACGCTGCTCGCACGAGCGGTGGCCGGGGAAGCGCACGCCGCGTTCTTCTCGATCGCCGCCTCGGAGTTCATCGAGGCGATCGTCGGCGTTGGCGCCGCGCGGGTGCGCGATCTGTTCGCGAAGGCGAAGGAGGCCGCGCCGGCGATCATCTTCATCGACGAGCTCGACGCGATCGGCCGCTCGCGCCAGGGCTCCGCCGGCATCACCGGTGCGAACGACGAGCGCGAGCAGACGCTCGATCAGATCCTGACCGAGATGGACGGTTTCGAGTCGAACGTCGCGGTGGTCGTCCTCGGCGCGACGAACCGACCTGAGATCCTCGACCCCGCGCTCCTCCGTCCCGGCCGCTTTGACCGCCGTGTGGCTGTGCAGCCGCCCGACAAGGCCGGCCGGGTGAAGATTCTCCAGGTTCACACGCGCTCGATCCCGCTCGACGACGATGTCGATCTCGAAGCGCTCGCGGCAACGACGCCGGGGATGGTCGGCGCCGACCTCGCCAACCTGTGCAACGAGGCGGCGCTGCTGGCGGCTCGGCTCAACCACGCCAAGGTCAAGATGGCGGACTTCACCGAATCGCTCGAGAAGATCCTGCTCGGCGCGCCGCGCGGGATTGTCCTGGGCCCCGAGGATCGCGAGCGGACCGCCTACCACGAATCCGGCCACGCGCTCGTCGGAATGCTGACGCCGAACGCCGATCCGGTGCGCAAGGTCTCGATCATCCCGCGGGGCCAAGCGCTCGGCGTAACGCTCTCGACGCCCGATGCGGACGTCGTTTCGTACTCACGCGAGGACCTCGAGGCGAAGATCAACGTCTCCCTCGGGGGCCGCGTCGCCGAGGAGGTCGTCTACGGGAAGATCACGACGGGGGCCGAGTCCGACATCCAGCAGCTGACCCAGATCGCCCGCCAAATGGTCGGTCGCTGGGGGATGAGCGATAAGGTCGGGCCGATCGCCGTGCTTCCGGCCGAGGGCTCCAGCCCGTTCCTGCCCGGCGCCTCCGAGACCTCTCCGCAGACGCAGTACCTGATCGACGAGGAGGTCCGGCGCATCGTCGACGAGGGCCACGCCGAGGTCACCCAGCTGCTCACCGACCACCGGGACCAGCTCGACAGCCTCGCCCACGCGCTGCTCCAGGCCGAGACGCTCGACGCCGCCGATGCCTACGCCGCCGCCGGCGTGCCGATGCGAGCGGCGGAGCTGACCCCGGACGCCGACGTGAAGGTCAAGACGGGCTGACGGAAGCGGTTCGGGCCCGGCCTGCGCCCGCGAATTCCCGCCCAACCCGATCCGCATCGCCCGTTAGAAACTCGCATTTTGCGGTGTTGGTAAGTTGTGAAAGCCAATCAGGGACGGAGTCTGCTTTCGATCTCCCGATCGAGCCCCAAGGTACGCTGAGCGAGTGAACCCGCAAACGTTTGCTGATGCGAGGACGGGGAATGGAGTTCCCACGTTCTCACCGGAGTTCAGGGTGTCGGAGACCGCCGTGCGGTTTGCCCGGCGCTTCCACCGGGGCCAGCGCCGGGACTCGGATCGCGCGCCGTTCATCCTCCATCCCCTCGAGGTCGCGTCGCTGCTCTACAGCTCCGGAGCCTCGGACGAGGTCGTCGCGGCGGGCATGCTCCACGACGTGGTCGAGAACACCAGCGTGGGTCTCGATCAGATCGAGGCCATATTCGGTCAGCGCATCGCGGGCCTGGTCGCCGCCGTGACCGAGAACCCGAAGATCCCCTCGGAGCGCGCGCGCAAGGCGGCGCTCCGAAAGCAGGTGCGAGGCGCCGGCCCGGACGCGGCCACGATCTTCGCGGCAGACAAGGTCGCCAAGGTCCGCGAGCTCCGCACACGTGTCGCCCACGCGCGGCTCGACGGCGAGCCGGTGCCCTCCGACGTCCGCAAGAAGCTCGGGCACTACAGGGCGAGCCTAAGGATGCTCGAGCAGGTCCTCGACGGGCACTCGCTCGTGTGGAAGCTCCGCTTCGAGCTCGAGGCGTTTCGCGCCTTTCCGCCGGGGCGGCCGCTGCGTCCGGTGGCGCGCACGGCGGCGTCGGCTTAGGCGCGCCCGGCGGCCCGGCCTAGCCACGCCTGGCGCGAGCTCGCCAACCTTGGCGTTCTCCGAACGGGTCGCCGGGACTAAAACGCCATCGTTCGCCGGCGGGGCGACGGCGCTCGCACATACCATGGCGACCGTGAGTCGAGAGCGGTGGATGGCGCTGTTCTTTGCGATCGGGTCGCTGTGCTTCCTCGTCGGTCCGTTCCCGGGCTTCGCCAACCTCGTCGGCGACAAGGCCGACGCGATCACGTTCTTCGTCGGCTCGGTCCTGTTCACCGCCGGCGGCGCCCTGCAGAGCCACCTCGCGTTTTCCGAGCGCCACGCCGACACCGCCGGCCGAGCTGCGTGGTGGGCGGCGATCATCCAATCGGCCGGCACGCTGTTCTTCAACGTCACCACCTATCGGGCGCTGCACACGGCGCTGAGCAGCCCCGAATACAACAGGCTCGTGTGGCGTCCCGACGCATTCGGGTCGATCTGCTTCCTCGTGTCCGGCGCAATCGCGTACCGCGCGTCGCCGCGCCACGGCTGGCTACCGATGACGGGCGCTCGTGGCTGGTGGGAGCCGGCCGTCAACCTGCTCGGCTGCATCTTCTTCGGGATCGCCGCGATTGCCGGGTACCTCGTTCCCTCGAAGGGCTCGGTCCTCGACCTCGCCGCCTCGAACTGGAACACGGCGCTCGGCGCCGCCTGCTTCTTCGCGTGCGCCGTGGCGACGCTGTTCACCGGCCGCACCGCCAAGTCGCCCCGGCGCCTCCGGCGCCTGCGCGCGCTCGAGCACCGCGTCGAGCGCGAGATGGAGGAGGCCGAATCGCGAATCTAGAGCGGGCCCTCGCGGACCGCCAGCGTACCCTCGAGCACCGCCTCCTCGAGCGTCCGCGGCCCCAGCACGTCGCCGGCGGCGACGCACCCCGCACGCCCCTCCAGCGACTCCCACAGCGCTCCCTCTGGCGCCCGTCCCTGCGCGAGCACGACCGTCGCCACCTCCGGCAGCGGCTCCTCCCGGCCCGAGAAGGCGTGGCGCAGCCGGCCCGTCTCGAGCGCGACCTCGGTGTGGTGGCGGATTCGGACGCCGGCGAGATCGAGCCGCGCCAGGTAGAGATTGCGCTGGTACTGATGAAGGGTCTCGCCGGGGTGGACGGCCCCGCACGCGAGCTCGACCTCGTGGCCGGCGGCACTCAGCACCTCGGCGGCATCGAGCCCTGTCCACTCGCCGCCCCAGTCGACCACCAGCACGGGGCCGCGCACTGACGCCGGCGCCGCCAGCGCGCTCCAGCCGTCGATCACGGAAACACCGCCAAGCCCCGGACACGAAGGCACGTACGCCCGCGCCCCGGTGGCGACGACGACGAGGTTCCAACCATCGTCGGCGTCCGCAGCGTCCACCTCGCGTCCGAGCTCGACCGAGACGCCCAGCCGCTCCAGCCGGCGGCGCGCCGTGCGCAGCCAGCGCTCCCACATCTCGACGTGCGCCGGTGCCTGGCCGGCGAGGCGCAGCTGACCGCCGAGCTCGTCATCGCGCTCGCGCAGCACGACGTCATCTCGCGCCAGCGCCGCCTCGACCGCCGCCGCCACCCCGGCGGGCCCGCCGCCGGCTACGAGCACCCGCCGGTGGCGCGGGCGCCGCGCCGGGCGCGGCAGCGTCGCCTCGCGTCCCGTGCGCGGATTGACGGCGCAGCCGATCGGGGCGCCGACGTGGTAGTGGCCGATGCAGCTCTGATTGCAGCCGATGCACTCGATCACGTCGTCGGCGGCGCCAGAGATCGTCTTGCGCACGAGGTCGGGGTCCGCGATCAGCGCGCGCGTCATGCCGACGGCGTCGGCCGCCCCTGAGCCGAGCAGCTCCTCGGCGTCCTCGAGGTCGACGATCCGCGTCGTGGCGATCACCGCGGTGGCGCCGGCGGCCTCGCGCGCTAGTGCCAGCTTCGACGCAATCGCGTTCTCCGCCACCGGGGGCGGCGGCGCGATCCACGTCGAACCGAGGTAGCTCGCGGAATGGCCAAGGACGAACGACACGAAGTCGAGGCCCCCGTCGGCACATAACGCCCGCGTGATCTCGGCGCAGGCACGCGCGTCGAGCGTCCCGGGCGCGAGCTCGTCGGCGCTCAGGCGCGCGCCGACGGCGAGCTCGCCCGGCGCCGGCGCGGGCCGCCGCGATGATCTCGCGCGCGAGGCGCAGTCGCGCATCGAGATCCCCGTTGTATCCGTCCTCGCGGAGGTTCGTCGCCGGCGAGAAGAACTGCGGCACGAGGTAGCCGTGGGAGAACGACAGCTCGATCCCATCGATGCCCCCCTCGCGCGCGAGGCGGGCGGCGGCCTGGTAGCCGTCGACGATCTCGCGCAGCTCCCGGGTGCGCAGCGCCCTCGGCTCGCTCTTGAACCGTGGCGAGGGCACGGCCGAGGGCGCCACCGCCGGTCCCCGGGGCGGCGCGCCGAACTGCTCGCGCCCGCCGTGGAACAGCTGCACGAGCAGCTTCGTCTCGTGGGCGTGGAGCGCGTCGGCGAGGCGCCTGTAGCCCCCGGCGATCTCCGGCAGATAACCCCCGAGGGTGTGCGGCGTCAGCAGGCCTGTCGGGTGTACGGCGGTCGCCTCGATGAAGATCGCCGCGGCCCCGCCGGCGGCGCGCGCGGCGTGGTAGGCGATCAGCGCATCGGTCGGCAGGTGGTCGTGGACGAGCGTCGTCTGATGCGAGGTCGAGACGACCCGATTTCGTAGGCGCAGCGGGCCCAGGGAGACCGGCGAGAGAAGGTTTGCGTAGGCGGTGATGGTCACAGAATGTTCACAATCCGGACTGTCAAGAGGCGCGCGGGGTGGCATGCTTCCGGTTATGGCCGGCGTCTCGTTGATCGAGAGCGCTATTCAGGGCGCACGGGGCCGCGTGGCGCAGCGTAGCCGGACGCCCGGGGCGCTCGAGGGGTTCCAGGGCCAGTACCTCGTCGGACTGGCGGTGCTGGTGCTGCTGTACTACGCCTCGGCCCACCTCGGGTATGCGCTCGGCTTCTCCGGACCGGTCGCCGCGATCACGTGGCTCCCGGTGGGCGTGGGGATCGCGTTCCTGTACCTGGAGGGACTCCGATTCTGGCCCGGGATCCTGATCGGGGATCTCCTGGTCAACAACTACATGGCGTTGCCGGTCGGCTCCGCGATGGGCCAGACGATCGGCAACGTGCTCGAGATCGTGATCGCTGTGATGCTCATCCGCCGGTTCCTGCCCCGCGGCGATCCACTGGCCTCGCTGCACGGAGTGGCGATCATTGTCGGGTCCATGGCGGTCGGCTGTGCGATCAGCGCGTCCATCGGCGTTGGCTCACTCGAGCTTGGGAACGTCGTCGACAAATCGGTGCCCACGGTCTGGCGGACGTGGGCGCTGGGGGACTTCTCCGGCGGGCTGATCGTCGTGCCGTTTGCGCTGGCGTGGGTCTCTCGCCCCGGGCCCGAGTGGCTTCGCGGCCGCGCCCTCGAGGGATCGGCGTTGCTGTTCGCGCTCGTCGGGCTGAGCGTCCTCGGGCTGGATGTCGGGCGACCGCTCAGCTACATCGTCTTCCCGGCGCTGATCTGGGCCGCCCTGCGGTTCGGGCCGCGTGGCGCGACGCTCGCGATCCTGATCTCCTTCGCCCTGACGATCTGGGGCACCACCCACTTCCACGGCCCGTTCGTGTTCCACTCGATTGGCCGCACCGTGTTGAACACGCAGCTGTATCTCGTGGTGGCGGCCGTTTCGACGCTGACGCTCGCGGCCGTGGTCTGCGAGCGACAGGCTCTCTCCCGCCGGCTGCGGGCGTCGCGTGCTCGGTTGATCGACGCGGCCGACAACGAACGCCGGCGCCTCGAGCGCGACATCCATGACGGCGCGCAGCAGCGACTCGTGGCGCTCGCGGCTCACCTCGCGCTGGGCGCGGAAGATGTCCGCGACGAGCCCTCGCGCGCCGAAGCCGTGCTCGAATCGGCGCAGGCCGAGTTGCTGGTCGCGATCACCGAGCTCCGAGCGCTCGCTCATGGCATCCACCCACCGGTGCTGTCGCGCTACGGCCTCGCGAGCGCGATCGCGTCGATCGCCGGCACCTCGAGCGTGCCGATCGACGTGGCAGGCGCCCCATCCGAGCGGCTCGACGACGGCAGCGAATCGACCGCGTACTTCGTCGTCGCCGAGGCCGTCACGAACGCGCAGAAGCACGCCCGCGCCTCGCGGATCTGGGTCTACTTCGATCTGCGGCCCGGCGTCCTCAGCGTGTTGATCGAGGATGACGGCGTCGGCGGTGCCGTCGAGCACGCCGGGCTCGGCCTAGAAGGGCTCCGCGACCGCGTGGAGGGTATCGGCGGCAGCATCGAGGTCGACAGCCCGATCCATCGCGGGACCCGGATCAGCGCCGAGATTCCGGCGACGCTCCGCGCCTCGGCGGAGTGATCGACTACGAAGACTCGCCGGCGAGGAACATCAGCGCGGCCTTCACCCGCCGGCTCACGTCCTCAGGACTGCCGAGCTCGAGCTTCATGAAGATCGCGTTCACGTGCTTCTCGACGGCTCGCTTGGTCAGGAACAGCGACGCCGCAATCGCCGCGTTGCTCTTGCCCTGCGCGATCTCGGCCAGGACGTCGTGCTCGCGAGCCGTCAACTGGGACAGCGGGGAGCGCGACGCCTGTGCCCGCGCCTGGACGAGCACGTCGACGACCGCTGGGTCAATCACCGACTCGCCCGCCGCGACCGAGGTGATCGCCGAAACCAGTTGGGTCGGGCTTCGCACCCGCTCCTTCAACAGGTACGCGCGTCCGGCGGAGCCGGACTCCAGCAGCGACAGGACGTAGCTCGCGTCGGCAAACTGACTGAGGATGACGACGCCGATCTCCGGGTCCGTCTGGCGGAGCGTGCGCGCGACCTGGATGCCCTCGTCGGTCCCGGTCGGCGGCATCCTGATGTCTGTGAGGACGGCGTCGGGACGCTCCTCGCGGACGGCGGCGAGCAGCGAGTCGCGGTTCTGACACGTGCGCACCACGTCGATGTCGTCGGCCCTCGAGAGGATTTGGACCAGCGCTTCACGTACCAGGTAAGCATCCTCGGCGATGACCACCCGGGTGCGCTGGTTGGTATGCACTTCGGTCGCAGTAGACAAGGCCGGACACCAAGAAGCATTCACACGTGTTGGACGACCCCACCGACGTCCCGCCAGTACGGTAACGGGTTCTTGCAGCACCCGCTGAATTGGGGTGTGCCCATCATTGACCGGGCTCTGAGCGCACCCGATACTCGCGCTCCGTTGAGTGGTACACACGGCAATCGCGGTCTCCCGCCGCAGCCCAAGCTGGTGCCGCCACCGGTACCGGCTGGATTTCTGGCGCACGGCCGCACGGCGATGGGGCATCGCGAGGCCGCAGAGCGCGACCTGCACCGAGCCGCCGCGGAGTCGCCGGCGGCCACGATCGGGCTGGCGCAGCTGGCGCTCGACGACGTCGCGTCGCGCCGAGTGAGCCGGCCGACGCTCGCCGAACAACTCACCGATCGAGAGGCGGCGGTCTTAAGCTTCCTGCCGACGATGATGTCCAATCACGAGATCGCCTCGGAGCTGTTCGTGTCGGTGAACACCGTCAAGACCCATCTGCGTTCGATCTACCGCAAACTCGGCGCCAACGATCGCCGTGACGCGGTCCAGCGGGCGCGCGACCTGCACCTCCTGGCTCCGGGACTCGCGAGGCGCGGATGACCTCATCGTTGGGAAGGCGGCTGACGGCTCTGCTGGCGATCGTGCTCGGCGTGGCCAGCGTCGTGCTGGCGCTCATCTCGCTGTTTGAGCACTTTCCGCGCGGCCTGTTTGTGCTCGGCCTCACCGTTCTCGCGCTGATCTCCGGATGGCACGGCCTGCTGCGGCGGGGCGCGACGCGGGCGATCTCCCTGGCGATCGCGGTCGTGGCGCTGGGGGTGGCATTGGTCCTGCTCCTCAGCCGCAGTGCCGGGCTCACGATCGCCGTCGTGCTGACCGCGGTGGGCGCGATCGCCGCCGCGCGTGTTGCCGTCAGCGTACGCGTGCGGAAGCCGCCGGCGCCGGCACCGCTCAACCCCGTGCTGTTCTTCAACCCGCGTTCAGGCGGCGGAAAGGCGGAACGCTTCCACGTCGCCGACGAGGCGCGCAAGCGCGGCATCGAGCCGATCGAGCTGACATTCGACACGCCGCTCGAGGCGCTCGTCGAGGCTGCGCTGGCCAGCGGTGCCGATGGGCTGGCGATGGCGGGCGGCGACGGGTCGCAGGCGGTCGTCGCCGCGGCCGCCGCGAAGGCGGGGCTGCCGTACGCGTGCATTCCGTCGGGGACGCGCAACCACTTCGCGCTCGATCTCGGCGTCGATCGAAACGACGTCATCGGAGCGCTCGATGCGTTCGTCGACGGCTGGGAACAGACGGTCGATCTGGCCGAGGTCAACGGCCGCGTGTTCGTCAACAACGTTTCGCTGGGGCTCTACGCCCAGGCGGTGCAGAGCAGCGGCTACCGCGATGCGAAGCTGAGAACGCTGCTCGAGACGATCCCGGAAGTCGCGGGCCCGTCCGGGCACGCGCCCGCGCTGCGGTGGCACACCCCCGATGGACTCACCCACGAGGGTGGGGTCGCGCTGCTCGTCTCGAACAACCCGTATCGCCTCGGCCACGCGGTCGGCTCGGGAACACGCCCGCGGATCGACACCGGAAAGCTCGGTGTCGCGGTGATCGGACCGCATGGCGGGACGGGGGGCAGGCTGATGCAGCTGTGGTCCGGGCCGACGATCGAGGTCGACGGCGACGCACAGCTGCCGGCGGGGATCGACGGTGAGGCGGCGCTGCTTGACCCGCCCGTCCGGTTCACCATGCGTCCCGCCGCGCTGAGGGTGCGGATCGCCCCCAGCCACCCCGGGCGCTCACCCTCCGCCGCGCTACCCGAGAACGGCGTGGTCGGCCTGCGGACGCTCGGCCGAATTGCCTTCGGCCCCGCCGCCGGTTAGCTTGTCGACGACAAGACGGCTGACGATCGTTCCCGTGAGCGCACCGACGATCACATCGCTCGGGTAGTGGACTCCGGTATGAACGCGTGAGTACCCGACGACCGTCGCGAGGATGTGGAGCAGTCCGCCGTCCCACGGCAGGACATCGCTGACGCCGGTCGCGAACGCGAACGCGGCGGCCGTGTGGCCCGAGGGCCACGACCGCGATTTGGGCACTCGTACCCGCCGCCCGGTCGGCACCCTGTGCGCGGCGGGATCCGGTCGCTCCCGGCGTCCGAGCGGCTTGATGACCATGTTGACGACGGCCGACGTGGCGACGACGGAGGCCATACCCAGCTTGGCGGCCTCGCGGCCATCCCTGCCGCGCGTCAGGGCCAACAGCGCGGCCGAGGCCAGCGACAGCCGCGAGTAGTTGGCGGCGTTCGACAGACGCGCCATGAAGCGGTCCAGCTCCGGCGTCTTGGTGTCGGCGACGGCGCGGTAGACCGCGCGGTCCAGGTTGTCGAGTTCATCGAGGACCATTTGCGCCAGCATACGGTGGGGCCTAGAGTCGCGGTATGCCCGGCGAGGTAGAGCAGTCGGAGCAGCAGTTCGGAGACCCGACGAGACGGACGTGGCTGGCCGCCGAGCGGACATGGCTGGCGTGGTGGAGGACCGCGCTCGGCGCCTCGGCGATTTCGCTCGGCGTTGGCCGGGTCCTGCCCGACATCACGCACGGGACACGGTGGCCGTACGTCCTTCTCGGGGTTGGCTACGGCGCGTTGGCGATCGCCGTGCTCGTCGCGGGTGCGATTCGCCAGGAGCGGACCGCAGATGCGCTACGGCGCAACAGCTACTCAGAGCTGTCCCTACCGCTCGTCAGGTGGCTGACCGGAGGGGCGCTGGCCCTCGCGCTCGGAACGTTGGTCGTGATCTTGGCCAAGCTGTAGGCTGGCGCATCACCCACCCCGGGTGATGACCGTTAACCCGTTGGATCTCAGACTTTGCTCGGTGGCGCGTTTGCGCGCCACGGCACACTCGAATTGGAAGGCGACTGATATGGGCATGCGACGACGTCGGCGGCCGCTCGCTCGCGCGGCGATGGTTGGCGGGGCGGGCTATTTGGCCGGCAGGGCAGGCCAGCGCCACGCCCAAGCGGAGCAGGATCAGGACGCGCAGATTGCTGATCTGCAAGATCAACAAGCCGCGGCGCCGGCTCCCGCGCCCGCCGCGCCAGCGGCACCCGCCGGCGACGACATGGTGAGCCAGCTCAAGCAGCTCGGGGATCTCAAGGCCTCGGGCGTGCTTACGGATGAAGAGTTCAACGCCGCCAAGGCGAAGCTGATCGGAAGCTAGGAGAAAGTCATGACCATCGGACCTGTTCAACTGCTGGTGCTCGGCTTCTCCGACCCGGACTTCCACGGTCAGATCATGGGCGAGCTCGACCGCCTGCGCGAGAGCGACACGATCCGCCTGATTGACGTGGCGCTCGTCAGCAAGGACGCCGACGGCAACATCACGCGTCTGCGCGGAACCAACCTCTCGACTGAAGAGAGTGAGGAGTTCGGCGCGACCGTCGGAGCCCTGATCGGTCTCGGAGCCGGAGGCGCGGAGGGCGCCGTCGCCGGGGCGGAGATCGGGGCCGCGGCCGCTGAGGACGGCGAGGTCCTGCCCGACGATGTCTGGTACATCGAGGACGCGCTCGGAGACTCCCAAGCGGCCGCGGTGGCGCTCATCGAGCACCGCTGGGCGATCGGGCTGCGCGAGGCGGTCCACAGCGCCGGCGGCTTCCATCTCGCCGACGCGTGGGTGCATCCGCGCGACCTGGTCGCGATCGGGCTGATAAGCGCCGAAGAGGCCAACGAGCAGATATACAGTCAGACGTGAGCACGAGCGTCAGAGCGCCGTCCCCGCCGGAGTCGCGCCCCAAGGACATGCGCTGGGTGCCCGCGGGGGCGTTCGCGATGGGCTCGGAGGACTTCTATCCCGAGGAGCGTCCCGTCCATCGCGTGGAGCTCGACGGCTTCTGGATCGACGAACACCCCGTCACGGTGGCCGAGTTTCGCCGGTTCGTGAAGGCGACCGGGCACGTGACGTGCGCAGAGCGCGCCCCCGATCCCGCCGACTACCCCGACGCGGACCCAGCGCTGCTGGTGCCGGGCTCGCTCGTATTCCGGGCAACCCGCGGGCCGGTCGACCTGCGCGACGTCCGCAACTGGTGGGAGTGGACGCCGGGGGCGTTCTGGCGCGCGCCCGAGGGGGCGGGAAGCAACGTCGGCGGGCGCGAGCTCCACCCGGTGGTCCACGTCGCGCCCGAGGACGCCGAGGCGTACGCGCGGTGGGTCGGCAAGGCGCTTCCGACCGAGGCGCAGTGGGAGTACGCCGCGCGTGGGGGGCTCGACGGCGCCGTCTTCACGTGGGGCAACGAGTTCGCGCCCCGCGGCCGGATGATGGCCAACACGTGGCAGGGCGAGTTCCCTTGGCAGAACCTCGAGACCGACGGCTACTTCGGGACCTCGCCGGTCAAGCGCTTCCCCGCAAACGGCCACGGCCTCCACGACATGGCCGGGAACGTTTGGGAGTGGACGACCGACTTCTTCACGCCGGGCCATAAGGCCGACGCCGCGAAGGCGTGCTGCGTGCCGCACAACCCCCGCGTGTCGGAGAGCCAGACGGGCGAGCCGATCCCTCGCAAGGTGATCAAGGGAGGTTCACACCTGTGCGCGCCGAACTACTGCTTGCGCTACCGGCCCGCCGCGCGCCAGGGCGAGGCGATCGACACCTCGACCTCGCACATCGGGTTCCGGTGCGTCCTAAATCGGTGATACTCGAACCGAGATGAGCACCGGCGACCAGCCCCCGAGGACGTCGAGCTACGACTACCGCTGTCCCCACTGCGGCGCGCCGGTGTCCTCCGACGCCGGCTTCTGTCCGAACTGCGGCTACGACCTGAGGCCGCGCCGCGGGGTCAGTGGCGCGTGGATCGCGGTCGCTGCGATCGTCGCCCTGCTCGTCGGTGCCGGGATCGCGCTCGCCATCGCCGGCGGCGGCAGCAGCAGCAACAAGACGACGACGGTCGAGAAGACGGTCAAGGGCAAGTCGTCGGCCACGACGCCCGAGACGTCCACGACCACGACGACGACGACGACCACGACGCCGGCGAGCACCGTCACGTCGACGAGTACGACGACGAGCACCACGACGGTGACGTCGACGACGACCACGACGGGCTAGGCGTCTTCCCGAGACCTGACGGTGCGTTTCATCCTCAACATCATCTGGTTGGTGCTGGCGGGTTTCTGGCTCGCGATCGGTTACACGATCGCGGCGGTGATCTGCTTCATCCTGATCATCACGATCCCGTTCGGGGTCGCCGCCCTGCGGATCGCGGGGTACGCGCTGTGGCCGTTCGGGCGTACGGTCGTGCGCAAGCCCAGTGCGGGCGCGGGATCGATGATCGGCAACATCATCTGGATCATCCTGTGCGGGTGGTGGCTGGCGCTGGCGCATCTCGTCAGCGGCGTACTGCTGTGCATCACGATCATCGGGATCCCGCTCGGCCTCGCCAACTTCAAGATGATCCCGATCTCGCTCGTGCCATTTGGGGCCGAGATCGTTCCGGTGCAATAACTGTTCTTCCTCGGCGGGTGAGGAGGGTTCACCCCGAGATCCTCGAACCTTTGCGCTGATTAGCTCACAAATCCCGGCGCATGCGGTTTTATGCTGGGAAGGAGGCGTTCAGATGGAAGGAACGAGAGGAGTCGGGCGAGCCATATTCGCCGCGGTCCTCCTGATGATCGGTGGCATCCTGAACATCTTTTGGGGGATCGCCGCGATCGGTAACTCGCACTTCTTCGTGCACAACCAGAAGTACGTTTTCTCCAACCTCAAAGGCTGGGGATGGATCACGTTGATCCTCGGGATCCTCGAGCTCCTCGCGTCGATCTCGCTGTTCGGCGGCGGCGGATACGGAAGGTGGTTCGGGGTGATCGTCGGCTCGCTCGCCGCGATCGGAGCGCTGCTCTCGATCCCCGCGTATCCATTGTGGTCGATCGCGGTCTTCGCGTTGAGTATCTGGATCGTCTACGGCCTGCTGATCCTTGGCTCAGAGGACGACGACTACAGCTACGCACCCGGGACCGGGGCGGCTTCCCGTGAGGCATCGAGGGTGACGCCGCCTCCGCCACATTAGGACCAGGTCGTTTCACCGAACAGCCGGCTCAGCCATCGCCTAAACCCTGATGGCGAGCTGGCCGTTCGGTCGTATCGGCCGGCGTGGATTCGCGGTCGCTCGGCCCCTCGGCAATGATCCCGTGGTGGCCGCCGCCTCCGAGCGCAACGCCAAGCTGAAGCTGCTGGCGTCGATGATGGTGCCCGCCTGGGGGCGGGCGGTCGTGACGCTCCTCGGGGCGGCGTTGCTGACCAAGGCCGTGGGACTCGGCGAGGAGACCGGTTACGCGATCATCCCCGGGCTGTACATGGCCCTCGGTCCGCCCGCGGGCGACCCGGCCACGCGGATCGGGACCGTGGTAATCGCGACAGCGCTCGTGGGGGTCATGACCGTGTTCGGCGCCGCGCTGTCCGGCTCGACCGTGGCGATCACCGTCGGGCTGATCGTCATCGGGTTCGGGATGGGACTGCTGCCGCGGATCGGCCCACGGGCGGCGGCCATGCAGCTCCCCGTGTTGATGGCGTTCGCCTACTCGGCTGCGTTTCCGCTCTCCGAGGCCTCGGTCGGCAGCCGCCTCGGTGCGGTGTTCGTGTCGCTCCCGGTGTACGTGCTTGCCGCGGGGGTGCTGTTCCAGACGGATGCTCGGAGGCCGCTGCTCGCCGGCGCCCGTGAGGCTTTGAGTGGGGTCGCCTCCGCTCTGGAACGCGCCGTCGCCGGTGAGCCGCATCCGGAGCGCGAGGCGGAGCTGGGGCTGATCAAGTTCCGGGTCGCGACCGGGCGGATGAAGGAGGCGGCGCTTCCGATCGGGAGCTCGCTCGAATCCCAAGCCGGTCGGTTGCTGACGGTGTCGGTCCAGCAGGCGGTCGCGTGCGCGGCGCTGCTCAGCATCCGGGCCGGCGAGTTCGACGACGGGCGCCGGAAGGACGTGCTGGCGCTCGCTGGCTCGGCGCGACTCTTGGCCGGTCGTGGTCGTCCTCAACGCGCCCGCCGCGCTGTCGTGGCGCCGCGCCGCGATGCGGATCGCGGGCACGACGATCGGATTCATCGGCGCGATCGGAATCGTCGCGCTGATCGGCTCGCACGCCGCCCTGGCGCTGATCATCGCGCTCGTGCTGCTGCTCCCGGGGCTGCTGCTGATGCCGGTCAACTACGGCGCGGCGGTGGCGTTCATCACGTGCATGGTCGGCGTCCTGTTCGCGGTCAGCGGTGAGGAGGCGGACTTCCTCAAGTTCAGGGTGGTGGACAACCTCGTCGGCGTCGCCGTCGTGGGCGCCGTCGGCACGTTGCTGTGGCGCACGAACATCGGCGACTGGTGGCGGGCGGCGCGACGGACCGCGTTATCGCTGGCGGACGCGGCGGACTCCACGGACCGTGCGAGTCACCGCGACGAGCTGGTGACGCGCGCGCTCCAGCTGCGGACCGAGACCGTCGAGACGGCGGCGCTCCCCGATCCGTCGCCGGCGTTCGCCGCGGCGTGGTCGTTCCTGGCGGCGGCCGAGGATTTGATGCGGATGCTGCTCGGCCTCGGTGGCGGTTCGGCGGTCGGTACGGATGTGGCGCGCGAGCTACGCGCGGTCGCGGCGCAGTGCACGCCCGACGGCCCGGGTGGCGCCGGCGCGGCCTGGGCACCAGGCGCGACGGGTCTCGCCGAACTGGAGGTCTCGCGAATGGCGCGGGCGGTGGCCGTGCTGCACGGCCAATCACCCGGCGAGGGCGATGGAGGCTCATCCTCGCGCCTATGATGATCGAGGCGCCACTCCCGGCGGACCTCACCCTCCGGGGGTGAGGTGTCCTCACCCGACCAGACGCCAGCATCAAACCATGGGGACCGAATAAGGTTGCCCGATTGCTATCTGCATTAAGCGAAACGGAGGACTCGAATGAGTGATCTCGTGGCCATCGCCTATTCCGATCTGGCGACGGCACAACAAGTGGCGGAAAACGCCACACAGGCGCAGAAGGCCCACCTGATCGACCTCGACGACCTCGTCGTCGTCGAGCGCCAGATGGACGGGAAGGTGAAGCTCCATCAGCCGTCGGCTGCCGGCGCCGGCGCCGTCGGTGGCGCCCTGTGGGGTGGCTTGATCGGCCTGATCTTCTTCGTGCCGTTCTTCGGTATGGCAATCGGCGCTGCCACAGGCGCCGCTGCCGGAAAGATGAGCGACTACGGCGTCGACGACAACTTCATGAAGCAGCTCGGGGAAGAGCTTCAGCCCGGCAACGCTGCGGTGATCTTCCTCGTCCGGAAGGTGACTGTCGACAAGGTCCTTCCGGAGATCAAGATCCCCGGCAAGGTCATCCAGACCTCGCTCGACAACGAGACCGAGGAGCGGTTGTCCGACGCGCTGGCGGCAGCCGGCCAGAGCTGACCCTCGTGACATAGCGACGGGCTGTGGGCCAGGCGATTGGCAGCGTCTTACCTTTGGCGCTGGGCGTCGCGCTGAGCCCCATTCCAATCGTGGCGGTCGTCCTGATGCTGACCACGCCGCACGGGAAGACCAACGGTCTCGTGTTCGTGGCCGCGTGGTTCGTGACCGTGGCGGCCGTCGGGACGATCGTCCTGCTCCTCGCGGGCGGCGTCGGCGCGAGCAGCGCCGGCAAGCCGCAGACGTGGGTCAGCGTCCTCAAGCTGCTCCTCGGGCTGCTGCTCGTGCTGATCGCCGTCCAGCAGTGGCGCCTGCGTCCCCGTGGCGGGAAAGAGCCCGCGACCCCTAAGTGGATGGGCGAGCTCGACACGTTCACTCCGCTCAAGACGGCCGGCCTCGCGGCGCTCCTGGCCGGCCCCAACCCGAAGAACCTGATTCTGACCGTCGCCGCCGGCGCCGCGATTGCGCAAACCGGGATCTCGGCCGGCGACCAGGCGATCACGATGGCGATCTTCGTCGTGATCGCCACCGTCGGAGTCGCCGTCCCGGTCGGGATCTACTACGCGATGGGCAGCCACGCGCAGCAGGTGCTCGGCGACTTGCGCACCTGGCTCGTCCACAACAACGGGGCGATCATGGCAGTCATCTGCCTGCTGATCGCCGCCAAGCTGATCGGCGACGCGATCGCGGGATTCACGGCGTAGGTGGTCGGTTCAGTCAGCGGCTGGTGGCGTCCCGCCCTGGCCCAATTGAGCCCGAAGCTCTCGCAACTCGGTTTCCATCGCCGTGATCTGATCGCTGATCTGGGTCAGCTGGTTGTGGATCGGGTCATCGCCTGAAGCGAGCGCCTCCTGTTGCCTGCGCGCCACGAACGAGCTCGTGATTGTTGCGGTGACGATCGAGAGCAGCGACAGGCCACCGAGCATCAAGACGGCGGCCATGAACTTGCCGGTGGCCTGGGTGGGCACGATGTCGCCGTAGCCGACGGTCGTCACGGTCTGGATCGCCCACCAGAACGCCAGCCAGACTGTCTTGAAGGTCTTCGGGTCCGCGACGCGTTCGATCACGCCGAAGACGACGACCGCGAAGAGCCAGAACGAGGCGATCAGGTACGCGGCGTTGCGCGGACGCATACCCTTGCGCATCCGCCGGCTCTCGACGAACCGCTCGATGCGGTCCTGGCGCGGTGGGCTCGGTGTGGGGGCCATGCGGTCAAGCTACCTCAGGCGGCGGCGTCAATGACCTCGGTCGTGGCTGGAGGCTGGACTGCCTAACTATCGTGGAGGGTCGTATGGTCGACGCCACCGAGTCACCGCAGCCCCCCGAAGCGGAGCGCGCTTCCGATCGGGAGCTGGTCAGTGACGGGCTCGAGCGGTGGCTGACCGGCGACAGCGAGAAGACCGTCGGAAGCCTGATCGACGTGTTCGGCGAGAAGAGCTTCGCGATTCTGTTCGTGCTCCTGCTCGGCGTACCGGCGTTGCCGCTGCCGACCGGTGGCGCCACACACGTGTTCGAGATCATCGCGATGCTGCTCGCGCTCCAGCTGATCGCCAACCGGGACGAGATCTGGCTGCCGCAGCGGTGGCGCAAGCTCCAGCTCGCCGGGGACAAGCAGCAGCGCTTCCTGACCGGGCTGATGAAGCTGATCCGCCGCCTCGAGCGATTCTCGAAGCCCCGGCTGCGGTTCCTCTTTCACCACCGCGTCAGCAACGTCGTCTTCGGCCTGCTGACCCTAGGCGGATCGATCGCCGCGTTCGTCGCGCCCCCGTTCACAGGGCTCGACACGCTGCCCTCGCTCGGCGTCGTGTTTCTCTCGCTCGGAGTGCTGCTCGAGGACTTCCTCGTCGTGATCGTGGGGATCGTGATCGGCTGCGCCGGCGTCGTGCTGGAAATCGTCGTCGGCAGCGCGGCGGTGAAGGGCGTGAGCAGCCTGTTCTAGCGTCGGCTGCTGTGGACCCTCGGCCCGCGGGCCCGTCGCGGCGGCGCCTGCTGTCGCGGGCGGTCGGCTCGGTAAACGGCGCTGGGGAGGGGGGCGGCTGAGGATGGCTTCGGGGTCCGATCTGGGGCTCCGGATGATGCATAACACGACAACACCGGCGCGAATCCCGAGCCCTGTCGTGTTGAGCAGGCTCTTCATGCATAGATCGACAGGCCTCGCCATCCGGCGCGGCATTGTCGTGCTGTGCAGGTTCTGGACGGGTGCGATGGCGCCCGCTCCCTTCCCTTCCCCAGCGCCGTTTAAAAGGCCGCCCGCCAGCCAGAGCTGCGGGCACTGAAAGCGCCTGCGGGCCGAGAGTCGACAGCGACCGCGAACGACCCGCGACTGCGATCGCCGCCGGAGACGCGCGGCCCTCAGAACCCTTTCGTCGGGACGATCCGGTAGATCGCGCCGGCGGTGTCATCGCTGACATACAGCGCCCCGTCCGGCCCCGGGACCGCGTCGACGGCCCGCCCCCACCGGGATCCGTTCGCCTCCTGGAATCCTGAGACGAGCGTGACGGCTGGCCCCAGCGTATGGCGCGAGGCCTCCCACGGGAGCCACAGGACGGCGGGAGCGCGTGGCGGGACGCGATCCCATGAGCCGTGGACGCCGACCACGGCGCCCTGCGACCACGGCCCCGGCAGCCGGCTGCCCTCGAGGAAGTGGAAGCCGAGCGGCGCGCTGTGCGCTGGGATGCCCCGCTGGATCCGGGTGAGGCTCGAGCAGTTCAGCCGCCGGCCGCCGGGGTTGGTCTGGGCGTCGTCGTCGAATCGCATGTTTCCGTAGGTCATGGCCGTCCCGGGGCGGCCGGGACGGACGTCGGGGTCCGGATTGCAGTAGGGCCATCCGACGTTGCGGCCCGGCGTCAGGCGCGCGAGCTCATCCGGCGGGTGGTCGTTGACGTATGACTGCATCACCTGTCCGAACGCGTCGGCGTGCCCGCCATAGGCGCGATGGAACGGATAGGCGATCTGGTCGCGCTCGTTGATCGCGGTCCAAAGCGACCCGTCGGGGGCGAACGACAGCCCGTCCCCGTTGCGAACGCCGGTGGCCATGACGCGCTTCAGCGAGCCGTCGGGGTTGTAGGCGATCACCGACGCCCGCGGCGGGCTCGTACGCGCCGGCGGGCTGGCGTTCGACGCGCTGCCGATATCGACGTAGATCGTGTGGCGGGGGCCGACCACGACGTTCTTGAGAGTGTGGACGTCGGCGCCGGCGGGTCCCGTGTCCGGGAGGCTGTGGACGACAATGGTCCGCGCTCCCACCCGGTCGCCCAACCACTGGTAGCGATCGATCTGATTGGCCTCGGCGACGTACAGCACCTCATGGCCGCCCAGCTTGTCGAACGCGAGCCCTTGTGGCGCGTTCAGGTCCCAGACAAGCGGACGCTTGCTGGGAGGATCAGCCGGCAGGGCACCCGGGGTCAGCTCGTAAACAGCTCCGCCCGACGGCGAGCTCACCAGCAGCTGGCCTCCCGGCGTCCATGCCTCGAGGCGCGCTCCGGTTACCCGCGCCCACACCTCGGCGCGCCAGCCCCGGGGGACAACGATCGTCTGGCCGCTGTTCACGGTCCCGAAGGCGTTGGCCGGCGGAATCGTCAGCCGGACCCGCGCGTACCGGATGGGCGCGTGCGCTCCAGCGACCGTGGCGTCCGCGGGGAGCGGCGCGGGTCCGCTCGCGCCGCCGCAGCCGGCGAGGATGACCGCCGTCGTCGCGACCGTGGCCGCGAGGAGCGCTCGGGACCGAACCCGCTCGCGCCGCCCCGCGCGATGAGAAGTGCCGTCTCGCACACCACCCACGATAATGGGCGTGTGGCTTACGACGAGGACCTGGCCAACCGGATCCGCGAAATCGTCCTGAGTGAGCCTGGCGTGACCGAGCAGAAGATGTTCGGCGGCCTGGCGTTCTTGATCAACGGAAACATGTCGGTCAGTGCGAGCGGCCAGGGCGGGCTGCTGCTGCACGTGCATCGCGACGAAACCGACACGCTGCTCGCCAAGCCCCACGCGCACCCGTTCGAAATGCGCGGCCGCATCATGGAGGGGTGGCTGCGTGTCGATGCCGAGGGCGTCAAGACCAAGCAGCAGCTCGAACGTTGGGTCGCGCGTGGGGTCGACCACGCGAAGTCGCTCCCGAAGAAACGCTGACCTGCCGGCATCACCACACATCACCTTCGCGCCAGTCGCACGTCAGCTCGCCATCGAGATCGAGCGGATGCTCGAGCTCGAGGACGTAGATCGAGCCGTCCTCCTGCGGGGTGCGAACGATCCCCGCGGGCGTGAGCGCCGACGTCGGCCCGCGCCAGCGCTGCCAGCCGCGCCCGGCATAGAGCGGTATCGCCTCTTCGGTGGCGCCCAGCGCGCCCAGCTCGTAGGCGCCACGGATCACGCGTTCGAGCGCCACCATCATCGCGGTGCCGTGCCCCCGCCGCCGGCGATCCGCGCGCACGGCGACGCCCTCGACGTAGCCCGTGCGCAGCGCTCGCCCGCCGTGCAGAAGCCGTCGCTGGACCACGGACGCGTGGCCGACCAGCTCATTCCCCTCCCACACCAGCGCGTGCATTCCGCCGAGCGCGTGCTCCCAATCGTGCTCGGTGACGTCGTCCTCGAACGCTCCCTCCAACAAACTCCGTGCCGCGCTCAGCGACGCCCCGTCGAGGTCGGCCGTATGGGCGACCCGCAGCGAGACCACAGCTAAACCGCCACCGGTGCCTCGCGGATCCGGCGCGACGCCCCCACCGACGCGATCACGACGAGCGCGATCCCGGCGACCGCCCGGGCGCCGAGGCTCTGCCCGAGGATGATCAGGCCCGCGAGCGCCGCCACCGCGGGCTCGAGGCTCATCAACACGCCGAACACCGACGGCGCGATCCGGCGCAGCGCCTCCTGCTCGAACGAGTACGGGATCGCCGACGACAGTATCCCGACGGCGGCCCCGATCGCCAGCGAGCGAGGCTCGAGCAGGTGACCCCCGCCGTCGACCACTCCGAACGGCAGCGCGACGAGCACTGCGATGCACATCGCCACCGTAAGCCCGGTGCCTCGCTCGAACGCCCGCCCGACGCGCGCGTTGAGCAGGATGTAGGCCGCCCAGAAGGCGCCGGCGAGGATGGCGAACGCGACCCCCAGCCCATTGAGCCCATGCGCGTCGCCCTGCGTGAGCGCGACGATTCCCGCGGCGGCCAGCACCACCCAGAGCGCGTCGATCGGCCGCCGGGATCCGGCGATCGCGACCCCGAGGGGGCCGACGAACTCGATCGTCACCGCGATCCCCAGTGGGATCCTGTCGATCGCGGCATAGAAACTCAGGTTCATCAGGGCGAGGACGACGCCGAAGACGCCCGCGAGCGCGAGCTCGCGTCTGGTCCGCCCGTGGAGTCTCGGTCGCCAGACCCCCAGCAGCACGATGCTCGCGAACAGCAATCGCAGCAGCACCGCCCCGCTGGGGCCGACCTGCCCGAACAGCTTCGTGGCGATCGCCGAGCCGATCTGCACCGACGCGATCGCGCCGATGACCAGCGCGCCCGATGGGGCTCGCGCGAGCGGGTCGCGGTCGCGATCACGCGACATACGCAGCGCTGGCGGGCGGGATGTCCCCGGCGCCGGCCGGGCTGAGATCGGCGAGCACGGTCACGGCCTGCTCGAGCTGGTCCGGCGAGAGCGTGTACGGGATCCTGATGTAGCGCTCGAGGAGTCCGGGAGCCCCGAACCGCGGTCCAGGCGTTATCAGCACGTCGCGCTCGCTCGCCCGGATCGAGAGGCTGGTGCTCACGGGCGCGGGCAGGGTGGCCCACAGGAACATGCCGCCTGCCGGGACCGAGTAGCTCCAGTCCGGGAGCTCCCGGTCGAGCGCCGCAGTCAACGCGTCGCGGCGCAACCGGATCGTCGCCAGCCGCTCTTCCATGATCTGATCGAAGCTCGCGAAGATGTTCGTGGCCACGATCTGCTCGAACACGGGGCTCGCCATGTCGAGACTCGCGCGCGCCGCCGCCAGCCGGCGGACGACCAGCGGCTCGGCACGGACCCACCCGATGCGCAGCCCGCCCCACACCGCCTTGCTGAGTGAGCCGATCGTGATCGTGCGCTCGCCACCGTAGACCCCGGCCGGCGGCGGCATCGCGACCCCATCGAGGTCGAGCTCGACGAACGTCTCGTCGATGAGCGTGTGGGTGCCCGCGTCCTCGAGCGCGCGGAGCACGCGCCGGCGAGCATCGGCGTCCATCAGCTGACCGCTCGGGTTCTGGAAGTCCGGCATCAGATAGGCCATCGCGAACTGATCTCTGCCGACGGCCGCCTCGAGCGCGTCGATATCCCAGCCCACGCGGGTGACCGGCACCGCGTCCAGCCGAGCCCCGGCGCCGTGGAGCGCATCGAGCGCGACCGGGTAGCTCGGGATCTCGACGAGCGCCCGCCGGCCGCGCCGCAGGAAGGCCCGAATCGAGAGATCGAGGGCGTGTTGCGCGCCGTTTGTGACGAGGATCTGCTCCGGCCGGGTGGGGAGGCCCCTGCGGGTGAAGCGCTCGGCGATCGCGCGCCGCAGCGGCGGTAGCCCGAGCGGGTCGTAGCCGTGGTGATCGAGCCAACGCGGGAGCTCGCGGGTGGCGGCGCGATAGAGGTCCTCGAGGACGGGGGGTGCCGGCAGCGCCGCGATCCGCAGGTCCAGCCCATGTCCGCCGACGACCGCGTCCGGCGCCGCGCGGTGCCCCTCCGGGAGCGTTACCCAGCTGCCGGATCCCTGCCGGCTCGCGAGGTACCCCTCGGCGCGCAGGCGGTTGTAGGCGGCTGTGACGGTTGCGCGGCTCAGCCCGATCGTCGTCGCCAGGGCCCGCTCGGCGGGCAGCCGGCTCTGGAGGGGGATCTGGCCGTCGAGGACCAGCGCCCGGACCGTCGCCGCCAATCGCTCATGGCACGGGCCGTCGCGCCGCCAGTCCCCGAGCAGCTCGCTCAACCGGTAAGCGGATGTGATCGTCACCAATCCACTGGTATCAGATTGGCCTGGTTTTGGCTAGGCCATTATCTGCCAGACTGATCCGATGCCGCCCTCGCCGCGGTTGCGCCCCCTGATTCCGCCCCCGCCGCGGTTGCGTCGCCTGACGCAGCTGTTCGCCGGACTCGTGCTCTACGGGATCAGTGACGCGATGCTGCTGCTCGCCGGGCTCGGGGTCGATCCGTGGGACGTCTTCCACCAGGGCCTGTCCCGCCGTATCGGACTCGGCGTCGGCACGTGGGCGATCATCGTCGGCATAGCGGTGCTGCTGCTGTGGATCCCGCTTCGCCAGCGGCCCGGCCTCGGCACGCTCTGCAACGTCCTCGTGGTCGGATCGGTGATCGACCTCATGCTCGCGACGGTTCCGCCGGTGCACGGCCTGCCGGCACGGCTCGTCGTGATGAGCGCCGGGGTGATCCTGAACGGGATCGCGACCGGCGCCTACATCGGCGCCGGACTCGGACCGGGCCCGCGCGACGGGCTGATGACGGCCCTCGCCGCCCGTGGCCACTCGATTCGCGTCGTGCGCACGATGATCGAGATCACCGTCCTGATCACCGGTTGGGTGCTCGGCGGAACGGTGGGATTGGGAACGGTCGTCTACGCCCTGGGCATCGGGCCGATCGCCCACGTGTCGATTCCCCGCCTGCGGATCGTGCCGCCCGCCACGGCCCGCGCAGACACCTAGTCCAGCCCGGGCCGGACACTCAATCCAGCCCGGTCGGACACCCAATCCAGCCCTGGCTAATCTGTTTGAGGACGGCTAGGCGTGCGTATAACCGTTTTTGCTGGCCAATGATGTCTACGCACGTGGCACGACCAGCTGTTCTCCTAGTCGCCAGTTTTCGGCGTGAACCGGCACGGCCGGTGGTCACGCTCAAGCGGAACTCGAATTCATATTCAGGTCTTATGCGATGAAAGCGCCGGTTTACGTTGGCTGTACACCTTCTTGGATAGGAAGGGGTCCATGAGCGCCACGGCAGTCGGGGGGCGCCAGGGACAGCACAACCATTACGAGGGGCTCGACGGACTACGCGGTCTCGCGGTGGTCGCGGTCGTCCTGTACCACGGCGGCGTGTCGTGGGCCGAGGGCGGGTTCCTGGGCGTCGAGGCGTTCTTCGTGCTCTCGGGGTTCCTGATCACATCGCTGCTCGTGGCCGAGTGGACCCGCTCGGGATCGATCGCGCTGCGGGCTTTCTGGGGCCGGCGCGCCCGGCGACTGCTACCCGCGCTGCTGTGTCTGGTGTCGGTGATCGGGATCTACTACGCGTTTGCGGGGCCTGCGAAGGCGATCCCCGGTCTCAAGGCCGACGGGCTCTCGACGCTCCTGTACGCCGGCAACTGGCACCAGATCGCCTCGGGGAGCAGCTACTTCGGCGCGACCGGACCGGTGTCGCCGCTCAAGCACACGTGGTCGCTGGCGATCGAAGAGCAGTTCTACCTGTTCTGGCCCCTGCTCCTGCTCGGCGTACTGTTTCTCCTCCGCCGGCGCAAGCCCAACACGGGCAATCGCGCGCTTGTCACGCTGTTCTGGATGTCCGTCGCCGGCGCGGTCGCGTCCGCGGTCGATACGGGGTTGCTGTTCCGGGGCGGCAGTGGCCTCGATCGGGTCTACTACGGGACGGACACGCGGGCCGGCGGGCTGCTCGCCGGAGCGGCGCTCGCGGTCGCCCTCGCCTTGTTCGCACAGCGCAGGGATTCGAATCCGGCGGCGCACGACGCCCGAGTGCAGCGGCTCGGCCGGCGGGTGCTCGCGCCGCTGTCGGCGCTTGGGCTGCTCGCATTGCTGACGGCGATGTGGGCGTCGGAGGGCGACTCCACGTGGCTTTACCCGTACGGCCTCGTGGGAGTCGACATCTGCGTCCTGCTCGTGATCGCGGCGGTCGTGCTCGCCCCCCGGACCCCGGTGGCGCGAGCCCTGTCGCTGCGGCCGATCCGGGCGATC
This sequence comes from uncultured Solirubrobacterales bacterium, assembly GCA_963812225.1. GTDB lineage: Bacteria > Actinomycetota > Thermoleophilia > Solirubrobacterales > Solirubrobacteraceae > Palsa-465. The sequence continues at coordinate 673,525 of CAWEUN010000006.1, forward strand.
GGGACGATCTCCTACGGCATCTACCTCTGGCACTTCCCCCTGTTCCTGTGGCTCGATCAGGACACCACGGGGCTCCACGGAACCCCCCTGCTACTCCTGCGCGTGGCCGTCACGCTGATCGTCAGCGTCGTGTCGTATGTGGTGATCGAGCAGCCGGTACGCCGCCGGCGCGTCCCGGCGTGGCTGGTCCGCTCGCTGACGCCGGTCGCGGTCGGTGGCGCCGCCGTCTCGATCCTGCTCGGCTCGGCGCTCGGATCGATATCGATCGGGAACGCGGCGGCGATGGCGCCGCCGGCGCCGGCGAAGCTGAAGGGCAACGATCCCGCGTGCTCGGTTCGCCTGACCGACACCGCGCAGTACGGCCTCGCCCCGTATCCGCTCAGCAAGGCGACCAAGGACGAGTACCAGGTGCTCGGCAACCATTCGCTCGTGTGGGGCGGATCCACCACCAAGACCTTCCAAACCTGCCCGCCCAAGAAGGTGCTGCTGGTAGGCGACTCCCTGGCGTACACGCTGGGGGTGGGAATGACCCAGGACGAGGACCGCTACGGAATCGAGCTCGCCAACGGTGCACTGCTCGGCTGTGCGTTCACGACCTCCGGCGAGCTCAACGTCGCGGGGACGTGGGAGGGCCAGTCGGCCGGCTGCCCCGCGGCGCTGCAGCAGTGGTCCAGCGACGAGCAGAAGCTCCATCCCCAGGCGGTGATCGTCGAGTTCGGCTATCGCGACCAGTTCGATTGGAAACGGGGCTCACACGTCGTCCATCTCGGCCAGGCCGCTTACGACGCCTATCTGCAACGCCAAGTCGATCAATACGTGAAGGTCCTCGGCCAGGGCGGCACCAAGATCTTGCTCCTGTCGGTGCCGTGGACGCAGCCGCCGTCGCTCCCCGATGGCGCGCCGGCGCCCGCCGCGTCGCCGGCCCGTCATGCCCAGATCAACGCGATGCTGCGTAAGGCCGCGAGCCGCTATCCCGGTCAGGTCCAGGTCCTGAACATCGACTCCATCGTCTCGCCGGCGAACCACTATCAGGCGACGCTGAACGGCCAGCTGTGCCGGTTCGACGGCGTTCACTTCACGCTCTACTGCGCCAAGCAGCTCGAGCCCTCGGTGCTCGGCACCGTCCGCAAGATGATCGGCTGAGCGGGCCGGCCACGGACCGGTAGCATCCGGGTCGCTCTGGGGAAGGGCAATTGGCGACACACGGAGGTCCTCGGGAGCATGAGACGGGGGAGGTTGGGTCAGGGCAACCGCTGGTGGTGGGTCGCGGTGCCCGTCGTGGCGCTGCTCGGGCTCATCGTCGCCACCCGGATCGATCTCGCGTCGGCGACTCCGCACCGTCACGGCCGGGCTAGGTTCGTCGCTTCGGTCTCGCCGCTTCACGGCGCCGGGTTGGCGCGGCCGGCGGACCTGACCCGAGACGGCAGACACTGGGTCTCGGTCTGGGCTGCGAGTCCGGCGCCGGCGGTGCCGCAGACGGTGGCGGCCAAGGGCTTCGACGACCAAACGGTCCGAGACGTCGTGTTCACCAGCGCCGGCGGCTCGATGGTGAGAGTGCTGGTCACGAACGTATTCGGCACGCGGCCGTTGCTCGTCGGGCAGGCGGCCGTCGGGATCTGGGATGGCGGTGCGGACGTGGCTCACAACCAACCGCTCACGTTCGGAGGCAGGACCTCGAAAGTGATTCCCGCGGGCGCGGCTGCGATGAGCGATCCGGTCCCGTTGCAGGTCGCGCCACTGCAGCGGCTCATGATCAGCCTGTTCCTACCGCGCTTCACGGGTCCCGCCACTCAGCACGCGGTGGCTCAGCAGAGCAACTACATCGCCACCGGCGACCACGCGCTGGACGGCGGGGGTTCTGCGTACGTGACCCACAAGGCGTCGTGGTACTTCCTCGCGAGCGTCGACGCCCTGGCGACGCGGCGCGACCGCGGCGCCGTCGTCGCGATCGGCGATTCGATCACCGACGGGGTCGCATCGGGCATGAACATGAACGCGCGTTGGCCAAACGACCTGGCGCGCCGGTTCGCCACTCAGAGCGGGCCGGTGCTCAGCGTGGTCGACGAAGGGATCGGAGGCAACCGCATCCTGCACACCTCGCCCTGCTGTGGCGTCAGCGCCCTGGCCCGCTTCGGGCGCGACGTCTTGCGCCGGGCCGGCGTCAAGGATGTGATCCTGCTCGAGGGCATCAACGACATCGGTTTCAGCCAGAGCCGCGGCGTGCTGAACGCCCCGCACACCGATGTTTCGGCCGCGCAGATCATCGCCGGCTATCGCCGGATCATCGCGCAGGCACACCGGGCCCGACTCAAGATCTTCGGCGCCACCCTCACCCCATTCCTCGGCGCGCACTACTGGAGCCAGGCGGGTGAGGCCAAGCGCGAGGCGGTCAACCATTGGATCCTCACCAGCCACGCGTTCAACGGCGTCATCAATTTCGCCAAGGCGGTGACAGATCCCGGCGATCCGCTGATGCTGAACCCCGCCTACGACAGCGGGGATCATCTCCATCCGAATCAGGCCGGCTATCGCGCGATGGCCCGCGCGATCAGCCTGGCGATGCTGCTCAAGGGGTCGGCGACGAAAACGTGAACATCCGTTCGGCGTCGATCCGCGCGTACACGGGGCCCGAGTCGATGAACTCCTCGAACTCGGCTCCGTAGCGGGGGACGTAGATCTCGAGCAGGGTCGCCCGGAACCCTTCGTCGGTGCGGTGATCGACGGGTACGGCGCGGCCGTGCACGGTGACCGCGAGCTCCTCGCCGGGCAGGTGCGTGGCGCTCACGTGCGGCCGGGCGCGGATGTGGCGGAAGCGGACGGAGTCGGGGCTCGAGCCGACGTGGAAGGCCCCGCGGTAGAAGATGCCGTCGACCGGGCCGACGATCGGTCGGCCATCGGCGGTGACCGTGGCCAGCGCCAGCAGGCACATCCCGGTCAGTCTCTCCGCGACCTGCTCTGCGGTCATGCGGCGCTCGGGAGTGTGGATGCTCAGCAGATGCGAGCCCGCCCGCGCGTAGCTGCGGTCCAGCAGCTCCTGAAGCGACGCGATGTCCTCCGTCGTCTCGTGCACCTGCTCAGTATGGTCGAGCCGTGCTGATCGCGGTCACAGACCACGCGGCTGAGCGCTTTCGCCAGCGCGTCCGGGGGACACTCGACGCGCGTACGGAGATCGCGTCGAGGGTGGCGCGGGCGCGGGAAGCCGGCCGGGTCGAGGAAGGCGAGCGTGGAACCGTCCTGATCCGGGACCTCGACCGCGGGGACCTCGTCTACGTCTGCCGCCCCGACGCCGGCGAGCTCGTCGTCGTCACGCTCTGGGAGGAGGGCGAGGACGCGGCGGTTCCGCGACGGTTCACGGACGCGCTGCGACGCGACGACCATCGCGTCGGCGACCGGCGGCCGGACCGGTAGCTCCCAGGCGAGCTACTCGAGCGGCTGGGCCTTCGCCCAGCGCGTGACGAGCTTCTTTCCCCGCGGGGTGAGCCGGTACTCGTGGAAGCCGGCGCCGCCCGCCTCGGGCCGCGGAGCGTGCTGCTCGACCATCCCATCGTTGATCAGGAACGACATCAGCATCTCCATCTCGGCCGGCACGAGCACGGGCCGCTGCCCGTCGCCTTCGGCGAAGCTCTGCAGAGCCCTCCGTTCCAGCTCGCCGTAGCGGGCGTTGAGCACCGCCAGGTTGGCCTTGTACTGCTCGAGCGAGCGTCGCGTGATGTACCCGCGGTTCACGCGCTCGTGGCAGCTCGAGCACAGGACGATGAGGTTGCCGGGCTCGTCCGCGCCATCGTTGATCTGGTGGATCTCGACGGGGAACTGGCGACACGTGGGGATCGCGCAGCGATGACCGGCCTGGACGAGGAGAGCACGGCGCAGCGCCTCCGCTGAGCGGTCGGCCGCCGGGCGGTTCTGTGCGCGAGCGTTCGCGTCGCCGGAGGTTTTGCGTCCGTTCGTTTGCGTACTCACTGGTCGAAATGGGGAAGTTTTGCCATGTTCGTGACCCTAGCAGTGCATGTCTGATGATGTTCGGAGGCGCGCATGCGGCCCGTCCTACCTGCTAGAATAATGCTTGCCAGCAAGCAAGTATTCACAGAGGATTTACAAGTTTGAGTCCAGCAGCAGCCCTAGACATCGAGACCGCCGCCCAGCTACGGGCCGTGATCGGCCAGCTGTCGCGGCGTTTGCGCCCGACCGCGGCCGCGGTCGAGGCGGGGCTCACGCCCACTCGGGTGTCGGTGCTGCTCCACGTCGACCGGTCCGGTCCGATGCGCCTCTCGGGGCTGGCGACGTCCGAGGGGATCAACCCGACGATGCTCTCGCGCGTGATCGGGCACCTCGTCGACGCTGGACTGATCGAGCGCATGAGCGACGAGGACGACCGGCGCTCGGCCTGGGCCAAGGTCACCGAGGCCGGAGCCCGTTTGGCGGCGCAGATCCGCACGGAGCGGACGGACGCCGTGAACGCCGCCCTGGATGAGCTGTCCGAGGCGGACCGGCGCCGGATCGAGGAAGCTATTCCCGCGCTCGAGGCGCTGGCCGAGCAGCTGACCGAGGTCCGGCGATGACGCGCGTTCGGCGCGCCGGCCGAGTCACGTTCGCAGCGCTCTCCGTTCCAAACTACCGCCGCTACTACAGCGGGCAGGCGATCTCACTGGTCGGCACCTGGATGCAGATGACGGCCCAGGCGTGGCTGGTGCTCTCGCTCACGCACTCGAGCACCGTGCTCGGGGTCATCATCGCGCTCCAGACCCTCCCGGTCCTGCTGCTCGCGCCCTACGGCGGCGTCGTCGCGGACCGCGTCGATAAGCGCAAGCTCATGATCGGCCTGCAGACCGCGATGGGGGTCCAGGCGCTGATCCTGGGCTTGCTCACGGTCACCGGCACCGTGCGCGTGTGGCAGATCGGAGCGCTGGCGATGCTGCTGGGCCTCAACAACGCGTTCGAGAACCCGTCGCGCCAGTCCTTCATGCTCGAGATGGTCGGCGCCGACCACCTTCGCAACGCGGTCAGCCTCAACTCCGTGCTGGTCAACGTGGCGCGAGTCCTCGGGCCGGCCGTTGCGGGGATCCTGATCGCCACGGTGGGGGAAGGCGTCTGTTTCCTGGTCAACGCCGCGAGCTTCGTGGCTGTCGTCGCCTCGCTGGTCGTGATGGACACGAGCGCGCTACGACCGACCGAGCCCACGCCGCGAGCGCGTGGCCAGCTCCGTGAGGGACTGCGCTACGTCCGCGGTACGCCCGAGCTCGCGATCCCCCTGCTGATGATGGCCGTCGTCGGATGCCTCACGTACGAGTTTCAGGTTTCCCTTCCGGTGATGGCGAGCCGCGGGCTGCACGTCGGCGCCGACGGCTTCGGCTTCATGACCGCGTCGATGGGCGTCGGCGCCGTGATCGGCGGCCTGATGGTGGCGGCTCGTGGCAAGACCGGGCTGCGACCGCTGGTGCTGGCCGCGTCCGCGTTCGGCGTCGCGATGACGTTCGCCACGCTGGCCCCGACCCTGGCGCTCGAGCTGGTCGCGCTCGCGTTCGCGGGTGGCGCGAGCATCTCGTTCATGGCGAGCGGGAACTCGACGCTCCAGCTCGGCGCGGCACCCGAGATGCGGGGCCGGGTGATGGCCCTGTGGTTCGTCGCCTTCCAGGGCTCGACGCCGATCGGCGGGCCCATCGTCGGCTGGATCATGTCGGTGGCGGGCGCCCGCGCCGGCCTCGGGCTCGGTGCGGTCACGTGTCTCGCGGTGGCGCTGGCCGGAGCGGTCGCGCTGCGCCGGCGAGTGGCCGCTCGCGCGGCCAGCCGGAGCGCCGTCGCCCACGCGCAATGATTCTTGGGACAACCCGACAGGAGGGAACATGAGAGATCCGCTGTACACAGCTGAGGCGACGGTCACCGGCGGCCGGGCGGAAGGGCACGGGCGGACGAACGACGGAGTCTTGGAAGTACAGTTGCGGCTGCCGAAGGAGCTCGGCGGTCAGGGCGACGGCACCAATCCAGAGGAGCTGTTCGCCGTGGGATTCGCGGCGTGCTTTGAGGGGGCGCTCGGCGTGGTCGCCCGACGCGAGCGGTTGGAGGCCGGCGACGCGTCGATCGACAGCCGCGTCAGCCTGCTCCCGACCGAAGAGAAGGGCTTCAAACTGGCGGTCGAGCTCCATGTGACGCTCCCGCAGGTGGAGGATCCCGAGAAGGCTGTCGCGCTCGTCGCCGCGGCCCACCAGGTCTGCCCGTACTCGAACGCGACGCGCGGCAACATCGACGTCACGCTGAGCGCGAACGGCCGGACCGTCTCCTAGGCGCCGCGAGTGATCCAGGCGTGCAGCTGTGCGTAGACGGCGGGATGGTTGAGCAGATGGAAGTGGTTGAGGCCCTGTAGCTCGTGGCCGTTCTCGACCTCGAACGGGATCCGGCGTCCCCTGCCGTTCCCGCGGCCCGAGGCGCTGGGCGTCCGGACGAGCAGGTCGCCCAGCACCACGCCGAGCGGACCGGAGTTCAGCATCGCGCCGATGAAGTAGTACCGGGCGCCGGGCAGGAAGGGGACCTCCTGACAGCGGTCCCGTAGGAACTCGTCGGGATCGCAATCGGACCAATCCTCCTCGACGCACGAGCCGTAGCGCAGGTCCTTGATTCCGGCGCTGCGGGCGTTCAGGACCGCGCCGAGCCCTCGCGTCTCCGGCAGGCGCCCGAGCGCCCACGCGAGCCCGTTCGCCCCCTTCTCGAGGTCGGCCCCGAGATGCGGCGTGCCCAGGCAGAAGACGTGCCTGACGACCTCGGTCCAGCGCAGGCCGTCCTTCGCGCCGTAATGGCAGGCGCTGCGGGCGACGAGACCGCCCATGGAGTGGCCGACCAGCACGAGCTCGTCGACGCCGACCGGCCAGCCGGCGACGAGGTCCTCGAGCAGGCACGCCAGGCGGCGGCCGTTCGCCGATACGTGCAGGCCGGTGTTGTAGCGGACGTACACCGGCGTGAAGCCCAATTCCTGTTTGAGGCGATCGCCGTACGTGCTCGTGGGGGTCTCGCTACCCGGCGCGATCCTCCAGGCGGCCTCGGTCTCGCACAGGCCGTGCACGAACACGACGACCCTGGAGGTGGCGTCGGCGAACGCGTTCGCGAGGCCGGCGCTGTCGGCCGGAACCTCGGCGCCGCGCCGGCGGATCTCCATCCCGAGCGCCAGCTCGTTGCCGCGCTCGACGAGATGGTTCCCGTACAGCCCGTTCAGTGCCCCGAGCGCGAGCGAGGCGATCGGACGCGACGCGAGCGGCGTGTCGTCGGTGTCGGCGTAAGTCGCGGCCAATCGCACGCCGAACCGGCCCGCTGCGCGCAGGCCACCGCCGACGCCCTCGTACACCGCGTGGGAGATCCCATCGTGCATCGCGCGGGCTGGAGCGGACGCCGCGCCGAGCGCCCCGAACGGCCGGGCGGCGATGCCCTCGTGCATGTCCCTCACGAGCCTGCCGCCGGCGGCGAGAGCCTCCCCGGCCACCTCGCCCACGGCTTCGACGTCCGCTCTGCGCATACGCGACTCCTCAGCTGCCCGGGACCGTCTCGCCGCCCCAATCTTCGGGGGCGACGTCGGCGATCGATTGCGAGAACGTCCAGCGATGGCCGGCCAGATCTTCGGCCGCGTACTGGCGCTCCCCGTACGAATGGTCGGCGGGGGGTTGGACGATCCGAGCCCCGTTCTCGCGAGCGCGCTCATAGTGCGCATCGACGTCCTCGACGCGTACCGTCACGGAGTGGCTGACGACACCGCGCCGTGGCGGTCTGAACTCGATCGGATCCGCGGACCACGACCCCGAGGCGACTCTCCGTCCCGTGACCACGACGGCGCCGTCGCCGACCGCGAGCTGGATGCGGTGATCCCCGATCCGGAGGCGCTCGGCAAAGCCGAAGGCGTCGCACAGCCATTCGGCGGCCTCCGCCACGTCCTCATACACCAGCACCGGGATCACGGTGGCGCTGGGCATTGACCGGTTCTCGAGCATCGGGCTCAGCCCTTCGTACCCCGATTGCGCCGGGTGGTTGCGCCTGGTCTTGCGACCGCGTTTGCGGTCAACTGAGTCGCCGGATTCCCGCCGTTCACGAACGGGTCAAAAATTAGGGTCTGGCATGGATTGACCGGCCGCGAAGAAGTTCGTAAAACCTACTCAAGTTTCTAGTGCAGGAGGCCGATGCGTGAAATGAAACATGATCCGGGACCGAAGACCTGCGCCGCATGCGGCGCGGCTTGTAGTCGCGCAGCAGGGGAGCGGCGTGGTCAAAGGGGATCCGAGATGAGGAGGTTGTTATCTCGGCTCCCAGGCTAAATGCCGCGCTGAACTCCGTCTCGGCCAGACTAGGCCTCAGCCGGAGTGCACGCGTGGACACCGCAAACAACGTCGAAGGTCGGTACCGGCCACTGTTCGAAAGCGCGCCCTGTGCGCTGCTGGCGCTGGACGCCGACGGCGCGATCGTGCTCATGAACTCGCAGGCCGAGCGGTTGTTCCGGTATGCGCCGGGTGAGCTCGCCGGGGTTCGCGTCGAGGACGTGCTGCCTGTCGCCGCCGGCGCCGAGGAGTGGTTTCGCGAGCCGACCCCTGGTCGCGAGCTCGACCTGAATGCGAAGCGCAAGGACGGGAGCGAGTTCCGGGTCGAGATCTCCCTCGGTGAGACCGAGACCGTCGACGGACGGCTGACTCTGGCCGCGGTCAGGGAGGTCACCGAGAGCGAGCTCGCGGCCAAGACGCTCGCGCATCAGGCCAGCCACGATCCGCTGACCGGGCTGCCGAACCGTTCGCTGTTTCTCGACCGGTTGGAGCACGCGCTGGCGCGCACGCGCCGGTCGCGTAGCCGGATTGCCGTGATGTTCCTCGACCTCGACGACTTCAAGCTGGTGAACGACACGCGCGGGCACGACGTCGGTGACCTGCTGCTGCGAGAGCTGGCGCCGAGGCTGAGCGCCGCCGTCAGGCCGGGCGACACGATCGCGCGGTTCGGTGGCGATGAGTTCGTGGTGCTGTGTGAGGACCTTGCCGACGAAGACGCCGCGATCCGGATCGCGCAGCGGCTCACGGCCGCGTGCAGTCGCCCGATGGTGATCGCCGACCAGGAGCACACCGTGTCGGTCAGCGCTGGGGTCGCGCTGCTGAGCGAAGGGCAGGAGGCGAGCGCGTCCGACCTGCTGAAGAACGCCGACGCCGCGATGTACCGCGCGAAGGCGAGCGACACGAACGCCATCGAGGTGTTCGACGACGGGATGCACTCGCGGATGCTCGAACGGATCGGCCTCGAGTACGACCTTCGTCGGGCGCTCGAGCGCGACGAGCTGCGGCTCTTCTACCAGCCGATCATTTCCGTCGAGGAGGAGCGGATCGTTGGGGTCGAGGCGCTGCTCCGCTGGAAGCACCCGAGCCGCGGCCTGCTCGACCCGTCGGAGTTCATAGGCGTCGCCGAGAGCAGTGGGCTGATCGTGCCGATCGGCGATTGGGTCATCCAGGAGGCGTGCGCCCAGGCCGCCATCTGGCGCGACGCCACGCCCGAGCGCGAGCCGATCCACGTGTCGGTGAACCTTTCGCGCCAGCAGGTGGTCCGCTCGGATATCGCCAGCACGGTCGCGCGCAGCCTGAGGGCGGCCGGACTGGATCCCGGGCTGCTCGAGCTCGAGCTCCCCGAGAGCATCCTGTTCGACGACCTCGGTGCCTGCGCGCTGGTGCTGCGCGGACTGAAGGCGCTGGGCGTTCGCGTCGTCCTCGATGACTTCGGCACCGGTTATTCGTCGCTGCGCTACCTCAAGCGCCTGGAGATCGACGCGCTCAAGATCGACCCCTCGCTGCTCGTGCACATCGAGCGGGATGCGGACGACCGGGCCGTCGTCGAGGCGGTGCTGAGCATGGCGCAGGCGCTCGAGCTGAGCGTCACCGCCGAGGGCGTCGAGAGCGCCGGCCAGCTCGCCGAGCTCCGGGTGTTGGGGTGCCGGTTCGCCCAGGGTTATCTGTTCTCGCGGCCGCGGACGGTCGAGGGAATCGACCAGCTTCTGCTCGGGAACGGCAAGCGGGAGCCGCTGGCGATTTAGCTGGCCGCGAACGCCGCGTTCAGCAACTTCTCCGCCTGCCCGGCCGGGTTGACGGAGTGGAGCAGCACGACGCCGAGCCACTTGCGACCGCGGCGGGCGGCGGCCACGAGGCATGGGCCCGCCAGCGTCGTGAAGCCCGTCTTGACGCCGTCGACGCCGGGGTAGCGCAGATACACCAGTGGGTTGTTGTTGTAGAGGAACAGCTTGTGGTGCTTGATCGGAAACGGCAGAATTGCGCTGGGCGAGGCAACGATCCGGCGCAGCAGTGGCTGCTCGAGGACGGCGTGCGCGATGACCGCCAGGTCGGTCGCGCACGAGTAGTTCCCCTGGTCGACGACGCCGGAGACCGTGGTGAAGTGGGTGCAGCGCAGATCCATGGCGCGCGCCTGGTCGTTCATCATCGCGATGAACCGAGTCTGCGTCTGCGCGACGTGCTGCGCCAGAGCGATCGCCGCGTCGTTGCCCGACGGGAGCAGTAGGCCGTAGAGCAGCGGGAGTTCTGGGACGCGCTTGCCGAGTGGCAGTAGGCCCACTCCGGAGCCGGTGAAGTGGACGGCCTCCGAGGTGATCAGCACACGGTCACTCGGCTTGGAATGCTGCATTACGACCAGCGCCGTCATCATCTTCGTCAGGCTCGCGATCGGCATGCTCTCGCTCGGGTTGTGCTGCCAGAGGACGGCGCCGGTGCGAATGTCGAAGAGGAGCCCCGCCCGCGGGAGGTTGGCGAAGTTGACGCGCAACCGTTCCTTGCCTACTGCGACGACGTACTGGGGCCGCGGCCTGGCGGGCGTTGTTTTGGGCGCCGCGGCGCTGGTCGATTGGGCCGGTTCGGGATTGCTGACTGCCGAGGCCATGAACGCGAGGAGGCCGACAATCCCGATCGCGACCACGAGGACGAGGTCGCGCAGTCGCCGGCGCCGGCGCGCGCGGCGCGCCTGAGCCTCCCGCTCCGAGCGGCGCATGCGCCCCTGATTAAGCACGCTCAGCTCGCTCATTGGTTCGGAGGATGCCGCAACGCCCCGACGATTCCGACCATGAATAGCACGAGGATCATCACGGCGAGCACCCCGAGCGCGCTCAGCCCGTTGTCGATGAATTCGATCACGGTGAGCGTCCCGAGTCCGACGATGAACGCCAGCGCGATCGCGAGGACGACTATCCGCACCGCTTCAGTGTGCCGTCCCGACGGAGCCCTTAGTACACCGGGACGCGGGGTGGTGCTTCCTTGCGTCTCGTCGTCAGGAGGCGGACGGTCAGCAGGCCGAACGCGAAGCCGCCGACGTGGGCAAAGTAGGCGACGCCGCCACCGGTGCCGGTTGCCGTCGTCAGGCCGGCCGCTCCCAGCACCGCCTGCTCGAGGAACCAGATGCCGAGCATCACCCAGGCCGGCAGCTCGATCACCGTGAAGAAGAAGATGATGATCACGAGGGTGATCACCCTCGCCCGCGGATACAAGACGATGTAACCCCCCAGCACGGCGGCGATCGCGCCGGACGCACCGATCGTCGGCTCCGTCGAGTTGGGTCCCACCGCCACCTGCAGCGCCAGCGCCACGAGTCCGCCGACGATGTAGAAGCCGAAGTACTTGAACGGGCCCATCGCGTTCTCGACGTTGTTGCCGAAGATCCACAGGAACAGCATGTTGCCCGCGATGTGCAGGAAGGAGGCGTGCATGAACATCGAGGTGAACACCGTCTCCCAAGCGGGCAACGGGTTCTGAGCCGCGATCCCGTTAGCCGCGAGCAGCCGGCTGTTGCACACGACCTCCGGCTGGCTCGTCCCCGAGATCGTCTGGCGCACGACCTCGGCGCAGTGAGCGCCCGAGTGGGTCAGCGAATACGGGATCGCGCCGAACTTCAAGACCTCCTGCGCGTCCGGCCCGCTCCAGAACGAGCCACCGTGCCGGATCGCCAGCAGGTAGACGATGACGTTGGCGATGACCAGTCCCAGCGTGACGACCGGGAACCGATCCGTCGGGATGTTGTCCTTGATCGGGATCATGCGGGCGCCGGCCCGGCCTGCGGCGAATGTCTACGCGCTCAGGACCGGGTTCGCCGCGCTCGTGATGCGCCAGGGTTGCTTCCCGTCGCCGGAGAGCGCGAGCGTCCAATGCTCGGTGAAGCTCGTCGGCTTCGACCGGTTGCCGGAGATCAGTGCCGCCGTGTCGCGGTCCTCGATATAGCGGCGCCCCTCGATCTCGACGTCGATCTTCATCAGCGGTGGGTTGGCCGCGGCGTCCACGCCCGTGATCCTGATCTGCTTGATGGTTGGCCCCCGGATGACGAGGCGCGTCGTGTGACCCGGATCACCGGGGTGGAGCATCTGGTCGGCCGCCTCGCGGTCGGCGATCGCGTTCAGCGGCTTGTCGTCCCCATCGACCGCTTGGGCCCATGCGGCGACGGCGCGGCGCGCTGCTACTTCAAGGACGTCGGGCGAGAACCGAGCGTCGGCGAGGCTCAGGTCGAGTGCCGCCGCCCGGGCGTCGCCCTCGAACTGCAGGTCCGCCACCTCGGCCGGCTTGACGTCGTCGGGCAGCGACTCCGCCACCGCCTGCTCGACGAGCGCCTCATCGTGGAGAGCCTGGTCGTCTGACCACGGACTGGCGACGATCTGGTCGGTGAGGCCGTGGGCGCCCTCGGCGCCCTGCTCGATGGAGACCAAGATCCACCGGTTCTGGCGGCGCCCGAGGGTCCAGAACTCCCTGACGCGGACGGTCTCGCTGATCTGGCCGACGCGCTTGATGTGCTGCCCGCGCCGGTCGACGACATAGTCGCGAAGCTTCGCCTCGATCCTGACAGTGACGCGATCGGTTTGGTTATCGCCTCTGTGGACGAGTCCGACGTACTCGATGCGGGGATCGTCGAGCGGCCGGACGTGGTTGCGCCATCCCTTGCGGTCGAGGTCGTCGAGCCGGCGCTCCCATTCCTCGTAGAGGTCGGGGCCGACGAGGTATCGGAGTCTGCCCGTGTCGTGCGCGTCCCAGGCCTTCTGGATCTGGATGAACAGTGCGGCCGCCTGTTCACGGACGACCTCCGGCGCGAACGCCGGGTCGTCCTCGGCGGCCTCCGCGGCGGCCGCCTCGACACGGCGCTGGCGTTGGGCGGTCTGGCGGCGGGCCGCCCGTCCCTGGCTCTGGCGCGCGGACCAGAAGTTCCGGGTCCCCGGCGCGACCCTGGTGAGGATGAGATAGCCGATCAGCAGCGCCACGAGGACCAACGCGCCCAGGCCGTGGCCCAGGATGGCGATCCTGAATAGGAGCTGGAAGAGGATGTAGAGGGCGAAGCCCTTGCCGCCTCCGCCACCGCCGCCTTCGCCTCCGCCACCGCCACCGCTGAAGCCGGATGAGCCGCTGCCGCCGGCGGCGAGGGCCGTCGGGACGATGATCAGGGCGAGGGCCAGGACGATCAGGGCGATGAGGGCGATCCGGCGGTGGCGGGGGGTCATGCGCGGCCTCTTTCGTGGGCGATGCGAGGCGGGCCGTTCATGCGGTCGCCACCTCCGCGAGCGGACCGACGCCAGGCTCCTCCTGCGGCACGTGCTGATCCGCGTGGTAGCTGCTGCGGACGAGGGGGCCAGCCGCCACGTGCTCGAACCCGAGCTCGTACGCCTGGGTCTCCAGCGACTTGAACTCATCCGGGTGCCAGTAGCGGACGATCGGCAGGTGGCGCTCGGTCGGCCGCAGGTACTGGCCAATCGTGAGCACCTGGACGTGATGCTCTCTGAGCGCCCCGAGCGTGTCCACCATCTCCTCAAACGACTCCCCGAGGCCCACCATCAATCCCGACTTCGTGGTGATTTCGTCGCCGGCCATCTCCTTCGCGTTCCTCAGCACCCGGCAGGATCGTTCGAAGGTCGAGCCTCGGCGCGCCACCGGATACAGGCGTGGAACGACCTCGACGTTGTGGTTGAAGACGTCCGGCCGCTCCGCGATCACCTTCGCCAGCGGCATCTCCTCGCCACGGAAGTCAGGAGTCAGGACCTCGATTTTCGTGCGCGGCGCCTGCTTTCTGATCTGTCTGATGACGCCCACGAAGGCGGATGCGCCGTAATCGGGCAGGTCGTCGCGATCGACGCTCGTGATGACCGCGTGGCGCAGGCCCATTCGCGCCACCGACCGCGCCACGCGGGCCGGCTCCAGCGGGTCGTTCCAAGTCGGCTTCCCCGTCTTCACATTGCAGAAGCCGCAGCGACGGGTGCAGGTGTCGCCAAGAATCATGAACGTCGCGGTGCCTCGCTGCCAGCACTCGCCGATGTTCGGGCACGCGGCCTCCTGGCAGACCGTGTGGAGGTTCTCCTCTTCGATCAGGCGGTGCAGCTCGCGGTAACGTGGGCCGCCCGGAGCGGGAACCTTGAACCATGGCGGCTTCCGGCCGCGGTGCGGTTGGACGTCGGGGCCGAGGATGTCGAGCACGTTCGCAATCCCGCCAGGGTTGGCGCGCGACCGGGTCGCGTGCTCTCGTTCGGTCGCACGCTGTTCCAGTTGGGTCCCGTGCTCGGGCTCACTCACCCTTCGAAGGCTAGCGCCCGGGCGCCCCGGGCCGGTGCGGTAAATCGTCACAGTCCGCCACACACAGGCGACATTTTCTGGGTCACGATGGCCGATGTGGATGAGGGTGGCCGCGAAACGCAAAGAGGGTTTGCGTTTAACGGCCAACCCCACCTGGATCGGGCGATTTCGGCTCTGGCCGCGGGGCAGCACGTCGTGTTCAGCCTGGAGCAGCTCTGTGCGTTCGGCATCACGGCCGCCTCGGCGCGGGCACGAGCCGCCACCGGTCGCCTCCACCGCCTCTACCGCGGGGTCTACTCCCTCGTCCCGCCCAACCTCCTGACTCGCGAAGGCCGCTGGATGGCGGCCGTCCTCGCCTGCGGCGCCGGCGCCGTGCTCTCCCACCGTTCGGCCGCAGCGCTCCACGGGCTCCTGCCACATGGCGGCGAGAGGTTTGACGTCACCGTGCCGACGCGGTCCAACCGCAAGCAGCCGGGCATCAACGTTCACCGCTCGACGACGCTCACGCCGGCGGACGTCACCGTCGTCGACAACATCCCCTGCACGACCGTGGCAAGGACGCTGTTCGACCTCGCCGAGGCGATTCAACGCCGGCTTCTCGAGCGGACGTTTGACCAGGCGGAGATCCTCGAGGTGTTCGACCTGCGGGCGCTCGAGGACCAGATCGAGCGCAACTCGACCAGACCCGCCGCCAAGCTCGTCCGCGCCGTACTTGATGAGCATTACATCGGCACGACCGCGACGTGGAGCGAGCTCGAGGAGCGGTTTCTGAGGCTGGTCCGCGAGGCCGGACTTCCCCGGCCCGATGTCAACGCCTGGGTGATCTTGCCCGATCGCGGACCCGCGATCCGTGGCGACTTCGTGTGGCGTGCCCAGCGCGTGATCGTCGAGACCGACGGACATAAGACGCACGGCACGCGACAGGCGTTCGAAAACGACCGCCGGCGCGACCAGCGCGCCACCACGGCGCGCTGGCACCCGGTCCGCACCACGTGGCGTCAGCTGGAGCGCAAGCCAGAAGAGGTGGTAGAGACGGTGGCGTCGCTAATGGACCCGTAGCGCGTCCGGCGATCGAACCGCCACCGGCGCCTCGGCCGTCGGCGCCTCGCCGACCGCCACGTTCTCCGCCGCCACCAGCGCCTCGCTCGCCGGGACCCCACCCGCCACGGCCTCCAGCCGCGCCAGGCTCACGAGCCGTTGGCGCCTGTCGAGCGCCCGCGCCACGTTCCAAGCCGCCCGCCGGCGGAAGCACTTCATCTGGCCTGCGAGGCGGCCCGTCTCCCGGATCAGGGAGGTCATCTGGACGCCGTCGAGCCCGCACGGCACGATCCAGCTGAAGGGCTGGAGGTCGTTCTCGATGTTGATCGCGAATCCGTGCGTGGTCACGCCGCGGGCCACGTGGACGCCGATCGAGGCGATCTTGCGCTCGTGAACCCAGACGCCCGTGTAGTCGGGCCCTTCGTCCGGCCGCGCGCGGGACACAACGCCTTCCTCATCGAGGGCCGCGACCAGCGCCTGCTCGAGTTTCCGGACGTACGCCACCACGTCGTCGACGCGGACGATCGGGTAACCGACCAGCTGGCCGGGGCCGTGGTACGTCACGCGGCCCCCGCGATCGGTCTCGACGATGTCGATCCCCTGCATCCGATACCAGTCCTCGCCCATCGGCAACTCGCCGGGTCCAGACCTCCGGCCGCGGGTGTAGACCGGCCAGTGCTCGAGCGTGAGCATCACGTCTGGGACCGCGTCCGCCTGGCGGGCGGCGCGGATCCGCTCCTGCAAGGCCAGCGCCTCGCGGTATTCGACTGTGCCGAGGTGGCAGACCCAGAGTTCGGGCTTCACAACACTGATGCTACGCGTCGGTCCAGCCCTCCAGGTGGCGCTTAACGGTCGCCAGGAACTGCGCGGAGAGTGCGCCGTCAAGCGCCCGGTGATCCCAGCTCAGGCCGAGGATCGTCATCGGCCGGATCGCGATCGAGTCGTTGCCGTCGGCATCGGTCACGACCACGGGCCGCTTGACAACCGCCTCGAGGTCGAGGATCGCCACCTGGGGTTGGTTGATGATCGGCGTGGCCATGATCGAGCCGAACTGACCGGGGTTGGTGATCGTGAACGTCCCGCCCCGGACTTCGTCCGGGGTCAGCTGCTTGGAGCGCGCGCGCCGCGCAAGATCCTTGATCCGGGCCGCGAGGCCCTCGACCGACAGCTCGTGCGCGCCATGGATCACCGGCACGATCAGTCCGTCGTCGCCGAGTGAGACCGCGATCCCCAGGTTCACGTCCTGATGGGCCGTGTATTGATCGCCCTCCAGCCATGCGTTCAGCGCCGGATGCTCACGCAGAGCCGCGACCGTCGCCCTCGCCACGAATGGCAAAGCCGTGAGGCGGAGCTGGGCACGCGCAGCCTCGATCCGGCTCATGTCGGCCTCGATCCAGGTCGTGCACGTGGCGGCCGTGTCCAGCGAGCGCTTCATGTGCTCGCCGATCTGGCGGCGCATACGCGATAGAACGACGCCCTCGGCCGCCGCGGGCGCCACGGCTTGCGCCATCGCCGGCGCAGGTGCCGCAGCCGGTGGCGGTGTTGGATCGGGCCGGTACGGGCTCTCGATGTGCAGTGGCGGCTCGGGTGCCGACTCTACGAACGCGAGCACATCCTGCTTACGAACTCGACCACCCCGACCCGTGCCGGCTACCTGGGAGAGGTCGATCCCGTGCTCGGCGGCGATCCGCTGGACGACGGGGGAATACCGACGGCGGTCACCGGCGCCCGCGCCCGCCCCCGCACCATTACCTGTCGCACCGGATTCCGGTGCGGCTTGAGCGGAGGGCGTGGCGGGTGTGGAGTCACCGGTCGGTGGCGCGGCCTCCCGGGGGCCAGACGGTGGCGCGCCGGCGCCAGACGATGGTCCGCCGGCGCCAGACGATGGTCCGCCGGCGCCAGACGATGGTCCGCCGGCGCCAGACGATGGCGCGCCGGCGCCACCGCCGGCGGGCGGGGCGACCTCGGCAGGACCCTGTCCTGCGCCAGCCGGGCCGCCCGCCAGGCCCCCGCTCGCATCGCCAGCTGCGATTCGGGCGAGCACCGTCCCCACTTCAACTGTCGTCTCGACCGGGACGAGGATCTCCGCGACGATGCCGCTGACGGGCGCGGGGACCTCGGTGTCGATCTTGTCGGTCGAGATCTCGCAGATCGTCGCGTCGGCCGCGATCCGGTCGCCGACCTCGACCCGCCAGGCCACGATCGTGCCCTCGGCGACCGAGACCCCCATCTGGGGCATCGTTACGTCGACGAGGGTGGCGGCGCTAGTACTCGAGGAGCTCACGGCAAGCCTCCCTCACTCGTTCGACTCCGGGCAGCACGGCTTGCTCGAGCGGCGGCGAGAACGGGATCGGGACATCCGGCGTCGCCACGCGCACGACCGGACCGTCGAGATCCTCGAAGCCTCGCTCGGCGATCAGCGCCGCGACCTGTGCGCCGGCGGCGCAGGTCATGTTCGCCTCATCGACGATCACGACCTTCGAGCAGCGCGCCACCGACTCGAGGATGGCGTCCTCGTCGAGCGGCACCAGCGACCTCAGATCAAGCACCTCGACCGACGCTCCGTCCAGGTCCTCGGTGGCCTCGACCGCGACGTGCACCATCGCCCCGTAAGTGATCACCACCAGGTCGGAGCCGGCGCGGGCGACGCGCGCGGTCAAAGGCGTCTCGAACACGCCCTCGGGCACCTCGCCCTTCACCCGCCGGTACAGGTGCTTGTGCTCCATGTAGCAGACCGGGTTTGGGTCGTGGATCGCGGTGTGCAGGAGCCCCTTGGCATCCTCGGCCGTGGACGGCGCGACGACCTTGATCCCCGGCGAATGCATGAACAATGCTTCCGGATTCTGCGAGTGGAAGGGCCCGCCCGAGAACCCGCCCCCGGAGGGCAGCCGCACCACGATCGGGACGGCGAGGCCCTGCCGGTAGTGCATCTTGCCGGCCACGTTGACGAGCTGGTCGAAGCCGCAGGAGATGAAGTCCGCGAACTGCATCTCACATACCGGGCGCATGCCGACGACGGCGGCGCCGACCGCGGTCCCGATGATCGCGGACTCGGCCAGGGGCGTGTCCATCACGCGGTCGGATCCGAACTCCTCGACGAAGCCGTCGGTGACCTTGAAGGCGCCGCCGAACACGCCGATGTCCTCGCCCATCAGGAGCACCCGCTCGTCGGTGCGGAGTTCGTCCCGCAAGGCCGCTGAGATCGCTTGGAGGTAGGTCATCGTGCTCATGACTGGAACCCACTCCATCGCGCTGCGCCGTCGCCGAGTGGCTCGGCCTCGCCCTCACAGAACACGCCGTCAACCGCCGTAGAGGGATCGGGCATCGGCGAGGACTGAGCCTCCTCCGTGGCCGCATCGATCTCGGCGGCGACCTCGGCCCGCAGCGCATCGACGTCGGCGCCGAGCTCGCGCAGCCGGGCCTCCTGACGCTCGACCGGGTCGCGCTTGCGCCACTCCTCGACCTGCTCCTTGGGCACGTACTTCATGTCGTCGTGAGCCGCGTGGCCGTGCATGCGCATCGTCACAGCCTCGATCAGCGTCGGCCCGTCGCCGGCGAGTGTCCGCTCGCGCGCCGCGCGCGCGGCCTCGAACATCGCCTCGACGTCGTTGCCGTCGACGGTCACGCCCACGAATCCGTAGGCGGCCGCCCGCTCCACGGGGTCGACCGCGAACTGCTTGTCCAGCGGCGTCGAGTAGGCGTACTGGTTGTTCTCGAGCACGAACACGACCGGAAGCTTCTGTACGCCTGCCCAGTTCATCGCCTCGTGGAAGTCGCCACGGGAGGTCGAGCCGTCGCCGAACCAGGTCATCGCGCACCGGCGCTCGCCGCGCAGCTTGAACGCCATCGCCATGCCGGTGGCGACCAGCATCATGTCGGGCAGCATCGAGACCATCCCGACGCAACCCAGCTTGCGGTCGCCGAAGTGCACGTTGCCGTCCCGTCCGCCGGTGACGCCCGCGGCGCGTCCCTGGTACTGAGCCAGGATCCGGGCGGGGCTCACCCCGCGGATGATGTGCGCGGCGAGGTCCCGGTGCAGGATGCAGAGCCTGTCCTCCGGAGCCATCGCGAACGCCGCACCCGCGGACACGGCCTCCTGGCCGAATCCGTCATAAAAAGAGCCAGGGACCTTGCCCTGGCGGTAAAGAGTCATTGCCCGCTCCTCGAGTCCGCGCATCAGCAGCATCGCGCGGAGCAGCCAGAGTCGGTCCTCGAGCTTGAGATGCTCGGTCGCGGCGGCGGTTCCGCCCGCGGCCGGCTCAGCCATGCCTGTCGCCATCTATGCGTTTCCCTTTCTGATCGGGGCCAAGCGGGATCTCCGCCGGCCCCACTTTTCGAGTGCCGCTCCGGGATCTCCGGCCCGGCGCTCCATAGGGGGCAAAGCAAGCTTAGTCCACCGCTCGGGTGCCGGAGGGAGGAGCGGACGAGCGTTGGGCACGCCTTGAGCGGGGTGGAGAACAGCCGGCGCGGACCGCTGGACCGTCTTGGCACGCGCTTTACAGTTGACCGATGGCAGGCGCCAGTCCCGACAGCGTCCACGCGCCACCGACCAACGGGACGCTGCGCGAATTTCTGACTCGGGTCCGGTGGCGCCGGCGCGGGGCGTGGCTGTGGCCGCTGTTCATCGCGATGACGATCGTCGACGGGCTGATCGGGCGCTCGCTTCCGCCGCAGGGCGACACGCAGACGTTCGTCGCGGCGGCGCTGCTGGGGTGTGTGTTGAGCCTGCTCGCAATCGTGCTGCTGAGCCGGCCGCTCGGCGCGCTGCTGCGACGGTTCCGCGGCGACCTTCCCGTGGTCATCGCCCGGGACTACGTCGGGCGGGCGCTCATCCTGGCGGTGACGGTGGCGCTGACCGTAGCCGGAATCGTCCACCACCCGACGATCGTCGCGCACCATCGCGCGGAGCGGGACGCGATGGCCCGCGCGGAGGCATGGATCGGGGATCGCGCTCCCGCCGAGTTCAGGCGCGACGTGCAGTTCATGAACGCATACACGATCGAGTCCGGGATCTACCGGATGTGTGTGCCCAGCAAGGGCACCGGTCAGAACTACTGCGTGATCGTCAAGGAGAGCGTGCCGTTCCCCGGCGGCGTGAGCTTCGCGGGCTACGAGTCGAACGCGGTGTTCTCGGCAGGGGCGCAGTGAGCCCCGGTGGCGGTCCGAAGTGACCGCCGACGGCGCAAGTGGCGCAGTGAGCGCCGGCGGAGCCGCGGTGGCCGGAAGCGCGACGGCGAACGTCAAGCGGATCGCGCTCGTCGCCAGCATCCTCGGCTCGGGCATCGTGTTCCTCGACGGCACGATCGTCAACGTCGCGCTGCCCGCCATTCGCTCGGACCTGAGCGGCACGCTCGCCGACCAGCAATGGGTCGTCGAGGCGTATCTGCTCACGCTTGGCTCGCTGCTGCTCGTAGGCGGATCGCTCGGCGACCTGTACGGGCGCCGGCGGGTCTTCTCGATCGGGCTGGTCGGCTTCGGCGTGTGCTCGCTGCTGTGCGCAGTGGCGCCGACCACCGAGTTCCTGATCTTCGCCCGCGGTGTGCAGGGGATCGCCGGCGCCATGCTTGTCCCGAGCACGCTGGCGCTGATCATGGACACGTTCGGCGAGGATGAGCGCGCGGCTGCGATCGGCACTTGGACGGCGTGGACGGGGGTGGCGACGGTGATCGGGCCGCTCGGCGGTGGCGCGCTGATCCAGCTGGCGTCGTGGCGGTGGATCTTCGCGATCAACCTCGTGCCCGTAGCGATCACGCTGGCGCTGCTCACCCGGCTTAACCCAGACACCCGGACCCCAGGTCACGTCGATGTGGTTGGCGCGATCCTGTGCGCGTTCGGGCTCGGCGGCCCGGTGTTCGCGTTGATCGAACAGCCGCAGTACGGATGGGGCGATCCGCGCGTCCTGATCCCGCTGATCGGCGGGATCGTCCTGCTGGTGACGTTCGTGCTCTGGGAGCGCGTCGATCCCCAGCCGATGATGCCGCTCGACCTCTTCAAGATCCGCAACTTCGCCGTCGGCAACCTGACGACCCTGACGTTGTATGCCGGGCTCGGCATAGCCACGTTCTTCCTGATCCTGTTCGTCCAGCAGGTCGGTGGCTACACGCCGATCGAAGCGGGGCTGTCGCTCCTGCCGGTCACGATCATGATGTTCCTCTTCTCCCGGCGGTTCGGCGCGCTCGCCGATCGAATCGGCCCACATCTGTTCATGTCCCTGGGGCCGATCGTCGCCGGCCTCGGTCTCCTGCTGCTCGTGCGGACGAACGCCAACGCCGACTACGTCACGCAGATCCTCCCCGGCGTGCTCGTCTTTGGCCTCGGACTGTCGGCGACGGTGGCGCCGCTGACAGCCACCGTGCTGAGCTCGGTCGAGCCGGGGCACTCGGGGCTGGCGAGCGGGGTCAACAACGCGGTGGCGCGAATCGCAGGGCTGCTCGCGATCGCGGCGCTCGGCGCGGTCGTCGCGAGCGCGTTCCAGAGCCGGCTCGACCACGACATCAATCCCAGCCAGCTCTCTCCGAGCACCCGGGCCGCGGTGGCGGCAGCGCGCAATCGTCCGCTGGTGACGGATGTCAGCCAGGTGCCTGCGCCGGACCGCGCCCACATCCACACCGTGCTCGTCGACGCCTCGGTGCATGCGTTCCGGATCGGGATGGTCGTCGGCGCGGGGTTTGCAGTCCTGGGAGGGATCGTCGCCCTGATCGGCATCGAGAATCCCCGCCGGCGCGTCCGCTGTGCCGACTGCCAGCCCCCCGCCGTCAGCACCACCGGCGCGACGCTTACGAGTGAGCGGGAGCCCCAGCCGACCGCCGCGGCCGCGCGTTAGACGGCAACCGGAACTGCGTCGGCAGCCGGGGCGCCTACCTCGTGCTCCCCGATCCGGACGGCCCGGGCCGCCGCGAGCTCCTCGGCCGCGCCATCGACGGGATGCCGGCGGTACTCGGCCCGACGGTGCCCACCGCCGAGGCCGCGCGCTCGCTGCACTGGGCGCGCCTCGCGCTCGAGCTCGTACACGCCGGCGCCCTGCCGGCACAGGGCCCCACACGGGTTGCCGACCACCTCGCCACCGTGATCCTGCTCCAGCAGCCAGACATCGCCAAGGCCCTCTCACACGAGCGGCTGGCCCCGCTCGACCAGCTGCCCGAAGCCGAGCGCGAGCGGCTGCTGACGACGCTGTCGGCGTGGCTGAGCCACCAGCGTCACACCCCTAGGATCGCCGCCGAGCTCCACGTCCATCCCCAGACCGTCCGCTACCGGATGGGCAAGCTCCGGGAGCTGTTGGGCGAGTCGCTCGAGACGGCCGACGGCCGGTTCGAGCTCGAGCTGGCGCTCCGGGCACAGCGGGCCCTGCACGGATAGGATCGCGCGGTGTACGTCGCGGTCATCACCGGCGCCTCCGCCGGAATCGGGGAGGCGACGGCGCGCCGCCTCGCGCGCGAGCCCGACGCGCGGTTGGTGCTCGTCGCCCGTCGCGAGGAAAAACTCCAAGCGCTGGCGGACGAGCTCGGCGGCGCGACCACAATCGCCGTCGATCTGACCGACGACGACGCGCCGCAACGCGTCCGAGACGCGGTCGAGCAAAGCCACGGCGAGCTGCACCTGCTCGTCAACAACGCGGGCGCCGCCTGGCGGGGCACGTTCGCGGACACCGGCTGGGCGAACATCGACCGCCACATGAAGCTCGACTTCGAGGCGCCGGTGCGGCTCACCGAGGCGCTGCTGCCGCTGCTCCGGCGAACGGCGGCGACCCCGTCGGCCGAAAGGCGGGTGGCCATCGTCAACATCGCGAGCACGGCGGCGCGGGTGTCGCGCCCGAGATCCGGCGCATACTCGGCGGCCAAGTTCGCGCTCGCGGGCTGGAGCGACGCGCTCTACTTCGAGGAGGGCGCGCGCGGCGTCCACGTCGGGCTGGTGCTGCCCGGGTTCATCAGGACCGAGGGCTTTCCGGCGACCGAGCTCCTGGCCAAGCCACACACCCGATGGCTTGTCTCCCCCCCGGAACGGGTCGCGGAAGCGATCATGGAGGCCGGCCCGGGAGGGAAGGCCGAGCGATACGTTCCCCGTCCGTACTTCCTCGCGGCAGCGGCTCGAATCCTGTTCCCGTCCGTCCTTCGCCGCGTCATCCGCGGCGGCACGTTCACGACCTCGACCGCGGCCGAAGAGGCTCCGCCGAGCGGACCGGCGCACTAAGCTACGCCTCTGTAACAAAGCAATAGAGGAGTGCAGTACAGATGAATGCATCTGCCCGCCGGGTCGCCGTGCTGGGCGGCATCCGGATCCCCTTCGCCCGTCACGACGGGCCGTACGCCCGGGCGTCCAACCAGGACATGCTGACGACGGCGCTGGACGCGCTGGTCGAGAAGTTCGGGCTCGAAGGCCAGACCGTCGGCGAGGTCGCCGCCGGCGCCGTTCTCAAGCACAGCCGCGACTTCAACCTCACCCGAGAGTGCGTGCTCGGGTCCAAGCTCGCGCCGGAGACGCCGGCCTACGACGTCCAGCAGGCGTGCGGCACTGGACTCGAGGCCACGATCCTCGTCGCCAACAAGATCGCCCTCGGCCAGATCGAGACTGGGATCGCCGGCGGCGTCGACACGACCTCCGACGCGCCGCTCGCGATCAACGAGGACCTCCGCAACGTCCTGCTCGAAATCAACCGCTCCAAGTCAAACGCCCAGCGGCTAAAGAGCCTCGCCAAGCTGCGCCCGCAACAGATCGTCCCCGAGATCCCGCGTAACGCCGAGCCGCGGACGGGACTGTCGATGGGCGAGCACACCGCGATCATGGCGCGCGAGTGGGGCGTCACCCGCGAGGAACAGGACGAGCTCGCCGTCCAGAGCCACCGCAAGCTGGCGGCGGCCTACGACGACGGCTTCCTCGACGACCTCGTCGTCCCGTATCAGGGGCTCGAGCGCGACCAGAACCTGCGACCCAACTCGAGCCTCGAGCAGCTCGCTCGGCTGAAGCCGGTCTTCGGCGGACCGGACGGGACGATGACGGCGGGCAACTCGACGCCGCTGAGCGACGGCGCCTCCACTGTGCTGCTCGCGAGCGAGGAGTGGGCCGCCGAACACAACATCCCGATCCAGGCCTACATCGTCGACGCCCAGACGGCGGCCGTCGACTACGTCCACAAGCGCGAGGGCCTGCTGATGGCGCCGGCGTATGCGATGCCGCGACTGCTCGAGCGCAATGGCGCACGGCTCGAGGACTTCGACTTCTACGAGATCCACGAGGCCTTCGCCGCCCAGGTTCTGTGCACGCTGAAGGCCTGGGAGGACCCCGTGTTCTGCAAGGAGCGCCTCGGCCTCGACCAACCGCTCGGGGCGGTCGATCGCGGCAGGCTCAACACCCACGGCGGCTCACTCGCCGCCGGCCATCCGTTCGGCGCCACCGGCGGCCGGATCGTCGCGGGGCTCGCGAAGATGCTTCAAACGAAGGGCAGCGGAAGCCGCGGCGTGATTTCGATCTGCGCCGCCGGCGGGCTCGGCGTCATCGCGATGATGGAAGCCGCGTAGCGATGGCCGACCGATACCAACAGCTGATCAACACCCCGCTCGGGCAGATCGTCTCCAAGCAGGTCGGGCTGCCGAACCCGGTCAAGCTCGAGCGCTACGAGCCCGGCCAGCCGGTGATCGACGGGCCGGTGCTGCTCGGCGCCCACCCCGGATCCCAAACGTCTGACCAGGTCGCCGCCGCCCTCACATCCATGGGAGCCGACCTCGTCCCCGCCGGCGAGTCGTTCAAGGCGCTCGTGTTCGACGCCAGCGGGATCGCATCGAGCGAGCAGCTGGACGAGGCGTGGTCGTTCTTTCACCCGAGGATTCGCCAAATTCGCGACTCGGGCCGGGTGATCGTGCTCGGTGTCCCGCCCGAGGCCTGCGAGGACCCGGTCGAGGCGGTCGCGCAGCGCGCGCTCGAGGGCCTCGTCCGCTCGATCGGCAAGGAGGTGCGCCGCGGCGCCACCGCCCAGCTGCTGTACCTCCACCCCGAGTCCGCCGAGATCGAGTCGACTCTGCGCTTCTTCCTCTCGCCGAAGTCGGCCTACGTCTCCGGCCAGGTCGTGCGGATCGGCGAGCCCGTGGCGGCGGTCCACAAGGTCGACTGGGAGCAGCCGCTGAACGGCAAGGTGGCGCTCGTGACCGGCGCCGCCCGCGGGATCGGCGCAGCGATCGCCGAGGTGCTCGCCCGCGACGGCGCCCACGTCGTCGGGCTCGACGTCCCCGCGCAGGCCGATGACCTGAACGCGCTCACGAGCCGGCTCAGCGGCTCCGCGCTGACGGTCGACATCACGGACCCAGCGGCGCCGGGCACGATCGCCGACCACCTCCTCGAGCACCACGACGGCGTCGACGTGATCGTCCACAACGTAGGCGTCACGCGCGATAGGACGCTCGGGCGGATGAGTGCGGAACAGTGGGACACCGTGATCGGGATTAACCTGACCGCGCCGCACCGGATCGACAAGGAGCTGTTCGGCCGCAAGGCCGTGCGCGGCAACGGTCGCGTCGTCTGCGTCTCCTCGATCAGCGGGATCGCCGGTAACGCCGGACAGACCAACTACGCGACCTCGAAGGCCGGCGTGATCGGGATGGTCCAGGCGTATGCGCCCCGGCTCGCCAAGCTGGGCGTGACGATCAACGCGGTCGCGCCGGGCTTCATCGAGACGCAGATGACCGCGGCGATGCCGCTCGCGACGCGCGAGGTCGGACGGCGGATGAACAGCCTCGCGCAGGGAGGGCTCCCGATCGACGTCGCCGAGGCGATCGCGTGGTTCGCGAACCCCGGGTCGGCCGGGGTGACCGGCAACATCGTCCGCGTCTGCGGCCAGAGCCTGATCGGGGCCTGACACATGGCCGTCCGCGAACTGCAGACAGCGCCCGCGACGCTCCCGCTGATGGCGAGGGCGGGCGCCGGTCTGATCCCGGGCGCGTCGCACCTGCCGTTCCTCGGGGGAGGCGGCGGCGAGGTGCCCGACCTGACGCTCGTGCTGAACGACGTCACCGTCGACCGCGACCGCCTCGCGGCCTACGACCGCGTGTGCGGGTTCGCGCTGCGCGACTCGCTGCCCGCCACCTACCCGCACATCCTCGCGTTCCCGCTGCACATGTCGCTGCTGACCGACTCGAGCTTTCCGTTCACGCCGATCGGGCTTGTCCACATCTACAACCGGATCACGCAGCACCGCCCGATCGCGGCGAGCGAGCGGCTGTCGCTGCGGGTGTCGGCAACGCCGGCCGAGCCCCATCCGCGGGGCACGCAGTTCTCACTGCACACGCAGGCCTCCGTCGGCGATGAGGTCGTGTGGGACGAGGTCTCGACCAACCTCAGGCGCGGCCCCGGCACGGACGGCGCGCGCGGCCCGGAGGTCCCGTCCGCGAAGGACCTGCCGGCAACCGCGACGTGGAGGCTGCCGGGCGATCTCGGCCGCCGCTACGGCTCGGTCTCGGGCGACATGAACCCGATCCACCTCCACGCAGTGAGCGCGCGGCTGCTCGGCTTCCCGGCGGCGATCGCCCACGGGATGTGGACCAAGGCCCGCTGCCTGGCCGCGCTCGACGGCCGGCTGCCCGAGTCGTTCACTGTCGAGGCGGCGTTCAAGCGGCCGATCCTGCTCCCGGCGATGGTTCAGTTCGCCGAGGGCGAGGGACGTTTCGGAGTGCGCGACTCAGGCAAGGAGACGCCACACCTCGACGGGAAGCTGACCTACGCCTGACGTTCCTCGGCGAGCTCGTCGAACATCTCCGCCAGCCGATCGAGCACGGCGGCGGTGCGGAGCAGCTCCTCGTCGCTGAACTCGGCGATCGCCGCGCGCCAGCGGGGCTCGTAGCGCGCCTGGCGCGCCTGCACGAGCTCGCGACCGCGGTCGGTGAGCGAGGTGAGCACGACCCGCCGGTCCGCCTCAGAGCGCACGCGGCTGACGAGACCTGCGGCGGCGAGGCCGTCGAGCATCTCGGTCGCGGTCGCGGCGGACACGTCGGCTTGAAAGGCAAGCTCTCGTGCCGACAGCGCCTCGTGATCACGCAGTCCGAACAGGAGCCCGTACTGAGCATCGCTAAGTTCGCCGGCGCAGTGCATCTCGCGACCGCGCATCCGGCGCATGGCGGCGATCGCCCCCTTGAATGAGCGGCCGAGCTGGACTGCCGCCTCGAGCGACTGCTCGGGCGCGACGCTCACGCCGCCACCGCCTCGGCGAGCGCCGGTTGCGAGGCCTCCGCCCCCTGGGCCTTGGCGGCGCGCGCGGCCCGCTCGGCCCGCACGAGGATGATGCACGGGATGATCGCTGCCGCAGTCAGCCCGGCGGACACCCAGAACGCCGTGCCGTACGCGGCCGCGGCCGCGGCGACCGTATGCGTGCCGACCAGCGCCCGCTGAAGCACGACCGCCAGCACGGCGGTGCCTATCGACCCGCCCACGCGCTGGAGCACGTTGAGCTGCGGGGTGGCGTCGGGGAGCTCGGAGCGGTTGAGCGACGCAAACGCGGCCGCCATCGCCGGCATGAACGCGAACCCGATCCCCATGCCGCGGATGAACATCGCGATCGACAGCCCGAGGATCGAGCTGTGCTCGCTGATCAGTCCGAACGGGACCGTCGCGAGCGTCGTCACGATCACTCCGATGAGCGCCAACGGGCCGCCGCCAAAGCGGTCGGTGAGCTTGCCCGCGAGCGGCATCACGAGCGCCATCCCGAGTCCCTGCGGGGCGGTCAACAGGCCGGTGCGCAGGACGTCCTCGTGGCGGATGTCCTGCCAGTACAGGGGCAGCAGAATCAGCCCGCCGAACAGCGCGGCGCCGAGGCAGAACATCGCGAACGAAGCCGAGGAGAACGTGGGGCGCTTGTACAGCCGGACGTTCAGCAGCGGCTTTGGGACCCTGAGCGCGTGGAGGATGAAGAAGGCGATCAGGGCCAGCCCGACGATGCACGGGAGGATCACCTTGGTGAAGCCGAACGTGCCGGTGGTGCCGACCTCGGCGAGCCCGTAGATGAGCAGCGGCAGGCCGGTCGCCATCAGGGCAAGGCCGGGGACGTCGAGGCGCCCCGCGGGCGCGCTCTCCGCGGTCGGCCTGTCCCGCGGCAACGTGCGCAGCGAGGTGATCACCGCGATGATGCCGATCGGCAGGTTGACGTAGAAGATCCATTGCCAGCTCGCGTTGTCGAGGATCAGACCGCCGATCGCGGGGCCGAGAATCGGCGCCAGCATCGCGGGGACGGCGACGATGCTCATCACCCGGCCCATCCTCTCCGGACCCGCGGCGTCGGCCATCATCAGCTGGCCGATCGGGAGGATCATCCCGCCGCCAACCCCCTGGAGCACGCGGAACGCGATCAGCTCGTTCGTCGTGGTGGCGAGGCCGCAGAGCGCGGAGCCGGCGGTGAACAGGATCAGCGACGTTATCCAGACACGCTTGGCGCCGAACCGCTTCGCCGCCCAGCCGGTGATCGGGATCACGGCCGCCAGCGCGAGCATGTAGCCGGTCACGACCCACTGGATCTGCGCGAGCGTAGAGTGGAGCTCGCGGCTCAGCGTCGCCAACGCGACGTTCACGATCGTCGTGTCGAGGATCGACATGATCGACCCGATGATCACGACGGCGCTAATCCGCCAGACGTGAGCTTCGATGCGATTGTCCGAATTCATGAGGTTCCGAAATATTAGGGACCGAATGATTTGTCGTCAAGACTATCCTGTACGGGGGCGCGCATGCGCGCCCCCGCCGACCGGTGCATGCACCGGTCGGGACCCCGGCGCATGCGCCGGGGTCTTCCTCACTATCTTCGTTATAAGACATGACCACCTTTGCTGAACTCGGCCTGGCGCCGGATCTGCTGGACGCGATCCACGATCTCGGCTACGAGGAGCCGACCCCGATCCAGGAGCAGGCGATCCCGCCGCTGCTTCACGGCGCTGACGTGATCGGTCAGGCGCAGACGGGCTCGGGGAAGACGGCCGCGTTCGGCTTGCCGATGCTCCAGTACGTCGACCCCTCCGAGCATGAGGTGCAGGGCCTCGTGCTGACGCCCACGCGCGAGCTGTGCATCCAGGTCACGCAGGCCCTGCGCGCGTACGGCAAGCGCAAGGGCGTCGACGTCGTGGCCGTGTTCGGCGGCGCCCCGATCCGCACCCAGCAGGCGCAGCTGCGCGCCGGCGGTCACATCGTCGTGGGCACCGTCGGCCGCGTGAAGGACCTGATCTCGCGCCACTCGCTGCTGCTTCACTCGTGCCGGTTCGTGGTCCTCGACGAGGCCGACGAGATGCTCGACCTCGGCTTCCTGGAGGACGTCGAGCGGATCCTGTCGCTCACGCCCTCGAGCCGGCAGTCGGCGCTGTTCTCGGCGACGATGCCGCCCGAGATCCGGCGTCTCGCCGACCAGTACCTGTATGACCCGGTCACCGTCAAGGTGAAGGCGGCGACGCTCACCGTCGACACGGTCGAGCAGTTCGCGCTCGAGGTCAAACCGCGCGAGAAGGCCGACCGTCTCGTCGAGGTGCTCGACGCCGAGCGGCCCGAGCAGGCGATCGTGTTCGTGCGCACGAAGATCCGCTGCGAGCAGCTGTTCAAAACGCTGCGCGACCGCGGCATGAACGTCAAGGCGCTGCACGGCGACATGACGCAGGGGGCCCGCGACGGGGTGATGATCTCGTTCAAGGACGGGCGGCTTCCGCTGCTCGTCGCCACCGACGTGGCGGCGCGCGGGCTCGACATCGCCGGTGTCTCGCACATCATCAACTTCGACGTCCCTACCTCGCCGGACGTGTACGTTCACCGGATCGGGCGGACTGCGCGTGTCGGCCGGAGTGGCCGCGCGATCACGTTCTACGAGCCGCGCCAGAAGCGGGACATCCAGGCGATCGAGCGACACGCCGGCGTGAAGCTCGCGCCGTGGGTCGAGCACGCCCACGTGGCGCCGACGCCGGTGATGGCGAGGCCGCGGCGTCACTCCAAGCCTCACGCGCCGGTCAACGGCGACGGCGCGGCGAAGAAGCTGATCGTCTCGGCCGGGCGCGCGGCCGGCCTCGAGCCGTCGGACATCATCCACGCGATCACGGCGGCCACCGGCCTCGACGGCGAGGCGGTCCGCAACGTTCGGGTGCTTGAACGGTTCACGTTCCTAGAGGTGCCTGAAGACGACGCGGGACGGGTAATAGATCGCGTCAACGGCACAGAGTTCCGGGGACAGCCGCTGCGACTCGAGCTGGCCCGGGGCTAAGCCGCAAGCAACCGGAGGAGGTTCTTGGATGTTTCGAACGCTCGGTAGGGCGCGTCGTCTGTCGGCGCCGCTCGTGATATCCGTGATCGCGCTGTTCTTTGCCCTGGGGGGCGCCGGCTGGGCGGCGTTTCACGTGCCAGCCCACTCGGTCGGGACGTTGCAGCTCACGCGCGGCGCGGTGACCAACGTCAAGATCCGCGCCGGGGCCGTCGGTTCGCGGAAGATCGCGTTCCGGGCCGTGGGGATCCGCCGGATCAATCCGGCGACCGTGCAGGCCAGAGTGATCGGGAGCTGCGGCGCCGCGAGCGCGATCGCCTCGGTGCATCAGAACGGCGCCGTCAGTTGCAACACCGCCGGTGCGCCGAGGGAGTTCGGCACGAGCGGCAACTTCCACGGCGTGGGGACGTCGGCCACGACGATCGCGAGCGAGGGGCTGGCCCGCGGGTCATACCTGGCGATCGCCAATCCGTACGCGACGATCTCCGGCACCGCCGGCCACGTCGTCGAGGTCGGCTGCACGCTGGCGGCGACCAACGGCACCGGCGGACAGACGCGGACCGTGCAGCTCGACGTCGCCTCGAGCACGCAGCACCAGGAGGTCGCGATCCCGCTCCAGGCGCCGCTCACCGTCCGCGCTTCGAGCGGCACGGCGAGCGTGACCTGCAAGCAGACGGCCGGTAACACCGGGACGGTGTCGGTGCAGAGCGCGCTCGACGCGGTCCAGACGGCGGGCAACAGCTGAGGGTTTGTGGCGGGCCGGGCGGTGGCGCCCGGCCCGCTCGGGCCCGAGCTGTCTGTCGACTCTCGGCAGGCGCTCGGCAGGCGGGCGGCTCGGTGAACGGCGCTGGGGAAGGGGAGGGGAGCGGGCGCCACGGCAGCCGTCCGGAACCTGCGTAGCACGACAATTCCGGCCGGAATGGCGAGGCCTGTCGAGCTATGCATGAAGAGCATGCGTAGTACGACAGGGCTCGGGTCTGGCGCCGGTGTTGTCGTGTTGCGCAGGTTTCTCGTGACACTCGGCACAAACCGCCCGCCGGCGGGGGCCGCGCCGCGTCACGAGAGCCACGGACCCCAGGCCGCGGCCTCGCGCGCCAATCCGTACGCTGAGGCCATGAGCACAGCCAACATGAACACCAGCCACGGCACGATCGCGCTCGAGTTCTTCGACGACGACGCGCCCAAGACGGTCGCCAACTTCCGCAAACTCGCGGGGGACAACTTCTACGACGGGGTCATCTTCCACCGGGTGATCCCGGACTTCATGATCCAGGGCGGTGATCCGGACGGAACCGGCACCGGCGGCCCCGGGTACAAGTTCGAGGACGAGATCAACGACCACAAGGTGGTCCGGGGCGCGATCGCGATGGCCAACGCCGGGCCGAACACGAATGGCTCCCAGTTCTTCATCGTCACGACCGACAGCGCGCCCTGGCTCGATGGCAAGCACACCGTGTTCGGCCGGGTGACGGCGGGGATGGACGCTGTCGATGCGATTGAGGGCCTCCCCACCGGCGACCGGGATCGTCCGCTCGACCCGCCGGTGATTGAGTCGATCGAGCTCGACCCCGAGCAGTCGTAGTTCGATACGCACGCTACTTACCGGCTAGTAATCGAGCGTCGATTTCGCCACGCGGGCGGCCGGTGGCGCGCTAGCGTCCAGTCAAATGGTTTTGAACGCAGACTCGCACCTATGGCACCCGTTTGCCGACATGGGCGCGGTGCGCTCCGCGGAGCTCGTGATCGAGCGCGGCGAGGACGTGTGGGTGTGGGACAACCACGGCAATCGCTACCTCGACGCCACGGCCAGCCTGTGGTACGCGAACGTAGGCCACGGCCGTCCTGAGATCGCGGCTGCGGTGGCGGCTCAGATGTCGAAGCTCGAGACCTATTCGGCCTTCGGAGATTTCGCCAACTGGCCGGCGCTCGAGCTCGCTGAGAAGCTGACCGACCTGGCGCCGATCCCGTCGCGCGTCTTCCTCGGCTCAGGCGGCGGTGATGCGATCGACACGGCGTCGAAGATCGCGCGGCGCTACTGGTACGAGCTCGACCAGCCACACCGGACCGTGCTGATCAGCCGCACCGCCGGCTATCACGGCACCCACGGCTTTGGCACGGCGCTCGCGGGGATCCCCGCGAACCGCGTCGGATTCGATCCCGAAGAGGAGACGATCCAGGTCCAGCACGACTCGCTCGACGCGATGCGCGCAGCGATCGACGAGACCGGGCCCGAGCGGATCGCGGCCGTGTTCGTCGAGCCCGTGATCGGCGCCGGTGGGGTGATTCCGCCGGTCGAGGGTTACATCGAGGGCGTCTCGAAGCTATGTCAGGACACTGGGATCCTGTTCGTCGTCGACTCGGTGATCTGCGGCTTCGGACGGCTCGGCACGTGGTACGGAATCGAGCGCTGGGATGCTGACCCGGCCATGATCGTGTTCGCGAAGGGCGTCACGAGCGGTTACATGCCGCTCGGTGGCGTCATCGTCTCGGAACAGATCTGCGAGCCGTTCTGGCAGGCGGCCGGCGGCCCAGTGCTTCGTCACGGGCCAACGTATGCGGGTCACGCCACGTGCTGCGCCGCGGCGCTGGCCAACATCGCGCTCCTTGCGCAGGACGGCCTGCTCGAACGCGGACGGGAGAACGAGGCCGCGCTGATGGACGCGCTGCGCCCGCTGGGCGCCCACGATTCGGTCGGGGAGGTCCGCGGCGGCGTCGGCCTGATGGCGGCCGTCGAGCTCGCGGACGACGTGCTCGCGGACGATCCCGACGCGCCGGTGCGCGCAGCCGAGGGCGCCCGTGAGGCCGGCGTGCTCGTGCGCCCGCTCGGCCGCGGGCTCGCGCTCTCGCCGCCCCTGACCGCGGAGCCGGAGCACTTCGCGATGGCCGCGGGCGCGATCGAGCACGGGCTCGAGCGGCTCGCCGGGCAGCCCAGCCTCCGCTAGTCGCGGCACCGGCGATAATCGGCGCTGGCACGTGTTAGGCCTGGCACTAGGGCTCAGCTCATCGCTGTGCTGGGGCGTCTCCGATTTCGTTGGCGGGCTTCAGGCGCGGCGGCTGCCCGTCCTCAAGGTGGTCCTGATCACTCAGGCGATCGGGCTCGGCGGCGTCGTCGTGGCGCTCGTCGTCCGGGGCACAGGGCCGCCCGACTACGTTCGGCTACTGCCT
This sequence comes from uncultured Solirubrobacterales bacterium, assembly GCA_963812225.1. Lineage (GTDB taxonomy): Bacteria > Actinomycetota > Thermoleophilia > Solirubrobacterales > Solirubrobacteraceae > Palsa-465. The sequence continues at coordinate 707,470 of CAWEUN010000006.1, forward strand.
GCTATCGGCGGTGGGCTCGCGGGGGTCGCCGGGCTCAGCGCCTTCTACCGGGCGCTGTCGATCGGGACGATGAGCATCGTCGCGCCGATCGCGGCTACCGGCGTCGCCGTGCCCGTGATTGTCGGCATCGCCGGCGGCGATCGCCCGGCGGCCGTGCAGCTGGTCGGCATCGTCGCTGCGACCGTCGGCGTCGTGCTTGCCAGCCGAGAGTCGCAGCCCGACGCGCATCGCGCAGGGGCGACCACGCGGACGATCGTCGCGCTGGCGCTGGTCGCGGCGCTGGGCTTCGGGACGTTCTTCGTCGGCTTGCGCGCGGCCGCTCGGGCGGATGTCCTGTGGGCGCTGTTCGCCTCGCGCGGTGCCGGCGTGGCAGCGCTGATCGGCGCCGCCGTGGCGCTCCGGCCGGGCGGGCGCGTCGATCGGTCGAACCTTCCGGCGCTCGTGGCGGTGGCGGCGCTCGACCTCGGCGCCAACATCCTGTTCGCCATCGCCACGCGCCACGGACTGCTGAGCATTGTCTCGGTCGCGAGTTCGCTGTACCCGCTCGCCACCGTCGTGCTCGCGCGCGTGGTGCTCGGCGAGCGGGTCCGCCGCGTGCAGGAGGTGGGGATCGTCGCGGCGATCGTCGGCGTGGCGCTGATCGCGGCGGGCTGAGCTCGCCGCTCAGCGGTCGAGGCAGGCGGGCACCTGGAGCGAGCTCCAGGCCCTGTCCTCGGTCGCCTCGAGCGGCGCGAGCCGGCGTTGGAGGGTCTGCATCTCGCTGACCGGATCCGCGCCACCGTGCAGCCTCTGGACGGTGAGCTCCAGCTCGCTCAGCTCCTGCCACAACGCGGCGACCGACGTCCTGTAGGTGGAGGCGAGGTCGTTCGGCGGCCTCAGCGCGCGCAGTTTCGCCAGCTCCGGCTTGAACACCGCGATCCCGCGATCGAGGAACGCGATGCCGGCCGCCGGCGTCGCCGGGGTGGCGATCCGATCAGCTCTCCGATTCGCCGTCCCGCACACTTGGGTCGCGTGCTTGCGCAGCTGGACGTCTGACGGCTCGGTCGACCCGCACCCGGCGATCAGCACCGCCAGCAGCGCCGCGAGCAGCGCGGCCACTCTCGTCATCGAAGGTTGACGCCGAGCAGGCGCTCGAGCTCGGCGATCGTCTCCTCTGAACGAGTGTGGTGGATGGTTGCCATGCCGAGTTCGGCCGCCGGACCGAGGTTGAACGGCAGGTCGTCGACGAACACGCACGCGGATGGCTCCAGGCCGATCCGCTCGGCTCCAAGCCGGTACATCTCGGGCGCCGGCTTGCGGATCCCGACCTCGCCCGAGATCACGATGCCGTCGAACAGCTTGGCCAGCTGCGCGCGGTCGTAACGGCGGGTCCCCCACGAGTTCGAGATCAGACCGGTTCGCACAGCCTCTCCGCGGGCCCTGAGTACGGCCGCGACCATAGGTTCGTCGGGCACCGAGCCCGCGAACATGCGATCGATCAAGCCGGCCGGGTTCACTCCGAGCATCGCGGCGAACTGCGGCTCGAACTCCTCCTCGGGCAGCTTCCCTGTCTCGAGGTCGATCAGGAGCTGGCGGGCCGCCCGATCCTCGCGGAAGCTTCGGCCGATTGCATCGGGCTCGATCCCCTCCTGCTCGCAGAACGCGCCGAACGACGCGAACAGGTCGCTCGTCAGCACGCCGCCGTAGTCGACGAGCAGCCCTGCGTACTTCTCAGAAGCCATTGCGGGTGACGTCGAGGGCTCGCCGGGCGAGCTCGGCGACGCCCTCCCCGAACGTCTTCAGATATGGGTCGTCGGTGGATCCCGCCAGCGCGCGCTTGTAGTTGCCCTCCATGAACACGACCGCCTTCCAGAGCGCGAGCGTCACGTACCAGTCGAGCGCACGCATCGAGCGACCGGAGCGCTGCTCGTAGCGCTCGATGAGCTGTTGCCGGCTCGGGAACCCGTCGCGGGTCGTGACGGCCTGGAGGTTGAACCTCCCGATCGCATCGCCGGGCCGGGTCCAGTGGATCATCATGTAGCCCACGTCCGCGAGTGGATCGCCGATCGTCGCCATCTCCCAGTCGAGAATCGCGATCAGCCGCGCCGGCGCGCCCTGCGCGAACATCGTGTTCCCGAGTCGGTAGTCGCCGTGCACGACCGTCGCCGGCGGGGACTCCGGGAGGTTGGTCGCGAGCCAGGCCCCGACCTCCTCGACCGGGGGGAGCTCGCGAGTGCGGTTGACCTCCCAGAGACCATTGAACCGGCGAAGCTGGCGTTCGAGGTAGCCGGTCGGCTTGCCGAAGCCCTCCAGTCCGATCGTCGTCCAGTCGACGTCGTGGAGCTCGACCAGCGCATCGATCAGTTCGTCGGCGATCCTGCCCCGCTGCTCGGGGTTGTCGAGCGCCGGCGGGATCTCGCTCGTGATCACATCCCCTTCGATCCGCTCCATTACGTAGAACGGAGCGCCGATCACCGCCGAGTCGTCGCACTCCCCGAGGACCCTCGGGACGCGTACGGGGGTCGACTCGAGCGCTTGCAGCAGCCGGGCCTCCCGCAGCACGTCGTGCGCACTCGGCGGCAACGGCCCGCGGGGCGGGCGGCGCACGACCACGCCGGTGGACAGCGCGAACGTGACGCACGAGTGGCCCTCTCCGATCGGGGCGGCGTCGAGGTCGCCCGGCGCGTCCAGGCCCTGTCCGGCCAGGAACTCGCGCAGCGGTTCGATCACCAGCAGCGGCTCGCGGTCGTTGGCCGCACCCTCCTCGTGGGTGCGGACTACGTCGTCGGGTGCGAGCGTGATGGCCATACCGGTCCGGGGAGGGTATCGGGACGCCAGCTAATCTCGGTATAAGCGATGCCTGAGCTGCCTGAAGTGGAAATCACCGCGCGTCTGATCGGCGCCGCAACGGCCAGAGTCCCGGTCGAGTCGGCGCTGACGCCGGGGATCAACGCGCTGAAGTCCTACGACCCTCCGCTGAGCGCGCTGACGGGACGGTCGATCGAGCGCGTCCGCCGGCGCGGCAAGCTGTTCCTCGTCGAGTTCGACGGCGATTTGACGATGCTGGTCCATCTGATGTCGGCCGGCCGGCTGCAGCTGTTCGACACCAGGGCATCGCTGCGCGATCGCACCTCGCGACTCCTCGTCCGGTTCGAGGATGGGCGCGAGCTTCGACTACGTGAGTTCGGGACCCGGCAGCGCGCGTGGGTGAAGCTCATGCGCGCGGGAGAGGTTGACGACGAGGAGACGCTCGCCGCCCTCGGGCCGGAGGCGTGGCCGGACCCGCCGGAGTTCGACGACCTGCTGGACCAGCCCCGGCCGCTGTACGCGATCCTGCGCGACCAGCACGTGATCGCCGGGATCGGCCGCTCCTGGGTGGACGAGATCCTCCACGCCGCCATGCTCTCGCCGTTCAAGCGCGGCTCGGACCTCGAGCCCGACGAGGCGGCGCGTCTGCGCGACGCGACCGTCACGCGCCTCGGCGACGCGATCGCCCACTACGAGCAGGTCATCGCCCTCCCGATCCCGGACAAGCTCCCGATGCCGCTCACGGTGCATCGGCGCAACGGCGAGCCCTGCCCGCGCTGCGGCAACCAGCTCGAGGCGGTCTACTACGAGGATTACGTCATGTGTTACTGCCCGACGTGTCAGACGGAGGGCAAGCTCATGAAGGACCGGCGGCTGTCGCGGCTGTTGAAGTAGGCTGTCGATTCCTATGGCACCCGAGCCCGGCGACGCCGCCCCCGACTTCACGCTTCCCGACCAGGACGGCAACATGGTCTCGCTGTCGGGCCTGCGCGGCAAGACCATCGTTCTGTATTTCTATCCCAAGGCAGACACCCCCGGTTGTACGACGCAGGCGTGCAGCGTCCGCGATCACCGCCCCGATTACCAGCGTGCGGGCGCTGTCGTGCTCGGCGTCTCACCTGACCCAGTTAAGGCAATCGCCGCGTTCGACAAGAAATACGGTCTCGGCTTCCCGCTGCTTTCCGACGCCGACCACTCGGTCGCCGAGGCGTACGGGGTGTGGGTCGAGAAGTCGATGTACGGGCGCACGTACATGGGGATGGAGCGCAGCACCTTCGTGATCGACCCCGAGGGGGTCGTCCAGGAGGTCTTCCGCAAGGTCAAGCCGGCGGAGCACGACGACCTCGTGCTCTCGGCCGTAGGAAACTAGCGCCGAGCGGCCGGCGACGCACGAATCGCGCGGCGCCGACGGCTCGCGACGGTCGCTACTTAGCGCAGACGAGGACCGCTAGTACGTTGGCGGGCTGCGTGTCGAGGTTGACCTCGCCAATGATCCAGGTATGGGCGGAGTGAGCGCTCGTACCTGGTGGGTCGGGCCGGCTCGTGGTCATGAACGTCTTGCCCGAGCTGCTGTCGAAGCCTAGCCGGTTGAGACGTGGTAGGCGGCGTGACGGCGCGCGCTGGTCTGCCCCAGACCAGTTGCGACGAACACGGCCAATCCTGCCGTTGCTGCGAGCGCAACAGCTATCGCTGCCCGCAACGCTACGGGACTCCGCATGTGACCCTCCTCTTCTTTCGGCCCAGTGCGCCTTGAACATGGTCGGGCCGAGCGCCCCAAGTTCAGGGCGAGCCTAACCGCCCCCGGGAGGTCCGTCAATCGGTAGAAATCACGCCGGGATTTCGGGGAACTACGACAGTCCCTCGCGCGCCTCGCGCACGAGCGTGACTGCCTCGGGGAAGACGGTCGCCATCACCGAGCGGAGCTGTTCGGCCTGCTGCTCGGTGGTCCCCTGGATGTTGACGCGGTTCATCGCCGCGACGGTCAGATCGACGGCCAGCTTGATCGCGTTATCAGCCCACGCCAGGCGCTGGGCTCCCTGCATCTGCTCGGCAAATTCGCCAAGCCGGCGCTGGAGCTCATCGGGATCTCCAAACAGTCCGCCGAAGCCACTTCCTTCCATGTCTTAACTGTAGCTGGGTCACGATCTCCGCCTGGCGAGCACCGCGATCGTCCCGCCGCGGCCCGCGAGCGCCGCGGCCAGCTCGAGCGCCGCAGCGAAAGGAGCCAGCGCCACGCCGACCGCGGTGATCGCGAGATCGCGGGTGCGCAGCGGCGCGTTTCGCTTGAGCAGGTTGTAGAGGTAAGAGGGATTCGCGGTGGCGCGGTTGAGCAGCGACTGCCACATTCCGAACGGGTTGTGCTCGATCAGCACCTGCTCGGTGCGGAGAACCTCGAACCCGTGGCGCCGCAGCAGGGCGTGAATCCCCGCCGGCGTGAAGTGAACGCGATGCCGGGGGACGTCGAGGTGATACCAGCGCTCGCCGCCGATCCGTGACTGCAGGCTCAGGAGATTCGGTACTCCGACGAGGAGGCCGCCGCCGGGTTTGACCCACGTGTGGATCCTTGCCAGGGCCGCGCCAGGGTCATCGAGATGCTCGAGCACGTGCCAGACCGTGGCGACGTCCACCGACTCGGCCGCGATGTCAGCGGTCTCGAAGTCGGCGCGCTGGACGGGAGCGCCGATCCCGGCGGCGGCGTCGACGCCGCGCCACGACGGCTCGATCCCGAACGCGTCGTAGCCCGCGCAGTTCGCCGAGACCACGAACCGGCCGCGCCCGGCCCCCGCGTCGAGCAGCCTCGCCCCGGGCGGGGCGAGCTCGCGGACCAACCCGAGGCGTCGGCGATCGAAGGCCTCGAGGACGGGGCGAGCGAGGCGATAGAGACGTGGCTGGCCGGCTCGGTAGGCGCCCGTGTCGTGTGGCTCCGGCTGCGGGGCCCCGACCGTGACCGCGGTTCCGCAGCTCGCGCAGCGCCGGAGCTGAAAGCGCCGGTCGCCGAGCGTGGGCTCGGAAGACGGCACCGAGCGCCAGTCGAACAGCGCGCCACCACAGGCAGGGCAGGTTTGCACGCGCCGGACCGTACACTTGCGAGCCCGATGACGGCCGAGGAACAGCTCGCCCACGAGGCCCAGGTACGGCCCCGCCAGGCGATCGTGGCGGGCGTCGCCGCGCTCGCGCTCGTCGCGGCCGCCGTCGTCCAGGTGATCGGACCCACGTCGAAGGTCTCGGAGCTGACGGTGCAGCTCCTGCTGATCAACAAGCGCTTCCCGCTGGATCTGATCGGCGCAGTTCTCCAGGGCATCGGCGTGCTCGCGCTCGTGTGGACGCTCGCGTTCCTGTTCGACCTCACCCGCGCCAGGCGTCCCCAAACGAACGGGGCGACGCGGATCATCGTGCTGATCGCCGGCGGGGTCTCGGCCGTGGGCGCGACCGTGTACGCCGCGATCCTCGCGGTCAAGGCGCACCAGTTCGCGACCCAGGGCGCCCAGACGTATCCGCAGGCCAACAGCCTCACCCACGGCGCGGCGCTCCCCGTACTTCAGACCCTCGACATCGCCGCCCAGTTCGGGCTCGATATCTGCCTGATCCTGATCGCGCTGAACGCGATGCGGGTCGGCCTGCTGACCCGATTCATGGGCTACACCGGGATCATCGTGGGGATCGCGGGAATGCTGCTCATCGGTTCCGCTCCCTCCGCGGCGCTGCAGGTGTTCTGGATGGGCGCGCTCGGGATTCTGTTCGCGGGCCGCTGGCCGGGGGGCGAGCCGCCGGCGTGGAGGTCCGGCAAGGCCGAGCCCTGGCCCACCTCGCAGGAGCTCCGCGAGCAGCGAATGGCGGCCAGAGGAGGTTCGCCGCGGGCCAAACCCGCGCCCGAGCCGGCGGCGGAGCCGGTCGGCGCGGCCGTGCCGGCGCGGACTCGCTCGACGACGTCCAAGCGCAAGCGCAAGCGCCGTCGCTGACCGGATGCCCCGGGGTTCCCGCCGGGTCCGCCCCGGGGTTTCGCCCGGCCGTTTCGGACATGCGTCCGGTCGGTCTGTAGCCGCTCCCAGCCGGTGCCGATCTCGTTCAGTACAGGCGGCGGTGTCGTCCGCTGGCTGTGAACCAGTCATGTACCTCCTCGACGTTACCCATCCCGCAATCAGCGCCATCTCTGGCGACTGCAGTCGCCTGAGCCGCCCACGGCGCTGCGGCGGGTAGCGCCCCGGCCGAGACTGCCTCGGTCCCCGACCTACGCCGGGGGCCGAGGCTGCGGGGCCCGCCCGCCCCGGGCGGTTGCCGTTCGTCCGTTCGTCGTGCCCTGCCGCCCGTTCACGCGCCGGCGGCCACCGTTCGCCGATCTCTCGGTTGCCCGAGCGCTGACGGGGGTGCAGGCTGCCAACTACTCGTCAAATTTCCGAGTAGGAGGAATAGATGGAAGCTGCTCGTGTACCCGGACGGGAAGCGGACGTAGCGCCCGCTCCCGCCGCAGCGGAGACGGCCGGCCGTGCTGGTTGGACCCCGGCCGATCCAGGCCCACTCGGGCTCGCGGCCTTTGCCGGCACGACGTTCATGCTCAGCCTGGTTAACTCAGGCCTCGTCGGCACTCATCTCGTGCCCGGTGGCGGACTGCTGCCGATGATCGCGGCCCTGGCGATCGCGTACGGCGGGATCGCCCAGCTTGTCGCCGGGATCTGGGAGTTCCGCACCGGCAACACGTTCGGTGCGGTGGCGTTCTGCTCGTTCGGCGCGTTCTGGATCTCGTTCTTCTTCGTCGTCCAGTCCGTCGGAAAGAACGTTCCGACCGAGATTTTCAGCGGACTCGGTCTGTACCTGTGGATGTGGGGGATCTTCACCGCCTACATGTTCATCGCTTCGCTGCGGACCACTGGGGCGGTTGCCCTCGTCTTCCTGCTGCTGGCGATCACGTTCATCATCCTCGGCATCGGGAACTCAGCTCTCGCCGGGACGCACAGCGCGATCAACGGCACGATCAAGCTCGGTGGCTACGTTGGCATCGCCACCGCGATCGTGGCGTGGTACGCGTCGTTCGCGGCGGTGCTGAACTCGACGTTCGGCCGGGTGGTAATGCCGGTCTTCCCGCTCTCGCGGGCGTAAGGACCAGAACACCCAGAAGAGAAGGGGCTGTACCGGGAAAGCCTTCTCAGGTAGAACTAATAGTGATCAAATCGCCGCACACGTGCGGTAGGCCAGGCGCCGGCGAGTTTTCGCCGGCGCCGCGGCCTTCCCGCTGTGAGACGCCAGTCCTTTAGGAAGGGAGAGGCTTTCGATGGCAGACACGGCAGAGCCAACTTCGGCGGAGGAAGTCGAGTACTCCGAGAACCAGATCGCGGTCCACTGGCGTGAAGAGGAGTACGTGGCGCCGCCGGAGGAGTACAAGGCGCAGGCAAATGCCAACGACGACTCGATCCTGGAGCGTTTCAAGCCGGACAACTTCCCGCAGTGCTTTGCCGAGTACGGGGAGTTGCTGACGTGGGAGAAGAAGTGGGATGAGCTCGTCGACACGAGCAATCCGCCGTTCTTCAAGTGGTTCGTCGGGGGAAGGCTCAACGCATCGGTCAACTGCGTCGACCGCCACCTGGAGTCACGGGGTGAGAAGAACGCGATCATCTGGGTTCCTGAGCTCGAGGAAGATGAGACCCAGGAGATCACGTACGAGGACCTACACCGCCGCGTCAACGAGTTTGCCGCACTGCTGAAGGACTTCGTCGGCGTCAAGTCTCAGGACCGCATCACCTTCCACTTGCCGATGGTGCCCGACCTGCCGGTGTCGATGCTCGCGTGCGCGCGCCTCGGCGCGATCCACTCGGAGGTGTTCGGCGGCTTCAGCGGCGTCGCCTGCGGCCAGCGGATGGGCGATGCCCAGAGCACGGTGCTCGTAACGATCGACGCCTACTACCGCGGCGGCCAGCTGATCGACCACAAGGTCAAGGCGGACGAAGCGATCGAGGAGGCTCGCAAGGAAGGGATCGAGGTCGAGAAGGTGCTGGTGTGGCGGCGCATCCCCGGCGAGTATCACTCGGAGAGCGAGATGGTCGAGGGGCGGGACTACTTCGTCGACGAGCTGCTCGAGAACTACAAGGGCCAGGAGGTTGAGCCCGAGTCGATGGCCGCCGATGACACGCTGTTCCTGATGTACACCAGCGGCACGACGGGGCGGCCGAAGGGCGCGCAGCACGCGATCGGCGGGTATATGAGCTACGTCGCCGGCACTTCGAAGTACTACCAGGACATCCATCCCGACGACACCTATTGGTGCTTCGCCGACATCGGCTGGATCACCGGCCATTCCTACATCGTCTACGGACCGCTGGCTCTGGGGACGACGACGGTGATGTACGAGGGCATCCCGACGCATCCGGACCCCGGGCGGCCGTGGCGGATCGCCGAGAAGCTCGGTGTGGACATCTTCCACACCGCGCCGACGACGATCCGGATGCTGCGCAAGGTCGGTCCCGACGAGCCGGCCAAGTACGACTTCAGCTTCAAGACGATGACGACGGTGGGCGAGCCGATCGAGCCCGACGTCTGGCGGTGGTACTGGAAGGTCGTCGGAAAGGGCGACGCGGCGATCACCGACACCTGGTGGATGACCGAGACCGGTGGCTTCTTGGGAAGCACCCTGCCGTTCCTGCAGCCGATGAAGCCGGGCAGCTGCGGCCCAGCCGCGCTCGGGATCCAGCTCGTGATCTACGACGAGAACGGCGATGAGATCCCGAAGGGGTCGGGCAAGGCCGGGTACATCTGCGTCCGTAACCCATGGCCGGGCCGGATGCTGACCGTGTGGGGCCAGGACGACCGCTTCATCGACACGTACTACAAGCGGTTCAACAAGGACCCGAATAGCAAGGACTGGCGCGATTGGCCGTTCATGTGCGGGGACGGCGCGGTCCAGGCCGACGACGGCTATTTCCGGATCCTCGGTCGGATCGACGACGTGATCAACGTCGCGGGGCACAGGCTCGGGACCAAGGAGCTCGAGTCGGCCGCGATCGAGGTCGAGGAGGTCGCCGAGGCCGCCGCTGTACCGGTGGTCGACGAGGTCCGCGGCAAGGTCGTCGAGATGTACATCGCGGTCAAGCCGGGCGTCAGCGCGAGCGACGAGGAGGTCGCGAAGAAGGTCGCGACGCAGATCGAGCGGGACATCGGCAAGATTGCGCGACCCAAGAACGTGTGGGTCGTGCCGGACATGCCGAAGACGCGCTCGGGCAAGATCATGCGCCGAGTGATCGCCGGGATCTCGAACTTCGCCGACGTCGGCGATGTGAGCACGCTCGCAAATCCGGAGGTCGTCGATCAGATCCGCGACCACGTGCAAGCCGAGAAGAAGGCTCGGGGCGAGGACGTGCAGCTCTCCAAGACAGAGCAGGAAGAGATCGCGACGTACGGCGCGCAGTCCGAGTAGGAGGAGTAGGGCCCGGCGCCGGGCGGGCCTACACGCCGAGGCGCCGGGCCAGTTCCGCCGTATGCCGGCGGGCTATCGGGATCGTCTGGCCGCCGGCGAAGGCGAGCTCCGCGGTGCCGCCGAGCTGGGGGCGTAGCTCCACGGCCCGCGGCAGGTTGGCGACGTACTGCCGGTGGACGCGCACGAACCCGGACGGCTCCCAGCGACGCTCGATCTCTTGCAGCGTGGCCCGCAGCAGGTAGCGACCATCCTCAGTCACGATCCTGACGAAGTCGCCGTGGGACTGGACGTACAGGATCGAGTTCCTCGCGATCAGCCGCGTCGACCCCGTTCGCACGTTGGCCACCGCGATCATCTCGGTGTCGGTCACGGCCGGCAAGGTTGCTCGCGTCTTCGCGCCGTTGTTGTCCTCGCCCCCCGCCTCGACGGCCGTCGCCACGCGCCCGAGTGCCTCCTCGACGCGCAGCCGGCTGACCGGCTTGCGAAGGTAATCGAGCGCGTGGAGCTCGAACGCGTCGACCGCGCCGCTGTCGTACGCGCTCACGAACACGAGCTGCGGCGGGTCGCTGAACCGGCGCAGCACCCGCCCGAGCTCGACGCCGTCGAGGTCGGGCATGCGGACGTCGAGGAAGATCGCGTCATAGCGCTGCTCGGACGCCTTGATCAGCGCGTCATGTCCGTCGTAGGCGCACTCCACCTCCTCGACGACCGGGAAGGAGCGGAGCAGCCGAGCCAGATCCTCGAGCTGTGTGCGCTCGTCGTCGACCGCGAGGATCGTCAGACGGTCGGAGCTCACGTCAGCTCCGCCAGCTGGCGCGGGGCGCTCTCCCCGCGCAGGTTGGGCACGGTCATGACCGCCGTCGTTCCCTCGCCAACCTGCGACTCGATCCGGAGCGCGTAGCGATCCCCGAACGTCGCCCTCAGCCTCGAGTCGACGTTCGAGAGCCCGATCCCGCCACCAGCCCCCGCCAGCACCGCGGGCACGCGCTCCGGCTCGATCCCGGAGCCGTCGTCTGTGACGCGGAGCTCGACGTCGCCGGCGATCTCGCGGGCGGTTATCTGCACGCGACCGCTGCCCGCTCGCAGCTCGACGCCGTGCCTGACCGCGTTTTCGACCAGCGGCTGCACCGACATCGCCGGCACGACGGCGCTGCGGGTCTCCTCGGCCACGTCGACGGTGACGTGGAGGCTCCCGCGGAACCTGGCCTGCTCTAGGCGCAGGTAGCGCTGCACGTGGTCGACCTCCTCGCCGAGCGTCACGTAGGAGCGCCCGTCGCGAAACAGGTACCGCGTGAACTCAGCGAAGTCGATCAACAGCTCCCGGGCCTCCTCGGGCCGCGCGTGGATGTCGCCGGCGACGGCCGCGAGCGCGTTGTAGATGAAATGCGGCGAGATCTGGGCCCTGAGCGCCCGCAGCTCCGCCTGGGCGAGCCGCTCCTCGTGCTCGGCCAGCACCGAGAGCTCGACCTGAGCCGAGACCAGGCTCGCGGCCTCCTGCACGACGCGCAGCTCGGCGTGACTCGGCCGCCCGGTCGAGCGGTAGAACGCGATCAGCGTCCCGGCCCGCTTTCCCTGCACGATCATCGGCGCCAGCACCGCGGACTTCAGCGGGCACGTCGGGTCGGACGAGATCAGCCGCGGGACGATATGCAGTCGGTCGTCGCGAGTGCGGGCCAGCAGCCGGGACAGGAGGTCGCCAGGGCGGACCTGCTCGCGTCCCTCGCCGTCGATAGCCAGCACCGCCCGGGTGTCGGCGAGCGCGATCGCGGCGGCTCCCGTCAGCGCCCGCAGGTGCGGAGCGGCCTGGCTGGCGGAGCGCGGCGTCAGGCCCCGGCGAAGGTGCGGGAGGGTGGAGGTCGCCGCGTGCAGAGCGGACTGCATACCGACCGCTTCGGGAGTGCGCGCAGCACGACGGGGATGCGCCAGCTTCCATGCCACGGCAAGGATTGCGGCGATCCCGATCCCAATCAGGACACCGAGTACTGGGCTCATGTGATGGTTGCGACTAGCTTACTTGGCGCGGTGGCGCGACCCGGCGGTAGTCCGGATGGAAGAAAGCGGGGTCGCCTTGCGCCCATGGGCGACCTGCGTTGGCGGGCGGCTCGGTAAACGGGGCTGGGGAAGGGGAAGGGAGCGGGCGCCATCGCACCCGTCCAGAACCTGCACAGCACGACAATCTCGGTCCGAATGGCGAGGCCTGTCGAGCTATGCATGAAGAGCATGCCCAGTACGACAGGGCTTGGGTCTGGCGCCGGTGTTGACGTGCTATGCAGGTTTTTCGTGGCATTCTCGGCACGAAGTCGCGGGTTTGGGGCAGAAGCAGGTCGACCGCGGGCTCCCGGCGACCCGCAATCCGCCCTCAGCCACCCCCTTTCCCAGCGCCGTTCCCTGAGCCGATCGCCAGCGACGGCCACGAGGCGAGCGGCGCCCAGCGCCCGCGCGTCTAAAGTCGACAGATCCATCCCGCTTCGCCACCGCCCCACCCGCGCCGACGGGCACAAGGGTTGAAGGACCGGCGCCGGGGGGAGAAGATGCGGATATGACCAGCACGACCATCGCCTCCTATGAGGAGGCCGGCGCACAGCATCGCTGGGAGGTGCCCGAGCGCTACAACATCGCCGTCGACGTCTGCGATCGCCACCCCCGCGACAAGCTCGCGATGATCCACGAGGACTTCGAGGGGAACATCCGACGGGTCGACTGGGGTGAGCTGCAGGACCTGTCGAACCGGTTCGCGAACGTGCTCGCCGCCAATGGGGTTGAGCAGGGGGACCGGGTCGCGATGCTGCTGCCGGCGACGCCGGAGACCGCCGCTGCGTTCTTCGGGACCTGGAAGGTGGGGGCGATCCTGCTCTCGATGTCCGTCCTCTATGGCGATGAGGGAATCCGCCACCGCCTGACCGACTCCCAGGCCAAGGTGCTCGTGACCAACCAGGCGAACGCGGACCGGATCGAACGCTCGCTCGTCGAACACGTCCTGATCCTGGACGACGAGCTGCTGGCGACGGGGTCGACTTCGTTCGCGACGGTCGACACGGCGGCGGACGATCCGGCGCAGCTCTATTACTCCTCAGGCACTACCGGGCTGGCGAAGGGCATCCTCCATGCCCACCGCTACATCCTCGCCCACGAGGAGTTCATCTACTGCCACGACGTTCGCGACGGGGAGCTGTTCCACGGCATGGGTGAATGGGCCTGGGCGGCGGGAATCTGCCCGCTGATCGGGCCGTGGCGGCTGGGCGGTGTCCAGGCGGTCTATCAGCGGCAGGGCGGCTTTGACCCGGGCAAGCAGCTCGACTTCCTCTCCCGCCACGGCGTCTCGAACGTGTTCGCCACTCCGACGGCGATCCGCTCGATGATGTCGATCGGCGACGCCGGGACCCGGTACCCGCAGAAGTTCCGGATCGTGTGCTCGGCCGGTGAGCCGCTGAACCCCGAGGCGATCCGCTGGTTCCGCGAGCAGTACGGGATCACCGTGCTCGACTACTACGGGCTCACCGAGTCGTACCCGCTATGCGCAAATTACCCGTTCATGGAGGTCCGCGAGGGCTCGATGGGCAGGCCGATGCCGGGGTGGGAGGTGGCGATCCTCGATGAGGACGAACGGCCCGTGACCTCCGGCGAGCGGGGTGAGATCTGCCTCAAGGCCCGCTCAAACCCCCACTACCCGCTCGGCTACTGGAACCGGCCCCAGGAGGACTCGGACGAGGTCTTCGGCGGCGACTGGTTCCACACCAAGGACGCGGCGCGCACCGACGACGACGGCTACTTCTGGTACGAGGGGCGGGCCGACGACGTGATCATCTCGGCCGGATACAGGATCGGGCCGTTCGAGGTCGAGTCGGCGTGTCTCGAGCACGTAGCCGTGGCGGAGGCCGCCGCGGTGGCGTACCCGGACGAGCGCCGCGGCAACGTGGTCAAGGCGTTCGTCGTCCTCGCGGCCGGCCACGAACCGAGCGATCAGCTGGCCGAGGACATAAAGGCGTATGTCCGCGAGCACCACTCGGCGTACGCCTATCCGCGGGTCATCGAGTTCGTGCCCGACCTACCGAAGACTCTCACCGGGAAGATCAGGCGGATCGAGCTGCGCCAGCGCGACTAGGACAGGTTTTATGGGGGCGCCATTCGGCGCCCCTTTTTATCTAGCCCGGGCGGACCGTCTACTTCTTGCTGACCCGATGCCCGGCGGCTGTGACGCCAAACCAGCGGCCCCCGGCATTGTTGAGCCCAACGCCCGAGATGGCGCCTGGCCGACCAAAGTCGCCGGCGAACGTGTAGAGCGGAAAGCCGCCGTAGGTCACCTGCTGGCGGCCGTTCTTGAGTGTGATCGTGCCGAGCATCGAGCGCCTGACCCCTTTTCCGGCGACCGGTTTGCCCGACGAGTACACGGGTGGCCACGCCAACTTGCACTGCTTGTTGCAGTTGTCCATGCCCTTGGCGTCCAGCGCGAACTCGTAGACGGTGACGCCGTGGCTGTTGACCAAGAGCTTCCCGGCCCTCGTCTTACGTAGGTTGACCTTCGAGCGATGGCCGCCCGCCATCGCGAGGCCGGCCGTGGCGAGGGCGGCCGCGAAGACGGCCAGCAAGATGACAATGCGCTTCATATTGGGGTTCCCACCTCCGGTTGTTCTTTGCGTCTGCCCACTGGGACGCTAGCGCGGGTGCGGATCTTCCCGTCGCACCTGTACGCCCGTGTACCAGCGACCGGAGACACGATACCCGGCCGCCCGCCGATGGGACCGTCAGCTCTCCGCGGCCGCCCTGGCGTGGGAACGCATCTCGGAGAGGATCCGCTCGAGCCGCGGCTCGGTTTCGCGGTCCACGTGGACCATCGCGGCCGCCACCGCGGGATGGACCGCGGCGATCTGGGCGTGCATCTCGTGCGCCACAGCGCGGTAGCTCGGGTGGCCCTCCCGACCTGAGCGGAGCTCGATCAGCTGCATCGCCTCGCGCGCGTTGACGTCCAGGATGTAGCGGATCCGGTATCCGAGGCAGAGGGCGTACGGCGCCGCGGTGGCGAGGCCGCGGTCCATCAGCCGGTGGTACTCCTTGCTCGAGATCTCGAGCGCGCGGCGGTAGCGCTGGCCGCAGCCCGCGAGTTCGACCTGCTCCGGCACGCCGGCCCCGAGCTCCGGGCTGAGCGCCTGCCACTGGACCGTGAGCATCCGGTGGCGCTGGAGGTCCCGGAACGCGCCGTAGTCGGAGACGATCTCGAACCGGTAGCGAACCGCCTCGAGCCCGCGGCCGGGCCGGTGGCGGCGGTTGGCCCGGTGCCCGACGAGATCGGCGAGCAGCTCGGCCCGCTCCTCGCCGTCGAGCGCGCCGATCGCCTCGCGCGTCGCCTCCTCGGAGCACGCGGCCGACTCGAACAGGAGCGCCGCGAGGAGGTCATCCTCGTCGCCTTCGACGCGCAGCAGCCGCACGGCCGGTCCGGCAGCCATTTCCCGCTCGTCGAGGCCGAGTCGCCTGGCCCACCGCTCCCCGGCGCGGGCGCGCGACTCGAGATAGCCGATCCACTCACCGCCCCGGTCGGGCCGCTGCACGCGCGAGACAAAGCTCGGCATCACCGCCTGCAGCTCGTCGAGGATCATCTGCCCGTAGTTCCGGGCCTCCGGGAGCGGATGAGCGAGCAGGTGCAGGACGAGCTGTTCGTACGTCTGACCGGTGGCGAAGATCCCCATGTGCGAGAGGGAGCTCGCCGGCAGCAGCCCCCGCAGCAGGTCCAGCGCCTTCGCCTTGATCGCCCGAGCGTGCGCTGCCGGGGCCTCGCCGTCGGCGATCGGGAACTCGCGCTCGGCCCACGCGGTGACGCGCGGGATGGCGCGCGAGTAGATCCCGAACAGCTCATCCATCGCCCGCGCGTACTCGGGCCCGAGCTCGGGATCGCGGTAGTAGCGATAGCCGCCCGGGGGGTCGGGCATCGGCGCGTCGTAGGCGATGTAGCGGGTCGACTGCTCGAGATAGGCACCCAGGCGCGGGCGTTGGAGGATCTTCGTGAGCACGTTCGAGACCCATTCGCAGGCGACGTGCGCACCGCCGAGCTGCGCCACCGAGTCATCGCCGTAGCCGACGAAGATCCGCTCGTACAGCGCGGCCGCGCGGGTTCCCTCATCGCCCTCCCACGCCGGCGCGCCCTCCGCGAGGTCGGGCGCGAACTCATCCAGGAACAGGCGTCTCAGCGTCCCCGGATAGCGCGAGTAACGCGCGAATAGCGCGCCCTTGACGGTCTCCGGGAGGTTGACGAGCGCGAACACCGGGCGGTCGAGGTTCGTGAAGTGCGGGCTCAGGCGCCGGCGCTCGGTGTCGGTGAAGCTCTCGACCGGGTATTGCACGGGCGGCTGATCGTAGCGGGGCGATCGGCGCTGCAAACGGCAGCGGGCAGTGAGCGCGTTAGAAGATGCCCACCAGGGCGTTCCCGGCGTGCGCCGCCAGGTTGAACAGCGGCGAGGGGAAGATCCCGAACACGATGCTCGCGGCCGCGAACACGACCGCCACGAACGCGACCTCGGGATGGGGCATCGTGCGCATCGCCGCCGAGAACCCGGTTTCCCTGGCCGGCGCGGCCGGCGGCTGAGGCTCCTCGTCGGCCTCCGGCGAGCCGCCGGCGATCGGCGCCAGCACCGGCTCGACCGCAGCGGTCACTCCGCCGCTCATCCAGATCGTCGCCACGACCCGCAGGTAGTAGCCGAGCGAGATCATCGAGCCGACCACGAGCACGATCGCGAGCCACGTGTAGTCGCCGTCGACCAGCGCGTGGATCAGCTGGAACTTGCCGATGAAACCGACGGTGGCGGGGATCCCGGCGAGCGAGAGCATCGCGATCGTCATCGGCCACGCGAGCCACGGCGAGCGGCGGCCGAGCCCCGACATCGAGGCGATGTCGTCCCCGACGGGCGGCGAAATGCCGTCGTCGCGCTCCATCGAGACGATCACGGCGAATGCGGCCATGTTCATCGCCAGGTAGACCATCAGGTACAGGAGGGTCGCGTCGACGCCGAGCTTGGTCGCGACGACGACGCCCGAGAGCATGTACCCCGCCTGCGCGACGCCCGAGTATCCGAGCAGCCGTTTCATCGACGACTGGCCGAGCGCGCCGACGTTGCCGACGATGATCGTGATCGCGGCGATCGCCGCGATGATCGGTGCCCACGTGTCCTGCGCACCGATCACCGCCACGTCGAAGAAGCGCAGGAACACGCCGAGGGCCGCGGCCTTGGTCGCGGTCGCCATGAACCCGGTGATCGGCGTCGGCGCGCCCTCGTAGACGTCCGGCGTCCACTGGTGGAACGGCGCCACCGAGGCCTTGAAGGCAAAGCCGACGACGACCAGAGCGAGCCCGATCAGCAGCAGCGGGTCGGTGGCGAGGCTGCCCCGGGAGACCGCCGCGGCAATGCCCGAGAAGTCGGTCGAGCCCGTCGCGCCGTAGATGAGCGCCAGGCCGTAGACGAGCGTCGCCGACCCGACCGAGCCGATGACCAGGTACTTGAGGCCGGACTCGAGCGAGCCCTCGCGCCGGAACTCGGACGCGCACAGCACGTACAGCGGGATCGAGAGCAGCTCGAAGCCGACGAACAGCGTCACGAGGTTTTGCGCCGAGACGAGGATCGTCATCCCGAGCACGCTGAACAGCAGCAGCGAGTGGTACTCGCCATGACCGGCTTCGCGGGGGCCGGCCGCATGCCACGACAGCAGTACCGCGGCGAACGCGGAGACGGCGAAGATCAGATCGAGGATCAACGCCAGGTCGTCGATCACGAGCGCGCTCGAGATGATCTGGGCGTGGTGGTCAAAGCGCCAGATCTCGAGGCCGATCGCGACACCTAGCGTGATCAGCGTCAGGACCGGGATGATCTGCCGGCGCACGAACGTCGGGCGCAGCAGGCCCGCGAGGAGGACGACGAGCGCTCCCGCGGACAGCGCGACGATCGGCGACAGGCCCGCCCAGTCGATGTGGGGCCCTGCGATGTGGGTCGGATCGTGGTTTGCGGCCGTGGCGAGGTTCATCGCGACGCCAACCTCACTACGGTCGTCGGGACGACGGTTGCCTTGGCCGTCGGCTCGGTGCGCCGGAGCACGAACTGCGGATAGAAGGCGAGGACCAGGAGAACGGCGACGAGCGGCACGAGCGCGGCCGCGTCAGACAGGCCGATCTCGCGGGACGTGTCCCGCGGCCCGACGCGGTTGTGCATCGAGGTGATGTACATCCGCAGCGCGTAATAGGCCGCACCGATGGTGCCGACGAAGGCGATCACGGCGATCACGAGCTTGGACTGGAACACGCCCAGCAGGATCAGGAACTCGGCGGCGAAGTTCGGCGAGCCCGGCATCGCCAGCCACGCGAGGGCGACGATCAAGAACAGCGCGGCCAGCACCGGCGCGCGGAAGGCGAGGCCCCCCATGTCGCGCAGGTTCTCCGAGCCGCCCGCGCGGACGGCCAGCGCCGCGACGATGAAGAACAGCGGCGCGGTCACGAGCGCGTGGTTGACCATCTGCAGGAGCGCTCCCTGGGCACCATCGGGCTGCAGCGAGAAGATCCCGAGCGTGATGAAGCTGAGCTGGGCGATACTCGAGTAGGCGACGACCAGCCGGGCGTCGTTGGTGGTGAACGCGAGCGCCGTGCCGTACAGGATCGAGACCACCGCGATGATCAGCATCAGCGTCTGGAAGTGGACCGACGCGTAGGGGAACAGCGGCAGCACGATCCGCAGGAACCCGTACGCGGCGACCTTGGACACGATCCCGGAGAACACCGCCAAGGCGGGGATCGGCATCGACTTGTACCCGTCGGCCAGCCACCCGTGGAACGGTGCGATCGGCATCTTGACCAGGAACGCGACCGCGAAGCACAGGAAGATCCACTCCTGCGACGTCCGCGACAACGGGAGGTGCTGGAGCGAGGAGATCACGAACGTCAGGTTCGTCCCGTGCTGGTCGGCGGCCAGCACGCCGGTCGCCACCGCGCCGGCGAGCATGAAGAACGAGCCCACGAGCGTGTAAACGACGAGCTTGGTCGTGGCCCGGACCCGGTCGCCGGTGCCCCACATTCCTGTCAGGAAGTAGAACGGGATCAGCATCAGGTCGAAGAACGCCACGAACAGCGCCAGGTCCTGCGCGCAGAACGCGCCGAGGACCGCGCTCTCGGCGAGGCCGAAGAACAGATAGAAGAGCTGCGGCCGGTCCCACTCCTTGAACGAGGCCCAGATCAGCGACGCGCTGAACAGCACGGTCGTGACGAGCACCAGGATCACGTTCAGACCGTCGAGCCCCAGCTTGTAGTGGATGCCGAGCGCGGCGATCCAGACCTCGTCGGTCACGAACTGGAGCCCGGCGTGGCCGAGCTTGTACCGGGCGACGAACGAGATCGCGATCCCGACCGTGACGAGGCTGGCGTACGCGGTCAGCCGCCCGACCATGGCACGCGGCGAGGCGATCGCCAGGACCAGCGAGATCGCGAGGGGGAGCCAGATCAGGATCGAGAGCGTCATGGACGAGTGGGCGGCATCGTCATCCGCTGCTCGAGATCAGGAAGTAGAGGGCGACGCCGAACAGGGCGACGATCATCGCCGCCGCGTAGTAGCGCAGGAATCCGGTCTGCCAGCGTCGGACGGCCGCCGAACCCGCCCGGACCACGCCGACGGTGCCGCCGGTGATCCCGCCGGAGATCACGATCTGCTCGATCACCGAATTGGCCACTCGCCCGCTCCAGAGCGCCGGGCGCACGACCAGGATGTCGATGACGTCGTCGATGTACCAGGCGTTGCTGAGGAAGCGGTGGATCCCCGGGAAGCGCTCGCGCAGCATCACCGGGATCTCCGGCCTGACCACCCACAGGCGGTACGCGATCCCGATCGCGGCGAGCGCGATCAACGCGCCGATCACCAACCCGACCCACGACGACGAGGTCGAGGGCTCGGGCAGATGCGAGTCGGCGAACACGGGCTCCAGGAAGCGCTGGATCCCGTTGTCGATCCCCGGGATCTGGATGAGGCCGGCGACGACGGCCAGGAACGCCAACGTCCCCATCGCGACCTTCATGGGCATCTCGCGTTCGGCGATGTAGTGGCCCGGACCGGGGAAGCCGACGTCGGTGTCCTCCTCCTCGCCCGTCTTCGGGTTGGTGGGGACCGCGGCGTGATGGAGGTGGCCGTGCTCGAGCTCCCGGGCCTCCTCGACCGGCTCACCGTAGAACGTGCGGAAGATCATCCGGAACGTGTAGACGCCGGTCATGAACGCGCCGACGTAGCCGGCGATCCCGAGCGCCAGGAACAGGCCACCGCGGTTGTCGAGGAAACCGAGGATGTCGTCCTTCGACAGCCAACCCGAAAAAGGCGGCAGGCCCGATAGGGCTAGGCCGCCTATCACGAAACACGCGAACGTGAACGGCAGCGCCTTGCGAAACCCGCCCATCCGATCGAGAGACTGATTGCCCGCCATCGCGCCGATGACCGAGCCGGCGGCCATGAACAGCAGCGCCTTGAAGTACGCGTGGGTCATCAGGTGAAACAGGCCCGCGGAGTAGGCGCCGGCGGAGACGGCCATGATCATGTAGCCGATCTGGGACATCGTCGAGTACGCGATCACGCGCTTGATGTCCACCATCACGAGACCGACCGTCGCGGCGAGCAGCAGCGTGATGCAGCCGCCGATCGCCCCCACGTCGGCAGCGGTCGCGCTCTGCTCGAAGAGCGGATGCATGCGCGCGATCAGGTACACGCCGGCGGTGACCATCGTCGCGGCGTGGATGAGGGCGGAGACCGGCGTCGGGCCCTCCATCGCGTCCGGGAGCCAGGTGTGAAGCGGGAACTGCGCGGACTTCGCGAACGCCCCGACCAGCAGCAGCAGGCAGCCGACCGTGATGTCGGTGCTGTTGTGCGGAAAGACCTGCGGCGCCAGCTTGAACGTCTTGACGAAGTCGACGGTGCCGGTGTGCTTGAAGATGAAGAACGTGCCGAGCACCAGCCCGACGTCGCCGACGACGTTGATCACGAACGCCTTGAGGCCGGCGCGCGTCGCCGTCGTGCGGCGGTACCAGAACGAGATCAGCATGTAGGACGCGGCGCCGACGAACGCCCAGCCGACGATCAGCAGCACGAAGTTGCCCGCCAGCACGAGCAACAGCATCGAGAAGACGAAGAAGTTGAGGTAGGAGAAGTAGCGGTTGAACCCGCGATCCGCCGTCATGTATGTGACCGAGTAGAGATGGATCAGGGTCGAGACGCCGGAGACGATCAGCACCATGAACACCGACAGCGGATCGATCAGGATGCTGAGCTTGGCGTCGAGCCCACCCGTCACCGAGTAGTTCCACAGCGTCGAGGTGAACTGGCGGTCGCTCGGGCTGTGGCTCTCGAGCGCGATGAAGGCGGCGACGCTGAACGCGAACGACAGGGCGATCGCCGACGTCCCGATCCACCCCGAGACGCGGTCCTTGAACACCTCGAAGTCCAGCGCGATGACCACCGTGCCGACGAGCGGACACAGCAGGATCAGCCAGCCGAATGTCGTTGGGCTCAACGGCTACCCCTGCAGCTCGTTTAGCTCATCGACGTCGATCGGCAGCCGGCGGCGGTAGATCGCCACGATCAGCCCGAGCCCGACGGTCACCTCGCACGCGGCCACGACCATCACGATCAGCGCGAAGACCTGGCCGTCCTCGTGGCCCCACATCCGCGCGAACGCGACCAGCGACAGGTTGGCGGCGTTCAGCATCAGCTCGAGGCACAGCAGGATCACGAGCGGGTTGCGGCGCGTAAGCACGCCGGCGGCGCCAATGCAGAAGATGATCGCGGAGACGGTCAGATACCAGCCAATGGCCATCTGCTTGCCTACCAGCCGCCCTGCTCGGTTGGGGGCGATCCAGTCGTGACGGGTTCGACGTCGGGCTCCGCGGTTTCGGCGCCGCGCGTTCCGGCGGCCTCCGCCATCGTGCCCGTGTACGCAGGGCGCGGCGTGACGATGTGCTCGAAGACGTCGTGCTCCACGAGCTCGTCTTCGGGCGACTCGAGCCCGCGACGCCGGCGCGCGAGCACGACCGCGCCGATCGCCGCCACCATCAACAGCAGCGACGCGATCTCGAACGGGAACAGGTACTTGGTCAGGAACAGCGTGCCGATGTGCGCGGGCGTCCCGAACCCGAGCACGTACGGCGCTCCCTTACCCGAGATCCCCTTCAGCGCGGAGCCGAGAATCGCGATGCACAGCTCGATCGCGAGCGCCAGCGCGAATATCGGCCCAAGGATGCGCAGCGCGGTTCCACCCGCGAGGTCCTCGCCGCCGCCGACGTAGGCCACGACGAACACGTACAGGACCATCACTGCGCCCGCGTACACGATCACCTGGGCGGCGGCCACGAACTCGGCGCGCAGAAGCAGGAACAGCGCGGCCAGCGAGATCAGGTGGAAGACGAGCGCGAGCACGCTGTAGAACGGGTTGCGGAGGATGACGACTCCGAGCGCGCCCGCGATCGCGCCGATCGCAGCGATGAAGAACAGGACCTGGCTCACTCACCCTCGGTTCTGAGCGGGGTCCGCTCGATCGCCTCGGCCAGCAGCATCTCCTTGGTGAAGATCAGATCCGACCGCGTGTAGTCGGCGATCTCGTAGTCGTGGCCCATCGTGATGGCGTCGAACGGGCACGCGACCTCGCAGTAGCCGCAGAAGATGCAACGACTGAGGTTGATCTCGTATACGGCGGCGTAGCGCTCGCCGGCCGAGATGCGATGCTCCGGTGTGTTCTCGGCGGCGACGACGCGGATGCAGTCGGCGGGGCAGGCGGCGGCGCACAGCGAACAGCCGACGCACTTCTCGAGGCCCGTGTCCTCGAAGCGGTGGAGCTTGTGGCGTCCGCGGAAGCGCGGATAGACCGGCGTCTTCTCCTCGGGGTACTGGATCGTCACAGGCCCCTCGAAGATCCGTGCGAACGTCGTGCGAAGGCCGCGCAGCGTCGCGCCGAAGGCCCGGTAGGCACCGGCAGCCGGTCCCGGAGCGGGACCCCGGATGACCTTGATTACGTCTGCGCCTGGGTCGTAGGGCGGTGTCATTTCGCGGCGACGATGACGGCGGTGACGAGCACGTTGAGCGTGGCGAGCGGCAGCAGGATCTTCCATCCGAACGACATCAGCTGGTCGTAGCGGAAGCGCGGCAGGGTGGCCCGAATCCAGATGAAGAAGCTAAAGAAGATCAGAATCTTCGCCAGCACGACGAACGGGTCGACCCAGCCGGGGGGATGGATCCCGAACGGCAGCAGCCAGCCGCCGAGGAAGACCGTGCTCGCGATTCCCGAGACGACGACCATGTTCGCGTACTCGGCGAACAGGTAGGCCACGAACGGTGTGCCGCCGTACTCGGTGAAGTACCCGCCGACCAGCTCGGAGTCGGCCTCGATCAGATCGAACGGGGCCCGGTTGGTCTCGGCGAAGGAGGCGATCGTGAAGACCAGGAAGCCGACGAACTGCGGGATGAAGAACCACATGCCCTCCTGGGCATGGACGATGCCGGTCAGCGACAGGGTCTGGGCCGTGATCACGACGCCGATCAACGCCAACGACTGCGAGACCTCGTAGGAGATCAGCTGCGCGGCGCTCCGCATCGCGCCCAGGAACGAGTACTTCGAGCCCGACGCCCAGCCGCCGAGCATGATCCCGTAGAACGAGATACCCGCCAGCGCGAACACGAACAGCGGCCCGATCGAGACGTCGATCCCGTACAGCCCGACCTTGGTCCCGAAGATGTTCTCGACCGGACCGAACGGGATCAGCGACAGCGCCGTGACGGCGCAGATGATCGCGATCATCGGCGCGACGCGGAACAGGTAGCCGACCGAGGTAGTGGGACGGAAGGGCTCCTTCATCGCGAACTTGACAATCTCCGCCAGCGGCTGAAGCAGCCCGTACGGGCCAACGCGGTTGGGGCCGTAGCGCGCCTGCATCCGGCCGAGGAGCTTGCGCTCGTAGACGATGAGGATCGGCAGGATCGCGAAGATCACGGCAAAGATCACGATCGATTTGACGATCTGGATCCACCACGGCTCGTAGTAGTAGATGTCGGCGAGTCCGGGAATCACGACTTGCTGACCTCGACCTCGTCTTCGGTGAGGGCGTTGGCCGAGTCGGCCGCGATCCCCTCGGCGAGGAACGCCGTGCCGGTCGGTACGCCGGTGCGGACGTGGGCGTGGGCCTTCAACCTGGTCCCGTTCTGGGACACCTGCACCTCGTCCCCCTGCTCTATGCCCAGCCGCACCGCGTCTATCGGCGAGAGCTCGACGTGCTGGCGGGCGACCGTGTACTGAAGCGACGGCGAGATGTCGACCTCGGGCGCGGCCCAGATCGGACGGTAGGTGCCGAGGCGAAGGGCCCCGTTGGCGGGCTTCGCAGCTGCGGCGGGCCGCTGCGCGGGCGGGGCCGCGGGCGGCTTCGCGGCCGGCAGTGCGGCCGCCTGCTGGCGCGCCGGCCACCTCACCCCGCGACCGCTGAGCTCCTCGAGTGTCAGCCCCCCGTAGAACGGCACCGCTGCGACCAGCTGCTCCCACGCCATCCCGCTCGTGAGCACGTGGAGGTCGAGTCCGCCGCGCTTGGCGATGTCGGCGATCACCCACCAGCTCGCGCGAACCTGGCCCGGGTGCGCGATCGCCAGGCGCAGCCGCTGCACGCGCCCGTCGGGGTGGACGACCGTGCCCTCCTTCTCGGCGTAGGACTCGGCGGGGAGGATCACGTTCGCGTGCTCGCGGATCCCGTCAGTCAGGGTCGAGGCGTGGGCGACGACCAGGCCGGCGCGGTGCAGCGCCTGCTCCCACAGGCCGCGGTCGGGGAGATCGCGGACGGGATCGGTCTGGAACAGGTGAAGCGCGGTGATTCCCCCATCGACCGCTGCCGCCCGCGCGATGTCGTGCGCACCGCGGGCCGGCGAGCCGAGCTCGGCGTATCCCGGTCCGGCGTTCGGGACCGCTCCCGCCTCCCGCAGACCGCGGCCGTTGGCGCCCGCCGGGATCTCGAGCAGCCCGGCGCCCTCGCGGCCGCGGAGCCCGAGGCTGTCGGCGATGCTGAGCAGCGATTCAGCGGCCGCGGCGCCCAGCCGCTCGCCCCACACGATCACGACATCCTCGCCGCCGTCGCGCAGCAAACGAGCCAGATCGCTCTTGGGGCTCCCCGCGAGCTCGGCGGCGAGTCCGGCGACGAACTCGGGCTCCTCGCCGGGGGCGAACCGCACGACGATCTTGGCGTTCGGGTCGAGCGCGCTTGGTCGCGCGGTGGCGATCGCGAGTTCGAACGCCGCGCCGGCGAACGCCCTTGCGGATTCGCAGGTCGAAGATCGGCGCGTCGTCGAGCGGCTCGCACCCGAGCACGAGCACGGTATGTGCAAACTCGATGTCGACGACGGTGGCCTGAAGCTCCGGCGCGGCGAGGGCGCGGGCGAGCTCGAGCGGAAGCACTCCTTCAGGACACGAGTCGATGTCGTTCGAGGCGAGCAGTTCACGCGAGAACCGCTGCAGGAGGAAGCCCTCCTCGTTGCTCGCCTGGCCGCCGACGAGCGTCCCGACCTTACCCTTGTGCTTGGCGAGGCCGGCTGCGACCTCGAGCGCGCGCTCCCAGGAGACCTCGCGCAGCTCGCCTCCGTCACGCACCAGTGGAGCGGTGATCCGCTCGTCGACGTGGATCGCCTGGTAGGCGAAGCGGCCCTTGTCGCACAGCCACCCATCGTCGACTTCGGGATGGCCGAGGCCATCGTTAGCGAGGACCCGCATGACCTTCTCGTCGCGGACCGTGAACTGGACGTTGCACTGCGAGGGGCAGAGCGTGCAAACCCCACCCGCCGACTCGATTTCCCACGGCCGTGCCCGGAACCGATAGGGCTGACTGGTGAGCGCCCCCACGGGGCACAGCTCGACGATGTTGCCACTGAACGGCGCCACGTAGGGATGTCCGTTGTGCGTGGCGACGAACGTGTGCGCGCCACGCTCGTCGAAGATCAGCTGGTAGTCCTCGGCGATCTCCTGCGAGAAGCGCACGCAGCGGTAGCAGAGGATGCAGCGCTCGCGGTCGATCGCGATCACGGGGGAGAGCGCCAGCGGCTTCTCGAAGTGGCGCTTGGGCTCGACGACGCGCGAGCGGCCAAGTCCCCAGCCGAACGTGATGTCCTGGAGCGGACACTCGCCGCCCTTGTCGCAGACCGGGCAGTCGAGTGGGTGGTTGACGAGGAGGAACTCGACCATCGCGTTCTGGGCGTGGCGGACGCGGTCGGTCAGCGTGTGGACGACCATCCCGTCCTTGACCGGCGTCGAGCAGGAGGTCTGGAGCTTCGGAATGCCCTCGATCTCGACCAGGCACATCCGGCAGGCGCCGACCGGGTTCCCGAGCTTCGGCTCGTAGCAGAAGTATGGGATCTCGACGTCCCCCAGCTTGGCGGCGTCGACCAGCATCGAGCCCTCGATCGCGCGGATCTCGCGACCGTCGACCGTGAGCTGGATCTCCTTCTGGGGGGGACGTGGCATGTGCTAGTGCACGGGGATGGGGCCGGCGTGTTCGTCAGCGACCCCGAGCGGGATCACGTCCTCCGTCGCCGCTGCCCCAGCGCGCTCGCGCGCGGCTTCGATCTCCGCCTCCAGCTCGTCGCGGAACTTCTCCACGATCGAGCCGATCGGCATCGCCATCGCGTCGCCCAATACGCACAGGCAGTTGCCGATGATCTGCTCCTGGACCGAGGCCATGATGTCGAGGTCCATCGGCGTCGCCTCGCCTGACTCGATGCGCTCGAGCATCTTGACGGTCCAGTTGGTTCCCTCGCGACACGGCACGCACTTCCCGCACGATTCGTGCGCGTAGAACTTGGCGACCTTGAACGCGATGTCGAGCACCCTGTGCGTGTCATCGACGATGATCACCGCGCCCGAGCCGATCATGCTCCCGGCCTTGGCCATGCTGTCGAAGTCGTAGGGGATGTCGAGATCGTCCTTGGTCATGACCGGCGAGCTCGAGCCTCCGGGGAACCAGAGCTTGATCTCGCGACCCTCCAACGGCCCTCCGGCGAGGTCGTAGATGAGCTCGCGCGACGGGATGCCGAGCTCGATCTCGTAGTTGCCCGGACGCCGCACGTCACCCGAGACCGACACGAGCTTTGTGCCGGTCGAGGTCGGCGTGCCGAGGTCGGCATACTCCTTGCCGCCCAGGCGGAGGATGATCGGAACGGTGTAGAGAGTCTCGACGTTGTTGATCAGCGTCGGCCCGTTGTAGAGCCCCTCGATCGCCGGGAACGGCGGCTTCAGCCGAGGATTGCCGCGCTTGCCCTCGAGCGAGTCGAGCAGGCCCGTCTCCTCGCCGCAGATGTAAGCGCCGGCGCCGCGGTGCAGCACCAGCTTCACCGAGTGTCCCGAGCCCAGGATGTCCTCGCCTATGTAGCCGGCCTTTTCGGCCTCGGCGATCGCCGCCTCGAGGATGTCGGCCTGGTGGGCGTACTCGCCGCGTATGTAGATGAACGCCCGGTCGATCTGAGCCGCCCACGTCGTGATCAGGATCCCCTCGATCAGACGGTGCGGGTTCTTCTGCATCAGCTCGCGGTCCTTGAACGTCCCCGGCTCGGACTCGTCGGCGTTGCACACGAGGTACTTGTCCATGTCGCCGCGCGGGAGGAATGAGACCTTCCTGCCCATCGGGAACCCGGCGCCACCGCGGCCCCGGATGTCCGAGTCGGTGAGGTTGGCGAGCGTCTCCTCGGGCGTCATCGCGAGGGCCTTGCGCAGCATCTCGTAGCCGCCCCGGCGCTCGTAGACCGGGAGCGTGTTCAGGCCCGGCTCGTCGATGTCCTCGAGCAGCAGCTTCTTCATCCGCTCGGCTGCTCGTTCTCGGCGCTCTCCGCCGGTGGATGGTCCGAGCCCGCGGCGACGCCGGGATCGGCGCTGGCGCGGAAGCGAAGCTGCTTGTGTTCGAGGACCGGGCGGCCGGCCTCGAGGTCCTCGATGATCTGCTGCGCATCCTCATTGGTGAGGGGGCCGACGTACTCGCCATTGACCGACGCCATCGGCGCGATGTCGCACGCCCCGAGGCACTCGAAGGAGCGCACGTTCACCTCGCCGGATTCCCCGGCCGCGGCGACCATCGCCTCATAGAACTCATCGCCGCCGAGCAGCGAGCACGAGATGTTCGTGCACACGAATACGTCGTTCGGGGGCTTCGGCTCGTTCCAGAACATGTCGTAGAAGGTCGCCACCGAGTTCAGGTAGGCAGGGGTCACGCGCATCACGGCGGCGACCTGGTCGATCGCCTCCGGCGAGCACCAACCGTGGACCCGCTGAGCGGCGTGGAGTGCCGGCATCACGGCCGAATGGCGGTCCGGGTATTTGGCCATCGCCGCTTCGATGGTCTCGCGCAGCTCGTCGGGAACCGGCGTCGTCGCCGGGTCCGGCACGGTCGCCGGCGGCTTTGTCAGGTCGACCGCGTCGTCCCAGCCGGGAACGCGCGAGCCGTGTC
Source organism: uncultured Solirubrobacterales bacterium (assembly GCA_963812225.1). Classification (GTDB taxonomy): domain Bacteria; phylum Actinomycetota; class Thermoleophilia; order Solirubrobacterales; family Solirubrobacteraceae; genus Palsa-465. Next base: position 736,116 of record CAWEUN010000006.1, read on the forward strand.
CGAACCGCGGGACCTGGACGCTCACCGGTCGATCCCTCCGAGGATGGGATCGAGCATCGCCACCGCGGCGATCATGTCGGCGATGTAGCCGTCCTTGGTCATGTAGTGAAGCGCCTGGAGATTGCTGAAGCTCGGGTCGCGCATGTGAACGCGGGCAGGTTTGGCGGAGCCGTCGGCGCGGACGAAACAGCCGAGCTCGCCGCGCGGCCCCTCGATCGGGTAGTAGGCCTCGCCCGGCGGCACTCGGAAGCCCTCGGTGACGAGCTTGAAGTGATGGATCAGCGCCTCCATGCTCGTGGCCAGCTCATGACGGGGAGGCAGGGACACTTTTCTGTCCGGGGTGATGAACGGACCCTCGGGCAACCCGTCGATCGCCTGCTCGATGATCTTCACCGACTCGTAGAGCTCGGCGTGGCGCACGCGGTAGCGGTCGTAGTTGTCGCCGACCGTCCCGACCGGGATCTTGAAATCGAAGTGGTCGTAGCTCGAATACGGTTCCGCCTTGCGCAGGTCCCACGGATTCCCGGTGGCGCGGAGCAGGGGCCCGGTGACGCCGAGCTTCAGCAGCGTCTGCTCATCGACTATCCCGGTGCCCCGCAGCCGCTCGAGCACGATCTCGTTCTTCTCGAGCAGCGCGGCGTACTGATCGGCCCGCCGCGGCATCTCCTTCAGGAATGCGCGCAGCTTGGCCTCGAACCCGCGCGGGATGTCCTCGAACACGCCGCCGACCTGGAAGTACCGGGTGTGCATCCGCTGACCCGACGACATCTCGAACAGGTCGAGGATGGCTTCCTTCTCGCGGAAGGCGTACCACAACATTGAGATCGCCCCGATATCAAGCGCGGCGGTTCCGAGCCACACCAGGTGAGACATGATCCGGTTGAGCTCGAGGTGGATCACTCGGAGGTACTGAGCGCGGGGTGGCACCTCGACGCCGAGCAGCGTCTCGACGGCCCCGCAGAACGCCATCGCGTTGAAGTAGTAGCTCACGTAGTCCATCCGCTCGACGACCGGGATCACCTTCCAGTAGGACTTGTCCTCGGCCGTCTTCTCGATGCCCGTATGGACGTAGCCGATGATCGGCTTGAGGTCGCGGACGATCTCGCCCTCGAGCGTGGCGAGGAGTCTCAGCACGCCGTGGGTCGCGGGATGGTGGGGCCCGATGTTGAGCGTCAGCAGCTCGTGCGACTCTCCCTCGCCGGCCGGCTCGGAGGAGAGGGTGATCGACTCCTCACGACGGCGGAAGTCCTCGGTCAGGCTGCTCATAGCCACTTCCCGTAGCTCTGCTCTTCGTTGTACGTGAACAGCACCGGCTCGCCACCGGTCGGGAAGTCGCGGCGCTGGGGGTAACCCTCATAGTCCTCGGGCATCAGGATCCGGCGCAGGTCGGGGTGGCCCTCGAACCGGACGCCGAACATGTCGAAGACTTCGCGCTCGGGATAATTGGCTCCCGGGAAGAGGTCGACGATCGACGGGATCACGGGGGACTCGGTGTGCACCCGGGCCTTGACCGAGAGGCGCTCCACGCGCCTCATGTCGAGCAGTTCGTAGATGACGCCCAGGCGCGGCTCGTCGGGGTAGTAGTCGACGCCATGGAGACTCCCAACGCTCGTGTACCCCTTTTCGAACAGGTGCGTGATCACGGTCCTGATGCGAGAGGGCTCGGCGATCAGCGTCGCGCGGCCGCGATGGAAGTTGGTGTCGAGGATGGATTCGGAGTCGATGTCGCGGAGCTCCTGGGCCGTCAGCTCCAGCTCCGTCGCGTCAGGCACCGGCTGTGTCCCCGGCCTTAAAGATGCTGATGTCGGGGCTGCCGAGTGGCGCCGTGTCCGGAAGCAACTCCTCGGTGCCGACCGCGTCGTAGCGCTCGCGCCACCCATCCGGCGCGTTGCCCTGGATCTGGTCGCGCAACCTGAGGATTCCGTGTAGCAACGCCTCCGGACGTGGCGGGCAGCCAGGGACGTGGACCGAGATCGGCATGAACTTGTCCGCCGGCACGAGCGCGTAGTTGTTGAACACCCCCATTGAGGAGCAGCACGCGCCCATCGAGATTGCCCACTTGGGCTCGAGCATCTGGTCGTACAGCCGACGGATGACCGGCGCCATCTTGATCGACACGCGGCCCGACAGGATGATCAGGTCCGCCTGGCGCGGAGAGGCCCGGAGCGCCTCCCAGCCGAAACGCGCGATGTCCGCCCGCGCGGCGACCACCGTGATCATCTCGATCGCGCAGCACGCGAGCCCGAAGGTGAGCGGATAGATCGAGTTCCCCTGTGCCCACGCCACCGCCTTGTCGACGGTCGTCGTCAGCACGCGTTCCTCGACGTATTGGTCGAGGTCGTCGCCATCGAGGTCGCCGCGGAGCATGTCGCGGGCTCGCAGCTGGCGCACGCGGAAGTCGTCGACGTTGACGTTGCGGTCGAGCGGCTCGCGCTTTATCTCCATTCCAGCGCTCCTCGACGCCACACGTACACGAACGCGACCATCAACAGCAGCACGAACACGACGGTCTCGGTCATCGCGAACGTCCCGAACGCGCGCAGCTGGACCGCGATCGGGTAGAGGAAGATCACCTCGATATCGAACAGGATGAACAGCATCGCGACGAGGTAGAAGCTGATTCCGAACCGGAACCCCCGCTGGATCTCGGACGGCAATCCACACTCGTACGGCGTCTGCTTCGACCGGTTAGGGCGCGCCTTACCGAACAGGCCGTTGAGCACCGAGAACAGCGCAGCGATCAAACCTCCGAGCAGGAAGAAGACGAGCGCTGGGAGATAAGTGCGGAGCATGAAAATTCGGTTATATCACCGGAGCGGAGTACCTTGTAACAAGGTGTTACTTAGTGCGAAATGCGGCTATCTCAAGGGCTCGATCCGTAGTCGCCCATGAAGGAAGTTCACCTTGTCGTCGGAGTGCTGGCGCTTATCTTGACCGCCGCTGCGGGCCTGCTCGGCGCCTGGCGTTGGCGGCGGGCCGAGCCGAGCCGGTGGTTCTGGATTTTGCTACGCGCGGGCCAGGCCGTGATTGTCGCCGACGTCGCGCTCGGCGGGATCCTCCTGCTGCTCGGTAAAAAGGTTTCCGGACTGCACATCTTGTACGGAATCCTGCCCGTGCTTGTGTCTTTCCTTGGCGAGCAGCTGCGACTGTCCTCGGCGGAAATAGTGCTCCACGCGCACGGATTCGAGTCGGCGGCCGAGGTCGGTGAGCTGCCCGTGGATGAGCAGCGCGGCGTGGCGCTCGCGATCGTGCAGCGGGAGGTGGGCGTGATGACAATCGCTGCGTGGGTGATCGTGGTGCTGTTGGTGAGGGCCGCGGGGACGGCGGGATAGGCGCCGGGGACGGTTTGTTCATCCGGGCCGGGGGCCGTTTGGTCACCCGGGCCGAGGGGCCGTTACGCGCATCGGTCCACGGGTGATACTGGCCCCCGTACCAGAGCAGCGGCTCGCCATCGCCAAGGCCCATACCGATCACCTCGCCGATCGCGATCGTGTGATCGCCACCGGAGATCAGCTCCCGCAGCTCGCACGCCGCCCATGCGAGTGACCCCTCGATGATCGGCAGGCCGTACTCGAACCGGTGGCGGACGCCCTCGAGCTTCTCGGCCTCCGGCAGCTTCGACGCAAACACTCCCGCCAGCTGCTCCTGCCCGGCGCTGAGCACGTTGACCGCGAACCGCCCCGCCTCGCGGACGATCGGCAGCGTCCGGGCCTGATTCTCGAAGCACACGAGCGCCAGCAGCGGCTCGAGCGACAGTGAGCAGAGAGCGTTCGCGGTCATCCCGCCCTGACCGCGCGGGACCGGAGCTCGTGATCACGGCGACGCCGGTGGCGAAGCGGCCGAAGACCTCGCGGAACAGCTCGGGTTCGGCGGGTTGTTCCATGGCGGGCTGGTTATACCGCGCCCGCGTAGCCGGGCTTTGCGGCGGTCTGTCCGGGCGGCCGGAGACGACGTGGCGGAGGGCATTTTGGAGATTTTGGGTCTATATGGCCGGCCAATATCTCCAAAGGCCCGTCAAACGGACACCGCCACGCCCCATCCTCAGGGGCACCCCGGCGCCGGCCCCCTCTGGTTGCCGCCGTGGGAGGACGTTCGCGACTAGGCGTGACGTGCGACGTCTCAATAGCCGGCGCCGGGGATTGCGAAGGAGGTTCGGCGCCGGCGCCCCGGCTCCTGCCTCGCGCCGGCGCCCTCAGCCCGTGACCTTCAGCGTTCCGTACTGCCCGAGCGCCTGGTCGGACAGGATCGTGGAGGCCATCGAGTACGTGCCCGGCGCAAAGTCGAGGATCAGCTCGGCCGTGTCCCCGGGCGGCACCGGGGGCGTGGAGGCGACGCTCTGGCCGTCGTGGGAGATCACCAGGTCGTGGGTCAGACGGCCGTAGTTGCGGACGAAGATCGTCACGATGCCGGAGCTGACGCGGACGTCGGCCGGATTGATCCGGTACTCGCTGAGCGCCACGTGGAGCGTCCGATCGGCACTCACGACGCGAGTGTGCGAACAGCCGCTGAGCAGGGAAGAAGCCGCGATGACGACCGCGAGCGTCGATGGGCGGAGCCCTGGCATGGGGATCCCGATTATGATCTTCGGCCGCATGATCCGGCCGCTCAAGGTCCTCCTTTGCATGAGTGCGCTGGCCGCGATCGCGGCTCTCGCGACAGCCTGTGGAACCCAGCGGATCAAGGTTCCGAAGTCCGAGGCGTCGCTGTACCGAGGTGCCTTGCTGTTCTCGGAGCGCTGTTCGGGCTGCCACACGCTGTCGTTCGCGGCGACCAACGGCTCGGCCCCCAATCCCCGCACCGCGCTGATCACGAACGGTCCGAACCTGGACCAGCGGTGCGAGCGTCCGGTCACCCGCGTCCTGTACGCGATCCGCAACGGCGGTTTCTCGGGCGCGATCATGCCCCAGAATGTGGTCGTCGGTCAGGACGCGATCGACGTGGCGGAGTTCGTCTCCAAGTACGCGGGCACGCACGCGTCGACGACGCCCGGTGTGACGCCCTGCCAGCAGCAGCCGATCGGCGAGATACCGACGGCGGCCCAGCTTGCCGCAGCCGTCGCGACCACCACGACTGCGGCGCCCGCCACCACGACCACGGGATCCACGAGCTTGAAGTCGGCCGCCGCCGCCGGGAAGCGATCCAACGCCAAGGCCAAGGCAAAGGCCAACGCAAAGGCCAAGGCCCAGAACAAGAAGTCGTCCTAGGAGGCGGCCGTACTCGACCTCAGGCTGATCCGCCGCGACCCGGACGCCGTGCGCGACGCGCTGGCGCGGCGCGGTCCGGACGCGGCTTCGGCCGTCGATCGTGTGCTGGAGCTCGATCGGCGATGGAGGGGGCTCACCGCTGAGCTCGAGGAACTCCGTGCCGAGCAGAATCGCGCGAGCCGCGGCCGCCAGGGGCCGCCCACCCCGGAGGAGCGCGAGCAGCTCGCGACACTCGCCGCGCGCGGACGCGAGCTCTCCGATCAAGAGTCGAGCGTTCGCGGTGAGCTCGACGCCGAGCTCGCCGCGCTTCCCAACCTGCCCGCGGACGACGCTCCCGACGAGGACACGGTGATCCGTGAGGTCGGCGAAGCCGGCAAGCGGGGGAGAGATCACCTGGCGCTTGCGGGCCCGAGGATCGACATCGAGCGCGCGGCCCGGATGTCGGGCTCGCGGTTCGCCTACATGCTCGGGGATTTGGTGATGCTCGAGTTCGCGATCGTCCGCTACGCGCTCGAGAAGCTCCGCGGCGAGGGCTTCGAGCCAGTGCTCCCCCCGGTCCTCGTGCGCGAGCACGCGCTGTACGGCACCGGGTTCCTGCCCGACACCGAGCAGCAGATCTACCGCCTACCCGACGACGACCTGTTCCTGGTGGGGACGTCCGAGGTGGCGCTCGCGTCGCTGCACCGGGACGAGATCCTGGCCGCCGACGAAGTGCCCCGCCGCTACGCCGGGTTCTCGACGTGCTTCCGGCGCGAGGCCGGCGCCGCCGGCCAGGACACGCGGGGGATATTCCGCGTCCACCAGTTCGACAAGGTCGAGATGTTCAGCTTCGTCGCGCCCGAGGACAGCGAGGCCGAGCACGAGCGCCTGCTGGCGATCGAGGAATCGATCCTCCAAGAGTTCGCGCTGCCCTACCGCGTCGTCTCGATCGCGGTCAACGACCTCGGGGCCTCGGCGGCGAAGAAGTACGACTGCGAGGGGTGGCTGCCCGGGCAGGGCCGCTATCGCGAGCTGACATCGTGCTCGAACACGACCGACTTCCAGGCGCGGCGGCTCGACATCCGCCACCGGGCCGCAGACGGCAAGCCGGCGCTCGTGCACACGCTGAACGGAACGGCGGTCACGGGCCGGACGATCATCGCCCTGCTCGAGAACGGGCAGCAGGACGATGGATCGGTGGTCTTCCCGGAGGTGCTGGTCGGATATGGCGCGCCGGCGGTGCTCGCGCCGGCGGGCTCGAGTAGCCGCGCGAACGCGCTCGAGTGCCGCGCGGGAATCCTCCGGCGACCACAGCGCCACCCGCCCTCAGCCCTCGAGGTAGAGCCCCTATTCCTAGACGGCGCGCAGCGTGCGCGGCCCGGAATCAATCACGAGCAGCGCCGCGCGAGGAGGCCCGCACGGGGCGACCTTGACCCGCATGCGGACGCCGAACGTGTTCCACGGCCGGACGAAGATTCCGACGGAGTCCTCGCCGCTCATAACCTCGGCGATCGCGGAGGCGAACCGGGAGGGCCCCTGCGCTTCGGCGTCAGCGGGGACGAGCAGCTCCTGGACGGGCCGGTTGACCGCATCCTCCTCGGTGACTCCGAGCAGCGCCTCCGCTTCGCGGGACAGTCCGTGCACCAGCAGCGAGGAGTCGATCACGAGGAAAGCGTCCTTGTTGCTCGGGATGCTGTCGGTGCGAGTCTCGAGCATGAGCCCGAAGCCGCAGGACGTGCAGACCCGGAAGTTCGGCGCCGGCGCGGCGGGGGCGGGAGCCGCACAGTGGCCGCAGAACCACGACCACTCGACCTCTTGGGAAGAGGCGGTCTCTACAAGCTTTAAAGCTGGACGGTTTCTCGAGATGATCCTCGGCATACCCGCTTTCCGAACCGCAGATGCCTGAGCGGCAGTAATCCTGCCGATTAACGGCCCCATTTGCCAGCCGCTTTCGCCCATGTGGATAAGAATGCGCCTCGTTGCTATGCGCGGAGGACGATACGAACGTCAACCAGCGGTCCGGTTTAGCGTTCAAGGCGCCGGGTGGGCGGTGGCGCGGCCGGGGTGGGCGGTGGCGCGCCGGGGTGGGCGGTGGCGCGCCGGGGTGGGCGGTGGCGCGTCGCGGGTCGTGCTCGGTGGCTGTGGACTTTCGGCCCGCGTGCGCTTTCGGCGCCCGCAGCCGTGGTTGGCGCCGGCCTTGTAAACGGCGCTGGGAAGGCGAGCGGGTCAGCTGCCCGGCGAGTTCGGCGCGTCATCCTCCCGAAAATCATGCTTAACACGACAATCTCGGCTCAGACCCCGAGCCCTGTCGTGCTGTGCATGAGGAGCATGCCTAATACGGCAGGCCTCGCCGATTTCGGCGGTCGTGACGTGTTATGCAGCATCTGGAGCCGACCTCAGGCTCGCCCGGGCATCTCACTCACCCCCTTCCCCAGCGCCGTTCACGAGGCCGGCCGCTCGCCAGCTGCGACCGAGAGTCGACAGCCCCGGCTAGGACCGGGCCGACTCAGCGGCCCGAACGGCGGCCGCGCGCGACGCAGGTCGTTGGGGCTGTGAACGTGCTCGTGGGGTCTTCGAGAAGCCGGCGCGCCTCGTCGATCTCGCCACCGTCTGAGCCGAGCTGGACCATTTGGGCTCTCAGCCGCTCGAACGTGAGCGACATCAGGCGGGCGGGGAGCGACCCGCCGGGATAACAGCGCGCAATGTAGTCGGCGTGAACCTCGACGAGTCCAGCTGCGCAAAGGTCGCCGCGAAGGCGAGCGCCGTAGCCGGGATCCCAGCCGCTGATCATCGCCACATCGAGGAATCGCGACCAGACCCGCTGCCACACGATGCTGCTCGGGGACAGAGCCGCGGTGGTGAAGTCCGGAGCGATCGAGGCCACCCACCCTCCCGGCCGCGCAGAACTCACAAGTCGCTCCAAGGCTCCGAGTCGGGGGGACAGAAACATCAGCAGCAGGCGCGCATGTACGAGGTCAAAGGCCGCTTGGGGCAGCTGATCCGCCATCAGATCGAGTCGGCGTACCTCGACCCGATCGCTGGCGAGCCCCCCGAGCAAGCTGATGTCGAGATCCACCGCAAGCACCGAGCCCGTCGTCCCGACCCGCGAGGCAAGCATCCGCGTGACAGATCCCCCGCCCGCGCCGACATCCAGACAACGCCAGCCCTCCCCGACCCCGATGGAGTCAAACTGAGCGGCACTCAGCGGATCGTGGTACTCCTCGAGCAGCCTCAACCGAGCCCGCTCAACATCGGGCGAGTCTCGCAGTGAGAGAACGTACTCAGTCAACCGCGCCCTCGCAGTTCGACCGGAATTCTAGATTCGCCGACACACCGGTGAGCTGGCGAGGCCCCTAAACCGGTATTTGGGACCAGCGTGCCCCGGTGGCGATCGCGGGTCGTGCTCGGTGGCTGTGGACTCGCGGCCCGCGGGCGCTGCGCGCCCGCAACCTTGGTTGGCGGTCGGCTCGGTAAACGGCGCTGGGGAAGGAAGCGGGCGAAGTGCCCGGGTGGGGCCGAGAGCGGCTCCAAATCCTGCATAACACGTCACCACCGCCGAAACTGGCGAGCCCTGTCGTATTGAGCATGCTCCTCATGCATAACTCGACAGGCCTCGGCGTTCCGGAGCAGTTTGTCGTGCTATGCAGGATTTGGGCGGGCCGAGCGAGGCGGTGGCGGGGCCATCGCGCTGGATCCCTCCCCCCTTCCCCAGACAAATGCCAGTCCGCCGCCAGTCCACGCTGCGGGCGCAAAGCCCCCGCGGGCCGAGAGTCCACAGCCCCGGTCCGTCAGCCGCGGCTGCCCGGCAGCCCCGATCCATCAGCCGCGCCTGCCCGGCGCCACCGCGCAGCTCGCTTAGCGGAGAGGGGGGGATTCGAACCCCCGAACGAGGTTGACCCCCGTTACGCGATTTCCAGTCGCGCCCGTTCAACCACTCCGGCACCTCTCCGGGGGCTGGCGGAAGCGTAGCGGGCAGGCGCGCCGCCGCCACCGCGCCACCGCCTCACACCTGCCAGGCGCCACCCCTCAACAGCGCCACTTCTCGCCCGTCCGTAAGCACGCCGGTCACATCGACCTGATCGCTCCCGATCATGAAGTCGACGTGGATCTCGCTGTCGTTCATGCGCCGCATGTCGGCCTCGTCCTCGAGCGCGAACGCCAGCCCCTGACCGAGGGCGATGTGGCTCGCCGCGTTTTCGTCGAGCAGGGTGTCGTAGAAGACGGTCCCGAGCGCTCCGATCTGGCTCTCGCGATCGACCAGCGCCACCTCGCCGAGCCGGGCGCCGCCGGGATCGACGGCGGTCATCGTCCGGAGCGTGTCGGCGCCGTGATCGGCGTCGATCTCGACCGCCCGCCCGTCCTCGAACCGCACTCGCAGGCCCTCGATCAGCACGCTCGAGGTGAACAGCGGCTTGGTCGAGCGCACGTGCCCCTGCACGCGCTCGGGGTCGGGCGTCACGAACACCTCCTCCGTGGGGATGTTGGGCGCGTGGACGATCCCGTCGACGGTCGTCATCGGTCCGCTGAGCCAATGACTGCTCGGCAGCAGGCCGACGGAGAGCTCAGTTCCAGGTCCCTCGAAGCGGAGCTCGTCGAGGCGAAGTTCGTTCAGCTTCGCGGTGATCTCGCCCAGGCGGCCCATCCGCGCGCGCCACGCCGCCACCGGGTCGGGCGCGTCGAGACGGCACACGGTGGCGATCTCCTCCCATAGGCGCTCGAGCGCGTCCGCGGGCTGCAAATCCGGGTGGACGAGCTCCGCCCACCCCGGCGTCGGGCACGGGATGATTGTCCAGTTCGTCGTGCGGTCGGTGAGCACCTTGCTGCTCTCGGCGATCGCCGGGAGCTTGTCCCTGCCGAGCAGCGCCGGGTCGACGCCCTCCATCACTCGCGGCGCCACCGGACCCGAGAGGCCGATCCGCGCGCAGCGATGTTCCCCGAGCTCGAGGATCCGCTCCCCGTACCACGGCGGCACGAATTCGAGCGTGTCGGGGTCGGCGTGTAACGCTCGGGCGCGCTTGACGTACGGGTCGAACACCGTCAGGTCGACGAATTTCGCCCCGCGTTCGTAGGCGGCCCCGGCGATCGCTCGGGCCAGCTGTTCCTTGCCCGGCTCCGAGCCCACCGTCACGATCTGGCCGGGTTGGACGTTGGCGCCGAACGAGACGGCCAGATCGGCGAGCGTGTGGACGTAATCGTTCATGGCGGCACGGATCCTCCCACAAGGATCCCTGGGTTCATGATCCCGACCGGGTCGAGCGTCGCCTTGACCGCGCGCACGACGTCGACTCCGAGCGGCCCGATCTCCTGCTCATACCAGGGTCGGTGGTCGCGCCCGATGCCGTGGTGGTGGGTGATCGAACCGCCGGCGACGAGGATCGCGTCGCTGGCGGCGGTCTTGGCCGCGCGCCACTGCGAGACCGGATCGGGCGACTCGGCGCAGCCCACCGTGAAGTACAGCGACGCCCCCGTCGGATACACGTGCGAGACGTGGCACAGCACGATAGGCGGAGTCCCCAAAGCCGCCAGCGCGTCGCGCAGCGCCGTCGACACGGCCCCGTACAGCTGATCCAGTCCCGACCAGAACGTCGCCGTCTCGAGCGTCTCGATGAGGGCGCCGGCCGCGATAAGGGCATCGCGCAAGTACGGCCCCCGGAAGCGATCCCGGGCCCACGCGGCGCCGGCCCCCGGCTCGGGTGAGCCCCCGCCCTCTCGCAACACGAGGCCAGCCCCAGACCGGCGGCCATCGACGAATTCGGCTGAGCCCTCGTAGCCGACGATCGCCAGACATCCGCCCCCCGGCGCCGAGCCGGATCCGCCCTCCGCCCCCGAGCCGCCCGCGCCCGCAAACGCCAGGTTCAGCGCCGTCTCCGCCTCGTCGGAGAGCCGCAGCACGGTCGGAAGCGGGCCATCCTGGACGAGCCGGCGCAGCGCGTCGCAGCCCTCGGCAAACGATGGAAAGCGCCAGCCCTCGTAGACCCGAGCTGAGGGGGCCGGCCGGATCTGTACGCCGAGCGCGGTGATCACGCCGAACGCCCCCTCGGAGCCGAGCACGAGCTGTCGCAGATCCGGCCCGGCGGCCGACTTGGGCGCCCGCCCCAGCTGCAAAGTCCCAGCCGGCGTGGCCACGCGCGCGGACACGACCAGGTCGTCGAACCGGCCGTACCCCGCCGAGGCCTGGCCGCTCGAGCGCGTCGCCGCGAAGCCGCCGACCGTCGCGTACTCGAACGACTGGGGGAAGTGCCCGATCGTGTACCCGTGCTCCCCGAGCAGTGCCTCCGCCTCGGGTCCGCGCAGCCCCGGCTCCAAAACCGCGACTCTCGAGACCTCGTCGAGCGCCAGCACCGCGTTCATCCGCCGCACGTCCAGCGCCACGACCCCCGCGAACGAAGAGCGATCCGGCGTCACCCCGCCGACGACGGACGTCCCGCCACCGAACGGCACGACCGCGATCTGGCGCTCCGAGCACACACGCAGCACGGCCAGCACCTCGTCGTGCGAGCCCGGCAGCACGACCAGATCGGGCGCGTCCTCGGCGTCGCCCGCGTGCAACCGGAGCAGATCAGGCGTCGACTTGCCGCGCGTGTGCCGGATCCGGGCCTCGGCATCCGACAGCACGTGCTCGGCGCCCACCACCCCCGCCAGCGCAGACACGTCCGCGTCGGGCACGCGAACGGGCGCCACCGCGATCTCCGACAGCAACCTCGGCGCCACCGGGGAACCCGCCAGACCCAGGCCGTCTCGCAGCAGCGCCAGCACCGCGTCCGTCAGCACCGGGACCTGCTCGGCGTCACCCCACCCTGACCACGACTGGTCCGGATAAGCCTCTGAGGGCCGCGCAACAACCATCTGCGGCACGCTACTCGCCTGAGGAACCCGAGCGCGTCCACCCATAACGGGAGAGCCCGCTTGCGCGCCTAACGCGCCTCGATCATGCTCTGCGCGACGAACGACAGGGAGTGACGCATGCCCGAGACGATGGTGACCGGCCTGATGATGGATGACTACCAGCTCTCGCTGACGCCGCTGATCGAGCGCGCCGAGCGCTTCAGTGCCGGCCGGAGCGTGGTCTCGCGCCGCCCGGACGGCTCGATCCACCGCACGACCGTCGGCGCGTCCGCCACCCGTGCCCGGCATCTGGGCTCGGCGCTCGCGGGTCTCGGGGTCCGCGGCGGCGACCGGGTCGCGACGCTGCTCTGGAACCAGCCCGAGCACCTCGAGCTGTACTTCGCCGTGCCGCTGATGGGCGCCGTGATCCACACGCTCAACCCCCGGCTGCACCCTGACGAGCTGAGCTTCATCGCCGCCGACGCCGAAGACCGCGTGATCATCATCGACGAGACGCTCGTGACCGCGTTCGAGGCGTTCCGATCGGCCCAGGCGTTCGAGCACGTGATCGTCGTCTCGCACTCGGGAGCCGTGCCCGACGGGATGCTCGACTACGAGTCCCTGATCGCCGATGCCGAGCCGATGAACTGGCCCGAGCCGGACGAGCGGAGGGCCGCCGCGATGTGTTACACGTCAGGCACGACGGGCCGCCCCAAGGGCGTCGTCTACTCGCACCGCGCGCTCGTCCTGCACTCGCTCAGCGCGGCGCTGCCGGACTCGATGTCACTCTCAGCGCGCGACACGGTCCTGCCGGTCGTCCCGATGTTCCATGCGAACGCGTGGGGGATCCCCTACTCGGCGGCGTTCGCCGGCGCGTCGCTGGTCCTGCCCGGTCCGCGCCTTGACCCGGTCAACGTGCTCGATCTGCTCGCCGATGAGCGCGTGACGATGACCGCCGGCGTGCCGACAGTCTGGATGGCGATGCTCCAGGCGCTGAACGCCGAGCCCGAGCGGTGGGATCTGAGCGCGCTGGAGCGGCTCGTCGTCGGCGGCTCCGCGGTGCCGCGCAGCATGCTCGAGGGCTACGACAAGCACGGACTGACGATCATCCAGGCGTGGGGCATGACCGAGACCTCGCCGCTCGGCAGCGTTTGCCGTCTCACCTACGACCTCGCCGAAGCGAGCAGCGACGAGCGATACGACTACCGCTCGCGCCAGGGAATTCCGGCGCCGTTCGTCGAGCTGCGCGCCCGGGGTGACGACGGCGAGCTGATTCCGTGGGACGACACGACGATGGGCGAGCTCGAGGTGCGGGGGCCGTGGGTCGCGGCCGCCTACCACCGCGGCCGGGGAGCCGAGAAGTTCACCGAGGACGGCTGGTTCCAGACCGGCGACATCGTCAAGATCGACGCCCGCGGCTGCATTCGGATCTGCGACCGCTCCAAGGACCTCGTCAAGTCCGGTGGCGAGTGGATCTCATCGGTCGACCTCGAGAACCTGCTGATGGCGCATCCGGCGGTCGCCGAGGCGGCGGTGATCGCGGTCCCCGACGAGAAATGGGGAGAGCGACCGCTCGCGGCCGTCGTCCTGGGCGAGGGGCAGGAAGCCACGCCCGATCAACTCCGCGAGCACCTCGGCCAGGAGTTCGCCAAGTGGCAGCTGCCCGAACGCTTCGAGTTCATCGACGAGATCCCCCGCACCGCGACGGGCAAGTTCAAGAAGACGGAGCTGAGGGAACAGTTCGTCGGGGAGTCCGCGCTGGCCAAGTAGGGGCTCTGCCCGGAGGGTCGTGAGCAGCCGGATGACTCGCGCGCGGCCCGATAAAGCGAGGCCGGATGCCGAGCGGGCCGCAGGCGCGAGGCGCTGTGTATCGCCGGGCCGGGCTAACCCTCCGGCACGTTCTCGCGGAGCTCGTCGAGCCACACCTTCGCCGAGCTGTCACTGGGCGCGCGCCAATCCCCGCGCGGGGACAGCGAGCCGCCGGAGCCGACCTTCGGCGCGTTCGGGATCGCCGAGCGCTTGAACTGGCTCGTCTGGAAGAACCGCTGCAGGAACACGCTGAGCCAGTGCTTTATCTCGGCGAGCGAGTACTCGTGGCGGCGCTCGTCAGGGATCAGGTCGGGCCAGCGACCGAGCCGGCGGTCGTGCCAGGCGTGGTGAGCGAGGAACGCGACCTTGCTCGGGAGGTATCCAAAGCGGACCGTGTAGTAGAGGAAGAAGTCCTGGAGCTCGTACGGACCCACGACGCTCTCGCTGTCCTGGCCGGGGACGTCGGAGTCGGGATCGTCGTGGGGGACGAGCTCGGGGGAGATCACGGTCTCGAGCACCGAGCTCAACACGGCGTTCGCCTCGGCGCCGAACTGGTCGGTGTCGATCGCCCACCGGATCAGGAACTGGATCAGCGTCTTCGGGACCGACGCGTTGACGTTGTAGTGCGACATCTGATCCCCGACCCCGTACGTGCTCCACCCGAGCGCGAGCTCCGACAGATCTCCCGTGCCGAGGACGATCCCACCGTGGTAGTTGGCGAGCCGGAATAGGTGGGAGGTCCGCTCGCCGGCCTGGACGTTTTCGTAGGTGACGTCGTACACGGCCTCGCCGTCCGCGGCCGGGTGGCCGAGGTCGCGGAGCATTTGGCTGGCAGACGGGCGGATGTCGATTTCGCCGGCGGTCACGCCGAGCGCGTCCATCAGCTTGTGGGCGTTGCCGAGCGTCAGGCCGCTCGTGGCAAACCCGGGCATCGTGTAGCCGAAGACGTTCGTCCGCGGCAGCCCGAGCCTGTCCATCGCGCGGACGGCCACGGTCAGCGCGTGGGTCGAGTCCAGCCCGCCGGAGACGCCGATCACGACGTTCTCGATCCCGGTCGCCTGCAGCCGCGTCTCGAGGCCGCGCACCTGGATGTTGTAGACGTCCTGGCAGCGCTCGTTGCGGCTCGCCGGGTTGGCGGGCACGTACGGAAACCGCTCGAACTCACGCCGGAGCGGGAGCCCTCCCCGGGGGACGCCGAGCTCAAACTCGATCCGGCGCATCGATCTGACCCGCTCGAGGTGGTCGTGGATCGAGTCCCCGAAGCTGCTCGTGCTCGCGCGGTCTGAGACGAGCCGGCCGAGGTCAATGTCGGCGTGGATCAACTGCTCCTCGTCGGAGAAGCGGTCTGCCTCCGCGAGGCGCTCGCCGTTCTCATAGATCATCGCCTGACCGTCCCACGCGAGGTCCGTCGTCGACTCGCCCAGCCCGGCAGCCGTGTACAGGTAGGCGGCGATCGTGCGCGCGGACTGCGACCCGCACAGGTCGTGGCGGTAGTCGGACTTGCCGATCGTGATGTTGCTCGCCGAGAGGTTGGCGAGGACGGTCGCGCCCGCGAGCGCTGCGTAGGTGCTCGGCGGGATCGGCGTCCACAGGTCCTCGCAGATCTCGACGTGGATCGCGCAGTCGGGCAGATCCGTACACGCGAACAGCAGGTCGGCACCGCACGGGACCCGCCTCCCGAGCAGCTCGATCGAACCGTCAACCAGGTCCCGGGCGGCGCGGAACTGGCGCTTCTCGTAGAACTCGCGGTACTCGGGCAGGTAGCTCTTGGGCACCACCCCGAGCACCTCCCCCCGGTGGATCACGACCGCGGTGTTGAACACGCCCTCCTCGATCTCGAGCGGAGCCCCTACGACGATCACCGGCAGCAATGCCGCGCTGCCGGCGACGATCCGCGCGAGTGCCTGGCGCACGGCGGCCAGAAGCGCGCGCTGATGGAGCAGGTCGTCGATCGCGTAGCCGGAGATGCCCAGCTCCGGAAAGATCACGAGGCCTGCCTCGGCCTCGCCGGCGCGCTCGGCGAGCCCCAGCGTTCGCTCCGCGTTGAAGTCGGGCTCGGCGATCCCGAGGTACGGGACGGCCGCGGCCACGCGGACGAACCCGTGGCGATACAGAGAACCGAACGGGAGGCCGTCGAGCTCGGGCGCGGGGGACATAGGTGGTCCAGTATCCCGAGAACGCCCGGAAAACCGGCACGTCGGCGCCCAGCTGGAAGGTCTGGAGGCTTCCGGGCGTCTTGCGCGGGTATAGGGCGTGGGAAAGATCTTTCGCCATTGGGCTAAAGGCAAAGGCCGCTCGCGCCGAGACCATTACTCAACATCGGCAACCACTTCGATCGCGATGAACTCAGAACGTGCCAGCGCCTACCGGCGGGTGATGAAGACCCTCAATGACCTGGGTCCGGCCAAGCTCTTGGCCGACGAGCAGGACCGAATCCGTCACGCGGCCGACACCCTGATCTTCAGCGCTGATCCGCTTCACGACGCCGCCGCGCAGGAGGCGATGGGCGACATCGACCGCCTGTGCCGCGCGCTGATCGAGTCCGGCCGCTGGCAGGAGGCCACGGCCGTCCGACTGGCGGACGACGTCGCCGACTGCGGACTCGCGCACGTGCCGGCAGCACAAGCGGCGTAGGCGTCAGGCCGGGCCGCGGCGCACCGCGTCCTGCGGTCTTCCATCACCGGGGCGCCGCACGCGCGTGCCCGGGGTCGTGCCCCAGGGCGCTGGCGTAGCGTCGCCACAGGGTGGCGCGGCTGATGCCCATCGCTTCGGCTATGTCCTGCGTGCGCACGCCCTCGCTGACCGCTTGCCCGATCAGCGCGTGGAGGTCGGCCTCGTGGCGCTCGCAGACCTCGCCCAGCTCCCGCAGGATGCGTTCGGACACTGACACATTTCCCTGTATTTACGGCTGGCGGCGCCGCTAATCAGGAGTTTTCGACCACAGGACCTCGCCGAGGCCGAGCAGCTCGAGCGGTCGCTTCACGACCTCGCTGACGTGAGGATCGATCTCGAACGTCCCTCCTGTCCTGTCGGACTCCAGTCGCGCCCGGGTGATCACTCCGATTCCGCTGCTGTCGATGAACGACAGCTCCGAGAGATCGAGACGAACCGGCACGCCTTCGGCCTTCAGCTCTCCGAGCCGCGACTCGAGCTCGCCGGCGACCGTCAGGTCGAGCTCTCCGAGCAGCATCAGTCGCAACGGGCCGTCCGGGTCCTGGCTCTCCTCGATCCAGAATTGGGGGGTCATCGCTGGACGGGCATAGTCTCATGCTGAGACGCGACCGTGCAACTCGAAGATCGGGTGGGACCGGCTAGATCAGATCGGCGATCAGCGCCGCCGCCCGGGTCGCGCCGGCGGGGTCGATCGGCTCGTAGCTCGGCTCGACGCCGATCGCGTCAGCGATCGCGTCGCCGAGCTGCTCGGGCGCCGTCTCAGAGAGCTCGAGCCACGTCCGAGCGCCGTGGCGGTCGAGCCGGTGGCGCACGTGAAAGCGCTGCTCGAAATGGCCGGCGAGCGGGATCGCGATGAACGGCCGGCCGGCGGCGACGAGCTCCATCGTCGTCGACAGCCCGCCCTGGACGACCGCGACGTCGCACGCCGCCACGTGGCGGTAGAGCTCGTGCACGTAGCCGCGCAGCTCGAGCCCGTCCGTCTGTGGCAGCTCGCCGGGGTCGATCCTCGGACCGGTGACCGCGACCATGCGCAGGCCAGGGACGCGCTCGCGGGCCGCCGGCAACGCCTCGATCACCCGGCGCAGCATCGAGGTGCCGACAGCGGAGCCGCCGACCGCGACGAGGCACAGTGGCTCTTCGCCGTAGCCGAGCTCGCGCCGAAGCTCCTCCCGGTCCCCGAGCGTCCGCGGATCGAAGCTCGGGACGTACCCGGCGAACTCGTAGTGCCGCTCCGTCCAGTCCCGGATCTGCGGCAGGCCGGGGCCGAAATCGTCCGTGACCACGTCCGCGGGCTCGCCGATGAAGATCGAGCGATCGCGGACGGCCGGGAAGCGCTGAATGTGTTCGAGCATTTCGGCGTTGTAGTCGGAGGTCAGGAACGCCTCGCGCTCCCCGTACTCGGGCATCGGCAGGAACCCGACGAAGTCGGTCAGCCACGCGTAAGCCGCGGTCTTGAGCTCCGGGTTCTCGTGGAGGAAGTGGTCGACCTCCCAGGCCTCGTCGCCGATCCACACGTCGAACGCCTCCTCGCGGACCAGATCCGCGAACACCATGAAGTTCGCGCACAGGATCTCGTCCATCCGGCGCAGCGCCTCGAACACGTGCAGCTCGTGCCCGTCGGCCTCGCGATCGATGTGGACCGACTCGCTCGCGAGCTCGGCGCTCGCGGGATGGATCGTCTCGCCGCGCCGCTCGAGAACGGTCGTCACCGGCGGCTGCGCGAGCCACTCGATCTCGAGGCCGGGTCGCAGCCGGCGGAGCTCGTCGGCGATGCGGACGTCGCGCCACGCGTGACCGAGACCGATTGGGGAGGAGATGAACAGGGCGCGCTTCGTTCGCACCGATCCACGCACCCAGGTGCGTGAGCCCGCCGGCGGACCGCCGGTGGTGCGCTGCGCGAACGTGCGGAGCAAGCGGTTCACCACTACCGAGTCCCGCGCGATCGGTATGTGCCCCGATCCTTCCAGTACGACGAGCCCGCCGCCCGTCAGATCGGCGATCCGCTCGGAGCGGCCGATCGGGATCACGCGGTCCTCGGTTCCGTGCACCAGCAGCACGGGGCATTGAATAGAGCTCAGCAGCTGCTCGAACCCGGCCACGTCGGGCGTTGAGGCGATCTCGGCGTCGATCGTCCGGACGAGCATCTCGGGATCGCTGTCGAGCCCCCACGCGATCGCGTCATCGATCTGCTTCGTCGAGTGCGGCTCGCACAGGCACTCCGAGAAGAAGAACTCGAGAAAGCCGCGGTAGTCCGAGCGCCAGTAGTGGCGGTTGTACTTCTCCCAGCCCTGGTAGTGCTCGCGCTCGGCCCCGAAGTCGAACCCCTCCTGCCAGCTAGGCGGGTCCGGCACGAGCGGCACCGGCACCGACGGCGCGATGGGGAACGCGCCGCTGACCCGATCCGGATGCTGCGCGGCGAGCATGAGCGCACGCATGCCGCCCATCGACAGCCCCGCGACGCACGCGGACGGCAGGCCGGTGGCGTCGAGCACGGCAACGGCGTCGGCGATGAACTCCCGCTCGTAATAGGCCTCGGTCGAGGTCGGCCGGTCGGACAGGCCGTTGCCCCGGCCGTCGAACGTCACCACCCGGAAGTGGCGGGACAGGTACGGAATCTGCGCCTTCCAGTGGCGCGAATGGACGACCGACCACGTGGGCAGGAGGAGGACCGCCCCCTCGCCCGCGCCGTATGACTCCCAGTAGACCCGGACGCCGTCCCGTTCGATGAACCCACTCTCGTCCGGGAGGCGCGCCGGCGTCTCCGTGTCGCTCCGGCCCACGCGGTCGATCGTAACCCCCACAGCGCTACGGCCGGGCCTCGAACACGAGGTTGAAGGGCGTCTCGGCAGCCCGGCGGAAGCGAGTGAACCCGCCCGCGGCGACGACGTCACCGATGCGCGCCTCGCCGGCCTGGGCCCCCAGCGCAAGTCCGACTTCCTGCGAGAGCGACGCCGGCGTGCAGAGGAACGTCGAGAAGCCGTAGTAGGTCCGGCCCACCGGGTTGAGGTTGTCCTCGATCCGGTCGCCGGCCATCGGCTCGACGATCAGCCACGTGCCGTCTGCCTTGAGCAGCTTGTGCACCCGGCTGGCCGCGCCCACCGGATCGCCCATGTCGTGCAGGCAGTCGAACATCGTGACGAGGTCGTAGCCCTCGCCCGGCGTCTCGGAAGCTGGCTTCGTCTCGAACTTCACGCGATCGCCGACGCCGGCCTCCTCGGCGCGCTCGCGCGCCGTGGCGATCGATCCCTCGTGGTAGTCGTAGCCATCGAACGTCGAGTTCGGGTACGCCTGGGCCATCAGGATCGTCGATGAGCCGTGCCCGCAGCCGATGTCCGCGACCTTCGCCCCGGCTTCGAGCTTCTCGACCACTCCGTCGAGCGCGGGCAGCCACGCGGGAACAAGGTTTGCGTTGTAGCCCGGCCGGAAGAAGCGCTCGCATCCATCGAACACGTCGTGGTTGTGCTCGTGCCAGCCGACGCCGGCCCCGGTTCGCGCCGACTCGATGATCCGCGGTGAGTCGAGGATCGAACCGACCGCAGTCTGGAACAGCCCGGGCAGGTAAGCCGGGCTCGACTCATCCGTGAACGCCACCGCCTGCTCGGGCGGGAGCGTGTACCGGCCGCTGGCGGCGTCGTACTCGACGTAGCCACCCGCCGCCTGGGCATTCAGCCACTCGCGGACGTAGCGCTCGCTGACTCCCGCCCGCCGAGCGAGCTCGACTGCGGACAGCGGGCCGGCGCCGGCGAGGGCCCGGTAGAGACCGAGCTTGTCGCCCATCACGACGAGCGCCGCGTTGAGGGTCGCGCCGACCTCTTCGACCGCTCGGAATACGAACTGATGGAGTTTGTCCCCGTCCACCTCGACCTGCTCTTCAACTACTGACATGCTGCCTCCTGTCGTCGGCTGGTCGCGACCGGTCGCCGCGTTTTTTGCGACCGTACGGGCAGGTTGTCCGCTTCGCTTCAGGGGGCCACCTAGTCTTCCGGTGGGCCGTGGTCCTCGCATTCGGGGCGGCCGGTGAGTCAAAATCGCTGCATGCTTCTCGGGCGCGGAGAGGAGCGGCTCGCCTTGGAGCACCTGCTCGGGCAGGCGCGGATTGGACACAGCGGCGTGCTCGCGGTGGTCGGGGAACCGGGGATCGGCAAGTCGGCGCTGCTCGAGTACGCCGCGCAGACGGCCACTGGGATGCGCGTGCTGCGGGCGCGCGGGATCGAGTCGGAGGCCGAGGTTCCGTTCGCCGGGCTCGCGGAGTTGCTCCGCCCCGTGCTCGGAGCGATGGAGCAAATTCCGCCCCCGCAGGCCCAGGCGCTCGCGGGCGCCCTCGCCCTCGGCCCATCCACCGCGCGGGACCGATTTGCGATCGGCGCGGCGACGCTGAGTCTGCTGTCGGCGTGCGCCGAGGAGGCGCCGCTTGCGGTGCTGATCGACGACGCCCACCTGCTCGACCGTTCAAGCGCCGGTGCGCTGCTGTTCACGGCACGCCGGCTGATCGCCGACCCGATCGCGGTCGTGTTCGCGGTCCGCGAGGGTGAGCCGTCGTTGCTCGACGGAGCCGACCTGCGGGTGCTTCGCGTGGGAGGACTGAGCGAGGCCGCCGGCGTTGAGCTGCTGGCGTCAGCGCACGTGTCCGCCGACGCCGCCGAGCGGCTCTACCGGGCGACGGGCGGCAACCCGCTGGCCCTGCTCGAGCTCGCTCCCGACGCTGCCGCGGTCGTGAGCCAGCCGTATGGGCCGATCCCGATCTCGACGAGCATCGCCGACGCGTTCCTGCGCCGCTTCGGCCGGTTGCCCGAGACGACCCGGCGGCTGCTCGTGCTCGCGGCGGCGAGCGACGGTGGCGACTGCACGCTGCTGGCGCGGGCGGGGGGTGCGCTCGGGCTGGCGATCGGCGAGCTCGCGGCGGCCGAGGAGGCCGGGCTCGTGACCATCGACGGCGCGCGCGCCGAGTTCCGTCACCCGCTGGCGCGCTCCGCCGTCTACGCCCAGGCATCGGCGGCGGAGCGTCGCGATGTGCACGCGGCGCTTGCCAGGGCTCTACCCGATCGCGACCTCGACCGTCGCGCATGGCACCTGGCGGCCGCCGCGATCGGGCCGGACGAGGCCGCTGCTTCTGCGCTCGAGCAGGCGGGGGCGCGGGCCCTCGATCGCAGTGCCTACTCCGTCGCCGCCGCCGCGTTCGAGCGTGGCGCGGGCCTGCAACCGGACGAGGGCGAGCAGGCGGAGCTGCTGTTTCGCGCAGCGAACGCCGCCTCGCTGGCGGGCGAATGGCAGCGGACGCTGGCGCTCATTGAGAACGCCCGTCTGCACGCCGGCGATCCGGTCCTCCTCGCGCGGATCGACCAGGTGTGGAGTCTGGTGGCGCTGCGCCAGGGGCCGATCATCGAGGGATGCCTGCTGCTGGTCGACGCCGCCGAGCGAGTGGCCCAGACCGACCCCGAGCTCGCCGTGGTGATGCTCGCCCAGTCCGTTCTGGGCGGGTTCTACGCCGGCGCCACCTCAGCGATGGTCTCCGCAGCGGAGCGAGCCGTGGCGCTGGCGCAGCAGGCCGGATCGCGGCGAGCACTGTTGCTCGCCGCGGTCGCCGAAGGTCAGGCGCTGGTGGCCGCTGGCCAGGGCGAGGTCGGGGCGGCCGCGCTCCGCCGGGCGATCGCGCTGTTCGAGGGGTTCGATGAGCTCTTTGATGAGCCCCTGCTGGTCGTGTCGGCGACGGTCGGCGCGCTGTACCTGCGCGAGGCGCAGATCGGCCGCGACCTGATCGAGCGCGCGTTCGAGAGCACCCGACGCCAAGCCGCCGTCGGCACCCTGCCCCAGCTCCTGCACCTGGTCGCCCGCGACCAGGCGACCACCGACCAGTGGAAGGCGGCCGAGGGCTCCTATGACGAGGCGATCCGACTCACGCGAGAGACGGGGCAGCAGGTCGAGCTCGCCGCCGCGCTGGCCGGGGTGGCCTGGCTCGAGGCCCGGGAAGGGCGCGAGGCGGCGTGCCGCGCCCACGCGGCCGAGGCGCTGGCGCTGTCCGAGCAGCTCGGGATCGCGCTGTTCAGCATCTGGGGCGTGCAGGCGCTCGGCGACCTCGAGCTCGCCCTCGGCCGGCCGATGGCCTCCGTGGTCCACCACGAGGCGCAAATCGACGAGATGAAGGTGCACCGGATAGCCGATGTCGACATGTCGCCGGCGCCCGAGCTCGTCGAGGCATACCTCCGCCTCGACCGAGCCGCCGACGCGGAGTCGATCGCCGCCGAGTATGAAGCAGCCGCCAATGCGAAGGGTCAGCCATGGGCGCGTGCGCGGGCGCTTCGCTGCCGCGGGCTCCTCGCCGCCGATGCCTTCGAGCCGTGCTTCGATCAGGCGCTGGCGCTCCACGAGCAAACGCCCGATGTGTTCGAGCTCGCCCGCACGAGGCTCGTCTATGGCGCCCGGTTACGGCGCCACCGCCAGCGGGTCCGCGCCCGCGAACAGCTCCGCGCCGCGCTCGAGGTGTTCGATGGGATCGGCGCGAAACCGTGGGCCGATCAGGCCACCGCCGAGCTCGAGGCGACGGGCGAGACGGCGCGCCGGCGCGACGCCAGCACCCTCGACGAGCTCACCCCCCAGGAGCGCCAGATCGCTCGGCTGCTCGCCGAGGGAAAGACGACGCGAGAGGCGGCGGCGGCCGTGTTCCTCAGCCCGAAGACCGTCGAGTACCACCTCTCCCACGTCTATCGGAAGCTTGGGATCCGCTCGCGCGAGGAGCTACGCGAGGCGCTCCTCACGTGACGGCGTGCTCACCATCCGCTCCGAGAACGCGTTGTCGAGCGCCGAGCGCAGTCCGATCGCGAGCGCACCGGTGAGGACCGCGGCGTCCCCGAGGCTCGAGACCTCCAGGCGCGGCAGGAACGGGAGCTGCCCCGCCAGCCGTTCGCGGATCGGAGCCAGCAACAGGTCGCCGTTGGCGCCGATTCCGCCACCGAGCACGACCAGCTCGAGGTCGGCGACTGCGACGATCGGCGCGATGTGGACGGCGATCCGTCTCGCCGCCTCGTTGACGACGGCGCCCGCGAGTGCATCGCCGGCCCGGGCCGCCCCGAAGATCGCCGGGACCGCGTAGGGCTCGCTCAGCGACGTGGCCAGCCGCCGCCCGCCGGCGAGCGTGGCGGCAAACGCAGAGATCGCCGCCGCGCACGGATCGTCGCGCTCGCCGGCCTCGCCGCCGAGCGCGAAGTCGAGCTCGCCGGCGGCGCCGTGGTGGCCGCGGTGCAGCTCGCCGCGGATCACGACGCCCGCCCCGAGGCCGGTGCCCACGGACAGGAAGGCGAAGTTGTCGACCCCGCGAGCGACGCCGCGCCAGCGCTCACCGACCGCGGCCAGGTTGATGTCGTTCTCGACCGCGACGCTGACTCCGACGCGCGCCTCGAGCTCGCGGCCGACCTCGAGCCCTTCGAGTCCGGCGATGTTCTCGCCCAACCGGACGTCGCCGGTGTTGGGGTCGACCGCGCCCGGCACGCCGATTGTCGCTCCGTCGATCGCCTCCGGCGAGAGGTCGCAGGACGCGATGAGCTGCTGTCCCAGCTCAGCCGCCGTGTCCAGCAGCGCGAGCGCGCCGGCGCCGGCGCTGGGGACGTCCTGGCGAGCCCGG
Source organism: uncultured Solirubrobacterales bacterium (assembly GCA_963812225.1). Lineage (GTDB taxonomy): Bacteria > Actinomycetota > Thermoleophilia > Solirubrobacterales > Solirubrobacteraceae > Palsa-465. Next base: position 760,221 of record CAWEUN010000006.1, read on the forward strand.
ACGTCGCCGTGCAGGTCGCAGATCGCGCCCCGCAGGAAGCGCGCGCCCATGTCGAGGCCCAGCACCAGCCTCGCCTCCGCGACCGATTCGAACAGCGTCGCGCCGTACCGGCCGCGGTTGCCGCCGCCATCGACCTCGCGCACTAGCCTCGCGTCGAGCAGCGACTGGAGGGCCAGCGACACGGTCGGCTTCGAGATGCCGACCCGCCGCGACAGCTCGGCGCGCGAGATCGGCGCGTCCGCCCGGATCGCCTCGAGCACGGTGCGCTCGTTGAGCGCGCGCAGCATCGCGGGGGTGGCGGGCACGACCGCGCTACCCGCTGAGTCTCTCGCCGGTGACCGGATCGAACACGTGCGCCTCGCCCGCGCGCGGCATCAGCGCCACGGCCTCGCCGCGGTCCGGTGGATGGCGCCAGTCGGTGCGCGCGATCAGCTTCGTCTCCGTCCCGTCGAGCTGCGCGACGCAAAACGCATAGGCGTCCGCGCCGAGCTCCTCGACGACCTCCACCCGGGCCCGGATCCCGTCCGTTGGATTGATCTCCAGCGACTCCGGCCGCAGGCCCACGACGACCTCCCGCAGCCCTCGCGCGCCGACCGCGGACACGGTCTCACGCGGGAGCTCGAACCTGACGCCGCAGAGCTCGGCGGCGCCGTCGCCGTTCATCTGCGCCGTGCACAGGTTCATCGCGGGCGACCCGATGAAGCCCGCGACGAACACGTTCGCGGGCCGGTTGTAGAGCTCGCGCGGGGGGCCGACCTGCTGCAGCCGGCCGTCGCGCAGGACCGCGACGCGTTGCCCCATCGTCATCGCCTCGACTTGGTCGTGGGTGACGTACAGCATCGTCGTGCCGAGGCGCCGCTGGAGCGCGGCGATGTCGACGCGCATCTTCACCCGGAGCTTGGCGTCGAGGTTCGAGAGCGGCTCGTCCATCAGGAACACCTGGGGGTTGCGGACGATCGCCCGCCCCATCGCCGCGCGCTGGCGCTCGCCTCCCGACAGCTGCGCGGGCTTGCGTTCGAGCAGCGGCGTCAGCCCGAGCATCTCCGCCGCCTCGGTGACGCGCCGGTCGCGCTCTGACTTGCGAACGCCGGCCATCTTCAGCGGGAACCCGATGTTCGACCGCACGTCCATGTAGGGGTACAGCGCGTAGTTCTGGAAGACCATCGCGACGTCGCGGCGCTTGGGCGGGACGTCGGTCACGTCGCGCTCGCCGATGTAGACCGCGCCCGCGTCGACCTCCTCGAGGCCCGCGAGCATTCGCAGCGCGGTCGATTTCCCGGAGCCGGACGGTCCGACGAGCACGAGCAGCTCGCCGTCCTCGAGCGTGAGGTCGAGTCGATCCACGGCGGGGATGTCCGCACCGCGGAACAGGCGCGTCGCCTGCTCGTATCGAACTTCAGCCATTGGAGCTCCTTGGTGTCACAGGGCGTGAGCCGTCGCCCTCGATCTGGGCAAACGCCGCGTCGAGCTCGGACCGCGCCCGCCCGGCCGCGTGCGAGTTAAGGCCGAGCTCGTCGAATCCGAGCAGCGCGGCGCCGACGATCGGCGCCACCGGGGCAACGAGCACGTTGGCCTCGGGCGCGGCATCGCACACGCCCACCGAGATCCGCTCGATCGCCCCCGGCGACGCCGCTCTGATCAAGCCGCCGCCGAGGACGACGTCGGGCGCCGCGTCGGTCAGCTCGAGGCGCCGTAGCGCTGCGATCGCGAACGCCACCACCTCGTCGGACAGGCGCTGCACGATTTCCGCGGCGACCGGATCCTCCTCGGCGGCGGGGAACACGACCCGCGCGAGCTCGCCGAGCCGCTCGCTCGGCAGCTCGCGCAGGTGGACCGCGCGCGCGACGTCGAATGGCTCCGTCAAGTCGTAGTAGGCCGGGACCGCGAGCTCGAGAATCGTGCGCGGCCCCCGACCGTCGGCGCTGCGGGCCGCCGCGGACAGCGCGGCGAGCCCGACGTCATAGCCGCCGCCCCAGTCGCCGGTGATCGGGCCGAGCGCCGGGAACCGGGCCTCACGGCCGTCGGGTGCCAGCCCGACGCAGTTCATCCCACCGCCGGCCACGACGGCGACCCCCCAGCCGCGATCGGTGCCCGACCGCAGCAGCGCGAACGTGTCGTTGTCGACCGCCAATCGCTCGGAGAAGCGGAGCGGCTCGATGCCTGCCCGCAGCGCTGCGAGCTCCTCGGGCAGGTCTGCGCCGGCGACCATGATCTGTGCCGTGGCCACCCGCGGCGCGCTGCGCGGATCCAGCCCGACGCTCGACATGGCCTCGGCCAGCAGTCCCTCGAGCAGCTCGACGCACCCGTCGACTCCGACGTAGTGGGGCGAACTTCGCCCCCCGCGCACGAGCGAGACCAGCGCCCCGCTCGTGTCCACGAGCGCGAGGTCCGTCTTGACGTTGCCGCCGTCGACGGCGAGCACGAGATCGCCGAGCGCGCTCACGAGCGAACCCCCGAGACCGCCGGGTCCTCCGCGGCCAGGTGGCGATCGAGCAGCCGCTCGGCGAGCCCGTACTCGCGCACGAGCGGGTTGGTCATCAGCGCCAGGCGCGCGGTGTCCGGATCGCGGGTGATCGCCGCCTCGGCCGCCAGCCGCTCGTAGGCCGCGACGTGCTGCACGAGGCCGAGCAGCTCGGGGGCCAGCGGTGGCTGCGGCAGCGGCACGGGCCCGTCGCGCCCGACCCTGGCCGGGACCTCGACGACGTCGTCGGCCGCCAGGCCCGCGAGCGTTCCGCCGTTGCGCACGTCGACGACCTGGGGGTCGCCGGCGTCCGTGGCGAGCGAGGCGACGAGCTGCGTCGCGGCCTCGCTGTAGTAGGCGCCGCCGCGCTGGTCGAGGAGGGACGGCTTCTCGGTCAGCGCCGGATCGCAGTAGAGCTCGAGCAGCTCCTTCTCGATCTCGGAAACGACCTGCGCGCGTGGCGGGCCCATCTTCTGTTCCTGCACGACCTCGCGCTCGGCGTAGAAGTAGCGCAGGTAGTAGGACGGAATCGCGCCGAGCTTGTCTATCAGCGGCCGCGGCAGCCCGATCTCGTGCGCGAGCTCGTCGCCGAAGTCCGCGAGCAGGTCGGGCAGAACGTCGCGGCCGTCGACCCATACGGAGCGGATCCACGTCAGGTGGTTGAGCCCGACCTGGTCGACGAGCACCTCCGCGGGAACGACGCCGAGGCGCGCCGCGATCTGGCGCTGGAAGTTGATGGCCACATTGCAAAGGCCGACGGCGCGGTGGCCGGCGTCGAGGAGCGCCCGCGTCACGATCCCGACCGGGTTGGTGAAGTCGACGATCCACGCGTCGTCCGCGGCGAGCTCGCGGGCACGGTCGGCGATCTCCAGAACGACCGGCACGGTTCTCAGCGCCTTCGCCAGGCCACCGGCGCCCGTCGTCTCCTGGCCGACGCAGCCACACGCGGCCGGGATCGTCTCATCGCGTAGCCGCGCCGCCTGCCCGCCGACCCGAATCTGGATCAGGACGGCGCCGGCGCCGTCGAGCGCGCGGTCCCGGTCGGCGGTGAGCTCCAACGAGCCGCTGTACCCCTGGCGCGCGAGGATCCGGCCCGCGAGCCCGCCGACGATCTCGCGCCGGTCCTCGTCGATGTCGTGGAGCACGAGCTCGCGCACGTCGATCCGCTCGCGCTCGCGCATCAGGCCGGAGACGAGCTCGGGCGTGTACGTCGAGCCAGCGCCGATGATCGCGAGCTTCATCCCTTCACCCCAGTCAGCGTGATTCCCTCGACGAACGCCTTCTGGGCGAAGAAGAAGAGGACGATCACAGGGGCCGTGAACACGACGGTCCCGGCCATCACGAGGTTCCAGTTGACGGTGTAGAGGTTGCGGAACTGGGCGAGTCCGACCGAGAGCGTCCAGTGGGCGGGGTTCTCGATCGTGTAGAGCAGCGGGCCCCAGAAGTCGTTCCAGCACAGCAGGAAGGAGAAGAGCGCGACCGCCGCGATCGCGGGCTTCGCCATCCGCGCGACCACCTGGATCATGATCCGGAACTCCCCACAGCCGTCGATCCGGGCCGCGTCGAGGTAGTCAGTCGGGATCGTCAGGAAGAACTGCCGCAGCAGGAAGATCGAGAACGCGTCGCCGAACCAGTTCGGGATCACGAGGGGCCAGATCGTCCCGACCAGGTGCAGGTGAGCGAACATCACGTAGACCGGGATCACCGTCACCTGCGGCGGCAGCATCATCGACACCAGGACCAGGACGAACGCGAAGCCGCGGCCCCGCCAGCGCAGGCAGGCCAGCGCGTAAGCGACCGGCACGCTCGACAGCACCAGGCCGATTGTTGCCAGCGATGCGTACATGAACGTGTTGCCCGCGTAGCGCAGCATCGGCGCCTCGTTGAACACCTGGACGATGTTGTGGAAGTCGAACGGATGCGGCCAGAGCTTCGGCGTCAGGGACTGCGCGTTCGTCATCAGGCCGGTGAGCACCATGAACACGAAGGGCGCGATGAACATGATCGCGAGCACGATCAGGATGCTGTGATCGGCGATCGAGATCAGCCGCCGCTTGCGCCTGACCGCCCGGGGCACGGTCCGACGGACCAGCGGCGGCCGGACCTCGAGGGCAGGGGTCTCGACGGTGGTGGCCACTACTTCGGCGCTCCCTGAGCGTGGACCCAGCGATTCGAATGGCGCAGGATCAGCAGCGTGACCGCGAGGGAGACGACCAGCAGCAGCATCGACAGCGCGGCGGCGTAGCCCATGTTGAAGTAGCGGAAGCCCTGCTGGTAGAGGAGCAGCGGGTAAAACAGGGTCGAGCCGTCCGGGTAGCCGAGCGTGACCGACGTGTCGCCGGCGCCGCCGGCGGCGCCGGGTGGGGCGACCGTGCTCGCGACGTAGGCCTGATCGAAGTACTGGAGCCCGGCGATCACGGCGATCACGATCGAGAACAGGATCACTGGGCTGATGCTCGGCAGGGTCACGTGCCACAGGCGCCTGAGCGCTCCCGCACCGTCGAGCTCGGCCGCCTCGTGGAGGTGCTTGGGGACGTCGAGGATCGCGGCCAGGAAGATGACCATCGCGTTGCCGATCCCCCACAGGCTCAGCAGGGTCAGTGAGGGCTTGGCCCAGTGCGGCGACTGGAACCACAACGGTCCGGTGATACCGATCTTCGACAACAGCGTGTTGACCGGACCGGTCCCCGGGTTGAACAGGAACACGAACCCGAGGGTCGCCGCGACGGTCGGGACGAGCGTAGGCAGGTAGAAGAGCGTCCTGAAGATCCCGACACCCGCCTTCGCGCGGGTGACCATGATCGCGACTCCGAACGCGAACAGGACCTGCAGTGGCACAGCAATGCCCAGGAACCAGAGCGTGTTGGAGACGGCCGGCCACACCTCCTGATCGCCCCCGAACAGGTACTTGTAGTTGGCCAGTCCGATCCACACGGGGCTCGACAGGAGGTCGTAGTGCGTGAACGACAGGTACGCGTTGTCGATCAGCGGATAGCCGAAGAACACGCTGAAGCCGACGATCCACGGGCTCATGAACGCGAGCACGGTGGAGCGCCGCCGCCAGGCCGCCCGGCGCTTCGCCCGCCGGCGGGCGGGGCTCAGCGGAGGCAGCTCGAAGCGCTCCCCAGTCGGCGCTGGGAGCGCGCTCACAGCACGCGCTCCACGGTCACTCGACCTTCTCGCCCATATTCATGCGACCTTCCCACACTCAGCGGACCTCTTCGCCCACTGTCACGGCGCTCCCTGGCCAGCCGTCGAATTCGCGACCTGCGCGTCGATCTGCTGGTCGACGCCCTTCAGCCCTGAGACGAGGCCGGATTCAGGTACCGAGCCATCTTCCCACTTGCTCTGCCAGCTCTGAAGCATCTCCTGGTTGGCCTGCCCGATCGCCGTGTTCGGATCGGTTTGGGTATGCGGGTTGGCGAAGATCTTCAGGAACGTGTCGAACTGCGGGTTGCTCGTCAAGGTCGGATCCGAGAGCGCCGATTTGATCGTGGGGATGTTCCCGAGCCCGTTCGCGAACTTCTCGATCGCCCCGGTGTTGAACGCGAGGTACTTGGCGAGCAGCCAGGCCGCGGCCGGGTTAGCCGCACCCTTCGGGATTCCGATCGTGTTGCCGGTGGTGTAGCCGCCGCCATAGAGGTCGGGCTGACTCGGGTCGACGGGCATCGGCGCGGTGCCGTAGACGATCTTGGCGCCGTCGGACTTGATGAACTGGACCCGCCACTCGCCGTCGATCTCCATCGCGATCTTGCCGGTCTCGAAGTCGTTGGACGGTGAGAACTCCTCGCCCGCCTTGGAGAGGAAGCGCGCGAGCTTGCTCGCCCCGTAGAAGTCGATCAGCTGCTTCTCCCAGCGCATGTATGCCGCCCAATGCGGGTCGGTGGAGAGCGACGACTTCCCGTTCTCGTCCCATTGGGCATTCCACAGCGGCGCGTAATGCGCCGCGGGGTTCTCGTAGAAGGTGCTGGTCGGCACGAAGCCCGCGACCTTGATCGACCCGTCCGGGTTGAACTGGGTGAGCTTCTCCGCATCCTGCGTGAGCTGCGCGAGCGTCTTCGGCGGCGAGGTGATGCCGGCCTTCTCGAACATCGTCTTGTTGTAATACAGCCCGTAGGCGTCGGCGAGGTCGGGCACGGCGCAGCGGTCGCCGTTGTACTGGGTGTAATTCCGGACCGCCGTCGGCAGCTCGCCTAGGTTGACGTGATCCCGCTGGATGTAGGGATTCAAGTTGATCCACGCGCCAGTGCCGCAGTATTCACCCAGGTTCTCAGCGGCCTGGGACATCGTCAGGTCGGGAGGGCTGCCGCTGCGGATCGCGGCGACGATGTTGTCGTCGGTGACACCACCTCTGCTCTTCACCGTGATGTTTGGATAGAGCTTGTGGAAGCCCGCGATCACGCTGTTCATGTCGGCAAGCTGCCGCGCCGTGAACGGATTCCAGAACGTGATCGTGACGGGCTTGCCGTTGTACTGCGCGGGCGCGCTCCCGCTGCTGGTGGTCGCACCCGAGCTGCTGCCGCCGCAGGCGCTCAGCGCCACCGTCGAGAGGGCAACCGCCAACACTGCTGCGCTACGTCGCATTTCTCCGCTCCCTCCGTCACTGCTCCCACGGGCGCGAGGCCGGTGCCCGCGCCAGCGGCTAATTAGTTAGGAACCCTTCCTGCTTGCGGGAATGTAATCCTTTGATCTGGCGCATGTCAAGCCCGGTTCACCAACGCATAATCTTGTCTTGTAAGGGCATCTAACTAGCGGTAGGGTGTCGGCGTGGCCTCTGAGACCCTAAGCCACCTCGAGACGGAGGCACGCGAGCAGGGCGATGTGCTCGCCGCCAGAACCGGCCCGGGCTGGGAGCACGCGGCCGCGGCCGCCGGGGTTTTGGCGCGGGACGACGTCGACTATCTGGTGGTGGCCGCGCGCGGCAGCTCCGACAACGCCGCCCGCTATGCGCAGTACCTGCTCGGATCGTGCGCGCGGCTCCCGGTCGCGCTCGCGGCACCGTGGCTCTACGCGGGCGACGCGCCGCCGCGGCTCACACGCGGCGCCGTGATGGCGATCTCGCAATCCGGGCGCTCGCCCGATGTCGCCGGCGTGCTCGCCGCCGGCCGAGCGCAGAACCGGCCGACGGTGGCGATCACGAACGACCCGGACTCGCCGCTGGCCGCCGAGGCTGACGTGGTCGTGCCGCTGCTCGCCGGGGTGGAGCGGTCCGTGGCGGCAACGAAGACGTATCTCGCCTCGTTGCACGCGATCGCGCAGATCGCCCAGTGCTTGCGAGCCGATCCGATCGAGGAGGGCTGGTTCGAGCGGTTGCCCGGGATCGTCGACTCCGTCGTCCGCGAGGAGCTCGGCGCTCGCGGTCGGTTCGATCCGCTCGCCCGTGCACGGCTGCTGACGGTCATCGGGCGCGGGCTTCAGTTCGCCACCGCCCACGAGACGGCGCTGAAGGTCCGCGAGCTGAGCGGTACCCCGGCGGAAGCGTTCTCGCAGCCCGACCTGATGCACGGGCCGATCGCCGCGCTCAGCCCTACGGGGGCCGTGTGGGTCGTGAGCACGTCTGGGCGGGAGCAGCCCGATCGCCGGGCCTTTGACGCGCTCGCCGCCGGGACAGGGATCGCGGTCGCGGTCTCCGACCGGGAAGACGTCCTCGCGGCGGCCGACATCGGGATCCGAATCGACGCGGAGCTGCCGGCGTGGCTGGCGCCGATCGTCGCGGTGATCCCGGGCCAGGCGGCTGCGCTGCGGCTGGGTGAGCTTCGCGGCGTCGACCTCGACCAGCCGCACGGGCTCAGCAAGGTGACGCTGACGCGATGACCAGGGGGCGCTCGTGCGTGGTGTTGGCGGTGCTGGTCGCGGGCGCCGTTCTCGCGCTCGGAGCCGATGGCAAGGCCCGCGCACCGAGCGCGCTCGTGCGCGTCAACCAGCTCGGGTATCCGGCCTCCGCGACGAAGCGCGCTTACCTGATGTCGAGCGTGCCCGAGACCGGCGCCACGTTCGCGATTCGCCGCTCCGCCGGTGGCGCGCCCGTGCTCAGCGGGGCGATCGCGAGTTCCCTCGGCCGCTGGAGCGCCCGATTTCCGTACGTGTATGCACTCGACTTCGACGACGTCGTCTCGCCGGGGCCGTACGTCGTCGACGTGACCGGGCCAGTCGGCGCGTCGTCGCCGCCGTTCATGATCGACTCGCCGGCGACGCTGTACGCCGGCGCGCTGCACAACGCGCTGTCGTTCTATGAGGACGAGCGCGACGGGCCCGACTTCATCCGCTCGCCATTGCGCACGGCCCCCGGCCACCTGAACGACGAGCACGCGCGCACGTACCTGACGCCGAAGGTCGATGAGAACGGCGCCTTCAAGGGCGACCTGAAGGCGCTGCCCCGTGTCATCGACGCCGCCGGCGGCTGGTGGGATGCCGGCGACTACCTGAAGTTCGTGCAGACGACGAGTTACACGGTCGCGCTGATGCTCACCGGCGTGCGCGACTTCCCCGCCGAGATGGGCGCGTCCGCGGGGAATTCGAACTTCACAGCCGAGGCTCGGTTCGGCGTGCAGTGGCTGCTGCGGATGTGGAACGACCGCACGCGGACGCTCTACTACCAGGTCGGCATCGGCGATGGGAACAGCAAGACGATCAGCGACCACGACATCTGGCGGCTGCCGCAGGCCGACGATCACTACGGCGGCCACAACCCGCTGTACCGGTACATCCGCCACCGGCCGGTGTTCCGTGCCGGCCCGCCCGGATCCCGGATCAGCCCCAACCTCGCCGGCCGCGACGCCGCCGCGTTCGGCCTCTGCTTCCAGGTGTTCCGGCGAAGCGACCGGCGGCTCGCGGCTCGCTGCCTGCGCGCCGGCGAGCACATCTTCGCGCTCGCCAATACGCACCCCAAAGGGCACCTGCTGACCGCGATCCCGTGGGACTTCTATCCGGAGACCCAGTGGCGGGACGATCTCGAGCTTGGCGCCGTCGAGCTCGCCGACGCGCTCGGGGATGGAGGGATTCCGAGGGGCGTACCACACCGCCGCCCGCTCTACTACCTGCGCCGGGCAGCTCGGTGGGCGCGGGCGTACATCGCGCATTCGCGCCACTCCGCCGACACCCTGAACCTGTACGACGTGAGCGGCCTGGCCCACTACGAGCTGATCCGCGCGATCGCCCGGTTCGGCGATCCGCGGGGGCTCGCCGTCGGGCGGGGTGCGCTGCTCGCCGACCTTGGGCGCGAGCTGAGCATGGCGATCGCGATCGGCCGGCGCGATCCGTTCGGGTTCGGGTTCCCGTGGGACGTCGAGGACACGGGGTCGCATGGCTTCGGACTTTCGGTGATGGCGAGCGAGTACGCGAGCCTTACCGGCAGTCAGCTGTACCGGACCCTGTCCGTCCGCTGGCTCGGGAACGTCCTCGGCGCCAACGCCTGGGGAGTCTCGCTGGTGATCGGCGACGGGACGAGGTTCCCCGACTGTCCCCAGCACCAGGTCGCGAATATCGCCGGCTCGCTGAACGGACGCGGGCCCGTCCTCGCCGGCGCGGTCGTCGAGGGGCCGAGCAACGCCGCGACCACCGGATTCCTGACGCACATGCGACGCTGTCCGGCGACCGGCGTCGACTCGTTCGCCGCCTTCAACAGCAAGGCCGTGTTCCGAGACAACGTGCAGTCCTACTCGACGGTCGAGCCCGCGATCGATCTCACCGCGTCGTCGCCGCTGGCGGTCGCGTGGCAGATCGCCTCGCCCCGGCCGCTGAGCTCCTCCATCCGCCACCGGAGCTGAGTGCCTTCGGTCATTGGCGTCTCGCCGCACCCCGATGACGAGCTGCTGGGCGCGCCCGCCACGCTGATGGCGCTCCGCGATGCGGGCTGGGAGGTCATCAACCTCGCCTGCAGCCTCGGCCGCGCGCGGGACCGCGACCGCCGGCGGCGGGAGTTGATCGAGGCCTGCCGGGCGGTGAGGTTCGAGCTCGTGATCCCGGACGGCCTCGCCCCGATCGGAAGCGGCGACGACCTCGGGCTCGCGCAGGGCATCCTGGCCGCGGCGATCGTCGAGGAGCTGAACCAGTCCACGGCGCGCGTGATCGTCGGTCCATCGCCCCACGACGGCCATCACGCCCACGAGCTGGTCGGCCGGGCGATCCGTGATGCCGTCGAGTTGCGTGGAGAGCCCATTCGAGTGATGTTCTGGGGGCTCTGGGGCGAGCTCCCGATCCCGAACGTGTTCGTCCCATTCGACGCCGCGCGCCTGCGCGAGATTCAACGCGCGCTGGGCTTGCACGCGGGCGAGCTCGAGCGCAACCGCTACGACAGACTGCTGGAGAGCCGTGCCGCGGCCGCCGCCGTGCTGGGACCCGAGCGCGTCTTCGGCTTCGGGGCGGCCGGGACCGGCCACGAGTATGCGGAGCTGCTGACTGACGTTGGCTGGAGCCCGAGCGCCGGCTGGAGGCTGGCGGCGCCCCGGGTGTTGGATCCCAACGATCCGGGCGAGGCGGACGGCGTGGATATCGGCTGGTGGCTGCACACCCCCAGCGTCCGCAGCGTGCTCGCTCTAAGATGACCCCCGGCGGGGATGACCGAAAGCAACGACAGATTCCGTGTCGAGCTCGAGCCCGACCGGCAACGGGTCATTGTGCGACCGGTGGGGGACGTTGACCTGGCGAGCGCCAACGACGTCGAGCGGCCGCTGTTCGAGCTCCTCGATCGAGGATTCGCGCACGTCGTCGTCGACCTGCGCCGCGTCACGTTTCTCGACTCGAGTGGCATCCGGATGCTCGTCAACGCACACAAGCACGCGGAGCAGCTCGGGTCGCGCATGTCGGTGATGCTCGGTGGCGAGGCGAGCCGGCGTGCGCTGGAAATCACGGGAATGCTCGACTACCTCGAGATCGAGCCGAGCCCAACTCGAAAGGTGACGCAATGAGAACGTGCTGTAGGGCGGGGCTGTGATGGCGGGCGATAAGACGATCGCCGTGCTGGGCGCCGGCGGAGTGATGGGCCTTCCGATCGCGCGCAACCTCGCCCGCGCCGGGTTTGACGTGCGGGCGTGGAACCGTTCGCGCGAGAAGACGGAGCCGCTCGCCGAGGATGGCGTCGAGGTCGTCGAGTCTCCCGCCGGGGCGGCCGAGGGCGCAGACCTGGTCCTGACGATTCTCTCCGACGCCGAGGCCGTGGTCGCCGTGATGGCCGGCGGCGGTGGAGTTCTCGACGCCATGGGCCAGGACACGATCTGGATTCAGGCGAGCACGATCGGCGAGCAGGGAACCGAGCGGTGCATTGCGCTCGCCGAGGAGCGGGGCATCGGGTTTGTCGACTCGCCCGTGCTCGGCACGAAGGCGCCGGCCGAGCAGGGCAAGCTCGTCGTCCTCGCCTCGGGCCGCGACGAGCTGCGGGACCGGGTCGCGCCGGTCTTCGACGCGATCGGTCAGCGGACGATGTGGGTCGGCGAGGCGGGGAAGGGGACCCTGCTGAAGCTGGTCAGCAACACGTGGATCCTGGCCGTCGTCGAAGGGAGCGCGGAGGCGCTCGCGCTGGCGCAGGGCGTCGGGCTCGATCCCAAGCTGCTGCTCGAAGCGGTGGCGGGCGGGGCCCTCGACCTGCCCTACCTGCAGGTGAAGGGCAACGCGATCATGCAGCGGAATTTCGAGCCGTCGTTCCGCCTCGCGCTCGCCGCCAAGGACGCGGGTCTCGTCGAGGAAACAGCCCGCCGGCACGACCTCGACCTGCCGTTGGTCGCGACGATCCGCGAGCGACTCGACGAGGGAGCCCGCGAGCACGGGGAACTCGACATGTGCGCCACGTATCTGACGAGCGCACCGTCGTGACCCCGCGCCACCGCGTTCTACTGAGCCGCCCGCGCGATCCGAACGGCCTGCGCCTGGCCGGCGTCCATCCACATCTCCCACCGGCCCGAGGCCGAATCGCGCGGGGCCAGGAAACGGTATGGACGGCGCCCGCCGAACTCGGCCTGGCGCATGCGGCACGCCCCGCCGAGGACCGACGCGATCCGGCGGTGTGGCCACCCGAGTGAGTCCTCGATGTCGGGGAAGACGCGAGGGCGATCCGGCGCCGTGGCCAGTCCACCCAGCAGCTCGCGCATCAGGTCCGTGCACCGATCGTAGAAGCGCTCGATCTCGCCCTCATCCTCCATCGCGTTCTGCGGTGCGTGCTGGACGAGGAGGGCCGGTCTGACGGTGCGCGGCACCGGCTCACGATAGCGTTAGTCCGAGCCATGTCCGACACGGCCGAGAGCACCGAAACCGGCTCCTGGTTCCCGGTACCGGACGAGAGCGAGCTGCCATCGGATCTCCGTGGCCTCTTCGCCAAGGCGCGCGAGCGACTCGGGTTCGTACCCAACGTGTTCCGCGTCTACTCCTTCCGGCCCGAGCGCCTCAGCGCCTGGTTCGCCCACTTCCGCCAGCTGCACCGGCCGACCGACGGCCTGTCCGCCGCCGATCGCGAGATGATCGCCGTCGTCGTCAGCTCGGCCAACGGCTGCCTCTACTGCCTCGTCGCCCACGGCGCCGCACTGCGCGAGGAGCTCGGCGACCCTGTGCTCGGCGAACGGATCTCCTACGACTGGCGGCGAGTGGACCTCGATCCCCGGCGCGCCGCCATCTGCGCCTACGCCGAGAAGCTCACGCTTCGGCCGCGGGAGGTCACGCGCGCCGACCTGCAGACGCTGCTGGACGTCGGGCTGACGCTCGAGGAGGCGTGGGACGTCGCGGAGCTGAGCGCGATGTACAACCTCACCAATCGCATGGCGATGGCGACGAACATGCTGCCGAACGAGGAGTACAGCGCCCAGGCGCGCCCGGGCGTCGATTAGCGGGTCGTCTCCGGGGTCCGAGCCAGGGCTATCGACTCTCGGCCCGCGGGCGCTGCGCGCCCGCAGCCCTGATTGGCGGTCGGCTCGGTAAACGGCGCTGGGGAAGGGGAGCGGGTCAGCTGCCCGTCTGGGTCCGCGCCCTCATCCTCCCGAAAATCATGCTTAACACGTCAATCTCGGCTCAGACCCCGAGCCCTGTCGTGCTGTGCATGAGGAGCGTGCTTAACACGGCAGGCCTCGCCGATTTCGGCGGTCGTGACGTGTTATGCAGGATCTGGAGCCACCCTCGGCCCCACCCGGGCCTCGACGGCCGGGCCTGGAACCCCCAGCGCCGCCGCGATCGCCTCGAGCGCCGGCTCGTGCCACTCGCTCGCCACCGAGACCGCCAGCCGGCGCTCCGCCGGCTCCCAGTCGAGGCCGAAGAACGGGCAGCACTCGCGCTCGACGCGAACGAGCTCGACGACGACGGCGTCCGGCACGTGGTCTGCGATCGCGATGATGAGCCGCCGGGGGCTGCGCTCGACGACCTTCGCGTCGCGCCCGGCGATCCGGTAGCGCTCGAGCTGGCTGCGCAGCGCCGCGTCGTCGAGCGAGCAGGACGGCGGCGCCATCGGCAGCGAGGTCACCGCCAAAGCGTACGCTCCGGCCGCCGCGCTACGAGAACGAGCGGAGGAACGCCCGCTGTGCCGTGCGGGTCTTGGTGAGCCGCTTGTTGGCGATCCCGATCTCGTGGACGACACCGCCCTGGACCTTGAGGACCGCGGTGACGGACCCCGCCGGCGCCAGGTACCAGCGGTTGCGTCCGATCGCGAACGGCACCCCGAGCTTCAGGCGCGCCGATGCCGCACTGACCGTGGCGCCTGGTCTGATGCCGTCGATCGCGTAGAACGCGCTCGCCGTCGAGATCCAGATGACGTGGCCGCGCAGACTGCTGCGCTGCCCGAACCCGGCGCGGATCCCGATCGGGGTCAGGCAGAAGAACTCCTGGGAGTGGGAGCCGCGCGCGGAGCTGCGCTTGTACGCGCGGAGCGTCTGCTTGCGCGTCATCCCCAGCTTGATCAGTCCGAGCTTGGTCCCGCTCAGCTTGCCCGTCGCGGCGGGGCAGCGCGCCACGGCTGGAACGGGAACGCGCATGCTCGCGCTCGTCGATGGCGACCCGCCGCCCGTCGGGATCACGGTGCAGGTGATCACGTTCCCCTCGTCGATCTTCTGAACCTTGTACGTCGGCGACGTGGCGCCGACGATCGGCGTGCCGTTTCGGTTCCACTGGTAGCCGAACCCGCTCGACGCGCCCGTCGAGCACGCCAAGACGCGACCGGCCTTCGCCGTTCCTGCGATCGTCGGCTGCCCAACGACGGTGTAGGTCCGCGTCGCGGTCGCGATCAACCCGTCGTGGCTGGTCGCGGTCACGGTGTAGGTGTGGGTCCCGAGGGCGGACGTGTCGAGCCTGCCGTGGAGGGTGCCGGCGCCGGCGCTCGTCCCGTTGTTGTCACCGCACGCTGCGAGTCCCGGTCCCGCGGTTCCCTCGGCGCAGCTGAACGTCGTCGTCACGGTCGAGCCCAGGCCGACCGACTGGTTCGGCACCGGCGAGAGGATCTCGGCAGAGGGCGGCGCCGGGACGGTCAGCGAGAACGACGGGTCGGCGCTGAAAACGTGTGCGGCATCGCCGCTATACGTCGCGGCGATGCGATCGACCCCGGCGGCCGTGGGCCTGAAGGTGAGCTTGCAGGTTGCGCGGGTGCCGCTCTTGGTGAGCGAGCACGTGCGCGAGGAGAACGACCCGCGGCCATTGCTTGTGAAGCTGACGGGGCCAGTCGGCGCGCTCGCGGTGCCCTGATCGGTGTCGGAGACGGTGGCGGTGCAGGTCGTGGTGGAGCCGACGCCGAGCTCCTGCGGCGAGCATTCCAGCGAGGTCGCGGTCGAGCGCTTGCTGACCGTCCACGTGAACGACGTGCTGGCGGAGCTGCTCATGCTGTCGGTCACCGTGACGTTCACCGCATAGGTGCCCGCAGTCGTCGGGGCCCCGGTGATCAGACCGCTTGAGGGGTCGATCGCGAGGCCGGCGGGAAGCCCGGTCGCTGAGTAGGTGACCGTGGCGCCACTGGTCCCGTCGGTGGCGTCGATCTGGACGGTTGCCGAGGCGCCGATGGGCGTGCTCTGGTCACCCGGACTGGTGATGGCCACGCCCGGCGGAGGGACACCGTCATTGCACAGGGTCGCCGGCAGCGTCTGGCCGTTCGGGCTGCCGAGGCCGGTCGCCATGTCGTAGCCCTTACCGGCCGGGAAGTCGCCCCCGTTCGTGCGCGTGAGGTCGTTGTTGCCGGAGGTGATGTCGTTGAAGTCGGTCGAGTACGCATTGCCGGCAGCCGTGTACAGGACCGGGTTGGCGAAGCCGATCGGCGTCCCGTTGCATTCGCTCGAGGCATTCACCAACGCCGTGAACGCCCCCCACAGCGGCGCCGCGGCGCTCGTCCCGCCGAATGCGTTCCAACCGCCTTGATAGTAGATCAGGTAGCCGGTGCTGAGATCCGCGTCTGCGGAGACGTCGGGCACCTCGCGGCAGTAGTTTCCAGCTGCGGCGCCGCAGGGAGCGCGCGAGGAGTGTGAGCTGATGACGTGAAGCGACAAGGGCGCGCTGGACTGGTATGAGGGCATCGGCCAGGCTGTTGAGACCCCTCCACCGGTGGCGCCGGACGCGTCGTTCCATACCGACTGCTTCGGGGGCGGCCCGAGCGTCGACAGCGTCGTGCCGCCGACGCCGGTCACGTCGGGCTGGCTGGCTGGATCGTCGACGGCGAGCGAGTTCGAGTCCTGGCAGTCCTCCGACCCGGAGTCGCCCGACGCGGCGAACACCGATTGGCCCTGGGTTGCGGCCTCCTGGAAGAGAGTGTTCTCGGAGAGGATCGTGGCCGATTGCCCCGTTTCACACATGCCCCACGAAGTCGAGATCACTGCGGCCGTGTCCTGGCTGATGATCTTGTTGTACGTGTCAATCGCACCGGGATCGGTGTTCGGTCCCTGGTAGACGAGCACCTTGGCCTGGGGCGCGAGGCCGATTGCGTCCTCGATGTCGAGCGCCGCCTCACCCCCACCGGCTCCCGTCCCCGCGCCACCGTCGACCTTCACGTACGAGACCGAGGTCGAGGTGCCGTAGCACTTCTGGTACTTGGCGATGTCCGAAGTCAGGTTCGGCTCGAGCTCGAACAGCGCGATGGTCTGACCCGCGCCCTCGTCGCCGGCGCCGTACAGGCTCGAGAATCGATACGCCGACGCAATCTGATCGGCCGTGTACACGCCGTTACTGCCGGCCGTGCTGACCGCCGTCGAGCACGGCTGTGGGCCGCCGGTCACGACGTTCGGCTTCAGCGCTTGGGGGCTCCTCGCCCGATCGAGACCGGTGCGGATCCCCTGCGGATGCGGCACTGTCAGCGAGTCGAGCCCGATGACCCCCTGGACGTTGCCTGCGACCGAGGTGCTGAACTGAGGTGCCTGCGTGTTCGCGAACGCCGTGCGGCCGCCGGCGAGCGCCACCTTCTGGAACGACAGCGAGAACGCGTGGCCGAGCTCCCCGGCGGTGCTGGACACGGGGATCGCCAGGCCGTTCGCGGCCACCGGCCCCGGCTTCAGGCCGGCGGCGACCAGCGACGACCGCACGGCGGCTATGTCCTGGGCGGTCGGTCCGAACCGGGTCCGGAACTGGGCGACCGAGAGGTAGTGGCGGTAGAGCGGCGATCCGGGCGTCGAGACCTGGGCGGCGTAGCTCGCGAGGCCCGCCGGGTCACGTGGCTTCAGCGTGACCGTGACCGGGACCTGGGTGCCCGTGGCGAGCGTGCCGACGACCTTCGAGCGCCTCGGGTGCCTCGGCGGGGAGCCGACGCGCACGTGCGCCGGCGTGGCGGCTGCGCGCAGCACGGGGCCCGCGGGCGCCGCGCCCGCGGTGGTCGCCGGTAGAGCGCCGACCATCGCGCCGGCCAGGATGGCGGCACGCCTGAAGCGCACGCTCAAGCCGCGCTCATCTGTGGTGGCCGCCCGAGGCCCCTACGGACACGCATCTTCACAAGGGTAGAACGAGAAATCTCAGCCCACATAAGAAAACAGCTTTAGAGCAACCGTACCTTGGGCAGCGCTGCGTACCGGATCCGGACCGAGACTCGTTCGGTTCGTCGTCCGCGGCCGGAGATCAAGATCAGGATCCGGTCGCCCGCCCGGTACCGGCGTCCGTCGAGATAGCGAATCAGGCGCCTGAGGTGGCGGGCGCTGACCTCGGCGCGGTGACGCGGGCAGCCCCTGCCGTGACAGCGGACGGTGATCGTGGCGTGGCGCGGGACGCGGGAGATCTTGATCCGGTGCAGCCGGGTGATGTCACGGTTCCAGGTCCAGCTCATCGACATCCTCACGTGCAGGCGGCGGACCTTGGTGTGCTGGGGCACCAGCACGACCGGGTCCGCAGGTGGGCTCGCCTTGGGCGCGGGCGGCGGTGGCGGCGGTGGGCACGCGACGAACGCGGGCCGTGAGTAGCGTGGCGTTCCCTTTGGCCGGTTGGCGTATGTGCCGCTGGCCCACAGCGCCTTGCTGCCTGCGTACACGACGAAGTTGCCGTCGTTCTGGAGGTGGGCGTGGTCCCCTGAATGGCCATGGGTCTTGCTGCTCCACAGCGCCCGGCCGGCGGTCGTATACACGACGAGGTTGCCGTCTTTCTGCAGGATCGCGTGGTTGCCCGGGATCCCCCAGGTGTGGGTCGACCACAGCGCGCCCGTGGCGCCGTACAGGACGAGGTTGCCGTCGGGCTGCATCGTGACCTCGTACTGCTCGTCGGGGGAAAAGATCCGCTCTCGCGCGAGCAGTACGTCGTTGGCCCTCAGGTTGGTGTTCACCGTGTGGCTGGCCCAAACCGCCTTCTTACTGTTGTAGAGGACGAGGTTCCCGTCCTCCTGCACGACGAGATTCGTACATCCTGCGCTGCTCGTGTTGGTCGACCAGAGGGCCTGGTTCTTGGCGTCGTAGAGCACGAGGTTGCCGTTGCTCTGGAGCACGGCGCGATCGCCGCGATCCCCGGACGTGCCGCTCGACCAAAGCGCCCGCAGGTTGAAGCCGCCGTTGTGCAGGTACAGGACGAGATTGCCGTCGGTCTGCATCGCGAGGATGTAGTGGCCGTCAGGAGAGGCCAGCGTATGGCCGGCGGTCAGCGTCTGGCCGCCGAGGAGTGCGCTTGGCGCTGCTGCCACCGCGTTCGACACGGCCACACCCGACACGAGCACCAGCCCTACGAGGACGCCCAGACATGTGCGGCACCTCACGCCGCGAAGCCTAGCGCTGCCAGCTCGGGCCGGTGTGTGACAAACCTCGCGCCCGCTTTGGTGGAGCGACGGGGCGGACTTGGATCGCATGGTCTGGGGGTCCGATCGTCGTCAGGTGGGTCCGATCATCGTTAACACGACACCACTCCCGTTCAGAGCGCTAACCGCTCACGGTCGGCATCGATCGGGCGTACCGACTTGGGTCGCCGAGGGCCCCGGCCGTGTACCGACGGGCGCCCGCGTACTGCGCCGCGAAGTAGGGGTCCGATAGCGAGGAGATCTTCACGTCCTCACCGGTCTCGGGGGCGTTGACGAACCGACCGTCACCGATGTAGAGGCCGACGTGATGGACGTAACCGTTCGGGTCGGCGAAGAACACGGCGTCGCCGGGTCGCAGCTGGTCACGCGGGACCGGGATCCCGACGTCGAACTGAGCCGCGGCGACCCGCGGCAGCTGGAGGCCCTCCTGCGCGTACGCGTACTGCACGAGTCCGGAGCAGTCAAAGCCCGTCGACGGGCTCGACCCGCCCCACCGGTAGGGAGTGCCGAGATAGTGCAGCGCGACCTTTAGCGCCGCCTCGCCCGGCCCGCCGGCGTGACCGGCGTGTGCGACGTGGGCGAAGTCGATGCCTCGCAGCAGCTCCTGGGCGGCGCTGAGCTGCAGCTGATAGCGGAAGCGGTATTGGGCCGCGGGCTGCTCGACGTTCGCGATCCATTCGCCCCAGGTGTCCGGGTTCTGCGCCAGTGTCGGGTCCTGCGCTCTCGCCGCCAGGGCGTGCTCGATGAACCACTTCATCTGCAGCCCGGGCCGGTGAGGGTAGCCCGCGTAGGGCCCCTGGTCCCAGATCCCCTGGCGCATCTGGAAGAAGCCGACCGAGTCGCGGTCGCCGTAGGGCAGGTTCCGCAGCCCGGACTCGGTCAGTCCCGCCATCACGGGCAGCTCCGGGGGCAGTCCGGCCCGCACGGCGTGGGCACCCATCCAGGCCGCTATCTGCTGCGGCGACGCGTCATCTCCCGGATAGCGGAGCAGATCGCGGGGCGGCACGAAGTTCGGACCGACATCGCTCGCGCCGGCATGGTGGTGGTGATGACGATGGTGGTGGAGGGCTTGCTCCTCGGCGAAGTTGGGGACGGCCTTACCGTCTTGCGCCCGCGGCTCATGCGACCCGGCCGCGGGCGCCGTTGCCCGCCCCGGCGCAGACGCCGCGGACGGCGCGGACGGAGCCGATGCCCGTCCGCCCGAGAGTGATGACCCGCCGGCCGGGGCCGGGGCGTGCGCGGGGGATTGGGGCGCGGTGGCGAGTGGGGGCTCGTTGGTGTCGGAGCCGAGGTTGGGGCTCGCGGTTGCCCGCGGTTTGCGCAACGCGTGGTGCCGGAGGCTGTCGATGAGCCGATCTACGACGCGACCGGCGTCGTGCTCGAGCGCCGGAGCGGCGCGTTCGGCGACGTGGGCGAGGTCGACTCCCTCCGCCGCGGCCGCGACCATCGCGCCGGCGAGGCTCGACCGAGATTCCCTCAGCTCGAGCGTGATCAGCGCCCGCCTGCCGCGCCCGAGGCCCGATCCGAGCTCTACGAGGCCGTACTCGCCGAGCACGGCGCCCGGATCCGCTCGGAACCTGCGCCGCACTTCGGGATCGCCCAGCAACCGCTCGATCAGCGTCGCGCTTCGCTCGAGCTCCTCCGCTCCCGCCCTGCCGCTGGGCTCACTCACAGGGCATCGAGGAAAGTATCGCGGCTCGACCGAAGGCCGGACCCGGCGTAAGATGGCCGGCGTGCGAGTGGTAGGGACAGCGGCGGGTTGTGTGCTCGCGGCGTTTGGTGCGGCGTTCCTTATCGCGCGGGCGGCGGGTCACCAGAACACCGCGAGCGCTGCCACCTCGACCGTCAGTCGGCCGCCGGCCACGACGACGGATGCCGCGCTTGCGGCGCAGTTCGTTCCCGGCCTGACCGCGCTCAGGCAACCGGCCCACGTCCGCCGACACGTTGCCATCCACCGCGTGCGCCACCACAACGCTTCGCAACCCGCCTCCCCGACGGTCACCACGGGCTCCGCGTCGACGACGACAGCAACTCAGGCGCAGCAGACCACCAGCACCGTCTCGTCGCCGTCGCCCTCGGCACCGACCTCCACCCAGGCGGCCAGCCCGTCCAGTGGGTCGAGCGGCACCGGCTCGGGTACGACCTCGGTCGGTGGTTCCGCTCACAAGCATCACGGCACGGGGACGACCAAGGTCGGCGGCTGAGACGGGGCCACGCGGCGCCGGCCGCGACCCTACCGAAGGTCCTCCGGGCGGACGACGCTGGCAGCCAGCGCGCGCTCGGCGAGCAGCAGCCGCTTCTGATTTTGCGGTGCATCCTCGAGCCCGAAGCGACTGAACAGCACGCGCAGGTGCCCTTTGACCGCGGACAGGCTGAGGACCAGTTCGGCAGCGATCTGCTCGTTCGTCGCCGGTGCCGCGGGCGCGTCCGCGGTCAGCGGCCGGCACAGGGCCACAAGCACCCGCCGCTGCGCCTCCGATACCTCCGGCACGGCCAGCGTCGTGACCGATACGGTGGCCACGACCGGCTCGGTCTCCGGATCCCGAAAGCCGATCGCCGTATCGCCAAGCCGGAGCACGTCGCCGTCGCGCAAGGTCCGCTGTCCGCGCAGGCGCTCTCCGTTGACGAATGTCCCGTTGCGCGATAGGCCGTCGTCCTCGATCACCCACCGCGGCCCGCGGCGCTCCAGATACGCGTGCACGCCGGAGACGCGGGGATCCCACGCGATCTCCAGGTCGCTCCCCGGAGCGCGCCCGAGGACCAGTCGATCGCCGGCGAGCGTGATCAGATGCTGGGCGCCGTCGTCGCCGCGCAGAAACATGAACGGATCTCCACGCCGGGCGGCGTAGATCAGCGCCTGAAGCTCGGTCGGGCTCACCGTCGCTCCCAAGACCGCCCTCTCCTGCGCACGCACGCGGCCAGCGTACAGGCTGCATGATCACCCGACGTTCGCGGTCGCGTCGACTAGCGTGATCCCCCGGCCCGTGCGATGCCGTCCCGGCGCGCCCGCCCTTGCGGCCGCGATCGCGTACCGGCACGCCTCCCGCGCGCGCGAGAACTCGTCGAGCAGCTCGAAGGCGCGCCGCCTGAGGTTCACGAGCTCGACCGAGTCGCCGGCGACGAGCGCGCCGGGCCGCGCCGCCGTCAACTCCGCCTCGGCGAGCTCGGCGAGTACTCGCCTGAACGCGGGCCTGATCGCGGCCAGCTCGGACTCGTAGGCACTCAGCGCCTCCCCGACCGCGGCGAACCCGACGCCGACCCGCTCGAGCTCCGCGGGCAGGCGGCCGATCGCGTGGCGGAAAGCCGTCGCGGCCCTGCCCGTCCACGTCCCGTCGAGGCGCGCCGCGCTCAACCCGGCCGCGGTTGCCTGGGATTCGCCGGCGGCGGTGCGGAAGTCAGCGGCCAAGGCGCCGACGTCGTGGGGAATTGCCGCAAGGAGGTCGGCCGCGCGAGGGTCGGCGAGCGGATCGCGCATCGTCCGAGTATCAGCGCCCGGGACCGGTGGAGGAAGTGACCGCGGGTATGGAGTCAGCGATACCCGGCGGCTGCGCTCCTCAGGACAGGGGCTCGCCCTGCTCCGCCGACCACTGCCACAGCCCCCGGTCGACGGTACGGCCGTCGACGCCGGCGCGATCTACGAGCGCCCGGAAGGCGTCCACGTAGTCGAGCCAGAACCGGTAGCTGTAGGTCTGGCGGCCACGAATCCCGAATGCGTGAAGCGCGCGGACATCGAGAATCGGGTAGCAGTCCGGGAACGCCAGGTGGAGGAGGACGGACGCGGTGGCCCATTCGACGCCCAGCAGCTGGCGCAGCGCGCGCATGCGGTCGTGCTCGGTCGTCCCTTCGCTGAGCGCGACGTGCGTGGTGGTCTCGACCTCCTCGGCGCGGTTGCGGGCGACGAACGGGCCGCTCCGGGGTGTCTTCCAGCGGCACACAACGCGAAACTCGGGCAGCGTGTAATAGCCGCGTTCGCGCGCCGCGCGGGCCATCGCGAGGACCTCGGTATCACCTTCGGCTGCGAAGCGCGCGGCGTAGACCGGGATCTCGCCGGGGTTGAACTGAAGCTCGAAGCGCGGCACGGGATCGAACCGTACCGCCGCGTCGCCAAGGCCCGCTTCTCGCGCGCGCGTCTAACCGACCGTCGTCGTGCCGGACCCGCTCGGCCGCCTCGTCGTCCCGCCCCCGATCACGGTCGTCCCCGACCCGCTCAGAGGCCTCGTCCTTCCGCCGCCGACGACCGTCGTCCCCGACCCGATGTGGTCCTCTATCCGCTCGTAGGCGGCGGCGGCCGTCAGCAGCCTGTGCATCATCCCGGTGATCTGCTCGCCGATCTCGACGATCCCGAAGTGCCAGCGGACGCAGAACTGCTCGAGCTCGGCTTCGAGCGCTCGGCCACCGAGTGCCCCCTCGTGTCCGCCGACGACAGTGTGAATGCCGAGCAGCTGGTGGTGAAGACGACCGAGCGTGTCTCGCACCGCCAGCAGCGTCCGCGAGTCGACGACCAGCCGGGACACCGGCGCAGTATCTGCCGAGCGGTTCGTGTCGGGTAGTAACCCAAGGTATGAACCGCGCCATACCCCGGCGGATCCAGCGTGTTTCGGCGGTAGCCTGGCGCACGTGCGAGTCGTGCTCGACAACCCTGCCGGCGAAGCAGAGGACCTCGAGTTGCGGCTGGGCCGGGAGGACGCGACAGTCGGGGATCTGATCGACGCGCTGCCGGACGCCTCGGCCGCGCGCGGGATCGTCCTCGATGGCCGTTTCTGCCACGCCGACCTGGCCCTGTCCGAGATCGGGCTGTACGAGGGCGCCCGCATCGTCCCCGCCGACGCCGTCCCCGAAGGTCGCGAACCGTCCGCCGCGGCACTCGAGCTCCGCGTGATCGCGGGCTTCGACGCCGGGCGGCGGCTGCCGCTGAGCGCCGGGGGAGTTCTGGTCGGCCGCGACCCGGGATGCGACCTCGTCCTCGGCGATGACGGCGTCTCCCGCGAACACCTTCGGGTCCAGCCCAGCCCCGGTGGACTCCGAGCGACGGTGACCGACCTCGAGTCGGTCAACGGCACGTGGGTCGAGGGCACGCGAATCAAGCAGCCGGCCGACGTGGAACCGGGGACGGTGTTCGAGGCAGGCGACGTGGCCTTCACGATCGCTCCCTCCTCTCCCGGGCTGCCGGTCGACCCGCTGCGGGAGGCAAACCTGGCGGGCACGATTCCCTTCAACCGCCCGCCGCGCTCTCGCTCACAGGCGCACGATCAGCCGCTGACCGTCCCCAATGAGCCGGGCGAGACGACGCGTCCGCACTTCAGCGTCGCCTCCGCGGTCGGCCCGCTCGTGCTCGGCGCGGTGATGGTCGTCGTCCTGCACAACATCATCTACGCGCTGTTCATGTTGCTCAGCCCCGTGCTCGTCGTCGGCAGCTGGCTCGAACAGCGGCGTCAGTCGCGCCGCAGCTCGCGGGGGAGCCAGCGCGAATACGCGCAGAGGCTGGCGGACTTCCGCTCGGAGATCGAGCGGCGGCAGACGGAGGAGCTGGCGCGGCGCCGCGAGGCCTTCCCCGACCTCTCCGAGATCGACCGGCGCGCCACCCTGCCCGACCCGCGGCTATGGGAGCGGCGCCCCGAGCACGACGATTTCCTCCGGCTCAGCGCGGGTTTCGGCGACGTTCCGTTCACGCCGGCGCTCTCAGATCGGCACGCTGCGGCCAAGGAGGCCGAGCAGGTGCTCGCCGAGCACCGATGGCTGAGGTTCGCGCCGGTCGCCGTCGAGCTCGCCAAGGGCGGGGTCGTGGGGATCGTCGGGGACCGCGAGCAGGCGCTCTCCCTGGCGCGCGGCCTCCTCTGCCAGGCGACGGTGCTGCAGGGACCCGCGGACCTGGCCGTGGCCGTCTTCACGGAGGAGCCGGCGCGCGATGACTGGGACTGGGTCAAGTGGCTGCCGCACGCGCGCGACGGCGGTGGCGCCTCGGGGCGCCTGCTCGCGATCGGTCCCACCGCGGGGGCCGGGCTCGTGGCGGAGCTGACCGAGCGAGACGAGGACGACGCGCGAACCGTGCTCGCCGTACTCGACAGTCCGGCGCTGATCGAGGGGCGTGGGGCGGCCGGGCGGGCGCTCCTGCGTGCCGGCGAGAAGGTCAGCGGGATCGTTCTCGCCCGGTCGGCCGAGCGGCTGCCGGCGGCCTGCACGACCGTGATCGAGCTCGCCGACCAGGCGGGCGAGGCGGTTCTGGCCCGTCCGCAGACGGGCGAGCGCGTCGATCCGTTGCTGGGCGCCGGCGTGTCCGCCGAGACCGCGCGCGAGTGCGCGCTCGCGCTCGCCCGCTTCGAGGATGCCGACCTGCAGATGCTCGGCGGATCGCTCCCCGACAACGTCGCCCTGTTCTCGCTCGGCGGGATCGGCGAGCCCGCCGGCGCGGAGCTCCGCGACCGGTGGCGCGCGGAGGCGTCGCAGACGAGCCTCGTGGCCACGTTCGCGCTCTCCGAGGATGGCCCGCTGGCCGTCGACCTCGTCGCGGACGGGCCGCACGGCCTGATCGCCGGCACCACCGGGGCAGGCAAGAGCGAGCTGTTGCGCAGCCTCGTCGCCGCGCTCGCGGCCGAGCACTCCCCCGAGCGCGTCAACTTCGTGCTGATCGATTACAAGGGCGGCAGCGCGTTCGCGCAGTGCGCCGAGCTGCCCCATACGGTCGGCATGGTCACCGACCTCGACGACCACCTCGGTGAGCGCGCCCTGCGGAGCCTCGAGGCCGAGCTCCGCTACCGCGAGCGCGTTCTGCGAGACCACCGCGCGTCCGACCTGATCGAGTACGGCCGGCTCGTCGCCGACCGGCGCGCCGCGGCGCTGCCTCGGCTGCTGGTGATCATCGACGAGTTCGCCACGCTCGCGGCCGAGCTCCCCGACTTCGTGCCCTCGCTGGTGGGAATCGCGCAGCGCGGCCGCAGTCTGGGCGTACACCTGATCCTCGCCACCCAACGTCCGTCCGGGGCCGTCAACGAGAACATCCGCGCCAACACGAACCTGCGCGTGTGCCTGCGCGTGCAAACGCCGCAGGACTCGCTCGACGTGATCGATTCGCCGGCGGCGGCCAAGATCCCACGCAAGCAGCCGGGCCGGGCGCACGTCCGGCTCGGTCCCTCCGAGCTGATTCCAGTCCAGACGGCGCTCGTGACGGGCACGACGCCCGTGGGTTCAGCGGCGGCCGTCAGCCTGGAGCCCTTCGGGCTGCCCGCCGACGCGGACGGCAGCGATGGTCGGGAGCCCGAGGGTCTTGGCTCACGCTCCGACCTCCAGCGGCTCGTCTCCGCCGCCACCGAGGCGTTCGGCCCGGATCAGGCGTTGCGGCGGCCGTGGCTGCCCCCGTTGCCGGGCGACGTCGATCTCGGCGCGCTGCTCGACTACGGCCCCCCGCGGCCGCTGGCGGGCGAGCGCGGGCTGATCGTGCCGCTCGCGCTGGCGGACGACCCCGACGCCCAGGCGCAGTACCCCGTCGGATGGAACCTGAACGCGGGCAACCTACTGCTGTACGGGATCGGCGGCAGCGGGACCACGACCGCGCTCGCCACGATTGCGCTTGCGCTGGCGAGCATCGCCGATCCGGCAAACGTGCACGTCTACGTCCTCGACTTCGGCGCCGGCGAGCTCGCGCCGCTCGTCTCGCTACCCCACGTCGGTGCGGTGATCGGCGCCTCCGAGCACGAGCGCCAGCAGCGGCTGTTGCGGCGGTTGCGCGGCGAGCTGCAGGCCCGCCGCGGCCTCGATCCCGCGGCGCGGGCCGCGGCGCCGAGACTCGTGGTGCTGCTCGACGGCTACGGCGGGTTTGCCTCCGAGCACGGCGACCTCGCCGGCGACGCCCTGCGCGACGCGCTGGCCCGCGTGTGGGCCGACGGACCCGAACTCGGCATCCACGCGGCGATCGCCGCCGACCGCCTCGGCGCGGTGCCGACCGCGCTTGCCTCGCTCGCCCAGCAGCGGCTCGCGTTCCAGCTCGCCGACGCGGCCGATTACGCCCAGTTCGGTCTGCTCCGACGCTCGATCCCGCAGTTCACCGCGGGACGGGCCGTCGTGGGCGGCTCCGGGCAGGTGATCCAGGTCGCCCGGGCCCCGGGTCGCCTCGAGCAGCAGGTCGAGGCGACCGCGTTCGCCGGCGAGCGCCCCGGCGGTCCCGTGCCCGTCGACGTGCTGCCCGAGAGCGTCTCCGTCGACGCCCTGCTGGGAGCGGGCCGACCCTCACGCGAGCCGCTGTTCATCCCGATGGGCATCGGAGACGAGACGCTCGAACCCACCGGGTTCGAGCTGTTCGAAGGTGATCACGCGCTGATCGCTGGCCCGCCGCGGACGGGCCGGACGACCTCGCTGCTCGTCGTGGCGGAGATCGTCTCGCGTCTGTATCCGGAGATCGGACTCGTCGGTATCGCGACCCGGCGCTCAGCGCTGCGCGACTGCCCGGCGCTCGGTCACGTGGTCACCGCCCCCGAGCAGATCGCCGACCTCGTCGCCGAGCTGCGCGCGGCCGACGGCTTGCGGATGCTGCTGATCGACGATGCGGACGCCGTCGACGATCCGGCCCGGGCGCTGAGCGATCTATTCGCGGCTCCGCTGCCGAATCTGCACGCGGTCGTCGCGGGCCGCACCGACGCTCTGAAGAGCCTCGGGCATTGGAGCGTCGGCGTCCGCCGCGCTCGCACCGGTCTGCTCCTGCAGCCCGATGTCCAGGTCGACGGCCAGCTGCTGGGCGTCACGCTGCCTCGGCGCCCAGCGCCTCCGGTCCGACCGGGCTGTGGCTACCGCGTCGATCCGGGCGGTTTTGAGCTCATGCAGGTCGCGCTGGCGCAGGTGGCGAGCGCCGGCACGGCGCGGTAGAGCTTGGGCGCCGACGTGGCGGTGTACGGGCGGGGGCTGTCGACTCCCGTCCGCAGCCGCGGTTGGCGATCGGCTCGGTTAACGGCGCAGGGAAGGGAGGTGGGTGAGGGCGGTTGCGGGTCGCACGGGCCTGTGGTCGACCGGTTCCTGCGCCCAAACCCGCGACTTTGTGCCGAGAGTGTCACGGGAAACCTGCATAGCGCGTCAACACCGGCGCAGATCCTGAGCCCTGTCGTATTGAGCACACTCCTCGTGCATAACTCGACAGGGCCTGCCATTCGGGGTGGGATTGTCGTGCTGTGCACCATCGGAGGGTCCGAGCGGGCCGCTCCCTTCCCCTTCCCCAGCGCCGTTTACCGAGCCGACGCCACGCAGCAAGCGCCGTAGAACCGCACACAAACAGCTAGTACGCCCGCGGCCCCTCGCCGATGAAGCCGGTCGCCATGATCTTCTCGAACAGATCCTCGCCGAAGCCGCCGAACATGTCCTCGCGTGTCGTCGAGAACGCCATCACGACCGCGCCATAGCGCGTCTCGATCAGGTACTGCACCGTGAGCATCGCCAGCGGTTCGTTGCCGCCCGCGACCGGTTCCGCGCTGAGGCGCTTGATCCGCGTCACTTGGTCGGACAGCTTCGTGACCTCGCGGTGCGAGCGCGGCGACTCGTAGCCGGCGCCCTCCTCGACGCTCGGCGGCCCGGCCACGTCTGACAGCGCCACGGTGATCGTCGCGAGCACGTCGGGCTCGCCCACGCCCTCGGAGACGGGACAGAGCGCCCCGACGACGGTCACCCCGGCCGCCTGCGACGCTCGCTCGAGCGCGTCGGCCTGCGCCCCCAGACCCGCCGGAGCGCCGACGGCGCTGCGGGCCATCGTCGGGACGTCGATCAGCTGGTGATCTGCCGGCAGGCGCATCTGGAAGACCAGCGGCTTGCCCTCAGCCCGCTTTACCGGGAACGTCTGGAGCGGGCCCCATCCCCCTTCCTGGTAAAGCTTCTCGGCCTTGCGACGGGCGCGGAAGTTCAGGGGATTTGCGGTCATCCGCCGGCCGGCTCAAGGTCAAAGCGATGCTTGATCCCGTCCTCGGCGGGGTCGCTGATCAGGTTATCGAACAGGTTGGCCACCGGCCGCCCGAGGTGCAGGGCCCTCGCCGCGGCCCTGTTCGCCGTCTGCAGTGCCTGGTCGGTCGCCGCCCGCACCGCGGCCGGGTTCTCCAGATCGATGCTCCGCAGAGATGGCGGCGGCACGCCGTCCCGGAACGCGAGGCCCTTCGCGTCCGTGATGCCCATCTCGCCGAGGATCTTGAAGTCCTGCATCCGCGTGAACGCATCCGCGGACCGGGCTGCCGTCCCCTCGCCGATCTTCAGCGAATCGCTGAACGCGTCGCCGGAGGAGGCGCCGAACGACTTCGAGACGGCGCTCGGGGCCGCGAGGAACGCCACGTCCACCCCTACCGCGCCCCAGTGGCCCTGCATGGCATCGGTCCCCGTACCGGCGATCGTCGCGTCGGTGGAGATCTTGCCGCTGTAGTTCACGACGCTGCGGGCGACCTGCCCCGCGGTCATGCTCTCGGCCTCGCCGGCGGTCTCGGTGCCTGCGGCGAGCGCGTCCTCGCTCAGCACGGCGCTGTCCGCTTCCAGGACCTCCGGCGCGGCGAACGGCGCGACCACGAGCGCCACGAGGCTCGCCGTGACCGCGATGTCCTTGACCAGCTCGCCCAGCGAGGCCCACCCGGGATGCTCGATGAAGTTCTCGATCGCGTGGCCGGAGATGAGATCCCAGACGCTCTTGCCGATGCCCTCGGCGACGCCGACCACGAAGTTGCCGACGGCGGACAGCGCCCCGGACAGCCAGCTCTCCGAGGGCGCGATCCCGGCGGCGCTCGAGACGGCGGAGCGGGCGCGGCCACGGACCGTGTCGAACTCGTCCAGCAGTCCGAAGCCGCGACCCTCGAGTCCGGAGAGCTCGCCCTGGAGTCGTCCGACCTGGGCGCTCGCGGTCTGCACCGCGCCGTGTGCGCTCACGACCGCCGGACTCGTGGACTTGGCGTGGGGCGCGTTCGTCGCCGTCGACAGATTGCCCTGCGCGGTCGTCAGTTGTCCCTGCGCGCTCGTCAGGCTGCCCTGCACTCCGTCGATCTGGGAGATCACCTGCTGGAACTGGCTCTTGAGCGGCCCCAGCTGACCCTCGTAGCTGTCGAGCGCGCTCGCGACCTCCTGATAGGAGCGCTGGACCTTGTCGAGGTCATCGGGCAGCTGGCCGAGCTGGGCGCGGAAGGCCTCGGCGGCCTGACCGGTCCAGGTCGCGTCTCCGTGCGCGCCACGGAGCGCCGTGCTCGTGCTCTGTGCCTGCGAGGCGACGCGATGGAACGCGCCCGCGAGCGCCCCGACCTCGCTCGGTTCGGCCGCGAGCAACCACGCGGCGCGTGGATCTGAGCGCGGATCGCCCATCAGCCCGCCGTCTTGCAGGCCGTCTGGATCTCCGTCTCCGACTTCCGGTACGTGGCAGCCGCGGCATCCAGGTGCTCCACCACCTTGGTCATGTGATCGGCGAGCTTGCCGATCCCGTAGCCCCAGTGGCTACAGAAGCCCTCGACCGCACCATCGAGATCGGTCCCGCCGAGCAGCCCCTCGTACCCCGTCGCCACCGCATGCATCGACTGCATCTCACCGTGGATACCCGACAGGGTCGAGGAGAGCTCCTGCAGGGTTGTCGGGTCGACCGTGAACGTGGCCATCGTCGCTTGAGTCCTGGATCGGGGGTGTGCCGGCGCGGCGCTCAGGCCATCGAAGCGCGGATCGCGTCCTCGGTCTGCTGGTACTGGATCGCGGCGGAGCCGAGCAGGCGCGAGATGCCGTCCAGCGCGTCCTTCAGGCCAGCAGCCGAACGCTGCCACTCGTCCCACAGCGCGTGGAACTGACCCGAGGCGGCTCCCTGCCACTCGCCGCCGACGACCGCCAGGACCTCGCCCTGCATCCGCGCGAGCTGGTCCTGAATGCTGGTGGAGCCGGACTGCACGTTCGTGGACAGCGTGTGCAGCTCCTCCGAGGTGACCTTGATAAGGCTCATGGAATGACCCTCCGAAACGATTTGCAGAGGCGCCGCAATCGACGCAACGGCAGTATCGGGGCGGCCATCTGAGCCGGGAAGTGGCCGAAGGTATCGAGTTCGCGATACCCGCCTGGCTCAGAGTTTGCGGACCTCGGCCTGCAACGCAGACTCGTCGCGGTTGATCGCCGTCCAGGCCTCGTTCCACCGCTTCTGGCTGTCGGCCCGGGCAGCCGCCGCGAGCGCTCCATACGCCGTTGCGGTGCTCGCGAGCGTCGCGTGCAGCTGCGTCGCGGCCGTGCTCGAGCCGACGAGCGGAGCAACCCGGCTGGCGGCCGACGCATACGCCGACGCCACCGCCGACGCGGCCTGAGCCTGGCCACGGGGCGTGCTCGCGCTCGCCAGCTGCGACCGCGCCTGCTTGCGGGCGGTGCCGAGGCTTTGCACGATCGACGCGAGCTGCCTGTCGGTCGTTGCCCCCGCGCTGGTGGATGGGTGAGCCGGGGGTGGGGACGCGTGGTTGGAGCCGCCGGAGTTCGCGACGAGTACGCCCGCCACGGCTGCCGCGGCCATCGCGAGCACGATCGCCGCGACCATGACCCGGCGCCGGGTCAGGTCCGGCTTCGCCTCGGTCGACTCCTCGACGTCCGGGTGCCGGCGCGCCGGGCGGAGCATCGTGGTGTGGCTTCGCTCGGGGCGCTTCTTGGGCGCCACCGTCGTCTTCGGAGAATCGGTCTCCAGCCCGGTCACCGTCTCGGCGAGTCGGTCCGCGGCCTCGGGCGTGTCCCCGACCGGCGACGCGGGCTCTGGCGTGTCCCGCGCCTGCGCCGGGGTGTCGGGCTCGGCGCCCTCGAACTTCGCCGGTGTCAGCGACCGTGCGGGCGCCGGGGCGCCGTCGTCGACGACCAGCCGCGCCTCGCGCCGCCACCGTGGTCCCGCCAACTCGAGCACGACGTCCTCGAGCTCGATCCAGGCCGCATCGGCGCTCTGGAAGCGGTCCTCGGGACGCTTGGCCAGCATGCGCTCGAGCCAGCTGGCGATGCCCTCGTCGACGTCGGGAGCGACCGTGCGGACGGACGGAACGGGCTCGTGGACGTGGCGGTAGAGGACCGCCACCGGCGTGTCGGTTTCCTCGAACGGGACCTGTCCGGCCAGCACCTCCCACGCGACCACGCCCAGCGAATAGAGATCGGTCGCCGGCGTCAGCTCACCACCGAGCGCCTGCTCGGGCGCCATGTACGCGGGCGTGCCGATCGTCGTCCCGGTGGAGGTCACCACGGCGCGGGTGGCGGCCTTGTTGTACGCGCGCGCGACGCCGAAATCCGCGATCTTGACCCGTCCGTCGGCCGCCACGAGCAGGTTCTCGGGCTTGAGGTCGCGGTGCACGATGCCGTGCGCCTCGCCGTGCGAGAGGCCGGCGAGCACCCCCTCGAGCACGCCGGCGAACTGTGGCGTCGACAGCCTCCCGACGTACCGTCGCAGCGAGCCGTGGGGGAGGTACTCCATCGCTATGTACGGGACCGCGTCCTCCTCGAAGTACTCGTGGACCGTGACGACGTTCGCGTGGCTCATCGACCCGGCGAGGTACGACTCCTGCACGAACCGCTCGGCGAAGCTCGTGTCGGCAGCGTGGTACGGCGCGAGCTCCTTCAGCGCGACGTGGCGATTGAGATCGCGCTGCTGGGCGAGGTACACAACCGCGGCCCCCCCGCGCCCGATCACCTCGAGCAGGTCGTAGCGGCCTACCCGCTTCAGCACCTCTGGCATGGCCCGCCGGAGTCTGCCACCGTTACTCGTCGCGATGCTGTGTCAAATGTGCCGTCGGCAGGTCGGCCGGACCGACGCCCGCTGCCGGTCCTGCGGCACCCCGCGCGACGGCCACCGCCACCTCGACCTCGTGCTGCCCGGGGGCGAGCGAGTGCCGCTGGATCGCGCGCTCGTGATCGGGCGTGCCCCCGCCAGCGAACTGCGGCTCGAGGACCCGAGTGTGTCGCGCACGCACGCTCGCATCGATATCGAGGGGCACGGCGCCGAGCTCGAGGATGTGGGCTCGAGCTACGGCACGTTCGTCGACGGCCGGCGGGTGGCGGGCAAGGTCGCGCTCGCGCCCGGGATGCGGATCGATGTCGGAGACACTCGGCTCGAGGTGGACGAGCGGATCGACGCGGCCGCCGCCGGTCACACCGTCTCGGTCCCCGCCGGGATCAGCCTGATCATCGAGCAGCCGGCGCGCCGGACCCCGATGCGGGGTCACGATGCGCGCAGGCCGCGGCTGCGGTCCGGCTGGTCGCTGAAGCGTCTCGCCGAGGCCGAGGGGGAGAGCCGATACGTGCTGAAGGACCAGCGCTCGGGAGCGTTCGTTCGCCTCTCGTCTGCGGACGCCGAGCTCGCGCAGCTGCTGGACGGCAACCGCGACCTCGTCGAGCTCGTCGGTGAGGCGAGCGCCCGCTGGGGCCCCGACGGCGCCGCGCGGCTGGCGCGGCTCCTCGCCGAGCTCGCCGATCGCGGACTGCTCGCCGGGGTGGAGGGCGCGCCCGAGGCCGGTAAGCGCTGGTCCCAGCGCGTGTTCACGCCGCACGAACTTGCCCTGCCGTGGCTCCCGCGACTGATCGCCGGTATGTACCGGCGCGGGGGCTTTCTGCTGTTCACGTCGTTCGTGCTCGGCGCGCTCGCCGTTGTCGCCGCGGCCGGCGTGCTCGCGTTCGTCGGGCTGATCGTCGGGCGATACGGCACACCGTTCGTCGTGGCCGGACGCGTCGGGCTCGGCGCGCTCGTGTTCGTGGTGGCGCGCTTCCTGCTCGTGGTCTGTCACGAGCTCGCTCACGGTCTCGTCGCCGAGTCGTTCGGCCGGCCCGTGTCGAGGGCGGGGATCAAGGTCGCCCTCGTGTTCCCGTACGTGTTCGTGGACACGACGGATGCCTGGTTCGAGCCCCGGCGCCGACGGATGATGATCTCGCTCGCCGGGCCGGCGAGCGACATCGTGCTCGGTGGCGCGTTTGCGCTCGCGTGCTGGCTCTCCCCGCCGGGGAACCTGCGCGACGTCCTGTTCCAGGTGGCGTTCGCCGGATACGTCGGCGCGCTGTTCAACCTCAACCCGCTGCTCGAGCGCGACGGTTACCACG
This sequence comes from uncultured Solirubrobacterales bacterium, assembly GCA_963812225.1. GTDB lineage: Bacteria > Actinomycetota > Thermoleophilia > Solirubrobacterales > Solirubrobacteraceae > Palsa-465. The sequence goes on from CAWEUN010000006.1 coordinate 793,850, forward strand.
TGCTCGTCGACCTGCTCCGGGAGCCCGGCTTGCGGCGGCGGGCGTCCCGCCACCTGGCGGACGTGCTCGCGGGACGCTCGCGCGTCGGGTCCGATCGCCGGCTGCTCGTGTACGGGCTCGCGTCGCTGTGCTGGTCGACGCTGACGGTCGCGTTCGCCGTCGTGCTGTCGCTGCGCTACTACCACACGTTGGCCTCGCTGGCCCCGCCGGCGCTCGTCTGGACCCTGCTGGCGGCGTTCTACCTCGTACTCGCGCTGCCGGTCGCCGTGCAGTTGCTGCGCCCGCTGTGGAGTCGCGTCTACGGACCTGAGCCGGGAGTCCGCTGAAAGGTCATACCATTCTTCCGATGGGAATGCATAGCGAATCGGGCGGCGGCGATTCAGGTGGCGCCCCCCGCCGCCGCCGCTTCCGCCGGCCCGCGCTGATCGCCGCGATCGGCGCGATCCTGGAGTCGCTCCCGCTCTGGCTCCGTGGCTACAGGTTCGGCGGAAACGTCGTCGTCCGTTGCCGCCAGGATCACCTGTTCACGACGATCTGGATCCCCGGCGCGTCGGTGAAGGCGCTGCGGTTAGGGCCGTGGCGGTTCCAGCGCTGCCCGGTCGGAAACCACTGGTCGATCGTGACCCCCGTGAGGAAGTCCGACCTGAGCAAACGCGAGCAGCGCTCCGCGGCGAAGCACCAGGACATCCGGGTCCCCTAGAGGTTTTTAAGGGGCGCGCAGAGCGCGCCCTGTGGTGTGGCTTCGGCTGGGTCGTCTTCTGTCGAGGGTCGTTGACTCGATCGCGGTCGACTCTCGGCCCGCCGGCGCTTCGCGCCGGCAGCCTTGCTTAGCGATCGGTCCGGTAACCGGCGCTGGGGAGGGGGTGGGTGAGAGGCCCAGGCGGGGCGCGAGGGCGACTCCAGATCCTGCATAACACGTCACGACCGGAAAAATCGGCGAGGCCTGCCGTGTTAAGCACGCTATGTATGCACATGCACAGCTCGACAGGGCTCGGGGTCTGAGCCGAGATTGACGTGTTAAGCATGATTTTCGGCCGGGTAGACCGCTCGCCACGGCGCCGGCGCTAGCAGACCACGAACCTTCACCCGATGAGTTGGCCCCGCGCCGAACCGATCGAGACCGCGCGGCTGAGGCTCGAGCCATTGCGGGCCGAGCACGCCGACGAGATGTCCTCGGTGCTCGCCGACCACGAGCTCTACGACTACATCGGTGGCAGGTCGCCGTCGGTCGAGGAGCTCCGGACGCGGTACGAGAGGCAGGTCGTGGGGCACTCGCCGGACGGAGCGCAGGGCTGGCTCAACTGGGTCGTACGTGATCGCGAGACCGCAGCTCCCGTGGGCACGGTCCAGGCGACGATCTCCCGGACGCCGGGACACATATCGGCCGAGCTCGCCTGGACGATCGCCGTCGCCCATCAGCGCCAGGGTTACGCGACCGAGGCCGCCGAGGGGATGCTCACGTGGCTCCGTCTGCGTGGCGTCGATCGGTTCACCGCCCACATCCACCCAGAGCACGAGGCGTCGATGACGGTCGCCAGGCGTCTCGGGCTGAGCGCGACGGACGTGATGAACGACGGCGAGACTCGCTGGGTGTCGGTTGATTAGAGGATGCGCGGTTCGGCTGTCATCTCGCCGCCGGCGTCGCCGGTGTTGACCGTGCCCTTCGGCTCGATCAGCAGCACTTCCGTCTCCTCCTCGGCGTCGGGGCAGTGCTCGACGCCGCGCGGCACGACGAATATCTCGCCCGGCTCGAGCTCGACGTCGCGGTCGCGCAGGTGGATCGTCAGCCGGCCGCTGATGACCAGGAAGAAATCGTCGGTCTCATCGTGCTTGTGCCAGACGAACGGGCCCTTGACCTTGACCACCTGGAGCTTGTAGTCGTTCACGTAGCCGACGATTCCCGGTTCATAGACACGGTCCAACAGTGCGAGCTTGGCGGCGAGGTTGATCTTCTCGGTCATGTTTTGCGACCATCGTCCCGATGACAGCGACTGCGCGGAAACCTACTGGGCGAGCCTTGCCCGCGCCAAAGGGCAGGGCCGGCAACCCGTATCTGACCGTGGCCGACCGCGTCGCCAGGGGCAAGGCGGCGCGGGCCGAGGCGCCTCGCTCATGCCACGCGGTGTTTGATCCGGCGTCGACGCGGCCCGATCCGGTCGAGCTGCTCGAGCGCCAGGCGAAGACGCGCATCCCGGACCTCGTCCCGATCCGCTACGGGCGGATGCTGGTCTCGCCGTTCACGTTCTATCGGGGTGCCGCGTTGATCATGGCCAACGATCTGGCGTCAACGACGACCTCGGGCCTGACCGTTCAGTGCTGCGGGGACGCCCACCTGACGAACTTCGGCGCGTTCGCGTCGCCCGAGCGGCGACTCGTGTTCGACATCAACGACTTCGACGAGACGCTTCCCGGTCCGTGGGAGTGGGACGTAAAGCGGCTGGCGGTGAGCGTGTTGATCGCCGCCCGAAACAACGGCTTCCGCGCCAAGGACCAGGACCGTGCCGTGCTCGAGACTCTCGAGCAGTACTGCGTCTCGATGACGCTGTTCGCCGGGAGGCGCAACCTCGACGTGTGGTACGCCCATGTCGACCTGGAGACGCAACTCGACGATCATGCGGCCGAGGGGAGGCCCAAGTACGTCAAGCAGACCCGGGCACAGCTGGCGAAGGCCCACACCAAGGACAGCGTGTCGGCGCTCGGGAAGCTCGCACACAAGGTCGACGGGCAGTACCGGATCATCGATCAGCCACCGTTGATCGTGCCGATCGAGCAGTTCGCCCCGTATCCGAGGGAGCTCCTGTCCGACGCGCTGCACGAGCTCATCCACAAATATCGCAACTCGCTCCAGGTCAATCGACGCGCCCTGCTCGAGCAGTACGAGATCGCCGACTTCGCCCGTAAGGTGGTCGGCGTCGGCAGCGTCGGGACGCGCGCGTTCATCGCCCTGTTGATCGGCCGCGACGGTCATGACCCACTCTTCCTCCAGGCCAAGGAGGCCGAGGCCTCGGTGCTCAAGGAGTTCGTCGGGGCCAGCAAGTTCCGAAACCAGGGTGAGCGCGTGGTGAGGGGACAGCGCCTGATTCAGGCCACCCCCGACATCTTCCTCGGCTGGTTGCGCGGTACCGAAACGACCCTCGACAACGAGCCGCACGACTTCTATGTCCGCCAGTTCAAAGACTGGAAGATGTCCTTCGACATCGAGCGGTTCGACCCAAAGGGGCTGGCCGTGTACGGCAGGCTGTGCGGCGGAACCCTGGCGCATGCGCACGCCCGCAGCGGTGATCGGGTCGCCATCGCCGCGTACCTCGGCGGCAACGACACGTTCCGCCGCGCGATCCTGGAGTTCTCCCACGCCTACGCCGAGCAGAACGAGCGCGACTACAGCAGGCTTCAGGCCGCCGTCAAATCCGGGAGGATCACGGCCACGATGGGCCTGTGACCGACCGCTGCTGACGAGCGCTTGACCTAACCGCCGACGAGCACGGCAGCACCGACGGCGCCGGACAGATCGCCGAGCTCGGTCCCCATCACGTCTGGCGCCTTATCGGGCACGAACAGATTGGGCGTCATCTCCTTGACGATCCGATCGATGAACGGCTGGCCGAGCCGGTCACCGAGGCCGCCCCCGATGATGATCGCCTCGAGATCGAGCAGGTTCTGGGCCGACGCCAGGCCGACGCCGAGCGCCCACGCCGCGTCGTGGACCAGTTTCTCGGCCACCGGGTCTCCGGTCGCGAGCGCTCTCGCATAGATGCCGGAGCTCAGCCGCGTACGGCCGCGCTGCTTCATGATCTTGAACAGATTGGTCTTCTCACCGCTGGAGACGAGCTTTCTCGCGCGTCGCTCCATCCGCGCTCGTCCCGCATACGACTCGACGTGGCCGCGGCGGCCACAGGAGCATTTCAAGCCCCCGGGCTTGACGACCGTGTGGCCGATCTCGCCGCCGGCGCCTCGGGCTTCGTAGAGCTCGCCGTCGAGGACCAGGCCACCCCCGACGCCGGTCCCAACCCACACGCCGAGGAAGTTCTTGTACGGACGGCCCGCGCCCCGCGTGAACTCACCGAGCACCCCGACTCGGACGTCGTTGTCGACCTTGACGGTCACATCGCCCGTCAGCTGTTCGGCGACGAGCGGGCCGAGCTCGACGCGCTCGGTGAAGCCGGGGACGTTCGCCGCCAGCAACACCGCGCCGGCGTCGGGGTCGATCTCGCCGGGGGTGCCGATGCCGACGGCAGTCAGACTCCGTTCGCTGGCGGAAGCCGCCTTCAACGAGGCACGGATCGTGCGCACGATGGCATCGATCACATCTCCGGGAACCCCGGTCTGGGGCGTCGGCACGCGGGCGTCGCCGGCGACTTTCCTGTTGCGCAGAATGATGGTCTGGATCTTCGTGCCTCCGAGGTCGACGCCGGCCGTCACCCTTCCCCTCGTCGCAGTCATAGCTCTCCCCTCAGGATCACGCTAATACGCTCGACTTCCTCTTCCCGCGCGACGATCACGTCCGAGACCATCTCGGATGGGAAGAGTCCATGCTCAACCACGCCCACGGTCGACGACAGTCGTGACGCGAGCTCCTCGGGGCCCTCGAAGTCGCCGGTGAAGTCGGCGATGATCCCGCCCTCGGGGCTCGGCAGGACATCGCGCAGCTGAACGGTCTCGAGGCGGTGAAGCGTGGCCGCGAGGCCGAACTCGAGCAGCTCGAGCGGCACGGGCGGCGTCAGCGCGTCCACCATCTTGTTGGAGGAGACGATCACGACGAACCGGTCAGCAGCCGCGGCGACGGCTTTCTCGCGGGTGTGCGCGGCACCGCCTCCCTTCACCAGCCAGCCGGACGGGTCGACCTGATCCGCGCCGTCGATCGCGATATCGAGCCGCGGGACGGCACCCGGCCCGCGAAACGATTCGACATCGATGCCGAGCTCCACTGCCCTGCGCTCGGTCGCGGGTGACGTCGCCACGCATCGCAGCTCGAGGTTTCGAGCAGCGAGGGCGGGCAGCAGGTAGGCGACCGTCGAGCCGGTCCCGAGGCCGACACTCATGCCGTCCTCGACGAGCTGGGCGGCGGCCTCGGCCGCGAGCTGCTTCTCGTGCTCGACGCTCATCGCCCGGCGTTCCCCGCGGCCGCCCGGTCGGCGATCACGAGCGCATTGGCGCTGGAGACACGGCCGGCGGGGATCGAGCGGTTGCCGGCTCGAAGTCGGCTGAGCGCGTCGACCTTGTCCCCGCCGGTGACCAGCCAGAGCACGTGTCGGGCCCGGTCGAGCACGGGATAGGTCAGCGTCATCCGGCGCCGGCCCTGGTAGACGCCCGTGAGCGCGACGTCGCGGTCCGTGACCTCGAGCACCGGATCGCCCGGAATGAGCGACGCCGTGTGCCCGTCCGGCCCGAGGCCCAGGTGGATGAGATCGAAGGCGCCGGGCAGCGATCGGGCATATTCGTCGGCAGCGAGATCGAGATCGTCCGCGCCTACCGGCATCGGCTGGACGTCCACCCCTGATTGCGAGGGCAGGCTCTGGCGCAGGTGCGTGAGGTTGCGGTCCGGGTCACCGTCGGGCGCCACCCGCTCGTCGACCTGGAAGATCATCACGTTCTGCCATGGCATCTCCAGCGTGGCGAGCCGGGCGAACATGGCCCACGGCGTGTGACCGCCGCTGACCGCGAACGTGAAGAGACCGTGGTCGGCCACCTCCGCTTTCGCCCGAGCTGCGACGTGCTCGGCCGCGCGTTCGGCGACCGCCTCAGGGTCGGTGTGGACCTCGAAGTCGAGGGCCATGGCCCCTACGCCTTTCTCTCCGCGTGCCCGCCGAACTCCTGGCGCATCGCCGACAGCAGCTTGTCGGCGAACTGGTCGAGGCCTCGCGAACCGAAGCGCGAGTACAGCGCCGTGGTCAGCGTCGGTGCGGGGACGCCGACCTCGATCGCGGCGATGGATGTCCACCTGCCCTCGCCGGAATCTGAGACTCGGCCGGCGTATCCATCGAGCGTCGGTGACTCGTACAGCGCCTCGGCGGTCAGGTCGAGGAGCCACGATCCGACGACGCTCCCCCGCCGCCACACCTCGGCCACGTCGGTGGTGTTGATGTCGTATTGGTAGTACTGGGGGTCCTCGAGTGGGGTCGTCTCGGCGTCCGTCTCCTCTTGGTGCAGGCCCGAGTCGGCGTTCTTGATGATGTTCAGCCCCTCGGCGTATGACGCCATCAGCCCGTACTCGATGCCGTTGTGAACCATCTTCACGAAGTGTCCGGCGCCGTTCGGCCCGCAGTGGAGATAGCCCTGCTCCGCCGGCGTGGGCTGTCCCGTCCGCCCCTTCGTTCGCTCGGCGGCGTCGACGCCGGGGGCGATCGAGGCGAAGATCGGGCCGAGCCGGTCGACGACCTCGGTCTCCCCGCCGATCATCAGGCAGAAGCCGCGGTCGAACCCCCACACGCCCCCGCTCGTCCCGACGTCGACGTGGTGGATCCCCTTCTCCCTGAGCTCGCCGGCGTGGCGAATGTCGTCGTGGTAGTACGTGTTGCCCCCGTCGATGATCGTGTCGCCCGGCTCGAGCACGCCGGCCAGCGAGGCGATCGTCTGGTCCGTGATATCGCCCGCGGGGACCATCACCCACGCCGTGCGCGGCTTCTCGAGCTTGGCGGCGAAGTCCGCCATCGAGTCGGCGCCGACCGCTCCGTCGGCCTCGAGTGCCTTGACTGCGTCCGGTGAGACGTCGTAGCCGACACAGTGATGTCCGTCCTGCAGCAGTCGCCGGACGAGACCGGCTCCCATGCGGCCGAGGCCGACCATCCCGAGTTGCATTGGCGAGTCCGTGGCCATCTTCAGCTCCTTTGCGCCGGATCTTTTCTGGTCCTGGGTGTCATCGCATCGTCCGGTAGCGCCGGATCAACGCGTTGGTCGAGCTGTCGTGTCGCAGAACAGCCTCGTCCTCGGACTCGAGCTCGGGGATGATCCGCTTCGCGAGCACCTTGCCGAGCTCGACGCCCCACTGGTCGAACGAGTTGATCGACCACACCGTGCCCTGGGTGAACACGCTGTGCTCATAGAGCGCGACCAGCGTGCCGAGCGTGTGCGGCGTCAGCTCCTCCGCCAGGATGACATTGGTCGGGCGGTTGCCCTCGAACACGCGGTGCGGGACGACCGCCTCGGGCGTACCCTCGGCGCGCACCTCGTCCTCGGTCTTGCCGAAGGCGAGTGCCTCGGCCTGTGCGAACACGTTTGACATGAGGATGTCGTGGTGGTCGCGGATCGGGTTCAGCGTCTTGCCGAACCCGATCAGGTCGAGCGGGATCAGCTTCGTGCCCTGATGGATCAGCTGGTAGAAGCTGTGCTGGCCGTTCGTGCCCGGCTCGCCCCAGTACACGGCGCCCGTCTGGTAGTCGACGGGTCGCCCGTCCAGCGTGACGTGCTTGCCGTTCGACTCCATGGTCAGCTGCTGGAGGTAGGCCGGGAACCGCTTGAGGTACTGCTCGTACGGCATCACGCCGGCCGTCTGAGCGTCGAAGAAGTCGCCGTACCAGACCGCGAGCAGCCCCATCAGCACGGGGAGGTTTCGCTCGTGGGGCGTCGTGCGGAAGTGCACGTCCATCTCGTGGAACCCCGCGAGCATGTCGCGGAAGGCGTCAGGTCCGATCGCGAGCATCGTCGAGAGGCCGATCGCCGAGTCCATCGAGTAGCGACCACCGACCCAGTCCCAGAAGCCGAACATGTTGTCGGTGTCGATGCCGAATTTCGACACCTCCTCGGCGTTCGTCGAGACGGCGACGAAATGCTTCGCGATCGCCGACTCATCGCCGCCGAGCTCGGCGAGCACCCACTCGCGTGCTGTCTGGGCATTGGTCATCGTCTCGAGCGTCGTGAACGTCTTCGAGGAGATGATGAACAGCGTCTCTTCGGCCTCGAGGTCGACGGTCGCCTCGGCGAAGTCGGTCGAATCGACGTTGGAGACGAAGCGGAACGTGAGGTCCCGCCGCGAGTAGTGGCGCAGCGCCTCGTAGGCCATCACCGGTCCGAGGTCTGAGCCGCCGATGCCGACGTTGATGATGTTGCGGATCGCCTTGCCCGTGTGGCCGCGCCACTCGCCCGAGCGAACGCGATCAGCGAAGGCCGACATCCGATCGAGCACCGCGTTCACCTCCGCGACGACGTCCACGCCATCGACGATGAGCGATTCGCCCTTCGGCATCCGCAGCGCGACGTGCAGGACGGAGCGATCCTCGGTGACGTTGATCCGGTCCCCGCGGAACATCGCCTCGGTCCGCTCCTGGAGCCCGGACTCCTCGGCCAGTCGCAATAGCAGCGACAGCGTCTCGTCGGTGATCCGGTTCTTCGAGTAGTCGAGATACAGGCCGGCGCCTTCTGTGGCGAGCCGTTCGCCCCGGCTCGGATCCCTGGCGAACAGGTCCCGGAGGTGGACGTCGCGGATCTGCTTGTGATGCTGCTCGAGCGCCTGCCACGCGGGGCGGCTGCGCAACGGCGTCGGGGTCGTCGTCGTGGTGCTCATCGCGAGCCCTCCGCTCCGGCACCGGCGAGCGCCGTGCACTGGTCTTCGATGTGGCTCATCAGGTCGTTCCAGGCCTTCACGAAGCCCTCGGCTCCCTCGGACTGGAGCTTGGCCGCGAGCGCGTCGACGTCGACACCGGCGGCGGTGAACTGCGCCAGCGTGGCCTCGGCGTCGCCGCCGTCCGCGGGCATCGGCTGTGGGTCATGGCCGTGGTCGTAGAACGCCTTGAGCGTTCCCTCGGGAACCGTGTTGATCGTGAACGGCGCTCCCAGCGCCTGGACGTAGAGGTCGTCGGGCGCCTTCGGATCCTTGGTGCTGGTGCTCGCCCACAGCAGTCGTTGGAGCCGGGCACCGGCGTTCTCGAGCCGCTGCCAGCGGTCTGACTCCATCACCTCCCGGTAGGCGCGGTAGACCTGGAGCCCGACCGCGAGCGCCAGTCGGTCCCGCAGGTTCTCGGGCACCTCGTCCTGGACGGCGACGTCCCATCGCGACATGAACACCGAGGCGACCGATCCGACGACCGGGTCCTGCTCGGCGTCGATCCGACGCTCGATCCCGCGCATGAACGCCTCGGCCGCGGCCAGATACTGATCGGCCGAGAACAGCAGCGTCACGTTGATCGGCACGCCGGCGGCGATCGACTCCTCGATCGCCGGCAGTCCCTCCTTCGTGCCCGGGATCTTGATCAGCAGGTTGGACCGCGCCGCCCGTTCGTGGAGCGCTTTGGCCACCTTCGCGGTCGTGGCGCTGTCGTACGCGAGCAGCGGTGATACCTCGAGCGACACCCAGCCGTCGACGCCCGCGGTGCGCTCGTGGATCGGCAGGAACTCGTCGGCGGCGCGGCGGAGGTCCTCGATCGCGAGTTCGAAGAACAGGCCCTCGTGGTCGATGCCGGTGGCCGCCTTCTCGCGGATCGCGTCGTCGTAGTAGCCGGAGGAGATCGCCTTGTCGAAGATCGACGGGTTCGACGTCAGCCCCGTCACGGAGTAGTCGTCGATGTACGCCTGGAGCTGCCCGGAGTCGAGCATCTCGCGCGTGATGTTGTCGAGCCAGATGCTCTGGCCAAGTTCGTGGAGCTCTTCGGTCGCTTTCATCTCGTGTCCTTTGACTAGTTCCCGTTTGCCGGCAGCCACGGGTCGTGCCAGCCGCCCATACCCTTGACGATCTGGTCCGACGAAGAGGGTCCCCACGACCCCTGGGGATACGGTTCGACGGGCGGTGGCGCGTCGAGGAGCGGTTGCAGCACCCGCCAGGTCTCCTCGACGCTGTCCTGGCGGGCGAAGTGGGTCCGGTCGCCGACGAGCGCCGCGTACAGCAGCACCTCGTACGCGGTGGGACCCTCCCCGCCGTAGGTTGAGAAGGTCATGTCCAACTCAACCGGGCGCAGGGCGTACGCGTCGGCCTGTTTTGCCTGGAGCCTGAGCCGAGCCCCGGGGTTCGGGCTGATTCGAAACACGAACTGGTTCGGTTCGGGGCGGGGCGCGTTTCTGTGCCTGAAACCGAGCCACGGCGGGGTCTTGAACACGACTCGCACCTCCGTGATCGTCTCCGGCATCGCCTTGCCCGCACGAATGAAGAAGGGCACGCGGTACCAGCGCCAATTGTCGATCTCGAGGCGCAGCACGCAGAACGTTTCCGTCTGCGAATGCGGGGCCACCCCGTCGATGTCGAGGTAACCCTCGTACTGGCCGCGCACGTAGTGGGCGGGCTCGGCGTCGGGCATGGCGACGAACACGTCTCGCTTCCGGTCGTTGATGGAGCTCGTGTCGCGGCCCGTGGGCGGCTCCATCGCGACCAGGCTGAGGATCTGCATCAGGTGGTTCTGGACGACATCCCGCAGCGCGCCGACCGGGTCGTAGAAGTGACCCCGCTGGGTGACCCCGAACTCCTCGGCCATCGTGATCTGAACGCATGCGATGTTGTTGCGGTTCCAGATCGGCTCGAGCACGGTGTTCGCGAACCGCAGGAACAGAATGTCCTCGACCGAGGCCTTCCCGAGGAAGTGATCGATGCGGTACAGCTGGGACTCGTCGATCAGCGCGTGGAGCGCTCCATCCAGCTCCTTCGCGGAGGCGAGGTCATGCCCGAATGGCTTCTCGACGACGACGCGAGCGTTCTTCGTCAGGTCAGCGTTCGCGAGGCCGCCCACGACGAGGGCGAACAGCGAGGGCGGGGTCTCGAGGTAGAAGACGGGCAGTTTCGCGCCCTTGATCTGCCCGGCGATGCGCTGGTAGGTGGCGGGGTCGTTGAAATCGCCGGAGACATACGAGAGCTTCTCGGCGAAACGCTTGAAGACAGCCTCGTCGAGCTGCTCGCCCGCGCCGACGATCGACTCCCGGGCGCGCTCGACGAGCTGCTCCTGGCTCCAGTCAGACGACGCCACCCCGACGACACTGCACAGCAGCAGGCCTCGCTTCTCGAGCCGGTAGAGCGATTGGAACGTCTGCTTGTGCGCCAGGTCGCCGGTGATCCCGAAGATCACGAGCACGTCGCCCTTACCGGTAGCCGCCATCGGTCAGCCTCGCTCTCTGGACATTGCCACGCGGCGTTGGGCGCGTACCTGATCGCGCACCCGTCACGCGCACGTGTGACGAACATAGACGTGGCGGAATCCTGACGGATCACCCACATCGGATGATTGGCGGCGGCTCTGGACCTCGCGGGGCGCGGAGGGCGGCCTGGGTCACGCCGGCTCGGCGGTACCCCAGATTCCCGGCCCCCGGTGGTGCTCGTAGATCAGTGAGGTCTCGGCGTGCGCGACGGACGGATGGGTGGCGAGATGGTCGACGACGAACTCTCTGAGCTCGTGGGCGTCGGCCGCGGCGACCCACACGAGATAGTCGGTGACGCCGGTCAGATGAAAGACCATCAGCACGCCGGGGAGCTCGCGCACCGCACTCGTGAACGCGTCGATCTGCTCCCGGGCGTGGACGGCCAGGCGGACCGCGATCAGCGCCTGCAGTGGCCTGCCCAACGCGGCGAGGTCGACCTCGGCGTGGAACCCGCGGATGACGCCGCGCTGCCGCAGCGACCGCAGGCGCGCGATCGCCGTGGACGGCGCCACGCCGACCTTCTCGGCTAGGCGTTGGTTGGTGACACGAGCATCCGCGGCGAGGACCTCGAGCATGGCGCGGTCGACCTCGTCGACGAGCTGTGGATGATTCGGCATCGGACTGTGTGAATGGAGCCTGGCTGCAGAATATCCAATTGAATCCTTGTTTGCCGCAGAATATTCGTCCACTTGATCGCAGGACGCAGAATCATCACAATGATGTCATCAGCTCGCTGGCAGCGAAAACCGCGATCAAAGACTCGATCCTGGACACGATCGGCGGCACGCCGCTGGTCCGGCTGTCCCAGATGGGCGCCGGCCTGCGTCCGCAGGTCGTCGCGAAGCTAGAGGTGTTCAACCCCGGTGGCTCGATCAAGGACCGGGTCGCGGTGGCGCTGATCGAGGCGGCCGAACGCGACGGCCGGCTGGCGCCTGGCGGAACGATCGTCGAACCCACCTCGGGGAACACTGGAACCGGGCTGGCGATCGCGGCGCGGCTGAAGGGCTATCGCGTGATCGCGGTGATGCCGGACAAGATGTCCAAGGAGAAGATCGACCTGCTGCGGGCGTACGGCGCCGAGGTGGTCGTCGCCCCGACAGACGTCCCTCCGGATTCGCCGCAGTCCTACTACCGCGTGGCCGATCGGCTGACCGAGGAGATCCCCGGCGCCTTCCAGCCCAACCAGTACTTCAATCAGGCGAACCCCCAAGCTCACTACGAGTCGACCGGGCCCGAGGTGTGGGAACAGACCGCCGGCCGGATCACGCATCTCGTCGTCGGCGTCGGCACCGGCGGGACCGTCACCGGGACGGCGCGCTACCTGCGCGAACGCAAGCCCGAACTCGTCGTGATCGGAGCCGACCCCGAGGGGTCGATCTACTCGGGCGGCCCGGACAATGTGCGCCCGTACCTAGTCGAAGGTGTCGGCGAGGACTTCTGGCCCGAGACGTTCGATCCGACCGTGATCGACCGGTGGGTGACGGTCTCCGACCGCGATGCCTTCCTGACGACGCGCCGGCTAGCCCACCTCGAGGGCATTCTCGCCGGCGGCTCCGGCGGCCTCGCCCTGCACGCGGCGCTCGAGGTCGCGGGCGAGATCGATGACCGCGAGGCGCTCATCGTCGTGATCCTGCCCGACGGCGGCCGCTCGTATCTGTCAAAGATCTACTCGGACAGCTGGATGCGTCAGTACGGATTCCTCGAGCGCGAGTCCAGCCTGGTCGTGGGGGACGTCCTCGCTCGTAAGCGTGCCGCCGGCGAGATCCCGTCGCTCGTGACGGTCCAGACGCACTTCCGCGTCCGCGAGGCCGTCGCGCTGCTGCACGAGCATCGGGTCTCACAGCTGCCGGTCGTGAGCGCGCATGATCCCGCCACGATCGTGGGTTCGATCGGCGAGCGCGGGCTGCTCAAGCGCGCTGCGGAGGATCCGTCGCTGCTCGAGGCCGAGATCATCGAGGTGATGGAGCCGCCGTTCCCCGCCGTTTCGGCGGAGGACCCGGTGCGCGAGGCGGTCGCGCTCCTGGTCGGCGAGCAGCAGGCCCTGCTCGTCACGCAGGACGGGCGCGCCGAGGGGCTTGTCACGCGCACCGATCTGCTGGAAGCATTGGCTTCGTGAGCGACCCCGAGCGTCGTCGCGACGCGTTCGCCACCCGCGCCGTGCACGCCGGCCTGACGCCCGGACCCCTCGTTCGGTTCGGTGATCCCGGCGATCCATCAGACCTCGACGTACGCCCAGCGGCGGCCCGGTGAGTTCGTCGACGACTACGACTACGCGCGCACGGCGAACCCGACGCGGGCGGCACTCGAGCAAGCGCTCGGCGAGCTCGAGGGCGGACTCGCGGTGGCGTTCGCGTCCGGCATGGCCGCCGAGCACGCGCTGATCACGGTCGCGTGTGGCGCCGGATCGCACATCGTCATGCCGGCCGACCTGTACGGCGGCACGTTCAGGCTCGTCGACAAGGTGCTGAGTCGTTGGGGGCTCGATTTCGATCTCGTCGATGAGACCGATCTCGACGCGCTCGAGCGCGCCGTGCGTGAGGACACGCGGCTGATCTGGGTTGAGAGTCCCACCAATCCGCTGCTGCGGGTCGTCGACATCGAGGGCATCGTGGCGCGCAAGCGAGGCGCGCTCGTCGCCGTCGACAACACGTTCGCCACGCCCGCGAACCAGCTGCCGCTCGAGCGCGGCGCCGACTTCGTCGTGCACTCGACGACCAAGTATCTCGGGGGCCATTCAGACGTCGTCGGCGGCGCCGTCGTGGCCCGCGACCCGGAGGCCCACGAGCGCCTGCGCTTCGTCCAGAACTCCGTCGGCGCCGTGCCGGGGCCGTTCGATTGCTTCCTGGTACACCGGGGATTGCGCACGCTGCACCTGCGGATGGACGCGCACGCCCGCAGCGCGCGCGCCGTCGTCGAGCTGCTGCGCGCAACTCCCGAAGTCAGCGACGTCAGCTGGCCGGGATTCAGCGGCATGGTCAGCTTCCGCCATCCGCGCGCGACCGCGATCGCGGCGAGCACGCGACTGTTCACGCTCGCGGAATCGCTCGGCGGCGTCGAGTCGCTGATCGAGGTGCCGCAGGCGATGACCCACCAGTCGGTGGAGGGATCAAGCGCCGCGGTGCCGCCGGATCTCGTGCGGCTCAGCTGTGGCGTGGAGGATCCCGGCGACCTCGTCGCGGACCTCCGGCAGGCGCTCGGCTAGGAGCGCCTGCCGGTTCACGTCGCTCGAGTCCTACGGCGTGTAGGTGAACGTCGCCTTGGACGGGCTCTTTCCGAACCCGGTGAGATCGCTCTCGACCGTCGTCACCGTGACCTTCACCGAGGAGCCGGCCGCGCCCGGCGGAGCCGTGGCCTGTACTCACGCCGGTCGTACCGCAGTCGCTCGCGCCCTGTGAGTTCGAGAACTTCTCCGCCACCGCGTTGCCGAAGAACACCCCGGTCACGCAGCTGAGGTTGGCGCCGGTGATCGTGACGGCCGTACCGCCGGCGGCCGGACCCGATGCCGGGCTGACCGACTTCACCTCCGGATTCCCCGGGGGATAGAAGAAGAAGTGGTCGTCCGGCGGGTTCAGCGAGCAGCCGGTGACGCTGCATACCTCCACGTCGTACAGCCCCGAGTTCGAAGCCGGCGACTTCGTCGTGATGCTCGAGTCGCTCGCCACCTGGTAATGGAACTGAGTCGTGAAGATGGTCGGGTTCACGACCTCGTTGAACTCAATCGGCCCGACCGCCTGATCGAATCCCTGACCGGTGATCGTCATCGGAGCGCCGCCGGTCTCGGCGGACCCGTTGCGGTTGGTCTTGGTGTTCAGCGCACTGCTCACCACCGGCACGCCCGCGTACGTGGCGGAGGACTGTGCCGACTGACCCGCCAGCGTGTTCACCGAGACCGGGACCGTCTGCGGCTCCGTCGTCAGCGCCTCGGGCGGGGCGAGGATCTGGATCTCCGTTCCGGTCTCGAACACCTCGTTGAAGTTCTGCGAGGACGCCAGCGTCGGATCGCCGAAGTCCACCCAGTCGAGCGTCAGGATGTTGAAGCCCGTGCCCTTGATCGTGACCAGCGAGCCGCCGTTCTCGCTCGCCAGCGACGACGGGTCCGCCGGTGAGGTCGAGATCGAGGTGATCGTCGGCGGCGGCACGTAGTCGAACTCGGTCGGGGCCGGCTGCTGCTCGCAGTTGCACCCCGGCGGGAGTTCGAACACGGCCATCGAGTCGAAGCCCGGCAGCGAGCCCTCGAGCGGCTGCAGGATCGTCCCGAGCTTGTTCGTGCCCGCGGCATTCGTGACCCGGACCTGCGCCTGGCAGATGTCGGTCGTGAACATCTGGCCCTTTGCATGTGGCGCGCACTTCGTCCCCGACGAGTACGGCGCCGGCGTGGCGCTGATCTCGTTGTTGTTGATCACGGTGAAGCTCGAGGCGGCCACGCCACCGAACGTCACGCTGGTGGCCCCGGTGAAGCCGGAGCCCAGGATCGTGATCGGCGTTGGCGCGGTCTCCGAGCCGCCGTAGGGATTCAGGCCAGTGATCGATGGGCGTGTCGACGAGGCCAGCTCGTCCACGTACTGCAGCGTGCTGGCCGGCCCGGCCGCGCTCGACTCGCCGTCCTTGAGCGTCACCACGACCGGCGCCGCTCCGGCACCGTCCTGCGGCTTCGGCGAGCCGGGCGGCACGCTCCCGGCGGCGGACGGGAACTGCGCGGTGATCGAGGTGTCGCTGTTGACCGTGAACCGTGATGGGCGGATCGCCTGGCCGCCGACCGTGATCCCCTCGACGTCCGGGGTCGAGCCAGTCTCGAATCCCGACCCGGTGATCGTCACCGTGCCGCCCGCGATCGACAGCGTCGACGGCGCCAGGCTCGTGACGGCCGGCCTCGTGGCGCTCTGGGCCAGGCTGCACAGGGAGGCCGCGAGCCCTGCCTTTCCGCCCGGCGCTGTCAGCATCGGCGAACCCAGGCCGGTGGCCATGTCGTAGCCGGTGGTGGCCGGGAACACCTCGCCGTTGTCGAGTGTGTAGATGTCGTTGTTGCCCTTCGTGATGTCGTTGAACGAGGCCCTGTACTCCGCCGGATTTGACGCCACGGCGTACAGCAGCGGCAGGACGAATCCGACTCCGGTCGCCGTCGCCGGATTCGAAGTGCACGCCGCCGACGCGTTCATCACGGCGAGCATTCCGGCCCACAGCGGCGCGGCCGATGAGGTTCCGCCGATCACGGTCCAGCCACCGTGGACCGCAAAGGGTGCCCCGGCGAACTGGCTCGAGAAGATCGTGACCGCGCCCGTGTTCTCGTCGGCATCGGCCGCGACGTCCGGAGTCGTTCTGCATGCCGTGGTCGAGTTCGCCCCGTGCAGGAACGCCTGACAGAAGCCCTGCGGGAAGCCGAACTCTTTCTCGATCTTGTTCGCCTGCGTGTAGTCGGTGCTGCCGGGTAGCACGACCCCGGGCACACGCGCGTCGCGCTGCCAGCTCGGCATCAGCCACGACATCGAGATCCCGCCGCCGCTGGCTCCGCCGTTGGCTCCGTCGTTCCAGACGTGCTCGTTGGCCGGCTCGCTGGCGTTCTCGATTGTGGTGCCTCCCGCGTCGACGATGTACGCACTGTCGGGATCACCGGTCGACAACGGGTTCTGGCCGGCTGCGGGATCGGGCTCGCGGAACTCGTTGCACTCGTCGCTGCCCGTGTCTCCGGAGGCCGAGAAGATCGACTGGCCCTGTGCCGCGGCCTGCTCGAAGAGGAGGTTCTCGGCCTGCTGGAAACCCGGCGTGCCGGCCTGGACGGCCTGCTCGCACAGTCCCCAGCTCGTCGTCACGACCTGGTCCTGGTCGTTGTTGACGATCGCCGCGTACTCGTCGAGCGAGCCAAACCCGGCGTTGTCGTCGACGTCGTTCGGTGCCTCGTACACGTCGATGTCGGCGCCGGGGGCCATCGCGGAGACGTCCTCGATGTCGAGGATCGACTCGCCCGAGCCCGGGCCGGCGGGCTGACCCCCGTCGACCGGAATCACGCTCAGACGCTTGGCCATTTGCGAGGCGGCGGTGGCGCCGAAGAAGCACTTGTCAAAGGTGTGGACGTCGGATGCAGCAAACGGCTCGAGCTCGTAGATCGCGACGTGCTGGCCGGCGCCGAGGTCGCCCGCTCCATACAGGCCAAAGGCGCCGTAGGCGTTGGCTATCTGATCGTCGCTCAGCCCGCCGAACTTCGTTGCGTCAGCCTGGGCGTCCGTGCACGCCGTCGGCGAGCCCGCGGGGTGGGTGAACGACGGGGCCTTGGCCGGGGCAACCGCGGCGGACGAGGTCCGGCGGACGAGCCCGAGCGGCTCAGGGTGCGCCAGCGTGTTCAGGCCGACGACCCCGCTCACGGCGCCGGCGATGTTCGACGGCAGCCGGACCGCGCTCGTCGTCGCCTGGCCGGTTGACCCGTCCGGAAGCTTCAGCTTCTCGAGGCCCGTGTCGAACGCGCGCTCGACGGTGCTCGCCGGGGCCTTGAACCGAATCATCAGGCCGTCGCTGGCGACGCTCGTGATCTGGAGGCCATCGGTCTTGAGCTGCGACTCGACCGCGTTCATCGTCGCCTGCGAGGGCCCGAACCTGCTCCGGAACTGGCCTCGGGCGAGGTAATGGTGGAACTGCGCGGAGCTTGGATCCGTCACCGTCGCGATGAAGCGCGTGAGCGCCCCCTCGTCGCGGGGCTTGAGCACGACCGCACCGGTCTGGACGGTCGATCCCGCCACGGCGCCCACGTTCGTCGACCCGACCGGGAGCCGCGGCGCCGCGGTGACGGCCGCCATCGAAGGCGATCCCGCCGCGCCACCGACGGATGAGAGCAGCAGCACCACAAGGGCGGACGCCGCGACGACGAGAGCGACCACGAGGCGCTTCATCTCTACCTCCTATTGGACCCCCGACAAAAATCCAGGGGCCACCCTAACCGCCTGACGGTTCGAGATGCAACCAGGAACCGGGGGAACGGCGGGCCTTGCGGCCCGCCATGGCCCCAACCCTACGTCTTCAGCGGCCGGTATCGGGAAACCACGGGCAGCGAGGTGGGCGGCGGTCTGCGAGACCGTAGGGACCGGCGCCAACCACCACTGCGTGGAGGCGCTGCCGTCTCGCGCCGCCGCCCGCGTTACCTCGCGCAAGTCTTGTTTCGCTCGTCGAAGACACCGGCGTTGTCAACGTAACGCGTATGACCTCGAGCAGCGAGAGACCGCGCCGCGCGCACGCGGCGACGATGCTGGCGGTCTGGTTTCGAAGTTCCTCTTTGGAGGGCCGGTCGCCGGCCCACGCGACGCTCGCGTACCCGACCACCGGCGCGGCCGGGAGCCGGTTCTCGATAAGCGTGGGCGCGGCCGTCACTTCGGGTTCCCGTGGTTCCCGTTGCGTCCGGTCACGGCCGAGCCCATACGGCCGGCGCCGAACGTGTCGGCGCCGGCCGGTTGGACAGGTCGCTCGTGCGCCCCAGCGAGCGACCGATCAGCGGGGTCGCTCGTGCCCTCAGCGAGCGACCTCGGTCATGTTGCGGACGGCTAGCCTGCCGCTTTTTGTTGGGTGTCAAGTCCTGCATCTGCCTTGAGGCCGAGCCCCAAGGCCCTGCCGACCTCTCACCTACCTTCTGGCGAGAAGTGAACCTCGCTCACACGCCGTCGACTAGAGGCAACCTCACGATGACCCCATCGCATCGCTGATGGCGCGCCACCGGCGGCCTCGGATAAGCGGCCGTCGGCCTCGGGTATCAGCAAGTCCAATGGCTGTCATGGCCTACTCGAATGGACACGTGAGGGTCTTCCGAGCGATCCTCATCCAGATCTAGCGGCGTTGCTGACGTGTCACGTACGCGGCGGGATTGTTGAGCGATCTGCGCGCCGTAATAGGAATTACCGTGTAAGGTAGATTCCTCGCGTTTTGGGTATGGTTGGGTAGCTAGTAGCTGGGTCTATTTGCCAGGAGGCCCGAGCAAGATGATTCGGGTTGGTAGGTACGGGAAGTCCCCAGGTGGGGAGACGCAGGAGGCGGAGCCGGGCTGGGGAACTGGTCGCATGTCGCGCGCTGGGCTGTTCTCGCGATCGGCGGCGGTCCTGGGCGCGCTCGGAGGCATCGCGGTGGGCGCGGCTGAGCTCGCAACCGCGTCGGATTCCCAGCGCAGCCCAGCCCACGATCGAGAGATCTTCGGTTTGGCGCTGCTAATCGCGCGGCTTCAGGCGGCGTTCTATGCGGACGCGCTCGCCGGCGGCCACCTGACCGGGGAGGCGCACCAGTTCGCCAGCGTCGTCGGCGGACAGGAAAAGGCGCACGTGAGCTATCTGGCCTCGGCGCTCGGGTCCGGTGCCGGGAAGAGCCCCGGCTTTCGCTTCGGCGACGCGGCAACCGACCCGAAGAAGTTCATCGCCACCGCCGCGAAGCTCGAGTCAACTTCGCTCGCCGTTTACAACGGGCAGGGCGTGAACCTGACCCCTTCCGGACTGGCCGCGGCCGCCCGAATCGTCTCGGTGGAGGCGCGTCACGCTGCTTGGGCCCGCGCGATCGCCGGCGAGGTCCCCGCACCTGTCGCGGTCGATGTTCCGATGACCGTGAGCCAGGCCAAGGCCGTCTTTCAACCGTTTCTTGCCTAGCCATGTCCAGCGACGCTCCACGATCCCTCCGACTCGACGATTTCGATCTGGACGGGGCGCTCCGGGAGACCTACGAGCGTCAGTCCAGTGAGACCCGATCGGGATTCTTGCGGCGCGCCGCGGGGGCGGGCGCGGCGGTCGTTGGCGTCCTGGCGGTCCGCACGAGCGTGGCGGCGGCTCGGGCCCCTAGCGGGGACGTCGCGATCCTCAACTACGCGCTCGCTCTCGAGTACCTGCAGGCCTCGTTCTACACGCAGGCGGAACGCGTCGGCGCACTCCACGGCGCGCTGGCGCAGCAGGCGACCATCGTGGGCTCGCATGAGCGAGCGCACGTTCGGGCCTTTAAAGAGGTACTGGGCTCCGCCGCGATCAAGGAACCGAAATTCGATTTTCATGGCGTGACCGACAATCCGAGCGCGTTTCGGAGCACGGCGGTGGCGTTTGAGGATCTGGCGACGGCGGCCTACAAGGGGCAGGCGCCTCGGATCCAGTCCCGGACCTATCTCGGTGCGGCGCTCGCGATCCATTCAGTTGAGGCTCGCCATGCGGCCTGGATCAGGCGACTGGCCGGATTCCTTCCGGCTGCCCACGCGTTTGACGATCCGCTGGGCGCCGACAAGGTCGTCGAGATCGTGAACTCGACTCATTTCGTGACGCTCAAGACTCCCGATCTCAGCGCAACGACGTCCCCGAAGTTCACCGGTTAGCCGATGCCCCGCGGCCGCTTCAGCTCAGGACGGCGGCTCGTGGCGGTGTCCGGGTTCCTGATCAGCGCCGGCGCCGCGGCACTGATCGCGTCCCGAGCCGTGCCGTCGAGGGCGCTCGAGCGTTCGGCAGCGGTTTCGGCAGGGACACCGCTCGCGCCGCTGCCATCCGCCTTCGCGAGCGCGCGGTTGGTGCCGCTGTCGGACGCCACCGACGTGACGCGGTGGGCACCTGTCCTGCGAGCGACGCTCGCCCGGCGCGCGCCCAAGGTCCACAGCGCCCCCGCCGCCTGGATCGCGAGGCACACGCCGGAGGGGACCACGAACATCGTCGTCGCTGACAGGGAGGTCGACCGGCGCGGGGCCCTGTGGGTACGCGTCGGGCTCAGCGTGCTTCCCAACGGCTCGGAAGGCTGGATCCCCCGCAGCTCCCTCGGCGGATGGTCGTTCGTCGACACCCATCTCGTGATCAATCGGGCGAGGCTCACCGCGACGCTGTTCCGCTCTGGGCGCGTGATCTTCCGCGCACCGGTGGGGATCGGCGGCCCGGGTACGCCGACGCCCGCGGGGAACTTCTACGTCCGAGATCGGCTGACCGACTTCACGAGCCCGATGTACGGTCCGCTCGCGTTCGGCACGAATGCGCGCTCGCCCACGCTGACCGACTGGCCTGCCGGTGGGTTCGTCGGCATTCATGGCACGGACCAGCCGAACCTGATTCCGGGACGTGTGTCGCACGGCTGCATTCGCCTGAAGAACTCCGCGATCCTTAGGCTCGGAAAGCTGATGCCCGTTGGCACGCCGGTGACCGTCACATGAGACGTCTGACCGTCCTCGTCGCGTGCTGCTGCCTGGGGCTCACCCTCGCCCCGGTCGCGATCGCGCCGGCCGCCGGGGGTGGTCCGGGCGGCTCGACTGCAACTGCTCCCCAGCAGCTCGTACACGCTTATCCGCTCGGGCCGCAACGACTGTGCTGCCGCAGCCACAGCGGCGGATCGCAACAGGTCGCCACCCAATCACGGCAGCGAGCCCGCACGGTCGGACGGCCCGGCGCCGTGCGAGGCAGCTCGGGGTTGTCGACCCTCGGGTGGATCGACGTGCTCGTCGTGGTGGCGTTGCTCGTAGGGGTCCTCGCCGCGGTGATCCTCCGTCGAAGCCGGAAGGCTTCGGCTGCCGCGCCCGACGCTGCCCCGACACTTGCCGTCGCGCCGGATGCTGCGAGCGCCGGTGGGAGCGCGCTGGGTGCTGTCCCTCCGCCGAAAATCGTGCCGCCGGGGAGGTACGTCGTCGATGCCAGACCATCGATCACCGCGACGAACGGGCCCACGCCGGGCGGCTCGTCGAACACGTTGTTGCATTCGGAGCGGAAGTGGCGGGACAGCGGGAGCGGGCGGGCCGACGCTGATCATCGCGTCGCGCCGGCGGCTGCCGCGGGCGGGGCCCCGCGGGAGGGTGAGCGATCTGAGGAAGAGCGGTTCAGGGGGGAGCGGTCGGAGGGGGCGCTGGAGCTCGAGTATCGGCGTGGGGATGCGGCGGGTGACGCGGGGGCTGCTTTCAATCTTGGTGTGCTGCTGCACAGGCGGGGGGATCTGGCGGGGGCGGCGGCGGCTTATGAGCGGGCGGAGGAGAGGGGGGACGGCGATGCGGCGTTCAACCTCGGGGTGTTGCTGTACGAGGCGGGGGATCTCGATGGTGCGGAGGCCGCGTGGCGGCGGTGTGTGCAGCGTCGGCATGCGAGAGCGGCGGCGAATCTTGGGTTCCTGCTCCAGCGCCGGGGTGATCTGGAGGGAGCGTTGCTTGCGCACGCCGATGCCGAACTCTTCGGCGGAGGGGAAGCCGAGGCAGCTGTCGCATCGCCGCCGGACGCTCCCGAGGACCGGATGGCCGCGGCGGCTGCGGCGGGCGGGGCTCCGCGGGAGGGTGAGCGATCTGAGGAAGAGCGGTTCGGGGGGGAGCGGTCGGAGGGGGCGCTGGAGCTCGAGTATCGGCGTGGGGATGCGGCGGGTGACGCGGGGGCTGCTTTCAATCTTGGTGTGCTGCTGCACAGGCGGGGGGATCTGGCGGGGGCTGCGGCGGCTTATGAGCGGGCGGAGGAGAGGGGGGACGGCGATGCGGCGTTCAACCTCGGGGTGTTGCTGTACGAGGCGGGGGATCTCGATGGTGCGGAGGCCGCGTGGCGGCGGTGTGTGCAGCGTCGGCATGCGAGAGCGGCGGCGAATCTTGGGTTCCTGCTCCAGCGCCGGGGTGATCTGGAGGGAGCGTTGCTTGCGCACGCCGATGCCGAACGCTTCAGCGAAACGGACGAGCCGGGAATGAGCAAGAATCGATGGGATCCTGATCCCGTGGCCTCAGGCGCCGCCTACGGTGCTCGCGAGCGCGCCCGTGGCAAATGAACACAGTCGGCGTTTCGCCGGCTCCGTCACTGTCGCGTCAGCTGTCGCGACAGTGTCGCGCGACCGTCCACGTCGTGCCCGCCGCGACAACCGGAACAACCTGAGAGGAGCGATCACCTTCCATGCCACACCTTGACCCCGGCCGATCGAATTCCACGGCGGATCTGCCGTACGGTCCGCTTCCGGTTCGGTTGGAGCAGTCGAGCAGCCGACAGACCAGGTCGCCCGATCTGGACTCGATTCTCGGGTTCTCCCGACGCCCGTCCGAGCCAACGGCGCAGCCAGGCGCTCACGGCGCGGACCCCGGCGCTGCGGGCGTCGATCTGTCGCCGAGCGCTGGACACGCGGTTCCCGCGACTCCGGCGCAGGAAACGGGCCGTGACGAGGGTGGTGAGCCCGTGGGTGACGCCGGGCCCGAGCCGTCCGCGGAGTTGGACCTCGCCATAGGTCGGGGCGAATCGGACGACGACGTTCACTTCGGCGTAGCCGCCAAGGCGCTCGGAATGTCGCGCAAGACCGTGGAGCGGATGGTGAAGCGCGGACAGCTCGAACGCGGCCCGTCGGGCGCCCCGGCAACAGTCTCGAAACGGGGTCTGGTCGCGATCATCGAGGAGCGGCGTCGAACGGGCGGTCCCCTGGCCCGGACTACCGGGTTGACGCCCGGACACTCCGGCTACGGGCAGTTGGGCGCGGCGTGGTCGCCAGACGCAACCTCCGAATTGCAGGAGCTGCTGCGCCCGGTGTTGGAGCCGTTGCTCGACGACTTCATCGCCGCTCGCACGCGGGCCGCGATCCTGGAGAGTCAGATGGAGGACATCGCCGCCCGGGCGGCGAAGGAACGCGCGCGCGACGAACTGCTGCTCACGCTCGCAACCGGAGGCTGGCGCCAGCGGCGTAAGGCCCGCAAGCTCGCCCTCCGACACTACGTGCTCCGAGGCGAGGTCGAGTCGTAGGCCCGGTTCCACCGCCGGCTAGCGCCGGCGATGCCGCTGGGCCGGCGCGGGTCGCATCAGTTCCTGGACGCTCGTCGTACCCAACGACGCGAGTTGCTGCCGGCCACGCCGACGGCGGAGGTCTGGCCCTCCGTGTACAGGTGCCGATCGCCCAACTGCTCCCCGTCATCGCCCAGTGAATTGCCGGCCATGAGGAGCGCCATGAACGCCGCCGCCTGCGGCGTGAGTTCGGAGACGCTCGATTGCACCGCGTGGATCGGCCGCACCATCCGCTGAACGCCGGAGAGACGGAACGGCATCAGATCACCCCGGGCGATCTCCTCGCGAACCAGGAACTGGGACACGAAGCTGAGGCCAAGCCCGTCCGCCACCGCTCGCTTGATCGCCTCGTAGGAATCGAACACCCACGTTCGCGCGGGACGGCACTCGGCCCGGGCGAGACACCTCTCGGTGATGTGCTTCGTACTGGACCCCTCGGCACCGAGCAGGAGGCCGTGGCGGGCGAACTCCTCGCGGCTCACCAAACCGGCTTCCGAGTTGAGCAGGCCGATGGGTGCGATGCCGACGAGCTCGTCGATCAGTAGCTGCGTACGAACCACCGGCTCGGCGGAAGCGATCTCGCCCGCGATTCCGATTGCCGCGCCAGCGCGCGCCACCTCGCGGACCACCACCTCGCTCGTGGCCGTATGGAGCGTGACGGTAACGCTCGGGTAGCGCTCGGAGAACTGCCGCAAGATCGGGGGAAGCAGCGCAATGCTCGGCGCCAGGCTTGCCGCCACGGTCAGCTCGCCGCCGGTCTGGGCGCCAAGCGCGTCCAGCGCCCCGCACATGCTGTCCAGCGTGGCGAGCACGCGTGCTCCATGCGACGCGACGACCTTGCCCTCCGCGGTCAGGCTGCTCCCGCGCCCCGTCCGCGTGACGAGCTTCTGCCCGATCGCCGTTTCCAGCGTGCGCAGGTGCATCGACGCGGACGGCTGGCCGATTCCGCAGGTCTCGGCGGCCGCCGAGATCGACCCGGCCCGCTCGATCTCGAGAAGGATCCTCAACCTCAGCGGATGAATGTTCTCCATTTGCACCTGACGCAGTCCTCCGGCACCGCCAACGGCAGTCAGCTTCGACGAGCTCGTCGGAGCCAACGGACCCGGATCCGATGAGGAGTCGGCCGTGCTTGGGGTCGTTGGTGCCGTCTGGCCTTCGTCGGGCATGTTGGAGAGTCCGTGAACCAAGCGGGGCCTAATCATCGTCGTGTCCCGATCCTGACCGACTAACGATCTCTTTCTGCTGCTCTTTGCGCAGATCGCGCAGGGCCGCGCCGGCCATCTCGGCAACCTCACCGTCCCCGGAACGGCGGGCCCGGCGGTAGGCGGTCTCCGCCTCGCCGAGCGCGCCGCGCTCCTGGAGCAGCACGCCGAGGTTGAACGCGCCCGTGGCTTCGCCGCAACGGGCTGCGCGGCGGTACGCCTCCTCGGCCTCGGCCGGAGCTCCCCGCTCCTCGAGCAGCACTCCGAGATTTGAAGCGGCCGCACCGTGTCCGCGCTGATCCGCCCGCCGGTAGGCCGCCTCGGCCTCATCGAGCGCGCCCCGTTCCTGGAGGAGGACGCCGAGGTTGAACGCGCCCGTGGCATCGCCTCGCCAATCGGCTCGCCGGTAGGCCGCCTCCGCCTCGGCCGACGCACCCTGGTCCTCGAGCAGCGCGCCCAGGTTCGACGCGGCGGGGCCGTGGCCGTGCTCGTCCGCCTGGCGATACGCCGCCTGTGCGCCGGGCAGATTCCCATGTTCCTGGAGGAACAGACCCAGGTTGAACGCGCCTATCGCGTCGTCACCCTGAGCAGCCCGCTGGGGGACCTCCGGCGTTCCGTTCGACCCCGGCGTGCCGTTGGGCTTCGCCGCCCCGATCGGTTTCGCTGTTCCGTTCGATTTCGCTGTTCCGTTCGGGTTCGCCGTTCGGTGCGGTTTCGCCGCTTTCTTCGGCTTCGCTGTTTCGTTCGAATTCGCGGTCGCGTGCCGACCCGGCGCCCCGGTCGGACTTGGCGGCTCGTTCGAGCTTGCCGTGTCGCTCGGCGTCGCGCCACCGCCGCCCGATCCCAGCGCGGCGCGTGCGGGATCCGCCCGGTGACCGTCGGCCGGTGCCGGCATCGAGCGGCGCCGCCGACGGAGGCTCACGAACCACAGGCCGAGTAGCAGCAGGGCCCACGCCAGGACGCACAGAACAACCAACAGGATCGATGGTCCGCTGGTTCGATTGCCCGGGCGCTGGCGGCTGACCGGCGCCGGGTTCTTTCTACCGTGCGCGTTGCTGGGCGTTGCGGCCGGCTTGGCGGACCGGCGCTGCGGGTTGCGATGGATGGAGTGCCGAGTCGCGCTGACCCGGGCCAGCGTCTGGAGTCCGGCGACGCCGTCGGCGCGCAATCCGTGCGCGGCCTGGAAGTCGCTGACCGCCCGAGCGGTGAGCGCGCCGAAGCGCCCATCGATCGGCCCGGGGTCGTAGCCCCTGGCGGCCAGGCGCCGTTGCAGCGTTGATACCAGTTTCGAGCCGCCGGGTTGATACCCCGCGCCGGGAACGAGTGCGAGCTGGGACGGGCTCAGGGCCGCCCACGTGTGCGGTCCGACGATGCCATCCACCCGGAGGCCGCGGGCCGCCTGAAATGCGACGACCGCGCGCCATGTCAGCGGCCCGAAGCGGCCATCAATCGGCCCGGGCGAAAAGCCCGCAAGGGCCAGGCGACGCTGGGCCGCCCGGACTCGCGCGGACCCGCGCGCGCTGTAGTAGCCACTTCCGTCTTCGAGCAGAAGCGCCGCGCGCGCGCCGGCTGGCCGTTCCGCAGACCCGCCGCGACCGTTTGCCGCCAGCGCGGTCGCCGGGAAACTCAGGGCGAGCACGGTGAGCGTCAGAGCCCAGAATGGCTTTGTCATCGAACGCGCTGCCGCCGGCAGGCGTCTATGTTCGAGGCGCGGGAGCTTCCCCACAGGCATGCTGCTTTCTCCTCAGTTGAAGTGCTCGCCCCGGTCCCACCACGCGTGGTCCCGGAACCAACATGATCGTTCTGAGCAACCCGGTGTCACACACCGGCGAGGCCAGAGACCGTCCAGCGGGTACGTCGCTGACAGTCAGAGGTACGTCGATGAGAGCGCGGCGCTAGCCCGGGCGTTCGAGCTGCAAGGGCAGGACTATCGATCGCCACGGTCCCGGATCCGCGACGAACCGCCTCGAGAGAAGGATCGACACGGCGAGCGCGAGCATCGCCACAAGCGCGATGGAAGGTGGCCCAGTCGTGCCGATACCACCACTCAAGCCGGCCGCGGCACCACCTGTCGACGGGCCGCCTTGCGCGGATGGAGCAGGTACCGGCACGAGCTGGGCAATCGACGGCACCTCGCCAGGGCGCCGATGGGGAGCAAGGTCGTTCCCCTGCTCGGTTGACGCTTCGAGGCTGCGCACTGAACCGGCGAGACCGCTCGTCGTGTCCATGGAGGAGCTCGACAGGGCGGGCAGGACGCCGTCCGTGGAGCTGTCCGCGAAGAGCGCCGGCTGCAGACTCCCTGCGGCCTCGTCTCCCGCGCGCATCAACTGCGTCGTCAGAGCCCGGAGCGCGAGCAACTGCGGCCCGAGGGGCCGTATCGACGCGCCATCGGCGCCCAGAAGATGGGCGAGCAGCCGGTTCAGCCGCTTAACCGAGCCCGACAGGTTCGCGACTGCGGGCGGCGCGACAGGACTCGTCGCGACGGGTGGCGTCGCGACTGGCGGAGTCGCGACTGGCCCGGGCGCGGTGGATCCCCCCGCCGCCGGGGCGGGTGTCGGCGCGGCCGGCTGAGGCGTGCCCTGCGGCTGCGACGCGGCAGACGATGTCGCGGCAGGCTGTGTCGCGACAGGTTGCGTCGCGACAGGTTGCGTCGCGACAGGTGACCGGACAGTGCCGTTCGGGTGGGGTCCGGTGCGGTGCGCTGCGCCAGTCGGGTGGTGTCCGGAGCTGGTACCGGTCGTCGAGGTGCCGCCGGCTGGCTGTGCGCCGGCAGTGGGCGCCGGGACCGCGGGTGGGCCGGTGGTCGGCGAAGGGGATGGCGGCGAGCCGCCGGCGCTCGGTGTGGTGACGATCGGCCCGGCGGTGGCCGGCGATGCCCCACCAGGCGATGCACCAGGCGATGCCCCGCCCGACGATCCCGCACCAGACGACCCGGTTGGCGATGCACCTGTTGTGGAGATCCCCGGAGCGGGTGCGGCCGGGATCGTCGGCGGTCCGGCCAGAGCCCTACCTCTGGCCGGCCAGGAGGATGTCCGGGGGGCCACAGCTCGCGTCCTCGGGGCCCGGGCGGTGCCGCGACCGTGCGGCACCGACGCCCCCACCGGGATCCTCGACACGATCGAACCGGCCCTGACGTGAGCCTGTGCGTCAACCGCCTGCAGCCCGAAGAGGATTGCCACCGCAGGGGCGATAGCGCGAACTCTTCGAAGCTTTTGAGGGGTCCCAACCATGACGACAGCTACCGATTCCGAGTCGATGGACGTTATGTGGCCCCCGGCCATCGGGACGAAATTAGTAGCTATCAGCGCTTTGGCGCAAGCTCATCCGAGAGAAAAATCTCGCAATTTGCGGATACTTGAGTCATCAAGCCGGTTGCAAAATACTTACAAAATTGGTATTGCGACATGTCGCGACAGAAGTCGATCCATCGTTGTAATGCAACATCCGTAGGGCTCGCTCCTCTGATCACTAAGCTAAGTGACCGGCAGGGGGCCCGACGAGGGCCCGCCGACGGGGTCGAGGAGAGAAGCAATGTCGCTCACGACAGGTGCCGTGCCCGGAACGTTCCTCGCACTCCTCACGCCTGCCGAGCAGGTCGCGATCTCGGAGCTCGGATCGCACCGCAGCTATCCGCGCGGCGCCGTCCTCATGTACGAGCGTGAGCCGGGCGACCACGTCATGGTCCTCCAGAGTGGGAGGGCGAAGATCAGTCGCGTCGAGGCGGGCGGTCACGAGACCCTCCTCAGCATCCGCGATCCTGGCGACATCGTCGGGGAGCTGGCGTTCATCGACGGCGCGGCACGTCTGGCCAGCGTTACGGCGCTCGAGCCGGTGGACGCCCTCGTGATCACGTCGAGCGTGTTCCGCAGGCACCTGGAGACGGCGCCTCGCGTCGCCGTGGCACTCCTCGAGGTGATCACCTGCCGTATGCGTGACACCACGATCAAGCGAGTCCAATTCTTGGGTTCGGACACCATCGGCAGGCTGGCTGCCCGCATTGTGGAGCTCGCCGAGCGATACGGCGTCGAGGCGGATGACGGCATCGAGATCGAGGTCGCGCTCTCGCAGGACGAGCTCGCGTCGTGGACGGCGGCGTCCCGCGCCGGCGTCGCGAAGGGACTCCAGACCCTGAGGGATCTGGGCTGGCTCGAGACGCACCGGCGGCGGCTCGTGGTCCGCGATCTGGAGGCCCTCCGCAGCCGGAGCGCATAGTCGATCGCCCGGCCAGCGCCTAGGCACTCGTACCCCAGCGCAGCGGCGATTGCGTACCGCGCGCTAGGGGCCTGTCGATCGAACCGCCCGGCGCGTCGCCTCGGCCGCGAGTTCGGCGCGGCTGGAGATGTTCACCTTGGCGAAGATGTGAGAGAGGTGCACCTTGACCGTGCCTCGCGAGATGAACATCCGCTCGCCGATCTGTGGGTTGGTCAGCCCCTCGGCCACGAGCTCGACGACGCGCAGCTCGGTCGGCGTGAGGCTCTCCCAGCCCCGCTCCGGCCGCTTGCGCTCTCCGCGTGCCCCGCGCACCCAGACGACGGCCTCATCGAGTCCGAGCTGTCGGCCCTCGGCCCATGCCGCCGCGAACGTGTCGTCGCCCAGCGACTCCCGCAGCGACACCTCGAGTGCGGCAAAACGGGGCGCGTCCAGCGCCCACCGCTCGAGCCCCAACTCCTCCCGGAGCCGATGCGCCGCGCCGAGCGTCCGGGCCGCCTCCTCACTGCTGCCCAGCCCGGCGGCGACCTCGGCCAGCGCGTCGAACGTCTGCGGGATGTGGAGCAACACGGCGTGCTCGAGGCGAATGGCTAGCGCCTCGTGCAACAGCTGCTCGGCCCTGCTCCACTCGCCCCGTCCGGCCGCCACCCGACCGAAAGTCTCCTTAGCCGAACCCTCCCATATCGGGGTCGGTAAGCGCTGAGCAATCTCGAGCGCCTGGCCGGCGCGGACCTCGGCCTCGTCCAGCTCGCCGCCGGCGCGCAGGATCTCGGCGAGGTTGACCGCCGCTCGAGTGATCAGATAACCCCAATCTATCCCGCCCTCGATGATCGATTCGAGGGCGGCTCGCGCTTCGGCGGCCCGTCCGACGGCGGCCTGCGCGGGCGCGAGGAACGTAACGGTGTAGGCCACCGCCAGTCCGGCGCCCGCCGAGATGACCCGCGCCAGCGTCCGCTCGAGCCGACTGACCGCCGCCTCCGGGTCGCCGCGGCCGAGGTCGAGCTCGGCGAGGAAGCATTCGCTCAGAGCCTCTGTCGATGGCTCGCCCGAGGCCCGCGCGAATTCGAGGGCATTGGCCGCGCACTGGGAGACGCGTTCGCCATCGCCGCGCGACCACGGCCCTAAGCACATCCCCAGCCAGTGCCACGACAGCAACTCGAGGTAGCCGTGCTCCTTCGTCAGCGGCAGCATCTCCTCGGCCAGCCGTTCGCCCTCGTCGAACTCGTGGCAGAACAAGTGCGTGTAGACGAGGTTCATATTGGCCGCCAGGACCGCCCAGTCATCCCCACTCTCGCGACCGAGATCGCGAGCGCGGGCGCTGATCGGGCGGCTCCCGACCGGATCGGGAAACAACTGGATCCAGCCAATCATCAGCAGCGCGCGGGCGAGGGTCGACTTGTCACCGATCGCTTCCGCCATCGCGGATGCCTCCCGAAGGCTCTCGAGCGCCCGCAGAATCCGTCCAGCCCAGGCCCCCAGGTAACCCCGGGCCCACAAGGCCTGCGCGCGCAGTGAGGACGGGGCCGGATCTGCCGCCTCCAACGCTCGGGCGAAGGCGCGATCCGGCGCCGCGAACTGGCACCGCCACTTCAGCCAAAAGGTGAGAGCGACCAGCAGGCGCAGCGCCCGCTCTCCGTCTGTGTCGAGGGCGTGCTCCAGCGCCGCGGCGAGGTTCCCGGCCTCGCGGTCGAGCGCCTCCAGACACTCACGCTGGCCGGGTCGATGCAGCTCGGGGACGCTTCGCTCGGCGAAGTCCAGTAACCCGTCGCGATGACGGTCGCGCATCATGGCCGTCTCGTGCGCATCGGCGAGATGGTCCCGCCCGTACTGGCGGACAGTCTCGAGCAGCCGATAGCGCACCTCGCCGGCGCGCTCTTCGGCCACCACCAGCGACTTGTCCACGAGCGAGGCGAGCAGGTCCAGAATCGCCACCTGCTCGACGACCTCGTCCGCGCAGACCGCTTCTGCCAGGTCGAGCGTGAAGCCGCCGGCAAACACCGCGAGCCGTCTCAGCAGCACGCGTTCGGGCTCCGCCAGGAGTTCGTGGCTCCAATCGACCGACGCCCGCAGCGTCTGGTAACGCGGCAGAGCGGTGCGCGTCCCGCCCGTCAGCAGGTGGAAGCGATCGCCCAGCCCCGCGGCGATCTGCTCCACGGACAGCATCCGGACACGGGCGGCCGCCAGCTCGATCGCCAGCGGCAGCCCGTCGAGCTCCTGACAGACCTGGGCCACCGCAGGGGCATTGGCGTTGCTCACGGCGAAGTTCGGGCGCGCCTTGCGCGCCCGCTCGATGAACAATCGAACTGCGTCGAACTGGCTCACGGTCTCGAGCGACTCGTACTCGCGCTCACGATCGGGCGGAGGCAGCGACAGCGAAGGGACCCGCCAATCGGTCTCGCCGGCGATCCCGAGCTGCGTGCGACTCGTAGCGATCACGACGACGTCGCGACAGCCCCGCAGCAGCGCCTCGGTCATCTCGGCGCACGCCGCCAGCAGGTGTTCGCAGTTGTCGACCACGATCAGGGCTGTCGCTGCGGACAGGTGTGCGCAACTCGCCTCGAGCGCCGTCAGGCCGGGCAGCGGTCGTACTCCCAGCGCAGCTGCCAGCGCCTCGTCGACGAGCCGGGGATCGGCCAGCGGCGCCAGCTCGACCCACCACGCCCCGTCAGGGAACCGCTCGAACACGTCGGCCGCGAGCTGCAGGGCAAGGCGCGTCTTGCCCGCGCCACCGGCGCCGGTCAGCGTGAGCAGACGCGTCTCCTCCAGCGCACCCCGGAGTTGCGCGAGCTCGCCCGCTCGGCCGACGAAACTCGTGAGCTGATCCGGAAGGTTGTTGGGGAAGTTGTCGAGCGAGCGCAGCTCCGTCACGGGGGCGCCGAGCTCCGGGTGAACGAGGGCAAAGACGTGCTCGGGTCGGCCGAGATCGCGGAGGCGATGCACGCCGCAGTCCGCCAGTTCGACGCCCTCCGGAAGCTGATCGACGACGAGGTCCCGCGTCGCGCGCGACAGAAGCGTCTGGCCGCCGCTGGCGGCCGAACGCAGCCGCGCACACCGCGACAGGGCCAGACCGAAGTAGTTGCCCTCGTCACGCAGCTGCGCGTCCGCCGTGTGCAGAGCGATTCGTACTCGGAGCGCGATCCCTTCTGGCCACGCCACCGCGTGCAGCTCACGCTGCGCGTAAAGCGCCGCGGCGACCGCGTCCGCCGCACGTGAGAACGCCCCGACCACGCTGTCGCCCTCGCCCTGCTCGATCGGCCGCACCCCGTCATATCGCCCGATCGCGCGATCGAGAATCCCATACGTCTCGGCCACGACGTCCCCCATCGCGTCGGGAAAGTCGGACCACAGCCTCGTTGAGCCCTCGATGTCACTCAGCAGGAACGTGACGGTTCCCGCAGGCAGGTTAAACCGTGACGGAGCCTGCGTTTCGGTGCCCACGAGGGGCTCCCCCCAGATCAGCGGCGTACGCGTCGATTCCACAGAACCAACGTACGCTCGGTCGGTACCTCATACATCTCCCAGATGGCATATCTGACGGCCCCCAGCGGCCAGTCATGTGCACATCGTCCCGTGCGCCACGTCTCTTCGCAAGCGCGGGGGCGCTCGGGTTGCGGCGAGTGTCCAGGATTAGACACAACGAACGTCCAACATTTGGTTGGGCTCGGCGCCGGCGCTCGCGATAGTCGTGGACGTCACCTGAAACCGAGACTTCACCGCTCGGCGATGTGGTGACGCAACGTTCTGCCACAACGAAGGGGAGCTCGCATGAGCACGCTCGCACAAACTGAACGCGCATCGAGTCGCAGGTCACGAGTCGGAATCGTCCTGACGGCCCTGGGGACGCTTATCGTCGTCACCGTGGTCGTTGTCCTACTCGTCGCCTCGGGCTCGAGCAAGACCGCGTCTGGGACCCAACCGGCACTCCACCAACAGGCGATCGAGCAGCCGGCGGTGTCGTGGCCGCTGATCCAGTACCGGGGCACCGGAGCCGCGCCGTCGACGACCGCGTCCCACGCGGCGCCGGCGGGCCAGGGCGCGCAGTCGTACCTCCGCCATATGCAGGGCCCCGCCGCCGTTCAGTAGCCCGGCGCACGGGGAGTCCCGATCATCGGGGCTCCCCGCGCGGGACTAGAGTCTTACCGTGTCGCCGTCGGAGCCGTCGATCGAGCCCAAGAACCGTGGCGCGGGCTGGTGGCTTGATGCCGTCAAGCTCGAGGAGCGGCGAGGCGAGCTGCTGAGCGCGTTCGATCTCGCCGAACGCGGCCTGGCCGAGCATCCTGACGACATATGGCTCAAGCACCGCGCGGTGCTCGCGCTGGCGCGAACGGGTGCGACCGAGGAGGCCGCCAGGCGCTTTGAGCAGTACGGCCTGGCCGATGTGCCGGACGAGGACGTCGCGTCGCTGGAAGCGCGAATCGCCAAGGACCTGGCACTGGCCGCCGACGGGTCCGAGCGCGCCGGCCAAGCGGCTCGCGCCGCACGTCTGTACGGCGCCGTTTTCGAGCGAACCGGCGGCTATTACCCGGCGATCAATTCCGCGACCTTGTGGCTGATCGCCGGCGACCCGAGGCGCGCGAGAGAGCTGGCGGCTGTCGTGCTCGAGATTCTGGCCGCGGAGGATGTCGACTCGTACTTCGCCGCCGCGACTGACGCCGAGGCGCGGTTGCTCCGGGGCGACGAGGTCGCCGCGAGGAGGGGGCTCGTGCGCGCTGCGGCCTTGCACGAGCAGGACTACGGGGCGCTCGCGAGCACCCGCCGCCAGCTGCGCCTGATCTGCGAAAAGCTCGACCTCGACGCAGAGATCTTGACGGTGCTCGCCGGTCCCGAGGTCGTTCACTTTTGCGGTCACCGCGTGTCGGAGGAGGGCGGCTTGGTCCCGGAGGCGGAAGCCGTCGTCGCCGGTCGGGTGGCGGAGGTGATCTCCTCACGGCCGCCCGGCTTCGCGTACGGCTCGCTCGCGAGCGGGGGAGACATCCTTTGGGCCGAGGCGCTACTCGCGAGCGGGAGCGAGCTGCACTGTGTCTTGCCGTTTGCCCGGACTGAGTTCGTCAACCGGTCGGTCGCTCCCGCGGGCGAGGGATGGGTAGAGCGGTTCGATCGGTGTGTGGCGGCCGCGTCGTCGGTGCGATACGCGACCGACGACGCCTATCTCGGCGACGACGTCCTGTTCCGATACGCCAGCGAACTGGCGATGGGGCTCGCGCTGTTACGAGCGCGGTACCTCGATGCCGAGGTTCGCCAGCTTGCCGTGTGGGACGGACATCCGGCGCGCGGCGCGGCAGGGACGGCCGTCGACGTCGCGACGTGGCGTCGACTGGGCCGGCCAGCCACGGTCATCTCGCCGACTGTCGAGACCACCGCGACAGAGTTCGGATCGCCTGGTGCTGGTGATGCTCCTCGGCCCGGCTCCCACGCCGGCGGGCGCGCGGTCCACGCGATCCTGTTCGGCGATGTCCGGGGGTTCTCGAAACTGACCGACGAGCAGTTTCCGGCGTTCGCCGATCGCTTCCTCGGCGCCTTCGCCGAGGTCTTGTCGCGACACGAGCACGACGTGCTGTCTCGCAACACCTGGGGTGACGCGATTCATGTCGTGCTGAGCGACGCGACCGCGGCCGCGCGGTGCGCGCTCGACCTCCAGGACGCGATCGCGGCGATCGACCTCGATGCCGAGGGCCTGCCGAGCCACCTCGCGCTCCGACTCGGCGGCCATCTCGGTCCGGTCTTCCCGACCCCCGATCCGGTTCTCGGACTCACCGCCTACATGGGCTCGCACGTGAGCCGCACCGCCCGCATCGAACCCGTGACGCCGGCCGGCACCGTTTATGTCACCGACGCCTTCGCGGCTGCCCTCGTGCTCGACGACAGCCGCGAGTTCGCGTGCGACTACGTCGGCCACATGGACGCCGCCAAGGACTACGGGCGGCTGAGGATGTACCGGCTGAGGCGCCGGCGCTGAACCGGGCCGGTCACGGACAGACGTGCACGTATGGCCGGTCCGGCAGGATCTGGTGGAACTCGGCCGGGGTCATGTCCCGGCCCGCCACCTGGCAGGCGAACCGCTCCCAGCTCGCCGACGTCCATCGGCCACTGCGCGGCGTCCGACAGGTACTCGATCAGCAGACGGCCGTTGCGCTCGAACACCGGGACCGTGATGACGTTGGGCCGGGCCGGGAACGAGCTTCCGATCTGCGCGCCGGAGCGCACGTCCCACAGAGTGGTGCTCCCGTCCCGCGACGCGACCGCCATCACCGTCCCGTCGGGTGAGAACGAAATTCCGGCGACGTTGCCAGTGGAGACGCGGAGCGCGGGCGCCTGCGCTACGCCGGTGCGAGCGTTCCATAACAGCACCTGGCCGTCCTCGGTCCCGACAGCGAGCACGCGCGAGTCGGGCGTGTAGGCGATCGCCGTCGCGTGGTCGTTGGCGATGCGGTTCCGGAACAACAGCTGCACCCGAGCGCGATCCCCAGCTGGCGACCGTCGAGAACGAGGTGCAGCAACCGAGCGCGGCGACTTCGCGCCCGTCGGGACTGAAGTACAGCCCGCCGTTGCCGTCCTGCATCTCGTGAGCTCCAGAGCGGCCTCCCGCCTGCGACGGGGCGGACCTGGACCCGCGAGGTCGTGCTGTTCGCTCGTGTCGGCTTGCGTCTGGGCCGCGAACAGCTGGCCATCCGGGCTCACAGCCGCCCACCACACGGGCTCGCCCGAGGTTGATTCTCCGCGTGACCTTGTGAGTGCGGACGTCCCAAAGCGTGAGATATCCGGCGATGCCACCGGTAACGAGCGTGCGGCCGTCGGGGAAGAACACCAGCGCAGACGACACGGATCCATCGACCGCGGGCAGCGTCGCCGTCCGCCGCAGGGTCCGGAGGTCGACGAGCGCCACCGAGCCATCGGCCTGGTTGGTCGCCATCAGGTCGCTCTGCCGGTTCACCACCATGCCCGCCCCGACGGCACCCGACTCGTTGGGGACGTTCCAGTCGAAGGCCCGCCCCAGCCGCCGCGATCCCGCAATGTCGAACGCGACCACGGTGCCGGCCTGCGATCCGACGAACACCGTGCGCCCGGTCGGGTCGAGGACCTCCGAAGCGCGCGCGCCGGGCGGCGCGGGAATCGTCTCGGTGAGCGATCCGCTCGCGGCGTCCCATACGTAGACATCGCCGTGAATCGTTTCGCCGACGAGGCGCTTGCCGTCGGGAGTGAACGCGAATCCCCGCATCCAGACGTTCGGAAGTGACGCGGGCAGGAGGAAGCGAGAGCGGCCGGTTCGCAGGTTGAGCATCGCGATCCGGGAATAAGCCGCCGCGAGGTCCGGGTTATTGACCGCGAGAGCGACGGTGCCGCCGTCGGGGCTGATCGCCGGCTGCCCGCCGATCGGGAAGCGCCGCGTCACCCGTCCTGTCCGGGCGCTCCACAGCAGCGTGTCGCCCTGTTGCGCCGAGCTCAGCAGCGCCCCGTCCGGAGCGAACACCAGGCGCGGCTCGTTTTGGTCGCCCAGCAGCGGGTACTGGCGGCCCCAGATCGTGTGGCCTGTCGCGGCGTCGAGGAGCCGGAGCGTGTCCGCCGAGATCGATCCATCTGGCGCGGCGCGGGACAGCGACAGCGCGATGTGGCGCCCGC
Source organism: uncultured Solirubrobacterales bacterium (assembly GCA_963812225.1). Taxonomy (GTDB): domain Bacteria; phylum Actinomycetota; class Thermoleophilia; order Solirubrobacterales; family Solirubrobacteraceae; genus Palsa-465. The sequence continues at coordinate 830,622 of CAWEUN010000006.1, forward strand.
TGGGGTCATAGGCAAGGGAGGCGCCCGGGTATGGCACTGCCGGAAAGACGCCTCGCCAGGAGCCGAGGCGACGGACCCGGCGGGTCGCCACGTCGATCGCGTACAGGGTCGTGCGACCGACCTGGATGTTGTTGTCGGTGCTTCCTCCCACGGTCAGAACGGCGAGCGTGTCGCCGCTCGGGGAGAACGCCATCGCCTCGTTGGGAATCGAGCCACCGAGCGCCAACGGCCGGCCGCTCGCGGTCCACCGCGCCATGTCCTCGAAGCGCACGACGCCCGAGGAATCGCCCATCGCCAGAAGCCTGCCGTGCAGATCGACGGCCAGCGATGCGATCAGGTTGTGCGACGGCCGGATGTACCGAATCGCGAACGGGTTGTTCTGGAGTTCCGCCAGCAGGTCGCCGCGCGTCTCGAGCCGGTCCTGGAGCTTCACGCCCAGGACCCCGTACAGCATCGCCAGGTCCAGGTTCTTCTTGACGAGCGCCTGTGCGCCCACCCGCTCGGCGTCGGAGGTGAGGGCCTGCGCTTTGGCGGCGTTGCTGGAGTGGATCGCGTCGCTGCGGGAGATCAGGGCGAACACGAGCAGCGCCACCGACACCGCCGCCACGACGAGGCTCGCGACGACGAGGTTGCGCTGTCGGCGGGCTGAGGCGCCGCGCGCAGCGAGGACGTACTCGCTCTCGAGCGCGGTCGGCCCGGGATCCTTGCCCGCGCCGGCGGCCAGCCACTGTTCTGCGGCGGCCAGGTCCGCGCCGCGCAGGAGGAAGCTGCGATCCTGCCCCGACTGCTCCCACTCGAGCGCCTTGACAGTCAGGCGGGAGTGCTGGCGGTCCCAGTCGAGGTCGGTGTCGAGGGCGGTGAGGAGGCGGTCGATCGTGGCGTCGAAGTCGCCGTCGCTCGAGGCCGGGATCCAGTTGCGGAATCGGACCGCCTCCGGTATCTCGCCGTCGTCCACAGGCCTGAGGGACAGCGGGACGATCCGCTTGTTGAGCTCGGCCGCGTGCTCGATCTCCTCTTCGCAGAATGTGGAACGGACCGAATCGGGGCTGATGACGAACACGAAGGCGTCGCTGCTCTCGACCGCGCGCCGCAGCGCCTGGGGAAACACCTCGGCGTCGCGGATCCCGTCGACGTCGACCCACACGTCCTTGCCCCGCTCGTGGAGCGCAGCCGTCAGTCGCCGGACGAACTCCGAGTCATGACGCGAATATGAGAGAAACACGTCGGCTACGACGCAGCACCCCACCCGCGACGGTAGCCGTGGCGTCGCGATGTGTCAACGCGGCGTCAGGCCGCGACGAGCTCGGACCTTGAGTCAGGCAGCGCAGCCGCGAGCTCCTTGCGGGAGCTGATCCCCAGCTTGGTGAACACCTTTCGCAGGTGCCATTCGACGGTACGTGGACTCAGGAACAACCGTGCCCCGATCTCGGGATTCGAGAGGCCGTCGCGAGCGAGGCGGGCGATCTGATGCTCCTGGGCCGTGAGCTCGTCACGCGCCTCGACCGTCCGCTTGCGCACCGTCTCGCCCGTCGCCACGAGTTCGATGCGGGTGCGCTCGGCGAACGCCTCCATGCCGATCGCCAAGAACAAGTCGTGAGCAGTGCGGAGTTCCGCGCGCGCGTCGACGCGGCGGTTCTCGCGTCGGAGCCACTCGCCGTACAGCAGGTGCACGCGGGCGAGCTCCGGCCGCAGCCCGGTGCGGCTAAGCCGATCGATGGCCTCGCGATACAGGCCCTCGGCGGTCTCCCCCTCGCTCAGCAGCGCGCGCGAGCGCGCCTCGATTCCCAGCCCCCAGTCGGTGCCGCTGGCGTGCGTGTGTGCGACGAGTCGATCGAGCGCGTCGCGTGCCAGCTCTGTCTTTCCGCTCCTCGTCGCGGCTTCGATCAGCTCGCTCAGCGACCAGGCGGAAACGAACAACTCCGGGGTGTCTTCGGCCGCATCTTGGGCTGCGTCAAGCGCCTCCTCGTAGTGGCCGAGCGCGTTGTGGACGACCGCGCTCGCCCAGCGTGCGTACTGGACCGCGGTTCCCTGACCGCCGGCGGTGGCGCGCTCGATGGTGGCGTCGATCAGCCCGAACGCTTCGGACTCGCGGCCCCGCAGAGCCGTGAGCACGAGCGCGCCGTAGCCCGCGACCTGCGTGCCCGTCGCCTCGGTGACCGCATCCGCCTCAGCGATCAGCAACGCCGCATTTGCCAGGTCGCCGCCCAGCGAAACAGCTTGGGCGAGGACGTTCACGCCGACCGCAAGCACGGCGAGAGCCCCTGAATCGCGCGCGACCTGGACCTCGCGGGTGCCAACTGCCAGGCAGGTGTCGTAATCCCAGACCACCACGGCGGCCGCCGTCGCAAGCCACGCCCAGCGGAGCACCTCCTCGATCGAGACCTCGTCGCCGGCAAACCCGGTGGCAGCCCGCGCGAGCACCGGCTCGGCAGCGGGGCGTCCGTCGGTGAACAGCAGCGCAAATCCGTCGAGGAGCAGGTCGGACGGACGCGGAGGGTCCGGTGCCCGAGCGGCGGACCGAGCTGCCCGGGAGACGTCGCGCAGGTTGCCGGCACCCGCGAGCCGTCCGGCGAACAGCGCGGCGCTCCAGGCGTCGAGGTAGGTCTCACGCGCGAGCTTGGGATCGAGCGGCTCGAGCGTCTTGGCGGCCCTGAGCAACAGTGCCGGGGCTTCGCTGCCGTGGCTTTGCGCATAGGACGCCTCGGCGCCGAGAAGGTCCACCCGCGCCCGTTGGAGTTCGTCGAGCGTCCCGGCTTCCGCTGCCGCCAGCAGGCTGAGGGCCGCATCGAACGCGCCCGCGTTGTGGCTCGCGTGGGCGGCAGCGAGCGCCCGGTCTGTCCGGCGCCCGGAATCCCCGGTGAGCGCGACGGCACGCTGTAGAAACGCCGCCTCAGAGGCGAAGCCGCCGCGCGCCTGCGCCCGCCCCGCCGAGCGCTCGAGCTCAAGCGCGACCTCCTCATCGGGACCTGGCGCCGCGGCCGCCAGATGCCACGCACGGCGGTCCGGATCGACCTCCCGATCGGTCGCCTCCGCGAGCGCCAGGTGCATGCTAAAGGACAAAAACAGCCCGAAAACTAAACCGGTCCAGTCACTTAGGATTGAAGCAACGTAACGCGAGCCTCCTCGCCGGCTGGTGTGGGCCGGGCACAATATCCTCGGCAAGAGATGGCTCGTCACACTGTCGGTCCGCGCCGCACCGACTCGCTTCGGGCGTTCGTGCGCCCGACGCGGATCATCGGTGTCCTCAGCCTGCTCGTCCTTCTAGGGGCGATCGCGTGGGACGTCGACGACGACACGTTCTGGGTGCGTCACACGCTGTTCACGAGCCTCGTCGCGAGCCTCATCGTCGTCGCGGTCACCGCGGCGGTGCTCAACGAAGTACTCGAGCGCCGGCAGCGCGAGCGCTGGTCGGTGCTCGCGCAGTACGCACTGTTCGACCTGGTGCGCGCGGCTCGCCTCGTCTGGACCGGTCTGCTCGAGCTCGCCGGTCTCGTTCCGGACGGCGAGCTCGGGGGCGAGGCGCTCGCGGTCGGTTCCGAGGCGGTGCGTGATAGCCCGCGTCTCGCCGCGGCGATGGACGAAATGCTCGGGAGCGCCGACCGCCGCGAACAGCTTCACCGGCTGATCACGGGGCTCCTCGAGCATGGCCAGGAGGTACTCGGACGCTGGGCCGACGTGATGGTCCACTCGGGCACATACGCGGAGGTCGTCGATCGCCACGTCGAGCTCTACAGTCGTTTGTACTGGTGGGGAAGCGTGCTCGATGAGTCGGAGCCGCTCGACGAGCACCTGAGTCGGCCGAGGCTTAGTCGTGTCAGCCCCGCGACTCAGACCGGTGGCCCTGTCGAGGACGCGTGGCTACGCGAGAATCTCGTAGCCATTGCCCAGCTCGCTGAGTCGCTGGATCGAGGCTCGTTCGACCTCGCGATGCGCATCGTCCCGATCGACTGGTGGCTCGAGCAGCTGCCTGACCGACCGTCGGAAGCTGAAAATCTGCCGGCGTGAACCCCTGCCTCGGCAGCGGCGTGGTCGCGCGAGACCAGTTGGCCTGCGCGCCGGACCAAGCTGGCATAGACCTCAGCGGCTCGCTCCTCTTGGTCGAGCGCCGCCAGGTACCACTCAAATGCGGACGCGGCAGCTTGGTCGGTGCCTTTTGCCCACGAGCTGTATGGGGCTGATGGAGCCCTTGAATTCCTTGAGTCCCTGGCCGAGCGCGCGACCGGCTTCCGCAGTCGTTTGGGTCCGAGGATGAGGAGCGCGACGACCAAAACCACGATCAGGTGGGTGGGTTCGAGGATGTTCGTGACACACGGTGCGGAGAACCTCGGCGATTGTCAATCAAACAGGCGGTATGGTCGGCAGTGCATGGTCACCGACGGGCCGGCGGAGGTGTTGCACGGCCGACGCGAAGAGCGCGAGGCGCTGGAGCGGCTGCTTGAGGCGGTGCGCGGTGGGCAGAGCCGGGTCCTCGTGGTGAGCGGCGAGCCGGGGGTTGGAAAGACGGCGCTGTTGGCGTCCGCGATCGGATCTGCGTCGGGGTTCCGGGTTATGCGCGCTGTCGGAGTGGAGTCCGAGGTGGAGCTCGCGTTCGCGGCCCTGCAGCAGCTGTGCGCGCCGATGCTGGATTGCTTGGAGCGGCTGCCTTCACCACAGCAGGAGGCGCTTGGCGTGGCGTTCGGGCTGCGTGCGGGGCACGCGCCGGATCGGTTTCTGGTCGGGTTGGCGGCGCTCAGCCTCTTGGCCGACGCGGCCCAGGAACAGCCCCTGCTGTGTGTCGTCGATGACGCGCAGTGGCTTGATCGTGCCTCGGCCCAGGTTCTCGTGTTCGTGGCGCGGCGCCTGATGGCGGAGTCGGTCGCCTTGGTGTTCTCGACGCGTGATCGGAGCGATGAGCTCGCGGGACTGCCGCAGCTAACGGTCGAGGGTCTGCGTGATCGTGATGCGCGCGCGCTGTTGGGCTCGACAGTGCGGGTGCCGTTGGACGAGCGGGTGCGGGAGCGGCTAGTGGCTGAGACGAGGGGTAATCCTCTGGCGTTATTGGAGTTGCCACGGGGGTTAACGCCGGCGCAGCTGGCCGGCGGATTCGGGTTGCTGGACGCGCCGAGGCTGGCTGGGCAGATCGAGGACAGCTTTCGTATGCGGTTTGCGGGGCTCCCAGAGGAGACTCAACGGCTGTTGTTGGTCGCGGCGGCTGAGCCGGTCGGCGACCCCGTGTTGCTGTGGCGGGCGGCGGAGCGACTCGGGATCGGAGCCCACGCGGCCGTAGACACCGACGGCTTGCTCACGATCGGCGCGCGCGTGATGTTTCGTCATCCCCTGGTCCGCTCGGCCATATATCGAGCCGCGTCGTCGCAGGAGAGGCGGGCGGTGCATCGCGGGCTGGCAGACGCGACCGACCCTGAGGTCGATCCCGATCGCCGCGCTTGGCATCTTGCCCAAGCGACCACGGCGTTCGACGAGGACATTGCCGCCGAGCTTGAGCGCTCGGCGAGCCGCGCTCAGGCGCGGGGAGGACTGGCCGCAGCCGCCGCGTTCCTGGAGCGCGCCTTCGCGCTCACCCCCGAGCCCGAGCGCCGTGCCAATCGCGCGGTCGCCGCGGCACGGGCCAAGCACCTGGCCGGTGCTCCCGACGCCGCACTGGCGCTACTCGCCACCGCCGAGGCGGGACCGCTCGACGCGCTGGAGCGAGCCCGCGTGGACCTCTTGCGCGCCCAGATCGAGTTCGTCGCCAGCCGCGGCCGCGAGGCGCCGCAACTGTTGCTGATGGCCGCCAACCGACTTGAGCCGCTCGACGTGAGACTCGCACGCGAGACCTACCTGGATGCGTTATGGGCTGCGCTCATGTTCGCCGGTCGTGGGGACCCCGGCGTTGGAATGCTGGAAGTTGCCGAGGCGGCGAGCGCCGCGCCCCGGTCGCCCGGGCCGCCGACCGCGGCGGACCTCCTCCTCGACGGTCTCACCGTGCTGAGCATCGACGGGTTCGTCGCAGCGACCCCGATGCTTAGGCGCGCGGCGAGCGCCTTCCGCGGCGACGACATCTCCCGGGGTGAAGGTCTCCGCTGGCTCTGGTTCGCCTGTCACATGGCCATCGATTTGTGGGACGACGAGAGCTGGGATGCGCTATGCACCCGCCACGTTCAGCTCTCCCGTGATGCGGGCGCGCTCCCGATGCTCATCCTGGGGCTGAATCAGCGCATCGGCCTGCACGAACATGCAGGGGAGCTCGCCGAGGCCGCGTCGCTGGTCGAGGAAGTGAGGGCGGTCGCCGAGGCGACGGGGAGCCTGTTCACGCCCTACCCGGCCTTGATTGTCGCGGCCCGGCGGGGTCATGAAGCCGAGCTCGCGAAGTTGATCGACACGAGCATGGAGGAGATGGTTGCGCGCGGCGAGGGAGCGGGGCCGACCATCATTCACTGGTCGAAGGCGGTTCTCTACAACGGGCTCGGTCGCTACGACGAGTCGCTCGTCGCGGCCCGGGAAGCCAGCGAATATCCGCTCGAGATGCTGTACTCCACGTGGGGACTGGTTGAGTCGATCGAGGCCGCCGTCCGCACTGGCAAGCCAGAGTTGGCTTCTGACACTCTGCGTCGGCTCTCGGACCGCACGCGAGCCAGTGGCACCGATTGGGCACTTGGGATCGAGGCCCGCTCTCGGGCGCTGGTGAGTGAAGGGGATGCTGCCGAGCAGCTCTATCGCCAGGCGATCGATCGGCTCGTACGGACCCGCATTCGCGCGGAGCTCGCGCGCGCCCATCTCCTGTACGGCGAATGGCTACGCAGGGAGCGCCGCCGGCTCGATGCCCGCGAGCAGCTGCGCACCGCCCACGAGCTGTTCACGGAGTTCGGGATGGAGGCGTTCGCCGAGCGCGCCCGGGTCGAGCTCGAGGCGACCGGTGAGCACGCGCGCAAACGTACCGACGATACCCGCGACGATCTGACGCCTCAGGAAGCTCAGATCTCCCGCCTCGCCGCCGACGGGGCCACTAACCAGGAGATCGCCGCCCAGCTGTTCATCAGCCCCAGCACCGTCGACTATCACCTTCGCAAGGCGTTCCGCAAGCTCGGGGTGAAGTCCCGCCATCAACTCAAAGAGCACCTGCTCCAAACCAGCGTGCACGCCTAACCCGCAAAGCTCTCAATTTGGATCAGCGGAGAGGGAGGGATTCGAACCCTCGATGGACGAAACCGCCCATACCGGTTTTCGAGTCCGGTGCGTTCTTCCGGGCGACGTCCACTGAGCGTCCACTAGGTTCGTTTCATCCGCTATCCGGAGATCACGACGTACACTCCGAATCTGTACGTTTGCAGGACTTTTATGGCCTTCGTTACCGGCCGTGACCTCTCGTGAGGCCGTTGTCTTTCACTCGGGGTGACGGCGGGGGAGGCCACGTACTCGACAGGCTTGTAGTCTGGCCTCGTCGGGGACGCGGCCGGGGTGGATGGTGCCTAGCTGGTCGGAGTGGCCGGGCGTTCAAAGTAGGAGCAGCAGCGAGACGAGAGGGAACATAGATGAGCGAAACCAGTCAGTTCATCATTGGAAGCGAAGTCGTTTGTCCCGACGGGGTTTGCGGAGATCTGAGACGCGTGGTCATCGATCCCGTCGCCTGTGCGATCACCCACCTCGTCGTCGAGCCAAGCAATCGGCGCGATGCCGGTCATCTTGTGCCAATCGACCTCGTGACCTCGACGGCGAAGGAGATTCAGCTGGGGTGCACCACGTCTGAGTTCGAGGCGCTCGAGACCGCTGACGAGACACAGTTCCTTTCGGGGGGCGGCGGGCACTTGGGCTACAGCGAAGACCAGATGCACTCGCTGCCCTACTACGGCCTGGCCACGCACGACATGGGCACCCGTGTGAGTGGTTTGGGCACCGGCGGGCCCCCACCAGGAAGAAACGCTGATGCCCATGGGGTCAGCTACGACCATGTGCCCTTGGGTGAGGTGGAGGTGCGCCGAGGCGATCACGTATACGCCAGTGATGAGCCTGTCGGGCGGGTCCAGGGACTGGTCATCAATCCCAGCGATCATCACGTGACACACATCCTGCTCGACGAGGGTCACCTGTGGGGCAAGAAGAGGGTGGCCATTCCGATCAGCGCCGTGAAGCGCGTCGGCGCGATCATCCGGCTGAACCTAACGAAGGACGAGGTACGGGACCTGCCACCGGTCGACGTCGATCACCCGAGTGATCCGGGCGGACCAAGAGCGTCCGCCGGGTAGCTGCGGGCTCGATCGGGCCGCGAGCCAGGGGCGGAGAGGGAGGGATTCGAACCCTCGATGGACGAAACCGCCCATACCGGTTTTCGAGACCGGCGCACGAGGTCCAAATCGCCTGTGAAATAAGGAGATCCGATTTGGGGGGAACGGAAAAGGGAACGGCGTGCCATCCGCTGATGACGGTGCGCCAACCGTTCGCGGACGGGCAACGCCGCACCGAGCGCGACTGGAACTGCTGGCTGTGTTTTTGTTGGCATGACGAGCGTGAAGTTCGATCTGATGTCCGTCTAGACAGACATGCGCCCACTCTACGCCCAGGACCGGCAACCCCGGCGGCGGTCACCCACACGCAAATAGCGAACCGAATCACACGACCGCGCCGGTGCTCAGCCGACCCCCCTCCCAGGAGACCGATCTGCCGTCCTCCGCGACCCCACCGACCGCGCCGAATCGACCCCCGAAATTTGACACGGATCCTTGACTTTTCTTACGTCCGCGCAAGGCAGGGCCGGCGTCGCGAGCGCCCGGATGCCGGTGCGACAACGGAAGACGGCAGGTGTCGGGCCGTCCATCGCCAGCGACGCGCTCATCGCCACTTGCGAGACCCATCGCATCGTCGGACGGCAGTCGTCTTGCTCGTCGAGCCCAGAGTCCTGCTATTCCACGAACGCGGGCACGCACATTCAGCTGCCGGGTGGAGTAGTCCGCAGTCCCGCTTTCATCGGCCGAGAGGTCTGTCAACCGAAATCGGACGCGGCCTCCTGTTCGCCAGGAGCGCGTCGGAGCAGCGCGAGCCAGCGATCGGCCAAAACGGGAGCTCCCGAATCCGCGCGATGCACGCCTCTCGCCCATCGGTGCGAGATGCTCGTGACTGCATCAAGGCAGGACGCCGCCGGCGGTTGACGTTCCTCTTGCATTCGCGTCGACTGGTGCACCGTGCGGCTGCATGTTGCCGCTGGCGCCGGGCCTGGATAGCGTCGTAATCGATGGTCGAAGCCCAGGCGATCTTGTCGGAGGCGGTGGACGCCTACCGGGCGGCGTTAGGCGACCGTTTGGTAGCCGCTTACGCGCTCGGCAGCTTGGCGCACGGCGGGTTCAACGCACTCGTCAGCGATGTGGACCTCGGGCTGATCCTTGCCGATCCGGTCGAGGAGCAGGACGCCGACACGATCCACGCCATCGCCGAGGCCCAGAAGAGCACTGGTTCGGCGTTAGCCGAGCGCCTGTCGGTGTTCTGGGGGACGCCGACGACGTTGCGTGGAGACGGCGAGGGCGGCCGATTCCCGCCGCTGGACCGGCTTGACCTGATCGAGAACGGGCGGCTGCTCGCCGGTGTCGACGCGCGCACCGGGCTCGTGCGCCCGACGGCTGAGGAGCTGCTGATCACGGGCGCGGAGTTCGCGCTCAACTTTCTGGCCGGGATACGCAGCGACTCAACTTCGACGCCCGCGCGGCTGGGATCGATGCGACCTGCGAGACAGGAGGCGATCGAAGAGGTTCGCGATCCGTCCTTACTTCTGGCGCGCGGAGTGCGCCGAGTGACCAAGCTGGTGCTGTTCCCGGTTCGCTTCATGTTCACGGCAGCGACCGGTCGGGTTGGTACCAACGACGAAGCGGTGGGTTGGTATCTCGCTGCCGCCGACGTGCCAGCGAAGTCGCTCGTACGCGACGCGCTCGCGTGGCGGTCAGCGGCACCCGAGGACCGCTCGGCAGCAACGGCGCTGTTGCGCGAACAGCTCGTCCCGCTGTATTTGCGGTACATCGACGATCACATCGATCGCCTCGCGGCAGCCAGCGAGTCCGAGCTCGTGCGTGGCTTCGAGCAATGGCGCGCCCGCCTGACACGAGAGGCCGGCTCCTGATCGGTCAGCCGCCACTGACAGTGCCCCGTCCATCAGGACTCGTCAGGTCGCCGGCTCGCCGGTTCCCCTCGTGTCCGCGCGGCAGCAGGGAACTCGTCGGGCGTGGGCCGAATACGCGTGGCGTGGTGAAAGCGTGACTCGGCCGCGGCGACCGCGCAGGTCGCGCCTCAAACTACCCGCTCTGCGGCGTCCCGGCGACCGGCAGGCCAAGGTTCAGTGGACTGCGTTCAGGTCTCGTCGCATGATCCAGCGCGGCAGGCTCGCGCCGCGCGCTTTCGCGGGCTCGATTCGCTTGAACCCTGCGGCGTCGAACAGCGACGTCGTGCCTACATAGGCGAAGGCGGAGCTGACCCTCGCGCCGTCAGGGTCGATCGAATACCCCTCGAGGACTTGCGCCCCGTGGTCACGGGTGTAGTCAACAGTGCCGTCCAACAGGCGGTGAGCGAGGCCTTGTCTGCGAAACTGCGCCGGGATGACGAAGCAAATGATCCTCCACACCGGCTCGTCATCGAGGTACTGGGTCGTGCGCAAGCGGCGTAGCCGCTCCATCTCGCTGCGTGGGCCAAACGCACACCACCCCGCGGGCTCGCGGTCCACGTGGGCGACTCCGGGAGCAATGTCGCATGCGCAGGGGGCGATGCCGGCCGCCATGCCCGCTCCGCGATCGGCGCCGGGGAGCTGCCCTTCGGGATGCCCGTCGAGGTAGAAGCAATCGCGGCCGTGGACTGACACCAGTCCGGCGGGCGTCGGCACTGGCCACCAAGCACGTCAGCGGGCTTGCCGATCAACAGCTGCGGGATAACTGCTACAGCTTGCGGCGGAGCTCGCCGAGACCCCCGACCTTGCTCGCTAGATCCCGCGCGGCGATTTGCGCCCGGTTCCACAAGAGGGGCCACACGTCCAGGGGTACCCGATGGTCCCGGACTGTCCTCCTACCGAGCCGGAGTTGCGATCACCGCGAGGACCCAAGGATCGCCTGATGATACGCCGGCTCCGGTGAACGGCACGGATCGCGGAGGAAGCGGCTTCAGGGGACCCAGATGCGAAACAACGACAATCTCGCCACGAGGTAATCATGGGCCTCGAGCAGGGACGGTGGCTGTGAGCGCTGAACCCAGCGCGGCTGGCCGAGCCCGGGCACCCGGACGGCCAGGCGCCCCGGTCTGGGAACGAGAGCGATGGCCCGGGGTGCCTGAGCCATGCCCGAGCCGGGCAATGCTCGTGCTACGGAACGCTGGAGAAGGACGATGTCGTCGTCGCGTGGCGTCGCTCGCGCCGCTGGGGCTGCTCTGCGGCGAACAGGCGATGGAGAAGCTGGATCGCGACTGAGCCCTCGCCGACGGCCGACGCGACGCGCTTGACGGAGCCGTGCCGGACGTCGCCGACAGCAAACACCCCCGGCATCCCCGTCTCCAGCAGGAGCGGGTCGCGCTTCAGCGGCCAGGTGTGGCCGGCGGGGAGATCCGTGGCGCAGAGCACGAAGCCCTGCGGATCCTTGGCGACCTCGGGCGGTAGCCAGTCACTGTGGGGGCGCGCGCCGATCATGAGGAACAGCCCGCCCGCTGGCACCGTCTCCTCGCCTCCGTCGACACGACCGCGGAGCACGAGGTGATCGAGCCACCCGTTCCCACCGCCACCGGCGATCTCGGTTTGCAGCCGGACA
>CAWEUN010000007.1:0-428930 GCA_963812225.1 uncultured Solirubrobacterales bacterium
CCGCGAACGGCCTTAGCCCGAGCACGCCGACGCGGTTGCGATATCCCTGCTCTGATCCGAACGCACGCATCAACGAGATCCACACACGACCGACAACTGCGAAGCACACGATCGCGTTGACGACCCGAGGAGGCGTCCGCGTGTGTCGCCGCCGACCGAGTGCATTGCACGAAGACACTCGTCGCGTCTCGGCGACCCAGACGATCGCCTTCGCGTGAACCCGGGCGCCGGGAGTCGGAGGTAGCGCGGATTGCGCCCGCTCCCGGCTTGTCGCCGACACGGGTCTGGTCGCGGCGCTGCCGCTCTCGCTGTCCGCCAGGCCGAAGCGGAAGCCAGGATCGTCGGCGCCACGAAGCTCGACGCGACCTGGTCGTTCGTGAACGAGAAGTCTAGCTTCCCGACGGCCTCCGCCGTGTGAGCGCGAATGTGGGAGTATCGGCGCCATGAGCGATCCCCGCACCGCACCGTACGGCTCCGTCCGCCTGGCCGACGTGGACACCCTGGCCGAGGTCGACCCCGGGAACCCGGACATCAACGACTGCGCGTTCCATCTCGTCCGTCGCCATTTCGACGTCCAGGCGTTCGGCGTCAACGCCGCGACCGGAAACGCCGGCGACGAGATGATCGAAGAGCATCACGAGGCCGACGACGAGGAGAACCAAACGAACGGCCACCAGGAGCTCTTCGCCGTGATGACCGGACACGCGGTCTTCACGGTCGACGGCGAGGAGATCGACGCGCCGGCCGGGACGATCGTCTTCGTGCGCGATCCGGCGTTGCTCCGCGCCGCCCGGGCAACCGCCGACGACACGGCGATCTTCATGGTCGGAGGACCCGCCGGCGTCCCGTACACCGTCTCGCGCTGGGAAGTAGCGCTCCCGTAACCGAGCTAACTGAAGCTCGGAATGCTGCAAGCGCCAGAGCGGTCACGACGGCGTCGACGCCGGAACAGCCGCTTTAGGCGTCAAGCAGGAGCAGCCAAAGCGGCGGCCGATCCAGGCGGCGAGCGCGCTTCGCCGCTGGCTGCTCATTGCCAGATGACGACTTCTCCCTTGTCGCCTACGGGGCGGTAACGCGCCGAGTCCTGCTTCCTGGGCTCGCCGGGCTAAAGCGGAAGCCTCGGACCGCACTGGTCGATCTCGCCGGGCTACGAATGGACGGCTGTCGTCCCATTACGTCTCGAGCAGGACGACTGGGATGAGGCGGCGGCCGGCACGCCCTTGGTAGACCTGATAGCCGTTGTAGTTGTCGTTGGCGAGCTGCCAAAGCTCTGCGCGCTCGGCGCCCTCGACGACGCGCGCGTGAACCTGGATCTGCCGACCGCCAATCTCAGCGACCGCATCCGGATGGGCGCGGAGGTTGTGATACCACGCGGGATGGTGCTCCGCGCCGGACTTGGCGGCGACAACGATAAAGCCATCACCGTGGGGCGTGTAGAGCAACGGGGTCGTGCGAGGCTGCCCGGATCGCGCACCACGAGTATGCAAAAGCAAGATCGGCTGGCCCATCGCCACCTTCACCCGCCCATCCGTGCGTGGGATCAACCATCGGTCGATCTCCGGGAACACGTTCACAAACAGCCAGCCGCCGAACCGAGTCCTGGCCAGCGCCTGCATGGCTCTGTCCATCGGTGACTTCTCGCGCTGCGGGCGGTAACCAGCGATCGGCGCACGGTACCAGCACGCGCCCACCCGGCGCCCATCGTCAAGCCTCGATCCGCTGCCTCGCGCCTTCCGTAACGCGTGAAACGCGATCGCCACCAGCTGGCCGCCGGACGGCGTGGCCCCGGCTGCTCAGTCGCCGAGGCGGCCACTTTCCTACCGCTACTGCTCTCGGGCCTGACCCAAGCGAAGGAGCAGTGCGGCCGTACGCCGCCGCGGGCGTCTCGTGACTGCTGTTTCGTGCAAGCAGGTGTCTCGGGCGGTCGAAGATGGCGGCTGCTTGTAGCCCGGAGAAGCTGCCTGCCAGGGTTGCTCGTGGTGCTCTTGCCTCGTTGCGACAGCGCGAGTACGCCTCGTCGCGCTCATCATCGCTCTGCCGCGGCCCGCCCAACCAGTTAGCGCGCCACGCGTCCCGGAGGGTTTCGCGAGGGTCCGGCATCATTTGGGTCATGAGGATCACGACCGTAGGCAGTGGGACCGTCGGCGGAGGGCTGGCCGCGCGTTGGCGGACCGCTGGGCATGAGGTGAGCGAACTCGGGCCTGATGGCGGTGACGCGTCGGACGCAGACGCCGTGCTCGTCGCAGTGCCGTCGGGCGCCATCGACGACGCGCTCTCGAAGGTCACCGGACTTCAGGGGAAGGTCGTCATCGACGCGACGAACGATTTCCGCGGTATTAATGAGTACGGTCCGTTCGGCGGACGGGACGAGTCCTTCCCGTCGCTCGCGCACCAGGTGAAGGCCCGGACAAACGGTCCCGTGGCAAAGTCGTTCAACCTGAACTTCTCGCACATCTACGACAAGATCGACGAGCAGGACCCGCGGCCTGGCAACCTCTTCGCCGCGGACGACGAGGCCCGCACGCTCACGGAGCAGCTGATCCGCGACGCGGGCTTTGATCCGGTCTACGGGGGCACGCTCGAGAACGCGCGCGCACTCGAAGACTTCCTCGCCGTCGCCGCCGCAAACTTAAGCGACGGCGGATACTCCTTCTACCGATTCTGGCGTCCCTAGTTCGTCGAGGTAGAGCGCGACAGTCATGGCGGCCTCCGGCGCTGGCGTCCCCTGACGCGCCCATCGGCCGGGTCTTGGTAGAGCCCGGCTGCTGCGCCGGGCGGGTGGCGGGCGCGCTTCTCCATTCGCCTGAACCCGACACTTTGCCACGATCAAATCGGTGGCTTCTGAGTTGATCGAGCAACGGCGGTCTCACGAGCGTTGAAAAGACTCCTGGATCGTCGCCGACGGGGCTGCGATAGCTGCACTGCTGCTCTGGAAGCTGGTCGGCCCAGAGCGGGACTCTCCGGCCCGGCGGTTCCTGCTCGGCGACACAGCTCAGGATTCGTGGATGCAGAAGTCACGTGGATATCGGCTGGCAGCGTCTGGCGTCTCGCGAAGCTAGCCAGCGGCCGTGGGTGTCGTGGTGCCAGTGGCGGTCGTAGGTGTCGTGGTGTCGGTGGCGGCGTCAACCTGGCCGGTGAAGACCACGTACTGATCGTTCGCCTGCTCGCGGTGATCGCTGGGGTACTGGGTCTCGGCGAGGATCTGCTTGGTTTTGGGGTTGAAGATGACGGAGAATGTCTGGTGCGCGGAGCGGTTGAGTTTGCCGTCGGCCTCCACCGCGACGCCCTCGGATGCGGTGATCGCCTCGCCGCTGCGTCCGAGCGGGTCGGTGGCAGTCTGCTGCACGGCGATGCCGGGCAGCTTCCCTGCCATCGTGAAGAGCGCACTGCGGAACGCCGGTGGGTCCATTGGATCCTGCAGCGCGTTGGCGATCAGCAGCAGTTCCTTGGTTCCCTCGGGCACGCTTCGCTCGGCGTAGATTCCATGCGGCTGCATTCCGGCGGCTTTGGCGACGTCGGCACGCAGGGCGTGGCTGAGGGCCACCGGATCGGAAGGCAGGCGTTCCGGATCGAAGCTCATGCCGAGGGGCACGAACGAGCCGAGCGGAAAGAGCACGCGGTGGCCGATCAAGTGGGTTCGGTTCGGGTAGGCGACCGAGTCGTATCCGCCGGCCCCGAATGTTTCGCTGAACCCGACTTCCCGGCCATTGGTGCGCATGCTGAAGACGACCCGGCCGGAGCCGTTGTCTGCCACCCACCACCGCTGATTATCGGTATACGAGCCGTTCGGCTCCCTCTGTACCTCGAGCTCGTCGAGGTAGTAGTACTCCCCGGTCGGCGCGATCGTTGGCGGCTGCTGGGCGGCGAGTCCATTTGGATCGCGGCTCGCTCCGGCGCCGCTTCCTCCGCCTCCGATCCCGAGGATCAGTATCCCGACAGCAGCCGCAGCGGCCAGCAGCGCAACTCCAATGCGGCGGTGGCGTCGCTGGCGCGCTCGTGCGTCCTCGATCACTCCAGCGTCGATCTCGTCGTCGGAAGTTCGTCGCGGGGTAGGTGTCTGAACGACCACAGCAATGTGCTACTCTAAATGTCACATTGCTGGATGTCAACGTCAACCGCGACGATCCAGCCCTCCTACATGACCAAGTCGCCGCTGAGATCCGTCGCGCCATCGCCGAAGGCGAAGCCAAGCCAGGTGACCGCCTACCACCCGCCCGACACCTCGCAGCGGTGATGGGCGTCAACACCAACACGGTGTTCCGCGCGCTGCGCGCCCTCCGCGACGAAGGACTCCTTGAGATGCGCCCCCGACGGGGCATCCGCGTCATCGGCACACCGGCACAGAGCGAAGTCCGCAACAAGGTCGCCGACCTGGTGCAACTCGCGCGCCACCAGGGCTACACCCGCGCAGACCTGCAACAAATGATCGCCGACGCGACATAGGCACCGTACTAGCGCGGCATCCAGGCTCCCTCACCCGAGACTGCTCCTCTTCGCGGGGACCGGTAGCAGGGCCGGCGTGACCGCCTGAGGCGTAGACCAGCAGCCGCGGCATGACCCGGCCCGCCGAGGTCCAGGCCTGCATTCATCACCGCACAGGCACCTCGCCAGCATCGGCTGCCCGTGAGACCTGCTTCGTCGTGAGCTGGTACTTGGTTCAGACGCTCGGTTCAGATGACCGCGGCTTCGCGGAGCTCTACGGCTGTGAGCGGATTGCGGGCACAGTCGAGGTCAGGGAATTCGAGCTGGTCTTTTGGTTGTGCCGTCGTTCGTTGGCGTCCGCGACGCGCGCTCTGGTTCGGGTCGCGGCACGCTCGAGGTGTTCCCGTCGTGGTATGGATGCCGTGTGTCTGGTGTGGTCGATGGAGTGGTGCTCGTCGAGCTCGCGCTGTGCGTGGCGCGCGACGAGCCGGAGAATGCGGATGTGCGGGTCGGTCATGATCGCGCTTCCGGCTCGGGAAATGTGATCGAGGCGGCAGTTGCGTAGGGCAGCTCGTGGGGGAGGTCCTCTGGTCCGAGAAGACGGAAACCGACCGTGCGCTCGAGGCTGGTGATGGGTTGGGGGGCGTCACCGCATTCGGGGCAGGCAATGATGTACGCCGCCGCGGCGGGAGTGAATTGCAGCCGACAGGCTGGGCAGCAAAGGTGGGTCATGGCTGCGCTCACGAGGGGCTCTTGCCGGGCAGGCCGTCCCCGCATTGGGGGCAGACCCGGTTCATGACGGGGTCTGATGACCGCTCGTTATCGAGCTCGAAGTACACCCGGTGGCGCCCGAGGCCGGATACGCGCAGGACATGCCCGCACTCGGGGCAGCTATATGTCCGTGTTGGATCGGGCCTGCTTGCCGGGGCGGGCCGTTCCGGCGGCGCGATCAGCGTGGCGCTTGCCATTTGGCCACCGTCTCGCTGCTGAAGCTGCCGCCCTCATCCAGCCACCGCTCCGCGTCGTCATCGTCGCTTGCGGGATCGCGACGCGCGCTGAGATCGACCCGGAGTGTCCCGGTACCGCGGCGCTCGAACCGCGCCGAGGCGGCTCCGTCGCGCACGTGCTGTGTGGCTCGTTCTGCGTCCTCGTAGGAGGCAAAGCCAACCGACCGGGCTAGGGTTGCGCCGTCGGCGGCGACGATCGTCCAGTGGTAGTCGCCGGCGTTGTCCTCGAAGATGCGGAACTCCATCGAGTCCGGCGAGTACACGTGAGCTGGACGGCGCGCGAGCCGTTCCGCAGCGCGGGATTTCTTTGTTGCGGTGGCCATGGCCGACCGCCTCTCTGCCCTTCTGACCGGATGGTTCGCTCGGGAAGCGAGAAGAGCGAGGGGCTCACTGAGCGCCCCTGCGACGTTAGCATATTCGCTAGATCTTAGTCTCTAGAAATTTTATGCTAGAGTTGTGAATCTACCGATAGGAGATTCCGATGGGAATACTTGATATCCCTCAGGTGCTAAAGCGGGAGACCGAGGGCTGGAACGCGCACGACGCTGATCGTGTCGCTGCGTGCTATGCCGGGGACGCCGTGCTCTACGACGTGGGGCTACCCGAGCCCGTGCGGGGGCGCGCGGCGATCCGTGACTCGGTGGCGGGCTATCTCGCCGCCTTCCCGGATTTTCACGTCGAGGTGGGTGAGCCGATCGTCTCGGGCAACCGGGCGGCCCAGGAGTGGAAGGTCACGGGGACGAACGACGGCGAGCTGATGGGCATCGCGCCGACTGGCAAGAGCGCGACCACGTACGGTTGCGGGACGGTCGAATTCGGCGAGGACGGGTTGATCCACCGCGGCGGCAACTACTGGAACGCCGCCGCGCTGATGCAGCAGCTGGGCGTCTTGCCCGAAACCGCTGGCGCACCGGCCTAGCCGAACTTATCGGGGCGCTCGGACCGGCACGCCGGAACGGGCGCCCCGACAACGTCCCGCACGGGTTGATGGCGCTTTTGCTCAGGAGCCGGTCGCTATTGCCGGCCCTGACGCGCGGCGGCAGGCGGAACTCGCCGGCCGCGGGTGCGCGAGTCGCTCGGCGGCGGAGACTTTCCATCAACGCTGCGGGGAGCGTTCGCCCCGGATGCGAGCCGGTCGGTCCGAAGCAGCGTCTCCATCCCGGAGTTGCCCGGACTCTGGCGCTCGGGTGTCGCTGAGCAGTCTGAGCACCTCACCGATCGTTCGCTCTCGAGCGACGGCTTCTGGCAGGGGGAGGTGGTCCTGGATGCGGTAGCGGTTGCGACGGCCGTCCTTGTCCTTGACGACATAGCCGGCCTCGGTCAGGTCGGTGACGATCCCGAAGGCACTGCGCTCGGTGATGCCGAGCGCAGCGGCGATATCGCGCAAGCGCACCCCGGGATCACGCGCGATGCAGACCAGGACGCGAGCATGGTTGGTGAGAAAGCTCCACTCCGCCATGGGCTAAAGATAGACGAAAATTTCGTGAGATAGATTCCTTGTTTTCTATAACTAGAGTAAGCTGGAGGCCGGGCTCTTCGAGGCTCGGTTGTCGCCGACCGCCAGGTTGCTCGGGGTGCAGAAAGGACCGGTCATGTCTGTGAGCGAGCGTCGAGCCGAGCGCGCCGCGTCGATCCACCCCGGGGCGAGGGACGCTGATGGTCTGATTTTGACCACGAGCGCGGCCGATCTGACGCCGACCGCAGCATGGTCGAGGCGGGTGCGGTGGATCGGCGGGCTGATCCAGGCGGCGTTCGCCGGCTTCTGGTTGGTGCGCGGGAGCGCGGTGATCGGCGGAGGCGTGGCCGGGATGCTGATCGCGGTGTTCGGCGCGACCGTGATCGGTGTGTTCGTCTACGCGATCAGAGCTTCGGCGGGCACGGCTCCCCGGCCGAATGGTCAGGAAGCGAAGCGGATCGAGCGGGCGGTAACCGTGGCCACGGTGGTTCAGCTGGTCGCGTCGTTTGTGCTGCCGGTCGTCGTGATCGCCGCTGGGCATTCGGACTGGGTGCTGCCGTCGATCGCGATCACGATCGGACCGCTGCTGCTGTGGCTCAACCGCCGGGTCCAGATTCCTCGTTACCGGCCGGTTGGATGGGTTTTGATCGTTGGACCGCTGATTCTCGTCGCTGTGATGTCTGGCACGCCGCTCATCGCTACCACTGGGATCGCCGCCGGTCTGCTCCTGCTTGGGACCGCGGTTGCCGGCTTCCACGACCTCATGGGAGTCCGACGCCAAGCGGAGCGTGCGAACGCCAACGTGGTTGTCTTTCCCTCGAGCGTTGGAGCTGAGCTATGAGTGACGATCGGCTTCATGTCGTGTTCGGTGCCGGGCAGGTCGGGCGTGCGCTGAGCGTCCGCTTGGCCGAGCTTGGTCTGCCGGTCCGGGTCGTCTCGCGAAGCCGGCCGTCGGGGGTGGTCAACGGGGTGGAGTGGCGGTCAGCCGACGCGACCGACCGCGACGCCGCGACCGACGCGGCCGGTGGAGCATCGGTGATCTACCAGTGCCTGAACGCTCCATACACCGATTGGCCGGAGCGCTTCCCTCCGTTGCAGCGCGGCGTGCTGGCCGCGGCGGAGCGCAACGGTGCGCTGCTCGTGACCCTGGAGAACCTGTACGGCTACGGCCCGACCGGTGGCATGCCGATGACCGAGGATCTCCCGCTCGCGGCGACGACAGTCAAAGGCCGAACCCGAGCCGCGATGACCCATGAGCTGCTCCAGGCCGCGGATGCCGGCCGGGTCCCGATCGTGATCGGGCGGGCGTCTGATTTCTTCGGTGCCGGCGCTACTGAGTCATCGCTCGGTGAGCGTGTGTTCGGCAACGCGATTGCCGGCAAGCGCGCGGACTTCGTCGGTAACCCCGACCTGCCCCACACCTACAGCTACGTCCCGGACATCGCCGCGGGCCTGGCGACGCTAGGCACCGACGAGCGCGCGATCGGTGGGGTGTGGCACCTGCCCGGCCCTGAGACCGTCACGACCCGAGAGCTCCTCGAGCTCGTCGCCGGCGACGTCGGACACCCAGTTGGCGTTCGCTCGCTGCCCAAGCTGGCCGTGCGCGCTCTGGGGCTGTTCAACCCGACGATCCGCGAGCTCGTCGAGCTCTCATACGAGTTCGAGCAGCCGTTCGTGCTCGACACCACCAAGTACCAATCGACGTTCGCGACCGAAGCCACACCGCTCGCCGACTGCGATCGCGGAGACGGTCGATTGGTACCGCAGCCGAAACGGAAGCGTCACCGGGGCACACAAAAGCGTGCCGGCGTGACCATCCCAGACGTCGCCACCGCCCGTTTCCGGCAGTTCTCCAACCCAGCGACCGGCGAATCGGTCCAGTTCACCGCGACCCCACAAGACGCAGGCGAAGATGTCGTCCGCTTCAACTGGCGCAGCATCCCCGGCGGCTCGATCACCGAGCACGTCCACCCCAACCAGGAGGAGCGCTTCGCGATCACCGCGGGCGAGGCGCACTTCACCCTCGCCGGCGAGCACCGCGTCGTCGGACCCGGCGAAACGCTCGTCGTGCCCGATTGGCGTCCGTCACTCGGAGTCAAACCCCGGGTCGATCGCGATCGAAGGCGTGGTCGAGCTCCGCCCAGCGCTGCACACCAAGGAGATGTTCGAGGCCTTCGGCGGCCTCGGCTCCGAGGGCAAGACCACGCCCCGGGGAGCACCGAAGAACCCGCTGCAGCTCGGCGCCACCTGCTGGCACTTCCGCCACGAGAGCCGAGCTACCGCGCCGCCGATCTGGCTCCAGAACCTGATCCTCCCGCCGCTCGCCGCCCTGGCGAGACTCTTCGGCGTGCGCCCCTACCACGACCGCTGGGACAGCCGCAATGCCCCGAGATCGGAGCCCACCGCATGAAGATCCACGCCCTCACAACGGGAGCCGTTCGCGTCAAGCACAGCTTCCTCTACCCCCGCCAAGGGCCACGCCGCCAGCTGGACCTATTCCTGCCGGGCCCGTTCTCAGACCCGCTACCGATTCACTGCTGGGCGATCGAGCACGACGGACTGCTGCGGCTCGTCGACACCGGTGAGACCGCCGCAGCGCGAAATGTCCCGTTCGCGCGCATGGAAGTCACCCCCGAGCAGGAGCTCCCAGCGGCGATCGGCGCCGCCGGGTTGGAGCTCGACGACGTCTCGGAGGTGGTGCTCACCCACGCCCACGGAGACCACATGGACGGCCTCATCCACGTCAGCGGGCGAGTCCTGATCCACGAGAAGGAGCTGGAGTTCCTCGCATCCCCGACGGCGCGCGTGATGCGCCGCCTCCTGCGCCAGCCGCTGCCGCCGGGGTTTGCCCCCGAGCCCTTCACGCTCAACGACGGCCCGTTCGGGGCGTTTGCGCGAAGCCGCTCCCTCACCGATGACGGACGGATCGTCGCCGTCGACACTCCCGGGCATACCCCCGGCCACATCTCAGTGATCTGCGTCGATGACGGAGGCCGCCACGTGATGCTCGCCGGCGACACAACCGACTCGGTCGAGCAGCTGTACGCGCTGCGCGCCGACGCCGTCGCACCAGACCCCAAGGTGCACATCGCCACGATGCGGACGATCCTCGCCCACTGCGCAGCGCACCCGACGATCTACCTGCCCTCACACGACCCCGACTCAGCGGCCCGGTTCGCCGACGCGACCATCTCCACGCAGACCCCGATCCCCGTAGCCTGACCAACGACACAGGACAGCGTGCACGCAGTCGTCCTCAACGTCACCATCAACGACCGAGCGGTGGCCGCAAGCGACTGCTAGATCAGCTCGTGCCCTGGCTTCACAGACAGGCTTCGCGACGGGATGCGGGACGATCAAGCGACAACGGACTAACCATGCTCATGTGTGCGAGACAGAGGACGCCTCCAACGGCATGAGCGAACAGCTCGGATCAGCCGTCCCCGGCGCAGTCACGCTCGAGCATCAACGCCTCGACTGCGGTCACGCCGGGCGAGCGCCTCGCGGTTGAACAGCCCTAAGCGTAGGCGCGTTTGCCGCCGGCGTGGTCACCCTCGAGGGCGGGGATTGGTCGAGCAGGAGCTCGCACCAGACACAGGTAGGGCCGAGGTCCTGCCAGACTCCCCATGTCTCGCAGAGCTGGTCCACGAGGAACAGCCCGAGGCCGCCTGCGGTTTCGGGGTCAGGCGGGAGCATGCGGGGTCTCAGGCGTGAGCCTGGGTCGGTGACGGCGATTCGAAGTCGATCATCGAGCGTCGTCACCTCGACGGTCAGCGCTCGGCGGGGGCCGACGTTTGCGTGGACCACGCTGTTGGTGACGAGCTCACTGACGAGCAGCGCAGCGTCTGACGCGGTGGTGGCAGGAATGTGGCCCTCGAGTTGTGAACGCACCCACCTGCGGGCCCGGGTGGGTGCATCGTCACCGCCGGGAAGCCGCATGTAGATCGGTCGTTGTAAATCCGGGGGCTGGGACGCCGACGCCGTCATGCGGCGCCCCGCGTCGGAGATCGTAGCGGCCGCGACTGCGTGGTCCGAGGGCCACGCGCTTCGCGCCAAGCGCGTGGCCGACGACCCCTCCTTCGTGTGATCGCGCGATCTGCTCGTGCAGGGGCCCTAGTCCGCACACGGCGATCGCCCGAGGAGGGGTCGAGCGGTTCGAGGGCCGCGCGCTGCCGGAGGTGCAGCGCGCGGCCGACGACCCCTCCTTCGAGTGGTCGCGCGATCTCCTCGTAGGTGCCCCCAGACCCGACCAGGAGATCCCCGTGGGTGGCTGCCCCTTGCCACTCGCACAGCAGCGCGATCTCGGAGGTGATGAAGCGAGCAAAGTCTGTGATCAGTAGGCCGTGCTTCCAGCCGCTGACAGCGTTCCGCGGCGAGCGCGACCAACCTGGATTGATCGCGGCCGTAGCGCCATTAGGGCGGTGCGTCCCGGCTACGCGAGCCCGTCCATCTGGGCGCTGACCGGGGGACCGGCAGATCACGGCCCATCGCCATGGTCGCCGTCGCCAGCCGCGCTCATCGATCGCCGCCCGAACCGAGACGCAACTGCCCACAGGTACTGCAAACGCTTCGTTGAAATCCGGCGTTGCGGCGCGTGGCACACCAGCTTCCCGCACGAGGTGGATGTTGTTGCTTTAACCACCCCCGTATGCCGCCATCGGCCGCCACGAGCGCGCTTTTCGCTCCGCGCTGATGCCTGGCTGCCCCGCCCGCGGACGGCGCAGCCAAACCTCAACCCGCCCGACACTACCTCCGATCCCAACCGAATACAAGGGGCAAGAGACCGCGTTCGGGTACGCTCAGAATGCGTCGGCGTTGAGCCGTCCATCCGCTTCCGCCGCGCAGGCTCAAACTTCGGAGAACTCGCACCAGTGAGCACCACAGACAGCAGAGGACGACGAGGTCGGCGATGAGCGACCCCGGGCCAGAGGATCGCGCCCCGCGGCCGCTCGTCGGTGGCAGGCTGCTGGCCGAGATCACCAACCGGATCGTCGCGTTCATGCGCGAGCACTACGGCCGCGGACCGATCAAAGCCAAGACCTACGTGCTCGACAACCTGATCGTCTGCGTGCTCTCAGACGGGTTCACCGCGATCGAGCGCACGATGATGGAAGGCGGCGAACCCGACCGCGTGCTCGAGATGCGCCGCGACTTCCAACGGATGATGAAAGAGCGCTACAGCGAAATGATCGAAGCGCTCACCGGCCGCAAAGTGCTCGCGTTCCTCAGCCAAGCCCACGTCGAACCCGACCTTACGATCGAGATCTTCCTGATGGACGGGCCGCTAGCCGGATTCGGGGCACTTGAGCTCGTCGACCCCCCACCGAGCAACCCCGGGGCTGGCGACGACTAACCGCCGCCCCGGTACGCAGACGGGACGACGGCCTACCGAGGCCCCTTACGCGGGACGCGTTGCCCTCCTCGCAGGAGGGAATGGAGGCCCATGATGCTGCGCTTCGGCGAGAGCGACACCGCGGAGCCTAAGCGCCTCGAGCGGGACGACGGGCAAATTCGAGCCCAGTGCTGTTTCCGCTTATCTGTGCAGGCGGCCCCTTGTCAAGCCCTCCGGGGGTGAGGTTGGTGATGTGGTCGGGCTCGTCCCGACGATTCGTTGTGATTGAGCGCCGTCAGCGGCGGCCTGTCACCCGTAGGGCGGCTCGGAGGGTCGAGCGCGGAGCGCTTGATAGGGCGCCGTGCTGGCGCTATTGGCGGTTGTGTGCGCGGGCGCCCATGCTTATCTCGGTCTGGCAGGGCGGGAGCGAGGTTCGTCGATCCGTGAGCGGGCGGCCGGGATGGGAAACACGGCCGGCCCGTGTTCGACGGTCAGTTCCCCCGAGCCGCGGGTTCGGCGTGTGCGCCTGACTGGAGGAGATGTTGCTGTTTGAGTTGGTGGCGGGACTTGACCCCGAGCTTGCGGAATGCTTTGCGTAGGTGGTAGTCGACGGTGCTGGGGCTGATGAACAGCTGCGCGGCGATTTCTTGGTTGGTCGCGCCGTCTGCCGCCAGGCGAGAGATCTGACCTTCCTGGGCGGTCAGGTCGTCACGCGTCTCGACGGTCCGCTTACGCGCGTGCTCACCGGTTGCGACGAGCTCGACCCGCGCGCGTTCGGCGAACGCTTCCATGCCGAACTCCGTGAATGAGTCGTGGGCGTGGCGTAGCTGCTCGCGCGCGTCGAGCCGGCGGCGTTCGCGGCGTAGCCACTCGCCGTAGAGCAGATGAGCGCGTGCGAGGGCAAGCCGAACACCGGTCCGGCCGAGCCGCTCGATCGACTCTTGGTAGAGCCGCTCCGCGGCGTCGCCGTCGCTCAGCAGCGCTCGCGAACATGCCTCGGTCCCGAGCCCCCAGTCGGTGCCCGTGGCCTGGGTGGTATTCGAGAGTCGCTCGAGGGCGTCTGCAGCCTGCTCCGGCAGACCACAACGGGTGGCCGCCTCGATTAGTTCGGGGAGCGCACGGGGAGGATCATGAGGATCCTCGCTGGCCTGTCGAGCCGCAGTCAGCGCGTCCTCATATCGCCCGAGCCCGTTATGGAGAATCGCGCTCGCCCACTGAATGACGATCAGTCCCATTCCCTCGCCTCGGCGCACCACCTCCTGGCTGCTCGACTCGATCACCGCGGTGGCGCGTTCCTCGCGGCCCTGGCAGGCGGCGAGCAGCACCGGGCCATACGCCGTCGGATGGCTCCCGGTCACCTCGGTGATCGCCTGTCCCTCCTCGACCAGAGAGGTCGCCCTGGGGAAGTCTCCGGCGAATAGGGCCCAGGAAGAGAGCGCGTCGAGGGCGATCGGGAGCGCGGCGAGAGCTCCGGCTTCGTGGGCGAGCTCGACCAAGCGCTCGGAAAACAGACGCCACGTCTCGTCGTCCCAGAGCTCGTAAGCCGTGTGACAAGCGAGCCAGAGCCAGCGGATCTCCTCGTCCCTAGGGACGGACTTGCTACGAAACTCCCTCAGCGCCCGCTTCAATATCGGTGTTGCGGCCTGGTAGCCCTCGGTGATCAGCGACACCCAGCCATCGAGGAGGAGATCGGATGCGCGCGGCGGCCGCACCGGCGGGGCAGTACGGACGGCTTCGGCGACCTGCAACAGGCCCACGCCCGTGGCCAGACGGTGGGCCAACACCGCCGCGGTCAACGCGTCGAGGTAGGTTTCGCGCGCTAGCCTCGTGTCGAGCGACTCGAGCCGTTTTGCGGCCTTGAGCAGCAGCGGCGGGGCGTCGCGGCCGCGGTTGACGGCGAACGCTATCTGTGCGCGCAGCAGGTCGACCTCGGCACGGTGGAGCTCGTTCAGCGGCCCGGACTCTGCGATGGCGACCAGTCGGAGTGCCACGTCGAGCGCACCAGCGTGGTATTTGGCCTGAGCGGCGGCGAGTGCTCGTTCCGCCCGGCGCTCGGGGTCGGGCGTCAGCATGGTCGCTCGTTCGAGAAACGCGGCGGCTGCGGATAAGCCTCCGCGGGCCTGGGCACGGCCTGCGGAACGTTCGAGCTCGGAGGCGACGTCCTCATCGAAGGCCGGGGTGGCTTGGGCGAGGTGCCAGGCGCGGCGGTCGGGGTCGAGTTGTGGGTCGGTCGCGTCGGCGAGTGCGCGGTGGGCGGCTTGCCTGTCCTCGGGCGACGCCGCTCGGTAGACGGTCGAGCGGACCAGCGGGTGGCGAAAAGCGACGCTCGTACCGATCGTGAGTAGCCCGTCGGTGTCGGCGGCCGCTTGGATCCCGATCCCGAGTCGGTCCGCCGCCCGCCATACGAGTACCGGGTCGCCGACCGGATCCGCTGCTGCCACCAACAAGAGCCGCTGGGTCTCCGCCGGGAGCGCCGCGAGTCTGCGACGGAAGCTGTCTTGGATCCGTCCGGATACGCCGGGTGTGTCCGGCATCCCGAACCCGCCGGCCAGCTCGGCGGGCGTCAACCCGCGTGGGAGCTCCAAGAGCGCCAGCGGGTTGCCGCGCGTTTCCGCGACGATCCGCTCGCGTACCCGTTCGTCTAACGGAACGCGGACCGCTGAGCCCAGCAGCGCGCGCGCGTCACGATCGCGCAGGCCCTCGACCGCTAGCTTCGGCAACGCGTCGAGCTCTTCGCCCGGGTCGCGCGTCGCGAACAGCAGCGCGACCGACTCCGCCAACAGTCGCCGCGCGATGAACAGGAGTGCCTGCTCCGAGGCTCGATCGAGCCAGTGCGCGTCGTCGACCAGGCACACCAGTGGTTGCTCCTCGCCGGCGTCCGCCAGCAGGCTCAGTACCGCCAACCCGACCAGGAAGCGGTCCGGGGCGGCCCCGGCACGCAGCCCGAACGCGACGCCGAGCGCGTCGCGCTGCGGGGCGGGAAGCCGGTCGAGCCGGTCGAGCATCGGTGCGCACAACTGCTGCAAGGCCGCGAACGCGAGCTCCATTTCTGACTCCACGCCGACCGTGCGCATCACGCGGAACCCCGACGCGGACGCGATCGCCGACTCGAGCAGCGCCGTCTTGCCGACCCCAGGCTCGCCGCTCACCACGAGGACCCGGCTCTGCCCGCCCCGCACTGCCGCAAGCAGCCGCCCCAAGACCACGCGCTCCTCGCGCCGGTCCTGCAACACCTCCACCGGCCCCTCGATGACCATGCCTCACCGACGATACCGCCCCCGCGGCCAGGTCGACACCCTCGTTCCTAAGACGTTTCCCATCGCGGACTACGCGTCGCGTGCCGCGGGAGATCGAACTGATCGGCAGTGCCGGGTGGGGATCGGTCGTTACCGCTGTCTTAGAGCACGGAGTTTTCGATCCGGTCCCGCACTACGCGCGGATCCCGTTGCGGACTACGCGGTTCGTGATTCGATCGCGGCCCGTCGCTGCGACTGTCGATGCTGACTTATCGCAAGGAGCAAACATGACACGCAGCAGACCACTTACGTTCCTCGCCAGCGCATCGGTCAGAGGCGGCGGCGATGTGTGCTAGCCCATCCGCGCATCCGACGCCCGTGGCTAACCGGTCCGCTGGCGGTAAGCGGCTCGATCCCGAGGTCCTCGGCGTGCACCTCAGTCGCCTGTCACGGGCCGCGCGGGCGCTATGCGGCTCGCGAGAGAACGCAGAGGACCTCGTCCAAGACACGCTCGCCAGCGTCCTCGCGCGGCCGCGGTTTCTACGCGGAGAGGATGAGGTTGCCTATCTGATGCAAGCTCTGCGCAACACCTTCTTGACGAACAGGAGAACGGCCGCTCGCCGCCCCCATGTCGTCACGACGCTCGAGAAGGTCGACGCCGCCGACCCCCGGATCGGAGCGCGCCCGGAAGAAGCCGTGATCGCCGCGCAAGTGTTCCCTGCAATCGCCCAGCTGCCGGAGCCCTTCCGCTTGGCCCTAGTGGCAGTAGATATCGCTGGCCTCACCCACCGTGAGGCGGCGGGAGCTCTGGGCGCGAAGCAGGCGACCATCACAACGCGGGTGTACCGCGCCCGTCAACGGGTGGCGCGCGAGCTTGCACCCCAGAGATCGAACGCTTTGTAATCAAGGGCACGCGAGCCTACGGTCGTCCAGCCGCCGGGCGTCGGCCTGTCCGTGAAACGACCGTGTCGTCGACACGAGCGGGTCAGCGTTCCCGAGCGGCGAGTGTGGTGTGTGCGCCGGACTCGCGCAGGTGCTCTTTGAGTTGCCGGCGGGACTTGACTCCGAGCTTGCGGAACGCTTTGCGTAGGTGGTAGTCGACCGTGCTCGGGCTGATGAACAGCTGGGCGGCGATCTCTTGGTTCGTGGCCCCGTCGGCGGCGAGGCGGGAGATCTGCGCTTCCTGGGGGGTCAGATCGTCGCGCGTTTCGACGGCGCGTCTGCGGGCATGCTCGCCGGTCGCCTCGAGCTCGACCCGGGCGCGCTCGGCGAACGCTTCCGCCCCGAACTCCATGAACAGCTCGTGGGCGGTGCGCAGGTGCTCGCGGGCGTCGAGCCGGCGACGCTCCCGTCGCAGCCATTCGCCATACAGGAGGTGGGCGCGGGCGAGCTCTGAGCGGATGCGTGTGCAGCGGAGTCGGTCGATCGCTTCGCGGTAGAGGCCTTCGGCGATCTGGCCGTCGCTCATCAGCGCGCGCGAGCGGGCCTCGATCCCGAGTGCCCAATCGGTCCCGGCTGCACGCGTGGTCTCTGAGAGTTGCGAGAGGGCGCGGGCAGCGGGGTCCGGGTTCCCGCTCCGGGTGGCCGCCTCGATCTGTTCGGATAGCGCCCAGCGCGAGGTCGCCAGCTCGCGTGGGTACTCGAGTGCTTCCCTGGCTGCGGCAAGCGCCTGCTCATAGCGGCCAAGACCGTTGTAGAGCACCGCGGCCGAGTAGCGACCGGCGCCGATCCTCCGCCCCTCACCGCGGTCGGCGGCGTCAAGATCGCTGGCCTCGATCACGCGTAGAGCCTCCACTTCGCGGCCGCGCCAACCGGCGAGGTAGAGAGTGCTGATAGCCACGTCCGGATTGCCGATCGCGACGCTAACCGCTCGCGCCTCTTCTCCGAGCGCCTCCGCGGAGTGGAACTCACCCGCGCACACGTGACACCCGCAGCGATAGTTGAGAGCGAGAGGGAGGACCGTGAGCGCACCCGCATCACGGGCGAGCTGCACATAACAGTCAGACAGCACGCGCCAGCTCTCCTCGTCCCACAAATGTATGGCAGTGACGCAGGCCATCCAGAGCCAACGAAGGGCCCCATCGTTCGAGAGCTTGTCGCTCCGGAATGCGCTAAGCGCGCGCTTCAACATCGGCGTCGCTTCCCGTAGACGCTCGGTGATCAGCAGCGCCTGGCCATCCAGGAGGAGATCGGCCACACGTGGCGGCCGCGGACAGGCACCCGCCCGTTTCGCCGCGCGCGTCGCCTCTGCCACCTCCAACACACCGTCGGTCTTCGCGAGGCGCCCCGCGTACATCGCCGCGGCCAACGCCTCAGCATAGGTTTCGCGCGCGAGCGAAGGATCAAGCGGCTCGAGGCGCTTGGCGGCCTCCAGCAGCAGCGGTGCAGCATCGCTGCCGCGGCTCAACGCGAATGCGATCTGACCGCGCAGCAACTTCACCTGGGCGCGCTGGAGCTCGTTGAGCGGTCCGGCTTCTGCGATGGCAATCAATCGGAGTGCCGCGTCGAATGCACCGGCTTGGTGCTCGGTTTGCGCCGCGGCGAGCGCTCGCCTCGCCCTGCGCGAGGGCTCGGGCGTGAGCGCGGAGGCGCGCTCGAGGAATGCGGCGGTAGCCGCCAATCCTCCGCGGGCCTGAGCGCGGCCCGCCGAGCGCTCGAGCTCTGAGGCGACGTCCTCGTCATACCCCGGCGTCGTCTGGGCAAGATGCCAGGCGCGGCGATCGGGATCGACCTCGGGATCGGTCGCGTCCGCCAGCGCACGATGCACGACCCGCCTGTCCTCCGGCGGCGCGGCGCGATACACCGCCGAGCGGACCAACGGGTGACGAAAGGTCACGCTCGCGCCGATCGCGAGCAGCCCGTCGGTGTCGGCCGCCGCCTCGACCCCGATCCCGAGCCGCCTGGCCGCCCGCCATACCAGCACCGAGTCGCCGACCGGGTCCGCGGCCGCGACCAGCAACAGCCGCTGGGTCTCAGCGGGGAGCCCCGCGAGCCTACGGCGGAAGCTGTCCTCGATCCGCCCCGACAGGCCCGGCGCGTCCGGCAGACCGAACCCGCCCGCCAGCTCCGCCGGCGTCAGCCCCCGCGGCAACTCCAACAACGCCAGCGGATTGCCGCGCGTCTCGGCGACGAGCCGTTCGCGTACCCGCTCATCCAAAGGAACCCGCAACACCGAGCCCAACAGCGCGCGCGCATCACCATTGCGCAGACCCTCGACCACGAGCACCGGCAATCCCTCCAGCTCATCACTCGGGGCGCGCGTCACCAACACCAGCGCGGCCGACTCCGCCAAGAGCCGCCGCGCCACGAACACGAGCGCCTGCGCGGACGCCCGATCAAGCCATTGCGCGTCATCAACGACACACAGAAGCGGCTGCTGCGCTGCCACCTCTGAGAGCAGGCTCAGCACCGCCAACCCCACCAGGAACCGATCAGGCGCGTCCCCGGCCCGCAGCCCGAACGCCACGCTTAGCGCATCCTGCTGAGGGCCCGGGAGCCGCTCCAGCCGATCCAGCATCGGCGCGCACAATTGCTGCAGGGCCGCGAACGCGAGCTCCATCTCTGACTCGACACCGACGGCCCGGGCGATCCGGAACCCCGACGCGGAGTTGATCGCGTAGTCCAGCAGCGCCGTCTTGCCGACCCCCGGCTCGCCGCACAGCACCAGCACCCGGCTCTGCCCACCCCGCACGGCCGCGAGCAAGCGATCCAGCACCTCGCGCTCGGCGCGCCGGCCGTGCAACACCTCCGCAGGCCCCTCGGTGACCATGCAACACCGACGATACCGCGCCCCCCGTCCCGTCGACTACGAGGTGTTCCGGTCGACGACTACGCGTCGCCTGATTCGATTACCGCGCGTTGGTGCGACTCTCGATCTCCCAGCCGAACGGACGGATGGGACGTAGTTGCGATGAAACCGACCGAGCCGACTCGGGATAACGAGATACATGGTGAACACGCTGAGACGAGAGAGGCTGGTCGACGAGCTGATTGAGGCATATGTCGACTGGCGTGAGACGTGCGCCCGGGTGAGTGATGCGTATCTTTCCTGGACGAGCGAGAGTGGCTCCTGTGGCAGGTTCGCGTTCGGCTTATACATGGCGGCGCTCGACGAGGAAGAGCAGGCTGCCGAGGTCTACGCCCGGCTCGTGAGGCGCGCCGACAAGTTGGCCCGGAGCGAGGACCCTCCAACCGGACCGCTCGGCGGGACGGCGTGGGGAGATAGCTGGCCGTGACTCTCAGCCGGCACGGTGGTCTCCCCAAAGCCTGAGTGGAGCGCGATGCCGGTGGTCCTGCTTTCGGCCGTGTCGGATGAAGAGCCGCAGGTGCGTCTTGATCCTGCGACGCAAGATCGAGCCGGCCGCTGGTGGGTGCCTCATTCACACCGACCACGGGGTGGGCTACCGCTTGGCGGACGTGCAGTGACTACGAGGTTTTCCGGTTGCGGACTACGCGTCGCGTGATTCGAAAACCGCTCGTCGCTGCGACCGTGGATGCTCCCCGACCAAGGAGCGACATGACACACACCAGACCTATCACCTTTCTCGCCAGCGCAGCCGTAATACCGCTTGTCGCCTTGACCGTGGCGGCCTGCGGCGGCGGCGGGACCGCCAACGCGGCGCAAGCGCCGGCGCCATCGAAGACCACGACGACACCCACCCAAACGGCGACGGTCGGCGTCGCGAACACCCGCCTGGGACGGATCCTGGTCGACTCCGCCGGCCGCACCCTGTACCTGTTCAAGGCCGACTCGGCCGGAAAGAGCGCGTGCACGGGCGCGTGCGCGGTCGCGTGGCCGCCGCTGCTGACCACCGGCAAGCCGAGCGCCGGCAAGGGACTGACCGCCTCAAAGCTCGGCGCGATCGCTCGCTCGGGCGGCAGCGAGCAGGTGACCTACAACGGGCACCCCCTCTACCTCTTTATCAAGGACACAAAGCCCGGTGATACCACCGGCGAAGGCCTGACCGCGTTCGGCGCCGCCTGGTTGGTGGTTTCTCCCGCCGGCAACCAGATCTCCAGCCACTCCACAACCCACCACAGCGGCTCATCGGCCTCTCGTCCGGCCGCACCGGCGCCCGCGCCGCAAGCGGCTCCCCCGCCGGCGCCGAAGCCCACACCGCAACCGGCCCCACCGCCCGCCGCAAAGCCGACTCCGCCCGCCAACAACGGCATCCCCCAGAACGGCGGCGGTGATGATGACTCGGACAACCATGGCGGGCCGAGTGACGGCGACGGGAACATCTGAGCGATGAGTCGCACGCGCGCGACCGTGAGCGTGATCGTGGTTGCCGTGGGAGCGGTGCTGCTCGTGGCCCTCGCGGGCTTCGGAGGATCAGGCCGCGGCCGCGCGTCCGGCTCATTTGGTTGGCTGAAGCCGGCATCGCCACCGGCCGGTTGGCACGTCGCTCGGACACGCGGCGCGTTGCTTGCCTACCCGCCGGGATGGACGCCGATAAAGACCGACCCCGGTACGGCTTCGGTTGCCGTGCGTCAAACCACAGATCCACGACCTCCAGGGCTATGACCATGACCGCACTCTCACCAACCAAGCACCGAACCGGTCCTGCCGGGCTCTCGACATCACGCCGCTCGACGATCGCGCAAGCCTCGCGTTACCTCGGTGCATTGGCGGTGTTGGCGACGGGGGCTGCCCACATCGAGCAGTACGCCGTCGACAACTACTCCACCGTGCCGACAATCGGCACCCTGTTTCTGTTGAACTTCATCGCCGCGGTCGTGATCGCCGTCGGGTTGATCGCGCCGCTCCGGCGCCTCACCGGGCGCTACACCGACGCCGTCCGCGCCGTTTTCGCTGTCGGCGGGATCGGGCTGGGCGTCCTCTCGCTCGCGGCGCTGTTCGTTTCGGAGAGCAGCGGGCTGTTCGGCTTTGTCGAGCACGGCTACCGAATGGCGATCGTAGTCGCGATCGTTGCGGAGGTCGCCGCCACTGTATTGCTCGTCGCTTTTCTGTTCGCGAACGGCACCGGCCTTCGGGAGATCCGCAGGAGTTCACCATGAGGCGCTTGAGGAGACCTTCGTACGCCTTCGGGGTCGTTCTGTCGGCGGCCCTTGCAGCCGGCTGCGCCGGCGCGGCATCTGCCGGCGACCCGATCTCCGCCGTGCCTGCTGCGTCCACGGGTCAGGCGAGTTCGCTGCAGCAGCGCTTCGTGAGCATCGTCAGAGCGGTTTCGCCCGCCGTAGTACAGGTCCGGACACCGCTCGCTCTCGGCTCGGGTGTCGTCTTCGACGCTCGAGGCGACGTGGTAACGAACGCACACGTCGTGGCCAACGCGACGCGCTTCGTGGTCACGCTGGCCTCGGGCGACAGTCACGCCGCAACGCTCGTCGGGAGAGACGTCCGAACCGATCTGGCGGTGATACGCATCGCAGGGGCGCGACCACGCCCGGCGACCTTCGCGAATTCGGCGGACGTCGAGGTCGGCGACCTCGCGCTTGCGATCGGCAACCCGCTTGGGTTGCGCTCGAGCGTGACCGAGGGCATCGTCTCGGCCGTCGGGCGCAGCGTGCCGGAAGCGAGCGGCGTGACTCTCTCCTCGGTCCTCCAGACGAGCGCGGCGATCAATCCCGGGAACTCAGGCGGGGCGCTCGTGGACCTCTCAGGTCAGGTGATCGGAATTCCGACCCTGGCTGCGATCGATCCCGAAATGGGCGCCGCGGCACCCGGCATCGGCTTCGCGATCGGCAGCAACACGGTCCGGCAGGTCGCGACTCGGCTCGTTAGCCCCCGAGTCGGCGCGGAGCGAGTCGATGAGCGGCGTTAGCGGACAGTGAGCCATCGCCGTCGGATTCTGTTGTGCGACGCCGAGTCGCAGAGCCTGCACGCTCTGCGGGTGGTGTTGCGCGGCGCGGGGTTCGAGGTGGATGCGACTCGTACGGCGGCCGAGGCGCTCGGCCGCGCCGCCGTCTGCGTGCCTGCGGCCGCGATTCTTGAACTCGTGTTGCCCGACGGCGACGGTGTGGAGGTATGCCGGCGCCTGCGCGAGTGGAGCGCGATGCCGGTGGTCCTGCTTTCGGCCGTGTCGGATGAAGAGCCGCAGGTGCGTGCTTTCGACGCCGGCGCGGACGACTATCTGACGAAGCCATTTCGGCCTCGCGAACTTGTGGCCCGCCTGCTGGCAAATCTGCGACGAACCGAGCCCAGAGGCGAGGAACTGCGCGTGAAACTGGAGGGTCTCGAGATCGACCTCGCGGCACGGGTCGTACACCGCGGTGGTCACGTGGTCCGTCTCACACCGACCGAGTTCAAGCTCCTCGTGGTCTTGATCGAGAATCGCGGACGGTTGCTGACCCACAGCGCGCTGTTAGAGCAGGTTTGGGGCGCGGCGTACGGCGACGCCCGACAGACGCTGCGCGCGCACATCGCGAACCTGCGACGCAAGATCGAGCCGGCCGCTGGTGGGTGCCTCATTCACACCGACCACGGGGTGGGCTACCGCTTGGCGGACGTGCAGTGACTACGAGGTTTTCCGGTTGCGGACTACGCGTCGCGTGATTCGAAAACCGCTCGTCGCTGCGACCGTGGATGCTCCCCGACCAAGGAGCGACATGACACACACCAGGCCTATCACCTTTCTCGCCAGCGCAGCCGTAATACCGCTTGTCGCCTTGACCGTGGCGGCCTGCGGCGGCGGCGGTGCCGCGACCGCGGCGACACCGAAGACCTCGAGCGGCGCCTCAGCGACAGTCGGCGTCTCGAATAGCAGCCTCGGCTCGATCCTGGTCAACTCGAACGGCCGTAGCCTGTATCTGTTCAAGGCCGACGTCGGCACGCAGAGCACGTGCACGGGCGCGTGTGCGACCGCGTGGCCGCCATTGCTCGCAACCGGCAAGCCGACCGCCGGCACGGGACTGACGGCCTCCAAGCTCGGAACGATCACCCGCTCGGACGGCAGGCGCCAGATCACCTACAACGGTCACCCGCTCTACCTCTACGTCGGCGACAAAAAGCCCGGTGAGGTCACCGGGCAGGGCGTCACCGCCTTCGGCGCCCCCTGGTTCGCGCTGTCTGCCGCGGGTAGCCAGATCTCCGCCACGCCTTCGAGCTCGGGCGGCGGCGCGAGCTCCGGCGGCGGTGGCTACTAGCCGAGCGTCCTGCACGATTCGGCGCACGTGCGACTCTCGGTCTCCCAACCACAGGAGTCATCCCGCAGGAGAAACCCGTGAGCAAACCGGAGCTGATCATCGATAGCGGCGAGGCGAACCTCGGTGGCTCACCGGCGGTTGCCTCGCAGCTCCCATCCACCGTATCGGTCGCGCTGTCGATCAATGGCGACGTGGTGAGCGCCGAAGTGGATACGCGCGTCACGCTCCTTGACTTTCTTCGTGAGCGGGCGCGCTTGACGGGGACCAAGAAAGGGTGCAACCGCGGAGAATGCGGCACGTGCACGGTCCTGCTTGAAGGTCGGCGCGTGAACGCGTGCATGATCCTGATGGCGTCGCTTGAAGGTCGCCGGGTCACGACGATCGAGGGCTTGGCAACCGACGGCCAGCTTCATCCTGTCCAGGAGGCGTTCATCGATCACGACGCGTTCCAGTGCGGGTTCTGCACCCCCGGTCAGATCATGTCGGCCGTCGGATGCATCGACGAGGGCCACGCGAACGACCCGGCCGAGATACGCGAGTGGATGAGCGGGAACCTCTGTCGCTGCTCGGCATACCCGCAGATCGCCGCGGCCGTTCGCGCGGCCGCGGATGCGCTGTCATGAAACCGTTTGTGTACACCCGAGCCGCTTCGGCGGTCGAGGCCGTCGACGCTTCGTCGCGCTCCGGGGTCGCGATTCTGGCGGGCGGCACCGAGCTCCTGAACTGGATGCGGATTGGTGTCAGCGAACCCCGGGCGGTGGTCGACATCGGCCGCCTTCCTCTTAAGAGATCCGCTTGGACGGCGATCTCCTGCACATAGGGGCGCTCGCGACGCTCAACGACGTGGCGGCACATGAGCTCGTGCGCGATCGCTTGCCGGTGCTCCGCCAAGCGATCCACAAATCGGCTTCGGCGCAACTGCGAAACCTGGCGACGATCGGCGGGAACCCGCTACAGAGCACGCGCTGCCCATATTTCCGGTCCGAGAGCCCGACGCCTTGCAACAAGCGCCAGCCAGGCTCTGGCTGCACCGCCCGCCAGGGGATCGCCGAGAACCACGCGATCTTTGGCTGGACCGATGACTGCGTGGCCGTCCAACCGTCAGATCCGGCTACCGCGCTGGTGGCCTTGGACAGCACTGTCGTCACGGCTGACCAGAACGGCGGCCGGCGACTCGCGATACGTGACTTGCACACGCTGCCGGCCGAGGATCCGACCGTCCACCACGTCCTGCGACCGGGAGAGATCATCGTCGATATAGAGATCCGCGGCGTGGCGCGCGCCTCGGCCTACGTCAAGGTCCGTGAACGCGAAAGCTATGAATACGCGCTCGTATCGGCCGCCGTCGCGCTCGACCTCGACGGCGATGTCATCACTCGCGCACGCGTCGCCGTGGGATCGGTAGCGATGAAGCCGTGGCGTCTCGAACCAGCCGAACGATCGCTCGCGGGAATGAGAATCGGATCGCCCGAGATGGGCGAGTCCGTGAAAGCGGCGTTCGCCGAAGCGCGACCGCTGCCCGACAGTCAATACAAGGTCCCGCTCGCCCAAAACGCGGTCCTGCGAGCGATCGAGGAGGCCGCGAGATCATGACTGCAATCGGTGATGGAATCGCCCGCCTCGACGGACCCGAGAAGGTAACCGGCCGCGCTCAGTACGCAGCGGACTGCTACCTGGAGGGTCAAGCGCACGCCGTGCTCGTCGGAGCTAGCGTGCCTTCCGGCACGTTGAAGACGGTTGACATGTCTCGCGCAGAGGACGTCCCCGGTCTGCTGCGAGTCCTATCCGCCGGCGATTTTCCGGTCCCGGCGGAGCGGTTCGCCCTCCTGCCGGTCCCGCCGCTCGCCACCCGTCACCTGCCACTGCAGGACGAGCTCATCGTGTACCACGGCCAGCCGGTGGCAATGATCGTGGCCGAGACGCTCGAAGCCGCCGAGGAAGCCGCGGCTGAGGTGCGGGTCGAGATCCAGCCCGAGCCGTCGGTCAATCCCCAGCGAGCAGAAGTCGAGGCGCCGGACCCCGAGGGGTACGCCGCGCTCGGATCAGTGGATGTCAACGTCGGCGATATCGACGCGGCGATCCGAGATTCGCCGATCGTCGTGACTGGCACTTACGTCCAACCGTCACGGCACAACAACCCGATGGAGCCTTCGGCCATTCTCGCCGAGTGGGAAGACGGCCAGTTGACGATCTACGACTCGGTTCAGCATCTATATGCGGTGCAGAACGCGCTCGCCGCCGTGTTCGACATTGAGAGCAGCAAGGTGAGGGTCGTGTCACCGTATACGGGTGGCGGCTTTGGCGCGAAGGCCTACGTCTGGCCGCACGAGATTCTCGCGGCGATGGCCGCTCGCATCCTCGGCAGGCCGATCAAGCTCGTGCTGACTCGCGCGCAGATGTACTCGATCGTCGGCTATCAGCCGTGGATGACGCAGGAGGTCACGCTGGCCGCCGAGGCCAGCGGAGCTCTGACGGGGATCCGCCACGACGTGACCAACATCACGGCGAAAACTGACGACTACATCGAATTCGGTTCGGCCACCTCGAGCGCGCTCTATCGCTCCCCCGCGATCAGCACCTCTCAACGCGTTCGCCGCGGCCACGTAAACCTTCCAACCTTCATGCGATCGCCGATCGACGGACCGGGCACCTGGGCCCTCGGGTCGGCGATGGACGAACTCGCACGGGCAACTGGAACCGACCCCCTCGATGTGCGCCTGCTCAACTACGCAGACCTCGAGCCGGCCACCGGCAAGCCATGGTCGTCCAAGAGGCTGGTGCAGGCGTACGGCGACGGTGCGCGCCGATTCGGTTGGCGAGATCGTCCCCGCGGCGGCTCACGCGAAGGCAACTGGTCACTCGGGTGCGGGTTGGCCGACGCAACCCAGGGGCAGTATCGCTTCCCCTCACAGGCTCGACTCACGTTTGATCAGACGGCGCGCCTGATGATCGAGGCAGGGTTCACCGACATCGGACAGGGCCCGCGAACGATCTTCCCCCAGATCGCCGCCAGCGTGCTCGGGCTCCGACCCGACGCAATCGAGCTTCGCGCCGGCGAGAGCACCCTCCCTTTCGCCGGCCCAACCTACGGCTCAGGCACGACCCTCGGCATGGGAGCGGCGGTGCTCGACGGCGCCCGCAAGGTCCGCGACCGCCTCGCGGAGCTCGCGGGATGGCCCGCCGATGAGGTGACGTGCGTCGACGGGCGCTTACACCGCGGACCGAGCCGAGTCGCGCTGAGCGAGCTGGTCGGACGTGCCGGTGGCGAGATCGTCATCGAAGGGGCGTTCAACCTCCCCGGCGGGGCGGTGGCCGACGCCGGCCCGGAGCACATGGCCACGCGGACGTTCGGTGTCGTCTTCGTGGAGGTGGGCGTCGATGAGACGCTTGGCAATGTCCGGCTGCGCCGCGCTACGGGTGTCTACAGCGCCGGACGCATCATCAACGAACGCACCGCACGCTCGCAGATCATCGGAGGGATCGTCTGGGGGTGGGGCATGGCCACGAGCGAAAGAAGCGTGTTCGAGCCACAACTCGGCCGCTGGCACTCCCAGAACCTCGCGGGCGTGGCACTTCCCGTCAACGCTGACATCCCAGCTGAAATCGATGTCTCATTTGTCGACGAGGTCGACAACAACGCCGGCCCGCTGGGAGCCAAAGGGATCGGCGAGCTCAGCGCAACCGGGGTGGCCGCCGCAGTGGCCAACGCCGTGTTCGATGCCGTCGGAATCAGATTCAGAGAGCTCCCGATCACGCCCGCGCGGTTCGTGAGAGCAGTGGCTTGCGCGAGCCGGCCGGGCGCGCGCCTCGGAAGAGCTAGGCGAGACCGAGCTGCTGCTGCTGAAGACGGGCGTCCATGAAGGCGGCGATCACGACGAGCCGGTCACCCTTCCACTTGGTGGTCTGCCCGAACTCGAGGTCGAACGCCTTCCCTGTCGGGGCGATCACGTTGCCGTCGGGGAGGACCATCTCCCCGGTGAAGGTCCCGGTGGCGTTGGTGATGACCGTGATCCAGTCTCCGCTTCCGAACTGGACCGGATAGGGCGTGTTCACGTGCATGTCCGGGAAGCTGCGCAGGAATGCCTGCATGGCCTCCGAGTGCGCCTTCGAT
The DNA here is from genome assembly GCA_963812225.1 of uncultured Solirubrobacterales bacterium. Lineage (GTDB taxonomy): Bacteria > Actinomycetota > Thermoleophilia > Solirubrobacterales > Solirubrobacteraceae > Palsa-465. The sequence continues at coordinate 27,668 of CAWEUN010000007.1, forward strand.
CCGTAGATCGGCTCTGCGCTCCCGGGGATGTAAGCGATCATGTCCGGATCGTGGACGGTGTCCACGGTTTCGAAGTCACGGGCGTTGAAGGCGTTATCGCCCTTGGCCATGAGCTCGAGTAGGTGAGCTGTCCGGCTGGTGGTTTTGGCTGCAGTGGCCATCGCGGTCTCCTCTGGTAGTACAGGCGCTTCACAAATTTAGAGTGTACTCGAACTTTTGAGCCAAGTCAAGATACTGCTATGCTCAGCCCATGACCGAAGTCGGGTTGCGAGAGCGCAAGAAGGCGCACACTCGCCGTGTGATCGCCGATGCCGCCGCGCGGCTGTTCGCAGAGCGGGGGTATGAGCAGGTCGCGGTCAGCGATGTGGCGCGCGAGGCCGAGGTCTCAGAACAGACCGTCTACAACTACTTCCAGACCAAGGAGCAGCTGGTCACCGATCTCGATCAGCACTTCCAGGAAGAGCTCGATCGGCGGATCCGAACACGGGAATCCGGAACCTCCCCGGCGGCGGCCGTCCGGGAACTCGTGCTGGATGCCGTCGAGGGGATCAGCCGCGTTCCGCCCGAGCAGTGGCGCGGCGAGCTCGGCTACCTGGCCGCGATCAGCCCTACGGTCCACCGGCTCGCGCTCGAGATGTCCGACCGCCAGGCGATAACCATCGCCAACGCGATCAGAGATACAACTTCGCTCACGCCCGCGATCGCCCGCGTCCAGGGCATCGCGCTCGCCGGCGTATTCCAGATCATCATCAACGAGGCCGGGCAGCGCACGCGCGAGGGCCAAACCCAGGACCAGATCGCTGACGAGCTCCTCCCGGCTATCGAGGCAGTCCTCGACGACCTCGACCGCTGGATGGCAGCCACCGCGAACTGAGCGGCTCCCGGTCCCTACCCCGCGGCATGGCATGGGACCAGGGATTCCACGGACGCGAAGACTGCGCCCTTGCGGGACTCTGGGATCACCGAACAATGCCTTCGATCTCCAGCAGAGGAGCGACGCATGCGCGCGGACATCGTGCCGGGCGGGACCTTTCCGGATTACGAGCTGAGCGACCACGCCGGGGTCCGGCGACGACTGAGCGAGTTGCAGTCCACCGACCCGATGATCCTGGTGCTCGCGCGCGGCCACTTCTGCCCGAAGGACCACCAGCAGCACCTCGACCTCGCGGCGTTCTCCTCAAAGATCGCCGTGGCCTACACGCAAATCGTGACGATCTCGACCGATGACGTGCGCGAGACGCGCGAATTCAGAAACTCGGTCGGCGCACGGTGGACGTTCCTCTCAGACGCCGACCGCGTGGTCCAGAAGGATCTCGATATCCAGGAGTACACCGACCCGTACCACGACCCGATGATCCCTTACACGCTGGTGCTCAAACCCAGACTCGTGATCCATAGCGTCTACAACGGTTACTGGTTCTGGGGCCGGCCGTCAGTCGATGAGCTCTGGCACGACCTTCGCGAGGCGACGCGCGAGATCCGCCCCGACTGGGACCTCGCAACCCCCGGGCTGCGTGCGGCGTGGGAGGCCGGCGATCGCACGAGGTTCTACGCCGACCCAGATCTGACGCCCAATCTCGTCGGGGCGCGCGCTAGCGATGGCACAGCTTCGGACTGAGGAGGAAAGCATGGAGTTCCTGGTCGAGTTCGAGATCACCGTTCCGCGCGGAACCGCGGGCACCGAGGTCGAGCGGCGCGAAAGCGCCGAGGCGGCGGCGGCAGCAGCGGCGGTCGAGCAAGGGCGTTTGCTCCGGGTTTGGAAGCTCGCTGCCCGGAACGGGCAGGGCTCGGCTCTCGGTCTCTACCGAGCCGACAGCGGAGCCCAGCTCGACGGTCTGCTCCAAGCGCTCCCGCTCTACGAGTGGATGCAGATCAAGATCACCCCGCTCGAGCCGCATCCGAACGATCCGAACGTTCGGGAAGTCGCGGTCGTAAGCAATAGGAGTCGGCAATGAGCGCGCGACTGCCCGAGCCCCGGCTCACACGCGTGTACCGCCTGGAAGCGACGCTCGGAGAGCCCCTGGATCTCGGTCAGATCACCGAGGGCCACCGTCGTATCGTGCCGCTGACAGGCGGTATGTTCGCGGGTCCCGAGCTGAACGGGGAGCTGATCGGCGGCGTCAGCGCCGACTGGCAGATCGTCCTCCCGGACGGCACCGCGCTCGGCGACATCCGGTACACGCTGAAGACCGACGGTGGCGCGCTGCTCTACGTGCGCTCTCAGAGCGTGCGCCACGGGAGCGCCGAGGTCCTCGCTCGACTTGCTGGCGGCGCCGATGTCGACGCGAGCGAGTACACGTTCCGCGCCTGGACCCAGATCGAAACGGCCGCAGCAGAACTCGACTGGCTGAACAAGGGCATATTCATCGCCGTCGGCGGCCGCCAGGCCGGAGGCGTCACCTATGAGACCTACCTCGTCGGTTGATTCCGAGCCTCACGGCTCCTCTCCTGGCACCACGGTCGCGCCGACGAGAGGAGGGAAGGAGGGGGCTAGGCTCGACCTGTACCTCGAGGGACCTGTCATCGCCGGCTAGCCAGCCGGCCCTACGTCTTCCAGGTGCGCCGACCAGCGCTCCTCGATGCGTCCGAGCCGCCAGACCGTTAGGGCGATCGCCCAGGTCGCGATGAACATCCCGACGATTACGAATCCCAGGAGGTTGATGTCGATGCTCTCGAACCAGTTCCAGAACGAGCCGGACAGATTGAGCTCGGATGCGATCAGACCCCCGATTTCGATCGTGCCGATCACTACCGCTACGGCGACCGACAGGCCGGTGATCGTGATGTTGTAGAAGACCTTGCGGACGGGCTTGGAGAACGCCCAGCCGTAGGCGAAGTTCATGAACGATCCGTCGATCGAGTCCATCAGCGACATCCCGGAGGCGAACAAAACCGGCAGGCAGAGAATCGCGTACCACGGTAGCCCGGCGGCACCGGCGCTGCCTGCGATCACGAGCAGCGTGACCTCGGAGGCGGTGTCGAACCCGAGCCCGAACAGCATGCCGATTGGGTACATCTGCGCGGGTCGCTTGACGGTCTTGGTCAGGCGACCGAGCAAGCGGTTCATCAGGCCGCGCTTCTCGAGCTGCTCCTCGAGCTGGGCCTCGTCGTAGCGGCCGCTCTTCATCTCCAGGAAGACCTTGATGATCGCGAGCAGGATCGCGACGTTGATCGCGGCGATGAGGTACAGGAAGGACCCGGAGACGAGCGTCCCCACCCAATTGGTGACCTCGTGCAGATGAGAGCTGTCGTTCTTGACCGGCCCCTCCAGGGAGCGCACGCCGAGCGAGATCAGCAACGCGAGCGCGAACACGATCGTCGAGTGACCGAGGGAGAACCAGAACCCGACGCTCAGCGGGCGCTTGCCCTCTTGCATCAGCTTGCGGGTCGTGTTGTCGATCGCCGAGATGTGGTCGGCATCGAACGCATGCCGCAACCCGAGCGTGTAGGCCGTCACCCCGATCCCGATCGTGAACGCGCCCGACCCGCCGAGGCTGTACCGGTTCGGTGCGACCAGCGCGAGCAATGTCACGAACCCGAGGACGTGCAAGCCTGCGACGGCCAACGCCATCATCGCTAACGTCCGACGCTCGCGAGCGCTCAGTGAGGCCCAGAACGCGGCGCGGTGACTGGCGAGCGAACTCATCACGCGGGGGAGGTCACGTGGTCGACGTGTGACAGTGCCCGATCCTCGGCAGTGATCACCGGCATCAAGGGGGTGTGCAGCTCCCGTCGCGCGGCGTCCGCGGGCTGCCTCCTACGCAGCAGCGCCAACGCGAGCGTCGGGGAGATCGCGACGGACAATAGGCCCGCGGCGACCAGAGCTGCCGCGCTCGCCGAGCTGACGACGCCCAGGCCGAGGCCGATCTGTGTCGCGGCGACGATGAATGGCAGCGAGGTCGACTGAAGGACGCCAGCGATCGCGGACTGGTAGCGACCGATCAGCCGCACGTACACGAGCGCGGGCAGGCCGCGGGCGAGGTAGATGGCGAGCAGGAACAGGGGAACCCGGACTACGGTCGACGGGTTCGCGAACAGGGCGTTCAAATCGAACCGGACTCCGCTGGTGACGAAGAAGATCGGGATGAATATGCCGAACCCGACGGCCTCGAGCTTGACGCGGAACTCCGGATGCGTCTTTGCCCCGTCGCGGTCGATCAGTGAGAGCAACGTGCCGGCGGCAAACGCGCCGAGGATCGTTTCGAAGCCGACGCTGTCGGCGAGCGCCGTAAAACCGATCAACAGTACGAACGCCGCTCTGACTCGGATCTGGGCGGTCGTGTCCTGGAGGCGCAGCAGCACGCGCCCGAGGCTCACGGAGCGCTCGAAGCCGGAGATCGCGAGGCCGACTAGCAGCACGACCACGCCGAACGCCCCGAGGAGGATCAGCGTCCCTGTCGTGCTGGTCGAGCCGCTCCCCGAGAAGAACAACGCCAGCAAGACGATCGACCCGAACTCGGCGATCGACCCCGCCGCGATCACGAGCTGGCCGAAGCTGCTCGCCAAATTGCCGGAGTCCTTGAGAACCGGGAAGATGACGCCCAGCGAGGTGGCGACGAGCACGATTGCCACGAACAGCGGCGACTTCACGAAACCGCCTGCTCTCAGCCCGAGGCCTAGGACGATCGCGATCGCGAACGAGACGCAGAAGCCGATCACGGTCAGGTTGAGAACCCGTCCTCGGAAGCGCTCGATGTCGAACTCAAGACCCGCAAGGAACAGCAGGAACGCGAGCCCGACCAGGGCAAGGACCGTGACCGGTAGATCGGGCTTAGCCCATCCGAGAACCGACGGGCCGATCACGATCCCAAGCACGATCTCGAGCACGATCGCCGGAATCCGGAGGCGCGGGAAGAACCCGAGCGCCAGCGGCGCCACGAATCCGGCGGCGACAACGATCAGCAAATTGGTGAAATGAATAGGTGGCATGCGCAGGGGCAGGTCTCAGCGGCCGAGCGTCACATCCCCGGCAATCGGGCGGAACGGCCGTTAGCTCTCAAGCCTTTGCGCGGGCGGCCACAGCTGCCGGCTGGGGCCGCCCGCGTCTGAGCTCACATTTGGCCGGCTGTCGCCAGCGCTGCGTCCCTGTCCCCTGCTGGGCTGCCGAGGAACGAGAGCAACGCCGAGTTGACCTCGTCGGGGTGAGTCCACCCGACGTTGTGGGGACCGCCGTCGATTTCGACCACGGTGAGATCGGCGATCAGCCGCTCATCGCGCAGCCTGCCGGTCGTGACCCCGAACGGGAGGACGCGGTCGGCGGTTCCGTGAACTGCGAGGACCGGGACGTCGATCTTGGGCAGATCGTCGCGGAAGTCGGTCAGCCACGTATCGATGCACGCGTATGTGGCATAAGGGCCGCTGCCATAGGCCACCTGCGAGCTCGCGCGCAAAGCCGATTCGCTGAGCCGTTCCGGGATCGAGACGTCCGTGTTGTAGAGGTTGCCGAGAAACGAGTCGAGGAACGCGTACCGGTCGGCGAGGGCCGCCTGCTTGAGGCCGTCAAACACCTCGTTGGGAACGCCTTGCGGGTTGTCGTCGGTCTGGAGCAGGTACGGCGGGATGGACCCGATCAGGACCGCCTTGCTGACTCCGGACGATCCGTACGTCCCGAGGTAGCGAGTGACCTCGCCGGTGCCCATCGAGAATCCTGCGAGCACGACGTCCTGGTCCAGCGCGAGATGATCCAGCAGCGACTTGAGATCGGCCGCGAACGTGTCGTAGTCGTATCCCGTCGTCGGCTGGCTCGTGTGTCCGAACCCGCGGCGGTCATAGTTGATGCAGCGATACCCCTGCGCCAGCAGTGCTCCTTCCTGTCGCTCCCAGGAGTTCCCGTCGAGCGGATAACCGTGGATCAGGACGATCGGGCTTCCCGATCCGTGATCGCGGTAGTGGAGCTCGATGTCGGCGCTGTTCTCAGTTCCTACTTTGATCGATGGCATCTGAAGCTCTCCATTCGTTGACAAATGTGCTTTGGTGATGTGATCGCGGGTCGTCCTACATTGCGTGGTCGGCTGTGAGCAACCCGCTCCCGTTCGAGCCGTCTCCTGGCTGGACATTCGGCACGCCGACGAACGGGAACTCCCGCAGGTAGTCGTCGTGCTCCGGGACGCCATCGGATGTCACTCGTCCGTAGGTGAGGAACGCCATCCGCATGTCGTAGACGTCGTCGGTGAGGACTCTGCCGTTGGGGTAGTGCGCCGGCCGACCGCGGTTGTAGTGCAGGAGGTCAGGCAACAGCGTCAGGGCCGCCTCTCTGGCCACGCCGGCTGGGTAGCCGCGACTTTCAAGCAACTTCGACCACGGTTCCAGATAGTTCGCGACGTCGTCGCTCGGCTGCCCGGCGTTGAACTGGTTCTTGAGTTCGTCGACGAAGAACGGGTTGAACGACGGATTGCCCTCGCGATCGACCTGGACGAGCGCACCATCGCGCCGCACACTCGTCGTTACCCAGACCCCGATCTCCGGGCCGGCGCCGAGCATCTCGTCGGGTACCTCCAGCGCCATCGAGAGGACGTTCTTCCCGCCGAAGGTGTCGTCGCCTGTGAATTGAAAGTCGTGGAACGCGCCTTCGCCATCGGCGAAGAACGGATCGCTGCGGACGCCGATGAAGAACCGGCACGCACCGGCTTCGACCGGCTCCGCCGTCGCGTCAAACCCGACGGGCGTCGCCTCGATCAGCACGTTGCCGGCGGGCTCGGGCTGGCGAGCCTCGCTCCCCGTCGCGTAATACACCGTCCCGGTCTGAGTTCCGCCATTCAACTCGGAGAACACGAATGAGAACGCCACATCCGGCTGCAGGTCTCCGTCGTTGTCGACGTTGATCCGGTAGACCGCGTCAGGATGGAAATCGGCCCCGGTCATCAGCGGATTCACGTCGAAGATCAGCACCGTCTTGCCCGATCTCTGTGGCGACGCGAACACGAACAGATCGGTCACATCCAAACGCGCATCGTCGCCCGGGAACTTGAGCATCGCTGCGCTGAAATGGTTGGACATCCTGGCTCCTTTGATTGAGGTGTCGCCAGACGATGCCTGTCCGTGCATCCACTCGCTTCCGGTGTTCCACGTGTCCCCCGCTACTGGTCCGTGGCACGGGTCCGCTTTGCCAGGGTCCAAACACCCTGGCCAGCCCTACACGGGCGTCGCCTCGCCCTCGCGGCTCGGCAGCGCGCCGTGCAACTGGATGCGTGACCGGATCCCAAGCTTGCTGAACGCCTGTCGGAGGTGCCACTCGACGGTACGGGGGCTCAGGAATAGTTCCGCAGCGATCTCCGAATTCGTTCGTCCGTCCCGGGCGAGCTGCGCGACCCGCAGCTGCTGCGGCGTTAGTTCGTCGCGGGCGTCAACCTGACGCTTTCGCACCTTCTCGCCGGTAGCCTGGAGCTCTCGTTTTGCCCGGTCGGCGAATCCGTCCGCCCCCATCGAGAAGAACGTCCCGTACGCGTGGCGCAGCTGCTCCCGCGCCTCAACCCGACGTCCGTCGCGACGAAGCCATTCGCCGTAGGTGAGACGCGCGCGAGCCAGATACGCCGCCATCCGAGTGCGGCCGAGCCACTCGATCGCCTCGCGATAAAGCGCCTCGACGGCCTCGCCGTCCCCTACGAGCGCGCGCGACCGAGCCTCTATCCCTCTTGCCCACGCGGTCCCGCTGGCGCGGGTGCGCCCACCGAGGCGATCCATCGCGTTTCTCGCGACGGCATGCTGTCCGCTCCGCGAAGCAGCCTCGATCAGCTCGTACAACGCCCACGATGAGATCACCGGGTCGTCCGGCGCTGCCGCATTTTCGGCAGCGTCGAAGGCCAGCTCGTACTGGCCGAGTCCGTTGTGGAGGATGGCGGCGGAGTAGTCGGCTGCTGCGATCGCGCCTCCCTCGCCGCGCTCGCGGGCGCCACGTCGCATCACGTCGAGCAGGTTCGAGACGGTGGCTGCCTCGCCGCGCCAGGCTGCGAGCCGCAAGGGGATATGGGGGAGCGCTTCAGGTCGGATTCCCGCCTCGAATTTCGCGCGCGCGGCGGTGAGCGCGCGGGAGACGCGCTCGCGGGGATCGACGGTGAACGTCACCGAGCGCTCTAGAAACGCTGCCGCCGCGGCAACGCCCCCGCGGCGCTGGGCGCGGCCCGCGCAGTCGATCAACTCCGTGGCCACCGCCTCGTCCGGCGCAGTCGCCGCATGCGCGAGATGCCAGGCGCGCCGATCAGGGTCGGCGTCCGGATCCGTGGCCGCGGCGAGCGCGCCGTGAACTGCGCGCCTGGCTGCTGGTGGAGCGCTTCGGTACGCGGCAGATCTGACCAATGGATGGCGAAAGCGGACCTGCGCACCGATCTCGAGGAGCTCGGCCTCGGCCGCGGGTTCGGCCGATTCGAGCCCGAGGCCGAGTATCGCCGCGGCGCGCCACAGCAGTGCGGCGTCTCCGACCGGGTCAGCGGCGGCGAGCAGCATCAGCTGCCGTGTGGTCGCGGGGAACTGGTCGACGCGCTGCCGGTAGCGCTCCTCGATTTGCGCTGGAACGCTGACCGCGTCGGGAAGGGCAAAGCCGCCGGCCAGATCGGCTGCAGCGGTCCCTCGCGACAGTTCCAACAGCGCGAGGGGGTTGCCGCGACTCTCCGCGACGATCCGATCACTGACCGATGCATCTAGGCGACCAGAGACGACGCTGGCGAGTAGGGCGTGGGCGGCTTCGTCGTCGAGCCCGGCGAGGCGCAGCTCCGGGAGGCCCACGAGCTCGTGCTCATCGCTCGGCTCACGCACTGCAAATATCATCGCGATCTGCTCCGCGAGCAGGCGCCTCGCAACGAATCCCAGGATTTGTGCTGAGGCGACGTCGAGCCATTGGGCGTCGTCGACCACGCAGAGCAGCGGCCGTTCCTCCGCGGTATGCGCGAGCAGGCTGAGCGCGGCCAGCGCAACGAGAAATGCGTCAGGCGCCTCCCCGGAGGAGAGACCGAACGCGATGCTCAGCGCGTCCCGCTGAGGCTCGGGGAGCATGTCGATCTGGGACAGCATCGGTGCGCAAAGCTGGTGCAACCCAGCGAACGGCAATTCCATCTCGGCCTCGACCCCGGCGATCTCAGCGACCTTGAATCCGGACGCCTCACTGACAGCATGCCGCAGCAGCGCGGTCTTGCCGAGACCAGCCTCGCCCCGGATCACGACCACTCCGCTCCGGCCCTCTCGGACGTTCTCGAGCAGCCGGTCCAAGGACTCGCGCTCGTTGGTCCGGCCGAGAAACGCCGGCGAGTCGTTGACGGCCATAGTGTCAAGCCTAAATCGCCCAGCAAGAGTGGCCCGTGAACGGGCCCTGGGCTGCAAACGCCGCGAGGTCGGCTTGGGCCTGCCGGGGTGTCACGCGCCGAACGATTCGCCGCCGGTGTTAGCCGGCCCCTAATAGCGTGAGCAAATTGGTCGTGGCCGGAAGCTCAGATGTCCCGCGCTCATGCGCTCGATCGTGTTGCCCACGCGCCGATATGGCCGCGACCTTGAAGTCACACTGGTAGACGCCGCCTAATAGGCGGCGTAAGCTCGGGTCGCGTGGAACTGCGCCAACTGCGTTACTTCGTCGCGGTCGCCGAGGAGCTGCACTTCGGGCGTGCGGCTGAGCGTCTGTACATCGCCGCGCCGTCGCTGTCGCAGCAGATTAAGGCGCTCGAGGCGAGCGTCGGGGCCCCGCTGTTTGTTCGTGACCGCCGACACGTCGAGCTGACCTCGGCCGGCCGCCTGCTCCTGACTGATGCCCGCGAGATCATCGCCCTCGCCGCCAGCGCGCAGCGGCGCCTGGAGGGCACCTCGGGCCCGTTGCGGCTCGGGTACGTCAGCTGGCTGCCCGATGAACTCGTCGCCTCGGTCCGCTCCGACCTGCGGTTGGACGAATGGGTCATGCCGAGCCACATCCAGATCGCTCGCGTGCTCGACGGCGGACTGGACGCGGCGATCGCGTGGGCTCCCGCCGTCGACGCGCGACTCCATCTACAGCTCCTATGGGCCGAGCCGCTCGTCGCGGCCGTCCCCGCTCGCCTCAAAGACGAGATGATCGCCGCCGATCGTCTGCGGGTGCTCGTCGACGCGGACCTGACGTCCTGGGACGCCTGGAACCAGTTCGCCCGCGAGTTCGCGACGGCCGGGAGCGCGCGGATCGTGGAGATCGACGACGGCGGGATCACGGGCCGCGGATTTCACGACCACTGCCGACGGCTGAACGCGCCAGTGCTGCAATCACCCAAGCGTCACCGGGCATCGGTGCCGCCAGGTCTCCGGACCCGATCGGTACGCGACCCCACGCCGCTCTGGTCCTGGTCGCTCGTGACCCGCGCCGACGACGACCGCCCCACGGTGCTCGCGCTTCGCGAGAACGCCGAGAACCTGACCCACGCCGCCTACCTGCCCACGCTACGGGACCAGGCGACGTGGGTCCCGGCGCGAGATCCGCACCGCGACACGATTAGGGCTGTGCTGGGCTCTGCCTTGTCATCCGGAGCCGCGTGATCCTGCGGGTGCGGCGCTGACCACTGACCGCGAGCGCGATGCCGCCGACGTAGGCGCCCGCAGTGGCGAGGAACGCGGCGTGCAGCGAGACGTCTCCGCTGCCGCCAACTAGGAGGGCGCCAAGAATGGCGACCCCGAGCGCACCGCCGGTCTGGCGGGACGCATTGAAGACACCCGACGCCAGGCCGACGCGATCGCGCGGCGCGTGGCTCATCGCGACCGCGGTCATGGCCGGCATGGCCAAAGCGGCGACACCGACCGGCAGGCTCGACACGACGAGCGGCGTCACCCCGCCGGTCGCGGCGAGGGTGATGAGGAGTGCTCCGGCGGCGCCAACAGTCAGGCCGACGACGATGGCGGTCCACTCACCGATCCGGCCGACCAGACGGCCGCTGAGAAAGGCCATCGCTCCCGTGACGACGGTCATGGGCAGCAGGGCCAGACCGGTGTCCAATGCGTCGAGGCCGTGGGCTCGGTGCAGGTCGATGGCCAGGCAGAAGATCGAGCCGTAGAGGCAGAAGTTGAAGATCATTCCGAGAGCGACCGCAATCGAAAACGTGCGCTCGCGAAAGAGGACCGGGTCGACCATCGGGTGTTCGACCGCACGCTCGACGAGCGCGAACCCGACCATGCTCGCAATGCCGGCGCCCAGTAACTCAAGCGTGAGCCTTCCGTCCCACCCCCGGGTCCCGGCGATGATGAACCCGCCGGTCAGCGCCGCCAAGCCGACGGTGGCGAGGGTCTGACCAGGGAGATCCAGTGGGTGACGGTGACGAGGTGTGTCTACGACGTGACGGCGCAATAGCCCCGCGGCGGCGGCTGCGATCGGCACGTTCACCAGGAAGATCGCGCGCCAGCCAAGTGCGGCAGTGAGGACCCCTCCGAGGACGGGCCCGGCGGCCAGGCCGATTCCCGACGCGCCACCCCACAGGCCAAGCGCGCGACGACGGTCGCGTGGCCCGGGAAACATATGGGCGATGAGCGCCAGCGAGCAGGGCATCAATGCAGCAGCGCCGGCGCCCTGGACCACGCGTGCAAGGATGAGCGCGGTCAACGAGGTCGCGCAGGCGCAGGCCGCGCTGCCCAGCCCGAACACCGTCAAGCCGACCAGGAATCCGGTGCGTAAGCCGATGCGGTCGGCCAATGCTCCGGCCGACAGCAGCAGCGCCGCGAACGCCAAGGTGTAACCATTGACGATCCACTGCGCCGTCGACAGCGCGCCGCCGAGGTCGGCGCCGATCGGCCCGAGAGCAACGTTCACGATCGTCGCGTCGAGCGTGATCATCAGGAAGCCCAAGGAGATCGCGGTAAGTCCGAGCGCGCGGCTGCGCCCGATGGTGCGGTTCGGGCGCAGGCTCATCGGGTCGATGGTCCGACTCAGCGGCGCCGTTGTCCACGACGCCTGAAGTCACGCTGATAGACATCGCCTAACAGGCAGCGCACCATCCAGCACAATCGAGCTCCCATCGCGGCGAGTCGAGTAACACGCACGACGGGGCGAGTCTGGGCATGATGCGATTCCTATGAGCCCGAGCGATGAGGCCCGGCCGAACGGGCTGCACTGGTGGACGGCGCGGCGGCTGGCGGCTGCGATGCGCGCCCGGGAGCTTTCGGCGCGGGAGGTGATGAGCTGGCATCTGGAGCGGATCGAGGCGGTCAACCCGTGGGTGAACGCGATCGTCACGCTGCGGCCGGAGGCGGCGCTCGCGGAGGCGGCCGCGGCCGACGAGCGCGCGGCCGGCGGTGGCGAGCGGCTCGGGCCGCTGCACGGGTTGCCGATCGCGATCAAGGACCTCGAGGACACGGCCGGGATCCGAACGACGTACGGGTCGCCGGCGTTTGCTGACAATGTGCCCGCGGTCGACAGCCTCGTCGTTCAGCGACTGAGGGCCGCCGGGGCGATCGTCGTTGGGAAGACGAACACGCCCGAGTTCGGTGTCGGCTCGCACACGTTCAATGAAGTGTTCGGCGCGACCCGGAATCCGTGGGCGCTGGACCGATCGGCCGGTGGCTCGAGCGGCGGGGCGGGCGCGGCCCTGGCTGCGGGCCTGGTGCCGATCGCCGACGGGTCCGATCACGGGGGCAGCATCCGCAACCCGGCGTCGTTTAACAACGTCGTCGGCTTGCGCCCAACGCCGGGGCTGGTGCCCGATAGCGGTGAGAGCGACGTGTGGGACGTCGCCTCGGTCGTAGGTCCGATGGCGCGCACCGTCGGTGACCTGGCGCTGATGCTCACCGCGATCAGCGGACGAGATCCGCGCTCTCCGCTGTCGCACGGTGACCCGGCGACGTTCGCCCCCGAACTGCTTGGTGATCTGACCGGGCTGCGTATCGCGTGGTGCCCGGATCTCGGCGGGCTGCCGATCGAGCCCGACGTGCTGCAGGTGCTCGACGGCGCCCGCGCGCGGCTCGACGCGCTGGGCTGTGATGTCCACGACGTCGGGGTAGATCTAAGCGCCGCCGACGAGGCGTTCGAGACGTTACGAGCGCTCGCGTTCGTGCGCGTGTTCGCTCCGATACTGCCGACGCTGCGCAAGACGGCAAAAGCGACCCTCTTGTGGAACATCGAGCAGGGCGTGGCGCTCGACGGGCCATCCGTAGCCAGGGCAGTCGCGGCCCGCTCAGCGGTGTTCGCCGCGGTCGCCGAGCTGCTCGAGCGATTCGACCTCCTCGTCGCGCCCGCGGCACAGGTCGTCCCGTTCCCAGTCGATCTCGAGTACCCCCCTCAGGTCGCCGGCGTCGTGATGCCCCACTACCTGGGGTGGATGCGGGTGTGCTCGCGCATCACCGTCTCCGCCCACCCGGTCGTCGCCGTTCCGGCTGGCTTCACCGACGCGGGACTGCCGGTCGGGATCCAATTTGTGGGTCGCTACCGCGACGACCGCACTTTGCTCGGGCACGCCGCGGCCTGGGAGGCCGCGAGCGGGCTGACCGAACGCCATCCTCGGCTGGACTGAACGTCGAGGTGAAGCAGTACCCCGCCCCCGTGACGCTTCTGTCCGGAAGCCGCAGTCTGGAGCGCCGAGAGAGCGTGATCGATCAAGAGGACAGCGACCGCGCTCAGGGGCTGCCGCCCATCCGATCCACGAGGCTGCCGACAGACAGTCCGACCTTGAAACATGCCGCGGCGTCTCGCTCAGTGTCGATCGGATCCGGAAGGTGGCGGAGCAGTTCCTCGATTTGTTCCTGCGAATAACCCGCCCTCCGCAATACGTGTTCCGCTTCGGCGTGCGAAACCAAATGACTCTTCTGCATCAAGGTGGATGTTACGCGCCGCCACCCGGGCGCTTTGTCGCCCACGCGGCCACGGCCGACGTGCTTGTGCTCCGCGCGTCGAACGATCGGAAGCAGAAGTCCGACGATGCGCTTGGGCCGGCGCCATCGTGGCCGGGTGTTCGTGCTTTCAGCAGTCGGGACCTAGGCTGCCGAAGCGACGGATTTCAGCAAAGCGCCGCGGAACTGGACTTCAGCGAGCGGTCTCCGTCCACAAGCCCACGAGGTTCCCTTCGGGGTCCCGGACCGTGGCGACGCGCAGGCTGCCCTCCGGACGAGCCGAGCTTGCGACGGATCCGGCATACCGCTCGACCTCTCCCAGAGTCGCGTCGACATCGTCGACATATACGAATGGAAGGATGCCGGTCTGGGCTGGGGCCGGTTCGCCGACGATGAAGTGCCCGATCACGTGGCCCGTCGCGTCGGAGAAGGCGGGCTCGTCGCTGTCGCGTCGGGGGCTCCAGCCGAACACCGCCTCATAGAAATCAGCTGCGCGGGACGGGTCGCGGCATGGGATGTGTAGATAGGACACGCCGCCGGGTCGAAACACGCTAGGTGGCTGCTTGTCAGGCATCCGGCGATTATCGAGCTCAAGATCGACGCAAGCAAACCATCCGAACAGTCCCGCGTTCTCGCCTGGGCAGCTCCGTCAACGCCGCTGCTGCTCTCGGAGCCAACCGGCTCGAAGCGGAAGCCCGCGAAGCACGCCGGCCACGTATTCGAGGCGCCTGGACTTTCGTTGATGCAGCAGTGACCGCTTGACGTCTGTTGTTGCGGGTTGCCAAAGTCGGCGCGCGACTGGACCGTCGCTGACCGCGGCGGCCAGTGCCTATGCGGAGCCCGGTGTGCGGCGCACTGGGCGACGTCCGATGGAGTCGCTGTACCGCTGTTCGGTCTCTGCTGGCGACGCGAGGCCCGTTACGACAAGCTCGCGTCGGCGCTAGGTAGCCGCGGCGCGCTCGTGCGCGGGCCGTCCGATCTGTGGCGCGCTCGAGCGCGCGTTTGGCCCCGGTGTACGGGCGCTGCTCAACGTGACAGATCCGACTGTCGCGTATCCGCGGCGCGTGCGGCTGGCAGCGCGCCCCGCACCAGCGCTTTCACGAGCGCGGTTGGGGCGGCGATGCGGTCAGGCCAGCCGAGCGCGATCGCCAGCCCCAGTCCGATCAGCTCGGCTGCCTTGCAGACGAGCGCGATCGTCTCGATCGGCTCCGGGGTCCCGCTGAAGCCGGGCACGGGGGCAGTTACGAACAGGACCCAGGCGAGGGCCTCAACGGCCAAGAACACCGCGGCCACCCTCGCCAACAAGTGGTTCTCGGGTTTGGCCACGAGCGCCCATGCCAGCGCCACACCGAGCGCTGCGGCGGCGATGAATGACCAGCCCAGTGGGGGCATCTCCTGAAGATGCTCGGGAACCAGCGCTGCGTGGATGCCGGCGCTGAACATGACCGCCAGGGCCAGCAGCCCGGCGCGGCGGCCGCGCGACCGAAGTCGCGCGGCCTCCCCACCGTCGATCATTTGGCGATCCGGATCACGCGCTCCATGCCGAGCTGCGTGTGCTCCCGACCGTCCTGGGTGTCCATGAAGCAAGCCTGGACGTAGTAGCCGGGCTTGACGTTCAGGATCTCCTGCTGCATCGCGCCGGGCGAGGCGGGGTCCATCAGGTCGGCGAAGCCCGTCGCGAGCTTCTGGGCCTTGTGGTCCTTGCCGGCCTTCAGCAGCGCCATGATCTTGTTAGCGCCGGCCTTGTTGCGGGCGCCGATCAGGACGTCCATGTGCACGAGGTAGCCGCCGTTCTCAGCCCGCACCATCGTCCCGTCATGCAGGACCTTGGGCCCCTTGAAGCCGAACTCGATCGAGGTCTCGGTCGCCGCGGCCGCCGGCAGTGCTGCCGGCGAGGACGACGGCGTGACGGTGAACTGCGCCACACTCGCCGACGGCCCGTTGCCCGTGAGGTTAAGGGCCACGTAGTTGCCCGGCGTCAGGACCGTCTGGATCGTGCCCGGTGCATCCGCGGAAACGAACAGCGACCCGAACGGGGTCAGCGCGTTGGGGTCACCGTGATGGCTCTGGACGGCATTCAACGCCTCCTGGAACGACACGCCCTGGTTCAGGCGGACGAGCCCGTAGCTGCCCTGGCCCTTGCCGCTGAACGTCGACGTGATGCTCACCGCTCCCGACACCTCGCTACCGGACACCGCGATGCCGGTCTTGCCAGTAACCGCGACGCTGAGCGTCGGCAGTGTCGGCGTTGCGCTCGCTCCAGCGACTCCAGCCAGCCCGACCACGCAGGCAGCCACAACGCTCGATACGACAATTAGCGATCCAACTCGCTTCACAACATGCTCCTCTCGATTGTTTCGCGGCAAATCAGGGTGCCCTCACCGCAAAGCAGCTCAGCCAATCCACGAACACCGCGTAGTGCGCCAACGCGCCCCACCGCCCAACTTCCTCTTGGCCGGCACGCGTCTCCTCGCACTCAAACAACAATCCCTACCGAAAGTTGCGCCGCCGCGCCACCCCAACCCGATGGGAGTTCTGCGCCGCAAGCCGACGCCTCGCAGCGACGTGCCGTTTCGGACATCTGCCCGAACGTGAAGGCGGCTTTTCGCCGACACGGACCGCGTCGTCCTCACGATGAGGTAATCGACGAAGCTGTGTCGGTGCGCCGCGCATCCGTTCCATCGCTGCTCATCGTGGTCGCCGTCACCGCGATCGCCGTGTTCGTCGCCTTGACGATCGCTGTGACGGGCAGTTCCTCGGTCGCGTTTGACTCGCGCGCTTTCGAGCTCGCCGCGGACGTGCGCGCGCCGTGGCTTGACGCCACCGCTCGGGCCATCACGACACTTGGTCTAATCGCGATCGTGGGCTCGGCCGTGCTCGTTGGCGCCGCGGTCATGATCAAGCGTCACGACCGCGCCCGCGCCACCGCGGTCCTCGTCGGAGTGGCGCTCGTATGGATCAGCGTGACGATCGTCAAATCGGTGGTCGATCGCCCACGACCGCCCGACCCGCTCGTGCACACTTCCGGCCAGAGCTATCCCTCGGCTCACGCTGCCAACTCCGTCGGCTGGCTCGCGCTCGCGATCGCACTCACGCTCGTGATCCCGACCCGAGCCGGCCGGATCGCCGCGATCACGTCCGGCGCTCTTCTCGCTGTGTTCGTCGGCCTGAGCCGAATTTATCTGCGCGCCCATTACGCCTCCGACGTCCTCGCCGGTGAAGCTCTCGCCGTGGCCATCTACGCACTCGCCGCGATCGGCGCGGTCGCCTGGAAAGCTCGCCGCGCGTGACCGGGAGCCCGCGGCTAGCCCGATTAGATAGGTTGGCCCAGCGTGAACCGGTGGCCGTCGGGCGACCGAAGCGCCAGCTCACGCATGCCCCACGGTTGGTCTTGGGGGGCCTGGAGTACGTCTGCGCCTGCGGCGACGGCTCTCGCGTGAAACGCGTCAACGTCGTCGACACTCAGATACGCGATATAGCTGTGATCGCCAAGCTCGCTTGCGGGGGGAACGTCCGGGCAACGACCGAGCATGAACATGACCGCGCCCGCGCGACAAAACCGCCAGTTGCCAGGGGCAACGTCATCGAGCTCGCACCCCAGGACGTCGCGATACCACGCACCGGAACGGTCAAGGTCATGCACGGCCAGGACCGGGTAGGAGCGCGTGATCTCCACGCAAGCATTCTCCCGCCCCCGGGCCGCAAGCGCTTTCGGTAGCCGCCGCTCGATCGCGAGGCTGTTGCACTCAGTGCGCTGTGAAAGCTCGCAGGGGCGCTACACGTCGAGGTTCTCGACGATCTCGTTCGCGCGTGACCATTGGTCGGGCGGGACAACGAGATAGATGTCGCCGTGGCCGAGCTGGTCTAGCGGATGATCGGCGATGCAGGTTGCATCGACACCCATGACGCGGAGCTGATCGCGCCAGGCCAGGGACGTTCGTTGATCCTCGAAAACGCTCACGGTCTCCCAGCCCTCAAATCGAGGATCGCCGATCGCTACCTTCTCTTCGCGCGCGGGGCGGCGTTTCAGGAACCGTGGGATCGGCACGGACCAAGCGTACGCCTGCGAGGGCGACGCAGCCGTGACACGCCGCTCTGTCGGAGGGCTCGAGCAGCCGGACTTTCACCGCGCTGTAGGTGTTAAGGGTGCGAAGGCCGGGGCCGTCCGCCCTACTTCTTCCCGCCCCGCCCGAACCGCGACATCAGGCGGCTCAGCCTGCTCCGGACCTCCTGGCTCGCGTCACCGGCGATCTTGCCGACCGTGTCGTCGGTCTTGATGATTCCCAGCTCCTCGTCCGTCGGGCGCACGGGGCCCCCTCGGGCGACTGTCTCGGCGGCCTCCGCGCGGTAGCCCGCGCGGCGGGCCTTAGCGGCGTCGATCTGCGCCTGCAGGCGGGCGACGTGGTCGTCGGGATCAGGCGTGGCAGGGGTTGCGTCGGCGTCGTCGGTCATGGGACGCATTCCAGCACCTATCAGGAGGCCTCGCCCCCATGATCAAGGTAACTGGTGATTCGCGGCCTGAGACGATCGTGCTAGTGGGCGACGAGCCGGGCGATCGGGGCGATCGCGTCCAGCAGCATCCGCTGCGGCGCGTTGCTGAGCCGGAACTCACGCTTGTAGCGCGAGATCACCAGCGCCTGTTTGAACGTCGAACCGGCGTTCGAGAGCTCCTCGAACATCCGCTCGGTGCTCAGCGCCGGTCGTACCTCCCATTTGATCGTCGCGAGTTCGGTGCCGGGATTCCAGAAGGCGTGCTTCGTCCGAGCACGGATCGTGACCATCTCGCCAGGGCCAATCCTCCGCTCGACACCGCCGATTCGGGCGGTCACAGTCCCGCTGACACCGGTGAACGTCTCCTCTTGTGCCGGGTGATAGTGCTCGGGCGGTGGGCTGCCTCCGGGTGCGTACTGTGCCTCCATTGCCAGCAGTTCGCCGCCCGAGTCCGCGGCGCTGCTAGTGATCGTGAGGCGCTCCTTCGGTGAAAGCGTGAACGTGTCGCCGGTCTTCGCCATCGGTTCGCAAGAGTACGCCGGTGGCTGCGAAGCGAGCGTCCCGGGCAACGGATCAGCCGCGCATCGAGCCATCAGAAGACCCTTACCGCCCTCGGGCCTGCTCCAGGTTCGAGTGGTGGGGGCCGGAGAGCCAGTCCGCATCCGGCCCCAGACGCGCGTCGACCGGTTCCTCTCCTCGCCGCAGCGCGTCGATGTAGGCCTGATCGGCGGCCAGGCGCGCCGCCACCTCGGGACCCTCGGCAACGGCGCCGTGGCCGGGGACCACGACATCGACGTGCCTGGCGGCCTCTCCCAGCCGGTCGAGTGCCGTCTCATAGGCGTCCACCTGATCGGGGCGGCGAGGATCGAGGAGCGGGATCAGGACATCGGAGAGCATGTCGCCGGCGAGCAGGACGCCCCGGTCCGCGAGGAGGACCGCGGCGTGCCCGACTGCGTGCGCCTCATGTTCGATGATCTCACCCGGCACGGGTCCGCCGTCCGCGGGCAGCGGGGTGACGAGCCCGAACAGCTCGAGAGGGATGCCCGACGCGCTCTCCGCCGCCATCTTCTGCCCCCGCTCTCGAGCTTCACTGGCAGCTTGGGCCCCGGCGGCGGTGGCGTAGCGCGGCACGTCGCCGAATCGGGAATGCCAGAGCAGGTGGTCCCAGTGGGGATGGGTAGAGAACCCGGCGACCACCGGAATGCCGAGCCGGTCCAGGTCATCGGCGAGCTGGTTCAGATCCGAACCATCGATGCCGGGATCGACCAGAATCAACCCACCCTCCCCGCGCACCGCGATGGCATTGCTCCAGACCCACGCACTCTGCCGGACCCAGACGCCGTCGGCCACCTGAGTCAGCATCCGCCCACCCTGTCAAGCATCTCCCCGCGGCGCAAGAGGAGAGCCCGCCCGCCCGTCAACCGGGCTTGCGTGTCTGCTAGCGAAATGATATCATCTCGCTATTAGATTCGACGCGTTCCCAAGGAGGGATCGTGGTCTGTGACTGGCTGATAAAGCACGTGTCCCCATGGGAGCGCAGCCACCCACAAATGTTCGCCGGGGTGCGCATCGCCGCCGGTGTGTGGCTGCTCGCCCTCACCGCCATTCTGTACGGCTATCACCGCGGCGGCTGGTGGCGACCGCTTCTCGTACCGGCCGCAGCGGCGCACTTCTACGGTGCGTATTGCCTGCTACGGAGCTCTGCTGCGGCCAATGGTTCGACGGAGGCAACGTGACCGTCGCGCCGACGCAGCGCTGGGCTCCGCGCGCGGCATTGTTCGTCGCCGCGGGCTTGCTGGTTGCGTCTTGCGGCGGGAAGGGGACCGCGGCCGCGAGCTCCGGCTGTAGGACCATCACCGCCAACGCGGCTGCTTCGACGACGGGGGCGTCTGGCTCGTGGCTGTACTCAAACGCGGATCTCGCGAACACGCGGGACGCGACCGGGTCGGGAATCTCCTCGGCAAACGTGTCCAGGCTCACGCAGGCCTGGACGTTCAGGCTCACGGGGAAGGCGGCGGCCGGGGTGCGTCCGTTCGGGTCGTTGATTGCCAACCCGATCGTGCAGAACGGCGTCGTCTATCTCCAGGATCTCGACTCGAACGTGTACGCGCTCGCGCTCGCGACCGGGAAGCTGCGGTGGGAGTATCGATGCGATCAGCCGGTGAGGAGCGGGCCGGGACCGAACGGCGTTGCCGTCGGCGACGGAAAGGTCTACGGGCTCACCCCGACAGCGGCATTTGCGCTGAGTGCCGCCACCGGTCGGACGATCTGGGTCAACGGCGATCTCTTGCGCAAGGGCCAGGGTACGTTCGGGATCCAGCCGCAGGTCGCCGACGGGCGGATCTATCTGGCAAGCCAATTGGGGTCGGCGCCGGGCGGTGGGGTGCTGCTGGCGCTGAACGCGTCAAGCGGAGCGGTGCTGTGGAGGTTCAATACGGTCATCGGCCCAGAGCCGGGCGTGCGGTCGCTTGGCCTCGGCGCCGGCGGGGCGTGGGAGACGCCGCTCGTCAGTGGCGACGGATCTGTGACTTACGGGATCGGCAACCCGTACCAGACCGCCGCGGCGGCGATCGCGCATCCGGCGGTGGCGCTGTACACCGACAGCGACGTGAACCTCAACGCGGCGAGCGGCAAGCTCCGCTGGTACTACCAGGGCGTACCCGACGACTTCAAGGACTACGACATGCAGGCCTCGCCGATCGCGGCGCGCGTCGGCGGCGCCTCCGTCGTGATCGGTAGCGGCAAGATGGGCTACGTCTACGAGATGAACGCCAGTACCGGCAAGCTGATCTGGAAGACGCCGGTGGGCGCCCACAACGGCCATGACGACGACTCACTCCAGGCGCTCGAGCACCGCAGCACGCTCAAGGCACCGTTCACCATTCTTCCGGGGTCGCTCGGCGGCGTCCTGGCCGACCTGGCCGTCGCGAGCAACACCGTGTACGTGGGGACCTTGGACGTACCGGTGACCTACACAACCTTGAGTCTCGGAACTACGTCCAGGGGGCCAGTTTCTACGACCGGCGAGGTGGAGGCCCTCAGCCTCGCGACGGGCAGGGTCGAATGGGATAAGAAGGTGCCGCAGTTGCCGCTCGGCGCGGTCACGGTTTCCAACGATCTCGTCTTCACGACGCTCTACAACGGCGCGCTGATCGCACTGAACCGCAGCACCGGCGCGATCGTCTATCGCCGCCAACTGCCTACATCGACGAACTCGCCGATCGCCCTCGCCGGTAAGACAGTGATTGTGCCGGCGGGCGGCCCCCGCACGAGTATCGGCGGCGGGGGAGACCCGCAGGTGCTGGCATACAAGGTGCGGTAAGGGTGCCGCTCCCGGGTCCGGGGATGAACCGCCTGGGTACCGGGTAGCACGCCGGGCACCGTGCCACGACTCCGAAGATCGGACTGCTCGGGCCCCGGATTGCATCGAGTGCGCCGCGGGCGCGGCTTCAGCTACCACGACGATTCGGGCATCCGGATCGAGGATCGCCAAGCTTTGGCCCGGATCGCCGCGCTGGCGATCCCGCCGGCTTGGAGGGATGTATGGATCTGCCCGGATCCACTCGGGCACCTTCAGGCCACAGGGATCGACGCGGCCGGGGCGAAAGCAGTACCTGTACCACGAGCGCTGGCGCGCCCAGCGTGACCGGCGCAAGTTCGAGCGGACGACCGGGTGGTCGGCGCTGCGATCCGACGAGCTCAATGCGTACCTCAAGGAGCTGATGGATGACGAATTCTCGGCCAAAGACTTCCGCACCTTGAACGCGACGGTCGCCGCGGCCGCGGCGCTTGCGGCGAGAAACGGACCCGCTCGCCGAGGATCGCGCAAGCGGGCCGTTCGCGCCGCGGTCGCCGAGGTCGCTGAGCTTGTCGGCAACACCCCGGCGGTCGCACGGCGTTCCTACATCGACCCGCGGGTGATTGACCGTTTCATGGCGGGCGACACTGTCGCTGCACCCGATCTCGCGTCGCGCGCCAAGCTCGAGCGCGCGGTGCTCACTTTGCTCGAGGACTGACCTTGACACAGTGACTGTGTCACTGACACACACTTTCTAAAGTCATCAGGAGGCGCCTGTCACTAGTAATAGTGAGATCGCCCGCCGACAGCGCGACCCATCATGCCGAACAGCGCAAGGACGAGTCCGATCACCACGAGGATGATGCCGATCGTCCACAAGATCGCGATTTTGGCCAGAAAACCAATGATGAGGAGTATCACTCCGAATATGATCACTGCCCCTCCTGGGGTTTGTGGTTATGAGCTGGGACTACCCTCGGATTTGGATTTTGAAGCGGCCCCCGCGCACCACGCTTTACCGCGCGCGAGTCAGGTCGCTCGAGGACCGAGTGGGAGGAGGTCCAGCGGCCGGGTGTTGAGGACGTCGGCGGCCCTAGCCCATCCCCGGCGGGCCGTGGCCACCGACAGCGTGATGTTGGCCAGGCCCGCCGGAGAGTGCGCGTCGGTGGAGCAGACGATCGCAACGCCGGCGCGCAGCGCCTCGCGCACGTGCTCTCCGCTCAGGTCGAGCCGGGCGGGCAGCCCGTTGACCTCCACGGCGACGCCCTCGGTCAGCGCGACGGCGAAGATCCGCTCCAGATCAAGCGCGTTTTCCGCGCGGCGGTTGATGAGGCGGCCGGTGGGGTGACTCAGGCAGCGGACGGCGGGATGGTGCAGCGCTTCCTCGACCCGCTTGGTCATCTCCCCACGGGACATTCGCTGCCCGCTGTGGACGCTGGCCTGGACCCAGTCGAGCTCGGCGAGGACTTCATCTGGTAGGTCGAGCCGGCCGTCGGGAAGGATGTCGCACTCGATCCCGCGCAGCACCCGAAACGGCGCAAGCTCCGCGTTGGCCGCTTCGATCTCCTCGCTCTGCCGGCGGACGTCGTCGGGAGTGAGGCCCTGCACCGCCCCCACTGCCGGGGTGTGGTCGCAGATGGCCAGGTACTCGTAGCCCCGAGCGCGCGCGGCGCGCGCCATGTCCGCGACGCTGGCCCGCCCGTCCGACCACGTCGTGTGACAGTGCAGGTCCCCGCGGATCTGCTCGATCTCGACCAGAGGCGGCGGCTCTCCGCGGAAGGGCGCCTCGCGGAGCTCGGGTGGACACCAAGGGACGCCGAGAGCCGCGTAGACCGCGTCCTCGTCGGGACCAGCGGGGAGCGGCTCGAGCGCCATCACGTACGCGCGCGACCCCGTCGCACGGATCAGCGCCGTCCCGAACGAGTTGGGTTCGGGGACCGTCAGCTCCACGGGGACGCCGTCCACGGTGACGCCGACGGAGCGGCGCTCGCCCTGCTCGATCACGGCGACGATCTGTGGCAACTCCGCGAACCGCGCCACCACCGCCTCGGGGCGTGAGGCCGCGCGGACGACGGCGAGCTGGTGGCAGGAGTCACACTGACGACGGACGTCGCCGGCGGGCTCGGCATCGAGGGCACGTGTGACTGCGCCGACGAGCTCCCAGGCGCGGGTGAGCCACACGCCCCGTTGCGAGCGCGCGTCGGTCTCCCTGGCAAGCGCCGAGACGATCCGCGCCTCGGTCTTCGGGCCGATTCCGGGCACGTCGCGCAGGCGACCTGCACCGGCTGCCTCCCGCAACTCACCGGCGGTGCGGATATCGAGCGCGCGGGCGATGTCGATAGCGCGCTGGGCGCTCAGCCCGAGGTAGCGGACAAGGCCGACGAGGTCGGGCACGAGATCGCGTTCGAGCTCGGCGAGCTCCACGATCTGCCCCGTAGCCACGAGCTCGCGCAAGCGGGTCTCGATCCCGCGACCGATGCCTCTGAGCTCTCGAACGCGACCGCCTGCGATGAGCTCGGCGACCGGCGCGGCACTGTGCCGGATGGTGTCGGCCGCCCGCCTGTAGGCGCGGATCGTGTACGAATTCGCGTCGCCGAGCTCCAGCACCGCCGCGAAGGCGTCGAGCCGGTCGGCTATCTCGGCGTTGTCCACGGGTCCCGTCGCGAATCTATCGAGGTCCCCTAGGGCATGGGTGTGGCCCTCGAGGTCGTTGCCCGCGACCGCCGGTCAGGGCGGCGAGACAGTCCCGGCGATGCGCTGTTGGCGGCGGCCGGCGTGGGAATCGCCCGCCAGGTCTGCCAGTACGCACTGGACAACGACTACGACCTCGAGCGCGCCGGCGACCTCGCCAGCGCCTTCGCCGAGGCCGGGCTCAGAGGTGTCGACCCCAGCCTGATCGAGGACCTCGACCGACTCGACGGTCCGTAAGGCGCCCTGGCGCGTGAGGGCGCATCACCCGGGTTCGAACCAGCGGCGCCCGATCCCAAGGCGACGGTAGTCCGCCCCTCGGAGATGGGGCTTTTCGCCCATTCCGCCATAAGCACGCGGCTGACAAGTTGTGGGTCGTGACCCTCCGCAGTGAACCGACACACGACGACCTCGGCCAGCCGAGATGAGCGGCGATGCTGCTCGAAATCGCGCTCATCCTGGTGGCGATGGTCGTGCTCGCCGCGATAGAGCTCCGTCTGAGTTGGAGCCTGGGCGAGAGCGATGACCGCCGGCGGCAACATGAGGACAGCCCGGTGAATCGGGTTCCGTCGCGCACGGTCGCGTGGAGGCGCCGGTACCTCAACGCCCGGACCATCCCGGCGCTGTTCGTGCTGATGTGCCTGCTGGCGCCTGGGGTCGCAGCCCTCGTCCTGGCGGCGGTGTAGGTGCCCCGTGAGCATTCCGACCACCAACCCGCGCCAGACCCCGCTTAGCCCCGCGATCCCGCCGATCGATGCGCTGAGGGGCGAGTCGCCGGCGCGAACGGGCGAGTCGCACGCGCTGACGGGTGAGTCGCGGCCGCGCCGGGTCGACGTGCTCGTCATCGACGAGGATCACGCTGCCAGCTACAGCCTGTGGGCGCTTCTGAGGTGGCGGGGTGTTGGGGTCCGCGCCGCCGCGGCCGCGGATGCCCTCGGCGTCGCCGAGCAGCAGCGACCGGCACTGTGCCTCGTGTCGGCTGAGCTCGGCCCACGGTTCGTGTTCGGGCTCACCCTGCTGCCCGACGCACCCCACGTGCTCGTCCATGCAGTCGAGCGGGTCGAGGAGCTCGTCGGTGTGGCCGTGCTCGCCGGCGCCATGGGGGTCGTCTGGCGCTACGGCGACCCCGACGAGCTGGCCGCTGAGATCCGATCCGTGACGGCCGGCCGGGTGCCCGCTCCGGAGCTCGGTTGCGACGCGGTCCGGCGACTGCTCGATCGAGTCGAGGATCGCGACCGGCCGATCGCCGCGATGCTCTTGATGGGCATCCCGCGCGGCGAGATCGCCCGAACGCTCGGGATCAGCGAACGGGCGCTGAGGGCCCGGCGCTGGGAGATCGTCAAGCGGCTCGAACCCCCGGGCGATCGCCGTGTGCTGACCGCTGACACCGACCGACGCGGCTAACGTACCCCGACACGCTCAGGCGCGCGCACGAGTAACGTTCGCGGGGCGGTCGCCCACAGTCCATGACCTCCTCCGCGAATGACATCAACGCATCCACTCCGCCGAGCGGGACCGGCTGCGTGGAGTGCCTCGCTGGAGAGGGACCAGGTTGGTGGCTCCATCTGCGCCGCTGCGCGGCCTGCGGGCACATCGGGTGCTGCGACAACTCTCCGAGCCAGCATGCAACCGCCCACCAGGCCACGAGCGGGCATGCGGTCATCCAGAGCTTCGAGCCCGGTGAGGACTGGTTCTACGACTACCGCACCGGCGAGTTCCTTCGCGGGCCGTCGCTCGCGCCGCCCGACAGCCATCCCGAGAGCCAGCCGGTTCCGGGGCCGGCGGGCGCAGTCCCCCCCGACTGGCAACGCCACCTCAACTAGCCCGGCCTGTTAGGCCGACGCGGACCCCCCGGCGCCTATGCGGCGTGGTCCGCGGCGAACAGCTGCCACCGTCCGGGAATCCCCTTGAGTTCGTGCAGACCGCGCTCGGTGAACGTGATCCCGGAGCCGGCGACAAGGTCCTTCACCGTGCTCGAGACGAGCACCTCGTCCGCGGTCGCCTGGGCGGCCACACGCGCGCCGGTGTGAACCGCGATTCCGGCGACCTTCCCGTCGGCCACCTCGCACTCGCCGGTGTGCAGCCCCGCGCGGATCGAGAGGCCGAGCTCGTGCACGCCGGAGGCGATCGCCGATGCGCAGCGGATCGCTCGCGCGGGACCGTCAAAGGTGGCGAGGAAGCCGTCGCCTGTCGTCTCGATCTCCCGGCCACGAAAGCGCAGCAGCTCGCGCCGCACCAGCGCGTTGTGCCGCTCGAGTAAATCGCGCCAGCTTCTGTCGCCGAGCTCGATCGCCTTCACCGTCGAGTCGACGATGTCCGTGAAGAGCACTGTCGCGAGCATCCGGTCGGGCTCCGTTTCCTCCCATCCACCCGTCCGCCACACGTCGCCCAGGAACCGTTCGATCTCGGTCTGGATCACCGAGCCTCCCGCCCTCAGCGCCAGATGACCCACCCCGGGAAGCTCGACCAGCCGGGCCGACGGGAGGTGTTGCGCCATGAAGGCGCCGACCTCGATCGGGACGACCTCGTCCTCGGTCCCGTGTAGGACAAGCGCGGGGACGCGCACCGTCGGGAGGACGTGGCGGACGTCGATCTCCTTGTTCATGCGGTACAGCGCCGAGAGCATCCCCGGGCTGGCTCCGTAGCGGACATAGTCGATGAACGACTCGACCTCGTCTTCGTCCTGCATTCCGAGGGCACGGACCGCCTCGCGTGCCTCGGCCCGCGACGCGTACACGCCCATCGCCTGATCGACCTCGCGCTGGTAGGCGTCTTCGCTGCGGCCCCACGGGAAGTCCGGCGCCCACAGCGTTCGCGGAGAACAGCTGCGGATGACGAGCGCCGCCGTCCGCTCGGGGTAGGTAGCGGCGAACAGGATGCTCATCGCCGCGCCTTCCGACAGTCCATAAATGGCGGCCCGTCGCGATCCGACCGCATCCATCACGGCTCTGACGTCATCCATGCGAGTCTCGAGGTTCGGGGCTCCGCTGACGGGATCGGACATACCGGTGCCGCGCTTGTCGAACCTGATCAACCGCGAGAACGACCCCAGGTCGGACAGGAAGTCCGCGAAGCCGGGAAGCGTCCACTGGAGCTCCATGTGAGTGACGAAACCGGGGACGAACACGAGATCGAACGGCCCGTCACCGACCAACTGATAGGCGATGTGGAACCCGCCGCTCAGCGCGTAGCGTGTCTCCGGCCCCATCGCCACATTCTCGCCCACGCGGCCAGGTCCGAAGCGGGTCGCCTCGTTTCTGGGCGAGGCGTCAGGGGAATACAGTGTCGGCCATGGCCGAGGCAGTCGACACGGTCCCGCTGATCGCCGTCTGGAGCGACTACATATGACCGTTCTGCTACGTCGGCCTCGAACGGGCGGCGTGGCTCGAGCGCCGGTTCGGCGCGCGGATCGAATGGAGACCGTTCGACCTGCATCCCGAATACCCGGCCGAGGGCATCCCGCGCGCTGAGCTCGAACGCCGCTACGGCACCGGTCTGGCCGATCGCCGCCGCGAGATGTTCGAACAGGCGGGGCTGCCCCACGCCGAGCCGTTGGAGAAGGCGTCCAACTCGCGCGGCGCCCTGATGCTCGCCGAGCTCGCGCGTGACCGCGGCGTGTTCGGCGAACTCCACCCGCGACTGTTCGACGCATACTGGTCGAGAGGCCTGGACATCGGCGACGAGCACGTGCTCGTGCAGGAAGGCGGCGCCGTCGGGCTCGAGGGATCCGACATCGTCGACGTCCTGCGAGACGCGCGCTATCTGGAGCGGATCGAGGCCGAGACGCGCACGGCGATCGAGCTCGGCGCCGGCGGCGTTCCCGCCTGGGTGATCGATCGGCGGTTGCTCGTCCCGGGTGCGCAGCCCCACGAGCTGTTCGCGCGCGTGCTCGAGCGGATGGGGCACAGCCCGCGCGAAGACGAACCGCCGGTCACTTGACCGGAGCGGTCGAAGACCGCGCGCGCGAGTGGTCCCAGCGGGCCAGGGCCCGTTTCTGTGACCAGATCGAGCGATGGGACCACGGCGTGGTCGCTCGCGCTACGCCGTTCCCCGAGTATTTCGATCTCAACGTCGTGCGCGTGGAGGATGACCCGGGGATGAGCGTCGACGAGCTCGTCGCGTTTTCCGACCACGCCCTGGAGGGCCTCGAGCATCGCCGCATCGACTTCGACCGCGCGGCCGTCGCTGAGCCGCTCCGGGACGAGTTCCATGCCCGCGGCTTTCAGAGCCTGCGCCTCGTGCTAATGCGCTTTCAGGGAGAGCGGCCCTCGGCGGACGAACTCCCGATCAATGAGGTGGACTACGACGCTGTCGACCATCTCCGTCGGGCGTGGCATCACGAGAGCTTTCCCGGGCGCGACGACACGGAGTACCAGGCTCAGGCACGCGAGGTACGGCTCGCCCTGGGCAGCCGGGTCTTCGCTCTCCACGAGAACGGTGAGCCCGTGGCCTTCGCCGCGCTGGACGTCGGCGAGGATGAGACCGAGGTCGGCGCGCTGTACGTATTACGGAGGTACCGAGGACAGGGCCGCGGCACGATGTTGACCAAGGCGGCGATCGCCGCGGCCGGCGGGGTCCGAGACCTATGGATCTGCGCGGATGACGAGGACCGGCCGAGGCGGCTCTATGCGCGCCTCGGATTCCGGCCGGTCCTGTGGTGGACCGAGTTCCTGCGCGCGCCGTCCTGACGGCGCCACTGGGGTGCTCTACAGACTGCTCGCTGTCTCGCGGGTGGACTCGACGATGCACTCGCCGGGTTTGCCGCTCGTGATCGCCGCGGCTCCTTCCCAGAAGCCCGGAATGACCTGGTTGGAGATGAACTGATGGCGGGCACGTGCCTTGAGCGTCACGTGCACGTCGGCCGAGGGCACCTCGAGGCGCCAGCGCAACGGATATGTCCCGGTTGCGCCCGCCGGCCGGATCGCCCGTCCCAGGGGCCGGACGGTGAACCGTCGCGGATGCCGAACGCCACCCCGGGGGGAGACGAACGTGCCGCTCTGCACACCGGTCGGCCGGCCGGAGGGGGTGATGAACTGGTAGAGCATCAGGTCGCTGCCGTCCTTGAACTGGCAAGCGAACCAGTTCCAGTGCCAGGACGCCGAGTTGGTGAGGAAGTTGCCCCACTGATGGTCGAACCAGCCCCGGCCGCGGACGCGAGCCGACCGGCCGTCGAGCACCAGCATCCCGCGCGCGGACAGGCGAGGGGCAGAGTAGTAGGCCGAGGTGGCGCCCGGTCCCTCCCTCACGATTCCGTGAGGACCCTCGAGCACGTAGGGCTGGACGGGGGTCAGCGTGAGCCGCAGCTGACCCTCGCCGGGCACCGTCGCACCCACCGTCCACCGACCCAGCGTCCCGGCGGGCCGCCAGCCCAAGTCGAAGCCGTCGACGTCCATCTGCGTCTGGCCGCTGCGTAGCGGCCCCTTGGCGAAGTACTCCTTGGCGAGCACGATCCGATCGGCCTTCAGGTCGACGACGTTGACCTTGGCCACGACGAAACCCTCACCGGCCCATACGGTGGCAAACCAGAAGAAGTCGCGGCCCCGGTGATCGGCCACGGTCCCCGCCGTGTACCACCACTCGACCTGGAACGAGGGGTGAGCGCCGTGGTCGCGCGGCAACGCGACCGGCTGCAGCGCCGGCAACGCGGTGCTCGCGGCTCCAGCGCCGCCCGCGAGCGCCGCCAGCGAGACCGCCGCGACGAGGCACGCCCGTCTGATCGGCACGCGCATGGCTCGATGCTATATCGCCTACGCCACCCCCCGGGCCACGCACAGCCTCTGGAGCCGCTCCATCGCGTCCGCCGTCCGCTCCGGCAGCGCGTCGAGGGCGTCGGCGGCCAGCCGGAGATCGTCGATCGTCACGTTGCGGGCCTCGAGCGCAAAGCGGCCCAGCCAGCGCACGGCCGCCCGCTCGTAGCGGTTCGGGTCCCCGCCGCGCAGGAGCAGGCAGATTCGCAGCGCATCGTCGAGCGCGACCCTAGGCAGCTCGAGCGCCGCGGCCGTGACGAGCGCCTCGTTGCCGGTGGCGAGCGCTCGCTTGAATCTGGCGTACGGGTTTCCGTCGCTCGTCATCGAACATATGTTCGCATCCGAGCCGGACGGAGACGAGCCGGACGGAGGCGATCTCCATCACGCGCCGGTCTCCAGGATCGGTCGCACCTCGACGGATCCGTACTGCGCGGTCGGGCACATCGCGGCGAACTCGAGCGCCTCGTCGAAGTCGCCGCACTCGAGGAGGAAGTAGCCGCCGAGCCACTCGGTCGTCTCCGCAAACGGGCCATCGGTGCGGAGCACGCGGCCAGCGCGGACGCGGATCGTCGATGCGCTCGACGGGCCGAGGAGGGGATCGGAGGCGACCAGCGCACCGCGCTCGCGGCAGGCGCGGTGAAAGTCCACGAGGGCGGAGAAGAACTCCTCCGCCTCGGGCGTGCCCGGGCTCGGACGATCTTCCAGGTAAAGCAGCAGCATGTAGCGCATGGGCACTCCTCGGTGGTCGGGCCGGCGCGGCCGCCGGCTTCGATCCTAGGACGAACCGGCGGCCGGCTGCTCGACACGAGTTTGAGCCGGCCCCGGCGGCCGCCTGCCGTCACGGTCCGCCCCTCGACCGTAACCGTCCCGGGTGCAGGGCGTTTGTCATCCCGACACGGGATTGCGGGTACGCTGACTCTAGGCCGCGTCCGAGGAAGTAGGCTCGATCAGGACGGGCCTGATCTGGAAAACAAGGCGGTGTGTGTAGTTGGTGCTGAAGGCGGTGGATCTCGAGACGGAAATGATCGACACCGTCTGCGCCCGCGTCAGGGAACGGCTTCCCGAACAGCAGGCGGCACCGTGCGAAGCGTTCGTCCGCCAGTACTACCACTGGGTTCCGCGCGAGGACCTTGTGGATCGAAGCCCGCTCGATCTTTACGGCGCCGCGGTCGCGCACTGGAACCTCGCGCAGCATCGAGAGCCGGGTGAGGCGAAGGTCCACGTCTACAACCCGGAGTTCGAGCACCACGGCTGGCAGTCCAACCACACGGTCGTCGAGATCGTCAGCGACGACATGCCCTTCATCGTCGACTCCGTGACGATGGAGCTCGGTCGGCAGGGCTACGGGATCGACCTGGTGATTCATCCCGTGATCTCGATCCGGCGCGATCAGGAGGGTCAGTTGGTCGAGGTCCTCGATCCGGGCCAGACGGAGCCGGATGCGCAACCCGAGTCGATCCTTCACATCGAGGTGGCGCGGGAGACCGACCGTGAGGCCCTGGCGCGACTCTCGGAGAACGTCGAGCGCGTGCTCGCCGAGGTGCGAGCCGCAGTCGAGGACTGGGGGCGGATGCGCGAGCGAACACAGTCGCTCATCAACGAATTCGACGCCCAGCCGCCGCCGGTCGACGCCGTCGAGCTCGCCGAGGTCAAGGCGTTTCTAGCCTGGGTGGCTGACAACCACTTCACGTTCCTCGGCTACCGCGAATACGACCTGGTCCGGGGCGCCGACGAGGCGGGGCTGAGGGCGGTGGCTGACTCAGGCCTGGGGATTCTTCGGGGCGCCCCCCTGACGCCGTACACGAAGCTCAGCCCGAAGGCGTACGCGTTGGCGACCGTGCCGCACGTGCTGGTGCTGACGAAGGCGAACTCGCGTGCCACCGTGCACCGTCCGGCGTATCTGGACTACATCGGCGTTAAGCGATTCGACGCCGCCGGCGAGGTGATCGGAGAGCGGCGATTCCTTGGGCTGTACACGACGTCGGCGTACAAGGAGAGCGTGCGGGAGATTCCGATCCTCCGGGGGAAGCTCAAGGGCGTTCTCGACCGGGCGGCGTTTCCCCCTGACAGCCACGACGCCAAGGCGCTCACCGAGATCATCGAGTCCTATCCGCGTGGCTCCCTGTTCCAGACGGACACCGACGACCTGTTCTCGATCTCGATGGGGCTCCTTGGCCTGGGCGAACGTCAGCGTGTGCGGCTGTTCGTCCGGCGCGACCAGCTCGATCGCTACGTCGAATGCCTGGTGTGTATCCCGCGCGATCGGTTCAACACCGAGAACCGTGAGCGCGTGGGGAGGATCCTGCTCGACGAGTTCGGCGGGAGTCACCTCGACTGGACGCTGCAGCTGTCCGAGTCGCTGCTCGTCCGCGTCCGGTACATCATCCACACCCCGAGCGGGATCGCCGATGACCACGACGTGTCGGAGATCGAGGCGCGGCTCGTGCAGGCGACGCGCGCCTGGACCGATGACCTCCGGGCCGCTCTCGTCGAGGAGTACGGAGAGGAACACGGTACCCGCATCTACAGGCGCTATGAGCGGGCGTTCCCGCCGGCGTACCGATCCGACTGGGTCGGTCGCTCCGCCGTCGTCGACATCGGCCGGATCGAGGAGCTCCGAGCGAACGCAGCGGAACCCATCCTCAGCCTGTACCGCCCGCTCGAGGCCCGGGAGGGAGTCGTCCGCTGCAAGCTCTTCAGCGCGGGGGGTGTGTCGCTATCCGACGTGCTGCCGACGTTCGAGCACATGGGCGCGAGGGTCGTGGACGAGCGGCCCTACGAGATCACGCCCGACGGCGCCGAGCCGGTGTGGGTGTACGACTTCGGCCTGCGCATCGCGACCGACGACATCGAAGAGATCCGCGACGATTTCCAGGACGCGTTCCTCGGCGTCTGGCGCGGCGAGCTCGAGGACGACCGGCTCAACGGGCTGGTGCTCGCCGGCGCCCTGACGGGCCGTCAGATCACGATCATCCGCACGATCGCGAAGTACCTGCGCCAGGCCGGGATCGCGTTTTCGGACAGGTATATGGAGCGCACCCTGCTGGCGCATCCCAAGATCGCCACGCTGCTCGTCAGGTTGTTCGTCGCGCGCTTCGATCCCGGTCGCGCGGACCCGCGGACGGCGCAGCAGACCAAGGCCGACATCGAAAAGGCGATCGACGCAGTGAGGAGCCTCGACGAGGACCGGATCCTGCGCAACTTCCTGTCGGTGGTGTGCGCGGTCCTTCGCACGAACTACTTCCGCGGCGCGGTCCCGACGCCCGAGGACCGCGCTGACGGGGCCGCCGTCGACGGGACGACCCGACGCCCGCCGACGTACGTGTCGATGAAGCTCGATTCCTCGCAGCTGCCGCTCCTGCCGCTGCCCCGGCCGCAGTTCGAGATCTTCGTCTACTCGCCGCGGGTCGAGGGGGTCCACCTACGCGGCGGCAAGGTCGCGCGCGGGGGAATACGGTGGTCCGATCGCCGCGAGGACTTCCGGACCGAGGTCCTCGGCCTGATGAAGGCGCAAATGGTCAAGAACGCGTTGATCGTGCCCGTGGGGTCGAAGGGCGGGTTCGTGGTCAAGCGTCCGCCTCACGGCGTCGGCCGGGAAGCGCTGATCGACGAAGGGATCGCGTGCTACAAGACGTTCCTGGCGGGGTTGTTGGACATCACCGACAACATCGTCGGCGGCGAGTGCGTCAAGCCCGACCGAGTGATCTGCTACGACGACGACGATCCGTACCTGGTCGTCGCCGCCGACAAGGGAACGGCGAAGTTCTCGGACATCGCGAACGAGATTTCCGCCCAGTACAACTTCTGGCTCGGCGACGCGTTCGCTTCGGGTGGGTCGAAGGGATATGACCACAAGGCGATGGGGATCACGGCCCGCGGGGCGTGGGAGTCGGTCAAGCGACATTTCCGCGAGCTTGGGACCAACGTCCAGGAGACCGACTTCACCGTGGTCGGGATCGGAGACATGTCGGGCGATGTGTTCGGTAACGGGATGCTGCTCTCCAGGCACACGAAGCTGCTCGCCGCGTTCAACCACCAGCACGTGTTCCTCGATCCGAATCCCGACCCCGAGGCGAGCTTCGAGGAGCGCAAGCGATTGTTCGAGCTCCCGCGTTCGTCCTGGAGCGACTACGACGATTCGATCATCTCTTCCGGGGGCGGCGTCCATCCACGGACGGCGAAGTCGGTCCCGATCTCCGCCGAGGTCCGGGAGGCGCTCTCGATCGAGGCCGACGAGCTGTCGCCCGCCGAGCTGATCCGCGCGATCCTCCGGGCGCCGGTCGATCTGCTCTGGAACGGCGGAATCGGCACGTACGTCAAGGCGTCCACCGAGACGCACGCCGACGTGGGCGACAAGGCCAACGACAGCCTCCGCGTCGACGCGAACGAGCTCCGGTGCCGCGTGGTGGGGGAGGGCGGCAATCTCGGCTTCACCCAGCGCGGACGGATCGAGTACGCGCTCGGGGGCGGGTTGATCTACACCGATGCGATCGACAACGGCGCCGGAGTCAACACCTCGGACCACGAGGTCAACATCAAGATCCTGCTCGACTCGCTCGTCGACGACGGCGACCTGACCGAGAAGCAGCGCAACGAGCTGCTCTTCGAGATGACCGATGCGGTCGCCGAGCGGGTGCTCTACAGCAGCTACACGCAGACGCAGGCGATCAGCCTGTCGCTCGCGCAGGCAACGCAGATGATCGACGTCCACGCCCGGCTGATCCGCCATCTCGAGCAGTACGCGGGCCTCGATCGAGAGATCGAGTTCCTCCCCAGCGAGGAAGTGATCAACGACCGCAAGGTCAACCACCAGGGGCTCGTCGGGCCCGAGCTGGCGGTGGTGATGGCGTACTGCAAGATCAGGCTGTTCATGCGCCTGCTCGACTCGGACCTGCCCGAGGACGACTACCTCGGACTCGACATGGAGCGCTACTTCCCGCCACCCCTTTCCGAGCGCTACAGCGCCCGGATGCGAACCCACCGCCTCCGGCGCGAGATCATCGCCACCGTCGTCGCCAACCAGCTCGTCGATCGGGCCGGCACGACATTCGCGTTCAGGCTCGGCGAGGAGACCGGGGCCGCTCCGTCACTGCTGGCGCGCGGCTACGCCGTCGCGCGGGAGGTATTCGAGATGCGCGAGTTCTGGTCGGCGGTCGAGGCTCTCGACAACAAGGTCGAGGCCGCGACGCAGCTGCAGATGCTGATCGAAGGCCGGCGGCTGGTCGAGCGGGCGACGCGCTGGCTGGTGCAGGCCAGCGGCGGCTCGATCGACATCGAGGCCACGCTCCGGCAGTTTGAGCCAGGAGCCCGCATGCTGGCCGCGGCGATCCCCAGCGTCCTCGAGGGCGTCGACCGTGAGTGGTACGACGGCAAGGTCGAGGAGCTGCTCGAGGCCGGCGTGCCGCCCGAGCTCGCGGCACGCGTCGCCAGCATGCCTGCGCTGTTCTCCGTGTTCGACGTCATCGAGGTCGCGGAGGCCACGGGACGCGAGCCGGAGGCGGTCATGGTCACCCACTTCCGCCTCGGTGCCCGGCTCGACCTGAACTGGCTGCGTGATCGGATTTTCGATCTGCCGCGCGCAAACCGGTGGCAGGCGCTCGCCCGCGCCGCGCTCCGGGACGATCTGTACAGCCTGCACCGGGCGCTGACCCGCGAGGTGCTCGAGGCGGGCGACGGGGCCGACAGCGACGGGGCGATCGATCAATGGGAGCAGCGCAACAAGGCTGCCCTCGAGCGCTCCCTGAGCGTGCTCGCGGACATCAAGGCGTCTCGGAACTACGACACGACGACGCTGCCTGTGGCCCTCCGCGAAGTGCGCAACCTGCTCCGCGGCGGCGTCGGGTCCGCTGAGGAGCCGCTCGCCACGACGACTCAGTAGACGCGCACGCTCCGGCTGTAGTCGGTCGCGCCCGTGGCTGGATTGACCCAGCCGAGTCGCACGCTGCCCGCGCCCGGAAGTGCGATGTGGGTCGTGAGGAAACCCTCGGGGTTGGTCGTCTGGATCTGTTGCGCGGCGATCCAGGTCGACGAGCCGCTGGATTGGTACCACAGCGTCGCCTGCTGAACGGTCGCGTGATCGGCGAGGCGGAGCTGCCCCCACACGCTCACGTTGCGGTGAGACGTCCGCTGGAGCCAGATCGGTAGCCGGAAGGTGTAAAAGGCGGGCTTCGGCGTGCCGTTCATGTACTCGAGGCCCGTCTGGAATGTGCTCCAGTACGCCCTACTGCCTTTCCGCGTCCCCGGCTTCGGGGTGTCGTCCACGAGCAGGAACTGCGCCAGCGCGCGCACGTAGCTGTCCTTCCACGCCATGTAGTCCCCCTCATCGAGCCACGCCTGTTGCTCGGCTAGCGTCGTCTTGTTGAAGGGGTTCGGCGGGCGGGTCTTGTAGCCCCATTCGGTCAGGTAGATCTGAGGGCCACCCCGGGGGTGCTGACCGTAAGCGGCGAAAGCTCGCTGGAGGAGCCGGCGGAAGCTCCCGAGGTTCTCGAGCGTGACGTAGGACCTGTTCGGATACGGCCGGTTGGGCGCGATATCGAACCCGTAGGGGTGGAGCGCGTAGCCGCTCGTCTTGAACAGGCCGGGGTTCCGGCTCACGAACTGTCGGCGGTTGCCGGAGGTCGGGCAGCCCAGTGCCGTCGCGGCAACGCCCCTCAACGGCTTGGAATTCGTGCCGACGCAGTACATCGCGCGGACGAATGCGGTCGGTGTCATGACGCCTGCATTGGCCGTCTCGCCGATCAGGATCGTGTCGCGGCTGGACGTGTGGCCGGTGGCCGCGAGGCCGCTCCAGGCGGCGTCGAAGAGGTTGCGGTACAGCTCCGCCTGGATGATCGCGTGCTTGTGGCCGGGGAATGGCCGCCACCACGGGTTCAGCCAGGAGCGCTCGTTCGGCTCGTTCCAGATCCCCCAGTAGTTGACGCGGGGGACCGCGGCAGGCTGGCTTGAGTTCGAGCTCGCTCCGCCGGGGATCCCGAGGTCAGCCGGCGACGGCTGGTCCGCCGGGACCGGGGCGTCGTAAGTGCCGCTGTAGCGCCGTCCGGCCGCTTCGACGAACTGCTTGAACAGCTTCGGATCCGGGGCGTGACCGAGCGGCGGCCCCTGCCTGGTGGACTGGCCGCGGGCGACGGCCCAGGCGGGATCGGTCGGCGAGAACTCGAAGTACACCTTCAGCCCGAGCTCCTGAGCCATCCGCACGAGCATGTCGTAGCGGTCCCACGCGCCGGCCGGATACGCGGCCGGATCGCTCGCGTTGAACTTCGGCCGGCGGGTTGAGCTCGGCTTTGGCGCCACCAGCCACCAGACGAGCGAGACCTTGACGCGGTCGACGCCGAGCGACCTGAGCTGCTCGAGCGTCTGCGCCATGTGCTGCGGCGAAGAGTAGATGAGCTGCTCGTCGTCCTGAAGAATCGACTCCTGGGTGCTCGATGCGTGGGCGGGTGATGCGAACACGAGCGCCAGCACGGCGAGCGCCGCTCGAAGCCCTAGTCGAGTGGCCATCTTCTCTCCTAACACACCCCGTGGGCAGAAAGATCGGCCGCAGCCATTTGCCCGCCGTCTGCCGATTCGGGCCACCCCATGCCTCAGCTGACCGCCGCCGCACGGCTGTAGTAGACGGCGCCGGTCGCCGGATCCGTCCACCGCAGGCGTACGTTGCCCGCGCCGGGGACCGACAGGTGGTTCAACAGGAACCCCTCGCGGTTGGTCGTCTGGATCGCCTCGACGTCCGTCCACGCCGTAGCACCGCGACGCTGGTACTGGATCTCGGCGGTCTGGATCCCGGAGTGATCGGCTGGCCGTAGCTCTCCCCACACCGTCAGATGGGCGTGGCTCGCCGAGGGCAGCCAGATCGGGGTCCGGAACGCCGCATACGATGGCTTCTGTGAGCCGTTGGCGAACAGCAGGCCGCTCTGGAAGGTGCTCCAGTAGGACCGGGTGCCCTTCTTGGCGCTGGCGCGCGGCTTGTCGTCGACCAGGAGGAACTGGTCGAGCGCACGGACGTATCTGTCCTTCCAGGTCATGTATTCGCCCTGATTGAGCCACAGCGCCTGCTCGGCCAGGGAGGTCTTCACGTACGGATTGGGGGGATTGCTCTTGTAGCCAAACTCGGTCAGGTACATGGGGACGCCCCCGCGCGGATGCTTTCCGTAGGTGGCGAAAATCCCGTTCAGCGTCCGCTCGAGGACGCCGAGGTTGGCCAGCGTGATCAGCCCGGGGGCGACGATGCGATTCGGCGGCGTGTCGAACGAGTACGGATGGTGGGCGTACTCGGTCGCGAACAGGCCGGGGTGCCGCACGGCGAACTGTCTGGGGCTGCCGGATCGCGGACAGCCCAGGTTCGTCGCCGCCGTGCCGACCAGCGGCCGGTTGCGGGAATTGACGCAATACAGCGCGTCGACGAACTGGATCGGGAAGATCCATCCGCGCGACGCGGTCTCGCCGATCAGGATCGTGTCGTGCGTGTGGCCAGTGGCTTTCAGGGCCGAGTACGCGGCGTCGACGAGCTGGCGGTACAGCAGCGGGGCGATCAGCACCCGCCCACCGTGGCCGACCGTGCGCCACTGCGGGTTGAGCCACGCTGCTTCGTTCGGCTCGTTCCAGATGCCCCAGTAGTTCACGCGCGGCAGCGGGGTCGTGCCCGCCTGGGGCACGTAACTGCCGCTGTAGCGCCGCGCCACCGCCTCGACGAGCTGGCCGAACTCCCGCGCGGAAGGCCGGAACGACCACGGGTAGCCCTCGGCGGGCTTGCCCCTGGCGACCGCCCACGCCGGCGCCGGCGGCGTGATCTGGAAGTACACGTCGATCCCCAGCTGCTGAGCGTCGCGGACGAGATTGTCGTAGCGGTCCCAGACGCCGGCGGGGTACGCGGCCGGGTTGGCGGCGTCGAACCGCGGTACGCGCTTGGAGTTCGGATTTGGCGCGAGCAGCGTCCACACCACCGAGACCTTGACCCGATCCACGCCCAACGTCTTCAACTCCTTGAGCGTGTTCATCATGTGGTCCGGGGTCGCGTAGATGAGCTGGTCGTCATCCATCAGGATCGACTGCTCAGTCGCCGACGCCAGCGCATGCGCTGGTAGCGCGCACATCAACGTGCAGACGGCCAGAGCCGTCCGAAGGAACCACTTCGGGGCGCCCATTCCGGGCCGAGATGGTAGACGGGCGCGCGGCGCGACGCGCTACAGGCCGACTATTCCCCTCTTGCGGCGCGCGGGATGGGTCGTTTGGCCGTGGTGGATTCGGCCGGGCCGTCGGTGGCGGGCGGCTCGTCAACGGCAGCAAGGAGGAAGGGACGGGTTGCTCGCGCGGTCCGCTAACGCGCCCTCGGTTGCCGATTCGACGGATTGTCGGCGTCCCGTTGGTGCTTAACACGGCAAATCGCCTCAAATGCGGGAGCCCTGTCGAGTTATGCACGAGGAGTGTGCGTTACACGACAGGCCTCGGCTTGGGCGTCAGCATTGTCGTGCTACGCATCATGAAAACGCCGGATTCCGCCCGAGCCGCAATTCGGCCCCGAAACCCGCCCGAGAACACGCGACCGACCCCCACCCGCCCTCCTTCCCCGCCGCCGTTTACTGAGCCATCCGCCGGCCATGAAGGCTGAAAAGGGGGGAGGCGCCGGCGAGCACTATCGGAGCGCCGCCGCGCTCACGACGGGCCGCTGGTGATGATCTCCCCGGCCGTCCGGTGGGCCAGCGACATGATCGAGACCATCGGATTGACGCCGGGCGCGGTCGGGAACGCGCTGGCGTCGCCGATCCACACGCCCTCGACGTCGTGCAGCTGTCCGCGGCCGTCGGCGACCGAGTCCGAGGGGTCGTGGCCCATCCGGCACGAGCCCATCTGGTGGGCGGTGAAGATCGTGATGTCCGCAGGGCCGTAGGACGCCTGCTCGATCCGCGTCACGAACTCCTCGAACGGCTCGCCGGAATCGCGGCGCCACACGATCTCCTCGGCGTGGAGCGTCCGGATCTCGGGCGCCCCGACGGCGTAGTGGAGCCGGGCCAACTCGACTTGCGCGCGCACGAGCAGCCGGCGATCGACGTCGTCGGAGAGCGACCAGCGCACGACCGGCTGGCCGTGGGGATCGAGGACGACCTCACCCTCGCCGTGGTCGCGCGCCACCGTCAGGAACGGGGCGTGATAGGCGAACATCCGCACGAACTCGCGCTTGTGATGCTCGCCGTCACGCCATGGGATCCCCGCCGCGTAGATCGACGGCTGCGCGCCGACCGACTCGATCAGGAAGCCGTGGTCGCCGTCGCACGTCGCGAAGTGGTCGGAGACCTCGGACTGGATCTGCCCGATCCACGCCTCGATTGGCTCGCCGTAGATGCCTGTCACGATCGACGCCGGGTGCAGGCGCAGGTGCTTGCCTACCGCCGGTCCGCCGATCCCCGACCGGAGCAAGAGCGCGGGGGACTCGATCGAGCCGCACGCGACCACCACCGTAGGAGCCTCCACCGTCAGCTTCGTCCGCGAGCCGTCGGCGTGCGCGACGGTCGCCTCGACTCCGCTCGCGCGGCCGTCGCTGACCAGGATTCGATCCGCGTGGCAGCCGGCTATCACGGCCCCGCCCGCGTCGGAGGCGTCCTGCAGGTAGGTCTTCAGCGTCGATTGCTTGCACCCCTTCTGGCAGCCGGCGAAGCAGTAGCCGCACACGCGAGGGTCGTCGCAGTTGGGGTCCACGTTGCGCACGATCGGACGGTGCTCCAAGCCGAGCTCATCGCACGCTCTGATCAGCTTCTTGTGCTGGCGGTTCTGCGTGGTGGCGGCGT
Organism: uncultured Solirubrobacterales bacterium; assembly: GCA_963812225.1. Classification (GTDB taxonomy): domain Bacteria; phylum Actinomycetota; class Thermoleophilia; order Solirubrobacterales; family Solirubrobacteraceae; genus Palsa-465. Next base: position 68,419 of record CAWEUN010000007.1, read on the forward strand.
CCGTCGCGCTGATGCGCTTCATCACCGCGTCGATGTGACGGTCGTAGTCGGGCTGGTCGATTTCCTCGATCCCGTGCGCGGCCCACTCGCGCCGGATCCGGTCCGGAGTACGCAGACAGTTCATGTAGTTCACGACGGTCCCGCCCCCGACCGTCGAGCCGGCAAAGATCGAGATCGACCCATCCTCGGAGCCGATCAGGCCTCCGCCGAGGTAGAGCTCGAGCGAGCCCGGCAGCTCGAGCTGCTTGAAGTCGGCCTCGTTGCGGTAACCGCCCATTTCGAGAACCACCACCGACTTGCCCGCCTTCTGGACCTCGGCCGCCACCACGGCGCCGCCGGCGCCGGAGCCGACGACGCACACGTCTACCGTCAGCGTCTGCTCGTCGCCTTCGACGGCGATCGTCGTGATCGTTTTGGGAGCTTCCTCGGGGGAGGGCGGAGCCGAGATCGGCCCCGGATAGCCGATCGCCGCCCAGTTGGGATTCTGGCCGTGCTCGTCCGGAAGCCCGTAGAAGAACAGGAACGTCAGGTTGCGCAGCGCCGTCACCCCGAGCCGCGCCTCGTGTGAAGAAGCGGCGACGTCGTGGAGGATCTGCGTGCGGACCTCGAGCGGGAGGTTCGCGAAGTCGTTCTGGGCCAGCCCATCGAGCAGCTCGGCGAAGCCCTGGAGCTGCTCGGGCGGCATCGCCTGTCCCATCAGCCCCTCAAGTTGCTCGGGAACGCCGAGATCCGACGCAGAGCGCGCCAGATACGCGCGCATGATCTCGCTCTCGTCAGCGGCCTCGACCGCCGGGACCACGGTGTCGCACACCGCCTGGAGCGTGTGACGCTGGGTGTCGCTCAGGACCGCAGTTAGGACCGCCACCGGTTACCCCTTCTCCTCGCGAAACGCTGTCGTAGCGATCCTAATGCGAACGCCGCCAAATCGACCACCCCGGCGACGAAGAACGCAACCGGGCCGGTCACCACGCGCGCAGCGATCCGCGAAAGCACGCCGTGAAGCTACAGTCTGCATCCGCAATGGCGTCGCCGGTCAAGACAACGGTCACTGAACTTCCAGAGTCGCGCGTGCGCGTGCAGGCCGAGGTGCCCGCGGAGGAGGTCGAGCGCCGCCTACAGCAGGCCGCGCGCGAGCTCGGCCGTCAGATGCGGGTACCCGGTTTCCGCAAGGGCAAGGTGCCGCCGCCCGTGGTGATCCGTCGGCTGGGGCGCGAGGCTGTGCTCGACGAGGCGCTGCGGAGCTCGCTCGGCAGCTGGTACGCCGACGCGATCGACGAGAGCGGGATCAGCCCTGTCGGCGAACCGGACCTCGACCTCGGCGAGTTGCCCGCCGCCGGCGAGCCGCTGGAGTTCTCGATCGAGATCGGCGTTCGCCCGCAGGCCAAGCTCGGGGAGTACAAGGGTCTCGAGGTCGGGCGTCGGGAGCCGCACGTCGAGGACTCCGCGATCGACGAGGAGCTCGAGCGCCTGCGCGATCGGTTCGCGACGCTCGAGACCGTGGAGCGCCCGGCCGAGACCGGCGACCAGGTGGTGATCGACTACGTCGGCAGGGTCGACGGCGAGCCGTTCCAGGGCGGCGAGGGGCGAGACCAGCTGCTCGAACTCGGTTCCGGCCGCCTGATCCCGGGCTTTGAGGAGCAGCTGGTCGGCGCGAGCGCCGGAGACGATCGCTCCGTCGAGGTGGACTTCCCCGATGATTACCCCGGCGATCTCGGGGGCAGGCACGCGACGTTCGACGTCCACGTCACCGAAGTGAAAGCCAAGCGTCTGCCCGAGCTCGACGATACGTTCGCGGAGGAGTCGGCGGGATTCGACACGCTGGCGGAGCTGCGTGAGGACATCGCCGGGCGTCTCCGGGAGGCGGACGAGCGTGCGATCGAGCGCGAGTTCGAGGAGGCCGTGCTCGACGCGGCCGTCGGCGAAGCCGAGATCGACGTCCCCGAGAAGCTGGTTCACGCGCGCGCCCACGAGCTGCTCGAGCAGATGCTCTCGGCGCTCGCGCGACAGGGCATCTCGAAGGAGGCCTACCTCCGGATCGCCGGCAAGGATGAGGAGGCGCTCGCCCACGACGCGGAACCCGAGGCCGCCGCCGCGCTGCGCCGGGAGGCGGTCCTGGCGGCGATCGTCGAGGCCGAGCACTTCGAGCCGACGGACGAGCGGATCCTTCAGGAGCTCGAGCCCGCCGCCGAGCGGGCCGGGACCAGCGCCGCCGACATGCTCGAGCGGCTGCGCTCGCGCGGCGGACTCGACGGCGTGCGCGACGACGTGGCCAACCGCATCGCCGTCGAGCTGCTCGTCGCGGAGGCGAAGCCGATCAGCGTCGAGCAGGCCAAGGCGCGCCAGAAGCTGTGGACGCCGGACAAGGAAGAGGCCGCCCAGGGCTCAGGCCAGTTGTGGACGCCCGGCAACTGAAGCACGGCTAGCCTGAAGCGGGTAGTTTCAGAACCCCCGAGGGCGGCCCAGGGGCGATTGCTACATTCGGCAGGAATCCGGGCGTGCAAGCAAAAGAAGCGAGGACCATGAGCCCACTGGTACCGATGGTCGTTGAGCAGACCTCCCGCGGGGAGCGCGCGTTCGACATCTATAGCCGCCTGCTCAACGAGCGGATCATCTTCCTGGGGACGCCCGTGGACGACCAGATTGCAAACCTGATCGTGGCCCAGCTGCTGCACCTCGAGTCCGAGGATCCGGACAAGGACATCTCGGTGTACATCAACTCGCCGGGTGGCTCCGTGTACGCCGGCCTCGCGATCTACGACACGATGCAGTTCATCAAGCCGGACGTATCGACGATCTGCGTGGGCATCGCGATGTCGATGGGAGCGCTGCTCCTGGCCGGCGGTGCGGGCGGGAAACGGATGGCTCTACCGAACGCAAAGATCCTGATTCATCAGGTTTCGTCAGCTTTTCAAGGTCAGGCGACGGACATCGAGATCCACGCACGGGAGATCATCGACGTCCGTAGGCGTCTAGACGAAATCATCGCCAAGCACACAGGACAGCAGCTTGAGAAGGTTCGTGCCGATACAGAACGGGACTACTTCATGAGCTCTGAGGAGGCGAAGGAATACGGAATCATCGACCGCGTGATCTCGCAGCACTAAGGCACTAACCTTAGGCTTCTGGGTCAGCGGCCGGAGCCGTATTCGGAGAGAGGAATCGCATGGCACGTCCCACGGACTCCAACGAACAGCTCCTTTGCAGTTTCTGCGGCAAATCGCAGCGACAGGTTAAGAAGCTGATCGCCGGCCCCGGCGTCTACATCTGCGATGAGTGCATCGATCTCTGCAACGAGATCATCGACGAGGAGCTCACGACTCCGCCGAGTTTCGACATCGAGAACCTCCCCAAGCCGAGGGAGATCTACGACGTCCTCAACGAATACGTGGTCGGCCAGGAGCAGGCCAAGCGGTCCCTGTCCGTCGCCGTCTACAACCACTACAAGCGCGTCCAGATGATGCAGTCCGATGAGAACGACATCGAGCTGCAGAAGTCAAACATCCTGCTGCTCGGTCCGACAGGCTGCGGCAAGACGCTGCTGGCCCAGACACTGGCCAAGATCCTCAACGTCCCGTTCGCGATCGCCGACGCCACGGCGCTGACCGAGGCCGGCTACGTCGGGGAGGACGTCGAGAACATCCTGCTGAAGCTGATCCAAGCCGCCGACTACGACGTCAAGAAGGCCGAGACCGGGATCATCTACATCGACGAGGTCGACAAGATCGCCCGCAAGGCCGACAACCCGTCGATCACACGGGACGTCAGCGGCGAGGGCGTCCAGCAGGCGCTGCTGAAGATCCTCGAGGGCACCACCGCCTCGGTGCCGCCGCAGGGCGGGCGCAAGCACCCCCACCAGGAGTTCCTGTCGATCGACACCACCAACGTGCTGTTCATCTGCGGCGGCGCGTTCGCGAACCTCGACAAGGTGATCGAGCGACGGATCGGCCACCAGGGGGTCGGTTTCGGATCCGTGATCAAGTCCAAGGAGCAGCGCGACCTGGGGGAGATGTTCGAGCACTGCCTGCCCGAGGACCTGATCCAGTACGGGCTCATCCCCGAGTTCATCGGCCGCCTCCCGGTGATGTCGGCGATCCACCAGCTCTCCCGCGACGAGCTGATGGAGATCCTGACCGAGCCGCGCAACGCGCTCGTCAAGCAGTTCCACCGCTTCTTCCAGTTCGACGGGATCGAGCTGGTGTTCGCCGACGACGCGCTCAGCTCGATCGCGGACAAGGCGCTCGAGCGGGAGACCGGGGCGCGCGGTCTGCGCTCGATCATCGAGGAAGTCCTGCTCGAGGTCCAGTTCGAGCTCCCCTCGCGCCGCGACGTACGCAAGTGTGTCGTAACGCGCGAGACGATCGAGAAGGAAGTGCCGCCGACGCTAGTCACCGTGGCGACCCCGGAGGAAGAGGCGGCCTAGCCGGAGCTGGGTCGTGGGGTTTAAGGGCGCGCTTTCGCGCGCCTTTTGGCGTGGCTTTCGCGCCCGGTTCGGTGGCGGTCGAGAGCCGGGCTGTCGTAACTCGGCCCGCGGGCGCTGCGTCCTCGCGGCTGTGGCGGGCGGTCGGCCGGTAAGCGGCGCTGGGGAAGAGGAAGGGAGCGGCCGCCATCGCACCCGTCCAAAACCCTGCACAGCACGACAAAGTGCTGCGGAATGCCGAGGCCTGTCGAGTTATGCATGAGGAGCATGCTCAACACGACAGGGCTCCACGCCGGCGCCGAGGTTGTCGTGTTATGCAGCATTTGACGCTCCGGATCCCGCCTCCGTCCCCCACCCACCCCCCTCCCCAGCGCCGTTTACCGGGCCGACCGCTCGCCGCGCCGCGGAGGTGCGCAACGCCCGCGGGCGCCAGAGCCAAACCCCCTATAAAAGAAGCAGCTCCCGCCGGCCTAAACCGTCCTCATACACTGCGAGCCCGTGAACGAACTGGAAGACAAGACGCGGTATGACCCTTCCGAGGTCGAGCCTCGGATCGTCGAGGAGTGGCTCGCCTCGGGGCTGTTTCACCCCGAGCCGGAAGGAGACCCGTCCGAGAACTACTCGATCGCGATCCCGCTTCCGAACGTCACCGGCGTGCTCCACATGGGTCACGCCCTCAACAACTCGATCCAGGACTGCCTGATCCGCTACCACCGGATGCGGGGCCAGAGGACGAAATGGATTCTCGGGACCGACCACGCCGGCATCGCCACCCAGATCCAGGTCGAGCGCGCGGTGGTCGGCGAGGGAAGCAGCCGCGAGGAGCTCGGGCGCGAGGCGTTCATCGAGCGCGTGTGGCGGTGGCGCGACGAGTACGGCGGCCAGATCATCGAGCAGCTCAAGCGACTGGGCGCGTCGCTGGACTACGAGGACGAGCGGTTCACGCTCGACCCGGCCTACGCCGAAGCGGTGATGTACGTGTTCGTGGCTCTGTACAAGAAGGGCTACATCTACCGAGATCGGTACATGGTCAACTGGGATCCGGGGAACCGCTCGGCGATCTCCGACCTCGAGGTGGAGGATCGCGAGGTCACCGACGTCCTCTACTACATCGACTATCCGCTGGCCTCGGGGTCGGGGGCGATCACGGTCGCGACGGTGCGCCCGGAGACGATGCTGGCCGACGTGGCGATCGCCGTGCACCCCGAGGACGATCGCTACCGCCGCCTGGTGGGCGAGACGGCGATCCTCCCGCTGGTGGGGCGCAGGCTCAGGATCATCGCCGACGACTACGTCAAGCCCGAGTTCGGGACGGGCGCGCTCAAGATCACCCCCGGCCACGATCCCAACGATTTCGAGATCGGCCGCCGGCACGGCCTGCCGCAGATCAGCGTGATCGGCGAGGACGGCCTGATCACGGACGAAGCGCCGGAGCGGTTCGTCGGGATGACCGTCGACCAAGCCCGCGACGCGGTCGTGGACGAGCTCCGCGAGCAGGGGCTGATCACCCGCACCGAGGAGTACGTGCACGAGGTGCCGTTCTCGCAGCGTTCGGGTGCGCGGATCGAGCCGCTGGTGTCGCGGCAGTGGTTCATGCGGATGGACGAGCTGGCGAGGCCGGCGATCGACGTGGTGCGCAGCGGTCAGGTCCGGTTCTGGCCCGAGAACTACACGCGCGTCTATCTCAACTGGATGGAGAACATCCGCCCGTGGTGCATCTCGCGGCAGCTGTGGTGGGGCCACCAGATCCCGGTCTGGTACCGCGACGAGGAGCGCTACGTGGGCACCGAGCCGCCCGTCGGCGAGGGCTGGGTGCGGGATCCCGATGTGCTCGACACGTGGTTCAGCTCGGCGCTGTTCCCGTTCGCGGCGCTCGGCTGGCCCGAGGGGACGCCTGCCCTGCGCGCGTTCTACCCGACCGACGTGCTCGTCACCGGCCGCGACATCATCTTCTTGTGGGTGGCGCGGATGATCATGATGGGGCTCGAGTTCCGCGAGCAGATCCCGTTCTCGGACGTCTACGTCCACTCGATCATCCAGGCGCCCGATGGGCGGCGGATGTCCAAGTCGCTCGGGACCGGGGTGGACCCGCTCGGGCTGATCGAGGGTGGCCCCAGGCCCCCCGCGTTCGAGGCCGGCGGAGATTTTCCGGCCTACGGCGCCGATGCCGTGCGCTGGGGCCTGTACGCGATGTCCTCGGCTCAGGACGTCCGCTTCAGCGAGGACAAAATCGCCCAGGGCCTGCAGCTCACGAACAAGCTGTGGAACGCGTCGCGACTCATCCTGCTCCGGATCGATCCCGATGTCAGGCCCGCGATCAACCCCAGCACGGTCGAGGACCGCTGGATCCTGTCGCGACTCGAGCGGGCAACGGCATCGGTCGCGGCGCGGATCGACGGCTACGACTTCTCGCACGCGGCGCTCGAGCTCTACGACTTCGTCTACGGCGAGCTCTGCGACTGGTACCTCGAGCTCGTCAAGCCGCGGCTGTACGCCCAGGAGCAGTCGGTGTCCGAGACGCTGCTACACGTGCTCGTCCAGACGCTGGCGCTCGCCCATCCGATGATCCCGTTCGTCACCGAGGAGATCTACCGCTACGTCCCCGGCACCTCGGGGCTGCTCGCGGCGGGCGTGCCGCGCGCCGACGGAACGATCGATGTGTCGGCCGAGGAGTCGCTCGAGCGTGTGATCGAGGCGGTCCGCGCGCTGAGGGGCTGGCGCGACCACGCCGGCGTCAGGGCCGGGGCGCAGCTGTCGGCGAGGCTCGCCGCCGACGGCTATGAGGAGACCGCCGAGCACGTGGCGCGGCTGGCGCGGGTTTCGTTCTCGAAGGATGGTGGCGAGCCCGTGGAGGCGATCCCGGTTCCCGGCGGCGCGGTCGAGATCCTCGCCGGCGACGGCCTCGATCTCGAGGCCGCGCAGCGAAAGCGCGACGCCGACCGAGCGCGGATCGAGAAGGAGATCGCTCAGGCCGAGCGCAAGCTCTCGAACCAGGGGTTCGTCGAGAAGGCACCGCCCGCGGTCGTCGAGGCCGAGCGCGACAAGCTCGCGCGGTTGAAGGCCGATCTGGAGGCGCTGTGAGCTTCTCGCTGGAGGACGCCGAGCGCTACCTGCTCTCGCTCGAGCTGTTCGGAATGCGGTTCGGACTCGACCGCATGCGCCGGCTGATGACCGCGCTCGGGCATCCGGAGCGGCAATTCGAGTCGATCCACGTGGTCGGGACCAACGGCAAGTCCTCGACGGTCCGGATGATCGCCGCGATCCTGAGGGCGCACGGGCTTCGTACGGGGAGCTATCTCTCCCCACACCTGTCGTCGTTCGTCGAGCGGATCCGGGTCGCCGACGCCGACCTCGAGGACGCCGAGTTTGCGGCGGCCGTGCAGCGCGCGGCGCGCGCGGCCGAGCTCGTCGACCGCTCCCTCGGCCCCGAGGATCGCGTTACGCAGTTCGAGGCGCTCACGGCGGCGGCCTACTGGGAGCTCGCTGCTCGCGAGGTCGAGGTCGCGGTGATCGAGGCAGGACTCGGCGGTCGGTACGACGCCACCAACGTGATCCCCTCGCGCGTGCAGGTATTGACGAGCGTCGGACTCGAGCACACGCGATGGCTCGGTCCGACGATCGCTGACATCGCCGGCGAGAAGCTCGACGTGGTGCAGCCGGGCGGCACGCTCGTGCTCGGCGCCGGCCTCCATCCCGATGCGGAGCGGGTCGCAGAGACGGTTGCGGCCGAGCGTGGCGCCCGAATCGTCCATGCCACTGACGATCCGCACGTTCCCGTCGGCGCCCTCGGCACCTTCCAGCGCCGCAACTTCGCGCTCGCTCGCACCGCTGCGGAGGCGTACCTGGGCGAGCTCGACACCGATGCCGTGGCGCGGTCAGCGGCCCAGGTCCGCGTGCCCGGTCGCCTGCAGATCGTCGACACCGACCCGCTCACCTTGCTCGATGGGGCACACAACCCCGACGGCATGCGGGCGCTGGCCGAGTCCCTGCCCGAGATCGTCGCCGGCCACAGCCGCTTGGTGGCCGTCGTCTCGATCCTCGACGACAAGGACGCCGCCGGGATGCTGGCGACGCTGCTGCCGGAGTGCGAGGGTCTCGTCTTGACCAGCAGCCAGAATCCACGCGCCTTGCCGCCGCCGACGTTGCAATCGCTCGCGGGCCAGCTGCACGGCCCACCGTCGGAGATCGTGCGTGATCCGCACGCGGCGCTGCGTCGCGCCCGCGAGCTCGCGGGCACCGACGGCGTCGTGATCTGCACCGGTTCGATCTATCTCGTCGCCGACCTGCTGGCGCCGGCCGGGCGCCGCCGCGCCTCGATGCTGTGAACGAACGCGACGACCGTCCCAGCTTCCTGACGATGATCGGGCTCGTCGCGCTGATCGTCGCCGTCGTGATCCTGGTCTTCTTCGGTATCGGATATCTGTTTGGACGGCTGTTCCTCTAGGTAGCGACGTCGGACCGCTCAGCGCGGTTCGACTGCCCCGCCCACTACACTCGCGGACTTAATGTCTTTACTCCCCGGCGTTTTCGGGATTCACAACAGCACGATCAACCTAGTCGTCGAGCTGCTGATCCTGTTCCTCGTGGTGATCTGGCTCGCGCTCGTGTACTGGACCTACGCGGACGCGCGCCGTCGGATCGCAGACCCAATGTTGATCGGGTGTGCGACGGCCGCGTCGCTCTTCCCCTTCGTCGGCACGATCGTCTACATGATCGTGCGCCCGCCCGAGTACCTCGACGACGTCCGCGAGCGCGATCTCGAGATGCAGGCCGCCGAAGCGCGGTTGGCGGAACTCGGCTACCACCTCTGTCCGCACTGCGACGCCGAGGTCGAGCGGGACTTCCTGCGCTGCCCCAACTGCATGCGCAAGCTGAAGGATCCGTGCAAGACGTGCGGCAAGCCGCTCGACCCGCTGTGGAAGATCTGTCCGTACTGCGAGTCGGAGATCGGAGCGGTGCCCGTGCAGACGCGCCGTACGCGCCGGCGTGCCAGCACGTCCGAGCAGCCGGTCGCGGGCTCCACGGGGCTCACTGATCGCGGCGGCACCGGCGGCCTCTCCGATCGCGGCAGCGCCGCTGGCCTTCCCGATCGAAGCCCCAGCGCGAGCCGCGCCGAGCGCAGCGGCACCGCCGCCCCGGCCGAGCGCAGCCGTCCGTCGACGCCCTGACGGACCCAACCTAAACAGCTCGTGCCCCTTCTGCGAATCTTTGCCCTGTCTGGCGGCTGCAAACCTTCGCCCAGCGGCGTCCTCGGCGCTCGCTGTAGCGCTGCTACAGCTTCGCGCCTGCGTCCTTGCTGGTCTCGGTTTTCGCTCGCCATCCAGGACAACGATTCTTGAAGAGACACTAGAAACGGAGACCCCGCATGGAGCGAACGCTCATCCTGGTCAAGCCCGACGCCTTCGCGCGGAACCTCACCGGCGAGATCGTCGCCCGGTTCGAGCGAAAAGGACTCCGCCTCGTCGCGCTCACGCTGATGACGATGACCCGCGAGCTGGCCTCCCAGCACTACGTCGAGCACGAGGGAAAGCCGTTCTACGACGAGCTCGTGTCGTTCATCACGTCGGGTCCGCTGGTGGCGATGGTGCTCGAGGGTGAGCAGGCGGTTGAGGCGGCGCGCCAGGTGATCGGGGCCACGAATCCGCTCCAGGCGACGACCGGCTCGATCCGCGGCGATTACGCGATCGCCGTCGGACAGAACATGGTCCACGGCTCCGATTCGAACGAGTCGGCGGCACGCGAGGTGGCGCTGTTCTTCCCACACCTGGGCTGATCCTCGCGTCGCGCTCGCCACAGCGTCGCGGGATCCTCGAGCAGCTCGGGATCGAGTTCTCGGTCGTCGTCCCCGAGGTCGAGGAACTCACGGAGGGCCCGCCGGACGAGGTCGTGCTCGAGAACGCCTACCGCAAGGCGGCGGCGGTGGCGGTGCAGCGGCCCGAGGCGCTTGTGCTCGGGGTCGACACGGTCGTGTCCCTCGGCTCCCGGATCTACGGCAAGCCTGTGGACGCCGCCGGCGCCCGCGAGGTGCTGGTGGCGCTGGCGGGCCGTCGTCACGCCGTGATCAGCGGCCTGTGCCTGATCGAGGACGGCGTGGCGCGGACGGCGGCGGCCACGACGCTCGTCGAGTTCCGGGCCGTCGACGAGCGGCTGCTGGCGTGGTATCTGGCAAGCGAGGAATGGCGCCAGCGGGCCGGCGGCTATGCGATCCAGGGACGCGGTGCGGCGCTGGTCGAGCGGATCGAGGGGGACTACCTGAACGTCGTCGGGTTGCCGGTCAGCGCCCTGCTCGAGCTTTCGCCGGGGCTGCTTGTGTGATCCAGCATTTTCCAGCGATTTTCGCGTCCACAATGGTCTTGGGCGGGCTCCGTCGGCGGACGTGTGTTCGATACACTCGCGTCCTGGATGGAGCGGGCAGCCTGGGCGGGGCCCCCCGTAACTCGCCGCCCCGTCCCGCCGGTTCCCCCTACCTCTTCGTACACGCATGGGCTTCTTCACGTATCTGACTGGATTCGGCGGCCGCGACATGGCGGTCGATCTCGGCACCGCGAACACGCTGGTCTACGTCCGCGGCCGGGGAATCGTCCTCTCGGAACCCAGCGTCGTGGCCGTTGACTCGCGCACGGGGGAGGTGCACGCCGTCGGGATCGAGGCCAAGCGGATGCTCGGGCGGACGCCGGGGACGATCTCCGCGATCAGGCCGCTGAAGGACGGCGTGATCGCCGACTTCGAGGTCACCGAGGAGATGCTCCGGCACTTCATCCAGAAGGTCCATCAGAACCGCTGGGCGCATCCGCGCGTGGTCGTTTGCGTACCGAGCGGCGTGACGGGGGTCGAGAAGCGGGCGGTCGAGGAGGCGTGTCTGTCGGCGGGGGCTCGTCAGGCATACCTGATCGAGGAGCCGATGGCGGCCGCGATCGGCGCCGGCCTTCCCGTCGGCGAGCCCACCGGTTCGATGGTGGTGGACATCGGCGGCGGCACGAGCGAGGTCGCGGTGATCTCGCTCGGAGGGATCGTCGTCTCGCAGTCGATCCGCGTCGGCGGGGACGAGCTCGACGAGGCGATCATCAACTACGTGAAGCGTGAGTACAAGCTCCTCATCGGTCAGCAGACCGCGGAGGAGGTCAAGCTCGAGATCGGCTCCGCCTTCCCGATGAGCGAGGAAGTGCAGGCCGAGATTCGGGGTCGGGACATGGTCTCGGGGCTGCCGAAGACGGTCGTACTTACCAGCGAGGAGATCCGTGCTGCGCTCGAGGAGCCGGTGTCGCAGATCATCGACGCGGTCAAAGAGACCCTCGACCGGACGCCTCCCGAGCTCGCCTCGGACATCATGGATCGTGGCATCATGCTCGCTGGAGGTGGCTCGCTGCTACAGGGTCTCGAGGAGCGTCTGCGGCATGAGACGCAGATGCCCGCGCACCTGGCGGAGTCCCCGCTGACGTGCGTCGCGGTCGGGTCAGGACGGTCGTTGGAGGAATTCGAAGCGATCCACCGCTCAAGCAAGAATTCACGCAACCGGCGTCGCCGTTAGTGGGCCCGGGATCTAGTATCCGAGCTGGCGCTCAGCAGAGCTTTTTGGAGATTTCCATCTCGTGCATGACAAGCAAGTACGGCGGCGGCGCGTGGTTCTCGTGCTGCTCGTCGGCGTTTCCCTGATTCTGCTGACCGCCTACTTCGGCGAGTCTGCGAACAGCCCCCTACACAACGTCCAGCGCGGGATCGTCGAGGTGCTCTCGCCTGTCCAGGAGGGCGCCAGCAAGGCGCTCAAGCCGGTGCGCGACGTCGCCGGCTGGTTCTCGGACACGCTGCACGCCAAGTCCCAGCGCGACCAGCTGCTCAAGGAGAACCAGGCCCTGCGCGTTCAGCTCGCTCAGGCTCAGGCGGCGGAGGAACAGAACGCCCAGCTGCGCGCGCAGGTGAAGCTGGACAACGAGGGCGGGATCGGAACCTTCAACCCGGTCACCGCGAGCGTGATCGGCCGCGACCCGAGCCTCTGGTTCACGACCGTGGAGGTGGACAAGGGCTCCGAGGACGGCGTCAAGAAGAACGATCCGGTGCTCGGCGATGGCGCGCTCGTGGGCGAGGTCACGACGGTCGACCCGACGGTCTCGATCGTCACGCTGATCACCGATCACTCGTTTGCGGTCACGGCTCAGGTCCAGGACGGCGGCTCCGGTGACACCGGCGTGCTGGTGCCCGAAGTCGGCAATCCCAACGAGCTGATCCTCCAGTACCTGCCGCAGCATGCCCCGATCCAGGTCGGCCAGCAGGTGGTGACGTCCGGGTTCAAGTCCCCCAGCGGGACCCTCAACTCGTTGTTCCCCGCGGCGCTCCCGATCGGCCAGGTCTCCAACGCCAACCAGAACACGTTGATCAACAGCCAGACGGTCCAGGTCACCCCCGACGCGGACCTGCGTCACCTCGACTTCGTGCAGATCCTGACCAGCCCCCAGGCCGGCACAGCCCGGGCACAAGTGCCGTGAACGATCTGAAACTCGTGATCAGGCTGGTGCTTCTGGCCGTGGTGTCCGTGGTCATCCAGGAGGCCGCGATCTCGCAGATCACGGTGTTTGGGGTCAGCGCCGACGTGACGCCGCTGGTGGTGATGTCGGTCGGACTGCTGACCGGCTCGCTCGCCGGCGCGGTGGTGGGCTTCGGCGTCGGGCTCTTCGTCGACATGGCTCTGGTGCAGACGCTCGGGGTCACGTCGCTGCTCTACATCGCGATCGGCTACTGGTCCGGCCGGCTGCGGGAGTTGCGCGATCCCGCCAACGGCCTGGTGCCACTGGCGCTGGGCGCCGCCGCCACCGCGTTCGCCGGCCTGGGGATGGCTGTGATCCAGTTCCTGCTCGGCGTCGACGCGCCGGTCAGCCTGCTGCTTCTTCAGCAGATCATCATCACGGTCCTCGTCAACACGCTGATCGCGCTGCCGGTCTACGCGCTCGTGCGGCGGATCATCGCGCCGGTGCTGCCCCAAGACCCGCGCCGGCGCCGGCGCCGCGCCTACAGCACCGGAGGTCTCAGTCCGCTGAGCCGGCCGTCCGACCGCCTCGGTGGAATCACTCGCTCGGCGCGAGCCCAATGATCCAGCCGCCCGAAGATCGTCGCCCTCCGCTGACGCCGCAGCTCGCCCTGCGGGTCGCCGTGCTGGGCTCCTTTGCCCTGGCGATGTTCGCGATCATCTTCTTCCGCCTGTGGTTCCTGCAGGTGTTGTCGGGACAGCAGTACCTGGCCCAGGCGAGGACGAACCGCGTGCGGGACATCTCCGTTCAGGCGGCGCGCGGGGAGATTCTCGACAGCAGCGGGAATGTGCTCGTCAAGAGCGTCCCGTCGACCACGGTCCAGATATCGCCGCCGGACCTTCCGTCTTCTCCGCGCGCCCGGCGGCGGGAGTACCGCAGGCTGGCCTCCGTCCTGGGAATGTCCGACAAGCGCTCGAGGTGCCCGGTGGACGGGCACGGCGTCCAGCGCCTGACCCCGATCGCATGCCTCATCGCGCAGGGCGTCGCCCAGCTGCCCTACGCGAACGTGACGATCAAGGCGGACGTCCCCAACGATGTCCTCTACTACCTATCCGAGCGCCAGAGCGCGTTCTCCGGCGTGACGGTGCAGCGCGCGTGGCTGCCCTCCTATCCGTACCACGGTCTGGCCGCCCAGCTGCTCGGGACCGTCGGACGGATCAGCTGCGTTTCACGCAGCAACTGCGAGCTCCATGATCCTCATTTCCGCGGCGTAAACCAGAACGACGTCGTCGGCCAGTCCGGACTGGAGTGGTATTACAACCGTTACCTGCAGGGTGTGGACGGCGCGGACCGCGTGCAGGTCAACGCATTGGGGCAGTTCACCGGCTACCTGTCCGAGCACAAGCCGATTCCCGGCCAGAACCTCAAGCTGTCGCTGAACCTAAATCTCGAGAGGACGGGGACGGCGGCTTTGGCGCAGTCGATCGCGAGCAACCCGCCGGCCCCGGCGGGGGCATTCGTCGCCATGAACCCGACCAACGGCGCGGTCTATGCCATGGGCTCGCTGCCGACGTTCGATCCGAACATCTTCGCCAAGCCGGTTTCTCAGGCGGTCTACGACCAGCTCAACAATGCCTCGAGCGGATATCCGCTGTTCAACCGCGCGATTCAGAGCGCCTATCCCACGGGCTCCACGTTCAAGGGCATCACCGCCACCGCGGCGCTCCAGTCGGGCGCGTGGAGCCTCGGGGAGACCTACGACGACACCGGCGTCTACTCGCAGGACGGGCCCGGCGATCTGCGCCACAACGCCGGCCACGCCTCTTACGGCGTTCTCAATATCACCCAGGCAATCATGGTCTCCTCCGACGACTTCTTCTACAACCTCGGCCGCCTGCTGAACAGCGACGCGCCGAAGGGAGGGGCGCTCCAGCAGTGGGCCCACAAGTACGGGATCGGGCGCAGGACCGGAATCGATCTCGGCGGCGAGAACAACGGGATCCTGCCCTCGCCCGAGTGGCGCGCCAGCCGCAACCGGCTGGAGGCCGAGTGCGACAACGCGACCGGACCGTTCAAGGGCAAGCCCAAGCATCCGCCCGGAGGCTGCGGGATCGCCGACGGCACGAACCGGCCGTGGTCGGTGGGCGACAACGAGAACCTCGCGGTCGGCCAGGGCGACCTCGAGGCCACGCCATTGCAGCTGGCGGTCGCCTACTCGGCGATTGAGAACGGCGGCACGGTCGTGCGACCGCATCTCGGGCTCGAGATCGATTCCTCGGACGGCACGCTCGTGCAGAAGATCGACCCGCCCGCGGCCCGGCACCTCTCCGCGATCGCACCCCAGAACCTCGCCGCGATCCGCCTCGGCCTCCACGAGGCCGCGTCGCAGCCCGGCGGTACGTCCGCCGACGTGTTCGCCAACTGGCCACAGGACCGCTACCCCGTGTACGGCAAGACCGGTACCGCGCAGCACGCAAACGCGGCCGACCAGGCGTGGTACGTGTGCTACGTACCCGACCCGGTCAAGCCGATCCTGGTGGTCGTGACCGTCGAGCAGGGCGGCTTCGGCGCGATCGGAGCGGCCCCGGTAGCCCGAGAGATCCTCTCGCAGTGGTTCTTCGGCAAGCCCGGCCAGTACGTCCCGGGGAATTCCAGAACGCTATGAGCGCGACTCCGATTCACGCCGCTGAGGAGGTCGTCGCGCCGGCGCAGCCGCGGGTCACGTTCATGTTCGACCCGCTTCTGATTGTGGCCGCGCTCGGACTGGTCGGGTGCTCGCTAGTCACGCTCAAGGGCGCCACGCGGCACTCGGTCGCGGGCCACCCGCTCTACTACGTCGACCGCCAGGCGGTCTACGCGGGGATCGGGCTGGTGATCGCGATCGTGCTCTCCCGCATCGACTACTCGCGTTTCCGCGAGTACCGCTACCCGCTGTACGGGCTGCTGATCGCGCTCAACATCATCGTCTTCGGGATGCCTCAGGTGCGCGGCGCGCGCCGGTGGATCCCGCTGCCGTTCTTCCAGGTCCAGCCGTCGGAGTTCGGCAAGGTGCTGCTGGTCGTCTCGCTGTCCGCGTTCTTGGTCAATCGCTCGAGGCGGCTCCACGAGTGGCGGACGACCGCCCGGATCATGCTGCTGGCGCTGGTCCCGGCTCTGATCGTGATCCCCCAGCCCGACCTCGGGACGGGGCTCGTGTACGTCGCCGTCGCGTTCACGATCCTGTTCGTCGCGGGCACGTCCTGGAAGCAGCTGACGGCGCTCGTCGCGATGTTCGCGGTGTCCGTGGCGATCGTGCTCGCGGGCGCGCCGGCGCTCGGCGTCCACGTGCTCAAGCCCTACCAGGTGCAGCGCCTAACCGGTTTCCTCAATCCGTCCCACGACCCGCAGAACCAGACCTACAACATCACGGAGTCGCTGATCGCGATCGGGTCGGGGCAGAAGACCGGGCGCGGCGTCCAGGGCGCGACCCAGACCAACCTCAACTTCCTCCCGGAGAACCAGACCGACTTCATCTTCTCCGTCGTCGGCGAGACCTACGGGTTCGCCGGTGCGGCGCTGGTGCTGTCGCTGTACGCCTTGCTGATCTGGCGTGCGCTGCGAATACTGACGATGTCCAAGAACCTATACGGGACGCTGATCGTCGGCGGGATACTCGCGATGATCATGTTCCAGGTATTCGTCAACGTCGGGATGACGATCGGGATCATGCCGATCACGGGGGTGCCATTACCCCTGATGAGCTACGGCGGCTCGTCCGTCCTCGTGACCTTCATCTCAATCGGTCTTCTACAGTCAATACATATGCAGGCACGATTGACGGCCGCAGGAAAGGGACGGGCACTGGTTTCGTGATCGAGCTCGCCTCACCGAACGGGCCCTGGGGCGCCGGCGCGACAGACGCGCCGGACCGCCCTGCGCGTCTGTGCCTAGATCAGTTTTCAATGCCCGCGCCGCCCTTAGGGCGCCGGGCGCAACTTCGACCGCCCGCGCCGCGTTTCGCGCGCCGGGCGCCAAGCTCACAAAGGACTAAGACAATTGAAGAAGCAAGTTTTAGTAAGCGTCGATCGGGGAGAGACCCGCGTCGCGCTACTGGAGGCGACGGGAACCGTCGTCCAGCGGAAGGCCGGTTCGGGATCCGGACGCCGGCGCCGTAAGACAACCAACCCCGGAGCGGGGTATAAGGTCGCCGAGCTCTACGTGGAGCGGCGCGGATCTCGCTCGATCGTGGGGAACATCTACAAGGGACGCGTGGACAACGTCCTCGCCGGGCTGGAAGCCGCGTTCGTCGACATCGGCCTCGAGAAGAACGGGTTCTTGCACGTCGACGAGATCGTGCTGCCGGGCGTCGAGACTCCGCGCCGGGGGCGCGGCTCGGGACGCGAGGCCCGCCAGATCAGCGACATGCTCAAGCCGAGCCAGGAAGTCGTCGTCCAGGTGGTCAAGGATCCGCTGAAGACGAAGGGCGCGCGCCTCTCGATGGATCTGACGATCGCCGGCCGGTACATGGTTCTCGCGCCGTACGGCGAAGGCGTCGGCGTCTCGCGCCGGCTCGATGACAAGGAGCGCGATCGACTCCGAAAGGAGGCGGCGAAGCTCGATCTCCAGGGCGCCGGCGCGATCATCCGCACCGCCGCCCAGGGGGCCAAGCGCGCCGATCTCGAGCGCGAGCTCCTGTATCTGTTCAAGCTGAACGAGGTCTTGCAGAAGCGGGTCGCCGAGAGCCACGCTCCCGCACTCGTCTTCCAGGAGGCCGATCTCTCGGTCCGAGTCGTGCGCGACATCTACTCCGAGGACTTCGAGCGCGCGATCGTCGACGACCCCAAGCAGTATCACCGCCTGGTGTCGTTCTTCTCCCGGACCGCGCCCGAGCTCGTCGACCGCGTCGAGCTGTGGGAGGAGGACGAGCCGCTGTTCGAAAGGTTCGGGGTGGAGCAGGTGCTCGACTCCACGCTCTCGCGGCGCGTCGATCTTCCCAGCGGCGGCTATCTGATCATCGACTACGCGGAGGCGCTGACCGTGATCGATGTCAACTCGGGCTCGTTCATCGGTCGCGGACGCGGCGCCAGGCTCGAGGACACGATCACCAAGACCAACCTCGAGGCCGCCGACGAGGTCGTGCGCCAACTGCGCCTTCGAGATATCGGCGGGATCATCGTCATCGACTTCATCGATATGGCGCGCGCTCGGAATCGCGATGCGGTTCTGAAGACTCTGCGCAAGGCGCTCGACGAGGATCGAACGAAGACGTTCGTGGTCGAGATCTCGCCGCTGGGACTCGTCGAGATGACGCGCCAGAACGTCACCGACGGCGTGCGGGAGATCATGACCCGCCCGTGTCCGACGTGTCACGGCGAAGGCGTGATCAAGTCCGAGGAGACGATCGCGAACGAGTTCGAGCGGCGGATGCGCGACCTGGCGAAGCACACCTCGGCCGATGCGCTGCTGATCCAAATGAACCCGCGCGTCAGCGCCGAGTTCACCGCCAACGAGGGGCGGGTGCTGCACGCGATCGAGGAACAGACCCACAAGTGGTTCGTGTTCGAGGGCTCCGAGGGGCTGCCGCTGGATCACTTCGCAGTGCTGCTCGAGGGCGATCGCGACCAGGTGCTCGAGCGCGCCTTGCCGTTCCGAGAGGGCGAGGAGGTGCACGTCGAGATCGTCGAGCCGCACATGTACAGCCCCGGAGACGCGGTGGCGAAGATCGACGGTTACATCATCTCCGTGACGGGCGGAACCCCGTATGTCGGCGAGAAGCACCTCGTCCGGATTGAGGATGTCGGCCGCACGTCGGCGCGCGCCTCGCTCGTCGACGTCCCGGCCTCCGGAGCGGACGGGAACGAAGCTTCTGCGGACGAATCGGACGATGGCCTAGAATCAAAGCCTCGGCGCCGCGGCCGCAGAGGCGGACGGCGCCGTTCCGGCGCAAAGGCAGAAAGCGCCTCGACCTCTGAATGAACATGTCCTACGCAATCGTGAGAACCGGCGGCAAGCAGTACCGAGTCGAGAAGGGCCAGTCCCTCCTCGTCGAGCGGCTGCCCGTCGATGACGGGGCGAAGGTCGAGCTCGAGCCGCTCCTGTACGTGGACGGGTCCGAGGTCGTCGACTCCGACCGGCTCTCGCAGGTGACCGTCCAGGCTCTCGTCGTCGGCCACGAGCGCGGCCCCAAACTGCGGGTCGTGAAGTTCAAGCCGAAGCGGGGCTACAAGCGCCGGACCGGCCATCGCCAGGAACTGACGCGCCTAGAGGTCACGGATATCAAGCTGGCGGCCCGTCGCAAGCGGGCGGCGGCCAAGAAGGACGCCACCGAGGCGCCCGCGGCCGAGTCGGCTGCGGCGCCTGGGTCCGAGTCGGCTGCGGCGGCTGCGGCCGAGGAGGCGGCGGCGACCGGGTCCTCCAAGGCGGCGGCATCCGGGTCCTCGAAGGCGGCGGCGTCCGGGTCCTCGAAGGCGACAGCGTCTCGGTCCGAGAAGGCGCCGGAGTCCGGGTCCGAGAAGGCGCCGGCGTCCGAATCCGAGAAGGCGCCGGCGTCCGAATCCGAGAAGGCGCCGGCCAGCAACCCCACACCGGAGAGCGGCAATGGCTCATAAGAAAGGCCTGGGCTCCTCGCGCAACGGCCGCGATTCGAACGCCAAGCGCCTCGGCGTGAAGGTCTTCGCGGGTCAGGCGGTGACGGGCGGCGAGATCATCGTCCGCCAGCGCGGGACCCGGTTCAAGCCCGGCGACGGCGTCGGCATCGGCAAGGACGACACGATCTATGCCCGCTCCCCGGGCAACGTTCAGTTCACCCGTGGCCGGCGCGGCCGGGTGATCTCGGTCGTCCCCGCCGAAGACGGCGGCTAGAGCCGAATTTGTTACACCCGCGTCTTGTTCCGTCACATAGGTGGCGGACAGACTGCTGGGGTGACTGAACTTTGGCGTTCTACTAACGGGGGGTGGGACAAGAACGCCAAAGTTCGCGTCGGCCGCCTGGCGGAGCGCCAGTTCGGCCGGGTCAGCACCGACCAGCTCGTCCGCATTGGCGTCAGCAGCACGACAATCGCTCGCTGGAGGGACGCGGGCTATCTCCACCCGGAGCTGCCCGCCGTCTACGCGGTCGGACATCGGGCGCCCAGCGTCGAAGCTGATCTCGCGGCCGGACTGTTGTACGCGGGCCCCGGCGCCATGCTCAGCCACGCCACGGCTGCGTGGTGGTTCGCCCTGATTGACCGTCGTCCGCACACGATCGAGATCAGCACCAATCGACGGTGTGTCTCCTTGCCAGAGATTCGGGTCCACGACCGGCGTGAGGTTGCCCGGACGTGGCACAACTGTCTCCCGATTACGGTGGTGGCGCAGGCACTGCTCGACTACGCCGCGACTGCGCCGGCGGAGCGCGTCCGCCGCGCGCTCGCCGAGGCGGAATACCTCGATCTGTTGGACTTCGGGGCGGTCGAGCAGATGCTCGGGCGTGGTCGACCCGGGAGCCGGGTGCTGCGCACGGCATTGCGGCGCCACCAGCCGGCATATGCGAAGACCCGCAGCGAGCTCGAGAACGCCTTCCTAGGCCTCTGTGAGGACCGCGGCATCCCGATCCCGGCGGTCAACGTCATCCTGGAAGGCTGGCTGGTCGACGCGGTTTGGTTCGACCGCCGGGTGGTGGCCGAGCTCGACGGCCAACGTGGCCATCGCACGCCGGCGCAGCTCGAGCGCGACCATACGCGCGATCTGCAGCTACGTGCCGCCGGGTTCACGGTCGTGCGCTACACGTGGACGCAGATCACGAAACAGGCCCACCTCGTCTCAGCGGACCTCCGGAGGTTGTTGGGACTCGCCCGAACCGCCGGCGCCTAGTCGTTCTGCGCCGTCGGCCTGACGAGGATCTCGTTGACGTCGACGTGCGCCGGCTGGGAGACGGCGAACATCACCGCCCGCGCCACGTCGTCAGCCGCGAGCCTCCCGGATCCGGGATTGTCGAAGAACGGGGTGTCGACCATCCCCGGCTCGATCAGGGTCACCCGGACGCCGGTGTCGGCAATCTCCTGGCGGAGCGCCTCGCCCATCGCGGTCACCGCCCATTTCGTCGCCGAGTACAGCGATCCGGGGAGGGCGCGGCGGCCGGCGACCGAGCTCGTGAGCACGAAGTGGCCGCGTGCCTCCTTCACGGCCGGCAGCGTGGCGCGGATCGTCAGCGCCGCGCCGTAGACGTTGGTCAGGATCATCGACCGCCAGAACTCTGGGGATTCGTTGAGGAATCCGCGGGCGGCGCCGAACCCGGCGTTGACGAAGATGACGTCGAGACGGCCGAAGTGGTCGATCGCGCGCTGCGTCATCTCCTCCTGCTGGTCCCACTCGGTCACGTCACAGCGAACGGCCAGCGCACGCTCGTCTCCGCCGAGCTCTTCCGCGAGTTCGGCAAGCCGGTCGGCGGAGCGCGCGGCGAGCACGATCCGGTAGCCCGCGCCGGCTGCCTGCCGGGCGGTGGCGGCGCCGATGCCGCTCGAGGCGCCGGTGATGAGGAAAACGGGATCGGGCATCGTCGACCCGAGAGTGTGTCTGAAAACCGCGGCGGGGGTTGCCACGCCGCGATGAGCCAGACTCTGAGCATGCACGATCGTGCTCGCATCCATGTCAAGTCCGGCGCCGGCGGCAACGGCTGCCTCAGCTTCCGGCGCGAGGCCCATGTGCCGAAGGGCGGCCCCGACGGCGGCGACGGGGGCAGGGGCGGCGACGTGGTGCTGGTATGCGACGACTCGCTTCGCGACCTCGAGAGCTTTCGCCGCAGCGCCCATTTCAAGGCGAAGCGGGGCGGGCACGGCCAGGGGTCGGTGAGACACGGCGCCGACGGCGCCGAGCTGGCGATCCCGGTCCCGCCGGGCACGCAGGTGCTCGTCGAGTCCGACGGAACCCGGTTCGACCTCGTCAGGCCCGGGCAGCGGGCGCTGGTGGCGCGGGGCGGTCCGGGCGGCCGCGGGAACAAGCGGTTCGCGGGCCCGACCCACCAGACGCCGCGGTTCGCCGAACGGGGTCTCGCCGGCGATGAGGGATGGGTCTCGTTGCAGTTGAAACTGCTGGCCGACGTTGGCCTGGTCGGGCTTCCGAACGCCGGCAAGTCCTCGCTGCTGGCGCGCCTGACGCGCGCTCACCCGAAGGTCGCAAATTACCCATTCACCACGCTCGAGCCGGTGCTAGGAACCCTGGAGGCCGATGACCGGCAGCTGGTGATCGCCGACATCCCGGGGCTGATCGAGGGGGCGAGCGCCGGCGCCGGGCTGGGCCACGAGTTCCTGGCCCACGTCGAGCGAACGCGGGCGCTCGTCCACGTCCTCGACATCAAACCGCTCGATGGATCGGATCCCGTCGAGAACCACACGATCGTGGAGCGGGAGCTCGCGCTCCACGACCCTCGTCTCGCGGCCCTCCCGCGCGTGTTGGCGCTCTCGAAGGTCGACCTGGTGAATGCCGCCACCGCCGCCTCCGAGCGCGACCGGTGGCGGGAGCGGGTGGGCGACGACGTGCCCGTGATCCTCACGTCCTCGGTCACGCGCGAGGGCCTGCCAGAGCTGGCGAGGACATTGCTGACCCTCGTTCCGATCGGCGGTCCCGCGGAGGAAGTGGACGATCGGGCGCCGCAGCCCCGCGACGACGGCCAACCCACCGAGCTCGCCGAGCACCGCGTCTTTCGGCCCGCCGCACCACGTGCCTACCACGTCGAGCGCCTCGCCGAGGGGAGCTATCGCGTCACCGGGAAGGGGGTCGAGCGCCTAGTGGCGCGCTACGACCTCGACAACGAGGATGCGCTCGTGCACCTCGAGCGCCGGCTGCGCGGCATCGGCGTGATCAACGCGCTCGAGGCCGCAGGGTTCGAGTCGGGCGACGACGTCGAGATCGCGGGAATTGCGTTCGAACTTGATCCGAACGTGTAGCATCGCCGCCCGGCCGAATTTGTGAAAGATGGAGGGAAAGGACCAAGGATGCGTAGACTAGCCATGCTCGCGATGGTCACCGGTGTGGTCATCGCGGTGGCGCCGGCAGCCGGCGCGAGGGTATTGAGAGTCGGTACGTACAAGGGAGTTCGCGGCCAGTTCAAGTCGATCCAGGCGGCGGTCAACGCGGCGAAGCCCGGCGACTGGATCCTCGTGGGCCCGGGCGACTACAAGACGAAATCGATCCGTGCTCCCAAGGGGGCGGCCGACACGCCGGCCGCGGTGCTGATCACGACCCCCAGGCTGAAGCTGCGGGGAATGAACCGCAACAAGGTCGTGGTCGACGGCACCAAGGCAGGGTCGGGCCGGTGCAGCGCCAAGCAGGCCGCCCAGAGCTTCGGGCCGGCGCGCACGGGCGGAGCCCTCGGGCTCAACGGGATCGTGGTCTGGAAGGCCGACAACGTGTGGGTGCAGAACCTGACCGCGTGCAACTTCCTCGGAGGCACGGGCGGCGACGGCCAGACCGGGAACGAGATCTGGTGGAACGGTGGCGCCGGAAGCGGGACGATCGGTGGCTGGGGCTTCAACGGCTCCTACCTGACCGCGACGAGCACGTACTTCAAGGACGAGGACACCGCGGCCGAGTACGGGATCTTCTCCAGCGACTGGGACGGTGGCACGTGGGACCAGTCGTACACAAGCAACTTCAACGACTCGGGCTACTACATCGGCGCGTGTCAGCAACAGTGCAACCAGACGATCAACCACGCCTGGGGTGAGTACAGCGCGTTGGGCTACTCAGGCTCGAACTCCGGCGGCCGGCTGGTGGTCGAGAACTCGCAGTTCGACAACAACGAGGACGGGTTCGACACCAACAGCCAGAACGGCGACAACCCGCCGCCGCAGGATGGCGCGTGTCCCGCCAACGGCACCAGCAAGATCACCCACACCCATTCGTGCTGGGTCTTCCTGCACAACTACGTGCACGACAACAACAACCCGAACGTTCCGTCAGCGGGAGCCGCCGCCGCCGGTCCGGTCGGCACCGGAATGTCCGTGACCGGAGGCCGGAATGACACGATCATGGACAACCGGTTCGTGAACAACGACGCGTGGGGAGTGATCTTCGTGCCGTTCCCCGACAACGGCCCGCCGTGCACGGGCGGCACGCCGAACTCGACGCTGCTCGGCCAGGGCAGCTGTCTGTACGACGAGTGGGGTGACGCGATCGTGCACAACACGTTCAGCCACAACGGCGGATACGGGAATCCCACGAACGGCGACTTCGATCAGCTCAACTTCGAGTCGCATCCGAGCGACTGCTTCAGCGGCAACACCAACACCGCAGGCAGCCTCACGCCGGACGCGGCGAAGCTGCAGCAGGACAGCCCGACGTGCACAACGACCCCGGTCGGAGCGAACTTCAACCTGCCGTTCCTCAACGAGGTGCTGTGCGACTCCCAGGTCAGCCTCCCGCCGTTCGGGTGCCAGCCAGGCGATCACTACCCGCGCCGGACGGCGGTCGTCATGCACCCGCTGCCCAAGCGGTTGAAGACGATGCCGAACGCCTGCAAGGGAGTTCCGGCGAACCCGTGGTGCCCGGGGCGTAAGCGCCGCTAGCGACCGCAGGAAAACAGGGCGCGGCCCCGCAGGCCGCGCCCTTTTAACCTCTCAGCACGATGAGCTGTCTGGTCGTCAAGCTGGGATCAAGCATCGTCGCCGACGATCGCGGCGAGGTACGGCTCGACGTGCTGGGCGAGATCTGCGATCAGCTGAGCGAGCTTCACCGGGCCGATCGCTCCCCGATCGTGGTCACGAGCGGCGCGATCGCCCGCGGCATGGGCGTGATGGGGATCCCGTTGCGGCCGCGCGCGATCGATGAGCTGCAGGCCGCCAGCGCCGTCGGGCAGGGCAAGCTCTACCAGGTCTACGACGAGCTGTTGCGCGCGCGTGGCGTCGCCAGCGCCCAGGTGCTGCTGACGTTCTTCGACATGAGCGCGCGGACGCACTACCTGAACGCCCGCCAGACCCTGCGCAAGCTGCTCGACTGGCGGCTCGTACCGGTGATCAACGAGAACGACACGACCACGACCGACGAGATCTCGTTCGGCAACAACGACTTCCTCGCCGCACAGGTCGCGATCCTGCTCGGAGCTGAGCTGCTCGTGATGCTGACGGACGCGGACGGGCTGTTCACGTCGGATCCGCGCGCGGACACGGGGGCACGGCTGATCCCCACCGTGGAACGGTTCGACGCGCTCGACGGCGTCGACATCGGCCATACGACGTCGCCGCTGGGCTCCGGCGGCATGCGCTCGAAGGTCGTGGCCGCAGAGATGGCGACCGCCGCCGGGATTCCGACGGTGGTCGCGAACGGACTCGAGCCCGGGACGATTGTGGCCGCCGCCGCGGGCGACCCGGTCGGCACCAGGTTTGCGGCCCAGTCGGCGCGGTACTCGAGCTTCAAGCTGTGGCTGAAGTACGCCAAGCCCGTCCGCGGTCGGGTGGTGATCGACGCCGGGGCGGCGCGCGCCCTCCGCGAGGGCGGCACGAGCCTTCTGCCCGTCGGCATCGTCGACGTCGACGGCGCGTTCGAAGCCGGGGACGCCGTCGAGGTCGCGCACGACGGAGAGGCGGTCGGCAAGGGGATCTGCAACTACTCGGCCCCTGAGCTCCGCAAGGTGCTCGGCATGAAGTCGGCCGACGTCCGCGGGGTCCTCCCGCGTGCCAGCGAGGAAGCGGTCCACAGGGACTACTTCGTGCTCGCGTAATCTGTAGCCCGATGGCCACGACCACAGCATCCGTAGCGGAGACGTGCGCCGCCGCGAAGCGCGCGTCGCGCGTGCTCGCGACGCTCGGCTCGGGCATCAAGGACGCCGCGCTCGAGGCGATCGCGGTCGCCCTGCTCGACCGCACCCCGGAGATCCTCGAAGCCAACGCGAGCGATCTCGAAGCCGGCCGGGCGGGCGGGCTCTCGCAGGCGCTGCTCGATCGGCTCGCGCTCGACGAGCGACGGGTCGCGGACATCGCCGCCGGGGTCCGGAAGATCGCCGCCCTGCCCGACCCCGTCGGAGAGGTGATCGGCGGTTCGCGCCTGCCCAATGGGCTCGACGTGCGGACAGTGCGGGTCCCGCTCGGCGTGGTCGCGGTCGTGTACGAGGCGCGGCCGAACGTGACGATCGACGCCGCCGCGCTGTGCCTGAAGTCAGGCAACGCGATCGTGCTGCGAGGGTCGAGCTCGGCCGCCCACTCGAATGCCGTGCTGGCGAGCGTCGCCGCCGACGCCGTCGCCGGCGCGGGGCTGCCCGACGGCGCGCTCTCGCTCGTCGCCGGCGGCGGCCGGGAGGAGCTGGCCGAGCTGGCCACGCAGGCCGGCGTGGTCGACCTCATCATTCCGCGCGGCGGCGAGGGGCTGAAGGCGGCGCTGAAGGGGGTCGCGACCGTACCCGTGATCTACGCCGCGTCCGGAAACTGCCACGTGTACGTCGATGCCAGCGCCGATCTCGACGCCGCCCAGGCGATCGTGCTGAACGCCAAGCTCCAGCGGCCCGGCGTGTGCAACGCCGCCGAGACCCTGCTCGTACACACGGACGCGGCCGAGGCCTTTCTGCCCCCGGCGCTCAAGGCGCTCAGCGACGCCGGGGTGACGCTCCACGGCGACGAGCGCGCTCGCGAGGCCGCCCCCGGGGTCCCGATGGACGTCGCGACGGCCGAGGACTGGGACACGGAGTACCTCGCCCTCGAGATGGCCGTCGGGGTCATCGACAGCACCGACGAGGCGATCGCCCACATCAACGCTCACGGCAGTGGGCACTCCGAGGCGATCGTCACGCACGACACCGAATCGGCCCGGGCGTTCCAGCTCGGGGTCGACGCGGCGTGCGTCTACGTCAATGCCTCGACGCGCTTCACCGACGGCGGCGAATTCGGGATGGGCGCCGAGATCGGCAACTCGACGCAAAAGCTGCACGCTCGCGGGCCGATCGGTCTCAGGGAGCTGTGCACGTTCAAGTACCTGGTCGAGGGCGCGGGCCACATCCGCTGACCCCGTGCGGCTCGGGATCCTCGGCGGTACGTTCAACCCGCCACATCTTGGTCACCTCGTCAGCGCCCAGGAGGCGTACCTTCACCTGGGCCTCGATCGCGTGATGTTCATTCCCGCCCGGATACCCCCGCACAAGCCAGTCGAAGACGAGCCCGGGGTCGAGCACCGGCTCGAGCTGTGCCGGCTTGCGGTCCGCGGAGACGAGCGGTTCGCGGTCTCGGACGTCGAGGTGGTCCGCGACGGGCCGTCGTACACGGTCGATACCCTTGAGGAGCTGACCTCGAAAGCACCGGATAGCGAGCTGTTCCTGATCCTCGGCGGCGACATCGCCGCGGGCTTGCCGGAGTGGCACGAGCCCGAGAAGGTCCTTTCGCTTAGCACGTTGGCGATCGCCGAGCGGCCAGGCACGACCAGGTCACAGATCGAAGGTGCGTTGGGGCGGTTGCGGGGTGCAGACCGGGCGACGTTCTTCCCGATGCCGACGATCGATCTCTCCTCGACCGAGATACGACGTCGGGTCAGAGCGGGTCAGCCGATCAGGTACATCGTCCCGGACGCCGTGGCCGCGTATATCCGGGACAACCAACTGTATGGAGGTAGTCCAGAAGAATGAAGCCCGAGGAGATCGCGGAGGCAACCGCCACATATGCATCGGATCGCAAGGCATTGGACATCGTGCAACTCGACCTTCGCGGGATCATCGGCTTCACGGACTACTTCGTGATCTGTAGCGGGCGCACCGATCGGCAGACCAAGGCGATCCACGACGCGATCTACCAGGGGATGAAGACCGAGCACGGCCTGCTGCCGCGCCGGGTCGAGGGACTGACGCAAGGACGCTGGATCCTGATGGACTACCTCGACGTCGTCGTCCACGTATTCACGCCCGACACGCGCGAGTATTACCGTCTCGAGCAGCTGTGGGGCGAGGCGCCCGTACGTGAGGCCGGCGTCGCCTCCGGATAGCGCCGCCACGCCGTCGCCGAGACACCGTCGCCTTAACCCGTTGCACACGTTTGCACTTGACGACCGAAGACGATCGCACTAGGGTTGTGCAAACGATTGCAGCGGCGCGCGCTTGCAGGACTCTTGGTTAACACGCTCGCGAAGTTCTGGACTGCGGATTCCCACCGTTCCAGGCCGAGTGGGCTTGCTTGCCCCCAAGGACCGGCGGCCAACGCTGAGTCTCGAGCCGCTCGAGACCACGTCGATCGGATGCTCGAGGTAGCGACCCACATATCCGAAGCGAGGAGAGGGCGATGAAGGTCTTTCGCAGGTGCGTGACGGCAGGGTTCGCTGTTGGCGCCGCCGCATTGCTCGCCGCATGCGGCGGCTCAAGCAGCTCCAGTACCACAAACACCAGCAGCGGCGGCTCCAGCAGTAGCGGCAGCAAGTCTGCGAGCCCGATCACGATCGGAACCTCGCTCTCGCTCTCGGGCGACTTCTCCGCGGACGGGCAGGCGTTCCAGAAGGGCTATGAGCTCTGGGTGCACGACCAGAACGCCAAGGGCGGGCTCCTGGGACACCCGATCCAGCTAAAGGTCCTTTCCGACGCCTCGAGCCCGGCCCAGGTGGTCACGAACTACAACACGCTGATCGGCTCGGACAAGGTTCCGCTCGTCTTCGGTCCGTTCTCGACGCTCCTGACCGCACCGTCGGCGCGTGTCGCTGCGCGCTACGGATACGCGTTTGTCGAGGGTGCGGGTGGCGCCCCGGCGGTGTTCACCGAGGGGCTGCACAACGTCTTCGATGTGTCGGTCCCGGTGACGCTCAACCTCGTCACGTGGGCAAATTGGATCGCCTCCCTGCCCGCCAGTCAGCGGCCGAAGACCGCTGCCTACGCAACTGTCAATGACCCCTTCACCGAGCCGCAGATCCCGGCGGCACAGAAGATTCTGCAGAATGCGGGCGTGAAGACCGTGTACAACAAGGTGATCCCGATGGAGGTCACGGACTACACCCCGATCGCCGGTCAGGTTGCGTCGACGCACGCCGAGGCGATGGTGCTTGGCTCGGTCGACGTGCCGACGGTGTCGGCGTTCGTTCACGCGTTCATCCAGCAGCACTACAACCCCAAGGCCTTCATCGCGACCGCCGGACCCGACCAGGGCGCCACCTTCGTGAAGGCTGTGGGCGCAGGCAACCAGAACGGGATCTTCGTCCCCAACGGTTGGTTCCCCGGCTTCCAGAAGCCCGACAGCCAGCAGATGGTCCGGGAGTACATCGCCAAGTACGGAGGCACGGCATCTGACATCAACGCGGACGTCGCGGAGGCTTACTCGGTTGGTCAGGTGCTCGCTCAGGCGGTCAACGCGACGCATGGCCTCGACAACAGCAAGATCATCGCCTACTTGCACAGCGGCGCGACGATGGACAGCGTCCAGGGGCCTGTGACCTTCAACGCGCTAGGACAGAACACCGCCCAGAAAACGCTGACCTTCCAGTGGCAGAACGGCAACCTGGTACAGACCCTCCCCACATCGACGGCCGGTAGCAAGCCCCCGGTCTACCCGAAGCCAGCCTGGAAGGGTTAGCCGGCGGGTGTCGGGCACAGCCTTACTGCAGGCGATCGTTGATGGTGTCCTCACCGGCGGCGTCTATGCGCTGATGGCCGCCGGCCTCACGCTGATCTTCGGCGTGATGGACATCATCAACATCGCCCAGGGGGTAATGGTCGTACTGGGCGCGTACCTGAGCTACTCGCTCTCGACCCACTTTGGCATTGGCCTGCTGCCCGGACTGTTGATCACGATTCCAGTGATGTTCGTGGTGGGAGTAGCAGTCGAGTTCTTGTTCATGCGCCGCCTGCGTGAACAGGACCGGACCGGGATGTCGATCCTGGTTACTTTCGCGGTGGCGATCCTGATCGAGGGCGTCCTCAGCGCGGTCTACGGCGTCGACTACGTCCAACTCCACGCCTCGT
The DNA here is from genome assembly GCA_963812225.1 of uncultured Solirubrobacterales bacterium. Lineage (GTDB taxonomy): Bacteria > Actinomycetota > Thermoleophilia > Solirubrobacterales > Solirubrobacteraceae > Palsa-465. The sequence goes on from CAWEUN010000007.1 coordinate 98,165, forward strand.
ACGTGGACAGCTCGGTATACATGTTCGGCTTCTATCTGCCCTACATCTATCTGATCGGCTTCGGGCTCGCGGTCGCGCTACTGGTCGTCCTCTACTGGATGCTGTACCGAACCAAGTTCGGGCGCGCCGTGCGCGCTTCGCTTCAGAACCGAACCGCCGCCGATCTGATCGGCATCAACGTCAGCCGCACCCGCACGATCGCCGTCGGGATCGGCGTGGCGGTCACGGCCGTCGGCGGTGTGGTGTTCGGCGCGACCAACGCGTTCAACCCCAACAGCGGGTATGACCTGATCTCGCGATTGCTCGCGATCGTGATCCTCGGCGGCATGGGCAGCATCGGCGGGGCGATGGCCGCGGCGGTATTTCTGCTCGTGGTGAACGACGTGGTCGCCGTCGCGTGGTCGCCGACATGGGCGCCGGTCGTTTACTTCGCGGCGCTCGTGATCGTGCTCTCGTTCAGGCCGCAGGGGCTGTTCGGGTCATCGGCCATCCGGGCGCAATGAGCGCTGGCCTGCGGCGTGCGGGCGCCGTCGTCGTAATCGCCGGCGTGGGCTTCGTGTTCGCAACCTTCCCCGCGCTGATCACGAAGGATCCGACCGCGACGTCGATCGCCGTCTTCGCGCTGATCTTCATGGTCGCGACCACGGCGTGGAACATCTTCAGCGGTTACTCGGGCTACCTCGCGCTCGGCCATGCCGTGTTCTTTGGATGCGGCGGTTACGCGGTCGCGCTGGCCGCGCGCGACTGGCATTTCAAGGGCGGTTGGGACGTGTTTGCGCTGCTGCCGCTCGGCGGTCTGGTCGCCGCGGTGATCGCGGTTCCGGTGGGACTGATCGCCCTGCGTACACGCCGCCATACGTTCGTGGTGGTCACGATCGCGATCTTCTTCATCTTCCAGCTGGCCGCGTTCAACTTCGGGTTCACCGGAGGCACGTCGGGGATCCTGCTGCCGTTTGCCCCGTTCACCGCTGCCAACTACAACCAGCCGTTCTACTACGTGGCGCTCGTGATCCTTGTGCTCACGATCGCGCTGTCGTGGGGCGTGCGCCGCTCGCGGTTCGGTCTGCAACTCCTCGCGATCCGCGATGACGAGGATCGCGCCCGCGGCCTCGGCGTGAAGACGGGACGGGTGAAGCTGGCCGCATTCGTGCTCTCCGCGTTCCCCGTCGGAATGGTCGGCGGGCTCTACTTCTACTTCCTCGGGCAGATCTTTCCGCAATTCGCGTTCGATCCGCTGTTCGATATTTCGCTCGCCTTGATGGCGTTCCTCGGCGGTATCGGCACGCTGCTCGGGCCGCCGCTGGGAGCCATGGTCCTGGAGTCGCTTCAGCAGTACCTGACCCAGAGCTTCTCTGGCACGGGGACGTACCTGATCGCCTATGGCGTCCTGTTTCTGGCGGTCATCCTGCTGCTGCCGCGCGGCGTCATTCCGACCATCACACAGCTCATCCGCGACCGGCGGGCGCGGTCCACCAAACAGTCAGATAACACGACCGAACCGGCTGTTCGCAGCGGCGTGGCGGGGGTGGCGCAGTGAGCGCACTGCTCGAGGCATCGGGCGTCTCGAAGGCCTACGGCGGCGTACACGCACTCGCGGACTGCCACATCAAGGTCGACAAGGGAGCAATCCACGGGCTGATCGGCCCCAATGGCTCGGGCAAGACGACGCTGTTCAACGTGATCACCGGCTACGAGCGGATCCAGGATGGCGAGGTGCACTTCGACGGCGCCGAGATCACAAACGCCAAGCCCGAGCGGGTGTTCGGGCTCGGCGTCGGGCGCACGTTCCAGCTGACCAGGATCTTCGCGCGCATCACGGTGCTCGAGAACATGCTCGTCGCCACGCAGCGCAAGGAAGGTTGGATTCGGAGCGTCCTGCGCATCGCCGGCTCGGCCGCCGAGAAGCGTCGGGCGACGGAGCTGCTCGAGTTCGTGGGCATCGCGCGCCTCGCGCACGAGCCGGCCGGGACGCTCTCCTACGGCCAACGCAAGCTGCTCGAGCTCGCCTCGCTGCTGGTCGCCGATCCGGATGTACTGCTGCTCGACGAACCCGCCGGAGGGGTCAACCCAACGCTGATCACTCACCTGGCCGACCGGATCAAGGAGCTCAACGCGGCCGGCAAGACGTTCCTGGTCGTGGAGCACAACATGGAGTTCGTGATGAACCTGTGCCATCGGGTGACCGTTCTCAGCCAGGGCACGCCACTGGTCAGCGGAAGGCCCGGAGGAGGTGCGTTCCAATCCGGCGGTCCTCGATGCCTATCTCGGCGGTGAGGATGACGAGGCCACCCAACAGGAGCTAGCCGAAGCTCACCCGCGCACGATCCACACACGACCCACTGTCGAGACCAAGCCGCCCGCGCGCATCGGTCCGGATCCGCTCCTCAGCATCCGGGGCGTGACCGCGGGCTACGGCGGTGGCGACATCCTCAAGCGGGTCAGCATTGACGTGCCCGATGGCGGCATCACCTGCATCGTCGGCCCCAACGGCGCCGGGCAAGTCGACGCTGCTTTCGACGATCAGCGGGCTGCTGCGGGCACGGGAGGGCGAGATCCGCTTCCAGGGCCAGGTGATCTCGCGGCTCTCGCCGCGGCAGATCCTCGACCTCGGGATCGCCCAGGTCCCACAGGCACACAGCCTGTTCCCGCAGATGACCGTGCGCGAGAACGTCGAGATGGGCGCGTTCACGCTCGACGACAAGGCGCTCGTGGACAAGCGCCTTCAGGCGGTCGAGGAGCTCTATCCGATCGTCCGCGACCGCGCCGACGAGAAGGCCGGAAGCCTCTCCGGCGGTCAGCAGCGCCTGGTCGAGTTCGCCCGTTGCCTGATGCTCGACCCGTCGCTGATCATCCTCGACGAACCGTCGATGGGCCTCGATCCGCAGGTCCGCCAGGTCGTGTTCGAAATGATCGAGACGATGCACGGGCAGGGCAAGACGATCCTCCTCGTCGAGCAGAACGCGCGCGCGGGGCTCAGGCTGAGCTCGCACGGGGTCGTGCTCGAGAACGGAATGGTGCGGCTCACCGGCTCGGGGCGGGAGGTGCTCGAGCATCCCGAGATCGGCGCGCTGTACCTGGGAGGTGCCGTTTCAGCGGACGCGGCGGGATCATGACGGCCGATGTCGTTGTCGCCGGCGCCGGTCACAACAGCCTGATCGCCGCCGCCTACCTGACCCGCGCCGGCTATCGCTGCCGCGTCCTTGACGCGCGCGCCCTACCGGGAGGTGGCGTCGCCTCCGAGGAGTCGCTGCTGCCCGGATACCTGCTCGACTCGTGCTCGACGGGCCACACCCTGATTCAGACCAACCCGCTGCTGGTCAACGATGAGCTGGGGCTGATCTCCGAACACGGACTGACCTATCTCGAGCCCGATCCGGTGGCTCACGTCGTCTTCCCCGACGGAGAGTCGCTGACGATGTGGCTCGACGTCGAGCGCACGTGCGAGGAGATCGGTCGCTTTTCCCCTGCAGACGCTGACGCATACCGGTTGCTGCTCGCCGAGTACGACGCAATCAAGGACGTAATCACCCGCCAGCGCTTTACTCCCGTCGGGTTCGGGCCAACGCTCGAGCAGGTGCTCGCGGGCCGGCCCGGCGGGCTCAAGTGGATGCGCCGGGCCACGTTCAGCGCCAACGACGTGGTCCGCCACGAGTTCACGAATCGCCACATCCAGGCGTTCATGCTGTGGATGGCGTTCCAGACCGCGCAGCCGGTTGACTCTGCGGGCTCGGGACTGCTCGCCTACTCGATCGTGTTCGGGCGCCAGCGCCGGAGCTGGACGATCCCGCGCGGCGGCTCGGGCGAGCTCGTGCGGGGGCTCGTCGAGGTGATCGAGGAAGGCGGGGGTGAGCTGCTGTGTGACCGCCGCGTCGTCTCGCTCGTGCTCGACGATGGTCGTTGCGTGGGAGTGCGGACGGAGGACGGCGAGGAGCATCTCGCCACCGAGGCCGTGCTGTCAACGATCCACGTCAAGCATCTCGTGCGGATGGCGCCGCCCGAGGCCTGGGGCGAGGACTTCCTCTACGGAATCGATACCTACGACCCGGGCGTGGCGGCCTTCGCCGCGCATTACCTGACGAGCGAACCGCCGCGGTACACCCACCACGACGGAACCGAGCTCACCGCGGTCTCCGCCGGCGTCGCGGGATGGCCCGAGCAGATCGTGCAGATGGGCCGCGACGTGAAGGAGGGGCGGCTCGCGCGGGACGGCGCCTGGCTTCTGTTTCCAACGCCGACCATCGCAGATCCCTCGCGCGCGCCCGCGGGTCACCATACGGTCAAGCTGCTCGGGACGCAGCCTTACGACCCCGGCGGCGGCCCGGAGGCGTGGGAGCGGCTCCGCGAGGAGATCGCCGAGACCCACCTGGCCCATCTGCGCCGCGCTGCGCCCAACCTGACCGACGAGACGATCCTCGCGCAGCTGATCGTCGCGCCGCCCGACCTTGAGCGCTCCAATCCGCACATGTGGCGCGGAACGTTCCACGGCGGCGACCGCTCGCTGGCGCACAGCGGCCCGCTGCGCCCGGCGCCCGGGTGGGCCCAGCACCGCATGCCGATTCCCGGGCTCTATCAGACCGGCGGCACCACCCATCCGGGCGGCTCGGTCACGGGCGGCCCCGGACGAAACGCCGCCGTCGTGATGCTCACCGATCTCGGGCATGACCCGGACGAGGTCATGGCGGGTGCACGCCGGGTGGTGGCGCGATGACCGGCGGGCGGTCCAAGGAGGCAGCTGCGCGCGAGCGCACAGCCGTGACGATCAGGGACGTCGCGCGCGTCGCGAACGTGCATCCGGGAACGGTCTCACGCGCGCTCAATGAAGAGACGCGTGCGCTCGTCAATCCGGACACTGCGGAGCGCGTACTCGAAGCAGCGAGTCAGCTCGGCTACCGGCCGAACCGGATCGCCCGAGGGCTGAAGACGAGCCGCTCGCACACGATCGGGGTGTTGATCCCGGACATCACCAACCCGCTGTTCCCACCGATCCTGCGCGGCATCGAGGACCGGCTCGACGAGGTCGGCTACACGTCGCTGATCGTCAACACAGACAACGATCCCGAGCGCGAACGCGTCTATCTAGATGCGCTCCGCGCCCGTCAGGTCGACGGTTTCATCTCCGCCACGGCGCGGCTAGATCGCGAGCTGCTCGGAGAGCTCGCCGCCGCAGGCACCCCGCTAGTGCTCGTCAACCGCAGCCTCGAAGACGGCTCCGTGCCCGCGGTAACCGTCAACGACCGGCAGGGAATCGCGCTCGCGGTCGAGCACGTGGCGGCGCTGGGGCACGAGCGCATCGGTCACGTGGCCGGACCGCAAAATCTCTCGACGGGTCATCGGCGTCATCTCGGCTTCATCGAGGCGATAGACGCCGCCGGACTCGAGGCGCCCCCCGAGCACATCCGCTTCGGCGCGTCCTTCACCGAGGAGGCGGGCGCGCGAGCGTGTGCCGAGCTGCTCGGCGCCGCGCCCGAGCTGACGGCAATCGTGGCGGCAAACGATCTGCTCGCGATCGGGTGCTACGACGAGCTGGAAACCCGAGGGATCGTCTGCCCTGACGACATCTCGATCGTCGGCTTCAACGACATGCCGTTCATCGACCACCTGCGGCCACCGCTGACGTCGGTCCGCGTGCCCCAGCGGGAAATCGGCAAGGTTGCCGCCGATCTGCTGCTCGAGCAGCTGAGCGATGGCCGGGAGACGGCCAGCGAGACTCTGCTTGAGCCGACGCTGATGGTCAGAGGCTCGACCACCCAGCCGCGTAAGTCATGATGGCCGTCGGGGTACACGCCGGGCGGCTGCTGGCCATCGGAGTCCGGTGAGCCAACTCCCCGACGCGCGCGTGCGGGCGGCGATCGACAACTGGGGTCCGCGGCTGATCGCGAACGGCATCGACTACAACGACTTCGTTCGGACCACGTCGCGGATCTCAAGCTGGGAGGAGTGGCTGGACGCCTGGAGCGCAACGGCGGACGTGCACCGCTCGCTCGCGATGCAGGCCCGCGATGCCGGACACCTTCAGAGTGCCGGCGAGGCGTTCCTGCGGGCCGCCGTCACGTACCACTTCGCGAAGTTCGTGTGGGTGCTCGACCCTGAGCGCAACCGCACCGTGACCGAAGCCGCGGTGCGCGCGCTCTACGATGCCCACGCGATCGTCGATCCCACCGCGCAGCGGATCGAGGCGGAGCTCGACGGGGGCGCCCTGGTCGCGAACCTGCGCCGGCCCTCGGTCGCCGCGCCTGTCCCGCTGGTCGTCCTGATCCCCGGACTCGACTCCACCAAGGAGGAGTTCTTCTTGTGGGAGTCGGTGTTCCTGCGTCGCGGCATGGCCACGCTCTCGCTGGACGGCCCGGGCCAGGGGGAGACGGGGTTCACGATGAACATCCGCGCCGACTATGAGGTCGCCGTGGCGGCAGCCCTCGACGCCGTGGCCGGCCGCGACGGCCTCGACCTCGAGCGCGTGGGAGCCGCGGGGGTGAGCCTCGGCGGCTACTACGTCGTCCGGGCGGCGGCGTTCGAGCCCCGGCTGAAGGCGGTGGCGGGCGTGAGCGGACCCTACGACATGGCGGCGGGTTGGGAGACGATGCCGTCGCTGACGCGCGACACGTTCATCCACCACAGCGGCGCCGCCGACGAGGCCGAGGCGCGCGAGCGGGCCGCGCAGCTGAGCCTGGCCGGGGTGGCGGACGCGGTCGAGCAGCCCTGCCTGGTGGTGACGGGCAAGCGCGACCGCGTGATCCCGTGGGAGCAGACCAAGCGAATCGCGGACGATGTCCCTCGGGCCGAGTGGGTCCTCTACGAGGACGGCACGCACGTCTGCAACAACGTCCCGTTCAAGTACCGCCCGCTGGTCGCCGACTGGATGCGGGACCAGCTGGTGTGAGCATGATCGGGGCGCCTCTCCGCAGGCGCGAGGACCCGCGCATGCTGCGCGGACGGTCTTGCTACGTGGACGACATCAACCGTTCCGGGATGGTCCACGCCGTGTTCGTGCGCTCGCACCACGCGCACGCCGCGATCATGGCTATCCGGGCGCCGGACACGGCTCCCGGGCTGCTGGCGGTGATCACTGCGTCCGAGCTGCGTGGTCGCGTCCGGCCCCTTCCGATCGGCGCTCCACCCGGCGTGGAGCTGGCCGACGAGCCCCACCCGATTCTCGCTGAGGACGAGGTGCGCTACGTGGGCCAGCCGGTTGCCGCGGTGATCGCGACCACCGTCGCGCGGGCCAAGGACGCGGCGGAGCTCATCGAGATCGACTACGAGCCGCGCCCCGCCGTGCTCGACCCCGGCATGTCCGACCGCGATCTCACCGTTTGGTCACGCACCGGCGGCGACGTCGCGGACGCGTTTGCGCGCGCCGTGCATGTCGTGCGCGGGCGCTACGGGCTGCCGCGGCTGGTGGCGGCAGCCGATCGAGCCCCGTGGCGCGGTCGTCGAGCACGATGCGCCCAGCGACCGGCTGACCGTTTGGTGCTCGATGCAGGACACGCACCGTCCACTGGCCCAGCTCAGTCACGCTCTGAGACTCGACGAGGAGCGCCTCCACGTGATCGTCCCGGATGTCGGCGGCGCCTTCGGCAGCAAGGGCGTAATCCCGGTCGAGGCCGTCGTCGCTGCGATCGCGGCGACCGATCTGCGCCGTCCCGTGAAGTGGGTGGAGGAGCGCACTGAGAATTTCCTCGGTGCCTACCAGGGCCGGGGAATCGAGGGCGAGCTCGAGCTGGCGCTCGACGGCGAGGGCCGGATGCTGGCGCTGCGGGCGGTGCTGACGGCCGATCTCGGCGCCTACCTACTCCCGAACACCGCGATCCCGCCGCACACCGCCGGCGCGCTGCTGACGGGGTGCTACGAGATCCCGGCGGCATCGGTGTTGGTCGTGGGCAAGCGAACGAACAAGGTGCCCACCGGTCCCTACCGAGGGGCGGGGCGCCCGGACGCCGCCTACCTACTCGAGCGCCTGGTCGACGACGCGGCCCGTCAGCTTGGCGTCGACCGGGTCGAGCTGCGGCGCAGAAATCTCATCCGCCAGTTCCCTCATCAGACGCCGCTGGGCTTGAGCTACGACTCGGGCGACTATGAGCGCTGCCTCGACACCGCGCTCGAGCTGCTCGGAGAAGACGCGGCGATGGGTGCCGGCATCGCGCTGTACGTCGAGCGGGCGGCGGGGCAGTGGGAGTCGGCGGTCGCGACGCTCGAGCCCGATGGCCGGGTGTCGATCGCGAGCAGCGCCTCGCCGCATGGCCAGGGCCACGACACCACGTTCGCGCAGATCGCGGCCGATCGGCTGGGTCTCGATCTCGACCGGATCGTCCTGCGCTTTGGCGACAGCGACCGGGTGCCCCGCGGCGTGGGGACTTTCGGAAGCCGCTCGACCGCGGTCGCCGGCTCGGCGATCGTGCGCGCGGTCGAGCAGCTGCTCGAGCAGGGGCGCGCGCTGGCCGAGCATGTGCGCGGCAGCGCGCCCGAGGGTCCGCTGGATTGGTCAGAGCTGGCCCGCCACGCCCACGAGCGGCCGCTGCGAGCTGAGGCCCGGTTCGATTCAGAGCTGGTGTTCTCCTCCGGCGCGTACGCGGCTGCGGTCGAGATCGACCCCGAGACCGGAAAGCTCACCGTCCGCCGCATCGTCGCCGTCGACGATGCCGGAACGATCATCAACCCGCTGCTCGCCCAGGGCCAGGTTATCGGCGGGGCCATCCAGGGCCTCGGCGAATGCCTCACCGAGGAGGCCGTATACGACGAGGACGGACAGTTCCGCACGGCCACGTTCATGGACTACGGCCTCCTGACCACGGGTGATGTGCCCGAGATCGTCATCGGCGAGGTGTCGACTCCGTCGCCGCGCAACCCGCTGGGGGCCAAGGGCGTGGGGGAGGGCGGGACGATCGGGACGCTTCCCGCGGTCGCCAACGCCGTGGCCGACGCACTCGGGGGCCGGCATCTCGACCCGCCGTACACGCCCGAGAAACTGTGGCGAGCGTTGGCTAGCCCGGGATAGGGTCGGCGGAGGGGAGCCGCGGCGTCGCCTCCTGGGCGCCGGCGTCGAGCTCGGTGTTGAGGTGCGACTGCGCCTCGCGCTCGAGCGGCAGGCTGCCGCCGGCGGTGAAGTACGGCTTGCCGGCGATCACAAGGTCCTCCGCCGGGAAGCGCGTGATCACCTCACAGCCGTCGGCGGTGACGACCAGCTGCTCCTCGATCCGGGCCGCGGACCAGCCGTCGCTCGCCGGCCAGAAGGTCTCAAGCGCGAACACCATGCCCTCCTGGATCTCCTCCGGATGCTCGAGCGAGACGAGGCGACTGAAGACTGGCTTCTCCCAGATCGAGAGGCCAACTCCGTGGCCGAATTGCAGGGCGAATGCGGCCTCCTCGTCGGGGAAGCCGAACTCCTGCGCGGCTGGCCACACCGATGCCACCTCGCCGGTGGTGGCGCCGGGGCGGATCAGGTCGATGGCCGCGTCGAGGTAGTAGCGACAGCGCTTGTAGGCGTCGAGCAGTGCCCGCGACGCGCTCGCGACCGCGAACGTCCGGTAGTAGCACGTGCGGTAGCCCATGTAGCTGTGGAGGATGTCGAAGTAAGCTGGATCGCCGGGCCGGAGCGCGCGGTCCGTGAACACGTGCGGATGCGGGCTGCAGCGCTCACCCGAGATCGCATTGACCCCCTCCACGAACTCCGACCCCATCTCGTAGAGCACCTTGTTGACGAGCGCGACGCAATCGTTCTCGCGGATTCCGGGGCGCATCGCCCGGTAAAGCTCCTCGTACGCCGCGTCGACCATCGAGCACGCCATGTTCAGCAGCGTGATCTCGTCCCTGGTCTTGATCACCCGAGCGTCCTGCATCAGCTGCTGGCCATCGGCGATTTGGATGCCCTCGCGCTGTAGCGCGAACAGGACCTGCGGCTCGATCGCGTCGATCCCAACCGGCTCACCGAGCAGCCCGCGCTGCTCGAGCTCGACGCGAATCTTGTGGGCGACATCTTCAGCGCGACCGGAGTGCGGTGACATCGCGCCCCGCAGCGTCGAGATCCCCGCGCGCGAGCGCCCATCGCCGAGCCAGGGGTTGTAGAGCTGATGGTGGCGGGCGGCCGAGCCGAAATCCCACATGATCGGCGCGTCACCCTGTGGAAGCAGGCAGAAGCGGTTGAGCTTGTCGGCTGCCCAGGTGCCGATGTGCGTGGCTGTGATGTAGCGGATGTTGCCCATGTCGAAGCACAGCAGCGCACCCAGCTCGGAAGCGGCGAGCAGCTGCTCGATCCGTGCCAGGCGCTCATCGCGCAGCCGGTCGTAGCGAACGCGCTCCTCCCAGTCGACGCCCATGACCCCGTAGCTGTGTTGTCCCATCGGCACCGCCCTTCTGCAAACGTTTGCACGAGGATACTCGTGGAGCAGGGGTCACTTCAAGGCGGTGCTGGCCGGTAGGCGCACCCTCCCGGTGATCCGGCCGGACCGCACCTTGACCGCGTTCAAGCCGTCGGCTACATTACTGCAAACGATTGCAGGAGGATCTCCGATCGTGATCTTCGACGCGGGGCGGAGGAGCGCAACATAAGCGACGACCAACAAGTACGACTGGGCTGGGTCGGCGTCGGCCGGATGGGGCTGGAGCTCGCCGGGCGCTTGCTCAAGGCCGGTCACGAGCTCGCGGTGTACAACCGAACGCGTGAGAAGGCGCAGCCGCTGGCTGAGCTCGGAGCGACGATCGTCGATGCTCCGGTTGAGCTCGCCGATCGGGACATCGTGTTCACGATGGTTGCCGGCTCGACTGACGTCGATCAGGTGGTGAACGGTTCGGACGGCTTGCTCGCGCGCTCGGACGTGACGCCCCGTGTGATCGTGGACTCGACCACGATCTCACCCGGCGTCGGCGAGCGGATTCGGGCCGATGCCGAGAAGCGCGGGACAGCGATGCTGGCGGCGCCCGTGAGCGGAAACCCGAAGGTTGCCGCGAGCGGCCGGCTAACGATCGTCGCATCGGGGCCGCGCGAGGCGTGGCTTCAGGCGCGACCGTATCTGGAGCTTCTGGCCCGCCGCGTCACATATGTCGGCGACGGCGAACGCGCACGGCTGGTGAAGATCTGTCACAACCTGATGCTCGGTGTGGTCGCGCAGTGCATGGCTGAGGTCGCCGTGCTGGCGGAGAAAGGGGGGGTGTCCCGTGCCGACTTTCTCGAGTTCCTCAACGACAGCGTGATGGGCTCGACCTTCACCAGATACAAATCCCCCGCGTACGTCAACCTCGATTTCACGCCGACCTTCACGCCCGAGCTGCTGTTGAAGGACTTCCAACTGGGATTCGAGGCGGCGCGCGAGCACGGGGTACCGATGCCGTTGGCCGCCACCACCGAGCAGATCGTCCAGGGCATGCTCTCGCTGATCGGCAACGACGTTGACTTCGCGGCGCTGTTGGAGCTACAGGCGCGCGCATCAGGCCTCGCGCTCGAACCCGAGAATGTGGACGTCGACGACGGCCTGAGCCCGGTCGAGCCAAGCGCCAACGGCGGCGCTGCGGCGGCACCCGCCGCTCCGCTGCGGCCGGATCTCCGCTAGAAGGTCAGCCGTCCCGCGCTGGCCTAGAGGATCAGCGCGTCCGGGCGTTCCAGCAGCTCGCGTACACGCGCCAGGAAACGGGCACCGTCGGCGCCATACAAAATCCGGTGATCGCATGCCAGCGTGAGCACGACCGTTGGCCGGGCGACCATGTTGCCGTCGCCGTCCACGATCGGCCGAGGCTTGAGCGACCCAATCGCGAGAATTGCCGACTGCGGTGGGTTGATGACCGCCGAGAAGCTGTCGACGCCGTACATCCCAAGGTTCGACACGGTGAACGTCCCACCGTCGAGCTCGGACGGCGCGATCGAGCCGTCGCGTACGCGTGCCGCCAGCGCGCGGGACTTCCGGCTGATCTCGCCTAGCGACAGGCGATCGGCGTCGAAAATCGTCGGGACGAGGAGCGCGTCATCTGTCGCCACGGCGACACCGATGTTGATCCGGGTGTAGGTCTCGACTTTGCCTTCGCGGTATGCCCCATTCACACGAGGGAATTGACGTAGCGCCAGCGCCGCGGCCTTGACGATGAAGTCGTTATACGACGGGAGCGGATCGGTGAGGACCCGCAGTCGCTCGCGCAGGTTGACCACTTCGGCCATGTCGATCTCGGAGCGCAGCTCGAAGTCGGGCACGCTCGCGCGTGACTCCGCCATCCGTCGCGCCACCGTCCGCTGCACGCGGGTCAGCTCGTGAACCGTCGCCTCGCCCTGGGCCCGCGCTCCAGCCTCGCCTGTTGCCCCGACCGCCGGCCAAGCAACCTCGCCAGGAGCTGTGGTCACCGCCTCGGGACGGGTCCCGTTCGCCAGCTCGGTCGCGGCCCGCTCAACATCCGCGCGGATCACCCGGCCGTACGGTCCAGTACCAACGATTCCCTCGAGGTGGACATCGAGCTGGGCGGCGAGTCGGCGCGCAAGCGGTGAGGCCTTCGGCCGCGCGGCGACGGCTTTCGACGAGCTCGAACCGCCCGTCGCGATGGCGTCCATGGAGCTCGAACGGCTCGCGACCGGCGTGTTCGCGGAGCCCGCCGGGGCGATTGCCTCTGGAGACCTTGGAGCCGGCAGCTGCTCGCCGGCCTCGCCAATCACCGCGATCGGCGCGCCAAGTGGCACGGTTGCGCCCGCGCTCACGTTCAGCGCCAGGACCACCCCGGCGGCGTCAGCCTCGTAGATGACGGTTGCCTTGTCGGTCTCGATCTCGACCAGCGGCTGCCCGACCTCGACGGGGTCACCTTCGGCCACCAGCCACTCGAGGACCGTCCCCTCCTCCATCGAGTCCGAAAGTCGCGGCATGATGATTTGGTGCGCCACAGGCTCCTTCTTCGCCGACCGGAGTAGAGGGCACTGCAAACGTTTGCGATAGTATCGAACGACACGCCTAAGCGAGTACCAGGAGATCGGGTGGGAGAGGTCGAGGGCGCGCAGCAAACTGAGCACGCGGAATTGGCACAGGCGCAGACTCCTCCGGGCCACGAGGCCAGCGCGATGTTCCTCGAAGCGTTCGGCCGTATGCACCTGATCCGGCTGTTCGAGAGCGCGATGCATCGCCTGTTCCTGGCCGGGGAGGTGCACGGGACGACCCACCTCTCCGCCGGCCAGGAAGCCGTCGCCGTCGGGGTGTGCATGGCGCTACGTCCCGGCGATTACGTCGCAGGCACCTATCGTGGCCACGGGCACGCCCTGGCCAAGGGGACCTCGCCGGAAACGTTGTTGGCGGAGATGCTCGGTCGGGCCAGCGGTGTATGCGGGGGGCGGGCTGGATCGATGAACGTGGTCGACCTCGAGCACGGGTTGATCGGCTGCTACGGGATCGTTGGTGGCTCGATCGCCGCGGCGCTAGGGGCGGCCTTGTCCGGCAAGCGCGAGAACCGCGTCGCGGTCGCGTTCTTCGGCGACGGCGCCGTCAATCAGGCGTACTTCCACGAATGCCTGAACATGGCAAAGGTCCTCTCCCTCCCCGCGATCTTCGTCTGCGAGAACAACTTCTATGGGGAGTTCACCCCGATGGGTTCGGTCACCGCCGGCTCGGACATCGCCGGGCGCGCGCGGGCGTACGACATGCCGTCGGCGGTCATTGACGGCAACGATCTGTGGGCGGTGCATGCCGCGGCCAGTCGTGCCGTCGAGCAAGCCCGCAACGGACGAGGTCCGACCCTGCTCGAGTGCCAGACCTACCGGCACTACGGCCACTCTAAAAGCGACCCCGCGCCGTATCGGCCGAAGGACGAGGTCGAACAGTGGCTGGCACGCGATCCGTTGAAGACCGCGCGGGCGCGGCTGCTCGAGGAGGGCGTCACCGAGGAGCAGATCGCGGCGATCGAGGAGAGCATGAGCGCGCTGATTGACAAGGCCGTCGACGATGCGCTTGCCGCGCCGTATCCAGATCCCGAGGCGACGGTCGCCACGGAGTTCCGCGCATGAGCGCGCTCGAGTTCCGCGACGCGATTCGCGACGCGATCGCCGAGGAGCTTGATCGCGATCCGGCCGTGGTCTTCTTTGGCGAGGACGTCGCAGCCGCGGGGGGCGTCTTCAAGGTCACCACGGGACTGTTCGAACGATTCGGTCCCGAGCGCGTATTCGATACCCCGATCTCGGAGTTGGCGCTCGCGGGCGCGGCCTATGGGGCCGCGGTGACCGGCTTGCGGCCGGTGTTCGAGATCATGTTCGGGGACTTCATGGGGTTGACGATGGACAGTCTCGTCAACCAGTCCGCGAAGTTCTGGTACATCTCGGCCGAGCAGGGCAGCGTTCCGCTGGTGGTGCGCTCCGCCGTCGGTGCGGGAGGGAGGTTCGGGGCGATGCACTCGCAGACTCACGGAACCTGGTACCAGGGGGTTCCGGGGCTCAAGATCGCATTCCCGTCCTCGCCGGCGGACGCCAAGGGGCTGCTGAAGGCCGCGATCCGGGACGACAACCCGGTGCTGTTCCTCGAGCACAAGCGGCTCTACTCGGTCAAGGGGCCGCCGCCCGAAACAGAGATCGTCCCGCTCGGCGAGGCCGCAGTCGCACGGCGCGGCGACGACCTGACGATCGTCTCGATCGGAAAGGGGGTGCCGGATGCGCTTGCAGCGGCCGCCGCCCTCGCCGACGATGGGATTTCAGCTGAGGTGGTAGACCTCCGCACGCTGCGCCCGCTCGACGTGGAAACGGTGCTCGAGTCCGTCTCGCGGACCAACCGGCTGCTGGCGGTGGAGGAAGGTCCCCGAACGGGCGGCTGGGCGGCCGGGGTGCTCGGCATGGTCGCCGAGCGTGGTCTGCACGACCTCGACGACGCATGGATCATCGCGACCGACGAGACGCCGATCCCGTACAGCCCGACGCTGGAGGACGCCTACCTCCCCGATACGGATGCGATCCTCGCCAGCGTTCGCTCGCGGGCGGGGGTCGGATTCGCGTGATCTGCGCCGCGCTATAGGGCACACCGCAAAGATCTCCGTTGAGGGTCAAGCGTTCTACAGCGACGCCAGCAGCTTCGGCGCCACCTCCTTCTTGCGGCTCATCACCCCGGGCAGGTCGATCAGGCTGTCCTCCGCGGTCGTCTCGAAGGCCCTGGCGACGGGCGCCGTCTCGCCCGCGATCAATAGCTGGGTGCTCTTCGCCAGCACGTCGGTGACCATCAGCGCATACAGGTGCAGGTCGCGGTTCTCGCGCGCCTTCTCCATGGCCCTCAGCAGCTCCGACTTGCGGTCGAGCAGGGCACCCCCGACGACTTCGACCTGCGCGATGCAGATCGTGTGGCCGCTCTGCACGTGGTACTGCTTGGCGTCGCGAGAGACGATCTCCTCGGGGCTGACCTCCGAGAGGTCGGCGGTTGCCTCGAACATCTCCCGCCCCAGCTCTGCGGCGTCGACCGCGAGCACGCGCTGGAGGTACTCGACGACCGCGTGATCGCGCTCGGTCGTCGTCGGCGAATTGAGGATCACCGTGTCCGACAGCACGGCCCCGAGCAGCATCGTCGCGGTCGGCCGGCTCGGCTCCATCCCGTTCTGGCGGAATCGCTCGACGACGAGCGTCGCCGTGGATCCGACCGGATCGAACGTCGCCGTGACCGGCACTCTCGTCTCGATCGAGCCGATGTGATGGTGATCGAGGATCTCCACGATTTCGGCGGTCTCGATGCCGGCGACGCTCTGGGACTGTTCGGCGTGGTCGACGAGGAGCACGCGCCGGCGTGGCGGCGCGACCAGGTCCCGTCGCGTGATCAGGCCGACGGGGCGGCGGCGTGCGTCGATCGCGACGGCGGCGCCGTAGTGGATCTCCTTGATCTGCTCGGACACGTCGGCGACGAGATAGTCGATCGTGACGGTCAGCGGGTCGCGCTCCATCAACGCGCTGCACGGTGAGGCGAGCGTGATCATCCGGCCGGAGACGTAGGAGTCGAGCGGCGAGCTGATCACGGCCGTCCGGTGCTCGCGGGCCAGCGCCACGACCTCGTCGGAAGGCGTCGCGTCGTTGGAGAGCACGAGCAGCGCGGCGCCGTGCTCGATCGCGAGCCGCTGGGCGTCGGCGCGGTCCCCAACGACGACCACGTCCCCTGCTCGGATCCCGCTCGGGGAATGCACGTCCATCGACTGCACCCAGACCCGGCCCGCGAGCTTGGCATCGCCGCTCACGAGCACCCTGGCCTCGAGCGCGTCAGCCACCGCCGCGACGGTCGTCGGGGCATCCTTCAGCGTTGAGGTCTCGCGCGACTCGCGCACGAACCGGCGGGCAAGCGACCGTTCGGTGACGACCCCGACGAGCGCACCGTCATCGTCGACGATCGGGACGAGTTCGAGATCGGCCCGGACCAGCGCGAGACCGGCCTCGCGGATCGGCTGGTCCTGGCCGCTGACCGGGAACCTCGTCTGCATCACGTCGCGGGCGCGGAGCGACACGTGGGGCAGGAACCTGGGTTCGGGCGCGTCGCTGCGCTCGAGCACCCACCGCGTCTGGGCGTTGCAGTCGCCGAGCCGCACCGGGACGTATTCGTTGTGTGGGTCGAGACGGCCCTTCAGTTCGGCGTAGCCGATCGCCGACGCGATCGAATCGGTGTCGGGGTTGCGGTGTCCGGTGACGTAGATCGTGGTCACGACGTGACGATTATCGCGCCCGTCCCTGGGTCAGCGGTGGATATGGTTTGCACCCCCCAGACGCCAGCGACGCAAGGAGAAAACGATGCCGGCAGCCCCGAAGCTCCTGCCCACTCAGATCACCGAGGGCACCGCGCCCGGCCTTTCGTACCGCCTAGAGGGCGAGCTCGTGCCGGCGCTGCACATGGCGCTCGACGGCCAGGTGCCCGTCTACTTCGAGCACCACGTCCTGCTGTGGAAGTACCCGAGCCTGCAGATCGGCTTGCACCCGCTGAAGAAGGGGTTAAAGCGCAGGATGTTCGGCGGAATGCCGTTGCTGATGCTCGAGGTGCAGTCGGCGGGTGAGCTGGCGTTCAGTCGCGACGCGCCTGGCCACATCGCAGCGCTCCACCTGCAGCCCGGTCACGGGATCGTCGTTCGCGAGCACCAGTTCCTCGCCGCGACCGCGAACGTCGAGTACGACTACAGCCGCATCAAGGGATTCGCCAACATGATGTACGGCGGCGGCTTCTGGGTCGATGAGTTCTTCGCCGCCGACCAGGAGGGGGTCGTCTGGGTCCACGGCTACGGGAACGTGTTCGAGAAGCAGCTCGAGCCGGGGGAGACAATCGACATCGAGCCGGGCGGTTGGCTGTTCCGCGACCACTCGGTATCGATGTCCCAAGAGGTCTACGGCTTCAAGACCGGCATCATGAGCGGCGGCGGCAACCTCGTGTTCAACCGTTTCACGGGCCCGGGTCGCGTCGGCCTGCAGAGCGCGTACTTCCATCCGCCGGTCCAGGAAGGCGCCGGCGGAACGTCTCAGCGCGATCAGAGCGGCGGCGGCCTCCTCGGCGGCATCGTCGGCGGGCTGCTGGACAACTAGCCGACGATGAGCTTCCCTGCCGGCCATCTGTCCACGAAACCGCTGCCGCCGGGCATCGTCGGGGCCCTGGGTCTCGGCGGCTACCAGCTGCTGGCCGACATCGCCGGCGTCGGCGCCGGCAGGCTGGGCTCGCAGGTCTTCCTGCTGGTGGCGCCAGATCCGGATCCCGCGCTGCCCGACGCCGGCACACAGATCTCGTTGCATCAGCAGCGCCTGCGCGACGAGGCCGAGGCGGCGGCATTCACCCAGCTCGCCGCCCAGCTCGGTTACATGCGGCTCTCGGGATACCGGCTCGCGCTCGAGCGCTCCGGGCTTCGCAGCAAGGTCAACGTCGTTAATCCCGCGACCGGCGCGATCGTGGCCAAGATCCCGGACAAGGCGCCGGGACGGTTGCTGGGCGGAGGCATGAACGCCTCGCGGTTGCTCGCCGAGACGCGCGCGCTTCCGCCGGCGGGGCCGCCGCCGGACACGCAGGATTCAGAGCTGATGCGCCAGGTTCTGCTCGCGCTCGCGCTCCGGGACGAGACGGTCGGAGGGGCCGAGGCCGCCGAGCTGGCCGACCGGGCGCTGGAGCTGGCGCGCGGAAACGCGGCGCTCGATCCGCCGGCGGCGCTCGAGGCGGCGAAACAGCAGTCTGGCTAGACCGCACCTCCTCGCCGTGCTCGATCCGACGAGGACTTAACGCGAGGGTCACTTCTTCGCGAGGCCGCGTCACTACGGTGCGCGCCTCACCACCCCAGACACGTCCGCAGAGGAGTCGTCATGCTCGGCACGTACACGTTCACGGCCGCGGCTCGCAGGGCCGCGACGGCGCTCGCAGTAACCGTGCTCGGTGCGGCGTTGGCCGCCCCCGCGCAGGCTCACCCGGGCCACGGCGGCCAAGGATCAGCCGACCGGCGCGCGTCCCTGACCCCCGGTGAAGTGGAGCTAGCCGGGCTCGAACCGGCGACCTCGTGAATGCCATTCACGCGCTCTCCCAACTGAGCTATAGCCCCGGGGGTGCGCTTCAAGGTTAATACATGGGACCGGGGCCCGCGGGGTCGGACCAACGGCCGCCTACGCCGGCGGGATGAACTCCGGCACGTCGAGCACCTCGCCGTTGTCCGCGGGCGCCTCCGTGGCCCGGGGGCGCCCCGGCACCGGCGCCTGGCCCACGCCCACGTCGATGCGGTCCAGGCGCGCGACCAGCTGCGAGTGGATGCGCTGCACGTCGCGCAGGAGCCGCTCGGCGTTGGAGCGCAGCGAGTCGCCCATTTCCCGGAGGTTCGCGGCGATCTCGAGCCCCTCGCTGCGCATATCGCTGGCGGTCGTGCGCGCGTCGAACAGGAGCTCGCGGGCGCGCTCGCGGATCTCCTCCTGCTCCTTGGTCGCAGACGCCCTCGCCTCGTCCATCACGGCGTCGGCGTTCTCCTGCGCCCGGGCCATGATCGCGAGCGCCTCTCCCGTGGCATCGCCCACGGCCTTGGAGGCCTCCGCGCGGGCCTGGGCAAGGATCTCCTGGGCCTCCTCCTCGGCCGCGCGCACGCGGTTCTCTGCCCCGCGGTCGCCTTCGGCGATCCGCTCGCGCACGCGCTCCTCGGTCTGCTCGAGCATCCGCCGCGCAGCGTCCTCGGCGGCGGCCACGATTGAGGCCACCCTGTCGGCCGCGTCGGCGGCCGTGCTTGACCTCGCCGGCGGAGTGGGCTCTGACACGCCGCCGATGGTAGACCGCGTGAGGCGCCCGGACGCAAGAAACACACCGCAAGTAACCTCCGACATGCGATGCCAGACCGCCGCTATGACCCCAAGGAGATCGAGCCCAAGTGGCAGCGCATATGGGAGCGCGAGGGCACCTGGGAGGTGTCGAACGATCCTGACCGCCTCGGCGAGCACGACGCGCGCGAGAAGTCCTACGTGCTCGAGATGCTCCCCTACCCGAGCGGCGAGCCGCACATCGGACACCTGAAGAACTACTCGCTCGGCGACGCGATCGCGCACTTCCACCGCCGGATCGGCCAGCGCGTGCTGCACCCGATGGGCTACGACGCGTTCGGACTGCCGGCGGAGAACTATGCGATCAAGTCCGGGATCCATCCTCGTCGCTCGACCGACGAGTCGATCGCGGCGTTCCAGGCCGCGTTTCGCTCCTGGGGGATCTCGATCGACTGGTCGCGGGAGATCTCATCCCACCAGCCGACCTACTACCGATGGACGCAGTGGCTGTTCCTGAAGCTGTTCGAGCGCGGCCTCGCCTACCGCAAGGAAGCCGCGGTCAACTGGTGCCCCGTCGATCAGACGGTGCTCGCGAACGAGCAGGTGATCAACGGTCACTGTGAGCGCTGTGGGGCGGAGGTGGAGCTGCGGCAGCTGGAGCAGTGGTTCTTCCGCATCACCGACTACGCCGACCGGCTCGCCGACGACCTGGACACGATCGACTGGCCCGAGCACGTGAAGGCGATGCAGCGCAACTGGATCGGTCGTAGCGAGGGGGCCGAGGTGACGTTCCGCTGCGAGGAGCTGGGGATCGACTACCCCGTGTTCACGACCCGTCCCGACACGCTGTTCGGCGCGACGTTCTTCGTGATGGCCCCCGAGCACCCGGACGTGTTCCGGCTCGCGAGCGGAACCGAATACGAGCAGCAGGTCCACGACTACGTCAACCGCACGAGGAGCGAGACCAGCGAGGAGCGCGAGGACGTCGAGAAGCCGAAGACCGGCGTCCCGCTCGGGCGGACGGTGACGAACCCGGTCAACGGCGAGCAGTTGCCGATGTTCGTCGCCGACTACGTGCTGATGGAGTACGGAACCGGCGCGATCATGGCCGTCCCCGCGCACGACGAGCGCGACTACGCGTTCGCGAAGGCGTTCGACCTCTCGATCCGCAGGGTGATCGGAGGCGACGAGGAGCTTCCGTACACCGGCGATGGGCCGATGCTGAACTCCGGCGAGTTCGACGGGCTGAACAATCGCCGTGCCTACGACGCGATCATCGAGTGGCTCGACCGCGAGGGGCGCGGCCACGCCTCGGTCAGCTACCGGCTGCGCGACTGGCTCGTCTCGCGTCAGCGCTACTGGGGGTGCCCGATCCCGATCATCTACTGCGAGCGGTGCGGGATGCTGCCGGTGCCCGAGGGGGACCTCCCTGTCGAGCTCCCGGACGTCGAGGACTACCAGCCCCGGGGCCGCCCGCCGCTCGCCGGGGCTGAGCACTGGGTCAACGTCTCATGCCCGCGCTGCGGAGGTCCCGCGAAGCGCGAGACCGACACGATGGACACGTTCGTCGACTCGAGCTGGTACTTCCTGCGCTACTGCGACCCGCACAACCAGGAGGCGCCGTGGGACCGGCGGGTGCTCCGCGAGTGGATGCCCGCCGACCAGTACATCGGCGGCGTCGAGCACGCGATCCTGCACCTCATGTACGCGCGGTTCTTCGTCAAGGCGTTCGCCGACATGGAGCTGCTCGACGTCGAGGAGCCCTTCCAGGCGCTCTTCACCCAGGGGATGATCCTCGGCCCCGACGGACACAAGATGTCCAAGTCCCAGGGCAACGTGATCAGCCCGATGCCGATCGTCGAGCGATTCGGCGCCGATGCCGCGCGGTGCTACATCCTGTTCATCGGGCCGCCGGACCAGGACGCGGCCTGGTCGGAGAACTCGCTCGAAGGCGTCCATCGGTTCCTGGCGCGGTTGTGGCGATTGGGCGACGAGCTGGGCGGCGGGGACGCCGCGGCCGCCGAGCAGCCTCCGTACCCGCAGGGTGACGCGCTGACCCTCGTTCGCAAGGCGAACTGGGCGATCGACAAGGTGACGGGCGACATGACGGGGCGGTTCGCGTTCAACACCGGGATCGCCGCGGTCATGGAGCTCGTCAACGAGATCTATCGACACCCCGATGCCGATTCGGCGGCGCGCCGATTTGCGACCGCCACCGCGGCCTCGCTCGTGTTCCCGTTCGCCCCACACCTGGGCGCCGAGGTCTACGAGCAACTCACCGGCCGCCGGGTGTGGGAGGAGCCGTGGCCCGACGCCGATCCGGCGATGCTCCAGTCGGAGACGTTCGAGCTCGTCTGCCAGGTCAACGGCAAGGTCCGCGATCGCGTCATCGCGCCTACCGGCGCCGAGAGCGAGGAGCTCGAGCGTCTCTGTTTCGAGTCGCGGGGGGTCCGAGCGCACGTCGACAGCCATGAGATCGAGAAGGTGATCGTGGTGCCGGGCAAGCTCGTCAACTTCGTCGTGAAGTGACGCCGTACGTGGCGGTGGTCGGCCCTGGCGAAGCGACCGCCGAGCAGCTCGAGCAGGCACGCGCCGTCGGCGCCGCACTCGCGCACACGGGCGCGGTCACGATCACCGGCGGCCTCGGCGGCGTGATGGCGGCGGCGTGTCGGGGCGCGGCAGAGGCGGGCGGCGCCACCGTCGGCATCCTCCCCGGCGACGATCGCGCCTCCGCGAATCCCTGGGTCGGGATCGCGATCGCCACCGGCCTCGGCGAGCTCCGCAACGGCCTCGTCGTGCGCGCGGCGGACGCGCTGATCGCGATCGGCGGCGCGTACGGGACGCTGTCGGAGGTCGCGCTCGCGCTCAAGACGGGCGTGCCCGTGGTCGGGCTGGGCACGTGGGAGCTCGACGGCATAACGCCGGCCGAGAGCGCGGACGAAGCGGTCGCGCTGGCGTGTCGGGTGGCGCACCTAGACTGAAACGATGGCCTCGTTCAAGCCGGCGTACCTGATCCACGGAGATGACCACGGGCGGATCGCCGAACGCCGGACCCGGCTCCGCGGACTCGCCGAGGCCGAGAGCGGCGTGCAAGGGGTCGAGGTGTTCGAGGGCGACGCGGCCGCCCCGGACGCGGTCGCGCGAGCGCTGAGCGCGATGACCTTCGCTCTCGGGCGGCGGTTCCTGATCGTCGATGGCGCGGAGCGTTGGAAGGACAAGGACCTGGACTCGCTCGAGGCGGCGATCGAGGGGATGGCGCCCGAGACCACGATCGCCTTCTTCGCCCGCGAGGACGCACGGGCCAAGGCTCCCGGGCGGCTTCACGACGCCGTTCGGAAGGCCGGTGGCGATGTCAGCGCCGAAGCGGGCGTCAAACCGTGGGAGCTGCCGAAGTGGGTGATCGCGCGGGGTCGCGAGCTCGGCGTGACGCTCGAGCCAGATGCGGCGCGAGCGCTGGTCCGGCACGTCGGCGACCGCCAGCAGCGCCTCACCCGCGAGCTCGAGAAGCTGGCGCTGATGGTGCCGCCGGACACGCGGCTGGACGCGGCCCAGATCGATGAGCTGACGGCGCCCTCGGCCGAACGCAAGGCGTGGTCGCTCGCGGACGCGCTCGTCGCCGGTGAAGGCGGCCAGGCCACGCAGCTCTACCTGTCGCTGCGGGCGCAGGGCGAGCGTGTTCCCGGCCTGCTCTACTGGATGGCGCAACGGATTCGCACGGGCCACCAGATCGCCCGGGCGCTCGAGGCCGGCGAGTCCGCCGCGCAGATCAAGCGCAGCCTGCGGATGCCGTCCCGGGCCGCCGACAGCCTGATCGCCGATGCGCAGCGGGGCGGCCCCGAGAAGCTCCGCCGGGCGCTCGAGGAGATCGCCGATCTCGAGCTCGCGTCGCGCGGGGGTGGCGGGGGCGCCGCGAGCGAGGACACCGTGGCGCTGCTGACGATCCGGCGGATCGCCGGGGAGGACGGCTAGGCGGTCGACTCTCCCGAGCCTTCGCGGGCGGCAGTTCGGCTTAACGGCGCGGGGAGGGGGCCGGGTGGGGGTTGGTCGCGGGCGCGTCAGGCATCGGGGCCGAATCGGGCGATTTCATGGTGCATAACACGGCAACACCGGCGCCATTCCCGGGCCCTGCCGGATTAAGCACACTCCTCGTGCACAGGTCGACAGGGCTCGACTTTCTGAGCCTATTTGTCGTGCTGTGCACCATCGAAGGCGCGATCGGTCCCGATTCCCTCCTTCAATGCTGCCTTTGACCGAGCCGACCGCCAATCGCGGCCGCGCCGGGTAACGACCGCCACCGACCCAACGCTCAGCCCACGTGTAGCACCACGACCAGCACGACCACCACGGCGATCAGCAGCGCGATCGCCAGGGCTCGCTGGGTCCACGACGGTGTGTGCCACCCAGACCGGCGCCAACTGAGGTTCGTCCGCGATGCCAGCGCCCGCGCGGCCGCCCGCTGCGCCTCGACACTGTCGCCGGCGCGCACGATCTGATCGCGCGCCGCCAGCGCGTGGTCGCGTTCGGCGAGGGCCTGGTCGCGGGCTCGCATGGCGGTTTCGCGCTCGGCCATGGCTCGGGTGAGCCCCTCGCCGTCGACGTCACGGTCGGCGCGCAGCTGGTCGGCAGCGGCGACGGCCCGGTCGCGCTCCACCTGCGCCTGGCGCTGGGTCCGGCTGAGCTCGGCGGACTCGGCTATCGCCTGCTCGAGCGAACGGCGCGCCTCGTCCCGCTCGGACTCGACCTCGGACAGCCTCGCCAGCGCGGCGTCGCGCCGGGCAAGCGTGGCGTCGCTCTCGACCTTCTCGTCCCGGGCGCGCTCGAGTTCGACACGGAGTGTCGCGACCTCCTCGCGCAGCGGCTCGAGCTCGGTGCGCAAACGCTCGCTCGTGCGCCGCTCGTCGGCGAGCTCCTGCCGGATCGCCTGTAGCTCCCGCCGCAGCGAGGTGACGTGCGCATCGGGCTGCCCCTGGCGCCGGCGCCGTGGTCGACCGTCGCCGCCGTCGAGCCGCCCGAGCGGAATCGCGATGTCGGTCGCGACTGTCAGCTCGAGCTCGTCCAACGGCCCGCGGTCGGCCTCCCAGTGAAACGAGGCGGTCCAGAGACTCCCGTCCTCGGCGGGCCACGGCTTGTGCTCGAGGTCGGCGAGCAGGCGATACGGATGCCCGTCAGACTCGAACGTCAGCGTCGGACGGACGAACCTCCGTCCGCGGACCCCGAACCAGCGACCGGTCAACTCGAGCCGGCCCGCAGCGGTCTGCTCGAGACGTTCGAGCTCGAAGAAGACCGTCCCCGATCCCCCGGATCGAGGCTCTAGCGCTTGTGCCATCGCGGCACAAGTTACCCGGAAATGCTAAGGAATAGCCCGCGATTCACTCGCCGGCGCCGCCGCGGCGCACCCGCGCCGCCCGCGACTTCTTGCGCGCGCCGCTGTTGCGGTGGATCGCGCCGCGCTTGACGGCCTTGTCGATCGTCTGCACGAGCACGCGGTGCTCGCCCTCGGCGACGTCGTCATCGCCGCCCGCCACGGCCTGCTCCAGGCGGCGGAAGTACGTCTTGATCTTCGACGTGTAGTGCCGGTTCTCGAGTCGCTCGCGCTCGGAGCGCGCGATCCGCTTCTTCTGGGAGTGGATATTGGCCATCGTGATGAGAGCAGACAGACGCCGCGACCGTTTCGCCGCGGCGCGCGCCTACTATAGCGGCCCGTGTCTGACGAGACGATTGTGCGCCCGGATCAGGACGAGCCGAGCGTCGTGACCCCGACGCCACCGAAACGCCGCATCAGCGTGAACACGGCGATTTTCGCGATCGCCACCGGGCTGTCGCGCATCGCCGGACTCGGGCGCGAAATCGTCGCGGCCAGCTATTTCGGTACGAGTGGGCCCGCGTCGGCGTTCACGATCGCCTCGCAGATCCCGAACCTGATGGCGAACCTGTTCGCGCAGGCCGCGCTCTCGGCGGCGTTCGTGCCCGTGTTCACCGAGCTGCTGCAGCAGGGCCGCAAGCGCGAGGCGTTCAAGCTCGCCTCGACGCTGTTCTGGATCATCCTGATCGCGCTCGGGGCGCTGACCGCGGTCGGGATCCTGCTCGCGGGCACGATCATGCCGCTGTTCACGGGCAGCACGTTCAACGCGTACCTGAACCAGTTGACGGCGGGCCTCGCCCAGGTGCTGTTCCCGGTCGTGCTTGCTACTGGGGCTGACCGGGCTGCTGGTCGGAATCTTGCAGTCCTACGACGAGTTCACGATCCCGGCGCTGGCGCCGGCGGTCTGGAACATCGTGATCGTCGTACTGCTGGTCGTGTTGCACCCGCGCTTCTCGGCTGGCAACAAGATCTACGCGTACGCGGTCGCCTGGCTCGCGGCGACCGTCGTGCAGTTCCTGCTCGTCGCCTCGGCGCTCCGGCGGATCGACTTCCGCCTGCAGTTCACGATCGACTGGCGGGACCCGCGCGTGCGAACCGTGTTCACGCTGATGCTGCCGGTGACGATCGGCTTGGGGATCGTCAATCTCGACCAGCTGCTGAACTCGGTCTTCGGCGCGCTCGTCAGCCCCGAGGCTCCGCGCGCGATCGATAACGCATTCCGGATCTACATGCTCCCGCAGGGGGTGTTCAGCGTCGCGGTGGCGACCGTGCTGTTCCCGACGCTCAGCCGCCAGGCGGCGCTCCGCGACGTGGCCGGCATGCGCCGGGCGGTGGGGATCGGCACGCGCCAGATCAACCTGCTGTTGATCCCCGCCGCGGCGGGGCTGATGGTGCTCGCGACGCCGATCACGCGGCTCGTCTACCAGCGCGGCGAGTTCACGGCCCACTCGACGAGCCTCGTCTCGACCGCGCTGTTCTGGTTCGCGGTCAGCCTCCCGTTCGGCGGCATCAACCTGCTTCTGACCCGCACGTTCTTCGCGGTCCGCCGCCCGTGGATCCCGACCGGCCTCGCCGGGCTCAACATGGTCGTCGACATCTTCGTCAGCATCGCGCTGTACAAGCCGCTGGGGATCGCCGGGCTCGTGATCGGCACCGCCGCGGCCAACGCCGTGATGACCGCGCTTCAGTTCCGGCGGCTGCGAGCCGGCTTCAACGGGCACATCGAGGGCGGGCAGACCGTGATGATCACGGCTCGGATCCTCGTCGCCTCGGCGATCCTGGCCGGCGTCTCGTGGGGCGTCTGGAAGGGCCTCGAGTCGGCGCTCGGGCTGTCGCTCGTGGCGCAGCTCCTCTCGGTCGGGGTCGCGCTCGCGATCGGCTCGGCGATCTACGCCAAGTTGGTGCTCGTGATGCGGATCCCCGAGGCCCGGCAGATCCAGGGACTGGTGATGGGCCGCCTGCGGCGGCATCCCTGGGGCCACTAAGCCCCGTCCGGACGGGGTCGCACGGCCCCACGGACGCCAGCGTAAGCTGGCCCAATACCCTCATCTATATGGCCGACCAGGCTCACATCCGGAACTTCTCGATCATCGCCCACATCGACCACGGTAAGTCGACGCTCGCCGACCGCATCCTCGAGCTCACGCACACCGTCGATCCGCGCGCGATGCGGGCGCAGATGCTCGACTCGATGGATCTCGAGCGCGAGCGCGGGATCACGATCAAGGCCCAGGCGGTCAGGGTGTTCTACGAGTCCGCGCGCGACGGTCAGACCTACCAGCTCCATCTGATCGACACGCCGGGTCAC
Source organism: uncultured Solirubrobacterales bacterium (assembly GCA_963812225.1). Taxonomy (GTDB): domain Bacteria; phylum Actinomycetota; class Thermoleophilia; order Solirubrobacterales; family Solirubrobacteraceae; genus Palsa-465. Next base: position 124,997 of record CAWEUN010000007.1, read on the forward strand.
GTCGACTTCACCTACGAGGTCTCGCGGTCCCTGGCGGCGTGCGAGGGGGCGCTGCTCGTCGTCGACGCCTCCCAGGGCGTCGAGGCACAGACCGTGGCCAACACGTACCTCGCCGTCGAGTCGGGCCTCGAGCTGATCCCGTGCCTGAACAAGGTTGACCTGCCGGGCGCGGAGCCCGAGCGCGTCGCCGGCGAGGTGGCGGAGCTGCTCGGCGAGCCCGCCGACGCCGTGCGCCGGATCAGCGCCAAGACCGGGGAGGGCGTGACAGACGTCCTCGACGAGCTGGTCGCGCGCGTGCCGCCTCCCTCGGGAGACCCCGACGCGCCCCCGCGCGCGCTGATCTTCGACTCGGAGTTCGACCAGTATCGCGGTGTGATCGCCTACATCCGCGTCGTCGACGGGACGTTCACCAAGGGCGAGGCGATCCGGGCGATGCAGGCGCGCACCGAGGCGGAGATCGACGACATCGGCTTCTTCACGCCGCAGATGACCTCTGCCGACGCCCTGCACGCGGGCGAGGTCGGGTTCCTGATCACCGGCATCAAGGACGTCACGAAGCTGCGCGTCGGCGACACGCTGACGACCAAGATCAACCCCGCGTCCGAGCCGCTGCCCGGCTACCGCGAGGTCAAGCCGATGGTGTTCTGCGGCCTGTTCCCGATCGAGACCGACGACTATCCCGATCTGCGCGACGCGCTCGAGAAGCTGTCGTTGAACGACGCCGCTCTCAGCTGGGAGCCGGAGACCTCCGACGCGCTCGGATTCGGGTTCCGCTGCGGGTTCCTCGGGCTGCTGCACATGGACATCGTCCGCGAGCGGCTCGAGCGCGAGTACGACCTCGAGTTGCTGGCGACGATGCCGAGCGTCGAGTACGAGGTCACGCTCACCGACGGCACGACGATCCCCGTCCACTCGCCCAACGACATGCCCGACCCGGACCGCGTGGCCGAGGTCCGCGAGCCGTACATTCGCGCCTCGATCCTGACCCCGAAGGAGTTCATCGGGACGATCATGGAGCTCTGCCGGGAGCGACGGGGAACCGTCGGAGGGATGAACTACCTCAGTGCCGAGCGCGTGCAGCTGAGCTACGACCTGCCGCTGGCCGAGATCGTGCTCGACTTCTTCGACCAGCTCAAGTCGCGGACGCGCGGCTACGCCTCGCTCGACTACGAGCTGCTCGGGATGCGCGAATCCGATCTCGTCAAGCTCGACATCCTGCTCGGCGGCGACCCGATCGACGCGCTGTCGATGCTCGTCCACCGCAGCAAGGCCTACGAGGCCGGCCGGACCCTGACCGAGAAGCTCCGCCAGACGATCCCGCGCCAGCAGTACGACGTCCCGATCCAGGCGGCGATCGGCTCGCGGATCGTCGCCCGGGAGACGATCAAGGCCTACCGCAAGGACGTGACCGCCAAGTGCTACGGCGGCGACATTACCCGCAAGCGTAAGCTGCTCGAGACGCAGAAGCGGGGCAAGCAGCGGATGAAGCAGGTCGGGCGCATCGAGGTGCCCCAGGAGGCGTTCCTCGCGGTGCTCGAGCTCGGCGAGAAGAGCTAGGGCTATAGACGGCGCGGGCCGTACACGCTGCGACGCGTGTACCGGTACGGATGCCGCGGCCCCGGGAGCGGGCGAGGGCCCGATCCGCCTCGCCGACCACGGCCGAGGAAGAAGAAGACGAGGAAGATCCAGAATCCCCCGAGGAAAAACACGCCGGCGATCACGAGCGCGAGGGCGATCAGGACGAGCACGGCGGCCATCGCCAGCGCGATGGCAAGGGCGAACTCTCCGGCCGTCCGCGGGACTCGCAGCCCTCCCTTCCGGCGGCCGGAGTGCGGCGCGGGGAGGTCGGCGACGAGCGCGTCGAGCTCGCCATGTGTGCGGGCCCTTAGCGCCGTGGCCAGACGCTCCTCGAGCTCTTCGGCGAGCAGTCGTCCTTCGATGGCCGCCTTACGGAGGCGCTCGGCTACCTCTTCGCGCTCTGCGTCGGATGCCCTCAGTACCGCTCGTCTCGCCACGCAGTAGAGGCTAGCGCTGGGCCAATCCCGCCACAAGAGCGCCTGTCGCGGCGACCGCGAGATTTGCCGCCTCGACCGCGCTCGCCCAGGCGATCTCGGACAGACACCCCGGCGCCGCGGCCATGTCGCCGGCGAGGAACACGCCATCGCCGCGGTCGATCGCCGGCCGGTCGCGCCACGACTTGCCGGGTGGGTCGAGCGCCCCCGTCCGCCCGTCCATCACCTGGCGCCGGCGCCACGTCTCGCGCTCGCGCCAGTCGACGAACGAGGCGTCGAGCAGCCGCTCCAGCCGCGACGCCGCCGAGTCGACGGACTCGCCGGGGCGGATCGGCATCTGGGCTTGGATCAGCTCCTCGCCGCGAGGCGCGAGCGAGTGGTCGGCCGCCGTGTAGCGCTCGGCCCAGCCGGTCTCCTGAAGGTCGACGACGACGAACGGGTCGCCGCGGCGGTGGCGCAGCGCCAGATCCAGGCACACCGCGTGCCCGCTGAGCCAGTGCAGCGACTGATCGCCGAGGAGGCTGCGCGCGTCCGCGAGCTCGGTGGCGATGATGACCGGCGGCGGCGGGAGCTCGTCGATCCGGCTGCCGGTCTCGATCGTGACGCCGAGCGCCACCGCGCGGTCACGCAACCTGGAGACGATCGCCGACCACCCGCCGATCGGGTAGCGGGCGGTCGGGGGCGCCGACAGCAGTCCGCGCACGAGCGGCTCCCAGACGAATGCCGCGGAGAGCTCTCCCGGGTCGTGGAAGTACGTGAGGATCCCGGCGCTGCGGGCCAGCTGGTCGGCGGCCTCGCCGCCGACGTGATCGGAGGCCCACGTGCGGAAGTCGAGGTCGATCGGGGCGGAGCGGCCGCGCAGCCGCAGCGCGGCCACGGCTGCGCCGACGGCGGGGACACGGCGGATCTCGTCGTGCCAGCGGAAACGGACCCCCGACAGCGGGGGCCGGGCGTAGGGCGGGATCAGGTCACGTTGTCCGAGCCAGCTCCAGAACGGACTGCTCGAGAGGAGCGCGTGGGGTCCGAGGTTGGCCTTGTAGGGGCCGGGCATGCTCCTGGCGCGGCCGCCGAGCTCGTCGTGCGCCTCCAGCACGCGCACCGGGACTTCCTGCTCAGCGCAGGACACCGCGGCCGTGAGACCCGCGAGGCCGCCGCCGACGATCGTGATCTGCTCCATTTCGGTCCTCCAGTCGGTTCCAGGCAACTCCAGGCGGAGAGGCTACGGGCAAACTGGCTTGGTGTTAAGGTCCAGTTGCGGTGGACGAAAGCGAGCCAGTTGCCGGTCCGGGCCTACTGATCGCGTTGGATCGCGGAGGCGGTGCGACGCTTCACGAGCAGCTCGAGCGGTGGTTGCGCGACCAGGTCCGCGTGGGCAAGCTCGCCCCGGGGGACAGGCTCCCGTCCTCGCGGGCGCTCGCGGCGGAGCTGAACATCTCTCGGAGCGTCGTGCTGGAGGCGTACGCCCAGCTGAGCGCCGAGGGCTACCTGACCGCGTCACAGGGTGCGCCGACCCGTGTCGCGGCGACGTTCAGCCCCGAGCGCCCGCCGGTTCCGGCGAGCTCGCTCGAACCGCGCTACCGGCACGACTTTCAGCCGGGCATTCCCGACCTCCAGGCGTTTCCCCGCCCGAGCTGGATGCGTTCGTTGCGAACGGCGCTGCGCGAGTCCTCGTTCGACGTCCTCGGCCCCGGCGATCCGCGCGGCGCTCCCGAGCTGCGCAACGAGCTGATGCGGTATCTGGGACGGGCGCGGAGCGCCGCGCCCGAGCCCGAGCACACCCTGGTCTGCACGGGGTTTACGCAGGGGTTCGCGATTCTCTGCCGCGCCCTTCGCGACCGCGGGCTCGAGCGGATTGCCGTCGAGGAGCCTGGCTGGTCCCAGCATCGGCTGATCGCCGAGCGGGCCGGACTCGAGCCGGTGGCGGTGGCCGTCGACGAGGACGGCCTCGACGTCGAGCAGCTTGGGGCGTCGGGTTGCGAGGTCGTCGTGACAACGCCCGCCCACCAATTCCCGAGTGGCGGCGTGATGGCGCCCGAACGGCGCGCGGCGCTGCTCGAGTGGGCGGAGGACGAGGATGCCCTGATCGTCGAGGACGATTACGACTCGGAGCTTCGCTACGACCGCGTCGCAGTCGGCGCGCTCCAGGGACTCGCGCCGGAGCGCGTGTGCCATATCGGGTCGGCCAGCAAGCGGCTGGCTCCGGGGATCCGGCTGGGTTGGCTCCTGTCTCCCTCGTGGCTGACCGGCGCCCTGACCTACGAGAAGGCGCTCGCGGACGGCGGCGCGCCGGCCGCCGAGCAGCTCGCGTTGGCGGATTTCATCGCCCGCGGCGAGCTCGACCGGCATCTGCGCCGGATGCGGCTGCGTTATCGCGGTCGGCGTGAGGCGGTCGTCGACGCGCTCGGGCGGCTGGTGCCGGGAGCGCGAGTGTGCGGCGTCGCGGCCGGACTCCATCTGCTCATCGTGTTCGATACGGCGATCGACGAGCAGGCGCTGCTGAGCGCCGCGGCGGCCCACGGCGTCGGGGTCGAGGGGCTGTCGTGGCACCGGATCGGCGACGGGGCCGAGGGTCCGCCAGGGCTCGTGCTCGGCTTCGCCAATCTCAGCGAGCCCGCGATCGAGCGAGGGGTGGCGGTGCTCGGAGTCGCCATTCATGCCTTGACAGGCATATAACTAGATGGTTATATATGCGGCGTGCCATCCACGTGGTCCGTACTCGCCGACCCGCACCGCCGCGAGGTGCTCGAGCTGCTTCGCGAACGCCCGCGACCGGTAGGCGAGCTCGTGCAGCGTTTGGGATTGAGCCAGCCCGCGACCTCGAAGCACCTGCGCGTGTTGCGCGACGCGGGATTGGTGATGGCCCGCAGCGACGCTCAGCGTCGCGTTTACGGCGTGAATCCGCTCCCGCTCGCCGAGCTCGACGCCTGGCTGGCTCCATATCGCCGGATGTGGGATGAGCGGCTCGACGCACTGGAGCGGCACCTGAATCGCACAGCCACACCCGAACCATAGGAGGCCTGAACCATGGAGGCCAGCTACCAGATCACCGACAACCGTCCCACGCTGCGATTCGAGCGGCGAATCGCCCACCCCATCGAGGCGGTGTGGCGGGCGGTGACGGAGCCCGACGAGCTGGCCCAATGGTTTCCGTGCTCGGTGCGGGTGGACCTGCGCGTGGGCGGCCAGATGGAGTTCGAGTTCCCACCGGGCGTGCTGCCCGAGGAGGCGTCGACGATGCTCGGCGAGGTGACGGAGCTCGAGCCGCCGCGCCGGTTCTCGTTCCTGTGGGGGGAGGACCACCTGCACTTCGCGCTCGAGCCGATCGACGACGGAGCGGCGTGTCTGCTGCTGTTCACGGTCGAGCTCGACTCACCCGACAAGGCGGCCCGCGACGGCGCCGGCTGGCACGGGTGCCTGGACGGGCTCGAGACGCTGCTCGACGGCGGCGAGGTCCCCAGGCCCTACGACCCCGACGCCTGGCGCAGCGCCTACGAGGACCACAAGCGGCGCGGCTTCCCGGCCACCGCGCCGCTGCCGAGCGAGCTCTGAGCGCGGTCGGCGACAATCAGGGCGTGGACCTTGGTCTCGAGGACCGCGCGTGCGTCGTCGCCGGCGCGTCGCGCGGCATCGGCCGCGCGACGGCTCTGATGCTCGCGCGCGAGCGCGCGGCGCTGCTCCTCGTCGGGCGCGGTGCGGACACGCTCGAGCGCGTTGCGCGGGAGTGCCGCGACGCGGGCGCTCGCGCCGAGATCGCCGCAGTCGATCTGACCTCGGCGGACGCCGGGGATCGCGTCATCGACGCGTGTCTGAGCACGCACGGCCGGATCGACGTTCTCGTCAACAATGCCGGCACGAGCAAGGTGAGGGCAGTGGAAGAGCTGACCGACGAGGACTGGCAGACTCAGTGGGAGCTGCACGTGATGGCGCCGATGCGCCTCATGCGCGCGGCGGCGCCGGCGATGGCCGAGCGGGGGTGGGGCCGGATTGTCAACGTCAGCTCCTCGTCCGGGAAGCGCCCGTCGAAGACGAACATGGCCTACTCGGTCACGAAGGCCGGGGAGCTGTCGCTCTCCCGCGCGTTCGCCGACCTGTACGCGAGCCGCGGCGTGATGATCAATGCGGTGGGGCCGGGGCCGACCGGGACCGAGCTCTGGCTCGGGCCCGGGGGGCTCGCGGAACAGAGCGCCGAGGCGCGCGGGATCACGCGCGAGGAGGCGCTCGAGGTCGCGGTCGCCAACGTGCCCCGCGGCCGCCTCGCCACCGAGGACGAGATCGCCGCCGTGGTCGTATTCCTGTGCTCCGAGCTCGCCTCGAACGTCGCCGGCGCCGCCTGGTCGGTCGACGGCGGGGCGGTGCCCGTAATCATCTGAAAGACTGCCGCCCGTGCCGTTCAACACCGCAGCCGTCGGCAAGACGTACGAGCCCACCGCCTATGCCGTCGGGCGCGAGAAGATCAGGGAGTACGCGGCCGCGGTCGGCGAGACCAACCCCCTCCATCGTGACGTCGATGCCGCCCGGGCCGCCGGATATGCCGACGTCGTCGCGCCGCCGATGTTCGCGGTCGTCTATGCCAGCCGCGCGGTCGGCCCGGCGCTGTTCGACCCCGAGGTCGGCCTCAACTTCGCGATGATGGTGCACGGCGGGCAGGAGTTCCGCTGGGGGCCCGTGGTCGTCGCGGGCGACGAGATCACCACGACCGCGAGCGTGAAGGACATCTCGGACCGGGGCGGCATGGCCTTCTACGTGTTCGAGTCGGTGTCGAAGAACCAGGACGGCGAGACGGTCTGCACCGGCACCTGGACGAACATCGTGCGGGGGGTGTGATGAGCCTCGAAGAAGGCCACACGATCGAGCTGAGGGTCACTCCCGACCCCTACCTGACGATCCGCTACGCCGGCGCCTCGGGGGACTTCAATCCGATCCACATCGACGAGGAGTTCGCCAAGCAGGTCGGCCTGCCCGGCCGGATTCTGCATGGGCTGTGGACAATGGCCCAGGTGGCGCGGGCCATGACGGACGCCGCCGGCGGCCCGGACAAGCTCGCGCGGCTATCGGTCCAGTTCCGGGGCATGGGCAAGCTCACCGACGAGATCGTCGTCACGGGCACGGTTCGCGAGGTCGCCGACGGCGTCGCGATCGTGGCGTCCGAGGCCGAGCAGGACGGCCAGCGGATCATCCGCAACGGCGAGGCCGAGCTCCGGGTCTAGCTGTCTTTGGCGGCCTGGGGTGGCGGGCGGCTCTGGGGAAAGGCAGCAGGGAGGGAGGGGGATGGGTTGTTTTCGCGGTCCGGAATACGGCCCTTGGGGGCCCGATCAACGGATCTCGCCCCTCTAAATCATGCATAACACGACAACGCCGCCGGGAGATCCGAGCCCTGTCGACCTATGCATGAGGAGCGTGCTTAGTACGACAGGGCTCGGCGCCGGCGCCGGGATTGCCGCGTTAAGCGGCATGAGACCGCCCAATTCGGCCCCAACCAAACCCGCCGTTTCGGCCCCGAACCCGCCCCAGCACCCGCGACCGACGCCAACCCGCCCTCCTTCCCTGCCGCCGTTACCGAGCCGCCGAGTCCGCCGCCTCTCGAATCATCGCCACCCAGGCCTCCGGGTCGTCGATCGTGATCAGGAGCCGTCCGAACGTCGAGGAGCCGTCGAGGTCGATCCGCAGCGCGGGACGCTTGGAGCGCACGGCGGCGAAGTCCTGTCCGCCGGAGTAACGGCGGACGCCGTAGGCGATCACGCCGGGCCAGCCGGTGCCGGGAGCGCGGATGCCGCGCAGCGCGCCAAACGGATCGGGCTCGACCTCGACGCCGGTGATCGCTCTCAGTGGGACGCGCACGTCGCCGTGGAACGCCGCCAGCCGCTCGAGCGCGCTGAGCCGCACAACCAGGGCATCTCCGTCCGTAACGAGCGTTGCCATGTCTGTGTGCATTTTCGGCGTCCGGAACGCCGACCTACAATCAGGGGTGTGCTGACCGAACGCCAAGAACTGGTGCTGCGCAAGCTGGTCGACGAGTATCTCGCCGCCGGGTCCCCAGTGGGGTCGAAGTCACTGGCGGTCGGCTTTGAATGGGGCGCCTCGACGATCCGCCACGAGCTGGCGAACCTCGAGGAATTGGGCCTCTTGGCCCACCCGCACACGTCCGCGGGGCGCGTTCCCACCGAAGCCGGGTATCGGTATTTCGTCGACCGGCTGCTGCCGAGCGAAGACGCGGCGCCGCGCCTGTCTCTGTCGCTCGTCCGGCGCGAGGTCGATGAGGCGATGCGGATGACCAGCGAGACGCTCTCGCAGGTCACGAACCTACTGGCGATCGTCACCGCTCCGCCGATCGAGACCTCGACGATCCGCCACGTCGAGGTGCTGGCGCTCCAGCCACAGGTGCTGATGGTGGTCGTGATCACGTCGACCGGGGGCGTCACCAAACGTCTGTTCACGTTCGCCCGCCCGGTCGATCCGGGCCTCGCCGACTGGGCCGCCTCGTACTTCAACGAGCGGCTCGTGGGCCTCGGGCTTGGGGCCCGGATGCTCCACCAGCGGCTGCACGATCCCTCGCTTTCGGCCACCGAGTCGGCGTTCCTCGATGCGCTCGCGCCGGTGTTCACCGAGCTCGAGGAGGCGGCTCAGGAGAACCTGTACGTGGAGGGCACAGCACGGTTGCTGAGCCCCGAGCGGTTTGCCGACATCTCGGAGCTGAACGCGCTGATGGAGATGCTCGAGCGACGGGTCACGATGCTCGGGATGCTCCGCTCCGTGCTCTCCGAGCGCGACGTTCTCGTCCGGATCGGGGCCGAGAACGAGAGCCCGGCGCTCCGGTCGCTCGCGCTCGTCGCTGGGAGCTATGGGCTCCCGCAGCGGAACCTCGGAACCGTTTCGGTCATCGGGCCGCTGCGGATGGACTACGGCCAGGCGATCCGCGCCGTGCGCGAGGCGGCGCTTCAGCTGTCGAGCTACATCGGCGACATCTACGACGAACGCTGGGAACGGATCCCGCGACTGACCCGGTGACCCGGTAGCCCTATGCCGCGCGATTATTACGAGGTGCTCGGCGTCCCACGCGACGCCGGCGAGGATCAGATCAAGAAGGCGTTCCGGCGGCTCGCCCGCGAGCTTCACCCCGACGTCAACAGCAGCGATCCGCAGGCCGAGGAAAAGTTCAAGGAGGCCGCCGAGGCGTATGAGGTGCTGAGCGACGCCGACCGGCGCGCGACCTACGACCGCTTCGGCCACGAGGGGCTGCGCAGCGGCGGGTACGCCCCGAACTTCGACGCGTTCGGGTCGTTTGCGGACATCTTCGACGCGTTCTTCGGCGGGGGTGGGTTCGGCGGCGCGTTCGGCGGTGGCAGCCCGTTCGGCGCCGGCGGGGGTGCGATCCAGGGCGGCGACATCGCGGTCACCGCCGAGATCGACCTGGAACAGGCGGCTCGTGGCGACTCGGTCGAGATCGCGTATGAGTCGATCGTCCTGTGCGAGCACTGCTACGGCAACGGGGCCGAGCCCGGAACACCGATCGACACCTGCTCGCGCTGCAACGGGACCGGCCAGCTGCGCGCCGTGTCACGGACTCCGTTCGGTCAGGTGATGCGCACGGCCACGTGCGACGTGTGTGGCGGCGAGGGCAAGGTGCCGCGCGAGCCGTGCAAGACATGTCACGGGCGCGGACGGCGCGTCCAACGCTCGAAGGTCGCGGTCGACGTGCCGGCGGGCATCGCGGACGGCCAGCGGATCCGGATCACGGGCCGCGGCCACGCGGGCGAGCGTGGCGGGCCGGCCGGGGATCTGTACGTCCTCATCCATGTCCAGGAGGACGGCCGGTTCATCCGCGACGGCGACGACCTCGTGACCGCGGTCGACGTTCCCGCGCCGCTGGCGGCGCTGGGCACGACGGTCTCCGTGCCCACGGTCGAGGGGACAGTCGATCTCGACATCCCGGCGGGCACCCAGCCGCACGAGACGCTGGTCGTGCGCGGGCGAGGGAATGCCCTCGCTCCGCGGCCACCGCCAGCGGCGATCTCCGCGTCGTCGTGAACGTCGTCGTGCCCCGCCATCTGAGTCGCGACCAGCGTGAACGGTACGAGTGGCTCGCGGAGTCGATGACCGAGCACAACCTCCGCAGCGACGAGGGCGTGTTCGGCAAGATCAAGCGCGCCTTCGGCGGGTGATCCGGCTCGCCGTCCGGGTTCGGCGCGAGGACGCCGAGCTCGTGCTCGCCGAGCTCCTCGAGCTGGCGCCGAGCGGCGTCGAAGAAGTCGCGCTCGGTGAGGAAGTCGTGGAGTACGCCGTGTTCGGCGCGCCGGGGGAGCTCCCGGCGCTGCCGGACATACGGGCGGCAGCGGGCTCGGCCCTGGTCGAGGTGCGTACCACCGAGATCGCCGACGACTGGTCGGAGCGGTGGCGGGAGTTCCATCGACCCCTGGTGCTCGACGGCAAGCTCACCGTCCGACCCCCGTGGGAGCCCGGCGGCGGGACGCCGATCGATCTCGTGATCGATCCGGGGCAGGCGTTCGGGACCGGGGCCCACGCCACGACCCGGCTGTGCCTGGAGCTGATGCTGGAGCTCGACGCGGATGGGCCGTTCGTGGACCTCGGGTGTGGATCGGGCGTGCTCGCCATCGCCGCGGCCACGCTGGGATTCGCGCCGGTCACGGCGCTCGACAACGATCCGGCGAGCGTCGCCGCGACGCGGGAGAACGCCGTTCGGAACGGCGTCGCCGTCGACGTTCGCCGCCACGACCTGCGCGCCGGCGCGGTGCCGACCGGGCGGACGGTCGCGGCCAATCTGCTCGCGCCGTTGCTCCGCGACCTCGCTGCGCGGCTCCCGCGCGCCCGGGAGCTTCCGGAGCGCCTGATCGCCGGCGGCCTGCTCGTCGACGAGGTCGACGAGATCGCCGGCGCCTTCGCGGCCCTCGGGCTCGCCGAGGCGCGGCGGCGGTCGCACGGCGAATGGGCGGCGGTGCTACTGGAGCGCGTGGACAGCTAGCCGGGGTGTCGCCATGCCCCCGCCGAGCCGCGGGCGTCGGTACCTTGCTTTTACGTGACCTCGTTCGCGGTCAAGTTTCTCGGCTGCAAGGTGTCGCAGGCCGACGCGATGCTCGCCCGCGGCGCGCTGCTCGCGGCCGGCCACACGGAGGCCCCCGAGGCTGACGCGGAGCTGCACGTGATCAACACGTGCTGTATCACGAGCGAGGCGGAGGCGAAGTCGCGGCAATCGGTGCGGCGCTCTCTGAAGACCGCGCGCGAGGTCTACGTCGCCGGCTGCGCGGTCAACCTGAACGCCGGGCAGTTCGCCGAAATCGACCAGCACGTGAAGCCGTTCGTCGGCACCGCCGACGATGTGGCGACGCAGCTCGGGCGCATGCGCGGACCTGGAGCACGACGTGCTCGCCCGAGCACCTCGCGAGCAGGCGACGCGAACGCGCGGATTCATCAAGGTCCAGGACGGCTGCGACTGCCACTGCGCGTACTGCATCATCCCGACCGTCCGGGGCTCGGCGCGCTCGCGGCCGGCCGGCGCCGTGCTCGATGAGGTGCGCCGGCGCGTGGCGCAGGGCCAGCCCGAGGTCGTGATGACCGGGATCAGCGTCGGGGACTACCGCGATCCCGAGCGAGGCCTCGAGCTCGGCGAGCTGATGGCCGAGGCCGCCGCCATCGACGGGGTGGAGCGCGTGCGCCTTTCGAGCGTTGAGGTGATCCACGTCAAGGACTCGCTCGTGGCCGCGCTGCGCGACGAGCCCAAGGTCTGTCCGCACCTGCACATCCCGATGCAGTCGGGAGACGATGCCGTGCTGCGCGATATGGGCCGCCACTACACGATCTCCGAGTATCAGGAGCACGTGGCGGCGCTGCGCGCGGCCGTCCCGAGGGTCAACATCACGACCGACGTGATCGTCGGTTTCCCGACCGAGGACGACCGGGCGTTCTCCCGGACGCTCGACGCGGTCGATGCCGCCGGGATCTCCAGGGTCCACGCGTTCTCGTACTCCCCGCGGCCCGGCACCGTCGCCGAGCAGCTCGGCGACCGCGTGCCACCGCAGGAGAAGAAGCGCCGCTCGCAGGCGCTTCGCGGCCACTCGGAGGTTCGCTCGCGCCACCACCGGACGGCCAAGCTCGGACGCGACGAGCACGTCCTGGTCGACAAGGTGGCGGATACCCAGTGTTCGGGCTACACGACGGACTACACGCGCTGCTACCTGCCGGCGGGTGCGGCGAGGCGCGGCGAGGTGATCGAGGCGCGGTGCCGGGAGTTGCAGGCGGACGGGATCGCGTGCGAGGTTCCGGCAGGGGTTCCCGTAGGGCCGGGGCTATCCTGATTGGCGTGACTGTCACCGAGCAGGTCCGAACCGACATGACCAGCGCGATGAAGGCCGGCGAGAAGCAGCGGGTCGGCGCGCTGCGACTCGTGCTGTCCGAGCTTCAGAAGGCGGCCAAGGACGGCGGCGACGACGAGCTCGCCGTGCTCCGGCGCGAGCGCAAGCGGCGCCTCGAAGCCGCGACCCAGTTCCGCGACGGTGGCCGACCGGAGCTCGCCGAGCAGGAGGAGTCCGAGGCCCGGATCATCGAGGATTACCTCCCCGCGGAGCTGTCCGATTCCGAGCTCGATGCGATCGTCGCGGACGCAATCACCGAGACGGGCGCCAGCGGGCCGAAGGACATGGGCCAGGTGATGAAGCTCGTGATGGCCAGAACCGAGGGCCGCGCCGACGGTAAGCGCGCATCCGCGCGGGTACGCGAGGCGCTGACTGGCTGAGGAGCAGGCGTGCGCAAGCAGCTCGAGCTCGACAACACGATCGCCGCGGAGCTCGCGGGCAGCAAGGACGCCGTGCTGAAGACCCTCGAGGGCCATCTCGACTGCGATGTCTTCCTCCGCGGGAATGTTCTGACGCTGGAAGGCGACGCCCAAGCGGTCGATGCGGCCGCTGCGGTCGTGACCGAGCTCTCGGACCTGATCACGCAGGGCCACGAGATCGCCCCGGGCACGATCGAGGCGGTGACCCGGGCGCTCGACGCGCACGAGTCGCCGGCGGAGATCCTCGAGGACGTCGTCTGGCGCCACCGGACCACGAAGGTCGCGCCCAAGACCGTCAACCAGAAGCGCTACGTCGACTCGATCCGCGACAACACGATCACGTTCGGGATCGGACCCGCCGGGACAGGCAAGACATTCCTCGCGGTGGCGCTGGCCGCGGCCGCGCTGAGCCGGCGCGAGGTCAACCGGATCATCCTCACCCGCCCCGCGGTCGAAGCCGGCGAGCGGCTCGGCTTCCTGCCCGGCGATCTGATGGCGAAGGTCGACCCGTACCTCCGCCCGCTGTTCGACGCGCTCCACGACATGCTCGAGCCGGAGCGGGTCACGCAGCATCTCGAGCGCGGGGTGATCGAGGTCGCGCCGCTCGCGTTCATGCGCGGCCGCACCCTCAACGACAGCTTCATCATCCTCGACGAGGCCCAGAACACCAGCCCCGAGCAGATGAAGATGTTCCTCACCAGGCTGGGCTTCAACTCGAAGGTGGTGGTGACGGGCGACATCACGCAGATCGATCTGCCGCGCGAACAGGACTCGGGACTCGTCGTCGTGTCGGAGATCCTCAGTGAAGTGGAGGGAATCGAGTTCGTTCGCTTCGGCGAGGAGGACGTCGTTCGCCACAAGCTCGTGCAGCGGATAGTCGCCGCGTACAACGAGCACGGGCAGCGGATGGCGCCGGAGCTTCTTCCGCGCAAGCGCGCGTAGTGCTCGACGTCGAGTTGATCGGGCTCGATGGCGCCGTTGCCGAAGGCCCGACCGCGGTCGAGATCGAGGAGCTTTGCGCACTCGCGCTCTCGTCGGCCGGCATTTCCGATGGGCACGTCGCGATTCAACTCGTCGACGAGGACCGGATCCGCGAGCTCAACCGCGAGTTCCGGGACGTCGACACGCCGACCGACGTTCTCTCGTTCGGGGTCGACGAGGACCGCGACCCGGCCGGACCGCGGGAACTCGGAGACATCGTGATCTGCCCCGAGCACACCGACGATCTGCGCGAGGCGGTGATCCACGGCGCGCTCCACCTCACGGGCATGGACCACGAGACCGACGACGGGGAGATGCTGGCCCTTCAGGCGGAGTTGATGCGATGGGTCAGGTGACGCCGTGAGCGCGCGCCGTGCGCTACCCGAGCCCGTCACCCGCTCCGGGTTCATCGCGCTCGCGGGACGGCCGAACGTCGGGAAATCGACGCTCGCCAACGCGATCGTGGGCACCAAGGTCGCGATCGTCTCCGACAAGCCGCAGACGACCCGCCGCGCAATTCGCGGCGTCGCCACCGGCGATGGGTGGCAGCTCGTGCTGGTCGATCTGCCCGGAGTCCAGCGGCCCCGGGACGAGCTGACCGCCCGGATGCAGCGCCGGGTCGAGACCGAGCTCGGCGACGCCGACGGATGCCTGTTCGTGATCAACGCCGAGCACGGCATCGGCCCCGGCGATCGGTTCATCGCCGGGCTGCTGTCGCGCTCGCCGGTGCCCGTCGTGATCGCCGTCAACAAGATCGACCGGACCGACCGGGCCAAGACCGCGGCGGCGCTCGCCGGTGCGGAGGCGCTCGACGTAGCTGACGAGATCTTCCCCGTGTCGGCCCGGACCGGATCCGGCCTGCGGCCGCTCGTCTCTCACCTCGTGAGGCTGCTCCCCGAGGGCCCGTTCTACTTCGAGCCCCAACAGCACTCCGACCAGACCGAGGGCGTCGTGCTCGCCGAGCTGATCCGCGAGCAAGTGCTGGCGCGCACCCGAGAGGAGGTCCCGCACGCGGTCGAGGTCGAGCTCGAGTCCGTGGACAGCAGTCGGGCCGACCTCGTCCGGATCGAGGCCGTCGTACTCGTCGAGACCGAGTCCCAGAAGGGGATCCTGATCGGCGCCGGCGGGCGGATGGTGAAGGCGATCGGGACCGCTGCTCGGCGCGCGATCGAGCGCCACCTCGGGTCCCGGGTTCATCTCGTGCTGTCGGTTCGGGTCCGGCGCCACTGGCGGGGGGACGAGCGGCTGCTGGATCGGCTGGGGATCGAGTAGGGGGCTCTGCCTCGAGGGCCGGCGCGGGTGGCGCTGTGTATCGCCGGTCCGAGCTTGGTCTGTCGACTCTCGGCCGGAGCTGGCGAGCGGCCGGCCTCGTAAATGGCGCGGGGGGAAGGAGGGAGGGGTGGGGCTCGGTCGTGGAATTGGGGCTCGGATGGTGCCTAACGCGACAAAGCCGGCGCGAATCCCGAGCCCTGTCGCATTGAGCACACTCCTCATGCGTAAGTCGACAGGGCTCGGCTTTCCGGGGCGAGTTGTCGTGCTATGCACCATCGGGCGGCTCGAGCGAGGCGGTGGCGGGTGCGATCGCAGCCGAACCGGCCCCTCCCCAGCGCCGTTTACCAGGCCGACGCTAACCAAGGCCGCGGGCGCTGAAAGCGCCCGCGGGCCGAGAGTCGACAGCCGCTATGAACCGCGCCACCACGCCCCGAGCACCCGCCGCCAGTTCCCCCAGGCGATCGCGTCGAGCTCCTGCTCGTCGAAGCCGGCGCCGGCGAGGGCGTCGAACAACAGCGGCATCCCGGCGGCGTCCCCCAGCGGCGCCGGAATCGTCGCGCCGTCGAAGTCCGAGCCGAGGGCGACGTGCGCGGGTCCGATCCGGTCGGCGACGTAGCGGGCGTGCTTCGCGATCAGCTCGAGCGGGGTGTCGACGTCATCGGCGAAGTCGCTGCGCAGGAACGGGCACGCGAACACGATCCCGACGAGCCCACCGGTGGCGCCGATCTCATCCAATTGCGCGTCGGTGAGGTTGCGCGAGGCGCGGGACAGCTCCCACGCGGCAGAGTGGGTCGCGACGAGCGGTCCCGGCTCAAGCCGCGCCACGTCCCAGAACCCGGCCTCGTTGAGGTGGCTGAGGTCGAAGAGGATCCCGAGCTCGGCGCACGCCCGCACGAGCGCACGCCCCGAGTCGCTGAGTCCCGGACCGATGTCCGGGGAGGACGGAAACACGAACGGCACCCCGTGAGCGAACGCGTTGGCGCGACTCCAAACCGGCCCCAGCGAGCGCAGGCCGGCGGCGTACCACAGCCCGAGCGACTCGAGCGAGGGGTCGATCGCCTCGGCACCCTCGAGATGGAGGACGCCGAGCGGCGGGCCGCCGTCCGCGAAGGCAGCGTCGAGATCAGCGGCCGTCCGGGCCACGCGCAGGTGCCCGTCGCGCTCGAGCGCGAGCAGTCGGCCGGCCGACGCGGTGGCGTCGGCGGCGGCCGTGGCGTGCGGGACCGGCGGCGCATACGCGAACTCGATGATGTCGTCGTCGCGGGGCACCGGATCGTGGTCCTCGCCCTCGGAGGGCGTGAAGATCGAGAAGATCGCCCCGCGGATCCCGCCGGCGCGCATCCGGGGAAGATCCAGGTGGCCGTCGGGACGACCGTCCACAAACTGCGCGTGATCCTCGCGTGTGAGCGCGTCGTTGTGACCGTCGAAGATCGGTCGCATGCCGTCAACCTACCGAGCCCACTTAGAATCGGCTGCCCCGTGCAGGACTCCGAGATCGCATTCGACGAGCGGGGCCTGGTTCCGTGCATCGTGCAGGACTGGCGCACCGGCGAGGTACTGACGCTCGCGTACATGAACGCCGAGTCGCTTCGGCTCACGCGCGAGACCGGCGAGATGCACTTTTTCAGCCGCTCACGCAGGGAGCTCTGGCACAAGGGCGCCACGTCGGGGAACACGCAGGCCGTGAAGGCGATCCGCTACGACTGCGACGGCGACGCGCTGCTGGCGCTCGTCGAGCCCGCCGGTCCGGCGTGCCACACGGGCGCGCGGACGTGCTTTCACCGCGGCGAGCTCGAGCCGCTCGCGCCCCAGGAGGCGCTGGCCGCGCTCGAACGGACGATCGCCGACCGCGCGCGCTCGCGCCCCGAGGGGTCCTACACGGCGACTCTGCTGGCCGACCCGGCGCGCCTCGGCGGGAAGGTCGAGGAGGAGGCGGAGGAGGTCGTGCGCGCGGCTCGCGACGAGTCCGATGAGCGGGTCTCGGAGGAGGCGGCCGACGTCCTCTACCACCTGACGGTGCTGCTGGCCAGCCGCGGCCTCTCTCTCAGCGACGCGGAAGAGGTCCTCGATGAGCGCCGTAAGCGCTGAGCTGGCGGCGGCGGCGATCGGACCGCCGTTGGACGAGGTCCGCGTGCTCGCGCGGGAGCACAACCTGATCCCGCTGGCGGCGAGCTTCATCGACGATTGCCAGACCCCGGTGTCCGCGTTCCTGAAGCTGCGAGAACAGGGGCCCGCGTTCCTGCTCGAGTCTGCGGACCAGGGCCGGGTCGGCCGCTACTCGTTCATAGGCTTTCGCCCCCGCCAGGTACTGAGATGGTCGCTCGGAGACACCGGCGACCCGTACGCGCTCGTCGCCGACGAGCTCGCCCGCTTCCGAGCCGCCCCGCTTTCCGATCTGCCGCCGTTCGCGGGCGGGGCCGTGGGCATGTTCGCCTACGACCTCGTTCGGACGGTGGAGCCGCTCGGCGAGCCGAACCCGGATCCGATCGGGGTGCCCGACCTGGCGCTGATGTTCACCGACGCTCTGGTCGTATTCGACCACCTCAAGCACACGGTGACCGTGCTCGCCAACGTGTACGCCGACGACGACCTCGAGCAGTCCTACAGGCAGGCGACCGCCACGATCGACGAGGTTCGCTGGCGCCTCGCGGGCCCGGTTCCACGCCCCGCCCGGCCGCCGGCGCCCGACCGCCGAGCGCCGAGCTTCACGCCGAACATGTCGCGGGCCGAGTTCGAGGCCAACGTTGCGCGGATCGTCGAATACATCTACGCCGGCGACGCCTACCAGGTGGTGCCCTCGCAACGTTGGTCGGCGCCGGTCCCGATCGAGGCGTTCTCGATCTACCGCGGTCTCCGCGCGGTCAATCCGAGCCCGTACATGTACTTCCTGGACTTCGGCGACTTCGAGGTCGCGGGCGCCAGCCCCGAGCCGCTGATCACGGTCGCGGGCCGGCACGTCTCGACGCGCCCGATCGCCGGCACCCGGCCGCGGGGATCGAGCGCCGAGGAGGACCGCCGGCTGGCCGAGGAGCTGCTGGCCGATCCCAAGGAGCGGGCCGAGCACGTGATGCTCGTCGATCTCGGCCGAAACGATCTCGGACGGGTGTGCGAGTACGGGAGCGTGCGGGTGGACGACTTCATGGCGGTCGAGAACTACAGCCACGTGATGCACATCGTCTCGAGCGTGACCGGGACGCTGCGCGAGGAAGTCGGGGCGCTCGATGCGCTGCGCTCGGTCCTGCCCGCGGGAACGCTGTCCGGCGCCCCCAAGGTGAGAGCGATGCAGATCATCGACGAGCTCGAGCCCGTCAAGCGCGGCGGCTATGGGGGCGCGATCGGCTACGTCAGCTACGCCGGGGAGCTCGATACCTGCATCCACATCCGCACGGTCGTCGTCCGCGACGGCGTGGCCCACATCCAGGCCGGAGGCGGCACCGTCGCCGACGCAAAACCCGATTACGAGTACCGCGAGTCGGTGGCCAAGTCGCAGGCCGTCCTCGCGGCGATCGAGCTCGCGGTTCGACAGCCGGAGTGGCCGTGAGGGTCCTGGTCCTCGACAACTACGACAGCTTCACCTACAACCTCGTGCAGTACCTCGGTGAGCTCGGGGCCGAGATCGAGGTCGTGCGCAACGACCACGCGACCGTCGATGAGCTGCTCGTGCGGGGGTATGACCGGCTGATCGTCTCGCCGGGCCCGTGCACGCCCGACCAGGCCGGGATCTCGCTCGAGGCGGTGCGGCGCTTCCCGCTCGCGAAGATTCCGACGCTCGGCGTGTGTCTCGGGCATCAGGCCCTGGTGCAGGCGTGGGGCGGCAAGGTCGTCCGTCACCAGCCGGTTCACGGCAAGACGACGAGGGTGCAGCACGACGGCCGGACGATCTTCCGCGGCCTGCGCGAGCCGCTCGAGGTCGGTCGCTACCACTCGCTCGTCGCCGCCGCCGAGCTCCCCGAGCAGCTCGAGCGCAGCGCCTCCGCCGACGAGATCGTGATGGCGGTGCGCCACCGTGAGCTGCCTGCCGAGGGCGTCCAGTTCCATCCCGAGTCCGTGCTCACCGAGCAGGGGCGCGAGCTGCTCGCCAACTTCCTCGAACGCACGCGATGAACGCGCCGGCTCCCGACCTGCTCACTCGGGCGATCGACACGCTCGCCTCCGGCGAGGACCTGAGCCTCGAGGACGCGGCCGCGGTGCTCTCGGACATCATGGCCGGCAACGCGTCCGAGGTGCAGATCGCGGCCTTCCTGATCGCGCTGCGCACGAAGGGGGAGACTGTGGATGAGCTCGCCGGACTGGCCCGGACGATGCGCGCGCTGGCCGCGCGCGTGGACGTGTCGAGCGACGATCTGCTCGACACCGCCGGGACGGGCGGGGGCCGTCGCACGTTCAACGTCTCGACGACCGCGGCGCTTATTGCCGCCGGCGCCGGGTGCACAGTCGCCAAGCACGGAAACCGCTCGGCCACCGGCCTGTCCGGGTCCGCGGACGTGCTCGAGGCGCTCGGCGCCCGGATCGATCTCCCGCCGCCGGCGGTCGCCCGCTGCATCGAGGAGGTCGGATTCGGCTTCATGTTCGCTCCCGCCCACCATCAGGCGACGCGGTATGTCGTCCCCGTCCGCCGCGAGCTCGCCGTGCGGACGATCTTCAACTTCCTCGGACCACTCACGAACCCGGCCGGCGCGACCAGGCAGCTCATCGGCGTGTCCGATCCGGCCTACCTCGAGACGATGGCGGGCGCGCTCGCGCGGCTCGGCACCAAGCACGCCCTTCTCGTCAGCGGCGAGGATGGCGTCGACGAGCTGAGCATCTCGGCTCCGACGATCGTCGTCGAAGTGCTCGACGGTGAGCAGCGCCGGTACAAGGTGACGCCGGAGGAGGTGGCGCTGGAGCGAGCGCCGACGGGCGCCGTGCCCGGCGGCGACCCGGCCCAGAACGCCGAGACCGCCCGGCGCGTGTTCGCCGGCGAACCGGGCATCGCTCGCGATCTGTCGGCGCTCAACGCTGGCGCCGCGATCTACGCCGGAGGCAGGGCGGAGTCGATCGAGCAGGGTGTGCGCGCGGCCGAGCACTCGATCGACTCGGGCGCGGCGGCGACCTCGCTAGACCGGTTCGTCGAGTGCACCCGGGCGCTTGCCGGCAAATGAGCCGGCTCGAGCCGATTCTCAGCTCGACGCGCGACGCAATCCGCCGGCGGCGCGAGGCAGTACCGCTCGCCGCGCTCGAACGAGCGGGCGCGGACCGGCTGGCGTCGGACGGCGTACGTCCATTCGCCGAGGCTCTCACGAGGCCCGGACTATCGCTGATCGCTGAGCACAAGCGGCGCTCGCCGTCCGCGGGAGTGATCCGCGACGGCCTCGCGCTCGAGGACGTCGTCACCGCGTACGAGCGGGCGGGCGCCGCGGCGCTCTCGATCCTCACCGAGGAGCGCAGCTTTGGCGGCTCGCTCGCCGACCTTCAGGCCGCCCGGGCGGCGTCGGCGCTCCCGATCCTCCGCAAGGACTTCATCGTCGATCCCTACCAGCTTCACGAGTCGCTCGCGGCCGGCGCCGATGCCGTGCTCCTGATCGTCGCCGCACTCACCGAGTCGACGCTGGCCGAGCTGCACGCGATGGCGCGAGCGCTGGGACTGGCCGCGCTCGTCGAGGTCCACGACCGCGAGGAGCTCGCGACGGCGGTCGCCATTGGCGCCGAGATCATCGGCATCAACAACCGCGACCTCTCGACGCTCATGGTCGATCCACGCCGGACGTTCGAGCTGCTGCCCCTACTGCCGGCCGGGACGGTGAGCGTGGCCGAGTCCGGCTTCAGCCGGTCGGATGAGCTCGAGCGGGTCGCCGAGGCGGGGGTCGACGCGGTGCTGATCGGCGAGGCGCTGATGCGCTCGGCGGACATCGAGGCCGCTTGCCGCCGGCTCATAGCCAGCGTTTAGCTGAACTTCACCGCCGCGGCGACACTGGTCAGGATGAGGGTCCTGATCCGCTCGCCCTTCGTCTCGGCGGTGCTCGGCGGGCTGGTCGTCGCAGTGCTCTTCCTGGTGACGGGCATCACCGGTCACCGCGACACGAAGACGGTCGTCGAGGAGGGTCCCGTCGCGGCCGAGCCCGCGTCGAGCACCAAGTCCGGGCTGACGCCGCACGAGATCTACGTCCGCGACGCCCCCGGCGTGGTGTTCGTCCGCGCCCAGGAGATCGAGCAGGTCGAGAACCCGTTCGACCTGTACCCGACACAGCAGAGCAGCATCTCGACGGGATCGGGTTTCCTGATCGATCGCGACGGCCGAATCCTCACCAACTACCACGTGATCGAGGGCGCGAACCCGCAGACCGGCGTGACGGTCGAATTCGAGGACGACATCAGCCGTCCGGCGGCCGTCGTGGGACAGGACCCCGACGACGATCTCGCGCTGCTGAAGGTGAACATGAGCGGTGTTCCCACCGTGCGTCCGCTCCCGCTTGGCGACTCGACGACGGTCCAGGTCGGGGATCCCACGCTGGCGATCGGCAACCCGTTCGGCCTCGACCGGACGCTCACGAGCGGGATCGTGTCGGCGCTCCAGCGCCAGATCCAGGCGCCGAACGGATTCAGCATCGACAACGTGATCCAGACCGACGCGCCGATCAATCCCGGCAACTCGGGGGGTCCGCTGATCAACGCCGCCGGAACCGTGATCGGGATCAATTCTCAGATCGCGACCGCAGGAAACGGCGGCAGCGGAAGCGTCGGGATCGCGTTCGCGGTCCCGAGCAACACCGCCAGGGACGTACTGCCCCGGCTCGAGAAAGGCGGCGAGGTCCAGCTCGCCTATCTCGGGATCAGCGGCGCCACCGCGGGAGTCCGCCACGCGTTGGAGGTCGAGAGCGTCGGCGGGCCCGCCGCGACCGCGGGGATCGAACGCGGGGATCTGGTCAAGTCGGTTGACGGCCACCGGGTGACGTCGATGGCCAATCTCCAGACGATCCTCGACGCGAGACAGCCGGGTCAGACCGTCGTGATCCGGGTGGTGCGACGCGCCCACGAGCGGTCGTTCATGGTGACGCTCGGGAGCCGGCCCGAAGAGCCTTCGCAATAGCTCGGTGCCTACGATGTGGGCATGGAGCCCGCGCCCACGAAGATCAAGTTTTGCGGCATCACGACGATGCGCGATGCCGAGCGCGCGGCGGCCGCCGGCGCGTGGGCTCTCGGCTTGAACTTCTGGCCCCGTTCGCCGCGCCGCTGCGATCCCGTGATCGCGGCCGAGATCGCCGGTTCCCTGAGGCGGAGGCTCGAGATCGCCGGCGTGTTCGTCAACGCCAGCCTCGACGAGCTCGCGTGGCGCGCGGACTCGGTCGGCCTGACGATGGTCCAGCTCCACGGCGACGAGGGCCCGGCGTTCTGCGCCGAGGTGGCGCGGCGGACCGGCTGCAAGGTGATCAAGGCAATGCGGGTGCGCAGCCGCGCGGACATCCAGGCGCTGTCGTCATTTCACACCGACTACCACCTGCTCGACAGCTACGCGCCCGGACTGCCAGGGGGCACCGGCGAGACGTTCGCGTGGGAGCTCGCGCGCGCTCACCGCGGGCCTGTGCCGGTGATCCTGTCGGGCGGCCTGAACCCCGACAACGTCGGCGACGCGATCACGGCCGTGCGGCCGTTCGCGGTCGACGTCGCCAGCGGGGTCGAGACCAGCCCGGGGCGCAAGGATCCGGACAAGCTCCTCGCGTTCGCCGCGGCCGTCCGCGCTGCGGTCCCGGTCTCGGCCGCATGAGCACGGTCGAGCATCGATTCGGCCCGTACGGCGGGCAGTACGTCCCCGAGACGCTGATGCCCGCGCTCGCCGAGCTCGAGGCGGCCTGGTTGAGCGCGCGCGACGATCCCGGATTCCAGGCCGAGCGGGAGAGCCTCCTCCGCGACTACGTGGGCCGTCCGACGGCGCTGTACCGAGCGGGGCGCCTGAGCGAGGCAGCCGGGCACCCGATCTACCTCAAGCGCGAGGACCTCAACCACACCGGGGCCCACAAGATCAACAACGCGATCGGCCAGGCGCTGCTGGCCCGGCGGATGGGCAAGCCGCGGATCATTGCCGAGACCGGCGCGGGACAGCACGGCGTCGCGGCGGCGACAGCGTGCGCGCTGCTCGACCTGGAATGCGTCGTCTACATGGGCACCGAGGACATGCGCCGCCAGAAGCCGAACGTCGAGCGGATGGAACTCCTGGGCGCCGCGGTCGAGCCCGTTGAGGCAGGCGCGCGGACCCTCAAGGAGGCGGTGTCGGCGGCGATTCGCGACTGGGTCACCAACGTGGAAACCACGCACTACATCATCGGATCGTGCGTGGGGCCGGCGCCGTATCCGGCGCTCGTCCGGGACCTGCAGAGGGTGATCGGCGATGAGGCGCGGGCGCAGGTGCTGGCACAGGCCGGGCGGCTCCCGCAGCGCGTGATCGCCTGCGTCGGAGGCGGATCGAACTCGATCGGGGTGTTCACGCCGTTCGTGGATGATGCTGAGGTCGAGCTCGTCGGGGTCGAGGCAGCCGGGGAGGGACTCGACAGCGGACGTCATGGAGCCCCTCTGACCGCGCGCGGGCTTCCCGGCGTCCTGCACGGCGCGTACTCGGCGATCATGCAGGACGAGGACGGCCAAATCCTCGAGGCGCACTCGATCTCCGCCGGACTCGACTACCCCGGCAGCGGCCCGGAGCACGCGTGGCTGCGCGACTCGGGCCGTGCCAGCTACGTGGCCATCAGCGATCGGGACGCGCTGGCCGCGTTCGCGCGCCTGGCCCGGCTGGAGGGGATCATCCCGGCGCTCGAGAGCGCCCATGCGGTCGCCTGGGCGCTCGCGAACGGCCCCAGCGAACTCGACCTGATCTGCCTGTCCGGGCGCGGGGACAAGGACCTCGCCGAGGCCCTGGACCATCTCCAGGACGATCGTGCGGACCGGCCGTGACCGGGTCCGAACGGATCGCCGAGGCGTTCGAGTCGGCCCGCGCCAGCGGACGGCGCGCCGCGCTGATGCCGTACCTGATGGGTGGCTTTCCCGACCTCGAGACGTCGCGGCGGATCGGAATCGCCTATGCCGAGGGGGGCGCCGACCTCGTCGAGCTCGGCGTGCCGTTCTCGGACCCACTCGCCGATGGGCCCGTGATCCATGCCGCCGGCACAGCGGCGCTCCGCGCCGGCGCCACGGTTCCGCTGGTGCTCGACGTGGCGCGAACGATCTCGCGCCACGTGCCCGTGACCGTCATGTGTTACGCGAACCCGATCCTCGCGCACGGGCTGGCGCGATTCGTCGATGCGCTCGCGGATGCGGGAGCTAGCGGCCTGATCGTGCCCGATCTGCCGCTCGAGGAGGCGGCAGACGCGCTCGAGGCCTGCGACTCGCGCGGCGTCGCGCTCGTCCCGCTCGTGGCGCCGACCACGCCCGAGGACCGGCTGGCGAGGATCGGTGCGAGCGCGCGCGGCTTCCTCTACGCGGTCTCGCTCACCGGCACTACCGGGGAGCGCGCCGCGCTCGACGGAGGCCTGCGCGCGATCGTCTCACGCGCCGCCGCGCACACCGAGGTGCCGATCGCCGTCGGGTTTGGAATCGCCACCGCCGATCAGGCGAGAAACACCGCGGACGCCGGCGCCGATGGCGTGATCGTGGGCAGCCGCCTCGTGCGGGCAGCGGGCGAGGCCGACGACCCAGCCGTCGCCGTAAGGGGCCTCGTCGCCGAGTTCTGCGCGGCGCTGTCCGCACCCCCACTCGGCTAGCATTCCCCGGTCAATGGGCCTGATCCTTACCGGCACCGCCGGCCTCTGCATCTGGATCGTTCTGTGGTCGCTGAACATCAGCGGCTTCGACTCGATTCTGATCGCGGTCGTGATGGTGCTCGTGGCTATCGCCGTTCGCAACCTCCTCCCGTTCCTGCCCGGCCGGCGGGACTAGGCGCATCACGTAGTGCGCCGAGGACCGCTTCTGTGCGTCTGTGCGTTCGCTGCGCTGACCGCGGGCGTGGGGAGTTGCTCGTCGAGCGCCAGCTCGTCGGTCACGGCGTCAGGCACGCAGCTCACGATCTACGCCGCCGCGCTGGCCGGAAGCCCGGCTTCGCCGGACATTCTCGACGCGGAACGACTCGCCTTTCAGCAGTTCCAGCAGCAGACGGGCGGAAAGCTCGGGAAGTTCACGGTCAAGCTCGCCACCGCCGACGCGAGCAAGATCTCGGATAACGCCCGCACCGCAATCGAGAACTCGGCCGCGATCGCCTACCTCGGGGAGCTGACGCCGGGGGCATCCGGGGACTCGGTGGGGATCACGAACTCCCAGGATCTCCTCCAAGTCAGCCCGGCCGACACCGCGCTCGAGCTCACGCGGCCGACGGCGGCGGTGCCGGGAGCGCCGAAGAACTACTACGAGTCCCAGGGCACGTA
Source organism: uncultured Solirubrobacterales bacterium (assembly GCA_963812225.1). Taxonomy (GTDB): domain Bacteria; phylum Actinomycetota; class Thermoleophilia; order Solirubrobacterales; family Solirubrobacteraceae; genus Palsa-465. Next base: position 150,430 of record CAWEUN010000007.1, read on the forward strand.
CGGCTACACGTTCGCCAGGGTCGTGCCGAACAGCGCGCAGGAGGCCAGGGCGCAGATCGCGGAGATGTCGACGCTGGGCGTCAGGAAGCTGTACGTCACCGACGACGGGAGCGCGTACGGCGCGGCGATCGCGCTGGCCGTGAGGCAGGACGCGGGCAACACGATCAGCGTCGTGCAGGGCCCCCCGGATGCCTCGAAGTTCCAGGCCTCGGGCGCCGATGCACTGTTCTTCGGTGCGAGCTCCGAGAGCGCGTCGGCGGCGGGTCGGCTGTTCGGGAACGTCGCGCAGGCGAACGCCGGCGTGAAGCTGTTCGCCCCTTCGGCCCTCGACACGACCGCATTCGCCTCCTCGCTCGGCGGCGCGAAGCTCAATCTGTACGTGTCGGCGCCGGGATTCCTGCCCAAGGACCTGACGCCGGAGGGCCGCCAGTTCACTGCTGCCTTCACCGCCGCCTACGGGCACGCGCCGGCGCTCGGGGCGATCTTCGGCTACGAGGCGATGAAGGCTGTGCTCGCCGTCCTGCAGGAAGCGGGTTCGTCGGCGAACGACCGCACGACCGTCGTCAACGACTTCTTCAAGATCAAGAACCGTCAGTCCGCGCTCGGGACGTACTCGATCAACTCCGCCGGTGATATCAGCCTCGCGCCGTTCGTGTTCAGCCGCTACCGCAACGGCAGCTTGGTGCCGTTCGCCTCCGTGTCGCCTGCCCCGTGAAAATGGTCCGGGTGAAGTTGCCCGGAAGCGTCATCGCGATCGTGCTGACCGCGGTCGCGACCGGCGGGTGCGGCGGCAAGGACGCGGTCGCGAACCGGATCGACAGCGTCAGGCTCACGATCTACTCGAGTGCCCCGATGCGGGGCGCCTCGCGCCTGAACGCACAGGCGGTGCTCAACGGAGAGCAGCTCGCCCTGACGCAGGCCCGGGGACGGGTCGGGCGCTACCGCATCCAACTCAAAGCACTCGACGACTCGACCCCCCAACGCGACGAATGGGACCCCGGCAAGACCACCGCCAACGCCCGCATCGTCCTCCAGGATCCGACCACGATCGGGTACATCGGCGACTTCAACTCCGGGGCCAGCGCGGTTTCGATTCCCCTGCTGAACCGCCTCGGTATCCCTCAGATCAGCGCGTCGAGCAGCGCCGTCGGGCTGACCTCCGACGCGGCCGGGGCGGCGCCGGGCGAGCCCGAGAAGTACTACCCGACGAAGATCCGCACATTTGCCCGGGTCGTTCCCAACGACACGGTTCAGGCGACCGTCCAGGTCAAGCTGCAGCGCAGCCTCGGCTGTTTGAAGACGTACGTGCTCGAGGACGGCGAGGTCGATGGGGAGGACCTGGCCTCGACCTTCTCGCTCGTGGCTCGCTCGGCCGGGCTCAAAGTCGTCGGCGTCCAGGCGTTTCAGCCGCACGCCACGAGCTATGCGCCGCTGGCCAAGAGCGTGGGCCAGAGTGGGGCCAACTGCGTCTTGATCAGCGCGCTCACGGAGTCGGGCGCACCGCTGCTCGCCCGGCAGCTCGGTGCGGCGATGCCACTGGCCCAGATCTTCGGGTCGGCCGGCGTCGCGGAAAGCTCGTTCGCCGATCCGACCGATGGCGGGATCCCGCTCGCGCTCGACTCCCGGGTCATGGTGACGGCGCCGTCCGTCGGGCCCGATGCCGGGCCGGCCTCGGCCAAGGCGTTCTACGCCGCGTACGAGCGGCGCTACGGCCCACCGCAGCCTTTCGCGATCTTCGGGTACGAGGCGATGAGCCTGATGCTGGGCGCGATCTCGCGGGCCACCGACGGAGGAACGCGCGCCGTGCTGCGCTCGCGGGTCCTGGGCGAGATCTTCGCGACCCGGGATCGCGACAGCGTGCTCGGGACCTACAGCATCACGCGAACCGGGGACACGACGATCCGACGCTATGGCGTGTGGCGCGTGATCGACGGTAGGCTGTCCTTCTGGAAGGCGATGATCGGCTGATTTACCGGATATTTACCTGCGCCGAAGGCTCGATTGATGTTGCGTTAGGGGACGAGCGCTTGTCTCGTTGTTTGACCGGTCCTGGGTTGCTGCGGTCCGAGCGCGCCACTACTCTGCGCTCCACGCGGGCGAAAGGATTGTCCGGTATCGACACACACAGAGGAGGAGCATGCGTTTACTCGGCAGAGCAACGACGGGCTGCATGCTCGCGGGCGCGGTCTTGGTACTCGGCGCTTGCGGTAGTAGCAGCAGCAGCAGCAGCACCACCACCGGGTCCTCCAGCAGCAGCGGGGGCTCGAACACGATCGACATCTACTCGGACCTCCCGCTCAACGGGGCGGTGACCGCGCAGACGATTCCGGCGCTGAATGGTGAAAAGCTCGCGCTCACTCAGGCGGGCGACAAGGCGGGCTCATTCAAGGTCAACTTCATCTCGATGAACGACGCGACGGCGACGTCGCCGACCAACTACGACCTCAACGTCTGCCAGGCCAATGCGCGCAGGGCGGCGACCGACCCGAAGGCCGTCTACCTCGTCGGGCCGTTCAACTCCGGCTGCGCCGAGGTCGAGATCCCGATCACCAACCAGGCGGGGCTCCCGCAGGTCAGCCCGGCGAACACATACCCCGGATTGACCACAAATGACCCGGGAACCTCCCCCGGCGAGCCGCAGAAGTACTACCCGACCGGCAAGCGCACATACCTCCGGATCGTTCCCCGCGACACGATCCAGGGAATCGCAGGTCTGGTCGCGATGAAGCAGGCAGGCTGCACGCGGGTCGCGGTAGCCAACGACAAGACGCCGTACGGCGTCGGCCTCGCCACGCAGATCATTCTGCACCACGGCGACTACGGGATCACGTTGGAGGGCACGAGCGGATCAAGCGGCACGGGGCTCGATCCGACGGCGCCCAACTACCGGGCGTACGCGTCGTCGCTCAAGGCGGCCGGTGTCAACTGCGTGTACACCGGCTTCAACCCGCCGGGCGAGGTCGAGCTGGTCAAGGACCTCAACGCCGCGATGCCGACCACCAAGATCTTCGGCGGCGACGGCGTCTGCTCCGGTGGAGTGACCAATCCGAAGACGGGCGGGTTCCCCGCGAGCATCGCCCCGCTGTTCGAGTGCACGGTGGCGACGCAGGGCCTGACCTCATACCCGGGCGGCCGGCAGTTCCTGGCCGCCTATAAGGCCAAGTACGGAGTCTCGAACCCCGATCCGTACTCAATCTACGGCTACGAGGCGATGCAGCTCGGGTTACAGACGATCGCGTCGCTCGGGTCCAAGGGCAACGACAAGTCCGCGGTGCTCGCCGCGCTGTTCGCGACCAAGGACCACCACGGTGCAATCGGGACCTACGGGTTCGACGCCAACGGTGACACGACGCTGAAGCAGTACGGCCTCTACAAGGTCGGCTCGGACGGAAATCCGGAGTACATCAAGTCGATCACCGGCTGACATTGACCGAGAGCGGGGCCGTTGCCGCGGCCCCGCTCCGGCGTTAGGCTCGGCCATATGGAAGCCGGTTCGCTCGCTCCCAAGGCCGCCTCGGCGGCGGCCCATCCCGTCCTCGTAGCCATTCGGCGTTTCGCGGGGAAGTGGGGCCTGATCGCCGCGCTCGCGGTGCTGCCGGTCTACTACGCCATTCACGACCTGGTGTCGGGGTATCCGGCGTTCGTCAACGGCCACGCGACGACGGTCCACGACCTCTCGTACATCGGAACCAACCTCTTCCAGGGCATCTCGAACGGCGCGATCTGGGCCCTGATCGCGATCGGCTACACACTCGTCTACGGGATCATCGAGCTGATCAACTTCGCGCACGGCGATGTGTTCATGATCGGCTCGCTGACCGCCGCGGGCTTCTGGGCGGGGATCGGGCTGACTCTGGCGACCGGGACATTCGGCGTGATCTTTGGCCTCGCGGCGGCACTGCTCGTCTCGATGGCTGTCTGTGGCGCGCTGAACGTGCTGATCGAGCGGGTCGGCTATCGCCCGCTTCGGAATGCGCCAAAGCTCGCGCCGCTGATCACCGCGGTCGGGTTCTCGTTCATCCTCCAGAACGTCGGGCTGCTATGGATCGGGGGAGCCCCGGCCGGAATCTCGGACCTGATCCGCGGCAACGACGTGGTCTTCTCGATTTCCGGTGTGGCGATCCATCGCCGCGACATGCTCGCGATCGGCGTCACGGTGCCGCTCGTCATCCTGCTGACGTGGTTCGTGGGCCGCACCCGGATGGGACGGGCGATGCGCGCCACCGCTCAGGACCCTGAGGCCGCGAGGCTGATGGGCATCAACGTCGACACGACGATCTCGCTCACGTTCCTGATCGGCGGGGCCCTGGCGGGCGCCGCGGGGCTCATCTACGCCCTGTATGAGACCACCATCTCCTACCTCCAGGGGTTCGAGGCGGGTCTGATCGCCTTCACCGCCGCGGTCATGGGCGGAATCGGAAACATCCGCGGGGCGGTGCTCGGCGGTCTGATCATCGGCGTGATCCAGCAGATCTCCGACTCGCGCAGCCCGCCGTTCGGGCCCCAGTGGACGCCGGTGATCGTGTTCGGTTACCTGATCGTGGTCATGGTCCTGCGGCCACACGGGCTGCTCGGCGAGGAGACGAGGGAGGCCGGGTGAACGAGCTGCTCGCCCAGCTGCGCGAATGGCGCGCGGCGATCGAGCGACGGCTGCCCTCGTGGTGGTCACGCGGCCTCGTCGTGCTGCTGATCGGATTCGGTCTGCTCCTGCCGCAGCTCTTCTCGAACACGAGCAACTTCGTCAACACGGAGATCCTGTCGTTGACCTACGTGATGTTCGCGCTCGGCCTGAACATCGTCGTCGGCTTCGCCGGCCTGCTCGACCTCGGATACGTCGCCTTCTTCGCGCTCGGCTCATACGCGTTCGGCTGGCTCGGCTCGGACTTCTTTTACAAAGCTCATGTGCACATCCTCGTGCACGGCCCCGTGAACTCCATCCCCGGGATTCACCTGAACTTCGTGATGATCCTGATCTGCGCCGGGCTGTTGACCGCGTTCGCCGGCGCGATCATCGGCGTGCCGACGCTGCGCCTGCGCGGCGACTACATCGCGATCGTGACGCTCGCGTTCGGCGAGATCATCCGCGTGATCGCGCTCAACGGGCCGCAGATCAAGGTCTTCGGGATGCCGCTGACCGGCGGCGAGCTCGGGATCAGCGGTACCGACGCCCCCTACCTGCCGGGGATCGGCATGTTCTCGCAGTTAGACATCAGACCCTGGTACTACACGATCTTCGCGCTCGTCCTGCTCACGCTGTTCGTCAACTTCCGGGTGCGCGACTCGCGCCTCGGGCGGGCGTGGATCGCGCTGCGGGAGGACGAGGTCGCGGCCGTCTCGATGGGGATTCCGCTCGTTAAGACGAAGCTGCTCGCCTACGCGCTGGGCGCCGCGTTCGGTGGCATCGCCGGCGCGTTCCTCGGTGCCTACACGACGCTGATCGACGCCGGTGAGTTCCAGTTCGGCTTCTCGATCTTCGTTCTCTCGATGGTGATCCTCGGCGGCCTGGGCTCAATCTGGGGGGTGGTGCTCGGCGCCTTGCTGCTCGCCAACATCAACTACTACCTGATCCCGGACGTACTCAACGGCTTGCCCGGCACCTTGGGCCTGAACTTCAACCTCACCGAGCTCCAGGTGAGCATCTTCGGGTTCCTCCTGGTGCTGGTGATGGTCCTGCGCCCGCAGGGACTGATCCCTGAGCGCCGACGAAAACTCGAGCTGACCAGGGGGATCGGCGAGCTCGAGCTGGAGGAGCCCGGAACGGCCTGGTCCTCCGTCGAGCCTGGGGAGGCAGCCCCGTGAGCGCGGAGGCGCCGCCGGCGATGGACCCCTCCACCACCGGTGCGATCCTCCGCGCCGAACAGGTGTCCAAGGAGTTCGGCGGCCTCCGTGCGGTCAACGATGTCTCGATCGACATCCCGCTCAGGTCGATCGTCTCGATCATCGGACCCAACGGCGCCGGCAAGACGACTTTCTTCAACATGCTCACCGGGCTGTACAAGCCGACCAGCGGACGGATCGCGTTCGCCGACCGCGACATCACCGACTCCCGGCCCGACAAGATCACGAAGCTGGGTATCGCCCGGACGTTTCAGAACATCCGCCTGTTCGGTGCGATGACCGCACTCGAGAACGTGGTTGTCGGGCGTCACTGCCGGATGCGAGCGGGCGTGTTCGGCGCCATTACGCGCGCCCCGTGGGTGCGCGCGGAGGAGCGGGCGGTCGAGGAGCGGGGCGCTGAGCTGCTTTCGTACGTCGGCCTCAAGCGACGGCAGTTCGGGCAGCTCGCGAGCAATCTCAGCTACGGCGATCAGCGCCGGGTCGAGATTGCGCGCGCGCTCGCCTCCGATCCCAAGCTGCTGCTGCTCGATGAGCCGACTGCCGGCATGAACCCGCAGGAGTCCACCGCGCTGACCGAGTTCATGCGCAAGATGCGAAACGATCTCGAGCTCACGATCCTCCTTATCGAGCACGACATGAAGGTCGTGATGGGCGTCTCGGAGCGCGTGACGGTGCTCGACCACGGCGAGAAGATCGCCGAGGGACCTCCGGGCGATGTACGCGAGAACCCGCGCGTGATCGAGGCCTATCTAGGGAAACAGGGCTGATGGCGCTCCTCGAGGTCGAAGACATTCACACCTTCTATGGCGCGATCGAGGCGCTGCGCGGCGTATCGCTGACGGTCGAGGAGGGCGAAGTCGTGACGATGATCGGATCGAACGGCGCCGGAAAGTCCACCACGCTGCGTTCGATCACGAGCCTCAGTCCTCCGCGCTCAGGGAAGATCACGTTCGCCGGCGAGGACATAACGCGCGTCCCGGCGCACGAGATCGTCAGCCGCGGGATCGCCCTGTCGCCGGAGGGGCGCCACTGCTTCCCCCGAATGACCGTCCGCGAGAACCTCGAACTCGGGGCGTTTCGGCGCCAGGGAGATGGCGTTAGCGAAGATCTCGAGCGCGTGTTCGAGCTGTTTCCGCGACTGCAGGAGCGCGAGCGCCAGAAGGCGGGAACGATGTCCGGAGGCGAGCAGCAGATGCTCGCGATCGGCCGCGCGCTGATGGCCAGCCCGAAGCTGCTGATGCTCGACGAGCCCTCGATGGGGATCGCGCCGATCCTCGTGCAGCGCATCTACGAGACGATCGCTGAGATCAATCGCCTGGGCGTGGCGATCCTGCTCGTGGAGCAAAACGCCAACTACGCGCTCGACCTCGCCAAGCGCGGTTACGTGCTCGAGACCGGGCAGGTGGTGCTGGCCGACGATTCCGATCAGCTGCGAGAGAACCCCGCCGTGCAACGGGCGTACCTGGGCACATGATCGTCGACGCGACCATCGGTGCGAAGGCGCTCTACCTCCTGTTCGTGTGGCTGATCTCGGCCGTCGCGGCATCCTGGCTGACCGAGCGCAAGGGGTACGGTGAGCGGCTCGGGCTCGCGTTCGGCCTGATCCTCTCAGCCATCGGGCTCCTGCTCGCGCTCCTGCTGCCCGGGCGGCCAGGGTCGAAATGGACGGTGGAAGGGCGCCTCCCCAGGCGCAAGCACGGTCCAAGCTGAGTTCCGCCAACAGTACGGCGGGTTGGATAATGGAGCGGTGATCCGGCGGCTGTCCTGTGTCGCGCTGGTCGCCTCGACCTCTGCCCTCGCCGGCTGCGGCGGCTCGCACCGGCCGATGACCGAGAGTCCGCCCGCTGCGTCAGCCCTCTCGACGGCTTCGTCGGCAGCGCCTACCACTGGGGCCCCGAAGTCCGTGCTGCCGGCCGCGCTACCGGTCTCTTCGTCCGGCCCTACGACTTGCACGGTGTATGACGGCTACGCCACGCAGATCATCTTCAGCTCGGAAAGTCTGGACGTGAGAACCGAGTGCCTGGTGTGGTCTGCCAACCGCGTAAACGTCGGTTACCTCTGGGGCTACGAGCGCGCGGCAGCGATTCCGGCTTCCACGCACGTTTGCTCCCTGGCCGACCCGCATCGAGACCTGACCGCAATCGTGATCGAGGAGACCGGCTTTGCCCCCGTTACCCCGGCGGAGCGTGCCAAAGGGAGATCGGCGTGCGAGAGCATCGTCGCTACGGGCTGGAGTGCCCGAAGGAGCAACCGGCCGGCCTCTCGGGGAGATCACGGCCGTCGGCAAAAACCAACGCGCTGACGGGCTAGGCGGCCTTGCGGTGGTCGTCACCGCCCTGGCAGAACCCCGAACTCCTCCGTCGACGCGAACCCCGTCTCCGACCCCGCCTCGGCAGTCCCACTCTCCCGCGCCTCGTCCGCCACCGCGCTCGCCACCGCGCCCACGACCTCGCGGTTGAACACCGACGGGATGATGTAGTCCTCGCGCAGCTCCTCGGTCGAGACGATGTCGGCGATCGCGCGGGCCGCCGCCATCTTCATCTCCTCGGTGATCTGGGTGGCGCGGACGTCCAACGCCCCCCGGAAGATCCCCGGGAAGCACAAGACGTTGTTGATCTGGTTGGGGTAGTCCGAGCGGCCGGTGGCGACCACCCGGGCGTATTTCGAGGCCGCCTCCGGGGAGACCTCGGGCGTGGGGTTGGCCATGGCGAACACGATCGGGTCGGGATTCATGGCGGCCAGGGCCGACGGCTCGATCAACCGCGCGCCGGATAAGCCGATAAACAAATCTGCTCCCTCGATCACCTCGGGAACGGCGCCGGATCGTCTATCCGGGTTCGTCGACTCCGCGACCGAACGCTTGACCGGATGCATAGTCCCGTCCTCATAGTCCGAACGCCCAACGTAGAGCGCTCCGCGCGAGTCGCACCCGATGATGTGGCGCGCGCCGGCCGCCAACAGGATGCGCGTGACGGCGACGCCGGCGGCGCCCATGCCGACGATCACGGTCCGGATGTTCTCGATCCGCTGCCCGGCGAGCGTCAGGGCGTTGAGCAGCGCCGCCAGCACGACTACCGCCGTCCCGTGCTGATCGTCGTGGAAGACCGGGATGTCCAGCTCGGCCTTCAGCCGCTCCTCGATCTCGAAGCACCGTGGCGCCGAGATGTCCTCGAGGTTGATGCCGCCGAACCCGGGCGCCACCGCGCGGACGACCGCGACGATCTCGTCGGGGTCGTGTGTGTCCAGGCACAGCGGAAAGGCGTCGACCCCGCCGAACTCCTTGAACAGCATCGCCTTGCCCTCCATCACGGGCATCGCCGCCCGGGGGCCGATGTCGCCCAAGCCGAGCACGGCCGTCCCGTCGGAGACGACCGCGACGGTGTTGCGCTTGATCGTGAACTGAAACGCCTTGTCGGGGTCGCGCTCGATCGCCGAGCACACCCGCGCCACCCCCGGCGTGTAGGCCATCGACAGGTCGTCGCGCGTTTTCAGAGGGCTCTTGTTCTGGATCTCGATCTTGCCCCCGACGTGCAGCATGAACGTCCGGTCGGTGGTGTCGAGGACGTGCGCGCCGTCGATCGCGTCGACGGCGTCGGTCAGTCGCGGCCAGTCCGAGGAGTCGCCGGTCTCGACCGTGATGTCGCGGATCGTGTGCTGGGAGTCGACCGCCACGAGGTCGACGGCGCCGATCGTCCCGCCGGCTTCCCCGATCGCGCTCGCGACCTTGCCGAGCATCCCCGGCCGGTGGTCGATCTCGACCCGGAGCGTGATGCTGTACTGGGCGCTGGGGGTGCTGGCCATGGGGGAGGGCATCTTATTCCTCAGGAGATGGAGGCCGGCGTGCACGCACCGGCCGGCGGCGTGGCGCAGCCGGACGACTCCAGCGCGGCCCGATCGGGCGAGGCCGGATGCCGAGCGGGCCGCGCTGGCGGCCACCCCGAACACCCTTATCCGCGCCGCGCCAAGATAGCCTCAGTAGTGATGGCAGAAGAGCTCTTCCTGATCGACGGCAACAGCCTCGCCTACCGCGCGTTCTTCGCGCTCCCGGAGTCGATCGCGACCTCCACCGGAGAGCCGACGAACGCGATTTTCGGGTTCGCGTCGATGCTCGTGAAGATCTTGACCGACTACGGCCCGAAGGCGACGGTCGTGGTGTGGGACGCGGGATACACGGGCCGCCGGGAGGTGTACGCCGACTACAAGGCACAGCGCTCGAGCCGCCCGGACCTGCTCAAGGAGCAGTGGCCGCACCTGGCGCCGCTCGTCGAGGCGTTCGGCTACCGGAACCTGTCGGTCGAGGGGTACGAGGCCGACGACGTGATCGCCTCGATCGTGGAGACGGCGAAGGAGACCGAGCCGCCGATTCAGGTGATGGTCGTTACCGGCGACCGCGACGCCTACCAGCTCGTCGATAACGGGATCAAGATCATGACCACGAGCCGCGGCATCACCGACACGCGCGTGTACGACCGCGACGGCGTCGTCGACCGTTATGGCGTCCCGCCCGAGTTGATCCCAGACTTCATCGGCCTCAAGGGCGACACGAGCGACAACATCCCCGGCGTGCCGGGGATCGGCGACAAGACCGCCGCCGAGCTGCTGCAGCGGTTCGGCTCGCTGGAGGGGGTCCTCGAGCACGTCGACGAGATCAGCGGCGCCAAGCGCAAGCAGAACCTGATCGACCACGCCGAGGACGCGAGGCTCTCTAAGCAACTCGCTACCGCCAAGCGCGACATCCCGCTGGAGCTCGAGCTCGACGAGTTCGTCTCCAGCGACCCGGACCGCTCAAAGCTTCGCGACGTGTTCAGGCGTTTCGAGCTGCGCGAGCCCCTGCGGCGGCTCGAGGAGGCGCTCGGCTCCGCGGACGCCGCGGCGCCGGCGCCAGAGGCAGAACGTTCTCTCACCGCGCGACTCCGCGAGGGAACGCTTGGCGACGTGGCGCGGCTGCCCGACCGGGAGGTCGCCGTCGCGGTAAAGGCGCCCGAGATCCCTGAGGGAGTGCTGTTCGCCGCCGAGGAGGGGTGGCGCTTCGGCGTCTACCAGGGCGGGGGTCAGGTGCTGGGCGGCTCCTCAAGCGGACCCGAGCCGCTCGTCGAGGCGATCGGCTCCCGGCCGACCGTGGCCCACGACGCCAAGTCCCTGCTGACCGTGCCCGCGAACCTCGTGCACGACACCGAGGTCGCCGCCTACCTGCTCGAGCCGGCGCGCCGGGGCTACCCGTTCCGCGAGCTGTGCGAGGAGCGGGGCCTGGGCACGGACATCGAGGACCCGGCCGCCAGCGACGCCGTGCTCCTCGGCGCGCTCGCGGCGTGGCAGCGGGAGGAGATCCGCGGGCGCGGGCTGACGGACCTGCTGAACGAGGTGGAGCTGCCGCTCGTCCGGGTACTGCGCAACATGGAGCTGGCCGGCGTCAAGCTCGACACAGGGCGCCTGCACGAGATCTCGGCCCGGGTGAAGGCCGAGGCCGACGCGCTCGAGCAGGAGATCTTCGAGCTCGCCGGCGAGGAGTTCACGATCGGCTCACCGAAGCAGCTCGAGGAGATCCTGTTCGGGAAGCTCGGCCTCTCGCGCAAGCGCCGCGGGAAGACGGGCTTCTCGACCGACGCGCGGGTACTGCAGGCGATCCGGCAGGAGCACGAGGTGATCCCGAAGATCGAGCGCTTCCGGGAGCTCACGAAGCTCGCCCAGACCTACCTGGACGCGCTCCCCGACTACATCGGCGCGGACGGCCGCCTGCACACGACGTTCAGCCAGACGACCGCGACCACGGGCCGGCTGTCGTCCAACAACCCCAATCTCCAGAACGTCCCGATCCGGACCGAGCTGGGAAGGGAGATCCGCGCGTGTTTCGTGGCGGAACCGGGCAACCTGCTCGTCTCGGCCGACTACTCGCAGGTGGAGCTCAGGCTGCTGGCCCACATCGCCGGCGAGGACGTGCTCAAGGAGATCTTCCGCCGCGGCGAGGACGTCCACACCGCCACCGCCTGCCGGGTGTTCAACGTCACGCCGGATCAGATCGATCCCGGGATGCGCTCGAAGTCGAAGATGATCAACTACGGGATCGTGTACGGACTCTCGGCGTACGGGATGGCCGACCGGCTCGATATCCCCCAGTCCGAAGCTGACGAGTTCATCCAACGCTACCTCGCGGGCTTCCCGGCGGTCGGACGGTTCATCGAGGAGACGATCGAGCAGGGCACCGAACACGGGTACGTCTCAACGCTGTTCGGCCGCCGCCGCCAGGTGCCCGAGCTCCGCGCGCGCCGGTGGGAGCTACGCAGGCAGGGCGAGCGGTTCGCGGTCAACATGGTGATCCAGGGGACCGCCGCGGACATCATGAAAGTGGCGATGGTCCACTGCGACCAAGCGCTCGCCGAGGCCGGGCTGCAGACGCGACTGGTCCTGCAGATCCACGACGAGCTGCTGTTCGAAGGCCCCGCCGAGGAGGCGGAGCGCGTCAAGGAGATCGCGACCGAGCAGATGGCGGGGGCGTTCGAGATGGATCCGCCGCTGGCGGTGGACGCCGGGATCGGGCCCGACTGGCTGGCGGCCAAGTGAGAGCCGCCAGGGCGGCATTGATCGTGGTGGCGCTCGCCGCCGGCGCGCTCGGGACCGCGGGGGCCGCGCAGGCGCATCGCGGCCGGGTCGTGGGCGCCGCGCAGGCGCACCGTGCGCGGTTCCTGGGCGTCGTGCCAGACGGCCGCGCGGGTAGCCATCGGGTCGGCCGCGCTCACGCCGCCGACCTCCCGTACCTCGGGGGGCCGGTGCTGCACTCCAACAACACGCACCTGATCTTCTGGGAGCCGGAGGGGTCCGGGCTCACCTACGACACCGGGTATCAGGCGCTGATCGAGCAATTCCTGTCCGACGTCGCCGTCGACAGCAGGATGCCCACGAACATCTACGGGCTGAGCGGCCAGTACCGAGATTCTCTCGGTGCGGCCGCGTATGACTCGACCTATCGCGGGGCCGTCGTGGCTACGAACCCGCTGCCGCCCAACGGCTGCAGCGAGCCGCTGCCGCCGCCGTTCGGGAAGGGGCCGGGGTGGACCTACTGCCTCACCGGGCAGCAGGTCGAGGACCAGGTCATGCGTGTGCTGAACGCGTACAAGCTCCCGCGACGGAGCAACAACATCTACTTCCTCGTCCTTCCGAGCGGCCTCGGCAGCTGTTTGTCCCAGGGGCCCACGCAGTGCTCGCTCGGCGGCAGCGACAACGGTGGCTATTGCGGCTACCACTCCTGGACCTCGGACAACGTTCCCTACGCGGTGATCCCATACAACGCGGTGCCGGGCCATTGCCAATCGGACAACCCCCGCCCGAACTCGAGCACGGCCGATCCCGCGATCTCGACGCTCAGCCACGAGCACAACGAGTCCGTCACCGATCCGTTCGGCAACGCCTGGGTTGGGCCCGGCGGTGAGGAGGAGGCCGACCTCTGCATCACGAGCTTCGGACGGACACTCGGTGGGACCGGCGCCAGGGCCTGGAATCAGGTGATCAACGGCGACCACTACTACCTGCAGCAGGTCTGGAGCAACGCCACGGGGTCGTGCCAGTCGCACGCGCCGGGGGATGCGATCACGTTCTCCGCTTCACGGCACGGAGTCCGCGGCACCCCGATCCTGTTTTCGGCGCGTGTGACTCGGGCGGAGGCGCCGATTCGCTCGTACCAGTGGTTCTTCGGCGACCACCGGCGCGCGCGCCGGCGCAAGGCGTGGCACGCGTTCACGCGCCAGGGCTCCTACCGCGTCGTGGTGCGGACGACCGACGCCTGGGGCAACTGGGCGTTCTTTGCGCGGAGGGTGGCGATCGCGGGCTAGCTGGGGTTTCGAGGGCCCGCTTGGTGGCTGTCGACTCTCGGCCCGGGGCGCTTTCAGGCCCGCAGCCCCGGGTTGGCGGGCGGCCCGGTAAACGGCGCTGGGGAAGGGGAGGTTCGGCTGTGATCGCACCCGCCACCGCCTCGCTCGAGCTCCCGATCGTGCATAGCACGACAAATCGCCCCGGAAGTCCGAGCCCTGTCGAGCTATGCATGAGGAGTGTGCTCAATGCGACAGGGCTCGGGATTCGCGCCGGTGTTGTCGTGTTATGCAGGTTTCCCGTGACACTCTCGGCACAAAGTCGCGGGTTTGCGCCCAGCACAAGGTCAAACCACCGGCTCAGGCGACCCGCCGGCGCCCCCACCCACCCCCTCTCCTTGCTGCCCTTTACCGAGAAGACCGCCCGCCACAGCCGCGAGGGCTGAAGCGCCCGCGGGCCAGAGTCGATCGCGTCCCGCGGCTAGGCCACCGAGGCGAGCCGGGCCTGAGCGCGCCGTGGCACGGCGCCGGCGCTCGCGAAGTTTGGGTGGGCGATGTTCAGGTAGTGGTTGAACGACCAGTCGACGAACCGCTTGGCCTCCATCGCCCGCAGGGCGCCTCCGAGGAGCCGCGGCGCGACGCGAGGGACCAGGCGCTGGACGCGCAGCAGCGAACGGAACGGGAACGAGTGCGACGCCGAGAAGGCGTGGTAACGCGCGAGCGCCTGCTCGCGGCTTTGGGCTCCTGACAGCACGGCGCGCAGCTCGCGGCCGCAGGCGACCCCGAAGTAGAGCGCCGTCCGGATCCCTTCGGCGGTCAGCGGCAGGCAGTGGCCCGCGGAATCGCCGGCGAAGAACACGCCGTCCTCGGTCGCGTCGCGCAACGCGTGCGGGATCCAGTTGCCCTGGTAGCGAATCGTCTCCGCGCCGAGGTCGTCTGCCAGCCGGACGGTCGGATCGCGGACGTGGTACCGGGGATCGAACGAGCCCACGCCGATCCGCAGCTCGGCGTCCGCGGGAAAGCTCCACCCGTACCCCGCGGGCACGTAGCTGCGGTCGATCCACACCTCGAGATCGTCGCCGGAGCCGAAGGGGTGAACTTCGAGGCCGCGCGAGAGCAGGGCGTCGGGCGGCTGGATGTTCTCGCCCTGGCCGAGCACGCGGCGCCATCCGAGCGCGTCGACGATCAGCGGCGCGCGCAGTTCCCCCCGGTCGGTCTTCACGCAGGAACCGGCGCGGCCATCGACCTTCGCCGTCTCGAACTCGAACGAGCCCTGCTCCGCGAGCCGCCGGCACAGTATCCGATAGTCGAACGTCGAGAACGTCCAGGGGAGGTCGTATCGAACCTCAGCGTGCGGGGTGTGAATCACGAGCTCCCCGAACGTCTGCTGAAGGGAGTCTTCCAAGCCCATCGCGGTGAGCCAGGTGGTGGGGATCCCGCACGCCGAAGTCTGGCGCTCGCCGATCTCGTAACGGTCGATCACGAGCACGTCGGCGCCGCTGGATGCGAGCTCTCGCGCGACCGCGAGACCGGCAAAACTCGCTCCACAAATCAGCACATCGCAGTCGCGATCGAGCGGCGTCCGCTGATCGCCCCGCTTGGTCGCTCGGCTGGGCATTGGACAGTTGATGATACGAATCGCACGAGGCGGCTATCCTCCGACGACACATGTCTTCAACCACCACCCTGACGCCCCCCACAGACCAGTCCAACGCCAAGGTCGTGGAAGGGTCGAACGGTCTGCTGCTCGAGGTCGACGGCCAGATCGTCCCCAACTACGACGCGACGCTGCATCCCTTCCAGGAAGGCGATGTCGTCACCGGCCACGTCGTCCGGATCGACAACGACGAAGTGCTGGTGGACATCGGCTACAAGTCCGAGGGGGTCATCCCCTCCAGCGAGCTTTCGATCCGCAAGTCCGTCGATCCCGGCGAGGAGGTGAGCCTCGGCGAGGAGGTCGACGCGCTCGTCCTGACCAAGGAGGACCAGGACGGACGGCTCATCCTCTCCAAGAAGCGCGCCCGGTTCGAGAAGGCGTGGCGCAAGATCGAGGCCGCGGCCGAGTCCGGAGAGCCCGTCGAGGGGACCGTGATCGAGGTCGTCAAGGGCGGCCTAATCATCGACCTCGGGGTGCGCGGCTTCCTGCCCGCGTCGCTGGTCGACATCCGCAGGGTTCCGAACCTGGACGAGTACATGGGCGAGGCCATCGAGTGCAAGGTGATCGAGCTCAACCGGTCGCGCAACAACGTCGTTCTCTCGCGTCGCGCCGTCCTCGAGGAGCAGCGCAAGGAGGACCGCGAGCGGATCCTCGACCGGCTCCAACCGGGCCAGGTCGTGGAGGGGACGATCTCAAACATCGTCGACTTCGGCGCGTTCGTCGACCTCGACGGCATCGATGGCCTGATCCACATCTCCGAGCTGTCGTGGTCCCACGTCAATCATCCGAGCGAGATCCTCTCGATCGGCGACACCGTCAGCGTCAAGGTGCTCGACATCGACCGCGACCGGCAGCGGATCTCGCTGGGGCTCAAGCAGACCCAGGAAGACCCGTGGCAGCGCGTCGTCGACACCTACAACATCGGCGACGAGCTCGAGGGCGTGGTGACGAAGGTCGTCACGTTCGGTGCCTTCGTCGAGATCCTCGATGGGGTCGAGGGACTCGTCCACATCTCCGAGCTCGCGCAGCACCACGTCGAGAACCCGCGGGAGATCATCCAGCCGGGCGATCCCGTCCGGGTGAAGATCCTCGAGATCGACTCCGAGCGACGCCGCCTGTCGCTGTCGATCAAGCGGGTCGAGGGACAGGTGCTCCCGGTGCGGCCGATCGTGCCGCCCGCGGAGGGCGACGCCACGGACCTCGACGACATGCCCGAGCTTGGCCTGTCCGAGGAGGTGTTCGCGGGCGCTGATGAGGACGCGGCGCTCGCCACCGATCCGGCCGCCACGCCAGAGACCGAGGATGAGTCGCAGGATGAGACCGCGCGAGCGCCCGGCTCGGAGGCGACCTCCGCGTCAGTCCTGGCCGACGACGACACCTCTGAGGACGAGGCGCTCGCCGCTGAGCCAGAGGCGTCCGCTGCCGAGCCCGAGCCGGCGGACGCCGAGCCCGAGGCGGTCGCCGCCGAGCCCGAGGCGTCCACTGCCGAGGCCGAGCCGGCTGACGCTGAGCCCGCGCCGGCGGAGGACGAACCCGCCTGAAGGTTCCTTTCGTCGGTCTGACGGGCGGGATCGGCGCCGGGAAGTCGACCGCGCTCGAGGCGCTCGAGCGACTGGGGGCGGCGGTGCTCTCGACTGACCGCGTCGTGCACGAGTTGTACGACAGCGATCAGGTCAGGGATGCGGTGCTCGCCCGCTTCGGGCCGGCGGTGGCGCCCGATGGCGTCGTCGACCGGGCCGCGCTGGCCACGCGTGCATTCGCCACCGCGGACGATCGCGCCTGGCTCGAGGGGCTGCTGTGGCCGCGGGTAGGACAGCGCGTGAGCCTGTGGCGCCAGGCCGTCGAGGGGTCCTCACCGGTTCCCCGTGCAGCGGTGGTCGAGGTGCCGTTACTGTTCGAGGCCGGGATGGAGGGCATCTTCGATGCAACGATCGCGGTGGTCGCCGAAGAGGAGCTGCGAGCGCAGCGCGCGGGGGCGCGGGGCCATCAGGCGCTCGTGGAACGCTCCGCCCGCCAGCTCTCGCAGCAGGAAAAGGCGCAGCGAGCGACATATGTCGTCGTCAACGATGGAACTGTCGAGCGGCTTGAGGCGATGCTGTCGGGCGTTCTTGAGAAGCTGAGCGCGAGCAAGTGACTCCACCGACCGCCACAGCGACCCGTCGTCGTCGGAGCCCTCCCCGACGCGGCAGCGCTCCCCGCAAGCAGGCGGCGGCCCGCAGGCGACGCGCCGTCCTGGTGTTCCTGACCGTCGCCGTCGGGGTGGTCGGGGTGGTGGTGGCGATGCCCTTGTTTCGCCGGGCGGTCAACGAGTTCACGCTGCCGCTGTCCTACCCGGACGTGATCCGGGAGCAGGCGGCCGAGAAGCATCTCGATCCGGCCCTGATCGCCGCGGTCATCTACGCCGAGACCAAGTTCGACGCGCGCACGTCCTCGGCCGGAGCGGTCGGGTTGATGCAGATCCTGCCGCAGACGGCCGAGTTCCTCGCGCGGCGGTCGGGGGGAACGACGTTCCGCGTCTCCGATCTCTCCGACCCCAACGTCAATATCGCATACGGCAGCTACTACCTGCGCTACCTGCTCGACGAGTACGGGGGGAACAAGATGCTCGCGCTCGCCGCATACAACGGCGGCGAGGCGAACGTCGATAGCTGGATCGCGAACGCGCGTCGGCACGGTCACGCGCTGACGATCCAGCAGATTCCGTTTCCCGAGACGCGCGACTACGTGATCAAGGTCCTCAACGAGCAGCGCAACTACCGGCGGACCTACCCGACCGAGCTTGGCTACCGCTAGCGGCGACCGGCGCTACCGCTTGAAGGTCGCGGTGGCGTTCGTGAAGCCGGCGCTCGTCGCGGTCAGATTGTCGGTGTAGGTTCCGGCCCCCACGCTCGTGTAGGCGATCTGACTCGTAGTTGCCGCGCCGGTGCTCGGCAACCCCAGGGTCGCTGGGCTCCCGGGGTTGAGGCTGCCCTTCGAACCCCCGCTCAAGGTGACCCTAACCGTGTGCACGCCGGTCAGGTTGCTGACGATGTTGCCGTCGCTGTCCGTGACGCTGACGGTGGCGGTCCAGGTTTGGTTGTTCCCAAAACCGCTGGCGTACGCGCACGTGAAGAAGCATGTGGCCGGAAGACCCGCCGGGCTGGTCGTGCTCACGTTCGTCCACGCCAGCCTCGCTGCCGTTCCCGCGTTGACCGTGATCGGCGCGAACGTAGCGCTGCGGGTCCCGTCGGTGACGGTCAGCGTCTCGGTTTCCGCCTTGACGAGCGTGATCCCGAACGTCGCCTTGCCGGCTGCCCAGGTCGGGTTGGCAGGAAGCGTGGGCGTGGCCCCGCTCAGGCTGTCGTTGGCACCGCCCCAGGTCAGCGCCGCGCCGGTGTAGGTAGTGTCGGTCGCGCCGTTCTTGATCGCGGTCAGGACCACCGCGGTGTTGGCCGTGGCCGTGCCGGCCGTGACCGACGTCGGCTGGGTGGTGACGGTGAAGCTGAGGGCATTGTCGACGACCGTGGTGCTGATCGCAGCCGTGTTGCCGACCTTGTCTGTCCCCTTGAGCGTGTACACATAGCAGTAGCCGGCCTGAATCCCCGATGGCTGGGTGGTTCCGGTAATGGTGGTCGCGGTCGTGAACGGGCCGCCGGAGCCCGCCGCGCCGCACGTGCTCCCGGAGAGCGATTCGGACTGAACCGTCAGCACCGACGAGCTGAGGCCGGAGCCCCCGTCGGTGTAGTCGGTCCGGGCGCCGATCGTGAAGTTCGTGCTGTTGGTCGCCGTGCTGCTCGACGCACCGGTCGTCGCGGCAGTGCCGTTGACGGTCAGCGCGCCACCCGTCGGGGCCGTCGTGTCGCTCACGAAGGTCATCGAGGTGCTCGTGCTGTTGCCGGCCACGTCCTTGCCCGTGACCGTGTATGAGCCCGGGCCGGTCGGATTGGCCGTCCACGAGAACGTGCTCGACGTGTAGGGGCCGCCTGATGGCGTCGTCACTGTCTCGGCGGCATGTGTCCAGCCTGTCGTGGCGATGTTCGGGAACGTCGCCGACGCCGGCCCCGACCCCGAGTCCGACACCGTGTCCACGAGCTTGAACGAGCCGACGGCATTCCCCTTGTAGTAGACAGTCGTCCCGTTCAGGTACGCGCCCGAGGCGCCACTGGCGAGCGTCAATGCCTGCGTCGGCGACGTTGTGTCGACCGTCCAGGTGTAGCTGGTTGACGGCCCCGTTGAGCTCCCCTGAGCGGCTCGCACGCTGAACGTGTGCGAGCCGTCCGCGAGCCCCGAGTACGACGTCGGGCTAGTGCAGGCGGCGTACGCTCCGCCGTCGAGCTTGCACTGATACGCGCTGCCGTTCCCGCCCGTGAAACTGAAGCTGGCCGAGGCGCTGGTGCTGACGCTCGGCGGGTTCGAGGTGATCGACGGGGCCGTGAGCACGGTGACCGCCGAGCCGGCGGCGCTTGCGCTCCACGAGTTGTAGACCGCATTGACCGTGTACGTATACGTCCCCGAGGGAACGGAGCTATCGCCGCACGACAGCGTCGTGACGGGCGTCGGGCTGCCGCACACGGTCGTGCCGTCTGAGCGGGTCACGGTGTAACCCTGGACGGCCCCGCCCGTGCTCAGCGTCGCCGCGTTCCAGCTCACGGTGATGTTCGCGCCGCTCTGGGTCGCCGTCACACCGGACGGGGGGATGATCGAGCCGACCGTGGCCTGCGCGGTCGAAGCACCGACACCGGCGAAATACGCGAGGGCGGCGCCGGCGTCGCCGAGGACGAGCGCCAGCAACAGCAACAAGCGACACACGCAACGGAGCGAAGCTCTCATCCAATCGTGGCGGCCGCGCTGTAAGCGAGCGTCACCGTCGCCCCATGGCAGCCGTCCTGGTCAGTGGGGAGATCGATAATCGAGACCTGCGGCCACTGGACGGAGGATGCGCCGAGCTGGGCCAGGCTCATCGTGCGCGAGGCGGGAACGGTCAGAGGGAGCGGGCCGGAGTACTGCTGCATCGAGAAGTCGTTCAGCGTGCAGGGGAGCGACGGGGTGGCGTTGGGAGCACCGACTGATCGCACGCTCGCGGTCAGGCTCGAGATGACGATCGGCACCGTGTTCGGGTTGCTGATCTGAAGGTTGATCCCCTCCGGCACTCCGGGCTCGAGCGGAGCGGTGGGGTTGCCGGAGATGGAGAATCGCGGGATAGCGACGGGCACCGTGCCGCCGCCTGGCGTGGAGCCGGCGACGGTCAGAGTGAGAGTCATCCGCTTGACGACCTTCCCGTGCCCGGCACGCAGCGTCACGTGATAGACGCCGGGCGCGGTCCAGGACCGCGTCCGGATCGTGAGCGTCGAGCGCGACTTGAGCGTGCGGCGCGGCGTGAAGTGAACGGTCGCGCCCCGTGGCAGCGTACGTCCGAGACTGAAGGTGATGGCCCACGGGAACCGGTGACGGTGCAGCGAAAGGCTGTAGCCCGCCGTCGAGCCGGCGGAGATGGTGTCCTTCGCCGGCGTGGCCGTGACCTTGAACGTCGGCTTGTGCCGGCGGCTCTTCGCCGCGTATCCGGTGTATGCGCCGAGCGAAAGCGCGGCCAGTGAGAGCGCTGCGACTGCGGCGATCGCTGTCGCCGGGATGGCGCGGCTGACGATCTTCGAGGTGGTGTTGAGAAGCGTCTTCATCTCCGACTACCTTGCATAGCAACGCAGGCCGCGCTGGGACGGTGCCCGAAGGACCGTCCCAGCGCGAGCGTTAGGGGGTTGACTGTTTACGAAGCCGTGACAGTGACGGCCGGCGACTTGCCCTGGCAGGCGTTCTGACTCGTGTTCACGTCCTGCATGGTCAGGTCGACCTTGCCGGTGTACGTGGCGCCGCCGGCGATGTCGTCCGGCAGGGTCGGGTTGGTCGCGTCGAGCGTCGGGGTGAACCACGCGGCGAGGCAGCCGGGGATGTCGGCGCCGGCCGCGGTCTCAGCGTCTCCGTTGCTCTCGGCCGGGAGCACCGCGGTGAGGTTTGTGACGGCCTGATTGCCGCTACCGTTGTTCGTCACGGTGAAGGGCATCAGCTCGGTGTCGTTGGTTGCGCCCGGATACAGCGCGGTCAGGGTGCCCGACCAGGTCGGGGTGCCCATGGTGACGGTCCATGCGCTCGAGGAGCCGACCGTCCCTGAACCGGTACCGCTGCCAGCGGCGCCGGTGAAATACGCCACCGCGGCCGTGACGGCTGACAGGGCCAGCAGCACTCCAAGCACGGCGGCGACGACCTTCTTCTTGGACCTGCGGTTCATCTGGTTTCCTCCTGGGAACGTCGAAGCGCCACTGCCGCGCCCAGGGTCATAGGCACGAAAGCGTCGGTCCGCTCCCACGTGTTTGGGTCCGCGCCGCGCCGATGCGGTTGGGTCCAACACCTGGGCGGCCCCCGGCCCGGAAGTCCCGGGTTCGGTAGACCCGGTATCGGTCAGACATGTGACGACCTTTAGGGTCGCAACCCTAGAACGTATGTCTAGTGGAGGTTTGAAGGACCAGGCTTTTCTATTAGTTACTGCGCGCTAGTACGCGCGGCGCATTCGGCCGGAGTGCTCGACCGAAGCGATCGTCTCGGCGATCTCCGGCGCGTCGCGCGGATCGAGCGTCGCGATCGTGATCCTGATGCCCGGCGGCGTCGCGATCCGGAAGCGCTCGCCGGCCAGCACGAGCCAGCCTCGGTCCAGCAGCGCCCCGATTACCGAGGCCTCCTCGCGCACGGGCACCCAGACGTTCAGGCCCGACCGTCCGTAGGCGATGATCCCGTGGTCGGCCAGGGCCGCGAGCAGCGCTTGGCGGCGAGCCGCGTAGGCGTCGCGGGCGCGTTTGGCGGTCTGCTCGAAGCTTGGGTCGCTCAGAAGCTCCGCCACGAGAGCCTGGAGCACGTGGCTGACCCAGCGCGGCCCGAGCGCCTGGCGCCCCTCGACTCGCGCCACCGTGGTCTCATCGCCTGTCATCAGCGCCACCCGGAGGTCCGGGTGCAGGACCTTGGAGACGGATCGGATCACCGCCCAGCGCCGTGAAGCGTGCGTGACGAGTGTCCGGCACGGCGCGCCGGACACGATCCCGGCGTGATCGTCCTCGACTACCAAGGTGTCGTGATACGGCTCGAGGAGCCGCCGCAGCACCGACTCGCGCTCGGCATCGAGCGCGGCCCCGAGCGGGTTCTGCGCCCGCGGGACGAGGATCACGGCCTCGGCCCCTGTTGCGAGGGTCGCCTCGAACTCTTCGGGCCGGAAGCCGAGCCCATCGACGGGAACCGGGACCGGAACGAAGCCCAGCGCCACCAGCAGATCCCGGATCGAGGTGTAGACCGGGTCCTCGATGATCACGCGGTCGCCGGGTCGCAGATGGGCCTGGAGCACGCGCTCGATCGCATCGAACGCGCCCGCGGTCACGCCGACCGCCCCGGCGGGGATGCCGTCGGCGCGGAACGCCGACGCCGCGATCGCGATCAACCTCGGATCGGGGGATTCGAGGCCGGCGATGCGCGCCGTCGCGTCGAGGTCGACTCGCAGCATCCCCGGACTGAGCGGCGGCAGCAGCGCCGGATCGGGGAGGCCGCTCGACAGGTCGCGGAGGTTTGAGCGCAATTCGGTCCCTGCCCGCTGAGGCGTGCGGAGGGCCGGGCGCGGCGCGACGCGGGTGCCCCGGCGGCCGTCGGCGATCACGAGTCCGCGTTGGCGAAGGATCCGGTAGGCGGCGTGGACGGTGGCGGGGCTGGTTCCCAGAGATGCCGCGAGCCCGCGAACGGTCGGGAGTGCCTGGCCGGTCTCCAGCGTGCCGACGCGGATCGATGCCTCTGCGGAGGAAGCGATCTCGCTCGCGGTCGAGCCGGCGATCGAGGCGGGTCCGGACTTGGTTGCGCTCATGCTTTCGCGCCGCTCTGGTATTGTTCTACCTCAAGAATGAGTTCGTACTATAACAAAACACGGAGGGTCACCGTACGCCGCCTGGCGGGCCGGGGCAAATACGACCGCGCGACCGTCGACGCGATCCTGGACGAGGGCAGGTTCGCCCATGTCGGGATCGTTTCCGACGGCCAGCCGTTCGTGATTCCGATGCTCTACGCGCGGAACGGCGACGAGATCTACATTCACGGTTCGCCTCTCAGCCGGCTGCTGAAAACGCTCGCCGATAGCGTGCCCATCTGCCTGACCGTGACCCTGCTCGATGGCCTCGTCCTCGCGAGGTCGGCATTCCACAGCTCGATGAACTATCGCTCGGTGGTGATCCTCGGCGAGGGTCGTGAGATACAGGACCGGGAGGAGAAGCTCGAGGCGCTGCGGATGATCGTCGATCACGTGGCTCCGGGCCGCTCCAACGACGCGCGGGGTCCGAGCGACAAGGAGCTCAAGGCGACCGAGGTGATCGCGGTCTCGATCGACGAGGCGTCCGCCAAGATCCGGACGGGACCGCCGGTCGACGTTGCTAAGGACTACGAGCTCCCCGTGTGGGCTGGCGAGGTGCCCCTGAGCCTCGTCCCGGGCGCGCCCGTGCCTGACGAGCGCTGCAAGGTCAGCCTGCCGGCGTATCTCGTCGGAGCCGACGGCCGCGGCTAGCACGCCTGCGTTGGCGGTCGCGCTTCTGGGGGCGGTTCGTGTCCGAGGCGGGCGATTCCGTCCCCGGGAGCCATTCCGTCCCCGGGAGCGATTCCGTCCGATCACCCCGCTACGCTCAAAGGTCCCTCTCTGATGCCTAAGTTCGAGCTGGATTCCGCCTATAGCCCGACCGCCGATCAGCCGGCGGCGATCGACTCGGTCGCCGCTGGGGTGGACGTAGGCGAGCGGTTTCAGACCGTGCTGGGGGCGACGGGCACGGGCAAGACGATGACGATGGCCGGCATCGTCGAGCGGGTGCAGAAGCCGGCGCTGGTGATCGCGCACAACAAGACGCTCGCCGCCCAGCTCTGCAACGAGTTCCGGACGTACTTCCCTCGCAACGCGGTCGAGTACTTCGTCTCCTACTACGACTACTACCAGCCCGAGGCGTACGTTCCGAGCAAGGACCTGTACATCGAAAAGGACTCGGCGATTAACCAGGAGATCGACCGGCTGCGCCATTCCGCGACCGCGGCGCTGTTCGCGCGGCGGGACGTATTGATCGTCGCGAGCGTGTCGTGCATCTATGGCCTGGGATCGCCGCAGACCTACGACGAGAACCTTCAGACGCTCAGCAAGGGCGAGTTCATCGACCGCGACAGGCTGCTGCGGAAGCTCGTCTCGATTCAGTACACGCGCAACGACACGGCGCTCTCGCGGGGAACTTTCCGGGTCCGCGGCGAGACGCTCGAAATCTTCCCCGCGTACGCGGAGACGGCCTATCGGATCGTCCTGTTCGGCGACGAGGTCGAGCACCTTCAACACTTCGACCCGCTCACCGGCGAGGTTCTGGAGGACGACCTCGAGCATGTCGGGATCTGGCCCGCGTCCCACTACAACGTGCGCGAGGGGATGATCGAAGACGCCGTCGCCGAGATCGGTCGGGAGCTGAACGAGCGGTGCACAGAGCTGGAGGCGCAGGGCAAGCTGCTCGAGTCCCACCGGCTGCGCCAGCGGACTCAGTACGACATGGAGATGCTGCGAGAGCTCGGCTTTTGCTCCGGGATCGAGAACTACTCGCGGATCCTCGACGGCCGTCGGCCCGGTGACCGCCCCTACTGCCTGCTCGACTACTTCCCCGACGATTTCATCTGCTTCATCGACGAGTCGCACCAGACGGTGCCGCAGATCGGAGGCATGTACGAAGGCGACCGCTCCCGCAAGCAGACGCTCGTCGAATACGGTTTCCGGTTGCCGAGCGCGCTCGACAATCGTCCTCAGACGTTCCAGGAGTTCCTCTCGATCACGCCGCAGCTGGTATTCGTATCGGCCACGCCAGGCGAGTATGAGCGCAGCCATTCCGAGCGCATCGTCGAGCAGATCGTCCGCCCCACAGGGATCATCGATCCCGCGGTGGAGGTGCGGGAGACACGCAACCAGATCGACGATCTGATGAACGAGATCCGGGGCCGCGTCGACCGGGACGAGCGCACGCTGGTGACGACGCTGACGAAGAAGATGGCCGAGGACCTCACCGATTACCTGCTGGAGATGGGCTTCCGTGTCCGGTATCTGCACTCCGAGGTCGACACGCTCGAGCGGATCCAGATCATCCGCGAGCTGCGCCTCGGAGAGTTCGACATCCTCGTCGGGGTCAACCTCCTGCGCGAGGGCCTGGACCTGCCGGAGGTCTCGCTGGTCGCGATTCTCGACGCCGACAAGGAGGGGTTCCTGCGCGGGGAGACCTCACTGATCCAGACGATCGGCCGGGCGGCGCGGAACGTCGAGGGCAAAGTGCTGATGTACGCCGACAAGGAGACGGCCGCGATGCGGTCGGCGATCGAGGAGACCGACCGCAGGCGCGCGATCCAGCGCGAGTACAACGAGCAGCACGGGATCACGCCCGAGACGATCGTCAAGGGGATCTCGGACATCGCCGAGTTCCTGCAGTCCGAGTCGAAGGTGCCACGCTCGCGGCGCCGACGCGCTCGGGAAGC
Source organism: uncultured Solirubrobacterales bacterium (assembly GCA_963812225.1). GTDB lineage: Bacteria > Actinomycetota > Thermoleophilia > Solirubrobacterales > Solirubrobacteraceae > Palsa-465. The sequence continues at coordinate 176,257 of CAWEUN010000007.1, forward strand.
CGCGTCGATGCCGCCGGCCGAGATCGAGAAGACGATCGTCGCGCTCGAGGAGGAGATGCTGACGGCGGCTGAGGAGCTCCGCTTCGAGTACGCGGCCAAGCTCCGCGACGAGATCCGGGATCTGAAGCGCCAGCTGGACCAGGCAATAGCAGCAGGATGATCGCGCGCCGCGCACTTAAGCGAGGTTGGAGGCCGAGCGCGCGGCTGGCGCGGGGACAGGCCACGATCGGGTGAGCCGTCGCCCGCAGGATCGTGGGTCGGGGCGGGTCCGATACGCTGCGCTTCCGCTCGCAGATCATTGACTCGGAGGTTGGTTCGCGTGGCTCTGGACAGACAGCGCATCGAGAAGAAGGACTTCCCAATTGGCCGGCGTGGGTACGACCCCGAAGCGGTCGATGCCCACCTGAGCGCGCTCGCGGATGAGCTCGAGGAGTTCAAGCGGTCCGCGCGCCAGCGCAGCGAGACGCTCGCGTCGACGGCCAGCGACCAGGTGCGCGCGATCGTCGAGGCGGCCGAGTCGAGCGCCGCCGAGATCCAGCGCCAGGCCGAGGAGGAGGCGAGCGAGCTGCGATCCGAGGCCAACCGCGAGGCCCAGGCCACGCGTGAGCAGGCCACGGCCCAGGCACGCGACTACGTCGGCAACGTATCCGAGTCGACGTCGACGATGCTGCAGCGGCTTGACGCGATCGAGACCGAGCTGAACGGGCTCATCCAGTCGCTGCGCACCGGGTCGGGTCGCATCAACGCCGACCTCCAGCTGCTCGGCAGCAACTTGGAAGACGTGCGCGAGTCGGTCTCGCCGCGAACCACGTTCGAGCCCGAGACCGCGCCGGCCGAGCCGGCGGCGGTCGTGGCCGCGCCACCCGACAGCGCGCCCGTAATCGAGGAACGGATCGAGGTCGTCGAGCAGGAAGTCCTCGTGGCTGAGGCCGAGCTCGCCCCGAGCGCCGCCGACGGTCCCGGGGACGGCTCCGACGACACTGAGGGGGCCCGGCTGATCGCCCTGAACATGGCGCTCAACGGCACCCCGCGGGACGAGACGGACCGGTACCTGGCCGAGAATTTCGAGCTGAGCGACCGCGCGGCGCTGCTCGACGAGGTGTACGCGAGCGTCGGCGGCTGATTTTTCCTGTAGAGAGGCCGATTTTTCCGCAGCGGGCGAGAATCCTGCGACGGGAACGTCTGTTCGGTCAACTAGACTGGATTATGTGAATCAGCTCGTCGTCTCGGGCGCCCGGGAGCACAACCTCAAGGACATCACGGTCGTGATCCCGCGGGAGTCACTGACCGTTATCACGGGTCTTTCAGGGTCCGGGAAATCGTCGCTCGCGTTCGACACGATCTACGCCGAGGGACAACGGCGGTACGTCGAGTCACTGTCGGCATATGCGCGCCAGTTCCTCGGTCAGATGGACAAGCCGGACGTGGACTCGATCGAGGGGCTGTCGCCGGCGATCTCGATCGACCAGAAGACGACGTCGCGCAACCCTCGTTCCACGGTCGGCACGGTCACCGAGATCTACGACTATCTCCGCCTGCTGTGGGCGCGGATCGGCCATCCCCACTGCCACATCTGCGGTCGGCCCATCAGCGGTCAGTCCGCGGAGCAGATCATCGACCAGGTGATGGAGCTGGCCGAAGGGACGCGGTTCATGGTGCTCGCGCCGATCGTCCGCGGCCGCAAGGGGGAATACGGAAAGCAGCTCGAGGAGCTCCGTGGCGAGGGCTTCAGCCGGGTCAAGGTGGACGGGGAGCTCCGCCGGCTGGACGAGGACATCGTGCTCGACAAGAAGTTCAAGCACGACGTCGCCGTGGTCGTCGATCGGCTCGTGATGAAGGGTGAGCTGCGCAAGCGGCTCGCCGACTCGATCGAGACCGCGGTCTCGCTGGCGGACGGGCTTGTCGAGATCGAGATGGTGGATGAGGGCAAGACGCTCACGTTCAGCGAGAAGTTCGCGTGTCCGGTCCACGGACCAAGCTTGGTCGAGCTCGAGCCCAGGATCTTCAGCTTCAACTCCCCCCACGGAGCCTGCCTGAGGTGCACCGGTCTGGGCTCGCAGATGGAAATCGATCCGGAGCTGGTGGTGCCCGATCCGACGCTCTCGATCGGCGAAGGTGCGATTGCCCCGTGGGCGGTGAGCGCGTCGGACTACTACGACCAGCTGACCCAGGCGATCGCGGAGCGGTATGGCGTCGATCTTGAGACGCCGTGGGAGGACCTGCCGGCGGACTCGCGCGACTTCTTCCTGTTCGGCACCAACGGCGATCGAGTACAGGTCTCATACCGCAACAGGTTCGGCCGCCGCCGCGCGTACTCGACCCAGTTCGAGGGCATCGTCCCCAACCTCGAGCGGCGCTATCGCGAGACGGAGTCCGACTTCTCGCGGGAGAAGATCGAGGAGTACATGACGCTGCGGCCGTGTCCGGAGTGCAAGGGCGCCCGCCTTCGGCCCGAGTCACGGGCGGTATTGGTCGCCGGCACCCCGATCCACGAATTCGTGACCATGTCGGCGCAGCGGGCGCTGGCGTGGGTGAAGGAGCTGGAGCTGAGCGAGCAAGACCACAGGATCGCCAGGCTGGTGCTGAGGGAGATCGAGGAACGACTTCAGTTCCTGGACAACGTAGGCGTCGGCTACCTGTCGATGGAGCGCGCCGCCGCGACGTTGTCCGGTGGCGAGGCGCAGCGGATCCGGCTGGCCACGCAGATCGGGTCCTCGCTCGTCGGTGTCCTCTACATCCTCGATGAGCCGTCGATCGGGCTGCACCAGCGCGACAACGAGAAGCTCATCGGCACGCTCGACCGGCTCCGTGGGCTCGGCAACACGGTGCTCGTGGTCGAGCACGACGAGGGCACGATGCGGGCCGCCGATCATCTCGTCGATATGGGACCCGGGGCCGGCGAGCACGGCGGCTACGTCGTGGCCGAGGGCACGGCCGACGAGGTGGCGAAGGTGCCGGAGTCCCTCACGGGCCAGTTCCTGGCGGGAACTCGCGTGATCGAGACTCCGCGGCGGCGCCGTAAGCCATCGGGGTACATCGCGATCGAGGGCGCGAGCCAGCACAACCTCAAGCAGATCGACGTCAAGATCCCGCTCGGAGTGCTGTGCTGCGTGACCGGCGTGTCGGGATCCGGCAAGTCGACGCTGGTCAACGAGGTCCTGTTCAAGGCGGTGGCCAACCGCCTGCACCGGACGCGGCAGCGCGCCGGCGTCCATCGGCGGATCAGCGGGCTCGAGCAGCTCGACAAGATCATCTCCGTCGACCAGTCGCCGATCGGGCGTACGCCGCGCTCGAATCCGGCCACCTACATCGGTCTCTTCGATCAGATCAGGGAGCTGTTCTCCAAGACTCAGGAGGCGCGAGCCCGGGGCTACAAGCCGGGGCGGTTCTCGTTCAACGTCAAGGGCGGGCGGTGCGAGGTGTGCCGCGGTGACGGTCAGATCAAGATCGAGATGCACTTCCTGCCCGATGTGTATGTGCCGTGCGAGCAGTGCCACGGCAAGCGGTACAACCGGGAGACGCTCGAGGTCCGGTTCAAGGGCAAGACGATCGCCGATGTGCTCGAGATGCCGATCGAGGAGGCGCTCGAGTTCTTTGCCCACATCCCGAAGATCCGGCGACGGGTCGAGACGCTGAACGACGTCGGGCTGGGGTACATGCGTCTCGGCCAGCCCGCGACGACCCTGTCCGGGGGCGAGGCGCAGCGAGTGAAGCTGGCCGCCGAGCTATGCAAGGTCGCGACCGGTCGGACGATCTACATCCTCGATGAGCCGACCACGGGACTCCACTTCGCCGACATCCAGCGGCTGCTGGAGGTGCTGGCGCGACTGGTCGAAGCGGGTAATTCGGTGGTGGTGATCGAACACAATCTCGATGTGATCAAGCTCGCCGATCGCATCATCGACCTCGGGCCCGAGGGCGGCGAGGAGGGCGGTTACGTGATCGCGACCGGCACGCCCGAGGAGGTGGCGAAGGTCAAGAGGTCGTATACGGGCCAGTTCCTCGCGGACGTCCTGCTTCGCCGAGGCCGTGGCGCCCCGACGTCGCCGGCCCCGAGCACGAACGGCTCGGGGCGCGCAGCCCGGCCGCGCCGCAAGGCCGCGGCCGCCGCGCGCTGAGCCAGTGGGCCCGGCGAAACGTTCCGGCGAGGCCCACTGATGCACCCGCCCACCCCCGGGCTGCCGGGCCAGCTCAAGCTGTGGGCGCAGAAGCGGGCGTGGTACGAGGTCAACTCATTGCCCTGGAACCGTGCGCGAATCCATTGGGAGTTCATGCGCCGCGAGTCGTTCGTGCGCTGGCCGGTCCACGGCAATGTGCTCGAGGCGTTGCGCGAAGGCCGCCTCGAGCTCGGCCCGCACGTCCTGTTCGAGCCGGGAGTGTGGATCACGGCCCCGGGGATCGCGCGGGTCCGGATCGGCGGCGGGACGTTCCTGAATCTCGGCGTGATGGTTGCGTCGGCGGAACTGGTCGAGATCGGCGCGCATTGCATGTTCGCCAACGGCTGCTTCATCAGCGATGCCGCTCATCGCTTCGACGATCCGCACGTGCCGGTTCCGTGGCAGGGCTTCACATCCAAGGGGCCGACCCGGATCGGCGACAACGTCTGGTGCGGCGCTCACGTCGTCGTCACCAGCGGCGTCACGATCGGAGAGCGGTGCGTGATCGGCGCCAACTCGGTCGTGACGCAGGACATCCCGCCTTTCTCGATCGCCATGGGGGCGCCCGCGAGAGTGCTGCGGACGATCGAACCCGGACCGGTCGGGTGATTGACAGCGGGTGCTCTCGCAAAGAGGGCTGAGCGATCCACTGGGCGGCACTCGCGCGAAGCGCACGTGCCGCACAGGTGACCGTCAGCCCACCTAAGAGTTCTTGATGACGATCCCTTCCATGATGTTCGCGACCCGCTCGGTCGCGTCGATCGCCGCCTCGAGCCGCTCGTAGAGATCCTTCCAGCGGATCACCACCATCGGGTCGATGCCGGCGTCGAACAGCCCCGCGATGCTTTCCCGGGTGATCCTGTCGCCCTCGTTCTCGAGCCGATGGATCTCGACCGTGTAGCGGGAGATGTCGCGGAAATCCCGAAGCTGCGTGATCGCGTCGGCGATCTGTTTGGCGGCCGAGCGCAGGACCCGCGCCAGCGTGATCGACTGATCCATTGGCGCCTCGATCTTGTACAGCCCCAGGTAGTCCGCGACCTCCTCGGTGTAGTCGACGACGTCGTCGAGCGCCGAGGCCAGCGCGAGGATGTCCTCGCGGTCGATCGGAGTCACGAACGTGTGGTTCAGCCGATCGATGATGTCGTGGATGATCCGATCGCCTTCGTGCTCGCAGTCGAGAATCTCCCGCGCCAGGTCCTTGCTGTCTGGATAGTTCGACAGCATCTGGTCAAGGAGGTCCGCGGCGGTCAGGATGTTCTGACCGGCCTCCTCGAACAACTCGAAATAAACCCGGTCCCGCGGGGTGAACACTTGAGCGAGACGCGCCATCTCAAGGGATCCTAACCGGGGATCCGGCACGCGGTGCCGCCGACGCCCTGTTTTCTCTCGCTATGTGGTCGCTTCTAGGTCACTGCGGAACGCAGCGAGTTCGTCGTCATCGATCGAGTACGTGTGCTCTGGAGCCGGGAACGCCCCGCTGCGCACCTCGTCCGCGTACTGGGCGACGCCCGCGACCATCTGCGCCTTGAGCTCGCCAAACCGCTTGGCGAACCTGGGCGCGTGACCGTCGTAGATGCCGAGCAGGTCGTGGAAGACGAGCACCTGCCCGTCGGTCGCCGGTCCCGCGCCGATGCCGATCACGGGTATCTCGATCCGCTGCACCAGGATCTCCGAGACCGCCGCCGGGATCGCTTCGAAGACGATCGAGAAGCACGCCGCCTCCTCGAGGGCAATGGCGTCATGCGCGACCTGGAGCGCCCGCCCAGCCGTCCGTCCCTGGGCGCGGTAGCCGCCGAGCGCGGTGGCCGTCTGCGGTGTCAGCCCGATGTGACCCATGACCGGGATGCCCGACTCGACGATCGCCCGTGCGCGCTGGACGCTGGTGCCACCCCGCTCGAGTTTGACCGCATCACAGCCGGCCTCTTTAATGAACCGCTGGGCGGTCGCGATCGCCTGTTCATCGGAAGCCTCATAGGACCCGAACGGGAGGTCCCCGACCAGCAGCGGCGTCTGCAGCCCGCGCCGCACGGCGGCGGCCAGCATCAGCATCTCTTCGGTCGACACCGGCACGGTCGACGGATAGCCGAGCACGGTCATCGCGCCGGAGTCGCCCACGAGCACGACGTCGACGCCCGCCGCCTGGGCCACCTGCGCCGAGGGATAGTCGTACGCGGTCACCATCACGATGGGCTCAGCGAGTCGCTTCTTCTCGGCGAGTCGCGGCAGCGTCATCGGGAGCGGCTCGCGGAGGTTCTGGGGGACTGGGGTGTGAGGGGTTGCAGACACTGCGATCGTCTCCTTACGCGGTTGGCGCCCTCACTGGGGTCGCCACCTCGTGGTTGGGGTTGATGATCTCCAGCTCGATCGTGCGGTTGTCGATCAGTCGGGTGGCGCCGACGCGGGCCGCGACGAGGGCGAGAACGTCGCCTTCGATGCGCTCCACGGGCGCCAGGGTGTCGGTCCTTACGAGCTCCAGGTAGTCGGGCTCGATCTGTGCAGCGCTCAGCTCGGCGAGCCCCGTGGCGATCGCGGTGGCCGGATCTCGCTCGCCGGCCGCGATCGAATGCTGCACCGCGTTCAGCGCGCGCTGGAGCGCCAGCGCTCGCTGACGGCCCGTGGGCGAGAGGTGGACGTTACGGCTGGACATCGCGAGGCCGTCGGGCTCGCGGATCGTCGGGCACACCTTGATCTGCACCGGAAGGTCAAGGTCGCGCACGAGGCGCTTGATCACGATCGATTGCTGGGCATCCTTCTGACCGAAGTACGCGACGTCGGGCCCGACCATGTTGAACAGCTTGGTGACGACGGTGGTGACGCCGTCGAAGTGCGATCGCCCGCGGTGGGCTCCTTCCAAACGGTCGGTGAGGCCCGCGACAGAGACCGTCGTCGCGAATCCCGCGGGATAGACCTCTTCCTGAGCGGGCATGAACAGGTAGTCGACGCCGAGGTCGATCGCGAGCGCGGTGTCGCGGGATTCGTCGCGCGGGTACGCGCGCAGATCGCCGGCTTCGTTGAACTGCTTCGGGTTGACGAACAGCGAGACGACGACCACGTCGCACTCCGCTCGCGCTCGGCGGATGAGCGAGAGATGACCCTCGTGAAAGGCTCCCATCGTCGGCACGAGGCCGATCCGCAGGCCTTCCTCACGAGGCAGCTCGAGGGCCGTGCGGAGCTCGCCGACGGTCTGGAGGGTTCTCATGTCAGCACCGCCTCGCGCTGAGCGAGCGTCCGAGCGGCGTCGACGAGCGCGTCGAACATCGCCAGCAGTTCCGGCGTTCGCTCGGCGACGGCTGCGCGCTGGCGGGCGATCGTCACCTCGTCGCCGCGCGCGACGGGGCCGGTCAGTGCGCGCTCGGGCCCAACTCTCGCCCAGTTCTCCACGGTCGCCCTCACGAGCGGGACCAGCAGCTCCCGGTCGACGCCGGCGCTCGCCCCGATCCGCTCGGCCGCCGCCTCGAGGGCCACGAGGAAGTTGGAGGCGATCGACGCCGCGGCGTGGTACGCGGCGCGGTCGCGGTCGTCGATCTCGACCGCGTTCATGTCGAGCGCCGACGCCAGCTCGGCGGCGAGATTCCTGGCGCGCACGGTGGTCCCCGCGATCGCCGCGCCCGCGCCCACGAAGCTCGCTCCATCCGCTGTGACGGTCATCAGTGGATGAAACGAGAACCCCTCGTGGGGCGTGAGCGGATCGAGCCCGGTGGCCCCCGAGCAATGGCCGACCAGCGGGCCACGGGCAACCTTCGCCGCAGCGTTGGGGATCTCCGCGTCGGGGACGCACAGCAGCACGGCGTGAGCCCCGGAACCGTCGGCGCCGCGCCCGAGAGGCCCGTCGACGCGATAGCCGGCATCGCGCAGTGCCGACGCGAGCGCCGTGCCGAGGCGACCACGACCCACGATCGCGACCCGAGTACAGCCAGAGGTGTCGGAGACGTCCCGTTCCAGTTCCCGCATGTGAGATACCGGTCGGCGTTGACAGAGAATTGAGCGTGAGGTCCGTCCCGCGACAACGGTGGCGGCCTCGGCATGAATATACCCCGTGCCGGCATTCCGTTACCTCGCGGGGGACTCCGACTTGGGACCTTCGTAGAGATGCTGGAGCGCATCTCGTGCGGCTGAAGCCACGTCGGCATCGCCGCGGCTGCCAGCTCGCAGATAGGCCTCCTCAGCGCCGCTGAAGTCACCCCGCTCTTCGAGCAGGCTGCCCAGATTGAACGCCGCCACGGCATGGCCCTGCCCGTCGGCCTGGCGGTACGCGGACTCCGCGCCCGCGTCATCGCCACGCTGTTCGAGCAGCACGCCCAGGTTCGAGGCCGCGTCCGAGTCGCCGCTGTCCGCCGCCTGACGGAACGCGGCCTCGGCTTCCCCGTTCTCCTCTCGATCCAAGAGGACCCTGCCCAGGTTGAACGCCGCATCCGGGTCCCCGAGCTCAGCGGCGCGCCGGTAGACGCCCTCAGCGCCTCCCACGTCCCCGCGCTGCTCGAGCAGCTCTCCCAGCCTCGAAGCCGCTCCGTCGCAGCCGCTGTCCGCGGCCTGACGGTAGGCGGTCTCGGCGCCGACGACGTCCCCTCGATCGGCGAGCATCGATCCGAGGTTCATCGCCGCGTCGGCGTTCCCTCGCTCAGCGGCTCGCCGATAGGCGGCCACAGCCCCGGCAACGTCTCCTCGCTGGGCGAGCAGACCGCCGAGGTTGAGCGCGCCCACGGAGCGTCCCAGAGCGTCTGCGCGCCGGTAGGCCGCCTCCGCGCCCTCGAGATCGCCCCGCTGTTCGAGCAGAACGCCGAGGTTCGAGGCGGCATCGCCGTGGCCTCCTTCGGCGGCATAGCGATAGGCGTCCTCCGCGCCGGCGAAGTCCCCGCGATCCGCGAGTTCGCCACCGCGATCGAACGCCTCCGTCACGCGTTCGTCTTCCGTGAGCGGATGGTCCTCGTCCGGCGTGCCGGGTTCGTCCGGCGTGCCGGGTTCGTCCGGCGTGCCGGGTTCGTCCGGCGTGCCGGGTTCGTCCGGCGTGCCGGGTTCGTCCGGCGTGCCGGGTTCGTCCGGCGTGCCGGGTTCGTCCCGCATGCCGGGTTCGTCCCGCGTGCCGGGTTCGTCCCGCATGCCGGGTTCGTCCGGCTTGCCAGGTTCGCTCGGCGCGCCGGCTTCAGCGGACCTGTGTTCGCCACTCGGCGCGATTACCGCCGGGGCGAGCTCGGCCCCCTTGACCGATTCGTGGTCGGGTTGGGTGTTGGCCCCGTTTTGGGTGTTGGCCCCGTTTTGGGCGTTGGCCCCGTTTTGGGTGTTGGCCCCGTTCGGGGTCTTGCTCTCGGGCGGAGGCGCGCTGCTCGTCGCCATCGCCAGAGGCACTGGCTGTACGTCCTGCGTGTCGCCAGTGAGTGGCTCCGACGGAGCGGTCGTACGACCGCTCCGCATCTGTCGCCCCACCCCGAACAGCACCGCGAGGAGCGCGGCTATGCCGAGGCAGATCAACAGGATGGTTCCCAGCCCAGGGCCGTGGCTCGGCTGGCGCTGAGCGCTCGGCTTCGTGGCGCCTGTCGGCGTCTGGGTAGCCGGAGTCGGCCGGTTGTGTCCCGTTCTGTGAGACGCGGGAGCAGTCCGCTTGGGCTTGCCCGGCGCGTGGTGAGACGGGCGTCGACGCGAGGACGCGTGGTTCGACATATGAGACAGCGTCTGCGGACCGGCGATGCCGTCGACCGACAACCGGTGCGCTGACTGGAACCGCCTGACCGCTCGCTCGGTGAGCGGCCCATACAGGCCATCGATCGGTCCCGGGCGGAAGCCAGCCCGCGCCAAGCGGCGCTGGAGCATCCGCACGGGGGCGGACCCGTCAACGACGTACCCGGCACCCAGGTTGATGATCGGCGTCCGCGCCGCGAGCGATCGCAGCGTGTGCGGTCCGGCGATGCCATCCACCAGCAGGCCGTAGGCCCCCTGATAGCGCCTGACCGCCCGTTCGGTGAGCGGGCCGTAGAGCCCGTCGATCGGCCCCGGAGCGTTGCCCATTGCTGCCAGGCGACGCTGCAGGGCGCGGACGGAACATGATCCTCTAGGAGTGCCATAGCCGCTGCCTGGCGCCAGGAGCTCGCCATTCACATGAATGGTGCGCGCAGCGCGGCCGCAGTGCGGAGGGTCGACCTGCGCGTGGGAGCGCGCGGCCGTTCCGTTTGAGTGATGGTCTGATTTCTTTCCAATTCGTGTGGTTCCGGCGTGGGCATGCAGACTGTTTCGTTGGCCCGCGAGCGCGGTGCAAGGAACGCACGCCAGCACGATTACGCTCGCCCCCAACGCCCAGAACAGGCGTGAAGCGGAACGGATCGCGCTGAATCGCGCTTCTTTGCTATCGCGTCGCTGGCTGCCGAACCGAGCCTGCCGTGCGGCCATCCACAGGATCGTGGTAGCCGCAGCCCAGCCGTTCCACGCCTTTACTAAGCGTGTCATTGCTGGCTCCTTCTTGCTCGATCAATTAGGGGTACTCACGCCGGCCCGAACAGGCAGGCAGGCGTGCAACAGCCAGGTCAGCGGGCCGGACTAACCGGGGTGATCGAGCAGGAGAACGAAAGGCGGTGGCACTTCTGCCTCTCGCAAGTCCTCGATCCTCCGGAACAACCGGGGGATCGTCAGCAGTAGAAGCGCGCCAAACGCGCCGAAGAAGGTGTTCGCAAGACCGATGCCGCCCGCGCCACTACCGCCGGACCCGGACGCCGTCTGAGGACCTGCGGGCGACGTTGCGGTGGCCGACGAGGCCGTGGGCGGCTGGCTACCGTCGCCTTTCGCTGGGGTCTGCATTCCGCTCAGCTGGCCGAGGGCATCGGGTCCGCCAGGCGATAGGGCCGACGTCAGCCAATACGTCGACTGCGCCCCCGCCGCCGGCGTCCGCGACGGGCCTGTGGGCGCGGTCGGTTGGTGGGGTGGCGGCATCGAGGTGATCGCGGGGGAGCTCGCCGGCGCCACGGTCCCCGTGCCGCCGCTCGTCGGCGTCGGTCCAACGCCCCCGGGTGCCGACTGCGTTGCGGCCAGCGGTCCCGTCGCCTCCGTGGTGGGCGTCGGCGGAACGGTGACGTCCGTTCCGTGCGGCGGCTGAGACGCAGGCGCCCCCTGATGCGTGCCGGACGGTGGGGTGGTCGAGGAGACTCCGGTTGCCGGAGAAACGACCTTGGTGACGGTCGTGACGACCGGCGCCAGGGCGCCGGTCACGGGTTTGACGACTGTCGTGATGACCGGGGCGAGGGCGCTGGTTATCGGTTTGACGACTGTCGTGATGACCGGGGCGAGGGCGCCGGTGGCCGTCTTGACGACGGGCGCGAGGGCTGTCGTCGCGGTTTTGACGACGGGCGCGAGGGCTGTCGTCGCGGTTTTGACGACGGGCGCGAGGGTGGTGGCGGTCTTTACCACGGGCGTGAGGGTGGTGGTCGCGGTCTTTACGACGGGCGCGAGCGTGGTCGTAGCCGTCTTGACCACGGGTGCGAAAGCTGTCGTGGCGGTCTTCACCACGGGCGCCAGGGTCGTGGTGGCGGTCTTGGTGACCGGTGCAACGGTAGTTGTCGCAGTTTTGACGATCGGCGCCAGGGCTGTCGTCGCGGGTTTCAGGACCGCGGTGGCGGCTGGCGCGACGGTTGATGTGGCGCTCTTGGCGACCGGAGCAACGGCCTTGGCGACCGGCGCGACGACCGTCGTGACCACCGGAGCGAGCGCCGTCGTCGTCTTCTTTGCGGCGGGGGCGACGGCCTGCGTCGCCGTATTAAGTGTCTGAGTGGTGGCCGAGGCGAGCGGCTTGGTTGCTGTCGTGATCACCGGCGCGGTCGTCTTGTGTGCCGTCGAGGCTACGGTCTTGGTGGCGGGTGCGGTCGCCTTTTGGGTGACGGTGGCTACGGTCTTGGTGGCGGGTGCGGTCGCCTTTTGGGTGACGGTGGCGACGGTCTTGGTGGCGGGTGCGGTCGCCTTTTGGGTGACGGTGGCGACGGTGTTGGTCGCCGGCGCCGTCGTGTCCTTGGTCGCCGCGGGGGCGGTCTTGGTCGCCGTGGCGGCGGTCTTGGTTGCCGTGGCGGCCACCGAGGTCACCGTCTTCGCGAGCGTCGAGGTGGCCTTCGTCGGCGCCTGGACGGCCGCCGACACCGACGAAGTGCTGGGCGCGGTTGCCGGTGACGCCTGTGACGGAGCTGGGGTAGCGGGCTTCGAGGTGGGCTCGGAAGACGGGTTCGACGCCGGCGTGACCGACGCGACCGTGTCATTCGCAACGGTCTTGGCCTTGGCGCCGGCGGAAGAGACGGCGCCTGTGATCGAAGAGAGCCCGGAGTCGGCGCTCGCTGCGGCGGGTGCGACCAGGCCGGAAAGGACCATGATCGCGGTTGCTGCCCAGGAGGCCGTCCTGCTCCTGCTCGCTCCGAATCGGCGCGACGACACATTCGCCTTGGAGGCGGAGTGCCCAGTCCGATGAACGCAAATCCTCATCAACTCGTGTAGTCCTTGCTGAAAATCGGTTCCCGCGAGGCGTTACTTTCAAACGTGGAAAGGGGAAATGGGGCTCGTTGGTAATCCGGAATACCGAATCTGCGGTTGGAGTTGGTCTGGAGCCGCTCAGCACGTCATGTCGCGACATTGTCGGCAGCGCTGATGGACAGCTCTTTGGTGTGCGAAGGACGTGTCCACCTTTCATTGCTCGGTCAGCATTTCGACCAAAGCCACATAGTGGTTACTTTACATCCAGCTTTGCGCTTGTAGCGAGCACGTCGACTGGTGAGATAGATTCCAGACACCCATTCGGTGGAGCTCAAGCCGATCGAAAAGGCGAAGTTACTGATGCGAGCGGATGCAAAGGAGATGCCCACAGGATGCAGGGCCGATCGTCCATACAGGACACCCCATACGATGATTCAGCACGGCGCAGTCTGCGCCACCGGCCTCGGCCGGCCACTGCTTCAACGATCCTAGGCAACTGATGGCCGCCGTCCGCCGCGCCTTAGAGTCGAAGCCGGGGCTCGTGGCTGGACCATGGTCAACCGAGGCAGTAGACTGTCGTCGCGAAGTACCTCAGTCGTGGAGGGTGTAGCTCGATGGCATCCAAGGAGATGGAAGAGGCTTCGGTACCACCCGAGTTGGCGATCGTTTCGCGAGCGGCCGGCGAACGTCTGCGCGCAGAGACAGAAGAAGATTTTCCAGCCATCGAGCGCTCATCACAGGAACTCGTGGATGCTGCGACCGCAGCCATGGCCGCCGGTTACTCGCTCACCGAGATCGCACGCGCCGAGGCGACGGGCAAGGATGAGGTCAAGGATGCGCTCAGCGGTGACGCACTGCGGCGGGTCGAACGCACCGGACGCCAAGCGCGCGACGCGCAGCTGGAGCATCATCGCTCAATCGCTAGGGCGATGCGGTTGGGCCTCTCGACACGTGAAATCGCGTCCGCAGCGAATGTCACTCACGGGACCATCCGGGCGATTACCAACCGACTGGCCGCCGCCGGCCCTGCGCCGGCAGCGGTAGGCGACGAACAGGCCGAAGATCCTGGACACGCGTAGACCTGTGGCAATCAGCCGTCCACGCCTGACCGGAAAATAGTTGCCGCAGGTTGCGGGGTCCGATCGCTCGGGAGCCTGCGAGGTCGCCAAGATCGTCAGCCGCCGGCTTTACCATCCCACATGTGACGAGCGCCGCGGAGCGACGGGAGCAGCTGAAGGCCGTCTACGAGGAGGCGCGGGAATGTGTCCGCTGTCCACTGCACCAGACGCGGACGACGGTTGTATTCGGCGCCGGCAACGCGGACGCGGACGTCATGTTCATCGGCGAAGCACCGGGAGCGAACGAGGACCGCATGGGATTGCCGTTCGTGGGCCAGGCGGGAAAGCTGCTCGAAAAGCTGCTCGGAGAAATCGGTATGGAACGCCAGGACGTGTTCATCGCGAACACGCTGAAGTGTCGGCCACCCGACAATCGAGATCCTCATCCGAACGAGATCGAGGCGTGCCAGGAGTACCTCCGACGCCAGGTCGATCTGATCGAGCCGATCGTCATCTGCACGCTGGGAAACTTCTCGACCAAGTTGCTCCGGGCCGACACGACCGGCATCTCTCGGCTGCATGGGCACGAGGAGATACGCATCATCGGCTCGCGAGCTGTCCGGCTGTATCCGCTCTATCACCCGGCGGCCGCTCTGTACACGCCTTCGACGCTTGAGACCCTGCGCAGCGACTTCCATCGGATCCCCGATTTGCTGGCGCTCGGGCCGCCTGAGCAACCGGTGGTGTTCGAACCGGTCCCCGAGATCGACGAACCGGTCCCCGAGATCGACGAACCGGTTCCCGAGATCGACGAACCGGTTCCGACGCCCCAGGAGCCGCCGACGCTGGTCGCCGAACCGGCGGCACAGCTCGGACTGTTCTAGGTAACTACGTGCGCGAGTACGAGCGCGCGCTCGCTGGGTGACGCCGCGGAGGCGCCGCAGCCTTGCTTGGCGGTCGGCTCGGTAAACGGCGCTGGGGAAGGGGGTGGGTGCGGGCGGCTTCGCGGCCCGACCCGGCTCCGGATCATGCATAACACGACAACACCGGCCTAGATCCCGAGCCCTGTCGTACTGAGCATGCTCCTCATGCATAACTCGACAGGCCTCGGCGTTCCGGGGCACGTTGTCGTGCTATGCAGGTTTCCCGTGAGACTCTCGGCACAAAGTCCGGGTTTGTCCGGAGGGGCGGGCTCAACACGGGCTCAGGCGACTCGCGGGCGCCCTCACCCCAATAGGCAGTGCGTTACTCGCTGACGCGCTCGATGAGGAACGCGACGCGGACGTGCGCGCGCCACTCGTCGAGGTTGTCTCCACGCAGACCGACCGAGACGACATCGACTGCCTTGATGTTGCGCAGAGTCTGCCGCGCCTCGTCCAGCGCGGCCATCACCGCGTCATCGGAGCTGGTGGCCGAGCTCCCCACGAGCTCGATGATCTTGATTACCGCCATCTCACCTCAAGTGTTTGGGGCTAGTTGGCCATTTCTAAAGGTAAGCTTAAGGTGTGGATGAGACGGGGCCACGGATGGCGGACGAAATGGGGCAGTGCACGACGGGCGAGCTTGATCCAGCTGGCGCCGCCGGGACGGCCGCGATAGGCACGCTGGCCACGAGGGTGCTCGGGCGTGATCGCGAGCGATTCGTCGGCCGCGATGCGGAGCTCGCACTGCTCCAATCGTGTCTCGAGGACGATCCCCCGGCGAACGTGGTGCTCGTACACGGGCCGGGCGGAATCGGGAAGAGCGCGTTGCTGCGCGAGTTCGCGCGGCGCGCGGAGTCGCGCGGCGTGGATACGTTCCTGGTCGAGGGGCGGGAGTTGCCGCCGATGCCCGACGCCCTCGAGGCGGTCTTGTCGGAAGCAAGGGGAAGCGAACGCCCGTTGGTGCTGATCGACAGCTACGAGCGGATGACGGCGCTCGCTGGATATTTGCGACGAGGCCTGTTGCCGTCGCTACCCGAAAGGACGTTGGTGGTCATCGCCGGTCGAGCGGAGCCTGATTCCGGCTGGTTCGCCGGCGGCTGGGAGGACGTGGCCACCGAGCTCGAACTAGCGGCGCTGACTGAGACCGACGCGTTGGACCTGCTCGATGCGTACGGGCTGAGCGATGAGCGCACCCTCCAGGTGATGGAGTGGGCCGAGGGATCGCCGCTGGCCCTGACTTTGGCGGCGAAGGCCGCTACCGCCGATCGCACCTGGATCCCCGGGCCAGGTGCCGAGACGCCCGAGATCGTCCGTTCGCTGACGCGCCGGCTGACCGAGTCGGAGCTGGGAGGCGTGCGTCCGTCCGCCCTGGCGGTGGCCGCGATCGCGCGGGTCACGACGACTGAACTCCTCCGCGTGGTGCTACCGGACACCGACGCAGAGGAGGCGTTCAACCGGCTGAACGCACTCACCTTCACCGTGCCGCTCGGCGACGGGATCGCTCCGCATGAGCTCGTGCGCAAGGCCCTGTACGCCGATCTGCGCCGGCGCGACCAGGAGCGTGAGCGAGAGCTGCGACGCCGGATCGTCGACTACCTGTACGGCTGCGCCCGCAGAGGCGACCCTCTCATCTCGATCGAGATGGCCCACCTGATCGAGAATCCCGCAATCAGGTGGGGCTTCGGTTGGGAGGGGAGCATCCACTACCGCATCGATCAGCTCGCCCCTGGCGACCTCGAACGTGTCGCGCAGCTGCTCGAAGCCCGTCGGTCCATCGACTGGTGGCGCATCAGCCGGCGCTTCTTCATCGAGTCACCCGAGCGGATCGCGGTCGCACGCGATCGTGACGACCAGCTGTGCGGCTATCTGATCTGCATGAGTCTCGAGACCGCACCGAAGTTCGCGCTCGAGGATCCACTCGTGGGCCGGTGGCTGGCTCGCGCCCGGGCCGAAGCCCACCGGGGCGACTCGGTCCTCTGGCACGACTCGGTCGACTTCAGCGGGGACCGCCGGGGCCGGGTGCAGGCGATGCTGGGAATGGCGGGGATTCTCCGCTCGGGAGCGTCGAATCCGCGGTTTGCGTATCTACCCATCAATCCAACGAACCCCGACGCCTTGTCGTTTGCCCGCGCGCTGGGCGCCGAGCATCTCTCCGAGCTCGACCTCGAGATGGGAGGACGGCGGATCGAGTGCCACCGCGTCGAATACGGCCCCGGAGGGCTCCTGGCTGCTCAGCGCGCGCTTGTCTACGGTGAGCTCGGGCTCGCGGCTCCGGTGCAAGTCGATGATGTCCAGCCTCTGGAGTTCGAGGCGGTCCGCGAAGCGCTTCGGAACTTCCGCGTCCCCCGAGAGCTGGCCCGGAGCCCGCTGGCAACGGGCGTCGTCATCGAGGAGCGCGCCGAATCCGTCCGCGCGCTTCTGCGCGATGCAAGTGACCGCGCCTTTGGCGACAGCGAGAACGAGAAGCTGCTGCGGCGGGTGCTGATTCACGGCTACCTCGAGCCAACGCCCAGCCACGAACAGGCTGCGCTCGATCTGTCGCTCAGTCGGGCCGCTTACTTCCGGCGGCTGCGGGCTGCGGCGGAGCGGGTCGCGGAGTATCTGGCCGAGCGCCGAAGCGGTGCCTGAGCGAGCTCTCGCGGTCGCGAGTCGTCGCCGGCGGCGCGTTGTCGCGCCGAAGCGCGAACCCGAACGCCAGGATCGCTCCAGCCGCCTGCACCGCCAACACAACTACGGCGAAGCCCTCGGGCTTGCGCGATGCCTGGAGCAAGAGCACCGGCTCGGTGATGGCGACGACGCCGAGCACGACCAGGAACCAGGTTCTCTTGAGGGCGAGCATGTATTGGATCGCGAGGTACGTAACGGCGAGGACGGTGAATGCCACGCCGAGCACGAACAGCGAGTTCGACGCAAGCAGGCGGTGCGGACCGAACGCGATCCGGAGCAATGGCTCAGCGGCGAAGCCAAAAATCAGCAGCACGGGAACCGAGCACACCAGGATGATCCCGAGTGCGACCGCCAGAACCGGTCGGGTGTCCTCGCCGACCGCGCGACGACGCGAGACCTCGGGCACCAGATAGAAGCCCGCGCCGATCGCCACCCACACCAGCACCTTGGCGGCGACCGCGGTGGCCGCATACGAGCTGGCGAGATCCTTCGTTCCGCTGAACCGGTGCTTCGCCGCAATGATGTCGATGTTCTGGAGGACGGCGATCACAATCAGCCCGGCGATCGGCGCCCACGCTCGCTTCACATGCGTCCAGAGCTCGAGCGCGGCCTCGGATACCGGACTGCCTGAGGGAACGGATACGGCGGCCTGTGCGGCGTAACGCCGCAACTGCATCGCGCAGTAGATGCTCATGGCGATGAACGAGAACGGCGTCCCGAGGTAGGCGCCGGTCACGCCGAGGCCGGCAGCCGCCAGAGCCGCACCGACGACAAGTCGACTCGCCTGCTCTCCGACCAAGCTGATGCCAACGCTCTTGTAGTCACCGACGCCCTGGAGAGCTCCGCGAAGGATTGACAGCTCGAGCCACAGGACGCCGGCGGGGAGCCCGATCGCAGCCGCCCACTGATCGTTCGGCACGCCGACCGCCTGTGCGATTGGGTCGCGAAGCAAAACCGAGACGATCGTCACCGCAACCAGGAACCACGCCATCGTCCGCGTCCAGCGTTTCAGCGTCATCACCAAGCCGGCGCCCACACCAAGGTGGCCGAGCACCCCTTCCCGCGCCGTCCCGACCTGCATCGCCTGCCCCACGACCGACAGGATCAAGAAGTAGCTGATCAATGCCGCCAGCGACCCATAGTCGGACAACAGGCGGGCAAAGACGACGGTCGAGCCGAGCGCGATGAGGTTGTTCGCGATCATCGCGAACGCGAGGCCGGCGGCCTTGGCCGTGTCCGAGCCCTTGAACTCGGTGACCGCAGGCGCGTAACGTGCTCGCAGGGCCGCCAGCCGACCGGTCGCCGACGGTTCCATCGGTGCGGACATTGCCGATCAAGGTAGCAATGGCGGGCGTCGCCCAGCGCCTCCACCGTCACCCGTCTACAGTTTCGCGCGCGTGTCCCGCCGCCGGCAGACGAGCAGCGCCGCCGAGACAGAGGGCCTTGGCGCGACGCTGGCCGCGACGCTCGAGCCCGGTGACGTTGTGCTGATCGAAGGCGAACTTGGCGCCGGCAAGACGACGTTTGTGCGAGGGGCCGCGAGAGCGCTTGGCGTGTCGGGCGTCGTCACGAGCCCCACATTCACCATCGGTCAGCGATACCGCGGCCGAGTACCAATCGCCCACGTCGACCTGTTCAGGGTGCGTGACCTGAACGACGAGGACCCTGACCTGCTGGCGGACTATGTCGGCGCGGACACGATCACGTTCGTCGAATGGCCGCAGGGCGAAGAGGAGTCAATCGTCGCGCTGGCCCGCATTGCCGCTCGTGTACGAATCGACCACGCCGGCGGGAACGCCCGGGTCGTGGTGATAGACGGGTCGTGAGGATCCTCGGGTTCGATACGGCCACGCCGGCGACCGCTGTCGCGCTGCTCGATGACGAGGCCGGCATCCAACTCGAGCGTCGTGACGACCCGCCCCCGGACGTTCGCCCGAGGCACGCGACGAAGCTGATGCCATTGATCGCAGAACTGCTCGAGCGCGGGTCAACCTCGTGGGCGGAGATCGACCGGATCGCTGTGGGTATCGGTCCCGGAACGTTCACGGGATTGCGGATCGGGATTGCCACAGCGCGTGCGCTTGGCCAGGCCCGCCAGATTCCGCTGATCGGTGTCTCGACCCTGGAGTCACTCGCCCTCGGGGCACGAGATCTAGACGACAGGCCTCGCGTGGTGGTGGCCGTGATCGATGCCCGGCGGGGTGAAGCGTTCGCCGCGAGCTGGCTGCCTGAGGACCTCGGCGAGCGCGGCGCGCCGCGGCTGACGGAACCGCGCGCGCTCACCCCGGAGGCGCTGGGCGAGGTGATCGCCGGGCTCGGTCCGCACACGCTGGCGGTGGGGGAGGGGGCGGTAAAATTCCGGGAGGTTCTCGAGCGCTCGGGGGCGTTGATCCCGGAGGACGACTCGGACCTTCACAGGGTCACCGCGGTCAACCATTGCAGGCTCGCCCGCAATCGGCTCGACAGCGCTCCCGATGAGATCCGGCCCGAGTACCTGCGGCTCCCCGACGCCGAGATCAGCCGCCGCGCACGCAACAGATGAACTCAGACCCAGTCACGATCCGACGGCTCACGTATTCCGATCTCCCGCAGGTAATCGCGATCGAGCGACGGGCGTTCCCGACGCCGTGGTCGCTGGCTATGTTCGTGCTCGAGCTCTCCAAGCCATCCGGGGTGTGCCTTGCCGCCGCCCCGCCAGCTGGTGAGCAGATCGTCGGGTACCTGATCTGCTCGCGCTACGCAGACGTCTGGCACCTGATGAACATTGCCGTCGATCCCGCGCATCAGCGTCGTGGATACGCTCGCGCGTTGCTCGAGGAAATGCTCGAACGCGCGGGTCCAGATCAGCCCTACACGCTGGAGGTGCGAACGTCCAACGCCCCCGCGATCGCGCTGTACGAGCAGTTCGGCTTTCGGTCCTCCGGGACGCGGCCGCGCTACTACCACGACACAGGGGAGGACGCCGTGATCATGTGGCGGGCCGCGCACGAGCCATCGAGCGCCGGTGCTCCACGGTGATCCTCGCGCTGGAGACCAGCTGCGACGACACGTGTGCGGCCGTCGTCACTCGGGCCGGAGCGATCAAGGCGAACGTGATCTCCTCGCAGGGGATCCACGATCGGTACGGGGGGGTTGTGCCGGAGGTCGCGTCACGTCACCACCTCGAGCTGGTCGGGGCGGTCGTCGAGGACGCGTTGACGACCGCCGGCTGCTCGCTCGCGGAGATCGAGCTCGTGGCGGTGACGCGCGGTCCAGGCCTGGTTGGCGCGCTGCTCGTGGGCGTCAGCACGGCGAAGGCGCTGGCCGCTGCGCACCAGCTTCCGCTCGCGCCGGTTGATCACCTTCACGGTCACATCGCCGCCAGCCTGCTCGGCCCCGAGCCGTTTCGACCTCCGTTCCTGGGCCTGATCGCAAGCGGCGGTCATACGCTCCTCGCGCGTGTAACCGATCCCGGGCCACAGTTCGAGGTGATCGGACAGACGCTCGACGATGCCGCAGGTGAGGCGTTCGACAAGGGGGCACGGCTGCTCGGGTTGGGTTACCCGGGCGGCGCGGCGCTCGAGCGGCTCGCCCGAGACGGCGATCCGTTCGCCTTCGAGTTCCCGATCGCAGGCAAGCTGCCCGGATTGGACTTCTCCTTCGCCGGCCTGAAGACCGCGCTGCTGTATCGCATCAGAGACCTGAACAAAGAGGAGACCGAGCGGCGCCGGGCCGATCTCGCTGCCTCCTACCAGCGCGCGATCGTCGAGGCGCTCGCCCTGAGGGTCGAGCGGGGTCTCTCCGAGACCGGGCTCGACCGCCTTGCCGTCGGGGGAGGCGTCGCGGCCAACGGGCCGCTGCGCGAACGGCTCGGTGCGCTCGGTGTGGCACTGGATGTGCCGCCCCCAGAGCTGTGCACCGACAATGCGGCGATGATCGCGAGCGCCGGCCGGTATGTCACTGCGATCCCGTACCCGGACTACCTGGATCTCGACGTCTACGCGACCGGTGAACGGAGCCTGGCCGCGTGACGCCGACGGTCGTGCTGTTCGGCCGCGAGGGCTGCTGCTTGTGCGACGACGCTCGCGAGGTCCTGCTTCGGGTCCGAGCCAAGCATCCGTTCACGCTCGAGGAGCGGGACATAGACGTGGACGAACGCCTTCTGCGGGCCTATCTCGAGCGGATTCCGGTGGTAACGATCGACGGTCGGGAGGCTTTTGAGTTATTCGTCGACGAAGACGAGCTCGAGCGACGGCTAACGGAATCGCGGCCCTAGTAGAGTGGGGCAGGGATGAGTTACACGGTCGGGCGCGGCACCGAAATCCCGGACGAAGTTGCAAATGGCGAGCGGCCCGGGGAAAAGCTCTCGCTCGGCGTGGCGGCGCGGCTGTCGCGCTATCTCCAGGTCCTGACCCAGGCTCGCAAGATGGGTAAGGAGACGATCTCCTCTCAGGAGCTCGCCGACTACACGCACGTCAACTCGACCCAGATTCGACGGGACCTTTCCGGGTTCGGCAAGTTCGGCAAGCGCGGGGTCGGCTACAACGTCGAGTCACTGGTCACGCAGATCCGCAAGATCCTGCGCACCTCGGGTCAGCACAACATCGCGCTGTTCGGCGCGGGTCACCTCGGCACGGCGATCGCGACGTCGGACATCTTCGCCGACCACGGCTTCCGAGTCGTCGCGGTGTTCGACATCGACGAGGGGAAGATCGGCACCGAGATCGGCTCGCTGACCGTCCGGAATAGCGCCGAGATGAACACGGCGATCGAGGACGAGGAGATCGTCGTGGCGGTGCTTGCCGTGCCGTCCCCCGCCGCCCAGGCGGTCGCCGACGAGCTCGTTGACGCGGGAGTGAAGATCATCTTCAACTACTCCGACGCCCTGCTCCAGGTGCCGCCGGAGGTCACCGTGCACACGTCGAGCCCCGCAGTCGATCTGCTCTACGCGCTGTACTTTTATCTCACCTGACCGGCTTCCCTTCAGGACGTGGAAATCGATCTCGACTCCGCTCGCGCGGCCTTCGAAGCATCTACCGACTTCACCGTCGGGCTCGAAGAGGAGTTCGCGCTGCTCGACCGGCGGGAACTGGGGCTCGTGCCCAAGTTCGAAGAGCTCAGGCAGGCCGGGGCCGCGGATCCCATTCTGGCCGAGTCGATCGCCGGCGAGCTGATTTGTTCCGAGATCGAGATTCGGTCGGGCCGGGGCGACGATCTGGCCGCGGCGATGGTCGCGCAGCGCGATCGGCGGCGTCGGCTTTTCGCCCTCGCCGCCGAGCACGGAGTGGCGCTCGGAGCCACCGGCACTCATCCCTGGTCGGACTACCGCGAGCAGCAGATCATCGACACCGAGCACTACCACCGGGTCGAGGACGGACTCAAGTACGTCGCGTGGAGGAACAACACCTTCTCGTTGCACGTGCACGTCGGCGTCCGGGGCCCCGATCGGGCCGTGCTCGTCTGCGATCGGCTCCGGCCGGTGCTGCCGCTGCTCCTCGCGATCTCGGCAAATTCGCCATTCCTCGACGGCCAGGACTCCGGCCTGCACAGCGCCCGGACGCAGATCTTCACGAAGAGCTTCCCGCGGTGCGGAGTCCCAGACGCGTTTGGAAGTTGGGACGCGTTCGCGCAGTACATCGATTTCCTGATCCGAACGCGTTCGATCGTCGAGTACACACAGGTGTGGTGGTCGATTCGTCCGCATTTCGCGTTCGGCACCGTCGAGGTCCGGATCTGCGACGCACAGTCCACCGCCGCCGAGTCCGAGGGCCTCGCCGCGCTGATCGTCGCGTGCGTGGCCCAAGCCGCGCGGGACGTCGATGCCGGCATGCCGTTTGAGAAGCTGCCCGGTCGGCTGATCGAGGAGAATGTGTGGCGGGCGGTCCGTTATGGCCTCGATGGCGAGCTGCTCGACTTGGAGCGCCGCGAGCCGTACCCGGCAGCCGAGACGCTCGAGCGGCTGCTCGAGTGGACGGGACCGGCTCGGGCGGAGCTGGGGATCGAGGTGTCGCTCCCGTCGATCAACGGCGCCCAACGGCAGCGCTCGATGCTCGAGTCCGGCATGAGCCTTCCGGACGTGTTCAGCTCGGTGGTCGGTCACACCCGCGATACGTATGCTGGGGCATTAGGAAGTACAGCGGAGGTGACCCGATGACTACAGACCCGACCAGCGCGACGAGCGGGCAGCCCGCCGAGGAGGAGCTGCGGGCGGCCTACGAGGCCGAGATCAAGAAGATCCGCGTCGAACAGATCCTTCTGGAGAACGTGGTGACGCTCGTCAACCTCGGGATGCGACGGACCGGTCTGGCGCCAGGCACGGAGGATGAGCGCGATCAGGCCCAGGTCCGCATCGCGATAGAGGCCGTCAGGGCGCTTCTGCCGCTGGTCGAGCAGGCCGCGCCTTCTCAGGGCAGGGCGATCCGAGATGCCCTCTCTCAGCTGCAGTTGGCGTACGTGAGAATCGGTGGACAGGAACCCGCGGCCGATCAAGCGGCTGGGCAGGAAGCGGGGCCCGGCGGAGCGCCAGAGGCAGCCGGATCTGAGGCCGCCGGGAGCCAGCCGTCCGAACCGGCCCCCGAGCCGCCCACGCCTGGAGAACCCGGGCCGGCGCAGCGGAGCGGGCGTCTCTGGGTCCCTGGTCAGTAGGCGCCCCGGCAAACATCCGTGAACGGCACCCGCTAGACTGCTCCCGGCTTATTCCCGGGCCTCCGCTCGCACATTGGGTGGTGGCCCTTTTGTAGTTGTCTGGCTGCGCATGAGCGCGCGCCTCTCCCGAACTTAGAGCTCTCCGGAGGACCTTCTTGACTAGCTTCTTGACGCACCACGGCGTGCTCGTCGCGCTTGTGTGCGCTAGCGCGGCGCTTGTGTACGGCGTCGTCACGTCCCGCGCCCTGCTGGCGCTGTCGCCCGGGAACGAGCGGATGCGCTCGATCTCGGCTGCCGTCCAGGAAGGCGCTCGTGCCTACCTGAACCGCCAGTACACGACCATCGCGGGCGTCGGCGTGATCCTCTTCATCGTGCTGATCCCGCTTCAGAACATCCGGGTCGCGATCGGCTTCGCAATCGGAGGCCTGCTTTCAGCCTCCGCGGGCTACATCGGCATGAACGTGTCGGTGCGGGCGAACGCACGCGTCGCTGAGGCCGCGCGCGGTGGCGTCTCCCCAGCACTGGCGGTCGCATTCCGAGGCGGCGCGGTCACCGGACTGCTCGTCGTCGGCCTCGCCCTGCTTGGCGTCGCCGGTTACTACGGCATCCTGACTTGGATCGCCGGCGAGAGCCAGTCGGAAGCCGTCAACGCGCTGATCGGCCTCGGCTTCGGCGGCTCGCTGATCTCCGTGTTCGCGCGCCTCGGCGGCGGGATCTTCACGAAGGCAGCCGACGTTGGCGCCGACCTTGTGGGCAAGATCGAGGCCGGAATCCCCGAGGACGACCCCCGCAATCCGGCGGTGATCGCGGACAACGTCGGCGACAACGTGGGCGATTGCGCCGGCATGGCCGCCGACCTGTTCGAGACCTACGCCGTCACCGCCGTCGCCGTGATGCTGCTCGGGACCCTCCTGTTCGTTCAGCAGTCCGCCGTGGCCCTGTTCCCGCTCGTGCTCGGGGCCGTCTCGATCATCGCGTCGATCATCGGCACGTACGCCGTGCGCTCCCGCGCCGGGAACGTCGAGCGTGCCCTGTATCAGGGGCTGATCACCTCTGGCGTGCTCGCGGCCCTGGCTTTCCTCCCGATCACCTACTGGATGATGCACGGGGTCACATTCAAGCCGAGCATCCTGTCCCACGCCACGACCCCGCACTGGTGGAAGTTCTACCTCTGTGCGCTGATCGGGATCGGCGTCACTGCCTGCCTGTTCGTCATCACCGACTACTTCACATCGACGCGTTTCGCGCCGGTGAAGAGCACGGCGCGGGCCTCACAGACGGGCCACGCGACGAACATCATCCAAGGTCTCGCCCAGGGTTTTCAGTCGACCGCTCCGCCAGCGATCGTGCTTGCGCTCGGAATCCTCGGCGCTTGGAAACTCGGCGGCGGCGGCACCTCGGGGATCTACGGCATAGGCGTCGCCGTGATGGCTCAGCTGTCGTTGACCGGTCTGATCGTCGCCCTCGACGCTTTCGGCCCGATCACCGACAACGCCGGCGGGATCGCGGAGATGGCCGACCTCCCCCAGGAGGTTCGCGACGTCACGGACCCACTCGACGCGGTCGGCAATACGACCAAGGCGGTCACCAAGGGCTACGCGATCGGCTCCGCCGCGCTCGCTGCGCTCGTGCTGTTCGACGCGTTCCAGCGCGAGTTGACCGATCGCGGCACGATCGCCAACTTCTCGATCGGCAACCCGGCGGTCCTGATCGGGCTCCTGATCGGCGGCATGATGGTCTACCTGTTCGCCTCGCT
The DNA here is from genome assembly GCA_963812225.1 of uncultured Solirubrobacterales bacterium. GTDB lineage: Bacteria > Actinomycetota > Thermoleophilia > Solirubrobacterales > Solirubrobacteraceae > Palsa-465. The sequence continues at coordinate 201,875 of CAWEUN010000007.1, forward strand.
GGCGATGGAGGCGGTCGGGCGCGCCGGCGGCGCCGTCGTCGAGGAGGTCCGTCGCCAGTTCCGTGAGAAGCCAGGGATCATGGAGGGGACCGAACAGCCCGAGTATGGCGCGGCCGTCGCGCTCGTCACGCGGGCGGCGCAGCGGGAGATGATCCTGCCTTCGCTGATCCCGATCGTGATCCCGTTCATCGTGGGTCTGATCAGTGTCGAGGCTCTGGGCGGGTTGCTGATCGGGGTGATCGTCGTCGGGCTGTTCGTCGCGATCTCGATGACTTCGGGCGGTGGCGCCTGGGACAACGCGAAGAAGCTGATCGAGGACGGCGCTTACGGCGGCAAGGGATCAGAGGCGCATGCCGCCGCGGTCACCGGCGACACGGTGGGCGATCCTTACAAGGACACCGCCGGGCCTGCGATCAACCCGATGATCAAGGTCGCGAACATCGTGGCGCTGCTGATCATTCCGATCATTACTTGACGCGGGCGGTGCCGGTCGCGGGGTGGGGGTAAGGCAACTTACGCCCACCGGTCGACTTTTGGCCGCATCTGCCATCGCGTACCGGCGCAAAAGCTGCGAACAGCAACGTAGGTGTCTAGAGTCCAGAGCGTGTTCATACTGATCGTCGGATGTGGCCGAGTTGGGTCGGCCGTGGCAAAGCGGGCGCTCGACGCCGGGCACGACGTGTCGGTGCTCGACAGCGATCCGTTGTCGCATGAGCGCCTCGACAAGGACCAGTCGACGACGTGGGAGGACTCCGGTGGACGGTTCACCGTCGGGACCGCGCTCGAGATCGATGCCCTGATCGATGCCGGGATCGAGGAGGCGGACGTTTTCCTGGCCGCGACTCGGGGCGACAACACGAACCTCGTGATCGCTCAGATCGCGCAGCGCCGCTTCAGGGTGCCTCGTGTCGTCGTCCGTGTCGCGGATCCGGGCCGTGCGTCGTGGTACGCCGAGCAGGGCCTGCTCACGATCTCTCCGACCCAGCAGGCGATCGATCAGGCCGCCGAGCTGGCGCTCGCCGACGGGAGGGTTAATTAGTCCATGTACGTGATCATCGCCGGAGCCGGGAAGGTGGGGTGGAACCTCGCTCGCGAGCTGATCGCCAAGGATCGTGAGGTGACGCTGATCGAGTCCGACCACCACCGCTATCGCGTGGTGGAGGAGGAGCTCGAGCACGCGGTCCAGTACGGGGACGCCACCGAGCTCTGGGTGCTGGAGCGGGCCGGGATCCAGCGGGCCGATCTCGTAATCGCCGTCACCGGCGACGACGAGGACAACATCCTGATCTGCCAGGTCGCCAAAGAGAAGTATGGGTGCCAGCGAATCGTCGCCCGGGTCAACAACCCGCGCAACCTCCAACACTTCAAGCTGCTGGGCATTCAGCCGGCGGTGTCGGCGACCGATCTGATCCTCAGGCTCATCGAGCACGAGGTACCCGAGTACGGTCTCATCCAGCTGCTCGCGCTGGAGGAGGAGCACCTCGAGATCATCGAGTTGGAGGTGAGCGACGGCTCGCCGGCCGCAGGCCAGCGCGTGCAGGATGTCGTGCTCCCCGACGGCTCGTTGATCATCTCGGTGCTGCGAGGTGGTGCCGGGTTCGTGCCGAAGTCCGACTCGGTCATCGAGGCGGGTGATCAGGTGCTGCTGATCCTCGACCCCGGCCTCGAGGCGCAGATCACGCCGCAGTTCGCGCCGGAGGGTGCCGCGGTCGGCGGGGATGTCTGAGCGCCAGGTCGATTACCTGCTCATCGGTGGGGGCCTGGCGGCGGGGAATTGCGCACGATGGCTGCGCGAGTCGGGAGCCGACGGGTCGATCCTTCTCGTGGGACGCGAGCTCGACCTCCCCTACAACCGGCCACCCTGCTCTAAGGGCTACCTCCGGGGCAAGGAGTCCCGGGAGGACACCCTGTTCAGGCCCGCCGCGTGGTACGCGGACCAACGCATAGAGGCGCTGACGCGGACCTCGGTAACGAAGCTCCAGGTCGAATCGCGGAGCGCCACGCTGTCTACGAAAGATGTGGTCAGCTTCGATAAGGCACTGCTCGCCACCGGCGCCGGCGTGCGCCGGCTGAACGTGCCCGGGTGCGATCTGGACGGGATCCACTACCTGCGTACGCTCGGCAACAGCGACTCGATCCGCACCGATGCCGCCGGCAAGCGCGTCGTTCTGATCGGCGGCTCCTATATCGCCAGCGAGGTGGCCGCGTCGCTGACCGACCTCGGTAGCTCCTGCACGATGGTGATGCTCGAGAGCGTCCCACTGAGCCGAGGGTTCGGCGAGCAGGCCGGCCGCTTCCTGCACGATCGGCTTGTCGAGCATGGGATCACGATCTGCGGCGACGACGAGCTGGATCGGTTCGAGGGCGCCGACGGCCGCGTCACCCGTGTGATCAGCAAGCGGGGTCGCGAACTCGACGCCGACGCTGTCGTGATCGGTGTCGGGGCTGCCCCCGACACCATGCTCGCGCGCAGCGCCGGGCTCGAGTTGGGCGAGACCGGCGGTGTTCGGGTCGATTCCCGACTGCAGAGTCGAACGCCAGGAGTTTTCGCCGCGGGGGATGTGGCCGAGTACGAGAGCGTCGTCCACGGCGGCCGGAGGCTTCGGATCGAACACTGGGACGTGGCCTTCAGCCAGGGCAGGACGGCGGCGCTCAACATGCTCGGGCGCGACCAGCCGCACGACGTCGTTCCCTACTTCTTCTCCGACCTCTCCGACTGGGTCTCGCTGGAGTACGTCGGCCCCGCGTTCGATTGGGACGAGGAGGTCGTTCGCGGCTCGATCGACGAGGGTGAGTTCAGCGTCTGGTACCTGAATGCCGGACGGGTCGCCGGAGCTCTGTCGATCGGGCGCTCCGAGGACCTCGTTCATGCCGCGCGGCTGCTCGCCTCCCAGGCCACGCTCGACGAGCGCGCCACGCGGCTCGCGGATCTCTCGACCGACCTCAGCTCCGTCTAGGGCTCGCCCGTAGGAAGCTCGTCCTCCGGAATCTCGGGGAAGATCTCGTCGGCGCCCGGACGTTCCTCTACGCGCCGCCGTGTGGCCCCGCCACCCGGTAACCGGTCAACCAGGCGCCCGAACCGGTCGATCGCACCCTCGAGCGGAGTCGCCATCTCCAGGGCCCGCTCGAACGCGGGCAGGACGGCGATCAGCTCGCTGCCGGTTTCGGCGACCCTGTTGGCGCTGTCGACGATCTCGCCACCTCGGGTGTCGATTCGATGACCGACCTCGCGCATCTCCGCACCCATCCGCACAAGTTCGTCTGCGCGCGCGTCCAGCCTCTCGCCGAGCAGCATGATCGCGTCGGCCCGTTCGTCGAGCCGTTCGGTGATCTCGAGCACGCTCCGGCCGATGGCGGCGATCTCCTCGCCGAGCTCCAGCAAGCGGTCGAACTGCGCCGGCGCGACGCGGGCCAGACGCGCGACAGCCGCGAGGTCCGAGAGCATCCGGTTGACCACCACGTGTGGCGGCTCGATGGGGAGACCGAGGACGCGCAAGTCATGAGGACAGTAGCTCAGGCGAGCGTCCGCCCCCGCGTCTGCACCGGCTGCCGATCCCGTCCTTTGTGCCCCGGGATCCGCTTACCGCTGAGGAAAGGAATCTGACTGCGGGGCAGGGACTCGAACCCCGATAACCAACTCCAGAGGCTGGCGTCTTGCCATTAGACGACCCCGCACAGTTGGGGTTTGAGCATAGCCGAATCGGGCCGATCCATAGCGCCGCGGCCGTCCCGCTCAGCTCGCTGCGGCCGGCTCCGGGTCGGTGAACGGTGGCGGCTGCTTGGTCATCCCCGCCGCCACCGCTGCGAGCTGGTTGGGCGAGCCGATGAGCGACCGCTGAATCTCGGCCTCGAGCGCCAGGCTTTCCTGCGCCGAGAGATTCCAGGCCTCGTCGTAGAGGCGTTTGGCGCCACGAACCGCGTCGGGGGACTTGGCGGCGATCTCCGCGGCCAGTTGGCGCGCCTCTGCGAGCGGGTCGTCGGCGACGTGCGTGACGACCCCGAGCTGCAACGCGTCCTCGCCGCTGAAGACGCGACCGGTATAGGTGAGCTCCTTGGCGATGTCGATGCCGACGAGGCGCGGCAGCGTGCGGGTGATCGACATGTCCGGGATCAGGCCCCAGCGGATCTCCATCACGGACAGGCGGGCGTCCGGCGTCGCGATCCGGATGTCGGCGGCGAGCGCGATCTGGAGCCCGCCACCGAAGCAGGCGCCATGTACGGCCGCGATCACCGGCATTGGCAGGGCGATCCAGTCGTGGGCGGTGCGCTGGAACCAGTTGGGCACGTCGCCGCGGAGTGGATCGGTCAATCCGTCCAATCCTTGGCCGGCGGACATCACGCCCATCACGTCGAGACCGGAGCAGAAGCTCGGCCCCTCTCCGTGGAGGACCACGGCACGCACGCCGGGCGTTCCGGACAGCTCCGATGCGGCCTCTACGATCCCGTTGAACATCGGGATGTCGAGCGCGTTGTGCTTGTCGGGACGGGTGAGGGTAACGGTGGCGATGTGGTCGGCCACCTCGATCCGGACACGTTTCGAGCTCATCAGCCCTGGAATCTAATCAACGATCGCCACCGGGTCGCCGACGCGTACGGTCCCCTCCTCGAGCACCTCGCCATAGATCCCGAACGGCAGCGGCTCGGTCCTGTCGAGATTGCGGCGATAGCCGGCGAGGATGTCCAACGTCGGGAGGTCGATCACGCCGGTCTCGGGATGCCGGCTGGTGATCAGGCAGCGACCGACGTGGCCCCTGAAGCGGACCACGGCCTCGCCGATACTCACGCCACGACCGACCCACCGGTCCTCGACATGCGCGGGAATGCCGTCGATCTCCACCAGCATCCGGAAGCGTCGAGCGTCAACCTGATCCTCGCCGGCGGCGTCGGCCAGCGCGGCCAGCGACGCACGTGAGATCAGCGACACCCCTCCATCGCGACCGCGGTCGGTGCCGCCGTCAAGCGGTTCAACCAACTGGACCGGCTTCCCGAGATATTCGGTGAGCGCGTCGGCGAAAGGCCCGTCGACGATCCGGGCCTCGCGCGAGCCGGAAAAGAACCGCGCCGTGAGCGGATCGCCAAGTTCTGGGGGCGCCTGCACCACGCGACCGTCCGGAAAGGTGAAGCTCAACAGGCCGTCCTCGACATCCGCCACGATCGTTTGCAGGCCGCCGAGGTTCTTGGCGTTCACCATCCGATCGCGCCCGTCGATCACGAAGAAGCGGCGATTGCCCCGGGCGCCATCGCGGCCGAGGTCGACCGCGTCGACGCAATGAAGGCGCGTGCCCTTCACCGGCGTCGTCGAGAGCGCGGTTACGGAGATCACGCGGCTGCCTGCTCGGCCCAGTCTCTGTACAGCCGCCAGTAATAGCCGCCGGCGTCGAGCAGCTCCTCGTGGGTCCCCTGCTCGACGATCTCGCCGTGTTCGATGACCACGATTCGGCTGGCGTGCCTGATCGTGGACAGCCGGTGCGCGATCACGATCGCCGTCCGTCCGGCGAGCAGTCGTCGCATCCCCTGCTCGATCAAGCTCTCGGTATGGACGTCGACGTTGGCGGTCGCCTCATCGAGCACGAGGATCCGAGGATCGGCGACGAGCGCCCGCGCAAAGGCCAGCAGCTGGCGCTGGCCGGCGGAGAGCTGCACGCCGCGCTCGCCCACCTGAGTGTCGTAGCCGTGCTCGAGCGCCTCGATGAATCCGTCCGCGCCGACCGCCCGCGCGGCCGCGTGGATCTCGGCGTCGGTCGCGTCGTTGCGTCCGAACGCGAGGTTCTCCCGGACGGTTCCGCTGAACAAGAACCCCTCCTGGGGGACGATCCCCATCTGCGAGCGGAGTGACTCGGCGGTGACCGAACGAAGGTCATGACCGTCGACCTGGATGCTCCCCTCGGTCGGGTCGTAGAACCGGGAGGCGAGCTTTGCGAACGTCGACTTCCCGGCGCCGGTGGCGCCGACCAGTGCCACGGTCTGGCCAGGTGGAATCACCAGGTCGATATCACGCAGTGCCCAGGGCGCGTCCGGGTCGTCACCGTATCGGAATGAGACGTCCTCGAAACGGAGCTCACCTCGGATCCGCGGGAGCTCAACCGCGTCGGGGGCATCCACCAGGTCGGGCTCCTGGGCGAGCAGCTCGAGGATCTTGTCGAGCGCCGCCATCCCGGACTGGTAGGTGGTGTAGAGCTGGGAGAGCTGCTGGATCGGATCGAAGAAGTTGTTGAGCGCGGCGATGAACGCGAACACGACGCCCGTGGACGTATGGCCGTTCAGCGCCTCGATTCCGCCAATGACCAGAATCTCGACCGTGACTAGGGCCGAGAGAAGCTCGACGCCGGGGAAGTAGGCGGCGTTGAGGTTGACGGTCGTCATGTTGGCGGCCCGGTTCTCCTCGTTGAGCTCGTCGAAGCGGGCGATGTGTCGCGGCTCCTGGCCGAAGGCGCGAACCACACGGATCCCGGACAGTGTCTCCTGCAGGTATCCCGTGATGGCGGCGATCTTCTCGCGGGTCAGCCGGTACGCGTCGGCCGAGGCGATCCTGAACGCGAGCGCCCCTATTGCCAGCAGCGGCAGCGCCAGGAACGTCAGCAACGCCAGGTGGAAATCCAGCACCATCAGGATCACGACTACGCCGATCAGCATCAGGCCGGACTGGAACAGCGTCGCCATTCCGTCCTCGACGAGCTGGTCAAGCGCCTCGACGTCGTTGGTCAGGCGGGAGATGATCACGCCGGCGCGGTTTCGCGAGTAGAAGCTGATCGACAATCGCTGGAGGTGCGTGAACAGCTGGACGCGCAGGTCCTGGAGCGCCCGCTGGCCGACCCAGCCGACGAGATAGGTCTGCAGGTAGGAGGCAACGGCGTACACGACCGCCGAGGCCAGGAACCCGACAACGACCCAGTCGAGCGCGGTCACGTCGTGATGCTCGATGCCGGTATCGATCGCGAGCTTGGCCAGTGGCGCCGGCGCCAACGCCGCCGCGGTCCCGACCACGAGCGAGGTGAACATCGCGATCACGCGCCAGCGGTACGGTGCGAGCAGCTGGGCGAGGGCCCGCAGCTTCCGGCCGCGCCCTCCGGTGGCGCGCAGCCGGCGCTGAAGCTCGATCATGCGGCCGCGACGGTTCACAGTCCTGCCACCTCCGCCTCCAGCGGCTTGCGCGTCATGAACACCCGGTCGGGCATCCCCTTCTCGACGATCTCGCGATACAGGTCGGAGCGCTCGAGCAGCTCATCGTGGTTGCCGCGGTCGGCGAGCCGGCCGTTCTCGAGCACCACGATGTCGTCGGCGAGCGCGATCGTCGAGAGCCGGTGGGCGATCACGAACGTCGTCCGGCCCTCCATCACCTCGCGGAGCGCGAGCTTGATCTCCTGCTCGGTCGACGCATCCACCGATGAGGTGGCGTCGTCGAGGATCAGGATCCGTGGCTGCGCGAGGATCGCGCGTGCGATCGAGACGCGCTGGCGCTGGCCGCCCGACAGCGTCAGCCCGCGCTCGCCGACCAGCGTTTCGTAACCCTTTGGCAGTTTCTGGATGAACCCGTCGGCCTGGGCGGCGCGCGCCGCGCGCTCCACCTCCTCCCGGGTGGCGTCGGGACGACCGTAGGCGATGTTGTCGTGGACGGTGGCGGAGAACAGGAACGGATCGTCGTTGACGATGGCGATCTCGTGCCGGAGGCTCCCGAGGTCGACCGAGCGGACGTCCGCGCCGTCGATCAATACCGATCCGGCGGTGACGTCGTAGAGCCGCGGAAGCAAGGACACGAGTGCGGTCTTTCCGGATCCCATCGCGCCGACCAGGGCGACCGTGCTCCCTCCGTCGATGTCGAGGTCGATCCCGTCTAGGGCGGGATGGTTCGCGCCCTCAAAAGTCAGGCTGACACCCTCAAGCGCGACCTGTCCCGGCCCGTTGGGCAGCGCCGGCGCGTCCGGCGGAACCTTCATCCGCGGCTCGCGGTCGAGGATCTCGAAGATCCGCGCGCCCGAGGCGGTCGCGCGCTGAGCCGCGCTGAGCATGTAGCCGAGCGTCCGCATCGGCGAGATCAGCAGCAAGAGGTAGGCGTAGAAGGCGGTGAACGCGCCCAGGCTGAGCGTCCCGTTGATCACCTCACGGCCGCCCACGAGCAGGATGATCGCTAGCCCGAGGTTGGGCAGGAAGCTGATCATGGGGCCGTAAAACGCCTGAATCCGGGTCGCGATCATCTGCTGATCGAACACGCGCTCGACCGAGTGCTGGAAGCGGCCGAGCTGCCGCTCCTCCTGCGCGAACGCCTTGACGACGCGGACTCCTGAGACGTTTTCCTCCGCCTCTGCGGTCAGCTCGGCGATCCGCTGCTGGGCCTCCTGAATCGCCGGTCGCGAGCGGCGGCCGTAGCGATCTGCGATCAAGACGACGAACGGCACCGGCGCCAGCGACAACGCGGCGAGCACCGGCTGAAGCGCAAACATCGCCACCGCGGCCAACAGGATCGAGAGGACCGATTGGGCGATGAAGATCAACCCGTAGCCCAGGAAGAAGCGCACCGCCTGGAGGTCGACCGTGGCGCGCGACATCAGCTGGCCGGTCTGCTGCCGGTCGAAGAACGAAAGCTCGAGCCGTTGCAGGTGCCCGTACAGGCGGTTACGCAGGTCGAGCTCGACTCCGAGCGAGACCCTCCCGGCGACGAGCCGGCGCAGCACGCTCAGCACCAGGCGCCCGAGGGCGGCCACCACGATCGCCACAGCCCAGATCACGAGGTCGTGCCTGTGGCCCGAGCGGATCGCGTTGATCGCGACGCCGGTCATGGCCGGGATCAGAACCGTGAACCCGATCGATCCGAACGCGAGCGCAAACGACCATATGACGCCCTTCCGATAGGGACGCAGAAAATCGAGCAGGCGCCGGAACGTCAGCATACTTCATAAAGTATAGTAACTCCCGTCAGAGGCCGCGCTGCGGGATCCGGGCGTCCGTGGTGGCGATAGTGGCGGGCGGTGAGGCGCCGACGCTCACCCCGCGCGAGCGGCCCTTCCAGCCTGGGCGCCCGCCTGTTTGTCCGCTATCGGCAGGTGCGCGTGGAAGCGTGAGCGTCGGCTAACGCCGCTCCAACGCAAGCCTAATTCCGACCGCGATCAGGATCGTCCCGGTGATGCGGTCGAGGGCCGCCTTGACGCGCGGGCGCTCGAGAGCCGCGGCCGCCCGCGCGGCGAGAAGCGAATAGGCGCACAGCCAAGCGAGCGTCATCAGCACGAATATGAGACCCAGCACCAGGAACGGCAGCAACACGGGGCGCCCTGGGTCGACGAACTGCGGCAGGAAGCTGGTGAAGAACACGGCGATCTTGGGGTTTGCCAGGTCGCTCAACAAGCCCTGGCGAAACCCTCGGCGAGGCCCGCCGACCGCGGTCCGGTCTCCATCCGGGGGCGGCGGCGCGGCGGCGCGGCGAGCGGCCCAGAACGCCTGAACGCCGAGCCACACGAGGTACGCGGCCCCGACGAGCTTCAGCGCCGTGAACGCGGCCTCCGACGCGCGGAGTACCGAGGCGACGCCGAGCGCTGCCGCGAGCGTCCAGACGGACAGCCCGGTGCAAACCCCGACCGAAGTTCCGAGACCGGCGCGGCGACCACTTACCAAGATGTTCTTGGTCACGACGGCCGTATCCGGCCCGGGCAGCACGATCACAACCGCAGAGACGCTGACGAAGACAACCAGGTGCACGCCCACGAGCGCACCGTAGCACCGCGAGTCTCCGTCCCTCGGGCGCGGCGCGCGACCCTGCAGTTACGCAACCGCCGTCTCGAGCGCCTGTTCGATCGGATCGGGGCCGCCGTTGACGTACATGACGTGACCAGCCGCTCGATCGTCGTGGAGCACGAGGTCGAGCAGCGCGGCGACGTCGTCGCGCGGGATCTCGCCGCGAAATGCAGCCGAGTCGATCCGCACGCGGCCCGTTCCCGGATCGTCGGTGAGGCGACCGGGCCTGACGACCGTCCAGTCGCGGTCGGCGGACATCACCGCCGCGTCGGCCTCGGCCTTCGCGCGCAGGTAGACGCTGAAGACGTCATCGCCGCTCGGAGGGCTCTCCGCCCCAACCGAGCTGACGATCACGTACCGTGACCGAGCCGGCGCTGTCGCGTCCAGAAGCTTGATCGCGCCGTCGCGATCCACCGTCAGCTTCCGCGCGGCGCCGCTCCCAGCTCCTGCCCCAGCCGCAAAGACGACGGCATCGGTCGCACCGACGGCCGCGGCGATCTCCTCGAGGCTCGCGCCCTCGAGATCGCAAACCACGGGCTCCGCGCCGGCCGCGCGAACCTCTCCGGCCTGGTCCGGGTTGCGGATCAGCCCGACCACGGAGTCGCGTCGGGCGTCGAGCAACGTCGCCAGCCGCATCGCGATCTTGCCGTGGGCGCCCGCGATTGCAATTCGCACGGCCTCGAGCCTACATCGGTCACTCGAGACGTGCGAGCACCTGGTCCGGGGATAGCCATCCCGGCGCGAGTCGATCTCCCACCATCTCCCGCATCAGCTCCTGGAGCAGCTGGTTGACCGGCGTCGGCACGCCCACCTGGCGGCCGCGCAGGACTATCTCTCCGTTCAGATAGTCGGTCTCGATGGTCCCCGTGCCGCGGACGATGCTCTGCCACGTCGAGCCGCCGGCGCGCTGCCGGCCCTGGATCTCGCCGACCTGCCACCGCTCCCACCGTCCCCGGACGTCGGACACGTCGTCGGCGGTGAACTCGATCGCCGCCGCACGCAGGACCGTGCGACCCTCCTCGTGCGCTTGCGCCAGCAGTCCGTTCGCGTCCGCTTCGGGGCCGCAGATCGCCTGCACCGCGTTGCCGAGGTTGGCGATCAGCTTCGCGTGCTTGAAGCGCATGATGTCGCTCCTCGGCTCGGAGCTAAACCGGGCGGCGCCCAACGCCCTGCAGAGCTCGTGGCAGCGCTCGTCCAACCCTGCCGGATAACGCCCGACGTCGATCGCTCCCGTGAGCGCGGTCCCGTAGGCCTGGACGACACCCGGCTCGAGGTAGGCCGTCGGCGCCATCACCACCGCGCCGTACACGTTGGCGAAGCGGCGCGCCGCGATCCGCTCGTTCTCGACGCCGTTCTGCAGGCAGACCACCGGCGTGGCCACGGCCGAAGCGTCGCGCAGCGCATCGAGCGCGTTCTCGGTGTCCTGGCTCTTCGTCGCCAACAAGACGACGTCGTCGGCGGCGAAACCCACCTCGCCAGGCGAGGCTGCGACCGCGATCGCGAGCGTGGTGCGTTGCTCCGGCGTCTCGAGTGTCAGGCCGCGGGAGGCGATCGCGTCGTGGTGCGGACCGCGGGCGATCAGCACCACATCGCATCCGGACTCGTACAGGCGCGCGCCGACGACCCCGCCAATCGCACCCGCGCCGATGACCACAAACCGCATTCGCTCACCCTACTGGCGCTCGTCGAGGCCGGGATGCCGGCGAAGTTCTGATCACGAAGGCGCAACCCGTACCGGCGTTCCGTGTTGAGTAGCCGAGACGACACGATTAACTGGAGATTGCCTGCTCGATGACGACGGACAACAGCCGCACCACCCGGCGCCGGTTCATCTCCGGGGCGCTCGCCACCGGGGCGGCCGCCGCCGTGCCCGCTGCCGCCGAGGCCAAGAAGCACAAGCACACCAAGAAGCACACCTCCCACGGATCGGGGAACGTCCGCCGCGCTGACGTGGTCGTCGTCGGGGCCGGTCTCGCCGGCCTCACCGCGGCGCGCCAGCTTCACAAGTCGAGGAAGTCGGTGATCGTGCTGGAGGCGCGCGATCGGGTCGGCGGCCGGTGCTTCAGCCGCTCGATCGGGCGAGGCGCGAGCGACGTGGCGAACATGGGCGCGACGTTCGTCGGTCCGACGCAGCTCAAGATTCAGGCGCTGATGGGGGAGCTTGGGATCACGAAGTTCCCGACGAACGCGGCCGGGAAGCTGGTCTGGTACGAGAAGGGCAAGCGGACGCCGTACACGGGGATCATCCCGCCGGCGAGCGATCCGGTCGCCGTCGTGCAGCTGGGCACGGTTACGCTCCCCGCCGTCGACAAGATGGCCCAGACCGTCCCGCTCGATGCGCCGTGGACCGCCTCCAACGCCCTCGAGTGGGACAGCATGACGGTCGACACATGGGCTCAGCAGAACATCACGACGACCGAGGGTCGCACGCTGTTCGCGCTCGCGGTCGAGGCGGTCCTGTCGGTCGAGCCGCGCGACATCTCGATGCTGTATTTCCTGTTCTACGTGCACGCCGCCGGGTCGGTCGAGGAGCTCATCAACAACGCGGGTCAGGGTGGTGCGCAGGACTTTCGCGTCACCGGCGGCACCCAGGGGATCGCGATCAGGATGGCGAAGCAACTCGGCAAGCGCGTGATGCTGCGCCAGCCGGTGCTCGAGATCGACCAGGGCGCGCGCGGCGCCACGGTGCACGCGAAATCGCTGAGCGTCGACTGCAAGCGCGTGATCGTCGCGATCCCACCCCACCTCGCGGGCAAGATCTCTTACCCGAAGGGGATGACCGCGATGCGCTCGCAGCTCACACAGCGGGTGCCGATCGGATCGCTGATCAAGACGATCGCGGTCTACGACAAGCCGTTCTGGCGCGATCAGGGCCTGAACGGCCAGGCGAACAGCGACCAGGGACCGGTCAAGGTGACGTTCGACGCATCGCCGGCGAGCGGCAGGCCTGGCGTCTTGCTCGGGTTCATCGATGGCGATGATGCCCGGGCGCTCGACGACGCTCCGGCGGCGGCGCGCAGGAGCGCGGCGCTCGAGTCATATGTCCGCTACTTCGGACCGCAGGCCGGTCAGCCGCGCACGTACCTCGACGAGGTATGGGCCCGCGAGATCTATACCGGTGGCTGTCCGGTGGGCGTGACCACGCCAGGCGTCCTGACCGAGTACGGGCCGGCCCTGCGGGATCCCGTCGGCCGGATCCACTGGGCCGGCACGGAGACTGCGACGGTCTGGACCGGCTACATGGATGGGGCAGTGCAGTCGGGTCAGCGTGCCGCGTCCGAGGTGCTCGCAGAGCTGTAGGTGTCGGCAAACCGGTCTGGCCCGTCCGCCGCGAATCGCCTCTGCTAACACTCACGAGGTGGGGAGTCGCCGGGTCTCAGGTACCTCATCGGCGACACTGGTCGGTGTCGTGGGCGCTGCGTTGGCGCTCGCCTTCATCGCGGGGTGCGGCGGCGGCCACGCCGGCGCCGATCACTCGGCGGCCGTTACGTCCGTGCGCTCCCCAGCGCCGGTAGCGCCGGCTGGCCTCGCGGCCACGGTGCCCGTCGACCGCACCAGACTCGCCGCCGACCTGGACCATGCGCAAAGAGTCATCGACGATCCGCGGAGCGTCGGCCCCCAGCTCGGCCGCGCCGGGCTCTTCGAGCAGCTGGCGACCGTTTCGCTCGCCCACGAACGGCCCGCCGCCCGCCGCGCGGTCCTCGCCGGCCTCTCACCGTCGGCCGCCGCCACCATGCGGGCAAACCTCGCGGCAGCCGCCGCCCTTGCGCGGCTCGTCACGCCGCGTCGGCGCCTTCCGCACTGGAAGATCGTTCGGCCCGCTGCCCCGAATGTGCTCATGGGCTACTTCCGCTCGGCGCAGTCGCGGTTCCGCGTTGGCTGGCAGTACCTCGCGGCGATCGAGTTCGTCGAGACGAGGTTCGGACGCGTTCAGGGACTGAGCCCGGCGGGTGCGCAGGGCCCGATGCAATTTCTATCCGACACGTGGGCGCGCTACGGGAAGGGCAACATCGACAATCAGCGCGACGCGATCGAGGCCGGCGCCCGCTTCCTGGTCGCCAACGGCGCGCCGGGCAAGATGCCGGACGCGCTGTACCGCTACAACAACAGCCAGGACTATGTCGCCGCGGTCCAGGACTACGCCGGGCGGATGCGCGCGGACCGCCGGGCCTTCTACGGCTACTACTACTGGGCGGTTGTCTACGCGCGCCGTGGCGGGGACGTCATCCTCCCCGTCGGCTATCCGAGGGCGCGGCCGATCCCAGTCGGCTAACCCTCGGCAACGATAGCCTGCGTGATGTGGCTGGAGTCGTGACTGCCGTCGCCGACCGCGCCCCCGACTGGGTGGCCGCCGGAACGCCCGAGCCGCTCCGCAGCGAACTCGTGGCGGCACTCGGCGCTGAGCCGGTCCTGAGCCGTGCGCTCGACCTCGTCCGGTACGCCTCCGATGCCAGCCCCTACCGGCTCATTCCCAAGGCCGTCGTCACCCCGCGCGACATCGATGACATGCGCAAACTCGTCGCCTTCGCCGGCAGCCGGCACGCGCCGTTGGTCTTCCGCGCCGGCGGGACGTCGCTCAACGGACAGTCCCAGACCGACTCGATCCTCGTCGACGTCCGTCCCCATTGGACGCGCGTGCGGATCGAGGACGATGGCGCCAGGGTACGAGTCCAGCCCGGACGCGTGCTCGGTCACGTCAACCGCCTGCTCGCTCGCTACGGCCGCAGGCTCGGACCGGATCCCGCCAGCACCGACATCGCGTGCGTCGGAGGAGTGATCGCGAACAACTCGGGCGGGATGCGGTGCGGCGTCACCGCCGACTCCTATTCCACGGTGAGCGCGATGACGTTCATGCTGGCGAACGGCTTGGTGATCGACACAGCAGCGCCCGACGCCGAGCAGCGTTTCAGGGAGGGAGCGCCCGAGCTGGCCCAGGGGCTGGAGCGAATCCGCGACGAGCTGCGCGCCGACGATGAGCTGAGCGAATTGGTCCGGAGAAAATTCCAGATCAAGAACACGATGGGCTACCGGCTGTGCGCGTTCCTCGATGGCGACTCGCCGGTCGAGATCTTCCGCCGCCTGATCATCGGCTCCGAGGGGACGCTCGCGTTCGTCGCGGAAGCCGTCTTCGAGACCGTTCCGGTCGGCCGGTACCCGACGTTGTCCCTGGCGCTGTTCCCAGACCTCGCCAGCGCCGCTGAAGCCGTCGGTCCGCTCGTGGCATCCGGGGCGACGGCAACCGAGTTGCTGGTCGCGCCGACGCTGATTGCCGCCGCATACAACATGCCCGGCACCCCCGAGGAGTGGAAGAACCTGCCCCTGGAATCGGCCGCGCTGTTGATCGAGTTCCGCTCCGACGACGAGGCCGGGCTCGACGGCCTCGAAGCCGGGGCACAGCAGATCCTGTCGGAGCGAAAGCTGTCCGAGCCGGCTCGCTTTACGCGCGATCGTGAGGAGATCGGGATGCTGTGGCACGTCAGGGAAGGCCTGCACGGGCTGCTGGCCTCGATGCGTGCCCCCGGTCAGCAGCTGATCATCGAGGATGTGTGCGTTCCGCCGGCGAGGATCGCGGAGGCGGCCGAGGACCTCCGCGCGCTGCTCGGTGAGCATGGGTTCCTGCAAGGCGTGGCGGGCCACGCCTCGGCGGGCAACCTGCACTTCATGCTCACGCCGAACTTCGGCGAGCAGGCCGACACCGATCGCTACGACGCGTTCATGAACGGCCTGGTCGAACTGATCGTCTCGAAGTACCAGGGCTCGTTGAAGGCCGAGCACGGCACCGGCGTCAACATGGCGCCGTTCGTAGAGCACGAGTGGGGATCGGCGGCCACCGACCTGATGTGGAGGGTCAAGCAGCTTGCCGATCCCGGCGGCATCCTCGGTCCCGGGATCGTGCTCAACAGAGAGCCGGGGGTTCACCTGCGCAACCTCAAATCGATGCCGGAGATCGAGGACTCCGTCACCAAGTGCATCGAGTGTGGATTCTGCGAGCCGGTGTGCCCGTCGCGCAACGTGACCACCACACCGCGTCAGCGGATCGCGGTGCGCCGCGAGCTGGCCCGCCAGGTGGACGGGTCCCCGGTCCAGCGCGCGCTGCTGACCCAGTACGAGTACGACGGCACCGAGACCTGCGCCGTCGATGGGTCGTGCAAATACGCGTGTCCCGTCGCGATCGACACGGGCACTTTGACTAAGAGCCTGCGGCAGGCCGAGCACCGCGAGCCGGCCGAGCGCGCCGCGGCGGCGGTGGCAGGCCGCTACGCCGCGGTTGAACGAGGGCTCCGGGCGGGTCTGCGCGTGGGCGGCTCAGCGGCGCGGATCTGGCGCCCGAGCATCCCGCGCGCCGCTCCGTCCCAACTCCCGTTCACCGTGCGCGAAGGCGGCGCCGCCGTGTACATGCCCGCGTGCATCAACCGCATCTTCGGCAACGACCGCGACGCCGCGATCCATCCGACGGTACCCGAGGCGCTGGTCGCGCTGTCGGCCCGCGCGGGGTTGCCCCTCTGGATCCCGGGAGACGTGGCCGGTCACTGCTGCGGGACGCCCTGGAGCTCCAAGGGCTACGGGCTGGGACACGAGGTGATGGCCGACCGAACGCGCGCGGCACTCAGCCGCTGGAGCGACGGCGGCCGCTTGCCGGTGGTGATCGATGCGAGTTCGTGTACGCACGGGGTGGTCTCCGAGCTCATGCCGGACGGCGTCGAGGTGCTCGACTCAATCGCCTGGGTGCACGACCGTCTGCTTGATCGCCTCGAGCTTCACAGCAAGCTCGGCAACGTGGTGGTCCACGCCACATGCTCCTCCCGGCATCTCGGACTGTCGGGCAAGCTCGTCGCGATCGCCTCACAGATGTCCGACGACGTGGTGGTTCCGGCGGGGACCGGCTGCTGCGGGATGGCCGGTGACCGTGGCTGGCTCTATCCCGAGCTCCCCGCGTCCGCGGTGCGCGATACCGCCGAGGAGCTTCGTGGGCAGCGGTTCGACGCGTGCCTGTCGAGCAACAGGACGTGTGAGGCGGCCATGCGCGAGGTGACGGGCCAGCCCTATGCGTCGTTCGTGCTCGCGCTCGAGCGGCTCACGCGGGGCTGAGGCACCGCCTGCGGCGATGACCAGGCCGACGGCCGGGCTGTGCGACTCCTGCCTCAGCCAGACGTTGATCCGCAATACCCGCGGATCGGAGTTCTCGCTCTGCCTGCGCTCGCGGACCGAGCCCGAGCGATTCCCGCGTTATCCCCGTGTCCCGGTGACCGAGTGCGACGGCTACGAACCGCGACCGGATCCGCCTACCGCGCTGGAGCCGCCTACTGCGGCGGGGCCGGGTTGAGCTCCAGGAGGCTGCTTCCGTCCTGGCCCTGGATCAGCTGCTGAGTGAACAGTGCCTGCCCGGTGATCACGCTGACGAGCTCGGCCTCCGGGGCGCTCGACATCTCGCTGACCGTTGGAGGTACCTGCTCGGGGAGGGTGTCCCGCAGCGGCTGTGAGAGGAAGTGCTGCAGCCCCTGCTTCTGGAAGACGACTGCAAGATCCACGGGAACCGTCTTCGTCGTCTTGCCCGGGGCCGGCGGCTTGCTGGTCAGCTGCGAAGTCTGCTGCGACGTGCCCGGCGGGAGGATCGCCACGACGTTGTCGACGCCGCCGATGTACTTGAACGTGTAGAGCGCGAGCTCGAGCGCTTCGCGACGCAGCAGCAGGAGCCGTGCCTGCGACGGGGTGCCGGTCGCGATCGAGCAGCTCGGGCCGAGTCCACACATCGTGTACACGGCGCTCGTCCCCGAGATCGCCGACAGGCTCCCCGTCGTGGGGTCGCGGAGGGCGATCTGCGTGGTCGTGCTCGTATCTGACAGGTTGCGCGCGGTGACGACCGCGAGCTGGCTGGCGGGGCTTGCCCGGTACAGCGGTGAGATCTCGTTGGCGATGTCGCGCTCGCCGGCGAGACCGGTGTCGGGTGGCGACCACGCCGACCACGCCACCGTCGCCTGGTGGGTACTCGGGCTGAGAAGCACCGACAACGCGACCGCGATCGCCGCGATCGCGATCACGAACAGGGTCACGGTGGCGATCAGGAACTTGTGCGAGTGCGGCGAGGGCTCGCGGCCCGCGTAGCCGCCGCGGGCGACGCCGGCGGCGCGAGGGAGCGGCGTCTCCGCCGCGTCATCGACCGCGCGGGCGATCGGCTTGCGCTCGTTCACACCTTCGGCCACGTGCTGTCGTCGGTGAGGTCGAGCTCCGGGCGCTTGAGCCCGACGCGGTTCAGCAGGTCGACGACGTCGTCGCCGTAGATCTCCTTCTGCTCGACGAGGGTGTCGGCGATCCGCTCGATCGCATCGCGGTTGTTGTACATCAGCGTATACGCGGTGACGTAGGCCTGGCCGAGGATCTGCGCCACGGACGAGCGCTTCTGGCGATCGGCGAGGACCGCGCCGAGCGGATTGTCGCTAAACGGCCCGCCGCCACCGCTGGCGCGATTCATGATCGTTCCGCCGATCATCTCGAGCCGCCTAGTCACGTGTTCATGCTCCTCGTCGTCGGCGTGCTCGACGCCGTTGATCGGGATCGGCTCGGGGCCCATCGCGTACACGCCAACCATGAACGCCGCGAGCGCGGTCGCGGTCTCGACGTCATGGGAGACGCCGCCGGAGTTCTCGCCGTAGAACACGTGCTCTGATGCCATCGCACCGAGCTTCATGATCAGCGTGCCCATCATGTAGCTGCGGAACCGGCCGAAGCGCTCCTCCTTCTCCATGCTCTGGTAGTGCCCGAGCGAGCCGCCGCGCTTGCGGATCGACAATCGCGTCGAGAGCATGTCCTTCCCCATGTATATGTGGCCGGCGACCGCGTGGCCGGCTTCGTGGATCGCGACCTCCTTTGACTCCTCGGGCACGTAGTCGATGTTCTGCGCGGTTCCGGTCTCAACGGTCGTCATCGCCTCGACCATGTCGAACCAGCCGAACTCGCGCCGGCCCTCGGAGTGCGCGATCGTCAACGCCATCGAGCAGCACTGTTCGATCATCGACGGCGAGTAGCCGTTGGTGATCCGGGCAAGCTCGTCGCGGCGCCGGTCGGCGTCGAGATCGGGCTCGTGCGCGACCTTGCCGAGATACAGGTCGAAGATGTCCTGGCGGTCGTCCTTGGTCGGGGTGCGGAACCAGATGTGGCGTCCCAGTCGCCCGGCCCGTGTCAGTGCCGGATCGAGCACGTTGATCGGGACATTGCACGCACCGATGAAGTAGATCTGCTCCTCACGCGGCCGCGGCGGCTTCAGCCGCAAGTTGATCGGACCGATCTTGGCCGGGACCACGAACATCGCGTCGAGGAACGTGTTGAGCCGGTTGGTGAAAAACTTGCGCATCATCGGCGGTTCGTCGATTCCGTCCATCACGACCAGCAATTGGTTCAGTGCCTGGCCGCCCATGCCGCCGCCCATCCCGAAACCTGGGTAGAAGCGCTGGATGCGCCCGGTGACGCGCTCGACGAACGAGGCGTAGCCGGTGGTAGTGCGCTCGGCGCGCTGTTCGAAAATCCAATCCCTCCACTGCCGCGACTCGACCGTCACATCGCCCGCCGAGATCAGCGCCGCCAGCATCGCGCTCTCGTCGACGCTCGCGGGGGATGCGCTCGGGGCCGACGCGCCGAGCGCCTGGCGCCGCATCCCGACCGCGTCAATCTCGTCGATGAAGACGATGCACTGGCCGCCCCACTTCTTCGCCAGCTTGCGCGCCTTGTGGGCGAGGAACTGGACGGTGATCGCGTCCATGCCGATAAACATCCCGGCGAACCCTGAGCCCGGGATCGTCACGAACGGGCAGTTGAAGTTCGTCGCGATCGCCTTCGAGATCATCGTCTTGCCCGTGCCGGGGGCGCCGAGGAACAGCAGCCCTCGCTCGCGCTTGCCGCCGGCCTTCTCGAACTCCTCGCCCGACTGCCACAGTGTGATCACGCGTGTGATCTCCTCCTTGGCCTCGGCCTGACCGCGGACGTCGTCGATCTTCACGCCCCAGCTGGCGTCCCCGGGCTCGTAACCGCGGATCTGGCGCACGGCGAAGAACAGGAACGGGCCGAAGAAGATCGCGAAGTTGACGAAGAACAGCAGTGGCAGCTGGATGAAGATCAGCGCCAGCTGCGGGAGCGTGTCCGGCGGGAAGATCTGCCGTAGTCCGTCGAACGGGTGGAAGAACGGCGCGCTGATGCCGGCGAACGCGAACAGCAGCTGGCATAGCAGCAGCAAGAGGAGGATCGCGATGATGAGGATCGGCAGGCGCCGGTATTTCGTGCGCCAGTACCAGTACCGCCGGCGCGCGACGATGTCCTCTTCCTTGAGCTTCGCCTCGGCGCCGTACAGGCTCGGCGACGGGATGAACTTGCGGGCCACCACCTCGACCAGCCCGCGGAACATCAGGACCGCGATCACCGTGATCAGCAGAGCCCAGAACAGGCTGAGGTTGTTCGTGTCGTAGAGGACCAGGAAGAACGCCGGCGCGGTCAGGAGCGCCACCCCTGTCGCCGCGCGCGTCAGCCGTCGCCACTCGTGGGCGAGCGCGCCCGCATGCTCGTTGATCGGGCCCCTCATCCGCGTCGTCTGCTCCGCGTACGCCATGCGCTGCTCAGGAGGGTACATGGGTCCGGTAACTGGCTGCGAAACTTGGCCGCCAGTACGAGCCCGGGTGGGGTGGGGCCCCGGCACCGGGAATGGATCCGTTTGGTTTGGCGTCCTCGTTGCTAGACGCCACGGGTGGTGTCCCCGTGAAACAACAAACGACCACGGAGGATTCCGACATGACCAGAAAATCGAACCGGAGATGGCATTTCTTGAGCGGGTTGCTCGTCGTGCTCGCGCTGGCGGTGGCCGGGTGCGGCGGTGGCTCGTCATCGCCGAAGACATCCTCGACGCCAGCGGCATCGGCGCCCGCTTCCTCGTCAGCGCAATCGAGTGCCTCGGGCATTCCCCAGGGGCCGAACGCCGGGGACCAGGACAGCGACAACCAGGGTGGGCCCTCGGACGGCGACGGCAACATCTAGCGGCGACGGGTCGTCCGGACGCGAACGGCCCGATCGCACCCGCTCACGTCGGGAGCGATCGGCTCCGTCTCTTCTTAGCGTTGGTGCTCAGGCGCGATGGGGTCCGACCGCGTCGGACACCCGGCGTCCCAGCTCGTGCACCTGGTCGTCGGACATGTGGCTGACGTCCAGGCCCATCTCCTCGAGCTCGCGGCGGACGTTCTCCGCGGCGTGAATCGCGTCCAGCGCACGCCCCAGCTTGGTCAGCACGCCGTTGACGAGCGGATCGTCGAGCGAGAGGGTTCCGTCCGCGGCCGGCTTCAGCAGCCGCGTCCGGAGCGCCTCGCATTCGTGCAAACCGAGCTCGAAGACCAGCGTCGGGTCGCTATCGACGCCCTCGACCTCGAAGTCGTTGAATTGATCTGTGGTGCTCATTGCAAGCCCGCCTCCTGCGCGGTTACCGCCCGAGCACGATCATGCCCGGGCAGGGACTGAGTGGTCCCTGTATCGGCCGGCGTCCGTCTAGCTTGAGCGCGGGCGATGGGTGGTCCGCTGTTTGCCGAGCCCGGCGTGGCGCGGCCTACAGATTTATCGCCACGTACTTGGTCTCGAGGTACTCCTCGATGCCCTCGGGACCGCCCTCGCGCCCGAAGCCGGACTGCTTGATGCCGCCGAACGGAGCGGCTGGGTTGGAAACCATTCCCTGATTGAGGCCGACCATGCCGGTCTCGAGCTTCTCGACGACGCGCAGCGCTCGCTTGATGTTGGACGTGTAGACGTAGGCCACCAGCCCGTACTCGGTGTCGTTGGCGGCCGCGATCGCCTCGTCCTCATCGTCAAACCCGCGAACCGGCGCGACGGGCCCGAAGATCTCCTCCTTCAGGAGGTGAGCCTCCTTCGGCACGTCGGCCAGGACCGTTGGGTCGTAGAAGTAGCCGGCGCCGTCGCGTTCGTGACCACCGACGAGGGCCTTCGCGCCCCGGCCGACGGCATCCTCGACGAGCTCAGCCACCTTGCTGCGCTGAGTCGCGTCGATCAGCGGACCGACCTCGACGCCGTCCTCGGTGCCGCGCCCGACCTTCATCGCGCCCATCTTCTCCGCCAGCTTCGCAGCGAACTCTCCGGCCACAGACTCGGCCACGTGGAACCGGTTGGCGGCCGTGCACGCCTCGCCGATGTTGCGCATCTTCGCGATCAGCGCGCCCTGGACGGCGGCGTCGACGTCCGCGTCATCGAAGACGATGAACGGAGCGTTGCCGCCCAACTCCATCGACAGGCGGAGCAGGTTTTCCGAGGCCTGCTCCATCAGCTTGCGTCCGACTTCGGTCGAGCCTGTGAACGAGAGCTTGCGCAGGCGCGGATCGGCGATCAGCGGGCCCATGGTCTCGCTCGAAGATGAGGCGGTGATGATGTTCAGCACGCCCGGCGGAAGCCCCGCCCCCTCAAGGATCTTGACCAGCATCAACATCGATAGCGGTGTCTGCTGGGCCGGCTTCACCACCATCGTGCAGCCCGCCGCGATCGCTGGGCCCACCTTCCGCGTTCCCATGGCGAGCGGGAAGTTCCACGGCGTGATCAGCAGGCACGGTCCGACCGGCTGCTGCATGGTCAGCAGGCGGCCCTGGCCGTTCGGGGCAACGGCGTACCGCCCATTGATCCGGACCGACTCCTCGGCGAACCAGCGCAGGAACTCCGCGCCGTAGGCGATCTCCGCCTTGGACTCCTTCAGCGGCTTGCCCATCTCGAGCGTCATCAGCAGCGCCAACTCGTCGGCACGCTCAGTGATCGCCTGGAACGCACGGCGGAGGATCTCCCCCCGCTCGCGGGGCGGATGCTGGCTCCAGTCGGGTCCCGCCTCTACGGCCGCGTCGAGCGCGGCCTTGGCGTCGTCGACGGACGCATCCGCCACCTCACACAGCGAATCGCCGGTGGAGGGGTCCTCGACGGATAGCGTCCCCTTCGCCCCGTCGCGCCACTCACCGCCGATATAGAGCTGCTTCGGAACCTCGTCGACTACGTGTTGCTCTTCGGGGGCTGTGATCGTGCTCATGTCATCAACCTACCACCGGCCGCGCGGCGTCAACCAACGCCCCGGCGAGAGGAGAGAACTCGCCGGGGCATCGGAAGAGCAACGTTACGCAGCGGATGCCAGGGCGGCGCGTTCGAGTGCTACGTCGAGTACTTCGTCGATCGTCATCGCGAAGTGGAACTTCATCGCGTCACGGACCTCTTCGGGCACGTCATCCAGATCGCCGCGGTTGCGCTCGGGGAGCACCACATCGGTGAGCCCGGCGGCGTGTGCCGCGAGCACCTTCTGCTTGACCCCGCCGATCGGCAGCACGCGACCCTGGAGCGTCACCTCACCGGTCATTCCGACCGTGTGCTTGACGGGCCTGTCGCTGAGCAGTGACGTCAACGCCGTGACCATCGTCACGCCGGCGCTCGGGCCGTCCTTCGGGATTGCGCCCGCGGGAACGTGGACGTGGAACGAACGGTCGTCGAACGCATGGCCGTCGATGCCGAGGTCATCGGAGTGACCGCGGACGTACGAGAGGGCGATCTGCGCCGACTCCTTCATCACGTCGCCGAGCTGGCCGGTCAGCGTGAGCCCCGGCTTGCCCTGCATCCCGGTCGCCTCGACGAACAAGACGTCGCCACCTGCGCCGGTGACAGCGAGACCCGTTGCCACGCCTGGGACGGCGGTACGGATAGCGGACTCCTGGAAGTGGCGCTGGCGCCCGAGGGCGTCACGGACCGCGTCCAGGTCGATCGTCACGGGCGCCTCGCGTGAACCCGACGCGATCAGCGTCGCGGTCTTGCGCAACAGCGTCCCGAGGTCACGCTCGAGCTGCCGGACTCCGGCCTCGCGCGTGTACTCGATCGCGATCGTCTTCAACAGCTCGTCGGAGATCTCGACCTCCTCCGGCCGGAGCCCGTTGCGCTCCAGCTGGCGTGGCCACAAGTAGCCTCGAGCGATCGCGACCTTCTCGGTGGTCGTGTAGCCGTCGAAACGGATCACTTCCATCCGGTCCAGCAGCGGGCCAGGGATCGTGTCGGCCACGTTCGCGGTAGCGATGAACATCACGTTGCTCAGGTCGAGCTCGACGTCCAGGTAGTGGTCGCGGAAGCTGTGGTTCTGCGCCGGGTCGAGGACCTCGAGCAGCGCCGAGCTCGGGTCGCCCCGCCAATCGGCGCCGACCTTGTCGACCTCGTCGAGCATGATCACCGGGTTCATCGTCCCGGCGTCCCTGAGCGCGCGCACCAGCCGGCCGGGGAGAGCCCCGATGTACGTACGCCGGTGGCCGCGGATCTCGGCCTCGTCGCGGACGCCGCCAAGCGACATGCGGACGAACTCCCGTCCGGTCGCGCGAGCGATCGACTCGCCGATCGAGGTCTTGCCGGTGCCTGGCGGTCCGATCAGCGTCAGGATCGCGCCGGAGCGCTTGTCCTCGACGATGCCGCGCTCCTGCCGGAGCTTCTTGACCGCGATGTACTCGACGATCCGGTCCTTCACGTCCTCGAGGCCGGCGTGATCGGCGTCCAGCACCTCACGCGCGTGCTCCGGATCGAGCCGCTCGTCGGAGCGCTCGCTCCACGGCACGGAGATCAGCCAGTCGAGGTAGGTGCGAATCACGCTTGACTCGGCGCTCTGCTCACCCATCCGCTCGAGCCGGCCTAGCTCCTTCTCAGCCTGCTCGCGGACCTCATCGGGCATGCCCGCCTCTTCGATCTTCGTCCTGTACTCCTCGAGGATCGAACCGTCATCCTCGCCGAGCTCCTTGCGGATCGACTCCATCTGCTTGCGCAGGAAGTAGTCGCGCTGCTGCTTCTCAGCGCCTGACTCGACGTCATCGCGGATCCGCTTACGGACCTGAAGCTCGGCGAGCCGCTCGCGCTGGAACCTCAGTGCGAGCTCGAGCCGCTCGGTCACGTCAATGGTGTTCAGCAGCTCGACCTTGTTCTCATAGCTGATGTCCGGCGAATAACCGGTCGTATCGGCGAGCGCGCCGGCATCGGTGATGCTGCGGACGAATGCAGACACGCGACCATCGTCGCCGCGGAGCTCGAGGATCTCCTCGACCACGGCGCGGTACTCGCGCTCGAGATTGCGCGTACGTCCATCGACCGGGCCCTTGTCGGGATCGGGGTGCTCCTCGACCTCGACGAACAGCCGGCCGTCCGGGAGCGTCTGCGCAGCACCCGCGACACCGCGGTGCAGACCCTGTATGACCACGGCCCTCGCGCCTCCCGGCAACCGGACCCGGTCAGCGACCTCAGCAACGGTGCCGACGGTCGCGAAATCCTGCTCGTGCTTGGGCACGAGCAATACGCGCTCTTCCTCGCCGACATCCACGGTCAGCGTGAGCGACATGCCCGGGAAAGCAACTGCATCTTCCAGCGGGACAAGGAGTAGGCGACTCATCTAAGTTTCTTCACTTTCGCTAGTTGCTTATCAGTGATAAGCGAAAGGATAGCAAGATCCAGGCCGCTCGTGGGGCGTGATCTGAGTCGTCTAGGCTCAGATTATCCGGTCGGTGGTGTGGGTCCGTCGGGTCCGGGGTTTAGACGCCGGAATGTGGTCCATGGGCCGGGTTTGCTCTGCGCGGTGGGGGCCGGTTCTGGGAGCGTCCTGCGGTGGTCTGCCGCCGTGTGGCGCCGATGGCGTTCGCTTTGGATCCGCGGGCGGGCGCGCTGGCCTTTCGATCGGTTCTGACTGGGCCAGCGGCACTTTCGCCCCCGGCGTTTGCGATGATCCACGGCGATGTCCGAGCACCGCACCGCTACCGACCAGGCGCACGATGTCCTCGCCGCAGAGGCATTTGCGATGCCGGCGCCCGATCCGGATCTTCACCACGGCCCCGTGCTGCTCCCCGAGGACCCGCTCGGGGTGCCCGAGCCCCACGACGTCCTCGCAGCCGAGGAGTTCGCGATGCCGGCGCCGCGGAAAGGCGATCAGGCCGGGTTCGCGGTCAGCCGCGCGCCGTTTCCGGCGGCGGTCGGCGCCGCCGCCGCGGTCGGGGGGCTGGCGCTCGTCGTGAGGCGACTGCGCCGGCGCTGATCTGGCGACCGCCGGGGCTGATCTGGCGCCCGCCGGCGCTGATCTGGCGCCCGCCGGGGCTGATCTGGCGCCCGCCCCCGCCCGCGATCACCTCCAGCCCGCGACCGTTTGTCACAAAGTTGGCACCCCCGGTCACCCACGCGTGACACTTTTCCTGTCAACGTCGGCCTGTGACCCGACGTGGGCGACTGAACTTCGATTATGCGGGAACAAGGTCGCCCACGTGACCCAAAGACGGCCACGCTCGCGGCTCGCCAACATGGGGTCATTGCCGTCTGGCAGCTGAAGCCGCTCGGCTACACGACGAGCGCGATCGACGTGCGCGTACGCGGGGGACACCTTCACCGGCTTTACCGCGGTGTGTACGCCGTCGGGCACCTCCATCTAACGCGCAAGGCGCGGTGGATGGCCGCGGTGCTGGCGTGCGGCCCGGATGCGGTTCTCAGCCATCGGAGCGCCGTGGCGCTCTGGGAGCTACGCCTTTTCCCCGCCGGTCCGATCGACGTCACGGTTCCGGGACGGACCCGGCGCGGACGCAACGGTATCCGAATTCACAACGTTCGCCGCCTGGCTCCAGAGGACCGCGCCACCGTCGACGGCATTCCGGTCACGTCGGTCCATCGCGCGCTCCTCGATTACGCGGAGACCGCCCGCCCGCAGGAGCTACGGCTGGCGATCGAAACAGCAGACCGGCGTGAGCTGTTCGACGGCCGTGCCATGGACGCGTGCCTGGCTCGCAGCCGGGGCCGCCACGGTCTCAAGCCTCTGAAGGCCACGCTGGCCAAGCTCCGCGGCCCGGCTCCGTGGACGCGGTCCGAGCTCGAGCGGCGGTTCCAGGCGCTGATTCGGGAGGCCAACACTCCCGAGCCACAGGCGAACGTAGTCGTGGCGGGAGAAAACGTTGACTATTTCTGGCCAGGACCGCGCCTTGTTGTCGAAGTGGACGGGTGGGAGTTCCACAAGGGACGTAAGGAGTTCGAACGGGACCGGAGGAAGGACGCCAAGCTCCAGCTGGCGAACTGCCGCGTCCTCCGGGCGACTCAGATTCGTATGGAATTCGAGGCGAGGGAGCTCGTCAGCGATGTGCTGGCGATGCTCGGCAACGACAGCTGACCGTCCGCGCGGCCTGAGCGACACGGCGCGCCGCCGCGGCTTGAGCGACGGACGCCGGCGCGGCCTGAGCGACAGGCGGGGCGCCGACGTGGCCTCAACGACGGGCGGCGCGCCGGCGCGGAGGCATCAGATCCGTGATCGTGCCGTCCGCCATCTCCGCCGCGAACCCGATCGTCTCGCTCAGGGTCGGGTGCGGGTGGATCGTGAGCGCGAGATCCTCCGCGTTCGCACCCATCTCGAACGCGTGGACGGTCTCGGCGATCAGGTCGCCGGCGCCGACGCCGACGATGCCTGCGCCCAGCAGCCGGCGTGTTCCCGGCTCGAAGAGGAGCTTCGTCAGCCCTTCGTCGCGGCCGAGGCCCAGTGCTCGGCCCGAGGCCGCCCACGGGAACGTGGCCTTCTCGTATTCGATTCCCGCGGTGCGCGCTTCGTCCTCGGTGAGGCCCATCCAGGCGACCTCCGGATCGGTGTAGGCGACCGACGGGATCGTGCGGGCATCGAACTCCGCGCCGGGGACACCGGCGATCACCTCGGCGGCCGTCTTGCCCTCGTGCGTGGCCTTGTGGGCGAGCATCGGGCCACCGACGATGTCGCCGATTGCGTAGATCCAGGGGACGTTGGTCCGCTGGTGACGGTCGACGGCGATGAACCCGCGTTCGTCGACCTCGACCCCCGCGGCCTCAGCGTCGATGGCCCGCCCGTTGGGGATGCGCCCGACCGCAACGAGGATGCGGTCGAACAGTTCCGACGAGTCGTTGGAGAAGTCGACGCTGAGGCCATCGTCCTCGGCCTGAATCGCCTTGACCTCGGTGCCCAGGTGGATCGCCTCGTAGCGCTGCGAGATCCGCTTGTGCAAGGGTCGAACGAGGTCGGCATCGCAGCCTGGTATCAGCTGATCGAGCAACTCGACCATCGTTACCGCGGACCCGAGCGCGTCGTACACGGTCGCGAGCTCGAGCCCGATGATGCCGCAGCCGATCACGAGCAGGCGCTCCGGGATGTCCGGTGGGGAGAGCGCCGCCGTTGAGTCGATCACGCGCGGATCGTCGGGGAGGCCCGGGAGCATCGCCGCCTGGGATCCAGCGGCGATGATGCAGTTGTCGAACGTGACCGTGCGCTCGCCGACGGAGATGGCGTTCGGCCCGGTGAAGCGCGCGACTCCGTGGATGACCTCGACCTTGCGCTGCTTGGCGAGGCCGCTCAGCCCGCCGGTCAGCTTTTCGACGACCGATTGCTTCCACGCCAGCAGGGCAGCGACGTCCACCTCCGGCTTGCCGAAGGTGATCCCGTGTGCGGCCATCTCCTCTGTCTCGGCGACAACGCGCGCGGCGTGGAGGAGCGCCTTCGAGGGGATGCAGCCTACGTTCAGGCAGACGCCGCCGAGAGTGTCGTACCGCTCGATCAGGATCGTCTTCAACCCGAGATCGGCGGCACGGAAGGCCGCCGTGTAGCCGCCGGGGCCGGACCCGATCACAACGACCTGAGCATCGTGCTCGCCTTCATCGGGCCTCACCGGTGGCGGACCGGATTCCGGTGCATCGTGACTGGGGGCGGGGGAGCGGGCGGTGGCGGGTGAAGAGGCTCCGGCGGGTGCCGCCGAGTTGGTCTCGAGCGACAGCAGCACGCTTCCCTCGCTCACGCGATCGCCGATCTTCACGCTGAGCTGCTTGACCACGCCAGCGATCGGCGCCGGCACGTCCATCGTCGCCTTGTCCGATTCGAGCGTGACGAGCGGGTCCTCGAGGCCGATTTCGTCGCCGGGGGAGACGTGGATCTCGATCACCGGCACGTCGGTGAAATCCCCGATGTCGGGAACCCGGACCTCGGTCGTGGAGCTCACAGGAGGGCCCTGCGCAGGTCGCTAAGAACGCCGGCGAGATGGACCACGAATCGGGCCGCGGCGGCGCCGTCGATCACCCGGTGGTCGTAGGAGAGTGAGAGCGGCACCATCAGCCGGGGCACGAACTCCGAGCCGTTCCAGACGGGTTTCATCGCGGCGCGGCTGACGCCGAGGATCGCGACCTCGGGCGCGTTGATGATCGGCGTGAACGAGGTACCCCCGATACCGCCGAGCGAGGAGATCGTGAATGAGGCGCCCTGCATGTCCCCCGGCGACAGCTTGCCGTCGCGCGCCTTGGCGGAGAGCTCGCTGAGCGATGTGGCGATCTCGAGCAGGCCGAGCTGGTCGGCGTTCTTGATCACCGGGACCACGAGGCCACCAGGCGTATCGGCCGCGAAGCCGATGTTGTAGTAACGCTTCAGGACGAGCTCATCGCCGTCGAGGGAGGCATTGAAGTTGGGGAACTCCTTCAGCGTGGCGACGCAGGCGACGACGAGGAACGAGACCATCGTCACCTTGATTCCGCTGCGCGCGTGCTCCTCGTTGAGCTTCCGGCGCCAGGCCTCCAGATCGGTGATGTCCGCCTCGTCGTTCTGGGTGACGTGCGGGATCATCACCCAGTTGCGGGCGAGATTCGGCGCCGAGATCTTCTGGATCCGCGACCGTGCGACGCGCTCGACGGGGCCGAACTTCTCGAAGTCGATCGACGGCCAGGGCGGCAGATCCAGGCCCAACCCGGGGCCGGCCGGCGCAGCCGGAGCCGGCCCTCTCTTCGCAAACCCCTCCACGTCCTCGCGGGTGATCCGTCCGCCCCGGCCGGTACCGCTCACCTGGGACAGCTCGACCCCGAGCTCGCGCGCGGTCCGCCGTGCGCTCGGGCTGGCGTAGATGGCCGGACGATCCGCGCCCGTCCCGTCGGTGGCGGTCCCGCCGCCGTCCACAGGCGCGTCCGGGGTCTCCGTGGCCGGCGCCTCAGCCGCGGGGGTATCCGCGGAAGCCGGTGGCTCCGCCTGGAGCGCGGTCTCGACGGCATCGGGCGCGGCGGCCTCGACCGGCGCGCCATCGGATGCCGCCGCAGACGCCTTCGACTGGCCGGCGCCGTCGCCGTTCTCAGAGGAGGGCTGCATCGTCAGCAGCGGCGATCCCTGCGAGACGCGGTCGCCGACCTTCACGTGGAGCTCACCGATCACGCCGGCGAATGGCGCCGGCACATCCATCGTCGCTTTGTCGGACTCGAGCGTCAGCAGCGGATCGTCGACGCCCACCTGGTCGCCGGGCGAGACGAGGATCTCGATGATCGGCACATCCTCGAAGTCGCCGATGTCCGGCACTTCGACGGAAATGGAATCGGTCGCACTCATACCGTCGTCGGCATTGGCGCGTCGGGGTCGATCTCGTAACGATCGATCGCCTCCTGCACGCGAGCGGCTTCGAGCACACCCTCGTCGGCGAGCTCCTTCAGCGCCGCCACGGTCACGTAGTGGCGGTCGACCTCGAAGAACCGCCGGAGCGCCACGCGCTTGTCGCTCCGTCCGAACCCGTCGGTGCCGAGCACGCGATAGCGGCCCGGGACCCACTGGCGAATCTGGTCGGCGAACGCCCGGATGTAGTCGGTGGAGGCGACAACCGGACCAGTACCCAGGCAGTCAGAGACATATGCCGAACGCGACTCGGGCGCGAGCGGATGGAGCATGTTCCAGCGCTCGACCTCGAGGCCGTCCCGGCGCAGCTCGGTGAACGAGGTCACGCTCCACACGTCCGCGGCGACGCCGAAGTCGGACTCGAGGAGCTCCGCCGCGGCCAGCACCTCGTTCAGGATCGTCCCCGAGCCGAGCAGCTGCACGCGCGGACCGTCCCCGGAGCCGGTCCGGAGCCGGTACATGCCGCGCAGAATGCCCTGCTCGGCACCGTCAGGCATCGGCGGATGCCGGTAGTTCTCGTTCATCAGGGTGAGGTAATAGAAGACGTCCTCCTGCTCCCCGACCATCCGGCGCAGCCCGTCCTGGATGATCACCGCGACCTCATAGCCGAACGTCGGGTCGTACGCGCGGCAGTTCGGGACGACCGAGAACAGGACGTGGCTATGACCGTCCTCGTGCTGTAGCCCCTCGCCGTTGAGCGTCGTGCGCCCAGCCGTGCCGCCGAGCATGAACCCCCGCGTCCGGCAGTCGGCGGCCGCCCACACGAGGTCGCCCACACGCTGGTATCCGAACATCGAGTAGTAGATGTAGAACGGCATCATCTGGGTGGCGTGGGCGCTGTAGGAGGTGCCGGCGGCAATGAACGAAGAGATCGAGCCGGCCTCGGTGATCCCCTCTTCGAGGATCTGACCGTGCTGGTCCTCCTTGTAGAACATGAGCTGCTCGGAATCCTGGGGCTGATAGAGCTGCCCGACCGCCGAGTAGATACCGACCTGGCGGAACATGCCCTCCATCCCGAACGTGCGGGACTCGTCAGGGACGATTGGGACGATGTGGGATCCGATCTGCTTGTCGCGGAGCAGCGCAGCCAGTACGCGGACGAACGCCATCGTCGTCGAGATCTCGCGGTCGTCGGTCCCCTGCAGCTGTGAGGCGAACAGATCGAGCGAGGGCACGGGCATAGTCTCGGCCTGGCGCCGGCGAACGGGCAGCGAGCCGCCGAGCTTGGCCCGGCATTCGCGCAGGTACTGCATCTCTGGCGAGTCGTCCGGCGGCTTGTAGTACTCGGCGTCGCGGACCTGCTCGTCGGTCAGCGGAAGCTCGAACCGGTCGCGGAATGCGAGCAGCGCGTCCTCGGTCATCTTCTTCGCCTGGTGGGTGATCATCTGGCCCTCGCCGGAGGCGCCCATCCCGTAGCCCTTCACCGTCTTGGCGAGGATCACGGTCGGCTGGCCGGTGTGGCGGACCGCCTCGTGGTAGGCCGCGTAGACCTTCTGCTGATCGAGCCCACCGCGGTTGAGCAGCCAGATCTCCTCGTCGGACATGTGCGCGACGCGCTCGAGCAGGACGGGGTCGCGGCCGAAGAAGTGCTCGCGCACGTAGGCGCCGTCGCGGGACTTGAACGTCTGGTACTCGCCGTCGACGCAGTCCTCCATCACCTTCAGGAGCCTGCCGTCCGTGTCCTCGGCCAGCAGCGGATCCCAGCGAGTTCCCCAGACGACCTTGATCACGTTCCAGCCGGCGCCGCGGAAGTCGGACTCGAGCTCCTGGATGATCTTGCCGTTCCCGCGCACCGGGCCGTCGAGCCGCTGGAGATTGGCGTTGATCACCCAGATCAGGTTGTCGAGCTGTTCGCGGCCCGCGAGCCCGATGGCGCCCATCGACTCGGGCTCGTCCATCTCGCCGTCGCCGAGGAATGCCCACACCTTGCGCCCGTCGGTGTCGGCGATTCTCCGGGCCTGTAGATAGCGCATGAACCGCGCCTGATAGATCGACGTGATCGCGCCGATGCCGAGTGACACCGTCGGGAACTGCCAGAAGTCGGGCATCAGCCACGGATGCGGGTATGAGCTCAAACCACCCGGGATCGACACCTCTTGCCGGAAGCCGTCCAGTTGCTCGGCGGTGAGACGTCCCTCGAGGAACGCCCGCGCGTAGTTACCTGGCGACGAGTGGCCCTGGAAGTACACGAGGTCCCCGCCGTGTTCCTCAGAGGGCGCGTGCCAGAAGTGGTTGTAGCCCACCTCGTACAGCGCCGCGAGCGACTGGTATGAGGCGATGTGGCCGCCGAGCTCCGAGGACGCCTTGTTGGCGCGCACGACCATCGCGATCGCGTTCCAGCGGACGATCGACCGCAGCCGGCGCTCGAGCGCCGGATCGCCGGGGAGCTTGGCCTCACGCTCGGGAGGGATCGTGTTGACGTACGGGGTGGTGAGGCTCGCGATCGGCCCGCTGCCCGAAGACTGCGCGCGTTCGACGACCCGGGTGAGAATCTGGCGAGCGCGGTCGGGGCCGTCGTGGGCGACGACTGCGTCGATCGCCTCCAGCCATTCGCTGGTCTCGGCCGCGTCGACGTCTGCTCCGGCGCCGTTAGAGCTGGGGGTCTGTACTTGTTCCGTCATGCGCCAAAGGCGGTCGATATTGAGAGTTCGCGGTCCGAAGGGTCACTATACATTCGGGTCGATCCCCCCAGGCGGGTGGTTCCGGTACGGTGCCCGGCCGTGAGTCTTCGCGAAGTAGACGGCGCACCGGGTGCTCCTTGGGGACGTCCGCTCGCGGGCACCCTCGACGAGCTGGTGGTGGAGTCGGAGCTGCTCGCGGATAACCCGTTGGGCGATCCGGCGCGGCGGCCCCTTTACGTATACCGGTCTCCCGGCGTCGCGAGCTCGAGCGCCGGCGTCCCGTCGGTGTATGTCATCCAGGGCTACAGCGGCCAGGTCGACGCCTGGCTCGGCCGTGAGGCGTTCGAGCCGAACATCGTCGAGCGGCTCGACGCGATGTTCGCCGCCGGCGAGTGCCCCGACGCGGTCGTCGTGTTCGTCGACGCGTGGACCTCGCTCGGGGGCTCGCAGTTCCTGAACTCGACGAGCACCGGTCGCTACATGGACTACCTCTGCGACGAGGTCGTGGCGTTCGTGGAGGAGCGCTACCCCGTCCTGCCCGGCCGCGACCACCGCGGGCTCACGGGCAAGTCCTCGGGCGGCTACGGCGCGATGGTCGTGCCGATGCTCCGCCCGGACGCGTTCGGCGCGCTCGCCTCGCACTCGGGCGACGCTCTGTTCGAGTCCTGTTACCTACGGGACTTCCCGCTCATCGCTCGCGAGCTCCGCGATCACTTTGAGGGCTCCTACGACGCCCTGGTCGAGCAGGCCACCCAGGGGGACCACTTCGACTGGGATCGGTTCGGGACCGCATTCTCGATGTATGCCTACGCCACCGCGTACACACCCGATCCGGCGCGGCCGGGGGCGGCGCTGCTTCCGTTCGACGTCTCGACCGGCCGCCTGATCGACGATATCTGGGCGCGTTGGCTTGAGCTCGACCCGGTCAGGATGGCGCCGCGTCACGCCGATGCGCTGCGGAGCATGCGCCGGGTCTATCTCGATGCCGGCAAGAGCGACGAGTTCTTCCTCGATCTCGGCGCGCAGGCATTCGCCCAAGAGCTCTCGCGCCTCGGCGTGGAGCACACGCTCGAGCTATTCGAGGGCAAGCACGGCAGGATCCAGTACCGCTACCCCGGCGCGATCCGGGAGCTCGTCCTCGCGCTGGGGACCTAGTTGCCGTCCACAGCCGACGACCGCGAGGCTACGACCATGACCACGACCGCCGATGAACAGCTGATCTACGCCGGACCTGGAGAGCTCGCCGAGCTCGTGCGGACTGGCCAAGTTTCGCCACGGGAGCTCGTCGAGCTGTGCCTGCGGCGAATCGAAGCCTTGAATCCGCGCCTGAACGCGTTTCGGACGACGCTCGCGGAGGCGGCGCTGGCGGAGGCTGACGCGATGGCGAGCCGGGACGGTCCGCTCGCCGGCGTGCCGATCGCGATCAAGGACGACCTCGCCGTCGCTGGCCAGCCGACGACGCTCGGTTCGCGCACTTTTAGCCCGCCGGCGCCGGCGGACGCCGAGGCGGTCCGAAGGCTCCGCGCCGCCGGTGCGATCCCGATTGGGATCACAAATGTGCCGGAGCTGACGATCTGGCCGTGGACGATCACCACGGCCAACGGGACAACCCGCAACCCCTGGGATCCGACCCGGACGCCGGGCGGATCCTCGGGCGGTTCAGCCGCCGCCGTCGCGGCCGGGCTGGTGCCGTGCGCCACCGGCTCGGACGGGGGTGGATCGATCCGGATCCCGGCCTCGTGCTGCGGGCTAGTAGGCATGAAGCCGACCCGAGGTCGCATCTCGACGCAGCCCGCGCGCGAAGGATGGCTCGGCCTGTCGGTGTTCGGCGGCTTGGCGCGCACGGTCCGCGACAGCGCTCTGCTCCTCGACGCGATGCAGGGCGCGGTCGAAGCAGATGCGCACTCGGCACCGCCGTTCGACGGTACCTACGTCGAGGCCGCGGCCACGGCGCCTGGGCGGTTGCGGATCGCGGTCTCGCGCAAGGTTCCGCCCGGCCTGATCGCGAGGGTCTCTGCGGACCAGCGCGGGGCGTGGGAGCGGATGAGCCACGTACTCGCCGATCTAGGCCACGAGGTGGTCGAGCGCGATCCGAAGTACGGCCTGGCACAGCTCGAGTTCGTGCAGACGTGGATGCGCGGGATCTATGAGGAGTCGCGCAGGGTGCCCGACCGAGCCCAGCTGGAGCCGCTTACCCGTCAGGTTGCGGGCGCCGGACGACGGTTGGTGCCCTTGAAGCGGCGGGACAAGCTGCTGGCCAAGCGACCGACGACGACGGCGCGCATCGTGGCACTGTGGAACGAGGTCGACGTTCTGATGACGCCGGGGCTGGCGACGACGGCGATCGCCGCGGAAGGAGCTTTCGGCAAGCCATTCCCGCTGGCGCTCGACCGCGCCGGCCGATTCACTCCGTTCACGCCGATCTTCAACCTCACCGGGCAGCCGGCCGTGACTATCCCGGCCGGGTTCGGCGGAGACGGCCTGCCGCTGAGTGTGCAGCTCGTGGGTCGTCCCGGCGCCGAGGACACCCTGTATTCGCTCGCGGGCCAGATCGAGCAGGCCCGCCCGTGGAGCGATCACCGGCCACCCCTCGGCTGAAGCGACCCGCCTAACCTAAGGCGAGCCCCACAGGACTGTGGTGCCGCCCCACGTGAAGCCGCCGCCGAACGCGGCGAGCAGGACCCGATCGCCGTGGCGCAGGCGGCTCTCGGACTCCGCGACCGAGAGCGCGATCGGCAACGTCGCGGTCGACGCGTTCGCGAATCGATCGACGTAGTCGACGACGCGGTCCTCGCTGAGTCCGAGCCGGTCCCCGACGGCGCGGATGATCCGTGAGTTTGCCTGGTGATAGACGAACAGGTCGATTTCGTCTTGACGGACGCCACCGCGCTCGAGCGCCTCGCCGGTCACCTCCGACAGGCGACCGACCGCGGCCCGAAACGTCTCCTGCCCCCGCATGCGGATCCGCTCCCCGCGCCCGAGTTGGATCAGATCGGCGCCCGCGTGATCGGCGTGCAGGACGATCGGACCGATCCGCGCCGGCAACTTGCCTGTCGATGAGAGGACGGCCGCACCGGCGCCGTCAGCGAAGAGCGGCGCCGTTTCGCGGTCGGAGAAATCGAGAAATTTCGAAAGGAAGTCCGCGCCGACGACGAGCGCGTGGGTGGCGCGACGCGACTCGATCTGGCCGCAGGCGAGCGCGAGCGCGGCCAGCCAGCCCGTGCATGCCGAGCCGACGTCGAGCGCGCCGGCGCGGCTGGCCCCGATCAGGCCGGCCACCAGCGGTGCCGCGTTAGGGGTGATCTCATCGGCGGTCGAGGTGGCGACGAGGACGATGTCGAGGTCGAGGGCGTCCACGCCGGCGCGGGCCAACGCCTCACGGGAGGCACGGGCCGCGAACTCGCTCATGCGCTCGCCGGGCTCGGCCCACGGTCGCTCGCTCGTCCCGGTTCGCTTCGCGATCCAGGCCTCGTCGACCCCGAGCCGTTCCGCGATCTCCCGGTTTGGTACTCGGCGGTCCGGGACCGCCATCCCGATGCCGACGATCGCCGCGCCGTCTCGTGCCTCGCGATCCTGCGGCGACGGAGTGGGCGTCTCGACGGGGCAGCTCGACGCGGTCCTCAGCTGCGAACCTCCGGATACCGCGGGAGTCCGTCATCGGGAATCGGTTCCCAAGGCGCCGCATACGCGACGAACTGATGGGCGCTCGGGCGGATTCCGGGATCGGTGTCGAACGCTCCCATCCTCACGCCGATCCGCTCGTGGTCCCGCGGGTGACGGCTGAACAGGGAGGAGCCGCACTCGGCGCAGAACCATTTTTCGGCGCCATCCGGCGGCTTCCAGGCGCGCAGATGCTCCTCGCCGGAGACGATCCGGAACGAGCCGGGGACCACGCGGGCGTTCGGCGAGGCTGCGGTGCCGGTGCGGCGCTGGCAGCGGCGACAGTGGCAGTAGGTGACGCCGACCGGCGGGGCGTCCACCTCGAATCGGACCGCGCCGCAGTTGCAGCCGCCGGCCAGCGGGAGCTCAGGGGTCGGTGCCATCTCGAGGACACGATACGCGAGCGAGCTGTGCGGAAGTTGGGCTGAGACAATCGGACCGTGACCGTAGGGGAGAAACTCCAGCTCAAGCCGGGCCAGTCCCTGTTCGTGGCCAACCAGCCGTTCGGGACGGACCTGAACAGGGACTCGCTGTGGGAGCTCCTCTCCGGCGACGGGATCCGGCCCGTCCGCCAGATCGCGATCGACGACACCTGGTCGGCGCTCCGGTTCCGCCCTTCATGAGCGTCGAGCGGGACGCCGAGTTCAGGCGCTACTGCGCCTCGCCCAATCCCGCGCGAGGATCCCGTAGACGACGTGATCGATGTAGCGATCGCCGACCAGTTCCGCCTCTCTGAGCACGCCCTCCTCGGTGAACCCAAGCCGCTCGGGGATCGCACGGCTCCGGCGGTTGCCGACCCCCGCCCTGATCTCGATCCGGTTGAGCTTCCAGGCGCCGAAGGCGTGGTCGATCAACGCCGCAACCGCGGCCGTGGCCAGTCCGCGCCGCTGCGCGTCTTCGGCGAGCCAGTAGCCGATCGAGGTGCTGCGGTTCTGCCAGTCGAGGCGGTGGAAACCGATCCCGCCGACGAGCCGGCCGCCGTCGATGATCGCGGCCTGGAAACCCTGGTTGTCCGGAGCCTGCGTGCGGCTGCGAACGATGAACTCGCGCGTGATGTCCAGCGTCTGCATCGGCGGCCACGGGAGCCATTCCGACAGGAACTCCCGGTTGGCCGCCACCACCTCGTAGAGCTCCTCGGCGTCCGCCTCCTCGAGCTGGCGAACGGCTCGCCCGGCGCCGATCGAGAACGTCAGTCCTGCGTCTATGAAGCTCACGTCAGCCGTGGCGGGAGCTCGGCCCCAAGCAGCGCGATCGCATCGAGATCGTCGTGGAGCAGGTGCTGACACATCACCCGGCTCACGCCGGCGTCGCGCAACGCCGCGAGTTGCTCGGCTGCCATGTCCAGCGTCCCTACGATCCACGCGGGCGGGGGGTTGGCGCGGAGCTGATCGGCGTCGGCGCCCGTCTTCTCCGCGAGACGGCTCAGCCGGGCGGCGACCTCGGCGTCATCGACGCCCACCACCGCAGCGGTCATGACCGAGAACGGAATCGGATCCCGACCCGCGCGCTCACACGCCTGATCGATCTGCGCCTTGCGTCGCTTGACGTCCTCGAGTGTCGGGAACGCGGTGTTGTACTCATCCGCATAGCTCGCCGCGAGGCGGGAGCTCCGCGGGCCGGCGTTGCCGCCCATGATCAACGGCGGGTGAGGTCGCTGGACCGGCTTGGGCTGAGCGTCGAGGTTTCGGAGCCGGTAGTGCTCTCCATCAAATGAGAACGGGCCGTCGGCCCAGTTCCCGAGCACGACCTGCAGCTGCTCCTCGAGAATGTCCATCCGGACGCCGACCGGCGGGAACGGGAATCCGTAGGCCTCGTGTTCGCGTTCGTGCCACCCCGCCCCCAGCCCGAGCTCGACCCGGCCACCGGAGACGTGATCCGCCGTGGTCACCGACTTGGCCACGAGCGAGGGGTGGCGGAACGTCGCCGGCGAGACGAGTGTTCCGAGCCGCACCGTCGAGGTCACCGCGGCCAAGGCGTTGAGTGTCGACCACGCGTCGAGCGCCGCCCGGCCAGGATCGCGGCCGTCTAGGTTCAGGTAGTGGTCGGAGCGGAACAGCGCGGGCACGCCGTGCTCTTCGCACGCGCGGGCCAGGGCCAGCCACTGGGACCAGCTCACGCCCTCCTGGCCTTCGATCATCAAACAGATCTGCATGGACGCTCTCTTACCCGCGCGGGCATCCTAGCCTTCCGGCCAATGATCGTGCGAGCGGCGAGACCCGAGGACGCGTCTGCGATGGCGCTCGTCATCGCCGAGGTCGCCCCCGAGGGGTTGCTCGGGGCCGAACCGCCGGTCGATCTCGACGAGCGTGCGCAGCGCTTCCGACGGCTGATCGACGGCGAGGGATCGGCAGCGATGTGGGTGCTGGAGGAGGGCCCGCAGATCGTCGGCGCCGCCACCGTCCAGGAGCGCGTACCCGGCGTGCTCACGCTGGGCATGGCGATCCTGCCCGAAGCTCGCGGCCGCGGAGGGGGAAGGACGCTCATCGACACGATCGTCGACCACGCGGTGGCCTGCAACGCGCACAAGCTCGATCTGGAGGTGTGGACGGATAACTTCAGGGCGATCGCGCTCTACGGCTCGGCCGGCTTCGAGGTCGAGGGACTGCGCCGCGACCACTACAGGCGCAGCGACGGGAGTTTGCGGAGCACGCTGATGATGGGGCGGCTGCTACGGGATGCCGACTGACGACGCCTTCACAGCAGCCGGACGATCGCGATCACGCCGACGACGACGATCACGGCCCTGAGCGCGGTCGGCGACAGGCGCCGGCCAACTCTGGCTCCGGCCACCCCGCCGATGATGGAGCCCGCCGCGATCAGGACGGCAGCGCCCCAGGCGATATGAGCCGCGAAGATGAAAACGATTCCGGCGACGAGATTGACGGCGCCCGCAAGCACGACCTTCAGGGCGTTGATCCGCTGGAGGTCATCGTTGAGCGCCAGACCAAGGATCGCGAGCAGCATGATCCCCTGTGCGGCGCCGAAGTAACCGCCGTAGACGCCGGTTGCGAAATCGGCGAGGAGGACCACCGGGCCGAGCCGCTCATGGACCTGCGGCTTGCGTCTTTCGAGCGCCTGGTTGATGCGGGGCTGCAGGACGATCAGCACCAGGGCGATCGCAATGAAGGCGGGCACGATCGCCTTGAACGCCGATGCCGGGAGAATCAGGAGCAAAGCGGCGCCGAGCACCGCACCGGCGATCGATACGCTGCCGAGTCGAACGATCCGGCGATTCTGACCGGTCAGCTCGGCCCGGTATCCCACTGCTCCGGCGACCGAGCCAGGGACGAGGCCAACGGTGTTCGACACGTTCGCCGTCACGGGCGCGTAGCCGAATCCCAGCAGCACCGGAAACGTGAACAGCGTGCCGCTGCCGACCACGGTGTTGATCGTCCCGGCGACGATGCCGGCTGCGAAGATCGCGACCGCATGCAGGGCGCTCATACGCGCGCTTCCCTGGCAAGCCGCGTGGCGACGCTGGCCAGATCCGGGGTCCCGAGCGACTCCTGCACGCAACGGGCGAACAGCCAGGCGGTCACCCGTCCAGGATCGAGGTCGGCGAGGTCGGCCAGCCGGTGAGCCAGGCCACGTGGATCGCCGTCCAGACGACCGGGGCAGTTCAGCATGTGCTGGAGGAGGTCATACGCGGGATCGCCGACATACGGCTTGGGGTCGATCGCCAGCCACGGCTCGCGCTTGGCGGCGAGCACGTTCTCGACATGGAGATCGGTGCACAGCAGCACCGAGTCTGCCGTGTTCTTCGAGAGCGATCGCAGCAGCTCGATCCCGTCGCGCGCGATCGCCGGGTCAAGCGCGCCCGCCCGATCAAGCGCGCCCGCCGCGCGCCCGAACCGATCCTCGAACGCTGCCGCCCATTGCTCGCACATCACCTCGAGCGGCCGGAACGGGTGATCCGCGGGCGACGCCACCCATAGCCTCCGGAGCAGTCCGGCGATGACGAGATCCTGCTCTGGCTCGGAGCTGGCACTGCCGAGCGTCGTCCCGGGCTCGCAGCGCTCGAGCAGCATGGCGCTCGTGTGGAGGGACCTTGCCTCCGCGTAAAGCCGCACGGCGCCGCCGCCGTCCCAGACGCGAAGCCCCTCGGCCTCATGCAGAGACTCTTCGTGAGCCCAGGCGACCTTGAGCACGAGTTCCTCGCCGGCGCCAGTTCGGGTCGGGGCGACCCACGAGCAACAGCCCCCGGGGCGGTACGGCTCCTCTACCGTCAGCGACCACCGGTCCGCGAGCTCGTCGACCACGTCCGGGAGCGCTCGGAGCCAGGCACGCCGAGCGTCGCTGTCCGCAGCGACCGTATCCCGAGCGAGATTCTCGGGGATGGTGAGTTGCGACACGCAGTGGATTATCAGTCGGGAGGCACGTGACTCCTCAATCGGGAAGCAGTGGCACCCACACTCCGGGCTCGTGACCGACGAGGACACCGCGCGTTATCGCGGCTGCCCCGAATCGCTCGTGGACGGCGTCGATCGTCGCGTCGAGCTCGCGACGGCGGTCGAAAGGAAGCACGAGCTGCACGGCGCGGTTGTCGGCCAGGTTGGCGAGCGCGATCCCGATCAGCGTCAGCCCGCGCCGCTCGATCATCGGCTTGCATGCCAGCAGCAGACCGGTTGCGGTGGCCAGGATCGCGTATGTCTGGTCGGTGTGCTCGGCCATCGTGTGCGACCGGGTTGCGCGCGAGAAATCCTCGAAGCGCATCCGCAGGACGATCGTGCGGCACACGCGCTGGGCCGCTCGCAGCCGGCGCGCGACGCGTTCGACCAGCGCGATCAGCGCGGTCGACAACTCGTCGAGCGATCTTCGTCTGCGCCCGAGCGCCCGCTGGGCTCCGATCGAGCGGCGCCTGCGGCGCGCCTGCACGGGTCGCGGATCCTGGTTGTGTGCGAGCGCGTTCAGGTGGCGGCCCGATGCTCGCCCGAGCATCGAAACGAGCGCGCGCTCGCCGAGATGAGCGACTTGCCCGACGTTCGTGATCCCACGCGCGTGGAGCTTCGCCGCCGTGACTCGACCTACGCCCCACAGCCGCTCGACCGGGAGCAGATGCAGGAACGCCAACTCGCCGTCCGGCGGCACGACGAGCAGGCCGTCGGGCTTCGCGAGCCCGCTAGCGACCTTGGCCAAGAACTTTGTCCGCGCGATCCCGACCGTGATCGGTAGGCCCACCCGTTGCTTGATCCGGCGGCGCAGCTGGACCGCGATCTCGAGCGGCGATCCGGAAATGTGTCCGAGCCCGCGGACGTCGAGAAACGCCTCGTCGATCGACAGTCCCTCGACGAGCGGCGCGGTCTCCTCGAACACCTCGAACACGGCCTTGCTGGCATCGGAGTAGGCCGACATCCTCGGTGGGACGACGATCGCGCGCGGGCACAGTCGGCGCGCCTGCGTGCCGCCCATCGCCGTCCGGACCCCATACGCCTTCGCCTCGTAACTCGCCGCGAGAACGACCCCTGCGCCCACGATCACCGGGCGTCCCCGCAGGCGGGGATCGTCCCTCTGCTCGACCGACGCGTAAAAGGCATCCAGGTCGGCATGGAGGATCGTGGCGTTCCGATCGCCGGGCGGTCTGGAGGGAATGCGTGACACGAACATATGTTCGTCCACGCCTCGGACGGAGAGGGGCTAGCCCGCGAGCGCGGAGCGCGCTTGCTCGAGGCGCTGCCCCAGCGCTTCGGGCCGCCCGCGATACAGCGGGCCGGTGCCGTCGGTCAGCAGCTCGCCGAGCATCGCGAGCCCGCCCGCGTACAGCGGCGATTGACCCCGCAGCAGCTCAGCGAGCTCGATCAGCCGATCGCTCTGCGTCTGGATGCTGGCGCG
This sequence comes from uncultured Solirubrobacterales bacterium, assembly GCA_963812225.1. GTDB lineage: Bacteria > Actinomycetota > Thermoleophilia > Solirubrobacterales > Solirubrobacteraceae > Palsa-465. Next base: position 244,136 of record CAWEUN010000007.1, read on the forward strand.
CGCCGGGGAGATGCGGGCTCGCCTGGGTCCCTCATTAGGCGCCCGCAGGAGCCGCTCAACGCCGGTGGCGAGGACCTTGCGGTTCGAGCGCGAGGTGAGCTTGCAAGCCCGGGCGGCGAGCTGGGTGGAGTCGGACGGGTCGGCGCCGGCGATCAGCGCGCGGTCAAGCGCCCGGGAGCGCAACCGCGCCATGGTTCGGCTCGTCCAGCCCGGGTCGATCGTACGCTCGGCGACCCGGTCATAGGTCGCGGCGAATGTCTGGAGGGTGGCTGTCGCACCGTGTACCATGATGAAACCTCCATAACGCAATAGCTGGTGTTGTAACCTATCACTTCTTGTTACTGGTTTCAATGGCTTTGGTACACGCGCATACGCCAAACGAGCTCGATCTCGTAATCGATTTCGTGAATACGTTCGATCCCGACGACGGCACGGACGCGCTGGCGACTGCCGGCGGGCTCGGCGGGTGGCTAAGCGAACGCGACCTCATCGCGCCGGAAGACGCGTCGCTTACCGACTCGGACTTGCAGGTCGCGATTCGCCTGCGCGAGGCGTTGCGGGCCCTGATGCTCGAGAACAACGGCGAGGCCGCGGATCCAGGCGCGGCTCGGGAGCTCGAGCTCACGGCGCAGCGCGGACAGCTCGGCGTGCACTTCGGTGCCGACGGCTCGGTCGCGATCCGGCCGGCTGCTGGCGGCCTGGCCGGGGCGCTGGCGTCGCTGCTCGTGCCGGTCGCGGATGCGCGCCGCGATGGCTCCTGGCACCGGGTCAAGGCCTGCCGGGCATCCGACTGTCAGTGGGCGTTCTACGACCGCTCGCGCAACCGTTCGGGTGTCTGGTGTGACATGGCGGTGTGCGGAAACCGCCACAAGGTCCGCGCGTACCGCGCCCGGGAGCCTCGCCAAGCTGGAACGCCTCGCCAGGCTGCTACGCCTCGCCGGCCTGACGCGCCTCGCAAGAGTCGCTGATCCAAAACCGGCCCGCCTGCGTATCAGGGCCGACAACCAACTCGTGGTTCCCTCCGGGACCCGGATATGTGGGCGGTCGTTTTCAGGCGAAGTCGCTTTCGAGCGCGGCTGCCGGCATGAGAGGAGCAGTGATGAGCGACGAGCGGACCGAGGGTGGAGGAGTCACCCGTCTGTCCTTCATCAAGGCGTCGGCCGGAGTGGCGGCAGGCGCGGCCGCGGTCGGTGTGCCGGCAGCGGCAGCACTCAGCGATCAGTCAGGCAAGGTGGTCAAGCAGCCTTCACCGCGGACGCCACAGGAGCCGGTGGTGGCGTACGTCCGTGACGCCGAGCGCGGCGAGGTGACCGTGGTGGCGGGCACTGCCGAGACGACGTATCGCGATCCAGCGCTGGTCAAGCGGCTCATGTCCGCGGCGCCGGCGAACGCGATCGAGAATGGAGATGGGGCAAATGTCATCGCACCGTGAAGCGCCGGAGATCAGCAAGGATCCGGTCGCCGACAACACTGACGTGTACGCGTTCGTGAGTCCCGACGATCCGAAGACGGTGACATTGATCGCCAACTTCGTTCCCCTCCAGGACCCACCCGGCGGACCGAACTTCTTTGAGTTCGGGGACGACGTGCTCTACTCGATCTACGTCGACAATGACGGCGACGGTCGGCCCGAGATCTCGTACGTGTTCAGGTTCAGGACGACGGTCGCCGATCCCAAGACGTTCCTCTACAACACGGGTCAGATCCTGTCGTTGGACAGCCCGAACTGGAACAGGCGCCAGTTCTACTCGGTGGCTCGGGTCGATGGCGGCGACACAACCATATATGGCAAGGGGTCCCGCACCCGGCTGAGGGTCGCGTCACTCGGGAAGAACCTCCCGTGTCCGCCGTGCAACGTCGGCCCTCGCTCGACGCCCGATTACTCGGCGTCGCTGGGGCAGCCGGCGGTGCAGGCGCTATCCGGGGGAGTGAAGGTGTTCGCCGGACAGCGACGGGAAGGGTTCTTCGTCGACCTCGGCGCGATCTTCGACCTCGGCGACCTGCGGCCGTTCCAGCACCTGCACTTGATCCCGAGCGCGGACGCGGTGGGGGTCGATGCGACGAAGACGCTCAACGTCCACACGATTGCGATCCGGGTTCCGATCAAGGACCTGACCGTGGACGGATCGGTGCCGACGGACGTGACGAGCTCCAAGGCGGTACTGGGCGTGTGGGCGGCAGCCAGCCGACGCAAGGTGCGGATCGCGGGCGCTCACAACGGCCGGGCCTCAGAGTCGGGTCCGTGGGTCCAGGTCTCACGCCTTGGTAACCCCCTGTTCAATGAGGTGGTCGTGCCGATGGGCGACAAGGACCGCTGGAATGCGTCCTATCCCGTCGATGACGCCGCGTTTGCGGGATTCGTCAGGCACCCGGAGCTGGCCAGGCTGTTGCCCGTCCTGTATCCGAACGTGTTCCCGAATCTCGCCGCGTACACCAAGGCGCGCGCCGACCTGGAGGCGATTCTGCTGACGGGGATCCCCAGCGGAGTTATCCCCGGCTTCCAGAATTTCACCGGCCGGGTGCAGGCGGACCAGCTGCGGCTGAACGTCGCGATCCCACCGACGACGTCCAACCCGAGTCCGTTCGGGCTCCTCGGCGACGATCTCGCTGGGTTCCCAAACGGGAGGCGCGTGTTCGACGACATCGTCAGCATCGAGCTGCGGGCGGTGGCGGGGGCGACGATCCCGCTCGTCGACTCGAGCTATACAGCGGACGGCGCGGCCGGCGAGCTGACCGAGGGTCTGACGCCCGCGGCCGACCGCTACCAGCACGGGTTCCCGTATCTGGGCCCGCCGCTTGACGGATTCGACACGCCCCCGCACAGCTAACTAACCCGTCCCGGAAGGCTGGGTGCCGGCCGGTTCGGCGCCCGGCTCTCTGGGACCGTCCGAGGAGGGACCATGGGTCATCACCACTACGCGGCTCGCCCGCACCCCGAGTTCGTCGTCCTCGAAATCGGGGACGGCATCGGCGCGCTCATCATCCACGCTCCAGCCGAGATGCACGGTGCCGAAATCGAGATCAGTCCCGCTGGAGAGGACTCGCGCCGGAGCCACAAGGAGGTGTTGGAGCGCAGCACCGCTGACGGCCCGGCGTTCACCGCCGTGTTCGACGGACTCGCGGCCGGCACCTACACGCTCTGGGTCCAGGGCGAAGCGCAAACGCGCGGAGTGAGGATCGAGGACGGCGCGATCGTCGAGCTCGACTGGCGCTCCGTCCCGGTCGTATCATGACCTCCAGGGCGCGGCTCACCCCCAACGAGCGCAACCGCGTCCTAGCGATGGCCGCGGTCATCATCGCCCTCCACGTCATCGGCTTCTCCATCCTGCTGGTGCTAGTCGCACCTCACCACTACGCGCTGGGGAAGACCGGGGTGTTCGGCGTCGGCCTCGGCATCACGGCGTACACGCTGGGGCTCCGACACGCGTTCGACGCCGACCACATTTCGGCGATCGACAATACGACCCGGAAGCTGATGGCCGACGGCCAGCGCCCACTCGGCGTGGGGTTCTTCTTTTCGCTGGGCCACTCGACGATCGTGTTCGCGCTCGCGTTCCTGTTCGCGGTCGGCTTCCACGCGCTCGCGGCTCCGGTCAAGGCGACCGGGTCGACCCTCCACGGCGTCACGAACCTGATCGGCACAGGCGTGTCTGGCGGATTTCTGTACGTGATTGCCGCACTGAATGTGTCGGTGCTGATCGCCATCGCCGGCGCCGTGCGGAGCCTCCGGCGTGGTCAGCTCGACGAGTGCCAACTCGAGAACCAGCTCGCGTCGCGCGGGCTGCTGAACCGGGTGTACGGCCGGTTCACGAACGCGATCTCAAAGTCGTGGCAGATGTATCCGCTGGGGCTGCTGTTCGGGCTCGGTTTCGACACCGCAACCGAGGTCGCCCTGCTGTTTCTCGCGGCAGGTGCGGCTTCCAGCGGCCTGCCATTCGAGGCGATCCTGTGCCTACCGATCCTGTTCGCCGCGGGTATGTCACTCCTGGACACGCTCGACGGTTCGTTCATGAACTTCGCGTACGGCTGGGCGTTCTCGCAGCCCGTGAGGAAGGTCTACTACAACCTGATCATTACGGGTCTGTCCGTGACCGTCGCGTTCGTGGTCGGAACGATCGAGCTGCTCGGGCTCGCCGCTGACAGGCTCAGCCTCAAGGGAGGCTTCTGGGCCTGGGTGTCGGGGATCGACATCAACACCCTTGGGTACTTGATCGTCGCCCTGTTCGTCCTCACGTGGGCGGCGGCTCTTTTGATCTGGCGATTCGCGAGGATCGAGCGACGGTGGGCGTTCCACGGCGACTCCGGATCCTGAGCTTGCCCCCCGAGCTGGGCCAGGCGGGCGTCACGAGACTTCGCCGGCGGTACCAAATAAAAGGGGCCCCGTCATGGGGCCCCTCCTATAGGAATCTCCGGCGAGAGGTTCAGAAGCTGTTATGCCAGTGAACCGTGAACGCCGTGTTGCTGTTGGTCAGGCTCGTCGGGGTCGCCAGGAAGTAGCTCTGCGTGGAGTCGATCATCGAGATCTCATCCTCGGACCCGATCGTGTGCGGATTTCCGCTCGTGCCGCCACCGGTCACGGCCGAAGCCGTGGCGCTGTACGGCGTCTTGAACTGAGTGAGCGGCGTGATCCCGGTCGAATACGACGGCCGCTCGGCGATCCACTCGGCGCTCTCGTCGAGGCACGTGGTGAGTGCGCACGTCGCCGTCTGATTGACGTTGTTGCCGCTCGTGGTCGAGTCGGTCACCTTCAGCGTGTAGCCAGTCCCACTGCGCACGACTGACGCGCTGATCGCGTCGCCGGCCTGCACGCCGGTGGCCATCGTGACCGAGCCGGCCGGATACATCTCGTACCAGGTGTAGTACAGCGCGACGTGCTCGAAGCACTGCTCGGTCGTACCGTCCTGCTCGACGGTCCCGGTGCCAAAGCCATCGAGCCCGACCCAGGTCGACAGCAGTCGGTCCTCGGAGCTGCACGTGACGGCCGGCACGGTCCAGCTGCCCGACACCGAGCTGAAGAACTGCGCCGTTGAGCTGGTGTCGGCGTAGCCGGACCAGTTGAACGAATCCGCCTTGGTCAGGTTCGTCCCGGCGACGTGCACCGACCGGCCAGCCGGGATGTTGGGATGCATGTTTCGCAACCCGGCGATGGCTGCCGCGCGTGCCCGCGCCAGGAAGGCTGCGCTCAGATGACGGCTTGCCGGCCTCGCCGCCTGCGCCGAACTCCGTGCAGTGCTCGCGTGCGACCCGCTCGCGAGAAGCACGGCAGCAACCGCAGCGACCGCGCCGATGGCGCACAGCCCCGCCAGGCCGCCGCGAAGAGAAAACCTCATTGAACCGATCCCCCCTTTTGTTTTGACGTGATGGGTACCCCACCCAAACGACGGTCACTGCGCTCCACGAGGGCCCCCCCTTGGACGACCGAGCGAATGGGCCGCGGAACTATATCCGCGCGTCCGTGAGGGCCACAAGTTTTCTGGCCGCTCTCTGGACGTCAGGCACGCGCCGTACCGACGTCAGGCACGCGCCGTGTGGACGCTAGGCACGGACCGGGGGCGCGAGTCCGGCAGCGCCGAGCACACCCTCGAGCTCGCTTCGCAGACGCGTGGCGGTCTGCGCCGGCAACGGACGCAGCGGCGCGCGCACGTCCGAACTGACAGGTACGCCCCGGAACCCGAGCGCCGCCTTCACCGAAGCCTGGAACGGGTGCTCCGACAGAATCGCCCGCAGCGATTCGGCGAGCCGCGTGCGCTCTGGCGTCGGGTCGCGGACGAGCGCCCCGATCACGTCGGGAAACGCCGCCGCCACCCCGGACACCGCGCCGACCGCACCGTGCTCGAGGCCCTGCCGGATGACGACCTCGGCTCCGATGAAGACGTCGAGCCCGGTTGCGAGGTATGGCTGGACACGCTCGAACGGCGCGTCGGAGACCTTCATGCCGACAACGTTGGAAGCGCGGTCGCGGAGCTCATCGACGACGGCCACGGGCACCTCATAGCCGCTGCGGTCGGCGTACTCGTAGACGTAGAACGGGAGCGGGGCGCACGCCCCGGCGGCGGCAGCGAAGTGCTCGAGAAGCTCACTGGGGGCGAACCGAAAGTACGGGGGCGCGATCACGGCGACGGCGTCGGCGCCGGCCTCGGCGGCATGAGCCGCGAGCGCGCTCGTCTCGGACGTGGTCTGGGCGCCGCAGTGGACGATCACGCGGAGCGCTCCGGCGCCGGCGATGACTAGCTCCGCGGCGCGCCGCCGTTCGCCGGACGCGAGCAGAATCCCCTCGCCGGTCGTGCCCAGCGCGAGCAGGCCCTCGATCCCGCTCGCCGCGTAGAACTCGAGTAGCGGGCCGAAGGCGTCTTCGTCGAGTCGTTCGCCGGCGTCGCGCAATGGCGTCACGGCCGCCGCGATGGTTCCGGAGATTCGCTGCCCTTGCACCCCGCCATCGTGCCATGAATGACGTTCGGTCAGCTTGCGGGCGCCAAGCTGTCAGGATGGTACGCATGGAGACCGCAAGCGCAGCCCTTACAACCGGATCCGACACGATCGCCGATCTGCTCCCGCGTGCCGTCGAGCAGTTCGGGGATCGAGTGGCGCAGAAGCACAAGGCGGACGGCGCGTGGCGTGACATCACGCTCGCCGAGGTCAGCGAGATCGTGTCGGAGATCGGTCGCGGACTGATCGACCTCGGCCTCGAGCCGGGCGAGCGCGTCAGCCTGCTGTGCACGACCCGTGTTGAGTGGACGTGGTGCAGCCTCGCGATCAGCGCGGCGGGCGGGGTCGTCGTCCCGATCTACCCGACCAACTCGCCGGAGGAGTGTGCGTGGGTCGCGGGGAACTCGGAATCGGTCGTGATCGTCTGTGAAGACGCGGCCCAGGTGGCCAAGATCGATGCCGTCCGCGACGAGTTGCTCGCGCTGCGCCAGATCGTCGTGATCGAGGGCGCCGCGGACGTCGAGGCCACGGTGACGCTCGATGAGGTTCGCGCGCGGGGACGCGCGCGAGAGCGGGCCGAGCTCGACGCGCGGATCGCGGGTGTCGCCAAGAGCGATCCGTACACCTTCATCTACACGTCGGGCACGACGGGACCGCCAAAGGGGTGTGTCCTCACCCACGGCAATTACAGGTCGGTGCTGGACATGGTCGCCGAACGCGGCATCGTCTCGGACCCCGACGATGTGATCTACCTGTTCCTGCCATTGGCTCACGCCTTCGGCCTGCTGTTGATGCTGGTCGGCGTGGACCGCGGCGTTGCCATCGCCTACTGGGGGCGCGACACCACGAAGATCATCCCCGAGCTGTCGGAGGTCCGTCCCACCTACCTGCCCTCGGTGCCGCGGATCTTCGAGAAGCTGTACACGTTCGTCACCTCGCAGGCGGACCCGGAGCTGGTCACGCAGGCGACGCAGATCGGGCTCAAGGTCCGTGAGCTGGAGCTCGCCGGCCAGGAGATCCCGGACGACCTGCGGGCCGCGTACGACGAGGCCGACGAGCGTCTGTTCAAGTTGGTCCGCGCCGCGTTCGGCGGCAGGCTCCGCGAGGCCGTGACGGGAGCGGCTCCGATCGCCAAGGAGATCCTCGAGTTCTTCTACGCCGCGGGCGTGCCGGTGATGGAGGGGTACGGGATGACCGAGACCTCGACGACGGCCACCGGCATGCGGCCGGGAGAGCACCGATTCGGGTCCGTGGGCCGTGCGCATCCCGGCGTCGAGATCCGGATCGCGCACGATGGCGAGATCCTGCTTAAGGGCGCCAACATCTTCGAGGGCTACTACAAGAACGACGACGCGTCATTCGGTGCCGTCGTCGACGGGTGGCTCCACACCGGAGACGTCGGGCGTCTCGACGAGGACGGCTTCCTGTTCATCACCGGGCGCAAGAAGGACATCATCATCACGGCCGGCGGCAAGAACCTCACGCCGGCCAACCTCGAGAACGACCTCAAGCAGACGCGGTTCGTCTCGCAGGCGGTGATGCACGGCGACCGCCGGCCATATCCGACGATGCTGATCACGCTCGACGCGGAGGAAATCTTGCCGTGGGCGCAAGGCCAGGGCATCGAGGACGCGTCGGTCTCATCACTGGCACGGCATCCCGACGTGATCGCGCTGGTTCAGGGCGAGCTCGATAGGGCCAACGCGAAGTACGCGCCGGTCGAGCAGGTCAAGAGGTTCTTCATCCTCGATCACGACCTCTCCCAGGAGACGGGGGAGCTGACGCCGACGCTGAAGGTCAAGCGCAACGTGGTCCAGGAGAAGTACGCCGAGCGCTTCGACGCGTTGTACGACTGAGCCCGGATCTACAGAGCGACGTCCCCGGTGACGCACGTAACAGCGCCGCCGCCGATCCAGATCGTTCCGTCTCCATCGGAGGAGATGTGCACTCGTCCGCGCCGGCCGAGGACGGTCCCCTGGCTGGCGGTGTACGGCGCTCGTGCTCTGCCGGTCGCCAGCAGCCATCCGGCGAGTGACGCGTTCAGGCTCCCCGTGACCGGATCCTCGACGGAGACGCCGGAGGCTGGGAAGAAGGCTCTAACCTCGAACGCGAGCTCCGCTCCCTCGGGGTAGGCCCCGACGACGCCGACGAACAGATCGACCGATCCAGGGGTCAGTGCCAAGACAGCTTCGGCGTCGCGCAGCATCGCGGCGACCCAGCCCGGCCCGTTGTCGACCCACTGGCTGTCGAGGATCTCATCCCGTCTCACGCCGAGCATGTCTGCGATCCGCTGGACGAGCTCCTCATCGACGGGACCGGACCGAACCAGCGCCGGCGCGGCAAACGTGAGCCCGTCCTCACCCCGGCGAACCCGAATCAGCCCCGCCGCGCACTCCTGGACGACGACGCCCTCCGAGCTCGGGACCTCTCCGCTCTCGAGCCACGCATGGCACGTTCCCAGCGTCGGGTGTCCGGCGAACGGCAGCTCCCGGCTTGGCGTGAAGATCCGTACCCGATAGTCCGCCTCGACGGTGGCGGGGGGGAGGATGAACGTGGTCTCGGAGAGGTTCATCCAGTTGGCGAACCGCTGCATCGTTCCGTCGTCAAGGCCGTCGCCGTCCATCACGACAGCGACGGGATTCCCCCGGTAGGGCTCGTCGGTGAAGACGTCCACCTGCTTGAAGGACCGGGTCACTCCAGCCAGCCTACCGAGGCTCCGGCGGACGCAAACCACCCTTGAGCCGGGCGGACCGCCGCGGATCGTCGCGACGGTTGGTCTTTGACTGCCGAGCCGGCGCCGGGCTAGAGTCCCGCACTTGCGGAGGCGCTGGAACAAACTTCTGGTGGAGAGTGATCATGTCTCGGAGCCGTAGATCCCCGCGTCTGCTGTTCGTCGGCGTGCTGCTGGCCGCGATCGTCGGCCTCGTCACGGTGCTCGTCTCGGCCGCATCCGCGGGTCCGAATACGGTCGCCACGCATAACGGGACGCTGCCTGACGGCGCAACGTACGAGATTCAGGTTCCGAGCGACTGGAACGGCACCCTGTTCCTGTACAGCCACGGATACGTCGTCCCCGGCTCCGCCAATCCCGCTCAGGATGTCGGCGATCCGATTACGGGCCAGTGGTTGCTCGATCATGGCTACGCGCTCGCGGGCTCGTCCTACGCGTCGACGGGTTGGGCGATCCAGCAGGCCCTCCCGGACCAGATCGAAACCCTGAATGTGTTCGACCAGACCGTGGGGCACCCGAAGCAGACGATCGCGTGGGGCCATTCGCTGGGCGGCATCATCACGGCCGGGCTGATCCAGACCTATCCGAACCGCTTCAATGCTGCCCTGCCGATGTGCGGCGTGCTCTCCGGCGGGGTCGCGACGTGGAACACCGCGCTCGACGCGGCGTTCGCGTTCAAGACGCTGGTCGCCCCGACCGTGCAGGTCACCAACATCACGAATCCGGTCGGCAACCTGACCACTGCCGATTCGGCCGCCACCGCGGCTCAGCAGACCGCCCAGGGCCGCGCGCGGCTCTCGCTCGTCGCGGCGCTGGGGGACACGCCGGGGTGGTTCACGCCGCTCTCAGCGCAACCGGCTGCTAACGACTACGTCGCGCAGGAGGCGAACCAGTTCGAGTGGGCCACGCAGGTCGACTTCCCGTTTGCGTTCGCCCTGCGCGCCGACCTCGAAGCCCGCGCCGGGGGCAACCCGTCGTGGAACACCGGCGTCAACTACATCCAGGACTTCGCCCGCTCCGCCGACGCGCGCGAGGTGCGCGGGCTGTACCGCGCGGCCGGGCTCAACCTGCGCAGCGATCTGCGTACGCTCAACAACACGGCGAGGATCAGCGCAGACCCGGCGGCGGTCCGCTACCTGGAGCGCAACATCATCTTCAACGGACGCCTGTCGATGCCGGTGCTGACGATGCACACGACCGGCGACGGACTCGTCGTCCCGGAGAACGAGCAGGCGTATCGCCAGGTCGTCCGCTCAGCCGGTGACTCCCAGCTACTGCGGCAGATCTTCGTCGCGCGGGCCGGTCACTGCGCGTTCACCCCGGCGGAGACGATCACCGCGGTGCAGGACCTCCTGCACCGGCTCAACACCGGCCGGTGGGGCGGCGGCGCGACGAACCCGCGCAAGCTCAACGCATCAGCTGCCGGGCTCGGCTCGACGTACAACGTGTTCAGCTCCGGGAGTCAGCTGGTCCCGACGGCGCCGGCCTTCGTCCGCTTCCGGCCGCCCGTCTACCTGCGGCCGTTCGATGCGACGAGCCGCAGGCACGGGCATCGCCACCACGGAGGCCGCCACCACGGTGGTCGCCACCACGGAGGTCGCCACCAAAGGGGGCGGATCCACTAGCGGCCTGGGCTCCGCTCAGCGCTCGACGGCGAGCAGGCGATCCGTCCCCTCGTCGGGTACGCCTGCGAAGTAAGCGTCGAGCACGCGCGGGAACAACGGATCGTCCGGGTCGGCACGCGCGAACAGCGTCATCGACGAGCGCAGCTTGATCGCGTCGATGCCCCCGAAGATGTCTTGCGCGGTGTACCCGTGAAGCTCGGCGAGGATCCCTGCGCACTCGCGCAGCCGGGGCCCGAGGACCGGATGGGCCAGGTACGCCCGAGCCTCGTCTATTGACGCGATCGCGTAGGTCCTGGCCGTCGGGCTGCGCCCGAGACCCGCGATCTGCGGGAACACGAACCACATCCAGTGGGTGCGCTTCTGGCCGGCGCGCAGCTCCCTGACGGCCGCGTCATACGTGCCGGCTGCGTCCTGCGCGGCGACGAACCGCTGCAATCCGTGGGGATCCTCCATCGCTTCACCAAAGGACTAGCCGCCGGCGGCGATCGGCCGCCCGACCGTCAGCGCGTCCCGCACGCTCGGCTCGAGCGTCGAGAACTTCGCGTCGGGCTGGACGCCAAGCCCGTCGAGTGTCTTGCTGAAGAAGCACCGAGCCGCCGCCGCGAGTACGACGTCAACGATCTCGGCATCCGTGAGCCCGAGCTGACGGAGCTCGTCGACATCAGCCTCCTCGACGGCGGTCGCGTCGCGCGCTACCTTGTCGGCGAGTCTCATCACCGCGAGATCAACCGGCTCGAGATCGGCGGCGGTGTAGTCGTCAACCAGGGCACGGACGGCGTCCGGCTCCATGAAGTTCGCCATCAGGACGGAGCCGTGCGCGAGCATGCAGTAGCTCGACCGCAGCCGGCGCGCCGCGGCGACCGTCGCGAGCTCGTACCGACGCAGGTCCATGTTCGCTTTGATCGCGCCGTTGAGCTGGCGCCACGCGGCGTAGACCTCCGGGCGTAACGAGAACGCCCTCGTGTAGTTCGGCAGGTCGCCGGCCGTCGCGCGGTCGGCCTCATATAGCTCTGCCACGGCTCCCGTGGCCTCGCTCTCCGGAACAGTCCCGGTGAACGCCATGCATCCCCCTCTCGTTCGTCATGTCAGAGGCACGACGAAGCATGCCACGCCCAGAACCGAAGCAAAACAGAGCGGTACTACGCGGCCAGCAGCGACGGTGGGTCTTCGGTCTCGACGAGATGCTGGTGCGACGGGCAGTAGCCGTTGCGCGGCAGCGGCATCCGCTGGCACGGCGTTCCCTTCCGCGTGCGGGCACGACACTGCAGCGGATTCCCGTTGATGTCGAATCCGTTCTTCGGCAACCGGCTCAGGAACTCGTCCACCGAGGCGAGGTACCGCTCGACTACGCGGAGGACCCGCAGTTGCGAGCACACGGGAAAGTAGGCCCGGATCTCGCCGAACAGTGTCCGGGATGGACGGGCGAAGTAGTGGCGGTCGGTCGCCATGCGCTCGACCGTCGCCTCGCATGCGCGCAGCACACGTTCGTGGTTGGCGTATTGCCGCTCTGAGTATGGGTCTTCCGTGATCTCCTCGGCGAGCTCACGGTAAATGGCTCGACTGACTGCGTACATTCGGCTCCTCCGAATTGAGGCGCCTCCCGAGAGCGGAAACGAACGAGCTCCGGAAAACTTGCGCAAAGTCGGCCACTTGGAACGCGGCTCTGCGCCGAGGGCCGGTCAAGGACCCCGCGGACCCGTACGCGAACATCATCGCTGATCTGGACCACGGGACGGCCGTGACCGTGATCGGGGAGGAGCGCGGTTGGCTGCACGCCGAGGTGGTGGTCGATGGGAAGAAGCTGACCGGCTACATCTCCCACGAGCTCGTCCGCTTTGCCGGACCCGTCGTAACGCCGCCGTCGGACCCCCAGCCCCCGCTCGTGATCAACCCAGATCTGTTCGGAACGCGATGGGCGTTCGTGACCCTGAAGCAAGCCGAGAACCGGCGTCTCGCCGTCCCCGACTGGAAGCCCAACGCGGACGAGCAGGGAGATCTCGACCGGGCGATCGCGTGGCTCGAGGGCGGCGGTCGCTACGCCGTCGACCACGCGACGTTCACGGTGACCTTTCTGCCCGTCGGGCCCGGGGGGAAGATCAAGGTGGAGTCGATCGAGGACTATGTCCTCTTCGTGGAGACGGTCGAGAAGCAGTATCCACAGGCGACGCCGGGTGAGATCGCGGGGGAGATCCGACAGATCTGGTTCGGCGGCGGCAACTGGGAGGCGCTCCTGAACAGTCCCGGCATCACCGTCGGCGGCAAGCCGGCCGACATCGAGCACGAGCCCGACCCGATCGCGAAGATGTTCGACATACCGGCTCTGAAGTCGACCGGCCACAAGCTCACGACCGATTTCGGCGACGTCGACATCTCGCACGTCATGGCCGGGATCGACGTCGCGCTGGGTGGTGCCGCGCTCGAGCCCGCGGACCCCGACTCCGAGGCCCACCTGAAATGGAAGACGCTGACCGCGGCCGATACAAGCGACCCGCGCGACTTCGTGATCTGGTCGGGCGACATCGGCCAGGCGTACGCCGAGTACCTCGTCGCCCGCTACGTCCAGGGCAAGTCGGTGCACCCGCTCGCGTTCGTCGAAAACAAGGCGTCGACGGAGCAGCTGTTGGGAGACATCCACGGCTACATCGCAGCCCAGGTGTTCAAGGACACTCCGCCCAACGTCGGCACGGGCTGGTGGACGGTCGGCCAGAACGCGACCGTCTCGAACATCCTTCGCACGTTCTACATGGTCAGAAAGTCCGGCAGCGCCGGGGCCGGCAGCTACGAGAGCTTCTCCGAGACGGTGAGCGGCAAGTCCAGTTCGGAGATGAGGACGTTTGTCAGGGAGCGCTCGGTGGCGTTCGCCAGGCCGTGGTACGCGAAGGTGGCCGAGAGCTCGCGCGGCGCCGTGGGCAGCTGGTTCCACGATCCGAGCGCGAGCAAGGAGGCGATCCTCAACGGCCTGATGAAGGAGTTCGACGACAACCACGCCAAGAATGAGGCCTCCGCCGCCAAGCTCGACAAGCTGGGAACCGTCATCGACCGGTTCCTGCCGATGCTCGGCGGGAGCGTCAGGTAGCTCGGCTCGAGCCGCTCCGAGCGCCACAGTAGAGTCGCCTGACCCATTCATGCGAACCAGGAGGGACGATGGCGAGCCTGCTGGATCTGACTGTCCAGGGTGACGTCGGCACGATCCGTGACGAGTCCCGGCTGCCTCACATCAAGCTGATGACGCCGCTCGAGCTCTACAGGCTATGGGAACGGCAGAACTGGGCCTCGCACCAGATCGATCTGACAAGAGATCGGCGGGACTGGGAGTCGCTCACCGAGTATGAGCGCGAGCAGATGCTCTACGGGTTGTCGGCATTCTTCGTCGGCGAAGAGCGGGTCACCAGCCAGTTCTCGGGACTCGTGCTAGCGGCCGAGGACAAGCACGAGGAGGCGTTCCTGCTCACGCAGCAGGTCGACGAGGCTCGCCACGCTCAGCACTTCAACCGGCTCTATGAGGAGGTACTCGACTTCGACGGCCAGTTCGAGGATCGTCTCGAGCGCGCCCGCACGTACCTGAGCGACGCCTACTTCGAGCTGTTCGACGGCTATCTCGTCGAAGATCACCGCCGGCTGCTCGCCGACCCCGACAGCGTCGAGGCAAAGCTCGATTTCATCACCACCTATCACATGGTTATCGAGGGCACGCTCGCGCTCACCGGGCAGCATTTCCAGACGATGCGGCTCGAGCGGCGCGGGATCCTCCCCGGCCACCTCGACGCGTTCAATCGGATCGCCCAGGATGAGCACCGCCATGTCGCCTACGGAACCTGGTATCTGCAGAGCAAGGCGCGGGACCCCGAGCTCGCCAGGCGCGTGCAGGACAAGCTCGTACAGACGCTGCCCGCCGCCTCCGGCGTGATCGTTCCTCCCGGTCTGGATGCCGACGGTGAGGCCGAGTACCTCGGCGCGACGCCGCGCGAGCGAAACGAGTTCGCCTACCGGGCCCTGTCGCGGCGGCTGAAGGTGATCGGGATCGGCCTGCCGGCCGTTACGGCGTAAGGTTGGTGGCGTGGACCTCGAGCTCGTCAATCTCGACGCTCCGACCGAGGTCCGAACGTTCGAGAAGGGACGGTTCGAGCTCTACACCGTCGGCCCGACGACGGTCGGCCGGGCGACGTACGAGCCTGGCTGGAAATGGTCCGAACACGTTGGCCCAGCGACGGGAGAGAGCTCGTGCCAGGTCGAGCACGTTGGTCTCGTCGTCAGCGGCCAGGCTGTGGCGAAGATTGACGACGGAGGCGAGGTCGTGATGCGTGCCGGGGACTTCTTCTACATCCCTCCGGGCCACGACAGCTGGGTCGTGGGCGACGAGCCGTACGTGTCCCTACACATCCTCGGCAGCGAGGGCTACGCCGCGACCTAGGTCGGTCACTAGCCCGTCTGGCGAAGCAGGAAATCGAGCGTGGCGCGGTTGAACGTGTCCGGGTCCTCGTGGAGTCCGGCGTGCGACAGCTGCTCGAAAACCACGAGCTCGCTCGCGGCGATCCCGCTGGTGAGCGGGTCGGCGAAGCGCGTCGAGGTCACCAGGTCATGCGCTCCGAATGTCACCAGCGTCGGGGCCTGGATTTGACCGAGCACCTGGCTCGCGTCGTGACCCAGCACCGCATCGGTCTGCCACAAGTACGCCTCCGCCGGCTGGGCGGGACGGCCGCGGACGAAATCGGCGAGCGCCTGCGCGTAGTCAGGGCGCTCGACGTACATCTCGGGCGTGAAGCAGAACGGGAAGATCCCCTCGATGACCACGTCGGCGATCGCCGGCAACGCAGCTGCGAGCGAGCGCCACAACGCGAGGACGGTCCGTAGATACTCGTCGGTCCGGTCCCAGGCGCTGTGCAGCGACAGCGAGCGAACGCGGTCGGGGTGTCGAGCTGCGAGGTGCGTCGCCACCGATGCGCCCAGGGAGACGCCCGCGACGTGCGCTCGCTCGATCCCGAGCGCGCCGAGAAAGCTGGAGAGCTGATCGGCGTAGGTCTCGGTGGAATACGGGCCCGATGGCTTGTCGCTCTCGCCTGATCCGGGGAGGTCGACTGCGATGCAGCTGAAGTGCTCGGTGTAGGCGGGCAGCTGGAACGCGTAGCAGGCGTGATCGGCCGCGAGGTAGGGGATCAGCAGCAGCGGCTCGCCGTCGCCTTGCACGTCGTAGTTGATCGCCACACCGTCGACATCGATTTGCGGCATTGGCCCTCCGGACACTCGGGAATACGACCCTACGTCCGGCGAACTCCTCGGTCAACACCGCCCTCGGAACCGCCTAGGATCCGGTTCGTTCAGCCAGACGCCAACTCCAAGGGAGCAGACCATGCCGGCAAAGGGCAACGCAGAATGGCGGGGAGATCTCAGGTCGGGCGCGGGGACGTTCACCGCGGGCGATGACATCACCGGCGATTACTCGTTCAAGTCGCGGTTCGAGGACGGCCCCGGCGCCAATCCCGAGCAGCTGATCGCCGCCGCGCACGCGGCGTGTTTCTCGATGGCGCTCTCGGCGGCCCTCGCGGATGCCGGCACGCCCGTCGACTCCGTGAAGACCGACGCCACCGTCACGCTCCGTTTTGTCGACGGAGCTCCGACGATCACCTCCGTCGCCCTCAGCACCGTCGGAAGCGTCCCCGGGGTCGACGAGGCGACCTTCCAGGCCGCGGCGCAGGGCGCGAAGGAGGGATGCCCAGTCAGCCGGGCGCTCGCCGGCGTCCCGGAGATAACGCTGGACGCGTCACTGGCCTGACCAGCCTAGAACGAATCGATCGTCGGGAACGTCGGGTCGCCGGCGAGGCACGCGCGCAGATAGAGCGCGACGCCCACGTCGCCCGTCCACAGCGTGTAGCGCCCCCGCCCGTGCTCCGCTCGCTGGCGTTGCACCTGTTCGATCGCGTGCATTCCAAACCGGCGGGCACGGTCGAGCCACCGCGGATCGGCGGTCAGGCCGTGGAGCTTCAGAAAGGCAAACCCGTTTCCCGCGGTTCCGTGGCAGAGCCCCGGCCCCTTACGCAGTGGTCCGGCACGCCAGGTCACCTCGCCGCCACCGATCGCCATCTCGAGTGGGATCAGATCGCCCAGGGTGGCGACGATGCCGGGCGCTCCGTGGCACCACTGGACGCGGATCGAGGACGTGAAGTCGCTGAGTGGACCGTCGAGCGGCGGCCAGTTGACGAGGCCGTCGTCCCGGCCGGCGGTCCGCTCCAGGAGTCTCGTAACGCGCGATCGCAGGACCTCGTCGTCGATGAAGCCGCGAAGCGCGTGAACGTTCCCGGCGAAGCCGTGCGCCGGCCCGAGGTACCGTCTCACGTCGCCGTACAGATCTTGCGTCCAGATCTCTGAGGACTCATCCCACCGCGCGTAGAGCAGCTCCGCGCTCTCCCGCCAGTCGTCAAGCAACCCGCACGCTCGGGCGGCGAGCATGGTGCCGGGCGAACCCCACATGAGCTCCCACGTCGGATGCTCGCGGTTGGCCCTCACCAGCTCGCTCAGTCGATGGCGGTCGGCCTCAGGAGCGCCGACCTGCTCTGCCACCACGAGCAGGCCCGTCTCGCCCATCCACAGGCTCGGGGGGTGCGCATCGGCGTCGAAGTCGGGCGCCTCGCGGTAGCGATCGAGCGCGGCCGCAACAGCCGCCGTCGCGTCGAACGAGGATCCGAGCTTCCACAGCGCCCAGATCATGCCCGCGCCGCCGATGTACAGCGAGCAGATGAGCTCGTCGGCCTCCAAGTCGTCCAGTGGGTGTCCCGGCCACAGGCCTCCCACTTCTGCGGCCTCGGCATCGGCGACGATCGCCTGGATCTCCTCCTGGACGATCGCCTCGTCCCACGGCCGGCCCGTCAGCGCCTCATGCTCGTCGGCTCGCCACAGCATCTCGCGCACATCACCGGTCAGCGGCGAGCGGTTCGAGGATCTCCGGCGTCAGCTCGTCGAGCGATTTCAGGACGACGGCGGACAACGCGAGGGCCGCGGCAGACGGCGGGAATGCGCGGTTGGGGATCGCGACCACGAGCATCCCCGCGGCCGCGGCGGCCTCCAGACCGCTCGTTGAGTCCTCGACCGCGGCCGCCCGGGCTGGAGCGACGCCGAGATCGGTCGCCGCGGCCAGATAGATGTCGGGAGCCGGCTTGCCGCGATCGACCTCGTCGCCCGACACGGTCGTGGAAAAGCACGGGGCGAGCCGGCTGGCTCTCAGCACGGCGTCGATCACCGGGCGGTTGGCGGACGAGGCGAGCCCCAGCGGCCAGCGCGCGGCCATGCGCCTGACGGCACTGACCGCCCCGGGCAGCAACGGCAACTCCCGCTCGTACCCCGCCAGCAGGTGGGCGACGACGCGTCTGTTGATCTCATCGGTTCCGAGCAGGACGCCGAGCTGATCCCGCAGATAGCGAGACCATTCGGCCGAGCTCATTCCCATCATCGCCGCGGTCGCCTCGGGACGCCACTGTCCGCCGGTCTCGGCGACGACCGCGCGGCGAGCTGCGTCCCATGCTCCTTCCGAGTCCAGGAGAACGCCGTCGAGATCGAAGAAGACCGCGTCGAGCGAGCTCGGGCGGTTACGGCCGGCGTCGTTGCGAGTGTCGTTCACCGCGTGAGAGCGCTGTCCGCTGCGCCCGCGTATAGCTCGGCGGCGCGCCAGCAATACCACGCCAGCACGGTTCGGTAGGGCCGGTAGGGATCGCCGAGCGGCTCCAGCTCGCGGGCGGTCGGCGTCGGGATCTTCCAGGCGAGGCCGTACCCGTGGCGAACCCCGAAGTCGCCGACCGGCCACACGTCCATCCGGCGCAGCTGGAAGATCAGAAACATCTGCGCCGACCACGGTCCGATGCCCCGGACCGTCGAGAGCCGGGCGATGACGTCCTCGTCCGATTGCCGCCCGAGGCGGCGCGGTGAGAGCTCGACCGTCCCGTCGAGCACCTTGGTGGCGAGGTCGCGGAGGGAGCGAACCTTCGCGCCGGACAGACCGACCGTCCGAAGCGTCTCGTCGGAGAGACCGAGCAGCGGCTCCGGGCTGACGTCTCCGTCGAGTGCAGCGATCAGGCGGCCGTGGATGGCGCTCGCGGCCGCCCCCGCGAGCTGCTGATAAACGATCGCCTGGACCAGCGTG
Organism: uncultured Solirubrobacterales bacterium; assembly: GCA_963812225.1. Taxonomy (GTDB): domain Bacteria; phylum Actinomycetota; class Thermoleophilia; order Solirubrobacterales; family Solirubrobacteraceae; genus Palsa-465. Next base: position 263,046 of record CAWEUN010000007.1, read on the forward strand.
GCGAAGTGCGACATCGTCGAGCGACGCAGGCGCATCGGTCCCGCCTCCGCGACGAGGTCCGCGAGGACGGGGTCGCGATCGGCCAGGGCCGCGGTGGCGTCGGCGTACGACGCGCGCTTGGGCCGGGTCTCAGCCACGGTGACCGCCGAATGCGTTCATGACAACCCCAATGATCCCGTAGCACCGACACTAGCCGCTATTTGGAGAGCCGCGGGCGGCCCTCAGCCACGTCTCGTAGACGTCGATGAACGCGTCCATCGCGGCGTTTACGCCGCCGGTGTCCCGTGTTGCAAGCAGGTCCAGGAGCAGTCCGCGCGTGACAGCGATTCCGAGTCGCGCGTGCGCCCGGGCCAGCGGCTCGGGAACGCCGGTGGCGACGCTCATCTCGGTGAGGGGGTCGAGCCAGTCAGCGACGATGCCGTCGAGCAGCTCGCTGGTGTGTGGCCGACCCTGGAGCGCCTGGCCGTAGATCTCGAAGAAGAGCCGCTCGTTTGGCCACAGCGCGGGGTCGGAGATGTGCATCCACCATGCCCGCATCGCCTCGCCGACCGGCTGCGTGGGGTCGGGGACGATCTCGCTCAAGAGCTCGCGCTGGCGCTGCTCGACCGCTCGGATGATCTCGACCCAGAGGCCCTCCTTGGAGCCGAAGTGGAAGATCAGCATTCGATGACTGGTACCGAGCGCCGCGGCCAACGTCCGCAGGCTCACGTCGCTGATCCCGTTCGCGGCGACGTACTCGATGGCGTTCTCGAGCAGTCGTTCGCGCGGGCTGGGATGGTCCACGGCGACCTACTGTACCAGTTGGTACATCCTTCTGTACCATGTGGCACATGAAACCACTACGCAACACAATCGAAGTCCCATACCCCCGAGAGGATGTCTACGACTTCCTCGACGTGATGGCCAACCACGAGCCATTCACCAACCACATGCTCCGCGAGTGGGAGTACTCGGGCCCCGACCGGGGCGTTGGGTCAAAGGCCAGGATCAAGGTCAGTATGGGCGGCCGGACCGACACGATCGATATGGAGGTCGTCTCGGCCGAGCGGCCGGCGAAGATCGTCGAGCAGAACATCGGCGCCGGTGGCCGGCGGATCGCCAACGGGACGTACACGCTCACCGCGCTCCCGAGCGGATCGACCCGGATCACCTTCGAGTACTCCTGGCACCAGGCGCCGCTGAGCGAACGGCTCGCATCGCCACTAGTTCGTGCCGTTATGCGCCGGGGGAACGAACGGGCGATGCACCGCCTCGCCGAGCAACTCGCAGCGCGGCCGGGCACCTAGCATCGCGCGGTCACGTGTTTCCATGACCCGATTGGGCGGCGATGGCATGACGCCTCCTAACGCGTTCACGTTCACCTGGGTGAACGGCATCGCTGACTCGCCGCCCGGTCGGGGCCCACCCTAGGCTCTCGCAATGACGGTCGTCTCGGGCGGCGGCGGTGATTCGAGGTCAGTGCTGGTGCGCGTCCTGCACATCTGCGCCTGGGTCGCTGGGATCACGCTGGCGCTGGTCGTGCTCGAGCTGCTTGGAGTGCCCGTGTTCGACTGGATTCGCCAGCTGTTCAAGGAGATCCGGTCCGTCCCCTCAGGGGCAATCGTCGGCGGCGTCGTGCTCGAGACGCTCCAGACCGTGTTTGCTGCGGTCTCCTGGCTGACGATTCTGCGCGCCGCCTTCCCCCGATCGACGGTGCCGTTCAGGCCTGTCCTGGCGGCCTATGCGACCGCGGTGGCGCTCAACGGCTTTCTGCCGGCGAACATCGGCACGTTGGTGATGATGCTGATGTTCGTGACCCTGATAGCGGGGGCGACGTTCGCGGCGATCTTTTCGGGATTCATCGTCCAGAAGATTCCGTTCACGGCGCTAAGCGTCGCCGTGTACGTGTACCTGTTCGCGACGGTGCCGGGGTCGCTGTCGGTCGACCTGGATTTCCTCTCGAAGCATCCGGTGCTGAGCGTCGTGATCGCCGTCGCCACGGTCGCGCTGCTTGGTCTCATCGTTCGCTACTTCTGGAATCGCGCCACGAAGCTGCGTGAACAGATCAAGAGCGGTGGGGCGATCCTCGGTCAGCGTCGGCGGTTCATGGTCGGAGTCGCGCTGCCCGAGGTGGCGAGTTTCAGCGCGCGCCTCGGGATCGTCGCCGTGTTCCTCGCCGCCTTCTCGATTCCGGTCACCTTCCACACTGTCATTGCCGTCACCGGCGCTAACTCCGTCTCCAGCAGCCTGTCGGTGACCCCCGGAGGCGTCGGCGTCACCCAGGCGCTCAACGTCGTCGTGCTGGAGAGCGTCACCAGCACGAGCAACGCGACCGCTTACTCAGTCGCACAGCAGCTGATCGTGTCGGCGTGGGACGTCGTTTTCGCGGTCGTCCTCGTTGCCTGGGTCTTTGGCTGGTCCGGTGGCAAGCAACTGATCCGGGAGTCGTACGCCGGCGCGCAGGTCAAGCGTGAAGAGCTCAAGGAGCAGCGGGAGGCCCGGCGCGCCGAACACGCGGGACGCCGGCGGCTCCGCCACTGACGAGCCTGGCCGGAACACGGTCCACTCACATACACGTTCGATCTACCGGAAGTTCGGCGTCAACTCACGCGCCGGCGCAGTCGCGCGCGCGGACACGTTGGGCCTCTCGGGCAAGCACCGCTGAGAGGACGTGGGCGACTGAGTTCCCGTTATATGGGACTAGGGTCGCCCACGCCCCGATGCGAGCCGTGACGCCCGGTCCCCCAGCGGATCTGCTGCGGTGTCTCGCGCTTCCTGGCTACGCGGGCGCCATCGATGTCGTTGCGAGGGGCACTCGTCCGGGCATGGGGGGGTCGTGTGCGGGAGCTGCTGAACGGCAGGCGGCGGCGATCGTCCGCTCAACGCGGGCCACGGGTGGGGTGTCCTGGTTCCAGAGTGCCACCGGGTGCCCGTCGGGTCGGGCGAGCAGCGAGCCGGACGTCGTCAGCCCCAAGCCACGGGCGCTGATCGCGTCCAGCTGCGCCACGGTGACTGGCGGTGAGGCTGGATGGCGGCGAGGCGGGCTGCCGGCCCAGTCTGGGCCGACGAACAGCGTCAGCCCGCGGCCGAGTAGGTCGAGGGTCGATACCGCGACGCCGCCGCGCGGCACCCAGACGTGGGCGATCCGCCCACCGATGTCCGCGCTGAGTCCGACCCCGTTGCCGGTGATCGAGCCGTCGGGCCTGCTGGAGCGCTGGACGTTGAATTCGGCCACGGGGCGCCGCTCGCGCTCGTAGCTCTCGAGCAGGCCGGCGCCGGCCCAGCCGCGCAGGACCCACGCCAGTTTCCAGCCGATGTCGAAACCGTCGCGGATCGCCGTGTTGAGCCCCGTGGCCCCGCGCGGGGTGACCCGATGTGCCGCGTCTCCAATGAGAAAGGCGTCGCGGTCTCGGAAGCGCTCGGCCAGGCCGACCCCATAGGTGACATGCATCGCGCGCTCGATCTCGATGGGCAGCTCGGAGTCGCCTGAGGCGTCGATCACCAGGTCCGTGAGCTGCTTCGTCGTGAGGGCTTCGACAGCCTCGGGCCCGTCGTCCCAAGGCATGGCGAACACCCAGCGGTCCGGTCGGCCGGCCGGCACGAACACCCGCCCCTCCGGCGCTTCGGTGATGAAGTAGATGACGTAGCGGCGCTCCCCGAGGCGCTCCCACAGCGGGGCGTGGAAGTGGATCCAAGGCGCTCGTCAAGGCACCCGGAGTCGCTCGCTGCGATCTCGAGCTCCTTCCGAACCGTGCTGCGCATACCGTCGGCGCCGATCACGTACGTGGCGTTGACCTGGCGGCGGCGACCGTCTGGGCCGGCGAGTGTGAGCACATGGCCGGCGTCAGCGTTGCGCTTGAGCGAGAGCAGCTCGAGCCCGCGCTCGACCCGGGTGCCGGCCAGGGAACGGACGTACGTCTCGAGCAACGGCTCGAGCTCGTCCTGGCCGATCGCCGCCGGACGCGTCGGGCTGACGAGGCTCGCCTGCTGGCGCGTAGGGAAGCCGACGTCAATCGCCTGGCCTTCATCAGCGGCTCTCAGCTTCGGGGCGGCCCACGCCTGGAACTCGACCTCGAGCGAGCGCTCCCGCGCCCGTCGCTCGATCCCCCAGCGGCGCAGCAGCTCCATCGTCCCGGTGCTCGCCGCGTTCGCCCGCGGCAACTCGGACGGCGATGTGCGCCGCTCCACGATCAGCGTATCTACCCCGTAGCTGCCCAACGCCGCGCGTCGCAGCCGCCGGGACCGCCACGAACGACCTCGAACTCATCAACCGGGACGGTCATCGCCTCCCACTTTCATCAGACATGATGTCCGAAGACATACGACAGCATGTCGGCGAGACGTCCGCGATGGCTACCCGCTATCAGCAACGTGCCCGGGCCGAGAGGCCGCGCGCACGCGGCGAGGATCATCGAGGCGGTCTTCGAGCGCCTCCGGGAGGCCCCCGCCGAGCCCGTCGCGGTCGAGCGGATCGCGCGGATGGCCGGGGTCGCACGGTCAACGGTGTACGCGATCTTCGGCTCGCGCTCGGGGCTGTTCGACGCCGTCGGCCGCGAGCTCGCCGCCCGCTCCGGCTACGCGCTGCTCGTCGACGCCAAGCACCAGCCCGACGCGCGCGACCACCTCCGCGCGGGGTTCCGCGCCTCTACCGAGATGCTGGCAGCGAACCGCGACATCTATCGCGCTCTGCGCTCGATGGCACAGCTGGACGAAGAAGCGGTCGGCGGTGTCGTCACTCGGATGGACGAGGAGCGGGCCGCGGGCATGACACGCCTAGCGAGCCGGCTCGCGGAGCAAGGCATCCTGCGCAAAGACCTCAGCATCAAGGACGCCGAGCACGTCCTCGTGATGCTGAGCAGCTTCGAGAGCTTCGACACGCTGTACACCGGCCGGGGCCTCTCAACGAAGCGCACCACCGAGTTGCTCATCGAGACCGCCGAGCGCGTGCTCTACGTGAAGCCGCGCTAGCGCCATCGCTCAGAGTCGCGGTTTGATTGACTGCCCGCGCGATCGGTGGGAGGGTTAGCGGCGGGATGAGGAACGCCGCGACGCTGGGCGTTGGATTGGCGGGACTGCTGGCGTGCTGGACAGCGGTCGCTGGTGCCAAGATCGCCGACACGTATACGGTCGCGCCGGGGACGGCGGACAGCGCGGCGATCATGCCGTGCTCTTCGATCGGCTCTGGGGTGTTCACTTGCCCGAATCTGCGCTCGGCGCTTGCGCTGGCGGCAGGCGACAATGGCTCGACGGTCAAGCTCTCGGCCGGGAGGTACGCTCTGTCGAATGGGCAGCTGACGGTCGACGCGGCGTCCAACACGCTGACGATCACTGGCGCCGGTTCGAGTCAGACGACGATCGCGCAGAGTCCCGGCGCGGGCGAGCGGGTGCTCAAACTGGTCTCGCAGTCCGCGACGGTGTCGATCTCCGGTGTCACGGTCACGGGGGGTGATCAGACAACGGTCGACGGCAGCTGCACGACCTCGGCGGGCGAGGTCGACGGCGGGGGGATCTTGAACGAGGGCGCGCTGACGTTGGGGGACGTGAGCGTGTCAGCGAACAAGGCGATCGGTGGCATCGGCGCGAACGCGAGCTCGGGCACCGCGAGCGCCGGCGAGGCGGCCGACGGCGGCGGGATCTGCAGTAGCGGGGCGCTGAACGTGATCGACAGCACGGTCACCGGAAACGCGGCCACCGGCGGGCAAGGTGGCAGGGGCTCGGTGGGCGCGAGCGGCGGCTTCGGCGGCCACGCGTTTGGCGGTGGGATCGAGAGCACCGGTGACCTATCCGTGACCGGCACCAAAGTCAGCTCAAACCAAGCGATCGGAGGAACCGGTGGGAGGGCGACGGGGACTGGGAACGGCGGCCCGGGCGGCGGCGCAGACAGCGGCGGAATCGACGTCACGCAGGGACCGATCACCACGAATCCGACGGTTTCGATGACCGACAGTCAGATCAGCGACAACGTCGAGCTCGGAGGCGCGGGCGGGAACGCGACCGGCTCGGGCCACGCCGTCGGCAACGGTGGAGGCGCATTCGGTGCGGCGTCGGTCAACTCGTTCGGCGCGACGACGATCGCCAAATCGACGATCAGCGACAACACCGCGACGGGAGGCGATGCCGGGACCTCCGCGAACGGAGCGGTGGGGTCCGCGGGAGGAAACGCCGGCGGAGCAGGGCTAGAGGCAGACGGGCCGCTGACGCTCACCGCGAGCACGCTGTCGGGCAACCGGGCCACCGGTGCCTCGGCATCCACCGCCCCGGGATCGTCTGGCGGGGGCGGCTTCGGCGGTGGGATTGACCTCTCGTTCCCGACGACGATCGTCAACACCACGATCACCGGCAACCTGGTGAGCGCCGGCGCCGGCGAGCCGGCGTCAGGAGGAGGCATCTATGACTCGCAGGTCGGGGATTCGCTGCTAACGCTCGCGAGTGTGACGCTCGCGGGTAACAGCGTCACTGCGGCAAGTGCCGCGATGGCGCTCGGCGGCAACCTGTCCCACGCCGTGGCCTCACCGATCACCGCCCGCGACACGATCATCGCGGCTGGCGGTGCGAGCGGCGGCGACGCCAACTGCGACGGCAAGATCGCGAGCGACGGCGGCCACAACCTCGAGTCGACGATGCCCTCTCAGTGTGGCCTCAGCGCGAGCGCCGCGGACGTGATCGGCTCGGACCCGCTGCTCGCGCCGCTGGCGAGCAACGGTGGGCCGACACAGACGAGAACCCTGGGCGTGGGCAGCCCGGCCATCCGCGCAGGCGGACAGTGCACCGACCCGGACAGCGGTGGGCAGCCGCTGAAGACCGATCAGCGCGGAGATCCACGCGCGAACCCATGCGACATCGGCGCGTTTGAGGGCCAGCCGCCGACGATCGTGACCCCACCAGCGATCTCAGGCGGCGCCCATGTCGGTCAGAGCCTGACGTGCTCGCCCGGCGGCTACGCCGGCGACGGGCCGCTCTCGCATGGCTTCCAATGGGAGCGCAGCGGGAGGGCGATCTCGGGCGCGACCGTCCCGAGCTATCGGGCCGCGCTCGCCGACGCGGGCCAGCAGCTCAGCTGCAAGGTGACCACGACCAGCCCGTATGGCGCGGTCGTTGCGACCAGTTCGGCTGTCAGCGTCAGCTATCCGGCACCGACGATCGGCCGCCTGAAGCAGTCCCACCGGCGCTGGCGGGAAGGCTCCCGGCTCGCCACACTGACTCGCAGGCGCACGCCCGTGGGCACGACGTTCAGTGTCATGCTCGACGTCCCCGCACGGCTCACGCTCACCTTCGCCCGCCTGCGTCCAGGTCGTAGGGCTGGTCACCACTGCGTCACGCCAATGCATCGCAACCGCCACGACCATTCGTGCACGCGGGCAATCAGAGCCGGTGCCCTCACGCTGAGGGACGTACACAGCGGGATCGACAAGGTCGGCTTCCAAGGCCGGCTGTCGAAGCGAACACGGCTCGCCAGCGGCCACTACCGGCTCACCGTCGTCGCAACCGACGCCAGCGGCAAGTCCGCAGCACGGACGATCGAATTCACCATCGTGCGGACCTGACGCAAAGACTCGACGACGCAAGAGTGGCTCAAGGCTCATCCCCGCGCGGTAGCGAGCCAGAGCGTCTCCTCCCTAGGGATGACCGGAAGTTCGCCACCCGGGGCGACGATTCACGACCCGGCCGACAGTTGACTGCTCCTCACACAGATCAACCCAGAGGAGCCGGTCATGACCAACACCAAGCGATCCCTAACGGCGACAACGGTTGCCGCGATCGCCGCGGTAGCCGCGATGCCAGCGCTCATCGACGCCAAGGCATCGAGCGGCGCCAGCGTCTCAAGCGCGAGAACGCAGACTCTTCGCCTCTTCGACCATCCGGAGGCGATTGTGCTGACCACGTCTGACGGCAACGTGACCGCCCACCCACCTTATCCCCAGCCCCAGTCCGGAGACACCCTCGATGTCTACTCGCTGGACTACGTCGGCAATCACCGCCACCACGCAAGGCAATGGACCCTGAGCAATCACCTGCGCTGTACGTTCACGGAAGGCCCGCCGGATTGCGTGAGCAATCTCGCCGTCGGCAGCTCGCTGCTGGTCTTTCACGGCAACAAGCTCATCGGCGCCACCGGGCACTACCGGGGAGCGACCGGCCGAGTCCTCAGCAACACACAGGTTCCCGGGGCCGCGAACGCATCCGACATCGTCGCGCGGATTCGTAGGCCAGCGCCAACCTCTCCACGGACGTCGCAACTGAACCTCACGCCAACCCAGCGGGAGCAACTCGAGTCCTACCAGCAGGCGGTCGCAAGGCTGTTCGGGGTGACATCCGCCGCCGCCGCTCCGACGACAGCGCAAGTGCTGCGTTCGCTGAGCGTACCGTCACGGCGCTATGTGGAGGCGATCACCACACTGACGGCAACCCAGCTCGCCGCCGGCTTCGGAACCGGGAAGTGATCAAGCCGACACACATAAATGTTTAGAGCGGGTCTACTAAGGCCAGGTTCCGGGCATGTCGGCCGCAGGGTTCGTGCTTGCGATCAAGCGCCAGGGGACCTCCGCCGATTCCGTCAGCTCAAGCGTCCAGTCCGCCGGGATTACCTGCGCGCGCAGCAATTCGCTTGCCAGGGGATCAGCGTCGAACTCGAGGAGCTCCCAGCCTTCGCCGTTTCGGCCCAGTGTCCAGCGCTCATCGAAACTGACGGTGTGCGGCCCAAGGGGGGTGGATGCATGATGTTGATGTACGCGACCGCGGACCCTCACCGAGACGCGATCCTCGGTGTCGCCCGCGCGATTGACCACGCGCAGCAGATCAACGCGCGGTCGCCCCTGGATGTGCGTCCCGGTGTCTGAGCCATGCGAAAGAGCCCAAGAACCGATCACGCCCGCGTCGGAACGACGCTCCAGACTCGGCTCGTCCGTCCCCGTCCACACTGCTGTCACCAACGCCAGGATCTCGTGAACCGTCTCCCGGACCCTCTCTGGTGCAAAAGCCTCGATCTCCAGTGACGCCTCGATCGACCCAGCCTCCGCCTGCCGTGAGCGACGGGTCGCCCAGCGCTCGCTCCGCCACCGGCGCGCGGCATCTCTGGCCAGCGCCAGCCACGCGATACCGAGCGTCGCGACAACCGCACCCCCACCAATGATGTCATCAGGCCATATCGCAGACACCTCGTGATTGTGACCTCGCCGCAGAGGACCCACAAGGAAGCCGGGGCGCGTCTAGATGTGTGGCGACGGGCGCTGTGCGTGAAGTCCGGGAGCGAGCGACGCCGTGCTCCGCTATGACCTTCGTGCCGGTTCGCCGGGGGTCACAAGGCCGGCTTCGTAGGCGAGGACCACGGCTTGGACGCGGTCGCGTAGACCAAGTTTGCTCAGGACGCGTTTGACGTGTGTCTTGACGGTCGCCTGGCTGAGGACGAGATCGGTGGCGATCTCGCTGTTCGACAGTCCGCGGGCGATGAGGGTGAGTATCTCGAGTTCGCGCGGCGTGAGCTCTTGTAGTTCCGGAGGAGGCGTGCGGGGCGGGGCGTGGCGCGCGAATTGTTCGATCAGACGCTTGGTGATCGTGGGAGCGATCAGAGCGTCACCGGCGGCCACGACGCGGACCGCGGCGATCAACTGCTCGGGGAGGACGTCTTTGAGTAGGAACCCGCTCGCGCCGGCGCGCAGCGCGTCGTAGACGTACTCGTTGAGATCGAAGGTGGTGAGCATCAGGATCGCGACTGGGTGGTCTTGGTCGGCGTCGGCGAGGATCCGTCGCGCTGCTTCGAGCCCGTCGATGTCGGGCATCTGGATGTCCATCAGCACAACATCTGGATGGCGGCGGCGGACGAGGTCGATCGCGTCGCGACCATCCCCGGCCTCGCCGACGACGTGGATGCCGGGCTGGTCTTCGAGGATCGCTCTGAAGCCCGCGCGTACGAGGGCCTGATCGTCTGCGATCAATACTGCGACGGAGCCGCCGGGCTGGACCTCGGGTTCGGCCATCAGCGGACGGTATCCGCTGATAGTTGCGGGTGCATCATCCCCCAGGGTCACGCGGAGATCATCCCCGAGGGTGATGGCGTAGGCCACGAGCGGGCTTACGGTGCGGCGGTGTACAGCGTTCGGATTCGGGGTTACGATCGGCGGGTGACCGGGCGCAGACCGAGGGCGCTGCTGGGAGTCGATGTCCTGATCTGCGCCGCCTTGCTGGCGTTCGGAGTGAGCGTCACGACCCGGTCTGATCTTGCCAACGGCACGGTCCTCGACACGTTGCTGCTGCCTGTGGTCGCGGTGCCGATCCTATTGCGCTGGCGGTGGCCGTTTGCTGCGGCGCTCGCCCTGTTCGCAGGCACGATCGTCAGCGGCGTGCCGACTTTCGATCAGTTTCGTCTTGGCCTTGCAATTCCGGCGGGGATGCTGATCTTGTTCTCGCTGGCCAGCCACTCCGACCTGCAACGCGCGCTCGCGGGCCTCGGACTCGTGCTCGCGGGGATGGTTTTCATCGGCTTGACCGACAGGGTCCTTCGAGGCAACGGCGGTTTGGGGGCAATGGTCCTGTTCTCTTTTCCGTTGTGTCTGGCTAGCTGGGGAGCGGGACGGGCGGCCTGGTCACGGGACCGGCTCGCCGCCCAGCTGGCAGCACAGTCCGAGCTGCTGGAGCAACAGCGTGTGCTAACGGCACAGATGGCCGTGGAGGTGGAACGGAGTCGACTGGCGTCGGAGCTTGACATCGCGGCGAGCGCGAGAGTCCGTGAGATCATCGATCTTGCCGAACGCGGCGAGCGGTCGTTCGCTGCTGACCCCGGGCCCGCGCGGGAAACGTTTTCCCGGATCGAGTGGATCGGTCGCGAGTCACTCAACGAGATGCGCGGACTGCTCGGGGTGCTGCGCAGCGACGAGCGCGGCTCGCGCTCGCCGCGGCCGACGCTGGCAGAGATCGAGGCGTTGCTCGACGGGGCTCGAGCCGGCGGGCGGGTGGTGGAACTCGAGCTGCAGGGCCAGCGCCGCTTGCTTCCGCTTGGGGTCGAGCTCGCCGCCTACCGCGCGCTGCAGCACGCGCTCACTGCAGTAAGCGGTTCACCTCGGGAGCGAGTGACGGTTCGGCTCAGCTATCTACCTGAATCTCTCGAGCTCGAGGTTCGCGGGGCGCCGAGGGACGGCGCCGAGGCAAAGGCGGCTATCGCCGCAGCGCGCGAGCGGATCGTCGCGCAGGGCGGCAGTTTCAACAGCGATCACCCCTCGGGAGTCCGAGTGCTGCGGGCCGCCTTTCCGGTCGTGGTGGCCTATGCGTGAGTCAGACGTGTTCCGAAACGCGAAGCTGCGACTCTCCACGCTTCTCCACAGGCCGCTCGAGATCACGCGAACACGGCCGGTCGCGATCAGCCTGGCGTTGGCAGCGGTGATCTTGGCCGCCACCCGCCTCAACGGCTATTGGGCTGCGGGCACAGTCGTGGTGTTCGCGCTGTCGTATTCGTGCGGCGCGCACGCTTCGCTGCGAAACGGCGCGCTGGCGGTCGGAGCGCTGATCGTCGCGATGCAGGTCAGCATGGGGTTCTCGGAGTTCCCTAACGTCGAGATCGCCTTCGTGACACTCATCCCGTTCTGGGTCGGCTATCAGGTCGGTCAGCGCAGCTCTTTGGTCAGCCGACTCGCGGAACGAACACGTGAGCTGCGCAACGAGCAGGACGCGTTCGCTCAACTGTCGGTCCAGCGCGAGCGCGCCCGGATCGCGCGCGAGCTGCACGACATCGTCTCGCACCATCTGGCGGTCATCGTCGTCCAGGCCGGCGCGGGCCGAATCGCGGCACCCGGACCGAGCCAACAGGCACCGGAGCGCTTCGCCACGATCCGCCAGGCCGGCGGCCAGGCCCTGGCGGAGATGGCACGGCTGGTGGACATCCTGCAGGCCGATGACGCCGGCGAGGCTGACGCTGCCGCTCGGTGGCAACTCCTACTCGACGAAGCGCGGGCAAGTGGCCTCGACGTGCGGCTCACCCCGCTACCACCCGACGTGCAACTGCCCCGTGCGGTCGCGGACAACGCGTACCGGATCGTTCGCGAGGGGCTCACAAACGCGATCAAACACGCTCCCGGCGCTCACGTAACCGTGCGACTGGCGGTCCGCGGTCAGCGCCTCGAGATCGACGTGCGCGATGACGGCTCCAAAGACACCACGCAGCTCGCCGAAACTGGGGCAGGACTCGGGCTGATCGGCATGCGCGAGCGGATCGAATCGACCGGCGGAACACTCAACGTCGGTCCGGACTCCGATAGCGGCTGGCAGCTGTGCGCCACCCTGCCGCTCGCCGAGCCGCTCGTCACCTCCCGGCGGTAGCCGCCAGCGGACCTACCCCTCGCGGATGACTCCCAGTTCGCCCTCCAGGGCGACGACGCGAGATCGCGCCGGCGCTTGACTGCTCCACACACAAACCGCTCGAAAGGAGCCGTCATGAACAAGCACAAGAGGACCGCTGCGGTTGCCGCAGTCGCGGCGATTGCCACCGCGGTCGCTATCCCATCGCTCACGGGAGCGAAAGCCCCGAGTGCTACCCACAAGTCGAGCGCCACGACGCAGGTGGTCCGGATCTTCGACAAGCCCACCGCCACCACGATCACGACCACCAACGGCAAGGTCATCAGCCATCCGCCATACCCGCAGCCCGCCGCCGGCGACACCCTCGATGTGTACTCGCTCGACTACGTCGGCAACCACCGCCACCACGCTGCTCACTGGAGCCTCAGCAACCACCTCCGCTGCACCTTCACGCAAGGACCGCCAGCATGCGTAAGCAACGTCGCCATCGGTAACTCGCTCCTCGTCTTCGACGGCAACGAGCTCGTCGGTGGGACCGGGCGCTACCGCGGAGCGACCGGCCGCGTCCTGAGCAACAAGCAGGTCCCCGGGACGGCCAACGACTCCGACATCGTGATGCGGATTCGGCACTGAATTTGCCGCCTGCCCGCGCCGACGCCATTGGATCACGGGTGGTAATGTACGGCCTGGAAACCCCACGCGTCGGCAAGCCACGAGGGGATTAAGGCGTCAAGCGCACGTTGCAGGTCGCTGCCGCGGTGCTCGTCGGTGACCCACCATGACACGAGCGCATCCGTCCCGGGGGGTGAGCTCGTGTCCGGCGGATCGATGTAAACGCAGCCGAGCAGTTGGCTCTCTCGCTCGTCGAGGATCGCGTAGTTGAAGGTCTCATGGGCGGCGATTTCGGCCTCGTGGCGGGCGAGGTCCTGCTTGTCTGCCTCGCGACTCATCGTCTTGGGCGGCCACCCCCACGGCTCGCCGTACTTCGCCCACAAGCTTTCGCGCGAGCCCATGACCGCCGGGTAGTCGATGTCGACATCCGACTCGCGGATCGGCCGCAGGTGATGACCGGTCGACAACTCGATCCGCTCGGGATGCTCGAACCGCTCGGGAAGCCACGCCATCCGTTATTGACCCTACACACTCCCCAGGGCGGAGTACCGCCGTGACTATGTCCCGGCGTCGTCCGCTCACAGGGATGCCTGCCGATCGGGCAACTCGCGGCGAGCGTCTCGCTGAGCAGTTCGTCTCGCGGGACGGTCAGGCGGCTTGGCTAGGCGCGATCATCACGGCGGGGGCTTCCCGGGTCGGCCTGGAACGCCGCCGCCACGAGCTCGGACCACGGCCGGTCGCTGGCGCCTGGGAACGCTAGGCCTTGTCCCGGGCGGTCCTAGTCAGCGTTGCGCCGGTGTCGGGGTACTCGACCACCTCGGGGAAGTTCATCTCGGACACGAACAGGAGCCGACAGGGCTCAGAGGACGTGTTGCGCAGCCGGTGGGCGCCCTCGGGACCGCGTGCGAACGAAACCACCTCGCCCGGCCTCAGCTGGCGATGGCCGTGCGGAGTGCGCAGCTCCGGTGTCCCGCTGAGCACGATCAGCAGCTCCTCGTTGCCGTGATGAACATGGTACGGGCTGCTGAGGCTGGCCGGAGCGAGTTCGACAACGCTGGCGCCGAGACGTTTCGCGCCGGCGGCGGCCGCGACCATCGCGACGCGACGCCCGTACTTTTCGGCTTGCCACTCCGGTTCGAACACACTGGGCATGTCGTCAGCAACCGTAACGCCCGGCGCGTACCGAACGAGTCTCGGGTGGCCGCGCGTTGCCTTGCGGTCCCGCTTTCGATTGTGACGTCACCCACGGCCCCAGCCTTCCGTGCTGGTTGAGCGATCCGCAACTGGCACACGCGGCGGAGTGCGGCCAACTCATCCGCGACCGTTGGTCATCTGGGGTTGATGGCCTGGTCGGGTGTGAACTCGGCCCGCAGATCCAGGCACCAGTCGTTGCAGGTCATGAGGTGTCCCTTCGGGAACTCGAACTCGCAGGCCTCGAGCAGCTCGAAGCCAAGCTTCCGGCAGATCGCGTTCGACGGCGCGTTGTCGACGTTCGGGAAGGCGTGCACGAAGCGGTGCTCGTCGTTGCACTTGGCGAGGTTGATCGCCTGCGCGGTCGCCGCCACCGCGATGCCGCGGCCCTGGAACTCCGGCACCACCATCCAGCCGATCTCGTAGACCTGCTCGTCGCGCCACTTCTTCGTCCAGAAGCCGACCGAGCCGACGCCGGCACCGCTCGCCACGTCGACGATCTTGAACATGCGGTCGCCACCCTCGAGGCGCTCGTAGCGGCCCTGACGCTCGCGGAGCTTGTCCGGACTCTCGGGGCCGCCGAGGTGCTCGGTCATGCGCTGGTCGCCCATCAGACGCTCGAGCAGCGGCAGGTCGCTGCTGCCCCAGGGCTCGAGGCTCACCGTCGCACTCACTCTGCGCAGCGTAGTCAGTTGAGCCAAGGCCCCACCCGCTGACTGAGTGCGCCCTCCGCCGCGTGCCCACGCACGCGACACTCGAATGCTCGATCTGCGGCATCGGAGCTCCCATGCGCGAAATGCGAGACCGGCCTCTGCCCTCGGGTCGATACGCCATCCAGCGAAAGCCGGTGGCCTCGGGCGCGGCGCCGACGGCTGACCGGCGAGGCCGCCCGGAGCAAGGAGCTCACCGAGCTACAACGTGGGCTATGCGCTGCGGTCGTTGAGCGCGTGCTCGAGGAGCCCGAGGACGATGCCGAACACTGCGTGGCGGACAGTCGCCTGGCCGAAGGCTCGGCGGTTGGTTGCGAGCTTCGGCAGTTCCTCGCGGGCAGGGTGGTAGCGGTCGAATAGCACGGTCAACGGCCATGCCGCGACATGCTCGATGAGGCCCACCAGCAGGCCACGGAGCACCGCCGACCCCGGCAGGGATGGCTTGAGCCGCGCGTATGCGGCGCCGAAGAACGCGCCGTTCTGCACGTGGAGCGCGAAGCCAATGGGTCGCCAGTAGTCGCCGCGCGTCACGAGCTTGCCCAGGATCTCGACGTCGTCGTACCCGGAGTCGAAGAGACGTTTGTCGAGAGGCTGCTCGAGCGTCATCACCACCGTCGCGACCGCGCCCGCAACCCCCCCTCGCAAGCTAGTCTGCAGCATTGGTCAAGCATGTCAGGGCTTCCGCGCCGGTACAACCCACGCCGACCGACGCGTCGATCGCCGATCTGCCACGTGTTGAGATGGCCGGCGGAACCCGGCGAGCTGGTTGCGCGAGGTGATGTCGAGCTCGGTGAAGCCTTGGGCAGGTGGTCTCCACCGTGCGGCGGCCGTGGCGCGGAGGTCGCCAGCACCGCGTCGAACGCGCCGGAAGTTCCAGGACATCTGAACTCAGACCGAGGCCGGGTCTGATCGCACTCCACTGACCGCGGACTTCAAAGGATGGGACGCACGATCAGCATCCCCCGGCTCGAGACGAGATGCGCCAAGTCGTCCGCCAAGCGTTGGACGTGTTCACTCGCCTGTTGCTCGAAGCGGTCCACCTCGACGATTTCTGCGATCAGTACGTAATCGGCTTGGCCGATCGCTTGCCCGGGCACGTCGGTCGGCCGCGTGAGACGCCAATCCGAGACCGTGTCCAACGCTTGGCGGACGATGTCCCGATCCTCCGTCATCAGGCGCTCGAAGTCCTCGGCCAGCTCTGAGGAGCGCAGTTGAAACCACATGAGAAGGGTCGCAGGAGGGCTCATGAACGGAGCGTAGTGCACGATCGCTCCTGGATTGCGTGCCGCGAACTGGCTTCCCTGCTTCGCGCTCAGAGTACGCCTCCCGGCTAAAGGCGCCCGCTCGCGCAACCGCTCGTTGCGAGTCTTCGTCGTGACCGGCGATTGCCCCGGCCAACGCCAGGAACAAGTGCCGCATGGGCCCAGGGGGTCACGCAGCGGATCTACGGTGAAGATCTGCTTGGCACGGGAGCCGGCGGTTTGCACCTGCGCTCCGCCAGGGTGGGCGTAGGATGGCTCGGCCACTTTCCCGGAGAGAGATCCACGATGGCATCAAAGACCGTAGTTCTCGTTCACGGCGGTTTTGTGGATGGGTCCGGCTGGCGCCGCGTCTACGACATCCTGAGGAAGGACGGTTACGACGTCAGCGTGGTCCAGAATCCGACGCTGTCGCTCGAAGGCGATGTGGCCGCGACCAAGCGCATCATCGCCGCGCAGGGCAAACCGGTCGTTTTGGTGGGCCACTCCTATGGCGGGGCGGTGATCACGGGGGCTGGGACGGACCCCAATGTGGCGGCGCTCGTCTATATCGCGGCGTTCTCGCCGGACGAGGGCGAGTCCGTGAACACGTTGATCGCCGATCCGCCGCCCGGCGCGCCGGTGCCGCCAATTCTGCCGCCGCAGGACGGCTTTCTGTTACTGGATCGGGAGAAGTTTCATGACTCGTTCGCGGGCGACGTCGACGCGGACGAGGCGGCGTTCATGGCGGACTCTCAGGTCCCGTGGGGGGCCGATGCCCTGGGTGGCACGATCAGCGAGCCGGCCTGGCGGAACAAGCCGAGCTGGTATCTCCTCACGACCGAGGACCGGATGATCCCTCCGGCTGCCCAGCGAATGATGTCCGAGCGGGCGGGTTCGACAGTTGAGGAGGTTCCGGCGAGCCATTCGGTATATGTCTCGCAGCCTGCAGCCGTGGCGGCAATCATCGAGAAGGCTGCTTCGGCGACGTGAGATCGGCCGCGGGCTAAGCAGTTGAACAGAACCTGCTTCCGCGCGGGGCGGAGGTCGCGAATTCCCGCGAAGTCGCCGGTTCGGAGCTAGAAGCAGCCGTGCGAAGACTCGACCGTCAACGTCCCCGCCCAGCCCGTGCCGGCCTGATGGCAGCTCGCGCGCGCTCCCTGCGCGTCACCGATGCCTGTCGCTATGGGCACGCGCTCGTGCGCGAGCGCACCAGCGCGCGCGGCTTAGCTGGGCGCGGAGGCTTTCCGCGATCCCCACGATCCAGGCGTTCGCCACGAGCTTCAGGCGGCTTGCGCGGCCGGCCTCCGGCTCGAGCCTGACGGTCTTCGTCCCGATCGCGTCGAAGATCGGCTGTGCCCGGTCGAGGACGTCGCCGGGTCCGGACGCGAGCACGACGAGACGGCCCTGCTTGGCCGTCTCCCTGGTGCCGATCACGGGACAGCTCACGAACGTGATCCCGTGATCCTGCGCGAGCCCGGCCGCGCGCTCCACGTCCGTGTCCATGCTGGTCTGGAGCCAGACGGCGCCGTGCGGCACCGACTCCGCCGCCTGCTCCATCACCGCTAGGACGGCGGCGGTGTCGGTGAGCATCGTGATCATGAACGCGGCCTCGCGCACCGCGTCGGCGGGCGTCTCGGCGAGGTCCGCCCCGTCGGCCGCGAGCACGCGGGCCTTGTCGCGGGTGCGGTTCCACACGCGTACGTGGAAGCCCGCCTTCAGCAGGTTGCGCGCCATCGGCGCCCCCATGATCCCGGTGCCCAGAACCGCGACCCGCTCATCCATCAGCCATTCACGTTATCGGCCAGAGCCCGCGCGTGCGCTCCGGCTCGTCTCGGCACTTCGCGGAATCGGCGACGGGTCTGCGGCGGGCTACCGATGTTCGATCGAACCACCCGCCGTTTCGGCGTGGCCGCAACGGGCGCGGAGCAGCCATCCTCGGTCCGGCTCGCGACGGCCGACGCAGACCTGCCTCGGCCAGCAAGGTCGCCGACTTCAGGAGTCCGCGCCGTGGTCGTTGGTCTCGCTCATGGCGTCTCGGGTCATCGGGTCCTACCCGGAAGACGCCGCGGAAGCCTCGCGGGCCGGCAGATCGATCCGGGCTTCCCACATATCGTGCTGGACTGTTTTCGCCTGTTCTTCGGTGAAGTCGGGGAAGACGTTTCGGAAGAGACCTGTGTCCTTCGGAATGACTTCGACCATAAAGTCAGCCATCAACTGGGGATCTAGCCGGTTCTCGTCGACGCCGAGCAGCCGGTCAAAATAGGTCTGCACGGCGGCGCTTTTGAAGTAGTTCGTTCGATCATCCATCCAATGAGAAGCGCTCTCGGCTTCGGTTTCGTTGAAGCCGGTTAGGAACCCTCCTGGATTGACGACCTGCACCTGAATCCCGAACGGGGCCAGTTCGACGAGCATCGCGCCGGCGATGGCTTCCAATGCGTGCTTGGTCGCGGCATATGGACCGCCAAAGGGAACAGCGATCAACCCACCGATCGAACTGGTGAAGACGATCTTGCCGGTCCGGCGCTCATCGACGAGTTTACGAGCGAATCGCTGGGTCAAGTGGAGGGGCCCGAAGAAGTTCGCCTCGAAGATGCGGTGCATGAGGTCGAGCGGGATCTCGCTCATCGGACCGCTCTCGGCGACCGCGGCGTTGTTGACGAGGATGTCGATATCCCAACGCGACGCGTTCTGAACGTCGTACGGATGCAGAAGGTCAAGCTTCTCAACCCGAAGGTTGGTCAATCCGAGGTCGGCAACCTCTTGCCGAAGTTGCGTCGCCTGGGGCCAAATTTGCACCCCGGCGATCACGTCGTGCCCCTCCTTGGCCAACCCGATGGCTGCAAGCTCACCGAAGCCCGAGCCTGCACCGGTAATGAGGATTCTCTTGGTCGCCATCAGCTCTCCTTTGAAATGACCGCGGCGTGAATCGGAACTCGTCCCGGTTCGGCCGTGCCGATGTACGTCACACTCGTGATCCCCAGCCGCCCGCGCACCACAGCGCGAAGCGTCCTGCGAGTATCGACCGTGAGCCGATGAGCAGATCCGTCCCCGCGAAGCGTGACATCGACGTCCACGGCCCCTCCCCGGCATCGCTCGCTGCTCCGCACTCACTAGCCGATTGTGCGAGCCTCAGCCGGAGTTAGCCAGACCCCCAGTTTTCCTACCATCGACAGGGGCAGCCTCAATCCGTCCATCGGCGACCAGCCGCGCCAAGCGACGAATTGCGCGCTCCGAGGGGCTGCCCGTCTCGGCGTGTCGAACGATCAGCATCTGCCCGTCGGTCCCGACGATCGCCAACCTCTCCGGCTGGAGCTCGACACGGCCGACGATCGGATGGTTGAACACCTGACGGTGGGCGGGCCTCAGCTGAATGTCATGGCGGGCCCACAGTCGACGGAACTCTTGGCTGCGCTCCGATAGCTCGCTCACGATCTCGACCAGGAGCGGATCATCCACGTCGCGTCCGACCAACGCACGGACGCGGGCTACCGCGCTGTGGGCCACGTCTGGCCAATCGCTGTAGAGGGAACGCAGGTCGGAGTCCAAGAACAAGGCTCGCAGAAGGTTGACGCCGGGTCTAAAGACTGGGCAGAGGGCGATGTTCAGCGCGTTGGCCGCGAGCACAGTCAAATGTCGATCGTGCACGAACGCCGGCGTCTCGGGCCACGACGCGATCAGCTGCTCGATCGACAACGGCGCGCGCTCACTCTCCTCGGACCGCCCGGGCGACGGCCCCGGATGCGAGAGCGAATAGAGATGACCAGTGGCGTCTTCGTCGAGTTGGAGCGCGCGAGCTAGCGCCTCAACCACCTGGGCCGATGGGCGACGATCGTGGCCCTGCTCGAGCCGCACGTAGTAGTTCGGGCTGATCCCGGCTAGCATCGCCAACTCCTCCCGGCGTAGCCCCGGCACCCGTCGGCGGCCACCAGCCGGCAGCCCGACGTCCTGCGGACGCAACAGCTCGCGCCGCGCACGGAGATAGTCGCCCAAAGCCGTGCGCTGCGGCATCCCAAGACGATACGTGGCCCTGGCCGCGTCCTCAAGCTGCCCTGATCCAGTCGTCCGACTGCAAGCATCAGTCGGAATCGGCCCGCGGGTCCGCATCGCGCCGCGAAACCTCGGTCGGCAGCGGCCCCTGCTCTCCTTCCAGGACGAGCATGTTGCTGCTCGGCCAGTGTTCCCCGCAATGCGCGGAACTCGAGCACACGGCGTTGCGGGTGCTCGCAAGATCGGTGCTGGCGATCTGAGCGGAGCAGAAGCGTGCGCCGTTTTCAGGCTGGCTTTTGGATCGATCGAAGACGAGTCGGGCGCCCAGCTCCCAAGTACGGCTCCGGAGCTCTGGACTCGCGTGAAGCCGGACCCTGAACCGTTGCTGTTGGGAGCCGCAGAGTTGGGCGCCGAGCCGTCGGGCCGCACCGTGTCGAGGAGGCCCCGGCTGGCGCCGCGCGTGCCCGTCATCGCCTTGCTGACCACCCACCGCAAGGACCAGCTCGCTGGAGCCAATAGCTGGATCGAATCGCTAAAGCAACTCCCGGCTGCATTACGCGGGAAGGGGTCTCAGCTAGCCACTGAACGTGCTGCCTGAGTCCTGGTTGCTGCGCGCGACAAGACGTGGGCTTCTCCGAGTTCAACCGACGCCACGAAAGGGTGCTCGGCCGGACCCTCTGTAACCAGTACGCCGCATCCCGCCCGCCGTACACCGCTGTCGCGACGACCGTCCGACGCGCCCGAGAGCTCGATCTCGCGCTGGCCGGGCTCGTGCCGACCTCACAGCAGGTGACGGGGATCCTGCTGCTGGCGGTGCTCTCTGCCTTCATCGTGGGTGCCCAGTCTGAGATCCGCACTGTGTGACCGCCCCGCACCGGCGGCGGATGCCGTGTGTCGTTCAGCCCGTCTTGGTGAGGGCCCGATCGTGGAGTAGCGCGTTGAGCTCGTTGCGCAGCTCTCTGACCAGGGGTGACTCGGGGATGCGTTCCTCGAGCAGCGCGAGCGAGCGGCGATAGTGCCGCAGCCGGCGAGCACGCAGCCTTCGCACCCGACCCGGGGCGGCGCTGACTCTCGAGTCCACGGCGGTCTCGCGGCGCAGCTCACGCAGCTTGGAGACCTTGTCGGCGGCGAACAGATTCAGGGCGTCCTCGCCGGCGCCTGCGACCTGACCGCGGAGCGCCGCCTTACGCTTGTCGTAATCGGCGATCCGGTCGTCATCGCTGACGGCGAGCACGAGCGACGTGATCTGCGGCCCGAATCGCTCGCGCAGCTCGGCTGGCGTGACGCCGGTCTTCTCGATCAGGTCGTGCATCACCCCGGCAGCGATCAGGTTCTCGTCGGCTCCCGCGTCGTGGAGCAGCGAAGCGACCTCGAGTGGGTGGAGGATGAACGGGGTCCCGTCGGTGCGGCGCTGGCGGGCGTGCATCCGTTCGGCGAACTCGATCGCCGCCTCGGCGTGCGGGAGCCCAGCTTGCGGCAACGGAATCGAACGAGGCCCGGTCACGTTTCACAAGCCTACGCGTACGTCGCAAACTGCGAGGTAAAGATTCGCCTGCGGCCCTTGACATAGGCGGACGCTTCTGAATTGGATCGCCGGCCAAGCGGTCGCCTCGGCGCCGCTCGTCCGCCGGCCCCTAAAGTCGGCTGCGCAGACGATCTGGGTCCCGTCGCCAGACAGTCAGAGCGACGAGGGCCTCTGACCGCGTCGCCGCGGTTTCGGTCGCGCGTCAGTCCTGACTCTTGAGAGCTTCCTGAAGCTCGCTGACGAGCTCGTCTTCTGTAGCGTCCACCGAACGCTTCACGATCCGCGCGGTGCGAGTAACCGCCTTGTCGAATCCCTTCTCGAGCGTCGGCTCGCCGACCAGGATCAGCCCCGCTTCATCAGAAGTGAGCTCTTGCGCCGCTTCCTTGAGCTCCTTGCGCGGCAACGTGCCACCTCCGAACATCTCAGGAATGGCGCGAATGCGCGGGCGATCGACCCGCTTGGCGATGTGCGGGTTGCCGTTCTCCTTATCGATCACGGCCGCGTCGTATTTCCCGACCAGGTCAGCCTCGTGGAGTTGCTCGAGCGAGTCGAGGTCGTCGAGGGCGGCCGTGACGTCGTCGTACACCGCCGTGTAAAGCACCAAATTCTCAGCCATGGTTCCTCCCTGGCGTCGCCCTGCTTCGGTGAGGGACGAGTATCCCAGCCCTCCAGCGCCCGTTGTGATGTTTTTGTAGGCGCCCCGCGACTCACGCCAACCGTCCGCGGTGTTCACCACGGTCCAGTGCTCGCGGGACTCAGGTACCGGCGGCTCGAGCGGCCTGCAGGATGAGGTCGGCGACCTCTTGCGGGTGGGTGAGCATCGAGAGGTGCCCCGAGTCGATCTCGATCGTCGTCGCGTTCATCCGGTTGGCAAGGAACCGCTCGAGTTCCGGCGAGGTAGTCCGATCTTGCTGAGACACGGCGTACCAGCACGGCTTTGAACGCCACGCTGCCACGGTGACTCTCTCCGCGAAAAGAGTGTCCGAGATGCGCCCTTGGACCGCGTACAGTGTCCGAGCCTTGACCGGGTCGACGCCGTTCGCGAAGTCGCTTACGAACGCGTGTTCCGTCAGCCCTCCATACCCGTTCTCGTAGACCAGCCCAGCGTTGGCGGAAGGCGTCGGGAATTCCTTTGTCAGCGCCGCGTAGTCCTCGCCCGCGTCTGGCGCCCGGGCTGCGATATAGACCAGCCCCACAACCCGTGGGTCGGTCCCGGCTTCCGTAATAACCGTCCCCGCGAACGAATGACCAACCAGAATCGTCGGGCCGTCCTGCAGCGCCAAGATGCGGCGGGTGTGTGCGACGTCATCGGCGAGTGTGCCCAGCGGGTTTTGCACCGCGGTCGCGGTCAGGCCAGCAGCCTGCAAGCGCACGATCACCTCAGACCAGCAAGAGCCGTCGGCGTACGCGCCATGCACCAGCACCACGTTGCGAATGCTTCCGCCTAGTGACGTGTCCATCACGATCGATCGTAAAGCCGCAAGCGTGGGCGTGTCCACACCGCAAACTCCGTCGCTCGAGCCCAGAGATGGCGGGCCGCCCCCATCGACAAAGCAATACGGCGTGTCAGAGTCGACAGGAAGCTTATGGTCGCGGAAGGAACGTGACGCGGACTAAACAGCAGCTCGCAGCGCCCAGGCGACTTGAGCGCGACCACGACCGTGGATCGCGGCGGGCTTTCCACAGTTGGTCGATACGCGACAGCGTCTGAACGCCCGGACGATCGGCAGAACATCGACCAGAGTCACCGCGCCGATGCACGTCCACCCGCTTATGAGCGTCCGGGCCGCTATCGGGTTTGGAGTTGTGCTGGGCTTGGCGATCGGCATCGTCGTCAGCATCAGCACCGGTGTCCCGTTTGCACCCGAGGCGGGGCTCGTGCTCGGGGTGCTCCTTGGATGGTTCGGGCGCGCCCTGAGCGCGCCTAGGTCGAGCCTCAGGAATTGCTGACGGGCCAGGCAGAAGCTGTGGTCGGTCTCACGGTCGTCGCCGGTGACATAGACCAAGATCCATTCCTGGAAATTGTGCAGCCCAAGAGCGATCGACCACAAGGACCTAGCGGCGCGGTGGGCAATCCGAGCCCTCCGGCTTGTGTTCACACTCGAGAATCACGGCTGGCCCCGGCGGCGCGCTGGTTCACCCTCAACCAGGCCCACGCCATCGGACGCCTCAGCATCTGCGGAGATCTCAACATCTACCGATTCCCGGTCGATCGCCGACCTCGAACGCCCGCCCCGCCGCTGGCCCGTTCTCGAGGAATCCCTTCATGATCGATCGAGTCTAGTCCGACACGTCGGAACCGCTGGCCTTGTTCGTCGGTCCGGTCCCGGCCTCCGGCGAGAGCTGCGTCGAACGTCGGTCCTATGACCAGGGAGCGTGGCCACAATGACTGCGGCGTTGTGGGCGATAGCGCACCAGCCAGGGGTGAGGCTGCCGCCGTCAGGTGGCAGCCCACACTTCCGATCATTTGTCAACGGTCTGACCACGCGACCCCGGAGGACAAATCGGGAAGCTAGTCCATCTCGGGACTAGTGTTCGCGTCCATGGGTGACGGAACTTCCCCGCGACGATTGCTCTCTCCGGACGATCGCAAACTGTTGGTCGCGTCGCTCGGGGTCTTGGTGGCCGTGTTCGCGTTGGTTCTGTCGAACGTCGCGGCGAACCACTCGCCGAAGCCTCACGGTCTTCCTATCGGGCTTGTCGGGACGGCGGCGGTGGCTGACGCTGGCCGTGCTGAACTCGCTCGGGCGGCGCCGGGCGCTTTCGACGTCCACGCTTACCAGTCCCTCACCTCGGGGAGGACCGCCGTGCTTCACCGTTCGGTCTACGGCGCCTTCCAGCCCATCCCCTCGCCGGTCCTGCTGGTTGCCAGCGCGGCCAGCCCACCTGTGGCCGTCTTGTTGGAGAGAACGTTTGCGGGGGTGGCCAGCCGATCGGGTCGGACTCTGGCGGTCCACGATCTGGCGCCACTGCCGTCATCTGACTCCAGTGGCGCCACAACCTACTCCGCCATCCTGAGCCTCATCATCGTCGGGCTGGCGGGTACGTCGGTCGTCTTTATCTTGACTCGGCATCGCCCCGAGGCGGTCCGGGTGGTGCTCACCGTGGTCCTCGGTGTCGGTGCCGGACTGATCACGGCGCTGGTCACGAACGTCCTCGTGGGCGCCTTTCATGACCACTTCTTCGGGGTGTGGGGGGTGACCACGCTGTTCGTCCTCGCGATCGGCCTGCCTATCGCCGCCTTTCAAGTGATTTTCGGGATAGCCGGAACCGCGATAGGTGCGGTCCTGTTCCTGGTCATCGGCAACCCCGCCTCTGGCGGAAGCTCGGCCCCCCAGCTTCTCCCGGGGTTCTGGCGAACCCTCAGTCAACTCCTGCCGCCCGGCGCCGCCGTCACCTCGATGCGCGATGTCGTTTACTTCAATGGCCACGGGAGCTCTCACGCGCTGATCGTTCTCGCCGTCTACGCCGTGCTCGGCGCCGCGGTCGCCATGATCGCGTACAGGCTGCGCGCTCGGCCCGGAGCGGCCACGGCGGTGACCTAAACGGGGACGGTGTTTCAGTGACAAGGCTCAAAGGCCACGCCACGTCGCGGTCGGTGACCGCTGTCAGGCGCTCGAGACTTCCGCCTCCGGACAAGGGAGTCACGCGTGGGCGCCGTCCCGGAGACCCGCGCGACAGCGAACCCAGGTCTCGACCGGCCGTTCGCCAGCGTCGCGCTTGTCGAAAGGTCTCGGTGAGGCCCGACGACGGGTTCACCGCCCGCTACCCCGGTGAAGTCCCGAGCCGGGTGACAGTCGGGCTCAAGGATCGCCAGTCCTACAGCCACGAGGTGAAAAGCTACCTTGGGTTCTCGACCTGGCCGTTCACGTGGGGTGAAATCGTCGCGAAGTTCGACAAGCTCGTGGCTGGCCGCGCCAGTGACGGCCTGGCAACAGAGATCACGGCTGCCGTTCGCTCGCTGGAGATGATCCAAGTGAAGGACCTAATGAAACTACTCGGCCGTGTGAAGGCAGGTCACAGGGGATAGGCGTTCGGAACTTCGCCCGGACAACGACGCGTGCAGCTGGTGTAGGGTTCTCACGGGCGGCTACATCCGAGCGGGGACCGGGCGCGGGCGGTTCCCCGAGAGGTGCCACTTGCTCACATTCACAGGACGGTGACCGTGTACGTTGACGTTGATGGTGTGAGCATCCAGTACGAGGTGACGGGCGAAGGAACGCCGGTGGTGTTGCTCCACGGGTTCCCGGACTCGGGGCGGCTCTGGCGCCATCAGGTCCCTGCGCTTGCCGAGGCAGGATTTAAGGTCATCGTCCCCGACCTGCGTGGGTACGGCCAATCGGACAAGCCGACGGGAGTGGCGGCCTATCGGATCGACGCGCTGGTCGGTGACGTGCTCGCCGTCATGAGCGCCGTGGGTGCCGAGCGAGCGCACGTGGTAGGCCACGACTGGGGGGCAGGCATAGCGTGGGCTACCGCATTGATGAGCGCCGAACGCGTCGACCACCTCGCGGCGCTGTCAGTCGGGCATCCGGCAACCTTCTTCGCGGATGGCTTCGAGCAGCAGCAAAAATCGTGGTACATGCTGCTCTTCCAGTTTCCCGGCATCGCCGAGGAGTGGCTGTCAGGGAACAACTGGGCCAACTTCCGGGCCTGGGGGCAGCACCCCGATGCCGACGCCGCAATCGCCGAGCTGGAGGCAAACGGCTCGCTGACCCCGGGCCTGAACTACTACCGCGCGAACATGACCCCCGAGCGCTTTCTTCACACGCGCCTGGAGGTGCCACCCATACAGGCTGCGACGATGGGTGTCTGGAGCTCGGGAGACCTGGCGCTGAGCGAGAGCCAGATGACGAGATCCGCCAGCAGTGTTGCCGGCACGTGGCGCTACGAGCGCCTCGACGGCCCCGGCCACTGGATGCAGCTAGAAGCGCCGCACGAGGTGAGCCGGCTGCTGGTCGATTTCTTGTCCGGATGAGCCGTCGACGCGCTGACCCGAGCCGGTGCCAGCCAGCGCCAAGGTAGACCTATCCGGCGAATTACAGGGATTTGCTTGGCGGCGCTGAATGCCGGAGGAGGAGGGACTCGAACCCCCGACACGCGGATTATGATTCGCGTATTCCGCACCGGATATGTTCATTTCCAGGGCTTTTGTTGATCCTGGTTTCTCTCAGTTCGGTGCCCAGGGCCTAGTTCGGTGCCCAGTTCGGTGCCTGGACCCGATCATGGGCTCGAGGCCCCGCCGGACCGGACGAATCGGTCGAGGTCCTCTCGGCGGTAAAGAACCCGGCGGCCGTCCCGATGGACTGGAACCTCGCCCGTCATCGTGAGCTTGCGGATTCGCGAGACCGGACAAGCAAGGTAGGTCGCCGCTTCGGCTGCGGTCACCCAGGGCGAGTCCAAACCGAGCCGGGCCTCAATCCGTGGGGCGAGAACGCCGAGTCTCCAACGGCCGCCGATTGCTCAAACGTGAGGTTGGCCGGCTTGGGCAGGACGCTGCTCTCGGCGGCGCACGCATACTCGGCGAACGCGCCCTTGCACCAGCCGAACACGTCATCGCCGGGACGAAGCTGTTTGACGCTTCTCCCGGCCGCCTCAATCTCTCCTGCGATATCCATTCCCGGTATCTCACGCCTGGGCTTGAGCGGGCCGGACACCAGGCGGATGACGGAGGGCACTCCCCTCAAGAGATGCCAGTCGCCGATATTGACGGCGGCTGCGCGCACGCGGACCAGCACCTCGTCGTCGTTGGCGACCGGCTTCTCGACATCCTTGAGCTGTAGGACGTCGGGCGAGCCATACGACGATTGAACGATCGCCTTCATCGTGTCCTCTCGAGCCATCGGCGGAGTTGGTGGCGCACCGACTTCAGGCTGACCCTACCGCGCCGAGCTCGCGGCGCATTGATTGTGATCAGGCCTGTCGTGCCTCTGACCCCCGACTGCCCCAGCGCCAGCGACCGCTCGGCCCGACGCGGCGACGCGCGAGGAGGTCGGAACCACCTCGGCCTACCTCCGGGGCATCGATCCGATCTTGATCATCGACGCGGTCCACGCCCGCAGACCACCCACGATCTCGGCCACCGCCGGACTCATGCTCTAACGACATCAACGAGTTGTGCCGCCTGCCGGCCGGGCGGGCCGGCCGATCGGAATGGGCTCCCGGTCTGCTCGTCGCCAAGCCCTACGCAGCAGTCAGCCGGGCTCTGCTCGTACGGCAGCAGTCTGCGATCGGGCGCTCGATCAAGGGCTGCCTAAACGCGCGCGTGGGCGCCGGCACCTGTAGGCGTGTCAACCAGCTTCGCCGCTGACCGTGCTTTAGCGCCGGGTCAACGAAGACTGATGTGGCCCCGGTACACGTAGGTGATCGGGTCTCCGATGATGTCCTTGAAATCGACTCGGCCGGTCGCGCCTGCGAAACCGCCCGTCCCGCTGCCGGAGACGATTGGGTGCTGGCAGCGGCCGCGGACCTCGGCGCCGTCGGCGTTCAGTTTCGCCTCGAACTTGTAGGTCGTGGTGAACGTACCGGCGGGGCCGCCATCGAGCCGGCCGACAAAGAGCTCCGCGCCGCTCTCGAGGTAGACACCGCCTCGGGTAGTCCGAGCGGCCTCGATATGGGTGTACCAGCACCCGTCGAGGCTTCCCCTCACCACGATGGGGGGATAGCTGTCGTAGGCCGACGGAGGTACGGGGGGGCAGGGCGGGTCTGAGGGCGGGTTGAAGAAGGCAGTCCCGGTGAGCTCGTGGTTTGCCGCGTGCGCCGACGATCTGGAGGAGGCCTACCAGAACATCCCGGACTACGCGGAGTAGATCGAGTACGACACCAAGCCGTACCTGACGATCGAGCAGGCCGTGCCCCACATCATGGACTACATCAGTGATGTAGCTCTCCTTCAGGCCTGAGCGCTGGCGGCCGCCGGGCCGGCGCCACGGCCGGACGGTCGGGCTTCTCCTTCGGGCGCGGTGGCGCATGAAGCAGGAGCCAGATCCTCGTGGCCGATGCGGCAACGATGCAGGAATGATTTGGCGCCATCACCGGTGGGATCGGATAGCCGGGACCACCGGGTCCGTAACCCACCGTACGAGGGCCCCAGGCTCGGCGATGGATGCACGTGCCTATGCGGAGCCTGGCGTCGCGCGAACCGCGCGGCGCTTCTCCTCGTCGATCCTTCCAGCAGCGCCGAAGGCCCGGATTGTCTTCGACCAGCGGTGCGCTCAGCCGCGCTCGATCACGAACGTCTCGGTCAGCTCCGGCGGATCCATTTCGATGCCGAGCTTCGCAAACGCCGGGCCGAGCTTGCTTTGAAAAAACTCGTCAATGTGCTGCCGTGATTCCCAGACGTCCACGACCCTCACCTTCCCGTCAACCTCCGACGCCGTGTGCACAATGCAACCGGGCGGAGCCGTCCTGCCCACCTCGTCGTCGACCGCTTCGTATGCCTCACGCGACGGCGCCCACGCGACCAATACGACTGCCATTCCGGTCCTCCTCCAGTCGGGATCTAGCGGGACCCTATGGCAGCGAGTGCTCGGTCGTCCGGGGGCCGACTGGCGCGTTGCGTTCTCTCGAGCCTTGGTGAGGCCTTCTGGGGAGGGAGTCACGCAGTATTTGCGTCGTATCGGAGTCCTCGAGCGGCCTACGCCAGCACTGTCCGGCCTCGATCCAAGCGAAGGGGTTCCCAGCCGAGCCTGGCGGTGCCGTCTAGCTGTGCTCCGAGACCAAGAGCCGTCGGCGTTCCGACGGAACGTCTTGTCGCCGATGCCGATCACGGTGCCCTTGGCGTAGCTCACGAACTCCACGAAACCAGGCGAGAACCACGCATCCTCGTCAGTGTCGTCAAAGTGGACACGGAGGGCGCGGTCGTTCTGACCCTCGCCGACGACCTCGACGCCGGAGTACGACGGCGTTGTGAGCCCGTGCAGACGCCGCTTCGACCCCCATATCCTCGAGCATCAGTCTCCGGGGTCGACACGATCCTAGCCTCGTCGCCGAACTCCACTTCAGGATGCTGAGCCACGTCTACATTGTCTCTTTGACCACGAGCTGCATCAATGTCGGCTGCCGCAATGGGCTGCCCCTCTGCTCAAAGGAGCGGGTCCCGGCCCGGCTCTGTGTCGACCAAGTCATTCTCGCCGTTGTCGGCTCGACCAAGGGAGGCCCTATCGCCAATGCGGACTAACGGTCGACCTGTGACGGTGACCTTCTCACGGGCGTAGTGTGTGCGTATGCTGGCTAGAAGGTTGGCAGAGCGCTGGGTACGGGCGAAAGGCCGGTCGAGGAGTCAGATAGCGCTACTTGGCCCCGAGAACCGCGTAGTGTACGGTCATCGCCCGCTCCGCGAGGCTGGGACGGTTCGCTAGGACCGCTCGCACGAGCCACTTCGCTGTCCCCACGACCGGCCCATCGTGAAATACCAGCACCGCCCGTGGCAGTGGGTCAACGAGGTCTGCGACCGGCGTAAGGCCGGCGGTCGATAGCAATTGGCGCACATCGCTGCGGTTGAAATGCTGGACGTGGCCGGCGGCGCGCGAGAGCGCTCGCGCACGATGCCTTCGCGCGGCGAGATTTCGCTCGAGTGGCACTTCGACGATTACGAGCTCGGCGCTTACGCGACGCATTTCGGATAGCAGCTGGCCGGGTGCGTCAACGTGCTCGAGGACGTGCGAAGCCAGCACGAGCGGAAACGTCCCATCGGGAAAAGGCAACGTCGTGCCGTCAAAGTGCAACACCTCGGTCACGCCCGGCTGTCTCTGCGCCACCTCGACGGCTAGCTGCGCCACCTCAATGCCGGTTACGCGCCGCCAGTCGCGCCGGCGTGTGAGTTCCGCAAGCACGGCACCATCCCCGCACCCGACCTCCAGGACGGCCTTCGGCTCGGCCCGGACCTGGCCGAGCAGGGCCATGACGTGATCGGCTTTGCCGCGGGCGCTCAACTCGCGCCAGCCGTGCCAGCGTTCTCCGCCGGGGCTCGGCGCGTAGTAAGCGTCGTAGTCGATCGGCATTCGCGCGATCATCGCACGGGAATTGACCACACGGCCTGGGCCGACTGGAGTAGTCCATCGCGATTGAGGCGTACTTCCCCTTCGGGCTTACTGGGAACAACGTCATCGCTGCCGCAGCTCTGACCGGAGCGGCGCCAGACGACCGCTGGGTCGCCATTGCGCTCGCGCGGCGCGCGGCCTCCTCAGAAGCAATAGCGATCGCCAGCGTGATGCTCGCTTTCCGAGCGCAACCCAGGGAACTCTTCGGCCCGGAAGATGACGCGCGTGCGACGAGGGAAGCAGGCCAAGAGGGAGGGTCTCCTTGATCCGCGGAACGCAGCTGGCCGCCCGTCCGCCGATCGAGGTCTCGCTGCTCGTCCAACGCGGTCGTCTGCTCCGTCCGCGCCTGAGTCCTGCGCCGAGAAATGGGGAGCCACCTTCGAGCGGTCGCCGGGAGCTCGCTCAGAGCCGGGAGCGCTCCATCTCGCCGGCTCGCGGGGTCGTGAGGTTTCGTGCGCGGGCGAGTGCCGGCGCCGCGCCGAGCGTTTCGAGCGTCGCGGTCGCTTCGCCAAGCAGCTGCACGGCGCCGCTCTCGCGGTGTTGCTCGATTAGGCAGGCGGCGAGGTCGGTCTGGGCGCGGGCGAGCCAGTAGGGGTAGCCGAGCGAGCGGAAGCCGTCGATCACGGCGTTCAGGTCGGCTTCGACGGTGTCGTGCTGGCCTTCGGCGGCGTTTGTGAGCGCGCGGCCGCGGGCGAGCTGGGCGCGTAGGTAGGGGGGGATGTGGCCGGGGGGTTGGTCGGCGAGCAGCGCCAGCAGCTCGCGGGCGGCGTCGAGGTGGCCGAGCTCGATCGCGGCGTCGAGCGTGTCGGGCCACGCGTTTCGGACCGACTCGTTGGACGGGCCGAGCGTCTTGATCGCCTCGGCGAGCGTGCGCTGGCCCTGTTCGAGCGCCTGCTCGGCGTGGCCCTCGGCCAGATGTAGGCCGATCGCCACCGACGCGTGGATCGCTTGGCACTCGTCATCGTCGCCTTGTTCCCAGGCGACCATCTGCGCGAAGCTCGCGCGGGCTTCGTCGAGTTCGCCGCGGAGCGTATGCAGGATCGCCACGGACCAGTGGAGATCCTCTGGTTCGGGGCGATCTGCGGCCTCCTCGAGCAGCTCGGCGGCGAGGCGCTCGACCTCCTGCCAGCGCCCCGCGAACAGGTGCAGCCTCATCAGGTTGCCTGCGGAATGGCTCTCCTGGTAGCGGTCGCCGCGGCGACGCGCCAACGCGAGCGATGACTCGAACTGCTCGGCCGCGTCCGGCAGGTCCCATTGCATGTGCACGTTGGCGTTGTTGCCCTGCGCGCGGGCCAGCTGCGTCGTGAGGTCGTGGCGGTCGGCGATCTTGATCGCTGCCTCGAACAAGGCGCGCGCCTCTTCGGCGCGTCCTGTCTGCAGGTAGATGTTGCCCCTGTCGGTGAGCGCGTCGGTGAGGACCGCGGGGAGCTCGAGCGCCTGCGCGATCCGTAGCGCCGTCTCCAGCGGTGGCCCTGCCTGCTCGTAGTGACCCGCGAACAGCAGCGCGCGGCCGAGGACGGCGTTGAGCGCGCCGACCTCCGCGTCCAGCCGGTCGGCGCCGAGCGTCTGCAGCGCGGCGCCGATCCGCTCGATCGCCTCCTCGTTTCGTCCCAGACGGTTCAACGCCGCGCCGATCTGGCCGGTGACGCGCGCGGCGTCGCGCTCGCGCCCCGCCGCCATGTGCGCAGCAAAGGCAGCCTCGAACAGCTCCAGTGCCGGCTCGTGTCGCCCGGCTTGCTGCGCCATCTCCCCGGCCGCCCGGGTCAGGTCGGTCCGCTCGGCCTCGTCGCGCGCGAGCTCGATCGCGGTCCGGTAGGCACGCTCGGCGGTCTCCGGCGCGCCGATCGTCGCCGCGCGCTGCGCCGCCCGACGCAACGCTCCGATCGTCTCGGTTCGCAGCTCGTCGGCGTCTGGATCGTCGCGCGCCGCTCGGTAGGCGTCGAGGTAGTGCGACGCGATCACCTCCATCACGTCCTCGCCGTCGTTTGCGAACACGCGACGTAGATGCTCGGCGGCGGCGCGGTGGCGAGGCTTTCGCTCCTGACGCGACAGCATCTCGTACGCGACCGTCCGCAACAGACCCTGCGCAAACGCATACTGCCCGCGGTCGGGCGACAGCGGGTCGGCGCGGATCATCAGCACCTGCTTGCGCACCAGGCCGGCCAGCACACCGTCGAGCTGCTCCTCGGGCACGTCACCCAGGGCGGCGGCCGTGGAACGCGGAAACGCGCCGCCGAACACAGACATCGCCTTCACCAACCCGCGCTCGAGGGGCTCGAGCGCGTCGAGCCGCGCCGCCAACAACGAGCCGAGGCTCGGCGGCACATCCAGCTCGCCCAGCTCGCCGACCAGCACCAGCCGCCCGTCATGCTCGGCGACCACGCCACGGTCAGCCAACGCACGGACAGTCTCGATCGCATACAACGGCACGCCCTCTGCCTGGGCGACGATCCGCCCGCGCGCGTCCACCGGCAGCCCGTCCACGAGCCCGTCAAGCAGCGCGGCGATCCCAGCATCATCTAGGGGCTCGAGCGCCAGCAGCGTCGCGCCGCGACATCCCGCCGGCCACCCCTCCCGTCCTGCAGCCAACTCCGGTCGCGACATCGTCAGCATGAAGATCGGACTCGCCGCCGACCAGTCCAGCAAGTGCTCGATGAACTCAAGCACCCCCTGATCGGCCCACTGCAGATCCTCGAACACCAACACCACCGGCTCGTGCTCCGCCAACCGCTCAAAAAACAGCCGCCACCCCGCGAACAGCTCCTCGCGACCCAACCCCGGCTCAGCGACACCCAACAGCGCCCCCAACCGCGGCGACAGAAACTCGCGATCCGCCGCGTCGGGCACCCACCGATCAAGCCCCAACGCCAGCCTCGCGACCGCATCCTCGTCTGCCGCGTCCTCGGCGATCCCCAGCCGCTGGCGGACCATCTCCGCCAACGCCCAGAACGCCACCCCATCCCCATAGGACAAGCACCGCCCCGAATGCCACAGAAACGGCTGTGCGAGCCCATCGCCGTACTTCTCAAACTCCCATCGCAACCGCGACTTGCCGACCCCCGCCGCCCCCGACACCGCCACCAGCCGCGCCGCGCGACGCTCAAGCGCACCATGAAACAGATCCTTCAGCAGCCGCAGATCACCGTCACGGCCCACAAACGGCGCCTCGAGCCCCTGCTCGCGCTGCGAACCCCCGACCCCCGCGACGACCCGCACCGCCCGCCACAACCGAAGCCGCTCGAGCTTGCCCCTCACCGCATGCTCGCCCGCATCCTCATACACGATCGCCGCCGCCGTCGCCTGGCGCGTCACCCCGTCCACAAACACACTCCCCGGCTCAGCAGCCGACTGGACCCGCGACGCCGTGTTGACGCGATCGCCGACGACCAGTCCCTCACCCGGATCCTCCAGTGCCGCGACCTGCCCCGTCACCACACCCGCCCGCGCGCGCAGACCGCTCGCCCCGACCTGCTCGGCGAACACCGTGACCGCATCGACCATCTCAAGCGCCGCCCGCACCGCCCGCTCGGCATCGTCCTCACGCGCCAGCGGCACACCCCACACCGCCATCACGGCATCCCCGATGAACTTCTCGACCACGCCCCCATACCGGTCGACGATCGTCCGCGCCGAATCGAAATAACGCCCCAACAGCTCGCGCACATCCTCCGCATCACGCGACTCAGACAAGCCCGAAAACCCCACCAGATCGACAAACAGCACCGACACCAACCGCAACTCCGGCGCCGCAAGCGCGGTCGCGAGCTCAACCGCCGCGGTCACCGCAGACGCAGCCGCGGGCGCAGCCGCCAACGCCGCCCCACACTCGTCGCAGAACTTCTGACCGGCGCGATGAGCCGCCCCGCACCCCGGGCACCGCAAAGCCAACGGCGACCCGCACTCGTTACAGAACCGCGCACCCTCCCTGTTCTCGGCCTGACACGCCGGGCAGACCACCCAAACTCCTGACAATGGAAAAGACCAGCGTAACCGCACGCTCACGCCATCAACCGAAACAAACACGCATCATGCGACTCCAGACGGCGACCGAGAGATAGCCGACGGGAGCCGCCATCACTCCGCAACCCAAATCGCCGCGCCGAAACCGAGACCCCCGTCCGGCCCGCGGTGAGGCGACCGCTGAACACAATCCGCCCCGAGCGCGACCAGCGGATCACCCACCCCTACCGAACTCGTCCCCCGCCGAAGGCCATCAGCTGGAGACCCCCGACGCGCGCCCGGGAAGCGCCCCTTGATCTCGCGAGGGGATAGCAGGAACCCAACGGCCGCCGCGATGGAAGAGTCTGATCAGCGCCGTGTCAAGCTCGCGGCCCGCGGCCGACGCGCGGTCCAACACGGCACTTGTGCTTCGCCCCGGCGGCGAGCTCGCCGGCGGCCGTATGCCTTCAACGGAAAGCACGCGCCGTTGTCGATCGAGCCACGCGCTCGCCCCCCGCCCAGTAGGAGTCGCCGTCGCGGCCGGGATCGCGCGAGTGCTTTGCCCCACGAACGCGGTCGTCGAGAGCGGACTGAGCCGGCGAGCGCTACGCGTGAATCCAATCGTCGGACCCGCGAACGGCCGGCTTCCGCGTCGGTGGCCGGACCGCGTGATCGCTTTCATCGTCGAGACGCTCGAGACGCGACGATGCCTTTGGCGACGACTCGCCGGGGCCGTGTTAGCACAGCACACGTTGCCGGGTTGCAAGCACTTCGCAGACGCTGCGACGGACGCAGAATTCCGGTCGTGCCGGTTGGCGCCGTGCAGTCGGGCACGGGCGGCGGTGCCTGAGGCGCGGGTTGCCGGTCCCAGGCACCACCGTCGGTGGCCGAGACCAGATGCGGACTCAGCCGCGGAGAGCTGGGCCGGCGGGGATCATCGGTGCCGGCCGCTCGTGGACCGCGTGGATGATCTCGGTGTTGTCAATCCCGCGCAGGTACGCGGAGGTGATCCCGAGATCGGCATGCCCGAGCTGGCGCTGTATGACCAGCAGGGGGATTCCCTCACGCGACATCTCCACAGCGTGGGCGTGTCGAAGTTGGTGGGGCGCGAACCGGCGGCGAACGCCCGCCGTGAGCGCGGTGCGATGCAACTGGGCACGGATCGCGGCCGGGGCGCACGGCCGGCCGCGCGTCGGGCCACGCATAACGCAGAACAAGGCGCCGACCGGGAGCCTCCTGCGGAGCTCGAGCCAGGCGTCAAGCTGCTCCCACGCCCAACGGTCCATCCCGACCTCTCGCCGACGACCGCCCTTTCCCGCACGAACTAGAACGGCGCCGCGCTGCCGGTCAAGATCGGTCTCGGCCAGCGCGAGTGCCTCGCTGATCCGCAGCCCGGCACGCCAGAGCAAGATGATCACCCCGCGCAGCCTCATGCCCTCGGGCGCATCGCCGGCGGCGCGCATGACCGCGATGATCTCTTCCACCGTCGGCGGGTCCGGCGGGTACCTAAGGCCCTTGTTCCGAGGTATTCGGCCCTGGTGAAAGCCCGACAGGGTCGCGGGTGATCGGCGCCGCCCGGCGCGATCCAGCAGTCCTACAGATGCCATGACGTCCTCCTCTGGACGACGATCGAACCCCACGATCCTCCCGCGACCCGTCGGGCGCGTGTGTACGGACCGCGTGGACCGTTGGGCCCGCGAACTGCTTGCAACTCGCCACCCACCCTGGGCTAACAGGGCCCCAGCGAGTCGTCGCCAATCCGATCGTGAGCTCCGCGTTCGTCCGAAGGCAAAAGGAGTCGTCCGCCATCCGCGTGCGCGCGCTAGTGGATCACGCCTAAATGGGTCACGCCCGCGCGGCTACTGCTCCGCGCGAAAAGGGGCAGCGCGACCGACACTGCCGTGTGGGCGACAATGCAGCAGTCACCGGCGCTGCTCTCTGTCGGACTTTGGACTCGCGCGTTGCCTACGCGGTTAGCCCGAGTCGTGTGGCTTCGCGGGCGGCTTGAGCGCGGGTGCGGACGTCAAGCTTGCGAAGGATCGCGGAGACGTGGTGGTCGACGGTCTTCTGCGACACGACCAAGCGCTCGGCGATCTGGGCGTTGCGCAGGCCCTCGCCGAGCAGGGCGAGCACCTCGAGTTCGCGGGCTGTGAGGCCGGACGGGTTCTCGCGGGTGCGCTGGCGAGGGCCGCGCGGCATGCCGCGCACGCCGCGCTCGCGCAGCCACCGGGCGACGATCGTCGCCGCCGGCCTGGCGCCGAGCGCGCTCAGCTGATCGAACGCCTGGCGCAGCGCAGTCTCGTCGTCGGCGTCGGCGAGGGCGAGCGCCGCCTCGTATGGGCAGCCGATCTCGCGCCAGCGCTCCGCCGCTGACCCCCACTCCCGGGCGATCGACAGTCGATACGGCTCGGCCACGAGCTCTGCCGGGACCTCGTCGTGCAGCCCTGCGCGCCACCGCCAGCAGGCAAGCTCCCCGGCGGACCAGGCGTCGGCACGCTCGAGCGCGAGCGCCAGCGCGTCGTTGGTCGCCTCGCCAACGCCATGCGGATCACCCTCCAGCCAGTTCACTTCGGCGCGAGCGACCGCCACCGGATAAATGCACTGAGGCTCACCGGTCGAACTAGCGAGCACGAGCGCCTCCTCGAGCGGCTCGCGTGCCTGAGGATCCCCGTAGCGTCCTCGCACGCGGCCGATGATCACGAGCGCGTCCATCCGCGTTAGGACCGTGCACGTGGGATCGGCCAGCAGCTGGGTCGCGGCGTCGCTGGCCTGCCGCCAGCGCCCGCGGTCCAAATCGAGCGTCATCCGACTTGTGAACAAGAGTTGTAACCAAAGATCGAGTCCGTGCTCTTGCGTGAACTGGATGCCCTGCTCGAGGTAGCGTTCCGCCAGGGCGTAGTCACGTGTCCTGAGTCCGGCGGCGACGAGATTGTTGAACGCTCGGCCTGCGGCGGGGTCGAGCCCGGTCTTCAGGGCGAGACGCAGTGCACGCTCGAGGTGCTCCCTGCCCTCGCCACGGTTGGCTTTGAGCAAGCCGGGCCCGAGGCTCGTCAGGGCGTGCACAAGGATCTCAGTGTCGTTCAGGCTCTCGGCGAGCTCGATCGCCCGCTCTCCCCAAGCGATGGTCCTCTCGAGATCTTCAAACGCCATGCCCAAGTGGGCGCCCCCAGCGTAGGCGCGCGCCAGTTCGCGACCGGGCCCCAGCGGCTCGGCCAGCTCCACCGCCTCGCTGACAAGTGCCTCCGCATCTGGCGCGCGGCCCGCGTCGTGCATGACCAGCGCCAGTGAGGCGAGGGTGTCAGCCGCACGCCGCTTATCGCCGAGCTCGCGACCGAGCGCCAACGCGCGCTCAAGCGCGTCGATCGCGTCATCGAACTCATTGGTCAAGCGGCATTCCTCGGCGCGCTGCCGGAGCAGCTCCGCGAGCGCGCCCGGTCGCAGCCCGTCGGCGCACCGCAGCGCGCGGGCGTACTGGGCCGCCGCCTCGCGATGCGCACCGGACCCGGCAGCGCGCTCCGCGGCCACCGGCGCCCATTGCAGCACTCCCTCGCGGTCGCCGACCGCTTCTGAGTGATGCGCGAGCCGCTCCGGGTCCGGCACGCCGCCTGGCGGCGCGCCCAGCGCGGCGAGCGCCGCCCGGTGCAGCCCAAGCGCCCGGTCGGGAGGCACCGACCGCTCGACCGCCTCCCGCGCCAGCTCATGTCGGAACGCCACGCCTCGCTCCGTGGCGATCAGCATCCCCGAGGTCAGGCACTCCTCCAGCCGGTCAACCAGCGGCCCGGCGATCGCCTCAAGCAGCCACATCTCGATCTGGCCCGGCACCACCGCGACCGCCTCCAACAGGCGCTTCGCCTCGGCCGAGCAGCGCGCGGCCCGTGCCAGCACCGCGTCGCGGACGGTGTCCGGAATCGCCTCTCCCGGTGCGCCGAGGACCTCGGTCACAAAGAACGGATTGCCGGTCGTCTTGCGATAAAGCTCGCGCGCGTCTAGCCCCCGCGGGGCCGCCAGCTCCGCGACCGCGGCAGACGACAGCGGGGCGACCTTAAGCCTCAAAGCCAAGCCCGCCAGGTCTCCGAGCACGAGTCGCAGCTGCACGGCACGCTCAAGCTCGTCATCGCGGAAGCTCGCCAGCACCAGCGCCGGCGTCTCGCGGACGCGGCGCCCGAGCAGCCGCAGGACATCGAGCGTGGCCTCGTCAGCCCAGTGCACATCCTCAAGCACGACGACCGTGGGCACTCCCCCGCGCAGCTCGCGCACCGCCCCCGCGGCCACCTCGTAGGGCCGCGCCCCTCCCGCGACCAGCTCCTCGAGCTCGCCGCCACAAGCCTCCGCGATGTCCAGCACGGGACCCAGCGGCCGCGGAGTCAACAGCGGCTCACACGCCCCCCACAAGACCCGAACCGGCCTCTCCTGACACCCACAGAAACAGCGCAGCAGCGCGGACTTACCTACCCCGGCTTCACCGCCAACCCACACCAACCGCCCAGTCCCACCAGCGCGGACGTCGGCCAGCATAGCCTCGAGGACGGCGAGAGTCTCGTCACGCTCAAGCAGCCCCCCGTCCACACCAGGCGCGACGACCCTCACGACCGCCCTCCCGCTTCACCACACGCCGGCCCCATGATCAGACCAAGTCTCCCACGCCCAACCGGGCACGCACAGAAACCCGCCCGCCAGCCCCGGCCCTCGCCGACGACGATCCACACCCCGCAGCCGCTGGGCGGCCGCCTCACTGAGCCTCGAGAACCGCACGAGATCGACAAACTTCGAGAAGCGCCCGAGCCGGAGGTGCCGAATGTCTGCGTAGGCACCGACAGCGCAGCAAGCACCCACAGCATCCAGCTACGACGGCTTCCGCAACCACGAGCCACCAGGCGCGAGGCGGGCCGCACCGCGCCCCGGCTGGCTGCTGCTTCTGGCCGGCGAGGTGCCCATGCAGAAGCCGCTCGGTCGTGGCTGCGTGGGCGACCAAGCAGGTGCGACACCCGGCGAGGTGGCGCTACCGCTGTCCGCGCAACTTGAGGGACGGATCAGATCGCCGTTTCGTCCTCGTTCTCAGACAGCCAGCGGGCGGCCTGGGCGGCCTGGGCGTCGTCCGCCATGAGTTTCTTCCCGGCGGCGTAGTACTTGTCGATC
Source organism: uncultured Solirubrobacterales bacterium (assembly GCA_963812225.1). Classification (GTDB taxonomy): domain Bacteria; phylum Actinomycetota; class Thermoleophilia; order Solirubrobacterales; family Solirubrobacteraceae; genus Palsa-465. The sequence continues at coordinate 302,692 of CAWEUN010000007.1, forward strand.
TCCCTGAACAGCTCCTCGACGAGCTCCTCAGTAGGGACCTTCTTCAGCGGCTGGCCCTTGGCGTACACGATGCCCGAGTCCTTGGCTCCGGTGATCCCAAAGTCCGCGTGGCGCGCTTCGCCGATCCCCCTGCCCGCAGAGCCCAGCACCGAGACCTCGATCAGGTCGTCGTAGGCCGCGAGGCGCTTCTCGATCTCGGACACGACGGTGTCCATGTCGAAGGGCCGCGGTTCGGGGTTCATTAACGCTCAGTATCGGCGCTGGAGGCGTGAACCGTCGCACGTTCGCCGCATCAAGGCGAAGCGACCGCCGCCGGCGCCGCTCTTGCCGTGGCCTATGAGCAGCAGCGTGCAGCCGTAACCTTCGAGTATGTCCCGCAGGCGAGTGCTGATCGACTGGGACTGGGGCGCGCGCGGGATCTGGACGATCTTGTCGACCGACGAACTTACCGCGCCCGCCCCCGCCGGTAGATGGGGTCCTGCTGACCTTGCGCTTGAGCAAGACAGCCCCCCGGCCCTGGAGCGACAAGCTCTTCGCAACTCTCCTCGATGCACTCCAGGAATGGAACGACTACGGCGGGGAGCTGTTCGGCCCTCGAAGCGATGAGGCCACCTGGCAGGCGGGAGTCGACGCGTTCCGCTCCCGCGGGGCAGAGCTGGCGGCTTGGACTTAGCGAGAGCTCGGCGCAGACTATGAGGTGCTGTTCATGACCTCAACCGGCTCTTGGCAATGGGTGCAGCCTCCCTGGTCCAGCAACAACTCCGGTTGACGGAAATGAGCACCCCATCGAACCCTGAAGACCGCTAGGCGGCTCGACCAACCAAGGGGTTCGACCAACCAGGCGCCGACAGTCCCGGCCGAGAGGAAGGAAGCCGCTTCTGCTCCTCGTCGACGACCAGGAGAAGCAACAGCACGAACATCACAACCCCCTCGGCGACCAAGCGGAAGCGTCTGGGTGCGCGGTTATTGCGCCCAGGGAGGGGCCATCGTCGTGTCGCCGATCGTGGCCGTAAGTCCGGCGGTCGTGGTGACCCATGCGGCAGCGCCGTCTGGGCCGCCGTCGACGCGGAACTCGCTACCCGCGGGCACGTGAATGACCGAGCCGGCCTCGGCCGTCGTGCGCTCGCCGTCAAGGGTGACCTCCAACCGCCCGCTCAGCAGCAGGATGACCTCCTCGTGATCAGGGCGGTGCGATACCCCCTGCTGACCGGGCGCGACATCAAGCCGCCAGGCGCACAACGACGACGCGCCACGCGCAGTTGAAAGAAACGAAGCGAACCGGCTGCCGTGGGCCTGGAACTCATCGGCATCTTCTGGGGAATAGATCGGCACCGAACCTCCAATAGACAAGGTAATTGTCTTCATGACAGTAGCTGCGTCTGCCCGTTCAGTCAAGATGCTTGTCTATGTCGAACGACCGTTGGACCACGGCGACCGCCGTTCTCAGGCTCTCGACCCGCCTTGTCGACACGATCCAGGCAGAGATTACGAGCGCAGGTTTCGGCGACGTCACTGCGCTGCATGGTTTCGCCTTCGCCCGTATCGCCGAGGGCGACGCCACCACCGCCGACCTCGCGACCCATCTCGCTGTCACCAAGCAGGCCGCCGCGCAGCTGACGCAGCGGCTCGTTGCTGCGGGGTATGTCGAACGTCGGCCCCACCCGACTGATCATCGAGCGCGGCTACTCACCCTCACCGACCGCGGTCGTGCGTGCACCGTGGCCGCCCGCCAAGCGGCCGAGCGGGCCGTCGAACAGTGGCGCAGCGAGATCCCAGCCTCGGACACAGAACAATTCGAGGCGGCGCTGGTCATGCTCGCAGCGCCCGTCCAGACCTTGAGACCACCGCTTTGACTGAGAGTGGCGGATCCACGAACAGGCAGCCACGTCGTCGGCCGAGCCGCCACGCGTTATGGCTCCTGCTCTGGCCCACCGGCTAGCGAAGCAGCAGTGCCGGCATCGCCGCTGGTGCGGCGACGATGCAGCAGCGTGTCGATATCGTCGACGGCGGTGGGTCTTGGCCGTATGGGGTGTTGCGGCAGGGAGCGTGTGTGCTAGCGTCGCGCGGGTCGTGGTGGCCGGGGGCCTCGCGGATGTCGAGGGTTGAGGTGGTAGCGATCGGGTTTAGCGGCGATTGTGGGTTTGGGTTTGGGCTTGTGGATGGGCGTGGTCGTTGGGCGGGCGCGCGGTGTTGTGTTCTCGGGGTGCTCGTGGCGGTGGCGTTGGTGGTGTGTGCCGCGCCGGCGCGGGCGGCGACGTCGCATACTGCCTACGTCACCAACGAGGCCTCTGAGTCGGTGACCCCGATCGATATCGCGACCAACACGCCGGGCGCGGCGATCCCGGTCGGCAGCTTGCCGTCCGGGGTCGCGATCACCCCGGACGGCAAGACCGCCTACGTCACCAACCACTTCTCGAACTCGGTGACGCCGATCGATACCGCGACCAACACGCCGGGCCCAGCGATCATGGTCGGCGACGCCCCGTCCGGGGTCGCGATCGCCCCGGACGGCAAGACCGCCTACGTCGCCAACTCGGGCTCTAACTCGGTGACCCCGATCGACACCGCGACCAACACGCCGGGCGTAGCGATCATGGTCGGCGGCACCGACCCGTTCGCGGTCGCGATCACCCCGGACGGGAAGACCGCCTACGTCGCCAACGGGGGCTCGAACTCGGTGACGCCGATCACTATCGCGACCAACACGCCGGGCCCGGCGATCCCGGTCGGCAGCGACCCGACGGCGGTCGCCATCACCCCGGACGGCAAGACCGCCTACGTCACCAACCAGGGCTCGGACTCGGTGACCCCGATCGATACCGCGACCAACACGCCAGGCCTGGCGATCCCGGTCAGCAGCGCCCCGTTCCACAGCGGCCCATTGGCGGTCGCGGTCACCCCGGACGGCAAGACCGCCTACGTCGCCGACTTCGGCGCGGGCTCTAACTCGGTGACCCCGATCGATACGGCGACGAACACGCCGGGCGCGGCGATCCCGGTCGGCGCCCCGACGGCGGTCGCCATCACCCCGGACGGCAAGACCGCCTACGTCACCAACTTCGGCTCGGACTCGGTGACCCCGATCGACACTGCGACGAACAAGCCGGGCGTGGCGATCCCGGTCGGCGGCGACCCGTTCGCGGTCGCGGTCACCCCGGATCAGGGGCCGGTGGCGAGGTTCTCGGCGACGGGATCGGCGGTGGGTCAGGCGGCGGGCTTTGACGCGTCGGCCTCGAGCGATCCCGACGGGACGGTCGCGTCCTATCACTGGGATTTCGGCGATGGCAGCACCCAGACGACCACGAGCCCGACGACCACGCACACCTACGCCACGGCGGGTGCGCACACGGTCACGTTGACCGTGACCGACGACGCGGGCTGCTCGACCGCGCAGACGTTCACCGGCCAGACGGTGAGCTGCAACGGCTCACCGGCCGCGCGGATCTCCCATCAGGTGACGATCACCACGGTGACCGTCCATGCGTCGGTCTCGCCCAACAGTCATTTCACGGTCTCGGATCTCAGGACCCACCGCAACGGGATCATCACCTTCCGCGTCGAGGTGCCCGGGCCCGGGAGGATCGACGTGCTCGAGACCGCCTGGAACGACAACATCGCCCGGGCGGCGGTCGTGTTGCAGCCCGCGTCGCGTCGGTTCGTGTTCGCCCGCACGCACCGGACCGCACACCAGGTGGGCATGCTCCGCGTTCGGGTGTCTCCGAACGCGCGCGGCAGGCGGCTCGTGCACCACCACACCTACCGCGTGACGCTCAGGCTGTGGGTCACCTACACCCCGACCGGCGGGGAGCAGCGCAAACAAGGCTTCCACGGCCTGCACCTCCCCAGATAAGCCCTCCCTTCAGCTTCCGCAGCCACCAGGACACCGAGCCCCAAACGGGTCCCGATCTCGCCGTTGACAGGACCCGGGAGCGCCAGCCGCCGACCGCCGCCCAAGACACCTCCTTTCACGAACCACCAGCCACGAGGGCGCCCGTTGTAAAGCGAACGCGAACTTCTGCTTCCCGTCGTGTCAGACGTGGAGCAGAAGCACGTCGGTGGCCGCGCCGCCGACCAAGCCGGTGCCGTGCCCTCGACTCGTCACTGCGCGAACGCGCTCAGTCCCACCTCCGGGGCGTCAAAGCACGCTATTGGGCGATCGGTCGCTGTTCGCGAGGTGCGAGGATAGGAGCACCATGCGCAGCCGCCACCTGAGCACGATCATTCGCTGTCCCCCGAGACGGTTTATACGTTCGCCGCGAACCCCGACAATCTGACGAAATGGGCCTCCGGCCTCGTTCAGAGCAAGGTGACACATGATGGTGAGCTCCTGTACGTCGAGTCACCGGAGGGCCGCACAACGATCCGTTTCGTGGGTAGAAACGACCTCGGTGTCTTGGATCACGACGTGACTTTGCCTTCAGGCGTGACCACAAGCAATCCGTTTCGGGTGCTCGCCCATCCGGAAGGCGCCGAGGTGGTCTTTACCCTCCGGCAACTCGAGCTATCGGATACCGAATTTGATCGCGACACGGCCATGGTCGAAGCCGATCTGCAACGCCTCAAGGAACTCCTCGAGTCCTGAACGTCTGACTGCTGATCCGGGCGATCGCGGACTGTCGCTCTCACGAACGATGGGGTGTGAGGGAGGGCAGCCGGGCCGTGCGATTGGTGCCGCAGTGGGTCGATCCGATCGCGAAGCAGAAACCGAGGCACGAAGGATCGCGGCCGTAGAGCGGTAGTCGGCGGGGAGCACGAGACGGTCGGCGGCCCGGACTCGCCCGGCCTGGCTGAGACCCAGCACTCACGGTGAGTCAACCACCACGGCCCCAACTGGCTCTTCAGCAGCGTCTGCGCGGGCTCGGTGCCCGACTCGGGCGCTCCCTGATTGATCATCTCGATGCAGTCAAGCCGACCGCTCCTGCTCAAACCCACGCGGAAGTTCCGGGACGGAGCCGCACCTGAGCTGCTCATCCTCGGCGGACTCCCACGAGCCCGGAGAACGGCGCTGCCCCGTTTCACGAACGACGAGCACTGGCGGCGGCGTCTGGCGCACCGTCATTCGCGCCTCCGTCGGCTGCCGGCGTGGTTGTCAGCAGTCCAGACGTCGTGGCCGCAGGGCGACCAGGGGAGCAGACCCGGAGGGTGAGCGGTCATAGGACGCGCAGACTGGCGCACCGAGGAAACCCGATTGAAGAGGTCCGAGCGCCGGCCGTGGGCTTGTGCTGACGCCGTTGACGCACTTGGAAGTCTGGGCGGCCTGGGTGTCGCGACGATGGTCGGCTGCGGTCGGTCAGATGATCTCATCGACGTGTGTCGTCGGGAGCCAGGCGTACGACGCGATTCATACCGTTGCGGTCATCCGGGCCAACCGCCAGCCGGAGCGTGCGTGAGGAGCCGTCCGGCCGTTTCCACGGTCTGTCTTTCTCTACGCGTCGGTCGCAAGCCGGCTGACGGCTCTCGCAGTCGCCCGGAAATAGCCGCGCCGCGCGTTCGAGTCGTTACGGGGCGTCCTCAGAAACGCCCGTGGGAGCGAGGGAGGACGACTGTGCGTGGCGCTAGCTTCGGTTCTGATAGAGGCGGGCTCTCTCGACGGCCGCCGAGGCCATTTGGGCGAGGTGGACGAGGGCGGCCTCGTCGTCGTCGGTGAAGGCTCCGTGTTGCTTTTCGAAGAGCTGGATGACGCCGACCTCGGTGCCGTCGAGGGCGGTCAGCGACACGGCGAGCCATCCGTGGATTGGCGGGTCGCCGGCCGCGGTGTGAAACAGCGAGAGGCGGGCGAGTTGCTCGCCGGCAATTCTCGCCGAGCCGCCGCTGAGTTGCATGAACCGGTAGATCGCGGGCAGGTCGAGCCACCGCACGAGCGTCGTCCAGCGCCGCTCGGCCTCCGGGTAGGATGCCCCTTCGGCGATCCGTGGGCGGCCTTGAGCAGCGACGGTGGCCACGCAGCACTCTGCGCCAACGAGCTCGCGTGCCTGCTCGGCCACGAGGCGGAGTATCTCCTCGAGTGAGTCGGAGGCGTCGAGGGCGAGGGATGCGTCGGCGAGAAACGTGGATAGTTGTCGTGAGAGCTCGGTTTGGCGGCGCTGCAGGAGGACCGTCTGGCGAGCCTCCTGGAATCCGCGCTGGACCATCTCGTAGCTGGAGAGGCTCTCCAGGAAGAAGTCTCCCGCCGCGCGCGCGACGTGCTGCACTTGCGCCTCGCCTGGGGTCTCGGCGAGTGCCGCCAACACGACCTCTTGATGGGTGATGGCGAGGTCGAGCACGCTCAAGCGCCGGCTCACCGCCTCGCGCCCAAGCTCGTAGGCGACGCGTAGGGTGGTCTCGGTCGGTTCACGCAGGTAGTGATCCAGAGCAGAGGCGTAGGCCGTTCCAAAAGGCTTCGCGCCGCTGCTCGAGGCCGGGTTCACGACCGGGGTCCGAGATAGCGGACCGCCACGACAAGCGCGTCGTCGCGGCGTTTGGAGTGGGCGGCCAGGATGCGGTCGCTGATCGTCTGAGTCGAGCCGGAGGTGTCCAGCGAGTCGGCGAAGGTCGCATCGATTCCATCGGTGGCGAGTACCAGGACGTCACCCCAGTCGACGGCAAGCCTGGCGGACCTGACGGTCGGTAGCGCGTGTCCGGGAACGCCGCGCCCCAGCGCGAGCGAACCCTTCGGCCGCGTGGTCGAGGGGTCGCCGCTGAGGACGCGCCCTTCCACGTTGCCAACGCCTAGCCATATCAGCTCGTTCCTGGATGGGGAGATGAAGGCGAGGCTGATCGCCGCCCCGCGCGTAGCTCTCAAGGCGTCGTGGCAGCGCGTCAGCAGTGACACGAGATTCTGGCTGGGGTTTTCGCGTACGACGTCGGCTGCCATGCCGGCTGCGCGGGCGGCCTGCGTGCCGTGCCCGAGGCCATCGATTCCTGCCACGAGCGCACCCCCGGGCAGGAGCGTCACGACCGCGAGATCTCCGTTTGTCGCCTCGCCGTGCCGGCACTTTGAGGCGATGGCCCACTCGATCGGCGTCCGTGTTGTCGGCTCAGGCACGCCGGCGGCGCTCCGCGCGCAGGCGCGCGAGCTCGTCGCGAAACCTCCACTTGGTCATCGTCACGGTTGTGCCGCTGTCGGCGTCCGACGCTATTTCGAACTCGTCCATCAGTCGCCGAGCTCCGGGCAGGCCGAGCCCGAGCCCGCCGCGGCCGCTGTAGTCATCGCGCAGCGCTGCTTCGACGTCACGGATCCCCGGGCCGTCGTCTTTTGCGATCACGACCAGGCCATAGCGGTGAGCGTCCTCAAACGGCCGAAGCACGATCTCGCCTCGGCCGACGTGCACGACGATGTTGCGGGCGATCTCTGAGATGGCGGTCGCGATCAAGGTCGGGTCGGGTCGCGGGAAGCCGAGGCGTTGGGCCATCGCGCGTGCTTCGGCGCGGGCGGTGACGAGATCAGCGTCGGCGTTGATGGCAATGCGGACCTCATCCTCCATCCCGGACCGCTCCCCGCGTCAGCCGATCGAGCAGTGCCGTCGCCGCGTCCAGGTCAAGCGCCACGCGCAGCGGTCCCAGGTTCAGCCGGAAGTGCACCATCGCGATCGCAACGTCGGGGTGGATGCCGACGATGACCGTCTCGGCCCCGCGGAGTTTCGCGGTGAGCACGATCGCTTCCAGGGCGCGCGTGACGAAAGAGTCGATCACGTCGAGGGCGGCAACGTCGATCACGATCCCGCGCGAGCGATGTTTGCCGACCAGTTCAGCGAGCTCGTTGCGGAGCTCTATGACCTCGCTGTCGGAGAGGTCTGAGCGGATCGAGGCGATCAGGTAGCCCCCCTGTTTGAGGATCGCTACCGACATCGGCGCGTCGTGGACTAGAACTCGTCCTCGGTTGAGTCGCTGGCGTCGCCGCCGCGGTAGCCGGCGAGCCGCTCGGCCTCCACCAACCCTCCCTGAAGATCGCCGACGGTCTTCATCATGCTGAGGTCGACGTCAAGATCGACGAGTGTTTGGGCGATCTCGGACGAGAGGCCGGTGAGGATCGTGCTGGCCCCCATCAGCCGGGACGCCTCAACGGTCTGGACCAGGTGATTAGCCACGGTGCGATCGACCGTCGCGACCCCGGTGATGTCGATCACGACCACGGTCGCGCGACGCTCTTGGATCGCTCCCAACAGCTGCTCGGTCAGCTGACGCGCGCGTGATGAATCCAGCGCGCCGATAATCGGCAGGATCAGCAGGTGCTCGCGAAGCTGCAGGACTGGCGTCGATAGCTCCCGCATTGCCTCCTGCTGCTCGTGAATGACTCGCTCGCGCTCTTCGACGAAACTCACCCCGACCGTGACCGCGATGCGGTTTGCCGCCGGCTCGTAGGAGTCAAGAATGCGGTTGAGCAGACCGAGATCTTTCTGATACTTGGCGAACAGCGACCGCGCGAGCACGTCTCGGAGCAACAACACGATCCCGAGCACCTCGTGGGTTTCCACGCCCCGGGGGATGATTCGCTCCGAGAGCTCGCGAGCGTAGGACTGCAGGGTCTCGATGCTTCCGGTCTCCAGCGCATCCACGTAGTTGTCGTAGACCTCGGTCGCCTCGGAGAAGATTTCCTCGTCGGACATCACGCCCAGGAGCTCCGCCTCGCTGATGCGCCTGGCCCACTCCTCACGCAGTTCCGTGCGCCGTTCGCGCAGATAGCCGACCAACTCCTGTAGGAGAGGGTCTGCCTCGTTTGAGGTCTGCCCTGAGCTCCGCTCGACCGTCGCACCGTCTCGCCATTGATCCGGCTGTCGGTCGGCTGGATCGTCGGTGCGCTGATCGGCGCCCTGGTCCGTCGGCCGACGGTTGTCATCTTCATCCGTCGGCTGATTGGCATCTTCGTCGGTCGGCCGATGTTTGTCGTCTTCGTCCGTCGGCTGATCGACATCTTCGTCGGTCGGCCGATGTGCGTCCCCGTTCGTTGGCTGATCGGCGTCCTGGTCCGCTGCCCGGGCAGTCTCCTCGTCCTTTGGCTGAGGGCTTTCCTCGTCGGTTCGTTGTTCCGTCTCCCCGTCGGGAGCCGGTCGATCCGGTGCTGGGTCCATGTGCTCCTCCTTGGGTCGATAGTTGGCCGCGGGCTGCATCCGCACGACCGGAATCGTGTAACGATGGTCGCTCATCGCGGCCAGCGGGTGCGATCCCGGGCCGCTCATAGGGATCGGGGGCCCCGGGCGCGCGCGCCGTCGAGGAACAGGCCGGTGATCGTGGCGATCGTGTCCTCCTTGCCGAGCAGCGGAGTGGATCTGGCCACGCCGACAATCAGCCCGATCAGCGACTCGGTGAGCCGCGCGCTGGCGATGTCCGCGCGGACGTCTCCGGCGGCCTGACCCCGCTCGAACAGCTGACGCAGCGGCCGGGTGAGCTCGCGCTCGAATCGCTCCGGATCTGATCGCAGCCGATCACGTGCCAACAGGACGAATGAGTCCCCGACGTCGACCAGGGCGCGTACCGCCCGTGCGATGCCCTCCTCGGGCTCGACCTCATCGATTCTGGCCGCCTCCAAGCGTGCATTGACCTCGCTGACGGCGGCCTTCGCCAGTTCGTCGAGCAGGACCTCGCGGCTGGGAAAGTAGCGATAGACGGTGGCGCGGGCGACTCCGGCCGCCACAGCGACGTCGTTCATGCTCGCCTGGTCTCCCTGGACCGCGAACAGCTGCGCGGCTCCGTCGAGGATCGCTGCGACGACGCGCTGCTGAAGCGCTTGTCTGGGAAGTGACTCGGACATAGGCGTCTTCCCGCTAGTCTACGTGGTCGCTTGACGAGACGCTACTGTCTCATCTAGAGTCTTTGATGTCCAACAGCCTGAGGAGGGTCTAATTCATGTCGTTGTCGGAGCAAGCACGGACGGGGCTGCGAGAGATGCCATCCAACGCCGCCTGGTTGCTGTCCCGGGTCCTCCGACCCGCGGAAGCGGTCGGAGCCGCAGCCGAGACGGCGGCCGTCGGCGCTCGCGACCGGGGGCGGAAGGTGACCGCAGCGGTGGTCGACGCCACACCCGGTGGCGGGGACTCGGTCGACATCCGCATGCGGCGCGCGCAGGAAGCCGGCGAGCGTGCCCGGGACGCCGAGGACCGAGCGCTCGAGGCGGCACAGGAGTCAAAGGATCGTTCCCAACACGCTCGGCAGGTGAGCGAGGACGGGCGCGCTCGCCTTCGCGAGGTACAGCGCGAGACGGCTCGGTATGTCAAGCAGCGGATCGCCACCGCGCAGAAGGCCGCCGAAGAGTCAGTGGACCGTGAACGCCGAGCCGCCGAAGCGGATGCCGAAGCGCAGCTACGAGACGCCCAGGCAGAGGTTCAAGACGAGCTCGAGGAAGCTCAGCGCGAGGCCGAGGAGTCCCGACAGCGGGCCGAGGAGCTCGTGGAGGACGCGACCGAAAAGCTGGCCGAGGCCAAGCGGCTGGCCGAAGAAGCCGCTGGAGCCGCCCGCGCTGCCGCCGAGGAGGCCAACCGCCACGCGCAGGCGCTGGCCAACGAAGCGCAGCAACAAGCCAGCGACGCTGAGGCGCGCGTCGAGGAGACCGAGCAGCTACGTCGCCAGTCACAGGAAACCGCGAAGGACACCGCTCGCAAGCTCGAGCGCGACTCCGTCAACGGCGGACTGGACACGTACAGCAAACCCGAGCTGATCGACCTTGCAGCCAGCATCGGGATCGAGAAGCGCACGACCATGACCAAGAGTGAGCTCGTCGACGCGATCGCGAAGGCGTCTCGCGCGACGCGGTGAACGGAGACGAGGCCGAGATGAGACTCATCAACAAGAAAAGCCAGTTCCAACGGTTCCTCGACAAGATCGACGACTCGCTCGACGTGCCGACCGGGATCAAGTCCGGACTGTCAGGCCTCGGTTCTGACAACCCGCTCAACGGCGTCCTGCCGCAGGGTAAGGGCCTGAAGGCGGGCATAATCGCCGGCGCGATGGTGGGTCTCACCGCCGGCAGCGCCGCGATCTCCTCGCTACGGCGGCGCAATGAGGGGGCGAGGGTTGATTCGTGAAGCTCGCGAAGGTGACACTCTTCGCCGCCGGCTACGTCATCGGAACGAGAGCCGGGCGTGAACGGTATGCGCAGATCGTCGAAGGGATCGCAAAGGCGTCTGCGCGGCTTGAAGAATTCAGTTCCCACCGTCCCCCAAAAGGCCATCCCAGACAGGATTTCGGCCATGCTGACGGCGGTCCCTGACCGCAGCGCAGGCCTGTCGCGCGGCATCCTGATCGAGGGCTCAATCCTCGCCCGCGTCATCGGCGTACGGCTCCTGACCCTCGACACAACCGTCGTGCTCATGCCCGCCGACGTGACGTCTGCGCGATCTGCGCCCCGCGAGAATCCGCCGGCGAACAGCTCCGCGAAACGGTCCTGGGACCCCACGGCCGGTGCATTCGCGAGACCGTCGTCGGCGCGCGCGTCCGCGCGCCCATCGAACGTTTCGCCGAGGCGGTCACGGCCGGCCGGACGTAGCCTGGCCGAGGCGGTCAGGAGCATCAACGAGGGAGCGCAACTCCTCACCGAAGTTCGGCTCGACGGCCCACAACGACGTTCGCCGGCGCCGGAGTTCGACCAGGTTGCCTCCACTCGGTTGCCGCCCATAAGCCCACACTAGCCCAACGTGAGAGGCCCCCGTGTACGCCGAAGGCGCGGCCGTCCGGGCTGCTGCCTTGCGCGAACGGAGCACCAGGTCCGCGACGAGCTCACTGCTCGTTTCACGAAAACTGAGCCACCTCGCGGGCCGATCGTCAGCGAGGCGACGCTTCCCCTTCGGACCGGCGCGGCATCGAAAGGCAGCGCTCGCGATACGGCCGGTCGGGCGACAAAGGGCACTCGCGCGTGGTGGCGCAAGCCGACGCGTGGCGATTGAGTTCACGCGATGGGGATCGCGCGCGTGACGGCCGTCAGGCAGACCGTCTGTGTCAGCACTACCCATCCAGATGTCGCGGGCTGGCCCCTAGGCAGTGAAGGATCAGCCCGCGCGGGCTGTTCGTCACATGGAGCAAGCTGGAGCCGCGCCTAGTGGTGGCGAACACCGGGGCCGATCGGCGAGGAGCTGCTGCACCTTCACAGCGATGGGCGCCTTGCGGGTTTGGATTGTTGGCCTAAAGGCCGGCGGGTTCTGACTCCAGTCGGAGCCGGCGGCTGGTGCTGACCGGCTGGAGGTTGAGATCGCCGCTGTAGTGGATGGTGATCAGGTAGCGGGGCGGGAGGGGGTCGAGGTTGACCCCGGGCAGGATCAGCGAGATCCGCCAGCGGCCGTGACTGACTCTGGCGCGGGCCCGGCCAGCCGCGCGCCCACGCGGTAGCGTGACCTTGTAGGTGAGCATGACCGTGCCGCCGGAGCCGGCGGCGAGCTTCCCGCCCCTCTGGATGCTGCCGCGCAGCGTGAGGCGTAGGTGTCGGCAGGTGGCGTCAGCGCTCATCGCGGTGAGCTCGCGCTCTTGGCCTCCGGTCTCGACTGCGCAGCCGCGTCCGAGCGGCGCAGGGCGCAGCGCGGCGATCCGGACCTCCGCCCGCGCCCGCCTCAGCACGGCATAGTTGACCGTCTTCGACGCGCTCAGCCCGTCCTTGGAGGTCGCCGTCACGGTGAACGTGTGCGCGCCTGCCGTGGCGGTGTCCAGCCGTGCGCCTGACGGGCGGCCCTGTTGATCAAGACACGACGCGATCCCTGGCCCCGCGGCGCTCTCGCTGCAGCTAAAGCTCGAGCGCACGACCTGCCCCACGCGGTAGCTCGCGCCGCTGCCCGGGGTCGTGATCAGCACGCTCGGCGGTGCCGGGGTCGTGATCTGCACGCGCGGCGGTGCCGCGACCGTGACCTTCTGTGTCGTGGTCGCCGCCGGGCCCCCGTTGCAGCTGACCGTCTGGCCGGTGAACGTCTGCGTGGTCGAGCAGCCCGCCTGATCGGTCACCGTCAGGGTGACCGTGTAGGTGTTAGCGGTGGTGTAGGTATGGGTGGTTGTCGTGCTGCTAGTGGTCTGGGTGGTGCCGTCGCCAAAATCCCAGTGATAGGAGGCGACCGTCCCGTCTTGGTCGCTGGACGCTGAGGCGTCAAAGCTCGACGCCTGCCCCGCCGGTGCCGCCGTCTCAGAGAATGCCGCCACTGGCCCTTGATCCGGGGTGATCGCCACCCCCTCCGGGTCGCTGCCGACCGGGATCGCGGGGCCGGCCGTGTTGGTGGCGGTGTCGATCGGGGTCACCGAGCCCGAGCCCTGGTTGGTGACGTAGGCGGTCCTGCCGTCCGGGGTGATCGCGACCCCCTCCGGCTCGCTGCCGACCGGGATCGCGGGGCCCGGAGTGTTGGTGGCGATGTCGATCGGGGTGACTGAGTCCGCGCCGTTGTTGGTGACGTAGGCGGTCTTGCCGTCCGGGGTGATCGCCAGCCCCAGCGGGAAGCTGCCGACGGGGATCGGGGTGCCCGTCGTGTTGGTGGCCGTGTCGATCGGGGTCACCGAGTTCGAGCTGAAGCTGGTGACATAGGCGGTCTTGCCGTCCGGGGTGATCGCTATCCCCTGCGGGCGAGCGCCGACGGGGATCGGGGTTCCCGCCGTGTTGGTGGCCGTGTCGATCGGGATCACCGAGTTCGAGCCGAAGTTGGTGACGTAGGCGGTCTTGCCGTCCGGGGTGATCGCCACCTCGCGCGGGTTGACGCCGACGGGGATCGGGGTGCCTGCCGTGTTGGTGGCGGTATCGATCGGGGTTACCAGGTTCGAGCCCAAGTCGGTCACGTAGACGGTCTTGCCGTCCGGGGTGATCGCCACCCCGAACGGGTTGCCGTCGACCGCGATCGGGGTGCCCGCCGTGTTGGTGGCCGTGTCGATCTGGGTCACCAAGCCCGCGTTCGCGTCGGCGACGTAGGCGGTCTTGCCGTCCGGGGTGATCGCCACCCCCTCCGGGCTGTCGCTGGTCGGGATCGGGGTGCCCGCCGTGTTGGTGGCCGTGTCGATCGGGATCACCGAGTTCGAGATGAAGTTGGTCACGTAGGCGGTGCGTGCGCTGGCAGCCAGCGCCCGCGGCGCGCACACCACGGCCAGCAGCAGGCCAGCACCACACGACACCGCCACCAGGATCCGCACCCGCCAACCCAAACCACGCCCACCATCCACCATCGCCCGCGCCTCCCTAGTCAAACTCCGTAGGTCCCAACACCCACCCTACACCCGAGCCGCGGCTCCCCACCACCCCAACCCAGCACAATTCACGTGACCCCCGAGCCCCCCACCGGCAAGACAGATCACCACCGGCACTCAGGACCGCCCCCACGTCACGCGACACCATCCCATTTCGAACACCTCCCCCTCCAACCGCCAGCACACACAGCCGCAACCGGGGAAGATTCCAAGGCCGACACCAGGGAGCAAGCTCCTGCTCCGCCTCTGCGAGGAACAGCCTCGAGTCGGGAGCCGAGCACTGAAGAACACGACAGCGACCATGCTCCGCACGCTAGGTGGTTTACATCGGCACCATCGGCCCTGGAGCCGACGATGATGACGATCGGAATGCGCGACAAGCGATCGCCACCGCTCAGTGCTCCTTCCACGAACCAGCAGCTACGTCGAGCTTCGCGGCGCGGGCGATCAGGGCTTCCGCTTCAGCCTGGCGGACAGCGAAAGCGGCACCGCCGCGATCAGACCCGTGTCGGCGACGAAGCGCGAAGCGCTAGGCCACCGCGGGCCCGTCGGGCTCGAGTGACGGCTCGTGGTCGGGCCTGCCGCCGATCCAGAACATCAGGCTCAGCTCGTGATACCAGCGGTGTGTGACACCGAGCAATTGCATCCCGATCCTTTGACAGACCGCCGCGGAGCGTTCGTTATCGGGATCGGTCACGGCCCACACTTCCGACAGCCCATCAGCAAACCCGCGCTGTAGAACGGCGCCGGCAGCCTCGCTGGCGAAACCCCTGCCCCAGCTGTCCGGGTGAAGATGCCAGCCAATCTCAACCTCCCCATCGCCGTCCGGCAACGGCGTGAGGATGATCGTCCCGACAGGCATGTCTCGCGAGCGATCGACGATCGCCCATCGGCCTAACCGTGGGTCTTCAGCGAGCCGAGCCAGATTACGCTCGATCCGTTCGAGCGCTTCCTCAGGCTCCATCGTCCGAGCGCTCGGAAACCAGCGCACCACTTCGGGTCGCCGATACATATCGACGAAGCGATCGACCTCCTCGACACGCCAAGGACGAACGCTTAGACGCTCAGTCTCGATCATCGTGGACCGTTCCGAGCCCAAACCACGTCGAGATCGTCTCACAGCGATCCCGCCAGGTCAGCCACAGCCGACGAAACCTCTGACGAACTGATAGCACCGCTTCGACGAACCACCGGGCGCGTCATTGGCTGACCCGGTCGGGGCTCTGCCTTCTTCTCCGGGCCGACGACCAAGAGAAGCAGCAGCACCGACCTCGTGCTGCTGGGGCGACAAAGGAGGAGCTTCGGTGAACAGGCTTAAGGAACTGGTGACTAGTCGGCGAGCCTCCGCACGCCCTTGATGACCTCAAGCGCTGGACCAGCGCGTAGGTGCCGACCTAGAGCTGGCGCCGGATAGCCGAGCCTGAGACGACGGCGACCACCTCTCGGATCATGGGGCCTTATCGTCAGCGACAC
This sequence comes from uncultured Solirubrobacterales bacterium, assembly GCA_963812225.1. Taxonomy (GTDB): domain Bacteria; phylum Actinomycetota; class Thermoleophilia; order Solirubrobacterales; family Solirubrobacteraceae; genus Palsa-465. The sequence continues at coordinate 318,280 of CAWEUN010000007.1, forward strand.
GAGCTGCGCTGAGCATGCTCGCTACTAGAATCAGCTCTCGATGGCCGTGACGCTCAAGGAGCTGGACTTCGGAACGGCAGACGCGGAATCGGATGCTCGACTGGGCGAGTACTTCGTCTCGACGGGTTACGTCCACCAAGCGCTCGAGGGAAAGAAGACGATCTTCCTTGGGCGCAAGGGTGCCGGGAAGACGTCGCTCTTTCAGCAGCTGCCGGAGCTGTACCGCGACACGGGCAGGCAGGATCTACTCACCGTCTCGATGACGCCCGACCAATACGCGTGGGGCGCTCTACGCGAGTACCGCGAGCAGGGCATCCTCGCTGAGCAAGCGCACACCAACGCATGGAAGCTGACGCTCGCGATCACTGTCGCCTCCGAGCTGACGACCCAGAACCGTGAGTGGGGCGACGACGCAGATAAAGCGATAAAGACGCTAGGGCAGTTTCTCCGCGAGAACTACGGCGGCGAGACGGTGGACCTGAAGAATGCCGCAACCAAGTTGCTCACCGGCCTCAAGAGCTTCAATCTCAGCGCTTTCGGCTTCGGCCTTGGGTACTCAGGCAAAGACGACGCGAGCGAACGTCTGCTGACGCCGCAGGTCATCGACCAGCTGCTAACCCTCGTCGGCGCCTGCGTGAAGGAGCTGGGCGTCGTTGTGCTTCTTGATCGACTCGACGACTCATGGGACGGAACTGACGAGTCCAAGACGCTGCTGATCGGCCTACTCCGCGCACAGAAGGACTTGAACACTAGGTTCCGCTTCGACGGGCATCACGGACTCCAGGTGATCTCGTTCTTGCGGTCCGACATCTATCCGCTATTGCGCTTCGACGATAAGGACAAGCATCGCTCTCAGGAGCACTGGATCGCCTGGACAGTCGACGAACTTCAGCAGATGATCGACGCCCGGCTACCGAACGGGACGACGGTCGAGGACATTCTTGACCCCGAGAAGATGCGCCAGTCGACAGCGCCATTCGCGTACATCGTCCAACGCACCTTCCTTCGACCCCGCGAAGTCATCCAGTATCTGACCGAGGCGAAGGACCGCGGCGCCCCGGACGCGCCCTTTATCAGCAAGGACAGCATTAAGGACGCCGAGCGTTCTTACAGTCGATGGAAGGTGGACGATCTCAAGCAGGAGTTCTCGAAGGCGATCCCGGATTTCAACGAATGCCTAGAGGCGCTGCGGCAGGGCGAGCACCGCTACGACTCGCTCGCGGAGCTTGAAGCTCGGATCACCCAGACAAAGCCCAAGCTCGCCGGCGTACACGGCGCGCGGTGGGTGGTCGACCAGCTCTTCGAGACCTCCGCGATCGGCGTGCGCCCGAACAAGAGCGGCTCTATTAGGTTCAAGAGCGAGGACGCCGACCTAGAGATGCCGCTGGAGGGCGCCCTCTATGTCCATCACGGCCTCCGCCTCGGTCTGAACGTTACGGAGAAGCGCTCTGCGTCCGACGATGACGAGGCCGAGCAAGAGTCCGTCGAAGCGCTCTTCTGACCAGGGCGCGGCGAGGGCGGTAGCCAGAGCGACCGGCCACGTCGCGGGCCCCGCGCTCTCACTTCTGCTTCGAGCCCGGCGTGATCGGGAGCGGCAGCAGCGGGCCTGTGGCTGCCCCGGCGACGATGCAGCAGTACCGCTCTGGACCTTCGGGCGGCTCCTCACGACCTCGCTTGAGCGGAGGCGACGCTGCTCCTATTAGACGCAACTCAGGTGCGCGGTCGCAGACTGTGGGATGTGCGCCGTCGCATGAAGGCAGGTCTGGTGGAAGGGCGTGTCGCGCGGCCCCTGACGGCTGTTCGGACAGCAAGCGTCTCGCGATCAAGGGGACGGCGTCGCCGCACGACCGATAGCGCGGAGACTTCCGTGCGCGGTCGGTGATCACGAACGCGCGCGACCGTGAGCAGGATCAGCGCGATTCACCGCCGATCGGGCGTGTCCGGATGTGCCGATCATGTCGAATTGCTCCTGTGATTAATCGTTGGTTGACCAGCTGACGTGATCTGCGACGGCGCGGTCGAGGTCGTACTCGGGCTCGAAGTCGGTGTCGGCCTGCAGGCGGGTGGTATCGAGGTAGGCCACCGCGCTGTGGCGACTGCGGCCGGGCTCGAGCGGGAGCTCGGCGCCGGGGACGGCGCGTTTGATGGCGGCCACCACCTCCGCGTTGGACGTCGCGTGGCCGGAGCCGACGTTGTAGGTCGAGTGGGCGAGTCGGGCGGTGGTCTGTAGCAGGGCGATCGCGCGGGCGCAGTCCTTGACGTACAGCATGTCGATCGCGTCGTCTGCGTGAGCGGTCGGGGGCGACTCGCCATTGACCGCGGCGTGGATTAGCCCCGGGGCGGCGAAGAAGCGCGATTCGTTGCGCCCGCGCGGACCCAGACGGCGGGGAGGCGGGCGCTGATCGCATCGATTCCGCGCTCGCGAAACAGTGAGACGACCAGCTCGGCGCTCTTCTTCGAGGCTGCCACGACGTTGCCCCCGGCGGCCATCTGCAGCGGTAGCTCCTCGCTGACGCCGCGCAGCTCGGGCACGCCGCCGTAGACGCCGATCGTGCTCGCGATCGTGACGCGCTGGACATCCCAGGCGATCGCGCATTCGAGCACGTTGAACAACGCGTTCGCTGCGGCGCGCATGTCGGCGACGAGCGTCGCCGGACTGGCGCTCGGATCGCCGAGGTGAGCGAGCGCGGGATCTGCGAGGTGGACGATCCCGCCGATCGCATGCCGCTCGCCGAGCCCGACCATCGCGTCCCGGTCGGCGACATCGACTTGCTCAATCGAAATCGTGTCACCGAGGTCGCGAGTAGTGCGGCGGCTCGTGACCACGCAGCCGTGCCCGAGTTCGGCCAGCGCCTGCACGGTGTGCGAGCCGATGAACCCCATCCCGCCCGTCACCAGGATCACCATGCGACCACCCCATTGCGGTCGACGAACGTCCCGGTCGGCCCGGACGGATCGAGCTTCGCCATCGCGACGATCGCGTCGGTGCCTTCCTCAACGCTTTGAGTGCCGTTATGCCGGTTCAGGTCGGTGGCGGTGTAGCCCGGGTCGACGGCGTTGATCCGGATCTGCGCGAACGCCTTCGCGTACTGCGTTGTGAGCATGTTCACGGCCGTCTTCGAGGCCGGGTACGCGATCCCGATCAGCGTCGCCTCGAACCGGTCTGGGTCGGTCGTGACCGCGATCGAGCCCATTCCGCTCGAGACGTTGACGACCACGGGGCTGTCCGAGCGCTCGAGGAGCGGCAGGAACGCCTGCGTGACGCGCACGACCCCGAACACGTTCGTCTCGAACACGCTCCGCACGTCGTCGGCCGTGACCTCGCCGGCGGGCTTGCGGCCGCCCGCGATGCCGGCGTTGTTGATGAGCACATCCAGTCGACCGCCGGTCGCGGCTGCGACCACCGCGGCCGCCGCGGTGACGCTGTCCTCGTCGGTCACGTCGAGCTGAACGAACCGGGCCCCGAGTTCATCGGCCGCCGCCTGCCCAGCCGATCTGTCTCGCGCGGCCAGCCAGACCTCGTGGCCCTCGGCCAGCAGCCGCCGCACGGTCTCGCGGCCTAGGCCCTTGTTTGCACCTGTGATGAGTGTTGTCTTGGTCATGGGTCCGATCGTCCGCCTCGCCGTTCTCGGCCACAAGAGGACGGCGCTGCCTAGGACTGACAGTGCGACCCTCGGCGGTTTGTGGTGCGCGATCATTTGAAGCCGTGACGATCGCCCAGGAAGAGCTCGCCGGCTGCCTGCGCTCGTGGCGCGAGCGGCTGACCCCGACCGAGGCGGGTCTGCCGGCCGGCCGCGGGCGCCGCACTCCGGGCCTGAGGCGCGAAGAGGTCGCCGGGCTCGCGGGCGTATCGCTTGACTACCTCGCACGGCTCGAGCAGGGGCGCGCGCAGAGCCCATCCCCATCGGTGCTCGCGTCGCTCGCGCGGGCGCTGCGGCTCACCAAGGACGAGCGCGCACACCTGTTCCGGCTCGCCGGCCACCTCGAGCCGGGCCCCGGAACGATCGACCGTCACATCACCCGGAGCCTGCAACGGCTGCTCGACCGCCTCACCGACGTCCCCGTGATGGTCATCGACGCGGCCGGCGAGGTCGTCGCCGCGAACTCGCTCGCGAACGCATTGATGGGCGACCTCTCCGGCGCCTCACGGCGCGAGCGCACGATTCCGTGGCGTCACTTCAACGGGATCCCATCTCGGCTGGAGCGCACGCCCGAGGAGCACGCCGAGGCAGAGGAAGCAATGGCAGCAGACCTCCACGACGCGCTCGGGCGCTTCCCAGACGACCAGTACCTGAACGAGTTGATCAGAGATCTCCGCGAGCTGAGCCCACGGTTCGCGGAGCTGTGGGACAAGCGGCCGGTCGCGCACACGCCGTCGCGCCGAAAGAGCTTCAACCATCCGGAGATCGGAACGATCACGCTCGACTGCGACGCGCTGGCCGTACAGGGCTCGGACCTCAGCGTGATCGTGTACACCGCACCGGCCGGGTCCTCGGACGCTGAGGCCCTTGCCCTACTCGGCGCGATCGGGCTGCAGCGCTTCTAGCTGCCCGCGACCGCAGGGCTCCGCACCGCGGCCCGGTCGGCCTTGCCGGCGCGGTAGCACCAGCCCCGAGATCGCACCGCAGAGGACAAGGGCGAGCGGTCGATCATGAGCTCACTGCTGAATTTCACGAACGACCGATCGCCTCGGGCTTCATGGCGCCCGCGATCAAGGCTTCCGCTTCAGTCTGGCGGATAGCGAGAGCGGCAGCGCCGCGATCAGACCCGTGTCGGCGACGATGCAGCAGTGCTACTCAATGTGGGAGGGCGCCGGTCACACTTTCACGCTGTGGGGCGTTTATCTGGATGGTGCGCTTGAGACGCTCGGCTGCTACTGACGCGCGGCTGCTTGGTTCCGCGGCCGTGGATCCGGATGCGTTCGCGAGTTTCTATGAGCGCTACGAGGCGTTGGTGGTCGGGTTCTTGATGCGTCGTATTCGTGACCCTGAGGTTGTGGCGGATCTGACGGCCGAGGTGTTCGCGGCGGCGCTGGAGAGCGCGGCCGGGTATCGGCCCGTCGGCGATAGCGCCGCTCCGTGGCTGTTGGCGATCGCGCATAACAAGCTGGTCTCGAGCGTGCGGCGCGGACGTGTGGAGGAACAGGCCCGTCGCCAGGTCGGAATGCTCAATGTGATTGAGCTGCGCTCTGACAGCTTGCGACGCATCGAGCAGATCGTCGAGGGCGACGCGTGGGTGTCAGACGTGCTTGATCGCCTGCCGGAAGACCAGCGAGACGCTGTGCGGGCAAGGGTCCTTGAGGATCGCTCCTACGAGGACATCGCGGCCGAGCTTCAGACGTCGTCGCTGGTGATCAGAAAACGCGTCAGCCGTGGCCTGGCACGGCTGCGCAGCGGCCTGGAGACACCACCGTGACCCTAATTCCTGAAGTCCGCGCTGAAATTCATGCCGCCGCCCGACGTCGTGCGAGCCCTATGGCTGCGGGTTCCTCGTCACGGAACCGTTGGCGTCCAACAACCGGGTCGCTCGCTGTGGCCGCCTCGGTTGTCGTTGTCATCGGCGTTGTCGCAGTGATCCTGCTGCACACTTATCGGACGCACAATAAGCCCGCGTCGACCGTGCCGGCCCCTGGACCTGCCGCGAGCTCAGTCAACGGTTCGCTTCGCTCCTTTGATCAGATCCTCGGGGTGCTGCGTCGACCGCAGACGGCGTCGGACCTCGATAGCCCGCTGCTGCGAGAGCCCAGCAAGGGCTCGGGCGGCGGGCTTCGCCTCTTTCGAAACGACGCGCGCCGAGCGACCATCACGCGAAGCGGCCAAGGCGTGTTCGTTATCCCGGTGCGGCTGGGTGGGTCCTCCGGGCCTGTGGGTCACCTGCGACGGCTCGTTGGTTCTGCGGGAGTGCTTTTGGAGGGCGACGGCGGCGAGAGCGTCTTCACGGTCAAGGAGATCGAGGGCGGCCGGGCCTCATTCTCGGCCTATTCCGCACTCCCGTCGCAGCCGACCAGCCCGGGCCCCCATCAGATGTTCGTCCTGGTGCCTGACGGTGTCGCGCGCGTCGTTGTCACGAGCCGCGGAACCTCCGCGAGCAGCCGCTTATCGGCGCGTGTGCATGGCAACGTCGCAGTCTTCTACACGCGGCACACCATCTATCCCCCTCATCGCATGCGCTGGTACACCGCCTCGGGCAAGATCGTGCGCCTACCGGACCATGCCACGCGCTGACATCCCCACCGCCTTATCTCTTGCGGCCACGCGCACCCCGCGACCTCTCGGCCGCGGTTCGCCAATTGGACGATATCTTGCGCAGGCGGCCGCCAGAACCGCTAAGTGGCGTCAAGCCGCACGGCTCGTGTGAGCAATGATGACATTTGCGCGTTCGTTGAGAATGTGGCCGGGCGGGCGTTGGTGGTCCGCGGCGATGTCGCTGTGCGTCCTGATTGGAGTCGTGAGCTGCGGCAGCAACGCGGGCAAACCCGGCGTCACGGGTGCCTCAAAGTCGGGAACGAGTTCCCGTTCGAGCGGCAACGATCAGACCAACACCTCGACCGGGCCGGGCAACGGTACCGCCGGATCCCACAGTGGGAGAACCCCAACTGCAACGAACACGGGGGTATCGGCTCGGACCGAGGCGGCAGCGGCGCGCCCGTTGCGAGGGGCCAACCTACCCCGATCACGCTGTCCATCACCGGCACAGTTACACCTTCCGTCAAACTATTCTGCTTCCACGCATCGCGCGCTCACCCCGCGGACGACTATTGATTGCCTGTACCAGAACGCTGAGCGCCGTCTCGCATATATTGAATGGACCGATAGCCGCCGCCGATTCAAAGAAGAATTGAGCTCGTCAACTGGCCAGGCCAGCCCGGCCGGGTTTGTGTCGAGGTGGGTTCACGGGACCGGCTATCTTGTAGGCGGTACTGACCTGTCGCATCACCAGGCCTTAGCCGTGTTAGGTGCGATGAGGCGCTTGTGAGCGTGGTGGCGTCCGATCAAGGCGGCACCAGCTCGGCGCTGTATACCGGGACACCGCGAGCCGGCCAGGCCGCGAACGATGTCTAGCCGAGTCGGCGGTGCGTGCGGCGCGACGAAGTCGGTAATCGTCCGCTCGATACGTGGGGGCCGCACCACGACCTCCACCGGCGTTCCGCGACCTAATACTGCGCAAGATGCACGCACTCGCCGGCTCGAGGGCTCGTCGACGGCACCGATCCTAGAGACGAGCACGATCCGCTCGTCCGCTCCCGTTGTTGCGTTCGCCAACGCCAGCGCGTCTGCGTACGTCACGACGATCCGCGCGACTGCTGCTCGATCAGAGCAGCGACCCGCCGATGGGCGGCAAGGGTGTCGCGCTGGTGGCCTTCCGGCGCTCCTGGATGTGCGGTCACCTCAGCCTGAGTTAGGGGCTAGCTCTGGCCTGGCGCGTCGCAGTCGCTGTCGTGGTCTGGGTCGTGGCAGACGGGCGGTTGGGGGAGGATCGCAAAGGTGGTGGTGATTGGGCGGCTGGTTTGTCCGGCCAGGGTGGCTGTGATCCGCAATCGATAGCGGCCCGCGTTGAGTTTGTGCCCGTGCAGGCGGCCGGTGAAGTGCAGGCTGTTTTTGCCAGCGTGGTCGTGGTGGGTCAAGAAGCCGACGCGCACCAGATGGGTGCAGCGTTTGTGCTTGCCGGCGCAGCGGAGCACCAGCAACTTTGCGTGGCCGGCGAGCGTGTCGCGGTAGCTGATCTTGGTGCCGGTGTCCGACCCGCGGCCGATCGCCCGTCCCTTAGAGGCCGCCTGGAAGGACCGCGGGTGGAGCTTCAGCGCGCTCAGTACTGGCGGGTTGACCGTGTAGGTGATGCTCGCGGTCCCGGTCTGCCCGTCCTTGCTGGTCGCAGTGACCGTGTAGGTGAACGTGCCCGGCTTGGAGGTGTCCAGCACACCGGACGGGGCGCGGGCGCCGTTCGAGTCCGTGCACGAGGCCAGGCCAGGACCGCCGGTCCCCTCCGCGCAGCTGAAGGTGGTCGCGACATGTTGGCCGACCGCGTACGCGCCACCCGACGCCGGCGACGAGATCCGCGCCATCGGCGCGGCCGCCACCGTGTAGGTGATGCTCGCGGTCCCGGTCTGCCCGTCCTCGCTGGTCGCGGTGACCGTGTAGGTATGCGATCCGGCGCTCGAGGTGTCCAAGGTGCCGTGAAGCGTCCCGGTCGTGCCGCTCGTCCCGTTCGAGTCCGCGCACGACTGGATCCCCGGGCCGTCGCTGGCGTCCGTGCACGAGAATGTGGTCTGGACCGATTGGTTGAGATTGAAAGTCTGGTTATCCGCAGGCGAGGAGATCGAAGCGCTCGGCGGGCCGGAAACCAGCGTCGCGGACTCGTCCATCGTGAAGGTAGTTTGGATCGACAGGGTGACGGTGTCTCCCACCGCCGGCTCGGGGATCACGTCGGCATCGATGCTGCCGCTACTGTTACTGAGGTCCCCCTCCCAGTTGTCGACATAGGCGCCGATTACGTCTCCGGGCTGGACGGGGATATCGACCGGGTAAGAGTGCAGCTGGCCGTCGCACGGATCGGTCCGGTCGCCGGTATCGCCCAGCACCCGATACTGATGGCCGCCCAGCGGGCGCAACACCTGGAAGTTGTATCTACCCCCGCCCGCGCCACAGCTGCTCGATTGGGTATGGAAGCTCGCGACCACACCGGCCTCGGGCATCGTCGCGTCAGTCTGGACCACCTCAGCCGGGCCGAGGGTCACGTCGGATAGTGGTGTCCCCGTCTGCCCGACCGTCGTGTCCGCCACCGCCGAACCGGCCGGCAAGGCCGCGAACATCACCCCGGCGAGGAGCAACCCGCGCCGCAGACGCGCTAGAGCAAGAATCCCGAACACTGCGCCTCCTTCGGTCATTCCACCAACACCGAACAGCTATGCATTCGTCGCACGCGGCCGCTGGTCATGATCGGAACGCGACCATCGCGAACCCGGCGATCGCCGCCCAGGCCAGCGAACCCGCCAGCCCGCCCGGCTCGCGGTCTCGATGCCTTCCACCGCCCACACAAACCGCCACATCCCCTTCGCCCAATTCAGACTCCGGACGGTCCCGCGCCTCAAGCGCGGCCCGGCGCACTAATAGCAGAGCATCGCGAACATCGCAACCCGGCCGCGATCGGCTGGCGTACTTCGCGTGTGGCGTTCACAAGCCAGCCACCGCCGAAAGCCGGAACCCCAGTCCGCCCCCGAAACACGGGCCCTCCCGCGCTCGCGGTCCAGGCGCGCCGCTTACGCGCCGGGCTACACGCAATCACCCGCCCGAGCCGGTCACTGACTTCTGCTTTCGTTACGGCGACGGCCCGTTCGCGACTTGCGCAAAGGCGAGAGGGTGTCGCGTAATTACCGTGTCGTCCGGCGGGTTTACGACCATTCTCGGATGGCTCTGAACTTCATTGGTTGTGATCGTGATCAGTCGTTTCTGTTGCCGCCGGATGTGAGGGATTGGCTGCCGGATGGGCACCTCGCGTGGTTCGTGTTGGACGCGGTCGCGGGGATGGATCTGCGTGAGTTCTATGGCGCGTATCGGGCTGACGGCGTCGGTCGGCGGGCGTATGACCCTTCGGCGATGGTTGCCTTGTTGTTGTACGGGTATGCGCGCGGGGTGCGGTCGGCGCGGGCGATCGAGCGGGCGTGCGTGGAGGACGTGGCGTTCAAGATGATCGCGATGATGGAGACGCCGGATCACGCGACGATCGCGCGGTTTGTGGCGCGGCACGAGCTCGCGCTGGCTGAGCTGTTCGGCCAGGTGCTGGGGCTGTGCGCGGAGGCCGGGCTGGTCAGGCCGGGGGTGGTCGCGATCGATGGGACGAAGATGGCGGGCAACGCCAGTCGCGAGTCCACCCGCGACTTCTCTGAGATCGCCGGGGAGATCATCGCTGAGGCGATCGCGGTCGATGAGGCCGAGGATGAGCTGTATGGCGATCAGCGCGGGGACGAGTTGCCCGAGCAGCTACGTACCAGGGAGGGGCGTGCCGAGTTCTTCCGTCGCGTCCGCGAGCAGCAGGCCGCCGATCAGGAGCATGATGAGCCGGAGCTGCTGCCTGAGCCGGCCGAGGATCCGCAGGATGGGTTCGCGTTCGATGTGCAGCGGATCGTTGCTCGTCACCAGGGACGCGAGGGCTGGACGCGTGAGGGTCGCCGGCAGCTTGAGCAGCGTCGCTGGGAGCAAGGGGAACCGATTCCCAGGGCACGCGAGGATCGGCTGTTGCTCGTCGCACAGCGGCTGGAGGAGCAGCGTGACGCCAAGCTCGCGGCCAACCGTGCCTATGAGGACTACCGGGCGAATGGTCGTGCCACCGACGGTCGCAGGCTTGGCAAGCGTCCGAACCCGTGGACGGCACCGGAGCTACCCGATGATGTGGTCAGCGTGAGCGACCCTGACAGCCAGCGGATGAAAGCGAACCTCGGCTACGTGCAGGGCTACAACGCCCAAGCGGTCGTCGATCAGGGACAGATCGTGATCGCTGCGGAGATCACGAACACGCCTGGTGACTTCTCCAACCTGGACCCGCTGGTCACCATCGCGCTGCGCGAGCTCGAGCGCATTGGTGTCACAGAACGCCCTGAGGTCGCGCTCGCGGATGCCGGCTACTGGAACGAGCAGCACTTCGACGAAGTCATCGCCAACAAGCACATCCAGGTGCTGATCCCTCCGGACCGCGGTGGCCGCAGCGAACCCCGGCCCGGGTGGACCGGCGGCAGATACTCGTGGATGCGAGCCGTGCTTGCTTCAGAGCACGGCAAACAGCTCTACCGCAAGCGGATCCAGATGATCGAGCCCGTGTTCGCCCACACCAAACACAACCGGCTGATCAACCGATTCCACCGAAGAGGTCGCGTCGCGGTCAGGACCGAATGGCGGCTGCTGATGGCGACCCACAACCTCACCAAGCTCCACCGCCACCAACTCGCCGCGGTCGGGGCCTGACCCGGCCGATCCACGGTCATTAGCTCGGCGCGAGCTTCGAACTGCTACGCCGCCCAAGAGGTTGCGCGACAGCTTCGCGACGAAGCGGAAGTGGTGCTCGCGGCTGGTGAGGTGTTGAATTACCCCCGTGCGTCCGGCCTGTGTGCCGCTTCGACGTCGCCGATTCGGGCGGGGCGTCGATCAACCGCCGTGCGAGCGAGTGGTTGAGCCTGTCCGCTTGAGCGCAGGTGCCGATCGCTTACAGCCCGGACGAGGCGCTTAACTTCAGCTTCGGCGTGGGCGGCATCGCCATGACGGACCATCCCGGGTCGCGGCGGGCGGATCGTCGCGGCCGGCTATACGGCGAACGGTCCCGCACATCGAGTTCGCATTCGCGGACGAATCCGTCGGGCAGCGCCCGGTGCACTACTGACTCAGAACGGCCGTCATCGCTCCTCGTTGGCGTAAGGCGGCGGCTCGCTGGCCAGGAACACGCTGCTCCAGTACTGAGCCACATACTTCAGCTCGTTGAGGGACGCGTCGCGCAGCCAGTGGGCCGGGTCCCTCGACATGATCTGGCCGTTCACCACGCGATCGGTCATGCCGTTGGTGGCCACGCCGAGCCGGCCGCCGTTTTCGCTCTTCTCCACCGGCGGCGTTAGGCCGATGTCCCGCGTCGCCAACCCGACCGCGATCAGCCGGTTGTGCAGCTCCGGCCGGCCGAGCACGCTGGTCCAGCGATTGAAGCCCCAACCGGGGTCCTGATGCGACATCCAGGTGATCCAGATGTCCTGCTCACACTGACGGAGACTCGGGAACGGCGACCGGTTGAACAGCGCGCGCAGCTTGTCGAGCTGCTGGTGCCCTCGCAATGCGGCCACGATGAAATCGACGCCACGCGACTCGTAGCCCTCCAGCCGGGCGAGCTCCTGCTTGAACTGCTCATCGCTGAGCTCGCGCTTGCCGCGCGCGGTGTCCACCCGGACCTCGGCGATCAGCTTCTGCGCCAGTTCCATCGGCTCGCTCACGGGCACCATCGCGTCCGCCGCGATGCTCAGCACCATCGCGTTGAGGTCGTCGAGCAACTGCAACCCCTCCGCCCGGTGCAACGCCGGGTTGAGCTCCTCCGAGACCTCTGCCTTGGGAATCTGCGGAGCCAGGTTGCCGATCGCCGTGTTGACCGCCGCGCCGGCGTAGAGATTAGTGGCCGCGCCGATGTGCCGGGCCTCCTGCAGCGCGTTCCCAAGTGTTCCGACCGTGAGATTGTTGAGCATCGAAAACACCTGGTTGACGATGAACTGCTCGGTGTCGGCGGCGGCGTTCATCGTCTTGAGCGTGCCCTTGTAGATCTCGTACGCCGCCGTGTAGCGCTTATCGACCTCGCGGAAGCGCTCGCGATAACGCTTGAGGTCGTCGCGCGCGGCCTTGATATAGCTCGCCAGCAGGTCGCGCCGGTCCTTCGCGTGCTCGGCGAGCGTGCGCAAGCGGATGATGTCGGCGAGCGGCTTGTGGACCGTGTGCGGCTGCCGGCTCAGGAGCCGCGTCGTCGTGCGGTTTCCCGCCGTCTGCTGGAGCGCCAGCACCGCGGCGCACCGGCCGCCGTCTATTCCGCTATTGCTGAGCGCAACCGCCCTCAGCAGCGCCAACCCTGCAGGCGGCCCCGGTGGACGGGCCGACCCTGCACCTGAACCCTGGCGGAGCGCTGCGGCCAGCCCACGCTCGTCACGGGAGGTTCGGGCTTCGACTTTGCACCCCACAGCCAACTCCGAATGCGCGCCGCGCGCGACGCCATTCCGCGAGTCCACAAGCCACGCTCCCTTGATCCGATAGACGACCATGCAATCGCCGCCCTTCGCCGTTCGCACGCTAGCACCCGCTAACGCTCCAACCCGTGGGGTCACCACCCCATCTTGTCGCGCGGGTACGGGCGACTAACCCCGTCCGCCGCGCCGACTCCTTGATCGCCACACCGCGAAGGAAATGCTCCGCCGAAGGATCGCCGAACGCTCCGCGTCCAGCACGCCTCCTCACCAGCCCACAACGGTGCCGCTCCGCGAGGCGAACCAGCACAAATGGAGCAGGCGCTGTAGGTCAGGCTCGTGGACGCGCCTCGATCCGAAGTCGACGCGTTCGACGGCCGTCTAACGTGCGTTCTGTGCTGCCTGCCAGCACGGCTCGGAATGTGCGCGTCGATGACGATCGGGTTCTTCGGAACCGTCAGGACGTCGCCGGAGCACAAGCGCGCGAGCAGCGGTCGCCGCGACGAAAGCAGTCGTGAGCGTGTGGTCTGGGCGGGCGATCGCGTATTACCCGGTGGTTCGAGTGCTGGCGGATCAACTAGCGGGTGCTGGTCCAGCGTTCCACGAGTGCCTCCGTGAGTCCGCTGGCGTCGGTGTAGCTTCCGACCGCGGTGCAAATGGTCTTTGACGCGCAGGAAGCGCTGGCAAGCTCGGCGTCCGTTGCGCGGACGGGCATGGCAGGCCGTTCGATGTGCCAGCGTGCGCCGTCCCAACGCTCCACGAGCATGCGCTCCGCGCCGGCCCGGTTGTGGTAGCTCCCCACGGCGGTGCACGAGGTCGTAGATGGGCACGACACGCCGCTCAGCTCGCTGTCAGTCGCGCCGACGGGTTTGGGCGCTGGCTGGATCGACCATTTGCCACCGTGCCAGTACTCCAGCAGTAGCGTGGATGCGTGGCGGGAGACCCGCGAGGGACGTTCGGTAGTAAAGCCCGACGGCGGTGCATGTGGCTGCGGACGGGCATGACACGCCGTTCAGGTCGCTCTCATACCATCCATCGTGTGGTGTCCGCTGCCATATCCACCGTCGGCGATGCCACGTCACCGGACGATTGAATTCATCTTCCGGTGGCTCGTTGGCACGCGCACGTCTTCGGCGACATAGGACTCCTCAGTCCCGACAGCGTCGTGCGAGTGCTCTGCCACTTCGCGATAGTCGGCCCGTGCTAGCTCATGACCGCCTAGTCGGACGAGTTGCAAGCAGTCCACGCCGACGTCGCCGACGATTGCGTTGCCCGTTCGAAACGTCGACCATTGGCCCTGGCGCGCTGCTCCTTTTGTCGCCTCTGCGGTCACCGGCTCGCCGTTGCTGCTTCGCCTTGCCCCGGGCTCGGAGCAGGAGCCCGGGACCCCGGCCGGAGGGGTCGCCGGCGTGCCCCTCGTTCGTGAACGCGGAACTGCGTGTCGGGTCGCCAGCGTATGTCGCCTGACGTCCTCTCGACCCGCATGCAAGCAGCGCGGCGGCGATCGCCTTGGCGCCCTTCCAATGGCCGCGGCCGGATCAGGTAGGCGCCGCGGGGACGAGCGGATTCCATGGGCCACGCGCGACACGGCGCGGTCGTCCTCTCGTTCGCCGGCGTCGCGTTGCGTAGTCCTCGGCGGGCAGGCCCGCCGAGGGGCGCAGATATGGTCGCCCCTTCGCGCGGAGCAGTCACCAGAGATGGCGCCGGTGACTGTGATCCAGTTGGTCCGAAGGCAGTCTGTCCGGGCGATGCGGACGAGGCTGCTGCTCTTGTGCTTGCTATTCAGGAGTGTCTGGGCCAACGGTGGAGGGCGACCGTCACGTCGGCGCCAGCAGCGTGCTGCATGGCCGGGGCGGACGGGCGGCCGTGACTGTGCAGGTCGGCATGGTTGGTGGCGTTCCAGAAGCAGCAGTGTCAGATAGTCCGATTACATCGATCGAGACCGCTGCAGTTAGCCGAATCCACCGGTCTGCTGAGCGGACCTCCGTCGGGTGAATGCCGGCTTGCTTCGCCGCGGCTTGTCAGCGTGCAACCAGCAACTACGCCAGCCGGAACCATTCGTCGCTCGCAAGCGGCCGCTCCATGTGGCACTGTGAGCGTGATCACTTAGAACTACCTGTGGGTTAATGTCACAGGTGAGGCGTCGGTCAGTGCGGAACAGTTGCGGTGACAGCTTGGACGGCTCGGACCCGTAGATGGACTCGGGGTTGGACCCCGACCTCTCATCATCCGCGCCTAGAGCGTTCACGCGGTCTAAATCGGTTGCACCGGGCAACCGAACGATCGAAGGAGTGGACATGGTCCGCTATCACTACCGCATTGCGACTACGGTCGATAACACGATCGGCGAGCCGCTGCCCGTGCCTCTGGACGGACGGCCGCGCGGCTTCACCGTCGGCCGCGCTGTCGGCGAGCAGGTGCCCGCGCCGCTGGCAGGACGGCCGCGCGGCTTCACCGTCGGCCACGCTGTCGGCGAGCACGTGCCCGCGCCGCTGGCAGGACGGCCGCGCGGCTTCACCGTCGGCCGCGCTGTCGGCGAGCAGGTGCCCGCGCCGCTGGCAGGACGGCCGCGCGGCTTCACCATCGGCCACGCTGTCGGCGCGCGTTTGGCATCGCAGACCGATGTCCGGCGCCCCAGTCCCGTTCCGGGCCAGGGACGGGGCGCGCCGCCGCGTGATTCCCAACTGGCTCCGCAAAAAAGGGCCGCGTAACCGACAGTTCTGTCGGCCCGGCGGCATACATCCGCCGGGCACCGTAACCGGGGGGCGACTGAGTCAGCACAGCCCGTCGCCCCCGGCGATCGCCCGCGCCCAAGAAGCCCATGCGAGTCCGACGCCAGCGTGGCTTCTGCGGCGACACCGTGCTTTGTCGCCGCCGGAGAACGCAGCCGCCAGCTGCCGCTCCGGCCAGCCGGAGATCCGGAGCAGAAGTGCGGAGAGGGCCGAACCGGCTCGGCGAGATACCGCCGCCTTCCCGAAACCGGCAGTGTCCGCGGGCCGTTCCACGCCCGTCGACGCGTGGGTTGCAAGCCATGACTCGATGGTGCGCGGTGCGAGCTCGACGGACCTGTCGCCTTCTCATACACCGGAGAGCCGCACCTATTGCCG
Organism: uncultured Solirubrobacterales bacterium; assembly: GCA_963812225.1. Classification (GTDB taxonomy): domain Bacteria; phylum Actinomycetota; class Thermoleophilia; order Solirubrobacterales; family Solirubrobacteraceae; genus Palsa-465. Next base: position 334,081 of record CAWEUN010000007.1, read on the forward strand.
GTCCTCGCCGTGCTTGGCGCGCTTAGCATTTACGCATGGAGGTTCGTCCTGAATGTCGCTCGGATCGGGCAGCGGTGCGTATTGTGCATCGCTGCGCGTTTGGCGACCACGGCGCTGTGATCACGGAGCTCGTGGACGAGCTGCGAGAGCTCGTCGCCAACGACGAGGGGCTGTCGTTGGTCGCCGAGCACTGCGGTGATGTCGTCGGGCATCTGATGTTCACCCGCAGCCTGCTAGACGCTCCGCGCCGGCTCATCGATGTGCAGGTACTCAGTCCCGTTGGGGTCCTGCCCGAACATCAACGACAGGGGGTCGGGTCGGCGCTGATCCGTGCGGGCCTTGAGGTGCTGATCAAACGCCGTGTGCCTGTCGTGTTTCTCGAGGGCGACCCTGGCTATTACTCGCGTTTCGGCTTTCAAGCCGGTGGCCCGCAGGGATTCCGCAAACCGTCGTTGCGTATCCCGGACGCCGCCTTCCAAGCGATTCGGCTTGCCGGCCATGAGCCGTGGATGACGGGAACACTCGTCTACGCCGAGGCGTTCTGGCGCCACGATTGCGTCGGGCGTCGCGACCTCACCACCTGACCATCGACGTCTGAGCACGCCGGCTCTGGTCGCTTACCCCTTGTCGCCGTCGGGGCTACGCTGGCCTGGCTGCTGCTCCGGTGCCCGGGTCGCCCGAAGGAGAAGTCGCGAACCACGCATTTGAGGCCGATGACGCGCCTGGTTGTGTCGGGTAGGCCCGGCGCCTCTCAGCGCCGGGCCCCCCTCAGAACCGGACGTGCACCTTTCAGTGCATCCGGTTCAAGCAATCCCTGGAGGGTCTGGTGATCTTGAGGCCTTACGATCCGTTCGCTGGTCAGCGGGTGGATCGTCCGCGGGTCCACGCACCCCGGCCGGTGGCCGTGGCGTCTCGTTTGTCCGTTGGTTCGAGGTCTCGTTGTCATCGTCTTCTCCGGGGCGCACCTGACCACGTCAGCTCGCTTTCGCGCCGGACCACGAGGATCCGTGTCCGGCCGGTTATCCACGACCATCAGCAGGAGGGCGCTGATTAGCACGGTCGCGGTTTCCCGCTGCCTTTCGGCTGCCGGCATTGGCTTTTTGGTCATCCTGTGTCCGCCGAGGAGTTGGGCGTTCCTCACGGTCGGCTTACCGGACCCAAAGGCCCGGACCTCGACGGGGGTTTCCACGTTTCGCACGCTCAAGATGCGACCGGGGTGGGCGCCCTCTATAGCCCGGGGACGGCGGTGCTCATCCCGACCGATGGCGACTCACGGCCGGCGCCTGGCGCATCGCAGCGCCGTGTCCCTGCACGCGCCACAACCTCCATCGCTGCGCGGCTCCGCTTGACGAGCCATCAACGAGGGTTTACGCAATTCGCCCGCCCGCTTTTTCCCCTCGCCTGTGGCCCCGGATGGAACGCGGGCCCTTGGGCTTTCTCCCGGGCTTCGCACCCCGCGATTACTCGCAGCGCACGCCGAGGCGGGGACGGATCATCGAGCACAGATCCGATACGACGCTCTATGTCATCGACCTAACCTCCAATCCTGCGTCGTTTGCTTGATACGTGCGACCTCGTGTCGCACTCGTGATACCGGCAGTCTCGAACTAGCCGGCCCCGACTTGTGACGTAAGATCAGAGGGCATGGCCCCCGAAGCAGTGCTCGAGCAGACTGACGTCGGAACGGTCGCGGCCACACCGGGTTGGTTCGTGCTTAACGCGCGAGACGCCCGCTGGTTCGAGAAGCCCGAACTGGGCTACAGCCTCGCGCTGACCGGGCAGGACGAGCACGAGGCCGATACGTATTTTCCAATGCTTGGGATGTCGATCCGTGTGATGAATCCGGGCGAGCCGAGCACGACCTACCACTGGGAGACCGAGCAAGAGGATTTTCTGGTCCTGTCCGGCGAGGCGATCCTGGTCATTGAGGGCCAGGAGCGATCGCTTCGTCAATGGGACTTCGTGCACTGCCCGCCCGGTTCCCGGCACGCGTTCGTCGGCGGCGGGGCGGGCCCGTGCGTCTTGCTGTGCGCCAGCTCCCGCCAGTTCCACAAGGACGGACCGTGGGGCTACTACTGCGCAGATCCCGTCGCTGAGCGCTACAACGCCGCCGCGCCCGAAGACACCCAGGACCCTGAGTTCGCCTACGCGCGCTTCGCTGCCGGTCGACACACGCGGTACCCGCGCGGGCTCTTGCCTGAGTAGAACCAGACTTCCACGTTGCCGCCCCTGCGGCCACCCGCCCGCGACTGCCGTTTCGGCTGACCGCAGGTCGGGAGGAGAAGCCTCGCCGCGGCCGCCTGCCGACGCCGAGGGTGGCTGGTGGTTCGTGGAAGGGCGCCTGTCAGAAGGCGGAATTTGCCGGGTCGCCGATCAGGATCGCCTCGGCCTCCTTGAACTGTCGATTCATCGCGGCGGCTTCTAGTGTCCTGCGTGGGAAGCAAGCGACCGACGAGAGGAGCGAGGAGATGAGAAGGCTGGGGATAGTGGAGTTCCTTACCCTCGACGGGGTCATGCAGGGCTTCGGTGGTCCTGACGAGGATCGGGAGGGCGGCTTTGAGCACGGCGGCTGGGGTGCGCCGTACGCGACTGACGAGATCGGGCAGCGAGCCGGCGAGGGGATGGGCGCGATCACCGCGTACCTGTTCGGCCGCAAGACCTACGAGCACATGGCGGCGCACTGGCCGAACGAGCCCGACGAGAACGCAATCGCACAACATCTCAATGCGACGCCCAAATACGTCGTCACCAGAACCCTGACCAGTCTCGACTGGGCCGGATCACAGATCCTGGACGGCGACGTCGTCGGGTCGGTTAACGACCTCAAGTCCGAAGGCGATGGCTTCATCACCGTGCTGGGGAGTGGCGAGCTGGTGCAGACTCTGATCGAGCACGGTCTGATCGATCACTACCGGCTGTTCGTGCACCCGCTGGTGCTCGGCACTGGCAAGCGGCTGTTCCGCGAGACCCCGCGTCCGCAACCGATGCGGCTGGTCGACTGCGCTCCGACCACCAGCGGCATCCTGATGCTCAACTACGAGGCTGCTAGGTCGGCATCCGGCTCGTAAAACGCGGTTTCGACTCGTCGCCGTGCTCGACCCCCGGCCTCGGTGAGTACGCCCGCGATCTTGGCGGTCTGTGCCGTCAGCTCAGCGTGAGGAAATCTCCCCCAACGAACCCCACCACCACGGCGGCCGTAGCATCCCACGCTTGGACGCGTCGCTGAACCCCGCTCTTGCCGATGTCCGCTTCTGCCCCAGATGCGGTAAGTCAGCCGAGGTGGAGTTCCCCAAGCGGATCACACGCCCGCATTGCGGCTACGCCGCCTACTACAACCCCAAGCCGGTCGCCGCGGCGATCCCCCGTCGACGACGACGGCAGGGTGATCCTCCTGCGCCAGGGGTTCGAGCCGGGTCAGGGACTGTGGACGTTCCGGGGCGGCTTCGTCGATCTCGGTGAGTCCGTGGAGGAGGCCGCGGGCCGACGAAGAACTCGGCATGGCCATCGAGGTCGAGCGGCTGGTCGGCGTCTACTCGCGCGCCGAGGACCGCGTCGTGCTGATCGTGTATCGCGCGCGGGCGTTGGGTCCGCCAAACACGACGCCGGAGGCGGTCGAGGTTCGTGCGTTCGCCGTCGATCAGGTTCCGTGGGACGAGCTTGCTTTCTGGTCAACCGCGGTCGCACCTAGGACTCCACTTGGGCCCGGCGCTCGCTTCCGAATTCGCATGAAGGCGAGCGCGACTCCGCAGCGGAAGCTCGCCCGGGCGAGACCTCTGTCTGCGCCCATCAACAGACGCGCGTAGGCCCCGAAGCTGACGAGTGCTTCGCTCGGCCCGCCGTCGCAGAGCTCACGTGCGCAACGGCGACATTGGATCATCCGGGTCTGTTGTTGCTCGCGTCCTGGGTGATCGCTGTGGTCCAGCGCCTCGTGCTCGCGCGGCGTGGATTAGAGTTCGCGCGTGCGTGTCACGCTGCGTGACGGCTACAAGCTAAATGTCGAGGGGCTCGGCGGTGGTTTCCCGCTGATCGTGTTACACGGCGGCCCGGGCCTAGACCACCAGATGTTTCGGCCGTACCTGGACCCGCTCGCGGTTGACTACCGGCTTCTGTACGTTGACGAGCGCGGCCAGGGCCGCTCGGAGCGTGTCGACCCGGCAACGCTTTCGCTCGATCGTTTCGCTCGCGACGTCGATCTGCTGGCCGAGGCGCTACGGCTCGACCGGTTCGCCCTGCTCGGCCACTCCTTCGGCGCGATCATCGCCACCCACCACGCGGCGGAGCTCGGCACCGCTGGCGCGTACGTCATTTCCGCCGGCGCAGACGAGAGCGACGCGATGCTCGCCGACGTCGAGGCTTCGCTCGAGGCACTCGGCGAGGCCGGCAAGCCGATCGCGGCGAGCTGGGAGCACGAGAAGACCGTTCAGACAGAGGAGCAGCTCAAACAGCTGCTGCGTGTGCAGATGCCGTTTCACTTCCACCGCGAGCCGCCAGCGGGATACGCCGAGGAGACTGTCGGTTCGCCGGCGGTACTTCGCCACTTCGCGAACGCCGGCTACGGCGACTTCGACTACCGCCCAAGGCTCGGCCGCGTCGCGAAGCCGACGCTCGTCGTTGTGGGCGAGCACGATCGGACGACGACGCCTCGCGCAGCGCGGAGCCTCCATCAAGGCATCACCGGCAGCGAACTCGTGATAGTCCCCGACGCCGGCCACTTGAGCTTTGTGGAGCAGACCGACATCTATGTCGGCGCTGTTCGGCGCTTCCTGAACGATGTCGCTGAGTAAGCCGTGAATCTTTACCCGGGTCGGCAACGGCCCTCCGCTGCACCGCCCGGTTCGCCCCAGCTCAGATGTCTGCCGGGCCGTCTCAACCGAACGATCGGTTCGGCCCTCGCGGCCAGGCGTGGGCTGCGATTCCTCATAGGCGACACAGGAGCGGTCGCTGGCGCCGTGGCACCGTCCGCGGGGGTCGCCTGAAGCGTGGAGCCTTGGCGGTTGATTGGTCTGACCCTCGCAGGCCGGCCAGGATCGCAGGGCCCCGGGGTCGGTCGGCGAGCGTGGGTGAAGAGGTCGATGTAAAGGGAGCCGGTTGACCGGGCCCGCCTGCCGTCAGACCGTACCCGCTCCGCTCACGATCGGCCGGGTCTACACGGGATCGAGGCTCGGGATGGGTCGCTAATGCGGTTACGGGTCGCGACGCCACCGTCGGGTGCGCGCGATCCCGAACCGGAAGGAGCACGCGATGTCGATCTAGCCCCAACCTCGCGCGCGACGCTGAGACGTCTATGATCGCCGAACGATGGGAGCGGGGCTGCAGCCCGAGGCTGATCGGGGCGACGGTCAGGCGACTGTGACAACGGCATCTGCGGCGCCGTTCGCCGCCGCGGCGGCGACGACGCCGATCACAACGGGACGCGGGCCGGCAGATCTGCTGCGCCTGCAGCGGACCGCCGGGAACGCAGCCGTCGGGCGATTGCTGCGGTCCGGGCGCCGCGCGACGCCCGCGATGGCGAGGCGGTTGCAGCGCACGCCGCTTCCCCTCCCCTCCTACGACTCCTGCGGCTGGACGGACTCCAACGACGTCCTCTGGCACATGAACGACCGCGACGATCGGGTCAGGAACTTGCTGCCCACGATCGACATCAAGACCGAGGACGACCTCAAGTGGTTCCTCCGCAGGTGGTTCAACGCCACCTCGTGCATCGAGCAGGCTGTCGCGAAGATGCAGTACTTCAAGAACAACACGACGGTCTGGCCGAAGGCCAAGCAGCAGTACGTCGACGCGATCGAGATCATCCTGATCCGCGCCGAGGAGGGCCTGCAGCAGAAGCGCGCCGACCTGGTAACGAAGTTCAAGGACTGGATCCGACCCGACGCGCGGCAGGACATCACGACCTACACCCAGCTCGACCGCTTCGAGCGCCTGAACCCCAGCGCCGGATACGCGTCGAAATACGTCTTGCAGACTATGAACCCGCACGCGGGGGCGTTCGTGCTCGCAGCCGATCAGTGCCTGCAAACCTGCCCGCTAGCGGCGGCGGCGACGCAGAAGTACCTGCGGACAGGTGTGATCGACACGATCGTATGCAAGCCCAACAACGAACCCGCCGGCTACTACGTCAGTCCCGACCCTGACACTTCGTGGGGACCATCAAGGTCGTGGGCGGCGACGATGAAGGCGATGAAGGCATCGCTCGACGCCCACGGCAAATTTGTGCTCGTCGAGGGCCGGCGCACCCCCGCGGTACAGAAGAAGAACAACCTCACCGAGTTCCACTACTTCGTCGTCCTCAACATCAAGGGCGCCCTGTTCGCAGTGGATGCGTTCGCCGGTGAGGTCACGAGCAACGTGCAGGCCTACGCCGACTCGCTGTTGACGAGCACGTACAAGTTCACGACCGACCCGGTCACGGTCACCGCCGCCGACAAGCGAACCGTTACCTATCCCAGCAAGGCCCTGCCCAACTAGAGCGCACGTGGCCGGAAATTCTGTCCGGAGTCGACGAGTGGCTGCGCGTGACTGACGCCCACGGCCCACGTGGGGCTGGAGGCCGAGACCAGGCCGGGGCCCAACTCATCGCAGCAATCGGGCCGCTCAGAATCGGGTGCGTTCTCGCCGGCCTCATCCTGGCAGCCCGCGGCCCCTTGAGAGCGCGGTTTGCGCGTCGAGTCGCTACCGAGAGGTCATGGTTTCCGTCGCGGTGCTACCCCGCCGGGCGCGGCCATCCGGGGCCTTGCCTCGGCGGCGAGTGTTGGATAGACGGTGGGAAGGGGGAGCGATAAGCGATCGACTACACCTTCCCTGCCTCTGCACGGTTCCGGACGGTTTCGCGCTGATGTCGGAGGATCGAGCTCGATGCGCCACACCAGCCCGCCACCGCGCAATGTGGTTTGGGGCTGGGCGCGACACGATCGCTTTCGACACTGCGTCCGCCGTCGGCATGCGACTGCTTTGGCGACGTAAGGGCCGTGCGGCAGAGGCGACGCCTCGCTGGACGCGACAAGTCAGCCATTCGGCCGGGAGCGGCGGGGTCGGCTGGTGCTTCGTGTCCAAGGGTGCGTGTGGAGCACCCGGTGTTGAGCTAGCGCCGCGTTGACGAGCGCGCGCCGGTCGGCTTTGCCGTCAAGCGCTGCGCGCTCTGCCCTTGCGGGCAGACTGCGCTGACGGCGGCGCCGGCTGTCGCTATGGCTGGCACGGCCTCGAGGACCTACGATTGTCAGGCGGCCGCGGCCATCAGGTGACACGAGTCCAGCGTCCTCGAGCTAGCCGCGGGCGACATCGGGGCAAACCGTGGTTAAGAAATGCGCTGGAGTTAGCCCGTGCGTGCGACGGCACCTGGCGTTGAGCTGCAGATCGGCGAGATCAGCGCGACCAAAGATGGGTGCCGGACCTGATTGGCAGGAGGGCCCTCTCCTGGAACCTATGTCGCGTGCTCATCACCACAAGGCGTCGAGGGCATACGCGGGTGACCGCCGATGGAGGAGTGCTGCCCCGCGGCGTGAGGGCGATGGGGACCGCCCTTCCGGCGTTTACGCCACTTGAAGACAGCCTGTTTCTGACACTGTGCGCCAGAGCGCTCGACAACCGCTCGCCGCATCCCATTCTCGCTGACGCCGCGGCCGACACGATCGTCCGCGAGCTGGATTACGACTGCGGCCAATTCCACCTCAATACGAATCTCATCGTCACTGTCGCACAGCGAGCCAAGAAACTCGACGAGGTGGCGTCACGGTTCCTTGACCGCCACGCGCACGCGATCGGGCTTGATCTCGGCGCGGGGCTGGATACCCGGAGCGCCCGCATTGCCCCGCCGTCGACCGCCGACTGGTACGACATCGACTTTTCAGCCGTCATCGCAGCTCGAGAGCAGTTGATACCGAGTCGAACTAACGCCCATGCTGCGGGCGCGGACCTCACAGGCGCGGACTGGCTGCACGCAATACCCACCGACCGACCAGCCGTGATCGTCGCCGATGGCCTGATGGCGTTTCTCACCCTGGACGAGCTCGTCTCCCTGATGAATCGGCTCATAAGCCACCTCCCCAGCGGAGAAATCGCCTTCAATAGTTACACCAGATTTGCCATCTGGGCGGCCAAGTATTCGCGCGGCACGCGATCCGTCGCCGATCTCGTCAGATCGCCCGGCTTCGACGATCCCCGGGCCCCCGAACGCTGGAACGCCAAACTGAGACTCGTCCGGGAAATCCTGCTCTGCCGGGAACCTGAGGTCGCCGAGTTTCCGAAGGCTCTCCGCCTGTACAACCGGCTACTAGCGTCGAGCACAGCACTGTCCCGGAAGGACGGGACCATCATCCTGCATTACCGCTTCTAGGACCCGATATCGCACGGACGTCGCCCCACGGCAGCTCTCGTTCTCTGGCCAGCTCGGAACGCGCCATCGCGTTGGCGACATTCCGATCGCGTGACACTAATCTTCGGAGCTGGCCAGCGGGACCTTTGCTGGTGGAGCGGCCGAAGCGACTCTGCATACACAGCCCAGCGTTCTTGCACCGCGTGGTGCCGGCCCTGCTTCCGGCGACTGGTGGGATTCCGGCGGCCAGGAGGAACCGGGCCGGCGTGACCGCGTTTGTCCCATCCTGTGGGCGCCTCTTATTCGAGAGCGCCGGACGGCCCCTCCGCCAGGCGATGCAGAAGCCGTCCGAGGCGAGAGCCAGCGCCGGCGCATGCACGTGCGCCTTGATGTGGGAGAGGAAGCAGGACGGCGCGAGGCATTGCGGCGTAGGAGCGGTGGCGCCGACTGGGTGTGGGTCCCGCTCCTGGCAATCGTGATGTGACGGTGCGCGTCGGCGGCGATGATCGCCCTGTGGTGGATGCGGCTTACGAGCTGGTGCGGGGTCGCGAGGCCTACTCGGCGGAGGCTTGGATCGAGGCGTATGAGTCGCTATCGGCGGCGGATGGGCCCGACCCGCTGGGACCCAAGGATCTCGAGCTGTTGGCCACCTGCGCCTACATGCTCGGCCGCGAGGATGAGTATCTGGCGACGCTGGAGCGGGCGCATCGCGCCCACCTCGACGCGAACGATTACGTCCGCGCGGTGCGCGCGGCGTTCTGGATCGGGATCCAGTTCGCGCAGCGCGGCGAGATGGCGCGGGCAAGCGGCTGGTTGGGGCGCGCGACCCGGTTGGTCCACAGCCACCCGGACCAGGTGGAGCACGGCTACTTGCTCCTGCCGGCCGTTTTCGAGCGCGAGGCCCGCGGCGAAATTGAGGAAGCGGCCCGAATCGCGGGCGATGCGGTGGTGATAGCCGAGCGCTTGGGCGAGCGAGACCTGTTCGCCCTTGCGGTTCACATGCAGGGGCACATGCTGATCGAGGCCGGTCACCTCAGGGACGGGCTCGTGCTGCTGGACGAGGCGATGGTCCCTGCCGCCGCCGGCGAGCTCTCGCCGATCGTCACGGGGATCGTCTACTGCGGTGTGATCCTTGCCTGCCAGCTCGCGCAGGAGGTGCGACGCGCCCGAGAGTGGACCGCTGTGCTGTCGAACTGGTGCGAGCGCCAGCCGGACCTGGTGGCCTTCACGGGCCGCTGCCGGGTCCATCGCGCCGAGATCATGCAGCTGGGAGGCTCGTGGGCCGAAGCGCTCGTCGAAGCGCGGCGGGCTTATGAGCGCTGCTTGTTAGGACGGAATGAACCGGCCGCGGGCGAGGCCGCCTACCGCCAGGGCGAGATTCATCGGCTCAGGGGGGATCACGACGCAGCGGAGCGGGCGTTCGAGGACGCGAGCCGGCGCGGCCGCGAGCCACAGCCGGGTCTTGCGCTTCTGCGTTTGAGTCAGGGTCAGCGCGCGGCGGCCTTGGCGTCGATTCAACGTGCCTTAGCTGAGGCCGGCCCGCCCGTCGAGCGACTCGCCCTCCTTCCCGCATGCATCGAGATCATGGTCGCGGCTGACCGGCTCGACGAGGCGCGTGTGGCGCTGGCCGACTTCGAGCGATCGATCGACGCTCGGGAGTGCCCGGCGCACCCCGCGAGCGCGGCTCACGCGCACGGGGCGATCGCGCTCGCCAGCGGCGATCCAAGGACGGCTCTGCCGGTCCTCAGGCGGGCGGCGCGCGGGTGGCAGGAACTCGACGCGCCGTATGACGTCGCGCGTGCGCGCGAGCTCGTCGGACTGGCCTGCCGCGCGGTTGGCGACGAGACAGGCGCGGCGTTGGAGTGGGAAGCGGCACGGCTCACCTACGAGGCGCTTGGCGCCGCTCTCGACCTGGCCCGGCTCTGCGCGCTGGGCCGTGGTGAAGGCGTAGAGGGGGCGCACGGGCTGACCGCGCGCGAGCTCGAGGTGCTTCGCATGGTCGCCGCTGGCCGGACGAACAAGGCGATCGCCGCGGAGCTCGTCCTCAGCGTGAGGACGGTGGATCGCCACGTGAGCAACATCTTCGCGAAGCTCGGGGTCTCCTCGCGCGCCGCGGCTACGACGTACGCCCACGAACACGGGCTCCTGTGAAGCTGGCTCGGTGACATCACCCACAACGCGCGACGGGCAAGTTGGGTGGTTCAGCCGATGCGGGGGTGGAGTTCCGCGCGTACGGTGGCGCTATGACGGCGAACACCCCCAGCATGGAGCTCGAGGTGGCTGAGAGCCGCCGACCGCCCTCGGGCAGCGGCACCCGCAGCCGGATGCTGGCGGGCGCCGCCATGAGAGACCGACGGCTACAGGTGGCTGGTGTGTCCACGGCGGTCCTCGAGGGTGGCGCCGGACCCCCGCTCGTGCTCCTGCACGGCGGGATCGAGTGCGGCGGTGCGGTCTGGGCGCCGGTGCTCCCTGCCCTTGCCGAGAGCCACCGCGTGGTCGCCCCCGACGTGCCGGGCCTCGGGGAGTCTGAGCCGGTCACCGACTTCGACGTCGATACCTTCGCCGAGTGGCTCCTCGAGCTCCTGCGACAGACGTGCTCGCAGGAGCCGACGCTGATCGCACACTCGCTGGGCGGCAGCATTGCCGCTTGTTTCGCCGCCGAACACGAGGATGTCTTGCGTCGGCTGCCGATCTACGCCGCGCCCGCGATCGGCTCCTACCGCATACCGCTAGGTCTACGGGTCGTCGCGATCCGCTTCGCGCTCCGGCCTTCGGAGCGAAACGCGGACGATGCGACAGCTGATCAAGACCGGCACGAGGCGGGTTCCCGACACCGAGCTGCGACGCATTGCGATTCCGACGGCGCTCGTGTGGGGGAGGCACGATCACATAGTCCCAGCAGGCCTTGCCGAGGGGGCGAGCAACAGACTCGGCTGGCCTCTGCACCTGATCGACGATGCCGCCCATGCGCCGCACATCGAGCAACCGGAGGGCTTCTTGCGTGCGCTGAGCGCGGTGCTCGGCCCGCACGCCGACCGCTACTAGACCGGAGGAGAGATATGCCGAAAGCATCCAGAGACACCGCATCCGAGTCCGTGACGACCGACGGCCTCGAGGTGCGTCTGGAGCACCTGGAGGGCGGCTACTCCGTCTGCTTTGAGTCGCACACGGCCAACGCAGACCTCGCGGATCTGTTCCGCGGCCCGCCGGACGACCGTGCCCAGATCCCGCGCCGGCGATACGTGATCAAAGGAAAGGTGGGCTGCCGGTTCGCGGATCGCGAAGAGACCTACGAGGCGGGGGACACCTACTACGTCGCGCCGGGCCACACGCCCGTGCACCACGCGGGGTCGGAGATCGTCGAGTTCAGCCCCACCGAGATCCTCGGCAAAACGATCCCAGTGGTGATGAGGAACCTCGAGGCCGCCGGGGCCGAAGTCCGGAGCACATCGTGAACTACAGGCTCGCCTACGCGATCGGCTTTCACCCATGGGAGGACCTCGCCGACCATCCGCCGTTCGCCGACGAGCTCCTCAAGCTGGTGGCTCGCGAGGAGGACGGATACGAACCGCCCTACGGATCGGCGCTCGACCTCGGCACCGGCAGCGCGGTCTGGGGCGTCCAGCTTGCGAAGCGAGGTTGGGAGGTGACCGGGATCGACATCGTCGGGAAGGCGCTGCGTCGGGCCCGCGAGCGCGCGGATAAGGCAGGCGTAAAGATGCGCGTCGTCCACGGCGATGTGACGGCGCTACGGGAAGCAGGCGTCGGCTCCGGCTTCCGTCTCGTGCTGGACACCGGCACTTTCCACGGCCTAACCGACGCACATCGTGAGGCGATGGGCAGGGGAGTGAGCGCCATCGCCGCTCCCGATGCCACGGTGCTCCTCGACTGCTTCGCGCCGAGGCGCCGGGGGCCACTTCCGCGTGGCGCGAGCCGAGCCGATGTGGAGCGGGCGTTCCCCGGGTGGGAGGTGACTGACGTCGAGGCAGCTGACAGCGAGCCCGACCCCATAGCGAAGTTGCTCAAGTTCGACGAATACTTCTACCGGCTGCGCCGCGTGTGATCTGAAAGCGGCCGTTGCCCCCAAATGGCAGGCGCCCCGTCAACGCCTCCCGAATGCTCAGATCGGACGACGGATGGATCTCAATGGCCCGGGATGAACTTTCTCGGTGGTCCTGCTGGCAGAGGGCGGGTCGCGGACGGTCGCAGGTCGTCTGTGCTGAGGCCCGTTCGGCTGGGGCTGGCAGGTACAGAACGTCTGAGCGTCCTCCCCAGAGGGCGAGGGGAAGCAGGCGTACCCGCTACGGCGCCGGCGTGCAGAAGTTCCTCGACTGGAGCCACCAGCTGCTCAGCGACGCCGAGAAGCGGTGCTTCGCGCGTCTGGCGGTCTTCGCCGACGGTGCGACTTGCGGACGCGAACTCCCCGCCAAGCCGACCGAGTGAGTGATCGGTCCCCACGACGCCGAGTGCGACGTGGTCCCCGCGGTCCGATAGCTGTCCTGGCCAGGCGTTCCTCGAGATGACCAGCGGCGCCGGCTATCTCCAGATCCATTCCCACCGAGCCTCAGCACTCGCGGACTCGCGGCTGCTCCCGTGTATGCCCGTCCGAGCGTGAACAAACGCCTCACATCGAGGTTCAGCTCGGGCGCTACTGCGCCTTGGCCGACAGCTGGACATCGACGCTCTCGCCTTGGCCGTTACGGATCAGCTCGAGTTTGACCGTCTGACCTGGGCGATGCTGGCGCAGCGCGGCGAACAGGTCTTCGACCGAGGTCAGGCTGTTTCCGTCGAGCTCGACGAGGATGTCTCCGGGGGCGACGTGAGCCTGCGCGGCTGGCCCACCTCGGGATACACCGTAGACGAGCACGCCGGTTGACTGCTTGATCCCTAGCTCACGCGCAAGCTCAGGCGTCAGCTCAGCCGGCTGGATGCCGACGAACGCGTGCTCGACGCGGCCGCTGTTTAGAAGCTGGTCGGCGACGCTGACCGCTGTCGCCGCAGGGATCGCGAACCCGATCGCCACTGCGCCCTGTTCGGGCGGGATGTATGCCTCGCTGATCCCGAGCACGCGACCTTGCCCGTCCACGACAGCGCCCCCGGAATTGCCGGGGGATATCGGGGCGTCGGTCTGTATCAGGTCGATCAGCGCCGCCGATTCGCGAGCTGATCCGGGGATCGAGCGATGAAGCCCAGAGATAATCCCAGCGGTGACGGATTTCTCAAAGCCGAGCGGGCTACCGAGAACGACCGCAAGCGATCCGACTGGCGGAAGTGTGGTTCGGAACGTTGCGGCCGGAAGGTTCCTGCGGCCGACTCGGACGAGAGCGAGATCGGTATCCGGATCGCTCGCGATGACCTCGCCGCGTTCCCGCCGCCCGTCGGCGAATGCGACTTCCGCGGAGCTGTTGCCGCGGATCACGTGCTCGTTGGTCAGGATGATGCCGTCGGAGCGGTAGATCACACCGCTGCCGACACCGCCTTGCGTCAGGACGGTCACGACCCGCGGCCCGACGCGCTCGACGATCTCTGGGATCCCTCGGGCGGTCGCCGGCGCCTCGGCCGCTACGGCGAGTGCCGGCGCGGTCGTCGGCGTAGGTTTCGTGCTCGAGCCGCCACAGCCGCCGAGCACGATGGCGAGGGAAGCCGCGGGCGCAGCGAGTTTCAGCATGGGGCTCGTTCCGTCGGCCCATAGCCGGCGGGGGCGACTCATCGGGACCATCTCCTTGGTCACGTGGGACCTCGGCTACGCCGCCTGGCGGCTCGGACGATCCGGCATCACGAGCCTGAGGTGCGGCCCAGCCGCCGGGGTGTAGGCGCGTAGCCGCCGGATTCGCTCCTGCACAGGCGGGTGAGTCGAGAAAAGGTTGCTCGCGCTCCCGCCGCCGAGTGGGTTGACGATATACATCGGCGCACTCACCGGGTTGACGTTGAGTTGTGCGCGGTCCCGCGCAATGTCCTCGAGCGCGTCGGCCAGCGGCGCGCCGCTACCGAGAAGCTCGGCGGCGGAGGCGTCCGCCAGGTACTCGCGCTGCCGGGAAACACCCAGCTGCAGGAGCAACGCCCCGAGCGGCGCCAGCAGCACCGCGGCCAGGGAGCCAAGGAAGCCGAGTGGGCCGTCCTCGTCCTGGCCGCCGAACAGAAACGAGAGTTGCAGGACGTTGACGATTGCCGAGATCGCCCCGGCGATCGTCGCCGCGAGTGACGAGACCAGGATGTCGTGGTTCCTGATATGGCATAGCTCGTGTGCTAGCACGCCGCGGACCTGTCTCAGCGACACACTGGTGAGCAGCCCCTCTGTCATCGCGACTGCCGCGTGAGCCGGATCGCGGCCGGTGGCGAAGGCATTCGCCTGCTCGCCCGGCATCAGGTACAGCCGTGGCATCGGCATTTGCGCGCGGGCAGACAGCTCCCGCACGACCTGATGCACCTCGGGCGCCTGCGCCTCGGGCAGCCACTGCGCTCGCACCGCTCGGAGCGCGATCCGGTCGGAGTAGAAGTACCCGACCAGGTTCGCCACGACGGCGATGCCGGCGAACAACCATGTAAGAGCACCGCCCAACAGGACCCCCAGCGCTATGAGCAGGCCGGTCAGTCCGGCGACAAGCGTCCAGCTGCGAAGACGGGTCGTCAGTTGAGTCTGGGTGATCTTCATCCTCAATGTGTCCTATTTTTGAGGTCAGTGGATTTCGACGGACATAGCATGGCCGCGGTCGGCCACGGTTTGGATGGAGAGTTATGTGTATTTCCGCCCGGGGTGGCCGTGTACCTAGTTGTTCCGGGGCGAGGACGCCGCGTCGTTGACGAGCCGGTAAGCGCTGCCACCGCTGGGCTTGGGCCTCAGGTGCCGAGCCTTGTGCGTAGAGTTCCTCGGCCGGGAGCCGGGTACCGAACATCTCAACGATCGCGCGGCGGCGAGCCAGGCAGCGCGGGCAATACCTCGTGGCGAGCCAGGGAACTCTCGCGGTGATCGTAAGACCGCAGCCCGCGCAGTTCAGCCGCGACTCACTCCGAGTCGCATCGGCTCCGCGCCCGTGGCGTGATACCCCATCCCGGATCCCCGAGCGCGTCAGACGCTTCCTCCTATCGGTCTTGCCATCGGTAGCCTCACGGGTCCATCACGTCGCGGCAGTGAGGCCTTCGCTATATGTCACGCCTCTGGCGTCTCGGTGGGCGAGGACCGGTAACTCGGATGGATACCCCGGCGCCACAGCACGGCAATGGGGCTAATCCTTATCCGACACTCGGCGATGTCCCCCACCGCGTGTCTACGGCGAGGGCCATCCGCGCGAGTCCTGAAGTCGGCCTCCCGGTCCAGACCATCGGCCGCCTGGCGATATGTGAGGGCCAAGAGAGAGCGGCTACCCCTTTGATATCGCGGCGCGCGGTAAGCGCGAATGGGGGCGAGAACTCATATTGCGCCAGATTCGCTCGCGGCCCTTAGGAGATACGATTCCGGGCTGTCGGGCCCCGTATGCGGGGTTGACCGTGCCCCGGCGTCGTCGCCGCGCTTTCATACGACCGGCAATACCGGCATCGACAGCATCGAGGGTGCACACGCGGGCCTCGAGCGGCTGGTCGGCGGCGGTGCCGCCTTGGGCTTCGCCGTTGCGCTGCTCGCCTCAGGTGGGTCGAGTTCCAGCGTCGGTACATATGCCGGCCAGGTCCTCATACAGGGATTCATCAACCGTCGCATCCCGCTGTTTGTGCGCCGCGCGGTAACCATGACCCCGGCGTTGATCATCCTCGCGCTCGGGCTCGACCCCACCAGCACGACCACCATCGTCGGCGGCGTCGTCGCTGCGCTGATCATCATTCTCAACGGCTTCCTACTTCATCAGACCTTCCTCGGATAGGGCCCGAGCGTCCGGGGGCAATCCCGGCGTCTCGCGGTGTCGACACAGCACGCTGGCCGCTCGACGCGCTTCGCGCGCTCCGGGCCCGCGGCAAAGTGCCGCTCGTCGAGAGGCCTGCCGTCGGCCGCCTACACCACGCTTCTAAGCGGGTGTAAGCGTCGTCGTCTCCTCGATGTCGTCTTTGAGCTGCTCAGAGATGGGGGCTCGTCCCCATGGTGCTCGGATCGATCGCTGTCAAGCTGTTATTCGCCGCTCACGGAGCACCCGGCTCATACGAGCAAGTGAAGGCGCGGTGCCTTGTCGTTAGCGGACGGATTCGCGGTCGTCGGCAGCATCTGCTCGTCGGCGGCCGCGGTCACCAACCAGGATGTGACAGCTGGGCGTGTGCACAACGAGCCCTAGCAAGGTGAAGCCGAAGGCAGTTCGATGGCGCTCACGATATGTGTGATCGTCTTGGCCGCGATTGCGCTCGCCGTTCTTGAGCTGTGGGCGTTTTGGACGCTGGGCGAGCGCGCCGACCGTCGGCGCCGGCTGTCGCGTCGGTCACGTGAACTTCAGCCGTGCCGTCGCGGCGTGTCCGCTGCCGAAACGCGTACCCAGGCCGAACCAACACGGGTGTGTGGCAGTCGGGTGAGCACGAAGCGCCGGCGAGATATCGCGCGTCGCGCGGGGCGCTCCACGCGGCACCAATGACGAGCGATAGCCGACCCGACCCGATCACACGCAAAGCCCGGACTCTGAGTGGTCGGCCTTGGACCTGAGCCACCCAGTGAGCCTGGAACCGCCGCCCGCATCGGAAATACAGGCCGCTCCCCATTTTTGTGCGAGCACGCGTCCGGGAGCGTTACGCCGATCACGAAGAAACTGAACCAAGCCACCAATGGCTAAGCGCCGACCAACCGGGCGAGACGGTCCCCGGTCCACCGAGTCGCTCGAGCTCCCCGGGGCGTTCGAAGGCGAGACGGTCACGAGGCGCCGATTCATGGGCGCAACCGCTGGCACGGCCGGCGCGATCGCGGCGGCGGCGACAGCCGTGCCAGTGTTGGGGTTCGCGATCGCGCCGTTGTTCGACCGTGCCCGTGTCTCTTGGCAAGAGATCGGGCCGTTGTCTCGGTTCACCGACTCGACCTACGCAACGGTCACGAACACGATCGAGCCCAGCGTGGGCCAAGCCGGACGGTCACTCGCGTACGTTCGCAGGCGCAACCCCAGCCTCGACGGCCCCGTGAGCGACCGGTATGACCACGTCATCGCGCTCTCCTCACGCTGCGTCCACGTAGGCTGCCCCGTCCGCTTCGTCGCGGCCGCCGGGTCATTCGTATGCCCGTGCCACGGCGGGGTCTACGATCTTCGCGGGTTTCGGATCGGCGGCCCCCCACCACGACCCCTTGACCGGTTCTACACACTCATCCGCGACGACCAGGTGCTCCTCGGCCCACGCTTCAGCGTGAACTCCGAACTCAAACGCTATGCGCCGCGCGACCCAGGCCAACCGCTCGACGGGCTCGGCCCGTTCCTATACCCCCCGCGGCTCTCGACACCACCCGCACCACCCGGCCCCACGTCATAAACAATGCTTCGACCCTCACCGAGTCCCAGACTTCTAACACGGGCGATCGCCGAATCCCGAAACGGACGTCTCGAGAGGTCACCCCGTCACTGTCGGCGCAGGAGACCTGGCGTCGCTGGGCCGCCGACTGCAGGGCCGGGCTCACCCTCCCACCGTCGGCGGGTTGAGGTTGAGGCCCGGCGGACCGATCCCGTCGATTCTGTCGAGCGTGTCGCAGGGGAACTTGATCTCAGCGGCCGGAGCCGGCTCCCGACCTGGTCTTATCCGGCGTGGTCCGATGGTCGCCGCCGTTAGCGCGTGGTAGTTGACAACGAACCCGAGCGCCATTTCGATCTCAGCATCCGGATCTGAGAACCTTGTTCAGGTCGCGCGACGACATGACTGGTTCTTCAGTTGACATTCCTGTTGTCTGGCCGATCGGGACTACGAGGCACAGTCCAGCCAGGGAGAATCGTCATCGCAGCTTCGAGCATTCGGGTTGGGCATCGAGGCTGCGCGTCTCAAAGCCCGTGGCGAGCCGGCCCGCTGGAGCGCCTTTTCGCTGGTGAGGACAGGGTGTCTTGAGTGCTGCCCGATCAGTCAAGGCGGCGGAGCCGCCGGTCAGCAGCATGCCGGGGAGGATCGCGGAACGGTTGCGGGTCGAGCGCCGTGCCCACCGACGCGGCGATCGCGTTGGCGACGGCATCGGCTTGCTGGGCGGCCAGGCCTCCGTGCTTTATCGGGAACGTCGTCGCGTCACCAGCGGCAAAGACGCCGGAGGGGCCCGGAAGCCGCCCGTGAGCGTCGGTGTGGAGGAATGCAGCCGGTGCACGGAGAGAAACACCAACGCTGAAGATGCGATTGGCGGGGTCCAAACAGACCGGTTTCCTGTAGCGCTTCGAGATGACTTGAGCTGTCGGGTAGACGCTAGGCTGACCGCGGCGTGTACCACACCACCGGGCCACGTGAGCGTCGGGCCGCCCGGTTCCACACGTCGCAGGCCCCTCGTGGTCCAAAGTCCCGCGCTAGTCGTGCACTCGCGAGAGGGACGCATAGCTGGGATCGCTCGGACCGAACCGGTCTGCCTTGATCCGGGGACTGTCCGCTCGCCGGCTGTGCAGGCGTCGCTGAGCGTTGATCGCCGCCGAGATCCGGCGCGATCCGCGATCGTTCGTGAGCTCGCCTCGCCTGCGGGCAGGGCGGTTGTGTTGCGTGTGCGTCATGGTGTTCAACCCTTCTCCCTCTGTTGCGTCCGAGCGGGAGGAAGAGGGCGAGAACCCCGCGCCGTCAGTCGACCTGGACGCGTACACCAAGAGGGCGCGTAATGCTCGTGCAGCTCCGGTTGACTGTTGTCGACTCTGGCAGGCGAAAACGTTTGCGTCGATGGGTGCGAGGGTCCATTTTCGATCGGGCCTCTTGCGATCGGGCGCGCGTGCGCGATGTCAAGGTGACGACGGTAACTGTGACACAGCACCGATCGCAGGAGACCGCGGTGTTTGCGGTCGCCCATGGGGGCGAGCTTGCATTCTCAGTCGGGATCCTCGGTGCTTGGCGGAAGATGAATGCTTGGCCCCATTGGCCTCGCGTCGACGCGGCGCTATCACTTTTTCCGTTCGTCCTCGCGGTCCGCTCGAAGGGCTGCGACGTGGCCTCGGTCCCCACCGGCGAAGCGCTCGGATGCGGCCGCGAGGACGCGTTATCGAGTGCTCAATGCTGTTTGGAGCGTGGTATGCACCGATTCGGCGAACTTCGCCGACGTCGGCCGCGTGCCTGGTTGCTGGCGATGGGTGCTTCGTTGAGGTGGGGCGGTCGTGGGCGGGCGGGTCTGCGGGAGCGTTCGGCGCGTGAGCTGGTCGCGCTTGTCGGGTTCGCGCTGGCGGCGGGCGCGGCGCTGGAGTTCTTCCTGGACCCGCGTAATGGCAAGCGGCGGCGGCACCTCGGGCGCGACCGCACGACGGCCGCGTTCCGCCGCCGGGCACGCAGGGTCGAGCGCCAGGCCCACTACGAGGCGGGCAAGGTCGTCGGGTTCACGCGCGCGATCACCGACCACGAGCACGCGCCACCGGAGCTCGACGGCATCGGTGTCGTACGCAAGGTCGAGAGCGAGCTGTTCCGCGACCGGACGATCCCGAAGGGACCGATCAGCATCAACGCCGACCGCGGGATCGTAGTTCTGCGCGGGCAGTTCGAAGATCCCCAGCAGATCCAGCGCGTCGCACGTGCCGTGCGTAAGGTCGCGGGCGTCCGCGACGTCGAGAACCTGCTCCACCCGCCCGGAGTCCGGGCGCCGGCAAGCCGTCCTCACGCCCATCCGCACGCGACGCGCGGGCACACGTAAGCCCGCGATCGACGAGAACGGTCCCAGCGCGAGCTGCCGAAGGCGGCGGCTTCGCCTTGACGAACTTCGGGCTACCAGTCCTCGGTCCGACACGCCACGGTCCGCCAGATAAGAATAAGACGCGCGAAGGACTGCAGGTGCCGGGACGGGTGCGTCCGGGATCCCGACGCCTTGGCATCCGGCGCAGCGCCGAGCGCTACTCAGAGCAGACGGATGCGCGCCCCCATTGGATCCTGTCGGCGCCGCGCTAGAACGGATGCATAGGTTCCCGCGGCCGTTCCCGGAGGCGTGCGGCGCGACCCTGATTCCCATCAGCAGCGAGCACCTCGGGATGTGGCCGCGGGGACGATCAGCCTTCTCTGATCAACGCTTCTTGTCCAACTGGACCCTTCTCGGTGGCGTCTGATGCTCCGCTCGGCCGCGGTGTCGCGACATGGTTCGCTGATGGACGGTCTCCGAGAACGCCTATCAGGCGATCGAGTCGAGCTTGGAGCTGGTGCGACTGGCAGCCGTCGAGGGCCGTGCACGACTAAACCGATCGATCGTTATAAGCTCTTATCGTGCAAGTCGTCGCGCCGCTCCTGCGTTCAGCGGTCGCTCATGAACGGGCTGCCGAGCGCCATGCGCAGTCCGCCGAGCTGTTCGACACGATGGGAGCGCGTTCGCTGGCGAGGCAGGAGCGCGCTCACGCGCGGTTAGAACGCGAGCGTGCGGCTATCGAGCGGCGCGCGTGGAACGCCTCGCTTGGTGCCGAGCGGGCGAAGCCGCCGACGACATGAGCGCATGTGCCGCTGGGTCGTCGGGGTGCGCGGCGCTGAGCATCTTCACCGGTATGCGTGTATGAGCCAGGCAGCGCGGGCAGAACCTGGCAGCAAGCCACGGGGCCCTCGCGGTGATCGTCAGGTCGCACCGCGGGCAGCTCACGCGCTGACTCACGCGGATCGCTGCCCGCGGCCCATCACGCCGTTAATCCGATCAAAACTCGCCGTCGGTCTCCTTCCTGCCGATTGCATGCTCCAAGCAGCATCACCGGCCGATCACACATCGGCAATGGGGGTTCGCCTGTATCCACGTGAACTCGGCTCCCGATCGGGAACGGTGACCCCGACCGGTAGCGTCAGCCAACCGCCCGGCGCTGGGACTCGATGTGCCATCTTTCCCGAGGTAGCGGTGGCGCTGCCGCGACCATCACCGGCACGTCCAAGTCGGGAGATGTGGGGTTCAGACTCCATAGGTTCGTCCGGGTGTCGGTGGTAGAGATCGCACTCAGCCCTCGACGCCCGCGAAGGCCGTAAGAACCCGGGGGACCCAATGCTTCTCCTGAGAACGCGGCTCAGGGCTCGGTTGCCGGCTCGGACAGGTGGACGCATCGTGGACTTCAGCAAACTCGCACGCAAGGCCAAGCAGATCTACACCAAGCGTGGCGGAGCGCAGGCCGCCAAAGGCGACGCCCGTGAGGTCGGGGGGATCCTCAAGAGTGAGGGCACGTTCGCGGACAAGGCGAAGCGAGCCGCGGAGGCACTCAAAGAGCCCGGCGCAGTCAAAGACCCCGGTGCGGCCCGCGACCCGACGGTACCGACTCAGACCGAGCCACCGGCCACGCAGGAGAAACGCACCCGCGGCTAAAGCCCCTGGATCGCACGGCGCGATCTAGTCCGACACCGCCCTCGCTGAACTCCGGGCCAAAGCAGCAGTGCCCTCGCTTGCGACGTACCAGGTGCCCGTTAGGACCGGCATTCCACACCCTAGCTTCTGCCTCTCCACCGAGCGAGGGGCCGGGCTGCCGAACCGGTTCAGTCCAGAACGTGTCTGCGTCGCAGGCGTCGAGGCTGACTCCGTCGCTGCGTCGGATCTGGTGGCGGGGCGTGGGCGACCGCAGTGCGCCCGGGTACGAGTTGCGCGATGTCGCGGACCTTCTCGAGGCGTCTAGCTGCGGTGCGCGGGCGTGCGCAGCGGAAAGGCTCAAGCGATCTCGGCGTCGTTTGTGCAACTTCTTAGCCTCGTGCAGCTGCCGGAGTTTCATCAGCGATTGCTTTTCGATTTGGCGGACGCGTTCGCGCGTGACGTTGAACGTACGCCCGCCTCGTCGAGTGTGCGCGGGTGCTCGCCACCGAGGCCGTAGCGCAGCTCAAGCACCCGCCGCTCGCGGTAGCCGAGGTTACCGAGCGCCTTGCGCACGGCTTCATTGGTGAGGATTTCGACGGCGCGCTCGTAGGGAGACTCGGCTTGTTCGTTGGCGATGAAACCGCCGAACTCCGACTGCTCCTCATCGCCGACGGGCTGCTCGAGCGACATCGGCGCCTGTGCGGACTGCTTCATCGATTCGACCTGGTCGGGCTCGATGCCGGTCACCTCGGCGATCTCCCTTGTCGGTTCGCGACCGAGCCCGATCATGAGCCCCGCGCTCCGCGCGCCCAATCTTGTTGAGCTTCTCGACAGTGTGGACGGGGATCCGGATCGTCCGCGACTTGTCCGCAATCGCACGGGTGATCGCCTGGCGAATCCATCAGGTTGCGTAGGTCGAGAACTTGAAGCCCTTGCAGTGGTCGAACTTCTCCGCCCCACGAATGAGGCCGATGGTGCCCTCCTGGATCAGGTCGAGAAACGGTAGCCCCTTGTTGCGATAGTTCTTCGCGATCGAGACCACCAGCCGCAGGTTCGACTCGACCATCTTCTGCTTGGCGTCCAGGTCACCGCGCCAGATCCGCTTGGCGAGATCAACTTCCTCCTCGGCGCTGAGCAGCCGCGCCTTGCCGATGCCCTCGAGGAACAGCTGCAGACCGTCGGTCGTCCCCTCCGGCCTGAGATCCAGTGGAGCCTTGCGGCGAGCGCGCCTCTTGGGCGGGCGCTCGATGATCAGGCTCGCCGCAGCGCCCGGATCGATCTCCTCGACCAGCTCGATTTCACAGCGTTCGAACAGGTCGTGCAGCTCTTCGACGTCGCTGTCCTCAAGGCCGAGCTCGGCCGTGGTGGTCGCAATTTCGGCGTCCGTCAGCACGCCGACCTGAAGCCCGCGAGCGATCAGACCCTTGACCTCTTCCAGCTCTTGAAGTTCCGCTGCTGACATCTCCTCGCGGTTCGCGTTCAGCCAGCGTCGCTCAAGCTAGCCGCGCGTAGCAGTGCGAGAATCCGCGGGTGACCGTCGATCTCCGGCTGATCGACGACCTCGAGCTCGTCGAGGCCCACAATGCGACCCAGTCGACCCAGACCCGCCGGCGAGAAGCCCCAGTAGACGAACTCATCGCGCGCGTACACATCGCCCGGCTCGTGAACCTCGATCGCCGGGGTGTCGGCGGCCAGGCGCGAGCCGTAGGTCTCGAGCACGATCTCGCCACCCGGCGCCAGCACGTCCCCGAGCGCCTGCAGCAACGCAATCGGATCAGTCACCCGGTGCAAGACGCCGAAACACAACACAACGTCGAAGCGCTCATCGAGCTCGCGCACGTCCAGTGCATCCATGCGTCGGTACTCGACCCGCGATCCGAGCAGCCCGGCGATCGCGCGGAAGCCATTACCACCCTGAAGCGACACACCGAAGCGGGCACGCACCCACCCCACGTATTGCTCATTGTCGAGCGCGACGACACGCCGCGCACCGCGGGCCTCCGCGAGGAAACTGTAAAAGCCATCAAACGCGCCTACGTCGAGCACGCTGCGGCCCGCAAACCGATCCGCGCCGAGCACCGCAATCCGATACCCGTGGTCGCGGGCGATCCCCGGCGTGTAGACCCCCGGCGCAAGCGCGAACGTATGAAACCACAGCGGAACCGAGCGGCGGACACGCTCAGCATCCACAACCGACGCGCCGATCGCCAGCGCGTCCGCCACGACCCGCTCGGCAGCGGATGTCTCTGGGATCGACTCGACCGGCTCGATCGCGATTGCACGAGCTAACAACGCATTGGCTCCAGGCTCCCGGTCACGTGACGGCACACCTCACGGTCTGACGGCCGGACGCGAGAAAGCCCCACGCGAAGCCGCGCAATGCGGGCGCGAGTCCGGAACCACGCCGCCGCGCCGCAATTGAGCGCGCGAAACACCGAAAGCAAAGCGAGGGTTGCGCCGACGCCAGTCAACAACTCACGACGTGAGAACTTAGGCAACCGGGGCTTTCGCACAGCACAACTCCGCGCAGTCGAGCCTGCGTGACCTACACGCCCCCGCGGCGCGCAAGCCATCCAAGCAGCGCCCCGAGCACGAGCCCGGCCTCGGGTGCAAACGTGATGTCGCTGGTGACACTGACGAGGATGCCGAGCGCCAAGCCCAGCACGGCTCCGAACCCGGTAGCGGCCAGGACGCTCATATCGGAAGTGGATCTGCGTCGACGCGGCGGCTCTGGTCGATCTGCTGCTCATCTGTTCGCTCGGCGTTAAGACGTCGTTGCGCAGCGACCAACTCTGGGAGCGGCCGTGATCGGCGATCGCGCTTGAGCTCGCGTCGCTGGCGTGCTGCCAGCTGCTGTTTAGTCCGCATCATGTTGCTTGTTGCGGCCGTTCGCCGTCCGTCGACTGTGACACGCCAAACAGCTTGGTCGATGGGGGCGACGCCCCATTTCAGCCCTCGAGCAGCCTGATGCAGAACGCAGACGGGTCGAGCTCGAATCGCTCCAGTCCGTACATCGCTGAGGCGGGGCATGGTGGTCGTTGTGCCAGGCCTCGCCGAGTAACGCCAGCGAAAGCCAGGCGAGGTTGCGTGAGTCGTCGCCGGTCTGGAACCCGGCGCCGTCCGTAGACGTGGCATCGCGAATTGATGCTGTCCCCGACGAGGGGATGTGAAGTGCGACGCTGGTCGCCCACGGAGCCTTACTCGACGATGAGCGTCCCGCTCATCCCAGCCGCGCGATGGCCCCGGCGCTCGAGCAATAGAACGTGTACGTGCCGGGACTGAGCTTCAGCGGGAGCGACCTCTTGCCGCCGCCGAAGATCGCTGTGGCGCCAACGAGGTGGCCGTCTGCGTTCGCCGCCGTGACGTCAAGCGGCACCCGCTGCAAGGTCGGCCCCCCGCCTGTCCTTCGACGGGGGGCCATGAGTCGCGCACCGCTAGGGTGGTGTCGGGGGGCTAGCGGCGCGCCGCTGCGTCGCCCCCACGGTCCAGCGCCGAGTGCTTGCTGGTGGTGGACCGAGGCACTACGTGGGCGCTAAATAGAGGACCGTGAAGACGCATAGCCAAGTTACCGCGGCGTCGAGGCGAGCCAATGGGTGGTTCAATCCATCTGGGCGTGACGAGCGCTCCGTAAGAACCGCCGACATCGACGATCGGGTCCGAGCGATAAGCCGTCGTGGCGGTTGGTCCGTGCAGGCTATCTGAACGGCCACGGGTTCGGGACTCGGGAGTCCGGCCCTTCTGCGCGCCACACGCGAAGTACGGATTGCCCCCCGATGCCTCCTGGACCCGCCGGAGCTCGGGGCGGGGGCGCGGAGATGACGTCGGCGAGCCCGATCTCAGGTCACGTCCCGCCGGCCGAGGAGGGCGTAGGCGATTAGTGCAATCGCAGCCGTGATGCCGGTGAGAGTCAGCGCCGCGGCTCCGCGCGAGATCGTCGCTCCGGACATTCCCAGCAGCGGGTTGAGCAGTCCATAGGGGAGGTAGGCGTCCGCGCCCCGGATCAGCCCTTCGACAATCTTTTCGGCGACGAACGTGGCGACCAGCACGGAGATAGCGGCCGGCTGGCTGCGGGTGATCACGGCCAGGCTTACGCCGATCATCGTGAAGAGCACGACTGACAGCAGCACGCCTGCGACCACGCCGGCCGACATCCCCAGCGACAGGTGCTTGCCGGCGACTATCGGCTGCGCGATCGCTAGGCCGACTGCCAGCGCCGCCGCCGAGAGGAGCAGCCCGAGGGTTCCATAAGTCAGCAGCTGAGCCCCGAGCGTCGGTCCCCGCCGGGGGCACGCGAGTAGGCGCTGCGTGATCGTGCGGTGGCGGTACTGCCCGGCGACGTGCAGCGCCGCGAAGATCGCGAACGCGACTGCGATCATCAGGCCGGCCCCCGCCACCACCGGCTCTCGCAGCTGAGTGGGCGACCCGCCCGAGAGACACACCGCTGCCGCTCAGGAACCGCGTAGCTGACCCGCGACCCGTTCACAGCCCCGCTGGTCAATTCGACCGTCTCGGCAGGGTCGGGCGCGTCTGCGACGTTCCGGCCGGGTTGCCGATCGCGTGGATCGCGTCAAGGACGTCTCTGATACCGCCTGCGGTCTTGACGTCGAGACGGTCAAGGATCGTCTCGGTGTCAGCGAACTCCTTCGCGGCGCGCGCGTCCGAAGCGACGGACTGCACCGTTTGCCCAACCATGATGATCGACAGGAGCACCAGCTGCAGGAACGTCTGCGCGACCCACGCCACGATGATGATCACCTGCCCCGAGGTAATCGCGGCAGGCAGGCTGATCAGCGCGATCGCCGCGAACACGTAAGCGCACGCCATCGTTCCGACGCTGCGGGTGATCACGAGCGCGAGCTTGGCATTGAAACCCTCGACCTCACGAACCGCGTGCCTGATCTCCCTGGGATCGAAGCGCACAACACGCGGCAGTTCCTCGCGGACCTTGACGGGTGCATCCATGTAAAAGCCTCCAATCGGGACCATCCGACACCATCGCCACCAGAGGCTACGTACCGGGGCCGCGCGATCCGCATAGCCATCCAGCCATCGTTGGGTGCGGCTTGGGGAATCAGACGGCGATCCACCGAGAAGCGCCAGCTTGCGAGATGCCTCACTCCCGGCCGCCGGGAGCGCCGAGACTCCCTCCCGCCGTGGCGCGCATCCGCGCCAGCCCGTGGCGGCCGCCTCGTACGCGCGGATGGCGCGGGGTGCCCGCCGCCGGCTCACCAGGCCGGTCGCGCCGACCTGATCCGATCCGCGCTACCCGGAACTCCAGGTGCTCCGAGCACCGAGCGCTGCCCACGGCGTCGACGGAAGGATCATCGCCTGCGGCGCGAAACGGTCACGACTTCGGCGTGGTCAGCCAAGCCTGCGGCTACCCCTGTCGGACCTATGGGCAGCCGCGCGAGCGCCGGCGCCCATGCGCACCGCGCGGGCAATCCCGATCGCCCGGCACGGCGCCAGGCGCACCGGACCGGCGCGATCGCGCGCCGGGCCTACCCGACCAGGCGATGGCGGCGACCTACGCGGGGCGCGCGATCGGATCCGCCCGAGAGCGATCGCCCACCGAACCTGGGTCTTGCTCCCCGACACTTCCCCAATCACGAACGACCAGGTCGCGTCGAGCTTCGTGGCGCCGGCGATCTGACTCCTGTTTCGGCCTCGCGGACAGCCAGAGCGGCAGCGCCGCGCCCAGACCCGCGTCGGCGACGTGGCGAGCCAAACGGCGATCGAGCTGGAAGATGCGGGCGACCTCGGGCAGGGACTCGTCCGCCGGCGCGACCCACTCCGCGCTTATCTGCTCGACCTCGTCACGCCACGTCGAGAAGGAGTCGCTCGTTGCAGGCTAACGTTCTTGCACGCAGACCCATGCCGACACCAGCCAGGTTTGCGTGGTACGGCCAGACGATCAACCTGAGCGAGGAGATCGTCCCAGCGTACGCCCCGACGAGTCGGCAAACCCGCCAGCAACGGCCTCGATCCCTGACGGCTCGTCCGAGGCCTTGGCCGGTCGTTCTGGCCGTCTCAGTCGCGGAACGCTGAGCGGATATATGCGGGTGCCGCGCCGACGCTCGCAGTCGCGTCTCGCCTGCGCGCGGGGCAGTCACCTGTGGCCGCGTGTGAGCTTTCCGTTTCGTTTCGACGGTCTCGGCCGCGAGGCGGTCGTGCCTGCTCTCGATGCGGCCGTCAGGCGTGGGCGTTCACTCGGGCTCGAGCGCTTCGATGCGGTCGTCGGTCCTCGAACCGGGGGCGTTCGTGCGGTAGACCCCGATAGTCGAGTGTAGGCGCCATGCACGGGGGCTCGCTCACGCAATAACCCATCCCGTGTTAGGCCCGGCAACGACCCCCGATGCTCGAGTTGCTGGAGTCGTGCAGGGCGTCGTGCGCCTCGCGGTTGGTTTGCGCGGTGACACGAGTCTGATCGTGGTGTCGCCGCTGCTCGGGCGCTGAAGTCTCCGGTCCTATGATTTCTCTGGTGCCGGTGATGCTCCGTCTTCGATGCCAGCGTGACGGGGAACGACGGTCGTCTGGGGTGCGCTGCTCGAGGCGGTCTTCGCTGACCTGATGGCCGAGACGTCGAAGCCACCTGTCGAGGGCCGCCGAGATCGCTCCCCTGAGCGGGACGACGATCCGGACGCGCCTCACGCAGCGCCTGGCTCGGCCGATGAGGGAGCCGGCGGACCCGACGCGACTGTCACGGCGAGCGCACAGCTGCCGGAGCTTGATCAGAGCTCGCTTGTCGCGCTCGGTGACGTGGGGCGCCGCTGGGATGGGTGCATGCCCGCGCGGGAGATCTGGGAGCGCGCGCTGCCTGTCGATCCGGGGCTCGATTTCGCCGATCCGGAGCGCTCGCGGGCGGGGCGGTTCGTCCACATCCGAACCGCGGAGGCTGAGACGACGGGAGACGACGAGCTCGAAGCGACAGTAAAGGCGGGACAGAGCGATTCACTGATGGGCCGGGTGGCGTACGCGCTGCGCCGTGTGCTGATTGGTCCGCCGCTGCGCGGCACGGCGATCGCCGAGGAGCGCATGGGCAGAGCGCTCGCGCTCGCGGTCCTTTCGCCGGACGCGCTCTCCTCGGTGGCCTACGGCCCCGAGGCGATGATGGCGATCCTGGTGCTCGCTGGAGCCAGCGCGCTGAAGCTCTCGCTGCCGATCGGAGCGGCGCTGGCGGTGCTGATGCTCTCGGTGGGCCTCGGCTACCGCCAGGTGATCCGAGCCTATCCGCACGGCGGTGGCTCCTACATCGTCGCGAGTGACGCTCTGGGGCCGCAGTGGGGCCTGCTCGCGGGGGCGGGGTTGATCGTCGACTACATCCTCACCGTCGCGGTGTCGGTCGCCGCTGGCGTGGCCGCGGTGACTTCGGCGATACCTTCGGTCGCTCCGGCGACTGTCCCGATCGGCCTGGGGGTGATCGTGCTGCTGGTCGCGGGCAACCTGCGCGGTGTGCGCGACGCCGGCGCCGCCTTCGCCGCACCCACCTACCTGTTCGTGGCCGCGATCGCGCTAGTCGTGATCGCCGGTCTCATCAAGGCCGGCTCGCACGGCTTTCATCCCGTTCCGCCGGCACCTCATCGGGCCACCGAGGCGCTCGGCGTGCTGCTCGTGCTACGCGCGTTCGCCTCCGGGGCGACGGCGATGACCGGGATCGAGGTGATCTCCAACGCGGTCCCGGTATTCCGCCCGCCGGAGGCGGCGCACGCCCGCCAGACCCTCGGGGTCATGGTCGGGCTTTTGATCTCGATGTTCGTGGGCGTCGTGCTCGTCGCTCACTTCGATGGCGCTGAGCCGGGCGGCGGGGAGACCGTCCTCTCCCAGATCGCTCACCGCAGCGTCGGGGGTGGCATTGCCTATGGGTTCGTGCAGCTGGCGACCACGCTCGTGCTGCTGGTGGCCGCCAACTCGGCGTTCAACGGCTTTCCGCGCCTGCTGTACTTCATGGCCCGCGATAGCTTCGCCCCCCGGGTGTTCCTGCGCCTGGGCGATCGGCTTGCCTTCAGCAACGGCATCCTCGTGCTCGCTGTGCCGGCGGCGTTGATCTATGCGGCGTTTGGTGGTCAGACAGAGCCGCTGATCCCGCTGTTCGCAATCGGGGTGTTCCTCGCCTTTACGCTCGCTCAGTCCGGGATGGTCGCGCATTGGTGGCGCCACCGCGAGCGAGGATGGCGGGCCGCGCTCGCCACCAACCTCCTCGGCGCCGGCCTGTCGGCTTTGGTCGTGGTGATCGCCGCGATCACCAAGCTCACCCAAGGCGCCTGGGTCGTCGTCGTGCTCGTCCCCCTCATCGTTCTGGCATGCAGGCGCGTACACGCTCACTATCAGCGCGCCCGCGAGGCGCTCACGCCGCGACCCGAGGCCGGGGAGCAGACGTCGCCCATTCTGCTGGCGCCACCACGACTCGCGTCGGTGGCCTCCGCGCACCTGGCCGAGGCACAGGACAACCCGGCGGACGTGCACAGCTTCGCCGTCGTCCCGATCGCTGCCCTCGACCTGGCTGCCTTGCACGCCCTCGCGTACGCCGCCTCCCTCGGCCAACCCGTGCTCGCTGTGCACGTGAGCCCCACCGAGGAGGAGGCCGACCGCTTCGAGCGCTCATGGCAAGCGTGGGGTGATCACCTGCCGCTGGAAGTCGTCGTCTCCCCCTATCGCGCGACGGTTGCGCCGCTGGCCAACTACATCGCCGCGCTGCATCGCCAACGCACTGACGTGACGCTCACGCTCGTCGTGCCCGAGATCGTCGTCGCCAAGCCGTGGCAGCGCATCCTTCACAACCGAATCGCTGCCCGCCTGCGCGCATCGCTCATCGCATACGACGGCATCGTCATCACGACCGTGCCATTCCACCTGCCCAGCTGAACGAGGTGCGCGAGCAGCCCAGCCGCGTTGGCTGACTTGACGTCCTCAATCCTGTCCGCTTGAGGATCTCACGCAGCCCCCGGCTGCTCTTCCACGGGCGGCGGGGCTGCACCTGTGACTTGCACGCCGACCAGTCCACACGTGGGCCCGGGAGCGCAACCCGGCGCCCACCCTCTCTCGATGCGATCGACAACCCGACGCCTATCAACGTGTCCGCTCCGGGCCCGAGGGCGTCTCGTAGACCAACGATCACCGAACACGTGGAAGCTTTCGGCGAAATGACCGAGGGCTCGCCGTTTCGCGGCTACCGCGTTGCCCGGTGTGAAGGCCGGTTGAAGAGTGTCCCACGGGGATGTCGGTTAGAGGCGGCCGTTCGCGGAGCGAGCCATAGGCGAGCCGAGCGACATGCCGCGTGCGCGCCGTCGGGCCGGGTGTTGCTTTGTTGGCGTTAGCCTTAGCGTCGGGGCGTGTTGGGCGGGCGTCGAGGTCTTTGCCGCGTAGCCGGTAGCTGTCGCCTTGGGTTTGAGGATCTCGGCCTGGTAGATGAGGTCGATCATGGCGGGGCCATGTCGTCGCCGAACACGATCTCGCCCCAGGGTTGTGGTTCGCGCGGCCTGGGTTGGCCGCAACCTGCCGTTGCGCGATCCGCCGCCGGGAGCTACTGCCTATCGCCAACTTCGAAGCAATCTGTGCGGGACGTGATCGGGACTCGAGCGCTGGTTTGGTCCAGGTTTCCCGCGCTAGGTTTCAACCAGCCGATCGGCTGACCAGCGGAGGAGGGTTGCGAGATGGAGATGATGAGCCCGCTCGATGCGTTGTTTTTGGACGTCGAGGATGCGGTGACGCACATGCACATCGGATCGGTGGGCATCTTCGAGGGCCCTGCGCCGGGGCCGGGGGAGGTGCAGTCGGCGGTTGCCGCCCGGTTGCCGCAGGTCCCTCGATATCGGCAGAGGGTCCGGTTCGTGCCGTTCGCGCTCGGCCGCCCGGCGTGGGTGGACGATCCACATTTCAACCTCGAGTACCACGTGCGGCGTACGGCACTTCCGGCGCCCGGTGGCGACGAGGAATTGCGCAACCTGGTCGGGCGGGTTATGTCCCAGCAGCTGGATCGCGCAAAGCCGCTGTGGGAGATGTGGATCGCGGAGGGGCTCGACGACGGCCGCTGGGCGGTGATCTCAAAGGTGCACCATTGCATGGTCGACGGGGTCTCGGGGACGGACCTGATGACCGTGATCCTCAGCAAGGAGCGCGCGGCGACGGTCGTGGTCGACGATGGCTGGGAGCCGGTGCCGGAACCGAGCTCGGCCGCGCTGGTGACTTACGCGCTGGCGCAGCGTGCGGCCAGTCCGCTCGAGTGGTTGCGGACCGGGCTGTCGGCGGTGCGCGGTCCGCGCCGCGTTGCCCGGGAGACCGTCGACGTCGCTCGCGGTTTCGCGAATCTGCGGACGCTTCTGAGCCGCAACCCTTCCAGCACGCTCAACGGTCCGATCGGCCCGCACCGACGGTGGGACTGGGCGAGGGCGCGGTTGGTGGACATCAAGCAGATCCGCGCGCTTCACGGGGGCACGATCAACGATGTCGTGCTCGCCGTGATCACCGGTGGCTTCCGCGAGCTCCTGCTCAGTCGCGGCGAGACCGTCGAGAGACGCGTTCTCCGCACGCTCGTGCCCGTGTCGGTCCGCGCCGATGATGCGCCCGGGACCTATGACAACAAGGTGTCTGCGATGTTCGCGGAGCTGCCGGTCGGGCTCGAGGATCCCGTCGAGCGAGTGCATTCCCTGCACGAGCAGATGCAGGATCTCAAGCGGTCGGGTCAGGCGGTCGCGGCGGAGCGGCTGACTGCGCTCGGCGGGTTTGCCCCCGCGATGCTGCTGGCACTCGGAGGGAGGGTCGCGACACGGCTGCCGCAGAGCAGCGTTAACACCGTCACCACCAACGTCCCCGGCCCGCAGTACCCGTTGTACCTCGCGCAGCGGCGGATGCTCGAGGCGTTTCCGTTCGTCCCTTTGGGAGGCCACGTGCGGGTGGGCGTCGCGATCTTCTCTTACGACGGCGGGATCAACTTCGGCGTCACCGGCGATCGCGACACCGCCCCCGATATCGGGGTGCTCTGCCGCGCCATCGAACGTGGCGTCGCTGAGCTGCTGGGCGCGCCGTCGCCGAAACCCGACAAGCGGCGAGCCGCCACGGGAGCACGATCCTGAAGAATGCTGCAGATCCATCGAGCCAGGGGGTCACCGCGTCCGTTCCGACGGGCTTGCGAGCGACCATCAGACAAACGGTCGTGGGTCGAGTTTCGAACGGCTAACGGCGGCGATATATACGAATCCCGCGCTGGCTGGCCGAAGCTATGAGCAGCCATCGAGGCGAGATCTTTCTCACGCTCCCCCCGCCATCCGTACGGGCGCCACCGCTTGCCCGCCGGTGGCGTACACAACGGCGAGGCACGACGGCGACGCCCGCGAAGGCGACTGCTCCTGCTTCGGGCCCAACCATGGAGAAACGCACCCTGACAACGGTGCGCTACCGAGACGGACATCTGCGGCGCCGGCGGTGTGTGGCGGCCTGACGCTGCTCCTTCGCGAGGCGGAGCGGGAGCCCGGCGGTCGTCCGGCAGATCGCTAGCTCACCGTCCGCCGAGGCGCATGTCAGCAAGCGCGCGCGTCTGATGCTTCCGTGGGAACTCGGGCGTCTTGCGGAGCCGGATTTCAGAGTTGTGGAATGGACGAATCCCAACAGCGCTACGCGACTCGCTGATGCCTGATCTGGACCTAGGCAAGGCCGTATCCAGCGACGACTGCGACGCCCTCACATCCCACGCTCGCGATCGGCCAGATCCCAGCGCCCGAGTGACATTCGACCGTCAGCGCTCAGTTCTGTTTTCACGAAACGGGGGTAGTCTCGGCGGTCGCTCTCGCGAGGCTCGAGACTTCCGCTTCCGGACAACCTCAGCCACGCGCCCGCCCGACGCCGGCGTGGCTGCTCTGCGTCGTCGACGGCGGCGCTGAGCCCGCCCAAGCGCCGGATGCGAAAGGTCGCCATAGCGCAACTCGCGAGCAGCCGTCGCCCGGAGCAAAGGCAGAAGTCAACGCGCGGCACGGCATGTGACCGCCTCGTCGCCGAGGCGATCGCGCGGTATGAGCGTCGCGGGATGACGAAACCAGTCGCCCGGGATCCACCGCGGAACACGCTTCTCGCCGAGAGCAGGGCTGGGTCCTGACGTGCAGAATCGGCCAGCTGCCTACGCTTGAATCCGTTCAGCCGTTCCGGCACC
Organism: uncultured Solirubrobacterales bacterium; assembly: GCA_963812225.1. Lineage (GTDB taxonomy): Bacteria > Actinomycetota > Thermoleophilia > Solirubrobacterales > Solirubrobacteraceae > Palsa-465. The sequence continues at coordinate 367,873 of CAWEUN010000007.1, forward strand.
GAGGCCTCAGTCGGCACTCGGGGGCTTGGACCGTGGCAGTCGGAATGTCAAAGATAAGGCCACATGAGCACTGAGCTCTCTGGGCGCGTGGATCCCGTTGTCAGGCAGCGCATGCCGCAGGGTCTTGTCGGTGCGGACAAGGACCCGTCGGGCCACGCCGAGACTTCTGCTCGTTGCTGAGGCTGTCGCACAAACACATCGCTCTGTCGGAATGCGATGACAGACGCCCGGCGCCCACGCCGGGAGCGAGCGGACACCTCTCCGGCGACCTTTTGCCGAACCGAGGCTGGCCGCGAAACGCAACTCCTGTTTGCGTAACACGGCCAGCCCCCCGGCGAAGGAACCCAGCGCCGTCCGCGAGACCGAGTCCCGACCCCGATGTCACGTCGCTTCTTGTCAACTCTTCACAAGAACAGGATCCCAGCGCGGTTTGTGCGACAGCCGTGTGTCACGAACGCTGAGGAGGACGTCATGTGGGAGTCGTTCTTCATAGGCGGTGCTGTGCGAGAGATGGAGGCTTGTTGGCCCTCCAGCGTCGTCCTTCGGGGGAGGGCGCTAAACCACCTCGTGCTGCGTTGGCTGAAGACCGTCGTGGTGAGCGATCGGGGAAAAGGCGTGTTTGACGCGTCAGGTGGGGACCAGGAAGACGTTCCAGAAAGCGCTCTGCTCGGAGGTTCTCGGGGTGGGTGTGCGCTGTTGAGGCGTCGTTAGCACAATTGAGGTGGCATCGAAAGCGGGGGATTTGGCTGTTCTCTCGTGATGAGCCTGGCGGGTGGCCCGATGACTGGCCAGGTGGTGCCCGGCGTGAAGGCGGCGTGAGCCTGGTCTGCGGCTCTGGCACGGAACGTGAGAAGGCGAGCGTCGAAAGTGTCGACCGGGGTCGCAGGCCCCAGGGTCGCGAGAGGGAGCGTGCCGACGGCGGAAACCGGAGGCATTGAGTACCGGTCGCGGCGCTCGCTGGCGGACCGGCTCGTAGTAGTTGGGAAGCTCCTGCTGATCTGGGGTGGGGGTGGAGCGAAGGGGCCGGCTGATCAGGAATGTCGATTCGTTCAACCGGGGCCGTGAGGCTCTGGGAGGAAGCGGAGATGAGCATGCCAAAGCCCGGTGAGAAGCCGTTTGCGGTTCCCAAGCTGCTGGTCTGGGAGGCGTGGCGGCAGGTCAGGGCCAACAAGGGCGCGCCGGGAGTGGACGGGCAGGCGCTGGATGAGTTCGAGGCTGATCTTGCGGACAACCTCTACAAGATCTGGAATCGGATGAGTTCGGGGTCCTACTTTCCGCTCCCGGTCAGGGCGGTTGAGATCCCGAAGCCGCACGGCCCGGGGACCCGGATGCTCGGCGTACCGACGATCGCCGACAGGGTCGCGCAGACGGCGGTGGCGATGTTTTTGGAGCCGTTGGTGGAGCCGAGGTTCCACCCCGACTCCTATGGCTATCGCCCGAACAAGTCGGCTCATGAGGCGGTCGGGGTATGCCGGCAGCGGTGCTGGAAGTACGACTGGGTGATCGATCTCGACGTCCAGAAGTTCTTCGACACCGTCCCCTGGGAGCTCGTGGTCCGGGCGGTCGAGGCGGTCACCGATTGCCGCTGGGTGCTTTTGTACGTCAAGCGATGGCTGGAAGCCCCGCTGCAGCGCCCGGACGGCACGCTCGTTGAGCGAGATAAGGGAACCCCGCAGGGATCGGCGATTTCGCCGGTCCTGGCGAACCTGTTCATGCATTACGCGTTCGATCGCTGGATGGCTCGGGGGTTCCCGGGCTGCCCGTTCGTGCGTTTCGCTGATGACTGTGTGCCGAGAACGCTGAAGGAGGGATCGATGTAGAAGGCGATACCGACGGATGCGGTGCTGCGCGAGAGATGAAGGAGCCAGGCCGATGGCTTGGTGGCCCTTCGCGGTCGCCCTGCAGGGGGTGATCGCAAACCACCGCGAGGTGCGCCGGTCAAGAGCCGGGGTGCTGAGCGTCGCGGAAAAGGCGCGCCTTGAGCGCGTCAGGTGTGGATCACGAAGGCGAGCGAAAGCGAACCACCGATGAAGTGGCGAAAGCGTATCGGCGACATTCAGAACCGGGGTCGAGTCATTGCCCCGGGAGGAGCCTGGCGGGAGCCTGTTGACTGGCCAGGCGGGTGTCCGGCAGGGATGGTGGCGCGAGCGTGGTCCGGGCTCTTGTGCGGAACTCGGGAACCTGTCGCCCCGATGGGACGGCTGGCTAGTGGAGCGGTTTGGGCCTGCGGCCGGTCGTCTGGAGCGAGAACCCAAGCAGCAGATCTGCGAGGGGAGAGTAGTGATGCGGGGCACAGGGGCGGACCTTTCCGTAGTAGCTGTGAAGGCCCTGTAATGGGGTTGGAGCGAAGGGGAAGGGTCGTCCTGGTGAGCTTGGCGGCCAACCGCCTGCGGGTGGGAGGAGCCGGGTGAGCGAGCCAAAGCCAAAGTCGTTTGAGATCTCCAAGTGGGCCGTTTGGGAGGCCTATCGGAGGGTCAAGGCGAACAAGGGCGGAGCCGGCGTTGATGAGCAGTCGATCGCGGAGTTTGAACGGGACCTTCACGGGAACCTGTACATGCTCTGGAATCGGCTGTCGTCGGGGAGTTACTTCCCGCCGCCGGTGCGTGCGGTGGAGATACCGAAGCGGGACGGCACCTCGAGAGTGCTAGGGGTGCCGACCGTGTCGGACAGGATCGCCCAGACGGTCGTGCGCTCATACCTGGAGCCCGATGTGGAGCCGGTGTTCCACGAGGACTCCTACGGGTATCGGCCGGGCCGTTCGGCGCATCAGGCGTTGCGGGTGTGCCGGGAGCGCTGCTGGCGGAGTGACTGGGTGCTCGATTTGGACATCAAGTCGTTTTTCGACAGCGTTTCGTGGGAGCTCACGCTCAGAGCGGTTGCCCACCACACCGACCTGCGCTGGGTGCTCCTCTACGTGGAGCGGTGGCTGAAAGCGCCGTTGCAGCTAGAGGACGGCAGTCTGGTCGAACGGGATCGCGGAACCCCTCAGGGCTCGGCGATTTCACCTTTGCTCGCCAACATGTTCTTGCACTACGCGTTCGATGCGTGGATGGCCAGGACGTTCCCGGCCGTCCAGTTCGAGCGCTACTGCGATGACATCATTGTCCACGCCCGAAGCGAGCGACAGGCCCTGCAGCTGCGGGCCATGATCGCTTCGCGGTTGGCGGAGTGCGGGCTTTTGCTCAATGAGCAGAAGACCCGAATCGTGTACTGCAAGGACGACGACCGACGCGGCTCACACGAGCACACGTCGTTCGACTTCCTCAGCTACACGTTCCGCCCGCGGCTGTCGAAGAACAGGTTCGGGAAGCACTTTGTGAACTTCTCTCCGGCGGTGTCGGGCGAGGCGAAGACGCGGATGCGGCGCGAGATGCGCAGCTGGGGCGTCGCTCGCCGCTCGGACAAGACCCTCACGGACCTGGCGCTGATGTTCAACCGCCAGCTCCAGGGCTGGATCGGCTATTACGGACGCTTCTACAAGTCGATGCTGTATCCAGTCTTCCGCCACTTCAACGACACGCTCGTGAGGTGGGCCATGCGGAAATACAAGCGACTACGCCGCCGCCCCACACGGGCGCGCAGGTTCATCGCTGACGTCTCACGACGCCAGCCATACCTGTTCGCCCACTGGCGGTGGGGTGTCCGGCCAGATGGCTGGACGATGGGAGCCCGGTGAGCTGAGAGGTTCACGCCGGGTTCTGAGAGCGCCGGGAGGTGGGACTCCTCCCGGCGACTCACCTCATCGTGCACTGCAAGAGCAGGCGGCAAGCCGAGTACGTGCGGGCCGCGATCGCCGCGCGCATGGGGGAGGTTGGCTTGCGGATCCACCCCGACAAGACGAGGATCGTCTACTGCAAGGACGGCAGGCGTCGAGGCGACCACGAGCACACCTCGGTTACCTTCCTCGGGTTCACCTTCCGGGCACGGGGAGCGCGCGGCACCAAGAGTGGCCGAGCGTTCACCGGGTTCTTGCCCGCGATGAGCACCGAGGCGCTCAAGGCCAGAAGCGACCGGCTCCGCAGGATGCGGATCCACCGGCGCACCGACCTGACGCTCGAAGACCTGGCGCGCTGGCTGAACCCCATCGTCGCCGGGTGGATGAACTACTACGGCCGGTACTACCGGACCGTGATGGATCCCCTCCTGCAGCGCATCAACACCTACATAAGGCGCTGGGCAGGCAGGAAATACAAGCGGCTGCGGACCATCAAGCAGTTCAAGCGGTGGTGGACCGGACTGCTCAACCGAGCACCCGGCCTGTTCGCCCACTGGCGAGTGGTCCGCTCCTACTCATGAACGCTGATCAGAAGAGCCCGGTGACGGGAGACTGTCACGCCGGGATCCGAGGGAGCCCGGGGGTGAAATTCCCCCGGGCCACCCGACTCTGCTCCATGCAAGAGCCGACATGGCCCCAAGCCGGCCCGGGTTGTCAAGCAAGACGCCGTATAGACGACTCACTTGAAGCCTGACAACGAGCCTCTCTGCCTTGATCATTTGTGCGAAGAACGCGGTCTCGTCAGCGATCTTGCCGTAAAGAGCCGAGTGACCCTCAAGCAGTTCTCGGCATGTCTCGGTTCGGCCGTTGAAAGTGGGCGTCTTGCTGTCCACCATGGTGCTCGTGAGCGGACGGCGAGATGCGATGGAAACGTAGTAACGAGCCGCGATGATCGGTGCCCAGCGTGGACACGCCAACCGGGCGACCTCCTGAGAGACCGCCCGGAAGGCGCTCGTTGAGCAGTTACCGGGTCACCTCGGGCCTGCCGCCGTACGCAGCCAAGCCGTAGAGGACCAGGATGTAGAGCGCGACGAGCGTCAGTGACCAGAACGGATACGCCGGAATGCTCACCATCGCCACCAGCACACCTCCGCCTGCGACGATGATCCCAAACCAGCGCCCGAACGAACCCCCGCGCCAGATCGACAGCGCGGCCAGGGCTTCAACCGCACCGAACACGATCGCGATCCAGCCCCAGGTGTTCAGGCCACTGAGGATGTAGTGCGCGTTCGCAACGAAGAAATGCGAGCCCGACACCGCCGCGATGCCCCAAATGACGTTGAGGCATGCGGCGACCACGAACATCACCGCCGCAAACAGGACCCATCCAGCGCCCTTGTACGAAGGCTCTTCAGTCTCGTAAGTCAGCGCCGGACCAGTGTCCCGCACAGTATCCATACGCGCCCCGTTTGTCTTTAGGGCGGACATTTGAACCTCCTTTCCGCTTACTCTTAATAGCGGCGCAAAAGCCATGGTCGACAATTGCAGTCTGAGCGTACGCGTTGTCAACCTGGACGCCATCAGGGAGAACGTGCAACAGCCGCGGGATAATCTGATCACCTCCGGCGCTGACCGAGCGGACAGTGATTCAGAAATCGACTGAGACGCTCAACGAGAACCACAAGACCGCAGCCGGCGACCTGCGGCGCCTCATCGAGGCACGATTCGCGGACATGTTTACGCCCGGTAGCTTGCGTGACTCCCGTATAGACGTGGGTGGGAATTACGGATGCGGGCGGCGCCCGCGATTGGGACTATGACTGAAGACGGAAGGTCGTCAAGAAGGTTCTCTCCTAAAAGCAGAGAGTCAAGGAGACGGCCTTTCGCCGTGTCTGGGGAGCGAGATGCAGGAAGCACGCCACCAGTTCCGAGAATCGCTCAAGGAGCTCGAGCGCGACACGCTTGGCGGTCTGGACCTGGTCGCGCAAGCGCTGGGCCGCGCGCTCGAGTCGGTCAACTTCCAGGATGTTGAGCTGGCCGCAACGCTCATCGCCGACGACCGGATCGACGAGTGCTACCTGAACATACACCAGGGTGCGCTGTGGCTGCTCGCGTGCCAGGCGCCGGTCGCGGGAGATCTGCGGATCGTCGCGGCTCTTCTGCACATCAGCCGCTGCGTCGAGCGGATGGGCGACCAGTGCGCGAACATCGCCAAACTCGTGCGGCTGTCGGGCCACGAGGCGCCCAAGGACAACGACATCCTCGACGCGATCGAGCGCATCGGTGAGCTCGCACGCGCACAGGTGTCGCAAGCCAGAGAAGCGTTCGCCACGCGCAACGTCGCCCTCGCACACGAACTCGTCGGCCTGAACGGGGAGATCGAGCGCCTGAACCGCGACATCATCGCTCGCGCGGTCGACGTCGGCGACCACGTCGAGGTCCGCGAGTGGGCGATGTACATGATTCTCGTTGCCCGATGCCTAGAGCGGGTCGCGAGCAACACTGTCGATATCGCCGAGCAGACGGTGTTCGTTGTGACCGGGCTGTTCCGCGAGTTCGCAGACGAACTACAGCCGGGATAAAGAGAAGCGAAGGGAAGCCGGCCGCCGTGGCCCGGCAAGCGTGTGGCTGCCCGTGAGGCGGCCCAGACTTTTCACCTTCCGACTTTCAGCTGAGGACCAGCACCGAGGACCCGGGCGGCACGACTCCTCCTCAGTGCGGGACTGCTAGCCGAAAGCCGCCGCGTTCGGCTACCGGCCCCGGCTCCTCCAAGAGCAACAGCCCGTACCGGTCTGCCGCCCTCTACCCGGGGTTGCGAGTTCGCCCAGTCTCCCGACCGACGAGACCGGCCTCAGTCATTGACCTAGTTGTGCGTGGCGGCCGAGTGGGACCACGGCGGCGGCTGGCTGGAGCAACGGAAGTTCGGCGCCTCCGAGCCCGGCGGCACCGGGTAAGGTCGTGCCGAGCGACGACGTTGGGTGCTTGTCGGACGCCACGCTGCCGTGGCAGACCGCGCGGCTGCTGAGGGTCGAGCTGGCGGCGACGACTGGGCGGCGGATGTTCTTCCGGAGTTCGTGGTTGAAGTAGCCTTCGATGGCGTCCGCGGCGAGCTCGCGTTGCCCGGGCGGCGTAGCGTTTGCGATTCGCTCGCCTTCTGCGCCAGCGGGCTCGGCTGACCGGCCGGCGCGCGAGATCCTTTGGCGCTCGGCTGCTCGCGGTAGGCTGGCTCGCCGGATGCGTGCGCGTCGCTCATGTCTATCGGTCCCCGGCTCCTCCCGGCGGATGTTGGCCAAGGCGGCCGGCCTGCCGGCGGACGAGGTCGTAATTGATCTGGAGGACGCGGTGGCGGCGTCTGCCAAGGACGAGGCACGGGCTGCCGTGGTTAGCGCCCTCGCCGGCGGTCAACTGGATGGGCGGACGGTTGCCGTTCGCGTCAATGGCCTGGACACGCCGTGGTGTCATCGGGACATCGTGGCGTTGGCCGATGGCCAGGCGGCTGGCGCCGTGACGTCGCTCGTGGTTCCCAAGGTGCAGGCACCCGAGGACATCGTGTGGGTGGCACGGCTGCTCGACGCGATCGGCACCGGCGGGGGGGCGATCCGCTTGCAGGCGCTGATCGAGACGGCGGCCGGGCTGCGCCGGGCCGGCGACATCGGGCAGGCCGGTCCTCGCCTGGAGGCGCTGATCCTGGGCTATGCCGATCTGCGGGCGTCGCTGGGCCGGCCAGCCGACGATCAGGAGCCGCCTGGCCGCTGGAGCTTCGCGCAGGAGGCGGTACTGGTGGCGGCCCGCGCCGGCGGGTTGCAGGCGATCGACGGGCCGCACCTGCGGGTGGGCGACGCCGCTGGCCTGCAGGCGTGGGCGGCACACGCTCGCGCGCTTGGCTACGACGGCAAGTGGGCGATCCATCCGACTCAGCTGGACACGCTCAACGCCACCTTCTCGCCCACACCTGAGGAGGTTGAGCGTGCGCTTGGCATCGTCGCGGCGCTGCGGCAGGCGGAGGCCGACGCTGGCCGTGGCGCGGTGATGTTGGACGGCGAGATGGTCGACGAGGCCCTGCGCAAGCAGGCGCTGGGGGTCCTGGCGCGTGCTCGCGCGGCGGAGTTGCCCGGCGTGCCAGCGCCGATGGCGGGCGCATGACAATGGCAGGATCGCCGCGGGTGCGGGTGGGTGGGCCGTGGTTCGAGGATTTCGCGGTCGGGCAGGTCTTCGACGACGCTCCAGCGCTCACGCTCGGTGCCGGCCATGCCGCTCTGCACCAGGCGATCGCCGGCGACCGGCTGCGGCTGGCGCTGGACAAGCCGCTGTGTCGCCTCGTGACCGGTCGCGACCGGCTGCTGGCGCACCCCAACCTGGTGTGCGACGTCGCTATCGGCCAGTCCACAGGACCGACGCAGCGCGTGCGCGGCAATCTCTTCTACCGCGGGCTGGTGCTCCAGCGCCCGGTGTTCTTGGGGGACACGCTGGGCACGCGCACCGAAGTGGTGGCGCTCAAGCAGAATCGGCCTCGCGAGGGCGCACCGGCCACCGGGCTCGTCGTGTTGCGGATCCGCACGACGGATCAGGACGATCAGCCGGTGCTGGACTTTTGGCGATGCCCGATGCTGCCCTTGCGCGACCCGGACATGCGCACCGGCCATGCCGACGCGTTCGATGCCATTCCGGCGGCGCTGAATCGCGCCGCGGTGCGCGCGGCGGCGCCGGCGGGTTGGCGCCTCGAGGCGCTGCGGGCGCGGGCGGGGGGTCCGGCCGCCGCGGACCTGGCGCCCGGCGCGGTCTTCGACTTCGAGGGCGGCGAGACAGTGACCGCAGCCCCCGAACTGGCACGGCTGACGCTCAACGTCGCCACGGCGCACACAGATGCCACGGGCAGCGCCCACGGCCGGCGTCTCGTTTACGGCGGGCACACCATCTCGATCGCGGCAGCGCACGTGACGCGCGCGCTGCCAAGACTGGCCACGATCGTGGCCTGGTCCGGCTGCGATCATCTGGGTCCGGTCTTCGAGGGCGACGTGCTGCGCACGGAGCTGCGCGTCGAGAGTGTCGAGCCGGCGGCGGACGGCGGGCTGGTCGACCTGCGGGCGTTGGTGTCTGCACATCGCCCGGATGATGAGGAGGCGCCGGTCCTGGACTGGCGCTTCGTGGCGCTGCTGGCCTAGCGGGCCATGCGAGGAGGTTCGCGATGAGCGGGATCCTGGAGGGCATGCGAGTCGTCGAGGGCTCGGCCTTTGTGGCCGCCCCGCTGGGCGGGATGACGCTGGCCCAGCTCGGAGCCGACGTGATCCGCTTCGATCCGATCGGCGGCGGGCTGGACCGTGGACGCTGGCCCATCACCCGGGAGGGGCGCAGCCTGTTCTGGGCCGGTCTGAACAAGGGCAAGCGGTCGATCCAGGTCGACCTCACCTCGCCGGCGGGCCGCGAGCTTATAGCCGACTTGATCGGCGCACCCGGACCGGACGCCGGGCTGTTCCTGACGAACTTCCCGGCCCGTGGGTGGCTGGCCTACGACGCGCTGGCCAGCCGTCGGCCCGACCTGATCATGGTCAACATCACGGGCAACGCGGACGGCTCCTCCGCCGTCGACTACACCATCAACCCGGCCACCGGTTTCCCCTGGGCCACTGGCCCGCGCAACCTCGGGGTCCCGTTCAACCACCTGCTGCCCGCATGGGACGCGATCACCGGGGCGCTGGCGACCACGTCGCTGCTGGCGGCCGAGCGCCACCGCGCGCATACCCACGCCGGCCAGTACGTGCGCGTAGCGCTGTCCGACGTCGCCTTCTGGATGGTCGGCAACCTCGGCAAGATCGCCGAGGTGGAGATCAACCGCCACGAGCGCGTCAAGGACGGCAACTACTTGTACGGCGCCTTCGGGCGCGACTTCCGCACCCGCGACGGGCGTCGCATCATGATCGTCGCGCTGACCGGCCGCCAGTGGGCCAGCCTGGTGGCGGCCACCGACCTGAGCGAGGCGTGCGCCAGCATCGAGAAAATGATGGACGTCGACCTTAGCGACGAGGGCGGGCGCTTCACCGCCCGCGAGCTGATCGGAGCGACACTGAGGCCGTGGGTGCTGTCCCGCTCGATAGCCGAGGTGCGCGAGATATTCGACACCCACGATGTCTGCTGGGGCCCCTACCAGACGTTCACCGAGCTCGTCGAGCAGGACCCGCGCTGCTCGCCCTCAAACCCGCTGTTCGCCAACGTCGAGCAGCCGGGGATCGGCACCTACCGAATGCCCGGCTCGCCGCTGGTCTTCGGGGCGGCCGAGCGCCTCGCGCCCCAGCGCGCGCCGACGCTGGGCGAGCACACCGAGGAGGTGCTCGCGGACGTGCTGGGCCTCTCCGACGCCGAAATCGGGCGGTTACTCGGCGACGGCGTCGTGGCCGGCGCGGCCGCGATCGCGGACGAGTAGATCGTCGCGAGAACAGGCGTTGTCGAGCGACGGCGTTGAGCGTCCAACGTACGCGTCGCGAAGTACCGCATCCCACGGGATTAGGCGCGCTCACCGTCCAGGGTCGCGTCGTCTCCGAGAGGAAGCGACGATTCTGCGCGCCTCCAGGCCAGCCCGGGATTCGGCGACCTGTGAGCTTCCGGCGGCCACCGACCGGTTGGTCGGGACGCTCGTGGTCACGCGAACTCACCGACGAATGCGGGAGCCTGGCCGAGAGCTCGTGTCCTGCCGGTTCGTTCCAGGTCGCTCACGCCCGAGGTCGACATAACTCGCCTGATGCGCTCCTTTGGTGAGCTCAGCGAGCCGGCGCCTACGCAACGTTGATCGTCCCGAGTTCACGTTCCAATTTCCCCGGCGATTCGAGCGGATGCGAGACCGTTACTCGGTGCGCTACCCGCTTGCGCTCGATTGCCTCTGGGGGGACGCGCTGTACATCCCACGCCAAGCCCGACTTCTCCATGATCCAGATGAGCCACCACGTTGGATCGAACTGCCATCTCTGCAAGCCGTGCTTAGCTGACCTCGGAAAGGCGTGATGGTTGTGATGATTGCCCTCGCCGAGTCCTACTAGTGCAACAAACGGATTGTTTCGACTCTGATCGCGGGTTTCGAACGGGCGCTTGCCCCAGAGGTGGCAGACCGAGTTCACGCTCCAGGTGGCATGGTGTACGAAGAACACGCGCAGTACGCCACCCCACAAGAAAGCTCCCAGCCCACCACGAAGCTTCCGAGTAGCGATCAGCCCAACTGTGAACGGTGCCACGAAGTAGCTCACCGCTACGACGAGCGCGAAGCGGCGGTGTACTGCCATCACCACGGGATCATCAAGCAGATCCGGGACATAGCGCTGTCGCGATGCCTTCTCGTCGGCAAACAGCCAGCCGAAGTGGGCGTGGACAAAGCCTCTTATCCGGCCCCCTTTGTGGCCGACATGGGGGCTATGCGGATCGCCCGCCTCATCGGCGTAAGCATGGTGCTTGCGATGGTCCGCCACCCAGTCTGGGACTGATCCCTGGACCGCCGTCGAGCCGAGAACGGCAAACACGCCACGGATCAGCGGGTAGGTCTTGAAGCTGCGGTGAGTGAATAGCCGATGATAGCCCGCCGTTATGCCGAACCCACTCATGAGGTAGAACACACCAAAGATGCGACGGTTGGTGCGAGTTGCCAGAAACCACCGCTTTCGGAATGTCGCTACCAGTAGGGCGGGCGGACCGAACACAAACAGCCCGGTGAATATTCGATACACCCGACTGGCCCGGTGCGTCTCGGGTACTTCAGGTACTGGCTCCTGGTCTATCATCAGTGACTCCTGGTCGGCGCGTCAAGTTACAGCGGCAACCGACTGCGCTCACGCCGCTCGCGATCACATCCTACTCTACGGTTTATGTATCGGCCCGCCCGCGAATCGACGCGTGTGAGGAGTGTTGCAACTCCCACCACCGCGCCTGGCGGTTCCGGCTCCCCATCGAGGTGGGTACTCGGAGTCGTTGTGCGCTTCCCGCGAGACTGAGCGATCGGTTCGAGCCACCCTGCTCCGTCAGTGGGATCGCCGTCCCTTCACCTGGTCCGAAACGGGCACGCCGCGGCGGGGGGCTTGCGCGCGCGTTCGCTGCAACCGACGGTAGACGACGTCCGGTTGCGCGTGCGTGCGGTTGCCCGGACCGTGCCCTCGAGCAAAAGGCTCACGACTGCTCCGGTCGAGAGGCTCCTGCACAGACATGTGCCCTCTTTCGAGCGGGCCCCTGCGGCCCTGCTATCGGCGAGAAGCATGTTTGGCGGTGGATCCCGGGCGACTGCTTTCGTCATCCCACGACCCTCATACTGCGCGATCGCCTCGGCGACCAGCCGCAACTCCGAGAGAACGCGGGGTTAGCCGCCGACGAGCAAGCAGGCGGACGGGGCACGGCTGCGTTTGTCGCCCGAAGCGGTCATCGGCTGCCCGAGCTAAAGCGCGGGACGTCCCGGGCTCGCGACCACGCCGTCAGCAGCGCGCTGGCAAATGGGAACAGAAGCTCCTCCGCTGGCTCCCGGCTCCCAGCACCACTGATCGATCTGGCCGAACGTGGTGCCCTAGATAATGCGGTCGTTCGCCTCGGGATCGCCATAGGTGACCATCAGACCACGCTTGGCGCCCGGCGCAAGACCGGAAACCTGGCCGAGAAACGTTAGGCCGCTCATGTCCGAGAGCCGCTGCGCGGAGATCACCGCCGCCACCCCACGACCGGGGTCGCTCGCCGCGAGCAAGGCGATTGCCTCCTGCCCAGACGGCTCCCCAATCACCTCATAGTCCCCGCCGAACCGATGCCTCAAGACAGTCACGAGCCGTTCCCTGAACTGTTCGTCGCTCACAACGAGAACGATCTGCGCTGCCGCTGCTGTTCCAGCTGACACGACCAGTCGACCCTATCCGCACGTCCGCGCCGGCGCTAGGCTGGGCGCCATCGCTGTACCCGCCAAAGCTCGTTTCGTGCTACAGCGGCTCACCGGACGCACCAAGCGTTGTGGTCACCTCGCGCAAGTCCGCGACGTGACGCCGAGCGCGGAGGGCTGTCAGGAATGCCTGGCAATCGGCGATACATGGGTCCACCTCAGGCTCTGCCTCACCTGCGGCCACGTCGAGTGCTGCGATGACTCCAAGAACAAGCATGCGAGCAAGCACGCCTCGGCCCTGCACCACCCCATTGTCCGCTCGTTCGAACCGAACGAGAGCTGGGCGTGGTGCTACCTCGACGAAACGCTCGTTGACGTCTGAGGGACAGCGCACGCGGAAGATTCGCCCTATTAGAAACGTCCGCTCCGTGACAGCCTCGCTCGGTGTTTCCGCGCGACAGCGCCGCCACGCACTGTGTTTGCTCGCAGCAGCGTCGGCAGCGCAGCTGCGGGTCTTCGTCGCGTTCGAGCGCGAGATGAAACGGACCGGCGGCCCCGGGATCATCGGCTTCGAGCTCGCCGGCAGCAGCGAGCGGGCGCGTGAGATCCTCGACACCTGGGGGCCGCAGGGCCGCGCAGCCGCGAGGAGTCCATATTCCTTGACTACCTCTACCCGCCGGCCTACGGCGCGCTTCAAGCGCTCGCCTGCGATGCCAGCGGCGATGGGTTCGCGCACCGGCGCCGACAGTTCCTGGCCCGCGCCGGAGTGCCGATGGGCTGGGGCCAGCTCGCGGCCGCGGCGTTCGACTATGTAGAGAACACCGCGCTCGTGCTCGTCCTCGCTGGCCAAGATCGAGGAGCCCCCCGAGTGGCCCGGCGAGCGGCGCAGGTCAAGTTCGCCCTCACCTCGCTCGGCCGGGCCTACATCCTCCTCGCAGGAATCGATGCCGGACTGGCGTGGTCTCGACATAACCGGCTCTGAGAAGGGCCGGGCCCAGCAATGGTCCCTCCTATCCGACACCACCAGGCACGTCACACCTCGTGGCTCCGTCGGATCGGCAGTTCTCCTTTAGGGCGACGATCCCGAAGAGCAGCAGTGACGGCTGGGTGGCCCCCCTCGGTCGGACGCGACGATGCAGAACCCACGCGACCCCGGGGACCGTGAGGGGCGCTTCGCGTCTTACACGATGATGACGATCTTTCCGTGGGCGTGTCCCGCGCCCTGGTAGCGCAGGGCGTCGGGGAGATCGCTGAGCGCGTAGTGCCTGTCGATCACCGGCGCGACCTTTCCGGCCTCGACGAGCTGCTTTAGAACGGCGAGGTCCGCCTTGTTATGCCGTACGACGAACACCCGCAGCCGCTGTCCCACGAACGGCGACAGCAACAGTGCCTTGCATTGACGGTCGAGTCCGAACCAGCGACCCATGTCCTTCACACCTACCAGGACGTAGGTGCCCCGGGGAGTCAGCGCGCGCCTGCAGTCCGACAACGAACGGCTCCCGATCAGATCGAGCATCACGTGGTAGCGCTCCTGCGTTTGGGCGAAGTCTTCCTTGGTGTAGTCGATGACGTGGTCGGCGCCGATTGACCGGACCATGTCGGCGTTCTGTGTGCTGCAGACCGCGGTCACGGTTGCTCCGAAGGACTTCGCGATCTGCACCGCGAACGTGCCGACCCCGCCGGACGCGCCGTTGATCAACACCCTGTGCCCGGGCTGGACTTTGCCTTGGTCGCGAACGGCGGCCAGCGCGGTGAACGCCGAGTCTCCAACGGCCGCCGATTGCTCAAACGTGAGGTTGGCCGGCTTGGGCAGGACGCTGCTCTCGGCGGCGCACGCATACTCGGCGAACGCGCCCTTGCACCAGCCGAACACGTCATCGCCGGGACGAAGCTGTTTGACGCTTCTCCCGGCCGCCTCAATCTCTCCTGCGATATCCATTCCCGGTATCTCACGCCTGGGCTTGAGCGGGCCGGACACCAGGCGGATGACGGAGGGCACTCCCCTCAAGAGATGCCAGTCGCCGATATTGACGGCGGCTGCGCGCACGCGGACCAGCACCTCGTCGTCGTTGGCGACCGGCTTCTCGACATCCTTGAGCTGTAGGACGTCGGGCGAGCCATACGACGATTGAACGATCGCCTTCATCGTGTCCTCTCGAGCCATCGGCGGAGTTGGTGGCGCACCGACTTCAGGCTGACCCTACCGCGCCGAGCTCGCGGCGCATTGATTGTGATCAGGCCTGTCGTGCCTCTGACCCCCGACTGCCCCAGCGCCAGCGACCGCTCGGCCCGACGCGGCGACGCGCGAGGAGGTCGGAACCACCTCGGCCTACCTCCGGGGCATCGATCCGATCTTGATCATCGACGCGGTCCACGCCCGCAGACCACCCACGATCTCGGCCACCGCCGGACTCATGCTCTAACGACATCAACGAGTTGTGCCGCCTGCCGGCCGGGCGGGCCGGCCGATCGGAATGGGCTCCCGGTCTGCTCGTCGCCAAGCCCTACGCAGCAGTCAGCCGGGCTCTGCTCGTACGGCAGCAGTCTGCGATCGGGCGCTCGATCAAGGGCTGCCTAAACGCGCGCGTGGGCGCCGGCACCTGTAGGCGTGTCAACCAGCTTCGCCGCTGACCGTGCTTTAGCGCCGGGTCAACGAAGACTGATGTGGCCCCGGTACACGTAGGTGATCGGGTCTCCGATGATGTCCTTGAAATCGACTCGGCCGGTCGCGCCTGCGAAACCGCCCGTCCCGCTGCCGGAGACGATTGGGTGCTGGCAGCGGCCGCGGACCTCGGCGCCGTCGGCGTTCAGTTTCGCCTCGAACTTGTAGGTCGTGGTGAACGTACCGGCGGGGCCGCCATCGAGCCGGCCGACAAAGAGCTCCGCGCCGCTCTCGAGGTAGACACCGCCTCGGGTAGTCCGAGCGGCCTCGATATGGGTGTACCAGCACCCGTCGAGGCTTCCCCTCACCACGATGGGGGGATAGCTGTCGTAGGCCGACGGAGGTACGGGGGGGCAGGGCGGGTCTGAGGGCGGGTTGAAGAAGGCAGTCCCGGTGAGCTCGTGGTTTGCCGCGTGCGCCGACGATCTGGAGGAGGCCTACCAGAACATCCCGGACTACGCGGAGTAGATCGAGTACGACACCAAGCCGTACCTGACGATCGAGCAGGCCGTGCCCCACATCATGGACTACATCAGTGATGTAGCTCTCCTTCAGGCCTGAGCGCTGGCGGCCGCCGGGCCGGCGCCACGGCCGGACGGTCGGGCTTCTCCTTCGGGCGCGGTGGCGCATGAAGCAGGAGCCAGATCCTCGTGGCCGATGCGGCAACGATGCAGGAATGATTTGGCGCCATCACCGGTGGGATCGGATAGCCGGGACCACCGGGTCCGTAACCCACCGTACGAGGGCCCCAGGCTCGGCGATGGATGCACGTGCCTATGCGGAGCCTGGCGTCGCGCGAACCGCGCGGCGCTTCTCCTGTCGATCAACTCACGCGCGGGCGCTCGTTCGGATAGGGCGTCGAGTTCCCGCGAAAGCGAAAGTCGCGCCAGGCTGCCAGGAAGTCTCGGTGAGCGTTGGGGAGCAGCACGCCCTAACCGGCCACCACCCAGCCGCCATCGACGTGGATCACTTGACCGGTGATGTACCCGGCCCCGTCCGAAGCCAAGAACAGGACTGTTTCGGCGATCTCCTCCGGCTTGCCGAAGCGCTTCAGCGGGTTCATCGCGATGGCCTCCTCGATGTGCTCGGGCGAGACTCCCCACTCGGTCTCCCATTCCCCCGAGATCGGGCCGGGGGCGAGCGCGTTCACGCGAATGTCCGGGGCCAGGTCCCGGGCCAGGGTGGTGGTGAAGCCGCGGATCGCTCCCTTCGCGGTGCAGTAGGTGACGGGAACAAAGTTGATCGCGTTCTCGGGGTTTGTCCCGTTCCCGTAGGTGCTCGAGAAGTTGACGATTGCACCGCCGCCACTTGCGAGCATCAGCGGCGTCACCGCGTGACACATCCGCATCGTTCCGATCACATCAACCTGAAGGAGGGCGCTCGCCGCGGCCGTGTCCAGCTCGCTGAACCTCACCGTGTCCGCCTCGTCGAGGCGGCCGGCGGCGTTGACGAGGACATCCAGCCGACCGTACCGCTCCGCGATGTCGGCGACAAACGCGTCTACCGAGTCCTGATCCGTGACGTCGAGGTGGCCGGAGTGGGCTTTTTCCCGGCCCTCAAGCTCCGCCACGACCTCCGCGGCCTGGGAGCCAGAGGAGCGATAGCCGAGGGCCACCGACGCACCCTCCGAACCGAAGCCTCTGGCAACAGCTCCACCAAGCGTCCCTCCGCCCCCGGTAACCACCGCCACCCTTCCCTCGAAGCGCCGCCCATCATTCCATTGAGCACCCATGCCTTCTCCCCTCGGTCGCTGACCTATGTGGCCCAGGCGATTAGATCAGAGGCCCGGCTGAGCCCACACACAGGTGGACCGAACCTGACTGAGTCCACCATCCCAAGGTCGCCCAACGGCTCCAGCAGGAGCCGCTCCTCCGCCCGAAAACGGAGCAGCCAATTGCTGGGCCGCCCGGACTGGTCAGTTGGGCTAAAAGCATTCGCGATGCCCCAGCTCGCCGGACCGGGGTTCTACATAGGCACCGGTCCCGGAGGTTGGCAACGATGCAGTCGCGCGGCGACTCACGCAATCCGTGATGGCAGCTCGTCGCCATGGGCGCCGGTCCCGGACCGCACTTCTGGTCTCACGAACGACGGACGGCCGCCCGACCGGCCGTGGTGGGTAGGCGCGCTTCTGCTTTCACGTATCTCAGTCCAGAAGCAGGAGCCTCGCCGTCGTGGCCGGTGCGGCGACTAAGCAGCAGCGACGAGCTGCAGGCCTGGGTCCGCGCCGAGCGCTCGGCTTCACGCGATTGCGCGGCTCCGGTTCGTTGGCTGCGGTTACCGCCGACGCGTTCGTGCCTATGCAGGCCATTCGCCCCGCGAACCGCGTGGCAGTGTTGCTGGTCGTCCTTCGCGACCACCTGGTGGCGGTCGGGCAAACCGTCCCAGCCACGCGAACTCAGCACTCTCGCGCCGGCGCCGGTGACTCTTGCTTGGCGCAGGCGGCCACCATGCTGGAGCGCGTGCGAGCGTTTGCAGCCAGCGTCCTCCCAGCCGTGACGCCGGTGCGGCGCGGGCGTAGTACATCGGCGCGCCCCAGACCTCCTCGAAGTCGCCACCGCGCCGGTCGGTCCAGCAGGCGAAGAAATGACCGTCATGACCAGTCAGGCCGATGTAGTCGCCGTACTGGAAATTCAGTTGCGCGCCGGCGATCGTCTCGTTGCTGTCGTGGGTTGTGACCCTCGCCGGCTTTGACCAGGTGACGCCATCGTCAAGTCGAGCTCCGCATGTAGAGGTTGGCCGTCAGCTGGCTGGCGCCGACGCCGGTCTCGTAGTAGACGACCATCAGGTCGCCGTTTGTCTCGCCGAGCGCCATCCGCGCGAAGACTGATCGCTCTTGCAGGTCTGGTCGTGAATCTACTTCGGCGTCCCCCAGGGGGCGTCGCCGTCGAGCGAGCGCGAGAACCAGATCCTCCTCGTGCAGCCGCGTTGACGTTCGAGCCGGGCGCGTCGCCAGGAGCATTGCAGCCCGCGCCGCTGGCAAGATCGGTCCAGAGGCGTGGACGTGATCCTTGGTCGCGGTGCGATAGGCGGCGCCCGATAGGTAGATTAGGACGCCGCGGTTCTCCTGCGCCGGCAGCGACAGCTGGAACGAGCCGGAGGTCGGCGCGATCTCGACCGGCGTGCCGAAGCTGCCCCCGCGATTGTGCTAATGGCCGTGATAGCAAGCGCCAGGTTGGGCACGAACATTACATACGCGAAAAGCGCCCCAAATAGCGTCATGAATCGCGCGTGGACGGCGTCCTCGACGGATGGGCGATTGCGCACAGCGCACCGTCCTTCGTAGGTTCGGGACGAATCAGCCGAGCAGCGGAGCGGTAGTGGCCTAACGAACCGGGGGAGACCGATGAGCGAGATAATCACACCGACTGGGCGCTCGCAGCCCGCGCAGGCACTTCAGCTCGCAAACCGTGTGCGGCGCGCACGCGCCGAACTAAAGACCCGAATTGCCGAAGGACAGCTGTCGGCGGCCGAGGTCGTCCTGACCTGCCCGTCAGAGATCGCGGGCATGCCAATTGTGCAGCTATTGGCCAGCCAACGCGGCTGGGGCGAGGTCCGCTCCCGCGCGTTTCTCGCGCAAGCTGCCGTGCGAGAGGACAAGTCGATCGGGTCGCTTACCGACCGCCAACGGCGGGCCATCGCATCGCTGCTACCTCGAACAGTTGCCTGCGCCGAACACTGTTCGAGCCCCGACGCCTTAGCGCAGACGCGCTCAGGAGGAACTAGTTGACCGGAGATCAATAGTCAGGCAGATCTGAGGCGACCTGGATCAAGCCTGCGCCCAAGCCTCGCTTCTCAATTGGGGCTAGTTGAGGCGGTCTCGGGTGCCGCTTTCGGCTACGCCGGGGCTGCCGGATTGGAACGATCTCGAGCACGTCGTCGGCACCGGGCGAGACCGCCCGGACGCCAACCTCCGTACGGTCTAGCCCAACTGGCGGCGGGATCGCGGCGACGTCGACTCCTTCCTTTGGGCGGCAGTGGGCCCTGCTTTGGGACTGAGGTGGCTTGAGCACCCCTCAGTCTCCCAGCGAGTCCGGATAAAGGACTTTCTCTGGATCCAAACCTATAACGGGCACGTCCGGCCGCCATTGGTGGGCTACCGGCGTGCTCGAGTCCCGGTCCGGGCCCGGACGGGGAGCCTGGTACTACCGCAGAGAAAATGCGGCAGTACCAGGCTCCTGTTTGTGCAAATCCTGTGCAGCGCTGGGCCAGCGACGACGACGGCGGTTATGTGAAAAAGCGACGATTCCTTGCGGACATGCGCAAAGGCAACCCATTCCTCGGGCGGACTCTCGAAAGAGGTGGGCGCGCGGGCCAGATTCCTCAAGCTTCAGGCCGAGGACGGAGCGTCGTGGATCGGCTAAGCGAGTTGGCCCGCGGGCATCAGGCAACGAGGTGATACGGCGATGATCGATACCGCCATCGGGATGCTGAACGTGCCCGAGCTGGAGGCACTCGTTTCGCTCAACGTCGACCTCGCGGAGCGCTATCAGGCGATCGCCGACGACCGCGACGCGGAGCCGCAGACGCGGGGGACCGCGCAGGCGCTGGCTGCCTGGCGTCGTGCAAGAGCGCGCTACTTTCAAGAAGAGTGCGCGGAGACTGAGCGCGTCGAGGCCGCGCGCGAAACCGATCTCTGTGATGGCTCGTTCGGCGGCGCGGGACCGGGCGAACGCGAAGACCGGCTGGCCTCCCCCAGAGTCAGGCCTCAGCGGAACCCCAATCCGCTGGCCCAACTCGCGGTGCCGCCTAGCAACGTCGACGCCGATACGGCGTGGAGAGTCGGCCTGGATCATCTGCACATGGGTCGCATCGGGTGCTCGCAGCCCGCCGGGATACGCTCGCAATTCGACCACTTGACGTGAGCCGTGCCCGCTCAGTCGCTGGGACGTACGTCGCGCTCGTGCGGTGCTCGCCGCCCTCGAGGTTGCTCCGACCCTCCGGTTCGGATCCATGCTCTGCGGCGGCCACATGGGCGATCCCGACGATTTGCGTTGCTCGCTGGACGGTGGGGCTGACGTTTGGAGCGACCTCGAGCGGCCATCGGGTCCACCGAGCATCGACGAGCGCGACGAACTAGCGCTTGGACTCCGGAGCTGTCGATCAAACCGAGCTGCGAAGGGTCGAGGCGTCGGGCGTCTCGCGGTCTTGAGTTCCGCCAGGCGGGTGCTGAGTGTCTCGGCGACGGCGAGGTCCGCGTCGCCAAGCAGCGTCAGGCGCAGGGTGCCGTCGGCATCGAGATGCTCGCGCATAGCGCATGGCTGCTCCGGTTCCCTGGGGGCGCTTGGTTTTCTCTTGCGCGCTCAGAGCTGCGTCCTGAGGACTTGCGGTGTCGGGCGGGCATATGTGGCTGCCGTAGCGGTCATGGGACCACAAGATGATCCTGGTGACGCCCTGGCATTGCGGATCCCGAGGCGGTGGCCAGCGTCAGCGTCAGCTCGAAAGGCGGGCGCTCGTGAACCCGCACCGGTCGCACGCACGGAGCGGCACGCAACGGGTATTCGCACGCAGCCGGCCAACGAACCTAGATGGGGAGGATCGGCCTGGCGGTGACGCCCGCATCCGCGGACACGCGCGTCCGGATGTGGCTCGAAGCCGGATGGCGCCGCCGGTGGCCTACTTCGCCTGGGGCAGACCCTGGGAGACCTCGCCGAAAAGCGCCATCTGCTGGGCGAGGGCATCACCGCCGGAGGCGCTCACCACACCGAGGTTCTCAACAACCGACCCCGCCCGCACAACCACGCGCTGAAACTCGGGGCTGGACCTGATCGCGTCCAGGGCGGATCGCTCGCCGTGCAGCATGAAGAACCCCGCGAGATCGCCGCCGTGCGGCTCCAACAGGTAGGCGTCGAACCGCTCGATCTCGCCGGCCTCCTGAAGCCTGCCGTAATACGCGACGCTCTCCTGGAAGACCTCCAGCGCGAGCTGCTCGCGCCCACGAACAACCTGACCCCAACCCAGGAACAATGCCTCTCCGGCCATCCTCTAACCCCCAAAGACGCGTGACGATCAACGAGCGACGCTATCGACTCGGCGCCGCTCGCAGTAGAAGTTTTCAGACACGCTAACAATGCGAGCGCGCGCGCAGCGACTCGATTACGGCTCGTCGGGGGCGAGCGCTGGTCCGCAATTGACCTGACCGTGAGCTGCGAAGATCCGGCCCAGCTCGTCGGCCGTCGGTCGCGGCGCGTCGGCCGGAGGAAGCGTCGGCGCACTCGCAGGCACCGACCCGTCCAGGACCAAGCGCTCAAGACCCGACGGCGTGCTCAGAACGAGCACTCGCGCGGTCTCGCTGTCCACCCGGAACGTGTGAGCGACGCCCATCGGGACCACGGCGACTGCGCCCTCGGTCAACGTGAACCGATCTCCACCCGACTCGACCGTGAGCTGACCATCGAGCACGACATAGCTCTCATCCTGCGGGTGGGTATGCCGGGGCGGTGATGCGTACTGCGGAAACACGAACTCGATCAACGCGAACCGCCCGTCAACCACTTCGCCCGAAACACGGATCGTCGCAAGCGTCCCGAGGAACCAACGCTGTTCGCCCCCGCCGAGCTCCGACCAAGTTGCCTCGCCCGTCCGGCTCTCGCCCATCAGACCACACTAGCCAAAGCGGCCATCCGATCCAACCCGACAGTCTGGCCGATCGCGTCGGCTCCCAGCTGTGGGACGATCGTGGTGTGCAGGACTTGGTTGCGTTCGCGATCCAGCTGGTCGCGAAGCATCCGGCGGTGACCAGCGTCGAGCTTGCCGGGTCGCGGGCTCGCGGTACCCACGAAGACCTCTCTGACTGGGACTTCGCAGTCGGGACCTCGGACTTCGCTGCGATCGCGCGGGACTTGCCGACTTTGATCGCGCCTATGGACCCGTTGGCCGCGCAATGGGAGCCGCTGGGTCACTTCCCGGTCTACCAGGTCATGCTGCGCGGTCCGACAAAGGTTGAGTACCTATTCCTGGGACAGTCGCAGCACCCTATGGCCCCGGTCCATCCGAGCGGCGCGACCCTCGTCGCGATCAACACCCATTTTTGGGACTGGATCTGGTGGCTTGCTGCGAAGGCTGCGGCGGGTCGCCACGATCTGGTTTCGGAGCACTTGCCCCAGCTCTATCGACACCTGCTCCGTCCGATGGGCGTTATCACCGCTCCGAGCGACGTTGATGCGGCGATCCAAATGTTCTTAGCTCGCCGGGATGCGCTCGAACGGGAATACGGCGTCTTCGTGCCGAGGGTGTTGGAGGAGGAGATACGTCGCGGGATCGATCGCATCGAGCACCCGAATTAGTTTCAAGCACGCCCGCCGCACGGGACGGCCCTACGACCGCGCTGAGGTCGCTCGGGGGTTGATCGGCCCGGAACTGGGCTGTCCTGCCTCGCGGGATTCTTGGCAAGCGCCCTGGCTGTGCAGCTCTTACGACTTCATGCGCGGGTCGACGTACAGGTTGTAGATCTGGAAATCGCTCGTCTTGCCGCCGGGGATCAGCGTGATTTGCACGGGCTGCCAGCCAGCTACGTCGAAAGGCTGCATGTTCACCGGCGTTGCCAGGCTCCACGAGGTGTTGTTGCCGTGCACCTGACCGGTGTTCTTCGGGGTGTTCCAGGTTGGCGTGCCTTCGTATGACACGTAAAAGAACACGCCTTCGGAGCCTTTGACGTCGCGGACCATCGTGCGGGCGGTCGGATAGCTGGACGTCACGCAGATCAGTGGGCTCACGGCCTTAGCCCCGCTGGGCAAGTCAAGCACCAAACCCGTCGCGCCGTCAGCGAGGGTTGTGAGAGTGATTGTCGCTCCACCACTCAGGTCCCAGCCGCCCCCGCCGAAGTTATCGAAGCTCTCTCCGGGCATCAGCATGTACTGATTGCCGTCGCCCGCAGAGCGAAACGGCTGGGAGAAAAGAGGATTGAGACACATCGAGGTGTCCACCGAGGCCACGGCCGGTGCAGGGACCGCACAGACGGCCACGGCCAAAATCACTAAGCCGAGAGGAGCGTGGCTGAAAAGGACCTTCTTCATCGTGTGCACCTTCCGTGGTCGCTAGCTGCAGCCGAGATATCTCAGGCCGCGAGAGACCGCTAGCTCCTCGCATCCCCCGCGCACGGCGGGTTTGCTCTTTTGGTCGCGTTTATGAGGATTTATCGGGCTTTGTCAGGTTGGGAAGAAGCGGCAGGCCTCAACCCTGGACAGGCGTCCGACTGCCCGAAGCGTCCGGCGATGGCCCGGCCAAACGTTCCATGGCGACATAGCCTCCAGCTTCCAGATTCGGGCTACCACCAGCGACCTTCACGCAAGCGCGACAGCGATGGATCCGCCCGGCGCTTCAGCAGTCGACGGGAGCCGCGCCATCCGCGCGACCCGCGGCGTTGAGCCGGAGCGTCGCTCCGCCGGGACAAGCACCGGTCGCCGTCGTGACGATCGGCCGCTCGCCAAGACCTGACCGTCAGACCGACTGCAAACCGTCGAACGCGCCGAGCATGGCGGCCGTCCGACCCGAAGCGGCACTGAGCCCCCGCCATGCCCCGCTCCTCAGTTCGCGTGGTTGGGACGGTGTTGCTCGACCGCCACCAGGTGTCGGCGAAGGACGAGGACCACCCGCCCCGGCCGACCCACCCAGGCCGAGCGTTTGCCTACGCACGGTCAACATCTGCAGCGCCGATGACGCCGGGAACCGGTGCTCGCTCGCTCATCGGCATACGCCCGCCAGCCCGACGCAGCCAACAAGCGTCGCTTCCGCAACCACGAACCAGCAGGCGCGTCGAGCGTCATGGCGCCGGCGATCAGGCTCCTGCTTCGGCCTGGCGGACAGCGAGAGCGGCAGCGCCGCGACCAGACCGGTGTCGGCGACGGAGGAGAAGTCCCTCGGTCGCCTCCCTGCTCACGAAAGGGTGCCGTGGTGTCGCGGTGTCAGGGCAGGCGTCGAGCGCAGACCACGGCGTCGACGCAGGTGCTTGCTATGGCCCTCGGACGGTCCTCAGCAACGATCAACTCCCATCGGCGTCGATCGAGCGCGGCGAGCGTCGTGTCGACAGAGATCTGCACCTGACCTGCGGCGGCCGTTGCGGCCCCGGTGACCGGGTCGATCGGGCGGTGGCCGACCAGCAACAGGGTCCCCCGGGCGCGACCCCTGTCGCCATCCGTCGCGCCATCTCTTGCACCGAACCTGCGACGTGGACATACAGGCATGTCACGAGGTCGTAGTGGTCCGGCTGCGGCGTCCAGGTCGCTAGGTCGCCCTCGACCCAGTTGATGCGCTTGGCGATGTCCGTCCTCATGGTCTCGGCCATTGACTGGGCGTGCACCAGGGCGGTCGCGAAGAAGTCGACCGCGGTGACCTGCCATCCGCGCGTGGCCAGCCAGAGGTTGTCCGAGCCGTGGCCGCAGCCCGCGTCGAGGACGAGCCCGGGGCGTAGGTTCTCGACGTCGGCGATCAGGTTGGCGTTTGCTATCGGTGCCCGGGCCGTCGGCGCCGCCCGGGCTGGTGGGTCTGTCTGGGGGTTCTGGTTGGAGCAGGCGCACGCCGACCGGCCTGCCGTGGTCATTGACGCGCTCGATGACATAGCCGCTCAGCTCGAGCTCTGATACGACGGCGGCCGGGAACGCGATCCCGGATGCGGGCAGCTCTGTGAACGCGACCGGCTGGTCGCCGGCCTCGTGCAGTCGCTCCAGCAGCCGTTGTTGCTGGGCGTCAGCGCGCGTCATCGACGGATTGTCGCCCTTGGGCGAGATTCTGGGCGCGTCGGGCCTGATTCTTTGCCGTCGAGCAGTTCCGCATGCGCGCTGCTGTCACCGGACGCTTGGCGACCGCGGGTTGGGTCGCCGCCGGGCGCTGGGTCGCACCGGGGTCGACTCGCGTGCTGTGCGGTCGTGGCGCTGACGTGGCGGGGGTGTCGCGCTGGATGCCGTAGCCGAGGATGCCGGATCGCTTAGGCGCTCTTGAGGCATCGGGACGGTCAGGCTGTCAAGGTGTGACTATCTTGTGAACGAGAGAGGTGATGTTTTGGCAGTCCATGCAGACGGGGTCGAGGCGATCGAGGCGATCCCACCGACGTCCGGTGCCGAGCAGACTGTCGCCGATCTTTATGCGATCGGAGCGCCGGCGTTGGACGCCGAGCGCGTCCGTGATTCGGTTCCGCTGTGGTTTCACACGTTCGCGCTCGCCCCGGGGATCTACACACGCGGTATTGCGCGCGATCACGGCTACCGCCTGGCGGTGCTCGCCGCGGATCGGTTTGCAGGCCGTAGCGTGCTTGACGTGGGCGCGTTTGACGGCTTCTACAGCTTTCTCGCGGAAGCCCGCGGTGCGCGGCGCGTTGTCGCGGTCGACAACGAGCAGTACGTCGACTGGGTCCGAGCTCGATTCGGGATAACGCTTCAGGGCGGCGCCGGGTTCCGCGCGATCGCCGAGCTGGTCGGATCCCGCGTCCAGTATCGACGCATGGACGCGCTCGATCTGAACGAGCTCGCCGAGCGCTTCGATGTTGTGCTGTGTTTTGGCATCTTGCACCGGGTGACCGATCCGATCAGGTTGCTGCGGGCACTGGTGGATGTGCTGGCTGCGGGCGGCGAGATCGTGCTCGAAACCTACGGCTCACATCTGGGCGCCGAGAGGCCGGCGATCGAGGTTCACGAACCCGGCGACGTGTACGCGCGCGATGACTTTGTCTATTGGGGCTTCTCGGCGGAGGCTCTGCGGCGACTGGCGCGGCTCGTTGGCTTCCACGAGGTCGAGGTCGTCGACGAGCTGGAAATCGATGGCCACCCGCGGATCCTCGCGCTGCTGCGAGGGCCCGGCTAACCGGGCCGGGCGGCAACGACTGGCACTCATTCCAAGAGCGCGGTTGTTATCGTCGATGATGGTTCGAGCACTCGCCTCGGACTGACATGTGCCAGCGCCCGCAGTCGTTGCTTTGGCTTCCGCCGCCGTCGCGGCACCAGAACACGGAGGACCAACATGGCCACCGGAACCGTCAAGTGGTTCAAAGCGGACAAGGGGTTCGGTTTCATTAGCCCCGATGACGGCACCGACGACGTCTTCGTGCATCAGTCGGCGATCAACTCAGACGGCTATCGGGACCTTCGCGAAGGCGCCAAGGTCTCCTACGACACCGAGGTCGGCGAGAAGGGACCGAGGGCCACAAACGTAACCGCGCTCTAACCGGAAAGCTCTCGGTGAGCGCCCAAAGCTCGCGCGGTGGTGCCGTGACTTTGGATTTTCGGGGTTCGCTGGGCTTTCGCCAGGCGCCGGGCTTGACGTCGAACAGTCTGAGCAAGTGGAGCTTGGTGGGCTCGGTGAGACGGCTTAAAGCGGGCGTCTTCATCGGCGTCGGCGGCCGCCAGCCCGCCGGAGCGATCTACGAGACCTACCTGGCCGAATGAGCTCGGGCACGCCGATGCCCCGAGACCCCGAAAGCTGCTCAGGGTTCGAGCACCAACGCGCCGCCAAGGCCGGCCGCGGCGCGTTTCAATGTCGTCTCGGCTTGCTCCAGCCGAAGCGAGGCGCCAGTCGTGAACTGCACTCGTCCAGCAGCTAGGTCCCGGCTGGCGTGACGCAGTCCACGAGGCTGTTGCTCGCACGAACATCCGGCGGTCTCGGCGGCCGTTATCGGGGCCTTGGACACTTCCGCTCTCGGCCGGATCCGGCCACCAGCCGCGGGCAACGTGATTTGAGGCTGTCTCCGTCTATCAGAGCGACTTCCCACGTGGCTTGGCGCGAGAAGCCGTTTGCGCGCGGAATCCGTGACTCGTGGTTAGCGAGGGACCGTCCACGTTGCTAATACCTGGGAGGCATGGTGTCCGGTCGATCTTCCGCGGGGTATGACCGTGTGCTCGAGCGTCGTCGTGCCGTCGCGCTGGCACGTCACTTCCGTGGAGCCGAGGGGCTCTCGCTCGCGCAGATCGCCGAGCGCCTAGGACGGTCAGCGGCGACGATCAAGGCCTGCTTCTACGACCCGTCTCACGCTGACAAAAGACCTACGGATAGCCCCACGCGCTAACGCCAGCCTCCGCGCGCCGCGCGCCGCGTACGGCGCCTTCCCGGACCACGAGGTCGGCCCGGGTCTAAGCACGGCAGAACTCACGCCGCCATGGCCTGGCGGCACGGCCTTACGCCCGATCCCGGCCGGTGCTCGACCGTACGCCGGGGCGCTACATGCGCGCGTACGAGTCGTGGCACCCCGGGCGCCGCTCCGGTATGGCACGCCCAGGCCGACAGTGGGGGTTGTAGGCTGGTGTCTACAGAGGCCCCTGACGCTCGGGGGTCCCTCGCGCTAGAGGAGCGTGCCTCCAGGGCAACCGCTGGCGGTGTCGGCTCGGCACACTCAGCCGTCGGCTTCTAGTCGAGCTGAACAACGCGGAGGTCGGCGTTAGCTCGAGTGCAGCAAGCACCGGCGCCTCCGCTTTGGCCGGATGTTTAGACCATATGGGTGTGGCTTTGCGGCCTGAGTCCATCCGGTCAGGCTGGTAGAAGCTGGCCGGTCCCCCGCGCGATCGTGGGGGATTTGATCAGCCGCGCAGCTGATACCTGCGCGGCGGTCCGACAACCGCATAGGAGGAACCGACCGTGAACAAGGTTCGCACTTGGGTCGGCTTGGACGTGCATGCCGCGAAGGTGGTGGCGTGCGTGGTCGATGCCGAGTCCGGGGAGATGACCGTACGTCGTTTACCGGGAGACGCGGGCGAGGTGGTGGCGTTCTGCGCCCAGCTGGCTGGCTCGACGCGGGTGGCGTACGAGGCGGGGCCGACCGGGTTCGGCTTGGCACGCGCGCTGCAGGCGGCGGGTATTGGCTGCGTGGTCGCGGCGCCGGGGAAGATCGAGGGCCCGGCGCAGGACAAGGTCAAGACCGACCGCCGGGACGCCGAACGGCTGGTGTGGCTGTTGATGATCGACGGCCTGCACGCGGTCGGCGTGCCCACGCCCGAGGAGGAGGCGCTGCGCGACCTGGTCCGCGCCCGCGAGGACATCCGCGGCGATCTGATGCGCGCCCGACACCGGCTGGGGAAGCTGCTGTTGCGCCACGAAGCGCGCTACGACGGGACCAGCGATGCCTGGTCGCACCGCCACCGCAGTGGCTCTCGATGGTCAGGCTGCCCGAGCGGGGCGCACAGGCGACGCTGCTCGATTACCTCGGCGCAATCGACGCGCTGACCATACGCCGCGACCAGCTCGAGGCGACGATCGCTGAGCTGGTCCCCAGCTCGCCGTGGGCCCCCGACATCGCCCGGCTGCGGTGCCTGCGCGGCGTTGACACGCTGACCGCGGTTGGGCTGTGTGCCGAGGTTCACGGCTTCTGGCGCTTCGAGCACCCAAAGCAGCTGATGAGCTACGTCGGGCTGGTGCCCTCCGAGAAGAGCTCGGGCCAGACGCGCCGCCAAGGCGCGATCACCAAGTCCGGCTCCCAGCACGCCCGGCGGCTGCTGGTCGAGGCTGCCTGGCACTACCGGCACCCGCCACGGCTCGGCACCAGGCTCAAGGCCCGCCAAGTCGAGCAGCCGGCCACGGTGATCGCGATCGCCTGGAAGGCGCAGCAGCGCCTTTACCAACTCTGGCGCCGGCTGGATACCAAGCGCGGCAAACGCAAGACGATCGTCGCGGCCGCCGTCGCCCGGCAGCTCGCCGGGTTCTGCTGGGCGATCGTCACCGCCGACACCAACGAGCCCTCCACCGACTGCAAGACCACCTCGCAGCAGCCCACCAACGACACTCGGCTGAGGAGGCGGCGGAACCCGCCTGGCCACCACCACGCGCGAGGGCACCCGCGACGTTGCTACGAGCGACCGCCCTGGCGGCCACGCTCGACGTTAGACAGCGGGCTCTCACGACGAAACCCGGTCCCGCGGTACCCAACCCGCGCATATCAGCCTGACCGCGCGTCGCGCACCCGCCAGGACCGCCGCCCCCTCAACCGAGCAATCCCGCCCCACCGACGAAAACCGCCGACTCGGGAGTTGACAAACACCCCTCCATATCAGCAACGACCCTGCAAGCACCGCGTTGTCCGAGGGCGCGCAATTGGCGCGAGGAGCGGGGAAGCTCGGCCGTTGAGTGGATGTCTCGCTTTGCGTTGACCGCGAGTAACTTGGCGGCCGTCGGTTGCCGTCCGCCGTCTCAGCGCGGGGCGTGTCGTCTATCGGCGCCGAAGGTGCGGTTTGAGGACCTCCTCGCCGTAGCTGGTGTCGGCGGGGTTGAGATTGACGCCAGGCCGGACGATGTCATCGATCGGGTCGAGGATCGCCGGGTCGAGCGCGACCTCGCCGGCGGGCAACTGGCTGTCGAGCTGCTCCATCGTGCGTGGTCCGATGATCGCTGAGGTCACGGCGGGGTGGTTGACCACGAATGCGATCGCGAGCTCGATGAGCGGCACGCCGGCGTCGTCGGCGACTTCAGCGAGCTGCTGGACGGCTTCGAGTTTGCGCTGGTTCTCCGGCAGCGACATGTCAAAGCGCGCGGCCAGCCGCTGTCGCGCCGGCGAGGTCGGTGAACTGTCGGCACCCCAGCTTCCGGACAGCCAGCCGCCGGCCAGCGGGCTGTAGGTGAGGATGCCCATGCCGTGTCGTCGGGCCGTGGGGAGCACGTCGAGCTCGATTCCGCGGACCAGGATCGAGTACGGCGGTTGCTCGGTGCGGAAGCGCTCGAGGCGCCGTTCGCGTGCCGCCCATTGCGCCTCGACGATCTCGCCGGCGGAGAACGAGGAGGACCCGATGTAGCGGACCTTGCCCTGCTGGACAAGGTCGGTCAGGGCGGCGAGGGTCTCGTCGATGTCGGTTTCGGGGTCGGGGCGGTGCATCTGGTAGAGGTCGATCCAGTCGGTGCCCAGGCGCCGGAGTGAGTTCTCGACTTCGGTGATGATCCAGCGGCGCGAGACGCCGCGGCGGTTTGGGTCCTCGCCCATCGGTCCCCAGAACTTGGTGGCCAGGACGACGTCGTCGCGGCGGCCCTGGAGCGCCTTGCCGACGATCTCTTCCGACTCGCCGGCCGAATAGACGTCGGCGGTGTCGACGAAGTTGAGGCCGGCGTCCAGTGCGCGGTGGATGATGCGGATCGAGTCGTCGTGGTCGGTGTTGCCCCAGGCGCCGAACATCATCGTGCCGAGGCACAGCTTCGAGACATGGACGCCGGTGCGTCCGAGTGGGCGGTATTCCATGTGGGACTCCTGAGAGTTGTCGAGGAGGGTGGTGATTCGAGGTCACGCCTCGGGGATCTCGCGGCCAAAGCTCTCGAGGGTGATGGCGTCCGGCTCAGGGCCGCCGCGGCGTCGGGTGTCAAGGCCGTCGATCGCAGCCATCTCCGCGACGGACAGTTCGAAGTCGAACACGTCGATGTTCTCTGCGATGCGGCTGGGCTTGGTGGACTTCGGGATCACCGAGCGGCCGTGCTGCAGACCCCAGCGCAGCATCACCTGAGCCGGAGTCTTGGCGTGAGCCGTGGCTATGTCGCCGATGACCGGGTCGTCGAGCGTGCTGCCGTGGTTCCCGTCGCGGTAGAAGGTGATCCCACCGATCGGTGACCACGCCTGCGTGAGGATCCCGCGCTCGGCGCCGAAGTCCTGCACCTCACGTTGTTGGAAGTAGGGGTGGCACTCGATTTGGTTGACCGCCGGCACCACCGTCGTGTGTTCGAGGAGCCTCGTGAGGTGCTCGACCATGAAGTTGCTGACCCCGATCGAGCGGACCTTGCCGTCGGCGAGCAGCCTCTCAAGGGCGCGGTAGGCCTCGAGCGTCCGGTCGAACGCCGACGGCAGCGCCTGGTGCAGGATCAGCAGGTCGATCTGCTCGACGCCCGAGCTTTCGCGCGCTCTTCTCGAACGCGTGTAGCGTCTCGTCGTATCCGTAGTCGCTGATCCAGACCTTGGTCTCCAGAAAGAGCTCCGACCGGTCCAGATCGGAGCCGCGCACGGCGTCTCCGACCTGGCGCTCGTTGCCGTACGCCGCCGCGGTGTCGATGTGCCGGTACCCGAGGTCGAGCGCGCTGCGGACGGCGTCGCGAGTCTCATCGGGCGGTGTCTGGAAGACGCCGAGGCCGAGGGCGGGCATTTCCACACCGTTGTTCAGTTTCGAACTCGGGATCGTTGTCGCCGTCATCTGTTCGTGCCTCTCGTGTCGGGTTGATGTGTCAGCCGGCTTGTGCGGTTGGCCGGATGAGGATCTCGTTGAGCGTCACGGTGCGCGGCCGTGAGACTGCGAAAGCGATCACTCGGCGATGTCCTGAGCGGTGATCGCCGTCTGCGCGTACATCTCCTCGGCGCCTGCGTTGGTCTCAGCGTGAGTGATGTGGTCAGTCAACTCGGTCGCCACGGCACCGGGCTCGATGACGGTCACGCGGATCTCGGGCTGCAGCTCCTGGCGAAGCGCCTCTGAGAAGCCGTTGATGCCCCACTTGGTGGCGGCATAGACTGCATTGCCTGGCCGCGCGGTTCGCCCTGCGACTGAGGAAATGTTGATCAGATCCCCGCCACGGTTACGAAGCTGGTCAAGGAACACCTCGGTGGTCGTGATCGCGCCCAGAAGGTTGGTCTCGATCATGCGGCGGTAGTCGTCCGAGAGCTCGGCGGAGAACGGTCCGAGCAGCATCACGCCGGCGTTGTTGACCACGATGTCGGCGCCGCCGAGCTCGTCGCGAACCTGCTGCGCGCCAGCGAGGATCGAGCCGCGGTCGGTGACGTCGGCCTCTATCGCAATCGCGTTCTCGCCAAGCTCGACGGCCAGCGCCTGGATGCGCTCGACACGCCGGGCGAGCAGAGCGACACGGTGGCCAGCGGCGGCCAAAGCTCGCGCGGTCGCCTCGCCAATGCCCGACGAGGCGCCGGTGATGACCGCGACACGGCCAGTGGTGTTCTCAGTGCTCATCGTCAAGTCCCTTCGTTGAAGTCGTGGTGCTGACTGTTGCACCGATCGGCGAGATCTGAGAGGCCCTGTCACAGGGGTACTGACAGGGCACCCCGGGAGGGCTTGCGGCGGCGTACATTGGTGGCATGGACCCCGTAACCGAGCTCTCGCAGTTCCTGACCTCCCGGCGGGCGAAGGTCACGCCCGCGCAGGCCGGCCTGCCGAGCTACGGTCAGCGGCGCGTGCCTGGGCTGCGGCGCGAAGAGGTCGCTTCGCTGGCCGGAGTCAGCGTCGAGTACTACAAGCGCCTGGAGCGCGGTAACGCTAGCGGCGCTTCCGAGACCGTGCTCGAGGCGCTCGCCGGTGCGCTCCGACTCGACGAGGCTGAGCGCGCCCACCTCTTCGACCTCGCCCGCGCCGCGAGCCCGACCGCTCCACAGCGCCGCCGCCGCCCGGTCCAGCAACGCGTCCGGCCAACCGTGCAGCGCATCCTCGACAGCATCGACGCACCCGCGGCCGTCAGCAACATGCGCTGCGACTACCTGGCCGCCAACCAACTCGGCCGCGCACTGTACGCGCCGCTATTCGAAAGCCGCGAGCAGCCGCCCAACAGCGCACGCTTCACCTTCCTCGACCCCGCCGCCCAAGAGTTCTTCCTCGACTGGCAGAAGGCAGCCAAGGACCTCGTCGCAACCCTACGCTCGATGGCCGGCCGCAACCCCTACGACCGCGCCCTGTCCGACCTCGTAGGAGAGCTATCGACGCGCAGCGACGCGTTCCGCGTCTGGTGGGCGGCGCACAACGTCCGCTACCACCAGACCGGCACCAAGCGGCTGCATCACCCCGTGGTCGGCGACCTCGAACTCAGCTACGAGGTCATGGAGCTCGCCGCAGATACCGGCCTACGGCTGGCGGTCTTCACCGCCGAACCCAGCAGCCGCTCCGAGGAGGCCCTCAACCTCCTCGCCAGCTGGGCCGCCACGCCCGACCAGCCGCCCGCCGAGCATCCAGCCAGCGACGACGTCCGGCGTTCGTGACCTACACCGGCTGACACGTGACCGCAAAAGGCGGTCGTGGCTGAGTGACGAATCGGCGCCTGCCACCACGTGGTCAGCGGTCGATGGCGGCCATGTTGGCTTCGTCGTGCCGTTCGCCGGCGGCCGGAGTGACGTCGTTGAGCCGTTGGAGCTGCTCGGCGCTTAGCGCGATGCTGTCCGAGGCGGTGTTCTCTTCGACGCGGGTGACGCGTTTGGTGCCGGGGATCGGGGCGATGTCGTCGCCTTGGGCGAGCAGCCAGGCCAGCGCGACTTGCGCCGGCGTGGCGTCGAGTTGGGACGCGACGGCCTGGACCTCGTCGACGATCCGGAGGTTCTGCTCGAGATTGCCCTCGGTGAACCGCGGGTTGGTCTTGCGCCAGTCATCGTCTGAGAGTTGGTCCGGGGAGCGGATCGTACCGGTGAGGAAGCCGTGCCCGAGCGGTGAGTAGGGCACGAAGCCGATCCCCAGCTCGCGCAGCAGCGGGAGCAGGTCGGCCTCGGGATCGCGGGTCCACAGGGAGTACTCGGTCTGCAGCGCGGCGATTGGGTGCACGGCGTGCGCGCGGCGGATTGTCTCGGGACGGGCTTCTGAGAGCCCGATGTGCAGAACCTTGCCCTCGACCACCAACTCGGCCACGGCGCCGATGGTGTCCTCGATCGGGGTGTTCGGGTCGACGCGGTGCTGGTAGTAGAGGTCGATCCGGTCGGTGCCGAGCCGCTTGAGTGACCCCTCGACCGCGGTCCGGATGTTCTCCGGGCTTGAGTCGAGCACCCCGGCGCCATCGCCCGCGTGCGAGACGAGGCCGAACTTCGTTGCCACGACCACGTCGTCTCGGCGGCCCTTGAGGGCACGGCCGACCAGTTCCTCGTTCGCGTAGGGGCCGTAGATCTCGGCGGTGTCGATGTGGGTTACGCCCAAATCCAGCGCTCGCTGGATGGTGCGGATCGATTCGCCGTCGCTGCTGCTGGGGTCGAGGTAGTAGCCGGACATCGCCATCGTCCCGAGCCCGATGTGTGAGACGTCAAGTCCACCGAGTGAGATGTGCTTCATGACGGGCTCCCGACCTCGTCGAGCGCCAGCGAACTCGACAACTGGCGGAACGCGTCGGTCTCCTGCTGAAGCGTGGCGATGACCTGCTCGGCCGTGGCGATCGCGTCGGCTCCGGCGATGAACCGCCGCGGCGGTGACCGCTCGGCGGTGATGGTCAGCAGTGCTTGGGCGAGCTTGGCCGGGTCGCCTGACTGCCGGCCGTTCTGGCCCTCCCAGAACTCGCGCTGGGCTTCGTTCCGCTCGGCGTAGTCCTCGATCGACGGCTCCACGTAGTTCGTTGACTCGTTGGTGAGCAGCTCCGTGCGGAAGAACCCGGGGTTCACGATCGTGGTGTGGATGCCGAACGGCTCGACCTCGGCCGCGAGCGACTCCATGAACCCCTCCACCCCGAACTTCGATGCCGCATAGGCGGTGCAGTACTCGAAGCCGACCAGCCCCGCGGAGGAGGAGATCGTCACGATGTGCCCCGAGCGCTGCTTGCGCATGACGGGCAGGACCGCGCGCGTGACGTTCATCGGGCCGATCAGACTCGTAGCCAGCTGGCGATCGATCTGCTCGGCTGTCAGCTCCTCGAAGTAGCCGGCGGCGTTGTTGACCAGCACGTCGATCCCCCCGAAGCGGTCAACAGCTGCCGTGACCGCCGCCTCTGCGTCCTGCGCGCTGGTGACATCGAGCTTGACGATCAGCAGGCCGTCCGATTCACCGACCGCGTGCGCGACAGCGTCGGTGTTGCGGCCGGTGGCGACGACGCCGTGGCCGGCGGCCAGCGCGGCCTTGGCAAATTCGACGCCCATCCCGCGTCCGGCGCCGGTGATCAACCATGTCTGCTTAGTAGTCATCTGTCCGACCTTTCCTGTCTGAGGGGAACAACGGGCCCTATTGCTCAGGGTCTCCGGGGAGGACCGGCGATGGTCGCGGCCTCTCGTGATGTCCAAGAAAGCACGGGATCGCGTGAAGTGAGAGTCCCTGTTGATAGGGCTACTGGCAGGGACTCCCACACGCGACCGGTCGGATCTACGCTTAGCGGCGTGGATACGAAACAGGAAATCCGCGAGTTCCTCACCTCCCGCCGCGCCCGGCTCACCCCCGACCAAGTCGAATTGACCTCGTACGGGCCTCGCCGCGTTCCCGGGCTTCGCCGCGAGGAGGTCGCTGTCCTGGCCGGCGTGAGCATCGAGTACTACACCCGCCTGGAGCGCGGCGACATGAACGGCGTCTCCGAGAGCGTGCTTGACGCGCTCGCCGGCGCCCTGCAGCTCGACGACGCCGAACGTGCCCACCTCTTCGACCTCGCCCGCGCCGCGCGCCCCACGCCCCCGCGGCCCCGTCGGCGCCAGGCCAAGCAGCGCGTCCGCCCCCGAGGTCCAATGGACCCTGGACGCGATCACCGGCGCCGCCGCCTACGTCGGCAACAACCACCTCGACCTCCTAGCCGCCAACGAGCTCGGACGCGCGCTGTTCTCCGAGCTGTACGCCACACCCGCCCGTCCGGTCAACAACGCCCGGTTCGTGTTCCTGGACCCGCGAGCCGAGGCGTTCTACCGCGACTGGGACCGCGCCGCCAGCGACACCGTCGCGATCCTGCGCTGGGCCGCGGGCCATGACCCACACGACCGCGACCTCTCAGACCTCGTCGGTGAGCTGGCAACCCAAAGCGAGCAGTTCCGCACCCGTTGGGCCTAGCACAACGTCCGCTTCCACAACACCGCCGTTAAGCGGCTCCACCATCCCGTAATCGGAGATCTCGACCTCAGCTTCAACCGCCTAGAACTTCCCGCAGACCACGGACTAACGATGTTCATCTACACCGCCGAGCCGGGCTCTCGCTCCGAGAACGCGCTCAAGCTCCTCGGCAGCTGGGCAGCTACCACCGACCCCATGGAGTCGGCGAGCACGGCCGACCAAAGCTAACGCCAAGGGCGACACGCAACCGGAAGGCGCCTAGCGCCGCCAATCCGATTGCGATACCGAAGGAGGGCCATGAGCGGACCCGCTTTGATCGCAGCACGAGCCTTCTCGCCGCGCTCGAGGCAGACCCGCCAGGCGCGGAATTCGAGCATACGTTCTGCACGCCGGATACGGCGAATGCGATAGCTCGGGAGGCTTAACATGCTGACTGGTTCCTGCGTCGGGCAGTCGACCTGCTGTTGGGCGAATGCGCGCGTCGTCGCCGTAGCGAAACTCCGCCTGCAGCCGGTCGTGTTGATCAATGCGATCGCGAGCCAGACGCCGGCTATCGCCGTAGGCAGGGGTGTCTCGGCCCGCGGACAGGGGCGGCCAGCGCGCCAAGATCGCAGCCGTCGCCACGGGTCGGCTCCGCGCCGGCGAGCGCCGCGTTGTCGTCCGGCACAGGCCGGGGCTCGTGCGGCCCACATCGTGGTAGACGCGATGCAGCCGACGAAGTCGCCAGCGCGGAGGGCGCTTCTGCGGCTCCATCAGCTGAAGCAGTCGCCTAACGATTCAGCCGTTCGAGCGGCATCGCGGCCCGGCTGACCTTGACATCCTTTCGGGCCTGCCTAATCCCCTCGGGTCGACCCGCACGTCATGCGGCGTGCCACTCGCGGGTCTCGTGCGGTGCATCCGGCGAGTCATCCTCGCCGCGAGGGGCGTGGAACGCTACGTCTGCGGCACAACGACCGGCGGCGTCAGCACCGACGGCCCCACCGGCGGTGCCGCGACTGCGCGACGGCGGTTGGCGATGCTGTCGGTGGCCGCCCAAGCGGCGAAAATGAGGGAGCCGATGATGCCAGTGAGTGTCACCAGCACGCCGGCGGCAGCGGCGGCGGCGACACCGTGCGCGCCGAGGATGAGGACGGTGGCCGCCGGCCCGGTACTCGGGCCGATCGGCAGCTGGCCGACGGTGAACATGACGATGAGCAGCGCCATCGAGTCGAAGATCGAGACGTGCACGCCGATCGCGTGGAGCATCAGCCAGTTGCGCAGCACCTGGGCGCACACCGCCAGCAGGGCGAACGTGATCAGGCGGCCACGGCTCTGCATCCGCAGGACGGCGAGCCCGGCCCCAAGCCCTGTCCGGTGCCGGTCCGAGACGCGTCTGAGCAAAGCGACGAGACCGACCATCAGCATGACGATGATCGCCGGCACCCACAGCGGGACGCCGAGCGGCGCGACCAGCGTGAACGAGAACAGCGCCACAAGCGCCAACTCAACCGTGATGACCGGCACCTCGGCAGCCACCAGCGCCGGCGCCCGCGGCGTCGTCAGCGGCGCGGCCCTACGCACCGACGAGATCCGTACAGCCATCCCAACCGAGCCATTGACAATGCTCGCGACGCAGCCGAACGCGGCCGAGCGAAACAGCACCCGGCGGCTGACCGTGCCGCCGGCGGCCCGCACGCAGATCGCCCACGCCTCGGTGCGGGTCAGCAGCGCGCCGATCTGGAGCAGCACCGAGAGCCCCACGAGGGTGAGTGGGGCCGTCCGCAGGGCCGCGCTGAACTGCGAACCACGCCCGGTGAGCACGTAGACCAGTAGGGCGGCGACGGCGACGGCTCCGCCGACGCTGACCGCGATCCGGCGGCGCATCGAGGAGACGCGAAAGTCACGCTCGACGGCGTCATCACACGCGGGGCCCGGCGGGTGCGGCTCAAGGGTCACTCGGGGTGGCCTAACGCGGTAGCGGTTCTCAAGATGATGCGGCGACTGAGCGCATTACGCGTCAGGCCCCTGCTCCCCGTTAACGACGGTACCAGCGGCTGACTAAAGCGCGCCTATGCGGCATCAAGACGCCTAACACGATCGAAAGGTCCAGTGGGGCGGGCGCGCGAGGGTTCTCCCGCCGCCTTCATCGCGCTGATCGCGACGGTCTAGCCGCCGGCGTCAATGCCGTGCGTGCCCTCACCCGCCCGGTGACGGCGACCGCGATTCCGTCCGCCCCGAGCGCTCAATGCAGCGCTGGCGTTCGGCGACGATCTACGGACGCCGCTGCTTTCGCGGAAGCGCTCCCACGGAAGCGCTCCCACGGACGATCGTTTTCGCCTGCCGATCCGTTCGGCCGCCGACGATCGCTCGGGCGACTTTGCGATACGCGAGTAGCGCTCGAGCGCCCGACAAGTTCAGGTGAGGGCGAATAGCTGGCTAACCCGAACGGGCGGCCAGGCTGGTCACCAAGATCAGAGGCGGCAAGACGGACGTCGCGGTGGCGCGGCGTGTGCAGAGCTCGATAACCCGGTTTCACGCCGGTGTCAGGGTGAGTGCTCGCTCAAGCGCGTCCGCCGCGTTGTCAAGTCCGCGTTCCTGCTCAAGCCAAGTGGCGAAAGCCGACGCCCGGTGGCGGTAGCCGTCGGTGCTCAGGAGGTTGGCAAGCGCGCGCTC
This sequence comes from uncultured Solirubrobacterales bacterium, assembly GCA_963812225.1. Classification (GTDB taxonomy): domain Bacteria; phylum Actinomycetota; class Thermoleophilia; order Solirubrobacterales; family Solirubrobacteraceae; genus Palsa-465. The sequence continues at coordinate 406,320 of CAWEUN010000007.1, forward strand.
GAGAGCGGGAGCAGAGGCCCGGCTCCACGGGGTGATCGTCGCTACGCCTAGGCGGCTCATGCGTAGCGCGGTCTGCGGTTGGTCGAAGGCGCGGGGGACGATGAGCTGCGGCAGCCCAGCCGCTAACAGCCCAACTGTAGTTCCGATCCCGCCGTGCTGGATCGCGGCAAGGCATCTCGGTCCGATCTGGCTGAGCGGGGCGAACGGAAGCACATATGTGTCCGGGGAGGGGTCGAGTCGGATCGGTTCCGGAGTGGGGCCGCCGAGGACGAGCGCGCGGTGTCCAAGCCGCCGGGTGGCTCGCACAGCGTTCGGGTAGAACTGCCGCGGGTCAACGGCGGAGCTACCGCCGAGGGTGATGAGGATCGGCGCCCGGCCGGCTTCGAAGAACTTCCGGAGCCCGTCCGGCGGACTGTAGGAGCGTGGTGTGTCCCAGGCAAAGAAGCCCGTCAGCTGGATGTTGGCCGGCCAGTCTGGCGGCGCGTCCACCACACGGGGCGACGCACCGACGAGATACGGATTACCCGACTCGATCGGCACAAAGAGCGCGTCGCGAGCGCGCGGAAGCCCGAAGGCAACGCGTGCTGCATCGACGGCCGGGTCAAACGATCGCCGAATGTTCCAACGCGCAGTCCGCCAAGCACTACGACACACCGCTCGGCCCACGGGACCGCCTGGAAGCCGCACGCGAGTTGGGCTCGGCAGCGTGTGCTCGCTCGGGATCAGGCCGGGGAAGACGCTAAACGTCGCCCACCGGGTCGCTGTCAACTCGGCCGCAATCGGACTCGCCAGCACCGTCGGATGCGAAACGAGCAAATCCGCGTCTTCAAGCGAGCCACGGAGATCCTCGACCCACGCAATCAGATTCGGGAAGACGACCGTGCGGAAGAGGTGCAGAAAGCCGGCGTAGCCTCCCTGCCGTCCATCGAGGATCGCCGGATCGGCGGCAAATTCGTCGGGCCCAAACCGCGGCCCGGCTGGCACGAACCGCAGACCCTCGTCCTCGACCAACGACGCATACGCGCTAGTCGTCGCCAAGCGCACTGCGTGTCCACGTGCCGCCATGGCCTTGGCGAGCCCGATCGTCGGGAATAGGTCACCCCAGCTGCCCATCGTCGCGAACACGACCTGAGCCACACGACAACTGTACGACCAGGTGCTGCGTCTGGTAGCCGTCGCACTCCTAATCCTCGGGCTGTCGCGAACGCGACACTGATCTCGCCCTTCCTACGCACGAGGATACGGGCGACGACGCCGCCGGGGCGGCGCGGGATCCGCGCTCTTCGGAGGGTTCGTCGGCCGCCGTCCTTGCGATCGCTTTGTTCCTTCACCGGCATCGCGTCGGGCTATCGCGTTGGCGACGATCCAGGGGTTGGCTCGCAACGGCTTGATCGTTCGGCGTGCCTCGATCACGTGGCTGGTTCGCGGGCATGCATCGGCAGCCGGTATATGAGCGTGAACGCCGCCGTGACCGGGATCACGCACGCCCATGCGGTGATCGCGAGTGCGTGTGTTGGTGGATGGCGGGTGAAGGCTGAGAAGAAGATTGTTCCCAGGGCGGCGACGCCGATCGCGCTTGAGAGTTGCTGCACAGCCTCGAGCACACCGGACGCCGAGCCGACCTCGTCCATCGAGACGCCGGCGAGGATGAAGTCGAACAGTTGGCCCATCGACATTCCGGCGCCGGCGCCGATCAGGAATAGCCCGGGGGCGAGGTCCAGCGTTGAGGCCGTACGCACGGGGGTCACGGTCAGGGCCAGAGCGATTGTCCCGACGCCGACGACCGCGACGCCAATGTGCAGCAGGTGACGCCCGAGGCGTCCGACGAGCGCGGTCGCGGTGCCCATTCCAATGATCAGGCCGACGACCATCGCCAGGAGCGTCAGTCCCGCGTGAATTGGTGAGAATCCCTCGCCGAGTTGGCCGAACAGCGACACGCACAGCAGCAGTCCGCCGAAGGCGCCGAAGAAGGCGAGCGCTACGAGGAGTCCGCTGGTGTAGGTCCGGTTGGCCAGTAGCCCTGGTTCGATCAGTGGATCGCCGTGGTGATGGCGCTCCCACATGACGAACGCGCCGAGCAGTGCCGCTCCGGCGCCGAGCGTGATGAATGTCCGGGCTGGCCACCCGGCCGCGCGGCCTTGGATCAGCGGGTAGATGATCGCGGTCAACGCGAGTCCAACCAGGATCATCCCGCCGGTGTCGAGCCGGATTCCGGGGTGGGCGACGGTGCGTGGGAGGACGCGCACGGCCCCGGTGAATGTGGCGATGCCGATCGGAACGTTGATTAGGAACACGAGCCGCCATCCGATCCCCCAAAGATTCGCTTCGACCAGCGCGCCCGCGAGGATCGGCGCGGCGAGCATGGACAGGCCCATCATCGGCCCGAAGGCGCCGAACACGTTGCTCATCTCGTCCTCGGCGAAGCATTCCTTGAGCATCCCAAATCCTTGGGGGATCATCAGGGCGCCGGAGGCGCCCTGCAGCACCCGGAATGCGATTAGCAGCGTGGGTGAGGGGGCGGCTGCGCAGGCGGCGGACATCAGGGTGAAGCCGGCGGAGCCGATCAGGAACAGTCGGCGGCGCCCGAACATGTCCCCCAGCCGCGCGCCGGTGATGAGGAACACGGCGAACGCGAGCGTGTAGCCGGCGCTTAGCCATAGCAGGGTGGAGGCACTGCCACCGAGCGCGGAGCGGATCGACGGACCGGCGACGTTGACGATCGTCGCGTCCATCAGGTCCATCACGTTCGCGGCAAGGACGACCGCGAACACCAACCAGCGCAGCGGATTGCGGGCGGGAGTATCCGCGGTGGAAGCGGGGGCGGGAACGGTGAGGGTGTTGGACACGCGGGCTCCTGACTGGACGAACGGCGTTCGTTACGAACACTGTACGGTACGAACACCGTTCGCGTCAAGTAAGATTTTCCGGCATGAGCACCCCTGCCCGGCCCCGCTCGACCCGCGACCGTCCGGCCAAGGCCCCGCTGAGCGAGAACGCCATCATCGATGCTGCCCTCGCGATCACCCAGGCCGAGGGATTGGACGCCGTGACAATGCGCCGGGTTGCTGCCGAGCTCGACACCGGTGCCGCATCGCTGTATGTCTACGTGCGCAACCGCGATGAGCTGCTCCGCGCGATGCTCGACCGCGTCGCCGGCACGGTGCCACTTGTCACACCCCAACCGGAGCGTTGGCGGGAGCAGGTCCACGACCTCATGCGCGCTTTTCGCGAGGCGCTGGAGGCGCATCCGGGGATGGCCGGCGTGCTGGTCGGCGAGCCGCCAGCCAGCGAGAACGCCCTCGCCGCGGTCGAAAACTTGCTTGGGCTCCTGTTCGCTGGCGGGATCGCTTCACAGGACGCCTCGTGGGCCGTCGACATCCTGATGCTGATCGTGACCGCCACGGCGGCCGAAGCCGACGTCCGCCGCGCCGCCGGTTACGCGACCGACACCAGCTTCGACGACGCGATTGCCGGGATCCGCGACACGTTCGCCGGGCTCCCGCCCAAGCGCTTCCCGCTCATCGTTGGCCACGCCTCCGAACTCGTCGCCGGTACCAGCGACGAACGGTTCCGCTTCGCCGTCGACACCTTCCTCGACGGCGTCGTTTCCCGCGCCGCCCGCGCTTGATCCGCGTGAGCCATGTCCGCTTTGACGGAGAGCTTGGACCAACCCGGCTTTGATCGAGTCAGTGACCCACCCCGGTTCCATGGGGCCGGCTAACTGGAATCAGTCCTCGACGCCGCTCACTGACGATCGCATTCCCGGCCAACACGCCTGCCAACGGACGACCGCAACGGCGACGGAGGGCATCCCCGAGTCCGGCGGTTGCTAGCAACTGATGAGCAAGCACCGACCGCCGATGTGAGTTGCGTTCGGTCGCCAAACCAATAGCGAGCTGCCGGAGGCCGCGAGGATCAAAGCGATCCCGTGAGGACGGCCCGCTGCGCTTATGACGCCGGATGGATCTGGACGTAGCGCCCGACTGGCCGGCCTGCAGAGGGGTGTTCAAGCGGGTGAGCTTCAGCCTGGTGGTAATCGATCAAGCCGACGCTCTCCTCGCCAGCGTCATCGGGGGGCTCTGGACGGGCGGCGTGCGGCGCGCTCTGCTGGTTAGGGGGTGGGCGTGGGGTGTGGGAGACTGTGTGCGGCCGTCCTTTGGGAGTCGAGTGGGCGTTGCGAGGGCAACGCGATTATTGTTGGGAGCTGGACTGGCGAGATGACTGGTGAGCGTGGCGATTTTGACGCTCGTCCGGGGGGTGCGGGGGGTTCGCGTGCGGGGGAGGTAGCGGCTGGGTTTCGCGCCTTTGTGCTGTGCGACATCCGCGGCTACAGCAGTTTTGCGGCTGTTCGTGGTGATGAGGCCTCGGCGGCGTTGACGGGCCGGTTCATCGCCTTGGCCGAGGAGGTGTTCGGCGGGTCCGGCGGTGAGCACATCGGTAACCGTGGTGATGAGGTGTTGTTCGCGTTCGCGTCGCCGCGGCAGGCGATCCGGGCGGCGGTGGCGTTTGAGCAGGCGCTGCTTGACGCCACGCGTCAGGACCCGAGTTTGCCGATGCCGGCGGGGGTGGGGATCGATGTGGGCGAGGCGGTCCGTGTGCCAGATGGGTGGCGCTCGAACGCGATCAATGTCGCGGCGCGGTTGTGCTCTGCGGCGAGGGGCGGGGAGATCCTCGCGACCCGGGAGGTAACCCATCTGGCGCAGGCGATCGATGGGGTGCGCTATTCGGAGCGTCCAGCGATGCGCGTGAAGGGGATCGCCGACCCGGTGAATGCGGTGCAGGTGGTGGCCGAGGCTGGCGACACGGTCCGCGGTTTTGAGGAGCTTGGGTTCACGCACGCCGTGCCACCGCCGGTGCACCGGCGAGCCAGGCGCGGCCGGCTGAGAGTCTTGGTGGCGGCGGCGGCGCTGCTCGCGGTGGCGGCGGTCGGGGTCGTGCTGGCCGCGGGCGGGTCGTCGAGCTTGCGGGTGGCGGCGAACTCGCTCGCGGCGATCGATCCGCACACTAACAGCGTCGTTGCCTCGGTCCCGGTGGGCAGCCGGCCCGGCGCGATCGCGTTCGGCGCAGGATCGTTGTGGGTCGCCAGCCTCGACGACCAGACCATCTCACGGATCGACCCGAGAGGGCTGCAAACGATCCGCGTGCTCCCGGTGGGAGGCCCGCCGACCGGGATCGCCGCCAGCGCCCATGCGGTCTGGGTGGTGCAGTCTGACCCGGGAGCGAGCAGCGTGTCGGTGCGGCGCGTCGATCCCGAGTTCGACGCGGTCGGGCGTGCCGTGCGGATCGCCACTGTGGTCCCGGGTGATTCAGGCGCAGTCGCCGCGCAGGGGAACAGCGTCTGGGTGGCTCCGGCCTCCGGGCTGCTCACCCGTCTGGATTCGGCGACTGGGGGGATCGCGCACGCTCCCCAGGTCGATCCGAACGCTGGTCCGGCCGGGATCGCGCTCGGCGATAGCGCGTTATGGGTCACCGACACCGAGGCCAACAACGTCACGCGGATCGACCCCACCGGCCTGCTGTCGCCGATCCCGGTGGGCAACGGGCCGACGGGGATCGCCGTTGGCTACGGCGGCGTGTGGGTCACTGACTCGCTCGATAACGCGATGGTGCGGATCGACCCGGGCGGGCAAGACGTTACGTACACGATCCCCGTGGGGGCCTCGCCAGCCGGCGTGGCCGTCGGCGCTGGGTCGGTGTGGGTCGCCAACAGCGGCGACGGCACCATCACCCGGATCGATCCCCGCACCGACAAGGTGCAAGCGACGATCACCGTCGGCGGCAGCCCCCAAGCGGTCACGATCGCCGACGGTCGCGTGTGGGTGACCGTCGACGCACCGACGGTCAGCCCGACCGACCTCCAGCCCAGCGGCGGGACGCTCAGGATTGACTCTCAGTTCGGTGTTGATTACACCGATCCGGCGCTGGCGGCGGTCGGGGGTTCGTGGCAGTACCTCTACGCCACGTGCGCGAAGCTCTTGAATTACCCGGACAAGGCCGGCCCCGCGGGCTCCCGGCTGATCCCCGAAGTGGCGCAGTCGCTGCCGTCCCGCTCGGCCGACGGCCGGACCTACACGTTCACGATCCGCCACGGGTTTCGCTTCTCGCCACCCTCGGGCGAAGCCGGTCACCGCAGTGACGTTCAAGGCCACGATCGAGCGCACGCTCAACCCGAGGATGAAAAGCCCCTACGCGCCGGACTACGCCGACATCGCCGGCGCCAGCGCGTACATGGCGGGCAAAGCACCACACATCTCGGGAATCACCGCCAGAGGGAACGAGTTGACGATCCGCCTGACCGCTCCCGAGCCCGACTTCGTGGCGCGGATCGCGGAGCCCGCGATGTGCGCGGTGCCGCCCAACACCCCTCCCGATCCCAAGGGCGTGAAAACGATCCCGATGGCCGGGCCCTACTACGTCTCGTCGTTCACGCCCGGTCACGGGCTGGTGCTCGTGCGCAACCCGAACTACCGAGGCGGCCGACCACACCGCCTGGCGCGGATCGAGCTGGCAGCAGGCGTCTCTTATCAGCGGGCCGTGCCCAACGTGGAGGCCGGACGTGCGGACTACACGACGCTGTTCGGCCCGGGGACCGGGACCGCCACAGTCCGGACTCTGGTCGCCGCGCTCGCCGCACGCTACGGCCCCGGCCAGCGCAGCCGCGAAAGCCGGCCGGCAGCAGTACTTCGTCGCTCCGGGGCTGAGTCTCGACTACTTCGTCCTGAATACGCACCGGCCGCTGTTCAGCGACGTGCGACTCAGACAGGCCGTCAACTACGCGATCGACCGCCGCGCGCTGGCCCGGCTAGGAGATCCATTCACACCCCTCGCCAGACCGCACCACCGACCACTACCTCCCGCCCGGCATGCCCGGCTACAGCGACACACACATCTATCCGCCAACCCCGGACCTCGTCAAAGCCCGCGCGCTCGCGCACGGCGCAGGCCGAACCGCCGTCCTCTACACCTGCGACCTGTACCCGTGCGCCCAGCAAGCCCAGATCGTCAAGACCGACCTCGCAGCAATCGGCATTCGCGTACTGGTCAAGCCGTTCCCGATCCTGACGATGTTCGCGCGGATCGCCAGGCCCGGCGAGCCATTCGACATCGCCTCGTACGGCTGGGGAGCCGCTTACCCGGATCCCGCCAACATGCTGGCCCCGATGCTCGACGACAGCTCCCTCTACCCCACCTTCGATGACCCCGCCTACCAACACCGGCTCGCCACCGTGGGGCGCCTGACCGGCCCGCGGCGTTACCTCGCCTACGGCCAATTCGACATCGATCTCGCCCGTAACGGTGCGCCGCTGATCGCCTACGGCATCCCTTCCGGCAGCGATTTCTTCTCCTCCAACGTCGGCTGCCAGACCAACAGTCTCTACGGAATGGACCTCGCCGCGCTCTGCATCAGGCCGCCCCGCAGTTGAGCCCCTCCAACCCCCGCCGAGGTGCCGAGGTGACGGGACGTATTGCTAAACGGCGGGAGGGGTGCTCGCCGGCTGGCTTGGCGGACTGCTCCTAACGCTCGACAGCGCCCGACGACGCAACGCCGCCACATGCGCGAAGCTAGCCCGAACTACCGAGCCGACAAGCAACATGAGAAGCGGGGGCGTCGAGCCGCCCGGCCCTGCCTCCGGGCAATCTCAGGCGTCCGGCTACCGTGGTCCGGACGATCGCTCTTCGTCGCCCAACGCCTCGCGACGCGCGACCGCTTCGGCGACGGAGCAGGCGCCAGCATCGTCCCGTTGGCGGTCCTCCCGGGGAAGGTCGCGCGCGGCGCCCGTCTCGGAGCCTGGTGACCGCTTCGACCAGAGAGCGGGTGCGCTGCCGTATGACGAGCGCGTGGCTGAGGTTGTCCGAGGGCAGCTGTCCGGGCGACGCCGGCAAGGCTGCTGCTCTTGTGCTTGCTGGTCCGGAGTTCGTGGGTAGTGGTGGAGGGCGCCATGACGTCGGCGCCGCCGCAGTGCTGCATCGCCGGGGCGGACCGGCAGCCGTGGCTGTGCGGGTCGGCATGGCTGGTGGCGTTCGGAAGGAGCGGCGTTGGAGAGTCCGACGAGCTCGATCGAGACGACTGCCTGTAGCCCGAAGCAGTTACGAGATCAGCGAGACGAGGGCTGCTGCTCGTCCGCGATTGCGCGAGCGGGCGGCAGGCCGCGGGGAGGATTCCCGGGATGTACCAGACGGGGTTCAGTTCGATTCGCTCAGCTGGCGGAGTTCGCGCACTGCCTCGGCTAGCCTGATGTCGCGGCCGGCTCGGTAGCCGGATTGGAACGCTTGATCATTTTGGAGGGGGGTGATGATCCGTTCATACCAGGCTCGCTCTATCTTGATCATTCGCATCCCGAGGCGGTTCTCTGCTGCTTCAGCAACTCCCCAGAGGCGTCCAGCCGAATGGACGTTGCCTCGGAGTGCGGCGACACAGGCGAGCTGGGCGACGGCGTACATCTCGTTGCGCTCGTCGCCGAAGCCACTGACCAGCTCCAGCGTGTCGAGTCCGCAGCGTTCGGCTCGGTCAGGATCGCCCTGAGCGAGGGCCACGTCAGCCAGGCCACCTACGTTGCTTGCAGCTGCGCTACGCCAGCCGACCTCGCTGAAAATCGCGCTGGCCTGTTCGTGTGCTCGCACGCTGCGCTCGAACTCTCCGGTAACAAGTAGAACGCCTCCGAGCATGTTCAAGGTCCGCGCAGCGGTTAGCTTGTCGCCAGTGACCCGGGAGATCGCGAGCGACGCCTCCAGGAGCTCGATCGCTTGTGCGCGCGAGCCTTGATTACCGAGGCAAATGCCCAGGATCGTGAGCACGGAAGCCTCACCGGACGCGTCCCCCAGCTCACGAAAGAGGGCCAAGCTCTGCTCGAGCGGCTCGCGCGCCTTTTCGTATTGCTCGCGGTAGTTCATCGCGTCGCCCAAGGTCCTCAGGCCTACCGCCCGGGTACGCGCGTCGACGGTCGCGGTAGTGGCGAAGGCTCGTTCTAGCCAAGTGATCAGCTCCTGGTGCCGGCCGTGCATGTGCCATGGGAAAAAGAGGGTGGTGGCGAGGTCGATCGCCTCCCCCGGGTCGTGCTCTGAGCACCAGGCAAGGGCGGCGCGTAGGTTGTCCGTATTGGCGTCCAGGCGCGCGAGCCAGCGCCCCTGCTCGGCCGACATCAGGTACTCAGCGGCGCGACTTGCGAGCCTCACGAACCAGTCGGCGTGACGCCGACTCAGTGCCCATTCCTCCCCTTCGCTGCGGACCTGTTCTAGAGAGTATTCGCGGGTCAGCTCCAGGAGGAAGAACCGGCCGTGTCCATCGCGACGCAGCAGGCTCTTATCGATCAGCGCCTGAAGCGTGTCGAGATCGGCGCCACAGACGGCTTCGGCGGCCTCGAGTTCGAAGCTACCGGCGAACACCCCAAGCCCACGGAAGAGCGCCTGTTCGGCCGTGGGGAGCAGGTCATAGCTCCAGCCGATCGTCGCGCGCATCGTCGCCTGCCGACTGGGCGCGTCGCGCCTGCCCTTGCTGAGGAGATCTAGGCGCCGCTCGATCCGGTCCAGCATCTGCGCGGTGCTCATCAGCTTCACGCGCGTGGATGCGAGCTCAAGCGCGAGCGGCAACCGATCAAGCCGCTCGCAAATCTCCCCCACGGTCGAGTCAGGCTCGAAGTCGGGCTCGATTTGCCGGGCCCGGGAGACGAACAGCTCCTCTGCCGTCGCCTCGTCCAACGGCGGAACCGGATACTCCTGCTCATAAGAGATCGCGAGTCGCTCGCGACTGGTCGCGATCACACTCAGCTCGGGAAGCCCGGCGAGTAGCTCCGCTATAACCGGCGCGCAGTCCAGCACCTGCTCGAGGTTGTCCAACAGCACCAGCGCCTGCTTGCCCGCCAGATGCTCTTCGAGCTCGCCGCGTGCACCTAGACTTTGCGCGATCGTTGCGGGCACCAATTCGGCATCCGTGACCGGCGCCAGCGGAACCCACCATGCGCCGTCCCGGTACTCATCTGACACCCTTCCAGCAAGCGCCAGCGCCAGACGCGTCTTGCCCGAACCTCCAGGACCCGTCAGCGTCACGAGTCGGTTGTCCGCCGCCAACCTCAGGAGGTCGGTCAGTTCGTGCCGGCGACCCAGGAGTGGTCCCGGCTGAATAGGAAGGTTCGTCGGCCGTAGCGTCCGCAAAGGGGGAAACTCGCCGTCGCCGAGCTGGAAAAGCCGCTCCGGCCTGGTTAGGTCTTTGAGTCGGAACTCGCCCAGCTCACGCAACCCGTTTCCGACAAGTTCATGCGTCGCCTGCGAGACGAGCACCTGCCCCCCATGGGCCGCGTCACAGATCCGAGCCGCCTTATGCACGTCCAAACCTACGTAGTTGCCGTCGACGATCACCGGCTCCCCGGTGTGGATCCCGATCCGGATCCGGATCGGCCCCTCAGCCAAGGCCGCCTGCATCTCACTCACCGCACTGAGCGCTTCTGACGCTCGTGAGAACGCGATAAAGAACGCATCACCCTCAGTCCCTAGCTCAACCCCAGAGTGGGTGGAGATCGCGCGGCGCACCCGCTCGCGGTGGCGTTCGAGTTCGGCGCCGTAACGCTCGCCACCGAGCTCGCGCACCAGCCGCGTCGAGCCCTCGATGTCCGTGAACACGAACGTGACCGTCCCCGTCGGCAGTCCAGTCGGCCGCGCATCAGCAGCTTCCGCTGACCGATCACGCCCTACCGTCTCTTGCCGCCGAGAACTCACCAACCCCTCACCCCGAGAGCGCAACGCTATCACCGGCGCCGAATCGCCGACCAGATCACACCCCTCGCTGTCGCTCTGCACGAGAATAGAGACAGCCCTGTCAGCTCTCCGCCAGCCTCCTGCGACGGGCTACAGGCAGTCGTCTCAATCGAGCTCGTCGGACTCTCCAACGCCGCTCCTTCGAACGCCGCCAGCCACGTCGACCGACACAGCCACGGCTGCCCGTCCGCCCCGGCGATGCAGCACTCCGGCGGCGCCGATCCGACGGCCGCCGTCCACCGTTAGCCACGACCTCCTGAGTAGCAAGCACAAGAGCAGCAGCCTCGCTGGCATCGACCGGACTGCTGCATCAGGCGTAGAGCAGCAGCACGCGACCACCATCGGCACGCCGTCGTGACCTGCATCCGTTGCGGCACGGGCATTATTGCGCCGGCGCTGAGAGTCCTGGAATGCGCGGCGGAAACCGAGCATCCGTCCGTCCAGGTGATAGCACGCTCGCTGCTCGGGCGGAGCCCTCCGCACGCGCTCTGGTGGCGCGGTTGTGTGTTGGGGCGGTTCGGCTTGAGATCGCGGGCGACATCCTCGTCGATAGGAGGGCTTGGCAACCCAGATCGTCGGAGCAACGCTCGTGGGATGTCCGGTCGGGCGCGGTGATCGGACAAGAGTGTCCAGGCCGGCCGACGAGCGGCCGACCTGGACGTCGAGGTCAGGTGAGGTCGAAACGGTCGAGGTTCATCACCTTGACCCACGCCGCGACGAAGTCGTGCACGAACTTCTCCCGCGCGTCATCGCTCGCGTAGACCTCCGCGAGCGCGCGCAACTCGGAGTTCGAACCGAAGACGAGGTCGACGCGGCTGCCCGTCCACTTCAGCTCGCCCGTGCTGACATCACGGCCCTCGAACGACCCCGCGTCGTCGGCCGTCGCCGACCACGCCGTGCCCAGGTCGAGCAGGTTCACGAAGAAGTCGTTGGTCAACGACCCGGGCGTCGTGGTGAGCACACCCTTCGGGGAGTGCCCCGAGTTCGCGCCCAGGACACGCAGGCCACCGACAAGGACGGTCATCTCCGGGGCGCTCAGGGTCAGCAGGTTCGCGCGGTCGATCAGGAGATACTCGGCCGTCAGCCGCTGTCCCTCACCCAGGTAGTTGCGAAACCCGTCCGCGGACGGCTCGAGCGCGTCGAAGGACTCCACGTCGGTCTGCTCCTGCGACGCGTCCGCGCGACCCGGAGTGAAGGGGACCTCGACGTCATGTCCGGCGTTCTTGGCAGCCAGCTCGACGGCGGCGGAGCCGCCGAGCACGATCAGGTCGGCGAGCGAGACCTGCTTGCCGCCGGCCTGGGCGCTGTTGAACGCCTCCTGGATCCCCTCCAGGGTGCTCAGCGCCGTCGCCAGCTCGCCGGGGTCGTTGACCTCCCAGCCGTTCTGCGGCTCAAGGCGGATGCGCGCTCCATTGGCGCCGCCGCGCTTGTCGCTGCCGCGGAACGTCGACGCCGACGCCCATGCCGTGGAGACGAGCTGGGAGACCGACAACCTCGAATCGAGGATCTGACCCTTGAGGATGGCGACGTCCTGCGCGTCGATGAGCTCGTGCGTCACCTCCGGGAGAGGGTCCTGCCACGGCAGCGTCTCGGTCGGGACCTCCGGCCCGAGGTACCGCGCGACAGGCCCCATGTCACGGTGCGTCAGCTTGAACCACGCGCGCGCGAACGCGTCGGCGAGCTCGTCCGGGTTCTCATAGAAGTGCCGCGAGATCTTCTCGTACGTCGGGTCGAAGCGCAGCGAGAGGTCGGTCGTCAGCATCGTCGGGGGACGCTTCGCCGAGTCCACGGCGGGACCGGGGACGGTGCCCGCCCCGGCGCCGTCCTTCGGCTGCCACTGGTGCGCGCCGGCCGGGCTGTTCGTGAGCTCCCACTCGTACCCGAACAGGTTCTCGAAGAAACTGGTGGACCATGCCGTCGGCGTGGCCGTCCAGGTCACCTCGAGGCCGCTGGTGATTGCGTCCGCGCCCTTGCCCGAGCGGTACGTGTTCCTCCAGCCCAGGCCCTGCTCCTCCAGCGGCGCGCCCTCGGGCTCGGGGCCGACGTACTGGTCGGGGTCGGCCGCGCCGTGGGTCTTGCCGAACGCGTGCCCACCGGCGATCAGCGCGACCGTCTCCTCGTCGTTCATCGCCATGCGGCGGAACGTCTCGCGGATATCCTTGGCCGCGGCGAGCGGGTCCGGGTTGCCGTTCGGACCCTCCGGGTTAACGTAGATCAAGCCCATCTGCACAGCGCCCAGCGGCTGCTCGAGCTCGCGATCGCCGGTGTAGCGCTCGTCACCCAGCCACTCGGTCTCTGGGCCCCAGTACACATCCTCGTCGGGCTCCCAAACATCTTCCCGGCCTCCAGCAAAGCCGAACGTCTCAAAGCCCATCGACTCCAGGGCGACATTGCCGGTCAGGACCATCAGGTCCGCCCACGACAGCTTCTGTCCGTACTTCTGCTTGACCGGCCACAACAGCCGACGAGCCTTGTCGAGGTTCCCATTGTCCGGCCAACTGTTGAGCGGCGCGAACCGCTGCTGGCCGGCCCCGGCGCCACCGCGGCCGTCGCTGACGCGGTACGCGCCAGCGCTGTGCCACGCCATCCGGATCATCAACGGGCCGTAGTGGCCGAAGTCCGCCGGCCACCAATCCTGCGACGTCGTTAACACGCCCGCGATGTCCCGCTTGACCTCGGCGAGATCGAGGGTCTTGAACGCCTCGGCGTAGTTGAACCCCTCGCCGAGGGGGTTGGCCACGGCGGGGTTCTTGGCGAGGATCTTCAGGTTCAGGCGGTTCGGCCACCAGCCTCGGTTTCCCCCGCCCTGGGTCGGGTGCGGAGCACGCTCGTGGGCGTCCGGGCAGCCGTCCCCGTTCGTCGCGTTCATCTCTCCGACAACGGCGTCAGGACTATCAGACAAGGGAACCCCTTCCGGGATCAGAGGGTGTCATTGGGCACTGCGTGCCGTCGAGCATCCGGGCAAAGGCCCCAATAGACGACCTCGGTCAGGTCGCCGTTGGCGTCCGCCTGCGCGGGCCGTGCGCCCACGCTCCGTCCCGTGGACCCAGCGAGGTCCGCAAACCTAGAAGAGCTTCGACAGGCACGCCTGGGGCGCCCTGCCGAAGCTGACACCTGGTCAGGCCGCGGCCCCTTCGAGCGACTGTCCACCCCACATGACTCGAGCCTCGCGGTGTGCTCGACCATGCGGACGGCTGACGGGCTGGCCGCGGAACTCGCCGACGTGGACGGAGCCCGCACTACCACCGACGAACCGTCGGTGTTCCAACTGGTACACGTGGCCGACGGAGCCACCGACGAAACGGTGCTCTGCTTCGTTGGGCCGAACGAAGCCGACGCAACCACCGACGAACCCGCCGTCGGCGGCCGGGAAGACATGCCCAGCGAGGCCACCGACTGCGACTGGCAGCATCGTACGTGAGGACGAATTCGCCTCCATTACAAGACTCATGGTCTTCTTCCTCCTTGGTTCTACGAGTAGGTGCCAACGCGTCATCCCCGGGGCTCACGCAGTTGGTTCTGACCGCCGAAGCCCCGTAGATCAGCTGGTGCGGCACACTAACGCCAATATTGGAATAAGTCAAGAAAAAGCGAGGCCAATTTTTTGTTTACCCCAGTTTTAGGCGACCCATTTCCACGATATACTTAAAGAGTGTCGTCGTCCGATGATCTGATAGACACGTTGCGGGCACACGGCCTGCGCGTCACGTCACCTCGCGTTGCCGTGCTTGCGGCGCTTCACGAGCTTCCGGGCCATAGCGACGCCGAACATGTCGCCGCAGTCGCGCGCGCCCGGTTGGGCACCCTCTCGATGCAAGCCGCCTACGACATCCTCGGCGCTTTCGCAGAGGCGGATATCGTCCGGCGTATCGCGCCCGACGGGGGGCCGGCTCTGTACGAGATGCGAGTCGGAGACAACCACCATCATCTCGTGTGCCGGCGCTGCGGCGCCGTGCAAGATACCGACTGCATCGTGGGCGAAGCACCTTGCATGCAGCCCTCAGACTCCGCCGGTTACCGAGTCGACGAGGCAGAGGTCGTGTTCTGGGGTCTTTGTCCCGAGTGCTCCAGCCAGGAGGACGCGACGAACGAGCGCGCCCTAACCCGTTCGGACTAACCGCCTTCAGTTCTTCTCGGGGCCAGTGTCGTTCCGGGACCCTCCAAGGCTCCCGTGCCGGGAGCCGGCGCCGTAGCGGCCGTCCAAGGGACTAGGATCGCGACCGGCGTCCCAGCAGCAGTAGCGACCCAGAAAACTGGCCGTGCGAACGTAGCTCGCCACGCTCGCGGTCGAGCTCCGGCATCCGCTTCGAGTCCGTCGACACGGAGGACCGGCCACCTTCCGCTCACTGGCCAGACCGTCCGTATCACCGGCCGTTCATGCCATCTTTGTCGCCGCGACGATCGCGAGCCAAACGCTGATGCTTCCACGGAAGGCGGTCGTCAGCCCAGACGACCGCCGGCGGCCGAAAGGAGCGGGTCGTTAGCTAATGCGGCGGCGCGACTCGCCTTTCAGTCGTCCGGCGCGGCAGGTTTCGCCCGCACGCCCGTGGCAGAAGGGCTTCATGCCGGATTTCTTCAGCGTCCTATCGTGCCAAGGTGTGCGCTCCGCCGCGGGCTCGGCCGCACGCGCGCGCCGCTCGGCGATCAGCGCGAGCAGCAGGCTCAGCTCGAAAAGCAGGTAGAGCGGCGCCGTCTCGAGTACGAGGGTGATCGCGTCGCCCGGCAGTAACGCCGCGACGAGCCCGCACGCGACGAGCGCGTAGCGGCGGTTGCGGCGCAGCTGCGCGGCGGAGACGATGCCGGCGCGGGTGATGGCGAGAATGCCGACAGGTACCTGGAACACCAGGCCCATCGCGAGCAGTACAACGGCGGCGAAGTGGTAGTACTGGCTCGCCTGCACCAGGACGTTGAACTCCCCGCCGTTGAAGTTCTCAAAGAAGCGCAGGGCGGATGGCAGGACGATGAAGTAGCCGAACGTCACCCCGGCCGCGAACAGCAGAGGGATCGCGAGCACCAGCGAATTGGCGATGCGCTGCTGCTCGGGATTGAAGGCCGGCAGCACGAACCCGTAGAGCTCATACAGGATGAGGGGGAGCGCCAGGATGAAGGCGAACAGGAGCGAGACCCCGATCGTGGTCGTGAACGGCTCGCCGATCCCGAGCGTCACCGGCTTGTTGCCTTCCGGCGCTTTTGAGAGGCGGTTAATCGCCTTGCGCAGTTGCGGGGTCACGCCCTGAAGCGCCGCGCGGGTCTGAGCCGAGGCGCCGCTGTTCGGGCGCTCGAGCGTTGCGACCACGAGCTGAAGCTGCGTTGCGACCGTGCGGGCGCTCTGCTGTACGGTGTAGGTGGCGCCGAGTGGGCCGTTGCCCGCTATCACCTGTTTCTGCGTCTGGTGGGCGAGCGGCGCGTTGATGATGTGAAGCAGCGTGTGGTTCTGCCACACGCAAACGCCGAATGCCACGGCGAGCGCCGCCAGCGAGATCATCAACCGCGCGCGCAGCTCGTCGAGGTGATCGACGACGCTGACGCGATCTTGGTGCCCGATTCTTCTGACGGCGATTGCCATGACGTTTTTCCCCGGCTGCTATGAGTGCGGTTGACGTTCCGCGACGACGACCGTCGGCTCTCGGTTGTCGGCCGGCGCGGTCGGCGCCGCGGGCACGGGCTGAGGGAGCTCGGCCTCGTGGGTCGCCATGCCGTTCAGCGAGTCCTTGAAGCCTCGCATGCCGCTGCCGAGCGAGCGACCCATCTCCGGCAGTCGCTTGGCTCCGAACACGAGCAGGAGGAGGATCAGTAGAAATAGAATGTGAATTGGATTGTCAAGTCCGACCATCAGTAACTCCAATCAATTTGGCTCTTTGTGGAAAGACATCGTTACTAGCCACGTGACTTCGCGCTCGGGGCGGTCGCGGTGACAGCCTCCCGAGCGTGAAGTCGTAGTGGTTTGCGGAGCTGCTAAGTGCTTGCCCGACAGTTAGCGGACACGCCGTTGCGCGGCGTCGGCTTGTTCCGCCAGCTTCGTGACAGTCCTGAAGAAGTCGGCCGACTGGCCTTGGAACAGGTTGTCCGCCGTGAATGACTTGATCGCGGCGCGTGCACCCGCGTTCCTGTCCAGCGTCGGGCGCACGATCGCGCAGTGGGGGAGCTTGTGGCTGATGAACTCGGCCGGAGTCGGGAAGATCAGGTTGTCCTGCACCAGGGCTCCTCGCGGATCGTCGTCCAGGTTGGGGATCGTCAGTCCGGTGACCGGATCGGTGACGGGGGCGACGGGGGTGTTGGCGGCGTTGCCGGCGTCGTCCTGCCAGGTGGAAAAGTGCATCGCCTCAGTCGGGCCGATGCTCGAGACGATGCGAAGCACCTCGAGGCCGGTCACCTTCTCGGCCAGCGTCGCGTACAAGCTGGTTCCGCCCTGCTCGATGAAGCCGAAGTGAAATGCCGCGGTGCACGCGATCGCCTGGATCCGGGCCTCCGCCGGAGTGGTAGGGGGAAGCGGGGCGGGGGTGTTCGGTGGAACGTCGGCGTCGCTGATCGGGATCGCCGGCTGGTTGTGGATCGTAAACGCCTGCGGGAACTTCGCCCCAAAGTCGGGGTTGGTCGAGCTGCGATACCGCGTGTACCAGCTCGTGTCGACATCCAGCGAGGTGAGCGACGTCAGGCGGCCGATCTGCTTGGCGCCGGTCGCCTTGCTGCTCGGCAGGGTGCGGAACCTGTCGAGGTTGACCGGATCGGCGCCCTTGGACTCCAGGTAGGCGTTGAGGAACGCCGCGTGGCTCTGCTCATCGTTGTTGTTGAGATGGATGTAGGTGTTCATGTCGCCATCGATGTTCGCCAGCGCCGCCATGTAGGCCGGGTTACCGCCGTTCACGCCGCCGAGCTCGTCGTACTGCTGCCAGAGGTCGGCCTCTATGAGCTCGGCCGCTGCGAGAAATCGAAGAATCGCCACGTCGCCCTTCGTCAGCCGTTCGCTGCTGGTCTCGGCGAGTGCCGTGGCGGTTCTGCCCAGCGGTCCGAGGAACGTTGCTCCTACTCCGGCCGCGGCGCCCGTGGCCAAGAAGGACAAGCGACTGACCCGGCCAGTGGACTCATCATCCGAGGCTAGGGCAGTCGGTTCGGCGCTTGGGGGTGTTTCACGATTCATGGTCTACCTTCCTTTTGAGGGTGGTGTCGGTGAAAGTAGGCTCGATACACGACCTACGAACCCCTAAGACGCCGCTCTTGGGAAATGTCTTTCCTAAGCAGAAATAAAGATGTGTGAAGGGGCGCGATGTTGTACCCACCGCTAACTAACCGCCCGGGTTCGCGGGGTGCTGTCGTCGATCACGCGGCGGAGGTTGCTCGGGATGCCGCCGCAGTGGGTCAGCTCGAGCAACACTCGCGGGTTATCTGTGACGCGGAGAGATCCGGGGTGGCGTTCGAGCGAGGTCCTACGACGGAGCGCGCCATTGGCTCGGCTGCGATTACACGACAACTCGCAGCACACACACCCTTCGCGCCGACGGTTCGGCGTGGTACTGCTAGGGCCGGTCACGGCGGTTCTGGTTGCCGCGTGCGGCTCGAGCGCCAGTTCCACCCACACGACCTCCGCTAGTTCAAATGCCAGCCCGGCGGCGGCCGGCACAACGCCCGCGTCCAAGACGGCGGCTGCCATGGGCGTCACGATCGGGACGGCCCACGGCGGCAACAGGACGTACCTAACCGGTGCGTCGGGCCGCTGATCACGCAAACCGCGCCAGCACGCCGATCGGGGATGTCGCGGCACCGGTGAGCAGGCCTCCTGGCTCTTGCTGCATTCCTTGCGGAGGGGGGAGTGATCTGGAGACCGGAGCGCAGCCCGCGCGTGACCGGTCCCGGACACAAGCAGCCGCGACGGCGCGCGCGTGATGCCCCTGCGGGAGCAAAAGCGAGTCTCGACCCGCGCGTGGGCGCGCACCTCCTGTTCGCCAGAAGCGCGCAAGCTGCGCATCGCGAGCGGCTCGGTGCGACCGGTGCTCGAGTGCTAACTGAACGCCGGACGGCTGCAAGCACCGAAGCGGCCACGAGGCCGTCGATGTCAGCGTTGCTGCTTCAGGCGTCGATCGGTAGCGCTGGCCGTCGACGTGGCGGTCGACGCCGCTGGCCTACCCGACGCGACCCATCGTTTCGGCGAGCAGCAGTCTCAAAGCCGGATTCGCGCCGCGGCCTCCCGGCTTCCGTTAGCCCAAACCAGCAGTCGGGCCGAGCTGCCAACGGCCACTCCTTGTTGCGCTGAGCGGGAGCGGCCGAGTTTGCTCAGGTCCGATTTTCGACCAAGCAACACATCGCGGTGCGTACGCGCAGGCTGGCGACGGCCGCTGCGGAACCCAATGCTGGCTAGCCTCGCTAACCGCGACGAATGCGACCGCGACACTGCCGGTTGCCGTCCGGGTCAGAACTGTCGACAGATCTCAGACGTCGTTCCCGGCGCGCGCCTGCCGCGGTGATCGACAGTCCGTGAAGGTGTACTCACATCATCCCGGTCTAGTCCATGCATGGCGCCGCGTTTGCGGCACCGTGGGACTTGCACGCAGGTGGTCCACGCTCAAGAGCGCGCGCGCGGTGATTTGGGGGATGTTCTGCCGCACATACTCTCTCCGCTCGCGGCCCTCATCAAGCGTCGTGGCGGCGGTGCAGTACGGGTCAGGCGCGGCGGGTTTCCCCCCCCAGATGCCCTGGGCCCGGCGTACGTCGCCGAGCGTGGGACCGCACATTGCCTTCCCGTTTGAGACGAACCAGCCGAGACGATGGCAGTCTGGTAGCCATTGCGCGTCGCTGTTCATCACGGCGCACGGTGTCCGGCTGTGGCTGAGCCCTAGCACGTGCCCGAGTTCGTGGACGACCAGTCGCACGTCCGCGCCGGATGGGGGGAACGCGGGCGGGTTTCCGAGCGTGATCGTCACAGGCTCTCCGGGCTGGATGCCGATGCGCGAAGCCATCGCTGTCCGAACGCTGTTGAGCGTCGATTGGTCTGACACGATTAAGACATCGGCACCTTCTGCGTCGGTTGACGGCTTGAACGTGACGCCGATGTGCGCAGCGTTCCATTGAGCGAGCGCGAGCGTGATCGCCCGACCCCACCGTGAGGAGTCGTGGTAGCGAAGCACGCCATGGAAGCTCGCAGCGGCGGCCGCTGGAGGGTTCTGAGTCACGGCCGGCGTTTTGATCTGATGTGTCGACATCTGGGCTCCTCCCACCGTGAGCCATCCAATGATGAACAGCACAACAAGAATGATGATGGTGGTCACCGGCATCGCGCGATGCCGCAAAGCGAAGGCGCCACCGTCGGCTTCACTGAGTTGTGATGTCGAGCGTGCTGAGTGTGTCGCGGTCCTCACCACTCCCAGCATCCGCGCAGAGACCCCCGGTCTGGCAACGGGGAACTTCCATCCAGCCCCCCTCTTGTAGGTGCAGTGCCTCTCAAACCGTAAGATCGGGGATCTCTCGGGACAATGGGATATGGACCCCATTGCCGGGGTTCCGATCCGTCACGCGGCCTTCTGCTTATCTGTGCAGTCGGGTCTTGTCAAGCTCCTGTGGGTGTAGTTGTTGGGGGTGGCCGGGTGGGCTCGGCGGCCTCGTTGTGTGTGAGGGTCAGCTCCGGTGTTCCTGTCACCCGGAGGGCGGCCCCGCCAGGGCCGAGCGCGGAGCGCTTGACAGGTGCCGGGCTGGCGCTATCGGCGTTGTGTGCGCGCGGGTGCCCGTGCTTATCTCGGTCCACGACCTCGGGTTGGCTCCGGGCCGGCGACATGATGGTGTTGGGGTTCCCGCGTGGGGAAGGGCAAGGCGGTCGCTCAGTCTTTGGAGGCCGTCCACGCGAGCGTGGCGGCAGCAGAATGCCGGGAGCTGGCCGCGGTGCATCGGCTTGAGGAGAAGGCGTGCGCGCACGAGGGAAGCTCATGCGGGCGCGAGTCCCTCCTCGCCGAGGTCTTTGAGGGTGTGGTAGCAGCGTTTGAGCAGCTTGCGCGCGAGCGCCAGGCAGGCGCGGTTGCGTCCGAGCCGCTCGGCGGCTTGCAGGAAGTAGTCGCGGTCCGGCGAGCGCTCGCGGCTCGCGGCCTGAGCGGCCTCATACAGCGCCCAGCGCAAAGCGGGCGGGCCTTGGCGGGAGAGGTGCCCGGGCGCGCGGCGCTTGTCGGAGGCGTGCACCGTGATGTCCATGCCGCCATAGCGGACCACCTGACGCGAGCAGTCGAACCGCCTGACATCGCCGAGCTCGGCGAGGATCGTGACGCTCGTGAGCGCGCCGATCCCGTAGTGGCCCATCAGCGCCTTGCAGCCTGGCTGGCGGCGAGCGTAGCGACCTAGCTCCCGGTCAAACGGCGCCAGCCGCAGGTCGATCGCGTCGATCACCGCGAGCCCGACAGCGATCTGCTCCCGGCCCGCGGCCGGCAGCGGCAGCTCCTGGACCCAGGCGCGGTTCTCGCGCGTGAGCAGGTCGGCTCGCTTGGGCACCCCGTGGTGATAGAGCACCGCCTGCATCCGCTGCTGCCACTCGCCGCGATCGTCGACCAGCGAATGACGGAGCCTGACCCGCGCGCGCAGATCAAGGATGTGATCGGGCCCGATCCACGACTCCGGCAGCCTGCCTGCCTGAAGCAGCTCACGCAGATGCCGGGCGTCCGCCCGATCGTTCTTGGCGCGCATCTTGTTGCCGCGCAGCGCGCTGGTCTCCGCCGGCTCGGCCAGATGCGCACCGGCGCCGACCCGCCGCAACTCCTCGACCACGAACCGCCAGCCGGTCGTCGCCTCGAGCGCCGCCTCCAACTCCATGCCGCGGAACCGCTCAAGAAACCGGCGCACCGACCGCCGATCCGCCGGCACCACCCGCCCGCGGGAGACCTCACCGGTCTCGGTATCAAGCCACTCGGCGGTGATCTGCGCCCGATGCTGGTCGAGTCCCATCACGATCGTCATCACGTCTCTCCTCGCATCGAACACCCGCGCGCGCAGCACGCAACCCGACCCATCGCATACCGTGGATCACGGTCGGCCTTCCTATCCGAATGACCGGCCGCGCGGGGGCAAACCGCGCGCGCCTTCAACTACGTCGCTCGACACGGCGGGCCGGCCACCTTCACCCGACCGACACGCCGGACTGCTCATGCCATCTTTGATCGACAAGGAGCCGCAATTGCGTCGTGACCGCGTTGGCGGTCGACGGGTTGCGCTTGTCGGCGGTCCTCCTGGCGGGAGGTGGGAGGCTCGCGCTGTTGTGCAAGCGTCCGGTTCATGGGCGCCGCCGTGGGCCGGGCCGATCGATCGGAGGACATCATGTCCGAGCAAGCGTTGGTGGATGTCACGGGTCCTCTACGGTCACCGGCCGCGACGCCTGGTCACTGGGCCGGCTGCGCGCCGGCGAACAAGGGCCTGCGCTTCCCAGCCGATCCGCCGACCGTCGAGGAGATCATCCTGGTGATGCGTGCGGTCGGTCCGGGCCCGTAGGCGGACAGGACGCGGGGGCTGATCGCGATCCTGTGGCGCGCCGGGCTGCGGATCAGCGAGGCACTCGCGCTGACCGAGTCCGATCTAGCACCGACCCGAAGACCGGGTCGGTGCTAGTCCGCCGTGGGCTATGCCGAATTCGGCATAGGCCGTGTTATGCCGTGGCGCTCGTAATGCCGAGGTGGTGTTGACGGTGACCGGTTCTTGCTGTTCAGCGAGGGCTTGAGCTCGGCATAACGTCGTGGCCGTTGCTCGCAGGTTGTCGAGGAATGCGAGCAGGGTGTCGGTGGCTCGGTATCGGCCGGGTGGGGTGTTTGGGGGTGCGGTGCGGTCGATCGCTCGTTGTTTGAGCCGGAGGTCGCCGTGCAGGTAGCGTCGGAGCGAGCAGAGTCATGGCAGGTCTCCAAA
>CAWEUN010000008.1:0-6511 GCA_963812225.1 uncultured Solirubrobacterales bacterium
CCGCGCAAGGCAGGGCGCTCGTTGGTGGCGAGGAGATCCTCGTCGCGACATGAATGCAGGACGTGCCTCTGCTGCGCGCTCAAGACCGGCACGATCAATGCCCAACCGAGCTTTGGAGGGCAGCTCAGGCGCGCAAGTGTCACCGGTGGTCGCATCTCCTGGCACGCGAGACGCGGCCCGGAGCTTGGATCTTTCCGGGCAGCTAGGCCGGGACCAGGAGGTCGCGCAGGCGGAAGCTGCTCGTCGTGTCGAGGCAGTGTCGGTGTCCAGTTCGGATCCACCGCTAGGTAGGACTCGGGATCGCTGGAAATGATCCCGACCAGCACGTCGCCGACGATCCGTCCGCCAACCGCCCCGAGTTGCTCGCCGCCGTGTTGGACCGCTGATTCGCGCAGCACGTAGAGCCACAGCGGAGTTTCGCCCACCCATCCATAGCGGTCGAGGCCGATGTCTTCTCGGCGCAGCGGCTCGACCCCGAGGGCGCGGGCGACGCTCTCGCCCGAGGGCAGGCCGGTCCCTTCGCCTCGCTCGAGGTCGCGTGCCGCGAGCGAGTGGTACGCCTGGTCCTCGACCTCGCCCGTGATCACGGTCGGCAACTCGATCAGTGTGTGCGGGAGCCGGCCGTCGATCGGTTTTGCGCGCTGCGCCGGGGGATGGCCCGGCACGTCGAACAGCAGCGACCAGTCGACGCGGCGCTCGCCGACTGGGCCGAACCCGATCAGGTCTGGGAACAACGGTCGAGCGGGCCCACCCGGCTGCAGCTGGTAGAGCTGGCGTATCTGCGAGTGGCCGTACCGATAGGCCGCGTCGGCGAACTCGACCGGAATGAAGGGCTCCTGTTGGGGCTTGTAGTAGCGAGGGCCGTCGTCGAGCAGCTCGTCCACGAGCTCGCGTCCAACCGCACCGGGAAGGAGGTCATTGATGATCAGCCATTGGTAGTGCCAGCTCAGGGCGCGACGTCCCTCGGCGAAGAGCTCTCCCTCCGCAACGCCGTCGGCTCGGAGCCGGTCCACCAACGAGTTGTGGGCGCGGATGAACGCCAGCTGCATCTGACTCATGAAGACGTGGGTGTCGTTGCGCGGGTCGCCGAGGAGGGCAATGCCTTCTTGGTTGCGCGGGACGTCCCCGTCGTCCTCGAGCAGCTTTGCGGGGTCGTCGCGGCGATAGAGATACGGCGAGCCCACCGGACCGCCGCCGTAGAGCGACTCGAGGTTGGCCCGCGGCGAGCGCATGTTCCGCAGGGCGAAGACGTCGGCGTGGGCGCGCAACGGGGAGCGGTCCGCGGTCAGGTCGTGGGCGACGTACTGGGCGAAGAACGGCCGACCTGCCTCGGCCCGCGCGTCACCGTGCGAGTCGCCCGCGTCGGAGAACCCGCCGACGGCCCCGATTTGATGAAGCAGCGCCTCGTCGACTTCGAGGGCGGGCAGGTCGAACATCCGGCCGTAGCGACCGGCTTCACCGAGCGGTGCGTCGACTCGCTCGGGCGCCAGACAGTGGTCGCGGGCGGGAACTGCCGTCACCTGATCGTAGGAGGCGGCGGGCGTCAGAACTCGGTCCGGGGAAAGCCGCGCCGCCAATTCGGTCGCCGCGGCGGCCGCTGGAGATTCGATGGTCATGTTTTCTGCTTCCTGTCGACGTGGGTTGGAAATGCCGTGCTGGCCGACGACCAAGCCTGCGGCCGAGTTGAATCCGGTTCGTGGGGTCAGCGGGTGGCATTCGGTTCGCTCGATTGCCTGGTTCGTCGTTCCTCGAGCATCGAGAGAAGTACGTGCCGAACCAATCCGTCGAGTGGCTGTCTCGTCTGGGTGATCCTCGTCGGCGGCCGTGAGGAGTGCGTCGAATAAAGAAGTGCCGCCCGGCGCGGCGACCCGACGGACCACGCGGCCGAGCGACTCGATCGCGTCGGCGAGTCGGGGCGAGAGGTCCGGAAGGCCGAGCTCGGCTCGCCACGGCGTGCCCGCCCGTGCCTCGGCCAGCAGCTCGCCGACGCGTTCGGGGGCGTACGCCGCCGCTTCCGATACGCCCTCTGCCCAGCACGTGAGGATCGTGAGCTCCTCGGTTTCCAGCAGGGGCAAGGTCGCGGCTGTCGGCGGAGCGGGCTGCGTTCCTGACGCGACGTCGGAGGCGGTGACCTGGTGGACGGCCACGGCGTAACAGAAGGTGCTGTTGTCGACCGGCCAGCGGCGGTCGGCGGCGTACCGGGTGGCGCGGTCAAAGGACACGGTCAAAAGCACTCCATGCGCGCCAGGCTCGAGCGGAATCTCCCTGACACCCGTGGTGGGGTCCTTCCACAGCGCGATCACTCGCGAAGCGTCCCGGCCCTCGGGTCGCGAGCGCTCCACCATCCCGAACGAGCTCAGCGTCAGCACGGACGATCCAGGATCGTCGGCAAGGACACTCGCGTACCGAGCCGACCACCGGGAGGCGAGCTGCGGCCCGTCGAGCAGCCCGACGATGACGGCGGTCGGGCCGACCGACCGGATGAGCTGCGCGATGTCGTCATTCTGGGCCAGGTCCTCACAGACGAGCGCGACCAGCACC
The DNA here is from genome assembly GCA_963812225.1 of uncultured Solirubrobacterales bacterium. Classification (GTDB taxonomy): domain Bacteria; phylum Actinomycetota; class Thermoleophilia; order Solirubrobacterales; family Solirubrobacteraceae; genus Palsa-465. The sequence goes on from CAWEUN010000008.1 coordinate 2,542, forward strand.
AGTTCAGCGACCTCGACGATCTGGATCGCCCTGCGGGGTACGTCCATCGCTTCCCACCACCGGATGTGGGGGTGAAGCGCACCGCCGACGTGGTACTGATCAACCTGGCTTTCATCCAGCGACCAGGGGTGGTGCTTGTTCTGACGGACGTGAAACCATGGCTGGCGGTCTCCGCTCGGCAGCGGCCCGGCCTTCTCGAGCCGCGGGTTGACGCCGATGTGCAACCAGTTGTTCGGGAACGGCCCAGACGGCTGCACTGGCTCGCGAACTCCGGTCTGAAGCATGACCACCCCATGGGCATCGAGGAGCGTCTCGAGGTCGTCGAGTTCGTCCTTCTCGACCGCGCTCTCGGGGAGCAGGACGACATCGACGCTCCCCGCCTCCTCGCGGGCGGCGAGCAGCACGCGATCCAACAGGTCGAGATCAAGCCGCTCGGCCGGCGCGAACTCGAAGAGTCCAAATGGGTCCTTCGCCAGCCTGTCCACGGAGCCATCGACGGCACGAAAGTCGGATGCTCTCACCTGCAATGGCCACGGCAGCATGAGCATCGTGGCGTACTCGGATCGAAGGTCCGTACCGCGATGCCGGGCCGGCATCTTGTGCCACCGCACGTCGATACCTGGGCCTTGCACGCTGGCGTAGCGGGAAAACGCCGGTCGTCCGGTCGGCGGAGTACGGACCTTCGGGAGAACGCGCAGATAGCGAGAGTCGATCCGGGCAAGCGATCCGGTCCTGGCCAACAGCTCCCGGCCGCGAGCACGATAAACACACCCGTCGGCGTCGAATGTATCCAGCGCGACACCGAGGCCGGCACACGCCTCGTCGGCGACCGCATGCAACGTCAGAAGCGCCTGCCACCCTCGATCGTCTCGCCCGCTCGCCAGTTGCTCGAGCGACACCCCGAGCCGCTCACGAAAGACGCTCCACTCTGCCGCCACCAGCTCGGGCAACGCGCCGGTTCGGTCCTCCGCCCAGGCGCTCCACCGGCGACCCGCATCCTCAACCTCGCGCGCCCAGTCTGCAAACCCGGAGGGGGGCCAAGCTTGCCGGGACAGGGCAAACCGAAACGCCTCCGCGCGCGCCAGCACCACGTTTACGAGCGCGAATACATCCGGCGGCCACTCGAGGAGCTCGTCCGTGATCGGACCGCCGCTCGCGCCAAACCAAGTAGAGCTCGCCGTAGGCCCGCTCACAGGCTCAGTGACCCTTTCGCTCCCGTTCGAGGAGGCCGAGTGGTCCGCCACCAACGCCGACGACCTGGACCGCATCAGGCCACCGGGGTGTGGACCGCGCTCGCCTGGTCCGTCACACGGTCGTGCCCTGTGATGATCGCGGCGGCGCGTTCGGCGATGGCGAGGACCGTGGCGTTGGTGTTCGCCGCGGGCAACGAAGGCATCACGGACGCGTCAACGACACGAAGGCCGTCGACGCCGTGGACCCGCAGTTGCAGGTCGACCACCGCGTCCGGGCCGGTGCCCAGCTTGCACGTGCCGACGGGGTGGAAGTAGGTGCCCACGCTGCCGCTTTGTCGCAGCTGATCGCCGGTCTGGACCGCGGCGCCGGGAAACACCTCACGCTCGCGCCACGGCGCAAGCGCCGGTGAGGTGCCCACCGCACGCGCGAGCCGAAGTCCCGCGAGCATGTCCGCCACGTCGCGGTCGTCACTGAGCAGGCCGGGATCGATTCGCGGCGCGGTACCGGGATCGGCGGACGCGAGCGTCACCGCGCCTCGGCTGCAGGGCGCAAGCAGGGCGAAGCCGATGGTGAAGCCGCTCTGTCCTTGCATGCTCGGTGGCGCGAGCGGGATGCCGGCGAAGATGATGTGCAGGTTGGGAGCCATCAGCGCGGAGTCCGTGCGCACGGCTGCGACGACGTCGGCGGTGCCGGAGGCAGTCCCGGGTAGTGGGCCGGGCGCCGCATAGACGACGAGCCCGAGCGGATGGTCCGCGAGATTGGCGCCGACACCGGGCAGGTCAACGAGGGGCTCCAAATCGTGAGCGCGCAGCCCGTCAGCCGGTCCGATGCCCGAAAGCATCAGCAGTTGCGGGGACCCGATCGCACCCGCGCACAGCACGACCTCGGCGTGCGCCTCCGCTCGTTGCACGACCCCGCCGTGCGTGTACTCGACGCCGGTGCAACGTCCGCGCGTGATCACGACCCGGTGAACCAGCGCGCCGGTGACCACGGTCAGGTTCCGGCGGTCCAGGACGGGCCGGAGATACGCGTCGGCGGCGGACTGGCGCACACCATCGGCGATCGTGACCTCGTTCCAGGCTGCCCCCTCGGCCTCAGTCCCGTTCAGGTCCGCCGAGACCGGGTAGCCGAGCCCCTGCAGAGCCCTCAGCGCGGCACGCGCCGCGGGGATGTCTGGCGCGACGCGCTCGGGTCGCATCGGTCCGTCGACGCCGCGATAGCGCGGATCGAGCCCGTGCGTGCGCTCGCTGCGACGGAAGTACGGGAGCAGATCGTCGTAGCTCCAGCCGGTCGCGCCCGCCGCCGCCCAGGAATCGATGGCCGACCGGTGGCCGCGCAGGTGGAACATCGCGTTGATCGCGCTGGAGCCCCCGAGCACCCTGCCGCGCGGATACGGAATCGCGGCACCGCCCAGGCCGGGCTGCGGCACGGTGGTGTAGCGCCAGTCGACCTCGCTGCCGATCAGCGTCGGCCAGGCTCCGGGGACCGACATCCTCTCGGGTCCGTCAGCCGGGCCGGCCTCGAGCAGGAGCACCCGGACATCCGGCCGTTCGCTGAGGCGCGCCGCCAGGACCGATCCTCCGGTGCCGGCACCCACAATTACAAAGTCGAACCGTGCGGCCTGTGCGTCGGCCAGGATGGCTGGCGGAGCGGTGGCCGGCGTGCTGCTGTCGAAGGACGGTTCGAGGCGTAGGCGATGTCGAGCTGATCCTGTCGCTCGTTTCGGCATTCGAAACTCCTTCCTGACTCTCGTCAAACGTGTGAGCTGTTGCAGGCTCCGGCCTCGCGGCGCGCAGCGCGTCAGCCGGTCCGATGCCCGAAAGCATCAGCAGTTGCGGGGACCCGATCGCACCCGCGCACAGCACGACCTCGGCGTGCGCCTCCGCGGGTTGCACGACCCCGCCGTGCGTGTACTCGACGCCGGTGCAACGTCCGCGCGTGATCACGACCCGGTGAACCAGCGCGCCCGTGACCACGGTCAGGTTCGGGCGGTCCAGGACGGGCCGGAGATACGCGTCGGCGGCGGACTGGCGCACACCATCGGCGATCGTGACCTCGTTCCAGGCTGCCCCCGCGGCCTCACTCCCGTTCAGATCCCGCCGAGACCGGATAGCCGAGCTCGTGCAGAGCCCTCAGCGCGGCACGCGCCGCGGGGATGTCTGGCGCCACGCGCTCGGGTCGCATCGGTCCGTCGACGCCGCGATAGCGCGGATCGAGCCCGGTGCGTACGCTCGCTGCGACGGAAGTACGGGAGCAGATCGTCGTAGCTCCAGCCGGTCGCCCCCGCCGCCGCCCAGGAATCGATAGCCGACCGGTCGCCGCGCAGGTGGAACATCGCGTTGATCGCGCTGGAGCCCCCGAGCACCCTGCCGCGCGGATACGGAATCGCAGCACCGCCCAGGCCGGGCTGCGGCACGGTGGTGTAGCGCCAGTCGACCTCGCTGCCGATCAGCGTCGGCCAAGCTCCGGGGACCGACATCCTCTCGGGCCCGTCAGCCGGGCCGGCCTCGAGCAGGAGCACCCGCACATCCGGCCGCTCGCTGAGGCGCGCCGCCAGGACCGATCCTCCGGTGCCGGCACCCACAATTACAAAGTCGAACCGCGCGGGCCTGTGCGTCGGCCAGCATGGCTGGCGGAGCGGTGGCCGGCGTGCTGCTGTCGAAGGACCGTTCGAGGCGTAGGCGATGTCGAGCTGATCCTGTCGCTTGTTTCGGCATTAGAAACTTCCTTCCTGACTCTCGTCAAACGCGTGGCTCCAGCCTCGCGATGCGGGTGC
>CAWEUN010000009.1:0-447656 GCA_963812225.1 uncultured Solirubrobacterales bacterium
CGCAGCCCCGGCGTCGCCTCCACCTGCCGGATGAGGTAGTCCGACATGCCCGCGCCGAGCGACGACGCCCGCACGACGAGCGTGACCGCGCGAGCGTACCGCGCGAGGTGCAGCGCAGCCTGACCCGCGGAGTTCGCGCCGCCAAGCACGTACACGTCCTCGCCGGCCATCGTCGGCGCCTCCGACCCAGTTCCGCCATAGAAGACACCGGCGCCGCTGAGTGCCTCGAGCGCCGGGACGCCGAGCCGGCGATAGCTGGCGCCGGTCGGCAGCACCACCGCGCGGGCATGGACGCGGCCAAGGTCCGAGAGAGTCACGACGAGCCGATCACCCTCGCGCCCCAGCCCCGTCGCCCGCTGCATGAACGCAAACTTCGTGCCGAACAGCCACGCCTGTTCGTAGGCCTGCTGGGCCAGCCGGCGGCCGCTGAGCCCACGCGGGAAGCCGAGGTAGTTGCGGAACTCGGCCAATACCAGACCCCTTTCGTCTGCTCGCGGGGCTCAACGCGGCCAGTATCCCGGTCCTGCTCAGCGCGCGGCAGGCAGGGCAGCGCTCTTCCGCGAAACCGGCCAACCGTTGCCGAGGCGCGCAGCATCACGAACGTACCGGTTTCGCCAAAGCCGTCCCTCGCTGAAAAGGGAACGCCCGCAGAGTCGGTGGCATCGGACCGCCGACACGCCTGCAGCTCTCGATGCGACGAAGAAATGCCCTGCTAAGCCACAGGTTCCGCGACGTCTGAGCGGAGAGGGAGGGATTCGAACCCTCGATGGACGAAACCGCCCATACCGGTTTTCGAGACCGGCGCATTCAACCGCTCTGCCACCTCTCCGGTGTAGGCGACGAGAACGTTAGAGGAAGGGGGGCGGTGGGTGGCGGCGCGGCTCCCCGTGAACTTTGGCGCTTTTGTCCCACCCCCCGGGACAAGAACGCCAAGGTTCGCGCCGGCGAAGCCTACTGACGCCATTTTCTCCCGCTTTCCGGGACGGGACAAAAAGGATTCAGTTCGAGGGTTGGTCGCGGAGAAGGCGCTCACGGGCGTCCGCCACCGCGATCAAAACCGCCACGCGCCCCCCGCCACCGCCACCAACCCCGCCACCGCCCTACCGCCGCCGCGCAAAGAACTCCCGCAGCAGCTCCGCGCTCTCCTCGGCCAACAGACCCGACTCGACCTGCGGTCGGTGGTTCAGCTGTGGCGTGTCGAGCACGTCCAGGACACTGCCGGCGGCGCCGGCCTTCGGGTCGTCGGCGCCATACACCAGCCGCGGCACCCGGGCCAGGACGATCGCGCCGGCGCACATCGCGCACGGCTCGAGCGTCACGTACATGACCGCTTCGAGCACGCGCCAGGTGCCTAGCACGCGCGCGGCTTCGCGCAGAGCGATCATCTCAGCGTGGGCGGTGGGATCGGCGCGGAGCTCGCGCTCGTTGTGGCCGGTGGCGATGACCTCTCCGTCCTTGACGATCACCGCCCCGATCGGGACGTCGTCGTGGTCGAGAGCGCGCGCCGCCTCGCGCAGGGCGAGGCGCATGAAGTACTCGTCGCGGGGGAAGAAATGCGAGCTCATCGGCGGATGGGTGGACGTGTACGGTGTGGGCAGGGCAACTTTTGGCCGCCTGATCATGTCTTTAATAGGACTGAGTCGCCACCCGGGTGCGGCCTCGGCGACCTTTTCGTGACTTTCTCTCCAAATCTCCGCTTCCCGCTGATCATGGCAATCGCAGTGGCGATCGCCATCGCCGTGCCCGCAGCGGCCAGGGCCGCCGATTATGTCCCCGGCGAGGTCATCGTCGGTACCGCGCCCGGCCCGTTCCCGTCGGTGACCGGCGACGTGGCCAACCACAAGGGGACGATGGCGGTCGCCTCGAGCGTCCCCGCCCCGCAGACCGTAGTTCTCAAGCTCCCGCCGGGCGTCAGCGTGACGGCGGCGGTCGATCGCCTCCGTCACAAGCCGGGCGTGTCGTACGCCGTGCCGAACTACGTGGCGCACGCCGACCAGGCGGGGTGGGTCCCCAACGATCCCGGCCGCGCTCACAAGCGCGGTGGCTGGGAGCGGCTGCAGTGGAACTTCCTGTCCGCTGCCGGCGTGAACGCGCCCCAGGCGTGGGCGAACCTGAGGGCGGATCGCCGGCCGGGCGGCCGCGGCGTCACGGTGGCGATCCTCGACACGGGCATCGCATACCGGAACTGGCACCAGTTCCACCGTTCGCCGGACTTCAACCGGACGAGGTTCATCGATCCGTACGACTTCGTGGACCACAGCCGCTTCCCGCTCGACCGCGAGGGCCACGGCACGTTCGTCGCCGGCATCGTCGCCGAGAGCACGAACAACGGGATCGGGCTGACCGGGCTGGCGTACGGCGCCTCGGTCATGCCGGTTCGCGTGCTCGACCGTTACGGCGACGGCAACGCGGCGACGATCGCGCGCGGCGTCCGCTACGCGGTCCGCCACCACGCCCAGGTGATCAACCTGAGCCTCGAGTTCTATCCCAACGTCACCGCCGGTGACATCCCCACGCTGATCGGCGCCATCCGTTTCGCGGCGCGGCACCACGTGGTCCTCGTCGGCGCCGCCGGCAACGACTACGCGACTCAGGTTGCGTACCCGGCGCGCGCTCCCACGGTCATCTCGGTGGGCGCCACGACGCGCGACCGGTGCCTGGCCGCGTATTCCAACGTCGGCTCGCGGCTCGACCTCGTCGCGCCGGGAGGCGGCGGCGACAAGGCGCTGGCCACCGACCCGGACTGCCACCCGGGCCGGGCGCTGCCACCGATCTACCAGATGACGTTCTTCAGCCCCAGCCATCCGAACCGGTTCGGATACCCCGGCGGGATCTACGGCACGTCGATGTCGACGCCGGAGGTGTCGGGCACGGCGGCACTGATCATCGCCAGCCGGGTCCTCGGCTCCCATCCGACCCCAACGCAGATCCTCACGCGGCTGGAGCAGACCGCGCAGCCGCTGGGCACCGGTCGGCCCAATCCCGAGTACGGGTGGGGGCTGCTCGACGCCGGCGCGGCGACGGCGCCGACCGCGGCCGCAACCGACCGGCGGACTTGAGCGCCGCCTAACCGCCGCTCCAGGCGCCGCCAATCCCCAGCTACGCCAGCTTGGTGATCGCGATCACCATGCCCGCCAGGACGAAGATGATGATCAGTACCTGCAGCCAAAACCAGTAGCGGGGCACGACCCGAAAGCTATCGTCCAGGACGATGTCCGAGCCGCTGAGCCCCGCGCTGAAGGCCGTCAGCGATGCGGTTCTCGCCGTGGCCTCGCAGCTATCGGTCGACGAGGTCCTGCAGCAGCTGGTCGACTCGGCCCGGGAGCTCGCCGGCGCTCGGTACGCCGCGCTTGGGATCCCGGACGGCGGTGGAGGATTTCGCAGGTTCCTCGTCTCGGGCATGAGCGACGAGCTGATCGCCGCGATGGGACCACTCCCCCGCACCCACGGGATGCTCGGCGCGATGCTCGAGTCGACGGCTCCGTACCGCACCGAGGACATCCACGAGGATCCTCGCTTCAAGGGCTGGTGGCCGCGCCAGCACCCGGACATGCGCTCGTTCCTCGGCGTCCCGATCGTTGCCGAGGGCGAGGTGATCGGCTCCTTCTACCTCACCGAGAAGCGGGGCAAGACGGTGTTCGACGAGACCGACCAGGCGCTGATCGAGCTGCTGGCGGCGCACGCGTCGATTGCGATCACCAACGCCCGGCTCTACGAGCGCAGCCGTGAGCTGTCGATCCTCTCCGAGCGCAACCGTCTCGCGCTCGAACTCCACGACGTCGTCAGCCAGAAGCTGTTCAGCCTCGTGCTGACAGCCGAGGCGGCGGCGACGCAGCTCGACCGCGACATTCCCGCGGCTCGCCAGCAGCTCGAGCGACTCGGCGAGCTCGCGCGCGAGGCGCTTGACGAGCTGCGCTCGCTGATCTTCGGTCTCCGCCCGCCCGACCTGGAGCGCGACGGGCTCGAGGGAGCACTGCGCAAGGAGGTCGAGATGCTGAGCGGAGTCCACGGCGTCGAGATCGAGCTGACATCCGATCAGTCGGACGGCGCGGGCGACGCTGCCCGCAACCTGGCGCTCATGCGGATCGTCGACGAGGCGCTGCACAACGCGCTCCAGCACGCCCACGCCGAGCACATCCGCGTGCGCCTGACAAACGACGGCATCGAGGTCACGGACGATGGCGTCGGCTTCGAGCCCGAAAGACCCGAGCTGCGCTCCCACCACCTCGGGCTGACCTCGATGGAGGAGCGCGCACGGGAGCTCGGGGCGACGATCGAGATCCGCTCAAAACCCGGCGACGGGACGACCGTCAAGTTGCAGGTGCCAGACGCGTGATCAGAGTCCTGCTCGTCGACGATCACGCCGTCGTCCGCGAGGGGCTGAGGGCCTTCCTCGAGCTCCAGGACGGGCTCGAGGTCGTCGGCGAGGCGGGCGACGGCGAGGAGGCGGTCGCCGAGGCGACCCGGCTCGAGCCCGACGTCATCCTCATGGACCTCGTGATGCCGAAGCTCGACGGCGTCGGCGCGATGCGCCAGCTCCGCGAACTGGTGCCAACCGCTCGAGTGGTCGTGCTGACGAGCTTCCTCGAGGACGAGCGGCTGCTCCCGGCGATACAGGCCGGCGCCGCCGGATACCTCCTCAAGAACACCGAGCCCGCCGAGCTCGCCCGAGCCGTCCGCGCGGCCCAAGCCGGCGACGCGATCATCGACCCCACCGTCGCCGCGCACCTCGTCAGCGCGCTCGCCAACGACCGCAAGACCGCTCGCGACCCCGGCGACCAGCTGACGCGCCGCGAACGCGAGGTGCTCGAGCTGATCGTGCGCGGCCGGTCGAACAAGCGGATCGCGCTTGAGCTCGGGATCGCCGAGAAGACCGTAAAGACGCACGTCGGGCACGTGCTGGCGAAGCTCGGGGTCACCGATCGCACGCAGGCGGCGCTGCTCGCCGTCCGCGAGGGCCTCGTACCAGAGTCCTAGGTCTAATTACCACTGGCAAACGCGACCGGCCCCGGCCTAGCGTCAGGGCCATGCCATTAGCGATCATCACAGGAGCCTCGCGGGGTCTCGGGTTGGCGCTCGCCCGGGCACTCGCGCAACGTCAATGGGCGCTCGTGCTGGACGCACGCGGCACCGCCGACCTCGAGCGTGCCGCGCGCGAGCTCGGCGCCCTCACCGAAGTCATCGCCGTCCCTGGCGACGTCGCCGACCCCGCGCACCGGATGGCGGTCGTCCACGCCGCCGGGCAGGAGATCGACCTGCTCGTCAACAACGCCAGCGTGCTCGGCCCGAGCCCGCAGCCCGCGCTTTCCCAATACCCGCTCGAGGTGCTCGAGCACGTCTATCGGGTCAACGTGCTCGCGCCGCTCGCGCTGGCGCAACTCGTGCTGTCGCGCATCGCCGACGGCGGCGCGATCATCAACGTGACCTCGGATGCGGCGGTCGAGCCGTACGAGGGGTGGGGCGGGTACGGATCCTCGAAGGCGGCGCTCGAGCAGCTCAGCGCGATCCTCGCGGCCGAGCAACCATCGGTCCGCGTGTACGCGGTCGACCCCGGCGACATGCGGACCCGCATGCACCAGGAGGCGTTCCCCGGCGAGGACATCTCGGATCGCCCTCCGCCCGAGGAGAGCGTTCCCGGCCTGCTCGCGTTGATCGACGGCGACCTTCCCAGCGGCCGCTACCGGGCCCGCGAGCTCGCGGTGGTCGCGTGAACGCGCCGGCGTTCGAACTGCCGAGCGCGCTCGAAGCGCACGAACCGCCCGAGGCGCGCGGTGTCGCCCGCGACGCGGTCAGGCTGCTCGTCGCGACCCGGTCCGACGGCGCGATCGAGCACGGAAGGTTCCGCGACCTGCCCGCCATTCTCGCGCCGGGCGATCTGCTCGTCGTGAACGTGTCGGCGACCCTCCCGGCGGCGCTCGGCGCCCGCACGGAGGACGGTTCGCGGGTGCGCGTCCACTTCGCCACGCGCGCCCCGCGACTCGACGAGCACTGGCGCGTCGTCGAGATCCGCAGCGCCGATGGCTCCCGCCCGCGCGGCGGCCACACCGGCGAGGAGGTCAGCCTCGACGGTGGCGCGTCGCTGCAACTGGTCGCGCCGTACGCGTCCGGCGCCCGCCTCATGCTGGCCCGCTTTGACGGCCCCGGCTCGGTCGAGCAATACCTCGCCCGTCACGGAGCGCCGATCCGCTACAGCCACGTGAGTCGCGGCTGGCCGCTGTCGGCCTACCAGAACGTGTACGCGACGACCCCCGGAAGCGCCGAGATGCCGAGCGCGGGCCGTCCGTTCACGGCCGAGCTGATCACGCGACTCGCCGCGCGTGGCGTGCTGGTCGCGCCGATCACGCTGCACACCGGCGTCTCCTCCCCGGAGCGTCACGAGGCGCCGTTCCCCGAGCAGTTCTCGGTGCCCGAGAGCACGGCCCGGCTCGTCGTGGCGACGGAGGAGTGGGGCGGCCGGGTGATCGCCGTGGGGACGACGGTCGTCCGCGCGCTCGAGACCGCGGCCCTCGGCGAATCCGAGGGGTGGACGGGCCTCGTCATCACTCCCGACCGCGAGCTGAAGCTCGTCGACGGCATGATCACCGGCTGGCACGAGCCCGAGGCTTCGCATCTGCAGATGCTCGAGGCGATCGCCGGCCACGAGCTGCTCGAGCGTTCGTACGAGTCAGCGCTCGAGCACGGCTACCTGTGGCACGAGTTCGGCGACAGCCACCTGATCCTGCCCTGACTTTGGAGATCAGGCCCCACCACGGAGCCTCAGATCCAAACTACGCCAGCACCCGCGCGAGGAAGCGCACCGGCACGGCGCGCGCGACGATCAGCACCGGCGCGCTCGACGCCTCGATCGCGTTCTGGGCCCGCGCGCTGATCGTCACGTACCCGGGGCGAGCCTCGGAGCGTGACCCGACCACGAGCAGGTCGAGGTTGTGCAGCTCGAGGGTCACCTCGCCGTCGAGCTGCTCGGCGAGCTCAGCGGCGGTCCGAGTCGCCGCCTCGTCGTCGGGCTCGGCGAGCAGTCCGATTCGCCCGAACTGCGGGCCGCCGTTCAGGCGATAGTTCGCGGGCGCGATCGACACCGCCGCCGGGCCGCCCTCGAGCAGGCTGAGCGCGGACTGCTGCGGAGCGACGTGGCCGGGCGATGTCCGGTAGTCCGAGCCGAACACGACGATGTCGGCAGCCTCGAGCTCGGCGAGCCACCGCAGGCCGGCGCCGGTCGATGCGCTGAAGATCACGCGCCGCGCCACGTCGAGGTCGCCGAGCCAGCGGGCGCCGCGCTCGAGCAGGGCCTCGGCCTCGTGCTCCTCGACCGCCTCGAGGTCGGGCCGGCTCTCGGTCGAGTGGCGAACATACGCGAGCGTCAGCGTCGTCCCCGCTTCCGCGAGCACGCGCGCGAGCGCCAGCGCGTCGAGATCGTTGAGCGTGTCGTCGTAGGAAACGATTGCGGTGGGAGTCATGCGCGGTCCTTTCGCCGCGAGAATCCCAGCCACCTGCCATCAGCACTAGTGAAGTTCATCATGATTCGGATAAGCTTTGCTTATGCTGAACCTGGGCCGGCTCAGGGTTCTGTGCGAGGTCGTGTCCAAGGGGTCGTTCTCGGGCGCGGCCGAGTCGCTCGCGTACACGCAGTCGGCCGTCTCACAGGCGATCGCCCGGCTCGAGGCGGAGACCGGGGCGGAGCTCGTCGTGCGCGATCGGCGCGGCGTGAGGCCGACGGCGGCGGGCGCGACCCTCATCGACCACGCCGAGGCGATCTTCGCCCAGGTTGAGGCCGCGGAGGCCGATCTCGACGCGATCCTGGGGATCCGCGCCGGCCTGCTGCGCGTCGCCTCGTTCCCATCGGCCGGCGCGACGCTGATGCCGCTCGCGGTGGCGACGTTCCGCGAGCGCCATCCCGGCGTCGAGTTGACGCTCGCCGAGGGCGAGCCCGAGGAGATCGGGCCGCGGCTGCGCGCCGGCGAGTTCGATCTCGCGCTGCTGTTCGAGTTTCCCGGCGTCCGCGAGCGTCCCGGTGTCGGGCTGCGCACCGTCGCGCTGTTCGAGGACCCGATGCACGTGGCGCTGCCGGGGACCCACCCGCTGGCCGGGAAGCCCGCCGTCAAGCTCGAGGACCTCCGCGACGACGACTGGGTCCAGACCTCCGCCGCGAGCCCGTGCGCCAAGCACGTCGTCCGTTCCTGCCTCGCCGCCGGGTTCGAGCCGCACGTCTCGTTCGAGTCGGACGATTACGAGACCGTGCAAGGCCTGGTCGCGGCCGGCGTCGGGGTGGCGCTGATCCCGCGGCTCGCGCTCACCCGCGTGCACGACGGGATCGTCGTGCGCGAGCTCTCTCCCCGCAGCCCGGCGCGAAAGGTCGTCGCCGCCACGGTCCCGGGCGCGGGCGCGGCGCCCGCGGCGAAGACGATGCTGCGGATCCTCGTGGACGTGGCAGGGCGCTATCAGGAGTAGGACGGCCGGGCCGCATGCGGCCCGGCCCGGATCCGCGCATGCGCGGATCCGCGGGTCGGCGCATGCGCCGACCCGGACACCTTAAGCGCGCACGACCACGAACCAGGGCGATGCGAGGAGCACCTCGCCGTCACCGAGCTCCTGCGCCAGCTCGTCGGCGTCGAAGTAGCGCTTGAACACGTGAAAGCGTGACCCCGAGTTGAGCTTGCGCTCCTGCCACTCCTCGCGCTCGTGGTCGGGGCGCACGGCGCTGTCGGCGACGATCAGCTCGGGCGCCAGCCGGCGGGCCTCGGCGAGGAAGCGATCGCGGTCATCCGGCTCCAGGTGTCCGTAGAAGTGCCCCGTGAACACGCGGTCGAACGCGCCGTCGTCGAACGGCAGAGACAGCGCATCGCTCTGGACGAACGTGCCGCCGGGGACGCGGTCGCGGGCGATCGCCAGCATCTGCTCGCTCTGGTCAAGCCCGGTGACCTCGCCCCGCAGATGCTGCGTGAGAAACCCCGTCCCGCAGGCGACGTCGAGCGTACGGCCGGGCGGTAGATCGGCCACCGTCTGCGTCAGCGCGTCGACGGCCTGATCCCATCCGGGACGGTCGCGCTCGGCGAACAGGCCCTGCCCGAGATACCACTCGTCGTACTCGGGCGCGCGGGTGTCGTAGTACTCCTTCATGCTTAGCGGAGTGAACCAGGAACGGCGGCTCGTGTTCGGCGACGTGGCGGAGCTCTACGAACGGGCGCGGCCCGCGTATCCCGACGAGCTCATCGACGACGTGATCGAGCTCTCGGGCGTCGGCCGGTCGCGGCGGGCGCTCGAGGTCGGGGCGGGGACGGGCAAGGCGACGCGAATGTTCGCCGCCCGGGGCGTGGCCGTGCGCGCCGTCGAGCCGAGCGCGGCGATGATCGCCGTGGCCCGCGAGGTGTGCGCCGGATACGAGGACGTCACGATCGAGGAGCGGGAGTTCGAGGACTTCGATCCGGGCGGCGAGACGTTCCCGCTGCTGATCTCGGCGCAGGCATGGCACTGGGTCTCGAAGGACGCGCGCTACGTGAAGGCGCACGAGGCGCTCGAGCCGGGCGGCCTGCTCGCGGCGTTCTGGAACCGCCCCCGCTGGGACACCTCGCCGCTGCGCGGCGAGCTGCTCGATGCCTACCGCCGCGCCAGCGCGAGGTTGGATTCAGATGCGGGGCTGGACCCCATGCATCCCGCCACCGACATGAGGTCAAAGCCGCTCGCGTGGCAGCGGGAGATCGCCGCCGCCAGCGGATTCGAGCGGCCGGAGATGCGGCTCTACGACTGGTCGTGGACATACTCCACGAGCGATTACCTCGAGCTGCTCAGGACCCACTCGGGTCACATCGTGCGGCCGGAGCTCGAACGCCGGGCGATCCTCAACAACGTGGAGGCGGTGATCGAGCGCAATGGGGGCTCGCTGCGCATGCCCCTGGTGACCGAACTGTGCCTGGCGACCGCGGTGTAGCCGGGGACGTCGGGGAGGAGCTCGGGGCGGAGGTCCGCCTCGGCGATCACGTGGCTCTCGTCGGGAGCTGCTCGTGGACCGACCGAACGCTCGTCCAGGAGTCCGACTGGTATCCGAAGAAGACGATGAGCGCCGAGGAGCGACTGCGCTACTACTCCGCGCAGTTCCCGCTCACCGAGATCGACTCGACCTACTACGCGCCTCCTGCCGAGCAGCAGGCTCGGTTGTGGGCCGAGCGGACGCCGGACGGCTTTCGCTTCGACGTCAAGGCCTATTCGCTCCTGACGGGCCATCCCACGAGGCCGAAGAGCCTGTGGCGCGACCTCCGTGAGCAGCTCCCGCCCGAGACGGCGGAGAAGCGAAACATCTACGCGAACCACCTCGGGGCGGACGCGCTCGACGAGGCGTGGCGGCGCTTCGAACGGGCGCTGCGACCGCTGCACGATGCGGGCAAGCTCGGCGGCGTGCTGTTCCAGTATCCGCCGTGGTTCGGGCCGCGGCGCGACAACCGGGCCGAGATCGAGGCGTTGCGCGAGCGCATGCCGGACTATCGGGTTCTCGTCGAGTTTCGCTCGCCCAGGTGGCTCGCGGAGGAGCGCGACCGCGAGCGCACGCTGGGGATGCTCGAGGAGCACGGCCTGGTGTTCGTGTCCGTCGATGCGCCCAAGGCGTCCGGGCTGCCGCGGCTGTTGGCGGCCACCAACGATGAGCTCGCCGTGGTCCGGTTCCACGGGCGGTCCGACAGCACGTGGTCGGACACCTCGCGCTCGGCGGCGGAGCGTTTCCGTTATCTGTACAAGAAGCCCGAGCTCGAGAAGCTGGCCAAGCCGATCGCCGAGCTCACCCAGGAGGCTCGCGAGACCCATCTGCTGATGAACAACTGCTACCGCGACTACGCCGTCCGCAACGCGGCCGACCTCCGGGATCTCCTCGACCGCTACGACGAGGGAGAGTTTCGCTGATGGCCGAGGCAGCGGGGGTCGTCCGCGGAGACGACGGCGTGAACCGGTGCTGGTGGGGTGATTCAGCACCCGAGTACCGGTCCTACCACGACACCGAGTGGGGCTTTCCGGTCGCCGAGGACACGCGGCTGTTCGAGAAGCTCAGCCTCGAAGGCTTTCAGGCGGGCCTCTCGTGGCTGACGATCCTGCGCAAGCGAGAGGCGTTCCGGAGCGCGTTCGCGGGCTTCGACTTCCGGCGCGTGGCGCGCTATGACGAGCGCGATATCTCGCGGCTACTCGCCGACGCCTCGATCGTGCGCCACCGCGGCAAGATCGAGGCCGTCATCAACAACGCTCGCCGTGCCGTGGAGGTGGTTGAGGAGGAGGGGTCGCTTGCCGCCTACCTGTGGCGGTTCGAGCCGCCGGCGCGGGCTTCGATGGACCGCCCGACCCTCGCTGAGCTCGCGCACACGGCCGAGTCGCGCGCGCTCGCGCGTGACCTCAAGCGGCGTGGCTGGCGGTTCGTCGGACCGACGACCGTGTATGCGTTCATGCAGGCCATGGGCCTGGTGAACGACCATCTCGACGGCTGCGACATCAGGGAGCCGGTGGAACGAGCCCGCGCAAACTTCGAGCGGCCCGCGTAGTTCCTTCACGTGAGCTCCATCTGTGAGATCGAGACAGTCAAACGAGACGACGCGCTGATCATCCTGGTCAGCGGCGAGATCGACCTCTCGACGGGCGCGCAACTTGACGCGGCGCTCACGCGGGCCAAGGCGGAGGCCGCGGCGCGGATCGTGGTCGATCTGGAGCGGGTGACCTTCATGGACGCGACCGGGTTGGGCATCCTCGTCCGCCACTCATCGTCCGACGTGGGGGACTCGCGGATCCGGCTCACTCCCGGCCCGCCACAGGTGCAGCGGTTGTTCGAGCTCTCGGGGATGCGCGCCCATCTGCCGTTCTACTCGCTGAACTGAGGTCCGCGCAGGATGACCTCGCTGCTCTGGCGGGCGCGACTACCCCAGGCCGATCGTCGACCACGCCGCGGCCCGCCGGGAGGCACTCGAGCGCTACCGCGGAGGTTCATCTTCACCTAGGTGATCACCCGAAAGAGGGGATGCGCTGACCGGTGCCTCCTTTACCTTTCGCCTCGTGGACGGTCAAGGAGATCCCGAGCGCGGTCCAGCCGACGGCGAGCCCGAGGCCGAGACTGTGGCCGAGAGCGAGACCGTCGTCGAGACTGAGCCGGCCGGCGCCGGGGCGAGCGCGGCGGAGGCCGCGGACGAAGAGGGACCCAAGCCCGCGACCAGGCACAAATGGCTTGTGCGCGTGCTGCTCACCGTCGCGACCATCCTCACGATCTTCGCGATCCTCGCGATCTACGTGAACCGCCAGGTGCTCGACGCGAACAACTGGTCGAACACGAGCACGGAGATGCTCGCCCATCCCGCGATCCGGACGGCGCTCTCCGAATATCTCATCACCCAGGTCTATGCCAACGTCAACGTCAGCGGCACGCTGCAGAGCGCGCTGCCCCCGGCCCTGAAGCCGCTCGCCGGCCCGGCCGCCGGCGCCCTACAACAGGTTGCCCAGAAGGTGGCCTTCGAGGTGCTCGGACGGCCGAGGGTGCAGGACGCGTGGCGGGCGGCGAACAAGATCACCGCTCAGCAGTTCATCAACATCGCGGAGGGCAAATCCAAGGCGATCACGCTCCAGGGGAACGCGGTGATCCTGGACCTCCGGCCGATCCTGGTCGACGTGAGCAGCGCGGTGGGGCTCCCGTCGTCGCTCGTCGACAAGGTGCCAGCCGGCGCCGGGCGGCTGAAGATCATGACCAGCAACGAGATCGGGACGGTCCAGAACGCCGTCGATCTGGTCAAGGGATTGGCGATCATCCTGCCCGCGGTCGCGCTGATCCTGTTCGCGCTCGCGGTCTGGCTGTCCGAGGGCCGACGGCGTCACATTCTGTTCTTCGTCGGCGTCGACCTGCTGGTCGCCGGAATCGTCGTGCTCGTCGCCCGCAACCTCGGCGAGCACTACGTGACCAACAAGCTGGCCCAGGACGTAACGGTCAAACCAGCGGTGAACGCCGCATACGTGGTCGGCACCGACCTCCTCAGGGACGTCGCCAGCGCCACGCTCCTGTTCGGCCTCGTGATCCTGGTGGCCGCGGCGGTGGCGGGACCGAGGCGGTGGGCCGTGGCTATCCGGCGCCCGCTGGCGCCGTGGCTCCGTGAGCGGCCGGGCATGGCCTACGCCGTACTCACCGCGATCCTGCTCCTGATCGTGCTCTGGGGACCGCTTCCGGCCACGAGGAAGGTGATCCCGGTCCTGATCATCTTCGCCCTGGCATACCTCGGACTGCACGCCTTGCGCGTTCAGACGGCGATGGAGTTCCCCGACGCTCACGAGGGCGATACCGCCCATGCTCTGCGCGCCAGTGCTTCGGGAGCGGCGGAGTCGGTGCGGCGTCGGGCCAGCCACCTCACTCACGGGCACTCGGACCCGTCGGCGCAGGGGGACGACAAGATCGAGCGACTCGAGCGGCTGTCCGCCATGCACGATTCAGGGGCGCTGACAGACGAGGAGTTCGCCTCCGAAAAGGCGAGCCTCCTCGGCAGCTGATCAGGGGTTGCGCGCGGGCGCCGGGTCGCCGGGCGGAGGAGGGAGGGCGTCACCAGCCCCGGCCTCGGCCTCGATTGCTCTCGCCTGGGCCGCGGGCTCCGGCGGCACGTACTCCATCTCATCCTCCTGCTGGACCCAGCGCACGACGGTGCCGGCGGCGCGATCGTGGTAGCCCCGGCGCCGGTCGTCGAACAGCACCGGGATAAAGCCGGCGCCGAGCGGGATTGCGCACAGGATCATCGCGAAGAAGCGGACGAAGGCGTGGCGGAACTTCACGTCACCATTCGAGTCGGTCACGACGCGGATGCCGATCAGCCGGTCGCCGGGCGTCTGGCCCGTGACCGTCCAGAACATGACGAAGTACAGGGTGAGCCACACGAACCAGCCCGTGGCGCCGGCGAGGATGCCGGCGAGCTCGACGCTGCCGCTGAACCCGAGGGCCGAGCGGATCACGCCGATGATCGCGAGCGTGAGCGCCGCGAGCAGATTGGCGATGCCGAGGTCGATCGCGATCGCGATCGCGCGCGTGACGAGGCCGGCGTACACGGGCCGGGCTTGGACTTGCTCGGTCACTCGCCCTTCGCCTGGCGCCCGCGCCCGCGTCTGACGAGTGCCCGGGCGAACCGCTCCACGGCGAGGTCCGCCACGACAGTCTTCGAGCGCATGCCGTCGGCGACATCCCCGGCCATCCCTGCCGTCTGATGGGCGAGCGCCGAGCGCAGCTCGGGCGAGCGCGTGACGCGCTCGAGGATCTGCTGGAACTCGGTGCTTGCCAGCAGGCGCGTGACAAGCTCGTCGAGCATGCGGCTGTCCATCACCGTCGCGATGAGGCGCTCCATTCCGGGGTCGTCGAGCGCGTTCGTGACGAGCTCGTCGGTGGCCGGGTGGTTGATCACGACGGTGATCATGCGATCGAGCGCGCCGGTGGCCAACAGGCGATCCACGATCGCGTCGGCGATCCCCGCCGCGAAGAACCGATCGACGACTTCCGCGATCGCATCCGCGACCGCGCGGGAGCGCTCGTCGGCCTGTCCCGCGAACCGGCGGCCGTCGCGCTCCAGAGACGACGCCACGCGGTCGGCACGGGTGCGAACCGGCGCGGCGATCGGCGAGCGCCAGATGCGCGCCGCGGGGCGGGTGGCGATATAGGCGGTCCTCGCGCCGAGCGACAGAGCGCCGCGAGATCGCTGCTCCCCAGCGGCGACGACGCCGAGCACGACGTATCTCAAATCGGTTTGTTCCACAGGGTCAGCATTGACGATCGTGGTCTCCGGGTCAACCCGCGCCGGGCGGCTGGGCGCGCGTATGCGCGACGGCGGCGCGCGCCTCGAGCTCGTACCGGTTTCCCCAGTAGCCGCGGCGGTCGCCCCAGAATGTCGACGGCTTGACGTAGGAGAGCCATAGCCGGACCCACTCGTGCTGGCCCTGCCACACGTGAACGGCCTCGTGGGTGATCAGATCGTCGTCGACGGCCTCGAGTGGCTCGCGCAGCAGGATCGTGCTCCAGATCGTGTACCCGTCGAAACGCCGAAACCACGGCAGGCGGAACAACCACGGCGCGCTCAGGATGCGCACGCGTCTCACGTCGAGTCGGCGCGGATAGAGCGCGAGCGGCTCGATGCGACACCACGCCCGGCCGATCGCAGCCCGCTCGGCCGCGGTCTGTCGTGCTAGCGACATCTGGCCCCGGCGCTCATCGCCTCGTGAAGTCGTGCTCCTCCCAATCGCCGATGCGCCGGTAGCCGACCTCCGCGTAGATCTTGTTCGAGGTGGGGTTGGTGACGTCCGTGAACAGCATGCACGTCGTTGCCTCGCCGGCGAGCGCGCGCCGACTCGCATCGGCGACCGCGTTCCCGGCATAGCCCCGCCGGCGGAATTCGGGCGGCGTGTACACCGGGCCGATCCGCACCACGCCGGCGACGGGAGGGGTCACCCCGAGCATCGAAACCGGCCGCCGGTCGTCCCAGACGAGCAGCCTGCCGTGATCTAGCCTCGCGTCGACCATCGGCGCCGCCTGATCCGCCGCCGTGAGCCCTGCTTCGACATTGAAATCGCGCATCCAATCGATCAGCAATGGGCGCTCGGCCTTGTGTGCCGGACGCAGATGGCCCGCCGCCCGATGCACCGGATCACGAACGGCTTGCAGCGAATGCATCGCCTCCTGCATGGCCCGGCTCGTCGTCCCGCCCGTTTGCCTTGCCCAAGCCGCGGCGATCGCCCGTGCGGCAGTCGTCACGCCGTCCACCCCGGGCAGCTCCGGGTCCTCGCGGAGCCACGCGCTCACGAGCTCACCGGCGTCATCGTCGCCGATCTCGGTCGCGAGCAGGAACCACGGCGGCGTCCGCAGGGCGGCGAAGCTCACCTGGTTCTCGTGATCGAGCCCGTACGCGAACAGGGACTCCGAGTGCCTGCCGTCGAGGATCGTGAGCAGGACGGTGGCGATCACGTTGCGCTCGATTCGCCGCTCGAAGAAGTCACCGATCCGAGTGGCGAACTCCTCAGGGTCGCGCGTGAGCACGAAACGCATGTGACAGATGATCGCGAACCCGGCCCGTAAGATGGCCCGTGATGCGACGCGAGGAGCTGCAGGCGCTACAGGCGCCGCTCAAGGACCGCTACGCGGCCGAGCCGGATGCCGCGCGGCTCACGCTGTCGGCGACCGGCGCGCTCGGTGAGGGCGTCTCGTGCTCGGTGGAGACCGGCCGCGCGATCGTCCAGGCAGGGCTGCACCCGCTCACCGGGGGCGACGGGACGCTGCTGTGCTCGGGCGACATGCTGCTCGAGGCGCTCGTGGCGTGCGCCGGCGTGACATTGAGCGCGGTGGCGACCTCGATCGGGCTCGATGTTCGCTCCGGACAGGTCCTGGCCGAGGGCGACCTCGACTTCCGCGGCACGCTGGGCGTCGACAAGGAGGGACCGGTCGGGTTCTCCGCGATCCGTCTGTCGTTCGAGCTCGACACCGACGCCGATGAGGAACAGCTCGCGACGCTGTGCAGGCTGACCGAGCGCTACTGCGTCGTCTATCAGACGCTCGCCGGGAACCCCGCGCTCTCGACCACGGTCCGAGTCGGCGCGGATTAGCGGCCGCTATCGGACCGGGGGAGGGTTGCCCTCGGCCGTAGCGAGTAGCGCCGGATCCCAGCTGCAGATCTCGCACGCGTAATGGAATGCTGAGCGGGCGAACTCGAGCGCGGTGCCGTGCGGGTCGTCCGCCTCGCGCACGTCGTCCCAGTCAAGCAGGTATTCGCCGAGCGCCGGCTCCCAGCGTGCGGCGCCGGGAACCAGGGTCGCCTTCTCAAACCCCTCCGGCGCCGGATGGGCGTAGGCATAGAAGGCGGCCTTCGCATACCGGGGGTCGCCGGGCCACCAGCCGATGGCGACCTCCTGCGCATCCATCGCGTTGCGCATGATGAAGTCGTCGGAGGGCGGGTCGGCCGGCTCTCCGGAGAACAGGCTGACCGCGAGATCGAAGGATCCCCACCAGGCGTTTACCGGCGTCGAGCGTCCCCGGAACGGCGCCCGGAATGCCGCGAGCACGAGCGCGGCCTGGGTTACGGCGGCGAAGTACGGCGCCACCTGTGCGCGGTCGTAGTCCGTGTGCTCGTCGTCCTCGTCGAGCGGGACGGTCCAGGAAACCTCCTGCGGCTTCGGGTCGATCGTGACCTCGCCGGCGAAGCGGCGGACGGCCTCGAGCACGCCACGCGTCACTTCGCCGACCGGTCGGTTCGG
Source organism: uncultured Solirubrobacterales bacterium (assembly GCA_963812225.1). GTDB lineage: Bacteria > Actinomycetota > Thermoleophilia > Solirubrobacterales > Solirubrobacteraceae > Palsa-465. The sequence goes on from CAWEUN010000009.1 coordinate 17,218, forward strand.
GGCCAGGGGCACGCGGTGGCTGTCGCCATCGCTGTGTTCGACGACGGCCTCGTGGGTGTGCAGGTCGAGCGCGACGACGATCGCACCGGAGCGGTTGGGCGCCGGTAGCGGCAACGTCTCCCACCCGCGGGCGCTGAGCCGGAGGGCCGCGTGCTGGAGCTGGGGTTCGGGCGGCGCCAGCGCGACCGCGAGCTTGCCGAGCAGCTGCGTGTGGGCGTGCAACGTGTCGCATGTGGGCGCCCACTCCTCGTAGGAGATCCGGGGCCACTCGGAGGCCATGACCGCACGCTATCAACGTCGCCACGGGCAAACATGCGACATTCGCGCCCTACGACAGTTCCGAGCGCCGAGGTGACCCGATGAGCGAGATGGCCACACCCGCGGATTTCGATGAGCGGTGGGTGAAACGCGCCGCCGGCAACATCAACCACCCGCTCACGCGGGCGCTGCTCGTGCTGACGTTCACCACCGGTCTCGTGGACGGCGTCAGCTACCTCGGCCTCGGTCGTGTGTTCACGGCGAACATGACCGGCAACGTCGTGCTACTGGGCTTCGGCATCGCGGGCGCCGCCGGGCTTCCCGTCGTCGCACCGCTGGTCTCGCTCGGATCCTTCCTCGCCGGCGCCGGCGTCGGCGGCATCCTCGCTCGTCGCTTGGGAGACCGTCATCCGCGGCACGTCGCCACCGCGCTGTCGATCGAGGTGTCGTTGCTCGGGGCAGCGGCCGTGTTCACGGCGGTGGTCAACGTTCATCCGGACGCGCTGACCGGGGACATCGTGATTGCATTGCTGGCGTTCGCGATGGGCGTTCGAAACGCGACGGTCCGGCGGATCGGCGTTCCCGACCTGACGACGACCGTGCTGACGATGACGCTCACGGCGCTCGCGTCGGACTCGACGTTCGCCGGGGGCCCCGGCAAGGGCGAGCTCCGCCGGACGGCGGCCGTTCTCGCGATGTTCGGCGGGGCGCTCGCCGGGGCGTTGTTGCTGAAGACGAGCCTCGTCCTGCCGCTCGCGGCGGCCGCGGGTCTCGCGCTGGTCACGTGGCTGGTCTACGTGCCGGCCGCGAGGCGGGCGGCGTGAGTGGCGCCCGACGACTGACTACTGGGCCGCGGCCGGCCGGACCGCGGCCGGCGGGGCCGGCTGGGCGGCGGCAGGCGTGGGCGCCGGATGAGCGGCCTGATAGACGGCGGCGGCATGGGCTGCGCCGGCGCGCCCTGCGGGGGGCGTCGCCTCGGGATCCTGTGGCACCTCGAAGTGGTCGCGCACGTCGTCGCCGGCGCCGTCGAGGGGCACGGTCGCGTTCTGGAGCCGGTGGTTGAGGGGGCGAAGTTCGTCCCAAGCTCCGTGACCAGGTAGTCGACCTGGGCGTCCATGTCGAAGAGGATGGCGGAGCCGATGCCGTTCAACGTGAACAGCCCGGAGCGGCGGGTCCCGCTCGTCCACTGGGCGAGGCCGATCCCGGGCAGCCTCGGACCCGTCCCCGCGTGGCCGGCTGACGGCTGACTGCGGTTCATCACCTCGTCCGGCGCTGCTGCCTGACCGCGGGCCTCCCTTTTGCAGCGCTTAACAGTCGAAGCCTGTTCTGACACTTCGATGCCCAGAGACGTGGACGACCGAGTTCTCGTATTACGCGAATAAAGTCGCCCACGTCGGACTCGCGACTGATGCGGCACCTCGACCCGAGATGTTCGCGCGTACCTAGCGCCGGTCTGAGGCGCGGGTTATCGTCCGATCATGCGTAAGGCCGCCGTCGCATTGGGCGTGAGTGCCCTGATCGCGGGATGCGGTGGCGGCTCTTCATCCAAGTCGAGTTCGGCCCCGCCGGCTACCGCACCAACCATCGCCCAGGCGTCGACCGCAGTCCGGTCCTCGTGCATCACCAGGCAGGGATTTGGCGGCTTGGGCGGCCGCGCGGACCGTTTCGACGCCAACAACGACGACACCACGGCTCCGGCCGGGCCGACGCCGGGCGCGGCCTTCTACGAGGTGGAGGGCACGATCCGAGGCTGCGTCACGGCGTTCTCGGTGCAGGACAGCGCGGGGCCGCCACTGCGGGCCGCCGACATGCTGGACCTCGTCAGCCAGGACCATCTCCCGAAGGACGCCAGGCCCGTCGTCAGCACGGACAGCTGTGCGGTCTGGAGGAGCGTCGCCCTCGACCGCGCGGTGGGCCTGCCGTACGCGCGGGCGACGGCGATCGGCCAGATCGGGGGCGCGCCGGGGAGCGCCGTGATCCAGGCCGCGTCGCACTCGGGTTGCTTGAAGGGGCACTAGATGGCCGGCGAAGCGCGAATTCCCACGAGCCTGGTTGGCTCCTACGCCCAGCCGAACTGGCTGCTGGATCGTGAACGGCTCCGCGACCGCTTCCCGCCCCGCGTGCGCGCGACCGAGCTCTGGCGCGTCGACCCTCGGTACCTCGAGGAGGCGCAGGACGACGCGACGCTGCTCGCGATCGGCGATCAGGAGCGGGCCGGCCTGGACATCATCACCGACGGCGAGATGCGCCGGGAGAGCTACTCGAATCGGTTCGCGACGGCGCTGGACGGGGTCGACATCGACAATCCCGGCACGGCTCTCGACCGGAGCGGCCACCCGAACCCGGTTCCCCGCGTGACGGGCCCGATCGCGCGCCGCCATCCCGTGCAGGTCCGCGACCTCGAGTTCCTGCGCGCCCACACGAGCAAGCCGACGAAGATGACCGTTCCGGGGCCGTTCACGATGTCCCAGCAGGCGCAGGATGACTTCTACGGCGCTCCGGACGCGCTCGCCTCCGCGTACGCGGGGGCCGTGCGCGAGGAGATCCTCGACCTGTTCGCCGGTGGCGCCGACATCGTCCAGATCGACGAGCCGTACATGCAGGCGCGCCCCGACCCGGCCCGCGCGTACGGCGTCGATGCCGTGCGCGAGGCGATCGACGGCATCGACGGGACGATCGCGGTTCACATCTGCTTCGGGTACGCGGCGATCATCCACGACCGGCCGAGCGGGTACTCGTTCCTCGGCGAGCTCGCGAGCACCCCGTGCGACCAGGTGTCGATCGAGACGGCGCAGTCGGGGCTCGATCTGGAGGTGCTGGACCGGCTCCCGGAGAAGACGATCATTCTCGGCGTGCTCGATCTGTCCACGGACGAGGTCGAGACGCCGGAGTGCGTGGCCGACCGGATCCGGCGGGCGTTTCCATACGTGCCCGCGAGCCGGATCGTCGCGGCGCCCGATTGCGGGATGAAGTACCTCTCCCGAGAGGGCGCCTACGGCAAGCTCGAGGCGCTGGTGGAAGGCGCTCGCCTAGCCGCGCAGTGACGCAGTCATTGCACCTTCCCGCGGGCCGCCACTAGCCACGCGGCTTCGATCTGCCCGCCCCGGTGCGCGTAGATCGCGTCGTGCAGGTTGACGGTCGTGTCGATGTGCGATGGCTGGAGCGTTACCCGGTCACCGACCGCGAGGTCGCGGCGCTCCGGCGCGTCCGTGGGAGTCAACACCCCGTGCTCGTCGCCGGCGTTGAGGTATGACCACCCCGGGGTGTCGAGCAGGCGGGCGGGACCCGAGTCGTTCGAGAGCGTCTTGAGGCCGGCGTCGATCACCGCTCGGTCCGGCGCGGGTCGGCTGATCACCGTCGCGATCGCGGTCAGCGACGAGCGGTAGGGGACCGCGCCGGTATCGGAGTAGTCCGCGTCCATGAACACGAACGACCCGGGCTGGACCTCGGTCACCACCTCGTGCGCCGCGCAGAACTCCGCCGTGCCCGTGCCGCCGGTGCTGACGACGTCGACCGTGTGTCCCGCGGCCCGCAGATCGGCCACGGCGAGCTCGAGGCGCTCCATCGAGGCGTCGCAGAGTGCGCGGCGCTCGGCCGGGTCGCGCACGTGCTGGAGGTTGCCCTCGTAGCCCTGGACCCCGATCAGCTCGAGCCGCTCGAGACCGCGGATTCGGTCAGCCAGCGCCAGCGCGTCCTCGGGCGAGACCCCGCAGCGGTCCTGGCCCACGTTCACGTCGAGCAGCGTCTCGAGTCTCCGGGGCAGGACCGCGTCGAGCGCGCTGGCGCCCTCCCACGAGTCGACGACGACCCGGATCCGCGTCTGCGGCCAGCGCGAGGTCAGCTCAGCGAACCGCTTCACCTTGATCGGGCCCACGAGCTCGGTGGTGATGAGGACGTCGTCGATCCCGCCGGCGATCATCACCTCGGCCTCGCTCAGCTTGGCCACGCAGATCCCGGCTGCGCCCGCCTCCAGCAGCAGCTGCGCCACCTGCGGGCTCTTGGCGGTCTTCAGATGCGGGCGCACGCGCACTCCGGCGAGCCGGCGCATGCACAACGCGACGTTGTCCTCGAACAGGTCGAGGTCGACGGTCAGGCACGGCGTGTCCAGCTCGTCGATGCGAAAACCGTCCATCGACCGAGAATCTCACACGCGGCCTGCCGGTGTGCTTCGATGCCGCCGATGGCGACGGAACGCAAGCTCGGGGACCGGGTGGACTTCACGCCGGCGGAGCGGCCGCGGCGGACCGCGCTGCGGGGCGCCCACGTGATGCTGCGGCCGGTGGTCGCGCGCGTCGACGCCGAGCCCCTGTATGCGGAGTCCCATCCACCGCTGGCCGACCCGGGCCTCTGGACCTACATGCCCGGCGGCCCCTACCGCGACGTAGCCGATCTTCGGGACTCCCTGACCGCCGCGGAGACCTCGGAGGACCCGTTTTTCTTCACGCTCGTGACGCTCCCCGATGAGCGGCCCGCGGGGATCGCCTCCTACCTGCGGATCACTCCCGAGCAGGGAGTGATCGAGGTCGGCTACATCTGGTTCGGAGCGTCGCTGCAACGGACGACCGCGGCCAGCGAGGCGATATTCCTGCTCGCGTCAAATGCCTTCGACGAGCTCGGGTACCGGCGGCTCGAGTGGAAGTGCGACGCGCTCAACGAGGCGTCGCGTCGCGCGGCACTGCGTTTTGGCTTCCGCTTCGAGGGCGTCTTCCGCAAGCACATGATCGTCAAGAGCCGTAACCGCGACACCGCCTGGTACGCGATCACGGACGACGAGTGGCCGCAGATCCGGGCGGCGTTTCGTGCCTGGCTCGATCCGGAGAACCTCGACGGGGAGGACAGCCAGCGCCGGCGCCTCGGTGAGCTGATCGCCGAAGCTCGGGGCGACTCCGCTTAGACCCGTCCGCGCGCGAGATCGAGCAGGCGGCCGAGGATCCGTTCGCCGTCCACCCTCACGCCGTTGTGCTCGTATTCGTTGGTGATCCACGGTTTGGCGCCGCGGATCCTCGCCGCGGTCTCCTCGGAGAAGAATCGCTCGACGTACATGTCTTCGGCGTACACCGCGGCCGCGACCGGCACCTCGTTGGCGGCCAGGACCTGTGGCTCGTACAGACGCGGCCACTGATGGCGGGCGAGCAGCTCGGCGGCTTCCCGCAGCGGCCGCAGCGCCCCGTAGTCCTCGAACATCCACGAGTAGATGTGCTCGCCCGTGAGCAGCTGCGGATCGTCGAACTCCGACGGCATGACCCGTTCCGCCGACCACTCGGTCTTGCCGCCGTCCGCCAGGCAGGCCTCGTGGAGGATCGCGTAGATCGGGTTGCGGGCAAACGACGTGTCGCGCTCCACGCCGTCCAGGAACGCGGGCGAATCGAGCGGAAGCTCGAGCAGGTAGTGCAGGCGCTCCGCGCCTCCGCTCATGCCGAGCATCGCGCCGACCTGCCGGAACCGTCTCCACGTCAACCGGTCGCCGGACGGCAGCCGCAGCACGCCGTCATCGACCGCGCGGTTCAGCTCCAGCAGTCGGTCGCGGTCGCTCGGATAGCGCCCCAGATATCTCCGGTTGCGGTCCAGGACGCGCCGGTAGGTGTAGGGGTAGTACTCGTCGGCGGTGTGGCCGAGAGGAGGAAGGCCACCGGTGATCAGTGCCTCTCGCAGACCCTCCGGGGCCAGCGACAGGTATGTGGTCACGCAGAAGCCGCCGAAGCTCTGTCCGAGCACGCTCCAGCGCTCCACCCCGAGCTCGCGTCGAATCCACTCGGCGTCGCGGACGATCGAATCAGCTCGGAAGTGCGTGAGGTACTCGGCCTGCTCTTGCGCGCTCATTTCGGGAAGCGTCCCCACCGGGGTCGAGCGCCCAGTGCCGCGCTGATCGAGCATCAGCACGCGGAAATCCCGGAGCGCGCGTTCTAGCCAGGCCGGATCGCTCGGGTTGCGATGGGGGCGCGGCGCCTCGAACCCCGGGCCACCCTGAAGGTAGACGAGGAAGGGCCGGTCCCGTCCCTCGGGGTCCGCGACCTCGCGCGCAAACACCGTGATCCTCGGCCCAGCCTCATCGTCGTGGTCGAGCGGGATCTCGAACGAGTGCTCGACCGTGACCAACCCTGGAAGCAGGAATTCCTCTCGCATCGATGACTCATGAGTTCTGGAGATAAACGAGGGTCGACTCGAGACGTACGGCGCGACGCTCGTTGGTACACGAGTGTCCCCACTCCTCCGCGCCGACCCTACCAATCCTCCGGCAACGACACGCTGGGCATCGCTTGGTAGCGTCCGGCGCGTGGTGGACGCGCGCGTCCGAGCTCGGTTCTCAGACGGCGATCCTGACGCCGTACGAGCCGTCTACCAGTCGTACGGCCGGCTCGTGTATGCGATCGCGTTCCGCGTGCTCTCGGACCGGGCGCTGGCCGAGGAGGCAACCCAGCTTGCGTTCCTGAAGGCGTGGCGTGCAGCCGCCAGCCTCGACCCCAGTCGGGAGATCGGCCCATGGCTGGCGACGATCGCCCGGCGGGTCGCGATCGACGTGTACCGGCGCGAGGGGTCCCGGGCCACCGACCCGATCGAGTCGGTCGCCCCGAACGACCCGGCGCTCACTTCGCAGCCGGTGTCCGCCGAGGCGCTGTATGACGTATGGGAGGTCCGGCGCGCGGTTGCGGACCTGCCCGACGACGAGCAGGAGATCGTTCGCCTCCAGCACTTCGAAGGTCTCACCCATTCGCAGATCTCCGATCGCCTCGGACAGCCGGTGGGGACGATCAAATCCAGGTCGTTTCGTGCCCATCGACGCCTGGCGGAGGAGCTCGGCCACCTGCGGGAGGTGCCACCGTGAACGGATTAGCGCTTCGATCCGTAATCATTAATGAGGAGAGCCAATGACGGCGAGCGACGACGATCGGATTGCGTACCTGAGCGGCGAGGATGCCGAGTCGCTGTCCCCCGGGGAGCGGGCGGATCTCGACGAGTTGCGTACGCTGCTTCGGACTCCCGCTGCGTGGGCCGATCCCGACCCCGGTCTCGAGGACCGCGTGGTGGCGGCGATCGCCGCGGAGGCCGCCGCTAAGGGCCAGACCGCCGGCGATCCAGCCGCCGCGGAGTCCGCGGGCGCGGTCCCTGCGCGCCGGCCTCGCTGGCGGCTGAGCTGGTGGCGCCCGGCGTACGGGTTCGGTGCTGCGGCGCTGGCCGCCGCGGCCGCGGTCGTGATCGCCATCAGCGTGGGGAGCAGCGGGCCGCAGCCGCTCCATTTCGCGATGGTGCTGAACGGCACGGCGCTGTCACCAGGGGCGCACGGCAATGCGTCACTCACGAAGACCACGGCCGGCTGGAGGATCGAGCTGAACGCGACCGGACTGCCCCGGCTTGCCAACGGCCGCTACTACCAGGCGTGGCTGAAGAACGCGAAGGGCATCCTCGTGCCGGTTGGGACCTTCAACCAACCGGATCACATCACGCTGTGGTCCGGCGCGCCCGTGACGTCGTTCCCGACGCTGACGGTCACCGTGCAGCAGGCCAACGGCAATCCCGCCTCCTCGGGGAAGCGGGTCCTCGTCGGGACCATCCGGCCGCAGAGCTGAGGCCGCGGCGCGATCTCGCCGCGAGACGATCATGCAAACAAGATGATGGCCGCGGCGCGGGCGCGTGCGAGGCTTGCCCGGCTTCGCTAACCAGGAGGGTCTACGTTGAACCAGCAGGAGAGTCCCCGATCCCAAGGCACGCCTGGCGAGCCCGACTGGCAGCCCGACAAGGTCCCGCTCACCGCTCGCCTGTTGCTGCGCGAGTCGTTCACCGCGCGCCGGGCCGCCGGGATCATCGCGGGAGTTGCGGTGATCATCACGATCGCCGGCGGAATCCTCATCCGGATACTCGACCACACGGAGTACCGGACGATCGGCAAGGGCCTGTGGTTCGCCCTCGAGACGGTCACGACCGTCGGCTACGGGGACGTCACGCCCGCGAAGACGGTCGGGCGCTTCATCGCCGGCGTCATCATGCTCACCGGGATCGGCTTCCTCGCCGTGGTAACCGCTTCGGTTACGGCGGCGCTGATCGAGAGCAATCGCAGGCGGTTCGCCGCGTCCGAGGCCGACCTCGCCGAGCGGCTCGAGGAGGTTGGCGCACGGCTATCGAGGATCGAGACGGCGCTCGACCGGGTGGCGCCCCCGGGCTCGCCGGGTGGCGCCGGCTGACACGCGGAGCCGGGTCGCCGGCCCCTACCGCTTGATCGAGAAGCTCTTGGTTGCGCTCGTCGACGATCCGCCGCTCGGCGTGAAGCTGCTCTTGGCCGTGAGCTTGAGGTGCTTGCTGTGCTTGAGCAGGCTTCGGCCCTTGCCGGTCAGCTTGATCTTGACGGTCGCCTTCCCAGCGTTCTGGAAGGTCGCGTGCGCGCTCGCCACGAGCACCGGCTTCTTCGACTTCGCGAGCCGGGCGCCCTTCGGCACCTCGTACCACGAAATAACGAGCGATCCGGCGCTCGGCGCCGCGAACGTCACCGAATAACCGCCGTGCTTGAGCAGTGACTTGATGCCGGCGTTCTTGCCGTGCGCGCCGAGGATCGCCAGCAACGCGGCCCTGGTCTCCGCGGACGTGGGCCCGAGCGGTGCCGCCGCGGTGACCGGACCAACCATGCTCGAGATCGCTTGCACGCTGCCGGCGGGGTTGTGCGCGGTGACGACGACGAGGATCAGCGCGCCCTGATCGGCGGAAGTCAGCGCGTACGAGGTTCCGGTCGCCCCGCCGATGTCCGAACACGCCGGATTGCACCGCTGCCACAGGTAGCTGCACGAGATCGGACTGGTTTCAGACCAAGCGCCCGTCGTTGTCGACAGGGTCTGACCGACGACCGCGGTCCCGGAGATGACCGGCGGCGATGAGTTCGAGGCCTTGACCGCGGGCGGAACGGCTGGTTTGACCATCGCCGTGTACGACGAGGTAGCCGGCGAGCTGCTGCCGCCCGCATTCGTGGCCGTCTCTTGCACCCGAAGCGTATGGCCGATGTCCGCCGCTGTCAGCGTGAACGTCTGATCGGTCGCATCCGGGATCGCCGTGCACGTCGCACCTGAGCTGTCGCAAATCTCCCACAGGTAGGAGTAGGTGATCGGCGTGAGGCTGGTCCACGTGCCCTGCGACTCGGACAGCGTCTTCCCCACGATCGCGTTCCCGGAGATCTTTGGGGAGGACGTGTGCTTCGGGACTGGCGGCACGGCGACCGTCGTCAGCGCGGAGGCCGCGGGCAGGCTCGTGCCACCGGAATTCGTCGCCGACTCCTCGACCCGGATCGAATGACCCACGTCAGATAACTGCACCGTGTATGTGCGGTTCATCGCGTTGTTGCTGATCGGCACGCAGGTGTCGCCGCCCGGATCGCAGTCCTCCCACTGGTACGTGTAGGACTTGATCGGAGTGTTGGTCCACGACCCGTGCTCGTCGGTGAGCGTGCGACCGACTACGGCGCTGCCCGAGATCGTGGGCGGCGCGGCGTTCGTCGGGATCGGAAGGACCCCGGTATAGGTCAGCGCATTGCCGCCGGAGTCGACGGCCTCGCAGAACGCCTGCGTCGGGCAGGACACACCCTGAAGGTTCGCCTTCGTGTCGATGCCGGAGTCCACGCTCCAGAGCGACCCGTTGAACATGGCAGCGTCGGCACTGGAGAAGACTGCCTGGCAGAACGACGCCGACGGGCAGGAGATCGAACCGCTATCGAACGAGCCCGGCGTGTCGCTCGGCACCAGATCCTCAGCGCTACTCCAGGTCGATCCGTTCCAGCTGAACCCGAGGCCTTCGATCCCCGCTGGACCTCCGAAACCCTCTCCGACCGCAGCGCAGAACGACGATGAGGGACACGAGACCGAGTCCAGGAAGCTCTCTCCGCTGACGACGGTCGTGGGCGTGCCCCAAGAGGTGCCGTCGTAGCTCGCCGCCGCGCCAATCAAGCTAATTCCCGATTCGCCCAGCCCGACGGTCATGCAGAACGACGCCGACGCGCACGCCACCGAGACCCAGAGCACGCTGCTGCCAACCGGTGTCGGCGTGCCCCAGGTCCCACCCTGATCGATCAGTGCGTTACCGGAGAGATCGACGGCTGCGCAGAATGGAGCCGGAACCGTCGTGCTCGCTGGGCACGACACCGAACTGATCCCCATCCCTCCGCTGTCGATCGCGGCCGGAGCGCTCCACGTGCCGTTGTCGTAGGTGACTTCGTTCCCGGCGCTGTCGACCGCGACGCAGTACGACTCCGACGAACACGACACCGATGTCAATGCGTTGCTGTCGATCGTCGACGGCGAGCCCCACGATCCGTTCTGGAAGATCAGGGCATCGGTGACCGGCTGTCCTCCGAGGGCGACGCAGAACGAGCTCGTCGGGCAGGACACGGAGTTGACGCCGCTGTTGTTGTTGATTTGGGTCGGAGGGCCCCACCCCGTCGAGGCGGATGCCACGGCCGGCGCGCCGAGCCACGCTACCGCGGCGCACACAACAACCAACACATATCTAGAAACACCGAGGCGCCTAGAGCTGGCTATGCTCTCCGAGCAATCTCACCACGTCTAGAAACTCCGAGGCGTCCAAATGCGCCCCGACCTTCAGTCGACCACAACGCAGAAGCTCCCGACACGCTGATTCCCTCCTGTGTCCCTCCATCACTCCGCCGTGGATGCGCGAACCTACGGGGCGTTCGGCGGCTGTCAACGGTCCAAACACATTTCTGTGTCCGGACGGAGGCAGTTTAGGCACCAGCTCATCCCCTCGGCAAGTCCAGCCGTGGCCCCTGCGTCGGCGCGAGCCTACCCGAGCGTACGTGCGCCCGGCGCCGGTTGCTTTCGGTGGCGATGTGATTAGCTCAGCGAGCCCATCCGGGGCGTGCTCGACTCGGCCGAGAGGATAAGGCGATGGAGTCTGCTGGGACCCAGTATCTCGCGTCTTTGGCCGCGGAGGCCTTCATCTACGGCTTCCCGATGGTCTTTGACCTCCAACAGCTCGAACGGTTCACGCATACGGGAATGGGCAGCGTGCCCGCCGCCCCGTTCAACGTGTTCGCTCACGCGCCCGGGCTCGCCGGCCCGAAGGAGACGTTTGTGTCGATCAACAACGACACGGCCTACTCGATCGCAACGTCGACGTCAGCGGCGGGCCGGTCACGCTCGAGGTGCCGGACTCCATGGCCGCTACTACGTGCTAGTCGCTGGGCGGTCAACGGGGAAGCGGACATGCCCGCCGTCAGGGAGCTCCAGCGTGCCCTGACGCTGACGCCGACCGCGGCCGGCCGCGGCCTGCCGGACATCGATCCGTCGGTGCCCGAGGATAGGCCGGGAGAAGATGGAGACGGCGCTGCGGCACGCCGACGTTCCCGAACAGAACGGATGGCAACTGACCTATCACGCGTTCGACTACAACCTGGACTTCTTCGAGCTTGGCGCGCTCGACGACGATCGGTGGAAGCTCCCCGACGGACCCGAGCGCTACCTGAAGCGCACGCTCTCGGCCCGGGGGGGTCTCTTCGGCAACCACGGCTACGAGGCCGCGTACGCGATGGTGTACGTCGACGGCGACGGCAACGAGCTCGACGGTTCACACAGCTACGAGCTGCGCTTCGCGAGCGAGTCGCCGTGCCGGGCGTTCTGGTCGGTGACGATGTACGACCTGCCTGACTTCTACCTCGTCGAAGAACCCGATCGACCGCTACTCGATCGGCGACCGGACCCAGGGGCTCCGCAAGGACGAAGACGGTGCGCTGACGATCGTCATGCAGCGCGACGAGCCGACCGAGCCCGAGCGAAAGGCGAACTGGCTCCCGACGCCGGCGGGCAAGTTCAGGCCGCTGCTGCGCGTGTACGAGCCCGACGAGTCCGTGTTCGACGGGCGGTTCGAGCTGCCGCCCATCGTTCGAGTGGGTTGATCGTCGTGGCGAGGGTTAATCGCCCCGGCGAGCGTCGGCCGCCCGGTCCGGCGGAGTTGGGTGGCGCGCTCCATGGCCAGAGCGTGGTCACGCAGCTAGGTTCCGCGGATGGCGCACCTCGAGATGTTGCCGGTGCTGTTCGTGGTCGACTGCGATCCGCATGCGCTGGACGTGCTCCTGTCCGACCTGACGCGGCGGTTCGGCAACGATTTCGCCGTGAGGGGCCAGTCCACGTCGGAGGCGGCCCTCGCCGAGCTCCAAGAGCTGGCCGCCACGGACCATCCCGTGGCCCTGCTGCTCGTCGATGACGCGGCGGAACAGCTTCTCCCGCGCGCGCATGAATTGCATCCGCGGGCAAAGCGCGTGCTGATGGTCGATCGCGACTACTCGTCCACCAGCCCGGCGGTACAGGCGATGGCGCTCGGACGCGCGGACTACCACCTCGTCCGCCCGTGGGCGGACGACGAGATGATGTATCGCGCGATGACCGACTACCTGGCCTCCTGGACCAGGGAGTTGGAGCCGAGCTTCGAGCTGTTCCGGATCGTCGCGGCCGAGGACGACCCCAAGGTGCTCCAATTGCGCGACTTGATGACGCGGATGAGCATGCCGTTCGGGTTCTATCCGGTCGAGAGCGAGGCTGGGCAGCACCTGCTCCACGAGGCCGAGCTCGACGCGTCGCATCTTCCGGTGGTGATTCGCCACGACGGCCAGGTCCTCCTCGACCCCAATCTGGCCGACCTCGCACGCGCGTTCGGCGTCAACGTCACGAACGATGTCGACACGTGCGAGGTCGCGATTGTCGGGGCAGGACCGGCCGGGCTGACCGCCGCCCTGTATGCGGCGTCGGAGGGACTCGAGACCGTGATCCTCGAGCTCGCGGTCTCCGGCGGTCAGGCGGGGACGAGTCCGCTGATCCGTAACTACCCCGGGTTTCCCCACGGAATCGACGGCGGCCTGCTGATGGAGCGGACGTGCGAGCAGGCGTGGCTGATGGGAGCTCACATCGTCTTCGCACAGCAGGCGGTGGCGCTCGAACGGCAAGGCGACGATCGGATCGTCCACCTTCTCGACGGAACCCAAGTGGTGGCGCGCGCAGTCGTGATCGCGACCGGAATCGAGTGGCGCCGACTCGGCGTTCCGAGCCTCGAGGCGCTCATCCATTCGGGCGTCTTCTACGGCGCGGCCGTGGGCGAAAGCCGGGCGATGCAGGACCAGAGCGTGGCCGTCGTCGGCGCCGGCAACTCCGCCGGACAGGCCGCCCTGCACCTCGCCAAGCACGCCCGCGACGTGACCCTGCTCGTTCGCGGCCGCAGTCTCGCGAAATCGATGTCGAGCTACCTAATCCGCGCGATCGACACGACCCCGAATATCGTCGTTCGCCACCGCACCGAGGTGGTGGGGGGCGGCGGCGCCGAGGCGCTCGAATACATCGAGCTCGCCGATCGAACCACAGGCGCGACCGAGGAGGTCCCGGCGGCCGCGCTGTTCATCATGATCGGCGGCGTGCCACACACCGAGTGGCTTCCGGACGACGTCGTCCGTGACCCGCGTGGCTACCTCACCACGGGTCGCGACCTCCTGGAGCGGGACCCCCTCTCGTGGAGCGACAGCCGCGAGCCGCTGACGCTCGAGACGAGCGTCCCCGGCGTATTCGCGGCGGGGGACGTCCGCGAAGGTTCGATCATGCGAGTCGCCTCCGCAGTGGGCGACGGCGCCACCGTCGTTCGGCTCGTGCACGAATACCTCCGCGATGTCGCTGGGCAGGAGGCGAGGTCCGTCGCCGCCGGGACGGCATAGACCCCGCCTCCTGCGAAGCGTTATCTAGGCGTTCGCCGCCGACGGATCGATGTTCTGGTTCAGCCGGAACACGTTCGTCGGGTCGTACTTGCGCTTCAGGGCGACCAGCCGTGCGTACGTCTCCTCGCCGTAGGACGTGCGCGCGGCGTCCGGATCGCTGAGGAAGTTCACGTACGCGCGGCCTGTCGCTGCGTCGGACGCGGCGGCGACCACGTCGCGCGCCCATTCCGTGTGTGACGCCCTCTCTTCGGGATCCTGCCACCCCGTGACGGCGTTCAGCACGAACGGCATGGAGCGCTCGGGATACGCCGTCGCGCTGGTCTGGACGCGGCCGACCGCGCCCCCCATCTGGTGCACGTGGATCTCGTACTGCCCGCCGGGCGTGGCCTGGTGGACCTCGCACAGCCGATCGATGAGCGGGTCATCGAGGTGGGCCAGGTGCGTGCCCTTGAAGTAGGCGTGGATGCCCTTCGGCCACAGCGGGTCGAGCAGCGACTGGAGGCCGACATATGGAATCGGCCCGAGCAGGTCGGCGATCGGCTCCGCGAGCTCGCGTATGGGCCGCACGAGAGCTGCTCCGTCTTCGACCGGGCCTGTCGAGGCGGCGACGAACGCCACCACCTTTTTGCCGTGCCACTCCTCCGGGATCACGGGCAGCGGCGGCGCGCTCGTCAGGTTGACGAGCCCGGTGATCTCGTCGGGGGCCGACCTCGACCACTCGCGGAACGCACGCAGGATCCGCTGGTCGTGCTCCGCCGGGTAGAAGATAGGCCCGCCGTAGATCGTGGGGCCGAGTTCATGGAGCTCGAACTCGAACCGGGTGACGATCCCGAAGTTGCCGCCGCCACCGCGCAGGCCCCAGAACAGATCTGGATTCTCGGCTTCGCTCGCACGCAGGAGCCGGCCATCCGCGGTGACCACGTCAGCCGCCGTCAGGTTGTCGCAGGCAAGGCCGAACTTCCGCATCGTCCAGCCGATGCCGCCACCCAGCGTGAAGCCGGCAACGCCGGTGGTCGACACGAGCCCACCCGTCGTCGCCAGTCCGTGTGCCTGCGTCTCGTGGTCGACGTCCGCCCAGACCGCACCGGCTCCGACGGTCGCCCGGCGAGTCTCGGGATCGACTCGGACCTCGCTCATCGGAGAGAGATCGATCACGATCCCGCCGTCATTCGTTGAGAATCCGGCGATGCTGTGTCCGCCACCACGAACGGCGATCGTCAGGCCGTTGCTTCGCGCGAAACTCACCGCGGAGACCACATCGGCCGGCCCGGAGCAGCGAACGATCAGCGCCGGCTCACGGCCGTCGTGAGCGCCGTTCCAGATCCGCGCCGCCTCGGCGTATGCAGCATCGTTCGGCAGCAGGATCTCACCTCGGACCGCCTCTCGCAGCTCCTGCAGGGTCGCTTCCCCGAGCACCGGGGCAATGGTGTGACTCATCCCATCTTTCCTTTCGTTTTAGGAGGGATGGGAAGTTGTAGGAAGCGGCTCTTTGACCTCACTTAGCGTCGCCTTAGCAGGAGCGAGATCTAGCAGCCGCTGTTCCACGGCCTGGACGCCGAGCGCGTCGTGCCCGACATAGCGGTCGCGCGCCTCGGTCAGCAGGGCCGCCGCCGCCTGCACCTCACCCCGGAGCGCGGCGATCTCCGCAAGCCCAGCAAGCGTGTTCGCGATCCAACGGTCCCGCTTAGTCGGGACGAGCACCGTCCGGGCCTCTTCGAGCGCCGCCTGGGCATCGTCGAGCCGATCACGGGCAAGGGCCAGGTCCGCGGTCCGCCACAGCGCGCTCGCGAGCCCCCATCGATCGCCCGCGCGCCGGAACGTGTCACGGGCCTCCTCCACCTCCTGCTCGGCGCTGCGGTAGTCGCCCGCGGTCGTGTCGACCAGCGCGAGCCCGGCGAGCACGAGGCCGACGCCGCGTCGGTCTCCTTGGCGCTGACGCAATTCGAGCGCGGCTTCGAGATCGCGCCGGGCCGCCCCGCGCCGTCCGTCCGCGAACTCGAGGTACGCCCTCCGGACGAGCACGGTCGCCTTGCCACGCTCATCGCCGGACGCGTCGAACCGCGCCGCGCTCTCCTCGATCAACGCGCGCGCCCGGATGAGGTCTTCCCGGGCGCGAGCGATTCCGGCCTGGTTTGCGAGCACGTATCCCACGGCGGCGTCGCACGAGATGTCCACGTACGGCTGGAGCGTGTCCTCGAACACGACGCGCAGTCCGGGCTGGACGCTCAGCCGGCTCGTCTCGGCGAAGTTGATCAGCGACGGGATCCGCTCCGGAGAGCCCGACAGCTCCGCGAACCGAGCGGCGCTCCGCGCCACGAGCTCCTCGGCGCCGGCCAGATCCCCGAGCATCCACTGAGCGACCCCGAGCGTATAGATGCACGTCGCCTCGGCCGCTGCGAAGGACTCGGCGCGGGCCAGCTCCAGAGCGCGCTCGAGCCACGGTGTCGCGACGCTCGTCTCGTCGCTGGCGAGAGCGAACTCTGCCAGGTACTTGAGGGCGCGCCACTGTGCCCGGGCATCGCCGATCTCGCAGGCGACCTCGTAACTCTCTTCGGCGTACGCGACGCCGCGGGCGAGCGTGCCGCAGCGCATGCAGATCGCTGCCGCGACCAGCAGCGTCTGGGCCCGGAGAACGGTGCGGTCCCCGGAGGCGGCGAGGGCCGCGTCGACGCGCCGCTGGGCGTGCTGGAGATCGATCCGGCGCATCCAGAACGGAAGCAGCGCGATGCAGAAGCGCAGCGCGTCGGCCGGTGCGCGATCAAGCCGAGTGTCGAAGCCCGCGCGCAGGTTGGCGGCGTCCCGGTCAAGCCGGGGCGACTCGCCTCGCTCCTCTGCCAGCTCGAGCGCCCACTGCGCATGCCGGTCCGCGAACGCGGACCTTTCGCCCGACGCGTCGAGCATCTCGCCGGCGTAGAGGCGAACGGTCTCGAGCAGGCGGTAACGACGCTCGCGCGAGGAGAATTCGTCGGTGGCGACCAGCGACTTCTCGACAAGCCGCGCCAGCAGGTCGGCGATGTCGAGGGGCTCGAGCGGGTCGCCGGCGCACACGGACTCGACCGCCCCGAGCTCGAATCCGCCGGCAAAAACCGCGAGCCGACGGAAGAGGACCTGTTCGTCGGGTTCGAGAAGATCGTGGCTCCACTGAAGGGTCGCTGCGAGCGTCTGCTGCCGCGTTGGCGAGGCGTGACTCGCCGTCCGGAGCAGGCGGAAGCGATCGTCGAGTCGCTCGGCGACCGCGGCGGGACCGAGCGCGGCCGCACGCGCGGCGGCGAGCTCGACAGCGAGCGGCAAGCCATCGAGGCGAAAGCAGATCCGTGCGACATCGGTTGCGCTCAGCTCGTCGAGCACAAAGCCGGGAGACGCTGCACACGCCCGTTCGACGAACAGCCGCACCGCCTCGTATCGGAGAATCTCGTCCGGCTCGCGAACCTGTTCGGGATCGGGGATTCCGAGCGACGGCACTCGAAACACGATCTCACCCGGTACCTGCAACGGCTGCCGGCTCGTCGCGAGGATCGTGAGCGCGTCGGCGGAGCGAAGGAGCACGTCCACCAGCTCGGCGGCGCCCGCGAGCACGTGCTCGCAGTTGTCGAGCACGAGCAGCATTCGACGCCGGGCGACGAACTGGACGATGGCGTCGACCAGCCACTGCCCGGACAGGGCGCGGACATCGAGCGCGGCGGCGACGGCATCGGGCACGAGCTCACGGTCGGAGATCGAGGCGAGCTCGACGAGCGCCGCCCCGCTCGGGTAAGACGGCTCGGCTGCTCGCGCGAGCTCGAGCGCGAGCCGTGTCTTGCCCACCCCGCCCGCGCCGGCGAGCGTGAGCAGCCGCGTGTCGCCGAGCAGCGCCTTCAGCTCGGCGAGCTCCCGGCCGCGGCCGATGAACGTACTCGCATCCGTCGGCAGCGACACGCGCCGGTCGCCGTCGGCTGAATCGAGCGCCGCAAGCTCCTGCGTCAGCTCGGCCACGAGGTGAGCGAGCTCGCCGCGGCGGGCCTCGGCCCAATCCTCGTAGCGGTTCTCGGGCAGAAGCTCCCCCTCGTACAGCGAGAGCGCGGATCGGTACGCCGTCGGGGTGCCGAGGCGGCGGGCGTCGGCGGCGGCGAGCTCGAGCCGATCGACGTCGACCTCGGCGACGAGGTGGAGCGTCTCATCCCGCACCTCGATTGCGCCCGACTCGAGCGCCCGCCGCACGACGTATACGGCCTGGTGGAGGTTGTTCGCCGCCGCGTCCGGCGCGCGATCGCGCCACAGCTCATCCATCACCTGCTCCCGGTGGAGGCGATGTCGCGGCGCGAGCGCGAGCAGCTTCACGAGCTCACGCGCCTTCTTCAGCCGCCACGCCGTATCCGGCACCGGCGCGCCGTCGACGGCGGCGGAGAAGCCGCCCAGCAGAGTGACGTTCACCTCGCCCACGAGGCGAGCGTGACCGACGCGGCGCCTGACGGGAATGGTGGACGGACCCCAATCCGGCCGCCTCCGGCGTTACGACGCACTCGCCGGGACTGGGGTCTCCGATTCTTGTTGCGCCGACGCTGGTCGCGACTACGTCAGGCTGAGACGCCGCTGAGGGCAGCCGGTTCTGCAGCCCGGCGCTCTGCGAAACGCCTCTCCGCGTATTGGCGGCCGCGTTCGGGGTCTCCAAGCGCGATCCCGGCGATGTCGGCAAGCGTCACGACGCGGCCGGCGCCGCCCCAGGTTCCGTCGGGGACCTCGGGCGTGAACACCCAGACGCGCATGGGGTCGCGCTCGTAGGCGCCCTGCTCGGCGTCGAGCACCGCCTCGGTGATGCTCTGCACCATCGCCTGGCGGCGTTCCGGTTCGTACTGACCCTCGGGGACCGAGGCGACAAAGCGGTAGCGGGGCTCCTGCGCCCGTGCGCCGGCCACGAACACCGCCTCCGGGCGATGGACAAACACCCACGCGATCGCCCGGACCCGCGGATTGGTCGGATCGGCGCCTTCGTTGATGATGAGCAGGTCGGTCAGCTTGGCCAGCAGTTCTTCCTCGGCAGCGGGCTCCAGGGCCCCCTCGGGGATGTACGCGTCGAGCATCGGCATCGTGTGGGTTCTCCTTCCAGCTTCCCGGTAAAACGGTCGCTCCTCTTAGAAGAGTTACACTAACAACGTGACTCCTCTTATGCAAGCGATATCGTGGATGGGGTCGTGAAGCGCACGTCGCTCGCCGACCAGCCCTGCTCGATCGCTCGCACGCTCGATGTCGCGGGGGAGTGGTGGACCCCTCTGATCCTCCGCGACATCGCCTACGGAATCCGTCGATTTCGCGAGATCCAGCAGGATCTGGGGATATCCGCGAACGTGCTCTCCGACCGACTCGACGCGCTCGTAGGCGACGGACTTCTGGAGACGCGCATCTACCGCGAGCGCCCCACGCGGCACGAATACCTGCTGACCGAGAAAGGGGCAGACCTGATCCCGGCTTTGCTCGCGCTCATGCAGTGGGGCGACCGGTGGGCATGGCCGGAAGGTCGCGGGCCGGTTCGCGTGACGCACGGGGACTCCGGGCACGACGTCGAGGTGGAGATCCGCTGTCCGCATTGCGACCGAGCGGTCGAGCCCCACGAGCTGCGGGCCCACCTGCGAGGTTGGTCCGTTCGAGACGGCGACGAACGCGCGGTCGTCCGCAGTGGACCCGGCAGCGTCTCCGCACAGCGTCTCCTCGCCAGCCGTGACGGCATCCCCCTGAACGACTGACGGCGCTCGCGGCGGGTGCGTCAGACGTCGACCTTGAAGCCGACGTCGACCTCGCTCGCCGGCATGCCGCCGTCGACGCCCCAGTTCTCCATCGGCGGCTCGTGGATGACGATCAGGACATCCTCTGGTGGGACACCGAATTCGCCGAGCCCTCGCACGATCGCCCCGTATAGACGGCGCTTCGCCTCCATCGATCGCCCCGCGAACATCGTCACCTCTACCAGCGTGTACGCGTCGCCGTGGCGATCGGGATACGGGATCGAGAAAACATCGCGCGAGTACTCGACGAGGCGCACGAGCGGGTCCTCGGCCGGCGCTCGTAGCGCGTCGCTCAGCGCCGCGCGCACGGCCCGCACCATCCCTCGCTTCTCGGCGTCACCGCGTCCCTCCAGAAGCTCGATGCGGGCGAGCGCCATGACGGCAACCTACCGCTCCGGGCTGGAGCGGTGGCGCCGGCTCTGTAGGTTTCACCGCCATGCACCCGACCGCGGCACGCCTGGCCGAGCGACTCGAGCAGCGAGGCCTCCAGATCGACGTGAGGACACTCAGCGACTCGGCCCGGACCGCTGCGCTGGCGGCCGCGGCGCTCGATGTGGAGGTGGGGCAGATCGTGAAGTCGCTGGTGTTCCTGAGGGGAGAAGAGCCGGTTCTGGTCCTCTGCGCCGGCGACCGCCGTGTCGACGCCGGGCGGCTGGGGCTGGCGCCGGCGCCCGCCGACAAGGTCCGGGCGGTGACCGGGTTCTCGATTGGCGGGGTCCCCCCGCTCGGCCACGACGTCGAGCTGGACACGACCATCGACGCGTCCCTCCGGCGCTTCGAGATCGTGTGGGCCGCGGCCGGCACACCGCACGACGTGTTCGGGATCGAGACGGAGGAGCTGATCGCGGCGATCCCTGGCGCGACGGTCACCGGGGTCAGCTGACCGCGTCCCGACGGCGGGAAGCAGCCGCATGCCCCGTCAGCGAGGACCGTTTGACGCTACCTCGTGTGAGGTGTACTACTCGTCCATGACGCGCGGTGCTGATGATGGAATGAATGCGGAAGAGGCGCGCCTGCTCCGCGCCCAGAACGCCGAGATGCGCCGTCTGCTCGAGAAGCACCAGTGGGCCGGCCTGACGCCCACGAAGTCGTTCGGTGCGTGCCCCGAGTGCGGTGGCTCGAACGCTTCGTTTGCCGATGGCCACCGGGTGAACTGCGCCATCGCAGCCGTCCTGGTGGACTACGCGCTCGCCGCGCTTCTCGCGGACGCGGACTGATCTAGATCCTCGATCTCCCCGCGCCGCAAGCTGCGGCTCGCTCGGTCTGGCGCGGAGCTGAGCCCGCGCGAACCGATCCGTAGAGATCTCCGTACATCTACCGAAGACAGCGAGAGAGCGGGGTCCTACGCTCCGCGCCACACCGCCCGATCGGGCATTGCAACTGGGGGAATGGCAGATGCGTGCTAACGAGATCGTCCGGCGTCGCCGGGCCCGTGTCCTGATTGTCGTCGCAGTGGCGGCGACGGTCGGCTGCTGCTCACGTTCGCCTCGTCGGCGCTCGGCCCGGACAGGTCGGCATTCAGACGCGTCTGCGCTGGTCGGTGAGCGAGATCGAGCAGAGCGTGGGAGAGGTGCCGGTCGCCCATGGACGCTGCCGGGGAGACCGTTTTTGACGAGAAAAGCGATCTCGGCCCGACGCCGTTCAGCTTCGCGTGTCAGTCCGCTGCCTGATCGAGGGCGGATTCGGTCGCCGACGACCTTAACCCTGATCCGAGGAGTTCTTCGCGAGGCAGAGGCACCCTCGTTCGCGCCCGACGACCGTTCTCGGTCAAGGGCGGGTCGACGCATCTGGGAGAGTACCGGTCGTTTGAGAAGACGCACGTGATGAGTGTTGGAGATCCGCTCCGCAACCTCGTTCTGAATATGATGGATATCAACGGCCCGCTCGAGCCCTGTGAGTGCCCGACGCGCCGCCTGCGACTCGATCCGGACGGTCGTGCGATTTCACGCGCGCGCGTAGACGGTCGCCGGGGGGCACGAGTTCTTCAACATCGGCGGCACCGTGTTCGCGGAGGGGCATGATCAGGACTGGAGCGTGGGGCGGCGACCACGGCCGACGCTCGGACACCGCTGTGGACCGAGCGGCAGTTCTCCACCCACCAGGCCCGGTGGCGCGACCGCCTTCCATATGAATCTGCAGCACCCGGCTGGGCGATCTGAACGTCCCGCTCAACCACGGCTGCACCGGGGCACGCTGTTCATGACGAAGCTGACCATGGACGCCGAAGCGATCAACGATCGCGGGGGCGAGTCCGCCGCGCGGCGATCGTCACCGATCCGCCGCACGCGGGGACCGGGGTTGTCGCTCGGGGCTCACGCCAGCGCCATGCGCAGAGCCTGAAGGACCCGCCGGTGACGCCGCGACCCGCCGCGCGTTGCACCAGGGGTCCGCGCCGACACGCCGGCACGGTCCAGCTGAGCAGCGAGCCGGTGACCGCCGGCGAGGGCAGCGGCACGGCGCTGGTGCTGGTGACCCGCAGGGGCGGGTCCCGCGGCGCGACCAGCGTGATCGTCAATACGAGCGGCGGCACGGCGCGCGCGGGCGCGGATTTCAAGCGCACGAAGACGCTGGTGCGCTTCGAGAATGGCGACACCTCGCCGCGGCTGGTGGAGGTCCCGATCCGCGAGGACCTGACGCGCGAGTCTCCGGAGAGCTTCAAGGTCTCGCTCGCCCACGTGCGGTGCGCGAAGCTCGGCAAGCCAGCGCAGCGCCACCGTCACGATCCTCGACGACGACCAGCCGCCGCCACCGCCACCGCCCGAGTTCACGATCGGCGGCACGGTCGACGGACTCCAGGGCTCGGGGCTGGTGCTCTCGAACCTGGGCACGCCGGTGCGGATCTCCGGGAACGGGAGCTTTACCTTCCCCGGGACGGCGACCACCGATCAGCCGTATGAGGTCAGGGTCGCGACGCAGCCGAGCAACCCGGGGCAGGTGTGTACGGTCGAGCACGGGAAGGGCACCGTGAGCTTGGCCAACGTGACCGACGTCGCCGTGCATTGCGCCGCGCCCGTCATACCCCGGGGGCTGGACTCCGGGTTCGGGGACGGCGGACGGGTCTCCACCCCGATCGGCGAGGTTGCGCAAGGCGAGGCGGTTGTGATCCAACCCGACGGGAAGATCGTCACCGCGGGCTCAGCAGGCACCCAGCTCACGACCGATTTCGGGCTCACGCGGCACGACGACGTCGGCCATCTCGACCCGAGCTTTGGCGTGGGCGGGATCGTCGCCACCGACCTGGGCGGCGCCGACGACCACGCGTTCGACGCGGCGCTCGACCCGAATGGCGGGATCGTGGCCGTCGGCCGCACGGACGCCCGGGGCGTCCAGAAGACGGACTTCGGCGTCGTCGACTACCTGCCGGACGGGTCCCCCAATCCCAACTTCGGCAATCACGGGATCGTCACCACCGAGTTCCTCGGTAAGGGGGCCCAGGCGAACGCCGTCGCGATCCAGGGCGACAAGATCCTCGTCGCCGGGTTCGCTCAGCAAGCCAACGGGATCGACAGCGACTTCGCGCTCGCCCGCTACAACCTCGACGGGACGCTCGACACGAGCTTCGGCGGCAACGGGATCGTGACCACCGACATGGGCACCCAGAACGACGACGCCACCTCGCTCGCGATCCAGCCCGACGGGAAGATCGTGCTCGCCGGCGACGCTGGCGACAACATCGCGCTGGCGCGCTACAGGGCGGACGGGAGCCTCGATCTCACGTTCAACAACTCCGGCAAGACGGTTGGCTTCTTCGGCGTCGCCAACGGCGTCACGGTCACCTCCGGCGGCACAATCCTGGTCGCGGGCGAAGAGGTCGGCGCCAGCCAGACGCAGGACTTCATGCTCGCCAGCTATGGTCCGAACGGGACCCTCAACAAAGGGTTCGGGAACTTCGGGGCAGTCACCACCGACCTCAGCCACGGCCCCGACTACGCCCAAGACCTCGCCGTCGCACCCGACGGACGGATCTTCGTGGTCGGCCAGGCCACCAGCTCCACGGTGACCGACATGGCGCTCGTCGCTTACAACACCGACGGCACTGTGAGCGACTCGTTGCTCGCCGACTTCCACGGCCTCGGCGACTTCGGCCAGGACCTCGCGTTTGACTCCCAGGGCCGGCTCGTCGTCGCCGGCTCCATCGAGAACGGCGGCAACACCGAGTTCGCGCTCATGCGAGTCTTTCCCTAGTCCCTACGCGGGTGCTGCGCGCCGGAGCCGGTCGGCGAGTGCCCGCACGTGCTCGGCCAGCTCGGGCGGCTCGTGAACGTCGAAGTCGACGCCGAGCATCGCGATCCGGAGCGCGAGCCAAGGGAGGTGGTCGTCGCCGGTCCGGTACTCACAGCTGTGGGCATCGATCGGCTCGATCGTCCCCCAGTGCGGCGGGACTCGCCTGGCGATCTGGTCTGCCGGGACGTGCAGGGTGACGCGTGCCTCGAAGCGATTCGGCGCGCCGGCGATGCTCTGCTCAACATAGGCAGCTGCGTTCGGTGCGGGGAGCTCGCGCCCGGCAAAGCGCACGCCGGTCGATGCGGGCCTCGCTAAGCGGTCGAGACGGAACGTCCGCCAGTCCGTCCGGTCGCGGTCCCACGCGACGAGGTACCACCGCCGGCCACGGTTGACGAGCGTGTGAGGTTCGACGAGCCGGCGACTGTTTACTCCATCCCGGCTTCGATAGGCGAACCGCAGGCACTCGCCGTCGCGGCACGCGGCGGCGATCACCGTCAGATGCTGCGGATCGACCGTGGGGCCCGCGAGGGGCGGCGCGATCGTCGTTGACCCGAGCGCGGCGACGCGCCTGCGTAGGTGAGCCGGCAGGACTTGTTCAAGCTTTACGAGCGCTCTGATCGCCGTCTCCTCGATTCCGGTCACCGAGGCGCGGGCCGCGGTCCTGAGGCCGACGGCGATCGCGATCGCCTCGTCGTCGTCGAGCAGCAACGGTGGCATCGCCGTCCCGGCGGCGAGTCGATAACCGCCGGCAGGGCCCGTCACAGACTGGACGGGGTACCCGAGGTCACGGAGCCGCTCGATGTCGCGCCGGATCGTCCGGCCCGAAACTCCCAGCCGGTGCGCGAGTTGGCTGCCCGGCCACTCGCGCCGGGCCTGAAGCAGCGCGAGCAGCTGCAGAAGTCGGCCTGAGGTCTCGGTCATGCGATTCCGATAATCCCCGAAGTTGAGGACAGATCCTGACCTAAATCCCGGTTAGCGTGCGGACCCGTCAACTACCGGAAGGAGCAGCCAGTGGCCGAGCGAGATGGATATATCCCCGGCGTCCCGTGCTGGATCGACACGAGCCAGCCCGACCCCGAGGCCGCGGTCGCGTTCTACGGCGAACTCTTCGGCTGGGAGTTCGAGAACGTGATGCCGCCCGAATCGCCGGGCAAGTACTTCATCGCCCGGATCCGCGGCGGTGACGTCGCCGCCGTCGGATCGACCCAGGACGGCGCGCCACCGACGTGGAACACCTACGTCTGGGTCGACAGCGCCGATGAGGCCGCCTCGAAGGTCGCAGGCGCCGGCGGGACGACGTTGACGGAGCCGTTCGACGTCATGGACGCGGGCCGGATGGCGATGTTCGCCGACCGGGAGGGCGCCGCGTTCTCCGTCTGGCAGGCCAAGCAGCACAAGGGCGCACGGATCGTCAACGAGCCGGGCTCGTTGAACTTCAACGGCCTGGCCACCCGCGACCTGTGGACGGCGAAGTCGTTCTACGGCGCCGTCTTCGGATGGCAGACGCTCGCGCTCGACGGCGGCGTCGAGATGTGGACGTTGCCGGGCTACGGGGATTACCTCGAGCGCGACAGTCCGGGCCTGCGCATGAGGATCGCCGAGATGGGCGTGCCCGCCGAATTTGCGGACGTGGTCGCGAGCCTCAACCTGGTTCGGGACGAGCAGCAGGACGTCCGAGCGCACTGGAGCGTGACGTTCGCGGTCGACGACGCGGACGCGACCGCGCGAACGGCGGCGGAACTCGGTGGGACGGTGGTCGTCCCACCGTTCGATGCCCCGTGGGTCCGGACGACCGTGCTCGCTGATCCCGCCGGCGCGACGTTCATCGCGACCAAATTCGTACCTGAAAACCGGGACCTCCCGAGCGCGGCGCCGGCGTCCGTGAGCACCGGTTAGCCGCGGCTCACCGAACCCCGCGACCTGCGACGGACGTGGGCGACCGAATGCCCGCTATACGGGAACAGGGTCGCCCACGTCCATACAAAGAGTGCGAGCGAGCGGCCCGGCGTAGTGTTCGCCTCAAGCCGCTTCCGCCGGGCGCAGCTCCTCGGCATAGGAGATTGAATGCCGCCGCAGCTCTCCGTCCGGCGAGACCGTGTAGGTCCCAAGCCGCCACAGCGGCGGCGAGTACGCATGGATCGTTACCGCGGGGCAATCGGTCTCCTGGCACATCCTGTGGACGTGGGAGGCATCGAAGTCAAAGACCTCGCCCGCCCTATGGACGAACCGGCGCGGTGACCCGCTGAGCGTGAAGCGCGCTTCGACGACCTCTCCCTCCACCACGGCAACGGCCCCGTTCGAGATGTCATGGTCGTGGAACCCGGTGTCGTTGCCGTTGACCCAGGAGATCACCCAGATGTCGACGTGGCTGTCGCGCCACAGCTGCTCGAAGTGACGCTCAGAAACGCCGAACTCAACGAGCGGCTCCCATTGCCGACGATCGGCGGCGATCCGGCTGACCAGCTCACGGAGCTCGGAGCGATCCAGATCGCGGCCGCCGCTCAGCATGCGACCTCCAGGCGCCCGGGATCACGTGCCGTCGACCCCGAGGAGCTCGTCGTCGTTGAAAGCAGCCGCGCGGGGTTGCGCTCGCGGATCGAGATGCGAACCGCTTCGCCCAGGTCCGGGTCGGATGGCAGGATGACCGGCCGGTCGGAGCCGTAGACCAACGCCTCGACGCCCACCTCACGAAGCACCGCGTCAACGGCGCGCGCCCCGTAGGAGGAGGTGTCCAGGAAGATGTCGGGGTCGCTGACGGGATCGCCGCCACGCGCCGCCAGCCGCTCCCGGTGAAGTGGGGCCAGGCCCGCCAGCATCGCGAAGCACACTCGCAGCCGCGGATGCGCGCGTCGGCCCCACACGGCCATCGCGTACCACGCTATCTGCATCGAGGTGACATAGTCGGTCAGCGCCGCCCACCACCTCGGTACATCGCCGAGCGCGGGTCCGCGGGACCGACCCGAGGACGGACCCGGATGGACAAACAGCGGTGCCTCCCTACGCTCGAGCGTCTCGAGCACCGCCCCCACGCTTGCGAACGCCGCCTCGTCCGTCAACGCGGTTGCCGGCAGGCACGCGCCGACGAAGCCCTCGTTCAGGTTCCGCTCGAGCGCGCCGGGGTCCGGTTTGGCGAGGCTCACCGCAGCCCAGGCGCGGAACGGCGGGGGCAGCTCTGCCACGCCCTCGTGGTAGGCGTTCAGTAGCGCCTCGGCCTGCGCTTCGGGCAGCGACTCCATCCCGAGCGGCGTCGAGGGGGCGATCAGCGCCAGGTCCAGACCGTCGGCCTGCGCCAGCGCCGCCCGCCTACTTGGGTCGTGTTCGGTCAGGTCAATCGGCTGCTGAGGTTCGCCCGGGACGCTGAGCGTCCACCCGGTGCGGTGGCGGGCAAGCATGGGCGGCTCGCTGCGCCGGGAGAGCGCGCGGAGGAGCTGCGCGGGCCAGAGGTGCTGGTGAATGTCGATCGCTTGCGGCATCCGCAACGTGTTCAAGCCGTTTCACCCGATCCGCAAGAAACATTCTGGCCGTCCGGCCAGACGTGAAGCGGTTCACTGAAGCGGTTCACTGAACCGCTTCACAGTATGCGCGTGCGACGTGTCCCGTGTCAAGACCTGAATCCGCGCCCGGTGTCGAGGCCTGTACGCTCCGCGTTGTGCCCGGGTCGGAGCGGCGTCGCACCACGATCCGCGAACTGGCGGACTACACCGGCCTCTCCCCCGCCGCCGTCAGCTATGCCCTGCGTGGCCTTCAGGTCTCGGCCGAGACCCAGCAACGGGTACGCGACGCGGCCGAGCGATTCGGCTACGAGGTTGATCCGATCGCCCGCGCGCTGGCCGGCGGCGCGACCGCCGTCGTGGGCCTGCTCGTCGGCAGCATGGCGGACTTCTGGAACCAGGAGCTCGTGCGCGCCGTTCAGCTCGAGCTCTATGCCGCGGACCGGAGCACCCTCGTCGCCGACGCGGACGGCGAGCCGGCACGTGAGCTCGAGCTCGCCAAGCGGCTGGTCGACCAGCGCGTCGACGGGTTGGTGGTCGTGCCGATCGGGCCCGCCAGCGGCAGCTGGGCGTCGATCGCGACGCAGATCCCCACGGTCACGATCGGCGACGCTTTGCCCGGTGTCGCACCCGCGGGAGAGGTCGTCTTCGACAACAAGCGCGGAGTTCAAGAAAGCCTCGAGCACCTCAGCTCACTCGGCCACAGCCGCATCACCGTCCTCTCATGGGCAGTGACGACGTCGCCAAATCGCGAGGCCGAGCGCGCGGTCACGGCATCGGCGGCCGAGCTGGGACTCGACTGCCATGTGGTCGCGTGCGCGTACTCGTTGAACGGCTCGCGTCCACTGGCGCTCGAGCTGCTCCGCGGTCCCGACCGGCCCACGGCGCTCCTGTGCCTCTCGGACTCGATCGCGTACGGCGTGTACGCGGCGTGCGCCGAGCTCGGCCTCTCGATTCCCGATGACTTGTCGGTGGCCGGATTCGGGGACCACCCCATCTCGCGGCTGCTCACCCCCGCCCTGACCTCGACCGTATGGGACGTCGAGCGAGTCGCCGAGCTCGCAACAGGCTTTCTCCTCACGGCGATTGAGGCGGAGGGTCCACAGGCGACGCTTCGAGAGGTAATCGCGCCGGTGCTGGTGGTCAGGGGATCGACCGGACCCGCTTAGCGGTCGGCTGCCTATCCAAACTTCGTAATTCTTACTAAAGGTTCCTGGACAGATTGCCGATACGGTAGCAGTGGGGGCAAACCCGAAGTTCAGGGGCCCATGTATAGAAGTAGCAGGGGGCACCGAAGAACGTGGGGGCATAGCAGTAACAGGGGCGTGCTAGTCGATGCGTCCACGGGCCAGGAAGCGCTCGTGGACGCATCGCTCGCACCGCCGGACCGCTTCATGATCCACCCAACGGGGCTCGGGTTCCAACGCGCCAGATGCCCCACCACAGCGGGGCTCTCGAAGCGCGCCCGGAGAGATTCGAACTCCCGACCTTCGGTTCCGTAGTTCGTCGTTTGCAGGGCATTTGCCGGAGATGCGGACAGTTCAGTGCAACTCAGTGCAGTTGGCGCAGGTCAGAATTGCTCGGTTCGGGACACGGTTCGGGACACCGTTTTGCGCTCTGCCTCCGTACGCTCCCAAGAGCCGTCGGTATTTCGGTAGCGTCCGATCCGTGGTCGATCGAGACACGCGCACCGCGACCGAGCGGCCAAGCCGCCGCTCTGATCTCGTTGTTGTCTCGGCGCTCGGGGGCTGGAGCTGCTGCCACTGCGGCACCGACCACGACGGCCTCTTGATCATGGAAGACGGCGGGCCGGTGTGCATGAAGTGTGCGGACATGGATCACCTCGTCTTTCTGCCATCCGGCGAAGCCGCGTTGACTCGCCGGGCGAGGGCGGCGAGCGGCCTGTCCGCGGTGGTCGTCCGTTTCAGCCGCGCTCGCAAGCGCTATGAGCGGCAGGGCGTTCTGGTCGAGGAGGCGGCGTTGGGCCAGGCCGAAGCACAGTGTCTGGCGGACCACGAGGCTCGTGTGCGCCGGCGCGAGCGTGACGCCGAGCGGCGCGCGGCGGGCGACGTGGAGCTGCAGGCACGGATGGCGGGCGAGATCATCAGACTGTTCCCAGGTTGCCCACCGGACCGCGCCGAGTCGATCTCCAGGCATGCAGCTGAGCGCGGGAGCGGGCGTGTCGGTCGTAGCGCCGCCGGGCGAGCACTCGACGCGGGCGCGGTCGAGCTCGCGGTCGCGGCTTCGGTCCGGCATGAGGACACGCGATACGACGATCTTCTGATGTCCGGCCTGGACCGGGCTGAAGCGCGCGTTCAAGTCCGCGGCCAAGTACAAGGCATCCTGGACGAGTGGCGCACCTGACGAAGACGGCGCTCGTAGCCCGTTGGAGTCGTCAGCCGCGGTGGGCGAGACTGCCGCTCTCCGGTTCGCGGCCACGGGCGGCTTCACCGCTCGTATCACGCGAACTCAGCGGCTCAGCGCGGGCCGCTCGTGGCTGCTCCTTCTGGGCGAACTCAACGGCGCGGGGTCTCGTTCGCTTACTGCTCCTTCACGCGGGCGGCCCCCGTTCTTGGGCGAGTGCCGGGTTTGCAGTCGTGCTCGCGGTCAAGGCTGAGCAAGCGGCCCGCCCTCGTGACGGCGACCGTGCTTTCCTTGCGAAGCGGCGCTGTCGCTCAACGCCCGTGCCAACGCGGTCGGGCTGCCCGCTCGCGTCGACTTATGGAACGCCGGGGATCCAGCGGTGGCACGCCCGCGATGACATCGTCGGTGGCCCCGAGCGACACCGACGCGCTATGTCTCTCGATGCGTTTGCAGACCATCTGCCAGCGCCTCTCGTTCTGGTGCGTGAGGATCGGGCCCGCGACGGAGAGGCCATGGCCGGCACCTCAGATGCCGGACGAACGGACCGCCATACCATCGGGAGCAGAACATGAGTCGCTTCCAGCGACCTACGGAGTTGTCGGCCGCCGGCTCCAGCTCCGATTTGGCTTCTCTCGAGCAGCTGGCGTCTATGGATGCAGCGGCGGTACCCGCGTGCGGCGCGCGTGATGCGACTTCGCTCTATCAACCAACCAGAACAGGGCGGCCCAGATCAGTGCGAACCCGACGATAAACAAGATGACGAGGGCCGCAGGCCCCATGGCGATGCCAACTAGCAGCAGCACCGGTGCCATCAGCACAACGGCGAGAATCGTTAGTAGAACCTTCATCGCGAACTCCTCCTTCACGCTTCGGAATCAACCAATCTAGGCCGAGACGACTG
Organism: uncultured Solirubrobacterales bacterium; assembly: GCA_963812225.1. GTDB lineage: Bacteria > Actinomycetota > Thermoleophilia > Solirubrobacterales > Solirubrobacteraceae > Palsa-465. The sequence goes on from CAWEUN010000009.1 coordinate 47,896, forward strand.
GCTAGCCATCCGCTGAAGTGCGTAGTCCTGCTGCACCTGACTACGGGTAAAGAGCCCGCTCCTCGCCTCGTGGTGGCGTGCCGGATTGATACGTGTCCGGCAGCCGCCGCTGCTAGCCGTTTGCCCAAGTCTCGCTGGGGAGTTCAGAGTGCTTCCTCCCGAACCGCATGGGGACGCTCAGGTCCACGGCGCGATCAGGGCCGGCGTGTGCGCTCGGTTTGTGTCATATGACGTGGTGAGCGCTCTTGACGGCCCGTAGGGTCGCCCAGGAAAGTTCACAGCGGCCCTAGCGGTCAATCGGGAAGTCAGCCGATCGCTAAGGAACAGCAACGGCCGGGCACGTCCGCCGCAGCATGCCCGGAGGAGGGCGAAATGATCGTACTAGACGTCGTTCTCATGGTCGGCATCGCCGCCGCCACCGTCGGATTCTTGATCTGGGCCATCTGCACGCAGTACCGCGACCCTGGCTGCGCCGGTCTTCGCATCCGCCGCCGCCTGCGGGTCAGCGTGAGGCTGCTGACGCTTGACCAGCCCGAGACTCCGCCAGCATCGAGCATCGCTGTGTAGATCCGGCGATCCCACGGCGGGGCTCAGCAGTCCCCCTCCGCAGCCCCGCCGGCCGCGGCATCCGAGCTAGGTCGCGCCTTGCCGCCGCCTTGATCGAGAACCTACGGCGGGGACGCGGGATGCCGGCGGCTCAGAGCCGGCGCAGTCGGCTGTCAGTGATCGGCGGCTCCGCTGCGCGCACGGTCGGTGTTGACGATCAGGACGTTGCAGCGCGCCTTGTGCGAGATCTGGTTCGGCACGTTTCCTGGGGCTAGACGCTTGGCGCCGTGCATGCCGACGCTCCCGATGATGATCATCCCTGCGTGCACCTCGTCTGCGATCTCGACCAGTCCGGGACGTGTTTCGCCGGCCGTGTTCCCCTCGGGCAGGCCCCTTCCCTCCACCACCGCCGCCCCCGGTTCCCCGAGCTTGTTCGGCGGCATCGCAGGTACTACGAGCCTGTCTGACTCCTCGCGATCGTGCATCGAGGGATTACCGCCGAAGCGTTCCCCCCCGCGGCCCGCCCCGGCGCTGGCCTGCCACCCCGCGAACCATCCAGGACGGGGCATCACCAACACCACGCGGGCGACCACGAGATCTCCCGGTTCTCGCGCATGGAGGTCGTCGTGCGTGCCTGGGATCTCCGACCGCAAGGGTCCGCCAACGACTCGCGAATAACGCCGCCAGCGGTATTGCCTTCCGCACACATGGGAAAGCGTCGGCACCCTGAACTTCGATGGACTTTCGCGGCTCAATAACCCGCCCGCACGCCCCCTGTCAACGCTTCGCTGCGCCCTCACGGAACGCCAACGCATGACTCGGGGCCACCGTGACTCGCTACGCCTTCGATGCAGAGCGTTCTCATCTCCTTCTCCGTGCCGGTTTATCCCGGCGCTTTCCCCTTGCGTCCATCCCGACCTCGCGCCGGCGATCGTTCTTTCTGTGCCTGACCAAAATCGAACCGCGACGCCGATCAAGATCGGTCTCGGTCAGCGAGAGCGCCTCCTGGATCCGCAGCCCCGCGCGCCACAGCACGACGATCAAGGCGATGAGGCGATGCCCGTGGCGAGTAGGCCCGGCTTGTCGCATGACCGCGACGATCTCATCGACCGTCGGCGGGTCGGCAGGGTAAGTCTGCCCCTTGTTTGCGCGGGACTATCCCGGCACGCGCTCCGGCGTGGTCGCCGGCGAACGACGTCGACCGGCAGCGTCAAGCAGCGGCTGAGAAGACAACATGGCTCCCTCCTTTGAGAGCTGGAACGATTACCCGACCAGCTCTACCGCCCACGCGCTGTCGCAGCCCAGAGAAGCAGGAGCGACGCCAGAACGCTGCTGCTCGATCAGACCAGCACTCTGATCTGGGCAGGACTTGGTTTTTGGAAGTCGTCGTCATCCCGTTTGGGTGATGACGACCGGACCGGCGGTGCGACGGTTGTGCGGGGCGATGCGGGTCGGCACCTGTCGCCCGCGCCGTCAGGAAGCTTATGAGCCACGCTTCGATGTCAGCCACACAGTCCACACCCCACCCTCTCAAACACATCAGCCCCGAGCGGCTTCTCGTCGGCGACCTGATAATCCTATTCCGTCTCCTCGTCCGCGCTGTGGGGAGGGCGTTCGGCGTCTCTGGGGAGGGCTCGACCCTACTGACGCTAATCGTCATCGGCTCGGTCGCCCGCGCTGTCCACCGCGTTCTCACCGCGCCAGGCACGGAGGTACGCAAAGCCCGATCTAGTCCCAATTTCGCGGGCAACACGCTGATCGCGACCGCCGCGTTCAAGGAGACAGTCGACAGCGTCGCCGGACATCCGAGTAGAGACACGTCCTTTGCCGCCGCGCTGATCGTTTTCGCCGTGCTGACGCACTCCTTCCGTCCCGCGGTTGCCGCGCTGCGGAAATCCGTCCGCGCCGTCATAACTCAGGGTCTCAGACTCCGGGCTCGGTTCGCAGCCCGGGGGTCGATGATTGCCGCAAGAAGTCGTGAGGTCGTCGCGGGGGCGGCCGGCCGCAGCCCAGATGCTGGATCGGATCAGGTGAGGAACGGCGACCGCTGACCTTGCTATTTCGTCGGCAGCTTTGCCGGTCGCACCCGGCAGGTGCACCGAAGGCGCGCTCCTACATCGACGGGATCACCGCGGTTCCGGACGCCCTCCCGCTCCGGGCTAGCAGCGCCGCCGTCAACGCGAGCCTGACACCGCTGGATCCTTCCGGCGTTTAAGAGGTCGACGCGAGCGGCAGCCCGATCTCGCGCGACTCGGCGTTGCGCAACAGCGTCGCTGCGCCGGGACAAGCAGCGGTGACTGACGAGGCCGGTCGGTGCTTGCTCACGGTCGTGCCGGCCGCATAAACTGGCACGGATCCGCACGACTGAGCCGGCGAAGTCGACGTCTCGCCAGCGGAGCGCGAGCAACTCGCCGCGGCGCAGGCCTGGTGAACGCCCCGGTCAGAAAGATCGTCGCGGCCTGCTCGGAGCCCGTTGCGCGCACGAGTGCCATCACCTCTTCCGGCGAGAAGACGTCAATGTCGCCGCTCGAGCGCTGACGGTACTTCTCGACGGGCGCGACACGATTGGCCCGCAGATCCCAGACGTGCTGTGCGCGGCGAAACACGCCGTGCATGACCACGAGCAGTTTGTTCTTGGTTCGTGGCGACAACGCAGCCAGGGACGCGCGCCACGCATCGATCGCCGCCGGTGTCACTGCCTCTGGCGCCTGATCTCCGAACGCAGGTAGGAGGTGGGCCCCGAGATTTGAGCGGTAGTCGCGTAGCGTCGAGGGCTTGCACCCGCGATCGTGCTCGGTGTAGCGGAGCAACTCAGCCGCGGCGTTCACAGAGTTGGCAAACGTCTGGCCAACAAAAAACCCCGCATGAGCGGGACTCTCGAAGCGCGCCCGGAGAGATTCGAACTCCCGACCTTCGGTTCCGTAGACCGACGCTCTATCCAGCTGAGCTACGGGCGCGTGCCGGTCGATTCTAGACGTGCATCAGCGTCCACGCGGGTGCAGCGAAGGTCCGACTGTTTCCGCAAGCCAGGTCACGAGCGGCCGTGCTGCGGTCAGCTCGGTGGCTACCCGTTCGTCGCATTCGGGCGTGTGCAACCACGGCTCCAGGTCGTGGCGCCGGTGGACCGTGATGTTCCTCAGCCGTAGGCGCTCGATGCGGAGGTGGTCGGGCGAGTAGCCCTTTGGCGCGCGCTTGAGCTCGGGCTCGCCGAGCTCGAGTCCGGCCGCCTGAGCCTTCCCCAACACGCTCTCGAATCTCCGCGCGCGACGGTCGTCGTCAATCGCAGCTCGGAACCGCTCGAGCTGATCCGTGGCCGGGTGATGCATTCCAGCGCCGACGAACAGCCCGTCGAGCGAGAGCTCGAAGTAGTACCCGCCGGCGCCGGCGTGGCCGATGCCCACGCCGAGTTGCTCCTTGATCGGAGGACCGGGGCGGAAGCGGGTATCACGGTAGGGCCGGAAGAAGTGCGGCTCGCCGAGCTTGCTGAGCTTTTCGGCGAGAGCGCGGGCGGGAGCCATCAGGTCGGACTCGTAGCGCGCGCGGTTGGCGCGGAACCAGTCGCGGTCGTTGTTGTCCTCGAGCTCGCGGAGGAAGTCGATCGCCTCCGGCGGCCACATCGCGGGTCAGCCCCGCACGATGTCCGCGGACTCGTCCTCCGGCTCGTAGTAGCGCGCGACCGTGAAGCCGATGAGGATCGGAACGTTGACCGCGAAGATGACCAGCGAGCCGACCAGGACGACGAGCGGCCCGCCGCTGACGTGGTCCTCGAGGAACGCGTACAGGATCAGCGCCGTGATCGCCGAGTAGGCCACAAGCGACCATTTCGCCACCTCGAAGAACCGACTCCAGGGGAAGTCGGGGACCCGCGTCAGCGTGAAGACGTTCCAGACCACCAGCAACGCCGAGAGGACGAGGAGGATCACCGCCGGGGCAAGCGGCACGTGCTGAGGCAGGTGTGCCGACAGGTAGATCCCGCCGGCGACGATCAGCGCGAGCGACGCCATGCCCACCTGGGTGACCGGCGGCAGCTTGCGATCGGTCATGCGCTGCCCAGCTTGGTCATGATCACCAACGTCGCGACTTGCATGAGACCCAGGACGCCGGCGCAGTAGACGAAGCGCTTCATCAGCTTTTCGATCACCAAGGGATTGGGTCGGGGCTTCTTGAGCTCGATGAGCACGGCGACGTTCGCGGGCTCGAGCAGACCGAGTGCGATCACGGCCATTACCCCGACGACGATCATGCTCGCGACGACCCAGCCGTGGTCGGGGTGGAACGTGAGGTTCGTGCCCAGCGCGGTCGCGAGCTGCCACCCGGCCGCGAGCGTGAGCGTTACGACCGTCGGCATGATCACGACCATCTTCGGCATGAGCTTGGTCGTGAACTCAATCCGGGCCGGGATTGACATCTTGCCGATGATCGGCCCGAGCACGAGGCCCAGGAACAGGTCGATGATCGTCCAGGCCGCGCCGCCGGCGACGTGGAGGAACTCGAGCGGCCACAGCTTGTTGACCGCGATTGCCACGATCAGCAGCACGGCCGCGAATCCGCTGAGGATCAGGCCGACGCGAGGAACGATCTCGAAATCCAGCCGTTCCCGCGGCGGCGCCGCTACTGCGCCCACATGCTCCACCCCTGGAGCGGCTATTGCCCCTTCAACCACTTGACCGAAACCCTACCCAATCTTGCGGTCAGGTTCGAGTGGGTGCTGCCGGAGCCCGCGTTCCCGGGCGCAAGGAGTCGGAGCCGGAGCGGAGGGGGCGGGATTCGAACCCGCGTCGGAGTTACCCCCGAACTGGTTTTCAAGACCAGCGCAATCGACCGCTCTGCCACCCCTCCGTGGCCTGCGTGGCCACGATCGTAGCTGCGCCCGTCGTCTACCGGCAGGCGGAGGGGCTCCTCTAAACTGCCTCGGAGCTTACGGAGAGGTGGCCGAGTGGCTGAAGGCACTCGCCTGCTAAGCGAGTATGGGGTTCACGCTCCATCGCGGGTTCGAATCCCGCCCTCTCCGCTTGACCCCGCCGCGGCGATTGCGGCGTCTGGGCTGTCGTAGGCCACCATCTCAATCGCCCTGCCGTCCCGAAACGTGGTGAGGTTCGCGCGCAGGTCCGCCTCGGCCGCCCCCGGCGGCCGCATCACCACCACGACGCGTTCCCCGCAGTCGATCACGTCGACGAGCTCGCCGACGGCACCGTGCTCGCGGGCCTGGCGGATGAACTCGATTACCTCGCTGCTGCTGTGGCAGGCGCCTTCGAACGTGGGATCGCCTCCGTGCCACTGGACGGCTGGATCGAGGAACTCGCGCAGGGCCTCGAGATCGCCGCTGACGACTGCCTCGAAGCCGTGGCGGGCCCGCTCGACGTTTTCGGCGCTCATGCCGAGCCTAGGGGTTGGGGCGATTCTGCGGCGCGGTGCCGAAGACGTGATCCCAGAACGGGGCGCTCACGCCGTAGCCGCGCTCGTGATTCTGGAAGTGGTGGCGCATGTGCAGTTCACGCAGCCGCTTGCCCAGACTGGTCCTCGGCCGGTGGTGGTGCACGTGGTAATGCAGCATGTCGTAGAACAGATAGCCACTGAGGAAGCCGGCGGCAAACGGCAGGAATCCCGGGCTACCGAACACGGCGTAGAACCCCCAGACGAACAGCGCCGAGAGAGGCACGCTCACCGATGGCGGCATCACCAGCCGCATCGGATCATTCGGATGGTCGTGGTGGACCCCGTGGATGATCCAGTGCAACCGAGCGCCGATGCCCTTCTCGGGCTCGAAGTGGAACACGAGCCGGTGCAGCCAGTACTCGGTCAGCGTCCAGAAGAAGTAGCCGCCGAGGATCCACAACGGGGTCGCCCAGCCGCTGCCCTGCACGATTCCGTAGACGATTAGGAAGACGATCGTCGGGCCGAACAGGATCGGGGGAACCGCCGGGTGTACGCGCGAGAGCTTGTCGAGCAGATCGGACTCGAACATGCGCGGCGAGGCGCGAAGTACCTCGCTGCGGCTCAATCCCTGCAGCTCGTCTGCTTGAGGCGAGGCCATACGCCGAAGGATACCCTCGGGCCGCCCGGTGGTTTCGGCCGCCCTAATACAGCCGCCGGCGCTCGGTGGCGATCGACTTTCAGCCGCGGGCGCGTTCAGAGCCCTGATTGGCGCTCGGCTCGGTAAATGGCGCTGGGGAAGGGGAGCGGGTCAGCTGCCCGACTGGGTGCGCGCCCTCACCCAGCCGAAATCATGCTTAATGCGTCAATCTCGGCTGAGAGCCCGAGGCCTGTCGTGCTGTGCATGAGGAGCGTGCTTAAGACGGCAGGCCTCGCCGATTTCGGCGGTCGTGACGTGTTATGCAGGATTTGGAGCCGCCCTCGGCCCCGCCCGGGCATCTCACCCTTCTCCCTTCCCAGCGCCTTTACCGAGCCGGCCGCTCACAACCAGCTTCCGGTGCTGAAACCGCCGCCACCTACTCCTCGCCACCGGCCGCGTCCGCCGGCGTCGCCAGCACGATCTGGCTGATCGACAGCGCGATGAACGCGCGCCGTTCCACCTCGCCGCTGCCGTCGAGCGAGACGATCTCGACGTTGGTCAGCGGCAGGAACGTGCGCTCGGATGCGTTGAGGTAATCGGTCAGACGGCTGCGATAGCCGTCACGGGGGAGCCGCAGATTCCCGGTGATCCGGTAGCGGTTGGTCTCGACGACGATCGGCTCCTCCCGATGCTCCACGGGCGCGAAGGGTACGTCCCGAACCGGGCCGATGCCATCCTGGTGGACCAATGGCTCAGCTCGAGCGCGCCAGCTGGTGGTACGTACGGAGGGCACAGAACCGCAAGCCCGCCACGTACCGCTGCCCGATCTGCGGGAACTACCTTCCGGCGCTCAGCGAGCACGTACTCCTCGTGCCCGAGGGCGATTCGAGCCGGCGGCGCCATGCCCACACCGACTGCGCCGTCGCCGCCCGCAAAGCAGGAAAGCTCCCGACTCGCGACGAGTGGCTACGGACCCAACCTCGGCCCCCGAGCCTCTGGCGACGGGTAACCAAGCGCGTAAGGCACCGGGGCGAGTAGGTTTCGCGGTATGGCGAGTGATCTGAAGCTCGGGCTGGCCCTTGGCTACTGGGCGGGCGGACCGCCGCCGAGCGCCGCCGAGTCGGTGGCGGAAGCCGAGCGCCTCGGCTTTGACTCGATGTGGACGGCCGAGGCGTACGGGTCCGATGCGCTGATGCCGCTCGCGTGGTGGGGCGCGTCGACGCGGACGCTGAAGCTCGGGACCGCGATCGTCCAGATCTCCGCCCGCACCCCGGCCGCTACCGCGATGGCCGCGATGACGCTCGATCACCTGTCCGGTGGGCGCGTGCTGCTCGGGCTCGGCGTCTCCGGCCCGCAGGTCGTTGAGGGCTGGTACGGACAGCCGTTCGCCAAGCCGCTGGCGCGGATGCGCGAATACATCGGAATCCTCCGCGACATCTGGGCGCGCCAGGGGCCGGTCACGAGCGACGGCGCGCATTACCCGCTGCCTGTGCCAGATGGAACGGGGCTGGGGAAGCCGCTGAAGTCGAGCATCCACGCGCTCCGGGAGGACATCCCGATCTACCTCGCGGCCGAAGGTCCGAAGAACATCGCGCTCGCGGGCGAGCTGTGCGACGGCTGGCTCGCGCTGTTCTACTCGCCTCACCACGATGACTTCTACCGGGAGGCCCTCCACGAGGGGTTCTCGGTCCCCGGCGCCCGCCGCACCGCCGATCAGTTCGAGGTGGCCGCGACCGTGCCGCTGATCGTGACCGACGACATCGAGGGTGCCGCCGACGCGCTGCGACCGATGTACGCCCTGTACTTCGGGGGCATGGGCGCGAAGAGCACGAACTTTCATGCCAACGTCGCGATCAGGATGGGCTACGAGCAGGAGGTAGCCAAGATCCAGGACCTGTACCTGAGCGGCCAGAAGCAGGAGGCGGCCGCCGCGGTCCCGACGAAGCTCATCGAGCAGCTGACGCTGATCGGGCCGAAGGACAAGATCCGCCACGACCTCGAGCCGTGGCGCGAGTCGATCGTCACGACGCTGCTCGTCGGTGGCGACCCGCAGACGCTGAGGACCGCTGCCGAGATCGTGCTGGGCTGAGGGGGCCGCCGAGCCACCCCGGCGCGCGACCCCACCCACGCGACGCCGAATCAGCGACCAGTCGCCGCCCCGACCGCCTCGCCGGCGACGAACGTCGGATCCTCGGCCGAGGTCTGGTCCTGGGCGTTGATCAGGGCGCCGGGCGGCGCCGGGACGGGCCCGTCGAGCAGCGGGTCCTCGGTCTCGACCATCCACTGCTCGAGCCGGTCGCGCAACAGCACCGCGATCTCGGCGTACTCGGGCTCGTTGATCACGTTGCGCCCCTCGCCGGGGTTGAAGAAGAGGTCGTGGAGTGCCTCGCGGCTGACGACCCGCTCCGCCCAGCCCCGCGCGAGGTAGGCGTCCTTGCTGGGACTGTCATCGCAGTTCGGGAGAACGGGGTACGGGTAGTCGTCGAAGCGCCGGATGTACTTGAAGCGTTCCGTGCGGATGGCGCGCTGCGGCTCGTACGCGGCGTGGTAGGTCAGTTCGGAGAAGATCTCGGAGCGGGTCCCCGGGGGCTCTTCGTCCCTCACGAGCGCTACTAGCGAACGGCCCGCCAGCCACGGTGGCGGATCGATCCCGGCGACCTCGCAGATCGTCGGGAAGATGTCGATCTGGGAGACGAGCTCGTCGCGTGCGTAGCCGCCGTCGAAGCCGGCGCCGCGCAGGATCAGCATCACGCCGATGCCGCGGTCGAGCAGGCTCGCCTTGGCCGTCGGGAACGCGAGCCCGTGGTCGGTGGTGCAGATCACGAGCGTGTTCCGGTCGAGGCCGGTCTCGTTCAGCTTGTTGAGGACCGCCCCGATCCCGTGGTCGAGCCCGCGGGCGCTGGCCTTGTAGGCCGCGACGTCCAGCCTGATCTCGGGCGTGTCCGGGAGGAACGGCGGCGGCAACGAGTAGACGCGATCGCGCACCGAGCTCGGTGCGAAGAAGCTGCGATGCGTCTCGAAGAATCCGACCGACAGGAAGAACGGCTCCTCGACCCCGTTCGACAACGCGGCGATCGCGGCGGGCGCCACCGACGTCGCGTTCGTGTCGTGGACCTCGTGGACGATGTCGTAGCCGAGGACGTGTGGATCGGCGGAAACGTGCTGCTCGCCGATGAGCCCGGTGTGGTAGCCGGCGTCGCGAAGCGTGCGCACCATGTGGTGGCCGTAGTCGTTCAGCGTGAAGCCGCGGTGAGCCAGCCCCATCATCCCGTTGCTGTGGCAGTACTCGCCGGTGAGCAACGCGGCGCGGCTCCCCGAGCAGGAGGGCGCGGCACAGAACGCGTTCCGGAACATCACGCCCTGGTCGCCGAGCCACTGGATGTTCGGGGTCGGGATCGCATGGCCGTAGGGCTGGACGTAGCGGCCCGTGTCATGCGAATTCAGGTAGAGGATGTTCGGTGGCATCGAGGGCGCCGCGGGATCAGCGGGCCGACAGCGAGGCGGAGCGGATCCGCTCGCTTCGGCCGACAGCATCCCGATGGTACGCCGCGACCCACTCGTCAGAAAGCGCGTCCGACTGGCGCGCGAGCACCTCGCGGGGGCGCCACGTCGCCGGGACGGGAACGCCGACGTGCTTCAGCACTGCCCGAACCGCGCCCGTCGCGTCCGGCTCGAGGTCGTCTTCGTAGACGACCCGCAACACCGGAGTTGCGCTCCGGCCGAAGAAATCTTCCCACCCCTGGTCGTTGGTCTCGAGCCTCCGCACCAGGTGGTCGATGCCCTCGAATCGGTAGTGGAGCTCCTCCGGCTGCTTGCCGTCGCCGGCGTGCTCGAGCCGCCAGGCGCGGGTCTGGAGGGCGCGCCACAGGCTCACCGCCTGACGAACCTTGTCGCGCCTCGTCACCCAGACGTAGCTGGGACGGTCGAACAGGCGCTCCAGGAGCTCGTGCAGATCAAGGCCCGCGTACTCGGGCAGCTCGCCGGCCAGCCGCTGGAGGTCGGGCAGGTTGCGCCACATGAGCTTGGCGCCGAACACGCCGTTGCTCGTGGCTCCGAGATTGAAGGTGCGCTCCAGGTGCTCGCGATAGCTCGCCACGCCGACCAGCGAGGAATGCTCGGGCGCGCTGGGGGGCGTGTCGTCGTCGCGAATGCCGACGCCGGTGCGAGGCAGATCCTCGAGGTAGTCGCCCGGATGGGGCGGGAGCCCCGTGTCGCTAGTGGCCTCGAAGTATTCCTCGGGTCGTCCGGCGACGCCCGTGTCCTTCAGCAGCTCGCAGAGGAGCGTGCTTCCGCTCCGCTGCGTCGCGCAGACCAGGTACGAATGCGATGGCATAGAGCAACAAAGTCTACCGATTTACTCGTCTTGCTCGGAATCAACGCGGTCGGGGTGGAACGTCACCAGGCCTGCACTACCCGGCGCCACGGGCCGCCGAAACCCCGGCTAACCGAGCGTTCACGCGTCGTGATACAGCGCGAACTCCCACGGATGCGGCCGCAGGCGAATCGCGTCGACCTCCGCCTCCCGCTTGTACCGCACGTAGGAATCGATCAGGTCCGGGGTGAACACGTCACCGGCGAACAGGTAGTCGTTGTCGGCCTCGAGCGCGTCGAGGCTCGCCTCGAGTGACGCCGGGACGCGACCGATTGATTCGAGCCGCTCCGCCGGCAGCTCGTAGATATCGGCGTCCAGCGGCTCGCCGGGGTCGAGCTCGCGCTTGATCCCATCGAGTCCGGCGAGCATCAAGGCGCTGAATGCGAGGTACGGATTCGCTGTCGGGTCCGGCGAGCGGAATTCGATGCGCTTCGTCTTCGGCGCCTCGTGGTACATCGGCACGCGCACGCACGCAGAACGGTTACGCGCGGAGTACACGAGGTTCACCGGCGCCTCGAAACCCGGCACCAGCCGTCGATAGGAGTTCGTCGTCGGAGCGCAGAACGCCATCAGCGAATCGGCGTGGTCGAGCAGCCCGCCGATGTAGTTCAGCGCGAGCTCCGAGAGGTGCGCGTAGCGGCCCTGTCCATACATCAGCGGGTCGCCGTCCTTCCACAGCGACTGGTGCACGTGCATTCCGGACCCGTTCTCCTGGAAGATCGGCTTGGGCATGAACGTCGCCGTCTTACCCGCCTCGGCGGCCGTGTTCTTGACCACGTACTTGTAGATCATCATCTGGTCGGCCATCCGCAGCAGCGGCTGGAAGCGCATGTCGATCTCGCCCTGGCCGCCGGACGACACCTCGTGGTGGTGGAACTCGCACTTGATCCCGAGCGACTCCATCGTCAGCGCCATCTCGCCGCGCAGATTGGCCAGCGAGTCCGCCGGCGGGACCGGGAAGTAGCCCTCCTTCTGGCGGAGCTTGTACGCGAGGTTCGGTCCCGGGGTCCCGACCTCACCCGTGTTCCAGAAACCCTCCTTGGAGTCGATCTCGTAAAAGGCCCGGTGCTCGCGCTGCTCGTAGGCGAGGTGGTCGAACACGAAGAACTCCGCCTCGGGGCCGAAGTAGGCGACGTCGGCGATGCCGCTCTCGACGAGATGCCGCTCGGCCTTCTGGGCGACGAAGCGCGGATCCCGGCCGTAGGGTTCGCCCAGGACCGGATCTGCGATCGAGCAGATCAGCGACAGCGTCGTACGCGTGTAGAAGGGGTCGATGAACGCCGTCGTCGGGTCCGGGATCAGGAGCATGTCGGACTCGTGGATCTCCTGGAAGCCGCGGATCGACGAGCCGTCGAACCCGAGTCCGGTCTCGAAGTCGCTCTCGTCGAGGGCGGCCAGCGGCAACGTCAGATGCTGCCAGGTGCCCGGCAGGTCGATGAACTTGAGATCGACCATCTCCGTCCGGTGCTCGCCTGCGAACTCCAGCACGTCAGAGGCGGTCTTCGCGTCGGACGCCGCGCTGTGCGTCTTCGCTTCAATGGACACGGTTATCTCCCTCCGTTGCTCGCTGTTTCGAGCCTACACGTGATGGGGCCGGCGGCGGCCGGCCCCGAGATGTAATTAGCGGTGAATCCGCCGAGGCGGAATGGTCCACGCTCGAGGGGCGGAAGTCGATCTTCCGCCCCCCGACCGCAGAGGAGGAGGTGGTCCCTCACGCCGTCGTCGGAGACGGCTCGCTCGCGTGCCCTGTCGCCAGCCCCGGGATCCCGTTCGGGAACCCGAGCGAGGGCACGTCCGACGGATAGACCTCGTGGCCGTGCTCGGCCGTGTCGCCGATCTCCATGTTCTCCTCGGACATCCGCAACGGGACGAACACGCCGACGAGCTTGAGCAGGATGAACGTCCCCACCGCGGAGAACACGATCACGAACGCCGCCGCGAAGAACTGCCACTTGAGCAGCGTCCAGTTGCCGTGGAGCACGCCGGCCATGCCGTTCGCGACGAGGTGCCGGCCCTGGCGCGTGTACGTGATCGCCATCTGCGGGTCGGCGAAGATCCCGACCAGCAGACCGCCGGCGAGGCCCGCGAAGCCGTGTGTGTAGACCACGCCCAACGTGTCATCGACGTTGCGGAACGGCCGCAGTCGGCTGAGATAGTTCAGCGCGAAGTAGACGATCGTCGCGGCGATGATGCCGAGCGCGATCGCGCCCCAGCCGTTCACGTAACCGGCCGCCGGCGTGATCGCCACGAGGCCGGTGATCATGCCGTTGACGCCGCCGATCAGGCTCGGCTTGCGGCCGGTCAGGTAGTCCCACCCGATCCACACCAGGAACGCCACCGCGGTGCACAGGTTGGTGTTGAGCACGGCCGCCGCTGCCGACATGTTCGCCGTGTACGGGTCCCCGCCGTTGAACCCGTTCCACCCGAGCCACAGCAAGCCGGCGCCGACGGCGACCATCGCCATGTTGTTCGGGGCGTCGACCTCGCGGTCGCGCTGGAGCCGCGGCCCGATCACGGCCGCCGCCACGAAGCCGGACACGCCGGCGGACAGGTGGATCACGTAGCCGCCGGAGTAGTCAACCGCGCCGTGGTGGGCGAAGAAGCCGCCACCCCAGAGCAGGAACGCATTGACCGTGTAGATCAGCGTGCACCACAGGGCGACGAACGGAATCCACGCCTTGAAGTTCACGCGTCCCAGCACCGAGCCCAGCATCAGGATCGGCGTGATCGCGGCGAATACGAACTGGAAGTACGACGAGCGCCGACTGCGGGAACGCCGTCGTGCCGATCAGCGGAATGTTCGCCTGATGCTGCTCGGCGGCGTGCCCGAGCACCGGGCCTGGCTTGCCGATGAAGTTCCCGAGGAAACCCGAATTCGATAGGCCGTGGAACGGCGAGCCGAAACCCATCTTGAACGCCCACAGCACCCACACGACCAGCACGACCGCGAATGCGGCGAACGTCAACATCATGCTGTTGATCGACCAGCGCTTCTGCATGACCCCGCCGTACAGAACGACGAGGCCGGGGACGCTCATCAGCCCGACGAGCGTCGCCGCTGTCAACTGCCAAGAGGTGTCTCCACTGCTGAGCCAACTGGGAGCGTTTACCAGCATGAATCTCCTTGGGGTGACGACGGCGCCTCAGCACCATCTCTGTTTGCGGCAACCAGGGCACAGCGGCCCATTTCGCCGCCATGTTCCGCCGACGCCAGGCCGCCAGCCATAGCCTTGGGTCCAGGGTTTGGCAGGACCCTCTGGACATTGGGATAAAGCCACCCCGCACACAGCGGGAAACCGGGAGTTTTCGACCCCTGAGCTAGAGGAGCGCCGGCCTGCCCCGCGGGAGCACGATCACGGCGCTGCGGGCAGCGTCGAGGTGTCCGCGCGTCGCTCCGCCGAGCGCGATCCTCCCCTCCGGGGCCCCGTTCTGCGAGGCAGCGACGATCACGTCGATCTGGTCGGCGCCGGGCTCGACGACCGTTGCACCGAGCTTCGCGGCGAGCGCCGCGACCGTCTCCTGCGCCGCCGACTCGCCGTCGGGCGAGGCCAGCGCGACCGTCTCGATCGACGCGTCCGCGTGCGTCCTCAGGCCCGCCGGCGCCACCGCCACCGGGATCGTCCCGCCCTCGAGCAGATACTGGGCTGAGGTGCCGGGCTCGACCCGCCCCGGCGGCGTGCGGTAGTCGGACCCGAACACGATCAGCGAGGCGCCCTCGTGCTCGGCCAACTGGGCCAGCCCCTCGCCGGTGGACGCGCTGAGGACGACGTGCTTGGGGACATCAGGATCCTGGAGCCACGCCGCGCCCTGCGCAAGTCTGCGTTCCGCATCGTGCTGGGCGATCTCCTCGCGCCGCGGATCGAACTCCTGAGCATGGCGAACATACGCCAGCGCGAGGCTGGCTCCGGTCTGGGCCAGCAGCTTTCCGAGCGCCAGCGCGTCGTCGTCGTTGGCGGTGCCGTCGTAGGAGACGATGATCGTGCTCATCCGGGACCTGGAATCCTGGGGCAGTGACGCGATCGGGACATTGGCCATTGGGCCAAGGATCGCCGCACGCGCCTATCCAACCGGTTGGCGGGTCGCCCATCCGGGTAGTGGGTCCCTCGCCGGGGCCTTGTGCCACGATCGACGCGTGGAGAATGGCGCGTGCGGCTAGCGGTGATATTGAAGGTCTCGTCGCTGCTCGTCCTCGCGCTGCTTCGTCACCACTTCCACGGACCGTCGGTCGACTATTGGGCGGTCGCGGTGGCGTCGGCCGCCAGCTGGCTCGGGGTTCCGGGGCCGGGCGAGCCAGTGCTGATCGCTGCGGCCGTGGTCGCGGCACACCATCGACTCGACATCACGACCGTGATCGGCGTGGCGTTCGTGTTCGCCACGGCCGGCGGGATCGCGGGGTGGATCCTCGGGAAGCTGCTCGGCAGGACCGTGCTCGAGACCCGCGGTCCGTTGCTGCGGTTCCGGCTGCGCGCGCTGTCCCGGGGTGATGAGATCTTCGACCGCTACCCCGTGCTGGCGATCGTCCTGACCCCTTCGTGGATCGCCGGGATCCACCGCGTGGGGACGAGCGTCTACCAGATCACGAACGCGGTGAGCGCCCTGATCTGGGCCGTCGGCATCGGGCTCGCCGCCTACTTCATCGGTCCCGCGGTGATCGACTTCGTCGAGGACCTGGGATGGGTGACAGCCGTCGGGCTGGCGTTGCTGATCGCGTTCGGTGTGTACCTCGAGATCCGGCGCCGGCGCCGGCGGCAAGGGCTGCGCCCCTGTGGTTAGGGAGTCGTCGTCTTAGGTGCTCGGTGGCTGTCGACTCTCGGCCCGCGGGCGCTTTCAGCCCCGCAGCCTCGGTTGGCGGCGGCTTGGCGTTAACGGCGCTAGGGGAAGGGGGCTGGTGAGCTGCTCCGGCGGGGTCCGCGCCCTTACCCGGGCCGAAAATCATGCTTAACACGTCAATCTCGGCTCAGACCCCGAGCCCTGCCGTGCTGTGCACGAAGAGCGTGCTTAACACGGCAGGCCTCGCCGATTTCGGCGGTCGTGACGTGTTATGCAGGATTTGGAGCCGCCTTCGGCCTCGCCCGGGCATCTCACCACCCCCTTCCCCAGCGCCTACAGCTCCGTCTTGGCCCAGTCGACCTTCTGGAACGGAACCGCGGGCTGCCCGATGTTGAACTGGATGGTGAGGTGGGGGAGGAGCGGGATGTCCCGGACGCTCTTGGTCCAGACCTTGCCGTTGACGAACGCGGTGATCTTGCCCTTCACGCTTCCGACCTGGGTGTCGCTGAGGGGCTGGTGCCATTCGTCGAAGAACTGCGCGAGCGTATAGACGCGCTTGGTCGGTGACTCGATGTGGATCACGCCGTCGGGGGCGTGCGTGTGCAGCCAGTAGTAACACTGGCCGCCCAGCGCCACGGGCCCCTCGGTGGTCTGCTCGACCTGCGAGCCGGGGATCCCGATCCCGCCCGGCAGCGGGCGCAACTCTCCGTTGTCGTACACCGCCAGATGCGCGTGGATGTGGTAGGCGAGCTGCTCGACGGGAGCGCAGTGGATCCCGTCGACCGGCTGGGTGCCAGTCGTGCTCGCCGGCGCCAGCTCGACCCCGCACTCGATCGGCACCGATTCGAATCCCATCTCGCCCGTGGTACACGGCAGC
Organism: uncultured Solirubrobacterales bacterium; assembly: GCA_963812225.1. Taxonomy (GTDB): domain Bacteria; phylum Actinomycetota; class Thermoleophilia; order Solirubrobacterales; family Solirubrobacteraceae; genus Palsa-465. Next base: position 64,474 of record CAWEUN010000009.1, read on the forward strand.
GCCGCGGTGGTGGTCGTCGTCGACGTCGGCGTGGTCGTGCTTGACGTCGAGCCCGATCCCGAAGAGCTGCTGCCACACCCCGCGAGCAGCACCACGCCGGCGAGCACGGCAATCAGGGAACGTGTCGCCATCGGCCGGGAACGGTAGCTGGTGCTAGTTTGCGCAGCGTTATGGCAGACGAAGAGATGCCAATGACGACGGCGCTCGAGCTCCCCGGCGTCACGATCCGGGAGACGCTCGGGGTTTGCTACGGACTGGTCGTCAGGAGCATGGGCTTCGTGGGGGGTGTGGCGGCGAGCTTCAAGTCGCTGCGGCGGGGCGAGATTTCCCAGTACACGAAGCTGCTCGAGGATTCCCGTCGCCACGCGATCGACCGGATGGTCGAGAACGCGCAGCTGATGGGCGCCGACGCGGTCGTCGCGGTCCGCTTCGACTCCTCAGAGATCGGACAGCAGTTCACCGAGATCGTGGCGTATGGAACCGCGGTCAAGGTGGTCAACAAAGACTCGTCCTACGGCTGACCGGGGTGCGGCTAAGCGACGGGGACCGGGAACTGTTGTACGAGAAACTCGCGCGCCATGCCGCCGCCGGGCGGCTCGGGGTCGAGGAACTGGAGCGGCGCGTCGCCGCGATCAGCGACTGCGAGACCCGCGAGCAGGCGGCCGCGGTGATGGACGATCTGCCGCCGCTCGACGACGCGACGGCCGCGGCGCGCGGCCGCTGGCGCTGGGGCCGCGGCCACGGTGAGGCGCCCCGGGCGGCTCCCGACTGGCGCCCGACGGCCGAGCGGTTCCGCGACCCCGGCACCGACCGGGTGATGCGCGTATGGGTCGACACCGGCGGGGGCCGCCACTACGTCGCCGACGACTGGGAGACGGCATGAGCGCGACCTCGACCCCGTTCATGCGACAGCTCGGGCAGGAGGACGCCGACGAGCTCCTGCGCCGGGTCCGCCGGCGTAAGTTCAAGAAGTCGCAGCCGATCCTCCGTGCCGGTGCCGCGGGGGACGACGTCGTGATCGTGCTCTCGGGTCGCGTCCGACTCGTCAGCTACGGCGCGGAGCAGCGCGAGGTGGTGCTCGCCATCCGGGGCGCCGGCGAGCTGCTCGGGGACATGGCCGCGCTCGGGGCCCAGCGGCGGACGGCGAGCGCGATCGCCCTCGACGACGTCGAAGCCGGGATCCTCCATGGCGAGGAGTTCCGCGAGTTCCTGCGCGACCGCCCCGAGGCCGCGTTGGTGCTGATCAGGATGCTCGTCCGGCGGCTGTCGGAGGCCACCCGCGACCTCGCGTCACTCGCCACGCAGGACAGCGTCGGGCGCGTCGCGAAGCGGCTGCTCGATCTCGCCGCCGATCACGGCGTGCCGTCGTCTCGCGGCACGCGGATCGAGCTAGCGCTCACCCAGGACGAGCTTGCGCGCTGGACCGGGGCGACGCGCGAGACCGTTTCGCGCGCGCTTCGGTTGATGCGCCAACTCGGCTGGGTGGCCACCGATAACCGGACGATCACCGTGCTCGACCCGGACGCCTTGCGCGAGCGCAGCGGCGCAGGCACTTGACAGCCGCTCACGCGCGCCCGGGATCGCCGCGCACAGGCGGTCGATTCCGAACGAACTGAACGTCGTCAGCCGCACCGGCGTTCGCGCCACCAGCGTGAACGGCTGCGCGGCGGGCTCGTGCGGGTCGCTCTCGCCAAAGCAGTCGCCGGCGCCCAGCAGCCCGACCGTGTCACCGCCGCGAGTCAGCGCGATGCTGCCCGTCCGGATCACTGAGAACACCCCGATGGTCGTCCCCTCGCGTACGAGCTCGGTGCCTTCCGGCACGATCGCCTCGATCACCGGCCCGGCTAGCGAGCGCACATCGCGAGCCCTCAGCGCGCCGAAGACGGGCAGCCTCGCCTGGATGGCGGCGGTTCCAGGCGGGTCTGTGCCCGCCCGGAACCCTCCGCAGCCACGCCCTGTCCGGGCGTCGCCGTTGATCGAGATCGCTGCCCCCACTCGACCAAACGCCCCCTCTGGCGTAAACGCCCCCGCTTCCGCCTTTGTCCCTGCCGTCCCCCAGCCAACTTGATGTGGCCGCGGCCGCCTCCCCGACGTCTGCTCCCGATTCGAGTTGGCGGCCGCGCGCGTCATCAAGGCGGCACGGTATGTCGCGCGCCGGGGCGCGGATTAGGACATTTGTCACACAAGGAGCAGCGGGGGGTTAATTGCGCCCGCCACCAAAGATCTGCAGGAAGAACAGAAAGATGTTGAAGATGTCCAGGAAGATGCCGGCGGCGATCGGCACCGCGCTCGCCATGTTGGCCCGGCGCAGGCGGTTGAAGTCGAAAATCGTGTAGCCGCCGAAGATCACGAGCCCGAGCACGGCGTAGATGAGGTTGGCGTGCGGGATCGAGATGAAGATCGTTACAAGCCCGAACAGGATCAGGGCGACCAGCGCCCAGAACAGCGTGCGCGCCCAGGACGAGAGGTCGCGCCGGGTGGCGTAGCCAGCCGCGCCGAGGATGGCGACGAACGCGCCCGTGGCGCCGGCGGCCTGCCACAGCGCCGCGGGGTCGGCGTTCGCGTAGACCTTGATGATCGGCGCGATCGCCAGCCCGAGCAGGAGCCCGAGGCCGAACAGCAGCGCGATCGCAAGCTGCTCGGCGCCGCGCGAGGACGCGATGTTCAGCCCGAAGATGCACGCGAAGGCGCCGATGAAGAAGAGAATCCCGATGCCGCCGGTGAGGTTGCGCCCGATGTACGCGCCGAGGGCCGCAAATCCGAGCGTGAACGCGACGAGCCCCATCACCTGCCCGAACACCTGGTGCGTGCGATCGCGTGTGAGGTCGCCGGCGCCCAGGTTGGTGGCCCCGAGTTGGTCGTATGTAGGCATTCGTCGGTGCTCCCGGTCTCGTTGGGCCGCAAACGGTACACGCGCCGTGCGCGCCGTCAATGGTCGGTCCCCCCCATGAACATGGGTAAGGGGTCGGCGCATGCGCCCCGGTCTATACGTGATCGCCGAGGGCGAGCTGGAGGACCTGAGCGGTGTGGAGGGCGCGGCGACCGGTGCCGGCGGCGATCTGGGTCCGGCACGAGAAGCCGTCGGCGACGATCAGCGTGTCCTCGTCGGCGGCGCGCACGGCGGGCAGGAGCACGCGTTCGCCGACCTGCATCGAGACCGTGTACGGGTCGCCGGCCTGGTAGCCGAACGAGCCGGCGAGCCCGCAGCACCCGGCTCGGAGCAGCTCGAGGTCGACGCCGGCGCGGTCCTCGAGGGCCTTGCGCTGGCCCTCGATCCCGAACACGGCCTCCTGATGGCAGTGGGCGTGCATCATCGCCTTGCGGCCGAGGTCGGGCGCTCGCCAGTCGGGGGCGTGGCGCTCGAGCAGCTCATCGAGCGTGAACGTCTGCCCGACGAGCCTGCGGGCGTGGTGGTCGTGGGGCATGAGCTTGCGCAGCTCATCGCGGAATACGGCGCCGCAGCTGGGCTCGAGCGCGACGAGCGGCACCCCGGCCTGGATCGGCTGCGCGAGCTCGTCGAGGATGCGCCGGAGCGCGCGCTTGGCCATTCCGAGCATCCCGAAGTCGTAGAGGGGACGGCCGCAGCAGAGCTGGCGACGCGGCAGCTCGACCGCGAACCCGGCCGCCTCGAGCACCTCGACCGCGGCCTGACCGACCTCGGGCTCGAACAGGTTCGTGAACGTGTCCGGCCAGAGCATCACGCGGCGCTCAGGATCGCCGGCCGTCGCCGGGGGGCGCGACTCGAACCAGGTGCGGAACGTCCGAGAGGCAAACAGCGGGGCGTCGCGCTCCGGCGCCAGTCCCGCGAGTTGCTTGCCTTTCGGCGCGAGCATCGGGGAGTGCGAGAGCGCGTTGACGAGCCGCGGCGCCCGTGCCGCGAGCGGGCCCCACCACGGCATCAGCCCGAGGACATAGTGGTGGGCGGGCCTGATGCGATTGCCGTAATAGTGGGCGAGGAACTCGGCCTTGTAGGTCGGGATGTCGACCTGGACCGGGCAGCCGCCGGTGCAGCCCTTGCACGACAGGCACAGCTCGAGGGAGTCCTTGACGGCGTCGTCCCGCCAGCCTTCGGTCAGCGGGTCGCCCTTCAGCATCTCGAACAACAGCCGGGCGCGGCCGCGCGTCGAATGTTGCTCCTCGCGCGTGACCTGGAAGCTCGGGCACATCGTCAGGCTGCCGAGGTTCCGGCACTTGGCCATCCCGAAGCAGCGCTCGATCGCGTTTGCGAACGAGCCACGGTCGTCTGGATAGGCGAAGTGCGTGGACAGCTGTGGCGGGCGGTAGTCGGGCCCGGCGCGGAGCCCCTCGTCGAGCTTGACATCGCCGATGAGCCGGTTGGGGTTCATCTTCCAGTCCGGGTCCCAGATCCGCTTGAACTCGTGGAAGGCGTTCATCAGCTCGGGTCCGAACATCCGCGGCAGAAGCTCGGCGCGGCCGTGGCCCTCGCCGTACTCGCCGGCGAGCGAGCCTCCGTGCGAGACGACGAGGTCGGCGGCCTTCTCCATGAACGAGCGGAATGTGCGCAGCCCGGCGGCGGTCTTGAAGTCGAAGTCCATCCGCGTGTGGACGCACCCCTGGCCGAAGTGGCCGTAGTAGACGCAGCGGTAGCCGTGGTCGTCGAGCAGCCGCTGGAAGTCGCGCAGATAGGGGCCGAGCCTGTCGGGGTGCACGGAAGCGTCCTCCCACGCGCCCTCGGCCTCCATGACGCCGGGGAGGCGGCTGTCGCCGACGGCCGACTCGCGGACCTTCCAGACGCTGACCTGCTCGGCGTTGCCGAGGAACAGCTTGGCGTCGATGTACGGGCCGCCGCTCAGCTGGCGCAGCGCCTCCTCGGCCCGCGCCGTCGCCCGTTCGGGGTCGTCATCGCCGAACTCGACGTATAGCCACGCCCCGCCCTCCGGGAGCAGCGCGCGCTCGGCCGCGAGCCGCCCCTTGCCCTCCATGTTCTGGAGCAGGAAATCGTCGTAGCCCTCGAGCCCGATCGGATCGGTCGCGGCGAGGATCACGGGAACGTGGTCGGCGGCGGTGAAGACGTCGGGGTAGGAGAGGATCACCGTGCGCCGGTGCTGCGGGCTCGGGACGAGCCGCACCGTCGCCTCGAGCACGTTCACGCACGTTCCCTCCGAGCCGACGAGTGCGCGCGCGACGTGGAACCCGTTCTCGGGGAGCAGCTGATCGAGGTTGTAGCCGGACACCCGCCGCGGGATGTCCGGGAACTCGGCCCGGACGCGATCGGCGACGCGGTCGCGCAGGTCTCTGAGGGCTTTGTAGATCTGCCCTTTGCGGTCGCCCCGGGCGACGATCCGGTCGAGCTCGTCGTCGGGGGTGGGGCCGACCGTCAGGCGCGTCCCGTCGTACAGGACGACGTCGAGCTCGAGGACGTTGTCGCTCGTCTTACCGGCCATCAGGGAGTGCGTGCCGCAGGAGTTGTTGCCGAGCATTCCGCCGAACGTGCAGTACTCGTGGGTGGCGGGGTCGGGGCCGTACGTGAGGTTGTGATGTTCGGCGGCGTTGCGCAGCTGATCGCAGATGACGCCCGGCTGGACCCGGGCCCGCCCGTTGTCGGGGTCGAGCTCGATGATCTCGTTCAGGTACTTGGAGTAGTCGAACACCACAGCGACGTTCGTCGTCTGACCGCTCGGGCCCGTGCCGCAGCCCCGCGGCAGCACGGGTGCGGCGTATTCGCGACAGGCGCTGACGGCCGCGATCACGTCGTCGGAGGAGCGCGGGATCACCACCCCGATCGGGACCGCGCGGTAGACCGAGAAGTCGTTGGCGTACATCGCGCGCGAGCCGGCGTCGAAGCGGACCTCGCCGGCGACCGTCGCGCGCAGCGCGCGCTTCAGGCCGGAGATGTCGACGCCGTCCGCGTGCATCCGGTGCGAGCATGACACGGCCGGCGCGTCTTGTGGGCCGCGTGTGCGACCGAGTTGAGACTGGATCGATACTGCGGATCGTCCATCGACGGCGCACAATTCCCCGTCGAATGACCCCCGGGCTGCCCGGACCTCAGCTGGCCGACAGGGACAGCCGCCATCGGGAGCTGGCGGCCCCATCGGCGGGCTAGCCGGGGGCGATGGGCTCGGACGCACAGTTCGGGGGTCATTCGCCAGGTGGGTGAGCAGGCTCGCGGTCCGCGATTTACAGATCACCTCGCGGGGCTTCCCGCCTGTGCCCTTGCTTTCGATGTGTTAGCGCACTAGGATCCGGCGTGTTGTGGGGTGGTGGTGTCATGTTGGGCGTGGTGTGTCGACATCGTGGGTGCGCGGTGCCGTAGCTGCGGCGTTGGCGGCGATCGCCGTTCTCTGGGCGGCGGAGCCGGCCCGGGCTGTGTTCCCCGGCGCCAACGGCCGACTCGTGGTGATGGGATCTCTGTACGACCCGCCGAACACGGCGCCGCTCACGTGGCCGTGGGGCAGCCTGACCGATATTCGCTTCTCCGCCGACGACACGGAGGTCGCGGGGGTCGTCGGGCTCGGCGCCAACGGCAGCGCGATCTGGACGGCGGACGTCGACGGGAGCAACCAGGCGCCGCTGACCTCGCCGGGGTCCGACCTGGACGAGCTGCCCGCGTGGTCGCCCGACGGCAAGCAGATCGCGTTCGTGCGCGAGTCGTCTGTGACCTGTGGCGCTGAGCAGTGCCCCGAGTATGCGCTGATGACCGTTGACGTCGCCACAGGCCAGACGCACACGGTGATCCCTCCCAGCACCAGTAACTACTGGGACGCAGTTGACTGGTCGCCCGACCCTGACAGCACGACGGTGGTGGTCTCCACAGGGAGCGCCATCGAGCTCGTCGACACCTCGACTGGCGCGATCACCCCGCTCGCCTCGACCTCGACCAGCACATACACCGGGGTGCGCTTCGCGCCGGACGGCAACAGCGTTGTCACCGCTGCACCCAACTACCAGAACCCGGGCCACGCGACGGTGTCGGTGATCCCGACCGCCGGCGGTCAGGGCCTAACGTTCGACGTGTTCGCCGCCGAAGAGGGGATCACCTACCCGACGTTCACGCCCGACGGTCTGGCGGTGACGATGAATGCCTGCAAGTCCGACGGGACTAGCTGCGGTATCTGGAACGCCGTCCTGCCGCCAGCGGACGCCCCGCCCGGAACCCAGCCGACCTTCCAGGAGGTCCTCGCGCAATCCTCGACCGATTACGGACCGGTCGCTTTTCTCGAGTGGGAGCCCCTGCTCGACGCGCCGATCATCACCGCGGGCCCAAGCGGCGTGGTGAACTCGGCCAAGGCGACGTTCGAGTTCTCGATCGCCGACAAGGAGGCCGGGAAGTACCAGTGCCAGCTCGATCAGGGAGGCTGGGACGACTGCTCATCGCCCAAGTCCTACTCCGGGCTTGCCGACGGCGATCACACCTTCGAGGTTCGCTTCGTCCCGACCGATGATCCGACACCCGGGCCTGTAGCCAAGCGGACCTGGAAGGTCGACACCACGCCGCCCGAGGCGCTGATCGAGTCGGCGCCGTCGGGGAGCACCACGGCGACCGACGCCACGATCGTGTTCACCTCGAGCGAGCCGGACGGCGCCACCTACCAATGCAGCGTCGACGGCGGCGACTGGTACGACTGCGACTCGCCACAGGTCCTCACCGGGCTGGACGACGGCGAGCACACGTTCGCGGTCAAGGCGATCGATGCCGTCGGCAACGAGCAGCAGGACCCGACCGAGGTCAGCTGGGAGGTCGTCGAGTCCGGTGGTGGCGGCGGCGGTGGTGGCGGCGGTGGCGGTGGCGGTGGTGGCGGAACGCTGCCCCCGCCGAGCGACTGCACCGGCGGGCGCTACGCGAAGGTCGCCGCCGGCGCGGTAATCGCCATCGGGCGTATGAACAGCTGTTTCGTGAGAAAGCCGCAGGCCGACGGCAGCGTCGACTGGGTCGTCACCGGCACGTTCTCGCTCAATGGCGTTGAGCTCACCAACACCTCCCCGATGATCCTCTACCAGCAAACGTCCTCGATCAAGATCGAGCTGCCGCCCGCGACGACGATGGGCTTCGGCTCGTTCACGTGGACGCTGGAAGGCCCACACACGTTCGACGTGGGAACGGCGGCGAGCGCGGCTCACTTCGTGCTTACCGGGCTCGGCAAGTTGCTGAAGATCGCCGGCCTGCCCGTGACCGTCGCCCCGGACTTCAAGCTCAGCGGCGACAAGAACGGCAGCGCGACCGTATCGCTCGCCCTCGGGCTGCCGCCGATCTTCCAGGGCGTCGACGGCGAGGGGGAGAGTTCCGGCGGAGAGAGCTCGCCGCTCAAGCCCGCGACGGTCAGCTTCGACTTCAAGTTCAGCACGTCCAACGACGACGGTCCTCGGTTCGCCGGCAAGTTCAACGTCAAGGACGCGTGGCTGTTCGGAGGCGCGGTGCAGGTCTCCAACCTGTCGGTGGGACTCGACACCGGCCCGCCGCTGTCCTTCGACGGCGTCGCGTCCATGAAGTTCGAAGGCGTGAAGGGAACGTTCTCGATCGAGGTCGGGCTGAGCGGTGAGGGCCAGCAGCCGTTCCCACTCGTGACCAAGCTCGCGATCGAAGCATCGGACCTGAACAAGCCGATCGCTGACGGCATCTTCCTACAACGCTTCGGCGGCGAGTTCCTGAGTTGCCCCGGCGGAGCCCAGCTGTCCGCCAACGCGGGCGTCTCGCTCGGTCCCGAGGTCGACTTCGAGCCCGTGTTCAAAGGCTCTCCCGTCGAGGTGGACGGGGCAGTGACCCTCAAGCTCTGCCAGCCGAAGAGCATCTCGATCTCGGGCTCGGGTACGGTGCTCGGCCTCCCGCTCGGCGGGGCGATCGTCACCTACACCTGGTCTACCGGGAAGATCGAGCTGGAGGGCAACCTGGGCGTCAAACTGGGTCCCTTCGCCGCCGGCGCTGCGATCACCGACAGCTTCTTCGACATGGACAAGGGCACGTGGCAGGTGGAGGCGACCGGGCACGTGGAGGTGAAGGCCTTTGGGGTCGCGTTCACCGGCGACGGCGACATCGTGGCCTCCTCGAACGGCATCGCCGCCTGCTTCGGCCCGAAGGACGGCCGGTACGGCGTGGCCACCCACGCCATCAACGAGCCGCCGACGACGTTCAAGGCCGGGACGTGCGACGTCGGCCCCTACCGCGCCAACGGCTCCGCCCGCGACGCCGCGGCCAACCAGTTCGTGATCCATCCGCACGAGCGGATCGCGGTGGTCGCCGTGCACGGGCAGGGTGCCCTACCCGAGGACTCATTGCAGGGACCGGGTGGCGAGACGATCAACATGCCGCTCGGCGGGGCGGGGCTGCAGACCGCACGGGCCGTGGTGCTGCCGGATGCGTCAACCGACACGACGTACGTGGTCCTCACCTCGCCGAACGCCGGAACCTGGACCGTCGTGCCCGAGCAGCGTCCGGCGCCGGCGTCGATCCAGGTCGCCGACGGCCTCCCGCCGGTGCAGGTCGCGGCGCGGGTGACGGGAACGGGCGCCACGCGGCGACTCCGCTGGTCGCTGAAGCAGCTGGCGGGACAGAGGGTCACGTTCGTCGAGCAGGGCGCGGGCGTGGCTCGCGTGCTCCTCCGCACCGACCGGGCCCGGGGAAGCCTGCGCTTCACCCCGGCCACCGGCGGCGCCACATCGCGCGAGATCGGGGCGTTCGTGACCGAGAACGGACTCCCGCGCGCCCACCTCGTCCTGGCGCACTTCCGGGCGCCGGCGCCGCCGAAGCTCCGCACGATCAGGGTCCTTCACCTCTCCGGAGGAGTCCTGCGCTGGGCGCGTCAGCGGGGCGCCGCGCAGTACTCGGTGATGCTGAGCACGGCCGGTGCCGGCACCGCCACGTTCCTCACCAGCCATCCGTTCGTGCGTGTCCCGGCGGCGATGGCGGGCCACACCCTGACGGTCTGGATCAGCGCGATCGGCGCCAACGGGGCTCCCGGGCCGGTCCACTCGACCACGATCCGCGTGCGCAAGCGCCGGCGCGGTCACAAGCGCTGAGGGGCGCCAATTTCCTAACATCGCTCGGCGATGGGACGGGCACGGATCACGTTTGTCGCCGCGCTAATGGCGCTCGCGGCCGCCGCGCATGCTCCCGCGGCGGCGGCTCGGACCGAGCGCGCGAGTCTCGGCAACGTCACGGCGACATTCACGTTCACCGCCGGCGGATGGCGCCCGCGCAACCTGCATCTTCGGATCGCCAGCGGTGGCGCGGTGCTCTACGACAGGCCGGTCACCTCGCGCCTGTGCCGGGGCTACTGCGGGCCGCTCGAGACCGGCCCCCACCCGTCGGCGGTCCGGATGGTGAATCTCGGCTCGAGCGGCCAGCCCGCGGTCGTGCTGTCTCTGTTCACGGAGGGCGCGCACTGCTGCGTCGTCGATCAGGTGTTCACGCCCCGCGGCCTGACCTATGTGAAGTCCGAGCACAACTTCGGAAATGCGGGAGCGAGGTTGATCGATCCGCGTCACAACGGCCGGTTCGTGTTCGTCTCGGCGGACAACGCGTTCTACTACGCGTTCACGAGCTACGCCGTGTCTGGTGCGCCGCTCAAGGTGTGGAGCTTCGACGGCGGTCGGTTCTCGGACGTGACACGCGCCTACCCGCGGCTGATCGCCGCGGACGCGCGGAGGTGGTGGCGGATGTTCACGCACAACCTTCGCGACGGCGAGGGAATGATCGCCGCGTGGGCCGCGGACCAGGACATGCTCGGTCACTACGGTCTGGTCCAGCAGCGGCTGAACGCCGAGGCGCTGGACGGCCGTCTACAAAGCGACCTCCCGTCTGCGCCGACCGGCGATGAGTTTGTCTCGGCACTGCAGAGCTTCCTGATGCGCCACGGCTACGTCGGTTAGCCCGGCTGGATCTCCGCGGCTTCGCCTTGGGCGAGCCAGTCCTCGGTGAGCGTCATCCAGAACGCCAGCCCAGCGAACTCGCGGTAGCGGCGGAACGCGCGCTCGATCCCCTTGTCGGTGACCCGAGGACGTCCAGTGACCCGCCGGTACTTGGGCCGCGTCCACGAGTCGAGGATCAGCCGCCGGTAGCGGCCGAGGAGCATCATCATGTGGGCCGCCGCGTAGGGCCCGACCCCGGCGAGCCCGAGCAGGCGCTCGGCGACCTCCTCGTCTGATAGCGCGGGGTCTTGGAGCGCCTCCGGGTCGAGCCGACCCTCGGCGACGTCGATCGCGAGCGTCCGCAGGTACGGGCCGCGGTAGCCGGCCCGGGCCACGTCGCGATAGAAGGAGTCGTCGGGCGCCGCCATCGCTGCCGGCGAGGGGAACGAACGGCGCTCGGGCGCGCCCACGGCTGGGGTGCCCAGTCCGGCCACCAGCGCGCTCACCATTCTGACCGTCGCCGACCAGGCGCAGTTCGTCGTGCAGATCGTCTTGACGAGATCCTCGAACACGGTCGGGCTGCGGAGCATCCGGCCCGCGCCACTCACCGTCCACGCGAGCAGCGGATCCTCGGCCGCGGCCGCGTAGAAAGCGCTCAGATCGTCCTCGAGGCGGAGCATGTGGCGGACCTGCGCGAGGAGCGCGAGTCTGACCCGGGCCGGGGGTGCACCCGCGCCACTCGGCGTCTCGAGCCGCGCGTGGCCGTCGTGCGCCCCGACCAGGCGAACGACCCAGGCGCGATCGCCCGCCGGCAGCACGGTGACGAGCTCCGACCCGTCGGGCGCGATCGCGTTCGGCGGCAGGTCGGCGACGCCGTGCGAGAGCAGCGTGCGCGGCAGATCGATCGGCTCGCCGCCGGCGCCGCGAAGCCGGAGCGATTCAGACCAAGGGGCCACGGGACGATCGTATGTGCTGCGGCGCCATAGTTGAGACTGCCCGCAGCGGGCATCATGAGTCTCGACAGCGAACTCGAAGGAGGCGACGTGGCCGACACCGGAACCTCAGTGCAGCGAGTCCATCGGCTCGCAGATGGCAACCAGATGCCGACCCTCGGACTCGGCGTCTGGCAGATCCCCAATGGGCCCGAGTGCGAGAACGCCGTCCGCTGGGCGCTCGAGCTCGGATACCGCCACATCGATACGGCCCAGGCCTATGGCAACGAGGAGAGCGTCGGAAAGGCGCTCCGTGAGAGCGGCGTCCCGCGCGAGGACGTCTTCATCACGACCAAGTTCTATCCGGCCAAGAAGGATCCGGCCCGCGAGGCCGAGGGAAGCCTGCGGCGACTCGGCGTCGACCAGGTCGACCTGTACATCATCCACTGGCCCCAGGGGGGGCCGACCTGGGCCTGGCCGGGGATGGAGCAGGCACGCGAGCAGGGGTACGCCCGCTCGATCGGGATCTCCAACTTCAGCGTCCAGGAGCTCGATCAGGTGTTGTCGGTCGCGACCACGCCCCCGGTCGTTAACCAGGCGCAGTTCAGCGCGTTCGAGTACCGCCGCGGGTTGCTCGACGCCTGCGAGCAGCGCGGGCTGGCGCTCGTCGGGTACAGCTCGCTCGGGACCGGACGGCACCTGGATGATCCGACCGTGGAGGAGGTCGCCGAACGCGTCGGGCGCACGCCGGCGCAGGTCCTGCTGCGCTGGTGCCTGCAACGCGATGTGCTCGTGATCCCGAAGTCGACGCACCGCGAGCGGATCGAGGTGAACGGGCAGCTCTACGACTTCACGCTGTCCGACGAGGACATGCTCGCGCTCGATGCCCTCGATCGCACCGGCGGCACCGAACGGGCGCGCGAAAGCAAGTGGTGGTGATGGGGTGGTGAGCGCGCCACCCGCCGTGGCGCGGTTGCTCGACGACGCCTCCCAGTTCCCACCGGGAAACCTCCCGCTCGAGGAGGCGTGGCCGGCGCACCGCCGGTGGCGCTCCGATGCGCGAGCCCCGATCGTCGGCCGGTTCCTGCTCCCGTCGGGGCGGGTCGCGGCGCTCTGCGAGCTGATCGGGGACGGTGGCGGCGACGGGGCCGAGCTCGGGATCGTCGTGGCGCCCGGGGACGGGCCCGAGGTGCTCGAGCCCTTGGAGGGCGGCGCGCAGGTGAGTGCGATCGAGCTGCGCCTCGAGGCCGCCGCCGATGCGCGCACGTGGCGCGATCGCGCGCCGGGGGCCGATGTCTTCATCGAGGGCGTCCCGGTCGAGGAGATTTCGTCGCTGCGCGCCGGCGACCCGCACATCGCGGCAAAGCTCCGCTGCGGTGGGCTGTCGCCGGACGCGTTCCCCAGCCCTGAGGCCGTCGCCACGTTCGTTCAGGCGTGCGTCCGGCTCGACGTGCCCTTCAAGGCCACGGCCGGTCTGCACGGCGCGCTGCGCCACTGGGATCCCGAGATCGGCGCGTACCACCACGGCTTCATGAACGTCTGGACGACGACCGCGCTGGCCGCCGACAACGTTGACGTTCCGGAGCTCGTGGGCTGCCTGCTCGTGCAGAGTGCCGACGAGCTGCGGGAGTTCCGGGTCGGGCTCGACGAGCTGGCCCGGGCCCGCCGGTGGTTCACGGCGTTCGGCACGTGCAGCATCGACGAGCCGCTCGAGGGCCTGGCCGCGGTGGGTTTGCTGGATGTCTGAGCCCGAGCGGTTCACGCTCGCGAACCTTCCCTACGGATCGGTGCGGCGCGCGCCGGATGCGCCCGCGCGGCTGTGCGTGGCGCTGGATGGCTGCGCGGTCGAGCTCGGGTCGATCGCCGATCGGCTCGGCGGAGTCGACCGCGAGCTGATCGACACGCCGAACCTGGATCGCCTGCTCGCGTGCGATTCCGGTGTGTGGGCGCGCGTGCGCGAAGCTCTGCTCGAGGCGCTGGCCGCCGGTCCTCCGCCCGACGCCTGCGTGCCGCTCGATCAGGCCGTGTTCTGCCTGCCGTTCACGGTCGGCGACTACGTCGACTTCTACTCCTCGCTCGAGCACGCGGCGAACCTCGGGAGGATCCTGCGCCCTAACACGGAGCCACTGATGCCCAACTGGCGCCATCTGCCGGTCGGCTATCACGGGCGCACGGGCACCGTCGTCGTCTCGGGCACGCCGATCCGCCGGCCCGTGGGTCAGCGCCGTGGCGCCGACGGCCCGACGTGGGGACCGAGCGAGCGCCTCGACGTCGAGCTCGAGCTGGGGTTCGTCGCCGGCGGTCCCGCCAACGCGCTCGGCGAGCCCATCCCGATCGAACGCGCCTCGGAGCGGATCTTCGGCTTCGTGCTAGTCAACGACTGGAGCGCGCGCGACGTCCAGGCGTGGGAGTACCAGCCGCTCGGGCCGTTCCTCGGGAAGTCGTTCGCGACGTCGATCTCCCCGTGGGTCGTGCCGGCGGCCGCGCTCGAGCGCCACCGCGTGCCCGGCCCGGTGCAGGCGCCGGAGCCGCTCTCGTATCTACGTCGGTCCGAGCCGTGGGGGCTCGACGTGGCGCTCGAGCTCGCGCTCGCCCGCGCCGGCGGGGAGCTGCACGTGATCGCGCGCACGAACGCGCGCGAGCTGTACTGGACCGTGGCGCAGCAGCTGGCCCACGCCGCCTCGAACGGCGCGATCGTCCGCGCCGGCGACCTGTTCGCGTCGGGCACGATCTCGGGAGCCGGGCCCGGAGCGCAGGGCAGCCTGATCGAGCTGACCTGGAACGGAGAGCGCCCGATCGTGGTCGATGGCGCCGAGCGCTCGTTTCTGGAGGACGGGGACACGGTGGCGATCACGGGGTGGAGTGGCGAGGGCGATGGCCGGGTCGACTTTGGCGAGGTGGTCGGGACGGTCGTGGCGGCGGTCTAGCTTCTGCGCGCGCTGGGCGGGCGGCCTAGTAAACGGCGCTCGGGAAGAGGGAGGGTGGGGCTCGATCGCGAGATTCGGAGCGTCAAATGCTGCATAGCACGACAACACCGGCGCCAGACCCGAGCCCTGTCGTACTACGCATGCTCTTCATGCATAGCTCGACAGGCCTCGCCATTCCGGCCGGGATTGTCGTGCTGTGCAGGTTTTTCGGCGGGTGCGATGGCGGCCGCTCCCTTCCCCTTCCCCAGCGCCGTTTACCGGGCCGTCCGCCAATCAGGGGGCGCCGAGAGTCGACAGCCACACCACAGGGCGCGCGAATGCGCGCCCTTCTAATCAACAGTCAGTTCCGGCGCCACGGCCAGCCGCGCCGAGATCAGCTCGTCCGCCAGTCGTTGCGAGTCGACGGAGTTAGTCACCGCCCCGATGAAGGCCGTTCTACCGATGGCCCACAGGTGGACGTCGGTGGCGGAGCGGACGGTCGCGGTTCGGGGCACGTCGCGCAGCAGCGCGATCTCGCCGAACCCCTGCCCGGGCCCGCAGAAGTATCCGAAGTCGACGATCTCGACCGTGCCGTCGTCGATCACGAAGAAATCATCGCCGGGCTCGCCGCGCCGGAGGATGTCGGCGCCGGCGGGCACGCTGACGGAGCGCGCCTCGCGCACGAGCCGCTCGAGCCGTGGCAGCGGCAGCGGGACGAGGAAGTCGACGCCGCGCAAGAGCTCACGCACCCGCGTGGCCTGGTCCTGATCGGCGTCGATCCGCGTGCAGGCGCGCCAGCCGAGCAGGGCGCAGATCCCGAGGCCGACACCGACGACGGCCAGGCTGCCCGCCGAGCCGAACGCCGCGATCAGCACTGGCGCGATCAGCGCCCCAAGTCCGCCGGCGCCGCCGTAGAGAATCTCCGACAGCGCGTAGACGCGCCCGATCAGGGCGTCGTCGGCGAGCCGCGGCACAAGGCCCACGATCGACGATTCCACCAGGGCGAAACCGACGCCGGCGGGCACCATCGCCGCGAGCGCCACAGCCACGCCGTCGGCCCCAGCCACGGCGAGCCCGACCGAGAACGCGAACGTTCCGGCGGCGAGCGCGAGGCCGTAACCGCGCTTTCGGACGAGGAGCATGAGCGCGACGCTGCCGAACATGCCGGCCGCCCCCCACGCCGCGAACAGGATGCCCGGCCCGCCGTTGCCCATGCCGAGCTTTCCGAGCGCGAGCGTCACGATCTGGACGTCACTCGTCCCCTCGAGCAGGAGCGCGCCCGCGAACAGCGCGTACGGGCCGCGGAGCATCGGGGCGCGCAACAGCGCCCGGAAGCCGGCGAGCGCGTCTGCGAATCCCTCGGGCTCGTCCTCGGCGTCGTCGACGGTCGTTGCTCTTACGCGGGGCAGGCCCGCTGCGAGGACGGCCCCGAGCGCGAGCATCACCGCGGCCGCGACGATCACCGTGCCCGTGCTGCTCGCGGCGATCGCGATCCCGCCGAGGCCGCCGCCCAGCAGGAACGCGCCGTTGTCGACCGCGCTCCAGATCCCGGTGGCGCGCGTGAGCTGTTCGGGGCTGTCCGCGAATGCCGGCATCAGCGCGGCGAGCGCCGGCCGTGGCGCCGTGGCGGCCATGCTGATCAGCGCGGCGAGGACGACCACCGGCGCAAGGGGGGCGTCGGCGAGCGCGAGCGCGGCGGCCCCGCTTAGGCACCACGCCTGGAAGACGCAGCTGAGCGCGATCACGCGTCCGCGGTCGGCGCGGTCGATCCGCTGGCCCATGAACGGCGCGGCGAGCATCGCCGGCAGCAGCCGAGCGGCGGCGACGGCACCGACGCCGCCGGCGCCCGACCGGTGAAACGCGTACACGGATATGGCGACGAGGAACACCCAGCCGCCGGTGGCGACCAGCAGCCACACCGCCAGCACCGCGGCCAGCGGGCGAGGTAGGCCCCGTCTCCCCATTTGCGGCGAGCCTAATCGGTGGGTTGGTCACCGATGTGTGACGTTGGCCCCGGCGGCCGAGGTCCGGATCCGTTCTGCACGATCCGGACGGCGCGATCGTGACTTTGTTGTGAACCCGGTGTGTGCGCCTGGTGATCGGGGTAGACTCGCCCGGACGCCGGTCCTAGGGTGCCACTTGCATCGACCGGGCTAGCCGGCCTGATCGCTCGGAGTAGGGCGGCGCATGGGCGCTGCTCGCGGAGATGAGGAGGCGGCGATGTCGCGAGTCGTTGATCGGCGGAGGTTCCTTCAACTCGCGGGAGGCAGCGTTGCGGCGACGATGCTCCCGGACAGCATCGCGCGGGCTCTGGCGATTCCCGCCCACCGGGCGACGCGGTCGCTGAAGGACGTCGAGCACATCGTGTTCCTGATGCAGGAGAACCGCGCGTTCGACCACTACTTCGGGGTGATGCGCGGGGTGCGGGGGTTCGGGGATCCGCACCCGGTGACGCTGCCCAGCGGCAAGCCCGTATGGGACCAGGCGGAGGGCTCGACCGTCGTGGAGCCGTTCCGGCCCGACGTCGGCAACCTGGCGCTGACGTTCATCGAGGATCTCGACCACGGCTGGGACACGACCCACCAGATGTTCAACGGCGGCAACTGGGACCAGTGGCTGCCGGCGAAGACGACCACGTGTATGGCGCACATGGAGCGCCGCGACCTGCCGTTCCACTACTTCTTGGCCGACGCCTTCACGGTTTGCGATGCCAACTTCTGCTCGATGCTCGGTCCGACCGATCCGAACCGCTACTACATGTGGACCGGCTGGGATGGCAACGACGGCAAGGGCGGCGGACCGGTGATCGCCAACGACGAGCTCGGCTACAGCTGGCAGACGTACCCCGAGCGCCTCCAGAACGCCGGGATCAGCTGGAAGATCTACCAGGACAGCGGCGTCGGCCTCGACGCCGCCGGCGTCTGGGGCTTCACATCCGATGCCTACATCGGGAACTACGGCGACACCTCGCTGTTGTACTTCCACCAGTACCAGAACGCTGCTGCTGGCACTCCGCTCTACGAGCGGGCGCGCACCGGAACCGAGGTCGCCAAGAGCGGTGGCTTCTTCGACATCCTCGAGAGTGACGTGAGGAGCGGCAAGCTGCCGAGCGTGTCGTGGATCGTCGCCCCCGAGGCGTATACCGAGCATCCGGCGTGGCCGGCCGGCTGGGGCGCGTGGTACACCGCGGGCGTACTCAACGCTCTGACCAGCGTCCCCGAGGTGTGGTCGAAGACCGCCCTGCTGATCACGTTTGACGAGAACGACGGCTTCTTCGACCACGTCGTCGGGCCCTACCCCAACGTCGGCGATCTCGCCGGCGACTCGACCGTGCCCCTGGACAACGAGCTGTACGAAGGACAGGTCAATACTCCTGGCGGCACGAAGGGCGTCGTCGGCCCGTACGGCCTCGGCGTCCGGGTGCCGCTGCTGATCGTCTCGCCCTGGAGCCGTGGCGGATGGGTCTGCTCCGAGGTGTTCGACCACACATCGCTGATCCGCTTCGTCGAAGCGCGATTCGGCGTCGGCGAACCGAACATCACTCCGTGGCGACGGGCGGTGTCCGGCGATCTGACCGCGGCGTTCGATTTCGAGAGCGCGAGGGATTACGTCCCGAAGCCACCGAGCGTTGCCGGCTACAAGCCCTCGGGCATGGACCCTCCTCCGGGCCAGGCGCCCGCCGCGTACCATCCGCCGCCCCCAGCGGTCGGCTCTGTCCCGACCCAGGAGTCGGGTAAGCGGCCATCGCGCCGGCTCGGCTACCGCTTCCACCTCAGGTTCGACGCGGGCTCCCGCGAGCTCAAGCTCGCGATCAGGAACGAGGGCAAGCTCGGCGTGCATCTTCAGGCACGATCGCTCACCGTCCCCGGCGCGCCTTACAGCTACACGATCGGCGCCCGCCACCATTTGGACACCGCGGTGCCCAATCCCGGCACCTACGACCTCAGCCTGCACGGCCCGAACGGGTTCTTCCGCTACTTTGCCGGGTCGCCCGCGACGGTGCTGAGCGTCGAGGAGGGGGGCGACCACAGGGTCGGCGACCTCCGCCTACGGATCCACCGCGCGGGCCATCGGCACGGCCGCGGCCACGAGTCGATCGTCGTCCACGTCGCCGACGCCTACGGCCGCGACCGCAGGATCGAGCTGCACAAGACAGCGGAGATCACGATCCACACCAAGCACTCGGGCGGTTGGTACGACATCGCGCTCACGACCCCGAGCGACCACAGCTTCAGCTATCAGGTCGCGGGTCGCCTGGAATCCGCGGCTCATCTCACGAGCGATCCGCAGCTGGGCCGCTCGTAGGCCTCCCGCGAACGTGGAGTCAGTCGAGCTCGCGGAGCAGCTCTTCGAGGTCGACCTCGTCGCCGAACTGGCCGGTTAGGTGGCCTTCGGCGTCGCGGGGCCACTGCTCGGGAGGCCGGTCCCACATGAGCTCGACGTCGTTTCCGTCGGGATCGGTGATGTAGATCGCCTCGTGGGTACCGTGATCGGCGGTCTGGCGGATCGGCCAGTCGACCTGCTTGAGCCGCCGGTAGCCGTCCGCGAGCGCCCTGCGAGTCGGGTAGGCGATCGCGACGTGGTGCAGGCCGGCGACGCCGTCCGGCTGCGGACCGCCGCCCTTGCTCTTCCACGTGTTGAAGCCGAGGTGGTGGTGGTAGCCGCCGGCGGACACGAACAGAATGTCGCCGGTCGTGCCCCAGCCGGGCACGTCGCGTGCCTCCGCGACCACGTCGAATCCGAGGACGTCGACGTAGAACGCCCGGATCCGGTCGATGTCGGATGTCCGCAGGTGGGTGTGGCCGATCCGGACGCCGGGATCGATCGGGTCGGGGGCCCTCTGTACGGGGGTGATGTTGCCTTGTGCGCTCATGGTCGGGAAGTATGGGCCCCCGTTGTTCGGGCGGGGCGACACCGGCCAGCGCCAGCCTCGGAGCCCAGCGGGCTGAAAGAGCCTTATTCGGACGGCGGCTGCGAGTCGGCCAGCTGGGACCCGAGCTCGCGAATCCGCTGCACCGCGTGGTCCAGCCGCTCGTCCTTGAGCGACCCTTCATCGACCAGCGTGTACGTCGTCCGCCCAAGCTCGGTGTAGGCGTGCTGCAGCTCGCGCCTGAGCTGGGCGTCCTGCACGGTCTCGCGGGCACGTGCCGACGCCTCTCCGGCCCCGGTCTTGACCTCCTCGGCGCCGGCCTTGAGCTTGTCCATCCAACCCATCGCCGTTCCTCCTTCATCCGGACCCTGTCCCCAGCGGAAATCGTAGAGCAGCGTTGAACTGACGCCATTTTCGCCCGGAAACCGGGGCAAAAAGGCGTCAGTTCGGATGTTGGCGCAGCGACGGACTCCATCTGACCGCCGCCTTTCCGCCACCCCCCGCGGGATCATCTGCTGGTCATGCGTGCACCGGCTCGCAGACGCTTCTTCGCCGCCGACGTGGCGGTGGTGATTTCCGTCGCCCTGCTCGTGATCGTGCTGGCGCTCGCGACCGGCGGGCACGGCACGGCGGACAGCCCGCCGTCGACGGTCGCAGCGGTACCGAGTGCAACCAGCTTCGCCGGCGGCGCGGTGATCCCGTCCGGATTCCTCGGACTGTCGCTCGAGTATCCGGCGATCGAGCAGTACGCGGGGACGAACCCGGCGGCGATCGATCCCGTGTTCGTGCAGCTGATCCGCAACCTCACGCCAGGCCAGCAGCCCGTACTCAGGATCGGCGGGGACAGCAGCGACTCGACCTGGTGGCCCGTCGCCGGCGTGGCCCGGCCACCCGGCGTCACCTACACCCTCACCCGCAACTGGCTCGCGGTGACGAGAGCACTGGCGTCGGCCACCAACGCCCGCCTGATCCTCGGCGTCAACCTCGAAGCCAACAATCAGGAGCTCTCGGCCGTCGAGGCCCGCGAGCTACTCAGCGGGATCGGGACGAGCTCGGTCCGAGCGCTCGAGCTCGGAAACGAGCCGGAGCTGTACGGCGCATTCGCCTGGTACCGAATCGCTGACGGGCAGAAGGTCACCGGCCGTCCGCACGGCTATGACTTCACCGACTACACGCGCGACTACGCCAACTTCGTCGCGGCGCTTCCGCGCTACCCGCTGGCCGGCCCCGCAGTCAGCGGGCCCAAGTGGATGCGCGACCTGGGGCAGTTCCTGCAATCCGAGCCGGGAGTGGGACTGGTAACCCTCCACCGCTATCCGCTCCAGAACTGCTTCATGCCGCGAGGCTCGCCGCGGTACCCGTCGATCCAGCACCTGCTCTCGCCAGCGGCGTCGACCGGCCTGGCGGACGAGATCGAACCGTACGCCGCAATCGCTCTCGCCCATCACCTTCCCTTCCGGCTCGATGAGCTGAACACCGTCTCGTGTGGCGCCGACCGCGCGACCAGCCAGACGTTCGCGTCGGCGCTGTGGGCAATCGACGCACTGTTCGAGCTCGCCCGCGCCGGCGTCGACGGGGTCAACATCCACACGTTCCCGGGAGCCGGCTACGAGCTGTTCACGCTCAGTCAGGCCGGCGGGCGGTGGCGCGCGACCGTGTCGCCCGAGTACTACGGGCTGCTGATGTTCGCGCAGGCCGCGCCTCCGGGCTCGCGGCTGCTGCGGATCAGCGGGACGCGCGGGGCGCTCAAGATCTGGGCGACGAAGGCCCCGGACGGGCGGATCCGGATCGTCGTGATCAACAAGGACACCGCGCACGCGCACGTCGTAAGCCTGCCCGCGGCAAGCTCCGGCGCGAGCGGGCCGGCAACGATCGAGCGGCTGGAGGCCCCGAGCGCGGCGTCGAGCACGGGGGTGACGCTCGGGGGTGAGAGCTTCGCTACGGACACCGAAACCGGCTCACTGGCGCCGGCGTCGGACGACTCCGTCAACAAGCAGGGGGGGCGGTACCTGGTGACGATGCCCGCCGCGAGCGCCGCCCTCCTCACGCTTCCCAAGTCGTAAAGCTCGGACTTACCAAAGCGGTGGGGGTGGCGCCCGACGACCGGCCGGTGCGGTTAAATGGCCGCCTTGTTAACGACCAGTTGAAGGGGCGTGATTGCGGTGGACGCGGGCTGGCGTCGCAACGCAAAACAGAGCAGTGGACGTCTCAGGCGCCGGTCTGCGGCCTTGGTGGCGCTTGCCGCGCTGCTGGTGGTCGGGCTCGGGACCGCGGTGACGAGGGCGGCTTCGAAGCACACGCCGGCGAGCCCCACGGTCGCCACCTCGGCCTCGAAGCGCCACCCGGCAAGAGCCACGGTCGCCAGCTCGACCGTCCAGGTGTCGGTGGGGCGCGGAGAGGTGGGCAGGTCGATCCCATCCGGGTTCGTCGGCCTCGGCCTCGAGTTCCGCACCGTCAACGCGTATGCCGGCAACAACGCACGATCGCTCGACCCGGTCTTCGTCCAGCTCATTCGCAACCTCTCGCAAGGCCAGCGGCCGATCTTCCGGATCGGCGGGATCAGCACCGATCGAAGCTGGTGGCCGATGAAGGGCGTCCGCCGGTCGCCCGGGATCACATACAACATCACGCGCAGCTGGATCGCCGTACTCCGCTCGCTCGCGACGGCGACCAACGCGAGACTGCTGCTCGGCATCAATCTCGAGGACAACAGCACGAGCGTCGCGCGGGCCGAGGTGCACGCGCTGAAAGACGGGATCGGGTCACAGCGGATCACCGGCTACGAGCTCGGCAACGAGCCCGAGCTGTACACCGGGATCGCGTGGTACGCCGTGAAGGACGGCCACGACATCCCGTGGTATCTGAGAAAAGAGGGGACGCCGGTGTTCAGTCGTCCCAAGGGCTACAACGTCCACAACTTCACCACGGACTTCTCTCGCTTCCGCCGGGCCCTCCCGCACCAGCCGCTCGCCGGACCGGCTACGGGGAACTTCTCGTGGCTCACCGACCTGCCGCAGTTCCTGGGTGCCGAGCCGGGGCTGCGATGGGTGACGTTCCACCGCTACGGCCTCAACCAGTGCGTACACAACCCAGCCTCACCGACCTATCCGAGCGTCCCGCATCTGCTCACGACGCTCGCTTCGCGTGGCTTCCTCCAGGGCATCGGCAAGTACGTGGCGATCGCCCACAACCATCACGCGGGCTTCCTGCTCGACGAGATGAACTCGGTGACGTGCAACGGGCATCCGGGCGTGAGCAACGCTTTCGCGTCGGCGCTGTGGGCCGTGGATGCGCTGTTCCAGTCCGCCCGCACCGGCGTCGACGGCATTCAGATCCACAGCTTCCAGGGAAACTCGAACGGGCTGTTCGACTTCAAGCAGGTGCACGGCCGGTGGGTCGGCGATGTTCACCCGATCTATTACGGGCTATTGATGTTCTCGCAGGCGGCGCCTCCAGGCTCGCATCTGCTGAAGATCTCAGCGCCCCACAGCGGTGACCTCCGCGAGTGGGCCACGCTCGCCCGCGACGGCACGGTTCGCGTCGTCCTGATCAACGACAGCCTCAAGGGGGCGAGCTCGGTGCGGCTCCGTGTGCCGATCAAGGCCGCCTCCGCGACGGTGGTCCGGCTGCAGGCGAAGAGCGCGTATTCGACCGGCGGCGTGACGCTGGGCGGTCATGGGTTTGGCGCCAGGACGACGACCGGGAACCTCGCCGCCGCGAATGGGACGTCGCTAAAGTCGAACGCGGGCGCCTACTCGGTGACGGTGCCGTCCGCCAGCGCGACGATGATCACTTTCTCGCCCGTGCAAACGGGATGATCGGAGACATATAAGGCATGCGGTCGCGCACTGCGACTGGACTTCTGGTGGTCGGATTCGCCGTCGTCGTCGCGGTGGTGGTCGTGCTGATCGCCTCCTCGTCGAGCTCGAACAATGTCAAGGCGAATGTCACGGTTTCGGCGGCTTCGTACGGGCGGCCGATTCCGGCCGGATTCGTGGGGCTGTCGATGGAGCCGCGCGGACTCGAGGACTACGGCGGCACGAATCCTCGCTCGCCGAATCCGGTGTTCGTGCAGGAGCTCAGGAACCTCGCGCCCAACCAGCCGGCCTCACTGAGGATCGGGGGCGACGGTACGGACTGGACGTGGTACCCGGTCGCCGACATGGCCGAGCCGGCCGGGGTCAAGTTCAGCCTCGACAAGAACTGGCTCGGCGTGGCGCGGTCGGTGGCGCAGGCAACGGATGCGAAGCTGATCATCGGGGTCGATCTCGAGGCCGACAACGCCCAGCTCGCCGCCGCCGAGGCCCAGGCGATGCTCGGCACGATCGGGCGCAACTCGATCGAGGGACTCGAGATCGGCAACGAGCCCGAGCTGTACGGGACGTTCAGCTGGTACAAGACGCCGGCCGGGGTGCACGTCGACGGCCGTCCCCGCGGCTACGACTTCGCCGATTACGTGCACGACTACTCGACGATGGCGCAGGCGATTCCGGACGCGCCGCTCGCCGGCCCGGCGACGGGTGCGCCGAAGTGGATTCCGGAGCTGGGCAACTTTCTGTCCGCCGAGCCGCGCGTCGCCGTCGCCACACTCCACCGCTATCCCCTCAAGCACTGCTCGAAGACCGCTCACGTGACGATCGGCCAGCTGCTCGACAACGGCTCCTCCGCGGGTCTCGCGGACAGCGTCGCGCGCTACGCCGGCGTCGCCCACGCGCATCACGTACCCCTGCGAATCGATGAGATGAACGCCGTCTCGTGCGGAGGCGTACGCGGTGTCAGCGACACCTTCGCGTCGGCGCTATGGGCGCTGGGCACGCTGTTTCAGTTCTCACGGGTCGGGGTCGACGGCGTGAACTTCCACACGGTGCCGAACACGATCAACGAGCTGATCAGCGCTGACGATTCCGGCGGCCGGTGGCACTCGCTCGTGCACCCGCAGTACTACGGGATGATGATGTTCGCGCAGGCCGCGCCGCCCGGTTCGCGGCTGCTGCGGATCTCGGGGGCGAGCCGTGGCTCGCTGCACGTGTGGGCGACCCGAGCGAAGAACGGGGAGGTCCACGTGGTGATGATCAACGACGCCACCAACGGCTCGCAGCAGGTGACGTTGCGAGTCCGATCCGCGAAGGGCACCGGGACGCTCGAGCGGCTCGAGGCGCCGAGCATCACGGCGAAGTCCGGCGTCACGCTCGGCGGTCAGAGCTTCGGCCGCGCCACATACACCGGCAAGCTCGCGGGCAGCTCGACCGTGACCACCGTCTCGCCGACGGACGGCGCCTACGTGGTGCAGGTGCCGGCGGCGAGCGCGGCGATGCTTACCCTGCCCGCGGGAGGCCGGTAGCCCTTACGCAAACGTCATCTTCCGCGACGGGTGCGTGAGCGCGAGCCGGCTGCTCGCGACCTCCATCAGCGCGGACGACGGCGGCGTGTCGGCCAGCGCGGTTAGGAGAGCGTCGCCCTCGATCCGGTCGCAGCGGCATTCGCGTAGCGCGGTGACGGTCGCGGTCCGAGGAATCCGCTCGAGCACGCCGATTTCGCCGAAGTACGCCGGCGCGGTGAGCGTCCGCAGGCGATGCTCCTGCCCACCGGTCTCGCCGCGGCCGGTGACCTCGACCTCGCCGTCGAGCAGCACGTAGAGCGCGTCCGCCGGCTCGCCCTCACGCACGATCGCGTCGCCGGAGCCGAAGCTCACCTCGGTGGCGGAGGACAGCAGGCGCTCGAGCACCGGCCTCGACGCGGTGGCGAAGATGCCGAGGTTCTCGAGCACCGCCACCCGCGGTGCCAGCGCGTCCGCCAGCGACGCCGTCTGTCGATCGATCGCCACCAGCGCCGGATAGCCGAGCAGACCCAGCAGCGACGGCCCGAGCGCCATCGTCAGCAGCGCGCCGTTGAGCCCGAGGGCGCTGACGATCGGGGGCGTGACCAGCACGCCGAGTGCGACGGATCCGATCATGAACGCAAAGAACACGCCGAACACGCGGGCCAGCTGATCGGACGGGACCGCTCGCTGCAGCGCCGTCATCGCGAGCACATCGACGACCAGGGTCGAGCCGCCGCGGAAGACCTGGACGGCGAACGCGAGGGCAGGGCTGTGAATCACTGTGAGCAGCGCTGTCGGCAAGCAGTATCCGAGCGTGCCTGCGACGATGATCGGCGCCAGGCCTCGCAAGCCCGCCAGCCGGTCGACGGCTGCCGCCAGCAGGATCCCGCCGACGCCTATGCCAGCCAGCAGGTAGCCAAACCCCTGCGGTCCGGTGCCGAGCCGATGCTCGGATACGGCGATGAACAGGATCGTGTCGGTGCCGTAGACAAACGTGACCAGTCCGCTGAACGCGACGAGTGTTCTGGCGGCCGGGAGCGAAACGATCGTCCGCACGCCGACCTTCATCTGCTGAAGCGGTCCAGCGGTCCCGGCCTCGGTCACGTCCACGGGCTTGCTGCGCACCGAGATGCGCGAGACGAGCCTTGACGAGACGAGGAACGAGGCGGCGTTGACGCCGAACGCGAGCGCCGGTGAGCCCACTGCGAGGAGCACGGCGCCGATTCCGGGCCCCGCGACGACGACCAGGTTGTCGATCGTGCCCTGCAGCGCATTGGCGGCGACGAGATCGTCCTCGTCCACAATCGAGGGGATCGTCGCGGCGACGGCAGGGTTGTAGACGACGCTGGACACCGCCGTCAAGGCGGCGAACACCAGCGCGACCACCACCAGGCCATTCAGCGCCGCGACCAGCGTGAGGCCCACCTGCCACAGAGCGCACGAAAGATCGGAGGTCACCATCAGGCGAATCCGCTCGAACCGCTCGGCGACCACCCCAGCGTAGGCGCTGCACAGCAGGGCCGGCACGAACCGCGCGAGCCCAGCGGCGGAGACCCACCCCAGCGAATGCGTCCGATCGAACACGAACGCCAGCAGCGCGACGTTGTAGGCCCAGGTACCGGTGGCCGAGGTGACGAGGCCGCCAAACAGCAGCCGCACGTTCCGGTGCGCGAGCGCTGACCGGTACCCGGCGAACCATCCGGCGATGCGCCTGGGCGCCATTTCGGCCTAGCCTACCCGGCGGTCCGGGCACTAGGATGACGGTGGTGAATTGCTCGGCGTGCGGTACGGAAAACCGGCCGGGGCGGCGGTTCTGCTCCCAGTGCGGGGCCGCTCTGGATATCAGGTGCGCAGCGTGTGGGGCGGCGAACGAGCCTTCCGACCGCTTCTGCGGGGAATGCGGCGCGGCGCTGAATGCAGTCGAGAGCGCGCCGCGATCCGTCGAAGCGGCGCAGCCTTCGTCCTCCGAGCGCCGGCTGGTGTCCGTCCTTTTCGCTGACCTTGTCGGCTTCACCACGCTGAGTGAGCACCGTGACCCCGAGGAGGTCAGGGAGCTGCTGAGCAGCTATTTCGACCGGTGCCGGACGTTGATCGAGCGGTATGGCGGAACGGTGGAAAAGTTCATCGGCGACGCCGTGATGGCGGTGTGGGGAACGCCGGTCGCGCGCGAGGACGACCCCGAGCGGGCCGTGCGGGCCGCGCTCGCGCTCACCCAGGCGGTCGCGGCGCTCGGCGAGGAGGTCGAGATGCCCGAGCTCCGCGTCCGCGCCGGCGTTCTGACCGGCAACGCGGCCGTCGAGGTAGGCAACGAGGGCGAGGGAATGGTTCTGGGCGACACGGTGAACACGGCGTCGCGGCTGCAATCGATCGCCGCGCCGGGGACCGTGCTCGTCGATGACGTGACCCGGAGGGTGTCCGAAGCCGCGATCGCCTACGAGGATGCCGGGCTGCACGAGGTCAAAGGGCGCGAGCAGCCCGTTCACGCCTGGACCGCGCTCCGGGTCGTGGCCGGCGTCCGTGGGGTAGGCCGCGGCGCCGGCCTCGAGACGCCGTTCGTGGGCCGCGCGGTGGAGCTCGAGCGCGTGATCACCGCCTCCGAGGAGGCGGCGAGCCTCGGACGCGCCCGCATGATCGGGATCGTCGGCGAGGCCGGGTACGGCAAGTCCAGGCTGCTGTGGGAGTACTTCAAATACCTGGATGGGATCGAGCAGGGCCGGTGGTGGCACCAGGGGCGGTGCCTGTCCTACGGCGAGGGCGTCGCCTACTGGGCGCTGGCGGAGATGGTCCGGGCGCGCGCCAAGATCCTCGAGGAGGAGCCCGCGGACGCCGCCCGCGCGAAGCTCAAGGCGACAGTCGAGGAGTACGTCCCCGACGAGCGGGAGCGGCGGCTCGTCGAGCCGCGGCTCGCTCACCTGCTTGGCCTCGAGCAGCGCACGGCAGCCGATCGCGCGGATCTGTTCAGCGGCTGGCGGCTGTTCTTCGAACGGATGGCCGACCAGGCGCCGGTGATCCTTGTCTTCGAGGATCTCCAATGGGCCGACAGCGGACTGCTCGAGTTCATCGACTACCTGCTCGAATGGTCGGCGGATCACTCGGTGTTCGTGCTCGCGCTCGGCCGGCCGGAACTGCTCGAGGCGCGGCCGGGGTGGCGCGCCCAGGCGATCGAGCTCGGAGGGTTGCCGGACGACGCCATGCGGGAGGCGCTCGAGGGCCTCGTGCCTGGATTACCCGACGACCTGACCGTCCGGATTCTGCGCCAGGCGGAGGGGGTGCCGCTGTACGCCGTGGAGACGGTCAGGATGCTGCTCGACCGGGGGTTGCTGGCCCAGGATGGGAATCGCTACGTCATGACCGGCGACATCGAGGAGCTCGACGTGCCCGAGACGCTCCATGCGCTCGCCGCCGCCCGGCTGGATGGCCTGAGCGGGGCCGAACGGGCGGTGATCCAGGACGCGGCGGTCTATCGACAGTCGTTCACTCCCGTCGGGGTCGCGGCGCTCAGCGGCCGCTCGGCCGCGGAGGTAGAGCGCCTTCTCGAGGGGCTCGTCGCCAAGCAGATCGTCGAACTGGACGACGACCCCCGCTCGGCCGAGCGCGGTCAGTACCACTTCCTGCAGGGACTGCTGCGCACGACCGCGTACGGGACGCTCTCGCGACGCGACCGCAAGGAGCGCCATCTGGCGGCGGTGCGTCACCTACAGGAGGCGTGGGGCGAGGACTCGCCCGAGCTCGCCGAGGTCCTCGCCGCCCACTTCCTGGATGCCGCCGAAGCAGAGCCCGACGCAGCCGACGCGCCCCGCATCCGAGCGTCGGCTTGCGAGACGCTCGCGGAGGCCGGGCGCCGCGCGATGTCACTGGCGCTCGGGCGCGAAGCGCAGCGTGCCTTCGATCGGGCCGCGGAAATGACCGAGGACGACGGACAGCGCGCCACGCTTCTGGACGAGGCTGGGCGCGCGGCGCTGTTGAACGCGGATTACGACGCAGGACGTGATCGGCTCGAGCAGGCCGTCGAGATCTTCGAGACACGCGGTGACCTCGAGTCGGCGTCGCGGACGCTGGGCGCGCTCGCGCGGATTCTGTGGCTCGAGGACCGTCTCGACGAAGCGCTCGAGCTCTCACGACGGGTCGTCACGGGTCTGCCAGAGCGCAGTGGCGATCGCGCCGCCGCGCTGGCCCGCCTGTCCAGCAGCCTGGCGTTCCGGGGCGAATTCGACGAGGCCCTCGCGTACGCCGAAGAGGCACTAGACATCGCGGAGCCGATGGAGGAGTGGCCGACGGTCCTGGACGCGTTCAACACGATCGGGCTCGTCCGCCAGAAGCAAGGACGCAAACAGGAAGCGCTCGCGCTCCGGGAGCGCTCGCTTGCGCTCGCGCTCGAAACAGACGAGGCTGAAGAGGCGCTGCGCGCGTACAACAACCTCGCCGACATCCCGCTGCAGCTCGACCGCTACGCCGAAGCGCTGGGGCTCGCCGAGCGCGGACTCGAGCTCGCCCGGTCGCGGGGCGACAGACGTTGGGAGCAGATGCTGAGTCTGATGATCGCGACCGCCGGCGTTGCGCTGGGGCACTGGGACGCCCTCCCGGAGCTCGACGACAGAGGGCTCCCCGAAGTTACGGAGGTGGTTGTCCTCGGTCTCCTGCCCGCAATGGCGCGCGTCCAGGCCGGTCGGGGAGACGTCGTTGCGCTGCGCCGGACGCTCGCACTCGCCACCGAGAGGCAGGGAAGCACGAACGTCGAGTACGCCGCCGGCCCGGCGGTGGCGCGAGCGATCGCGCTGCGAGCCCTCGGCCGCGACCGCGAGGCGCTCGAGGCAGCGATGCCGGTCGCTACCGGCACCTCCGAGGTCGCCAATGAGGACCGGCGCGAGGCCTACCTGGAGGCCGGACTCGCGGCGCTCGCCCTGGGCGAGGAAGGGACCGTCGAGCGGCTGATCGCGTTCACCGCGGAACTGCCGCCCGCCCGCCGCTCGCCGCTGCTTCGAAGCGGTCAGGAGCGGTTCTCCGGCTTGCTTGCCTCCAGGCGAGGAGACCTCCGCGGGGCCGACCAGCACCTCGCCGCGGCGGTCGGAGAGCTCCGAGCGATCGACGCCCCCTTTTACCTCGGCCAGGTGCTGATCGACCACACCGGGGTTCGTCGCGCACTCGGTAACGAGGAGGAGGCAGTCGCGTTGTTGGCCGAGGCGCGAGCGATTTTCGAGCGAATGGAAGCGACCCCTTGGATCGAACGGGTCGACGCAGCGGAGTCCGCGGTGCCGGCGTGAACGCGGCCGACACGATCACCTGTGCTGTCTGCGGCGAGATGACGCCGGCGGTCGGACGGTTCTGCATCCACTGCGCCGCTCCCGTCCAGCAGGCATGCCCCTCGTGTGGGGCGGCGGTCGTGCCCGGCGCGCGTTTCTGTCTTCAGTGCGGGGCTTCGCTCCAAGG
This sequence comes from uncultured Solirubrobacterales bacterium, assembly GCA_963812225.1. Taxonomy (GTDB): domain Bacteria; phylum Actinomycetota; class Thermoleophilia; order Solirubrobacterales; family Solirubrobacteraceae; genus Palsa-465. The sequence continues at coordinate 94,735 of CAWEUN010000009.1, forward strand.
TGCGACCTCTGCGGCGGTGTCCTCGACCTCCGCGCCGGCGCCGGTGTCCGAGCGACGGCTGGTCTCCGTGCTGTTCGCCGACCTGGTCGGGTTCACCACCCTGAGCGAGCACCGCGATCCCGAGGAGGTCCGCGAGCTCCTGAGCCATTACTTCGACCGCTGCCGGACCCTGATCGAGCGCTACGGCGGGACCGTCGAGAAGTTCATCGGCGACGCTGTGATGGCCGTGTGGGGGACGCCGGTGGCGCGAGAGGACGACGCCGAGCGGTCCGTACGGGCGGGTTTGGCGTTGACGCAGGCGGTGACGCTGCTCGGCGACGAGGTCGGGGTGCCCGAGCTCAGGGTGCGGGCCGGCGTGCTCACGGGCAGCGCCGCGGTCGAAGTCGGCGCCGAGGGCGAGGGGATGGTGCTCGGCGACACGGTCAACACGGCCTCGCGCCTGCAGTCGATCGCGCAGCCCGGGACGCTCCTGGTCGACGATGTGACCCGGCGAGCGAGCGAGGCCTCGATCGCGTATGAGGACGCCGGCGAGCACTTTGTCAAGGGCCGGGAGCAGCCCGTCCGCGCGTGGCGTGCGCTGCAGGTGGTCGCCGGCGCCGGCGGAAGGCGACGCAGCGTGGGCCTCGAGCCTCCGTTCGTCGGGCGAGACCACGAGCTGCAGACGATCATCGAGTCCTTCGAGGCCACGGCCGCCGATGGAACCGCACGGCTCGTGACCGTGATTGCGGACGCAGGCGTCGGTAAATCCCGCGTGCTGTGGGAGTTCTTCAAGTACACGGATGGCGTCGAGAAGGTCATTCGCTGGCATCAGGGCCGGTGCCTGGCCTACGGCGAGGGAGTCGCGTACTGGGCGCTGGCCGAGATGGTGCGCGGACGTGCCGAAATCGATGAGTCGGAGCCGCCGGCCAGCGCGCGCCAGAAGCTGCGCGAAGTAGTCCAGGAGTTCGTTCCCGACGAGCGTGAGAGGCGTCTGATCGAGCCTCGGCTGGCTCACCTCCTCGGGCTCGAGCAGCGCAGCGCCACCGACCGCGCGGACCTCTTCTCCGGCTGGCGGCTGTTCTTCGAGCGGATCGCCGCCGCCGAGCCCGTCGTCCTGGTGTTCGAGGATCTCCAGTGGGCCGACTCTGGGCTGCTCGACTTCATCGACTACCTGCTCGAGTGGTCAGCCGAGCACCCGATCTTCATCCTCGCTCTCGGCCGTCCCGAACTGCTCGCCGCCAGACCCGGATGGCAGGGAACCATCGTGCTCGAACCGCTCGATCGTGCGCCCATGAGGAGCCTGCTCGACGGCCTCGTCCCGGGCCTGCCCGACGCGCTCGCCGAGCAGATCCTCGATCGTGCCGAGGGCGTGCCGCTCTACGCCGTGGAGACAGTGCGGATGCTGCTGGACCGCGGGCTCCTGGCCCAGGAGGGAACCCGGTACGTACTGACCAGCGAACTCGCCGATCTGGAGGTTCCCGAGACGCTTCAGGCGCTGGCCGCCGCCCGGCTGGACAACCTCGATCAGGCTGAGCGCGCGCTCCTGCAGGACGCGGCGGTGATCGGCCAGTCGTTCATACCGGCGACGCTGGCCGGCGTCGCCGAGCGACAGGACGCCGAGGTGCGCCGGGTATTGGACGCGCTGGTGGCAAAGCAGGTCCTGTCGTACACCGACGACGTCCGCTCCGCCGAGCACGGTCAGTACTCGTTCCTGCAGGCGCTGCTTCGCACCGTCGCGGTGCGCACGCTGTCTCGACGCGACCTAAAGACCAAACATCTCGCCGTTGCCAGGCAGCTCGAACAGTCGTGGGGGGAGGAGTCGGGCGACATCGCCGAGGTTCTCGCCAGCCACTACCTGGACGCGGTCGAGGCCGAGCCCGATGCCGAAGACGCCGAGGCGATTCGCGCGTCGGCGTGCCAGACGCTCGAGGAGGCCGGCAAGCGCGCGATGTCGCTGGCGCTCGGCCCAGAGGCCAGACGTCACTTTGAGCACGCGGCGGAACTGGCGCGGACGCCCGAGGTGACCGGACGGCTCCTGGGCGATGCCGCAAGCGCGGCCGTGTCGAGCGGCGAACTGGACGACGCTTTGGGACTGTTCGATCGCGCTGCGGAGGTTCTCGAAGAGGCGGGCATGGCGCGTGAGGCGGCGCGCGCCAACGGCCTCGTGGCCTGGACCCTGATGGAGACGGGACGAACGGAGGATGCGGAGAGTCGGGTCGCGCGAGCGTACGAGACGCTGGACGATGGCAGTGAGGACGAGGCGTTCGTCGAGGTCGCGGCGACGTGGTCACGGATCGCATTCCTGTTGGGCGACCATGAGCGTGCCCTGCGTCTGGTCGACGTCACGTTGCCGATCGCCGAAGGACTGCGCCTCGGTCGGGAGCTCGTCAGCGCGCTCACGACCAAGGCGAACGTGCTGATCGAGGACGGCCGCCCCGCGGAGTCCACGGCGTTGCTCACGCATGCCATCGCGCTGGCGGTGGAACAGGATCTCGGAGACGAGGCCATCCGCGCTCTGTACAACCTCGCCGAGACCAAGATGGCCGAGGCTCGCTTCGGCGAAGCGGAGGAGCTGCTCCAGCGGGGCCTGAGCATGGCTCGCGAGCGCGGCGATCGCCAGCGGGAGCGCCAGCTGGTGGCCCAGGGGCTGTTGGTTCAGGTTGCCCTTGGCCGTTGGGACGAGTCGATCGCCAACGCCGAGGGGCTGCGGCGCGAGGTCCGGCAGGACCAGTGGGACTTCCAGTCCCTCATCATGATCCCGCACGTACTCGTGGCCAGAGGCGAGCTCTCCGACGCCCAGGAACTCCTGGTTCCACTCAGCGAGAGCATAGGCTGGGACGAATCGATGGCCATGGCCAAATCGTCGCGCGCGTTGATCCAGCGCGCGGCGGGCCAGGCAAAGGAAGCGCTCCCGGACGCCATGGAGGCGGCGCTGGCGGTGATCGACCGCAGCATGTCCCATGCTCCGTGGGAGTTCGGTGAAGCCACGGAATGCGCGCTCGCCGCCGGTGAGCCGGAGGCGGTACGAGAGCTTCTGGCTCGGATCGACGCGCTCAAGCCGGTGCAGGTGATTCCGCTGCTCGATGCCGAGGCGATGCGCGCGCGGGCGCAACTTGCCGCCCTCGAGGGGGATCTCGCCACCGCCGAGCGCTGGTTCCGGCGCTCGATCGAACTGTTTCGCGAACTGGCGACGCCGTTCTTCCAAGCAAGGGCGCAGGTGCAGTTCGCGGAGATGCGGAGCGGCACCGAGGACGCGGCCGCGGCGGGCGAGGAGGCCGCGGCCATCTTTGAGGCGCTGGGCGCCACGCCCTGGCTCGAACGCGCCCGCTCGCTGACCAGCGAGGCCGTCGCATGATCGTGTGCGCCACATGTGGCACCGAGGCTCCACCGGGCCAGCGCTTCTGCGGGCAGTGCGGCGCGTCCCTGGCCCGCGTCTGCTCCGTGTGCGGCTCCGAGAACCCGCCCGATCATCGCTTTTGCGGGTCGTGCGGGAGCCCGCTGAGTGCCGGCACGGGCGCTGTTGGCACCGGGTTTGGTCCGGCGCAGCCGGCGGGGGCTCCCGTCGCTGAGCGGCGGCTGGTGTCCGTCCTGTTCGCGGATCTGGTCGGCTTCACGACGCTGTCCGAGCATCGGGATCCCGAAGAGGTCCGGGAGCTCCTGAGCCGGTATTTCGATCGGTGCCGGGTGCTGATCGAGCGGTTCGGCGGCACGGTCGAGAAGTTCATCGGCGATGCGGTGATGGCGGTGTGGGGAACGCCGGTGGCGCGGGAGGACGACGCGGAGCGGGCGGTCCGCACGGGGCTCGCCCTGACGCAGGCGGTGGCGCTGTTGGGCGAGGAGGTGGGGATGCCGGGGCTGCGGGCGCGCGCGGGCGTGCTGACGGGCAGCGCGGCGGTGGAGGTTGGCAGTGAGGGCGAGGGGATGGTCTTGGGCGACACGGTGAACACCGCGTCGCGGCTCCAGTCGATCGCGGAGCCCGGCACCGTCCTCGTCGACGATGTGACGCGCCGGTCGTCGGAGGCGGCGATCGCCTACGAGGACGCCGGGGTGCATCAGGTCAAGGGCCGCGAGCAGCCCGTACACGCGTGGGCAGCGCTGCGGGTCGTCGCCGGAGCGGGGGGCGCACGCCGGACGGCCGGGCTCGAGGCGCCGTTCGTCGGCCGTCACCCGGAGCTCCGCGCGATCATCGAGGCCAGCGACGAGAGCGCTGCCGGTGGGCGGGCGCGGCACGTCTCGATCCTCGGCGAGGCCGGCTCGGGCAAGTCTCGCCTGGTGTGGGAGTTCTTCAAGTATCTGGACGGGATCGAAGAGGCCCGCTACTGGCATCAGGGCCGGAGCCTCTCCTACGGCGAGGGCGTCGGCTACTGGGCCTTGGCGGAGATGGTCCGCGCGCGCGCCGGGATCCAAGACGAGGACGATCCCGCGAGCGTCCGCGAGAAGCTGCGCACCACCGTCGAGCGGTTCGTGCCCGAGGAGCGCGACCGCCGGCTCGTCGAGCCGCGCCTCGCGCACCTGTTGCGGCTCGAGGAGCGCCCGGACGCCGACCGGGCCGATCTGTTCTCGGGCTGGCGGTTGTTCTTCGAGCGGCTGTCCGACGACGAGCCGGTGATCCTCGCCTTCGAGGACCTCCAGTGGGCGGACTCCGGACTGCTCGATTTCATCGACTACCTGCTCGAGTGGTCCGCCGACTTCCCGATCTTCGTCCTCACGCTTGCGCGCCCGGAGTTCGCCGAGCGGAGACCCGGATGGCGATCTCTGACGCTCGGTCTGCTCGAGGGCGATGCGATCGCGAAGATGCTCGAGGGCCTCGCGCCCGGGCTGCCCGCAGACCTTGTCACCGAGATCGTTCGCCGCTCCGAGGGAGTTCCTCTGTACGCGGTTGAGACGATCCGCATGCTCCAGGACCGGGGCGTCCTCGTCCAGGAGGGCGCCCGCTATGCCGTCAAGGGTGACATCTCGGAGCTGGACGTCCCGGAGACGCTCCAGGCGCTCGTCGCGTCGCGGCTCGATGGTCTCTCGGCCGTCGAGCGGTCGCTCCTGCAGGACGCCGCGGTGCTCGGCCAGTCGTTCCCGGCCTCGGCAGCGGCGGCGGTCAGTGGCCTGCCCGAGTCCGACGTTTCGACCGTGCTCGACGCCCTCGTCGTCAAGCAGGTGCTCGCGCGCGATGACGACCCGCGCTCGCCCGAGCGGGGACAGTACGTCTTCCTCCAGGCGCTGCTGCGCACCGTCGCGTACGGCACGTTGTCGCGCCGGGCGCGCAAGGCCCGGCACGTGACCGCGGCGCGTCACCTGCAACAAACCTGGCCTGGCGAAGCGAAGGACATCGCCGAGGTGCTGGCGTCGCACTACCTCGAGGCGATCCGGGCCGAACCGGATGCCGAAGACGTCGTCGCGCTCCGGTCCGCGGCGCGCGAGACGCTCACCGCTGCGGGGCGGGCGGCCGCATCGCTCGCGCTGGGACTCGAGGCCGACCGCTATTTCGAACAGGCGGCGGAGCTCGCCGAGGACGACCTCGAACGCGCGGCGCTCTTCGAGCAGGCGGGGCGCGCTCTGTGGCACGGCGGAGAGGAGACGCTGGCCGAGGAGCGGCTGCGCCACGCGATCGAGCTCTACGGCGAGAGCGCGTCGGGAGCCTCCGCCGCGATCACGCTGTCAGTCGTGCTGGTGCCCGCGGGCAGGCTCGACGAGGCCCGAAAGCTGCTCGAGCCATTTCGCTCGATCGACGACCCGGGCGTCGATCCGGTTCTCCGCGCTGAGGCGCTTGCCGAGCTGGGTCGCGTGTTCGTGCTCGCAGGCAACCTCGACGAGGGCGGGCCGCTGCTCGAAGACGCGCTGACGACGCTCGAGCTCGCCGAGGCGTGGCCGGCGCTCGGCAGCGCCCTGATCAGCCGCGCGGTCTATCTCTTCCACCGTCGCCGCCGCGAGGAGGCCGTCGGCGTCCTGCGCCAGGCCCTCTCGATTGCCGAGCACCATGGTCTTCTGGCCGTCGCCCTGCGCGCGCGCTTCAACCTCGCGGCGGGATCGTTGGAGCGAGATCGCCTCAGCGAGGCGGCCGACGAGGTGACCGCCGGGCTGGCCCTCGCCCGCGAACGCGGTGATCGTGCGTGGGAGCGCCAGATGTTGGGCCAGCTGATCGCGCCGATCGTGGTACTGGGGCGCTGGGACGAGTCGGCGTCGGTGGGGGCGACGCTGCTCGAGCTCGATCCTGGTCTCAATGCGACGACCGCGGCGGCGTTCGTCGCTCCGCTCGCCGCCGCTCGTGGCGACGAGGCGACGCTCGAGCGCTGCGTATCGATCGCCGTCCAGGCTCGCGATTCCAGCTATGTCGATCTCCGCGTGTGCTCGTCGCTCGTGCTCGCCCGCGAAGCGATCGAACGCGACGCGGCTGAGGAAGCGCTCGAGTTCGCGACGGAGGCCCTCCGCGAGCTCAGCGCCGAGGAGTTCAGGCAGGAGGCCTATGCGCTGAGCATCGAGGCGGCGACGGTGCTCGCCGATGAGGAGGCGATCGCGCGACTCGTGGATTTCGTCGACTCCCTGCCACCGGCCGAGGCGACGCCGCTCCTTCGCGCCGGACGTGCGCGGCTCGTGGCCGAGCAGGCGTTTGGCCGTGGGGATGGAGACGCGGCACGGCTGGCCGAGGACGAGGCGATCGCGTTGCTGCGGTCGGTCGGCGCGCGCCCGCTGCTCGCGCGCGCCCTGCTCGAGCGAGCGGGCCGTCACGACGATCCTGAGGCTCTACAGGAGGCGCGGCGGATCTATTCAGAGCTCGGCGCGATCCGCTGGCTCGCCGCGATCGACGAGGGCCGCGGGCTTACGGCTCGGGCTGGCTGAGCCGAACGCGGATGAGATCGAGAATCTCGGCGCGTGGCTCGACCCCGGCCCGGCGAACGGACTGCTCGAGGTCGGCGAGGATGGCTTCGCGCGCGGCGCGGTCGGCCAGCGCTTGCGCCACGAGCTGATCGATCGCCTCGCGCGCGGCGGGAAGCTCGACGGCGGCCTGGACCCACCCGACCGGCGCCGGCGGGAGGGCGGCGATCAGCTCGGCAAGTTGTTCCTCTGTGAGCTCTGTCATATTCATTCCCGTCCACAACTGGACGTGGGAGGGCGGCGGATTCTTCCCGGGAAGATTTCCTCCGGCTCACCGTCTAGTTGGCATCCGTTCCAGTTCGTTCACGGAGGCAACAATGCACGATGAGCGCAATCCAGAGCAGGATGAGACAGTCGATCCGGAGGACGTGGAGAGCCACCGGTTCATGCAGCGCGACGAGGAGACGGACGAGGACGACGACGAGGTCGAGGCGCACAGCATGGGACGGCTCTCACTGCCCGAGGATCCAAACACCCGTCTCTAGGCCGGATCAGGATTTTTATTAATGGGGCGGCAGAGCCGCCCCGTTTTTTGGCCCTGGTCAATCCTGCCGGGCGGCGAGGGCCGCCGCCGCCAGAGCCGCTTCGGCTCGACTGCGCGCGATGGCGACGAGCTGCTCGTCGGCGCCGGCGACGAGGTTGACCTCGACGAGCTGGGCGGCTGCGCGGGCGGCGCCGGCCGCCAGCATCGCAGCGATCGCGGCGTCAGCTCGAACTTCCGCGGTTCCGTGGGTCGCCATCTCGCTGGCGAGCTGTGCGACGTCGCCCGCGGTCGCGCCGATGTGGAGTGGCACGAACGCGGCGAGTGAGACTGCCTCGCCGATCCGGGCGTTTCGCGCCTGCGCGTCACCGGCGCCGCCGCGCTCGGCGAGTGCGGCGCGCGCGTCCGCGTAGGCGTCGGCGTCGCCTTCGGCCAGCGTCAACGCCCGGCGACGCAGCGCCTGAGCCTGGGCCCGCGCGCCGGGCGCGCCGTCCCATTGATCGCGCGACCGATCGGCAGCCGCGGCGACGAGCGAAGCTGCCAGCGCCGCGACGATCGCCGCGACCGGCCCGCCGGCCGGATCCGTGTCCCCTTCCGCCAGGGGTGCGGTCAGCGTCGCGACGCCCTCGATGAGGCGCTTGAGTTCCGATTCCGACATGAGGGAAGATTCTTTCCGATCCCCCGTCTAGTGGGCATCAGTCAATTCTCCAGTAGGAGGGCAGCCATGCAGGACGAGCGCAATCCGGAGCTGGACGACGACCGCGAAGATGAGGTTGAAGCTCATCGGACGATCGGTCGGACCGACGAGGCCGAGCGCACCATCGGTCGGACCGACGAGGCCGAGCGCACCATAGGTCGGAGCGACGACGACGACGAGGTCGAGGCCCACCGCACCATCGGTCGGACCGACGAGGCCGAGCGCACCATAGGTCGGAGCGACGACGACGAGGTCGAGGCCCACCGCATGCCGGGCGCCGAGGACGTGGGCCGACCCATTAGGGACAGGCCGATCCGGGACTAGACGCGCGGTAGTTTGCGAGCGGGGCGGCGCAGGTCGCCCCTTTTCGCGTCTTAGCTAGCGCTCTAGGACGTTGGCGATCTCCTGCAGCAGCCGGATTCCAGCCTCGCGCTGATCGCCTTCGAGGCGGTCGAGGATCGCCGCCACACGCGCCACCGACTCGAGCTCGTCGCCGCCGGCGGCGAGCAGCGTTTCCGTTCGCCGCGTGTGCAGCAGCAGATCGAGCGCCACCGCGGCTTGGTTTGCGAACAGCCCGAGCAGGTCCATCTCGGCGACGCTGAACCGTCGCTGCGCGGGCCGGTCGAGCACGTTCAGCACGCCGAGCACCCGGTCCTCGTGGAGTAGCGGCACGGCCATCAGTCCCTTTGGCACGTAGCCCGTTCGCCGCGCCGTATCGGCGGAGAATCTCGGGTCGGACGCAACGTCCTCGACCACGAGTGGCTGGCGCGACTCCGCGACCCATCCGGCGATTCCGGCGGAGGAGGGGATGCGACGTCCGATCAGCGTGTCCTCGCCCTCGCCGGTCACGGCTTCGAATACGAGCTCGCCTGCCTGCTCGTCGAGGAGCATGATCGATGCGGCCCTGGCGGCGAAGATCGCGCGCGCGACCTCGACGATCGCCTGGAGCAGCGGCCGGTACCCCTCGCGCGCCGCGAGCGCGCCTGCCGCCACCGCGGCCCGTAGATCGTCCTCGTTGCTCACCGGCGCTCCATATTCGAGGCGGTCTCGTGGAGCACGGTCTTCAGCTGGAAGGGGGTCATGTTCGGGTGCTTGGCGAGGATCAGCGCGCAGATCCCGGTGATGTGCGCGGTGGCGAACGAATTGCCGGCTGCGACGATCTTGGAGCCGTTCAGCCACGCCACCTCGACGTCCATCCCGTGGGCGAAGATCTCGACCGGCGGCTCGGGGTTGTAGTGAAACTCGAACGGATCCGTGCCGTCGTGGCTGGCCACCGACACCACCGACGAGAATCGCCACGGATAGCTGACGATGTCGAGGTTGTGTGCCGAGGCGACGAACACGGTCCCGGCGAAGTAGGCGTCGTCGGCGATCTCGTGGAGGAGAGCCGCGGTTTCGCGCTTCGGCGTTGAGAGGCTGAGGTTGACGATCGAGCAGCGTTGCTCGACGGCCCATCTGAGGCCGGCGAGGAGGGCCGAGCCGCCGCCTTTGGCGCCAGGTCCGAGCACGCGGGCGCTCCACAGCTCGCACGCCGGCGCGATCGAGCGGACGATGCCCGCGCACGCGGTTCCATGGCCGGCGACGTCCCCGAGAGTGTCCGGGGCGATCGCGGGCTGGCCGTCAGCTCCCTTCTCGACGGCGACCGCGCGCGAGATCCCGCCCACGAGCTCGTGCTCCGCCTCGATGCCACTGTCGACGATCGCCACCCGGGTGCCGGCGCCGTCAGACCTGCCCCACGCCCACTCGCGCTCGATCCGGTGAGGCCAGTCGTGGGGCAGCGCCGGCACGCCGGCTTCCTCGCGCCGCAGGCTCCAGGCGGGGAGCTCCTCGTCGACCGCGGTCATTCCGCGGTCGCGCTCAGCTGTACGCGGAGCTTGGACAGGCAACGGCTGATCCGGCTGGCGATCGTGCCCATCGGCAGCTCGAGCGCCTCCGCGATCTCGTGGTAGCTCTGCCCGCGCGCGAAGAAACGGTCGAGGATCTCCTGGCAGTGCTCAGGCAGCGTCGCCATCGCGGCATGAACGCTCAGCGCCGTCTCCAGTCGCTCGAGCTCGGCGCTGTCGGGCTCGTCGACGATCTCCGCCGAAGGATCTCCCGGCTGCTCGCGCCGGGCCGCCCGCAGTCGATCGATCGCGAGCCTTCTCGTCAGCTGGCCGATCCACGGCCGGATCGACTCATCGGAGCGAAGACGGGCGAGGTGCTCGTACGTTCGCGTGAACACCTCCTGGAAGACGTCCTCGGCGTCGTGCTCGGAGAGGCGATACGCCTGGATCGCGATCGCGTAGACATAGCGGGAGAACCGCTGGACCAACGCCTCCCACGCGTCTGACCGGCCCTCCCGGCAGCCACGCACAATCTGCTCGTCACTAAGCGCAGTCGCGGCCCTGACGATGCCGATGCCCGAGGTGCCCACCCCACCGGATTGTGGCGGATGCGAGTTGGGTTGTCTACAGGCGCCGGGCGGTCGCGAGGCGTCGCTGGGGACGGAGCTGGGTGAAGTGCCCGAGCGGGGCTGAGCGCGCCTCTTGGTCCCCGATGGGGGTCCGAATCCTGCATAACACGTCACGACCGCCAAAATCGGCGAGGCCTGCCGTGTTAAGCACACTCTTCGTGCACAGCCCGACAGGGCTCAGGGTCTGAGCCGCGATTGACGCGTTAAGCATGATTTTCTGGTGGGTGAGGGCGCGGACCCCCGCCGGGCCGCTGACCCGCTCCCTTCCCCAGCGCCGTTTACCGGGCCGACCGACAACCAGAGCGCGACCAGCCTTTCGGCCAGGAGCTTTATGCAGGCTTTGTCACATCGTGCAGGATCTGGGCCCCCGGCCTTTTGGAGCCGTGTCGGTCGGGGGGAGGGAGAGCGGCGACCCGGAGCGAGGGCCGCCGCTCTCTTGCTGCCCCGGGGTTAATCCGTTAGGACGCCGAGACCAGCTCCACTTCTTCCCAGAACGCGCCGGCGCCGTTAATCCTGAGCTCTGCCTCGTGGACCGCAGCCCCCGGCGTGAGCGCGCCCGCGCCGCACATCTGCTCGTCCTGTCCACGGTCATCTCCGTGGCCGCCGTTGTCGCCGTGGTCGCCGTTGTCGCCGACCACGGTCGCCCCCGTCGCCGCCGCCGGAGCCGTGATCGTCGTTGTGCATCTCGGCCGCCTCGCACCTGAGCTCCGTCGCGTCCGTCACCTTGCCGCTCACGGTCGAGCCGTCGGCGAGCATGATGACCAGGACGCCATTGGTGAACGACTGGACGGTGCCGGCATCGCCTGCCTTCGCTGGCACGAAGTCGTGCTCGCGCCCCCGGCGCTCGTGCCGCACGCGCTTGTGGTGCACGTGCGCGCGATGGTGGCGGTGATGGTGCTCATGCCGGCGGCCGTCGCCGTGGCGGGCCACCGCCGCGGCCGGCACCGCCGCGATCAGCGCGGCACTGGCGAGAGCGGCAAACAGCATTCTTCTCATCGGACACCTCCTCGTGTCGCACCGCACGCGAGGGCACACGCCCCCGCCGCGATGCTTGATCTGCGTTTACGAGGAGGAAGAGACGAGTTCGCTGAAAAGGTCACGCGGAGAATTCGAAGCCGCGCTCCAGATCAGTGGCCCGACCGCCCGTGACGGGAGCCGGAATGGTCTGAGCTCGCTGACGCGACGGTGGCGTCGTCGCCGCCGCCGGAGCCTGAAGGCCCACCGCTCGAGCTGGAAGGCCCATTGCTCGAGCCGGACGACCCGCCGCTCGAGCCGGACGACCCGCCGCTCGAGCCCGACCCCGCCGTGCGAGCTGTCGTCGCCAGGGCCGGGGCCTCCGCGCGAGTCAGAGCCGCCGCTTGACTCCTGGCCGCCGCTCGGCCCAGGGCCCCGGCCACTCGACGCACTCGAGTCGCCGTCACCGGACCCCTCAGGTCGGCGATCCTCGGCTGGTGCGCCGGACGCGCGATGGCCGACGACCGGACCCAGCGGGACTCGCGCCGCGGTCCGCCTCAGGAGCGATGCGCTGGCGATGACGCGCGGGCCAGGACCGGCAACAGAGTGGTGTACAGCGGCCGAACCCCGAGACGGCGCCCGATGTGCGTGGCGCGGCCCGCTCTGGTCCACCACGATGCCGGTCGCGACGACCCCGGAGGCGACGAGCGCTCCGAGCTTGAGCGCGACGCCGCCGGCGGACGCGGCGCCGGCGGACGCGACGCCGGCGCTCACGGACACGTCGGCCGACGGCTCCGCCCCGGCGCGGATTGCGCCAAGCCATCGCGCCAGCGGGTAAGGGATGAGGGCGGTGACGGCGGTCCGGAGCGCCGTTCGCGCACGATGAACGAGTTGGCGAACGGCGCCCTCCGACAGCCCCATCGCGCTCGCGATCTCCGAACGGCCGCGGCCCTGGAGCGCGGTTCCGACGAGGGCCTCGCGCTGGCGGCCCGGTAGGCGGCCGAGCTCGGACAGCGCCCTGAATGCGAGCGCCCGTTGCGCGACCACGTCTTCGAGTGGCTCGCCCGCCACGGCGACGTCCTCGAGCGAGGCGTCGAGCGGCCGGTGCGAGCTGATCGTCTCGTTGCGGACGATTCGGTACAGCCAACCGCGCAGATGCCGAACCTCGGCCCCGGACCCGAGTGCCGCGAACGCGCTGAGGAACGCCTGCTGCACGACGTCCTCCGCACGTCCGTCGGTGGCCAGCCGCCGCGCGTGAGTCAGAAGCTCTGGGCGGTATCGCTCGACGATCGCTGCGAAGGCACGTTCATCTCGCGCGCGGGCGAGGGCCACGAGACGGTCGTCGGGCTGGGAGGCGAGAAAGCGCTCCGATCGCGACGGGCTCATTCCCCCTCAGACGTCTACTCCGCTGGCGACCTTCCCCGTCCATGCCGCGGCGCCAGGTCCGCGGCCCACGTAAGAGCCGGCGTGGTGGCGCAGCTAAGGGGGTATGACGCAGCTGGGTCTGAGGCGATGAGAACACACAACACCGATGCGACCGGCTCCGCCGGCGAGCAGTCGCGATGGGTGAGGTGGCGCGCGCAGCGTCTGCTCGGCGCTGGGTTCCCACAGGAGCTCGCCGACCGGCTTGCCCACGAGAGCCGAATCGACGCACATGCGCTGCTCGAGCTGGTGGATCGCGGCTGTCCGCCTGACCTCGCGGCCCGGATCCTCGCTCCGCTGTGAGACGCGCCGGAACGAACGTGAGCGACTTCGCTAGCGTCAGTCTCGTGCGACCGGGATCTACGCCCGCGCGGGGAGAGCACGGCGCCGAGGATCGCGCCTGGCTGGAGGCGCTCCGCAGCACGGGCCCCGAGCGCGAGCAGGCCGCAACACGCCTGCACGCCCTTCTACTGCGGGCGGCCCGGTTCGAGCTGGCTCGGCGGCGCGGGATGCTCGCCAGGATCCGCGGCGAGTCGCTCGAGGACCTCGCGGTTCAGAGCGCGGATGATGCGCTGAGCGCGATTCTCGCCAAGCTCGACCAATTCCGATTCGAGAGCCGCTTCACGAGCTGGGCCTACAAGTTCGCGATCCTCGAGGCGGCGGTCCGCGTCCGGCGCCGCGCGTGGCAGGACCGAGAGCTCCCGGTCGAGCCGGACGCATGGAACGCGTTTTCATCGACGCGATTTGATCCTGAAGAATCCGTCGTGACCGTCGATCGGCTTCAGGTGGTGGTCGATGCGATACGGACGCAGCTGTCGCCCCACCAGCGTGAGGTCCTGATCGAGCTCGTGGTCGCGGACGTTCCCATCGATGTGCTTGCCGAACGGTTGAACACGACCCGCGGTGCGCTCTATAAGACCCTGCATGACGCCCGACAGAAGCTCCGACGGGCGGTCGAGGCGCATGGTTATGAATGAGTCCCCCCTGGCTAACGAGCGACTGCTGGCGCGCCTCCTTGGTCCGGCCGGACCCGAGCTCACGTGCGAGGAGTGTTTCGAGATGCTCGATCGATATGTCGAGCTCGAACTGGCGAACGCAGACGCGGACAGCAAGATTCCGGGGATGCGCGCCCACCTCGAGGGGTGTCCGGCGTGCTACGAGGAGCACGCGAGCCTGAAAGCGCTGATCGAGAACTCCCCCGAGCGGGGACTATGAATCCAAACCGTCTCTGACCCGAAGGGAGAACCGATGAGCAAGCCGACGTTCGTAATCGTGGGTGCGAGCCTGGCGGGCGCGAAGGCCGCCGAAGAGCTCCGTGAGCGCGGCTTCGACGGCCGCATCGTGCTCGTCGGAACTGAGCCTGAGCGTCCTTACGAGCGTCCGCCGCTCACGAAGGACTACCTGCGCGGGGAGTCCGAGCGCGAGAAGGCCTACGTCCACACGCCCGGCTTCTATCAGGAGCACGAGATCGAGCTGAAAGCCACTACCACGGCCACGGCGATCGACACGAGCGCTGCCAACGTGACGCTCGACGACGGACAGCAGCTGGCGTACGACCGCCTCCTGCTGACCACGGGCGCCGAGCCGCGCCGGCTGTCGGTTCCCGGGGCGGAGCTCGGCGAGATCTACTACCTCCGGACGCTGGCCGATTGCGACGCGCTTCGCCGGCGGCTGCATTCGGCGAGTCGCGTGGCCGTGATCGGCGCCGGCTGGATCGGCAGCGAGTTTGCCGCCTCGGCCCGAACGCTCGGATTGGAGGTGGCGCTGATCGACCCGCTCGAGCTCCCGAACGAGCGGATCTTCGGACGGGAGATCGGCGAGTTCTACCGTGACGTACACGCCCAGCACGGGATCGAGCTCCATCTCGGAGACGGCCTCGAGGCGTTCGAGGGGGACGGTGTGGTGCAGCGCATTCGGACGAGCTCGGGCAAGGTCGTCGAGTGCGACTTCTCCGCCGTCGGGATCGGAGTCGCTCCCCGGGTCGATCTTGCGCGTGACGCCGGACTGGAGATCGACAACGGAATCGTCGTGGACGAGCATCTGCAGACGGCCGCGGAAAACGTGTTCGCGGCCGGGGATGTCGCCAATGCCTGGCATCCGTTCTTCGAGCAGCGGATCCGCGTCGAGCACTGGGCCAACGCCCTCAACCAGGGCCCCGCTGCGGCTCGCGCGATGCTCGGAGATCCCGCTGGCTATGACCGGATTCCGTACTTCTTCTCCGACCAGTACGACGTCGGGATGGAGTACTCCGGCTATGCGACGAGCTGGGATCAGGTCGTGTTCCGGGGCGATCGCGACGGCGGCGAATTCGTCGCCTTCTGGCTCGAGGGGGGACGGGTCATGGCCGGCATGAACGTCAACGTCTGGGACGTGAACGAGCACGTGCAGGCGCTGATCCGCTCCCGCCAAACGGTGGACGTGGCGGAGCTGACAGATCTCGACACGCCGCTGGAATCGCTCGCAGGTGAACCCAGCCGGTGAACCAAGCAGATGAGCCAAGCCTGCGGCCTCGGTAGGTGCCGCTTACGGTCGGGAAGGAAATTAGTGCCCAGGCGGTCTTCAGCAGCAGTGGTAGTGGGTGCTAACGGAACCCACCCGATGGCAGTCAGGAGTCCGAAGTGCTTTCCTCAATCAAGGTTCTCGTCCCCGCGGTCGCCGCGTCGCTGGTGCTTGCTGCGTGCGGCAGCAGCACTTCCTCAAACACCACGACATCCGCGCCGGCGTCCGGAACCACCACTACCGCGTCATCCGGAACCACGGTGAAGACAGGCACGGTTTCGTCGATCGGCGGCACGGTGCTCGTCGACTCGCAGGGCATGACGCTCTACCGCCTCACCGGCGAGCACGCAGGGAAGTTCATCTGCACCACCTCCGCCTGTCTGGCAGCCTGGCATCCCCTGACTGTGGCCTCGGGATCCAAGCCGAGCGGCAGCGTCGGTTCGCTCGGCGTGGTCAAGCGCTCCAACGGCATGTGGCAGGTCACCTACAAGGGCGAGCCGCTCTACACGTTCGCCCACGACTCCGCGCCCGGTCAGGCGACCGGGGAAGGACTGAAGGACGTGGGGACGTGGTTCGTGATCAAGACCGGAGCGTCCAGCACCACCCCCGCACCGGCCTCGAGCACGACGTCAACGTCGAGCGGCGGCGGTTACGCGTACTGACGATCTCAACATCGCGCGGGCGCGCTCCTAACCGCGAAGGCGTGACTTGGGTCCGGCCTTTGCGGCATCATTGACCGACTCGCGCGCGCCGCGGTCCGTCGGACGCGAGCACCAACCGAAGGGAGACCGTTCCAATGCCCAAGCTCATCGCCCTCGCGCTCATCAGCATGGTCCTGGCGCTGGGTCTCGCAGCCTGCGGGTCGAGTAGTAGTAGCAGCAACACGACCTCGTCTACCGCCGCGCCGGCGACGTCGACCGCGGCATCCACGCCTGCCTCGACCTCGACGACGGCGTCGACGGGCGCCTCCGGGAGCTTGGCGATCGCGGCAAATTCCAGTGGACTGTTGAAGTACACGAAGAGCACGCTCAGCGCGAAGGCCGGCAAGGTCACGATCGCCTTCTCGAACTCGTCGCCGTTGGCGCACAACTTCACGCTGCAACAGGGGACGAACGGAAAGATCCTCGGCGCCACGCCCACCTTCCAGGGCGGAACCAAGACGCTCACGGTGGATCTGAAGCCCGGCACCTACACGTTCTTCTGTACCGTTCCCGGCCACCGGATGGCGGGGATGGTCGGCACGTTGACGGTGAGCTGAGCGGAGGGACCCCCGCTCGATCAGGCTGCGGGAAGCGGCGTGCAGTCCGACTCGCCCGCCGTCACCTCGATCACGGGCACCCCGAGCTCGCGGATCTTCCGCGGTAGCTCGATTCGAGCCCACTCCGAGATAGGCGTCGGCCGCAGCGAGACCATCACCTCGTCGAATCCCATGACCTTGAGCGCTTCGCGCACGGCGACGAGCGGGTCTTCGGCGCCGAGCATTCCCACGACCTCGGAGCCGGCCGCGGCGGAAAGCAGCGGCAGGGCCGTGCCCAGCCGGCGTTCGGCCCCCGCTACTCCCCGATCGGCGGGGTCGCTCACCCGGCGAGGGCCGCGCCGCGCCGCCGGTACGAGCAGGGTGAAGGTGCAGAGGCCATCGGCGGCCCGATCCGCCACGGACCGCATCAGGTGCGAGCTGTTTGCGGTCCGGTCGGCGACGATCAGAACTCGGGTGCTGGTGACTGGGGACAACGTCCGCTCTTGGCTGGTCAGCTAGACGGACGCACGTCGCGACCGATTCATTCCCGTGGCCGGCCCTGGCGGGCCAGTGAGGCGCGCATCGCGGACCAGCCCGCGCCGAGCCCGTGTTCGCACGGGAACACAATGAGAATCAATAGAAACAGGCCTGTGTCTGGCTGGTACGCCGCAGACTCTCGCAGTTACGGCGATTTCTAGAAGGGCGGTCAGGCGAACCTCAAGTCGGTGAAGCTGACCCTGCCGTTGTCCATCGCGCTGGATGCGAAGAACTCCCAGAACGTCTGCGCGGTCTCCGCGGCGGCCGCGGACAACTGCCCCTCCAGCACGAACATCGGTCACGCGACCGCGAAGACACCGGACCTCTCGGGTCCGCTCAGCGGTAGCGTGTTCCTTGTCCAGGGAATCCGCACGAACAAGAGCGGACAGACGATCAAGACGCTGCCGGCGCTGCTCGTCACGCTCCGCGGCCAAATCGCGCTCGATCTCACGGGCAAGACGACGGTGTCGCACAACAAGCTCGTGACGACGTTCGGATCGATCCCGGACGCGGCGATCTCGAAGTTCGCGATCACGATCAACGGAGGCTCGCACGGGATCCTGGTCACGACCAAGAGCCTGTGCAAGAGCAAGCGGGTCGCGCAGGTCAACGAGGTCGGGCAGAACGGCAAGAGCCACAACGGCTCGCCGAAGATCTCGACGTCCTGCCACAAGTAGAGCTGAACGAGCTCCAGCGAGCTGGCGAGCGTCCGGGGCGCTCGCCAGCTCGGCCCCCCGTCGCCGTCGAGCACCGCTCCGTCGCGTCTTCGTCAGCGCACCGGAAGCGGTTCGGGGGCTTCGGCGGGCGTGCGCGGGCCGAAGATGCGTCGATCGGCCTCGGCGATCCGGACGTCGTTGATGCTGGCCTCCCGCCGGATCATCAGGCCGTGCTCGTTGAATTCCCACAGCTCGTTGCCGTAGCTCCGCCACCACTGACCGCTTCGATCGCGGCATTCGTACTGGAAGCGGACCGCGATCCTGTTCTCCTCGAAACACCACAGGTTCTTGCGCAGCGAATAGTCGAGCTCGCGCTCCCACTTGGAGGTGAGAAACGCGACGATCTCCGCCCGCCCGTCGATGAAGGCGTCTCGGTTGCGCCAGACGGAATCCTCGCTGTAGGCGAGGGACACGCGCTCCGGATCGCGCGTGTTCCACGCTTCCTCGGCAGCCTGCACCTTTTGCGCTGCAGCCTCACGAGTGAACGGGGGTAGCGGCGGACGTTCGGTCATAGCGGCTCCTCGGGTTGACCGGGGTCACGATACGGTCCCCAGCAAATGACGCGAGGCGTAAGACGGAGGGCTGTTATGGCGTCTAAACAGTCATGGCACCAAATCGCAATCTGACGGCCCTGCAAGCGGCGGGCGTCTCAATCTGGCTGGACACCCTCTCCCGGCAGCTGATCCGCAGCGGCGACTTCGAAGCGCTGATCCGGGACTACAAGGTGACCGGGGCGACCTCCAACCCCACGATTTTCGCGAAGGCGATAACGAGCTCCGATCTGTACGACGACCAGCTCCGTCGGTTGGTTTCTGCGGGCGAGCGAGATCCCAAGGAGCTGTTCTTCGCACTCGCTCTCGAGGACGTCGGGGAGGCCGCATCACTGCTGCGCCCGGAACACGACCGCAGCGGAGGCCGTGACGGCTACGTGTCGTTCGAGTGCACGCCCGATCTCGCCGACGATACGGATGCCACGATCGAACAGGCGACCGACCTGTGGCATCGCCTGGGTCAGCGCAACGTGATGATCAAGGTCCCGGGAACGCAGGCCGGGCTGCCCACGATCGAGGAGCTGACGCGGCGCGGGGTCAACGTCAACATCACCTTGCTGTTCTCGGTCGAGCGCTACGCGCAGGTGATCGACGCGTACCTCCGCGGGCTCGAGGCGAGGCTGCAAGCCGGCGAGCCCGTCCAGGAGGTGAATTCGGTGGCGTCGTTCTTCGTCTCGCGGATCGACACGAAGGTCGATGCACGTCTGACCCAGGACTCACCCCTTCGGGGAACCGTCGCCGTCGCCAACGCGCGCCTCGCCTACCAGCTGTACCGGGCCAGATTCACCGACGAGAGATGGAGCCGATTGGCGGACCGGGGCGCGAATCGTCAGCGACCGCTGTGGGCGAGCACCGGGACAAAGGATCCTGCTCTCTCGGATGTTCTCTATGTCTCAGAGCTGATCGGACCCGACGTGGTCAGCACAATGCCCGAGCTGACGCTGCGAGCCTTCGCCGACCACGGCCAGATTGCCCGCACTGTCGATGCCGGTGTGGGGGCAGCTGAGAAGACCCTTGCGGACGCGGCGGACGCCGGCATCGACCTCGCCGCCGTGACTGCTGAGCTCGAGTGCGAGGGCGTCGAGTCATTCTGCGACTCCTACCACCAGCTGCTCGCGTGCGTCGCTTCCAAGGTCGGCAAGACGAGCGTCACGCGATCGTAGAGGTTTTGCAGGCTTTATCGCCGCCACGAAACCAATATCTACACATGCTGTCCCGGGGTTGTCGTTTAGGCTCAAGCTAACGCGGAACCTGGGGACCGAGAGGAGCTTGAGCATGATCGATTGGGGGGCGAACGTCGAGGTTGAGCTGACCGATTGGGCGACCGACGGAGAGATCGAGCGGGTCGTCCGGCTCTACATCGCCGGCGCGCGGGAGGGGAACGCGACGAAGCTGCGCGACGCGTTTCACGAGGACGCCTGGATGTTCGGGAGCGTTGGCGGTCAGAGGCTCGACATGCCGATCGCCGACATGATCGGGATGAGCGACGGCAGGCCCGCTGATCTCGACGGCTCCTACAAGGCTCGTATCGTCGCGATCGATCAGGTTGGGGACGCCGCGACGGCGACGGTCGAGGAGGACGGCTTCTGGGGCAGCGTTTCGTTCACCGATTTCTTCACGCTCGCGCGTATCGACGGGGACTGGAAGATCGTCAACAAGGCGTTCGCCCACACCGGGGGCACGCCGCCGCCGATGTGGGCGCGACGAGTGGCCCTGACCGACGGGGACCAGGAGGTCCGCCCGCAGGGCCCCGGCCTTCGCTGACCGCGGCCCCGGGCGGGCGCGCGCGCCGCGAGGTCATTCTGATCGGGTGATGACCGCGGGCACGTGGTTCTCGACCATCTCTCCTCGGACCACCTGAAAGGAGACCGTAGATGGCAGCTGAACCCGGGGACACCCCGATTCTCGATCTGCTCGCGAAGATGACCGAGGACTCGCTCGAGGCGACCACCCTCGACGACCAGTCGGTGATGCTCGTCCGGATTGCCGCGTTAGTGGCAATCGATGCTCCGCCCGCGTCGTACCTTTTGAACATGGGCGCCGCGGGGGAGAGCGGCGTGGACGCCGATCAGATCCAGGGACTGCTCGCCGCCGTCGCCCCGATCGTCGGGACCTCACGTGTGGTCTCGGCGGCCGGCAAGATGGTGAGGGCGCTCGGCGTCAAGCTCGAACTCGCGGAGCTTGCCGGCGAGGAATGACGCGGTGATGCCCTCAGTCGAGGGCACTGACGCAGTGATGCCCTCGATGTCGAGGGCATCTGTCTTTAACTTGTCTTAGGCTGACGCTCAGGCAGCTACGTTCGTACGCCGGATGTCCGAGCAGATCATCGCCACGTCCACGAAGCGCCGGCCCGATGGCCGCAGCGCATCCGGCCCGCGTCGGCGTGGGCCCGCACCGCGCCAGATCGCCACGTGGCTCGCCGTCGGAGCGGGAGTGATCCTGGTCGCGATCGCGTGGGTCGTCCTCACCAGGATGCGTCCGACCTACGACGCGTACGGGTGGCTTGTCTGGGGTCGTCAGGTGCTCCACTGGGATCTCAACACCGACGGCGCCCCGTCCTGGAAGCCGCTGACGTTTGCGTTCACGTTGCCGTATGGGCTCGCGCGGGCGAACGGGCAGATGTGGCTGTGGATGATCACGTCGTCCGCGGCGGCGTTGGCGGGCGGAGTGTTTGCGGCAAGGATCGCCTACCGCCTGACCGGGCCGTGCCCGCACCGGCGCTGGGCGCCATTCGCGGCGGCCGCGTTCGCTGGAGTTGGCGTGCTCGGGATCAACGGTTACTCGGAGCTGGTCCTGATCGCGAACTCCGATCCGATGGTCGTGACGCTGTGCCTCGCGGCGATCGACAGCCACCTCTCCGGGCACCCCCGGCTGGCTTTCCTGGCGATCGTGCTCGTGTCGTTGGGACGGCCGGAGGGGTGGGTGTTCGCCGGCCTGTACGCCGTCTGGGCTTGGCGCGCGGTGCCGGGAATGCGGGCCCTGACAGCGGTCGGCCTGGCGCTGATCCCTCTGTCGTGGTTCGTGGTTCCGGCGCTCACCTCGCACAGCTGGTTCATCTCCGGGGACCTGGCTCTGAACTCGCCGAACGCGATCCATGGGAACAAGATCATCGGCGTGCTCCGCCGCGTGCGCGGCCTCTACGAGCTGCCGATGCAGCTCGCGGTCGTGTTCGCCCTCGTGCTCGCGGTCGCTCGCCGCGATCGGACGTGGATGACGCTGGCCGGGGCGGCGCTCCTGTGGGTGGCGATCGAGATCGTGTTCGCCTACCACGGCTGGTCCGCTGTCGGGCGCTATCTGATCGAGCCGGTCGCCGTGCTGGTCGTGCTCGCCGGCGCCGCCGTCGGGCGACTCCTCGCGTATGAGCCGCGCCGCACGGGGGCGCTTGCGTGGGCTCCCGTGGCGGTAGTGGTCCTCCTCGTCGTCGCGCTCGTACCGGCGGCTCGCTCGCGGGCGCGGACCACGCACCGGGAGATCGACGACGCGCACCGCGGCGCCACTCAGCTCAGCCGGCTCGAGGCCGTGATCGACAGGGCCGGCGGCGCCGCGGTGATCAAGTCATGCGGCCAACCCGTGACCGAGCTCGGCTATCAGAGCGAGGTCGCGTGGGCGATCGGGCTGAACGTCGGCTCGGTCGGCTACCGCCCCGCCAGGTCGATCGCGAAGGGCACACCGATCGTCCTCTTCGAACCAGTCGGGGATGGCTGGAGGGTGCGTCCGATCCACGTGCGCACCGGCGACGCTTCGCGCTGTGCCACGCTCGCGACGACCTCCGCGGTCGGCTGAGGGTCAGTTTCGCGAACCGGCGGGGATGATCATCTCCACCAGGCCGGTGACCACGTCGTAGACGTGCCCGGAAACGCGGACGCGCGAGGAGATCGCAGGTGCGGAGCGAAGGCGCTCGACGTCGCGTGTGACCGTCGCCGTCGGATCGAGGACGGCGTGTTCGAGGAGGGTCGACTCGTCGACGGCGATCCGCTCTGCGTAGCGGTGGCGGAACGCATCGTCGGCGAGCGCGCCGGTGCCGCACTGCGTGTGGTGGATCACCGCGACCTCGAACAGCGGGCCGTCCGGCAGCCTTATCTCGGCCAGTTGGGCGATGAAGGCGACATCGTTGATCGCCTCCGGCGTCACCCGGCCGCCGACGTTACGGGCGACCAACGCGTCGCTCAGGCCGAGGCCGAGGAAGTGCGCGGGATCGACGCGCGGATCGATGCACGTGATCACGAAGAGCTCCAGGTTGGGGAAGATGACGGCGCCCCGATGACCGCCGGCGGCCGCAAACGCGCGGTTGCGCTCGAGCGCGGTATCGATGCCCTGGGTTTGCTGGTTGGCCATGGTGTTCTTCTCCTAGTCGTATGGGAATGTCAGCCGCGGGCGGGAGCCGCCACCGGCGCGGCAGGTGCGCGCAGCTCGGCTGTGTCGTCGCCGCTGGTTTTCGGGTGGGCTGGCAGCAGCGTCAGCGCCATCACCGCGCCGGCGGCGGCGACGCCGGCCGCGACGAAGTTGGCCGTGTGGAAGCCCTCGAAGAAGGCCGAGCTGGCGGCGTTGTGGATGGCCGCCGCGAGCGCCGGATGGCCCGCGTCGGCGAGCTTGCCCGAGACGCCGAGCGCGGCACCCACGGATCCGTGCGCGGCGCGGGCGACGGTGGCCGGCAAGCCCGTGGGGAGGCCACTGGTGAGCCGGCTCGCGTACAGCGACGCGTACACGCTGCCGATCACCGCGACCCCGAGCGTTCCGCCCAGCAGCCGTGTCGCGTCGTTCACCGCGGACCCGACGCCGGCCTTCGTCTTGGGCACTACGCCCATGATCGCCTCGGTCGCGGGCGCGCTCGTTAGGCCCATTCCTATCCCGAGAACGACCATCTGGGCCGCGATCGTCACGTAGCTGGTGCCGGCTGCCGTTGTCGTGACCCACACGTAGAACGCGGCCATCAGCGACAGCCCGGAGGCAACGACCAGTTTCGTGCCCACTCGCACGGCGAGTCTGGCGCCGAGGATCGACGAAATCGCCACGCAACTCGCAACTGGCAGGAGCCGGACGCCGGTCGACAGCGGCCCATAGCCCTTGAGGAACTGGAAGTACTGGGTGACCAGGAAGATGAACCCGGACAGAGCGAAGAACGAGATTGCCACCGAGGCGCTTGCGGCGGTGAAGCGCGGGTTGCGAAACAGGCTAAGGTCAAGCATCGGGTGGTCGGTGCGCCGTTCCCAGCCCACAAAGGCGGCTGCCAGCGCTCCCGTGAGCGCGAGGCTGCTCAGCGTCCGAATGCTTCCCCATCCGTAGTTCGGCGCCTCGATGATCGTGTACACGAGCAGGGCGATCATCGCGGTCGACAGGCCGAACCCGGCGCGGTCGGTCCGTGGCGCGTGCGGGTCACGCGATGTCGGCACGTACCCGGCGACCAGAACGCCGGCGATCATCGCGATCGGAGTCATGGCGAAGAAGATGCTGCGCCAGTCGAACACCTCGAGCAGCCAGCCGCCGACGATCGGCCCGAGCGCGATCGCCGCGCCCGTGATCGCGCCCCACAAGCCAATCGCCAGAGCGCGCTCGCGTCGCTCCGTGAACACGTTTGAGATCAGCGAAAGCGTTGCCGGGAACACCATCGCCGCGCCGATGCCCATCACCGCGCGCGCCGCGATCAACTGGCCCGGACTGCCGGTCAGTCCGCCCACGAGGCTCGCCACACCGAACACCGACAGACCCGCCAGCAACATCCCCTTTCGTCCGAACCGGTCCGACAGACTGCCCGCCGCCAGCACCGATCCGGCGAACAGCAGGTTGAACGCGTCGACGACCCATTGAAGCTGCGAGTTGGTCGCGTGGAGCTCACGAACCAGCGTCGGCAGCGCGACGTTGACGATCGTTGTGTCGAGGTTGATCACGAACGCCGCCAGCAGCAGCGATATCAAGATCATCGGTTTGCGTTTCATGACTCCTCCTTGGGAGCGCGGCAGAGGTTCCGACGTAGTTCTAAACTGCAAAGACAAGAAAGTCAAGTAGATAGACGATTATTTCTACCTTGTGCTAGAGTCAATCAACAGATGAGGTCCTACGACGAGTACTGCGCGATCGCGAAATCGCTAGATCTGGTGGGTGACCGCTGGACGCTGTTGATCGTCCGCGAGCTCGCGTTTCGTGGCCCGAGCCGCTACACAGACGTGCGCAACGGGCTGCCTGGAATCGCCAGCAACCTTCTCGCGGAGCGTCTGCGCGAACTCGAGCGCGTCGGGGTTGTCGCGCGCGAGGACGCGCCGCCCCCGATTGCCAGCACCCTGTTCCGCCTCACCCCGCGTGGCGAAGAGCTCCGACCCGTGCTCGAGGGCCTGATCCGGTGGGGCATCCCGCTGATGGCCGAGCCGAGCCAAGGCGATGTCGTGCATAGCCACTGGCTCGCGTGGGCACTCGAGCTGATGCTCACCGACGACAATCCGGCTGCGCCACCGGTGGTCATCGAGCTTCAGACCGGCGATGAGCCGATCGTGATCGAGGCCCGCGACGGCGCGGTCCACACCCGGCTCGGCGCGGCCGACAGCCCGGACGCGACCCTGTCGGGACCGCCCACGCCGATCCTCGGGCTGCTGCTCGGGATACTCGAGCTCGCCGACGCCGAGGCCGGCGGAATCAGCTACCAAGGCGACGTCTCTGTCCTCAGCCGATTCGGCTCGCAGGCACCGTCGGCGCACAGCTCGACCTCGGGGTCGTCGGTCATCCAGCCGCGCCTGACGAGCAGGCCGTAGATCTTGCAGCCCACGCACAGGCCGAGCACCGATTCCATCCACATCAGGGCCAGGCAGATCAGGCAGATCGTTCGCGGCAGGTACCCGCGGATGCCGCTGTTGGTGATGACCGTCATCGCGAACGCCATCGACATCCCAAGCGCCCAGGCGAACCGCTTGGGCTTCGCGGAAACCCATTCCGGTCTCTGCCCGGCCGTCATCGCCCGTGCGATCACGCCCATCGGGCTGTGGCGAATCCCAGCCGCCAATCGCGTCAGGAACTCGACGAAGAAGAGGCTGGCGACGACCTGGAGCGGCACGTACCGCTTGGTGAAATAGGCGTAGCTGAACGCGACCGCGCCGATCACCATCGTCAGCCCGGCCGCGGCGCGCACCTCTCGCTCGTTGAATACCCGAGCCCGGAGCTCCCTGCCATCGACGGTCAGACCGGGGATGAGCTCACCAAATCTCAGTTCCATGTCGTTCTCCTAGATCGATGCTCGTAACTGCTCGAGGCCTTCGCCCGGTAGGGGGAACCAACGGACGCGCTCGAACTCGTCGCTCACGATCGGATCGTCGAGAGGAGCGGCGGGCGGCCGCGTCTCAATCGTTCGGATGATCCGCCGTGCCACCTCGAGCTGATCGGCAAGCGCGCTCTCGGGCGCCCTGGCGAGTCGCCGCGGAGCGGACCCGAGCGCGTCGCGGAGGCTGGTCGGCGGGTCGGGCATGGCGTCCCTGTGGTGCCACAGGCCGGTGGCCGGGTCGAAGCGGTAGAGCGGAAGCAGCTTCCACCCTTCACGCGCGAGCAGGTGGATCGCGTCGAGGATGTAGCCAAACGCCGTCTCGCTGATGAAGTAGTTGAACGTGATCCGCGTGAAGCCGAGCTTTGCGCCTAGGTGGCCGATCGACACCTCGGCGCGCATGCGCGCGGACCAGCGCTCGTCGATCCGATACATGCGGTGCAGGTAGGGACCAGCGCAGAAACATCCGCTGCGCGCCTGAATGCCGAACAGGTCGCTGAGGACGGCAACGACGAAGTTGGCGTGCAGGAGGCCACCGGGATGGCGGAGGCCGAGCGCCACGATCGCGAGCCGCTCGGGCTGCGTGCTCCCGAGAATCTCGATCTGCGGGTTGGCTCTCCACGAGTCGATCGCGCGCCGGGCCAGGTCGTGCTCGCGCCGACGGATCTCGTCGCAGCCGACCGCCTCCTTGACCCCAAACACCAGGCCGGCGCGGATCGACTCGACGATGCCGGGTGTTCCGCCCTCCTCCCGGATCTCGGGGTCGGGGTGGTATTCGTGCCCGGACGGGCTTACGAACAGGACGGTTCCCCCGCCGGGGACAGAGGGGACGCGGTTGCGCAGCAGCGAGCGCTTGGCGACGAGTACGCCCGGCGACCCCGGACCGCCGATGAACTTGTGCGGTGAGACGAACACCGCGTCCTTGTAGGCCAGGTGCCCGTCGGGGAGGCGGGGTGACGCGTTCATGTCGATCGGCAGATACGGCCCGGCCGCGGCGTAGTCCCAGCACGACAGAGCGCCGTAGTGGTGGAGCATGATGGAGATCGGATCGACGTCGGTCACTATCCCGGTGACGTTCGACGCGGCGGAGAAGCTGCCGATCTTCACCGGGCGATCTGCGTGGCGCCAGAGCTCGTAGGCAAGGTGGTCGAGATCGATCCGGCCGGTACTGTCCTCGCCGATCGTCACGACCTCGGCGACCGACTCGCGCCACGGCAGCTCGTTCGAGTGGTGCTCGTAGGGACCGATGAACACGACGGGGCGGTCGTACGGCTCGAGCTCGAGAACGCGGATCAACTTGTCGATCGCGCCGGTCGCGCCGGAACCGCAGAACAGGACGACGTCGTCATCGCCGCCGTTCACGGCGCGGTGAATGATCGCGCGCGCCTCCTCGCGCAACGCCGTCGTGCGGCGCCCTGTCGCCGACGCCTCAGTATGCGTGTTGCCGTACATCGGCAGCACCTGCTCGCGAATGAAGTCCTCCACGAACCTCAGCGAGCGCCCAGAGGCCGTCGCGTCCGCGTAGACCAGGCGGCGCGGGCCGAACGGCCCCTCGAGCACGACGTCGTCGCCGATCACCTCCTTCCGAACCCATTCGCACGCATCCATCTCGCACCCGCTGCCTACATCTCCCAGCTCACGGACTCGCCGCCGCTGGACCCGCGAGCCGCGTATGGATCAGGACCGCCATTGCCGCGTTGGCCGCGCTGTAGTACACGGGGTAAATGAGCAGCGACAGGTCGGCCCTGCCGACCGCGGCTGCGGCGAGGCCTCCGCCGATGCTCGCGAGAACGTACATCGAGAGCGTCTCGGAGCCTGGATCGCGGTAGGCCTTCGGGATCATCATCGCGGCTGCGATGAGGTCGGCAGCGATCACGCACGCGGTCCCGACAATGGGTTCGCTGACCACGACCCAGCCGATCACGCCGGCACCGGCAATCGCCGCTAGAGACAACTCGCCGGCGCTGAGGCCGCCCTCGCCACGACGGATCGCGAGCACGAAGACGAAGCTCGTCAGGATCGCCTGCGAACCGGTCATGAGCAGGCTCCACGACCCTCCGTCGGCCCGCTGGGAGAGGCACGCCACGATCGCGAGGACGCCCCAGATCAGCCACGTACCCCGATGGGGACGGGTGCTCCCGCGAACGGTGTCGCGGACGTATGGGACGGTGTCGGCGATCCCGATCAGGCCGCCGAGCACGCCGAGGATGGGCGCCGCGTCGCGCATGGACCCGCGCTAGTGGGCCGAGGAGAGGACGCGCTCGAGACCGCCGGGGACCCCGCCGTGATCGGCACCGGGCCGGTGCTTCTTGCCAAGGGGCACGAAGCGCCTGAGTTTGGCCGGTCCGGGGTCGCGCTCCAATCGCTCGACCGGCGTTACCTCGACGACCGGGCGCGGGAGTCCGACGTCGGCGAGCGCGAGCGCGATCTCCCGACCGAGCCCTTCGAGATCCACAGGCCCGCCGCAGCGGACGATGACGCGCGCGCCTTGCGATGTCTGGCGGACCTGGTACTCGACTACACCGGGGTGGCGGCTGAGCTCGGAGCGAAAAAGATGGGGATGGACGCGACGATCGTCGTAGACGAACACGTCGTCGAGCCTGCCCTGAATGTCCCCCACGCACCGATGGGCCGACCCGCACGGGCACGGGTCGGTCAGGATCGTCACCTCGTCGGTGATCTCGTAGCGGATCAGGGGCAGCGCCCGGTTGAACAGGTTCGTCAGGTAGATCCTGGCGGCGCGCTCCCCTGGTGCCACCGGTCGTCCGTCCTCATCGACGGGCTCGACGATCACCAGATCCTCGCTCAGGTGGGAGCCGCCGTGATCGCACGGTACGGCGATGCAGCCGCCCTCCGATGCGCCATACAGATTTCCAACGCGGATGCCCCATGCCTCCTCGGCTGCGATTCGGATCTCCGGCAAGAGCGGCTCAGAGCAGGCCATGATCTTCCGCGGCGCGATGCGCAACCGCCCCGCTCGGGCCTCGAAGCTGAGCACGTGCAGCGCCGAGGGATAGGCAATGAGCATGTCGGGCTGTGCTTCGTTGAGGCCGGCGACGATCTCCTCGGTGGCGAGTGTGATGGGGAGGCGAACGTTGACGAAGTCCGGGCTCGCGAAGGTCCTCGAGAGCGCGGCGGTGCCATGCGTGAAGTGCGCGGCCGCCACCCAGCCCTGAACGACCGGCCGTGATCCGAGCTCGGGGTCTGCGAGCTTGGCACGCATCACGTAACGCAACGCGGTGAGCCAAAACGTTGCCCACGCATCCCAGTCGTACACGAACACCCCCCGCTCGCCGGTCGACCCTCCTGAGGTGATCGCCGTGAGGCCGTCGAGCAGATAGCTACCCGTCGTCACCGTCCGCAGGTAGTCGTTCACTAGCTCAAGCGAGACGCGCTCGTCAGTGACGATCCCGTCGAAGTTCTCCATCAGGTCTGTCTTGGTCATCGTCGGCAGCTCGCGCAGGCCCGCCTCGTCGAGCCGGCCGGGATCCACTCCCGCCAGCCGCCGGCGGTGCCAGGCGGAGCGCTTGATGGCCAGGCCTACCAGTTCGCGTAGTCGCTGGGCACGGTGGGCGGCGAGCCGATCCGCCGGCCAGTCGAGCCGCTCGATCAGCCGCGGTGCGAGCGCGATCGCGAATGCCACATGTCGTTGCCGGACCGTCTCGAAGTCACGCATTGCAGTTCCCCCTCGGTTCTGCCCCCAGGTCGCGTGTTGTGCGGCGAGCGTATGTCAGTACGTGCCGTCTGTCTTCGGTAGAGGTACGGAACTCGCTACGGATTCGGTTCTCGCCAGCCCCAGTTCCTTGCCGCGCCGTACGAGCTGCAGCTTGGAGTCCACGCCGAGCTTCGCGTACACGCTCGCGAGGTGGCTCTCGACCGTCCGTTCCCCGATGAACAGCGACCCGCCGATCTCCTTCGCGCTCATGCCGGTCGCGGCGAGTTGGGCCACCTCGCGTTCGCGGCGGGTCAGCGAGTCGGGCCCGAGCGCGGCCGCCGCGGCGCGCCGTCCGGTTGTGCCGAGCCGGCGCAAGGCCTCGAGTGCCCGGCCCCGTCTCCACGTACCTCCGCATGCCCCCAGGATCGTCGCTGCCCGCTCGAGCTGGGCCACCGCCTCTCGCCGGTCGCCCGATGGCAGCGAGCGCCCGAGCGCGTAGTGGGCCCGGGCTAGGTGGGCCATGCAGTCGGTCCTCGAGAGCAGCTCGATCGCTTCTCGTGCGGGCTGGACGGCGCGCTCGCTCTCGCCACGGGCCACCCATGCCCAGGCCTCTCCCGCGGCCGCCAAGCCCCGGTACAACGGAAGCCCGATGAATCGAGCCACGGCGCCGAGCTCCTCGGTCGCCGCCGCGGCTGCGGCACTATCGCCGACGTCTGCGGCAGCCTCGGCCAGATCGGACAGCGCCAACGCGAGCAACGGCCGGACTCGCATCTCCGACATCCGCGCGACGACGCGCCGCAGGCCTGCGACGGCCTCGGCGGGCTGGCCCGACTCCCATGCCAGCACGGCCTCCGACCAGTGCGCCACCTGCGTATAGAAGAGCCAGTCCCGGCCGCCAAGCGCCGTCCGTGCGCGCGTGAGCAGACGCTCCGCCTCGAGTTGATCGCCGCACTCGGTCGCAGCTTGGGCGCCCCACAGCATTCCGGGCGTTCGTCGCCTTGCGGTCGCTCGTGGTCCCCAGGCGATCGCCTCGCGAGCCTTCGCAACGGCCGCGGGAAAGTCGCCGGCGAGCCACCGGACGAGCCCCTCGAGCTCGACCAGGATGCCATCCCGGTAGGCCGGATTCGCGGCCTTCGCCTCCTCGAACAGCGGGGGTGTCTCGGCGATCCGGCCCTGGAGCGCCAACCCGAGCGCCTGCCCCCCGAGCACGATCGTCAGGCGGTACGCCTTCTCGTCCTGGCGCGCGATTGTCGCAGCACGCCGCAGCGTCGCCCCCGCCTCCGCGAACACGCCGCAGAAGTTGGCGATGGCGCCGACCGCGGCCAGGCCCTGCATCGCGACGAACCGATCATCGAGCGCGTCGGCTGCGGCGACTACCGCGCGGGCGTCGACGCTCATGCCCTCGAAATCTCCCCCCAGTCCCCGGATCCACGCCAGCTCCCGAGCGGCCAGAAGCGCCTGCCGCTGGTCGCCGGCGCGGACGAACAACTCATACGCCTGCTGGCAGACGTCGTGTGCCTGCTCGAGCTCGCCCGTGCCCCAAGCGAGGAAGTTGGCCAAGCGGAACTTGACGATCGCGCGTTGGGCATCGTCCGAGGAGTCCTCGAGGAGCCCGTCGATGGCTCGCAGCGCCCTGATCGCAACCGGGGCGTTCGTCTCGGCGCGGTGGTCGATCAACCACTCTGCACGGGCATACATCGCGTCGAGGACTTCGAGCCATCGCTGGTCGTCGGCCGGCAGCAGCTCGACGAGCTCCGCCTGGAGCTCGAGCGCCTCGCGGAACGCTTCACGCCGCTCCGCCTGGCGCATCGCGTCGAGCAGCACCTCGACTGCCTCCGTATCCCCGCGCTCGGCCGATCGGGCGAAATGCAGCGCCGCCTCCGCCAGGTGCCCGGTTCTCAGCAGCGAGCGCCCAGCCTGCCGGTGCAGCACCCGCCGTCTGGCGCCGCCCGTCGCCTGGTACATGACGTCGCGAACGAACGGGTGATGAAGCTCATAGCTGAGCTCGCCGCCTCGCTCCTGTTCGATCACGATCCCGGCCCGGACGAGGTCGGCCAGGATCGTCCCGACCTCCTCGAGCGAATCTCCCGTCAGGACCACCAGGTCGCCGAACGACACGGGTCTCCCGACTACGGCGAGCAGCTCGGCCATCGCCTGCGGCGCGTCCTCGAGCCGGCGCAGCTCCGACGTCACGCGGTCGGTCAGGCTTTCGGGCAGACGCCGCAAGTACGGAGACGAAAAATCGCCCTGCTCCTCGACGAGAGCGTGCAGTAGGCCGATCGCGAACAGGGGATTGCCCTGCGAGCGCTCGGAGAGCCAGTCCACGAGCGCGGCGGGCGCGGGACGTCTGATCACGGCGTCGGCGAGCTCGGCCACGCCCGGGCGCGCCAGCGGGGAGACGTCCAGACGCGACAGAAATCCGTCCTGCTCGAGCCCGAACAACACCGGGGCGGCGACGTCGTGGGCCGCCAGCTCGGCGGGGCGGCTCGTGGCGAGCACCAGCAGCCGGCCGCCGTCGAGATGGCGGGCGAGGTACCGCAGCGCCTCCCAGGACGAGGCGTCCGCGAAATGCACGTCATCGAGCTGCACGACCAGCGGGGCCGCTCGCGAGACGGTGCCGAGCAGGCCGGCGAGACCCTGCAGCAGCCGTGGGAGCGGGGGATCTCGCTCCGGCACGGAGCCACGCACCTGCGCAACTCGATGGAAGAGGCTCGCGAGGTCGTCGAGCAACCCACCGCACAGCTCGACCACCTCTTCCTCCGGGAGCGACTGGAGCAGGGGATCGACCGCTTCGGTCCACAGACCGAACGCCGCGCTCGCCGCCAACGGATACGCCTGGGCGACCAAACCGGTCGCCTCGCGGTGGCGCACCAGCAGCTCACGCCCCAGGCGGCTCTTGCCGACCCCTGCCTCACCGAGCATCAGAACGACGCGAAATTCTCCGGACGCGGCGCGGCCGAACTCGTCGTTCAACGCCGCGAGCTCCGCCGCTCGGCCGACGAGTTGGGGTCCCGGGGGCGAAGCCGCGCGCCATGCCGCGGCTGTCGTAGCGACGTTCCCCAGTGTCGACGGATCGCTCAAGGACTCCGATGGGCTCCCGCCCATCTGCGCTCCTTTCCCCAGCAGCAATCATGATTGTGGCCCGAGAACGGCAACAAATCAAGCTGTCGTGACCCTCCGTGCAGGTACGCTCGTGGGCATGCGAGGACTGCTGTTATTCGGTGATACGGAGCGTTGCGCCGCGATGCGCCACGAGATTCCGATCGGGATCGTCGATCCACTTCTGTTTGCCGAGGTCGATGGGCGGCGCTACGTGTTGACGAGCTCCCTCGAGAGCGCCCGCGTGAACTCTGCGCTCCCGGACGCCGAGATCCTTGACTGGTTTGCCTTCGGCTGGAGGGAGCTCGTCGAGCAGGGCCTGTCGTTTGCAGATGCGGAGCGCGAGGCGGTGGCCCGGGCGGTCCGGCGGATTGGGATCGACGAGGCGGTCGTCCCTGGCGACCTGCCGCTCGCACTCGGTGATCGCCTGCGGAACGACGGGATCGCCTTGGAGGTGGACGACGCCACGTTCGAGCTCCGGCGGCGCGCGAAGGCGCCGGGCGAGCTCGAGGGCATCCGGGCAGCTCAGCGAGCCGCGGAGGCGGCGATGATCGCTGCGTGCGAGCTGCTCGCCCGCGCCGAGCCCGGATCTGACGGTGAGCTTCGGCTCGACGGCGAACCGCT
Organism: uncultured Solirubrobacterales bacterium; assembly: GCA_963812225.1. GTDB lineage: Bacteria > Actinomycetota > Thermoleophilia > Solirubrobacterales > Solirubrobacteraceae > Palsa-465. Next base: position 127,745 of record CAWEUN010000009.1, read on the forward strand.
GCTGGCCGAGACGGTACGGTCGAGCATGCGCCGCGCAGCGGCAGAGCTCGGGGCCCCCTGCTCGCCCGATGTGATCGTGGCCTCCGTGTGGCAGGGCTACGGGCACGAGGCCGGGTTGGGACCGCTGCCCGCGGGCCTTCCAATTCAGGTCGACGTCTGGCCGCGTCATGAGGCGAGCGCCTGCTGGGCCGACATGGCTCGAACCTTCATGGTCGGCGAGCCAGCCCCCGAACACGGCGAGCTGATCGCCGATCAGGAGCGACTCGTCCGGCAGGCGCTGAGCGATGCCCAGGCTGCGATCCGTCCGGGCATCACGGGCCGCGAGCTGTTCGACGCCACGTGCGACTTGTTCGAGTCCTCCGGCTATCTCACACAGCGAACGGCGCAGTCCGAGGACGAGCTGGACGGCTTCCAGTTCTCACTGGGACATGGGGTCGGGCTCGAGCCCCACGAACCTCCGTCGCTGGGCCTCGCGGGACAGGATCGGCTCGTTGCCGGGGACGTGATCGCGGTCGAGCCGGGTCTCTGGGACAGGCGGGTGGGTGGGGTCACGTTCGAGGACCTCTTCCTCGTGACGGATCAGGGCAGCGAGCTACTCACCCGGTTTACGTACAGTCTCACACCGCCTGGATGAGGTCACGGCCGGCATGAGCCCACTGCCGCTGGCCGACCTCACCGCGACCGCGACTCTTGTCCTGGCCGTGGCGGCGCTTGTCCTCGCGCTGGCCGCTGTCGCGCTCGTCCTCGCTATGCGCGCCGCCACCGCCGACACGCGCCGAGCTGCCAGGGCCGAGCTCGACGTTCTCCAGCGGCAACTCGCCGCCGGATATCGGCCGCTGCTCGCCGACGTCCTGACGACCGCGCCGGCGCCCGCCGACATGGATGCGCGACTCGATGTCTCGCAGCAGCCCGAGGGCTTCGACCCTCGGACCGTGTTCGTCAAGGTCGACGCGGCGAAGGCGTTCATCAGCGTCCCTCTGCGGAACCTGGGTCGCGGGCTCGCGGTCATAGACCGCTCGGGCCTCGAGATCAGCGGTCCGGGCCTTGGCGATTCCGAGCACCGCGGCGTCCAGCGTAGTCACGTCCCGGTCGGCGAGACGACCCGGATCGACATCAGTGCGGCCCATGCGGTCGGAGAGCCAATCGCCACGGGGACGGTCTGGGAGGTGCGAGTGCCGTACGCCGACTTCGCCGGCACCCAGCGGACCGTCGTCAGTCTGCAACTCGTCTGCCGCGGCGATGACGCGCGGGGGCCGTGGCTCGTTGAGCGTGTCGAGCAGGAGACGGCCGGGGCTCGCGAGCCGGCCCGGGACCCGGAACCGCTCCGCGACGAGCAGACCGCCGCCGAGCCCGCGCCATGGGTCGATGAGGTTCCCGCCCCGGATTCATCGGCGCCCAAACGGGGGGTGCGCGACGAGCCGGTGGTGGACGTGTGGGGCAAGCCCGTGACCAAACCGAGGCGGGGGAGCCGTCGCTAGGGCCGGTCGATCTGTTTGGGTCAGCTCACATTGACGTTGTGCGCCGCCGACCACAGTGTGTGCGCCGAGCCTGAAACCTTTCGCAGCCGGGCGCGGAAGGAGTACGTTCCCGGTCCGGCGTCGGGGGTGAAGGTCGTGCCTGTCGCCGTCTGCGATTGGAGCCAGTTCGAGAACGCGGACGCCCCCGGCCGCCTGATCTGCACGTCAGACACGTAGCCGGCCGGCAGAGCTGCCGAGGCCCATCGGACGGTGAAGGAGGTCGTGGTCGTGCCGTTGGCCGGTGCCGCTGTCATCTGTACTGCCACCGTGCCGACGTGCCCCGTCGCCGGGTCGATCACCTCGTAGTTACCGGCAGCGTCGAACTCGAAATCGAACGATGCGCCTGGGTCCAGCCGGGGCGAGACGAACAGGCCCGTCCCGTTGTCGTCGGTCACGGCATGACTCGCCGCATCAGTCGCCGGGACGCTCCAGAACGCCTGCTGGCCGAGCGCGGCGGGCGCCGGCGTCGGCGAGAACACCGCGTCCGTGAGCTGAATCGGGCACATCTGCTGGGCCGCGGTGCTCCCCGCAGCCGTGTTCGTCGGCTGGACATACCCGACGGTCAGGAGATGTCCGCCGGCGAGTGTGGAGCTCTCGAGGTAGCCGCTGTCGCCCCCGGGCGTGCTTTCAGGGGCGTCCGGCACCACGGACCAGGCCGTCCCGTCCCAGTGTTCGATCAGCGGCGCGAACGCGGCGGCGAACTGGTCGACCTGCTCGGCGCCGAATGCCCAAACGTCATTCGGTCCGACCACCGTGACCGAGTTCAGATAGCCGCCGAACGGTGTGGGGTTTGGCACGGGCACGGTGCTCCACTGCGCGCCGTCCCAGTGCATCGCGATCGGGACGGTGATCGACCCGTCGTAGGACCGACCAACCGCCCACACGTCGTTTGTCGAGCTGATCGCGACCCCGCTCAGCCCTGAGCTTGTGCCGACCACTGGGCTGCTGACGACCTGCCAGCCGGAGCCATTCCAGTGCTCCACGAGCGAGCTCGGAACGCCGTTCTGCACCTCTCCTCCGACCGCCCAAGCGTTGTCGGGCTCGTTCGTGGCGACATCGGCCAGACCGCTATAGCTGCCGACCAGCGAATCGTTCGACACGGTCCAGCTGCCCTCGTCGAAGTGCTCGATCAGCGGGACCGACGTGTGCGACGCGGAGATGTAGGAGCCAACCGCCCACACGTTCGACGGGGACGTCGAGGCCAGATGACCCAGCTCGGTAGTGAGATAAGCCGAACCGTTCCTGAGCGTGACCGGGTAGGAGATCGTCCACCCCGCGGAGCTGAGCACTTCCGCGAACGCGCGGCTGTTATCGCTCGACCGCGGCGCCCACGTCCCGATCGCCACCGCCGAGGTCGCGGAGTCGACCGCGATGCCGGCGAGAATGCTGTTCTTGTCGCGCGCCGGCACCGACATCGGCACCCACTTCTGCCCGTTCCATTTGAGGATCAGGGGTTTGTAGGCGGTGTTGAGGATGTACCTCCATCCGGCCGCCATCGCGTCACCGGCGCCGTCAGATCCCACCTGGAACAGAAACGCATCGTCGTGGGTCCAGCTGGGCGTGACGGTCCAGGACGCTGCACAGCTGGCCGACGCGGAGGCGGCGGTCGGAAGCGCGGCCGCGACCCAGAGACCCCCGACGGCTAGGACAAGAACAAGAAACCGTCGCACTGGTACCCCCTGCAGCTCACGGCGGATAGATGCCGTCCGGCGTGCCGAGCGAATGTGCGGCTCGGCATCGGTGGCGTGGGACGGCGCAGATGAGTCTGTGTGTGCCGCCAAGACCAGCGCGACTCCGGCAGCGACCCGCGCGACACCCGACCACACCTCATCACAGCTGTCCCTTCATTGACTCCGACCCCAAAACGGGCCCCCAACACCCCTCCTTGATCCCGCACCAACGTAGCCAGCCCGGCCTCGCCGCGCATCGGGAGAACTCCCACAGTTCCCCGACCGCCTATCCCAATCCTGAGCCGCTATTCCTCAGCCAACGGCACGAGACCGAGACGGTGCGCAGCGGTCGCGGCCTGCACGCGGCTCCGAACGCCGAGCCTGCCGAGAATGCTCGAGACGTGTGCCCCCGCGGTCTTCTCGGTGATGAACAGCGTCTGCGCGATCTCGCGGTTGGTGTGACCCGCGGCGATCAGCGCCAGCACCTCGAGCTGGCGCGCGGTGAGTCCGGTGGCGAGGACAGCGGCACTGGACTTCTCGGGTGCCGGGGACAGGCTCGGCTCGGAGCGGGGTAGCTCGATTCGCGCCCGCTGAGCAAGGGTCGCGATCTCGCGAGCGAGTGCCGCGGCGCCGATCTTCACGGCGGTCTCATGTGCCCGGGCCAGTGACTCGCCGCCCTCGCGTCCTCGCCGCTGAGCGAGCAGGGCCTCCGCGAGTCGCCACCGGGCGTACGTTTCCGGGTACGGGTGTCCGGTCGCTTGCCACACGGCGACGGCTCGCTCCCACGGTTGCGGGTCGTCGGTGCGGGCGAGCCGCTCGGCCTCCGCTTCGCACATGCACGCATACGAGCGCGTGACGCTCGCGACGAAGGTGGGACCGTCGAGCAGCGCCCGGGCGCCGGCCAGCAGCTGAGCGCCCGCCTGCCGCGCGTGGATCGAAGCCTCACTGTCGCCTCGCCCTGCCGCATCCGCTACCGCGTCGGCCTGGGCCCGTAGCCCGAGCCACAGCAGCGGGGCCGCGAACCATGAGTCATCGACGCTCTGCAGCTGGCGCAAGCCTGCCCCCACCGCGTCGGCCGCCTCTCCCGGGCAGCCGCGCCATAGGGCCAGTTCGGCCTCAATCTCGCGCAGCTGGGCCTGGTAAGGAGGGTCGATCGTGTTCACCATCAACCGTTGTGCGCGAGCCAGATGGTCTGCCGCATCCGTGAACGCGCCGCGGCAGACGTCGACCCGAGCCCGGCACTGCTGGAGATCGATCGCGGCCATCTCGGTGGGGTTGCGGCGCTCCGCCGCCATCAGGACCGTGGCCGCCTCATCGAGGCGGCCGAGGTGCAGCAGCGCCGAGGCGGCGTTGCTCTGCAGCGAGACCCCATAGTCCCCGGCCATCCCCACCTTCTGCGAGCGCTCAATCCCCTCCAGTGACACTGTCAGCGCCTCCTCGAGTCGATTCAGCGGACCGGCGAGCAGATCGGACAGGTTCAGGTACGCGCGGAACAGGTCGTCGAGGTCCCCGACGCGCTCAGCGATCCGGTGGGCTTCTTGTAGATGAGCAACCGCCGTCGGCGGATCGCCCAGGTAGGCGAGATCGCATCCCAGCGTGTTGAGCGCGTGTCCCTCCTCCCGGCGAGCCCCCACGCGACGAGCGATGGCGATGGCCTCTTCGCAGCAGGCGCGCGATTCCTCGTGGCGCGCGAGCAGCATCAGCCCTTGGCCCCTCGCCGCGAGCACCCTTGCGCGAGCGTCCGATGGTGGATCGCTCGGCACAAGCGCGGCCGCCTCCTCGTACGCCGACAGCGCAGCCTCGCTGTCTCCGGCGGCCCACAGGAAGCGACCGAGGCGCTCGCGCAGAACTCCAGCGAGCACCTGTTCAGCGACCAGGCCGACGTACCCGATCGCCGTGCGGATCAGCGCGGCTGCTCTTCCGTGGTCGCCCGCCAGATTCGCGACCTCGGCGGCGCGGCGGATCAGCTCGACCCGCCCGATGCCCACGCGGGCGGCGGGAGCGTCAACCTGATCCCAGAGCTCGAGCGCTCGCTCATAGTGTCCCCGAGCCTCTGCGAACCCCGACCGGTGCTCGGCGACGGACCCCGCCTGTGTCGCCGCCGCGAGTGCGCGAGGCAGGTCGTGAGCCGCGTACCAGTGGTGGGCGAGATCGCCGACGACGGTCAACTCGTCACTCGCGAGCTCGGGCGCCGCGCTCAGCGCCTCGCCATACGCGGAGTGCAGTCGGGAGCGTTCCTCCGGCAACAGATCCTGGTAGACGGCCTCGCGCACCAGCGCGTGACGGAACGAGTAGCTCCCCGATGGCTCGAAGATCAGCAGCCCGTGGACTACCGCCTCGTGCAGCGCACTCACGCGTTCGGTATCGCTCAGCGGAGATACGGCCGCCAGCAGTCGGTCCGACACCCGCCGGCCGCCAACGGCCACAACGCGCAGCACGTCCTGCGTCGCGCTCGACCGACGATCGACCCGCGCGAGCAGGATATCGCTGAGGCTCGGCGGCAGCTCCCGCGCGTGCCTGCCCGCCGCTAACAGCTCCTCGGCGAAGAACGCGTTCCCCTCGGAGCGCTCGAAGATCGAGTCGATCAGCGCCGCCTCGACGGGGGCGCTGAGAATCCCGGTCATGTGCTCGGCCAGTTCTTCGCGCGTAAACGGCTGCAGATCGACACGCCCAAGTCTGCGGCTCCGTTCGAGCTCGGCGAGGAACGGGCGCAACGGATGACCGCGATACAGCTCGTCCGATCGGTAGGTGGCGATGAGCAGCACCCGCTCCGTCCGGAGGTTCCGGACCAGAAACGCGAGCAGATCGCGGGTCGATCGGTCAGACCACTGCAGATCCTCGAGCACGAGCACCAGCGGCGCATCGGCCGCTAGCCGCTCCAACAGACCGAGCACCAGCTCGAACAGCCGTCCCTGCGCCAGCGCTTCCTCCGGCGCCTGATCGCGCGTCTCGCTCAACTCGGGAAGCAGTCGCCCGAGCTGCTTCCCGCCAAGGTCCTGCACCTCGTCGCGGGTGTGGGGATCGAGCTCACGCAGTCGCGGCCGCAGAGCCTCGACGAACGGCCCGAACGGAAGGTGTCCCTCCTCAAGGTCCAGACAGGCGCCGACCAGCCCCACCGCGCCGCGGGCCTCGGCTCGCGCCAGCAACTCCTCGACCAAGCGCGTCTTGCCCACTCCGGCGTCGCCGGTGAGGAGAAACCCGGAGGCCTGCCCATCAAGAGACGCGTCGAGCCCCGCCTCGAGACTCCCCAGCTCGACCGACCTCCCAACGAAGCGATGGCTCGACGTAACGCCTGCCACGGCCCCCATTATCGGGCCGCCGCGAGGTTCGTCGAGCGAAAAATGCCTCACTCCGTGGCAACGTCACAGTGAAGGTGCGCAGGTGCGGTTAGCTTTGCTGAGCTTCGGCTGGACGCCGCGGCTGGGGTCGACCGGTCCGAAGATGCGGATTGGAGGGTGCTCGAGATTGGGAGTCCTCCCGATGCGCGGGTGCTGGGAATCGGCCATCGTGTGACGTCGATGCGGGGGTTCAGCAGGAGACGGCCGGTTACGACGGGCGATCGTGGCGCCGGCGCCCGCATTCGAACCTCGCAAACTCAATGGAGGCATTGGTCATGGCTGCATCTCCTTCGCTCCTCACGCCACCCTTAGACGTCCCGCGTCAAATTGATTTCACGGACGTCACCTTGGGTGTAGCCGCTTTCGGCGATGGCGGGAATCTGTTCAAGTTCGACGGCTCCGTGGTGGCTCGCATCGACGGAGACGACGCGGGCGTGTTTTCGATCACGGGTCTTGAGACCGACCGCCTGATGCGCGACCCTGAGCTACCCCCCGGCACTCCGCCGCAATGGCAGACGCTGCGCACCGTCGATGGCTCGGGGCCGATCGACGCGAGTGGCGCGCAAGCGCTGATCGTGACCGTGAGCTGTAGTTGTCCCATCGGCACTCAGCAGGACAGTTTCACCGCCAGCGCGCTCATCACGCCGGATGGAACCGACGGGGCGGTGCTGATGAATGTGCCCATCACCGCCACGGTGGACGGAACGGGCCGGGTGTCGATTGTCAGCGTCGCAACGCCCCCGATCCTTCCTGGCGACACCCTCGACATGCAGTTCTCGCTCCGCTCGACGGTTCTGGACCCCGTGAATGGAACCTTCAGGTGCGCACCCGACAACGGCGAACCGTTCTCCTCTCCGGCGCGTCCGGCATCGGTGCCGGCGCGGGTGCAAGGCGAACAGTTTTCTGACGCGCAGGTCACAGTCCCCGTGACCTGCAATCCCGGGACCGCTCCAGGCTTCTTCGATCAGGTCCTCTTTAGGTTCGACTCGGTTGACGATATGCACAACGCCGACTACCGAGCACGGCTTGAGGTCCTGCCTCCGCGGGCGATCTGGACGACGACGAGCATTCCCCTCGATGTGTCGGTCGCGCCCGGCGTGCCCGTCGCGTGCCAGATCACCGTCAACGAATCAGGGGGCACGTCACCGATCGAAATCGTGCCGGCCCCGTTCTCGGAGGCCATCTCGTTGACCCTCGGCGCGCTGACCTCCGATGTTGGCGGCACCGGCGGGAACGATCGCACCAACATTCAGGACATCGTGTTCAAGATCAAGGGCGGAACCCCTGCCGGAACCCAGATCCCGCTGGAATTCGACTGGGCCGTGCCGGCCGATGACACTCATCCGGCCACGACGGGAAGCGTCATCTTCAACATCACCGTTTTGCCGCCGGAAGAAATTACCTTCGAGCAACAGGTCTTGACGCCCTCCGGCACGGCGCTCGGCGGCACCGCCTCACTCACGATTCGGAGCGACGGGACCTACACCTTCACCACAAGCATGCGTGACAGTGGCCTTGACAGCTACACCTACCAGGTGAGAGCGGCGCTCACCACCGCCGCCGGAGCCCAGCTCATGGCGCAATACACGGGCACCGTGTCTGGAACTCTCGGTAGCGGGAGCCGAGAGGACGACCACTCCGAAGCCGGGGACAGCCCCTGGCTCTACGACAATTGGCTGGATGCGCGCACCGCGACCCTATCGCTGAACAAGTCCTATCACGACGCAGGGATAATCGGGGTAGGCGAGGCGGCTCTCGATGCTCTTCTCGAATTCGTCGCCCTCGAGGTCGTGGCCGGTCCCGTGCTCGGTGCGGTAATCATGCTCGGTGAGGAGCTCACCAGCGTCACCGGGATCGAGGTTTTCGGCCCCGGAGGGCTACCCGGGGTCATCGTCGCCGCGGGCACAGCCTGGCTGTTGGGACCCGACATGGTCTTGTCGGCACTCGTCGCCGGAGTGGCGGCGGGAGCGGTCACCGACGCGCTCGTCATGTCCAGGCGGATGGATGACGCGGAGATCGCGTTCGCCGACGCGGTGTTCACCGGACAAATTCAATACGACCGGGTCTGGCTCACGAACCTGTCCAACGGTCACCGAAAGTTCACGTGGCCCAGTCCGGACGGCTCGATCCTGGTGAACCTGGGCGATGCCTATCTCGGCCCAACTCTGCACACCGAGAGCTCCTATCCGGACCCGGGTCAAGTCTTTATCCACGAGTTGACGCACGCCTGGCAGATCACCCATTCGTCCTTCACCCCGGGTCTGACATGCGATCGTATCGTTGACCCGTCCTACGACTACGGCCCTCCGGGTCCGCCCTTCGCGCTGTTCACGGTAGAAGGGCAAGCCGAGATTGTCGACGACTGGTTCGGCGGACACCGGCAAGCGCAATCGGGGCGTCCGCCCGGCAAGGGCACGGGCATGGACCAGAACGATCCGTACTTTCCATACATCGTGAACAACATCCGCAGCGGGGACGACTAGCTCGCCGGGCCGTTGTTGTCGCTCGGTAGCTTCGAGACGGGCTCAGAGGAGGTCGGGTGAAAGTGTCTCGGCACGCGGCGGTACTGACGGCGTTGTGCGTCGGATTGTGGGCAGTCCTGTGCTGGTCTGCAGCCCGACCCGACTCCGCTCGAGCCGTGATCCCCGGAGCCGACGGCGATCCCGGGGTCTTGGCGTTCGACAGTGACCGTAGCGGGAGGCCACGCATCTACGTTATCTCCGCGGACGGGACCGGTTTGCGGCCGATTCCGATTCGTACGCCACATCGGGCCGGTGACACCCATCCCGCCTGGACACCGCCGGGAGCGTTCACCGACGAGGCCCACGTGGACGGCCTGTTCGCGCCTGCGCAAACGGGGAGCACCCTGACGCTGTTCGGCGTCGGATTCGACGCGCAGCACACACAGGTCGTGTTTCCCTCCACCTCCGGCGGGATCTGGGTACGACCGACCACCGTCAGCTCCGACGGCACGGAACTAACGTTTACCGTGCCCGACCAGGCGGACAGCGGCACGGCCTGCGTGACCAAGCCGTCGAATTATCCGCTGCTGCAGGGCTTGCCGATCGCCACGACCACCAACGGCGCCGGCACCCTGACCGTGACCGATGCCCAGGACCATGTGAGGCCATCCGTCGAGGCTCCGTGGTGCAGCCAGCCGCTGGTGTTCCAGCGGACCCGTGGTGGGCGCTCGCAGATCTGGCTGTGGGACCCTGCGAGCCAACCCGGCACTCGTGACCTGCTCGAGCTGACCGCCGGAATTCCCGCGAGTAACTTCGATCCACGCTGGTCGCCGAACGAAATCAGCAGCGGCGTTCCATTCTGCAGCGAGTCGGACGCGTCCCACCGTCCGCTGCTGGCGTTCGTGCACCGGAGCCGAGGTCATGACGCGATCGAGGTGCTCGATCCAAGCCTTCCGGTCACGAATGACGGTCGGAATCCCTCGCAACTGACGCCCAGCGATGTCGACGACGACAACCCGGACTGGTCACCCGAGGCGCACACGCTCGCGTTCGACAGTGATCAGGGCGGTACGAGAGGGATCTGGACGATGGACGTCGTCTACGACCTGGCCTCGCGGCGATACGTGGCGCAGAATCGGCGGACGCTCACGGCTCATCAGCTGCCCAGCAGCGAGCCGAGTTGGTACGACTTCGTTCTCAACGGACCGCCGGAGGGGGCGATCGCATTCAGCGGGCCGCTGCGCCGAGGCAGCGCGCAATACGTCAACTACCTCTCTTGGCGGGTCGGTTCGCAGCCGTGCCCGCCGCCTCCGGTGATCGGCACCTCCACGTTCAGTAACGATCCGCTGGCCTGGCGACCACTGCTCGCCGGGAGGGAGCCGGCGTGGTCGCCGTACGGTGACAGCCTCGCCTACGTGAGCACCCGTGGCCGTCACAGTCAGTTGTTCCTGTTGCATCTCAGTCGGGGCGGGGGAGTGATTCAGCGGCTCACGAATGACCACGCCAACGACCGTGACCCCAACTGGCGCGCGGTGCTCTGGGACGCGGAGGTGTATCCGTTCGAGCCCCGCGGCTACCCCGCGAACCGGAGCTGCCGGCACCGACGCCGCAGCCGCCGGTGCGTCCGGCGCTAACGCTGTGAGCGGTCGGTCGCCCCTCGCCCCTCGCGTCCGAGCTCCGCAGGCCGATCGGACGGAGGACTCGCCCGAACCCGAGCCCAAGCGGAGCTTCAGTTGGCGGAGGATGCTCAAGTCGTTCTGGGGGTTGATTGCCGGCGCGGGCATCGTCACCGGACTTGCCATCGGGATCAAGGAGATAGCGGGCTGGGGGCGCAGCACCCCCGTCTCCCACGGTCCGATCAGCGCAAGGATCCTCCGCATCACCCCCGAAGGGGAGCAGACGCTGAGCGCCTACTGCGACGCCACTCCGCAAGCCAGATGTGAGCAGGACGCTCCGGGCTTCGATGGTTCACAGCGGGGCTTTGGCTACGTCGTCGCAGTCCGACTCGCCGGCACTCCGGGGCATCAGTACGCGCTGCGTTGGCAGATATACAGCTTGAGGGCTAACTTCGAGCAACCGTTGCGCGGTTCGCTCTTCGAGAGCCCACCGATCCGGATCGTGCCGCGCGCCGACACGAACGTCGAAGAGAATGACGACATCGCGGTGTGGGTGATCTGGCCCCCGCGGGCCGGGACTTACCGCATCCACTTCCGTCTGGTCAACAGCACGCCGGGATCTGCGAGCGACGATCGCTTCGTCACTCTCCACGTACACCGCGGCCCGGTGCTGTGATCGGTGGCGCGCCGGTAAGAGATTGGGATTGTGGGTCGTCCGGGATTGGGAGTTCTCCCGATGCGGGGCGGGGTGTGGCGCGTCATGCTGGGTCGGCGATGGGGCGATCGAGCAACATCGGAAAGGCGGCGCTGCTGCTCACGGCCGGGGTGAGCGTGAGCTTCGCGCTCGCCTGGCCGGCGTCTGCTGGGGCGATCTCGCCCTACGGCACCCAACAGCTCCTGGTGGTGCCGCTCGAGCGCCAGCACACGGGCTGCCCCACCGGACCCGTGTTCAGCTGCCCGCGCTACACGGCTGCGCAGTGGCAGCGGATCCTCGACTCGACCCTCAGCACGTTCTACCGCACAGAGACATACGGCGAGACGGGGTGGGCGGTGCACGTGGTGGTGGATCCGAACACCGCGGATGGGTGGTGGCCGGCGCCGCACACCCAGGCCCAGTACAGCGGCAATAACAACTTCACGGATTCACCGTCGCCGGCCCGCGACGCGGCCGAGACGGTCATCAGCGAAGCACTGGCCGACGGCGCGCTGAGCTTCGGACAGCTCGCGATCACGCATCGTCTCCTCGTCATCGACAATTACCACGCTCCCGGCGGGCAGACCCATCCTGGCGGGCCGGTGCAGTACAACCCGGTGGTCGGACACGTGGCGGGGATCCCGGGCCTGTTCCCGTTCGTAACCACGGTCAGCCTCGCTCCCGAGAACACGAACGATGGTCGCGCGGTCAGCGTGTTCGAGCACGAGCTGGGGCACCAGCTCGGGTTGGTGGACCTCTACAGCGCCGGTCCTTGCCCGCTGACGCCGGCGGGCGCGCCGATCGACCGGCGCCAGGACGACGACGCCGACTGCGTAGGCCCGTGGGATCACATGGCGCTCGACTGGCAAGCGCCGGGCGTCGGCTTCGGGGGATACAGCAAACAGGAACTGCAGTGGCTTAACCCCAATCCGCTCGGTCCGGCCGTGCAGGACGTGGCCAGCACGTTCAGCGGCCTGATCGCGCTGGACCCGATCGAACAGCCGGCCGGCGGGAAGCTGATCATCCAGATCCCCGACGATCCCGGCGGCGTGGCACTGGCGGCGCTGTTCGGCGTCGTGGGCCCGTACAAGGGATTCATGGTCGAGTGTCGCCGGCGGCTCGGAGACGACGGATCGATCCCGGCGGAGGGAGCGCTCGTCTCCTACGTCGATCCGACGCGTTCTGACCATCCGCAGGACGTCGTGCGCGGATCCGCGGCGCAAACCGCGTCCACGGCGATCCTCTCCAAGATCGGCGATACGTACGCGAACTCGAGCTACCGGATCACGATCAGCTACGCCGGGACCGCCGCCCACGACGGGTGCCTGGTGGCGATCAACCTCAAGGTCGTGCGGCTGCCGCACTACGTCGCGACGTTCTCGCTCGCCGCGAGCTTTCGCCTGGCTCTCGACGCCAGCGGCGCCGGCAGGTCGTTCTCGGCGTTCGCCGGCTCGGGCGTGATGGTCAACGGGCCTAGCCTCACCGGGCTCAGCGGCACAGCCAGCAGCGCGGCGACCCACCGTCCCGTCCGTGTCACAGCGATCGCGGCCGGACGCGTTGCCACGATCCGGTTCACGTATGCCAATGCCGGCTCCGCCACCGCGCGCGGCGGAATCGCCGCCGTGCGCGTGACCGACCCGTACGCCGTCAGCGTCTGCGGCCCGCCGCCAGAAGGGCGGCTCGTGGCGCGAGTTCGTCTGCGGAAACTCCGCGCAGGCGCGATCGCCACCGCGCGGGTCCGCTTCCGCCCCGGGACCAGCGGTCCCATCGGCGTGTCAGTTCATATCCGGGCCAGCGGCAGCGACCCGACGCAGGCCGGCGAAACCGAACGGGGCGTGCTCGGCTTTCAGACGGCCCACCGCGCCAAGAGGGGCCGAGCGCGCGCGACGATGACGCGGTTCATCGTCGGCTCCTCCCGGCGCTGCCGCCAACCCACCCAGGCGTACCTGAACTCGCTGGTGCTGCCCAAGGGCTGGAAGATCACCGCGGGCGGGCTGGGTCGGCCGGTGCTCCCCGGGCAGCGTCGCACGGTCAGGGTCGCCGTGCTGCCGCCACTCCACGCCAAGCCCCAGGCACTGGACCTCCCGATCGCGATCTCGGCCGCGGCCGTGGAGCCCGCGTCCGCAGAAGAGACGGCGCCGCCCGACCAGCCGGGCCAGGCCAACCTGGTCGCCGGCCTGGACCTATTCACGCGCGTCGCCGTCGCCGGCAGGCCGACCCCCAACTTCATCCTGCCCGGACCGCCACCCCCAGAGCCCGTGGCGCCCTACCCGAAGCCGCTGCCGCCCCCGACGCCGTCCGCGCTGACCCTCAACTGCCCGTCCGGGGCCCCGACAGGCGTCGTGATCAAGAGCAGCGGAAGCCTGTCGCCCGCACAGGCCGGAGACGACGTGACACTCACCTACACGTCCCTGCACGACTTCGGGCCGCCCATCATCCACACCGTGAGCACCGACATCAACGGCGGCTTCAGCGACACGTTCACGCCGCCGTTCGCCGACGAGTTCACGCTCGACGCCGCGTGGACGGGCGATGGGGCTCACCTGCCGGCGCGGTCCGGCACCTGCCGGTTCGGGATTGGATAGGGGTGGTCCGCAGCCGACGTTTGACATCTGACTGACGAGCGCAACTCACTGGTATCTTTATCTGGGTTCAGGGGGCGCGGGATATCGGAGGGGAGATGGCGGACCCTGCTCACCGCACAAAGCTCTGCAACGTCAGCGATCTCGTCGGCGCGCAGCTCGAGGCGGGGCGTGGCGACGCCCGCGCGATCGTCGCTGACGACGCGACGCTGACCTACGACGAGCTCCGCCGTCAGGTCAACCGGGCCGGGCATCTCCTTCGCGAGCTTGGCGTTCGCCGTGAGCAACGGGTCCTTCTGGTCCTCGATGACACGACCGTGTTCCCGACGGTGTTCCTCGGGGCGATCCGGATCGGCGCGGTCCCGGTTCCGGTCAGCCCTCTCGACAAGGATGAGAATTTCCGTCACTTCGTCGACGACTCATACGCCGAGATGGTCGTGACGGACGCGCCGCTGCTCGAGCGACTACGCGCCGCCCTCGGTCACCGGAGCGTCCGGTGGCTTGTCAAGGACGGCGACGGACCCGGCGTGACCGAACTGGGCGCGGGGCTGGCCGCGCAGTCCGATGAGCTCGAGGCGGAGGCGACCCACCCCGACGACATGGCGTTCTGGCTCTACAGCTCCGGCTCCACCGGCAAGCCGAAGGGGGTCGTACACCTCCAGCATGACGTGCAGGTCACGTGTGAGAACTACGCGCAAGGCGTCCTGGGGCTGCGCGCGGACGACGTCACGTTTTCGACGACGAAGCTGTTCCACGCCTACGGCCTGGGCAACGGCCTCTCGTTCCCATTCTCGGTTGGCGCGACCGCGGTCTACATGACGGGTCCAACGAGGCCGGAGCCGATCCTCGAGACACTGCGCCGCCACCGGCCGAGCGTCTTCTTCTCGGTGCCAGCCCTGTTCGCCGTCTTGGGCCGAGCGGACGAGGCGGCCGGCGCCCTCGGATCGGTCCGCTTCTGCGTGTCGGCGGCCGAGCCGCTGCCGGCGGTGACGATCGAGCACTGGCAGCGAACGTTCGAGTTGGAGATCGTCGATGGCATCGGCTCGACGGAGATGCTCCACATCTACTGCTCGAACCGCCCCGGGAAAATCGAGCCCGGCACGACGGGTTGGCCGGTTCCCGGGTACGAGCTTCGCCTCGTCGATGACGAGGGAACGGAGCTCGAGGGTGCGGCCATCGGAGCGCTGCAGGTGCGCGGCGAGTCCTGCGCGGCGTTCTACTGGCACCAGCACGAGAAGACCCGGGCTTCGATGCTGGGAAGCTGGTTTGCCACCGGCGATCGTTATGAGCGCCGCGAGGACGGGACCTACGCATACGTCGGCCGGGTGGACGACATGCTGAAGGTCGGCGGTCTGTGGGTCTCTCCCGTCGACATGGAGCACGTTCTGATGGAGCACCCGCGCGTGAGCGGCGTCGGAGTCGTCGGCGCCACGGCCGGCGGCGTCAGCCGCATCGCGGCCTACGTCGAATGCGCCGGCGATCCCGGCGACGACGTTCTGGCCGACGAGCTGCAGGCCTGGTGCAAGGACCGGCTCCGCCGATACGAGTATCCGCACATCGTCACGTTCGTCGACGCCCTGCCGCGCACACTCACCGGCAAGGTGCAGCGGTTCCGCCTGCGCGAGTGGGCGGCAGCCAAGGCGGCCGCGCAGCCGGCCGAGGCCGATGCCGAACTGAGGGCGAAGACGCTGTAGGCGCCGCCGGCCTCAGCGGCCCGCGAGAAAGTCACCGATCGCGGCGATCACCTCCGGGCCGTGCTCGAGGTGCGGGCTGTGTCCGCCTGGGAGAACGAGACGCCGCACCATCGGCAGTCGCGCCTCGATGCGGTCGAGTTGCGCGAGGGTTCCGTACGGGTCATCGGCACCTTGGATGAGGAGCGTGGGGGCCGTGACGCGAGCGACCTCGGCGTCGAGGTTCCAAGTCGCGAAGGCGGGATCGAGCCACACGTTGCACCAGCCCCAGAAAGCCGCGTCGGGATCGTCGTGGTGGCGGGCCATACGCCCTCGCAGCGCACCATCGACGTATGTCTCGCGGGTCTCACGGATCGCGTCGACCGTGATTCGCTCCACGAACACGTGGGGCGCGAGCAACACCAGCGCGCTGACCGGATGGTGGGCGGCGTGGATCAGGGCGATCGACCCACCGTCGCTATGTCCTACGAGCACCGGCTCGTAGAGGCCGAGTTGCTCGTGGAGCTCCGGCAGCACCCGTAATGCCTCGTCGTGGAAGAAGGATGGCGTGCGGGGGTCGACCGGCGGCTCCGACCGGCCGTGCCCGTAGCGCGAGAACGCGACCAGCCGCCGAGGTACGGCTCTGTGCAGGTCGGCGGGGAAGCTGCGCCACAGATCGATCGAGCCGAGCCCTTCGTGCAGGAGGATCAGCGGCGGCGGGTCGCGATCGCCCGGGAGGTCGAGGATCTCGAGGCGCCGGCCACCGACGTCGACCTCCGTCGGCGCGGGCGCGCTCACGATGGCCGAGGCCGGACCGCGATCCGGACCTCCACCAGGGCGCACAGCCGCCCCTCGTCGTCGCGGAACTCGTGAGACCACAGCCACTCACGCGTGTCGCGATGGCGGCAACGCGCGGCGACGTGGACCGCGCCCCCGGTGATCGGACGGAGGAAGCTCGCCGAGTTGCTGAGCCCGGATACGATCATGCCGTCTTTCCAGACGGCGATCGCCGTCGCCACCGAGGCGACGCTCTCGGCGACGGCCGAGTAGATGCCACCGTGGAGCAGCCCGAGCGGCTGCTTGAGATCGTCGCGGACGGCAAACCGCACGGCGGCGGCATCTTCGCTCAGTTCATCCCATTCGAGTCCGAGAAACCCCTCGAAGGTCGTCTCGAGCGGGAGCAGTGGGGTGGGGAGGACCTCGCTGTCCCACGGCCGGTCGCTCATGCCTGGCTGCCGAACACGACCGACTTGCTCTCGGTGTAGTAGTCGAAGGCCTCCTCGCCGTGCTCCTTGCCGTACCCGCTCGATTTCCAGCCCCCGAATGGAAGCTCGTCGTAGACCTTGGTCCGGGAGTTGATCCAGGTGTAGCCCGCCTCGATCCGCTCGGCCGCACCGCGCGCACGCTGCAGATCTCGCGTCCAAACGGAGGATCCAAGTCCGAACTGCGACGCGTTCGCGCGCTCGATGGCCTCATCGAGATCGCGGACGCGCCAGATCGGGAGCGCCGGGCCGAACACCTCCTCGGTCGCCATCGGTGAGTCGTGCTCGGGGTCGGCGACCACCGTGGGCAGGTAGAAGAAACCGCCGGCCAGCTCGGGGTCCTCGGGCGGGGCGCCGCCGGCGAGGAGTGTCCCAGCGGTCGCCAGCGTACGGTCGACCTGCCCGGCGACCTCATCCCGCTGGGCGGAGGTGTGCAGCGGCCCCATCTGCGACACCTTGACGTCGCCGCGGCCGACCTTGAGCCGCTTGGCCTTGGTCGTGATCGCCTCGATCACCTCGTCGGCTACGGACTCGAACACGTAGACGCGCTTGATCGCCAGGCAAGCCTGACCGCAGTTGTAGAACCGACCCATCGACGCGGCCGAGGCGGCGGCATCGAGATCCGCATCGTCGCAGATGATCATCGGGTCAGAGCCGCCAAGCTCGAGGGTCACGCGCTTGATGCCGCGGGCGGCCAAAGCCATGATCTGCTCGCCGACCGGGGTCGACCCGGTGAAGGCGATCTTCCGCACGGCCGGATGCTCGACGAGCGCCGTGCCGGTGCGCGAGCCCGTGCCGGTGACGACGTTGAACACCCCGGGCGGCAGCCCGCCGGCGGCCAGCAGTTCGGCGAAGCGCAGCGTCGTCAGCGGCGTCGTCCCCGCCGGCTTGGCGACGACCGTGTTGCCCGCCACCAGCCCCGGCGCCAGCTTGTTTGAGAGCAACGTGGTCGGGAAGTTCCACGGCACGATTGCCGCGACGACGCCGAGCGGCCGGCGCAGCACGATGCCGTCCACGCCCGGATCGAGGTTCGGCGTGTGCGCGCCCCGAAGCGCCTTCGACAGTCCGACGTAGTGCATCAGCGTGTCGATCGCCTTCGTGATCTCGATGCGTGAGTCACGCAGTGTCTTACCCTGCTCGCGCGTGAGCAGGGGGACCAGCTCATCCAGATGTTGCTCGACGTGGTGCGCCGCGCGTCCCAGGATCTCGCCCCGCTTGCTCACGGCGAGGGCGGCCCACGCAGGGAACGCTGTGGCGGCCGCGAGCACGGCCGCGTCGACGTCCGGCTCGGTGCCGGACGGGACCTCGGCGAATACCTCGCCGGTGCCGGGATTGGTCACCGGCAGAGGATCGCCGGTATTGGCGTGCTCGCGTCCATCGATGAACGCGCCGGCGTACGTGGTGATCGTTTCGGTCGTCATGACCCCACGAACTCCGGCGTGCGCTTCTCGACAAAGGCGTGCAGTCCCTCGCGGGCATCCTGGGAGCCGAACAGGTGCTCGACGAGCTCGGCCTCGAGCGCGAGTCCCTCCGAGAGCGGCAGCTCACCGCCCTCATGGACGCAGCGCTTGATCGCAGCGATCGCCAGCGCCGGCCCGTGGGCGAGCCCAACGGCATACGCGCGTACCCGGTCGTCGGCGTCCTCCGGCTCATAGACGGAGGCAACGAGCCCCCAGTCGTGGGCCTCGGCCGGCGTAAACGTCCGTCCGGTCAGCAGCAGATCCATCGCCCGCGACGGACCCAGCAGCCGAGTCAATCGCTGAGTACCGCCGTTACCCGGCAGCAGCCCTAGCGTCACCTCCGGCGTACCCAGCTTGTAGTCGCCGGCGGTGGCCAGCCGCACGTCGCATGCGAGCGCGATCTCCAGGCCGCCTCCCAGCGCATGCCCGGCGAGGTGGGCGATGAACACGGCGTCGGCCCCCGCCATGCGCCTGAACGCCGCTTGGCTGATGCCGATCATCTCCATGTTGGCCGCCACGTCCCCCTCCAGAAACTTCTTGACGTCCGCACCCGCGGAGAAGAACTTGGCCGAGGCTGAGCGGACGACGATGGCGCCCGCGCCCGAGTCGATGGCGTCGTCGACAGCCGCTCCGAACTCGGACATGACCGCGACGTCATATGAGTTGGCAGGCGGGTTGTCCAGCGTGATCGACCCGACGCCGTCGTGGTGCTCGAAGGTGACCGCCATCAGGACAGCCCTCCCACTACGACCGACTTCAACTCGACGTAGGAGTCGAGCGCCTCGATCCCGTGCTCCTTGCCGAAACCGGAAGCCTTCGTGCCTCCGAACGGCAGCTCGTCGTAGCCGTAGTGGATCTGGTTGACCCAGGTCATCCCGGCGTCGATCTCCTGAGCGGCTCGATGGATGAGCCGCGAGTCGTGCGTCCAGATCGACGAGCCCAGCCCGTAGGGCGTGTCGTTGGCGCGCCGAATGGCCTCGTCGAAGTCGGTGAAACGGAACACCGGAAGCACCGGACCGAACACCTCCTCGCTCATCAGACGCGACTCGTCGGAGGGCTCCGCCACGACCGCCGGCTCCAGGAACCACCCCTTCTCCGAGGATCCGGTGCCCCCGCCGATCAGCACCTGACCGCCGGAGGACACGCCGCTCTCGATCTGCTCGAGCAGCTCGTCGCGGGCCGCCCGAGTGTGGATCGGGCCCATCCGGAGCCTGGGCTTCTCGGGCTTGGTCGTGCCGTCGCCGGGCTCGTAGCGCCCGACCCGTTCGACCAGTTGGGCGACGAACGCGTCGTAGGCCGATTCGTGGACGAACACCCGCTTGCAGCCCAGACAGGCCTGGCCGGCGTTCCAGTAGCGGCCGATGATGACCGCCTTGACTGCCGCCTCGACGTCGGCGTCGGGGCAGACGATCACGGGGTCGGACCCGCCGAGCTCGAGCGAGAGTCGCTTGAGGTCAGGGGCGGCGAGCTTCGCCACGTGCCGTCCCACCTGCGTCGAGCCGGTAAAGGCGACCCGGCGCACATCGGGGTGCGATACGAGCACGTCGCCGATCACCGACCCGCGCCCGGTCACGACGTTGAGGACTCCGTCGGGGACCCCGGCGTCCGAGAACAGTCGCGCGACCTCGAGCGTGGCCAGCGGCGTCGTCGCCGCCGGCTTGGCCACGACCGTGTTGCCGCTAGCCAGCGCGGGCGCGACCTTCGTGCCGAGCAACGTCAGTGGGAAGTTGTACGGGGTGATCGCGGCGCAGACGCCCATCGGCCGGCGGATCACCATGCCGTACGCGGGACCGAACGCGGAGGGGAGTTCCTGGTAGGCGCCCCGTACCTTCGTGGCCGCCTCGGCATAGAACCGCACCCCGTGCGCCAGATGGGCCACCTCGCCGGCCGCCTCGGCCAGCGGCTTGCCCTGCTCCGAGGTCAGCGTTGCCGCGAGCTGCTTGCTGTTCTCATGGATGAGATCCGCCGCCTTGGCCAGGATCGCCGCCCGCTTCTCCACGTCGGTCCGCGACCACTCGCGGAACGCACGCTGCGCCGTGACGACCGCGAGCTCCACGTCCTCGGGCGAGCCCGCCGGCACCGTCGCAACGACATCCTCGGTGGCGGGGTTGACGACCTCGATCTCCTCGTGCGCCGCCGCCTGGCGCCATTCGCCCCCGATCAGCATCTCAGGCACAGGGTTGTCCTCTCAGTCAGGCGACCCGCGTGTCGGTGGCGACGCGCGAAGCTCGCATGTATCGCTTGCTGAACTTTTGGTACTCGTCCGAGGCCGTACGCGTCCACCGCAACGCCGATCCCGACAACTTCTTCTTCTGGGCAGCTGGATTGCCCGCGGCCAGAACCTCGGGCGCGACGATCGCGCGCTCGCGCACGACGGCGCCGGCGGCGACCATCGCGCCAGATCCGACGTGGGCGCTCTGGAGCACGACCGCGCCCATCCCGACGACTGCGTGGTCGTCGATGACGCAGCCCTCGAGCAGGGCGCCGTGGCCGACCACGGCGCGTGCGCCGACCACCGTCGCGAGCTCCTCCGCGCAGTGGATGACCGCGTTGTCCTGGACCGAGCACTCCTCACCGAGCT
Source organism: uncultured Solirubrobacterales bacterium (assembly GCA_963812225.1). Taxonomy (GTDB): domain Bacteria; phylum Actinomycetota; class Thermoleophilia; order Solirubrobacterales; family Solirubrobacteraceae; genus Palsa-465. The sequence goes on from CAWEUN010000009.1 coordinate 148,597, forward strand.
CGATGTACGACGTGTCGCCCCGCAGCACTGCGCCAAACCAGATGTTGGCGCGGTCGCCGACGCGAACGTCGCCCACGAGCACCGCGGTCGGAGCCAGGAAAACCTCACTTCCGATCGTCGGCGCCTTGCCGTCAAGTTCGAGCAGGATGGCCATCAACTACGCGCGCAGTCCGGGATGTCCGCTCGGCTTGACGGCACGTTCGCAAGACTATACGATGGCGGCCGTAAGTCAAGTGTCATACCTGTGAAAGGCAAGGCCGATGGTCGCGAACGGGGTGGAGGAGCTTGCGCCGCTCTCCGAGAACCAGGTTCAGGAGCGTCTGGCCGCCGGCAAGCTGGTCGAGGGTCTGCAGCACATGTCGCCGAAGTATTTGGAGGGCATCCGCCGAATCCTGACCGTCTCCGCCGACACGGAGTTCGTGAGCGCCCCGTCGTATCTGGGGGCTGCCCAGCACGCTCCCGCGCTCAACAATTTCGGCTCGGCGATGTCGATCATCCAGGACGAGCTCGCGCACGCCCACATCGGCTACCGGCTGCTCGGAGACCTCGGGGTCGACATGGATTGGCTCATCTACGAGCGCCCCGCCAAGCAGTTCAAGTACCCCTATGCGTTCGACGTCCCCCTGAGCTCCTGGGTCGAGCTGGTGTGCGCCAACGCGATGTACGATCAGGCCGGGTTCGTGCTGCTCGGCGACGTCTATGAGTCGAGCACATTCGGGCCCTGGAAGCGTGCCCTGGCCAAGGTCGACAAGGAGGAGACCTTTCACCTGCGCCACGGCCGCACCTGGCTCAAGAAGCTCGTCAAGGACCCCGATGGCAACGCCGAGGTGCAGGCGGCGGTCGACTGGATGTTCATCCTCACCCTCGAGTGGTTCGGGCTGCCCGACGACCGCAAGCAGCATGCCGAGCAGCTCGACTACGGCTTCAAGGGCAAGTCCAACGACCAGCTGCGACAGGCATGGATGGCTGAGGTCGTCCCGTTCATGGAGGAGATCGGCATCCGCGTGCCCGCCCACCTCGACATCGAGGCCGACCGCTACGTGATCGACTGTCCATTCCCGGCTCGGTTCGACGAGGAGCAGCGGCGGTGGCTGCTCGACGAGGGGGCGATTGAGTGGCCGGACGTGATGGCACGGTGGCGGGCCCGGGGGCCGATGAACGACGAATACGTACACCGCCTGCAGCGCGGGTACCGGACAACCGGCGCCCGGAACACGGGATGAGCGTCGCCTCCCACGGCGCCGCCGACCGCGTCCAGGCACGGATCTGGGAGGCCCTTCGCCATGTTGAAGACCCGGAGATCCCCGTTTCGCTCGTCGGGATGGGCCTGATCGTGTCGGTCGCCTACGGCCCCGAGGACCGTACGGCCCGGCTGCAGATCACGTTCACGGCGATGGGCTGTCCCGCCATGGAGTTCATCCAGGAGGACATCCGGGAGGCTCTGCTCGCGGATGCCGAGATCGACGAGGTCGAGATCGAGGTCGTGTGGGATCCCGTCTGGACCAAGGACCGCATCCGCTCCGAAGCCCGCGAGACGATGCGCCGGCTGGGGATCGTCGTATGAGCCGCGCCGACGAGACCGTGTGGGAGGTGTTCGCCCGCAAGGCCTACGAGGAGCCCCTGCATCACGTCGGCACGGTCACGGAGTCCGATGAGGAGCTGGCGCTGGTTTCCGCCCGCGCCATCTACGACGAGCAGCCGTGGATCCACATGATTCTCGTACCGCGCGACCAGATCCGAGAGGCGATCCGCTCATGAGCGCCACGCCGCGGGCTGTCGACACCGCCACCGCGACGATGATCTGCCTGATCGGCTCCCTGGCCGACAACAAGAGCGCGCTCGGACGGCGCTACGGCGAGTGGGCCGTGAGCGCGCCGACGATCGAGTCCGCCGTCGCGGCCGCCGCGATGGCCCAGGACGAGCTCGGACACGCCCGGTCGACGTACCCGGTCTTGGCCAAGCTCGGCGTCGAGCGCGAGGACGAAGGACTGGACGCGGGACAGCCTCTCGGCCTGCTGGCCCGCGAGCTCCCCGACTGGGCTTCGATGATCGCCGCCAACCTCGTCGTCGACGGGATCCTCACGACGTTTGTCGCCACCGCCCGTGACAGCAGCATCGAGCCGCTCGCTGGGCGCGCTCGGAAGATCCTTCAGGAGGAGGGCGCTCATCGCGTTCACGCGGAGGCGTGGCTCAGGCGAATGTGCCGCAGCGGTGGCGCCGACGCTGACCTCCTCCAGCTGCGGATCGGAGAGTTCTGGGAGCAGGCGGCCCGCTGGCCCGGTCCGGATGATCATCCCGGTTACAGAGCGGCGGTCTCGGAGGGGATGGTCAGTGACGGCCCCGACGCGATCCGTGGCAGGGTGCGGACGTGGCTGTCCGAGCTGTTGCGCGCTGAGGGAGCCGACGTCGAGCTCGAGGACCCGCGCGACTTCTCCGCGTGGGAGGAGACGCGCCGTCAATGACAGGATCGCTGACGTGCCCTTTCTGCGGGTCGGCGGACATCGAGATGGTCGCCCGATGGGGCGGGCAGCTCATCACCAGCCAGGTCCGGTGCCGCGGATGCAACACGTATTTCGAAGCGCTCCGGGACGCGTTCGACCCCGAGGGGGGCTCCGCGACCGAGGCCGGCACGGCGACCGAGGCCGGCTCCGACGGCGGCCGCTGACGGGAGTTCTGCCGCCCGATGATGGACGATCAGCTCAGACGACGGTCCGTGGGCTCGCCCGCCGCTCGGTCGCTGCTGCTCACCGTGCTCGGCGAGTACGTGCTTCCGCGCTCCGGAGACGTCTGGCAGGAGACGCTCGTCGCGGCGCTGTCATCGCTGGGATACACGGAGCAGGCGGCCCGTCAGGCGCTGTCGCGGAGCACGCGGGACGGTTGGCTGCGCACCGAGCGTCGCGGACGCCGTGCCCGCATGTTCCTCACCGACTCGAGCCGCCGCCTCCTCGCGACCGGCGCCGAGCGCATCTATTCCTTTGGTCGGCCCTGGGATTGGGACGGGCGGTGGCTGATCGTGATCCTTCGCGTGCCCGAGCACCGACGCGCCGTGCGCCACCAGTTGCGATCCCGCCTCGCGTGGGCCGGCCTCGGATCTCTCGGGGGCGGCGTGTGGCTGACTCCGCATACAGAACGCGAGGCCGAGCTGAGTGCGGCAATCCGAGACGAGCCGGACGCCGACGCGCGATCGTTCGTCGCCGAGCTCGGCGAGATGGGCGACCCTCACGAGCTGATCGCCGATGCGTGGGATCTGGTGAGCGTCCGCGACCAGTACCAGGCATTCATCGACGATTTCGCCCGGCTGCGTCCCTCGACACCGGAGGCGTGCTTCCGTCAGCAGACTCTGCTCGTCCACGCCTGGCGGCGGTTCCCGTTCCTCGATCCCGACCTGCCGGCCAGCGTGCTGCCCTCCGACTGGCCGCGCGACCCGGCCCACGCACTGTTCCTCGAGTGCCACGAGCGTTGGGCATCGGCTGCGCGAGCCTACTTCGAGCAGCTGGAATCGAACTTCGGACTCGACCTGCGCGCCGCCTGAGTCGGTGGATTTCCCGGGGACCCGGGTGCGCGCTGCCCGGCGCCAACCAGGGGCAAGACCAAGGAGTTCCATAGGCGCGGCGGGAGCGGAGACGTAGGATCGTAAGGTCTGGGGTATACGAGATTCGTCGCCCAAGGCGGCGATTGGGGGGCGCAAATCACGGACGAGATGGGCGTACAGGCACCTCCGGAGCTGCTCGGCATCCACTCCAACATGCCCGGCACGGTTCCACCCGACGTTGCTGCGCTGCTCCCGTCAGGTGCCCCAGCGCCATCTGGCCTTTCGCCCGAGGAAACCCGCGCCTATGAGCCGTTGCGTTTCCTATATACAAAGGGGATCGGTTACGCGACCGAGATGTCGTTGCGCCCGCAGACGCTGTATGGGCTAGCGGATTCGCCCGCCAACCTCGGCGCCTGGATGCTCGACCACGACGCGCAGAGTCTCGACGACATCGCGCACGCCTTCGAGGGTCACCCCGTGGGCAATCTCACCCGAGACCAGGTCCTCGACAACATCACGATGACCTGGTGGACCAACACGGGCGTTTCTTCCGGCCGGCTCTATTGGGAAACGACCCTCGGCTTCTTCGACGCCAGGGAGTCAAGACGCCCGCTGCCGTGAGCGTCTTTCCACACGAGCTCTATCAGGCCCCGCGAAGTTGGGCGGAAAAGGCCTACCCCAACCTCATCTACTTCAACGAAGTCGACAGGGGCAACCACTTCGCGGCGTGGCAAGAGCCGGACCTCTTCACGAAGGAGTTGAGGGCGACGTTCAGCTCGTTGCGTTGATGCCGTAGGTAAGAAGCCGCGCTCCCGGCCGCACTCATCTCACCAAAGGCGGCCACGGTCTCCGTGGCTGCCACGGTGAAAGTGAGAGATCGTGAGCGCAACCCCCAAGAACACCACAGATCGTTGGACGGGCCTCAGCCGTACCGAGCTCGTCGGCCTTGGTAGGACGATCGTCACCGAACGGCTCGAGAGCATCGGATGCACGGTCGACCCCCCCAGGAATCTGATCGACAGCAAACTTCACGTGCGGACTCCGTCCGATCGCTCGACCGAGGTCTTCGTCTCCACCCAGCGGTTGGGCGGTTACGTCTTCTGGACCAAGCGGCGATTTCAGCCGGCCGGCGACCGGTTCGCGGCGATCGTGCTGTTGGCCGACACGGAGGATCCGGATCTGTATCTGGTGCCCAGCACCGAGTGGCTGGACGCGTCGCCTCCCTTCACCAGCCGGGACAACATCGGCAAGAAGAGCGAGCCCGAGTTCGGCGTCTCGATCGCGCGTTCGTCCCTTCCCGCACTCGAGCGATACCGCTGGGACGAAAGCTCGGCAAAGGGCTACTTCCGTTAGGCCTCAGACTCGCGCTCTGGCGGCGGCGCCTGCCCCACAACCGAAAGGACCTCGAATGACTCAGCGACCGATCGTCGTGTTCGACGTGAACGAGACCCTGACGGCGCCGAACTCATCGACCGGTTTGCCTCGATGCCGCCCTATCCGGAGGTCCCGGCAGCCCTGCGTCGGCTGCGCGAGCACGGTTTCCGGCTGTTCACGCTCACCGACAACACGCTCGAGATTTCAGGGCGGCAGTTGGAGAAGGCCGGCGTGATCGACGTCTTCGAGCCGGAAACCCGCAGTTCTACCAGCCGGTTGACCATCAGACCGCGCCGGTGAGCTAGACGGTCTGGGGACGCGGCCTTCGGGTCGTCGCCGCGCCGGAGGCTTTGAACGCCACTTTTCGCGCTGCTCGTAACCTCGGTAAGAGGTTTCGCGACGGCCTCGAGCCCCTTGCGTTCGGCCTTGACACCGAAGACGATCTCAACCACACCGCCGATGATCATCAGGACGGCGCCGAGCGCCAGCGCGTAGAACACGTCGGTCGCGTTGCCAGTCGGCACGAGCCGACCGAAGATCTGCGGTCCGATGATGCCGCCGATGCCCGTGCCAACCGCATAGAAGACTGCGATTGCCAGCGCCCGCGTCTCCATCGGGAAGATCTCGCTGACTGTCAGGTAGGCGGCGCTCACACCTGCCGAAGCGAAGAAGAACACCACCGACCAGCACACAGTCAACGACGTCGCGTCGAGCTGGTTCTGCTTGAACAGATAACCGGTGATCAGTAACAGGACGCCCGACAGGATGTACGTCCCGGCGATCATCGGCTTGCGACCGACACTGTCAAACAATGGACCGAGCACGATCGGCCCGAGCAGGTTTCCAACTGCAAACGCGACCAGGTAATAGGGCGCGTCCGCGGTGGCGACGCCGAAGAACGTGCTCAGTAGTGTCGCGTAGCCGAACAGGATTGCGTTGTAGAGGAACGCCTGACCGATGAACAGGGCCAGGCCGAGAACGGCCCGCTTGGGATACGAGGCCACGATCCCGCGGGTGATCTCCCACAGCCCGATCGACTTGCGCTGTTTGATTGTGATTGTCTCGTCGGGGTCGTCGAGCTCGGCGCCGGTGCTCTCGACGACCTGACGCTCGATGTCCTGTGTGACGTCTTCGGCCTCGTCCTCGTGACCATGAATGAACAGCCACCGCGGGCTCTCGGGCACGTGGCGCCGGACGATCAGGATCGCGGTTCCGAGGATCGCTCCCAGCCCGAAGCACACGCGCCAGTTGAGCAGCGGCGAGAAGATGTGAAGCGCCGCCACTGACAGCAGCGCGCCGGCGGCCGCGCCGAGCCAGTAGGTCCCATTGATCACAATGTCGATTCGGCCGCGGTGGTTGGCGGGAATCAGCTCGTCGATCGCGGAATTGATCGCCGAATATTCGCCGCCGATACCCATTCCGGTCACGAACCGGCAGGCGAAGAAAAACAGCGGTGTCCAAGCGAAGGCGGTCGCGACCGTCGCCGCCAGATAGACGCCGAGCGTGACCATGAACAGGCGCTTACGCCCGAACATGTCAGTCAAACGGCCGAACAGAAGCGCTCCCACGCACGCGCCCGCCACGTACATGGACGCCGCCCAGCCGGCTACCTCAGCGGCGGAAATGGTTATGCCGCTGCCCTTGGCGGAGATCGCGCCGGCGATCGAGCCGACGATCGTGACCTCCAGTCCATCGAGGATCCAAACCGTGCCCAGGCCGATGAGGATCCTCCAGTGCCAACGTGACCACGGCAGTCTGTCCAGTCGCGCCGGGATGTTGGTTTCAATGGTCCCGAGTTCCTGTCCCCTGGCGTGGGGCATCGCTGTGGCAGTGGCCATAACGGATCCTCCTCAGCTCTACTCGATACCGAAGTCCTACCCCCTCACCACTCGCGTCAGTCACTCGCCGACTTCATCATCGATTTGAGGTCTCCGACCGGCCCGAGGTGCGTCAGCTTGTCGGGGTTGACGATCCCGCTGATGCTCGTGATCTGACCGCTCGCGATATCGACTGCGCACACCCCGATCACCCGCTGCTGTGCGTCGAGGAAGAGCGCTCCCGAACTGCCGTTGACCTCTACGAACCGGAACGACACGCCCGGCAGTCGCGAGACCCGACGGACCCATTTGATGACCGCACGCGCGACACGGCTGCGACCGCGCAGCGACCGCGCGAGCGCCGGGACCTTGCCGCCACCATCGCCGGTCAGCTCCACGTCTGAAGCGAGCAGCGCCTCGAGCCCAGCGAGATCGCCTTGCTCGGCGGCCTGGAAGAACCGGGCCGCCAGCTCATCGCGCTGCTCGCGCGTCGTTTCAAAGCGGGGCCGGCGCTGGTCGACATGGCGCCTGGCGCGGGTGGCGAGCTGGCGCACGTTGTCCTCGCTCTTGCCCACGATCTCCGCGATCTGCGCGAACGGGTAGTCGAACACATCGTGGAGCAGCAACACGGCTCGCTGCTCGGGCGAGAGGCTCTCGAGCAACACCAGCAACGCCAGGGACAGCGAATCGGCAGTCTCGGCGTGTCGAGCCGGATCATCCTCGCCATCGGTGATGATCGGCTCTGGCAGCCACTCGCCGACATAGCGCTCACGCCGGGCGCGCGCCGAGCGCAGTTCGTTGATCGCCAGCCGGGTGGTCACGGTAGCCACGAACGCTCGGGGCGAGGCGATCTTCTCGCCCGACTCGAGCGCCTGATGGACCCGGAGCAGCGCTTCCTGCACTACGTCCTCGGCCTCCGACACGCTGCCGAGCATCCGGTAGGCGATCGCGAACGCCACCGGCCGCAGCCCGTCGAGCAGTTCTTCCCGATTGGTCATACTGCCGCGAACCCCTGCCGCCAGCTCGGATGCGCCGGGTTCCACGCCAGCTCGCGCTTGGCCTTCGCGTTCGACGCCCCGCGGATCTGGGTCATCATCACCACGCCGGCCTCGCCGGAGAACAGCCGCCCGATGAACCGCGGTACGCGCATCGGTTTCTTTGCGCCGAGCCCCTGCGCCAGCGCAGGCAGCCACTCGGCTACCGGTGCCGGATCATCGTCGACCACGTTGTAGACACCGCGACCGCCGTTCGTGACCGCCGCGACCGTCGCCTCCGCCGCGTCCGCGGTGTGGATGAACGACCACACCCCGCCGCCGTCGCCGACCACCGGGAACTTCCGTTTGCGGACCAGCTCGAACTGCTCCGCGCCCGGCGCCATCGATGTGCCCGGTCCGTAGAACGCGCCGTAGCGGAGGACGATCCCTTCCGTCCACTCCGCCCCGAGGACCGCGTCCTCGAGATGACGGATCGCGGCTACGGTCTCGCGCATATCGTGCACGGGCGTCGAGTCGAGCGGGTCCGCCTCGGTCTTGACTGGCCCGCCGGTGCGCGCGTACGCACCGTAGCCCGCTATCGACTGAGCCACAAACCGCCGAACCCCTACCGCCTGTGCGGCGGAGAGGAGATAGTCCGTGCTTTCGGTCCGCAGGCGGTTCGTCATCGCGAAATCGCGATCGAAGTGACGCATGTCAAGCGCACCGATCGCGGTCAGCTGATGGACGATCACGTCCGGGCTCGCCCGCCCGACGGCCTCGGCGACCTGATCGGGATCGAGCGCGTCCGCGACGACCGGCACGGCGCCGAGCTCGTGGAGCATCGCCTGCTTTGCCTCGCTGTGCGTCATGCCATGGACCTCGTGGCCCGCGGCAACGAGACGCGGCACCAGCTGCCTACCGATTGCTCCTGTTGCACCTGCCACGAACACTCTCATCGTCAACTCCTTTAGCCAGGGTTCCCATCACCCGTCAAGACAAGACAGCGGCCTCGGATGTGACACTCCCGAGCGCCACGCTCGAGAACCCTCAGGGCGGTGTGCTACCGAGTTGTCATGCGGTCCGCAGCGCTTCGGTCGGGCTGAGACGCGCGGCCTTCATCGCGGGGTACAGGCCGGCGATCGTGCCGATGAGGAGTCCGGCGGCGGGGGCGGCGATCAGCGCGTAATTTGGGATGACGAATGGTTCGTGCTTTGTCTGGGCGTAGATCGCCGTCGCGCCGGCACCGATGATCACGCCGGCGATGCCGCCGAGCACGGCGAGCAGCGCGGACTCGGCGAGAAACTGGACGGCGATGTGGCGTCGTGTCGCGCCGAGCGCGCGGCGCAGGCCGATCTCGCCGCGGCGCTCGAGCACCGAGATCACCATGATGTTGGCGATCCCGATCGCGCCGACCAACAGCGCCACAGCGCCGAGGCCGAGCAGTAGGGTGGTGAACTGGCCCTTGGCGGCGGCACGAGCCTCGAGCACGTCGGACGGGCGCGAGACGTTGACCCCGCTTGCGTTCTGGGGGTCCGCCGTCGCGGCGAGCAGGTTGGAGACGCCGACGACGTCGTTCTGGCCCGCGCGGACGTAGATCTCGGAAGGGTTGGGCTGGGTGCCGAATAGCTTCTCGGCGACCGGCAACGAGATGAACGCGGTCGAGTCCAGCGAGGAGTCGAGCAACACCGGGTTGAGGATCCCGACAACAATGAACCAGCGGTCTCCGAGGTAGACCATCACATGGCCGGCGACCTGGCTGATCTGAAGAACGGAGGCCGCCTGGGCGCCGAGGACGGCCTCCGGATAGCGTTCGGACACGTCATTCAGGAAGCGGCCGGAGGCGACCGTCGTACCGACCACCTGCGGGAGGTTCTCTCCAGCGGCGTCGACGCCGATCCCGCCCGTTTCGGCGGTGGGAACGAGCGGGTTGCGGTACACGTTTGCGCTTTGAAGCTGATACACGGCGGCGTCATTCAGGACGTGCTGCATGTGACCGATCATCGGCACGGCCGTGTCGGGTAGGACCTCGTTTGCGCCGAGGAACGTCTGGCCGGGCGTGACCGTCAGGAGGTTGGTGCCGAGGGCGTCGATCTCCGCGATCAGGTTCGCCTGGGCTGAGGCGGAGACGCCGACGACGGCGACCATCGCGCCGATCCCGATCGCGATTCCCAGCGCCGACAGCGCGGCCCGTAGCCTCCTGGGTGCGAAACGCTTGCAGCGCGGTGCCGAGCAGCTGCGAGATCGGCAACCGCGATGGGGCGATCTGACCGGGGCGGGAGGGTGGCGGTGCGGTCGCGGTCATTGGCGCTCGTCGGTGACGATCTCGCCGTCGCGCATCTGGATCCGGCGCGCGAAGCCGGCGGCGATGTTCTCCTCGTGGGTGATGAGGACGAGCGTGGCGCCGTCGACCGCGAGTCCGTGGAGCAGTTCGATCACTTCTCGGCTGGCCTTGGAGTCGAGGTTGCCGGTGGGCTCGTCGGCCAGGATGATCAGTGGCCGTTTGGCGATCGCCCGGGCGATCGCGACCCGCTGGCGCTCGCCGCCGGAGAGCATCGGCGGGCGGTGGGTCAGCCGGTGGCCGAGACCCACACGCTCAAGCGCCGCGCGAGCCACCTCGCGCCGCTGTCTGAGTGGTATGCCGGTGTACAGCATTCCGAGCGCGACGTTGTCGAGCGCGGTGACGGTCTCCTGGAGGTGGAAGTCCTGGAATACGAATCCGATCGCATGCGCGCGCAACCCGGCGAGGTCACCGTCCGAGGCCTTTGCCACGTCGTGGCCCGTGACGAGGACGCCGCCGCGGCTCGGACGCTCGAGCGTGCCCATCACCGTCAGCAACGTCGTCTTTCCCGAACCCGAGGGTCCGACCACCGCGACCTGCTCGCCTTCTGTCACGTGGACCGACACCTCTCGCAGCGCGAACACCTCGCCGGGGTACTCCTTGGTCACGGCGTCGAGCGACAGCGCGGCGCTCATCCCTGGGAATCGGTCACCTGCAGGCCCGGATACACGCCCGCACCCGAGATCTGAACGTACCCGGCGGCGAACAGGCCGGTCGTGACGGGGATCAGCCTGTGCGGTGCGGCTGCCTCCTGCACCGCGTAGCCGCCGCCCGCCGTCGCCAGCAGCGCCGTGACCGGAACCGACAGCACGTGCTTGGCCTCCGCCTCAGCGAAGCTCACGCTGACCGACGCCTGATCAAGCCCGGCCCCTGAGTGATGGCCCGACAGGGCGATCGTGACGGGGATCGCCGACCCCGACGCGCCGCCGTTATTGCCACTCCCGGTGTTGCCGCTGGCGTTGTTGCCGCCGTTGTTGTTGGTCGAGCTCGCGACTGGGCTGACCGTGGTGATCGTGCCATTGACGTTGTCGCCGGCCGGCATCTCCACCACCACGCGGTCACCCACCTTCGCCTCGGACTGCTTGCTCGGGTCCAGATCGACCGCGACCACGAGCTCGGTCGAGGTCGTCTGCAGGACAACCGACGCGCCGCCCGCGTTGCTGCCGCCGCCGGACCCGCTGGAGCTCTTGCCGCTGCCGGACCCGCTGGAGCTCTTGCCGCTGCCGGAACCGCTGGAGCGCTCGCCACCGCCGGAGCCACTACCGCCGCCGGCGCTGCCCGCACTGCCGGATCCCCTCCCGCTCCCGCTGTTGCCGTTGCCGGAGCCCCCGCCGCTGCCCGGCCTCTTGCCGCGACCGTTGCCGGAGCCGCGAGGCTTGTGTCGGGATGGCCGCTTTGTGTGCGCGGGGGTGATGGATGTTGGGGTTGTGGTGGTTGTCGGGGTCGTGGTCGTCGTCGTCGCTGGGGTCGTGGTGCTCGGCGTCGTCGTGGTTGTACTCGTCGTGGCGAGGTCGACGAACTCTGGGTGCGGTTCGGGTGTGATGGCGCTCGCCTCCGAGACGCCGCAGCCATTGGTCAGGCCCGAGCCGCCGCCCGAGCTGGCGCCCCCACTGGCTCCAGCGCCAGTCGACCCGCAGGTCGTTTCCAGCTGCGTGACCCGCTGGGCGCCGGGGAGGAACACGATCCGGCCGAGCGCGATCTTGCCGGTTTCCTTCTCGCCGAGCGAAGCCTGCCAGCGCTCGACGGCGTCGGTGGTGCCGGCCTGCCAGGTGTCGTCGACCGTGATCTGGCCATCGGCGAACCCCATCTGAACGAGATCGCGGTTGAGCTGCAAGATGTCCTCGCCGGCACTGTCCTTCGCCTTCAACGCCCGGTAGGCCGGCAACGCGCCGTCGAACAGCACCACTGGGAGCCCATCGACGCTGTACAGCGTCCGCCCAGGCTCGATCACCTGCCCGACGGCGGGCAGCCACGTGACCGTCCCGCTGAGACGGTCATAAACCATCTGCGGGCTGGCGTAGCCCAGCGTGCCGGATTCGGTATCAGTCTCCACCAGGTCGCGGCGCCGCACAATCGCCGCGCCCGCCACACTCCCCGCGCTGCCGGCCGGCCCCGGCGAGGACGAGCGAGAACCCAACACGATCGCCACCACGACCGCCGCCGCGAGCAACAGACCCAACACGAGGGCCAACCGTCGCCCGCGCGAAACGCCGAAGCCGCCTGTGTCGACGCCGGTTTCCATCAGTGCGGTCGACCGAGGAACGAGGCACCGCAGGCAGTTGCCGCCCGCCTGTACGCCGGTGACTGCATATTGATCGTGGCCGGGAATGCAAGGAACGATCCGCGGTAATCGGTTATCTCGGCGTACTCGCCTGCGCTTAGGCGCGGGGTCGTTGTCGTAGGGTCGGGGAACTCGGAGATCCCGTGGGCGCGCATGCAGACCGCGATCCTGCGTAGCTGCATCAGCGCCTGCTCGGAGAAGGCGGGCCCGCCCGGGGGCGTCGGCACAAACCTCCGACAGTTCTCCTGGGCTGCCCTGACGGCGGGAGATGAGGGACTGACTCCGGCGATCGTCTGGAAGAGAAACCCCGGCCCCCCGGCGACCGGGTCCGGGAAGCTCGGCACGCCGTTGGCGCGCATGCACTTGGCGAACGCGAGGGCGTTCGAGCGCGCGGCCGGCGGTGGGCTCTGGCTCCGCGTACTCGACGCCGAGGTGGTCGCGTCGCCCACCGTTGCCGCGGTCGGGCCGCTCGAGCCTCCCCCGCATCCCGACGCCAGAACCGCACTGACGAGTGTTACAACCGCGAACAGGCCGACTCGCCGCCAGTGAGTCAGCCGCAGTCGATGGATACGGTCCTGCATCTCGTCTCCTTCTCGCGTCCTTCCGGCGTCGTTCTACGCGGTGGGCTGTTTCAGCCGTGTTTCGCTCGTTCAGCTGCCCTTGGGGCCACCGCCGCAGGCCTTCGCGGCGGCCCGAAACGCCGGCGACTGGAAGGCGAGCCCGTAGCCGGTCAAGTTCACAACCTGGTTTCCGCCGGGTCCTGCGGTGGGCGCCGGGTCAGGGAAGTTCGGCACGCCGCGGCCGCGCATGCAGTCGGCGAACCTGAGGGCCTTCCGCTGCGACTGCGCGATCTGCGCCGGGCTCGCGTGAATGTGCGGCATGTACTTCTCGCACTTCTGCCGGGCAGCGCGGAATGCCGGGGCATTGACCGACACGCCGTTGACCGACACCGATTGACCGTTGGCCTCGATCCGCATCCCGTCGCCGCTCAGGTCGGGGAAGCTCGGCACCCCGTTGGCGCGCATACACCCGGAGAACGCCAGCGTCGAACCGGTCGAGCTGGAGCCGCTGCCGGTCGGTGAGCTCGAGCCGGCCGGTGAGTTCGAGCCGGCCGGTGAGTTCGAGCCACACGCGGCGATCGCCGTCGCCACCGCGAGCGCGGCGCCAGCGGTGAGTAGGCACGCTCGCCCGCTTCTCATCAGTGGGGGAGGCCGAGTGGCGGCGCGCCGCACGCGGTCAAGGCCTGCCTGTATGCCGGCGCCTGCATGTTGATCGTGCTCGGGAACAGCAGGATCGCTCCGTCGAAATCGGTTATTACGGTGATGCCCGCTCGGTTTGACGGGACCGTGGTCCGTGGGTCGGGGAACCCGGGGACGCCGTGCTGGCGCATACACCTCGCGATCCGGACCAGCTTTCCCATCGTCTGACTTGAAGGTGGGGGTCCCGAGCCGGGGAGGGCGCCGTTGGGCAGAAGCTTCTGGCACTTCGCCTGTGCCGCCCGGAACGCAGGCGCTGTGGGACTGGTGCCGGCAGGCAAGGCGATGCGTCCAGCCTTCGGGTCTGGGAAGTTGCTCACGCCGTCGGCGCGCATACAACTGGCGAACGCGAGCTCCGACCCGCCGGCGCTCCGCGCGGCTGAGCGCGAGCTCGACACGCTCGACGCTGGGGCGGTCGCGGCGGCCACGGTTGCCGTGGTCGGGCTGGGAGAGCTTCCGCCGCATCCCGCCACCAGGACCCCACTAAGAAGCGCTGCGCCGGTGAGCAAGCGCACTCGCCGCGGGGCGATCTCCTTCGTATCAATGCGGTTCGGCAATGAAGGCTCCTTCACGGTCCGCCTCGGGCGGTTTGCCTCCTCTCGGAACCGGTTCTACGCGGTAGGCTGTTTCAGCCGTGTTTCAGTCACCGATGCGGACGGCCGCGTGCGGCCGGAGTCGGCGAAACAGCGTTGAAACACGGCGTCGATACCTTGATCGCGACAAGGAGCTACCGATGCGGGTGCTTGTGGTCGAGGACGACGAGGAGCTGGCTGTGACGGTCGCCGCGGGCCTGCGTCACGCGCGCATGGCGGTCGATGTCGCGCTTGACGGCCAAGCTGGGTTGACGCGCGCACTGATCAACGATTACGACGTGATCGTGCTCGACCGGGATCTCCCGGGGGTCCATGGCGATGAGGTATGCGCCAGGCTCGTCGCGGCCGGCGGGCGGAGCCGGGTGCTGATGCTCACCGGTGCGACGGCCAATGAGGATTTGGTCGATGGGCTCGGGCTCGGTGCGGACGACTACCTGCCCAAGCCGTTCTCCTTCGATGTCTTGGTCGCGCGGATCAGCGCTCTGGCTCGCCGTGCCCAGCCGAGCATCCCGCCGGTGCTGCAGCACGGCGATGTCGTGCTCGACACGGCCAAGCGCTCCGCGCAGCGGGCTGGCCGTGATCTCGAGCTGACGCCCAAGGAGTTCGGGGCGCTGGAGCTGCTGCTCGCCGCCCAGGGCCGGGTCGTCTCGGCAGAGGAGCTGCTCGAACGCGTGTGGGACGAGAACGCCGACCCGTTCACGGGCGCCGTAAGGATCACCATGAGCCGGCTGCGCGCCAAGCTCGGCGATCCTCCCGTGATCGAGACTGTCGCGAAGGCGGGCTACCGAATATGAGCGTCGCCGCGCGGTTTAACAGCCGGATCACCGAGCTGGCGGTCGGGCGACACCTGCCCCACCCGGCGGTGCGAGTGCGCCTGACGCTCCTCTACGGCGGCCTGTTCCTGCTGTCCGGCGCCGCGCTGATGGCGATCGCCTACGCGCTACTCGTCAACGCGGGCTTCGTATTCAGCCTCCAGAACGGCAATACGACCGAGCTCGCGGGACCGCCCGCCGGTGCGGTCGGCAGGGCACCGCTCACCGTCGTCCCTGTCCCCGGCTCGAAGACACACCCCCCGGCGGCGACGATGGCGCACTGGCAAGGAGTTGCTCAGTGCATGCGCCAGCACGGCGTGTCAGCGTTCCCCGACCCTCGGTCCTCGATCCCGGCCCGCCTATACACCTTCCGCGAGATCAGCGATCGCGACGGAGCGATCCTCGCGATCCCGGCCACGGTCAACTTGCAGTCGCCGGCGTTCATCCATGCTGCGACCACGTGCGGGTTCATGCCCGACAGCACAAAAGCCGCCGCCGACGCCGATCACCGGCGTACGCAGGTACGGCAAGAGCTGGTGATTCAGTCTGGGATCGCGCTCGCGGGGATGTCGCTGCTGTCGCTCGTGTTGGGATGGCTGATGGCCGGGCGCGTGCTGCAACCGCTCGAGGACGCTTACCAGGCGCAGCGACAGTTCGTCGCCAACGCCTCACACGAGCTGCGCGCGCCGCTCACCCGGCAGCGAGCGCTGCTCGAGGTGGCGCTCGCCGACCCGGACGCGGACTTCTCCTCGCTGCGCGCGGCCCAGGAGCGCGTGCTCGCATCCGAGCAGGACCTCGAACAGCTGATCGACGCATTGCTCGCCCTTACCCGCGGCCAGGCCGGGCTGGAGCACCGCGAGCGCTTCGACCTCGCGAGCGTTGCCACCGAGGTCCTACGATCACGAGACTCGGACATCTCAGAACACGGCCTGGATGTCCGCGCAAAGCTCGATGCGGCGCCCACCGCGGGCGATCCACGACTGCTCGAGCGCCTGATCGCCAACCTGATCGACAACGCGACCCGCCACAACCTCCCCGGTGGACACGTCGAGATCGCCACCGGGACCCGCGATCGGCGCGCCTTCGTGTCGATCGCAAACACCGGCCCGGCGGTACCGCCCGAAGCGATCGAGCGTCTGTTCCAACCGTTCCAACGACTGGGCGACGCCCGTACCGGCCACAACAGCGGCCATGGACTGGGACTCTCGATCGTCCAGGCGATCGCCACGGCGCACCGGGCCGAGGTCACCACGCGTGCGCGACCGGAGGGTGGACTCAGCATCGAGGTCGCGTTCCCGCCCGCAACCGGCGCCGGCTCCCGGGTGACGCTCGCCCCCGCCCCGACCAAACGCATCAGAGCCCCTGAGCAGGAGCAAGTTCACAGCACCTGAGCTCTGGATGGGCACGGCTGGGCTCGAACCAGCGACCCCGAGCAGACTTTTTGACATCCGCGCGCACAGCGTCCGAATGCCACCAACGACGCATTGTGCGTCACGAGGCGAGAGGCGTGGGTAATTGGTTTTGACTGCGGGGCCGGCGCCCTGCCAATAGGGCCGCGCGGGTGAGGTGCGCCGGTGTTTTTAGGCGACCGAGCCGGCTGGGCTGGGTAGGGTGGAAGCCGGCTCTGCGGTGGTGGCTCGCGCGCGGGTCGGTGCGGGCATCAGCGCAGCCCCGGCGATGACCAGGCAGAACGCGAGCATGCGTCCGATGATCTCTGGTGCGCCGACGCCGATCGAGTCGTGGAAGACGAGGATGCCGCCGCTGATCGCCACCAGATTGGCGGCGACCGACGTGAATGCGATCACTGCGAGCGCCGGTCCGATCTGGAGGCTGCGAGCAGATGAGTAGAACGCGACCACCGAGGCGGCCACTGCCGCCAGCGCCCAGGGGCTGATCGAGAGCCTGCGTCAGCCCGCCGTTGGCGGCGTGGGTGAGGAACTTGAGCGAGATGTCGGAAACGCCGAACAGGCAGCCGGCAGCGACTCCCAGCACCAGACCCTCGCCGGGATGTGAGCGGGCGAGCTTGATCGAGCACGCCACCAGCAGCGAGCTGGCGGCGAACGCTCCGGCCTCGAGGGCGATCAGCGCGGCCAGCGAGGATCGACCCGCGTCAGCCGCGGGCCCGCCGGTCACGCCGAGCACCGTCAGTCCCGCAGCCGTGACCGCAAGGCCGATCCATTGGCGGCGGCCGAGGTGAAAGCCGAAGAACCGCTCGGCGAGCACCGCGAGGAACACGAGTCCGCCGGAGATGACCGCCTGTACGACCGAGAGTTGCACGAGCGAGAGCGCACGCGACGTACAGCATCCACGCGACGACCGCACCAATCCAGCCGATCGTCCACCACTTGGAGGCGAACAAGCCGCGAGCACTGCGAAGCGGATGGCGGCCGTCGACCGGCGGTGCGGCACACCGCGCCCCGGTGGCGCAGCAGAAAAGCCGCGTTGGTCATCAGCGCACACCCCATCGCAAGGAGGAGTCCGAGGAACATCCCTTTACCCGGGTCTGGTTCGGGCGCTCAGGAGTCTCAGGTCTGGTAACGGAACCGAAACGGCAATCGCCTCGGGCAACTCGTGCGGCACATCCTCGACGATGAAGAGCCGGAACCCGACGACACTCTCCGCGCTCGCGATCGATTGCGGCGCCCTGCCGCACTCCGGACAAGCAACAACGTACGCCGCCGCGGCCGCGCTGAAGCGCAAGCGGCAGTCAGGGCAGCAAACGTGGTTCATCGCCGACCCCTTTCGATCGAAGCCCGGAGTCGCCTCGAGCCACGGACGCTCGCGCACGTCGAAGCGGTTCGCCCGTCGGAGCTCGAGCCTTCTTGTTGCGGTAGCCACAGCTGACCGCCTCTCTGCCCTTCTGAGTGGGAACGTCGCCCCGAAAGCAAGAAGAGCTGGGCTCACCGAGCGCAGTGCGAGCCTAGCACGTCGACCACCCCTGATCCGCTGAACGAGCCGTGTGGGCCGCTACAGTGGTGAGGCAGTCTCCACCGCTCGGTGTCTCGCTCCCGCATACGTCCCGTGGCTAACTTCACATAGGGAGCCATGAGGAGCATGTCGCATGCCGAAGCAGATTCAAGAGCCCGGACCCGGGCGATCGACGTCCGACGCAGCATTCGCCGAACTCACGAAACAGATAGCACAGCGGAACGAGCAGGCGCAAAAGGAGGGGCGCAAGTTGCGGGCCGCGCGTGAGCAGGAACAGGTTCGGAGACGTCGCCAGGAGGACGCTCGCTAGAGACGATCGGCCCGGCACGCCTGCGCTCTACCGCTGGACTAGTAGACTAGTGGCAGGGGTCGAGCATAGGTTCGACCAAAGCGGTGCCCCGCGTTTTCGCAGTTGTTGCCTCGATTGCACCCTCCGCGTTTCGCAGTGCACATATCCCCTGGAGGGAACAAGATGGCAACAGGAACCGTGAAATGGTTCAGCGACGAGAAGGGCTTTGGGTTCATCACACCCGATGACTCCGGCAAGGATCTGTTCGTGCACCACAGCGCGATCCAAGGCAACGGCTTCAAGTCGCTGACCGAGGGCGCGAAGGTGAGCTACGACGCCGAGCAGGGCCCCAAGGGCCCGGCGGCCGCGAACGTCCAAGCGCTCTAGAGTCACTACGGGAGGGCCGCACGCGCGCGCCCTCCCGTCGCACTTACCAGCAGTCGGCACGGGCCGGGGAAAAAACGAATTGGCCCCACGCTGTCCCGTCCGCCAGCTGGCTTGCCCGTCATCGACGAGCTCGAACCCACGAGAGAACGGACACAGATTGGCATCAACCGGCAAGAAGAAAACGACGATGGCAAAACTCGCC
The DNA here is from genome assembly GCA_963812225.1 of uncultured Solirubrobacterales bacterium. GTDB lineage: Bacteria > Actinomycetota > Thermoleophilia > Solirubrobacterales > Solirubrobacteraceae > Palsa-465. The sequence goes on from CAWEUN010000009.1 coordinate 167,380, forward strand.
CGCGAGAGCAGACTCCGCGAGCGTCGGCTTGAGAAGCAGGCCAGAAAGCACGCGAGAAAGCAGGCCGCGACACATCGCCCCGTCGGGCCCAACGACCCGTCGACCGGCGCTAACAGTGACCTCGGGGCTAACGAAACCCCCGCGATCGCCGCCTCGGACATCGAGCCTGAACGCGGATAGGGAGAACGGCTGCAACGGCGCTGGCGATGGCGTCGTTCAAGTCCTGGAGGGGATGCTGCGGGTGGTACGGTGTTAGGCGCGGGCGGTGTTGTCGCCCGTGAGGTTGTTGTTGGCCGACGCAGCGAATCTCCCTCATAAAGCTGACGCGCCGGCCCAGGAAGGAGACGGATGACGATGCGTGAGCGCGAAGGACTGATCGCACGGATCAGCCAGCTCCGCCGCCAGGCCGCGGCCACGGACTCATCGGCCACACACCCGACCGTCGACCGACAAGAGGATCGGATACCCGCGCTGGAAGCGCGCGTCGCACACCTGGAGCGCCTGGTCGAGGGACTGCAGGACTCCGTGCACCGGGAATCGGACCGACACGAGAAGCTGATCGCCGAGCTCCAAGCCCAGATCCAGCCTGGACCGATGGGCGCGGCCCTCGCCGAGGACGCCCGTAGCCGCGGGCTCTAGTCCTACATGGCTCCAGCGCGCCGAGCAACGGCGCGCGACGGATTGCGTGGAACTCGGGCTCTCGCTCGAGCGTGAGCAGGGCCCTGTCCTTACCGCGGCGAAGCTATAGACCGATGTCCGAGGCCTGGGTGTATCTGCTGCGCTGCACCGACGGCTCGCTTTACACGGGTTGGACGATCGATCTCGACCGCCGACTTGCGCGCCATCGAGCCGGGACCGCGAGTCGCTACACGGCCAGCCGGCTGCCCGTCGAGCTCGCGCATGCGATACCGATGCCCGACCGCACCGCTGCGCGCCGCGAGGAGGCACGCATCAAATCACTGCCGCGGGCCGACAAGCTCGCGCTGCTCAGCGCCACTCAGGGACGCAGCGATGGGCACGCACGTGGGTTGACGGAGGGGCGTCAGGCGCGTTGAATGATCCGCGTGACCGGCGATCGCGTTGACCTTGCGAGACCTGTTCGTGGCGGTCGACGGTCGCTCGCCGCCCGTGAGGTAAAGCAGCGTTCGATTGATTCGATCGGTGCTGGGTTAGCCGGTACCGGCGTTGATGAGTCGTCGTGTTGGTCGGCGTTTTCTCGGCGTGAGCTGTTGGTTGCCGGTGGCGGGCTGGGAGCGGCGATGGTGCTGGCAGGCGCCGGGCGAGCTTCGGCTTTGGCCGGCGGAAAGCCGCGAACCGATGCGCGTGTGGTGATTGTGGGTGCCGGCCTGGCGGGGATCGCGGCCGCCTATCAGCTTCACCGAGTGGGTGTCGCCTCGACCGTCTATGAGGCTCGCGACCGTTTAGGCGGGCGGTGCTGGACGGCACGAGGGTTCGCCGACGGTCAGACCGCCGAGCATGGCGGCGAGTTCATCGACACCCGCCATGTGCACCTGCGCCAACTCGTGCGGGAGCTCGGACTCGAGCTGGACGACCTGTTCGCGGCGAGGTCTGGGCCGTACTCGCCAAACTGGGTGCGCGGCCGCGACCTCACCCAGCACGAGATCAACGTCGGGATGCGTCCTGTGCAAGCGGCCGTGGCCCGCGAAGCGCGTCGGGTAGGTGTACTCCTCGGACACGGGCGGGTAGATACGGCCGCGTACTCCTACCCGACGGCGACTCCCCAGGCGGTCGCGGTCGACCGGCTCTCAATGGCCGAATGGCTCGAGATGCACGTGCGGGGAGTGCTCGACTCCGACCTCGGCGAGTGGCTCGATCAGACGATGAGTGGGTGGTATGGCCTCAACCTGGACCGCCTCTCAGCACTTAACTGGATCGACTATCTGATCGTCCCCGCTCCGGGCGCCGACGAGCGCTGGCACGTGCACGGCGGAAACGACCAAGTGATCCATCGGGCAGCCGCCACTCTCCCTGCGGCGAGTATCCATACGGGTACGCCGCTCCGGGCGATCCGCCGCCGAGCCGGCGGCAGCTATGCGCTGGACTTCGACGGCGTTCGCGGCCCGGTGATCGCCGACTTGGTGATCCTGACCCTGCCGTTCACGACGCTGCGCGAGGTGGACATGCAGGGCGCCGAGTTCAGCGCTCACAAACTCGCCGCGATTCACAAGCTGGCGATGGGGTCAGACGCCAAGGTGATCGTGCAGTACGACACGCGACCCTGGAACCTTGACCGTTGGAGCTCCCTGATGACCTCGTCCGACCCTGACTTCGACACGTGGGAGAGCTCGGCCGATGAGCCCGGCAAAGCGGGGTTGATCACGGTCTACGCAGGCGGACGTACAGGCAAGTCATGGCGCGGACCGGCGCCCCACGCGCCGGCCACTCCCGGACTTCGAGACTCGGTGCTGGATCGGATCCACCAAGCAGTGCCCGCCAGCCGTGCGCATTTCAACGGTCACGCCTGGGCTGACCTCTGGCCCCACGACCCCTGGACGCGCGGCTCCTACGCCGCCTTCGCGCCTGGCCAATACACGCGCTTCTGGCGCCGCCTGGGCAAACCCGAAGGCAATGTCCACTTCGCCGGGGAAGCGACCTCAACCTACAGCCAGGGGTACCTCAACGGCGGCGTCGAAAGCGGCGACCGAACCGCCCTCGAGATCATGCGCAAGCTCCGGATACCTCTCCCGCGACACCTCACCAAACTCCCCTACTCGCCGATCTAGCTGCGGCCGACCAGCTCCAGCTCCCGTTGCCGCCGGTCGCGCTTCCAGGTCTAGCATGGCGGTGGCCCTACGCCAGCGCCGGCTTACGTGGGCGACCTACGCTTCAAGGAAATGCGGGTCGAACAGGAAGATGTGCCCGCATCGCCCGCAGCTGGGCGCGACCGCCACGAGTGGGACACGAGCGTGCCCTCCGTAGCGAGCGGTCCCGGCACCACGGACGGGGAGCGTGATCGTGTCGTCGAGCCCGCGCCAGTCCTCCGCACCGCAGGCCGGACACGTCGCGGACGCGCCCTTCGCCTGCAGCCGTTCGCGGAACTCGTCGGCGGTCACGATCGCTGCGACCCTACCAACGGCGCCGTTACTGCGCGACCGTCGCGGGAAAGACGATGCGTTCGGACCATGATTCGAATCGGACCTATGTCCGAGAACGAGTCAGGCCAACCCCGCTTGATGGCACGGCTGGGCTCGAACCAGCGACCTCTCGCGTGTGAAGCGAGGACTCAGCGACTATTCTCCCTGCTAACCGCGGGAATTTGGATCTGACGTCCATTTGTGCGTACCCCCTGCTGAGCCGCTGTTTAGTGCATGATTGGCTATTCGCTCAGGCGTGGCGTTCGGCCCGCCGGACCCTCGTGGCGCTCGACGCTCCAACCGACGCGGCGCGGACGCCCTCAACGCACCGGCGGCGGGTCGCTCGACCCCGGCGTGTTCTCGGGGGCGCTCGCGGCCTGCACATCGCCTCGCCTCGCCGGCGGCGGGGATGATGTCGTGCTGTCCTTCGGCGCCACGGCTCGTTGGACGGCCAGGGTCAAGGAACCGCTGACCAGCATCATCGAGACGTTGGCGCCCAGCACCCCAAGCGCCGACAGCGACTTGGACAGTTCGCCTACGCCCGCCGCGACCCCGAGGAAAGCCGAGGCCGGAATCGTGGTTACCGAGATCGCGACTCCGACCGCGGCGCTGGCGCGCGTCTCGAGAGCCAGCATCCCGGCGATGCCGGCGGCCAGCGCCACGAGGATTGTCTCCGAGTTCACGTGGGTCGTGGAGACGATGTTCTGCGCCTCGGCGCTGAACCCGTTCGGTAGCCCGCCGAACAGATTGAGCATTCCGGTGACGGCGAAGGCCGTGACGCCCGCTACGCCGAGCCCGACCGTCAGCGAGACCAGGCCGCGCCTGAGGAGTCGACCGCGCCGAAGGACTATGCCCGTGCAGGCGGCGGTGATCGGGAGCAGGTCGGGGCTCACGGCCATGGCCCCGACGATCAAGATCTGGTTGTCGTCGATCACCCCAAAGGCGGCGATGACACCCGCCACGGCCATAAAAACGAGATAGCGCACGGCCGTGCGGGCGTTGACGCGCGCCTGTCCGAGCAGATCGGCCCACACCAGTGCAAGCGGCTCGGTATTGGTCGACAGAGGAGCGATGCGGTCGAGTCGCACGAGGGCGATGTCCTCGGCAGGAACGCTGAGCCGTGCCAACACCTCGAGCGCAGCGTCGGCCGTCTCGGCACTGACGTCGGCCGTGACCAAAGCCGTCCCGTCGTGACCGGCGTCGGTGCGGCTGACGTGTCGGACTCCCGTCAGCGTCTCTAGCTGCTCAGCGACTTCGGCCATCGCCCGGAAGTCCCCAAACACACGCAGGTGCAGCATTTTTGGCGCCCGTGCGGGCTACATCCTTTCCCGATCGACGGCCCGCCGGCGCGAGTCTACTTCGAGTCCGGGCGCAGCATATGATGGTCGCGCTCGCACCACGAGTCACGTCGAGCTCAGCTGCACGATCCCAAATGCCAGAACGGCGATCCCGATTGCGGCGGTCAGCGGTCCGACGATCGCAGGCCAGTGAGCGAAGAGCGAATCGCCCACGGGCCGCAGGATGCCCTCGGCGCGGGTGCCCGAGAGCCGGCGTGTACGGTTCGTGCTGGTTACACATAGTCACCGGCGACTCGACGGCTTACTGTTCGACGCGGACGTCAGAGCAGGCCTCGCACCCCGCTGCCGATCAACGGCACATCGCCGTCCGTCAGAGGCCCGTTTCGGCGGTGATCTTGCCGGATTTGACGGCTGCGGCTAGCTGCTTGTAGTCGCGGTCGTTCTGCTCGGCATAGGCGTGTGAGAACTCGAGGATGGCCCGGTCGAAGCTGTCGCCGTTGCCGAGGTAGGCGGCGATCGCCAGTCGGTCGCCGCTGCGGGCATGGGCGCGCGAGAGCGTCCAGCCGCACAGCGTGCCGTATGCGGCCATGGCCTTCGGAACCATCTGCTCGATCTCCGCCGAGCCCTTCCAGTCCTTCAGCTGCCGGGCGTAGAAGTCGCGGGGCTTGCCGTCGAGCCCGGTGTCGACGTGCAGCCAGCCGAGGAAGATGTCGCTGACGGCCTGCATCAGCCGCTGTCCGACGACCACCCGCTCGCCGTGGTTGGAGAACTCGCTCGGGCCGAGGAACTCCTCCAGCACCGACGCCTCGGCCTCCTTCATCTGAAGGAATAGCGGGTCCTGGCCGTCACGGCCGAGCATCAGCGCGATATACGCGCGGGTGCCGACGCTCCCGACTCCGACCACCTTGCGCGCGAGGTCGCTCAGCTCGAACTCCTCCAGCAACACTCGGCGGTCGAACTCGAGCGTTCCACGATAGTCACGCAGCAGCTGGTGAAGCCCCTCGACTATCTCGTCGCGCTCCCGGCCCTGCGCGAGCTGATCGATCGGCACGATCAGCGGCGACTGATCGACGATCTGCGTCTTCCCATCGACGACCTGGCACAGCTTCGAGAACGCCGTCATGCTGTCTTTCGTCCGCGCCTTCGCGATCTGCTTGTCGGCCCGCTTGACGATCTTCGGCTTGAACTGCGAGCCGAACTCCTGCAACACGCTCTCGATATCCAGATGCGAGTACCACACCTCGAGGTTCTTCATTCCAGCGAACTCGGCCATCGCAGTGCGGTATCGGCCGACCGTGTCGAGCACGATCCGCTCCTGCTCCTTCGCGCGAAACCCGTTATCGCGCGCCGCGATCAGCATGCTCACGGCCAACCGCTTGACATCCCACTCCCACGGCCCCGGCAGCGTCTCATCAAAATCGTTGACGTCGAACACCAGCGCGCGCTCCGGCGAGGCGAACACCCCGAAGTTCGAGAGGTGCGCGTCGCCGCAGCACTGCACCGTCAGCCCCGACCGCGGCGTCGACCCGAGGTCATTGGCCATGATCAGCGCCGCCCCGCGATAGAACGTAAACGGCGAGACCAGCATCCGCCCGTAGCGGATCGGCACGAGCTCCGGCACCCGCGTCCGCGCCTGACGCTCCAACAGCGCGACCGGATCAGCCCGAGTCTGCGGCGGCTCGAACTTCGCATGACTCGCGCGCGGCACCTCCTTCCGCGCCGCCTTACCACGGGCGACGCGTTCAGCCACCGACAGATGCGGCACCACGGCGCCAGGCTTGCGCTCCCTCGCCGCCGCACCGCGCCGCCGTCTCGCGGTCGCCGTCCCGGTCTTCCTGCTCGCCCTCGTCGTAGTCGCCATCGCCATCGCCTTCCCTTCTGCCCGGGCCGCCGCCTCCAAGACAATCGCCCGATTTCAGCTGAACGGCTCGCGCGTGGATAGTTCGCCGCTCAATAGTCAGCGACCGTGGCCCTGACCGCATCGCCCAATCGGGATGAAATGGCAAGCGAAGCACGGCGCTCGCGTCGGCCGCTGTCCCCGCACTCGGTCCGGCGGGCGGGGTTTCCGTCGAGCAGCGCCACATCGGTCTAACACCTCGAGCAGCGCATGGGCGGCGCTGAACCGCGATGGATACCGGCGGCGCGAGGCTGCTCTTGTCCGATGAGAGTCGCGCTCCTGCTACTCGATGAGGCACGCTATCGGCTGTCGCGCGGCTGTTCGCAGTCCCCAGGAACAGGTGGTTGCGCTTGAGGATCATCGGCGTTGGCCGACCAGCTCGGGCAGTTCATGGCAGCGGCGCGCACGCCTCGAGTCAGGGCTTGCTGACGCGGCACTTCGAGCCCCCGCGTTGACCGAGTCGGTTCACGGCCCAGTCGGCGCTAGGTCTCGGGAGACACCGTCCTCGGCCGCGGGAATCTCTACGCGCTCAGACGCCACGGAGCAATCATCGAGCTCGAGATGCAGACGACGCCCCCATAACCAGACCCAAACCGCAGGTCAAGTAGCGGCAGCCGATCGGCGATCTACCAGGCGTCGGTGAGCCACACTCTCCGAGAGCCCGACCGAGGACGCGTTTGCACCCACCGCAGTTACCCCTTCGCCGTCGGGAATCGTTGCGTGTATTGCAGTGCCCTGTCCGGGCACGGCGACGATGTCGAACTCGCCGCCTACCGCCTCGATCCGGTCGCGCATGCCGGTAATGCCGATCCCGTCGCTGTCTCTTTCGCGCGGTGTGCCGGGGCCATCGTCGCTGACTGTGAACTCGATCGCATCCTGGTGGCGCGTGAGCGTCACTGTCACCTTCGCGCCTGGTCCGGCGTGCTTGGCCGTGTTCTGGACCGCCTCAGAGGCGACAAAGTAAATCGCGGCTTCGATCGCCTCCGACGAGCGTCCGATGCCATCGTCGGTCACCTCAATTGGGACTGGGGAGCTGCGCGCGAGCGAGCGCAGCGCGGCGGCGAGTCCGAGCTCCTGCAGGACCGCGGGATAGATGCCGTGCGCGAGCGCGCGAAGCTCTTCCAGCGCCCCGAGCGCGTCCGCTTGCGTCGCGTCGAGCTGCTTCGCGAGGTCTTCGTTGTCGGCTAGCTCGCGCGCCATGTCCAACCGGATGTGGATCGCCAGCAGCCGCTGCTGCGCGCCGTCGTGGAGATCGCGCTCGATGCGTCGTCGCTCGCGCTCGGCGGTTTCGACGATCCGCGACCGTGACGCGCGCAGCTCCTCGACCAGTCGTGTGTTCTCGAGCAGCATCAGCGAGGTCGCCGCCAGCCGGAGCGAGATGCCGCCGGTGTGACCGGGCGCAGGGGTCGGTTTCTCAATCGGCGCTGTGCACCTCGACCTCCGGAGTCGGCCACGCGAGAAGTCGCCGCAACCCTCAAGTGGCCTGGTTCTCTCAACCGGCGCGTGGCGCGCTTTTCGGTTCCTGAAACCGGCGCGCTCTTTGGCTCCTCTTGACAATGGCTCCGGCTCTAATCACGGCCGTGAGCCCGTCGGCGTTCATCTCGCTCGTAGAATGATCGGCGGCTCGCGGTTGGTCGCCCTTGACACAAGCCAGCCAGCACTCGGTGATGATGCCTGTGTGCACGCCTGTCACGTGGCAGCCTGCGTGAAAGACTTGTGAACATCGGTCGTCGTTCGACTGAGACGATCGTCCGCAAGCCACGAGGTGTCAGCGAAACATCAATATGGAGGCCAACGGGCAATCCGTTCCCACGACTCCCGTCCGCATCCCCGGCGTCACGATCTTGGCCGTCGACGACCAGGAGGTCTTTCGCGATGTGCTTCGGGATCTGATCGCCTCTGCTCCCGGATTCCTGCTGGTCGGCGAGGCGAGCTCCGGGGAGGAAGCGACCCGAGCGGTCGACCTGCTCGCGCCCGATCTCGTACTGATGGACGTGACGATGCCAGGGATCGGAGGGATCGCCGCTGCGCGACAAATCGTCAGCCGGCACCCCAAAGTAGCCGTGGTCCTGATCTCCGTTGACGATCCTTCGCTTCACCCTGGGGTCGTCGCCCTCGGCAATGCCGTCGCTTGCACGCGCAAGCAGGACCTCCGACCACGGAAGCTGCGGGAGCTGTGGGAACTACACCACAACTAGGGACGCGGCACCGTGTCGAAGTGCGTCAGGCCAATACACCTGCGGGGTCGCGGAGACGCTCATCAGCGTCACATCCGCGGCCGCGATGCTCAGCGTCCGCAGCTCGAGGAGGGACCCGATCGTGGTGAGGGCACCCCCGAAACGACGCCCGCCGCTCACCGGGCCATCCCCCCGCAGAACACCCGTTGGTACCGCTGTCTGGAGGTCATCCGCTTTGGATGATGGCGACGGACGTCGCCCATGGAAAAGTGCTCTCGTGGCAAATGCGAACCGACGCCGAGCAGGTTCGCGTGCTGCAGGCGTGTGTTGCCGCCGGCCCTGCTGCGTGGCGAGGCGCTGGCGCGACAAGCTGGACCCGTCTGCGGGCAACCTCGGCTTTGGCTTCGCCCGCCGTCGCCGTGGCGTGATGCCCCGGCCGGAGGGCAGCGCGTGGGTCAAGTCTCCGTCTTCTCGCTGACCGCGGCGCTGAACCCCACGCTGCTGACCGCCGTGACGGTCATGCTGACGCTGGAGAAACCACAGCGGCTGCTGCTGGGCTACCTGCTCGGGCGCTCGTCCTCGTGATCGTTTTTGTGGTCGCAACCGGGCGTGACACCCGGCGGCAGGCTTGGAGCGAGCGCAAACGCGAGCGAGCCAGGGACAAGCCACCGCCACGCTGGCGGCGCCAACTGAGCAAGGGCTCCGCCCGAGACACCTTTGTCGTCGGGGCGCTGCTCAGCTTCCCAGGGGCTTCCTACATCGCCGGGATGGATCTGCTGCACAAACAGCAGATCGGGACCGCGGCAACCTCCGGGTCGCGGACCGCCACGGAATGACTTGGATCATCGACGCGCGTCCACCGCGATCACATCGCTGCGCCTATCGCCGACCGGGCCGCCTGCGGCATGACCAACGCACACGTGAGGTGTCGCGAAGGGTTAGGATCGGCGCTGCCGGAGATCGATCAGAGAAGCAGCGGTGGAGGTCGGCGAATCGTACTCGGGGAAGGTACGCGCACAATGAGCGCGAATCTTCGGTTGTGCCCGTCGAGGGATCAGGCGAGCGCCAGCGCTGGTTCGCGCACGGCCCGAGCGGTGAAACTCCGCTCGAGCTTGTCGAGCGGATTGGCGATGCCTACGGTCTCGTCCTCTTCCTGATTCTCACGACGTTCGTGGTGGCGATGACTCTGCCCCCCGAAGGTTGGGGCGGTCGGGTGGCCGCGATTACGGTCGCCGGGCTCACGGCGATCATCGCGCTTACGAGCTCGGACGTGCCGCTGGGCCGGGTGCGGCTTGCGACCGGGGTCGCGCTAGCGGCGGTCCTCGCTGCCGTGCTCGCGACCGTGTTCTCCTCAGATGCGCTACTGGGCGTCGCGTTCATCATCGACTCGCTTCTGCTCGCGGTCGCGGCGATCGTCATCTTGCGCCGCGTCGTGCTTACCGCTCAGGTCGACTTCCGGACGATCCTCGGGGCGATCAGCGTCTTCACGCTCCTCGGCCTGCTATTCGCGTTCCTGTTCCTCTCGCTTGGACGTCTGGTCAGCGGGGACGTATTCAGCGGTGTCTCTAACGCACCGTCTCGCGACTACCTGTTCTTCAGCTACACCACCCTCACCACGACCGGCTACGGCAACCTCGTCCCCGCCGGGACCATCGGCCAGATCCTGGCCGTGTTCGAGATGCTGACGGGTCAGGTCTTCATGGTCACGCTTGTCGCCGGACTCGTGAGCCTATGGCGACCGGGCGCAAGAGCGACTGCGCGAGCCGCGCAGCGGGACGAGCAGCAAGCCTGACGCCCAGCCCACGAACCCAGGCACGAGCTGCCACGAGCGATTCCCCCCCGTCCACGAGCCTCCCTGGAACGCTTCCCCTTGGTCTGAGGCTGTCCTGTCGCACAAACCGCGCTGGGATCCTGTTCTTGTGAAGAGTTGACAAGAAGCGACGTGGATCGGGGTCGGGACTCGGTCTCGCGGACGGCGCTGGGTTCCTTCGCCGGGGGGCTGGCCGTGTTACGCAAACAGGAGTTGCGTTTCGCGGCCAGCCTCGGTTCGGCAAAAGGTCGCCGGAGAGGTGTCCGCTCGCTCCCGGCGTGGGCGCCGGGCGTCTGTCATCGCTTTCCGACAGAGCGATGTGTTGTGCGACAGCCTCGTAAGCGGGGCTTTTCTGATGGGCACGGCTGGGCTCGAACCAGCGACCTCTCGCGTGTGAAGCGAGCGCTCTCCCACTGAGCTACGCGCCCTGACGGGACGATTCTACGCGCGCGCCGGCCCGACCAGCCGGCGCCGGTCACGGTCTCAACAAAACGGTTTAGGAATGTTGCACGTGGGAAACCACGGGCTCGCCAGGCGGATGTCCACACAACCCCGACCGCCTCGCGGTCGGGATCCATACCGAGGGAGGTCTGGAGTGGTTAGAAGTGTGAGGCTTCGGCTGGCGGTCGCGCTGGTCGTAGCCACAGCCGCAGCCGTGGCCTGGATGCTGCTGGCCGAGAGCGGAGGTGCCTCAGGCGCCAAGCTCCCGTTGCCGCAGCCGACGGTCAGCGACTACGCATTCATCTCCGGCTCGACCACGCCTCCGAGCGAGGCCCAATGCGAGTCGGCAGGACGGCGCTGCTTTACACCACAGGCGATTCAGGCGGCCTACAACATGGGACCGCTGTACGCCGCCGGCGATGAGGGCCAGGGCTCGACGATCGCGATCATCGACTCCTACGGCTCGGACACCATCGCGCACGATCTGCATGTCTTTGACAGCGAGTTCAACCTCCAGCCGATGTGCGGCGAGGAAGGCGTGACGTGCGCGGCCGGGATGCCGACGTTCAGCCAGCTGTCGCTCCAGGGCGTCCCGGCGACGAAGGCACCGCCCCCCAAGAGCAACGGCACCGGTCAGGAGAACAAGGCGGCATGGGCGCTCGAGGTGTCACTCGACGTCGAGCACGCGCATGCGGTCGCGCCCGAGGCGAACATCCTGCTGGTCACGACCCCGACCGCCGAGACGCTCGGCGTGCAGGGCTTCCCACAGATGATGGCCGCTGAGGACTACGTCGTGAAGCACCATCTCGCGCAGGTGATCTCGCAGAGCCTGGCGGCTGCGGAGGAGTCGTTCGGGAGCACCCAGTCGATGCTGAACCTCCGCTACGCGTTCCAGGATGCCGCGCAGAACGGCGTCACCGTGCTCGGTAGCTCGGGCGACTCCGGCACAGCCAACGTAATGAAGCAGCCGGTGAAGAACCCGAAGACGATCCCGTATCCGACCGTCGAGTGGCCCGCGTCAGACCCGCTCGTCACCGGAGTGGGAGGGACCTACCTGTGCACCGACCCGAACGCCACTAACGCGAGGGTCATCGACAGTGGGATTCCGCCCGCCACGTGCCAGGCCAATCCCGGAGTAGCCGAGATCGGCTGGATCGACGCCGGAGGTGGCTTCAGCCACGTGTTCTCGAAGCCGTCGTACCAGGACACGCTGCCCGCCGGAAGCACCCAGATCGGATCGATGCGCGGGGTTCCCGACGTTGCCTACCAGGCCAGCTCTCAGACCGGTGTGCTGACGTACATGACGCTGCCGGGCGGGGGCAACGGTGGGTTGCAGTGCGGCAGCACGGCATGCAGCACCGGCTGGTACGACGTCGGCGGCACGTCCTCCGGGTCCCCCCAGTGGGCGGGCCTGGTCGCGATCGCGGCCCAGATCCACGGTGGAGGGCTCGGCCTGATCACCCCGACGCTCTACGCGATCGGCGCGAACCCGGCCGATTACGCTCGTGACTTCTACGACGTCACGACCGGCAACAACCAGTCCGACCCGTCGGTGCCGGGCTATTCAGCGACGACGGGCTGGGATCCTGTGACCGGGCTTGGCACTCCAAACGCCGCCAAACTGATTCCGGATCTCGCCGGGCAATGACCGCTTGCTTCCCGGGGCCGATCGAGGTCGGCCCCGGGGGCAATCTCCGCGCATGCGATACCGATGCCCGACCGCACCGCTGCGCGCCGCCGCAAGGTGCTCTTCGCTCTCGGATGAGCGCCGGACGGCCGACCGCTTGGGGCTACACATTGTCGATGAGTCCGGACACCGCTGCGCGCGCTTCACGTAAGGGATCGCCGTTGCCGCGGATTACCGAATGGACGAGCGCGCCGTCCAACAGCATGAGTACGAGTTGCGCTCTTTGCTCGGGGTCGGGCACGCCAATTTCGGTGAGCAGCGCAGCCAGTTCGCGGAGCATTCCGTCCTTGTGCGCGACAACCACCGGCGCTGCCGGGTGTTCGTTGTCGGGCAGGTGGAGCCTTGCGCTGACGTATGGGCAGCCGATGAAGCTACTCCCGAGGCGATCGGCAACGCTCGAGGCTTGGTCAAACATGGCGAGCAGCCGCTCGCGGGCTGTCCCGTCCGCGGGGTGCCCGGTTAGCCACTCGCGGTAATAAAGGTCGCGTTCCGCCAAGGCTTCGGCGACGAGTTCGTCCTTGCCGGAGAAGTGGCGATACAGCGACATCTTTCCGGCGCCGGCGCGCTCGGCGATCGCGGCCGGCGTGGCGGCATCGAGACCTCTGGCGGTCACGAGGTCTGCGGTGGCCTCGACGATGCGCTGGCGTGCGTCTCTTGTTCCTGTCATGGCGACTTATGATACCTTGTGGTCTCGCTTGACGGTACCTCTAGGTCTCATAACTCCCTAGGAAGGAGCACCTGATGTCAGTGGATCAAGATGAAATGCACGGTCGGCCGAACATCGTTCTTGTTCACGGTGCCTGGGCGGACGGCTCCAGTTGGAGCTCGGTCATCGAGCGCCTGCAGGCCGACGGCTACCGCGTTACGGCGCCCCAATTTCCCCTCACGTCGCTGGCAGATGATGTCGCCAGGCTCCGCGAGGTGTTGGCACTCCAGGACGGCCCGACCGTCGTCGCCGGCCATTCCTATGGCGGTCAGGTCATGACCGCCGTCGGCAAGGACGCGCCCAACGTGGTTGGGCTTGTCTACATCGCGGCGTTCGGGCTCGACGAGGGGGAATCACTCGGGGGGCTGCTGGCGCAGGGACCTCCGACGCCGGCATTGGCCCACCGGTTCGTCGATGAGAAGGGCTTCGTCTGGTTGGCCGAGGACGACTTCGTCAACCACTTCGCCGGTGATGTGGACCCGGTCAAGGCAAAGGTGTTGTACGCCGTGCAGCAACCCCTTGCCGCGAGCGCGTTCGATGACGTGATGGGGATGCCGGCCTGGAAGGCATTCCGCTCGTGGTACCTGATCGCTCAAAACGATCAGGCCCTCCCGCCCGAGGCCGAGCGAATGTTCGCCGAGCGGATGAGTGCCAAAACCGTCGAAGTGCCCTCTGGCCACTTGGCGATGGTCTCCCACCCGGCCGAGATCGTGGAGCTCGTTGAGACGGCAGCCGAAGCTGCACTCGCCGCCACCGCCCTCCACTGAACGAAGCGCCTATTTCCCGGCCGGTCGCGCCTCGCGGCCTGGCCGGCCGGGGAACGTCGCCGGGATGTCGTGATGGCCACGGCTAGGCTCGGCTAGAGCCGGATTACGTTCGCCGTCCGCTCACCGCGGGTGACGCCGCGCAGGTCGACGAACAGCCGCGCCTCACGGGCGAGCGCGGAGTGGTCGATGCCGGGGTGGGCGGTGACGAGCACGACGGCGTCGGCGCCCTGCATCGCCTCCTCGAGCGGGACGCTCTGAAGCTCGTACTCCGGCAGGGAGGGCACGTACGGATCGTGGTAGCTGATCTGGGCGCCGCGGGCGAGCAGCACCTCGATGATCCGCAGTGCCGGGGACTCGCGGATGTCGCCGACGCCGCCCTTGTAGCTGACCCCGAGGATCGTGACGCTCGAGCCGCGGACCGGCTTCGCCTGGTCGTTGAGCGCCTGTTCGATCCGCTCGACGCAGTGGTAGGGCATCTGCTGGTTGATCTTGCCCGCGAGCTCGATGAACTCGGTCGACATGTGAAACTCGCGGGCGCGCCACGTCAGATAGAACGGGTCGACTGGGAGGCAGTGGCCGCCCATTCCCGGGCCCGGCTCGAAGCGCATGAACCCGTAGGGCTTCGTCGCGGCGGCGTCGACGACCTCCCAGATGTCGATCCCCATCCGGTCGGAGAGGATCGCCAGCTCGTTGACCAGCGCGATGTTGACCGAGCGGAAGATGTTCTCGAGGAGCTTCGTCATCTCGGCCGCCTCGGGGGTCGAGACGCGGACGATGTGATCGCAGATCTGCCCGTAGAGCTCCGCGGCGCGGTCGCCGCAGATGGGGGTCATGCCGCCGATCACCTTGGGCGTGTTCCTGAGCTGGTAATCGGTCCGGCCCGGATCGACGCGCTCGGGCGAGAACGCGACGTTGACCTCCTCGCCGACCCGCAGCTCGGATTCCTGCTCGAGGATCGGCACGAGCTGCTCCCGGGTCGTCCCCGGATAGGTCGTCGACTCGAGCACGACGAGTTGACCGCGTTGCAGCACATGGCCGAGGGCCCGGGCCGAGGACAGCAGGGCGCTCAGATCGGGCTCGCGGTTCGGGGTCAGCGGCGTCGGTACGCAGATCAGCACCGCGTCGGCCCGCGCCAGCGGCTGGTAGTGCGACGTCGCGTGAATCCGAGGCAAGACCGCGGCGAGCCGCTCGGACGAGATGTCCTCGACATAGGACTCGCCGGCGCGGATCGCGGCGACCTTCCGCGGGTCGACATCGACCGCGACGACGTCCTCTCCGACCTCGGCGAATGCGACTGCCAGCGGCAGCCCCACGTAACCAAGACCGATCACCCCGACCGACATGGCCCGCCAGAATAGCGACGGGCCCCCCGGCCCTCTACATATGCAAGCCAAAAAGCACTAGGATCATGGATGGATCGTGCTAGGCGGGGTGCTAGCGGTGCCCTGTACCCGCAAACCGCTCTAGCGGGGCTGAATCCCCTCCCGAGGGGCTGAGGCCCGCGGTCAGCGCCCCATTCAGTGGCGGCGATGGCTCGGTCCCGCGGCGATGGAGATCCGTGAACCAGGTCAGGTCCGGAAGGAAGCAGCCTTAAGCGGTCACCTCCAGGCGCTACGGGAGCGCCGGACCGGAGTCACGAAGCGGCGGTCGCGCCTCGGGTCCCACTTCGACGGAGGGTGCACGATCCGTATTTATCTGTTCGGGGGCGTGCATGCACGCCCCCGCGGGCCGGCGCATGCGCCGCTCGGGCGCCGCGCGCTCCGCATCCGGCTTCGCTTCGGTGCGCGGCGCCCGAGTCATCCGGCTGGTCGGAGCGCATGCGCCCCGACCTACCCCGTTACTAGACTCGGTTTTACCCGTGTCAACCGGCCCCTCCCTCTACCGCCGCCACCGCCCGCGCACGTTCGCCGACGTCGTCGGCCAGGAGCACGTCGTGCGCACGCTCGAGAACGCGGTGAAGCTGGGCAAGGTGCATCACGCCTACCTGTTCGTGGGCTCGCGGGGGACCGGCAAGACGAGCATGGCGAAGATCCTCGCGGCGTGTCTGAACTGCGTGAACGGCCCGACCACCGAGCCGTGCGGCGTGTGCGAGTCGTGCGTCGCGATCGCGAACGCGAGCTCGCTCGACGTGATCGAGATGGACGCGGCGTCGAACAACTCGGTCGACGACATCCGCGACCTGCGAGAGAAGGTCGCCTACGCGCCCGTCTCCGGTCGCCACAAGGTCTACATCCTCGACGAGGCCCACATGCTCTCCCAGCAGGCGTGGAACGCGTTCTTGAAGACGCTCGAGGAGCCACCGCCACGGACGATCTTCGTGCTCGCGACGACCGAGGCCCAGAAGGTATTGCCGACGGTCGTCGATCGCTGCCACCGGTTCGACTTCGGGCGGCCGTCGGTCGAGCAGGTGGCGACCGTGCTCACGCGCGTGTCCGAGCAGGAGCGGATCGCGATCGAGCCCGGAGCCGTGGCGCTGATCGCCCGCCACGCCACCGGGAGCTTCCGCGACGCCCTCGGCACGCTCGAGCAGCTCGTGACCTTCGCCGGCGAGCAGACGATTCAGCCGGCGGACGTGCTCGCGGTCCTCGGCGTTGCCGACGCCGAGCAGCTGTTCGAGGCGGTCGAGGCGATCATCGCGCGCGATCCCGCCGGCGCGCTGCGGGCGGCGGGCAGGCTCGCGGGGTCGGGCCGCGACCCCGGACAGCTGCTGCGCGATCTCGAGGTCCACGGCCGGGAGCTGCTCGCCGTCCAGGTGCTCGGTGAGGTCCCGCGCGAGCTGCGGGTCACTCCCGAGCGGGACCGGCGGCTCGCCGAGCAGGCGGGGGCGCTGTCGCAGACAGACGCGGTGCGGCTACTCGATCTCGTCTCCGGGGCGCTCGACGCGACCGCCAACGGCGCCCAGGCCCGGATCCAGCTGGAGCTGGTGCTGATCAAGGCGGCGACGCCCGAGGTCGATCCGTCGGTCGCGGCGCTCCTGTCCCGGATCGAGCAGCTGGAGGCGGGGGTGAAGCAGGCGCCGGCGCCGAGGGTGCCAAAGGCACCTGCTGCCACCGCCCCGGCGTCCCCGCCGCCGCCAACCCCGCCGTCGCCGATGCTCGAGCTGGAGGCGATCGAGGCCTCGTGGCCGGCCGTCGTCGACACCGTGCGCAGTCAGAACGCGATGGTCGCCGCACTGCTCGCCGATGCGCGCCCGGTCACGGTCAGCGAGCGCGATCTCACGCTCGCGTTCCCCGCGGGAGCCGCATTCCTCAAGCGCAAGGCCGAGCAGGAGGACCACCGCCGGGTCACCGTCGAGGCGCTGCGGACGGTGACTGGCCAGGCGCTGTCGCTCCGGTACGAGCTGCGCGAAGTCCAGGACGCGGAGGACGAGGACGGCACCGGCGTACTCTCCGGCGAGGAGCTGGTCCGGCGGTTCCTGGAGGAATTCGACGCCGAGGAGCTCCTCGAAGACGACGACCCCGAACAGGACGGAGGCCGCTGATGCCCCAACCGAATATGCAGCAGCTGCTCAAGCAGGCCCAGAAGATGCAGCAGGACATGCTCGAGGCGCAGGAGGCGCTCAAGCACGAGGTCGTCGAAGCGTCGGCCGGCGGCGGGATGGTGACCGTCAAGGTCACGGGAGATCTGGCCGTGCAGTCGATCATGATCGACCCGGACGCCGTCGATCCCGACGACGTCGAGATGCTCCAGGACATGGTCCTGGCGGCGGTCAACGAGGGACTGCGCTCGGCCCAGGAGCTCGCCTCGGCCAAGCTCGGCGGGATCGCGGGCGGCCTCGAGGGGCTCGGCGGTCTGGGCCTTCCAGGCATGTAGTCGTCCGTGTACGCCCCTCCCGTACAGCGGCTGATCACCGAGCTCTCGAAGCTGCCCGGCGTCGGTGGCCGCACCGCGCAGCGGCTGGCGTTCCACATCCTGCGCTCGAGCGATGAGGAGGCGCTCGCGCTCGCCGACGCGATCACCGAGGTCAAACAGCGGATCGGCCTGTGCGAGGTGTGCTTCAACCTCGCTGACGGACCGCGCTGCCGGATCTGCGCCGACGAGCGGCGCAATCTCGAGCTGATCTGCGTCGTCGAAGAGCCCTCGGACGTGATTTCGATCGAACGGACGCACGAGTATCGGGGGCCGATACCACGTGCTCGGGGGAGCGCTGTCGCCGATCGACGGAGTCGATCCCGAAGATCTGAAGATCGCGGAGCTGTACGAGCGCGTCGGGGATGGCGAGGTGCGCGAGGTCGTGATCGCCACCAACCCGACGACGACGGGCGAGGCAACGGCTTTGCACATCGCCGACGGCCTGCGCCAAGTCGCCCCTGAGGTCGCCGTCACCCGCCTGGCGAGCGGGCTGCCCGTCGGCGCGGACCTCGAATACGCCGATGAGCTCACGCTGGGGCGGGCGCTGGCGGGCCGCCGCGCGGTCTAGACAGATGTCCTAGCGAGGAGCACAGCGCAGGTTTCAGGCGCGAGCGGCATCTCTCCAGGTAACCACTTTGATTCCTGGAGGTAGCCGTGAAGAGGCTCATAGCAGTGCTGGCCGCGGCAGCACTCGTCGCGATCGCGGTCCCCGCGTGGGCCGCCAAGCCGCCGCATCCGACGCATCCATCCCACCCATCGCATCCCGCACACCCCGTCAAAGGCAAGGGTCAGGGCAAGCCAAGGGCCACGCCAAGACCAAGGGCGGCAAGGGCAAGGGCGCGTGCAAGACGCTCACCGTGGGCTACCGCGCCAGCGGCACGCTCACCAGCGCCACGCTGACGCCGGGCGCTAAGAAGGACCGCTTCGACGGCACGCTCGTGGCCGACATCACGCGTGCGAATCACGAGGCCGTAAAGGGGTCGCAGACGCTCACGCTGACGGACACGCGGGTCCGGTTCGGCAAGGGCGTCAGTAGCACGGCTCTGGCCGCAGGCGACCGCGTGACGGTCCACGGCAAGGTCACCCTGGCCAAGCACGGCTGCACCAGCTCGGCCCCGGTGATCACGGTTCGCAACGTCCGGATCTCAGGCGCCTAGGGACCAGCGCCGCAAAGATGGCGTCGCGCGGTCCCGGATCCGCCTGGTTCGGGTCGCGCGGCGCCTCCGGGTTTGACTCTCGCATCTGGTTCGGAACAATCTGAGCCGATAGAGAGACTGATGTGATCAAGTCCGCGCTCGTCAAGAGGTCGCCCGCAGGGACATTCGAGTCGCTCTACACGCGGCACGTCCGGGACGTCTATCGCTACTGCCGGGCGATGCTCGGTCGCCAGGCCGACGCCGAGGACGCGACCCAGACCACCTTCCTGAACGCCTACCGCGCGCTCGAGCACGGCGAGCAGCCGCGTGATCCCGGTAGCTGGCTGCGCGCGATCGCCCTCAACGTCTGCCGCGAGCACGACCGACGGGCCGGACGCCGGCCCGACGAGGTCTCGCTCGACGACGATCCGGGCGAGCTAGTGGTCGAACCTGCCGGTCCCGAGCTCGGAGACATCGTCCGGGGCCTCTCCTGCCTGCCGTTCAACCAGCGCGCGGCGCTCGTCATGCGCGAATTCGAGGGGCGCTCGCTGACGGAGATCGCGGCGAGCCTCGAGGTGTCGGCCTCCGCGGTCGAGGCGCTGCTGTTCCGGGCGCGCCGTTCGCTGCGCGAGCAACTCGACGAGAAGCTGACGTGCGGAGAGGCCGAGCGTGCGATCTCCCGGCAGCTGGACGGGGCGCTGCCGCGCGCGTGAACGCGGACGGTTGCGCGCCCATCTGCGCGAGTGCCGCGACTGCGCGGCGCTCGCCCGGCGAGTCAGAGCCCAGCGGTCGGCGATCCGCTCGCTCGCGTTCCTTCCGCTTCCGGCGTCGCTGAGGCTGGGCAAGCTGTTCGGCGGTGGGACGGCCCCGGCGTCCGCCTCGGCGTCATCCGGCGTGCCCGCCGGCGGCTCGGCGCTGGCGCTGGGGTCCGTTGCCGCGAAGGTCGCGGCCGTGGCGCTCGCGGGCGCGGCGGCGGTCGGGCTCGGGTATGAGACGTTCCCGAAGCACCCCTCGCACGCATCGGCGCGACCGGCGCACGCGGCCGCTGCCAGCAGCAGCACGGTTTCTGCGACTCCGGCGCGGTCGCCCTCACGGCTGCATCGAGCCACCGTCGCGCCGCGCACGACCCGGCGCGTCGCCGAGCGCCGACACGCGCCGGCGCGGGCCGCCCGGCGCGACCATCAGACGGTCTCACCGCGGAGAACCTCACAGGACGCGGTGAGCACGCCCGCGACCGCCAGCGCACCGGCGTCAAGCACGGCGTCGAGCCCCGGGAAGAGCGGGTCGAGCTCTGCGGCTGCCACGACCGGCCACGGCAACGGAAAGGGCAAAGCGAGCAACGGCAACAGCAACCACGCTCAGACCACCACGCCGGCCGCGCACGGCAACCAGAAGCCGTTGAAGGGCAAAGGCCACGCCTACGGCCGGAGCAAGCCGCAGGGGGCCAAGCCGGCACCGGCGGCTCAGACGACGACTTCGGGTCCGCTGGCAACCCCTCCCGGCCAGGCCAAGCCCCAGACCAACAACGGCCAGGGCAAGAACAAATAGCCCGCGCCTGCGCCGAACTTTGGCGTTCGTGTAACGGACCCCAGGGACAAGGACGCCAAAGTTCGTGAGTGCGACCGCGTAATCTCTCTCGCCGATGACGAGCGAGGCGCCACCAACGATTGTCATGAAGTTCGGCGGGACGTCGGTCGCCGACGCCGAACGGATCAAGCGCGCGGCGCGCCGGATCGTCGCCAAGCGCGAGGCGGGCAAGCGCGTCGTGGCCGTGCTCTCGGCGCGCGGCCTGACCACCGACGATCTGATCGCGATGGCCGAGGAGGTCTCGCCTTTTCCGGACCCCCGGGAAATGGACATGCTGCTCTCGACGGGCGAGCGCCAGTCGTGCGCGCTGTGCGCGATGGCGATCATTGACCTCGGCCACCGGGCGGTCTCGCTCACCGGCTCCCAGGCGGGGATCGTCACCGACACCTCGCACACGAGGGCCCGGATCCTCGATGTGCGCGGCGACCGGATCCGCGAGGCCCTCGAGGAGGATCAGATCGTGCTGGTGGCGGGGTTCCAGGGGGTCTCGACGAGCCGCGACGTCACGACGCTCGGCCGCGGTGGTTCCGACACCACGGCGGTCGCCCTCGCGGCGGCGATGCAAGCCGAGGTCTGCGAGATCTACACCGACGTCTCGGGCGTGTTCACCGCCGATCCCCGACTCGTGCCCGACGCCCGCAAGCTGCCCGAGGTGAGCTTCGAGGAGATGCTCGAGATGGCGGCATCCGGGGCGAAGGTGCTGCAGCTGCGATCGCTCGAGTACGCCCGCACCCACGGGGTCAGGATGCACTGCCGATCGAGCTTCGAAGACGGTCCAGGTACCGTTGTACTAGGAGAAGACGAGACGATGGAACACCCACTGATCACCGCCGTCACCCACTCGACCGAAGAGGCGAGGATCACGCTCCTCGGCGTCCCCGACCGCCCCGGCGCGGCGGCCGTGATCTTCCGGGCGCTGGCCGACGCGGGATGCAACATCGACACAATCATCCAGAACGCGCCGCAGGAAGAGGGCCGCGACGCCGAGGTCTCGTTCACGATCGCCAGCGAGGATCTCCGCGCAGCCGAGCAGGCGCTCGCGCCGGTGCAGGCCGAGCTCGGAATCCACACGCTCGACACCGATCCCGAGATCGGCAAGGTCTCGATCGTCGGTGCCGGGATGCGCTCGCACCCCGGCGTCGCCGCCCAGGTGTTCGAGGCGCTCTCCGCCGAGGACATCAACATCGAGATGATCTCGACCTCGCCGATCAAGATCTCGTGCGTGATCCGCTCGGATGCCGTGCCGCAGGCCGTCACGGCGCTCCATCAGACGTTCGAGCTCGGCGCCTCCGCCGTCCAGCGCGAACGGCCGATCGGCCAGGAGGCGAGATGACTCGCGTGGCCGTGGTCGGCGCCACCGGCGCGGTCGGGCGGACGATGCTGGCGCTCCTGCGCGAGCGGGAGTTCCCCGCGGACGAGATCGTCCCGTTCGCCACGCCTCGCTCGGAGGGGCTCATAGTCGATGGCGGCCTGACGGTCCGCGCGCTCACGCCAGAGGCGGACCTCCAGGGATTCGACATCGCCCTGTTCTCCGCCGGCGCGGGTACCTCCCGTGAGTGGGCGAGCAGGTTCGTCGACGGCGGCGCCACCGTGATCGACAACTCCTCGGCCTTCCGGCGCGACCCCGACGTCCCCCTGGTCGTCTCCGAGGTCAATCCCCACGCGCTCGAAAACCATCGCGGCCTGATCGCCAACCCAAACTGCTCGACCATGCAGCTGGTCGTCGCGCTGGCGCCGATCCACCGCGCGGTGGGGATCGAGCGCCTCGTCGTGTCGACCTACCAGTCCGTGTCCGGCACCGGCAAGAAAGCGGTCGACGAGCTCGAGAGCCAGGCGCACGCGTCGCTGCACGGGATGGAGATGCCCGCGCCGGCGATCTACCCCGAGCCGATCGCGTTCAACGTGATCGGGGCCGCGGGCACGTTCGCGGACGGGGACGACCACACCGACGAGGAGCGCAAGATGATGTTCGAGACGCGGAAGATCCTCGAGGATGAGTCGATCGGTGTCGCCGTCACCTGCGTCCGCGTCCCCGTCCGCGTCTGCCATTCGGAGGCGGTCAACGTCCAAACGCGCGAGCCGATCTCGCCCGAGGACGTACGCGAGCTACTGGGCCGCTCGCCGGGGCTCGCGCTCGAGGATGTGCCGACGCCACTGAGGGCCGCCGACCACGACGACGTGTTCGTCGGCCGCATCCGCCGCGACGAGTCGCACCCCCGAGCGCTGAGCATGTGGATCGTCGGCGACAACCTGCGCAAGGGAGCGGCGACAAACGCCGTCCAGATCGCGGAGCTGCTCGTGCGCGCGGGGAAGGCCGCCGAGGTTGCCTGACGTAACCGACGAGCTCTACGAGCTCATGCGCGGCGCGCCCTCGACGCGGCGCTTCACCGACCAGCCCGTCCCGCGCGAGGTGATCGAGCGCGTGCTCGACAACGCGCGGTTCGCCCCGAGCGGCGGCAATCGCCAGGGCTGGCGCGTGATCGTCGTGACCGATGCCGACACTCGGCGGAAGCTGCGCGACCTCTACCAGGAACCGTGGGCCGCATATACCGAGCGGACCGGGATGCGCGCGCTGCTGGAAGCCGCGGATCAGGGCGACGTACCCGACGGGCGGCTGAAGATGATGCGGACGGCCGACGACTACGCCCACACGTTCGACCGCGTCCCCGTCCATCTCGTGATCTGCGTCGAGTTCGCGACGCTCGCGATCGTCGACCGCGGGCTCGACCGGCCGAGCATCGTCGGCGGCGCGTCGATCTACCCGTTCGTCCAGAACGTCCTGCTGGGTCTGCGCCGGGAGGGTCTCGGCGCGTCGTTCACGACGCTGCTGACGCCGGCCGAGCCGCAGGTGCGCGCACTGCTCGAGATGCCGGACGGAGTCGGGCTCGCGGGCCACATCTCGGTCGGGTTTCGAGCCGATCCGTGGCCGAAGCAGCTCCGGCGCAACGCCGTGAGCGAGTTCGCGTTCGGCGAGCGGTGGGGTCAGGCCTGGGCCTGAGTCACGGCGGCGTGCGCAGCTCGCGCCGCGTCCTCACGCCGAGCTTCCGGTAGATCCGGCGGGCGTGCGTCCGCACCGTCTCGATCCCGACGTGGAGAGCCTGCGCTATCTCGGCGTTCGACCGGCCGGCCTGGAGGAGCTCGAGCACGTCGGCCTCCCGGGGGGTCAGCACCTCCGGCCCGGACGCGACGGGGTCGTGGGCGTCCGCCGGCGGCAGCACGTGCAGTCCGCGCGAGGCGAGATGGATCGCGTGGAGCACGTCGCGCGCCTCGGTGCTCTTGGCCAGGCAGGCGGTCGCGCCGAGCGACAGGAGCTGCCGGCTTTCTGTGGGCGTCGGACGGTTCGAGAGGACGAGCAGTCGGGTCGCCGGATGGGCGCGATGGAGTTCGCGCACCTCAGCCGCGCTCGCCAGCGAGCCGAAGTTCACGATCGCGACCTGCGGATTGGTCGCGGCCAGTACCTCCGGGAGCCGCTCGTGCGCGACCCCGTCGGCGACGAGCTCGAGGCTCTCGTCCTCATCGATGAGCGCTCGCAGGCCGCGGGCCATGATGTCTTCGAACTGGGCCACGGCGACGGAGATTGGGGTTCGAGGAACCATCACCGACCCACAATGTACAGAAAAAGGGTGAGGTGCTCATCACCTCCTCGTGGCGGCCACGGTCACCCGAAGATCCCCCGCCTCGGGGGACGACAGCGGCCGGTAACGACGTAATGATTGCCTCGGCTTAGGAGAGGCGGGGGGTCGGGAGCCCCTCCTTTTTCTTCTCGGGCCGATCCAGCGGGGGTACAGCGAAAAGCGGGACCACGGGTGTCCCGCTTTTCTCTTGCTTTCGCAGCGCTACTCCTCGGGCGGCGGGATCGTCGACTTCAGCCGTTGCTGGGCCGAGTCGATCCGGCGTCCGACCTCCTCGCGCGACTTTTGCTCGCTCTTTTGAGGAACGGCAGGAGAGGCGCCGCGGCCGAGCGCGGACGCCAGCGCGCGCCGCACGCGCTCGATCCGGCTACGCCGCCGCGCCTGCCACCACCGAGGTCGTCCAGTCGATCACGGAGGTCGGCCGGATCACGTGCTTGTTCATGCCCAGCTCTTTGGGCTCGAGCCCGAGGGCCAGACCGATGAGCTGCGGCAGATGCAGGATCGGCATCCCGAGCTCGCGTCCGACCGCTTTCGCCGCCCCCGGCTGCTGCAGATCGAGGTTGAGATGGCACAGCGGGCAGGGCACGACGAGGCAGTCGGCCTCGGCATCGATCGCGTCGCCGAGGTGACGGCCCGCCTGTTTGAGTGAGGCCTGCTTGTTCATCGTGATGATCGGAAAGCCACAGCACTTGTAGACGCCGGCGTAGTCGATCACCGTCCCGCCGAGCGCCTCGATCACCCAGTGCAGGTAGCGGTCGCGGGGGTGGTCGTCGTCGATCCGCAGCCGGTTCGCCGGGCGGACGATGTAGCACCCGTAGAACGGCCCCACGCGCAAATCGGTCAGCGGGCGCTTCACCTTCGCCTTCAGGGTGTCGAGCCCGATCTCCTCGACGAGCAACCACAGGAGGTTCTTGTTAGTCAAGCCCTTCTCGTAGTGCAGGCCCTGCTCGGCGAGATCGCGGTTGACGAGGTCGCGGTACTCGGTGTTGGCGTCGAGCCGCTCCTGACACTCCGTCATCGCCCCCTGACACGTCGAGCAGATGTTCATCATCAGCTCGCCGTCGGTCTGCTGGGCGAGCGCGAACGTCCGCGCGTTGAGCGCGTCGGCGAGCTCCTGATTGTGTTCTGCGATCACGCCGGCGCCGCAGCAGTTGGCGCGATCGAGCTCGATCAGCTCGATGTCGAGCAGCGGAGCCACCTTGGCCATCGATCCGTGCAACTCCGGCGTGAACCCGCGGCTCACGCATCCAGGCCAGTATGCGACCTTCATGAAGTCTCGCTTTCGGTAGAGGACTCGGGGGAAGACGCCGGCGTCGGCGTCACGGCTCCCGGCTCCGGCGGCTCCACCGCCGCCTCTTCAGTCGCCTCAGTCCTCTCCTCCTCCAGCTGGCGCTCGCCGGCCTCGAAATCCTCTTCCTCCTCGTAGCCGGTCACATACAGGTTCAGCTCGATCCGCTCCTTGCGCCCGTCGATCTCGTCGAATAGTCCCTTGACCTCTTTCGGCGCCTTGTGCTGGTGCAAAAGGATCTTCTGCGGGGTCATCTTCCCGCGCGCGAGACCGGTGGCCGCGGTCGGCAACCCGCTAATCAGCTCCGGTACCGCTCGGGGATGGAACTTGCCGCCGTAGGAGTCGGCGAGCAGATCGGCCTCGTGCAGGATGCCGTTGCGGCGGATGTTCTTGACGAACGCGTGCTCGTGGCGGTAACCGTTGTTGCGGTCGTTGATGTGGAAGTCGCTCCCGGCCTTGCGGCGCAACCGCATGATCTGGCTCATCGGATCAACGCCCTTGGGACAGGCGTCGATGCAGTTGAAGCAGTGGGTGCAGTCGTAGATGCCCTGCTCGTCCTCGGATAGGTCCTTCAGGCGCTCCGCGTGCTCCGCGTCGCGCGGGTCGCCGACGAACCGGTAGGCCTTCGCCAGCGCGGCCGGTCCGATGAACCCGGGGTCGATCTCCATCGACAGGCAGTCCGAGACGCAGGCGCCGCACTGGATGCAGGCCATCGTCTGGGTGACGTCGACCATGTTGTCGTGAGGGACGATGTACTCGCGCTCGGGCACCGGCTCCTTGTTGATCAGCCACGGCGTCACGCGCTGGATCTTCTTCCAGTGGACCGCGTCCATGTCGACGATCAGATCGCGGATCACGGGCATGTTGCCCATCGGCTCGACCGTGATGACGGTGTTGCCGCCCTCGGTCTCGCCGGCCATGCGGCCTTCATCAGGCCGGTTCCCGTTGCCACGTTTCGCCGCCTCCTCGAGGTGGGTATTGCAGGCGAGCCCCGGCTTGCCGTTCATCCGCACGCCGCACGAGCCGCAGATCGCCTGCTGGCACGAGCACCTGATCCCGATCGAGCCGTCGGTCTCGTTGCGGACCTTGAGGATTGCGTCGAGCACCGACTGGGTCCCTGGCATCTCGACGGTGTGCTCATCCCAGTACGCCGCGTCGCCCGATTGGGGGTCGTAGCGGCGGATTTTCAACGTGTACCCAGGCAACTAGTAGGTCCTTTCCTCAGGCTGCCAGCGGGTGATCGTGACCGGTGAATAGCTCACGAGCGGGACGTCGGCGCCGTTCATTGAGATGTCGATGTGCTTGAGCCACTCCTCATCGTTGCGCGCCGGGAAGTCGGTGCGGAACTGTGCCCCGCGTGACTCCTTGCGCACCTCCGCCCCGACCACGATCGTCTCGGCGACGTCGAGCATGTAACCGAGCTCGATCGCCGCGATCACGTCCTGGTTGAAAACCGTCCCGCGATCGTCGATCCCCGCCTCGGGCGCCTCCTCCTTCAGCCGGCGGACGATCTCGTGCGCCTTCGCGAGCCCCTCAGCGTCGCGGAACACGGCCACGTACTCGTTCATCGCGTCGCCCAGCTCGCGCTTTATGACCGCGATGCGGCGCCCGTTTCCCTCGCGGTTGACGATCGCGGCAATGCTCTTCTCTGTGTCGGTCACCCGCGCCGCCGGCGTCTTGGGCATCGTCATGTGGACCGCCTGGCGGGCGGCGTGCTCCCCGGAACGGCGCCCGAAGATCAGCGTGTCAAGCAGCGAGTTCGCACCGAGCCGGTTACCGCCGTGGACCGAGACACATGCGACCTCTCCGGCCGCGTACAGCCCCGGGATCGTGGTCTGCCCGTCGACGTCTGTCTTGACGCCGCCCATGATGTAGTGCTGGCCGGGCTTGATGTGGATCGGCTCACGGGTGATGTCGGTGCCGGCGAAGTCGCGGCCGATGTTGACGATCTCGCGCAGGGCCTCGAGCGTTCGCCGCTTCGGGACCTTGGTGATGTCGAGCGCCACCGTCCCGTCCGGGAAGCCCCGGCCCTCGTTGATCTCGGTCTGCTCGGCGCGCGAGACCACGTCGCGCGACGCGAGGTCGAGCTTGTTCGGGGCGTAGCGCTCCATGAACCGCTCGCCCTCGGCGTTCAGCAGCCACGCGCCCTCGCCGCGGGCGCCCTCGGTGATCAGCAATCCGTTGCCGGCGAGCGTCGTCGGGTGGTACTGGACCATCTCCATGTCCATCAGCCTGGCGCCGATCCGGTATGCCTGGGCGATTCCATCGCCGGTGACGATCAGCCCGTTGGTCGTCGGGTTGTAGGCCTGGCCGGCGCCGCCGGAGGCGAGGATCGTCGCCTTGGCGTTGAACACCTCGAGCCGGCCGTCGCGAAGGTTGCGGCAGATGGCGCCGACGCACCGGCCGTCGTTGTCCTGGAGCAGATCGGTCGTGAACCACTCCTCGTAGCGGTCGACGGTCTCGTTGTGCTTCATCAGCTGCTCGTAGAGCACGTGCAGGATCGCGTGCCCGGTGATGTCGGCCACGTAGTAGGTGCGGGCCGCCGACGCGCCGCCGAACGCCCGGGTCCCGAGGTGGCCGGTCTCGTTGCGGTGGAAGGTCACGCCCGCGTGCTCCAGCCACAGGATCTCGCCCGGCGCCTCGCGGGTCATGATCTCGATCGCGTCCTGATCGCCCAGGTAGTCAGACCCCTTGACCGTGTCGAACGCGTGCGACTCCCAGGTGTCCTCGGGGTTGAGCGCGGCGTTGATCCCCCCGGCGGCGGCGACCGAGTGGGAGCGCACGGGGTGGACCTTCGAGATGATCGCCACCGAGGCGCCCGCCTCCGCCGCGGCGATCGCCGCCCGCTGGCCGGCGAGTCCTGCGCCGATGATCAAAACGTCGTGAGAGGGCACTTACTCCGATTCTATGGAAGGCGGCGTGTCGGCCGCCTGTTGGTGGCGCCCGGGCGGGCCGAAGGCTAGGCGGGCGCTCGGGGCTCAGGCATCCAGGCCGCGTAAGCGCGCCGTCAGGAACTCCCGCTCGGCCGGATTGCGGGCCAGGTCGAGCGCCCGGCCGTACGCCTCGCGCGCCTCGCCGGCGCGGTCAAGGCGCCGGAGCAGGTCGGCCCTCGCGGAGTGCAGCAGGTGGTAGCGCTCGAGTCCGGTGATCGCGTCGATGAGCAGGAGCCCCTGCTCGGGGTCGCCGGCTTCGGCCACCGCGACGGCGCGGTTGAGCGCGATCACTGGAGTGGGTGAGAACTCGAACAGGCGGTCGTAGAGCGCCGCGATTTGCCGCCAGTCGGTCTCCGGGGCGCTCGGGGCCTGGACGTGGAGGGAGGCGATCGCGGCCTGGAGCTGGTAGGGACCGGGGCGGCGCAGCGTGACGGCTCTGTCGAGCAGACGCAGCCCCTCCTCGATCTCCGCCTCGTCCCACATCAAGCGGTCCTGGTCGGAGAGCAGCACGAGCTCGCCCGACGGGCTCACGCGCGTCGTCCGGCGGGAGTCGTGAAATAGCATCAGCGCGACCACCCCGAGCACCTCCGCCTCGCCGGGCATCAACGCCGCCAGCAGCTTGCCGAGCCGCAGCGCCTCGGCACACAGCGCCGGGCGGATCAGGTCCTCGCCGGCGGTCGCGGCATAGCCCTCGTTGAAGATCAAATAGATCACGGCCAGCACGGCCGTGAGACGGTCCGCGAGCGCGGAGTCGGGCGGGACCTCGAACGCGATTCCGGCATCGCGAATCTTGCGCTTGGCGCGGACGAGGCGCTGGGCCATCGTCGGCTCCGGGACGAGAAACGCGCGGGCGATTTCGCCGGCGGTCAGTCCCGCGACGGCCTGGAGGGTAAGGGCCACGCGCGCGTCGAGCGCGAGCGCCGGATGGCAGCACGTGAACAGCATGCTCAGCCGCTCGTCGCCGACCTCGGCGAGCCGGTCGCCATCGGGATCGAGGCGCGCGCCGCCGTCCGCCGGCGCGCCGCCGAGCTCCTCGAGCTTCTCCCGGCCCGTGCGCTGGCGGCGGAGGCGGTCGATCGCGCGGTTGCGCGCGACGGTCAGCAGCCACGCCGCCGGCGCATCAGGGGTGCCGGTCACCGGCCACCGTTCGAGCGCTGCCGCGAACGCGTCCTGAAGCGCGTCCTCGGCGAGCTCGAAGTCGCGCAGCGTGTGCACGAGCGCGGCGAGGACGCGCGCCCGCTGCTCGCGGAAGACCTGTTCTACGACGGACTCGCGGTTCAGGGCGCGATTACGGGGTGGCGGCCGATCCGAGCGCCGACTGCAGCGCCCGGCGTACCTGCTCGATCGTGACCACGCCGCGCAAAACCCCCTCGCCGTCGACGGCCATCAGTGCGCCGAAGCGTCCGAGCGACTCGGAGGACAGCAGCTCGCTCAGCGGTCGGTCCTCGTCGACGCGCCAGCTGCCGGCCTCGGGTTCCACAAGGGACCCGACGGTCAGCCATCCCTCGCCGCCGTCGAACGTCGCCTGTACGCGCTCCTGACGAGCGATCCCGACGAAGCGCCCACCCTCGTCGATCACGGGGAACCACGACCACCCGTACCGAATGAAGTACTCGTCGAGCGCCTGTCCGACCGCCGTCGACGCCGGGATCGCCACGGGTTGGCGGTCCATGATGTCCGAGACGCGGTACTTGTCGATCCGTTCGGTCAGCGTGCTCTGGACGAGCGCTCCACGCGCGGAGGAGCCGAGCAGGAACGCGAGCGCGACGAGCCACAGACCGCCGAGGTTGTGCGCGGCGAGCACCCACCAGATGCCGAGCCCGGCCAGTAGCACGGCGAATCCCTGCCCGAGCTGCGCGGCGATGCGGGTGCCTCGCTGCTTGTCGCCAGTGGCACGCCACACGGCCGCCCTCGCGATCCGGCCGCCGTCGAGGGGAAACGCCGGCACGAGGTTGAACAGCAGGATTAGGATGTTCATCGGCACGAGCCAGCTGAGCGACAGCAGCACGGGGGTGACCGTGACGGTGTCATCGAGCTCCACAGCGTGGATCAGACGATGCGGCCCGACGATCGCCATATCGACGGCGAGACACAGCAACACGAAGCCGAACGTGGCCAGGGGCCCGGCGGCCGCGATCTTGAACTCCTCACCCGGCGACGCCGCGTCGCGGCTCATGTGGGTGAGACCGCCGAACAGGAAGAGCTCGATCCGCTTCACCTCGATCCCGTGGCGACGAGCGACCACGGCGTGGCCGAGCTCGTGCAGCACGAGAGACCCGAAGAACAGGAGTACGGTAATGACGGTCGTCAAGTACGCGACGCCGTCGGAGCTGTGCAGCACTTGGCGGAACGAAGGCGACAGCCAGAGGATCAGCAGGAACAGAATCAGAAACCAACTTACGTCGACTCCGATCCGGATTCCGAACACGTCCATGAGCTTGATCGAGCCAGGACGACGCAACATGCTGCAATGGTGGCACAGGCGGAACACTGAGTCGCCCCCACCGCGTTAGCACTCAAAACAACCGGAGCCACTGAATGACCGATCGCATCGAGGAATTGCGCCAACGCCTAGCCGAGCTGGTCGACCTGCGCAACGCGGCCCAGGTGCTCTCGTGGGACCAGCAGACGATGATGCCGCCGCGCGGTGCGCCCGCGCGGGCGGAGGCGCTGGCCACGCTCGAGCGCATCTCGCACGAGATGTTCGTCTCCCCCGACACCGGCAGGCTGCTCGACGCCGCCGCCTCAGAGTTGAACGGGGCGCCGGAGGAATCCGATGACGCCTCGCTCGTGCGCGTCGCGCGCCGCCACTGGGAGAAGGCACGGCGCGTGCCGTCCGATCTCGCCGCGGATCTGGCCCGCGCGGGGTCGCTCGGACAGGAGGTGTGGGTCGAGGCGCGCAAGAAGTCCGACTTCTCGATGTTTGCGCCGTACCTGACCCGCAACCTCGAGCTCGCGCGTCGTTACGCCGACTGCTTCGACGAGTTCGACACCCGCTACGACGTCCTGCTCGACGACTACGAGCCGGGGATGAAGAGCGCGGAGGTCGCGAGACTGTTCGAGCAGCTCAAGTCCGCGCTCGTCCCGCTGATCGCGACCGTCTCCGAACGCCCGATCGACGATTCGCTCCTGCACGGGAACTTCCCGATCGACCGTCAGCGGCAGCTCGCCCGCAGCGTCGTCGAGCTCATGGGGTTCGACCCGCAGAGCTGGCGCATCGACGACGCCGTGCATCCGTTCGCGACCAGCTTCGGCTCGTCGGACGTCCGGATCACGACGCGATGGGACGAGACGTACTTCGGCTCCTCGCTGTACGGCGCCATGCACGAGTGCGGCCATGGGCTCTACGAGGCTGGGATCGCGGAATCGCTGCAGCGGACGCCCCTCGGGCACGCCGAGTCGCTTGGTCTGCACGAGTCCCAAAGCCGGCTGTGGGAAAACATGGTGGGGAGGGGGCGCCCATTCTCCGGTGTGCTCGCCCCAATGGTGGGTGCCGCGTTCGACGTCTCCGTCGAGCCCGAGCCGCTGTACCGCGCCGTCAACAAGATCCGGCCCTCGTTCATCCGCGTCGAGGCGGACGAGGCCACCTACGGGCTGCACATCGTGCTGCGCTTCGAGCTGGAGCAGGCGCTGATCGAGAAGCGGTTGTCGGTCGATGAGCTCCCCGAGGCCTGGAACGCGCGCTTCTACGAGGTCTTCGGGCTCGAGGTGCCCGACGACCGGCGCGGCGTGCTCCAGGACGTGCACTGGTCCGCCGGGCTGATCGGGTACTTCCCGACGTACGCGCTCGGCAACCTGATCGCCGGACAGCTGTGGGAGAAGGTGCACACCGACGACCCAGATCTCGAGGAGCAGATCGCCGCCGGCGAGCTCTCGCCATTGCGCGAGTGGCTGCGCGAGAACGTCCACCGGCACGGCGCCAAGTTCCCGGCGGCGGAGCTGTTGCCGCGAGTGGTCGGCGGCCCGATCGCGGTCGATCCGTTCGCCGGCTACTTGAAGGGCAAGCTGAGTGACGTGTACGAGGTCGAGCTGTAACTAAGAGCCCGCGGGCACTTCGCGGCCCGCGGCTGTAGCGAGTGGCGGCTCGGTAAACGGCGCTGGGGAAGGGGGCTGGCTGAGAACGGCTCCAGTTCCCGATTCCGGTCCCGGTTCCGGTTCCGGTTCGTGCATAACACGACAACACCGGCGCGAATCCCGAGCCCGGTCGTATTGAGCACACTCCTCATGCACAACTCGACAGGCCTCCCTATCCGGGGCGACATTGTCGGGTTATGCACCACGAGCAGGACGCGATCGCGCCCGCTCCCGGCCCCTTCCCCAGCGCCGTTTACCGAGCCGCCGCCAACCCAGGCCGCCGGCGCGTGACCGGCTCCAAATAGCTAGAGACTCTCCAGCGCCTCGTTGAGCGTCGCACTCGGACGCATCGCCGCGGCCGCCTGCTCGGGATCGGGGTGGTAGTAGCCGTCGATCTGCACGGGCGAGCCCTGGACGGCGTTCAGCTCCTCGACGATCCTCGCCTCATCTGTGGTCAGCCGCTCGGCCAGTCCCTTGAAACGGTCGGCGAGCTCGGGATCCTCAACCTGCTGCGCGAGCTCCTGAGCCCAGTACAGCGCCAGGTAGAAATGGCTGCCGCGGTTGTCGAGCTCACCCGAGTTGCGAGACGGCGATCGATTGTTCTCCAGCAGGCGGCCGATCGCGCGATCGATCGTGTCGGCCAGCACCTTCGCGCGGGGATTGTTCTCCGTGCGGGCCAGCAGCTCGAATGACGGCGCCAACGCGAGGAACTCGCCCAGCGAATCCCACCGAAGGTGGTCCTCCTCGAGGAACTGCTGGACGTGCTTCGGGGCCGAGCCGCCGGCGCCGGTCTCGAACAGTCCCCCCCGTGCAGGAGCGGCACGATCGACTGCATCTTCGCGCTGGTGCCGAGCTCGAGGATGGGGAACAGGTCGGTCAGGTAGTCGCGCAGGACGTTGCCGGTCACGGAAATCGTGTCCTGCCCTGCCCGGGCACGCTCGAGCGTGAAGCGGGTCGCCTCGGCGACGTCGAGGATCTCGATCTCAAGGCCATCGGTGCCCAGCTCTTCGAGCGCCCGGCGCACCTTCTTCAGGAGCTCGGCGTCGTGGGGGCGCGTCTCATCGAGCCAGAACACCGCGGGCGCGCCGGTGTCACGGGCCCGCGCGAGCGCTAGCCGTACCCAGTCCTCGATCGGCGCGTCCTTCGTCTGGCACATGCGCGAGATGTCTCCGGTGTCGACCTCGTGCTCCAGCAGCGTCGCGTCGTCGTCGCCGATCACACGCACGACGCCGGGCGCGGTGATCTCGAAGGTCTTGTCGTGCGAGCCGTACTCCTCGGCCGACTGTGCCATCAGCCCGACGTTGGGAGTCGAGCCCATCGTCGCCGGGTCGAACGCGCCGTGCTCGCGGCAGTGCTCGACGGTCTCGGCGTACAGCGCGGCGTAGGAGTGATCGGGGATCACAAACTTGGTGTCGTGGAGATCGCCGTCCGCGCCCCGCATCTGGCCCGAAGATCTGATCGCGGCCGGCATCGACGCATCGATGATCACGTCGCTGGGCACATGCAGGTTGGTGATGCCGCGGCCGGGATCGACCATCGCCAACGGTGGACCGTCGCGGTAGGAAGCCTCGATCGCCTGCCTGACCGCCGTCTGCTGCTCTTCGGGAAGCCGCTCGATGTCCTTGAGCATCGCTGCGACGCCGTGATTAGGGTCGACGCCGGCGCTGGCGAGCGCGTCGCCGTGCTCGGCGAAGACGTTCGCGAAGTAAACCCGGACCGCGTGTCCGAAGATGATCGGGTCGGACACCCTCATCATTGTCGCCTTGAGGTGGACGGAGAACAGCACGTCCTGCTCCTTGGCCTCGGCTAGCTGGTCGGACAGGAACTGCTCGAGCATGTCTCGCCGCATCACGGCCGCGTCGATCACCTCACCCTCGAGCACCGGGATGCGGTCCTTGAGCACGGTCACCGAGCCGTCGCTGCCGTGGTGCTCGATTCGTACCGAGCCGGCACGCTCGAGTGTCACCGACTGCTCCGTTGCGCGAAAGTCCCCGTCGTCCATCGTCGCGACGTGTGAGCGTGACTCGTGCGACCAGGTCCCCATCGAGTGGGGGTGCCGGCGCGCGTATTCCTTCACCGATTCCGATGCGCGCCGATCGGAGTTGCCCTGTCGCAGGACCGGATTGACGGCACTGCCCTTCACCTTGTCGTAGCGCGCGCGGATCTCCCGCTGCTCGTCATCGGATGGATGCTCGGGGTAGTCCGGGATGGTGTAGCCGTGCTCCTGCAGTTCGGTGATCGCCGCCTTGAGCTGGGGGACCGAGGCGCTGATGTTCGGGAGCTTGATGACATTGGCCTCGGGGGTCTGCACGAGCTCGCCGAGCTCGCCCAGCGCGTCGGCGACGCGATGCTCGGAGTCGAGCGAGTCTGGGAACTGGGCGAGGATCCGGCCGGCGAGTGAGATGTCCCGCAACTCGATCTCGACATCGGCCGCTCGGGCGTAGGCACGGAGGATCGGTAGCAGCGACTGCGTGGCCAGCGCCGGCGCCTCGTCGGTGTATGTGTAGACGATCTTCACGAGCCCGGCACCCTAGCGATCCGAGCCACGTGGACGACGCGGAGCCGGGCGCCGGGTATACATTCGAGCCATTCCCTGACCTCCACGAGGAGATGAACAAGTGCCTGATTCCCCCGTACGAGTAGCCGTGACCGGCGCTGCCGGACAGATCGGATACGCAATCCTGTTCCGGATCGCCAGTGGTCAGATGCTCGGCGCCGACACGCCGGTGCACCTGTCGTTGCTCGAGATCCCGGCTGCCGTCAAGGCGGCCGAGGGAACGGCGATGGAGCTCGATGACTGCGCGCTTCCGCTGCTCGCCGGAGTTGACATCTTCGACGATCCGAACGAGGCGTTCGACGGTGTCAACGTCGCGCTGCTGGTCGGGGCGCGGCCGCGGAGCAAGGGGATGGAGCGAAGCGATCTGCTCGAAGCCAACGGCGGCATCTTCAAGCCGCAGGGCCAGGCGCTTAACGAGCACGCGGCGCCGAACATCAAGGTGCTGGTCGTCGGCAATCCGGCGAACACGAACTGCCTGATCGCGAAGAGCAACGCTCCCGACATTCCCGCGGAGCGGTTCACGGCGATGATGCGGTTGGACCACAACCGCGCGAAGGCGCAGCTGGCGGCGAAGGCCGGAGTGCCCGTCGGCGACATCATGAACATGACGGTCTGGGGCAATCACTCGGCGACCCAGTACCCGGACATCTTCCATGCCAAGGTGAAGGGTCAGAACGCCGCCGAGCTGGTGAACGATCAGCCGTGGCTCGAGAACGACTTCATTCCCACCGTGCAGAAGCGCGGCGCGGCGATCATCGAGGCCCGTGGCGCCTCAAGCGCCGCGTCGGCCGCGAACGCGGCGATCGACGCCGTTCACGACTGGGTGCTGGGTACCCCCGCCGGGGACTGGGTGTCGATGGCAATTCCGTCGGACGGCTCCTACGCCGTGCAGGAAGGGTTGATCTCGGGCTTCCCGGTGACGTGTTCGAACGGTTCGATCGAGGTCGTTCAGGGCTTCGACATCAACGACTTCTCGCGGACCCGGATCGACGGCTCGGTGAACGAGCTCGCCGAGGAGCGCGACGCGGTCAGGGAGCTTGGGTTGATCTAGGGCTCTCCGCACACAAGTGTCGTGTCATGCGGTTATCCGAGCCGCCAGGTTTCGGAAGCGAAATAAAAAGGGCCGCGCCCAAAGGCGCGGCCCTGACAATCCGCTAAATAACTTCTAAACGCTGAAACTAGCTCGACACCGGGTGCCAACCCTGACCCTCGCGCCGTACCTGCCCGTCGGAGACGAGCTTCGGCATGACGCGGTAAAGGTAATTTGGCTCGATCTTCAGATTCTCGGCAATTTGAGGAATCGTGATACCCGGCCGACTGCGAACGAGTTCGAGCGCCTGGGCCGCGCGTGTCCCGCCACTACGCCGGCCGCGGGGACGGCCCGGCCGGCGCGCGCTGCGACTGCGAGTCGTCGTCGAGCTCGACCGCGAGCCGCGGGGTCGGCCCGGTCCGCGACGATCGCCGACGAGCGCCGCGCGCGCGGCCTCAAGCTTCGAGACCTCTTCCTTGAGCTCCCGCAAGCGGCTGTCGATCTCTTTAACAGTGCTGTCGACGAATTCTGCCATTCAAAGTCTCCTTGATTGCACCCGGTCGGTGGTTACTGACCACACACAATAGCGTCACTCACTCAGCGGTGGTCACGCCGTTCCAGCAGCGCTTTCAATCGGTTTAATGAATTATGGGCCTCCCGCTCCGATGCCGCGCCGACGATAACGCGGCTGGCGAGGACACCAAGCCTCCCCCGGCGGATTGAACTCGTTCGTGTAGTCAAACCTCGTTGGCCCATCTCCGTCGCCCGAGAGCGCGTAACGAATCGTCGCCTGCGAGTGCGCCGGGCCGTGACCTTCCCACTCAGCCCGGTGAGGTGCGCTGAGCGACGCGACCGTCCAGTTGACGTGAAACGAGACGCCGCGCACATGGAGCACTTGCCGTACCGTCGATCCCCGCTTCAGCGGGCGGTCCGAAACCTCGCTGACCGCGCGGTGGATCGTGACCCATTCTCCCCAGCGGTTGGGGTCCATGATCGTCTCCCAGACACGCTCAAGCGGCGCGTCGATCTCGATCGTGGCGTGGACGGTGCTCATACGGCCGGACACTAACCCAGGGATTAGCGCGCCGCCAGGGACTCGCTCGACTCCCAGTCACGCAGCGCCCTTTCGATCGCCGCGTCGAGTGAGTGCAGTCTGACTCCGAGCAGGTCGGCCGCCCGACTGTCACGAGGCAGCAGGTCGTACTCGAGACTATCCATCAACGGCTCGATCAGCGCGGGATCCTCGCCGGCGATGGCGGCTGCGATTCGGCTTGCAATCGGAGTGACACTCAAACGATTTAGACCAATTGTCGGACGGTCGAGGAGCATGTGCTCGCCGATGCGGTCGATCAGCTCTCCATAGGAGACGATGTCGGGGCCGCCGGCGTCGAGTGACTCGCCGCACACCGCGTCACTGATGGCGGCGCGCGCCAGAAGTTCGATCATGTCACGCTCATCGATCGGCGCCGACCGGTACCTGCGCCACGCCGGCACCGCGAGCAGCGGCATTCGCTCCACCAGGCGTACCAGGAATCGAAACGAGCGAGAGCCGGCGCCGATCACGATCGATGCTCGGAACGCCACAGAGCACGGCGTGCTCGCGAGCAGAATGCGCTCCACCTCCAGCCGACTGGCAAGGTGAGGTGACACCGCGCCGCCGTTCGGCATCGGCCCACCGAGGTAGATGACGCGAGGCAGTTCGCACTCGCGGGCGACGCGGGCAAAATTCTCCGCGGCTGTCCGCTCGCGTACCTCGAACGTGCCATCGGCACTCCTCTCCATGGAGTGGATCAGGAAGTAAGCGACGTCGATGCCATCGAGTGCCTGCTCGAGCCCCGCGCCGGTGACCGCGTCGCCGCGTACGACATCGTCGCCCACGCCGGTGTTGCGTGCGTAGCCTCGGATCTCGTGTCCGTCACGCCGCAGGCGCGGCACCAGCCGCGAGCCGATGTACCCACTGATTCCGGTTACCAGGACCTTCACGTCAGGCGGATACCCACGGAGCGCGGGTGACGAAGCTCCGATTGAGCTCGCCCACCGTCGGCGTGCCGGCGAGCGCCAGCGCCACGTCGAGCTCCGCCAGGAGGATCTCGAGAACCCTCCGAGCCCCGTCGGCGCCGTCGACGGCGAGCCCCCACACGAGCGGTCGGCCGACCATCACCGCTCGGGCGCCGAGCGCGAGCGCCTTGAGCACGTCGGTGCCGCGCCTGATCCCGCCATCGACGATCACGTCGAGCGCGTCGCCGACGGCATCGACCACCGCCGGGAGCGCATCGGCGGCGGCGAGCACGGTGTCGAGCTGACGGCCGCCGTGGTTAGAGACGACGATGCCGCGCGCGCCGTGCTCGGCCGCCAGCTTCGCGTCCTCGGCGGTCAGGATCCCCTTGACGATCACGGGCAACGAGCTGTCCGCCGCGAACTGCTCGATGTCGCTCCAGCTGAGGTCGGCGTCCAGCAGGTCGGCGATCCCGTCCGCGCTCAGCGGGGCAACCTCGCTGACCGGGTCCTCGGTGTTCAGCGCATCGGCGCTGGCGACCGGGTGGGTGCTGGCGGTGCGCACTTCGGCGCGCAACTCCCGCTCGCGCCACCCCAGGACCGGGAGATCGACGGTCACGACGAGCGCCTCGTAACCGTGCTCCTCGGCCCGCGCGATGAGGTCGCGAGTGATCCCGCGGTCGGTGAGGACGTAGAGCTGGAACCAGCGCCGGGCTTCGGGCACTGCCTCGGCCAGCCCGCGAACGCTGGTCGTGGCGAACGTCGACAGGCACATGAGAGCGCCGGTCGCTGCGGCGGCGCGAGCCGTGGCGATCTCGCCGTCCGGGTGCGCGAGCCGCTGAGCTGCCATCGGGGCGATGATCAAGGGATGGGGGCGCTGCTGACCCAGCAGCATCACGGCGGGGTCACGCTCGGCGACGCCCGTGAGCATCCGCGGCCGGATCGCCAGGCGCCTCCAGGCCTCCATGTTGTCGCGCATGGTGATCTCGTCGCCGGCCCCGCCGTAGAAGTAGCCGACGGCGACGGGGTCGATCAGGTCCTCGGCCGTCCGCTCGTAGTCGGCGAGCGAAATGAGTTCAGGTAAAGAGTCAGGTTCCATCCCGGAGAAAGCTACGGAAATTGCGGGCGCTTCTCGCACTGGGTTCAAAAATTCCCGGTGTTTGCAGGGAAAACGGCCGGACGCGAAGTTCGTGCGTTTTCCGAAAATCGGGGTTGCGCTCCGGTCTCGAAGTTCGCTTTGATGCAGTCCTCGTAGGAGGAAGGCAACGACCAGCTGAGGGGTTGGAACCGGGTATGTCTAATGGGCGCACAGGAGCAGCGAAGGTGAGCTGCGAGGACTGCTTCTTTCATCAAAACCTGCTCTGCGCCGTCAGCGACGCAGGCCCGTGCGCGACGTTCAGACCCAACCACCCCGACGGCCTGCGCCCGCCGCGGCAGATGCGTTTCGTGTTCCGCCAGGAGCGGCGGATGCAGGTCGCGTGGGCGTTCCCGTCGGCGAGCGAGCAGGTCGCGCTCCACGCCTAGCCCCCTCGGGTGGCCGCAGCAGGACGCGTGCTGCCCCTATAAGGTTCCAACGCTCGTGTACTGGCCGCTAGCCATCGGATTCATCGTCTTCGTGCTGATCGCCGTCGTGCTCGGCTGGATCCTCGATCCCGACCGCCACGGCGGCGGGAACGACCATCACTGACACCGGAGGCACTGACTCCGGATTGCGGGCGGCCTCTCGCTCAGCTCGGCGGGCGATCCAGTCCGCCCCGACGGTGTCGGTGAACCCGTGGGCGATGATCGAGCACAGGACGACGAGCGCCGCGAGGTTGAACAGGCGCGAGCCGGACGCGATGCCGGCGTCGAGGACCAGCAGCGAGAACGTCATCGTCGAGACGCCCTTCGGCCCGAACCAGCCCATGAACGCCCGCGTCGGCCTGTCGAGTGAGGTACCCGCGAGTGCGACCATCACCGCAGCCGGCCGCGCCACGAGCAACGCAACGGCCGCGATCGCAACCGCGGCCCACCCGTCGGTGAACAGACCGTGCAGGGTCAGCAGCGAGCCGAACACGACGAAGATCCCGATCTTCACGATCTCGACCAGATCGGCCGACTGTCGTTCGAAGTACGAGCGCAGATCCGGGCGCCGGATGCCGAGCGTGATCGCCGCGATATAGACCGCGATCAGCCCATTGCCGCGGGGCGGTAACACGGCCAGGCCGTAGGTCGCGAACGCGATCCCCAGCGCGTACAGGGCTTTCTGATACCCCGGGATTCCGCCTTCGAGCCGCTTCTCACGGCGCATCAGCTCGGAGCCGACGAACCCGAGCAACAGGCCCGTGGCGATGCCGATCGTGACGTCCTCCAGCACGAATCGCCACCACACGAAATGACCGCCGCCGACGGCGAGCGTCGCACTCAGGGCGAGCACGGCCGGCAGCGCGAGGCCGTCGTTGAGGCCGGACTCGAGGTTGAGCGAGTGGCGGACGAGCCGCGGCACGCGGGGGTTCGTGACGACGCCCGAGGACAGCACCGGATCGGTCGGAGACAGCAGCGCGCCGAGCAGGAACGACTCAGCCCAGCTGAGGTCGGTCAGCGTGTGGGCGGCGACGGCCACGATGCCCGCGGTCAGCGGCATCGCGAGCAGCAGCTTGCGCAACGGGAGGTGCCAGTGCTCCGTGAGCATCTCGCCGTCGACCTCGAGGCCGTCGCGGAACAGGATCACGATCAGCGCAACGATCGCGAGGTCGTCGACGAACGCCGAATGGGCATTGAAATGGAGGACGTCGAACCCGCCGGCGCCGAGTACGAATCCGACGAGCACGAACATCGTCGTCAGCGACAGCAGCGTCTCCCGGGCGATGCCGGACAGCAGCGCGCCGATGACCGCCAGCCCACCGAAGACGAGCAGCGCGAGCTCGAACTGCGTGGTAGACGCCACGATCAACACGGGCATTTGCACGGCGAAGCTAGAGTGTCAGACTGCACGGAGAGAGAGGAGCGGGTTGCAGATCACCGTATTGGGCAAGTCGCCCTCCTGGCAGGATGCAGGCGGGGCGTGCAGCGGGTATCTCGTACAGCACGACAATTATTCGTTGCTCGTCGATTGCGGCAACGGCGTGTTCTCGAAGCTCCGTCGGTACCTCGACTACGTCGACGTTTCGGCGGTCCTGATCAGCCACATGCACGCGGACCATTTCCTCGATCTCGTTCCCTTCGCGTACGCGCTCACGTACGCACCGCGCCAGCAGCCGGTCCCGGTCGCCGGTTGGCCCGGCACGGACCACCCCGCCCGGCCCGAGCTGCACGCGCCGGCCGGTGCCGGCAACGTGTTCAGGCAGATCGTCGGCTGCTGGGGAAACAACGACCTCGTCGACGGAGCGTTTGCCCTGCACGAGTACGACGGGCCCGACCAGTTCTCGATCGGCCCCTTCTCGGTCCGCCTCTGCGAGGTTCCGCACTACACGACCACCTACGCCGTGGAGCTGATGACGCCGGACGGAAGCCGGCTCACCTACAGCGCCGACTGCAGCCCCAATGACGAGCTCGTCGAGTTTGCCCACGACACCGACATGTTGCTGATCGAGGCGACGCTACCGCGGCCCGAGCGGACCGGGATCCGGGGGCATCTCACGCCGCACGAAGCCGGCGAGCATGGTCGCCGCGCCGGCGCCTCGAGGCTCGTCGTGACCCACTTCTCGGACGAGCTCGACCCGGAATGGACGCGGGCGGAGGCGAGCCGCGGCTTCGGCGGCCCGGTCGAGCTGGCTGAGGAGGGCGCGGTCTACACCCTCGCGCCCGCCGCCGCACGCCCCTGATCGCCCGGCAGCGAACGCGTAACCTCCCGGCTATGCCCGAGCATGACCTGTTCGCGAACTTCGACCGCATGCGCCGCGAGATGGATGAGCTGTTCGGCGACATGCTCGAGCGCACCGGACTCACGCGGCGCGGCGGTGGCTTCTCGCCGGCCGTCGACGTCGTCTACGCAGACGATCCGCCGCGGGCGATCGTGACCGCGGAGCTCGCCGGCGTCGACACCGATCAGCTCGATCTCCAGATCCAGGGGCGGACGCTGATCCTGTCCGGCCGCCGCCGGGCCGGGGTGGTCGAGGGCGGCATCTACCAGCAGGTCGAGATCGAGCGTGGCTACTTCCGTCGCGCGGTCGAGCTCGGCGCCGAGGTCCTGCCGGATCAGGCGACGGCACGATACGAGGACGGCATGCTCCGGATCGAGCTGCCGCTGAACCAGCGGCGCTCGCGCGGGCCCGTACCGATCGAGAGCAGCGAGGCGTGATCGAGATCGGTTTGCCAGACGGCGGCCCACGCGAGGTGGCCGTGGCCGGCACGCCCGAGACGCCACAGCGCGTGGGAGTGCTGCCGCTGCGCGACACGGTCACCTTCCCGGACATGCTCATCCCGCTGAACGTCGGGCAGGAGCGCAGCATCGAGCTCGTGAACGAGGTGCTCCGCGGGGACCGGACGATCGCCATGATCGCCAGCCGCAAGCCCGACGTCGAGTCGCCGGCGCCCGACGACCTCTACTCCGTCGGTGTCCTCGGCGTGGTGGCGCGCATGATCCGCGTCCCCGACGGGACGCTGCGGGTGCTGATCCAGGGCGGCCAGCGCGTGCGGGTCGAGTCGTGGGTCGGGACCGAGCCGTATCTGGTCGCGGAGGTGGCGCCGACGCCCGATGTCGTCAAGCACACGCCGGAGCTGACCGCGCTGATGCGCAACGTCCAGCAGACGTTCACCGACATCGTCGAGCAGGTCCCGTACCTCCCCGAGGAGCTCCAGGTCATGGTCGCGAACGTCGATGACCCGAGCGTCCTCTCGCACTTGATCGCCGGCGCCTTGCGGCTGCCGACCGAGGAGAAGCAGGAGCTGCTCGAAGAGGTCGACGTCGCCAAGCGGCTCCGGCGCCTGTCGGAGATCCTCGCCCGCGAGCTCGAGGTCGTCGCGCTCGGGTCGAAGATCCAGTCCCAGGTCCAATCCGAGCTGGACAAGGGCCAACGCGAGTACTTCCTGCGCCAGCAGCTGAAGGCCATCCAGGAGGAGCTCGGCGAGTCCGACGAGGTGCAGGCCGAGGTCAACGAGCTGCGCGACCAGCTGGCCGCGATCGAGCTCCCCGAGGAGGTCCGCAAGCAGGCCGATCGTGAGCTCGCTCGGCTCGAACGGCTCCAGCCGGCGATGGCGGAGTGGGGTGTGATCCGGGGGTATCTCGAGTGGATCGCGGCGCTCCCCTGGGACAAGTCCACCGAGGACAATCTCGATCTCCTGCACGCGCGCGAGATCCTGAACGAGGATCACTACGACATCGATCAGGTCAAGGACCGGATCCTCGAGTTCCTGGCCGTCCGGCGACTGAAGCCCGACGCTCGCGGCTCGATCCTGTGCTTCGTCGGCCCACCGGGCGTCGGCAAGACCTCGCTTGGACGCTCGATCGCCCGAGCGCTCGGGCGGAGATTCGAGCGCATCAGCGTCGGGGGCGTCCGCGACGAGGCCGAGATCCGCGGCCACCGCCGCACGTACATCGGCGCGCTGCCCGGGACGATTATCCGAGCGTTGCGTGACGCGGGCGCCAACAACCCGCTGTTGATGATCGACGAGATCGACAAGATGGGTGCGGACTTCCGCGGCGATCCCTCCAGCGCGATGCTCGAGGTGCTCGATCCCGAGCAGAACCAGTCGTTCCGGGATCACTACCTGGATCTGCCGTTCGACCTCTCGAACGTGATCTTCGTGACCACCGCGAACACGCTCGACACGGTCCCGGGCCCGCTTCGCGACCGGATGGAGGTCATCCAGCTGGCGGGCTACACCGAGGAGGAGAAGCTCCAGATCGCCAAGCGGTACCTCGTCCCGCGGCAGATCGAGCGCAACGGCCTGACGCGTTCCCGGATCGCGTTTAGCGACGCGGGGCTCAAGACGATCATCACTGATTACACGCGCGAGGCCGGGGTGCGCCAGCTCGAGCGCGAGATCGGCACCGTGTGCCGGAAGGTCGCGATGCAGGTGGCCGAGGGCCGCGCGCGGCGCCGGTTGACGATCACCGAACCCCGAGTCCGCGAGCTGCTGGGCAAGCGGAGGTTCTTCAGCGAGGCCCGGCGGCGGACCGCGCGGCCAGGGGTCGCGACCGGGCTGGCGTGGACCCCGGTCGGTGGCGAGGTGCTCTTCATCGAGGCGACGGCGGCGCCGGGCAAGGGCACGCTGACGATCACGGGCCAGCTGGGGGACGTGATGAAGGAGTCGGCGCAGGCCGCCCTGTCGTATATCCGCAGCAATGCCTCGGACCTCGTGCCTGGACTCGCGGATGACTGGTTTGCGACGCACGACATCCACATCCACGTGCCGGCGGGCGCGACGCCGAAGGACGGGCCGAGCGCCGGGGTCGCGATGGCGACGGCGCTGGCGTCGCTGCTGTCGGGACGTCCCGTCCGCTCGGACGTGGCGATGAC
This sequence comes from uncultured Solirubrobacterales bacterium, assembly GCA_963812225.1. Taxonomy (GTDB): domain Bacteria; phylum Actinomycetota; class Thermoleophilia; order Solirubrobacterales; family Solirubrobacteraceae; genus Palsa-465. The sequence continues at coordinate 211,782 of CAWEUN010000009.1, forward strand.
CGGCGAGATCACCCTGACCGGGCAGGTGCTGCCGATCGGCGGCCTCAAGGAGAAGGCGCTCGCCGCGCAGCGCAACGGGATCCGCCGGGTGATCGCTCCGGCGCTGAACGAGCAGGACGTCGACGAGATTCCGGAGCACCTGCGCAGGGATCTCGAGTTCAGCTTCGTCTCGGAGATCGGCGAGGTCCTGGAGATCGCGCTCCAGCGGCGAGCGGCCCCAAGGCGGGCACCGGCAGTCGGTCGAGTAGCCAGCGGCGTTGCTTGACCGCTGTGTGAAACTCGTTTAGCTCGCGATGTCGCTTCCGGTGCATAGCGGGTAAAACCTGATGCGGTGAGGCTCAGTCTCGTATGCTGAGCACGGCACGGCTCAAAGTTCCGAGGGAGTGAAATGGCATCACGAAGCAAGAAGCTCAGTTTTGGCCCAGCTGACGTGGCCACCATCCGGGCCAACCCCTACATCGCGCGTCTGATCGACGACGCGAAGCTGCGCGCGAACATGCAGCACGCGTTCGAGTCGTCGAAGCGTGCCTACGTGCGGCTCAGCAGCAACGGCAAGGCCCCACACCGAGCGCTCATCGAGGACAAGAAGCTCCAGAACGAGCTGCGGGATGCGGTCGAGTCAATACGCGAGGTCTCCATTGCGTTGAGCGAGGCGCCGAAGCGCCGGGTCCGCAAGAAGCGCAGGCTCGGGCGCAGGCTGTTCCTGCTCGTGGTGACCGGCGGGATCGTCCTCGCGGCCAGCGAGAAGCTGCGCTCGAAGGTGCTCGACACGCTGTTCGGTGCCGAGGAGGAGTTCGAGTACACGCCGCCGCCGCCTCCGGCTCCGGCGCCTCCTGCGAGCCCCGTGAGCTCCGCTTAGCTGAGCACTCGCGGCTCATAAGATCTGCCCGAGGGCGCCGCTTCGAAGGCGCCCTCGGTCGTTGTGGGGTCCCAGGCCGACCGATCCGGGACTATCATCGCGGGCGTGCAAGCCGCGACTGCTCATCCGCTGACGCCCACGCGAGAGCTGGCGAGCGACAAGGCAACGCGGATCGTGGAGGCGATGCGCGTCAGCGTCGCCGAGCGCGGGATCGCCGGGGCGACGTTCGATGTCGTCGCGCGCGAGGCGGGCGTCTCGCGCGGGCTGCTGCATTACTACTTCGCCACCAAGGAGCGGCTGGTGGTCGAGGTCGTCCGGCACGAGTGCGACCTCCGGATCGACCGACTCGAGCAGGCGGTCGGCGGCGCCGGGAGCGCCGAGGCCGTGCTCGCGGCGCTCGTACGGAGCTTTGAGGACTTCCTCGGCCAGGGGCTCACCTCCGCGGTCATGTACTACGAGCTGATCACGCTCGCGCAGCGAAACGAGGAGATCGCGAGCGAGCTCGCCGAGCTCGGCCGACGGCTGCGGTCGCACATGGCCGAAGTCCTGCGGGCGAAGAACCAGGCCGGCGTGATCGAACTGCGGGCCGACGCCGAGGCGATCGCCGCCTTCCTGTTCGCGCTCGCGGACGGGATCACGCTCAGGCGGCTGAGCGAGCCCGAGTTCGACATTGCAGGAGTGATGGAGCAGTCTGTGAGGGCCGCTAGGGGGTTGTTGAGCTAGCGGCCGGGGTCGCCGTCGCCACGCCGGACCCGGTCGACGGCACGGCCCCGCCTGACCCCGTCGATGGCACGGCGCCGCCCGACTCGGTCGAGGGCGCGGCGTCGCCGGACCCGGTCGATGCCACGGCTCCGCTGAGCGCGCCGGCGCCCGGGACGCCGGCGGCCTGCGCGGCCTGAACCAGCACCTGCGGAATGCAGACGATTCCGCCCTCGACGCTGGGCGCCGAGGCGCGCGGGCACCGTTTCCCGGTCACGCCCGGCCCCAGGACCTCGCACAGGCCGCCACCGACGGGCACGCACGTGCGGGTCCTCGTGGTCCGCTTCAGCGATACCGGCGTCGAGGCGAGTGTCGCCGCCAGCGCCTTCGCCTGGTCCGTGATCGCGAGACTGGTGGCCGCCGCGCGGCCCGCCGAGCGGCCGAGCCGCGCCCCGGTCTTGCTGCCACTGGTCGCGCCGGCGCTCACCCCGCGCCGGTACTGAGCCCTGAAACCTCGGTGGTAGGCCGCGGTCTTGGCTCGTCGGTAGGTCGCCGAGGCGGCGCCGGCCCGCACATTCGCAGCGTTGGCCTGCGATGTCCGCTCGACCCGTCCAACGAGATAGCCGACGCCGGCGAACACGGCGAGCGCGATCGTGACGACCGCGAGGCTGAACACCCGGAACCCTCCCTCGGCTGACTTCATTGCTTCAGCGCCCGTTTGTACGCCCGGCGATACGCGGCCGCGTAAGCCTTGTGATAGCCGGCTTGGTATCCGACCCGGTAACCGTCGTGGCGACCGGCGCTCATTCCCGCGCGGACGCCCGCCTGGGTCCCGGCGGCTGCGCCGGCCCGGCTCGCCAGCTGGAGATCCGCGCCGCTGCCGCGCCCAGCGAGAAACGCGCCCACGGCGGCTCCGACGCACACCAGGACGATTGCGAGCGAGACCACCAACGAACGTCGCATTTCCGACCGTATCGGTGGACTGGGGGGCACCCTTGAGGACTACGGCACGATCCGCCCTAACGTTCCCGGGTCATGCGCCGGATATCAGCGATCACCGCCGCCGGCGTAATCCTGCTGCTGCTCGTGCTCGCGCAGCTGTTCCTTCCCGGGATCGCGGCGCAGCGGCTACGTGACCAGCTGGCGCGATCCGGACAGGTGCTCGAGGTGAAAGTGAGCGCGTTTCCGGCGATCAAGCTCCTCTGGCACAACGCCGATCACGTCGTGATCCGGATGGGCAGCTACAGGACCGACCCCGGTCACCTCGGCAGCCTGCTAGACCAGGCGGGCGACGTCGGATCGCTCGACGCCTCCGCCGAAGAGTTCGACAGCGGCCTGCTCACCGTCCGCAACGCGACGCTGCACAAGCGAGGCGATCAGCTCACCGGCAGCGCGCTCGTGACCGAGTCCGATCTGCGCAGCGCGCTTCCGATCCTCCAGTCCGTCGAACCCGTCGCCTCCGACAACGGCCAGCTGACGCTGCGCGGCACCGCGACGCTGCTGGGGGTTAGCGCCACCGTCGACGCGACCGTGGCGGCGGCGGATGGCAGCCTGGTCGTGCAGCCGGATGTGCCGTTCGGCGCGCTAGCGACCGTCACCGTGTTCAGCAACCCGCACGTGTATGTGGAAGGAGTCTCCGCGCGCCACACCCCTGGCGGGTTCGTGGCGGTCGTGCGCGCACGGCTCCGCTAGCGCTCAGCGCAGGTAGACCGCGAAGAAGTCCCGGTCGTCGGGGCTGAGATAGCGCTCGGGCGAACGATCCATGCTCGACAGGAGGTTGGCCGGGTGGTGGGCGCCGGCGAAGCGGTAGCTGATGAAGCTCGTCCAGTACGTGTTGATGTCGAGCTCCATCGCGCGGACCGCTCCCGCACGGATCATGATCGCCGCCAGCGAGCCGACCGTCTGATAGTCGGCCGCGGCGTAGATGAGGTTGCCGTAGCGGTCGACTCCGACCGCTGAGCGCCACACGCGGATCGCGTTTCCGAGCGTGGCGCCCCACTCGGGGCCGTCGGAGAGGTTGGGGTTGGGCTTGCCGCTCGAGACGATCAGCGGCAGGTTCTGGCGCGCGTAAACGACGTTCGGTCCGACGTCGGTGCCGCCGTGCCACGCGTCCACGTCGACGCGACCGTTGCTGTAGCGCATGATCGTCGCGAGCCCCGGCTTCATCGGCGCGTAGGTGTGTCCGCCCTCGGCGAAGCCACCGCCTGAGTCTTGGATCTTGAAGCCGCTGTTGAACGTCGCCACGAGCTTGTAGCGGAGCTCGGTCGGCACCTCCATCGGCCCCCGATCGGGCAGGGTCACCGCGGGCTCGAGCCGGCCCGGATACAGCCACGTGGACGTCCGGGTGTGGTCGATCCACGCGACGCCGGCGACCATCTGCGGGTAGTCCACCGGATCGCTGCGGAAGCTCGTCACCAGCACCGGGGGCCGCGACCCACCGTGTGCGAACGTCGCGTGCCAGACCCCCTCGCCCGGCAGCGCCGGGTGCGTCAGCGGACGGATTCGGGGCGGCCGGTAGTAGTGGACCTTGCGATGCCTCGCCGGCGCGGTCGTGCCGAGATCGGCCTGCTTGGGCAGCGCTTGCAGTGCCGGGCCGCCCTTCGCCGGTGCATTCAGCGAGTAGTAGATGTTCTCGACCCTGTTGACCAGGCCTCGCGCGCCGTTGTCGCGGAGCCATTCCACGGTGCGGATGCCCAGCGTCGAGTTCGACGGCCCAGTCATCGCGTGGATGTAGGACACGAGCGCGGGCAGGACGCAGATGCTCGCCGCGATCACGGCGATCCGCCGAATCCGCGCCATCGGACTCCGGTGCGGCGGACGCGCGCGGATGGAGGATCGGCGCGGGGCCCGGCGCCGTGCGGGGGCTCTGGTGGCGGCCGCCATCGATTCAACGGTGGCGTGGATCTTCGAGCCGATCCTAAATACATGCTGAGAGGGCCCTTATCTGCGGCGGACGCCGCCTTGTTGTGAGTCGTCTCATCCAGCCTGAACCTCAAGTTGAGAAACCGTCTCTACGTTGTCGCCATGCGACCGTCGGAGGAGGCGCTTCGCGTGGCTCGAGCGATGAACACGCGCGACCCGATACCGGCGAGTGCACTCCCTGGCTCCGTTACCGGCGAGGGTGCGATCTCACCGCCGAGGGAGACGCCTCGCGGCGCGCTCAGCGCTCTGATCGCCACTGTCCGTCCGAAGCAGTGGACAAAGAACGTGCTCGTCGTGGCCGCGGCGGGAGCTGCGGGGGCGCTCGGAGACGACGAGATCCCGCCGAGGATCGCGATCGCGGTTCTGGCGTTCTGCCTCCTTGCGTCCGGCATCTACGCGATCAACGACGTCCGAGACGCGCGCGAGGATCGCCTCCATCCCCGCAAGCGCTACCGACCGGTGGCGGCCGGTGAGCTCGAGCCGCGGGCCGCCGTCGCGCTCGGGATCGGCCTGATGTTTGCCGGGCTCGTCCTTTGCGCGGCCCTAAGCCCGCTGCTCGCGCTTGTCGGCGCCGGATATCTCGCGCTCACGCTCAGCTACACGATTTTCTGGCGATATGTCCCCCTGCTCGACGTCGGGGCCATCGCCGGTGGGTTCGTGCTGCGCGCCGTCGCCGGCGGGGTGGCTGCACCTGTGGCCCTGTCGCGCTGGTTCATACTCGTGATCACTTGCGCTGCGGTGTTCGTCGCCGCCGGAAAGCGCTATTCCGAGTTCCGCCGCACGGAGGCCGACGCGACGGCGCGCCGGCGGGTCCTCGAGCGCTACGACGAGTCGTGGCTGCGCCTGATCGTGCTCGGAAGCGCCGCGTGCGCGGCGTTCGCCTATGCCGTGTGGGCCTCACAGCTCCCGGTCATCGATGGGATCCCATGGCGGCCGCTGACGGTCATTCCGTTCGTCGGCTGTCTGGTGCGCTACGGCATGTTGCTAGGGGCCGGCGAGGGAGAGGCGCCCGAGGATCTGCTCCTCCGCGATCGGTGGCTGCTCGGGCTCGTCGCCCTGTGGCTCGTGCTGTTCGGGTTCGCCGTCCATGACGTCACCTGAGACGACGATCGCCGGCGGGAGGACCGGGCCGGCGGCCCTCGCGACCGCCGCCGCCGTCGTCGCGGGGTGGGGCGGTGGCGCGCGCGCCGCGGTCGAGCTGCTCCGGCCGCCCGACATCGAGAGCCTGGCCGCCGCCGTGGCCGGTTGGCGTGGCCAAAACCTGGGGGCGATCGCGCGGGGCATGGGGCGGAGCTACGGCGACGCGGCACAGCTGACGCGCGGAGTTGCGATCGACATGACGCTGCTCAGGCGCATCGGGCTCGATCCATCTGGGGCCACGGTGACGGCGGAAGCGGGCATCACGATCGGCGAACTGCTCGAGGCCGGAGTGCCGCACGGGCTGATCGTCCCCGTCGTGCCCGGCACCCAGCACGTGACCCTCGGCGGCGCGATCGCCAGCGACATCCACGGCAAGAACCACGCGACCGCGGGCACGCTCGGGAGCCACGTACAGGCGCTCGGACTGCTGAGTGCGAGTGGAGAGCTGCTCGAGCTCGAACCCGGCTCGCCGGACGGTTTGTTCGAGGCGACCCTCGGCGGCATGGGCCTCACTGGAGTGATCGTGTGGGCGCGCATCTCGCTGCGACGCGTCGGCGGCTCGCTGCTCGCCGTCGACACCGATCGGGTCGCGGATCTCGACGAGGCGCTGACCGTTCTATCGGAGCCGGGAGGACCGCACCGCGTCGCGTGGCTCGATCTGCTCGGTGCGCGCGCCGGCCGCGGGATCGTGACCCGAGCTGAGCACATCTCCGGCGCGCCCGCCGAGGGCGGCCCGACGGTGAGGGCGCGGGCCGCCGTGCCCGAGCACTGGCCGGCGTGGCTGCTGCGACCAGCCACGGTCGGGGCATTCAACGGCGTCCACTTCCGCCGGGCGCCGAGGCGGGAGCGGGGGCGGCTGCAGAGCTTCGGGGCTCATATGTTCCCCCTCGACGCGCTCGAGGAATGGCCACGGCTATACGGCCGACGCGGGCTGGTGCAGTACCAGCTTGTCGTGCCCACGGACCGCGACGAAGCGCTCCGGGCCGTGATCGTGACGCTCCGGCGCGCCCGAGTGCCGTGCTTTCTCGCCGTGCTGAAGGACCTCGGACCGTCGAACCGCGCACCCCTGTCGTTCCCGATCGAAGGTTGGACACTGGCGCTGGATCTGCCGCGCTCGGCGCCTGGTCTCGGGCGCGCGCTGCGGCGTTGCGACGAGCTCGTGGCCGCCGCGGGCGGACGCGTGTACCTAACCAAGGACGCGCGGCTGAGCCGCGACGCGGTCGAGGCGATGTACCCCCGGCTGCCCGAGTGGCGCGCGATCCGCGACCGAGTCGATCCGGACGGATTGTGGAGCTCGGATCTGGCGCTGCGAACGGGCCTGGTGAAGCGGTGAGCCAGCGGGTGTTGCTCGTCGGCGGAAGCTCGGAGATCGCCCTCGCGATCGGCCGCCGGCTCGCGGCGGAGGACACCGTCCGTCCGTTCCTGCTCGGGCGCGATCAACGTCGTCTCGAGGCCGCGCTGGAATCGCTGGCGCGGGCGGGCTGCGAGGACGGCATGATCGGCGTCCTCGACGCCGACGACCTCGAGGGCCACGAGCGCGAGGTCGGGAACGCGTTCGACCGCATGGGGGGCTTCGATCTGGTCGTGATAGCGGTCGGGGTGCTCGGCGCCCAGGATGGGCTCGATGCCGAGATGTCCGAGTCGATCGAGGTGATGCGAGTCAACTTCCTCGACTGCGGATCGCTGCTGCTCCACTGTCTGCGCCTGCTCCGCCGGCAGGGGAGCGGGACACTGGTCGTTCTCTCGAGCGTGGCGGCCGAACGGCCGAGGGCGAGCAACGCCATCTACGGCGCCGCGAAGGCAGGTCTCGATGCGCTCGCGCAGGGGTTGGCGGATTCGGTCGCCGGCAGCGGGGTCCGCGTCCTCGTCGTCCGGCCCGGCTTTGTCGTCACCCGGATGACCGCCGGACTCGAGCGCCCGCCGATGGCGACCACGCCGGAGGTGGTCGCCGACTGCACCGTCAGCGCGCTCGGGACGGGATCGCACACGATCTGGGTACCCGGCGCATTGCGGTACGTGTTCAGCGTCCTGCGCCACGTTCCCCGCCCGGTTTTCAGGCGGTTGCCGCTGTGAGGTCCGCGCCGGCGTTGGTCGATCTCGCGATCGCGGTCGCAGCGGCGATCATTGTGTTAATCGTCTCGCCAGGTCTTGCGGTCACGGCGATAGTCGCTATCTTCGTCCTGCTGGTGTGCGGCATCAGTTTCGTATTTGCCGCGCGACGGGCCGGGTCGCGCACGACTCGGCCACCGCGACCTCCATATCGCGGGGGATGAGCGGCGAGGGCTGTTCCGGGCTGACCCGCCGCACGGTGCTGGCCGGCGCTGCGGCCGCCGGCGCCGCCGGCCTCGTGTCGCCGGCGGCGGGCCTGGCCGATGCGCTCGAGCGTCCCTCGCATCGGCAGTCCTCGATCTTCAGCCGCTGGGTGGGAGCGGTGGCGGGCGAGTCGAGCGAGCTCGCGGCGCCCCGGCGCTTCGCGCTGCTCGGCGTTCAGTGGGACGGGCCCGCCGACGCCCGGATCGAGCTACGCGTGCGGGCGCACACCGGGAAGTGGTGCCGATGGGCGCTCGCGTCCGAGCTCGGGCACGGCCCCGACGGGCCGGCGAGACGGAGACCGTTCGTCGGCGACCCGGTCTGGACGGGCGCGGCCGACCTCGTCCAGCTGCGGACCTCGCGGCCCGTCCACGGCGTCCGGATCCATTTCGTGAGCGCCTCGATCCCCGAGGCAGCCGCGGCGGCATCGTTCCCGCTCGCGCAGCCGGTCCTCGATGCCGGCGCCGGGCAGCCGGCGATCATCGCCCGCGAGGCGTGGTCCCACGGCGCCCCGCCTAGCGTGCCGCCAGGCTACGGGGTCGTGAAGATGGCGTTCGTCCACCACACCGACAACCCCAACGGCTACAGCGCCGCCGAGGTCCCGGCGATTCTGTTCTCGATCTACCAGTTCCACCGCTTCGTCCGGGGCTGGCACGACATCGGGTACAACTTCGTGATCGACCTGTTCGGGCGGATCTGGGAGGCTCGCAAGGGCGGGATTGATCAGGCCGTCGTCGGCGCCCAGGCCGGCGGCTACAACCTCGAGTCGACCGGAGTCGCGGTCCTCGGCACGTTCATGGACGTGGTGCCTTCGCACGCGGCGATCAACGCACTCGAGCACCTCCTGGCGTGGAAGCTGTCGCTGCACGGCCTTCCGACCCTCGGGAACGTCACGGTCGTCGTCGACCCCGCGGATGCGTTCTACACGCCGTTCAAGCCCGGCGCCCACGTCTCGCTGCCGCGCGTCGCCGGCCACCGCCAGGGCTGCACCACCGACTGCCCCGGGAACGCGTTCTTCGCCCGGCTCCCCTCGATCCGCGCCGTGGTGGCGCGACTGGCCGGCACGCCCGCCACCTTGACGCTGACCACGCCGACCGCCGCTGCCGCCGTCGCCGTGGCGCCGGCGTCGGTCGTCCTCTCCGGGCGGCTGCGGATGCTCCACGGAGCGCCCCTGGCGGGGGCGACGGTGGAGCTCCAGACGCTCGCCTCCGGTGGCGTCACGCAAGGGTTCGCGAGTGTGACCACCGCCGCTGACGGGACGTGGAGCAGTCCGATCGACGTGAGCCGGAACACGCTCGTCCAGGCGCTGCACCGCGACGCCCCGGCGGTCATCTCGAAGCTCGTCGAGATCGCGGTGGCGCCGAGCATCGAACTCACCGTCGAGTCCACGGCGCCGTTGCGGGTCGCCGGCCAGATCACGCCCGCAAAGCGGCACGCCACGATCGACGTCTACGCGCTTCACGGCCGCCATCGCCGGCTCGTCTCGCACAAGCGCGTCGCCGTTCGCAAGGGCAGGTTCGCGGCCACGATCCCGGTCCGCGGCGCCGGCCGCCACGTGCTCGTGGCCCGGACGCAGGCTGACGCCGCCAACGCGGCGGGCGCGTCGCAGGCAATCGTCGTGGCCTGAGCTTCAGACTGCGAGCTGGGCCCAGAGCTCGGTGCGGTCGCCGCGGCGCTCGAGGCCCCAGCTCCGCGCCAGCGCCCTCACGATCGCGGCCGAAATCGCGCGCGGAAATGGGCGCACGCCACGTCCTCGCGTGGCGACGGCCAGCTCCACGCCATCGGCGACCTCGCTCGCGATCAGCTCGATGGTCTCGGGCGGCTCGGCCTCCTGCTCGGCCGGCCGGGTCTCCGGCTCGAGCACGGCGCTCGACACGAGCTCGCTGACGAGCAGGACCGCGTCCTCGCGCACGGGGCCGACCGCGTCCAGCCGCCGGACGGATGCGCGGGCTTGCCGTGGCGCCCGGTGGTCGCACGGGAGCGGCACGCGAAGGAGTTCGGCGGTCGTCATCTGAAGGTGCTACCCGTGTCTACCGTTTTCGAACGCGGTCCGGGCACCCGGCTAGGCGAACAACTTCCCTGCTCGGACCATCATCCGGAGTCTGCCCGAGGGGCGGATCTTGCGCAGCAGCAGCGCCCGCCAGGGCTCGGTCCGCCCCGCGGCGAGGTCCAGCCAGTCCTCGAAGCGGCAGCGGAATGTCAGGTCGGGGTCGGCGACCCTGCCCTGAACCGCCGACGTCGCGCCGCTGTCGATCACCAGATACCACGGCTCTGCGTCGCTGAACTCCCACTGGATGTTCGCCCCGGGGACGACGGACGCGTCGACCTGCCGGCGCAGGCCGTCGAACAGCAGCGCTGTCGCCTCGGTATTCGGGGTCACCCGTCCATTGGGCTCGCCGAGGTAGCCGGCCCGCAGCAGCAGGAGTCCGCGCCTGGCGCGCTCACGCGCCGGCAGGTCGAACGGCAGGCCGGTGCGCAGCCTCAGCGGGTCGATCCCCGCGGCGCGGAGCCGCGCGTCGAGTGCGTCGGCGCCGTGCGTGTAGATGTCGTGCAGCGTGAAGCCGAACACTGTGACGTAGCGCTCGTCCCAGTCCGGGGGGACGAACACCGCGCTCGTAAACGGGAGGATCTCGCGCAGCAGCTCTTCGATCGCGGGCAGGCAGTCCGGATCTTCGCGGGTCAGGTCCGCGATCATCTTCACCCCGAACGCGATGTGGCGCTGCTCGTCGCGCGCCACGTTGCGGATCCCCTCGCGGAAGCCGGGAAGGAGGTCACGCCGGCTCAGCGACTCCTCGATGAAGTGCTGGCCGGGTTGCGCGAGCTCCGCCTCGACCACGAGGTGGTAGAGCGCGATCGCCTGAGCCAGCTTCGGCCGCGAGCGGTCCCGCCGGAGCTCGGCGGCCATCCGGTCGAGCCGCTCGAACACCTTCCGGAACCCCCACGTCAGCTCCGAGTGCGTCGCGCGCAGCGATGAGTCGGTGTCCCGGCCCTGCCCGGCGACCTCGCGCATGAACCGGGCGAAGAGCACCGCGTGGCGCGCCTCGTCGGCCTGCTGGGTGGCGAGGAAGTACTTCTGCTCCTCGCGCGGGGCGGCGTCGATGTACGGCGAGAGGTTGTCCGCCACCCTGTCCTCGCCGTGGAAGAACATCGAGTAGGTCCAGAGCGCGGCGCGCCGCTCGAACTCCGTGAACGTGTTCTGCCACTGGTCCCGGTCGACTGCCAGGTCGAGCTCGGTGGCGCGCCAGTTTCCGGCCTCCCACCGCGCGTAAAGATCCGCATAAGAGACCTGGTCGGCGGGGATCGTGGCCATCCGCCAAAGTCTCGCAGGCTGCGCCGGCCAAGCGGGTTCGACATTCCCCGGATAGGCCGGGGTTTCGTCGAACTCGACCCGGATGGGCCGGGAGGCTACGTATTCAGCTTCGGGGTGCTCCACGCGGCGCGGAGACGGCGCTCGATCTCGTCGCCGAGCTCGCCGATATGGACCCGGTCCTGGGCGAGGCTGTCGCGGTCGCGCAGCGTGACCGTGCGGTCCTCGAGCGACTGGTGGTCGATCGTCACCGCCCACGGCGTGCCGATCTCGTCCTGGCGGCGGTAGCGCCGGCCGATCGCGCCCCCCTCGTCGTACTCGGCCTGCACGCGCTCGCGCAGGTCGCGGTAGATCTCGGCGGCGAGCTCGGGCTGCCCGTCCTTGCGCACCAGTGGGAGGACCGCGACCTTCACCGGCGCGAGCTGCGGATGGAGCCGTAGCACCGTCCGCGTCTCGCCCTCGATCTCGTCCTCGTCGTAGGCGTCGACCATGAACGCGAGCATTGCCCGGTCCGCACCCGCCGCCGGCTCGATCACGTGGGGGACGTAGCGGTCGCCTGAGGCGGTGTCGACGTACTCGAGCTTCTGCCCGGAGTACTCGGCGTGCTGGCGCAGATCGAAGTCGCCGCGGTTGGCGATCCCCTCGAGCTCGGACCACCCGATCGGGAACAGGTACTCGATGTCGCTGGTCGCGCTCGAGTAGTGGGAGAGCTCCTCGGCGTCGTGGGGGCGTAGACGCAGGTGATCGGGTCGGATCCCGTGCCGCGTCCACCAGTTCATCCGCTGCTCGAGCCAGTGCTCGAACCACTGGCTGGCCTCCGGTGGCGGGACGAAGAACTCCATCTCCATCTGCTCGAACTCTCGTGTCCGGAAGATGAAGTTGCCCGTGGTGATCTCGTTGCGGAAGCTCTTGCCGATCTGCGCGATCCCGAACGGCGGCTTCTTGCGCGAGAACTGGAGGTAGTTCTTGAAGTTCAGGAAGATGCCCTGGGCGGTCTCGGGTCGCAGGTAGACGATCGACCCCTCGTCCTTGACGGGTCCGATTGTGGTCTCGAACATCAGGTTGAAGTCGCGCGCCTCGGTGAGATCGCACTCGGGCGTCTCGCCCGGGTGCTTGGACGGCTTGCGGCCGCACTGCGCCTCGTCGAGCTTGTCGGCACGGAAGCGCAGCTTGCACGTCCGGCAGTCGACCAGCGGGTCGGTGAAGCCGGCGAGGTGGCCGCTGGCGAGCCACGTCTTGGGGTGTTGGATGATCGCCGAGTCGAGCGCGACGATGTCATCGCGCTCCTGGAGCATCGCCCGCCACCACTGGCCCTTGACGTTGTTCTTGAGCAGCACGCCGTAGTGGCCGTAGTCGTAGCTCGAGCCGAGCCCGCCGTAGATCTCGCTGCTCGGGAACACGAATCCGCGCCGCTTGGACAGCGAGACGATCTTGTCCATCGTGACAACGTCGGTGGGCATCGGCCGAGATGCTATCTGGGCGCCTGCGTGCGCGAAGTTGGCACTCTACGGTTGAGAGTGCCAAGACCGTGCGCTATACTTCGTGAAGCAATGCCAATCTACGAGTATCGCTGCGAACAGGGGCACACCTTCGAGGTGATGCAGCGCATGTCGGACGATCCGGTGCAGTCGTGTGAGACCTGCGACGCGCCCGTGGCGCGCGTGTTTCACCCCGTCGCCGTGCACTTCAAGGGCAAGGGCTTCTACAACACCGACTACGGGACGCGCAAGCGCTCCCGCGAGCTCAAGGACGCTGCCGAGGGCGGTGGCGAGAAGAAGGCCAAGGACGACGGCACGTCGAAGAGCTCCTCCGAGAGTTCCGACAGCTCGAAGTCGAGCCCCGAGAAGAAGAGCAAGCCCTCGGACTCGAGCACCGCGGCCGCGGCTTAACTGGTCGTTTCCTGGCGCCGGCGGCTCTGGCTGGCGAGCGCCCCGTATCGGCAGCAAGGAGGCAGGAGACTCCCGGTCCGTCCGAGGCCCCTGCGTGGCCGATTCGGCGGACTATCGCCCTCCTGATGGTGCATAGCACGACAAATCGCCTCGAATGTCCGAGGCCTGTCGACCTATGCATGAAGAGTGTGCTCAATACGACAGGGCTCGCGAGAAACGCCGGCGTTGTCGTGTTAGGCACCACCAAACCGCCGGATCAGGGTCGAAACCGCCAAATCCCGCGATCAACCCCCACCCGACCCCCCTTCCTTCCTGCCTTTTACCTAGCCGTCCGCCGGTCAAGGCCGCGCCGGGTCACGACAGCCCCAGCTATCGACCCGTCATCAGCTTGTTCACCGCCCGGCTGACGTCGCCGGGAGTGGCCGTGAGCCCGTCCTCACCGTCGGGCAGCACGACCGAGCCCGACGGCTTGAGCACGTCGACCGCCGCGTTGCCGCCGATCTCCGATGCCGTGAACAGCGACAGGAGCGTGAACCCGCCCATATCGGTGCGGAGAACCTTGGGCGCGTCCCAGGACGCGAGTGGCAGCCTGAAGAAGCTGCTCGGGGAGACCAGCTTCGATTTGATCGCGTTGAGGATCTCCTGCTGATGCTGGACGCGCGTGAGGTCGCTGTCGTTCGGGTTGCAGCGGTTCTCGCGCGTACGCGCGTAGACCAACGCCTGCTCCCCGTTGAGATGGTGGACGCCGGGCTTCAGGAACAGCGAGAAGCCGCCGTTCGCCGGCCCACCGCTGATCACCGAGCAGACCCGTCCGGTCTTGATGTCGATCCCGCCGATCGCGTTGATGAACGGGGGGAAGGCGGCGAGGTTGACGATGATCACGTGGTTGATCTTGATGCCCGTGAACTGCTCGACCGCGCGGATCGTCAGCGCCGGGCCGCCGTACGCGTAGGCGGCGTTGATCTTGGTCATTCCATGGCCGGGAATCGATACCACGGTGTCCCGTGGGATCGACAGCCGCCGCGACGTCCCGCCGCCCACGCGCCACAGCATCAGCGTGTCCGACCGGCTGCCGACGTCGCTCGTGTCGGCGCCCGGCTCCTTGGATCCCTTCGGGCGCTGGTCGGTGCCGATGATCAGGATCGTGTCCGTTCCCGTGATCATGTTCGGGCCCGACGACAGAGCATCGCTCACCGAGCTCGGCAGCTTGCTCGTCTCGATCGACGCGCTGATCAGGAACAGGACGACCGACAGCAGGATCCAGGCCACGACCGCGATCGCCACGTACTTGAGCACGCGCTTGACGATCGACCACCCATCCCTGGGCTTCTCCTGGCCTGGCCGCTCCGGCTTCTTGGGCTTCGGGAGCAGGGGCTCCTCTTCGCCTCGCAGGCGAGCCCGCAGGCCCCGCGGGCCGGCGCGATACACCTTGTATTGGGGCGGTTCAAGGTCGCTCGACATCTGTGAGTCCATATAGTGACGACATGCCGGCCCGGCGCACCATCGGCGTCGATATGGGTGGCACAAAGCTGCTTGCCGGTGCGGTCGATGCAGGGCTGGGGGTGCATCACCGCGCCCAGCGATCGGTCACCGGTCTCGACCAGCCCGCCTTACTCGACATCGCGGTTGATGCGGTCCAAGAGGTGCGGGAGGCAGCCGGCGCCGAAGTCGCAGCCGTGGGCTTCGGGATTCCGTGTCTGTTCGATCAGCGTAGCGGGATGGCGGTCATAGCCGTCAATCAGCCGCTGGCGAATGTGCCGTTCGCCGACATCATGGCCGAACGGCTGGGACTGCCGGTATTCGCCGACAATGACGCGAACGTGGCCGTGATCGCGGAGCATCGCGCCGGCGCCGCCCGTGGCTGCAACGAGGTCGTGATGCTCACGATCGGCACGGGCATCGGTGGCGGGCTGATCCTCCGGGGCAGGCCCTACCGGGGCGCGATCGGCGCCGCGGCGGAGCTCGGCCACGTCGTGATCGAGATCGACGGGCCGCCGTGCCAGGGAAACTGTCCCAATCACGGGTGCCTGGAGTCGCTGGCGTCGGGCACGGCGCTCGCGCGCGAGGCCGTGCGGCTCGCGGGGGAACGCCCGGGATCTGGGCTCGCGCAGGCGCTCGAAGACGGCCGCGAGCTCGTGGGGCCGCTTGTCACCGAGCTCGCCTACGACGGCGACGAGGCCGCGCTCGAGGTAATCGAGCTGATCGGGACCCGGCTCGGGGTGGCGCTCGCGAACTACGTGAACATCTTCAACCCCGAGATGATCGTGATCGGCGGTGGCGTGATCGGTGCCGGGGAGCTCCTGCTGGCCCCGGCACGGGCGGTCGTCGCCGAGCGCGCGCTCCCGCCCTCGCGCGACGAGGTCAAGATCGTCGCCGCGCGGTTCGGGGTCGAGGCGGGGATGATCGGGGCGGCCGCGCTCGCGTTCGACGGGCTCGAGCAGCGGGAGAACCTGTGAGCGGCCGGCTGATCGTCTGCCCGACGCCGATCGGCAACCTCGAGGACATCACGCTGCGCGTGCTCGCCGCGCTGCGCGAGGCCGACGTCGTCGCGTGCGAGGACACGCGGCGAACGCGGGTGCTGCTCGACCGCTACGGCGTCTCGGCGAAGCTCGTCAGCTATCACGAGCACAACGAGCAGGAGCGCGCGGCGGAGCTTGTGGCGCGGATGCGCTCGGGCGCGGTCGTCGCGCTGGTGTCCGACGCCGGGACGCCGCTCGTCTCGGACCCCGGCTTCGTGCTCGTGCGGGCGTGCGTCGCCGCCGGCCTCGCGGTCGAGGTGCTGCCGGGGCCCTCGGCTGCCCTCTCGGCACTCGTCGCCTCGGCGCTGCCGGCCGACCGGTGGCGGTTCACCGGATTTCTGCCGCGCAAGCGCGCCGCGCTCGAGGAGGTGTTCGCGTCGCCCGAGACGCTCGTCGCGTTCGAGTCCCCGCGCCGGGTCGCGTCGTCGCTGGCAGTACTGGCCGCCGTCGACCCCGAGCGGCCGGTGGCGGTCTGCCGCGAGCTCACGAAGATCCACGAGGAGGTCGTCCGCGGGACGGCGGCCGAGCTCGCCGAGCGCTACGGGTCCGAAGCACCGCGCGGTGAGGTGGTGCTCGTCGTCGGTCCGGCGCCGGCGCGGTCCGAACACGACCTCGCGCCGGCGCTCGACGCGCTCCGCCGGCTCGTCGACGCCGGCGCCAAGCCGCGGCCCGCCGCCGCCGTCGTCGCTGACCTCACCGGAATCAGCGCAAACGCGCTCTACCGCGCCCTTACCGAAGGTCGCTTGCAGCGCCCGCAACCTTGATCGGCGGGCGGCCCGTAAACGGCGCAGGGAAGGGGAGGGGAACGCGCGCGATCGCACCCGTCCAGAACCTGCACAACACGCGACCCGCAACCACCCTCACCGCTCGACGAAGTAGCTCCCGCTCCCCTGCCCGCTCGAGAAGTACCGGCTGGTCACGGTCTTTTTGCGCGTGAAGAACTCGACAGCGTCGGGGCCGTGCGCGTGTAGGTCGCCGAGGAACGAGTCCTTCCAGCCCGAGAACGGGAAGAACGCCACCGGCGCCGCGACGCCGATGTTGACGCCGATCATTCCCACCTGCACCTCATGCCGGAACCGCCGGACCGAGGCGCCTGACTCAGTGAAGATCGAGGTCCCGTTGCCGAAGCGGCTGGAATTGACGATGTCGATCGCCTCGTCGAGGGAGTTGGCACGAACGATGGCCAGCAGCGGACCGAAGACTTCCTCGCCGACGATCGGGTCGTCGCGATCGACTTCGACGATCGTCGGGCCGACGAAGCAGCCGGAACGCGGACCCGCGTCGCGACCATCCACGATGACTTGCTCGCTGCGGGCGATCCAGCTGACGACGCGCTCGCGCGCCTTCTCCGAGATCACGGGGCCGACGTCGCTGTGCTCGTCGATCCCGTCGCCGACCTTCAAAGCCATCGTCGCCTCGGTCAGCGGGGGCATGAGCTGCTCGTGGGCGTCGCCGACGGTGACGACGACCGAGCCCGCCATGCACCGCTGCCCTGCCGCGCCGAAGGCCGACCCGATGATCCCGTCGACGGTCTGGTCGATCACTGCGTCCGGCATCACGACCATGTGGTTCTTGGCGCCGCCGAGCGCCTGCACGCGCTTGCCCGCCTTGGCCGCGCGCTCGTAGACGATCCGCGCCACGGGCGCCGAGCCCACGAACGAGACCGCGTCGATGCCCGGGTGCTCGAGGATCCCCTCGACCACCTCGCGCCCGCCATTCACCAAATTCACGACGCCGGCGGGCAGCTCAAGCGCGTCGAGCTCCTCGAACGCGATCTGCTGGGTCAGCGGCACCTGCTCGGAGGGTTTGAGCACGAACGTATTGCCACACGCGATCGCGAAGGGAAGGAACCAGAACGGCACCATCGCGGGGAAGTTGAACGGGACGATCGCGGCGCACACCCCGACCGGCTGACGGATCGTCTCGGCGTCGATGTTGCGCGAGACGTCCTCGAGGATGCGGCCCTGCATCGTCGTCGGGATCGCGCACGCGGCTTCGACCATCTCGATCATGCGCGCCACCTCGGCGCGGGCGTCGCCGAGCGTCTTGCCCATCTCGGTCGTGACCGAGCGCGCCAGCTCCTCGGAGCGGGCCACGAGGCGCTCTCGGAGCTCGAACAGCTTGCGGGCGCGGGCGATCGTCGAGACGGCGCGCCACTCGGGGAGTGCGGAACGGGCGGCGATGACCGCGGCGTCGAGGTCGGCTGCTCCCGACAGCGGGACCCGCGCGAGCGTCTCGCCGGTCGCCGGATTGGTCACGTCGAGAATGTCGGTGGCGGCGGTCGCCGGCGTCCATTGGCCGGCGATGTAGTTGTCAAGCAGACGGGTTGTGGTCAGGGACATGCTGTGGTCGCTCCTGCGTGGGGAGGCCAAGACTAAGTGGTTCGACCCGCGTCGTGGGCGGCGATCAGGCCGTCTCGAGGTCCGGGAGCAGCGCCAGGACCTCGGGCTCGTAGGGCATCGCGTGCGAGCACAGCAGCCGCGACGCGACGATCCCACCGGCAGCGTTGGCGAAGGCGACCGCCTCGGGTGGCGCCCAGCGCAGCAGGAGCGCATGGCAGAGTGCGCCGCCGAACGCGTCCCCCGCGCCCAGCCCGCACAGCACCTCGACCGGCGCCGGAGGGATCGTCTGCGTCCCGTTCGCGTCGGCCAGGAGCACGCCGTCGGCGCCCAGCTTGACGATCGCGAGCTCGACCCCGCGCGCGAGCAGGCGGCTGGCGGCCTCGTCCGGATCCGCCGTGCCGAGCGCGACGTCGCATTCCTCGCGGTTGCCGACCGCGACCGTGGCATGGTCGATCGCCGCCCCGATGGTCTTCGACGCCTCCGCTCGCGAGCGCCAGAAGCTCGGCCGGTAGTCGAGGTCGAGGATCGTGTAGCGCTGACGACCTCGGGTGCGGAGCATCGCGCGGACGGTCGAGCGGCTTGGCTCCTGGGCGAGCGCGCCGCCGGATATCCACAGCACGGGCACCTCGCGGACCGTGTCGTCGTCGACCTCGCCCGGATGGAGCTGGAAGTCGGGCACGGGCGGCTCGCGGCGGAATAGCAGCTTCGGATCCTCAGGCGGATCGAGCACGGCGAACGCCAAAGGGGTCATCGAATCCTCGAGCGTCCCGACCCACCGAACGTCCACCCCGAAATTGCCGAGCTCGACGAGCGCGACCTCGCCGAAGGGGTCCGAGCCCACCTTCGTGAACACGGCCGCGCGCCGTCCGAGCCGAGCCGCGGCGATCGCGACGTTCGTGGGACTGCCCCCGACCCCTTTCGTGAACGTCTCGGCCTCGTGCCATCCGGCGCCAAGTTGGCCGCAGTACAGGTCGATGCTGATCCGGCCCACCGTCAGCAGTTCGAGATCCATCGTCGCCATCGCCTTAATCCAACAACACCCGCCAAAAGCCCCGAAACCACACGCCATATAGCCTTCAAACAGAGTGTCCTTTTACATCACCACCGCCATCTCCTACGTCAACGGCGCGCCGCACATGGGCCACGCCTATGAGGCGATCGCCACCGACGTGCTCGCGCGCCACATGCGCCAGCGCGGCGAGGACGTGTTCTTCCTGACCGGCACCGACGAGCACGGTGAGCCGGTGGCGGATGCTGCACGGGCTGAGGGGGTCGAGCCGAAGCAGCTCGCGGACCGCAACGCCGAGCGGTTCAAGGCACTGATGCCTCGCCTGGAGATCTCGAACGACTTCTTCATCCGGACGACTGACGAGCAGCACGAGCGCAAGGTCCAGGAGGTCCTGGAGAAGGTCCACGACAACGGCTACACCTACAAGGGCCTGTACGAGGGCTGGTACTGCCCGAGGTGCGCGGACTTCAAGGTCGAGAACGAGATTCTCGAGGGGAACCTGTGCCCAATCCACGAGACCCCGCTGGTGCGCCAGCAGGAGGAGAACTGGTTCTTCCGCCTGTCCGCGTTCCAGGAGGCGCTCGAACAGCTCTACGAGGATCGCCCAGACTTCGTCTTGCCCGGCCGCGCGTTCACCGAGGCGCGCACGTTCATCGGCCAGGGGCTGCAGGACGTCTCGCTCTCGCGGGCCCGGCTCAAGTGGGGCATAACCGTTCCCTGGGACACCGACCAGGTGTTCTACGTGTGGTTCGACGCCCTCCTCAACTACTACACCGCGCTCTCCTACGCCCGCCCCGGCGAGGACTTGACCGATCGCTTCTGGCCGGCGACGTACCACATCATCGGCAAGGACATCCTCAAGTTCCACACGGTCTTCTGGCCCGCGATGCTGATGGCCGCCGACATCGCGGTGCCGCACCACGTGTTCGTCCACGGGTTCCTGCTCGGCGCCGACGGGCGCAAGATGAGCAAGTCGCTCGGCAACGTGCTCGACCCGTTCGAGGTGATGGACATCTACGGCACCGACGCCCTGCGTTTCTATCTGCTGCGCGACGTTGCCTTCGGTGGCGACGGCGCCGTCGGGATCGACGCGGTGCGCTCGCGCTACGACGCCGAGCTCGCCAACGAGTACGGAAACCTCGCGAGCCGGACGATCGCGATGCTCACGCGCTACCGGGACGGCGTCGTCCCAAAAGCCCGCACCGACGCGGCGCTGCAAGGGGACTTCGACGGACTCGCCGACGAGGTGGCGACGCAGCTCAACCGCGCCGAGGCCACACAGGCGCTCGAGCTCATCTGGCAGCGCGTGCGCCGGCTGAACCGCTACGTCGAGGAACGCGCGCCGTGGCAGCTGGCCAGAGACCCAGCCGACGCCGCCAAGCTCGATGAGACGCTGGCGTCGCTCGCCGAGGGTCTCCGCGCGGTCAGCGTCCTGCTGCACCCGTACATACCCGCGAGCGTCGAGCGGCTGCTGGGCGCCCTCGGTGCGCCCAGCACCGACTGGTCCGGTGCCGAGTTCGCCGAGGAGGGCAACGGCGCCACGGTCAGCGCGCTCGAGCCGCTGTTCCCGAAGTCCCGGTGATCGACAGCCACACGCATCTCGAGCTCTGCGAGCCGCCGGACACGGAGCTCGTGGCCGCGGCGGCGGACGCGGGCGTCACCCGGATCGTCACCGTCGGCACTGACGGCGCCTCGTGCCGCGCCGCGCTGGCCGCGGCCGAGGCGTTCCCCCAGGTCTACGCGGCGATCGGCCGCCACCCCAACTCCGCCACCGGGTTCGACGACGCCGACCTCGCCGAGCTCCAGGCGCTCGCCGCCCACGAGCGGTGCGTCGCGATCGGGGAGACCGGGCTCGACTTCTACCGCGATTACGCGCCCCGTCCCGATCAGGAGCGCGCGTTCCGCGCCCAGATCGAGCTCGCGCACGAGACCGGCAAGCCGCTCGTGATCCACACCCGTGCCGCCGAGGACCCCACGCTCGCCACCCTCACCGAACACGCCGGCGGCCTCAAGGTGATTCTCCACTGCTTCTCGATGCCGTCGCGCCTCGAGGAGTGCCTCGCGCACGACGACTGGTGGATCTCGTTCGCGGGCAACGTCACCTACCCCAAGGCCGATGACCTGCGCACGGCGGCGATCCGCGTCCCGCCCGAGCGGCTGCTCGTCGAGACCGACGCGCCCTACCTGTCGCCACAGCCCGTCCGCGGCAAGCCGAACCAACCCGCCAACGTGGTGCACACCGCCCAGGCGCTGGCGGTCGAGCGCCGGATCTCCTATGAGGAGCTCGAACGAGCGGTCGAGCGCAGCGCGGCCGCGGTGTTCGGATGGTCAAGCTAGGCCAGAACTTCCTCGTCGACCGAAACATCCTCGACGTGATCGAGCGGCTGGCCGAGCTGTCGGCCGACGACGTGGTGCTGGAAATCGGCGGCGGCGAGGGCATCCTGTCCGAGCGCCTGGCCGGCCGCGCCGCGCACGTGCACGTGGTCGAGATCGATCGTGGGCTCGAGCCGGGGCTCCAGGAGCTGCTGGCGCCACACGCCAACGCGACCCTGCATATCGCCGACGCGCTCGACCTCGACCTCGAAGCGCTCGATCCGCCCCCCACCAAGGTCGTCGCGAACCTCCCCTACGGAATCGCCGCCACCGTGATCCTGCGCACGATCGACGAGCTGCCGACCGTGCAGAGCTGGGTGGTGATGGTGCAGCGCGAGGTCGGCGAGCGCCTTGCGGCGGCGCCGGGAACCGCCGCCTACGGGGTGCCGTCGGTGCTCGCCCAACTCAGTTGCGAGGTCCGCGTGCTCCGCCCGATCTCCCGGACCGTTTTCCGCCCCGTGCCCAACGTCGACTCGGTCCTCGTCGGCCTGCGGCGAACCGGGCCGCCCGCCGACCCGCAGCTCCAGCAGCTCGTCCACGATGCCTTCGCCCACCGGCGCAAGACGCTCGCCGGCGCGCTCGCCCTCGCGCGCGGAAGATCGATGCGCGACCGCGCCCGCGTTGCGCTCACAGAGCTCGGCCACCCGCCCGACGAACGCGCCGAGCGCCTGTCGCCGGAGGAGTTTCGGGCGCTGGCCGCGAAACTGGCCCCATGAAACTGACCGCCCGAGCACCCGGGAAGGTCAACCTCTGCCTGTTTCTCGGCCCGACACGGGCCGACGGCCGCCACGAGCTCGTGACCGTGCTCGAGTCGGTATCGCTCGCGGACGAGCTCGAGCTCCGCGTCCTCGAGGACGACCACGGCCCCGACCAGGTCACCTGCGAAGGGGTCGAGGGCCCGAACCTCGCGGAGAAAGCCCTGAGCGGACTGCGCGCCCGTGGCTGGGAGGCGCCGCCCGTGCAGCTGACGATCGCCAAACGCATCCCGGTCGCCGCCGGCATGGGAGGCGGGTCGGCGGACGCCGCGGCGACGCTCCGGCTGGCGGTCGAGGTGGCGCCGGGGCGCCCCGAGGAGGTCGCGGCCCTCGCTGCGGAGCTCGGCAGCGACGTGCCCAGCCAGCTCGCTGCCGGGCCTGGCGCTCGCCACTGACGCGGGCGAGACCGTCGAGCCGTTCGAACCCCTGACCTCGCACGCATTCCTGATCCTGCCCCAGCCGTACGCGCTCTCGACCGCCGACGTGTACCGCGAGGCCGACCGGCTCGGGAGCCCGCGCGACCGCGCCGATCTCATCGACCGGTACGACCGTCTCGCCGACGCGCTCCAACCCGGCGGCCGCCCGCCGGACGAGCTGCTCGTCAACGATCTCGAGCTCGCGGCCGTGTCGCTGTGCCCGCCGGTCAAGGGCGCGCTGAACGCCGCGACCGCCGCCGGCGCCGACCACGCACTGGTGAGCGGCTCGGGGCCGACGGTGGCGGGGCTATTCTGGGGCCCAGACGCCAAGGAGCGCGCCAGCGTCGCGGCCACCCGGCTGTCGGGACGCTTCCCCGGCGCGACGTGCGCCACCCCGGTCGGGCCGGAGTTCGGATTGCCGCGATTTGCGCAGTCCTCTGGCGCTCACGCCGGGGACTTCGGCAAAATCTGACACTTAGCATGAGCAACCAATCGGTTACCTACCTCGTCGGCGCCTGTGCCGGAGTGTTCGGCATCGCGGCGTTCCTGACGCTCGTCGTCGCGCCGGCAATCACGGCGTATCGCCGCCCGCTCCAACGCGTCGCCGTGGTGATCCTGTCGGTGTACGTGCTGGCCGCGCTGGTCGGGGTCGGCATCGTCGTCGGAGCGCTGGTCGTCGTCGAGTGGCCACGCGTTTTCTGAGGCCGTCCTTGGCTGAGCGAGCCGCTCCCGACCTGGGCGCCCTCGCCGCGATCACCGACGCGGTCGAGGCTGGCGCCGGCCTGCCCGAGATTCTCCGTGCCGCCGCCCGCGCCCTCGACGCGAGCCTGATCCTGATCGATCGCACCGCGACCGTGCTCGCGGTCGCCGCGCGCTCCCCCGCCGACGAGCGCTCGCTGATGCGCGACGCCGACGACGTGACCACGATCGAGCTGAAGGTCGCCGAGGCGACGGTCGGCGAGCTGCGCATGCGAACCCGCGATCGCGAGCCGGACGCCGCGCTGCTGCGGCTGGTCACCACGCTGATCGCCTCCGAGGTCGAGCGGGTGCGCGCTCCCGAGCGTGCCTCCGAGGAGGCCGCGACGAGCTTTCAGCGCGCGGTCCTGGCCCGGCGGATCCGGGACCGCGAGGACCTAATCGCGCGGGGCAAGGAGCTCGGGACCGACCTCTCAAGCGGCGGCAGCGTCGTGGTAATCCGGGCGCATCCGCGCAGTCCCACCGAGGACGACTGGCGCCGGCGGCTGCTCGCTGTCGCGGCCCGGGGGGCGCGGTCGGTGGCGCCGGGAGCGATCGCCGCTCCGGCCGAGGACGACGCCGGCGAGATCCGGATCCTCGTGCCCGATCCCGACGGCGAGGCCGCCCGCCGCGTCGCGGCCGCGGTGACCCGTGAGCTCGAGTCAGGGCTCGCCGGGTTCGCCTTCGCGATCGGTCGCAGCCGCCGTGCGGCCGACGCGGTCGACCTGCACCGCGCCGGCAACGAGGCGCTGCTCGCCGCCAACGTGGTCGAGGGCGACCCCGAGCGTTCGACGCTCGGCTTCGAGGAGACCGGCACCTACCAGCTCCTGCTTCCGCACATGAACGACCCCGCCGAGCTCGGGCGCTTCTACGACGAGACGGTGCGCCCGCTCGTCGCCTACGACGAGCAGTACGAGACCGACCTGCTCGGCACGCTGTCCGCGTTCCTCGAGTGCGACGCGAACGTCAACGCCACCGCCGCCCGACTGATCACGCACCGTCACACGATCCGCTACCGCTTCGAGCGCGTGCGCGAGCTGACCGGCCTCGACGTCTCCTCGACCGATGGGCGCGAGAAGCTCTCGCTCGGGCTCAAGGCGATGCGCGTGCTCGGGCTCGCGGCGCCGCGGGGACCGGCGACCGAGCCGGGCGCCGAGGGCGGTCGGGTCCCCCGGTAGGAATATGTAGCCCCGGCCGCATGCGGCCGGGGCCCGGTCGGCGCATGCGCCGACCGGCGGGGGCGCGCATGCGCGCCCCCGGTCACGCTAATGCGGCCTCGACCTCCCGCGCCACCATCTCGCCGGCGATCTCGAGCGGCTCCGTGCTGCGGAGCGCGCGCGCGAGCACGAACGCCCCCTCGAGCGCGGCGAGCATCGCGATCGTCAGCTCGCGCGCCTGCTCCGGGCTGACGCCGGCGTCGCCGTGGCGCGCCGCTCCGGCCGCGATCCAGCTCTCGAACACGTCGGCGCACGCGGTGCGCATCGTCTCGCTCGAGCTCGAGACCTCGAGCGCGACGGTCGCGATCGGGCACGCGTCGGCGTAGTCGGTCTCGACGAGGTGGGCGGCGGCGCCGGCGAAGAAGTCGCGCACTCCGGTGACGACGTCGGGCGCGTAGTCGAACACCGCCGGGATCAGCTGCTCGTAGAGCGCGCCCGAGGTCCGGATCGCCTCGGCGCCGAGCTCCTCCTTGCCGCCGGGGAAGAAGTGATACATCGACCCGAACGGCGCCTGGGCCTCGGTGACGATCTGCTTGACGCCGGTGGCGGCGTAGCCCTGTCGGCGGAACAGCTCCGCACCGGCGTCGACGATTCGCTCTCTCGTGTTGGACATGTGCGATAGCGTATCGCTAGAGCGATCAATCTAGAGGAGGCGTCGGATGCTTTCGTGGCTCGGAGGGAGACTCGTCACGTACAACATGAAGCGGCTGAACGCCGGCGATCCGAAGCCGACGCTCCGGATGGAGGACGAGGGCGTGACGCTTCACTTCCCGGGCGAGAGCACGTGGTCCGGGGTGTGGCGGGGCAAGCACGAGGTCAGGCCGTGGCTGGAGCGGTTTGCCCGCGTCGGGGTGCAGATCGTCGCCGACGAGGTGGTCGTCCAGGGCTGGCCGTGGCGCCAGACCATCTGCGTCCGTGGCCGGACCCACCTGGACGGCCCTTCGGGCGAGCGGGTCTACGAGAACCGATACGTGATCTGGGGCCGGCTGGCGTGGGGCAGGATGCAGGAGTACGAGGTCTACGAGGACACCCAGAAGCCGAAGGCGCTCGACGAGTGGCTGGCGGTGCACGAGCCGCCGGCGGTGCCCGCTTAGTTCGTGAACCGGCCGAGCCAGGAGCGGTGCCCGGCGACCCACCGGTAGGCCCGATCGGTCAGCCGCGGCATCCGCGCGAGGAGCGCCGCCGGCACGCGCCCGCCGCGCAGGAGCCGGAGCAGCGGTGGCGCGGCCTCCCCGGCGGAGGTGCGCCGGCCGTCGGGCGAGATCAGGTGCCACGACTCTGCGCGCGCGTCGGGCGGCACGTCGGCCAGCAGCGCGTCGGCCTCGGGCGTCCACAGCGCGACCGGCCGCAGGCGGTGCACCCGATCGAGCGCCAACACGCGGGCCAGCGACCACCGGCAGAAGCCGCAGTCGGCGTCGTAGATGAGGATCCACCCCTCCGGGGGCATCCCGGCCCGGGGAGTAGGATCGCGATAGGTGTCAGTGGGGATCATCACGGGGTCGGGTACGTATGCGCTTCCCGGATTCGAAGGGGCGCACGCGCGGTCGCTCGAGACCCCGTTCGGGGAGGCGACCGTGACCCGAGGCACGCTCGCCGGCGTCGATGCCTTCCATATATCGCGCCACCTCGAAGGGCACGCGCGTCTCTCCAATCACGTCACGCATCGGGCGAACGTCTGGGCGCTCAAGGAGCTCGGCGCGAGCGTGGTGATCGGCTGCACCGCGTGCGGCGCGGTCGACCCGACGCTCGAGCTTGGATCCTTGGTGGTGTTCGACGATCTGCACTTCGCCTCCAACCGTCTGCCCGATGGGAGTCTGTGCACATTCTTCACGGAGCCGGGCGGCCCGTCGCGGGCCCACTGGATTCTGCACGGCGGTCCCTTCTCCGTCGGCGTCCGCGAGGCGCTCGTGGCGGCGGCAGGGGAGGCCGGACATCCGGCGCGGGATGGTGGCACGTACGGGCACGTCGACGGCCCCCGGTTCAACACGCCGAGCGAGATCGCCGAGCTGGCGCGTTCGGGCGTGACCGCCGTCAGCCAGACCGCCGGGCCTGAGACCATCCTCTGCGGTGAGCTCGAGCTGCCGTTCGCCCTGATCGGGTTCGTGACCGATTACGCCAACGAGGTCGTGCCCGGGGAGCCGACGTCGGTGGCGAAATTGAGCGAATTGATGGGGCAGAGCAGCGCGATCTTGGCGGATGTGCTGCGCGGGGCGATCGCCAGCCTCGCCAGGATGGAGCCCACGCCGGCCGGGACCGTCTACCGCCTCGGGACACGATGAACGGGACGGCCCCAGCCGTCCTGATCATGGCCCGCACTCCTCGGCGCGGGGAGGTCCGCCGAGCGCTCGAGCCACTGCTCGGCGCCGATGGGTGCGTCGCGCTCCAGTCGGCGCTGATCGCTCAGTCGTCGTCATGGGCGCGCGAGGTGGCGCCCGGGGCCATCCACGTCGCGCACGATCCGCCCGATGGCGGGCGCGAGCTGCGTCCCCTCGTCGGCGCCGAGGCGTCGCTGTTTCCGCAGAACGGCGACGGGATCGCCGGGCGGCTCGCGGACGCCGCCGGCCGCGTGTTCGCCCGCACCGACGGGCCCGTGCTGATCGTCTGGCCGGATCTGCCAAAGCTGCGACCGGACCACGCCAGCGGCGCCCTCGAGGATCTGGCGGCCGGTTGCGACGTCGTGTTCGGGCCGGTGATCGACGGCGGTCTGTACATGATCGCGCTGAGGCGGCCGTTGCCGAAGCTGTTCGCGCTTCCCGAGCAGGCGTGGCGCAGTCCGGATGTGATGATGCTGGGCATCACCGCGGCCCGTGACGCGGGTCTCGAGATCGGGATCCTGCGCACGGAGCGCGCCCTGCACCGCCCCGGCGACGTGCGCGCAGCGCTCGCGGATCCGCTGCTGCCGGGTGGGCTCGCGGCGATCCTCCGGCGCGCCGCCTAGGCACGTGGTGGGCGCCGCCTAGGCACGCCGCCTCGTTCATCTGTCCAGACGGTCTCCCCGAAATGTTGAGCGTTGGCCCGCTCCTATTCAGGTCCGCGGCCGGGCGGCCGATGCGTAAGACGCTCCAATAGCAAATCTCTTAGATCAATCCGATCGCGTTCGATGAGATCGATCGCGTGAGGTGATTGTTGCGTCCAGGCGGCCGCTGCAATCGAATCGGCGGGGAGCCGTCGTTCGGCGTGCACGAACAATCAATCAATTCACAAAACGGGGCTGCCCGCATGGCGGGAGCCCGGCGCATGGATGCGATCCAATCGGCATCGGCGCGCGTCAGGGCGCGCGTCACGGACGAACGAGGGATATCGCTGGTCGAGGTTCTCGTCAGCGCACTGATCTGCGCGCTGATCGCCACCGCCGTCGCGCTCGCGCTCATGGCTGGCGCCGACACCGACGCTGACCAGCGCTATCGCTCGCAGGCGGCTGAGCTCGCCCAACAGGATCAGGAGCGCCTGAAGGGGCTCTCGGCACTCCAGCTGACCGACCTGGCGCCTCCGAACCAGGAGACGCGGACCGTGACGCTCAACGGCATCCCGTACCAGATCACGTCGACGGCGAACTTCCTGAACAGCACGAGCGGGTCCGCCTGCGGCTCGACCGGCGCCGGCGCCGCCGCCTACTACCAGGTCATCTCGCAGGTCACCTGGGGCATCAACCACCGCGGCCCCGTCACGTACGCGAGCCTGATCACACCGCCGGCGGGCGGAACGCTGCTGACCGAAATCGAGGATCAGACCGGGGCTCCGCTGTCCGGCGTGTCGGTGACCGCGACCGAGCAGGCCTCCGAGGGCTCCGACACGGCGTCCGGGACGAGTGACTCGAGCGGGTGCGCGATCTTCTCCGCCCTTGACCCCGGCGACTACACGGATGCTATCTCTGCTCCGGGCTACGTCACCGACGACGACGTGTCGGCGAATCCATTCGATGTTTCCGCCACCGTCACAAGCACCGGCACGGCAACTCCGAGTGGCGGTAACCCGATCATCCTCGGGCTCGCCGGAACGTTCAACGCCAACTTCACCACGAACGAGGGGTCTGGGACCGTGACCGGCCAGCAGGCCGACGCCGTCTCGTGGTACGGCGCCGGGACGTCTGACTCGATGTCGAACTACGACTGTGACACGACGAGCTCCAGCGCCCCGACCACGTGCCCGGCCACGGCCAACAACAACCTGACGCCGGCGGCGACGGTGCCCTCGACAGGCTCGATCACCGCGTTCCCCTTCGAGTTCACCGGGCCGAGTTACACCGGCAACTATTCGATGTGGGCCGGCTCGTGCAAGCAGGAGCAGCCGCCGTCCGGCTACGACACGTTCAGCGTGTCACCCGGCTCGAACCAGACGGTGGCGATTCAGGAGCCGGCGCTCAATTTGACCGTCACCTACCAGGGGAGCCGGGTCGCGCCGGCGCACGTGAAGATGCGGTTCGTCAGCTCGAGCGGAACGTCGTGCGGCGACCCGACCTCTAGCGCGTATTGGCTGGAAACGGTGGCGGCCAACGCAGCTACGGCGAGCACGGGCGTACTCGCCAATCCGGGTGTGCCGTTTGCGAGCACGGCCTCGTCCGGTTCGACCGCGAGCGCCTCGGGCAAGACGGGCACGCTCACGATCTGCGCCGACTACAACAACCACAACGTCAAGATCACCGGCGTCCAGGCCAACAGCATGACCGGGATGAACACGGCGACGATCGCCATCACGAGCTCGTCCAGCTCAGGAACATGCTGAGCGCGCACTTTCACCGCGGAGTGTCACGCGTGCTCGCCGCCGAGGACGGGGTCAGCTTGATCGAGCTGCTCGTCGCGATCCTCGCCGGGATGATCGTGATCATCGCGCTGTTCAACCTCCAGATCGTGACGCTCCATCAGACCACGCGGGTGTTCACGAAGGTCGACGCCACGCAGCACGCGCGCGTGGCGATCGAGGATCTGGAGAACGAGCTGCACTCGGCGTGCATCGTCGACAACGTGACGCCGATTCAGTCGGGAAGCAGCGCGACGAGTCTGCAGTTCGTCAGCCAGGAGGGAAACGGGGCGACGCTGACGCCGGTCGAACACGTCGTCACTTACAGCTCCACCGCACAGACGCTGACCGACAGCACCTACGCCGAGACGGGCGAGACGACGAACTCACAGGGCGCACCGGTGTACACGTTCGCGTCAACGGCCTCGACCACGCGGATCCTGCTCGCGAACGTCACTCAGAGCGGTACCACTCCGATCTTCCAGTACTTCGAGTACCAGATACCGACGAGCAGCGGCGGCCAGCCATACACCGACGCATCGGGAGATGACTACGAGATGCTGATCGACGGCACCAACGAGGTACCGGGGACGACCACCATCCCGGGCGCGTCGCCGCTCACCGATGCCCCCTCGCTCGGCTCGACCAACGCCGCGAACACGGCGGAGGTCGTGACCACGGTCACGGTCGGCCCCTACCAGACGACGGGTGAGAACACCAATCTCTCGGACGCCAACGACACGGTTTCCGACGGCGTCGTGCTCCGTCTGACTCCCGCTCCCAACCACACCGGCGACGGCAACGTCTTCCTCCCATGCCAATGACACGCAAGCACCGCATCTTCGCCAATCTCCGCGCACGCCTCGCCGGCGAGGAAGGGTTCACGATGGTGATCGCCCTCGGCGTGCTCGTCATCACGAGCGTCCTGGTCGCCGCCATGTTCGTCGCGATCGGCGGCGACGTCCACATCAGCCAGCACGACCTCGACGGCAAGCGCGCCTACAGCGCCGCGGAAGCCGGCGCCAACGCCTTCCTTTATCAGCTCAACCAGAACCCCGATTACTGGGAGACGTGCGGCAACGACACGCTGTCCAAGACGGAGGTGCCGGGAACGGGCACATCGACCGTTCAGCCCGAGTACTACTCCTACGCCGTGATTCCCGCGAACGGCAATACGGCCTGCACGAGCAACTCGATCAACTCGCTGATCGACAACGCCACGGGCAGCCTCCGCATGGAGTTCACCGGATACTCGGGTGGCCCGAACTCGGTCGTGCGCACGCTCGTCGCCGCCTATCGCAAGCTAACGCCGCTCGACTTCGTCTGGTACACGGTGTACGAGGCGCTCGACAGCGCGATCACTGGATACACCGACTGCGGGACCTTCTATCGCGACAACCGCGACAGCAACTGCAACATCAACTGGGTGACCGGCGACGTGATCAACGGCCCGATGTACACCCAGGACCAGTACCTGATCGACGGCTCTCCGACATTTGGCCGAGGTCCCGACGACAAGATCGAGAGCCTCGCTCCCGGCACCAGCAACAACGACGTCTGCTCCGGTGACAACTGCGGCAGCGCGGTCTTCAACGGCACGCCCGTCCCGGACGCCCCGTTCGTCCCGCTCCCGAATGACAACTCGCAGCTGCTCACGGATGCGACGAACTACGGGAAGGTGTTCACCGGCACGAGCTTCATCACGCTCAACGGCTCGAGCGCGACGGTCAAGAACTGTCCGACCAGCACCTGCACGACGACGACCTTCAGCTTGAGCAGCTTCCCGATCATCTACGTGACCAACGGGTCAGGCTGCAACCCGACTACGTACGACCCATTCTCGGTCACGTATCCGAGCTCGGGATGCGCCGGCGACGCGTACGTATCCGAAACGGCGCCATACACGGCGTCGGTGACGATCGCCTCGGCCAACAACATCGTCATTCAGAGCAACCTCCAGACGACCGAGTCGAGCGGCGTGCCGACGGGCTCGCGGTGATGGGCCTCGTCGCGAATCAGGACGTGCGCGTCGAGCACGGGATGGGGGCCACCGACAACAACGCGCCCGGACCCTGCAACCAGGACAACAACTCGAGCCAGACGCTCTCGAATCTCCACATCGACGCCGCGATCCTCGCGCTCAAGCACTCGTTCATGGTCGACGAGTACGACTGCGGCGCCACGCTCGGAACGCTCACGATCAACGGCGCGATCGTCCAGGACTACCGCGGTGCGGTCGGGACCGTCAATTCGAGCGGCAACATCTACACGGGCTACCTCAAGAGCTACACCTACGACGACCGGCTCGCGTACCTGCTCCCGCCCTACCTGTTCGACATCTCGACGGGCGGCTGGGAGGTCGATCGCGAGACGCTCTGCGATCCTGGCGGCAGCAACTCGGCGACGGCGTGTTGATCACGGATGCGACCTCGGCGCACCTATCCGCTCGTATAAACGTCCGCTAGATCGGCAGTCGTCGTGTTAGCTGCAGATAG
Source organism: uncultured Solirubrobacterales bacterium (assembly GCA_963812225.1). GTDB lineage: Bacteria > Actinomycetota > Thermoleophilia > Solirubrobacterales > Solirubrobacteraceae > Palsa-465. The sequence goes on from CAWEUN010000009.1 coordinate 243,506, forward strand.
AGCGGTTCGCTCATCCACGAAGCTGACCAGTTCTCCCCGCATTTGCGGCAAACGGCGGCCGAGAAGCCCGCCCTCGCCGGCGACCTGGTGAGGCGCCAGCACGCGGTTGGCGAACGCTGACCGACCGTCCGGGGAGGTGGCGACGGTCAAGCTTCGCGACTCGCGCGCCGACGCATAGCGGACGTGCCGCCCGGACCCGCGGCACGCATCGACGCCAGTGAGAACGACGATCTACCGCACTTGGGGGCAACGGACTTGCCGATCTTGGCTCGAGTCATGAAAGCGAAGCTCGTCCCGAGTCGGGTCGCTGCCGAGCACGGCTTCACGATCATCGAGGCCCTGGCCGCGGCCCTGGTTCTCGTCGTCGGCCTCGTCGGGCTGCTCGGCATGCTGATCGCCGGCAACCACGCGACGTCGGCGAACCGCGAGCGCCAGGCTGCGACCAGCCTCGCGCGTGAGGTCATCGAGAACGTCCGCACCCTCGGCTACAGCCAGATCGTGACGTCGAGCCTGCCGTCGACGCTGCAGTCGACGATCCCCGGCTCGACGGTGTCGGGCTCGACGCTCGTCGTCACGCGCGATTACACGCCCAACGTGACGAACCCGGCCACGTCCTCGTTCGACGTGTCGGTCACGGAGTGCTCGCTCGACGACCCCGCCGACGGCTATGGCAGCCACACCTCGCCGCCGGAGAGCGGCGGCAGCTGGTGCCCTGACGTCGCAACCAGCGGCACCACCGACACGGACCCCGACGACTACAAGCGGGTGTCGGTCACGGTCACGCCCGCGAACGGCAACACGATCCCGGCGGTCCAACAGACGATCCTGGTCTACAACCGGCCGACCAACGGTCCGGCCGTCTCCTGCCTGAGCACCACGACGAGCTGTCCCGGGTCAAACGAGACGATCACCACCGGGACGTCGCTGACGTTCAACGTCACCTCGACGTCGACGGCGTCGGCCGTCCAGTGGCTGGTGAACGGCAGTCCCCCGCCCGCCTCGGAGGTCTCGACCACGGATCCGTACACGACGTCGGGCACGAACTCGTCGTTCACGTGGCTGTTCCCGACGGCCGATGGGACGTACACGATCGCGGCTGAGGTTTACGACAGCAACGGAAATGTCGGCACCCAGTCGACCCTGCAGATCACGCTGAATCGCCATCAGGCGATCGCCCCGACGTCGCTCACGGCCGGATGGAACGCGCAGATCGGTGGGGTCGACGTCCAGTGGGTCCCGAGCGTCGACCAGGACGTCCTCTACTACAACGTCTATCACCGGTACGGGAGCAGCGGCTCGTCGGTTCTCGCCTGCTCGCACGTGACCGGCACGAGCTGCACCGACATGAGCGCGACGTCGCCCAACCCGTCGTCCGAGCCGACGTGCACCAGCACGAATCAGACCTACACGACGTCGAATAACTACTGGGTGCAGGCAGTTGACACCGACCCATCGACCGGGCTGCCGCGCGAGAGCACGAACCAGTCTCCCTCGATGGATGCCAACCTTTGCGATCACCCGCCGAACGCGCCGACCGGTCTGACCGCCACCAGCAGCAGCGGGTCGGTGACGCTGAACTGGACGGCACCGTCGCCGGCCGACCCCGACTCGTGGGACTCGATCCAGGAGTGGCGGATCTATCGCTGGCCGACCTCCGGCAGCGTTTCCTTCCCGGGTAGCCGCTACACGCTGATCGGCTCGACGAACGGCTCCGGCAACCAGGTGACGAGCTACACGGACAGCTCGCCGGATCCTGGCGGCGTCACCCAGGACTACTGCGTGACCGCGGTCGATACGCATCTCGACGAATCCTCGTGTTCGAACGTCGGGTCGGGATGAAAAGACTCAGGCGACAGGATGGGTTCACGCTCATCGAGGTCCTCGTGGCGATGACGATGTCGCTCGTCATATTCGGCGCCACGCTGTCGATCCTCGTCGTGTTCGTGAACGGGGAGAACGCGAGCACCGACCGCAACGACGCCCAGGACCGGGCCCGGCTGACGATCGATCTGATGTCCCGGCAGCTGCGCAACATCGCCAGCCCGATCTCGAGCCCCAAGCTGATCGAACGCGCCTCGGCCTACGACCTCATCTTCCAGACGGTCAACACTCCCAGCGGGTCGAATACGACGGGCGCCGAGCGGGTCCGGTACTGCATCCCCACCGACACCTCGACGGGGTCTGCCAGCGACGAGGTACTCGTCGAGCAGACTCAGACCTGGTCGACGTCGACCGCGCCCGCGATTCCGTGGGGCACCAGCTGCCCGGACCTCTCGGCCGGCAATTCGCAGGTCGTGATCCCGTACGTCGTGAATCGGTACCGCGGAGCCAGCGCTAATCAGGCGTTCTATTTCAACAACAGCAGCAGCGCCCCCAGCGATCTCAGCGACATCACGACGGTGCAGATCGATATCTTCGTCAACCCGACGCCCACCGATCAGAACGCGACGGCTCAGCTGCAGAGCGGCGTGTACCTGCGCAACGAGCTGCGCGCCCCGGTCGCGCAATTCACCGACACCCCGACGGGCAGCGGTGGGGTGCTCCTCAACGCGGGTCCGTCCTACAGCCCTGACGGCGCTTCGCTCTCATACAGCTGGTCGTGCACATCCGGGTCCTGCCCGTCGTCGTCAACGCTCACCGGGACGTCGAACGGACTCGTCGACTGGGTGCCGGGGGCGGGGACGTACACGGTGCAACTGACGGTGACGGATTCAAGCGGACTTCAAGACACCACAAGTCAAACGGTGACGGTGACATGAAAACCTTCTTCAATCGAGCCAGAGGCGAGGAAGGCTTTGCACTCGCCACCGCGCTGCTCATCATGTTCATCTGCCTGCTCCTCGGGCTGGCGTTGCTTCAGACGGTCACAGCGCAGACCCACCAGAGCGGTTACGAGTCCGCCGGCGAGTCATCGTTCAACGTCGCCGAGAGCGTGATCGATGCCGAGTCTCTGCAGCTCCAGAACTCGTGGCCCGGCAGCTCCACGGCGGCCTACCCGACGACGTGTAACCAGAGCTCGACTCCCGTCACCGGATGTCCGGGAACCGACCTGACCTCGAGCCTCAGCTCCACGTACTCCGGGCCGAACTACTCCAACATCAACTGGAGCGTCCTGGTGCTCGACGACAACGGGTCAAACGGGGCGAATTACTACTCCGACTCACTTTCCACCGCCACGCCGCTGGTCACCTACGACGCCAACGGCGACAACAGGCTCTGGGTCCGAGCCCAGGCCACGGTCAGGGGTCAGAAGACGATCGTGGTGACGCAGGTCGTGCGCACGACCCAGACGGTCTCCTTGCCCCAGTCCACGATTGTGGCGGGCGGCGTGAGCACGGAGAACAACGGCAACAAGATCATCATCGAGGCGACGGACCCGACCTCGGGCCTGACTGGTCCCGTCGACGTCCGCTGCGCGGATTCCAACACCCCGTCCAACGGAGATCCGTGCCTGGGCTGGGACGCGAACAAGGGCCAGCTCAGTCCCTCCAGCGCCTACCAGGCCGGTTACACGGACCCGAGCGGCTCCTACCAGACGCTGAGCGCGAGCCAGCTCCTGGAGATGAAGACGACGGCCCAGGGCGAGGGCAGCTACTACAACGGGGTGTGCCCGACGTCGGCGCAGATCAACACGACGAACGTCGTCTACGTCGAGAACGCGGGGAGCTGCACCTACACGACGGGGACGTACAACTCGACGAGCTCGCCCGGTGCGTTGATCTTCGGCAACGGGACGCTGACCTTCAACGGAAACGTCACGTACGACGGGATCATCTACATGGCCGACGGGCAGGGCACGACGCCCTCGAGCGGCCCGTGCACGACGACCCAGATGAACTCGGTGATCACGGTGCACGGCGGGGCCGCGTCAACGGCGCCATCTTCGTCGACAAGTGCGGCACGGTCGACGCCGGCGAGGACGAAGTTCGACGTCGACTTCAACTCCAACGCGTTCGGGGCGTTCAAGGCGTTCGCCGTCCCGGCCCTGGCCAAGAACACGTTCCGGATCGTCCCCAACGGCTAGCGGGTCGCACGGCGATACACAGCGCCTCGCGCCTGCGGCCCGCTCGGCATCCAGCCTCGCCAATCGGGCCGCGCGCGAGTCATCCGGCTGCCCTCGGCCCGCGAGGCAGAGCCCCAAAACCAAAGCACCGAAGCTGGGGGGCGAGGACTCGAACCCCGATTCCCGGGACCAAAACCCGGTGTCCTGGCCGGTTGGACGACCCCCCAGAGCTGGGAACGCGAATCTACCAGCGGGGGCCGGGACTGCCATCGTGTCCCCGTGCTCTCCGTGCGGCTCGGCTTTCGCCCCCCGTTTGACGCCGCCGGCCTGTTCGAGTTCTTCGCGCCACGCGCGGTCCCGCACATCGAGGAGGTGCTCGGCGGGGTGTACCGCCGCAGCCTGCGGCTGCCACACGGCGCCGGGGTCGTCGAGCTCGAGCCGGCGGACGGGGACGTGGCGGCGCGCTTCTGGCTCGAGGACCGGCGCGACCGTGACGTGGCGGTGCAGCGGTGCCGGGCGCTGCTGGACCTCGACGCGGATCCGGCGCCGATCCTCGACGCGCTCGGGCCCGACCCGCTGATCGGGCCGCTGGTCCGCACCGTCCCCGGCCGGCGCGTGCCCGGCGCCGTCGATCCCCATGAGCTCGCGGTTAGGGCCGTGCTCGGCCAGCAGGTCTCGCTGTCGGGGGCGGCGACAATCGCCGGGCGGCTCGTCCTCGAGCACGGCGCGCCGCTCGACCGTCCGCTCGGCGGCGTTACCCATCTGTTCCCGTCGGCCCAGGCGATCGCAGCGCTGGACCCGGCGACGCTGCCGATGCCGCGTTCCCGTGGACGCGCACTCGTCGGGATGTGCGAGGCGCTCGTCACGCGGCGCCTCGCGCTCGATCCGGGCGAAGTTCGGTCCGAGGCGCGGCGCCGACTTCTCGCGCTGCCCGGAATCGGCCCGTGGACGGTCGAGTACGTGGCGATGCGGGGCCTGGGCGATCCGGACGCGTTCCTGCCTACCGACCTCGGGATCAAGAAGGCGCTCGAGTCGCTCGGCCAGGATGCTCGCCCGGCCGCGGCGGTGGCGCTGGCCGAGAGGTGGCGGCCCTACCGGTCCTACGCGGCGCAGCATCTGTGGGGGAGCCTGGCGGCGATGGGGCGGGGCAAGGTGTGAAGTCGCAGGAATTTGGGGATACTTCAATGATCCAGGTTTCGGAGTAGTGCGAAAATGGATCGGGCGCCGACGGATCGGCTGCCTCAAACGACCCTGACCGACAGGACGTGCCGGCGACCGTCTCGCGCCGAGCGGTCGCCGGTCCGCTCCTTCCACGGGCCAGCATTTCGCAGCGGCGAGGCGGTTTCCCATAGAGTCGCGGTGTGCTTCTTCTCGAGGAGCTGGGTCTCGAGCATCCGATCGTTCAAGCTGGGATGGGGGGAGGAATCGCCACTGCGCGTCTGGCAGGCGCGGTGTCCGCGGCTGGGGGTCTCGGGACGGTGGGAATCATGCCGCCGTCGCGTCTTCAGACCGAGCTCGTGCAGGCGCGGGAGCGCGCGAACGGGCACGCGGTCGCCGCAAACCTGCTCGTCCCCTTCAGTACTCGGGGGCACGTCGAGGCGTGCCACAGAGCTCGCGCGGACGCGGTCGTCCTGCACGCGGGCTTCGACCACGAGCTCCTCCAGCAGCTCGCGGCGGACGGCGCGCTCGTCCTGCAGACCGTCGGCACGGCCGAGGAGGCTCGGCGTGCGCTCTGCGAAGGGGCGAGCGGCGTCATCGTTCAGGGCATCGAAGCGGGGGGCCATCTCGTGGGGGTGCAGCCGGCCCTCGACGCCCTACCCCGAGTGCTCGACGTGGCCGGCGGGGCTCCCGTGCTGCTCGCTGGCGGAATCGCGGACAGGGAGGACGTGCGCATCGCGCTGAACGCCGGCGCGAGCGCGGTCGTCGCCGGCACCCGGTTCCTGCTCACCGACGAGTGTTCCGCCCACCCCGCCTACAAGCAGCGGGTGCTGGCCGCGAACCGCACACTCGAGACGCAGCTGTTCGGGCTCGGCTGGCCGATGCGACACCGCGTCGTCCCAAACGCGGCGACGGATCGGTGGTGCGGACGCGACCCGCTCGGGCCGCGGGCGGTGCGGCTGCTGCAGTCGGCGAGTAAGCCCCTGGCGAGGCTGCCGATGTCGTTCACGGCGGGCATCACCTCGAGGCAGCGCGTGGGCCTCCCGCTGTTCGGGCCGGCCGCGCCGCTCAAGGGCATGCCTGACCAGCTGGTTGACACGGCCCCGCTATACGCGGGGGAGAGCGCGCTGCGGATCGGGTCGGTCGTTTCGGCCGCGGACGCGTTGCTGTTGCTTTCGGGGACCCTGGCGGGTGCAGGAGCGGACCGGCCGAATGGCCGTCGTGCCGCGAACGGTCGCGTCAGATCCCCTACGATCCAATCTTCGTGACGGCACCGGTTGTCGTAATCCTTGCCGCGGGGCAAGGCACGCGGATGCGTTCTGCGACGCCAAAGCTGCTGCACCCCCTGTGCGGGCGGCCGATGATCGCATGGTCAGTGGCCGCGGCGACGCACGCCGGCGCGGCGCGGGTGGTCGTCGTGGACGGGCCGGAACGGGATCTCGAGCAGACGCTGAACGGCACCGCCGAGCTCGCGATCCAGGCCGAGCCGCGTGGGACCGCCGACGCCGTCGAGGCCGCCGCGGCCTACATCGAGCCCGATGCGTCGGTCATCGTCCTGAACGGCGACCACCCCCTGATCAGCGCGTCAACGATCAGCGGTCTCGCCGCGGCTCACGAGCAGGGCGGCGCCGCCGCGACGATGCTGACCGCCGTCCTCGAGGACCCGACGGGATACGGCCGGGTCGTGCGCGCGCCCGACGGAACCGTCGAACGCGTCGTCGAGACGAAGGTCGCGGGCGACGCCACTGAGCTCGAGCTCCATATCCGCGAGATCAACACCGGCGTCTTCGCGTTCGATGGAGGCCCGCTGCTGGCGGCACTGAGGGAGGTCCGAAGCTCGAACGTCCAAGGCGAGCGCTACCTCCCGGACGTGCTGCCGATACTGCGCTCGCACGAGCGGACAGTGCTCGCGCACGAGGCCACCGATCCCGGAGTCATGGTGGGGATCAACGACCGCGTCGCGCTTGCGCGCGCGACGGCGATTGCCCAGCGGCGGATCAACGAGCGCCACATGCTCGCCGGCGTGACGATCGTCGATCCGGCGGCGACCGTGATCGACGCCGACGTCCAAATCGGTCAGGACACCGTGATCGCCCCGTTCACGAGCTTGCACGGCGGCACGGTGGTCGGCGAGGCCAGCACGATCGGGCCCCATGCGACCGTGATCGACTCGCGCGTCGGCAACGGCGCCACGCTCCTCCACTGTTACGCGACGCAGGCGGACATCGGCGATCGCGTCAACGTCGGGCCGTTCGCCTATCTCCGCCCTGGCGCCACGCTCCGCGAGGGATCAAAGGTCGGGACGTTCGTCGAGGTCAAGAACTCGGATATCGGTCGCGGAACCAAGGTCCCGCATCTGTCGTACATCGGCGATGCCGAGATCGGGGAGGGCACGAACATCGGTGCCGGCACGATCACCGCCAACTACGACGGCTATCGCAAGCACCGGACCAAGATCGGGTCGCGTGTGAAGGTCAGCGTTGACACGACGTTCATGGCGCCCGTGACCGTCGGCGACGAGGCCTACACGGCGGCCGGGTCGGTGATCGGGCTCGACGTCCCGCCGGGAGCGCTCGCCGGCTCTCCGGGGGTCGCGCGCTCGCAGCAGCGCAACGTCGAGGGGTACGCGCAGCGCCGCCGCGAGCGCGAAGAGGCCGGTCAGAATGAACCCGCGCACAGCCCCGACTCAGAGGCTCCGCAAAGTCCGGAAAGGGACCCCTCGCCGACCTGATCACGTCAGCCCCCGGGCGTAAACTCGCCGCCACGATGTCGATCCTCCAGACGCGGGTTACGCCCACGGACCTGCCGCTCGACTACAACAAGCGGCTGATGCTGTTTTCGGGGCGGGCGAACCCGGCGCTCGCCGCGAGGATCGCGTCGAAGCTCGGGGTCGAGCTCGGTGGCGTGACGCTGAAGACGTTCGCCAACGGCGAGGTCTACTGCCGCTACGAAGAGTCCGTCCGCGGCGCGGACGTCTTCATCGTGCAGCCGACGTGCGCCAATCCGGACGAGAACCTCGGCGCCAACGACGCTCTGATGGAGCTGCTCACGTTGATCGACGCGGCCGTCGGCGGGTCCGCACACCGCGTGATCGCCGTGACCCCGTGGTACGGCTACTCGCGCCAGGACAAGAAGTCGGCGCCGCGGGAGCCGATCACCGCGCGGCTCGTGGCGCAGATGCTCGAGACCGCCGGCATCGACCGGATCCTGACGATGGATCTCCACCAGGGTCAGATCCAGGGGTTCTTCAAGAAGCCGTGCGACCACATGACCGCGCTGTTCATGCTCACGCAGTACTTCGCGGACCTGGCACTCGAGGACCTCGTCGTGGTCGCCCCGGACGCCGGCCGCGTGAAGCTGAACAAGCGCTTCGCCAACGAGATCGGCGCCGATCTCGCGATCCTGAACAAGGAGCGCCCGGCCCAGCAGGTCGCCGAGATCGGGTACGTGATCGGCGACGTCGCGGGCAAGACCGCGGTGATCGTCGACGACATCATCGGCACCGCCGGGACCCTCAGGGCGGCCGCACAGGCCGTGTTGGACGCCGGCGCGCGAGGCGTCTACGCGGCGGCCACGCACGGGAACTTCTCCGGGAACGCCTGGGAGAACCTGTCAGCCGCGGGCTTCGAGCAGGTCGTCGTCACCGACACGATCCCGCTTCCACCCGGCGCACCCGACAACGTGCGGGTGCTGTCCTGCGCCGATCTGCTCACGAACTCGATCCGCCAGATCTTCACCGACGGGTCGGTGAGCGACGTGTTCGGCGGCGAGAACCAGCTGTTCTGAACATATCGACACACACGGTGTGGGCACTTCAGGGTGACGGTCGGCGAGTTCGTGCGTAGGTAGGTTGTCAAGCACGGAAGGGGGCTCACGATGGGGATCGACACACGTCATGCGAAAAGACTGCTCACGCTCACCACGCTGGGGTTGGTTCTGGCGGCCGGGCTGTTGGCGGTCTCGGGATCTGCGACCGCAGCTCGCAGCCATGCGCCGGCGCATCGCGCGTCCGGGCGTTCTGGAGGAGATGCGAACTCCACGTCACGATGTCGGGGTTCGAGATCTCGCCGGTGGAGGTTCTGCACATGACCTGTGCCCGAGCCGGGCGTGCGATCCAGCGCGCGCACGTGTTGCTCAGTCCTGGTGGGCCGATCTTCTGGACCCGCGGATACGCCTGCCGCTCGAGGGCGATTCTGCCGCCCGTGGACCCGTCCCCGGCCAGCCTGCCGGCAGCCGAGTTCTGCAGCCGAGGCCAGCACCAGCTCAGCTTCGTCTGGGACTACGCGAGCTGAGCGCCAAGGTCAGCAGAAGACGCCAAGCGCGAACGGGATCAGGATTCCCCCTCCGATGATCGGCTCGCGGACCGTTACCGTGTGCCCCTCGATCGACGTCTCAAGCGGCCCAATCGGTGTCGCCGAACCGTTGTCGATCGACGCCGTCGCGATCGCCACACGTTTGGAGACGTCTGCCGGGAACGTGACCGTCCTCGAGACGGTGCTGGTGTTGTTGTCGGTCGACTGCAGCGAGATCGTAACGCCGCCGCTCGACCTGACCACGTTGCCGTCGATGTCGTCGAGCACGAACAGCTTCGTCGCCGGCGCGCCGGCGGTGCCGTTCGCACCCGCCGGGCCCTGCGGGCCCCGGGCTCCTGGAGGACCGGCAGTGCCCCGCGGCCCAGCGATCGCCCACGACACGGAGCGTTCGCGCTTGTTGCACGACTTGGCAAGGCGAAGCGCGCCGGTGCGCTTGTTCGCGCAGGCGTGGACCGAGCCGCCGCCCGAAGCCGCGAACGCGTAACCGCCGGCGCCCGCCAGCGCCGTGATCGCCGCAACGGCGAGATACCCAGTGACCCTACGTCCAGCAACGTAACCATCCATCTAGTCACCCCCAGTGTTGACTGTCCCCAGCGCCAAGAAACGCACGGCAACGCACCGGACATGTGCCGCCGGCGAACAAAAGCCCCCCGCCGGGGGAGACCTACTCCGGCGGGGGGCTGTTACGCGCCGACAAGCTGGCGCGAGAGAAGAGCCGGCCTCGCCACCACTGACAGCGAGGGCCTGCGTCATCCTGGATTGATACCGCCGGCGCGGCCCGGGGGAAATGGGGCCCTCACCTCATCCGTGGACTGGGCTAGTGGGCCAGCCCACTAGGCTGTCCGCCCAATGTCCAGAGTCGTCGCGGGATGAACGATCAGAGGAGTAGCGAGGAGGCCGTGCGACTGATGGAGCTGCTCGGCCTCAGCGAGGACGAGCTCTGCCAGGTGCTCGACGTCGATCCGTTGACGCTGCTCTCAGGCCAGCTCGAGCATCGGCCCGAGCTGCCGATCCTCGTCGACCTGCTGCGTGAGCCCGCTGAGCAGGCCGGCGGGGCTGTACTGCGGCGCTGGGTGCGGGCGGCGGGTCCGGCCGGGACGCCGATCGACGCGCTGTTGGCCCGGGACTTCGCGGCCTTCGAGGACGCGCTCGCGGAGCTTCAGGCGCGTGGGTTCGTGCTCCGCGGCGGGGGGAGCTGAGCGTGGGCGAGCCGTTCATGCACACGATGCGCGTCCGCTACGCGGAGTGCGATCTGCAGGGCGTGGTGTTCAACGCCCACTATCTCGCGTACGTCGACATCGCCATCACCGAGCTGTGGCGGAACGCGTTCGGGGGCTATCAGGAGATGCTCGAGCGCGGGGTGGACGTCGTCGTCGCCGAGGCCCAGCTGCGCTTTCATGCCTCAGCCCGATTCGACGACGAGCTGACCCTCGAGGTCGTCGTCACGCATCTGGGCACGACCAGCATCGTCAGCCGCCACCGCATCCTCCGCGGGGAGGAGCTCCTGGTCGAATGCACGATCAGGCACGTGCTCGTCGATCTCGCGACTCTGACCAAGAAGGAGATCCCGGACTGGGCTCGCGAGCGGCTGGCCCCGTGGGTTGCTGAGCCGCAGGCGGACTAGTCCTTTTTGTCCTTATCCGTCTTGTCCTTCTTCTCTTCTGGCCAGTACCCGGTGAAGTAGTGGAACGTCCGGGCGCTGCCGCGCTCGACCGCGGCCGCGACGACAGCCATCGTCGCTGCTTTGAGCGCCGCGGCGCCGAGCACCTTCGGCAGCGTGGCCTCCGGAGCGGTCGCGGCGGGCGGCTCACCGTCATCGATCTGCGACCACAGGCTCCTGAACACGTTCTTGCCGAGTTTGGTGCTGATGATCGACGCGACGATCGCGAACGGCTTGTAGAGGATTTTCATCGAGATGGAGCGTACCCCCTCGGTCTGCGGACCATCCGTACAGCGCTCCTCGCTCGAAATGCTCCGGTTGGAGGTGGCCAATGCGACCGAGTCAGGGTAAATAGTTAAGGACAACAACCCGATCTGAGACGCAGGAAGATGCTGCAAGACGATTCGAACCAGGACGATCGCGCCGAGGAACTGCTCCGCCGCGCGTTGCTCGACGACTCGTCGTCGCTCGCCGTCTCGCTGCGGGTCGACGGGCTGCCGCTGAGTGAGGCCGTGACGGTGATCTTCCACGCGCGCCGTGACCTCGGCACGCTGCAGACGTACGTTGCGTGCGGGAGCCGCGGCGCCGGGAGCAAGGTCGCGGCCAACGAGCTCCTTCGCGTCCCGTGCGACCTCGACCTCGGCGACGCCGAGGACCGCGACGACGCGGAGCGGCTGTACCTCGAGCAGGCGACGGCGCTGCGCGACGCGCTGGTCGGCGCCGACGTCGTCCTCGACGTGTGGCGGGAACCGCTGGGCGATCTGATCGGGAGTTCCATTGGGGTCGACCACTCCGTCGAGCTCGCAGTCCGGCTGCCAGCCCCGCGCCTGCTGCCGACCGCGCTCGTCGTGCGCGACTCACAGGTCGTCGTGACGCCGGTGTGCAGCGCGCGCACGCTCGCCGCGGGCCGGCCGCCGCTCGGGATCGCGTGTGCGCAGCAGGACTTCAGCCGCGTCTACCCGCTTGCCGATGACCCGGAGCGGTGTGTCGCGGACTTCCTCGAGGTCGCCGCAGATCACGCACGGGCACTGGCGGAGAAGCTCGACCACCAGGAAGCATCGATCGAGCGATTTATGGAGCTCAGCGACCCTTAGTGGCCCTCGTCGTCGTACTGACGAAGAGAGCCCCATAACTCTGGTTACCTTGCGGCCGTGCGGCGGCTCTACATCATCATCGGCATCGGCGTGGGCGTCCTGATCTTCCTGGCGATCAGCGCGGTCCTGGCGAGGGTGTTCAGCGTCGACGGGGCGGAGCGCTCCGCGATTCTGGCGCTCGTGCAGACCGAGGCGCGTGGCAATGCGAGCGGCGTGGTGGACCGGCTCGACGGCTGCCAGCAGGACGCGGCCTGCCGGGCACGTGCGGCGGGGAACGCCGCCGCCCTGAAGCACTCGGGGTCGGTCTCGATCCTTGAGCTCAATCCCTCGGCGGGCTTTTCCCTGACCAGCACGCTCGGCACCGCCCGGGTGGCGTGGAACGTCGGCGGGTCGCTGCCGATCGTCCAGTGCGTCGGCGTCCGCCGCGCGGGCAACGCGCTCGGCGGGTTCCGGGTCGAGCTGCTCACGGTCAGCCCGAAGCTCGCCGGCGACGCGACCTGCCCCTGAGAGCTCGCTCGGCTAGCGGTGGGTGCGGACGGGGGCGCGCCTGGGCTCGCGTACCGGCCGCCGCTCGCGTCGCGGCTCCAGGTCGGCGAGGCGTCGGTGATCACGTAGCCGGACTCCCGCGGGCCGTGCGTCGGGCAACGGGATGCCCCCGCGCGGCGGCTCGGGCTTGCTCGGCGGCTTGCGTGGTCCGCGGCCCCAGCCCTCATCCGAATCGGAATCCGATTGCCTCGGGCCGCTCCAGTTGTTGTCACGGAGCGCGGGAATCATCAGCAGCGTGACGCAGGCCAGGGCAAGGAGGTGGACTCCGGCGATCATCAACATCACCTGGGCATCGCCCGGCATGTAACAAATGTACCGCGCCAGGCAACCCCGAAACCGCCGTATCGCTACCATCGAACGCCGCTCATGGCTACTTCCGCCACCACATCTCTGGCAGTCGAGCAGCGCGAGCCCGCGGGTTCACGGGCCGCTCGGCGGCTGCGCCGGGACGGCAAGGTCCTGGGAGTCCTGTACGGCGGCGGCGAGGACCCGGTCGCCTTCCAGGTCGACGCGCGCGTCCTGCGCCAGGTGCTATCGCACGCCGGCGCGGTGCTCGAGCTGAGCGTCGGCGATGCCGATTCGACGCCGGTCGTGATCAAGGAGCTGGCCCGTCACCCCGTGACCGGGGAGACCGTCCACCTCGACCTCCTCCGGGTCCGGCTCGACCAGGAGATCCAGGCGACCGTCGTGCTCGAGCTCGTTGGCAGCGAGAACTCCCCGGGCGTGAAGGAGGGCGGCGTGCTCGAGCAGATCACCCGCGAGGTGACGATCGAGGCACTGCCGACCGACATCCCCGACGCCCTCCATTACGACGTCTCCGAGATGGTGATCGGGGACACCGTCACGCTCGAGGCGGTCGCGGCGCCACAGGGCGTGAGGCTCGTCGACGATCTCGAGACCGTGATTGCGACACTCACGCCGCCGCGGCTCCAGCTCGAGGAGGAGGAAGGGATCGAGGAGGAGACCGAGCTGGTCGCCGAGGGCGAGGCTCCCGCGGAAGCCGAGGCGCCCGAGGGCGGCGAGGCCCCGGCCGAAGGCGATTCGGGCGGCGAGTAGCCCCGGCTAGGCGTCATGCGTTTGCCCGGTCGCGGCGGCGCCCCAGTCGACTGGCTGATAGTCGGGCTCGGCAATCCCGGCTCCGAGCACGCGGGGACGCGCCACAACGTCGGATTCGAGATCGCGAATGAGCTCGCGCGGCGGTGGGAGCTGCCGAAGCCGAAGTCGAAGTACCGCGGGCTGCTGACCGAGGGCCGCACGGGTCCGGGCGGTCCCAGGGTCGCGATCCTGCTCCCCCAGACCTACATGAACGACGCCGGCAAATCGGTCGGTCCCGCGCGGGGGGCGTTTAAGGTGCCGCTCGACCGGGTGCTCGTGCTCCACGACGAGATCGATCTGCCGTTCGGAGAGATTCGCGTCCGCACGGGAGGCGGGCTCGCCGGTCACAACGGGCTGAAGTCGCTGAAGGCCTCCCTCGGGTCCGCCGATTTCGCCCGCGTCAGAGTCGGCGTGGGGCGCCCCGAGACCACCGATCCGGATCGCGTCGCGGCCTATGTGCTGGGCCGGTTTCGCGAGCCGCGCCAGGAGGTAGAGGAGCTGATCGAGCGGGCCGCCGATGCCGCCGAGCAGGTTGTCCTGGACGAGGACGCGGCTACCTAGACTCAGTGGTAGATGCTTCGCCCACTGCTCGCGTATGCCGAGGACGATCCGCAGACCGCGACGCTCCAGCGTGACGGCGGTCGCGCGTTCGTCTCCCAGTCACTGCGCCCGTACCTGCTCGCGGCGCTGATCGACGGCGCCCCGGAGCGGGCGTCCATCGTCGTCGCCGGCGATGACCGGGCGGCGCGTGACCTGGCCGCGGCGCTGAAGACGTGGCTCGAGCCGCGGACGGTGCGGTACTACCCGAGCCGCGGTGTGACCTACGAATCTCACCTGGCCCCGCCGCCGCACCTGGTCGGGTTGCGGATCGCCGCGCTCGACGCTCTGCTCGCGTCCGGGGAGGGGACGGCGCCGGTGGTCGTCGTCAGCGCCGTGGCGCTGTCCGAGAAGGTTCCCGACCCGGCGCTGCGGCCGCGCGGTTTCACGTTGCGGATGGGCGAGCTGCTCGATCTCGACGAGACGGCGTTGGACCTCGTCGCCGCCGGTTATGAGCGGGTCGAGCAGGTCGAGGACCGGGGCCAGTTTGCGATCCGCGGTGGGCTGCTCGATGTGTTTCCGGCGACGGAGGACCGCGCGGTGCGGGTCGATCTGTTCGGCGACGAGATCGAGTCGCTGCGGTGGTTCTCGACTTTCACGCAACGCTCGCTGGGCGATGCCGATCTGGTCGAGGTAGCGCCCGCCGCGGAATTGGCGGAGGAGCACCGCGAGCTCGCCGAGATCGCCGCGCTCGAGGACGAGGCGGACAGGCCCGACATCGCCGAGCTTCTGCCGGTCGATCAGTTCCACTCGTTCCTGTCGCTGGCGCCTGTCGATGCGACGGTCCTCATCGCCGGCGAGGAGGAGGTGGCGCCGGCGCTGGCCGACCACTGGCAGGACGTAACCGCGGCCTTCCACGACGAGGATGCCCATCACCTGTATGTGGGACCCGATGAGATCGGTGGCTCGCTCGAGGAGCGGGCGCGGATCTGGCTGTCGAGCATTGACCAGGACCAACCGTTCGCGTTCCGCGCCCAGAGCGCCGACGTCGCGGCCCGGGGGCTCAAGGAAGCCGAGCCGGAGCTCGAGAAACTGGCCCGGTCGGGATATCGCACAGTCGTCGCGTTCGCGCGCCGCGGCGAAGGTGAGCGGACCGCATACAACCTGGGCCGCCTGAAGGTCCGTTGGCTCGATCCCGGCGCTGAGGCCGTCGACGGCGCCGGCGCGCTGACGTTTGCCCACGCTCGCCTCCAGGTCGGCTTCATCGCGCCGCAGTTCCACCTCGCGGTCATCCCAGAGCATCGGCTGTTCCATCGACGCCGCGCCCCCGAGAGGCCCGAGCGCGCGCGCCGGCGGGGCGTGCTGCGGAGCTTCGCGGACCTCCGCACCGGCGACATCGTCGTCCACGAGGACCACGGGATCGCACGGTTCGCCGGGTTCGACACCAAGACGGTGGCGAACGTCACCCGCGACTACCTGTATCTCGAGTACGCCGGCTCCGACCGCGTGTTCGTGCCCGTCGACCAGCTGGCGAAGATAAGCCGCTACGTCGGCGCCGGCGGCGCTCATCCGCCGCTCTCGAAGCTGGGCGGGGCCCGCTGGGACACGATCAAGGCGCGGGCGCGGCGGGCGGCACAGGAGCTCGCCGGAGAGCTCCTGAACCTGTACGCGGAACGCAGGCGGCGCGAGGGCCATCAGTTCCCGATCGACAGCGACTGGCAGCGCGACTTCGAGGACGCCTTCCCGTACGTCGAGACCCCGGACCAGCGTGACGCGATCGATTTCGTCAAGGCCGACATGGAGGCGCCACGGCCGATGGACCGTCTGATCTGTGGCGACGTCGGCTACGGGAAGACCGAGGTCGCGCTGCGCGCCGCATTCAAGTCGGTCCAGGACGGCAAGCAGGTGATGCTGCTGGTGCCGACGACGATCCTGGCCCAGCAGCACTATGGGACGTTCACCGAGCGGCTGAAGGACTACCCCGTCACGATCGAGCACGTCTCGCGCTTCCGCCCGTCCGCGGAGCAGCGCGAGGCCGTGGCGCGGTTCTCGCGCGGCGAGGTCGACATCCTGATCGGGACACACAGGCTGCTCTCGCGGGACGTGCGCGCGAAGGATCTCGGGCTGCTGATCGTCGACGAAGAGCAGCGGTTCGGCGTCAAGCAGAAGGAGCTGCTGCGCCAGCTCAAGCTCAAGGTCGACGTGATCTCGATGAGCGCCACGCCGATCCCGCGGACGTTGCAGATGTCGCTCGCCGGCGTGCGCGACATCAGCGTGATCGAGACCCCGCCCGAGGGACGCCAGCCGGTGAAGACGTACGTCGGCGAGTACGACGAGGAACTCGTTCGCCGGGCGTTGGAGCGCGAAAAGGCCCGGGGCGGGCAGGCTTTCTTCCTGCACAACCGCGTGGAGACGATCGACGAGACCGCGGTGCGCCTCCGGGGGCTGTGCCCGGGGATGCGCTTCGAGGTGGCGCACGGGCAGATGGACGAACGGATGCTCGAGACGCGGATGCTGTCGTTCCTGCGCGGCGACGCGGACGTGCTCGTCTGCACTTCGATCATTGAGTCCGGGATCGATATCCCGCAGGCGAACACACTGATCGTCGAACGGGCGGACGTGTTCGGGCTGGCCCAGCTCTACCAAATCCGGGGCCGGGTCGGCCGCTCGCGGGAGCGGGCCTACGCCTACCTTTTGTATCCGAGCGCGGCGGCGCTGACGCCGGATGCGGCGCAGCGCCTGTCGGCCCTCTCGGACTACACCGAGCTCGGGGCCGGCTTCAAGATCGCCATGCGCGATCTCGAGATCCGCGGCGCCGGGAACCTGCTGGGCGACGAGCAATCGGGCCACGTGGCCGCGCTCGGCTTCGAGCTGTACATGCAGATGCTCGACGAGGCGGTGGCGGCTATGGAGGATGGGGCCGGGCCCGCTGAGGATTGGGAGCCGGTGCGGCTCGACGTCAACGTCGACGCCTACGTGCCGGCGGACTACATCCCATACGAGCAGGCGAAGGTCGACGTGCACAGGCGGATCGCGGCGTCGCGGGAGGTCGCGGACCTCGTGGCGCTGCGCGAGGAGCTCGAGGACCGGTTCGGTCCGTTGCCCGAGCCGCTGAAGAACTTGATCTCGCTGCAGATGGCGCGGATCAAGCTCGGGCAGGCGGGCGCCAGGGCCGTGACGTTCCGTGGCGGGCGCCTGGCGGTCACGCCTATCGAACTCGACTCGGTCCGCGCCAAGCAGATCCGGGCCGAGATCCCCGAGGCGCTCTACGAGTCGGGCAAGTCGCAGCTGTCCGTGCGCGTGCCCGACGATCCCGTCAAGCAGTTCCCGGCTGTCGTGCGGGCGGCGGATGTGCTGCTTGCGGTGACGCGCGCGGCGTAGGCCTTGTCTGGCTCATGCCGCGAGCCGGGCGAGCGCCAGGATGTCCGCGATCACGGCGTCGGGCTGTTCGTGGAGTCGCTTGTAGGTGATGCGGAGGATCCGGTAGCCGTGGCGCTGGAACGTTGCGTCCTTGATCCGGTCGGTTTCGAAGGCCCGGCGGCGGGCGTGGAAGTCACGCCCGTCGAGCTCGACGACGAGGCGCCACTGGGGCCAGCACACGTCGACGAGAAAGCCGGCGACCATGGTGTTCAGCAGCGGCGGTGGGAGCTTGGCGCGCTTGACGAGTGCGAAGAAGTCGCGTTCGAGCTTGGAGCGGAGGTCGGGCGCGTCGCGGTAGTCAGCGAGGATGTGGCGGAGCTTGGCGCGCCCCTTTGCCTTCGGCCGCCGCGCCATGACCCGCTCCACGGCTCGCAGATCGAACGTCTCGCGCCTGTCGGCCTCCTCGACGACGTGCAGGAGGGGCTCTTCCTGGAGCACGCCGGCGAGGTCGAGGATCGTCCGCGCCACCGAGGTGACCGGGATGCCGTCGACGGTGGCGATGTCCTCGGCGTGGAGGCTGCTCGAGTGGATGCGGATCGTGGGGCGATCGCTTCTGTGGCCTTTCGGAATCGTGACGTCGATCTTGACCCGATTGCTTTGGCGTATGCCGTGGAGCTCCGCGGCGCGGTGATGGCTGAGGACGGCGCCGGGTCCGGCGGCCAGGACCGCCGCCATCCAGTAGCCGCGGGGCGTGAGGCTATGGCGCCCCACCGCGTAGACGCCCTGGTGAATCTGAAACAGGTACCCCGCCTCGAGCCGATGCGTGATCGCTCCTCGCTCCACGCCGAGCTCCAGCAGTTGCCACCGCGCCACCACCCCATGCTGGCGGTCGGCGAGGCCGGCGATCTCCCTACTCCTCGGATTAACTACCGATTTTGCAGGTATATCGTGCTTATTCGGAAGCTCCTCCATGGAGACCCGAGGGTCTCAGAAAAGCTGTAACCGATGGGTTCCATAAGAGTGACATCTTTGAAACCGCCGCCTCGCTATCCTCGTGGCTCGATGAAGAGGTTGAAGTCCATCCTGGCGCTTGGCGCCTTTTTTGTGGCCGTCATCGGCCTGTCGGCCTGCGGCAGCAGCTCGTCCAGCGATTCCGTCGCCACCGTGGCGGGGAACTCGATCTCCACGGCGGCGTTCGACCACTGGATGTTCGTGGCGGCCAAGGGGAACTCGTCGCAGAGCCCCGGCTCGCCGGTGATCGTCCCCCACGACCCGCCCCAGTTCAAGAACTGCATCGCCCAGGTCAGGGCGCAGATCCCGACGCTCGCCAAGCAGAGCGACAAGACCATCCAGAGCGACTGCAAGCAGCTGTTCACCTCGCTCTCGAGCCAGGTCATGGACTTCCTGATCCGCGCGTCCTGGTACCAGGCGCTCGCCTACAAGCTCAACATCAAGGTCACCAACGCGCAGGTCCAGCAGGCGTTCCAGACGGCCAAGAAGCAGCAGTTCCCGACCGCGACGGCCTTCAACGAGTTCCTGAGCTCATCGGGTCAGACGCTGCAGGACATCCTGTTCCGCGTCCGGGTCAACCAGATCTACTCGAAGCTCCTCGCCCGCCACGAGACCACGGTCACGAACGCGGAGATCCAGAAGTACTTCACGGCCCACCAGTCGCAGTTCGGCACGCCCGAGAAGCGCAACATCCGGATCGTGAGGACAAACACGCTGAGCGCGGCCAAGGCGGCCGAGGCCGCTCTGAAGTCCGGCCAGAGCTGGGATGCCGTGGTCAAGAAGTACTCGGTCGATGCCGCCACGAAGAAGACGGGCGGCCTGCTCGAGGGCGTCACGCAGGGCCAGGAGGAGCAGGCGCTCAACACCGCCAGCTTCGCGGCCCAGGCGAACAAGATCGTCGGGCCGATCCACGGCCAGTTCGGCTACTACGTCTTCGAGGTGACGAAGATCACCCCGGCGACGCAGGAGACGCTGGCCAAGGCGACGCCAACGATCAAGCAGGTCCTCAGCAGCCAGTCCCAGACGAACGCTCAGAACACCGTCGATGCCCAGGCCAAAAAGCTCTGGCTGCACCAGACGAGCTGCAGCAGCGACTTCGCGATGGCTGACTGCTCGGGCTACAAGGCGCCGAAGACGACGACCACGGCCACGCCGTCGACGGCCACGCAGACGCCGACGACCACCACGCCGTAACGTCGAGTGAGCTCCGGCTCTCCGGAGATTCGCGAGGCACTCGAGCGTCTCGACGCGATCACCCGGCGCCTCCGCCGCGAGTGCCCGTGGGACCGCGAGCAGGACGAGCGCACGATCGTCCCGCACACCGTCGAGGAGGCGTACGAGCTCGCGGACGCGGCGCAGCGCCGCGACGACGCGAAGTTGCTCGACGAGCTCGGCGACGTGCTCTTCCAGGTCCATTTCCTGGCGCTGCTGCTCGAGGAGCGCGGCATCGGCGATCTCGGCGAGGTCGCCGAGCACTGCACCGAGAAGCTGATCCGGCGCCATCCCCACGTCTTCGGCGAAATACAGGCGCGCACCGCCGGCGAAGTCCTACGCAACTGGGACAAGATCAAGCAAGACGAGCCCGGGCGCGAGAAAGGCCTGTTCGGCGAGGTTCCCGAGAACCTCCCGTCACCGCTGTACGCGAGAAAAGTCCAGCGACGCGCCGCCACGAGCGGATTCGACTTCCCCGGCGTCGAGGGTCCGATGCAGTCCGTCCGGGACGAGCTCGATGAGCTCCAAAACGCAGAAACGCGCGACGAGCGGTTCGAGGAGCTCGGCGATGTCCTGTTCGCCGCCGTCAACGTGGCGCGGAAACTGCGTGTCGATCCCGAGCTGGCGCTCCGCGCGTCGGCCGAGCGGTTCCGCTCTCGCGTGGAGGCCGGTAGTGAGCTGGCCGCATCCGAGGGCCGGAAATGGAACGATCTCGGCCCCGACGAGCAATTGGCGTACTACGCCCGCGCTCGATTGAGCGACGGAGAATCGGAGTCGAGATGAGCCAGATCGAGCATGTCCACGCCCGGCAGATCCTCGACAGCCGCGGAAATCCGACGGTCGAGGTCGAGCTGAGCCTGCGCTCTGGCGCGTGGGGTCGGGCGGCGGTTCCCTCCGGCGCGTCGACCGGCGAGTTCGAGGCGACGGAGCTCCGAGACGGTGGCGCCGATTGGCTCGGCAAGGGCGTGAGCAAGGCCGTGGAGAACGTCAACGGGGAGATCGCGACCGCGGTCCACGGCCAGGACGCGTCGAGTCAGGCGGCGCTCGATCGGATGCTGATCGCCCTCGACGGGACGCCGAACAAGTCGCGGCTCGGCGCCAACGCGATCCTCGCCGTCTCGCTCGCGGCAGCCCACGCGGCGGCCGCCGAGGAGCGCCAGCCGCTGTGGCGCTACCTGGGTGGGGAGACGGCGCACGTGCTCCCCGTGCCGATGATGAACGTGATCAACGGCGGAGCTCACGCCGACAACAAGATCGACTTCCAGGAATTCATGATCGTCCCGGTCGGCGCGCGCAACTTCGGCGAGGCGATGCGGATGGGCTCTGAGGTCTTCCACCATCTGCAGAAGACGCTCCACGACAGGGGGATGTCGACGGCGGTCGGCGACGAGGGCGGCTTCGCTCCCGACCTCAACTCCAACGAGGAGGCGCTCGAGGTGCTCGTCGGCGGGATTCGCGCGGCGGGCTATATCCCCGGAGATCAGGTGGCGATTGCGCTCGACCCGGCGGTGTCCGGGCTCTACCGGGACGGCGCCTACGTCCTCGAGCACGAGGGGCGGACGCTCACCGCGGACGAGCTCGCGAATTACTTCGCCGATCTCGCCGGCCGCTATCCGATCGTCTCGCTCGAGGATGGGATGGGCGAGGAGGACTGGGCGGGTTGGGAGACGCTCACCGAGCGGCTCGGCGACCACCTGCAGCTCGTCGGCGACGACGTGTTCGTGACGAACACGGACCGGCTCAAGCGGGGCATCGACAGCGACGTGGCCAACTCGATCCTGATCAAGGTCAACCAGATCGGCACTCTGACCGAGACGCTCGCCGCGATCCGGATGGCGCGCGAGGCCGGCTACACGGCGGTCATGTCCCACCGATCGGGGGAGACCGAGGACGTGACGATCGCGGACCTCGCCGTCGCGACGGGGTGTGGCCAGATCAAGACCGGAGCGCCGTCGCGGACCGATCGCGTCGCGAAGTACAACCAGCTCCTGCGGATCGAGGAGGCGCTCGGGCCGGACGGGACGTATCCCGGTCGGAGCGCGTTCCGCTCCTGAGGACGCACCGTTTGTTGCAGCAGGAAGGACCTCACGGGCGTCGAACGAAGCGCTCAGGGGATGCCGCCTGCCCGCTCCGCATCGGCAACGCACCGCCGGCCTCGCCAAGCGCGACCGGCGCCACGTCCGCGACGGGTCGTCGAGGGCGCGCTGCGGGTCCGCTGGGATCGAGTCGGGCGGATCGGCCTTTTGGTGGTGCTCGCCGTCGTGGCCGGCGTCTACATCCAGGATGCGCTCTCGTATCTGTCGACACGGTCACAGACGGACCAGCAGGAGGCGATCGTGCAGCGCCTCACGCGTGCGAACGCCCGGCTCGCTCGCGAGCAGAAGGCGCTGAGCAACCCGGCGACGATCGTCGAGGACGCGCGGCAGCTCGGGATGGTGAAGGCGGGCGAGCGGTCCTACGTGATCATGGGGATGCGCGGGCACTGAGTGGCAGGCGGGGGGGCGCCTGATGCCCTCCGAGCAGATCATCGCCCTGTGGCGTGAGGGGGAGCGGCGGCTGCAGGCGGCCGATCCGGCCGAGCGCCCCGTGCTCGAGCGGGTGCGGGATGAGATCGTGCTCGAGCTCCGCCGGCGCCTGGGAGGCTCGTTTACGACCGACGAGCTCGCGGCGCTGTACCTCGACCAGGGGACCGATTGGGCGTTTCAGATCGCGACGCGCGTCGCGCCCAACGATCCCTTCGCCTGGGACATGACGACCGTCGCCGGCGCGGCGTTCGCCCGGTACGTGCGCGAGGCGGTCGATTACGCCGGCGGGCGGCGGACGAAGGCGGACTAGTCCGAGTCGTCGGATTCGTCGCCGCCGGCGCGGCGGATCACGATCTGGTCCTCCTCGATCGCGACCTCGACGGGCCGGTGGCCGGCCCAGTATTCGGCGTAGATGGGGTCGTCCTGAACGGCGGGGTCGAGCCACAGGCCGTAGCCCTCCTCGCCGTGGTCGAAGGTCGCCTCGAGCGTGGTCGCCTTCTTGCGGCGACCGCCGCGCGTGCCCCGGCGTGCGCGCCGGCGAGGCGCCGGCGGCTCGTCCTCGTCCTCCTCTTCCTCCTCCTCGGCGCGTTGGGTCTCGGCCGCATCGAGCTCGGCGGCGATCAGGGCATCATCCTCGGCGCGGAGATCGATCTCGTCGTCGAAGTCGGTGGCGGCGCCCTCGCCGTCGACTTCGGGCTCGAGTCCCTGCTCGCGCTTGAAGGCCTGGATCTGCTGGACGGTGACCTCGAGCTGGTGGGCGATCCACGCATCCGTGCGTCCCTGGCGAACCCATCCGCGGATCCGGTTCAGCTCTGGTCGGAGTGATCGTCTTGGCATGGAATGGCGGAGACTATTACAGGGATGAGTCGGAAGTCCGTGCTGTTCTAGAAACGCTTGTGCTGCGGCAAGTGTTGTCGCTATGCTGGCCTCGAGGGCGGTCTGTGCGCTTGTCGAGGCAGCGTGGCGCCTGGCGGTTCTTCTCTACGAACAGGCAAGCAGGGAGGCAATCCCATGTTGGTACTGACCCGCAAGTCCAATCAGAGCATCATGATCGGGGACGACATCGAGGTCTCCGTGCTGGCGATTATCGGCGAGAAGGTCCGGATCGGCATCCAGGCTCCCCGGGACATTCCCGTGTTCCGCAAGGAGGTCTACCTGGAGATCCAGCAGGAGCGCAGCGCCGGCAAGGGCGGCCGCGAGGAGGTCGACGCGGCGCTGCGGGGCCTCGGCGACACCACCTAGCCCAGCAGCCGGTAGAGCGTCTCGAACATCGCCGCGGTCACGATCAGGGCGGTGGCGACGAGCGACAGCGCGAGCAGCCAGAACCGCACGGAGCTCCGCTTCTGCTCACGTTGCCGGTGGCGCTTGCGGGAGCGGACGACAGCGCGCTTGCGCAAGCTCTCCCTGCGGTTCCGGTCCAGTTCGGCCTCGTGCCGGAACTCCTGCTCTAGCTGCGCGAGGCTCTGACGCATCTTCATCGCCATCGCGGGGCGAGCCTACCAGGTTATGTCGACCGGGCCGTCGGGGGCCGAGGCCACATAATAGGCCGGCCGAATGGCCGGCCCTAACCACCCTCTAGTGGACGACCTGGCCCTCGTAAACCCTCACGAAATGGAGGTAGTTCTCGGCGATCTGGGACGACGCCGTCTCGCGGGAGATGTCTCCGGCCAACCATGCCTTGAGCGCGTCCCACCAGATCGAGCGGCCGATCGCGAAGCCGATGAAGCCCTCGACCGGAGCCGCCATCCGGAGCCAGTGCTCGACCTTCTCGGTCGAGGCGCCACGGCCCAGCAGCACGCACACGACGCCCTCGCGGCCCTCGCCCGTCCGGGCTATCTCCGCGAGCATGTCGCAGTCCTCGCGCTCGTCGACGCCCTCGATCTTCCAGATGTCGACCTCGACGCCGCCCTTCTGGATCGCCTGGATCGCCTCGCGCATCAGCCCCGGCCGCAGCTCGGCGTCGTAGCGGTCGGTGTCGCCGTCGACGCTGGCCAGCTGGCCCTCGGTGGCGGGCACGAGCAGCTCGAACAGGAACTTGCGGTCGTTGGCGTGGAGCCAGTCGGCGAGCCGCTTCAGGCGCTCGAGCTGGACCCGGTTCAGCTCGGCGTCGTCGTCGGGGTTGTAGCGGACGAGGACCTTTGAGAAATCGACCGGGAACTTCTCGATGTGGGCGCCGAAGTCGTCGCCGTACTCGAAGTCGAACTCGTTCTGGCCCGACTTTTCGACCGGCATCGCCAGCTTGAGCCCATCCGCGTGGGCGCGGGACGGGATGTCGGAGCCGAACTGCTCGTCGACGAGCACGCCCGTGGCCCCCGCCTCGGCGCCACGGCCGACGGCGTCCAACATCCCCTCGAAGATCACCCGCTTCGCGTCGGCGATCCGCTCGGTGTCCTCGGGGGTGGGGTCGCCCTCGATGCCGAACATCTTCTTCTGGAACGAGCCGCGGTGGTCGAACGCGAGGATGTAGAGCTTTCCGTCGTAACCAAGGGCCATGTCTCCGTCCTTCCAAGGCGAGTGATCGGTTCTGCCCAGTCTAAGGCCAGTTTCGTCAGTAGGCTGCCGCGCGTGCAGCACGAGTTCAAGGGCCCGGCGTACACGATCGGGATCGAAGAGGAGCTGATGATCGTCGACGCCGAGTCGCTCGACCTCGTCAACGCGATCGAGTCGCTGCTGGAGTCGGCGCCGGCGGGCGAGATCAAGCCCGAGCTGATGGAGTCGGTGCTCGAGGTCTCGACGGACCCGTGCCCGAACACCGCGCTCGCCGGGGAGCAGCTGCGCTCACTGCGCCGGCAGGTCGCGCAGAGCGCCGAGAGCAAGAACCTCGCGATCGGCTCGGCCGGGACGCACCCGTTCGCGCTGTGGGAAGACCAACGGATCGTGGCCCGGCCGCGCTACCGGGACCTGATCTCGGCGCTGCGCTGGGTCGCGCGCCAGGAGCTGATCTTCGGAATGCACGTCCACGTCGGGATCGATGACCCGGACAAGGCGATCTACGTCGCAAACGGGATGCGGGTCCACGTCCCGTTGCTGCTCGGGCTCTCGGCGAACTCGCCGTTCTGGCGCGCCGGCGCCACCGGGCTCGCGTCGGCCCGAACGCCGATCTTCCGGGCCTTCCCGCGGGTCGGGATCCCTCCGACATACGACGGCTGGGATGACTACGAGCGGCGGATCGAGTTCATGGTCAACTGCAAGGTGATCGAGGACTACACCTACCTCTGGCACGACGTACGGCCGCACCCGAACTTCGGCACGGTCGAGGTCAGGGTGATGGACTCCCAGACGCACATCGAGCACACGCTCGGCCTGGCGGCGCTCGTGCAGGGGCTCGTGAAGGAGATGTGCGAGTACTACGACGCCGGCAAGGAGCTCTCCCGCTACCCGTACGAGATGCTCGACGAGAACAAGTGGCTGGCGGCGAGGCACGGACTCGAGGGCGAGCTCGTCGACCTGCCGCATCCGGATCGCGTCCAGACGCGGGCCCTGGTGCGGCGGCTGCTCGACCGCACGCGCGCCCACTGCCAGGACCTCGGATCGGCCGATGACCTCGACGCCATCGAGGATCTGCTCGAGCGCGGCAACGGCGCGGCACGCCAGGTCGTCGTCTACGAGGCCAACAACGATCTCCACGAGGTGATGGCCGAGATCGTCAGCGCGACGGCCGTCTAGGGGACAGGAAGAGCTCCGCTTCCCCCAAGAGGCTTGGGGGCCCTCGCGCAATGCTTACAATCGTTCCGTGAGCACTGGTGGTCCGGATCTCTTCGTGATCTGCAAGAGCTGTGGATCGGAAGTCAGTCCCTACATCACCGAGTGCCCGTACTGCGGCAACCGGCTCCGTAAACGGGCTCCAAAGCTCGACCGGGAAGGTCGGGTCACGGAAAAGAAGCGCCGGCGCCGGCCGCCCACGCCTTCGCTGCCCCGGCTGCGCAACGACGAGATCCCGGGGATCCGGGCGGACGCCCGTCCGTACGCGACGATCGTGCTCGTGCTGCTCGGGCTCGCGGGGTGCCTCGTGTGGCGCACGTCGGTGGTCGGCCTCGACAGGCTCGCGGTCGTCGGCAAGCCTGGGTCGCAGTGGTGGAGGCTGCTGACCGCTCCGTTCGTCTACAACAACATCGGGTACGCGTTCATCGCGCTCGGGACGATCGCCGTGTTCGGGTGGCTGCTCGAGCGCCGCCACGGTCCCGCACCCGTGATCGCGCTGTTCCTCGTCGGCGGCGTCGGCGGAATCGCCGCCACCGCGGCGGCGTATCCGGTCCCGATCGCGCTCGGTGGCAACGGGGCCGCACTGGCGCTGCTGTGCGCGTGGGCGGTCCCGGATCTGCTCTCGCTGCGAGCCGGCGAGGAGATCGAGGGCGACATCCTCGGAACCGTCGTGATCGCCGTCACCGTGGCGCTCGTGCCGCTCGCCGTCCGCGACGCCGCCTGGCTCGCGGGGGGCGTCGGAGCGGCCCTCGGCCTCGTGATCGGCCTTCCGCTCGCGCGACTCACCGACCGCGGCTAAAAAACGACGATCGTCCCGGGCGGGCCTTCGGCGAGCCGGCCGATCTCCCAACCGGGCATTGCGTCCGCGGAGCCCGGTGGCACGGCCGCGAGCAGGCCGCCGGATGTCATCGCGTCGGCGACGAGCCACCGGCGCTCCTCGGGGACGCCGGCGTCGAAGGTCGTGAACTCCTCGGCGTGGGCGCGGTTGCGCTTCGTCCCTCCGGCGACCGACCCCTGCTCAGGGTCGCTGAGCAGCTCGAGCACGCCGGCGATCGCAGGCACCGCGGCGGCGTCGATAT
Organism: uncultured Solirubrobacterales bacterium; assembly: GCA_963812225.1. Classification (GTDB taxonomy): domain Bacteria; phylum Actinomycetota; class Thermoleophilia; order Solirubrobacterales; family Solirubrobacteraceae; genus Palsa-465. Next base: position 270,801 of record CAWEUN010000009.1, read on the forward strand.
GCGCCGCGAGCCCGCTGGCGAGCGCGAGCTCGTGCAGGTGGCCGAGCAGCCCGAATCCCGTGACGTCGGTGAGGGCGTGGGCGCCGGCGGCCCGGGCAGCGTCCGCGCCCTCGCGGTTGAGCGTCGTCATCACCGCGATGGCCTCCTGAAGCGGCGCGCCCGGGATATTGCGCTTGACCGCGGTTGAGACCGCGCCAGCGCCCAGGGGCTTGGTCAGCACGAGCGCGTCGCCGGGTCGCCCGCCGGCGTTGGTCAGGAGCTCGTCGGGATGGATGACGCCGGTGACCGCCATCCCGAACTTCGGCTCGGCGTCCTCGATCGAGTGGCCGCCCAGGATCGCGACCGCCGCGTCGTCCGCCACCGCCGCGGCGCCCCGGAGGATCTCCGTGAGCACCTCCGCCCCCAGGTCCTGGAGCGAGAAAGCGACGAGGTTCAGCGCGCTCACCGGGGTCGCGCCCATCGCGTAGATGTCCGAGAGCGCGTTGGTCGCGGCGATCCGGCCGAAGTCGAACGGGTCGTCGACGATCGGGGTGAAGAAGTCGACCGTCTGAACGATCGCGAGGTCGTCGCGCAGGCGGTACACGCCCGCGTCGTCGGCCGTGTCGAAGCCGACGAGCACGTTCGGGTCCTGCGAGCCGCCCAGCCCGGCGAGCAGCGGTCCGATCGCCGCCGCCGGCAGCTTGCAGCCACACCCGGCGCCGTGGGACAGGGAAGTCAGCGGAACGACCACGGACGTATGATCCTCGATCCGAGTGCCCTACACCGACGCCGACCTCGATGCAGCGCTCGCCGCGATTGGCGATCCGGCGCGGTTGCGCGAGGCGCAGGAGATCGTGGCGCGCGCGGCGCCGTCGTTGCAGCGCGTGCTGGCGATGGCGCTGGAAGAGGGGGGTTGGTTCGACACGGCCCACGACCAGGCCGTGCGCGAGGCCAGTGGCGGCGAGGACGTGGCGGATCGCGAGCGTGCGATCCGGACGCTGCTGGCCGAGGAGACCCGCCTCGGGATGATGGTCGGCGTCGCGGTCGGGTTCGAGCTCGCTCGCGAACTAGGTGAGACAAGCAACAAGGAGGATTGATCGAAGATGGAAGTTCAATTTCTCGGCCACGCCTGCTTCACGCTGTCCGACGGTGACACGACGGTCCTGATCGACCCGTTCCTGACCGGCAACCCGAAGGCGGCGATCAGCGCGGACGATGTCGCCGCGACGACAATCCTGCTCACCCACGGTCACGCCGACCACATCGGCGACACGGTCCCGATCGCGAGGCGCACGGGGGCGCCGGTGATCGCGATCGTCGAGATTGCCCGCGAGATCGGCGAGGAGGGCGTCCAGGTCGACGAGCCGAACCTGGGCGGCACCGTCAAGTTCGACTGGGGCTGGGTCAAGCTCGTACCCGCCTGGCACACGTCGACGACGCCCAGGGGAACGGTGAACACGCCGGCCGGCCTCCTGATCAACTTCGAGGACACGATCATCTATCACCTCGGCGACACGTCGCTGTTCTCGGACCTGCAGCTCGTCGGCAAGCGCAGTCCGATCGACGTCGCGCTGATGTGCATCGGCGGCTACTACACGATGGATCGCACCGACGCCGTCGACGCCGCCCAGCTCGTCGGCGCCAAGACCGTGATCCCGTGCCACTACAACACGTTCCCGCCGATCGAGACCGACGCGCAGGCGTTCAAGTCCGACGTCGAGTCCGCCGGCTACGCGAACGTCGTCGTGCTCGAGCCGGGGGAGACCCACTCGGCATGACCCACGCGATCGTCCTGATTCAGGCCGAGCGCTCGGCCCTGGCGACGCTGGGCGGCGAGCTCGCCGACATCGAAGGCGTCGCCGAGGCGTACTCGGTGACCGGGGAATGGGACTTCGTCGCGATGCTGCGGCTGCGAGAGCAGAACGACCTCGCCAACGTGGTCACCGGCCAGCTCTCGCAGCTCGAGGGGGTGAGCCGGACGCAGACGATGGTCGCGTTCGAGGTCTACTCCCAACACGACCTCGAGGCGCTGTTCTCCGTAGGTCAGTAGTAGGGGCTCTACCTCGAGGGCCGCGCGCGTGTGGCGCTGTGTATCGCCGTGTGCATCGCCGCCTCAAACCCCTCCACCATCGCCCCGTACGTGTACGCCGCCACCGCGGTCCGCGCCGCCGCCCCCAACCGCGCGCGCAACGCCGGGTCGCCCAACAGCCGGTCGAGCGCCCCCGCCAGCGCCACCGCATCGCCCGCCGGCACGACGAGACCGCTCTCGCCACCCTGGACCAGCCCGCCGGCGACGGCACCGACGGCGGTGGTGGCGATCACGGGCCGTCCCTGGAGCATGGCCTCGTTGCAGACGAGGCCCCACGGCTCGCGGAAGCGTGGCGTGGGAACGGAGGGCAGGACCGCGAGCTCGGCGGTGGCGTAGGCGACCGGGAGCTCTGAGCGGGGGATCGGGCCCAGCAGCCGGACGCCTGGTGTCGCGCCGGCGCTCAGCGCCAGCGGTCCGTCGCCGATCAGCACGAGCGTGGCGTCGGAGCGGATTTGGCGCCACGCGTCGAGGAGCACGGGGATGCCCTTCTCCGCGACCAGGCGCCCGGCGTACAGGACGATCGCGCCGGCGCCGAGCCCGTGGCGTGAGCGGAAGCCGTCGATCTCCCCGCCGGAAACCTCCCGGCCGAACAGCTCCGGCTCGACCGACTGGGGCGCGATGAACACGTCGTCGTCGTGGCCTCGCATCGAGGCGACGAACCGCCGGACGTGGGGGCCGTAGGCGACGACCGCGTCGGCGTGGCGGTAGATGTGGCGCGTCGCCGGAAAGGCAAGGTCGTGAGTGAGCGAGCGCGGCCGCGCCCACACCGACGCCCACAGGACGAACGGCCGCCGGCGGAGCTTCGCGCCGGCGTACGCGGCCGGCAGCACCGTCCCGCCGGCGAACCCCCCGATCACCATGTCGTAGCGGCGCCCGAGCGCGAGCGCCTCGGCCGCGCCGTTCAGGCGCCGTGCCGGGAAGGGCGCGGCTCGTAGCTGCGCGTCGAGGTCGGCGAACCACGAGGGCACGTAGCGCTCGCCGCCGCCGAAGCAGAGGACCTCGAGGTCGTGACGCTGGGCCAGCCGCTCGAACAACGGGACGCGGTAGGGCGCCAGATAGGTGGTCAGCAGGGCGATCGTCACGAGCGCCCGCACACACTATGGGTCGAGCTAAGCCTGGACTCCGCGCCCGCGCTGGAACCAGATCGAGTGATCCTTCCAGTCGTGCGCCATCAGCGCGCCGCCGGTGGCGATGATCGCGAGCAGCGGCGAGCGCGGGTCGCGGTCGATGGCGATCAGACCGATGCAGGCGAGCGCCGCGACGACGGTGCCGGTGGCGCCGTGATGGCAGCGCTGGCCGAGGATCCAGACGCGGCGGCGGAGCGCGTCGTATTCAACGAGCTTCGTCGGAAGAAGAACTTGACCGGAAGAGCGCATCTTGCCCCATCTCTAAGCCGGTTATCGGCCCTCTATGCTGAAAACGTGAGAAGACGCACGATTCTTTCGGGCTTAATTCCTGTTCTTCTGTTAATCGGCGGGTGCGGGGGTTCTTCGCACTCGACCACGGCCCAGACCGCGCCGAGCACCTCTCCGAGCACCTCTCCGAGCACCGCGCCGGCGTCGACGCAGTCCACGTCATCGTCCTCGACAACGGGCGAATCGTCGACGACCACGCCCACGACCGCCGCGACGACCACCCACTCGAGCACGACCACCAATCCAGCGAGCGGCGGCGCCGCCGTCGGAGGTGGTTCCAGCCACAAGAAGAAGAGCCAGAACGGCGGGTCGACCAACGTCCGCGTGCCGGCGACGTTCGCGGTCGGGTCGGGCGGGCGGCTGATCCCCTCGACGGTCTCGGCGCCCGCGTTCCTGGCCGTGCGGGTGACGGTCAGCTCCACCGACGGCGCCGGTCACCAGGTCATCCTGCACACGCCGACGCCGTACACGCTCGCGGTGCCGGCCGGGGGGAAGGCCTCGGTACTGATCCCGGGCCAGCGGTCGGGCCAGTACGCGATCGACGTCGACGGCCGGACCCGTGGGGCGCTGTTGATCGGTGGCGAGCCGGGGCCGTAGCCGGCGCTACCCGGCGCGGCCTCTTAATCGGTACTGGGGAAGGGGATGGGCGCGATCGCGCCTTTCATGATGCATAACACGACAACGTCGTCCAGGAAGGCGAGCCCTGTCGACCTATGCATGAAGAGTGTGCTCAATACGACAGGGCTCGGGATTTCGGCCAGTGTTGTCGCGTTAGACACCATCTGAGCTGGCGGGCCGAGAGTCGGCAGCCCCAGCCCGGACCCGGCGATACACAGCGCCACCTGCGTCTCGGCCCTCGAGGCAGAGCCCCTATCCGATCGCAGAGCCGACCCCGGCGCCGCGGTCGGGGCGGAGCAGCACGACGCCCTTCTCGTCGTCGAGGGCGCCGAGGACGAGCACCTCTGAGGAGAACGGGCCGATCTGGCGCGGGGGGAAGTTCACGACCCCGACGACGAGCGTGTCCTGCAGCTCCTCACGCGAATAGTTCGTGATCTGGGCCGAGGAGCGCTTGATCCCGACCTCGGGACCGAAGTCGATCGTGAGCTTCCACGCGGGCACGCGCGCCTCGGGAAACTCGTCGACGGCGATGATTCGCCCGACGCGCATGTCAACCGCGTTGAAGTGATCGATGCCGATCACTCGCGTCTAGGACGTGGAGTTGGCGCTGTCGCCCGAGCCGTCGTCGCCGGAGCCTGAACCGCTCGGCGTCGTCGTCGTCGTGGGCGTCGTCGTGGTGGTCGGCGGCGGCTGTTCGATCGTCGTGGTCGGCGACGTCGTCGTCGTGGTCGGTGGCGCCGTCGTGGTCGTCGTAGTCGTGGTGGTCGTCGGCGCCGTGGTCGAAGCGAGCGTCGTCGTCGGCGGCTGCGCCGCGGGCTCGGGGGTGGCGGTCGTCGTCGCCGTGCCCGCGTTGGCGCCGGTCGTGCCGAGCACCGTCGGATCGGTCTGCGTCTGGGTGCGGCCCGGGAGGGTCGCCGACTTGGTCGTGTCGGTGTGCTTCGGTGGCGTCTTCGGCGTGACCGCGGCGGCCACCAGCGTCTTCTTCGGCGCCGGCGTGCTCTTGGCCTTGGTCGACTTCTTGCTCTGCTTCACGAGCGCGTGATGGGAGGTGTGGGTCGGGGCGGCGGTCACGGTGGGAACCGCGGGAAGCGCTGGCGCGAGCGGCACCGCGGCGTGGAGCGAGCCGGCGTGATGGCTCGCGGAGGAGTGGTCGACCTCGACCGCGCCCGCCGTGACGAGCGCCGCCGCCGCGAGTCCGGCCGCCGCCTTCGTGGCGATCGCGCCGATCCCCGCGGAGACGAAGCCGCCGGCGGTCGAGCCGACGACGAATGAGCCACCCGCTGCGGTCCCCGCGGCCGCCGCGGTCGAGCCGGCCGCCGCGCCCGAGCTGGCGGCGCCGCCGCCGGCTGCCGTCGACCCGGCGGAGTGGCCAAGATGGGTGAGCGCGAGCTTCTTCAAGAGCACGAGCGGGCCGATCGGCAGCAGGGCCGCGAGCGCCTTGTTCGTCTCCTTGAGCTGGCCGCGGAACGTATCGCAGCGCTGGCACCCGCGCAGGTGGCGACGGACGAGCGGACTCGGCCGGCGCACGAGGCCCTCGGCGACCTCGCCGAGCTCGATCCGGACCTCTTCGCAGGACAGGACGCGCGCCTCGGCGGCCTCGGCGAGCGAGATCCGGGCGCGCACGAGCAGCGACTTGACGCTCGGGACGGTCGTCTCCATCGCCTCGGCGATCTGCTCGTAGGAGAGGGCGTCCATCTCGCGCAGCACGAGGGCCGTCCGCTGGGTCTCGGGGAGCTCGCGAATGTCGCCGACGAGCAGCCGGAACTCCTCGCGCTCATGCACCTTGTCGGCGGTGCTCGCGCCGTTCTCGGAGAGATGGACATCCATCGAGTCCACGCCGACCGTCTGGATGCGGCGCAGGTGGTTCAGGCAGCGGTTGCGGGCGATCCGGTAGAGCCACGGCCGGACGTTGATCGGGCGGTCGTCGGCGAGCATCGCGTTGAACGCCGCGGCGAGGACCTCCTGGAGGACGTCCTCGGCGTCCTCGCGGGAGCCGAGCAGGTGGCGGCAAAACGCCAGCAACCGCGAGCTGTAGCGGCTGACGAGCACTTCGAACGCCGTCTGGTTCCCTCGACGAACGAGCGCCACGAGGCGCTCGTCGGACTGGAGTCTCAGCAGGGGTGATCGCCCGTGAAGGCCTAGTCCCCCCGAGTATTTGAGCGCTGAGACTTCCATCCGACCGTCCGGCGACTCCTAGATGGCAAGGACTCCGGTAACCAGGACACCGTAGCAGCGCATTAGTTGCGGTCTTCTAAGAGCTTTTGAAGTGAGCCGTCGCGCGCGCGATTAACATGGCACCCCCGCCCGGGTAGACAAACTGGCAAAGTCCGCGCACTTAAAATGCGCTGCTCCTAGGAGCGTTGCGGGTTCGAGTCCCGCCCCGGGTATCGCGGTTATCTCAGCCATTTTGGGGCTCCATCGCCGGCGTTCGCCGCCCGATCGACCGCAATACATGAAATCACGCGCCAGCGGGCAGAACCGCCTCGTCGGTTCGTTTTTGACACGCCGACAAGCCGTTGGTAGCGTCGAAAACGTCTCAGCGGGAGACGCCCCTAACCCAAGCGTACGGGAGGATGCATGGTTAGGCCGCGGCGATGCGGAATTCATCGGTGATGGGCAGGGCTGCCGCGTTCGCGGCAGTGGTGCTCGCGGTCGTCGTGGTGGCGGTGATCGTGCTCCAGGGTGGCTCGAGCTACCAGGTCAGCGCGATCTTCCAGAACGCCAGCCAGATCGTGAGCGGCGACCTGGTCGAGGTGTCCGGCAACAACATCGGCACCGTCTCGAGCATCTCGCTGACCTCGAACGGGCAAGCGAAGCTGACGCTGTCGATCAACAATCCGACGTTCGAGCCGCTCCGCCAGGGAACGCTCGCGACGGTGCGAGAGGTATCGCTCTCGGGGATCGCGAACCGCTACGTCGATCTCCGGCTCGGCCCCGCGACCGGCAAGCCGATCCCGAACAAGGGCACGATTCCGACCCAGGACACCTCGAGCGAGGTAGATCTCGACCAGGTTCTGGACACGCTCGACGCGCCGACGCGCCAGGCCCTGCAGGAAGTGATCCGGGGCTCCGCGTCTCAGTACGAAAAAGAGGGCGCGAAGATGCAGGCCGCGTGGAAGTACCTGAACCCGGCGATCGCGTCCTCGAGCGTCCTCTTCCACGAGATCAACCGGGACACGAACAAGTTCACGCAGTTCATCGTCAAGTCTTCGAACCTCGTCTCGGACATCGCCACGCGGCGCTCGGACCTGGCCGGTCTCGTGAGAAACCTGTCAACGACCACCGAGGCGCTCGCGGGCCAGCACACCGCGCTCGGCCAATCGATCCAGCAGCTGCCCGGCTTCATGGCGCTCGCGGACACGACGTTCGTCAATCTCCGCAACGCTCTCAATGTCGTCCAACCGCTGGTCGACGTCTCAAAGCCGGTCGCTCCAAAGCTCCAGCAGCTGCTCGTTCAGCTCAAACCGCTGGCCGAGGACTCGGTCCCGACGATCAACGACCTGGCCCACGTGATCAGCCGTCCGGGACCGGACAACGACCTGATCGAGTTGACGAAGCTCGGCGTTCCGCTCGCCGCGGTGACCGTCCACAACGTCACCGCGAACGGCGAGTCGCGCCCGGGTGCCTTCACGCAGTCGACGATCGCCCTGAACGACTCGACGCCGGAGCTCGCGACGGCGCGTCCCTACGCGGTTGACCTCACCGGCTGGTTCGAGGGCTACACGCATCCGGGCGTGATTGACGCCAACGGTGGCACGAGCCGCGTCGCCCCGGTGATCGGGCTCGCGTCGGTCGAGAACGGGATCACGAGCTCCATCCCCGCAGGGATCGGCGGGTTCCTGCAGCAGTTCCTCGGGACCGGGTCCCCGAGTGGCAAGGCCCCGCTGACGACCGGACAGGGAGACCGCTGTCCGGGATCGATGGAGCGCGGCGCGGTCTACTACCCCGAGAGTGGCTTCCCGTGTAACCCGAGCGAGGTGCCGACGGGCTCATGAAGCGTGCGCTTTTGAGTGCCGCGGTCGTGCTCGCGGCGGGGGCGTTCCTCGTCCTTGCCGGGGGCGCCAAGAACAGCGACAACGCGGCGGGGACCTACAAGATCGACCTCGATGACGCTTTCGGGTTGGTGACCGGCGCGGACTTCAAGGTCGCCGGCGTTCCCGCGGGCACGATCAAGTCGATCAGCCTCCCGAAAGGGTGTGTCAACGGAAACACCTACGACTGCTACGCGCAGGTGACCGTGCAGGTGACCCAGAACGGGTTCGGCCAGTTCCGCTCTGACGCCTTCTGCCAGTCGCGGCCGCAGTCACTGATCGGCGAGTACTTCGTCGAGTGCCAGCCGGGTCAGAGCGGAAAGGTGATTCCAGCGGGCGGGACGATCCCGGTGACCCGCACGCAGTCGACGATCCCCGCCGATCTGCTCCAGGACGTAATGCAGCTGCCCTACCGGGAGCGGTTCACGCTCATCGTCAACGAGCTCGGCGCGGCCGTTGCCGGCCGCTCGGACGACCTCGAGGCGGCCCTCCGACGCGCCGTGCCCGCGCTCACCGAGACCGACAACCTGCTGGGCCTGCTCGGCAACGACTCGCACACGCTGCAGCAGCTGACGGCGAATGCGAACTCGGTCATCACCGCGCTCGCGGACAACAAGGCGAACGTCCAGCGGTTCATCACCGAGGCCAACAACGCCGCCTCGGACACGGCGACGCAGCAGTCCAACCTGCAGGCGACGTTCAACAAGCTCCCGGCGTTCCTCGCGCAGCTCCGGCCCGCGATGCTCAAGCTGGGCCAGGCCGCCGACGCCAACACGCCGGTGCTCGCAAACCTCAACAACGCCTCGGGCATGCTCGACCGGCTGTTCACGGATCTGCCGGCGTTCTCCCAGTCCGCGGTGCCGGCCTTGAAATCGCTCGGACAGGCATCCGTCACTGGCAAGCAGGCGGTCGTCGCCGCCAAGCCGACGATCGCCGCCCTGAATCAATTTGCGAAGCCGACTCCCGAGCTGGCGCAGAACCTGGCGATCGTCCTCCACGACCTCGACAACCGCAGCCGCGCCGTCGAGCCCGACAGCCGCAGCCCCGGCGGCAAGGGCTTCACCGGACTGGAGGCGCTGCTTCAGTACGTCTTCAACCAGACGCTCGCCATCAATGGGTTCGGGCAGTTCGGCCACTTCCTCGCGGTCGACGCATTTGTCGATCCGATGTGCTCGCAGTACGCGACGCCGCAGAGCGTCGCCAACAACCTGGCTCAGCACGGCGCGACGGCTCGCGACTGCTATTCGTGGCTCGGGCCCAACCAACCCGAGATCAACGAGACCGATCCGTCGGATCCGAGCGCGTGTGTGCCCGACCCGGGTGGGGCGCCACCGGGCGACTCCGGCCCCAAGACGACGGCCTGCAAGCTGGGGCCGAACCTGTCGCCGACCGGCGCCGCATCGCAGAAAGCGGCCAAGTCGGCGCGCAAGAGCGCCCCGCCGCGGGCGAGCAGCAGTCCCGCCACGAGCTCCACCGGAGGCGGGGGCGGCGGTGGAGGCAGCGGCGGCATTCCGAAGACGCTCCAGGGCACCGTTGGCCAGATCGTCTCCGGGGTCGGCGGCGGTGGGTCCCCGGGGAGCGGCTCGACGCCGGCGACGTCAGGAGGGTCCTCGGGAGGCAACCAGGCGCAGCAACTTCTCAACTACCTCCTGTCGCCATGAGAAGACGCCAGCAAGCGCCATTCGCGAATCCGGTGCTGGTCGGGGCTGTGACAGTGCTCGTGCTCCTGGTCGCGGTGTTTCTCGCCTACAACGCCAACCAGGGTTTGCCGTTCGTTCCGACCAGAGAGCTGAAGGTCGATTTCGCCGACGGCTCGAACCTGGTGGTGGGTAACGACGTGCGCGAGGGTGGCTTCCAGGTCGGCTTCGTCTCCGCGCTGAAGCCGGTGATCATGCCCAGTGGTCAGGTGGGGGCGCAGGCGACCTTGAAGCTCAATGAGTCCAATGGCTCGATCCCCGTCGATTCGACGGCGACGGTCCTCCCGAAGTCAGTGCTGGGTCTGAAGTACGTGGCGCTGACCGTCGGCTCGTCGAAGCAGACCTATGCCGACGGCGCGACGATGGCGATCTCGCACACGACCGTCCCGGTGCAGTTCGACGACGTCTTCAAGACGTTCAACCAGCAGACGCGGACGGCGATTCAGCAGGACCTGGAGGGCTACGGTGATGTCCTGGCGGCGCGCGGCTCGGCGCTCAACGACACGATCCACAGCCTGCCGTCGCTGTTGGGCTACCTCCGACCGGTGGCGGCGTACCTCTCGGATCCGCGGACGCAGCTGACGAGGTTCCTCGACTCGCTGAACGCGTTCATGGGGACGGTCGCGCCGGTGGCGCAGACGAACTCGCAGCTGTTCACCGACATGGCGACGACGTTCGGCGCGATCTCGCGCAACCCGCGCGACCTGGAGGCGACGATCGCGGAGTCGCCGTCGACGCTCGATGTCTCCACGAACAGCCTCGAGGTACAGCAGCCATTCCTGACCGACCTGACGACGTTCGGGGATCTGATGCAGCCCGCAACCGCGTCGCTGGGGCAGGCGCTCCCGCAGCTCGATCCGGCGGTTGAGGAGGGCACCGCAGCGCTCAAGCGCACCCCGTCACTGAACAGCAAGCTCCAGCAGGTGATGGATCGGCTCAAGTCGCTGGCGCTCGCGCCGGGGACGAACGTGGCGATCAACGGGCTGTCGTCGACGGTCTCGACGCTGAATCCGATGGTCAAGTACCTCGGGCCGTACCAGACGGTGTGCGACTACTGGAATTACTGGTGGACGTACCTGTCGGAGCACCTCTCCGAGCAGACGAGCGTCGGGTTCGCCCAGCGGGCGCTGCTCAACTTCGCCGACCCGGCCCAGCCGGATAACGTCGGAACCCAGGGCGCGACAGAGCCGGCGGACGGCCAGGACGGTGGGCCCGAGTACTTCCACGCGCAGACGTACGGCGCGGCGATCGACAACAAGGGGAACGCCGACTGCGAGACGGGCCAGCGGGGCTACCCGAAGAAGCTCAACTACTTCGACCCGCAGCACCGCGAGATCGTCACCGACCAGCACACCCCCGGCGATCAGGGGCCGACGTTCCACGGCCTGGCCCGCGTGCCCAAGGGCGAGACGTTCAGCCGCAACCCGACCACCGGCCCGCAGACCCCATACGACCCGAGTAACCCATGAGGCGCCGGGGTCGACGCAGAAAAGGCGTGAGCAAGTTCACCGCCGGCGCGATCGGGATCGTCGTGCTGATCCTGTTCGCGTACGGCGCGTACACCAAGTTCGCCAACCCGTTCGCGAGCAAGTTCACGATCCACGCCGTGTTCTCGAGCGCGAACGGGCTCAACCCGAATTCGCTCGTGCGCATCGCCGGCGTCAACGTGGGCCGCGTATCGAGCGTCTCGACCCTCCCCGGTTGCAAGCGCGGAGGGACGACGACGTCGCAATGCCAGGCAGCGGACGTGACGATGCAGATCGACCCCCAGGGCCTGCCGCTCCACCAAGACGCGACGTTCGCGATCCGCCCGCGGATTTTCCTGGAGGGCAACTTCTTCGTCGACGTCGCCCCGGGCAGCCCCTCGGCGCCGATCGCCAAGAACGGTCACACGTTCCCGATCACGCGGGGAACCGAGCCCGTGCAGTTCGATCAGGCACTCGACTCGCTCCAGTACAACACGCGGCAGAGCCTGCAGCTCCTGCTGGGGGGCTACGGGACTGCGGTCAGCAAGGGCGGCTCGGCGTACAACGAATCGATCAAGTATTGGCTGCCGGCGTACGAGTACTCGGCGATCGTCGCCCACGACGCACTCGGGCTCCAGCCGCACGACCTGTCGAACTGGATCTCGGCACAGGGCACCGTCGCCGGCGCGCTCGACGCCCATCCGCAGCAGCTCGAGAGCCTGATCACGGACTTCAACACGACGGCGAACGCGTTCGCACGGCAGAACGTGGCGCTGTCAAACGCGGTCAGCGATCTGCCGAAGACGCTGTCAGCCGCGACGCCGGCGTTCGACGCACTCGACGCCGCGTTCCCGCCGCTCGAGAAGCTCTCGACGGCGCTCATCCCAGGCGTCAGGTCCGCGGGGCCGACGATCGACGCGAGCCTCCCGTTCATCCACCAGTTGCGGTTGCTGGTCCAGCCCTCGGAGCTGCGCGGCCTCGCGTCGGACCTATCGGTCACCGTGCCCGCGCTGGCGAAGCTGACCGAGGAGACGATCCCGTTCATGCTGGGCGAGGTGCGCCCGGCGTCGAGCTGTGTCGCCAACGTTGTTTACCCCTGGTCGCAGCTCACGCTGAACGACGGCCACTTCACCGCCAAGAACGGCTTCCCGCCGCGCAAGGTGTATGAGGAGGCCGTCGACTTCCTACCCGGACTCGCCGGCGAGTCCCGCGACTTCGATGGCAACGGCCTCTACATCCGGGTTCTCGGGGCGCTCGGCAACACGGCGACGACCTCGCTGCAGCCGGGGCTCGTCGGCGGCGCCCTGCAGCCGATCGAGGGCGAGGAGCCGGCGGTGCCGCCGGGCGGCCATCGGCCACCGCTGGAGCCCAAGGTTCCGTGCGAGACGCAGGCGCCGATCTCCAACCTCAGTGCGACGACGACGGCGCCGCCGAAGTCGATGAGCGCCGATCCGGGCGCCGCTCAGGTGCGCTCGGCCAAGACGGCACGCTCGCTGCTGACCAGCGCCGAGGACCGGAGCGTCAAGCGCGGCGAGGCCGCGCTGAAGATTCCGAGCCTCAAGGCTGTCGAGTTCAAACCAACTCCGGCCGGGGGGACACGATGAGGCGGGCGGTCAAGACGCACTCGTTCGACTTCGCCGCGATCCTCGCCCTCGTCGTGCTCGCGGTCATCGTCTCGGGGTACATCCTCAACCACGAGCGGCTGCGGTTTCCTTTCATCCAGTCCGCCCCGTTCACGATGAACGCCCAGTTCCAGACGGCTCAGGCGTTCACGCCCGGGCAGGGGCAGACCGTCGTCGTCTCGGGCGTGCAGGTTGGGCAGCTCGGAAACGTGACGCTGAAGAACGGGGTCGCGACCGTGCAGATGCAGATCAGCCAGAAGTACCGGCACATGATCCACACGAACGCGACCGCGGTGGCGCGCCCGCGAACAGGTCTGCAGGACATGTTCATCGAGCTCGACCCGGGCAGCCCCAGCGCACCGATCGCCAAGCCCGGCTACACGATCCCGGTCTCCAACACGATGCCCGAGGTCAACGTCGACGAGATCCTCGATTCGCTCGATGCGGACACCCGCTCATACCTCGAGCTGCTCGTCAACGGCGCCGGTCAGGGACTGAAGGGCAAGGGCGGCGACGAGCTCGCGCAGGTGCTCGAGCGGTTCGAGCCGACCCACCGAGACCTCGCCCGCCTGAACAAGGCGGTCGCGGCGCGGGGACAGGATCTACAACAGCTCGTCCACTCGCTCGCGCTGCTTAACGGCGCGCTGGCCGCGCGGCAGACCCAGATCGTGTCGCTCGTACAGGCGAGCTCACGCGTGTTCCACGCGTTCGCCTCCGACGACCAGCAGATCAGCCAGGCGGTCGCGGAGCTGCCGGGGACGCTCGAGCAGACGACCGCGACGCTCGGCAAGGTGCAGGCGTTCGCGGACGAGCTCGGGCCGGCGGCCAAGAACCTGCTTCCGGCCGCCCAGGCGCTTCCGGAGGCGAACAAGGCGCTGGAGTCGCTCGCGGCGCCGAGCACTCCGATCGTCAAGAACCAGATTCGTCCGTTCGTGGTCGCGGCCCGTCCGGTTGTTCGCGATCTGAAGCCGGCCGCGGTCAACCTCGCCAAGGCCACGCCGAACCTGAGCCAGGTGTTCACGGTCCTCAACCACTTCGTGAACATGGTCGGCTACAACCCCGGCAGCACCGAGCACGGCTATCTGTGGTGGCTGGCCTGGCTCGACCACAACGCCCGCACCCTGTTCTCGGTCCAGGACGCCAACGGCGTCTTCCGTCCGTTGTTCCTCCAGGCGTCGTGCTCGACGTACGCGCAGATCCTGCACTTCGACCCGGCCGTCGCGCTCATCCTGGCGATGAACCCGACGCTGACCACGGCCTGCCACCTCGCGCTATGACGACGACGGCACGACAGCTCACGAGGCCGGGCTGATGCAGACGAGCACCCCGTCACTCGGAAAGGTCCTCACGATGGCGCTGTTCGCGCTCTCGTGCGTGGGGCTGCTGCTGTTCCTGTGGATTTCGTTCGGCGGCACGGTCCCGTTCAACCCCCAGGGGTACGAGTTCAAGGTCTCCTTCCCGAACGCCGACCAGCTCGCCACGCAGGCGGATGTCCGGATCGCCGGCGTCGACGTGGGCAAGGTGATCAGCAAGTCGATCGACCGCGACCACAACCGCACGATCGCGACGATCGAGCTCGGCAACCGCTACGCGCCGATCCACGAGAACGCCCAGGCGATTTTGCGGATGAAGACGATCCTCGGCGAGACCTACGTCGAGCTCACCCCCGGGACGACCAACTCTCCCGCGGTCCCCGACGGGGGAATGCTGCCCCGCGGCCAGGTAACGAGCGCCGTCCAGCTCAGCGACATCTTCGACGCGCTCGACCCGAAGACCCGCCATGCCTTCCAGGTGTGGCAGCAGCAACTCGCGACAGCCGTTCAGGGCAACGACCAGAACCTCAATGACGTGCTCGGCAACCTGCCGACGTTCGCCGCGGACGCCACGGACATCCTCCAGGTACTCGACGTCGAGCACACCGCGACCGTCCGTCTGATCCAGAACGGCGGCACGGTGTTCGCGGCCCTGTCCCAGGACCAGTCTGCGCTGCGGAACCTGATCACGAGCGGCGAGACCGTGTTCCACGCCACGGCCGCAAATCAGAACGAGCTCGCGAAGATCTTCGAGGTCTTCCCGACGTTCCTGAACGAGACCAAGCTGACGATGGCGAGGCTGAAGGGCTTCTCGCTCGACGCCGATCCGCTGATCCGGCAGCTCGAGCCGGTGGCGCAGAATCTGGGCCCGACGCTCCATGCCGTCCAGCAACTGTCACCGGATCTGCGGAGCTTCTTCAACACGCTGGCACTACGTCCGGCGAGCAAGGGCAACAACCTCGTCACCGTCTCGCAGACCGGGCTGCCCGCGCTGAGCGACGTGCTCAAGGGCGCCCAGCCGCTCCTCGGTGCGCTCGGCCCGTTCCTGGAACAGCTCAACCCGATCTTCGGCTGGCTCTCGCAGCACCAGCAGCTCGTCTCGGACTTTATCTCCAACGGCGCGACTGGGCTCGCGGCGACGACGACGACGTTCGGCGGCGCAGGGATGAAATGCGACGGCGTGCCGTGCGGGCACTACCTGCGCCAGTTCGGCCCGACCGGCCCGGAGACGCTCGCGCTGTACGCGAACCGCGATGCGAACAACCGCGGAAACACCTATCTACCCTCGCTGTGGGCGACGGACAAGAACGTGCTCACCCAGGGCGTCCCGCCGTCGTTCGACTGCAAGAACACCGGCGCGCCTGGGAATGGTTCAGAGCCCGCGAACAACACTCCCGGGGACGGGCACATGGCGTGCTGGGTGGCGCCGCCGTTGCCGGGTGCGAAGGGCCCGCATCAGATCCCGCACATCACGCCGGCGCACTACTCGACCCAGTAGGCGGCGTGAACGTCAGGCGGCGCTGGCGGGGTGCTGTGAGGCGGCGCCGGCGGCCTCCGCGCGGCCGTTCGTCAGCGCGAGGCCGTCGAGGAGGAGCAGGGCGAGCTTCTCGTCGCCTCTGATCTGGAGGCCGCCACGGTCGCGCTCGGGCGAGAAGGCGTTCACCCAGTCGGCGACATCGCCGCTGGCACGCGCGTCCGCCTGGTCCGCGGGCCGCTCGGCCAGCGTCACCTGATCGCCCCTTAGCACGAAGGAGAACGTGGCGGCTTCGCCGTCCTGCTTGCCGTCGTTGACCGTGAACTCGATCGTCCCTTGCGTTTCGCCGGGGCGGACGAGTCCGGGGGCGAGCCTGAAGATCGCGCCGATGTCGACGTTCTCGGTGGCGCGCGGCGGGCCCCACGCCCACTCGTAACCCCATCTGGCGAGCTCGGCGAGGATCGGCATCAGCTCGCGGGCGCGCTCGGTCAGCTCGTAGTCGACGCGCGGTGGGACCTCGCGATAGCGCTTGCGCGTGAGCATCCCGTCGGCGACCATGCGATTGAGGCGCGAGCGCAGCTGCTCAGTCGAGATTCCGGGCAGCACACGCTGCAGCTCGACGAACCGCCGGGGGCCGGCGGCGAGGTCTCGGACGATCAGCAGGGTCCACTTGTCGCCCACGAGATCGAGCGCGCGGGCATCCGGCGACCACTGGTCGTAAGGATGGCGTTTGGGGGGTGGTACGTGTGGGATCGCGACGCCTCCCGGTTGGACGGAACCTCCCTACCAACTTTGAGTCTAACGGACTACTTACGGCCTCAAGCCGATTCGTTGGCCAATTCGGGAACTTTTGCGCGAGTTTTCTCGTGGACTGTCGTTTACGGTCCTATGGGTGAATTGATCGTCCTAGCGGAGCGTCGTGCGGACCGTTCCCGGCCCACCTTGAGCGCTCGTCCCGCGTTCTTCTTCGACGTCGGCTGCCCCTTCTCCTATCTCGCCGCCGAGCGCGTCGAGCGGGTCGTTGGGGACGTCGTATGGATCCCGACGGGGACGCTGCTGCGGCAAGGGGAAGAGTGGTCGCAAATGGCGGCGGTCCGTGCGCACGCCGAGACGTGCGCGGTCGCGGTGCGGCTCCCGCTCGTGTGGCCCGATCGGTTCCCCGCCGAGACGCCGGCCGCGCTCAGAGCCGCGGCGTACGCGGCCGAGATCGGCGCCGGGTCGCGCTTCGCGCTCGCCGCCAGCCGCCTGGCGTTCTGCGGCGGGTTCGACCTCGAGGATCCGGAGATCCTCGCCGAGGCCTCAGCGGCGGCGGGCATCGCCCTTCCCGACTGCTTCAGCGCCGTCGGCGACCTGAGCCGGGACGGGGCGCTGCACGCCACGGCTCGGGGCCTGCTCGCCCACGGGGTCCGGCGCCTTCCGGCGATTCGCGTCGGCCGGTACTGGTTCGATGGCGACGGCGCACTCGCGGCCGCCGCCGCGCTGGTGCGGTCCGGACCGATCTACGACGGCCCGTTGGTGAGCTGACGGCGCCGGCCGGGAGAGGAGCCGGCCGCCATCTCGGGGCGCGCCGAGGGCCGGCCCGCAGCGTAAGGTGTCTCTCATGCCGGACCCAATCGACCCGGCGGCCGGCCCAAGTCCGGCCCAACTCGGGGCTCGCGGTCAGACAACACGCGGGCGCTGGCGGGTTAGCGCGCGGCGCCGACCCCATCCCGTCGTGGCTGTCAGGCGCTTTTGGAACCTCGCCTGGGAAGCCGGTCTGACAGGCCTGGCCTCGATGGTCGCGTACAACATGCTGCTGGCGGTCGTGCCGGTCGCGCTACTGGGGCTGTTCGTGGCCGGGCAGGTCCTGTCCAGCACCGCGGTCCAGCACAGCGTGCTGAACGACCTCTCGGAGCTGTTCCCGGGCACGACCCGGAGCACGCTGAACTCTCTTCTCGGCGAGGTCAAGAACTCGACGACGGGCACCGGGGTGCTCGCGCTGGTCGCCAGCGTGTGGCTGGGCTCGTCGTTCTGGGGGGCGCTCGACACGAGCTTCACCCGCATCTACGGCTGCACGGGCCGCACCTGGCTCCGCCAGAAGCGGTTCGGGATTGTGATGGTCGTCGTCGTGCTCATCTTCATGATCGCCACCGTCGCCGTCCCCGCCGCCCAGAGCATCCTGGTGACGGGTGCGGAGGACCTGCCGTTCGACCTCGCCCGGATCACGAACCTCGTGTATGGGATCTCGCTGGGCGTCGGCATCGCCCTGCTCTTCCTCTGCCTGGCGCTGATCTACGCCCGCGTGCCGAACCGGTCGATTCCGTGGCGCGCGATCTGGCCCGGGGCGCTGAGCGCGACGATCGCGATCACGATCGTCGACTATGCCTTTCCCGAGTATCTGTCGCACATCTCGACGATCGCGCGGTTCGGGACGACGGTCGTGTTCGTGCTGATCGTCCTCGGCTGGTTCTACGTCATCGCGGTGATCATTCTGGGGGGCGCCGTCGTCAACGCGCTGCGCCTGGAGACCATTGAGCAGCGCCGCTGACGCGTGTTAGCGTGCCGAGTTCGTGGCCACGGAAACGACGACCAAGCTCCACGGCGGGCGCCTGATCGCCAAGCGCCTGCGCGCGCACGGCGTCGATAAGCTGTTCACGCTGTCGGGCGGGCATCTGTTCTCGATCTACGATGGCTGCCGCGCCGAGGGAATCGAGCTGATCGACGTCCGCCACGAGCAGACGGCGACATTCGCCGCCGAGGGGTGGGCGAAGGTCACGCGATCGGTCGGCGTGTGCGCGTTGACGGCCGGGCCGGGAGTGACCAACGGGATGAGCGCGATCGCATCCGCGTCGCAGAATCACTCCCCGCTGGTCGTGCTCGGCGGCCGCGCCCCGCAGTTCCGCTGGGGCCAGGGATCGCTTCAGGAGATCGACCACGTCCCGTTCGTCCGGCCGCTGACGAAGCTCGCGGCGACGGCGACGGACACCGCGGAGATCCCCGGGATGGTCGATGAGGCGTTCCGGGTTGCGCAGGCGCCGCACTCGGGCCCGACATTCCTCGACTTCCCGCTCGACCAGGTGTTCATGGAGGTGCCCGAGTTCGACGGTTCGGAGCCGCCTTCGCGGGCGGCCCGAGCCTCGGCCGACCCGCGCGCGATCGAGCGCGCCGCGGTGCTGTTGCGCGGGGCCGAGCGGCCGGTGATCATGGCGGGAACGGGTCTGTATTGGGGTCGCGGCGAGGTCGCGCTGAGAGCGCTCGCCGAGGAGCTCCAGATCCCCGTGTTCCTCAACGGCCTGGGGCGCGGCTGTCTGCCGGCCGATCACGAGCTGTTCTTTTCACGCGCGCGCGGGGCGGGCCTCTCGCAAGCGGACGTCGCGCTCGTGATCGGTGTGCCGCTCGACTTCAGACTCGGCTTCGGCGCCGCGTTCGCGGAGGATGCGGACATCGTCGTGATCGACGTCGCCGAGCCCGAGCGCGAGCCTCCGCGCGCGGTCGCGGCCGAGCTCTACGGCGCGCTCGACATCTCGCTCGATGAGCTCCGGCGCGAGGCCGCCGGCGCCGACGCCGGCGTGGCGGAGCGCGCCGCCTGGGTCGCGTCGCTGCGCGCGGTCGAGGACGAGAAACGGGCGGGGGAGGCCGCCGAGCTGGCGGACCCGCGCGCGCCGCTTCACCCGATGCGGATCTACGGCGAGCTCTCCCAGATGCTCGACCGCGACGCGATCGTCGTCGGCGACGGCGGCGACTTCGTGTCGTACGCCGGCCGGCTCGTCGACTCCTACGAGCCCGGCTGCTGGCTCGACCCGGGGCCGTTCGGTTGCCTCGGATCCGGGCCGGGCTACGCGCTCGCGGCGAAGCTCGCGCGGCCGGATCGCCAGGTCGTGCTGTTGCTCGGCGACGGCGCGTTCGGCTTCGCCGGCATGGAGCTCGACACGCTCGCCCGCCACGGCGTCGCGGTCGTCGGCGTGATGGGCAACAACGGGATCTGGGCGCTCGAGAAGCACCCGATGGAGTTCCTCTACGGCTACTCGGTGGCGGCCGATCTGCGGCCCGGGACGCGCTACGACGAGATGGCGCAGGCGTTGGGGTGCGACGGGGAGTTCGTCCAGACGCCGGATGAGCTGCGGCCCGCGCTGGAGCGGGCGTTCGCCAGCGGCCGGCCGACTCTGGTCAACGTGCTGACGGATCCGAGCGTGGCGTATCCGCGGCGGTCGAATCTGGCGTAGAGCGCCTTCCGGCGATACACAGCGCCACCTGCTCGCGCCTGCGGCCCGCTCGGCATCCAGGCTCGCTCACTGGGCCGCGCGCGAGTCATCCGGCTGGCCCTCGAGGCAGAGCCCCTACCTACCCAGATGCGAAAACCGCCCGCATTTCAGCGGGCGGCTTCCGATCCAGGTTTGGCCCAATCGGGACGGGCAGGGGTACGTGCCAGAAAGGGCCGTTTAGAGTGGCTCGGGCGGCGGGAGGCGCCGATGTCTGCGGCTTCGCCCGAACCTATGTTGGGGGTCCGGTTCGCTTTCGCAAAGCCCTCACCCCGCCGGGCATCATGGCGTCTGATCCCTGACCGGGCAATCGAACATTCGTCCAGCACTGGCTAGCCAGCCAACTGGACGTTTTCTGGACGGAATTCGGTCTGTATTCGATTCGTACATCCCCCGGTTTTTGGAAGATTACCGCTGTAGCGGCTCTCCTGTCTCCAGGAGGGTCTTCAGCCCGCTGAGCACGAACATCCAGCCCGCTCCGTGGACGCTCTCGCGCGTCCTGGGCGAGTTATCCAAGTGGTCGTGGATCACGGTCAACTTGCATACACCCTGGTCATCCGGCTCGATCTCCCAGGTGACGCGACTGACGGGCTCGGCGCCCATCTCGGCGTCGTACAGCGATCGCCAGCCGTGGACGAGCCGGCGCGGGGGATCGGATTCGATCACGGACTCGTCGCCCCAGACATCGCCGTCCGGGCCGAGCGAGGTGTACTTGCCGTCGGCGACCGTGATCCGCGCACCGTGGAAGTACCGCACGGTGAACTCGGGCCTCGTGATCGCCTCCCAGATCTGCTCGGGCGTCGCCCTGATGAACACCTGATAGACCTGCGTCGGGGGTGCTTCGACCAACGTCGTCATGCTAATTCCTCCAGCTCCTCTTTGAGCTCCGTGAGCGCGCTGACCTGGCGCTCGGTGTACTTGTCGATCCACCGGTCGTGGATCAGCCGGATCGGGACGGGATTGAGGTAGTGCAGCTTCTCCCGCCCGGAGCGGCGATGGACGATGAGCCCGGCCTCCTCGAGCACCCGAAGGTGCTTCATCACGCCGAACCGCGTCATCTCGAGCTCGGACTCGAGCTCGGTCAGCGTCAGCCCCTCGCGCTCGAACAGGCGGTCGAGGAGGTGGCGGCGGGTCGAGTCGGCGAGGGCCTTGAAGACGCGGTCGTCGTCGTCCATGGCCGGCGATGATATGTGACTATTTGGTCACATGTCAAGTGGGTCGGTGGCGCCCGTGGCCCTTGTTGGCGGCGGCCAGGTAAACGGCGCTGAGAAGGGGGGGCGGGATCGAGCGCGATTGCACCCGCCACCGCCTCCCCCGGGTCGCCGCCGGGTGGTGCATAGCACGACAAATCGCCGCGGAATGCCGAGGCCTGTCGAGTTATGCATGAGGAGTGTGCTCAATGCGACAGGGCTCGGGATTCGCGCCGGTGTTGTCGTGTTATGCATCATCCGGAGCCCCAAATCGGGCCCACCCCCGGCGCGCCACCGCCATTCCGCCCAATCCCGACCGGCTAACATGAGATTTCCCATGCGGGCGCTTTTTGCCTTCCCCAACCCAGTGAACGAGAAGGCGGCGAGGGTGGTCGCCGGCGTCGTGTTCGCCACCTCGCTGCTGATCCTCGCCACGTCCTGGTACTGGCTGCTGATCCCGCTGGCGTACGGCTTCTGGGCGCGGGTCCTGACCGGGCCGACGCTGAGCCCGCTCGGCACGGTGGCGCAGCGGGTGATCGCGCCACGGCTGGGCCCTCCGAAGCCAGTCCCCGGCCCGCCGAAGCGGTTCGCGCAGGGC
The DNA here is from genome assembly GCA_963812225.1 of uncultured Solirubrobacterales bacterium. Classification (GTDB taxonomy): domain Bacteria; phylum Actinomycetota; class Thermoleophilia; order Solirubrobacterales; family Solirubrobacteraceae; genus Palsa-465. Next base: position 292,531 of record CAWEUN010000009.1, read on the forward strand.
ATGGGGACGGCCTTCTCCACCGCCGCGCTGATCCTCGCGCTGGTCGGCGCGCACACGGCCGCAAACATCATTCTCGGTCTGCTGGCGGTGGCGGCCGGGCTCGAGTCGATGTTCGCCGTGTGCCTCGGCTGTCACACGTTCACGCTGCTGATGCGGGTCGGCCTCGTGCCCGAGTCGGTGTGCATGGAGTGCGCCGACATCAGCGCGCGGCCGTCGACCGCGCGTTAGGTCAGTCCGAGCGCCGCGCCGCGCAGGATGTCGTGCTCGGAGACCTCGGTCTCGCCGAGTCCAAACAGGTCCAGGACGCACAGCAGGATCACCGCGCCGGCGACGATCGTCGGCGCCCGGTCGGGGTGCAGCCCCGGCACCTTGCGCCGCTCCACCAGCGGGATGCTCGCGAGCTTCTCGAGCAGCGACTCACACTCGGTCCGGCTGAGCACGTAGCCGTGGACCCTCTCGGGGTCGTAAGGGTCGAGCTCCTGGGCGATCGCGGCGAGCTGGGTCGCGGTCCCGGCGACGGCGATCGCGCGCCTGACGGCGTCACGCCACTGCGGCGGGACGCCCTGCCGCAGGATCGCCTGGGCGTCCTCGCGGAGCGCCTCGAGCTCGGCGTCGGTGGGCGGGTCGGTGTGGATGTGGCGCTCGGTCTGCCGCACGACGCCGACCTGGTTGGAGACGTGGAACTCGGCGTCGCGGCCGGTGCCGATCACCACCTCGGTGGAGCCTCCGCCAATGTCAACGAGCAGCGTCGGGGTCTTGTCGCTCGGATCTCGGTCGCTCGTCGCGCCGAGGAACGACAACTGCGCCTCCTGGTCGCCGGTGAGGACGTGTGGCGTGAGCCCGAAACGGTGCTCGACGACGTCGGCGAACTCCTTGCCATTTGCCGCGTCGCGGACAGCGCTGGTGAGCACCGCAAGTGCCGTGTCGGCGTGGTGGCGGTCGATCAGCTCCCGGAAGCCGGCGAGCGTGGAGTAGACGCGCTCCATCGCGTCATCGCTCAGGCGGCCATCGACGTCGACCCCGGCACCCAGCCGCGTCACGACGCTGTGCCGCTCGAGCTCGTCGGTGACCTTGCCGTCCTCGACGTCGGCGATCAGCAGCCGGGTCGAGTTGGAGCCGATGTCGACGACCGCGACCCGCATCAGCCCAGGACGTTGACGGCGTGCGGCATCGGTCGCCCGTCGAGCCCGGCGAGCAGGTTCTCGACGGCGAGGTCGGTCATCCTCTCGCGGGCGGCGCGGGTGGCCGATGCGATGTGGGGCGTGATGATCAGGTTCGGGGCGGCGTACAGGGGATCGGTCGGCGGCAAGGGCTCGGGGTCGGTCACGTCGATTGCGGCGCCCGCAATCCTGCCATCGATGAGCGCGGCGCGCAGGGCATCGTGATCGACGATCGGCCCGCGGGCGGTGTTGATCAGGATCGCGGTCGGGCGCATCCGGGCGAGTGCGGCGGCGTCGATCAGGTGGTGGGTCTCGGGGGTGAGCGGAACGTGCAGCGAGACGAAATCCGACCGCGCCAGCAGTTCCGGGGCCGGGATGTCCGGGGTGTGGAGAACGGTCATCGCGAACCCGCCGGCGCGCTCCGCCACGGCTCGCCCGATCCGCCCGAAACCGATGATCCCGAGCGTCGCCCCGTGGACCTCGGCCCCCAGGTAGCGCGCCGGCTCCCACGTCAGCCAGTCACCGTCGCGGGCGTCCGCGATTGCCTCGGGAAGCCTCCGCGCCGCCGCCATCAGCAGCGCGAACGTCAGGTCCGCGGTGGCGTCGGTGAGTACGTCCGGCGTGTTGCCGACCGCGATCCCCCGTGCCGTGGCCGCCTCGACGTCGATGTTGTCGTAACCGACCGCATAGTTGGCGATCGCTCGCAACCACGGCGACCGTTCGATCAGCGGCGCGTCGATTTTGTCGGTGAGGAGCGTGAGCATGCCGGCTGCCGTCGCCGCCCGAGCGACGAGCTCATCGTGGGGCGGCGGCAGGCGTCCGTCCCACACCTCGACATCGTGTTCGGCTCGTAACCGGTCGAGCCCGGCGCCGGGGAGCTGGCGGGTGACGAAGCAGCGGGCCACTCCGCCGGATTCTTACCGGTTCTCCTACCTCTCGGCGACGACGGCGGGCTGCTCGCCAGGGGATGGCGCCGGCGCCTCGGCGCGCTGCCTGCGCGGCCGGACGTTCGGCAGCCCAACCAGGGCGACGACGCCGCCGATCAGGGCGAACGCGGCTGCGACCCCGAACGCGAGCTCGAAGCCGCTCGTCAGCGCGTCGTTGACGCTCGTCGCGACGTGGTGGAGGTCGCTGTTCGTGCGCGCGGTGGCGATCGCAGCCAGGATCGCGAGCCCGAGCGCGCCGCCGAACAGTCGCGAGGTGTTGACGAGGCCCGAGGCGAGCCCGGCCTCGCGCGGCTCGACGCCGGAGACCGCGCAGATCGTCGCCGGCACGAACGCCAGCCCGATCCCGATCGCGACAAACAGCGAGGGCGCGATGAAGTCGCCGAGATAGGTGCCGCCGGGCGCGATCCCGGTGAACAGCGCGAGGCCGACCGTCTGGAAGAACATGCCCGTTACGAGCAATCGTTTGGCGCCGAACCTGATCACCGCGCGCGAGGCGAGCACGGAGCCGGCGACGATGCACAGCGTCATCGGCAGGAACGCCAGCCCGGCCCTGATCGGGGAGTAGCCGAGCACCTCCTGCAGGTACAGCGAGGCAAAGAACCACATCCCGAACGTCGCCCCGCCGACGAGCAGGACGACCAGGTTCGCCGCGCTCAGCGTGCGCGAGTGCCAGATCCGCAGTGGCATCAGCGGAGCTCGGGCGATCCAGCCCTCGATCACGACGAACGCGAACAGGAGCGCGACGCCGGCAGCCATCAGCCCGATCGTCGACGCTGCGCCCCATCCGGTCACGTCGGTGCGGACGATCCCGAGGACGAGCAGGGAGAGGCCGACCGTGGCCGTGAGCGCGCCGGCGAGATCGAAGTCGCGATCGGCGGCCTCGTTGCGGCCCTCGGCGATGAACCGTTCCGCCAGCAGCGCGGCGATGAGCCCGATCGGAACGTTGATGAACAGAATCCAGCGCCACCCGAGCAGGTCCGTGAGGACTCCTCCGAGCAAGACGCCGGCGGCGCCCCCGGCGCCACCCATGGCACCCCAGATCCCGACGGCCCGGTTGCGCGCCGCGCCTTCCTCGAACGTCGTCGTGAGGATCGACAGGGAAGCCGGAGCGATGACCGCGCCGCCGAGGCCCTGGATCGCGCGCGCGGCGATCAGCGTCGCCTGAGACTGCGCGAGGCCGCCCGCGAGGGACGCCAGCGCGAACAGCACGAGACCGGAGACGAACACCCGACGGCGCCCTAGGAGGTCAGCGGCGCGCCCGCCGAGGAGCAGGAACCCGGCGAACGTGACCGTGTATGCGTTGACCACCCACTGCAGGTCCTGCTCGGAGAACCCGAGGCCGTGGCGGATCGCGGGCAGCGCGACGTTCACGACCGAGACGTCGAGAATGACCATGAACTGCGCCAGGCACGAGAGGATCAGCGTGGCGCGGAGGTGCGGGTGCGGGTGCGGTTCGCGCTGGGTCATCGGCTCGCAAAGACACTAGCAACGCGTTCGATGCTCGTCGTACAATCGAGCGCATGGGCGCCGCTGTGCGTGAGATAGACCCGGGTCCGCTGTCCCATCCTCCCCGAGCCAAGATCGAGCTCGCGGCCGTGTTGCACGCGCTCAGCGATCCGATGCGGCTGCGGATCGTCGTCGGGCTCGCGGTCGGCTCCGAGCGGACGTGCGGGAGCTTCGACCTGCCGGTCGTCAAATCGACGTGCACGCACCACTTCAGGGTGCTGCGCGAGGCCGGTGTGATCCGCCAGCGGCTCGAGGGGACGACCCGGCTGAACTCGCTCCGGCGCGACGATCTCAAGGCCCGGTTCCCGGGGCTCCTCGAGGCGGTGCTGCGGGCCTCCGAGCCTACGCCATCGTCAGCCCGCCGCTGACCGACAGCGTCTGCCCGGTGACGAACGCCGCTCGGTCGGAGGCGAAGAATGCGACCGCGCCGGCGATGTCCTTGGGCTCGGCGAGGCGGCGCATGGGCACGGCGCGGCGGAGCGATTCGATCACGCGGGCGGTCTCCTCGCCGGCGCCGATCATCTGCGAGAGCATCGGCGTCCCGGTCGGGCCCGGGCAGACCGAGTTCGCCGTGACGCCGTAGCGTGCGACCTCGCGCGCGAGCGTCTTCGTGAACGCGACGACGGCGCCCTTGGCCCCCGAGTAGACGGCCTCGTTGGAGGAGCCGACGCGGGCCGCGTCGGAGCCGATGTTGACGATGCGGCCGTACTCGCGCTCGATCATTCCCGGGACGATGCGATGGCACGTCCGCAAGCAGCCCTTGTAGTTGAGCTCGATCACGCGATCCCAGAACGGAGGCTCGGTCTCGAGGAACGGGCGGAACTCGTCCCACCCGGCGTTGTTGACGAGGATCTCGACCGGGCCGAGCTCGTGCTCGACGCGACGCACCGCCGCTTCGACCGAATCGCCATCGGTCACGTCGACGCGAACGGCCAACCCCTCGACGCTCGCCGCCGTCCGGGCCGCCTCGTCGTCGAGGATGTCCGCGACCACGACCCGGTGGCCGTCGGCGGCGAGCTCACGGACGATCGCCTCGCCGATCCCGCGCGCGCCACCCGTCACGAGCGCGATTCGGGAATTCGTATCCGGGCCGGCCACGGCGGGAAGTATGTCTTTATCCGTGCCCGGGTTTGCCACTGATCGAACGATTTGATCAAATGGGCCGATGACCACGACGCTCGAGATCGAGCGCCGGCCGGTTGGCCGCTCGGGGCTGACCACGCCGCGGATCGCGCTCGGCTGCGGCAACTTCGGCGGTGTCGGCTCGGCTCCTGAGCTCTTCGGACAGGGGCTGACCGAGGATCAGGCGTTCGAGCTGATGGATGCCGCCTGGGAGCTGGGGCTCGACTACTTCGACACGGCCGACGCTTACGGCGGCGGCCGCAGCGAGCGGACCATTGGTCGCTGGATCCACGCTCGGGGGGTGAGGCCCGGGTTGACGACGAAGACGTACAACCCGATGGACGCCGGCCAGGACAGCGGGCTCTCGCCTGCGCGCATCGAGCGCCAGCTCAAGTCGAGCCTCGAGCGACTGGGCGTCGAGCGCGTCGACCTGTATCTCGCCCACGAATTCGATCCCCACACCCCGCTCGGTGAGACGATCGGAGCGTTTGAGCAGGCCCAGGCGGCAGGCTGGACCAGGGCCTACGGCGTGAGCAACTTCGACTCCTTCCAGCTCGAGGCCGCGACCCTCGCTGGGTCTCCGAAGGCGATCCAGAACGAGCATTCGCTGCTCGCCGGGGCCGAGGCCGTCCTGTCGGTCTGCGCCGAGCGGAACATCGCGTTCCTGGTGTTCAGCCCGCTCGCCGGCGGGTGGCTCACCGGTAAGTACCGCCGGGGCGAGCCGTTCCCGGCCAGCTCACGGATGACGCAGCGGCCCGAACCGTACGAACCGTTCCTCACGGATCGCACGTTCGATGCCCTGGACCGTTTGCGGGCGTTCTCCGAAGCGCGCGGGACCTCGATGGCGGGGACGGCCCTCGCCTGGCTGTTGGCCGACGACCGGGTGACGCAGGTGGTCGTCGGTCCGGGGCGCCCGGACCACCTCGAGCCGGTACGCGAGGCGCTCGCGCACCCACTCGGGGCCGAGGAGCGCGAGCAGCTCACGAGCGTGTTCAGCTGATGCTGTTCCTCGGCTACAAGGACGTGGTCGCGTCGCTCGACCCGCAGGAGTGCGCGGAGGCGATGGCGAGCGTGCTCGCGGACCACGCTCGCGGCCGGACGTACATGCCGCTGCGCTCGGTGATGATGCCGCCGGGGGCCGCGGGCTTGCTGGGGCTGATGCCGGGGTGGCGCGGAGGCGATGACCCGGTCTTTTCGCTCAAGACGATCTGCCTGATGCCCGGGAATCCCGCCCGTGGCCTGGACGCCCACCAGGGGCTCGTGACGCTGTTCGACGGCGAGATCGGCGTGCCGACCGCGGTGCTCGATGCCTCGGCGGTGACCGAGATCCGGACGGCGGCGGCGACCGCCGTGGCGACGCGGACCCTCGCCCGTGAGGACGTCGGCGTGCTCGCGATCCTCGGCGCCGGGGTCCAGGCGCGTTCCCATCTCGACGCGTTGACGCGCGTGCGGACGTTCGACGAGGTTCGGTTCTACGCGCCGACCGAAGCGCACGTGCGGGCGCTGGTCGAAGAGGCGGCGCGCGACGGTCTCCCAGAGCTGACCGTGGCGCCGAGCGCCGCGGACGCGGTCCGCGGGGCCGACGTGGTCGTCGTCGCGACGAGCGCGCGCGAACCCGTGCTCGAGCGCGACTGGCTCGGCCCCGGCGTACATCTCAACGCGGTCGGCGCGAGCAGTCCGACCGCCCGTGAGATCGATACCGCCACCGTCGCGGCGAGCGCGCTGTTCTGCGACAGCCGCGAGTCGGTGGCCAACGAGGCGGGCGAGTTCCAGCTGGCGATCCGCGAGGGACTGATCGACGGCGAGAATCACATCCGGGCCGAGCTCGGAGAGGTGCTGGCGGGCCTGATGCCCGGTCGACGCGACGACGACGAGCTGACGATGTATCGCTCGCTCGGGATCGCCGTCGAGGATCTGGCCGCGGCCGAGCTCGCTGTCCGCACGGCGCGGGCGAAGGGGATCGGGACCGAGGTCGAGCTGTGATCGAGCTCGCCGAGATCGAGGCCGCGCGGGAGCGGATCGCCGGCGCCGCGATCCGGACGCCGCTCGTCCGCCTCCACACGAGCGACGCCCCCGCCGAGATCTACCTGAAGCTCGAGACGCTCCAGCCGATCAACTCGTTCAAGATCCGAGGCGCGACGAACGCGATCCGGAGCAGACCCGAGCGCGAGCGGGCGGCGGGGTTGGTGACCGCGAGCGCCGGCAACATGGCGCAGGGGGTCGCGTGGGCGGCGCGCGAGCTCGGGCTGAGCGCGACGATCGCCGTGCCCGAGCACGCCCCCGAGGCGAAACTCGCTGCGATCGAGCGGCTCGGCGGCCGGGTGTTGAAGCTGCCCTACGACGAGTGGTGGAACGTGATCGTCACCCACCGCGTCGACGGGGTCGATGGTCTGTTCATCCACCCGGTAGAGGACGAGGCGGTGATGGCCGGGAACGGCACGATCGGCCTCGAGGTCCTCGAGGATCTGCCCGATCCCGACGCCGTCGTGATCCCGTACGGAGGCGGCGGGCTGACCGTCGGCATCGCGAGTGCCGTGCGCGCGCTGCGGCCGCAGACGAAGATCTACACCGCGGAGCCCGAGACCGGCGCGGCGCTCGTCGCGGCGGTGAGGTCAGGCGAGCCGGAGACCGTTGAGTACGAGGCCTCGTTCGTCGACGGCGCCGGCAGCCGCCGGGTGCTCGACCCGATGTGGCCGCGGGTGATGCCGCTCATTGACGACGCGTTCGCCGTTCCCATCCCCGACGCAGCGGCCGCGCTCCGGACGATGGCCGAGCGCGTCCGCGTGATCGCCGAGGGGGCGGGTGCACTCGCGACCGCGGTGGCGCTGTCGGGGCGCGCCGGATCGGGCAAGGTCGTCTGCATCGTCTCCGGGGGCAACATCAATCTTGGCAAGTTGGCGGAAATCCTCGAAGGAGGTGCGGGATGAGCGAGCCCGCCGAACACGACTTTCAAACCCCGGTCCTCCCCGGGCGGGGCGCGACCGACTACGAGCGGTACCTGCGGACCGACGAACTGCTGTCGCTGCAGAAGACGCCGGAGGAGCAGGTCCACCGCGACGAGCTGCTGTTCCAGACCGTCCACCAGACGTCGGAGCTGTGGCTGAAGTTCGCCGCGAACGAGGCCGACGAGGCGGCGGCGCTGATCGAGCGCGACGAGCTCGCGCCTGCGCTGCGACTGCTGCGGCGCTCGATCCTCAGCCTCCAGTACGTCACCGCCCAGGTCGACATGCTCGACCACATGAACCCGTGGGACTACTCGCAGATCCGCGTCGCGCTCGGTCATGGCGCCGGCTTCGACTCGCCGGGGTTCAGGCGCCTGCCCGGCATCACGCAGCGGCTCTCGAAGGGCTTCGATCGGCAGCTCGAGCGCGCCGGCCTCGAGATCACCGATCTCTACCGGCGCAGCCACGAGTTCGAGGACCTCTACCAGCTCGCCGAGCTGCTGACCGATTGGGACGAGCGGATCTGGATCTGGCGCTTTCGCCACTACGCGACGGTGGCGCGGGCGCTCGGGGAGGACACGATCGGCACGCAGGGAACCCCGGTCCAGGTGCTCGGCAAGCTGATCGCGCAGCGCCAGCTGCCGAGGCTGTGGGACGCCCGGAGCCGGCTGGTCGAGCTGTTCGACGCCGAGCGGGCGACCGACTAGCTAGCGCCCGGCCGCAGACCGCAGCCCCGCCACCAACCGATCGACCTCTTCCTCGGTGTTGTAGTGGATGAACCCGATCCGGATCGCCTCGTGCTCGTAGCCGAGGCGCTTGTAGAGGTCGAGCGAGTACCACGAGTCGTGGGCCCAGACGCCGATGTTCCGCTCGGCGAGATGGCTGACGACATGGGCGGCCGGGACGTCCGCGACGTTGACCAGAAACGTCGGCACCCGGCCCTCCATCGTCTGTAACCCGTAAATCGTCACCAGGTCCCCAGCCTCGGCGAGGAACCGCTCGCCGAGTGAGCGCTCGTACGGGACGATCGCCGCGAAGCCGCCGATCGATTCGAGATAGGCGATCGTGGCGTTGAAGCCGGCGAGCAGCTCGTAGGGGAGCGTGCCGGTGGCGAACCGCCGGCCCAGTGGCGTGGTCGGGGCGGGACGCGCCTTGTACGGCCGCCACAGCTCCGTGACCTGCGCGCGTCCGTAGGCCACCCCGAGATGCGGGCCGCAGAACTTGTAGGGCGAGCAGATCAGCACGTCGGCGTCGATCTCCCGGACGTCGATCGGGTGGTGCGCCGCGTAATGGACGGCGTCAATCCAGGCGAGCGCACCGGCGTCGTGTGCGAGCTTGCAAACGCGCTGCGCGTCGACGACGGTCCCGATGGCGTTGGATGCCCACGCGAACGCGACCACTCGTGTGCGTGGCCCGAGCTTCCCCTCGAGGTCCTCGTAATCGAGGGTTGTGTCCGTCCCTCAGCTCCACGTGGCGGACGACGAGGTCGCGGTCGCGCGCGAGCTCGAGCCACGGGGCGACGCCGCCGTCGTGGTCGAGCGAGGAGACGAGGATCTCGTCCCCAGGGGCGAAGTCGCGCCCCGCCGTCCGCGACAGCGCGAAGTCCAGCGACGTCATGTTCGGGCCGAACGTGATCTCGTGGGGATCGCAGCCTAGGAGCCGGGCGGCATTGCTCTCGGCCCGCTCGAGGATCTCCTTTACGCGGAGGCTCGTCTCGTAGACGGCGCCGAGGTTGGCGCTCGCCTCGCGCAGAGCGCGGGCGATTTCGTCGCCGACTTCGTCGGGGACCTGAGATCCTCCCGGCGCATCGAGAAAAGCGAAGTCACCTTGAAGAGAGGAGAATCGCCGTCGGATAGCGCCGACATCGAGTTGGCTCAGCACGTCCGCCATCGCCCCTCCTTCCACACGGGTTCGCGTAACGCAATCGCAAGCAGTAGCAGCTTGCACCGGCCCATCGGGGATGGTTTGATCAAGACTACAAGATCAAACTTGGGGTGGAGAGAGGGCAGTTTGAGTTTCCGTGTGATCCGCGTCGCCGAGGCGAGTTGGCAGGGTTCCGTACCCGAGGGAGGCGGCCGTCTAGAGCTCGGTAGCGGGGCGTTCGAGGGTCCCTATTCCCTGCGCGCCCGCGTCGAGGAGGTCGAGCGCGCTACGAACCCGGAGGAGCTGATCGCGGCGGCGGAGGCCGGCTGCTTCACGATGTCGCTCGCGAACCTGCTCGGCGAGGCGGGGCATCCGGCGCGTGACCTGCGTACGACTGCGCGAGTCCGGCTCGAGCAGGTCGACAGCGGCTTTGACATAACGCTGATCGAACTGCGCGCGGTCGGCGACGTGCCCGGCGTCGACCCAACCACGTTCGAGCGGATCGCCCAGGAGGCGAAGAACTGCACGGTCTCACGAGCGCTCGCCGGAACCGAGATCACGCTGGAGGCGACGCTTGCAGGCGAATGACCGCGGGTCCGCCGCCGGCAGGTGGTTGACCCGCTGTGGCCGAATCAGGCAGCGAGTTCTATGAGCGCGCTCGAACAGACGGTGCTCGAGTTCACGCCGCTGCATCCGGAGATCCGGGGCACCGACCACGCCGAGGAGGTCCTGTTCGTGCTCGGCGGCAAGGGCACGCTGCGGCTCGAGGACGCGCGATATGAGCTCGAGCCGGAGACCGGGGCCTACCTCCGGCCCGGGGAGGATTACGAGGTCGTAGCTCACGACCCAGACCTGATGCGGGTCGTCTCCGTGCTGATCCCCGATCCCCTCCCGGCCGACCCGGACGCTCCTCGGGAGGTCGTGCGCAGGCTCGCGGACCAGGAGGCACATCCGGCCACGTCCGACCGCGAGTTCAGGATCGTCGCCGACCCGAGCACGGGCCTGCGCTCAGCGACACAGTTCGTGGGCTACATCCCGCCGGCACGGGCACCAGACCACTTTCACACCTACGACGAGGTCATCTACGTGCTCGAAGGTCAGGGCGTGCTGCATCTGGGCGAAACCGAGCAGCCGCTGTCGGCGGGGTCATCGGTCGAGCTCTCAGCGCGGACGGTCCACTGCCTGGAGAACACGGGCGAGGACGTGATGCGGATCGTCGCGGTCTTCAGGCCGGCCGGGTCGCCCGCGGCCGCCTACTACCCGGACGGAACGCCGGCCTACCCCGGCACGCCGCCCATAACCACATAGGACTCCAACATCGTGAGACATCTCCACAGGAGGGAAGAGCAGTGAAGGGACGCATAATCGTCGCCGCAATGGCGCTCGCCGCGATCGGCGTTGCGGGTTGCGGCAGCAGTAGTAGCAGCAGTAGCACCACAACGACCACGGCGTCTTCGGGCACGAGCAACACGAAGTGCACGGCGTCGATTGCGATCGAGGGACCGTTCACGGGCCCGGTCGCGCAGGTCGGCCTCGAGCAGCTGCACTTCGCGCAGCTCGCGGTCGCCAATGACAACGCCGCGGACCACACGAACGTGACCCTCGCGCAGGACGACACGCAGCTGACGCCGTCGATCGCCACGACCAAGACCCAGTCGATCATCGCCACGCCTGCCGTGGCCGTGGTCGGGCCGTCGGGCAGCCAGGAGGTCGAGGCCGTCGGTCCGCTGCTGGCCAGAGCGGGCTTGGGCGCGGTCTCGGGATCGGCGACCCTGCCGGCCCTCACGAGCAGCGGCGCCAACAAGACGTTCTTCCGCGTCGTGCCGGACGACGATGTCCAGGGACCGCAGGATGCCAACTACATCGTCAATCACCTGCACCCCAAGGGCGTACTGATCATCGACGACGACGAGGCCTACTCGCAGGGCATCACCAAGGTCATGATCCCGATCATGGAGAAGGCGGGGATCAAGGTCGATCACCAGACCTACAACGGCACGGACACGGGGGCGACGCTCTCCAACGCGCTGTCGTCGCTCGTGACCTCGCACCTCAACTCGAATGTGCAGGTTGCGGTGCTGCCGTGGCAGGCGGCCGCCAATGCCCAGCAGTTCGGTCTCGACGCCCAGCAGCAGCACAAGAACGTGATCCTGTTCGGAACCGACGGCACCAACTCGCCCTCGCAGTTCCACATCCCGGGCACCTACATCTCGACGTTCGGGCCTGATATCTCGACATCGACCAACCCGATGGACAAGGCGATCGTCGCGGGCGTCGCCAAGTACGGCCCGTACGGCGCGTTCGGCGTGCCGACCTACGCGGCCACGGATGTGGTGATGAAGGCGATCGCCTCGGTCTGCAAGGCCGGGCAGACGCCGAGCCGCTCCAACGTGCTCGCCGCGATCAAGACAACCAACATTGCCGCTGCCGCGAACGTGCTCGGCCAGCCGATCTCGTTCACGTCAACCGGGAACCTGTCGGGCCAGCCGGGTTACCTGTTCCACGTCAACAACCAGGGCAAGTACATCGAGATACCGCCTAAGTGACCCGTCCGGTCGATCACGACCACTTCCCCTTGCCGTGATGAGTCACGGCTGAGGTTCTCGCCGGCGCCGTCCGCGTTACTGTGGGCGGCGCCGGCGGCTTGATCGTCGAGCAATAGACAGACGTGACGATCTTCTTCCAAACCATCGTCAACGGCCTGACCACGGGCTGTGTCTACGCGCTGATTGCGCTCGGCTACACGATGGTCTACGGCATCCTGAAGCTGCTGAACTTCGCTCACGGCGACGTCTACATGGTCGGGGCGTACATCGGCTACGTCGTGCTGCAGATCTTCGGCGGGCCGAGTGCGCTATCGATCCCGGTGCCATTGCTGCTGCTGTTGATGTTCGTCGCGGCGGCCGGCGGTTGCGGCTATCTGGGCGTGGCGATGGAGCGGTTCGCCTACCGGCCGCTGCGCAACGCGCCGCGGATCGCGCCTCTGATCACTGCACTCGGGATCTCGTTCGTGCTCGAGAACTCGATCCTGCTCCTCTTCGGGGGCTTCGAGCGCAGCTACAACACCAACGTGTTCATCCCGTTCTCGACCGGCATCCAGATCGGCGGGGTGCGGATCGACATCGTCGAGATCCTGACGCTCGTGCTCAGCGTGGCGATCATGTTTGGCCTGCTCCAGCTCGTGAATCGCACGACGCTCGGCAAATCGATGCGCGCGGTGGCGTCGGATCGCGAGGCCGCGGAGATGCTCGGCATCAACGTCGACCGCACGATCGCGCTCACCTTCTTCATCGGCTCTGCGATCGCGGGCGTTGCCGGCGTGATGTCGGGACTCGCGTTCAACCAGATCACGAACACGATCGGCTTCCTCGCCGGGCTCAAGGCGTTCACGGCCGCGGTCGTGGGCGGGATTGGCAGCATCCCGGGGGCGATGATCGGCGGCATCTTCATCGGCCTGTGCGAATCGTTCAGCTCCAGCTACATCTCGAGCCAGTACTCGGATCTGATCGTGTTCGGCATCCTGATCGTGACGATGCTCGTCCGGCCGGTGGGACTCTTCGGCCAGCGTCCTCTCCAGAAGGTGTGAGTTCGTGCACTGTCCGGCAATACGGCACATGATCGCGGCCCGGATGACCGTCATGCGCGTCCTCGAATCCTCGCGCAGCGCTGCTGCGCGTCGGATTCTGCGTCCTTGCCTGCCGGCCGGGTCGCGCCATGACCACTGGACAGCACACAGGGCGTCGAGCGCGCACGGCCCGGCCGACGGCAGCGGCGCGGATCCGTCGATCGGCGTCGACGAGTGGGTCGCGAGATCCGGACAGCGCCAGGACGAGGGGACCGGCTGGCGCAGGGCGCTGGCGCAGGCGGAGGCACGCGTCGGCTGGTGGCCGCGACTCGCGCTGGTCACGCTCGCCGGTCTGATCTTCGCCCAGCTCTCGACGAACGTGAACATCCAGACGGTCGCGTTCAACAGCCTCCTGTACGCGCTGCTCGCGATGGGGCTGAACATCGCGGTCGGATGGTCCGGACTGCTCGACCTCGGCTACATCGCGTCCTTCGGCTTCGGCGCCTACGGCTACGCAATCTTCTCCTCGACGGCACTTGGGAGCGGGGGGACCGGGGGCTCCCATCTTCCGGCGGTTGAGACGATCCTGATCGTCGTCGCGGCGGCCGGCGTCGTCGGCGCCGTCGTCGGCCTGATCGCGCTGCGGTTATCGGGCGACTACTTCGCGATCGTCACGCTGTTCCTCGGGCAGGCGTTCGTGCTGGCGGTGAACAACGTCGACCCGGGAACGCTCGGCGGTGTCAACGGCCTCTTCGGTCTCGATCCCCTGCACAGCTTCGGCGTCACGGTCACGACCCCGCTCGGGTACTACTACGTTGCGCTGGGGATGTGCGTTGTCGTCGCCGCGGTCTTACACCTGCTCAACGCGTCGCGAACGGGCCGCGCGTGGCGGGCGCTGAACGACGACCCGCTGGCCGCCGAGGCGATGACGATGTCGGTGACCAAGCTCAAGGTGATGGCGTTCGCCTGTGCGACGATGGTCGGGGCGCTCGCCGGCACGCTGTTCGCCGCCCAGCAGGACAACGTGTTTCCCACAAACTTCACCGCCAACATCCTGATCCTGATCTACGCGTGTCTGGTGCTCGGCGGGGTCGGCAGCATCGCCGGCGCGATCCTCGGCGGGATCGTCGTCACCGTCGCCGAGAACATGCTCTCGAGCCCGACCGACGCGGCCTACCTCTTCTATGGCCTGATCATCATCGTGCTGATCGCCCGCGTCCGCCCGTGGCGGAAGCTCGGCTACCTGGTCGCCGGCGTGATCGCCTTCGGCTACGCCGCCCACGCGATCGTGGGTGCCGTGGCGCCGGTCGCGACCGCGGGCAGCCCGGGAAGCCCGGGATGGATCGGGTCGGCGCTGAACGGGTACGTGATCGTGCCGAAGAACCCCCAGAACTTCGGCAACGCCCTGTACCTCGCGCTGATCGTCGGGTTGGTCGCGATCGTGCGCCTGCGCGGCATCCGTCAGCTGATCGCCGTGATCGTCACCATTTACGTGGCCGCGTGCTGCTGGGAGTCTCGGCTGATCGTCAACCCGGCGATCACGACCCAGATCATGCTCGGCGCGATCCTGATCGTGACGATGGCCGCCCGGCCGTACGGGCTCTTGGGAAAGCACCGGGTAGAGCTGATCTGACGTGGCGCTACTCGAAATCGACAACCTTTCGCTCGCGTTCGGGGGACTGCGCGCGATCTCAGAGCTCGACCTGGAAGTGGGCGAAAACGAGATCGTGAGCATGATCGGACCCAACGGCGCGGGCAAGTCGTCGGTGTTCAACGTGATCACCGGGATCTACGCGCCGAGCGAGGGCGAGATCAGAATCGGCGGAGAATCGGTGGTCGGCAAGAAGCCCCACTCGATCGCCAGGCTCGGAATCGCCCGCACGTTTCAGAGCCTGCGCCTGTTTCAGAACATGAGCGTCAAGGAGAACGTAAAGGCGGCAACGTACGGCAACACCAGAGCCTCGCCGGTGGAGTCCATCCTTCGCCTGCCGCGCGCCCGTCGCGAAGAACGCGAGGTCGAGTCGCTCGCCACCGAAGTGCTCTCGTTCTTCGGTGAACGGCTCGCCGGTTACCGCTGGGATCAGCCCGCCTACGTCCTCTCGTACGCGAACCGGCGTCGGCTCGAGATCGCCCGCGCGCTCGCGACTCGGCCCCGGCTGCTCCTGCTCGACGAGCCCGCGGCGGGGATGAACCCGAACGAGACGCACGAGATCAGCGAGCTGATCGGACGGCTGCGCGACGAGCTGTCGCTCGCGATCCTCGTGATCGAGCACGACATGCACGTCGTCGAGGGGATCTCCGATCGCGTCGTCGCGCTCGACCACGGGGTCAAGGTCACCGAAGGCTCGTTCCAAGAGGTCGCGAACCATCCCGCCGTGATCGAGGCCTACATGGGGCGCGATCCCGAAGCGCTCGCCGAGGCGTGACCCGCATGTCGCTACTGCATCTCGACAACGTCACCACCTACTACGGAAAGATGCGGATCCTCGAGGGGATCTCGCTCGAGGTGGGGGCCGGTGAGCTCGTCTGCCTGCTGGGCGGCAATGCCTCGGGAAAGTCCACCACGCTAAAGACGATCCTCGGGATCGTTCGCCCGCGTGCCGGCCGCGTGATGCTCGACGGGGAGGACGTGACCAGCCGCGCGGTCGCCGAGCGGATCGGACGAGGACTGGCGATCGTCCCCGAAAACCGTCGCCTGTTCCACTACATGAGCGTCCGCGAGAACCTCGAGCTCGGCGCCGTGCTGCGCAACGGGGAATCCCTCGACGCGGACTTCGAGCGCGTCCACACACTGTTCCCGCGCCTGCACGAGCGTCGCGACCAGCTCGCGGGCACGCTTTCGGGCGGCGAGCAGCAGATGGTCGCGATGGGGCGCGCGCTGATGTCGCGACCGCGGCTGCTGCTGATGGACGAGCCGTCGATGGGCCTCTCGCCGGCGCTCGTGCAGCAGAACTTCAGGATCATCAAGGAGGTCCACGAGTCCGGCGTGGCGGTGCTGATGGTCGAACAGAACGCGACGATGGCGCTGTCGATCGCCGACCGAGGCTACGTGCTCGCGACCGGGGAGATCGTGCTCTCGGGCTCGGCCGCGGACCTGCTCAAGAGCGAGGATCTCAAGCGGGCGTACCTCGGAGCCTGAGCTTTCGGGCGCGCTAGGCCTCGCGCGCGCCGAGCCCCGCTCCCATCACGTCGAACAGGTGCGCCGTGTCGACGTATTGCTGAAAGCCGATTACCTTGCCGTCGCGGAGCCGCCACACGTGGCAGGCCTGGGCATCGAGGCGCTTGCCGGTCGCGCTGTGGACGCCCGTGTAGCGGCACTCGACGACGACGGTGTCGCCGGCATCGTGAAATTTCCCGGGGGTGACGGTGAAGCCGTCCCACTCGGAGTCGAGGTTGTCGAACAGGTTTTCCCTGACGGCGTCGACACCAACCCACGGCTCGCCGTCGGGTTGATACGGATGGCCGTCGGCCTCGCGCCACTCGATGTCGGGGGCGAAAGCGGCCAGAACGCTCTCGATGTCGTCGTTCGCGGCCGCCTCGTACACGTCCTTGAGGATCTGCACGTTTCCCATCGGGCTCGCTCCCTCAGCCGGACGTTCGCTTCACGCCCGCGTGGAGCTCGTACAGCGCTGCGCCACCCATCGCCACCGCGATGTTGTTGGCGGTCGTCGCGAGGTGGTCGCGCAGGGCCCGGACGGCGTGATCGGGATCGCCCGCCACGCACGCGCCGAGGATCTCGTCGTGCTCGCCCGTGCGCGCGTCGAGCTGGCGGCAGTTCGGGACCTCGAGGCAGTAGCGCTCGCTCGTCTCCCACACTGGGCGGATCAGGCGGAGCAGCCAGGCCGACCGCGCGGCCCGGTAGAGCGCGAAATGGAACTCGTCGTGCGCGGCCGAAGTGGCGCCCGAGTTGTCGTCGGGCATCCCGCAAAGCGTTTCCAGGCGCTCGCGCGCCAGCGTCTCGTCCTCGGGCGTGAACCGCTCGGCCGCGCGGCGGATCGCGAGCGTCTCGAGGGCGAGCCGCGCCTCGTAGACCTCCTGGAGATCGGTGATCGACAGCTCGGTCACCCGCGCCCCGCGGTGCGGGATGTTCTCGACGAGACCGGCGGAGTCGAGCCTGCGCAGCGCCTCCCGGATCGGCATCGGGCTCATCTGGAGCAGCTCGGCGAGCTCCTCGATCGGGAGCCGCGCACCGGGTCGCAGCCGACCTGTAATGATCGCCGTGTGCAGCGTCCCGAACGCCTTTTCGGCGAGCGTTCGGTGGCCCCTGATCGACGCGTCGTCCGCGAGCACAGCGAGCTGTGACTCCATCCCAGTCGTAGTATCGAAATCAATGATCAAAAGTCAAGAAATGGGGTCGGGGAGTGGAGGTTTTCGCGTCGGGGAACGCGAGGATGCCGTGGCGCTCGACAATTCCGACCCGCTTCGAGGCTTCCGCGACCGGTTCGTGATCGACGACCTCGTCTATCTGGACGGCAATTCGCTCGGGCGCCTGCCGAAGGCCACGGTCGAGCGCGTTGCCGATGTGGTATCGGTCCAGTGGGGCGAGCGCGTCGTCCGCGGGTGGGACGAGGGGTGGCTCGACCTGCCGCTCACCGTCGGCGACCGGCTCGGGTCAGCCGCGCTCGGCGCCGCGCCTGGTCAGGTGGCGATCGGCGACTCGACGACGGTCTGCTTCTACAAGCTCGTCTCCGCCGCGCTCGACCTGCGCCCCGAGCGCCGCCAGATCGTCGCCGACGTCGACAACTTCCCGACCGATCGCTACGTGCTCGAGGGGCTCGCGCGGGTCCGCGGCCTCGAGCTCGTGTGGCTGCGGTTTGACCCGGCGGCGGGACCGACGGTCGATCGACGTCGCGGCCGCGGTCGGCCCCGGCACGGCGCTCGTCACCTTCTCGCACGTCTCCTACCGCTCGGCGTACGTGGCGCCGATGGCCGGGATCAACGCGGTTGCGGGGGAGGCGGGCGCGTTGACGTTGTGGGACCTCAGTCACAGCGCTGGGTCCGTGCCCGGTGGCGCTCGACGCCGACGGGACCGATCTGGCGGTCGGGTGCACGTACAAGTATCTGAATGGCGGGCCCCGGGCGCGCCGGCGTACATGTACGTGCGGCGGGGCCTCCAGGCCGACGTGCGCCAGCCGATCTGGGGCTGGCTCGGGCGGCGCGACCCGTTCGAGATGGCGCAGGGATACGAGCCCGCCGACGGGATGCGAGGGCTGCTGTCTGGCACCCCGCCGGTGCTCTCTCTATCGGCGGTCGACGAGGGGGTCCGTCTGGTCGAGGAGGCCGGAATCGGCGCGATCCGCGAGAAGGGGATCGCGCTGACCTCGTACGCGATCGCGCTCGTCGACGATCGGCTACGCGGCGTTGGGTGTCTCGATCGCCTCGCCCCGGGATCCGGCCCTCCGGGGCGCCCACGTGGCGCTCGCCGTCGAGGGCGCCGCTGAGCTGTGCGCCGCGCTGATCGCCCGCGACGTCATCCCCGACTTCCGCCGGCCCGACGTGATCCGCTTCGGCCTCTCGCCGCTCACGACGCGGTTCGTCGACGTGTGGGATGGCGTCGAGGCCCTGCGCGTCGCTGCTCGAGGCGCGGCGGCCCGAGTAGCGCGCGCCCGTACTTGGCCCGCCCGGCCCGACTGACGCCATTTTTTCCCGATTTCCGGGACTTAATGGCGTCAGTTGGGCCAACGTCCAATCTGCTCGCACTCCGTGGTCACCGGTTGCTCCGTGCATCGGTCCGCGATCCCGTCGACGAACCGCTGGAACGCCGCCAGCCCACTCAGGGGGCCGGCGCCATTCTCGCTGCGGGCGATGTGCACGAACGTCAGGCCATCGTCCAGCTTCAACGTCATGTAGCTGAAGCCCGGCGGATCCGCCTCACTGAGCTCGGCGTAAACGGCTCGCACGAGCTCCTCGTTGCGGGCGACCATCTCGGGCGCGACCTTGTAGCGAACCATTATCTGGCGAGCCATCTCATCGACCTCCTGTTTGGGTTTCGACTGCGGGCAGGACGGCGCCGGCGACCCCGACCCGGGCGGGCAGCAGCGCGGCGACCCCTGCGCCGGCGAGCGAAAGGCCCGCCGACAGCGCGATCGACGCCGCGAAGCCGTCGCCGAACGCAGTCGGCGACGCGTAGCTGCCGGCACCCGAGAACACGGCGACCGCCACCGCCAGGCCGAACACGCCACCGAGTTGGCGCATCGTGTTGAACGTGCCCGATGCCTTGCCGATCTCGTCGGGCGCGACCGCGCCGAGGACCGCGCTCTGCGCGGCGGGAATCGCGGTCGAGATGCCGGCGCCGGCGAGGATCAGCGGCGGCACCATCTGCGGGTAGGCGAGGCCGCTGCGCGCGATCAGCGCGATCCAGGCAAAGCCGGCCGCCTGCATCAGCAATCCGGTGACGATCAGCGGCCGCTCGCCGATCCGGTCGACCGCCGAGCCCGCGACCGGGGCCACCATGAACAGCGTTGCCGTCCAGGGCAGTAGGCGGACGCCGGCACCGAGCGGCGACTGGCCGAGCGAGATCTGTTGGAACTGGGCCATGAAGAACACTGCGCTGAAGAGTCCGGCGAAGAGCAGCAGGTTGAGCGCGTTCCCGGCAGCGAACTGCCGCGAGCGGAACAGCCGCATCGGCAGCATCGGCTCGCGAGCGCGAAGCTCGTAGCAGACGAACGCGGTCCCGAGCACGACCGCAGCCGCGAGTGTCCCGATGACCTCGATGCTGCCCCAGCCCGCGCGGTTGGCGCGGACCAGTCCCCACACGAGCGGCAGCGCCGCGCCGGTGAACAGCAGGAGCCCAGGGATGTCGAGCGCAGCCCGCGGCCCGTAGCTCTCCTTCATCTGCGTCATCACCAGCGGGATCGCGATCAGCCCGATCGGGACGTTCAGCCAAAAGATCCACTGCCACGCCAGCCCCTGCGTGACCGCGCCGCCGACGACCGGACCGCCGAGCACGGCCAGGCCGGTGATCGCGCTGTAAATCCCGAGCGCCCAGCCGCGGCGCTCGGGCGGGAACGCGGCGGACAGCAGCGCGAGTGACAGCGGCGCGATCAGCGCCGCGGCCGCTCCCTGAACCGCGCGCGCCGCGATCAACCAGCCGACGTTCGGCGCGAGCGCGCACGCTGCCGAGGCGGCGATGAACAGCCCAAGGCCGGCCGCGAACAGCCGCCGGCGCCCGAACCGGTCGCCGAGCGCCGCACCGGTCATCAGCAGCACGGCGAAGCTGAGGCTGTACGCATTCACGGTCCACTCGAGCTCCTCGATCGAGGCTCCGAGGTGGACTCGGATCGAGCTCAGCGCGGTCGACACGACGAGCACGTCGAGCGCGACCATCAGCGACGCGACCGACGTCAGCGCCAGGACCCATTTCTGTCTGCTAGTCGTCGTCATCAGTTCCTCCTTCGGGGGTTCGGTGGTAGAGACACCCGAGCGACCGAGGAAGTGACCGATGAATTTCTGCCGCCGCCGGTGTCCTAAGAGGACGACATGACGGACGCGACGCTCACCCGCGCCCGCGCCGGCGACGAGGAGGCATTTCGCAGCCTGACCGACCCCTACCGACGCGAGCTCCAGCTCCACTGCTATCGGATCCTCGGCTCCGTTCAGGACGCGGAGGATCTGGTTCAGGAGACCCTGTTGGCTGCCTGGCGCGGACTTGAACGCTTCGAGGGCCGGTCATCCGTGCGCGCGTGGCTCTACCGCATCGCGACGAACCGTTGTCTGAACGCTCTACGTGACAGCGGGAGACGTCCCCGAGAGCTCGCCGACACACGTGACTTCCCGCCTCCCACGCGGGTGTCCGAGCCACTGTGGCTCGAGCCCTACCCAGACAGCATGGTCGCGGGCGTCCCCGATCTCGCGCCCGGCCCCGACGGTCGGTACGAGGCGAAGGAGGCGATCGCGCTCGCGTTCGTCGCCGGCCTGCAGCACCTGCCGCCGCGCCAGCGCGCGGTGCTCGTGCTGCGCGACGTGCTCGGCTTTCACGCCGGCGAGGTCGCACAGATGATCGACGGCAGCGAGGCTTCGGTGAACAGCGCGTTGCAGCGGGCGCGCACGACGCTCGACGCTCGCATGCCCGTGAATCGCGAGCGAGCGCCGCTCCCTGGCTCGAAGACCGAGCGCGAGCTCGTGAAGCGGTTCGTCGACGCGTTCGTCAGCGACGACGTCGACGCCGTGGTCGAGCTCCTCACCGAGGACGCGCTGCTGACGATGCCCCCAGAGCCGCTCGAGTACCAGGGGCAGGAGGCGATCGCGAACTTCCTCCTCGACCGCGGTCACCGGCGCGGGCACCGGCTGGCGATGCGGCTGGTGCCGACACGCGCCAACGGGCAGCCGGCGTTCGGCCACTACCTCCAGGATCCCCATGCGCCGGTGGCGCGGTGTTACGGGCTGATCGTCTTGACGCTCGAGGGCGACCGGATCTCCGCGCTGACCCGGTTCCGGGACAGCGGGATCATGCAGCGATTCGGACTACCGCGGACGTTGCCGTAATCTGAGCGTCGATGACGCGAATCGTGTGCAGGCAACTGGCTCCGCGCGTCGGTGAGCTCGGACCGAACAGTGAGCTCTCGGTGCAGGCGATCCGCGACGCGGTCGCCCAGGGAGCAGATGTCGTTGTGCTGCCCGAGCTCGTCACGTCCGGCTACGTGTTCGAGTCAAAGGAAGAGGCGGCGTCGATGGCGATCACGCCCGATCACGAGCTGTTCTCGTTCTGGGCCGACGCCGCCGGCGGACAGGCAGTCGTCGTCGGCGGTTTCTGCGAGGAGGGCTCGGACGGCCTGCTCTACAACAGCGCCGCGCTCGTCGACCGGTCGGGCGTCGTGGCGGTCTACCGCAAGGTTCACCTCTGGGACCGCGAGAAGCTGTGGTTCGAGCCCGGCAGCGAGCCGCCCCCGGTCATCGACACCGCCGTGGGCAGGATCGGGGTGCTCGTCTGCTACGACCTCGAGTTCCCCGAGATGACGAGGATGCTCGCGCTCGCCGGCGCCGAGCTCGTCACGGTCCCGACCAACTGGCCGCTGGCGGAGCGGCCGGAAGGCGAGCGCCCGCCCGAGGTGATGATCGCCCAGGCCGTGGCGCGGATCAACCGAATATTCATCGCGTGTTGCGACCGGACCGGCACCGAGCGCGGCCAGGAATGGACCGCCGGAACGAGCGTGATCGACGCGGCTGGATGGGTGCTCGCGACGGCCGGCGAGGACGGGACCGCGCTCGCCGACGTCGACCTGGCGGAGGCCCGGAGCAAGTCGCTGACAGAGCTCGCCGACGTGCTCGCCGATCGACGGCCCGAGCTGTACGGGGCGGTGGCGACGCCCAGGCAGCCCGTCTGAGCTTTCAGACCTTGTGCTTCGCCGTCAATCCGGTCGCGTGGCCGCCGGCGTCGAGGACCTTGACCCGGATGCTCAGCGACTTGACCTTGTGCGTGTGGACCTTGTGCTTGAGGGAGCGGCTGACGGTCGTCGCTGGCGAGGCGATCGAGAACGTGACCTTCGACGCGGCGCTCTTCAGGGTGATCGTCAGCGTGCCGTGACGCAGCTTCAGGGTGTACTTGGCGCCCTTCAGCGAGATGTGCTTCGACAGGGTCTTCGTCTTCTTCGCGAACGAGAGTCCCTTCGGGAGCGAGATGGTGAACGCCTTGATCGCGGGGGCGTTGGACCCGTGGGTCAGCGTGAACGACACCTTGGCCTTGCCCTTCCCGACGTTCCCGAAGCCGAGCTTCGACAGCGAGGGCGGACCCGCCACGGGCTTGAGGATCGTCCAGCCGAACGTCGTGTGGTTGGAGTTCGCGAACTGGTCCCCGGCCGAGACGGTGATCGTGAACGTCCCCGGAGTCGTCGGCGTGCCCGAGATGACTCCGTTGGTGGCGTTGATCGTGAGCCCGGGCGGAAGCCCCGACGCCGTGTAGGCGAGCGGCGCGCCGCCGGAATCGGTGGCGTGGATCGGCAGCGCGACGGCCTTCCCGGCGGTGGATGTCTGGCCGCCCGGATTGGCGACGGTGACCGTGTAGATCGGCGCTCGTACCTTGCAAAGCGAGGGCCCGAGCACGTTGCCGATAGGCGTCCCTAGGCCGGTTGCCATGTCGTAGCCACTCGCCAGCAGGTAGAGGCTGTCGGGGTTGTCGGGGTCGGTCCCGATGAACGCGTCGTTGTTGTTCACGAGGAATGGGCTTGCGTTCGTGGGCGTGACATCGTGGAAGTTGGTGGCGTAGCTGCGTCCGGCGATCTGGTACAGGGCGGGGTTCTCGAACCCGAGCGTCAGGCCGCGGCACGCCGGCGACGCGTTCGCGAGCGCCGTGAACGCGGCCCAGAAGGGCGCTGACGCGCTGGTCCCGCCGACGACTTCAAAACCTCCATTCATCGTGCCGCCGTTGGCGAAGACGACATAGCCCGAGTTCGGGTCGGCGTCCGCCGAGACGTCCGGAACCTGGCGGCAGAACTGCCCGCCGCACGTCTTCGAAGAGTTGGACGAGATCACGCCCAGCGACCCGGCGGCAGTGGACTGATACGACGGCATTTGCCATTGATCGGAGACGCCGCCGCCCGTTGCCGATGCCCGGGGGCCCGACGGGGTGGCGACGATGCCGTCGTTCCACACGAACTCACCCGGGTAGCTGCCGTCGGACGGAAGTTGATACTCCGTGCCGTTGTTGATCAGCGCGGCCATGAACGTGCCGCCGACTGCAGTCGCGAACGGCTGTCCGCCGGGATCGATTACGGACAGGGCTGCGGGAGTCTGTCCGTTCGCCTGGTAGCACATCGTCGAGCCGCTGTCGCCGGAGGAGATGAAGAACGACTGACCCTGCGCGGCCGCCTCCTGCAGGGTGGTGTTCTCGGAGCTGATCACGGCAGGGTCGGTCAGCGCCTCGCACGCCCCCCACGAGCTCGATAGGACCTTGGCCCTGTCCTGCGAGACCATCGCGGTCAGGATGTCCGCGGGCGAGGTAGCGGTCGGCGGACCCTGATAGACGATGACGTTCGCCTTTGGCGCGAGCCCAATCACCTGGTCGATGTCCAGGGCCGCCTCGTCGTCGCCAATGATGTTGGGGTTGTAAGGCCCGGGGCCGCCGTCGACATTGACGTTGATGACCAATGCTGTCGTGCTGTAACAGCTCTGGTAGTTAGTGATATCGCTCGACTGATACGGCTCCTCCTCGAACAGGCCGATCGTCTGCCCGCCGCCCTCATTGCCGGCGACGTAGTAGCTGTTCAGCCCGTACGCGCCGGCGATCTCGTCGGCGGTGTAGCCCGACTCATCCTGACCCGTGGTGGTCGCCGGCCCACACGGCGTCGGACCGTTCCCGACGGCGTGGGGACGGGCGGCAGCGCTGAGATGCCGGAGGTGGCGCGTGGCCGTGAGGCCCTGGGGCTGATCGAGCGTGACGTCGTTCAAACCGATCACTCCCTGGACATCGCCGGCGATCCTCGCTGGCAGTGCCGGCGCCTGCTGATTGGCGTGAGCGACGCGCCCGCTCGGAAGCGTGACCCGCGCGAGCGACACTGAGAACGCGTGCTCCACCTGAGCGGCGGTCCCGGTCACGGAGATCGTCAGGTTGTTGGCTGAGACGCTTCCGACCTGGAGCCCTGCCACCCGCAGCGCCGACTCGACGGCGAGGATGTGAGCGTCAGTAGCGCCGAACCGGTCGGCGAATTGGGCGACGGTCAGGTAGTGGTGGAACAGCGACGACCCCGGTGTCGAGACCGCCGTCGCAAAAGCAGCGAGCCCGCTCGGATCCTGCGGCTCGAGCGCGATCGTCAACCGCAACGACGTCGACGCCGGCGTCGTACCCGTGATGCGGGCGCCTGCCGGCAGCGGGGCCGTCGAGCCGACCCGCACCCGCGCGGTCGAGGCCCCCGCCGGCGCCACGACGGCACCCACGATCGCCGCCAGCGCGAGAACGGCCGCCGACAGAGAGATCAGCCTACGTGTACCTC
Source organism: uncultured Solirubrobacterales bacterium (assembly GCA_963812225.1). Taxonomy (GTDB): domain Bacteria; phylum Actinomycetota; class Thermoleophilia; order Solirubrobacterales; family Solirubrobacteraceae; genus Palsa-465. Next base: position 317,560 of record CAWEUN010000009.1, read on the forward strand.
GACGCTTCAACCCTGCCCCTCCTGCTCTGCTCGACCCCCAACTGAGGGCGATCATACCTACGGCGTTCCCGGTGGCCAACCGGAAAATGTCACAGCGCCTCCCCCCAGAGGCGCTCCCTCAGTCCTGAGGCCCGCGCCACCGGCCGCTGCACCGCACGCCGCACGGTCTCCTCGGTGCCGACGAGGATCAGCTCGCGGCGAGCGCGCGTGACCGCGGTGTAGAGCAGCTCGCGCGTCAGGATGCGCGAGCTCGGTGCCGGCAGCAGCACCGCCACCGTGTCGAACTGCGATCCCTGACTCTTGTGGATCGTCATCGCGTACACGGTCTCGACGCCGCCGAGCCGCAGCGGGCTGAAGCTGAGCAGCTCGGCGCCACGTTCGAACACCGCGCTCGGGTGTTGCGCCGCGCGCTGCACGATCACCCCGGTGTCTCCGTTATAGAGCCCGAGCTCGTAGTCGTTCTCGGTCACGAGCACCGGCCGTCCGACGTAATCGCGCTGCTCGAGATCGAGGTCGGGCGTCTCCGCGGCCAGCCATGCCTGGACCGCGAAAGTCCAGTCGCTTACGCCGTAGGGCCCCCGCCGGTGGGCGCACAGCATCCGAAACCGGCCGAGCGCGGCGAGCGCTTCGATCCCTTCGCCGGCGCGCGCCGCCGCGGTCACGGCGATGCCCACCGCCACGGCCCGCTCCCGCACGAGCTCCAGGTCGGCTTCGAGCACGTCGCCGTCCAGCCACGTCACCTCGGCCGGCGCGGCGCGAAGCGCCGCCACCGTTCCGTCGCCGTCCCCGCGGCGGATCGCCTCGGCGAGCTTGGCGATCCCCCCGCCGTACCGGTGGACGCGCTCGAGAACCACGATGCCCATCGCCGACCCAGCGCCGGCGTCTTCCGCCGGCCCGACGATGTCCGCGAGCACGACGCCCGCCTCGATCGATGCGAGCTGACCCGGGTCGCCGACGAGGATCAGACGGGCGTCCGCCCGCACCGCCTCGACGAGCCTCGCCATCAGCGACAGCGAGACCATCGAGGTCTCATCGACGATCACGACGTCGTGCGGAAGGCGATTGCCGCGATCGTGCGCGAACCGGCTGTGCGTCCGGGGCCGCCAGCCCAGCAGGCGATGGAGCGTCGAGGCGCGCAGACCGAGCAACAGCTCGCGGACCTCGTCGTCGACGGGCAGCCTCGCCGTCTCCTCGTGGACGGCCTCCTGCAGTCGCGCCGCCGCCTTGCCCGTCGGCGCGGCGAGCGCGACGAGCGGCGCTCGCGACCCGGCCGCGGCCGCCTGCTCGGCGATCAGCGCGACGATCCGGGCGACGGTCGTCGTCTTGCCGGTCCCGGGCCCGCCGGCGACGACCGCGAACCGGCGGCGCACGGCCGCGGTCGCGGCATCGCGCTGGCGTTCGTCGCCGCCGCCCGGAAACAGCCTGTCGAGGCCAAAGGCAAGCCGCTCCTCGGATACGTCGGCCACGCCGGCGGCGAGCGCGAGCAGATCGGCAGCGACCTGTCGCTCCTCGCGCCAGTAGCGGTCGAGATACAGCCGCGTCGAGAGCAGCCGCAGCGGCCGGACACCCGTAGCCGGTGCGTTCTCGCCGACGGCGACGAGCTCGCTCTCCGCGAGCGCGCCGACCCACGCGCGGGGATCCGGCCACGGGAGCGCCGAGAGGTCGACGGGCTCCTCGGATTCGACGCTCGCCGTATCGCGGACGGTGCCGAGGTCGACGAACACGTGCCCGAGCCGCGGCGCTCGCACGGCCAGCGCCACCGCTAGCGCCACCGCCTCGCGCTCCTCCGCGACGAGCGAGCACAGCCGCAGCGCGACATGGACGTCCGCCGCCGCAAGCAGCCCGATCTCATTGAACGGCCGGAGCAGCCCGCCGGCGTCCTGGGCGAGACGTGCGTCGAACGGGTCAGCGATGGCGCTCACGCCGCCCCCCGGTCGAGCACGTCGCTCAGCTCTCGCACGAGGTCGCCCGGCGGTCGCCAGGCGAACACCCCGCACGGCGAGCCGTCGACGGCCGGCGTATCGGGTCCGGCCGCGCCGCGGAGGAACAGATAGAGGACGGCGGCGAGGTGGCGGTCGGGGTCGTAGCCCGGCATCCGCCACCGCAGGTAGCGGTGGAGCGCCACCGTGTAGAGCAGCGCCTGGAGCCCGTACTGGGCCCGGTTCATCTCGTCCGCCAGCGCGCGAGGCTGGTAGTGCCGGAGCGTCAGCGGCTCATCGGCGGGACCGAGCCAGTTCGTCTTGTAGTCGACGACCGCGAACCGCGGGCCGTCGAGGCGGATGACGAGGTCGATGCTGCCGGTGAGAAAGCCGCGCACGGTCGAGCGGAGCGCCGGATCCTCCAGACGTGCCGCATAGTCGCCCAAGGGGTCGCCTGCGGGCAGGTGCCGGCGCAGCACGGCGGCGATCTCCTTCAGCGTCAGCCGTCCCGTCGGATCGTCGCCGCCGACGAGCGGGAGCTCGAACTCAAGCTCGTCCAGCCTGTCGGCGCGGGGGAAGTCGCGGAGCCGGAGGCCGTCGAAGATCGGCGTCTCGATCGCTGCCGTCAACCCCGCGATCGCCTCGCCCGGATCGACGAGATCGGCGGGTCGGCGAGATCCGGCGGCGGCGATCGCCTGCGCGAGCTCGGCCCCGAGGTCGGCTGCCGCGAAGTCGGTCGCCTCGAGCACCGTGTGCACGAACGTCCCGAACTGCACGCCGACGGGCATCGTTGCGAACGGCGAGAGCCGGTCGAGCTCGGGGCTTGGCTCATCCGGAGCGCCAGCGGACACCGGCGTCGGCGTCTCGGGCTCGTCGCTGAGGCTCGGCCGCTCGGGCTCGCTGCCGACGAGCGGATCGTGGGCCTCCGCGGTGATGTCGCTGTAGGAGGTTCGCCGCCAGCGCAGATCGAGCTGACGGTCGAACCGCGCGGCCGTCAGCTCGACGGGCGCCTCCAGCGGCGGGCTCCAGGCGGTCGGCGCTCCGAGCGTCGCGCGCTCGACGGCGATCCGGTCCGCTGCCTGCGCGGCGAGCTCCTCGAATCGGTTGCGGGCGGCGGCGTCGGTGGGCGTGCTGGGGCCGTACGGCCGAACGGTGCCGTCGGCGTCCTTGGCGAACAGCAGCCGCTCGAGCGCTGAGTTACGGCTGGTCGTCGCGCCAACCCACCAGATCACGGCCTGGTGCCTCGCTCGCGTCAGGGCCACGTAGGCGAGGCGCAGATCCTCGCCGCGCTGCTCGACCTCCTGTTGCTTTTCGTGAGCCTGGAAGCTGGGGCCCTCCATGCCCACGTCGACCGTGAGGCGGTTTCCCAGCTGCGGATCGTGGAAGGAGACCGGCATCCTGCTCGGGATCCAGCTCGAGTCCCACAGGAAGGGGCAGTACACGATCGGGAACTCGAGGCCCTTGCTGCGATGGATCGTCAGCACCTGCACCGCCTCCGCGTCGGACTCGAGCCGCCGCGCGCGTTCCTCGTCGCCGTCTTCGTTCTGGGCGTCGGCGACGCGCTCGGCCAGCCACCCGCGCAACCCGGTTACGCCGAGCCGCTCGGCGCTCGCGGCGCGGTGGAGCAGCTGCGCGAGGTGACGCACGTCGGTGAGCTGCCGCTCGCCGTCGCTGGTCGCGAGCATCCGGGCGGCGAGGTCCTCGCCGGCCATGACCGCCTCCGTCAGCGCCGCGACGCCGCCCTCGCGCAGGATCCGGCTCCAGCGGTGAAGGCGCCGATGGATGTCGTCCCACTCGTCATCTCCCGTGGTGGCGATGCGCTCGGCACTCCAACCGAGGAACGGCGTCAGTGCCGCCGTCTTCGCTCGCAGCGCCGAGGCCGGTCGCTCGATCGCCTCGAGCAGGCGCAGCCAGTCGTGCGCCATCGAGGTCGCGAACACACTTCCGGCGCCGTTGATCACGGCCGGCACGCGAGCGGCGTGAAGCTGGTCGCGAACCAACTCGGCCGAGCGGTGGGTGCGGACGAGCACCGCGATGTCCCGCGGGCAGACAGGCTCCTCGGCGATCGTGGCGCCCGAGAGCAGCAGCCTCACGATGTCCGCGGCGACGTCGCGGGCGACGTACTCGCGCGCGGGCCCGACCGTCGCCAGGCCCTTCTGGCTCAGCTCGACCCCGGGCGCGTCGCGGGAGACGACCCGCACTCGCAGCGCGGCCTCGCCCGCCGCGCCGCTCAGCCTCGACCCCTGGTGTCCGGCCACGGCCCGGACCTCCCGGTACACGATGTCCGGGTGGCCGAGACGCGCGCCGGCGAACAGGGCGTCGTAGGCGTCGAGCAGCGCCTGATCGCTGCGGCGGTTCTCGCGCAGCGTGGCGCGCGTCCGTGCGGTGGCGGCGGCGGTCAGGTACGCGTAGACGTCCGCGCCCCGGAACGCGTAGATCGCCTGCTTGGGGTCGGCTATCAGTACGAGCGTGACCCCCTCGACCGCGAACGCGCGGTACAGGATCTGCCACTGGATCGGGTCGGTGTCCTGGAACTCGTCGACGAGCACGACCGCATAGCGGGTGCGGAGCCGCTCGCGCGCGGCCGGGCCGCCCAGCCCGCCGAGGATGTCGTTGAGCCGCGTGAGCAGGTCGTCGTAGGTCATGATCGCGAGCCGACGCTTTCGCTGCTCGAGGTCAGCCCGCACGCGTTTCGCCAGGCGATAGCGCATCGCCGCCAGGCTGTCGTCGGGTGCACCGCTCGGCTCGAGCTCGGCCATCGGCTGGGACACCGCCGCCCTCGCGATCTTGAGCGCTTCGGCCCGCGTAAACCGCGCCGGCTCGGGCCTGTCGGCGAAGCGGCGGACATATAGGTCGTCGAGCGTCTCCTCCAGCAGAGCGGAGACGTCCTCGACGAACGCGGTCGCCGGATCGAGGTCACCGACCGTGCCGAGCTCGGCCAGCACCTCCTGGCAGAAGCCATGCGTGGTGGCGATCGTGCCGGCGTCGAAGTCCGAGACGGCCCGGGCGAGCCGGTCGCGCCGGAGCTCGACCTCGCTCGGGTCGCCCGACGCCAGCAGCGTCACGACCGGATCCGCTCCCGAGTCGGCCGCCCCGGCGATGATGCTCGACAGCGCCTGCTCGCAGCTGACGAGCCGTTCGCGGACGCGGTCGCGCAGCTCGCCGGTCGCCATCCGCGTGAAGGTGATCAGCAGGATCCGCTCGAGTGGCGTGCCCTCAGCGACGTAGCGAGCCGCCAGCGCCGCGATCGTGTACGTCTTGCCGGTTCCGGCGCTCGCCTCGAGCACCGTGACGCCGGACGGCAGCGGGCCGCACAGGTCGAACTCCGCATATGCCGGGGCCGTGGTCATCGATCGCTGAACTGCTCGACGGCGAGCAAGCCGTTCCACAGCCGGTGGGCGTATTCGGCGAACAGCGGCTGGGCGAGCAGCTCTTCGAAGGGGATCTGATCGCCGTAGACGAGTAGGTGCTCCGGCTGGCGATCCTCCTTGTCGTAGTCGAACGCGCTCGTCCACGCCTTGCGGGCGGCGGTCTCACCGTGCTGCGCGTACGCGGCCGAGGTCTCGCACGCGAGCGGCAGCGGCTCCCGCATGCCTCGGTCGTAGAGGCCCATGACGACGATGAGCTGCTCCAGCGCGACCTGACGCCGGGTGGCCGCGTCCTCCCCGAGTGGCGGGATCCGCGCCACGGTCACGTCGGCGTCCCAAGCGTCCGGACGGCCGCGGCCGATGATGACCGCATCGAGCGGGCGCTCGGGCCGGCTCGCGACGAGCGCGAGCAACCTGACCCACGCGCGCAGCCGGTCCCGCGGGCGCACGCGCGAGTAGGACACGGTGCGCATCGTCCCGCCGCACACGCCGGTGACCGTTCCGGCGAGCGTCCGCCCGTCGGGCAGCTCGACGTTGATGTCGAGCGAGTCCGGCGTGCCGTCTCTGATGGCGTGCGCCTCGGCGGCGAGCTGTTCGACGACGTCTCTGATCTGCGCGAGCGGGCGCCGCGCGAGCTCGCGCGGCGGAAGCAGCCCGCGAGCGATCTCCGCCTTCATGCAGTCGTGCGCGGAGGCCCCGGCGAGCATGCCCGCGAGCATCCGCTGTCCCACAGCCCACTCCTCGAGCCTGTCGAGCTCGACCGGCATCGCGTCCTCGATCTCCTCGAACGACTCGCTGAGGCTGATTCCGATGCGGTCGCGGAGCAGGGCGCGGACCGGTCGCTCGACGAACCGCACGAGGCGGTCGAGCTCGACGATGCGGTCGGTCAGCGGCGGCAGCGGCGCGTCGAGGAAGGGCCGGGCCTCGGCGCGCGGCCCCTCGAGCGCTTGCGCACCCGCGAGCGCCTGTGGGTCAAAGCCCCAAGCCCGTGCGGGTACAAGCTTTCCGCGAGTGAAGTTGCGCGGATCGAACGGCTGGAGCGGGTGGCGAATCAGCACGTTCTCGCGCGCGCGGCCCCGATCCGAGCGGACCGTCCGATCGACGGTGTCGAGCAGCTCACCGACGGGGACGGCCGGCGGGCGGCGGAGGTTCGTGCGCTCGTCGTTGCCGGTGTACGTGATGATCAGCCGCTCGGTCGCCGCCATCAGCGCGTCGAGGAGCATCTGGCGGTCCTCGGTGCGCGGGTCGCGATCGCCGACGTGCGGGTTTTGAAGCATCAGATCGTCGCCGTCGCGCCGGACCCGGCGCGGGAACTCGCCGTCGTCGAGGCCGAGGATGCAGACGACCCGATGGGGCACCGAGCGCATCGGGACGAGCGTGCAGACGGTCAGGTGGCCGGTGCGGAAGTTCGCGCGGGTCGGGCGGCCGCGCAGGCGGTCGGCGAGCAGCGCCCGGACGTCGCCGAGCTCGAGCTCGGAACCGCTGGACGCGCTCTCTGCGCCCGACTCGCCGACGACGTCGTCGAGCAGGCGCTGGAGCTCGCGCACCTGCCAGGCATCGCGCTCGCTCGTCGCCGTGAGCCCGTCGGCGGCGCGTGCGATCGCGGCCGCCCAGCCGCCGATCGGCTTCGCGCCGCCGAGCTCATCGACCGCGGTCTGGACTCGGTCCACGTACTCAGCGAGCCGCCCCGCGAGCTCGATCGCCCCGCTCTCGACGTCGTCGAGTGGCAGCACGCCCGCCAAGAGCCGTCGATCCTCCTCGGTCATCGCGACGCCGACCATGATCCGGTCGAGCCCCCGCCGCCACGTGTTGGCGCCCACCGTTCCCAGCATGAACGGCTCACGGTGCGCGGCATCGAAGCCCCACCGGATCCCGCTATCGGCGACCCAGTCCTGCATTCGCGCCAGGTCGTCGTCGTCGAAGCCGAAGCGGCGCCGGACCGGCTCGCGGGCCGCCAGGTCGAGGAGCTGCGACGCCGTCGCGCGCTGGTCGGCGAGCGCCAGCAGCTGGCTGACGACTCCGAGCACGGGGTTCGTCTGACGCAGCGATCGGTCCGCGAGCCGGACGCGCAGATCCGGCAGTGACCGCGGGCTCGGTTCGTCGTCCGGCTCCAGGTCCTCGGCGCGCGGGCCCGCCCCGAACGTCGCCTGGATCAGCGGCGCGAATGTCTCGATGTCCGGGCACATCACGATCACGTCGCGCGGTTCGAGCGCCGGGTCCTCCTCGAGCAGGTGCAGAACGGCGTCGCGGAGCACCTCGACCTGCCGGGCGCGCCCGTGGCAGCTGTGGATTTGGACGCTGCGGTCGTCGGGGTCGATGGTGGGGCGCGGGTCGGGATCGCCGGGGCGGGGCGGCCCCGACGGCTGGCGGTCCTCGCGGATGCCAGCCTGGATCCTGGCCAGGAGCGTGTCCGTCTCGTTGCGGGCGAGGTCGTGGTGGTGATCGACGCTGTCGCCGACGGCGGCGACGACGACCTGGAGCTCGCGCGCGTCCCGACCCCAGGAGGCGAGCAGACGGTTGACCGGCAGTTGCGCCGTCGGGTCCTCGCGGCGACCCGCGACCGCGGGTTGCTCGTCGAGCGCGTGCTCGACCCGCCGCCACAGCGCGGGCGACGGGTGGAGGATGAACAGGTGGACGTCACGCGTGTGGGCGATCGCCCCGAGCACGTCGAGGTACGAGCGCGGCATACGCGTCAGCCCGAACAGCGAGAGCCGCGGTGGCAGGTCGAGCAGCCCGAACTCCTCCCGGATCCGCTCGCACGCGGTCGTCAGCCGCTCGGCTGGGCTCGGTGCGCCGATCCGGTCTCGCAGCCGCCGCCAGAGCTCCGGCTGCCAGTCGCCGGCGTCTTCGCCGGCCGCCCAGGCCCTGAGCATCTCCGGGCGGTACACGCCGTAGTGGTCGAACAGGTCGGCGATGTGGTGGACGACGCCGAATCGCCGGGTCGGGTCCTCCGGGTTCCCGCGGGCCCCCTCGAGGTGGCGCGCGAGCGTCGCCAGCCACGGCTCCGTCAGGCACTCGTCGACGACCTCGAGCAGCGGCCACACCGACCGCTCGGGCAGCCATGGATCCTGCGCCGGCTCGACCCCGGTCGCGGCCGAGACCGCGCCGAGGATCAGCCTGCCGGGAAACGGGAACTCGACGTTCGCGCACACGCCGTCCGAGCGGCCCTCGGTGGTGCCCAGCCGGGTGGAGAGGCGCTGGGTGAGCCACCGCTCGATCCCGCGAGTCGGGACGGACACGACCTCCGACGCGAACGGGTCATCGAGCGGTTCGAGCAGCGTGTCGGCGAGGCCGCCGGCGAGGCGGTCGGCGCGTTCGGCTCGGTGGACGTGAAGCACCTCCGAGAACTTAGATCACCCGCCACCGCCTCGCTCGGGCCGCCGGATGGTGCATAGCACGACAAACCGCCCCGGAATGTCGAGGCATGTCGAGCTATGCATGAGGAGTGTGCTCAATGCGACAGGGCTCGGGACTTGAGCCGGTGTTGTCGTGTTATGCACCATCCGGACGCTCAATCGCCGAGCAAGAGCCGCTCTCACCCCCCTTCCCCAGCGCCGTTCACCGAGCCGATCGCTTGCCATGTGCGGCCGAGAGTCGACAGCCCCGGATCGCGCGTCGTCACTACGCTGAATCCATGCCCGAACTCCCCGAGGTCGAACGCGCCCGCCAGACGCTCGAATCCGCGCTCGGCCGCCGGATCGTCGCCGTCGACGACCGCGACACCTACGTGTCCCGTCCGCATGCGCCGGGCGAGATCGCCGACGCGCTGATCGGCCACTCGTTCGCCACCGCGCAACGCCGGGGCAAGTTCATGTGGCTCGAGACCGACGACGGCCCGGTCCTGGGATTACATCTCGGCATGTCCGGCCGGATCCTCGTGAACCCTGAGGACACGACGCGCTGGGATCGCTTCACGGTCGAGTTCGAGGACGGTGGGCGCCTCGTCCTGCGGGACAAGCGGCGCCTCGGCCGCGCCGTGCTGAACCCCGACTTCTCCCACATCGGTCCGGACGCCGCGGAGGTCGGGCGCGATGACTTCCGCCGGCTGATCGGCACCGGCCGCACGCCGATCAAGGCGCGGCTGCTCAATCAGGGTGCCATCTCCGGCGTCGGAAACCTGCTCGCCGATGAGGCGCTGTGGCGGGCACGGATCTCTCCCAATCGCGCCGTCTCAGACCTGTCCGAGGAAGATCTCGATCGACTGCGCCGCGAGATCCGGGCCGCCGTCCGCTCGGCCATGCGCAAGGGCGGCGCGCACACGGGCCGCTTCGTGGGCGCCCGCGAGCGCGATGGCGCCTGCCCCCGCGACGGACATCGGCTCGAGCGGGCGACGGTCGGCGGCCGGACGACGTACTGGTGTCCGGCCTGTCAGCAGTGAGCGCTCAGGCGGTGCGGGGGCAGGTGAACATGACAGGTATATGGCGCAACTGTCGCGGCACGTTCCAATTCACTCGCGCGCGTGTGACAAGCCGCGCTCACCCTGGCGATTCCGCGTTTGGAGCCCCACACTTGGCCAGATGGATATCGAATGGTTCGACGAGGACGGGAGCGGCGAGCTCGACGAGGATCGGATCGAGTGGCTGTGGAAATGGGCGCCGCGGTGCCCGGACGGGAGGCCGTCCGTGCCGCGGAAGATCATTGCCTATCGGGAGCGCGAACCCGGACGGCTCCAACTCCGCGTTCCGCTGAGCGGCGACGAGGGTGTCTGTGAAGTGGTCGTTGAGGAGGACGAGAAGACGGTTCGGGTGCGAGCGCTCATCTGCTACGACGACGACGAGGACGAGTCGGAGAGTCACGAACAGGTGAACTGCCCGGTCCACGTTTATCTCGACCGCCCGCTGCAGGACCGCCGGGTCATCGACGTCGAGACCGGCGCGGTACTGCCGTTGTTCGTCCCGTCCTGGTAGACCGCCGCGCAGCCTGCAGCACCCGCGCCGGTCCGCCTTTCCGACCGATGGCTCATGATAGGTTGCATGATCATGAAACAGCGCATGAAGATCTCGAAGGGTGGACAGGTCTCCATTCCGGCGCCGATTCGCCACCGCTGGGGCACGTCGACGGTCACGCTCGAGGATCTGGGCGACCGGATCGTCCTGGCCGCGGCGGCTGACGACCCGATCGCGGCCGCGGACGGAGCGCTGGCCGAAGAGTTCGGAGAGCTAGACCTCGGCCGGTTGCGGCGCCGAGCCCGGGAGGACGAGCGGCAGGCTGAACGCCGGCGCGATCGGTGATCCTGCTAGATGCCTACGCGCTGATCGCGTTCCTGACCGGGGGTCGCGCGGCGCCACGGGTCCGGGCGATCCTGCGCGACGGAGACACGTCGATTGCCACGGCGAACCTGGTCGAGGTTCTCGATGTGTGCGAGCGCGTCCATGGGCTCACGATCAAGCGAACGATGGAGATCCTCGAGCCGCTGTTCGACGGACCCCTCGTGGCGATCTCCCTCGACTTCGCGACGGCACAGCGGGCGGCTGAGTTCCGTGCTCGGCACTACCACCGCTCCACCCGGCCGATCTCGCTCGCCGATGCCGTGTTGGTCGCGTCGGCGCGCCGGGATGACACGATCGCGACGGCGGACCCAGACGTGTTAGCCGTGGCCGGGGCCGAGGGGGTCGAGACCGTGGCGTTACCGGGCGAGAGCTAAGCGCGCGCTTACCGAGAAAGCCCCGAGGGCGAGTCAGTTCGTAGCGGCGGAGGGCGCCAGGAGGTTCGCTGCGCCACGGTCACGCCGGATTCGCGCAGGGCGCGACGGAGTCTCCGGCGCGCGAAGACGGACGTTCCGGCGCGCAGGTACCCAGCCTTGTTGTCCTTCAGGATCAGAAAGGTGTTCGCCCACGGCGGACACAGCACGGCGGTCGTGATCGTCGCGCTGCGGCCGGTATGAACAAGCTCCCCGGCTGCGATCGAACCGCCGGTCCAGGCGAATGGGGAAAAGACCACCGCGTCCGGAGAAATGAGCAGCTGGCCGCGGCCACTGGAGGGTTTCCCCGAGCGGACCGACGTCGCCCTGACCGGAAACGTCGGGGTTCGGCTGGATCTCGGTCCACCATGAGACTCAGGGCGGGACTGGGCAGCTTCCGCCGCGGCCCCGGCCTCCGAGGTCCGGTCGTAGTAGTCCACAACCCGACGATAGACCGACGAACAAGTTCTGTCGAACTAACGCCGGGATTCCGCCGCTAAAGCCCCCGACGTTGTTTGGTCGCCGAGCCTCGCGGATAGCCGCGATGGGCCGGGAGTCGGCAGGAGGAACCAGCGGTTATTGGAGGAAGTGCACAGCCTGGGGACTCGACCCGAGCGGCAAGCTCCCGGTCACGTGGCGGCTTCGGCCTCTCGTACACGACGTTCTCGACCAGTGGGCTCGCCGTGAGCGGCCCGTCGTCGGGGACGGTGACCGCGAAGTTCACGGTCGCCAATACGGGTGGACGCCAGGGCGTCGACGTCGTTCCGGTGTACGTGCAGCGACCCATCGACTCAGGCGGGATCCTGACGCCGGTGTTGGGAACCCTGGTCGGGTTCGCTCGCGTGAACCTGAACGCCGGGGCGTCAAGGTCGGTGTCGGTTTCGTTCCCGGTGCGGGAGCTCGCGCTCACGCCCGGTGACATCAACGGAAGCGCACCGCCTCAGGTCGAGCCGGGCACGCGCTCACCGTGGTTAAGCCTGGACCCCGCCACCGTCGATCACGAGCGCCTGTCCGGTGATCGCGGCGGCCTCATCAGAAGCGAGGAACAGGACCGCGTCCGCGACCTCGCTCGGGTCGAGCAGCCGACCGAGCGGTGAGGTATCGACGAGGGCCTGCTCGGCCTCGACCTCGGTCCGGCCCGTCGTCTCGACGATCCGGGCGATCGCGCGCGTGCTCAGTTGCGTCCGCACGTATGCCGGGCAGACCGCGTTGACGCGCACGCCGGTGCCGGCGAGCTCGCTGGCGACGGCTCGGGTCAGCCCGACCGCGGCGTGCTTGGACGCCGTGTAGGCGCTCGTGTACGGCGCGCCGACGCGCCCGGCCACGGACGCGACCGTCACGATCGCTCCGGCTCCGCGCTCGCGCATCGCCGGGACGACGGCGCGCATGCACAGAAACGGGCCGGTCACGTTCACGTCGAGATGATGGGTCCAGCTCGCGAGCGACGTCCTCGCGAGCGGCGCGCTCTCGGCGAAGCCGGCGTTGTTGACGAGCACGTCGACGTCGCCGATCGCCTCGAACGTCCGGGCGACGTCAGCCTCGTCGGTGACGTCGCAGACCTCGGTATCAACGCCGGCGAGGCGCGCGAGTGCCTCCCGGTCGCGACCGAGCGCGACGACGCGGTCGTCGAGCTCCGCGAACCGCTCCACGATCGCCCGGCCGATGCCCTTCGCCCCGCCGGTCACGACGACCGTCCGCCCCATCAGACGAGCACCGGCATCAGGCGCTCCATCTGCTCGAGCCGCTCCGGATAGCGCCCGACGAGGAACTGGAGCGCGACGTGGCGGACGCCGACGTCGGCGAAGCGACCGAGCGCCTCGGCGACCTGCTCGGGCGTGCCGCTCAGGCGGTCGGGCTCCTGGGTCACGGGCTCATCGGTGACCTCGACCGACAGGCAGCAGTTGAGCTCGATCTCGTCGGGGTCGCGGCCGGCGTCCCGTGCCGCCCGGCGCACGTTGTCATAGCGCCTCGACAGCTCCTCCGGGGTCACGCGCGGGAAGTACGGGAACCACGCGTCGCCGTACGCCCCCGCGCGCCGCTGGGCGCCGCGGCTCTCGCCGCCGCACCAGATCGGGATCGGGGCGCCGTAGCTCTTGGGATAGAAGGCGATGTCCGCGTAGCGGTAGTACTCGCCCTCGAACGAGCAGTGGTCGTGCGTGAACAGGTTGCGCGCGACCAGGAGCTGCTCCTCGCCCACGCTGGCCCGCTGCTCGAAGAGCTCGCCCCGGCCGAGGGCCTCGAACTCCTCGCGCATCCAGCCGATCCCGACGCCGAGGATGAACCGGCCCTCCGAGAGCCAGTCGATCGTCGCCGCGACCTTGGCCCAATGGACCGGGTCACGGTACGTCGTCACCAGCACGCTCACGCCGAGCTTCACCCTCTCGGTCGCGCCGGCGAGGAACGCCAGCGCGGTCATCGACTCGAGGAACGGCTTCTCGGGTGGGACGATGAACGACCCCGACCAGCTGTACGCGTAGTCGGACTCGATCTCCCACGGGATGATGATCCGGTCGGCCGCCCACACGGTGCTGAAGCCCAGCCGCTCCGCGGTCTGGGCCGCGTGCGTCAGCCCGGCTCGCGTACACGCCGCGCCCGAGACCGGGAGGAACACGCCGAAATCCATCGCTACGGCGCGGCTCCCGTGGCGACCCGGGCTCCCCGGAACATCGAGCGCGCGATGATCTCGCGCTGTATCTCCGAGGCGCCCTCGTAGATCCGTGGCGCGCGGACCTCCCGGTAGAGGTGTTCGAGCGGATGGCCGTGCTCGAGTCCGCTCGCGCCGTGGACCTGAACCGCCGCGTCGACGGCCTCCTGAGCCGCCTCGGTCGCAAGCAGCTTCGCCATCGCCGCCGCGGCCGGATCCCCGGCGCCGGCGTCGTGCGCCGCGGCGGCGGCGTGCACGAGCAGGCGCGCGGCCTCCACGCGCGCGGCGATCTCGGCGAGCCGGTGCGAAACCGCCTGGTGATCCTTCAGCGGCTTGCCGAAGGTCTCGCGCCGGCTAGCGTGCTCGACGGCGAGGTCGAGCGCCGTCCGCGCCATCCCGATCGCGAACGCGCCCACGCTGGGGCGGAAGAGATCGAGCGTCCGCATCGCCACGCGGAAGCCCTCGCCCGGCTGCGCCAGCAGATGATCGCCGGGGACGAACACGTCCTCGAAGGACAGGCTTCCAATCGCATGGGGGGCGAGCAGTGACTTGTGCTCGCCGCCGAGTCCATCCGTCGCGCCTGGCACCGCAAACGCGGTCAGGCCGCGCGCGCCGCCCTCGCCGGTGCGCGCGAACACCGTGTAGATGTCAGCCTCGGGCGCGTTCGAGATCCAGAGCTTCTCGCCGTTGAGCCGGTACCCATCGCCGTCCGGTTCGGCGCTCAGGGCGAGCGCCGAGACGTCCGAGCCCGCCTCGGGTTCGGTGAGCGCGAAGCCCGCGACGGACGTGCCGTCTGCGACGCGCGGGATCCACTCGTCCCGGACCGCGGCCGTTCCCGCCTGGAGGATCGGATACGCGCCGAGCCCCTGGACCGCGAAGGCAGTCTCGGCCTCGGTGCACTCGCGTGCGAGCGCCTCCCGGATCAGGCACAGCTCGACCGCCGATACCGCCCCGTCCTCGAACAGCCGAGGCAGGAGACCGTGATCGGCGAGCGCCTCGATCAGCGGGCGGTTGACGCGGCCTGGATCGCCGGCGTCTGCGATCGGCCGCAGCGTGGTCGCGGCGAGATCCCTCGTCTGGGCGTAGAGGTCACGCTGATCGTCCGTCAGGTGAAGGTCGAACGCCGTCGTCATGTCGGGAGCACGGCGATCCCCATCAGCTCGACCATCGCCGTGGGCTCGAACAGCTCCGTGACGCCGAACAGGCCCATCGCCGGGTAGTGGCGTCCGAAGTGCTTGCGCCACTCGAGGCCCAGGTCGGCCAGGGCCGCCTTGTAGGCGCCGACGTCGGTGACGAACACCTGGAGCGAGACGAGATCCTCGGGGGTTCCGCCGGCGGCGCGCAGCGCGGTCAGGAGGTTGCCCGCGGCGTTGCCGAACTGCTCGGCGATCGTCTCGCCGCCGCCGATCTGCCCGGCGAGATACACCGTCTCCCCGCCGGGCGGCGCGACGACCGCGTGCGAGAAGCCGCTCGGCCGTGGCAGGTCGTCCGGGTTGATAAGCCGGTTCATCGTCCCCTCCAGGTCGGTTTACGCCCGTCGGTCCACGCTCGGTAGAACTCGGCGAAGTCGTCGCTCTTCATCATCAGGGCCTGGTTTACGGCCTCGAGCTCGATCCCGCTGGCCAGGTCCATGTCGAGCTCCCGGTTCACGAGCAGCTTCGTCGTGGAGTAGGCGAGGGCGGGGCCGGTGGCGAGCCGCTGGGCCAGAGCGGCCGCCGTCGCCGCGAGCTCGTCATCGGCGACTACCTGGGTCGCCAGTCCGATCTCATGCGCTCGCTGGGCGTCGATCTGCTCGCCCAGGATCAGCAGTTCGGTGGCCCGGCCGAGCCCGACGATTCGCGGGAGCAGGTATGCGGCACCCATGTCCGCACCCGACAGCCCGACCCGCGTGAACAGGAACGCGAACGACGCCGACTCCGCCAGCAGGCGGAAGTCGCTGGCCAGCGCGATCACCGACCCGGCGCCGGCGGCGATTCCGTTGACGGCCGCGATCACCGGCAGCGGGCACTCGCGCAGCGCCCTCACGACCGAGCCCGTCATCCGGGTGAACTCGAGCAGTTCGGCCGCTTCGAGCTTCTGCAGCTCGCCGATGATCTCCTCGACGTCGCCGCCCGAACAGAAGCCGCGGCCCTCGCCGGCGAGCACGAGCACCCGGGCGTCGCCTCGCTGCGGAAGCTCCGCGAGCAGGTCACGGAGGTCGGCGTACGCCTCGAACGTGAGGGCGTTGAGCTTGTCCGGGCGATTCAGCGTGACGGTTGCGATACCGTCCCGACATTCGAAGTCGAAGTGCTGCCAGTCGGCAGTCAGAGCGGCCGATGCGCGGTATGGGCTCAGGGCTTCACTCCTCGCCCCGAAGATACTCGACATAGAAGCCCGGAGCAATGTTAGATATGATCGGAAGGTAGAGAGTGGCCGGCGAAAGCCCGTACTGGAACCCAAAAACGGAGACGCTCGAGCGCGACCAGCTGCAGGCGCTCCAGCTCGCCAAGCTGCGCTACCAGTGCGAGTGGGCTGCGGCACGCAGCCCCTGGTACCGGCGGCAGTTCGACCGGGCCGGATTCGAGCCCTCCCAGCTCCGCTCGCTCGACGATCTGCGCCGCGTCCCGCTGCTGACGCGCGACCAGTGGATGGCATCGCAGGAGGCCGCGCCGCCCTATGGCGAGCTGCCCGCGATCGGTCCCGACGGCGCGATCCGCGTGCACACCACCTCGGGAACGACCGGGGCCGGACCGTTGCGGGCGCTCGACTCGCGCAAGGACTGGGCGTGGATCGCCGAGATGTGGGCCTACGCGATCTGGGGGTGCGGCGCCCGGCCGGCCGACACCGCGTACATCGCGTTCGGGTACGGATCGTTCATCGGCTTCTGGGGACTGCACTATGCGATGGAGAAGGTCGGCGTGCTCAACGTGCCCGGTGGCGCGCAGACGACCGAGGCGCGCGTCCGTCAGATCATCGACTTCGGCGCGACCGTCGTCGCCTCGACCCCGACGTACGCGCTGCGGCTCGCCCAGGAGGCCGCCGTCCTGGGCGTCGACCTTTCCGGGTCATCCGTGGCGCGACTGATCCTCTCCGGCGAGCCCGCGGGGTCGATTCCGCAGACGAAGGCGCTGATCGAGGATCTGTGGGGGGCGAAGGCGTTCGACACCGCGGGGATGACCGAGATCGGGACGATCATGGTGTTCGAGTGCTCCGAGCAGCCCGGCGGCACCCACATCATCGAGGACCACATGATCGAAGAGGTCATCGATCCGGACTCGCTCGAGCCGGTGGCCTACGGCGAGCGCGGCGAGCGCGTCGTGACGTCATTCGGGCGGGGCGCGATTCCGCTGCTTCGCTACCGCACAAGCGATCTGGTCTGCAAGGTGCCGGCGGCGCGGTGCACATGCGGGCGGGGCTTCGACATCTACGAGGGCGGCATTCTCGGTCGCGTCGACGACATGAAGATCGTGCGCGGTACGAACGTCTACCCCCGCGCGATCGAGGCGATCGTCCGCGAGTTCCCGGAGGTCGACGAGTTCCAGACGGTGATCACGCGTGAGGGGACCCGCGACGAGATCACGCTGCGCGTCGAGTGCAAGCCGGACTGGGCGGCGGACCAGTGGGACACGCTCTCCGATGGTCTCCACCGACGTCTTGCGCTCGCGCATGAAGGCCTCAACTTCAGGATCGAGCGGGCCGGTGAGGGCGAGCTCCCGCGGTTCGAGCTGAAGGCGAAGCGCACCGTCGATCAGCGTGAGGCGCTCCCACACGCGGTGGTGAAATGAGCGTCGACCTGCTCGGTAACCAGCTGTCGCCGTCTGAGGAACGGCTGCTCGCCGTGTACGAGGAGCTCAAAGCCTTGGCCGCGGATGAGGATCTGGCCCCGATCGCGCAGGCGAACGTCAGGGCCGCGCTCGCGCTGATGCACAACGTCGTGAACGGGCTGGGGCTGAAATACGAGCACCTGAGCGACCTCGGCGTGTGAGGTTCTCGTGCGGATCGCGGTAGTCGGCGGCGGACCCAGCGGCCTCTACTTCTCGATCCTGATGCGCAAGATCGCGCCCGATTGCGCGGTCACGGTGTTCGAGCGCAACCGCGCCGCCGACGCGTTCGGGTTCGGCGTCGTGTTCTCCGATGAGACGCTGACGGTGTTCGAGCACGCCGATCCGGAGACGTACGCCGCGATCGGCGAGCGGTTCGCCCGCTGGAGCGACATCGACATCCACCACCGCGGCTCGGTGACGCGCTCGGGCGGTCACGGTTTCGCTGCACTGGGGCGTCGTGAGCTGCTGGGCATCCTCCAGGAGCGGGCTTTGTCGCTCGGCGTGGAACTGCGGTTCGAGTGCGAGGCGCCGCCGCTGTCCGAGCTCGGGTGGGCGGACGTGATCGTCGGTGCCGACGGCGCCTCGAGTGCGGTCAGGACCGCTCTGTACAAGGAGTTCGTGCCCTCGCTTGACCCGCGGTACTGCCGCTACATGTGGCTGGGCACGGACCTCGTGTTCGACTCGTTCAAGTTCTTCATCGAGGAGACGCCGGACGGCGTCTTCCAGGCCCACGCGTATCCCTACGACGATCGGATGAGCACCTTCATCGTCGAGACGCACGAGCGGGTGTGGCGGCGGGCCGGTCTGCCCGACCTCGCGCCGGGTCCGCTGCCGCCGGGCGTCAGCGACACGGCGAGCGTCGAGTTCTGCGCCTCGCTGTTCGCCGACGCGCTCGAGGGACATCAGGTGTTCGCGAATAACTCGAAGTGGATCAACTTCGTCACGGTCCGCAACCGGCGCTGGTGCGCCCAGAACGTCGTGCTGCTCGGCGACGCGGCCCACACCGCCCACTTCTCGATCGGCTCGGGGACGAAGCTCGCGATGGAGGACGCGGTGGCGCTGGCATGGGCGTTCCGCACGTTCGGCGACGACGTCGGCGCCGCGACGGCGGCGTATGAGGCCGAGCGGCGGCCGATCGTCGAGAGCACCCAGCGTGCCGCGCAGGCCTCGCTCGAGTGGTTCGAGGGCATCGGGCGCTACGTCGAGCAGGAGCGGACCCAGTTCGCGTTCAACCTCCTGACACGCAGCCGGCGGGTGACGTACGACAACCTGCGGCTGCGCGACCCCGAGTTCGTCCAGGAGGTCGACGACCAGTTCTGCGCCCGCGGCGGCTTCTCCTCGCGCCCGCCGATGTTCGCGCCGCTGCGGCTGCGCGAGCTGGAGCTTCGCAACCGGGTGATCGTCTCCCCGATGGATATGTATTCGGCCGTCGACGGCACCCCGAGCGACTTCCACCTCGTCCACCTCGGCTCGCGGGCGCTCGGTGGCGCGGCGCTCGTGATGAGCGAGATGATGTGCGTCTCGGACATCGGCCGGATCACGCCGGGGTGCGCGGGCATGTATTCCGAGGAGCACGTCGAGGCGTGGCGGCGGATCGTTTCGTTCGCGCACGAGTACGGGGGGTGTGCGATCGGCGCGCAGCTCGGCCACTCGGGGCGTAAGGGCTCGACGAAGCTGATGTGGGAGGGCATCGATGAGCCGCTCGAGGACGGGAACTGGCCCGTGATCGGTCCCTCGCCGATCCCGTACGGACCGCAGAATCAGGTGCCGCGGGAGATGAGCCGGGAGGACATGGAGGTCGTCCTCGCGCAGTTCGTGT
This sequence comes from uncultured Solirubrobacterales bacterium, assembly GCA_963812225.1. Taxonomy (GTDB): domain Bacteria; phylum Actinomycetota; class Thermoleophilia; order Solirubrobacterales; family Solirubrobacteraceae; genus Palsa-465. The sequence continues at coordinate 336,793 of CAWEUN010000009.1, forward strand.
CGGCGGCTCACGGCGCGATCGAAGCCGGGTTCGATCTGCTCGAGCTCCACTCCGCGCACGGCTACCTGCTCTCGAGCTTCCTCTCGCCGCTGGCGAACGCACGCGACGACGAGTACGGCGGCTCGCTCGAGGCGCGCGCCCGCTTCCCGCTGGAGGTGTTCGACGCGTGCCGCGCGGTCTGGCCCGAGTCAAAGCCGATGAGCATGCGGCTCTCCGCGACCGACTGGGTCGAGGGCGGGTTCGACGTCGACCACGCCGTGGAGTTCGCGCGGATGCTGCGCGACCACGGCTGCGACATCGTCGACGTCTCCTCGGGCCAGGTCTCGCCGCTCGAGCGCCCCGCGTTCGGACGGAGCTACCAGACGCCGTTCGCCGACCGGATCCGGAACGAGGTGGGGATACCGACGATCGCGGTGGGGGCGATCTCCTCCTACGACGACGTGAACACGATCGTGCTCGCGGGGCGTGCCGACCTGTGCGCGCTGGCGCGCCCGCACATATACGACCCGCAGTGGACGCTGCACGCCGCCGCCGAACAGGGTTACGCCGACCTGGCGTGGGTTCCGCAGTACCGCGCCGGGTCGCGCCGGCCTCCGACCGGGCGCGACGTCGCCGAACGCAAGGAGCTGGAGCGGACGTTCGAGCCGTCTCCGGTGGCGGGCGCGATTGCCGGGTCTTCGCCCTCGCGACCGTGAGCCCGATATCGGTCTCCGCTCCGCCGGCCGCGGGCGAGCCGCTCCAGCCCCAGGATCTCGTGATCACGCTGCTGGGCACGTACGTGCGGCCGTTCGGCGACACGGTGTGGTCGGGCGGTCTGGTGGCGCTGCTGGAAGAGCTCGGCTTCTCGCACGGCGCGGCCCGGGTCGCCTTGACGCGGCTTGTCCGGCGCGGTCTGCTGGAACGGGTCCGGTCGGGACGGCTCGTGCACTACCGGCTGACGGCGCGCTGCGACGGTCTGCTGGCCGAGGGAGACGGGCGGATCTTCTCGCTCGGCGATCCCCACGACGACGGCACGACGTGGACCATGATCTGGCACCAGATCCCCGAGGACCGCCGCCTCGAGCGGAGTCGGCTGGCCCGCCGCCTCCGGTTCCTCGGCTTCGGGTCGGTGCAGGACAGCGTCTGGGTCTCGCCGCACGACCACTCCGAGGAGGTCGGGCGGCTACTAGGCGAGCTCGACGTCTCCGAGTTCGCGACGCTCTTCTCGGCGCACGTGCAGGCGCCGGAGGGGCTGGCGGCGCTCGTCGCGCGGGCCTGGGACCTCAGCGAGCTGACCGAGCGCTACGACACATTCATCGCCGAGTTCTCGCCGTTCGCCGGGGCTGGAGGTCGTCGGATCGACGACGCCGAGGCGTTCCGCGTGCGGACTCGGCTCGTGCACCTGTTCCGCGGGTTCCCGTTCCTCGACCCCGAGTTGCCCGAGGAGCTCGCGCCGCTCGGCGGGTCCCGGGCGCGGGCCGTCGCCACGTTCCACGAGCTCTACGACGGTCTCGCCGCGCCGGCGCAACGTCACTTCGATGTCGTCACGGCTGGCTGGGCGGAGGCGTCGTAGATGTCTTCGAGGGCCGCTGGCGTCGCTGTTGTCTGCGTTGCACTGCTCCTCGCCGGCTGCGGTGGCGCGGGGCGGTCCTCGACGACAACGGCGCCGGCAAAGATCTCATCGGTCACGCCGACTCCGGTCACGAGTAAGGCGGTCACGACGACGCCGGTCGCAAGTACGGCGGTCGTGATCAGACGCCGGCGCCGGGCGCAGGCGTTCCGCTTCGAGGTCTCAACGCTCTCGCCGGGGCTACGCGTGCAGATGCGCAGGACCTCCTGGCATCCGGGCTGCCCGGTTGGCCTGGGTCGGCTCCGGTACCTGCGGATCGGTTACTGGGGGTTCGACCATCGCGTCCACCTCGGCCAGATGGTTCTCAACGCCGCCGTCGTGAGCCCGGTGCGCCGTGCGTTCGCTGCCCTGTTCCGGGCGCGGTTCCCGATCCGCCACATGTGGCTGGTCGACCGCTTCGGCGGCAGCGACTACGCCTCGATCCAGGCGGACAACACCTCCGCGTTCAACTGCCGCGACGCGACCGGCTCCTCACGATGGTCCGAGCACGCCTACGGCGAGGCGATCGACATCAACCCAATCGAGAACCCGTACGTGTACGCCGACGGCACGACGACGCACCGCGCGTCGGACCCCTACCTCGACCGAGCCGATGTTCGGCCTGGGATGGCGGTCCCGGGCGGCACGCTCGTTCGGGCGTTCAGCGCGATCGGGTGGGGCTGGGGCGGACGCTGGCCGCGACCGACGGACTACCAGCACTTCTCGATCAACGGCCGCTGAGTCGCCACACGCCGTCCACGCGGCGGAACGTCGCGGAGACGTACCTGGCGTAGTGATCGCACAGGCCTCCGTGCGTGACGGTGGCGCGCGCCACGCCAGCGCCATTCGGCGCAAACGCGACGCTCACGCAGCGGAATGGATAGCCGAAGCTGCCGCCGGCGCCGGGCACCCCGCCGGCACGTGGCGAGGCGCCACTGGTCAGCCCGCTGATCGCCACCAGCCCGATCACGGCCAGCAGCGCCGCGGCCACAAGGGCCGCGCGAGCGCCGCGGCTGAGCGGCAAGCGCCCGCCGCGATGCACGACAACCGTGATCTGGGCCTCCGCAGGACCGTCCGCGTGATCGGGCGCCCACTCACTCGCCATCGCGTCATCAGTATCGCGCCAGTCTGCGCGCCGTGAGGAAAATAATCGGGTGAACTCGGTGGACGCGCTCGAGCAGGCGACCTACGCGCGGATGCGGTGGAACGCACCGCTGTCGGAGGCGCACGCGGTTCGGCTGCTCGACGCCCTCGAGATCGTTGGCGGTGACCTGGTGCTCGATCTCGGCTGTGGCTGGGGCGAGTTGCTGATGCGCGCAGTGGCCGCCGGAGGGGATGCGACCAAGGGTGTCGGGGTCGACACGAACGCCGGGCTCTTGGACCGCGGGCGGGCGCTGGCCGCGGAACGCGGACTCGACGCGCAGATCCGGTTCATTCGGGACCCGGCCGAGGAGTGGGCGGAGCCGGCCGACCGCGTGCTGTGTGTCGGCGCGAGCCACGCCTGGGGCGGCTCGCAAGCGGCTCTATCAGCGTTGGCGAACGTGCTCGAGCCGGATGGGACGCTGCTGTTCGGGGATGGCTGCTGGGAGCGACCGCCGACCGGCGCAGCATGGGGGGTGTTCGGCGGCAGCGTGCGGCCGCTGGCGGAGATACTCGAGCACGCCGTGGCGGAGGGCTGGCGCGTGCGCCACCTGAGCACTGCCGATGCGCACGAGTGGGATGAGTTCGAATCGACGTGGCGCGCGGGGCGCGAGGACTGGCTGCGAGCCAACCCTCACGACCAACGCGCTCCGTCCGTCCGGGCCGAGCTCGATGCTCGGCTCGCCGAATACGTCGGGGTGTACCGCGGCGTGCTCGGCTTCTGTTACCTGGTTCTTACGCGCTAGCGCGCTCGGTGCTAGTCACTCACCTCACCGGTTTCATCCCTGCGGGCAGGGGTTCTTGCTGAATATGTTCTTGAAGTCGTTGAACTGGACTTCGTATCCACCGCCCTTGGTCGTATACGTCTGACCGAGGAGCTGGCCGTACTGCTGGTTCTCCCCAAAGTTGGAGATCTGACCGGGGATGTTGTTCCCGAACTCCCACTCACAGCCGCTGAAGCCGTGGGAGGTCGTATAGAACGGATAGAACGCAGCCGGCTGACCGGTGTCGGTCGTCGGGATCAGCGTGCAACCCACACCCGTGTCCGTGTCGCATGTCGACTCGATCGCGGGCAGGTCGGTTTCAATTGCTGGGTTCTTGATCTGGATGTTGTAGTGCGGACCCGTCGTCGGGCTCGAGAACTTGAACGACGTCGGGTGCAGGTCGGTGTTGCCGTCGGGCCACACCGGCGTGTAGGAGACGCCATCGAACCCCGTGTTCGTGTACGTGCAGCCACTCACCTGGTACGTGAGAGCCTCCGACCCCGGGAAACAGAAGAAGTCGTCGTCGTCCGTCCCGAGCGTCGGGTCTTGGTTCTCCCAATCGCCCGTCGGACAGGTCGTGACGTTGCTCATCGAGTCGATACCGAACTCCGTCGCCGGGATCGCCACCGGTCCGTCGCAGTGCTGGAAGTGGCCGATCTCGGTGTCGAACGCGACGTTGTAGGAGCCCGCCGCCCACGTCACCCGCGTCTTTGGTGTCGACGTCGAGTACATCGGGTGGAACGCGTACGGGATCGCCCGGCACGTCGTGGCGTTGGGGTCGAACTTCACCTGCGCGAATCCGTTGGCGGGACTCGCCGTCATCGACCCCGACCGGCCGGTCGAGAGGTCATTGATAGTGACCTTGACCCCGCTCGGAGTGTCCGTGATCGACACCCGGAGATGGTCTCCGGAGTTCATGAAGAGGTCTTTGGATTTGTTCGGGGTGTACGTTCCTGCGGTCGTCGCGTCGACCGGGTTTGCCGGACCCGTCGAGCGGCCGTTCTTCGTAATGAACGCGAAGTTGACGGACTCCTCGCCGACCGTGTTGAGGCACGCCGAGTTGTTCAACTGTGCGGTCACCGGATTGAGCCCGAGGCTGTCGATGTTCAGCGCCGCGCACCACTGGGTGGCATCGCACGAGCTGGCCCCGACCGCTACCTGCCACGTCGGCCACGGGATCCAGCCGGGCGGGTAGAACTGCATTTCCATGTAGGCCTGGCCCACGTGCTTGGGCGACACGGCGGGATCGAGGATGTTCTTGTTGCTGTCCGGCGGGCAGGTCTTCACCTGCTCCGGATAGGACTGTGTATCGCAGATCGCCATGCCGAGCCAGTCGGCCCCGCTGAGCTCAAAGTTGTACGACTTGCCGGGAGCGTTCGGGTCGCTCGCCGACGGGTCCGTGGGCAGCGTGATGTTGTAGCGCAGGTGGTTACCGGACCCACGCACATTCGAGTCGAACAGCACGGACGGCTCGTCGTGCCCGACGTAGTGGCCGAACACCTCGTCCGAGTCCGCCACCTCCGTGCACATCCCGCTCGACATCGCGCAATTGATCGAGTGATGCGGCGCCGAGTACACGCCGACGCTGGCCCCGGCAGCGGGTGCGCCGACGAGACCTAACGCGACCGCGACGCCAAGCGTCGTAGCCGCGGACAACACAAGCCTGACTGGCTTCACCACGACCGTCCCTCCTGGTTGGCAGTTGGGCGGAGCCGTCGCGCTGTTGCCCCGGATCCAGCATCGCGGATCCGCCTGGTCCGCGCGACGCTACCACCGGCCATCGAACAATGTGAGGACTTTTAGGTGAGAGAATTTTTAGGTTTTAGCTGATACCGCCGCCGAGGCCGAGCAGCAGGCCGTCCTGCGCGACCGCCGGGCTCGTGGTGAGGAATAGGACCACTCCGGGTTCGGGCGCGGTGATCGTCTCGAGCTCATCGCCGAACGGGTCGAGAATCGCGCCGAGGCGATCTCCCGGTGCAACGGCGTCGCCCGCGCCCACGTCCGCCCGCCACCAGCCGGCGTCCCGGCAATACACCCACACGAAGCGCTCGACTAGCCGCTGGTCCGGCGGTGGCGGCTCGGGTTCGCCGGGGAGCATGCCGACGGCTCGGAGCGCATTCTCCAGCCCCCTGACGTGGAGCTCGACCGCGGCATGCTCGAGCAATCCGCACCCGCCCGCCTCGGCGATGACCGCCGGAATCCCCGCGGCGGCAGCCGCGGCGCTCGTGGAACCGGTGAGCGCATCGGTCGTGTCGCAGACGACGTAGCCGAACCCGAACGCGCGCGCCAGTAGTTCGGCCGTCTGCCGCTGTGGCGAGTCGTCGTAGAGCACAAACGGCTCGAGCGCCTCGACCATGTCGCCGGCGTGGAGATCGATCAGCAGATCACTCGGCGCGACGAACTCGGTGAACACGTGGTACGCCAGCGCGTCGGTGAACGACCCGTCGAGATCTCCCGGGAAGGAGCGGTTCAGGTTACGTCCATCCTCGGGAACCACGAACGGCGAGCGCGCGGTATACGACGTGGGGGACACGATCGGGACCGCGACGATCGAGCCCGACAAACAGGATATGTCGAGTTCGCGCATGAACCGTACGACCGCCGCGATCGGTGGGTACTCGCAGCCGTGAACGCCGGCGATCAGGCACAGTCTCGGCCCGTCGCGAGCGCCGGTGGCCTCGAACACCGGCCAGCTGAGCTCTCGGAGCATGGGCGCTTTCGAGGTCGTGATGCGCCGGGTGACCATTGGCGGAGTCTGGCATTCGCGACGGCCCGTCACAGACAATGGGACGGTGGACGAGAGTCAGACAGCCGTCGTCGGCGGTGGGATCTCCGGACTGTGCGTGGCCTACTACCTGCGCAAGGCCGGCGCCACCGTCAGCCTGTTCGAGACGCGCAGGGTGGGGAGCGGCGCGTCGTCCGGGAACGCCGGATGGATCACGCCGGCGCAGGCCGGGCCGCTGCCCGAGCCGGGGCTCCTCAGCTACGGCGTGCGCTCGCTGCTCGACCGCGACTCGGCGCTGTACTTCGAGCCGCGGCAGCTCGTCCGCATGATCCCGTGGCTCGTTCGCTTCGCCCGGCGCTGTAACGAGGCCGATCACGAGGCCGGACGGATCGCGCTCGCCGGGCTCGGCGTCCGGAGCGTCGAGCTCCTCGAGGCGATGGCCGCCGACGGCGTCGACGTCGAGCTGGAACGGGCGCCGCTGCTCCTGGCGGCGAAGGACCCCGAGCCCGCGCACGAGTTCCTCTCGCGCCTGGGCCCGCTCGCGCAGTTCGGCTTTAGGATCCCGACCGCGCTGCTCGGCCAGGATGAGATTCGCTCGCTCGAGCCGGCGCTTTCCGATGCCGTCCGCGCCGGGTTCGTGATCGAGCAGCACTGCGTCGTGCGCCCGCTGGCGCTCGTGAGCGCGCTACGCGATCGGCTGGTCGAGCTTGGGGTCGAGATCCACGAGGGCGCTGAGGTCCGCGACGTCGACGTGGATGGTTCGCGAGTGGTGGCGTTGCGGACCTCGACCGGCAGGCACCGATCCGAGACCGTGGTGGTCGCGGCGGGAGCCTGGATCGCGCCACTGGCCCGTCTGTTCGGCGCGCGGCTGCCGGTGCAGGCCGGGAAGGGGTACAGCTTCGAGGTCCGTCCGCGGCAGCTGCCCCGCCACGCGCTCCTGCTGCTCGAGCCCCACGTCGGCTGCTCGCCTGTGGGCGAGCGGATGAGGATCGCCGGGACCATGGAGTTCAGCGGGCTGAACGGGCGCATCGACCGCCGCCGGATCCAATCGATCGTCGCCGGCGCGGGCGAGATGATCGGATCCTGGGACGGGCCCGATGAGGACACGATGTGGTCGGGGCTCCGGCCGATCGCGCCCGACGGCCTGCCGATCATCGATCGCCATCCGCGACTCGCGAACGTGTTCTTCGCCGGCGCCTACTCGATGCTCGGCATGACGCTGGCGGCGCCGGCCGGTGAGAGCCTCGCGAGCTTCGTCCTGAGCGGTGAGCGACCGGCGGTGCTCGAGCCGTTCCGGGCAAACCGGTTCGGCCTGGTCCGATCGATCATGCCTCCCACTGCTCCAGGATTGTCATCAGCACGGCGTTGACGACGACGGCGATTGCGAACACGGCGGCGGCGACCGAAGCGCCCGCTGCGATCAAGGCCAATGTCGCCAGGCAGAACACGGACAGCTCGAACGGCACGCGGGCCTTCAGCTGGAGCCTCCGCTCGGACCTCGGAGCCGCGAACACACCCCACAGCGCGATCACGAGCGCCGGCGCCGCGATCGCCAGCACGACCGAGACCGCGGTCCCACCGACGCTCGCCCCCCAATAGGCGAATGCACCGATCGCAGCGAGCTCCAGCGCAAACTTCAGCGCCAGGTTCGGAGCCCTGAGGGTCGTCACGCGCTGATCATTCGAAGGGCACAGTCGGATCGCCCGAGAGTGCCACCAGCCGCCGCACGACCGTCCGCAGCACCCTGCGCTCGATCGCGGGATCCGCGTAGAGCAGAGACGCGAATGCCTGCTGGCTGACGACGAAGAATCTGAGCTCCGTCGTCGCCGTGACCGTCGCGGTCCGCCTCGTCCGCTCGAGCAGCGCGATCTCGCCGAAGAAATCCCCAGCGCGAAACGTCGTGACGTCCTCACCGTCGCGCGTGGCCTTTGCCTCGCCGTCGATGATCACGAAGAACTCCTGTCCGTAGGACCCTTGCCTGCAGAGGACTGTCCCAGCCGGCATCTCGAGGTCATCGGTGAGTCGCGCCACCTCGACGAGCTGCTTGCGCGTCAGTCCCGCGAACAGCGGCGAGCGCTTCAGCGCCTCGATCTTTGAGTCTCGGTGGAAGCGCGGCACGGTCCAACCCTACTTCGCACTCGCCTCAGTCGCCGCGGATTTTGAGTCGCCGCCGGATGTCTGCGCCCACACCGTTCTGGCGACGGCGATCAGCGGGATCGTGATCAGCACCTCGAACAGGAGAATCATCACGCCGAGTCCGACGTGGCCTTGGGCGATCGGCTCGGACCAGCGGGCGGTCTTGGGGATCGAGACGAGCGGGATCATGTCGGCGAAGTGGTAGACGTAGACGTCGGCGAACCGTGCGAGGCTCGGCGCGTGGTTGGCGTCGAAACCGAGCCAGCCGTGGACGGCGAACCGGTGCGTCGCTCCCGCGAACCAGAGCACCCCGAGCGTATAGAGGTAGCCGGCGATGGCGACAAGCGTGATCGTGGCGCGCAGGCGGCCGTCATCCTGGCGCCGCCTGTACCGAAACCAGCATCGGAGGCCATCCGGGATCAGGACGGCGGGAAGCGCGATCGAGACGACAAGACAGAGGACCGCGAGCGAGAACGAGCGGACGACATTGGCCAGGGCACACAACCCCAGAGCCAGCGCCATGGCGATCGCGTTTGAGCGTCTCCACGAATGCTTCACCCTCGTCTTGACGTGCCGGTGATATCCGTTGATCACCTGGGCCGTCGAGAAGGCCGGTCCTGAGCGCGATATGGGAGTGGCCACGCGTTCCATGGTTCGACACGTCTCACTGGATACGGCATCGCGGTGGGCCGATCGCGTGACAAACCGCACATCGGCGCACTTCGAGGCCGCGGTTATGCTTGCCGCGTGTCGCCCCGCGCCGGGCGGGGCGTCGTACCGAAAGGGGTCTGGGGATGAGGAGTGTCGCGAAGGTCGCGTCAATCGCGGCTGGGGTGTTTGGGCTGGCTGTTTCCGCGGCGTCGGGCGCCACGGTGACGCCGGGTTGGGAGTGCATACCGACGACCGCTGGGCAGGCGGTCGTCTCGGGCGGGACGGGTGCCGCCCCGTCGTGTGGCGGGGGGACGACGGCGGTCCTCGCCCCGACGTTCGTCTCATCGGGCGTCGGCGGCAAGCCGACGGTCGAGTTCTCGGCCGTCAACGTGCAGATCGTGTCGGGGTCGGGATCGACCAGCGGTGCGGTGAACGGCGAGGGGAATCTGATCATCGGCTACGCCGAGAACGCGAACGGCTACTCGCAGGCCGGCTCGCACGATCTGGTGGTCGGGTCGAACAACGGCTGGAAGGGCTACGGAGAGCTCGTCGGCGGCAACAAGAATCAGGGCATCGGCAACTACGCGGCCGCGTTCGGCCAGGGCAACAAGGCATCCGGGACCGCGAGCCTCGCCGCGGGCTCGGGCAACGTCGCCTCCGGCTCGCAGTCATCGGCGATCGGCGGCGAGCACAACACCGCGAAGGGCGGGCAGTCGAGCGTCACCGGCGGTGATTTCAACCTGGCGAACGACCTGTTCGCGAGCGTCGACGGCGGCTGCGAGAACGTCGCCGGTCCGAGCACCTCGGTCTCGGCGTCGTGTGTCAGCGGGGCCGAGGCGATCCTCGGCGGTTTTGAGAACACCGCGTCGGGGCTCGATTCGACCGTCAGCGGTGGTGACGTCAGCGACGCCTCGGGTGTCGAGCGCGTCGGTCGCCGGAGGCCAGTTCAACGGTGCCACCGGTATCAGTGCGTCGGTCGCGGGCGGCAATGAGAACACGGCCAGCGGCGAGTTCTCGTCGGTCCTCGGCGGCTTCTTCAACACCGAGCCGACCCGCTGCGCGTCGATCCCCGCGTCGCCGGGGTCCTGCTAGGGGCTGCCAGCGCGTACGCCGGCCCGCGCCGGGGCGGGCCGGCGTCGCCCTGACTGCAGACTAGGATCGCGACCGTGGAATCGATCGCCGACGTCATCGGACGGATGGAGAAGATCGACGCCTCGCTGCCGCGCAAGGACGGCGTCGCGTACTTCAACCGCCTCTACCTCCAGGTGACGAAGGCCGTCCTGCAGGCGAGCGCCGGGACCACGTTCCAGAGCCCGTCGTTCCTCGATCGGCTTGACGTGGTGTTCGCGGACATGTACTTCGACGCCGAGGCGACGATCGGGACGGTGGCCCCGTGCCCGGTGGCCTGGAGGCCGCTGATCGAACAGCGATCCGAACCGCGGGCTCCGATTCAGTTCGCGCTCGCCGGGATGAACGCGCATATCAACCACGACCTGGCCCTGGCGGTCGTTCAGACCTGCCAGGAGCTAAGTCTCGCGCCGGACGACGATTCGCCCCAACATGCCGACTACGAGAAGGTCAACTCGATCCTCAAGACCGTCGAGGGCCAGGTCGCGGGTTGGTTCGACACGGGACTGATCGCGGACGTCGAGGACGTGACCCCCAAGGACGTGGACAACGCGCTCGCGATGTGGTCGGTCGTCACCGCCCGTGAGATTGCGTGGGACCACGCCCAGGTGATCTGGAACCTGCGGCGAATGCCCGAGCTCGAGCGGGCCTACACCGATGTGCTCGCGCGCACGACCGAGCTGTCGGGCTGCGCGATGCTCGTCTAGCTGGATCAGTTCCCCGAGCCGGGGTGGATGAAGGGGGTCGTCGTGGCGAGCTCGACGAAGCCGAGACGCTCCAGGATCGGGCGACTGGCGGGGACGGCGTCGACCTGGAGGTAGCGAACCCCTCGCTTTGACGCGAGGGCGGCGCGGTAGGCGACGAGCGAGCGAAACACGCCACGACGGCGCCAGGCGCGCACCGTGCCCCCGCCCCACAGGCTGGCGAACTCGGTCCCGGCGTGAAAGTCGATGCGGCCGGCGGCAATTGGGGTGTCGTCAGCCCATGCGATCACAGCCTCGATCGCGGTGGGCTTCTCGGCGAGCCCGGCGCGCATCTCTTCACCGAGGGCGGAGGGGTATTCCCCGAACACGTCGTGATGAACCCACACCAAGGAGCCGATGTCGTGCTCGTCGGTGACGGCTCGCAGTTCCACTCCCGCCGCCCGTGGCGCATCGAGCGCGAGGTCTGCTACCTCGGCGACGAGCAACGTCTCGGTCGGCTCGGGTACGAAGCCCGCTGCCAGCAGCCGGTCCGCCAGGTCGGGAGGCTGGTCGTATGAGTACTGCTTCCACTCCCACTGACCGCCGACCTCGGCGAAGCGCCGGATCTCCTCCGCGATGACTTCGTCGGCCGTGTCCGCACTCAGCGCACTCCACGTCACGCCGTTCCAGCCGGTGGGCGGGGCCATCGACCTGACGACGTGGTCGGTCCGCTCGACGCGACCTCCCCAGAGCTCGGCGCGGGGATGCCGACGAACCTGCTCGTTGAAAGCTGCGAGGACCGCGCGTTTGTCCACTGGCGTAAGCCAACCAGGTCGCCGGCGGCGTCGTCGGGCGGTGGCGTCCCGTGACAAGTCGTGGGGCGGTCACGTTCCGGTGACACGACGAGAGCCACGCACGGAGGCGTGGCTCTCTCGGTGCTGCTCCGACTGATGTCAGCTTCCTACGGAACCATCCCGTAGGAATGCTCGGCCCGAACGTACGCCGGCCCGCTCACGTGAGCGGTCGCGACTGAACTGCCGGCGGCCTTCAGGGGAGCTCCGGTCCCGTGGTACTGGATCAGCGGAACGTACTGCCCACGCACGGGGTGGGAAGCGCTTCCGCCGGGATGGGTGATCGCGAACACGGCGGCGGCGATCACGATGAACGTCGCCAGTGCCGTGACGAGCAATGCGGCCCGGCTGGACTGGGAAATGGCGCGCGAGGTGTGGGCGATGCTGCTCATGTGGGTTCCTCTCACTTGATTGAGCCCAATATCCACCGCGAGCGGCTCGCGTCCTACCAAATGTTGGACAGTGGTTCTGTCTAATTTTGGATGTTCGCGCGGGCCTGTCTCGTGAGCTCGATCGCGTGGGCGGCACGCTCGGTGACCGGCACCGCCCGGGCGCGTTCGAAGGCGCCCCGAGCGACCTCCGGCGTCACCCTCTCGCGCGCGGCAGCGACCGCACTGCGACCAGCGAGGGGCGATCGGCGACGCTGCTCAATCGGCGACCCGTAGGACGAGCTTTCCGGTGTTGGCGCCGTCGAAGAGCATGTTGACCGCGTTCGGCAGTTCCTCGAAGCCGTCGACCACAGTCTCGAGCGGCACGAGCTTCCCCTCCCGGATCCATTCCCCGATCTCGCCGGCGGCCTCGCCGATCTGGCCGAAATGGTCGAGCACGATGAAGCCCTGCAGCGTTACTCGCTGGGTCAGGAGGTTGGAGAAATGGGGCGGACCGGCCGGCTGGATGGTTTCGTTGTAGCCGGAGATCAGCCCGCACAGCGCCACCCGGGCGCGCAGGTTCAAGCGCGCGAACACGGCATCCATGATCTCGCCGCCCACGTTCTCGAAGTCGACGTCGATTCCGTCCGGGGTGGCGGCCTTGAGCTGCTCGCGCCAGTCGTCTGCCTTGTAGTCGACGACGGCGTCGAACCCGAGCGGCTCGGTCAGGAGCGCGCACTTCTCGGAGCCACCGGCGATTCCGACGACGCGCGCGCCCTTGATCTTCGCGATCTGCCCTGCGACCGATCCGACGGCGCCGGCCGCGGCCGACACGACGACCGTCTCGCCCGGCCCGGGCCGGCCGATGTCGGTGATGCCGACCCACGCCGTCAGCCCAGTCATCCCGAGCACGCCGAGGAAGAAACTCGGCGAGACGCCAGGAACATCCGGGATCGGGAGGAGCGGCGAGGCATCGGAGGCAACAGCCCACTCCTGCCAGCCCAACAGCCCTTGCACGAGCTGGCCCTCCCGATAGGCGTCGTGCTTCGACGCGACGACCTGGCCGAGACCGAGGCCACGCATACACTCGCCGATCCCGACCGGCGGGAGATACGTCGGCGCGTCCCTGATCCACGCGCGGTTGGTCGGGTCGATTGAGATCCATTGGGTTCGCACGAGCGCCTGGCCATCCGCGATGTCGGGGACCGGCTCCTCGACGAGCTCGAACGTGTCGCTGGTGATCCGCCCCTCGGGGCGGCTGCGCAAGAGAAAACGGCGATTAGAGTCGGGCATGGCCGCGACTCTACGCGCCCGAGGCCACCGCACGCTGAATCGCTTCGAATCCGTTGACCGCCACGCGGGTCGATGCGACACTTGCGGGGGGTGCACCACGGGTCCGTAGAGCCGAAGTCCAACCGGGTTGAGGGCAACCAGGCGGACGTGCCGCGCGGGTCGACCGCCCAGCGGGCGCCATCGGCCGGCCTCGGCAACCGCGCATTGGCGCGATCGCTGGCCGACGCGTCGGAGCGACCGCCGGGTCGAGGGCTGCGAAGCCAGAGTGCGTTGCTGCTGGCTCGCGCCACTCTGACCCACCGCCAGCTGATGCGCGTCGCCAAACAGGTCGGCTCGTTCAGCGTCGACAACTACGACGAGGTCGACACCGATCCCGGGAACGACACCAACAAGACGTGTGGCGTCAACATCGACGTCACCTTCCATCCGCCGGAGGGGCTCAAGTCAAACAAGATCGGCTTCGTGCAGATGATGAAGTGCCTCAAGGGCGACGGGACGCCGCTGCTGTTCCCCAATGAGTCGCCGAGGGCGACGGCCGCCGATTCGGGCGAGGCGGGCTGGGCGATCGATCGGCTGGACCAGAGGAAGTGGGGGTACTACGGGATGGACAACCCCGGCACTGCCGCAGGGAACCTCATCCTCGGTTCCCGCACCGACGCCACCACGTTCACCGATGCCTGGATGCACGACAAGATCCAGCTCGGGCGGGACGCCGGCAAGATCGCCGGCTGCACCGCCATGACGTTCGCGATCGACATCGAGCACGGGAAGTACCTGGACGGGTTCGCGTGGGGGTACAGCGTGTCGACCGACGGCAAGGTGACCAAGAATCCCCTCGGGAGCGCCTACATGGGGGATGTGCAGAGGGCGGCGATCAAAGCGTGGAACACGCAGGCGGGATTACGGGATGTGACGAAACGAAACGCCGCGGACCAAGAACTACTTCCCGTCCCGGCACCGCCGGTCGGCGACTTCCCGATGCCGAACCCCGATCCGGCCTTCGCCTAATCCGCCGATGGAGGCTTCGTCCGAGCTCGTGCGCGTCCTCGACGGTGTCGACCCGTTCTGGGACACGGATGCCGGGCCGATCTTCTCCGCGGAGGCCATGCGAGAGCTGGCCGCGATCCCGGGGATCGAGGACAAGCTGCTTGCGCTTGCGGCAGACCCGAACGAGCCGCGGGCGCGGCGTTTCGCGGCCGTCGAGGCGCTCTTCCAGGGCGGCTGGGCTGGCTGGCGCACCGGCGAGCAGGGACCCGTCATCGCCGGCGTGATGGCGGAAGCGATGCGCGCCGACAAGATCCACAACCGCTGGGGACTGCCCGGGCACTACGTCGGTCGCAGCGGCAAGGACCTTCTGTCGATCAAGCACGGAGTCGAGGAGGCGCTGGAGCCACTTCTCGACGACGACACCCGGCTGACCATCCACGGCGGCGAGGCGTCCACCGTCGCCGACACCAACGGCTACCGGATCGCCGATCTTGCCGGGTACCTGCTCGCGCAGCGGCGCGGTGAGCAGTGGGGCGAGGAGCCCGACCCAGCGGCACGCGATAGGGACCTGGCGCGCATGCGGCACAGTCCCGCCGGCGGCTAACTTCGCGGCACGAACGCGAACACGCGGCTCGGACTCCCCGTCCCGCCGACGAGCTTCAGCGGTGAGACGATGAGCAGCGCGCCGGTGGCCGGGAGCCGGTCGAGGTTCGCCAGCTGTGTCAGCCCGAGCCGGCCGGCGCCGAGCAGCATGTTGTGGAGAGGGAAGGGCGGGTCCATTCCGCCTGCCGAGCCGGCGTCGATCCCGACCGTCTCGACTCCGAACCCCGAGATGTTGCGCTCGGTGGCGAGCCAGCGCGAGGCCTCGACGTCGGGTCCCGGCGTCTCGGGGCCGTTCTCGCCGACGTTGAGGAACGCGGCTTCGTCGCGCGCCCACTTCTGCCACCCCGTGCGGAACAGCACCCAGGCGCGGTCGGGGAGATGGCCGTACTCGGCCTCCCACGCCTCGAGGTCTGCGACCGTAAGCAGGTAGCCGGCGTTGACCTCGGCCTCGGAGGTCCTGTCGATCACGCACGCGGGCCCGATCAGCTGGCTCGGGTCGACGGACGCCACGTCGGCGCCGTCCTTGCCGGTGATCCAGTGGATCGGGGCGTCCAGGTGGGTGCCGACGTGCTCGCCGATCGTCAGCGTGTACCAGGCCCATGCCGGGCCGCGGTCGTCGTACCTGCTGATCTCCTCGCGGGACAGACCCGGCGTGTTGGCGAACGGAGGCGGGAGCTTGAGCACCGGCGTCGACTCGGTCAGCGGCTGCGTGAGGTCGACGATCTCGACGCCGCCACCGCTCAGGCCCTCGAGCAGCGCGCCTACCTGGCTGGTTTCGATGCTGGACATGTTGCTCTCTCCTTGGGAGTGTGTCTCTCGGGGTCGGGTGGGTCTCTCAGTCTGGGGTCATCCGGCGCGGAAGGCCTCCTCGAGCCATTCCGCGACGATCGTCGGGTTCACCTTGGCGTCGAGCACGAGCGGGTGGCCGCTCCGCTGCACCCGCCATTCCTCGATCGCCTCGAGATCGTCGGGATTGCGGACCGTCGCCGCCCGCGCTCCTGCCGCCTCGGCGATCCCCGCGAGGTCGGCATCAGGGAAGCGGACAAGCCCGACGTCGTGCCCCATCGGCGCGAAGTGGTGGACCTCCGCGCCATATGCAGCGTCGTCGTAGATCAGGACGAGCAGATTGCCGAGCTTCAGCCGTGCGGCCGTCTCGAGCTCGGCGAGCGCCATGAACGCGCCGCCGTCGCCGATCGCGGCGACCGTCGGGCGGTTCGGGTCGGCGATCGCCGCGCCGAGCGCGTTGCCGAGACCCAGGCCGACGGCCTGGAAGCCGTTGGGGAACACCCACGCGCGGGCGTCGGGGACGTCGAGGAACATCGACGGGTAGCCGAGGAAGTGGCCCGAGTCGACGGCCACGGCGCGGTCGGCCGGCAGCGCCTTGTTGACCGCGATCGAGAGGGTCCGGGGGTCGATCCACTCGTCAGTAGAGGCGTCCTCGTATGGCTCGTCCGACCACCGACGCGAGGCGATCTGCTGCTGCAGCTCTGGCGTGCGGAAGCCGGTGCTTGTGTGCCCGCGCTGCCCGAGGGCCTCGTTCAGCTTCACCGCCGTGGACTTGGCATCGCCGACCACGGCGAGGTCGGCGGGCCGGTTTCGCGCGATCGCCCTGGCCTCGGTATCGACCTGGATCACCTTCGCCGCCGGGTTGATCATCGCGCCGTGCTTCGTCGTCCAGTGGTTGACCGACGCGCCGACGACGAGCACGACGTCAGCCTGCGGCAGGAGCTCGGCCGCGAACGGGCTCGCGAAGCCGCCCGAGATACCGAGCGCGTAGGGGAACCCGGCGAACAGCCCGTTCGCGGGCGCGGACGTCGCGAGAATCGCGCCGATCCGCTCGCCGAGGCGCTCGAGCTCGGCGCCGGCGTCTGCGAGGACGGCGCCGCGGCCCGCGATGATGGCCGGGCGCTCGGCCGTCGCGATCAGATCGGCGGCGGCTGTGATCGCGTGCCCGCTCGGCTCTGGGGGATCCACGGGCGGCGCCGGCGGCTGCTGAGGCCTCGCGCTCGCCGCCGGCTGGGGCTGGATGTCGATCGGGAGCATCAGCACGACCGGTCTGCGCTCGGTCAGCGCGCGGTGGTACGCGCGCTGCGCGTCGTCGGCGGCGGTCTTAGGGCTGTGGACGCGGTCGGCGATCGCCCCGACCGACTCGACCAGGTCGTGCTGGTCGATGCGGAAGTTCGACGTGAGCGCGGCCGCCGGCGTCTCGCCGGCGAGCACGAGCACCGGCGTCCGGCTCTTGGCGGCCTCGCTGAGCCCGGTCATCGTGTTCGTCAACCCCGGGCCCTGGTGCACGGTCACGATCCCCACCCGACCGGTGACGCGCGCGTATCCATCGGCCATACACACCGCGCTGCACTCGTGGCGGGAGTGGTGAAACCGCGCGCCCTCGCTGCACAGCGCGTTTGTTACGATCAGGTTGCCGCTGCCGATGACGCCGAACGCGTCCTCGACCCCCTGCGAGGCGATCGTCGTGCCTACCACGTCGGCGACGGACGGGGCGTTCGTCATCGGGCGCGATCCTACTGAGGGGCCAGATCCGCGGGTTTCCTGGTCCTCCATGCGGGGGACACTTATCAGCGTGAGCACCGACAGACCACCTGCGCGCCAGGCTCCGGCCCAGTCGTCGCAAGCCGTGCCGAACATGCTGCCGGGGCGTCGACGCCGGCGGTTTGTAGGCGAGCGCGTCTTCACGCGCGTCATCGCCACGTGCGGGATCGTGGCGATCGGCGTGGCGCTCGCAGCGATCCTGGCGTCGTCCAACGTCCAGGGATGGATCATCGGACTGGTCGTCTCGATCGTCAGCGTCGTCCTCTCCGGCGTGCTCTGGTCCTCGCGCCAGCTCTAGCGAAGAGCAGTTCCGTACTGTTGGGGAGCGTGGAGGACGCTCAGTCGGCTATCAGCGTCAGCGGTTTGTTCAAGGCGTTCGGCGAGGTACAGGCGCTCGCGGGCGTGGACCTCGAGGTGCCCGGCGGCGCCGTCCTCGGGCTGCTCGGCCCGAACGGCGCCGGGAAGACGACGTTCGTCCGCATCCTCACGACGCTGCTGAAGCCCGACGCCGGCACCGCGCGCGTCGTCGGGCTCGACGTCGTGCGTGACGCGGCCGAGGTGCGCGAGCGGATCGGGCTCGCCGGCCAGTACGCCGCGGTCGACGAGAACCTGACCGGGCTCGAGAACCTCACGATGGTGGGGCGCCTGTATGGATCGAGCCGACGCGCCGCGAAGGCGCGGGGACGTGAGCTGATCGAGCGGTTCGACCTCGTCGAGGCGGCCGGTCGCCCGACGAAGACGTACTCGGGCGGGATGCGGCGCAAGCTCGACCTCGCGGCCGCGCTCGTGGCCAAGCCGTCCGTGCTCTTCCTCGACGAGCCGACGACCGGCCTCGACCCTCGCGGGCGACTGGGAATGTGGGACGTGATCGAGGGGCTGGTGGCAGAGGGGTCGACCGTGCTGCTGACCACGCAGTACCTCGAGGAGGCCGATCGGCTCGCCGACACGATCGCGGTGATTGACCACGGCCGGGTGATCGCGCAGGGCACGTCGGATGATCTGAAGGACCGCGTCGGCGGGGAGCGGCTCGAGGTCAAGCTCGACGACGAGCTCGATGGCGCGGAGGCGGCGCGGGTCCTGGCGTCGATGGCCGAGGAGGAGCCGACCGCCGTCGACGGCCTGGTCGTGCTGAACGTGCGCGAGCACCGTGGCGCGATCGTCGAGGCGGTGAAGCGGCTGAGCGACGCCGGCATCGGGGTCGACGACATAGCCGTCCGGCGCCCGACGCTCGATGACGTGTTCTTGACGCTGACCGGGCACGCGGCCGAGGACTCGGAGGAGGTGGCGGCGTGAGGCGGCTCGTGACCGACACGGTGATCATCGCCGAGCGCAACCTGGTCCGGCTGCCCCGGGCACCCGATCTGCTGCTCGCGTTCACCGTGCAGCCGATCATGTTCGTGTTGCTCTTCCGGTACGTGTTCGGCGGCGCGATCCAGACGCCGGGGTTCACGTACGTCGAGTTCCTGATCCCGGGGATCATCGTTCAGAACGTCGCGTTCGGTGGGTTCGTGACCGCGCTGGGTCTCAACGAGGACATGCACAAGGGCCTGATCGACCGGTTCCGGTCGCTGCCGATGGCGCGGTCGGCGGTCCTCGCCGGACGCACGCTGGCGGACGTGTTCACGAACGGCCTGTCCGCAACGATCCTCGTCATCACCGGCGTGATCATCGGCTTTTCGTTCAAAACCGACGTGGCCCACGTCGTCGCCGGCTTTGGGCTGCTGCTGCTGTTCGGCTACGCGTTCTCGTGGGTGTTCGCGTTCGTAGGGCTGCTCGTGTCCTCGCCGGAGGCGGCCAACTCGGCCGGGTTCATCGCTGTCTTCCCGCTGACGTTCATCTCCTCGGCGTTCGTGCCGGTCGCGTCGATGCCGGAGCCGCTGAAGTGGTTCGCGACCGTCAACCCGTTCACGAAGGTCGTCGACGCCCTGCGCTCGCTGTGGCTCGGCATCCCGGCGGGGAACAACATCTGGGCCGCCGTGGTGTGGTCGCTCGCGATCATCGCGCTGTTCGCACCGCTGGCGGTGGCGCGCTACCGGCGGGCGGCCACCTCGACGTAGCTACGAGTCGTGTGGGGTCTCTTCGGGGACGTCGTACCAGCGCTTGCGCTCACCGATCCGGGAACGCATCTTCCAGCCGCGGCTCTTCGGCGCGGATTCGGCGGTCTCGCTGAGGATCTGCAGCTGGGCTCGGGGGTCGAGCTTCCCGCCCTCGGTCGCGGCGCGGTCGCCCCCGTTGACGAGCGCGGTGATCTTCTCGAGATTCAGCGTCACCGTCCGCCACCAACCCCAGTCCTGGCCCATCAGCTCGCGGAACACCCGCAGGTCCATCGCGGCGGGGTCACTGCTGTCCTCGAGCGGGAACGTGACGAGCAGCCGCAGGCAGTCGTCGGCGTCCTTCTCGTTGAGCTCGACGATCTGGAGCTTTGACAGGAGCAGGTCCATCGGGTCGAGCGTGTACGGCAACCGCGTGAGGCGGTCGGCGAACTCGAGCGTGTGGCACATGTGGAACTTGTCGATCATCACGTCGATCGACAGGCCCGTCTCGGGGTTGGCGAAGTACAGCTGCTTGTTGCCGTACAGCGCGTTGAAGTTCTTGTCGGGTTCGTAGCCGCGCTCGCTCAGCAGGTCTGAGAGCGCGCGGCGGGTCGCGCTGGCGCTCCCGAAGTCGAGATCCTGGCCCGTGCTGGTCCGGGCCGGGAGGTCCGGGGTGAGTAGCCGGATCGCCAGGCCGCCGATGAGACGGAGCGGGATGTTGCGCTCGCTGGCGGTGTCGATGAGCGCCTTGCCTTCGTTCAGTAGCTCGGTCGATACGACGGCGTCGCTCATCTCGTGCATACGTTACCGCTCTGTTGTTAGCGTGCTGACAGTGGCGTTGACGGATGCGGAGCAACGGGTCTGCGAGGCGATCGAGGCCGGACGCGATTCGCTCGTGGAGTTGGCGAGCGAGCTGATCGGGTTCGATACGACGGCGCGCGAGGTGGGGGATCCGGCGCGGGACGAGGTGGCACTGCAGGAGTACCTGGCGGGGCGGCTCGCTTCCGCTGGCGCTTCGGTGGACGTGTGGGAGCCGGACCCGGCTGCGATGGCCGGAAAGCCCCTCGTACCGCCGGGGCTCGATTTTGCGGGCCGGCCGCAGCTGATTGCTCGGTTGGCCGGGGGTGGGGGAGGGCGGTCGCTGGTGTTCAACGGGCACATTGACGTGGTCTCGGCCGAGCCGGTGTCCGAGTGGACGAGCAATCCGTTCAAGGGCGTCGTGCGCGACGGGCGGCTGCACGGGCGGGGGGCGTGCGACATGAAGGGCGGGATCGCGGCGATGGTGTTCGCGGTCGAGGCGCTGTCGGGGCTCGGGGTGTCGCTGGCTGGCGATCTTCTCGTCGCGACGAACACAGACGAGGAGTCGTCGGGGGCGGGCGGGACGGCGCTCGTCGCGCGCGGCCTGTCCGCGGACGCGTGCGTCGTGACCGAACCGACGGGCTTTCAGGTGTGGACCTGCTGTCGGGGTTCGGAGTACGGCGTCGTCCGCGTGCCGGGTCGCCCCGGTCACGCCGAGGTGCGCCAGCCCGACTGGCGCCTCGGTGGCGCCGTCAACGCCATCGAGAAGTCCGTCGTGGTCCTCGACGCGCTTTCGTCGCTCCGCCGTGCCTGGTCGGGTCGTCCGCAGCTGACGCACTCGCTGCTCTCGCCGTCGTCGCTGCTCGCGACGATGGCACGCGCCGGCGAGTGGCCGGTGACGTACCCGGCGTCGTGCGACCTGACGATCGCCGTCATGTACCTGCCCGTCCAGGCGGACGCGTCGGGGTGGGGGAGTGACGTGCGGCGCGAGGTCTCGGATTGGATCGCGCGCGAGTCCGCGCAGGACGAGTGGCTGCGGGAGCACCCGCCGGAGATCAAATGGTGGCCGAACGGGGTGATGCCGTTTGAGCTCTCGGTCGATGAGCCGGTCGTCGGTGCGCTGATGGGGGCGACCGCCGATGTGGGACAGCCGGGGCGGCTCGGCGGCCTTGACTCCTGGTACGACGGGGCGACGCTGACCCAGCTCGGCGGGATCCCGTCGGTCGGCTACGGGCCGCCCGGGTTTTCCGCGGACGGGGTCAGCGTCGCGCACATGATCGATGAGTACGTGCCCATCGACGGCCTCGTCGCGTGCGCCCAGGGACTCGCCGTCGCGGCGATCCGGTTCTGCGGAATGTAGTTCGGACCGGCGCATGCGCCGGTCCGCCGGCGCCGCATGCGGCGCCGGGCCCCCGGCGCATGCGCCGGGGGCTACCCCTCTACTCGCTGCGCGAGCTCGATGCCCTTCTTGCCGATATCGACGACGTAGCCCTTGAGGATCCCTTCGTTGGCCTCGCTGCCGGCGTTGATCGCCAGCGTGTCGCCGATCTTCCGCTGGCCGCCGGACTCGTGGATGTGGCCGTGGATCGTTAGCACCGGCTGGTAGGTCTCGATGATCTTCCGGACCGCGGTCGAGCCGACGGGACCGCGGAGCACGTCGCCGGCGGAGATCGTCGGCCGGAGGTTCTCGTTGAGGATCGGGGCCGTGTCGAGTCCCGAGTCGTACGGCGGGACGTGGATCATGAAGACCGCCTTGCGGGGGTCGCGGACCTGCTGGGCGAGCGCGTCGAGGCGCGCGAAGAGCTCATCCTCTGACTCCTCGCGCGGCGTCTGCCACGGCGTGTGGTTCGACCAGCCCGAGGCGAGCAGCTGGAGGTCGCCGGGGATGTCGAGCACCTTCCCGTCGGCGTTGATCGGCGCGATCCCGGGCTGATCGAGGATCGGGTCGATCACGAACTCGTCGTCGTTGCCGGGGATCAGGTACAGCGGGGCGCCCGACTCGCCGAGGCGCTCGGTCGCGAGGTGCATCCACTCGTCGACGCGCTGGTTCATCAGCCGGTGAAGCAGCTCGTCGCGACCCGGTTCGTCGGTGGCGAGCCGCTCGGCCTCGTCCGACGTCGTGATGAACGAGTAGTAGCCGACGTCGGCGATGTCCCGAGTGAGAACGGCCAGTTCCTCGTCGTCGCGCGCAGTCCGGTGAACGCCGAACAGCTCGGTCTCGTAGCGGCCGTTCCTCTGGATGATGGGGACGATCGCCTTGCCGGTGAGGTCGCCGGCGACCAGCCCCACGTCCGCCTTGTAGATGTTCATCGTGATCGCGTTCAGGAATTTCCGCCATGCCTTCTCGGCGGCGTGGAAGTCGCTGGCGATGTACAGGCGCGTGGCCATCTCGGTCGCCGCTAGTCGGGCGGGATCTCGGTGAACAGCATCTTCTCGTCCACGCCTGCCTTGACCGCGCGGTAGCGCATGATGAAGTAGATGACGATCCCGATCAGGTAGAAGATGCCGGCGTCGATGATCCCGTTCGTCTCCAGGTAGGTCAGGGCGCCCCCTCCCTTCAGGGCGTTAATGATCGGCTTGAACACCGCGAAGACGTAGATCCAGATCGGGAACACGAGCCAGGCGAGCCCGATCCATGGCAGCGCCTTTCCAAACGGGGCGTTGCGGACGAGGTCGGGCCGGCGCCAGCGCACGAGCAGCGCATTGAAGCCCGGCAGCGACCACGTGAGGATGGCCATCACGATCGAGAACCACGCCGTGCCCGCGAGGTTCAGCTTGTGGCCCGTCGTGGCCAGGAATGTGGGCAGGTCCTTGTAGCTCTGGAAGAACAGGAAAATGCCCGTAAGCACGAGCACCGCGATGATCGCGTTCAGTGGCGCGCGGAGCCGCTCGTTGACCTTGCCGAACCACTCGGGCACCTGCCGGTCGAGGCTCCAGGCGAGCTGCATCCGGCTGATGAAGTTGATGTACACCGGACAGAGCAGGAACGGGAACACCACTCCGCCGAGGCTGATGATGAACCACAGCGGCCACAGGCCGTTGTTGGCGATCACCGCCAGCAGCGGCATCGAGTTCGGCTGACCCACGGGCAGGGCGGTCAGGGCGGTGTTGAAGCCCCAATAGCTCCCACCCCAACTGACGTTCGTGTTGAAGCCGAAGTGGCTCGAGATCGCGTCGACGTATACAGAGTTGGCGAGCACGCCGATCGCGAGCGCGCCGATCAGCGCGATCAGCACACCGCGACGGACGTTGCCGCGCACCTCGCCGGCGATGTAGGCGGAGTACTGGAACCCGATGAACTGGAACAGCAGCACCGCCAGGAACAGCGGGAAGATCGTCGTCGAGAAGATGTTGCTGAGGAAGCTGCTGCTGGAGGTGGCGACCAGGCCGGACGCCTTGCCGGTGTTGACGATGTGCTGCGCGGTCACGCCGCCCGTGTAGTGCGGCAGGTGCGCGTTGAAGCTGCCCTTGTGCGTGAACAGCAGGCCGAATACGAACATCCCCACAAAGCAGGCCACCCCGAACCCGGCGAGCGCCGTCACGACCCTGTGGAAGGTGCGGGTCGGGAGCATGGCGACGACGGCGATCAGCAGCAGCACGACGATCGAGGCGATGAAGCCCGGCGTGCCGGTGATGTTGCCGGTCGAGTCCGTGAACCACGTGTTCGCGCCGTGGAAGCCTCCGGCGCCGATACCGATGATCCTCGCGGAGATCTGAAGGTTTCTGAGCACGAGCGGGACCTCGAACGCGATGATCAGTACTGATGCGATCACGAGCGTCCAGCTTTCGAGCCACCCCAGGAAGGGGTGGAGGATGCGGCTCGAGAACACGTAGTCGCCGCCGGATCTCGGCATCACGGACGTGAGCGAGGAGAAGATCAGCGCGAGCAGGATGCAGAACAGGCCGGCGATGATCGACGCCCAGCCATAGGCGGAGAACGGCCCCGCCCGCCAGACCGGAACATCGGACAGGCTGTAGAAGATCGGGTACAGCGTCAGGCCGACGCCGACGAACGCCGCCACGTTGAAGAACAGCGCATTCGTGACGCTGACATTGCGCACGAGTCCCGAGGACTGGCGCACAAAGAGCTTCGGCGTAGTCGTCGCCGCAGCGGCAGAAGACCCAGCTCCAGAGGGACCAGGAGCGCCTGGTCCAGAGGGCACGTCAGCCACGGTTCTCCCTCCAGTGTGATCGCGCGGTTGGTCGCTGTTGCGGAACGTACCACCCGTGGCGGAGGAGACGCAGGGGATTGGCCGCCGGGGCCTGCCTGGAGTCGATTGGTTGGCCGACCTGGGCCAGGCCTGGGTCGCGGCTACCGCGAACAGGCGCCGGCGAAGAGCGGCGAGCGAGCCGAGATCTGGAACTCGTGCGACCCCGCGGCGACGGCGCGCTTCGTCGCCGGACCCGGTCGACAGGCGGTCGGCACGTGCACGAAGTGCAGGGCGATCGCGATCGCCAGCGCAAGGGCGACCATCCAGCCCATCAAGGACAGGAGCCGGTCGAGGGCGCGCCAGTTGACCAGGTAGATGAGCTGTTTCACGGGATTCGAAAGCGCTTTCAACGGATTTGACGTCAGATTCGACGGATCTCTTCCATCCATTGATCTAAGCAGCGGTCGTTTGAGGCTCCTGGCTAGGGACCCCCGAGCCTGGGGACGCCGGGTGGAGGGCCGGGAATTAGACTCGCGCCGTGGACTTTGGGGTCGCCTATTTCCCTGCCTACGATGCCGCAGGTCCTGCTGCTGTCGCGCGGTTGGTCGAGGAGCACGGACAGGAGTCGTTGTTCTTCCCAGACCACACACACATTCCCGCCGCCCGGCAGACGCCGTTCCCGGACGGCGGCGAGCTGCCGCGAAAGTACAGCCGCACGTATGAGCTGTTCGTCGCCCTGGCGGTCGCCGCCGAGTCGACGTCGTCGCTGCGGGTCGGAAGCGGCATCTGTCTGGTGGTCGAGCGCGACCCGATTGTCACCGCGAAGCAAGTCGCGTCGGTAGATCACCTGTCTGGGGGCAGGCTCGAGTTCGGCGTTGGCGCAGGTTGGAACCGCGAGGAGATGCGAAACCACGGGACCGATCCGCGCAAGCGCATGCGCCTCATGGCCGAGCGAATCGAGGCGATGAAGGCGATCTGGACCGAGTCGGAGGCGAGCTACCACGGGGAGTTCGTCGAGTTCGAGCGCATCTGGTCTTGGCCGAAACCCGCCCAACGCCCCCACCCACCGATTCTGGTCGGCGGCGACGGGCCAACCGTGCTCGACCGTGTGCTCGCGTTCGGCGACGCCTGGTTCCCCGACTTCGTGCCGGATCTCGACACCATCTTTGAGCGAGCGCGCTCGCTGTGGGACAGGGCCAGTCGCCCGATCGATCTCGTGGTCATGGGCGTTCCGGCCGACCCGACCGTCTTCGAGCGGCTAGAGCGCGCCGGCTGCCGGCGCGCGGTCCATTGGCTCCCGTCCGCCTCGCTCCCGGGGGTTGAGCGAGAGCTCGAGAAATGGGAGTCGGCGATCGCCGATCTCGCCGGCGAGGGCTGACCGCCGTTCGCACCGGCGCGGCCCGTTTTCGGCGCGCCTCGAGACGCTGAAGGTGTGCTTCGAGATGTTGAACAGCGTGCCTCGAGACGTTGAACGATCAAAGACCCTTTGGGCATCTCTAGGCCAGCGGGTCGGCTCGCGAGCGCCTCGCGCCCGCAGCCTGGATCGACGGGCAGCCCGGTGTTCGGCTGGGAAGGGGCGGGCTTGCCTTCTCGCAGGTACAGAACCTGCACAGCACGACAATCCCGCCCGAACACCGCGACCCTGCCGTGCTGTGCATGAAGAGCATGCTCAGTACGACAGGGTCGGCCCCTGGCGCCGGCCTTGTCGTGCTACGCAGGTTTTTGGGTCCTCCGAGATCTCGCGATAGGCCGCCAGCCACTGCATCTGGTGCGAACCTCTGACCGCCCCGTCGCGACCCAACCGCTTCACCGTTTCGATGCGCTCGCCTCGGGTCCTCATCGGCGCCGTAATCTCACGGTCGACGCCGAACCGGGGCATGGCTGGCGCGACTTGACACTGGGCGCCGCTAGGTCGTAAAGTACGCGCACTTTATCGTTCCAGAAAGAACTGCACGGGCGGTGTCCGTCCCAGTGCTCGGGCGGCAATGCGAAGTGGAGTTCAGGAAGGGGGAGCTCATTAGCGAGGCGACCGCGACGACCGCGGTTGCCACCGGTTCGGAGGGTGACCGAGCCTTTACCACTACATCGAAGGAACACCAAATTCTGGGGAACGAGGTTGCGATCGCTACGGCCGACTCGATCTAGGTCCGGCAAGCCAGGCGCCACGCGTTGACGGCGCCGGATCATCCGCGGCGCTCTGCGGAAGCGCAGAGGAGCGCCGCCGTCGAGCAACGATCTGATGCGGGGTCACGCAGCCTGGCCCTGTCCTCGTCACGAGGCACGCCTCAGTGCCCACCCGGCACTTAGGTGACTGTCCACACCGCTAGCTAGCCAACACCACCAGCCCAAAGGAACCAAGAAGAGATGGCAGACATATCAGCAGAAGCTCCCGCCGCAACCTCTCAGACCTTGGCAACGGGGGGAGGGTTGGCGCGTAAGGCATCGGGACTCGTTCGCGAGTTCTCGCAGCTCGACATGTGGATCTACAACGTGATCGCCCTCAACGTTGTGGTCCTTATTTCCCTGGCTTATGTCACCGCCGCGGTTACGTTCCCACATGCCACCATTTGGGCGGCCGTGGTCATCTGCGGCGTTCTGTGCACCTTCGAGGGGGCCGTTTACGCGTTCTTCTTGGCCCTCATGCCTCGCGCCGGCGGCGAATACGTCTTCCAGAGCCGCGTGCTCGGGGGCGGGGTCGCTTCGATCTTCGTGTACACCGCCCTTGTGCTCAGCCAGCTCGTGCTAGTGGCACTCACTGCCTATCTTGGCGCGACCCTCGTCTTCTCGCCGTTCTTCATCCTGCTCGGCGCTCACTACCACTGGCACTGGCTGCTGAGCGCCGGCACCTGGATTGCCACAAAGGACGGGATCTTCATCATTTCGGCCGTTTACATCATCTGGTGCGCGGCCATCAATATCCTCGGCATTCGCCTTTACATTCTGGTCCAGCGGTACGTCTTCTGGGTTGGAATGGCGACGATGGTGATCGTGCTGATCATGCTCTTCGCGACGAGTCACACAGACTTCGTAAATAACTTCAACTCGCTGATGAGCAACGAGTTCCACGTGAACAATGCGTACGCCACTGTGATCCAGAGAGGGGGCACGACATCCACGTCATTTAGCTTGTGGGACACCATCCTTGCGGCTGTTTACTTCTCCCTGTTCCTGGCGTTTCCCCATTGGGGCTCGCTACAGGGAGGCGAAATCAAGCGAGCGAACAGCTTCCGCAAGAACCTGTTCGCCATCTGCGGTGCCGAGGTGTTCAGTTTCATCATGATCGCGATCTTCGCCGCTCTGCTCGTGAGCATCGCCGGTCGCGAGTTCCTGTACTCCAGCGGGAGCCTGTACCTCTCGGGGGCGGCGAATAACCCGCTTCCGGTGCCGCCCTTCTTCGGGTTCTTTGTCGCCGTCGCACAGGGGTCGGCGATCTTCATTTGGATCGCGTTCATCATGTTCTTCTGCTGGTTCATCATGCTCGCCCCCAACGCGCCGCTCGGCGCGACGCGCATTATGTTGGCGATGTCGCTCGACGGCGCGTTGCCTGACTGGTTCGGCAAGGTCAACCCGCGGACCCATACCCCGGTTAACGCGATCGTCGTCTTTACGATCGGCTGTCTCGGGTTCGCGGTCCTGTATGCATATGCCACATGGTTCCCACCGCTGACGTTCGCGGTCGCGATTCCGAGCCTGACCGCGTTCGGAGTGTCGATGATCGCGGCGATACTCCTGCCCAAGCTGCGCCCGTCTCTGTTCCGCGGTTCGGATGCAGACAAGGACCGGATCGGCCGGGTCCCGGTAATGGCAATCTGTGCCGTGATCTTCCTGGCGTTCGTCGTCTTCATCGACTACGAGCTCTTCTTTAACAGCGCCTACGGGGTCAACGGGACCAAGGGACTGATCTTCGTCGCCGCGCTCTACGCGGTCGGCGTCGCCACCTACGTAGGCATGAAGCTCTACCGACGCAGGGTGCAGCACATCGACATCAGCGTTGCCTATAGGGAGCTCCCGGTCGAGTAGGGGCCTCCCGGCTCAGCACAGATGCGCATTGGACTCCGTCCGCTCGCTGGGTGGACGGAGTCCCCTTCGCGGCTAGGGTCAGGCGTGGTCGATTTCCTCAGGCGTGTTGTGCCACGGCATCCGGTCGCCGATCCTCGCACGCAGTTTCCAGCGCCGCGTCTTGTCGGCGCGTTCGATCTCTGCGAGCAGGTGACGGATCCGGTCCGGGACATGTGAGAGCCATGCGCCGTCGGGTCGCTGCGAGTATTCGCGCGCGGTCTTGTGGGCGCGCTCGGCGACGGCGGTCACGGTGCGCCACCACCCCCAGTCGGCGGCGCACAGTTCATTGATTCGGTTGATGTTGATGCCGGAGTCGTCCGCAGTGAGGTCGTAATCGGCGAGCAGGGCGATCGCGTCCTTGTAGTCCTTCTCGTTCGTCTCGATGACCTGGAGCTTGGACAGGAGGAGATCGGCAGGCGGGAGGGCCTGGTCGAAGATTGTCACGCGCTCACGGAGGTCGAGCGCGTGGCACATCTCGATGCGGTCGAGGAACACGTCGGCCTGGCGCTGGTGGACTGGGTCAAGGAAGAAGAGCCGGTGCTGCCCATGGAGGACGTTGAACTCTTCCTCGGGCTGATATCCGAGGCTGGCGAAGACGCGGCCGGCGTCGCGGGCCTGCTTTGAGGAGACGACGAAATCGATGTCCTGGTAATGGCGCTCAAGCGGCGGGCGGCGCGCGCTCGACGCCATGATCGCGACACCCACTCCTCCGGTCGCCCGGAGCGACACGCCGTTACGCTCGCCGGCCGCGATCACCCGAGCCGCTTCTTCGACGGGATCGGCGAGCGGCTGCTCGTCGGTGCCCCCGGGGGAGGCAGGCCCAGCGGCCGGATCAGCAGGCGGCACGCCTGATCTCCCAATCAGCCGGTAGTGGGCAAGTAGCGGGCGACCTTTCCGTCTTCGAGGTCAACGATTACGCCCTGGAGCGTCCCGTCGGAGTAGGCGCTGCCCGGGTTCATCGCGACCGTTTTACCCAGCTTCTGCACCCCGCGTGACTCGTGGATGTGCCCGTGCAGGCTCAGAAGCGGCTGATAGCGAAGGATCGACTCGCGCACGGCTGTACTGCCTACCGGCGTCATGATCGAGCCGCCGCGCTTGACCCTGTCGCCGCTGTCTTCGAGCTCGGGCGCGTTGTCGAGTCCCGTGCCATATGGCGGCACGTGGATGTTGAATATCGCGTTGTCCATGTCCTGGATCTGGTCGGCCAGAGCCGCGATCTTCTCGGCGAGCTCCTCCTCGGAACACTCGCGCGGCGTGTCCCACGGCGTGTGGTTGGACCAGCTCAGGCTCAGCATCTCGTGCCGGTCGCCGAGGACCGTGATCTCGCCCTCGGGGTGCTCGATGAACGTGGACTCGGCGAGAACGTCGTCGACTGACCACTCGTCGTCGTTGCCGGGGGTAAAGATGACTCGCAGGCCGGAGTCCTGGAGTCGCTCCTCGGCCAGCTCGAGCCAACGCCGGAGGTTCTGAGTCATCAACTCGGTGAACAGCTGCGCGAGTCGGTCAGGGTCGCGATCCAGCAGCGCGCGCTCCGCTTGCTCCATCCGCGCGGGGTAGAGGCCCTGGTCCTTGATTTGGCGCTCCAGTGTCGCGAGCTCGTCTGGGTCGTGGACCTCGACGTTGCCGCCGCTCCACGAGCATCGGAAGCCGCCGTTGCCGTCGCTGATGATCGGGATGATCATCTTTCCGGTGCAGTCGCCGCCCATGATTACGAGGTCGGCCTCGTAGACCCCTCCGGCGCCCAGGAATTTCCGGAAGCACACCTCCGACCCATGCAGGTCCGTGGCGTAAAAGATCCTCATGGTCGGCTCTCCCCAGTCGAGGGACGAAGTCCCAAAGTTCCGTCCAGCCAGGCTACTATAACGGTGGCTTGAACGTTACACAAACAGTTGGCTTGACTCGATACGTTCCGCAAGGATGGGCCTGAGCAGATGCGTTTGGGCGTTCGATTTCATCCCGAGTGGAACCCTGACCGTCTGGTCTCGTACGCCCAGTCAGCCGAGGAACTCGGCTACGACGAGCTGTGGTTCTCCGAGGACTGCTTCTGGCCGGGCGGGATGGCGCTGGCCGGGGCGGCTCTGTCGGTCACAACGCGCATAGGCGTCGGAGTGGGACTTTTCGCCGCCCCAGTGCGCAACCCCGCCACCGCGGCGATGGAGATCACTTCACTCGCGACGCTGGCGCCGGGACGCTTCACCGCCGCGTTCGGACACGGGCTCGCGATTTGGATGGAACAGATCGGCGTCCGGCCCTCCGAGCCGGTCGCGTTCCTCGAGGAGACTGTCGACGCCGTCCACCGCCTCCTCGCCGGCGAGCTGATCAACGTGTCGACCCAGCGCCTGCATCTGGCCGATGTTCAGCTCGGCACCGTTCCCCCCGTACCGCCTCCGATTCTGGTCGGAACCACCGGTCCCAAGGGCTTTGCGGTGGCGTGCAAGTGCGCCGACGGGGTTCTGCTACCCGAGTTGGCCTGCCCCGCGTCGGTCCGGTGGACGCGCGAGCTCATGGCCGCCTCCGGCTCGCCCGGGCAACTGGTCGCGTTCGCCTACATGAACCTGAACGATGACGGAGCACGAGCCGTGGCCGCCGTGGAACCGCTCATCATCGAGCTGGCTCGAAGCGGTGCGTTCCCGCACCTTCTCAGGCTCGCTGAGGTCGATCCGTTCAGTGACGATCCCCTTGACACAGAGACCGTGCATCTGATGTCAGTGTCGGGCACGAAGGATGATTGCGTGGAGGCGCTGCGGCGGTGGAAAGAGTGTGGCGTCGACACGCTGATCCTCCTCCCGCCAACGGAGGACGGACCAGCACAGGTGGAACGATTTGCCGCCGAGGTACTGCCGGCGCTACAGCTGCACTGAATCCGTCTCAATGTCGTTAGACGAAGGTTGCGCCTCCGTCTAATTCGAGTGTCGTCCCCGTGGCGTACGGCGCCTCGGTCGCCAGATAGAGGATGCCGGGGGCGACGTCCTCGGGCGTCGCGAGCCGGTGGAGCGGAACGCGGGCGATCGTGCCGTCGTGGGCGGCCTGGGGATCGGGGAACAGCTTGAACTCGGCCCGGAGCATCGGCGTATCTACGGGCCCGGGGCAGACCGCGTTGACCGTGACGGTCGGAGCGAGCTCGGCCGCGAGCGCCCGCATCAGGCCGAGCACGCCGGCCTTCGAGGCGCAGTACGCGGAATACATCGGCGCGCCGAGCACAGACAGCTCGGATCCGACCAGGATGATCGTGCCGCTGCCCGCCGCGAGCATCACCTCGGCGGCCTCCCGCGCCACGTAGAAGCTCCCCGAGAGGTTCGTCTCGATCGTCTCATGCCATCGCTCCGCATCGAGATCGGGGAGCGCAATCGGCTCGGCGATCCCGGCGCAGTTGACGACCACGTCCAGGCCACCGAGGAAGTCCACGGACCTTGCGATGGCGTCGGTCACCTGCTCGGGGTAAGCGATGTCAGCCGGCACCGCGGTCGCGGCGGGACCGAGCTCGGCAGCCAGGTCTTCGAGCAGCTCCCGCCGGCGAGCCACGAGCGCGACGCGGCCGCCCTCGCGGACGAACAGCTCCGCCGTCGCCTTGCCGATCCCGGACGACGCTCCGGTGACGACCGCGCGCTTGCCGGCCATCCGGCCCGTGCCGTTACGGTCGCTCATCGCATGTCCCCATCGCCGTTTCGCTGCGACTTCCCGGACCTCGCCGCGAGCTTCGCCAGCGGCCGGAACGCCTTCTGGCGGGCGAGCTGATACCCGGCCTTCCGCCCGGGTCCAGTCTGCATCAGCCTGTCGATCAGGCCGCTCGATTGCGCGCGCGTGGCGCCGCGCCTACCGGGACGGCGGCGCCGGTGCGGTCGGCCAGGATCACATGCGCAGCGTTGTGGCCCGACGCACCCATCACGCCGCCACCCGGGTGCATGCCCGCGCCGCACAGGTAGTACGAGCGGATCGGCGTGCGGTACGACGCGATCTCCGGAAGCGGCCGTGCTCCGAACAGCTGGTCGAGGAACATCTGACCCTGGAAGATGTTGCCGCCGGTGAGCCCGTACGTGCGCTCGAGATCCAATGGCGTGATCACGTTGCGGGCGAGGATGTGGTCGCGGAGGTTCGGCGCGTAGCGGCAGAGGTCGGCGACGACCGCGTCGGCCCACGACTCGCGCACGTCGTCCCAGGTCCCCTCGACGAGCTCGAACGGCAGCTGCTGGACTCCGAGCGTCAGCGTGTGCTTCCCGTGCGGCGCGAGTGTCGGGTCGTGGGTCGACTGGATCACCGCCTCGATCACGTACTCGTCCGGGAGCAAGCCTCGTCGCTGGGCCTCCCAGGCGCGTTCGTAGTTCTCGACCGATGCGCCGAGCAGTTGGTGGCCGCGATGCTGCGGGCCCTCGGTGGCGTCGAAGCCCAGGTAGGCGGGGAGCTCATCGATCAGCAGGTGGATGCGCGCCATCGAGCCGCGCTGATCGATCCCCTCGACGGCCACGCGGAACTTGGCGTCGAGCTCGCCCGCGGGCACGAGGCCGAGGAGCGAGCGCTTGGGGTCTGCGTTCGAGACGACGACGTCGCTGCGGATCTCCTCGCCGTTCTCGAGCACGACGCCGCGGGCGACGCCGCCCTCGATCAGCACGCGCGCCACGGCCGCGCCCGTGCGGATCTCGACGCCGTGACTGCGCGCGGCCGTCGCCAGCGTCTGCGTGATCCCGCCCATGCCTCCCTTGACGAAGCCGTACTGGCCGAACTGGCCGTTGAACTCGCCCCACGAGTGGTGGCCGTAGACGTAGCCGGTGCCTGGCGTCGAAGGTCCGCCCCAGACCGACACGATCGCGAAGAACGTCAGCAGTCCCTTCAGGTGGTCGGACTCGAAGTAGCGGTCGAGCAGGTCTGTGGCCGACAGGAGGACGAACTCGTTGAAGAGCTCCTGCTCGCCGAGCTCCTCGAACTTACGCATGACCTCGGACCGCGACGGCGGCGGCTGCAACAGGTAGGGCCGGACGATGTCGGCAAAGCGCTTCAGCCGCACCCCGAAGTCGAGGAAGCGCCTGGCGTCGTTGGCGCTGTAGCGCTCGATCTCGCGCAGCGTCCGGTCGAGCTCCTTCCACAGGAACAGGTGGCTGCCGTCGGCGAACAGGACGAAGTTGAGGACGTCCGACTGGTACATCTCCAGGCCGTGGCGCTCGAGCTCGAGCTCGTCGACGACCTCGGGACGGATCAGGCCCGCGATGAACGCGCACGACGACCAGCGCGAGTCGGGGATCAGCTCCTCACTGACGCACGCTCCGCCGACGATGTCGCGCGCCTCGAGCACGATCACCTTCTGGCCCGCGCGGCCCAGGTAGTTCGCGGCGACGAGCCCGTTGTGACCCGCTCCGATGACTGCCACGTCGTAGTCCATGCCGGTCACCTTTCGTCTTTCGCGATCTGAGCCAACGCGTCGCGGGCCGCCTCAACAGTCGCCTCGATGTCGGTTTCGGAGTGCTCCGAGGACAGGAACCACCAGCCGCGGGGCAGCACCATCACGCCGCGATCGAGCATCAGCTCCGAGAAGCGAGCCGACAAGTCGGGATCCGCCGCAGCCGTGTCGGCGTAGCTGTCGATCGTGCGGTCCGGGTCAGTGAAGAACGTCTGTAGCAGCGATCCGACCTGGTGGAGCTTCAGCCCGACCCCGGCGTCCTGCGCCGCCTGCTCGAGGCCGGTGGCGAGCAGCACCGAGATGTGTTCGAGGCGCTCGTAGAAGCCGGGCGACTCGTCGCGGTAGATGCCGATCGCCGCCGCGGCGGCGGCAGCCGACGGCGCGGCACAGTTGAACGTGCCGACGTGGCCGACGCGACCGTCCGCGACGAGCTCCAGGATCTCCCGCCGCCCGGCGACGACGCTCAGGGGCATCCCGGCGCCGACGGCCTTGCCGAACGTCGCCAGGTCCGGCGTGACGCCGTAGCGCTCCTGGGCGCCGCCGAGCCCCAGCCGGAAGCCGGTCACGACCTCGTCGAAGATCAGCAACGCACCGGCGGCATGGGTCAGCTCCAGCGCGCGCTCGAGGTAGCCCGGCGCTGGCGCGATCACGCCACAGTTGCACGCCACGGGTTCCATCATCACGGCGGCGACGTCAGTGCCGTTCTCGGCGAGGAGGGTCTGGAGCGCGTCGGGGTCGTTCCACCGCGCGACGAGGACGTCGGTCGGTGCGCCCTGGCCGGGCGTCGCCGGCTGGGGCTCGAGTTCGCCTTCGACGGGCGCCATACCGGGCGTCGAGACGTACACCGGGTCGATCCAGCCGTGGTAGTGGCCCTCGAACTTGACGAGCTTCGTGCGGCCTGTGGCGGCGCGCGCCAACCGCAGCGCGGCGTGGACCGCCTCGCTGCCGGTGGTCGAGAAGCACACGAGCTCGGCGCACGGCACGGCCTCGACGATCAGCTCCGCGACCTCGGCCTCGAGCTCGTGCTGGGCCCCGAACGTGAAGCCGCGGCGCAGCTGGCTACTCACCGCCGCCACCACCGGGCCCGGCGCGTGGCCGAGCAGCAGCGGCCCGAAGCCCAGCACGTAGTCGATGTAGCTGTTTCCGTCGACGTCGACGAGATAGGCGCCGTGTCCGTGGTCAATGGCGAGCGGAACCGGCCGCTGCCCGGCCCGCATCGCGGTCGCCACGCCGCGGGCGAGCGTCTTGACCGCACGATCGCGATGAGCTTCCGAACCCGCGTAGCGGGTGGTGGCCACAGTGGTCGTCATATGCGCCGCCTTTCGTGCCCGCGAGCGAGCCGCTCGTCAGTGGTGGAGGTTCACCATCACGTGCTTGATCTCGGTGTATTCCTCGAGCGAGTAGACCGACATGTCCTTGCCGTTGCCGGATTGCTTGAAGCCCCCGTGCGGCATCTCGGCGGCGATCGGCATGTGGTCGTTGATCCAGATCGTCCCGAACTGGAGGACGCGGGCGGCGTCGAGCGCCCGGCCGACGTTGCTCGTGAACACGGACGCCGCGAGCCCGTACTCGACGTCGTTGGCCCACCGCAGGACCTTCTCATCGTCGTCGAACCGCGTGACCGAGACGACCGGGCCGAACACCTCCTTCTGCACGATCTCATCGCCCTGGAGCGCGCCGACGACGACGCTCGGCTGGTAGAAGAAGCCGCCCTTGCCGTTCGTCTTGCCGCCAGTGGCGAGCTCCGCGTGCCCGGTCTCGAGCGCGCGATCGACGAATCCCTCGACGCGGGTGCGCTGCCTGTCGGAGATGACCGGGCCCATCTCGGTGTCCTCGCTCGTCGGATCGCCCATCGCGATCGACTCGACCGCGGGGACGAGCTCGGAGAGGAAGTCGTCGTGAATGCCGCTCGACGCATAGACGCGCGACGCGGCCATGCAGTCCTGCCCGGAGTTGAGGTAGCCGCCCTCGCGGATCTTCGCCACCGTGAGCTCGAGGTCGGCGTCGTCGAAAACGATCACCGGCGCCTTGCCGCCGAGCTCGAGGTGCAGCCGCTTGAGATTGCCGGCCGCAGCGCGCATCACCTCCTTGCCCGTGGCGACGTCGCCGGTCAGCGAGCTCATCCGCACGTCGGGGTGGCTGACGAGCGCCGCACCGACCGTCTCGCCGTGTCCCGTGATCACGTTCAGCACGCCCGGTGGCAGCAGGTCTGCCGCGAGTTCGGCGAAGCGCAGCGTCGTCAGCGGGGTCAGTTCCGAGGGCTTCAGCACGAGCGTGTTGCCGGTCAGGATCGCCGGCGCGATCTTCCAGATTCCCATCAGCAGCGGGTAGTTCCACGGCGCCACGGAGCCGACCACGCCGAGCGGATCGCGCCGGATGATGCTCGTCGATCCCTGGACGTACTCTCCCGCGGCGCGGCCCTCGAGCGTGCGCGCAGCGCCGGCGAAGAACCGCAGGCAGTCGGCTCCGAACGGGATCTCCTCGCGGGCGACCGAGATCGGCTTGCCCACGTTGAGCGACTCGAGTTGGGCGAACTCCTCGGCGTGCTCCTCGAGCCGGTCGGCGAGGCGCAGGAGCGGCAGCGCGCGCTCGTTCGGCGGGAGCGCGGCCCAGGACTCGAACGCCTCATCCGCCGAGCGGACGGCGGCGTCGACATCGGCGGAGGAGCCGAGCGGTACCTCGGCAAGCCTCTCGCCGGTCGCCGGATTGAGGACGGCCTCGGTCTCGCCCTCGAGCGCGGGCACATTCTCCCCGCCGATGAACATCTGGTATGAGTCGGCAACTACAGCTGTCATGGCTTGGGGCTCCTCTCTCGGCGCCGGCGCGGTGGTCGGTTCGGCCGTCGCTCTTGCTGGCTGTCACCTCGAAGGTCTGTAGAACGATAAACCAAACCTTTCGGCGAGTCCAATTCGTTTGCGCCTGCGTTTGTTGATCGTTATAGTGCGCGAGCAATGCGACCGATCGGCGTGCACCACACCGGCATGACGGTCTCCGATCTCGACCGCTCGATCGAGTTTTACAAGCGCTTCGGGTTCGAGCTCGAGGAACGGCTCTCGGAGAGCGGACCCGAGGTCGACGAGGGCACCGGGGTGAACGGCGCGTACATGCACTGCGCGATGCTGCTCCGCGACGACATGCGTCTGGAGCTGATCGAGTACGCCGCCCCCGAGGGTGGGCCGACGGCCCATCCCAACAACGGCATCGGCGCCGCGCACATCGCGATCCAGGTCGAGGATATCGATGAGGCCGTCGCCCAGCTGCGCGCCGAAGGCGTCCGGTTCACGTCGGACCCGATCGATCACGAGAGCGGTCTGCGGTGGGTTTACATGAAGGACCCGGACGGCATCACCGCCGAGCTGTTCCAGGTCAGAGAGTGAGGCTGGACGGCAAGATCTGCCTGGTGACTGGGGCGGGACGCGGGATCGGGCAGGCGACAGCCGTCGAGATGACCAGGCAGGGTGCCGAGGCGGTGATCGTCTGCGACGTCGACGACGCGGGCGGTCTTGCGACGGCGGAGCTCGTCTCCGAGGCGGGCGGATCGGGGGTGTTTGTCCGCTGTGACGTCTCCGATGCCGGGGAGGTCGCGGCCTTGATGGCCGGTGTGAGCGATCGCTTCGGGCGGCTCGACGTGCTCCATAACAACGCGGCGATCCTGGACACGCAGGTGACCGAGCACACGCGGATCGATCACATTCCAGACGACGCGTGGGAGCAGATCTTCGCCGTCAACGTCCGCGGCAGCTGGCTGTGCATCAAGCACGGCGTGCCGTTGCTCGAGAAGTCGGCTGCGGGTGCGATCGTCAACTGCGCCTCGGTCTCGAGTTTCACGGCCTTCCCCGGCGAGTCGTGCTACTGCTCGACCAAGGGAGCGATCCTGATGCTCACGCGCTCGACAGCGCTCGACCTCGCGCCGCTGGGCATTCGCTGCAACTGCTACTGCCCCGGGACGATCGACACACCGATGGTCGCCAACCAGGTGGCAGCTGCCGATGACCCGGAAGCCTACGGCGGGGAGCTCGCCGCGTACCACCTCACGTCGCCGCCGCGTTTGGGCCGGCCGGACGAGGTCGCGCGGCTCGTCTGCTTCCTCGCGTCCGACGCAGCGTCGTTCGTCAACGGCGCGGCGTATCTAGTTGACGGCGGCGCGCTCGCCTGGCGCGGCGCCGCTACCTAGCAGCAAGCCGCGCGCGATCCGCTCGCCGATCACCGTCACGGGCATGTTCGTGTTCCCGGACATCACGTCGGGCATGATCGAGGCGTCGGCGACGTACAGGCCCTCGATTCCGTGCACCCGACCCTCCGAGTCGACGACCGCGGTGGCGTCGCTGGCCGGGCCCATCTTGCAGCTCCCGCAGGGGTGGTAGTAGTGGATCGCCGAATGCTGGAGGAACTCCTTGATCGAAGTGAGGTCGGCGACGCTCGGGCCGGGCTTGATCTCCGCGCCGATCAGCCGCCGCAGCTCTGGCACCGCGGCGACCTCGCGCGCACGCTCGACCGCTTCGGCTAGGCGCGCGAGATCGTTGCCCTCGGGATCGCTCAGGTACCGGTGATCGATGATCGGCTTGTCCTCAGGCCCGGCGCCACTCAGCCGGATGCTCCCCCGTGAGCGGGGCGTCAGGCAGGCGGCGCCGATCGTCCACCGCCACTTGCTCGTATCCAGCCACTGACGGCCGCCGATCGGGTAGATGTGCAGGTCGAATCCACCCTCCACGCACAGACTCGATGGCAGCTTGCCGATCGCCTGCTCGTCCGGTCGCCAGCCGCCCTGAAGGTGGCGCTCCATCACCTCGATCAGCTCGTCGCTTCCGGCGTAGTCGATCTCGAGTGACGGTTGGTCGTGAAGGTTGCGGCCGACTCCGGGCAGGTCGTGCTCGCTGCTCACGCCGACCTCGGCCAGCTCGTCGGCCGGTCCGATGCCGGAGCGGAGCATGATCGCGGGAGTGCCGTAGGCGCCGGCCGAGAGGACGACCCGCGCCGCGCGGACCGTGTGCTCGGATCCGCCACGCTGAACGACCACGACCCTCGACGCGACCGTCGCGAATCAGCAGGCGGTCGACGAGCACGTCGCCCAGGACCGTCATGTTCTCGCGATCGCGGACCGGATCGACGTATGCGAATGCGCTGTTGATCCGGAGTCCTCCGTTGAGGTTGACCGGGAACGGCGCCACGCCGACCGTCTCGTCCAGGTCGTTGAAGTCATCGACGGCGGGGATCCCGTTGGCGACCATCGCGTCCATGCACACGCTCTGGAACGGCGTCAGCTCAGTCGACGCCGACGACCCGTACGCGGAGTTGCTTCCAGGCGAGATCGAACAGCGGCAGCAGGTCCTCGGTGGACCAGCCGGGATTGCCGGCGGCCGCCCACGCGTCGTAGTCGAGGCGGCTCCCGTAGACGACGGCGCCGGCGTTATGCGATGAGCAGCCACCCATCACGCGGGCGCGGTTGAAGTGCACGGTCTGGCCGGCGTACTCGCCGGTGTAGCCCCAATCGTGGGACCACATGGCCAGGCTGGTCGCGTCCATCAGGTCCTCGGGCCACCGACCGCTGTCGGCGGGCCCGTAGTCCGGTCCGGCCTCGAGCAGCAGGATCGACTCCGAGGTTCCCTCAGCGAGGCGGCCTGCGATGACGCAGCCGGCGGTCCCACCGCCGACGACGATCGTGTCGACCTCGGCGGGCAGAGTGTCTGTGCTGGTCACCGTCGAAACCTCCCTCACGCGTTACTTGATCGTTATAGTAACTGACGCTTCCCGTCCTCGTCGAGAGAAAGAGGTCAGCGTTGAACAGGTTGGCCGGTAAGCGCGCCGTCGTGACCGGGGCGTCCAGTGGCATCGGGCGCGGCATCGCGATCGCCTGCGCGTCGGAGGGTGCAGCTGTCGCTGTCTGCGGCCGAGATCGGGTCCGGACAGACGAGACATCCGCGGCCATCGAGTCCGCCGGTTCTCGCGCCGTCGCCCTTCTGGGTGACGTCTCTGATCAGGATGACGTCGAGCGGATGGTCGCCGGCGCCGCCCGCGAGCTTGGTGGGCATCGATCTGCTCGTCAACTGCGCGGGAACGGGTGAGCTCGACGGCTGGGTGCCGGTCCACGAGCATTCGCTCGGCGCTTGGCAGCAGACGCTGGCCGTCAACGTCACCGGCCCGTTCATGATGAGCAAGGCGGCGATCCCGTACATGC
Source organism: uncultured Solirubrobacterales bacterium (assembly GCA_963812225.1). Classification (GTDB taxonomy): domain Bacteria; phylum Actinomycetota; class Thermoleophilia; order Solirubrobacterales; family Solirubrobacteraceae; genus Palsa-465. The sequence goes on from CAWEUN010000009.1 coordinate 376,865, forward strand.
TCGAGGCCGGCGGCGGGGCGTTTGTGCACATCAGCTCGGTGTGCGGAATCACCGTGTGGGCCGGAGACAGCGCCTACGGCGTGTCGAAGGCGGCGCTGATCATGCTCTCCAATCACATCTCGGTCGAGTACGCCGATCAGGGCATCCGCTCCAACACGCTGCTTCCCGGCGAGATCCTGACGCCGATGCACGACACCGCCGCGAATGCCTCGGCCGACGCCGCCGACTGGAACCGGCGCGTGCTCGCGCGCCATCCGATCGGGCGGTTCGGCGAGGTCGACGAGGTCGCCGCCGCCGCGGTGTTCCTGCTCTCCGACGAATCGGCGTTCCTGACCGGCGCCAACGTCCCGATCGATGGAGCCTATAGCCGTGTCTGAGCGCGATGTGATGGACATCGCCGGCCGCGTGGCGATCGTGACCGGCGCGGCCCGCGGCGTCGGCCGCGGCATCGCTCGAGGGGTTCGCGGCGGCCGGAGCGCGGGTGCTGATGTGCGACGTCGACGAGACCGAGGGGCGGGCCGTCGCTGAGTCGCTTTCGGGCGACGGCCGCTCCGTCGATTTCCGTGTTGCCGATGTCGGCTCTCCCGACCGACGCTCGGGCTCTGAGTGGGCGCCGCGGTGGATCGCTACGGACGGCTCGACATCCTCATCAACAACGCCGCGATCCAGATCGAGAAGACGATCGAGGAGCTCGAGCCCGACGAGTGGGACGCGCTGATGAACGTCAATTTCAAGGGCGTATACCTGTGCTGCAAGTACGCGGTGCCGGCGATGCGCGCGGGCGGCGGCGGCGCGATCGTCAACATCGCCTCGGTCAACGGGTTCTGGGTCGAGCCGGGACTCGACGCCTACTGTGCCTCGAAGGGCGGCGTGATCACGCTGACTCGCGCGATCGCGGCCGACTTCGGCAAGGATGGAATCCGCTGTAACTGCATCTGTCCGGGCTACGTCGATACCGGTATGGCCGCGCGCTACCTCGACTCGCTGCCCGACCCCGCCAAGGCCCGCGCCGAGGTCGCGGGGCTGCACGCGGTTGGTCGCGTCGGGCAGCCCGCCGACATCGCCGCGTGCGCGAGATTCCTCGCCTCGGACGCGGCCGGGTTCGCCACCGGAGCGGCGTTTGTACTCGACGGCGGACTGTCGCTGGGCGTCGTGGCCAAGGCCGATGACGCTGCCGAGAGTCTTGACGGTCTCCTTACTTGATCGTTATAGTAAATCCGCCTCGGCAGCCGCACGAGACGCCGAGATGGCTTGTGATTAGGGCAGTCCGATCCGCGGCGACAGCCTGGTGCGCGCGGGGATCCTTGGAGGTGTGAGATGGCCGCGGTGAACGGGATCGAAGGCCGCCGCGTCCTGGTCACGGGCGCGAGCTCCGGCGTGGGCAGAGCCGCGGCGAGGGTGTTCGTGGGCGAGGGCGCCACCGTGGCGATGGTGGCCAGACGCGGCGACTCCCTGCGCGAGCTCGCCGACGAGCTCGGCGACCGCGCCGTCCCGATCGCCGCCGACGTCAGCGATCCTGACAGCGCACACGGCGCGGTCGCGCAGGCCTTCGATGCGCTCGGCGGGCTCGACGCCGCCGTCAACGCCGCCGGCGTCGGCTTCCCGACCAAGCTCGAGGACATCGACGCGGCCGTGTGGCGCAACGTGATCGACACCAACCTGTCCGGCAGCTTCTACGTCGGCCAGGACGCCGGCCTGCGTATGCGCGAGAACGGCGGCGGCAGCATCGTCAACGTCGCGTCCGATCTCGCCGCCGTCGGGATGGGGCTGTTCGTCCACTACTGCGCCTCGAAGTTCGGCGTGATCGGGCTGACCAAGGCCCTCGCGGCCGAGCTCGCGCCGACGGTGAACGTCAACGTGGTGTGCCCGGGTCCGATCGACACGCCGATGATGGATGCCGAGATCGACTGGTTCCCGGATCCGGCCAAGGCGCGAGTCGAGGCCACCGAGCGGGTCCCGCTGAAGCGGTTCGCCGCGCCGGAAGAGGTCGTTGCCGCAATCCGCTTCCTCGCTTTCGACGCGCCGTTCGCCACCGGCACGACGCTCGAGCTCGACGGCGGAACAACGATGGTGTGAAAGGAGATGCGCCGATGCGCATGGAGGAGAAAGTTCGGCGTCGTGACCGGCGCCGCGTCGGGTCTTGGACGAGAGATCGCAAAGCTCGCCGCGGCCGAGGGCGCGGCGGTGGTCGTGGCCGACCTCAACTCGGAGGGCGCTTCAAGCGTCGCCTCTGACGATATCCGTCGGCCGGCGGACGCGCCGTGGCGCAGGAGCTCGATGTGACCGTCGAGGACAGCGTGGTCGCGGCGATCGAGCGCGCCAAGTCCGAATTCGGGCAGTTCAACTTCATCGCCAACAACGCCGGCGTGCAGCTCGAGAAGGCGCTGCTCGACACCACCAACGAGGACTACGACTGGGTCTTCGACGTCAATGTGCGCGGCGTGTTCTGGGGGTGCAAGCACGCGGTGGCGTCGATGCGCGGCAACGGCGGCGGCACGATCGTCAACACGGCGTCGGCGCTGTCGTTGGTGGCCGATCCGTTCCTGCCGGTGTACTCGGCGAGCAAGCACGCGGTGCTCGGACTCACCCGGGCGGTGGCGACCGCCTACGCGATCGACGGCATCCGGTGTAACTGTGTGTGCCCCGGAGACATGCAGACGCCGATGATCGAGCGCTATTGGGAAGCGACCGGCGACGCGGAGAAGGCGCGCGAGGAGATGGCGTCGATCTACCCGGCGAAGAAGATCGGGCAGCCCGCCGAGGTCGCCCAGCGCCGTGGTCTTCCTGGCCTCGGACGAGGCCTCGTACGTCAACGGCTCAGGCCTGCAGATCGACGGAGGTCTTCTGTCGAAGGTCTACTAAGTAGTGGACCGGTGTTTAGCGTTCTATGATGCCTGCCAATGGCGACCCAAGCGGGGTAAACGGAGCGGGGATCGCTGCGGCGCACGCGATGAGAAGCCCAGACACTCAACCGCGCCGGCGGTCGACACTGCGCGACGTTGCCGAGCGCGCGAACGTGTCGGTGCAGACGGTGTCGAACCTCGTCAACGGACGCACACATCTGATGGCCGAGAAGACGCGCGAGCGCGTCGAGCAGGCGATGATCGCGCTCGACTACCGGCCGAACGCGACTGCGCGCGGGCTGCGAATCGCTCGCGTGCACACGCTCGGGGTGTTCGTGCTCGACGACGACGCCCGGTTCCTCGCAGACCCAATGACGGACCTGGTGATCGCCGGCGTTGGCGATGTCGCCCGCGACCGCGGCTACGGCGTCCTGATCCAGTCGGCGCGTCCGGGGTCGATCGACGACGGGCTGCTCGCGCCGCTCCACGAGCACCGCGTCGACGGCGCCCTGCTGTACCTGTCGGGCGATGCCTCGGTGCGCTCCGCGTCCGTCTCGCGCGTGCGCGAGCTGGGTTACACGTTCGTGCTCTTCCAGGAGAGCTATGACAAGGGCGACGTCCCGTCGGTGAGCGCCGACAACCGCGACGGCGCGCGCAGGCTTACCGAGTACCTGCTCGACAAGCGGCCACACCCGCATCGCGTTCACCGCCGCGCGAACCGCCTGGCCGATGATCGAGGAGCGGCACTCGGGCTACGTCGACGCACTCCGAGCGCGCGGCATCGACCCCCCGCGCGAGCTGCAGCTGTTCCGCGGTCGATGGGATCCGCAGAGCGGCGAGGAGATGGCGAACGCGCTGCTTGGCGCTCGCCGAGCCGCCGACCGCGATCATGGGCGGCAACGACCTGCTCGCGATCGGCGCGATGCGCGCGGTCCGAGCCGCCGGGCTCAAGATCCCCGACGACATCGCCGTGACCGGCTTCAACGACTTCAACTTCTCCGCGTTCGTCGAACCCGCGCTGACGACCGTCGCGATCCCGGCCTACGACATGGGCGTGGCGAGCGCGACGATCCTGATCGACCGGGTCGAGGGCCGGGAGACGGAGTCCCAGCGGACGTTTCCGGTTGAGCTCGTGCTTCGTGACTCGGCCTGAGATGAAGGTCGGCGAGAACGGCAGATCGGTCCCGCTGCGCAGCCGGCGCTGGTTCGGGCCCCGGACCGTGGCGGGCATGCTCCACCGGGCCTCTGTCAAAGCTGAGGGGTTCTCGCAGGTCGCGCTCGACGGCCGACCCGTGATCGGCATCTGCAACTCGTGGTCCGAGCTCGTCCACTGCAACGTCCATCTGCGCGGGCTGGCGACGGCGGTCAAGCGCGGGGTGCTCGAGGCCGGCGGTCTCCCGCTCGAGTTCCCGACGATCTCGTTGAGCGAGAACCTGATGAAGCCGTCGACGATGCTCTACCGGAATCTGATGTCGATGGACGTCGAGGAGTCGATTCGCTCCCATCCGCTCGACGCCGATCGTCCTGCTGGCGAGTTGCGACAAGACGGTGCCGGCCCAGTTGATGGGCGCTGCCAGCGCCGGCGTCCCGGCGATCATGCTCACCGGTGGGCCGTCCCAACCGGCCTACTACCGGGGACGCGAGCTCGGCGTCGGTACGGACCTGTGGGAGTACACGGCCGAGTACCGCGCCGGGAGCGATCACCCAGTCCGAGTACGAGGATCTCGAGGCCGCGATGATCCCGAGCTACGGCCACTGCAACGAGCTCGGCACGGCGTCGACGTTGGCGGCGGTCGTCGAGGCGATCGGTATGTCGCTGCCCGGATCGGCGGCGATCCCGGCGGTTGACGCACGGCGCGCGGCCGCCGCCGAGCAGACCGGACGGCGGGCGGTCGAGCTGGCGCTTGAAGGGGTCACACCGCGGGCGATCCTGACGCCTTCGGCGTTCGACAACGCGATCACGGTCCTGATGGCGATGGGCGGGTCGACCAATGCGGTCGTGCATCTACTTGCGCTCGGCGGGCCGCGTCGGCGTGAGCCTCGATCTCGAGCGCTTCGACGTGATCGCGCGACGGACACCGATGCTCGCGAATTTGCGGCCGTCCGGGTCCTACCTGTTCGAGGATCTTTTCCGGCACGGCGGCGTGCCCGTGATGATGCGCGAGCTCCGTTCGCTGCTCGACGAGGACGCGTTGCTGATCAGCGGGGACGCCTTGGTGAGGCTCTCGATCGCGTGCGCGACGTCGCTGACGGAGACGTTGTCGCGCCCTTTGAGTCACCCCCGGCACCCCGATGGCGGCATCGCCGTGCTCCGGGGCAACCTCGCCCCGGACGGCGCGGTCATCAAGAAGAGCGTCGCCACTCCGTCGCTTTTGAAGCACGCCGGGCCGGCGGTCGTGTTCGAGGACATCAACGATCTGGACGCGCGGATCGACGACCCTGATCTGCCGGTCGAACCCGGGTCGGTGCTCGTCCTGCGCAACGGAGGCCCATTGGGCGCGCCGGGCTTCCCGGAGTGGGGAATGATTCCGATTCCGCGGAAGCTGCTCGAGCAGGGTGTCCGTGACATGGTCCGCATCTCGGACTCGCGGATGAGCGGCACCGGGTTCGGGACCGTGGTCCTCCACATCGCGCCGGAGGCCGCCGCCGGCGGGCCGCTCGCCGCGGTCCGGGACGGGGACACGTCCGCCTCGACGTCGAGGGGCGCCGGATCGACGTCGAGCTGTCGGATGAGGAGATAGCGCGCCGCCTGGCTTCTGGCCCCTCGGCCGCCAGCCATTACGACCGCGGGTTACGGCGCGCTCTACGGTAAACACGTGATGCAGGCGGACACGGGGGCGGACTTCGACTTCCTCGTCGCCGTTCCGGGCGAGGAGCCGGACACCGAGCCGCTGGGGCTTCTGACGGGCTGGATCGCCGGATGGTGATCGCGCCGCTCGGTCTCCTGACCGGCTGGATCGCCCGATGGTGATCGCGCCGGCGGCGGTCGAGATCGGCGCCGCGACCTGGCGAATCGAGGCGCGGCTAGGCGAGCGCAACGTGTTCGCGTACCTGCTGGCGTCCGGAGACGGCTCGAGTTGTCTGATCGATACGGGCACGGCGGGGATGGCGCGCGACGCGATCCTGCCGGCGGTGTCGACGGCTCGGGTTTTCGTTTGATGCAGTGCGGTTCGTCGTCGTCACCCATCCCGATCTCGATCACCAGGGAGGTCTGGCTGGTGCTCCGTGACGCCGCACCCTCGGCCGTGACGGCGTGTGGGTTTCTTGACCGGGCGATGGTTCGTCGGCCGGAGCAACTCGTGTTTGACCGCTATCAGCAGTACGTGCACGAGCACGGCGCTCGGCTTCGACGATGTCGACTCTGGCGTGGATGCGCGCCAACTACGGCGGGCCGGTGGAGATCGATCTGACATTGGTCGGCGGCGAGCGGCTGCGGGTCGGCGATCGCGTGTTCGAAGTGCTTCCTGCCGCCGGTCATTCGGCCGGGCATCTCATGTTGTTCGAGCCGGCGACGCGGTTGCTGTTCTGCTCGGACGCGATCCACTCGAGCATGTGCCCGTCGGTCGATGGCGCGCCGGCGCTGTGTCCCGACATACGAGGACGTCGACGCGTATCTCGAGACGATCGCGCGCGTCGAGTCGCTGGCGCCGGCGGAGCTGCACTCGGGGCACTGGCCGGTGGCGATAGGCGCTGAGGTGGGGGAGTTCCTGGGTGCCAGCCGGGAGTTCGTGGCCCGGTTGGACGATGTGCTGATCGAGCGGCTGGCGCGCCCGGCGACCCTGGCCGAGCTGTGTGCGGAGGCCGAGCGCGGCCTTGGGCCGTGGGACTCGCCGACGCACATGCTGATGTTCATCGTGCACGGGCATATCCGGCGTCTGATCCGAGCGCGGGCGGTTGAGCTGCTCGAGCCGGGGGTGAGGCCGGCGCGGTACTGGCGCGGTCGTCGAGCCGGGGGTGAGGCCGGCGCGGTACGTGGTGCGGTCTACGTAGGTGGTCGACCCGCGCCGCCTTCAATTCATTTGACGGGTCTTTACTTGAACGTTACAATCGATCGAGGGTAGCTGTGTGACGACCGGTTCTGCGTGTCTCGCAGATCCGACCCGAGTGACGAGGAGAGTTCTGATGGACAGCTCTGGCAATGGGCGCAATGACGGACGCGATCTTCACCTTGTGGCGCGACTCGATCGGCTCTATGTCGCGGTGGTGTCGGATTGCCTGGACAAGGCGGGACTCCGCGCCAACGTGATGGCGCCGCATATCCGACCGCTCATCCGCGGTACTCGCACCGCTGGATACGCGGCGACCGTTCTGGCCGTTCAGGTCGACGAGATTCCCGGCGACCCTTACGCCGGCGAGATCATGGCGGTGGACGCGCAGCAGCCTGGAGACGTGATGGTGGTCTCCACGTGTACCGGCTCGTACTGGGGCGAGCTCCTCGCGACAGCCTCGAGAGCCCGCGGAGCCGTGGGAATCGTGGCTGACGCCTATACCCGAGACACTCAGGCGCTGATCGAGATGGACTACCCGACTTTCGTCGCCGGCATCAACGCGCAGGACTCGCTTGGTCGGATCGACGTAACGGACGTGGGGGTAGACATCAGCTGCGGAGGGGTGACGGTCTCGAACGGAGACCTTGTGCTGGCCGACGACGACGGCATTGTCGTCGTCCCGTTCGGAGTCGCCGAGGAAGTCATGGCGCTGGCCGAAGAGAAGGTCTCGACGGAGAAGTTGGTTCGCTCGAAACTCGCGGACGGCATGACGGTTCGCGAAGTGTTCGCCGCGCACGGAGTGCTCTGACGCCGTAAGACCTGTCGGTGCGTTGACGACGTGGGGCCTGTCGGGCGCTGGCGACGTGCGCGCCGGCTGGGGCTTTGCGAGCACGATGGCGCTGTCGGGGAACGTTCGAGAAAAAACGTAAATATTGCTTGACACGAGGTGTTGTTTATCGTTCAATAGCGTGCCTGAGCACGCGGGTGCTCGTGGGAGAGAACGGTGGACACAAAAGAGTCTCCGAGGGTTGCAGCGAAGACTGCATTTCGCGATCGAGATGGGCCGCGGCCTGTCGCAAACCTCAGTCGCCGGTGTGGCCGAGCGCCGGCTCCGCTCGGTTAGTCCTGGCGCGCGGCCGGCCAACGACGGCGGTGTGCTCGAGGGCCGACTCCGCTCGATCAGTCGTGATGCGGGAGCAGCTAACGACAGCGAGTGCCGAGCGGGTGATCAGGCATTCGTTGCTCAAACACCTATCCGACGTCGCCTGCAGTGGCAGTGCGACCACCGCCTTGCGGCCGGGCGCATGCCGACCGCGTTGGCCGGCGGTTGTTCATCGACCCCAGACGTTGACAAGCAGGGACTCAGCCACTCACCACGACGTGCCCGCGGCGACAGGCACCTTGCCGCGGGAAACGTCAGCGCTCTGAAAGGGCTTAGCTAATGGAAACCAGCGTTTCGAACCAGGGCCTAGCTGCGGCGGTCACACCTGACGCGAGCCTCGACGCCAGAGGCGTCGACGACGAGACCTATCTGAAGGAGCTCGGCTACAAGCCGGAGCTCATGCGAGTTCTGGGGCGGTTCTCGAGCTTCGCCCTGCAGTACTCCTCGATCTCGTTCCTCGGCGGGATTCTCTTGGCGTTCACCGTTGGCCTGGCGCAGATCGGGCCGGCGATGATCTGGGTATGGCTCGTCGCCACCGGCTTGCAGGTGGTCGTCGCGCTGATCGTCGCCGAGCTTTGCTCGGCCTATCCCGTCGCGGGATCCTCGTACAACATCGTCTCTCGGCTCGGAAACCGCCTGATCGGCTGGCAGGTCGGTTGGTATGTGACGATCGGGCACATCGCGTCTGTCTGTTCGGCCACGATCGCGATCACGCCGCTGATCATGGCGTGGTTCGGCGTGACGAATCTCTCGCACTGGGCGCTGGTGGGGATCAGCGCGGCGTTCATCCTGGCGTCGACGTTCGCAAATCTCGTCGGCGTTCGCTTCGTTGCCTGGCTCAACAACATGAGTGTGACCGCGGAGCTGTGCGGCGCCGGGCTCGTGATCATCGGAATCCCGATCGCGATCCTCGTCTCCCACGTGCACACGAACAGCGCCCATTACTTCTTCACCACTCAGGGCCAGGTCAAGGGCTCGATCATCCTTCCGTTGCTGTACGCGAGCCTGTTGTCCGTCTACATCGTCTCGGCATTCGACCTCAGCGGTACTGGCGCCGAGGAGACGAAGAAGGCCGCTTCCGTCGTGCCGACCGAGGCCGTGCGCGCGAACGTGATGTCCTGGCTCATCGGCGCTGCGTTCATCGGGATGATCCTGCTGGTGATGAGGGACGTGGCCGGCACGGTCAACAACACCGACGTGTCGGGACCGATCACCTTCGTGCTGAACCCAGTACTCGGGACCTTCCTGGGCACGTTCTGGGAGGTCCTCGCCGTGTTCGCGCTGTTCGTCAACGCGATCATCCTTCAGCTCGGCGCGGCGCGCGTGTTCTGGGCCCAGGCGCGTGACGGTCGATTCCCCGCGCCGCGGCGTGTGGCGAGGCTGAACAAGCACCGCGTGCCGGTGGAGGGGATCTGGATCGCCAAAATCATCTCGTTCATCCTCACCGTCTACAGCTCGCTCTTCAATGTCCTGATTGCGATGCTCGCGTGTTCTTGGGCCGCGGCGTACGGAACGCTGGCCCTATTTGGGCTGAGGGTCAGGATCAAAGGTGGACTACCGGAGCGTCCATACGTACTGAAGTGGTGGAAGCTGTGGTACCCCGTCGCCATCGTCTGGTCGTACATCTTCATCGCGGTCATGATCTACCAGAACCCGAGTCAGGTCGGCGTCGGCTGCGCGGGCGCGTTTGTCCTCGGGTTCGTGATCTATTACCTGCTCGTGCCGCGTGATGACAGCCAGGCATCGATGGTGACCGAGCGGCCTGTTACCGGACACTTCGCCGAAGGCGTCGAGCCGGCGGTGGATTGACGGACAGGCGCGGGCGGGCGGCCTCGTTGGGCGCGGGCCGCCCGCCGCGTCTGTCTGTGACTTCGGTAGATGCCTAGGGAGAGGTTTCGCACATGAGCGACAACGGTGGGCGGAGGTTCGACGGCGCGTCGGTGGTCGTGACCGGGGCCGCTCAGGGGATGGGACGCGCGGTCACCAGTGCGATGGCGCAGGAGGGGGCGACGGTCTATCGCCGGCGGACATCAACCCGGAGCGGCTCGGGTGCGACGGCCGAAGAGCTCGGGGAGGCAGTGACCGCGGTCGTGTGCGATGTCCGGAAGTCGAGCGACGTCGACGCTCTGTTCTCGACCGCCGATCGAGAGTGTGGCGGGGTGGATCACTCTGGTGACGTGCGCCGGCGTGCTGACGATCGCCAAGTGCGCCGAGCTCAAGGAGGAGGACTGGTCGTGGGTGATGGACGTGAACGCGAAGGGTGTCTTCCTGTGCATGCAGCGGGCACTCGCCAGCATGTCGTCCAGGCAGGCACCGTCGATCGTCAACATCGCCTCCCAGGCCGGCAAGCGCGGCACTGCCCTCCTGTCTCACTACTGCGCGTCCAAGGCGGCGGTGATTCTGCTGAGCAAGACGGTCGCGCTCGAGGTCGCACCGTCGGTGCGCGTCAACTGCATCTGTCCCGGGGTCGTGATGACCCCGATGCTCGACCGCGAGTTCGAGTGGACCACGGAGTCGACCGGGGAGTCGCGGGAGGCGATCGAGGAGCGGTGGCGCGCGATCGTGCCGCTGCGAGGTTTCAGACGCCCGAGCAGATCGCGCGAGCCGTGCTGTACCTCGCCTCCGACGACGCGTCCGAGATCACCGGCCAGGCGATCAACGTCGACGGGGGGCTGGTGACCGAGGTCTAGCGGCCGACGTGCGGTCGACTTCGAGGTCTAGCCGCCGACACGGGTCGGCTTGGCTAACCGGCGGTGAGGCCGCCGTCGATGACGAGCGCTGACCCGGTCATGAACGCGGCCGCGTCGGACGCCACGTAGAGCACGGCGGCCGCGATCTCCTCGGGCGTGCCGAGGCGGCCGAGTGGCTGACGCGCGACGAGCGACTCGAGTGGCTCGCCGGCGTCCTCGAGCAGCCGTCTCACCCAGGGAGAGTCGACGGTGCCGGGGCAGATGCAGTTGACCCGTACACGGTCGGCGACGTGGTCGAGCGCCAGTGCCCGGGTCAGCGCCACGACGGCGCCCTTGGACGCGCAGTAGGCGGCCCGGTTCTTCAGTCCGACGAGCCCGGCGATCGAGGCCATGTTCACGATCGACCCGCCGCCGGCCGCCACCATCCGAGGGATCGCGTGCTTGCAGCAAAGGAACGTCCCGCGGGCGTTGACAGCAAACACCCGCTCCCAGTCCTCGAGCGAGGTATCCGGGGCTGTTGTCGTCGAGCCCACGCCGGCGATGTTGGCCAGAAGTTTTGGTGCGCCGAGCTCATCCTCACAGCGTTGGAACAGCTGTCTGACGGCGCGTTCGTCCGACACGTCGACGTCCGCGGGGATGACCGTTCCGTCAGCCTGCTCTGCTGTTTCTGCCGCCGCGGTCGCCTGCAGGTCAGCGGCGAGCACCCGCGCTCCCTCGCGCGCGAGGAGCAGCGCGGTCGCCCGGCCGATCCCCGATCCCGCTCCCGTCACCACCGCGACTGTGTCCTTCATTGCCGTACCTCCAACGGTGTCAGTTGTCGCTACGCGCTCGCTGCGGCTGCGACCGTGTTTCGAAGGGTGCCGATGCCAGGTATGCGGATCTCGACGGCGTGGCCCGGCGCGAGGCCGACGTCGTCCGGCGGGATGATGCCGGTGCCGGTCAGCAGCACGGTGCCCGCGGCGACCACGTTGTCCCGTCGGAGGAAGTCGATCAGTTCGCTGAACGACCTGCGCATGCTCGCGGTCGACGTTTCGCCTGCGAACAGGAGCCGGTCGTTCGCATCGTAGATGTTGAGCTGGATTCCGAATGGTGCGTCCCAGTCCTTGGGCACGAGCAGTGCCGGGCCGAGCGCGCAGGCGCCGGCGTAGACCTTGGCCTGGGGGAGGTAGAGCGGGTTGGCGCCTTCGATGTCGCGCGACGAGACGTCGTTGCCGATCGTCACCGCCAGCGGAGTGCCGCCTGCGCCGAGGACGATCGCCAGCTCTGGCTCGGGCACCGTCCACGTGGCGTCGGAGCGCGCCGCGATCTCCTCGCCCGGACCGACCGTGCGGCGGCCGGCCGCGTCTTTGATGAATAGCTCGGGGCGCTCGGCTTCGTACACGCGGTCGTAGACATCCGCCTGCTCGCTCTCGTGCATCCGGGCAGCGCGGCTCCGCTCGTAAGTGACGCCTGCAGCCCAGGTTTCGGGCGGGACCAGGGGACAGAGGAGCGTCCACGGCGCTTCGAGTTCGCAGCTCTGCTCGTCCAGGACTTTTATGCGGTCGAGTGTCGCTGGGAGCTCGCCCACCTCGAGGACGTGGATCGACGTCGTCCGTGGCGAGCAGGTTTAGCTCGCCGTCGCGGAGTGCCCCGACGTGAATCCGGCCTGTTCCGTCCCGGGCCCGAAGCAGCCGCATTCCCGCGAGGCCGCGGGCACGGCGTGTCCGATCAGCCCCGACACCGTTGGTCATCGTGTGCCGCGTTCGTTCGACGAGAGCATTGACGGTTCCGCTACGAAAGCATTGACGCTTCCGTTCCTTGAACGTTATAGTAACTCACGTCTCGGAGGCCGGTCGGTTGCGCGAGGCGCCGTGCGGCGACCGGTCGCTAGCCGTTCGGGAATCCACGACCCTGAGGAGAGACTGATGACGTCGACTGCGACCGGTCGGGCTGCCGAAGTCCACGAGAAACTCGATCGGGTTCGGGACCTGCTCGACCGCCGGGACCTCGACGGCGCGCTGTTCACGGGCCAGCAGCGTGTGGCCTGGGTGACCGCCGGCGTGGAGGATCCGATCATCCGCAACTTCGATCCCGGCTTCGTGTGGGCGCTCGTGACCAGGGATGGCGCGTACATCATCACGCAGAACGTCGAGGGTCCGCGGATCGTCGCCGAGGAGGGGCCGGACGAGATCGGGTTCGAGGTCGCGACGTTCGGCTGGCACGAGGATCGCTACGCCGAGCTCGCGGCCGAGCTGTGCCGGTGGCGAGGCGCGGCTCGGGCAACGACGGTGCCGGTCCGGGGACGGACATCGCCGATGACCTCTTACAGCTCCGCCTTGAGCTGACTCCGGGAGAGATCGAGCGCTATCGAGTGCTCGGCCCGGAGTGCTGCGCGGGCCTCGAGGACGCCGTCCGTTCGGTCACACCGGGGATGACCGAGGCCGACGTCGCCGCCGAGATCGACCAGCAACTTGACCGCAAGGGGATCTTCGTGAGCGTGCTGCTGGTCGGCGCCGACACGCGCCACTTCAGCTGGCGTCACCCGGCCGTGAAGCGGGCGAAGGTCACCTCGAGCGTGCTCGCGGTGATCGTCGGCATTCGGGGCGGGCTGCACGTCGCCGCGACCCGGACCGCGAGCATTGGCGAGCCGGATGCTGAGCTCGTCAAGCGCCATGCGGCCGCGTCGGAGGTCGAGGCGCACATGATCGAGGCGAGCCGTCCGGGCAACAGCTGGGGTCAGGCGCTCCAGGCGGGGATCGACGCCTACGAGCGGCTCGGCTACCACGACGAGTGGCGCTACCACTATCAGGGGGGGCCGATCGGCTACGCGCCACGGGAGTTCGGTCCCGCTCCGCTCGCGTTCCCGAACGCGTTCACCGATGCGCCGGTGCTCGTCGGCGGTGCGTGCGCGTGGAATCCGACCGTGCAGGGCGCCAAGTCCGAGGACACCTTCCTGATCGGCGAGCAGGGGCCCGAGATGATCAGCAACTCCGAGGACTGGCCGGCGATCGAGGTGCCGACTCAGAGCGGAACCATGTCTCGGCCGGGGCTGCTGGTGCTCGCCGGCTGACGCTAGGCAGGTCGCGCGGCGCATGGCAATCGACGGCATTGGCATCGGCACAGCCGGCATTGGCGTTTGCACCGCCGTCGTTGGGAGCGATGAACTGCCGGTGCTCGTCCGCGACGGCTCCCTTTACTCGCTTGGGCCTGCGCTCGGTTGTTGACGCGATTGCGTCGGGGTCGCTTACGCTGGCGGGCGTCGATTCCGACCCTTTGCCGGACGCGCGGCTGGTGGCACCGGTGCGTCCCGGCAAGGTCGTCGCGATCGGCCTGAACTACCTCGATCACATCCGCGAGACCGGGATGGAGCGACCGAAGCACCCTCTCGTATTCGCCAAGTTCCCGAGCAGCGTGATCGGACCCGACGAGCCGATCGTGATCGACCGCCTTTGACCGAGCGAGTGGACTGGGAGGTCGAGCTCGCAGTGGTCGTTGGCCGCTCGATGCGACGGGTGCCGGTCGACGAGGCCCTCGACTACGTGTTCGGCTACACCGTCGGAAACGACATCTCGGCGCGCGATCTCCAGTTTGGGGATGGCCAGTGGACTCGCGGCAAGAGCCTCGACACGTTCTGCCCGCTCGGCCCCGCCATCGTTCCCGCCAGCGCGATCCCCGATCCGCAGGCACTCCGGCTGCAGACGCGTGTGAACGGGGAGATCGTCCAGGACTCGAGCACGTCCGAGATGATCTTCGGCGTGGCCGAGCTGCTCGCGTTCTGCTCGGACGCGTTCACGCTCGAGCCCGGAGACGTGGTGATGACGGGCACGCCGTGGGGGTGTGGCGAGTTCATGGATCCGAAGCGCGGACTTCATGACGGCGACGTCGTCGAGGCCGAGGTCGAGGGCATCGGCGTCTTGCGTAACCCCGTGGTTGAGGTGGCGGCGACGCCACCGACCCGGCCCAACCTTCCACCCGCGTGACCATGTGGCGTTTTGAGGATCGCCACCGCGGATCGCCACCAGGTGTTGCGGATGGCCGCCACGTCTTGCGCACGGCCGCCACGTCTTGCGGATCGCCACCTGTCTCCAAGGCGCCTTTGTTGAACGTTAGAGTGGAGGACGATCGACGATCCGGGAACGCCGACTTCTGAGAGAGGACCCAGTAGATGTCCACTAGCGATCACGTTCCGACATCGCCACAGCGCTTCGACGACGGCGCCGCTTGGCGGGTGGAGATTCCGAGCGTTGAGGGCCCCGATGCCCTGATTGCTGTGCTCGACGAGGCGCAGATCCGCGACGTGCCGATCCATCGCGTCTCGCAGGGCAGCGGCATGACGCTGATGCTCGACTCCGAGATCCAGGCCATGGCCGAGCTCGGCGCCGCGCACGACGTCGAGGTCACCCTGTTCCTCGGTCCGCGCGCCGGATTCGACATCGGCAGGTCGGTGTCGAGCGCCGATGGCGCGGGGCTGTTCTCGGCGTTGCGCGGCAACCGCCAGCTTCACCAGGCGCTCGACGAGGTCGACAGGGCGGTCGCGCTCGGCGCCCGGAGCTTCCTCGTCGGCGACCTGGGGGCGCTCGCCGAGCTGGGGCGCCGGCGGGCCGACGGAAGGCTGCCGAGCGATGTGCGGTTGAAGGTGTCGGCGATGGCGGCGCCCGCCAACCCGGCAGCCGCGACGGTGATGAGCGAGCTGGGCGCCGACTCGATCAACGTCCACAGCGACCACACGCTCGAGGAGTTCGCCGAGTTCCGCGCCGCGATTCCGGCCGTGCTCGATGTCTACGTCGAGGCGCCCGACAGTCTCGGCGGGTTCGTCCGCTATCTCGAGATCCCCGAGCTCGTCCGCGTCGCCGCGCCGGTGCACCTGAAGTTCGGGCTGCGAAACGCGGAGTCGGTCTATCCCGCCGGCGGCCACCTGGCGGGGCTGGTCCAGAGCGCGGTCCGCGAGAAGGTCCGCCGGGCACAGATCGGGCTCGAGCACCTGCGCCGCGCCGAGCTGGCGCACCGCGGCCGACCAGCTGACGCCGTCGCCATGACTGTTGCCGGGCAGATCGTCTCGATGGCCGCGGCGGCTGCGCATGTGCGGACGCGGTCCGTCGAGCTTTGAATATCGCCGGCGCTCGGCGGGCGACACGACGGTCGCGGCCCCTTGCCGTGCGGTCCGCACCGTCACGCCGGAGCTCGGCGCACCGCCCACGCGCGTGCTGCCCGCATCGCCACGTCCGAGGCTCGGCGCGCCGCCACGCTCGGGCCCTCCGCATCGCCACGCCCGTGAACCGCCTGGGACCATTCGCCGCCCATGTCGAGTGCTGGTGGCTGATGAGGTGCTGATCAAAGGTCGCGACGCCAGCGGTCGGGCGCACGATCTGATGTCCGGAGGTGGACGGTGATTGCCGTCCTCGGCGGTCTCGGGGCGGCGATCTTGTTCGCGGTGTCAGCGCTATCCGGCGCTGCCGCGAGCCGCCGGATCGGAGCCGCGTCCACCCTCGCCTGGGTGATGACGATCGGGCTGGTGCTCATCGTCCCTGCCATCGCAGTCGCCGACGCGGGCCAGCTCACGGCCGGCAGGATCGCGCTGCTCGCGATCATCGGGACGACCAACACGGTCGGTCTGCTGATCGAGTACGCCGCGTTTCGTCGCGGCAAGGTCGGCGTCATCACGCCGATCGTGTCGACCGAGGGCGCGGTCGCCACGATCATCGCTGTGATCGCCGGACTGGAGCTCTCGCTCCGGACGGCCGTCCTCCTCCTCGTCGTATCGGTGGGAGTGATCCTCGCCACCGCCCGTCGGGACCCTCCCGACCCCAGGAGCCAAACAAGCGGAGTCCGCTCCGCTCTCCTGGCGCTGCCCGCCGCTGTCCTGTTCGGGACCAACCTGTACGTGACCGCTCGCGTCGGCCGTGAGATGTCGATCGTTTGGGTCTTGCTCCCAGCCCGGTTGCTCGGAACCGTGTTCCTCACGGCGCCGCTTGCCGCCCGGAGGGAGCTCCGGCTCCCGGGGCCAGCATGGCCGCTCGTCCTGGCCGCAGGAGCCGCGGAGGTGGTCGGGATCGTGAGCTACACGCTCGCCGCGCGCCACCAAATCGCGATCGCCGCCGTCCTCGCCTCCCAGTTCGCGGCGCTCGCGGCGGTCGGCGCCTACTTCGTCTTCGACGAGCGCCTGACCAAGCACCAGCTGGCAGGGCTCGTCGTCATCGCCATCGGCGTCGGACTGCTGGCGGCCGAAGGGACATGAGGTTGACCTCGCCGGCCCTTACGCCGCCGGTGGTTCGTCGATGTCGATGACCACCACCGTCTTCGTTTCATGCCACAAGAGCCGGACGCACGCGAAGCCGTACTCGACCTCGTCCGGCGGCGGCAGACCCTGATCATCGAGCAGCTCCCGCATCTTGACCTCGGCCTCCATCTTCTGTTTGAGCGACACCATGCGCAAAGGGTCGCCCAGCCCGCTGTAACGGATCAAGACGCATTCGTGCCAACGCTGTGCCAATCAGCCGTCGCCGCGGCTGGTTCAACCTCGTGCTGCCTCCGGTCGGACTACCGTTGGGCAGGCCGCGTTTGAGCCGCCTGGGCTTGAGATTGGCCGCCTTCGTCTGCTATCAATATGGATTCCGCCGCGGGGTGGAGCAGTCTGGTAGCTCGTCGGGCTCATAACCCGAAGGTCGCGGGTTCGAATCCCGCCCCCGCTACTAAGAAAGGCCCGGAAATCCGGGCTTTTTCTTTGATCGGATGTGCAATCCAAACGTTGCGGGTACCAAACGAGTACCAGAAAATGTCGTAGGATTGCGCTTCTTGGCACCCGGTCTTGAGCCATCCAGCGACCGATCGCGCCGCGATGAAGGCGTCGGCAGCGAACCGTCGGCGGGCGGGCGAGTCGCCGCCAACCGGGCGCGGATCTACCCGGGACGGGGCCGCCCGCGGAGCATCCGGCGCCCGACCGGCAGCGTCTGGCTGGTCGAGCGCAAGCGGGGGCCCGCGTGGTACGCGAAGTACCGAGGCCCCGACGGGGCTCAGGTGAAGAAGCTGCTCGGGCCGGCGTGGACCGGCCGGGGGCGTCCTCCTGCCGGCTACTTCACGAAGCGGCTGGCCGAGGACTGGCTCGGGGACGCGCTCGACGAGCTGCGCTTCGGCGCCGGCTTCGCGACCAGCCAGCCGCTCGACGGCCCCGGCGGTGTGCCGTGGCAGCCCGCTCCTGCGGCGGGCGTGACGTTCGCCGATGCGGCTGCCGAGTACCTGCGCTTCTCGGAGGAGGACCGGGGCTGCAAGCCCTCGACGATCCGCAACTACCGCAACGCGATCAAGATCCACCTGCTGCCGGTGTTCGGCGAGATGGCGCTCGAGGACGTCACCGTCCGCGAGGTCGAGCGCTGGCGGGCCGGGATGTCCAGTGCCCGGCAGGAGCGCGAGCTGTCCAACAAGACCAAGAACAACCTGCTGGTCCTGATGCACGCCATCTTCAGCCACGCGGTCAAGCTCTACGACCTGCCCGCCAACCCGCTGGCGAGGGTCGACCGCTTCCGGGTTCGCAGCAGCGGCGACATTCAGGTGTTCTCGCCCGAGGAGATCTGGAGCCTGGTCCGTGCCGCGGCCTCCGAAACCGACGCCGCGATCTTCCTGACCGCCGCGTTCACCGGCCTGCGACGCGGAGAGCTGCTGCGCTCGCTGGCGCGATGTGGACTTCGCCGGCTCGACGATTCGGGTCCGCGCCAGCTACGCCGCCGGCCAGATCACGACGCCGAAATCCGGCAAGGTGCGGGCCGTGCCGATGGCGCCCGACGTCGCTAGCGCCCTCGCCCGGCTCAACGGGCGGGGGAGGTTCACCGGCGATGACGACTTCGTCTTCGCCGGCGAGGCCGGGCCGCCCCTCGACGGCGACGCGCTCAGCAGCCGATACCGCGACGCGCTCGCACGAGGTGGGCTCCGCCCGCTCCGGTTCCACGAATATGCCGATGTTCGTGTTATGCCGATGTCGTTGAGAAGGGGCTGCTCAGAGGGGTTTTTGTCGGTTCGAGGTCGGCATAATCAGAGGGCTTCGAGGAACGTGAGGAGCGTGTCGGTGGGGCGGTAGCGGCCGGGTTTGGCGGTGATCGGTTTGGTCCGGTCGATCGCTTGTTGTTTGTGGGTCATGTCGGCGTGCAGGTAGATGTTCGTCGTCGTGATTTGTTCGTGACCGAGCCAAAGCGCGATCACGGTGATGTCGTTGCCGGCGAGGAGCAGGCGCATCGCGGCGGTGTGCCTGAGCGTGTGCATCGTGATGTGCTTGGTCTTGAGCGATGGGCAGGCTGGCGCGGCGGCTTGGTGATGGATCGCGAGGCGGTGCTCGATCGCGTCGCGGCTGAGTCGTGTGCCGGTGCGGGTCGGGAACAGCGGCTCGTCGGGAGCGCCGACGCGCTCGGCGAGCCAGGCTTTGAGCACTGTTCGGATCGTCGGCGTGAGCGGCGTTCGTCTTGTCTTTCTTCCCTTGCCGGTGGTGTGGACGTTGGCGCCGGTGGTGAGCGTGATGTCTTGGCGGTTGAGCGCGATCAGCTCGGAGATCCGCAGCCCGGTCTGGATCGTGAGGGCAAGCATCGCGTGGTCGCGCCGGCCGGTCGGGGTGGTCTGGTCGCAGGCCGTGAGCAGCGCGTCGACTTCGGGGTCGGTGAGGTAGGTCAGGAGGTTGCGCTCGGTGCGTTTGGCTGGGATCGTGACCACGCGGGCGATCGTGTCGGCGTGTTCTGGGTGGTGCAGCGCGAGGTAGGCGAACAGCGAGTGGATCGCCGCGAGCCGGTTGTTGCGGGTCGCGATCACGTTGTGGCGTTTGTGTTCGAGGTGGTCGAGGAACGCGGCGATCAGGGGCGCGTCGAGATCGGCGATGTCCAAGGCGCTTGGTAGCTTGCTGGTGCGGTCGGTGACGAAGCGCAACAGCAGCTGGAAGGTGTGGCGGTAGGCGGCGATCGTGTTAGGACTCGCGCGGCGCTGATCGATCAACCTGTCGGTGAAGTAGGCCTGCATCGAGGGCGCGAGCGCGGTCATGGCCGGTCTCCGAGATGTCGCTGGAGCCGCTGGCAGGCGCTGTCCATCAGCTCCGGGGTGGCGGTCAGATACCAGTAGGTCTCCGCCGGACTGACATGCCCCAGGAACGTGGACAGCACCGCGATCTGCTCGTCGATGTGGACGCCTGAGCGCTGCCAGCCGATCAGCGTGCTGACAGCGAAGCTGTGTCTTAAGTGGTGCGCGGTCGGGTGGACGGCGTCCGTTCGCAGACCGAGCGTGGTGGTCAGCTTGCGCAGCGTCTTGGCGACTTCGCTTCGCTCGAGGCTGGTTCCGATGCCCGAGAGAAAGAACGTGCTCGATCTCGGCCTCGGGCACAACCGCGCTCGCGTCTTGGCGTAGTACTCCAGGGCATGGACGGTCGTGGGGTGCAGCGGGACCATCCGAGCGCGCTCCAGCTTGGCGGTGTGTGCGCGGATCGCGATCACGCCGTCGTCGAGGTCGATGTCGTCGGGCTCGAGCGCGATCGCCTCACCGAGGCGCATCCCGGTCACGGCGAGCAGACCGAACAGCGCCTCGTAGCTCGCCGCCTTTAACGGCTGACGCAGCGCCCGCGTGGCCTCGAGCAGCCGGGAGATGTCCTCGTCTGACCACAGATACGGTGTCGGGCGCTGGTAGCGGACCGCGAACACGCCGGCCGGCGGGATCTCGCTCGCTGGATCGATCGTCTGCAGGTAGGCGGCGAACCCACGCGCAATCGACAACCTGACCGCCCAATGCCGTGGATGTGCGTCCGCGGGCAGTCTGGCCCAGGAGATCGCCAGCTCGCGCGTGATCGTGCTCGCGCCGGCCGCCTCCAGATAGGCAACCAGTTGCGGCAGCAGTCGTCCGTGGCGTTCGAGCTTGACACCCAGCGCGCGGCGCGCCCGCAGATACTGCTGTGCATGTTCGCCGAGCGCGCTCATCGCCCGTCACCTCCGGGCCACGGTGCAGCGAGTCGCCTGAGCTGCTCGACGTCCACGCGCGCGTAGATCGCGGTGCTCTGCAGGCTGCGGTGTCGCAGCACCTGCCCGATCCGCACGATCGGGACCCCGGCCCCGACCATCTCGCACGCCGTCGTGTGGCGCAGCCTGTGCGAGCCGACCTCTGGGATCCCGGCCCGCCTGCACGCGCGGCGGACCGTCGATGCGACCGTCCCCGCCGCGATCGGCGCATACGGAGCCCGGGCCTGGAGGAACACCTCGCGCCGATCGCTCGCCGGCCTCCCGCGCCGCAAGTACGCCGCGATCGCCTGGCCGACATCAGCCGGTAACGGCAGCCGGTCCTCACGACCGCCCTTGCCATGGATCACGAGCTCACCGGCGCGCCAATCGATGTCATCAAGCATCAAGCGGGCGATCTCGCCGCGGCGCAGCCCCAACCGCAACAACAAGATGATCAGCGCGTAATCGCGCCGCCCGAGCGGCCGGCGACGATCGCAGGAACCCGTCAACGCCCGCGCGTCCGCGCGGCTGATCCCGCGCGGCAACACTGACGCCCGCCGGCCCCGGACCACCAGCGCCGCCTGCGACAGATCCATCTCGACAAGCCCCTCGAGAAAGCAAAACCGCAAAAACGCTCGCAGCCCCGACACGAAATTCTGCGCGGCGCTGACCGACACTCCCGAGGATGCCTTGCGCAGCACCGCGCCCGTCACATCAGCGGCCAAGAGCCCGGCCACACCGTCCCGGCCCAGGCCATCCACAAACCAGCGCGCGTGCCGCACATAGCCGACGATCGTGCCCGC
The DNA here is from genome assembly GCA_963812225.1 of uncultured Solirubrobacterales bacterium. GTDB lineage: Bacteria > Actinomycetota > Thermoleophilia > Solirubrobacterales > Solirubrobacteraceae > Palsa-465. The sequence goes on from CAWEUN010000009.1 coordinate 398,284, forward strand.
CGCCAGACCCCGCTCGGAAACGAGATAGCGCTCAAACGACACCATCAGCAGATCGACCGGCGAGCTCGCCAGCGCCGGCTCCTCGCCCGCGAGTACCCCAAGACCGTCCAGCACCTCCAACAGACACAAAAGGCCCGGCCGTGACCACCCGGCGCGATGACGCCCACCAGCTCGCTGCCAGATCAGGAACTGCGTGACCCGCTCACCGCTCAGCTCCGCCGCCGACAGCCCACGCGATTCCAGCCAGCGACTCAGTCGCCCGACCTGCCGCAACTCGTTAACGGTCGTCAACGGCGTATAGCCCCGCGCCCGCAACTCCGCGGAATACGCCTCCGCGAACGGGGCCAATGGCCCCGTCATCAACACCCTGCACACCCGGCTCGCCGACCCCGGCATCGTCTCCTCCTTCTCCGAAAACAAGAAGGACGACCATCGGTCTCGGCGCCGGCGTTATGCCGACCTCCAAGCCGCTAACAACCCAATCTGCGGGAACTTCTCAGCCAACATCGGCATAACACGAACATCGGCATATTCGTGGTTGTGCCGACGTCGGCACAACCACGATCTGCGCCACACGTTCGGGACGCGCATGATCCGGAAGGCCGACATCCGGCGGGTCCAGGAATGGATGGGCCACGCCGACATCCAGACGACGATGAAGTACCTGCACTACGAGTCCCGCCCGCAGGACGCGCAACTCGTCGCCGAGGCGTTCGCTTCGAATGTGTCCGGAGGGATCCGAGCGGTAGCCGCCGCCAGGCGACCCGGCCCGGCCCCGGACACCCACCCAGCGGGAGAGGTGTCCCCGGCATCACCGCTGCTCAGCGCCCGTCGCGCTCGTCATCGATGCCGATGATCATGGACGTGCGGCGGCTGGGGTCTGATCGGTCGGCCCAGCCCTTGGCCCACTTGGTCCAGTCGGCGATCACGGCTCGCTCGTCGCCATCCAGGCGTGGGCAGCTGCTGTTCGAGCGCCGCGATGTAGCCGCGGATGTCGGCGGAGCGGCGCCACGTCTCGACCTCTGCGAGGAGCCGTTCCACGCGCGCGTCCTCGATGCGCGCACACCGGGCCCGTTGCTCTCGAGCCTGCAGGTCGCGACGCAGCTCCTCGTTGCGCCGGGCGCGTTCGATCGACGCCTGTTCGTCGGCGCTCGATCGCGCCGCGAGTGTCCGGAGGACCGACGCGAGCTTGTCGCTCCACGAGGGCCGCGGGAGCCGTCGCTCCAGCTCAGGCTGCGATCGGCAAGCGTCCCGGGGTTGCGGTGAGGACGAACAGTCGCCACTCGCCGGGTACGCCTTTGAGTCGATGTGGACCGCAGTCGGTCAGCTCATCTCGCGTCGCGTGGAGCAGTTCGCGTGTGGTCTGGGAGACACGGACCTCACCTCCGTGGGCGAGCCTGGCCACGCGTGCGGCGATGTGAACCGTCAGCCCGGAAACGTCGCCGGCGGCGACGAGGCATTCCCCGGAGTGCAGTCCGCTGCGCACGGTGATCCCGAGGCTGGCTGCCTCTGCCAGGAAGCGCCGTGCGCACTGGAGTGCGCCGCTCGCATCCCAGAACAGCGCGAGTACTCCGTCGCCGGTGGTCTTGATCAGCCGCCCACCGTGCCCGTGTACGAGCCTCGCCGCGGTGCGGTCGTGTGCTTCCAGCAGGCGACTCCAGGCGTGATCGCCGACCCGGACGAGATGCGCGGTCGAGTCCTCGATGTCCGTGAACAGCACGGTCGCGTGTCGACGCGCGTGAACGCGCTGGAGCGGATGTGCCTCATCGCGAACGCGGGCGAGATGACTCCGCGCGATCATCCGCCCGACCTGACGTGACGGAGGTCGAGCTTGGCGATCCGTAGCGCGCTCAGCGCCTGAAGCCGCTGGGCGAGGCCGGACCCCCCGAGGACGACGAGCCACGCGTTGGCGACCCGCCGCGCGGTCAGCGCGCCGCCCGGGACGTTGACCGTGCCGGGGTGGCCGGCGACCGGCTGCGCCCCGGGGATCTGCCCGAGCACGCGGCCCGGCCGCCGGGCGTCGAGGAGCACCCCCGCTCCGAGCCCCCAGCCGTGCAGGTAGTACTCGGTGTCGATGCACGACACGAACAGGGTCCCGACCGAGTCCGGGTAACTCGGGATCACATTGATCACGTGCCCCCACTCAGGCGTGAGCGCGCGCAGGCCACGCTGCGCCAGCTCGCACACGCCCGGAAGTGGATGGGTCGGCCCGTGGTAGGGCGGCTCGCTGATCTTCGGCGTGACCGCGCTCGGCGCCTGCCAGAACCTCGGGAACGGGCTGTACGGGATCCGATATCTGGTCGCGATCACGTTCCCGTTGCGATCGATCGGGAGGATCGCGATCGTGTGAATCGTGAGCGGACGGTGCCCAGGCAGCGGGGAAGGTCTCGTGAGAGCGGATCGGCTGGCCCGGCCGCCACCCCTGGACGAGGTTGGGGTAGCCCGCTGGGAGGAACAACACGGCGGCCCGGTCGCCGGCCGGCAGATCGGGCGAGCTGAACGTCCGGATCGTGCGATCGCCGACGCGTACGGCGACGACGTCGGCGCCGTCATCACGTAGCCGACCGTGTCTCCGCGTGGCGGGGTCGAACCGCCGCTCACGCCGACCCCACCGAATAGCGGGTTCGAGCGCGTCGCGTACAGCGATCCGCCACCCTCGCCGGACCCGAACCTGCCGTCCTTGCTGTACGAGATCGACGTGTTCCAGAACGCCTCGCCGGCGGCGAGATTCGGGGTGACGGAGATCGTGTAGTGGTAGCCCGCCAGCGACGCTGGTTCGACCATCCCCGGGACCTTGCCCGCGAGTGGTTGCGAGGAGCTGCTCGTGAGCGCGATCACGCCCGCGGTCGCAGAGCCGCTCACGACGAGCACGCCGAGCACGATCGCCAGCGGGTGCGAGCGCCATCCCAGCCGACCCGCACAGCCGCTCCCACCACCGCGCCGGCGCTGGCGCCGCGACCTGCTCGAGAGCGGCTGCCGCGCTCACGAGCTCGTCGCGCAGGATTGCAAACGGATCCGTCATCGCTGATCCTCCAGGTTCGCTCGCAAAGTCGCGAGGCCGCGCGATACTCGTTTCCGTACGACCTGCTCCGAACACTGCAGTCCGTCCGCGATCACGGGGTACGGCTCGTCAAGAACCACTCGACGGATGACCGCAGCAAGCTGCTCCTCGGGCAACGACCCCAGCGCCGCGCGCAGGTCACGCGCACCGCGCTCTGTGATCGCGGCAAGCTGCTCGTCGTCAAGCTCTACCACGGCCATCCCCAGCCGCAGGCGGCTCTCCGCCTCGATCTTCCCGCGCCGCGCCGAGTCGATGATCAGGTTGCGCGCGATTCCCAGCAACCAGCCGATCGCCGGGCCCTTCTCCGGCTGGTACTGCGCTCGATGCTCGAGCGCCCGCGCGAACGTCTCAGCGGTGAGGTCGAACATCGCCTCCGGCTGGCGCGTGCGCCGGCTGACGAAAGCCAGGACAGCATCGAGATGGCGGTCATAGAAGCAACCGAAGTCCGCCGCCGAGCCACTCGCCAGCAGATCTTCGTCCGACAGCTCCAACACGCTCATACCCCGCTATACGAACCGGTGCGCAGATTGTGACCGGCCCGCAGAAACGACGTCCTCGGAGTGACCCGAGCCAGTCAGTCGCGGTTCTGGCCGGCCACGCAGTCGGGCACACGGATCCAAGTCATTGACTCGTCCGTCGACCGTTACGGGTCATCGGTAGACAGCTGTCACCGCCACTCTGAGTCGTCTTACCCTCCTCCTTTTCGCGGCATGAAAATGCGTGTCGGAGGGTCCGTCCGGGTCCGGGCCTACGGTCCGGCGATCCGGGACAGGGGCCTTCTTGGGAGAACGCAGACGGGTAGGCCGTTTTTGGCGATGGGCTTCGAGCCCGTGCTTTTCGTTCGGCCGCCCCTGCGACTTGCCTGGATTGAGCGTTGGAGCTCGTATCGGTCTGTGTCGTTTTTCCGCTGGTTCTCCCGCCTGTCAGTGTCAACCACTGTTGTGGAGGTGAGTGATGGCGTTGGTGAGGTGGGTCGGTCGTGCGATCGGCCTGGATGTGCACCGCGATTTCTGTGTGGTCGCGATCTGCGAGGACGGGAAGGTCCGCTCCGGCGGCCGGGTGCCCAGCACGCCGGAGGGATTGAGGCTGCTGGCGGAGAGTCTGGTGGCGACGGATCGGGTGGCGTTAGAGGTGACGGCCAGCTGTTGGGAGGTCACGCGGATCCTTGAGCCGTTCGTGGATCGGGTGGTCGTGGTCAGCCCGGAGGACACCGGGATCGCGAGCGCTCGCGCGAAGACGGACAAGCTCGACGCTAGAGCGTTGGCGAGCTTGTGCTGGAAGGGGGAGCTCGAGGCGGTCTGGATGCCTGATGAGCGCTGCCAAATCCTCCGCCGTCGGCTCGCGCGCCGCGAGCAGCGGATGCGCGCCAGGACGCGTGCGAAGAACGAGATCTCTGCGGTGCTGCAGCGCCGGCTGATCGAGCGCCCGCCGTTTGCGGACCTGTTCGGGGTGACCGGTCGCCGGTGGCTGGCCGAGGTTGAGCTACCCGTCGAGGAGCGCGAATCGGTCGACGCGGGTCTGCGGCAGATCGTGTTCCTGGACGCGGAGATCAAGGCGGTCGAGCAACTGATCGCCCAGCAGGCGCTGTCCTGGTCGGAGATCCGGCGGTTGATGACGGTGCCGGGCGTGAACCTGATCTGCGCGGCGACGTTCATCGGCGCGATCGGCCGGGCCGACCGGTTCTTTACTAGCCGCAAGCTCGTCGCGTACCTCGGGCTGGACCCGAAGGTCCGGCAATCCGGCGAGACACCAGCACGCTCAGGGCGGATCTCCAAGCGCGGATCGGCGAGCGCGCGGTGGGCGCTGGTCGAAGCGGCATGGAGCGTGGTCAAGCAACCCGGCCCGCTCCGCGCGTTCTACGAACGCGTCCGCGCCCGCCGCGGTCACGGGAGAGCGATCGTCGCGACCGCCCGGAAACTCGCGATCCTGTTCTGGTGCATGCTCACACGCTCAGAGGACTACGCGCACCAGCGCCCCGCGTTGACCAAGAAGAAGCTCCGCGAGCTCGAGCTCACCGCCGGCGCCAAGCCGCGCACGAAGGCCGCCGCCGGGATCTGGTCAACGAACCGCGCGATCCGAGACGCCGAACGAGCACTGACCGAGCAGGCGGAGATCTCCTACAAGCGGATGGTTACCGACCAGCAAGCCGGCCGACCGGCGAGAAAAGTGGGCGCGAGCGCGACACCGGAGCGCGCATAAATTAGGCCCTCAAAGGGGCAAGCTGCGCGGCAGACTGAAAGCTCCTGACGTCTGCACTTCGCTACGTCAGTCACCCGCGCCCACGAACAACCTAACCCGTCACGATCACGCCGACAACACCGGCGATGACCACGACTGCGCAAATTCGGGCGAAAACCGCGGTCACCACGCGCTGGCCCGCCGAACCGACGCCACAAGAGGCGATCTCAGGCCCACGCGACCGACTACCGGACCGATCGGACCCGCCAAATTGTTCTGACCGGCCCTTGACTTTCATCGGTCGCCGGATGCAGGGCGCACGCGAACGGCGCCAGACTCCCGTCCGTGCATATGCAAACCACCAAGTTCGGTGACAGCCCGGCAGGCACCGCAAAGGCGCGCCGCGTCGATTATCCGTTGGTCCGGCGCTCACGTCCGCTTCTGGTCCCCGCGGCGAGCGGCAGTCAGATCGAGAGTGCCCCTGCGGCGACTGAGCGGAAGCGGCGGTGGCGAAGGCCGTCGCGGCCGAGGGCATCGCTCGTGCGTATGCACATGTTGGGCATCGCGGAGCGCGGCAGCGATGCTGGACCTCGTCCGTGGCAGCAGCGGCGTCGAGTTTCCTCGGCGCTTCCGCAATGCCTGGCTGAGCGGCGGCCTCAACCGCCGCCGCGATCTCAGTCCCCTCATGCTCAGGAGGCGGTGGGTGGTCGTCAGCGGCCGGCAGTTCCTGTATTTCCCCGGTAGGTGCGACCAGCAGAGCGTGCCCCGCTCGGCGTGGCAGGACGCCTTTGGTGCCGATGGCGCTCAGCGGAATGTCGAATTAGGGGCTCAGATAGGCTCGACGTCGCGCGTGGCGAGGGCGACGGGGAGTTGCTCGCGGTTGGTGATGGCGAGCTTCTGGTAGGCGTGGGTGAGGTGGCCTTCGACGGTTCGAGCGGTGATGAATAGGTGTTGGGCGATGTCGCGGTTGGGGAGACCGCCGGCGGCGAGCTGGGCGACGCGACGCTCGCTCGGTGTTAGCGAGTCGAGCCCGCTGAGGACGGGCCGTCGGGGTCGCCCGCCCGCGGCGATGAGTTCGGTGCGGGTCCGCTCTGTCAGCGCGAGCGCCCCGCAGCGGTGGGCGAGGTCGAGCGCGGGCCGGAGGATCTCGCGGCTCTCCGTCCGTTGTCCCGCGCGGCGGAGGGCGGCGCCGAGGTCGGTCATGGCGCGGGCGTGCTCCAGTCGCGCGGCGGAGCCCTCGAGCACGCGTACCGCCTGGTTCAGCAGTTCGATGCCGCGCGTTCCGCCCTCTGTCAGGCCGGCGGCGCGCAGGGCTATCCCGAGCGTGCGTGGGGCGTTGTAGGCCTGGGCGAGCGCGACCTCCTCGGCCGCGAGCGCTCTCGCTTCGGCTGGTGCGCCGAGGGCGAGTTGCGCGAGCGCGGCGTCGGAGCGCCACGGTGCGGACGATGGGGTGGTAATGCGGAGGCGAGTGAACAGGTCGCCGGCGGCGAGGAGGTCCTTGAGCGCCGCGGCCGGGCGAAGCTCGGCCAAGCGAAGCCGGCCCCGGGCGGCGAGCAGCCATCCTGTCTGCATCGTCGTCGGGAACTGCTCGTCGAGCCGGTAGCGGTGATCTGCCGCCTCGGCCGCGTCGAGCTCCCCGCGCTCGGCCAGCGTCTCGAGTAGCACGGCGAGGGCGACGGCAGCGTGGATGCCGGGCGGGCGGGGGCCGGTCTCGAGCGCGACGCGTGCGTCCGCCTCGGCGTCGGCGAGGTTGCCAATACGCAGATGAATCAGACCGCGGTAGCACGAGAGCCCGAGCACGTGTGGGAGCGAGCCGAGCCGGCGGGCATCCGCCAGCGCCTCGTCGAACCGCGAGCGCGCCTCCTCGTAGCGCTCGGCGAACGCGAGCGCATTGCAGGCGTGGTAGAAGAACGGGGGTCGGTCGACCGCCTCCGGCAGCAGCTTCGGCGCTCCGTCAAGCGCGCGGAGCGCGAGGCGCGCCACTGCCTCCGCGGGCTCGTTCGCATTCGTAGCTGCGACCGCCAGCATGCCAAACACGCTCGAGGGAACATCGAGCTCATCCTGGGCCAGCCGGCGCAGGTGGGCGATCCGCTCTGCGGCATCGTCCGCGGTGTCTGCGTCGAATTGGGCCGCGCCGAGCGCGGCGCCCTCGAGCGTGAGCGCCGCGCGTCGGTCGGTGCCGGCGAGGCGCGCGCGCGTCCGGTCGAACACCTCCAGCGCCTCGCGATTGCGGCCCTCGATCTGGAGCATGCGTCCCAGCGCGAGCGTGATCGAGACCTGAGCCGATGCGTCGGCTGCGGCATCGAGCGCCGCCTCGAGATGAGCCGCCGCCCGCGGGTCGCCAGCGTAGGACTCGGCGAACCCGAGCTCGAGCAGGACGTCGGGGCCCAGCCGCTCGGAGGGCGGCTCCGCCAGCGCGCGCCGCAGATAGGCGACGGCCGAGTCCGGAGCGCCGTTCGCGATCGCGGTCCTGGCGGCCGCCAAGAGTGACTCAACGACCCAGTCGTCCCCCGCGGGGTCGGTCGCCAGCAGATGTGCTGCGATCCGGTGCGCAGACGCGCCCTCGTCCGCGAGACGGCGCGCCGCGGCCGCGTGCAGGCCGGCCCGCTCACCGGGTGAGAGATCTGCGTCGACCGCCGCGCGGACGATCGGGTGCACGAAGCGCAACGGCCGACCCGCCTCGAGGATCCCGGCGGCGGCGAGCTCGTCCGCCGCGGTTGTGGCGGCCCCGGGGTCCACGCCGGCGAGACCGGCGGCGAGCCGAAGGTCGGCCTCGCCCAGCACGGCCGCCGCTCGTGCCAGGTCGCGGGCGGTTGTGGAGAGGCGATTCAGCCGCTGCACGACTGACTGGGAGACCGCGCGCGGGGCGAGCCCTGCGACGCCGGACGCGGCTGCCGCCGTCGGCGCGATGCCCTCCTCAGCGATCGCGCGAACGAGCTCCTTCACGAGGAACGGAACGCCCCCGGTCACCTCATGGCACGCCCTCGCGAAAGCCGGCTCCACTTCGGCGCCGAGTCCCAGCCGCACGAGCTCGGCCACCGCATGCTCGCTCAACGCTGCGAGCACGAGGACCTCGGCCGACGCGTCGGCGGCGAGCGCCGCGAGCAGCGGCGAACCCTCGGCCGACTGCGCCGGCCGTGCCGCAGCGATGACCGCGATCGGCAGTTCCTCGAGTCGTCGCCCGAGGTAGTTCAGGAAGCGCAGCGAGGCCTGGTCAGCCCAGTGGGCATCGTCGACGCAGAGCAGGACCGGGGAGCGCCGGGCGAGGTTCGCGCACAGCCAGTAGAGCCCGTGGAGGATCGCGAACGACGGGTCGAGCAGCGCGTCGGCGGCGTCATCGTCCGGCGCCCGGACGCCGAACAGCGCGGCCGCACGACCGGCCGCGCCCGCGAGAAGCTCCGCACGTTCCGGCGGCGACGCCGCGACGAGCGGCGCCTCGAACAGCTGGCGGACGAGGCCGTATGCGAAGTCTCGCTCCAGTTCCGAGCCGCGCGCGCTCAGCGTCGCCAGGCCGAGCTCGCGACCATGCCGCCCTGCGGCCAGAACCAGGCGAGTCTTGCCGATGCCCGCCGGTCCCTCCAGCAAAAGCAGCGAACCACCCCCGGCGATCGCGGCGCGCAGGCGCTGATCGATCCGGGCGAGAGCGGCGTCTCGCTCCAGAAGCACTTGCCCGGCATCGACCGCGGCCACCAGCGCCGATCGTACCGCCGCCAAAAGTCCTCGGTCCACCCCCGCAAAAGCAGGTGGTCTCCCACGTCGCGAAACCGACGCCGCCGCGCGATGCTCGCCGCAGACAACTAACGGAAGGAGACCCGATGGTCGACTACATCATCGTTGGCGCCGGCTCGGCCGGATGCGTCCTCGCCAACCGCCTGTCCGAGAACCCGCACACCAGCGTTCTTCTGATCGAAGCGGGCGGGGCCGACACTAGGAGGGAGATCCGCGTCCCCCTAGCTTGGCTCAAGCTGTTCAAGAGCGAGGCCGACTGGGACTACACGACAACCCCGCAGGCCGGGCTCGGCGGCCGCCGCATCTACTGGCCGCGTGGGAAGGTGCTCGGTGGCTGCTCGTCGACCAACACGATGATGGCGATCCCCGGACACCGCGCCGACTACGACGCCTGGGCCGACCGAGGAAACGAGGGCTGGAGCTTCGAGGAGCTCGCGCCGCACTTCGAACATGTCTACGACACGCTCGCGGTCGAAGAGCTGCGCGAGCCCAACCCGCTCACGCACGCCTTCATCGAAGCGGCCGTGCAAGCCGGCATTCCACGGTCGAGAAAACTCGGACCGACTGATCTCGAAGGCGTTCGCCTGACGCCCGTCACACAACATCGGGGCCGGCGCTGGTCGGCCGCGGACGCCTATCTGCGTCCCGCGCTGCGGCGCTCGAACCTCACCGTCACCACTGGCGCCCACGTCACGCGTGTGCTGTTCGATGGCACACGCGCCGTCGGTGTTGCCTACCGCCGGGGCGCGGAGGAGAAAATCGCCCGCTGCGGGCGCGAAGTGATCCTTTCCGGCGGCGCCGTAAACTCGCCGCAGCTGTTGCTGCTCTCCGGTGTCGGTCCGCTCGACGAGCTCGCCAGGCACCGGATCACGCCGGTTCGCGAGCTCCCCGGCGTCGGGCTCAACCTGCAGGACCACCCGGTGGTCACCTCTCTCGTCGAGGCGGTCCATCCCACGACGCTGTACGCGGCAGAGACAGCCGGCAACTACGCACGGTACCTGCTGCTCCGCCGCGGAATGCTGACCTCCAACGCCGCCGAGGCTGCCGCCTTCATCCACAGCCGTCCGGGGCTGCCGGCGCCGGATCTCGAGCTGATCTTCGCTCCTGGTCTCTTCCAGAACGAGGGCCTCACGCCGGCCTCGGCGCACGGCTTTACGCTCATGGCTGTCGCGCTGCAGCCACACAGCGTCGGCAGCCTCCGCCTCCGCTCCGCCGATCCGCTCGCCAAGCCCGAGATCGATCCCTGCTACCTCTCAGACCCAGGCCGCGACGACCTCCGAGTACTGACGACAGGCCTCGAGCTGGCGCGCCGGATCATCTCCATGCCCGCCCTCAACCAGCTCGCCGGCGACGAACTCGCGCCTGCCGCCACCCCCCTCCAAACCCACACCCGCGACACCGCGCACGGGCTCTATCACCCCGTCGGCACCTGCCGCATCGGCTCAGACGAACTGGCCGTTGTCGACCACCAGCTGCGCGTCCGCGGTCTCGACGGCCTGCGCGTCGTCGACGCCTCGACCATCCCCAGGATCCCGCGCGGCCACACCAACCTGCCGACCATGATCATCGCCGAGAAGGCCGCCGACCTGATCCGCGGCACCACACGCACCAGCCGGGCGATCGCAGGAACCGAGTTGCCACTCGCAACGACCTCGGCCTGAGGAATCACGAATGAAGGGACGCAGCGCCATGCGCACCGAGCACACGCACACCATCACCAGACACCGGGGCGGAGAGCCAGGCCGCACGCATCCTGCCCATATGAGCGACGTCACGCACACCCACGTCGAGCCAAGCGACCACCCGGACGTGCCCGTGCCGGTGCTGTGGCAGCTTCAGATCTCGCACTACGTCGAGAAGGTGCGCTGGGCGCTGGACTACAAGCGCGTCCCCCATATCCGTCGTACGCTGCTTCCGGGTCTCCACGCCGTGAAGACCAAGCGCCTGACCGGCGATACCCCCACGGCGCCGGTGCTCACGATGGACGGGCGGTCGATCGGCGATTCGACGCGAATCATCGCCGCGATCGAGGAGAGCTGGCCGCAGCCGCCGCTATACCCGGAGGACGCGGCGCGGCGGCGTCGCGCGCTCGAACTCGAGGCGTTCTTCGACGAGGAGCTGGGACCGCACATCCGCCGGGCGTTCTACCACGAGCTGCTTCCCCAGCCAGAGTTGGTGGTGCCACTGTTCACCCACCGCCGGCCGTTCCCGGCGCGGCTCCTGCTGCGGGCCGCCTTCCCAATGCTGCGCGGGGGCATGCGACGGAGATTCGAGATCACCGCCGAGTCAGCCACGGCCAGCCGCGCGAAGATGGTCGCCGCGATGGATCGGCTCGAACGTGAGATCTCCTCCAGCGGGTTCCTCGTCGGCGAGTCCTTCACGGTCGCCGACCTCACCGCCGCGGCACTGTTCTACGGGGTGGCGCGTCCTCCCGAGTTCCCGTATCCAATGATCGCCGACGACGACCTGCCGGATTCGTGGCGCGAGTTCGTCGACTCGCTGGCCCAGCGGCCGGGAGGGCGGTGGGTCGCGGAGATCTACCGTCGCCACCGCGGCCGGTCGACCGAGCTGAAGCCCGGCGGTACAAGCCAGCACGCGACAAGCCTGGGCACTGCGCCGCCACCAGCGAGCACGACAGGCAGACAGCGATGAAGACAGGGTGTGGTCCGATGGCGGGATCTGGCGATTACGACCTTGTCGAACTCGCGCCGCCGCGTCACGCCCGACAGCGTGCGCAACTGCGCCGCCTCCGACCGTGGGCCCGTTGGTTGCACGCGGCACTCGCGCTGGCGGTCGTCGTGGCTGTCTTTGTCCAGGTGTATCTGATCGGCGCCTACATCTTCGGTGCCGGGCCCGGCGCGCTGAACGCTCACCGGGAGGTCGGCTTCACGGCCAACGAGCTCGAGGGCGCGGTCCTCATCGCCGCGCTGCTGGCGTGGCTTCCCAGGACCGACCTGATCCTCTCGCTGTTGCTGGCCGTGATCGGGACGGCGCAGGTCGCTCTTGCCAACGGGCATCGTTGGGTGGGCGCCCTTCATCCGCTAGGAGCGCTCTTCGTGCTGACGATAGCCACCGTGTTGGTGCGCCGGACCGCGTCCTGGCGACGGACCGAGCGTTAGCGCATGACGTTTGATCGAGGCTGGACCAGAACAACATGGCCGCAAAGGAGATCAGCATGTGGAGGCAGCGAGCCCCCCTGAGCGATCCGCAATGCCGATCGGCTATCGCCGATCAGAACATACCCACCAACGCTCCCTTTTCTTCCTTCCCCGTCACCCACGCTCGCTGTGCCCGGCGGCCAGGGAAGCGAAGGGCGCAAAACGCAATGGAGGACTCACACCATGACACACCGGCTCACATCTCAGCTTAGGGAAGCTCGGCGCAGTCCAGCCGGACCGATCGCGTTGCTTGCGAGCGTCTTGCTGACACTGGCCGTCGGAGTCCCCCCGGCCGGCGCGAAGAGCGTAACCCTGCACTATTTTTCGCGGACGACGAGCGACACGTTCGTCAATCCCCAGGGCCAGCCGCTCGCGCCTGATAGCCAGCCCACGATCGGCGATGTCATCGACGACACGGGAACCACCTACGTCGGGAACCACAGGCATCACGCCACCAAAGCCAAAGGCTCGGACCACCTCCGCTGCACGATCACGAGCATCACCAGCACCGGTCCGACGGCGCTGTGTAGTGGCCAGATCGCGATCGGCGGGTCGATGATCCTCGGCAACGACGAGACAGTCACGCTGTCGCAGAGCGCACCACCGGTTCGGATCAACGGCGGAACCGGCATCTACGGCCGCGCGCGCGGGTTGATCAAGCCCACGAACATCGGTAAGAACACCGACTTCGTCATCAACGTCACGTATTGAACCCGGTCCCGGGGCGACGCCCGCCGGCGTCGCCCTCACTCCGCTCGCGCGGGGCTTCGCCAGCACAGCCACATTCGCAGCGATCACCGCCGGTGATCTCCCCATCGTCCTGCTCGACTACAGCCTTCCCCACAGCCTATGAACGTGTCTGAGCTCCACATCGACGTCGACAGCGCACGTTGCGCCGTCACGCCTTACCGACCGGACCGACCGCGCGCCCGTACCTGCTGTTTGAAGCCCCGCTGCCTGTCCGGTACTACCTGCCGCGCGAAGATGTTGTCGACGGGCTCCTTCGATCTAGTCCAACGAGGACGGCTTGCGCCTACAAAGGGCAAGCCTCCTACTGGTCGCTGGAGGACGAAGAAGACAACGCATGGAGCTATCCCAAACCTCTCCGCAAAGCCGCTGAGGTGACCGACCGCATCGCGTTCTTCAATGAGCGCGTTGACCTTGTGGTGAACGGGACTCGCCTGGCCGGTCAACCCGTGGTCACCGCATTGACCGGCGCGACTCGCGCTCGGCGCAAGCAGCAGCAGGCCGCGTAGCCCCGCAACCGCCCGACCAAGCTGTCGCTCAGAAACGTCTCCAGCGCTCGCGGCTCGGGCTGACTCGGCTTCGGGTTCGCGACCACGGTCCGGCTCCAGCGATGGCACCACCGCCCTGAGGTAGCGCTGGTCGCCCTCAACGGGCCACAGCGCGACCGAGACTGCGTGATCTCGATCAGTGCGACGTCGGTGCTGCGACAAAGGCGCCGCGCCTGCCCGCGGTGTTCTAACGTCGCGCGTCACCATGCTCGAACTCGATCACGTCTTCTGGATGGTGGCCGATCCGGGTCAGCCAGCGCGCCGCCTTGAAGACGATGGGTGGGTGCTGGACGCCGGTCAGGCGCACCGCGGCCAGGGCACGCGAAACCGGCGCTTGGCGTGGCGCGAGCAGTTCTTCGAGCTGTTGTGGGTGACCGACGCGGCGCAGGCACGCGCCAACCCGTTGCGGTTAGACCGTCGCGCCGATTGGACCAGCACGGGCGCCAGTCCGATCGGTCTGGCCTTCCGCGGCGAGGTCGAGCCGGCGCACCGCGATGAGTTCTGGCTCTACGACGCGCTGGGACCGCGCATCTGGATTCACGGGGACAACGAGCGCTTCCCGGAACGTCCCCTGGTCTTCGTGCTCGAAACCGGCGAAGAACAGATCGAGCAGCGCCGGCGACGGGTCTCGACGCCCGAGGCCGTGGCGCATCGCCGTCCCGGTCAACTCCGCGAAGTCCGCGTCCGCGGACCGTCCGCGCCGTCCATACCCGTGTGCGCGGGACCATCGATCGTCTACGAGCAAGGCCCGCACGCGCTGGAGCTGGTAGTCGGCAACGGGGACTCCGCACTGTCAATCAGCGACGGCTTGACCATTCGTTATTAGCGCGCCATCGTGGCAGCCGCATTCCACGCGAAACGAGGAGCCTCGGCTGTCACCGGAAGGCGCACTCTGGCTGCCGCCTCGGAACGCAGGCAGCACTCTCGTCGCTGTCGAGCTCGCGTCCCCATTGTCGCCTCAGGGGCAACGTTGCCGCTGAGGCCGCTTGAGACTGCGATCGTCTCCAAGCAGAAGCGGCGGACCTTGGCCAGGCAGGCCGGGATGGTCGGGCGCGGCGATCCGCGTCTCCGCTGATCCCAGGGCGGTACCATGTTGGTATGAGCAAGCAGATTGCGGTGCGGCTCGCCGATGAGCTCGTCGACTTCGTCGACGCAATCGTCGAGAGCGGCACCGAGCGCAGCCGCGCCGCCGTCGTGACACGGGCGCTCGAGCGCGAACGCCGCCGGATGGTCTCGGCCCGTGACGCCGAGATCCTCGCCGCCATGGGACCGGATCCCGAGCTTGCCGGCCTCGCCGAGCACGCCGCTGGCATCCCACTGGATCGCTGATGCGGCCGATTCATCTGGCGCGGCTCGACAAGTCGCGTCCGGTGCTCGTGCTGACCCGTGAGCTGGTGCGCCCGCACCTCAACACGGTGACCGTCGCGCCGATCACGACCACGATCCGCGGCCTGTCGAGCGAAGTAGTGCTCGGCACCGACAACGGACTTGAGGAACGTTGCGTGGCGGCCTGCGACCACGTCACCACCATCCCCGCCACGGCCTTGGGAGACCAGATCGGCCGCCTTCTCGATCACCAAGAGGCCACTCTCACAAACGCGATCCACGCTGCCTTCGACCTCGACTGAGCCACAAGCGTCCGAAGACCCATACGCCAGGCTTCCGCTTCGTCGCCAAGGCAGCCAGGAAGCCGAGACTGCCCCTTCCCCCCGAGCGGGCCCGTTGGTTGGATCGGTCAGTATTGGTACAAGGCAACGACGTCCTCGATCACCGCAGACTGCTTGCTAGGTCCGCTTGAAGCCGGTTCCTCAGCAATCGCCCTGACCGCTGCTCCACCACGGGAGCAGGCGTCGATGGCGGCACCCACGTCGCTCTCGCAGCGGACGAGATCCAGCAGCGCTGCGACGCCTCGGGTGGTGCAGAAGCTCTGCCTACGCACGCGAGCCGAGCTCGGCAGGTCCAGCGACATGGCGACGCAGTTCTGCAACCACGAAGGACGAGCTACTTGACCGGACCGGTTCTGTCCGCTCGGGACTCCTGCTTTGGATTTCCAGCCGGCGGGAGCAGCAGCCCGCGGCTGGGTTCCGCGGCGGCGACAAACCAGGAGCCGTCCGAGGCAGACGAGCTCGTCAATTCGGCTCTAACGGACATACGCTCAGGATTCCGCGACGCGGTGGAACTCGGCGCTAGTGAGGTGAGCGAGAATCGTGCCTGTGCTACCCGATCAGGCCGTGCGGTGGGTGACCGAAGTGATTGGTTCCGGGAGCCGGGTCGAGTCGGCTCGTCATCTGCGCCTGGGCGGCTGGCACGTAAACCACGCCCTTGACGTCATCGATGCTCGTGGTAGTTCGCACCGCTTGGTTCTCCGGCGGTGGGCTCGGCCGGGCTGGGAGCTGGACGATCCCGACTATACCGTCGAGCGGGAAGCCCGCGTGCTCGAGCTTCTGCGTCCCACCGAGGTTCCCGCACCAGCGATGGTGGCGGCCGATCCGACCGGCGAGGAGTGTGACGTGCCGGCGATACTCCTGACCCGCCTGGCCGGTCATCCGCCGCGCCCGGCAGACGTCGACCTCGACGGCTTCTGCTGCCAGCTCGCCGCGACGCTCGCCCAGATCCATGATGTTGACGGCGAGGCCGAGGCTCACCTGGTCCCCTACCGCCTCTACTACGACCGCGCGCAGGCAACTCCCGCCACCTGGATGCCGGCCACGCCGATCTGGGTCCGGGTGATCGCCGCCGTCCGCGAGCCGCCGGCGCCGGCCACCATGACGATGATCCACCGCGACTACCACCCAGAAAACACGCTGTGGTCCCGGGGCCACCTGACCGGTGTCGTGGACTGGACGCAGGCATCGTGGGGCCCGCCCGCGCTGGACGTGGGGCATATGCGCTGGAACCTGGTCCTCGATCACGGCCAGCAGGTCGCCGATCGGTTCCTGGCCTGCTACCGAGCAACGACCGGAAGAGCCCTGTATGACCAGTCGTACTGGGACCTCGTCAGCCTCCTGGACCTGTTGCTCGACGGCGACGAACCCGGCGACATCGAACCAGGCGACCTGCGGCGCTTTGAGGACTACGCCAAGACGGTGCTCTCGCAGCCGAAGTGAGCGTCTCGAAACCCGTTCCCGTACCGGTCAGGCGTCTGGTTGATGGCTGCGCGCTCGCGGGTACCCAGCGGTGTGTTGCCCGTCCCGCCGCTGCTGCGCGCGAAGCCGCTCAGGAGCTCCCTGGGTGAACGCCCGGGACGGCGGCGCCGGGCTGCGCTAGGTGTCGAGTGAGGCGTTCGGTGGTGAACCTTCCATGGCACGCTCCGCGATCGTTTGGTGTCGGCTCCAACGCGTTCCCCGTACGAGCGGTTCGCGTCTTTGGGTGCACGTTCGCCAGTGGAAGCTGCAAACCGAAGCGTTCACCCGGGGCAGCGCGACCGCCGCCAACCGCGCGCTAGCTCCCACACGTCGGTGTCGCGAACGACCGAGTGGGACGACCCAACAGCGCTGCGCTGCTGTTGACGCAATGCGTCTTGTGGTCGCACACGAAGCAGTGGGGACCAGATGTTTGAGATGGCTGCATTCACAAACGACGACCATCCTGGCCGACGGCCGCGGCGCGGTGCCACAGTTCTCCTTTGGCCCGGCCGCGTTCAAGAGCGGCAGCGCCGTCGGCGTGACTCCCTCGGCGACGAAGATGGCATGAACGGCCCGTGATTCGGGCGGTTGGCCAGGCGTGAAGGTGGTCGGTCCTCGTGTGAACACGAAACGCGACAAGGAGGCTCGATGTAGAAGGTCGGACTGTTTGATGCGGTGCTGCATCGGAGATGGAGGGGCCGGCCGGTTGGGCTGGTGGTCCTCCGCGATCGCCCTGCAGGGGGAGGTCGCAAACCACCGCAAGCTGCTGCGGTCAAGAGTCGTGGTGGTGAGCGTTGCGGAAACGGCGCGCCGTTGAGCGCGTCTGGTGTGGGTCAAGAAGGCGAGCGTGAGCGATCTGCTGATGACGTGTCGAAACCACTTAGACGAGATCGAAACCGGGTCTGGAGGACTGGCCTGGGATGAGCCTGGCGGGTGCCTGCTGATTGGCCAGGTGGTCTCCGGCATGGAGGTAGCGCGAGCTTGGCCTGGGCTCTGGTGTGGAACGTGTGAACCTGTCGTCCCGCGCTCGTGGGCGGCCAGTGGAGCGGTTGTGGCCCGCCACCACGCCGCGATCGGTCGCGTCCTCAGCCAGCTCGAGGTTCCGCCCCCCGCCCGCGTCGCACACAAACACGCGCCCCGCCCCGCAACGACGCTCCAACAACACCTCAAGCCGCTCACCGGCAAGCGGATGAAACGGATGCGTGACCACCAACGAACCCAAAGACACGCTAGGCAGCCGCGCACTATGACTCGTCCGTCGACATTGGCGTGCACCGCTCTGATCAGACCGCGCGCGTCGGCAAGCTCACCCGCCAAGGCTCCTCGCCCTTGCGCTGGGCGCAGTATGAGGCCGCGCAGTCAGCCACCCGGCCACGAAGCCCCGACTACGCCGACTACCACGCGCTCAAAGCCCGCGGACTGACGCACACCCGAGCGTCATTGACGATCGCGCGCAAGATCGCCCGGCGCAGCTACCACCTACTGCACAACCTCGGACCCGCCGCGATCGCACCGACCCCCGAATAGCTGCCCGGCTCCGATCGCCCTCCCATCAAAGATGATCACCTTGCGGCCAGCTCCCTCAGCTGCTGTGGCACCCACCACCAGTGGAGACCCGACAAAGACCGAGCGGCCGCAGTCAACCCCGCAGGGACGACCGATCAACCATCACGTCGCGACCACCAGCCAGTGTGCTCGACGACCCAGATAAGCCCGGGCGCCCACGGAGCCAAACCCAACACGCACTCACCCGATCGGAGGCCTTGACACCAACCAACCGTTCAGATAAGTCGTGATGGCGGGGGCTTCGCCACCCGCGGCGGGTGAAATCGGGGTTGCACGGGTTCCGCGCGGGGGCGCTGCTGGTGAGGATGTTGGGGCCGTGCGCCGACGCCGACTTCCGCTTGGTGCTCTGTGAGCCCGTAGATAAGTCTGGCGTGGGAGCCTTGGCCGGAACCCCGGACTGTTGCCTTGAGCACGAGCTACAGCATCGCTTGATAACGCGAGGCTCCCGCGGACGGCGATCATCGTCGATCGACCAAAGGAGGCTGGTGATGGAGCGGATCGTTGAGCGCCCGGGCGCGCTGGATGTGCACAAGGCGAGCGTGACCGCGTGCGTGCGCGTCTGGGAAGGCCGGGAGCTGAGCGAGGAGATGGCGGAGTTCCAGACGACCGTGCACGGGTCTGCTGGCGTTGCGCGACTGGCTGGAGGCGCTCGGCGTCCAGCAGGTCGCGATGGAGGCCACCGGCGTGTACTGGAAGCCGGTCTGGGCGGTGCTCGAGGACGCGCTTCGAGCTGATGCTCGTCAACGCCCGTCACGTCAAGGCAGTGGCGTTGGTTTAGCACTGCGCCTCCTGTCGGATTGTGTTCTCGAACAGTCCAGTTTGGTCGGGTTTGACCTGGATTCGTAGGCCTTTTCGCTTGCCGTTGTGGACGTAGACGGCGGCGAGCTCGCCGCGTTGGACCTTGTGCAACACGGTCTGGCGGGCGACGCCGAGCGCGGTGGCGGCCTGAGTGAGCGGTAGCCATCCGTCGGGCGCTTGCTCGCGAACGCGGGCGCGGAGCTCGGCGGTGAGCTGGATCTGCCAGGGCGCGCCGGGGGTGATCTGCTCGCCGGTGATGAACCCTTCGCGTAGCCAGCGGTGCACGGTGGCAGTGGACACGTCGAGCTCGTTGGCGGCTTTTGCGATCGTGACCATGTCGTCATCGTGAGCTGGTCGCTCGGACGGGAGCGGCGGGGATCTTGTGGTAGGTGCGCAGGCCGTGCACGTTGTGGGCGGTGAACGGGTTGCCGGCGCCGGTGCGCCGGCCTTGGCGGGCGAGGATCGCGGCGATCTGCTTGTCGGGGTAGCGCTCGGCGAGCTGGCGCACGAGCGCGATCGTGTCCTGGTCGGTGCAGCGGGTGTGGCTGCCGGTCCGCGGCAGGGTCACGGTGTGCTCGGTGACGGCGCCGCCTTCCCACACGACCCGCAGCTGTGCGGCGTGCTGCTCGGATTCGCGGTCGACGGTCACGACGACGTCGGTGAGGATCGCGCGCAGCAGTTGTTTGCGCTCGCGGTCGGTGGTGGTGGGCGCGTCGAACACCTTGCGCAGGTTCGCGCCCGCTTGCCGGCACCACGCGATCTCCTCGTCGGTGAGCGGGTCCGGGCGTCGGGCGATGATGTCGGCCACCGCGCGCTCGGCGCGTCGGACGGCGGCGAGCCGCTGCTCCCATTCGCGCTCGAGCGTGCGCGCGACGAGTCGGTTCTCCGGCTCGCAGGCGTCGAACTGGCGTCGTGCGCGCTCGGCGTGGATCTGTGCGCGCTCGAGCTCCAGCTCGGCCGAGCGCACCCGCGTCTGGTGGTCTGAGCTTGGCGTGCTCGATCGCGCGGAGCGTCGCCTCGATCCCGGCCGGGCGCAGCGCCTCGAACACGGAGTCGAGCACGACCCGCTCGATCCGCCGGCCGCCGACCGACTGGCAGCGCTTGGTGCCATACAGTTGGTTGCCGCGCACGCATGAGTAGTTGGGCACGAGCGTCTTGCCGCTGTACCCGACCTGCATCTTCCGGCCGCAGCGCCCGCAGCGGATCAGTCCTTGAAGCAGCGCCCGGCCCTCGCGCGCAGCGCCGCCGCCCTCCCCGCGCGGCGGGCGCCAGTTCGCTCGCAGCCGCTCCTGGTTTGACAGGTAGCGCTCGAAGGTTATGTAGCCGGGGTGGTGGCCTTCGATGCACACGTGCCACTCCTCACGCGGCGAGCGGCGCACACGCTCGCGCACCACGCCGCCCTCCACGCGTCGCTCGGTGCGCTTACGCCCATACGCATACGCGCCCGCGAACACCGGGTTGGTGAGGACGTCGTGGATCGCCCTGTAGGTCGGCTCGACCCACCGCACCTGCCGATCGGCGCTCGCCTTCCGCGGCAGCTTGCGGTTCTCTGCGAGCAGCCGCAGCATCACCTGCCTGGCGCTCGCGAGCGTCTCGAAGTACGAGAACACCGTCGCGATCGCGTCCGCGACCGCCTCGTCCGGCGTGACCCTGACCCGCCCGGTCTCGTCGTACTCCAAGCCGGCCGGCAGCGGGAGGCGCAGCTCGCCCTTGGCCGCCTTGTGCAGGCTCCCGCCACGCAACCGTGCCTTGAGCACGTGCAGCTCGGCCTCGCTCATCGTGCCCTTCAGCCCGAGCACCAAGCGGTCGTTGTGCAACCCGGGGTGGTAGATCCCGTCTGAGTCGGCGATCAGCGTGTCGGTCAGCGCGCACAGGTCGAGCAGCTGATACCAGTCGGCGTTTCCCCTCGCGAGCCGCGAGACCTCGATCCCGACCACGATCCCGACCCTCCCCAGCCCGACCTCGGCGACCAGGCCCTGGAAGCCGTTGCGGCCGTCCGCGCTCTTCCCCGAGCGCCCCTGATCCTCGTCGACGACGACAACCTCGCCGGCCGGCCAGCCGAGCGCGACCGCCCGCTCGGCCAGCTCGTACTGACGCTCGCGACTCTCGACGTTGTGCTCGACCTGCGCCATCGTCGACTGGCGCACATACACGTACGCCTTGCGCTGTAGGTGCTGGCTCTCGATCTTGCTCATCGTTCCTCCTCAGGGTTGAGGATGCGCGCGATCGCCCCGGCCAGCAGACGCAGGATCCGCTCCTGCGCCGCGGGCGAGAACGAATCCCACATCCGCTCGATCCGACCGGGCCCCTCCACGGGAAGGGCAAGCTGACGCGGCGTAGACTCCAGTCCGCGCACGGGGTTCACCTCCACGAGTTGTTGGCGCTTCTCGAGAGGCGAGCCTACGTGCCGCTGCCCACGCCGCCCGCGGAGCCCGGCTCCAGCAACCGGCGAAGCCGACGAACCCCCTCGGCCGACAACAACACCCCCGCCGCCGGCTCGCGTCGCCGGGTGCGCGCTCGTCGCCTGAACTTCGATCGTGCCCGGCGTCCCGTCCGGCAACCGCACGATCAGACACGACACGCCGCCCACCCGCCGACGGCCCTCGACCGCCAACTGCTCGCCGCACAACGGGTGATGCGCCGCGGTGACCGTCACCTCCCCCGGCAACAACGGGCGCAACTCATGCAGTCTGTGATGCTGGTTGTCCCCGGCCGCAAAACCGACGTCAAGGACGCCCAATGGCTCTGTCAGCTGCTCGAAGCCGGATTGCTGCAAGGCCAGCTTCGTGCCACCCAAGCCGATCCGCACGCTGCGCAACCTGACGCGGTATCGCAAGACCCAGATCCAAGACCGCCAGCGCGAGGCCGCCCGGCTGCACAAGATTCTCGAGGACACCGGGATCAAGCTCGGGAGCGTCGCCACAGACATTCTCGGCAAGTCCGGGCGCGACATGCTCGACGCGCTCGTTACTGGCACCACGGACCCCGATCGTGCTCGCCGACCTCGCCCGCGGACAGCTGCGCAAGAAGATCCCCGCGTTGCGCGAAGCGCTCCAAGGGCGCTTTGGTCCCGAGCACTCGCTGATCGTCGGCCAGATCCTCGCGCACATCGACTTCCTTGACGAAGCGATCGATCGACTCTCGGACGAGATCGAGCAGCAACTGCGCCCGTTCGCGGCTCAGCGCGACCTACTGATGACGATCCCGGGCGTCAGGCAGCGCACCGCCGAAGTACTGATCGCCGAGATCGGCGTCTGACATGAACGTCTTCCCGACCCCCAAGCACCTGGCGTCCTGGGCCAAAGTGTGCCCCGGCAACGACCAATCCGCCGGCAAACGCCGCTCCGGGAACACCGGCAAAGGCAACAAGTGGCTCCGAGCCACCCTCACCGAAGCCGCGCTCGCCGCCACCCGAACCAAAAACACCTACCTCTCAGCCCAATACCAACGCCTGCGCGGCCGCCGCGGCCACTCCAAAGCCGTCACCGCCGTCAGCCACTCAATCCTGACCGCCGCCTGGCACATGCTCCAAACCGGCGAGCTCTACCGCGACCCCGGAAACGACTACTTCACCCGCCAACACCCAGACCGAATCACCAAACGCCTGATCCGACAGCTCGAAGCGCTCGGACACCACGTCACGCTCGAACCTCAACAACCGCAAGAGGTCGCCGCCTGACGGGGATTTCGCTACAGCAGCAGCGACGGCCTGCCAGGCTAGGTCCGTGCCGGGCGCTCGGATTCACGCGATTGCGCAGTCTGCTTCGCGTTGCCGTCCGGCGCGTGGGTGCGTATCCAGATCGGGCGCGCCGCGAACCGCGCGGTGCTGCTGGTCGTGCTTTGCGACCACGTGGGGCCGGTCGAGCAGGACCGTCCCAACCGCGCTGACTCCGCGGGAATGCAGCGGCCGTGCTCGACGCTTCCGAGATCATCGGAATGGACGAGATTCGCTCGCCTCGCTGCCGCCGCGTCGCGTGTTGCTCGAGACGAGCGCGTTCGTTCGTTCCCGACAGTGTGGCGAGGTGTCTTGGCGGTCCTCGATACTGTCGCCGTGCCGACTAGGAGCAGTGCTGACCGGCGCAAGGGGGCTGCTGCTGGTCGTGAACTCGGTAGCTAACGCGGACGCGTGGCCCGCAACGCGCGTCTGAACCGGGACCCATCAGCCCGCGCGCCGCCAGCCACGGACTGGCCTCGTCATTGTCGAAGGCAGAGCCTTCCGAGGTCGATGCCGTAGATCGGCTGGTAGATCTGGCACCGGACGCGTGCGGCAAAGAAGTCGCGGAACGTGCCGATGCCCCAAGCGATCCCTGGCGGGTCGTTTCGGGTGAGGTCGGCGTCGAGCCGTGCGTAGGCTTGTAGGCGTTGATTGCCGCTGAGCGTGGCGTCTTGGCGCATGCGCCTGGTGAGCGCGGGGTCGTTGAAGTGGCCGAAGTTGTAGATCGCAGAGGGGTCAAATTGCTCGTTGATCATCGTGAACGGGTCGGCGAAGTCGGCGCCCCAGTTCACCCAGGCGATGTCCCATGGCTCGCCTCGCGTTGTCAGGCGGCTGTAGATGATTCCACTCGGTAGCGCGGTGATGTCGACGGTGATGCCGATCGCATTGAGGTCGGTCTGGACGATCCGCGCCTCGTCCATGTACTGCGGTGCGTCGTTGGGGATATACAGCGCGGCGTGCGCACGGACACCGTTGGCCAGCCGCCGGGCCTTGGCCAGGTCCGAGCCGCCCAGCGGGTAGATGTCGACCGGACGGTACCCGGGTATTCCCGGTACCAGGTACTGGTCGGTCGCGCGCCCGCCGAAGACGCGCAGGTGGTGCTGCACGAGCGCGCGGCGATCGATCGCGTAGTTGACCGCGCGACGCAGGCGCGCGGAGGCGAACAGTGGACGCGCGGTGTTAAAGACAAAGAACGAGAGATCCGGGAACGGGTTAACGAAGTAGCGCTGGTGGCCGGTTCGTGCCGCGGCGCTGACCGGGCCGTAGCGCTGTTCGAGCGTGTTCAAGAGCGGTAGCGCGTCGGGCGATTGATCACTACTGGGGAAGGCGACAGCATCGAGGTAGTCGCTGTGGCCGGCGGTGACCTGCTTGACCGCGCTCTGCAACCCGACGTGGAAGGAGTAGACGATCCGCTTGGGGATCCGCGGCCGGTGGCCGCCGTAGTAGGGATTGCGTGCCAGCACGAGCTGGTCGTGAGTGCTTGAGGTGATGTAGTAGGGGCCCGCCGACGGGATCGGCTGGTGCTGCACGACCGCGGGCGTGTCGTTGGGGACGGCGCAGAACGGCAGCGTCGCGATCCTCGCTGGGAGATCGGGCGACGGTGCGGTGAGGCGAATCCGCAGCCGGTCGCCGCTGGCGGTCACCCCGGCGAGATGATCTGTCCTGCCGGCCTCATACGCGCGCATGCCGACGATGTCGCCCATGTAGCTGACCGCCTTCAGCTTCGGGCTTAGGGTTCGCTCGATCGTGTGCTTGAACGTGGCCGCGGTCACAGGCGCGCCAGACGGCGGTGAGAAGCGAAACCCCGGGCGCACGACGAACGTGTACGTACGCCCATCGGGCGACACCGCCGGCATCGCCTGCGCAACGTCGGGCACCAGCCGCATGCCCTCCGGCGCGGGGAGATCCGGGTAGGTCAGCAGACCTGCGCAGGTCGCGTAGTACATCTGCCACGCCTGGTCATTGACGACGACGTTGTCGGCGCCGGGGTCAATCGATGAAAACGGTTGCTCGCCCGCGATCCGCAACACCCCCGCGGGAGTCCCCGACGGTGACCTCGCAGCGGCCGCACGCGCATCGACCGACACCCACACACTGCCTGCGGCCACAACCAGCGCCTGGGGGCTTTGACCGACCGCGATCGTGGCGGTGACACGGTTGGTGTGCGGGTCCACCCGCGACACGGTTCCGTCGCCGCTGTTGGCCACCCACACCGACCCGTCCCCGAACGCCACGCCCTGCGGACGGCTGCCAACATTGATCGTGGTCCTCACCGACTCAGTCGTGGGATTGATCCGCACGAGCTTGTCGGCGAGCGTGTCGGCGACCCAGACCGCGCCGCCGCCGACAGCGATACCGCTCGCTCCCGGCCCGGCCGTGATCACCCGCGACACGGTGTCGGTGGAGTCGATCCGTGACACGGTCCCGTCGGTAGCGTCGGCAACCCATGTCGCCCCGTCGCCGATCGCGATCCCGCTCGGTTGGTTGCCCACGACGATCCGCGAGACGTTCGCGCCACCCTTGGCGATCCGCACGACCGTGGAAGCGTCATTCGCGACCCACGCCACGCCGGCGCCGACCGCCACCGGATTCGGGAAGTCGCCCCACCCTGGTTCGTCGCCCACCCGAACGACCGGTCTATGGACCGTCTCGAAGGTCGGGTCGACGCGCGCGGCGACCCCGCGCGTGGAGTCAACCGTCCACAGGTCGCCCGAGCCCGCCGCGACACCATCGACGGCGCCGATCGACGACAGCGTGCCAACGACCCGGCGCGACGCCGGGTTGATGTGCGAGATCGAATGGTCATCGATGTTGGCCACCCAGATGCCGCCCGCGCCCGCCGCGATGTCATCCGGTTCAACACCAACGGGTATCTGGCCGACGACTCGATTCTGCTGCGGGTTGATGACAGCGACCGAGTTCGCAGCCGCCGTTAGGGCCCGGCCTCCCGTGAGCGTGACTGTGGCGGCCGCAACCGCGGCGGCGAGCAGCAGCGCCCCGCCGCCAACCAGCAGCGAGAGACTGTGGCGAGAGCTACGGCGGCGGGCGATCGCCGGCTGCGCGCCCGTGCGTCGGGCCGACACGTCAAGCGCCGGGTCCTGCTCCAGGATCGACTGCTCTAGCTCCCGCAGCGCGCGGCCCGGCTCGATCCCGATTTGGTCGACTAGCTCGCGTCGTGCCTGCTGGTAGTGCTCCAACGCCTCGGCTTGCCTGCCGCAGCGGTACAGCGCGAGCATCAGCTGGGCCTGCAGGCGCTCCCGTAGCGGGTGGTCATGCACGAGCAAGTCAAGCTCGCTGACCAGTGCTGCGTGCTCGCCCAGCGCAAGGTCAGAGTCGATCCGATCCTCGAGCGCGGCCAGACGCTCCTCCTCGAGCCTGGCGATCTCGCCCTGCGCGAACGGCTCATAGGAGAAGTCCGCCAGCGGCGGCCCGCGCCACAGCGCGAGCGCGCCCCCAAGCCGGTCACTTGCCAGTCGCGGATCTCCCGCTTGCAGCGCGCGGCGACCGTCAGCGACCAACTCATCGAACCGATCGAGGTCGACCTGGCCGCGCGCGGTCTGCAGCAGATACCCGCGCCCGCGCGTGACCAGCAGTCCATCGCCGAGCGCTCTGCGCAGATGCGACACGTACCCCTGAACGATCTTTGGAGCGCTCGCCGGCGCCTGCTCACCCCACAGCTCGTCCACCAGGCGATCGGTCGAGACCGCCTCGCCGCGACGCAATACCAGCAGGAGCAACAGCGCTCTCTGCTTGGGACCCCCGAGCGCAAGCGACCGCCCGTCCTCGAGAACCTCAAACGACCCCAGGACTCGAAATTCGATCACGATCAGCCCCGCCGCGAACGCTAGCACCGCGCACACGCGCCCGAAAGGCCACGAAAGACGGGGCGTTTACCGACTTTCGACCGCGATCGACCGCTTGTTGACCAGCCGAGCGCATGGTCCTCGCCGATCCGATCGCACCCGGCGACCGGCGAACACAAGGAGGCACATGCTCCCCGACCGCCGCAAAAGAACCGCACGCATCGTCGCGCTGGCGCTCGCACTCAGCGCGGCAGCGGCGCCCGCTTCGGCACGGGTCTTTAACCAAAACGCGCACGGCTCGATCGTCTTTCCCCAACAGAGGTCAAGCGCGCCAAGCGCGCTCCCCAACCCCGGCCAGACCCTGCCCGGGTCAGCGCCGACGATCGTGCGCGTCACCGTCCCCACCGGCTTTGACTGGAGCGACGCAGGCATCGGCGCGGCCGGCGGATTCGCGCTCGCGATGCTCGGCCTCGGCGCCGCGCTCGCCGTCTCACAACGACACGCCAACCACCCGCAGCGACCGACAACCACCCCCGACTGACAACCCAGTCAGCCATCCCGGCCGCGGTCTTCTCCCGGAATTCTCGCGGCCCACCAAAGTCGCACAACGCCGTCACCAACAGGAGGCAATCAAATGACCCACGCCCACACCCACCACCACACCCCCACCATCCTCGCAATCGCGCTCACCACCCTGCTCGCGCTCAGCACCACCACCGCCCCAGCATCAGCCCGAACCTTTGACTTCAACACCACCGGCTCGATGGTCCAACAGCCGCTACCGCCCCAATGGGCCTGCGCCCTCGAGCACGCGTTGACTGATCAGTCTCCAACGCTCCAATGTCAGCAAGCTCCCGTCCCCAGCGCGACGACAGCCCACACGAATGTTCCTGCGTCTCAGCGCCGAAGCGCGGCCGCAGTCGCCAACCGCCGCTGGCAACACCGACCGATGGCCAGCTAGCAGCAGGGCACCACGCCGGCCGCCCCCACCCACGCACCCCACCGACCAGGCATTACACCACCAACCCCGACCTGGCTAGCAGCAGCGTCGGCTCTGCCTACCAGACTGCCGGAACTGGTGCACGCCAGCCGTCTCGGGGACCCTTCGAACCGGTCACCGCGACCGCTGGCGTGAAACGGCAGACACACCGACCTAGGCGAGTTACCTCGCTCACAGGCACGCGCCTGCCAGCCCGAGCCAGTCAACACGCGTCGCTTCCGCAATCACGAAGACCCAGTCAGCTGACCGGCTCGGCTCCGGCGAGCTCGTACTTCTGCTCGTGGTCTGCAGCCGCCCGAAGCGGCAGTCGTGCTCCGACTGCCCTGGCGGCCAGCATAGGTCTCACGCGCGGATCGCTTGCTTCCCCGTCAATGGAACCGACCGACCAGCGAATGCCGTCGTGCGTGGGCTCTCGGATCCTGCAAGTTCGGCACGGCCGATCCTGGGTCGTCCGGCGCCTTGGCGACGATTCGCCGGTGACGCCACCGACCCTTCACGACTTCTTCGTCGCTTCCGGCGGAGTCGCCGGTACCCTGATCGGCCTGCTGTTCGTCGCGGTCTCGGTGGCTCACGAGCGGCTGACCGCGGAGGACGCCGAATACG
The DNA here is from genome assembly GCA_963812225.1 of uncultured Solirubrobacterales bacterium. GTDB lineage: Bacteria > Actinomycetota > Thermoleophilia > Solirubrobacterales > Solirubrobacteraceae > Palsa-465. The sequence goes on from CAWEUN010000009.1 coordinate 426,315, forward strand.
GACACCGTCTGAGGGCGTCGGCCGCGCTGACGTCGTTCACAAACGCGCTCTCGGTCTCGCTGTTCGCGCTGGTGCCCGGCGTCGGACTGGGTTACACGGCCGCCGTTGTCGGCGCGCTCGGTCTGGTGTTCGTCGCGGCATCGCTGCTGTCGCTTGTGAGTGCGCGCAGGACAAAGCCGGTGCCCGGACGCGATCTCTTGTTTCTCGTGGGCTTGGTGGTCACATTCGGACTGGAGGTGTTTTTCGGCACGAGGCTCGCATCGCGAGGGCACGATCGGGACGCCGCCGACGCGATCGCCGTGCTCGTTATCGTCTGCTTCTTAATCGGCGTGGCCCGCTCGTGGGAGCTCGTTGGAGGGCCCTCATTCAAGCTATTCAGCGAAATTCGGGGGCTGTTGGTGAGCGCGCTGGGCCCTGGCGAGGGGCCCGATCCCGACGCGTGAGCGGGCCAGCGGACGATCGCTTATCTGACGCTCCGAGCGCGAGCGGTCGGCGACGTGGGAGTGGCCCGGGCGTCGAGCGCCGGACGAGAGGTCCGCCACGATTCGATCGCGTGCTCGCGGCGATCGTCTGGCCACTCAGGAAGCGAGCGGCCACTAGCTGGACGGCATCGCGGCGTGGTTCGGAGCCGCTTTCGGACAACGTAGGCCACACGACCACGCCCGGCCGGACAGTGCCGCTCCCACGAATAACCAGGTCGCGTCGAGTGTCATGGCGCCGGCGATCTGAGTTCTACTTCGGCATGGCGGATGGCGAGAGCGGCAGCGCGGTGACCAGACCCGTGTTGGCGACCAAGCAGAAGCGCCGCCGGGCGAACTAGAGCCAACCTCCACGCTCGGATCTTGCGCGAAGACAGAAATCCGGTGGTCGTGGAGTCGACGCTTGCTTCATGCGATAACGCGGGCGGACCCGCCGACCTTGAACTCGCCGCGAACGATCACGTCGCACCGGCGGTGTCTACGCAAAGACCCCAAGGCACGGGCGACCTCGCGCCGATGCTCCTCGTCTAGCCGGCGCCGTTTGATGAGCCCCGCTTTTCTGCGTGACGCGGCAATCACCCGGGTCGTGTCTTGAATCCACGCGCTGACATTGAGCACCGGGCGAACGACCGTAGGCGATAGAGGCCGAGTCGCTCAAACGGCTCGGTCGCCTTCAAAACGCTCTTTGGCTCAGCGATGAGCGAGATGCTCGGGTACTTTGATCGCAGCTGAATCGAGCATGTAGTCGGCCTCGGTCGAGTTGATCACCCGCCGCTCGCGGATGAATGGCAGCGGTACGGTCGGGTCTGGAGAGTCGATCTCGCGCGCCAGCCGGTGTCCGGAGAAGATGGCTTGGGCCACCATGCCCGGGGCCCACGCGTCGCCAATGGCGTGGACGGCCTTGATACCGGCGTCTTCCATTCGACCGGGGTCCGCTTTTAGCTCATCAAACAGGTCACACTCAGCGTTTCTCTGGGTGACGAGCATGATGCTGTCCATCGGGAGCGCCCGCTCGGCTCCGGACCAGACGTGTAGGAGTCGGGCCTCGCCGGGCGCTACGGTAGTGACGAGGTGCTGGGTGACGATCTCGACACCGAGCTCGATCAGTCGCTGGTATTGACGCTGCTCCTCGAGCGTGAAGCGCATGTACGGAGCGATTGCGTCAAAGTGCGTGATGTAGGTGACGCGGTGTCCATCTGCGGCCAGGGTCTCGGCCATCGTTGCACCCATGTAGTACCCGTCTGTGTCGTAGACGACGACTCGCTCGCCCGCGAGCTTTTGCTCGATCACGAGCTGTTCGGGGGTAAGCACGTACGCAGCGCCCGCGGTCGTGCAGGACGTCAATCGCTTCCTGCGCGGCTGGGCGGGGTACTTCCGTTACGGGAACTCTGCTGTCGCCTTCGACAAGATCACGTTCCACGCATTCGTGCGCCTGGCGGCCTTCGTCGCCAAGCGTCATAAGCGCAGTGCCCGATATGGCTGGTGGGCGATCCATCAGTCACCGGACCGGATGGGATTGATCGACCTCGGTGGAACCCTCGTCGCGCCACGACCCAACCGACCGTGGCGTCAGGGACGCTGAATGCCGGCGGTGAAGAACGTCGGAGAGCCGTGTGCGGGAGAACCGCATGCACGGTTCGAGGTGGCGGCGGGAGGAAACCAGGCCAGTCGGGCCAGCACGTGCCGCGCAGCCCAGGCGCCTCTCGCCGACCCTACTAACCGGTTCGGAGGGGGGCCCGGCGCTGCGAGGCCGCCGGGCCTACCCGACAACACGAGCTACGTCGCCGGCGCGACGGCCGGAAGGTCGGGCTTCTCCTTCAGCCTCTCCGAGTTCGAAAGCAGGAGCCTCGGTGTCGTGGCCGGAGCGGCGACGATCCAGGAGTCTTGCCCACGACCAGGCCGCTGCCGGTGGCGTGGAGCAGCAGTGTCAGATAGTCCGATTACCTCGATCGAGACCGTTGCAAATAGCCCGCTACGGCAGTCGTGATTTTTGCCCCGCCTGTTGGCTGGGGACCTCGCTGCCGTGGACTGTTCTCACGTGCGAACGCTATGACTGGTCTCCAGCGACCAGCCAAAGCCCGCCGCCCGTTGCGCGACACTTCTGTCATGGATCACCGTGCGGTGTTGATCGATCCGGCGCCGAGGACGTTCTTCGGGGTGCCGAGTGTGCGCGACCTCGAGATGCTTGATGCGCAGGTGGCGTTCCTCGGTGTTCCTTACGACGGCGGTACACCGCAGCCGGGAATCGCGACCGGGCAGCGGGCCGGGCCTGCGGCGGCCCGCGAGGCGTCCGTGGATCAGTTCTACTATCCGCGGTTGGTCGATGCCGGGGATGATCAGGGGGCGGAGGGCTGGTATGACGTTGAGGCCGACCGCGACTACCTGGTCGGCGTGAGGATGGCGGACGTTGGTGACGTCGCGATCCAGGGCTCGGACACGCAGGCGAATTACGAGCGGATCACGAGCGCCGCGCGCGGGGTTGTCGAGCGTGGCGCGCTGCTGGTCGCGATCGGCGGTGATCACTCGATCAGCTATCCGCTTGGCCGTGGGGTGGAGCCGTTGGGCGAGTTCGATGTGGTGCACGTCGACGCGCACACCGACGCTCTGGACACGTTGGATGGGGCGCGTCTGACCGGCGCGAGCCAGTTACGGCGGCTGGCGGAGCTACCGTTCGTCGGGACCGTCACGGCGCTGGGGGTTCGAAACGTCGCCCGCGCAGAGGTCGAAGGGATACGAGAGCTCGGAGGGCGCTGGGCTACCACGCTCCAGGTGCTCGAGCGGGGAGCGAGCACTGTGGTGCGCGAGACCGTTCCGGAGGCAGAGAGGCTGTACGTCTCGATCGATCTCGATGTGCTCGATTGCTCTGTCGCCCCTGGGCACTCGCTCGTCGAACCGGGCGGGTTCAGCTACCGCCAGCTTCGCGAGCTCCTGGGCGAAGTCGCGCGACGCGGTCGCGTGATCGGGTTCGACGTCGTCGAGCTGAATCCGGCGCGCGATCCATCCGGTATGACAGCGCGAGTGGCCACCTGGATCGTCACGCACTTTCTCAGCGAGATCTTCGATCAGCCACGCTGAAGGCGGTCAGCCTCGATCCTGCCCGAGGGCCGGCCTCGCTCAACGAGCGTCTGTTGGTGGGGCGGACTGATGGTTTGATCGACCAACAGCCGTCTCGACCGCGCTCCCACATCTGAGCACGAGCCTCCGCGTGACGCATCCATGGGTCGCTGCTGCTCGCACGAACGACCGGTCGCGTCAAGCTTCATGGCGCCCGCGATCTGACTCCCGCTTCGAGCTGGAGGACAGCGAGAGCGGCAGCGCCGCGACCAGACCCGTGTTGGCGACAAAGCGGAAGCGCGACCGCCGCTGAGCTGGCGTCTCAGATGATTCCGGAGCAGCAGCCTGACGAGCGCCGGTCTCGCCGATCGAGACTTCTGCATTCGCTGCTGAATTGCGGTAGCAGGGATACCGCTGCTCTCGCGACTCGTCCGTTCAGAGAGTCAGCGCGAGGTCCGGTCGGACCGCCGCTTCGACCATTTCGCTTGCAAGGTCGCTGCAAGCACGCCGCTCCCGAATTCTGGGACGTGCGCGGCCAGGCCGTCCCGGACGCCGCGCCGGTCCTTTCGGGGCCCCGGGGCTCCCGTAGCATGGGCTAGGAGCAATGGACAAGGCCGTGCAGATAAGGCTGTTCGGGGCCTTCGCGGTCAGCGTGGGCGGAGAGGTTGTGCCCGAGGGCGCGTGGCGCCTGCGTAAGGCCAAGAGTCTGGTGAAGCTGCTTGCGCTGGCGCCTGAGCGTCGAGTTCATCGGGAGCAGGCGACTGAGTTGTTGTGGCCGGAGCGGGCGCGTGAGGCGGCGGCCAATAACTTTCATCAGGCGTTGTATGTCGCTCGGCGGGCGCTGGAGGCGGCGGGCGCCGAGGCTTCGGCTGTTCTCCCGTTGCGGGACGACATGCTGGTGCTGTATCCGGGCGGGAGGGTGGAGGTCGACGTCGACGCGTTCGAGGCGGCGGTCGCGCGCGCCCGCGAAAGTGGCGAGTTGTCTGACTATCGCGCGGCGCTCGAGGTTTGCGGCGGCGAGCTTCTGCCTGAGGATCGCTACGAAGCGTGGGCGGTCGGCCGACGGGAGGCGGTGAGCGAGGCGCACCTGGGGCTGCTGCTTGAGCTCTCCGCCCGGTTGGCCGAGGATGGGGACGCGTCGGCGGCTGTCGAGGTGCTCGAGCGGGCTGTCGTGATCGATCCGCTGCACGAAGAAGTTCATCGCGCTTTGATGCGGTTGTTCGCCGCGGGCGGTCGGCGTCAGCAGGCGTTGGAGCAGTATCACCAGCTGCGCCAGGCGCTGTCGCGCGATCTGGAGGCCGAGCCTGACCCTCAGACCGGGCGTCTGTATCGGGCGCTGCTGCGCGGTGAGGTCGACCCCGACCCGCCGGAGCGGACGCCGCGCTTGGCGAGGGCGCGCGCGACGGGCGGGCGAGTGGCTGAGCCTGCTCGCCATAACCTGCCGATCGCGTTGACGAGCTTCATCGGGCGCGACCGGGAGCTGCGGGAGGTCGCCCGTCTGCTTGAGCGTAATCGCCTGGTCACGCTGACCGGCGCCGGCGGGTCGGGCAAGACCCGCCTCGCTGTCGAGGCTGCGACGGCGCGGCTGGGCGCGGCCCACGATGGTGTCTGGCTGGTGGAGTTGGCGGGCCTGGGCGACCCTGCGTTGGTGCCGGACGCGATCGCCTCCGCGCTCGGTCTAACGCTTCCCTCTCAGCGCCCGGCCCTTGAAGGCCTCGGCGCCCAGCTCAGCCAGTCGAGCAGGTTGCTGATCCTCGACAACTGCGAGCACCTCGTCGCGGCCTGCGCCGTTGTGGCCGAACACCTGCTGGGCGCCTGCTCGGAGCTGCGTATCCTGGCCACGAGCCGCGAGCCGCTGCGCGTCCCCGGAGAGGTGACCTGGCGGGTCCCGTCGTTGACACTGCCGGCCCCGGGTCGGTCGGTGAAGCCAGCGGAGCTGGCCTCATACGAGTCGGTTCGTCTGTTCTGCGAGCGCGCGGGCGACGTCGCGTCGGGCTTTGAGTTGGGCGATGCCAACGCCGGCGCGGTGGCCGAGATCTGCTTGCGGCTGGACGGGATGCCGCTCGCGCTGGAGCTCGCCGCCGCCCGCGTGGGGGCGCTCTCGCCGGCTCAGATCGCCGAGCGACTGGGCGATTGCCTCGCCGTCCTGACGGCCGGGAGCCGGTCGGCGCTGGACCGCCAGCAGACGCTCAGGGCCACGCTGAGCTGGAGCCACGCGCTGCTGACTTCGAACGAGCGCGCGCTGTTTCGCCGGCTGGGCGTGTTTGCCGGGACCTTCGCGCTGGAGGCCGCCGAGGAGGTCGCGGCGGGTGGAGATGTCGACGGGAGCCAGGTCGCCGACCTCCTGGGGCGACTTGTCGATAAGTCGCTGGTGGTGGCCGAGCAGGATGCCGGCGGCTACCGCTATCGCCTGCTCGAGCCGATGCGCCAGTACGCGCGCGAGCTGCTCGTCGAGGCGAATGAGGCGACGACCGTGGAGGCCCGCCATCACGCCTTCTACCTCGAGCTCGCCCGGGCAGCCGATCCCGAGCGCACGTCAGCCGGGCCGATCCTCGCGGCCGGCCCGCTCGAGGCCGATCACGACAACCTGCGCGCGGCGCTCGGGTGGGCGCTGCGCGACGAACCCGAGCAGGCGTTAAGGCTGGCCGTCCACATGTGGCCGATGTGGATGGCCGGAAGTCATTTCCAGGAGGGCAGCCGGTGGCTTCAGACGGCGCTCGCGGCGGCCCCGGCGCCCACCGCGCTTCGCGCGGAGGCTCTGCGCGCCGCGTGTGGGCTGGAGGTCCGCCTGGGGCGGACCGGCGAGGTGAGCGAGCTGGGCATCGAGCGGGTCGAGATCTTCCGAGCGCTGGGCGACCGCCCGGCGGTCGCTCACGCGCTCGACGAGGTCGGCGTCTATGAGTACATGGCCGGTCGCTATGACCGCGCCGAGCGCCTGTACGCCGAGAGCCGCGCGCTGGCCGAGGAGCTCGACGATCGCAAGGTGGCGGCGGCGGTGCTGCACTCCGTTGGCGTGCTCGCCCAGTGCCGCGGCGACTTCGCGGGCGCCCGCGAGGCGCTGCTGGACAGCCTGGCCCGGTTGCGGGAGGTGCCCGCGGAGGACAGCGAGCGATTCTTTCGGGTGCACACGCTGGGGCTGTTCGTCGCGGGTGAGGGGCCGGGCGGCGCGCCGCGGATGTACTTTGAGGAGACCGCGCTGTTCTTTCGCCGCGTGGACGCGCGGCGCGCGATCGGCTACGTCCTGGCCGCGCTCGGCGACGTCGCCCGCGCCCAGGGGCTCAGCGAGCCCGCGCGCGAGCGCCTAACCGAGAGTCTCGCGCACTTCCGCGAGGCGCGCGACGCGATGGGCACGGCGTTCGCGCTGAACCGCCTCGGCAACCTCGCCGGCGCCCTGGGAGAGCACGAGCTCGGCCGCGAGTGGCTGGAGGAGGGGCTGACGCTACGCCGCGAGCTTGGTGACCGAAGAGGTGTCGGCATGACGCTGAGTAACCTGGGTGTGCTCGCCGCCCGCGCCGGCGACCTGGAGCGAGGCCGGTCGCTGCTCGGCGAGGCGTTGGCGCTGTTTGAGGAGACCGACGACGCGCCCGGTCAGATGGGCATGCGGCTCAATCTCGGCAACATCGCCGCTGACGCCGGCGAGCCTGAACGCGCCCGCGAGCTGCTGCAAGCGAGCCGGGAGCTGGCCGAACCGCAGCACTTCTTTCGCGTCGCGGGCTGGGTGACGCTCAGGCTGGCCGAGCTGGCGATCGCCGACGGCGACGCCGAGCGCGCGGCCCGGCTGCTCGACCAGGCGCTCGAGCACCTGCGTCCGCTGGGCGATCGTTGGGGGGTCGCCCGCTGCTTAGAGCTCGATCAAGCGGTCGCTAAGGGGTCGCTAAGTCCCGCCCGGCAGGGTTGAGCGCGTTCGAAGAATTTCGCCTGCAAGGAGCTCGAAGACATGACCACAGAAACGACCACCCCCCACATGCTCGGCGACGCGACGCTCGTCGAGCTCGAGCAGGGCCTGCGCGGCCAGCTCATCCGGCCCACCGACGAGGGCTACGACGAGGCGCGCGCGATCTGGAACGGCGCCCACGACCGGCGGCCGGCGCTGATCGTCCGCTGCGCCGGCGTCGCTGACGTGATGCGCGCGGTGGACTTCGCGCGCAGCGAGAACCTGCTCGTCGCCGTCCGCGGCGGCGGGCACTCCCTGCCCGGCTTTTCCACCTGCGACGGCGGCATGGTCGTCGACCTGTCCGCGATGACCGCGGTGCGCGTCGACCCGTCGCGTCGCACCGCCAGCGCCGCAGGGCGGCTGCACGTGGGCGGACTTCGATCACGAGACGCAGGCGTTCGGGCTCGCGGTGACCGGCGGCCTGGTGTCCACCACGGGGATCGCCGGGTTCACGCTCGGCGGCGGCATCGGCTGGCTGATGCGCAAGGTCGGCCTGACCTGCGACAACCTGCTCGCCGCCGACGTCGTCACCGCCGACGGACAGCTCGTGCACGCCAGCGAGGAGGAGAATCCCGAGCTGCTGTGGGGGCTGCGCGGCGGCGGGGGGAACTTCGGTATCGCCACCTCGCTTGAGTACCGGCTGCATCCGATCGGCCCGATGCTGCTGGCTGGCCCGATCTTCTTCGCGGGCGACCGCGCCGAAGAGGTGCTGCGCTTCTACCGCGACTGGGTGCGCGAGCTGCCCGACGAGCTGACCACGCTGGCCGGATCTCATGACCGCTCCGCCCGCGCCGTTTCTCCCCGAAGCGGTGCACGGCAAGCCGATCGTCGCGGTCATCGCCGTGCACGCCGGCGAGCCCGAGCGCGGCCGCGCCCTGGTGCAGCCCCTCAAGGACCTCGGCGACCCGATCGTCGACCTCATCGGCGTCATGCCCTACACGGCGATGCAGAGCCTGCTCGACGCGCTGTGGACCCGTGGCGCGCACAACTACATGCGCTCCGCCTACGTCAACGAGCTCAATGACGCGGCGATCGCGGCGACCGTCGGCCAGCACCAAGCGGTGCCCTCACCGCACTCCGAGATCCACTTGCACCACTTCGGCGGGGCGGTGGCGCGCGTCGATGACGACGATGCGGCGTTCGGTGACCGCTCGGCGCAGTACGTGCTCAACGTGATCGCCCGCTCGCCCGACGCCGAGGGCTTTGACGCCAACGTGGCCTGGGCGCGCGACACCACCCAGGCGCTGGCCCCGGTCAGCCGCGACGGGGCCTACGTCAACTTCATGGGCGACGCTCGCGACGAGCGGCTGCGCGCCTCCTACGGCGACGCCAAGTACGAGCGGCTGGTCGCGCTCAAGCGCCGCTACGACCCCACCAACCTCTTCCAACTCAACCAGAACATCACCCCGTAGCCCGCACCGGGGACGCCCGCCAATCCGCGCGGGCCTCGACACAGAGCAACAACCCACGAGTCTCGCCGGCAACAGGCCGACGAGCGCAAGACGACGCACGCCATCGGCCGGCGGGCCGACCCCGCCTGCCGGCAAACCATCCACTCGACGGAAAGACGCACCGCAATGAAACGACTGCTCATCATCGCCGCGCTCCTCGGGGCGCTCGGCACTACCGCAGTGGCGCTGGCCGCGGGCGGCTCCCCGATCACCGAGAAGATCCTCGGGGCCGCGAGCATCTCGCACCCCTACACGATCGACGTCAGCAAAGCCCGCCGACGTGATCGTCGCCCAGGCGACCGTTCCGCCCGGCGCGAGCTTCGGCTGGCACTATCACCGAGCCGCCGTGGTGGTCGTGGTCAAGTCCGGCACGCTGACGCTCTACGACAGCGCCGACCGCGACCTGCACCCCGCAGCGCTACTCGGCAGGCCAGGGCTTCACCGAAAAGCCGAACCACGTCCATCTCGCCCGAAACGAAGGCCGCAAGCCGGCCGTGGTGCTCGTCACCTACCTCGGCCTCAAGCACGGCGTCAACCCCGACGTGCCGGCCCCAAGCCCCGGGAACTGCCCCTTCTAGCCACAGCGGTCGAGCTTCATGACAAAGGCGCAGGCAGCCAGCCTGCCTGCGCCTAGCTTGGACGCATCGACCAACCCACCTGCCCAGAGTCACCAATGAACGCCCACCTCAACTACATCCTCGCTCAGCAACGCATCGCCGACCTGCAACGAGCCGCCGACCATGCGCGACTCGCAACAGACGCGGGTACCCGGCGGCGCGACTCGCGCGACTCGAATCCGGTCGTGCACGCCCTGCCGATGCCGACAGCCCACCCGTCGCCGGAAGCCTGGCCCGCCGCCGGCCTGGCTGCCGGTACGAGCCCGGCGCCGGCCCGCCCCAGGGACCGCCCCCCGCTTTGCCGCACCAGTACCGAACACAGGCTCTCGAGCGGCAGCCCGCATGAAGGCTGCCCGAGTCTCGCTCTCCCGGCGATCAGGAAAGCACGGCGCAGTCAGGGGCGCCGGGGAACGATTGCGTCCCGTCGTTCAGTCCCCGGCCACGGGGATGAGTTGAGATCGATGGCGTTCTCACAGCCACAGAAAGCGCCTGCTGCCGTCGAGCGGTCAGAGCAACTCACGCGGCTTGTCTACGAGCCGCTCGATGCGCACGCCGGCACCGAGCACCTCTCACGGACGCAGCCACAGCGAGCTGTTGTGGCACGCGCACCTGCGCTATCTCCGCGACCTGCAGCGGGTCGCCCGCGAGGTTCTCGCCGATGTCAGCTAGAGCTCTCCAAGACGACGCGATACTCAAAGCGCCAGCTGGCAGCGATCGCACGATCAGCACCGACGTCGAAGCTCAGCCACGCCCCCCTGCGCGATCGTTGCCATGTCGACCCGTCAGCGATTCGCGCCGCAGGCCGAGGCCGCACTTGCTCGATCCGAATCGCCTGCCCGACTACATCGACCGGTTGTACCGGGCGGCGTGGGCGCTGTGCGGATCGCGACACGACGCCGAAGATCTGGTCCAAGAGACGTTCGCCACAGTACTCAAGCGCCCCCGGCTGCTCCACACCGACAACGACATCGGCTACCTGCTACGGGCGCTGAGAAACACCTACGCCAGCCGCTACCGCACCGCCGCCCGTCGACCAGCCACGCGTCAACTCTTTGAAGACGACGCGCCTCCTGTCGACGAGAGTCGCATCAATGCCCGCGACATCATGCAAGCAATCGCAAGCGCGCCAGCCCCGTACCGAGATGCCGTAATCGCTGTCGACCTCGTCGGACTGTCCTACCGCGAGGCCGCGCGCTCCCTACACACCCGCGAAGCGACGATCACAACACGCCTTCACCGCGGACGGCAGCACGTCGCAGGCGAACTGATCGCGCTGGCCTGAACGAAAGATCCGGGCTGGGTCCATGCCCACACACCGGAGGGAGCGACCAGCGGCAGGACCTCGCAGCGCAGCGTCCGGAGCTTAGGCCAGTAGGGATGCAGCCAAGCACCAGAAACCAACAAATCGATGTCGGGAAACGAAACCGAGGAACGAATGGCTATGAGACTCTTCCGTGTTAAACGCTTGACCGTGCTCGCGATCGTCGCGAGCCTGGTGTGCGCGGCGGGTGCTTACGCCGCCGTCGGCGGCCTGCCTCCGGGCGTCCAGGTCAACAATGACCCGCCTGCGATCGATCCGGGGCAGGACGCGGGTTTGACCGACTTGACGGCCGGTACGGTGACGGCCGGCAATGCTCGCGTGCCGTGGGCGACGTTCTCGCAGAAGAGCGGCGCCAGCCAGCAGATCTTCGTGCGGGCGTTCAAGGGCGGCGCCTGGCAGACGCAGGGCTTCCCGGAGTCGCTCAACGAGGACACCGACGCAGGTTGCGCAGGCCCCGTCGATCGACTTCACCGGCGCCAACCGGACCGTCCCGTGGGTCGGCTGGGCGGAGCCGAGCACCGTGCTCGGAGGCAACGATCAGATCTTCGCGAGCCGCTTTTTGCCCCAGCCCGCTCCCGCTCAGGGTGGCGGCCAGTGGATCCACGAGGGCCAGCAGGTCACGGGCACGGCGCCGTCGCTGAACATCAACACGAACCGCAGACGCGGCCGATCCATCGCTGATCGGCGGCACGACCAACGCGGGCGCCAATCCTGCTCCGTGGCTGACCTGGCAGGAGTTCGATGGTCAGCAGGGCGACGTGCAACACCGCGGCGTGCGCGCCGCAGATCTTCGTCTCCCACGCCGTCCCGGCGACGGCTGGGGCGTGTCCGGCCGGCACTAAGCCGAACCACGGCTCGAGCGTCGGCAACTTCTGCTTTCAGCAGGTCGGGATCGACCGCGTCCAGGGTCCCGGCGCCGGTCAGCTCGACCCGTCGCTGAACATTGATCCAAGCCGCGCCGGGATCGAGGGTGATATCGCGTTCACGGGCGCGAACGACACGGTTCCGTGGGTTGTGTGGTATGAGAACAGCGACTCAAACGGCGGCCATCCGAGCGGTCATGGACTGTTCAACGCCGACATGGTGTTCGCCGCGCGGGCGATTCCGGACGGCAGTGGCGACGGTGGCTTTCACTGGCAGATCGTCGGGCTCGGTACCGCCGGCAAGACAGCGGCCAACGACATCCTCAACACCAGTGGCGGCAACGGGATCGGCGAGTGCGGGCAGAGCACGGCCAACGAGCAGGCCTGCTCGCTCGACGTGGCGTCGGCGAGCGGTCTGGATGCCGGCACCGGGGCCGAGAACCCGTCGGTGACGGCGGGGACGATGGTCGCCGGGAAGGCGACGACGCCGTGGATCGCATGGGATGAGAGCACCGCCAACGGGGGGCTGCACTCGGTGTTCGTCGCGCGGCTGGACGCCGCTGGCGACCATTTCGACCTGCTCAACAACGGACAGCCGATCTCGCACAGCGGCCTCGACTCGACACGACCGGACATCGTCTTCTCGCACAACACCCCATACGTGTCCTGGCATGAGAAGGCGGCGGATAGCACCACGACGACGTTCGTCGGTCATTTCGAGGGCAATCCCGCCAACCCGGTGTTCAAGATCGACACCGGCGCGATTCCGACCACAACCCCCCTCGCGTCGGACGACGGCATCACCGATGTGCGCCAGCCGGTCGCGTCGACGTGCCCGGCCGATCCGTTCACCCAGGACGGCGCCGCGTGCCCGGCAAACGCGGTCGGCACGCCGTTCTTCGCGTTCACGAACACGACCAATGGTCCACGGGCGCTGTTCGCGCAGACCTATCAGCCCGAGAACGTGCAGACCGCTCCCGCGAGCGGGGTTACGGTCGGCCAGGCGACGCTCGGCGGGTCGGTGAACCCCGCCGGCGCCCCGGTGCAGGTGCGGGTCGAGTTCGGCCCGACGACCAGCTACGGGCAGAGCACGGCGGTTCAGTCCCTGGCCCCGTCAGAGACCCAGACGGCGTTCAGCGCGGCGGTGAGCGGCCTGCCCGCGGGGACGCTGCACTATCGCGCGGTCGCGACCAGCGACTTCGGGACCTTCGCCGGCCCCGACGCGACCGTACAGATCCCGGCCACCCCACCGCCGCCCTCGCCGGGTAACGGCCACACGTCGGTCGGCCACGCCAAGGTCAAGGGCACGACCGCGAGCGTCCGGGTGTCCTGCACGGGAGTCACAGGAGCGACCTGCAAGCTCGCGTTCCGGATGACGGTGACCGAGAAGCTCCGCGGCCACAAGGTGATCGCGGTCACCGCTCGCAAGCAACCGAAGACTCGCAAGGTCGTGGTCACGGTCGGCTCGGCCCGCGGACTGACGCTCATCGCCGGACAGTCGAAGGTCGTGAAGATCTCGCTGAACGGCCGCGGTAAGCGCCTGCTCGCAAGCCGCCACACGCTGAAGGTGACGCTGGACGTCACGCAGATCCTCGGCGGTGGCCCGTCGCGGACGCTCTCCCAGACGGTCACGTTCAAGGCGCCGAAGCACAGAAAGCACCACCACTAAGCCCCACGACGCGATCAGGCACGGGGCCTCGTCCCTTCGGGGCCGAGGCTCGGGCCTGATGCGCCGCTCAGGCCTCCCGGTAGTAATGGAGCAGGAACGTACGCCAAGCCGCTTTGCCGAGCTCAACGCGGTTCCGGTAGGGAGCCGGCGTGGGCTCCCTCCGCGACGGCGGCCCTGCTGAGGCGACGAGCAGAGGAGCGGCCGGATTGGGGTCGTGGGACTGCTGCTCTCGCCCGGCGAAGCAGCAGTGAACGAGGCTACTGCCGCTCGTCAGGAGATCGAGCAGGTCTCGCAGAGCGCCGCTCACTGCCCCTTCCACGAACAGGCAGAACTGTCCTTGGAGCATGACGCGAGGTCCCACAGTCCTGCTCGTGGCAGGATGCGGCAGTGACCGGGTCAGGGTGACGGGTTTTCGCAGCGCGACGAGCATGCGCGCCGCGTCGACGACGGTCCCGGCATGCGGCAAGCGAGTTTGCTCGAGGGTCCCGCACCCGAGTGAGCTCGTCGGTGTCCGCGAGCTGGAGATGGAGCAAGCGGCGTACCTGAGCGAGAACACCAATCAGCGGCGGTACCGTCGCGACAATGACGGAGAACGTCTCGGGCACGGTCGCCAATCGGGTCGTTGAGCGTCGGCGCGCTGTCGCGCTTGCTCGCCACTATCGTGAGGCGGAGGGTCTGTCGATCGCGCAAATCGCCGATCGGTTGGGGCGCTCACCGGCGACGATCAAGGCGTACTTCTATGACCCGTCTTACACTAACAAACCACCTACGGCTACCAGGCAGTTCTGGGCGCTTGCTGGTCATGCACGAACGCGGATCTGCAAACGGCTCGTCGGCTCGCTGCGACGGCACGAGGCCAGCGTTCCCGACTGCCCGATTTGTCCGGAAGGAACAGTGCGTTGGTTGGCTCGCTGGTGGCTGCTTTGCTGGCCGAGCAGAACACCGCCAGCCCGACGACGAGCTTCTCCGATTCGTCCGGCGCGGTCGGCGTTTGCTGGAATCGAGCTAGCGCCGGCTCCTCCTTCCGCGGGAAAGCAGGGCTTTCGAGGTGACCCGGCCCGGCGCCTCACCGTCGACGCGGTGGAGATGCGCACGTTTGGCGAGGAGCGAGACGGACGTCGTATGCCTGCCCAGACCTGCCTTCGTGCGAGCGCGGACATTGCCCCCCACGCCGTTCGCATGGCTGCATTTGGTCCGGGAGGGGCAGCCAGCTGAGGCGGTTTCGCCCTGCGTGCGATGGCTGCTTTGCGTCGGCGGCGGCTCCGTCCTGGTCGGCGTCGCGCGATTGCTCGGGTGCTAGCAGCCGGGGCAGATCCTGGCTAATGCCGCCTGGCGTGAGTCGTTGGGTAGGACCTCATCGGCGGTCGTACCCGTGCCGCCCGGAATGCATGAGTTCCGTGCGTTGCAGGTGCGCGACCGTGGCCGTCGAGATACCCGTCGCGACACGAAGGCAGGTCCGGGTGGCACGCCGGTTTAGTGGTTGTGGGGTGGGATGAGCAACCGCTTCCAGGCGTCGGCAAGCCAGTGCTCGAAGACGGCGGACTGCCAGTCGCGATCTCGGGCGAGAAGCAGGAAGAACTCGGATGAGTTGAGCGCGAATAGGACGTCGGCTGCCGTCTGCACAGTGACGTCTTCACGCAGCCCGCCGATCTCTGCGAGATGCTCCGCGATGATTCTCGTGTAGTGCGCGCGCCGCTCGATCAACTCGTTTAGGTACGCGGCAAGCTCGGCTGCGCTGGATGCGGCGTGGTTAAGCACGTCGAACAGACCGGCCAGGCGCTCCTGCGTCGTGCGCATTGCACTCGGGTAGATGTCGATCAGTCGACTGGGGTCTTGCTCGGCGAGGACATGGGAGGCGTAGTCCCGCTCGAGTGGGGGATCGGCTCGTCCGCGCCTGACAGGGCGGTCTCGATCAGGTGCCGAAAGACCGCGGGCTTCGGGCCAAAGGAGGCCGTAGACGGTCTCGTGCGAGACGCCTGCCGCCGCAGCGATCGCGGCGATCGTCGTCGCCGTGTAGCCCCGCTTGAGAGACAGCTCGTGAGCCGCGCTCGCGATCCCGCGGCGAGTCTCAAGCGCTGCCGCCTGCCGGCGTGTCGCGTCGTAGCGGCGCTTTCCCGGCCCGGCCTTGACTTCGCAGATGCAGCCACGGTTGCCTGCGCTCGTAGGCTCCGCCGCGGCGCCAGCACCGCCGCATACCTGAGCGAGCGAGCGTCGATTGAACCGGCCAACGTGACGCTCGGTCGTCGTGAGAGGAATGACGCGCTGGCTGCCAAGCGCCGGGTTCGCTCGATCAGCGGATTGGTGCCGTAAGCCCGGTCGTCCGCGCTTTGGGGACAGAGCCTTGTGGTGTTTTGTGGCTGGGTGGCTGACAATGGCGGGGTGTTAGGCGCGGGCGTGGAGCTGCTCGGTCGCGAGGCGGAGGTGGCAGTGGTGGGTGAGTTCTTGGCCGCCCCCGATCGGCTGCCGGGGGCGGTGTTGGTGCGAGGCGAGCCCGGGATTGGCAAGACGAGCTTGTGGCGGGAAGGTGTTCGGGTCGCTCGTGAGCGTGGTTTGTGTGTAATGGTGGCGGCTCCCAGCGAGTCGGAGGCGCAGATCTCGTTCGCGGCGCTTGGCGATCTGCTCTCCGGTGTGCTTGAGCGGGTGTTGGGCGGGCTGCCGGCGCAGCAACGCCGGGCGTTGGAGCTGGCGCTGCGCGTCTCAGAGCTTGATCCGGGCGAGGGGGTGCCGGTGGACCAGGGGGCGGTCTCGTTCGCGTTCCTCGCCGCGCTGCGGGCTCTGACGCCGGACCGGCCTGTGCTGATTGCGGTCGATGACGTGCAGTGGCTCGATGTCGCATCGGCGACTGCTTTGTCGTTTGCGGTTCGGCGCTTGGGTCGGGATCCGATCGGGTTGCTGTTCTCGCAGCGGGTTGAGCGCGACGAGCCGGTTGCGCTCGGTCTTGAACGTGCGCTTGAGCCCGACCGGCTGACCGTTCTGCGGCTCGGGCCGCTGACGTTCGGCGCGGTGCAGCGGTTGTTGCATCGAAGCCTGGCCGGCGCGTTGCCGCGCCCGACGCTTTCGCGTGTGTATGAGTTGTCGGGCGGTAACCCGTTCTTTGCGCTCGAGCTGGGACGTGCGCGCGAGCGGGGGTCGCTCCAGCTCGAGCGTGGTGGGGGTCTGCCGGTGTCGCTGGAGAGGCTGGTGCACGACCGGATCGCGGCGCTCCCGTCGGAGACGCGCCGTCCGCTGTGCGCGGCGGGGGCGTTGTCGGTGCCGACGCTGACGCTTGTTTCGGCGGTGTGTGATGCGGAGCTTGGGCCAGCGGTGGAGGCGGGGATCGTGGCGCTTGAGGGGGATCTGGTGCGGTTTGCGCATCCGTTGTTGAGGTCGGCCGCGTACGCTGGGTTATCGGCGGGTGAGCGGAGCGAGCTTCACCGCCGGCTCGCGGACGTCGTGGATGACGTGGAGGAGCGGGCCTGGCAGCAGGCGCTCGCTAGCGAGCGGCCGGACCAGCGGGTCGCGCACCACCTCGACCGAGCGGCCGCGCACGCGTATGCGCGGGGTGCGGCGGTTGCCGCCGCTGAGCTCGCCGCGAGGGCGCTGGCGCTGACGCCGACGAGCGAGGCCTCGGCGCTGGAAGAGCGAACGCTGCAGGCGGCGCGGTATCACTTTGAGGCGGGCGATAGCCGGGCCGCGCGCGAGTTGCTCGAGCGGCTGATCGCCTCCGCTCCGGCGGGGCATCTGCGTGCGCGGGCGTTCACCTGGCTGGCGCGGATGAGCAACTACATCGCCAGCCCCGGTCTCGCGGCTGAGCGCTTCCGGCGGGCGCTTGCCGAGGCCGGGGGCGATCGGGCGCTGCGGGCGGAGATCGAGGAGGGGCTGGCGTGGTCGCTTGTGCTGCTCCGTGAGGACCTCGATGCAGCCGCGGCTCACGCGCAGGCGGCGGTCAGGCTCGCAAAGGAGATCGGGGATGATTCGCTTCAGTGCGAGGCGCTGACGGTTCGGGCCGTGGCCAGGTTTTACCTCGGCCGCGGTGAGCCGATGGCGCTGGTGCGCCCCGCGCTCGCGCTCGAACACGCGACCGCGAGCCTGCCCGTGAGGCGACAACCTCACTGGGCACTCGGCGCGCTCATGATGCTCGCCGACAAGCTCGAGTCGGCTCGCCAGTACCTCGAGCTGGCGTGGCGTCGGGCCGAGGAGCGCGGCGAGGACGCGTTCGTCCCGCTGCTCCTCTCCAGACTGAGCTACTGCGCGTGGCTCGCGGGCGACTGGGAGCGCTCGCGCGAGCTCGCGCTCGAGGGCTATGAGGCCGCGCTCCGCACCGAGCAGCCCTCCCAGCGCGCGATCGTGCTCGCGGCGCGGGCCGTGGTCGAGGCGCACCTCGGAGCTGTCGAGAGTGCCCGTGCGGCCGCAGACGAGTGCCTGGCGCTTGCCGATCAGACGAGCGCTGTTGGCCGCGGTGCCGCCACCGGCGCTTTGGGGGTGCTGGAGCTCTCGCTCGGGAACGCCGAGCAAGCCAGCCGGCACCTCGAGTCAATGTTCGCGGGGGTCATTACGGGCGGGATCGGCGAGCCTGACGCGCTGCGCTTTGGTCCGTACGCGGTTGAGGCATTGCTCTCGCTTGGGCGGCTAGCGGAGGCCGCCGCCAGGATCGCCCGCCTGGAGGGCGCCGTGCGCGCTCGTCACAGTCCGTCCCTTGGCGTCGCGCTTGAGCGGTGCCGCGGGCTGCTCGCGCTCGCGAGCAGCGACACCTCGGAGGCGGTCGCCCGGCTCGAGCACGCGCTCGCCACTCACGAGCGGATTCCGATCCCGTTCGAGCACGCGCGCACGCTGCTAGCGCTGGGGTCCGCGCAGCGACGCGCCAAGCAACGCGCCGCCGCGCGCCAATCGCTTGAGCAGGCGCTCGATGGCTTCGATCGTCTCGGCGCCCGCCTATGGAGCGAGAGGACGCAAGCCGAGCTGGCGCGAATCAGCGGTCGCGCGCCCTCACCGGACGCGCTGACCGCCACCGAGCAGCGCGTGGCTGCCCTGGTCGCGGTGGGTCGCACCAACCCCGAGGTCGCGGCCGAGCTGTTCCTCACCGTGAACACCGTCGAAAAAACGCTCACCCGGATCTACACAAAACTCGGTGTTCGCTCACGCACCGAGCTCGCCCGCAAGCTCGCGGCCAAAGAGTAGGAACGTTGCGGGTCAAACAGTAGGGGTTTCCGGCTTTCGCGCCGCAGCCAGCGGTGCGAGCCTCGGCGCATGCCGAGCTACATCGCCGAGTCCTACCTCTCGCGCACGCGCCGCGCCGAGCTCGCCTCGCAGGCAACACAGGCGCGCGACGCCGCCATCGCGCTGGCGGCGGAGGGCCTCGACGTCGCGTACCTGCGCTCTGCGTTCGTGCCCGAGGACGAGGTCTGCCTGCACTGGTTCATCGCCCCCTCGCCGGCAACCGTCACCGAACTCGGACGCCTAGCCAAGCTCGATTTCGACCGCGTCATCGAGGAACTCGAACAACCAACGGAGGAACCATGCGCACCCGAACAAGCCTGATCGCAACGCTGCTCACCCTCGCCGTCGTCGCCGTCGCTGTACCGCTCGCGACCGCCAGCCCCGCCAACGACAACCGCTTGGTGATCGGGATCAAGCTCACCTTCGACAGCCCGACTTCGCCCCACGCCAGCGGCTCATTCGCCGCCTGCTGCGCCGTCAACGATGCCGGCAGCGCCGAAGCGAACATCCTCTCGTACACGCCCAGCGGCGACCAGGCCACGTTCAAGGCCACCAACACCTACACCGGGCACAACGGGACGTTCGAGATTCTCCTCAAGGGCGTCACCGGCCCGCTCACGAGCCCGATCCACATCGCCCGCGCCCACTGGACCGTGATCAGCGGCACCGGCGCCTACACGAACCTGCACGGCGGCGGCCGACTCACGGCCGTCACGGATGACACCAACGGCTCGCTCGCAGGCATCGCAACGGGCGAGGGGCGCTGAACAGCGTGTCGAGCAGGCTGCCTGAACGGAGACATACGGTGATGCGCACGCAGCCCACAATGACACGTGCCCCGGGCGGGAGCCACATCGATCAAGCGCGTCGCAAAGCGATCATGAGCCCCCGTCGGGAGCGGATCCTGGTATTGGTCTCGGCGCACAACGGTCTCAGCCAGCGAGCATGGGTCGCGTTGACCGACCTGGGCCACGAGGTGGCGGTCGCGGTGGTCGACTCGGACGCGGAAATGGAGGCCGCGGTCGCCCAGCACGAGCCGGGGCTGATTGTGTGCCCGTTCCTGAAGCGGATGATCCCGGAGGCGATCTGGTCGCGGCATCGATGCCTGATCGTCCACCCGGGACCGATCGGAGACCGTGGCCCGTCGTCACTGGACTGGGCGATCGAACTCGGGGCGCGCGAGTGGGGGGTAACCGTGCTCGAGGCCAATGGCGAGTTCGACGCCGGCCGCGTGTGGGCGACACGGACGTTCCCGATGCGCGAGGTCGGCAAGAGCAGCCTCTACCGGCGCGAGGTCAGGCATGCCGCGATCGAGGCGCTGGTAGAGGCGATCGGCCTGATCGCGAAGGGCGCCCGCCCGCCGCACGAGCTCCAACGCCGAGTCGTGGCTGGAGGCGCGGCGCGCCCGCTAATGACCCAGGCCGTTCGCGCGATCGACTGGCGGTCGGACGCCACCGAGGTGGTGCTTCGCAAGATCCGCGCGGCCGAGGGACATCCCGGGGTGCTCGACGACGTCCGTGGCTTCGCGTTTCATCTCTTCGGCGCGCATCGCGAGCGCCTGTTGCGCGGCCGGCCAGGGGAGATCATCGCAACGCGCGCGGGCGCGATCTGCCGAGCGACTCGGGATGGCGCGGTCTGGATAACCCATCTGAAGCGCCAGAACACGCCGACCCAGACTCACTTCAAACTGCCCGCCGCCCGCGCGCTCTCGCTCGCGGGAATCGACCTCGACGTTCCTGAGATCGAAGCCACGATCGACGCGGCGAGTGCCGACGATCACATCTACCGCGATGTCTCCTATCACGAGCGCGCAGGCGTGGGCTACTTGCGGTTCGACTTCTACAACGGCGCGATGAGCACCGAACAGTGCCGGCGGCTGCGGGAGGCCTATGTCCAAGCCCGGGCGCGTTCGAGCACGAGAGTGATCGTGTTGCTCGGCGGCGACGACTACTTCTCCAACGGCATTCACCTGAACGTGATCGAGGCCGCCGAGGACCCGGCTGCGGAGTCCTGGCGCAACCTGGTGGCGATCAACGACCTCGTGCGGGAGATCGTGCAGACCGACTCGCATCTCGTGGTCTCAGCCCTTGCCGGAGACGCGGCCGCCGGCGGCGTTCCTCTCGCGCTGGCCGGTGATTGCGTCGTGGCCCGCGAGGACATCGTCCTGAACCCCTACTACCAGCACATGGGCGGCCTGTATGGCTCGGAGTATTGGACCTATCTACTGCCTTGGCGGGTCGGACATCCGATCGCCGCCCGCTTGACCAGCCCGCCGTTCACGCCTCTCGGCGCACGACAGGCGGTACGGATCGGGCTCTTGGACGCCGTGGTCGACACGAGCCTCCGCGACTTCCACGACCAGACCCGGGCGCTGGCCGAACGGCTTGCCGGCGGGCCGGATCTGCCGCAGCGGCTCGAACACAAGCGGCGCCGACGCGAACACGACGAGCGCGGAAAACCGCTCGACGCCTACCGCAGAGAAGAACTCGCCCGCTCCCACGACTGCTTCTTCGGTCCCGATCCGAGCTACCACGAAGCCCGGCGTCGGTTCGTCTACAAACTCGGCCCCGCCGCCCCGGAGCATCCGGCGTTACGCGCGGCCTAAGGAGCAACCGTGCCCGTCACCCTGAACGCCCTGCCCACGCAAGCACCCGCACGCATAGTCCTGCCGGGAGTCCGCCCGGAACCCGGATCGGCGGACATCGCGGCCGCACAGTTGCGAGCGGCCACCCGCAATTACGAGCAGCACGTGATCGCA
>CAWEUN010000010.1:0-164805 GCA_963812225.1 uncultured Solirubrobacterales bacterium
GAGCCTCGACGGGAGAAGGTCGAGGAGCTCGCCGTTGTGGACTTCGGCCACGAGCGAATCAAACGGAGGTCTCATCGCCTTCAGGCTCGGGTTAGGTCACGAGCCCGAGCCGCTGGGCGCGCTGGACCGCCTCGGTCCGATTGCGAACGCCGAGCTTGCGGTACACCGCGCTCGTGTGCTCCTTGACCGTGTGCTTTGACAGGTGCAGCGCCTCGGCGATCTCGGGGTTCGTCGAGCCGGACGCCATCAGCTCGAGCACCGAGCGCTCGCGATCGGAGAGCCCCATCATCTCTGGCCGGTCGTGGCGCTCGAACATCGTCTTGCCGAGCCCGACGAGCCGCACGGCGCTCGCGATGCGCCGCGCCGGCCAATCCTTGTAGGCGAAGCCCGAGGCGCCGGCGGCGCGGGCCGCCTGGGGCGAGATCTCGCCGGCGCCGGAGAAGAGCAACACGCGCGTGCGCGGCTCAGCGGCCCTGATCTGCTCGCAGATCTCCGCGCCGGACTCCTCGCCGAGGAACAGGTCGACGAGCGCCACGTGCGGCCGGTAGCGTCGCGCCATCTCGACCGCCTGCGGACCCGCATGAGCGCTCACGCACCGCTCCACCCACGCTTGTTGCGTGAGCATCAGCCGGAAACCCCAGTGGACGACGTCGTGGTCGTCGACGACGAGGACCGTCAGGCGCTCGGGGCTTCTCAGCTGGTCAATCATCCCCGGGCACGACCAGCCGTACCTGCCAGCTGCCGGGCTCGCGCTCACCGAACTCGACGACGCCGCCGCTTTGCAGGGCCTCCAGGGCAGCGAGCCTCAACCCCATCCCTGCCTGGCGCCTGCGGCCGCGGACGCCGTCGTTGGCCACCTCGAGCACGAACGCTCCGTCGACCCGCCCGACCCGCACGCTCACCCGGCTGGGGCTCGCGTGCTTGTGCGCGTTTCGCACCGCCTCGGCGAGCACGGACTGGGCGAGCGGCTCGAGACTCGTCGGGACGTCGCCCTCCTGCCCCGCTTCGAGCGTCACCCCCAGCTCGGGATGGACGCGCGCGAGCCGCTCGACCTCGGCCACAAACGTCGTTCTGGTCGCTCGTGGCGCGCGGCCGAGCGGGCGCTGGAGCGCGATGCGGAGATCGCTGAGGGCGCGCTGCGTCTCGCTCGCGCACCGCTCCCGGGCGGCCGCGGGCAGGTCGCCGTCGCCGTCGAGCGCCATCGAGACGCCGAACAGCCGCTGGATCACGCCTTCGTGGATCTCGCGGGCCAAATCGATCCGTTGCTCGAGCTGCTGGGCCTTCTCCGCCTGGGTGGCGACGATCCGCGAGACCGCGGCCAGCGCCGCCGCCTTGCCCAGCGTCCACATGAGGTGCACCTCGGCGTCGTCGAGCGGCGGGGCCGCGAGCAGCCGATCGGCCAGGATCACCCCGATCGCGCGCTCCGCGGCCACCATCGGGGCGCACACGAGTCGGACCGGCTCTGGGAACAGCGCCATGTACTCCGCCGGGATCTCTCCGGAGACGTCGCCGTCAACCTCGACCACCCGATCCTCGACCAGGGCCTGAGCGGCGAACGAGGCGGACTCGACCGTGACGTGCGCGGTCGCGAACTGCTCGATGTCGAGGCCGTGAGCCCCCGCCGCTCGCACTCGCCGCGTCGCCGCGTCGTAGCGGAAGATCAGCGCCCGGCGCATGTGCGCCAGTCGGCACACGGCCTCGCACAGCCGGTCGTAGAAGCCCTCGCCCGGCCCGGACCCCTGCTCCGATTGCGAGAGGACCTCGACGAACAGCTCGAGGGCCCCGATTCCGAGACCGGCGGACCGGTCGACTCCGCCGGTGGTGCTCACCGGGCTGTCCGGATCAGGGGCCGCAGGCGTGCATCAGCCCGATCCGCAGCTCCTGCTGCGGCGCGAGGTAGACGCGCCAGCGTTCGTCGCAGCGCGGGCACCAGCATGACACCGAGGGATCGTAGCCGTCCAACGACGCCTCCCACACGACGTGCTCGCTGCGCAGGCAGAGCGGGCACGCCAACGACGCCGCCACGAGTGCGTCAGGGTCGTCGGCGCGGAATCGAGCTGTGTCAGCGAGGACTGCCATGCGGCGAGCATCCCCCGCGCCTCCGCTCCCCTCAACTGCGGCGAGGTCCCAACCCCCCGGGTGGGGGGCTCAGCTCGCGAGCGCCTCCATCCTCGTGATCGGCAGTTTGCCCCAGCGGCTGCGCGTCGCGAAGTCGAGGAGCCGCTCCAGGTAGTCGCCCAACGGCGAGCTCCGGATGCCTCGCGGCTCCAGGCGCGCCCGCGTGGCGGCGTCGTCGAACACCGTGCCGACCGAGAAGTACGGGAAGTAGACGCTGCTGCCCTCGAGCGCCGCGCGGGCCGCACCGCCGGCCCCGCCGGCCGCAAACTCGCGGGGCGAGAGCACGCGCGGCACGGGCAGCTTGAAGTACCGGCTGGCGGCGTTCGCGATCTCCCCGATCGTGCTGGCGTTGGCGCCGGCGGTCAGGTGGTAGGTCTCACCGATCCCGCCCGGCGACTCGCACAGCTCGTACGCGGCATCGGCGACGTAGTCGACCGAGACGACGTCGACCGGAGCCGCCGTGTCCGCGGGGACCTCGGTGAACAGCCCGCGCGAGAACGCCCGCAGCGGCCAGTAGAGGACGTTGAACGCCGACGTCCAGCCGCTGCTGCGATCGCCGACGACGATGCTCGGGCGTAGGATCGTGAACGGGACCTCGGCCTGGTTGCGCACGAGCTGCTCAGCCTCGAACTTCGACTGCTCATAGGTGTTCCGGAACTCCTGGCCCACGTCGAGGTCGCGCTCGCAGAATCGGCCGCGATGGGTCCCGGCGACGTACGCGGTGGAGATGTGCGCATAGCGCTCGAGACCTCCGTGGCGCCGTGCGTGCCCCGCGAACTCGAGCAGCCGCCGCGTGCCCTCGCGGTTGATCGCCCGCGCCTGGTCGAGCGGCTGCGAGAACGACACTGATGCGGCCGAGTGGACGATTGCGCTGGCCTTCACCGCCAGCTCGGTATAGCGACGGTCGCTCAGTCCCATCCGCGAGGCGGTCAGCTCGGCGGCGACAGCCCGGACTCGGCCGGTGTAGGCGCGGGCGCGCCGCGGCCCGAACAGGTTCGCGAGCACCGCGTCGATTCGCGCGCTCGCCGCCTCGTCGCTGGGCGCGCGGACGAGCGCGACGACATCGCGATCGCCGCGCTCGAGGTACCGCGCGAGCAACTCCATGCCCACGAACCCCGTTGCGCCCGTGAGCAGGATCGTCCCCTTCTGAGTCATCGCGCCCCCTCGAGCGATCGGAATGCCCAGCACAGTCGCTGACGCGTCTGCGCCGGCGTGATCAGCTCGTCCACGTAGCCGGTGCTCGCCGCCACCTGCGGGCGCAGCTGCGCCTCGGCATAGCTCGCGGCAAGCCGCTCCCGGGTCTCGTCGAAATCCTCGGCAGCCGCCAGCTCACGCCTGTGGATGATCCCCACCGCAGGCTTCGCACCCATCACGCCGATCTCCGCCTGTGGCCACGCGAACACGTAGTCCGCGCCGAGATCCTTGGAGTTCATCGTGATGAACGCTCCGCCGAACGCCTTGCGCAGGATCACCGTCACGCGCGGCACCGTCGCCTCCGCGAACGCGTGCACGAGTCCCGCGCCGTAGCGGATCACGCCCTCGGTCTCCTGCTTTGTTCCGGGCATGAACCCGGGTGTGTCCACGAGCACGAGCAACGGGATCCTGAACTGATCGCACTTGGATACGAAACGCGCGCCCTTGCGCGAACTTGCCGAATCGAGCACGCCACCAAGGTAGCGGGGCTGGTTGGCGATCACGCCGACGGTCCGCCCGTCGATCCGGGCGAAACCGGTGACCAGGTTGCGCGCCCAGCCAGCAGCGACCTCGAACAGCCCGCCGCCATCGGCCAGGCATCGGATGACCTCGCGCACGTCGTACACGCGCCGCTGCTCGTCGGGGACGATCTCCTTTGGGTCGCGCGGCGGCGCCGGCCGGGGGGCGAGCACCGGCGCAGGCAGGTCGCGGTGGCTCGGTAGGTAGCCGATGAGCTCGCGCGTCAGGTGGATCGCATCGACCTCGTCCGACGCCACGAAGTGGCAGACGCCGTTTCGCTCGTGCACACGGGTACCGCCGAGCTGAGCGGCCGTCACGTCCTCGCCGAGCGCATCACGCACGACGGCGGGGCCCGTGAGAAACATGCTCGACTCCTCGGTCATCACCACCCAGTCCGTCAGCGCCGGCGCATACGCGCCACCGCCGGCCGACAGGCCGGTCAGGACCGAGATCTGGGGCACGCGGCCGGACAGCTGCACGATCCGCCGGAAGATCCGGCCGTACCCGCCGAGCGCGCCAACGCCCTCCTGCATCCGCGCGCCCCCGGAGGCCACGAACCCGACGACAGGCGCCCGGGCGCGGTCGGCGAGCTCCATCACGCGGGCGATCGTGTTCGCGTGCGCCTCGCCGAGCGAGCCGCCGGCGAAGGACGAGTCCTGCGCGTAGCAGAACACGGGCCGTCCGTCGACGAGTCCGGTGCCGCCGAGCACGCCGTCGCCGGCGCGTGCCTTCTCGCCCATCGGCAGCGAGATCACCTCGGTGCGGATCACGTCGAGCGTCCCGGGGTCGCACAGCGTCTCCAACCGCTCCAGCGGAGACAGTCGCGCGTCGGTTCGTTCCGCAAGTGCCAGGCTCGTCATGCCGTCCCCCAGTCGACGACCGTCGCGCCCCACGTGAAGCCCGCGCCGAACGCGCCGAGCAGCACGCGATCGCCGGCGGCGAGCCGACCTCGGCGCTCGCTGAACGCGAGCGCCAGCGGCAGCGTCGCGGCCGACGTGTTGCCGTAGTCACCCACGCAGTCGACGACGCGATCGGCGGGCAGCCCGAGCCGCTCGCCGACGGCGCTGAGAATCCGGCCGTTGGCCTGGTGGTAGACGAACAGATCGATGTCTCCGAGCCCGATCGAGGCCGCGTTGATGACCTGGAGCGTCACCAGCGACAGCCGCGCGACCGCCTCGCGGAAAGTCTCGTGACCGCGCATCCGGATGAGGGGCTCGGACCTGTCCACGACGATGTTGTCGGCGCCATCCCCGTCGGCCCCAAGCACAACCGGACCGATCCGATGTTGGTTGGTCGAGACGAGGACCACCGCTCCGGCGCCGTCGGCGAACACCGGCGCCGTTGCGCGATCGTCGTGATCGGTGATCCGCGACATGAAGTCCGCACCGACGACGACCACGTTGCGAGCCCTGCCCGTTTCGATCTGCGCACAGCCCACCGCCAGCGCCGACAAGAAGCCCGTGCACGCCGCGCCGATGTCGAACGCGCCGGCGCGCGAGGCGCCGATCGTATGCGCCACCAACGGGGCGGCGTTCGGGAGGACCTCGTCGGCGGTCGTGGTCGCGACGAGCACGAGGTCGACCTGGTCGGCCCGGACCCCGGCGCGCTCAAGGGCCTGGCGTGCCGCGTCGGCCGCGTGGGTCGTCAGCCGCTCCTGCGGTTCCGCCACACGACGTTCGCGGATGCCGGTCCGGCGGACGATCCAATCCTCGTCGACACCCAGCCGGGCGGCGATCGTGCTGTTGGGCACGGTGGTCGCCGGGAGGCTGACGCCGACCGACGCAATCGAGGCGCCGGTGCGGGTCGGTGGCTCCAGCCCGATTGGCTTTGTCGCGCTCGCGAGGGCAGTCATGCCCGACACACTCGACCTCAGGGCTCGAGAGCGCCACCGCCGAGGTGGGAGAACCAGACAGTCGGGGGGTGGCGTGGGCGGTTCGTTGCTCCGTGGGTGTCGACTCTCGGCCCGCCGGCGCTTTCAGCCCCGCGGCCCTGATTCGAGGGCGGCTCGGCAATGGCGCTGGGGAAGGGGAGCGAGCGGGCGCCATCGCACCCGTCCAAAACCTGCAAAGCACGACAATCCCGCGCCGGATGGCGAGGCCTGTCGATCTATGCATGAAGAGTGTGCTCAACACGACAGGGCTCGGCGCCGGCGCCGGGGTTGTCGTGTTATGCAGCATCTGAGGCCCCGGATCCCGCGATCGAGCCCCATCCACCCTCTTCCCCAGCGCCGTTTACCGAGCCGATCGCTCGCGAGAGCTGCGGGCGCGCAGCGCCTGGGCCCCCGCCCGGCCAACCGCCGGCGGGCGCCACCGCCCACCCGCCGACGAGCGCGACCGGATTACGCCGACGCCTCGACCTGACTGGCCTCTTCCATCATCTGGGTCGTGTCCCAGACGGGCCTGACCTCCACGGAGCCGCGGCCGATGTGCGGCATACGGCCCGCGTACTCCAGCGCCTTATCGAGGCTGGGAACGTCGATCGTGTAATAGCCGCCGAGGTGCTCCCTGGTCTCCGCGAACGGCCCGTCGGTGAGCTGGAGCTCGCCGTCGCGCTCGCGCACCGTCGTCGCCACGTCGACGCCCTGGAGGGCGTCCCCGTTGACGAACGCGCCGGAGTCCTTGAGCTCCTGCGTGAACGCGCCCCACTTGGGGTGCTCTTCGGCGAGCTGCTCGGGGCTGGGCGTGGTGGAGTAGATCAACAGCATGTACTGGGGCATCGCGCCTCCTTCGGTTGGGACGTTTCTCGCCGCTGGCTGTGCGGCTTTACGTATATGACGAGCGGGTTCGGGCGATCTCGACAGCCCTCGGTTAATTGTTGCTGCCGCGCGCACCGCGATAGCGTGCGCGCAGATGAGCGAGACGGCTCCACCGCTGTCCGGGCCGGGCAGGCTGGCCCGCTGGCGCCACGCGCTCAGCACGGTCAACCCGCCGTCGGGCGAGCTCGACACGGTATCCAAGTGGCTGGTCATAACCCGCGCGGGCGTGCTTCCGATGACGCTCACCGCCGGCGCGATCGCGGGGCTGCTCGCGGTGCGCCATGCCGGCTTCTCGCTCGGCTGGTTCGTGTTGGCGTTCATCGGGATCGTGCTGGCCCACGTCTCCAACAACCTCGTCAACGACCTGTTCGACACCGACGCCGGACTCGACGCCGAGGACTACCCGCGCGCGTTGTACGCGCCCCACCCGATCCTGTCCGGGATGATCGATCGCGACGGCCTGGTCCGCGCCGCCGTGGCGGTCAACGTCGCCGACCTCGTGATCCTGGCGATCCTCGTGGGCGCGCGCGGCCTCGTCGTGCTCGCGTTCGGCGTCGCCGGCGTGATTCTGAACGTGGCCTACACGGCGCCGCCGCTCAGGCTCAAGAAGCGCGGCCTCGGCGAGCTCGACGTGCTCGTTGTCTGGGGCCCGCTGATGATCGCCGGCACGTACTACGCCTCGGTCGGCCGCCTGCCCTGGCAGGTGTGGCCGGCCTCGATCCCGTATGGGCTCCTGTGCACAGCCGTGCTGATGGGCAAGCACATCGACAAACTGCCCTGGGATGAGGCGGCCGGGGTGCGCACGCTGCCGGTGATCCTCGGCGAGCGCCGCGCCCGCCGCGTGACCGAGGGACTGATGGTCGGCTTCTACGTTGCCGTGGTCGCCTGCGTGCTGATCGAGGCGTTGCCATGGCCCGCGCTGGCGGCGTTCGGCGCGCTGCCCCTGTTGACCCGGGCCCTGAAGTGGCTTCGCCGCCCGCGACCCGAGCGTCCGCCCCAGGGCTTCCCCGTGTGGCCGCTGTGGTTTGCCGCGTTCGCCTTCACCCACACCCGGCGGGCGGGAGCGCTGCTCGTCGCCGGGCTCGCGATCGCGGCCGTGCTCGGGCTCGGTCCGTCCTGGCTGCGCTGAGCCGGGCGCGCCCGCCGCGCCGAGCGCGCCCAGTAGCTCATTTGGACTACGCCCCCGGCAACACGCGCGTGTGCTCGATCCGCACGGCCTGGAGGTCGAACGGGTTGAGTCCGAGCAACGCCAGGATCGTCGGCGCCACCTGGGTCGTCTCTACCCAAGCGTGGTCCTTCGAGCGCGGAACCGTCCCTGGGGCGTAGACGAGCAGCGGCACGTCACGGTCACCACGGTTGTCGCCGCCGTGCTCGGCGATCTTCGAGCCGGTCGTGTAGATGGTGCCGACCTGAGCGATCCCGAACACGTCCGGGTGGTCCGGCTCGGACGTCCGGACGCCGAAGAACCGCGCCGCCTGAGCTCCGCCGAAGATGCGCTTCAGACCGGAGTGCTGGACGGTGATCGTCTGCCCCGCGTAGTTGACCGCCGGGGCGGAGTGCGTCCAGAGGTAGTGCCTAACGGAGTCAGCCGCTGTCTGCGAGCGGTCCGACAGCCACCACAGCAGCCCGTCGTCGTCGGCCTCCTGGGCGACCAGCGTCTGGTTGCTGGGGTGGGTTGCGGCCCAGGCCGCGTTGACGCCGGAGATGATCGGACCGTCGTCGATCCGTTGGAGCTGGGCGTTGTTCAGCGGCGACTGGCCGTGCTTGGCCGTCACGATGATCGCCGTCGATCCGGACTCGCCGTCCGCCTGGATCGTGTCGGCCATCCGCTGCAGGGAGTCGTTGACGTAGTTGAGCGCGCTCTGCAGCACCGGGCCCGGCACCTGGTGGCCGTTCACGGTCACGTAGGCGCCCGCGACAGGGGCGTCCTCCGTGTAGTCCCCGTGGGCGTTCGGGCCGATCAGCGTCGTCGGGGACTCCTTCAGCTTCTCGGCCACCGAGACGACCTGGAAGTTCATCCCGTAGATCGCCGGCGTGCCGACCCTCGGCCCGGTGCCGGAGTGGTCGTAGCCGTTGATCCAGTTGACCACCGCCTGGACTTTGTACGAGTCGTACTGCTTGGTCGCGGCATCGGTGGCCGTCCAAGCGCCGTTCTCCGGGTACGGAACGCCGTTCGGCTCGACCGCCTGCGAGTCGATCTCCGGCCCGAAGAAGTCGTCGATGCTGTCGCCACCCGAGCCGGGGCCGTTGAACGATGTGTAGATCGCGTGCTTGTCAGACCAAGCGGTGCACATACCGGCGTGGTGGATGACCTGGAAGATGGTGTTGACCTTCACGTAGTCCCACGGCTGGATCGGCTTGCAGGTCCGGGGGTCGACCGGGTAGGTCGCCGGGTTCAGACCCGACTGCGGGTGGTCGCTCAGATTCATGATCAAGGCGGGGTTCGTGTCATCGCCGGGGAACGCGCCGCTGGCACCGCCGCTACCCGAGTAGATCGAGCCGCCCTCATCGAACGACGGGAACGTGTTGCCACTCCCGTTATTCAGCAGGTCCGGCACGTTGGCAAGGTTGTCGTCCGGCGAGTCGTAGATCACGTTGCCACCCGGAATCGGACCCGAGCAGTTAGTCGTGCCGGGCGGGAACACGCCGTGGCTGTACTCGTCGTCGTAGTAGATGCCGGTGGCGCGCGGGTCGCCGCCGGTCATCAGCGCCGTGCCGGCGGGATCCGAGTCGGAGGGATCTGACGTGTGGTTGTTGGTGAACTCGGCGCCGCCGGCCGCAAGCTTCGCGAGCTCCGAGTCCGGGTGGTTCTGGACGTACCAGTCGAGGTCGGACTGGTGCATGCCGTCAACCGAGATCAGCAGCACGTGCTTGATCGCGGTCGAGCGGCCGTCGTGGCCGAAGCCGTGGCGGCCGTGGTGGTCAGAGTGCGCGGAGCCCGCCGCCGCCGACAGCGCGATTGCACCCGCGGCAACGGCCGACGCCAGCAAGGCACCCCGCCATGTCCGTCCCAACATATTGAGAACTCCCTTGGTTCGAGGATGCAGACGGCAGGACTTATATGGGCGCGGAAAAAGCCCGACGTTGCCCCCGTGTGAACAGCCCGAAGCTTTCTCTTAGAGAACCTGCTCTAGAGGGGGCTCTGCCTCAAGGGCCCCGCCGGGTGGCGCTGTGTATCGCCGGATATAGTTGTGCCAACAACTACCTGCTACCATCCAACAAATGGAACTTGGCCTTGCCACCTTCGCGGACCTCAGCTCGGGCGTCAGTCCCGAGCAGCGGATGCGCGACCTCCTCGAGGAGGCTCAGCTCGCAGATCAGCTCGGGCTCGACGTGTTCGCCGTCGGCGAGCACCATCGCCCCGATTTCGCCGTCTCCTCCCCCGCGGTGGCGCTGGCCGCGATCGCCGCGCGGACAGAGCGGATCCGCCTTGCGAGCGCGGTCACCGTCCTCAGCTCGGACGACCCGGTCCGGGTCTTCCAGCAGTTCGCGGAGCTCGATCTGATCTCCGGCGGTCGCGCCGAGATCATGGCCGGGCGCGGCTCGTTCATCGAGTCGTTCCCGCTGTTCGGCTATGACCTCGACGACTACGACGAGTTGTTCGCCGAGAAGCTCGAGCTGCTGCTGCGAATCCGCGAGGACACGTACGTGACGTGGAGCGGCAAGCACCGCGCGCGGCTTCAGGACGCCGGCGTCTGGCCCCGTCCGGTGCAGGATCCGCTGCCCGTGTGGGTGGCCGTCGGCGGTACGCCGCAGTCGGTCGTCCGCGCCGGCGCCCTCGGGCTTCCGCTCACGCTCGCGATCATCGGTGGTCAGCCCGAGCGGTTCGTGCCGCTCGTCGACCTCTATCGCCAGGCGATCGACGCGGCCGGACATGACCCCTCGGATGCGCGGATCGCGATCAACACCCATGCGTTCGTCGGCGAAACCTCGGCACAGGCCGACTCGGCGTTCGCCAGCTCCTACCTGGCGATGATGAACCGGATCGGCCGCGAGCGAGGCTGGCCCCCGTCGGGCAAACCCGAGTACGAGGCCCTACGCTCCCCGCGCGGCGCGCTGGCAGTCGGATCCCCCGAGGAGGTCGCCGAGAAGATCCTGTTCGAGCACGAGCTGTTCGGAAACGAGCGCTACGTCGGGCAGATGAGCGTCGGGGCGGTCGCCCACGCCGACGTGCTGAAGTCCATCGAGCTGTTCGGTACCCAGGTGGCGCCGATCGTCCGCGCCGAGGTCGAGCGGCGCGAGGCCGACGCCGTTCCCGTTGTCTCGTAGGCAGCGCGCGCTTCCGCGCCCGTCTAAGACCCCGGCGCGATCGCGCTGCTGTTGCGCTCCCCGTTCTTGGCCCTGTAGAGCGCCTCGTCGGCCGCGGTCAGCAGCTCCTGGGGCGTGAGCCCCGGCTGCCACTCGGCCACGCCCGCGGAGAACCCGAGCTCCGGGCACGCAGCCCGCAGCCGATCGATCACGTCGAGAGCCTGCGCCGAGCTGCACGACGGAAGCAGAACGCTGAACTCATCTCCGCCCCAGCGCGCGAGCACGTCGGTATCGCGGAGCACGCGGTGCCACGCAGACGTGGTCGCGAGCAGCAGCCGGTCGCCGGCGAGATGGCCGTGCCTGTCGTTGTATTCCTTGAAGAAGTCGAGGTCGATCAGGACGACCGAGAGCGGCTTGCCGACGCGCGGCGCGAGGTTCAGCTCGCGGGTGAGGAGCTCGTGCCAGGCCCGGCGGTTTGCGAGCCCGGTCAGCTCGTCGGTGCCCGCGAGCAGCGCCATCTCCCCGAGCAGCGTCTGGACCCGCCTCACGAGCCCGATCACCGTGACTCCGATCGTCGCCGAGATCACCGCGAACATCACGCCGCTGCGCCAGCTTCCGGCGGGATAACGGGGCGGACCGATCACGACGGCCGGGGCGATGTACACGAGCGCCACGCCGACGACGGCGACCGCCAGCTCATCCCGGCGGCCGCGGATCGAGGCCCAGATCACCGGCAGCAGCACGAGTGGTCCGAACCCGGCCGTGGGCCCGCCGCCGTCGCGTAGCAGCGCCACCGACACGAGGTAGGCGACGATCGCGAGACTTCCGCCGTACTGCCATCGATCCAACCCGAGCCGTGGCGCGAGCACGACGAGCGTGCCGACGATCACCTGCAGGACGAGTGCAGGAACCACCTCGAAGCTGACGGAGCCGCCGGACAGCAGCATCAGCAGCGCGATCGCGCAGCACGCCGCGTACGGGATCAGGATCCCGCGGCGCCAATCGGGGCGCTCGTACAGCGACGCGGCCCCTTGCAGAGATCGCCGATACCTCTCCATATCGGGCGTATCGGCTCACTGCACCGAATGTTGAAGCACTGACGGCCCGCGCCAGCCGCTCGGACCCCGCACCCCCGTCCCCCAGCCTCCTAGTATGAAAGCAATGCTGCTCTCCGTCCTAGACCAATCGCCGATCTCGGAGGGCTCGACGGGCGCTCAGGCGCTGCACAACACGCTCGACCTGGCCGGGCTCGCGGACCGGCTCGGCTACCACCGCTACTGGGTCGCCGAGCACCACGGCGGCCCGATGCTCGCGAGCGCCAGCCCCGAGGCTCTAATCGGACCGATCGCGGCCGCCACGGAGCGGATCCGTGTGGGCAGCGGCGGCGTGATGCTGCCTCACTACAGTCCGTTCAAGGTCGCCGAGACGTTCACGATCCTCGCGGCCCTGGCGCCCGATCGGATCGACCTCGGGATAGGTCGGGCCGCCGGCACGGACCCGCTGACCATGTTCGCGCTCCAGCGCGACCGGCGCCAGGCGTCACCGGACGACTTCCCGCAGCAGCTCGGCGAGCTGCTCGCCTATCTCGAGGACGACCTGCCCGCAGATCACCCGTTCGCCCGCCTCGCGCCGATCCTCCCCGGGCGCCCGGCCCTGCCAGTGGTGTGGCTGCTCGGATCCTCGCCGCAGAGCGCGATCTGGGCCGGGCAGCTCGGACTCCCGTACGCGTTCGCGGACTTCATCAACCCCGGCGGCGCCGAGATCGCGAAGCTCTACCGGGAGCGGTTCCAGCCCGCGCGCGAGCTGGCCGCGCCGCGGACCGCGGTCGCCGCTTGGGTTCTGTGCGCGGAGACCGACGAGCAGGCGCAGCACCTCGCCTCCAGCAGCCGGATGACGCTGACGATGCTGCGGCGCAACGAGCTGATCCCGGTGCCGCCGCCGGAGAAGGCGGTCGAGTTCCTCGCGCGCGAGGGCAAGCCGACGACCGGCAACCTCCCCGGGCGCCGGGGGATCATCGGTCCGCCCGAGAAGGTCCGGGCGGGGATCGAGCAGCTCGCCGCCGAGTACGGCGCCGAAGAGGTGATCGTCGTCACGATCACCTACGACCACGAAGCTCGCCGGCGCTCCTACGAACTGCTCGCCGAGGTCATGGACCTGCCCGACCGACGTCGGCCTCACAATCAAGAGCCGACCGCCGTTCTAGGTACATGATCTACACAACGTTCGACACTCCCATCGGCGAGCTGCTGTTGGCCGGCGACGGCCGGGCGCTCCAGCGCCTCTCGATGCAGTCCGCCGCGCGCCCAGTCGCGATCGACCCCCGCTGGCAGCGCGACGATCGCCCCTTTGCCGGGCCCCGCGAACAGCTCGAGCAGTACTTCGACGGCGCCCGACGCGAGTTTGACGTCGAGCTCGACCTCGTCGGCAACCCGTTCGAGCTGCGCGTCTGGAACGCGCTGCTCGAGATTCCGTATGGCGAGACCGCGAGCTACGGGCAGATCGCCGCGGCGCTCGGCGAGCCCGCCGCGGCGCGCGCGGTCGGACTGGCCAATGCGCGCAATCCGATCGCCCTGATCGTGCCCTGCCATCGCGTCATCGGCGCCGATGGATCGCTCACGGGCTACGGAGGCGGGCTCGAGCGCAAACAGTTTCTGCTCGATCTCGAGGCCGGAGTGCTGCCGCTGCTCTCAGCCTGAGCGTTCGAGCCCTCGCGCCGCCGCACCGACGAAGCCCTGCGCCAGCCCGTCGCCGATCCCGCCGATCGGCAGGAACCGCGGGACCGAGAGGTTGGCGTCGAGCGCCACGTCGATCCGGGTCCGCACCGCCTCCGTGACTCGCCAGACGACCTCGAACTGCTCCTGATCTGACGCGCCGTGCGAGATCCGCACGAGCTTGACCGTCCCGAGGGGCTCGCTGACGACGGCCATCTGGAGGTTGAAGTCCCGCGTCAGCGGCCCCGCTACGACATGGAGGCGCGCGTTTGCCTTAGACGGGCGACCGCCGGCGTCACGCTCGGTCACCTCGACCTGCTTCACGACCTCGGGATACCACTCCGGGTAGCGATCGACGGCTTGCAGAAAGGCGATGGAGTCCGCCGGGGACGCGGCCACCTCGACCGCCGCCGATCCACGTAGCTCCTTCACCGAGCGGCCACTCAGTCGTCGAGCTTGTCGCGCTCCAGGGCTTCGCGGGGCAGAGCCTCCGGGTCCTGGTCAGGATGCGGTTCGCTGGTGCTCGTCGCGCCGGTGGGGGTATGCGGCTCGTCGCCGTAGTCGCGATCGGGATCGTCCGGATCGCGTGGATCCTCGCGCTGATCGTATGGGTCGGGCCACTCGGTGGGGTCGGGCTCACCGACCGGGTTGTTCAGCTCGTGATGGGGATCGCGCTCTTGCTCGGGTGTCATCCCCCCCAGCGTACCGCGGACGCAAGCGCCGTTGCGATACGTCCGGACAGCCACCTAGCGTTACCGAACGGATGTTCGCGATCGCCGCCGACCACGAGCCGGTTCCCTGGCTCGACGCGCTCAACCCCGAGCAGCTGACCGCCGCCACCCACCCGGGCGGCCCGTTGCTGATCCTGGCCGGCGCCGGCACGGGCAAGACCACGACGCTGTGCGCGCGCGTGGCGTGGCTCGTGGAGCAGGGCGTCGCGCCCGAGCGGATCATGCTGCTGACGTTCACGCGCCGAGCGGCGCGCGAAATGCTGCAACGAACGCGGGCGCTCGTTCGGACGCCCTCCGGCGCCGGCGGGGTGCTCGGCGGGACGTTTCACTCGGTCGCGCATCGGTTCGTCCGGAAGCACGCGTCCTCCCTCGGGTTGGCCGAAGGCTTCGCCGTGCTCGATCCCGGTGACGCCGCGGACCTGCTCGACCTGATCCGGGAGGAGCACGGCCATGCCCAGAGCCGCCGACGCTTCCCGCGCAAGAGCACCCTGCTCGACATCTACTCGCGCACCGTCAACTTCCAGCGGGCGCTCTCGGAGACCGTCACCGAGGCGTTCCCCTGGTGTGAGGAGCACGTCGAGGAGATGGCGACGCTGTTCAAGACGTACACCGCCCGCAAGCGCTCGCTCGGCGTCCTCGACCTCGACGACCTGCTGCTCTACTGGCGCGCGCTCGCCGGCGACGAGGTCATCGGCCGCGCGATCGAGGACGCGTTCGACCACGTTCTGATCGATGAGTACCAGGACGTCAACGGCCTCCAGGTCGAGATGGTCCGCGGGATCCGCCGGCGCTGCCGCGGGTTGACGGTCGTCGGCGACGATCTCCAGGCGATCTACGGATGGCGCTCGGCCTCGGCCGACTACATCCTCGAGTTCACCTCGCACTTCCCGGACGCCGCCGTGGTCACGCTCGAGCGCAACTACCGCTCGACGCAACCGATTCTCGACACCGCCAATGCGCTCGCGGCTCAGGCGACGCGCGCGTACGAGAAGCGACTGCGCTCCGAGACCGGCGACGGCGTCACGCCCGAGCTCGTGTGGACCCGCGATGAGTCCGAGCAGGCCCACGAGGTCTGTGAGCGCGTGCTCGCCGCCCGCGAGGAGGGGTTCGACCTGCGCCGGCAGGCCGTGCTGATGCGCACCTCACACGACAGCGACCTGCTCGAGCTCGAGCTGTCACGCCGCCAGATTCCATTCGTGAAGTACGGCGGTCTGCGCTACCTGGAGGCCGCGCACGTCAAGGACCTGATGGCGCTGTTCCGGCTGCTCGGCAATCCCGGCAACGAGCTTTGCTGGTTCCGTCTGCTCCAGCTCCTCGATGGGGTCGGCCCGGTTACCGCGAGGCGCGCGCTCGACGTGATCGTCAGCGCGCCCGCCGCCGCACGGCTCGAAGCCTGGGTCGCGGCCCGCGAGCGCCTCCCCGCGGGCGCGCGAGCGGGCGGCGATGCGCTCGTCGAGGCGCTCGTGGAGGCCGGCCGGACCACCGGCGCCGGCGCCCAGGCCGAGCGGCTCCGCGACGCGCTGGCCCCGCTGATTACGGCTCACTACCCCGACGGTCCGGTCCGCCTCGCCGACCTCGATCAGCTCGTGGCCGCCGCGCGGGAGTCGTCGGACCTATCCAACTTCGCGGCCGAACTGGCGCTCGACCCACCGCAGTCGAGCGCCGATCTGGCGAAGCCGCCCCATCTCGACGAGGACTACCTGGTGCTCTCGACGATCCATTCGGCCAAGGGACTCGAGTGGGACGCCGTCCACCTGCTCGCGCTCTACGACGGCAACTTCCCCGCGTGCCTGTCCGCCGGGTCCAGCGAGAGCATCGATGAGGAACGGCGGCTGCTGTACGTCGGCGTCACTCGCGCGCGCCGGCACCTTCACATGCACGTCCCACTGCGGTACTACCACCGGCCGAAAGGAATCGACGACGCTCACGGGTACGGAAAACCGTCGAGGTTTCTGACGCCCGAGGTACAGGCCACGTGCACCTCGGTCAGGACGCACGCCCCGGACGCCGGCGCCGTGCCGACGAACGGCCCGGTGCGGAGGATCGACGTGTCGGTCGACGCGCTGTTCTGCTGATCGCGCTAGACCGGCGGCGCCTCGCCGGGAGCCCTCACGGTGAGGCCGGCGCCGAGTCGCCAAGCGCGATCGATGCGTGGAGCTCGCCCGCCGGGTCGACGATCCAGCGCTGGCTGCCGGCGCGAACGAACAGCTTCTCGCCGGGCTGCGCCGGACTCCGGAACTCCATCTCGACGTCGAGCGAGTCGAGCTCCTCACCGCTCAGCAACTCCTCCTCGAGCGGCTGCCAGTAGGCGGCGTTGTTGATGTGGTCGGCGACATCGGCCTCGGTCGCCCGGAACCGCCATGGCGTCCTGGGCTCGAGAGCGTCGGGGAGCGGGTGGCGGAGCCGTGCCGTCACCCGCCGGCCGTCGGCGGCGTCGCCGTAGGTGGCGATCTCCCGTTCGTTGAACGGCACCGGCCGCTTGCTCGCGGGATCGAGGTGGACCCACAGCGACACGGCTTCGACGTCGCTCTGTCCGGTGTCGGCGAGGACCACAGAGGTGCGCCGCTCGGCCCACATCTTCCCCAGCCCGCTGCAGAACGTCATGAGCTGATGACGCTCACCGAAGCGGGGGAAGCGGCTGATCCGCATGCGGGTACGACGCACGACCCACACCGCGCTCGCGGCGAGCCCCGCGTCCTCGACGTCGAAGTAGGCGACGTCCTGAAGCCACCTCGCGAGGGCATCGAGCCGGACCCTCCCCGACGGCGCGCAGTCGCCCAGGCCTGGTCGCTGCGACTGAGTGAACACCCGCCCGCACTCCGGCGCGGCGACGAGCTCGGTGAACACGTGGTCCGTCATCCGATCCTGCTGCGCGCCGCCTCGCGCTCGAGGTCGAGTTCCGTGGAGACGCCGAGCTCGTGCAGGGCATCGTTCGCGTCCTCCAGGCTGCGGGTGTCCAGCACCGCCCGGGCGAGCCGCCCCGTGACCGCCATCGCCACTTCGATCGAGAAATAGAACGTGAGCGCGGCCGCCGGCGTCAGCTGCACCTCGCGCCTGCCGCCGCGAATCGTGGCCGTACCCGAGACGCCCCGGAACGCGCGCACAGCTTGAGCGCTCGCCTCCGTCGGCACCCGTTCGATCGCGCCCTCGAGGCGCTCCGCGATCGGCTCGGTCAGGCCCCGGGCGCCGAGCAGCCCGCCCGCCGCGGCCAGCTCCGCGAGGCGGTCGAGTACCTCGGCGGGGGTCAGCTCCGCGTCGCAGCCCAGGCCGAAGATGCCGCCGAGCACCGGGTGTCCGGCCTCACGCAGAAGCGCGGCGGCCGCGAGCGTGAGCGCGTCGCATAGAGGACTGCGCAGACCCGCCTCGTCGCCCGCGGCCAGGACGTCGCCGCCGACGTCGATGAACACGATCAGGTCGCATCCCAGTCGCGAGCTCGCCCGGGCGAGTCCCGTGGCGATCGCCGCAGGGCCGTCGTGGACGTCAACGAGCACCGTGCGTTCGCCGAGGAACTCGGCCATCCGCGACTCCGCAAAGTAGACGTCGCGGTCGCGGACCCGGGTCTGTGGGCCGGCGAGGAGCACCCCCGGCGCGAGCTCCTCGGCCCCCTCGATCTCGTCCACGCTCCGGGGGCCGGGCGCCGGATCGATCGCGCCCCGCTCCCACGTGAGCCCTCCGAGCACGGGTTCGGCGCCGTCATACAGACGGGCGAACTCTGCACTCGCCAGCGCGCCGACGACGTCCCCGCCCCCGCCCATGCCGAGGACCAGCGGACGCCTGGCACCGCGAAGCACAACCTCGGCGTCAGCCATCTCTCCGTGATTTCTAGCGAGTCGTTGCGCTCACCACGCCCGCCGAGGCACAGGTGACGAGCGCCAGCCGCAGATCGTCCGGATCGATGCCTCGCAGGTCCGGGTGATCGAGATCGACGTCGATCGTCAGTGCGGCGGCGGGCTGCCCCGTGAGACCGAGGCTGCGATTCCCGTTCTCGCAGAGCACCTGCCACAGATCTCCGACGGCCGCGAGCAGCCCGGCTCTGAGCTGGCGCTCGCGCCGCGAGAGCGTCTCGAGCTCGCGCGCCTCCTCGAACGGATCGATTCGGACCTGCGAATCGCTGCCGATCGCGAGCGGCACGCCGTTTTGCAGATAGCTCATGGCGGGCAGGTAGCCGTCGCCCAGATTCCCCTCCGTGGTCGGGCACGAGACCACGGTCGCCTCCGTGCGCGCGAGCAGCTCGATGTCCCGATCCGACACATGGATGCCGTGAATCACGGTCGCCAACGGCCCCAGAAATCCCGATCGCAAGAGGACCTCGATCGGCGAGCAGCCGTACTCGGCCTGGCATTCCTCCAACTCGCGCTGTTGCTCGTGGGCGTGGACGTGGCGCACGAGGTCGTGCTGCTCGGAGTATTCGGCGATCGGCCCGAGCCACGACGACGGCACGGCGCGCACGCTGTGCGCCGCCACGCCGACCGAGACCCCGTCCCGCGTCGAAGCCCACGTTCGCAGCTCGTCGACCCGGCTCAGGAACGTCTCGACGTCGGGGTCGCAGAACCGGCGCTGTCCCGCGACCGGCGAACGGTCCTCGCCATCCCAGCCGTTCCGGTGGTAGGCGGCCGGGAGCAGCACGATCTCGAGGCCGGCGACGAGCGCCGCCTCCGCGACCGTCATCGCCATCTCGTTGCGGTCCGGATACGGCGTCCCGTCGGGCTGGTGGTGGACGTAATGGAACTCGCCGACGGTGCCGTACCCGGCATGCACCATCTCCTCGAACGTCTCTCGCGCCAGCGCGTACATAGCGGGCGGGTCGAGGCTGCCGGCGAGCTTGAACATCTCCGTGCGCCACGTCCAGAAGTCATCGGCGCGGTCGGGGCCTAGCCGTTCGGCCCGTCCCCGGAGGCCGCGCTGGAACGCATGGGAATGAGCGTTCGCCATCGCCGGGACCGTCGCCCACGTCGACATCACACCGCCTCCGCGCTCAGATCGGCGATGGCGTTCTGCACCGCGCGGGCGGCGATCGCGGCGTCTGCGAGGTCGACGGACTCCTCGGGCGAGTGGCTGACGCCGGTGGCGTTGCGCACGAGCACCATCCCGGCCGGAGTCTCGTCGGCGAGCACGCCGGCATCGTGACCGGCGAAGCACACGACCTCGGGGACCTCGGCGCCGATCGCGTCCTCGCTCGCGCGCAGCAGCCGCGAGCGAACGCGATCCGAGAATTCGACCCCGTTCGAGCGCGATGCCTCGGCGATCGCGATCGCGACGCCGGTGCGGAGCGCGACCTCGCCGGCCTCCTCGCCGACCCGGCGGGCCCAGCTCTCGACTGCGTCTGGGTCGGGGGCGCGCGCGTCGAGCCACAGCCGGACGTGCGCGGCGATCGTCGTCGGCGCATTCGGCTCGGCGATGATCCGCGAGGTGGTGACGGTCAGCCGCTCCGTTCCCTCGGCGAGCTCCTCGGCGGCGACGATCAGATGCGCGGCGGCGGACAGCGCGTCGCGCCGCTCAGCCAGCGGGGTCGTGCCCGCGTGATCGGCTCGGCCGCGCAGGTCGACCTCGAGCCGGCGCCGGCTCGCCAGCGATCGCACGACGCCGACAGGCGACCCGGTGCGGGCCACGTCGGTCGTCTGATCGATGTGGATCTCGACGAAGCCGGCGAGCTTGTCCATCCACCGAGGCGCGTCGGCGAGCGCGGCGGGTTCGACTCCGTCCGCGCGCATGGCCTCGCCCAGCGCCACGTCCTGATCGTCGTGGCGTGCCAACACGGTCGCGATGTCCAGCTTCCCGGCCAGCGCCTTGCTCCCGAACGTCGGCGTGTTGAAGCGCGCGCCCTCCTCATCGGTGAACGACAGGACCGCGATCGGCTCCGCCGCGCTCGCCGCGAGCTCGAACCCGCACGCGACTCCCAGCGGCCCGTCAAACCGTCCGCCTCCGCGGACGCTGTCGAGATGCGACCCCACCGCCCACCACGGCGGCCGGTGGTCGGGGCATGCCCACAGGTTGCCCGCAGGGTCGCGCTCGAAGCTCAGTCCAACCTCGGCGGCCTGCTCGGCGAACCACGCACGCGCGGCGGCGTCCTCGGCGCTCCACGCCATCCGTACGACCCCCTGCGCGCCGACGCCGATGCCGTCGAGTCCGGCCAACCGCCGTGCGATGCCCTCGGCGGTGATCATCCCCTCGCCACTCTCCACTCGCAGTCGGGTCGGACACGGACGAGCTCGCCCGCCGCGAACACGAGCGCGACCGGGTTGTGACCGAACCGGTACGGGATCCGCTCGATCGGACCGTCGAGCACGAGCACGTCGCCGCGCTTCCCGGACTCGAGCGAGCCCGTCTGCTCGGAGAGGCGGAGGACCCAAGCGGCGTTGAGCGTGCACGCGAGCAGCGCCTCGCGGACCGACCAGCGGTACAGGCGGACCGCGAGCCCGATGATCAACGGGAGCGAGACGATCGGAGACGTGCCCGGGTTGAGGTCGGTCGCGAGCACGCAGATCGCACCGCCGTCGGCGAGCGCGCGGCCGGGGGCGGTGTGCTCGGCGCCGATGAACTCCGCGCCCGGCAGGAGCACGGCGGCGGTCTCGGAGTCGGCGAGTACGGCGACGGCATCGGCCGGTAGGCACGAGAGATGGTCGACCGACCGTGCCCCGCACTGGACCGCGACGGCGGTCGAGCCGTTGTCGCGGAACTGCTCGACGTGAGCCCGGAGATCCAGTCCGTACTCGGCCGCCAGCGCCGCCATCGTTCGTAGATTCTCGTTCGAGAACGCGATCGTCTCGACGTAGATGTCGAGCGCGCTCGCCTCTCCCGCATCGACTACGCGCGGGAGCGCCCGCGCGATCTCCTCCATCCACCCGTCGGCGTCATACCCGTCCGGGATCACGTGCGCGAGCAACGCGGTCATCCGGTCCGCGCAGAGCTCCGCGCCCAGCCGCAGCGCCCGCAGCTCGCCCTCGACCGACAGCCCGTATCCGCACTTGCCCTCGAACGCCGTCGTCCCGTGGGCGAGCATCTCGTCCGCGAGCGCCCGCGACT
Organism: uncultured Solirubrobacterales bacterium; assembly: GCA_963812225.1. Taxonomy (GTDB): domain Bacteria; phylum Actinomycetota; class Thermoleophilia; order Solirubrobacterales; family Solirubrobacteraceae; genus Palsa-465. The sequence goes on from CAWEUN010000010.1 coordinate 21,300, forward strand.
GCGCAAGCACCTCCTCGTCGGACGCCAACCCGAGCGAGCGCGCCGACGAGCGGATCCCGCCGCCCGCACGGCTGATCGCCTCGTAGGACTCGCCGGCGATCTTCATCGCGTACTCGCGCTCCCGCCACCCCGCGAACGGCAGGTGGGTGTGGCAGTCGACGAACCCCGGGACGACCGCGCAGCCCGACGCGTCGATCTGCAGCGACGCAGCGCCGGAGCTCGCGAAACCCGCGATCAATCCATCCTCGAGGAACAACGCGCCCGGCTCGCAGGCGAGCGACGCGGCCCGGTCGTGGCGCAGGTAAGGCAGGCCATCCTCGGGCGGTCGCAGCACCTGCGCCGCGCCGTTGATCGAGACGCCGCTCACGCGCCGGCGGGCTCGGGGTCCAGCATCGGCATCCGCAGCCCCGCCTCCTCGGCGAACGCCACCGCATCCGGATAGCCCGCGTCCGCGTGGCGTACCACCCCCGTCCCCGGGTCGGCGCTCAGCACCCGCCGCACCCGTTCGGCGCCGAGCTCCGACCCGTCAGCGACGACGACCTGGCCGGCGTGGATCGACTTGCCCATCCCCACGCCGCCGCCGTGGTGGACCGACACCCAGCTCGCGCCGCACGCCGTATTCAGCAGCGCGTTGAGGATCGGCCAGTCCGCGATCGCGTCCGAACCGTCGCGCATCGCCTCGGTCTCGCGCTCCGGAGACGCCACCGAGCCCGCGTCGAGGTGGTCGCGCCCGATCACGATCGGGCCCGCCAGCTCGCCCGAGGCGACCATCTCGTTGAACCGCAGCCCCGCGAGATGGCGCTCTCCGTACCCGAGCCAGCAGATCCTCGCCGGGAGGCCCTGGAACTGGACCTTCTCCCGGGCCAACCGGATCCACCGCGCCACGTGTGCCTGGTCGCCGAACAGTTCGAGGATCGCCTCGTCGGTCTTGTGGATGTCCTGCGGATCGCCCGACAGCGCGACCCACCGAAACGGCCCCTTGCCCTCGCAGAACAGCGGCCTGATGTAGGCCGGCACGAACCCGGGATACGAGAACGCCTCGGAGTCCCCGTGCTCGGCCGCGAGCCCGCGCAGCGCGTTGCCGTAATCGAACGCCTCCGCTCCCCGTGCGGCCAGATCCCGAATCGCCGCCACATGGCCGAGCGCCGACGCCCCGACCCGCGTCAGGTAGTCGTCGGGGTCACGCCTGCGCAGCGCATCGGCCTGCTCAACGGTCAGCCCCGCCGGGACATACCCGTTCAGCGGGTCGTGCGCGGAGGTCTGGTCGGTGACGACGTCCACGTGCACCTCGCGGCGCACGAGCTCGGGCAGCACCTCGGCGGCGTTCCCGAGCAGCCCGATCGACAGCGGGCGCCGCTCCGACGCCGCCGCCTCCAGCCGGGCCAGCGCGTCGTCGAGGTCGGCGGCCCGCTCGTCGAGGTAGCGGGTCTGCAGCCGCCGCTCGATCCGGCGCAGGTCGACCTCGATGCACAGCGCGGTGCCGCCGCACATCGTGATCGCCAGCGGCTGGGCCCCGCCCATCCCGCCGAGTCCCGCAGTGACGACGAGGCGGCCCCGCAGCGTTCCGTCGAACCGCTTGCGGGCGGCCGCCGCGAACGTCTCGTACGTGCCCTGGAGGATGCCTTGGCTCCCGATGTAGATCCAGGAGCCGGCGGTCATCTGGCCGTACATGATCAGCCCGGCGGCGTCGAGCTCGCGGAACTTCTCCCACGTCGCCCACTCGGGCACGAGGTTGGTGTTCGCAATCAGCACCCGAGGCGCACGGTCGTGGGTCTCGAACACGGCCACCGGCTTGCCCGATTGCACGAGCAGCGTCTCCTCGTCGCCGAGCCGCATCAGCTCGCGCCGGATCGTCGCGTAGCTGACCTGGTCGCGGGCCGCCTTGCCGATCCCGCCATAGACGATCAGCTCCGCCGGGTTCTCGGCCACGTCCGGATCGAGGTTGTTCTCGAGCATCCGCAGCGCCGCCTCCTGCTGCCACCCTCGGCAGCGAGGCGGTCGGGCTCCCGACGCGCTGCTCACGCTGCGCTCGATTCCTGTAGCTCGGCGGCGGCGTCCTGCAGCCGGTCGTCGCCCCAGAACAGCTGATGGCCGACGGCGATCGTGGGCACCCCGACGACGCCCCGCTTCAGCGCGGCGTCGGTCGCGTCGCGCAGCGCCTGCTTGACCGCGGGATCCTGGGTCGCGCCGGCGACCGGTTCGCGATCGAGCCCCGCCGCCTCCGCCACGTCGAGCACGTTGTCGGCGATGCTCAGGTCCGCACCGCGCTGGAAGGCGCTTCGGAACGCTTCGAGCGCGAACTCCCGACCCGCGCCGGCCGCGAACGCGAACGTGCAGGCTCGCATCAGTCCCAGGTAGTCGGCCGGCCAGGGCCGCGGCCACCGGACCGCCGGCAGGCCGTAGCGCGCGGCCCGGCGCTCGACCTCGGCCATCCCGGCGTCGCGATCATCGGTCCGTCCCCAAGAGCCGCGGCCGTGGGCCTTGAACAGTCCGCCGAGGAGGATCGGCCGCCACTCGACCGGCTCGGGCAGGACCGTCTCCAACCGCTCCGCCGACAGGTAGGCATACGGCGATCCAAGATCGAAGAAGAAGGCGACGCCGGCCACACCGGGAACGCTAACGGCTCGGGGTGGTGTCTAGGATGCTGCGTCCGTGCGCGCCGTCTACGCCTCAGAGATCGATGCCGACAATCCCCTCGCCGGGCTCACGATCGGCGAGCGCCCCGAGCCCGAGGTCCCCGACGGCTGGACGACGGTCATCGTCAAGGCCGCCTCGCTCAACCACCACGACCTGTGGTCGCTGCGCGGCGTCGGCCTCCCTCGCGAGCGGCTGCCGATGATCCTCGGCTGCGACGCCGCCGGGTTCGACGAGGAGGGCAACGAGGTCGTCGTCCACTCGGTGATCACCGACGACTCGTGGCGCGATGACGAGACACTTGACCCGCGGCGCTCGATCCTGTCCGAGCGCTACCAGGGGACGTTCGCCGACGAGGTGGCGGTCCCGCGACGGAACGTGCTCCCTAAGCCGCCGGAGCTCTCGTTCGAGGAGGCCGCGTGTCTGCCGACGGCGTGGCTGACCGCATACCGGATGCTGTTCACCCGGGCACAGCTCGTGCCCGGCTCGACCGTGCTCGTCCAGGGCGCGAGCGGCGGCGTCGCCACAGCGGTGATCGTGCTCGCCACCGCCGCGGGCATCCGCGTGTGGGCGACGGGCCGCACCGAGGAGAAGCGCACCCAGGCCGAGTCGCTGGGGGCCGATCAGGCGTTCGAGTCCGGGGCGCGGCTGCCTGAGCGTGTCGACGCGGTGATGGAGACGATCGGCCGGGCGACGTGGTCACATTCGGTGAAGTCGCTCAAGCCGGGCGGCAAGATCATCGTGTCCGGTGCCACCACCGGCGCCTCGCCGCCGGCGGAGCTGAACCGGGTGTTCTTCCTCCAGCTGTCCGTGATCGGCTCGACGATGGGCACCCGCGACGAGCTCGAGCGGCTGATGCGGTTCTGCGTCGAACGCGACGTCCGACCCGTGATCCAGGCCACGATGCCGCTCGCCCAAGCGCGGCCGGGATTCGAGTCGCTGCTCGACGGCGACGTGTTCGGCAAGATCGTGTTCACGACGTAGCGGTCGTGGGCGTCCTGTCGCTGGACCACGTGCAGCTGGCGGCGCCCGCGGGCTGCGAGGCCGAGGCGCGCCGGTACTTCGGAGACCTGCTCGGGCTGGTCGAGGTCGAGAAGCCCGAGCCGATGCGATCGCGGGGCGGCGTGTGGTTTCGCGTCGGTTCCCAGCAGCTTCACATCGGCGTCGAGGAGCGCTTCGCGCCGGCGCTCAAAGCGCACCCGGCGCTCCGCGTCGCGCCCGGGGACCTGGACGCGCTGGCCGAGCGGCTGTCGGCGGCGAGAGCGAAGGTCGAGTGGGATGAGGCCCTCCCCGGCGAGCGCCGCTTCTACTCCGAGGACCCGTGGGGAAACCGGATCGAGCTGCTGGCGGCGGCCGGGTGAGGGCCGGCCTTTCCGTCTACGGCGCCCCGACGTGGGTCAGGCACCGCGCCCCCGCGCGCGCGCCGATCTCCGCCGCCTCGGCCACCGTTGCACCTGACGCGAGCCCGAACGTGAACGCGGCCGCGAACGAGTCGCCACAGCCGTAGCTGTCGCGCGGGCGACCCGGCGGCGCCACCGGCTTCCAGCTCCCCTTCGATTCGCCTGACCAGCTCCCCCCGTTCGCGCCATCGGTGCTGACGAGAAGGCGAGCGCGGCGCCCGACGCGCTTCGCCCACCCCGCCTCGTCTGCATCGCGTCTGCTGAAGACGAGCGCATCGATCACCGGCCCGCCGTCGTGCTCCAGCGCATCGCGCGCCCGCGGTGTCGCGACCACCTCGCGCGCATCCCGGCCGTGCTCGAGCGCGCCGCCATCACCGGCGGTGAAGTACACCCCGTCGGTGCCGTGCAAGACCTCCCAGTCGAGCTCGTCGCTGCCGTAGGGTTCGAGCCGCTCGCCGAGCGTCACGATCGTCCGCTCGCCGGCATCCTTCAGCAGCGTCAGAGCACGCCGGGTCGGCTGCTGACGCCAGGCCACGTGCATGTGCACGCCTCGGTCCGTCAGCTGCGCGGCGGCCGCCTCGCCGTGGTCATCGTGCCCGAGCGCAGTGAAGAAGTGAACCTCCGCGCCCAGACCGGCGAGCACGACCGCCGCCACGCCACCGCCGCCCGCGGCGCGCGTGAATGCGCTCTTGGCGTGGAGCACCTCACCCTCCACGGGCAGCCGTTCGACCTCGACGAACTCGACCCACTCGACGTGACCGATGACCGCTACCCGAATCACGAATCGAGCCTCTTGATAAGCCGGTGAGGCCGCGGGGTGAAGCCCGCCGCCTCGTAGAACGCGAGTGCATCCGTACGCTGCGGGCGCGTCGTCACTTCGACGCGGAAGCAGCCGGCCTCGCGCGCCGCCGACTCGACGCTCGCCACGAGCGACTGGGCCACGCCGTGGCGGCGGTGATCCGCTTTGACGACGAGCGTCGTGAGCCGACACTGCGGCCGCGCTCGCTCGAGCAACACCCCCAGCTGGTAAGCGGCGACTCCGACGACCTCGTCACCAACGTCGGCCACGAGCACGCCGCCGTCCTCACGCGCGAGCACCCGCTCAAGTTGCGCCCTCGCCTCGTCGACCGAGGTCCCGTAGCCGAGCTCGTCGAGCAGTCCCGCGATCGGCTCGGCGTCACTGTGACGCGCGGGGCGGATCGTCTGCGTCATCGGATGCGCCATGGCGTGATCCTTGCAATTTCGACGCGACGCTGCGCGGCGCCGCGGCAGCAGGATAGTGTGCGCAGCAACATCAATTCCAGGAGGGAGAAATGCCGCAAGCTAGAAGCGGTGGTTCGAGATCGACATCGCGATCGAGAAGCACCTCCGGTGCCAAGAGGACGTCTGCCGCGAAGAGCGCGTCCGGCGCCAAGAGCAGTTCGGGGCGCAGTCAGGCGAAGCGCTCGACGTCGACCCCGTCGGGTTCACGCAAGAAGTCGACCCGCTCGAGCGGCGCTCGCAGCGCCGGCGCGAAGACCGCCTCCCGTTCCACGGCAAAGAAGGCTTCTGCGAGTGCGAGCGACGCGCGCGTCGACGCCGCAGCAGCGCGCGTGCGCAAGCTCAACGAGCGCATCATCTCCGCTGGAAAGGAAGCAGGGGAAAGCACCCTTTCCAGCTACGAGTCAGCGCTGAAGACGATCGCCAGCGCGATCGAGAAGGGCCCCGGCAGCAGCGAGATCGACTGGATCTCCAATCTCGCCACGGCTCAGGCGAAATTCATCCGCGACGTGACCACCGCCTGGACGAAGGCGGCGCGCAAGAGGCTCAAGTAGAAGCGGTTGAGGGCGGCGGGTCCTATCCGCCGCCTAGATCGCCCAGGCGGCCGCTACATCGCCTCGCCGGGGCGCTCGAACACGATCTCCGGGATCACGCAGGCGGGTGAGACCCGCAGCACGAAGTGCAGTGCCTCGGCGATGTCGCTCGTCCTCAGCATCTCCTCGGGAGGAATGCTGTCCTTCGCCCAGTCGGCCATGTCGGTGTCGACGAACGCCGGGCAGAACGCCACCGATTTGACGCCGTCGCCGGTCAGCTCCTTGTTCATCGCCCGCGTGTAGGCGATCACCGCCGCCTTCGTCGCGGAGTACACCGACACCCAGGGCGCCGGCGCCTTACCCGCGATCGACGCCAGGTTGACGACGAGCGCGTTGCGATGCTCGGCGCCCGCCTCGCGCAGCATGCCCACGCACTCGCGGTAGAACAGCACGATCGCCCGCAGGTTCACGTCGAGCTGCAGGTCGACGTACTTCGTCTGCTGCTCGCCGGCCGCCGCGCCAATCCCCACGCCGGCGTTGTTGACGAGCACATCGAGGCGCCCGAACCGCTCGCGGTGAGCGTTCACCACCGCCCGGATCGCGTCCTCGTCAGCCATGTTCGCGGCCTCGTACTCGACCTCGTAGCCGCGCTCCCGAAGCTCGTTCGCGGCCCGCTCAATGCCCTCTGGTTTGCGCGCAGTGATCGTCAGGCCGTACCCCTCCTCGCCGAGCGCCTCGGCGAGGGCACGGCCGATGCCCCTGGAACCACCGGTCACGATCGCTGCACGGTCTGGCATTGGAGACGGCCTTTCTGGTGAGGGAGATTGGACGGGCGACACGACGGGCGACACTATTGGACAAGCCCCGGAAGATGCGGTACACTCACGTACCATGGCTACGGTGGCCGCCACAATCGTGCCCGAGATCGCCGAGCTCACGCCGGCTCCCTCCCCCGCCGGCCCGGTCGAGGAGGACCTCCCGATCCGGATGCCGCCTATACGCGATCAGTCGCGCACGCGCGAGACGCTGCGCTTCGCGTTCGCCCCGATGGCCTTCAGCCTGCGGGCCTACCGCGAGTTCGGCGACGTGTGGCAACTCCAGCTCCTCTCGCGCGGCGAGCCGTTCGTCGTCACCACCCACCCGGACCACGTCAGATCGCTACTCAAGGCCAAGCCCGACGACGCCCCGTCGCTGACCGGCGAGTCGCCGCTGCGGCCGATCCTCGGCCCGAACTCGGTGCTGACATCCGTCGGGGCGCGCCACATGCGCCAGCGGAAGCTGCTGCTGCCGCCGTTTCACGGCGAGGCCGTGCAGCGCTACGTCGACATGATCGTCGAGGTCGCCGACCGCGAGATCGACCGCTGGCCCGTCGGCAAGCCCTTCGCACTGGCACCGCGCATGCAGGCGGTCACGCTGAACGTGATCATGGCCGGCGTCTTCGGGATCGGCTCGTCCCCGCCGCGTGGGTCGGTCGAGCGTCGCCTGCGCAACACGATCCGGCGGCTACTGCTCGCCTCCACCAATCCGGCGTACCAGCTGATCGAGCTCCGCAACGCCGGGCGCCTGGAGGCGCGGGGCGTGCTGAAGGCGTTGCTCGGGATCGTCGACCGCCAGATGTACGCGGTGATCCGCGAGCGCCGCGCGGCCGGCGCGACGGACGGCCGCCACGACGTCCTCTCGCTGCTGCTCGAGGCGCGCGACGAGCACGGCGAGCCGCTCACCGACCACGAGCTGCGCGACGAGCTCATGTCGCTAGTGCTCGCGGGCCACGAGACGACCGCCAACTCGCTCGCGTGGACATTCGAGCGACTGCTGCGGACGCCGGCCGCGTACGACCGCGTGCGCGAGATCGTCCGCAGCGACGATCCGGCCGTCGATGAGTACCTCGACGCCACTGTCTACGAGGGCATGCGCGTCCGGCCGGTGATCCCGTTCATCGTCCGGCTCGTCAAGCGGCGCTGGCAGTTCGGCGACTACGTCGTCCCCGCGAACACGCCCGTCGCCGTCAGCATCATCGCGCTCCATCACCGCGCCGACGTGTATCCCGAACCCCACGCCTTCCGTCCCGAGCGGTTCCTCGACCACAAGCCGGGCACGTACACCTGGATCCCGTTCGGCGGCGGGATCCGGCGCTGCCTCGGCGCCACGCTGGCGATGGCCGAGCAGCGCGTCGTGTTGCGCGCCATCGCCGCTCGCACCGACCTGCTCGCGCCCGATCCGAAGCCCGAGCACCCCCGCCAGCGCAACGTGACGATGATCCCGCACCGGGGCGGTCGGGTCGTCGTCGAGCGCAAGCGCGCTGCCGCCTGAGCAGGCCGTTTTCGGTCGCCGGCCGTCGCTGGCGGTACCTTTGCCTGCAGATGGCAAGCGAGCAGACCCATACGGCGACCTCCGCCCAGGAGGCTCCCGAGCCTTCGCACCGCGAGCGGCTGATCGCCGCGATGGCAGCGTCGATCGAGGCCAAGGGGTACCGCGAGACGACCGTCGCCGACGTCGTCCGCATCGCCCACACGTCCCGGCGGACCTTCTACGAGCACTTCGAGGACCGCGAAGCGTGCTTCCTGGCTTTGTTCGACACCGTCAACGACGCGACGATGGAGCAGATCGCCGCCGCCGTTCATCCCGATAGTCCGCTCGGCGAGCAGGTCGACCGCGCGCTCGACGTGTATTTCGACAGCATCCTCAGCCAGCCGGCGCTGTACCAGAGCTTCGTGCGCGAGCTTCCCGGCCTCGGCCAGGCCGGCGCCGACCGCCAGACCGCCGTGATCGAGCGATTCGCCCGGCTGCTGATCGGCCTCGTCGAATCCGGCCGGCGCGAGCAGCCCGAGATCGGCCTGCGCCCGCTGACGATGGACATCGCGATCATGATCGTCGGCGGCCTACGAGAGCTCGCCGTCATCTCCCTCCAGCAGCGCCGCGACATGAGCGAGCTGCGCGAGACCGCCGGGCAGACGGTCAAGGCGATCCTGAGCGGGACGCTGTTGGACGACTGACTAGGCGCCGGGGTCGCTATCGCCGGCGGTGCGGGCCGGGACTATCGACTCTAGCCCGCCGGCGCTTTCAGCGCCGGGCAGCTGTGGCGACCGGTCGACCTGCCTTTAACGGCGCTGGGGAAGGAGGAGGGTGAGAGGGCCGGGTGGAGCCGACGGCGGAGCCAGAACGTGCATAACACGTCACGACCGCCGGAATCGGCGAGGCCTGCCGTGTTAAGCATGCTCCTCATGCACAGCACGACAGGGCTCGGGGTCTGAGCCGAGATTGACGTGTTAAGCATGATTTTCGGCTGGGTGAGGGCGCGGACCTCGCCGGGCAGCTGACCCGCTCCCCTTCCCCAGCGCCGTTTACGCGGCGCCTGCTGGATACGCTTCTCTGGTACGCCTATGTACCAGAACACTCAAACCGCCACAACAGGGAACAACGGCCGGCCCGCCACCGACCACTTCGAGATCGCGATCGCCGGCGCCGGCTTCTCGGGCCTCGGCCTCGCCATGGCCCTCAAACGCGCGGACTTTCACGAGTTCGTGATCCTCGAGCGCGCCGCCGAGATCGGCGGCACCTGGCGCGACAACACGTATCCCGGCTGCGCCTGCGATATCCCGAGCGTGCTCTACTCGTGGACCGCCGAGCAGAACCCGCGGTGGAGCCGGGCGTTCGCCGGCCAGGAGGAGATCTGGGATTACATGCGCGAGGTCGTCGAGCGCCACGACCTCGCCCGCCACATCCGCTTCGATTGCGACGTCCTCTCGATGCGCTGGGACGGCCACCGCCAGCGTTGGAAGGTTGAGACGAGCCAGGGCACGATCACGGCCGGCGTGGCCGTCTCCGCAGTAGGCGCCCTCGCCGACCCGGCGATCCCGGACCTGCCCGGGCTCGTCACCTTCAAGGGCAAGGTCTTCCACTCGGCGCGCTGGGATCACGATCACGATCTGACCGACCGCGAGGTCGCGGTCATCGGGACCGGCGCCAGCGCGATCCAGTTCGTGCCCGAGATCCAGCCTCGCGTGAAGCGCCTGCATCTCTTCCAGCGGACGCCGCCGTGGGTGATGCCGCGCGTCAACGTGTCGATCCCCGAGAAATGGCGGCGGCGGTTTGAGCGCCATCCGAGGCTGCAGCGCGCCGTGCGCACCGCCGTCTTCTCGCTGTTCGAGTCCTTCCACGCGATGTTCACCCACCCGCAGCTCAGCAAGCTGACCGAGCGCCGCGCGCGCGGACACATCGACCGTCAGGTCGCGGATCCCGCCCTCCGCGAGCGGCTCACCCCCTCCTACCGCGTCGGCTGCAAGCGGATCCTGGGTTCCAACGAGTGGTACCCCGCGATCTGCTCGGAGAACGTGAACATCGTCAGCGCCGGGATCCGCGCGATCACGCCCGCCGGCATCGTCGACGAGGACGGGATCGAGTACGCCGTCGACACGATCATCTTCGGCACCGGCTTCCAGGTCACCGATCCGCCGATCAGCCACCGGGTCACCGGCCCGGACGGGACGACGCTCGCGGACACCTGGGCCGGCAGCCCCAAAGCGCACCTCGGGGTCGCGGTCGCCGGCTTCCCGAACTTCTTCATGCTGCTCGGGCCCAATACCGGCCTCGGTCACAATTCCGTGCTGTTCATGGTCGAGGCCCAGATCAAGTACGTGATGAAGGCGCTCAGCCACCGCCGCAGCCGTCGCTACGCGGCGCTCGCACCGCGCGCGGAGGCACAGGCGCGCTGGATCGCTGAGGTCGAGTCGGGCACGAAGGGCAGCGTCTGGACCGCCGGCGGCTGCTTCAGCTGGTATCTGGACGCGACGGGGCGCAACTCGACGCTGTGGCCGGGAACGGTCCGGGCGTATCAGCGTCGACTGGAGCGGTTCGACCCGCTCGATTACGACTTGCGGCTGCCCCTCACGGCACCCGCGCGCGAGCCGGTGGCCGCGTGAGCGAGCAGGTCGTCGACGTCGGGCGGGGCGTGCGCCTCTGCTGCGAGCGGCTCGGATCGCCGTCGGACCCGCCCCTGCTCCTGATCATGGGGCTCGGACAGCAGCTGCTGGCCTGGTCGGATGAGTTCTGCGATGCCCTGATCGCCCGCGGCTTCCAACCGATCCGCTTCGACAACCGCGACATCGGGCACTCGACCCATTGGGCGACGCGACCGCCGGGGATGTCTCAGCTCGTCGCCCGGCGCTTCGATCCCGAGCAGTACGACCTCGGGGATATGGCGGCCGACACCGCGGCTCTGCTCGATGCGCTCGAGCTCTCGCCCGCGCACGTCGTCGGCGTCTCGATGGGCGGGATGATCGCCCAGACGCTCGCGGCCCGGTACCCGGACCACGTCCGCAGCCTCGTCTCGATCATGTCCTCGACCGGCGGCCGGCGGGTCGGCTGGGCCGCCCCCTCGACGCTGCGTCTCATGTTTGGCGCCCCGCCCCGCGATCGCGATCAGGCCGCCGAGCGCGCCGCCGTGATGTTCCGCCACGTCGGCTCACGCGGCTTTCCGTTCGACGAGCAGTTCATCCGCGACCGGGCCAAACGGGCCTACGACCGCGACCCGCGCGCGGCCTCAGGGACCGGGCGCCAGCTCGGTGCGATCGTGAAATCAGGGGATCGGACGACGGAGCTCGCGAGGATCACCGCGCCGACGCTCGTGATCCACGGCGACCACGACCCGATGGTCCACCCCTCGGGCGGCCGCGCCACCGCCGCCGCGATCCCGAACTCTCGGCTGGTCACGATCGAGGGCATGGGTCACGATCTCCCGGTGGCGCTGTACCCGCGCGTCGTGGAGTTGATCGCCGCGCACGCGGAGCACGCCGACCCCGCCGGCGCGCCCGCGAGCGCCTGAACCGACCGGGCGGCGTCGCTGACGCCGTGCGTATCCTCGAACTCAGAAATGAGCGCAAGCGATTCGAATCTGCGCGCGGCCATTGTCGGCGCTGGCCCGGCCGGCTTCTATGCGAGTGACCAGCTGCTGAACGCCGGCTTCGAGGTCGACCTGATCGACCTGCTTCCGACGCCATACGGACTCGTCCGCTCGGGCGTCGCGCCCGACCACCCGAAGATCAAGTCGGTAACGAGGGTCTACGACAAAACAGCCGCGCGGCCAGGCTTCCGGTTCTTCGGCGGCGTGTCGCTCGGAGACCACATCACGCGCGCCGAGCTGCTCGAGCGCTACCACGCGATCGTGTACGCGTTCGGCACGAGCGACGACAACAGACTGGGGATCCCTGGCGAGGACCGTCCCGGGTCCTACCCGGCGACGAGGTTCGTCGCCTGGTACAACGGCCACCCGGACGGGGAGGAGGAGGAGTTCGTCCTGCACGCCCGGCGCGCGGTCGTGATCGGCAACGGCAACGTCGCCGTCGACGTCGCCCGGATGCTGATGCTCGAGCCCGGCGAGCTCGCGGTCACCGACACAGCCGACCACGCCCTTCCGAAGCTCGCCGAGGCGAAGATCGAGGAGGTCGTGCTGCTCGGCCGCCGGGGCCCCGCGCAGGCCGCCTTCACGAACCCCGAGCTCCGCGAGCTCGGCGAGCTGAGTCGCGCCGACATCAACGTCGATCCGGACGAGGTCGAGCTCGATGAGCTCAGCGAGCGCTGGCTCGAGGAGCACGGCGACGGGACCTCCAAGCGCAATGTGGCGCTGCTGCGCGAATACGCGCAGCGCTCACCGACTGGCAAGAGCCACCGGGTGACGCTGAAGTTCCTCCGCTCGCCCGTCGAGATCCTCGGAGAAGGCGAGGACGGCCCCGTCACCGGCGTGAGAATCGTCCGCAACCGGATCGAGCCTGATGCCGAGGGGAGCCTGCGAGCAGTCGCCACCGAGGCCACGGAGACCATCGAGTGCGGCCTCGTCCTGCGCTCGATCGGATATCGCGGCCGTCCCGTTGACGACGTCCCGTTCGATCTCCGCCGCGGCCTGATCCGCAATGTCGGCGGGCGCGTCTGCGACGAGGAGGAGCGCCACCATCGCGGCGAGTACGTTGTCGGCTGGATCAAGCGCGGCCCCAGCGGGGTGATCGGCACCAACAAGAAGGACGCCGCGGACACCGTGGCGCGCATCTCCGAGGACGCCGACGCCGGCGCGCTGAACGAGCCGACGAACCCCGACCCGGACGCGACCGCGGAGTGGATCGCCGCGCGCTGCCCGAACGCGGTCACCTGGGAGGGCTGGCTATCGATCGACGAGCACGAGCGCCGGGCCGGCGAGCCCCACGGCCGCCCGCGGATCAAGCTCGTCAAGGTCGCCGATCTGATCGCCGCGGCGCGCGCCGGCACCCCGGCGCGGTAGGCGTCAGGCGCGCCGGCACCCCGGCGCGGTAGACGTCAGGCGCGCCGGCGCCCCGGCGCGCTGAGGGTCAGGCCGTGACCGCGGCCCGGTCCTGGCCGTACTCGTAGAACCCCCGCCCACTCTTGCGGCCGAGGCGGTTCGAGGCGACCATCCGTTTCATCAGCGGCGGGGGTGCGTACTCGGGGCGCTTGAACTCTTCGTACAGCGAGTCGCACACGCTGTACAGGACGTCGAGCCCGATGAAGTCGCACAGCCGCAGTGGCCCCATCGGATGGCCGCATCCCAGTCGCATCCCCTCGTCGATCGCGTCCGCGGTGGCGAAGCCCTCCTCGTACATCCGCACGGCCGCCATCAGATACGGAACGAGCAGCATGTTGACGATGAACCCCGAACGATCCTTGGTCTCGATCGGGGTCTTGTGGAGCTGCTCCACGAACGCGCAGGCGGTGGCGACGACCGCCTCGTCGGTGTCGAGCGCGACGACGACCTCGACCAACCGCATCACCGGAACCGGTGAGAAGAAGTGCAGGCCGAGCACGCGCTCTGGATCGGGCACCGCTGCCGCGAGCTGGGCGATCGGGATCGACGACGTATTCGAGGCGATGATCGCGTCCTCGCTGACGCGCTTCGCGACCTCGCCCAGCACCGTCGTCTTCAGCCTCAGGTCCTCGGGGACCGCCTCGATCACGAGGTCGACATCCCGTACCGCATCTACGTCTGCCGTGAGGACGATCCGCTCGAGAACGGCCTCGGCGGCGGACGGCTCGATCTTGCCGCGATCGGTGGCGCGCCGCAACGAGGTCTCGAGTCGCTGGCGAACCGACCCGAGCGAGCGCTCGTCCACCTCCCGAATGACGACCTCGAATCCGGCGACCGCGACCGTTTCGGCGATCCCCGATCCCATCAATCCACCGCCCAGAACGGCTATACGTTCGATCTCCATGGATCCATTCTCTCACCCCGTAACCTCCGGGCCACGCTGCCCACCGATCGACAACTCCTTCTCAGCGTCGACTTCGAGGACTGGCACCAGCTCGTTCGCCGCCGGTTGGGGGTGCCCGACTGGGAGCGGGCCGGCCCCGCCCTCGCCGCCCAGACCGATGTCCTGCTGGGCCTCCTCGACGCGCTCGACGTGAAGGCCACATTCTTCATCCTCGGGATGGCGGCGCGAGCCCATCCCGGTCTGATGGCGGACATCGTCGCCGCCGGTCATGAGATCGGCTGCCACGGCGACCAGCACCTGCCCGTCGGCGGCCAGCGGCGAGACGAGTTCGAGGCGGATCTGAAGGCCGCACGCGAGACGATCGAGCACCTCACTGGCCACACGCCGTGCGGCTACCGCGCGCCGGCCTTTTCGATCACCCGGCACTCGCCGTGGGCCTACGAGGTCCTCGCCGAGCAGGGGTTCTCATACGACGCGAGCCAACACGAGTCGCCGCGGATCCGGAGCCGGATCGAGCCCCAGAGCGCCGGCCCGCACACGATCGAGCTCCCCGGCGGCCGCACGCTGTGGGAGTTCCCCGTCGCCGTCTCGCACGCACGGGGCGCGACCGTACCCGTCGGCGGCGCGTCGTATTGGGCGATGCTGCCGGACCGTGCGGTGGTGCGCGCACTCGGCCGGGCGGGGCCACTCGCCGGCCTGTACCTGCACCCCCACGAGTTCGATCCCCGGCCGCTGCGAGTCGGGCTCGCCCCCGGCGCACCGTTCGCCCAGCAGATCAAGGGCGCGTTCCGCGCCGCCCAGCGCAACAACGCCCGCCGCACCGCGACGAGCACGCTGCGGGCGATCGTGGAGGCATTCGACCTCATCCCCTACGGCGAGGCATACAGCTCTTTGGTCGGCCGGTCGGAGCCTCAGAACACGCAGGTATATTGAGCCAATGGGCGTGGCGGAGCGCGAGAGGGCAGCTGAGCCAGCGGCGCCAACCAAACCTCCCGCCGGCGCTACGACGGATCCTGTCTCTCCCGCCGACCGCGTGCTCGGACTTCAGCGCTCGATCGGGAACCGCGCCGTCGCGAGGATGGTGGCGCGATGGCCGGTACGGGAGCGCGTGCTCGGGCGCGACGCGACCACGACCGCCTTCGCGGATCCCGGGGTCCAGAGCGTGGCGGCCGCCAACCCGTCGTTGACCAACGATCAGCGGGGCGGCCTGGAATCGCTCGATCAGGCGCACGGCATCATCACGTCGGCCTGGAGCAAGCTCAAGTGGGAGGACGTCAGCGCCGGCGCGGCGGACCGGATCGCAAACCCCTCGCATATCAGCCAGAGCCCGCTGGGGACCTGCGGGCCTGCGGCCGTCCTTAACTTCCTCGCGGCGACCGAGCCCGGCACGTACGCCTACGACGTGCAGACCATCTTCGAATCTGGCGTCTGGGGCAAGAAGAAGATCAACGACACGCTCCTGGGCAACGAGTGCCAGGGCGGCATGAACCCGTGCGACTGGATGATGATGTCCGCCTTCCAGGACCTGTGCAACGACTTCCTGGACTTCTACGGCCGCCCCTCGGGACTACGTTCGGGGGGCCTCGACGCCGACGCGGCCTGGATGCTCACCGCCTTCACCAAGGTGAGCAAGACGAAGAGCCTCTGGAGCGAGGTATTCGGCGTCAAGGACCAGACCGAGCGCGTCTCCAAGCTGCTGGCCGCCCACGGGGACAAGGTTGCCGTGTTCGTCGACGTCGCCGCGGAGACGCTCCAAAACGAGGCCAGCCGCGGCAGCGAGAACCACTTCATTCGCCTTCTCAAGCCGGTGGTGTGGGGCGCTCAGGTGCAGTTCGAGGTCTTCAGCTGGGGCAAGAACATGAAGAAGAGCTACAAGCCAGAGAACTTCGAGCACATGGTCTACGGCTATCTCGTGGGCGTCGTCGACGACTCGATCGACATCTGACGGGATGTTGTGACGCTTATGGAAGGCTCAGCGCCGACGCCGCAGCGCGTCCGTAACCGGTTCCGCGACAAGGCCCAGCAGTTCGACGACCTCTACGAAGACGAGCGCCCGCTCGTCAAGCTGCTGCGACCCGGCCTGTTCAGGCGCCGCCGGCTGGCGGCCGACACCGTCGCGGAGTACGACCGCGCGCGCGTGCTCGACGTCGGCTGCGGATCGGGCCGGATCGGCGAGTTCGTGCTCGATGCCGGCGCCTCGCACTACGTCGGCATCGACTTTTCCGAGCCGATGATCGACCTCGCCCGCGAGCGCCTCGCCCGCTACCAGGACAGGATCGAGCTCATCACCGACGACTTCCTGAACGCGACCTTAAGCGGCCCTTTCGACGTCGTCCTCGCGGTCGGCCTGTTCGACTACCTCCCGAACGCGCCGGACTTCACCGACAAGATGTTCGGGCTCACCGCCGCCGGCGGCTGCCTCGTCGCCTCCTTCCCGAGCTGGTCGCTGCTCAAGGGCCCGATCCGCAAGGTGCGCTACGAGTGGATCGGCGACTGCCCGATCTTCAACTACACCCGCGACGGCCTCCGGCGCATGTTCACGAAAAGCGGGTTCGCAGACGCCCAGATCCTCAGTCCGGGCCACAGCGGGTTTCTGGTGAAGGCCTACCGCGCCTGAGCGATCGCCGCCTGCGCCGCCGCCACCCGCGCGATCGGCACCCGGAACGGCGAGCAGGACACGTAGTCGAGCCCGGCCAAGTTGAAGAACGCGATCGAGTCCGGGTCTCCCCCGTGCTCGCCGCAGATCCCGAGCTTCAGACCGGGATGCGCCTCGCGCCCGACCCAGGCCGCGAGCCGCACCAGCCACCCGACCCCCGGCGCGTCGATCGTCTCGAACGGTGAGCGGTCGATGATCTTCTCATCGATGTAGGTGGGGATGAACTTCGACTCGACGTCGTCGCGCGAGAAGCCGATCGCGGTCTGCGTCAGGTCGTTGGTCCCGAACGAGAAGAAGTCGGCGTGACGGGCGATCCGATCCGCCACGAAGCACGCCCGCGGCAGCTCGATCATCGTCCCGATCGTGTAGTCGCGACCGGCTTCTAGCCCGTACTCGGACGCGACACCCACCACCAGGTCGCGCATGATCTCGAGCTCGTGTTCGTAGGCGACAAGGGGGATCATCACCTCCGGATGGGGCGGCTCGTCGACGGCCTGCGCGGCCCGCATGATCGCGTGCACCTGCATCTCGTAGATCTCTGGGTAGAGGATCCCGAGCCGGACACCACGCGTTCCGAGCATCGGGTTGCCCTCGTGGATCTCCTCGACCCGCGTCAGCAGCAGCTCGAGCTCCTCGAGGTCATCGGTCTGCTCGATCCGGGCGCGCTCGACGTCCGCGCGGAGCTCGGGGAGATCGGGCAGGAACTCGTGCAGCGGCGGATCCAGCAGGCGGATCGTGACGGGGAGTCCTCGCATGGCGTCGAACAGACCGACGAAGTCCTGCTCCTGCAGCGGCAGCAGGTCAGCCAGGGCCGCGCGTCGCCCCTCCCGATCGGACGCCATGATCATCGCCCGCATCTTCGGCTGGCGATCCTCCGCCATGAACATGTGCTCGGTCCGGCACAGGCCGATCCCCTCAGCGCCGAGCTCGCGAGCGCGCACGGCGTCGCGTGGCGTGTCGGCGTTCACCCGCACGCCGAGCCTGCGCAGCTCGTCGGCCCACGCCAGCACCTGGTCGAAGCGCTCGTCGAGCTCGGGCTCGATCAGGCGGGCGCCGTGCTCGACAACCGCGCCGTCGCTGCCGTCGATTCCGATCAGATCGCCCGCGCCCCACACGTGGCCGTTGATCTGCAGCTGCTGGGCCTCGAGGTTGATCGTCACCTGTGCGCCGGTCACCGCGGGCACTCCCATGCCGCGGGCGACGAGCGCGGCGTGCGAAGCCTTGCCGCCCTCGGAGGTGAGGATTCCCCTGGCCGCGTGGAAACCGGCGACGTCCTCAGCGGCGGTGAACGGACGGACGAGGATCACGTCCTTGCCGGCGGCGGACGCGGCCACCGCGTCGGGCGCCGTGAAGACGATCTCCCCAGCGGCCGCCCCGGGCGACGCCGCGACCCCGCGCGCGAGCACGTTGTAGCCCTCGCCGGTGTCGAACGTCGGATGGAGTAGGGCGTCTAGCGCGCCCGAGTCGATCGTCTCGAGCGCCTCGGCGGGCGTGAGCAGCCCCTCGGAGACCGCGTCGACCGCGAACCGCACGGCGGCCTGCGCCGGCCGCTTCGCGTTGCGCGTCTGGAGCATCCACAGGTGCCCCTCCTCGATCGTGAACTCGCTGTCCTGCATGTCCTTGTAGTGGGACTCGAGCGTGCGCAGGATCTCCCGCAGCTGCGCATCGGCCTCCGGCATCACGTCGGCGAGCTCGCGGATGTCGCGCGGCGTGCGCACGCCTGAGACGACATCCTCCCCCTGGGCGTTCACCAGGAAGTCCCCTGAGGGCTCGGGCGCGCCCGTGACCTCGTCGCGACTGAACGCGACGCCGGTCGCCGAGGTATCGCCCTTGTTGCCGAACACCATCTGCTGGACGTTGACGGCGGTGCCCCAGTCGTCGGGGATGCGATTGATCCGCCGGTACTGGACGGCCCGCTCCCCGGTCCACGACTCGAACACGGCCCGGATCGCGTGCCGGAGCTGCTCCTGGGGGTCCTGGGGGAACTCGTGGAAGCCCTTGAACTGCACGACCAGCTCCTTCAACGCCTCGACCGACAACTCGGCGTCGGTCTCGACCCCCTCCGACTTCTTGACCGAGGCGATCGCGTCCTCGAACCGCTCACCCGGCACGCCCCGCACGACGTTGCCGAACATCTGCACGAGCCGCCGGTAGCAGTCCCACGCGAACCGCTCGTTCTCGGTCGCCCGAGCCAGACCGACGACGGACCGGTCATTCAGCCCGACATTCAGGATCGTGTCGAGCATGCCTGGCATCGACTCGCGGGCGCCGCTGCGGACCGACACCAACAGCGGGTCCTCGTCGTCCCCGAACCGCTTGCCGGCGAGCTCCTGCAGTCGCTGTAAAGCGTCGGCGACCTGTTCCGCCAGCCCCTCGGGCTCCGAGCCCGAGCGCATGTATGCGACGCACGCCTCGGTCGTGATCGTGAACCCGGGCGGTACCCGATCGGTACCGAGCACCCGGGTCATCTCCGCGACGCCTGCCCCCTTGCCGCCGAGCAGTTCACGCATCTCGCGAGACCCCTCGGCGAAGTCATAGACCCACCGCTCGCTTCCCATCGCGCAAGACTGACAGATCGGCCGAGCCTGCGGTGTGATGTGATCCCAGCACGGTGAACGGACTCCTGCGACAGACCCGCATCTACCTCGACGGGGTCAGCGGCCGCCGGCCGCGGGTCCCGCTCGACGCCCGCCGGCTCGAGCGCCGCGCCCGCCGCGCCATGTCCCGCAACGCGTACGCCTACATCCGCGCCGGCGCCGGCAACGAGCGCACGATGTACGCCAACCGCGCGGCGTTTGACCACTGGCGGATCGTGCCGCGGATGCTCAGGGACGTCTCCGAGCGCGACACCGGCATCGACCTGTTCGGTCGCCGGCTCGCGAGCCCGTTCCTGCTCGCGCCGATCGGCGTGCTCGAGCTCGCGCACGAGGACGCCGACGCGGCCGTCGCCCGGGCCGCGCACGCATCCGAGACGCCGATGATCTTCTCCAACCAGGCGTCGCGGCCGATGGAGGAGGTCGCCGACATCCTCGGTCACACGCCGCACTGGTTCCAGCTCTACTGGAGCAAATCCGACGAGCTCGTCGAGAGCCTTGTCTCGCGCGCCGAGCGGTGCCGGTGCGAGGCGATCGTCGTCACGCTCGACACGACGCTGCTTGGCTGGCGCAGCCGCGACCTCGAGCAGGCCTATCTGCCGTTCCTGCGCGGCAAAGGCATCGCGCAGTACACGAGCGATCCGGTCTTCACCCGCCTGACCGCCGAGCGGATGCCCCCGCCGCCGCCCGAGCAGCAGCCCAAGCCGAACCTCGCCGCCGTGCGGACGCTGATCGAGGCGACCAAGGCGTACCCGGCGCCGTTCCTGCAGACGCTCCGCGACGGGCGCGGCCGCGCCGCCGTCCAGCGGTTCATCGACATCTACTCACGGCCATCGCTGACCTGGGAGCACCTCGACTTCCTGCGCGAGCGGACCGATCTGCCGATCCTCCTGAAGGGAATCCTCGACCCGCAGGACGCCGCGCGCGCCGTCGACGCGGGCATGAGCGGCATCGTCGTCTCCAACCACGGTGGGCGCCAGGTCGACGGCTCGATCGCCACGCTCGAGGCGCTCCCAGGGGTCGCCAAGGCCGTCGGCGGCCGCATCCCGATCCTGCTCGACTCCGGGATCCGCGGAGGCGCCGACGCGTTCAAGGCGATCGCCCTCGGGGCGAGCGCGGTCCTGATCGGGCGGCCGTACGTGTACGCGCTCGCGATCGGGGGCGAGGCGGGCGTCCGCGAGCTGATCGCCAACTTCACCGCCGACTTCGACCTGACGATGGGGCTCGCCGGATGCCGCTCCGTGGCGGAGATCGGTCCCGAGTCCGTCGTCCCGGGCGCGCCGCTCGCTCATCGCATGTAGCCCCCGGCGCATGCGCCGGGGGCCCGGCGCCGCATGCGGCGCCGGCGGGTGGGCGCATGCGCCCACCCGAACACCAGGAATAGAATCGCCGCTCATGAGCGACGACCAAGTCAAATTCCTGCTCGACGAGCGCGCGATCCCCACCCACTGGGTCAACCTGATGGCCGACCTCCCCGGCGACGCCCCGCCACCTCTTCACCCGGGCACGCTGCAGCCCGCCGGCCCCGACGACCTCGCGCCGCTGTTCCCGATGGCGCTGATCCTCCAGGAGGTCTCGCCCGAGCCCGAGATCGAGATCCCCGAGCCGGTGCGGGAGACGTACAAGCTGTGGCGACCGACGCCGCTGTACCGCGCGCGGCGCCTCGAGCGCGAGCTCGACACCCCGGCCCACATCTACTACAAGTACGAGGGCGGCTCGCCTCCCGGGTCGCACAAGCCCAACACCGCCGTGGCCCAGGCCTACGAGAACGCGTCGGCCGGGATCAGGAAGCTGACGACCGAGACCGGGGCCGGGCAATGGGGATCGGCGCTCGCGTTCGCGTGCCAGCTGTTCGGCCTCGAGTGCGAGGTGTGGATGGTCGGCTCGAGCTACGACCAGAAGCCCTACCGGCGCTCGATGATGGAGACGTGGGGAGCGACCGTCCACCGCTCGCCCTCGGACGTGACCGAGGGCGGCCGCGCCCAGCGCGAGCACACGACCGGGTCGCTCGGGATCGCGATCTCCGAGGCCATCGAGGTGGCGGCCCAGAGCCCGGACACGAACTACTCGCTGGGCTCAGTGCTGAACCACGTGCTGCTGCATCAGACGGTGATCGGCCAGGAGGCGCTCGCGCAGATGGCGATGGCCGGCGAGGAGCCCGACATCGTGATCGCCTGCGTCGGCGGCGGCTCGAACTTCGGCGGGCTGACGTTCCCGTTCCTGCGCCGGGTGATCCGGGGCGAGGCCAAGACGCGGTTCGTCGCCGCCGAGCCCGCGGCGTGCCCGACGCTCACGCGCGGCGTTTACGCGTACGACTTCGGGGACACCGTCGGGCTGACGCCGCTGATGCCGATGTACACGCTCGGCCACGGCTTCGTACCACCGCCGGTGCACGCCGGCGGCCTGCGCTACCACGGCGACTCCCCGCTCGTGTGCGGCCTCGTCAAGGGCGGGCTCGTCGAGCCGCGCGCGTACCGGCAAAACGAGACGTTCGCGGCCGCCGTGCAGTTCGCCCGGACCGAGGGGATCATCCCGGCCCCGGAGCCGGCGCACGCGATCCGGGCCGTGCTCGACGAGGCCGAGGCGGCGCGCGAGGCCGGCGAGGAGCGCGTGATCCTGTTCGGCCTGTGCGGCCACGGCAACTTCGATCTGAGCGCCTACGACGCCTACCTCGCCGGCCAGCTCGAGGATCCCGAGTTCTCCGAGGACGATCTCCAGGCGGCGCTCGACGCGCTGCCCGAGGCGCCGGCGCTCGCCTAGCTTCGTTCGCGCCGCTCCTCGGCGCGCCTGGCCGCCCGGGAGACGAGGCCTTGGTAGCGAGAGCCGAGGACGCGCTGGGTCACGTCGATCACGCTGGCGTCGCCGCCGATCAGGATCTTCGCCCGGTCGCGCCTGACGCCCTCGAGGATCGTGCGGGTCCGCCGTGGCGCGGACGTTCTCATCATGGATGTCCGAGATGGCGAGCCGGGCCCCCTGCGACGCGAGCTCCAGCGCCACCGCCCGCCCGATCCCCGAGCCGGCGCCGGTGACCGCGCACACCTTGCCGTAGAAGCTCTTCACGAGATCCGCCGCGCCACCTCTCCCACCACCGCGCGCGCCTCGGCGCCCAGCCGACGGACGACGTCGCGCGCCGGCTCTCCCCGAACCAGCGGGTACGCCTGGCCGGCCCACAGGTTGATCGCCTCGGTGTCGCCGGCCTTGCGCGCCGCGGCGCGGATCGGCGTCGTGAGGTGGTGGACATCGGGGTAGGCCGCCGGGGCATCTTCGCCGTGCTCGGCCATGAAGCGGTTGGCGATGCCCCGCGCCTGGCGCCCGGAGAAGGCCCGCGTCAGGCGAGTGGGCTTTCGCTCGCCCAGCGCGCGTCGATGAGCCTCCGCCGTCCCGGCCTCGGGGGTGAGCATCAGCGCGCTCCCGATCTGGGCCGCGGCCGCGCCGGCACACAGGACCGCGGCCACGCCGGCGCCGTCGACGATCCCGCCGGCGGCGACGAGCGGCAGGTCGACCTCGGCGGCGATCAATCTCAGGGCGACCAGCAGGCCGAGATCTTCAGCGTCGGCGTCGTCGGTGAAGTAGCCGCGGTGGCCGCCGGCCTCGAAGCCCTGGACGACGAGCGCATCCGCGCCGGCGTCGCGCGCTTGCACGGCCTCCGCCGGGTTGGTGACGGTCACCCAGACGTCAGAGTCGACGCCGTGTAGCCGCTCGACGACGCCCGGATCCGGGCACCCGAACGTGAACGAGACGACGGCCACGCGCTCCTCCGCGAGCAGGTCGAGCTTCTCGGCGTAGCTGTCGTCGTCGTGGCGCGCCTCGCCGGGATCGACGCCATACCGCTCCGTCTCGGCGCGCATGCTGTCGCCGTAGCGCTCGACGGCGTTTCTGTCCCCCGCCGGCGCCGGCGGGGAAAACAAGTTGACGCCGAACGGGAGGTCGGTCAGCCCGCGGTGCTCGAGGATGTCCTCGCGGACGGCCTCGGCCGTCTTGTAGCCCGCCGCCAGGAACCCGAAGCCGCCGGCCTCGCCGACGGCGGCGGCGAGCTTCGGCGTCGAGGGGCCGCCGGCGAGTGGCGCCTGGACGATCGGCTCACGCAGCTGATTGAGGTTCATCCTCGCCCTCCCGCGCGCAACACGGAGACGGCGAGCAGCCCCGCCACCGCCACCGGCAGGATCCACCACGCCGCCACGCTCGTCCCCGCCACGAGCGCGGCGACGCCGATCGCGACGACCACGCCGACCGCGATCCGCCAGTCGTCGCCGACGACGAAGTCCCACAGGAACCGCAGGAACGCCTCGACGCGGCTCATGCGCGTACCGCCTCCCCGCTGTGGACCGCGGGCGCCGGGCGCGGGCGCCGCCGCCGGCGCAGCGCCACCACGAGCCCGAGCGCGAACGCAAGCGTCAGCGGGATGATCGCCAGCAGCGCGGCGTCGCCGCCCGGCCAGTCAGCGCCGGCGCCCTCCGCGCCCCAGAACATTCCGAACGAGGTCAGCATCACCCCGACCCCGAACTTCAGCCCGTTCTCAGGCACCCGGGCGAGCGGAGCGTGCACGACGAAGCCGGCGACGATCACGACCACCACGGCGACGCCGGCGGCCGCCGCCGCGAGCCCAACGTTGTGTTGGTTGGCGCCGAACGTGAGCACGATGAACACAACCTCGAGCCCCTCCAGCAGGACGCCCTTGAACGCGATCGTGAACGAGTAGGCGTCGAAGCCAGCCCCGACCGCGCCGGCGGCGCTCGCGGCCGAGCGCTCCTCCTCGTAGTTCTCGACCTCGTCGTGGAGCGCCTTGAAACCCGAGGCGCGCAACACCGCCTTGCGCAGCCACTGCAACCCGAAGATGAGCAGCAGCCCGCCGACGATGACCCGCAAGACGTTGAGAGGCAGCGCGGTCAGCGCCGGTCCGAGCGCCGCCGTCAGGGCCGCCAGCACGACTGCGGCCGCCCCCACGCCGGTGAACGTCGAGCGCCAGCTGCGGGTCACGCCTACCGCCAGCACGATCGTCAGCGCCTCGACCGCCTCGACGGCGCACGCGGCGAACACCGAGAGGGCGAGCCCGAGTTCTTGACCGCTCATCCCCGCAGGCGGTCGTCAACTGCCGCGAGTGCGGTCACGTACGACACGTGCGTGAACAGACTCGTGGCGAGGTAACCGCGGGGCCATCGCCACGGCGGCGGCGTGTGGCCGAGCAGCGGGAAGAGCGAGAACGTCGCCGACATCAGCGTCGAGCCGAACAGGACGCTCGCCAACGGCTCCGAGAACCGGCGCCGGAGGATCCCGTGCCAGATGCCGAACACGGACCCGTAGCTCCACCGCAGGGCGAGACCGAGTTCGTTCTCCTCGCTCCCGGTGACGGCCGGCAGGTGCAGGATGTTGGCGACGATCGTGCCGGGCACGAGGCTGTCGTCGTAGTCGACCGGCCCTTTGACCTCGGGACGGAGACGGTGCTCGAGCTTGTACGCGGCGGTCAGTGCGGCCGTTCCGGCGGTTCCGGCGAGCGTGCTCCGGACCGGCCAGGGGAGTTTGTCGAGCATGCTGCTCACTGTACGTCCAGCGAGTACTCGACCCAGTGGTCGTCGCGGGTCCCGCCGACCCGGTCATACACCGCCTGGGCGCGAAGGTTGTCGTTGGCGGTCACCCAGTCCAGGCGCAGCGCGCCGCGCTCCCGGCACCGCTCGCGGCAGGAGGCGATCAGCGCCTCCGCCGCGCCCTCGCCCCGTCGCTCCGCCGAAACGAATAGGTCGTTCATCACCCCGATCCGCCCGCCACGGTTCGTCTCCCAGGTCCAGAACAACGTTGCGAATCCCATCGCCTCGCCCGAGTCGTCGCGGGCGATGAACTGCACGCCCTCGCGCTCGGGGTCCTCGATCAGCGCCCGGCTCATCGTCAGCAGCGCCTCGTCGGTGGGCGTCGAGCTGTAGAAGTCGCAGTAGCCGCGCATCAGCGGGAGGAGATCGGCGAGGTCGCCGTCGGTGACGGGGCGAATCTCCATCGGACCCGAGTATCACAGGCGAGGGCGAAACCGGGTAGCACGTCCCCGTGTCTCCGCTTGAGGGCCGCCAGCGTAGAGAATTCATGCCGTGGCCTCGGCGCTCGGCGATCTCAAGGTTCTCGACTTCTCCCGCATCCTTGCGGGCCCGTTGACGACGATGGTGCTCGCCGACCTCGGTGCGACCGTCACCAAGGTCGAGCCTCCCGGTGGCGACGACACGCGGAGCTGGGGCCCTCCCTTCGACGAGGCCGGCGACGCCACCTACTTTCAGGCGCTCAACCGCAACAAGACCAGCATCGTGCTGAACCTGGCCGAACCCGACGACCTGGAACGCGCGCGCCGGCTGGCCCTCGAGGCCGACGTGCTCGTCGAGAACTTCCGGCCCGGGGTGATGGAGAAGTTCGGCCTCGACTACGAGCAGCTCCGCGAGCGCAATCCTGGCCTGATCTACTGCTCGATCACCGGGTTCGGCCGTGGCGCAGGCGCCACGCTGCCCGGCTACGACCTCCTGATCCAGGCGCTCGGCGGACTGATGAGCGTCACCGGCGAACCCGGTGGCGAGCCCCAGAAGGTGGGGGTCGCGCTCGTCGATGTGCTCGCGGGGCTCTACGCTGCCATCGGGATCCTGGCCGCGCTCCAGCACCGGCGCGACACGGGCGAGGGCCAGCGCGTCGAGGTCGAGCTGCTGACCGCGCTCCTGGCGGGGCTCGTCAATCAGGCCTCGGCCTATACGCTCGGCGGGGTCGTCGCGAGCAGGATGGGCAACCAGCACCCGAGCATCGCGCCGTATGAGCTGCTCCGCAGCGCCGACGGCGACCTCGTGCTCGCGGTCGGCAACGACCGGCAGTTCGCCGCGCTCTGCGACGTGCTCGGGGCGAGCGAGCTCGCCGGGGATCCCCGGTTCGCGACCAACCCGTCGCGCGTCGAGAATCGCGACGCTCTCCGGGAGGCGCTCGTGGAGCGACTCGCGTCGCGGTCCGCCCAGGAGTGGGCCGCGGCCCTGACCGACGCCCGCGTCCCCGCCGGCGTCGTCAACGACATCGCCGGGGCGTTCCGGCTCGCCGAGGAGCTGGGGCTCGAGCCGGTCGTGCGGATCCCCCGCGACGACGGGACGACCGCGGCGCTGACCCGCGATCCAATCGGGCTGTCGGCGACGCCACCGACGTACCGCTCCGCCCCGCCGAAGCTCGGCGAGCCGGAGCCTCCTGTGGATTAGAGTCAATCGTCCGACGGCGCTAAAGCGAGAGGAGCGAGATGGACATCGGAATCGGGCTTCCCAATGCTGTTCGCGGAGTTGACCGACGCGGGATCGTCGAGTGGGCGCGACGGGCCGAGGACGCCGGCTTCTCCTCGCTCGGAACGATCGACCGCATCGCCTACCCCAACTACGAGTCGCTGATCACGCTGGCCGCCGCGGCCGCGGTGACCGAGCGGATCCGGCTCGTCACCGACATTCTGATCGCGCCGCTGCGCACGAACACCGCGCTGCTGGCCAAGCAGACCGCGACGATCGACTCGCTGTCGGGAGGGCGGCTCGTGCTCGGCCTCGCCGTCGGCGGCCGCCCGGACGACTACGAGCTCTCCCACGCCGACTTCCACACCCGCGGCCGGACGTTCGACGGCCAGCTCGCCGAGCTGAACGAGATCTGGGCCGGAGACGCCATCGGACCCGCTCCGGCGAACGGCAAGCGACCGACCGTGCTGATCGGCGGCAATACGGAGCTCTCGTTCCGCCGCGCCGCCGAGCACGGGGACGGGTGGACGCTCGGTGGCGGCACGCCCGACGCATTCGCCGAGGGGCTGGGAAACCTTCAGGATGCCTGGAGAAATAGTGGCCGCCCCGGCCGACCTCAAACCATGGTCCTCTTCTACTTCTCGCTCGGGGACGACCCCGCCGGGCAGGCGGAGCGGATCCTCGGCGACTACTACTCGTTCCTCGGCGACTACGCACAGCGCGTCGTCGAGTCGGCGGCCAAGGACGCCGACACGATCAAGGGCTACCTCGCGGCATTCGAGCAGGCGGGCGCCGACGAGGTGATCTGCTTCCCGGCGTCCTCCGACCCGGCGCAGGTCGAGTTGCTGGCGGCGGCTATAGGGTTGTAGTGGCGGTTGTCGTGCCTGCCGGGTCTGTGGACTCTCGACCGCAGTCTGGCCGGCGATCGGCGCGGTAAACGGCGCTGGGGAGGGGGTGGGTGAGGGCGCCGGCGGAGTTTGGTCGCTCACGCGGGTCTTCGTGGCGAGTTTGTGCCGGGCTGTGCCGAGAGTGTCACGGGAAAGCTGCATAACGCGTCAACACCGGCGTGGATGCCGAGCCCTGTCGTACTGAGCACACTCTTCGTGCATAGATCGACAGGGCTCGCCGATTTCGGCGGTCGTGACGTGTTATGCATCATGAAAAGGCGCGATCGCGCCCGATCCCTCCCCTTCCCCGGCGCCGTTCACCGGGCCGCCCGCCAACCAAGGCTCGGCGGCCGCACAAAGGCGCCACCGGGCCTTAGGCCGCCTTCACCCGCCCGCGCCGGCGTTCGTACTGCCGAAAGAACCGCAGCAGCGCCGCGTGGGTCTGCTTGGGCCGCTCGAGCTGCGGCACGTGGCCGCAGTCGAGCTCCACGTGCTCGGCCGCCGGCAGCGCCCGGCGGACGTGGTCGGCGAAGCGGATCGGGACGAGCCCGTCGTGCCGTCCCCACACGAACAGGCTCGGTGGACGCAGCTCGGGCAGCCGCGTCCAGAACCCGTCGGGACCGTGGGGCTCCTCGAGGTAGATGCTCCGCGCGGCGCCGTAGAACGCCGCGCGCCCACGCGGCGCCGTAGAACGCCGCGCGCCCACGCGCGGTCAGATACGACCGGAGGAACTCGTCGATTCCGGCCGCCGTCCATTCCTCGTCCGCGCCGGGGATCAGATGCCGGACGATCCCCTCCACCACCGGCCGCGGCGCCGGCTGGATCAGGCCCAGTTGCGGGGCGACGAAGCGCAGAAACGGCGCCCACGGCCGATCGCGCAGCCACGCGAGCGAGGGGGCCAGCAGGCCGAGCGCGGCGACCCGGTCGGGGGCGCGCAGACCGATCTTCGATCGCCACCCGCCCGCCCATGCTGTTGCCGACGATGTGCGCGCGCTCGAGCTCGAGCGCGTCGAGCAGGGCGATGATCGACCTGGCGAAGTAGGCGGCGTCGTAGCTGGCGCGAATCGGCTTGACGGAGTCGCCGAACCCGGACAGGTCGACGGCGATCGCGCGGTACGAGTCGGCGAGCGCGGCGAGCGTGGGCAGAAACGAGACCTTCGTCGCGCCGAGGCCGTGGAGCATGACCACTGGGTCGCCGGCGCCCGCCTCGCTCACTGAGAGCGCGCCGGCGGCTGTCCGGACGCGACGGAACCGCATCCCGGCCTCCCCTCCGGCGGCGGTCGCGGCGAGGAACCCGACGCCGAGATTGAGGTCGTGGCGCACGCTCAGCCTGCCCGCGCGGAACGCCGCCATGCCGCCGCGGAGGTCGCGGGCGATCTCCGCCCACGTCCGCTCGTCGGCGGTGAGGAGCGCGTCCGGCCGATGATCGTTGGCGGGGACGAGCTTCACGCTCTGCCCGTCGAGCAGCGCGTCGACGCGTTCCGGCCCGGCGCCGGCGAGGCGCACGCGCGCCGACCGGCGCCCGAGCTCAAACGCCTCCGGGTCGTAGCGATCGGCGAGCTGTTGGAGTGTGGACGGAGCGCTGTGCGTCACAGGTCGACCGAGGCCATCCCGGCCTCGTCGTAGCGCTCCCCGGACACTTCCGGAAGCTCAGCCTCGATCAGCGCGAGATCGTCGTCGGTGAGCTCGACGTCGGCCGCGCCGGCGTTGTCCTCCAGGTACCTCCGCCGCTTAGTCCCGGGAATCGGCACGATATCCTCGCCCTGCGCCAGGACCCAGGCGATCGCCAGCTGCGCCGGCGTGATCCCCTTGCCCTCGGCGATCTCGGCGATCTTTGAGGCGAGGCGGAGGTTGGCCTCGAGGTTCTCGCCGGTGAACCGTGGCCCGCTCCGGCGGAAATCCCCCTGGTCGAGCTCGTCGGGCGACGTGAAACGGCCGGAGAGAAAGCCGCGGCCGAGCGGCGAATAGGGCACGAACCCGAGCCCGAGCTCGCGACACGTAGGCAGCAGCTCGGTCTCCGGATCGCGCGACCACAGCGAGTACTCGGTTTGGAGGGCCGTGATCGGATGGACCGCGTGGGCGCGGCGGATCGTCTCGGGCGCCGCCTCGCTCAGCCCGATGTGCAGCACCTTGCCCTCCTGCACGAGCTCCGCCATCGCCCCCACCGTCTCCTCGATTGGCACTTTCGGATCCACCCGGTGCTGGTAGAGCAGGTCGACGTGGTCGGTGCCGAGGCGCTTCAGCGAACCGTCGATCGCCCGGCGAACGTGCTCGGGTGAGCCGTCCACCGGCCCGACGGTTGACATCTCGCCCGGAACGGCGTCGTCCATGCGCCGCGCGAACTTCGTGGCGATCACGTACTCGTCGCGGCGACCCTTGATCGCCCGGCCGACGAGCTCCTCGTTCGTCAGCGGGCCGTAGAGCTGCGCGGTGTCGAGGAAGTTGATCCCGAGCTCAAGGGCGCGCTGAATCGTGGCGATCGATTCCGCGTCGTCCGTCGCGCCGTAGAAGGCCGACATCCCCATGCAACCCAGCCCCAGCTCGGAAACCTCGAGCGATCCAAGCTTGCGCGTCTTCACCGTCACTCCAATCTTTTGCGAATCATCGATGTCCTGGCTGTATACCCAGCTTATGACTTGTAAGCACCACGGGCGATGAGATCCTTGTCCCCGCGCTGTCTAACGTGGTGAACAAGCGATGACGAAGACCGCGTCCGAACCTGTCGAGCTCGACGTCGGGGGCCGCACCGTCCGGATCAGCAGCCCTGACCGGGTGTACTTCTCCGCCCGCGGCGAGACGAAGCTCGACCTGGCCCGGTACTACATCAGCGTCGGCGACGGGATCGTCCGCGCGCTGCGCGAGCGTCCGTGCATGCTTCACCGCTTCCCGAGCGGCGTCGACGGCGACAAGGTCCACCAGAAGCGGATCCCGTCGGGCGCCCCGGACTGGGTGCAGACCGTCCGGATCCACTTCCCGCGCTTCAACCGCACCGCCGACGAGCTGTGCGTGAGCGAGCTCGCGAGCGTGATCTGGGCGGTCCAGATGTCGACGGTCGAGTTTCACCCGTGGAACTCGCGGTGTGGCGACGTCGAGCGCCCCGACGAGTGGCGCATCGACATCGACCCGATGCCCGAGGCCGACTTCGACACCGTGCGGCGCGTGGCCCGCGTCGCCCACGAGGTGCTCGACGAGCTCGGCGCCGTGGGCTGGCCCAAGACCTCGGGCGGCAACGGCATGCACATCTACGTCCGGATCGAACCGCGCTGGGAGTTCGGCGAGGTCCGTCAGGCGGCGCTGGCGTTCGCTCGCGAGGTCGAGCGCCGTGCCCCGGACGACGCGACCACGACCTGGTGGCGCAAGGACCGCGAGCCGAACAAGGTCTTCGTCGATTTCAATCAGAACGCGCGTGACCACACGATCGCCTCCGCGTACTCGGTCCGCGGGATTAAGGAAGGGACGGTCTCGACGCCGATCACGTGGGAGGAGATCGAAGACGTCAACCCGCAGGAGCTTACGATCGCCACCGTGCCCGAGCGTTTCGCGCGGCTCGGCGATCTCCACGCGGGCATCGACGACGCCGTCTTCTCGCTCGAGCCGTTGCTCGAGTGGGCCGAGCGCGAGCCCCCCGCCGAGGGCTGACGCCAGCGCGGATCGACCGGCTGCACCCGTGCCCAGAAGGAATTCGGGCGCCCCGGCGTCATGCCGTTGTAAGTCAACACCCCACTGAGGTTGTCAGCAGACGATTGCATCGGGAGAATTGATCAAACTTCGACAAATGCAAGGAGGTGTGACGTTGCCGCTCTTGATCGGTGCTTCCACCGGTTGGGGAATCGGGCTCGTGCTCGGGATCGTCGTCGTGATCGTCGCGGCGGCGATCGTGATCACGATCGTGGTGCTGGCCCAACGGATCGCCAAGCAGGCGCGGACCGCCGTCGACGGGGTCGAGAAGGTCCGCGAGCAGACCGTCGCGCTGAACGACGTCGGGCGGATCAACGACTCGGGCGTGCGGATCCTGCATTCGGCGCGCGCGCTGAGAAAGGTGGCGGTCGGAAGATGATCCTCACCTACGCCGCGCTCTCCAACCACGGCGCCTGGACGATCGCGCTGATCATCGGACTCGTTGCGGCGCTCGCCGTCGCGGCCCTCCTGATGATGCTGCTCCGGGCGACCGACGACATCAAGCGGTCCGTGGCACGACTGCTTGAGGTCGCCGGCCAGGTAGCCGGCAACACCGCGAATATCCCGCAGCTCGAGGCGACCGCGCCCGTGCTCGGGCAGATCGTCGACGAAGCGGTGATTCAGGACGGCTACATGAATGCCCTGACCGACGGGTTCGGTGGCAAATGACCCTCCTGATCATCCTCAGCGTGATCCTCACGATCATCGTCGTCCTCGTTCTCGCCGGTGCGCTGATCCGCGTGCGCCAGGACCTCGAGACGATCTCCACAGACCTAGCCACGCTCGCTTCCGCACTCGAGGGCGTCGAGGCCGAGCATCTGCGCCCGCTCGAGCCGGCGGTCAAGGCGATCAACGCCCAGTTCGACGTAATCCTGAGCGCGCTTCCGGGCATCGCCTCGAAGGCCGCGATCGTCGCCGAGAGGAGGCCGACATGATCCTCGAGTGGATCGGAGACGCGATCCTGCTACTCGTGCTGCTGCCGGTGGTCGTGTACCTGCTGCACGGCGTCTGGCGTGCCGCCACCAGCGTCGTCCCGAGCGTCGACAAGATTGCCGCGGCAGCACACGCCGGCTCGAAGGACCTCGACGCCGCGGCGCTGCTGCTGACGACGCAGGACCAGGTCATCAAGACTGTCGAGACAGCCGCCAACTACGGCGGCTCGCTCGACGTGATCGTCGACGACGCGTGAGGAGGGGACAGCGATGCCAGCAGCTGGTGTAGTGATGATCATTGCGGTGGTGCTGATCGTGGCCGCCGTCGTCGTGTACCTCGTCGGCGTGATCCTCGCGCTCCAGAAGATCACCAAGGGGCTCGACGAGGCGATCGCCGGGGTCGTCGGAATCATCGAGAAGAGCGCCCCCGTCGGCGACGTCGTGAACACGATCAACGCCAACCTCGACGCGGGCGTCGACCTGCTCGAGGGCCTGCTCGTCAAGAAGGCGGGGATGGAGGACGCGGTCGGCATCGTCGACGGCCTGTATCCCGGCGCGGCGGCCGCCGGATTCCGCAACTTCCCGGACAGCGCGACGACCAAGGCGCCGCGGATCTCCGAGGTCTATACGAAGGGAACGCTGACGCTCGCGCGGCTCGGCCGCGAGGCCCCAGTCGCCGCGGCGAGCCCGAACGGCCCCGCGATCCGCGACCCGGCCTACGGCAGCGCCGCCGCGCTCGCCCTGTACCCCGGCGGGCGCCCGCCGCGTGGGCCGTCGCCGTCGTTGCCCCGTTCGCCGGTGATCGGCACGGACTCGCCGGTGCAGTACGAAGAGCGGGACGACATCGGTCAGCCGCGCAATCAGATGCCAGACGCGACCACGACCGTCGACAAGGAGGAAGGCTGATGCAGACCCCGGGTCCGTTCGAGTACGAGCGGGCGACCAGCGTCGATGGCGCGATCGCGTCGCTCGAGCGGCTCGGCTCCGGCGCGCGGATCATCGCCGGCGGGCACAGCCTGCTCCCGATGATGAAGCTGCGGCTCGCGAACCCCGAGCATCTGATCGACATCAACGACCTCTCCGAGCTCTCCTACATCCGTGAGGAGGGTGACGAGATTCGGATCGGGGCGCTCACGCGCCACGCCGAACTGCTGGACTCGGAGTTGCTCGCCCGACACTTCCCGGTGTTCGGGGACGCCGAATTGGTGATCGCCGATCCCGTGGTGCGAAATCGCGGGACGATCGGCGGCTCGCTGTGCCAGGCCGACGCGGCGGAGGACCTCAGCGCCGTTTGCTCGGCGGTCAAGGCGAGCGCCGTGATCCGTGGGTCCCAGGGCGAGCGCACGGTCGCGATGGGGGAGTTCCACGTCGGCCCGTTCATGACTGCCGTGCAGGACGGCGAGATGCTGACCGAGGTGCGGATCCCGCTGCGACCCGGTGGCGGCAGCGCCCACGAGAAGGTCGAGCGCCGCGCCGGCGACTGGGCGATCGCCGCAGCGTCGGCCGCGGTCTGGATCGACGGCGGCACGATCGCCGACGCGGGCGTCGCGCTGAGTGCGGTCGGGCCCACCACGATTCACGTAACGCGGGCCGAGGAGCTGCTGCGCGGAAAGGCTCCGTCCGAGGAGCTGTTCGCGCAGGCCGGCGAGATCGCCGCCGCCGACTGCTTCCCCGTCCCGGACGGCCGCGGACCGGTCGACTACAAGCGCCACCTCGCCGGCGTCCTCACGAAGCGCGCCCTCAACCGGGCAACCGCCCGCGCCCTGCACACGGAGGTCTAAGGATGCAACTGAACATCACGATCAATGGAGAGCAGGTCTCGCGGGACGTCGAGCCTCGCCAGCTTCTCGTCCACTACATCCGCGAGACGCCCGGGCTGACCGGCACGCACTGGGGCTGTGACACGTCGAACTGCGGAGCGTGCGTGGTGCTGATGGACGGCAAGCCGGTGAAGTCGTGCACGATCCTGGCTGCGATGTGCGAGGGCCACGAGATCTCGACCGTCGAGTCGCTCGAGAAGGATGGCCAGCTCGACCCGATCCAGGCCGGCTTCCACGAGCTGCACGCACTCCACTGCGGGTTCTGCACGCCGGGCATGCTGATGACGACCCGCGCGCTCCTCAACGAGAGGGCGGGCGGGCCCCCATTAACCGAGGCCGAGATCCGGATGGCGATCTCCGGCGCGATCTGCCGCTGCACCGGCTACAAGAACATCGTCGCCGCCGTGCTTTGGGCCGCCGAGCACGAGGCCGCGACCAGATCACCAGAAGCGCCGACCCTGACAGGAGACCTGAGCTAATGGCCGTCACCGAGAACCTCCCCAGCCCCAGCCAGGAGCGGCCGATCGGCTTCGGGCGCCTCAAGCGCAAGGAGGACGCGCGCTTCATCCGCGGCAAGGGCACGTACCTCGACGACATCCGCCTTCCCGGGATGGTCCACGGCGCGATCCTGCGCAGCCCCTTCGCCCACGCCAAGATCGTCTCGATCGACACCTCGCGGGCGCTCGCGCACCCCAACGTCGCCGCCGTCGTCACGGCCAAGGACCTCGAGACGCTGGGACTCGCGTGGATGCCGACGATCTCGTATGACACGCAGGCCGTGCTGGCCGGAGACAAGGTCCGCTTCCAGGGGCAGGAGGTCGCGTTCGTGATCGCGACCGACGAGTACTCGGCGCGGGACGCGCTGCAGCTGATCGACGTCGAGTACGAGCCGCTGCCGGCGATCGTGAACGCCCGCAAGGCGCTCGACCCCGACGCGCCGCTGATCCGCGACGACAAGGAGGGCCAGACCGACAACCTGGCCAGCCCGCTGTGGGAGGCCGGCGACGAGGAGGCCACGAACCGCGCGTTCGCCGAGGCGGACACGATCGTGACCCGGGACATCATCTATCCGCGCTGCCACCCCGCGCCGCTCGAGACGTGCGGGATGATCGCCGACTTCAATCCGAACACCGGCCAGCTCGACATCTACAACGGCAATCAGGCGCCGAACGCGCACCGGACCGTGTACGCGCACGTCGCCGGTCTTGCCGAGCACATGATTCGGATCAAGTGCAACGACATCGGCGGCGGCTTCGGCAACAAGGTGCCGGTGTACCCCGGCTACGTGTGCGCGATCGCCGGGTCGATCGTCGCCGGCGTCCCCGTCAAGTGGATCGAGGACCGCACCGAGAACCTCGTCTCGACCGGCTTCGCGCGCGACTACATCATGCACGCCGAGATGTGCGCCAAGGACGGCAAGATCACCGGCTTGCGGGTCGACGTCATCGCCGACCACGGCGCCTTCGACTCGACCGCCCAGCCGACGAAGTTCCCGGCCGGGTTCTTCCACATCTGCTGCGGTTCCTACGACCTCGAGGCCTCGCACGTGAAGGTCAAGGCCGTCTACACGAACAAGGCCCCGGGCGGCGTCGCCTACCGGTGCTCGTTCCGGATCACCGAGGCCGTCTACCTCGTCGAGCGGATGGTCGGGGCGCTCGCGCTCGAGATGGGCGTCGACCAGATCGACCTGCGGATGAACAGCTTCATCGCGCCGGAGCAGTTCCCGTACGAGACCACGACCGGGTGGACTTACGACTCCGGCGACTACGCCAAGACGATGAAGGTCGCGATGGAGATCGCCGGCTACGACGACCTGCTCAAGGAGCAGTCCGAGAAGCGGGCCAAAGGCGAGCTGATGGGGATCGGCGTGTCGTTCTTCACCGAGGGCGTCGGCGCCGGCCCCCGCAAGCACATGGACATCCTCGGCCTGGCCATGAACGACGGCGCCGACCTGAGGGTGCACCCGTCGGGCAAGGCGATGGTCAGCATCTCCGCGCAGACGCAGGGCCAGGGGCACGAGACGACGTTCGCTCAGATCGTCGCCGAGGAGCTCGGGATCCCGCCCGAGGACGTCCAGGTCCGCCACGGCGACACGGACCGCACCCCTTATGGGCTCGGGACATACGGCTCGCGCTCGACCCCAGTCTCCGGCGGAGCCGTGGCGGTCGTATCCCGCAAGGTCCGCGACAAGGCCCGCCAGATCGCCGCGATGATGCTCGAGACACGGCCCGAGGACCTGGCCTGGGAGAAGGGCCGCTGGTACGTCAAGGGCGACCCCGAGAAGGGCGCGCTGATCGAGGACATCGCCGCCTACGCGTACAGCGGCGACCCGATGCCCGAGGGCATGGAGGGAGGCCTCGACGCCCAGGTCATCTACGACCCGCCGAACCTGACCTACCCGTACGGCGCCTATATCGCGGTCGTCGACATCGATCCTGAGACGGCGGAGGTCAAGATCCGCCGGTTCATCGCCGTCGATGACTGCGGCGTACGGATCAACCCGATGATCGTCGACGGCCAGATCCACGGCGGGCTCGCCGAGGGCATCGGGATCGCGCTCATGGAGGTGATCACGTTCGACGAGGAGGGCAACTGCCTGAACTCCTCGTTCATGGACTACCTGATCCCGACGGCGCTCGAGTGCCCGGACTTCGAGCTCGGCGAGACCGTCACCCCGTGCCCCCACCACCCGCTCGGGGCGAAGGGCGTGGGCGAGTCGCCCAACGTCGGCTCGCCGCCGGCGATCGTCAACGCCGTTATCGACGCCCTGCACCAGAGCCACGGCGTCAGCCACATCGACATGCCGTGCACGCCGGCGCGCGTCTGGGCAGCGATGCAGGGCCGACCCGAGCCTCCGCAATGACCTACGTGACGGGTGGTGCCGCCGACGAGATCCGGGAGCTGATTCCCGACGTCGAGATGCTCGCCCAAAGGCTGGCGGCGGTCGACTACCTCGTCGACGAGGGGCTCGCGACGTCGATGTTCCTGGCCCTGCGGCTGCCGCAGCCGCTGCTGCTCGAGGGCGAGGCCGGCGTCGGCAAGACCGAGGCCGGAAGATCGATCGCGGCGGTCCTCGACACGCCTCTGATCCGGCTTCAGTGCTACGAGGGCATCGACGCGGCGGAGGCGCTGTACGAGTGGAACTATCCGCGGCAGCTCCTGAGCATCCGCCTCGCCGAGGCCCAGGGCAGCGAGCTGCGGGAGGCGGACCTGTTCAGCCGCGAGTACCTGACGCGGCGACCGCTGCTACAGGCCCTCGAGCATCCGGGGCCCCGGCCCGCGGTGCTGCTGATCGACGAGATCGACCGCGCCGATGACGACTTCGAGGCCTTCCTGCTCGAGCTGCTCGGCGACGCGACGGTCACGATCCCGGAGCTCGGCACGGTCCGCGCGACGCACCCGCCCATCATCGTGCTGACGTCGAACCGCACGCGGGACCTGCACGACGCGGTCAAGCGCCGCTGCCTCTACCAGTGGATCGACTACCCGGCGCCGGCGCGCGAGGTCGAGATCATCCGCCGGCGCGTCCGCGGTTCCTCGGAGACGCTGGCGGTGCAGGTCGCAGACGCCGTCGCGCGGATGCGCGACTCGGACGTGCAGAAGCCGCCGGGAATCGCCGAGGCGATCGATTGGCTGGCCGCGCTGGACGAGCTCGGGGTGGAGCAGCTCGACCCGGCCGCGATCGAGCGCACGCTCGGGTCGGTGCTGAAGTACCGCGAGGACCAGGAGCTGGTCCGCTCCGCGGGCCTGGAGGCGCTCGTTGCCGACTGACTCCTCCGTGTTCCGGGTCGAGACGATTCACCTCGACCTGCCCGCTGTGGCCGGGGCCTTCAGCCAGCGGCTGCACCGCGCGGGACTGCCGATGACCGCCGAGCGCGCCGCGTCGTTCGCGCGTGCGCTGGCGCTCGTGAAACCGGTCTCGCGCCGGCGCCTCTACTGGATGGCACGGGCGGTGTTCGTATCCGACCGCGCCCAGATCAAGGCCTTTGACGCCGTGTTCGCCGAGGTGTTCGGCTCCGGCGGCTCGCGCCCGGACCCCGAGGCCCTCGCGGGTGACGTCGCGACGACCCCGGCCCCTCCAGACGAACGGCGCCCTGAGTCCGATCACGAACTCGCGAAGGCCACCGCCGCCCCATCGCTGTCTTCACCCAGCGCCGGCGACGGCGACGCCGATCCCGACGATCGCGATCTGGACGAGATCGACGTGCCGCTCGCGCCGAGCAACGAGGAGCTGCTCCGCGAGAAGCGCTTTGACGCGCTCACCCCACACGAGCTGGCTCATCTGTACCAGCTGATGGCGCGTCTCCAGGTGGCGACCCCGACACGGCGCACGCGCCGCGCCGAGAAGTACCGCCACGGCGCGCGAATCGATCTCCGCCGGACGCTCCGCGGCAGCATGCGCACCGGCGGTGATCCGATTCGCCTCCGGCGCCGGCGCCGGCGAGTCCTGCCCCGGCGGATGGTGGTGCTGTGCGACATCTCGGGCTCGATGGAGCCCTACGCGCGGACGTACCTGCAGTTCCTGACGTGCGCGGCCGGGAGCGCGCGAAACGCCGAGGCGTTCGTTTTCGCGACGCGGCTCACGCGGCTGACCCGCGCGCTTCGCTCGCGCAACCCCGAGCGCGCGATCCAGAACGCGGCCGCCGCCGCGCCCGACTGGTCGAGTGGAACGCGCATCGGCGACGCGCTGAAGACGTTCAACGACCGCCACGGCCGCCGTGGGCTCGCCCGGGGCGCGGTCGTCGTGATCCTCTCCGACGGCTGGGAGCGCGGCGACCCGGCGCTCGTCGGCCGCGAGATGGAGCGCCTGGCGCGGCTCGCCCACCGGATCGTGTGGGTCAACCCACGCGCCGCCGCGGACGGGTTCGTCCCCCGCGCCGGGGGAATGGCCGCGGCGCTC
Source organism: uncultured Solirubrobacterales bacterium (assembly GCA_963812225.1). Lineage (GTDB taxonomy): Bacteria > Actinomycetota > Thermoleophilia > Solirubrobacterales > Solirubrobacteraceae > Palsa-465. The sequence goes on from CAWEUN010000010.1 coordinate 60,024, forward strand.
CCGTACTGCGATGCGCTCGTGAGCGGCCACAGCCTCGGCGCGCTCGACGTGGTGATCGAGGCGATCGGGGCCGAGGGGTCGGACGCCGAGGACGCGATGCCCCAGCCGGTGGCGGCCGAGCCCGAGGAGGAGCCGTGGGCGAGCGCGACTCCGGTCCCAGGGAGCTCGGTCGCGATGCCGAGCGGCTACGGCCCCAAGCGCGGCCACACGACGCCTGGATGGAGCATCGGTGGCGGCTGATCAGAAGACGTGCATCTATCCGGGCTGCGACCGGCCCGCCGTGCCCCCCCATCCCCTCGGCGGACCGCAGCCCGCGTTCTGCGAGAAGGAGGAGCACAACGCTTTGACCGCCCACCAGGAGCGCCAGCGCTTGGCGCGCGAGGCGGAATCTGACGAACGACAGGATCGACGAGGAGGTTGATTCGTGGCTAACGAGGCGTATCGGGCAGTCTTCCTGCGCGTGCACCCGACCGGGAAGATGGTGCTCAGCCTGACCACCGAGGCCGACGGCAACGAGGTCCGCTACGCGCAGCTCGTCGCCGACGAGCTCGGCGTTCCCGCGCTCGATGTCAAGGTCGTCCCCGCCGACGTCGACCGCTTCGGCGAGGGGCACGGCTACAACAACAGCCCCTCGGACGGTACTTCGGCCGCGGTCGAGAGCGCGACTGGCAAGATCCGCGCCAAGGCACAGCTGCTCGCCGGCGTCGCCCTCGATGCCGCCCCGGAAAGCCTGAAGTGGGCGAATGGAGCGTTCCTCGCCGAGAGTGACCCGTCGCAGATGAAGACGATCGCGGACCTGGCGCTGTATGCGCACGGAACCGGAGCCCTCCCGCCCGGGGTCGAGGGCGGCCTCGACGCCCAGACCGTCTACCGCGACTAGACGTCGGCGGCGATCGTCACCCGGACCTCGTCGATCACCTTGAGTGTCCCGAACAGGATCGAGTACGGCTTGAGCCCGAGATCGCTCTGCTTCACGATCGCCTCGCCCGTGAGCTTGCCATCGACGGCCGTCAGATCGAACTCGGTCGGCACGCTACGACCGAGGGCTTCCAGCGTCCCGTGCACGCGCAGCCGATCGCGATCGCCGGCGGATTGCACGGCGCTGGAGCGAAACTCGATCGGGGTCCGCTGCAGCACCTCGTCGTCGATCGACTTCCGGATGCTGGCCTTGTCATCGTCGCCGAGCGACTGGATCCCCCCGCGCCCGTCCCGAACGCGGAGCGACCCACCATCGGCGCTCAGCGCCACCGTCGTCTGCTCAGGGCTCTCGCCGACGTCGATCGTTCCGCTCCACGAGGTGACCTCGATCTCCAGGTCGTGTCCGGCCTTGGCAGCGGCACCCGTCCGTCTCGTGTGGACGAGCAGCTCGGCGTTGTCGGGACCGAACAGATGCTTGCCTGGCTTGAGTGACACAACCGGGGCACCCTAACCTAGGAGACACATGGTTGAGCTAGATCACCACTTCTCGACGTCCAAGCCGCTCGACGAGAGCTGGAACTCGATCCTCGATCTCGAACGCGTGGTACCGGCCGTCGAGGGCGGCAGCGTGATCGAGAAGACCGGTCCCGACAGCGTCAAGGCCGAAATCAAGGTCAAGATGGGCGCGATGTCGATGACGTTCGCGGGCACGGTCACGGTGACCGAGAAGGACGAGGCCGACCACCGCGCGGTGATGCAGGTCAAGTCGAAGGAAGCCGGCGGTCAGGGCTACGCGAACGCGGATGTGACGTTCACGCTCGGGGATGGTGGCGGCGAGATCCACACCGCCGCCCAGATCACGGGCAAGGCGGCGTCGATGGGCGAGGGCGTCGTCGTCAGCGTGCTCGACGCGCTGATCAAGGACTTCACCACCAAGCTGGGCACGATCTGAGCGAGGCTGCCGGCATGACACAGCGCTCGATGCGCGCGGTCCAGGGCGATGAGGTCCCGATCGACGGCGGCACGGCCGTTCAGGAGGATCCGGATCGGCCGGTGTTCCGCGGCAACGGCGAGTACGACTACGTCTGCGTCGAATGCGGCAACGTACTCGCGGCAGGGATGGACCCCGAGTACATGACCCGCCGAGTCCGCGTTCGTTGCGCTCGCTGCCGGACGGTGAACATCTCCGCAGAAGTCCCCTACGCGCCGGCGCGACGTCCCGGGCCCGGAAGCTAGTTCACCGATCTGGTGTCATTAAGACCATGATCAAGGGACAGCTCGCAGATCACGTCCAACGTCTGACCGAGGAACGCGTGCCGTTCGTTATCGCGACGGTCGTCCGCGCCCGGCGCCCGACGAGCGTTCGCCCAGGCGACTCCGCCGTAGTGCTCGCCGACGGAACGATCGAGGGGTTCGTCGGCGGTGTGTGCGCCGAGTCGACCGTGCGGCTGTATTCACTGCGCGCGCTCGAGACCGGCGAGTCGCTGTTGCTGCGCCTCGTGCCGAGCGACGGAGGGACCGAGACCGAGGATCCGATCGACGGCGCGATCGTCGAACACAATCCGTGCCTGAGCGGCGGCGCGCTCGAGATCTTCCTCGAGCCCCAACTCCCCGCGCCACGGATCGTCGTCGTCGGCTCGGCGCCGATCGCGTTGGCGATAGTCAAACTCGCCGCCGCGGGCGACTACGACGTGGCCCACGCCGCCGATGGCGACGACATCCACCCGGGCGCCGGCGACGCCGCGGTGATCGTCGCCTCGCACGGAAACGACGAGGAGCGCGTCCTCTCGGAAGCGCTCACGACCGGCGTTCCGTACGTCGCATTGGTCGCCAGCCGCACGCGCGGCACCGCCGTCCGCGACGCGCTCGATGTCCCCGACGAGCTCCGCGCGCAGCTGCACACGCCCGCCGGCCTCGACATCGGCGCGCGTACGCCGGCGGAGATTGCGATCTCGATCCTCGCCGAGATCGTCGCCGAGCACCACGCCCGCCCCGTCGCCGTCGTCTCGCCGGCCGTCACCCCGACGACCGCCGTCGATCCCGTGTGCGGCATGCAGGTCGCGGTCACGGCCTCCACACCCCAGCTGGAAGTGAACGGCGAGCGCGTGTTCTTCTGCGGCGGCCACTGCCGCGACTTCTACGCGGAGCAGCACGCCGTTCATGGCGCCGGCTAGCCCCTTCGTCGCCGGTCTGGTGCTGGCCGCCGGCGGATCGAAGCGACTCGGCCGGCCCAAGCAGCTGCTCCCGTACGGCGGCGCCACGCTGCTGGACCACGTCCTCGACGTCGCCCGCGACTGCGAGTTCGACCAGCGCCTGTGCGTACTCGGCGGCGCGTCCGAGGACGTGCGCGCCACCGTCGAGCTGACCGGCTTCGAGGTCGTCGAGAACGCGGACTACGGGGAGGGCTGCTCCTCCTCGATCGCCGCGGCGCTCGGCGCGGTCGACGCACGCGCGGACGTCCTCGTGCTCATGCTCGGCGACCAGCCGGGCGTGCAGACGGCCACGGTGACCAAGCTGCTGGCGCTGCGCGGCGATGCCCCGCTCGCCGTGTGCGCGTACGCCGACGGCCGTGGCCATCCGCTCGCGTTCGCCCGCAGGACGTTCGGCGACCTGGCGACGCTCCACGGCGACAAGGCGGTGTGGAAGCTGATGGACCGCTACGGTCCCGCCGTCGTGGACGTCCCGATCGACGGTCCGATCCCGCGCGACGTCGATACGTGGGAGGACTACGAGGCGCTCGCGGGCTCGACCAGGCCCTAGGGGGCCAATAGGCACACCAGTTACCTGGAGTACGGCAAGGCCAGCGGCCTCCATTGCCGCCGAGACCGCAATGGAGCAAACTCGGCGTGCGATGGCGTCGATACGACCCACACTGACCGATCCGGCGACGTATCGCCGGCTCGTCTATCTGCTCTTGGGCCTGCCGCTCGGCGTGGCGTGGTTTGTGGCGCTCGTGACCGTTTGGAGTCTGTGCCTCGGCTTGGTGGTCACTCCGCTGGTGATTCCGCTGCTGATCGGCCTGTCCTGGATGACCCGCGGGTTCGGGACGATCGAGGCCGAGATCGCGCGGGCGTTGCTCGACGTCGATGCCCGCGCGCCAGCCGCCACCCCGAGTCGCGGCGGCTTCTGGGCCCGCTTTCGCGCGATGTTCGGCGCCGGTTTCTGGCGGACCCAGGCATTTCTCCTGCTCAGGGCGTTCGTCGGGTTTCCGATCGCCGTCGCGCTCATCAGCCTGCTCGGCACCGCGCTCTCGCTGATCTTTGCACCGATCTGGGTACCGTTCGTGCATGGCGGCGCGCAGCTGGGGTTCTGGCACCCCCATACGTTCCTGGGGTCGATCCCGCTCGTCCCGGTCGGCCTCGTCCTGCTCCCGGCGACGCTGCTGCTCGTGAATCCGCTGACAGCCGTGTTTCGGCCGATCGTCTCCGGACTGCTCCCCGGCCCGGCCGGACTCCTGAGCGCGACGGAGACCGGGACCACGGCACCCGCGACCCGGGTCACGAGCACCCCCGCGAAACCGGTGAGTCCCGCCGCCCGGCGCCGGGCGCTGCAGATCCACGGCGCCGTCGACGGAGCCGTTCTGTCTCTTCTCGTCGTGATCTGGGCGGTGACCTCGCTCGGCTACTTCTGGCCGATCTGGGTGGCGCTCCCGCTCGCCCTGGCGCTGGGGATCCACGGCTGGTTCGTGCTGATCGCCGAGCGGCCCTCGCTGGTGGGTCGTTTCCGCGGCAGTCGCACCCTGGCCGGAACCGCCGGCGTGGGCGCTGTGCTGTCGCTGTACTTCATAGCGATCTGGGCGATCACCGGACACGGCTACTTCTGGCCCGTGTGGCCGATGCTCGGGGTCGTGGCCGTCTTTGGGGCGGAGGCGCTCGCGGTCGCGCTCGCGTCTCCCGGCCAGGCCGAAATGGCGCAGCGGATCGAAACGCTCGAGACCACCCGGGCCGGAGCCGTGGACGCGCAGGACAGCGAGCTCCGACGGATCGAACGCGACCTCCACGACGGCGCTCAGGCCCGTCTCGTCGCGCTCGGCATGAGCCTGGGGATGGCCGAGCAGAAGCTCGCCGAAGATCCAGAGCGGGTCGGCGAGCTGCTCGCCGAAGCACGGATGGGCGCCGAGCAGGCCCTGCGCGAGCTCCGCGACCTCGCCCGCGGCATCCACCCGCCGGTGCTGGCCGACCGCGGGCTCGAGGCGGCGATCCAATCGCTCGCGAACTCGACGCCGATGAAAGTCACGTTGTCCGTCGACCTCGAGAAGCGCCCGGCCCCCGCCGTGGAGAGTGCCGCCTACTTCGTCGTGGCCGAGACGCTCGCCAACGCGGCCAAGCACGCCCGCGCCAGGCGGCTCGACATCACGATCGCACGGACCGACGACCTCGTCGACCTGCAGGTGGAGGATGACGGCATCGGGGGCGCCAACCCGGAGGGCAGCGGCCTACGCGGGCTACGGCGTAGAGTCGAGGCGCTCGACGGGACCCTTAGCGTAGTAAGCCCACGAGGAGGACCGACGCGGATTCGCGCACAGCTCCCATGCGCGTTGTGATCGCCGAAGACCTGGCGCTGTTGCGAGACGGCATGACCCGCCTCCTGCGGGACAACGACATCGAGGTCGTGGCCGCGGTGGCCGACGGTGAGGCGCTTGTGCGCGAGGTCGTGGCGCTGCAGCCCGATCTCGCCGTCGTCGATATCCGCCTGCCGCCGAACTTCCGTGACGAGGGGCTGCGCGCGGCACTAGAGGTCCGCCGGCGCGTACCCGGCACCGCCGTCCTGGTGATCTCGCAGTACGTCGAGCAGGCTTATGCCGAGGAGCTGCTGGCCGATCGCGGAGGTGGGATCGGCTACCTGCTCAAGGACCGGGTCATGCACGTCGTCGACTTCCTCGAGGCGGTCCGGCGCGTCGCCGACGGCGGCACCGCGCTCGACCCCGAGGTCGTCGCCCAGCTGTTCCGCCGCCGTCGCGAGGACGGCCCGCTCGACCGCCTCACGCCCCGCGAGCGCGAGGTACTGGAGCTGATGGCCGAGGGGCGATCGAACGCCGGCATCGCGGAATCGCTCGTGCTCACGGTCGGAGCCGTGGAGAAGCACGTCCAGAGCATCCTGTCGAAGCTCGACCTGCCGCAGTCCTCGACGGACCACCGACGCGTCCTCGCGGTGCTGGCCTACCTCCAGCAAGAGGACTGACGCCGCTCCGCGGCGGCTGCCCCCCGCCCGGCCTTCCAGTTATCCCTACCCCCGGACGCCAGCCTCCGTCCTGGTTGCAGCGCCCCTCCGATGAGACCGTGACGAGCGGCTCGAAAATCACCATCGGAGGAGCAAACGACATGTCCAAATCAAACCTCGCAGCACGCGCAGGAGCTTGGAGCGCAAGGCATCGCAAGCTCGCGATCATCGGCTGGTTTGTGGCCGTGATCGCCGCCGCCGCCATCGGCAGCAGCATCGGAACGAAGACCGACACGCACGAGGGCAACGGCGAGTCGAGGCGCGTCGACACCTTCCTGCGCCACCACTTCCCGGAAACCTCGAATGAAGAGATCCTGATCCAGGGACGGCACGGACAGCTGGCATCGAGTCCCCAGTTCCGGGCCGCGGTCCGGGTGCTCGCCACGCGTGACGCGCGGATCCCCTACGTAAGTGACGTCACGACGCCGTACTCGCCCGGACAGCACGGCGCGATCTCCAAGGATGGTCACTCGGCCCTCGTCAGCCTCCAGCTCGGCACGAAGGGCGACGTCGACAAGGTGCTGGCGGCGACGGCCGCCGCGGCACACAAGTACCCGTCGCTGCGGATCGAGGAGTTCGGCGACGCCAGCTCGAACAAGGCCCTCAACAAGTCGCTCGGACAGGACTTCTCGCGAGCCGAGACGCTATCGCTCCCGATCACACTGCTGATCCTGGTGCTGGCGTTCGGTTCGCTGATCGCGGCCGGGCTGCCCATGCTGCTCGGCCTCACCGCGGTCGCGGGCACGCTCGGCCTGATCGGCCTCGTCTCGCAGCTGCTGCCGATGGACGGCGCGATCAGTTCGGTCGTGCTCCTGATCGGATTGGCCGTGGGCGTCGACTACTCGCTGTTCTATATCCGCCGCGAGCGCGAGGAGCGGGCTGCGGGCGCCGGCGACGAGGCCGCGCTGCACGCCGCGGCGGCCACGTCCGGGCGGGCGATCCTCGTCAGCGGCTTCACCGTGATGATCGCCATGGCCGGGATGTTCTTCGCCGGCTCGAGGGTGTTCACGTCGTTCGCCGTCGGAACGATCATGGTCGTCGCCGTCGCGATGGTCGGCTCGCTGACCGTGCTGCCGGCGATGCTGAGCAAGCTCGGATCGCGCGTCGACAAGGGACGGATCCCGCTGCTTCATCGGCTCCGGCGCGAAGGCGCAGGCGAGTCGCGCCTGTGGGGCCTCGTGCTCCGGCCGGTCATGCGCAGGCCCGGGATCGCGGCCGCAGTCAGCGCGCTGGCGCTCATCGCGCTCGCGCTGCCTGTGCTGAGCATGAAGACCGCGCTCCCGGGCGCGTCATCGCTCCCGCGCAACATCCCGATCATGAAGACCTACGACCGGATCCAGAAGGCGTTCCCCGGCGGCTCGGAGCCCGCGACCGTCGGCATCCAGGCGCACGACGTGCGGACGCCTCAGGTGCAGCGCGCGGTCGCCGAGCTGATCGGCGACGCGGGCAGGACCAACGGACTGCTGCACCCGATCACGGTTCAGCAGAGCAAGGACCACCAGGCCGAGACGATCTCGATCCCGCTCGCGGGTAACGGCACCAACGCGACGTCGGACGCCTCGCTGGCCCGGCTGCGGGAGCTCGTGCCGCAGACCGTCGGCGCCGTCCACGGCGTCGAGGCAGGCGTCACCGGCAACACCGCGGGCACCGTCGACTTCGACTCGGCGATGAACTCGCACCTGCCGATCGTGTTCGCGTTCGTGCTCGGCGCGGCGTTCCTGCTGCTGCTGTTCACGTTCCGCTCGATCGTGATCCCGATCCAGGCGATCGCCCTGAACCTGCTCTCGGTGGCGGCGGCGTACGGCCTGCTCGTCCTGGTCTTCCAGCACGGCGTTGGCCACCAGCTGCTCGGTTTCCAGGGCACGAGCGAGATCACCTCGTGGCTCCCGCTGTTCCTGTTCGTGGTGCTGTTCGGCCTGTCGATGGACTATCACGTGTTCATCCTCAGCCGCATCCGCGAGGCCGTCGACCGCGGCGTCCCGGCCCATGAGGCCGTGGTCCAGTCGGTTCGCAGCACCGCGGGCGTCGTGACGAGCGCCGCGCTCGTGATGGTCGGCGTGTTCGCGATCTTCGGCACCCTGAGCCTGATCGAGTTCAAGCAGATGGGTGTCGGCCTCGCGGCCGCGATCCTGATCGACGCGACCGTGATCCGCGGCGTGCTGCTGCCGGCGACGCTCGCCCTGCTGGGCGAGCGCGCCTGGTACATGCCGCGCTGGACCGGGCTGCGCCGGTCATCTCCGGTGGCGGTCGAGCCCGCTGCCTGATCCAGGGAACGGGGCGGCGCATGCGCCGCCCCAAACCTGGCCGCATGCGGCCAGGTTGACCCCGGCGCATGCGCCGGGGTCTACATTTGTCCGCGGTGCCCGTCCTGGAAGCGCACGGGATCTGCAAGACCGTCGGCAGCGGGCGCGCTGCGCGACGCGTGCTCGACGACGTCAGCCTCGAGGTCGAAGCTGACGAGGTCGTCGCGGTGCTCGGCCCCTCGGGCAGCGGCAAGTCGACGCTGCTGCACGTGCTCGGCGCGCTCGACCGGCCGGACGCCGGGCGGATCGTGCTCTCCGGGCAGGAGATCACCGCCCAGCCGGCGCGGGCGCTGGCGCGGATCCGGCTTCGCCATGTCGGCTTCGTGTTCCAATCGTTCCAGCTGATCGAGGAGCTGAGCGGCGAAGAGAACGTGCTGCTGCCCGCGCGGCTCCCCGGCGCGCGCCGGGGTGGCGAGCGCCGCGCTCGAGCGCTGATCGACGAGCTCGGTCTGAGCGAGATCGCCGACCGCCGCCCGCACGAGCTCTCCGGCGGCGAGCAACAGCGGTTCGCGATCGCCCGAGCGCTCGTCAACGATCCCGAGCTCGTGCTCGCGGACGAGCCCACCGGCAACCTCGACCAGGAGAACGGCCGCGCCGTGCTCGAGCTGCTGCGCCGGCTCCCCGGGCGCGCCGTCGTGATCGTCACCCACGAGCCCGAGGCGGCGGCGATCGCCGACCGCGTGCTCCACCTGCAGGACGGACGGTTGCACGCGACCGAGACCGAACAGGCGCGATGGCTGCGGGAGTCCGCCTGAGGGCCGCGCTGGCCGAGGCACGCTACGGCGTGCGCGTACGACGCCGGCGGTCGCTGCTGACCGCGCTCGGGATCGCGCTCGCGGCCGCGATGCTGTCGGCGGCGATCGTCGTCTCGGACGGCCTCGGCCGGGGTTTTGACCGCGCCGCGCGCGCCGCCCACCTCCCAGACATCATCGTCCGCTTCAACTCCGAGCCGACGTCTCGCGTCGCCCGCCGGATCCAGGCGCTCCCCGACATCGCCGCCTTCTCGCTCCGCCAAGAGGTCACGAACGTCGATCTCTCCGACGGCGATCACTTCAGCTCGAGCGGCGCGGTCGAGGTCGTCGGCGCGGGCCGCCGGGGCTACGCGATCGTCGCCGGCCGCGAGATGTCGAGTAGCCGGTTCGGCGAGGTGGTGGTCGAGCGCGGGCTCGCCGCCGACTGGGGCGTCCGGCTCGGGGGCACGCTCGACATCGCCGGCCTCGGCGCGCAGCGCGTCGTCGGCTTCTCGGAGAGTCCGGACAACGTCTCCTACCCACTCGCGGTGCCGCGCGTGTACGTGTCGGAGGCGGCGCTCGCGCGGCGGTTCGGCGCCTCGCCCGATCCGCAGGTCGATCTCGCGCAGATCTGGCTCCGCGACCCGCGGTACCTAAACGAGGTGCTCGTCCAGGCCCGCGCGATCAGCTACGGCCTTCAGGGCCTTCAGTTCGTGACCCGCTCGGGCGTGCGGGTGCTCCTCAGTCAGGCCGCGGGGATCGTGATCGACCTCCTCGTGGCGCTGTCGGTGATCGCGCTCGTGACCGCGGCGGTGATGCTCGCGTCCTCGGCGCGCGCGGAGGTTCAGCGCCGGCTGCGCGCGATCGGCGTCCGCCGCGCGGTCGGCGCCCCGCGCGGCCACCTCGCGCTGACCCAGGCGCTCGAGGCGATGCTGATCGCTGCGCCGGCGGCGACGCTCGGCGTCGTCGCGGGCACGCTCGCCACCTATTCGCCAACGAGCCGCCTGCTGATGCTGCTCAACGAGCCGGCGCCGGGGCTCGCGCTGCTCGCGCCCCTGGCGGCCGGGTGGGCGGCGAGCATCGCGATTCCCGTGGCGGCGGGCGCGTGGCCGGCGTGGCGCGCGGCGGGGCGTCCACCGGTGGCGCTGTTGGGTGGAAGTGAGCTGGCGGCGGGCCGCCCCTCCCCACACACCAAGAGGCTGGCTGGCTGGCCAGCCAGCCTGGTCGGACTGGGCGCCAGGCTCGTGGCCGCTCGCCGGGCTCGGTGGCTCGCCACCGCCACCGCGCTCGGGTTCTCGACGGCGTTCGTGCTGCTGATGCTCGCGCTCGCCTCGGCGCTGAGCACACTGGAGACCGACCCGGCGGCGCTCGGCAAGCGCTATCAGCTGACGACGCAGCTCCCTCCTTCGGCGGCGGCGCGTGTGCGCCGGATCCCGGGGGTGCTTGCCGTGGCGCCGCGCTACGAGGAGTGGGCGCTCGACTCGTTCTCCCTCGATGAGACGATCGACGTGATCGCTTACCCCGGGACCCAGACGACGACGTTCGAGGCGCCGCCGCTCGTCTCGGGACACGCGATCCGCGGTCCCGGGCAGGCTGTGGTCGGCGCCGGCCTCGCCGACGCGCTCGGGCTCAATCCCGGAGCGACGCTGGCGATCCAGCTGTCGTCGGGCAACGAGCTGCGACTGCACGTCGTCGGCGTCGCGAGCTCGCTCGAGCACGAGGGACGCGTCGCGTACGTCCCCGCCGCGGCGCTCCTCGCCGGCGACCCCAACGCGCCGGAGCAGCTCGCGGTCCGGCTCCGCCCCGGGGCCAACGCGACCAGGGTCAGCAATCGGCTCGGGCCAAGCGCCGCCGCCGCCACGGGCGCGATCGGCCGCGGGGTCCCGCTCGTCGACACCCTGCGCTCGATCCTCCGGGCGATCGCGATCGTCGACGGCCTCGTGTGCCTGTACGCGCTGATCCAGGCGTGCGCCCTGACCGTCCAGGAGCGCCGGCGCACCGTCTCGGTACTGCGGGCGTTCGGCGGCGGCGCGGGAGCGGTGCGGCGGCTGCTCGCCGGCGCCGTCGTCGCGCTCGTCGTTCCCGCGGCGCTGCTCGGCATCGTGCTCGAGCGCTTGGTGCTGGGACCGGCGATGTCGAGGCTGGCCGCGAGCTACGCGACGCTGCCGCTGCAGGCGAGCGTACTCGAGGTCGTGCTCGTCCTCGCGGGACTCGCCGTCGCCGGCGCGGTGACGGTGTTCTGGGTCGCGAGGCGGGCGACGCGTGAGACCGTGGTCGCGGGGTTGGGGTCGTGATCAGACGGATCACCAGGCGCGAAGCGCTGGTCGAAGGGCTCGCCGGGACGGCGGCGGTCATGCTCGCCGGCTGCGGTGGCGGCTCGCAGCGCGTCTCTCCGATCGGATCGACGCTCGCCTCGACGTGGCGCGACCCCGGCGGCGTCGGCGTGCTCGTTCCCGGCTCGGGGGAGCCGCTGATCGCGCGCACCGACCTGGCGCCGCGGCGTGGCGCGACTCGCGTTCTCGCGACACTGGCACACGTCACCGACGCGCACGTGCTGGACGCCTCCTCGCCGGCGCGCGTGACGTTCCTCGACCGGCTCGGGGCGCCGTTCGAGTCTACGTTCCGCCCCCAGGAGACGCTGACGACCCAGGTCCTCGCCGGCGCGGCGCGCGCGATCAGGGCGCTCCGGCCCGAGCTCGTGATCCAGGGCGGCGACCTGATCGACAACGATCAGAGCAACGAGCTCACGCAGGCGCTGGCGATCCTCCGCGGCGGCACGGTGAGGCCCGGCAGCGGCCCCGACGGCTACTTCGGCGTGCAGCTCGCGAGCGACCCCGACCCGTTCTACTACCGCCCCGACCTCGACGCGCCCCGTCACCCCGGCCTGCTCCGCCAGTCCGTCCGCCCATTCGTGTCGGCGGGGCTCGGCCCGCGGTGGTGCCCGGTGCTCGGGGATCACGACATCCTCGTCGCCGGCGAGATCGCGCCGACGACCGAGACGCGCGAGCTCGCGCTGGGCGATCGCGCCGTGTGGGAGCTGCCGCCGGGGCTGACGCTGCCGCCCGGGGCGTCACTGAGCGGTAGCGACTCGCCGGATGGACCGCCCGCGCCCCAGCTCGTCGACCGGTTCCTGGCCCAGGCGCTCGCGGCTCCGAAGGTGCGCGTTCCGCCGGATCCGGATCGCCGCGAGATGGCGAGCTCCGAGGTGGTCGGCCGATTGCAGTCGGCCTCCGGGGTGCGGTCCGGCGCGTCCACGCTCGACTACCACGTCGACCTCGGCGCCTCGCTGCGCCTGATCGTCATCGATCTCGCCCGCCGCGACGGCGGCTCGGGCGGGCTGGTCCGGCCCGGTCAGCCGGAGTGGCTCGCGGGTACGCTCGCGGGCGCCGGCGATCGCTGGGTGATCGCGGTCTCGCACCAGCCGCTCGAGAGCTCCGACGGGGGCGAGCAGCTGCTGGCGCTGCTCGACTCGCACCCTCGAGTGATCGCGGCGCTCGCCGGGCACACCCACCGCAACCAGATCACCCCGCGGCCGACCGGGAATGGCGGGTATTGGCTGATCAACACGGCGTCGCTGATCGACTACCCGCAACAGGCGCGGGCGCTCCAGGTCGTCGGGACCGAGGGCGGCGGCGTGGCGATCCAGACGTGGATGCTCGACCACGCTCCCGCGCCACTGGGCGCCGTCTCGCGCGAGCTGTCGTACCTCGACGCACAGGGCGGCCGCCCCGAGGGGTTCATCGGCAGCCGGCTCGATCGCAACGTGGCGCTGTACGTGCCCGCGCGCCTGTCGTCCGTCTCCTAGCTCGGCGTGTCGCGTGCCTGGCGGGGCGCGCTCGAGCGGCCGCCACCCTGATTGGCGTCGGCCCTTAACGGCGCTGGGGAAGGGGAGGGAGCGGGCGCCATCGCGCCCGTCCAGAACCTGCATAGCACGACAATCTCGGCCGGAATGGCGAGGCCTGTCGAGTTGTGCACGAGGAGTGTGCTCAAGTCGACAGGGCTCGGATCTGGCGCCGATGTTGACGCGCTATGCACCATCCCCGTGACACTCTCGAACCACTCCCGGCACCAACCCGCCGAGAACGCGCGCGGCTAGCGGATCTGCATCCCCGAGATCGCTCGTGCGATCACCAGGCGCTGGATCTCGGACGTACCCTCGAAGATCGTGTAGATCTTGGCGTCGCGGTGCATCCGCTCGACCGGGTACTCCCGGGTGTACCCGTTGCCGCCGAGGATCTGGATCGCTCGCTCGGTTGCCCACACCGCGACCTCGCCGGCCTTCAGCTTGCTCATCGAGCCCTCGGCGTTGTCGAAGTCGTGTCCCTGGCGCCCCATCCACGCCGCCCGCCACACGAGCAGCCGCGCCGCGTCGATCTCCATCTTCATGTCCGCGAGCGTGAACGCGATCGCCTGGTTGTCGATGATCGGCCGCCCGAACTGGACGCGCTCCTTGGCGTACGCGAGCGCGTACTCGTACGCGGCGCGGGCGATCCCGAGCGCCTGGGCGCCGACCGTCGGGCGGCTCAGCTCGAACGTTCGCATCGCCGCCTGCCCGCGTGAGCCCTGCCCTTCGCGGGCACGCGCGAGCCGCTCGTCGAGCTTCTCCTTGCCTCCCAGGAGGCAGGCGCCGGGGATCCGGACGTCGTCGAGGAACACGTCGGCGGTGTGCGATGCGCGCAGGCCGTGCTTCTTGACCTTCGTTCCCATCTCGAGACCCTTCGTGCCCGGCGGGATCACGAACGACGCGTGGCCGCGAGCCCCGAGCTCGGGATCCACCTGCGCGACGATCACGTGGACGTTGGCGATGCCGCCGTTGGTCGCCCACGCCTTCTGGCCGTTCAGCACCCATTCGCCGCTCGCCTCTTCGTAGGAGGCGCGCGTGCGCAGCGAGGACACGTCCGAGCCCGCGTCGGGCTCGGAGACGCAGAACGCGCCGACCTGCGGCTCGGCCTCGGTGCCAAAGCACGGCGGCATCCACTCGCCCCACTGCTCGGGCGTCCCGTTCGCCCGGATCGCGGCGACGGCGAGCGTCGTCCCCATGATCGACATCGCGATTCCGGCGTCGCCCCAGAACAGCTCCTCGTTGACGATCGGGAACATGATCCCGCTGGCGTCGTACCAGAACTGGGCGATTCCCTCGAGGCTGTAGAGCCCGATCTTGGCCGCCTCCTGGATCAGGGGCCACGGCGTCTCCTCGCGCTCGTCCCACTCCGCCGCGGCCGGCCGGATCGTCTGCTCGGCGAACCCGTGCACCCAGTCGCGGATGTCCTTCTGATCCTGGTTGAGCTCGAGCGAGAACGCCGGCGGCTCGCTGGCGTCGTCGCTCGCCGTCGTCTCCTGCTCGGGTGTGGGCGCTTCCATGGCGCACACAGTATTACCCGCGAGTAGGCCGGCGAACACGCGAAGCCTGTACCGTCTCGCGGCCGATGACCGACTCCCTTCCGACTGACGACTCCGCCCCGGTGATCACCGGGATCGGCGCCCTGACGCCGCTCGCCCTCGACGCCCCCGAGACCTGGAGGCTGCTGGTCGAGGGCCGGTCGGGCGTCGCGACGATCGAATCGTTCGACGCCTCGGCGCTCCCGGTTCGCATCGCCGGGGAGGTCAAGGGCTTCGACGCCGAGACGCTCTTCGGGATCAAGCGGGCCCGCCGCTCGGCGCGCGTCTCGCAACTCGCGGTCGCCGCCGCCCGCGAGGCCGTGTCCGATGCCGGCCTCGACGTGGCCGCGTCCGCCGACCGGGTCGGCGTCGTGATCAACACGGCGGTCGCCGGCGTTCCCGAGACGGAGACCAACGTCGAGGCGCTGGTGCAGCAGGGCTACCGGGCCGTGAGCCCGTTCTACGTGCCCTCGACGATCCCGAACATGCCGGCCTGCGAGGTCGCGATCGACCTCGGTGCGCACGGGCCGGTCACGGCGAGCGCGCTGGCGTGCGCGAGCGGCAACGCCTCGCTGCTCGAGGCCCGCCGCCTGATCATCTCCGGCGAGGCCGACGTGATCATCGCCGGCGGCGCCGACGCGGGGATCTCCGCCGCGATGTTCGCCGGCCTCGCGAACATGGGGCCGCTGTCCGAGCGCAACGACGAGCCCGAGCGCGCGAGCCGGCCGTTCGACGCCGACCGGGACGGCTTCGTGTTCGGCGAGGGCGCCGTCGTGCTCGTCCTCGAGTCGGCGGCCCACGCCCGGCGGCGCGGCGCGCGCGTCTACGGCTCGGTCGCCGGTGGCGCTCTCACCTCAGACGCATTTCACATCAGCGCCCCCGAGCCGTCGGGCGAACAGGCGGCTCGGGCGATCACGCTCGCGCTGGAGCGGACGGGGACGGCGCCCGAAGAGGTTGACTTCATCTGCGCCCACGGCACGGCCACTCGGGCCAACGACGTCGCCGAGACGCGCGCGATCCGGGCCGCGCTCGGAGCCGCCGCCGAGAATGCGCCGGCGAGCTCGCCGAAGTCGATGGTCGGCCATCTGATCGCCGCCGCGGGCGCGCTGTCGGCGATGGTCGGGCTGCTGTCGATGCGCGACGGAGTCCTCCCCCCACGATCAACCTCGAGCGCGCCGACCCAGCGTGCGATCTGGACTACGTCCCGCTCACGGCCCGCAAGGCGCCCGTGCGGACGGCGATCGTCAACGCGTTCGGGTTCGGCGGCCAGAACTGCGTGGTCGTGTTGCGCGCGCCCGAGTGAGCTAGCGACCGCTGCCGACGGGCTCGGGGACCTCGGGCTGCTCCTCGCCCGCGCCCGCACCCGCCGCCGCTGCCGCGCTGCCCTCGATGTTGATGCGCGGCAGCCGCCTGTCGAGCCACGGCGGCAGATACCAGGTGGCGCGTCCGAGGATCTCCAGCACCGCGGGCAGCAGCACGCAGCGGACGACGATCGCGTCGAGGAACACCGCCGCCGCCAGCCCGAAGCCGAACTCCTTGAGGACGCGCTGGTCTCCGAGCATGAACGACAGGAACACGCAGATCATGATCGCGGCGGCGGCGCTGATCACGCGACCGGTGAACGCGATCCCGTCGGCGACCGCCCGGCCCGGATCGCGGTGGCGCACCCACTCCTCGCGGATCCGCGATATCAGGAACACCTCGTAGTCCATCGAGAGTCCGAACACGACCGCGAACATGAGCACGGGAATCCACGGTTCGACCGGCCCCTTCGTCACGCCGAGTACGTTCGCGAACCAACCGTCCTGGAACACGAGGACGGTGGCGCCGAGCGCGCCGCCGATGCTGAGCAGGTTCATCAGGGCCGCCTGGAGCGGGATCACCAGCGAACGGAAGATCACGAACAGCAGTAGCGCCGAGAGCACGATCACGATCCCGATGAACAGCGGCAGCTTCCCGGCGAGCACGTTCGAGAAGTCGATCGAGCCGGCGGTGAACCCGCCGACGAGCGCCTGCACGCTGTACTGGCTCTTGAGCGGCGGAAGTACGTCGTGGCGCAGGTGGTTGACGAGATTGGTCGTCGCGTCCGCCTGCGGAGCCGATACCGGATAGGCCTCCATCACCGCGACCTTGCCCGAGGGCGAGATGCGCGGCGGGGTGACCGCGACGACATCGGGCGTGTGGGCGACCGCGTCGCGGATCGCCGGCACGGCCGCGTCGTGTCCGGGGCCGGGCAGCTCGACGGCTACCAGCAACGGCCCGTTGAAACCGGGCCCGAAGCCATCCGAGAGCATGTTGAAGGCGCGGTAGGTGCTCGTGTTGGACGGGTCGTTGCCGGCATCGCTCGAGTCCAGTCGCAATCCCAGAACCGGTACTAAGAACAGACAGATCACCAGGAACGAGGCCACCGCCAGCGGCCACGGCCGTGACTGGACGGTCTCGCTCCAGCGGCGCCACGACGATTCGCGCGGCGGGCCGCCCTTCTCCGCCCGGCGCCGGGACCTGCGGCTCGGACGCCCGACCTTCTCGCCCCAGCGCGAGAGCAGCGCCGGCAGCACCGTCAGCGATGCGACCAGCACGAACAGCACGGCGAGGACGGAGGCAATCGACAGCCCGTACAGGAAGGTCACGCCGGTGGCGAACATCCCCAACAGGGCGATGATCACGGTCGTGCCGGCGAGCAGGATCGCGCGGCCCGAGGTATCCATCGCCTGCACGACGGATAGCTCGACATCGCCGTTCTTGCGGAAGTTCTCTCGGAAACGGGTGACGATGAACAGGGCATAGTCGACCCCCACCCCGAGTCCGATCATCAGAGCCAGCTCGGGTGAGACGTTCGACATGTCGGTGACGTGAGTCGCCACTCCGACGAGCGCGACCCCCGTGATCAGGCCGAGGCCGGCGGTGATCAGTGGCATCCCGGCGGCGTACAGGGAGCCGAACGTCAGCAGCAGAATCACGAGCGCGGCGATCGCCCCGACGGCGGTCGCCGGGCCGACGCTGAAGCCCTCGGCCTGCTCGATCACCTGGCCGCCGGCGGCGACCTTCAGCCCGGGGAGGTCGATCTTGTCGATCGCGGCGAGCACCGGCTTCCCCGTCGCGTCCGGCAGCAGGTTCGCGCGCTTGTCGTAATTGACCGTCGCGAACGCGGTCTGCCGGTCGTGCGAGACCTCGACCGCGCCGGCGCTCGTGTACGGGCTGACCACGCTGACGACGTGCGGCATGTCGCGCACCTTGGCCAGCAGCGGTTCGATCGCGCCCCGGACCTGCTGGTCGTCGACGGTTCCCTTGGACGTGTGGAAGACGATCGTGTCGACGTCGCCGCTCTGCGACTTGAACTCGCTCTGGAGCAGGTCGCTGACGTGCTGGGACTCGGTTCCCGGCAGGCTGAAGTTGGTCGCGTACTGGCGCCCGATCACCCCGGCGAACACGGTCGAGCCGATCGCGATCAAGACCCAGCCGACGATCACCCACCGGCGATGGGCTATGCACCAGCGACTCAGACCGACCATGCGCGACTCCTTGGGGGAAGGAAACCGAGGACCTTTCCCACTGTACAAATTGCGAGTTGCCGCTCTGTGACCGTCGTCAAACATCCGGATAATTGTGTGATGGATAGCCGCCCGCTCGGAGCGTCGGACCTCGAGGTCTCGCGCCTGTCGCTCGGGTCGTGGCGCACGTTTGAACGGATCGGCCGCGACGACGGGCTCGCTCGGTCGGATGGGCTTCGACTACGTCGACCTGATCTACGCCAACCCACCGCCCGACTCGTTGCCCATCGCTGAGATGGTGTCCGCGCTCGGCGAGTTGCTGTCGTCCGGCAAGGCCCGCGCGTGGGGGATCGTCAACTGGAAGGCGGGGCAGTTCATGGAGGCGATCACGGCGGCGTCGGACCAGGGGCTGGCGATGCCGTGCGCGGCCCAGCTCCCGTACAGCCTCGTTCGGCGCGACTGGGTCGAGAGCCCCGAAATGAACGAGCCGCTGCGCGCGTCGGGAGCCGGCCTCGTCGCCTCGTTCGCGATGGCCGGCGGCGTCCTCACGGGGAAGTACGACGCCGGCGGCGCCGGGCGCGCGTCCGGACAGGATCTCGACCCCGTCGCTCGCGAGCGCGGGCGGCGGCTGCGGGCGGTTGCCGCCGAGGCCGGGGTGAGCCCCGCGGCGCTGGCGATCGCCTTCGCACTCGCGAACCCGGCGGTCGCCACCGTGCTGTTCGGCGCGACCTCGGCGGCGCAGATCGCCGAGAACGTCCAGGCGCTCGAGATCGACCGGGAGACGGTCCTACGCCTCGTGGAGACCGAGCCACCGGTCGATCAGGAAGCGCGCGATTGACACCGGCGGCGGCAGCCTGAGCTCAGGGTCCTCGCCGTGTGCCGCGCGACGGACCTCGTCGAGCGAGAACCAGTGCACCTCCTCGAGCTCGCCATCGCGCGCGCTCGGCTCTCCCCCATCCGACTGCGCCTCGAATCCGAGCATCAGCGAGGACGGGAACGGCCACGGCTGCGAGCTGGCGTACACCGGATCACGGGCAACGATTCCCGACTCCTCGCGCACCTCGCGAACGACGGCCTCCTCGGCCGATTCGCCGGGCGCGACGAACCCAGCGAGGACCGAGACGCGCCCCTTCGGCCACCCCGAGCGACGCCCCAGCAGCAGCCGGCCCCGGTGCTCGACGGTCATGATCACGACCGGGTCGGTGCGGGGGAAATGCATGGCGTGACAGCGCGGGCAGCGCCGCGAGTAGCCCGCCTCCTCGATCAGGGTGCCCGACCCGCAGTTGGCGCAGAATCGGTGGCGACGGTGCCAGTTCAAGAGCGCGGTCACGTACGCGGCCAGCCCGGCCTCCGTGTGCGGCAGCGCGGCGCCGGCGTCTCTCAGTGAGATGAGTCGACCGCCGTCGGTCGCGCCGGCGTCGGACGGGAGCGAATCGAGGTCGATAGCGAACAAGGCACGCCCGGTGGACTCGTCGAGGCCGAGCAGGACCCGCTCCTGGCCGTCCGGCAGCGGGACCCGCAGCAGCGCCGGGCCGTCGCCGATCAGCACGCCATCGCGACCGGCCACGACGCCGCGCGAGGCGGGGTCCTCGAGCATTCGCTCGATCCGGGCCGGGTCCTTGCGCTCGCTCGTGGCCCGGTCGAGCGGCATGCCGGTGAAGGGACGACCAGTAGGCATCGCATCGAATGCTAGGTTGCTTGCCATGCCCGCTGTCGGCGTCTCAACCCCTCGTCGCGACTCAGAGCCGAAGGTTCGCGGCGCCACCCGCTTCGCCGCAGACCTCCAGATACCGGGGCTCCTCCATGCCAGGCTCGTGGTCGCGCACGAATCTCACGCGAAGATCGTGGCGATCCGGACCGAGGCGGCGGCCGCGGTTCCGGGGGTGGCCGCGGTGCTGACGGCGGCCGATCTCCCGATCGTCGCCACCGGACGTGGGCGCCAATACGAGCCATTGGCCCGCGACGAGATCGTCTACGTCGGCCAGCCGGTCGCGATCGTCGTGGCCGAAACCGAGGCGCTCGCCGCCGACGGCGCGGAGCTCGTCGAGGTCGAGACCGAGCCGCTGAGGCCGGTGGTCGACCTCGAGGCCGCCGCGCGGCCCGGATCTCCGCGCGCCCGCGTGCACGACGGCGCCGCCGGCGAGGGATCCGACATCAGCGACGCCCACGCGTCGGTGTCAGTCGCCGGCATCGGCGAGGACGAGGAGATCTCCGAGAACGTCCTCGATACGGCGCGGCTCGAGCAGGGGGACGTCGATGCGGCCCTGGCGGCGAGCCACGTCGTCGTCCGTGGAAGTTTCAGGACGCCGTGGATGTACCAGGGGTACATCGAGACCCAGAACGCGACCGCGTGGCTCGAGCCGGATGGGGAGCTCGTCGTGACCACGTCGACGCAGGCTCCGTTCGCCACGCGCGACGGCGTGGCCGAGCTGTTCGGGCTCCCGATCGAGCGCGTCCGCGTCCGCAGTGCGCCGATCGGAGGCGCGTTCGGCGGCAAGATCATGATCGTCGAGCCGCTCGTCGTCTCGGCGGTCCTCGCGCTGCGCCGGCCGGTCCGCCTGGCCATGACCCGCAGCGAGGACATCGGGGGGACGAATCCCGCCGGCGCCGAACTGCTCGAGGTCGAGCTCGGTGCCGACGCCGACGGCCGGTTCACCGGCATCCGCTCGCGCGTGCTCGTCGACCGCGGCACGACCGCCGACTTCGGCCTCGAGTCGATCGCCGCGATGCTCTCGAGCGGCCCGTACCGGTGGGGGGCTCACCACCTGACCGCCCTCGGGGTGGCCACGAACCGCGTGACGTTCGGCGCCTACCGCGCGCCGGCGGCGCCTCCCGCCGCGTTCGCGGTCGAGTCGCTGATCGACGAGCTCGCCGAGCGGCTGAGCATCGACCCGCTCGAGCTCCGCCTGCGCAACGTCGCCGGCGAAGGCGATCCGAGCCCCGCCGGCAGGCCGTTCCCCGTGTTCGGCGCGCGTGAGTGCCTCGAGCGCGTGCGCGAGCATCCGCTGTGGGCCCGTCGAGGCGAGCTGCCAGACGGCGAGGGGATCGGCGTCGCGTTGGGCTGGTGGCCCGGCGGCTATGAGCCCGCCGCCGCGGTGTGCCGCCTCGACGCCGACGGGCGCCTGACGATCATCACCGGCGCCGCCGACATGACCGGGGTCGAGACGGTCTTCGCGACGATCGCCGCCGACGCATTTGGCGTCGACCCCTCGCGCGTCCGGGTCGTCCACGCGGACACCTCGAGCTCGCCATATGCGCCGATGAGCGGCGGCAGCAAGATCACCTACACGGTCGGCCGGGCGGTCGAGCGCGCCGCGGTCGACGCCCGGGAGCGGCTGTTCGAGATCGCTGCCAACGAGCTCGAGATCGCGCCCGAGGACCTCGAGATCGTCGACGGTGCCATCCAGCCGCGCGGGGCTCCGGCGCAGGCGCTCTCGATCGAGGAACTCGCGCCGAAGATCCTGCGCTTCGGAAGCCCGCACCCGCCGGTGGAGGGCCACGGACGCGTCGCCCAGCCACAGCAGGCGCCCCAGGCTGCGGCCCACCTCTCGCACGTGCGCGTCGACCCCGACACGGGCGCCGTGACCGTGCTGCAGCACGTGATCGCTCAAGACGTCGGGCGGGCGCTCAATCCAGCCCTCGTCGAGGGGCAGATGCGCGGCGGCGCCACCCAGGGTCTCGGATGGGCGCTACTCGAGGAGATGGCCTACGACGAGCACGGCCAGCTCGTCAGCGGGTCGTTCGTCGACTACGCCCTTCCGACGGCGGCGTTCACGCCGGTGATCGACACCCAGATCGTCGAGGTGCCGGCGCCGGAGGGTCCGTTCGGCGCGAAGGGCGTCGGAGAGGCGCCGGTGATCGGCGTCCCCGGCGCGGTGGCGAACGCGATCGCCGCGGCGACCCGGGGCGTGCGGCTCAAGCAGCTGCCGATGACGCCCGAGCGGGTGTGGCGGGCGATTGCCAATGGCGACGGTGGCGCTCCTGCTTCGGTGGAATAGCGCCTGAGGACGATCCGGCCGGCCTGGTAACGGCGCTGGGGGAGGGGCGGGTGGAGCTCGATCGCGGGATTCCGGGGCCTCAAATGCTGCACAACACGACAACACCGGAAAAATCGCCGAGCCCTGTCGTACTGAGCATGCTCCTCATGCATAACTCGACAGGCCTCGGCGTTCCGGGGCACTTTGTCGTGCTATGCAGGTTTTGCGGGCCGAGCGAGGCGGTGCGCGGGCTCAATCGCCCTCGGTCCTCCCCCCTTCGTTGCCAAATGCACGGAGCTAGACGAACTTATCCTGAGTGGCCGCCGAACTGCTTGCGCATCGCGGTCAGTGCTCGATCGGCGAACTCGTCCTTCCCGCGCGAGCTAAAGCGGGAGTACAGCGCCGCGGTCAGCACCGGGGCGGGCACGCCCTCGTCGATCGCGGCCCCGGAGGTCCACCGGCCCTCGCCCGAGTCCGCCACCCGGTCCGAGAATTCGCGGAGGTCCGGCGACTCGAGCAGAGCCTCCGCCGTCAGGTCGAGCAGCCACGACGCGACGACGCTGCCGCGGCGCCACGCCTCCGTGATCTCGGTCGTGTCGAAGTCATACTCGTAGAACTCGGGATGCTCGAGCGGTGAGGTCTCGGCGTCCGACGTGTGCATCCGCGTGCCGACGTCGGCGTTGCGCAGGATGTTCAGACCCTCGGCGTAGGAGGCCATGATCCCGTACTCGATCCCGTTGTGGACCATCTTCACGAAATGCCCGGCGCCGTTCTGGCCGCAGTGGAGGTAACCCTGCTCGGAGGGGCTCGGCTCGCCATCGCGGCCCGGTGTGCGCGGCGCGCTATCGACGCCCGGGGCTAACGACACGAATAGCGGGGTGAGCCGTTTCACCACGTGGCCCTCGCCACCGAGCATCAGGCAGAAGCCCCGCTCGAACCCCCACACCCCGCCGCTAGTTCCGCAATCGATGTGGTGGATCCCCTTCTCCTTGAGCGTCGCCGCGTGACGGATGTCGTCGTGGTAGTGCGTGTTTCCCCCGTCGATGATCGCGTCGCCGGGCTCGAGCACCTCCCCCACGGCGTTAATCGTGCGGGTGGTGATCTCGCCCGCAGGCACCATCACCCACACGGCGCGCGGCTTCTCGAGCTTGGCCGCGAAGTCCTCGAGCGAATCTGCCCCGGTGGCGCCGTCGGCGGCGATCGCATCCACCGCTTGTGGGTTGACGTCGTAGCCGACGCATCTGTGGCCGTCGCGTATCAGCCTGCGGACGATCCCGGCGCCCATCCGGCCGAGCCCAACCATTCCGAGTTGCATCGGTGTGTCAGTCGCCATGCCCGCTCCTGTTCTGGTCCGCGCTCGTGGTCTGCGGACCTGTTGTCCGCAAACCGGGACCCTAAAACAAGCGCGCGGGGCGAGCGGTGAGGGCGCGCCAAGCGAGCGGTGAGGGCGCCGGAGCGTCAGGCGAGAGGCGCCGGCGCCGGCTCGTCCGCAGCCGGCACCGTTTCGCCGTGTTCCCGGCGCAGCGTGAAGTAGAGCACCGTCGCCGCGAGGGCGGCCACCGGCGCGATCGCCGTGTCGACGGCCCACTGCACGAGCGATCGCCCGAACGTCCCCAACCCCGATGCGATCAGGCCGGCGAGGATGCTGACGAAGACGACCGCGAAGAAGATCCCGAGGATCACGCCGAACACGGCCCATCCGTGACCGCGGACGAGCTCACGGCTGCGGCCGAACGCCGCGAACACGCCCGGATGCTCGATCACGGTGACCGGTGCGACGACGCACCAGATCGTCATCAGGTAGAGGCCGGGAAGGATCAGCAGGATGAAGCCGATGCCGACGCCGATCGCGAACAGCACGGCCACGCCCAGCAGCGGCAGCAACACGGGTTCAACGCTCCGCAGCAGCTCGCCGACGGAGTGATCGCGCTTCCCGTCCTGAACGTCCTGCACCAGCCTGACGACCATGCCCTGGTACAGCGTGCTCAGGACCCAGAACAGCAACGCGATGAAGATCGCGGCCGCCGCCGACAGCGCCAGATTCACGACGAACTGCACGGCGTACAGGATCACCGCGACCCCGAGCAACACGCCGGCCTGATCGCGATAGATCTCCCACACCCGCGATGCGACCGCGCTGAGGCTGACCCGCTGCACACCCATGATTACCCCTCTTTCAGAGTTCCCGGCTTCGCGAAACGATACTTCGCCGTCGATGGCCGGATTACTGCTTTCAGGAAGGAGGCGGTTCCCCGCAGACGATGCCGGAGTTGACGGTTTGGGTGGGGGCGCCGATGAACGAGAAGACGCCCTGGAGCGGGACGATCGCGCCGGGCGGGCAGAGCGGCACTTCGATGTGTCCGAAGTAGATGACCGCCTGGCTCACGGTCGCCGGCTGGCCGCCGGCCGGAATGGTCTGGAAGTGAGTGGTTATCGCCAGCGCCACGGACCGCAGCTTGCCGGAGGTGCTGGACACGGCCGGAGAGATCGTGCCCGTGATCGACGCCTGTGTCGGCGCCGTCGCTGCCGCCACCGCCGGCGCAAACCACAACGTCGCCAGTCCAGCTGCGACCGTCGCCCTTCGAAGTGCTCCTTGCATGATCGCGATCCCCTTACCTCTAGACGAGGCCGCGATCGTACAGATTGCCTGCGCTTCCGATCGCAGTTCACCCGTCGACGGCTATCGTCCGCCACATGAGCGCGAAATTCGTACACACATGCATTCGGTCGAGGGACATCGAGGCGTCGGTGGCCTTCTATCAGCGACTCGGGTTCGAGCACCGCGGCCGCTTGAATTTCGAGTCGGCCTACAACGTCTACCTCGGGCTGCCAGGCGACGGTGACGTGCTCGAGCTGACGGTCAACGTCGGGCGCGATGAGTCCTACGACCTGGGCGAGGGCTACAACCATATGGCCCTGATCGTCGACGACCTCGACGCGATGCTCGAGCAGCTCGCGCTGGCGGGAATCGAGCCCGAGCGCGCGCCCTACGCGCCGGGTGGCCGCGACGAGTACAGGATCTGTTTCGTCGCCGATCCCGACGGCTACCGGATCGAGCTGATCGACGGGGCCTTCCCCACCCCCCAGGATCCGCCGCATCCGTCGCAGCAAACGCCGGCGGCGTAGCCAGGCGCGGCGGGCTGGACGTCGTGAGCGGCGGCGCAAAGGTTGCCGACGAGGTCGACGACTTCGTGATCGACACCTTCCCCCTCGGCAACACCGGCTGGCAGGTGTCAGGGTTCGGCGATTCGGGTGACGCGATGACGGTCTACGCCGTCTGCGCGCCGGCCAGCTCGACAACGAACTAGCGGGGCAGGGTGTGCGGACCGGGGAGCGGCGGCGCGGCAATAGAAGCGCGCCGCCGCTTCCGTATGGGCGGGACCGACCTGGAGACGACGCCGCCCTCTCGGCACACCTTAATTCAGAGCCTTAAAGCGCCCTGCACGTGCAGAGTAAGGTGGGTCGTACTTGGCAACGCGGCGCTCCGTCGCAGGAAGGGAGAGGCATGTACCAGCACAACGGTGACAAGTACTTCGTCGTCGATGCCCACACTCATTTCTGGGATGCCAGTCCGCCGAACTGGGTCAAGGGACAGGAGCAGTACGCCAAGGGGTGGATCGAGTGCTTCCACGCCTACATGGGCCTCGGCCCGCCGGAGACGCACTGGCCGCTCGAGAAGTTCATGAAGTACTCCGAGGAGGACTACGTCAAGGACGTGTTCGAGGACGGCGGCGCCGACGTCGCGGTGTGCCAGTCCACCTACTTGAAGGAGTGGTACACCGACGGCTTCAACACCACGGAGCGCAACGCGACGCTGGCGGCCAACCATCCCGGCAAGGTGATCGTCAACGGACGATGGGATCCGCGCGAGGGCGAGGCGGGGCTCAAGCAGCTCGAGGAGGACGCCAAGCGTTACAACCTCAAAGGCGCCAAGGTCTACACGGCCGAGTGGTATCGCGGCTCGCGCGGCTGGACCCTCGCGGACGAGGCATGCAAGCCATTCTTCGAGAAGTGCAAGGAGCTCGGGATCAAGAACATCCACGCCCACAAGGGCCCGACGATCTGGCCGCTTGACAAGGACGCGTTCGACGTCAAGGACATCGACATCGCCGCGACCATGAACCCCGAGCTCAACTTCATCGTCGAGCACGTGGGCCTGCCGCGGATCGAGGACTTCTGCTTCATGGCCACGCAGGAGCCGAACGTCTACGCCGGGCTCGCGGTCGTACTCGGCGGCCTCATGTACGCCCGCCCGCGGTTCTTCGCGAAGGTGATGGGCGAGTTGCTGTTCTGGGTCGGCGAGGACAAGATGCTGTTCGGCAGCGATTACGGAATCTGGGAGTCGAAGTGGCAGGTCGAGGGCTTGCTCAATTGGGACTACCCCGACGACGAGTACTCGGACTACCCACGGATGACCGAGGCCTCCCGGCGGAAGATCCTCGGGCTGAACGCAGCCAAGCTGTACGGGATCGACGTGCCACCGGAGTTCCAGCTCCCCGACGACGCCGGCACACCCGGCGCGCAGGACGACGCGCAGCTGGTCGAATCTGCATGACAAGCAAAGAGCGCATCCTGCGGGCGCTCGACGAGGTAATCGACCCCGAGCTCGACGAGCCGATCACAACGCTGCGGTTCGTGAGCTCGTGCGACGTCACCCCCGACGGTGACGTCACGGTGGTGATCCGCCTGCCGACCCCGCAGTGCGCTCCGAACTTCGCATTCCTGATGGCAGCCGACGCGCGCAAGGCCGTGCGCCGGCTGCCCGGGGTGCGGCACGTAAACGTGCGGCTCGAGGATCACTACACCGGGCAGGAGATCAACGAGGCGCTGGCCCGCGGCGACGGGTTCACGGGCGCGTTCCCCGGCGAGACCGCCGACGACGATCTGGCCGCGCTGCGCGAGCTGTTCACTCGCAAAGCGCTGCTCGCCCGGCAGTCCGCGGTGTGCGAAAGACTGCTGGCTGGGAGCGCATCCGCCGCCGAGGTCGTCCACCTCCGCGTCCGCGATTTGCCCGTCGATGCCGAGGCGCGGCGTTGCCTCGAGCTTCGCGACCAGCTGGGGATCGCGCGCGATCCCGAGGCGCCGGCGTTCGTCTCGCCCAGTGGCGAGCCGTTGGACGAATCGCAACTGGATCGCTGGCTACGGATGGCGCGGCTCGTGCGGACGAGCCTCGAAGCCAACGGCGGCATCTGCCGCTCCCTACTACGAGCCCGGTACGACCTGGCGGAGGAGGTTGCACGATGAAGGCCGCGAGGCTGCACGCCTATCACGAGCCGCTGAAGCTCGACAGCGTCGACGAGCCCAAGGCCATCGGACCACTGGACGTCGTCGTGCGGATCGGTGCCGCCGGGCTGTGCCGGACCGACCTCCACATCCAGGAGGGCCAGTGGGCCGAGAAGTCCGGCGTGACGCTGCCCTACACCCCGGGCCACGAGAACGCAGGCTGGGTTGAAGAGGTCGGGTCGGCCGTCACCAACGTCGAGCCGGGGGACACGGTCATCGTCCACCCGTACATCTCGTGTGGCCTGTGCGGGCCGTGCCGCCAGGGCGATGACATGCACTGCCTGAACGGCTCGTTCCCCGGAATCGATCGCGACGGTGGCTTCGCCGAATATCTGCTGACCTCGGCACGCTCGGTCGTCAAGCTGGGCCCCGGACTCGAGCCGAAGGACATTGCGGCGCTCGCGGATGCCGGACTGACCGCGATCCACGCCGTCAAGAAGGCGATCCCGGTACTCACCGCGGGGACCCACGCGGTCGTGATCGGGGCGGGCGGCCTCGGGCACATCGGGATCCAGTGCCTGAAGGCGATGACGCCGGCCGAGATCATCGTGATCGATCCCTCCGAGAAGGCGCTGGCGCTGGCGGGCGAGATGGGCGCCGACCAGACCGTGAAGGTCGACGGCAGCCACGTCGACACCGTCAAGGAGATGACCGACGGTCTCGGGGCCGAGGCGATCATCGACTTCGTCGGCGAGAAGGGAGCGATCGAGGACGGGATCGCGATGATCCGCGACGGCGGCTTCTACTACGTGATCGGGTATGGCGAGAACATCAACATCCCGACGATCGATGTGATCTCGAGAGAGATCTCGTTCATCGGCAACCTCGTCGGCACGTACACCGACCTCGTCGAGCTGATGATCCTGACCGCGGAAGGCAAGGTCAGTCTGCACACGAGCACCTATCCGCTCGACGCGATCAACGACGCGATGGCGGATCTCGACGGCGGCCGGCTGCAGGGCCGCGGGATCCTGGTTCCGGCCTAGGTCGGCTGCGGGCTTCGCCGGATCGCCGCGCGGGCGGTCGCCGTCGCCACGAGATCTCCGTCCGCGTTGCGCAACTCGCCGGCGAGAAAGCCGATGTCTCGGCCACGTTTCACCACCCATCCGGTGGCCCGCAGCTTGCCCGGCTTGACGGACATCAGGAATTGGACGTGAAGGTCGATCGTGGGTGCCCACTCTCCGCTTCCGAACGTGGCGACGAGCGCCGGACCCATCGTGTCGTCGAGCATGGCCGCGAGGAACCCTCCCTGGACGACGCCCATCGGGTTGAGCATCTGCTCGGTGGCGGTGAATGAGATCTCGATCGTCCCAGCCTCGGGATCGACCGAGATCAGCTTCCATCCGAGGAACACGGCGGCCGGCGGGGGCTCGCGGCGTCCCTCGAGGACGTCCCAGAACGGTCCTTCCCGGACCACCGCTGCCGGTTGCTGCGAGCCTGGCACGCTCACAGCCTAAGTGGTCTCCGCCGTAAACACGGCGGGGAGGACTAAGGCCGCCAGAAGATCTGCGGCATGGTCAGCGGTCGTTCGCGCAGCGCGCGACCGACCTCGCGAACCAACTCGCCGACGAGTCCCGTTCGGGGCACGGCGCGGTCGAGCTCCTGGAGCCATCCTCGATCGAGCCCGAACGTGAGCAGGCCGCCACTGAGCTCCACCAGGTCCGCGAGCCGCAGGGCCTCGACCTCAGGACCACGCCGTAGTTGGTTGCGAAGCTCGTGATGGTGATCGATCGCAACCGCGCACAGCTCGATTCGCTCGGGACTCCAGCCGTAGGCCGGCAGCATCTCGCGCGCCAGCGCCGCGCCGTCCGCGGTGTAGACGCCGCCGCGCGAGACGGCCGGATAGAGGCCGATGTCGTGCAGGATCGCGGCGACCGTCAGCACCTCGCCGTCGATCGCCCAACCGCGACGGGCGCCGAGCTCGGCGGCGATGTGCCGGGCGCGCAGGCAATGCCGCTCCATCGGCCCGTCGCGACCGCCGGTGGCGTCGCGCAGTCGCCCGAGCGCATCGCGCTCCGCCGGCGTCACCGCAAGCTCGTCGAACTCCTCCACCGGGCGAATCATCGCACCGGCGCCTCGTCGCGTCGCTCAGCCGGTGACCTCAGCCGGTTACCTCAGCCGGTGACCTCAGCCGGCGACGCTGCTCGCCAGACCGCTCAGGTCCTGCACTTCGCGCGCCGCCGGGATCGCCGGCTGACGCTGCGGCCCGTAGTCGCCGAGATCGACCTTCACGGTCTCGTTCATCGTGGGCCCGGTGGGCGCACTCAGATCCATCGACATCTCGAATCGCCGCACGAGGTGTTGGGCGTCGATCCACACGTCCACGGGAATCTCGTCCGTGCCGGTGGCTTGCTCGATGGTCGAGAGCGCCTGTTGTACGGCGGCCCGATCAGCCGACGGGACAGCGCCGACGAGATGCTGGAGGCTCAGCTCGGCTCGATAGTGCGTCGTGTCGACGCCGTCGACCCGTTGGCCCCCTTCGGCGACGACGCTGTCGGACACCGAGCGCAGCGCCTGAAGGACATCGCTCGGATTGCTCGTGGTCGGGTTGCTCCCGAGCGACGACAGTCCGGGGATGCCTGCGAGCTTGGTCAGATCGATCTTGAGCCATTGCTTGCCCCCCGTCGGCATTGCCGAGGTCAGCGCGGAGGGCAGCTTCACGTACACAACGGCTCCATCCGTGACCATCTCCATGCGAAGCGTGCTGCTCCCCAGCGCCTGGACGACCTGGGGCTCATCGCCAAGGTTCATCGCGAGCGACAGCGAGGTGGCGTGATCGCGGAGATCGACAACGCCTTTACCGGTGGCGGTGATCGGCGAGCTCAACTCCGAGGACGTCATCACGAGCGACATGTGCATACGGTATCCGGCCACGTTCGATGAGAGCGTTGCCGCCTGGGCCACCGGGTCGGTGTTGAGCTGCGTGCCCTTCGACCCCAGGAAGAAGAATCCGATGCCTCCTAACACGACCACCGCAGCCCCGGCGGCGAGCAGCCGCGAGCGCCCGCGGCGGGCACGGGGCGCAGGCGACCAGGGTGGCTGCTGCTGGGGCTCCTCGCTCTCGGGAGCGGGCGCCGATTCGGCGTATCCAGGTGGTGGAACTGACGTACTCACGTGGTACGAATCGGCAGATATGAGCCGGTTTGTGACTTCCAGGACCGGGATGTCAGCGGACCGATGACGCGATCGCCCGATCGGGCATGCTGTGACGCATGACTCGGTGGCTGGGCGTCGATGTGGGCGGTCCGCGCAAGGGCTTCGACGCTGCCGTCATCGACGATCGCCGGTTACTTGCGCTAGAGGCGAGGCTGGATGCGCGCGGCGTTCTCGCGCTCGTGGACGCGTGGGCGCCCGTCGTCGTGGCGATCGACAGTCCTCGCTCGTGCGCATCTGATGGCGACGCCAGCCGGCCCGGCGAGCGCCGGCTGGGCAAGCTGATCTGTGGAATTCGCTGGACGCCGGACGCCGCGCACGTCCATCGGAGCGACTATTACGGCTGGGTGGTGGAGGGACTCGCGCTGTATGACGCGCTCGCTGGCCGCGACGTCGAGGTCATCGAGGGCTTCCCGACGGCATCATGGACGCGCTGGCTGGGACCAGGATCAGCGCGACGCGATCGCGGCCGCCGTAACCGCCCGGCAGCACACGCGCGGCGCCACGGAGGCATTTGGAGAGATCGTCGTGCCGATCGCTGGTGAAGTCGCGGAGGGTGGCGCGGCGCGAGCCGGCAACATGACACCGGGCCCGATCCGTACCATTGCACCCGGAAGCGGCGAGAGCTGAACATGGAACAGGACAAACCGACCACTTTCCGCGCGGCGCTCGAGCCTTCGGCCCTGCGGGCGGCGCTGGTGCCGCGTCGACCCGTCTTCGCGAATCCCTGGGATTCCGAGGTGGACATGTTCGCGTGCGTCGTGGCGGTGAGCTTCCTCGATCCCCTCCTGCTCTGGTGCGGCGGGGAACTGATGAGCGCGATCTTCGGCTTCAGCTCGCATTGGCCGATGGGGGTCTTCATCGTCGCCGCGCTCGTCGGCGCCGCCGGCTTCATGACGATCGTCGGGCGGCAGCGGACGAGCATCTCGGTGGACGTCCTGGCGATCTCGGCGTGGCTGGTCCTGGGACTGATCGTTGCGCCCGTGATCGGATTGGCGCTGCCCGCCGGCGTCGCGATCGCGTGCTACGCGGTCCTGCTCGTGGCGATCTTCGTCTACGTCCTGCGCTTCGGCCGCTGGGAGACCGCGTTCTTCAGCACCCTGAGCTGGCCCATCACGTGGAGCCTTCTCGCGGTGTTCTTCGCCTACAGCGCGCACACGCTGATCCTCTATCAGTAACGAACCTTCGGTTCGCTACGCGAGGTAGCGACTCGCGGCCGCCCGCGGGGTGACGGAATTCACGCCACCGGCGAGTTTGCGTGGGTTAGGCTCGGTCGTGACCGATCAGCCGCCCAAAGGCGGGTGCTCGGTCGTGGGGACGTGGGGCAGCGCCGAATCGAGCAGCACGAGCGATCCCGCACTAGCCGAGCGCACACACCGTCAAACGGATTCTCCTGGGGAGGTCACACGTGGCACCAATCGCCGAAACCGATTCGAACTTCGTCTTCGAGGGCATTCCACCGATCCCCGAGATCGTGCCCGATGTGGGTGGCCATCCCGCGGACCCCCTGGGACCGCTGGCGCAGCTTCCCGGCACGTGGACGGGCCACGGGTTCAACACGATCTGGCGGCCGCACCATCCCTCAAGCCAGGACCGGTTCCTCGAGCTCAACCTGACGACGGAGACGCTCGTCTTCACGAAGATCAACGGCCCGATCCCCAACCGGGGCCTGCTGATGCCTGACATCAACCTGTTCGGTATCACCTATATGCAGCAGATATCCGAGACGAGCAGCGGCACCGGCCTGCACATCGAGCCGGGGATCTGGGTGCACGTGCCGGCGACCAGCAACCCGAACGAGCCGACGACCGTCGTGCGGATGGCCTCGATCCCGCACGGCACGACGATCCTCGCGCAGGGCGAGACGCAGTTCCTCAATGGAGGGCCGCCCCACATCCCGGACAACAACATCATTCCGTTTCCGATCGGCACCAATCCGCCACCCAACTCCGCGTTCGGGCAGGGCGAGCAGGAGTTCCCGGAGCTGAACCTTTCCCACACGACCCAATTTCGCCACGCCTCGCCGGGGGTGACGCAGGCGATGGTGCGCAATCCGAACAGCGTCATCCAAGCCGCGCTCCAGGGCCAGACGATCAAGAACCGAACGTTCATCCGGATCACGAGCAAGCACGCCCCGATCAAGGGCGGCGGCACCGCGAACATGGCCTTCCTCACCGCCGCGTCGAACCCTCCCGGCGGAAACGCAAACGCCGTCGAGGTCGACGCCACCTTCTGGATCGAGACGGTCGCGGGAGCCGGTGGTCACCCGGACAAGCTCCAGTTGCAGTACACGCAGTTGGTGCAACTGGACTTCAACGGCCTCCGCTGGCCGCACGTCACCGTGGCGACGCTGCAAAAGCAGTGAGCTGACGGGAGTGACGCGCCGGACACGGCGGCTGCCTCAGGGCAGCCGGCCGGACCACTTGGCCGAGCCCACCGCCCCGAGCAGCAGGAGCACGACCCCGCCGATCGCGAACTCCGCCGTCACCTCGCGCTTGCGGGTCACCTTGCCGAGCTGATTGCCGAGGTGGCGGTAGATCGAGCTGAGCTCGTCGGCGCTCTGCGCGTTGAACGTGCGACCCCCGGAGAGCTGAGCGATCTGCGCCATGAGCTGGGGGTCGGGCGGCACCGGCACGGGGGCTCCGAACCCGCCGGGGTTCTGGAGCACGCCGCCCGGGGTCCCGAGCGCCACCGTGTAGATCGGGATCTTCTCCTGGGCGGCGAGGCGAGCGACGGTCAGCACGTCCACGCCCGTGTTCGCGTCGCCGTCGGAGAGCAGCACGACCGCCGACGGCGGGTGCTTCTTATTCGTGCCGTGGAGCAGCTGTAGCGCGAGCTCGAGCGCGTCGCCGGTGTCGGTCGCGCCGTTGGCCACCTGGCCGTTGATGATCGCTCGCGCCGCATCGTGGTTGGACTCCGGCGCCTGCACACCGTCGGGCGAGCTCCCGAACGCGACCGCGCCCACGCGCACGCCGGACGGCAACTGGTCGATGAACGAATTCGCAGCGCGCTCGGCGGCGGCGAGCCTGGTCGGCGAGACGTCCGTCGCGGCCATCGATCCCGAGTGATCGGTGACGAGCATCACCGACGCCTCTCCGACCGACGCGCTGTAGCTCACGTGCGGGCGCGCGAGCGCGAACGCCAGCGCCGCGATCGCCGCGAGCAGGAACGCGGCCGGAAGCACGCGCTGCCAGGAGGAACCACGGTCGACGGCGAGCTGCAGTGTCGAGACGGCCGGGAAACGAACCGCGTAGCGCTTGGCGCGACGGCGAGCGCGGATCGTCGCCGCGATCGCCAGCGGGATGAGCAGGAGCCCCAGCAGCCAGATTGGCGACGCGAAGCTCATCGCAGGTGGCGCCCGAGCGCGAGCAGCCAGTCCTCTTCGGTCGACAGCGCGACGTGATCGATCCGTAGGCGGCGGAGCTCGCGGGCCACCGCCTCGCGCCGCTCGCGCTCGAGGTCGGCGAACCGCTCGCGCACGCGACGCCGAGACGTGTCGACCTCGATCCGCACGCCGCTCTCGGGATCTACCAACGCGAGATGTCCGACCGAGGGCAGCTCGGATTCGCGCGGATCGCAGATCTCGACGGCGAGGACCGAATGCCGGACGCGCAGCGAGCCAAGCGGCCGTTCCCAGCCCCGCTGCTCGCGGAAATCCGAGATCACGACCACGAGCCCCGGTTGCCTCGCCAGCCGGCCGACTCGTCGCAGGGCGCCCGCCATACCTTCGGGGTCGTGCTGGCCGTCCGGCGCGACGCCCTCGGCGAGCATCCGCCGCAGCGCAACCATCCCTGGCTTCGAGCCGCGCGCCGGTAGTACCCGCGGCATATCGGCACCGAACGCGACCAGTCCGACGCTGCCCGCCCTGCGCACGCCGAGCCGGCCGAACACGAGCGCGACGCCTTCCGCCACATCCGCCTTCAGGCGCAGCTCGGTGCCGAACGCCATCGACGGCGAGACGTCGAGCACGAGCCACGTCGTGAGCGCGCGCTCGGGCACGTGCATGCGCACGTGGGGCTCGCCGGTGCGGGCGGT
The DNA here is from genome assembly GCA_963812225.1 of uncultured Solirubrobacterales bacterium. Classification (GTDB taxonomy): domain Bacteria; phylum Actinomycetota; class Thermoleophilia; order Solirubrobacterales; family Solirubrobacteraceae; genus Palsa-465. Next base: position 94,514 of record CAWEUN010000010.1, read on the forward strand.
GGCGGCGGGATCGATGTGGCGCACGTCATCGCCGATCTCGTAGGGGCGCAACTGCGCGAGCTCGGTTCCGGCGCCGACCCCGGCCGCCCTGCGATCGCCCGGCAGCATCCGCGAGATCAGGCGGCTGACGGCTACGTCGAGCGCCTCGATCAGCGGTTGCGGCAGCGGACCGGGGCCCTGGCGGGCCGCGGGCGGCTCGAGATGCGCCGTGCTCACCCGGCCCTCGCCACGGTCGGCGCTTCGTGGATCAGGTGCTGGGCCCCGGGCTCGGTCACCGCCCCGAGAATGCGCTCGAGGATCTCATCCGGGGTCACGCCCTCGCTGAGGGCGTCGTAGGAGAGCACGAGCCGGTGGCGGAGCACGTCGGCGGCGAGATCACGGATGTCCTCGGACGCGACGTGGCCGCGGCCGCGCAGCAGCGCGAGCACGCGCGCTCCCTGGACGAGGCCGATCGGGCCGCGCGGGCTGGCCCCGAACTCGATCAGCGAAGCGATCTCCTGGAGGCCGTACTTGGCCGGGTGGCGCGTGGCGTCCGCGAGCTCGACCGCGTACCCAATCGCCTCGCGATCGACGAGCACCGTGCGCGCCGCCGCGGCATGCCGGCGGAGGTCGTCAAGCGATAGACGTTCGCGCACATCCGCCTCGTCGCCGAGGCTGCGACCGACGACCGCGGCCTCTTCGCCGGTGCTCGGGTAGTCGACCAGGATCTTCATCAGGAAGCGATCGACCTGCGCCTCGGGCAGCGGATACGTGCCCTCGGACTCGATCGGGTTCTGGGTCGCCATCACGATGAACGGCAGGGGCACTGCGTACGTCTTCCCCCCGATCGTCACCTGCTGCTCCTGCATCACCTCGAGCAGCGCCGACTGAACCTTGGCGGGCGCGCGGTTGATCTCGTCGGCGAGCAGGAAGTTGCAGAACACGGGCCCGAGCTCGGTGTCGAAGCTACCGCTGTCGGGCCGGTAGACGCGTGTGCCGACGAGGTCAGCGGGTACGAGGTCCGGGGTGAACTGGATCCGGCTGTACGACCCGCCGAGCACGGCCGCCAGCGTCTTCACGGTCAGCGTCTTGGCCAGACCCGGGACGCCTTCGAGCAGCACGTGGCCGCCCGCCAGCAGGCTGACCAGCAGCCGCTCGAGCATCGCGTCCTGGCCGACGATCACCCGCTTGATCTCGTACAGCGCCTCCTGGAGGGCTTCACGTGCCTCCGCGCGCTGGTCTCTGGTCTGGTCGAACTCGTTCATCTGTCCTCCGTAATTGCTCTCTCTAGATGAGGCGGCCGAACCAGCGGAGCGTCAGGACACTGCCGACCAGCAGCAGCGCCAGGCCCACGCCGGCAAAGCTCGCGGTGATTTGTTGCTTGACCGTCTTGTGACCGAGCTTGGCCTCGAGGTGGGCGTACACCGCCCGCAGGCCTGCCGTGTCAGAGGCGGTAAACGCCTTCCCGCCGGAGACGGTCGCGATCTGAGCGAGCTCCTGCGGGCTGGGCGGCACGGGCACGGTGACCGTGGTGCCGCCCTTCGTGATCGGGATCGTGCCCCGGTAGGTACCGAGGGCAACGGTGTAAATCGGGATGTGCAGCGACGCGGCCTCGCGAGCCGCCGCGATCACATCGCTGCCGTAGTTCGAGGCGCCGTCGGAGATCAGCACGATCGCCCCGGGCGGACGCTTGCCATCGATCGGCGGCACGCTCCTGATCTCACGCAGCGACGTGAGGATCGCGTCACCGATCGCCGTGCCGCCGCTGGTATGCAGCTCACCGAGTGCGGACCGAGTCAGGGCGTGGTCGGTCGTCGGCGACTGGAGCACGATCGGCGTCTTGGCGAACTCGACCAGGCCGACCCTAACGCCGCTCGGAATCGTCGCGAGGAAGCGCTCCGCGGCCCGCTGCGCCGCCGCCAGGCGTGTCGGCGCGACGTCGGTGGCCTTCATCGAGCTGCTGACGTCCTGGGCGATCATGATCGTGCCGTTGGTGACCGGCACCGCCACGCTGCGCTGCGGCCGCGCCGCGGCGCCGACCAGCACCGCGAGCGCGAGCAGGAACGCGAGCATCGGCAAATGACGCCGCCACCGCGGACGGCGCGGCGCCACCGACGCGGTCAGCGCTGGCGTGACGAAGGCCGCGGCCGCCCGAGTCCGGCGGCGCTGCTGGCCGCGGTACCACCAGATCAGGAAGGGGATCGCGAGGAGCGCGAGCAGCACGAAGGGCGACGCGAAGCTCATGGCCCTCCGTGCGGCTGGGTCGTCAGCGTGGCCAAGGTCGAGAACGAGGATGGCCCGCGCCCGAACTGAATCTGCACGCTGTTGCCGGGCACCAGCCCGTTGAGCGCGGCGTTGACGTCGGCGACCGTGTGGACCTGCTGGTTGCCTATCCCGGTGATGACGTCCCCCGGCTCGAGGCCGGCTGACGCGGCGGGGCTACCGGACGCGATGCCCGTGATCACGACGCCGCCGGAGGGGGCGTTTTCCATGTGGGTGATCCCGATCCATCCCCGGCCGAGACTCGCGGTTTGCGAGCCGTTGCCCCCGGACTCGATCAGGGACACCGCGGCGAAGACCAGGCCCGCGCCGATCAGCACGACGAGCAGGGCGCCCAGGGCGAAACGCCGTCCCCGGCGGCCACGCGCCCACGCGGCTCGCGCGCGGCTTATGAGGTCCGCGAGATTACGCTGCGCCCGGCGGAGCGCGGCGACGATCCGCTCTCGCAGGCTCGGACGCGGTGGCTCCGAAGGCGCCGGCTCCTCGGGCTCGGGCTGCTGGGCACGGCGTCGGGCCAGCTCCTCCGCGGAGGCCGCGGAATCGAGCTGCCAGTCGCCAGACCACAGATGCCGTGGAGAGCCCATCGCTCGTGCCGAAGCTATGCAGCGTACGTGAGATCTTCTTAAGAACCGACCCCCGCATACCGGGCGCGCTCCGCCCGCGTCGGCGCGTGTCTACAACGGTAGCGGCGCCTCAGAGCGTTCGGGTGCCGCGCGGCCTATTTGGTCGCGGTCCGGCGGCGCGACAGGGACACCGGCTTACCGTAACCCTCGCCGTTGGAAAGCGCACGCCCCCGCTCCACGGCGGACGAAACGATCGCTTCCTCGATGTCCTCCAGCTCAACGTCGACACTGGTGGTGATCGCCTGCATCACAAGCCCATTGATCAGCGCATCCAATTGCCAGATGTAGGGCACCTTCTCGCGCCTGACGGGCGGCACAACTCCGTCCAGTCCTTGCTCGATGATCTTGAACCAGAGTTCGTCGCGCGATGCCATCGCTCGGCTCAGCTCTGGCAGGCGCACGGAAGCCCCGCGGGCGGCGATCCACACCCGCCACGCCTCCATGCTCTCCTGAGTGTTCGGAAGAGTGCTCCGCACGAGCGCCCTCAGGCGCTCTACCCCTGGCTCGAGTCCCTCGATCGCGGCGGACTCGCGCGCCTGTTGACGCATCGACACGAACAGCAGCGTCTCCTCGAGCATGTCCATTCGGTTGGCGAAGTAGTGGTTGAGCATGCCGGTGCTCACGCCCGCCTCGTCGGCGACCATCCGCATCGTGGTACCGGCGAAGCCCTGCTCGGAGATCACCTTCGCCGCGGCGCGGCAAATCTGCTCCCGCCGGACCGGCCCCATACCGAGTTTGGGCATCTCAAACCTCCCGTGTTGCAAGCTCACCCACGCCGGACAGGATCGTAACCGTCGACTCTTAAGAAAAACAGTTTCGCCATGGACCGCGCAGGATCCGCGACCGGCAGCACCGAACCGATTCAGGCTCGCCCCCGGGCCGCTCTGATTTGCGACCGCAGCGACTCCGTGGCGGCGAGATCGACCGCTAGATCCTCGCCGTCGGCGCTCCCTGTGAGCACGACCCCGTAATCGTCCTGAGCAGCGCCGAGCGTGATCCAGCGGTCCAGCACGTCGAGCCGAACCGCATCCGGATCCCGGTCGAGCGGGTCCCCATACCCCCCTCCTCCGGACTCGAGGCCACGGACCCATTCCCCCGTCGCGAGTTCGACGTCCCCGATCGTCGGTTTGGGCGCCGCGGTGCCCTCGCGGTCGATCTTCTCCACCGCCGCGAGCGAGCCATCGGCGCCGCCGAGAACGCCGACCGGGGGGTGATGGCCGAAATCGGCGAAGTAGAACACCTGCATCGTGCCGCGCGCGGGACCGAACACGACCTCGCTGCCGGGAGCGCCGCGGAACCTCCCGGCGCCGCCGCTGTCGGGCAGAAGCCGGAGCGACCGGAAATGGATCGGATACTTCTGCTCGAGCACCTCGATGCTGTCTATGTAGATCGTCTTGGCGCAGTCGGGCATCGCGTAGGTGATCCAGCCATCGCACACCGGCGTTCCCGGCCCGCCGTTGTTGCCCAGCACGAGCTGGTTCACATACGGGACGCCGGTCTGCGGGTCGACGCCTGAGAACACCGCGAATCCCGGACCACAGGCGCCGGCGCCCTCGGCCAGTCCGTGACCGGCCCCGAGCCCGGCAAACCCCGATTGGATCGCGTTGATCAGCCGGTTCAGGACGTTCGTGGTCGAGACCGAGGCGGAGTGCGGGTGGGTGAGGCCGCCCGCCAACGATCCCTCTCGGATCAGGATCTCGACACGGCGGAAGCTCCCCGCGTTGTGGGGGACGTCGTCGGGCAGACAGTTGTAGATCGCGATCATCACGCCGGCCCGGGCGCACGCCTCCGACAGATTCAGCCCGAGCGGCTGACAGTCGTCATTGTCCCGCAGGTCGACCTCGATACGTCCGGCCTCGCTGTCGATGTCGATCGTCGCGTTGATGGGAATACCGCCCTCGTGACCCTCCAGCGGGTCGTGACACCCGTTCACGCGCAGCCTGCTGCTCGGCAGCTCACGGATCGCCTCGGTCATCCGCCGCTCCGAGTAGTCGAGCCACTCGTCAACGAACTGCTCGAGCGTGGCGCGCCCGTAACGATCCGCCAGCTCCTGGAGCCGGCGTTCGCCGATTCGGACAGCGCCGACGGCGGCGAGGTAGTCGCCGTACCACATCTCCGGAACGCGGATCCGTGAGCGGCACATCCGGACGATGTCCTCCACGTCCTTGTAGTCGCGTTGGACGCGCACACAGGGGAAGATCAGCGCCCCCTCCTCGTACACATCGCGGGCGTAGGACATGTACGTCGTGGGCTCGGAGTTACCGCAGTCGGCCTGGTGCGCCTTGGCCGAGGCCGTGAACATGTGGCGGCCGTCGATGAACACCGGGACGAGCAGGGTGTGGTCCGCAGGGTGCGTGTTGCCGCTCAGCGGATCGTTGTGCAGGAACGCGTCACCCGGAGCGAGATCGGGCTGCAGTTCCATCATCGAGCTCGTCTGCAGGCCGGCCCCGAGCACGTGCGCTTGAAGGCCCTCGGCGGCGGTCAGCAGTTGGTTGTCGGCGGTCACGATGCAGCAGGAGAAGTCGCGCGCCATGTTCAGCACCGCGCTGCGCCCGGTTCGGAACAGGGTGTTCGTCATCTCGCGGACGATCACGTCGAAGCGGTTCGCCAAGACGGCGGTCAGGACTGCGCCGAGACCGGCCGCGTCGGCGCCAGTCCGGCTCTCGGACTCCTCGTACCTCGTCGTCACCTCAGCTCCAGAACGTAGTTGCCGAGCTTGGTGGTTCGCAACGTAACACCCGGTGGGACGACGACCGTCGTGCTCGGCTCGGTTATCAGCAGCGGCCCAGTCAGCTCCGACTCCGGCGCGAGCCCCCCGCCGTCGCGTACCGAAACCTCGACTTCGCCGTGTCCGGGGAAGTATGCGACTCGCCTGCGGGGTGACCCGGCACCGTCTCCGAGCGTCGCCGCGTCGGCCAACGGCGGCGTGAACGGCCGGGCGACGAGCCTGCCGCGGCATTGCAGAACCTCGACCCGCTGCCCGGGGTCTCGCACGGCAAAGATTCGCTCATGTAGGTCGTGGAACTCCGTCACCACCTGCTCGACGTCCTCCGGCTCGGTGAGCGCCCGGTCGCCGATCGGCAGCTCGAGCGTCCACACCTGGTGTGCGTAACGAGCCTCGAGGAACCTCTCGCGTCGGACATCGCTCACGTCGGCCGGAAGGGTGGCACCGAACTCATCGAGCGACAGCGAGATGGATGCGAACGCTCGATCGAGCGATGCGAAATCGAACGCGGAGCTGTCCGTGTACACGCTCGCGCCCGCCTCGTAGACGATGTCGGAGTACTGGCCGCCGACGGCGCTCAACGCGCCCGCGGCGCGCGGTATCAGGATGCGCTCGCAGTCCAGCGCGTCGCCGATCGCCGCGATGTTCAGTCCCGCGGCCCCACCGCCGGCGACGATCGCGACGTCACGCGGATCGACGCCCTGGTTGATCGTGATCTCGCGGATCGCCCCCACCATGTGCTCACCGGCGAGGGTGAGTATCGCGGCGGCGGTCTCGCGCGCCTCGAGCCCCATTGGTCTGCCGAGGGCGCCGACCACCCTCCACGCCTCCTCCTCGTCGAGCGACATCGCCCCGCCGAGGAAGCGATCTGGATCGAGGTAGCCCAACACGCACGCGGCATCGGTCACGGTCGGCTGCTCACCACCGAGGCCGTAGCAGGCGGGGCCGGGGTCCGCCCCGGCGCTCTGCGGGCCCACGCGCAACAGGCCGCCGGCGTCGATCCACGCGATCGACCCGCCCCCCGCGCCGATCGAGCGCACGTCGACCGACGCCAAGCCCGTGTGATGGCCGGTGAACGGCTCGCCCAGCCACGTCTCACGGGTGAACACCGGTGCACCCTCGCGCACCAGGCTCACATCGAAGCTCGTGCCCCCGGTATCACAGACGACCGCATCGGCCACGCCGAACTCGCGCTCGGCGTAGAGCCGGGCCGCAATCGGCGCCAGCGACGGGCCGGACTTGGCGGCGTAGATCGGCCGCTCGGCAAGGTGCTCGATCGGCAGGACGCCGCCCATCGACGTGGCGGCGACGAGTTGTCCACCGAGCCCCGCCTCCCTCAGTCCGCGCTCGATCGACTGCAGATGGCGCTGCATCAGCGGCTTCAGCGAGGCATCGATCGCCGCGCACGAGGCCCGGCGATACTCGCGCATGACGGGGTTGAGTACGTGCGAGAGCGTGACGGGAACCGTGGGAAGCACCTCGCTGCACAGCTCGCCAAGTCGTCGCTCGTGCCGGCCGTTTGACACCGACCAGAGCAGGGCGACCGCCACCGCTTCGACGCCGAGCTCGCCGACCTTCGCGAGTACGCCTCGCGCCTGATCCTCGTCGAGCGGAGTGATGACCTCGCCGCTGGCGCTGATCCGCTCACGGATCTCGAACGTGAGGTGCCGGGGCACGTACGGATCGGGATACGGCCTGCCGAAGTCGTACGGGTGCATCGACCCGCCCTCACGACGCACGAGGATGTCGGGAAAGCCCTCCGTGCACAGGAGCGCGGTCCGCGCCGTCGCGCCCTGGAGGATCGCGTTCGTCGCCTGGGTGGTCGAGTACACGAACAGCTCGGTGCTCTCCAGCAACGCCCGGACATCGAGGCCTAGTCCCGAGGCCGCACGCTCGAGCGCTGAGAGGAGCCCGGAGATCAGGTCGTGGGGCGTCGTCAGCGACTTGCCGATCCGGACCTCCCCCCGCGTATCGGAGACGACCACGTCGGTGAATGTGCCCCCGACATCGCACGTCACCTTGAGTGGGCCGCTTCCGTTCATAGCGCCGTTTTCCACCGGCGGACCTCAGACCTAGACAGGCTCGCGAAGCGATGACGATTCGACGACGGCCTTGGCGACGTCGCCGATTGCGCTGCGAAGCTTTTCAATCGCGACCGCCACGGTCTCGTCATCGAGCGCGGTGCAGAGGCCGAACTCGCCGCCGCTTCCGTAGTAGACGCCGTGGGTGACCGCGGCGAGGTGCAGCAGCGCCGAGCGCTCCCAGTTGATCTTGCCTTCGGGCTCGTCGAGCACATACAGACCAAACGCGGACCCGACCCCGGAAGTGCGCACGGGGAGTCCGACGGCGTCCGCCGTCTCGTGGATCGCGGATCGCATGTCGTCCGCGAACCCATCGATCCGCGCGATCTCGCTCGCCGTCAGGTCGCGCACGGCGATCGCGCCGGCGATGGAGCCGAGCAGGTGCCCGTTGAACGACCCCCCGTGGTAGAGGGGCTCCGGGCCCAGCGGGTCGAAGACCTCCATCATCTCCGCGGACGCCGTGACGGCGCCCACGGGCAGTCCGCCACCGATCCACTTGCCCAGGCACGTGATGTCGGCGTCGGCGATTCCGAACCGCTCGGCCGACCCGCCTTCGGCCAGCCGGAACATCAGGCAGTCGTCGAGCACGAACAGCACGCCCGCATCTCGGCACAGCGTTCGAAGCTCGTTGAGGAAGCCGGGCGGTGGCGTCGTCACGATCCCGGTGTACTGCACGGGCTCGACGACGACCGCGGCGATCTCGCCCGGGTGCCGGTCGAGCGCGTCGGCGTACGTGTCGAGCTCGCCGAACTTGGCGAGGGCAACTCGCCCCGGCATCTCGCCCTGGCCATACAGGCCCGCCTCGAGGTCATCGAACGACCCGTGATATCCGTCCCACGCCTTGATGATCATTTGTCGCTTCATCACCGCGCGTGCGAGCTTGACGCCGAGCATCGTGGCCTCGGTGCCCGTGTTCGCGAATCTGACCTGCTCGGCTCCGGGGACCCGCGAACAGAGCAGTTCGGCAAACTCGATCTGCGCCACCGAGCTGCCCGGCCAAGCGGTACCCCGTGGCAACGCCTCGGCGAGCGCCTCGACGATCGGGGGGTGGGCGTGGCCGTGCATGAGGCTCAGCCCATTGCTGAACAGATCGATGTACTCGTTTCCGTCCACGTCGCGCACGGTCGCCCCACTGCCTCGATCGAACACGATCGGGTAGGGAGCGAACCAGCTGAGCGTGCGCGTCAAGCCGCGGCTCATGCTCCGCCGCGCCCGCTCCATGAGCCGAGCGGACTCTGGGGTCTGGAGCGTATAGGCGACCTCGACCCCGCCACGAGTCAGCATCAGTTCATAGCCTCCGGGTCAAGGTTTTGGATATCGATCATTCGATATGGATCATACGGATCGCCCGAGGATGGCGTCAACCCGCGGGACTGATCTTGGCGCCGGCAAACCGCTCCCGTCGCTTGCGCTTGTTCGTTTGAGGCGCTTATAGTTGCATACCAACTGATCGATTTGCTACGCCTCAGCGTCGACCCGGAAGGAGTTCCCTTGAGCATCGACCGCCTCACGACGAACCCGGCGACGGGATTCAGTGACGCAGTGACGATTTCCGGTGCGGGTCGAGTGATCCACGTATCGGGCAGTGTCGGTTTCGGCGACGATGGCAAGGTCGTCTCAGGAGGCATGGGGGCGGAGGCGAGGGCGACGTTCGCGAACATCGCCAAAACGCTCGAGGCCGCCGGCGCGTCGCTGTCCGACATCATCAGGGTCACGGCGTTCGTCACCGACCTCGACGCCTACCCGGAGTACGCCGAGGTCCGCTCCGAGCTCTTCGCCGGCAACCTCCCCGCGAGCGCGACGGTTCAGGTCGCCGGGCTCCTGGTCGGCGCCCAGATCGAGATCGACGCGATCGCGTTCGTGCCGGAGGGCTAGGCGCGGCGCCGGCCCCGACCCGCGCGCCGCCGCGTTGACCCGCACTGCCAAGATGCTCGTCTGATGTCCGTGCTGTGCCTTGGCGCGGGCCGGATGGGCTCGCAGATTGGCGTGGAGTACGCCCTCGGAGGACATTCCGTGGCGTTCGTCGTTCGCCGGATCGATCAGGCGCAGGCACGGGTGCAGGCCGCATTGGACACCGTGGCCCGCTGCCGACTCGCGCCGGAGGCGACAATCGAGGACGCCCGCGGGCGGATCTCGTTTCGGGACGTCGTGGTCGGCGAGGACCCCGTCGACGTCGTCGTCGAGTCGCTCCCCGAGGACCGGGCGGTCAAGGTCGGCCCTCTCCGCGAGGCCGCTGAGCGGTGGCCGGACGCGACGATCGCGACGAACACATCGTCGATCGGGATCAGCGAGCTCGGGCGTCTCGCTTCGGTGTCCGAGCGGATCGTCGCGACGCACTACTGGAATCCGCCGCTACTGATGCCGCTCGTCGAGATGCTCGGCGGAGAGCGAACGCCCGCGGAGCGGGTGCAGGGGCTGGCCGAGGTGTTGCGCGGCCTCGGCAAGCGGCCTGTGCTGCTCCGCGGTGAGGTTCCGGGAATGCTGTGGAACAGGCTCCAGCTCGCGCTCCTGCGCGAGTGCCTGTGGCTCGTGGAGCACGGCGTCGCGACCCCCGAGCAGATTGACGAGGTCGTGCGAGACGGGCTGGCGCGGCGGTGGCGGCTGTTGGGGCCGTTCGAGACGGTCTCGCTCGGGGGGGCGGCGGTGTTCGACGCGATCGCCGAGAACCTTTTCCCGGTTCTGTCCGATGCGACGACCGGGGAGTTCGGGCCCTACCTGGAGCGGGATCCAGACGCGCTGGCGGAGCTCGCGAGACGGCGGGACCTCGGGCTGGTCGCCGAGCTCAGGGCCGAGCGGTCAGGGCGTCCGGCCGAGGGGCGGGGCGATTAGGCGCCGGCGTCGTGTTACGTGCCGGCGCTCGCCGCTCCGGTCGTGCTACCGAGCACGATCAGGGTCTTCGTGTTGATGATCTCGGCGCCGCCCGGCGCGCCCCGCCGGACTCGGTTGATCACCTGCTTGAGATGCTCGACGTCGGTGACGCGAACTCGTATCAGGGCGTCGGGATCGCCGGCCAGAGTGAAGGATTCGACGAGCTCGGGCAGGTCGGCCACGGCCCGATCGATGTCGTCGACCTGCGTCCCGGGCGCAAAGCGCAGCTCGGAGAACGCCTCGAGCCGGCCGCCGAGCAGGCGATGGTCGAGGATCGCTGTGTATCCACGGATGACGCCCGAGCTTTCGAGCCGGTCGATCCGTCGCTTGGCGGCCGCGGGAGAGAGGTTGACCAGACGGCCGATCTCGCTCGCGGACCGGCGCCCATCGTCGACGAGCAGCTCGAGAATGCGCTCATCTGTAGCATCGAGGCCGCGCTGTGTCACGTGATGATCGTAATGCCAGAGCGATGATTCACGCAAATATTCGTCGTCTGCGCCGCCCGAGCCGATCACCTTCTCGACTTCTGCCGATCTTCGTGGCGAAACTCGCGCCGTGCTGACGGCTGACGAGACACCCGCCGCCATCGGCACGTTGGAAGTGGTTCAGGACCGCGTGCTGTGGTTGGCGATGTCGATCATCCACCACGCCAACCGGGTCCGGACGACGCGCTCGGGCGTGAAGGTTGGGGGCCATCAGGCGTCCTCGGCCTCGATCGTCTCGATCATGACCGCGCTGTGGTTCGAGCACCTCCGGGCACCGGACCGCGTGTCGGTCAAGCCTCACGCATCTCCGGTGCTGCACGCGATCGAGTACCTCTTGGGTCAGCTCGACAGGCGTGAGCTGACGACGCTGCGCGAGTTCGGAGGCCTCCAGAGCTACCCGAGCAGGCTGAAGGATCCGGTACCCGCCGACTTCTCCACCGGCTCCGTCGGGATCGGCGCCACGGCGACCCTGTGGAGCGCGCTCGCACACAGGTATGTCGCCGGCCACTTCGAGGTCCCGCAGGGCGGACGCCACATCGCCCTGCTGGGCGACGCGGAGCTCGACGAAGGAGCGTGCTGGGAGGCGATCGTCGATCCAGTCGTGCCACACCTCGGGGAGGTGCTGTGGATCGTCGACCTGAACCGCCAGTCCCTCGACCGCGTCGTGCCCGAGATCGCCGCCAATCGGCTCGTCTCGATGTTCGACGCCGCGGGCTGGAAGACGATCACGGTCAAGTACGGACGCTGGCTGCGCGAGCTGTTCGAGCGCCCCGGTGGTCCAGCGCTGCGCCAGCGGATCGACGAGATGACCAACGAGGAGTTCCAACGGCTGCTCCGTTCCGGTCCCGACGAGCTCCGCGAGCGCTTGCCGGGGACGGGCAGCGGCTCGCGTGACGTGGCGCGCGTCGTGCGCGATCTCGACGACCGCGAACTGTTGCGCGCGATCCGCGACCTCGGCGGCCACGACCTGCCCGACCTGCTCGCCGCGTTCGCCGAAGCCGAGCAGGCGACCGACCGCCCGTCGATCGTATTCGCCTACACGATCAAGGCGTGGCGCCTGGCCACCGAGGGGCATCCGGGGAATCACTCCGCGCTGCTGACCGTGGCGCAGTGGGAACAGCTCGCCGCCGAGCTCGGGGCTGACCCAGCCGACCCGTGGGCGGCGTTCCCCGCCGGTTCTCCCGAGGCCGAGCTCTGCTCGACGGCAGCCTCACGCCTGCGGCGCAAGGCCATCGAGACACGGCATCCGGCATCGATGCCCGTCGATGTCGGACGCGATCACTCCGGCAGCGAGTCGACGCAGCAGGCGTTCGGGCGGTTCTTCGTCGATTTGGTGCACACCGCCCCGGACGTGGCGGCGCAGGTCGTCACGGTCAGTCCCGACGTCGCCTCATCGACCAACCTGGGCGGCTGGATCAACCGCGCCGGCGTGTGGCAGCTCGGCGAGCGGATCGACTGGTTCGCCGACGACAGCGAGACGCTCGTGCGCTGGCGGGAGTCCGACCACGGTCAGCACATCGAGCTCGGCATCGCCGAGGGCAACCTCGTCGGTCTGCTCGGTGAGCTCGGCTTGACGTGGTCCCGCGACGGGCAACCGCTCCTGCCGATCGGGACGCTGTACGACCCGTTCGTCAACCGAGCCCTCGAACCGTGGTCGTTCGGGCTGTACACCGGCGCGCAGTCGATCCTGGTCGGCACGCCATCGGGAGTTACGCTCGCGCCCGAAGGGGGTGCGCATCAGTCGATCATCACCCCGTCGGTCGGCCTGGAGCAGCCGCGTTGCACCGCCTGGGAGCCGGCCTTCGGCCAGGACCTCGAGTGGACGCTGCTGCACGCGGTCTCGCAGCTCGGATGCGCGGGTGGCTCCTCGGCCTACTTCCGCCTCTCGACGCTCCCTATCGACCAGTCGCTCGCCGCCGTCCCCGAAGAACCGGCGGAGCGCGAGCGACGCCGGCGCCTGGTCCTCGCCGGCGGCTACCCGCTGGTGGTCGGCCCGCGCGCGCCGGCGGCGGTGCTGGTCGCGGTCGGCGCGGTCGTCCCCCAGGCCCTCGCCGCCGCCTCCGAGCTCGCCGCCGACGGGATCTCCTGCGACGTCGTCTGCCTCACGTCGTCGGATCTCGTGTTCCGCGCGGTCCAGTCGCGCCAGGGACTCGCCGACGGCGATGACTCGATCCTCGATGCCCTGTTCCCGGCCGCGCGCCGGGCGCCCATCGTGACGGTGCTCGACGGTCACCCGCACACGCTGAGCTTTCTCGCCGCGGTCTGGGGCGCCCCGATCGCCTGTCTCGGAGTCACCGACTTCGGTCAATCGGGAGACGTCGAGGACCTCTATCGCCACTTCGGCATCGACGCCGACACGATCATCGGCGCCACCGTGGATCTTCTCGAGGCGGGGCGCCGATGAGCGAGATCACGATGCCGCTGCTGTCCGAGTCGATGCAGGAGGGCACGATCCTGCGGTGGCTCAAAGAGGACGGCGAACTCGTCGCGCTCGACGACGAGCTCGTCGAGATCGAGACCGACAAGGCGGTGATGACCGTCACCGCCGAGGTCGAGGGCGTACTGGCGATCGTCGTGCCGGAGGGCACGACCGTCGAGGTCGGAGCCGTGATCGCGACGATCGGCCCCGCGGCGCAGCGGCCTCCCGAGCCCGAGCCCGCCGTGCAGCGACAGCCCGAGCCCGGCACCCCCGAGGATCGAGTCGGCGCCAACGGCGACGGCGCCGGGGCACCGGCGCCTCCGACGCCGGTCGCCACCGCGCCGGCGCCCAGGCCCGCCCCGGGGACCGCGACCCCACTCGCGCGGCGCGCCGCGATCACACACGGCGTCGATCTGGGCGATGTCCTGGGCACCGGGCCACGTGGCCGGATCACGCGCGGCGACGTGCTCGCGGCCGCCGGCGTCGCTCCACCTCCCCAGGACGGATCGTCGCACGAGCCGCCCGAGCAACCGGACGTCGAGCAGTTGACCCGCGTCCAGCAGGTGATCGCCCAGCGCATGACCGAGTCCAGATCGGCGATCCCGGAATTCGAGGTGCAGACCGACGTCGCGATGGACGAGGTGCTGCAACTCCGCGCACGGCTACGGGAAGCGGCCGGCGCCACGCCCGCGCCGTCGATCAACGACGTGATCATCAAGGCGTGCGCGCTCGCGCTGCGCCACCATCCCCGCGTCAATTCCTCCTACGCCGACGGCGGCGTGCGCCTCCACCCACGGATCAGCATCGCGTTCGCGGTCGCCCGGCCCGGTGCCCTGATCGTCCCGGTCGTCCACGACGCCGACCAGAAGTCCCTCGGAGCGATCGCCGCCGAGACTCGCCGCCTCGCCGAACGCGTGCGCTCGGAAGAGATCACGCCCGACGAGCTCTCCGGCGCCACGTTCACGATCTCGAATCTCGGCATGTACGGCATGACCGCGATCCGGCCCGTCATCAATCCCCCGCAGGTCGCGATCCTCGGAGTCGGCTCCTCGCGCACGGTGCTCGCGCGCGTCGACGGCCAGATCGTGGACCGCGCGCTGATGACGCTCATGCTCAGCGCTGACCACCGTGCCCTGTACGGCGCCGACGCAGCCGAGTTCCTGTCAGAGGTGCGAACGCTGCTCGAGCTGCCGGTCCGGATGCTCCTCTAGTCCGGTTGACCCGCCCACCGCGCCGAATCGGTTGACCCGACCACAGCGCCGAAGTAATATCGACCGGCCGGTATAAAACCCGGCTCACGCCTCCCGACCCCCGCCGATGCCTCGCGACCCCCGCCACGACATCCTCTTCGAGCCGGTCGAGATCGGCCCGCGGACACTGCGCAACCGCTTCTATCAGAGTCCGCATTGCACGAGCTTTGGCGCGGAGCTACCCGGGGGGCAGGCACATATAAGGGGGATGAAGGCGGAGGGCGGCTGGGCGGCGGTCAACACGGAGTTCTGCTCGGTACACCCGTCGAGCGATTCGAGGCCGCTCGTTTCGGCGCGCCTGTGGGACGACCAGGACGCCCGCAACCTCGCCGCGATGGCCGACCTCGCACACGAGCACGGCGCGCTCGCGGGCGTCGAGCTGTGGCACGGCGGTTGCGTGGCCGGCAACCTCGAGACGAGGCTTCCGGCCCGCAGCGTCAGCCAGATGACCGACGAGAGCCTCTACTCCACGAGTTGCTACGAGCTCGACAAGGCCGGCATCCGCGAGGTCCAGGGCTACTACGTCGACGCGGCCAAGCGCGCGCGAGACGTGGGATTCGACATCGTCAACGTCCACGGTTCCGAGTGCGGCGCGATCACCCAGCACTTCCTGATGGCCAAGTTCAACCGCCGCACCGACGAATATGGCGGCTCGCTCGAGAACCGCGCCCGCTTCTGGCTCGAGACGATCGAGCGGGTACGCGAGGCGGTTGGCGACACGTGCGCGATCACCGCGCGCCTGTGCGTGGACACGCTGAATGACAGCCCCCTCGGGATCCGGGCGGCCGAGGAGGCGTACGGGTTCATCGAGCTCGCCGATCACCTCGTCGATTTCTGGGATCTGCAGGCCGGCGGTTGGGTCGCGGCCGAGTGGGCCGGCGACGACGTCGTCGCCTCGCGCTTCGGTGGCGAGTTCAGCCACCGCGAATACATCGAGGCCGTCCGCGGAGCCACGAAGAAGCCGATCGCGGCGGTCGGCAGATTCACGAATCCGGACACGATGGCCGAGGCGATCCGGTCGGGGGTGCTCGACATCATTGCGGCGGCTCGCCCGTCGATCTCCGATCCGTTCCTACCCAAGAAGATCGAAGAGGGCCGCTACGACGAGATCCGCGAGTGCATCGGCTGCAACATCTGCGCTTCGCGCTTCCCTCAGGGCGCCCCGATCATCTGCACGCAGAACGCGACGGTCGGCGAGGAATTCCGCCGGGGCTGGCACCCGGAGCGCTTCACGACCGCCGCGAACAGCGACAAGACCGTCATCGTCGTCGGCGCCGGCCCAGCGGGGATGGAGTGCGCGATGGTGCTCGGCAAGCGAGGGATGGCCGCCGTCCATCTCGTCGACGAGCAGAAAGCGATCGGCGGCTGCGCCCGGGCCATCAGCGCGTACCCCCACCTCGGCGAGTGGGCGCGCGTCATCAACTATCGCCAGATCCAGCTCGACAAGCTCCCGAACGTCGAGGTGATCCTCAAGACAAGACTCGACGCCGAGGCGGTGCTCACCTATGGGGCCGAGATCGTCGTCATCGCGACGGGATCGCGGTGGCGCGCCGACGGTATGAACGGCCCGACTCAATCGTCGATCCCCGGCGCCGACGGTGACTTCGTGTACACCCCGGAACAGGTGTCGGCTGCGAGGGGTGCGATCTCCGGCGAACGGGTCGTCGTCTACGACACGGATGGTTACTTCACGGGCGTCGGCATGGCGGAGATGTTGCTCGCGGCGGGCAAGCAGGTGACGGTCATCACGCCGTTCCCGAATTTCGCGCAATACATGTTCTTCACCGGCGAGGCGTTCCGCGTCAACCGGTCGCTGCGGGCCAACGGCGTGACGATCGTGCCCGCTCATGTCGTACTCGAGATAACGCCCGACGGGCTACGCGGTCAGAACGTGTGGTCGCCTGACCCGGTGACGTGGGACGCCGACGCTGTCGTGCTCGTGACCCAGCGTGAGCCGTGCGACGCGCTCTATCACGAAGTCACCGCAGATCCCGACCGGCTCGCGGGCGAGGGGATCGAGAGCGTCTACCGGATCGGCGACTGCGTCGCCCCTCGGCTGATCGCCGATTGCATCTTCGATGGCCACAGGCTCGCTCGCGAGATCGACAGCACGGACCCGGCCACGCCGCTGCCGTTCATCCGAGAGCTGCCCGACGTGAACGCCAAGCTGGCCGTCACAACCCAGTAGTCAGGAGGTTGACATGGACCAGGTGACCACCCAGATCATCAAGGAATCGGTGCGCGACGCTCCAATGGAGCCCGCCCCGATCCCAGAGCAGGACATCATCTCGGGCAGCCCGGAATCGACGATGGCGATCCTGTGGCGCTCGACCGATAACAAGCTGTACAACGGCATATGGCACTGCACGCCGGGTGTCTTCGTCCTCCATCACCCGGCCGAGACGATCTGCGTGGTCGAGGGTCGCGCGACGATCACGCCCGAGGGCGGTGAGCCCGTCACCGTCGTCCCGGGGGAAATCGTGTTCATCCCCGAGGGAACCGTCGCCCGGTGGGAGGTTCACGAGACCGTTCGCAAGGCGTTCCACTCGCATGACTCCACGGGCACGATGCTCGGGGGGTAAACGCCCGGCGGGGCGCACATGGACTTCACCGAACCGGAGGACGCATCCGCGATTCGCGAGGCAGTTCGGGATTTGTGCACGCGCTTTCCCGGGACGTATTGGCAGGGTCTCGAGCCTGACCGCTATCCGAGCGAGTTCGTCGCCGCGCTTACAGATGCGGGCTGGCTCGCGGCGCTGATCCCGGAGGAGTACGGCGGCTCCGGCCTGCCGCTCGGCACCGCCAGCGTGATCCTCGAGGAGATCTGCGCGTCGGGCGCCAACGCCGGCGCCTGTCACGCGCAGATGTACACGATGGGCACGCTGCTGCGCCACGGCAGCGCCTCGCAGAAGCTCGAGTATCTGCCGCGGTTGGCTTCCGGGGAGCTCCGTCTGCAGGCCTTTGCCGTCACCGAGCCCGATGCCGGCTCGGAGACCACGCGGATCAAGACCCGGGCCGAGCGGACCCCCAAGGGCTACCGGGTTAACGGCCAAAAGATTTGGACCTCGCGGGCCGAGCACTCGGATCTGATGGTGCTGCTCGCTCGGACGACGCCGCTCGAACGCACGACCAAGCGAACCGACGGGCTTTCCGTGTTCCTCGTGGACATGCGCGATCGCGGCCCACAGCTGACGATCCGCCCGATTCGCACGATGATGAATCACGCCACCACCGAGGTGTTCTTCGCCGACCTGGAGTTGCCGCACGATGCGCTGATCGGCGAAGAGGGCGACGGGTTCCGCTACCTGCTCGACGGGTTAAACGCCGAGCGCATCCTGATCGCGGCCGAGTGCATCGGTGACTGTCGCTTCTTCCTCGATCGCGCGGTGCCGTACGCGAGTGAGCGGATCGTGTTCGGCCGGCCGATCGGCGCCAATCAGGGCGTCCAGTTCCCCCTGGCGCGGTCGTACATGTCAATGGCGGCGGCGAACCTGATGCGATGGAAGGCGGCGTGGCTCTATGACACGGGCCAGGCCGCCGGGCCGGAGGCGAACATGGCGAAGTACCTCGCCTCCGAGGCCTCGTGGGAAGCGGCGAACGCCGCCCTCGACGCTCACGGTGGGTTCGGCTTTGCCCAGGAGTACGACGTCGAGCGAAAGCTCCGCGAGACCCGTCTGTACAAGACCGCGCCGATCAACAACAACCTGATCCAGGCGTTCGTCGCCCAGCGCGTCCTCGGCCTCCCCCGCTCCTACTGATCAGGCGAGCGTGACGCGTTGCGGATATTCGTGCACCGAGACCAACCGGACGGGGCCATCAACCACCCTGTAGGTATGTGGCCGGTCGGCCCTGAAGCTGATCAGATCCCCCGGGCCCAGGACCTCGCAGAACGCGTCGGTGGAGATCTCGACGGTCCCAGCGGCGACCGTCACGTGCTCGAACAGGCCCGTCACGTGGGCATCGGCATGACGCACGGCTCCGTCCTCGAGCACGAGCGTGTAGATCTCCATCAGCGATCCCCCACTGCGCGTCAGCATGTGGCGGACCACGAGCCCTTCGGTCGGCAGACCGGCCTTCTCGACCATGATGATCGACCCGGCGTCCTCGCGCACGACCATCACATCGTCGTCCGGAGGCTCGTCGTGGAACAGGCTCGCGAACGGTACGCCGAGCGCCGCGGCAAGCGCCCACACCGTGTCGATCGAGGGGTTACCCTGGCCGCGTTCGATCAGGGAAACGGTGGACTTGGCGACGCCCGCCTGCTCGGCCAGCGCCGACAGCGTCATCTGCCGCGTCATTCTCCAGCGCCGAAGGTTCCGCGCGATCGGTTGGACGGCACCTTCCACCGAATTAGTTGTATCGCGCGCTGGTGTCGCCACCGTAGGATGGTAGTGTATATCGGTCTCGTAAGTAAAATATCGAACGAAAGGGACGCCGGGGGTGAGCACGGTCATCCCGCGGGTTGACGCGCGGGCGCGCCTGGAGGAGACATACCGCCGCCGGACGCCGCGCTCCGCGCGGGCGATGGACGAGGCCCGTCGCTACATGGTCCGCGGCATCACCCGCGGATGGGGCTACCACCGGCCGTACCCGATCGTCGGCGCCCGGGGCGAGGGCCCGTACCTGATCGACCTCGATGGCAACCGCTACGTCGACCTCGCGAACAACGGGCTGAGCCTGATCCACGGTCACGCGTTCCCTCCCGTGGTCGAGGCGTTGCGGGCGGCAGTGCAGCGCGGATCCGGCTGGCTCGTGGCCTCCGAGGACCAGATCGCGTTCGCGCGCATGCTGTGCGCGCGGATCGCCGCCTTCGAGAAGGTCCGGTTCACCAATTCCGGGACGGAGTCGGGGATGCTCGCCATGAAGGTCGCCCGCGCATTTACCGGCCGTCCTGCGGTGCTCAAAGCAATCGACGGTTTCCACGGCTCGTACGACGACCTCGAGGTGGGGCTCTACGACCGCCCGGAAATTCCCGGGCGAGTCTATCTCGCACCGTTCGGCGACGCCGATGCTTTCGAGCGCCGGCTCGAGGCACACGGTCCCGAGGTCGCGGCGGTCGTGCTCGAGCCACTGATGTTCAGCGGCCTGGTCACCACCGCGCCACCCGGGTTCCTGCGGCGCGTACAGGACGCCGCGCAGCGCGCCGGCGCGTTGTTCGTCCTCGACGACTGCCTGATGCTCCGTCTCGCCGTCGGAGGTTCGGCCGAGAAGTACGAGCTCGAGCCCGACCTCACGTTCCTCGGCAAGTTCATCGGCGGCGGCACGCCGATGGGCGTGCTCGGCGGATCGGACGAGATCATGGACGTGCTCGACCCGGACGGCGACGCGCCGCTCTATCACGGCGGATCGTTCAACGGGAACCTCTTGAGCTGTGTCGCCGGGCGGGTCAGCCTCGAGCACCTCACCGGAGAGACGATCGCCGCGATGGACCGGCGCGCCGCCGACCTCCGGGCCGCGCTGGTGCAAGAGGCGGCGGCGCTCGGCCTGCCGCTGACGACGGTCGGCGACGGGTCCGTGATGGGCGTGTACGTGACCGACACGCTCACCCGCCACACCGACCTGTTCGGCGCCGGCGAAGCCACGTCGCTGTTGCACCTCGCCGCGCTCACGCACGGAGTGTTCATGGGCCCAGGCGGGGAGATCGCCCTCTCCAGTGCGACGGCGGGCACGGCACTCGACCAAGCCCAGGAAGGGCTGCGGTTGGCGCTCGCCGACGTCGCCCAGCTTTCAACCGCTCAACTCCGAGAGAAGGAGGAGTAGATGGACAAACAGCGCGTACCCAGCCCCTACGGCACCTCGTTCTGCGACTCGATCAGCTTCAGCGCCCCGGGGCGGTGGATCTATATCTCGGGGCAGATCGGCGCCGACGAGAACGGCAACATGATCAACGACACGTTCCTCGACGAGGCCGACCAGACCTTCAAGCGGATCGCGCAGTCACTCGAGAAGGCCGGCGCCCGCATGAGCGACGTCGTCAAGATCACCGGCTACGTGACGAGCACCGACCACTACCCCGACTACGACGTCGCCCGGGGCAAGGCGTTCGACGGCAACCCGCCCAGCAGCGCCACCGTGCAGGTCGCCGGTCTGGTCGCCGACGCCCGGGTCGAGGTCGAGGCCGTCGCGTTTATCCCGCAGAGCTGACGTCGAACCACGTGAGCACGGCCTGGTCGGCTCACATCTCCTGGCTGTTCGGCGAGCATCCCTATTTGGACCGCGTGGCCGCCGCGAGCCGGGCCGGGTTCGGCTGGATCGAGACCGCCTGGCCCGATGAACCGGACCGCGATGGGCTGCCCGGCGCCGTCGCCGAGCACGGCGTGCGCGTGGCGCTGCTCAACTGCGCCGCCGGCGACACCGAGAACGGCGAGCGCGGTTTCATCAACGATTCTGCGAGGCGGGAAGAGGCAGAGTCGGCATTCGTGGCGGCGGCCGAGCTGGCAGCTCGGGTCGGCGCCACGAACCTCAACCTTCTCGTTGGCCGGGCGCTTCCCGGCTCACTCTCCGAGCAACGCGCGGCCGTGGTCTCGGCCCTGCGAACGCTTGGCCCGGAGGCCGCCGCGCGCGGCCTCCGCATCCTGCTCGAGCCGATCAATTCCACCGAGCACCCCGGCTACCTCGCGCCGACCCCGAGCGACGCGGTCGAACTGATCGAACGATCCGGGTCGGACGCGGTCGGGCTGCTGCTCGACGTGTACCACCTCGCCTGGAGCGCCACCGACCCGCTGGCGGCGATCGACGCCCACGCCGATCTGATCGGCCACGTTCAGATCGCCGACTGGCCGGGACGCGGAGCGCCGGGGACGGGGCAGCTCGATCTGCGATCCGTGCTCGAGCGCCTGGAGGAGCGCGGCTACACGGGGGCCGTCGGACTCGAGTACCGCCCCCAGGGGTCGACCGAGGCGTCCCTGGCGTTCCTCCGCGACCGTGGCGAATGGCCGGCGTTCTAGACCCGCCCGATCCACCCGCCACATTGCAAACCGATCACCCGATATGCGACTATCCGAGGCCGGTTAGAAAGGCGGCGATACCCAAGTGAGACGTTCAGCGAGGCCGGCGTGACGGAGGCGACGACACCCACGACCATTGGCTCCTACGAGACGCTTGAGATCACTCGCACCGGCGGCGCCGCCACGCTGATGCTGAACCGCCCCGACGCCCTCAACGCCTGGGACGCCCAGCTCGCAGACGAGCTCTGCGCCGCGATCGAACAGCTGGCGCGGGACGAATCCGTCCGCTCCGTGATGCTCACCGGTCGGGGGCGCGCGTTCTCGGCCGGCGCCGATGTCAGGGCCGGCTTTGCCCCGACGGTTGACGGCCACTGGGACATCCACACTCGCCTCGTCGAGGTCCACCACCCGATCATCACCGGGCTTCGCGAGATGCCCAAGCCGGTGATCGCCGCCGTCAACGGTCCGGCGGCAGGGATCGGCTGTTCGCTGGCGCTCGCGTGCGATCTCGTCGTCGCCGCCGAGTCGGCGTACTTCATGCTCGCGTTCGTGAGGATCGGGCTGGCTCCGGACGGTGGCGCCTCGGCGTTCGTTCAGGTCCGCGCCGGTCTCTCCCGCGGGCTCGAGATGGCCCTCCTCGGCGAGGCCGTCCCCGCTCGCAAGGCGCTCGAGTGGGGATTGATCAACGACGTCGTCCCAGATGATGAGCTCGCGGATCACGCCGGCGCCCTCGCCGCGCGGCTCGCCGCCGGCCCCACCAAGGCCTACGCGGCCACGAAGCGTGAGTTCAACGCCTGGGTCTACTCGCAGCTTCCCGCGCAGCTGGCACTGGAAGCGGACGAGCAGCAGCGACTGGCGGCCACGCACGACAACGCCGAGGGCGTGGCCGCGTTCCGGGAGAAGCGCGCCGCGGCGTTCACGGGGCGGTGAGGTGGCCGTCTACCTGGAGGAGATCGAGGTCGGAAGCACGTTCGAGACCAGCCGGCGGACGGTCACGGAGGCCGACATCGTTGCGTTCGCCGGCGTCTCGGGCGACTTCAATCCGCTCCATATCGACGAGACCTTCGGTCGCGAGCAGACGCCGTTCGGGGGCCGGATCGCGCACGGCCCTCTGGTGTTGTCGATGAGCTACGGGATGCGCAGCGTCCGCGATGACTGGAAGATCCTCGCCCTCGCGAGCTGCGAGCGCAACTTCACCTCGCCGGTGTTTCCGGGCGACACGGTCTGGGGTGCCTACGAGGTGATGGAGCGGCGTGCGAGCACGAGCCGGCCCGGCGTCGGCTTCGTGACGCTGGCCGTCAACATCCACAGCGACCGCGGCGAGATCGTCCAGAAGGGCCGCGATGTGCTGATGCTCGCGACGCGGGGAGGCGAGAGCTGACGATTGCGGCGCCACACCCTGGCTGGTACGTTATATCCGTCCGTCATTCGACATATCGAACGGGGCGAAACGTGCTCACACAGGGCATCGGTAGGCGGTCACAACTGGAACGGGACGCGTAGCGCGCCATGCGGCTCGCGGCGGACACGGGCGGCACGTTCACCGACCTCGTCGTCGAACACGACGACGAGGTGCGGCTCTACAAGGCCGCGACGACTCCCGAGAACCCGGCCGAGGGAATCCTCAACGCGATCGCGCTCGCGGCCGCCGACGCGGACTTGTCGATCGACGAGTTCCTCGGAGCGACGGACATCTTCATCCACGGGACCACCCGGGCGATCAACGCGATCCTGACCAACACGACGGCGCGCACGGCGCTGCTCGCGACGCGCGGCCATCCCGACATGCTGTTGCTGCGAGAGGGCGGCCGCACCCACCCGTTCGACTGGAGCTACGGCTACCCAGAGCCGTACATCCCCCGCGCGCTGACGTTCGAGATCGACGAGCGGATCGGCAGCCAAGGCGAGGTCGTCAGGGCCCTCGACGAGCCGGCCGCCACCCAAGTGATCGCCCGCCTGGCCGACCACGGCGTCGAGGCGGTCGCGGTCTGCCTGCTGTGGTCGATAGCCAACCCGGCGCACGAGCTCGCGCTTGGCGAGCTGCTCGAACGGCATCTGCCTGGCGTGCCGTACACGCTCTCGCACGCGCTCAATCCGACCCTGCGCGAGTACCGACGGGCGTCGGGCGCCGCGATCGACGCCTCGCTCAAGCCGCTGATGACGAGCTACCTCCGCAGCCTGGACGAGCGCCTGCGTGCGGCCGGGTTCTCCGGGAGGCTGCTGATGGTCACCTCGAGTGGGGGCGTCGTCGACGCCGAGGACATGGCCGCCGCTCCGATCCATTCGGTCAACTCAGGCCCGGCGATGGCGCCGGTGGCGGGACGCCGCTACGCCGCGCTCGACGGCCACAGCGAGAATGCCGTGGTCGCCGATACAGGAGGGACGAGCTACGACGTCGCGCTCGTCCGCCGAGGCCGGATCCCAGTCACCCGCGAGAACTGGCTCGGGATCATGTACGAGGGCCACATCACCGGCTTCCCCGCCGTCGACGTGCGCAGCGTCGGCGCCGGCGGTGGCTCGATCGCCTGGATCGACAGCGGCGGACTCCTCCACGTCGGCCCGCAGAGCGCGGGCGCGGATCCCGGACCCGTGTGCTACGGCCGCGGCGGTGTCGAGCCGACGGTGACCGACGCGGCCGTCGTCCTCGGGTACATCGACCCTGGCTATTTCCTCGGTGGCGCGATGAAGCTCGACGCGCAGGCGTCCAGCGACGCCATTGCCGAGCGCGTGGGACGGCCGCTCGGCCTCGACATGAACGAGGCAGCGGCCGGGATCATGGCCGTCGCCACCGAGCGGATGATCCAGTCGATCGAGGAGATCACGGTCAACCAGGGCGTCGACCCTCGGACGGCGGTCCTGATCGGCGGCGGGGGCGCGGCCGGCCTGAACGCGGTGGCAATCGCGCGCAGGCTCGGCTCACCGCGCATCGTGATCCCGCAGGCCGGCGCGGTGCTGAGCGCACGCGGAGCACTGATGTCCGATCTCGTCAGCGAGTACGCCGGAGCGTTCTTCACCGGCTCGGACGACTTCGATCATGAGCGCGCCGAGGCGGTGCTGGGCGAGCTGCGCGAGCGCTGCATCGAGTTCGCGGAGCGTGCGGGCGGCACCGCCGATCCCGAGCTCGAGTTCGTCGCGGAGGCCCGCTACCGCCATCAGGTCTGGCAGCTCGATGTGCCCTTGAGCACCGGGCACCTCGGCACACCTGAAGACCTGGCGCAGCTCGTCGAGGACTTCCACGGAGTCCACGAGGAGGTGTACGCGGTCCGCGACGAGCGTGCCGTGGTGGAGGTCGTGAACCTGAGGGCCCGCGTGACGTGTCCGCTCGG
Organism: uncultured Solirubrobacterales bacterium; assembly: GCA_963812225.1. GTDB lineage: Bacteria > Actinomycetota > Thermoleophilia > Solirubrobacterales > Solirubrobacteraceae > Palsa-465. The sequence goes on from CAWEUN010000010.1 coordinate 119,497, forward strand.
CGGCGGCGTCGCCGACACGATCGCGCTCGAGCAGGGCGATGGCCTGCCGGCGACACGCACCGTCTTCTTCAGCGGCGTCGGACCGGTGAGAGCCGAGATCTGCAAACTCGAGGCGCTGACTCCTGGAACTCAGGTCGCCGGCCCGGCCGTGATCGAGTCTTCGTTCACGACGATCGTGCTCAACCCCGGCGCCAGCGCGGAGCGCGCGGCGAGCGGAAGCCTCGTGATCATCCCCCAGGACGGCGAGCCCGCCGTGCCGGCGGCGGGCCGCCTCGACTCGAGTGAGGTGAGCGATGGCGTCTAGCGTCCCGAGTCAAGCCAGGTCCGCCGACCAGAGCCGCGACGTTGTCGCCCTCGCGGTGATGACGAACCGGATGGAAGGCGTGGTGCGGAAGATGACGAACACGCTCTTCCGCACCGCCCGCTCGACCGTGCTGAACACCGCACGCGATTTCTCGTGCTGCGTCGTCACCGCCGACCACCAGCTACTGGTGATGGGCGAGTCGTTGCCGATCCACGTGATCAGAGGACCGGATCTGACCAGCCAATGGCTGAAGCGATTTCACCCACACCCGCGCCGCGGGGATGCCTTCATCCACAACTCGCCCTACCACGGTAACTCGCACGCCGGGGACCACAGCATCGTCGTTCCGGTCGTCGACGATGACGGCCGCCACCGCGCGACCGCCGTGGTGAAGGCGCACATGGCGGACATCGGCAACTCGGAGCCGACGACGCTCACGGCGACCGCGCGCGATGTGTACGAGGAGGGGGCGCTGATCTTCCCCACGGTGAAGATCCAGGAGGACTACAGCGACGTCGAGGACGTCATACGAATGTGCATGACGCGCATCCGCGTACCCGAGGACTGGTACGGCGACTACCTCGGCATGATCGGCGCGGCCAGGGTCGGCGAGCGCGAGCTCCTGAAGGTCGGCGATGAGGTCGGCTGGGACGCGTTCGATCGCTACGTCGCCGAGTGGTTCGATTACAGCGAGGAGCGCATCCGCGCGACGATCCGAACGCTTCCCTCTGGCACCCGTACGGGATATGACATCCACGATGCCGTGCCACTCCCCGGCGTCGAGGAGGGGGTACCGCTCGAGGTGACGGTCACCGTGGATCCCGACGCGGCGGAGATCGAGATCGATCTCCGCAACAACCCCGACTGTCTCCCCTGCGGACTGAACCTGACCGAATCGACGTCCAACACCTCGGCGTTGATCGGCGTCTTCAACAGCATCGACTACACGCTCCCACGCAACGCCGGCAGCGCCCGGGCAATCAAGGTCCTGCTGCGCGAGAACTGCGTCGTCGGAATCCCGGTCCATCCGGCGAGCTGCTCGATGGCGACGTCGGGGATCGCGGAGCGGCTCGCGGGGATCGTGCAGCGCACCCTCGCGGAGTTCAAGGATGGCCTCGGGATGGCCTCGACCGGCCCCGAGTGCCCGCCGGCCGTCGCCGGGCTGTCGGGCCGCGATCCCCGCCACGGGAACGCCCCGTTCGTCGACATGATGATCCTCGGCAACTCTGGCGGAGCCGGGCACCCTCACGGCGACGGCTGGTTGACCAACGGCGAGACGAGCGACGGCGGATCGATGATGCGCGACAGCACCGAGGTGCTCGAGCTGCTTCGGCCGATTCGCGTCTGGACCGATCGCATCATCCCCGATACCGAGGGTGCCGGGCGCTTTCGGGGCTCGCCATCGCTCTACATCGAGTATGGCCCGGTCGACACCGAGCTCGAGGTCCTGTACGCCGCCGACGGCACCGTGAACCCCGCGCTCGGCGTGCGCGGCGGCCACTCGGGCGCGCTCTGCCGCCCCTACATGCGCACGGAAGAGGGCGAGCTCGTCGAGCTCGACGCCTGGGCCCGCGTGATGCTCAAGCCCGGCGAGACGATGGTCTCGGTCTCCTCCGGGGGCGGCGGGTACGGTGTGCCCCATGAACGCGACCCCGAACGTGTGCGCCACGACGTCGCCGACGGCTGGGTCAGCGTCGAGCGCGCGCGGCTGATCTACGGCGTCGTGCTGACCGCTGACGGCGACGTCGATGAGGACGCGACGGCCGTCCGCCGCGCGGAGCTCGCGCGCGGCGACACCGGGGAGGCGTCCACCGACGATCCCGTGCTGCGCTTGGTCGCTCCGGGCGAGCGCCTGTGGGCCACGAGCGGCGGCTCGGACGGATAGCGACACCCGACCCGTGAGCTGACGGTGCCTCGCCGGCTGCTCGCACTCGTCACGTCGTTGATGTTCCTGGAGCTCGTCTTCTTTGCCGTGCTCTCGCCGCTGCTTCCGGACCTGAAGCGCGACCTGTCGCTGTCGACGTCTCAGGCCGGGCTGCTCGTTGCCGCATACGCCATCGGGGCCGTCATCTTCGCGATCCCCGCCGTCATGATCGCCGCCCGCGTCGGCGTCAGGACGACGGCGCTGGCCAGCCTCGCCGCGTTCGCGATCACGAGCGTGGCGTTCGGCGTGGCGGACAGCTACGCGGGGTTGATCGCGTCGCGGTTTCTCCAGGGCATGGCCGGCGCAGCGTGCTTCACGAGCGCGATGGTCTGGCTCCTCGAGGTGGCGCCCGAGAACCGTCGCGGCGCGCTCCTTGGCCTGGCCTTTGGCGTGAGCGAGGCGGGCGCAATCGCGGGACCGCTCGTCGGCGGTGTCGCCGCGGCCATCGGCCGCACGGCGGCATTTACCGGCGTCGCCGGGGTGTGCGTCGCGCTTGCACTTGCGACGCTGCCGTTCCGGGGCCCCCCGCCGGCCGGCACCGACCACTTCAGCCTGCGGCCGCTGCTCGCCTCGCCTCACGTGCGCACGACGGCGCTGACCATCCTGATCCCGGCAGGGCTGCTCGCTGCGATCAGCGTGCTCGCCCCGCTTCAGCAGCACCACCTCGGGGCGTCGGTAGGCGAGATCGCGGCGACGTTCGGCGTCGCCGCCGCAGCCGGGATCCTGATCCGGCCGATCTTCGGTCGCTGGTCTGACCGGCGTGGGCCGCGGGGGCCCGTGCGGTTCGGCCTGCTCGCCAACTTCCCCGTCGTGCTTGCCATACCGTGGCTCGACAGCCGTCTCGCGGTCGCGCTGGCCGTCGTGGTGGCGCTGGTGCTCATCGGCGTGTTGTGGGCGCCGCTGCTGGTGATGCTGTCCGACGCGTCCATCGCCGCGGGCGTGAGCCAGATGATGGCGGTCGGCGTACTCAACCTCTCGTGGCCACCCGGCAACGCGATCGGCGCGGCGGGCGCGGGCGCGATCGCACAGGTCGCAGGTCAGCGCTGGGCCTATGCCGTCATGGCCGCTCCGCTCCTCTGGGGTTTCGTCGCCATCTCCCGAGAGACCGAGCCGGCGTCGCGGGCAGTGCCCGTTCCGCCACCGAGCTGATGCCGTCCACGCCCTACTTTGACGACCTCGCGGTCGGGCAGATCGACACTTCCGCGCCGGCGGTGACGCTCACGGACGGCATGGCTGCGCTGCACCGGGCGATCGTCGGCGACCGCCTCCCGCTGGCGCTCGACGCGACCTTGGCCTCACGGGTGGCGGGTGTTCAGGGTCCGCTCGCTCACCCGGCACTCGTATGGGATCTCGCGATCGGCCAGTCGACGGTGCTCACGCGGCGGGTCCTCGCCAACCTGTTCTATCGGGGGCTCGTACTCAAACGCTTTCCGGTGATCGGCGACACGCTCTCGACGACGACCGAGGTCGCGGCGCTGCGCCACACGACGCCCCGTCCCGGTCGTCGCCGGACCGGGCTGGCGGTCTTGCGGATTCGCGCAGCCGATCAGCACGACCGCGCCGTGCTCGACTTCTGGCGCTGCGCGATGCTGCCCGTGCGTGACGCCGACCGCCGGCCGTCGACCGCCGGCTCGTTCGATCAGCTTCCGGCCGAACTGGACGCCGACGCGCTGCGAGCTCCGATCTCGGGTTGGGACCTGCGGGCGAGCAGATGGTCGACGCGGCGAGTGTCCGCCGCGCCCGGCGGACACTCGCGCGTCTCGACACACACCTCTAGGAGATGCCCCAGTAACGCATGTCCGGCAGGTCGCTCGAGTAATAGTTCGTCACGCGCTTGCCGAGCACAGCAACCAGCTGGCCGTCGTAGACCCAGATCCGAGGAGTCGCCTGGATGTACATCTCGTCGGCCTGGTTGAGGAGCTGCTGGCGCTGGTCAGGGTGCTCGTTGTACTGGATCTCTTTCATGATCTTGTCCGCCGCCGGGATGCAGACGTTCGTGTCATTGAACTGGTTGTTCGGCGGACACTGGAGGTCATATGCCCAGTGGTAGTCCGGCGCGACGACCTGCGGGCCATCGAGGAACACGGTCGGCCCTGCGTGGTTGGTGTACACGACGTTCAGGAAGTCCGACGGCGACACGATCGTAACGTTGGCGTGCACCCCCAGCGGCGCCCAGGCACCGGAGGCCGCCGTGGCAATCTGCTTTCCGATGTTGTCGCCCTGGCCGACATAGATCGGGAAGCTCACCGGTAGCTTCACACCGGACGCCTGTAGCAGCTGCTTGGCCTTCGTGACGTCGGTCTGGCGGGGTGCGCCCACCGTCGGGCTGTACCACGGATAGGCCGGCATCCATTCGCCGAAGTACAGCTGCCCGTATCCGAAGCCAACGCTCTTCAGCACGCCCGCATACGGGAAGGCGTAGCTCAGGGCCTGACGGAAGTCCTGGTTCGTGAAATACGGCTGCTTGCCGTTGTCCCACGGCTTCTTGTCGTTCTCCGGGAAGTTCAGCGTCTCCGCCTGCCGCGACTTGAAGCCGACCACAGTGCAGCAGGGGTTACCGACGAGGCTGTGAGCGGACTGGTTCGTGAGCCCGAGCGTGATGTCGGCCTCGCCCGACTGCGCGTCGAGCAACAGCGTGTCGTTGTCCGGGATCATGTTGAAGATGATCTTCTTCATCTTCGGCGGATCGAAGAAGTTGGGGTTCGCGACGAGGACCATCTGATGCCCCGGCTGGTAACTCTGGAGCAGGTAGGGGCCATAGCCGGCATCGTGGCTCGCGAGCCACTGATTCGGCGTGGTGGCCTTCACGCCGCCGTGCGCCTCAACGAGCTTGGGGTCATAGATCGCGCCCGCGGTCGGCGTTGAGAGAACCTGGAGCTGGTTCGGCGCCGGGCGCTTGTAGTGGAAGACGACGGTCAGCGAATTCGGCGCCGTGATCGACTTGACGAGCGGCGGGGTGTAGTCGGTCTCCTCGAGCACCGAGTAGCCGCCGACCGCGGTCTTGATGACGCGGTTCATCGACCAGACGACCGCCTGGGCGTTCACGGGATCGCCGCTCGGGAACTTCAGCCCGGGACGGAGGTGGAAGGTCAGCGTCTTGAAGTCGTCGCTGTACGCGAACGACTGAGCCAGATACGGCTTGACGGCCTGCACGCCTAGGTTCTGCTCGGTCGTGCCCGGGATCGGCCCCGGCACCTGGTCCACCTGGGTCAGCGTCGAGTACATCGCCCCGTCGAAGCCCGGGTCCTGGTCGTTGGTTGTGAAATCGGGGTCGAGCGTGGCGATCGGCACGGCGTTGTTGACGATCAGCGGCTGATTCGGATTGAGCGGCGCGTTGCTGAGGTGCCCCGACGCAGTCGGCGTCGTGGAGCCCTTGCCGTTGCTGCTGCTGTTGCTACTGCTGCCACCGCACGCCGCGAGAAAGAGGACGGCGGCAATCCCGGCGGACAGACATAGCCCTCTGGCTACGCCTCTTCCACGTCTGGGTGATGTGCGATTCATCGATCCTCCTCGGGTAATGCGGCTCATCTGTCTCTCCCGGAGTCGACCGCCGTCAAGGGCGGCCGTTTGCGGCAACGGTAGTCCGACGGCTGGCACCCCGAGCCGCCGCGTTCGCGCCTCCCCAAGCGCGCGCACGTTTTGATGACGATCAGTCGATATGCAAAACGTACCTCCGCGATTAGAGCCAGTCAAGGGCTTCATCTTTCGGCTTAACGTCCCGCTGCTTCGGGCTTAACGTGCGGCTTGCAGATTTCCGTATCGATTGATCGGTATTCTTGCCCGGAGGGAGCGAGCAGGCCAGCAGAGGACGTGGCCCCACCCGGAAGCCGACCATGCCCCAACGCGCATTCTCCAGAACCGAACTCGTATCGGCGCCACCTCGGAGCAACGACGTTGTCGCGCCTCGCGACCATCTACGCGATCCCGAGGATCTCCCGCGCCTGGGCCGGTGTCGCGATCGGTCTGCCGATCGCTTCGCTGAGCGCGCGCGCCCGGCTGACGAGCTGGGCATTGGACTCCGCATACTGGCCTGGAGCGGTGTACACGACATCCTCGAGGCCGGTGCGAACGTGCCCGCCCATGGCCAGCGTCACGGCCATCATCGGGAAGTTGTGGCGACCGATCGCCGTGACCATCCACGGCACCCCGGCGGGGACCATTCGGGCGAACACGGAGATGACGTCCGCATCCGCGCCGGCACCGCCGATGACGCCGAGGACCATATGCATCATGCCCGGCGCTCCATCGCGCGCGGAGGCGAGCTTGACCGCGGTCCTGGCCATCCCGACGTCGAAGCACTCGTACTCTGGCAGGATCTTGCGCTTGGCCATCTCCTCGGCGAGCTCGGCGATCAGCGAGGGCGGGTTCATGAACACCACGTTGTCTGGGCCGAAGTTCATGCTCCCGCAGTTGAGCGACGCGACCTCCGGCTGTGCCTCGAGCGAGCGTCGGCGCTCCTCTGCCCCAGAGCCGAGCTTTCCGCCCGTCGTGAAGTTCAGGACGACATCGTCCACCTGGTCGCGAATCGCCTCCTTGATCGCCAGGTAGTCCTCCGGCGCCTGGGTCATCTCCCCCGTCGTCGTCCGCGCGTGGATGTGGACGATGCTCGCGCCCGCCCGAGCGGCGCCGACGGCCTCGCGGATCACGTCGTCGCGCGTCGACGGCTGATTGGGATTACCGGTGACGATCCCGCCGGCAACGGCGCACGTGAGAATCGCCGGGTTGCCGTTTGTGGTGGTCCGACTCGCGGCTGCCTGATGGCTCATGTGACTCGTCTCCGCCCTCGCGTGGCGCCTTACGCGGCCGCGCCAGCAACTCGTAATATACCGAACACGAGAAGGACAAATCGAACAAAGTTTGAAGGAGCGTCGTGAGCTCTGGACCGATCACGGTCGGGGCTGACCAGTTCGGGGGCCTGCCTCCTCAGGGTCCGCTCGACCCCGTGGGGGCGAGCGCGAGCACGGGGCGCCTAACGGGAGCGAGGCGCGCCGTCACGAGTGACGCCGGCCTCTGGGGGCCCGTCGTCGTGTTCGGGCTCCTCGTGCTCTTCGCGATCTTCGCGCCGATCATCTGGGGCCAAAATCCCGACACCCAGAACCTCCTCAATTCGCTGGCCTCGCCATCGTCCGCGCATCCGATGGGCACGGACGAGCTCGGACGCGACGTCTTCGCCCGCGTCGCCACCGGCGCCCGGCTCTCGCTCCTGTTCGCGCTGATCGTGTCGTTCACGGGCGCGATCGTCGGCGGCATCATCGGGCTCCTCGCGGGCACGCTCGGCGGGGCGAGCGACGGGGTCACGATGCGGTTCATGGACGCGATCCTCGCGTTCCCCCCGCTGATCCTCGCCATGGCCGTGACCGTGGGCCTCGGCGTCGGCGTATTCACCGCCGGGATCGGAATCGCGCTCGTCTCCGTCCCGTGGTACGCCCGCGTAACGCGTAGTGAGGCGCTGCGCGTCCGCTCGCTGCCGTTCATCGAAGCCGCCTATGCGATGGGCGCGACGAGGAGCAGGATCATCAGGCGCCACGTGGTGCCGCACATGCTCCCGGTTCTCTTCATCCAGATGGCGGCCGCATTCGGCTACGCGGTCCTGGCCCTGGCGGGCCTCAGCTTCGTCGGGCTCGGCGCGCAGGTGCCGACGCCGGAGTGGGGCGCGATGATCACAGAGGGACTCTCTTACGCGCTCACGGGGCAGTGGTGGATCAGCGTCTTCCCGGGCATATTCCTGCTGATCACGGTCACGGCGGCGAACGTCCTGTCCGATCGGCTGCGCGACGTCCTCGATCCGAGCGGCAACTCGGCGAGGAGCTAGTGGGACCGGTTGTGACAAGACGGGTGGTGGGCTCGCTTGGGGCGATCTTCGGCGCGTCGATCCTCGCCTTCGTGATCATGCGCGTCCTCCCCGGAGATCCGGCGCGGCTGATCATTGGCCCGCTCGCCCCACCAGGAGCCGTTCGGTCGCTCCGCCATCAGATCGGTCTGGATCAGCCGATCTATGTCCAGTACTGGCGCTACATCTCGGATTTCTTCAAGGGCAACTGGGGGTACTCCTACAGCGACGGCGAGTCGGTCAGGCAACTCATCGGCGACCGCGCACCCGCGACGATCGAGCTCGCCCTGTTCTCGTTCGCGATCACGATGATCGCGGCGATCGGGCTCGCGCTGCTGTGCACGTACCGCCACCGACCCGTCGCCGATCGCACCGTGCGCGGCATCTCCTACCTGGGCTTCGGAACGCCGCCGTTCTTCGTGGCGCTGATCCTGCTGATCATCTTCTTCAGCACGCTGCACATCCTTCCGGGGCCCGAGGGACGGCTGCCCCCGACGACGAACGCTCCGCCGACGGTCACGCACCTGTACACGATCGACGCGCTGCTCGCGGGGCAGTTCGGAACGTTCTGGCAGGCATTCGAGCACCTGATACTGCCCGCCATCGCCCTCGGACTCGTCGAGTTCTCGTTCCTCGTCCGATTGCTCCGGGCGAACCTCCTCGAGGTCTCGCGTGAGCCGTTCATCACGGTCGCCCGCGGCAAGGGCCTGGCCCGCTGGCCCGCATTCCGCCGCCACGCACTTCCGAATGCGTTCCTCCCGACGCTGACCGTGGGCGGCCTGATCCTCGGTGAGTTCCTCGCCGGCAGCGTGCTGATCGAACGGATCTTCAACTGGCCTGGAGTCGGCGCACTCGTGTTCGACGCGATCGAGAAACAGGACTACTCCGTGGTCGAGACGTTCATCTTGCTGAGCGCCGTCATGTTCGTGGTCGTCAACCTGATCGTCGATCTCCTGTATCTCGTTATCGACCCACGGGTCAGGATCCCCGCGGTCACGGCGAGCTGACGTGCGTCTGCCGATCGTCGGGCGCTCCCAGCGCCACCCCGACCAGAACGCCGATCCCCGGTCGGCCGTCTCCGACGACGCGGAGTCGGCGGTCACCGCCGACGTCGACACCGACGTGGCGCTGTCGGTGCGCAACCTCTCAAGCGTCTACGAAACCGGCGACAGTCCCGTCCAGGCGGTGCGCGACGTGAGCTTCGACCTGCGCCGCCAGGAGCGGCTCGGGATCGTCGGCGAGTCGGGTTCCGGCAAGTCGGCGCTCGCGCTCTCGATACTCCAACTGCTCGAGCCACCCGGACGTGTCACCGGTGGGGAGATCCTGGTCGGCGGCCGGGACATCGCCAAGCTGTCCGACCACCAGCTCAGCGCCGTCCGGGGGAAGGAGATCGCGCTGATCCTCCAGGACCCGTCCACTGCCCTCGATCCCGTGAAGTCGATCGGATCGCAGATCATCGAGGCGCTCGCTGTGCACCAGCCCGGCCTGCGGCGATCGGTGGCGCGCAAGCGCGCGGCCGAGCTGCTCAGGGAGGTCGACATCGGGCAGCCGGAGCGCCGGCTCGACGACTACCCCCATCAGTACTCGGGCGGGATGCGCCAGCGCGTCGCGATCGCGATCGCCATCGCCAACAACCCAAACGTGCTGATCGCGGACGAGCCGACGACCGCGCTCGACGTTACGACCCAGGCACAGGTGCTCGCACTTCTGGACCGGCTCGTCGACGAGCACCGCACGTCGGTGATCCTGATCACGCACAACCTCGGGATCGTCTCCGACTTCTGCGATTCGGTCGCCGTGATGTACGCCGGAAGGTTGGTCGAGACCTCGAGCGTCGACCACATCTTCGTCAGCCCGACGCACCCGTACAGCGAGGCGCTGCTGAAGTGCGTCCCCAATCCGGAGCGGCTCGCGGAGGGCCCGCTCCCCGCGATCGCGGGCTTCCCACCCGATCTCTCACGTCTGCCGGCCGGGTGCTCATTTGCGCCCCGCTGCCCCGTCGGGAAGGACATCGCCCGCTGCCGCGAGGAGACGCCCGTCCCGCACGACGTCGTCGGACCCGAGGGCCCCGCCACAGCGGAGTGCCACTTCGCCGAGGAGCGAGTTCGGGCGGTGCGGGTATGAGCGAGCCGAGCGGCTCCCTCACGCCGAGCGCCAACGGCCACGCCGCGCCGATCCTCCAGGCGGAGGACGTCTCGAAGACGTTCGTCGTCCGGCTCGGCGAACACCGTCGCAAGACGCCGGTGACGGTCCTCGATGACATCTCGCTCACCGTCTACCGCGGCGAGACCTTCGGCTTGGTCGGCGAGTCCGGCTGCGGAAAGTCGACGCTCGCCCGTTGCCTCTTGCGCCTCCAGGACCTGAGCGGGGGTCGCGTTCTGTTCGATGGCGTCGATCTGAACACGCTCGGCCGCGACGACCTTCGAGCGCTGCGCCGGCGGATGCAGCTCGTCTTCCAGGACCCGTACGCGTCGCTCGAGCCGAGGATGACCGCGGGCGCGATCGTCGAGGAGCCGCTGATCGTCCACGGCGTCGCCGACCAGGGCGAGCGCCGCCAGCTGGCGCTGCAGATGCTCGCCGACGTCGGCCTCACCGAGCAGCAGGCCGGGCGCCGACCCGTCGCCTTCTCGGGCGGTCAGCGCCAGCGGATCGGGATCGCCCGTGCGTTCGTCCTGCGCCCTGACGTCGTGATCCTGGATGAGCCCGTGTCGGCGCTCGACGTCTCGGTGCAGGCGCAGGTGCTCAACCTGCTGCGCAGCCTCCAGCGAGAGCACAGCATGACCTACGTGTTCATCAGCCACGACCTCGCCGTGGCGGAGTACTTCTGCGACCGGGTCGCGGTCCTCTATTTGGGACAGGTCATGGAGCTAGCCGACAGAGCCACCCTGTTCCGCCACCCCCTCCACCCGTATACGGTCTCGCTGCTCTCGGCGGTCCCGATCCCGCGCGCCGGCGGTCGGGCGCGACGCGCCAGCCGACCGCAGTTGATCGGCGAGGTCGGCTCCGTCGCGGACCGCCCGCTGGGCTGCCCGTTCGAGCCGCGCTGTGTCGTTGGACGCGGGCGCGACGTCTGCAAAAGCGAGCGTCCGCCGATCACAACGCACGGCGAGGACCACCTGATCGCGTGTCACTTCCCCGGCGAGGCGGGGACGCCCCTTGGCCGGACCTCAGCCGATTAGGCCCACCCGGTGAGGGTGGTCAAAAAGACCGAAATATCAATGCTTTTTGAACAGCCTCAGGCTGATAGGCGGACGGCCAGGTCAGACAGGTCGCCACCAAGCCGCGGGAAGCGCTCGAGCACGAGCGGATCGTGGCCGGCTACGAGCGTCGCGCCGCGCGCGGACAGCCCTCGCAGAAGGTCATAACCGTCGTTCATCTCCTCGAGGTCCGTGAAGATGGCGAAGCTCGCGCCACCGTCGAGCTCCTCGTAGAAATGCAGAGCGTCGGACGCGAGCACGACGATCGAGTCTCCGGTTCGCACAACGACGATCAGCTGGCCGGGCGCGTGTCCTCCGACCCACAGGGCCAGCACCCCCGGCGCAATCAGGCCGTCGCTCTCGATCTCCCGGATCCGACCGGCGCGCGCGGCGGCATCGATCGCGGCGAGCTCGCTGGGCTCCGCCACCGCCGCGAACTCGGGCCGGGTCGCCTCGGGGCTGCGCCAGAACTCGAGCTCGCGGCGATGGACGTGGAACGAGGCGCGCGGGAATGCGTCGAGGTTTCCGGTGTGGTCGTAGTGCAGGTGCGTCATTACCACCGTTTCGACACTCGCCGGCTCGATCCCGGTCCGCTCGAGCAGTGTCCGGGGAGCCGCGAGGCACGTCCGCTCGCGCCGCTCGGCGACGGCCGGATCGAACCCCGTGTCGACGACGATCGTCCGCTCCGCGCTGCGGATCGCCCACAGGAAGAAATCCATGCGGAGCGGTGCGTCGGCTTCCCCACCTGGCTCGACGCCATGGAAGTACCGCGACCGCGCCGCCACGCAGGTCCCGTAGCGGAGCGCGAGAACCGTGTATCGAGGCGGCTCGCCGTCGTACAGCGGCGCCAGGCGCAGGTCAAGCGGTGGCGGCACCGCGTGCGGCGATCACGGTCTGGGCCTCGGCCTCGACCAGCCTGACGATCTCGGTGCAATCGGCGCCCGCCTCGGCCCACTCGGCGGCCTCTGCCAAGCGCCGCGCGACGGCGGCGCCGACCGGCATCGGCACGCTCTCCCGATGGGCCTCCTCGAGACAGATCTGCACGTCCTTGTTCATCAGCGCGAGCGCGAATCCGAAGTCGAACGTCCTCGGCAGCACCGCCTGTGGGATCTTCTGTGCGGTGGCGGAGTTGCGTCCGCTGCTCGCGTTGAAGACGTCGAGCAGCATCTGCGGATCCAGTCCACCCTTGACCCCGAGCGCGAGTGCCTCCGCCGTCGCCGCGAGGGCCGTCGCGGACAGCACGTTGTTCAGCACCTTCGCGAGCTGGCCGAGGCCCGGCTGAGCCCCGACGCGGAAGATCGTTCCGGCGAGCTCCTGGAGGAGCGGCCGCACCTTCTCGAGCGCCTGCTCCCGGCCGGCGGCCATCATCGTCAGGGTCCCGTTGCCGGCCCCGACGATCCCGCCGCTCACCGGCGCGTCGACGAGCTCGATCCCGGCGGCCTCGAGCTCGGCCGCGATCTGGCGCGACACCGACGGGCCGGTCGTCGACAGATCGACGCACGTGCGGATCGCCGAGCCCCCGACGAGGTCGCTCGCCACCGCGCGCACGACCTCGGGCGTCGGCAGGCTCAGCAGGATCACCCCCGTCCGATCGGCGAGCTCGGCCGCCGACTCAGCGCGCGCGGCGCCGAGCTCGCAGACGGCGTCGATCGCCGCCGCACGGGTGTCGAACGCGATCACGCCATGGCCGCCGGCCAGCAGGCGCGGGACCATCCGCCCGCCCATCTCGCCGAGGCCGATGAAGCCGACCTCTGACGGAGCTCTCACCTCACGCCTCGGTGGACGCGAAGACCTGGCGGGCGACCCGCGCGCCGCTGATCGCGGCCGGCACCCCGCAGTAGATGGCGCTGTGCACGATCGTCTCGACGATCTCCTGCTGGGTGCAGCCGTTCGTGAGCGCGCCACGGACGTGGAGGGCGAGCTCTTGCTCCTGGCCGCGGGCGATCAACATCGCGACCGTCAGCAGGCTACGGGTGCGCGGAGGGAGCTCTGGACGAGTCCAGACGGTGCCCCAGCAGTACTCGGTGACGAGCTCCTGCAGGGGCCGGAACACGTCGTCGGGATCTGACGTCGCGGCGGCGACGTACTCCGCCCCGAGCACCCGCGTGCGCATGTCGAGCCCGGCGGTCCATCGATCGTCGCTCATGACAGGCCCGTCCAGACCGTCTTGGTCTCCAGGTAGGCGTCGAGCCCCTCGTGGCCGTGCTCGCGCCCGACTCCGGAGGACTTGACGCCACCGAAGGGTGCGGCCGGATCACTCAGTCCCCAGCGGTTGATGTAGACCGAGCCGGCGCGGAGGCGATCCGCCACACGATGGGCCGCGCCGAGGTCGCGCGTCCAGATGCCGGCCGCGAGTCCGTAGTCACCTCCGTTTGCACGCTCGATCACCTCGTCGAGCGTGTCGTACGCGCTCGCCACCAGCACGGGCCCGAAGATCTCCTCCCGAACGATCCGGAGCTCGTCGTCGTCGGAGCTGAACAGCGTGGGCTCGACGTAGTACCCGCCGCTGTCGCCGAGGGCGCGCGACCCTCCCGTGATCAGCTCGGCGCCGGCACCGCGGCCGTCCTCGATGTATCCGAGCACGCGATCGAGCTGCTTCGCGGACACGAGCGGACCGAGCTGCGTCGTGGGCTCGAGGCCCGGACCCAGACGGCTGCTCGTGGCGCGGTCGGCCAGTGCGCTCAGGACCTCGTCGTACCGCTCCACCGGTACGAACAGTCGCGATCCGGCGTTGCAGGCCTGGCCCGAGTTGTAGTAGATCGCCTGGAAGGCGCCCTTGACGGCCGCGTCCACGTCCGCGTCGGGCAGGATGATCGCGGGCGACTTCCCGCCCAGCTCGAGCGTCACCCGCTTGAGCGCGTCACCGCCCTTGCGCCCCACCTCGCGGCCGACCTCCGTCGACCCTGTGAACGCGATCTTGTCGACCCCCGGATGATCGACGAGCGCGGCTCCCGTGCTGCCGTCGCCGGTGAGGATGTTGATGACACCGGGCGGTATTCCCGCGTCGAGCGCCAGCTCGGCGAGACGCAGCGCGACGAGCGGAGTCTCCTCCGCGGGCTTGAGCACGACCGTGCAGCCGGCGGCCAACGCCGGCGCAAGCTTCCAGATCGCGATCAGCAGCGGGAAGTTCCATGGGATGATCTGGGCGCACACCCCGACGGGTTCCCTGCGCGTGTAACAGAGCATGTCGGGCTGCGCCACCGGCAGGACACTCCCCTCGATCTTCGTCGGCCAGCCCGCGAAGTAGCGCAGGTGCCCCACCGAAAGCGGGACGTCGACCCTCAGCGCCAGCTTGACCGGCTTGCCGTTGTCGAGGGCCTCGAGGTCCGCGACCTCCGCGGCGTTGCGCTCGAGCGCACCGGCGAACGCCTCGATCGCGGCGGACCGGCCCGCCGCGGGCATCGAGCGCCACGGCCCCGATTCGAGCGCCTCGCGCGCGCTGCTCACCGCGCGGTCGACGTCATCCGGCCCCGCGAACGCCACCTCCGCGATGACCTCGCCCGTCGCCGGGTCGAGCGTGTGGAACGTGCGACCGTCCGCGGCGGGCGTCCGCTCGCCCCCGATCACGAGCTGCTGGACCGCGCCGCGCTCCAGCCAGGCGCGCGCATCCTCGCCCAACGCGTCGGGCAGCCGGGTGTTCAGTTGCTCGGTCATGGCGTGAGCACGATCTTCAGGGCCTCACGCCGATCGAAGATCGCGTACGCCTCGGGGGCGTCGTCGAGGGCCATGTGGTGAGTGACGAGCGGCGATGGATCGAGCAGGCCGTCCGTCAGCATCGAGAGGACATGGTCGAGATGGGCGATCACGTTCGCCTGACCTCCTTTGATCGTGAGCGACTTCAACCAGGCTAGCCCGAGGTGAACGTCGCCGCGCTCGGCGTAGACGCCGATGCACTGGACCCGGCCACAGCTCCGCGTGAGGCGGATCGCCATGTCGAGGACCTCCGGGCTTCCCACCGCGTCGATGGCGACATCGACGCCTCCGCGCTTCTCGGTCAGCCGGCGTACCTCGGCCTTGACGTCCTGCTCGCCGAGATGGAGCGGGATGGCGCCAAACGACTCCGCGAGCGCGAGCCGCTGGTCCACCGAGTCGATCGCGATCACCCGCGCTCCCTGAAGCTTCGCCACCTGCACCGCGCACAGCCCGACCGGGCCGAGACCGAGCACGGCGGCGACCTCGCCGGCGCGCAGCTCGCTCTCGAGGACGCCGTGGTAGCCGGTGCCCATCACGTCGCCGGCGAACAGCGCGACGTCGTTTGACACGCTGTCGGGCACGGCGCGCAGGGCGAGGTTGGCGTATGGGACCAGCGCGTACTCCGCCTGGGTACCCGGCAGCGACCCCATCGTCGAGCCGAGCCCGAAGCTCCGGGCTTCCAGGCATCGGTGGTACTCGCCGCGCATGCAGTGAAAGCACGTGCCGCACGCCGTCAGGAAGGTACCGGCGACGCGGTCGCCGACCTTCACGCGGCTTACGGCATCGCCAGCCTCGACGACCGTCCCCACATACTCGTGCCCGATCGTGAACCCCGGCTCGATCTTCAGCCGGCCGTGGTAGATGTGCAGATCGGAGCCGCACACGCCGGTCGCGTCGATCCGCACGATCGCCTCGTCGGGAGCGGTCAGCTCCGGCATCGACCGCTCCTCGATCGTGACGCGTCCGGGCTCCTGGAATGTCAGTGCTCGCAAGGGATCCTTTCCAACCCGATCAGTCGATATGCGGGTTCGTGGTAACCATAACTGATCGCGGACGTCCGCCGCCGGCGCCGCAGCAGAGCGAGTTGTCGCGGTTGCGGGGCATCTCGACGAGCGTACAGCCGAGTCGTCCGAGCAGCGCTCGGGCACCCGACCTACAACTGTTCTGAGGCTGTCCCTCGCGCAGCGCTCAGCCGGCCGAGCGGCGGCTCGGGGCGGGCGTCGCCGTCGCGCACTCCCGGCACGAACAGCGCGGCGAGCGTGACGACGCCACCGATGCACCCGGCGAGGATCAGCGTGCTCCGCGCCCCGATGGCGGCGCTCACCGGGCCCGTGAGCGCGAACGACAGCGGCAGCAGGCCGATCGAGATCAGCCAGTCGAGGCTCGAGACACGGCCGAGCAGCGAGGTCGGCACTCGGCGCTGCTTCGCGGTCGCCCAGATGATCGTGCCCGCGGTCTCGAGCGAGTTGAACGCGAGGCTCGCGAGCATCAGGCCCCACAGCGCGTGGGCGAGCCCGTACCCGGCGACGGCAAACGTGGCCACGGTCCAGAATGCGTACATCCAGGTGATCTCGCGCCGGGGCAGGCCGCGCTGGGCCAGCCCGATCGCGCACGCCACCGACCCGAACCCGCCGGCCGCGAACACGAGCCCGAGTCCGGCGGCGCTGGCGTGCAGCTCGTTCTTGACCACGAACGGCACCAGAACCTCGGTCGGACCCATGAACAGGAGGTAGGCGATCGCCGCGCTCACGAGCGTGGCCCACAGCCACGCGTGGCGCCGGACGTATTCGAACCCGGCGCGGATCTCACCCGTGACCGACCTGTGCTCCTCGTCTCTCACTCGCCGCCGCGCGGTCATCGCCAGCAGGGCGCCGGCGGAGACGGCGAACGACGCGGCGTCAAGGGCAAACCCCATCCCAGCCCCGAACTGCGCGATCACCAGGCCGCCGAGCGCCGGTCCGGCGAGCCGCATCGCGACCGGCCGGACGAACTGGTCGAGTGAGTTCGCCTGAGCGAGGCTGTCGACGGGAAGCAACTCGGGGACGATCGCGTCGAACGCCGGGTTGAAGAACGCCGTTCCGACGCTGTAGATCGCCGCCAGCACGACGACGTGCCACAGGCGCAGTGCGCCACTGATCGACAGCACCGCGATCGTCCCGACGGCGATACCGCGAAGGACATCGGCCGCCAGCATCACCCGCCGGCGGTCGAACCTGTCGCTGATCACGCCCCCCAAGAGCAGGAACGCGATCGTCGGCACCGTCATGGCGATCCCGACGACCGACAAGGCAGTGGGGACGTTCGAGAGCGCGTAGACCTGCCACGCCAGCGCCACGAAAAAGATGCCGTCGCCGAGCAGCGACACCGACATCCCCGTCCACAGCAGCCGGAAGTCGCGGTACTTCAGCGGCGCGAGCAGTCGGACGCGGCTGTAGCCGCCGGAGCGGTCGAGCGCCTCGTAGCTATGTTGCATCGCCCGGATGCGAGCCGTTGGAGCGCAGCATCCGAGGAGGTTCGAGCGTGTCGGGGTGACGCTGGAGGTACTCGACGGTGCTGCTCGAGTCCATCGGCCGGGCGAAGTAAAACCCCTGGCCGAGCTCACAGCCGAGTGCGCGCAGCGCCGACCACTGCTCCTGGAACTCGATCCCCTCGGCGACGACCGAGAGCTCGAACGTCTTTCCGAGGCCGATGACCGCGGTCGCCAGCCCCGAGTTGACCGGCGAGGCGCCGGAGCTCAGGAACGACCGATCCATCTTGATCACGTCGACCGGGAAGCGATCGAGGTAGCCGAGTGAGGAGTAGCCCGTGCCGAAGTCGTCGAGCGCGATGCTCACGCCGATCTCCTTGAGCTCCGCGAGGCGCTCCTCGGAGAGGTCGGTGTTGTTCATCATCACGGTCTCGGTGATCTCGAGCGTCAGGGTCCGCGGGTCGAGCTTCGACTCGGCGAGCGCGTCGCGGACGTCGGCGACGATGTCGCTGTGGTGGAGCTGGTTGACCGAGATGTTGATGTTCATCGTCAACGGCGGATCCGCGTGAACCTGCTCCTGAAGCTGCTTCGCCTGCCGGCACCCCTCGCGCAGCACCCATCGCCCGATCGGAACGATCAACCCGGTCTCCTCCGCGAACGGAATGAACTCGACCGGCGGCACCAGCCCGCGCTCGGGGTGGCGCCAGCGCACGAGTGCCTCAACGCCGCACACGCTTCCGTCTTTGAGCCGCATCACCGGCTGATAGAAGAGCTCGAACTCGTTGTTGACGAGGGCGCGCTGGAGGTCGGCGCGGAGCTCCAGGCGCGAGAGGACGTCCTGGTGCATCGCGGGCTCAAAGAGCCGGTACGCGTTCTTGCCGTCGCGCTTGGCGATGTACATCGCCGCGTCGGCGTTGCGGATCAGCTCATCGGCGTCGAGCGTGGAGTCGTAGTTGACGACCGAGATCCCGAGACTCGCCTGGACGATGATCTCCTTCTGATCCAGGCGAAGCGGCATCTTGAGCAGGTCGATGATCCGCTCGGCGACCTCCGCCGCCTCCTGTGGGCCGGTGGTGTCCTCGAGGAGGATCGCGAACTCGTCGCCGCCGAACCTGGCGGCGGTGTCGCTGACACGGATGCTCGTGGCCAGGCGCTTGGCGACCTCGAGCAGCACACGGTCGCCGGCGGCGTGACCGAGGCTGTCGTTGATCGTCTTGAAGTCATCGAGGTCCAGGAAGATGACGGCGAGTTGAAAGTGCTCGCGCCGCGCCCGGGCCAGGGCGTGGCGGACGCGCTCGTTGAACAGCGCGCGGTTGGCCAGCTTCGTTACCGGGTCATGAAATGCCTGATGCTCGAGCTGCGCCTCGAACGCCTTGCGCTCGCTGATGTCGCGACCGTTGAGGACGATCCCCGAGACCGCCTCGTCCTCGATCAGATTGGTGTGCAGGATCTCGAAGTGGCGCGCGCTCCCGTTGGCGTGGCGCAGCGTGCACTCGATCACCTCGGCCTCGCCGTCACCCTGGCCCGGCCCATCCGCGAGGAGACGCATCAGCCGGGTGTTCTCGGCGGGCACCAGCAGCCGGTCGAACCGGGTCCCGAGCACCTCCTCGGGCGTGTATCCAAGCGCGTGCTCGATCGACGGGCTCTGGTAGATCACCATCGAGTTCGCATCGAGCACCGTGATGAGATCGTGGGCGTGCTGAACCAGCGAGCGGAAGCGCGCCTCGCTGGCCGTGCGGTGGAGCTCCTCGGTGAGCGCGTTGCTCTCCAACGCGAGCGAGACCTGGGTCGCCAGCGCGACCAGCCCGCCGCGCGCTGATGGGGAGATCCGGCCCTCTCCGGCCGCCAGCAGAAGCCCGCGCGTGCGCCTGCCGTGCAGCGGAAGCTCGACGACGAGCACGTCGGGGGCGTGGGCGGGGAGCCGGAACGAGGTCCGCTGCCGGTCGGTCAGCGGCCTCACCTCACCGTCGTATGCGCCGACGGCGGCGAGCAACATCCCGGCCGCGCGGGGCTCGATCGACCACCGCGTGATGCCGTCGGGAGATCCGGCCTCTGGCGCGACCACGTCGACGAGCTCACCGTCGATGAAGCACAGCCTGCCGACGGTCGTCTCGTCCACAAGCGACGGGACGGCGCCGAGTGCGGCGTCGTAGATCTGCTCGCGTGACGTCGCCGCGACGATCTCGGCCGCCGCGGCGGCGAGAATCCGCTCACGTGCGATCGACCGCTCACGCTGACGGATCAGTCCAGCCATCCGCACGACGACAAGCGCGAACAGGAAAGCCGAGACCGTGATCGTCGCGATCAGGTCGACGTCGCCGCGCTGCACCTCCTTGACGATCTCGATCCCTGGAGCGATGAGCGTTGCCGCGGTCAGCAGCGCGAGCCGCGTCCAGGTCAACCTCGGCTGCCGGTTTGGGGCCGGCTGATCGAGCTCGCGCATCGAAGGGTGAAGCGCGGCGGCGGCCCAGAAGATGTAGTAGAAGAGCCAACCGACGTCGAGGATGAGAAGCGAGTGGGTGTACGCATTGTCAAGCGTCACCACGCCGTACGCGAAGTCCGTCGCCAGCAGCGTGATGATGCTCAGGAGCATCAGATAGAAGGCCGGCTTGCGGGTGCCGCCATCGACCGAGAGCCGGATCGCGGCGGCCAGCAGGAGGATGTCGCCGAGCGGGTAGGCGACCGAGACGAGCTTCGGCAGCAGCGAGAGCGTGTCGTCGTGCACGTACGGCGCGATCAGCACGATGTATGAGACGAGCGAGAGCCCGAGCGTCATGATCGTCGCGTCGATCAGCCCAGCGCGGTCGCGCTCGGGGTTGCGGCGCCGCACGAGCAGCAGCAGGCCCGCCATCTGCACCGGATAGACGGCCAAGTAGAGGGCGTCGCCGAACGACGGGAACGGAATGTTCGCGTGGAACAGGATTCGGTAGCTGTAGGTGTAGACGTCGGCAAGCCAATACAAGAAGAAACCGAGTGCGAAGAGCCACCACGGGAGCCGTGATTCGGGGCGGTTGCGTCTGATGCCGACGATCACCGCGACGACGCCCGAGAGACCGATGAGGTTGATCACCGGTCCGCTGCCCTTGAACGGCGGGACGAGCCAGTAGAGGAAGGTGGCGAAGGAGGCGCCGATGAGGAACAGCTGCCAGAGTTGAAGCTGTCGCAGCTTCGGGCGCGCGATGATTCGTCCGAGCTGCACGTCAGGCCGCCCGGACTACCGCTTCGTCGGCCGCCCCCGCCATCCGCAGCTCGCCCAGCGCGGCCAGTTCTTCGATCGCCGAACACAGCGAGTCGACCTCGGCGTCCGTGTTCGCCGCCGTCAACTGGATCCGGAAGCCGACGTCCGTCTTCGGCACCAGCGGGAACGCCGCCAGCGTCACGTACACCCCTCGGTCGAACAGCATCCGCCCCACCGCATCGATCCTCTCGTGGTCTCGCAGCGGGATCTCGACGATCGGGAAGCCGGAGCGGTTCGGCGTCTCCACCCCGAGCGTGGCGAGGCAATCAAGGACGCGCTGGGTGTGCCCGTACAGGACGGCGCGCAGTTCGTCGCCGCGCGTGTCGTTGACATCGAAGCCGGCGAGGACCGTCGCGAGCGAAGCGACCGGCGAGGGACCCGAGTAGAGATAGGGCGAGGCCGCGACCTTCAGGAACTCCTTCAGCGCCGTCGGGCAGGCGATGAACGCCAGCAGCGACGAGTACGCCTTGGAAAACCCGGCGACCAGCACCAGGTTGTCGTACGTCTCGCCGAAGTGGCGGACGATGCTGTTCCCGCGCATCCCGTACGGCGAGGTCTCCTCGGGGCTGCGCTCACCGATCACGCCGAATCCGTGGGCGTCGTCAACGTAGAGGAGCGCGCCATGCTTGCGCGCGACCCTCGCGAACTCGACGAGATCGGGCGCGTTGCCCGTCATGCTGTTGACGCCGTCCAGGCAGACGAGGCGAACGGGGTCGCGCTCGGCCCGGAGCAGCTCTTCGAGGTGGCTCGCATCCTCGAACCGGAAACGCTTCACCGCGGCGCCGCGAGCGCGCGCGATCTGGCAGCCGTCGTAGATCGTCTTGTGCGCGCGGGCGTCGATGAAGATCGTTCCCGACGCGGCGAGCAGCGGAATGACGGACATGTGGATGTGGGTGATCGTCGGCAGGACGAGCGCGTCCTCGCTGCCGAGGAGCGCCGCCAGGCGCGCTTCGATCTGCTCGTAGAGCACCGGGCTGCCGAGCAGCCGGGACCAGCTGGGATGGGTTCCCCAGGCCTCCACGTACTCCGGGATGGCCGCGATGATCTCGGGATCGAGGTCGAAGCCGAGGTAGTTGCAGGAGGCGAAATCCGCAAGCCAGTGATCGCCGACGCGGATCATCCGCCCGTCGATCTCGTCGATCACCGCATCCATCATCGGATGGAATGCGGTCAGCGCCGAGAGGTCGCGGCACATCTCCAGCCAGTGGTCCTGACCCGCGGTAGCGGATCCCATATCAGCAGCTCCAACGGGTCGATCCGTCGAGCGACGGTCCGGTGGACCGTGCTCGCCCATTGCTGCCCAATATCGGGCGTTGACGGCTTTTTCTTGAGTCCGCGCGGGGATTTCAGACCGTCGAGCAGTGACCGACCGGCGCACATATGCTGTGCCCATGTCGGGGCGAGTCGTCGTCGTCGGGGGCGGAATCACCGGATGTTCCATCGCCTACCACCTTGCGCTCGCGGGTTGGCACGACGTGATCGTGGTCGAGAAAGCAGAGTTGACGAGCGGCTCAACCCACCACGCCGCTGGCCTCGTGACCCAGTTCAACCCGTCGGCGACGATGATGCGGTTTCGTCGCTACAGCGTCTCGCTGTACAACGAGCTCGGGGTCTTCAACACCGTCGGCAGCGTCCGGATCGCCTCGAGCCCGGATTCGTTGCGCGATCTCCAGCGCGCGGTCAGCCGCGCCCAGGCGCTCGGGCTGGATGCGTCGCTGCTTGGGCCCGACGACGTGCTCGAGCGGCTTCCGTTCGCCTCGCGCGACTCTCTCCACGGCGGCGTCTGGATGGCCGAGGACGGGCACGTCGACCCACACATCACGACGTATGCCGTCGCCGATGCCGCGCGCGCCCTCGGCGCCGAGTTCCGGCTCCGCACCCGGGTGACGGGGATCGAGCTCGGCCACGCCCATGAGGTCCGGGCGATCCTCACGACCGGCGGGCGGATCGAGGCCGACCACGTCGTGAATGCCGCCGGCGTGTGGGCACCCCAGGTCGCCGAGATGGTCGGCGCGCGGCTGCCATCCGTGCCGGTCGACCACCAGCACGTCCTCATGCAGGCGGTCGCCGGCGCCGAGGTACCGCGCGGAAGTCCCTGCTTCCGCGACACCGACAACCTCATCTACGGCAAGGACGAGGCCGGCGGCATGCTGATCGGCGGATACGAGCAGAACCCGATGGCACGGTGGATCGACGGCGTGCCGTGGGATCACGGCGCCAGTCCGGTCGAGTCGGACATGGACCGGTTCGCGCCGTTGCTCGAGGGCGCGATCCGGCGCTTTCCATTCCTCGAGCGCGCGGGTGTCATCCGGCTGCTGTGCCATCCGGATGCGATGACGCCCGACGGCAACCCGCTGCTCGGTCCGATGCCGGGCATCCCGGGCTTCTGGGTCGCCGCCGGCCTGTCGCTCAACGGGTTCGGCGGCGCCGGCGGGATCGGCCGCGCGCTCGCCGAGTGGATGACCGCGGGAGAGCCGGAGCTGGACGTCACCGCCTATCGAGCGTGGCGGTTCGGTGCCGCGTATCGCGATCCATGGTTCGCGCGCGCGTGCGCACGGGAGGCGTACCGCTACTACTACCGGCTGCGCTATCCGTTCGACGCGGACGAGTGGGGACGGGGACTGCGGTCAAGCCCGCTTCAGGGCCGCTTGCAGGAGCTCGGAGCCGTGTTCGGGACCAAGAACGGATGGGAGCGACCCGACCATTTCGAGCCGGGCAACCGCTGGCGTCGCAGCGGCGCCGATCAGCGACGGTTCGGCTGGGCAAGGCCGCCGTGGTTCGAGCGCGTGGAGACCGAGCACGAGGCGTTCCGCGAGCGCGTCGGGATCATCGACATGACGTCGTTCGGCAAGATCGAGCTGACGGGGCCGGGCGCGCTCCCGCTGCTCGAGCGGGTCTGTGACAGCCGCATCGATCACCGAACGGGAAGCGTCATCTACACGCAGTTCCTCAACCGCCACGGTGGGATCGTCGCCGACGTGACGGTGACGCGGCTCGGCGAGGAACGGTTCCGGGTCATCACCGGGGCCGCGACCATCGACGGCGACCGCGGGTGGTTGGAGCTGTGCCGCCGGGACCAGGACGGCGCGGTCGAGATCCGCGACCGCAGCGACGAGCTCGTCGTGATCGGGATCTGGGGACCGGCCTCGAGGACCGTGCTCGCCTCGTGCACGGACGATGCGGTGTCGAATGACGCCCTCCCGTTCCGGCGGGCCCGGACCGTCGACGTCGGCGGTGCCTCCGTTCTCGCGCAGCGGATCACGTACGTCGGCGAGCTCGGCTATGAGCTGTACGTCTCACCGGAGTGGGCCGTACAGGTGTGGGACCGGCTGACGGCCGCCGGCGCGGAACACGGGATCACGCCCGGCGGGTACCGCGTCCTCGAGTCGCTCCGGCTCGAGAAGGGCTACCGCTACTTCGGGACCGACCTCACGTCGTCGGACACGCCTTATGAGAGCGGGCTCGGATTCTGCGTCGCGCTCGACAAGGGGGAATTCAACGGCCGGGAGGCCCTGTCCGAGCCCGGGGCAGCGACGCCGGCTCGTCGGCTGCGGACGCTCACCGTCGGAGACGACGGGTACCTGACGATCTACGGCGGCGAGGCGGTCCGCCACGACGCGGCGATCGTGGGCCGCGTTCGCAGCTGCGGCTACGGGTACACCGTTCGGCGCAACGTGGCGCTCGCGAGCGTGCCCGCAGAGCTCGACGAGGGAGCCGAGGTGACCGTCGACGTGTTCGGCGACGCTGTGCCCGCGCGGGTCGAGCGCGACGTCCTCTATGACCCGGACGGAGCGCGGATCCGTGGCTGAGATCCGGGCCATCATCCTTGACTTCAACGGGACGCTCGCCCAGGACGATCATCTCGTGGCACCGCTGTATGTCGAGATGTTCGCCTCGCTCGGGCTGCCGCTGACGGCCGCGGACTACCACCGAGAGTTCGCCGCGATGCCCGACCGCGATGTCGCGGAGCTCGCCCTCCGCAGGGCCGGGCTGCCGGTCGACGAGGAGCGCCGGGAAGCGCTCGTGACGGCCCGGCTCGAGGGGTACCTCGCCGCGGTCGCCGACGAGCCGCCGATCGCGGAGCACGCGCTCGACTTCGTCCGTGCCGCGGCGCCCCGGGTCGAACTCGCGGTCACCTCGGGGGCATTTCGCCGCGAGATCGAGCACGTCCTGTCCGCCGCGGGCGTCCGGGATTACTTCCGGGCCGTCGTCTCGATCGACGACGTCGCCAGAGGCAAGCCCGACCCCGAGGGATTCATCCGCGCCCTCGCCGAGGTGAACGCGGCCGCCGGAGTTGATCCGCCGATCGAGCCGTCCGAGACGGTCGCGGTCGAGGACGCGACCGGGGGCGCGCAGGCCGCGCGGGTGGCGGGGATGCGGGTGGCCGCGATCCGGGGGATGGGGTACGACCCGGCGAGCGGCTACGCGGACGTGGTGGTGGAACGGCTTGATTTGATGTCGCTATCGCAGATGCTCTCTCTCGGCTCAGGCGACGGATGACGGACCTCCAAGACCTCGAGGCGGTCTGCGAGCAGGTGCCCGAGCTGGCATCGCCGGACCGGCACGTGACGCCAATCTCGGGCGGGATGACAAACCGCAACTACCGGGTGACGACCGGCGCCGGCGACTACGTCGTGCGGATCAGCGTCCGCGAGACCGGCGAGCTCGGAATCGACCGCGAGAACGAACACCACAACTCGGTGCTCGCCGCGGCCGCCGGCGTGGGAGCGCCGGTGATCGCCCGGGTCCGTGAGCCCGAGGCGCTCGTCGTCGGCTTCGTCGAGGGCGTGACGCTGACGCCGGCCGACTTCGGAGACCCACGCCGCGTGTCCCAGCTCGCCGCGGCCCTGGGACGGCTCCACGCCGCGCCACCGTTCGCCCGCGACTTCGACATGGTCCGCGTCCAGGACCGCTACCGCGGCATCGTGGTACGGAATGGTTATCCGCTGCCGGCCGACTACGCGCGGTACGCCGAGCGGGCGCGAAGGATGGGCGAGGTATTGACGCGCACGCGCGAGCGCACCACGCCGTGCCACAACGATCTGATGCCGGGCAACTTCATCGAGACCGACGGCCCCGGGAGTCACGTGTGGGTCGTTGACTACGAATACTCGGGCAACAACGACCCGTGCTACGACCTCGGCGACGCGATCAACGAGCTCGAGCTCGATCCGGACCGGGCGGAGCAACTCGTGACCGAGTACCACGGCGGCCCGCACCCGAGGGAGCTCGCGCGGTCCAGGCTATGGTCGCTGATGTCGAAGTACGGCTGGAGCCTGTGGGGCTCGATCCGGATCGGCACGACCGGCGACGCTGAGATCCGCGAGTGGGCGGAGGCGCTGTGGTCGCGGGCCGTCGCCGAGTTCGAGTCGCCTGAGTTCGAGGAACTGCTGGAGCGCGCCTCGGCGTCGGGCTAGAGCACGAGCTGGAAATCGATCTCCCGGCCGCGACTGGCGCGGGTGCGGAACGCGAACCTTCGCAGCAGCGACCGCGCCGGCCAGTTTTCCCACAGCGTGGTCGCGGTGAGCAGCGCCACGTCGTTAGCGCGTGCGCGCTGGATCGTGATCCCCGTGAGCGCGGTACCGACGCCCCTGTTCTGCAGCTCGTCCACAACCTCGACGGCTAACTCCGCGACTCCGGGCTTGCCAGGCACCTCGACGTAACGCGCGACCCCCACGATCGAGTCGTCACGCTCATCGACTGCGGCGATCGCCTCGTGATGTACGTGGTCGACGTCGGTCAGGTAGGCGAGCTCACGAGGAGACAAAGTGGGCTTGGGCGAGAGGTAACGACGGTGACGCGACGCGGGACTCAGCCGGTGAAACAGCGCGGCCAAGCCGTCGCGGTCGTCGCGGCCGAGCGGCCGCAGCCGGATAGGCGTGCCGTCAGCAAGTGCGCGTCTCATGTCGCCCAAGACGCGAGCGGCATTCGGAACCTTCCAGGAAGGATCGCCATGCCGGCTACGTCCGCATCCATGGATGCTCACCTTGCTCCGAAATCTGATGTCTCTTCCGCGGCGACGGCGGATGGCGCGGCACCCCGCGCCGACGTTCGTGTTCGCGGATCTCGTCGGGTTCACCGCGCTCACGCAGCGGTGCGGCGACGAGACCGCGGCCAGGGTCGCGCACGAGTTCCGTCGCACGATGTCGGCGCTCAGCCGGGAGCACGGCGCCTGGCACGTTAAGTCGCTGGGTGACGGCGCGATGATCTGGGCCCCGGACGCCGCGAACGCGGTCGCGCTCGCGGCGCGGGCACTCGAGGAAGTCGGTACGCGAACCGACCTGCTGCCGGTGCGCGTCGGCGCCCACACGGGCCCGGCGGTCATGCGCGGCGGCGACTGGTACGGCAACACGGTCAACGTCGCGGCGCGTCTCGCGGACCAGGCCGAGCCCAACGAAGCGCTGATCAGCTACACGACCCGCTCGGCCGCGCGGCGCGATTCGTCCATGCGGTCTAGTCACGAGTTCGAGCTGCACGGGGTCGAGCACCCAGTGGTCGCCTGGCGCCTCAGCCGCTCCCCCTGATAACCAACGGCGAACAATCAGGGATGGCTCAGGGACGATTCAGGGAATCTCCGGATACCAAACGTGCGATATGCGTGTAAACCTGAAGCCATGGCGACGTTCGTCCTCACCCACAGGCACAAGCCGGAGGAGTGCGCGATCGCGGTCGCGGCGTGGAAGGGGTTCGCGAGCCCGCTGCGCCACGGACGGCCTCTGGGCTCGTGCGCGCGCGGCGGCCACTGCCTGTGGTGGACCGTGGAGGCCACCAGCGAACAGGCGGCGCTGTCGCTCCTGCCTCACTACGTGGCGGAGCGGACCGTCGCCGAGGAAGTACGGGAGGTGCCGCTGCCATGAGGGTCTTGGAGGACGCACAGAGAAGCGGTTCGCCACGCCTGCTCAATCGCGACGGGCTCTCGGATCACATCGACCAGCTCTACCGCGCGGCGTGGGCGCTGTGCGGATCGCAGCACGACGCCGAGGACCTCGTGCAGGAGACGTTCGTGAACGTCCTCAAGCGTCCGCGGCTGCTGCACAACGACAACGAGATCGGCTACCTGATGCGCGCGCTCCGGAACACTCACGCGAGCTGGTACCGCAGCAACGCTCGCCGGCGAGCCGACCGGCAGCTGATGGAGGAGGACGCGCCCGCGAGCTCCGACACCGACTTCAGCTCCCACGAGGTGATGGCCGCCATCGCCACCGCCCCGCCGCAATACCGCGACGCCGTGATCGCCGTGGATCTTCTGGGCCTTTCCTATCGGGAGGCGGCGCGGTCCCTGCGCACCCGGGAGGCGACGGTCACGTCCCGCCTTCACCGGGGGCGCCAGCACGTCGCCCGTGCGCTGAGCGTGGACTAGGTCCTCACACCTCTTGGCCTCGTCTGGCGGACGGTCGGTAACGGCGCTGGGGAGGGGATCGGCGTCGAGCGACCTTGGCGATCGACAAAACCTTGGTGCACAACACGCCAATCTCGGCTCAGAACCCGAGGCCTGGCGGGCTGTGCACGAAGAGTGTGTCTAATACGGCAGGGTCTCGCCAATTTGCCGGTGGTGACGTGTTATGCACCACCCGGAGCGGTTGGTCGGGTCCCGCAGCCGCCCTCACCCGCCCCCCTCCCCAGCGCCGTTTGCCGAGCCGCCCGCCAACTCAACGCCACGGCCGCGCGAGGGCGACAACTAGCCGGACTCGGTCACCGCCGCCGCGTGCGCCTCGACGGTGGCGTCCTCGCCGGCCATCATCGCCGCCAGCGCGACGCGTGAGCGCACTCCGAGCTTGTCGTAGATGTGCCCGAGGTGGGTCTCGACGGTCTTCTCGCTCACGAACAGGGCCTGGGCGACATCGCGGTTTCGCTGGCCGGAGGCGACCAGCGTCGCCACCTCGCGCTCGCGCGCGCTCAGTGCGTCGATGCCCGATCCCGCGCCGGCCGTTCGCCGGCGACGTGGCGCGCGACGGCCGAGTCGGCGCAGCTCGAATGCCGCCGCGTCGGCCTCGCGCCGAGCGCCGAGCATGTACAGCGTCCGCTCCGCCTGCTCAAGCTCGGCGATCGCTCGCTTCGTCTCGCCGCTGCCTCCCAGCGCGGCTCCGATCACCGCCCGGGCGCGCGCGGCCAGCAGCGGATTGCCGGCGGTATCCGCCAACGCCACGACCTCGCGGGCCACGGCGATCGCGGCGCCGGTGTCGCCACGCGCGAGCAGCACCGCGCCGCGTGCGTTCAACGCGGTCGCGAGCCGCTGCGGAAGCCCGGTGGCCCTCGCGCGCGCCTCGGCGGCCGCGGCCACCTCGGCGGCGGCGTCCAGATCGCCGAGCGCGAGCTGCGTCCTGATCAGCAGCTCCCAGCCGTGTCCGGCACGAAGGTCGAGCAGCCTCTGATCGGGACCGGCCTCAAACGCCGCCAGCTCGGCCCGGGCCGCCTCCGGGTCGCCGGCCGCGTGCAGGGCAGAGGCGAGATGCAGCCGCGACAGGCTCGAGAAGTAGTTCATGGCCACGGAGCCCGATCGCGCGACCGCCTCACGCGCGCTCGCCAGCGCTCGCGTCGTGTCGCCCGCGCACGAGCACACCATCGCGTCTGCCCACAGCGCCCAGACCGTGAACTGGTCGTTTCCGGTCAGCACCGCGGCATCGGTCGCCGTCTCCGCGACGGCCATCGCCTCCGTGATCCGGCCTTTCATGAACAGCGCGTTCGTCTGGAGCACGAGCTGGCCGGGAATGTACGGTCCCTGGCCGGTCATCTCCGCCAGGCGGAGCCCGCGGGTGGCGCACTCGAGCGCGATGTCGGTCTGCTCGAGCAGGGCTGCGGCTTGCGCCACATAGCCGGCGACGTCGATGTACTGAGCGAGCTGCCCATCGGACAGCGCGTCGTTGGCCACCTTCGCCTCCCGAAGCTCGGCGAGTCCGTCCCCGGGTCGGTTCAGCGATGTGCACGCGATGCTGCACAGCGCCGCGGCCCAGCTCGTCACGAGCTGCTCGTCGCGTTTGCGAGCGATCGCCAGGACGCTCCCGGCCAGATCGGACATCTCCGCGAACTCGCCGCGCCAGTAGTGGTCGAGCGCGAGCTCCAGCGTCAGGCACAGGGCTTCTGGGCTCTCCCGCGGCAGCGCCTCGAGCATCTCGGCCACCAGCGAGCGCGACTCGAGCGGCCGGCCGCTCATGCGCCGGGCGAAAACGATCTTCGTGACGAGCTCGGCGCGGTCGATGATGCGATCTTCTGGCAGCAGCGCGCTGACCTCGTCCAGTACCTCCAGCGCCCGGTCATATGCGCCCGCGTACGTCAGCGCACTCGCCGCCTCCGCGAGCAGCGAGAGGCGCCGGTCGCCGCCGTTTTGCGCGGGCAGGAGCCGAGTCGCGGCGAGCAGCCACCGCCCCGCGGTCTCCGGGGCTCGCGGCGCAGCATCGCGACCGGCCTGCAGCAGCAATGCGATCGCTTCCTCATCCCCGGCGCTCGCGGAGTTCTCGACGTGATGGGCGCGGACGCTCGCGGGAGCGTGGGCAGCGGCCAGCGCCGTCGAGGCGCGCGAATGGGCCCCGATCCGCGAGCCATGCGGCATCGCGTCGTACACGGCGCGGCGGACGATCGGGTGGCGGAACCGGAAGCGCCGGGGCACGTCCGTGGGCCTGATGAAGTCGAGCCGGAGCAGGACGTCGAGCGAGTCGAGCACGGCGGGGACGTCGCGCTCGGCAATCGCCGCGATCAACTCAGGTTCAAAGGGATCACCCGCAACCGCGGCCGCCTGCAGCGTCAGCCGAGTCGGATCGGAAACCGCGAGCAGCTCCTCTTCGATCGCCGCGATGACTGCGCGCGGCACCGCTTCGGGCAACGGTTCGGGACCCGGCGTCTCCGGGACTCCCGTCGCGTGGCCGGACCGCGCGAGCTGTTCCATGTAGAACGGGTTGCCGCCGCTTTCGCGATACAGCATCGTGCGCGTCGCCTCGTCGACGCCCCGTCCGATCAGCCGCCTTGCCTCCTTCGGGCTGAGCGGCGCGAGCTCCAATCTGGTGCCGAAGCCGCCGCGGGCGGTGCCCTCGAGCGCGGCGACGAGGCGGGCGGGAGCGTGGCGGTACGCGACGGCCATCAGCAGCGGCCCGTGGAATCGGCGCAGAAGATGCGCCATCACCTCGATCGACGCGGCGTCGGCCCAATGGACGTCGTCGAGCGCGAGCAGCATCGCCTGCCGGCTGGTCAGCCGCTCGAGCACGCTTCTGATCGCGTAGTGCAGCCGGTAGCGCTCCGCGCCCTCGCCCGGTCTGTGAACGGCCGGTTCTTCCGCCCGCGGGAGGGAGGGAAAGATCGACGCCAGCTCGCTCAACACGTCTTCGTCGATCGTGCGGACCGTCGCTGGGTCGAGCGAGCCGAGGAAATCGTTGAGCGCGTCGACGATCAGTCCGAACGGGATGTCGCGCTCGAACTCGGCCGCGCGCCCGTCGAGCACGAGGTAGCCGCGGGCTTCGCCCCGTCGGCACAGCTCGTCGAGGAGCCGGGATTTTCCGATCCCCGGTTCTCCGATGATCTGCACGAACCAGGGCTCCGACCCCACGATCCGATCGAGCGCTCGTTCGAGATCAGCAAGTTCGTCGGCACGGCCGACTAGCCCACGAACCTCATCTGTGTCCATCTCGACTCCCCCAGAAAGCTCGAGCGGAGCGTACTGGGTACCGGCCCGCGCTGCACGAACGAGTAGTTCGCGTTGGAAGGATCGGCTCCGGGCGCGCGTCTGTGGCCTTATGCGAATCCGTGAGAGCAATGAGGAGGTTTTGATGTCGACCTGCGCTAACTACGTTCGAAGACTCATTCGGGTATCCGCCGTCGCCGGCGCGAGCCTCGGTGGGTTCCTCGCCATCGGAACGGCCCCTGCCCTCGCGTCATATACGGCGCAGGTCGAGAACGGGACGCTGCAGATCACCGGTAACCGGGACAGCGACAAGCTCGCGCTGCGCCTGGCGCCCGGCGATCCCAACACGCTTCAGGTCGACGTGGGCGACGACGGGACCACCGACTTCAGTTTCGATCGCAGCACGTTCACGGCAATCAACGTAGACGGCCGCGGCGGTGACGACGAGATCCGGATCGATGACACCTTTGGCTCGTTTGCCGATGACGCCGTCACGCTCAATGGCGGGGCGGGAAATGACACGTTGATCGGTGGTGACGGTAACGACACCCTGATCGGCGGATCCGGCGACGACACCGTCGACGGCGGCCGCGGCATCGACACCGCCCTCCTCGGAGGCGGCGATGACACCTTCGTCTGGAACCCCGGCGACGCCAGCGACACCATCTAGGGCGGCCACGACACCCTCCAGTTCAACGGGTCAAACGCAGCCGAGAACATGGACGTCTCCGCCAACGGCACCCGCGTGCGGTTCTTCCGCGACGTCGCCAACGTCACCGAGGACATGAACGGAATCGAGAACCTCAACGTCAACGCGCTCGGGAGCGCCGACAACATCCACATCGGCGACCTCACCGGCACCGACCTCAAGACAGCCAACGTCGACCTCAGCTCACCGCCCGGCAGCGGCACCGGCGACGGCGCAGCCGACACCGTGACCGCCGACGGCACCAACGGCCCCGACCACGTCCAGATCGGAACCGTCTTCGGCAACGTCCTCGTCTCCGGCCTGCACACTCAACTGCAGATCGCGGGGAGCGAGGCCGCGAACGACACGCTGAAGGTCAACACCCTCGGGGGTCGGGACCGCGTAACCGTCGCACCGGAGGTCAGTCAGCTGATCAATCCGGTCGTCGATCTGGGCGCGGACCAATAAGTGGGGGCAACGGAGGGCGTCGTCGCCTAGCCCCGCGGCGACGCCCTCTACTTTGTCTCCGTCATTTCTCCTGTTGGATGAACCACTCGATCGACGGGGCGACGAGGTGAGTTAGGCCGAGCGCCAGCGCGCCTCCGATGATCCCGTTGCCGGCGAGGTTGTGGGCCGCCCGGTCCAGCCCGGCCTTCAGCGCCCGGTCGATCGTCTTCTGGCTCCACCGGATTCGTTTGGTGCCCGCGGCGGGAACGAACGACAGGACGAGTTCCTCGCGGGTGGTATGTAGCTCGCACGCGGCGCCGTCCAATGTGGCCCGGGCGAACCGCTCTACGGCGCCGTTGAGGCCTCCCCCCGAGGGGCCGGCCGACGCGGTGCACGGGTCGGCTAGCCGCGGCTGACCGAACGACACCGCGCCGAGCGCGAACTCGAGTGCGAGCAGCGCCACCGCGGCGGTGGCAAGGGCGGCGAGCACGATCTTTCCCGTTCTGGTCGTCACCTCGGAGCGCTCCGGCGGGCGATGAGAATCGGGACGAGCGCGAGCGCCGCGAGGAGGGCGCACAGCGCCAGCGCGCGGCGGAAGCTGCGCGTGAGGGCGTCCTTGAGCGCTCCGACGAGCGAGTCGCGAGTCTGTCGGAGAACCGCATCGTGAGCAGCGCCGCGCTTGTTGAACGGTTCGGCCAGGTCGGGCACGGTCCCCTTGGGGGTGTGCTCGAGTGCCGTGCGGAGGTCGAGCACGATCGGCACCTCCTGACGGATCGGGATGTCCGCGTTCAGGAGCACCTTGGCGCCGCCGAGCAGCGCGTTCGTGGCACCGGTCTGCAGGTCAGCGGAGAGCACGGGCGCGACCAACACGAGCGCCAGCACCAGGCCGACGTGGCGTGCGCCGATCGTCACAGTGCCGTCGTGTACGAGCCCCTCGTCCGGGGTGACGGCGCCGTGCGTCAGGACGGGGACCGCGAGCCCCATCCCCGTCCCGCACAGCGCGAGCGCGACGATCACGATCGGGATGCTGGTCGCGGGCAGCAGGGCGAGCGCGACGAGTCCCGCGGCGAGCAGAGCCGCCCCGGCGCCGGCGGCGGTCCAAGGGCCGAGCTCGCGAGTCAGCCTGCGCGCACCCAGAGCAGCGACCGGCAGCGCGCTCACCACCGCGGCGCCGGCGATCGGCGACAGGCCCCAGATCGAGACCAGCAGCAGGACGGCGAGGAACAGCGCGCCGACGAGCGCGCCGAACAGCAGCGCAAGGCCGACGTTGGGGGCGATTCGTTGTGTCGCGCCGCGATCGGCCCTCGGATGAGAGTGGGACTCGAACGCCGCCACCAGCGCCACGAGCGCCACCGGCGCCTGGAAGGCGAAGATCGCACGCCAGTCGAACAGCTGGGTGAGGATCCCGCCGAGCGCCGGCCCGAGCGCCGCGCCGAACGTCCCCGCTGCGATCCAGGTCGCGACGCCGCGGGCTCGGGAGCCGGTGAGCACCGAGAGCAGGGCGAGCGCGCCGGCGAGCAGCATCGCGGCGCCGGCGCCCTGCACGCACCGGAACACAATCAGCGCCGGGAGGCTCCAGGACACGGCGGCTCCGACAGACCCGGCGCAGAAAAGAACGAGGCCTCCCCGGCTCAGATTGCCGACGTCCACCCGCCTGATCACCGGAATCAAAACAAACGCGCAGACGGCCAGCACGAGGTTGTACGAGGTGATCACCCACGAGATGCCGACGATCGACGTCGCGAACCGCGAATACAGATCGGGCAGCGCCAGCACGACGATCGACGAGTCGGCGAACGCCACCGCGACCGCCGCGGCGACCGCGATCGTCAGCAGCCGCCTGGGCGAATCCCCAAGCACGAGACCATTATCGCCGTCGGGAGCGCTCTTTCTGGGCTGGGGCTCCGGATGCGAGAATGGGAGCGGGAGAACCGGACAGGACGTCGAAACGACCACCGCGTCAGCACTGGGGCGCCACACGATCCAATTGGCCGCGCGCAAGGTAATAACCGCGCTGTTCTGCGATCTGGTCGGCTCGACGGCGCTCGGGGAGGAGCTCGACCCGGAGGCGCTGCACGATGTGCTGGGTCGTTGTTTCGAGGAGATCCGCACGACAATCGAGCGCCACGGCGGCACCGTCCAGAAGTACGCGGGCGACGCGGTGCTCGCGGTCTTCGGGATCCCGCGCGTCCACGAGGACGACGCGCTGCGCGCCGTACGGGCGGCCGATGAGATCGGGCGGCGGCTGCCACGCGTCGCGGAGGAACTCGGCCTGTCCCTGCGCTTCCGCACCGGACTGAACACGGGCCTCGTGCTCACCGATGAGGGTAGGACGCTCGCGATGGGTGACGCGGTCAACGTCGCGGCGCGCTTGGAGCAGGCGGCGAGCCCCGGCGAGATCCTGCTCGGCTCCGAGACGCTCGGCCTGGTGCGAAATGCGGTTGAGGTCGAGGCGCTCGAACCGCTCACGCTGAAGGGCAAAACTGAGCCCGTCCAGGCGTTCCGACTGCTGCGCCTCGATCCGGTCGCACCCGGGCTCTCGCCCCGGAATGATTTCTCGCTCGTCGATCGGGAGTTCGAGCTGCGTCTCCTGCGCGCCGCGTGGGATCGCACTGTGGAGGGATCGCGCTGTCAGTTGTTCACGCTGCTGGGCACGGCCGGCGTAGGGAAGTCGCGACTCGTCGATGAGCTGCTCGCACAGCTGAGCGAGGCGGCGACCATCCTCCGCGGCCGGTGCCTGCACTACGGCGAGGGCATCACGTTCTGGCCGATCGCGGAGGCGCTCGCGCCTCTCGGCGCGAGCAGCCAGTCGGTTCGGGACCGCCTCTCGAGCGGCGGGGCGGCAACTCCGGGGGAGCTGTTCTGGGAGGTGCGGCGCTACCTCGAGACGCTCGCGGAGGACCGGCCAGTGGTCCTGCACGTCGACGATCTGCACTGGGCTCAGACGATGTTGATCGACCTCCTCAATCACATCGTCGATCTCTCGCAGAGCGCGCCGATCCTCGTGGTGTGCGCGGCACGTCCGGAGCTCCTCGAGGAGCATCCCGGGTGGGGCGGCGGGAAGCTGAACTCGAGCACGGTGATGCTCGAGCCGCTCGGGAACGCGGAATGCCGGCAGCTCCTGGAGCAGCTCGGCGACGAGCTCAGCCGCAACGCTCGCGAGCGGGTGATCGAGACGAGCGAGGGGAATCCGCTGTTCCTTCGCGAGATGGCGGTGCTCGCGCGCGAGGGAGGCGAGCTCGACATTCCGCCGACGATTCAGGCACTGCTCGCCGAAAGGCTCGAACGGCTCCCCGCCGAGGAGCGGGTGCTGCTGGAGCGTGGCGCGATCGAGGGTCAGGTGTTTCACCGTTCAGCGCTGGCGGCACTTTTGGAGAGCGACTCGACGACGGACGTCGAGCTGCCGCTCGCCGATCTCGTGCGCAAGGATCTGATCCGGCCCCACGCGGCGAACGTGAAGGGGGACGAGGCCTTCCGTTTTCGGCATCTGCTGATCCGCGACGCGGCCTACGAGCGGCTGCCCAAGGCGACACGCGCGGATCTCCACGAGCGCTACGCCGACTGGCTCGAGGACACCGCTGTCGACTTTCTCGAGGTCGACGAGATCGCCGGCTGGCACCTGGAGCAGGCGGTGCGCCACGAGCACGAGCTCCGCCGCGAGGTCGATCCGCGGCTGAGGCAGGACGCCGCCGGGCATCTCTACGCCGCGGGCCGGCGGGCGGGCGATCGCAGTGACCTCGTGGCGGCCAGGAACTTCCTCGACCGGGCGCTCGCGCTGGCCCCGCGGGAGGACCCGTTGCGGCTCCAGATCGGCGTCGATCTAGCCGAGCAGCTGATCGAAGCGGGCGACCTCGCGCGGGCCGACGAGCTGCTCGTGGACGCCGAACGCGCCGACCCGGAGTTCGCCACGGCATCGCTCACCCGGCTCGAGTGGCTGGTGTACGCGAAGCCGAACGAGGCCGCTGCTGTGATCGAGGCGAAGCTGCCGAAGATGCTGGCGGAGCTGGCGGGGTCGGGAGACGATCGCGGGCTAGCCCAGGCCCACATGCTGGGTTTCTGGCTGCGCTGGACGGCCAATCAGGCAACGCTCGCGGCCGAGCAGGTGAGGCTCGCAGCCCAGCATGCCCGCGACGCCGGCGACATCGGATTGCGCTCGCGGGCGCTCGCGTGGTACGTGGCGACTCTGATGTACGGGCCACGGAACGCCGCCGAGATGGCCACGGAGCTCGCCGCGATCGAGCGGGAAGAGCCCGGACCGTACCTGGCGGCATTCGTCGATCTCGGACGGGGCGAGGTCGCGCGACTAGGCGGGCGATTCGACGAGGCCCGCCGGCTGACGGGGCAAGCGCTCGAGTGTTTCCGAACGCTCGGCACGCAGACGATGACCGCAGGCACTGAACAGTTCCGCGCGTGGATCGAGCTGTCGGCTGAAGACGGAGCGGCGGCAATAGAGGCGCTCCAACGGGCGGATGCGATCCTCGTCGAGCTTGGCGAGCGTTCGCTGCGCTCGACCATCCAGGCGTTGCTGGCGCGTGCACATGAGATGGAGCATGCCGCCGGCGAGGCGCAATCCGCACTCGAACTGGCCGAGGAGCTGAGCGCGCCTCAGGAGGCGGTCAATTACGCGATTACGCACGAGGTCCGCGCTCGGCTGGCAGTCTCGGCCGGCGACCTCGAGGCGGCTGAACGCTGGTCTCGGAGCGCCGTCGAGTTCGCGTTCACGACCGACTTCGTCGAGCACCAGGCGGGCGCGAGGCTCGGGCTTGCGCGCGTGCTCGCCGCGCGTGGCCGCACGGACGAGGCGAGATCCGAAGGTCGGACGTCACTGGCGCTCTTCAGTGCCAAGGGAGACCGGCACGGCGAGGACATGGCCGGGGCCCTGCTCGACGGGCTCGGACTCAGATCCAGTGACAGGCACAGAACAGCGTGACCACGTTGAGCTCGTGCTCCAGCGGTTGGCATCCCGGCAGCACGAGATGCAGCTCCTTGTCCGTGTTCTCGTGAACCTTGATCGTCACGTCGCTCGGAACCTCGAGCCCCGCTTTTCTAAGCACGTCCTCCGGATGGTCGATCAGCTCCTGACGGAACGCGGGGTCGTCCAACGTCCTGAGGCCAATCTCCTCGAGGATCCGAAAACCTTTCACGTGTTTGGGATCAAAACTCAACGTTCGCCTCCTCGGCCGGGGTACGGGATCTGGCGTTTGCAGGCTCGAAGCGCGAGAAGCAGGCCTCGAGTTCCGCGTCGGTGGGAATCTCATCCTGTGACCACGCGCAGCAGATCTGGGTCGTTCGGTAGCAGCCGACCGCGATTGCGGTTCGATCTGACGCCGGCAGCCCCGTGAAGAAGGCGATGCCCTCGTCGACGTGCTCGAGGTCGAGGTCGCTCGAATGGATGCGCACGCCGCTGGCCGCGTCCACCCCCGGAGGCAGGATGGCCGCCAGATCTTTGAGCCACTCGCCATCGAGGTTGAGCACGCGCCGCTCGAGCGTGTACATGTACCCCAGCAGCTCGACGGGAG
The DNA here is from genome assembly GCA_963812225.1 of uncultured Solirubrobacterales bacterium. Classification (GTDB taxonomy): domain Bacteria; phylum Actinomycetota; class Thermoleophilia; order Solirubrobacterales; family Solirubrobacteraceae; genus Palsa-465. Next base: position 157,413 of record CAWEUN010000010.1, read on the forward strand.
TCTCGCCCTCCACGCAACGGCCGGCGTACTGCACGGCGGCGGTGACAGTCGGGGCTGGTCGTATTTCCCGGACGGCCGCCTCAGCGTCGTAACCGAGCGCCGTGAGGTCGTCGAGCGCGTACTGATCGTGCCCCTGTTCGTCTTCGAGCTTCTGGCGCGCGAACGCGGCGAGGTCGGGTCTTGCCATCGCTTCGAATCGCTCGATGACATCAGGCCACACCGCGAGGCTGTGGTGGGCACAGTGCCACTGGCCCACGAGGTGCCACGCCCACCGCGTCGGCGTGAGCGGCGGCTCCTCGATCCTCGGCGCCGCTCGCTCCGCGGCGGTGATCGCGCCGTCGAGCAGGTGGCGCGTCGTCTCCTCGGTCGCCGGCTGATCATCGGGCATCGGTTCGCTCAACCCGAGCGAACCCAGCGTTCCGAGCATGCTCAGCCCCGGTTGCTGCAGCCAGGCGCCACGACCGGAGGCCACAAGAACCCCGTCCGCCCCGACGTGCGCCCACTGCACCGACATTCAGGCAACCCTAGGGTCCGGGCGGACCGAGGTCAAGGTGAAGGCTGACGCCGGATGTGCAGTCCGGGCCGCGAGACCGGCTTGATACCGTCGGATGCCCGAAGTTGACCATCACTCCCACGCAGAACGACAGTCAAGGCGGCGCCTCGCGCAAGTCACTCGAGAGTGTGGATCGCGTGGTTCGCGTTTTGCGGGTGCTCGAGTCCGAGGACCCGATCACGCTCGCGGACGTCGCTCGGCGCAGCGAGCTGAGCGAGCCGACCGCTCTGAGGTACCTGTCCAGCCTCTGCGCACACGGCCTGGCCGAACGCACAACCACCGGTCGTTATCGCCTTGGGTGGGAACTGTTCCGTCTCGGCAGCCAGGCGTTGGCGGCGCGAGTTCCGCGCGACGTGGCATTGCCGGTGATGGAGGAACTGCGTAGGCAGTTCAACGAAACGGTCAACCTGGCCCTACGCGAGCGCGATGACCTGGTGCTCGTCGAGACCCTACATAGCCAGCGATCGCTGAAGCAGGTCAATGAGGTGGGTCAGCGGGATCCCTGGCACGCCTCGGCGTTGGGAAAGGTGATGCTTGCCTTCATGCCCGATTCCGACCGCGCGGCCCTGCTCGACCGGGTCGGCATGCCGCGCCTCACTCCCCAGACAATCGTCGACCGAGCCGAGCTCGACGATGAGCTCGTTGCGATCCGCGAACGCGGGTACGCCATCGATCGGCGAGAAGTCGAGGACGACATCATGTGCATCGCGTCCGCTGTGCTCGGTCCGAACGGCGCTCCGTCCTATGGGATCAGCGTGAGCATCCCGATCCATCGCGTCGAAGAGGACCTCCCGGAGCGCGCCGGCGTCGCGACGATGGCGGCCGCCGACGAGCTGCGGAGACTGCTCGGACACTCGGCCTAATGGCGAAAAACGGCTGGTCGCTTGGCGCGTGAAAACGAAGGCTGGCCGCGGCTTGACACCGGCACAGCCACACGTTACGGTCCTCTGGATCTGTCATCTGTCGTTAGTTTCTTTCACTAGCTGAAAGACATGGACGTTCGGAGCAGTGCTTTGACCAGGATCCGCGTCACCGACTCCTGCCTGACGGAGACCGCGCGCAACACCAACCATCGGTTCACGGTCGAGCAGGTTCGCGCGATCGCTGCGGGGCTGGACGCGGGCGGCGTGCCGGTGATCGAGGTCTTCTACGGTGAGGGCGCCGGCTACTCGTCATTGAACGACGGGTTCTCCGCGGTACCGGAAGATGCGTTGGTCTCGGAGGATGTCTTGATCTCCGCGGCGGTCGACGGCGCGCCCGAGGCGACGATCGCTGCCCTCCTGCTTCCCGGCATCGGGCTCGTGCGCGATCTCCCGGCGGTGAGCGAACTCGGCGTCGGCATGGTGAGGATCGCGACCGGGTGCGCCGACGCCGACATCGCCGCTCAGCACATCCGCCTTGCCCGCGAGCTCGGCCTCCGGGTGGTCGGTCTTCTGCTGATGGCCCACATGGTCCACCCGGGACCGCTTGCCGACCAAGCCGTCCTGATGGAGTCCTACGGGGCTGAGACGATCTACGTCGTCGACTCGGCCGGAGCGCTCGTGCCCGACACCGTGCGATCGCGAATCCTCGCGCTTCGCGAGGCGCTCGAGCCGGACACCCAGGTCGGCTTCCACGCGCACGACAACCTCGGCGCCGCGGTCGCCAACACGCTCGCCGCGATCGACGAGGGTGCAACGTGGGTCGACGGCTCGCTCGGCGGACTGGGAGCCGGAGCGGGGAACCTGGCGACCGAGGCGTTCGCTGCCGTGGCGGAACGCTCCAGGATCGAGACGGGGCTCGACGTGCTGAGCCTCTCCAGCACTGCCGAAGCGGCGCTCGAGCTGCTCGACATTCGGCCCACGCGAACTCGCGAGAGCTTGCTGCTCGGCTACGCGGGCGCCTACTCCTCGTTCACCGAGGAGGCCGCGGTGGCGAGCCAGCTGGCCGAGCGCGCTCCGTAGTCTCCGGGCCGTCAGGCCACGCCGGCGTGACTCGGAGCCGCCCCTGCCATCAGGCCCGCAAAGCGCGACAGCGCTGGGCGGAGCGCCTCCATCTGTGCCGGAAGGCGACTGGCGCTCTCGCGGCGGAAGTCAGCGATCTGGTGACCCCCCGACTCGATCTCGGCGACCTCGTGCGGATCCGCGAGCCAACCCTCGAGGAGCATCTCGGGCGTCACCTCGATGTGCATCTGGCTACCCCACGCCGCGGCGCCGACGCGGAACAGCGCCGCTCCCGGGCTCGCGGTCGTTGCCAGCACGACGGCACCCGGAGGCGGCTCGATCCGGTCTTCGTGCCATTTGAGCGCGCGGGCCCCCGCCGGAAGGTCGCCAAAGACGGGGTCGTCACCGGCAGCGGCCGTCACCTCGAGCTCGGGCCACCCGACGTACACCCGGGGCATCGTGGTCACCTCGCCGCCTGCGGCAACCGCGAGCAGTTGCGCGCCGAGACAGATACCGAGGGTCGGCACGCCCTTGGCGAGCGCAGCACGTAACAGGGCGAGCTCGCCTGAGAGAAATGGATCCTTGTCCAGTCGGGTGACACTCATCTTTCCGCCGAGTGACACGATCGCGCCCGACGTGGTCGATCCCCGGCAATGGGGTGCCATCAAACACATTCAGCTCGCGGATCGGATAGCCCACGAGCTCGATCGCCTCGCGTACGAGCCCGCTCTGCCGATCGCGACGAAGGTGAGTGATGATCAGTGCTGGTTTCATGCCTTGTGAGGTGGGTCGCCACGCCGCCGCTTCGGCCTGGCCGCTTCGAGGGCGCAACGTCTAGTGTCCGCCCACGAAGGGCCGCCGCCCGTTGATGACGCGGCGCCGACCACGACCCCGTCGAATCGAATGCTCCGGACATCGCGTCGGCCGGTCGGGGCCGCACGGGGCGCCGCCGTCGGCGCAGTCACGTTCAGTTACGTCTTAGCGGTCAGGCCGCCATCGACGATGATGTAGGTGCCGCTGCACGGTTGACGCCTCGTCGATGCCAGAAACAGCACCGCCTGGGCGACTTCGCGAGGCTCGGCGATTCGACCGCCGGGATAGCTGCCCTCCATCTCCGCCCGCGCCGCCACCGGGTCGGGAGTCGCCGCGAAGTACGCACCTTCTCGATCATGGGGTCTCCATGTCGCCGGGGAGACGCAGTTGGCGCGGATTGCACCGTCCTTCGCATAGTCGACCGCGATCGCCCGGGTGAGCCCGAGGACGCCGGTCTTCGGTCGGCGGTGTAGGCGGCAAGGACGGGTCTCCGGTGTGGGCCAGGATCGAGGCCGTGTTGATGATGCTGCCGCCGCCGTTGGACCGCATCGCGCGGACCGCGTCACGGCATCGAGAAACACCCCCCTGAGGTTGACTCCGTTGACCCAGTCCCAGTCTTCGAGTGTCGTCTCGTGGAGCGGCCTCTCCAGCTGGACGCCGGCGTTGTTGTGGATCATGTGAAAGCCGCCGAACTCGTCCTGCGCACGCGTGATCGCTTCGGCAATGTTGCCCTCGACCGTGACGTCGCCGGTGTGCGCCGAGCGCCGTCCGCCGGCGGCAGCGACTTCGTCGGCCACGCGCTGGGCGCCGTCGGCGTTCTGGTCAAAACCACGACGCTCGCCCTCTCGGGTCATGGCGAGTACGACCTGACGACCTAGCCCTGAGCCACCGCCGGTGACGACGGCGACCTTTCCCTCGAGTTCGCTTATTCCAGCTCTCCTTACTCGACTACACGAATGTCGATCCGCCGTCGAACTGAACGTGGTGCCGGTCGACATATGACCATCCGCGGCCATATACCACCCGCCCGCGACCTCATCGGCGGTTGCAAACCGTCTGAGCGGGAGTCGCTCGAGCGTCACGTCGTGAGCCGCCTGAGGATCTGGGAACACTTGAACTCGGCGTCCAACATCGGCGTGTGACCGGCCCCGGCAGATACGGCATTGACTCGCACCTTCGGCGCCAGCTCCGCCGCCAGAGCCTTGGGCTGCAGGCCGATCACCCCGGCCTTCGAGGCGCAGTAGGCGACGTACATCGGCATCCCGAGAGTCGACAGGTCCGGAGCCCAGGTTGAGTGATCGTCCGCCCCCGTTGTCGGCCACGTGGAGTTCCGCCGCCCGGGCGACGTAGAAGCTCCGGAAGGTATTGGTTCTTCGATCGTCTCGCGCCATGCCGCGGCATCGAGATCGGCCAGAGACAGCGGACGGACCACGCCGGCGCTGTTGACGGCGACGTCGAGACGGCCGAACCGGCTCACAGCCTCCTTGACCGCGCCGGCCGCGGCGGCCGGATCGCTGACATCCGCCGCGATCGCCGCGGCACCGTCGCCGAGCGACGCGGCAAGCCGCTCGAGTTGCTCGCGACGGCGACCGACTCGTGCGACCTGGGCACCCTCGCGCACGAACGCGCGGGCCGTCGCCTCGCCGATGCCAGACGATGCGCCGGTGATCAGTGCACCCGTCCATCGAGTTCGCCCATTGCCTCACTGATCCTTTCGTCGCGCTGCGCGCTTCGTGATCGGTCTGAGCGCCGGCGTGCCCGGCCAGCGCATAGCCGGCGCGGCGGCCCTTCTCCGTCTCCATCAGCCGGTCCACGAGCCCCTTGGCGGGGTTCGGCCTGCCGACGAAGCGGGTCTCCCCTCGGCGCCGAGATCAGCCAGGACGACTCCGGCCGCGTTGTGTCCCGGGGCGCCGGTGACCCTCCTCCGGGGTGAGTTCCAGAACCGCACAGGTAGTAACCGTCGATCGGCGTCCGGTAATTCGCCAGCTCGCGTAGGGGGCGCACGCCGAACAGCTGATCGAGGAACATCGCCCCGTGAAAGATGTTGCCGCCGGTCAGGCCGTAGTCCCGCTCCAGGTCCTTCGGCGTGATCGTGACCCGCTCGAGGATGTGATCGGCGGAGATTGGAGCGTACTCAAAGAGGTTCTCGACCACCTGGTCGGCGAAGGCCCTCCTTGCGTGCGTCCCAGCCGCCTCCGGCGAGCTCGCTTGGAAGCTGCTGCACGCCCAGGGTCAGCGTGTGCTTGCCCTCGGGGGCGAGCGTCGAGTCGTGCGTCGATTGGATCACGGCCTCGATCACGTATTCGTCGGGTAGGCTCGCGCTGCTCCGCCTCCCACGCCTTCTCGAAGTTCTCGACCGAGGCGCCGAGCATTTGATGTCCGCGGGGTGTTGCGGCCCCAGGGTTGCTGTTCGAAGCCGATGTAGGCGGGAAGCTCGTCGATGAACAGATGGACCCTGGCCATCGATCCCCGGGTGTCGAAACCTTGATCGCGTGCTCGAGCGACGACTCCAGCGTCCCCGACGGGAGCAGACTGGAGTAGCGAACGGCTTGCGGGATCGGCGTTCGAGATCACGACGTCGGGCACGATCCCCTCCCCGGTTCTCAGCACCACTCCGGAGGTCCGACCGTCGTCGATCCGAATGCTCTGCACCGGTGTGTTCAGACGTATCTCGCCACCGTGGTGCCGGAGAGCATTCGCGAGCGCGACGGTGATGCCGCCCATGCCGCCGCGCGCAAAGCCGAGCTGTCCGAGCTGTCCGTCGAACTCCCCCACCGAGTGATGGCCGTGAACGTATGGGTCCCGGGCGTTGACGGGACGCCCAGATCGAGATCATGCCGAAGAACGTGAGGAAGCCCTTCAGGTGCTCGACTCGAAGTAGCGATCGAGCAGGTCGCGCGTCGACAGCAGGGACGAACTCGTTGAACGACGTCGTCGTCTCCGGCGCGCTCGAAGGCGTCGAGCACCTCCGAGCGCGTCGGGGCGGCGGCTGGAGCAGCCAGGGGGTGACGATCGCGGCGAAGCGCTGGATGCGGAGACCGAAGTCGAGGAAGCTCTCGGGCATCTCGTTGGAATAGCGCTCGATCTCACGCAGGGTTCGGTCGAGCTCCTTGAACAGGAACAGTGGCTTCCGTCGCGGAACAGGCTGAACCGAGCACGTCGGACTGGTAGAGGTCGAGCCGAAGCGCCGCAGCTCGAGCTCGTCGATGATCTCGGGCCGTACCAGCCCAGCGATGAACGCGGCACACGACCACTTCGCGCCGGAGATGAGCTCTTCGGTCACGCATGCGCCACCGACGACCTCGCGGGCCTCCACCACCAGCACCCGCTTCCCCGCGCGGCGAGGTAGTTGGGCCGGCGACCAGACCGTTGTGCCCGGCCCCAACGACGATCGCGTCGTAGCTGTGCAGCCATCACCGTGCGTCTCGTTCGACCCGGGTGCCGAAGATCGTACGCAGAGTCGAGAGAATCGACCAGGGCGTCGAACCGCTCCGTGACCGGTTTGAGCGCCTCGAGATTGTCGCGGACGTCGACCCAGCGGTCCCACGAGTGCGACTCTCCATCACCTCGACGATGTCGACTGCCGGCGCGCCGGGGTCGCGCCGAACCACCGCGAACGCGTCGAAGCCGAGCACGACGTCCTGGGCGAGGCACGTCGGCTGATCCAGGGTCGCCGAGAAATTGACGAACTCCTGCTCGGGGACGCCGGGCGCAGTGGGATGAGATTGATGGCGACGTCACTCACTGTGATCGATGTCCTCCGGTAGTTCGTGCCAGCGGACGCGCTCGCCGACCCCTCGCTCGCAGCTTCCACTTGCGGGATTTCGGCATGTGCTCGACGTTCATCGAGCAGCGTGTCGACGTGGCCGATCGACGGCCGCGTCCACCTCGGGGTGGCGACTGCACAGTTCCTCCGCGAATTGGCGGAGCCTGCCCTGGCGACGAGCGTCGCCGTCTTCCACCAGCCCCAGTCTCCACCGCAGATCTCACGGAGTCGAGACAGCTCCGATCCCACGGTCGTCGCGTTCGGTGAGGGGCAGGTCCGTCAGCAGCGCGACCATGTTCGAGATAGTCCTTGTTGTTCGTCTCGAATACCTGCAGCTTG
>CAWEUN010000011.1:0-10888 GCA_963812225.1 uncultured Solirubrobacterales bacterium
CATCTCGCCTGCGATCAACCCGCGTGCGTAGGATGTATCCATGCATCCGATCGTCGCTCGGGTCGACGATGACCGCACCGTGGTGCTGATCGCCGGCGGCGAGGTGCTGGCCGGGAGCGCGCATCGCCTGGAGCGGGCGGACGTGCTGGTCGATGGCGGACGCATCGCGCAGATCGGTTCGGACCTCCCGGCGCCCGACGGCGCCGTCCGGCTCGACGCCACCGGCAAGATCGTCGTGCCGGGCCTCATCAACGCCCACACGCACGGCCACAACAACCTGGCGCGCGGCCTAGCGGGCCGTTGGACCCTCGAGGTGCTGATCTCGTACGGCCCCGCGGTTCAGGCCAGCCGGCAGCCCGAGGACCACTACCTCTCGGCGGCTCTCGGCGCGATCGAGATGCTCAGGACCGGCGCCACCGCAGCGTATGACCTGTACATGGCGGTGCCCGCACCGGACGAGGAGGTGCTGGAGCCGGTCGTCGAGGCCTACAAGGACGTTGGGCTGCGCGTCGCGCTGGCGCCCTCGATGGCCGACGGGCCGTTTCATCGGATGATGCCCGGCCTGCTCGACGTGGTGCCGTCGCACGTGGGCAGGCGACTCGAGCGTCTCGCGGCGATGCCGGCGCGGCGCCTGCTGGCGCTCGCCCAGTCCGCGGTTCGTCGGTTCGACGGCGCGGCCGGCGGGCGCGTGCGGATCGCCGTCTCGGCGACGATCCCTGGACTGTGCAGCGACGAGATGCTGCGTGGGCTCGCGGGCCTGGCCCGGGAGCACGGCGTCGGTCTGCACACGCACGTCTCCGAGTCGCGCACGCAGGTCGCACAGGCGAGGTCGCGCTGGGGTCGTCCGCTCGTGGCCCAGCTCGCCGAGCTCGGTGTGCTGTCGGATGCGTTCACTGCGGCGCACGGGGTGTGGCTGGACTCGAACGAGATCAGCCTGCTCGCCGGCGCCGGGGCCAGCGTCGTGCACAACCCGGCGAGCAACCTGCGCCTCGGCAACGGGATCGCACCGGTACGCCGGATGCTCGAGTCCGGGCTCAACGTCGCACTCGGCAGCGACGGGTCGCTCAGCTCTGACAATCAGGACATGTTCGAGGCGATGCGCCTAGCGGCGCTCGTGAGCCGCGCCGATCCGTTCGCGGAGCCCGACGGCTGGATCGACGCCCGAGACGCGTTCGAACGGGCCACGGTGGCCGGGGCACGCGCGCTCGGGTGCGCCCGGGAGCTGGGCGTGATCGAGCCAGGCCGGAGCGCTGACCTCGTGCTGCTCACCGCCGACTCGATGTTCCTGAGGCCGCGCAACGATCTGCTGAACGCGCTCGTGTTCGCCGAGACGGGTGCGTCGGTCGACACCGCGCTGGTCGACGGCCGCGTGGTGCTCGAGCACGGCCGTGTCCTGGGAGTCGACGAGGATGCCATCCGCAGCCGCGCCCAGGAAAGTGTCGAGCGCCTCGCCCGAGACAACCGTGAGTTACTCGACGCGGCAGCGGAGCTGGCACCCTACGTCATCACTCATTGCCGGACGATGGCGGATCCGTCCTGGCATTCGACCTCGACATAGCCTCCTCGGCCGAGCCAACCTCGCCCGAGGAAGCGGCGACGGTGATCGTCGGCAACACGGCCGGCCTGTCACCTTGTATCCGCCGGACGGCTCGACCTACACCGTCGAGTTTGAGGCCCCATGGCCTTCACGCGCAACGCAGGGTCGTCTGCGCAGTCGGCACTCTCGGGAAGATCGAAAGACGAGTATGTCGCGTGGAGCCGTGTAGGCTCGGGGCATCGATTCGTAGACTGGGGGAGGTCAGTGACGCATGCCGGAGCATCACGAAAGACCGAACGCGGACAAAGTGATCCGCAATGACGAGCTTGGGGTCACGCTCAAAGAGCACGGTGGGGTCACGCTTGAGGAATGGGACAACGGCAAGACCGTGCGACGCTCCGCTAACGGTGATGTGCTGACCACCGGTGTGCCCGGGATCGAGTACACCGAGGTCAAGACAGACGATGCGGGCACAGTGACTACAACCACCGTCCACGATAACGGGCTTGTGGAGACCACGACGGAAACCCAAGACGGATTCCGCGACACGATTCGGAACGACGGTACCGAGACGGTGGAACAGCCGGGCGACGACCGAATCTACGAGAAGGACAGCGCTGGGCATTGGACTCCCTCCGAGCCCGATGCGTCACCGAACACCGAACCACCTCAGCAAGAGGACGAAACCGTCGTCAGTTTCGAGTTTGGCGACATCGAGATCGTCGCCAGAGTGCCGGACGACGGGCCGCCAACGACATCCGAAGCGCCAACCGGCGAAGGGAACCCAGGCGGATCGCACGACAGCGGGTCAAACGCTGGTGGCGGCACTGGAGGTGGAGGTGTAGAGAACGAGTCCGGCGGAGGCGTTGAGGGCGGCGACGGAAGCGATGGCGAATCCCCGCAGGCCGGTGGCGGTGGCGGTGGCGGTGGCGGCGGTGGCAGCCAGGCGCTTGAAGACGCCCCCGAGCACCCGGATTGAGGGCCACTGGACAAGGATGGCCCATCGCGTTGGATTGTGTGTCCGTGAGCGTCGAACAGTGCCCGCACGCGCCGCGCGAACTCCGGCTCTGCCCGTTCGATGTCCTGCTACGCCGTCACGCTCCCATGTTCTCACCGGTGACCGACAACCATCCTCGTTCACGCGCAGCTGTCTGGCGCAGCCGGTCGATCTCGCATTGATGCCATACGTCACCGACAGGTCGTTGAGGTCGGCCTGACGCTCGGCCCGTGACCCAGGAGAGCGCCGCCCCGCGCAACTACGGACTCGAGGGGTGAACAGCGAGCACCCAGAGTGGGTGTTCACTCCACCTGCGTGTGAGCGCACCCGCGCACTGCGGCGGTGTCGATTCAGAGGGTGGAGATCCCGTGCAGCGCTGCGACCATCCCCACCGCAACGACCACTAAGCCGAGGACCGCGATCGCCCAGCGGAGCACGGCGCGCTCGCCCGAACGAGCGGTCGCCGGTACCGCTTGACCGCCACCAGGCGCCGACTCCGTCACCGGCTGACCTGAGACGGGAGCCGCCTCGCCGGTGGCGACGATCGACTCTGGACCAGTGTGTCGCAGGTCGCCGGCGGCCACCAGCGCCGCCTGCGCAAGATCGCCGGCCGACTGATATCGCTCGCGCCGGATCCGTCGCCATCGCCCGCTGCACGACCGCGTCGAACGCCCGTGGAAGATCCGGGCGCAGATCGCTCGGGGTCGGCCGCGGGGCGTCGAGGTGTGCCAGCGCTCTTGGGCCGCCCGTCCAGCCGGCGAACGGGGGCTCCCCGGTGAGGGCCTCGAACAGCAGGCAGCCAAGCGCATAGATGTCGGCGCGCGCGTCGACGCGCTGGCCCAGGACCTGCTCCGGCGCTACGTACTCGGCGCGAGCGACGATCGTCTGGCCGCGGGTCAGCCCGTCGTCCGCGGAAGCCTGCTTTGCGAGGCCGAAGTCGGTCAGGTACACGTGGTCTCGGCGTGCGATCAGGACATTCGAGGGCTTGATGTCGCGATGCAGCATCCCGCGGGTGTGCGCCGCATCGAGCGCGGCGCCGACCTGGCGGACGATGCGAGCGGCCCGGAGCGGGTCGATCTGGCCCTCGGCGTCGATCAGCGCGCGCAGGTCGGTCCCCTCCACGAGCCGCATGCTGATGTAGAGCACGCCGCCCTCGTCGCCGGCGTCGAACACGGGAATGACGTTGGGGTGGTCGATCGCGGCGGCGATCTTCGACTCGCGGCGGAAGCGCTCGCGGAAGCGCTCGTCGCTGGAGTACTCGGGCAGGATCAGCTTGAGGGCGACCGGGCGCTGCAGCGCCAGTTCCTCGGCGCGGTAGACGACGCCCATGTCTCCGTGGCTGATCACGTCCTCGACGCGGCATCCCGCGAAAACCGACCCCAGCGGAAGCTCCGAACCGCGGTCCGCGGGAGGCAGTGGCGCGGCAGGAGGGCGCGGCCGCCGGGGCTCAGCGACCGGCGGCTCGGGCGCCATCGGCTCAGCCGGCGGTTCCGGCGCCACCGGCTCAGCCGGCGGTTCCGGCGCGATCGCTCGGCCGACCCGGCCAGCTCCATCGTCGTGGAGCCGAGTCGGATCGAGTCGCCGAGCGTGAGCACCCGGCGGTCGCGCACGCGCTCGCCGTTCACGAACGTCCCGTTCGCCGATCCCAGGTCCTCGATCGTCACCTCGCCGCTCGCGCTGCGAGTGACGCGCGCGTGGCGGCGGGAGAGCGCGAGATCGTCGCCCAGTCTCCCCTCCCCCTCCGCCGCCCGGCCGATCACGAGCTCGTCGGCGAGGTCGAGCCGGCGGCCGATCGCATTCCCGGCGGTGACGACCAGCACGGCGCCGGCCGCGACCGCGGCACCCGGAGGCTCGCTCGGCGGGCGGCTCCGCGTCGGCGGCGTCGCGCTCGCTCGCGGCACGGCGCCGGACGCGGTCTGTCACCTCCAGAACTGTCTTGCCCACGCGGATCAGGTCGCCGTGTTCGAGCGTCCGCGGGGCGTCGATGCGCTCGCCGTTCACATACGTCCCGTTCGCCGATCCGAGATCCTCGATCGCGAGCCGCCCGTCGGCGCCGCGCGAAACGCGTGCGTGGCGGCGGGAGATCTCGGGATCGTCCCCGAGCCTTCCCTCGTCCTCCGGAGCGTGGCGACCGATCAGCAGGTCGACGTCGACGCTCAGGATCTTGCCGTGTTCCTTCCCCTCGGTCACCCGTACCTGGTCGCCGACCATCGGCCTCGAAGCCTAACGGCAATAATGACCGCTCGAGTGCCCGCGAAATACGTCCCGCAATCGGCCGAGTCCTCCTCCGACGCTCAGGCTGTAACCGAGGCCGAGCGCTCGGGCCGCCCGTTCCTCGTCTTCAGGGACGGCGACGGCCGGCAACAACTGTTCTTCTTCGACCCCGGCGCGGCATCCGTCACCGTCGGACGGAGCTCCTCCGCGGATCTCGCGCTCGCCTGGGACGATCGAGTCTCGCGCCTGCACGCGCGGTTCGAGCGCGAACAGCAGGAGGACTGGGTGCTGGTCGACGACGGAATCTCGAGCAACGGCACCTATGTCAACGAGGAGCGCGTCAGCGGCAGACACCGCCTGACCGACGGGGACGTTGTGCGATTCGGGAGCACCGCCGTGACCTATCGCTCCCCGACTCAGCGCACTCCGCCTGCACCGGAACAACGCGCGCCTTCGCCGAGCACCCCTGCATCCTGGCGCGGCGCCGTCGCCGGGCGCGGTGAGCCTGTCGACGACCCAGCGCCGCGTACTGGTGGCTCTGTGCCGTCCGTACAAGGAGCGCGGCACGCTCGCCACCCCGGCCGCCGACGAGCAGATCGCCGACGAGGTCGTCCTGTCCGTCAGCGAAGTCAAGCGCCACGTCCGGGTCCTGTACGCGAAGCTCGGGATCGAGGGTCCGCCCGGACCGGAGACAAGAGTCCGCCTCGTGGAGCGGGCATTCTCCGCCAAGGTCATCTCCGAGCGCGACCTCTGAGGGCACGTGCTCTCTCCGGGATCAAAGTTCGGGGGCTACGAGGTCGAGAGCGTCGTCGGCCTCGGCGGGATCGGGATCCTCTACCGTGCCCGTCAGCTGCGGCTCGACCGCCCCGTGGCGCTGAAGCTGGTCGAGCCCGACGATCGCACGCGACCCGGTGATCCGGGAGCGCCTGCGCCGAGAAGCCAGGACGGTGGCCTCGCTCGACCACCCCAACGTCGTGCCGCTGTACGAGGCAGGCGAGGAGGACGGAACGGTGTTACATCGTGACGCGATGGGTCGAGGGCACGGAGCTCGGCACCCTCATTCATGATGATGGTCCGCTGGAGCCCGCCCGAGCCGCATTGCTCGCGGCTCAGATCGCCGACGCGCTCGAGGTCGCCGGCGACCATGGGCTGGTTCATCGCGACATCAAGCCTTCAAACGTGATCGTGACGCCCGAGGGTCACGTCTATCTCACGGACTTCGGACTGGCCAAGCGTGCCGCCACGGATCCCGGTCTGACCGGAGCCGATCAGATGCTGGGAACCGTCGACTACGTGGCGCCCGAGCAGATCGAGGGCAGCGAGCCGGACGGGCGAAGCGACATCTACAGCCTCGGCTGCGTGCTCTACGAGATGCTCAGCGGCGAGGCGCCGTTCGCCGATCAGAGGGGCGGGATGGCCAAGATGTGGGCTCAGGTCAACGCCGAGCCGCGAGCGCTGAGCGAGCGGCGCGCCGACGTGCCCCCGGCGCTCGAGGACATCACGCGGCGGGCGATGTCGAAGAAGCCGCAGGAGCGCCCGACCGCCGCGGCGTTCCGCAGGCGCGTGCTACTGGCTGTTGGCGAAGCGCCCTAGGCAACACGGCTTGGATCCAGAAGCTTGGTCGTCAGCATGATCCGCCCGAGCGCCACCCACGCCGCGCCGTAATAGGTAGGCGAGCGCCGGTCGAGCGACTCGGCCTGGTCGAGCAGGCCGTCGCGGGCGGCAGCATGTCCCGCCGCATCGGCAGCCCCGGCCGCGGATACGAGCACCACCGGGTGCAGGGTGTGGCCGATCGGCTTCCCGGAGAGGTTGTGCTCGACCGGCAGCTTGGTTGGATCCTGGTTCTCGAACGCCGGCCATGCTCTGGCGGCGATCCGCCGCCCGGCCGGGTTCGGATCCTCGGCGAACCGGACCAGAGTGCGAACCGCATCGAAGCCGAACACCGGCGGTGACTGGGGGTGGCTCGGGTCGCCGATCGGTACCGGCGTGTCGCCCTGGAGATGCGCCCAGTCGGGGGGCAGCCGCCCGGGACCCGGCATCAGCTTGCTCGTGATCGCGCGCGCGCTCGTTGCGAGGCCTTCCCAGCGGGGATCCTTCGACGCGGCGCGCAGCGCGAGGAAGCTCGCCGGCGCGAAGTAGCTCGGGTCGACCGTCACCGGTGGAGGCGTGATCGCCCAGGGACCGGCGGTCAGCACCGGGTTGCCCTGGAAGGTGGCGGAACCGACCTCGACCTTGCATGATCGCGTCGCCGAGTCCGAGCGCCTCGCGCCGGTACTCCGGATGGTTGAAGCGGCAGGCCGCGACCAGGAGGGCCCGGGTCCCATCCAGGTCGGCGTCGGACGCCGCCTGCGGATCGACGACGTGGCCATCTCGCCACAGGAACGAGATCAGCCCGTCCGGACGTCGGAGGTTCGCCTTCGTCCAGTTCCAGATCTTGTCGAAGCGCCGCCGGTCGCCGATCGCCGCTGCCATCAGCATCCCGTACGCCTGGCCCTCGCCGACGGTGTCGCCACCTTGATCGCGCCGTACGACGCGCCCGTCGCCGTCGACGTAGCGGTTCAGGAAGTGTCGCGCCGCGGCCTCGGCCTGCTGCTGGGGCGAGGCGCTCGAGCTCTGCGTGGACGCGGTGCCGCTCGAACTCGACGAACCGCAGCCCGCGAGGAACGACACGGCGACCGCAGTGAGCGCAACCCCCGCGACGGTGACCACCACGTCTCGCACCGCCCGCCTCACGCGAGTGCCTCGACCGGCTCCAAGGCCCCGGACGGCCGGGGCACGAGGTTTCTGGAGCGCCGCCCAGCATCCGGTCATCAGGATCGAGACGTGGACCGCGGCGAACGACACGTTGTTGATCGTGGCCGCGTCGGGGTTGCGGACGAGCCCGTAGATGCTGACTGCGACCAGTACCCCGACAGCCACAAGCGCAGGCATCACCGCCCCCGGCTGGCGGGCCTCAGCGCCCTTCTTGGGGGTCACGACGAACGACCCTGACTTGCGCAAGACCGTGTAGATCGTGGACAGGATGTGGATCCAGAAGTTCGCCGCCGACAGCGCGAACGCGGCGAACGTGTAGGAGCCGGCGCCCGCGACCGCCGCCATCGTCAGCGCGATCGCGTAGTACGGCACGAAGTGCAACAGGAACGTCGGCGCGTCAATGTGACCGATCGGCTGGCCGCCGCCGAGCAGACGAACTACCGGGAAGCTCATGTAGATGAGCACGGTCCACCCGGACAGGAAGTACAGCCCCGAGAGCAGGTACTGCGCCTTCAGGCCCAGGGGAAGCTTCGCTTTCAGCGCGCGCGGGATCCCCGACAGGCAGCCCCGGGCCCAGCGCTGCTGCTGGGAGACGTAGGCGGCGGTGTCCTCGGGGCCTAGCCCGCGCGCCAGCACGTCCGGGATGTACGCCGAGCTCCAGCCCTTCTCGTGGAGGTGGATCGAAAGCTCGAAATCCTCGGTCAGCGAGTTCGTCGGAAAGCCGCCAACGCTCTCGAAAGCCTCGCGCCGGAACAGCACGTTCGTGCCACAACAGAAGACGGCGTTCAGCCCATCCTTACCGCGGCAGATGGCCCCGAAGAACAGCGCCTGCTGGGCCCACGAGGCGGCCGCGATCCGATTGTGCTCGGTATTGGCGTAGTACTGCGGCGTCTGCACGAATGCGATCTTCGGATCGTCCATCCATCCGAGCGTGGCCTCGAGGAAGCCGGGATCCGCCACGTGGTCGGAGTCGAACACCGCGATGAACTCGGCATCCGTCTTCGTCAGCGCATGGTTGATGTTGCCCGCCTTCGCGCCGATGTGCTCGCTGCGTCGGATGTAGCCGACGCCGTACCGGAGAGCGAGGTCGCGCATCGCGTCGTCGTTGCCGTCGTCGAGGATATGGACCCTGACCTCGGCTCCCCGCAGGCCGACGGCAGCGGCGACCGTCAGGTCGACGATGTCCGGCGGCTCCTTGTAGACGGGGATGAAGACGTCGACAGACACAAGCTGGGTCGGTGCTCTCTTTTCACGCACTTTCTCGTGGGAGATGGTCCACCAGAAGCCGAACGCCTGGATCGCGTTGAACAGCTCGGCGGCGATCAGGATGCCGTAGAGAACCGCCGTGCCGACGCGGTCCGGCTGCAGCAGCCAGCCGAAATACCAAAGGGCACAGGGAATCCCGAGCAGGATCAGGAAGCGAGAGCGCTGTCGCACGCTCCAGCCGCTCGGCACCGGGTCCCAGGTGACCCGACGAAGACGAACGTCCCAGGGTCGGCTGCTCATTGGAACTCCCAGACCAGCGTTTGCGGCGTCTTGAAGCGGCGCACCAGCTTGCGGAAGAAGGTCAGCTGTCCGACGACCCTGTTCGTCTCGTTGAAGAACGCCTTGTTGCTCTGGAACGAGGCGAGCACGAAGATCGGGCTCCCCTCGGTCGCGGCTGTCAAGCGCTTCGAGAGCGCCTGCCGACGAAGCTCGGGAGCGTAGTACTCGAGCACGTAGCGCATGTCCGACGGCTCGTAGAGGACCAGGGCGTTCGGTCCCGCGTCCGCTTTGATGTCCTGAATCGCGCCGCGGAAGTCGAACAGGCGCGGATTGGCCTTGTTCAGCTGCTGATCGGCGAGACCGATGAGCAGGGTCGCCATCACCGCTCCCGCGATCGAGCAGTCGCGCGCGCGGCTGACGGATCCAGCCCGTGATCAGCCGCGCCACCAGGAGCAGCACCAGCGGTGCCAGGATCAGGAAGTTGCGGACCTCGAAGAACGAGTTGTCGAACGCCGCGATGATGATCAGTGCCGCGACGAGCAGGCCCGCCGCCGCGGCGAGCCCGTTGGTCTGGCGCGAGCCGCCGCGGCCCATCAAGACCAGCGAGCCGAGCAGCGCCAGCGGCCACATCGCGGCCAGGAGCACGGTCGCCGCGTCCGGCTGATATCCCCAGATCGACCAAGCCAGGTTCGCGAGGATCGAATAGAACGACAACAGGTCGTAGGTTCCGCTCGGAGATCCCGCCGCCCCGGTGGTGACCTGGTACTGGTGGTGCACGAAGATCGCGAGCGGCACCAGCTGCATCACGAGCACGGCGAACGAGTACGCGACGCCGAGTGCCAGCGGCTTGACCGGCTCGCCGGCGCGCCGGCGGTGGATGAGGACGCCGATGAAGATCAGCTGCTGGACGCCGATCACGACCAGCCCGAAGTAGTGCGACCACAGCAGTGCGGCCGTGGCGAGGATGTACGCGGCCCAATTCAGCATCGTTCCGTTGCGGATCGCGCGCAGCTGCGTCAGCAGGGCGAGCAGTCCGAACAGAGCCGCGAACTCATACATCCGGACTTCTTGCGAGTACCAGATCAGGACCGGCGAGACGGAGGCAAATGCGGCTGCGATCAGCCCCGTGCGGCGGTCATACAGCTCCCGCGCGAGCTCGTAGAGCGCCGGGATCACGAGCGTCCCGGCGATCAGCGACGGCAGCCTGACCGCCGCTTCGCTATGGCCGAACGCACGGATCGTCGCCCACAGCGTCAGGTGGTACAGAGGCGGCTGGCGGTCGCCGTTGTAGAGGTTCTGGAAGAGGTCGTGCAGCGACAGGCGAGCCTGATGAATGGTGATCGCCTCATCCAGCCAGATCCCGCGCGGGACGGCCAGTCGCAACGCCAGACCCACGAGCACGAGTCCGCCGAGGATGAGCAGGGCGCGGTTGTGGGTGACGTCCGGCTCACCACGGCGTGGAAGGCGGCCTGTCGGTCCGAACAGCTCAGCCTCATGGGCGCCGCGGAGGCGCTGGAACAGCTTCCCCGCTGAGTTCCGTTCCCTCGGCTTGACCGTTTGCACAGGCTACCGCTGCCCCTCCGCGCGAGTATCCGTTTGAGCGACTCTAGCTGCTCCGGCGACTCTAACCGAGGTCGCGTGAGACAGGCGTGACGAATCGCACGTCAGAGACTTCTGCCGAGACGATCCAATTCCGGCTCGCGCGCGAGCGCACCGAGCTCAAGACGGCGTTCGGCGGTGATGATGTGGACGACCGCGTTGATCAGCGCCAGATGCGTGAACGCTTGCGGGAAGTTGCCCAGGTGGCGACCGGTGATCGGGTCGATCTGCTCGGCGTACAACGCCAGCGGGCTGGCGTACGAGAGCAGCTTCTCGCAGAGTCCACGCGCGCGTGCGAGCTC
>CAWEUN010000012.1:0-40233 GCA_963812225.1 uncultured Solirubrobacterales bacterium
CCGAGCGGTTGAACGGCGCGGGCGTGGACGAGAGATCCGAGTTCCGGCTGGTCGCACGGTTCCTCGGCCGGAAGACATCACTCACCTATCGGATCGTCGAATACGACCCCCCGCATGCCGTCACCTTCCTTGGCGAGAACTCGACCGTGATCTCACGGGACAGGATCACGTTCGAGCCGACACCGAGCGCGACGCGCATGACCTACGACGCCGACTTTGCGTCGAAGGGTCCGCTCAGGATCGCCGACCGCTCTTGAGGCCCCGCGTCTCGCTGTCGGCGTTCAGGCTCTCGCCGGCCTCGAGTGAACGCTCGCAAAGCGGACGAGTTCTTCCGCGTCGCCTCATTAGGGCGGGATCGCGCCGGCCGCCAACATGACTGGAAACGTGTCGTTAACGGCGCGACGGATTCATCGGAGGGCGTCTCGCCGCCAGGCTGGCCAGCTCGGGGCGCGAGGTGCGATGCCTAGTGCGCGACCGCGACGGAACCCGCGCCCGCGCGCTCGAGCGCGCGGGCTTCGACCTCCACGAGGGAGACGTGTTGCGTCCGGAAACGCTTGGCGGCGCTGGTCACGGGATCGACGTGGCGTATTACCTCATCCACTCGATGGGTCGAGGCGGATCAGGGACTTCGCTGCCAGCGAGCGTGCCGCCGCCTCGGCGTTCGCCCGGATGGCACGGGCGGAGGGGATCGCGCGGATCATCTGCCTCGGCGGCCTCGGCAAGCGGCCGCACTCACAGCACCTGCGAAGCCGGCACGAGACCGCCCTCGCGCTCCGCGATGACGGCCCGCCGCTCACCTACTTCCGCGCCGGCATGGTGGTCGGGCCGCAGAGCGAGTCCTACCGCACGGTGCGCTACCTCGTACAGCGGTTGCCGGCGATGATCGCACCAGCTTGGCTTCAGAACGCGACTCAGCCGATCGCAATCGACGACACGCTGAGCTACCTGACCGAGGCGCTGACAGTCGAGGAATCGGCGCCCTGTCGCTACCCCGAGCTCGCGCACCCTCTCGGCGCCGGCCGCGTCGCGGCAGACGTAGATCAGTCCGGTGATCCGCCGCTCGGCCAGCCACTGGCCGTAGAGCCCGAGCACAGCCCGCAGCCGCTTGTCTGCCTTGCGTTGCAGTTCGACCTCGATCGCGACCATCCCGGTCGGCATCACTGCAGCCAGATCGGGTCGGTGACCGCTGCGCCGCCAGCCGTTTCTGGTCAGCCATTCGGGCTCTCCCTTCAGCCGAGAGTCGGCGAGCACCTCCCGCGGGCCGCGCCAGTCGCGCCCGCGGACCGACAGCCACGCTGCTGTCCACGCGCATGCGCAGTCGTGCGCCCACCACGTCGGCGCCGGTGCCGAGGGCGCGCCCACGGCAAGCCCCGACATCCGCACGCCACGCCGCGTCAAGACGAGCAGCGAGCCCTGGCCGCGTGTCCAGAGATCCAGTTCGGTCGGCAGCGCCAACCAGACGGCTCGTTAGGTCAGGACCGGATCGCCGCTTACCGATTCGGGCGGCTGCTCGGGCCAGGTACTACAGCCATTCGGTAGCCCTTGGCAGCTCGAGGGTCCGGCGAACGAGGCCTTCGGTCAGGACGCCATCCAAGGTCGCCTTCGCCGCCCGCGCCAACGGCTCCTGCGCCAGGTCTGCTCGAGAAGTGAGGCCGTGTCGCGATCCAGCCTTCCGGTTATGTGCACCCCGACTGAACGGTGTCCGGCGACCAGCACGTGCAGACCAGATCCGGGAGCGAACGAGTGCGGCTCCCGAATGAGCCTGGCAGATCCAAATTATCTGACACGGTGACCTCCGGGTTCGCGAAACCTCGGAAGTCAGGTGGTGCTGCCTGCCCGACAAGGGCCGACGTCACGGGATGCCCTCCTCGGGTAACGCTACCCCGCGTCGCGTCGGCGCAAAACGTTCCGACTGACGGCCAGATCCGAGTATGCCGGCGTCAGTGCTTGGCGTCGATCTCCTCGCCGCGCTTCTGCAGGAAGCTTCCGACCGCGCCGGCGAGCGTCGCGATCACGGTGATCGCGTAGATCTCCATGAACACGTCGAGGATTCGACCTCCGAGCGAGATCGGATTCTTGAGTTGCGAGGAGACGGTCAGCAGCTGGGTTGTTGTCCAGAACGCGGCGCTGCCGAATGTCTTGACCTCGGTCTGCGGGGAGTGGCGCTCGAGCAGGAAGGCCATGACCGCACAGAACAGGTCAACACCGACGGTGGCAATGATGATCGTCACGAGAATGTCTCGGAGCCGACGATGGGTGGGCGTCGCTGCGCGGACGACGTCACGTAACTCGCGGCGAGCGGACGCCAGCACTCGAAACGGCATCGATCAATCGTCGCGGGCGCCTCGGACGCATATGCGGTCACGGTGCTTCGCCGGTGTCACGCGCCCTGACAGCTGATTACGACCTTCTGCCACGGGGCATTACCGCGGTGCACTCGAAAGGAGCGACCATGAAGATCGGATACTTCCTCTCAAGCGAGGAATGGGGGCCTCGTGACCTGGTCGCACAGGCTGTCAAGGCCCAGGAGGCAGGGTTCGAGGGCCTGTGGATCTCAGATCACTACCACCCGTGGAACGACGAGCAGGGTCACAGCCCGTTCGTGTGGTCGACGATTGGAGCGGTTGCGCAGGCGACGGACGGGATGAAGGTCACGACCGCCGTCACGTGCCCGACGATCCGCATCCATCCCGGGATCGTGGCGCAGGCCGCGGCCACCTCCGCCGTTCTGCTGGACGGCAACTTCTGCCTCGGTCTGGGGAGCGGAGAGGCGCTCAACGAGCACATCTTCGGCGACCATTGGCCTGAGGCGGACGAGCGTCTGGAGATGCTCGAGGAGGCCGTCGAGGTGATCCGGACTCTGTGGAAGGGCGGGGTCCAGAGCCATCGCGGTCGCCATTACAGACTCGAGCACGCCCGCGTCTACGACCTGCCCGAGACATCCCCGCCGATTGTGATCTCGGGGTTCGGCCCGAAGGCGGTCGAGCTGGCGGCGCGGATCGGTGACGGCTACTGCACGGTCGGTCCCGACGCCGAGTCAGTCGAGCAGTTCCGCTCGCAGTCGAACAATGGGACATTCGTGCAGGGCGGCGTGAAGGTCTGCTGGGACGAAGACGAGCGCCGAGCACGCGAGACCGTCTACCGTCTGTGGCCGAACGAGGCGCTTCCCGGTGAGCTCGCGCAGATCCTCCCAACGCCCGCGCACTTCGAGCAGGCACGCGAGCTGGTCACCGAGGAGATGGTCGCCGACGAGGTTCCGTGCGGGCCGGACGTCGAACGGCACGTCGAGACGATCAAGGCCTACGAGGACGCCGGTTTCGACGAGCTGTACATCAACCAGATCGGCCCTGAGCAGGACGCGTTCTTCGACGCCTACCGGGAGCACGTGCTGCCGCGCGCGCGGTGATGCGACGGCTCGCTTTAGGAGCGACCGGATTCGCTCTCGGTGCTTCGTTCTACCTGCTGCTCGTGGACACGACCAGCCAGGTCGAGCTGCTCGTAATGGTCGGCGTGGGGCTGCTCGCGGCGGCGGCGTTCGTGGTCTCCCGCGAGCAGGCATTCACCGAAGCGCTGATCAGGCCTCCCTGGTTCGTCCGCAGCTGGCGGATCGCCGCAAGCGTCCCCGTCCACGTCGTCTTTCTGTGCCGGGAGGCGATCTTGCAGCTCGTGCGCAGCAAGCCAATGCGGGGGGTGTTCCGCGCCGTCCCGTTCGACGCGGGTCGCGAGGACGATCCGCGGGACGCCGGCCGCCGGGCCCTCGCTGAGGCGCTGGGCTCGCTCGCGCCGAACACGATCGTGATCGGCGTCGACCCCGACCGTGACCTACTCCTCGTCCATCAGCTCCATCGCCAGGGCGGTCGCGAGCAACTGGACGTGCTGGGGCTCGGATGAACGAGTGGGAGATCGCGGCGCTCGTCCTGGCAGTCGCGATCGCGCCGTGCCTCGGGCTGTGCTTTCTCGCCGGCGCGACGCATGCGCTGGCCGCACTCGAGGTCGCGAGCACATTGCTGACGACCGTGCTGATGCTCCTCTCCGAGGGGTATCACCGCCAACCGTTTATCGACCTGGCCCTGATCTTCGGGCTGCTGTCTCTGATCGGGGCGCTGGCGTTCGCGCGTTTGATGGAGCGGGATCTGTGAGCCCGGGCGACGTGACTGCGACGGTGGTGCTCGTTTGCGGGACGGTGCTCGAGCTGTTCGCCGTGATCGGTCTGGTGGTGATGCGCGACGTATATGACCGCCTTCACTATGTCGGGCTGGCCGGGTACGGAGCCCTGCTGGTCGCAGTCGCGATCCTCGCGCACGAGTCGTTCTCACTGATCGGGGACAAGGCGCTGGCGACTGGCGTGCTGCTGGTGCTGATCGGCCCGGTCGTCGTGCACACCACGGCGCGGAGCTTCCGCACCCGCGAGCGGGGCGACTGGCGTGAGGGAATCGAGCATGAACGGGAGGGCTGAGCGGTGACCGCCTTGCAGTTCGTCGCGCTGATCCTGGTGGCGCTCGGCGGTGGCGCCGTTGTGTTCACGCCTGAGCCGCTGCGCCAGGCGCTCGTGCTCTCGATCTTCGGGCTGACTCTGACCTTCCTGTTCTTCACCTTCCAGGCACCGGACGTCGCGCTGTCCGAGATCGTCGTCTCGTCGATCGCGATGCCGCTGATCATCCTCGCGGCGCTTCGCAAGATCCACGCCCAGGAGCGCTCCCGCAAGGACGAGGAGCGGGACGGGTGAGCCGGCGGGTCAGGCTGGGCTTGTTCGCGCTCGCTGGCCCGGGCCTCGCCACTGTATTGCTGATCGGGCTACGCGGCCTGCCGCCATTCGGCCACTACCACGGCATCTACGGCCTGCTGCTCGACCGCATCGAACCCAAGCTGCGTCGCGCCACCGACATCGTCACCGCGCTGAACTTCGACATCCGGGCGTTCGACACGCTCGGCGAGGAGTTCATCCTGTTCGCCTCGGTCGCGGGCGTGGCCCTGCTGCTGCGCCAGATGCGAGACGAGGAGCAGGAGGGGGTCAGCAGGGGGATCGAGGATCACCGCTTCGCCGGGGCCAGCGACGGGCTGCGGGTGACCTCGTTGATCCTGATCCCGCTGCTCGTGTCGCTCGGCGCCTACGTCATTCTCCACGGCGCGCTCACCCCGGGCGGAGGGTTCCAGGGTGGGATCGTGCTCGCGGCCGGGCCGGTCGCGATCCTGCTCGCCGGGCGCTACCTGTCGCTCAAGCGGGTCGCGCCGGACTGGGCGCTCGAGTCGCTCGAGGCGCTCGGCGCCGCCGGATACACGATGATTGGCCTCGCCGGGCTGATCCTCGCCTCGGTGTACTTGAAGAACTTCCTGCCGCTCGGCACCCCCGGCGTGTTGCTGTCCGCGGGGATGATGCCGCTCAACAGCCTGGCGGTTGGCCTCGAGGTGACCGGTGCGTTCCTGCTCACGTGGACGGAGTTCCTCGACCAGGATCTGCTCGTCCAGTCGGCCGGCTGAGCCATGAGCTTCCTCCCGTACGTGGTGGCCGTCTGGCTGTTCGTGGTCGGGCTCTGGGGTGTCGTGTCGAGCCGGAACCTCGTACGCACGGTCCTGAGCCTCACCGTGGTGCAGTCCGCGACGTATCTAGTTCTGCTCGGGGTCGGCTACCGGTCGGGGGGCAAGGCTCCGATCGTTGCGGACATCCCCACCAGCTCCAAGCTCGTGGACCCGGTCGTGCAGGTGCTTGTTTTGACCGACGTGGTGATCGAGGCGACGATCACGGCGCTGTTGCTGGCGCTCGTGGTCCAGGCGCACAAGCGTTTCGGCAGCGTCGATCCGGACGACCTGAGCGCGCTCAAGCACTGATGACTCACCTGGCAGCGCTCCCGGTCGTGATCCCGTTTCTCGCGGGGCCGCTGCTCGTCGCCGTCGGATTCTTCTCGCCGCGCTGGTTCAACGATGGCGTCGGGGCGATCGTCGCGATCGCGGTCACCGCCATCTGCGTGTTGCTGGCGGCCCACGCCTGGCGCGAGCCGTTCGCGTACTGGGTCGGCGGCTATCAGCCGAAGCGCGGGGTGGCGATCGGGATCTCGCTGTCGATCGATCCGATGGGGGCGGGGATGGCGGCGTTCGCGGGGCTCCTGGTGACGGCGGCGCTGATCTACTCGCTGCGCTACTTCGATGCCGTCGAGGGGCTGTTCCACGGACTGATGGTGCTGTTCATGGCCGGGATGGTCGGCTTCTGTCTGACCGGCGACCTGTTCAACCTGGTCGTGTTCTTCGAGCTGATGAGCGCCGTCGCCTACGCGCTCACCGCCTACCGGATCGAGGAGCGCGCGCCGATCCAGGGGGCGATCAACTTCGCGATCACGAACAGCATCGCCGGCTACGGGATGTTCATCGGCGTCGCGCTGCTGTATGCCCGCACGGGCGCGCTCAACATGGCCCAGATCGGGGCCGCGCTGGACGGCCACCCCGCCGACCCGCTGGTGGTCGTGGCGATGGTGCTGCTGTTCGTCGGCTTCCTGACCAAGGCGGCGGTCGTGCCGTTGCACTTCTGGCTCGCCGACGCGCACGCGGTCGCGCCCGTGCCGGTGTGCGTGCTGTTCTCGGGCGTGATGGTCGAGCTCGGCGTGTACGCCGTGGCTCGGCTGTACTGGCAGGTGTTCGCCGGTCCGCTCGCGCCGCACGCCGCCTCGCTGCGGGCGATCTTCATCGCGCTCGGCGTGGTGACGGCGCTGCTCGGCGCATCGATGTGCACGATGCAGCGGCACATCAAGCGGCTGCTGGCATTCTCGACTATCAGCCACGTCGGCTTGTTCGTGTGCGGGATCGCGCTGCTCACCCCGAAGGGCGTCGCCGGCGTCGCCGTGTACGTGGTCGGGCACGGATTCACGAAGGCGGCCCTGTTCATGTGCGCCGGCGTGCTGCTGCACCGGTTCGGCACGGTCGACGAGTACGACCTGCACGGCCGCGGCCGGGAGATCCCGGTCGTCGGCGTGCTGATGGGGATCGGTGCGCTGCTGCTGGCCGCGGCGCCGCCATTCACGGCCTTCGCCGGCAAGTCGCTACTCGAAAGCGCTTCCTCGGAGGCCGGCTACGGCTGGCTGGTGGCCGTGTTCGTGATCGTCTCGGCGCTGACCGGCGGCGCCGTCCTGCGCGTCACCGGCCGGGTGTTCCTGGGCTGGGGCCCGTCCGCGGGCCCGGATCCGAGCCAAGCTCGGGCCGCCGAGGAACGGGTCGACGAAGAGCACGGTCCACGCGACCGCACTCCGTTGACTATGGTCGTCGTCCCCGCGGTGCTGCTCGGCCTCGCGGCCGTCGTCGGGCTCTTCCCGGGGGCGGTGCCGGGAGTGGAGCGGGCCGCCGCCCGGTTCGCCGACCACCCGGCCTATGCCCAGTGGGTGCTCGGGTCGGGGCACGTAAGCTGGCCGCAGGTGGCCCCGAGCCACGTGGAGACGATAGACGTGCTCTATTCGCTGCTCGCGGTGGCCGGCGCAATTGGCGCCGCGGCGCTGGGCCTGTTCGGACGATCGCTCCGTGAATCGCTCCCGCGGGTCGTCCGAGACCCCGCGAGGGCCGCTCTGCGTGGATTGCGCCAAGTCCAGTCGGGGCATATCGGCGACTACATCGCCTGGTGGACCGCCGGCGCCGGCCTGCTCGGAGGAGCATGCCTGCTCGCGCTCACTTGACTCGCCCCCAAGGGCAGATGGGTCTGGGCGCTCCGCCGGTTGATTCTGCCCGGGGACGCTGCGCCGATCACGCCGGACGCTCAGTCCTCAGCGGTCATCGTGCGGACGGTCTGACTTCATCGCCAGATTTCGGGGTAGGAGAACTGGACGTTTGGTCACCCGTTCGTAGCCCTTACGTCGGTCGCGCTCGTGCTGGTCAACACTCGACACGAGTACGACCGCGTGTTCGCGATCTACGTGCCGATCGCGATCGTCGTGTTCGTGGCGATCGTGTTGGTGATGGGCTTCGCCGTGCTGCGCTATCGACGCCGTCCCGTGGTCGAGGCGGCCCGCTGGCACGAGAACAACCGGCTTGAAGGCGCGTACGCGGCGTTCCTGGCCGTCGTCGTCGCGTTCCTGCTGTACGTCACATTCACCGCCGAGCACCAGGTCGACACCGTCTCGGCGAGAGAGCGGCCGAGCCTCACGATCGATGTGACCGGCGCCAAGTGGGAGTGGCAGTTCGCGCTTCCCGCGTACGGGTTCAGCGTCCGCAGCGGGACCGTGGGCCGCCAGCAGCTCGTGGTGCCGACGGGCGAGGCGATCCGATTCAAGCTCGTCTCGGTCGACGTGATCCACTCGTTTTGGATCCCGGCGCTGCGCTACAAGCGCGATCTGATCCCCGGCGCCGCCGAGTCGGTGACGCTGATGTTTCCGGCGCGGGGGGTGTTCGCCGGGCAGTGCGCCGAGTTCTGCGGCCTGCGCCACGCCGACATGGTGTTTACGGTCCACGCCGTCAGCCCAGTCCAGTTCGACGCCTGGGCGCGCAGTCGGGGAAGGGCTTCGGTGTGATGAGCACCGCCGTGGCGCCAACCCCGCTGCGGGTGCCGGGTCTGCTCGGCGCCGTGACCAGCACCGATCACAAGCGCATCGGCCTGAACCTCGGCATCTGCTCGCTCGGGTTCTTTCTGCTCGGCGGCGTGTTCGCGCTGCTGATGCGCGCGCAGCTGGCCCAGCCGAACGGGCACCTCGTCTCCGACGACACCTACAACGCGCTGTTCACGATGCACGGCTCGACGATGATCTACCTGTTCGTCACGCCGATGGCGATCGCCCTGGCGCTCTATCTAGTGCCGCTCCAGATCGGCGCCGTGTCGGTGGCGGCGCCGCGAGCCGCCCTCGCGGGGTTCTGGGTCTGGCTCTCCGGCGGCCTGATCATGCAAGCCGGATGGTTCACCGGCACCGGTCCCGGACGGGATGGCTGGAGCGCGTACGCGCCGCTCTCGAACGGCCTCAACACCCCGGGAGTTGGCCAGGACCTCTGGGTGATCGCGGTGATCCTCGCCGCCGGTGGGATGCTCGTGATGAGTGCGTGCGTGGTCGGCACGGTCGCCCGCCGCCGCGCGCCGGGCATGTCGCTGCTGCGGATGCCGGTGTTCACCTGGACCGCCCTCGTCAGCGTGCTGATGGTCGTCGGCGCCTTCCCAGTCCTCATCGTCACGATGGCCCTGCTCTACGTCGACCGTCACGGGGGCCACATCTACGACGGCTTCAACGGTGTCATCGATTACCAGGACCTGTTCTGGTTCTTCGGCCATCCCGTCGTATACGTGATGTTCTTCCCGTACCTCGGCGCCGCCGCCGAAGCGATCGCCGTAAGCGCCCACAAGCGGTGGTTCGGTTACATCGCGTTCGTCGCCTCGATGATGCTGTTCGCGGCGCTGTCGATGAGCGTGTGGGCCCACCACATGTTCGTCACCGGTGGAGTCACCAATCAGTACTTCGCTTTCACGTCGACGGCCCTGGTGATCCCCGCCGGCGTGGAGTACTTCGACACACTCGCCACGCTGATCGGCGGCTCAATCGTCCTGCGTACCTCGATGCTGTTCGCACTCACGTTCTTCGTTCAGTTCCTGATCGGCGGTCTCAGCGGTGTGTTCGTCGCCTCGCCGGTGCTCGACTACCAGGCGTACGGGTCGTACTTCGTCGTCGCCCACTTCCACTACACGCTGTTCGCCGGCAGCATCTTCGGGTTCTTCGCCGGCGTCTACCACTGGTTCCCGAAGGTCACGGGCGCGATGCTGCGCGAGCGGCTCGGGAAGCTCCAGCTCGCCGTGATGGTGATCGGCACCAACATGACGTTCTTCCCGATGTTCTTCCTCGGTCAGGACGGGATGCCGCGCCGGATATCTCGCTACCCGACGCACCCGAGCTGGGGGACGCTAAACCTGATCGAGACGATCGGCGCCGGGATCATCGCCCTCGGGGTGCTGACGTTCATCGTCAACGTATGGATCTCGCTGCGGGTGCGCGAGCCGGCCGGAGACGACCCGTGGCTCGGACACACGCTCGAGTGGGCGACAACGTCGCCGCCCCCGCCTTTCAACTTCACCCGACCGCTACCGCCGATCCGCTCCTACGCACCGTTACTCGACCTGCGTGAGGAGGCTGTAGATCGGGCCCACCAGGGGGTCCCGGCATGAGGGGCGGGGCGATCCCGCTGCTCGCCTGGGGGGCGCTGCTGGCGATCCTGGGGGTGATCAACTGGATCTGGACCGGCGACGCGATTCAGGTTGGGACATTCGCGTTCGCCGTGCTCGCCGTGTGGTTAGGCGCCGCACTGCTGATCGCGCTGGCCGGCCGGGTTGCCCTGAGGCGCGGGACGCCAGAGCCGTCGGCGGAGCCGGAAACGGTTCCCCAGGCGAGCCTCGGTGCCGTCGTCCTGGCCCTGTCGGTGGCCTCGATCCTGTTCGGCTTCGTGTTCGGGACCTTCCCCATCTACTTCGGTGCGGGGCTGCTGATCGTCTCGATCGGACGGCTCACGATCGAGCGCCGCGCTGAGCGCCGGACGCGCCGGCGCGTGGCCGGGGAGCGCCGACCGTGAAGGACCCGTCGTTGCTGGAGTTGCTGACCAGCCACTGGCGGCTCGACTGGGGGGTGAGCGTTCAGGCGGTGCTGGTCGCGTGCCTGTACGTAATGGGGGCTCGTCGGACCAGGCAACGGTGGCCGTGGCGGCGGACCGCCTCGTTCATCGCCGGCATCGGGACCATCCTCGTCGCGCTCGAATCGGGGCTTGACACCTTCGATGACCGCTTGCTCTCCGTGCACATGGTCCAGCACCTGGCGTTGCTGACCGTCGCGCCGCTGCTGTTGCTGGGCGGCAGACCGGCTCTGCTCGCACTGCGGGCGCTGCCCTCGCGCGAGCGCCGGATCCTCGCCCGAGCGCTGATCCGGGCGCGGGGCTTCACCGGCCCGCTCTGGTGTCTGGGGGTCTTTACGGCGGTGGTCCTGGCCACGCATGTGCCGGCGTTCTACGACGCGACGCTGCGGCATCCCCCACTGCACGACGCCGAGCATCTCGCTTACCTGATCGCCGGATCGCTGATGTGGTGGCCGCTGCTCGACGGCGATCCCGCCCCGTCTCACAGGTTGAACGGCCTCGGGCGACTCGTCTACCTACTCGTCGGCGATGTCGCCGATGGTCGTGATCGGCGCCTTTCTCAACCGGCACTTGACGCTCGTGTATCCGGCCTACGGACCGCCCGCGCACGCGCTTGGCGTCTCCGCGATCGTAGATCAGCAGCAAGCAGGCGCGATCATGTGGGTCGCCGGCACCTCGATCATGGTCGCGGTCGGATTGTGGGCAGCGATCGCTGCGATGGTGGCCGAGGAGCGGCGCCTCGAGGCCCACGAAGCACACGTCGCGCGGGGCGATCCGGCGATCGGGAGAGAGTCATGAGACGGCTCGCACGGCGATGGCTCACGCGGCGCTCGCGGATCCCGCCGAACCTGCGAGTGAGTGCCGCCCTGGTTCTAGGAACGCTCGCGATTGTCGGGTTCGCGGCGCCGCCTTCGTCCGGCGAAATCACGCCAGGCGGCCCGCCGACCTCGCTCCCCGCGGCTCCGAACAAGTCCCCTGACCCACCTGGGCCGGGCGCCCCTACCAGGCGATTCCCGACCTCTCCAACGCTCATCGCCCAGGGTTTCAACCTGTATGAGAACTCCTGTTCCTCATGCCACGGTATCGCGCTCCAGGGAGAGCGCGGCGTGGCGCCGTCGCTGATCGGGGTGGGACCCGGACCGGTCGACTTCTACCTGTCGACGGGGAGGATGCCGCTCCAGGACCCGCGCGATCAGCCGGTCCGGGCCCGACCCCTGTTCAAGCGTCCCCAGATGGACGCGCTGATCGCTTACATCAGCAGGTTCGGCGGTCCCGCGGCGCCGACGGTCGATCCCTCGAACGGCAATCTGTCGCTCGGTTTTCAGCAGTTCACCCTCAACTGCGCCGGCTGTCACCAGATCGTCGCCCGCGGCGGAATCACGATCGGCGCCCAGGTGCCGGACCTCCAGGACGCGACCGATCAGCAGATCGCCGAGGCGGTTCGCATGGGTCCCTACCTGATGCCGCATTTCGACGCCACACAGATAGACCAGCACGAGCTCGACTCAATCGCCCGGTACGTGCAGTGGACCCGCCATCCCGACGACGCCGGCGGCTGGGGGATCTACAACATCGGCCCGATCCCCGAAGGCATCGTGGCCTGGTTCCTGGCGCTCGCCGCGATGGTGATCGTGGCCCGGCTGATCGGGGAGCGCATGGCATGAAGAAGGTCGGTCGATGACGGCGGAAGACCCCCAGCCCGTCTCCCGGATGGCAAAGGCGCTGGGCCTTCTGGTGGCGATACGCGCCGTGTGGCGCGCCGCTGGTTCGGGCAAGCCCGCGCCGCCACCATCGCTCGAGTCCGCTCCCGATCCCGCCGAACGGACCGTCCCGGAGAGCCGGCGGGCCGAGACCGTGGTCGCGATCCTGCTCTTCGGGGCGGCGCTCTGCGGCTTCGCCTTCACCGCCATCTATGTAGTCCTCAGCGGCAACACCCAACTGCTGGGGCTGTCGATGGGCCTCGCGCTGGGCCTCGTGGCTGCCGGCGCGATCGTCGCGGGCAAGTTCGTCGTCCCCCAGGAGACCGCGGTGGAGGAGCGCGGTGTGCTGCTCGACGAGACTGCGAGCGAGGAAGTTGTCGAGATGGTCGAGAGCGGAGGAGAGGGGATCTCCCGCCGGGTGCTGCTGACGGGCGCGAGCGGATTGGCGGGCGCCGCGCTCGTCACGGCGGCGGCGACGCCGATCGCATCACTCGGGCCAAAGCTCGCCGGAATCCACCAGACGCCGTGGCATCGAGGCGTCCGGCTGATCGACGAGCAAGGTCGTCTATACCTGGCCGCGGAGATCCAGGTTGGCTCGATGTATACAGCGTTGCCGGAGGGCGGCGATCCGGAGGCGTTCGGCGCGGGCCTGATCGTGGTGCGGCTGCTCTCCGACCAGCTCCACCTGCCCGCGGCGCGCCGGGGATGGGCCCCCGATGGAGTGCTCGCTTATTCCAAGATCTGCCCGCACGCCGGGTGCGCGATCTCGCTTTACCGCTACCCGACGTTCGAGTCCACGAGCACCGGGCCCGCGTTCACGTGTCCCTGCCACTACTCGACGTTCTCGCCGGGCGACGGCGGCCGGCTGCTGTTCGGCCCGGCGGGCCGGGCGTTGCCGCAGCTGCCGCTGATGATCGACCCCGACGGCTACGTCCGGGCCGCCGGACCGTTCCACGAGGACATCGGACCCTCGTGGTGGAACGTCCATCGATCTGAATCGTGAAGTTCATCGACCGCATCGTCCATCGGCGATTTCGTGCGCATCGTGCGCTCCACCGACCAGCGGCTTGGTGCGGCGAGCGGGATCAAGGCGACGCTCCGCTACGTGTTCCCCGACCACTGGTCGTTCCTGCTCGGGGAGATCTCGCTCTACTCGTTCATCGTGCTGGTCGGAACCGGGATCTTCCTCACGCTCTACTACATACCAAGCGACTCGCAGGTCACCTACCACGGCTCGTACGCCCTCCTGCAGGGACAGCAGATGTCCGAGGCCTACCGATCGATGCTGAACCTCAGCTTCGCCGTGCCGGCAGGACTGCTGTTCCGGCAGGTCCACCACTGGGCCGCCGACGTGTTCATCGCTTCGATCGTGCTGCACCTGATGCGGATCTTCTTCACCGGCGCCTACCGCAAGCCGCGCGATTTCAACTACTACATCGGACTGACGATGCTGATGCTGGCGATCCTCGAGGGATTCGCCGGCTACTCGCTGGGCGACGACCTGCTGTCGGGCATGGGGCTGGCGATCGCCTACTCGGTCGCGATGTCGATCCCGTTCGTCGGCGCTCAGCTCACCTACCTCGTGTTCGGTGGTCCGTTCCCCGGCTCGAGCGACTTCCTCCCACGCCTGGAGATCATCCACGTGCTCCTGATCCCGGCGGCGCTCGCCGTCCTCATCACGATGCATCTGGCGATGATCATGCGCCAGCACCACTCGCAGTTCCCAGGCCCGGGCAGGCGCGAGCGAAATGTCGTCGGCACGCCAATGTGGCCGGCCTACGCCCTGCGCTCGATCGGTCTGCTATTTGCGGTGGCTGCCGTCCTGTTCCTGGTCGGTGGACTGATTCAGATCAACCCCGTCTGGCAGTGGGGGCCGTACCACCCCTACCTCTCGGAAAACGGAGCACAGCCGGACTGGTACATCGGGTGGTTGATCGGGGCCCTGCGGCTGATGCCGAATTACGAGCTCGCGATCGGCAACTACACACTCATCCCAAGTCCGTTCTGGGGCGGTGCGCTGTTCCCGCTGTTCGTGTTCGGCGTGATGTTCATCTGGCCGGCGCTCGAGCGGCGCATCACCGGCGACCACCTTCGTCACGACCTGTTGGAACGTCCCCGTGACCGGCCGATCCGGACCGCGGTCGGCGCCGCGTTCCTGAGCTGGGTGGTGATCATCTTCGCGATCGGCTCGACGGACCGGCTGTTCTTCCGGCTGGACATCTCCTACAAGGCCCAGATTCATTTCTGGAGGGTCGGTGTGTGGTTCATTCCGATCATCGTGTTCTTCATCACCCGCAGCGCCTGTCGAGCGCTCCAGCGCAGCGGGGTCCACCCCCTGCGGGACTGGCAGGGCACGGTCATCGCCCGGCGCACCGACGGAGCCGTGGAAGTGATCGGCGAAAGCCCCGATCGGACGTCGTCGGTGCCGACCGAGGCGCCGACAGGCACCGTGCCCGGGCACGAGTAGGCTGATCGCACGAGAAGGCCCGGGCCGTCAAATCGACGCGCCCGGGCCGTTGGCCGACAGCGATCAGGTGATCGCTACGAGGTCTTGCGCTCGAGGTTCGCGACCTCTTCGGCCTTCTCGTCGGCCCGCTCCTGAGTCTCGGCGAGCTCTTCCTTGGCCTCGCCCTTGCGCTCCTCCTGGCGGCCCTCGCGGCGCAGCGATGCGTCGTCGGTGAGGTCGCCTGCGGCCTTCTTGACGCGGCCGGTGACTTTGTCGGTGATGCCCACTGTCAGTCCTCTCGGATTGTTTGCACTGCACTAAACGCGCTACCCGGCGTCAGACCTGGCAAACGGGCGGGTCGGACGTCTTACGTTGTCGTCCCGCCGGGTAATGACCTCTATGTGAGCGACGCTGACCGCTACCCGCCGATCGGCGACTACGGCCTGATCGGCGACTGTCAGAGCGCCGCGCTGGTCTCGCGCCGGGGGTCGATCGACTGGTGCTGCCTGCCGCGGTTCGACGCCGGCAGCGCGTTCGGTCGGCTGCTCGACCACGAGCGCGGCGGCCATTGCTCGATCGTCCCGACCGAGCGCGGGTCGTGGCGGTACCACCGCTCCTACCTGGACAACACGCTGGTTCTGGAGACGACGGTCGAAGGACCCGCGGGCGAGGCGACGCTGACGGACTGCTTCATCGTCGCGGACGAGCCACGCCCCAGCCCCGAGCGCAAGATCCTGCGCGTGCTGGAAGGCCGGCGGGGCTCGATCGAGTTCGAGGTGAGGGTGGCACCGCGGTTCGACTACGGCCAGGTGAGACCCTGGATCCGGCGCCACGGCCACCATCTGCACAGCGTCACCGGCGGAAACGATTCGCTGATCGTGTGGTGCGATGAGGAGCTCGAGGAGGACCCGGAGCACGAACTCGTGGGGCGACTGGCGGTCGGGGTGGGCGACCGTGTCCGCCTGCTGATCCGCTACTGCCTGCCGGAGCTCGTGGACGGCCCCACCGATGCCGATCCGAAGGAGCTCGATGCCCAGCTCGAGCACACGATCGGCTGGTGGCGCGAGTGGGCGGCGGCCGTCAGCCTCGGTGGGCGCGATGAGCCGGCGGCGCGCCGTTCAGCGCTCACGCTCAAGGCGCTCACCCACGTTCCCACCGGGGCCGTCGTCGCCGCGCCCACCACCTCGCTGCCGGAGTCGATCGGCGATTCGCGCAACTGGGACTACCGATTCGCATGGGTCAGAGACTCGAGCTTCAGCTCCCGCGCCTTTGCCGAGCTCGGTTGCGAGGACGAGGCCGACGCGTTCCGCGCGTTCATCATGCGCTCCGCCGCTGGGCACGCCGACGATCTGCAGGTTCTGTACGGAGTCGGGGGTGAGCGCAGGCTCGAGGGCCGCGTCGTGGAGGGGCTCGAGGGCTACCGGTTCTCCTCGCCGGTCCGTGTCGGGAACGATGCGACGGGCCAGCGTCAATTCGACGCCTACGGCGAGCTCGTCAACCTGACGTGGCGCTGGCACCGGCGCGGCCACTCTCCGGACGACGACGACTGGCGCTTTCTCCTGTCGCTGATCGATCACGCATCGGAGCAGTGGTCGCGGCCCGACCAGGGGATCTGGGAGTGGCCCGGCAGGCCGGACCACTTCGTCCACTCGAAGGTGTTGTGTTGGTCCGCGCTTGACCGTGGCCTGCGACTTGCCGACGAGTGCATGCGTCGCGCGCCGACCCGACGGTGGAAGAAGGCCCGCGACGAGATCCGCGAGGCCGTGGAGGAGCGCGGCTACGACCGCAAGCGAGGCGTGTTCGTGCAGGCGTTCGGCCGCAAGCAGATGGACGCGGCGCTGTTGCTGCTACCGACCGTCGAGTTCGTCGATTGGCGCGACGAGCGGATGCTCCGCACGACCGAAGCGGTGCGCGACGAGCTGTCGGCCGGCGAGGGCTTGCTCTACCGCTACCGGCGCTCGGATGGGCTCCCAGGCCGTGAGGGGGCATTCCTGTGCTGTTCGTTCTGGCTCGCGGAGTGCCTCGCCCAGCAGGGGGAGCTCGACGAGGCCCGGGCGGTGTTCGACAAGGCGATCGCCACCGGCAACGACCTCGGCCTGTTCTCCGAGGAGATCGATCCGGGCAACGGCGAACTGCTCGGGAACTTCCCTCAAGCGCTCACGCACCTCGCCCATATCGATGCCGCGGTGGCGCTGGCCGGCGCCCAGCGCGCTCTGTGATCGCTCCGAGACCGCTGATTACGGCGAGTCGGCGCGGGTAGCCCGGTGATAAGGGCCGACAACGAAAGGAACTGAACGCGTATGAGCCAGACCGTCGGCGATTACCTTCTCGAGCGTCTTGCCACCTGGGGGGTCAAGCGCATCTACGGCTATCCGGGCGACGGGATCAACGGGATTCTGGGCGCGTTCAGCCGCTCGAGTAACGGGCAGCGGCCCGAGTTCATCCAGACCCGCCATGAGGAGATGGCCGCGTTC
The DNA here is from genome assembly GCA_963812225.1 of uncultured Solirubrobacterales bacterium. Lineage (GTDB taxonomy): Bacteria > Actinomycetota > Thermoleophilia > Solirubrobacterales > Solirubrobacteraceae > Palsa-465. The sequence continues at coordinate 17,193 of CAWEUN010000012.1, forward strand.
ATGGCGTGCGCGCATGCGAAGTTCACCGGCGAGGCCGGCGTCTGCATGGCGACCTCGGGCCCGGGCGCGATCCACCTGCTCAACGGTCTCTACGACGCGAAGCTCGACCACCAGCCGGTCGTCGCGATCGTCGGCCAACAGGCGCGCGCCGGAATCGGCGGCAACTATCAGCAGGAAGTAGATCTCGTCTCACTGTTCAAGGACGTCGCGCACGAGTTCGTCGAGCTCGCGATGGCGCCGGCCCAGGTCCGTCATCTCATTGACCGAGCCTTCCGGATCGCGCTCGACGAGCGCACCGTCACAGCGATCATCATCCCCAACGACGTGCAGGACGCGCCGGCCGTCGCGGAGCCTCCCCACAAGCACGGAACGGTTCATTCCGGCCCCGGCTACAGCGCCCCGCGCGTCCTGCCCGTCGACGAGGATCTCGACCGCGCCGCGGAAGTTCTCAACAGCGGCGAACGCGTGGCCATGCTGATCGGGCAGGGCGCGATGCACGCCCCCGAGGAGGTGAGCGCGGTGGCGGAGACGCTTGGCGCGGGCGTCGCCAAGGCGTTGCTCGGGAAGGCCGCCTTGCCCGATGACCTCCCGTACGTCACCGGCTCGATCGGACTGCTCGGGACCAAGCCGAGCTGGACGATGATGCAGGAGTGCGACACGCTCCTCATGGTCGGCTCGAGCTTCCCCTACTCCGAGTTCCTCCCCGAGGAGGGGGACGCCCGCGGCATCCAGATCGACATCGACGGCAAGATGCTCGGAATCCGCTACCCGATGGAGGTCAACCTCGTCGGGGACAGCGCCGAGACGCTGCGCGCCCTACTCCCCCGGCTGCACCGCAAGGAGGATCGATCCTGGCGCGAGCGGCTCGAGGGGGAGATCGACGAATGGTGGGACCTGATCGAGCACCGCGCCGAGCTCGAGGCCGATCCGATCAACCCGCAGCTCGTGTTCCGCGAACTCTCTCGCCGTCTCCCGGATGGCGCGATCCTCAGCTCCGATTCCGGCTCGTCGGCCAACTGGTACGCCCGCGACGTCAAGCTGCGCAAGGGAATGATGGCGTCGCTGTCGGGCACGCTGGCCACGATGGGACCGGGCGTGCCGTACGCGATCGCGGCCAAGTTCGCCTATCCCACGCGACCGGTGTTCGCGCTCGTCGGGGACGGGGCCATGCAGATGAACGGGATCAACGAGCTGATCACGATCGCCAAGTACCGCGACCGCTGGCCCGATCAGCGATTCATCGTGATGGTCCTGAACAACCGCGATCTCAACCAGGTGACGTGGGAGCAGCGCGCGATGGAGGGCGACCCCAAGTTCGAGGGCTCGCAGGACCTTCCCGACTTCCCGTACGCCGGCTACGCGGAGCTGCTCGGCCTGAAGGGAATCCGAGTCGATACCCCCGAGAGGGTCGGCCCAGCCTGGGAGGAGGCGCTGTCGGCCGATCGTCCCGTGGTCTACGAGGCGATCACCGACCCCGAGGTGCCGCCGCTGCCGCCCCACATCACGATCGACCAGGCCAAGAACCTGAGCTCGGCACTGCTGGCCGGCGACCCGAACGCGCGTGACATCGTCAAGCAGTCGTTCAAGCAGAAGATGCAGGAATTCCTCCCGGGGCGATGACCGGCGGCCCGACCACCGATGGTGGAGCAGCGTCGGGGTTGCCGGTCCCCGACGGCGTCCAGGTGCCGGTCGAGGAGGTCGAGGTAGGGGCCTACACGGTTTCAACCGACGCCCCCGAGGCTGACGGGACGCTGTCGTGGGACGCGACGACGATCGTCGTCGTGCACGCGCGCGCCGCCGGCGAACGAGGAGTCGGCTACACCTATGCCGATGTCTCGACGGCGAAGCTGATCGAGTCGAAGCTGGCCGCGATCGTCCACGGCGCCGACGCGATGTCGCCGCAGGCGGCGTGGGCGGCGATGGTCCGGGAGATCCGCAATCTGGGCCGCCCTGGGATCAGCTCGATGGCGATCGCCGCCGTCGATCTTGCGCTCTGGGACCTGAAGGCGCGACTCCTCGGCCTGCCCCTCTGCAAGCTGCTCGGCATGGCGCGGGATCGCGTCCCGATCTATGGCTCGGGTGGCTTCACGGCATATGACACCGACCGGCTCCAGGAGCAACTCGCCGGCTGGGCGGAGCGGGGCATTCCCCGCGTGAAGATGAAGATCGGCTCATCGCCGGCCGACGACCCCGAGCGGGTGCGCAGCGCGCGCCAGGCGATCGGACCCGATACGGAGCTGTTCGTCGACGCCAACGGCGCCTACTCGCGCCAGCAGGCGCTGGCGCTGGCCGAGCGTTTCCGGGCCGACTCCGACGTCATTTGGTTCGAGGAGCCCGTGTCCTCCGACGATCTGGAGGGCCTGCGGTTGCTGCGCGACGGCGCGCCGGCCGGGATGCAGATCGCCGCTGGCGAGTACGGCTATGACGCGCCCTACTTCGAGCGGATGCTCGAGGTCGGGGCTGTCGATGTGCTCCAGGCGGACGTCACGCGCTGCGGTGGGATCACGGAGCTTCAGCGGGTGGACGCCCTGTGTCGCGCGCGGTCGATGCCGCTGTCGCTGCACTGCGGGCCGTCGATCCATCTGCATCCCGGTCTCGGGCTCGAGCAACTGGTCCATCTCGAGTACTTCCACGACCACGTCCGGATCGAGCACCTGCTGTTCGACGGCGTCGTCAACCCCAGCGAGGGAGCGCTCTCCCCCGACCTCGACCGCCCCGGCAACGGCCTCGAGTTCAAGCGTGTGGATGCGGAGCGGTATGCGGCTTAGCGCTCGCTCTCCGGTTCGGCGCAAAACTCGCACCGAGCGCGCCGCGAGCCGCTGGTGGCGAAACGTGAGCCACGGCCGCGCGCAGCGGACGCTCGCCGGCGCCACGGCGTTCAGCGCCCTTCCGCTCGGCCTCGAGATCTACTTTGAGCACTTCCGGGGGTCGTTCGGCGACAAGTGGATGTGGACGCCCGTGGCGCTGTCGCCGGCACTGACGATCGCCGGCATGGCCGGGATTCGCTCGGAGCGTGCCGCCAAGACGTGGCTGCCGGCACTCTCGGCGCTGTATTGCCTCGACGGCGTGATCGGCGTCGTGACGCACGTACGCGGCGTGGCGCGCAAACCCGGCGGCTTCCGGGAGCCGCTCTTCAACATCGTCATGGGGCCGCCGCTGCTGGCGCCTGGGTCGCTGGCGCTCGTCGGGGGGATGGGCCTCGGGGCTGCCGTCCTCGGTCGCGAGCAGTGATGCCTCCACGGGACTTCCGCCGGGCGGGCCACCTCCCGAACCTCCGCGAAGACCGCCAGCCGGCTTCGCCGGACGAATTGCCCCGCCAGCGCAGCGGCGTGACGCCGCAGATGCACGGCCGCTATCCCGACTACAACGTGCTCGACGAGGCCGAGCACTGGGACGAGGTAACCCGGCGCGTGGTACTCGAGCGCGTCGAGCGCGTGCCGCCGATCCGCTTTTTCACCGCCGGCGAGGCGACGACGCTCGGCGCGTTCTGTGACGTCGTGATGGCGCAGGACCGCGACCCGCGAATCCCCGTTCTGAACATGGTCGACGCGAAGCTGTTCGCCGGCGAGCTCGACGGCTTCGTGTTCGCGGACATGCCCGATGACCGAGAGACATGGCGGCGGGTTGCGTTCGGGCTGGACGCGGCGGCGAGACAGCACGGCGCTGAGGACTTTGCCGCCGCCGCCCATAACGTGCAGTCGCAGGTGATCGAGGCGTTCTCTAAGGGAGAGCTTCACGGTGAGGCGTGGGACGAGCTGCCGCCGGCGCGCGCCTGGAGCGTCGTGATGCGAGCGGTGCTCGCGAGCTTCTACTCGCACCCGTGGGCGTGGAACGAGATCGGGTTCGGCGGTCCCGCCTATCCGCGCGGGTACGCCCGGCTCGGCGCCGGTCAGCGAGAGAGCTGGGAGGGAGCGCCGGCGTTCGAGCGCGACCCCGTCGAGGACACCCGCGAGCGCGCGGTAGAGGGGACATGATGCACGGGCTGCGGACGATGCTCCGAGGCGGGCTCCGCCCTCCCGACAACGACTCGGCGTTCCTGCTCGACGTCCACCGCCGTGCCGTCCCGCGCGAGCGGATGGCCCGCTACGACGACGATTACGAAGTTGACCTGGCGATCGTCGGCGCCGGGGCGGGGGGTTCTACGCTCGCGCAGCGGCTGGCCCGGCGCGGGTGGAGGGTCGTCGTGTTCGACGTCGGGCCGTTCTGGGACCCCGACCGGGACTGGGTCTCGGACGAGGCGGGCTCGCACAAGCTCTACTGGACCGACGCGCGCGTAACGGGAGGCGAGGATCCCGTCGAGCTCGGCAAGAACAATTCCGGCAAGGGTGTGGGTGGCTCGATGGTCCACTACGCCGGCTACTGCCCCCGCTTTCATCCCTCCGACTTCAACGTCCGCGCGCGGGACGGCGTCGGCGAGGATTGGCCGATCTCCTACGCCGAGCTCAAGGCCCACTACGAGCGGCTCGAACTCGAGCTGCCGGTCGCCGGCGACTACTGGCCATGGGGGGACCCGCACCGCTATCCGCACACGGCGCACCCGATCGCCGGCGGCGCCGAGGCCGCGTGGGCCGGCGCCCGCAAGCTCGGGATCGAAGTGCGCGTCGGTCCCGTCGGGATCACCAACGGGAGCTTCGGCAACCGACCCCATTGCATCTACCGCGGCTTCTGCCTGCAGGGCTGCAAGGTGAACGCGAAGGCCTCGCCGCTGGTCACCCACATCCCCGACGCGATCGAGCACGGTGCCGAGATCCGTGATCGCTCGATGGTCACCGCGGTCGAGATCGACGACTCCAGCGGGCGGGTCACGGGCGTCCGCTATCTAAACGGCGATCGGGAGCGGTCCCAGCGCGCCGCTGCCGTGGCGGTCGCCGGCTACTCGATCGAGACGCCCCGGCTGCTGCTGAACTCGACCAGCCGTGCGTTCCCGCACGGCCTCGCCAACGGCAACGACCAGGTCGGCCGCTGCGTGATGGTCCAGGGCGCGACCCAAGTCGCTGGCCGCTTCCCGGACGAGATGCGGATGTACAAAGCGCCGCCGCCGGAGATCTCCTCGGAGCACTACTACGAGACCGATCCGGCGCGTGGGTTCGCCCGGGGTTTCTCGATCCAGACGGTCGGCCCGCTCCCGATCGAGTGGGCGCAGCACGTGCTCGCCGAGGGCCACTGGGGCCCCGCGCTGCGCGAGTACATGCGCGACTACAACCACTGGTACACGCTCGGCGTTCTGTGCGAGCTGCTGCCGCTCGCCGAGAATCGGGTGACCGTCGCCTCCGAGGTGACCGACCAGAACGGGATCCCGGTGGCGCGGATGGACTACGGGCAGTGCGACAACGACCGGGCCAACATCGCGTTCGCGAAGCGGACGCTCCACAACATCTTCGAGGCGGCGGGCGCCCAGGACGTGCTCGTGATCGATCGCTACGCGCACCTGGTCGGCGGCTGCCGCATGGGCTCTGACCCCGAACGGAGCGTCGTCGACTCCGACCATCGCGCCTGGGAAGTACCGAACCTGTTCATCGCCGACGGCAGCGTGATGCCGACACAGGGCTCGGCGAACCCGGCGCTGACGATCATGGCGCTCGCCTCGCGGTTGGCCGAGCGGCTGGATCTCAAGCGCGCCGGCGGGCCAGAGTCGCGGCGCCGGCGCCGAGTGCAGCCGCGGCGGCCAACCCTGAGCCGATCCGGTGGCGGCTGAGCCACGCCTGCTCGCTGCGCGGGTGGGCCTGGTCGTCGAAGATCCCGTGGGCGCCCTCGTCATGGTCTGAGTCGAGCGGCTCGAACAGGTTGTCGGGGCGATCGCGGCTGACCAGCTGATCGGTCTGCTGCCCGTCGACGGCTGTTCTCGCCAGGTAGCGCTCGGCCAGCCAGGGGGCCAGCTTGTTGCCGATGATCGTGTACACGGTCGGAAACCCGACGTACAGCTCGCGCCGGCGGTGGTGGGCCGCCCAGTAGATCGCGCGCGCCGCCACCTCGGGCTCGAACATCGGCGGCACCGGCATCGGGTGGCGAGGCATCTTGCTCAGACAGTGGTTGAACTGTGGAGTGTTCAGTCCCGGGAGCTGGACCATCGTCACACGCACGGCGCTACCTCGGTGGCGGAGCTCGCAGCGCAGCGACTCCTGAAAGCCCTTGATCGCGTGCTTGGCGCCGCAGTACGGCGCCTGCAACGGAATCCCGCGGTATGCGAGAGCCGAGCCCACCTGCACGATCGTGCCGCGATCCCGCGGCAGCATCCGCTCGAGCGCCACCTTGGTGCCCCACACGGTCCCCAGGTACGTGACCTGCGTGGCGCGCTCATACTCCTCGGCGGTCACGTCGTCGAAGAATGAGAACACGGTGGTCATCGCGTTGTTGACCCACACGTCGATCGGCCCGAGGCGCTCCTCGATCGTGACTGCGGCGTTCTGCATCGCCTGGAAATCGGAGACGTCGGTTTGGCAGGGGCACGGCGTCCCGCCGAGCTCGGTGACGTCGCGCGCCGCCGCATCCAGCCCGGCTTGGCCCCGGGCGATCAGTCCGACGGCGGCGCCGTGCTTGGCGAATTCGCGCACGACGGCCCGGCCGATCCCTCCGGACGCTCCCGTGACGACGGCTACCTCTCGCTCAGCCACTCCGCCACCTTTCTGGGACTGCGATCAGTTCGGCCATCGCGGCGTCGCGCTCCGCATCCGTTTAAGAGCGCAGAATCGAGGACGGGTGCGCGGTCAGCGTGACCAGCTCGGTCAGCTCGGACTCCATCGGCTCGGCGCGGTCGCGTCCGACCCGTACCTGGGATCCGGGGAGCGCCTTCCCCGCGGTCGTCCCGAGGCACCCGAGCGCGGCCGGCCTGACCATGGCGATCTCGGCCTGCAGCCATGGCAGGCGAGCGAAGACCTGCTGCTCGCCGACCAGCATCAACGGCGCGTGCCCGGGCACCCTCGCCCATCACTGCCTGAGTCGCCCGCTCCCACAGATCGCAGGCGCGGCACTTCTGGACCGCCTCCCGCATGCTCGCCGGCGTGGAACGCCTGGGAACCGGTGGGTGCGGGTGGGTTGGTTGCTTGGCCAGCGAGCTCATCGGGCAGTGAAACTCCTACCCCCGCTATGAAGTCGATACGCATCGGCTGTTCGGGATGGACGTACGACGACTGGCCGTGACGCCCGGGCGACGGCCGCGAGCGCGGGCAAGACATCCGCGTGCGGTTTTGGCGTCGGCCCTCGTCCGCCACCCTCCTGCGAGCGACGAATCAGGCGGAGCTCGATGTACGCGACTCGCCAGCCGGCACTCGCGGCGGTCGGCGCCACGCGTCCTCCCGAATGACCGATCGCGGTCGCGCCGCTAGCCCGCGACCGGCCAGATGTACGAGCCAACTCCGACTAGGTCAATGACGCGGCGGACGGTCCCCTGTACGTCCGTGCCGACCTCCAGTCGCCAGCCGTCGCGCCGCGATTCAGAGACAGCCACGATCAGCTCTCGTAGTCCGCTGCTGTCTATGAATTCCAACTGGCTGAGATCCAGACGGACGTCCAACCCGCCTCTCCGAAGCTCCCCCAGCCGGTGTCGGAGCTCGTCGCTGACCGAGAGATCGAGTTCGCCGAACAAGGCCAACCAGACCACACCGTCATCACCAAGCCGCTCGTCGATGCGAAAGCGAGGACGACTCCCGTCCATCGTGCTCATCGCTCCGTCACCCCTGAGAATTGGACGCGCGTGCCGTGGCTCGCCCACTCGGCTTCCGCGGTTCAGTGCCATGCGAAACCTCCCTCGAACGACAACAGACCGTATGCGGCGGGCATTATTAAATCCAACCACGATGTTGTCAAGGGTCCGGCCCGTCCGGTCGCCGTCGAGGGCGCCAGAACCCACTGCGACATCGGGCAGGCCGGCGAGGAGGAAGGCACGGCCTGCTCCGATGTCGCCACCACGAGCGTGGATGGTCGGTCAGGGGCTCGCGGAAGTGGTTCGGTCTTCGGCGCTTGCCGGGAGGGAGGTGCCGGAGCTCGCGTCGTGAACCTGCTCGGGATTCTGCTCGTTCCACAGGCACGGCCCCTCGGCGGGTTCCATCGGCAGCGCTACGCGCGCGCGAGCGATGCAGCGCGGGCACGGCTTGATCGTCGGGTAGGGCGCGCGCAGCCGAATCGTCAGGCCGCAACGGGTGCAGGCGAGATAGTCCATCGCTAGTCCGACTCCGGTGACTCTTCGCCTGGCCACGTGCCAGTGAGCCGGGCGAAGCCGTGTCGGCTGGCGTGATCAACCGCCCCGCGTATCAGGCGGAAGATGGCCCCCTCGAGCACCAGCGCGACGGCCAGCTTGCGATGGTCCACGAGGCGATGCTGTGGATCGGGCGGGTCGTGAGCATCGATCGTGCGCCATGCCAGCTCGAACAACTTCTTGCTCACCAGCGCGGCGGTCAGACCGCCGAGGACACTCACCGGCAGGAACACGATCTTCAACTTGACACCTCCTGTGTGGCACGTCGCGACGCCGGGCGCGAGGAATCGAACTTGCCCTCGAATGTCGGCCGCACCTCTCAGTTACCTTTCGCCGCCATGCGCGGGGTGACCAACAGCTGATCCTCGGCCGGTTCGCCGGCCGCGAGCTGGCGTCCCCGTTCAACCTCGGAGTTGAGCTCGGCGCCGAACAGTACGACCACGTTTGAGATCCAGAGCCAGACGAGGAACACGACGATTCCGGCGAGGCTGCCGTAGGTCTTGTTGTAGGAGCTGAAGTTGGCCACGTAGAAGGCGAACGCGGCCGAGGCGATGATCCACAGCAGCACGGCAAGCGTCCCGCCGGGAGTGAGCCAGCGAAACCCCGGCTGACGGACGTTGGGTGCGGCCCAGTACAGGATCGAGAACATCAGGCCGACGATCAGCACGAGCACCGGCCACTTGGCGATGTCCCACACCGTGACTGCGCCTTGACCGATGCCCAGCAACCTTCCGGCCTCGGTGGCCAGCCCTCCGGTGAGCACAACCGCGAGCGCGCTCACCGCAAGTAGGAGCACGAGGACGAAGGTGACGAGCACCTGAAGCGGGCGTTTGAGCCAGAACGGCCTGCCCTCGGCGACGCCGTAGATGTCATTGGAGGCTCGCATGAACGCGCCGACGTAGCCCGAGGCCGACCACAGCGCGACGGCGAATCCCGCGATGACCAAGAGGCCGGCGGTCCCACGGCTCCTCTGCATGTTCTCGATCGCGCTCGTGAAGATCTGCTGTGCCGGCCCCGGGGCGACCTTGCCGAGGTTTTCAATGAGCGGCTGGGTGGCCGACCTGCCGAGGAGCCCGAGGATCGAGACGACCGCCAGCAGAGCCGGGAAGATCGCCTGGATTCCATAGTACGTCAGCGCCGCCGCCCGGTCGGTGAGGTTGTCGGCGCTGAACCCTCGCGCCGAGCGCCGCAGGACACCGAACCAAGACCCGGTGCCGAGCTTCGTCGGACCTTCGGGCGCTCGCCGCTGATCCGCCTTCGCCCCGTTCGACGATTCCTGTCTGTTTCTCTCGGCCATCGTGCGCTCTCGCTCACCGCGAGCTGACCCGCCCGGCTAGGAAGCCGGCGAGGAAGGCCGCGCCCGCTGCGAGCGGGAGCGGATTATTCTTCGCCGTCGTCGCCACCTGCTGGGCGCCCGCAGTTGCGGTCTCAGGCGTGGTGCTCTTGATCTTCGCCGTGATCTCATCTTTCTTTTGTTGGGCGGCTCCCTTCGCCGAGCTGATGCGCTCCTTCGCCTGAGCCTTCACGTCGGCCCTGTGGGCGAGTGCCTCGACCGTGTCGCCCAGTTCCTCCCGGGCCTGCTCGATCTCGTGACGAAGCTCTTCGGGCGATTTGTCCTGATCGGCGGCCTGCCTCACGCTGTCGCTCATCTCCGTCCCTCCCGCGCGCGCTGCTTTGCCCATTGCACGTCCTCCTTCACACTCTCGGTTGCCTGCTCGGGAACAGGCGGAATCGCCTGCTGAACCTTTGTCCTGCCCTGAAGGGCCAGCGCGCCGGCGATCGCGGCCAGCGCGACGCCCACGATCAGCGCCGCGAGCCATGGCGTGACCGCTGTGGCCAACGCGAGCACCGCGGCCGCGGTCAGCGCTCCAGCCGAATACAGGCCGAACACGCCGGCCCCACCGAACATCCCCGCGCCGACCCCGGCACGCTTGCCCTTTGTAACGAGCTCGGCCCTCGCCAGCTCGACCTCCTGGCGCGCGAGCCGCGACGTCTGCTCGGAGAGCTGCTTGACGAGCTCCGCGATCGGTGGGTCGCTGTTCGGTGTGTCGGATGCTTTTGGCGAGGAGCCTGTGTGCTCGTTCTGAATTTGCGCCATCACGCGCCTTCCTTTCGATTTGCTAGCCGCCCGGATTGCTGTTCGTCGCGTTTCTGACGAAATTCACGACCGCCGTGCGCGCGTCGCCGTTGACCGCAAAGAACACGCCGGCGCCGAGCACGGTTAGGATCGTCAGCCTGCGCCAGAACCGGCGCTTGCGCCGCGGCTGAGGAGCGGTCATCGCGGCCCAGAACTTCGCCGAGGCGCCGAGCACGGCGTGCAGTCGCCGGCGCAGTTTCTTGTCGGACACTGCCTGCCGGGCGTTCTTGCCGCGGGCCCGTTGGTAGGACTCGCGACTCGCGTCGAGCGCACGCTGTGCCGCCTCGCGCACCTCCTCGTCGTCGAGGAGCTGCCGCGCATATGGCGCGACCGCGCTCAGCCGCTCACTTACGGTCATCCGACCTACCTCCAGGAATCGAGACGTTCGTCCCATCTAAACGGGACTCCTGAACAGCTAGCTACCCCATCGAAGGCCTTCCAATCTCCGAGTGCGGTGAAATCTGGGACATCACTCGGAATGATCTTGGAACAATCGGCCCATTTGGCACACGCGCCCGCGGCCAGCTGAACCACGTGGTAAAAGTGGCAAGTGGCCGACTTTGCCCAAGCACGAGCCGACGCTGTCGGCGCGGCCGCCGAGACCGGAGGTGGTGATTCCGCGCTCACCCGTGCGGACGCACTCGCCAGCCGTCAGCGGATCCTCACGGCCGCTCACGCGGTCATGGGCGGCGATCGACGCGTGACGATGACCGAGCTGGCCGCCGCCGCAAAGGTGGGGCGCTCGACGCTCTACCGACATTTCCCGACCCGGGAAGCACTCGAGCAGGCGCTCGAGGACGCCGAGCCGTCGGACGCCTCGACCGACTCTCGCCAGCCGGGTCGCGCCGATCTGAGCACTATGCCTTTCCGGGCGCCGGGGAGGTTGGGGCGCCAGGCGCCCCTTCCCCTCGAAGTGACGCGGATTCTCGACGAGGTCCCACCCCACCTTGTCCCCGATCAACTCGTGGCCGAGGCCCGGCGGGTTGCCGGCGTTCCCATCGCCCTGTACGTGGTCGAGATCGACGGCTCCCACCTGCTCCGTCTGGCCGGCTCAGAGGAGTTCCCGGATCGCCTGGACGCGCCGCCTGCCCTGGGGCCGGAGATCGTGCCGGAGGGCTTGCCGGAGTTCTACGTCCGACTTCAGCGGGAGCTCCCAGGGTGCACCGCCGAACCGCTTTGGCTTCGGGGACGCGTGACCGGTCTGTTGATCTGCGTGGGCACACCCACTGCCTCTCTCTCGGATATCGCCAACCAGGGCGCCGCGGCGCTCGAGCTCGCCAACGAATACACCGACTCGATCGAAGCTGCCAAGCGCCGCAGAGCCACCACTCCTGCCGCGGAGGTGCAGCAGCACCTGTTGCCGCCGCGAATCGCCCGCATCGCCGGAGCCCAACTCGCCGGCGTACTGCTTCCCACCTACGAAGTCGGAGGCGACTGGTTTGACTTCGTCGAGAACCGTGACGGCGCCTGGCTCGCGATCGCGGACTCGCCGGGCACCGGCCCGACGGCCGCCGGCCTCGGCGCCGCTGCCCTAGGCGCTCTGCGCTCTGCTCGCCGGAGCGGCGAGGATCTCGAGGGCGCGCTCAAGGCGATCGATGAGACGGTTCGGCGACTCGATCACCCCGGCTTCTACATGACCGGACTCGTTGCCCGCTGGCGCGCCGCGACGGCCGCGCTCACGTGGGTCAACTGTGGCCATCCCAATGCCTACCTGGTCGACGTCGAGGGCACCCTACACGAACTCATTGCGCCCGAGCATCCGCCGCTTGGTATCGGCGCTCCTCAGACCGCGTTCACGTTGACCAGCCGCGAGTTGCACCCGGGCGAGCGACTGATCCTCGTCACCAATGGAGTCATCAGTCGGCGAATGGGGAACGGTGGAACGTTTGGCATCGATGGCCTCAGGCACGCGGTCGAACGGGTCGAGAACCCGACCGCTGCCTCGACCGCCATGGCCATCCAGCGGGCGGTGACGGACAGCTGGCTCGAGCCCCTCGAGGACGACGCCACCGTCGTGGTCATGGCTATCGACTAGCGCGCGCCGCACCGCGCGCGGCGAGCGCGTTTGACCTGCGCATCAACGGGCATCTCAGAAGTATCGAGTCTTTTTTCCCAGTTATGCTCGAAGTCCCGGCCGATCGAGACGCACCGCGAGTCGCGCGCCACCACGTCCGCTCGACCCTGGCGGATCGGCTCCCCCAGCCGTTGACTGACGACGTCGGACTGATTGTGAGCGAGCTCGTCACAAACAGCGTGGTACACACCGGCCCTGGCTCTGGACAGACCGTCGGAGTTGAAGTCTCTTTATCAGACGGTCGGCTGCACCTCACGGTCACCGACTCAGGTGCAGCCTCCTCGCCCCGTCTCATCGGCCTCGATCTCGACCAGCCAGCGGGCATGGGTCTCTTTTTCGTCGACAGGCTGTCCGCGTCCTGGGGCGTCAAGCGAGACGCCGGGGGCCGCACGACGGTTTGGTGTGAATTCGCTCTCGGAGGCGAGCCCGCCAGTTGAATCACTCGGCGGGTGTCGTCAGCTCCCGCGCACCGGCCGCCTCGCTCAGGGTGACCAGCGGGGGTCGTTCCGCGATGGCGATCTGAACCGTCGTGTCATCCTGCCACGGCCGGAGGTAATGACCTCCCATGACGCTCGAACGATGGGGGATCCGGTTTTCCACCGCGGCCAGAACCGAGTACGCCATCTCTCCCAGAGCGCGGAGCGGTTGATGACGGTTCTGGCGCGTGCCGAGGTCGCATTCCGCCAGGGCGTCGAGGCCGTGGAGGCGCAGGGCGTCGATCAGCACGGCGATCTCGACGCCGTAGCCGACCGGGAACGGGATCGACTCGAACAGCAGCCGACGGCCGGCGAATTCTCCCGCCAGCGGTTGGGCGAAGCCGGCGAGCCGTGGTTCGTGGAGGTTGAGCAGAGGTCTGGCCATAAGCTCGGTGACACGCCCCCCTTCGTGGGGCAGGTCGACTCCTCCGACGCGCAGCGGACGCTCAAACGCTCCCTTGACGAGTTGCAGCGAACGATCGACGAGGAGTGGACCGATCAGCCCTTGTAGATGACCGGGCTGCGGGTTGCTCGTATCGCCGTCGAGGAAGCAGACCACGTCGGCATTCGTGACCGACACCGCGCGCCACATGGCGTCGCCCTTTCCCTGCGCGGGCCCGTATTCCCGAAGAACCTCGTCCTCCTGGATGACGGTCGCACCCGCCGCCCTCGCGATCTCAGCGGATCCATCAGTCGAATCAGCGTCGACGACGAGCACCTCGTCGACGACGCCCGCCCCGAGGAGCGGACCAACCGCGGTGCTCAGGATGGCCGGCAGCGTCTCGGCGCACTCCTTCGTCGGAATCACGACGACGACGGACGTTGCGCCCTTGCACCGGCGAAGTCGCTGCGGTGGGAACGTGGCCGCCGAATAGCGCCGTCGCTCGGACCACGTGGAGACGGCAAGGTCGACCGACAGCCCACGCGGCGTGCGGCCGATCGCGCGCGCCGACGTGCGGACACGGACATCGGTTGCCCTGAGGATCGATATGCCGTGCTCGGTCAGCCGGGTGGCGAACACTGCGTCCTCGAGACCGGCGACCGGCTCCAGGCCGCCGACATCCTGGTAGACGCCGGCGGTCACGGCCATGGACGCCCCCGCGAAATGGTGATGGGCAGCAGCCGGATCGGACTCCCTGACTCGGCCGAGGCGCTGAGCCGCATCCCGCTCGCGGCGGCGGAGCACGCCCGCGGGCAGCTGTGGCGACTCCTGGGGATCTAGTTCCACCAATCCGGCGATCGCCCGGGCGCCGCCTCGCACATGCACCAGCTGACATCTCAGCCAATCCGGATCAGGACGCGAATCCGCGTCGGTGCACGCGATCAGCCCATCCTCGAGCCCCCGCGCGAGGAGCCGCGCCGCGGCGAGGTTCATCCCAACACGCCGCGCCGCGCCTGCGCCACGCCCCGGCCCATCAACCAAGGTCAGCTTCAGCCCCCGCGCTTCTCCCACCTGCTTGGCGATGCGCGCCGTGGCATCGACGCAGGCGTCGATGACGACGATCGTCTCGAACGCCTCGCGCGGAACAGTCTGGGCCGCCAATGCCGACAGACATGCGGCGATGTGCTGTTCCTCGTTGCGAGCCGGAATGACAACGATCGCCGCTAGCCCCACGACGCGCCCCCTGCAATCAGCGCACGGCCCCGCTCGTAGTCCTCATCGGCCTCGTGCGCGAGCACTCCGACCACCCTTCCGTTGCGGCCGTACCAAGCCGTGAATGCGCCGCCGCCATGGTCTTCCAGTCGTGAGTCGTCGAAGCCGTCTCCCCACGCCGCGTACTTCAGGGTATGGTTGCCGATCGTCGACCAGAACCCCGGGACGGCGTCCCACTGGACTCGCTCTCCCGCCGCGCTGCGACCTGCGACCTCCCCCTGACCCAGAGCGTCGCCCCAATGCTCGACCCGCAGGGGGCGCCCGGCGCACGCGTTGTCGGCGAACGCGACGTCGCCGGCCGCGTACAACCCCTCCTTCGCCGTGCGCATCGCGCTATTCGCGGGCAGCGCGCCATCGCGCAGCTCGAGCCCCGCCGCACCAGCAAGCTCCGACCGCGGCGCCACTCCAGCTGCCATCACCACGATCTTGGCGACCGCTTGGACGTCGCCGGCCACGATCTCCAGCGAGCCGGAACGCCGGGTGATTTCGTCGACCGGTGTGCCGAGGTGCGAGATCACGCCTTCCTCGTCGAGCCACCGTTGAATCCGCTCGGCCGGTTCAAGATCGAGACGAGCGAAGTTCGGCTGCATCTCATCGGACACGAGCGTGACCGAGTGGCCCCGCCGCCGGAGCGAGGCCGCAATCTCGCAGCCAATGAAGCCCGACCCGATCACGACCACGGGATCGCCGCCACGCAGCCGCCAGGTCAGCTCGCGAACATGGTCGAGCGTGCGGATGACCCTCACCGCCGGGTCATCAGCGCCCGCGACCGGCAATCGGGTCGGCTCGGCACCAGTGGCCAGCACGCATTTGCGATAGCGAAGCTCCCGCCCGCCGGAGAGCACGACCGAACGCTCGTCGGGATCGAGCGTGACCGCGCGGCCGCTCACGAGGCTGACGCAGTGTTCCGCGAGCCAGCCTTCCTCCTCGATCGGCAGCTCGTCCTCCTCCGTCTCCCCACGCAGAAACTCCTTGCTCAGCGGGGGCCGGTTATACGGGACCCGGTGCTCGTCGCTGACGAGCCCAACGCCCCCCACTCCCCCCGCGGCGCGGTAGGCCCGTGCCGCCGCGAGCCCCGCCGGCCCACCGCCCACCACGAGCAGTTCGAACTCGTCGCTCACCGCCGTTCCAGCACGTCGAGGAGGTAATCGCGGGTCCCAGTCGAGCGCACCGGCTTAAGCCACGCCCGCCGGCGCAGAAGCCCGTGAACCTGTTGTGCATCGAGCGGCCGCTCGGGCCCGGCAGGACGCCAATGCACCGCGACCAGGCGAGCTCCCGGGCTCATCCGTGACTCGAGCATCACCACCGTAGCGGCCAGTTCCGCCGCGTTCAGGTAATAGAGGATCTCCGACGCGACCACGAGATCGAAATGACCTGCTGGGACGGCACCGGGGATCGAGCCGAGGAGCACGCGGACGTGACGGGCGCGCGAGAGCCGACCGCGGGACAGAGTCACCGCCGTGGGCGCGGCATCGATCGTCGTCAGCCGCACGCAGAGAGGAGCGAGCATCGAGCTGAACACACCAATCGAGCCTCCGAGCTCGAGTGCATCAGCGAACGGGCCCGCGCCGCATGCCTCGAGCGTCGCAACATACTTCTCATGCTCGTAGGCGCTGCTGGTATATCCCCAAGGATCAGGGTCCGCGCGGTAGCGGGACTCGAAATCCGCGAGCGTCATCCGCGTCATCAGCGTTCCTCGAGCGCTGCCTCACCTGAGCGCGCAAGCAACGGATCGAGACGGTGCTGAAGCAGGAACACCTCGAGATCACGTCTGGCCCGGTCGAGGGCATCAGCTCGGGCAAATGGTCTTGACCCGCAGGCCCGAGCAGCCTCGTCGAGCAGCAGCCGACAGGCGTCGGAGATACCGACGCGAGCCTGGATGGAGACGATCGGAAGCTCATCACCCGATGCGTCCATTGCATGCGCGGCCTTCTCGATCCACAGATCGATCGTCCGTTGCGCTGTCAGGATCCGTCCCGCTGCAAGCGCCTCGAGCTGGCCCCTTCCAGGCCGGCGAGCGAGGTCATCAAGCGCGGAGTGAACTGCCGTGTCGGCCATCCCCGCCCAGCTGGCCGCGGTCCGGAGCGCATCACGAGAGAACCAGGGCTGCTCGGCTAGGGACCCGGGCGCGCCAAACCGGGCGATCACCGGCGCGTCGTGGAAGACGACGCGATGCGAGACGGACGCGCGGAGCCCGTATGAGCGATACCAGCTCGTATCGACCTCCACGCGGTCCTCGTCGGTGAGATCGATCCACACCGCGAGCGGTGGCCCGCCGCGGCGCTGGCGTGTCAGCACCAGCGCGCGATGCAAGCCGCCGGCACCCGAGCAGAAAGTCTTCACTCCACGAAGCACCTCGCCACCGCGAGCCTCGTGCACGGTGGCAGGCGATCCTTCCCCGGGCCCCGGATCGCTGCCCCAGATCCCGCCTCTGAGCCTCCGGCCTACGATGGCGGCAAGCTCACGCTCGCGTAGCGCGTCGGGCGCCTGAACAGCCAGGCGCTCGACGGCATTAAGGTGCCCGTCGAAAATTCGACCAAGAGATCCATCGGCGCAGGCAACCTGCCGGACGAGTTGCAGCTCCTCGGCGGCGGGCGGCCGATTCGACCCGGCCTTTGCGTTCCACGCGAGGAGGCCATCCTGCTCGAGCAAGGCAAATGGTGCCTCCGGGAACCTCGGAGTGTGCTCGGCGTCCCGCTGGGCAGCGCCCGCCGCAATCTCAGCGAGGACATCGCGATGGTCGGGTGAGTCGAAGACGAGACTCATGTAGGCCACGGTTCGTTACTACCCGCCCGACCGGGAGTTAGCGCGGCTTGGACCGGCGTCGAACGGGTACTCAGAAAGGAACCGCGGCTAATAGACCCGCTGAGGGCGCGTTACAGGCGGGTGTCGCCCCGTATAGAACGAAAGGAACACAATGGCCAAGAAAAGCGAGAAGGACCTGTTCGACAGTCTCCGCGAGAGCGGCGTGCGTAAGAAGGTCGCCAAAACCGCGAGCGAGTCGGCAGCAAAGACCAAAAACGGCAAACCATCGAAGGCAGTCACGCGCACAGTCGAGAGCCTCAAGCAGGCCGCCTCCGACCTCGAGCGTCATGTCCATGGTTCGAGTCGGAGCGAGGCGGCACGGAAGGCAGCACGCACTCGCGAACACAATGCCCGGAAACGCAGCGAGGCTGCGAAGAAGGCGGCTCGCACACGCGCCGCAGCGCGTCGCTAGCTCGCCTGCTCGCGCCGAGGGAAGCAGGCGCCGCGGCCCTGCTTACCGCACAGAAAGCAGCCAATCAGCTTCGCGGAGGTTAGGAGCGATCGGGGGCTCGGCCTGTTCGGGCGGAAGTGTCTCGATGGCTTCTACCTCCCTCGGACGAGAAATCGATTTCGTTGGTGCGTGGCCTGTCGAAACGTGCAACCAACTGTAGCCTTGACATTCGATGACGGGCCGTGGCCCGACGGCACGTTGCCATTGTTGGAAGTGCTTGGCGCGCGCGGTGTCCGCGCGACGTTCTTTGTTTGGGGAAAACAGGCTTCAACGCATCATGACGTGGTGCGCGAGACTCTCGAGGCTGGGCACTCCGTGCAACCGCATTGCTGGGAGCATCGCTCGCAGGGCGACATGACTCCTCAGCAGATCCGAACCGATATCGAACAAGTGACGGCGCTTCTACGCGAGCTCGGAGCGGCCACCCCGCATTTGTGGCGACCTCCGTGGGGCAACTGGCTCGTAGGGACGACTTGTGAGCTCGCGAGCGAGCGCGGTTTAGAGCTCGCTGGCTGGACGATCGACACGACGGACTACGACGGGACATCCGCGTCGGTGATGCATCGCGCCGCGGTCGCTGAACTGGAAGAGGCCGATCGCAGCGGCTCGGACGCAGTCGTACTCATGCATGATTCGCCCGTCGAGGCAGGGCAATGGGAGCGACGCCGCGATGTCGGCGAAACGGTCGAGCTAGTACGCCGTCTTGTCGCGGACGAGAGCCGTCGCTTCGTTCCACTCTCACATGGGCTCTGGACCAACCTCGTCCCAACTAGCTCTCGTGCCTAGAGCAGCGGACGAGCAGGGAAGCGCGCCGATGCGCGTTCGCCGATTTGAAGCGTCCGGGGCTCCCCCCGGATGATCGCTCTTGACCTTTGCTCCGGCGCTACATAGCGATCGCGGCCTAGGACTGGCTCCCGATGCAGAGTACGCTTGCTATCGCCAAACAGCATTTGGTGAGAGCGTTGGCGATCGCCACGGGAAGTTCAATCGGCCCAGACGAAGCGGGATTCGGGCTGGCGCTCCTGGTCGGTGATCGCGTACCAGCGTGTCCCGCGGCGCTCGCCCGTTCTGCAGATCCGGCCGGCGGCTTCCAATTCCCGCAGCAACGCGAGTACCAGGTCGCGATCCGCGTTAGCGCGCTTAGCCAAGCCGAACGTGGTGAGCCCTCCGACTTCTGTGAGCAGTAGCTCTAGCTTGCGGACGGGCACGATGTCGACCAGAGTCTTGCTGCCATCGAGTGCGGTAAGAACTGCGGTCAGAGCGCCGATCTCTTGCGGGGCGGTCCATTACGGCGGATCGGCGACTGGCACCGGGAATGCGTTGGTCGGAAGTTCGCGTTAGTGCTGGTCATCCCGAGCAGCTGTCCGCTCGAGGTCGGCGTGTACCGCGCTCCGAGTTAGCCGTCCCGAGTGCGCGCAGTCCCGCTACTGGTCGTGCGCAAGCCAGACGGCTGGGTCTGAGTGCGTACGTCCTGAGCCGTACGTGTACGGACCGGCGCCAGCGGGCAGCAGCCTAGAGTGCGTCCGCAATATCAACCCATCAGCTCGCGTCAATTGACGGTCAGGAGGGCGAATGATCATCCTCGGCATCATCCTGCTGGTCATCGGATTTATCGCGAAGATCGCTGTTCTGTGGAGCATTGGGATCATCCTCGTGATTGTCGGCCTGGTCCTCGCCGTGCTCGGATCCATGGGACGCGCGGTGGGAGGACGGCGCCACTACTACTGACCTCCACCCGCGGGATCCCAAACCTGCGAGCAGACTGGGGGCAGCTTCCAAACGTTGCGCGGCTCGCGGGCCTGAGGTGGGGCCGGCCTTCGGGCACAAGTGTTCAAGCCGGAGGAGGAGGGCGAGCAGCCCTCCCTAACAGACGAACGTCCAACACAACGGCGACAGCCGTCCCGCGACGCGCGCGATTCCACACGCATCAAACCTGGAAAAGGCCAACCCATGCCCGAGACGATCGAAACGCGTACTGAGAAAGGCGTCAGTCTGGCTCGCGGGCCAGCCCTGATCCTGGGAACCATCCTGCTCGCGGCGGGCCTCTACTTCCTCTACAAGCAGCATGTCTTTCCGAAGTTCGCGAACTTCCCGAACGGTAAGGCGCCTGTACAGGGCAAGGTCTTCCTGGGGATCTTCGGCGCCAACGGCTGGACCGGAATGCTCATCGCCATCGCCGGCGGCCTGCTCCTGTTCGGAGCCGCCCAGCATCTGCTCGCCAAAACGATGAGCCTGATCGTCGGGACGGCTCTCGCCGCCGCAGCGATCATCGCGCTCGCCAGCGGCAACGTGCTCGGACTGGCCGCCGCGAACCGCTGGACCGAGCTCGCGTGGGGCGTCGTCGCGGCGATCCTCCTGTTCAACACGGTGATTCCGCGCCGTCGCCGGACCGTCTACGCGACGGGCTACGCTGGCGGCGGCGCGTGGCGGCGACGTAGGTCAGCAGCTCCGGCGGCCGGGAGCGATGCGGCGGCGACCGAGCAGGATCCAGTCGCCAACGGACAGGGGCGTCAGGACACGCGGCTACGCCGCGGCGATTCTGCCGACGCATCGGCGGTCGCGGGCGATTTGGCGCCAACCCGGACCAACCAATCGGTGGCGTCCGACCGGAACGTCCCGCCATCGACCGAGCCGAACGCTGCGGGCCTCGAGGACTCTACGGTCCGCCACGACCCCGAGCCGTAAGGCCGCGCCGAAGACCGCGAGCCGAATATCGATCCGGACGGCTGCAGGCATCCGACGCGGCACTCAACGGCCTGCCCGTCAAGAGGAGCAGGAGCCGCTCAGCGCTCCAGGCGGCAACGACGATGAGACGTCAGGTCGGCTTGATCGTCAACTGAGCGACCTTAGCCACTCACTTAGCTTCAGCCCCGATACCGCCGCGGGCTGACGGGTCGTTCCAGGCCGACGTAGCGTACCCCGCCGCATATCCCCTGAGTCTTCAGGTCATGGCGGCGACCAAACGGTGATGACGTAGTTGGGCGGGCGGAGTGCCATGCAGGATCCACGCGCTGTCTTCTCGCCGGCTGACCGCGCCGGCGCGAACCAGCTCGCCCATCGCGGTGGTAACCGATGGTCGGTGCGCTCCGACCAAGTCTGCCAAGCGCTGATGAGACAGCGGCAAGGGCACGGTGATCCCCTCCGGTGTGACACGGCCCCAGCGCTCAGCCAGATGCCAGAGCGTCAGGAGGAGTCGATCGTCCACGCGCTGGTGGTGGGCGATTGCTAGGGCGACCGCGAGATGGTGCGCCCTCCGCGTTCCGCGGGCGAAGAGCTCCACGCCGAGTTGTGGCCACGGATTCATCCGCACGACCAGACCGTGGTCGAGTACGGCTAGTCGTGTCGGCTCGAGGACACGCCATCCTACTTCGGCGTGAACGTGTGAACCCTCAGTGTCCCAGCGCCAGGGTCGCAGGACGTCGCCGGCGCCGAGCAGCTCCACGCAGGTGCGCCCGAGCACGTTGACGTCGCGCGACAACAGCCCTTCGATGATCAGAAAGCCACGGTGATGCTTGTCTGGCTCGATCGCGCCGGTCGCATCCCAATCACCGGGCGAGAGGCGACGTTCGCGAGTCAGCGCCTCGCGGCGGGCGCGGTCGAGCTCTGACTGGTCGAGGAGGTCGGCGAGGTCAGGATCCGCATCGACAATGCTGATGAGGTCGGTTACAGAGGCCACTGGGCGGGGCGCTCCGCTCGCTGTCCGTGCCGGCCATTCATTTTCGTCACACTACCCGCTCGGTGCCCGGGAGTAGCGCGGCCATTGGCGCCATTCCGTTCTCGTGGCCGCCCTCGGAGGTCGTTTGGTCGTGCCTGTTCCCGTACGGACGTCTGCGCGAGGACGCATGCGGATTCAGGTCAGGGACGCGAGGGTAGGGTGACTGCAGACCGTCAACCCCCCGCGTTGGCGAGGGACTGGAGAGAGAGGGGACTTTCCCTATGACTTGGGTGCTTGTGGCTGTCGTCGTCGTGCTGTTGGTGATCATTGGAGTGCTCGTTGCGCGTCAGCAACGTTCGCGAAAGCTCAAGGATGATTTCGGCCCGGAGTACAACCGCGTCGTGTCGCAGCGTGGCGATCAACGGTCCGCTGAGCGCGAGCTGGCTGGTCGTCGACGGCGAGTAGATCAATTTGAGATTCGGCCGCTGGACCCCGCGACCCGTGAGCGCTACCTCGAGCGTTGGAAGTCGGCTCAGCGGTTCTTTGTCGATGAGCCGAGCGCGGCGGTCGGCGAGGCCCACGAACTCGTGCAGCAGGTGATGCACGACCGGGGTTATCCGGTCGATGAGGATTTCGAGCAGCGGGCGGCCGACATATCGGTCGAGCACCCGAACGTAGTCGAGAACTATCGGGCGGCTCAGGCAATTTCTGTCCGGGCTCACAACGGGCAGGCCAGCACCGAACAGCTGCGTCAGTCGATGGTGCATTTCCGGGCACTGTTCGACGACCTGCTGGCCCCCGGCGACACCGCACGATTGGATGAAGGTAACGAGAGCGATCAGGGCGCAGTTCCACTTGACACGATAAGGAGGGGATGACGGATGACGGAGCGCAACGAAGAGGCATTGAGCACTCGGGACCTGGCCTCACCCAAAGGCTCAGCCGCGGGAGCAGTCACGGCTGCAGACCCCGAGGCGCGGGACGTGGAGACGTCCCGTGAACCGCCCGCCGAGGCCTACGACCGGGCGGAGACGTCCCGGGGAGACGGAACCGTCGACACGCAGGCTGATGACCGCAGACTTGACACGGAGGTTGGTGAGCCCGAAGGCGAGAGCGGAAGCGTGCAGACGCCACGGTCGTCTGGCGACGTCGCGGCCAAGCCTGAAACCGATTCCACGCCGGCGCCGTCGTCCTCCGCGCCCCGGGACGAGAACGCCGCTGCACCGGCTTCCTCCGATGGCGCGCGGGCCGCTGCGTCGGAAGCCGGCGAGCCGCTTCTTCCCGCCGAGTTGACCGCAGCCTTCCAACGGCGGTGGGAAGAGGTTCAGACCCGATTTGTCGACGAGCCGCGCGGAGCGGTCGAGGACGCGGACGGCTTGGTCGCGAACGTCATGCAACAGCTCGCCGACGGCTTTGCGCAGGAGCGGGAACGACTCGAGGCGCAGTGGGGCCGCGGCGAGGACATCTCGACCGAAGACCTTCGAGTCGCGCTCCAGCGCTATCGATCGTTCTTCCAACGGTTGTTGTCGACGTAGGCTCCCCCCGGCTGACATCCCGAGTGTCATTACTGTCACGTATCCGTAGGCCCGCCGCGTTCA
>CAWEUN010000013.1:0-605736 GCA_963812225.1 uncultured Solirubrobacterales bacterium
GGTTAGACGACCCTCAGAACAGCTGCAGGTACCGGTCGAGCTCCCACTGCGTGATCTGCTCGTGGGCGGCCTGCCACTCGCCCCGCTTGACCTTGACGAAATAGTCCAGATAGTCGCCGTCGCGAGTCTGTCCAAGGGCCTCGCGCAGGGGAGCGTTCCGTTCCAGCTCACGCGTGGCGTCGAGCAGGTTGGCCGGCAACAGCTCGATTCCCTGGGCGTTGCGCGTCTCCTCGGAGAGCTCGTACAGGTTGGCCGAGTTGGGCTCGCCCGGGTCCAGGTTCCGGTCGATTCCATCAAGTCCGGCGGCGAGCATCGCCGTCGCCGCCAGGTACGGGTTGCACGACCCATCGACGGTGCGGTCCTCGATCCGGCCGGGGGCGGGGATCCGCAGCATCTGAGTGCGATTGTTGTACCCGTAGCTGACGTATGCGGGTGCCCACGTGGCGCCGCTCGTGGGTGCGCCCACGACCAGGCGCTTGTAGGAATTGACGGTGGGCGCGGTCACGGCGATGTACGCCTTGGCATTGGCCTTCAACCCGCCGACGAACTGATAGGCCAGCTCGGAGAGGCCGAGTCCCCGCGGGTCCTCTGAGGGGTCGCGTTCGAACAGGTTCTCCTCGTCGCGCCACAGGCTGACGTGGAAGTGACAGCCGTTCCCGGTCAGGTGGGCAAACGGTTTCGGCATGAAGGTCGCGATCAGTCCTCGCTCTTGCGCCAGCGACTCCACCATGTAGCGATAGAACACAGCGCGGTCGCAGGTGGTGAGCGCGTCGGCGAACACGAAGTTCTGCTCGAACTGGCCGTTGGCATCCTCGTGGTCGGTGGCGTAGTTGTCCCATCCCAGCTTCGTCACCGCCTGAGAGACCTGCGAGACGAAGTCGAGGTTGCGCGTGAGGGCGCGCATGTCGTAACACGGTAGGTCGAGCGTGTCGAGCGGGTCAGCGACCTCGATCCCCCCGTCCGCGCTCCGGCGGAGGAGGAAGTACTCGAGCTCCGTGCCCAGCTTCAGCGCGTACCCACGCGCGGACGCGCGGTCGAGCGCGTGTCGGAGGATCGTGCGGGGGCAGTACGGCCATTCCTCGCCCTCGACAGTGACATCGCAAGCAAATCGGGCCACATTGGGCCGCCAGGGCAGGATCGTGAGACTGCGTGGATCGGGCATCGCGATCATGTCGGGGTCTTGCGGGCCCTGGCCGATGTCGCCCGCGGCGAAGCCGGCGAATCCGGCGCCTTCCTCGAGCAGGTCGTCCAGGTGGTGGGCGGGCACGAGCTTGGCGCTTGGCTTGCCGTGCATGTCCACAAACTGTGCGAACAGGAACTCGATGCCCTCGTCCTTCACGATCCGGCGGACGTCATCGGGGTTCTGCGGTGGTGAGCTCATACGTGTACGTATATCCGTGTCGGCGGGCGTGCGGCAATGGCCGGGATCCCCGTTTACCCGTGGCTAACATGTTCGCTCCGCACATAAGAGGAGGGACCCTGTCGACCACGACCGAGCCGCGCGTCCTTCGCGACGAGAACCGCACGCTGTACCGGGTGATCACGCTCGTCTCGTCCTGGATCGAGCTCAGCCCCATGCTCCAGGGAATCGTCGACCTGGCGACCGAGGCGACCGACTGTCACGCGTGCTTCATCTATCTGCTCGAGGGAGATCGGCTGACCATGCGAGCCGCCTCACCCGTGTACGAGGATCTGGTCGACAGAGTGCAGATGAGCCTCGACGAGGGACTCACGGGCTGGGTGGCAAGACATCGCACCCCCGAGTTCATCCGCGAAAACGCGATGAACGATCCGCGGATGAAGTACTTCCCGGAGCTCGAGGAGGAGAGCTTCCAATCGATGGTGGCGGTTCCGATCCTCGCGCGCTCGGTCGACGCGATCGGCGTGATCGTCCTGCACACCGAGGCGCCGCGGGAGTTCACCGAGGAGACCCTGAAGCTGCTGATGCATATCGCGTCCCTCGTGTCGGGGGCAATCGAGAACGCGCAGCTGTATGACCAGCAGCGACGGCGGGTCGACGCGCTGACCGGCCTGTCCCGACTCGCCCAGGAGGTCGCCGCCCCGACCGACGCGGGCGACATCTCGGTGGCCGTCACGACCGGAACGCGGCGTCTGCTGGGCGCACAGGTGTGCCAGCTCTACCGCCTCGATGCCGACGGTTCCCGCCTGGAGATGGTGGCCTCCTCCCCGGAGGCGGCTCCGGAGTCCTCCGTATCCGCGGCGGGCCTGGTCTTTGCGGCTTTGCCCGAGCGCGGTGCTCGCCCGCCGGCACGGGCGCTGTGGCCCGAACTCGACGTGGCCGACCTGCTGGTCACGCCACTGAGCATCCGCGAGGAGCGGATCGGTCTACTGTGTGCCGGCGCGACGCCGGGGCGCCCGTTCAGCGACGAGGACACCGAGATTGCCCGAGCGGTCGCGCATCTGGCCGCCATCGCGCTCAAGCGCGCCGAGCTGATCGAGGGCCTGACCAACGCCAGCATCGTCAAGGATCTGTTTGAGGCGCTCGCCGCCGGCGCTTCGGCCTTCGCCGCCGCGAAGGCAGCGGAGGTGCGCTGCAATCTCGCCGGTCCGTATCTCATGGTCTGCGCCGAGCCCGCCGACGTCCACGAACAGTCCTCGAGCGAGTGGCGAGCGGCAGCCGAGTTGCTCGGGAAGGCGCTTGGCGAAATCGTCTCGCCCCCAGTGGCCGAGGCCGGCCCCGGCCCGGTTCGGGCGGTGCTGGCGCTCGGCACACGTCGGCCGGAGCGGATCGAAGAGGTGATGCAGACCTGTCGCGAATTGGGCCGCCGCAGTGGCGCCGCAGTCGGGGTCAGCGAACTGCACGACACGCCGGCGGACGCGACCCGGGCGTATCGTGAGGCGCTCGACGCGGCCACGATCGGGAAGGCACTGCTCAGGGCCGGTGGCGCGATCGCCTATTCGCAGGTTGGCGCCTACCGCTACCTGGTGCATATCGCTGCCGATGATGCTCCGTATGACCGGATGCGGGCGGCCGTCGATCAGCTGATCGCCTACGACAACAAGCGACGAACGGCACTGCTCGACACGCTCGAGCGCTACCTGGCGGAGCGCCGAAGCGTGATCGAGAGCGCCCGCGCGCTATTCGTCCATCCGAACACGCTCCGTCAGAGGCTGGGTCGAATCGAACAGTTGACGGGACTGAAATTGGACGAGGACGATCTGCTCTCGCTGGAGCTTGCGATCAAGCTGGCGCGCTTGCACGGTCGGCCCGGGGCCGACGGCTAGCGCGCGTCGAGGACCAGGAACACGGGGATCTTCGCTCGGCGGCGAACTCGCTGCGGCTCCCGGATCCATAGGACATCGCCGACGAACGGCGTAAAGAAGTGGCGCCAATCACCACATTCGCGGTCGAAACTGTGCGCACGGGCGCCATTTTCGGCCCTCACACCAGCCTCTACTGTGAACGCAATGTGTGGTATTGCGGGTCTCTTCCTCAAATCGACGTCGTTGCAACCCCGTCTCGGCGGGTTGTTGTCTGAGATGCTCGAACAGCTGTCGTTTCGCGGCCCCGACAGCGCCGGCGTCGCCTTCTACAGGGATCCGGTGCCTCCAGGATCCAGCAAGATGTCGCTGTACAGCGCCGAGATGAACCCGGACTGGGAGGCCGTGGCTGCCGGTCTGGAGATCGAGTTCGGGCAGGTTTCCGGCCCGCACATACGCGCGACGCACGCGACGTTCGTGGTCGACGCCGAAGCGGCCGATGCGCAGGCCTGGCTGGCCGAGTATCACTCCGGGCTCCGCGTGATGAGCGTCGGCAGCGCGATCGAGATCTACAAAGAGGCGGGGCCGCCGCGCGAGTTTGTGAGCGCATTCGCGCTGGGCGAGATGGACGGGACCCACGCACTCGGGCACACGCGGATGGCGACGGAGAGCCGCGTCACGACCCAGCACTCGCACCCGTTCTCGACCGGTCTGGACCTTTGCCTCGTCCACAACGGCTCGCTATCGAACCACAATCGGCTGCGGTCGAAGCTGGCGCGCGAGGGCATTCGCTTTCAGACCGACAACGACAGCGAGGTCGCCGCCGGATACCTCATGTGGCGAATGCGAGACGGAGCAAGCCTCGAGGAGGCGCTCGAGGGATGCCTCGATGACCTCGACGGCTTCTACACGTTTGCCGTGGGCACGGTCGACGGTTTCGCAGTGCTCCGTGACCCGATCGCGTGCAAACCCGCGGTGATGGCCCAAAACGACCAGTGGGTGGCGATGGCCTCGGAATACCGCGCGATCGCCGTCCTGCCCGGCGCGGAGAATGCCCAGATGTGGGAGCCCGAGCCAGGCCGCGTGTACAGCTGGAGCAGGGCGCTCGTCCCCTGATGGCGGCCACCGGCATCACCCGGGAGGGGCTGTCGGTCGACCTGGCGACCGAATCCGTCCGCTCGCTGAACCAGCGGCTGCATGAGGCGGCGGTCCCGGAGCGGATTTACATCCTCAATCCGGGTGGGAAGCACGCCATCGCGGTCGGGCTCGACTCCCCATGCGAGGTCGAGATCGAGGGCCATGTCGGCTACTACTGCGCCGGGATGAACAAGCAGGCCTCCGTCCGCGTCCGGGGCAACTGCGGCGTCGGCGTGGCGGAGAACATGATGTCGGGACGGGTGATCGTCGAGGGGAGCGCGAGCCAGTCCGCCGGCGCGACGGCGCGCGGGGGTCTGCTCGTGATCCACGGTGACGCATCCGCTCGCTGCGCGATCTCCCTGAAGGGGGCCGCTGTCGCCGTCCGCGGCTCGATCGGCCACATGGGCGCGTTCATGGGGCAGAAGGGCTGTCTGGTCGTCTGCGGGGACGCCGGCGACGCTCTGGGCGACTCGCTCTACGAGGCGCGACTCTACGTGCGTGGATCGGTCGCCGGGCTCGGAGCAGACTGCGTCGAGAAGGAGATGCGCGAGGAGCATGTGGCCCAACTGCGAGAGCTCCTGGAGAAGGCGGAGTTCGGCGGTGTCGAGCCTGAGGAATTCCGCCGCTACGGCTCGGCCCGGCAGCTCTACAACTTCCACGTCGACAACCTAGGGAGCTACTGAGATGCCATCCAACGGCTGGCATCCGGGACTCCGCGAGTCGGCGACGTTCGACCGCAACGTGATCGCGGAGATCCAACGGGCGGCTCGCGAAGGCATGTACGACATTCGCGGCTTCGGCGCCAAGCGCCGCGTGCCGCACTTCGACGATCTCCTGTTTCTCGGCGCGAGCGTCTCACGCTATCCGCTCGAGGGGTACCGCGAGCGGTGCGGGACCGAAGTCGTGATCGGCACTCGCTTCGCGCGCGAGCCGATCGAGCTGGACATCCCGATCACGATCGCGGGAATGAGCTTCGGGGCGCTGTCCGGCGCCGCCAAGGAGGCGCTCGGTCGTGGCGCCACCGAGGTCGGCACGAGCACCACCACCGGCGATGGGGGGATGACCCCCGAGGAGCGCGAACACTCTCGGTTGCTCGTCTACCAGCTGTTGCCCTCGCGCTACGGCATGAACCCGGATGACCTCCGCCGCGCGGATGCGATCGAGGTCGTCGTCGGCCAGGGGGCCAAGCCGGGGGGCGGAGGCATGCTGCTGGGGCACAAGATCTCCGACCGGGTTGCGGAGATGCGGGATCTCCCGAAGGGGATCGATCAGCGCAGCGCGTGCCGCCACCCTGACTGGACCGGGCCGGACGATCTCGAGATCAAGATCGAGGAGCTGCGCGAGATCACAGACTGGCGGATCCCGATCTACGTGAAGATCGGTGCGAGCCGCACCTACTACGACGTCGCCCTGGCGGTCAAGGCCGGAGCCGACGCGGTGGTGCTGGACGGGATGCAGGGGGGAACCGCCGCGACGCAGGAGGTGTTCATCGAGGAGGTCGGGATCCCGATCCTCGCGGCGATTCCCCAGGCCGTCGAGTCGCTGATCGAGCTCGGGATGCATCGCGAGGTTCAGCTGATCGTCTCCGGGGGCATCCGGAGCGGCGCCGACGTGGCGAAGGCCCTGGCGCTCGGCGCCGACGCCGTGTCGCTCGGCGTGGCGGCGCTGATCGCGCTCGGCGACAACGCGCCGGAGCACGAACGCCGAATACCGGAAGATCGGCTCGGCGGCCGGCTACTACGACGACTACCAGGCGGGCCTCGACCCGGCCGGGATCTCGACCCAGGACGAGGAGCTCGCGCGCCACCTGGACCCCGTTGAGGGTGGCAGGCGGTTGGCCAATTATCTGCGCACGTTGGTGCTCGAGACGCAGACGATCGCGCGCGCGTGCGGCAAGTCCCACGTCCACAACCTCGAGCCCGAGGACCTCGTGGCGCTGACGGTCGAGGCGGCCGCGATGGCGCGCGTCCCCCTTGCCGGAACCAGTTGGGTGCCGGGCATGGCCAGCTCCTAGTTTTCGCATCACAGGGACTCGACCCGGGGGTTGGCTCCGTCAGCCGCGGTGTTGTATAAGTGCGGGCGGCTGTACAAATTCATCCACGATGGAGGGACAGTTGTCCACGACCGAGTTGCATCGAACGGCTTTCGATGATGTGCAGCGTGAAGCGGGGGCGAACTGGACCGACTGGGAAGGATGGGCCTGGGCGGCTGATTTCGGCGACCCGATCGCGGAGCACCAGGCGACAAGAACCGCGTGCAACGTGTGGGACGAGGCGCCGTTGCGCAAGTGGGACATGCGCGGTCCGGGGGCGCTCGCGTTGGCTGACGCCCTCTTCACGAATGACATGGCGGCGCTGGAGCTTGGCCAGGTTCGCTACGGCGCGATGTGCGACCAGGACGGCAAGATGATCATGGACGGCACGATCTTCCACGTCGCCAAGGATCATTGCTTCTCGATCACGAGCTACGACTCGGATCTCGATTGGTTCCGCACGGTGGCCGCCGACAGGGGGCTGGAGGTCGAACTGAAAGACGTGACCGACGACATGCCCCACCTGCAGGTGCAGGGGCCGCTGTCGCGCGACGTTCTACGGCCGATCACCGATGGGGCGGACGTCGACGCGTTGCGCTACTTCCGGTTCCTCACCGACGGCGTGACGGTGGGCGGTGTCCCGGTGTGGCTGTCACGTACGGGCTACTCGGGCGAGCTCGGCTTCGAGCTCTACTGCAGGCCCGACGACGCCACCGAGCTGTGGAACGCGGTACTGCAGGCCGGCAAGCCCCACGGGCTGCGACCGATCGGGCTCTCGGCGATCGAGACGCTCCGGATCGAGTCGGGACTGCTGTTTCCGGATATCGACTACTTCCCTCGCCAGACCGACCCGTTCGAGGTGCGGCTCGACAACGTGATCAAGCTCGAGACCGGCAACGACTTCGTCGGGCGCGACGCGCTCAAGCGGATCGCGGCCGAGGGAACGCCGCGGCTGTTGACGACGCTGCGGATCGACGGCGAAGACGTTCCCGAGTACGGAGCGGCGGTGACCGTCGACGGGGTCGATGCTGGAATTGTGCGGAGCCCGTGCGAGAGCCCGACCTTCGGCGAGGTGATCGCGATGGCGGCGATCGACGGCGACCACGCGGACGTCGGGCAGCGCGTCGATGTGGCGCTCGGCGATAGCACCGTCGGTGCGACCGTCGCGCCATTCCCGCTCTACGACACCGAGAAGAAGCGCCCGCGCTCCTAGTCTCGCGCTCCAATGCGCGCGGTGCGGGCCGTGTCCACGAACCACTCCCAGACGCCGAGGAAGCGCCGGTCGACCCGCCACTCCTCCTGAAGCTCCCATTGCACTGCAAGCACCGGCCGGCCCCGGAGCTCGACCGCCTCGGGAACTCCGTCAGCCGTGGCCGCGACGACGTCGAGGCCGTCGCCGAGACGGTCGATCGCCTGGTGGTGGAAGGAGCTCACGTCGATCGTGGTCGTATCGAGCGCACGCGCCAGGATGCTGTCCTCCGCGATCGAGATCTCGTGCCGTGGATGCGGCGGCAGAGGCGCGTTCTGGAGCGACGCGCGCTCGACCTGCTTCCAGCTCCGCCAGCCGGGATCGCTCGGGTGATCGCCGTCGAGCAAGCTCACGTCCTGGACGAGCGTTCCGCCGAGGGCCACATTCAGCAGCTGGACGCCGCGGCACATGCCGAGCACCGGCAGGCCCCGCTCGAGCGCGCGACCCACCAGCTGGAGCTCGAACTCGTCGCGCTGAGGCTCGGTGGCCGCGAGCAGCGGGTGCGGCTCCTGGCCGTAGCGACGCGGCTCGATGTCCCGGCCGGGCGCGAGCAGCACCGCTTCGATCACATCGAGCGCCGGCTCGATCGCATCAGGCAGCTGGGGCAGCGTCAACGGCAGCCCACCGGCGGCCAGCAGCGGGCGATGAACACCCACGCCGCCGTAGTCGCCGAAGTCGTGCAGGCTGGCGGAGACTCCGATCAGGGGTCGGTCGGACATCAGGCGGTGGCGAGCGCCTGCTCAGGGATGGCCGCTTGCTCGATCAGTTCGGTGAGTTCGCGCAGTTCGATCCGGTCGGCGTTGCCGGAGGTCTTGATCGCGTCCTCGTACATGGTGACGTCCTTAGGGCAGGCGACGACGAACAGTTCGACGTCGCCGACTGCGACGGCCTCGCGGATCCGGTTCTCGGACGGCCGCTCCTGACCCGGGGTGTCGGGGATCCAGATCCGTCCGCCGCCGGCGCCGCAGCAGAACGAGTTGTCTCGGTTGCGGGGCATCTCGATCAGCGTGCACCCGAGCCGCCGCAGGAGCTCTCGCGGTGCCTCGTACTCGCCGTTCATCCTGCCCAGGTGGCAGGGGTCGTGATAGGTCACGCGATAGGAGAGCGGCGCGCGCAGCTGCAGCGCGCCGGTGTCGATGAGCTCGAGCAGGAAGCCCGTGTGGTGCGAGACCGGCCACTGGCCGCCGAGCTGGGGGTACTCGTTGCGCAGCGTGTTCAGCGAGTGCGGATCGGTGGTCACGATGCGGTTGAACTCGCAGCCGGAGATCGTCTTGATGTTGCTCTCGGCGAGTGTCTCGAAGAGCCCCTCCTCGCCCGCGCGGCGGACGTCATTGCCGGAGTTGCGCTCGCCGTCGTAGAGGATCCCGAAGTCGACGCCGGCCTCGTGGAAGAGCCTCGCCAGCGACCGCGTGACCTGTTGGGAGCGGGGGTCGAACGAGGCGTAGTCGCCGACGAACCAGAGCACGTCGACCGGCTGCTTGCGGGCGTCTGGAACCTCGAACTCGAGCTCGGCGGTCCAGCGCCCGCGCTTGCGTTTGTTCTCGCCGAACGAGTTGCCCGACTTGTGGATCACCTCGAGCGTGGATTGCAGCCCCGGATCGAGCTCGCCGTCCTCCACGAGCCGGCGTCGGAGCTGGTTGATGATCGGCGCCTGCTCGATCCCGACCGGGCAGATCTCCACACACGCGTTGCACTGCATACACGACCACACGGTCTCGATGCGCACGCCGTCCTCGCCGATCACCGGCTTGGTGAACCCCTCGCCGTCGGCCTTGCCCTCGAGCAGCTGGCCGATGACGCCGCCGATCCCGGTGGCGTGCATGGCCGAGTTCGCCTGTTCGCGGAGCTCGAGGATCACGTCGCGCGGAGAGAGCGGCCGGCCGGTCGCGTTCGCGGGGCACGCCTCGTGACAGCGCCCGCACTTCGTGCACGCGTCGAGCTGGAGCAGGTGCAGCTCGCTGAAATCGGCGAGCGTCGCGTATCCGGCGGGTTCGGCCGCGCGCTCGGGCGGGATCGCCGGCAGCCGCTTACCGGCCAGCGGGTCGCGGAACGACAGCGAGAAGTAGCTCGTGAGCATGTGCGCGGCCTTCGTGTACGGGATGCTGGCCACGAACGTGATCGCGAGCAGGCCGTGGAACCACCACAGCCCATGGCGCAGCGCCGCGAGCGTCCCGTGGCTGAGGCCGGTGAGCGCCTGGGCCACGATCCAGCCGCCAAATTGGGTACCTCCGTAGCCGGGGGCGTCCATCGCGATCCGAACGCCCTCCAGGAGAAAGCCGGTCAGCGCGATCACCAACAGCGTGCCCACAAACACCCAATCACCGACCTCATACGTGTGCCGGTCGTACTGGGGATCGCCGGGCGCCCGGTCCGGACGTGCGTATTCGAGCTTGGCCGGCTTCAACACCGCGCGCCTGATCATCATCACCAGCACCCCGATAATCAGCGCCGTCCCGAAGACGTTCAGGACCTCCTTATAGACGAGGTAGAAGTCGCCGTGGAAGTAGCTCCAGCCGAACACCGGGGTCGTGAAATCGGTATCGAACCCCAGGATCACCGTGCCCGCGAACAGCACGATGAACCCGTAGAAGATCCCCCGATGCGCCCACCCGGCCGTCGAGTCGCGCCGGCTAATCGACGCGTGCGAAAGCAGCTGCCGGAGACCCCGCCACAGCAGCGTGGGGAGCTGCTTTGCGGGCGGCAGTCCGCCACCGTGACCGTGACGGTACTTGACCAGCGGCCGCGCGACGCCGTAGGCGAACACGACCACCGAGCTCACCGCGAGCACGTACCAGAGGACCTTCAACCAGACAACGAAATGCCAGAACACGGGCCTCGTGGCCACCGACGCCAGCCAGAACATCGACCTAGTCCAGCGCCTGTTCGAGCTCGTCCGCCAGCTCGAACATGTCCATCACCGCACCGTAGTGCGCGACACCGAAAATCGGCGCCTCAGGATCGGTATTGACCGCGATGATCGTCTCTGCCGTCCGCATCCCGGCGAGATGCTGTACGGCCCCGGAGATCCCCAGCGCGAGGTACACCTTGGGCTTGACCGTCTTGCCTGACTGGCCCACCTGGCGAGCAGACGGTATCCACCCCGCGTCGACCAGCGGCCGCGAGACGCTGAGCGTCGCGCCGAACTGGTCGGCCAGCTCCTCGAAGCGCTCAATGTTGTCCCTGTCCTCAACGCCGCGACCGATCGAGAGCAGAAAGTCTGCCTTCGTGATGTCGACGTCCCCCGCCGGTGCCTCCCGATAGCCCTGGTGCTCGGTGCGGGCCACGCCGGTCAGGTCCACCGGGACGTCGCTGACCGCCACCCCGCCGGACCCGCGTGCCGCCGGCGCGAAGATCCCCGCCCGCAGGAGCGAGATCGTGCACTCCTTGCCGGGAAAGTCGTACTCGGCCACCAGCTTGTCCCCATAGGCGCCCCGGCGCGCGATCGGCCCGTCTTCCCATCGGACCTCGGTCACGTCACTGGCGAACCCGAGCCCGGCGGTGGCGGCGACGGCGGGGGCGAACCCGAGCGCGTCGATCGAGTGTGCAGCCAGCACCAACTGGGGACGCTCGGACTCGATGAGCGCTTCCAGGGCCAGCTGGGCGACGTGCGCCTCGAACTGGGGCACGGGCGAGGTCACCGTCACGACCTCGTCGACTCCATCGCTTCCCAAGGCGGCGGCGTGCGAGCCCGCGTCGGCGTCGATGATCGCCACCTTAAGCGGGCCGCCGGCGCTCCCTTTCAGCTCCCGTGCGGCTGAGATCAGCTCGAAGGAGACATCGCGCACCTCGCCCTGGCGGGCTTCCGCTAACACCAGGATTCCCGCCATCAGCCGATCCGCTCCCTGACGATCTCCGCAATCTTGGCCGCCACGTCAGCGGGCGAGCCACCGAGCATCTCCGCGCCCTCCCCCTTGTCGGGTGGCGCGATGGACCGTCTGTGTGAGGCGCTGGCGCGCGCTACGTCATCCCCGCTGAGGCCGAGATCGGCGAGCGTCATCAGCGCCAGCGGTTTCTCGCGTGCCTGCTTGATCGCTCGCAACGTCGCATACCGGGGCTCGTTGATCCCGGTCTGGATCGTCAACAACGCCGGCAGCGAGATGCCGAGCACCTCGACCAGGCCGCCCTCGAGCTCGCGCTCGACCGTCAGCCGCCTGCCCTCGAGCTCGATCCCCTTCACCACCGCCACGTGGGGCATGCCGAGATAGCCCGCCAGCGCGATCCCGGTGGCGCTGTTGACGGCGTCGGAGGACTGCACTCCACAGAGGACCATGTCGGGTGCCTCGCCCTGAACCGCCGCGGAAAGCACGCGGGCCACCGCGAGCGGATCGGCTCCCTCCAGCTCGCCGTCCCACACCCTCACGCCGCGGTCCGCGCCTTTTGCGAGCGCGGTCAACAGGCCCTCCTCCGCTTCCTCGTCGCCGACCGTGACCGCCACTACCTCGCCGTCGCCGGCGGCGTCACGAAGCTGGAGCGCGGCCTCGAGTGAGAACGTGTCCCACTCGTTCAGGTCCCACTCGAGGCTAGCCGCGTCGACGTTCGTGCCGTCGCCCAGCAACTCGAACTCGTCATCGAGCACCGCCACCTGCTTCACCGGCACGACTATCTTCATAGGGCGCTACGCAACGACGACGTCCGGCGTGTTGAGGAGCTGTGCGCGGTAGTCGTCGTTCGACACCTCGCCCCACAGCCGCCGTTCGCGGATGAACGGCAGTGGCATGGCGGGGTCCGGGGAGTCGATCTCGCGCGCGAGTCGGTGGCCGTCGAAGATCGAGTCGACGATCATCCGCGGCGCGGCCGCGTCGCCGATCAGGAAGAGTTGCTCGATCCCTTCCGCCTCGAGCTTCGCCTTGTCTGCCTTCAGCTCGCGGTAGAGCTCGTCGTTCGACAAGCGCTGTGTACATAGGACGACCGTGTCCACCTCGAACGTCTCCTTGTGGGCCTCGTTCCAGATGTTGTAGGCATGACACACGCCGGGCTCGATCTTCTCCAGCATCGTGTACGGGCGGATGTCGACGCCTAGACGATGCAGGTCTCGATGGAGCATCGGTGCCTCGAGCGTGTACTCCATGTAGCCGGCGATGTCGCCCATCTGCGTGAGCAGATGGACCTCGTGGCCTTCGCCGGCGAGCTTCTGGGCGACGGACGCGCCCACGAAGTAGCCCTCGTTCTCCAGCACGAGCACGCGCTTGCCGACGCGCTTGGATTCGCTGACCACCTCATCGGGCGTCAGCTGCCAATCGAGCGACGTGTCCGCTCCGTCGATCGGAGCATGCGTGGCAGGGTTCAGACCGTCAGTCGCAAAGTGACAGCCAGTGGCGATGATGACGATCTCGGCGCCGTACTCGAGTACGTCCTGCGCGCTCAGTCGCGAGTTCGTGTGGACCTCGACGTTCGAGAGCTTGTCGAGCTGGATCTGGCGGTAGTTGACGATCCGCTTCCACTCGCCCAGCCCGCGGGCGTCACCTCGGGCGAGGTTCGTCCCGCCGTCGGAATGCCCAAGCAACGAGATCCAGTTGACGCAGCCGCCGATCTCGCGTTCCGCGTCCACCAGGTGCACGGCGGACATCTGCCGCTTACCGAGCACCATCGCGCACTCCATCCCGGCGGGGCCGGCGCCGACCACGAGGACTCCCTTGTCCTGATTGGCGGCGGGGTGGAACTTCTCGGGATGCCAGCCGCGGCGGTACTCCTCGCCGGCGGTCGCGTTCTGCGTGCAGACCAGTGGCGGGCCGCCGATCTCCCAGCGCGAGATGCACTGGTTGCAGCCGATGCACTCGCGGATGTCGTCGAACCGCCCTTCCTCGATCTTGTTCGGCAGGAACGGGTCGGAGATCGACGGGCGCGCGGCGCCGATGATGTCGAACTGGCCGGAGTTGATGATTGCGACCATCGTGTCGGGGTTGGTCACGCGCCCGACGCCGACGACCGGCTTGTTCGTGTGGTCACCGGCCTTGATCTGTCCCGTGAACGGCTTCTCGTGGTTCTCCTCGAAGAACCGCGACGGGCCGGCGTTCTGGCCCCACTCGGCGATGTCGCCGACGGTCAGGTCCCAAAGGTCGACGAGTTCGTCGACGTACTCGACGAACCGCACGCCGTCCTCGCCGACCTCGATCCCAGCAGAGCCGTACAGCGTGTCGACCGCGAACCGCGAGGCGATCGCACAGTCGTCGCCGACGGCCTCGCGCACCTTCTCGAGGCACTCCTTCCAGAACCGGGCCCGGTTCTCGAACGAGCCGCCGTAGCCGTCGGCGCGCTTGTTGTAGAAGGGTGAGAGGAACTGCAGCGGCAGGTAGGAATGGGCGCCGTAGACATAGACGATGTCGAACCCGGCGTCGCGGGCCCGGAGGGCCGCGTCGACGTACATCTGCTGGACCTCGGCGATGTCGTCCTCGTCCATGTAGCGCGGATGGATGTTGATCTCGAACTCGGAGGGAATCTGCGATGGGCCGCGGGGCGTGGCGCGCGACTCCATGCACGGAGCGTGCGGGCCGCCGTACCACATCTCGATCCCCGCGAGGGCGCCGAAGTGGTGCAGCCGGTCGCACATCGCCGCGAGGTTGCGGACATCGCCCTCGTCCCAGATTCGTGCGGACACCCGGCTCGTGTCGTCCGACTCAGGATGAATCGAGCAGTACTCCGTGCAGACCCCGGCCCAACCGCCCTCGGCCTTCATGCCGCGGTTGTACGCCTGCATTCCGGGCTTTTCTGACCCCGCGCCATTGCAGTGGGGGACCTGGTAGAAGCGGTTGCGGAGCGTCTTTGGCCCGATCTGAATCGGCTCGAACAAGATGTCGTATTTCGGATCACGCGCCACTATGTCTCTCCTCATTCGCGGATCGGACAAATTCGTCCAGACTCCTGCTGTTCTACCGTTTTTGGCGGCCGATGTCCACAGCGCGGATTCCGGCGGGACCGAGGCTCAGCCGTCGGGCGCGACCCACACGAGGCAGCCGCGTGTCGCCGCACCCGCCGCGCGGCGGCGCGAAATCGCCGGCGCGGCGTCGCGACAGATCGGGCCCAGCACGAGCAGCCCGACGTCGCGTTCGGCGGCCAGCTCGAGCAACGCTCGCACCGGCCGCGTGCTCGTGACCCGCAACAACTCGGTGGCGATGCCGAGCGCCGCGGCGCGATCAGCGGTCGCACGTACCGCGTCGCGGTCCTCCTCGTGCGGCAACATCGCGTATTCGGGCGCGAGCACAGCGCCAGCGGGTAGGCGGCATGAGATCATGTTCGCGATGATCAGCGTGACGCCCGCGTCGAGCGCGCTCTCGATCGCCATCCGCTCGGCCGTCGGGTCAACGCGCACCGACAGCGTCGCCAGTAGCACTGGCCGTACCGCGAGCGCCGGGCCCGCGGCCGGGCGAGCGGAGCCCGTCACCATCTCGGCTGCGCTGTCGCGACCACGAGTCGAGCGTACGACTGGCATGGCTCAGTCGGCGGAGTCGACGTGATTCTACCCGGCGTGCGTCTTCGCGGTCAGTTCCTGCCGGCGCTCCCGACCGGGCCCGAGGCACCGCCTCGGAGCCCGACTCCGACGACGACGAAAGATCGGTCCGCGGCGGCAGCGGAAGAATCGCGCCTCGGGGCGGCGTCGCTTCCGACGCGAGCCGAGCGGGTGTGGCGCGCGCTCGTCGGCTGGCGGAACGGTATACCGCGCTCGAGCGGCAGCCACCGCAAGCGCGCGGACAGGTGCGGCGGTAAAGGCTCGCCGGGTTGCACGGTCGAGCAATTCGCCACTGTACCACCGGATGCGCACACTCGGGAGGCTCAATTTGCTCACTGTCGGAGAGGATTGGGCATGGCCACAGCAGTAGTTGAGGAACGCCACCTCGTTAAGTCCCTGCGTTGGTGGGACGGATTCACCATCGCTCTCTGTCAGCCCGGTTTTCTGTTGGCTCCTGCTGGGCACGCTGGGACCTTCGGCGTCCTTGGCGTGAGTGCTGTGGGGGATCGCGGCCATGGTCGGGCGTCCTGTCGTGGATCTACTCCGAGCCGGCGATGATGTTCCCGGCCGGTCGGGAGGCATCTCGCTGTATGCGAACGAGGGCGTGGCGCAAGTACACGACGCTGGTCGGTCCGATCGCTACGTTTGGGTACTGGATCGGCTGGTCGGTGGTGTTGGCGATCTTCGGCAACCTCATCGGGGGCCTGATCTCGGCGCAGTGGTTCTCGAATACGTCGTGGACAGTGTGGGACGGGGTCGTGCACCTGCAGCTGTCAATTTCATCGCCATCGAGCGTCATCGGGGTGTGGGCTTCAACGTCTTCGGGGTGCGGCCGTTGAAGGGGTTCACCTACGTGACGCGGGGTGCTGATGATGATCTCGTGGCGTCCTCATCGTTCGGGCCGCTAGTGAGGGCACTGGCATCCCACAACGTTCATGGACGTTCGCCAGCCATCAGTGGGGCGGCGTCAAGGTCGCGCTTGTGTGGCTGTTCATCCTGGCCTGGTCGTCGTGGGGTCGAGGTCTGTGCGACCTTCACGCCCGAGTACAAGACTCAAGCGCGATACGCACGATCGCGATGCGAAGCGCCGCGTATTCTCGCTCGGGTCGTACATCCTGCTGCCGCTCGCGCTCGGTGGCTCACGGGCATACCGTCGAGTCCGCGATCCAGTACGACCACGTACGTGACCACGGTGTCCGACGATCGTCGGCACAGGTCGACACGATTTCCTGATCGCTGCCTGATCCGTGCCTTCGTGCTGTCGATGGCGACGTCGACCGCCGACGGCAGGCGCGCGCTCTACGGGATCTCGAAGGCCGGCCTGACGATCAAGTGGCTCGGCAAGCTCAACCGCTGCCACGTTCCCGGAAACGCGATGACGGTCGACCTGGTCGTGAACACGTGCCTGCTCGTCTGTTCATCTCCAGCAACCTGGCGATTCTGTACATGAGCAACATCGGCTACGTGCTGTGCCACGTGTTCGCGCTCAGCGCGTTCCTGCTGCTGCGCCGCGACCGGCCGAACTGGCCGAGGCCGTGCAAGGTCCAGCGCACCTGGGTTACCGTGGCGGCCATCCTGACGGTCTTCAACGCGGTGATCCTCGTCGTCGGCGCCGGCGCGCCGAAGCTCAACGGCTACGGCAACTGGACGGACTTCTTCATCGGCGTCGGGATGCTGGTCGCGTCGGTGCTGCTCTTCTTCTACCGGCGCATCGTCCAGGACAAGGAGAGCATCCACTGGAGAGAGTCGACGCCGACGATGCCCGAAGGCCCGGACGGCGACGCCCTGATGCAGGTCGGCTGGACGCCCGAAGGCGACGTCCGAGCCGTCCCCGTGGGCAGCTAGCGTGGTCCCGGGAGGAGCGATATGAGCTACCAGAAAATAGTTGTCGGTTACGACGAATCCGACTCGGCCAAGCTCGCGCTCGAGCGCGCGGCGGCGATCGCGAAGGCGTTCGGTTCGGAGCTGATCGTTACGAGCGTGGCGCCGACGGTGTGAGCTCGACGCGCTCCGCCGGTCCGATCGATCCGACCGACCCTCCCGAAGCACATATCGAGGAGCTCACGCACGCGAGCACGTACCTCGAGGGCGAGGGGCTGCGGCGGACCTCGTTCCGGCCATCGGTGACCCGGCGCGGACGATTGCGGAGCTCGCAAAGGAGCGCGATGCGGACCTGATCGTCGTGGGCACGCACGAGCCGAGCGCAATCGGGCGGCTGTTCGGCCAAAGCGTCAGCGAGACGGTGGCCAACAAGGTCCACTGCGATGTTTTGATCGTGCACCCGAGCCACTGACAAGCCACCGGCTGGGCCTCGCCTAGTCCGACTTGATCTCCCAGGTCGGGAGGTTCTTAGTGAGCGCTCGGCGGTAGCGAGAGCGATATAGCGGCCGCCCGAAGATGCCCCACGAGGCGATCAAGAACGGCACCGCGACCAGGGCTCCGTACGCCCGGCCCGTGAGGAAGAAGACGATGACGCCGACCAGGAGCAGGAGTCCTGTGCCGAGCGGGACCAGTCGGTAGCGCAGTTGCGTGCGGCGGATCGCTGCGTACTCCTCGAGCGGGATCTTGCCGGTGTCGAACTTGCGACCACAGCCCTCACACTGCCATCGCTCGCCGTATCGCAAATCCCGGCGCTCACCGCATTCGCATGAGACCGTGATGAGCGGTCCTTTGCGGACCGCTCGAGGAAGCTTGGCCTCGGTGGTGGCCATCGCGATTAGTCTACCCGTGAGCGCGGTAGGCTTTCGACATGCCGCGAGCGATTAACGGTCAGGCCTCTGGGGGAATCGATCTTCTCGGCCTGGGCTATCTCGCGATAGTCCTCCTGGTGATCTTCGCGCCGGTGCTCCTCGGTCGACGCGCCTCGCCGCCGGACCCCGACTCTGGATCGGACGATGGACGCGGCAGAGGGCCGCGCCGTCCCCCGCAGCCGCCGAACTCGCCGCTGGGCGGGCCGCCCATGCCCGACGCCGATCCGTCGCGAACGCGGCTCCGAGACCAGCGTCGCCCGATCGATCGCTCGGGGGTGCGATCACGAGAACCGGCGCATCCTCCTGATCGCAGGCCCACGCGGACCACTCCGGTCCCCTAGATCACGGTTCGGCCGCCGTCGACGAGCAGGTTGTGCCCCGCGACCATGTCCGACGCGCGTGACGCCAGGAACAGCACGGCGCCGACGATCTCGCGCGGCTGCCCGACCCGGCCGGCGGGGATCGCGTCCAGGATCCAGTCGCGGTACTCCTGCGTGTCGAGGAACGATGCGAGCATCGGAGTCGCGAAGTCGCACGGTGCCACCGCGTTCACGTTGACGCCGAACTTGATCCACTCGGCGCCCAGGGTCCGCGTCAGCTGGACGATCGCGCCCTTGCTGACGTTGTAGGCGACCTGCTCCGGCACGCCGAGGAAGCC
Source organism: uncultured Solirubrobacterales bacterium (assembly GCA_963812225.1). GTDB lineage: Bacteria > Actinomycetota > Thermoleophilia > Solirubrobacterales > Solirubrobacteraceae > Palsa-465. The sequence goes on from CAWEUN010000013.1 coordinate 18,493, forward strand.
GTCGGTGGAGGAGAAATTGACGATCTTGCCGGCGCCGCGCTCGATCATCGGTCGCCCAAAGCACTGGCAAAGCAGGAACGTGCTGGTGACGTTCGTGCGCATGAGCGCGTCCCATTCGTCAAGCGTGGTGTCCGCGGCATCCTCCCGAGCGAACACCCCGGCGGCGTTGACGAGGATGTCCACGCGTTCGTGGGCGGCCAGGACGCGCTCAGCGAACGCAACCGCCTGCTCCGGGTTGCTGATATCCGTCAACTCGAGGTCGGCTTCCGCCCCTGCGGCCTTGATCTCGTCAACGACACGCTCCCCCGCTCTCGGTCGCGGCCGCCGACAACCACCTTTGCGCCCGCCCGCGCGAGCCCGATGGCGCTCGCGGCGCCGAGCCCGCTCGTACCTCCCGTGACTACGGCGGTCCTTCCGCCCAGGCCGAACAGCTCGTCGAGGTATGCCATCAAACCGCCGGGATGAGGCGCTCGGCGACCAGCCGCAGCTGATCGGCGATCCCGGGCACACCGGAGACCGACTGGCCGGAGAAGAGCTTGACGAGGGGCTCATCCGCGAGAGCCAGGACGACGTGGTTAATTCCGGAGGGGAGGATGTCGTTGCGGATCTGAGCGGCGCACTCCTCTGGCGTTCCCGCGACGGACAGCTTTTCTGCGAGCTCGGGACTGAACATGTTGATGGCCTTGGCCACATCCCCGGCGGCGAACGCGTCGAACATCGGCTGGAGCTCGGACTGGTCGATCCCGTGGCGGGCGAGTTGCTCGGGCGGCATGGACGGGATGTAGAACGCGACCAGGATCCGCGCAGCCTCCTTCGCTGCGGCGGAGTCGTCCGACACGACCGAAACGATCCAGGCGCCGAGATCGAGATCCCGCCAGTTGCGCCCAGCCCGCTCAGCGCCCACTTTGACGTGGTCGATCACGTAGTCGTAGGCCTCGCGCGAGTACGAGAGGGCATGGTGCAGCCCGTCCGCGATCTCGCCCGCGACCTCAAACGATCTCGGCCCCTTCATGCCGCCCATCTTGAGCGGGATCCGGTCCTGTACCGGGCGCGCGGCGGTAAAAAGTCCCGTGTACTGGAAGAAGTCGCCCTCGTAGTCGATCTTGCCGTCGTCGAGAAACGTACGCATCACGTGCATCGCTTCCCGCAGGCGCGAGAGCGGCTTGCGCTTGGCCCAGTCGATGTGGTACTGCTCCATCATCACGAAGTTGCCGGTGGAGACGACGGCTTCGGCGCGGCCGTTAGACAGCTCATCGAGCGTCGCCAGCTGCTGGCAGATCAAGGTCGGCTCCCGCAGGAACACGTGGGTCACGTTGGGGCCGAAACGGATGTTGCGCGTCTTGTCAGCCGCCGCTGAGAACAGGCACCAAAGGTCCTTGTGCCACGTCTCGTCGACCGAGTAGCAAGCGTAGTAGCCGAGCTCGTCGGCGACCTTGATCATCTCGATCGAATCCGACAGGGGGTAGTCGGGCAGCATGCAGTAGCTGAACCGCACCGATCCATTGCCTGCAGAGGACATAACCGTCGCTCCTTTTCAGGGATGAGCTACACCGGAGCGATCGCTCTCCGGTCCGTGTGCCGATCGTATCCGCGCCGGACCCCTCACGCCAGGTCTTCGGGGCCGGTCAACCCGTGCTGGAAGTGACCTCTCACGGGCGGGCGGCCGCTCCGGCCGCTGCCCGCTCGTCGATCGCCGGCCGCTCGTACGGGAACCACCACTCCGGCGAGGGGGTCTGCGCGAAGTCCATGTGGACGTGCTTGGCCTGGGTGAAGGCGCTGATTCCCTCGCTGCCCAACTCGCGGCCGAAGCCGCTGAACTTGAAGCCACCGAACGGCGCGGCGTCATTGTCCTTCAACGGGTCGTTGACCCACACCATTCCCGCCTCGAGCTCGGTCGCCGCTCGCATCGCGGTCTCGAGGCTCGAGGTGTAGATGCTGGCGCCGAGACCAAAGTTCGACCCGTTTGCCAGCTCGATCGCGTGGTCTAGGTCGCGGACACGGGTGACCGTCGCCAACGGCCCGAAGATCTCGCTCTCGAAGCGCTGACGCTCGGGGTCGGTGACCTCGATCAGAGTGGGTTCGTAGAAGTAGCCCTTCGTGAGCTCAGGCGGAGCCTGGCCGCCCCGCACGACGCGCGCGCCCTGCCCGGAGATCTCGCCGATCACGCGCTCGACCTGGTCGCGTGCCGAGCGGGAGATCAGGGCCCCGACGTCGACGTCTCCGAACGGGTCGCCGATGCGCAGCGTGCCCATCACTTCGACGGCGCGGGCCATGAAGTCGTCGTACGCGGAGCTCTCGACGAAGAACCGCTCGGCCGACGTGCACACCTGGCCGGCGTTGAGGAAGGCCGCGAACACCCCGCCGCGGGCGGCCACGTCGAGCTTCGCGTCGCCGAGGACGATGAACGGATCCGAGCCGCCGAGCTCGAGCAGAAGCTTCTTGATGCGCGGCGCGGCGGCGGCCATGATCCGGGAGCCCACGGCGACCGACCCCGTGAACGCGATCATGTCGGTCCCCGGATGCTCGACCAGCCGCGCCGAGCCTGCGCCGGCCGCGGTCACCACGTTGAAGATCCCGGCCGGCAGGTCCGAGAACACCTCGCCGAGTCGCAGCGTGGCCAGCGGCGTCTGCTCGCTCGGCTTGACGATGCACGCGTTGCCCGCGGCGAGCGCGGCCGCGACCTGCCACGCCATCAGGACGATCGGATAATTGAACGGGAGGATGTGGACAACGACGCCCAGCGGCTCGTTCAGCACGAAGTTGATCTGGCCGGGCTTGGTCGCTCCGACGACGCGCCCCCGCGACGCGCGCGCCACCTCGCCGAGGTGCCGGAAGGCGGTGACGCTCCAATCGATCTCATCCCGGTTCTCCTTGAGCGTCTTCCCTCCCTCGCGTGTCAGAAGGACGGCCAACTCGTCTGCGCGTTCCTCGAGGCGGTCAGCGCATCGATGCAAAAGCGTGGCGCGCTCGAGGCCGTCGACGAGACTCCATTGACGCTGAGCGCGGCGGGCCGCCTCGACCGCCCGGTCCACGTCGGAGGCGTCAGCGTCGGGCACCACCGCAATCGTCTCCTCGGTAGCTGGGTTCTCGACCTCGATCCCTTGACCGGAGTGGCTGGCGACGTACTCACCGCCGATGAACAGACTCTCCATGCTGACTCTCCTCTCGCTGCTTCACGCTCGCGCGGCGCTGCGGTCACGCCTCGTCGCATTCGATCACAACCGCGACCCTCTCGCCGAGCTGTTTGGACGCTCCAGCACGTGTGCGCGAGGCCACCCGCGCCCGTTATGCTTCGTCCATCCTCGGTGGGTGGCGCGATCGCGACGGAGGGACGCTGGATGAGGCGGATTAAGGCTGTCGTCTACGGCGTGGGAGCGATGAACTCGATCGCCACCCGGATGATGTTGGAGAAGGGCGTCGACATCGTCGGCGCCCTGGCGCGAAGTCCCGAGAAGGTTGGCCGGGACCTGGGCGATGTCGCCGGCCTCGGTTTTCAAACGGGCGTGCTCGTCGAGGACGATCCCGAGCGGGTTCTTTCCACGCGTGAGGCGGATATCGCCGTGATCGCGGTCGCCAGCTACATGTCAGACATGTACGAGCATCTTCACCGCTGCGCCGCTAACGGCGTCAACGCCGTCACGCTGTCCGAGGAGGCGCTCTATCCCTGGAACACCTCGCCGATGCAAACCGCCGAGCTTGACCGGCTCGCGCGGCAGAACGGCGTCACGATCACGGGTACCGGCCATCAGGACGTCTACTGGGTGAACCTGGTCAGCATGGTGTTGGCCACGTCGCACAAGATCGAATCGGTGAGGGGCCAGGCGAGCTGGAATGTTGAGGACTTCGGACCTGAGGTGGTCCGCGATCAGCGCGTCGACACCACCGTCGAGGACTTCGACAAGTGGTTGGCGGAGACGGCGCGCCCGCCGAGCTTCGGGAAGAACACCCTGGGAGCGCTGGTCGAGGATCTCGGCGTTACTGTCGCCGAGGCGACGACCACGACCCGGCCCGAGGTCGCCGAGCAGCCGGTCCCCTCCAAGGCGCTCGGGGTCACCGTCGACGCGGGGAAGGTGATCGGCTTCACCGACGTCGACACCGTGCGCACCAATGAGGGCATGACCCTTACGTTCGAGATGACGGGCCGCGTGTACGTTGAGGGTGAGACCGATGTCAATGAGTGGACGGTCACCGGCGAGCCCGAGCTGCATTTGTCCAACCCAGCCGTGCCCACCGGCACGACCACGGTGACGCAGCTGGTCAACCGCATCCCCGACGTGATCAACGCGCCGCCAGGCTTCGTCACGATCGAGAAACTGCCCCGGCCTCGATACCGGACATACCCGCTCGGGGCGTATCTAGAAAGCCGACCGGGCCGACCCCGGCGCTGGGCGCGCGGATAGAGAGGAGTTCCATGGCCGATACAACAACCTCCGGCGAGGCGACGAACGGGGCGGTGGACGCGCTGCTCGATGAGTACCGGGATGTCGCCTACAACTGCTTCAGCTCCGGTCACAAGTTCTGCCGCGAGGTGTGCCCGGTGATGCAGGTCACGCGGGACGAGCGCCACACGCCGACCGCGTTTCACGCCAACGTCGTGGCGATGGACAAGGGCCATCTTTCGATCGAGGACGTGGCCGAGGACTACGTCCACTGCACGATGTGTGGCGCCTGCGAGCTTCGCTGCCCGAACACGCTGTTCACCGGCGACTTCTACCGCTTCCGCCAGCGGACGATCGACGTCGTCAAGGCGATGCGGGCGCTCGCGGTCAAGAGCGGCGTGCACCAGAAGAACTGGAAGCGCTGGGCCGAGCTGACCGACCGGTGGGGCAACGAGCCGGTGCTCGGCTGGACGCGAGAGACCTCGGGTCAGAAGGTGCGCGCGTGGGCGGCCGGGCTTGACGTTCCCGACGGGCGGCGAGACGATCCTGTTCGCCGACTGCGAGGCGGCGTTCAAGCGACCGTCGGTTCCGCGGGCGGTCGCACTGCTGCTGCGCGCGGCGGGCGTCGAGTTTGGGCTGATGAGCCAGCAGTGGTGCTGCGGCGGGCCGATGTGGGAGACCGGCTACGTCGATATCGCGCACAAGATGGCCGAGCACAACATGCTCGACTGGCGCAAGACCCAGAGCAAGCGGATCGTGTGCCTCGATCCGCACGACTACATCACGATCATCGAGCACTACCCCGGCGCTCGACGAGAACTTCGACGAGTTCGAGATCGTGCTCGCGGTCGACCTGATCGCCGAGCAGATTCGCGAGGGCAAGCTGAAGCTGACGACGCCGATCGAGCGCACCGTCACCTATCACGACCCGTGCCGGCTGAACAAGCGGATGGGCGTCTGGCAATCGCCGCGCGAGATCCTGCGCGCGATACCCGGCCTCACGTTCGTCGACGTCGATCACGTCACGCAGTGGTCGTACTGCTCGGGCGCCGGCTCGAACCTGTGGGTCGAGAAGCCCGAGCTGACGGCCGAGATCAGCAGGCGGCGCATCGCCAAGGCGAAGGAGCTCGAGGGCGTGGACACGCTCGTGTCCGCTTGTCCGTGGTCGGAGCGGCCACTTGACCGAACAGGGAGACGCGCAGGGGATCGAGGTGTTCGACATCTTCGAGCTCGTCGCCGAGGCGGCCGGATTCGAGGTGTGAGATGGCGATCGCACTAGTTGACGGCGTGATCGACGAGCTGACCGGGATCTGCGGAGACGATCACGTCTTCACGGGTCGCTCCGCGACCTTCAACCGCGCGCGCGTCCCGGCGCCGTTTCCGGCCCACCGCTGGGAGGATCACGTTCCGCATGCCGTCGTGTTGCCCACCTCGGCGGAACAGGTCTCCGAGGTCGTCAAGCTCGCCAATCGACACCGGATCCCGGTCGTACCCCGGGCCGGCGGAACCGGGCTGACCGACGGCGCGGTGCCGTTGCGTCACGGGATCGTCGTCGACGTCAAGCTCATGAACCAGATCCATGAGATCGACCACGACGAATCGAACGGTCACCGTCGGTCCGGGGATCAACATGCTCAAGCTCAACGAGGAGCTGCGCAAGTACGGCTACATCTATCCCGACAATCCGGCGTCCTACCCGTGCTCGCTGGTCGGCGGGCGAATCGGCACGAGCGGCTGGTCGCTGATCGGCGCGCGGTACGGTCACACGCGCGATCTCGTGATCTCGTTCGAGATCGTCCTCCCGACCGGCGAGATCATCCGCGTCGGCGACGGCGGCGGCCAGAAGGTGCGCAAGTCCTCGAGCGGATATCAGCTCAAGCATCTGTTCATGGGGCACCAGGGGACGCTGGGGATCGTCACCGAGGCGACGCTCGAGCTCGTCAATCGACCCGAGGCCGAGTTCTCGATGTTCTTCAGCTACCGGGACTACATGGACGCGTGGCGGGCGACCGCTGAGCTGGCGCGCTGCGGCGTGGCGACGCTCGCCGGCGTGGTCCTGTTCGACGAGGACAAGATCACGTACCTGCGCCGCGACGACGAGGCCTACATCCCGCAGCCCGAGTCGGTCAAGGCCGTGGTCGCGTGCGCGGCGTACGGGAATGCCGACGAGGTGAGGGTTGGCGCCAAGCGCCTGCTGAAGCTCGGCAAGGCGTCAGGCGGCACGTACCTCGGTGATGAGATCTCACAGGGCGACTGGGCGTCGCGCCACGATCGCTACGCCACCCCCCAGCACGGCCGCACGCGCGACGGGCAGGTGGCGCTGATGAGCTGGCACTGCGAGGACGCGTCGATCCCCTCAGCCGGAGCTGCCGGCGGTGCGCGAGAAGTGGCACGCGATCGCGCGCGGGCCTGCGCGACCGGTTCGACATGTTCGACGACTGGGGGATGTTCGCCTACACGAACGGCGCGTTCAAGCCGTGGGGCGACTACCTGGCGGAGATCGACATCGGCATCTGGGAGATGAAGTGGGACGACGAGACCTGGGCGGCGTGGGTCGACGCCAAGCGCGAGCTGGCTCGCGTCTCGATTGAGCACGGCGGTTCGATCTCCGCGTGCCACGGATCGTGCCGCGAGGGCGAGGTCGACCTCGTTCCGGATGAGCTCGGCGGCGGCTTCGAGGTGATGAAGACGATCAAGCGCGCGCTTGACCCCAACAACATCATGAATCCCGGCAAGTACCTGCTCGACCAGGCCTACGAGGAGGAGTGACGATGTTTGGCTTCAGACTCTCGGCTCAGAGGCCGCCAGAGGCGCAGCGGGTGACCGACGTCGTGGTGACCCGCTTCGAGCACGTGTACGAGATCGACCCGGCGCTGATGACCGAGCACGTCCATCAGCAGGACATTCCCAACTGGGACTTCGAGCGGATCGTCGACAGCCGGTGGGAGCACCTCGCCTGGATGCACGACCACTTCGCCGACTCGGTGATCTCGGGCGAGGAGCTGTTCGCGGAGATCGAGGCGGGACGCTAGACCTCGCTCGGTGACACCCGGCGAGCTCGGGACGAGGTCGGTTGGCTGTCATCGCCGAGCACATCGACATCGGCGCCGATGCCTCGCGTGGAAGCTCGACTTCGGCGCGGTCCGAATACCAGGCGACGTGGGGGGTCACGAGCGTTCGGGAATGGCGCAGCAAAGGTTTGACGGCCCCGGCGGTCGTCGGAGCGATCGTCGAGCGGGGCCGGCAGCGGACCGACGACGAGGGACTATCCGACCGCGTCGAGTTCGTCCTACGCGATGCGACCGACACCGGGCTGGCCGATGACAGCGCGGACTTCGTCTGGGGCGAGGACGCGTGGTGTTACGTGGAGGACAAGGGCAGGCGATCGCGGAAGCGACTCGCGTCGTTCGCCCCGGCGGCACGGTCGCCTTCACCGATTGGGTGGCCGGCTCGTGCCGATGTCCGCCGAGGAGGCCGAGCGCTATCTCGGGTTCATGAAGTTCCCGAACATTCTCAGCCTCGACGACTACCGGAGGCTGCTGGAGGAGCGCGGCTGCCAGGTCGAGGCGGCGGAGGACACGGGCAGGTTCCCGTCCCATGTCGACCTCTACCTGGACATGCTCAACAAGCAGCTGACCTACGACGCCCTGAAGCTCATCGGCTTCGACATGGACGTGATGCAAATGCTGGGCGGGGAAATGGTCTTTGTTCAGCAGTTGGCCCACGAAGGCAAGATCCAGCAGGGCAGAATCGTCGCGAGAAACCTGTAACGGGCCTCACGCCATCGGCTTCACCCAAGTGGCACGAGGCCGGCCGGAGCCAGCCGGGCCAGCGCGAGGTCGATTCGGGCCGGCCGGCGCCCCGCGTCTTCGGCGCGCTCCTTGCGCGCTACTGCCGAACGGACGACGCGCCCGCCGATGTAGCGCCAGGGCTCACCCGGGAGCCCTTGGGGAGGGCTGCGGACAAGGCCGCATCGAGACCACTCGTCGTCGCGCCCCAGGGCCAGCGAGCAGAGAATCCGCCCCCCCAGCGCAGTCGGCCCGACGCCGTTGCCCGAGTACCCGGCGCCGCACACGAGGTCGGGGCGGCCGAGCGTGAAGAAGAACGGAAGGCCATCGAGCGTCCTGTCTATTGGCCCAGCCCAGCTCGCCGCGATCGGAACGGTCACCATCGATGGGTATCGAGCCCGCAGCCGTTCGGTCAGCTGGGGCGCGATCGGCGACGCCCCCGAAAAAGAGCAGCCGATGCGCGCGCCGTACGTGATCTTGCCGCCGCCCTTGCCGAAGGCGATCCTCCCATCGGTCGTGGTCCGGTAGTAGTGGACCATCAGACGCGAGTCGGAGATGCTCGCCCCGTCGCGCCACCCGATGCGCTGGAGCTCGTCCGGGACGGGATCGGTGATCACGATGTCGCTCGAGACGATCACGAATGCCCGACGCAACTCGGGGAGCCGCGCCGCCCACGCGCCCGTCGCGATCACCACGCGCTGTGCCTCGATGCGCGCGAGCGGGGTCCGGACGACCAGCGGTCTGGATTGCTCAAGCGCGACCATTGTTGAGCGCTCGAACACCTCCACGCCGCGTTCACGCGCGACCCGCAGCAGACCCTGAGCGAGCAGCGCCGGCTGGACGGTGGCGGAAGTCGGCTCAAATACGCCTTCGATATGTGCGGCTGAGCCGGTTCGCGCCACCAGGTCCTCCGGCGTGACCGGGCGAAAGGGCTCCTCGCCGTGTTGCGCCGTGGCCTCGATCGTGCTCGTCCAGGCGCCCGCCTGTACCGCGTTCGTCGCCGTCCAGAACCATCCGTCCCGACGGTAGTGCGCGTCGATCCCGTGCTCGGCGCAGAACGAACCGATGTCCTCAACGGCTTGCGCCGAGGCGCGCGCGAGCCTGATCGCCTCCGCGCTGCCGCACGCGCGCTCGAGGCCCTGGAAGTGGTGCCAGAACGTCATCGCGAACCCGCCGTTGCGGCCGCTGGCGCCTCCCCCGCAGATGTCGGCTTCGATCAGGATGACGTCCGTCGAGGGCTCGAGCTCCTTGATCCGAAGCGCCGTCCATAGTCCCGTGAAGCCACCGCCGACAATGCAGACGTCAGCTCGCCGCGAGCCGGCCAGCGGCGCCGCGTCTTCGTCGGGGCGCGCTTCGCGAAGCCACCAGCTTCGCGCGGAGTCTCCGTGTGTGCGCGGCGTCGACGAAGTCAGTGCGCCGGCGGCTCCCAGCCCTCGAGCACCGGGGCCGTCCAGTCGGTCCCAACCGTCGGCGAGTCCTCGACCCAGGGTCCGAGCTGAGGCTGAGGGAACTTGCAGTGGCGCTCCTTGAGCGCGATCCCGTACGAGTTGCCGGACTGGAGGTGCTTGATCAGCACCTTCCGCGCGATCTCGTCTTCGCGGCCTGCAGGGATCGGGAAGTAGATCTTGATGAACGAGTTCGAATAGCGATCGAAGACGGCCGGCGTCCCCTCCTCCTGGAGCAACTCCACGTCCTCGAGCCAGTTGATGTCCTTGCCGGGCGTGGCCGCGATCAAGTCGATGTCCTCGATCAGCGAGATGTCCTCCTGGTAGGGAAGTCGGTGGCCGGAGAGGTACTCGGAGTCGATCCCGATGATCTTCTCGGGTTCGCCCGGCAGGTGCTGCGCGTCGGGGCTCATGACTCCGCCGCCCCGCTGCGCTCCGTCTCGGGGGTGAGGTAGTCGACGGGATTCTCGATGTGTCGCTCGAGCAGGTGCTTGATCTCGTTCAGCGCGCGCTCCTCGCTCTGGCCGGGGATGTAGTCGGTTCCCGCCAGCGGCACGCGTGCCATCGCCGACGCCTCTACCGTGAGCGCGCACAGGTCCTCGGGCTCGAGGCTGTGGACATCGGTCTTGCCGCAGGCGCGCGCGAGCATCTGGCACTCGAGCGTTAGCGTGTGCAGGAAGTTGTAGACCCGGGTCGCAGCTTCGTCGACGACGAGGCGCTTGCGGAGCTCCGGGTCCTGCGTCGTGATTCCGACCGGGCACCGGCCCGTGTGGCAGTGGTAGCACTGGCCGGCGGGCACGCCGACGGTGCCCTCGTAGTCGGTGACGCCGGGGATCTCCTTGTTGCAGTTGAGCGCCATCAGCGCGGAGTGGCCGATCGCGACGGCGGTCGCGCCGAGCGCCAGGGCCTTGGCGACGTCGCCGCCGTTGCGGATCCCGCCGGCGACGACGAGGTCGATCTCGTCGACGAGGCCGACGTCCTCGAGCGCGCGCCGGGCCTCCGGGATCGCCGCCAGCAGCGGGATCCCTGTCTCTTCGGCGGCGACGTGCGGCCCGGCTCCCGTGCCGCCCTCGGCGCCGTCCAGGTAGATGATGTCGGGGCTGCACTTGGCGGCCATCCGGACGTCGTCGTACACGCGCGCGGCCCCCAGCTTCAGCTGGATCGGGATCTCGTAGTTCGTGGCCTCGCGGATCTCCTGGATCTTCAGCGAGAGGTCATCGGGGCCGAGCCAATCGGGGTGCCTGGCGGGTGAACGCTGATCGATCCCGGCCGGCAGCGAGCGCATCTCCGCCACCTGCTCGGTCACCTTCTGGCCCATCAGGTGACCGCCGAGGCCGACCTTGCACCCCTGGCCGATGAAGAACTCGCATGCGTCCGCGAGCATCAGGTGGTGCGGGTTGAACCCGTAGCGGCTCTGGATCAGCTGGTAGTACCACTTGGTCGAGAGGTCGCGCTCGGGCGGGATCATCCCGCCCTCGCCCGAGCACGTCGCCGTACCAGCCATCGACGCACCCTTCGCCAGCGCCATCTTCGCCTCGAGCGACAGAGCGCCGAAGCTCATGCCGGTGATGTAGATCGGGATGTCGAGCTCGATCGGCTTCTTGGCGAAGCGGGCGCCGAGCACCGTCTTGGTCTCGCACTTCTCGCGGTAGCCCTCGATCACGAAGCGGGTCAGGGTCCCGGGGAGGAACATCAGGTCGTCCCAGTGGGGGACCTTCTTGAACATCGAGAAGCCGCGCATCCGGTAGCGGCCGAGCTCGGACTTGACGTGGATGTCGTCGATCACCTCGGGGGTGAAGATCCGGCTATGGCCGAGCTGGTTGTGGGGCGATGGGGCGGCTTCGTCGGCCATTGAGTCTCCTAAAGCACGAGCTTTCGCTCGGACGGCTCGAGGTTGTCGTAGTTGTAGAGCTTCTTGCCGCACACGAACTTCTCGAACGCGGGGGGAGAGCCGAGGTCGTGGACCCGGAACTTGCGCTCGATCAGCTCGGTGTCCTCGTTGGTCCACTCGCCCGGCACGCAGTCGATCCCGAGCGACTTCACCTTCCCTCCGACGTAGATCGTGCCGTCGTACATCGAGTCCCCGAGGCCCGGCCCGACGTCTCCGCAGATGATCTGGCGGCCGCGCTGCATCATGAAGCCGGTCATCGATCCGGCGGTGCCGAGGACGATGATCGTGCCGCCCTTCTGGTCGATCCCGGTGCGCGCGCCGACCTGGCCCTTGACGACGACGTCCCCGCCGCGGACCGCGGCCCCCATCAGCGAGCCGGCGTTGCCGTCGATCACGACGACGCCGGACATCATGTTCTCGCACGCCGACCAACCGACGCGGCCGGTGATGTGCACCTCCGGTCCGTCGATGATCCCACAGGCGAAGTACCCGATACTGCCCTCGAACCTGATCCGGCAGCGCGTCAGGATTCCGGCGCCGAGCGAGTGCTTTGCGCCCGGGTTCAGCACGGTGACCTCCTTGACGCCCTGCTCGTACAGAAGCCACCGGAGCTCGAGGTTGATGCGCCGCGTGGTCAGCCGATGCGCGTCGAATGTCGCACGGTCTCCATCGATCTCGCTGATCCGCGGGACGACCTCGTCGAGCTCGACCAGGCCACGCGCGTCGTAGCGCGGCTCGCCGTCCGTGCTCAGCGTGTCCACACCATCACCTCGCCCTCGTACGGGTCGTAGGTGTCGATCTCGTGGTCGAGCACGGCCCGGATGGCCATCTCCTCGGACGCGAGCGCGACCATGTCCTCGCCCTCGTACAGGACCAGCGGCTTCGCCGCGAGCTCGTCCTTGGCCATCCCGAGCGCGTCCTCGGAGACGCAGATGTAGGTGAACACCCCGTCGAGCTCCTCGAGGCTCAGCCGCATCGCGTCCTCGAGCGACACCCCGGCCTCGAGCTTCTGCGCGAGGTATACGGCGATGATCTCCGAGTCGCACTCGGAGGCGAACCGGTGCCCGGCGCGCTCGAGCCGCCGGCGCCACTGGTGGTAGTTCGTCAGCTGCCCGTTGTGGACGACGGCGACGTCCGAGAACGGATAGGCCCAGTACGGGTGTGCGTTGGAGATGTCGACGTCGGACTCGGTCGCCATCCGGACGTGGCCGATGCCGTGGCTGCCGAAGTAGTCATCGAGGCCGTAGTCGGCGGACACCGTCCTGGCGTCGCCGAGGTCCTTGACGATCTCGAGCGCGTGCCCGGCCGACAGCACCTCGGCGTTAGGCACCGACTCGACGTAGTCGGCGAGCTGCTTGACCTCGCCGTGGTAGGTGAGCGTGGCGCTCAGCGTGTACTCGTTGACGTCCTCGATACTGCGGACCTCGGCGCCAGCGGCCCGGAGGCGGCTCTCGACCTCGCGCCGGTGGCGGCGCAGATCCTCGACGAAGTCGAGATCGCGCGGCGTGTTGGCATCGGCGAGCTTGATCCGCATGATCAGCTCCTGCCCCGGCGAGTGGTAGAGCGCGAAGCCGGTCGAGTCGGGCCCGCGGTGCTTCATCGCCTGCAGCATGCTGGTGATGTCGCGTCCGATCCGGTGCGCGCCGTTGCCGTTCTTGTAGATGATCCCCGCGATTCCGCACATGGCTACGGCAGCACCTCGAGATACTCGTCGCGCTCCCAATCGGTGACCGCGGCCAGGTAGCGCTCCCACTCGTCGCGCTTGTAGTGCTCGAACACCTTGTACAGCCGCCCCGGCATCGCGCTCTTGATCACCTCGTCCTTATCGAGCGCCCTCAGCGCGTCGCCGAGGCTGTCCGGTACCTTCTCGAGCTCGACTCCCTGCTGGAGCAGGTCATAGGTGTTGCCCTGCTGTGGGGGACCGGGGTCGAGCTCGCGGCGGACTCCATCGAGGCCGGCCTGGAGCAGCGCCGCGACGGTCAGATACGGATTGCACGAGGAGTCGACGCCGCGGTACTCGAAGCGGCCGCCGGTGGCGACGCGGACCGTTGTCGTGCGGTTCTGCCAGCCCCAGTTCTTGTAGATCGGGGCCCAGAAGCCCGTGTCCCACATGCGGCAGTAGGAGTTGACGGTTGGGTTCCCGACGCACATCAGCGCGCCGAAGTGCTCGAGCATGCCGCCGAGGAAGTGGCGCGCCAGGTCAGACAGCTGCGCCGGGCCGTCGGGATCGTGAAAGACGTTGTTGCCTTCCTCGTCGACGAGCGTGAAGTGGTGATGGTGGCCGTTCGCGGAGACGCCGGTGAACGGCTTCGGCATCCACGACGGCAACACGCCGTACTTGCGCCCGACAGCGGCACACGCCTGCCTGTACGTCGTCAGATTGTCGGCGGTCCGCACCGGGCGGTCGAAGCGGAAGTTGAGCTCGAGTTGCCCGGGAGCGTCCTCGTGGTCCCCATAGCTCATGTCGAGCCCGAGGCGCTGGCAGTAGTCGACGACGTCGAGCAGCACCGGACGGAGCTCCTCGAACTGGTGGATGTGGTAGCAGTAGGGCTTGGTCAGGCCCTCGGGCACCTCGCCGTCGACGGGCCGCTTGAGCCACATCGTCTCGGGCTCGATCCCGATCAGGAACTGGTAGCCGAGCTCCTGCTCGAACGCGTCGGCGATCCGCTTGAGGTTCTGCCGCGGGTCGGCGTCGAGCAGCTCGCCGGTCTCGGTGTCGTAGCAGTCGCAGTACACGCGGGCGACCCGTTCGTCCCATGGCAGCACGGCGAACGTGTCGAGGTCGGCGACGGCGGCGAGCTCGGACTCCTCGGGACCGAAGCCGATGTAGTTGCCGAGGCGGTCGGTGAACAGGTTGGCGGTGGCGCCGTAGACGAGCTGATAGCCGCGCTCGGCGACCTGCGGGAAAAACGTCGAGACGACGCCCTTGCCCATCACCCGACCGGTGACGGAGATCTGCTGGAAGAAAACGTACTTGATCCCGCGCTGCTGGATCAGATGCGTCAGCTCGGCGATCTTCTCGGCGCGGCCGGGGGCGTTGCGAGCCTCCTCGAGCGTCGCCGGGGGAGGGAGGATCCGATCGCTCGCGAGCACGGTCGCAACGGTCCCGCCGAACGTCGTCTCGGGCGCGATCGTCGCCTCTCCGGTGCCGTCGATTGCCATACGGATCTCCTCTCTCCTTGGTGGCCCTTAACTAGGCAGTCAGCATATCTCTACGGCGCCGCCAGGCGTGGACAAATAGGTACACGCACCCACGCCCCTCTTATACCATTTTGTTCAATCGGTGAGAAGGGCCGGGTCGCCTATGAACTGAGCCCGAGCGTGATCAACCCGCCGATGATCAGTGCGACGCCGGACCATTGCGCCGGCGTCGGGCGCTCCCGCAGTAGCGACACGCCCATCACGATCGGCACCACCGCGTACGGCGCCGACGCGGTCGCGACGACAGAAGTGGCGGCGTGGTTGGCGCCGAGGTTGAAGAACACGTAGCCGCCCGTATCCAGCAGCGCAAGCAGGGCGAACGTCGGGAGCAGCGCGCGGGGGAGCGGCGGACCGGGACGTCCCTCGATTCGATTCGGCAGTCCGATCCCACCACTCGTCAGGCCCACATGGGCCAGCAGGAATAGCGTCGTGAATCCACGCGCGAGGAAGATCGGCGCGAGCCAGCCAAGGCTGCGGTGGTAGTAGGAGACGCCGAACACGAAGCCCCCCAGGAGGGCCATTGCGATCAGGGCGAGCACGAAGCCGCGCGCGGCGCGGCGGTCGATCGTCGTATGAGCGATTTCGCGCACGTTTGCTGAGGCGACCATGGCCCCCCCGATCACCGCGACTACGGCCACGATCTCGCCGGAAGACAAAGCCTCGCTCCTGATCGCGACGGCGAACAGCACCGTGACCGCCGCGTAGCCGGAGACGATCGGGCTGAGGACCGAGATCGGACCGATCGACAGTGCGCCATAGAAGGCCAGGTAGGAGAGCCAGCCGACCGCGCCCAGTCCGACGAACAGCGGCAGCTGGTCGGGCTTCACATCCGCCAGCGCGCCGGTCGCGAGCACCAAGATCGTGAGCGGAACCATCGACGCCAGGTGGAATCCGAGCACGATTCGAAGCGCGCCTATTGTCCGTGAGCCGCGCGCGGCGAAGTAGTCGGCCAGGCCCCACGAGAGGGCGGCGCCGAGGCCGAGCGCGATCCCCACTAGGCGCGGGCCGGGCTCGATTGGAGTTGCGTGGCGGCCTGCAACGCATCCGCCACACGCGCGGTCACGGCGCCGTCGCGGGCCATCCGCCCGTCGAGCTGCACCGCCTCGACTCCGGCGAGTGACCCGGTCAGGAACACCTCGCGTGCGGCGGCCAGACGGGCCAGGTCGACCGGCTCGACGTCGACCCGGAGGCCGTTCGCGTGCGCGAGCTCGATCACGAGCGCCCGCGTGACCCCAGGCAGGATCCGTCCGTCGGTCGGCGGCGTGACGATGCGCTCACTGGCCTCGACGATGAACACGTTCGCTCGTGCCGTCTCGAGCACGAGCCCGTCGAGATCGCAGAGCAGCGGCTCGCCACCCGCGTCGGTCGCGAGCGCCTCGAGCAGGCGCCGGTCGGCCCATTTGTGGGGCCCGATCCCGCCGGGGACGGTCCTCACAGAGAGCCGCGTCGCTCCCGTTCGCCGCGGGGCGTCGGTGAGCCGGATCCCGATCTCCGTTGAGGGGTGGAAGTCGACCCGCATGCGGGCACGCTCCGATCCGACGTGCGCGGCCGCCGCCCGCAGGTCCGCCGCGAGGCTCTCGGGCAGCGAGGCGCCGTATAGGGTCCGCACGCTGCGCGCCAGCCGTTCGAGGTGCTCGTCGAGCGAGACGGGGCGGCCGTGGGCGATGAGCAGCGTCTCGAACACGCCGGCGGACGGCTCGGGCCTCGACACCGGCACCGGCGCGATGCGCCGCGGTGGCGGAGGCGAGACCACCGGCGGGGCGGCGGGCTCGAGGCGGGCGCCGATCGCCGTGAGTAGCGGCTGCGCCTTCGTCACGCACTCGGCGGCCTCGGCGACCGGATCGGAGTCCGCGACGATGCCTCCGCCGACGCCGAGCCACGCTCGCTCGCCGCGGAACTCGAACGTCCGGATCGCGACGTTCAGCTCGAGTCCCGCGACCGGGCTCGCGAACCCGATCGCGCCGGTGTAGACGCCGCGCGGCGAGCTCTCGAGCTCGGCGATCACGTTCATCGCCGCGATCTTGGGTGCGCCGGTCACCGAGCCCGGCGGGAACGCGGCGCGAACGACGTCTCCGTCGCCGACGCCGTCGCGCAACACCCCGGTGACCTCGGATACGAGATGCCACACGCCGGTGTGCGCCCGCGCGTCGCCGAGCACCTCGACGGCGATCGACCCCGGCCGGCACACCCGCCCGAGGTCGTTGCGCACGAGGTCGACGATCATCACGTTCTCGGCGCGGTCCTTCTCGGAGCGGAGCAGCTCGGTGCGCTGGGCCGCCGAGGCGCGCGGATCTCGAGGTCGGGGCCGCGTCCCCTTGATCGGAGCGCTGCGGATCCGGCGTCCGTGGCGCTCGAGGAACAGCTCCGGAGACAGGCTCGCGAGCGCGCCGTCGGGACCGGCGAAGAACGCGGCGCGGTCGGGCCGGAGCGCGGCGACCGCCGTCGCGAACAGGTCGAGCGGGTCGCCGTCGAGACGGGACTCGAGCCGCACGCAGATGTTCGCCTGGAACAAGTCGCCGGCGTGGATCCGCGCGCGGCACGCGTCCACGGCGAGCGCGTGGCCAGCCGGGCTCGGCGTCGCCGACCAGGGATCGCTCGAGAACGGCCGCGGCGCCGGCGCGTCTCTGGCTCGGGCCTCGAACAGGCGCATGCGGTCGCGCAGCGCCTCGGCGCGCGGTTCGGTCCAGAGCGCCTCGAACCACCAGCGCCCGTCGCGATCGCACCGCAGCAGATGGTCGTAGAACGCGAGCGGGGTTGGCGGTGGCGCCTCCGGCGCCGGCGGCCCAGGGCCGACCGGCTCGAGCCGCCGCCCGAGCCCGTACGAAAGGGCGCCGAACCAGCCGCCTGCGACAGCAGAAACACGGCGGTCCTCTGGACCGCCCTTAATAAAGGGCTGTTCGTCGAGCAGCGCGAACGGGTCTTCCTCGCTGGAGGCGACCCTGAGCGGCTGTGAGGAGATCAGTGCGCCACCGCCGGCCCAGCGCCCGATCAGCGCGAACGGGCGCTCGTCGCCGCGGACGAGCAGGGCGGCTTCCTCGGGCGCGAACGTCCAGGCCAGCGGCACCCGGACCACGTGTGTTCGAAGGCTCATCGCTTGACCGCCGCCGGACCCGACGATAGCCTCGTGTAGCCCATAGTGCAAAGGTATTGCGTCATTGGCAACGGATAGTCTCCCCAGATCGGTCCCAATACTCGTCGTCGGTGCCGGGGTGCACGGACTCTCGACGGCGTGGCATCTCGCGCAGGCGGGAGAGCGCGTCCTGGTGCTCGACAAGACCGGCGTCGCCGCGGGCGCGTCGGGCATCGCCTGCGGGGTGATCCGCAACAACTACTTCCAGCCGGCGATGTCCGACCTGATGGCGGCGTGCGTCGAGATCTGGGAGTCGGATCCGGAGGCCTTCCACTACCACGGGAACGGGTATATCGCGCTCGGGCCCCCGTCGCAGGAGAGCGACCTGATCGCGGTCCATGGCCGCCAGCAGCGGATCGGCTACCCGTCCGAGTTGCACGTCGGGGAAGAGGACGTCACCGCCCACATGCGCTCGCTGTATCCCGACTGGCGCGCGTCCGGGATCACCGTCTGCCTGCACGAGCACGCCGGCGGCTACGCCTTCAACCGCGAGTCGATGTTCGGGCTCGCGGACAAGGCCCGGGCCGCCGGTGCGGAGCTGCTCGCCGGCGTCGAGGTGCTCGGGTTCGAGTTCGATTCCGCCGGCGCCGTCACCGCGGTCACGACGAGCGCCGGGACGATCGCCGTAGAGCAGGTGGTGATCGCGGTCGGGCCGTGGATCGCCTCGCTGTGGGAGCTCCTGGGCCTGCCCGCCCGCCTCGACGTCCGCCAGCGCGACGGAACCGTGGCCGCGGATCAGCCGATGTGGACCTACTGGTATCTGCAGGAGGGGGAGGTCGTTGTCGATCCGGCGACGTTCGTGACCGCCGACGGGCACAGCTCCGCGGTGATCCACGTCGACAGCGACCAGCCACTGCGCGACGACGACGGGCGCCTGATCACCGACCGGCCGTGGGGCATCTACTTCAAGCCGGATCGATCGAGCGTCCAGGGCGGCGCGGCGCCGATCCGGCTCGGGCACGAGTTCACCGTCGATCCGTATCCCACGGGCAGCGTCGATCCCAGCTTTCCGGACATGTGGTGCGCGGCGCTGTCGCACTGCATCGAGCGGTTCGCCGGGTCGCGGCGCCTCTACCGTCAGGTCCGATCGGGTGGGGTCGGCGCGTTCACCGCCGACAACTTCCCCGTGTTCGACTACATGCGGCCGAACGTCTACGTGGCGGCCGACTCCAACCACGGCTACAAGATGATCGCGGTCGGCCGCGAGATAGCGCGCATCCTCCGCGGCGAGCACTCCTCGCTGCTGCACCCGTTCCGCTACGAGCGGTTCAGCAGCGGCGACCTACACCCGGTCTCCCACAGCCCGTACCCCTGGAGCTGATTTTTTTCGGGGCTCGGGTGAGCCGGCGGGGCTCGGCTTGGCGTGCGGCCCGGTATTAACGGCAGCAGGGAGGGAGGGGACGGGTTGCTCTCCCTGTCCAGGTGCGGATCTTGGCGGAATTCGCCGTTTCGATGGTGCATAGGACGACAAAACTGCTGAAACACCCGAGCCCTGTCGACCTATGCATGAAGAGTGTGCTCAAAACGACAGGGCTCGGGATTCGCGCCGGTGTTGTCGTGTTATGCATCATCCGGAGCCTGTGAGTCGACAGACCCGGCTCGCCCCTACCGGATCGGGGTCGGCGCCATGGCGTCGAGCGACCGCATCACCCGGACGTCGAGCGCGTCGGGCACGAACAGATCACGCGAGTAGGCGACGGGGTCGCCGGCGCCGGCGTAGATCACCTCCTCGAGCTCGAGCGCCGCAGTCGTGCGCCTGATCTGCAGCGCCTTGCCGACCTGTTCGCGCGGCGTGACCAGACACGGCATCACCCTCGTGCGCGCGAAGGCAACCGGCACGCCGAGCTCGATCAGCACGTCGAGGACCATGCGGCCGCGCTCGAGCGAGCGCTCGAGGCGCGAGGTGGATGGCAGCGCCACCTCCGGATGGACGACGTCGAACATGACCGCGGCTGGGCTGTCGCTCGCGATCAGGACGCGGAAGATCGTCGGGACGTGCGTGCTCGGGTCGAGCTCGAGCAGCTCGCCGACCTCGGGGCCGACGGCGCGCTCCTCAATCCGCAGCTTGGTCGCGGCGAGCGCGACGCCGCGGCGCTTTGCGAGCGAGGAGTAGGGCTCGAGGCGCTCGAGCCGCTCACCCAGCTGGCTCGGAACGGTCACGCGGCCGACGAATGTGCCGCTGCCCTGCTTGCGGACGATCTCGCCGGTGTCCTCGAGCCGCTGGAGCGCGGTCCGCAGGGTGCCGCGGGAGATCCCGAGCATCTGCGCCACCTCGTGCTCGGGCGGAAGCCTGTCGCCGGGGCGATGGCGGCCGGGCGCGAGCCAGTTGCGCAGCGCCTGCTCCGCGCTGTCGACGAGCGACTGCCGCTGGGGCGAAGCGTTGTTGCGAGAACTCTGCGCTATCGCGACACCCCCATGGTGAGCGGCATTCTGTCACCGATCCTTGAGCGGTCAGAGCTTTTCGCTCCCGCGGGTGTGGCGCGGCAGCCCGTCGTCGGGCAGCTCGTAGTAGCGACCGGCTTGCGAGACGTAGATGTGCCCGTCGACGTGCAGCGCGCTCGCGTCATCGAGCGTGCCCGCCGCGATCGAGATCGTCTCGCGCGCCGGCGCGTCCCAGAACAGGCTCGAGCCGCACTCTCCGCAGAACCCTCGCCGGGCGCGGGCATCGCTGTCCGGACTGCCGGTCCACCGCAGGCCGCTCTCCTCGACGAGCACGAGCTCCTCTCTCGGGGCGGCCGTGAACGCCGAGATGTGACCGTGCCAGCGCCGGCACTCCTCGCAGTGGCAGATCAGGACGTTACGCAGCGGGCCGTGAACCTCGTAGCGGACGGCACCGCACAGGCATCGCCCGGTTTTCATGGGCGGCCGCCCACCGCGCGGGTCAGCTTCGCTGTCGCCTCGAGCAGGGGCGCGAGCAGCCTCTCCGGGTCCTCGACCCGGTTGGCGGGGCCCTGGAGGCCGAGGATCGCGGCGAGCGCGCCGGCACGGTCGAGCACCGGCGCCGCGATCGCGTTGACGTCGACCTCGCGTTCGCCGAACACCGTGGCGTAGCCCCGCTCGTGGACGGCGTCGACCTCGGCGGCGAGCGCCTCGCGGGTAGTGATCGTCCGGTCGGTGAGCGCGACGAGATCTCGCTCGCGCGGCAGCGGGCCGCCACCGAACGCGAGCATCACCTTGCCGACCGCTGTCGCGTGGGCGATGCTCGGCCGCCCCAGCCTGGCCATGCTGACGACGCTCGAGCGCGATGGCACCGAGTCGACGGTGATCGCCGCCCGTTCGCTCGGGAGCGACAGCGTCGCGGTCTCGCCCGTGTGCTCCATCAGCTCGACGAGGATCGGCCGTGCCTGAGCCTGGAAGTCGATCCGCGAGATCACGCGGTCGGCGAGCGTCACGAGCCCCAGTCCGAGCCGGAACGGACCCTGGGCGTCGCGGGCGACGAGCCCCGCGGACTCGAGCGTCGCGAGCAACCGCGACGCGGTGCTGGCGTTCACGCCGATCCTTCGGGCGAGCTCGTTGACGCCCAGATCCTGGTCTGAGTCCCGCAGCTGCTCGAGCAGCTCGATGGCACGGGCGACCGAGGCCACCGGGCGCCGCCTGGATTCAACGCCCTCGGCGGCCCGCCGAGATTCATCCGCCCGTTGCGCCATTGGCAATAGTATTGCGCTCTGCGCCGGGGTTGTCTACGATTCGCCCGGCATGTCGTTCGTGCTCACGTGTCCGCACTGCGGCGTTCGAGAGGTGGCAGATTTTGCGTTCGGGGGTGAGGTGACCGCGCGTCCCCGCGAGCACCCCTCGTTCCGCGAGCTGAACGAATACAACTACTTCCGGCGCAACGTAGCCGGCGTTCAGCGCGAGTGGTGGTATCACCGATCCGGCTGCCGCACGTGGTTCCAGGCCGACCGCGACACGCGGACGAACGAGGTGCTGCAGGTGGGACTCCCCGGAGAGCTGGGTGGTGCGCCGTGAAGCGGCTGGCAAAGCAGCCCGGTGAGCGGATCGACCGCGACCAGACGATCGGGTTCACGTTCGACGGCAAGAAAATCCCAGCGCTGGCCGGCGACACGATTGGCTCGGCCCTATACGCCGCGGGCATCCGTACGTTCTCTCGGAGCTTCAAGTACCACCGGCGTCGCGGGCTGATGTGCTGCGCCGGCCAGTGCCCGAATTGCCTCGTCGCGGTCGACGGCGCACCCGGGGTCCGGGCGTGCACCGAGCCCGTCCGCGAGGGCGCTCGCGTCGAGCACCTCAACGCGCGCCCCAGCCTCGAGTTCGACGCGATGTCGGTCACCGATTCGATCGGCGGCCCGTTCACGCCCCCCGGCTTCTACTACAAGACGTTCATCCGGCCGCGACGCCTGTGGCCCCTGTACGAGAAGGTGCTCCGTCATGCGGCGGGCCTCGGGCGGCTGCCGAAGACGCAGGCCGAGCGGACGTGGCGGACCGAGTACCGCCGGCGCCACGCCGACGTGCTCGTCGTCGGCGGTGGGCGCGCCGGGCTGGCCGCCGCGATCGCCGCCGCCGAGCTCGGCGCCGATGTCGTCCTCGCCGACGAGGGACCCGAGCCGGGCGGCCGCCTGCTTTGGGAGGGCGGTCAGGACAGCGCCCGCGAGCTCACCGCGCAGGCCCGCGCAGCCGGGGTCGAGATTCTCTGCTCGGCGCCGGCGCTCGGCCACTTCGACGGGCTCGTTCCGATCTGGCAGGGCGACACGCTGCACCAGGTGCGCGCCCGGCACCACATCTACGCGACGGGCGCGATCGAGCAGCCGCTCGTGTTCTCGGGCAACGACATTCCCGGCGTGATGCTGTCGGGCGGTGCACGCCGGCTGATCGCCCTGTACGGGGTCAAGCCCGGCGAGCGGGCCGTGATCGCGACGGCGTCCGACCGCGGGATCCGCGCGGCGTTCGCGCTGCAGCAGGCTGGGGTCGACGTGCTCGCCGTGGCCGACGTGAGGCCGACGCCGACGCGGCTTGCCTCGTCGCTCGAGAAGCACCGGATCGAGGCGCTCCACGGCTGGACGGTCGCGACCGCGAAGGGACGCCCGGGCGTGCGCGGCGCCGTGCTCATCCCGCTCGGAGCCGATGGAGCGGCCCACGAGGCCCGGCGCGAGTTTGACTGCGACCTCGTGATCGTCTCCGGCGGCGATGCCCCCGCGACGGCACTGATCACGCAAGCCGGCGCGCGAACCGCGTACGACGAGCAGCGCGGGTACTTCCGCATCAGCGAACTCCCGCCGGCGGTGTGGGCGGCGGGGCAGCTCACAGGCGAGGGCGAGCACCACCTGGCGCAGGCGTCGGGCGAGCGCGCCGGGCTCGAGGTCGCCCACGCGCTCGGGCTCGGCGGCCAGCAGGCGATCGCCCGCCTCACCGAGCTCCGGGAACGCCTCGCCCACCCCGACCGGGCCCGGGAGGCGGTGCCCCCGGTGCTCCAGGACCCCGGGCCGGAGCGCGCGTTTGCGTGCTTCTGCGAGGACGTCTCGGCAAAGGACATCCGGCGCAGCATCGACGAGGGCTACGACTCGATCGAGCTGTGCAAGCGGTTCACGACCGTGACCATGGGGCCGTGCCAGGGCCGCATGTGCCAGCTCCCGTCGATCCGGCTGATGGCGTCCCAGACCGGTCAGGGCCTCGCCCAGGTCGGCACGACCACCGCGCGCCCGCCGTGGTCGACGGTGCCGCTCGCGGCCCTCGCCGGTCGCCCGTTCGAGCCGACCAAGCGCTCGGCGATCCACGGCCGGCACCGGGAGCTCGGCGCGCGGGTGCAGTGGGCCGGGGACTGGCGCCGCGCGTACGACTACGGCGACCCCGAGGGCGAGGCGCTGGCCGTGCACGAGTCCGCCGGGCTGATCGACGTCTCGACGCTCGGCAAGCTGCTCGTCCGCGGCCCCGAGGCCGGGGAATTCCTCGACCGCCTGTATCCCAACCGGATCTCGACGCTGAAGCCGGGGCGGGTGCGCTACGGCGTGCTCACGTCCGACGCTGGCCGGATCATGGACGACGGCACGCTCAGCCGGATCGACGAGCAGACGTTCTACGTGACGACGACGTCGAGCGGCGCCGGCGCGGTCGAGCAATGGTTCTCGTGGTGGCTCGCCGACTGGCGCATGGACGTCCATCTGAGCGACGTGACCCAGGCGCTGTCGGCGGTCAACCTCGCCGGCCCGCGCGCCCGGGACATCCTCACCCGGCTGACTGATCTCGACTGCTCGCCGGAGATCTTCACCTACCTCGACGCGCGTCAGGGCCGGGTCGCGGACGTGCCCTGCCTGTTGATGCGGATCGGGTTCGTGGGCGAGCTCGGGTACGAGATCCACTTCCCGGCGGCGTACGGCGAGGATCTGTGGGACGCGATCCTCGCCGCTGGAGCGCCGGAGGGGATCCGGCCGTTCGGGCTCGAGCCGCAGCGGATCCTGCGGCTCCAGAAGCAGCACATCCTCGTCGGCCAGGACACCGACTCGGAGTCGACGCCGTTCGGCGCCGCGATGCCGTGGGCGGTGAAGCTCGACAAGGACGAGAACTTCATCGGCAAGTGGGCGCTCGAGCGCGTCGCCGAGCACCCCGGCGAGACGATGCTCGTCGGCTTCATGCTGGCCGACGGCCAGATTCCCACCGAGGGCGCGGTCGTCCTCGATGACCGCGGCGATGCCGCCGGCCAGGTAACGAGCGCGCGTCGCTCGCGCCAGCTCGGGCGCGTGATCGGGATGGCCTGGGTGCCCGCCGCGCTCGCCAACGACGGCACGACGATCACGATCGCCGACAACGGCACGAGGCTGGCCGGTTCGATCCTGACCGAGCCGTTCTTCGACCCACAGGGCGAGGTGCTGCGGTCGTGAGCGCGCTCGCATTCCTGACCCCGGAGTCGAGCTCGGAGGCGATCAGAGCCCGCTCGCCGATGGAACGGCTGGCCCGCGCCGCGGGCGCCCGGTTCGAACGCCGGGGCGGGTGGAACGTCGCCGTGGGCTTCGGCGAGACGGACCGGGACTGGGCCCGTGAGACCGTGGGCTTCGCAGATCGCTCGCATCTGCGCAAGCTCGAAGTGCACGCGCCGATCCCCGACTTCCGGGCCGGGGTCGCCGAGCAGCGCGACGGCGCGTGGTGGTGCCCGGTGACGCCGGCGCGGATGCTGGTGTTCGGAGAGCCCGCGGGTGGAGTGCCGGACGATGAGGCCTCGACGGTCCTCGACATCACGTGCGGGCTGGCCGCGCTCACCCTGATCGGGCCCAGCGCCCCGGAGCTTCTGGCCCGCTTCTGCGCGATCGACGTCAGGGACACGGCGACACCCGTGGGCGGCTTCCGCCCGGGCTCGGTGGCGCGGACCCCGGGCTACGTCCTGCGCGAGGCCGAGGACCGACTGCTCGTGATGGTCGGCTGGGCGCTCGGGGAATATCTGTGGCGGGTGGTCGCCGACGCGGCGGAGCACCTCGGCGGAGGTCCGGTGGGCGCCGATGCGTGAGCTGTTTCGTCCGCGGCGCATGTGGCGCCGGCGCGGGGAGCTCGCCGGCAGCTACGACATCGTGATCGTCGGTGGAGGCGCGCACGGTCTGGCGACCGCGTACTACCTCGGTCAGCTCGGCGCGGGACGGGTGGCCGTGCTCGAGAAGGGTTACATCGGGTCCGGCGCGGCCGGGCGCAACACGACGATCCTGCGGTCGAACTACAAAACCCCGGAGGGCGCCCGCTTCTACGACGAGAGCGTCCGCATGTACGAGCGGCTATCGGCGGAGCTCGACTTCAACATGCTGTTCTCGCAGTGCGGCCATCTGACGCTCGCGCACTCCGACCGGGCGATGTTCGTGATGGCCAACCGCGCCGAGGTGAACCGCCTGAACGGGATCGACTCGCAGCTCGTCGACGCCGCCGAGGTCAAGCGGCTGTGCCCGCCGCTCAACGTTTCCGAACACGCGACTTATCCGATCATGGGGGCGCTCTACCACCCGCCCGGCGGGATCATCCGCCACGACGCCGTCGTCTGGGGCTACGCGCGCGGAGCCGATCGCGCCGGCGTCGAGATCCACCCGTACACGGAGGTTCAGGGGTTTGACCGGACGAACGGGAAGATCAGCGCCGTGCGCACGAACCGCGGGACGATCAAGGCCGGCCAGGTGATCAGCGCCACGGCGGGCTGGAGCACGCTCGTGTGCTCGATGGCCGACGTTCCGTTGCCGATAACTACCCACATCCTGCAGGCGTGCGTGACCGAGCCGGTCAAACCGCTGCTCGACGTCGTGATCGTGTCCTCCCAGATGCACGTCTACATCTCCCAGTCCGATCGAGGCGAGTTCGTGATGGGCTCCGAGATCGAGCCGTGGACGACCTACCGCATGCAGGGCACGCTCAACTTCCTGCAGGACCTGACCCGCCACACGCTCGAGCTGTTCCCCCAGCTCGAGTACGCGCGGCTGCTGCGCGCGTGGGCCGGGCTCTGCGATCTCTCTCCCGACTACAGCCCGATCCTCGGCCGGACCGAAGTCGAGAACTTCCACGTGAGCGCCGGGTGGGGGACGTACGGATTCAAGGCGGCGCCGATCGTCGGCAAGACGCTGGCGGAGCTCGCACACACGGGCAAGACGCCCGAGCTGATCGCGCCGTTCGCGCTCGAGCGCTTCTACGAGGACAAGCTCGTGTCCGAGCTCGCCGCCGCCGCCGTCAGCCACTGATCGCGATGGACGAGCCCGCGCATACGCTGCGCATCCTGATCGCGTGCCCCGACCGGCCGGGGATCATCGCCGCCGTATCCCGGTTCCTGTACGAGCGCGACGCGAACATCGTCCGCTCGGACCAGTTCTCGACCGATCCCGTCGGCGGCGAGTTCTTCCTGAGGATGGAGTTCACGCTGCCGGCCGATCAGCGGGCCGAGCTCGCCGAGGAGTTCGGGCTGAGCGTCGCGTCGCGGTTCGACATGACGTGGCGGTTGTGGGACACGACCCGGCCGAAGCGGATCGCGATCCTCGTCTCGCGCTACGACCACTGCCTACAGGAGCTGCTGTGGCGCTGGCGGCGGGGCGAGCTCGACGCCGAGATCGTGCTCGTGGCCTCCAACCATCCAGATCTGAGGGAGGCGACCGAACGGTTCGGGCTGCCGTACCACCACGTCCCCGTCGAGAAGGACCGCAAGCCCGAGGCCGAGGCGGCCCTGCTCGAGCTGCTCGACGGCAACTGCGACCTCGTCGTGCTCGCCCGCTACATGCAGATCCTGTCGGGCAACTTCCTTGAGCGCGTCGGCGTCCCGATCATCAACATCCACCACTCGTTCCTGCCGGCGTTCGCCGGCGCCGGCCCGTATGAGCAGGCCAAGGAGCGGGGCGTCAAGCTGATCGGCGCCACGGCGCACTACGTCACCGAGGAACTCGACGCCGGCCCGATCATCGAGCAGGACGTGATCCGCGTCAGCCACCGCGACGACGTCGACACGCTGGTCAGGCTCGGCGCGGAGATCGAGCGCTCGGTGCTCGCGCGCGCCGTGCAGTGGCACTGCCAGGACCGGGTCCTGCAGGAAGGCAACACGACCGTCGTCTTCTAGGTCTGGAGCGCCTCGGCGCGCGTCGCCGCGGCGGCCCGGGTCAGCTCGTCGACCTCGGTCAGTCTGGGGTCGCGGGGCAGTCTCGCTAGGTTGATCCGCACCAGCTGGGCGGCGGCCTGGCAGGCGCCCTCGGCGAGCAACAGCCCGGTGAGGGCGTCGCCTCGCACGTCGCGGGCGGCGCTGCGCGAGACCTCGAGCGCGAGCGTCGCGACCTCGGCGGCGGCGCGCGCGATCTCGAGCGGCGTCTGGGCCGCCTCGCTGAGCGCGGCGTCGAGTCGCGCCGGCCGCTCGGGGTTGCTGCCGGGCAGGCGCAGCGCCTCGAGCACTGGCTCGTAGGCGTGGAGTTCGAGCTCGGCGAGCTCGGTGGCTCGGGTCCGCAGTTCCTCGGCCTGCGCCGCGATCTGCGCGAGTCGGTCGTGCTCGCCCCTCTCAAATGCCAACCGCGCCGTCATCTCGACCAGCCCGGCTGCCATTGCGCAGGCCCAGCCGGCGGCCGAGCCCCCGCCGGGCGCCGGCGTGGCGGCCGCGACGTCGGCGAGCAGCTCGTCGAGCGTCTTATCGCCGCCCGCCATGCGCTCCTTAGAACAGACCTACGGTGCGCCCGTGCTCGTCGATGTCGACGTTCAGCGCCGCCGGCGTCTTACCGAGACCCGGCATCTGCGTGATGTCGCCGCACAGGGGGACGACCCATCCGGCGCCGGTGTAGGCGCGTATGTCACGCACGGTCAGTGTGAAGTCCTCGGGCGCGTTCAGCAGCTCCGCATCGGCGGACAGCGACAGGTGGGTCTTGGCCATGCACACCGGGAAGTGGCCGAAGCCGTCGCGCTCGAATTGCTCGATGTTTCGCTCGGCCGCGGGGTAGTAGAAGACGTCCTTGGCCCGGTAGACACGCTTCGCCACGGTCTCGATCTTCTCGCGAAGCCCGGCGTCGTCGGGATAGAGGAGCTCGAAGCGGTGCGGCTGCTCGCAGGCCTCCACGACCGCGCTGGCGAGATCCGCGGCGCCGACCCCGCCCTTCTCAAATGCCTCGTTGACCTCGGCCCCGAACGCGCCCGCCTCGAGCGCGAGCCTGCGGACGAGCTGCACTTCCTCGTCGCTGTCGCCAGGCCGGCGGTTGACGGCGACGACGCACGGCACGCCGAACGTCGCGACGATCTGCAGGTGGCGGCGGACGTTGTCCATGCCGATCTCGATCGCCCGGATCGAATCGAGCTCGTCCTGACGAGGATCGTCGGCGATCCCGCCGTGGTGCTTGATCGCGCGTACCGTCGTGACGAGCACGGCCGCGCTCGGCGTGAGGCCGCCGAAGCGACAGACGATGTCGAAGAACTTCTCCATGCCCATGTCCGAGCCGAAGCCCGACTCCGTCACGACGTAGTCGCCCAGCTTCATCCCGATCAGATCGGCGACGAGCGAGTTGTTACCGTGGGCGATGTTCGCGAACGGGCCGCAATGCATGATGCACGGCTGCCCCTCGAGCGTCTGGATCAGGTTCGGCTTCAGCGCGTCCTTAAGCACGACGGTCATCGCGCCGGCGGCCTGCAGGTCCTCGGCCGTGACGGGCTTGCCCCCGTCGTACGTGCGGGCGGCGGTGATCGCGCCGAGGCGGCGCCGGAGATCGTGGATGTCGCGCGAGACCGCCATGACCGCCATCACCTCGGAGGCCGCGGTGATGTCGAACCCGGTCTCGCGCGGGTAGCCGTTGGGGCGGCCGCCGAGTCCGACGACGATGTTGCGCAGCGTCCGGTCGTTCATGTCGACCACGCGGCGCCAGTCCACGCGAAGCGCGTCGATCTTGTGCGGGTTGCCGTGGAGGATCGACGCGTCGAGCATCGCGGCGAGCAGGTTGTTGGCGGCGCCGATCGCGTGGATGTCGCCGGTGAAGTGCAGGTTCAGATCCTCCATCGGCACGACCTGGGCCAGACCGCCGCCGGCGGCCCCGCCCTTGATCCCGAACACCGGTCCGAGCGAAGGCTCGCGCAGGCACGCCACCGGGTTCTTGCCGATCACGCCCAGTCCCTCGGTCAGCGAGACCAGGGTCGTCGTCTTCCCCTCGCCCGCCCTCGTGGGCGTCATGCCGGTGACGCACACCAGCTTGCCGTCCGGCGCACCAGCGAGGCGATCGATCACCGACAGCGAGATCTTCCCCTTGTAGCGACCGTACGGTTCGATCTCGTCGGGCTCGAGGCCGATCCGCTCCGCGAGCCCGACAATCGGCTCGAGCTCGGCTTCCTGTGCGATCTGGAGGCTGCTCTTCATGGGTCCCCGTCTGGTCGATTTGTGATGGCTGCGCCCGGAGCGAATCTACCAATTTGTACATGTGTGCGCGAGGGGGCGGCAGGGGTAGTCTGGGCTGATGGAACTGCGAACGCTGGGAACCACTGGAGTACGCGTGAGCCCGCTGTGCCTCGGCGCGATGATGTTCGGCGCCTGGGGCAACCCGGACCACGACCAGAGCATCAGGATCATCCATCGGGCCCTGGATGACGGCATCAACTTCATCGACACCGCGGACGTCTACTCGCGCGGGGAGTCGGAGGAGATCGTGGGTAAGGCGCTCGCCGGCGGGCGCCGCGACAACGTGATCCTCGCCACCAAGGTGCACGGCACGATGGGCGACGATCCGAACGAGTTCGGCAACACGCGCCGGTGGATCGTCAGGGAGGTCGAAAGTAGTCTGCGGCGCCTCCGAACTGACTGGATCGACCTCTACCAGATCCACCGGCCCGAAGCCGACACCGCGATCGATGAGACCCTCGGTGCGCTCACCGACCTCGTCCGCGCCGGCAAGGTCCGCTACATCGGCTCCTCCACCTTTCCCCCGAGCCAGATCGTGGAGGCGCAGTGGGTCGCCGAGAAGCGCGGCCGCGAGCGGTTCGTCTGTGAGCAGCCGCCGTACTCGATCCTCGTGCGGGCGGTCGAGAATGACGTCCTGCCCACGTGCCGGCGTCACGGAATGGGCGTGATCCCCTGGAGCCCGCTCGCCGGCGGGTGGCTCTCCGGCCGCTACCGCCTCGGGAGCGATCTACCGAGCTCGCATCGAGCGGAGCGGATCCCGAGCCGCTACGACATGTCGCTGCCGGGCAACCAGCGCAAGCTCGAGGCGGCCGACGCGCTGGCTCAGCTGGCCGACGAGGCGGGGATTTCGCTGATCGAGATGGCGCTCGCCTGGGTGATCCGCCACCCGGCGGTCACGGCGGCGATCATCGGTCCGCGGACGATGGAGCACCTCGAGTCACAGCTCCCCGCGGCCGACGTGCAGCTGTCCGACGACGTGCTCGACCGCATCGACGAGATCGTCCCGCCGGGGACGAACATGAACCCGAGCGATGGCGGCTGGCAGAACCCGGCGCTCGAGCCCTCGGCGCGCCGGCGGGCCGTCGTCGGAGAGTCAGCGCCGGTCGGCTCATAACGTCCGCCAGTCGGTTCATCCTCCAGACCAGGAGAGATGCTGAAGCGGAGCTCTGCACCGGTCGAGTCCTTGACTGAGCTGTTGTATGAGCTGCTCGACGCCCACGCCGACACGACGCGTCTGGCGTCGGACCTGGAGCTCGACGAGCGCTGGGCGGCGCACCTCGACTACCTGCGGGACTTGCAGCGGGTCGGGCGCGAGGCGCTGGCGGGCGCCGACCGCTGAGGGTGGTCAAAAAGCCTTAAATATCAATGGTTTTTGACCACCCTCACGCGAGGGCGGCAAGCGAGTTCAGCCTCTCCGCCGTGACCTCGTCGGCCGGGAAGAACGCCTCGATCGAGAGCTCCGCGAGCGTGATGTCGAACGCCGTCCCGAACGTCGTGATCGTGCTGAAGAACGCCAGGTCCCCGGCCCCGCTCCTCACCCGCAGCTCAACCATGATCTCGCTGCCGTCGGAGAGCTCCGGGTCGGGGGTGGGACCGGGGTAGGACAGCAGCTCCTCTCGCATCTCGGCGAGATCGTCGTCGGCGGTCATCGCCAGTTGGCGGTCGAGCCGGTGCAGGAGATGGCTCCGCCACTCGCCGAGATTGATGATCCGGGGCGCGATCCCGTCGGGGTGGAGCGCGAGCCGCATGCAGTTGGCCGGCGGCTGGAGGAGCTCCGGCGCGACGCCCTCGAGCAGCGGGCCGAGCGACGCGTTCGACGCCACGAGGTTCCAGCCGCGGTCGACCGCGATCGCCGGGTACGGCTCGTGACCGGCGAGCACTCGCCCCAGCGCGTCGCGCATCGGCGCCATCTCCGGCGACTCAAGCGAACGGGCGCCGTAGCGGGGCGCGTAGCCGGCCGCGAGGAGCAGCTGGTTGCGCTCGCGCAGCGGGACCTCGAGCTGCTCCGCCAGGTGCAGCACCATCTCGGGGCTCGGCCGGGACCGGCCGGTCTCGACGAAGCTGAGGTGCCTCGTCGAGATCCCGGCCTCGAGCGCGAGGTCGAGCTGGCTCAGCCGCCGGCGCTGGCGCCAGTCGCGGAGCAACGTACCCACGGGGTTCTCGTGCATCCGTTCGAGCGTACCGAGGGCGGTCATGACCGGACCTCCCCCGGCAGCAGCCGCGTCAGCGCGGCGACGGCCAGCAGGATCGCCGCCAGCGCGGCGAGGCTCAGCTCGAACGCGTGGGCGATGCCGCCGTGAAAGGCGTCGAAGAAGATGACGCCGATCAAGGCGACGCCGAGCGCGTTACCGACGTTCTGGACCGTCGTCAGGGCTCCCGATGCCGCGCCGGCCTGCTCGGGCTTCATCCCCGAGAGGATGATCGTCGCCAGCGGCGTGATCCCGAGCCCCATGCCGGCGCCGATCAGGAGCAGCCCAGGGACGAGGATCGCGATCGAACCGCCGACGCCGACGTGCGCCACGGCGAGCAGCAGGAGCACGTGGCCGCCCGCGAGCGTCAGCGCGCCCGCGGCCAGCACCTTGCGCCCGTACCGCGTCGCGAGCGCCGGTGCGCCCAGCGATGCCGCGAGGTAGGCGACCGCGAGGATCGTGAACACCAGCCCCGCGTGCAACGGCGTCATCCCGCGCCCCTGCTGGAGGTACAGCGCGAGCACGAGGAAGAACGATGCCTGCCCGGACCAGAACACGAGCTGCGCGAGCAGGCCCGCGCTGAACGTCCGTTCGCGGAACAGCGTCAGGTCGATCAGCGGGGCACCGCCGCGGCGGGCGAGCCGCCGCTGCTGGGCCACGAACGCGACCAGGATCAGCGGGGCGATCGCGAGCGAGATCCAGGTCCAGGTAGGCCACCCGTGCTGGCGACCATCGACGAGCGGGAGCACGATCGCGGTCAGCCCGACGGTGACGAGGGTGGTTCCAACCGGGTCGAGCCGGCCCGCGCCGGGATCACGCGACTCCGGCACGAGCTGCGGCGCCGCCGCCAGCGCGAGCAGGCCGATCGGAACGTTGATCAAAAAGCAACTGCGCCAGCCCAGTCCGGCCGGATTCGCCTGCACGAGCACGCCCCCGATCAACTGGCCGCCGACGGCGGCGAGGCCCATGACCATGCCGTAGGCCGACAGCGCCTTGACGCGGTCGGCGCCGGTGTAGACGACGCTGATGATCGACATGACGTTCGGCATCAGGAGCGCACCGGCCACGCCCTGCACGAGACGGCCGGCCACGAGGAGTGAGGCCGTCGGCGCCAATCCGCACGCCGCTGAGCTGGCCGTGAACAGCGCCAGACCCAGCGAGAACGTCCGGCGACGACCGAGCTTGTCGCCGAGCCGGCCACCGGTGATCAGGAACACCGCGCACGTCAGGCCGTAGCCGGCGGCGATCCATTCGATCGCGCTGCTCGTGGCGTTCAGACCCGACTGGATCGAGGGCAGCGCGACATTGACGATGAAGAAGTCCAGCACGACCATGAACGTGCCGGACAGGACGACTGGAAGTGGTGCCCAGCGGCTCGCCTGCGCGGACGCGAGCGGCCGGGGCAACCTGACTGTGATTTCTGTGGTACTCATGCCGAGCAAGGTCGCAGGGGAGGCGCCGCCCGTCGATTACCTCCGAGGTAACCTCCCCGGATCGTGAGGCGCCTCGCCGGATTGCTGGTGGTGCTCGCCGCGCTGGCCGCGCCGGCGGGCGCCCAGGCGCTGAAATTCCGCAGCGGCGACGGCCTGCGTGTTCTCAGCGCCAAGCAGCTCGACGCGCGGTTGTTCGCGCTGACCGTCTCGACCAAGGCGCTGCCGGGACCGGCCAACGTCCGCGTGCTGCTGCCCACGGGATACGCGACGCATCGCCACCGGCGCTACCCGGTCCTGTACCTCCTCCACGGCACGAGCGGCGGAGCCGCCGACTGGACGACGACGGGCGACGCCGAACAGACCACGGCGGGCAAGCCCTTGATCGTGGTGATGCCGGACATCGCGCTGAACGACGACGGCGGCGGGTGGTGCACGAACTGGTGGAACGCCGGCAAGCGCGGCGTCCCCGAGTGGGAGACATTCCACATCGACCAGCTCATCCCGTGGGTCGATCGCAACCTGCGGACGATCCGCTCGCGCGACGGTCGGGCGATCGCCGGCCTGTCGCAGGGTGGCTTCTGCTCGATGAGCTACGCCGCCCGGCACCCGGACCTGTTCGGCACCGCCCTGTCGTTCTCTGGCGCGCCGGACATCGCCTACGACGCCGAGGCCCAGACCCTGGTGACGCCGATCATCAACGCCACCGAGACCGCCCTCGACGACGTGCCGGCGAACTCGATGTTCGGCCCGCGCACGAGCGAGGAGATCAACTGGGCCGCGCACGATCCGACGACGCTGGCCGAGAACCTCGCCGACACGCGGCTGTTGATGTTCACGGGCAACGGCACGCCCGGGCCATTTGACACCGTGCCCAACCCCTTGGCGTCAGCGATCGAGGCGGGCGTCGAGCAGCTGACGAAGCTGTTCCACACGCGGCTCGAAGCGCTCGGGATTCCCAGCTACTTCGACGACTACGGGCCGGGAACGCACAGCTGGCCGTACTGGGCGCGCGACCTACGCCAGTCGATCGACCCGCTGATGCACGACCTCGCGCATCCGCTGCCCGCGCCGGCGAAGGTCACCTACATGGCGGCCGAATCGAGCTACGCGGTCTACGGCTGGCAGGTGAGGACGCACCGGAAGGTCGAGGAGTTCAGCACCCTGAGCGGGGCCGGGAAGCGCGGTTTCTCGCTGAGCGGCAGCGGTAGCGCCACGGTGATCACGCCGGCCGTGTACGCGCGCCACCGGCGCTACCGGATCAGTGTGAGGTCGATGACCGGCACGACCTCAAAGTTCGAGACCGTGGGGCGGAGCCGGCGGCTCACGATCCAGGTGCCGCTCGGCCCGTCGAACACCGTGCAGGAGTACCCGCTCGACGGGCCCTCGACCGCGACCAAGGTCTTTACCTCGACGGTCACGATCGCGGGCCCGCAGCGCCGGCGCCGCTAGGCGTGGGACCGCGTCAGCCTGACGGCGCCGGGCACGGGTTCGGTGACAGCACGTTGCGGAAGTCGTTTATGAGGACGTTCGACGCGCCACCGCCACCAAACACCAGGTAGGTGGATCCAAGCAGCGATCCATACCCGGCGTTCCCCCCAAAGTTGTTGGTCGTCTTGGGGATCTTGGCGCCCAGCTGCCACTGGCAGCCGGCCTTCTTGCTTGAGGCGATGCTGAAGTACGGATAAAACGGCGCCGGCGTGCCCTGATCCGTCTGCGGGATCAACGTGCAGCCCGCGCCGGTGACCCGGTTACAGACCGGAACCTCGATCCGCGGCAGGTCCGTCTCCAACCCCCCACGCGGATACTGCTGAGAGTAGTTGCGACCGGTCAACGGGCTCGTGAAACGGATCGGCGTCGGGTGCTTCGCGGCGTTGCCGTCCGGCCACACCCGTTGGTAGGAGACGCCGTCGAACCCAGTATTGGTGTCGGTACACCCCTGGAGTGCAATCAGCGAGGCTTCGGACGCGGGGAAGCAGAAGTTGTCGTCCCCGTCGGTCGGGAAGCCTCCGGTCTCCGTGTTGCCGGCCGGGCAGGTGATCGGGTTGCCCATGCTGTCGACGCCGAACGGTGTGGCCGGGACGGCCGCTCCGTTGCAGTTCTGCCAGTGTCCGATCTCGTCCGAGAACGCGACGTTGTAGGTGTGCGCCGCCCAGATCACGCGCGTCTGCTCCGACGAGGTGCTGTACATCGGATGGAACGCGTATGGAATGGCATTGCAGGTGGTGCCGGTCGGCGCGTACTGGATCTGCGCGAAGCCGTTCGCCGGACTCGCGGTCATCGATCCGCTCTGTCCAGTCGTGAGATCGTCGAGTACGACCCGTAACCCGTTCGGGGTGTCGTGCATGGTCACGGCGATCCGGTCACCGGAGTTCATGAACAGGTCGCGCGTGACGTCGGGCGTGAACGTCTCGACTGTCGAGTCGAGCGGGTTCGCCGGTGCCTGCGAGCGTCCATGTCGTGAGCGCCGCGCACCACTGGGTGGGATCGCACGATCCCGATCCGGCGGCGACCGCAAACGCCGGCCACTTCACCCATCCGGGCGGGTAGAACTGCATCTCGGTGAACGCGGTTCCGGCATGGTCCGCGGACACCGCCGGGTCGAGGATGTTGCTGTCGCTGTCCGGCGTGCACGTCGAGACCTGCTCCGGATAGGACTGCGTATCGCACATCGCCACGCCGAACCAGAACGCGCCGTGCAGCTGGAAGTTGTAGGACTTGCCCTTCTGGTCGGGGTGCTTTGAGCTGGGGTCGGAGGGCAGCGTGACGACATACCGCATCCGGTTGCCGGATCCGGGGTGGTTCGAGTAGAACAGCGTCGAGGGCTCGTCGTGCCCGACGTAGTAGTTCGGCCCGAACACGTCGGCTAGTTCGCGACCTCGGTGCACAGCGAGCTCTCCGCGCAGTTGATATGCAGACGCGGACTGGCGCCCAGGGCGCTCGCGGGCGCCGCCCACAAGCAGAGTGCAGCCACCGCCGCCAGAGCACTCAACGTCCGCGCAGCCTTCGCAGCGTTCATTGATCCCACCCTCCTCGTCGCTCGGCGGGTCCCGCATCTCCGATCCTCGACCTGCGCGTCCTCGGCATCAAGGACGTGGGAGTGAGCAACTTCTTAGCGGACTCCTACGTCGCTCCGACGGACGAGGCGGATCGTCCGTTGAAAGCGACCAAAGGAGGTGAATTCCGATGCGACGCCTGAAGGCCGTAATCGTCCCGCTCGCGGTGAGCGGGGCCCTGGTCGGCGGTGGCGCGGCCATCGCCAACGCGGCGAGCAGCTCGACGACCACGAGCACGACGGCACGACCAGCACGTCCAAGCCAGCGGCGCCGGCGCGTGCCGCCGAAAGGCGCTCCGCGGAGCGGGCTCGCACCACTGCCCCGGTATGGGCGGTAGCTCGACGAGCAGCTCGGCGCCGTCCTACTGAACCTGGAAGGGGTCGGCGCATGCGCCGACCCCCGCCGGGTCGCATGCGACCCGTCGCCGCCGCGCGCATGCGCGCGGCGGGAACCCCTCATTGACGCTGCTGACCTGCGTCTGATATATCAGGAACGTGGCTCCTGCTGCGAAGCGCTCGCAACAGTTGCCGAGTTCCCAGCGCGTGGTGATCATCGGGGCGGGGATCGTCGGCAACAGCGTTGCCTACCACCTGAGCCTCCTCGGCGTGGGCGACGTGACGCTGCTCGACAAGGGCCCGCTCCCGAATCCGGGCGGGTCGACCGGCCACGCCTCGAACTTCATCTTCCCGGTCGATCACTCCAAGGAGATGACGGCGCTGACGCTCGAGAGCATGCGCCAGTACAAGGAGCTCGACGTGTTCACGGAGAGCGGCGGGATCGAGATCGCGCGGACCGCAGGGGCGGATGGAGGAGCTCGAGGCGCCGGATGGCCTCGGCTAAGACGTGGGGAATCGAGCCCGTGTCGCTGCTGACCCCGGCCGAGGTCAAGGAGCACGTGCCGTTCATCAACGAGCGCCTGATCCTGGGCGGTTTCTACACGCCTGGCGCCGGCGTCGTCGACTCGCTGCAGGCGGCGACGATCATGCGCGAGCGCGCCGCGTCGGACGGGCTGACCGTGGCGGCGAATACCGAGGTGACCGGGATCGACGTCGAGGGCGGCCGCGTCAGGCGCGTCTTGACCTCGCGTGGAGAGATCGAGACCGACATGCTGGTGATCGCGTGCGGCGCCTGGAGCCCGCGGATGGCCAAGATGGCCGGCGCGTCGATGCCGCTGACGCCGATGGTCCATCAGATGATCGACATCGGCCCCGCGCCGCGGTTCGCGGACACCAAGGCGATGATCGAGTACCCGATCGTCCGCGACATGGACACCAACATGTACGAGCGCCAGGAGGGGACCGGCCTCGAGATCGGCTCCTACGCCCACCGCCCGATCACGCTCGACGCCGACGAGATTCCCTCGATCGAGGAGTCGGCGCTGACGCCGACCGAGCTGCCGTTCACGCAGGAGGACTTCGATCCGCAGATGGAGATCGCGCTCGACCTGATGCCCGAGATCGTCGGCGACGAGACCGTCGGCGTGAAGTACGCGATCAACGGCGTGCTGTCGGTGACCTACGACGGGATGCCGCTGCTCGGTGAGACGCCCGAGGTGCGGGGCCTGTGGTCGGCGGCGGCGATCTGGATCAAGGAGGGCCCCGGCGCGGGCAAGACGGTGGCGGAGCTGATGGTCAACGGCGAGTCGGAGATCGACGTGTTCGAGTCCAACGTCGCGCGCGCGTACCCGTGCCAGCGGACGCGCCGGCACGTCACCTCCCGGGCCGCCGAGGGCTTCAACAAGATGTACGGGATCGTCCACCCCTCGGAGCAGTGGGAGTCCGACCGGAAGGTGCGGCTGTCCCCGTTCTACGAGCGCGAGCTCGAGCTCGGCGCCGTGTTCTACGAGACCGCGGGCTGGGAGCGACCGCACTGGTACCAGTCCAACCGGATGCTGCTCGACCAGTACGCCGATCGGATCGTCCGCCGTGAGGCGGAGTGGGACTCGCGGTGGTGGTCGCCGATCATCAACGCCGAGCACCTCGCGATGCGGGACCGGTGCGCGATGGTCGACCTGACCGCGTTCACGGTGTTCGACATCACGGGCCCCGGCGCCCTCGATGCCGTCCAGCGGCTGGCGATGCGGCAGATGGACGTGGCCGTGGGGCGGGTCGTGTACACGCCGATCCTCACGCCGAGCGGAGGCTTCAAGCAGGACCTGACGATCATGCGCCTCGACGACGACGTGTTCCGGGTGGTGACCGGCGGCGCGTACGGGATGTCGGACAAGAAGTGGTTCGCCGACCACCTTCCCGAGGACGGCTCCGCGCAGCTGTCCGACCTGACGAGCTCGTGGTGCACGCTCGGCCTGTGGGGCCCGCGGGCGCGCGAGGTGCTCCGCGGCATCACGAGCGACGACGTCTCGCACGAGGGGTTCCCGTTCGCGCGTTGCCGCACATCGAGGTGGGGCCGCTCGAGGTGCTGGCCTCGCGC
The DNA here is from genome assembly GCA_963812225.1 of uncultured Solirubrobacterales bacterium. Classification (GTDB taxonomy): domain Bacteria; phylum Actinomycetota; class Thermoleophilia; order Solirubrobacterales; family Solirubrobacteraceae; genus Palsa-465. The sequence continues at coordinate 57,247 of CAWEUN010000013.1, forward strand.
ATCTCCTACGTGGGCGACCTCGGCTGGGAGCTGTACGTGCCGATCGAGCAGGGCGCGCGGCTGTGGGACATCGTCGCGGAGGCCGGCGGCCCGCACGGGATCGTGCCCGCCGGGATCGGCGTGTACGGCACCACGGGCCGGCTGGAGAAGTGCTACCGCGCGTACGGGGCCGAGCTCGAGGCGGACTTCAACGTGGTCGAGGCCGGGATGGCGTGGGGCAAGGTCAAGGACCAGGACTTCATCGGCAAGGAGGCGCACGTGCGCCACCGCGAGGAGGAGCAGGCCGCGATCCTCTGCACGCTGACCGTCGACGACCACACCGACGGCAATGGCGAGAGGCGCTACATGCTCGGCTCTGAGCCCGTGCTGACTCGCGACGGCAAGTCGCTGATCGACCGCAAGGGCCGGCGCTCCTACGTCACGAGCGCCGGGGCCGGGCCGTCGATCGGCAAGCACATCCTGATGAGCTACCTGCCGCCCGAGCACGCCGTCGTCGGCGAGCAGCTCGCGGTCGAGTACATGGGGCACCGTTATCCGGTGACGGTCGAGACGAACGACTCGACCGCCGTGTTCGACCCGGAGAACACCCGCATCCGCTCATGAACGTGCTGGTGTGCGTGAAGCGGGTGCCGTTGACCGGCGGCAAGATCGTGCTGACCGAGGACGAGCGCGCGATCTCGACGCGCCATCTCGGGTTCACGGTTTCGCCTCATGAGGAGTGCGGGGCCGAGGAGGCGGTGCGGCTCGTCGAGGCTCTGGGCGGCTCCTCGACCGTGCTGACGCTCGGGCCGCCCGAGGCCGAGGAGCAGCTGCGCGACATGATGGCGATCGGGGTCGACCGCGGGATCCATCTGGTTACCGACGGCTCGGAGTGGGATCCGCAGGCGACGGCGGCGGCGATCGTTGATGCGGCACGGGCGGAGTCTGAGCCGTTCGATCTTAGTTTTGTTCGGGAACGAGTCAGCGGATGCGGGCAACTACCAGGTGGCGATCCGCGTTGCTCATGCGCTTGGGCTGCCATGCGTAACGGGGGTGAAGGGGATTGCGGTCGAAGGCTCTTCGGAGGTGCGCTGCGAGCAGGAAGTGGCGGGCGGGCGCGACGTGTACGTCGTGCCGATGCCGGCCGTGATCACGGTCAAGGAAGGGCTGAACCTGCCGCGCTACCCGTCGGTTCCGGGCCGCCTGCGCGCGAAGCGCAAGCCGATCGCTGCTTCGACGCCGGCGCGGCCCGATTCGCGTCTCGAGATGGTGCGGCTGGTGCTGCCGCCCGGGTCGGGCAAGCAGGTCGAGGTGCTGGGGAACGGTCCGGAGGCGGCGCCCGCGGTCGTCGGTGTGCTGAGCGAGATCGGGGTCCTGTGATGCCAAACCTCGTGCTGATCGAAAGCCCGGAGGACGAGCTGTCGCTGCAGGCGGTGGCATTCGCCTCGCAGCTCGGGGACGACGTTGAGGCGGTCCTAGTGGAGGGCGGCTCGTACGCGCCGCCCGCGTGGGCGGAGGCGGTTGCTCAGCTCGTCGGTGAGCGCTCGCCGTCGGCGCTGATCGGACCGGGAACCGACCGCGGGAACGAGCTGTTGGCGCACGTCGCCGCCTTTCTGGATCTGCCGATGGCGGCCAACTGCACGTCGATCGTTCCCGGCGATCCGGCCACCGTCGTGCGCGTGAGGTGGGGCGGCAGCCTGCTCGAGGAGGCTTCGGTACACGGCTCGCCGCTGGTGGCGACAGTCGCGCCGCACGCGGTGGCGGCGGCTCCGGCGGTGGCCGGGGTCACGCTGCTGTCCGCAGATCGCGACACGCCCGTGCGCGTCCGCGAGCGCGTCTCGACGGTCACCGCCGGCGTCTCGCTCGCCGATGCCGATGTCGTCGTCTCCGGCGGCCGGGGGGTCGGGTCGGCGGAGGGATTCGCGGTGATCGAGGAGCTCGCGTCGCTGCTGGACGGCGCCGTCGGCTGCTCGCGAGCGGTCACCAGTGCCGGGTGGCGGCCCCACACCGACCAGGTCGGGCAGACCGGGACGAAGATCTCGCCCGAGATCTACATCGCGTGCGGGATCAGTGGGGCGACGCAGCACATGGCCGGGTGCAAGGGGGCGAAGAAGCTGCTCGCGATCAACCCCGACGCGGAGGCCTCGATCTTCGCCAGCGCCGACTACGGCGTGATCGGCGATCTGCACGAGGTCGTGCCGGCGATCTCGGCGGAGATCAGGAAGGCGAGGGGCACATAGCGTCGCTGGTCGCCGCGCTGGCGCTGGCCGTGGCGATCGCGGTCAGCGGAGCGCTGTTCTTTGTACGGGCGCGGTTCCTAGCCGGGTTGCTGCGCGCGGCGCCGGGGGTCGATCGCTCGGAGGACATGGGTCGCCGTGTGGAGAACGAGGCGACGATCGTGCTCGGGCAGCGGAAGTTGCTGCAACGGCTCGGCCCCGGGCTGCTCCACGCGTTCATCTTCTGGGGGTTCCTCGTGCTTCTGCCGACGATCCTGATCGCGATGATCGGGATCGTCGATCGGACGGCGACGCTCCCGTGGCTCGGACATCAGGGTTGGTATGCGCTGCTCGTCGATGTGTTTGCGGTGCTTGTGCTCATCGGCGTCGTCGGCGTCCTGTGGATTCGGAAGGTGCAGCGGCCGCCGCGGTTTGAGGGCAGCCACCTGGGCGAAGCGGATCTGATCCTGGCGCTGATCGCGACGATCGCGCTGTCGCTGTTGCTGTGGCACGCGTGCCGGATCGCGCTTGGGCTGAACGAGTGGCCGGCGTCGTGGTCGCCGGCTGCCAACGCCCTGTCGGGGCTATTTGGGCGGGGTGGCGTGACGCGGGTTCTGGAGCGCGTCTTCGTGTGGATCCACGTGCTGACGATCCTCGCGTTCCTCGCGTACCTGCCGCGGTCCAAGCACCTGCACATCTTCAGCGCGGCGGTGAACGTGTGGTTCGGGCGGACGGGGCCTGGCGGGCGGCTCGAGCCGCTGCGCTTCGACGACCCCGACGTTCCCGAGGACGAGATCCGGTTTGGGGCTGGAACGGCCGCGGATCTCACGTTCAAGGAGGTGCTCGACACGTTTTCGTGCACCGAATGCGGGCGCTGCCAGGACGCGTGTCCCGCGTTCGCGACCGGCAAGGTGCTCTCGCCGAAGCTCGTGATCATGGGGCTGCGGGATCAGGTCTTCGGTTCGAGTGACGGGCCGCTGGTCCCGGACGCGGTGCCCGAGGAATCGGTGTGGGACTGCGTGACGTGCGGCGCGTGCGTGCAGGCGTGTCCCGTCTCGATCGAGCACGTCGACCACATCGTCGATCTGAGGCGCCACCTCGTGATGGTCGACTCGAACTTCCCGGCGGAGGCCGAGCCGATGCTGCGCGACGTCGAGCGAGCGTCGAATCCGTGGGGTCGCGCCCAATCCGAGCGGGCGGATTGGGCTTCGGACTTGGGCGTTCGGGTCCTGGAGCCGGGCGATCCGGCGCCCGAGTACCTGTACTGGGTCGGGTGCGCGGCGTCGTTCGATGAGCGGGCGCGGGTTGGCGCGGAGTCGACGGCGAAGCTGTTTATGGCCGCCGGCGTCGACTTCGCGATCCTCGGGCCGCGGGAGAGCTGCACGGGCGACCCGGCCCGGCGGATGGGGAACGAGTACGTGTTCCAGGCGTTCGCCGAGCAAAACGTCTCGGAGCTGAACGACGCCGGCGTGACCAAGATCGTCGCGAGCTGCCCCCACTGCTTCAACACGCTCGCGAACGAGTACCCCGACTTCGGGGGGAAGTACGAGGTGATCCACCATTCCGAGCTGCTCGCGTCGCTCGTGCGCGAGGGTCGTCTGTCCCCGCAGCGCTCCGACGCGCTGTCCGTGACGTATCACGACTCGTGCTACCTGGCCCGGCACAACGACGTGGTATCGGCGCCGCGGGAGGTTTTGGGGGCGGCCGTTGGCGACCCGATCGAGATGGAGCGTTCGCGTAAGCGGACGTTCTGCTGCGGCGCCGGCGGCGCCCACATGTGGATGGAGGAGCGCGGCAAGCCGATCAACGAGGCGCGGGTGCGGGAGGCGGCCGCCACGGGCGCCGACACGCTCGCGGTCGCGTGCCCGTTCTGCACCGTGATGCTCGACGACGGCGTGCAAAGCGCCGGCGTCGATCTAAAGGTCATCGACGTCGCCACGCTGCTCGTCGATTCGATCAGGGATGGGCCTTTTAGTTAAGGATTGGAGGTTCTGGGGCCGATTTCGAGCGCGATGTCGTTCGAGCCGAACCTCGAAGAACAGGAGCTGCTCGCTGACACGTTCCTCCGGGACGGCTCGACCATGGGCGAGCGCGAGCGGTGGGTAGAGCTGGCCGTCACCGGCGCGTTCATCGCTGCCGTGGCGGCGATCTGGGCGGTCGCGCCTCCGGGGGGCTTTGCGGTTGTTCCCGCGGTGCTGTGCCTCGTGGTGCTGACCGTGTCGTGCCTGGTACGGATCGATACGCCGTTCGGGTTCACGGTCCCGGTCCAGCTCGGCTTCGTGCCGCTGCTGTTCGCGCTCCCGGTGGCGCTAGTTCCCATTGCCGTGGCTTCGGTGCTCGCGCTGGTTCGGCTGCCCGATGTGTTCCGCGGCAAGACGCGGCCCGGGCGGCTGCTCCATACCGCCGGAAACGCCTGGTTCTCGATCGGGCCGGTGGCGGTCTTCGCGATCGCCGGGGTGTCACCGGCCGATGCCGCTGCGCTTTTGCTGGTCGCGGCGCTCGCCGCACAGTTCACGGTCGACTTCGCGGTCTCCGTGGTCCAGTTTGCGCCTCAGGGGGCGAGCCTGTCCTCGCAGTTCGGCGAGACCTGGGTGTATGTAATTGACGCGGCGCTATCGGGGATCGCGCTCGTCGTCGCCAAGAACGTCCAGGCCTCGCCGGCGGCCGTGCTGTCGCTGCTGCCGCTGCTGGCCCTGCTCGCGTTCTTCGCCCGCGAGCGCCATCACCGTTTGAACAGCCTGCTCGAGCTCGGGAACGCCTACCGCGGGACGGCGCTCGTGCTCAAGGACGTGATCGTCGCCAGCGACGGCTACACCGGTACGCATTCGCAGAGCGTCGTGGCGCTGACCCTCAGCGTCGGCGAGCGGCTGGGGCTTGACGCAGCGCAGCAGCGCAACCTCGAGTTCGCCTCGCTGCTGCACGACGTCGGCAAGATCGCGATCCCGAAGGAGATTCTCAACAAGCCCGGCAAGCTCAACGCCGAGGAGTGGGAGGTCATCCGCGGCCACACCGTCGAGGGGCAGAAGATGCTCGACCAGGTCGGCGGCTTCATGTGCGACGTCGGCTTGATCGTCCGCTCGCACCACGAGCGCTGGGATGGCGCCGGCTATCCCGACAAGCTCGCCGGCGACGCGATCCCGCTCGAGTCGCGCATCATCGCCTGCTGCGACGCGTGGAACGCGATGCGCACCGATCGCGTGTACCGCAAGGCGCTCCCGTTCGAGACGGCGTGCGCGGAGCTGACGTCGAACGCCGGGCGCCAGTTCGATCCTCGGGTGGTCGAGGTGCTGATGGAGGTCATCGAGCCCGAGGGCGAGGTCGTCGACGTGGCGGAGGTTGGTGTCAGCGAGCCCGAGGTGGTGGGGGAGACGGTGGCGGAGGTCGTCGCCGAGCCGGAGCCGGAGGCGGAGATGGCGCCGGAGGCGGTGGCGGAGGCTGAGGCGGTGGCGGAGCCTGAGGTGGTGGAGGAGCCTGAGATCGTGGACGAACCCGAGGCGGCCAAGCCTCGCGCGCGCCAGAGCCGCTCCCGCCAGGGCCACGGCCGTCAGACCGCCAGGAAAAAGACACCGAAAAAGAGTGCATCCGGGAAGAAAGCCACCGCGGTGACGGTGGCCGCGGAAGAGCTAAAGGGCGTGCTCGTTTCAGCCGAAGTAACAGAGAGTGAGTCCGAGCTGGTCGCCGCGCCGGCGACGAGCTAGGACCCACGTGCTGAATCCTTCGGGGGCGCGTTCCCGAGAGGCGAATGCGGATCGCTCCTAAAGGGGCGATCCGCTCCGCCGCTCGCTTCCAGCTCCGTCGCTCCGCGGCGCCTCACTTCGAGGCAGAGGGTTCGCAGGCGCATCGCCTCTTGGTACTTCGGCACCTTCTCCGTGCCGCAGCGTGCCACGCCTCTCGCTCTGACCGGTCGTTGACGCGTCGTCCATCGTCGCCCGGGCGCGTCGTCACCGCGTTATGAGAGGCCCGACACGCTCCGGACATAGAGTCGCCACGTCGCCAAACCAAGGAGAGATCCGCCCGTGCCCGGAGCCCTACCCACCGATGCGCGGCCGGTGCCCACTGCTACACGCAGGCGACCGCCAGCGCCCGGCACTGCCGCCGGAACGCCCCGCGCGGCCCAGAATCCTGGGCCGCGCTGTTCGGAGTCGAGTGACTCTGTGGATCGGAAGCGATCTGGCTCGGGCGGCCCCCCGGCCGCCCGAGCTCACTTCATCCGTGGGTCGATGAAGACGTCGTCGAACTGAGTTGCGCCGCTCAGCGCCGTGAAGCGAACGGCAACCTGGGCGTAGCCGCCACCGAGAAGGCCGGGTACGGCAGACAGGGTGAGCATCGGCAGCGATGGCCCCCAGGTCTGATTGAGGAGCGCGGCGCCCACCGGAAGCGTGACCGGTCCGATGAGCGGCAGCTTGTAGACCAGCTGGACCAGCGTCGTCGAGAGCAGTCCTCGGTTCCGGTCCATGAAGCGGAACGTGGGGTAGGCGGCGTCAACGCACGTGTACGGTGACTGCGCGCTCGCGCCGGCGGGGAGGTAGAGCGAGTACTTCCCAACCGCCCCGGTAATGCCGAACGGATCGCTTCCAGATACGACCTGGGCGCCACCGGTGAACGTCCATCCCTTGGCCCCTGTCTCAAAGTCGCCGCCTGGCACGAGCTTGTAGGGGCTGGTGTCGCCCCATTTCAAGAATGGCTGAGTGAGCGTCGCGCCATCGCAGGCGCTGACGGAAAGCACGGAAGCGTGCGCGGCCGCGGCGGGCATTACGGTAAGCGCGGCGGCGACGACGAGGCTGCGAAGAGCCGGCTTGCGGGAGCCCGAGAAAAACCGCTTCATACGCAGTCACCCTCCGCGGTGTGCGCTGGCAGCCGAGCTATCTCACGCCTGATGAGACCTCTAGCTTTGCGTCCCCGGCTCACGCCGGGTTTGCCGTGTTCAGCTGGGATTACGGGGTGATGATCGGTGCAATTAACCGGAACCCGAAGCTTTTTGGACAGATGTTGAGGTTTTAGATCTGAGACCAGCGCCCGCTTGGGGCGGCGGACGTTGAGGCGGCCACGGCGGGCGCGGTCTCAAACCACGCCCGCCTGGGTCGCGAGTGGGCTCAGCCCCGGGAGCCGTTGGAGTAGGCGCCGGCCCCGATGTCCTCGATGAGGGTGGGGCCCGTCGGCTCCCACCCGAGCAGCTCACGCGTGATCGCGCTCGAGGCGGCCATGTTGAGACCGACGAACTGCGCGAGGAAGCCGAAGCGCTCGCCGGCCTCCTCGAGCGAGATCGCGGTCGCCGGGAGCTCAAAGCGGTGGCTGATCGCTGCCGCGATATCGCGCATCGCGACGCCCTCCTCGCCGACGGCGTGGAGCACCGAGCCGCCGGGCGCGTGCTCGATCCCGAGGCGCACGAGCCGGGCGGCGTCCTTCTGGTGGACGGCGGCCCAGCGGTTCTCGCCCTCGGCGACGTAGCCGGCGGAGCCGTGGCTGCGGTCGGCGTCGACGATTCGGGCGATGAACCCGTGGTCGCCGGCGCCGTGGACGGTCGGCGCGAATCGCACGCTCATCGACCGCACGCCGCGCTCGGCGAGCGCGAGCACAGCCCGCTCGGAGGCGACGCGCGGGCTCACCTCGTTGCTGGGCAGGTCTCGCTCGGTGGCGATCCCGCCTGGCCTCACGCCAGCGACGCCCGAGGCGACGGCGAGCGTCCCGTCGCTGCCGGAAAGGACCTCGCCGAACACCTCGATCGCGCGGCGATCCGACGCAGCGGCCTCCTCGAAGTGGCCGGTCCACGCGATGTCGTGGCGGAAGGCCAGGTGGACGACCCCGTCCGCCTGCTCGGCGCCCGCCCGCAGAACATCGACGTCCTGGACGTCGCCGATCAGGACCTCGGCGCCGGACGCGGCCACCTTCTCGGCCGCCGCGTCGGAGCGAGCCAGCCCGATGACTCGATGGCCGGCGCCAATCAGTTCGGGAACGACAGCCGAGCCGATCCAGCCGCTCGCGCCGGTAACGAATACACGCATGAGAGATCCTCCGTATTCAGGAATTTGCGTTTCGGCGACGAGAGCCGAGTCGGTCCCCGCGGATGGACTCGGATGTCAGTCGCTGTCATCACCATACCCCTGATGTCAGTGACTGTCAACACCACTATGATTCGCACATGGCTCGATGGGAACCCGATGCGCGCGGCCGGCTCGTGCAGGCAGCGCTCGCGCTGTATGGCGAGAACGGGTATGAGAACACAACGGTGGCCGAGATCGCCCAGCGAGCGGGGCTGACCGAGCGGACCTTCTTCCGTCACTTCGCCGATAAACGCGAAGTTCTGTTCGGCGGCGGGAGCGCGCTGCAGGAGCTGATCGTCAGCGTCGTCGCCGACGCGCCCGACTCGCAGGCGCCGATCGACGCGGCAGCGGCCGGGCTCGAGGCCGCCGGGGAGCAGTTCTTCGTCCACGAGCACCGCGATTTCTCGAGACAGCGCCAGGCCGTGATCGCCTCCAACCCAGAGCTCCAAGAACGAGAGCTGACCAAGCTCGCAGCACTATCTACAGCGATCGGCGACGCGTTGCGGCGACGGGGCGTCGACGACCCGGCGGCGACCCTAACCGCGGAGGTCGCGATCGCGGTCTTCAGAACCGCGTTCGAGCGCTGGATCGACGAAACCAACCGACGCGACTTCCCCCAACTCGTCCAGGAATCGCTCGACCAGCTGAAAGCGCTGACCGCAGCGTAGACCGGCTCCGCAGGACACTCTCGCCCGCGCGAGCCTCGGGTTCGTGCGAATCGGCCCTCTCCCAATGCCTGTTGCTGGTCAGGAGAAGTAGATCCCCTGACGCCTCACGAACATCTGGCTGAGGCTAATTACGGCGACGGCTCTATCGGCGGCGCCTCGGCGGTGCGCTCGTGACCGCTGCTGCTGTCGTCGCGGTGGCGGTCGCGGCCGTCGTACAGACGATCAGGGTGCTGCGCGACGGCTCGCAGGTTCGTTTCCCGGCGGCTGACATCGCCTAACGGCGAGGCCCGGGCTCCGTAGCTCGCTATAGAGATCGCGAGAGGCAGGTCAGGCCTGATCGGCCGAATCGCTAGGGTCCGCGGCCGGTAACGTGGATGCACCATGGGATCGCCCTCCGTCGTGGTGCGCTTGATCGGAACGCCGCGAGCCGACGGCGAATACGTCGCGCTCCAGGAGGACGGCAGCGATGAGGTGATCGTCCACCTGCACGACTACGCGCGCCTATACGAGGTGCCGGGGCTCTATGAACACATCGTCCAGGAGCTACTCGACTGTCGCTCGCCGCAGGTCGCCATCGCTGGGCTCGCGCAGGCGGTGAGCCGACTGGGGCTCGACCCGTCCGACCTAACGCTGCTTGACCTCGGTGCCGGCACCGGCCTTGTCGGCGAGCTTGCCCGTGGGCTCGGGGTCGGCGCTGTTGTCGGCCTGGACGCGCTCGCGCCGGCCCGAGCGGCGTGTTTGCGCGACCGACCGGTGAGCTATCGGGACTACTTCGTGGGCGATCTGGCCGATCCCTCGCCCGAGCTGGTCGCCCGACTGCGCCACCACCGCCCCAACGGGCTGATCTCGGCTGGCGCGTTCGGCGGGACGCACGCGCCAGCGACGGCACTCGTGAACGCGCTCGCGCTGCTTCCAGCGGGCGCCCCGGTCGTGTTCACGATCGACGAGCGCTGGATGCGCACCGATGGCCCCGGCGGGTTTCGCACGCCGGTAAGCGAGCTACTCGCGTCCGGCGAGCTAGAGCTCGTCGAGCGGTCGCGCTTCCGTCACCGTCTCACGACCGCCGGCAAGCCCGTCTACTACGAACTGCTCATCGCCGCGCACGGCTGAACAGTCCACATCTCGCCACGACTTTTGAAGCGCGTCCGACCGAGGGCTCTGTAGCCATCGTACCCTGGTACACTGGTACCGTGCCGACAGTCAACCGTGTTCAGACCGGCGTTCGAGTCGAGGCTCGGATGCTCAAAGTCCTCAAAGCTCTAGCCGAGTACCTCGATCTCACGCTCGGCGACCTGCTGGAAGGGATCGTGCTACATGCGTTCGAGGGCAGCTCGCCGTTCGGCGAGGACACCATGGCGGTGATCAGGCAGCTGAAGGACGTCTATGGGCTGGTGCTGACGGCCTCGGATGCGCACGCGCTGGGCGAAGCCGAGGAGGCCGCGACATGACTGAACGCAACCGGCGTCGCATCCGGTTGCAGGGGACCGTTGCTGTGCAAGTCCCCCCTGCGGAAGCGATCGAGCTGTTCACACCGTCCGGCGAGCGTCGCTGGGCCCACGGCTGGGACCCCAGCTTTCCAGCGCCCGCCGCCGACGAGACCGAGCCGGGGACTGTCTTCGAGACCCGCGGGCACGGTCCGGTGACCTGGGTGGTCATCGGGCGCGAGAGCGGCCGTTCGATCAAGTACGCGGTCGTTGCGCCCGGAATCCGGGCGGGCACGATCGAGGTGGCGTGCGCCGATGACGGCAGCGGGACGACGATCGCGACCGTCACGTATGACTTGACCGCACTGAGCGCAGACGGCGAGCTATGGCTGGCCGAGTTCGCAGCCGGATATGACGGCTACCTGGATCACTGGTACGACGCCATCACCACGGCAACTGGAGTCTGACCACTTGGCGAGCTGACGCCGGCCTCGCCCCGGACTGCGTGCGACGCGATCAATCAGTCGCCTGTCAGCTAACGAATCGATCATCCCCTACCATCGAGCGATGGCTGCCGTCAGCGCCCCGGCCGGCGGGCCTGCAACCGCTGAACCGAATCGCTGGGCGGTTCTGGCTTTGCTCGGCGTCGCGCAGCTCATGGTGGTGCTGGACGCGACGATCGTGACGATCGCGCTCCCTTCAGCCCAGACGGCGCTGGGTTTCTCCACCGAGAGCCGACAGTGGATCGTCACCGCCTACGCGCTGGCGTTCGGGAGCCTCCTGCTGCTGGGCGGGAAGCTCGGTGACCTGTTCGGGCGCAAGTGGACGCTGATCGGCGGCCTGGTCGGGTTCTCGGTAGCCTCGGCGATCGGCGGACTGGCGCAGTCCTTCGGCGTGCTCGTATTCGCGCGAACGCTCCAGGGGGCATTCGGCGCACTGCTGGCGCCGTCGGCGCTGGGGTTGCTGACGGTGACGTTCGAGGGCTCTCCCGACCGGCCTACGGCGTTCGGGATCTTCGGTGCGATCGCCGGCGGCGGCGCTTCGCTCGGCTTGATCCTCGGGGGCGCGCTCACGCAGATCCTGTCGTGGCGGTGGTGCCTGTACGTCAACCTCGTGATCGCCGTGCCTACGACGATCGTGGCGCTACGCCTGCTGGTCAATCACCGTGCTCCAGAGCGGGAGCCGATCGACATTCCAGGGGTTCTCACCTCGGCGCTGGGCCTCTTCGCCCTGGTCTACGGGTTCTCTAACGCCGAGGTCCACGGCTGGAGCGCCACGGCCACGATCGTGGCGCTCGTCGCGAGCCCTGTCCTGTTGGCGTCTTTCGTGCTGATCGAGCGCCGAGCCAAGCATCCGTTGCTGCCCCTGCACATCATCTGGGACCGTGCCCGGGGCGGTTCATACACGACGCTCTTCCTGACCGGCGCGGGGATCTTTGCTGTTTTTCTGTTTCTCACCTACTTCCTGCAGGCGCAGAGGGGCCTGTCGCCGCTTGCCACCGGGCTGGCGTTCCTCCCGCTCACCGCGGCTCTGGTCGTCACCTCGACCACGGTGCAGACCCGCGTGATCCAACGCACCGGGGTCAAGCCAGTGATACTCGTTGGCATGATCCTCGCGGCGATCGGGATGTTCCTGTTCACGCGTCTGACGCCGAGCTCCAGCTACGCCAGCGATGTCCTTCCCGGGCTGATCATCTTGGGCGTCGGGATGGGGAGCATCTTCGCGCCGGCGTTCTCGACGGCAACTCTGGGCGTGGAGGGACGCGAGGCAGGTGTTGCGTCAGCGATGGTCAACACCTCACAGCAGATCGGCGGCTCGGTCGGCACCTCCCTGCTGAGCACGATCTTCGCCAGCGCCGTCACCAGCTATACGATCAGTCACCTCCACACGCCCGACCTGGCCAACGCCGCCGCTGTTCACGGCTACACCACGGCGTTCTGGTGGTCGGTCGGGATTTTCGTCCTCGGCTTCCTTCTCGCGTTGGTGATCCTGCCCGGCCGGTGCCCGGCGCGCGCGCCCACGGTGAGGTCGGCGCTCGCGCGTAACGCGATCGGCAACTGCCACGACTTCGAGCCTGCGGATGGCGCCCCGGGGGCCGTTGGCGCTACGACGGGTGCTGCGGGGCGATAAGCACCGGCCGCGTCGTGTGGGCCGCGAGTGCGTGAGAGACGCTCCCGAGCAGAGCGCTGCCGATGGTGCCCCGTCCGCGTTGGCCGCAGACGATCAACCCGGCGTCGACTTCCTCGGCGACCTCATCGATCGTCTTGGCCACCGATTGGTCGGATTGGGCGACTCGTGCGACCGCGTTGAAGCCGCGCGTCCGAGCTCCCGCGGCGCCCTCCTCGGCGATCCGTCGAGCGAATTCGGCTTCCTCCTCGTCGACCTCGCCCTCGTTGGGTATGGCGACCACAAACGACCCCGCTCGGGCCAGCTGCACCGCTGCGGGCGTCCACACGGTCAACACCACGGCATCGGCGGCGGGCTTGATCCATTCGATCGCGGCACCCAGAGCCGTCCGTGAGCCGTCCGATCCGTCGAAGCAGAACAACACCGGCTTATTCATCGCTGATCCTCGTCAACTGAGAAGCACCTGGTCTACCGCAGACTATCTCCCGCGCCCGGACCCGGACACGACGGCCCCAGGATCGCGTCCGCATTTTGCTGCGCGGGCACGATGCGGAGCCAGTTCTTCGGGATGGTCGTGTGCCGTTGGTGGTCGCGCTGGGGTTCGGCGCTAGCCTCGTGCCATGGCGACGACGCAAGTGATTCGCAGCGAGCAGTTCCCTGATCTCAGTGACGAGGTGCTCTTCCCGCGACTGTCTGACGCCAAGCTGGCGTGGCTGGGCAAGCACGGAAGCCGGCGGACGGTGGCAGCCGGTGAGGTGCTCTACGAGCACGCCGTCCGCGACGCGCCGTTCTTCGTTATCGAGCGTGGGCTGGTCGAGTTCATCGATCGTAAGCCGGGCAAGGATGTGTACATCGCCCAGGCCGACAGTCGCACTTTCATCGGTGACATCGCCGTGTTCACTGGTGAGCCGACGATCAGCGCGTGCGTGGCCGTCGAATCGACGGACGTCATCGAGTTCGACCAGTCCAAGCTCCGGAAGATGGTTGCCCGGTGGCCAGAGTTCGGTGAGCACGTGTTCGCGACGTTGTTGGAACGGCGGGCTTGGCACGAGGCGAGGGGGCAGGGGGTGATGAGACTTATCGCTCCTCGTGGGTCGCGCCGGGCGTTCGAGGTCCGTGATTTGCTGGAGCGCAACCTCCTGCCGGTGCGCTTCTTTGACGTCGACACCGACGAGGAGAGCGCCTCGCTCCTGAAGTGGCTCGACATCCCACGGTCCGAGACGCCCGTCCTGATTCACGCGACCGAGGTGATGCGCAACCCCTCCGCGGCGCAGGTCGCGCGCTCGCTGCGCCTCCGCGCCGAGGTCGAGGGTGAGCGCTTCGACTTGGTCGTTCTGGGTGGTGGCCCGGCCGGCCTTGCCGCTGCGGTCTACGCCGGCTCGGAGGGGTTGAGGACGTTCGTGGCGGAGGCCTGGGCGCCTGGGGGTCAGGCCGGGACGAGCACGCGGATCGAGAATTACCTCGGCTTTCCGAGCGGGATTTCCGGCACACAGCTGACGCGCAACGCGACCCTTCAGGCGCGTCGCTTCGATGCGGTGCTGTCGAGCTTTCACCGCGTCGTCGAGATTGCCGACGGACCCGAGGGCCTGCTACGCGTCGACCTTGACGACGGCCAGCACGTACTCGCCCGTTCGATCGTCATGGCGACGGGTGCCCGTTGGCGAGAGCTCGACGCCGAGGGCATCGACCGCTTCCGCGGGGCCGGTGTGTACCACGCGGCAATGGCCACCGATGCTGAGCGCTCCCGGGACGAGGACGTGATCGTCGTCGGCGGCGGCAACGCTGCCGGTCAGGCGGCGGTACACCTGGCCTCGCGGGCACGCAGCGTGCGAGTCGTGGTGCGAGGCACGGAACTCAGCTCGACGATGTCGCGTTACTTGATCGACCGGATCGAGCGCTCGCCCCGGATCGAAGTGATGACCGAGACCGAGGTAGCCGCGGTGCACGGCACCACGACAGTCGAGTCCGTGAGCCTGCATGACCGCCGCTCCGGCAGTAGCAGGATGGTGGCAGCGACCGCGGTCTTCGTCATGATCGGCGCAGTCCCGTGCACCGAGGCGGCACAGGGAATGCTCGCCGTCGACCGTGCGGGGTACCTCTTGTGCGGCAGCGGCGCAGCGAGTTGCGACGGGCGCCTTTCCTGGCCGCTGAGGGACCGCGAGCCGCATCTCCTCGAAACTGTCCGTCCCGGAGTGTTCACCGCCGGTGACGTGCGCGCCGGGGCGACGAACCGGGTGGCGGGTGCGGTCGGCGACGGCGCGCTCGCCGTGCGCTTCGCCCACGACGTACTGGCCAGTTAGGCGCCGGAATCGGCTCCCGCCGAGTGCTCGCACACTCGCGGCCAGCGCTCCCGTCGATCAAGAAGTCTCGGCCGACGCGGTGACGCGCCTGCTTTTACGAACACTGAACCATCCGGCCTCACGAGTTCTGGCCTCTCGGGACTTCTGCTGTGGGTCTCCCGCGGGCCGTAGCGGCAGCCCGAGGCTCAGCTGGTCGCGGCTCCGGGCGCGGGCGCCTGGCCGCGGGGGCGTGGCCAGTTGACGCATGTCCCGCTGCCGTCGCAGTACGGTGCGTTGGCGGTGCTGCCGCAAGAGCAGAGGGCGGCGCGAGTCTCGTGTTCGTCGACGCCCGGCCCGGTTACGTGTAGCTCACCACGCAGGAGAACCGGGCCGTCCGCGATTGCGGTCACCTCGGTCGGCCTGATTGGCGTCTCGCTTGTCGAGGTGATCGGGTGGGTTCGGAGCGCGCCGGTTGGGCAGCGCGCTACCACGCGAACAACGTCGTCGGGATCGGCGCCGTCGGGCAAGATCCACGGTCGCCGGCTGAGGTCGAAGACGGCCGGCAGTCCACGAAGACATTCGGCTGCGTGTCGGCAGCGTGCGCCGTCGAAGCTCACCTCGACGGCCTTGCCGTGATATCGCTTGCGCGTGGCTGTCGGCAACGTGCTGTCAGGCATCGGCCGCGAGCTCGAACGTATCACGGAGGTCGCCCGGCACCAGGTCGAGGTACTCCTCACTGTGCGCTGCGATGTACCCACGCACGAACGGGCAGAACGGCAGCACCGCAAGACTGGCAGAGCGAGCCTCCGACAGCGCGGTCTGGACAAGTCGGCTGGCCAGCCCCTGTCCCTCGAACCGCGGATCGATCAGCGTGTGCGTGAACGCGATCAGCCCCGGTCGGCGGCGATACTCGGTAAAGCCGCCGAGCTCGCCGTCGACCCGGATCTCGAAGCGAGAGTTCTCGGGCACGTCGAGCACGCGGATATTTGCGGCGGTCGGAGCAGACATTGGTCGCCACCCCAGATGATGCCACGCGATTGCTTCGCGGACCGCGGGCTTGGGGGAGAGGGTTCTCAGCGGGTCGCTCATCAGGAGGTTTTCGAGCCCAGTTCGTGCAGCATGCGCGACGGTCGATCAGGCGCGCCCTACGGACCCACCTGGCTCGATCGCTTACGTGGTGGAAGGCGTCCGCGTGGCCGTGTAGCGCTTGGTCACGCCTTTGTACTGGCCGAGGTTGGCGTGCGTCGTGACTTTCCCCGTCACCTTGGTCGAGCTCACGAACCTTCCGGTCACGGTCTCAGTTCCCAGCTTCTTGTTGTTGACCGCGAGGATATTTCCGCTCACCTTGAACGTGCCCTTCTTCGAGACCTTGACGGAGGTGCGGGTGAACGACTTGATCCCGCCGAAGCCGCCGCACGTCTTCGACTTGCACTTGAGCGCCAGCCCGGCCGAGAACTCGGTCAGCTTCGTGCGGCTCACGGCCTTGAAGAAGACCGATGGGCTTCCGATGCTCGGCGTGCTGTACGTGTAACCCGCTTTCGGCTTCGCCGCGAGCGCGATCCCCACGACCGCAAGCAGCACCACCCCACCCGATGCCAGAATCGAGACCAACCTGAACCGCATAAAACCCAACCCCCTTACTGGTGTGGCCGACCGCGCGCAGTCTACCGGGGTGCCCAGCCGCTCGAGCCTCTTGCTCCGGCGGTGGTCGAAGATGGCGCCGGGGATTTGGGTCAGGCGAGTACCGGCGCAGGTTCGCCCGGCTTCACGACCATGTCCGCCCACCCGCGCGTCAGATCTCCCGCAACAGGGCGCACAGGTCCCCCTTGCGTTCCAGGCCTATGCCGGCGACGTCCGGCAGACGCACTCGGCCCCGCTCTACTGGGGTCTCGTCGGCGAAGCCCCCGAACGGCTGGAACACGCCTGGGTAAGACTCGTTGCCGCCTAGATGCAGCCCGGCGGCAATGTTGAGCGCGAACTGATGACCACCGTGGGGAACGAGCTGCCGCAGGGACCATCCGTGTTCGCGAACCATGTCGGCCATCCGTAGGTATTCGGTCAGGCCATAGCTCAATGCGGGGTCCATCTGCAGCACGTCGCGGTCAGGGCGAAGGCCGGCGTAGCGGAGCAGATTGCGGGCATCCGGCATTGAGAAGATGTTCTCGCCCGTCGCGAGCGGCGGACCGTAACACGCGGCCAGCTCGGCGTTTAGCGCGTAGTCGAGTGGGTCACCTGGCTCCTCGTACCAGCGCAGGTCGTAGGGCTCGATCGCCTCTCCGTACTCGATCGCCTCCCCGAGGTCGAACCGCCCGTTCGCGTCGACCGCGAGCGCCGACCCGGCGGGCAGGAGCTCGAGCACAGCTTCGATCCGTGCAAGGTCTTCGGCCAAGGCGGCGCCCCCAATCTTGATCTTGACGGTTTCGTACCCCAGCTCGAGGTAGCCAGCCATCTCGGCGCGCAACGCCTCGCGGTTCTTATCGGGGGAGTAGTAGCCGCCGGCCGCGTAGACAGCTACTGACGCGTCCGAGGCTCCGTCGCCGAAGCGCTGGGCCAGCAGGGCGTGTAGCGGGAGGTCGGAGATCTTCGCGACCAAGTCCCACATCGCCATGTCGAGCACGCCGACAGCGACACAGCGTTCCCCGTGGCCGCCAGGTTTCTCGTTCGCCATCACCGCGTCCCATACGCGGGCGGGCTCGAAGTTCGTGCCCTCGGAATCCAGCAGGGTCGCGGGCTCGGCGTTCAACAACCGCGGGATGAAGCGCTCGCGCAGGAGACCGCCCTGGGCGTAGCGCCCGTTCGAGTTGAAGCCGTACCCGACGAGCGGCTTGCCGTCCCGCCGCACGTCTGAGACGATCGCAACCACCGAAGCGGTCATCTGCCCGAAGTCGATGACCGCGTTGCGGATCTCTGATTTGATCGGAACCGTCTTCTCGCTAATCCGCGTGATGCGCACGTGTCGCCAGTGTCTCATCGTGGCCAGCTCGCCGGCAGCAAGGACGTCGCTTCCGCTGGCGCTGCGTGGACGATCCGTTGGCCTGGCAGGGGTCAGACGCGGCAGCCTCGGCCTCGGCGATGACTCGCAAACGGACTCGACGACCTCTTGCGGAACGTCCTGGCCTCGCTGACAGGCGGCTGCCGTGCCTTCCCATGGTGTCCGAGCGCGCGGGATACTCCATCGGGGCTCGAGGACAGCGGGCGCCGGCCATGTCGCAGGGATAGGAAAATCGGCTATGGGAAATCAGGTCATCCGCTACTCCGAGCGTGCGGAGCTGTGGGATGCGATCACCGCGCTTTCCGAAGAGGTGTGGCCTGAGTACAACTTGCATGGCGATGTCCTGGGCGGCTATTGGGACCGACTGTACGACGAGTTCGCCGAGTTCCAATTCGTCCTCTACGACGACGAGGCGGACGAGGTGATCGCCGAAGGCCACACCATCCCGTGCGATTGGGACGGCACGCCGGAAGGCCTCGGGGATGGGATCGACGCGATGATCGCGGCCGCCTTCCGCGCTCGAGAGGGACGTCGGGCGCCCACCGCGCTGTGCGCGCTCGCGGCGGAGATCAGGCCGCGCTTCCGAGGCGGCGGGCTGGCCAACCGGATGCTTGACGCGATGGCCGATCTCGCCCGTGACGCCGACTTGACCCACCTCATCGCGCCGGTCCGCCCGAGCTTCAAGGATCGCTATCCGATCACCCCGATCGAGCACTACGTCACCTGGACTCGCGAAAACGGCGAGCCGTTCGATCCTTGGATCCGGATTCACACCCGCCGCGGCGGTGAGATTGTCAAGCCAATTCCGCACTCGATGCGGATCACCGGCAAGGTCGCCGAATGGGAGCAGTGGACCGGTATGCGGTTCCCAGGCGACGGCCAGTACACGTTCCCCGGGGGGCTCGCGGCCGTCGAGATCGATCACTTGCGAGACTGCGGAAGCTACTGGGAACCGAACGTGTGGATCGTGCACGCGGTTCGCACCTGATCACGCGAACAGGACTCGGCCGCCGCGAGTGAATACCGCGGTCGCCACGCCGCAGGTATCAGCCTCGCCGATGCCGGCAGATCACTCCTCGCACCGAGCCGGGAAACACGGATCGCTCGCGCGAACCGGGAAGCGGAGGTCACCTGTAGGTGCCGGGCGTGACGACGCCCGCGTAGTAGAGGAAGTGCGCGCGGGTGTAGGTGCGGTTTCCGGTGATGTTGGGGTTGAGGTTGGACCCGAGCCGTAGATCGGTGCCCAGGAAGGGCTGGAATCGGGGGAACAGGCTCAGGTAGCTGCTTGGGTCTGCGCGTAGCAGCCCGATCAGCGTCTCGGTGACGATCCGTCCGCCAACGGGCCCGAGGTTCAGTCCGTCCTCGATCGTCTTGGCTTCGGCGAGGATGTAGTACCACAGTGGCGTACTGGTGGCGAACGGCGCGTACGCCCCCGCGATGTCCGCGAGGTCGCCTGTACCGAGCGTGGGCACCTTCATAGCGGCCGCGATTGCCTGGCCCGAGGGCAGCCCCCAGGTGAGCTGGCGCAACAGGTTGCGTTGCGGCAGCACGGTTGGCGAGGTTTGGGTCTTGGGGGCAATCGCGGGGACCGGCAGGGTGAACAGCACGCTAGAGATCGTGGTGTCGACCTTCTTGTTGTTCTTGACCTGGCCATCGCCGAAGTCAAAGAACGTCTGCCAGCCGATGTACCGTCGCCCGCCGGGATAGCCGCCCAATAGATCGTCGCGGTCACTTGTGATCGGCCCGGTGCCCGGCAGGCTTGGATCGAACACCAGCCCAAAAAACGGGTCAGCGGTCGGACTTGGGCTATCACCCGTGCCGCTGGTGAAGTTCGCCCGGTAGGAAGGGCGGACCATGCTGTGCCCGAACCGGTAGCAGGCCGCGCCGAACTCGATCGGCATGAACGCGTCCCTCGGCGGTGGGTTGTAGAAGCGGTTGCCGTTCTGGAGCACGTCGTTGACGATCGCCTGTCCGGCGATCTGCGGCAGGTGCTCGTTGACCAAGAGCCACTGGTAGTGCCACAGCGTCACCTGTCTGGCGATCAGGAACGCGACATACGGGTTGGACATTTCACCCGCTCGGGCGGCCGGGAAGTGACTGACGTCGAACTCCGGCAAATCGTCCAGTACCCGGTTGTAGAACAGGATGTGGGCGCAGTGAAGTCCCGCGATCATGACGTTCTCGTCGTTGCGCGGGTCGCCCACCAGCGCGCCGTAGCTGCCGTCGCCGTTAGTCACCCTGGGGACGTCCTCGTGTGTCGCGTAGTTAGGAGCAGGTCCGATCACAGATCCGATCTGCAGCTTCGGGCCCACCGTGCCGTCGGGGTTATTGACGTACAGGTCCGGGCGCAGCCCCGGACCGCCCCCGAACACCGAGTCTAGGTCGAGCGCCGGAGTGCGCGTGTTCGGCGAGGTCAACGGGTTCTGCGGCACCCCCAGATGCGAGGTCTGATCGAACGTGATGTCGTGATCAGTGAACTGCCCTACGAATGTCGATCCCGCCGTCATCGTCGGGTTATCCGGGTTGGTCCCATAGGGGTTCGTCACGGTGGGGTTACCGTTCACTGTTGGATCGACGATGAGCGCCTTCGGCCCCGCCGTCAGGTCGTCTTGCGCGTCGAGAACCCCGCCCTGCTGTCCCACCTCGAGCAGGGCCGAGCGGACGCTGTCGTTCGCCTCGGCAAACGGCGGCAGATTCGGGAATATGCGGCCGAAGTCGACACTCGAGGCCGGCGCACCGCCACCGCTCCTCGTGTAGCTGTGTGGAGAGGCCGCCCGCAGATCGGCCTCCGCGGACCCTGCCAGTCCCCCACCGCCGCCGATCGAGCCGGCCACCAGTCCTGCACCAGCCGCTCCCGCACCCTTCAAGAACTCCCGCCGCGACGGAACCGGATATCGCGTGCCTTCACCCATTCCACGTCCTCACTCTGCTCGCGGTCACTCGCAGATCTCGGCCGTGCATTAGATCTGCCGTGCCGCCAACGTATGAGCACGACGCCGCAGTCGCATCGGGAGGACCACCTATGTTGGGAGCTGGGGATACCCATCTTGGGACGGCTTGACCGGCAGATCGCGCGGGGGGACGATGTGTCCGTGGGCGACGCGGTTCGGGATCTGTTTACTCCCGCCCGCTCCGGGGGTTTACTGGAGCGCGGGGGGTTTCTCGAGGCGCTCGAGGCGTCTTTGGCGGACGCCCTCGATGGCCGCGGCCGGCTGGTGCTCGTCACGGGCGAGGCCGGGATCGGGAAGACCGCCCTGGTGCGCGAATTCTGTGACCGCCAGCGGCCGCAGCGGCGGGTGTTGTGGGGCGCGTGCGATGGACTGCGCACCCCACGGCCCTTCGCGCCGTTCGTCGATATCGCCGTGACCGCAAGTGACGGACTCGGCGAGACGATCGCGCGGGGTGAACGCCCCGCACGATGCTTTGCCGCCCTGATCGACGAGCTCGCCGCTGCCGCACCTACGATCCTCGTGATCGAGGATCTGCACTGGGCGGACGAGGCGACCCTCGATGTGATGACGATGCTCGGGCGCCGTGCCGAGATCGTGCCCGCCCTGGTGGTTGCGACCTACAGAGACGATGAGCTCGCGGCGGAACACCCGCTACGGTCGGTGCTGGGTGAGCTGCGGATGGGGCACGGGGTGCGGCGCCTGCCGCTTTCGCCGCTGTCGCTGGACGCCGTCGAGGCGCTGGCCGCGCCGGCCGGCGCCGATGCAACTGATCTGTACCGGGTTACAGGGGGCAACCCGTTCTTCGTCACCGAGGTACTCGCGACAGCAGGGGACCGCGTTCCCCCGACCGTGCGGGATGCGGTGCTCGCTCGCGCAGGACGCTTGTCCAGACCGGCGCGCAGGCTGCTTGAAGCTACGGCGGTGGTTCCCGGGAGGATGGGCCTGTGGCTTTTGGAGGCCATCGCGCCTGAGCTGGTCGACCGCCTCGAGGAGTGCCTCGCTTCGGGGATGCTCACCGCGGGTCGGGCCGACATCGGCTTCCGACACGAGCTCGCGCGAGTCGGGATCGAGGAGTCGATTCCGCCTGACCGTCGCGTTGCGCTTCATCGCGCCGTCCTCGCGGCCCTCGAAGGCCGGCAAGGCGAGAGCCCGGACTTCGCGCGTCTGGCCGATCATGCCGAGGCGGCGGGCGACCGCGAGGCGGTGCTTCGGTGGGCGCCTCAGGCGGCTGAGGAGGCGGCTCGCGGCGGCGCGCATCGCGAGGCGGCCGCGCAGTACGCCAGGGCGCTCAGGTTCGCAGGTGGGTTGGCACTTGATCGGCGAGCGGAGCTGCTGAAACACCGCGTGGACGAATGCTGGATGACCGATCAGTTCGACGCGGCGATCGAGGCGCAGGAGGCAGCGCTCGAATGCCGTCAGCGGCTCGGCGACCAGCTAGGTGAGGGAGACGCGCTGCGGACGCTCTCACGGCTGATGTTCTTCGTCGCTCGGGTCCGGGAGGGCGAGGCGCTGGCGTTGGAGGCGGTCGACCTGCTCGAGCGACTGCCACCTGGCCACGAGCTGGCGATGGCCTACTGCAACGTCTCCCAGCGCCGCATGGTGGTCGAGAAGCTCGAAGCGGCGATCGCGGCCGGCAGCCGTGCGCTCGATCTCGCGCGGCGACTCGACGACACCGAGGCGACTGTGTACGCGCTCACGAACATCGGTGCGGCGGAGTTCCAAGCAGGCCTCGAGGAAGGGCTGGGCAAGCTGGAGGAGGCGCTGGCGCTCGCGCTGGAGGACGACCTCGAAGACTACGCGGGAAGGGCCTTCTTCACCATCGTTTTCGGGGCGCTGTGGCAACGCCGTTTCAACCTCGCGGATGCTTACCTCGGCCCTGGCCTGGACTACTGCCGCGAGCGGGGGCTTGACACCTGGCGGCTGTACCTGCTCGGGTGCCGCGCGCGGACGGAGCTCGACCGTGGGCACTGGGATCAGGCCGGGGAGACGGCCGTGCTCGTTCTGCGCGATCCCCGCAGCGCCCCGGTGCCGCGGGGTATGGCCTTGACTGCCCTGGGACTGGTCAGGGCCCGCCGCGGCGACCCCGAGGCAGACGCGCCGCTCTCCGAGGAGCAGGCGCTGGCTTGGCCGACCGAGGAGCTCCTCCGTGCCGCCCCGGTCGTCGCGGCGAGGGCCGAGGCGGCATGGCTCGCCGGCGAGATGGCCGCCGTGGAGCAGGAGACAGACACGGCGCTCTCGCTCGCGCTGCAACGTCGAGCGCCCTGGGTTGTAGGGGAGCTGGCGTGCTGGCGGTGGCGCGCGGGGCTGCGCGATCGGCTTCCCCCGGGAGCCGCCGCGGAGCCGTACGCGCTGTCACTGGCCGGCGAGGCGGCGCACGCAGCAAACGTCTGGCGCGAGCTCGGGTGTCCGTACGAGGCGGCCCTGGCGCTAGCGGACGGCGACGCGGCGGAGCCCCTGCGCCGGGCACACGAGGAGTTGCGGGCGCTGGGAGCGCGGCCCGGCCGCCGCGATCGTGGCTCGCAAGCTGCGCGAGCGCGGGGTGCGTGGCGTCCCGCGCGGGCCACGCCCGAAGGACGCGGGCGAATCCCGCCGGCCTCACCGCTCGCGAGCTCGAGGTGCTGGCACTGCTTGCCAGGGGACTGCGAAATGCGGCGATCGCCGACGAGCTGGTGGTCTCCGAGAAGACCGTCGATCATCACGTCTCGGCGGTCCTGCGCAAGCTCGACGTCCGCACGCGGGGCGAAGCGGCCGCCGAGGCGGCGCGGCTCGGGCTACTCGGCCCAAGATAGGTAGCGGCGGCTCCCAACATAGGTGCTCCTCCCGATGCGCGCCGGTCGACGGCGTTCGTAGGTTCGCTGCATCCCACGGACCAACCACTCAGGAGGACGCCACATGCCGCGATACGTCGTGCAGCGCACCTTCCCCGACGGACTCCAGATTCCGGTAGGGAACGGTGGCTCGGAGCTCTGCCAAGCGGTCGTCGAGCGAAACGCCGAGGAAGGCGTCACCTGGGTGCACTCGTACGTGAGCGCCGACAAGCGCACCACCTTCTGCATCTACGACGCACCCACCCCGGAGGCGATCCGCAAGACCGCCACCCGCAACGAGTTGCCGGTCGACCAGATCACCCAGGTGCGCGTACTCGACCCCTACTTCTACACAGGTGAGGGGGTGTGATGCGAGATCGCGCCGGCTTTCGTCGGCGCGTTGGTCGCCGTGATTCCGTCCGGGGTGCCGATTCGAGGCCTGGTCGCTTGTGGTCCAGGCCGGCGGGCCCCGGGAGACGATTGGAGGTCGTAATGACGACGTTGTTTCATCGGCTCGGGAGGCCTGTTGTAGGCCGTGCCACAGCCGTCGCGCTTACCCTGGGCCTCGTTGGCGTGGCCCTTCTGTTCAGCTCACCCGCGAGCGCCCAAACCAGGCCTTGTTCCGACGATGTGATGAGCGCCCCGACCGGCCCTGCGACCGTGTCGGCCGCATCCACGACGTCCTATGGCAGGGTGCTGGTCGTCGGTTCGGGCGACTACGCCGGTTGCTCGCTGTACCTGCTCACCTCAGACCAGCTCCATGCGCTGTCCGGCGCGGACTTCGCGTGTAGCGACAACATGAACGTCCTAAATACGCCTTGCGACAGTGACCTCTGGCCGGCGCTCCTCACCAAGGGTGCTCCCATCGCGGGACCGGGGGTCAACCCCAGGCTTCTCGGGACGGTGACCCGCACCGACTTCGACCTGCCGGGCGTGTCGTCGGTGAAGCAGGTGACCTACGCCGGTTATCCGTTGTACCGGTTCTTCCTGGACCAAGCGGCGGGGGATACGCAAGGCGCCAACTTGGACGATCCAGTGACCAGTCCCCCGGGCATCTGGTACCTGGTCGATCCGAGTCGGGGCACTCCCGCGACGGGTCAGGCTCAATTGCAGCTCGAGACCGCTCCGGTCGGCGGCACTGGCCCCGACGAGACCGTGCTGGCCGCAAGGATGAACAATGACTTCAGCGCCTTCCCCGACGCGAGCTTCCCCGTCTACACCTTGAGCCGGGACCATCGCCACAAGCGGGGCGACGCCAGAAGCCACGCGCAGGCATCGAGGAAGGGGCCACGAGAGCGCCTGTCAGGGGCTGTGTGCCGTTTACTGGCCACCGCTCCTCACCTCAGAGCGTCCTGAAGCAGGGCCCGGCGTTGACCAGCATGCCCTCGGGATCATCGTGAGGCCCGACGGCAGCCACCAGGTGACCTACAACGGCCGGCCTCTGTACCTGTTCAACAACGACGCCTATATCGGGCCACCCGTGGGCGCCGGGACGCAGGGCATCAACGGAGCGGGTGCGCACACCCCGTGGGGCGTGTTCAACACGATCCCGCCGCTGCCCTAGAACTCCCTACCTGCCCGAGCACACCGAAAGCCCCGGCCGACTCAATCGACCGGGGCTTTCTCACGCCGTCTACTCTGACTGACCTCGACGGGAGGAGGTGTGATCCAAGCATGACCGGTGGCGCCCGACACCAGCAGCTTCTGGTCTCGCGTGGAGACTCGAAGATCGTGATCGCTTGCCGGCGGGAACGTTCCCTCGCCGCGAGAGGGAACAGTCCACGCACCCTGGGACCGTTACGCCGTGATCGTCATCCGTGATACGCGGTCGCTATCCACGAGGAAGGTGAAGTGGCTGGGGCCGTTGAACCCTTCGCCGCCGACCTCAGCGGTTACTACGATCGCCTGCCCGTCCCGTTCGATGCTGCGGATTTCGAGGCTGACGTGTTTGCCGATGAACTCGCGGTCGCTCCATCCCCTGATCGCGTCCGGCCCGACAAATTCCCTGCCCCAGTCGTCCACGACGCCGCCCTCGACGAACGTTGACAAGAAGGCTTCGGTGTCGTTCGCGTTCGCCGCGTCGAGCAGCTTCGCGACGGGAGGTGGAGCCGATTCGAGCACGCAGGCCATGTTTAGCGCACCGCCGGGGTCATGGCGGCGGATCGCGGTCGGCCGATGCCGACATGCACGAACGTTCCCGGGGGCGATCGCGTTCAGTCGGGCCGTACGCGACCCACTGTGGTCCAGCGCGGCCGCCGGGTGCGAACCGCGACTTTTGGTGCCGCATTCATCCCGGTACGCCGGCGACCGCCGCCGTCGGCGAGACCGGCTCGACATCGGCGCGGACCGTCGCCGGCGGGTCGAGCACGGGCAAATCGGCCAGCGTCTCCTCGTCGTAGCCGGTGCGCTGAGCGAATCCATGGCGCAGTTCCTCGTCGGCGAGCAGCCCACTGCCGCAGTCGGTGTGGTGGACGATGGCCGCCTCGAAGTAGGGGCCGTCGGGCGCCTTGGTCTCGACCAGGTAGCCGATGTACGCGAGGTCTTGGATCACGGCGGGCGTCACGCGCCCGCCGACCGTGCGGGCGACGATCGCCTCGCCGAATTCGAGGCCGAGGAAGTCGGCCGGATCCGTCCTGGGGTCGATGCACGTGATGACATACAGGCCCTTGTGGAGGCGAACCGGAAGGGACGAGAGGCAAGACGGCTCGATTGCGTCAGGATCCGACCATTCGCGAGTACCGGACGCCGACGAACCGGGCCCAGTCCCCGACTCCGCGCGGAGCCGTCCTTAGAATCCGACGCGATGCACAAGGTGGTCGGGCTCGTCGTCCCCGATGTCATCATCTTCGACCTCGCGATCCCGGCGGAGATCTTCGGACGAGCGGTCGAGCAGGAACGCTACGCCTTCGCGGTGTGCACCGAACATCCAGGTGCCGTGCGGTCGACGTCGGGTTTCAGCCTCGAGATCGGCTCAGGTCTGGACGCGATCGAGGGTGCGGACACCGTGATCGTGCCCGGGTTCTTTCCCCGGACCGATCCGTCGCCGGTCGTTCTGCCGCCCTGCGGCGGGCCTCGGAGAGAGGCGCGCGAGTGGCGTCGGTGTGCGTGGGAGCGTTTGCGCTCGCTGCCGCCGGTTTGCTCGATGGTCGCAGCGCGACTACGCACTGGGAGTTCGCTGATGAGTTCGCGGTTCGCTTTCCGGCGGTCCGGGTGACGCCTGAGGTGCTGTACGTCGACGAGGGGCCGGTCCTGACCAGCGTAGGCATCGCGGCCGGCGTCGATCTGTGCCTGTACATGGTGGGCTGCGACTACGGTGCCCTCGCCGCCACGGAGGTGTCGCGGCGTATGGTCGCTCCGGTGCACCGTCCCGGCGGGCAGGCTCAGTTCATGGACCGACCCGTTCCCGATGATGGAGTCGGTCTGGCTGCGACCCGAGCTTGGGCGATCCAGGAGATGCACCGCCCGCTGACTGTCTCCGAGCTAGCCGAGTACGCCGGCTACTCGACCCGGACGTTCGCGCGGCGATTCCTTGCCGAGGTCGGCGCGACGCCGCTGCGATCGCTGACCGAGCAACGCCTGCTCGAGGCTCGGCGGCTGCTCGAAGCGACCGAGCTGCCGATCGAGGAGGTCGCTTGGCGCTGCGGCCTCGGAACGGCGGCTAACCTGCGACTGCACCTCGCCCGCGACGCCTCCATCACACCGACCGCCTATCGAAACGCGTTCCGCGGAGACGCTACGCCGGCTGAAGCGGCACGCTGAGGGCCCGATGCTCGAAATGCGCGACACCTGCGAGCGATGCGGGAGAGCGCTTGCGGTCGACGGTCCCGCGATGATCTGCAGCTACGAATGCACGTTCTGCTCGAACTGCAGCAGCGACATGGCGGACATCTGCCCCAACTGCTCTGGCAGGCTCGTTCTTCGTCCACCACGAGCCGTGGCCATGGCTCCCACCCAGTCGCCGGACCGGACGCGCACCGAGCAAGACGGCTAACCGGCCCCCGCGTCCACGACCTTCCTTCCTTGGGGTTCGTCAGCTACCGGCGGTCATCGGGGGTACCGCTGTCCATGCCGTCGTCCTGGTAGGTCGGCGGTCCGCGCGCGGGCGGCCTGGCGGACCAAGTGGTCGCGCTCGGCCAGGTTCGTGGCCCGGCGGGCGGCCTCGGCGTACGCCGAGGCGGCGTGAGGCAGGTCGTCGTCGAGCTCGTGCAGGTGCCCGCGCACGGCGTGCCACCGGTGCCGCTCGCCGATCACCTCGCGCAGCCGGTCGGTCTCGAGCAGTCCGGCGGCGGCACCGAGGACATGGCCGACCGCGACCGCGCGCCCGAGCACCGCGGCGGGGTCCTCGCGCACGGGGTCCTCGGTCAGCGCGACGAGGTCGTCGTACCAGGCGAGGATCTGCGGCCAGTCGGTCTCCTCGGCGCTCGCCGCGTCGTCGTGCAGGGCGGCGATCGCGGCCTCGACCTGGTAGCGGCCCGGGCGCCGATCCTCCGTCTGTACGGCGAGCGCCGACTGCAGGACGCGCACGCCCTCGGCAATCTCGCGCGTGTCCCACAGGCCGCGATCCTGCCGGTCGAGCGTGACGATCCGGCCCTCCGGATCGAGTCGCGCCGGCATCCGGGCGTGGTTGAGGAGCATCAGGGCGAGCAGCCCGCGCGCCTCGGGTTCCTCCGTGGCGAGGGTGAGCTGGCGGGCGAGCCGGATCGCCTCGCCGGCCAGGTCGACGCGGCCCACGTGGCCGGCCGTGTAGACGAGATAGAGCACGCGCAGCACGACGGCGAGATCGCCAGGCTGGTCGAGCCGGCGCCCGCGGAGGGTGCGCTTGGCGCGGCTGATCCGCTGCGCCATCGTCGCCTCGGGGACGTAGAAGGCGTCGGCGATTTCCTGGGTGCTGAGGCCGCCGACGGCGCGCAGGGTCAGCGCCACCTGCGACGCGGGCGCGAGGTCGGGGTGACAGCAGCAGAACAGCAGGAAGAGGGTGTCGTCGCCCTCCTCGGTGGCGGCCGGACGACGGCTCCGCGTACTCGGTCTCCTCGCGGCGCTGCCGGGCGGCCTCGCTGCGGCGGGCGTCGACGAGTCGCCGCGTCGCGACCGTGGTCAGCCACGCGCGCGGGTCGCGCGGCGGGTGCTCGGGCCAGACCCGGAGCGCCTCCAGCAGCGCCTCCTGGAGCGCGTCCTCGGCGGCGTCGAAGTCCTCGCCCCGGCGGACCAGGCCTGCGAGCACCCGCGGGACGAGGGCGCGCAGGGCGCCCTCGTCCAGCTGTTGCGTCGGCTCGTCGATCACGCCGGATCAGTCCTCCGACGGCGCCTCGGACATGATCTCCCGGACGTCGATCCACTCGTACAGTGGCTCGCCGCGGGGGCCGGGCTCGGAGGAGACGTACGCAGCGAGCGCGAGCGCGCGCTCGCGGGACTCGACGTCGATCATGTACCAGCCCGCGATCAGGTCACTCGTCTCGGGGTGCGGGCCGTCGGTGGTGACGGGCGCCGCGTCCGGGCCGCCGTAGCGCACCCAGGTGCGCGCCGGCGTGAGCGCCTGCGCGTCGACGTACTCGCCGCTCTCCTGCAGCAGCTCGCTGACGTGCCTCTGGAAGGCTATGTGCGCCTCCACGTCCTCGGGCGCCCACTGGTCCATCGGCGGGAAGGGATGGTGCGGCTCCGGGCCGCCGCGGTAGTGCTTGAGAAGCAGGTACTTGGGCATCGTCGTCTCCTGGTGTCGTGGGCCGCGCCTTTCGAGGCCCTTCACCTGGTGAGCGGAGCCAGCCGGCGGTTCTCGACATGGAATCACTCATTTAGCTCCGAGACTGTCGCGTAGCGGGAACCCCTAACGGCACATCGACGCCGCGAAGCAGGCACTTCGTCGCGCCGCGATCGGTCTTGCCTAGCGGACGGGTCTGAATGCCGCGCGGATCTCTGCGGCGAAGAGCTCGGGCTGTTCCCAGGCGGCGAAGTGACCGCCCTTGTCCACTTGGTTGTAGTAGTTGAGGTTGGGGTAGGCGCGCTCGGCCCAGCTGCGTGGCGCCTGGTAGCTCTCGCCGGGGAACACTGTGACTGCAACCGGGACGGAGATCTCGTTGGTTCTCTGCGCCGCCGCGCTATTTGGGTTGCCTCCTCCGTTCTCCCAGTAGATGCGTCCTGCGGAGGTCCCGGTGTTTGTGAGCCAGTAGAGCGAGATGTCGTCCAGCACCTCGTCTTTCGTCGGGGTCCTGTCCGCGTCGTCGGCGTACGTCCACCGCGTGAAGCCTCCATGTACGAGCATCCACCCGGCGAGGCCGGCCGGGGAGTCGGCCATGCCGTAGCCCATGTTCTGCGGTCGCGCGGTCAGCATCGCGAAGTAGGCCCTGCCCCCTGTCTTGCTGGCCGTCGCGAGCTTGTCGAATGTCGCGCGTTCCTCGTCGGAGGATCCTTCGGGCGCGGAACCGCCGGCGGCGAGCGCTGCGGCGACCTCGGCTGGGACTGTCGCGGGCAGGTTGACGTGAATAGCGAGCAGTCCTTTGGGCGCTTGTCGCCCCATCGCTTCGGTGACGACTGAGCCCCAATCACCGCCCTGGGAGACGTAGCGCTTGTATCCGAACCGGTTCATCAACTCCGCCCAGGCTCGCGCGATGCGCTCAGGGCCCCAGCCCGATGACGTCGGCTTCTCGGAAAAGCCGAAGCCAGGCATCGACGGCAGCACGAGATCGAACGCATCCTCGGCGCGTGCACCGTGCGCGGTGGGGTCCGTAAGCGGGCCGATCGTCTGCAACAGCTCGACGATCGAGCCGGGCCAACCGTGCGTCATGACCAGCGGCAACGCGTCGGGGTGAGGCGAGCGAACGTGGACGAAATGAATGTCGAGGCCCTCGAGGTTCGTCACGAACTGCGGTAGGGCGTTCAGCTTGGTCTCGAACTTCCGCCAGTCGTACTCGGTGCCCCAGTAGTGCACGAGATCCTGGATCTTTGCCAGCGGCGTTCCCTGCGAACCGTCGTCGACCGTCTCTTTGTCAGGCCAGCGCGTCGCGGCGATGCGGCGGCGAAGGTCCCCCAACGCCTCGTCCGGAATGTCAACGTGGAACGAGCGAATCGCCGTGGCCGACGTCTCGGTCGTGGCAGACATGTGGTCTCCTCGGTTCGGTGACGCCACGAAGCCTGCTCGCCTCCTCCGGACCAGTCAAGTCGCACCTCGCGCGCGTGAACACCCTGTCCGCACCCCCGCCCGGCTTGCTCGCACCGCACTCTCGCTTCGCCAACGGGCTATTTCCCAACGCCGTGGTGAGGGACCATCGGCAAGCAGCCGGACCTCCTTCGGACGCCAGCGCTAACTCGAACGCCTTGCGGACCTCACCGAACGTGTCGAATCCCTGCCGGCAGCGTGACCCAGGAGTGCATGCGGCCCTCACACACCGAGACGGTCGGTGACGGAAACCCCGGGTCGCCGAAGGCGCCGACGGGAATTGCGAGCATGTCCGGCGTTGAGCTGTCGTGGTAGTAGACGGTCGCGCCACATTCGGCACAGAAGTGGAATGTCCGCTGTTCGTCGCCTTCATCTGAGACGCGTGTGTACCCCCGCGAGGTGCCGGTGATGCGGACCTGGTTGCGATCGAAGCGCGATTGAACGCCGAAAGGGCTACCGGTACGACGCTGACAAGCGAGGCAGTGGCAGATCGAGACACGTCGAGGGTCCCCCTCTACCGTCGCTCGGAGTTGGTCGCAGCTGCAGGACGCTTCTCTGTGCGCCATCGACACACCTTAGACCTGCGAAGCCTGGCGCCCACTCACTGAACCTGCGTTGAAGCGGAGCGGGAGTCTCCGCCGGCGCTGCTAGGCGCCTCCCGGTCGCCACACCAGGGCCAGCTGGCAGCTCGTCAGGTCGAACGGTCGCTTGATGGGTCGATGAGGTACTTCGTCCCAGTGCCGCGGAGCGCGCAGACGGCGAGGACCTCGGGCTCTAGGACGTCACGTAGCCCGATGGTCTGCGTATAGCCCGAAGCGAACGTCGTCGTGGCCTCGGCCAGCACGCGGGCGCGCATCCGGCCGATCGCCTCGCCGCCCAGGCGGGCCAGCGCGTTCGTCAGGAGGTATCCGCCGATGCTCCAAGTCAGTCCAAACTTGCGGTCAATGACCGTGGGCGAGAAGTCGAGCGAGCCGTAGATGTAGACCTGCTTGTGCACCGTGGTTCCGTACGGCGTGTACGACGTCAGCGGCGGCTGCGCGCGTTCCATCGCCGTGAGGATGTCGCCGGCCAGCGAGCCGCCGCCGATCGCATCGAAGGCCAGGGTTGCGCCGGTTTCGCGGATCGCCTCCGTGAGCCGGTCGGCGAAGTCCGACTGTGAGGAGTCGACCACATGGACCGCGCCGAGCTCGCGCAGGACCCTGGCCTGCTCGGCGCGGCGCACGATATTAACCAGGCCGATCCCGTCGGCGGCGCAGATCCGCACCAGCATCTGCCCGAGGTTGGAGGCGGCGGCCGTGTGGACGAGCGCGGTGTGGCCCTCGACGCGCATCGTCTCGACCATCGATAGCGCGGTGAGCGGGTTGATGAACAGCGCAGCGCCCTCCGCGGTGCTGACGTCGTCGGGCAGTTCGACGACGGCTGCCGCGTCGGCGCGGCGATAGTCAGCCCACATCGACCCGCCGAACAGCGCGACGCGACGGCCAATCAGCGTGACCGCTTCCGGGCCTGCCGCGATGACGGTGCCAGCGCCCTCGTTGCCGACTGGCAGCGGCTTGTCCAGGCGATCGCGATACAGCGGGAGCGCCGCGTCTGGGATAGTCCCCACGAGATCCGGCCCGTCGGGCCGCAGCGAGCCAGGGGCGACCGCACCCAACAGCACGCCGAGATCCGACGGGTTGACCGGCGAGGCTTCAACGGCCACGACCACCTCGCTGACGCCTGGCTCCGGAATCTCGCGCTCGGCCAGTTCCAGCCTCAGCTCGCCGCTGGACGAGATGGTGGATCGCAGGCTGCGGCCACGGGTGGGAGTTGCGTCGGGAGCCGTCATAAGGAGCCTTTCGAGTCGGAGATCTCAGCCTACCGGGCGAGAGCACAGACGCTGGAGTGCTCAGGCCGATGCCGGCAGCCACAGAAGGCCAGGACGCCGGCAGCCGCCACCGTCGAGCCGAGATCGACGCGCCATCGTGCCAGCATGGCTGACCTACGCATCGCCGAAAACTGGCAGCTGGGCCGTCCCAGTCATCGGAGCACAGTGCGTGGAACGGGCGCGACGGCTATGAGGAGGCCGGCGCGGCGGATGCGCGCTCGAGGGCGCGCTGATAGGCCGGGCGCTCGGAAAGCATCGTCAGGTAGTTATCGAGCACCGGTGGGAACGGCTCGGGAAAATCGGCTCGCTTGGCGAACGTGAGGGCCGTGCTGACCAGCACGTCGGCCACTCCGAAGCTCGCCTCGACTAGGTAGTCACCGCCATTCAGCGTCTGGGCGACCGCGTCGGCCGCCTTGAAGAAGCGCCCGCGAGCCTTACCCGCGCGTTGCGGGTCGGCCTCGCCGAAGATCGCAGCCTCGATGAGCGGCGGCTCCAGCTCCGCCGGTGCGAAGATCGACCATTGGTAGGCAAGCGCTCGCGCGTGCGTTCCGAGCGGTCCGATTAGGCCGGCGTCCGGATACAGGTCGGCGAGATGGAGGCAGATGGCCGTCGACTCGAACACGTAGCCGTCGTCGAAGTGCACGACGGGCACGCGTCCGAGCGGATGGCGCGCCCGATGCTCCTCACCGCGGCCCTGCTCCCAGTTCATGATCGTCAACTCGTAAGGCTCGCCGATCTCCTCGAGCATCCACAGAACCCGTCTGGGTCGCCCAGCATGCTCTCGGTGAAACACGTGCAGCATCGCTCGGACGATATCCCGTCCTGCAGCCTTGCGACGCCCTACGACGGATCCGCGGGACATACGGATGCCGCCGAGCGGAGTGGTAGTTCTGGCTCAAGCCAGCGGCCGACGATAGGTCCTGCTCTCCGCGCGGACGAGGGCCGCGCTTGAGATCGCGAGAGGCTCGCGGCGGTGCGATTGGGAGTCTCTGCGATCGCGTTCCGTGCTGCCGCGTCTGGCAGCCACTGCGGACTTGGCCGCTGCGGCTGTATGGTCGGCGCGATGCAGCCCCCTGAAACGCGGTATGCGCTTCGTCCCGACGGTGTAAGCATCGCGTACCAAGTGCTGGGCGAGGGACCGCTCGATCTGGTGTTTTGTTTCGGCTGGATCTCACACCTGGACTTCCAGTGGACGAGTCCCGACATCACACGGTTCTTCACTCGGCTCGCGTCGTTCAGCCGGCTGGTTCTCTACGACAAGGCGGGGACGGGGCTGTCGGACCCGATTCCGCATCTCGCGACCCTCGAGGAGCGGGTCGAGGACATTCGCACGGTGATGGACGCCGTGGGCGTTGAGCGCGCCGCGTTGTTCGGCGAGTCCGAAGCCGGACCGTCGGCGCTGCTTTTCGCCGCGACCTATCCAGAGCGCACTTCGGCGCTCGTTGTATACGGTGCGGTCGCAAAGACGAAGCTAACGGCGGACGACTTCGATCGGGCCGGCATCGCGCCGAGCGACTGGGAGCGGCTGGTCCACGGCCTGACAGCGGCAGTCGAGCAGTGGGGGAAGGGTCTCACGGCTTCAGTGCTCGCGCCAAGTGTCGACTCGACGATCGTTCGCCGCTGGGCGGGGACATTCGAGCGCGCTTCCGTGTCGCCTGGCATGGCCCGTGCGCTGATCGGGGCGATGACGAACTTAGACGTCACCGATTTTGCGCGCACGATCAACGTTCCCACACTGATCCTCCACCGCCGCGATGAAATCGTGCCGGTCGGGATGTCGCGCCTGCTCGCTCACGCGATCCCCGGTGCCGAACACGTCGAACTGGGCGGCGTCGATCACGCTTACTTCGTGAACGGCGATCAGATCGTCGACGAGGTCGAGCGATTCCTCACCGGTGCCGTTCGGACGGCGCGGCACGATCGCGTCCTGATGACGATCATGTTCTCGGACATCGTCGACTCGACTCGTCGCGCCGCCGAGATCGGCGACGCCGCGTGGCGCAGTCTTCTCGAGCGCCACGACGAGTTGGCGCGCCAGCGTGTCGAGGCCGCTGGCGGTCGCGTAGTCAAATCGCTCGGTGACGGCGCGCTCGCTGCGCTACCCGGCCCGGCACGCGCCATCCACTGCGCGCAGGAGATCATCGGCGAGGCGGAGACGCTCGGCCTGCAGATCCGCGTGGGCGTGCACACGGGCGAATGTGAAGTTCGCGGCGATGACCTCGGCGGCTTGACAGTGCACATCGGCGCTCGCATCTCCGCGTTCGCAAGTCCAGGCGAGGTGCTCGTCTCGAGTGCCGTGAAGGACCTGGTGGTCGGCTCGACGCTGTGCTTTGCGGACCGCGGCCAGCACGAACTCAAGGGCGTCCCTGGTCGGTGGAGGATCTAAGCGACAGGCGATGACGGCCCGGCTGTGCTACCGCCGCTCGCGCCGGCCGCAGCCCATATGACAGCGGGAGACCGCGTCGCGGTGCGAATGGCTCGGCGGGCGCCTGGTGTTATGCGCGCGATGGCACGGCTCACACAGCGGTAGCGCAGCTCAAGTTCGACTCGGCGGCAACGTCAGCGTTGCGCGGACATACGCGTTGGCAGCAACAGAGGTGCTGCACCCGCCGGCGAGTCGCTCTTCTCACCAAACTCAGGGCTCGAGCTCCGAAGGCGCTCGTTCGGATGGCTGATTTGCCGGCTAAGGGTGGCGCGGAGCCTGGCATCCAGCCGGACGTCCGGTGCGGGCCGTTCGAGCCGGTTGGCGCTGCGGCGCAGGATCGTTCTCTGAAATGACGGCGGACGATCAACGCGTCGGCCTCTTCGTCACCGTGTTCCTCTGTGCGAATGGTTACTGGTGGGGACTCGCGTTCCTTCCGTTCGTAGCACTCAACCTCTGGCTCTTTCGTAGCCTCGTGCGGTTCGCCCGCACGCAAGGCCCGTGAATTAGCCACGGCACGAGTAGTCAGCGTCGTCATTGGAGATCGCCGCCGACGGACCGCGGGTCGTATGTTGGAGGAGGATGGCGGACTGCAGGGACGTCGATTTCACCTACTCGCTGACCGACCGGATCATCCGGCTTAGCCTCGGGGAGCTGCCCGATTTCAGCGGCGCGATGTTCGACGGGGATTTCTCGCTCGGCCTCGAGCAGGCCCAGCGCCGCAAGCACGAGTATGTAGCCGAACAGGTGGGAATCGGGCCGGGGCGGCGCCTGCTCGACCTGGGTTGCGGCTGGGGTCCGTTGCTCGCCTATACCCGGGCGCGCGGTGGGGTCGCGGTGGGGGTGACGCTCTCCTCGGCACAACTGGCGGCCTGCCGCCGGCACGGGCTCGAGGTCTACCTCGAGGACGCGCGCGAGATCGACCGAGAGCGCTTCGGCACGTTCGACGCGGTCGCCAGCCTCGGCGCGTTTGAGCATTTCTGCTCCCCGGGCGACTACCAGGCCGGACGTCAGGAGGAGATCTACCGCGACCTGTTCGCCCGCGTCTCGAGCGTGCTGCCGCCCGGTGGCCGCTTCTACCTGCAGACGATGGTCTTCGGCCGCAACATGATCCCGGCCTCGCGGATCGATTTCAGGGCGCTCCGAGCGGTCCCGCCGCGTGACTCCGACGAGTGGTACATCGCGTTGCTGGGGCGCCAGTTCCCCGGTTCTTGGCTGCCGTTGGGTCAGGAGCAGGTCGTCGGGTGCGCTGAGCCCCACTTCAGCCTGGTCTCGAGCATCAGCGGCCGCCTCGACTACATCGAAACGATCAACCGGTGGAACGCGCGGATCGTGGCGCCGAGCTTCAGAAAGACGCTGCTCAAGCTCCGGCTACTGCCGCGCTGGCTCACCAGCGCCGACTTCCGCCTCGCGTTCACCTCCGGTGTGAGCGCCAACCAGGTCTGCTTCGAGCGCGAGCTGCTCGACCACTACCGCCTCGTCTTTGAAAACAAAACGTGAGGCACAACGGTAGGGCCCGCGGCCACACACAAAGCAGGGGCTGGGAAACCTACGCCCACGCCACCTCCACCGAACGGCTGTCCCGCCCCTCGCCTCAGTGACTCCAGAGGCAGAGTCCTCCATCCGGTGATGAGCGCTCGCGGAGCTCGCCTCCCGTGGCTATTCAGTCGTCACCGAAGCACTCCCAGGATACGTGCCCGCCGACGCGCGATTGCTTGCGTCGCCATTGCGATGGCCCGCCGCGAGGCGGCCAGACGATAAAAGCAATCGCTGGACGCCGGCAGCCTGACTCTGAATGACTGACTTGAAGAAGTAGGCCGTTTGGATTTGCCGGCTCTCGCCTTCACGCGAAGACAGAAGGGAGCCGGATGCCGCCTCGGGCGGCGAAAGCACAAGGTTGGCCGCTACCACCGTCGACGAATACCGATCGTGAGGCTCCACCGCGGCCCGGTCCGTCCTCATCGTTGCTGTCCGTTGGGAGACGCGCGAGCTGAAAGCGTTCGATCCCGCGCTCAAGCCGTCCCGCTGGGTGTGAGGACGATCATCGGGATGGCACGGGGGGTCTTCCGCGCGAGCTCGTGCAGCTGCGGGTAGCGTTCGGCTGCTGTCGTGAACAGGCGCTCGCGCTCCGCGCCGGTTGCCTCCTCGGCCACGACGTCGATCGTCTCGTTCCCAACCTCGATGCTCGTGTTCGGATGCTCTTTGAGGTTGTGGTACCAGTCGGGGTTGTTCGGCGCTCCTCCGTTGGCGGCCCAGATGAAGAAGCGCCGATCGTCGGGCAGGTATGCGACCGGGTTGACGCGGCTCACGCGGGATTTCGCGCCGGTGTGGTGGAGCAGCAGCAGTGGCGTTTCATCCCATATGCCGCCAACGTGCCCTTGGTTGCCGCGGAACTCCGCGATGATCTTGGCGTTGTACTCAGCCGGTGTGTCGTACTCGTCGTGTCGGCGCCACCAGTACCCGGTCTCGTTGCGGCCGAGCGGCGCCAGGTCGAGGAACCGGTAGGTCCCCATCAGCGCCTCGACCCCTCGCGCGTAGGTGGAGTAGGTGTGGTAGACGATCCCGTCGGCGCGCGCGAAGGCGCTCATCCCCGGCGCCTGCTGGCCGGGATCGTGGATGTCGCGGAAGTTGTATTCGGCGCCGTTGCGCTGCTGCTCGTCGGTGAAGGCGGCGCCGAAGTCGTACTTGAAGTCGCTGTCGAGCGACGAGACCCAGGGGAATCGCCAGCCCATCCGCTGCTTGTATCGGCGCAGCTCCTCCAGCGGCGCGATCGACTCGGCCACCAGGGTCACGTCGTGGCCGTTGAGATGCGGGGCGACACCGTCGAAGTGGTCGGCGACGAACGAGCAGGCGGTGCAGCCCGGGTTGCGTTCGTCGACGTCGTCCCCGTAGCCGAACATGAAGTGGTAGACGAGCAGCTGTGAGCGTCCTCTGAACAGGTCGGCGAGGGACGCGGTGCCCTCGTCGGTCTCGAACCGGTACTCATTCTCGATCCTGACCCATGGCAGCTGCTGCCGTCGCCGCGCGAGCTCGTCGGCCTGTCGTGTGTGCTCTTTTTCCGCCTGGAGCAGCTCCAGCCGCGCCGCGAGCCACTTCTCACGTGTTCCCGTCGTGTGGTCAGTCACTGTCTTGTCTCCTTCTTGTCGTCGGAACAAGTTGGTTGCCTGTGCCACCGACGGTGTCTCACATCGAGATCGGTGGCGTGAGCGGGGAACCACTCCGATCGTCGCAGCTGTGAGACGGCCTATCACGGGCACAGCAGGGAGACGGCGCCCTGGCTGTCCGGCCAGGTGACCAGCTCCCGTGGTCACGCTGTTCCTCCGTGTCGTCGAGTCTGAACGCCATTGACTTCCACGGGTGTCTCGGTCAACGCAAGCCTCGACTTCATGACCGTACGTGGGGGATCCGAGCCACGGCAGCGCATCACTGGCGGTCGTATTCGTCGTGGCGGCGCAGCCAGCTCATGGGCTGATCGCCTTCGGCGCGGCCCGTGGGCGTACGGTCGAGGATCGCGTAGTAGCCCATCAGGAACTCCGTACCCCGGGCGTAGCTGGAGTAGCAGTGGTAGACGGTGTCGCCCTCGCGCGCGAACGTGCTGACCCCGTGTCCTTCGGAGAAATAGCCGTCGAGGGTGGTCCCGGTCGCGCCCGCGTTCTGCGTCGAGACGAGCGGTAGGTGCTCACGGACGGTCGGCTGCTCGGTCAGCACCTTCAGAAGCGCGAGCTCGTTGGCCTCGAGCAGCGGCGCGGCTGGGTCGTCCGTCATGCCCTCCCCGGCCGACACGCCGTAATCGAAGTTGAAGTCGCTTTCGTGGCTGGAAGCCCAGTTGAAGCTCCAGCCCATCCGCTCGCGATAAGCGAGCAGCTTCTCCAGCGGCGCGCGTGAGACGCAGATCATCGTCACGTCGCGGGCCTCGAGGTGGGCCAGTATGCCGTTGAAGCTATCGGCGGTCGACGAGCAGCTGGGACATCCGGCCTCGTAGTGGGGGCCGAACATGAAGTGGTAGACCACCAACTGCGAGCGGCCGTCAAACAGCTCCGCCAAAGTCCTGGTTCCCTCTGCGGTCTGGAGTGTGTACTGCTTCTCGACCGGCACCCAAGGAAGCTCCCGACGCTGTCGGGCGAGCTCGTCGCCCATGCGCATGAGCTCCTTCTCGCGCTGTAGCAGCGCGGCCCGCGCCGCGACCCATTCCTCACGAGTTGCGCTCCTGTGCTCTGGCATCGGCTGGCTCCTCCTTCGGCTCGCTGGTTGGCGGTATATAGTTAGCAAAATGGCTAACGATGTGTTCGGTGCCCTCGCCCACCCACTCCGGCGCGAGATCGTCGAGCGCCTCAGCCACGGGCCGGCGACGGTCGGCGAGGCGACGCTCAATTTCGCGGTCTCGAAGCCGACGATCTCGCGGCACCTGCGAATGCTCGAGGAGGCAGGCGTCGTCAGCCGCGTGATCGACGGCAGAACCCACCGCCTCGCGCTGCGCCCGGTGGCGCTCGCCGAGGCCTCGGACTGGATCGAAAGCCAGCGCAGCCGCTGGGAGCGCCTGCTCGACGTCGTCGACGACTACCTCGAGGAACGAAAGCAGCGACCGTGAGCGACGAGTCCGGCCGCGTGGTCCGGATCGAGCGGACGTTCGCCGCTTCGGCCGAGGAGGTGTTCGACGCCTGGACCAGCCCCGACGTGATGCGCCGCTGGTTCCACTGCGACTCCGCCTGGGACACCCCAGTCGCCGACGTCGATCTCCAGGTGAGCGGGAAGATCCGAGTGGTGATGCGCAGACCCGACGGCACCGAAGTCGAAGCGCAGGGCATCTTCACCCTGATCGACCGGCCGCACCGCCTGGTCATGACCTGGACCTTCGACGACGATCCCTCAAACGAGCAGCTGCTCGAGCTCTCCTTCACGGAGTCCAAAGGCGCGACCACCGTGCGATTGGTCAACAGGCGCATCTCGACCGACGAACGCCGCGACGAACAAGCGAAAGGATGGCAAGGGTGCCTGGACGAACTCGACCGACTGTTGACCACCTGATTCGATACACCCACCCCGGGGTCAGCCCGCGACCGCTTTGTCATCCGGCGCCGTCGCGGCGCGCTATCGCATTGGCGACCCGGCAATCATGCGCGCCGGCGATGCCAGACGAGCGCCTTGCCACGAACGCGATCGCGTCGGTCAGAGCTGCCCCGTCGCACGAACCTGGCTATGGCGCGAGAGCGGCGGGGTTGGCTGCGGCCTGCGTCAGCCACGTGGTGAAGAAGCGCTGCACCGTGTCGAGTGGCTGGGTGCTTTGGTTTGCTCGGCTCAAGATAAGGGCGCCCTCGAGAGCGGCCAGGAGTACGGAGGCATCGTCCTCTGCCGTTGATTCCTGGACGCCGAATTTGACCAAGGCGGCATGTATCGAATCACGCCACTGATCGAGGAGAGCGCGAGCCTCTTGCCGTAGCGGGTCCTCTCCGGAGGCATCCACGACGGTCGCGGCGATCGGGCATCCCATCGTGAAGTTGCTCTCGACGAGCACTCGCCGCCAAGGGGCGAAAATTGCGTCGATCGCATAGGCCGGGGTGGCCGCCTCGGTCAGCCCTGACTCGGTGTCGTCTAGCACCTCGGCGCCGGCCAGTTTGAGGGCCTCGGTGATTAGCTGGGTCTTCCCGCCCGGGAAGTAGCGCTGGAGGGACCCGCGAGGGCCGTCGGCATGGGCAACGATCTGGCGAAGGCCGACGCCGTGAACACCGCGCTCGCGAACAAGCGCGGCCGCGCTGCGCACGATCCGGTCACGGGCCGGCTGCTGCTCGCCGCTTTCCCTCGTCCGCGTCGTCTCTTGCCGGGCGTCCATGCGGACAGCGTATCGGAGCGCGATGACGGTCGTCATCGGAGTCTGCTATCGTCCGCCGCCCTCGCGATGACAGTCGTCATCGGTGGTTTTCAACCCGGTCGATTCAGCACCCAAAAGGAGCGCACCATTGAGCGAGGAAAGCGATCAGAACACAACAACGATGACGGCAGCAGGCTATTCGTCCATCGCCCCGCTCTTCCGGGTGTGCGACGGGATGCGGATTCGGTTTGCTGACAACAAAGCAGACTCGTCGGCAGCGACCGTATTAATGCTGAGCCCATGGCCCGAGAGCCTGTGGGCGTTCCGACGGATGTGGGACCGAGTGTCGGCGGCCGCGCGCGTGGTCGCGATCGACCTGCCGGGCTTTGGCCACTCAGACGGTCGCCCCGAGGTGATCGCACCGGATGCGATGGGCACGTTCCTTGCGCGCCTCATCGAGGAATGGGGCCTGGGCGCTCCGCACGTGGTCGGTCCCGACGTCGGCACCGCCGCGGCGTTGTTCTTGGCGGCCAACGCTCCAGACCGCGTGACGAGCTTGACCATCGGAGGAGGCGCGGTGCGTACTCCCATCGATGCCGGCGGCGCGCTCAAGGATGTCATCGAGGCCCCAAGCCTCGACGTCGTCCGACAGCTGGATGCCCGAACCAACATCGGGTTCGCCGTCGAGCCCGTGGCCCGTGCCGATCGCGAGCCGGACGTCCATGAGGACTACGTCAGCGCGTATGACCTCGGGCGCTTCGCCGAGTCAGCTCGCTTTGTCCGCCACTACCCCGAGCAGAACCCGGTGCTCCGCGGCCTGTTGCCTTCGATCACCACGCCGACTCAGATCATCGCCGGACGCGAGGACGACCTGGTGCCCTGGTCCAACAACGAGTACCTCGCCGACCTGCTCCCCAACAGCGAGATCCACCCGCTGGATGCCGGCCACTTCGCGTGGGAGCAGGCGTCCGATGAGTACAGCCGTCTCATCGTCCATTGGGTCACCGGCGGCTTCCAGTGGCTCGGTAACGCGGTGACGGCCTGAGAACCCCCGTTTGACGGGGGCAGGGGTGCCGGGGCTCGTTGTCAGACGCATGGGTGCCCGCGGCTGGCGCGGGCACCCACGGATCGCTAGTAGCCGATGCTCGAGCTACCGCCGGACGAGCCGGCGCTCGCCGACAGCCCCGAGGTGATCGCCGAGCCGGACTCATTGACCAGCCACCACTTGGCGCCGAAGTTGTTACTGCCCTGCCCAGTCACCTGGCCCGAGCGGGTGTCGCCGACGAAGTAGTACAACGGGTGGCCCTTATAGGTCACCTGCTTGAGGCCATCCGAGCGCGTGGTCGTGCCCAGATCGGACGCCTGCGCGCCGCCGGCCGCGGTCGGCGCCGACTTCGTGATCACCGGGGGCCAGGCCTTGGCGCAGGCCCCGGAGCAGGTCGACATGTTGCCGGTGTCGGCGTCCCACAAGTAGACCGCGTGTCCCGAGGCGCCCGTCAGGTAGGTGCCGTCGGCACCCTTGGTGGTGC
Organism: uncultured Solirubrobacterales bacterium; assembly: GCA_963812225.1. Lineage (GTDB taxonomy): Bacteria > Actinomycetota > Thermoleophilia > Solirubrobacterales > Solirubrobacteraceae > Palsa-465. Next base: position 99,505 of record CAWEUN010000013.1, read on the forward strand.
TGATCACGATCCCGCCTCCGGATGTGCTCGAGGCCGGGGCCGATGCGCTCGAGGTCGAGCCGCTGCCGCCGCAGGCGGCGACGAGCAGGGCGACGCCGACCATCAGCGCGAGCGCGGCGAGGCGCGAGCGCGTGCCAATACTGCGTGTCATATTTCGCTCCAAAGTCAGAGTTTGAGGTCACTTAGAAAGACCCGCAGCCAGGAGGATCCTTCCCGCCCGGGGCGGGGCTGGGACCGGCGTTCTTCGCCGTCTCTTCGATTGCGTCAGTCAGAGAGATGGACGAGCGCGCCGGATTGGATCAGCTCGACGGTTGCGGCGATGTCCACGTCTGGGTCGGACCGTCGCGGTCCATGAACGCAATCAGGGCGCGTCACCGGCCGCGATCGTGCCCATCGAGGCCTTGTCCGGGCCGGAATGCATCCCAACCGGCCTACCGCGGAGCGATCAGTAGCGCCTGAGTGGCGCGACCCACACGGCTCTTCTCGTCGTAGAGCACGCTTTCGGCGACGCCAATGCCGTCAGCGGTGATTCGCGTCTGGGACTCGAGACAGATCCACTCCCCGACGGGCTCGCGCTCGACGTACAGAGTCAGATCGGCGTTGATGAACAAGTACTCGTCCCGGGGGAGCGTCCCGCTCAGGCCGGCGCCGAAGTCGCCTGCCGCGGCGAGACACTGCATCGCCGAGGGGTTCTCGTCCCCGACCAGGGGACACACAAAGCGAAACCAGGCTGTGGCGGGGCCCGCGCCGAACGCGCCGGCGACGAAGCGGATGTCGATCGCGTCCGTCGCGAACCTCGGGCGGTGCAACCCGGGAAGCTCCCCGATGTGACCGTCTTCGGGACCGGGCGGCGGCGCGACTTCCTCAGAGTACGCCTGGCCCGAGTCGGCGGGGAGGATTCTCAGGGCGCGAGCGCGAACGACCTCGACGCCGGCAGCGAGCATCGAGCCGTCGAGTAGCTGCACGCGACGCCCCGGGCGAGTCACCTCCGCCCGGACCTCGACCGGTCCGATCGGCACCGGGCGCAGAAATTCGTAGGTCAGGCGGGCCAAGCTAAGTCCTCCCGGCGCAGGCAGGCGCTCGAATGTCCGCGCGAGGAGAGCTGCCGGGGCGCCCCCGTGCTGGGCGTTGCGATCCCACGGGCCGCTGGCGAGCTCCGTCGCTACGTATCGTCCGTCGCGGAGTTCGAATACCGGCTGGGCGGACATCGCGGGAACGCTAGCGCCCGCGCTCCGGGCTCTACGAGCCGCGTTGCTGGCGGGCCGGTGCTGTCGCGTGACGGCAGGACACCAGGGCCGACGCCGATCGCTGACGGTTTGATCGACTGACAACGTAACGCGGGCTGACGCAAGACAGACTCCGGTGGCGGTTCACGCGGCTGAACAGCCAATGGTGCCGGTTGACCCATTGACGTCGGAGCTACGAGTGAGATCGTGTGGCTCGAAGGGCGGAGAGCGCGATCGCCTTCCGCACGAGATTGCGTGAAGCGGGCTTGGCGTGAGCCCCACGGCTGAGCCTCGCACAGCGCTCTCTGCCCTTGGGGCCCATAAATGACCGGAGGCAGACGATGCATGTATTGGGACGACCGTCAGCGGGGTCCCGCCTGCTACGACCGGTAGCGCGCGCCGCCGACGGAATCCTCCACAACCGCGAGCGACGGAAGAGGATCCACCGTTACCGGCGCGTCGGCCGAGTGGCGCCAGCCAGGGAACACGCCCAGCAGTCCGTTCGATGACGCGCCTCAAGGCCCGATCACGACGTTGGGAACTGAGGCGATATCGTCGTTGGTCGGGGACTAATCGAGCACGATAAGCCGAGCGCCAGTCGCTCCTAGACGAGGCTGTCGCACAAACACATCGCTCTGTCGGAATGCGATGTCAGACGCCCGGCGCCCACGCCGGGAGCGGGCGGACACCTCTCCGGCGACCTTTTGCCGAACCGAGGCTGGCCGCGAAACGCAACTCCTGTTTGCGTAACACGGCCAGCCCCCCGGCGAAGGAACCCAGGGCCGTCCGCGAGACCGAGTCCCGACCCCGATGTCACGTCGCTTCTTGTCAACTCTTCACAAGAACAGGATCCCAGCGCGGTTTGTGCGACAGGACAGCCTCAGACCAACGCAGAAGCGTGATGTGGCGGGAGCCGGCGAGTGGAAGAGCCCGCGAGCGGCGCTTCCGGCCATAAAGCCGACCGCCCGCCGTCAGATGTGCAGCGGGGGTGGACGCTCGCGTTACGGCTCAGCGAGAATGCTGCGCATGATCGCTAAGCGCTCACCGCGAGTTACCTGGTTTGCGGCCGGCTCTGTGGCCGCCCTCGCGGCTGGGTTTCTGGGCTACCTGGTCGGCCATGGAAACCGTCAGACAGTGACGACTCGCACGGGCCTGGCCTACGCAAGTCCGTACCAGCGGCGGCCCAGACAGACGGCTGGACCCATGACATCCCGCTCCGCGTGCCGTGGTTCGACTCTCAGGGCTCCATGCAGTATGGGAGCAGGCCATCGTGCTTGCCCGCGTATCGGCGGTCCTGGATCGTCTTCGGAACCGTGGACGTATCGGCGACCGGGCAGCGCACCGTCGTGGGTCCGCTGCTCTTAGCGCTCAAGGACGGGGTCCCAGCCCACAGTGTCGGTTCGATCGCCTGGCAGCACACGCGGGGTCCCGTGAGGCTTCTCGGGAAGCGCGTCTGCCCGCTCGCGGAGCCATCAAACTTGCCGCCGAGACCTCCGCCTCTGAGCAGCGGCAGCCTTGTCCCCAAGCTCTCCTTGCCTCTTGCGCACAACGCGGGAACGTCTTAGCGACTCGGCAGCACGCTCACGGACTCCCTTAGCGCGGCGGATGATCTTCCGATAAAGCTCGCTCTCGTTCTCATGCCCTTTCACGCCTCCATCATGGCGCTTCTCCAGTCGTTTCGCGAACCACCTTCGTAGCCAGCGGTCCGGCCAACCCCGGGTGCACAATGGGGGTGTGAGTGTCGACAGCGCAAATGCAAGCCGGTCGATCCCGCGTCAGCGCCAAGAGTTTGAGAGGACGGCGCGACGGTTGGCTTGGGGGGGCAACGCCTGGCACCTAATCGAGTTCGCGATTGCGCTGGGCGCCGGGATCGCCGCAGGCTCGGTGGCACTGGTCGGATTTGGCGCCGACAGCCTGATCGAAGTCTTTTCGGGGTCTGTGATTGCCTGGCTGTTTAGCGGCGGACGCGGTGTTTCTCAGGACGCGGAGCGGAGAGCGCAACGTCTGATTGCCGGCAGCTATTACGTCCTAGCGGCCTACATCGTTGCCGAATCGCTGCGAGACCTCATCGGCGGGCACCACCCGCAGCCAAGCTGGATTGGAATCGCTCTCGCAGCTGTTACCGCAGTGACGATGCCGATTCTTGCCCAGGCCAAGCGCCGGGTCGGGACGAAGCTGGGCTCGGCGGCGACGACCGCCGAGGCTGGGCAGAATCAGATCTGCGCCTATCTCTCAATTGCGCTGCTCGTGGGTCTGCTGGCCAACGCATTGTTCGGGTGGTGGTGGGCCGATCCCGGCGCGGCGCTCGTGATCGCAGCCATTGCGTCACACGAGGGAAGAGAAGCTTGGAGCGGCGACGAACACACCTGCTGCTGAGGCTGGTCGCCGCCCCGGCACGCTTCCGTTCCGATCGCGTGACGGCAGTCTCGGCGGGACATCCGCGGGAACCTCGGACCGAACGATGAGGATTCGTTCATGTTGAGCCTCCCGTCGCAACTTGTCGACGATCACTCTGGTGAATCCGGCCTGGATGGAGCCGCGCGACCCTCTCACGGATGGCGGGATCGATGACCGATGCCGGGACACGCACGAGGTCGCAGCGGGTTTGACCGCACGCGAGGAACTGTTACTCGACCACCACATCGAGGAAATTCTCGTCTCGATCAACGCTCTTCCGGGCTTGCGGACGCTAGTCCCCGGCGACGCCGACTAGAACGACCACGGGCGGTGAGGGGTATCGCGCGCTAGGAGGCGCCGGGGTCTCGTCGCCGAACGGGCAGCACGAACAGGACGTGGCCGCGCTTGGTGAGGATCATCGACCTGCGACCATTTCCTGTCGCCCAGGCGAAGACATGACCGTGACGACCATCAACATCGCCGACCTTCACGAACTCATCTCAGGCGGCGCGCAGGTCGTCGAGGTCCTGCCGAGGCAGGACTACGAGAAGCTCCATCTCCCGGGCGCGATCAGTCTCCCGCTCGCGGAGCTGAACGCCGAAACGGCCAAGCGGCTGGATCGGGGACGCGACGTCGTCGTCTACTGCTGGGACGGCCTCTGAGACTTGAGCCCACGCGCCGCGTGCCGGCTCGCCACTCTCGGCTTCACCCGCGTCTACGACTACACCCCCGGCAAGGTCGACTGGCTCGCCCGCGGCCTGCCGGGCGAAGGCATGCGAGCTGACGAGCCGACCGCCGGGAGCCTCGCGCGCCACGACGTCGCGACCTCCTCGCTCGACGCCTCGGCGGGTGACGTGCGGCGGGCGATCGCCGACTCGCCCTACGGGTACGCCCTGGTCTTGAGTCCGGGCGGTGTGGTTCTCGGGCGCGTCCGAAAATCGGCGCTCAAGACGCTCTCGGATCGCGATCGGATCGATGCCGTCCTGGAACCCAGGCCGCAGACGATCCGCGCGCACCTGACGGAAGCGAAACTCGAGGAGCGCTTCGAGGCCTACGGCCTCCGCACGCTCGTCGTCACCCGACCTGACGGCACCCTGATCGGGGTCCTACGACGAGACGATATCGCGAGTCGCTGATCAAAACGCGCTTACGCGGATCGCTCGTCCTCGACGATCAAGTGAAGCCCGGGCTCGGTGTCGAGTAGAGCGGGCGTGACCCGCGCCGCCTCATCGACCTGGTGCGGGGAGGCAGGGGACGCGGCTAACGCCGGGACGTCAATGGGTCAGCTGTCGGTGGACTTGACCATCGTCGGGCCTCTGTCGTGCCCGTCGATGTCGTAGTAGATGCCGGGGAAGGTCTGGAACTCTCCGCTGATGTTGTTGCGCAGATGCGACTCGTTGAAGGTCAGCGTGCCCCAGCCCGTGTCCACGACATCGAACACTGCTCCACCGCCCTCTCTGGCCCGATTCTCGTCCATTGCGGTGCCGGCGATCAGCGCGTTGTCGTCCTGGCCATCGAGGTAGATGGCGCCGCCGCTGCCGCCGCCCGGCGTGCCGCGCGAGGCAGGGTTGGCCCCCCACCCGATAGCCCTGTTGTTCGTGAAGTTGCTGTTGAGGACGTCCCACTGGACGCTGATGCTGCTCAACGCGCCGCCGTTGGAACAGCGGCCACCACGGAACGTGTCGTGGGTGACATATACCGGTCGGTTTTCGTACTGGGCCAGGGCGCGGATTGCGCCTCCGCCCAGATCAGGACCGTAGGCATAACAACGGTTGTCGACGAACCGCGAGTTGACCACCTTGAACTGGCCGCCCTCCACGTAGATGGCCCCGCCGCCGTCGACCCCGCCGTACCAGCACCTCGGAATATTGCCCGTGCAGGCCGCCTGATGCGCGCCGTTGTAGGCGTCCTTGAAGGTGATGTTCTGCACCACGATCCGTGGGTAAGGCTGATTGACGCAGTCGTCCGTTGACCAGGTGCCTGCACACGTATCCGAAAACAGGATTCGGCGCTTACCGCCCCCACTCAGGGTGATCCGACCGCCGCCGTCCAACACGACCAGGCGCCGCGTCTTGATCACGCTGGCGGTCCTGGTCATGACGATGGTGAGGGGCTTCGGGCCACAGTTGAAGGTGACGATGCCGCCCGCAGCAACGTCGCGCACCACGGCCGCCGACGTGCAACTCGCCGGCCTACCGTCTCCGACCACGTGGTTCGGGTGCCTGGTATTGATCGCGCGGCCGGCGGGCGGCACATAGAAGTGCCCCTCGCGGTTCCCGACGTCGGGCACCACTTCGGCGGACAAGACCCCGACCGCCGCCGTCGTGGCATGCGCCGCCGGCGTCGACACGGGCGGCATCGAACCAAGCACGATCGTGAGGGCTCCAGCCAGCACCCCGGCGCCGAGCACCCTGAAACCGCGCATCTGCCGCATCGCGGCCTGATGCTATTCCACATCCTTCACGAGCATGGCTTCCCCGTGAAAACGGAGATCGTCAACTACCGGCACGGCGCTCAGCTCGCGCGCGGCCGGCGACCCTGGTTGGCGGCAATCAGCTGTCCTGTGACTCTGGCTGGAACGGAGCCGTCGGCTGAGGCGTGAACGCCTCCGGCGGCTCGGTCGCCCGGCTGTCGCCGAGCTCGCCGGGGACCGGCGCGGGCGCCGGCGCCTCCCGCCCGCCCTTCACCGTCTCCGCCGGGAACCGCTCGGCCGCGTCGTCGGCGAGCGACAACAACGCCGTGGCGACGCCGCGAGCGTCCTCGATCAGCCTTGCCCGCTCCTGCCACACCGAATCCGTCTCCCGGTCGAGCTCGCCGAGGCGCCTGTTTGCATCCTCGGTGATTGAGACAGCGTTCGTGGCTGCGTCGGCGACGCATTTGTCGGCCTGTTCCCTGGCGCCTCGCGTGATCTCGGCGGCTTGCTCGTAGGCGGTTTGTAGGATCGCGGCGGTCTGCTCGCCGATGCGATCGATTTCTGCCGCGACGGCCGCCGAGGGAGAGCGGCTTGCCTTGAGCTCGTGGAGCTCGCGCTCGATCCCTGCGAGCTGCTGGTCCACGGCGGTGCAGTCATAGCCGTGGCGGACGACGGGAAAGCGCGCCTCGGGCGTGGGCCAGGCGACGGTCTCCCCGTCCGACAGGTACTCGAGGTTCTCCCCGGACTCCCACGCGGGCAGCTCGGCGCGGGTGCGGTCGAGGCTGCCGAAGGCCCGCGACAATCGGTCGCCGAATTCTGCGAAGCGCGAACCACCAGACCGCTGCTGGGTCGTCTCCTCGATCGCTGTGCCGGGTCTTTCGAAGTCGCTCATGCCTAACTCCTCGGGTCTCGCCAACGCACCCGCCTTTCGCTCCCGGCTTCGCGATCCCTCCGGCCGGGATCGATCGTGCAGATCAAGCGGCGAGCAGCAGCTCGAGCTGCGACTCGAGCCCAGCGCTCCCGACCTCCCGGACCTCGAGCGGCAGGCCGATTCGTGCCGACGCCCGCTCGGCGGCGGCGCGGGTCGCGTCGGTCGATCTCTGCGCGAGCCAGATGACGCGGCGATAGTTGCCGAAGTAGTCGTCCCGAAGCTCGGGATGGCGGTCAAGGCCGAGCTCCCGCAGGACCGTGTGCTCGAACGTCCGGGCGAGGAAATCGGTCAGGAAGTACGTCCCCGGCTCCTCGGCAAGCGCCTCCCGCACCTCCGTGCGTGCGAACACGTCGTAGCAGTGATCGCCGGACAGGCGCGACACACCGGTGCGCGCCAGCGCCTCGTCGATCGCTCCGTAGCTTCCGCAGTCGGCATAGGCGACGGCCAGGCGGTCATAACGATCGCCCAGACGCGAGAGCTCATGCTCGAGCGCCGGCGCGATCCGCTCGGGCCGGTTGTGGAGCAGCGCCGGCAGCGGGTGGACATCGACCGCCCAACCCCGCCGGCGCGCGATCGTCTGCACCTCGGCGGCGAGGGCGCCACACGCGATAACGGCGGCCGTGGGCTCGCTCATCCCGGGAACGCCAGCTGGTCGATGAACATGTCATTGAAGTCGGCGCGGCCTGACAGCTCGACGTACTCGACCTCGCGCAGGATCGAGTGGGCCTCGGCGCGCTCGCGCAGCGACAGGGCCGCGATCTTCGCCCCTTCCCCGGCGACATTTCCAGCCGACACGATCCTGGGCAGCGCGAGCTTCGGCACGAGGCCGATTCGCACCGCGCTCAGCGGCGTCAGGTAGGCGCCGAAGCTGCCGGCGAGTAGCACCTGGGTGATCTCGTCGGGCTGCACCCCGAGCTCGCTCACGAGGATGTTCCATCCCGTCGCGATCGAGGCCTTGGCGAACTGGAGCTCGCGCACGTCGCGTTGGGAGAGGAACACGGACGCCTCGGGATCCTGTCCGCGCCAGTGCAGAACGAACACGCGCTCCTTGCCGATCTGGGTGAGGCGATCCGCGAGCGCCGGATGGACCTCGGCGGCCTGCTCATCGGGGATGAACCGGCCGGAGTGATCGAGGATGCCGCTGTGGACGAGCTCGGCGACGGCGTCGACGAGCCCCGAGCCGCAGATCCCCGTCGGCTCGACGTCGCCGATCACCTCGAGCTCGAGCGAATCCCCGTCGACCCTGACGCCCTCGATCGCTCCGTCGGCGGCGCGCATCCCGCACTTGATCTGGGCGGCCTCGAACGCCGGGCCGGCCGGAGCCGCCGTTGCGAGCACCCGCTCGGAGGAGCCGAGCGCGATCTCGCTGTTCGTCCCGACGTCGATGAACAGGCGGAGCCGGCGGTCGCGCGTCAGCCCGGTGGCGAGCATGCCGGCGACGATGTCGCCGCCGACGTAGGCGCCCAACGAGGGGAACACGAATGCGGGCGCGCGCGGGTGGATCTCGACCCCGAACTCGCGCGCGCACGTGGGCGGGAAACTGTGGGTTGAGACCGTGAACGGCGCCATCGACAGCGGCTCGGGGTCGATCCCCAGCGCAAGCTGCATCATCGTGACGTTGCCGCAGACGGTCACCTCATAGACCTCGCGCGGGTCGACGTCGCCGCCGGCGCAGACCTCGGCCGTCAGCGACGCAAGCGTCTCGTGGGCGCGGTCACGAAGCGCTCCAAGCGCGTGATCGTCGAGCATCGTCGCCGAGATCCGGGTGATCACGTCGGCGCCGTAGGGCTGCTGCCGGTTGAGCATCGACGCGACCCCGACCGGCTGGCCGCTGTCGAGATCGAGCAGCGTGGCGACGACGGTAGTCGTGCCGAGGTCAAAGGCGATCGCGAACCGCCGCGCGGTCGTGTCGCCCGGCTCGACTTCGATCAGCTCCTCATCGCAGACGACCGCGGTGACGTCGAAGTTCGAGCTGCGCAGGGTGGCGCCGAGCGTGCGCAGCAGCTCGATCGACGCGGTCGGCTCGAGGTCGTCAATCCCGTCGAGAACCCGCTGAAGGTCGGAGCGCTGGTCCTCGAGCGAGGGCTCTTCGAGCACCAGGTGCCGCTTCTGAACTGAGGGGCGCAGAATCACGTGGCGGCCGACGCCGGCGAGCGCGGCCTTCGGCCGGGTCTGGAGCGGAGGCACCTCGACGACCAAATCGCCGCGCGCCCCCGCGCGGCAGGCCAGGCGCCAACCGTCGCGCAGCTCGTCGGCGGTGAACGCCCGCGGGTCGACCGCTCCCACCGGGACGTCCCCGGAGACGATCCGGACCTTGCACTTCTTGCACGTGCCGTGGCCGCCGCAGGTCGAGTCGATGGCGATCCCGTTCCAGCTCGCGGCGTCAAACACCGGTGTACCGCTCGGGACGCGGACCTCGGCGCCGTCGGGGAGGAAGCGCAGCCGGACTCGCCCAGCTCCGTCGGAGGGCTGGGACTCGACCTCGTCGCGCGACGGCCGTCGCGCCCGCTGCGGCGACGGCGTGCTCACGGTGCGGCGGTCGCCTCCTGCTGCAACGCAGCCTGACGCGCCCGGTGCGCGGCGATCCAGCTCGCGCCCCAGGGGTCGTGGCCGAGCAGCAGGTCCGCGGCGCGGACGGCCTGGACGCATGGCTCGGCCGTCGACATGATCGCGCTCGTCAGGCCCGCGGCCATCGCCATCGGCAGGAACGACGCGTTGAGCACGTGGCGCTGGGGGAGACCGAACGAAACGTTCGAGGCGCCCAGGCACATGTTCACGCCGAGCTTGTCGCGGATCAGGCTGATCGTTGCGAGCGTCGTGGTGACCGCCTCGGTGTCCGCGCCGACGGTCATCGCCAGCGGATCGATGATCACATCTTCTGGGGCGATCCCGTAGTCGCCGGCGGCGCCGACGATCACGCGCGCGCATTCCAGCCGTTTCTCCGGGGTCTCGGGAATTCCCGTCTCGTCGTTGGCGAGCCCGATTACCGCGGCACCGTATTGCGCGACCAGCGGCAGGATCTCCTCGAGTCGCTCGTCCTCGGCGGTCACCGAATTCACAAGCGCCCGGCCCTCATAGACGGACAGCCCGGCCTCGAGCGCGGAGATCACCGATGAGTCGATGCAGATCGGCGCGTCGACGGCGTCCTGGACCGTGCGCAGCATCGACCTGAGGAGCTCGGGCTCGTCGACGAGCGGGATCCCGGCGTTGACGTCGAGCATGTCGGCGCCGGCCTCGACCTGGGCCGTCGCATCGGCCGTGACGGTCGAGAGGTCCCCCTCGCGGAGCTGCTCGGCGAACGCCTTGCGGCCCGTTGGGTTGATGCGCTCGCCGATGATGCAAAACGGGCGATCGGCGCCGATCGTGACCGTGCTAGACCGCGAGCGAAGAACTGTGTCCATTGGAATCCCTTTCTTTTGAGTCCCTCCCACCCGGGATGCCCAGGCGTTTGCACAGCTTTGCGATGCCCGCGTCCTTGCGGAATGAGATGAAATGAAGGCCGGCGACGCCCGGCTGGGCCAACGCGTGGGTCGCGAGCTCGTAGGCGATCTCGAAGCATTCGGCCTCGACGTCCTTCGCCTGCTCGACGCGAGCCACGGTCTCTGGCGGGACGTCGATCCCCGGGACCTTCGTGGCGACGAAGCGCATGCCTCCGACCGTGCGGAGGATGCAGATCGAGGGAATCAGAGCAATCCGCTCGCTCAGGCCGGTATCGGCAGCGGCGCGCATGAACCGCTCCAGCAGCTCCGGCCGGTAGCAGATCTGAAGCTGGAGAAAGCGGGCGCCGGCCAACGCCTTCTTGGCGGCGCGGCGGACGCGGTACTCGAACGGGGGCGCCCCAGGGTTCTCGACCGCGCCGAGCAGGAAGTGCGGTGCGGGGTCGAGCTCGCGGCCTGAGAGATACCGCCCGCTCTCGAGTACCCGAGCGAGAGTCAGGAGCTGTGGCGCGTCGAGGTCGAACACCCGGCGCGCCTCGGGCTCGTCGCCAGCGGTGACGTCGTCGCCCGTGAGGCAACAGATGTTCTCGACCCCGAACATCGCGGCGCCCGTCAACTCCGACTCGAGCGCAAGGCGGTTGCGATCGCGGCAGGTCAGCTGCATCACCGGCTCCGCCCCGCACTCGAGCAGCCCGATCGAAACCGCCAGCGGCGAGCAGTGTGCGTGGGCCGACGGGTTGTCGGTCGCGTTGTACGCGTCGACGAACGGGCGCATGAACTCGAGCTGGTACTGGATCTCGGCGTGGCCGCCGCCGTCGATCACGGGCAGCTCAGCGGTTACGACGAATTCGCCGGCGTCGAGCTTGCGCTCAAGATTCGACATCCGCGCTCGCCGCCCATCCGGATGGGACCTGGTGGTCGCGCCCGGTGATCAGGTTGATCCATGACGAGGACCCCTTCAGTCCGTTGTCGACGGGCGGGCGCAGGTTGTCGATGTGACCGCGCCACAGTGGCAGCCGCTCGGAGCGCTCATATGCCTTGAGCCAGACGCACCGCATCTCGGGTTTGACCTCGCAGTGCCCGTCGGGGCGAACGCCGCCGCAGGGCCCGTTGCGCAGCGTCTTCGGGCAGGTCATGGGGCACGTCAGGCCGGTGTCGTGCAGGACGCACTGACCGCACATCTGGCAGCCCCAGATCGGGCGCTTGACGGCATGCTCGAGGCGAGCGACTACGCCGGCAGCGTTCACGCCGGGACCCTCTCCCGGCGAAACTCGATCAGCTCCTTGGCCTTCTTAACAGCCGAGGACGCATCGGCCGAATAGCCGTCCGCGCCGACGGCATCGGCGTACTCCTGGGTCACGGGCGCGCCTCCGACCATCACGATTACCTTGTCGCGGACGCCGGCCTTCTCGAGCGCGTTGATGTTCGCCTTGAACATCGGCATCGTCGTCGTCAGGAAGGCGGAGAAGCCGACGATGTCGGGGTTGTGCTCCTCGATCTGCTCGACGAACTTCTCCGGCGGGACGTTGACGCCGAGGTCGATGACGGTGAAGCCCGCCCCCTCGAGCATGATGTTGCAGAGGTTCTTGCCGATGTCGTGGACGTCGCCCTTGACCGTTCCCATCAGGAACGTCCCGACCTGCGCGATGCCCGTCTCGGCGAGCAGCGGCCGCAGAATGTCGAGCGCACCCTGCATCGCCCGCGCCGCGATCAGCATCTCGGGCACGAAGTAGTCGCCGCGCTCGAAGCGCGCTCCGACCTCCTCGAGCGACGGGATCAGCGCGTCGTAGAGCATCCGCTCGGGCTCGAGGCCCTGCTCCAGCCCTTCGTTAACCCCGTCGCTGACCACCGGCGCGTTACCGACGAGCGTCTCGTCGTAGAGCAGCTGCAGGATCTCCTCATTGGTCATGCGGCACGTTCTCCTTCCTCGCTATGGCCGAGCCGGCGGCTGAGCACGCTCGCCTCCTCGATCAAGATCGACTGCAGTTCGACGATGCGCTCGGGGGTCATTCGGAGCGTCGGCCCCGAGATGCTGAGCGCGCCGACGACGTCGCCGCGGGCGCCGCGCACCGGGGCCGCGACCGCTGCCAGCCCCTGCTCGAGCTCATCGACCGTCGTGGCATAGCCCTGGTCGCGAATCGATTCCCGGTCCGAGGGATCAAGCGCGCGGGCTACCGCCGGTGCCCGGTCGAACGCCAGGAATACCTTGCCGTTGGCGGAGCGCTCGTAGTCGACCGTGCGTCCGAGCCACTGCCCCGCGCCAAGGAAGTGGCGGCTGTCGACCTGGGCCACGTGCTCGACGCTCACCGAGCCGGGCACTGCAAGGTTGATCGTCTCGCCGGTCTGCGCGGAGAGCGCGTCGAGCGAGGGCCGGGCCAGCTCGACGATGTTGCGCTCGAGCATGCCCCTCTCGGCCACGCGCAGGATCGCCGGCCCTGGTCGCAGCCGGCCACGCTCGCCGTCCTGCTCTACCAGCCCGCGGCGCTCGAGTGCTGCTGATAAGGCGCGAGGCGGTGCTCTTCGGGATCCCGGTCGCTGAGGCGAGCTCGGTGAGCGCGACGGGGCGCTCGCTCTCGAGCACGCGGACGAGCAGATCGGCGCCGCGGTCGACGGCGGTGGTACCGTGCGAGCGAACTTGAAACTCTTGTTCCACGCCGGGTAGATTACGCATCCCGGGCGCCACGTCAAGCGAGAAATCGAGGAGCCGCCGATGTTCGTCAACGCCATGCCGCGCTACGAGATCCTCAGCGAGGACGCGATGGAGGTCCTCGACCGGGGCTGGCGGCGGATCGTCACCGAGCTCGGAATCGAGTTCCTGCTGCCAGAGGCGGTCGAGCTTCTGCGCGACGCCGGTCAGATCGTCGAGGACGAGAACCGCGTCCGGTTCGATCCGGAGTTCATCCTCGAGCAGGTCGCGAAGGCGCCGCGCGAGTTCGAGCTCCAGGCGCGCAACCCGGAGATGACGGCGCACATCGGGGGCGAGAACATGGTGTTCGCCCCGGTGTACGGCTGCCCGTTCATCCGCGAGGGGGACGTCAGGCGCGACGCGAAGATGGCCGACTTCGAGAACCTCGTGCGGCTCGCGCAGGCCTTCCCCGAGCTCGACTCGCCGGGGGGCACGATCTGCGAGCCCGAGGACCGACCGCTCGACTCGCGCCACCTCGACATGGTGTTCGCGCTGCAGACGCTGTCGGACAAGCCCTACATGGGCTCGGTCACCTCCGGCCCCAACGCCGCGGACACGATCCGGATGGGGGAGATCCTGTTCGGCGGGCGCGAGGCGATCGAGCGAGCGCCCGTCTCGATTTCGCTGATCAACGTCAATTCGCCGCTGCGCTACGACGACCGCATGCTGGCGGCGATGTTCGAGTACGTGCGTGCCAACCAGGCGGTGGTGATCACTCCGTTCCTGCTCATGGGGGCGATGTCGCCGGTCTCGTTGCCGGCGACGCTGGTCCAGCAGATGGCCGAGGCGCTGGCCGGGATCGCGCTGGCCCAATTGCTGCGGCCGGGCTGCCCGGTCGTGTTCGGGTCGTTCCTCTCGAACACCGACATGCAGTCGGGGTCGCCGTCGTTCGGGACGCCGGAGTCCGGCGTCGGTGTGCTTTGCACGGGACAGATCGCTCGCCGGTTCGGTCTGCCGTGGCGGGGCGGCGGCGCTCTGAACGCCTCGCAGACCGTCGACGCGCAGGCGGCGTACGAGTCGCTGATGACGTTCTTGCCGACGTTCCTCGCCGGCGCGAACTTCGTCATGCACTCGGCCGGCTGGCTCGAGGGGGGCCTCGTGTCCTGCTACGAGAAGTTCATCGTCGACATCGAGCTGCTGCGGGAGCTCCGCCACGAGTTCACCCCACTCGAGATCGACGAGGCGTCGCTCGCGTTCGACGCCCACGTCGAGGTGGGAGCCGGCGGCCACTTCCTCGGCGCGGCGCACACGCTCGAGCGCTTCCGGGAGTGCTTCTACCGGCCGCTGCTGTCCTCGACCGAGAACTTCGACCGCTGGACGAAGCGCGGCAGCCGCGACGCGACCGCACGGGCGGCCGAGATCTGGCGGGCGACGCTCGAGAACTACGAGCAGCCACCGCTCGACGACGCGATCCGCGCCGAGCTCGAGGAGTTCGTGGTGCGCCGGCGGGTGGAGCTAGGCGACTAGACCTCGAGCCATGGCGCAGCGAGCGCTGGCAGCCGGGCGCCTGGTGGGCTTGTGTGGCTGGCGGGCGGCTCGGTAAACGGCAGCAAGGAGGGAGGGGGTGGGGCTTAGGCGCTTCTACGACCGACAAAACCCTCCGAGCGTTGAGGTCGTGTGGACGCGTGGCCCTAGAGCCGGCTATGGCGACACCCTAGAGCGGGCTATGGCGACACTATCCACGCGACCCTCTGAAATCGACGGTCGCCCGAGGACTATTTTGGTGGTCGCGGTGCCGGGCGATGCCGCATCGTCCCCGGCCCCCTATCGCCCCCGCGATGGTGCATAACGCGTCAACCTCGCGGCCGAACCAGAGGCCTGTCGAGCTGTGCATCAGGAGTGTGCATAGGTCGACAGGGCTCGGCGCTGGCGCCAGTTCTGTCGCTTTATGCACCACCGATAGCGCCTCACCCCCCCAACTCCTTCCCCAGCGCCGTCCACCGGGCGGTCCGCCGAGCGGGACGAGCCGGGGTTACGACGGACGAAGCGCAGACTTTCCGCCGGCCAACACCCGCGGCCGCCGCCCCCTAGAGCACCCGCACCTCGTAACCCGCCTCGGTCAGCGCGGCGACGATCGCCTCGCTGTGCTCGGACCCACGGGTCTCGAGCGCGATCTCGACCCCGGTCTCGCGGACGTGCAGCGGGACCGCCTCGCGCACGTGGTCGGCGTGGACCACGTTGCCGCCGGCCTCCGCGATCTGCGTCAGCAACGCCGCGAGGCCGCCGGGCCGGTCGGAGATGCGGGTGAACAGCCGCAGCCGGCGCCCTGCCGTCGTCTCGTGGCGGTGCGCGATGGCGGCGAGCAACCCGGGGTCGACGTTGCCGCCCGAGAGCACGATCACGGTCGACCCGGTCGTCGGCGCCGCGACCTCGCCCGACAGCAGCGCGGCCACCCCGGTCGCGCCACCGCCCTCGACGACGAGCTTGGCGCGCTCCATGAGCCACACCATCGCGTCGCCGATGTCGTCCTCGCGGACGACGACCATTTGATCGACCCACCGCTCGACGAGCGGCAGCGTGATCTCCCCGGGTTT
Source organism: uncultured Solirubrobacterales bacterium (assembly GCA_963812225.1). Lineage (GTDB taxonomy): Bacteria > Actinomycetota > Thermoleophilia > Solirubrobacterales > Solirubrobacteraceae > Palsa-465. The sequence continues at coordinate 115,129 of CAWEUN010000013.1, forward strand.
CTTGATCGCGATCCCGTCGGCGATCGTCGGCAGCGCGGCGCATGGGACCGGCCTGTGGGCCGCGAGCGACGCCGGGAACGGGGCGCAGGCGTCGACCTGGACTCCGATCACCCTCACGTCGGGACGGGCCGATTTGACCGAGATCGCGACGCCGGAGATCAACCCGCCGCCACCGACCGGAACGACGATCAGGGCCAGGTCGGGGACGTCCTCCAGCAATTCGAGTCCAAGGGTCGCCTGGCCCAGGATCACGTCCGGATCATCGAACGGGTGGACGAACGTGGCGCCGGTCTCGGCGGCTCGCTCGCGCGCAGCGGCCACGCATTCGTCGACCGAGTCACCGGCGAGATTGACGGCGCCGCCGAATGCCTCGACCGCGGCCACCTTGGCGACCGGCGCCTCGCGCGGCATGAACACCTCGCACGGGATCCCGCGATCGCGAGCCGCGTACGCGACCGACTGTCCGTGGTTGCCGGCGCTGCCCGCCACCACTCCGCGCGGCTGCTCGAGGCGCGAGAGCTTGTGGACGGCGCCGCGGAGCTTGAACGACCCGGTCCGCTGGAGGTTCTCGGCCTTGAGCAACACGTGGCCGCCGCAGTGCTCGGACAGGCTGCGGGAACTGAGCACAGGGGTGTGGCGCGCGACCTCGGCGACGACCTGCCGCGCCAGCGCCGCCTCGCCGGCCACGATCCGGGCACTGACGAGCTCGGCTTGTTGGCTGCCCGATGTGGCTGTCATCGCACGCGTCCGAGGCGGATGTTGCAGGCCGGGGTTACACTCCTAATGTGACGACTCATATATCAGCATGGTGTGAGGTCCGTCAACCAGGGGAGTGGGGAGCACGGCGGTGGCGCTGAGCTACCAAGCCGCGATGTGGGGCGAGCCGCGGTGGCCCTGAATCCCAATGAGCCCGTAGGGGCGCCGGCGCGGGGGCCGCGCGAGCTGCTCGCGGACCGGGCGTATGTCGAGCTCCGCGATCGGCTCGTGACGCTGCGGATCGCGCCGGGCGCTCCGATCGACGAGGACATGCTCGGGCAAGAGCTGGAGATGGGTCGCACTCCGGTGCGCGAGGCGATCAAGCGACTGGCTCTCGAGAATCTGGTCACGGTCTTTCCGCGTCGCGGGACGTTCGCGTCCGAGATCAACATCACCGATCTCGCGCACATCTCAGATGTTCGCGGGCAGCTCGAGGGCCACGCCGCCTTCCGCGCGGCGCAGCGGATCACCGAGGCGCAGCGCGTGGAGCTCGACGAGCTGCTGGGCGAGCTGGCGCAGAGCAAGGGGAGCGATGACCGCACCGCCCTGATCGGGCTCGATGCCAAGGTCCACCGGTTCATTTACAGATGCGCGGGCAATCCCTACTTGGAGGAGACGCTCGGGCGGTATTTCAACCTTTCACTGAGGATCTGGCATCTCGTGCTCGACCGGCTGCCGCACCTCTTCGCGCGAGTCCACGAGCACGACGCTCTGCTGCGGGCGATCGCCGATGGGGACGCGAGCGGCGCCCGCGAGATCGTCGCCGAGCACGTGGCAACGTTTGAGCGCGAGATTCGGGCCGTCCTCTAGGCGGTCAGATATTCCTCGAGAGGCGCGTCGTGGCCGAGGCGGGTCGAGACGACGTGCCCCTGTTCGAGCGCGACGCGCCCCAACAACCTCAGCCGCTGCGGACCCAGCCGAAGCGACGCGCCGGCGGCGGTGAGCGCGGCTATCACCTGACCATCGCGGTCGCGGATCGGGGCGCCCACCGCGGACAGTCCCGGCTCGAGCTCGTCGACGATCGTCGCGAACCCGTGCTCGCGGATCGTCTCGAGCTCGCGCCCGAGCTGCGCGCGGTCGGTAATCGTCGCCGGCGTGAGCTTCTCCAACTCGCCCCCCGGCAGCTGCGCCGCCCCGAAGGCCAGGAACACCTTGCCCGCGGCCGTGCAATGGAGGCCCAGCTCCCGTCCGATCCAGTTGGTCGAGCCGAGGAGGTGGCGGCCGTCGACCTGGGCGATCGCCTCGGTCCCTGCCGGGCGCGGCAGGATCAGGTTCACGGTCTCGCCACTCTCGTCGGCGAGTCGGCGCATGCTCGGCTGGGCCAGCTCGACGAGGTCCTCGCGGCCGATTCCCGAGCGCGCGAACCGCAGCGCCGCGCTTCCAGGGCGGACCCCCGCTCGGACCGGATCCCAGCTCACCAGGTGGTGGCGCTCGAGGGCCTCGATTAGCGGCGTGATCTCGGTCCGCCGGCACGCCGAGCACGTCTGCGAGCTCGGTGACCGTGCGCGGCGAGCGCTCGAACACCGCCGCCAGGAGCTGTGCCGCGCGATCGACCTCCGGGGTCCACGCTCACGGCGGGGTGAGCACGACGGTCTGAAGCTCGGTGAACGAGTGCATGACGTGCGCGCCGCCGACCTTCCCGATCCCGCTGTCGGTTCCGGCGCGGCCGCCGAACGGGAGGTGGGCCTCCCAGTAGTTGCTCGACTCGTTGATGTTCACCCAGCCCGTGCGCACGTGGTCGGCGAACTCGAGGCCGTCGGCGAGGTCGCCCGTGAAGATCGCGGCGAGCAGACCGTACGGCGACGCGTTGGCCAGCGAGATCGCGTCCTCGAGCGAGCCGATGCTGACGACCGGGGCGATTGGCCCGAACGTCTCCTCGACCGCAACCCGAGCGTCCGCCGGGACGTCGGCGAGCACGGTCGGCTCCCAGTACAGAGACGTCGGAAAGCCGGCGGCGCGCGAGCCGCCGTTGACGACGCTCGCGCCGCGCTCGACGGCATCGGCGACGTGCTCGTCCATCTTGGCCGCGACCGGCTCGTTGTTGAGCGGGCCCATCGTGGTGCTGTCGTCGAACGGGTCGCCGAGCAGGATGCGCTCGGTGACGCGCCGCGCGAGCAGCCCGACGAACTCGTCCTTGACCGCGGCGTGGACGAGCAGTCGCTCGCCGGCGGTGCAGCTCTGACCGGCGCACAGGTAGCAGGCAGTGAGGGCAGCGTCGGCCGCCGCCTCGAGGTCGGCGTCGTCCATCACCACGAGCGGCCCGTTGCCGCCCATCTCCAGGAGCGCCGCCTTCCCGGCGGCGGCCTGCGCCACCAGCCGCCCGGTTGCTGTCGAACCGATGAAGGCCACGCCGTCGGTGCCGGGGTTGCGCGCGATCTCGTCTCCGACCACCGGGCCGGGTCCGGTGACGAGGTTGAACACCCCGGGCGGGAGGTCGGCGTCGGCGATGCACTGCGCGAGGGCGACGGCGCACACCGCGGTCGACGGCGCCGGCGTCCAGACGACGGCGTTGCCGCACGCCAGCGCCGGCGCGACGAGCTCGGCCGGCATCGTGTACGGCCAGTTCCAGGGGCTGATCACGCCGACGACGCCGCGGGCCCTGCGGACCAGCATCACGCGCTTGCCCGGCGAGAACGAGTTGGGCAGCTCGCCACCGAGCCGCTTGGCGTCCTCGGCCGCCATCCGCCAGTACTCGACGAGCTCGTCGACCTCGTCGTAGGCCTCGGCGCGCAATGGCTTGCCCTGATCGAGCGTCAACGTCCGCGCGAGCTCGTCGCGGCGGCTCTCGATGATGTCGCCGACCGCGTGCATCTTGGCGGCGCGCTCGAACGCCGTCAGCCGCGCCCAGCCGTCCGCGGCGTCGCGCGCGGCGTCGATCGCACGGCGGGCGTCATCGCGATCACCCTGGGGAACGGTGCCGATCAGCTCGCCGGTCGCGGGGCTGATGGACTCGAAGGTCTCGCCGCTGGCGCTGGCCTGCCAGGCGCCCGCGACGAACATCTGCTGCGCGGTGGCCGTGGCCATAGTTCGCCGCCCTCGGACTCGTTGACACAGTTAGACAACTGATATATAACAGGCCGATCAGGCCTCGGTCAATGAGTTATTGTGTGGGCGGGTGCGCGGAGGCTTGGCCTTGAACGTGACGTTCGACTATCCGCGCTGCCGGCGCGGACGGGGAGGTTGATTGATGGCAACCGCAGAGTCTCCGAGAACGACCTCAGAGGCGTCCGACAGTCGGCGAGCTCGCCGGCTTCGGCTACAAGCAGGAGCTGGATCGGTCCCTGGGGAGCTTCTCCGCGTTCGCAGCCGGCTTCAGCTACATCTCGATCCTCACCGGCGTCACCGCGCTGTTCGGACTGGGCTACCTCAACGCGGGACCGGGCGTGTGGTGGACGTGGCCGGTGGTCGTCTTCGGCCAGATCCTCGTCGCTCTGTGCTTCATGGAGATGGCCGGCCAGTATCCGATCGCCGGCTCGGTCTATCAGTGGTCCAAGCAGCTCGCCGGCCCGTTCGGCTCGTGGATGACCGGCTGGATATACATCGTCGGGGCGATCGTGACGATCGCCGCCGTGGCGGTCGACTGGCAGGTGGTGCTGCCCCAGATCTCGACCAGCTTCCAGGTCTTCGGGTCGGCCGCCGACGCCGGCTTTACATCCACCAAGGGCGGGGCGCAGAACTTGCTGTTCCTCGGCACGGTCCTGGTGGTCATCACCACGATCATCAACATGCTCGGCGTGAAGCTGATGTCGCGGATCAACAACGTCGGCGTGATCGCCGAGCTGGTCGGCTCGTCGGTGCTGATCATCCTGCTGCTGTTCCACCTGCACCAGCCGCCGTCCGTGATCACCCACAGCTACGGCTACGGCGCCGGCCATCCATGGGGCTACTTCGGTGCGCTGCTCGTCGGCGGGCTCGTGAGCGCGTACGTGATGTACGGGTTCGACACGGCCGGGACGCTCGCAGAGGAGACCAGCGACCCGCGCAAGAACGCCCCACCGGCGATCATCCGCGCGATCGCCGCGGCCGCGATCATCGGCGGCCTCGTGATCCTGCTGGGGATCATGGCGAACAAGAACATCGCCGACAAGAACATCGGGCTCCTTGGCCTCCCCTACGTGATCAAGAGCGCGTTCGGCAACACGACGGGCAACGTGTTCCTCGCTGACGCTGGGCTCGCGATCTTCGTCTGCTGCCTGGCGGTTCAGACCGCCACGATCCGGATGCTGTTCTCGATGGCGCGCGACAACCGGCTGCCGTTCGGCTCCCAGATCGCGCGCGTCTCGGGTCGTCGCAAGGTGCCGATCGTGCCGGCGCTGGTCACCGGCATCCTCACGATCGTGCTGCTGGCCCTCAACGTCGGCAACGCGAGCGCGTTCGCCGCGCTCACCTCGATCGCGATCATCATGTTCTACCTCGCCTATCTGGGCGTCACGACCCCGATGCTGATCAGGCGCTTCCGCGGCACCTGGCCGAAGAAGGATTACGGTCCGTATTTCTCGCTCGGTCGCTGGGGGCTGCTCGTCAACATCCTCGCGGTCGCGTACGGCGCCCTGGTCGCGATCAACATCGCCTGGCCCCGCTCCGGGGTCTACAACGCCATACCGCCGGCGCACTGGTACTGGAAGTGGTCCGCGACGCTGTTCATCGGGGGGGTCGTGATCATCGGCGCGATCTACTACTTCCTGGTGCAGGCCAAGAAGCCACCAGAGGTGCTCGCTGAGCACCGGGCTCAGATGCCGGAGATCCCGGCGCCGCGAGGAGATGCGTTCCCATGAACGACGCAGGCGAATTCGACTATGTGATCGCCGGCGGCGGCACGGCCGGCTGCGTCGTCGCGGCGCGGCTCTCCGAGGATCCGGACGTCAGCGTCTGCCTGATCGAGGCCGGCCCCTCGGACGTCGATGACCCGGCCGTGCTCAGGCTCGAGGACTGGATGTACCTGCTGGACTCGGGCTACGACTGGGACTACCTGGTCGAGCCCCAGGCGAAGGGCAACAGCTTCCTGCGCCACGCGCGTGCGAAGGTCCTCGGCGGGTGCTCCTCGCACAACTCGTGCATCGCGTTCTGGACTCCGAAGGAGGACCTCGACGAGTGGGCCGCGAACGGGTGTCAGGGATGGAGCTCGGCGGAGTGCTGGCCGCTGATCAAGCGGCTCGAGACCAACGACGGCCCCGGCGACCATCACGGCCGCGACGGCCCGGTCAACATCCGCACGGTGCCGCCCGACGATCCGTGCGGCGTGGCGGTCCTGGAGGCCGCGGCGCAGGCCGGGCTGCCGACGTCGCGCTTCAACGAGGGCTTCACGGTCACGAACGGCGCCGGCTGGTTCCAGATCAACTCCGCCGCGGACAACACGCGGATGTCGTCGTCGCACGCGTACCTGCACCCGATCATCGGCAAGCGCCCGAATCTCGAGATCCGGACGCACTGCTGGGTCAACCGAGTCGGAATCGACGGTGGCCGCGCGACGTCGGTTGAGTACCTGACCCCCGACCTCCTCACACACGCGAGCGTCAGGGCCCGGCGCGAGGTGGTTCTCAGCGCCGGCGCGATCGACACGCCGAAGCTGCTCATGCTGTCCGGCATCGGCCCCGGCGAGCATCTACAGGACTTCGGGATCGAAACGCTCGTCGACTCGCCGGGCGTGGGCGAGAACCTCGACGATCACGTCGAGGGGATCGTCCAGTGGGACGCGAAGAAGCCGATGGTCCGCAAATCCACCCAGTGGTGGGAGATCGGACTGTTCGCGACCTCGATGGAGCGGCTCGACCGGCCCGACCTGATGATGCACTACGGCTCAGTGCCGTTCGACATGAACACCGCGAGATGGGGTTATCCCACCACCGAGAACGGGTTCTGCCTGACGCCGAACGTGTGCCGCGGCCGGTCTCGCGGGACGGTGCGGCTGCGCACGCGCGATTTCCGCGATCGCGCCCGCGTCGATCCCCGCTACTTCACCGACCCCGAGGGACACGACGAGCGCGTGATGACGTTCGGGATCAGGCTGGCACGGAAGATCGCCTCGCAGTCCGCCCTGGCGGACTGGGCCGGCGAGGAGCTCGCTCCGGGTCCCGACGCGCAGAGCGACGACGAGCTCGTCGACTACATGCACAAGACCCACAACACCGTCTATCACCCAGCGTGCACGGCGCACATGGGACCGGACTCCGATCCGCTCGCGGTCGTCGATCCACGGCTGCGGGTACGCGGGGTGCAGGGCCTGCGCATCGCCGACGGCTCGATACTGCCGTGGCTGCCGGCGATCAACCCGTGCATCACAACGATGATGATCGGCGAGAAGTGCTCGGACATGATCAAGGAGGACGCGCAGCGTCCGGCGGTGCAGCTAGCCCCGCCCGCGAGCGTTTGACCGACGGCGCCTCGGCGCCACCGGAGGTCACCCGCTTCCTTCGGGAGCACCCGCCGTTCGACGGCCTCGACGCTCGACGAGGTGGAGCGGGTCGCGGCGAGCGTCGAGGTCGAGTTCCATCGCGCCGGAACGTCGATCTTCCTCGAGGGCGCGGAGCCGGTCGAGCATCTGAGGGTCGTGCGCACGGGCGCGGTCGAGATCGTCCACGAAGGTCACGTGCTCGACCTGCTGGGAGAAGGGGAGCTGTTCGGTCACGCCTCGATGCTCTCGGGCCTCCCGACCGGGTTCGAGGCGAGGGCGGCCGAGGACACGCTCTGCTACCGGCTCGGGAGCGATATCGCGCGAGACCTGCTGTCGGCGCCGGCGGGACTCAGATACGTCGCGCGGTCGCTGGTCAAGGCACAGTCCGAGCTCTACGCCAACTGGCCCTCGCCATCCCGCGACCCATCGACCCGGAGCCGTCGGCTCTCTGATCAGGGCGGCTCCGGTCGTGTGCGAGCCGGACACCCCGATCCGCGAGGCCGCGCAGAGGATGACCGCCGCCGCCGCCACGTCGCTCGTCGTCGCCAGTCGGGGACGGCACGCTCGGGATCCTCACCGACCGGGACCTGCGCACGCGGGTGGTCGCGAACGGGATGTCGGTCGATTCACCGGTGTCGGCAGCGATCTCGGCGCCGGCATTCACCGCCCGCCCGGATCGCCTCGGAGGCGAGGTGCTGCTCGAGATGCTCGATCGCGGCTTCCGCCACCTCCCGGTGGTGTCGGGGACGGGGGAGATCCTCGGGGTTCTGGAGGACCTCGATCTGATCGCGATCGAGACGCGGTCGTCGTTCTTCCTGCGCCAGCGGATCGGCCGCGCGGGCAACCTCGCCGAGTTGAAGGGCGCCGCGGCCGACATTCGCCCCGGCGTGGTCGCCATGCACGAGGCGCGCGTCAACTCAGCGAACATCGTCGCGATCTACTCGGTGGAGATCGACGCCCTGACCAGGCGCCTGCTGGAGCTGGCGCTCGAGGCTGCCGGTGAGCCGCCCACGGAATTCGCCTGGCTCGCGCTCGGTAGCCTGGCGCGAAGGGAGGCCGTCCTCAGCTCAGACGTTGACAGCGCGATCGCGTGGTTCCACGATGGGGACGAAGCCGAGGTGCGTCCGTATCTGCATCGGCTCGGCGAGGAGGTGCGTGGCGGGGCTCGGGGCGTGCGGTTTTATGGAAGACGCCCACGGCGCGTCGGCGTCGAATCGGCTGTTCGTTCGCTCGCTTGAATCCTGGCAGCACGCGGCGCGGAGCTGGATCGCCGATCCGACGCAGGAGAAGGCGCTGGTCCTCACCTCGCTCCTCGTCGACAGCCGACCGGTGTGGGGAGTGCACACCGGTACGCCGGTGGCGGACACGTTCCGCCTGGCGCCGACGAATCCGGCGCTGCTGCGGATGCTGGCGCGGTTCGCCCTCTCCTACCGGCCGCCGACCGGCTTCTTCCGAGGGTTCGTCGTCGAGCACACCGGGGAGCACCGGGGTCAGCTCGACCTCAAGCACGGCGGCATCCTCCCGATCGTCGACCTCGCCCGCTGGGCCGGAATGGCCGCGGGGGTGACGAGCGCGTCGACCGCCGAACGCCTACGCGCCGCCGGCGCCGAGGGCACGCTCCCCGCCGGCGAGGCGCAGACGCTCGAGGACGCGCTCGACCTGATCGAGACGCTGCGCCTCGGACATCAGGCCGAGCAGTTCCGGACCGGCGAGGAACTCGATGACCACGTCAACCCGGCGACGCTCAGCTCACTGACGCGGAGCCATCTTCGTGAGGCGTTTCGCGCGGTGGCCTCGATCCAGAAGCGCGTCGCCGCCGAACTCGACGTGGGAACCTGGTGAGGATCGTGCCCACCGCTCTCCTGCGCGCCGCGTACCGAGGCCGCATCCGCGTACGCCCGGGCGACGCTTCCGGGACGCCGGACCCCGTGGCGGAAGGCCGGTTGGTGCGCGCTCGACCTCGAGCTGACCGGGCTCGACCCGAGCCTCGACGAGATCATCTCGTTCGGCGCGATCCCGATCGAGGACGGCCGCGTGCAGCTCAGCGAGGCTGTCTACCAGCTCGTCCGCCCGACCAGCGAGATCAGCGAGGACTCGATCCGCGTGCACGGCATCCGGTCGCTGGATCTCGAGCAGGCGCCAGCGCTGGACGAGGCGATCGAAACGCTGCTGGACGCGATCGCGGGCCGGGTTCTCGTCGTGCACATGGCGGCCATTGAGCGGGCGTTCGTCGGCCGGGCATTGCGCCAGGACGGCGTGCGCCTGCGCGGGCCGCTCGTCGATACCGAGGTTCTCGGCCGCGTGTGGTTGCACGAGCGCGAGGGCCGGCCGCTACAACACGTGGCACTGGGCGAGCTGGCATCGGCGCTTGGCCTGCCCGCCGATCGCCCGCATGACGCGCTTGGCGACGCGTTGACGACCGCCCAGGTGTTCATCGCGCTGGCGAGCCATCTGGACTCGATCCATCCTGAGACCGTCGGGAGCCTGGCCAGGGCCGGTCATCGGCTCGAGACGCTCCGGCACTTCCATCGGGGATAAGGTGGTGCGATGAGGGGCGACTGGAAGGACTTTCGACCTGCGATCTGGCTGGCGATGCTGGGGGTCGCCGTCATCCTGCTCGTCAGCCCGTTCTTCTTCGGGGCGATCTTCCTCGGAGCGGCGATCGGCGCGGCGTTCCGGATCGAGCAGCGGCGCAGGCGGCTCAAGCCTTAAGTCAGCTGAAGCCGATCACGCTCCGGATCCCGTCCTGGCGCTCCATCAACTCGAAGCCGTCGTTGACGTCGTCGAGCGCGATCCGGTGCGAGATGAACGGGTCGACGTCGATCTTCCCGTCGATGTAAAGCTGGACCAGTTCGGGCACCTGATCGCGGCCCTTGACGCCTCCGAACGACGAACCGCAGACGCGTCTCCCAGTGATCAGATAGCGGGGAACGATGTCGAGCGTCTCGCCCTTGCCGGCGACTCCAGCGACCGTGCACAGGCCCCATCCCATCCGGGCGGACTCGACTGCCTGGCGCATGACTCCGACCAGTCCCGTCGCCTCGAACGTGTAGTCGGCGCCGAAGCCGCGGGTCTCCTCGAGCACGCGCGCGACGGTGTCTGGACCGCCGACCCAGGTCTCGGTCGCTCCCTGGCCCTTGGCGATCTCGAGCCGGTCTAACGACCTTTCGACGCAGATGATCCGCTCCGCCTGCTGTAAGCGACAGCCCGCGACCGCGCCGAGTCCGACCATCCCCGCGCCGAACACGACGCACGTGGACCCGGGCTCGACCTTGGCGGTGTTTATCGCGGCGCCGAGGCCGGTGGACAGGCCGCACGCGAACAGGCACGCGTGGTCGGGCTCGGCCTCGGGGGAGACCTTCGCGAGCGCGATCTCGGGCATCACGGTGTACTGCGCGAACGTACTCGTGCCCATGAAGTGGCGGATGGGATCGCCGTCGCGCGAGAGCCGGGTGGTGCCGTCGGGGAGGTGGCCGAGATTCTGCTGTTCGCGGATCGCCAGGCAAAGATTCGTCTTCGGGCTGAGGCAGTGCTCGCATTCGCGGCACTGGGGCGAGAACAGCGTGACCACGCGGTCGCCCGGAGAGACGCTGGTGACGCCCTCGCCGGTCTTCTCGACGATGCCGGCGCCCTCGTGGCCGAGCACCGTGGGCGCGTAGCCGGACGGGTCGGCGCCCGAGGCCGTGTACATATCCGTGTGGCACACACCGCAGGCCTCGAGGCGGACGAGGACCTCCCCGGCCTGGGGCTCCGCCAGGTCGACCTCGGTGACGTTGAGCGGCTCGCCGAACTTTTCGAGCACCGCGGCGCGGATCTTCACTTGGACTCACTCCTCTCTCCGGTCGTGCAACTGGGAGCCTATTGGTGGCGCGCCGTCGAGCGGCGCGGGGGCTTCGTAGGAGAGGCTTACAGGTTGGCCGGCCAGCCAGTAGGATCCGCTGATTCGCTGATCACGGTTACTAGGAGGTCCGGGGTGTCGACGACGAACAGCGATCTGGAGGGCGTGCTCCTCGGTGAGCGAGAGCTGTGGCTCGACGGACCGCCGCACGAGCTGTTCAGCCAGTTGCGCGCGGAGTGTCCCGTCCACTGGACCACGCGGATCAGCGAGTACCCGGAAGAGGCCGGCTACTGGTCCGTGACCAGGGCCGATGACATCCGGAGCGTCAGCCTCGACTGGCAGACGTTCTCGTCAGAGCTCGGCGGAGTGACGGCTGTGACGGCTGTGTTCCCGCTCGAGCTGATGCGGGCGATGTTCATCGGGATGGATCCGCCAAAGCACGATCGGCTGAAGATGCTCTTCCAAGCTGGCTTCACGCCGAAGCGGATCGCCGCCCACGAGGACGCGATCCGCGCGATCGTCGTCGACGTGCTCGACCGGCTCGGCGACCGCGAGACCTGCGACCTCGTGACCGACGTCGCGCAGCCGGTTGTCTCCCGCGTCATCGGCAGCTTCATGGGAATCCCTCCCGAAGACGACGCGGCGTGGGCGGGGCTGATGAACTCGGCTCTCGGCGCCGGCGACCCCGATCTCAATCCCGACGGGATCCTGAGCGTCGTCGAAAAGGACATCCCCGAGATCTTCGCCCGCTGCCAGCGGATGATCGCCGAGCGCCGCGAACGTCCCACCGACGATCTCACGAGCGTCCTCGTCCATGCGGAGGTCGACGGCCACCAGCTCGAGGAACACGAGATCGTGATGGGGTTCTTCCTGCTCGTCGCGGCCGGCAACGACAGCACCAAGGCCACCTACTGCAGCGGAATGAGGGCGCTGATCGAGCACCCCGACCAGCGCCAGCTGCTGCTCGATGATCCGTCGCTGATCCCGAGCGCGGTCGAGGAGTGCACTGCGGATGTTCCCGGCGTTCGCCCATTTCCGGCGGACCGCGACGCGCGACACCGAGATCGCCGGTCAGCCGATCCGCGAGGGCGAGAAGGTCGTGATGTGGTACGTGTCCTCGAACCGCGACGAGTCACGCTTCGACGATCCGGACACGCTTCGACGTGCGGCGGAACCCGGACCACCAGGCGTTCGGCGCCGGCGGCCGGCACTTCTGCCTCGGTACCGCGCTGGCGCGTCTCGAGCTCCGCATCCTGTTCGAGGAGACGCTCTCCCGCTATCCCGCGATCGAGCTCGCCGGCCAGCCCGTGTTCGTCGAGTCGCCGTTCATCAACCAGCTGAAGACGATGCCGGTGAGGTTGCGCCCCGCGTAAGGGCTACGCGGCGAGCTCGCCCGACTCCGCGGTGGAGGCGGGCGACTCCGCCTCAGCGCCGGGGAGGACCTTCAGACCGGCGCGAGTCGAAACGCTTCGGCGCAGCCTCGCGAACCCGTACGTCCCGCCGAGCGTCGGGACCCACAGCGCGATCGCGTGGTAGAGCACGACGGCGGCCGCGGTGGGCGCCGCCGGCAGGCCGTACAGGATCAGCGCGGCGAGGAGGCCACCCTCGAGCACTCCGAGCCCGCCCGGGATCGGGACGAGGTTCGCCAGGTACCCGACCTGATATCCGACGACGACCGCCAGGATCGGCGCCGAGACGCCGACGGCACGCAGGCACGCCCAAAGCACGGCGATGTCGAACAGCAGATATCCGACCGCGCCGAGCAGCCGGAGGTTCGGCCGGAACGCGATCTCCTCGGTGTCCCGGATCCAGCCCGCCAGCCGTTCAGTGGCGGGCCCGACGCGGCGCATCCGCCGGGTCGGCAACCGGTTGCTGATCCGCGGCAAGGCCATGAAGAAGGCGAGGCCGGCGATCGTCGGCACCGCCGGCAGCAGGCCGTACGCGACTCCCGTCCGATCGCTGCCCAGGCCGAGCCACACGCCGAGACCCGCGAGTCCGAGCACGGCCGCGTTCACGGCGCTCGTGAGCAGGAAGATCACCAACGAGCGGTTGACGACGCGCGACCAGGCGGCGCCCCACGCCCGCATCGCCCACGCGCCGACCGCCAGCCCGCCCGCGCCGCCGACCGGGACGACGGCTCCGAACGCCATCTCGGCCCACGCCAGCCACCTGCGCCTCGCGAGCCGGGGCACGGTGGAGGACGAGGCGCACGACGGCGACGTAGCCGAGGCACGAAGCGATCTCGAGGATGACGCCGAGCACGAGCCAGCCGACCTGCGCGTCCGCGGCGCGACCGAGGATGTCGCGCAGGTCGGGAACAGCCAGGCCGATTCCGAGCAGCAGGAGGGCGAGGGCGCCGGTCCAGATCAGGCCGTTACGGAGGCGATGGGCGTCTCGATCGGGGCTGCTTGCCGGCTCCGTCAGCTCAGGAGCTGGGGGACTACTCCTGATGTCATCGGCGGCTTCGCGCATTGTCAACGGTCGAGCGTCGATCTCGCAACGATTGTACTACCAAATCGTGCGTCTTGCAAAGAATTGAGGACGCAACCACATTGTGGTGGAGAGACCGGTCCGCGCCGGACCACCGCGGCCGCCTCTCAGGCCGCCAGCGCCTCCTCAGCCTTGCGCCGCGCCAGCCTCGAGGACGACCGGCTCGTCCACGGTCGCGCTGCCGATCCTCACCGGGCCGACCGAGAGCAGCGTGATCCCGGCGGCAAGCGCCGCGGCGATCTGGAACGTCCACCCGTCGCGGAATGCTCCGAGCAGCTCGCCGGGACGCCGGATGGCCGATGATCGCCACGAGGATCGCCACCCCCAGCGCTGACCCGAGCTGGCGCGACATGCCCAGCACCGCCGTGCCCGGTGGCGAAGCGCGCCGGCGGCAGCGGGCCGGTGGCGGCGGCCGAAAGCTCGGGAGGACCAGGCCCACGCCGGCGCCGCCGAGGAGCTGCGCCGGGAGCATGTCGCCGACGTAGTCGGGGGTCGCGCCCATGTGGGTGCGGAACCAGATGCCTCCGGACGCGAACAGCAGCGCGCCGGCGAAGCCGACGTAGCGCTGGCCGAACCGCTGGCCGAGGATCCCGCCGGGGAACGCGAACGTCGCCGCCATCGCCGGGCCGGGCGCGATCATCAGCCCGGCGTCGAGCACGGACTTGTGCCAGACCGACGTCAGGAACAGGACGCTGCCGAGCAGCAGCGAGCCGAAGGCGCAGAAGAACAGCAGCGCGCCGATGTTGGCGAGCGCGATCGCGCGCGTGCGCGCGATCACCGGCTCGACGAGCGGCGCCGGGTGGCGGAGGCAGCGGAACGCCACGGCCGCGACGAGGACCGCGGCCGAGCCGAACAGCCCGAGGATCCGAGCGCTCGTCCAGCCCCACGCCTGCGCCCTCGACGATGCCGAGCGTCAGCGCCGCGATCGCGACCGTGAACATGCCGGCGCCGAGCACGTCGGGTCGGGCGCCCGCGCGGTCGCGGACCTCGACGCAGCAGGCCGGACGCCGCGACGAGCGCGGCGAGGCCGATCGGGACGTTGACGATGAACACCCAGCGCCAGCCGGCCTGGACCAGCGAGTCCGCCGATCGGCGGCCCCGCGGCCGCCGCGACGCCGCCGACGGCCGCCCAGATCCCGACGGCGGCGCCGCGCTTCTCCGGCGGATACTCGGGCAGCAGCAGGCCGAGCGAGGTCGGGAGCAGGAACGCCGCGCCGGTCGCCTGGACGACCCGGGCCGCGATCAGGAACGCCACCGACGGCGCGAGCGCGCACGCCGCCGACGCAGCGCTGAACAACCCGAGGCCGAACAGGAACGCACGCTTACGCCCGGCCCGGTCGGCCCAGCGCCCGGCCGGAACGAGCAGCGCCGCGAACGTGATCGCGTACGCGTTCAGCACCCACGAGAGGGTGCTGAGGCTGGTCCCGGAGAAGTCTCGCTGGATGTCGGGGAAGGCGATGTTGACGATGAACAGGTCCAGCGAGGCCATGAAGACCCCGACCGACACCGTGAGCGTGACCTTGGCGCGACGTGACATCAGCGGCTCCTCCTGCAGCGAGTGGGTTGCATCACGAAACGCACCGTAGCGTACTGGGTTGCTTGATGCAACTCGGGCGGCTAAGATGGTGAGCATGCTGCGCGCCGACTACGCAGGACAGAACTGCTCGATCGCCCGCACGCTCGAGTTGATCGGGGAGCGGTGGACGATCCTGATCCTCCGCGAGTCGTTCCTCGGCACGCGGCGCTTCGACGACTTCCAGCGCGAGCTCGGCGTGGCCCGGAACGTGCTGCAGACCCGGCTCGAGCGTCTCGTCGACGCGGGCATCCTGTCGCGCGTGCAGTACCAGGAGCGACCGTCGCGCTACGAGTACCGACTCACGCGCAAGGGCGTCGATCTGTGGCCGGTGATCGTGGCGCTGCTGAAGTGGGGCGATAAGCACGCCTCGCCGGGTGGGCCGCCCGTGAGGCTCGAGCACAAGGAGTGTGGCGGCGAGGTCGACGACCGCCGCCGGTGCATGAAGTGCGGCGCCGACCTGGAGGCGTGGGATGTGATCGCGCGGCGCGGTCCCGGCGCCGAGCCGGATGCGGACGCCGAGCAGCCGGGCGAGCCGGAGCCCACCGGCGCCCGGGCCTGATCAGTCGACCTCAGCCCAGGGTGACTGCTTGAGCGCGATCTCCTGGTCGGCGCGGATCACGTGCATCACCGCGTTGATCAGCGCCAGGTGCGTGAACGCCTGGGGGTAGTTGCCGAGGTGACGGCCGGTCTTCGGGTCGACCTCCTCGGCGTAGAGCCCAAGCGGGCTGGCGTAGACCGAGCGCTCGCTCGCAGAGATCGCGGGCCTGGTCGATCTCGTTGATCTCGGCCAGGGCGGAGATCAGCCAGAACGTGCAGATGAAGAACGTCCCCTCCCGCCCCGTCAGCCCGTCGTCGGTCTCCTCGGGCCGGTAGCGCAGCACGAGCCCGTCCTCTGTCAGCTCGTCGGCGATCGCGAACACGGTCCTGCGGACCCGTTCGTCGCCGGGGGGCAGGAAGCGCAGCAGCGGCATCAGCAGCAGCGAGGCATCGAGCGCCGTGGTCTCGTAGTGCTGGACGAACACGCCGCGGTCATCGACGCCGTGCTCACAGACGTCGGCGTGGATCTCGTCGGCGACGTTCCGCCAGCGGTCGCGTGCTCGAAGTCCTCGCGGACCTCGGCGAGCCGGGATCCGCGATCGCACGCCACCCAGCAGAACATCTTCGAGGAGGTGAAGTGCTTGGGCTCGCCCCGGACCTCCCAGATGCCGCGGTCGGGCTCGCGCCAGTGTGCGATCGCGGCCTCGACCTGACGCTTGAGGAGCAGCCAGACGCGCTCGTCGAGCGAGTCTCGCGAGCGCGTGTGGAGGTAGACGGAGTCGAGCAGCGCGCCCCAGACGTCGTGCTGGCGCTGCTTGCAGGCGTCGTTGCCGATCCGGACCGGTCGCGCGCCCTCGTAGCCGCTGAGGTGGTCCAGCGTCCTCTCGGGGAGGTCCCGCTCGCCGTCGACGCCGTACATCACCTGGAGCTCCTCCTCGCCGCCGGCGACGTCGGCGATGAAGTAGAAGAAGTCGTTCGCCTCCCAGTCGAAGCCGAGCGAGTACAGCGCCCACAGCATGAACGTCGAGTCGCGGATCCAGCTGTAGCGGTAGTCCCAGTTGCGCTCGCCGTGCGGGCTCTCGGGCAGCGAGGTCGTCGCGGCCGCGATCAGCGCCCCGGTCGGCGCGTACGTGAGACCCTTCAGCGTCAGCGCGCTGCGCTGCAGGAAACTCCTCCACGGGTGATCGGGGAACGTGCCCCCGTCGAGCCAGTGCTGCCAGTGGTGGGCGGTCCACACCAGCCGGCGGTAGGCCTCGTCGAAGTCCTGCGGCGGTGGATGCTCGCTCCAGTACAGCGCGCAGTAGATCTGCTCGCCCTCCTTCATCCGGTGCCGCGCCGTCGCCCGAGCGCCCTCGAAGCCGAGCCGCAGGTCGGTCCTCAGCTTCAGCTCCACGTCGCAGCCCTCGGCACGGGCGACGCCCTCGTGGTAGCCAGAGCCGAGGTATTCCCAGTGCGCGGGCTTGCGGCCGTAGTCGAACGCCGGCTCGCAGTCGAGGACCACCTCGACCTCGCCGTTGACGCAGCGCACCGTCCGCAGCAGCACGTGATCGGCGTCGTAGTCGGTCGGGGCGCGCCGGTGGGTGTGCGAGCGCTCCTCCTCGTGATGCCAGCCGCCGATCAGCAGCACGTCGCGGACGATGATCCAGCCACCGCCCGTCCACCAGCTCGTCTCGAGCACCATCGTGCCCGGCAGGTAGCGGCGCGACGCGGGGACGTTGATCCCGAGCGGGCCGAGGCGAAAGGAGCCGGCGTCGCGGTCGAGCATCGCGCCGAACACGCTCGGCGAGTCGACGCGCGGTAGGCACATCCACTCGACGTTGCCGCTCGGCGCGACGAGCGCGACCGTCTCGCAGTCGGACAGGAACCCGTAGTCGGCGATCGGCGGGAACGGGCTGCCTCCGAGCGGCACGTCGGGGACGAGCTGGCGGATCGGGCCATGGGCTACGGTGACCGGAGCGGTCGGGTGCTGACCGTCTCGTCCCTCCACGACGCGGAGTATGTCCTGTTCGGGCGTGAACTTGTCGTGATGGGCGGCGGCTTGCCGGATGCCCTACAGCACGCCCGCGAAGATCAGGCCGCCGATCACGATCAGGACGATCGCTGTGAGCAGGTTGCCCCACCGATCGAGCCAGTCGCCCTTGACCTGGTAGCCGCTGGCGGCGGCCAGCAGCGTCAGCGAAACGATCGTCCCGATCGTCACGGCGGCGAACACGATCACCGATCCGATCGCGGTGCTGGGCCCGACCGCGGCCGCGGCGAGGAATACGGGAAGGATCGTGAGGTCCGGCGAGGCTGCAGCACCGAACGGGACCATCACGGCGGCCACCGAGGCCGCGCGCGATCCAGAGGAGTCGTGAACGTGGACGTGGCCGTGCTCGTCGGAGCCGTGGTCGTGCGCGTGCTGGTGGCCACGACCGGCGGCCTCGAGCACGACGAACGCGAGCCCGGTCGCGATCAGGAGGCCCCCGACGATTTCGTCCTGCGTGTGCTCAATCGTGGAACGGAATGCGAGCCCGATCACGACGATGACGGCGCCGAGGATCACCGACACGAGCACATGCGCGACGCCGGCGAGCGCCGACAGGCGCGCCACCTTCGACAGCGGATAACGCTGGGTGCGCCCGACGACCGCCAGCGGCACCCAGTGGTCGGGTAGGACGGCGTGACCCAGCCCCACTCAGGCGGCGGCGACGAGGAGTGCAGGGTCGCCGTCATGGGCGGGAGGCCAGAACGAGACGAGTCGGCCGGGCGTTGGTTTCAAAGGGCTTCAGGAAATCCCTGGATTTGCCGAATAAACTAGTGGGTAGCCACATATGCAACAGCAGGAGGTTGCATGATGAAACTGAAGTCAATTCGCCGCACTGTTGGCGAACCGCGAGAGAAGGGTACGGGGGCGGTCCGGCGGGCTGAGGCCCGCCGCGGCGACGAGCAGCGCTCGCAGCAGCGAGTTTGGTCGCTGCTGTTGCCGCCGGCGTACTTCTCTGAGCGGAGGTAAACGCACTGGAGGAACTTCCGATAAGCATGTATTTCATGCTTATCGGAAGTTGCTTCGGCGGGGTCGGGCCGAGCGCTACCGGGCCCGATCGCCCAGCTCGACCCCAAACGTGTCCCTGAGACCGGCGTAGCCGGTGTCGGTGAGATGCACCGCCCGGCTGTCATGGGCTCGCTCCGCCCAGCCGAGCTCGAACACGCGATCGGCAAGCGCGGCACCGAGCGAGCCGGCGAGGTGGTGGCGCTGCTCGCTCCAGTCGACGCAGTAGCGGATGAGCCGGCGCCGCTTGGGCATCGAGTCGAAGTCGATCCCGAACGCCCCGAGCTGCTCCACGCCGCGCGCGGTCAGCCGGTAGTCGACGTCGAAGCCGGGCGATGACAGCCGGTCGTCGGTGGCGATGCTGGGGTCGAACACGCCGTCGCCGCCGGTGATCAGATCGCGCTCGAGCAAGGCCGCCATGAGCTCGGTTCCGACCATGCCGGCCAGGTGGTCGTAGCACGTGCGCGCATAGCGGACGGCCTGCGCCCGCGTCCCCTGTCTCAACGAACGCACGGGCGCCGCCGGCGCCAGCCGCGCCAGGGCCTCGATCAGCTCGGCGACCTCGGGGCCGGCGAGCCGGAAGTAGCGATGCCGTCCCGTGGCGTTCGACCGTGAGCAAACCGAACCGGACCAGCTTGGACAGGTGTGAGCTCGCGGTCGAGGCGGCGACGCCTGCCTCGTCGGAGAGCACGCTCGCCGGCAGCGCCCGGCCATCTCCGAGCGTGAGCAGGATCCTGGCCCGGGCGCGATCCGCCACCAGCGCCGCGATCGCGGCGATGTCGGCATCCCCGTCCATGGCCAAGACGATAGCCGGTGCATGTTTCGATGTCGAACGAAATGTTCGCGAGTAACACTGAGACGATGCGCAAACACCTCCCACTCCTCGCAATCTGCCTCGGTTACTTCATGGTCATCCTCGACGCCACGATCGTGAACGTGGCGCTGCCGTCGGTCGGGCGCGAGCTCGGCGGCGGCGTCAGTGCGCTGCAGTGGGTCGTCGACGCCTACACGGTCGTGTTCGCGGGGCTGCTGCTGTCGGCGGGCTCGCTCGGCGACCGGATCGGAGCCCGGCCTGTGTTCGACGCCGGCCTCGGCCTGTTCATCGCCGCCTCGGCCGCGTGCGCGCTGGCGCCCTCGGTCCCGGTACTGACCGCCGCCCGAGCCATACAGGGACTCGGCGCGGCGATGGCGGTCTCGGCCGGGGCCTTCCTGTTCGCTGCGATTGTCACCGCGGCGATGGTCGAGCGGCCCCGCCGTGCCGTGTCCCGGCGGGCACCGTTTGCGAACCCGTCATCATGAGTACGTATGAGTGCAACTGGTGGACGTGGCTTCGGAGCGGCGCATGGCGCTGGACCTGGCGCCATGCGCTCGATGAGGGGGCCGGACAAGAAGCCGCCTCCGCTCATGGACCCGACGCGCGAGCGCGACCGGGGCCGGATCCTGCGACTGTTCAAGCCCTACCGGGTCCGCCTGACGATCGTGTTGAGCATGATCGTCTTCTCCGCCGGCCTCAGCATGCTTCAGCCGTTCCTGCTGAGGGGCGTCCTCGATCAGGGGATCTTCGAGCACAAGACCACGCTGCTGACCGTGCTCGTGCTGGCGATGATCGTGATCGCGATCGTCACGGCCGCGTTCAACGTGTGGCAGACGTACCTATCGAACGTCGTCGGGCAGCACGTGATGCACGACCTCCGCGCCGCCGTCTATCGGCGCCTGCAGCGGATGTCGCTGGCGTTCTTCACGCGCACCCGCACCGGCGAGGTGCAGTCGCGGATCGCGAACGACATCGGTGGGCTCGACAACGTCGTCACGACGACCGCGACGACGATCGCTCAGAACGCGACCACGGTGATCGCCGCCATCGTCGCCATGTGCATCCTCAACTGGAAACTGGCCGCGCTCTCGCTCGTGTTCGTGCCGTTGTTCGTGTACCTGACGCGCCGCGTCGGCAAGATCCGGCGCAAGATCACGACCGAGCAGCAGCGCCGCCTCGCCGATATGTCCGCGCTGGTCGCCGAGTCGCTGTCGGTGTCCGGGATCATGCTCGGCAAGACGATGGGCCGCGGGAGCGACCTCGCCGACCGATTCACCGGCGAGTCTCAGGACATCGCCGACCTCGAGGTTCGCTCGCGCATGGCGGGCCGCTGGCTGATGTCGACGATCCAGATGACGTTCGCGATCCAGCCGGCGATCGTCTACTGGCTGGCGGGTCAGAGCTGGATCGGTGTCGCTGTCGATCGGGACCGTCGTCGCGTTCACGACGCTTCAGACGCGGCTGCTGTTCCCGATCCAGTCGCTGCTCGGTGTCGGCGCCGACATGGAGGCCTCGCTGGCGCTGTTCGATCGGATCTTCGAGTACCTCGATCTCCCCGTCGACATCGTCGAGGCCGAGCATCCCGTCGAGCTGCGGCCCGACGAGCTGCTCGGCGAGGTGCGCTTCGAGAACGTCTCGTTCCGCTACGGGGCCAACGGCTCGGACGAGTGGACGCTACGCGGGATCGACCTCACCGTTCCGGCCGGCACCCGGACCGCGATCGTGGGCGAGACCGGCGCCGGCAAGACGACGCTCGGCTACCTCGTGGCGAGGCTGTACGAGCCCCAGGAGGGGCGGGTCACGATCGACGGCGTCGACGTGCGCGACGCGAGCCTCCAGTCGCTGGCGGCGACGGTCGGGGTCGTCTCGCAGGAGACGTACCTGTTCCACGCCACCGTGCGCGAGAACCTGCGCTTCGCCCGGCCCGACGCGACCGACGAAGAGATCGAGGCGGCGGCGAGCACGGCGCGGATTCACGATCTGATCGTCTCGCTGCCGGATGGCTACGACACGATCGTCGGCGAGCGGGGCTACCGGTTCTCCGGCGGGGAGAAGCAGCGGATGGCGATCGCGCGGACGATCCTGCGCAACCCGCCGGTTCTGGTGCTCGACGAGGCCACGAGCTCGCTCGACACGCAGACCGAGGCCGCGGTCCAGGCCGAGCTCGAGCGCCTGTCGGAGGGACGGACCACGATCACCATCGCGCACCGGCTCTCCACGGTCCGCGACGCCGATCAGATCGTGGTACTCGACCACGGCAGGATCGCCGAGCGGGGGACGCACGAGGAGCTGCTCGAGCGTGGCGGGCTGTACGCGGCGCTCGTGGCGCGCGACATCACCGAGGAGCGGGTCGAGGGCTAGCCGGTGCGGGTCTCGCGGGCCTGGCGCCTGTTGACTGGCCGGTGCGCGGGTGGGTGGAGTAGCCTGCGTTTCGACTAGTAGTGATTGCTTTGCCTAGGGGGTCGAGATTCGTGTGTCGGCGGGACCACCTTCCCGCAATGCAGTCGCGCGCGTCGACATGACGTACGTTGCCGGCACCGTGGCGGCCCCGAAGGCGCCGATCATCGGCCGCCGACCGGAGCTGGCCGCGCTCGGCGAGTCGCTGAAGCGGCTGGAGAATCGCGGATCGCCGATTGTCGCGCTGAGTGGGGAGCCCGGGATCGGCAAGACGCGCCTCTTGGACGAGTTGTGTACGCGAGCCGATGATCACGGGCACCTGGTCCTGTCTGGACGGGCGGCCGAGATGGAGCAGGATCTGCCGTTCGCCGTGATCGTCGACGCGCTGGGCGACTATGGCGCATCGTTGGGCAGCGATCGCCTCGAGCGCCTGATCGGCGTTCAGGCCGACGAGCTGGCTCCGCTCGTGCCGGGCGTCGAGGGGCTTGGCGGCGGAGGTGCGGGTCGCTTGCACGACGAGCGCTTCCGGACCCATCGGGCGGTGCGCGCACTTCTCGAGGCGCTCGGTGCAGGCAGCCGGGTGGTGCTTGCTCTTGACGACGTGCACTGGGCCGACGACGCGTCGCTAGAGCTGATCGGACACCTGTTGCGTCGCCCGCCGCGCCGTGGGGTGATGCTCGTACTGGCCTTCCGGCCAGCGCCTGCTCGTCCTGCGCTGGTTGACGCGCTGGCCGGCGCCGCCCGCGACCAGGAGCTGCTCTGGTTGTCGCTGGGGTCGCTGACGCGCGTAGAGGCCGACCGCCTGCTCGAGGAAGACCTGCCCCACGGCGCACGCGCGGCGTTGTTCGCCCAGTCCGGCGGCAACCCGTTCTACCTGCAAGAGCTGGCGCGAGGATGGTCGGCGCGAGCAGGGGTCACGGCGGCTGACGTGCCCAACCGGATCGCGCTGGCGATCGATCAGGAGGTTCGCGCGCTGCCCGACGACGCGCAACGCCTCGCCCGCGCCGCGGCGGTCGTCGGCGACCCGACGGCTCTCGATGTGGCGATCGCCGCCGCCGAGCTCGAAGAGGGCCCTGCGCTGACCGCGCTGGACGCGCTGCTGGGTGCAGCGCTGCTCGTGCCGAGCGATGTGCCACGCCGTTACCGCTTCCGGCACCCGCTCGTCCGGCGCGCGGTCTATGACACGACAGCCGGGGGCTGGCGGCTCGGCGCGCACGCTCGCGCGGCGCGCGCGCTGGAGGAGCAGGGCGGACCGCTTACCGCCCGCGCGCATCATCTGGAGCGGTGTGCCCAGCCCGGGGATACGGCCGCGATCGACGTGCTCGTCGCGGCGGGCGCGACGGTCGCCCCGCGTGCTCCGGCAACGGCGGCCGCCTGGTATGCCGCTGCCCTGCGCTTGCTGCCGGAGGGGGTCGAGACCGCCGGGCAGCGACTCGGACTGCTCGTGGCCCTGGCCCAAAGCCAAGCGGCAACCGGTGAGCTGATGCCGGCCCTCGAGGCGTTGGCGGCGGCGCTGGATCTGGCTCGAGCCGATGATGCGCTAGCCCCACTGCGGGCGCGCCTGGTCGCAGGCTGCGCGATGTGCGAGAACCTGCTCGGTCGCCATGAGGCCGCCCATGGCCGGCTCGTCGCGGCGCTCGACGACGTCGCTGACCCACGGTCGGCCGCCGCCGCAGACCTCGAGGTCCAGCTGGCTGCGGATGCTCTCTACGACGGGGACTTCACGACGATGCTCACGTGGGCGCAGCGCGGCATGGAGGCGGCGATCGTGCTCGCCGAGCCGGCGCTGGAGGTCCTCGCCGAGAGCCTCGTGTGCTACGCGGAACTCGGGCTCGGCCGGATCGCCGAGGCGCAGGCCGCGGCCGGTGCCGCAAGTGCGGGGCTGGACGGGCTGAGCGATGACGAGATCGCGCTCCGCCTCGAGGCACCGTACTACCTCGGGTTCGCGGAGTATTTCGCCGAGCGCTACGGGGACGCGATCCGCCATTGGCGCCGGGGTATCGCCGTGTCGCGAGCCTCAGGGCAGGGACAGTTCGCCACGCCGATGTCGATCGGTCTTGCCCACGCGTACGAGGTGACCGGCCGGCCCCGCAAGGGCCTTGACCAGGCCGAGGCTGCCGTCGACGCCGCACGGCTTTCGGGCAACCGCCAGGTTCTGTGCTGGGCGCTGACCGCCGAGGCGTGGATCGCCGCGATCGCGGGAGAGCTACCACGCGCCCGCAGCGCGGGAGCCGCGGCCGTCGACCTGCTCGGCGACCTCGACGAGAGCGTGCTTTCGCGCGCGACCCGGGTGCACGTGGCCGCCGCGCAGCTGGAGGCCGGCGAGCCAGAGCGCTGCCTCGAAGCGATGGCCGACGCCGGCGGGCCCGAGTTCCCGGGCGTCGAACCCGGCCGACGCGCCTGGCTGTATGCGATCCTCGCACGCGCCGAGCTGGCACTCGGCCATGAGGTAGTCGCCGCAGATTGGGTTGACCGCGGCGAGCGGCTGCAGCGGACGCTCGGCCTCGGATACGTCGAAGGCGCCGTCGCCTACGCCGGAGCGATGCTGGAGCTGGCTCGCGGCAACGCGCGGAGCGCGCTTGATCAGGCGGAGCGGGCCGTCAGGCGCGCGCATTCCGGGGGCGCCGCCGTACAGGCCTCGCGGGCGCGGATCGTAGCGGGGCGCGCTGCGGCAGAGGCCGGTGACGTCGAGGGCGCGATCAGGTGGCTGGAACGGGCCGAGGCCGAGTTGGCTTCGATGGGTGCCGTCCGCTTTCGCGACGAGGCGGCGCGCGAGCTGCGTCGTCTCGGCCGGCGTGTAGGCGCGCGTCATCGTCGCGCCGGAGGCGGTTCGGGGCTGGCGAGCTTGAGTGGCCGAGAACGCGAGATCGCCGAGCTGGTTTCCCGCGGACGCACCAACCGTGAAATCGCCGCGGAGCTATTCCTGTCGGAGAAGACGATCGAGAGCCATCTGACGAAGGTGTTCGCCAAGCTCGGCGTGTCGGGGCGTGTGGCTGTCGCCGAGGCGGTAGGGCGCGAACGCGACCCCGGGGACTGAGGGAGCAGAAGTAGGGGGTTCCCCGATGTTCGCCGGGGCCTGCGGGCGTCAGTCTGCGCCACGTGCCGACATTCCTGCTGACCCACCACCACACGGCCGTGCAGTGCGGGCCGATGTTCGCGGCATGGCGAGGCTTCGGCAGCCCGCTGCGCCACCGCGACGCGCTGTCGAGCTGCCCGCACGGCGGTCACAGCCTTTGGTGGCTGGTGGAGGCTCCCGACGAAGCGGCGGCGCTCGGCCAGTTGCCCGGGTTCGTCAGCCGCCAGACCGAGGTGACCAGTGTCTGTTCCTTCCCCATCCCGTGACCGCGCGATCATGCCCGTGGCCCGCACCCTGACGATGACCACCTCCGTGCCCTCAGGAGGGATGCAGCGCTCGACGCGCGCCGGTGTCGGTGTGCTCCTCTGCCTCGCGATCCTCAACGCGGGGTTTCTGTACTTCCTCCCCGCCCGCGCCGCCACCGGCTACGCCTGGGCCATCCGCCCACCGATCTCGGCCGCGTTTTTGGGTGCCGGCTACCTCGCCGGCGTCGTGGCGACCGCACTCGCGGTGCTCGCCGCACGCCGCTGGCGCTCGATCCAGCCGCTGGCCGTCGCGCTCGTGACGCTGTCGGTCGGCCTGCTGGCCGCGACGCTGCTGCACACCGACCGCTTCCGCTGGGGTTACCCGCCGACGTGGGTCTGGACGGCCGTGTACTCCCTGGCCCCGATCGGCGTCGTAATCCTCGCTCGCCGCCAGCGCGCGAACACGATCCGGCCCTCGATCGCCGACCCGCGCCTGCGGCTGCTGCGTGGGGTGTCCTTGGCTTTCGGCGCCGTGATGCTGGCCGGCGCAATCGCGCTGTTCGCGTTCCCCACCGATCTGGGCCGCCACTGGCCGTGGCCGCTGACGCCCCTCCTGGCACAGGCCATCGCCGCTTGGATCGCGATGATCGCGGCAGCGCTGCTGTGGTGCGCCTACGACTTGCGGCGCGCCCACGAAGCCCTGATCCCGTACGCCACGCTCGGAGCCTGGTGCCTCGCGCTCCTGGCGCTCCCCGCGTTGCGTGCCGGCGAGGTCACTCGCACCGGGGCGCCGCTGTTGACCTACCTCGGCGCGCTGATCGCCCTGACTGCCCTGGCCGGCCTGGGCGTCACGCGCGCCGGCCGCCACGCTCCTGTTTAACGTGGCGGTTTCGACTCATTTCCCGGGACGGGATCGCGTCGCGCGTCGACAACCGACGGCGAGTGGACGGTCCGTGATCGATGCGCGCGTCAGGGCGCGGTTTGGTGAGGGCGACCCCGATGCCGTGCGGGCCGTGTACCGCGCGTACGGGCGATTCGTCTATGCGGTCGCGTACAGGCTGCTCGCCGACCGGGGTTTGAGCGAGGAGGCGACCCAACAGACGTTTCTGAAGGCTTGGCAAGCCTCGGCGAGTGTCGATCCGAGCCGGGACCTCGGTCCCTGGCTGGCGACGATCGCGCGGCGTGTGGCGATCGATCTCTACCGACGCGAGGCCAGGCACTCGGCCGGCCCACTCGATGAGGCCACGTCCGAGGACCCCGCGCTCGCGTCGATGCCAATGACTGTTGAGGCGGCCTACGAAATCTGGGAAGTACGCCGTGCAGTCTCGGCCCTGCCGGCCGAGGATCAACAGGTCGCGCGCCTGCAACATTTCGAAGGACTCACACATGCCGAGATCGGCCGAGCGGCTCGGAGTACCGGTCGGGACTGTGAAGTCGCGCTCATTCCGCGCACACAAGCGTCTCGCCACAGATCTGCGGCACTTGCGTCACGAATCAATGTGATCCGGGGAAGGATTAGTGGCGCTGCGCGTCTTGCTCCCGAACGGGCCAATGTGACGGGACGGTCGGGGCCAATCGAACGACGTGAGTAACGCTGTGCCTTCGTCGCCCGTAAGCAACGTGCGGTTCAGCCGCGGTCCGGACGAGCGCGGCCACTTCATCCAAACCCAAATCCACTAGAAACCTGAGGAGGTTCGATGCTTACTCGGCATGGGCCTCGACTGCTGCGTGCAGTTGTGGCAACCATATTCGTTGTGCTTGCGGGAGCCGCCGCCGCCGCGGCGTTTCAGGCGCTTCCGCCCGGTACGCAGGTCAACGACGACCCCGCCGCCGGAATCGACAAGAACAAGAGCGTCAGCGGCGAAGATCCAAGGAACGCCGACGTCGTCGGCGGCGCACTGACCGCGGGCAGGCCAGCCGTTCCGTGGTCGATCTTCCGGCAGCTTACGAGCGGACACGACCAGATTTTCACCCGCTCGTTCGCCGGAGCGACGTGGACCACGCGCGGAAACGGCACGGTCGGCGGCCGGTCGGATACGACCCGTCCGTTCCCAGGCTCACTCAACTTCGACCAGGGCCAGGACGGTGAAGCGCCCCAGATCGACTTCGCGGGCGCAGGGCGGACGGTGCCGTGGGCGACGTGGTATGAGAACACGACCGGAAGCGGCTTCAACCACAACAACGTCTTCGCCAGCCGCTTTGACAACACGGGCGATGCGAACCAAGGCAAGTGGATCTTCGCCGGCCAGAGCCGAGGCACCGGCGGCGGGACAGTGCCCGTCCCATCGCTCAACATCCACCCCAACCGGGACGCCGAAAACCCGTCGGTGGCGGGCGGCTCGGCCGTCGATCCGACCAAGCCTGGCCCCTGGATCGGCTGGCAAGAGCGGACCACCGCGCCCGTCAACGGCAAGTTCCAGATCTTTGTCGAGAGGCCGATCGGACCCGGCGCCGCGAACTGCGACGGGGTCACGCCCGCCGGTCACGTCGACAGCACCGGACACGTCCCCGCAGTCGGGGGCTTCTGCTTCCAGCAGACCGGGGTCCCCCGCGTCGGCCAAAACGCCGGCGACCCGAGCCTGAACGTCGACCCCACCCGTAACGGCATCGAGCCGGACATCGCGTTCACCGGTGCGAGCGACAGCGTTCCGTGGGTCGTCTGGTCCGAGCTTGGCAACTCCGGCATCGGCCTGCACAACAATCAGATGGTGTTCGCCGCGAGAGGTGACAGCGACGGCCTCGCCGCCGACGGCGGCTTCCACTGGGTCGCAGTGGGCAGCAAGGCCCAATTCACGATCAACACGCAGGGAGAAGTGCACCAGTCCGGCTTCTGCGCCGAGGCGGTGACCATCGAGGCCGAGTGCTCGATCAACTTGGACCCGAACCACAACGCGGAGCATCCGCGGTTGGCAGCGGGGACGATGAACCCCGCAAACCCAACCGTGCCCTGGGTTGCGTGGGACGAGAAGATCGGACAAATCCACCGGATCGTCGTCACGCGGCTCGTCGGCACAGGCGCGACGGCGGGCTTCGAGACCGTCAACAATGACACGCCGATCTCGAGTGGCTCGGGCGATGCGACGCGACCGGACATCACGTTCTCGGGCAACACGCCATACGTGACCTGGCGACAGAACGTTGGCGGGGTCGACAAGGGGTTCGCGGGGCACTTCACCAACGCGGAGGACCCGACGTTCGTCCTCGACCAGTCCAACATCCCGCTCACCCCAACCGCCGAGGCCTCTGTCGGCAATCCGGTCTCGTCGAGCTGCACGGCAAATCCGTTCAACGCGGATGGCACTACCTGCCAGGGCGGGGCCACGGGAACGCCGTTCTTCCTGTTCACCAACGGGGTCGCTCCGCTGGGCCTATTCGCCGGCGGATACCGCCCAGACTCTGTGTTCACGGCCGCGGCATCGAACATCGGCTCGACCTCGGCAACGCTCAACGGATCGCTCGATCCGCGGGGCGCGGCGACCGAGGTCTCATTCGAGTTCGGCACGACGACGGCCTACGGAACCAGCACAACTCCCCAGACAACGGGTGCGGACGAGCAAACCGATCGATTCATCGCCAGGGTCGATGGACTACCCGCCGGAACCACGATCCACTACCGATTGGTCGCGAAGACCGACTTCGCAACGGTCGTTGGCGGAGACCAGACGTTCACCACCACGGGTGCTTGAGCGCCTGCCCCCCCACGGAGCCGGCGCGCGACCGCGCGCCGGCTCGACCGCGGCATCGGCGGCCTCAAATGCTGCATAACGCGACAACACCGGCGCCGGCGTCGAGGCCTGTCGTGCTGAGCATGCTCTTCATGCATAGCTCGACAGGGCTCGCCATTCCGGCCGGGGTTGTCGTGCTGTGCAGGTTCTGGACGGGCGCGCAGCGCCCGGCGCCACCGCAGCGTCGGTCAGCCGATCTCGACGTACTGCAGGGCGATCGGCCCGATCCAGATCACGTCGCCGTTGTGCAGGTTGGTCGCCGCGATCCGCCGGCCGTTCAGGTACGTGCCGTTCGAGCTGCGGTTGTCGAGGATCCGTGCGTGGCGACCGTGGCGAACGATGATCGCGTGGGTGCGCGAGACGCCCTGATCCTCGATCCGGATGTCGGCCGTGAGCCCACGGCCGACGTGGGTGATCTTCTCCTCGAGCGGGATCAGCCGCGACTGCAGCCCTTCGCCGACCGATAGGTGCGGACCTCGGCGGGCCAGCCGCTGCGTGACCGCACGGCCGCGCGTGCGGTGGTCCAGCCGCATCAGCGAATCGGCGATCCGCCCGTCAGCGCTCGGCTCGAGCGGGGCTGTCTGGAGCGCACTCGTCGCTGGCGCGGCTTCCGGCTCGAGCTTTAGCGCTGTGGCTTGAGTGGTCATGGCGCCACTCCACCATCCGACTGCGAGAGAACAGTGAATTTCGGTGAAGAGCTCCCGAAGAGAGCTGACGCCGTGCTTAGGCGACGCGCGCCGGGCGCTCAGCCGACGAGCGTCAGCCGGTCAGCCGACGAGGGCCAGCGGCGAGTGGAACGGCTCATCCTCGACCAGCCGCTCGAGCTTCGCCGCCGTGTCGGCTTCGGGCACAGGGCTGTACAGGATCAGTCTTTGCTCCGGCGCCTCGACCGGGTTGAACACGGCGTGCTCGAACACGAGCTTGCCGGCCACCGGATGGTGCAGCTCCTTACGTCCCTCGCCGCCGCGCGCCACCTCGTGGCGCTTCCACACCTTGCAGAACTCGGGACTGGACTGCCGCAGCGACTGGATCAGCTGCTCGAACGACGGGTCGCCGAGATGGGCGGCGCTGTCGGCCCGAAACTTGGCCGCCGCGAGCCGGATGCTCCTCTCCCAGTCGGTGAACATCTCGCGTCGCATCGGGTCCATGAACATCAGCCACAGGTGATTGCGCAGCGGCTTCGGGATCGTGCCCAGGTCGCCGTACAGCGCACACGCGGCGCGATTCCAGGCGAGGTAGTCCCAGCGCCTGCCCAGCACCACCGCCGGGCTGAGGCCGAGGTTCTCGATCAGCCGACGAAGCGTGGGGGAGACGCGCTCGGCGGGTGGCTTACAGGCGGGGGCCTCCTCGCCGCGGCCGAGCAGGATCAGATGGCCGCGCTCGGCCGGCGTCAGCCGCAGTGCCCGTGCCAGCGCGTCGAGGACGTCGAACGACGCCCTGACGTCGCGGCCCTGCTCGAGCCACGTGTACCAGGTTGTGCCCACGCCGGCGAGCTGCGCGACCTCCTCGCGCCGCAAACCGGGCGTCCGGCGACGTCCGCCGCCCGGCAGGCCAACGTCCTCCGGGCCGATGCTTTCCCTGCGTTTGCGCAGGAAATCGGCTAGTTCCTCGCGCCTGCGCGTCCCGTTACCAGCCGTCGCGCCGTTCGTCCGAGTTTCTTTGGGGGTGACTGTTACTACCAGGATAAACCCTTCTCTTGTACCTGGATACGAATGATCGCACACTTCATTGCGTGAACGCAACCAGAGCCAACTCCACTCACCGAACAACTTCTACCAACTTCGTGCTGGCGGTCGTCTGCCTGGCCCAGTTCATGGTGATTCTCGACGTCGCCGTGGTGAACGTCGCGCTGCCGTCGATGCGCGATGGGCTGCATTTTTCGACCACGGGTCTGCAGTGGGTCGTCAACGCCTACACGATCACATTCGCGGGCTTCCTGATGCTCGGCGGCCGCCTGGCGGACCTGCTCGGGCGCCGGCGCGTGTTCATCGCGGGCACCGCGCTGTTCGTGCTCGCGTCGCTCGCCTGCGCGGTGTCGGACTCGCGGGCGCTGCTGATCGGTGCCCGTGCGCTTCAGGGCTTCGGCGGCGCGATCGTCTCGCCGGCGACGCTGGCGATCATCACGTCCTCGCTGCCCGAGGGGCCTGAGCGCAACCGCGGCCTCGCCGCCTGGGGCGCGATCGGCGGGCTCGGAGCGTCGTCAGGGGCGCTGCTCGGCGGCTTGCTGACCCAGATCTTCGGCTGGCCCGCGATCTTCGCGATCAACGTCCCCGTCGGCGCGGTCGTGATCGCGCTCGGCCTACGGGTGATCCCCGAGGATCTGCGCCTCGTCGGCCCTCGGCACTTCGACGCCACCGGGGCGGCGCTGATGACCGCCGGCCTCGTCAGCCTCACGTACGGGATCGTGCGGACCGACGCGCTCGGGTGGGGCTCGCCGATCGTGCTCGGGGCGCTCGCGGTGCGGTGCTGCTGATCGCCGCCTTCCTGTTCGTCGAGCTGCGCGTCGCCGAGGCGCCGCTGATCCCGCTGTCGATCTTCAAGCTTCGCCAGCTGCGGACCGCGAACCTGATCGTCGTGCTGATGTACGCGGCGCTCTTCTCGATGTTCTTCTTCATCACGCTGTACCTGCAGCAGGTACTCGGTGACGATCCGATCCAGGCGGGGCTCTCGTTCCTGCCGATGACACTGTCGGTGTTCACGGGCTCGACCCTGGCGCCGCGGCTGGTGGCTCGCTTCGGGGTCCGCGGGACGGTCAGCGCCGGGATGCTCGCCGCGAGCGCGGGCCTGCTGCTGTTCACCGGCATCCACCCGGGCGCGAACTACTTCGCGGCGGTGCTTCCGGGCGGCGTGCTGTCGGGAATCGGCATGGGCCTCGGCCTCGTCGGCTCGACGATCGCGGCGACGCAGGGCGTCCAGCGCGCGCAGGCCGGGCTCGCGTCCGGACTGCTGAACACCTCGCGGCTGTTCGGCGGTGCGCTCGGCCTGGCGGTGCTCTCGACGATCGCCGCGTCGCGGACGCAGGCGGCGCTTGGGGTAAGCCACGCGGCCGCGCTGACCGACGGCTTTGTCGCCGCGTTCGAGGTCGGCGCTGCGCTGTGCCTGACCGGTGCCGCGATTGCCCTGGTGCTGCTGCGCGCGCCGGCGAACGTGGAGCGGGAACCCGAGGTCGTCGACGAGCGCATCGAGGAGCCCGAGGCGGTGGCGGCGTAAGCGTTTGAGCCGCCGCCGATCCCCGGCGGCGGCTTAATAATCGATCGCTAACATCGCGCTCGATACGGCGCAGAGCGCACCTCGATGTTGTGCCGGATGAACGTAGGCACGCGTGCAAACTGTCAGCCGTCATCGTCTTGCTGTTCTCGTGGCCCTGGCAACGGTGGGCGCCCTGGCCGTGAGCGAGAAGCTCTCGCCGGCGGTGGCGTCGCCGCGGCGATGGAGAAGCGCCCTTCGCTCCTCGGGTTCTACGTCGGCCGCCAGGATCAGCGCTTCTACTCGGACAACACGACGCTGAACCTGCAGTGGAACGCCGCCCACATTCCGCACCTGTTCGCCACGTACCCCGGCGGGCACTCCCTGTCGGTGTGGGCCAAGTGGGCGCCGCTGTGGCTCGGGCGGGCGCTGGCCTACCTCAGAGATCCGGCGTAGAGGCTCAACGAGCTGCGGCCGGCCGGTGCTCGCGCGCGAACTCGACGAACGTGCGCGCGGCGGGGGAGAGGCGGCGCGCGCTCGGCCACCACAGGACGACGCGCATCCGGAGCGAAGGCGAGAGCGGCCGGAATGAGACGCTCGGTCCGGGGCGCTCCACGAACGAGCGCGGAAGGATGGCGATGCCGAGCCCGCGTGCCGCGAGCGAGCGGATCAGTGTCAGCTCGCTCGCCTCGACCGCGATCCGGGGCTCCACGCCGGCGGCGGTGAGCGCGTCGTCGAGCAGCTGCCGCGTGGAGGAGCCCGGTTCGAACCCGATCAGCGGATATCCGGCGAGGGAGGACAGTGGCAGCGCCCGCTGGCCGGCGAGGGGGTGGTCGACGCTGGTCACGGCCGTCAGCTCCTCGCTCGAGAGCTCGAGGCGCTCGAACCCGTCCGGCGGCGCGGCCTCGAGCGCGAACGTCAGGTCGAGGCTGCCGTCGCGCAGCATCGTGAGCATTCGCTGCGCGGTGCCCTCTCGAATGCCGATCTCTACGTGCGGAAAGCGCTCCGTGAAGCGCGCGAGGATCGCCGGGATGTCGAGCTCGCCGCCGAACAGCATCGCGCCCACGGTCAGGCGGCCACGCACGAGTCCACGGAGCTCGTCGATCTCGCTGCGGAGCGCGTCCGTCTCAGCGAGCACGGCGCGGGCGCGCGCCGCCACCAGCGCACCGGCCTCGGTCGGCTCGACGGATCTCGTCGTGCGCCTCAGCAGCTCGACGCCGAGCTCTCGCTCGAGCTGGCGAACCTGATGGGAGAGCGCCGACTGGGCCACGTGCAGCTCGGCGGCGGCGTTGGTGAAGTGGCGGTGGCGGGCGACCGCCTCGAGGTAGCGCAGCTGGCGGATGTCCATTGGACGTTCAGCTCATTTCGCGATCAATCGATTCGCATAATTATGTTGGACGGCTGAATATGTCGGCGCAAGAATGAGCTCGTGAGCTCGCCGCCGAGCACAATCACGATCCGTCGCGAGCTGCGAGACGCCGATCGGGGCGGGATCGTCGACCTGCACCGCGCCGTGTACTGCGCGCGAGTACGGACTCGACGAGACGTTCGTCCGCGGCGTTGCGAATGGAGTTGCGGCGGCGGTCGAGCGCGGCTGGCCCGAGCGATCCGGCGCGGTGTGGCTGATCGGAGACGACGAACGGCTCTCCGGGTGTCTGGCGCTGACCGATGAGGGCGCCACCGGCCGGGTGCGCTGGTTCCTGCTCGCGCCGGAGCTGCGGGGGCTGGGCCTGGGGCGGCAGTTGCTGCGCGAGCTGCTCGAGGAGGCGCGGGATGCCGGCCACGAGCGGCTCGAGCTGGAGACGTTCAGCGCGCTCAGGGCGGCGGCGCATCTGTACGGGGCGGCGGGGTTTCGCGTCGCCTCACAGCGCGAGACCGATATGTGGGGGCCGCCGATCGTCATGCAGCGCTACGAGCTGCGCCTGACGTGAGCTGACCGCGCCACCACGCCTGAGTGAAGTGAGCTGACCGCGCCACGACCCCGGCGCCTACGATGCCCGGATGGCTTCGAGGAGCGCCGGCATCCTGCTGCACCGGACGCGCGCCGGCGTGCTCGAGGTGCTGCTCGTCCATCCGGGCGGCCCACTGTGGGCGCGACGCGACCTCGGCTCGTGGTCGATCCCGAAGGGCGAGTACGAGCCCGGCGAGGACCCCGAGGCAGCCGCCCGGCGCGAGTTCGAAGAGGAGCTCGGAACGGCCGCGCCCGCAGGCGACGGCGACGGATCTCGGCGAGGTGCGCCAGAAGTCCGGGAAGCTCGTGCGCGCGTGGTCGCTCGCGGGGGACCTCGACGCCTCGAAGATCACCAGCAATACGCTTGAGCTCGAGTGGCCGCCGCGCTCGGGCAGGCGGATCGAGATCCCGGAGGTCGACCGCGCCGAGTGGTTCGGGCTCGAGGTCGCGCGCGAGAAGATCAACCCGGCCCAGGTGGAGCTGCTCGACCGGCTGGAGGCCGCTGCCGGGTGAGCCCGTCCGAGACGATCAGCCCGACGGCCCACTACACGGGCTACGTGTGGGCCCGCAACGGACTCTCGCACTCCCGAGCTGGCGACGACGGAGGGGCGCATCCTGTTCGAGTCGCTGCGGCCGATCATGATCGTCAGCGGGGCGGTCGCCGGCACATCGCTCGAGCCCTACCTGCTGGCTCGCCACCGCGCGATCGACGCGCTGCTGGAGCGGGCGATCGAAGAGCACGGGGTCACGCAGGTCGTCGAGGTCGCGAGCGGCCTCTCGCCCCGGGGTTGGCGGTTCATGAACCGGTACGGCGACCGCCTGACCTACGTCGAGGCCGATCTGCCGGACATGGCGGAGCGCAAACGGGCCGCGCTCGAGCGGATCGGATCGCTGAGCGAGCGCCACCGCGTCGCAGGCTCTCGACGCGCTCCGAGACGACGGTCCCGGCAGCCTCGCCGAGCTGGCGCGGGAGCTCGATCCGGCGCAGAGGCTCGCGATCATCACCGAGGGGCTGCTCGGCTATCTCGACGGCGAGTCCGTGGACGGCGTGTGGCGCCGGTTCGCCCGCACCCTGCACGGGTTCGCCGGCGGGCGCTACATCTCCGACCTGCACCTCGGCGACGTGCAGACGCCCGCGATCCGCGCGTTTCGCGTGCTGCTGTCGGCGTTCGTGCGCGGTCGGGTCCACCTTCACTTCTCGAGCGCCGCTGAGGCGGAGGCGGCGCTGCGTCGCGGCCGGCTTCGACTCTGCAGAGGTTCGGCGCGCCACTGACATCGTTCCCGACTCACGAGGCGCCGGAAGCGGCCTAGCGCATATACTTGAGGCATCAACGACGTGATCGCCACCACTCTCTACACCGATCCAGGTTGTCCGTGGGCGTATTCGGAGATCCCGGCGCTGCGGGTCCTACAGTGGCGCTATCGCACGCAGCTCGATTGGCGGTTGGTCGTGATCGGACTCACCGAGTCCTCCGAGCAGTACGTGGCGCGCGGCTACACGCCGGCGCGGGGCGCGCTCGGCCAGCTCAGGTTCCGCCGCTTCGGCATGCCGTTCGCGCCGGCACCGAAGCCCCGGGTGAGCGCCACGGCCCGCGCGTGCCGCGCGATCGTGGCGGCGCGATTGCGCCAGCCGGGCAGCGAGTGGGCGGTGCTGCGGGCGCTCCAGCTCGCTAACTTCACGACGCCGCTCGTGCTCGAGGACGACGATCAGCTCCGCGAGACCCTCGCGAGCGTCCCCGGGATCGACGCCAGGGCGATCGTCGAGATGCTGGACTCGCCGGAGGTGACCGAGGCCTACCAGCGCGACCGGGCCGAGGCCCGCACCGCCGGCGGCTCACCCGCCGAGCTCCAGGGAAAGACGGCCACGAGCGACGGTCCCGTCCGGTTCACCGCCCCGTCGGTCGTCTTCGAGCGGGACGGGACGCGGCTCGTCGCCGGGGGCTTCCAGCCGATCGAGGCCTACGACGTCCTCGTCGCCAACATCGACCCGACGCTCGAGCGCGAGCCACCGCCCGACGGACCCGAACCGCTCCTCGACTACTTCCGCGACGGGCTGACGACGCAGGAGGTCGCGCTGCTGCTCACCAAGAGCAACGATGCCGTGGACCGCGTCGCCGCCGAGACCGCGCTGATCGAGTTGGTGGGTACGGGACTCGCGGTGCGCGAGCCGCTCGGGGACGATGCGCTCTGGCGGTCGGCCGCGGTGAGCGAGCTAGCGGTCGAACTCGAGGACGAGCGGGAGCTTCTCCAGCCCGTAGATTCCTGACGGAGTGCCGAACTCGGGCTCCCCGTCGGCTCTGACCGAGCGGACGTTCTCGGCGAGGAACGCCAGGCCCTCCTCCATCTCCGCGCGGGCGAGGTTGGCGCCGACGCAGTAGTGGATCCCGGCGCCGAACGTGAGCACGCGCGCGCGGGGGCGCTCGGCGGTGATGTCGAACGAGTCGGGCTCGATGTCCTCCCGGTTGGCGTGCCACGCGGAGACGAGCACGACGGACCCGGCGGGGAACGTGACGCCGCGATGCTCGACGTCGGCCACCGTGATCCGGGCCGTGAACGGAGTGATCGGCTCGAAGCGCAGCGCCTCCTCGACGGCGGCGAGCGCGAGCCCGCGCGGGTCGGCGCGCAGCCGCTCCCACTGGTCGGGATGGTCGGCCAGCAGCCGCACCGCGTGCGCGAGCTGGCTCTGGCTGGTGTCGACGCCGCCGACGAGGATGTTCAGCACGAGGTTGCGCAGCTCGTCGTCGCTGAGCCGGTCGCCCGCCTCCTCCGCCTGGATCAGCGCCGAGATCAGATCGTCGCCCGGGGAGCTGCGCCGCGTCCGGATCAGCTCGTCCTCGTACTCGTAGAACTCGGCGACCGCCTGCTCGATCAGCGGCCGCTCGGCGATCAGGCTCTGGGCATCGAACTGGCGCTGGATCCAGTTCGACCAGTGGTGCAGCCGTGGCGCGTCCTCGAGCGGCGCGCCCATCACCTCGGCGATCACCAGCGACGGATACGGCTTGGCGAAGTCCGCGATGAACTCGCAGCGGCCGTCCGAGGGCAGCGCTGAGAGCAGCTGCTCGAGGAAGCCGCGCATCGCGGGGCGGTACCGCGCCACGGCCCGCGGCGCCAGCGCCGGGTTGATCAGGCTCCGGAGCCTCTGGTGATCGGTGCCGTTGATGTTGATGATGTTCTTGACGACCTCCTCGTGCAGCGGCCCGTCCTCGATCCCGAAGAGCTGCGCGATCGTCAGCCCCGGGAACACCGCGTCGCGGGTCCTCAGGAAGAACTCCCCAGATTCTCGGTCGAGCACGGTGAAGCCGAACGGGTTCGCGGCGAGCCACCCATCGTGGCCGACGAGCCCAGCCATCGCGTCGCGGTAACGGTCGCCCTGGAGCGCGGGCTGCGTGTGATCGAAGATGGGAAGCTCGAGCTCAGACGCGAGCGGCACTCGGCGAGCGTACCCATATGGCCGGTGCAGCGACTACTCTCCCGCCACGTGAGGACGCTTGGGGCACTGGTCACCGCGCTGACCCTGCTCGCGCTCGGCGGCGTGGCCGAGGCGCGCTCCGCGCTGACGTATACGACCGGCTCGGTGACTCCCACGGTATGGCTGGCGCAGGCGAACGGCAAGCAGGCACGCCGTCTCGGCCCCGGCGCCCAGCCGCTGATCGCGCCGGGCGGCGCCGCGGTCGCGGCGACAGCGATCGGATCGAAGGGAGCCGCACTCTTGATCTACCGTCCGGGCTCGCCGACGAGGCGCTACTTCGCTCTCGCCAAGGTGCAGGCCGTTGCCCTGGCGTGGTCGCCGGACTCGCGCTACGTGGCCGTCGAGCTCGACGGCGTGAGCACGACCGGGAAGGGGTCCGGGCTGGCCGTCGTCGATACGAAGACGGACAGTGTGAGGACGATCGCCACCGGCTCGGCGTGCGGCGCAAGCTTCGCTCCCCGCCGGCCCGACCGGCTCGCCTACGCCGAGGCGCCCGGGACGTTCGCGTGCCTGAACGGCCACGTCAACGTGTTCACCGTCTCCGCGACCGGCGCCGGCCGACGGCAGCTGACGCACGACGGCCTGAGCCTGAACCCCGTCTGGGGCCCGCGTTCGATCGCCTTCGACCGCGCCACGCTGCGCGGCAAGACCGAGGCGCCCGTCTTCCAGGTGTGGCTGATGCGGGCGAACGGCAGCCACTCCCGACAGGTAACGCACCTGAGCGTCTCACCGCTCGTCGAGGGGCTGGTCCCCCTCGGGTTCTCCGCCAACGGCAACCGGCTGCTGGCCCGGTTCGAGGGCCAGGACACGAGCCAGACGTGGACAATCCAATTCCCGTCGGGCCGCGCTCGTCAGCTGACGATCGGAGGACAGAGCGTCCAGGCGGGTGGCATCGCACGCAACGGCCGGACTGTGCTCGTCGAATTCGGCGGCTTCGAGGGGCCGCCCTCGCACGGGACGGTGGCGACGCTCCCGTTCGGTGGCGGGCACGCGACGGTTCTCGTCAAGCACGCCGGCGAGCCGACCTGGAACCGCTGACAGTTTGGAGCTTCGCCCTCGCGGTCGCGGCAGGCGATCGGCCTAGGATTGGGCAGGGAAGAGGT
Organism: uncultured Solirubrobacterales bacterium; assembly: GCA_963812225.1. GTDB lineage: Bacteria > Actinomycetota > Thermoleophilia > Solirubrobacterales > Solirubrobacteraceae > Palsa-465. Next base: position 153,714 of record CAWEUN010000013.1, read on the forward strand.
GGGCGGGCGGCTCGGGGCTTAATTGGAGCGTTTCGGTCCCCCGATTGGGGGGCCGGGTGGTGCACAGCACGTCAACACCGGCGCCAGATCCGGGCCCTGTCGACCTACCCACACTCCTCGTGCACAACTCGACAGGCCTCGCCACCTGACGGGGGATTGTCGTGCTGTGCACCATCGAAACAGGGGCGATGGCGCCCCCTCCCTTCCCTTCCCCAGCGCCGTTTACCGGGCCACCCCCAATCAAGGCCGCCGAGAGCCGACACCCACCGAGCCAGCCGCCACCGCCGAACCGAGCCGCCCCGCCTCTCAGCGACCGAGCCAGGGGTTGCTCGCGAGCTCCCGCGCCACCGCCTCGGTGACGACCAGCGCCTGGAGCACGGTCGTGTAGTCGACGTTCTCGGGCGTGTCGGTCATCTGGTGGTAGTTGGACAGGGCCTTGTAGCGATCCATCGAGCACAGAGTCGCGGTCGGATAGCCGGCGCGGCTCGGGATCACGGCGTCGGTCGATGTACGCGCCCTCATGCCGCGGCGCACCGGGGCGCCGGCTGACTCGGCACTGCGCGCCACCAGGTCTCGGAAGGTGCGGTCGTGGTAGTCCTCCATCACCACGGGTCCCTCGCCCTCGAGCATGATCAGCCTCGGGGAACCGACCGTGTCGAGATTCAGGACCCAGGTGCGCTCACGGTCGAGTGTCGGGAAATGGCGCGCGGCGAAGCCATGGATGCCGCCCTGGAGCACCTCCTCGGCGCCGCAGGAGACGAGCAGCACGCGCAGACCGCCGATCGGCTCCTCGCGCAGCCGCTCGGCGAGGCCGACGAGCACCGCGACCGCGGTCAGGTTGTCGTTGGCGCCCGGGCACACGGGTCGGCGCGCGATGTCCGCGAACACTGCGGTCCCGAGCAGCGATCCCGCCACCCCGGCGGCGGTGAGGCCACGTCGTGCGGTAGCGGCGCCGATCGCGACGAGCGCCGGCGATGCGAGCATCGGCCACCACAGCGGCAAGGACGTGTCGCGTCGTTCGATGATGCCCGGGAACATCTCGCCGGCCGCGGCTTGCGCCCGGTCGTCGAAGATCGCCCCCGTCGGCGCCGCGTCGTGATGGGCGAGCACCACGAGCGTGCGGGCGGCGTCGGCATCGCCCGCGACCGCGACCACGTTCCACGTCGGCCGGGACTTTCCGGTGGCGCGCCGGAAAACGCGCGGCCCGTTCGAGATGTCGTCGGCGATCGCCGCCGCCACCGCGGCTCCGGCGACCGCCGCGCCCTTGCGCCAGCGGGTGCCGAGCGCCGCGACGCCGGCGAGCGCTCCGGCCGCAGCGAGCGAGCCGATCACCCGCGCGTAGCCGTCGAGGAACTGCTCCTCCTCGACGCGGCATTCGCACCCGGCGCCGGCGAGTCGCTCGGAGAGCCAGCGCGCGGCCTGCTGCTCCCCCGGTGAGCCCGCGCGCCGCTCGAGCGGCGCCAGCGCCTCGATCACTTCGCGGACGGTGGCCTCGTGGGCCTGATGCGGGGGTGGTGCGGGTCGGATCGAGGTCACGGGCCAAGGGATGCTAGAAGAGGGATTGGTCCTTGCACGCTGAACCGACGGGCATGAATCGTCCCACGGCCATCGTCCTCGCCTCCCTGGTCGGTGGGCTCGTGGCCCTCCAGCCGCCCGCGAACGGGGCGCTCGCCAGGTACGTCGGGGACGTCGGCGCCGCATTCGTCAGCATCTCGATCTCGTTCGTGATCATCACCGTGGTGCTGCTGGTCGTGGGCCATCCGGGGAGGCTCTCGGGGCTGAGCGCGTTCCGGCCCGAGTACGCCGTGGGCGGAATCGGCACGGTCGCCGTCGTGTTCGTCTCGCTGGTGGCGGTCAGGCCGCTCGGAGCCGGCGGCGTCGTCGCGCTGCTCGTCGCGGGCCAGTTGGTCGTTTCGGTGGCCGCCGACCGGTTTCAGTGGTACGGCCTGCACCGCGTCGGGGTCACGCCGGGCCGATCGCTGGGCGTCGTGCTCGTGATCATCGGCACCGTGTTAATCACGCGCAACTGACGCCCGGTGGCAGTTTGTCTACGACTCTCTAACACCTGGGCAACGTTTAGGTGCCGCCGACCGGGGAAAGTTTGGGCGCGTCCCGACGAGCCGGTCGGGAGCTCTTCAACAGCAACCACCAGGAGGAGACGAGATGGCGCGTCGCCGAATGTTTTCACTGCTGAGTGGGGCCGTGTTGCTCGCGGCAGCGACCGTGCTGATCGCACAGTCGGCAACCGCGGGAGGAGTGCGAGGGCACTCCCGGCGGACCCATTTAGAGGCTCGCACGAGGACGCCGATCAAGCACCTCGTCGTGATCTTCCAGGAAAACGTGTCATTCGATCACTACTTCGGGACATACCCCGAGGCGGCCAACACCGATGGCCACCACTTCATGGCCGCGCGTCGCACGCCGGCCGTGGACGGGCTGCTTCCGGCGACGAGCCGCTCGCTGCCGCCGAATCTCCGCCACTCAACCAACCTTCTGACGAGCAATCCGAATGAATCGCTGCCGCAGCGCCTCGACAGCAGCCCCACGGGTTTGTCCGGCGACGCCGGCGGTCAGCTCACGTGCGATCAGGATCACGACTACAGCGACGAGCAGCAGGCGTTCGACGGCGGCAAGATGGACCACTTCGTGCAGAGCGTCGGGACGGGCACGGGATCGTCGCCGTTCGGCACGCCGTGCGACGCCAAGACAGTCATGGACTACTACGACGGCAACACCGTCACCGGGCTGTGGAATTACGCCCAGAACTTCGCGATGAGCGACGACTCGTTCGGGACGACGTTCGGGCCATCGGCGCCGGGCGCCATCAACCTCGCCTCCGGGGACACGGGCAACGTCGACACGAGCCATATGGTTAACGATCCGCCGGTGTCGACCCCGACCTCTCCGGATGGCGACATCACGCCGGACGGCCACGGTGGCTTCTCGCTGACCAGCGATGCCCAGCCCTACTGGGACGACTGCTCGACGCGGGACGCGGTCGCCCTGTCGGGCAAGAACATCGGCGACCTGCTCAACGCAGCGGGCCTCTCCTGGGGCTGGTTCGAGGGCGGGTTCCGTCCGAGCACCAGCTTCGCCACCGCACTCACTGACCTACATCAGACCCAGCCGACGAGCCAGTTCACGCCCGACGAGTTCAAGGCCGACTTCTCGCCGGGAGGCGCGCTCGCCGGGCTGCTACCCGCCAACGCATCCAACCAGACGCTGTGCTCGAGCGTGCACCCGGTGGGCGTGGCCCTGGGCGGCACCGGCCAGTGGGGTTACAAGGACGACTACATCCCACACCATGAGCCGTTCCAGTTCTACGCGTCAACGGCGAACCCCCACCACCTCACGGTCCCCGCCAACGCCGGCCAGGACACCCTCGCCGGACTCAGTGAGATCGGCACGGACACCCAGTCCTTCAAGAACGGCGTACCGCAGTTCGACACCCCCAACCATCAGTACGACACCAGCGACTTCGATCAGCTCGTGGCGGCGATCACCAAGGGCGAGCTGCCCGCCTCGGCGCTGCCGGCGGTCAGCTTCCTAAAGGCGCCGGGGTACGAGGACGGCCACGCCGCTTACTCGGACCCGGCCGACGAGCAGCGGTTCGTCGTCGACGAGATCAACGCGCTCGAGCACTCACCCGACTGGGGAAGCACGGCGGTGATCGTCAACTATGACGACTCGGATGGCTGGTACGACCACGTGTACAGCGGCGTCCATAACCCCTCGCTGTCACCGGCCGACAACCTCACGAACACCGCGTTCAGCGGGCCGACCTCCGGCCAATGCGGTCCCCAGCCACAGGTCAAGCAGCCGCTCGCCGGTGAGCAGGGCCGCTGTGGCCTCGGCCCGCGGCTGCCGCTGCTCGTCATCTCCCCGTTCGCGCGGCGCAACGACGTCGATCACAACCTGAGCAGCCAGAGCTCGATCATCAACTTCGTCGAGTTCAACTGGCGCCTCCCCGGCATTCCGGGCTCGGCCGACCAGCTCCTGGCGAGCAACGACAGGGCGGAGGGAGTGCCTTTCGACCTGGCCGGGATGTTCAAATTCACCGGTAGGCCGAGCCCGAGGCTTTTCCTGAACCCGATCACGGGCGAGCGCGTGCGTCCGGGCTACCCGATCCACCACCACCACCACCACCACCGGCAGCACCACCACGACCGCCACCACTGAACGTGCCGGAGCGTAGGGACGGTCGGTGGTGCGCGACCATGAGCCACCGACCGCCTTACCGGGCCGACCTATCGCGTCAGGGCGCCTCGTCCGGCGGGAGGAGGTCGGCCAGCCAGCGGACCGCGTAGCGCAGTCCCACCGGCTCGATCTCGTGCCCGGCGTCCGACTCGTGGTAGTCGACCGTGAGCCCGCCGCCGCGTAGGAGCTCGAGCGCCTGGCGGGCGAAGTCGACGCCGATCACAGGGTCGTTCCGGCCGTGGGCGATGAACACCTTCGTCGACTGCCGATCGGACAGCTGCGGCTGCCAGCCCTCGACGGTGGGCACAAACCCGGAGAAGGCGAGGATCCCGCTCGGCGCGGGCCGGTCGCCGCCGAGCCCGAGCGCGTAGCTCATCACCGTGCCCATCGAGAAGCCGCCGAGCACGGTCTGCTCGGGCCCGAGTCCGGTCCGCTCCCACAGCTCGTCGTGGAACGCAGCCAGCTCGCGATAGGACGAGTGGAACGTCTCCGGATCGGGATAGCCGACCCGCATCACCGCGTACCAGTGATTCCCCGGCGCGCCCGGGGACCGGAACGGTCCACGCGGCGCGGCGACGTGCAGCCGCTGCTCGGGATCGAGGACGTCGGCCAGCGGCAGCAGGTCGAGCTCGCTGGTGCCGCGTCCGTGGTGGAGCACGAGCAGACCGTCCGCTTGCCCGGCCGCAGGCCGCTCCTCGAATACCAGGGAAGCCATCAGTCCAAGTATGTGACGATCGAGCTCCGCGGCGCCCGCTCGGGCGCCTCCTTCTGCTGGCGCGGCCAGCCGAGGTGTATCAGCGCCACGAACCGCTCGCCGTCCGGGATCTCCAATGCGGCGCGCCCGGTGGGCGTGCGGAGCACTCCCGGCGTGCGCCAGTAGCCGGCCAGGCCCCGGGCATGTGCGCCGAGCAGCACGGCGTAGGTCGCGCACGCCGTCGCGCACAGGTCTTCCTCGTCCTGGATCGGGTCGCCCGAGGTGGTCGCGGTCGCCGCGACAAGCGTGGGCGCGCGGTCGAGCTTCGCCGCCGCCTCAGGTCCGGCCGCGTGCTTGAGCCGCCCCAGGGAGCCGGGCCCGACCACCCGGAATCGCCACGGGTTCGTGAGGTGGTGGTTGGGCGCCCAGCGCGCGAGTTCGAGCAGCTCGTCAAGAAGCTCGCGCGGCACCGTCTCGGGCCGGAACGCCTTGTGCGTGCGGCGTTCCCGGATCGCCTGCTCGACGTCCATCAGTCGGTGATCGCGATGTGGCCGGGCTGCGTCGCCACCCGCGCCAGCCACGCGCGGATGCCGGGATAGGGCTCGAGCTCGAACCCGCCCTCGGGGGCGACGTGCGTGTAGGCGTACAGGGAGATGTCCGCGATCGAGTACCGATCCCCGACGAGGTACGGGTGATCGCCCAGCCTGCCCTCGAGCGCGTCCAACGCCGCGCGGCCGCCCCGCTCCTTGGCCTTCAGGTCCTCGGGCGCCGGGGCGATACCGGCGATCCGCCAGAACCGCGCCACGGCGATGTTGGGCTCGTGGCTGTACTGCTCGAAGAACTGCCACTGCAGGACCTGCGCCCGCTCGAACCCGTCCTCCGGCAGGTACTCCGTACCCTCGGCGAAGTAGGAGATGATCGCGTTCGACTCGCCGAGTGATCGCCCGTCGTCGAACACCAGCGTCGGCACCCGGAGGGCGGGATTCAAGGCGCCGAGCACTTCTTTGCGGTTCGAGCGGTCGATGACGTCCAGTTCACGCCGCTCGTAGTCGATCCCCAGATGCGAGAACAGCAGCCGGACCTTGTAGCAGTTGCCGGAGACCTGGGAGTTATAGAGGAGCATCGGGACGGGGAAGTATGCAACGTGAGGGTCGCGGGGGCGATGTGCGGCCCCGCGACCCCCACCGTGAGCTCACTTCACGACCGACTTCGAGAACACGCGGATCGAGACGGCGCTCAGCGCGGCGGCGAACAGCGCCACCACCGCGAGGCTCAGCCACGCCTCGACCGTCGTGTTGCCCGCCCCCCAGATCTGGTGGAGCCCCTTGCCGCTGGGGTCGACGAGCGCGTAGCGCATCAGCGCCAGCGCGTGCGTGAGCGGCATGAACTTCGCGATCGTCGTCAGCGCGCCGGGCATCGCCGCGATCGGGTACAGGGCGCCGGCGAAGAAGAACGGAAGGATCGCCAGCGCCGGGGTGGCGCCGATGTACTCCTCCTGCTTATTGATCCGCGCCGCGAGCGTCTCGGCCACGCCGTACATGAACACCGTGAACAGCAGCGTCGCGCCGACGAACCAGGCCATCCCGGAGACCGTCACGTGGAACGACGGCGCCGCGCAGCGCCGACAGCGCGAGCAGCACCGTGACCTGGAACGCCGCGAGTGCGATCACGACGAGGACGTTGCCGACGACGATGTAGGCCCGCGGGATCGGCGCGGCCAGCAGTTCGCGCTGGGCGCCGCTGTGGCGGTCGACGATCACGCTGAGCCCGGCGAAGATGCAGGTCAGCGGGACGACGAGCCCGACGGTGCCGACGCCGACGAACGACTGGTAGTCGATGCCCGAGTGAAGGCCGCCGGTGGCGACCTTGAGCGCCGGCGCGACGACGAGCGCGAGCAGCATCGGGCCGAGCAGCGGCACCGCGATCTGGCGAGGATTGCCCGCGGTCAGCGCCGCGCGGCGCCGCGCCAGCGTGGCCACCGCGCCGGTGCGGCGTGACGCGCGCGGGGGCGGGGAGGGGGATGGATTGTGCGTCCGCAATCGTGGACATGACTCTTCTCCTAGTTGTTGTTGCTTCCAGTGAGTTGGAGGTAGACGTCGTCGAGCGTCGGCACGCGCGTGGAGATCTCCGACACGCGCACCCGCTCGGCGTCGACCGCCGCCAGCGCCTCGCCGGCGGCGCGACCGTGCAGCGGCACGGTCAGCCGGGCGCCGATCGCGAAGGCGTCGTCGCCGGCGATCCCGCGGTCGATGAGGTGGGCGAGGGTCGCGTGGGGCTCGTCGTGGACGCGGAACTCGAGGATCTCCTCGCCGAGTCCCGCGAGCAGCGACCGCGGGCTCGCGAGCGCCACGACCGAGCCGTCGTGGACGATCGCCACCCGGTCGCACAGGCGCTCGGCCTCCTCGAGGTAGTGGGTGGTGATCAGGATCGTCAGGTCGATCCGAGCCCGCAGCCCGGCGATCACGTCGAGCAGCTCGTGGCGGATCCGGGGATCGAGGCCGACGGTCGGCTCATCGAGGAACAGGACCTGCGGCTCGGAGATCAGCGCGCGGGCGATCTCGAGCCGCCGGCGCTGGCCGCCGCTGTAGCTCTGCACGGGCCGGCCGACGAGCTCCGAGAGTCCCAGGACGTCGGTGAGCTCCTGCATCCGGTGCTCGGCCCGCGCCCACGGGACGCCCCACAGCCGCGCGTGCAGCTCGAGGTTGGCGCGGCCGGTCAGGGTCGCGTCGACGACCGCCTCCTGAAAGACGACGCTGCTGGAGCCGCGGACGAGGAGCGGCTGGCGGGCGACGTCGTGGCCGGCCACTCGCGCCGTCCCCGCGCTCGGGACGATCGTCGTCGTGAACATGCCGACGAGCGTCGACTTGCCGGCGCCGTTGGGCCCGAGCACGCCGAACACCTCGCCGGGCGCCACCTCGAAGTTCGACGCCCTTGACCGCCTCGACGCCGCCGGGATAGGTCTTCTTGAGTTCAACCGCTTCAATCGCTTGCATGGGTTCCTGCCTCCTGCGGGTCACATCGCCCGCGTTGGATTCGTCATCGCTATTGACGGACGCCAACGAGAGGACGTGACCGATGAGTGCGCATGAGTGGCAGAGCGAGCAGTTCGAGCAGAACCGCGACCACCTGCGGGCGGTCGCCTACCGGATGCTGGGATCAGGCGCCGAGGCCGACGACGCCGTCCAGGAGGCGTGGTTGCGCGTCAGCCGGACGGAGACCGACACGGTCGAGAACATGCGCGGATGGCTGACGACCGTGGTCGGCCGGATCTGCCTCGACATGCTACGCACGCGCCGCGCCCGGCGCGAGGAGCTCGTCGAGGACTGGCCGGCCGAGCCGATCACCACGTTCGAGCGCGCGGACGACCCCGAGCAGGAGGCGCTGCTGGCCGAGTCGGTTGGCCTCGCGATGCTCGTCGTGCTCGAGAAGCTGACGCCGGGGGAGCGGCTGGCGTTCGTCCTGCACGACATGTTCGGCTTCCGGTTCGAGGAGATCGCGCCGGTGCTCGAGCGCAGCGTCCCGGCGACGCGCCAGCTCGCGAGCCGGGCTCGCCGGCGCGTTCGCGGCGCCGACGCCGAGGCTGCGAGCAGCCGACTGGCGGAGCAGCGGTCGGTGATCGACGCGTTCCTCGCCGCCGCGCGTGGCGGCGACTTCGAGGCGCTGCTTGACGTGCTCGACCCCGACGTTCGGCTCAAGGTCAACCGGACGAGCTTCACCGACGCCACGCCGATCGACGTGTCCGGCCGGATCGCGGTGGCGCGCACGATGCTCGAGCGCGGCGCGCCGTTCGCGCACCTGGCGCAGCCGGCGATCGTCGACGGCAACGCGGGTCTCGTCGTCGCGGCTCCAGGCCGGGTTCTGTCGGTCGTCCGCTTCGAGTTCGCCGATGGCAGGCTGCGGACGGTCGACGTAGACGTCCAGACCTGATGATGTTCGGGGGCCGCATGCGGCCCGACCTACACCCGACCGGGCGCCCGGTCCTGGATCGCGCGCACGCCGTCCTTCGGCGCCAGCGTGACGCCGCGGAATTGAGCCTTGTCGTGCTTGGGCGAGGCGGGTCGCAGGGCGGCGCGCTCGAGCACCCGCCGGAGCACGATCCGCATCTCCATGAGGGCGAAGCTCGCGCCCAGGCAACGGCGGATGCCGCCGCCGAACGGCACCCACGTGTACGTGTCGGGCGCGTCGGGGCCGAGGAACCGCTCGGGCCTGAACCTCGAGGGATCGGGGTAGAGGTCGGCACGGCTGTGGATCATCCGGATCGACGGGTTGATCTCGACGCCGGGAGGAATCACGTAGCCGTTGACGCGGAACGGCTCGCCGCGGACGACGCGCCCGACTCCGGGGATCACCGGGCGGATCCGCAGCGATTCCTTGACGACCGCATCGAGGTACGCGTCGTCGCCCTCGCGGGCGCGCTTGTGAATCGCGGGATCGTGGAGGAGGAGGTCGAACGTCCACGCGAGGCCGGTCGCGGTCGTCTCATGACCCGCCAGCAGCAGCGTGACGAGCTCGTCGCGGACCTCGCGGTCGGTGAGCCGGTTCCCGTCCTCGTCCTCGGCGAGCAGCAGCGCCGAGAACACGTCGTCTTTCGAGCCGAGCGCCGGATCGGCGCGCCGGCGCGCGATCTCGGCGTACAGGACCTCATCGACGGCGCGGCGGTTCTGCTCGAAGGCGACGGGCCATCGCCGGCTCCGGACCGCGCCGGCCCAGAAACGAGAGCAGCAGCATTCCCCGCGGACGCGCCAGCGGCTCGATCATCTTGCGCAGCCGCGTGCGCAGCTCGTCCTCCGCCGCGCCCGGCTCGTAGCCGAACACCGCGCGCATGATCACGCGCAGCGTCAGCGACTGCATGCTCGCGAACAGCGCGAATGGCTCGCCGACCGGCCACGAGTCGATCTCGATGTCGGTCGACTCGCGCATCACGTCCTCGTAGGCCTGCATGCGGTGGCCGTGGAACTGCGGCAGCATCAGCCGCCGGTGGCGGAGGTGCTCGGCACCGTCGAGGAGCAGCACCGACCGCTCGCCGAGCACGGGACCGAGTAGCGAGTTGGCCTCGCCGGCGTGCAGTTGGTCGGCCGGGCCCTGGAACAGCGCCTTGACGAGCTCCGGATCGAACAGGATCACGAACCGGCTGTCGAAAAGCGTGCTGAACGTGACCGCGCTGCCGTAGCGCCGTCGGCACATCTCGAGGAAGCGCGGGCCGGCGAGCATGAAGCCGGCGGTCTGCGCGGCCCGGGGAAGACGCGGGCCGGGCGGCAGCTCGTCTTCGGTGATCGGAGGGGCGTCTTCGGTAACGGACATCGGATGACGATGGTCTCACAGCAGGCTAACCGAAAGGCCCCGCGGGCTTTATTGGCCGCTTACCGCGTGCAGCAGCCTCTGAATTGGCCGGCGGCGCACCTGACGGTCAACCCATGCGGTCAAACGGGTCGAGTCTCAAAACGGCAAGGCGGATGCGCGAGAGCTTTCTGGTCTTCGGGAGTCCGACGATCGGCGAGGAGGAGATCGCCGAGGTCGTCGACTCGCTGCGGTCGGGGTGGGTCGGCACCGGGCCGAAGGTGCAGCGCTTCGAGGCGATGCTGTCCGAGTACGTCGGCGCCGCGCACTGCAGGTGCGTCTCGTCGTGCACCGCCGCCCTGATCCTCAGCATGGAGGTGCTCGGGATCGGCCCCGGCGACGAGGTGCTCGTCCCGGCGATGACGTTCGTCGCCTCGGCGAACGCCGTCGAGCACGCCGGCGCGACGCCCGTGCTGGTCGACAGCGAACCGACGACCGGCCTGATCGATCTCGACGCCGCCGCGACCGCGATCACCACACGCACCCGCGCGATCATGCCGGTCCACCTCGCGGGGCGGCCCGTCGACCTGGATCGCCTGAACAGGCTGCGCGATCGCCACGGGCTGATCGTGGTCGAGGACGCCGCGCATGCGCTCGGCGCGCAGTGGCGCGGCCGGCAGATCGGGACGTTCGGCAACGTCACGGCGTTCTCGTTCTACGTGACCAAGAACATCTCGACGATCGAGGGCGGGGCGCTCGTGACCGACCGCGCCGAGGTCGCCGAGGAGGTCGAGCGGCTCGCGCTGCACGGACTGAGCCTCGGCGCGTGGCAGCGGTTCTCCGACAGCGGGTTTCCGCCACTACGAGGTCGTGCGGCCGGGCTACAAGTACAACATGACCGACGTGCAGGCGGCCGTCGGCCTGCATCAGCTGCCGCGGCTCGATCGGTGGATCGATCGGCGGGCCGAGCTGTGGGAGCGCTACGACGAGCTGCTCGCCGACCTGCCGCTCGTCACGCCTCCGCCCGGCCGAGCCGGGGACCCGTCACGCGCGCCACCTCTACCAGGTGCTCCTCGAACCGGACGCCCCGCTGGCCCGCGACGAGCTGCTCGCGGCACTGACGGAGCGCAACATCGGGACGGGCGTGCACTACCGCGCCGTCCATCTCCACCCGTTCTACCGCGAGCGCTACGCGCTCGCGCCCGACGACTTCCCGGTGGCGAACGCGATCTCCGAGCGCACGCTCAGCCTGCCGCTCGGCCCGAGCGTGACCGACGCCGACCAGGACGACGTGGCGGCGGCGCTGGCGGACCTGCTCGGGGGACGATGAGCACCTCGGAGTACCCGGCCGGCACGCTCGGCGCGGGTCGGCTGACGCCGAGGGCGCGGGCCACGATCTCGATCCGCCAGATCCCTCTCGACGTGTGGCTGGTCGGCGCGCTGATCGTCGTGGCGGCGGCGATCCGGATCCTGACGATCGACAACCAGAGCTTCTGGTCAGACGAGGCGCTGACCGCCTACGAGGCGCACCTGCCGTTCGGCGCGATGATCAACACGGTCGCGCACGTCGAGACGACGCCGCCGCTGTACTTCGTGCTCGTCTGGGCGTGGGCCCAGCTGTTCGGCAATGGCGAGATCGCGCTGCGGTCGATCTCCACGATCGCCGGGATCGCGCTCGTCCCGAGTCGCGTACCTGGCCGCGCGCGACCTCGTCTCGCGGTGGGCCGGGGTCTTGGCCGCGGCGTTCGTGACCGTCAACCCGTTCATGATCTGGTATTCGCAGGAGGCGCGGGCGTACATGCTGCTCGCGCTCCTGTGCGGGGCGTCGTTCCTGTTCTTCGTCCGCGCAGGCAGCGATCCGTCGCGGCGCAACCTGATCTGGTGGGCCGTCTGCTCGGCACTCGCCGTGATGACGCACTTCTTCGCGGGCTTTCTGGTCGCGCCCGAGGCGCTGTGGCTGTTGTGGGTGGCGCGGAACCGCACCGCGGTGCTCGCTGTGGCCGCGGTCGGGGTCGTGCAGCTGGCCGTGCTGCCGCTCGCCGTCACCGACACCGACCACGGCCCCCAGTGGATCGCGAAAGTACCGCTGCGGCATCGTGTCGCCTCAGCGATCCTCGAGTGGGGAGTCAGCCTGCTGCAGCGCCGCGGGACGATGTCGGACGCGTTCCTCGGCGGCGCGGCCCTGCTGGTGATCGTCGCGGTGCTCGTGGTCGTCGGCGGCGACGGGCGCACGCGCCGCGGCGCCGCCGTCGCGGCGGCGATCGCGGGGTGCGTGTTCCTGGCGCCGCTCGCGCTCGCGGTCGTCGGGCAGGACTACTTCCTTTCCCGCAACGAGATCCCGGCGTTCGTGCCGCTTGCTGTGCTCGCTCGCGGCGGCCTGCGCCGCGCCGCGCATGCGCGCGGTCGGAACCGGGTTGGCGATCGCGCTGCTGGCGATGTTCTCGGCCGCGACGATCTACGTCCAGACGCATCCCTTCCTGCAGCGGCCGGACTGGCGCCACGTCGCCCAGTCGCTGGGTCCGGCGGTCGAGCCGAGGGCGATCCTGGCCGCGGACGGCCTCACCGCGGATCCGCTCAAGATCTACCTCCCGGGCGTGGATTGGACTGCGCCGCGAGATCGGAAGGTGAAGATCGGAGAGGTGGACGTGATCGGGGCGACGAAGCGGATCGCGCTGGCCCAGGTCGCCCGTCCCGCCGTGGGCGGGGCCCCACCGGCGCGGGCGCGAACGGGGCGGCCGCTGCCGCGCTCGGTGGCGCCGCGCGGAATGCGCCTGGTGGCGCGGTTCCGCGTCAACAACTGGGTGGTGGCCAAGTTCGCGCTGCGGCACCCGGAGTCGCTGAGCCTCAACCAGCTCTCGGCGATGGCGCCGAAATTCTTCCGCCGCACTCCCGCGGCGCTGCTCGTGTTCACACAGCCTGCCAACGCGGAGAAAACACGACACTAAGCAGGGCTTTACCGGCGTGGGGAGAGTATGGATGGGCATGGCCGGAAAGACCCCAGGCGCACGGGGCGATGAGATCCAGTTGAGCGTGGTCGTGCCCGTGTACGGGTGCGCCGACTGTCTCGCCGCCCTCCACGACCGGCTCACCCGCAGCGTCGAGCGCATCACCGATCGCTACGAGTTCGTGTTCGTCGACGACCGCAGCGTCGACGACGGCTGGACGGTGCTGCGCCGGCTGGCGCGGGCGGACCCGCACGTTCGCGCCTACCGGCTGAGCCGCAACTTCGGCCAGGACGCCGCGATCACGGCGGGGCTCGCGCAGGCGCGGGGCGCGTGGGCGGTCGTCATGGACTGCGATCTCGAGGAGGCGCCGGAGGACATCCCACGGCTGTGGGCGGCGGCCGGCGAGGGCTACGACGTCGTGCGCACGGTCCGGCGGGGATGGAGGCACTCGGCGTTCCGGAGGTGGACCAGCCGGCTGTACCGCCGGCTCACGCTCGAGACCGACGTCCGCCCCGACTACAGCAATCTCAGTTTGCTCTCGCGCCGGGTGATCGACGCGTTCCTGCGCCTCCGCGACCGCGACCGCGAGTACATGATCGCGCTCGACTGGCTCGGGTTCGACTCGACCGCGATCGAGATCGAGCATCACGAGCGCCACGCGGGAAAGAGCGGGTACACGCTCGAGCGGCTGATCAGGGTCGCGCTCGACGGCATGTTCTTCCGTAGCACCGTGCTGCTGCGGCTGGTCGTCCTCGTCGGGTTCCTCGTCGCGCTCGCCGGGCTGGTGGTCGCCGGGTTCGAGATCGTCGACTACTTCGCCGAGCCGTCGAAGACCGTCCCCGGCTACACGAGCCTGGCCGTGCTGTTGCTCGTGCTGGCGGGCGTGATCATCGTCAGCGTCGGCGTCGTCGGCCTGTACGTCGGGAGGATCTTCGAGCAGGTCAAGAACCGGCCGCTGTTCCTGATCGACCGCGAGGCGCTGGCGGAGGGCGGCGCCGTTGACGAGGGGCGTGTCGCGGAGCTGCCGGTCGAGGCGGTCGGCGCCGGGCCTCAGGCGCGCGCGTCGAGCACGTAGACCTTCTCGCGCCCGCCCGGGATCGAGAACGCATCGATTGCGCGCGGGCGGTAGCGCTCCATCAGCTCGTCGAGGGTCGCCTCGTTGAAGCGGTGTTCGTGGCCGCCGGTTCCGGGATCGGTGGCGCGCTGGCCCAGCCGGCCAATCACGGGCGCCTCGCTCGAGGCCAGATTGCGAATCGGCTCGGAGACGATCACGCGCTCGCGGGCCGCGGCGAGCATCCGATCGACGATCCGCTCGGCGTTCGGGCAGGAAGTGATAGAGGCTCGCCTGGATCAGCACGACATCGGCCGTCGGCAGGGGCGCGTCGTCGGCTGATGTGAGATCGAGCTGGCGCGCGTCCACTCCTTGGCGGCGGAGCCTCTCGACGAACCCTTCGTTGATGTCGAGCCCGATATAGGCGCCGGCGCGGCCGCGCAGGTGGCGGAGGTAGAGCGTTCCCGGACCGCAGCACAACTCGAGGACGCTGGCGCCGGGTGGGACCCGCTCGGCGACGGCGCGCATCCTGTCCTCGTAGTGGCGGCCGTACAGCGCCCGCATCAGCAGCTCGTATCCCCGCGCGCTGCGGTAGATCAGGCTGGTGCTCACGGTGGGCGACGGTAGCGGGTCGCCGGCGGATAACGTTCGCGCCCGTGCCCGAACCCTCGATCCTCGACAGAGCCGCCGCGGTCGGCCGCCGGGGCGTGACCGAATCCCGCGCCCTGGGACACGCCTACCGCGCCGGGATGGTCGGCATTGATCGGCCGAGCCGTGCCATCGCGATCTTCCGCGCGCTCGATCGGTTCGGTCAGCTCGGCGGCGCGATCGCGATCGCCGCGATCCGCCACGGCGACCGCCCCGGCCTGACCGACGAGCGCGGCACGCTGACGTTCGCCGAGCTCGACGCGCGCTCGGACGCGCTCGCCTGCGCGCTCCGCGACCGCGGCCTGCGCGAGGGCGATGGCGTGGGGATCCTGTGCCGCAACCACCGCGGCTTCCTCGACAGCACGTTCGGCGCCGCGAAGGTGGGCGCCCGCATCCTGTACCTGAACACGGACTTCGCGGGACCGCAGCTGCGCGACGTGTGCGAGCGGGAGGAGATCGCGCTGCTCGTGCACGACGAGGAGTACGAGGCGCTCGTCGGCTCGATTCCGAGGCCCGGCTCGGGCGGCTGCTCGGGTGGACCGACGGCGAGCCGCCGCCGGACTCGCTCGAGGCCGCGATCGCCGCGTTCGCGGGCCGGACGCCACCGCCCCCGGCCGAGCCGGCGGCCGTCGTCCTGTTGACGAGCGGGACGACCGGCACGCCCAAGGGGGCGCCGCGTGGGCAAGGTCGCTCGCTCGCGCCGATCGGGGCGCTGCTCTCCAAGGTGCCCTACCGCTCGCGGGAGTCGACGTACGTCGCCGCGCCGATGTTCCACGGTGTCGGGTTCACGCAGATGGCGCTGTCGGTGTCACTCGGCTGCAGGACGATCGTGGCGCGGCGGTTCAACGCGGAGCGCGTCCTGGAGGCGATCGCCCGGTGGCGGCCGACGGCGCTCGTACTCGTGCCGGTGATGCTCCAGCGGATCGTCGGTGTGCTCGAGGATCACCCCGGACGCTACGACACGAGCTCGCTGCGGATCGTGTTCTGCTCGGGCTCCCAGCTCGAGGCCGACCTGGTCCGCCGGGCGCGGCGGACGATCGGCGAGAAGCTCTACAACTTCTACGGCTCGACCGAGGTCGCGTACGCCACGTTCGCGACCCCGGAGGACCTGCGCCTCGCCCCCGGCACCGCCGGCCGGGTCCCGTTCAGCGCAGTCGTCCGCCTGTACGACTTCGATGGCCGTGAGGTGGTGGGGGCGGCCCGGCCGGGGCGGATCTTCGTCGGCAACCCGTTCCAGTTCGACGGCTATACCGGCGGCGGCAACAAGGAGATGATCGACGGCCTGATGAGCACCGGCGACGTCGGCCACTTCGACGCCGCGGGCCGGCTGTTCGTCGACGGCCGCGACGACGAGATGATCGTCTCCGGCGGCGAGAACCTGTTCCCCGGCGAGGTCGAGGAGCTGCTGTACGGGCACCCCGGCGTCGAGGAGGTGGCGGCGATCGGGGTTCCCGACGACGAGTTCGGCCACCGGCTCGCGGTGTTCGTCGTCCGGCGGCAGGGCTTTGAGCTGACCGCCGACGAGGTCCGGGAGTTCGTGCGCGAGAACCTGGCGCGCTACAAGGTCCCGCGGGACGTTCAGTTTCTGGACGAGTTGCCCCGGAACCCAACGGGCAAGGTGCTGAAGCGGGAGCTGCGGGAGGCCGGCGGCCGGGAGTGAGGCGGACGGTGGCGCTTGGGCGGTGGCGGCGCCCGTGGCTCCCGGTGAGCGATTGGCCCGGTAAAAAGGCAGCTGGGAGGGGGTGGGCGGGATGCCAAGGCGAGCTCACGGGCCGCGAACAGGCGAAAAATCATGCATAGCACGGCAATTCCGGCTGAAAAGCCGAGGCCTGTCGAGCTATGCATGAGGAACATGCTTAACACGGCAGGGCTCGCCGATTTCTCCGATCGTGTCGTGTTATGCAGCATTCGGAGGCGTGATCGGGCTGCGACGCCCCTCACCCGTCTGCTTCCCCAGCGCCGTTTAGTGGGCTGACGCCAATCAGGGCTGCGAGAGTCGACCGCCCCGCGCCACCCATCTGTCAGAGTAATTTCAAGCTTCTCACCTATCTTGGGCATATCCCAAGAAAGGCTTTTAGATGACGAGGTTTCTTCGCACTGCTTCAACCCGCCGGCTGCTGGCCACGATCGGCGTCGTGATCGCGGCGGTGGCGGCCGGTACCGCGATCGCGGTGGCGGCGGCCGGATCAGGTCCCGTCCCGCAGCGTGAGTCGCTGGCGCGGGCCGTTCACGGCGCGCTCTCCGCCCCGGCGGTGCAGGGGATCTCGGGCCGGATCAGCTTCACCAACCACCTGATCGACGCCTCGGATTTCCAGGGCAACGTCGATCCGATCCTGAGTGGGGCGAGCGGCAGGTTCTGGGTGTCCAAGAACAAGCTCCGTCTCGAGCTCCAGTCCGACAACGGCGACGCCCAGGTCATCGTCAATAACGGCTCGTTCTGGATCTCCGACCCGTCCTCAAACACGGTCTACGAGGGCACGCTGCCCTCGCACGGCAAGCAGAAGGAGAGCGCCAAGGGCCAGGACGCGATCCCGTCGATCGCCGAGATCCAGCGCGACATCACCCGCGTCGCACACCACCTGAACCTCTCGGGCGCGATTCCGGGCGACGTCGCCGGCCAGCCGACGTACACCGTGAGGGTCTCGCCCAAGCACGACGGCGGTCTGCTCGGCAACGTCCAGCTCGCGTGGGATGCCGTCCACGGCGTGCCGCTGCGAATCGGGATCTACGCCCAGGGTCAGAGCTCGCCCGTGCTCCAGCTCAAGGTCACCGACATCTCCTACGGCTCGGTGTCGGGCTCGGTGTTCTCGATGAAGCCGCCCTCCGGGAGCAAGGTCGTGAGGATCGCGCC
The DNA here is from genome assembly GCA_963812225.1 of uncultured Solirubrobacterales bacterium. GTDB lineage: Bacteria > Actinomycetota > Thermoleophilia > Solirubrobacterales > Solirubrobacteraceae > Palsa-465. Next base: position 171,377 of record CAWEUN010000013.1, read on the forward strand.
GGCGGCCGGCCACGCAAATCCGACCGCCCCGCTGGTCGGGAAGGCGAAGCGCGCCAAGGCTCATGCCGAGATGAGTGGCGTCGCCGCGGTGGCGCGCCACGTGCCGTTCGCCCTGAGCGCGCCGCGCTCGCTCGACGGCCTGAAGCGCCGTTCAGTGACGCTCCTTGACTGGGGCGGTACCCCGGCCGCGCTCGTCGCCTACGGGGAGAACCTCGGTGGCGTGGCGGTGATCGAGCAGCAGGCGAACGCCAGCAACGCCAGCCAGAGCGCCCCCAACTCGAGCGCCGGCCAGGGCGGCCTCAGCCTGCCGACGATCTCGATCAACGGCGCCAGCGCGCAGGAGCTCGCGACCCCGCTCGGCACGGTGCTCCGGTTCACGCGCGACGGCGTGGCGTACACCGTGATCGGGTCGGTGCCGCCTACGGCCGCCGAGCTCGCGGCCAGAGCGCTGTGACCACGCCGCCTGACGGCCCCGTCCCGCTCGAGGTGCGGGGCCTGATCAAGCGGTACGGAAACCTAACCGCGGTCGCCGGCGTTGACATCACCGTCAACGTCGGCGACGTGTACGGCTATCTGGGGCCCAACGGGGCCGGCAAGACGACCTCGCTGCGGATGATGCTCGGGCTGATCCGGCCGACGGAGGGGAGCGTCCGCTTGTTCGGCCGCGACCCGATGGAGACGGTGCGGGCGCTCGAGGGCGTCGCGGGTTTCGTCGAGGCCCCGACCTTCTACCCGTACCTGACCGCGCGGCGCAACCTCGAGCTGCTGGCGGCGTTCGACGGAAACGACGCCCGAAAGCGGATCGACCAGGCGCTCGAGACCGTCGAGCTGAGCGACCGGGCGACCGACAAGGTCGGCGGCTACTCGCACGGGATGCGCCAGCGGCTGGGGATCGCGGCGGCCCTGCTGCGCGACCCCGAGTTGCTGCTGCTCGACGAGCCCGCCACCGGGCTCGACCCGGCGGGGATGCGCGACATGCGGGTGCTGATCCGCCAGCTCGCCGACCAGGGGATGACCGTGGTCCTCTCCAGCCACCTGCTGGCTGAGGTCGAGGAGGTCTGCAACCGCGTGGCGATCGTCCGCACCGGGAAGATCGTCTACGAGGGCGAGATCGCCGAGCTCAAGCGCGGCGCCGGGACCGTGTACCGGCTCGAGACGACCGACGACGAGCGGGCGGTGGCCGTCTGCCGGGCTCAGCCCGGGATCGACGACGTGCACAGCGAGCACGGTCGCATCGCCTTCAAGGCCGACGAGGCCGCGGCGGCCGAGCTCTCGCAGGCGCTGATCGAGGCGGGGGCGCTGATCCACGTGCTGACGCCGCAGACGGTCACGCTCGAGGACCTGTTCTTCTCGCTGACCGAGGGCGTCGACGGCGCCCAGCCGCCGGACGCCGCGTCGCCCACCCGGCCGGCGGCCATGGAGAGCGCGAAGTGAGGCCCGGGATCGGAACCGTGTACCGGTGGGAGCTGAGGAAGCTCCGCTACCAGAAGCGGACCTACCTTGGGCTCGGCGCGGCGGCGCTCGTGCCGATCCTGTTCGTGGTCGCGATCCACTTCCGCCACAACCGCCACGGCGGCGACTTCGCCTTCTCGTCCTACCTTACGCGGAGCGGGCTCGCCGTCCCGCTCGTCCTGCTGCTGTTCGGGGCGGTGTGGTTGTTCCCGCTGATCACCGCGCTGGTGGCCGGGGACATCATCGCCTCGGAGGACCACAACGGGACGCTGAAGACGATCTTCACGCGCTCGCTCGAGCGCGGCCAGATCTTCGCCGGCAAAGCACTGGCGGCGGCGACGTACGGGGTCGCGGCGATCATGCTGAGCGGCACCGTCGCGGTCATCGCCGGAAGCCTCCAGTCGGGGTTCAACTCGCTGCAGACCCTGTCGGGCACGATCGTCTCCGCGCCGAAGGCGCTGGAGCTCGTGTATGTGGGGCTGCTCGTGTACCTGATCCCGATCGCCACCATCGTCTGCATCGGATTGCTGCTGTCCTCGATTACGCGCAATAGCGCGGCGGCCGTGGTCGGGACGCTGATGATCTCGCTGCTGTTCCAACTGATCGGCGTCCTCCCCGGTCTCGGCGGTCTGCAGCCGTACCTGCTGAGCACGCAGTTCAACGCCTGGCAGGGGCTCCTGCGGACGCCGATCGACTGGTCGCCGATCGTCCGGGCCGCGTGGGTGTGCGCGATGTACGGGATCCCGGCGATCTTCGCCGCGTACCTCGTCTTCCTGCGCCGCGACGTCGCCGGTGGGTGACGCGCCGGGGTCAGCGCCGGGGGGTTCGTCCAGGGATCGTGTGCTGGTCGTCGATGACGACCCGCCGCTGCTGAGGATGCTCCAGCGGACGCTGAGGGCCGAGGGGTTCGAGGTCACGGCCGCTCCGGACGGGGCCGCCGCGCTCGTCGCCACCGAGCGCTCGGCGCCCGATGTGATCGTGCTCGACATGGCGATGCCGGGGCTCGACGGACTCGCGGTCTGCCGCCGCCTGCGCGCCAAGGGACTCGCGACGCCGATCCTGATGCTCACCGCCCGTGACGCCGTCTCCGACCGGGTCGCCGGGCTCGAGGCCGGGGCGGATGACTACCTGATCAAGCCGTTCGCGTCGGAGGAGCTGATTGCGCGGATCCGCGCGCTGACCCGCCGTCATCTCGAGCCGCAGCCGCTGCTCTCCTACGCCGATCTGGTACTGGACGCGCGGGGACGGTCGCTCGTCAGGGCGGGCCGGCCGATCGAGCTGACCGGTCGCGAGGCGGCGTTGCTCGAGCTGCTGTTGCGAGCGCCGGGGCGGACGGTCACGCGGGAGTACGCTCTCGAGCAGATCTGGGAGGGTGCAGCGGAGCCCAACGTGGTCGATCGATACATAACCCGCTTGCGCCGGAAGCTCGGCCCGCCGGCGCTGATCCGAACGGTCCGGGGGTCGGGATTCACGCTTCGGGCCTGAGCCGGCTCGTCCCACGGACGCTGCGCGGGCGACTGGTGCTGGCCGCGGTCGCGTCGGTGCTCGCGGGCGTCGCCGTTCTCGCGGTGGCGTCGGTGCTGATCGTCGGGCACCAGCTCCGAAGCTCGCTCGACACGGCACTGCGGGAGCGCGCACAGCAGGTCGCCGAGCTCGCGGTCTCGGCACCGGCGGTGCTCTCCAGCCCCGGCGCGCTCGAGAGCCCGGTGTCGGGCCACCAGATCGTGGTCGAGGTGGTCGACTCGCATGGACGGATCATCGCGAGGTCGCTGACGCTCGGCGCCGAGCTGCTGCCCCAGGATCGCCTAGCCCGCACAGCGCGCGTCTCGGGGCGCACCGGGTTCGAGAACGTCGATGTCGGCGGCGACCCGTTTCGGATGTATGCGGCGCCGATCGCGGACGCCGGCGGTCCGGCCGCCGGCGGCGCCGTGCTGGTCGCTTCGGAGACGACCGACATCACGAACACGATCGGCCACATCGGCTTCCTGCTCGCGGTGATCGGCGCGGCCGTGGCACTGGTGGCGGCGCTCGTCGCGGGCGTGCTGAGCCGGCGCGGGCTGCGACCGCTTCAGCGCCTCGCCACGGCCGCCGAGGAGATCGAGCGGACGGCCGATCCGTCCAAGCGGCTGCCCGAGCCCGCCGTCGCCGATGAGGTCGCGCAGCTCAGCGGCGTGCTCAACCGGATGCTGGCCGCGCTCGAGCGCTCGCGCCAGGGCGAACGTCGCTTCCTGGCGGACGCCTCGCACGAGCTCCGCACTCCGGTGGCGACACTGCTCGGCAACGTCGAGTTCGCGGCGCGTCATGGCGCCGACGAGGAGGTGCTGGCCGACCTCCGCCGCGACGCGAACCGCCTCGCCCGGCTGGTTGACGATCTGCTCGTGCTCGAGCGCGCGGGCGAGGGCGAGCGCGAGCTCGCCGCGGTCGAGCTCGACGACCTCGTCGAGGAGGTGGTGCACAGCCGCGACGAACAGGCGGACAGGGTGACGCTCGACCGGGTCGAGCCCGTGCGCGTCCGAGGCGAGCCCGAGGCGCTGCGGCGGGTGCTAGACAACCTGATCGAGAACGCGCTCGTCCACGGGCCGCCGGACGGCCGGGTGTCGGTCGCCTTGACCGCGGCCAACGGCCACGCGCTGCTCAGCGTGCGCGACGACGGCAGCGGCCCGGATCCGGCCAACCGCGAGCGCCTCTTCGAGCGGTTCTGGCGGGGACCCGACGCCGTCTACCGGTCGGGATCGGGTCTCGGCCTCTCGATCGTCGCGGCCGTCGTCGAGCGCCACGGCGGCCGAGTGCTCGTCGACGGGGCCACGTTCACCGTCGAGCTCCCGGCGCTTATAACCGCTTTAGATACGGGCCGTGGCGCGGCACGCCCCTAGACGGATTCTCATACTCGTCTTACGCAGATCTGATTGTGTGCTCGAATAATTCCGGTGATGACTGGCCCAGACCAGCGCCTGTCAGGACGCAGTAACAAGTCACTTGCCCAGCTGGAGCGGGACGCCACGCTCGGTCGGCTGGCGCGCGCCCGCCGCTGGTTGATCGTCGGCGCCACGGCCGCGACCGCGGCGATCGCCGCCGCGGTTTCATCGGCCACGCCGGGTCGCAAGCTCGGTGCCCGCGCGACCACCGGTGCTGCGCGCGCGAGCTCGACGGCGAGCACGTCCTCGGCGGTGCTGCCCGCGCTCGCCAGCCCCGCGCAGCTCGGTCTGCAGGGCCCGAACGAAGGACCGCAGCCGAGTCAAGCGCCAGCCCCACAGGCGTCGGCTCCGAGCCCTGCGCCGGCGCCCGCACCCGCGCCGGCGCCCGCCCCAGTGTCCGGCGGCTCCTGAGCCCGACGGAAGACCTTTCGTGTTCGACAACCAAGCCTGCGCGGCCACATTTCCGGCACTCGGAAGCACCGCGATCGTTGCCGTCACCGACGCGGCGCTCCTTGCGTCCGCACGCGAGGAGGCCGAGCGGGTGATCGCCGAGTTCGATCGCGCGTGTTCGCGGTTTCGCGAGGACTCGGAGCTCACCGCCGTCAATCGCGCCGCGGGCTCTCCGGTCACGATCAGCTCGTTGCTCCACGACGCGGTCCGGGCGGCCCTGCGCGCGGCGGCAGTGACCGATGGAGACGTCGACCCAACCGTCGGGCAGGCGCTGGTCGCCCTCGGCTACGACCGTGACTTCGAGGAGGTCGCGGCGGATGGAGGCCCCCGGCGGGTGAAGTTTGCGGCCGTCCCCGGATGGCGGACGGTCGAGTTCGATGCCGATCGCGCGACGATTCGCGTACCGCGGGGCGTGATACTTGATCTCGGCGCCACGGCCAAGGCGCTCGCAGCGGACCGGGCGGCTGCCGGGGCGCACGGCGTAGCCGGCTGCGGCGTGCTCGTCGGCCTCGGAGGCGACATGGCGATCGCCGGTTCGGCTCCCGAGCCGGGCTGGAGGATCCGGGTGACCGACGATCACCGCGCGGGAATCGACGCTCCAGGTCAGTGGATCACGCTGCGGTCCGGGGGACTGGCCACGTCCAGCACCACGACGCGACGCTGGCAGGCGGGCGCGCACACCGTCCACCACGTCGTCGATCCCGCGACCGGGTCGCCGGCGTCGGTCGTGTGGCGCACGGTTTCGGTCAGCGCGGGCTCGTGCCTGGACGCGAACATCGCCACCACGGCGGCGATCGTGCGGGGCGAGGCGGCGATCGGCTGGTTGGAAGCGCTGGCGCTGCCGAGCCGGCTCGTCCGCGCCGACGGCGGCGTCGTGCATGTCGCCGGATGGCCCGCCGACGGCGATGACGAGGCGGCGGCCGCGACGTTCGGTGAGGCAGTGACGTGATGGTGGCGGTGGCGACGACGGGTCCGAGCGTCTACTGGTACCTCGCGCGCGGCACCGGCGCCGTGGCACTCGTGCTGCTGACCCTGAGCGTGGTGCTCGGCGTGCTCGGCACGTTGCGCTTTGCGGTGGCCCCGCGGTGGCCGCGGTTCGCGATCGACACGCTCCACCGCGACGTCTCGCTGCTGGTGATCGTCCTGCTCGTCATTCACATCCTCACCAGCGTGCTCGACAGCTTCGCGCCGATCAAGCTGACAGACGCCGTGATCCCATTCGTCTCGAGCTACCGGCCACTGTGGCTGGGGCTCGGCGCACTCGCGTTCGACATCATGCTGGCGCTGGTGATCACGAGCCTCGCTTCGGCGCCGCTTCGGGTACCGCCGCTGGCGGCTCGTCCACTGGCTCGCGTACGCGAGCTGGCCCGTGGCCGTGCTCCACGGCCTCGGCACGGGCACCGACACGAAGGTGTGGTGGATGCTGCTGCTGACGGCCGCGTGCGTCGCCGCGGTGACGACCGCCACGTTGGTGCGGATCTCGCGCACCGATGGCGTCCCCGAAGGCATAAGGGCGCCGGCGGCGACCGCGGCCGTGATCGCCCCGATCGGGATCGCGATCTTCACGATCGCCGGGCCGCTCCAGACCGGCTGGGCGGGCCGCGCGGGCACGCCGACCCGACTGCTGGCCTCGCACGTATCGGCGCCGGCGGCCACGGCCCGTCCGGTCTCGACCCGGCGGACCCTGCGGCTGCCGGTGTCGGCGACGCTCGCCGGAAACTTCAGTCAGTCACCGGCCCAGGGCGGGACGATCATCGATCTGGGGTTGAACGTCACCGGCGGCGCCCACGGCCAGCTGCGGATCCGTCTCGCCGGAGCGCCACTCCCGAGCGGCGGTCTGTCACTCACCGGTAGTCAGGTGGACCTGCTCTTACACGGGCTTCCTTCCGTCCTCGCGGGCAAGGTCACGTTCCTGGAGGGCCGGGAGATGGTGGCGCACGTGAGCGATGGGTCGGGGACAGCGGTCGATTTGCACGTCAGCCTCAACGTCGACGACAACAATGGGACGGTGACCGGCACGATGCACGCCCGCGCCGCCGGAGGTGGAGGATGAGCGTCGGTCCCGCAGCGCTGCCCCGCCTGTTCGCCGGGCTCGATCCGAGCGGATCGCCGATGACGCTGGCCGAGCACGAGCGGATCCACGGTCCGCTCCCGCACCCCACGCCCGCAGAGCTGATCGCGGCCGTCGAGCGCAGCGGCCTGCGCGGCCGCGGCGGCGCCGACTTCCCGACCGCGCGCAAGCTCCAGTCCGTGGTGCAGCGCCGCCGCGGCGCCGTGCTCGTCGTCAACGGCTCGGAGACCGAGCCGGCGAGCGGCAAGGACCGGCTGCTGCTCTCGAGGCTTCCACATCTCGTGCTCGACGGTGCGACGCTGGCCGCCCGCGCGATCGGGGCGGGCGAGGTGTACGTGAAGGTGGGCGAGCACGCCTCGGCCTCGATCCGGGCGCTCGAGAGCGCGATCGCCGTCCGCTCCGACGGCAAGCTGCGCATACAGGTCGTGCTCGGTCCCCAGGGGTACGTCACCGGCGAGGAGCGCGCGGTCGTCCACTATCTCAACGGCGGCGACCCGAAGCCGACCTTTGCGCCTCCGCTCCCATTCGAGCGCGGGTTCCGAGGACGGCCGACGCTCGTGCAGAACCCCGAGACGCTGGCCCAGGTGGCGCTGGTGGCGCGCTACGGCGACAAGTGGTACCGCGAGCTCGGGAGTGACACGGATCCGGGTTCCGCGCTGGTCACGATCTCGGGTGCCGTGGCGGCACCCGGGGTGTACGAGCTCGCGTTCGGGACGCCGATGATTGACCTCCTGTCCGCTGCCGGCGGCTCGACCGAGCCGCTGAGAGCACTGCTCGTGGGTGGGTACTTCGGCACGTGGGTCGACGCCTCGCGCGCGTTCCGGCTGCGGCTGTCGCGGGAGGATCTGCGTTCGGTCGGGTGCTCGCTCGGCTCGGGCGTGCTGATCGCGCTCGGCCAGAGCTCGTGCGGCCTGCACGAGAGCGCTCGCGTGATCGGCTATCTCGCTGACCAGTCGGCGGGGCAGTGCGGCCCGTGCGAGTTCGGGTTGCGCGCGATCGCCGATTCGGTCGGCGCGATCGCCGACGGCGTCGCCGACCCCCGCGAGGCCGAGCGCGTGCTCCGCTGGACGAGCGAGGTCCGCGGTCGCGGCGCCTGTCACCACCCCGATGGCGCCGCCCGGTTCGTCGAGAGTGCGCTGGCCGTGTTCTCGAGCGAGATCGAGGCCCACCGGCACTCGCGCTGCACCGCCCGGCCCGCGGGCCTGCCCGTGGCGACCCGCACCGGCGCGCGCGATCGCAAGCTCGCTGCCGGGACGAGACGATGAGTGCGCGCCTGCGCGTCAATCCGATCATGTGCGAGGGCCACGGGCTCTGCGCGGAGCTGCTGCCCGAGTTGATCCGCCTCGACGACTGGGGCTATCCAATCATCGATCAGGCCGACGTGCCGCCCGAGCTGCTCGGTCTCGCCCGCAAGGCCGCCGACGCCTGCCCGACGCTGGCGCTGCTCCTCGACGAGAAGCGCGGCTAGCCGCGCCGGCGCACGTCCGGGGCAGCGGTGCCCACGTGCATTGCGGCCCAGCACGCGGGCCCGTTGTGGCAGTGCTCCATCCCCAACAGCTCGGCGTGGAGCTCGGCCAGCTGGCCCGCGGATAAGTACGGGGCGAGGTTGTCGAGCTCGTTCGGGTCGGTGCGCAGGTCGTAGTACTCGCGCTCGCCGTCCTTGTACTCGACGTACAGGAAGTCGTGCGTGCGCATCGCCTCGTAGCTCGGGGGGTTGCCGCTCACCGGCAACTGGAAGTCTGGATCGGAGCGGCGCCGGACTGGTCCCTGATGCTCTACCAGGATCGCGTTGCGCCAGCCCGTCGGGGGGACGCCGTGCAGCAGTCCGAGCAGGCTGTGGCCGTCGGACGGGAGCGTCGTGCCACCGATCGCCGTGAACGTCTTCGCCAGGTCGATGTTCTCGGTCATCGCCGTGCTGCTCGACCCGGCCGGAACGCCGGGACCGTCGACGACGAGCGGGACGCGGATGTCGGTGTCGAACGCGGTCATCTTGCCCGGCATCAGCCGGTACTCGCCCATGTGCAGGCCGTTGTCCGAACTGAACACGACGTAGGTGTTGCCCTGCACATGGTCGGCCGCCAGCGTCGCCTCGATCTGCCCGATCATGTCGTCGACCGCCTGGACCGACTGCGCTCGCTTCCTGAAGTCCCGGTTGATCGTCGCGATGTCGTCGGGGCCGAGCGGCGGGTGGTTGGCCAGCCAGTCCGGCGCGTTGACAGGCAGCTGGTTGAAGCTCGCCGGCTGGGGCGCGGTCAAGTCCGGGAAGTCGTTTGCATTGCGCGGCGCGGGCACGAACGGGGAATGAGGCGCGAACGTCGCCACCTCGAGGAAGAACGGCTTTCGCGCTGCCGTGGAGTTGTTGATGAAGCTCACGGCGTTGCGGGCGAGCACGTCGGTGAGGTAGTCCGACGGCCGGTCGCCGTAGCTGTGCAGGCTGCCGCTCTGGTTCAGCGCGTAGTTGAACTCGGGATAGCCCCAGCCGGCCACGTCCCACCGCGTCCACCCCGGCGGCACGTACGTCGCGGGCGCGACCGCGGGCATCCCCTTCTCGCCCATGTAGCCGTTGAGGTACTTGCCCATCATCGCCGTGCGGTATCCGGCCCGCTTGAGCGCGATCGCGAACGTGTGCTGCGCCTCCCCGCGGGCGTAGAACTGATCGAATCCGCCGTGCTTGCCGGTGTTGCTGTAGATGCCGGTGTCGTGCGGGAAGTTGCCGGTGAAGGTCGATGCGCGCGACGGGCAGCACAGCGAGTCCGACACGAAGTAGTCCTTGAACGTCAGGCCCTGACGCTGCATCTGGAGCACGTGCGGCATGAAGCGCAGCAGGTTCGTCGACAGATCGTCGGTGAGGACGAACACGATGTTCGGGCGGTTCGCGGTCTGCACGGTCGGGGCCGCGTGGCCGCGATGGCGCGCCTTGTGGTGGTGCGCGTTGGCGCTCGCAGCCCCGACTCCGAGTCCCGCCAGCAGGCAAGCGCAGCCCAGGACAGCGACGAGCGCACGAAAACGGGTGCCGGCACGCATTGAGTCCACCCGGGAGTCGAACCCCCAGACGCCGCCAAAGTTCCGGCCATTAGCAGATCTTTAACGCAAGCCGGTCTCAACTCTGACAGGCGGGCTGGGCGATGCTCGCGGCGGCCCGTCCTGGGGGATCAGCTCGGCCTGCCACCAGCCGACGTCCCGCCACGCGCCGTATTTGAAGCCGATCCCGCGGTACACGCCCACCGGCGTGAATCCGACCGCCTCGTGCAGGGCGACGCTGGCGTCGTTGGGGAGCGTGATCCCCGCGCACGCCACGTACACGCCCTGGCGCGCCAGCAGCGGCAGCAGTGTCTCGTACAGCGCCCGGCCGACGCCCCGCCGGCGCTCCGCGGCGGAGACGTAGACCGCGACGTCGGCAGCCCAGCGGTAACCGGCGCGGTCGCGGTGGGGCGAGCCGTAGGCGAATCCGATCACGGCGCCGTCGCGCTCGGCCACGAGCCAAGGATGGGTCCGCGAGATCCGCTCGATGCGCCCCGCGAACTCGGGCTCGTTCGGCGCTCGCTCCTCCATCGAGATGGCGCTGTCGGTGACGAACGGGGAGTAGATCGTGCAGCAAGCGCCGGCGTCGCGGGCGGGATCGGCGTCGCGGATCAGCACCCGGCTCACTGTAGGAGCCGAGAGCGGGGTCGCCGAGCGGCCCGCGCGCGATCGCGTCGTGGCGCCGGCGCAGATGTGCCGGGCCGGTGATGCGCCACGAGTCGGGCAGCAGCGGCCCGCATGAGCGGGCCATTGTTCCGAGGCCGCGGAACGCGAGCTCGTCGAGCGGCATCCACCGGATCCCGAGCCGCTTCCGAAGCGCCGGGCTCAGCAGCCCCGTGCCGCCGAGCCAGATCATCTGGGCCGCCGGGATCCTCGCGAAGCGCCACACGACGCCGGGCAGAGGCACGGGCGCGGGGGTCGCGCGGCGGACCGCGCGGAGCACGCGATCGGTCGCCTCGTTGCGCTCGAGCTCGGTCTCGACGACGCCGTCGAAGTAGGCGCGGAACCCGGCCCAGTCCTTGGGCAGATCACGCTCGCGAACGCCGATCAGCCGGCCGAGCCCGCGGTACTCGCGGTAGAAGCGTTCGATCCGCTCCGGGGACATCGGCCGGCCGAAGTGGGCGTGGCCGTCGACGAAGCTCTCGATCAGGGTCGCGTGCACCCACGCGTAGGCCTCGGGCTCGAGCGCCGAGTAGCGCTCGCCGTCCTTGCGGACGCCCCGGAACTCATGATGCAGGGCGCGGAGCCGGCGGCCCGCGGCCACCGCGTCCCGGCCCCCATAGACGAGCAGGTTGAGGTAGTCCGCCGTCCGCAGCAGGCGCTCCAGCGGGCGGCGCTCGAAGTCCGAGTAGTCGGTGACGCCGGCCTCGACCGTCGGATGCGCGACCTGAAGCAGAAGCGGATAGAGCACGACGAGGTTGAGGCGGGCGTCGCTCGTGATCTGCCAGCTCACCGATTCAGGGCCGACGAGCAGCCCTTCGGCTTCGGTCTCGGTCGGGAACACCGACTGGCTCATGGTCCCTCTAGTGTTGCGAGTCCCGCGGCAGACATTGACCAGACCAGGAGAACGATGACCATTCAGACCTTGAGCGACGAACAGCGCGCGTTCGTCGAGGCGATCCGAGACTTCGCGCAGCGCGAGTGCGGCACCCGCGAGCAGCGCGACGCCCTCACCGACAACGGGCGCGAGCCGCACAACCAGGAGCTGTACGAGCGGATCGCCGAGCTCGGCTGGCCGGGCGTGTGCATCCCCGAGGAGTACGGCGGCTCCGGGCGGCGGCGCCGTCGACATGTGCCTGATGCTCGAGGAGACCGCTCGCGGCCAGATCCCGATGGCGTTCGTCGGGGTGACGATGATCACCGCCGGCGCGGTGCAGCGGTTCGGCAGCGACGAGCTCAAGGAGGAGATCCTCGGGGGTATCGCAAACGGGCGGGTCGAGTGCATCGCGATGTCCGAGCCCGAGGCCGGGTCAGACGTCGGGCAATCTGTCCTGCCGGGCCGAGCGCGCCAACGGCGGCTACGTGATCAACGGCCAGAAGACGTGGATCACCGGCGCGCACGCGGCCGATCACGTGCTGCTCGTCTGCCGTACGAACCGCACCGGCAACAAGCACGAGGGGCTGAGCATGATCTCCGTTCCCGCCGACGTCGAGGGCATGGAGATCCGCGGGATCGAGACGATGGGCGGCCGCGAGGTCAACGACATCTTCTTCACCGACTGCCACGTCGAGGCCGAGCGGCTGATCGGCAACCAGGATCAGGGATGGCGGCAGCTGATGGCCGGGCTCAACCACGAGCGCCTGATCATCGCCGCCCAGGCGCTGGGGATGGCGCAGCGGGCGTTCGACGACGCGCTCGCCTACGTCAAGGAGCGCAAGCAGTTCGGCCGCCCGATCGGGAGCTTCCAGGCGCTCAAGCACCGTCTCGCGGACCTCGCGACCGAGCTCGAGGCGACGCGGCTGCTCGTCTACGACACCGCGATCCGCGTCGACGCCAACCCCGGCGAGCTGTTCCCGCGCGAGGCGTCGATGGCGAAGCTCAAGGCGACCGAGATCGCCAAGCGGACCGCGCTCGAGGGCATGCAGATGATGGGCGGCTACGGCTACGCGGTCGAGTACGACATGGAGCGCCACGTGCGCACCGCCGTCGTGACGACGATCTACGGCGGGACGAGCGAGATCCAGCGCGACATCATCGGCAAGACGCTCGGCTTGTAGCGTCAGCGCGACCGCCACGGCGAGCAACGTCCGGATGGCGCGCGCCCGGGCGAGGATCCGCATTCTGCCTGCGCCTTCGGTTACAGGCTGAGCCCGCGGCCCGGCGATACACAGCGCCGCCCGCTCTCGACCCGCGGGGCAGAGCCCCCTCTCGTTAGTCGCGGCGCCCGCGGCCGTAGATCAGCTTCAGCAGGCGCACCAGGAACTTGCTCGTGCCCGCCTTGTACGGGTACATGTAGAGGTCCTTCTTGAGCGCGAACCGCGTGATCAGGATCGTCTGGCGGTGGGTGTACTTGCGGATCCCCTCGGGGCCGTGGCGGACGCCGAGGCCGGAGGTCTTCCAGCCGCCCATCGGCGCCTCGAGCGCCAGGTAGTTGGCGTTCGAGTCGTTGATCACGACCGCGCCGGCCTCGAGCTTGCGCGCGACGGCCTCGCCCTTGGCGACGTCCTTGGTGTAGACCGACGCCTGGAGGCCGTACGGCGAGTCGTTGGCGAGCCTGATCGCCTCGGCGCTGTCGGCGACCTTCATGATCGGCAGCGTCGGCCCGAACGTCTCCTCGGTCATGCACTCCATCGTGTGGTCGACGTCGGTCGAGCACGGTCGGCGCGTAGAACGCGCCGTCGCCGGTGCCGCGGGTGCCGCCGGTGAGGACGCGCGCGCCCTTGTCGACGGCGTCCTTGACGTGGGCCTCGACGATGTCGATCTGCGGCGGGTTGATGAACGAGCCGACGTCGACCGAGCCGAAGTCGCCGGGGACGCCCTGGCGCAGGTCGCGCGCCTTGTTGGCGACGCGGGCGACGAAGTCGTCGTAGATCGGCTCCTCGACGTACACGCGCTCGACCGAGATGCACGTCTGGCCGGTGTTCTGCATCGACCAGAACACGGCGGCGTTGGCGGCCCGCTCGACGTCGGCGTCGGCGAGCACGATCATCGGATCCTTGCCGCCGAGCTCGAGCGACACCGGCGTCAGCGTCTTCGCCGCCCGCTCGGCGACCTGCCTGCCGGTCTCGGTCGACCCGGTGAACATGATCGACGTCGGCCAGGTCGATCAGCTCGAGGCCGAGCGGGCCGCGGCGCGACGACGACCTGGAAGACGTCCTCGGGGATCCCGCACGCGCGCAGCCCCTCCTCGATCAGCAGCGACGTCAGCGGGCGTCACGCTCGAGGGCTTGACGATGCACGACGTTGCCGGCCGCCAGCGCCGGGATCGCGTCGCCGATCGTGTTCGTGAACGGGTAGTTCCACGGGCCGATCACGCCCGACCAGCCCGACCGGCTCGTAGCGGACGATCATCTTGCGGCCGAGCAGGAACGGGTTGGAGGTCTTGACCTTCTCGTCGCTCGAGGTACTTGGGCGCGTTCTTGGCCCAGAAGCCGAACGAGCTCGCGGCGTAGCCGAGCTCCGCCAGCGCGGCGTCCTCGCGGGTCTTGCCCGTCTCGGAGACGAGCGTGTCGAGGAAGCGGTCGGCGTTGTCGAGCACCCACTTCTGCATCCGGCGCAGGACCTTGGCCCGTCCCTCGAAGCCGAGCGCCTGCCACCCCGGCTGCGCGCGGCGGGCCTTGCTCGGCCATCTCTTCGAGCTGCTCCGGGCGTGGTCGCCGGGAGCGTCGTGATGATCTCGCCGGTGGCGGGGTTCTCGACGACGATCGAGTCCTCGGTGGCGGTGCTGCCGTTCGTGTGATGCTGAGTCGTCGTCGCCATCATGCGGCCTTTCTGTAGATGCTCACGACGGCGGCGCCGCCGAGGCCGATGTTGTGTTGCAGCGCAACCTTAACGTCTTCGACCTGGCGCTTCTCCGCCGGTTCCGCGCAGCTGCCAGGTCAGCTCGGAGCACTGGGCCAGGCCGGTGGCGCCGAGCGGGTGGCCCTTGCTGATCAGGCCGCCGCTCGGGTTGACGACCGGGCCGTCGCCGCCGTACGTCGTCGCCTTGGATTCGACGAGCTTGTGTCCCTCGCCCTCGGGCGGCGAACCCGAGCGCCTCGTAGGTGATCAGCTCGTTGGCGCTGAAGCAGTCGTGGAGCTCGACGACCTGCGACGTCCTCGGGGCCGACTCCGGCCTCCTCGTAGGCGCGGCGGGCGGCCTCCTTGCTCATGTCGTAGCCGACGATCGTGATGCAGTCGGCGGTATCGTCGAAGCTCGACTTGAGGTCGGTGACCATCGCCTGGCCCGCGATCTCGATCGCCTGGTCGTAGAGATTGTGCTCGTCGACGAATCGCTCGGAGGCGACGATCACGGCCGCGGCGCCGTCGGAGGTGGGCGAGCACTGAAGCTTGGTCAGCGGCTCGTGGATCATCGGCGCGTTCTTGATGTCCTCGAGGCTGTACTCGGTCTGGAACTGCGCGTACGGGTTGTTGGTCGAGTGCTTGTGGTTCTTCCACCCGATCCACACGTAGTGCTCGGGCTTTGAGCCGTACTTCTCCATGTGGTCGCGGCCGGCGTTGCCGAACATCTGCGGGGCGAACGGGCGAGGTCTCCGGGTCGCGCAGCTGGAACATGCGCGCGATGTGCTTGTCGAGCGCCGGCGTGCGGTCGGTGTACTTCATGCCCAGCGAGCCGCGCTCCATCTTCTCGAACCCGATCGCCAGCGCGCAGTCGATGAGGCCGCCCTTGATCGCCTGGCGCGCGAGCATCAGCGCGCTCGAGCCCGTCGAGCAGTTGTTGTTGACGTTCAGGACCGGGATCCCGGTCAGGCCGAGCTCGTACACGGCGCGCTGGCCGTAGCTCGAGTCGCCGTACACGTAGCCGGCGTACGCCTGCTCGATCGCGTCGTAGGGGACGCCGGCGTCCTGCGAGCGCCTTCTCGCCGGCCTCCTTGGCCCAGTCGGGGTAGTCGCCCTCCTTGGTGCCCGGCTTGTCGAACTTCGTCATCCCGACGCCGATCACGTAGGTCTTGTTGCTCATTGTCTGCTCCTTTCGCGCTCCACAGCCGGGAGCACGTCTTGAACGATGCTCAGAAATCCTTGGACGAGCGCGGCGCGTGTCTGATCGCGCGTGAGGCGCTTGTTTTGGAGCCACTCGAGCGAGGCCGCTTCGGCGTAGCCGGAGTAGGCGCGGACAGGGCGCGGAGCGTGCGGTGGCGCCTGTGCCGCCTCGTAGGTCTGGAGCGCCTCGATCAGCCGGTCGGCGGCCTGCTCGCGCGCCTGGTCGAGGATCGCCTCGACCTCGGGGTCGCGGCCGACACCCTGGGCGCCGATCGCCGCCAGCCACGTGCCGCGGTTGCGCTCGAGCATCGTCAGCCAGCGGTCGACGCCCTCGTCGATGATCGTCTCGATGTTGCCCCCGGCGCTTCGCAGCGGCACCGGGTTCGACGGCGTGCGCATCATGCTGCGCACGACCTCGAGGTACAGGTCGCGCTTGGTCCCGAAGTAGTGGTGCAGCAGGCCGCGGGCGACGCCGGCCTCCTTGGCGATCTCGGACGTCGACACCGAGGCGTAGTTGCGCTCGCTGAACAGGCGCTTGGCGCAGGCGAGGATCTGGCGCCGGCGCTCGTCGTGGTCGAGGCGGTGCCAGCGTGGCGCGGGGGAGGTGGAGGCGGGCTGCGGCGTGAAAATGAGGCTACCAGAAGTTGGCAGAGTGCCAATTAGGGCTCGGGTCTGCGCGTTTGTGGGCGCTCTCAGCTCGCGCCCCGTGGCCTTCGTTGGCGGTCGGCCGGCGTTTAACGGCGCCGGGGAGGGAGGGGGTGGGAGTTTGCGGCGAGCGCCGGGTTCTGTGGAGGCCGGATCCGGAGATTTCCTGCATAACACGACAAGACCGGAGTTTTCCGCGAGCCCTGTCGTATTGAGCACGCTATGCATGCACAGCTCGACAGGGCTCGGCTCCCGAGCCGGGATTGACGCGTTAAGCAGGATTCCCAGGGCCTGATTTCGGAGTTTTGTCACTGATTCGTGACGGTCTCGACACGCTCTACACGCTCGCGCCACAAATCGGCCCCGAGGGACCCGCGACCAAACCCACCCACCTCCCTCACCAGCGCCGTTTTACAGAGCCGACACCAAACGAAAGCCACGGGGCGCGGGCCGGGACATTGACCGCTGCCACCCTAACTTTGGCGTTCTTGTCCCGGGGGGTGGGACAAAAGCGCCAGAGTTGAGCGGAACGTCTCTCAACGGGCGTGGTACGTGCGTGTATCGTGCGTGCATGACCGCCACCGCCACGCGCAGCCACTTCCGCGTCGCGATCGTCGGCGCCGGCTTCTCGGGCATCTGCATGTCGATCCGGCTGCTCCAGGAGGGGATCACGGACTTCGTCGTCGTCGAGCGGGCCGACGAGGTCGGCGGGACGTGGCGCGACAACACCTATCCGGGGTGCCAGTGCGACATCCCCTCGGCGCTGTACTCCTACTCGTTCGCGCCGAACCCGAACTGGTCGCGGTTCTATCCGCTGCAGGAGGAGATCCGTGACTACCTGCGGGACTGCGCCGAGCGCTACGGCGTGATGCCCTACATCCGCTTCGGTCACGAGGTGAACGAGGCGGAGTGGGACGAGGCCGCTCACCGGTGGCGCCTCGACACCTCCGCAGGGGAGATCACCGCCGACGTGCTCGTCGGCGGGATGGGCGGGCTGAGCAACCCGTCGGTGCCGGAGATCGATGGGCTCGACGAGTTCGAGGGGACGCTGTTCCACTCGTCGCATTGGGACTGGGACCACGATCTGGCCGGCAAGCAGCGTGGGCGTGATCGGCACCGGCGCCTCGGCCGTGCAGTTCATCCCGATGATCCAGCCGGAGGTCGGGAAGCTGTCCGTCTTCCAGCGCACGCCGTCGTGGGTGATGCCCGACCCGGACCGGCCGGTGACGCCGCGCGAGCGCGAGCTGTGGCGCCGGCACCCGATCACCCAGCGCGTGCTGCGGACCGTGCTCTACGGGATCTTCGAGGCGAACGGTGCTGATGACGATCGTCAACAAGCGGCTCGCCGGCCTCATGGAGCGCGCGGCGCGTCGCCACATCGAGGAGCAGGTGGCGGATCCCGAGCTGCGCGCCAAGGTGACCCCGCGCGTACACGATCGGGTGCAAGCGGATCACGATGTCGAACACGTACTACCCGGCGCTCGCGGCGCCGAACGCCGAGGTCATCACCGAGCCGGATCGAGCGGATGACCGCGCGCGGCGTCCTGACCGCGGACGGCAGCCGAGCACGAGCTGGACACGATCATCTTCGGGACCGGGCTTCAAGGTGCACGACAACCCGGCGTTCTCGCGCGTGCGCGGCCGCGACGGACGGACGCTCGGCGAGGCGTGGGAGGGGCAGCCCGAGGGCATATCTGGGGACGACGATCTCCGGATTCCCGAACCTGTTCCTGCTCGTCGGCCCCAACAGCGCCGGTGGCTTCAACTCGATCATCTTCACGACCGAGGCGCACGTGAACTACGCGATCGCCGCGATCAAGACGATGCGGCAAGCGCGGCGCCCGCGTCGCCGAGGTCCGCCGGGACGTATACGACCGCTGGGCGCGCCACACCGACCGCCGCCTCGCGAACAGCGTCTGGAACGAAGGCGGCTGCCAGAGCTGGTACCTCGACGCGAACGGCCGCAACGGCGTGTGGTGGCCCGGGTTCATGGCGAGCCTATGGCTTCGCACCCGGCGGTTCAACGCCGCCGAGTACGAGCTGCGTCCGGCCTAGAGGCGCCTCCGATCCCTAGGCCGGCGCCGGCGAAGCGGCTACGACATCATTCCGCTGAACTGCCCGCCGGTGATGTTGAGCACCTGACCGTGCACGAAGTTCGACCACGGCGAGCACAGGAAGAAGACGCCGCCGGCGGCCTCCGTCGGGCTACCCGGGCGGCCGAGCGGGATCAGCATCGGCGCCATCCCGCGGAGCTGGTCGGGGATGCCGAGCTGGACGGTCTCGCCACCGATCTCCATCGTGTTGGACTCGTCCTTGGAGGCGGTGAGGCGCGTCTCGATGTAGCCGAACGCGACCGCGTTGACGTTGATCTTGAACTGCCCCCACTCCTTGGCCAGCGTCTTGGTCAGGCCGACGACGGCGGCCTTGCCCGATGAGTAGTTCGCCTGGCCGGCGTTGCCCATCGTCCCTGAGATCGAGGAGACGTTGACGATCTTGCGAAACACCTCGACGCCCTCTTCGCGCTCCTTCTTTGCGGGCTCGCGCATGTGGGGGGCGACGGCGCGGCACATCCGGAACGGGACGATCGAGTGGATGTCGAGCATGCGCTGGAACCAGTCGTCGCTCATCTTGTGGATCGGCGCGTCGAGGGTGTAGCCGGCGTTGTTGACGAGGATGTCGACCTTGCCCCACTCGTCGACCACCTTCTGCACGAGCTCGTCGGGGACGCCCGGCTGCGTCAGGTCGCCGGCGAACACGAGCGTGTCACCGGAGATCTCCGCGGCGGTCTGCTCCGCGACGTCGCCGTCGAGGTCGTTGATCAGCACCTTGGCGCCCTGCTCGGAGAGCAGCTCCGCGGTGGCGCGGCCGATCCCGCGCGCGGATCCGGTGACGATTGCGACCTTGCCGTCAAGGACTGTCATGTAGATGCCTTTCGTTGGGAATGTTGGCATTCTGCCAACAGGGGACTCAATGTGCCTGACAACCGACTGAACGATCGCGCCTCGGCCGCGCGGGCCGCCTCGGCGGCATGGCCGCCGGGGTCGCGGCGCGCCAGCTCGGGACGCGCGCCGCCAACACGATGCGCTCCGACGAGGAGGCGCGAGGAGGCGCTCGGGCGCCAGGCGCTGGAGACGGCCGACCGACTGGTGAAGGTGCTCGGCGGGATGAAGGGCGCGGCGATGAAGGTGGGCCAGACGCTGTCGGTGCTCGACCCCGGGATGGTGCCCGGCCCGTACCGCGACGAGTTCCAGGCGAAGCTCGCCCAGCTGCAGGCGATGGCGCCGACCGTGGCTTTCAAGGACATGCGCAAGGTGATCGAGCAGGACCTGGAGCGAGCCGCTGACATCCGCATTCAGGGACTTCGACGAGCACGCGGTGGCGGCGGCCTCGATCGGGCAGGTCTACCGCGCCACCTTGCACGACGGCCGGCCGGTGGCGGTCAAGGTCCAGTACCCCGGCATCAAGGACGTCGTCCGCGCGGACCTCAAGAACCTGGGGATGATCCTGCAAGCTCGCGGCCAGGTTCGCTCCCGGGCTCGACACCAAGGAGATCGCCGAGGAGATCACCGAGCGCGTCACGGAGGAGCTCGACTACGAGCTCGAGGCGGTCAACCACCGCGCCCTGGCCCGCGAGTACCGCAACCACCCGTTCATCGTCGTCCCGCCGGTGGTCACCGAGCTGTGCCGCGAGCGCGTGATCGTCACCGAATTCATCGACGGGCGGAAGTTCGCAGAGATTCGCGGCGACGACGACGAGCAGCGCTCCCGATGGGGCGAGATCCTGTTCCGCTTCTACGTCAACGGGCCCTATCGCCATCTGCTGCTCAACGGCGACCCCCACCCGGGCAACTCACTGTTCATGCACGACGGAAAGGTTGCCTTCATCGACTTCGGGTTCTTCAAGCGTCAGACCCCCGAGGACGTCGCCGACCAGCTCGAGATCCTGAAGGCCTGCTACGCGCAGGACGCCGAGCGGCTGTTCGAGCTGACCGTCGAGCAGGGGATCATCTCCAAGCGCCGCCGCGACATGGTCGGACCGCTAATGGAGAAGTACCGCGCCGCGACGTGGTGGTTCCTCGAGGATCGCGAGGTCCGGCTCACGGCCAAGGACGTGACCAAGGTGATGCTCGAGCACGGCGACATGCGCAAGGGTGGGTTCGGCGACCTGCGGTTGCCGTCCAACCAGATCGTGACGCTGCGCGCGTTCGGGCTGGTGTTCGGGATCCTCGGGCAGCTCGAGGCGACCAACAACTGGTACCGCATCGGGCGCGAGGTGATCTTCGGCGAGGACCCGGTGACCGAGCTGGGACGGATAGAGTCGCGCTTCGTGGGTGCCCGAACATGAACGCGACCGAGTGGCTCGCCGCGTACGCGGAGAAGCTCGGCATCGAGCCGCCGAGCAACGACGAGTTCAAGGCCGTACTCGACCTCGCGGGCGAGGCCGCGCACTCCTCCGAGCGGGTCGCGGCGCCGGTGGCGTGCTGGCTCGCGGCGAAGGCGGGCGTCGAGCTCGACGAGGCGATGAGGCTCGCGACGGAAGTAACCGGCGATGGCTGAACCGGCCCACGACGTGATCGTTTTTGGCGCCACCGGATTCACCGGAGCCCTCACCGCCGAGTACCTCGCGGCCAACGCGCCCGCGAGCACGAGGTGGGCGCTGGCGGGACGCAACGCGGCGAAGCTCGAGGCCACGCGCGCCCGGCTGGCGACGATCAACCCGGCGTGCGCGGAGCTCGACCTGCTGCACGCGGACGTCGAGGATCCGGCGTCCGTGCGCGAGCTCGCCGGGTCGACGAAGGTCGTGATCACGACCGTCGGCCCGTACATCCGTTACGGCGAGCCGCTCGTCGCCGCTTGCGCTGCCGCCGGCACCGACTACGTCGATCTCACCGGCGAGCCCGAGTTCGTCGACCTGATGTGGCTGCGCTACCACGAGCAGGCCGAGGCGAGCGGCGCGCGGCTCGTCCACTCGTGCGGCTTTGACTCGATCCCGTACGACCTGGGTGCGCTGTTCACGGTCGAGCAACTTCCCGAGGACGTCCCGATCTCGCTCGAGGGGTACGTGCGCGTGGGCGGCAGCTTCTCCGGCGGCACGTACCACTCCGCGATCCTGATCATGAGCCGGCTGCGCGAGGGCAGGGAGGTCGCGCGCGAGCGCCGCGAGCTCGAGTCGAGGCCGGCGAATCGCAGGGTGAAGGGCGCGCCCGGCAGGCCGCACCACAGCGACTTCGGCGGCGGCTGGGCGGTTCCGTTCCCGACGATCGACCCCCAGACGGTGCTCCGGTCCGCCCGGGCGCTCGACCGCTACGGGCCCGACTTCTCCTACAGCCATTACCTCGTCCAGAAGCAGCTGCCGGTGCTGGTCGCCATGACCGCGGGAGCCGCCGCGGCCGTCGCCCTGTCCCAGCTGCCGCCGACGCGCGACCTGCTGCTCAAGCTCAAGGACCCGGGCGAGGGTCCGTCGGTGCAGCAGCGCGCAAAGTCGCGGTTCACCGTCCGCTTCGCGGCGCGGTCGGACGGGACGCGCCTGCGCACCGAGGTCTCGGGCGGTGATCCCGGCTACGGCGAGACGTCGAAGATGCTCGCCGAGGCGGCACTGTGCCTCGCCCACGACGATCTACCGAAGCTCTCGGGCCAGCTGACGCCGGCGGTGGCGATGGGCGACAAGCTGATCCAGCGGCTGCGCGACGCGGGAATCGAATTCAAGACCCTGGAGACCGGATGACTCTCACCTCGCACGACGCGATCGACGCCGCCCACGCCGCCTTCGGGAGCCATCCCGGCTATCGCGCCCTTCACGCGAAGGGAACATTGCTGAAGGGGACGTTCACCGCCACGCCGCAGGCGGCCGGGCTGACCAAGGCCGCGCACATGCAGGGCGAGCCGGTCCCGGTCACCGCTCGCGTTTCGAACGGCGGCGGCAACCCCGACGTTCCTGACTACGCGCCCGACGTGCGGGGGCTCGCGGTCAAGATGTACCTGCCCGACGGCACGCGCACCGACATCGTCGCCCAGAGCGCGCCCCGGTTTCCGTTCCACCGGCCGGAGCCGTTTATCGAGCTGCTCGGAGTCCAGCGGCCAGGGGTGGATCTGGCGTTCAAGATGCCCGCGGTCCTCGCGCGCCATCCCGAGGCGCTTCGCACGCTGCCGGCCAACATCCCGGCGCTGCGCCCGCCCGAGAGCTACGCGACGATCCCGTACTACGCCGTCCACGCCTACCGGTTCGTGGACGCGGAGGGTCGTTCCCGCTACGTCCGCTACACGCTCGTGCCGGAGCTGCCCGTGTCGCATCTCGCCCCGTGGGCGGCGAGACGCCTCGGGCGCGACTACCTCCAGGAGGACATCCGCCGTCGCGTCGCCGACGGGTCGGTGCGCTTCACGGTCGAGCTGCAGGTGGCGCTCCCCGGTGATGAGGTCGACGATCCGTACGTCCAGTGGCCGAAGGACCGCGAGCGGGTCACGGCGGGGACGATCGAGTTAACCGGACTGGACACGGACCGCGAGAGCGGCGACGACATCCTCGTCTTCGATCCGACCCGGGTCGTCGACGGGATCGAGCTTTCGGACGACCCGGTGCTGAGATTCCGGCCAGAGGCGTACTCGGGGTCTGTGGCCGCCAGGACCCACGCGGGTTGACCGACCTGCGGACAGACGGGGCCGCCGCGCTCGAGTGGGCCGCTGGCTATCTGGAGCGCGTCGGGGAGCTGCCGGTGCTCGCGCAGGTGGCTCCAGGCGAGATCAAGGCGCGCCTTCCCGCCACGGCCCCAGACGACGGCGAGCCGTTTGCGGACGTCCTGCGTGACCTCGACGAGATCCTCCTCCCCGGCGTCACTCACTGGCAGCATCCTCGGTACTTCGCGTACTTCGCCACCAGCGCGGTCGAGGAGGGGATCCTCGCGGAGCTGCTGGCGGCGACGCTCAACTCGGTGGCGTTCCTGTGGCGGACCGCGCCGGCGGCGACCGAGCTCGAGTACGTTGTGCTCGACTGGGTGGCCGATCTGCTGGGGCTGCCGAGCGGATGGCACGGTCACATCGAGGACACCGCCTCGACCTCGACGCTGGCGGCGATCATCGCCGCGCGCGAGGCGACCGGCCGGGATCTGATCGTCTGCTCCGAGCAGGCCCACTCGGCCGCGGACAAGGCGGCCCGGATGCTGGGGATGCGGCTGCGCAAGGTCCCGACCGACGATGAGTTCCGGATGGACGCGGCCGAGCTCGGGGACATGTCCGATGCCGCCGTTATCGTCGCTACCGTCGGTACGACCGCGTCGACGGCGGTTGATCCGGTGCCGGCGATCGCCGATGCGTGTGAGCGGACCGGGACGTGGTTGCACGTCGACGCCGCGTACGCCGGGACCGCGATGGTGTGCCCCGAGTTCCGGTGGGCGTTCGCGGGCGTCGATCGGGCGGACTCCGTCGTGGTCAACGCCCACAAGTGGATGCTCACCCCGATGGACTGCTCGCTGCTGTGGACCCGCCGGCCGGAGGACTTCCGCCAAGCGTTCAGCGTCGTGCCCGAGTTCCTGCGCACGCCCGACGCCGAGGACGCGCTCAGCCTGAGCGAATATGGCCCAGTGCTCGGCCGGCGGTTCCGCGCGCTGAAGGTGTGGGCGATACTCCGTTGCCGAGGGCGAAGCGGGCTGCAGGCGCACATCCGCAACGGGGTGGCGCTCGCGGCGCAGTTCGAGCAGTGGGTCGCCGCCGAGCCGGGATGGGAGCTGTGCGCGCCGCGACAGTTCTCGGTCGTGTGCTTCCGCCTCGAGGGAGATGACGACCGCAACCGAGCGCTCCTCGAGCGTGTTAACGCGACCGGCGAAATGTTCATCTCCCAGGCGTCACTCCACGGCCGCTACGTGCTGCGGCTCGCGATCGGTCAGGTCACCACGACCGAGTCCGATGTGGCGCGCGCTTGGGAAGTGCTTCAGCGGGAAGCAAGAGCGCTGTGAAGCTTCGCATCGTGTTGGCGGCGCTCCTGGTCGGGGCGCTGGCGCCGGCCGCGCGCGCGGCGTTTCCGCCACCGCTGCGGGCGCTGCCGCCGATTCCGATCCCGTCGACCCCGATCCAGCCGACCTTCGAGGGAGCGCCGGCGACGGCCCACGCGATCAAGGGGATCCCGAGGACGCCGCGCAACCGGTTCATGGCCCTGAACGGGACCTCGGAGATCCACGACGACGGCTGGCAGACGGACGCGATCTCGTGGGGCGGGCCACTCGGGCGCTCGCCCGAGACGATGTCGTCGATGATCGATCATGACTGCGGATCGATCACATTCGACTCGCGCGGTCGGGTGATCTCGATCTGCATAGGCCCCACTGGCCCCGAGCTGTACATGCTTGACCCGAGCACGCTCGCGACGCTCGCCACGTTCTCCCTGCCGCCGCGCCAAGGCGTTCCGTCCGGGTCGATCTTCCAGGACTTCACGGGCGGCGGTTACTTCTACCTCGACAACAAAGGCCGGGTGGTGACGGCCACGACGACGCGCCACATCTACGTGATCGCCGAGACACCAGGCGGCGACGGGTTCATGCAGGTCGGCGACTATGACCTGAGCCACGTCCTCACCCCGACCGAGAAGATCACGTCGGCGCTGCCCGACTCGCATGGCCTGCTGTGGTTCGTGGCGCGCAGCGACGGCGTGGTCGGAACGCTCAACTTCGCCACCGGGGCGATCCACCTCGTCCGGCTCGGCCACGGCGCCGTCGGCGAGATCGAGAACTCGTTCGCCGTCGATCAGCACGGCGGCGCGTACGTCGCCACGAACCGCAAGCTCTACCGGTTCGTGGCCCGCCACGGGGTGCCGAAGATCACGTGGCACGTCCGCTATCCGAACAGCTACGAATCCAAGCCGGGCCAGGTCGACGACGGCACGGGCACGACGCCGACCGTGATGCAGGGCGGCTACGTCAATATCACCGACAACGCCAACCCGATGGACGTCCTCGTCTACCGCACACGCGTCAAGCTCACCCGCCGTCTCCACCGGATGGTGTGCAAGGTGCCGGTGTTCAAGAAAGGCGCGAGCGCCGACGAGAACTCGCTGATCGTCGCCGGGCGCTCGATGATCGTCGAGAACAACTACGGCTACACGGGGCCCAGCGTGACTTCGGGAGGGGGAGTGACGGCCCCCGGCTTCGAGCGCATCGACATCAACCGCAACGGCGACGGCTGCCATGTCGTGTGGCGCAACGACACCGAGCGCGCTCCCACGGTCGTCTCGAAGCTGTCGCTCGCCAACGGGCTGATCTACACCTACACGAAGGATCCGGGCGCCGCCGACCCGTGGTACTGGACCGCGATCAGCTTCCGCACCGGGCGCACGGTCTACAAGCAGCTCGCCGGCACGGGGGTCGGCTACAACAACAACTACGCCGGGATCGCGTTGGGGCGAAACCGCACCGAGTACCTCGGCACGATCGACGGGATCATCGCCCTGAGGGATATGTAGGCCGGGCCGCATGCGGCCCGGCCCCGGTGGGCGCATGCGCCCACCGGCGGGTGCGCGCATGCGCGCACCCGAACTACTTCAACTCGGCCGACGTCTTCCCCAGCAGCAGCCGCGCCACGACGAGCAGCTGGATCTGCTGGGTGCCCTCGAAGATGTCGAGGATCTTGACGTCGCGGGCCCACTTCTCGAGCAGCTCGCCCTCGCCGTAGCCGATCGCGCCGGCGAGCGCGACGCAGCGCAGCGCGATGTCGGTCCCGGTGCGGCCGGCCTTGGCCTTCGCCATCGACGCGTGGAGCGAGTTCGGCTCGCGGTTGTCGGCCATCCACGCAGCCTGCATCGTCAGCAGCCGGGCGGCCTCCCAGTCGGACTCCATCGCGATGAACTCGGAGGCGGCCGCCGTCTGGCTGTGCGGCGGCGCCTCGTAGTCGATCTCGATGCCCGCGTCGGACAGGAGCTCGCGGGTCCGGTCGAGGCAGGCGCGGGCGACGCCGATCGCCATCCCCGCGACGAGCGGGCGGGTGTTGTCGAAGGTCTGCATCACGCCGGCGAAGCCCTGCCTCGTCTCGATCTCGGGGCTGCCCAGCAGGTTCTCCTTGGGGACACGGCAATCCTCGAGCACGAAGTTGGCGGTGTCGGAGGCGCGGATCCCGAGCTTGTGCTCGAGGCGGTCCAGCTTCAGCCCCGGGTTGTCGCGCTCGACGACGAACGACTTGATCGCGCCTCGGCCCTGGTCGCGGTCGAGCGTCGCCCAGACGACGATCAGCTCGGCGCGATCGCCGGAGGTGACGAAGATCTTCTCGCCGTTCAGCACGTACTCGTCGCTGTCCTCGTCGTAGCGCGCGGTCGTGCGGATCGCGGCGGAGTCCGAGCCCGCCTCGGGCTCGGTGATCGCCATCGCCGCCCACTTGCCGCCGAAGCGCTCGAGCTGCTCCTCGTCGGCGACCGCCGCGATCGCGGCCTGGCCGAGGCCCTGGCGAGGCATCGTCAGCAGGAGGCCGACGTCGCCCCAGGAAAGCTCGATCAGGCCGAGCAGGCTTGCGATGTTGCTGCCGTTCCGGTTCCCGTCCTCCTTTGCCGGTGAGGCTCCGTTGCTGCCGACGCCGCCGACTCCGGCGCCGCCGATCGCTCCCGACTCGCGCATGCCGTCGATCACGGCCGCGAGCATGTCGAGCTCCTTCGGGTAGGAGTGCTCGCCGCGGTCGTATTTGCGCGACAGCGGCCGGAACACCTCGGTCGGCCACCTGGTGTGACTGGGTGACGAGCTGCTCGAACTTCTTCGGGATCTCGAGGTTGATCGGCATCAGACCAGCAGGGCGCCCTCCATCACGCCGGCGGCGCGCAGGTCGCGGTACCACCGCTCGACCGGGTGCTCCTTGACGTAGCCGTGGCCGCCGAGCAGCTGGACGCCGTCGGAGCCGATCGGGGCGCCGCGCTCGGAGCACAGCCGCCTGGCGAGCGTGACCTCGCGGGCGAACGGCAGGCCCTGATCGATGCGGCTGGCGGCGCGGTACGTGGAGAGGCGCATGCCTTCGAGTTCGATTGCGATGTTGGCGACCGCGAAGGCCACGGCCTGGCGGTTTGAGATCGGCTCACCGAACGCGACACGGTCCTTGACGTACGGGATCACGTAGTCGAGCACGGCCTGGGCGGTGCCGACGGCAACCGCGCACCACGCGAGCCGGCCGAGCTGAACGCAGTCGCGGTAGACCTCAGGCGAGGCGTCGCCCAGCAGCGCGCCCGCCGGGAGCTTCAGGTCCTCGAACGTCATCCTGCCTGTCGCCGCGGCGCGGAGTCCCATCCCGGGCTCGGGCTCGACGGTGATCCCGGTCGATCCCGGCTCGACGATGAACAGCGCCGGACCGTAACCCGCGAGCTCGGCAGCGACGATGAAGAGCTCGCCGTCGAGCGCACGGGGTACGAGCGCCTTGACGCCCTCGAGCACGTAGCCGCCATTCGCCTCGCGCGCGCGCGTGTGGAGATCAAACGGGTCGAACAGCGCCCGGGGCTCGAGCATCGCGAGCGCGGCAGCGGGGACGTCCTCGCCGACGAACGCCGGGAGATACGTGGACTGCTGATCGGCGTCGCCCCACAGTCCGAGCGCCGTCGAGACGCCCGCCGGCGCCAGGCACGCGACCGCGATCCCCATGTCGCCCAGTGCGAGCGCCTCGCTGAGCAGTACCGAGGTGACGGCGGAGCGCTGCTCGACGGCACCGCCGAGCTCTTCGGGGACGCCGACCATCGCCAGCCCGAGCTCGATTGGCCTGGGCCAGCAGCTCGCCCGGCGCGGCCGACTGGGCGTCGGCGTCCTCGGCGGCGGGGCGTAGCTTCTCCAGCGCGAAGTCGCGTACGGCCTCGCGCAGCATCTGCTGCTCGTCAGTCGCACGGAGATCGAAGATGCCTCGCCCTGGTTCCCGGGGTTGGCGGGCCGGGCGCGACAGCTTCTGGGCGGCGGCGAACGTCCGGCCGGCGCGCGCGGCGGTCCGCGCGGTCGTCTTCGACGCGCCGTGCAGGAACCGCTCGGTCGGCTCGACGGAGCCCGAGCCGGTCGACGAGATCCGAGGACGCGATTACGCCAAGCGCCCGCAAGCCGATGGCCCTGCCGCGGTCAGCGAGGTTCTGCTGGGAGGACATCGGGTGTCGAACAGCTTATCACGATTCAGTGTGACGTCATTCGGTGTAATCCTGAACGTCGCCGTATATCTGGGGCAATTTACCCTCTTATGGCTTTCTTACGTGGGGGTCGTCATCCTGCCTTCATGCGGGTGTTGATTGCCGAGGATGAGCGCCGGTTGGCGGACGCGATCGCCAGAGGTTTGCGGCGAGAAGGGATGGCCGTCGACATCGCGCCCGACGGCAACGAAGCGCTGGCGAAGGCGCGCCTGGTCCGGTACGACGTGCTCGTGCTCGATCGCGACCTTCCCTACGTTCATGGCGACGACGTGTGCCGCGTCATCCGCGGCGAGCGACCTGAGACCGGGATCCTGATGCTGACCGCGGCGGCAGCGCTGCGCGATGTCGTCGAGGGACTCTCGCTCGGGGCCGACGACTATCTGGCAAAGCCGTTCCGCTTCGCCGAGCTCGTGGCCCGGATCCACGCCCTCGCGCGCCGGGCTACTCCAAGCCGACCGCCGGTTATGCGCCACGCCGACCTCGAGCTAGATCCGGCGCGCCGGAGCCTGATGCGGGGCGGCAAGGAGGTCGAGCTCGCGCGCAAGGAGTTCGCGGTGCTCGAGACGCTGATGGGCGCCGAGGGATCGACCGTGTCCGCGGAGGAGCTGCTCGAGCGCGTGTGGGACGAGCAGATCGACCCGTTCACGAACGTCGTGCGGATGACGATCATGACGCTGCGCCGAAAGCTGGGCGACCCGCCGGTGGTCGAGACCGTGATCGGCGTCGGGTACCGGATGGCGTGATGCGTCTGCCTCGCTGGCGTCCGCAGATCGGCTGGCCGGCGCCGACGATCCGTCTGCGCCTGACCGTGATCTATGGCCTCGTGTTCCTCGTCACCGGCGCTGTCCTGCTGACGATCGGGTACCTGCTCGTTCGCCACAACCTCGACGCGCGCGAGAACTTCCGGGCCGAGCTGCGCAAGCTCGGCATCCCGGCTGGCGCGGCCTTCCCGGGGCGGCCCCTGGGGTTCGCCCCCGGCTCTCCCGAGGCCAGCCTGGCCAATGCCGTGCGGACCCAGCTCCGCAACGATGCCCTGCACAAGCTCGTCGTCGAATATGTGCTCGCGCTCGGTGCGATGACGATGGTCTCGGTGCTCGCGGGCTGGCTGCTCGCCGGGCGGGCACTGCGGCCACTGCGCGACATCACCGCGACGGCGCGCCGGGTGTCGGGCGAGAACCTGGGCGAGCGGATCGGGCTCGTCGGGCCGGCGGACGAGCTCCGCGAGCTGGCGGACACGTTCGACGGCATGCTCGAGCGGCTCGACGCCGCGTTCGCGAGCCAGCGCCACTTCGTCGCCAACGCCTCGCACGAGCTGCGCACGCCGCTGGCGATCATGCGCACCGAGGTCGACGTGGCGCTCGCGGAGCCCGATCCGGGTGTCCCCGAGCTGCGGGCGATGGGTGAGGCCGTGCGCGAGACGATCGATCGCTGCGAGCGGCTGATCGAGGCGCTGTTGATGCTTGCCCGGAGCGAGGCGGCCGAAGGCCGTGAGGAGGCCGTGGAGTTGGGCGCGCTGGCCGCGGACTGCGTCACCGACCTGCGGGCCCGCGCCGAGGAGGCCGAGGTCAGCGTGAGCGCCTCTCTGCAACCGGCGTGGACGCGGGGCGAACAGGCGCTTCTGGAGCGGATGATCGCGAACCTGATCGAGAACGGGATCCGCCACAACGAGCACGGCGGCCATCTGTCCGTGTCCACGTCGACGGTCGGCAATCGGGTGCGGGTCGAGGTCAGCAACGGCGGCCCGGTGATCGACTCGGAGCTGGCCCCCAGGTTGACCGAGCCGTTCCGCCGTCTGGAGCGGGGGACCGATGGGCTCGGGCTGGGGCTGTCGATCGTGCACTCGGTGGTTCGAGCGCACGGCGGCACGGTGAAGATCCGGGCGCCCGAGACGGGCGGGCTCGAGGTCCTGGTCGAGCTCCCCGCCACCGCGGGAAAGCCCAAGTTAAAGGTTGCGGAAGAATCGCGGACGCTTACACGGAAATGACATCTCCGCCGCTAAATACCACCTGACTGGACCCGTTTCAGGTCCGGGCCCCGTGGATCGAACCCGAGTCCTGAATATGCATCTTTCCGACAGCAGCGAGGTGTCCGCGTGAGGCGGGACAAGAAGCCGTGGCCCTGGCAGATGGCCCTTCTGGCAATTGCGGCGATCGCGATCGTCGTCGTCGCGATCCTCGAGATCGGGCCGCCGACCAGCTCGGCGCGCACGTCGAGGGAGGTCGTGACCGCCGAGAGCGGCGTCGTGCAGTCGACTGTCACCGGCACCGGCAACGTCGCGGCCGGCACCGACATCGACGTCAACTTCAAGACCAGCGGCACGCTCCAGCACGTGTACGTCTCGCAGGGCCAGCACGTCACCAAGGGTCAGTTGCTGGCGACGCTCGATCCGACCTCGGCGCAGCTCGGCGTCGACCAGGCGGAGGAACAGCTCACTTCGGCGCAGGACCAGCTGACCGAGGTCGAGAACGGAACGGCAACCGGCTCGGGCTCGGGCGGCAGCGGGTCGGGGAGCACGGGCGGTTCCTCGACCACGGCGAGCCTGAACGACGGCACGAACAGCACCGAGTTCGTCACGTACACGCCGCCGAGCGGGAAGGAGCACCACCCGACCTCCGGGGAGAAGTCCAAGAAGCCAAGCTCCCGGGCGAAGGAGAAGAGCGCCTCGTCCAACGGCTCGTCTAACGGCTCGTCCGGCTCATCATCGCGGAGCGGGTCGTCTCACAGCGGCGGCTCGGCCACCACCACAACCACTCAGACGACCACGACGCCGTCGCCGTCGAGCATCGCCTCGGCACAGGCGTCACTGTTCAGCGCCGAGGCCAACCTGAACAGCGCCCAGGCTGCGCTCAACGACACCAAGCTGTTTGCTCCGTCGAGCGGCACGATCGCCTCGCTCGCCAGCATGCTGCCCGGTGATTCGGTATCAGCGGGCTCTAGCTCGAGCGCGTCGAGCAGCAGCTCGTCGTCGAGCTCGTCGTCGAGCGGCGGTGGCGGCCTGGCCGGCGGCACGGCCACGGCGGGCAGCCTCGGCGGATCGAGCTCGTCCTCCGGTTCGTCCAGCTCTCCGTTCGCGGAGATCGTGAATACCGGGACCCTGACGATGACCGTCGCCTTCAGCGAGTCGGACATCAGCAAGATCAAGACCGGCCAGAGCGCCAACGTCACGTTCGACGCGCTCCCCGGCGTCGAGCTCGGGGCGCGCGTGACACAGATTTCGCTGGTCGGGAGCTCCAGCAGCGGCGTCGTCAGCTACAACGCGACGATCACGCTCGATCAGCACGACCGCCAGGTCAGGCCGGGCATGAGCGCGTCCGCGCAGGTGATCATCAGCCAGGCGCAGGGGGTCACGGTCCCCAACGCGGCCGTGACCGGCAGCGGTTCGCTGGGCACCGTGGACGTCATGAACAACGGCAAGACGACCACACAGCAGGTGGTCGTCGGCCTCAGAGGAGACAGCCGCACGCAGATCATCAGCGGTCTGCGCGCCGGGCAGCAGCTCGTCATCACGATCACCCTGCCGGCGATCAGCTCCGCCACGAGCAGTCCGACCGGTAGCTCGGGCGCCGGCGGGACGCTGGGTGGCGGTCGCTTCGGCGGCGCGGGCGCGTTTGGTGGCGGTGGAGCGCTCGGCGGCGGTGGCGCCGGCTTCTTCCGCCGCATCGGCGGTGGCGGCTGATGCCTCGGCGCGAGCGCCCAAGCGTTGCCCGGGCGCGGCGAGTGCTCCGGGCGCGGCGCTCGCCGCAGGCGAAGCAGCCGGAGTCCGATCGGGTGGTGAGCGCCGCCGCGACCCGGCGGGTGCGCCGCGACCCCCCGCCGGTGATCGACCTCCGCGATGTCCGCAAGACCTACGCCGTCGGCGACATCGCCGTGCACGCGCTGCGTGGGGTCAGCCTGCGCATCGCGCGCGGCGAGTACGTGGCGATCATGGGCGCGTCGGGTAGCGGAAAGACGACGCTGATGAACATCATGGGTTGTCTGGACGCGCCGACGAGCGGCATCTTCCGGCTCAACGGACTCGACGTCCGCGGCATCGACGAGGACAACCTTGCCGACGTGCGCAACCGTCACATCGGCTTCGTCTTTCAGAGCTACAACCTGATCCCGCGCACGCGGGCGCTCGCGAACGTCGAGCTTCCCCTCTCCTACGCCGGCCTGCCGCGGGCCGCGCGCCACGAGCGGGCGCTGGCGGCCGTGCGCGAGGTCGGGCTCGAGGACCGCGTCCACCACCTGCCCTCGGAGCTGTCGGGCGGTCAGCAGCAGCGCGTCGCCATCGCCCGCGCGCTGGTCACCAATCCGGCGCTGATCCTCGCCGACGAGCCGACCGGGAACCTCGATTCCGCTTCGGGGGCCGAGGTGCTGGCGCTGTTCGAGCGCCTCAGCGAGCAGGGGCGGACGATCGTCCTGATCACGCATGAGGACGAGGTCGCCAGGCATGCGCGCCGGGTCATCCGGATCCGGGACGGGGCGATCATCGCCGACGAGGCTCCTGCGTCAAGGGAGACGGTCGCGTGACCGAGACCCTGCACGTCGCGCTCGGCGGGCTGGCCGCGAACAAGCTCCGCTCGGGGCTTACGATCCTCGGGCTGATGATCGGCGTCGGCTCGGTGATCGTGCTGATCGCCGTCGGCACGGGCTCCTCCAACGCCGTCGAGAAGCAGATCGACGCACTCGGGAGCAACGTCCTGTTGGTGACGGGAACGCCGACGCTCGGGGGCCTAGGCGGCGGCGGAGCGGGGACGTCGTTGACCGTCGCGGACGCCAACGCGCTCGACAACCGCTTCGAAGCGCCAGATGTCATGAGCTCCTCGCCCGTGGTCAATGCCAACGGCGTCACGGTCGCCTCGGGAGAGACGACCTACTCGCCGTCGTCGTTCGTGGGCACGACCCCGAGCTACCAGCAGGCGCGCGACTACACGATCGCCGAAGGGTCCTGGTTCACCCAGGCGCAGGAGAAGGATCACAGCCGAGTCCTCGTGGTCGGGCCGACGGTCGTCAGCGAGCTGTTCGGCGGGCAGGACCCGGTCGGCCAGACGGTGCAGGCCAACGGGACGAACTTCCAGATCATCGGCGTCACCGCAGCGAAGGGCTCGAATGGATCAACGAACGAGGACGACGTGGCGATCGCCCCGCTGACCGCGGTCCAGGACACGCTGACCGGCTACGGAAGCATCAACCAGATCGTCGTCCAGGCCAAGTCCCGCGATCAGCTGAACCCGGCGCAGACCGAGGTCACGAACATCCTCAACCAGCTCGATCCGCCCACGGCCGCGTCGATCACCGGCAGCAACTTCGACGTGATCAACCAGAGCTCGATCATCCAGACCTCCACGGCCAGCAGCAAGGTGTTCACGACGCTGCTCGGCGAGGTCGCGGCGATCTCGCTGCTGGTCGGCGGGATCGGCGTGATGAACATCATGCTCGTGTCGGTCACCGAGCGCACGCGGGAGATCGGAATCCGCAAGGCGGTCGGCGCCCGCCACAGCGACATCCTGATCCAGTTCCTCGTCGAGGCGGTGCTGGTGTCGTTCTTCGGGGGCATTGCCGGAGTGATCGCCGGGGTGATCGGCAGTCAGTTCAAGATCGCCGGCGTGCAACCGGTGATCGCTCCCTACTCGATCGGCCTCGCGTTCGGCGCGGCGGTACTGATCGGCCTGTTCTTCGGCACCTACCCGGCTGGCCGCGCCGCGGCCATGCGACCGATCGAAGCCCTGCGCTTCGAGTGACTCCCATGGAAAGCGAAAAAGGAATCGAGATGAGTGCACTGCCCTACGAGAGCCAGGAAGAGGGCTGGGACAGCTATCGGGAAGACCAGGATCTCGAGCTTCCGGGCCGACAGCGACGGCGGTTCCTGAACTGGGGAAGCGCGCTTCTGCTGGCGCTCGTCGTCGGCGGGATCGGCTTCTACGTCGGCGTGCGCGTCGAGAAGGGCCAGGTCAGCAACTCGTCCTCGAGCGCAAGCGCGTTCCCGGGCGCGGCCGCCGCAGGCCGGACCGGCGCCGCCGGCGCGCTCGCCGGGCGTGGTTCCGGCGCCGCGGGCGCTTCAGGCGCCGCGGGCGCTTCGGGCGCGGGCACGGCGGCCGGCCGCGGCGCGGGTGGCTTTGCCGGGGCTTTCGGTGGCGGCAACAGCTCTTTTGGGACGGTCTCCAGCGTCAACGGCAAGACGATCTACGTGACGCAGCTCGGCACTGGGAACGTCGTCAAGGTCACGCTCTCGAGCGCGACCAAGATCACCAAGAACGTGGGCGTTGGGAAGTCAGCGATCCGGCCGGGCGACACCGTTGTCGTCTCGGGCGTCAAGGGGTCGGGCGGCAAGATCGCCGCGACCTCGGTCAGCGACTCCGGCGCCAGTGGAACCGGTACGGGCGCAGGCTCGGGATCCAGCTCCAGCGGGTCCTCGGGCAGCGCAAGCTCTGCCGTCAGCTCCCTGTTCGGGGGCGGTAGCGGCAAATGAACCGCCGGCGCTATGCGCGGGGCCGGCGGCTACGACCAAGTAAAGGAAGGGATCCAGGTGAAAACCATCAACGTCGTCTCTAAGCGAGCCGTGCTCGGGTTAGGGATATTGGCTGCGAGCTGCGCGCTCGTCGCGTGCGGCAGCAGCTCGAGTGGCTCGACGACAACTACGACGGCCAGTTCGGGAACGTCGGCTTCGTCCTCGAGCGGCGGCTTCGCCGCGCGGCGCGCGAAGCTCGTCGCGTGCCTGAAGCAGCACGGCGTGACGCTCCCCAACCGTCCGCCCGGTGGCGGCTCGGGTAGCGGTGGCGGTGGCGGGTTCTTCGGCGGCGGCGGTGGCGCCGGCGGTGCCAACCCGGGAGGCCCGAACGCGGCCGCGGGCGGGCGTGGCGGCTTCTTCCGCAACAACCCGAAGGCCGCGGCTGCGTTCAAGGCGTGCGGCGCGGACTTCGGTGGCGGCCGCTTCCGGCCCGGAGCGGGCGGCCGCTTCAGGATCTCGCACACCGCGATCAACAACTTCGTCGCGTGCGTGAAAAAGCACGGCTACAACCTGCCCAAGCCGAACTTCTCGGGCAAGGGCTCGGTGTTCCCGTCGAACATCAGGAACAACGCCAAGGCCGAAGCGGCGATCCGGGCGTGCGCGAGCCTGCTGCGGCCGCCGGGTGCGCCCTCGGGCGGGACGACTACCACGTCGAGTAGTTAGCGCCATGAAGCTCAAGCTGCCGTCCACCGGGCCGGCGAAGCAGGGCGCGTCTGCGTCCGCGTCCGGATCTGGTGAGTCGGCTGTGGTCGGATCCGGGCGGCGGGGCCGCCGCGGACCCGAGTCAGCTGGCAGTACCAGGGTCAGGGCGGGCAGGACCCCGGGTTCCCGTAAGAGCAGTGTCGGTTTTACGGTGATCTGACGGATTGCCGCATAGGCTGCGCGGTTGCGACGAACGTGCGCCTCGTCGCCGGCGGGAGCAAGTTTCCCGCGCACCTGTGCACCGGCGGCGCTCCGGGCCGTGACTCCCGCCTGGAGCTGCCCGCCGGTGCGCGGGACCTCCCTGTGTGTGGCGTGCGGACCCGCTGGTGCGCGGACCTCTCCTCGTTGCCAGCGGGCCCGCCCGCGGGCCATACTCCCGGACATGGCTGAGCCCGAGATCCTCTGGACCCCATCCCCGGAACGCATCGAGCGCGCCACGCTGACTCGCTATCAGCGCTGGCTCGAGGAGACCCGCGGCCTGCGCTTCGACTCATACGAAGAGCTCTGGCGGTGGTCGGTCGAAGATCTCGAGGGCTTCTGGAGCTCGATCGTCTCGTTCCTCGATGTGGGGTTCTCGGTGCCCGGTGAGGGCGTGCTGGGCTCGCGCGATATGCCCGGGGCGCAGTGGTTCCCCGGATCGCGGCTGAGCTACGCCGAGCACATCTTCCGGGGCAAGCGCGACGAGGACGTGGCTCTGTTCCACGCTTCGGAGATGCGACCGGATGCTGGTCAGTGGACGTGGGGGGAGCTCCGGCGCCACAGCGCGGCGATCGCCTCGGGGCTTCGCCGGCTCGGCGTCTCCGAGGGCGACCGGGTGGCGGCGTACATGCCGAACATTCCCGAGACCCTGGCGGCGCTGATGGCGTGCGCATCGATCGGCGCCGTGTGGTCCTCGGCGGCGCCGGAGTTCGGGGCGCGCAGCGTGATCGATCGGTTCGCCCAGATCGAGCCGAAGGTGCTTGCTGGCGATCGACGGCTACCGCTACGGCGGCAAGGACTTCGATCGGCGCGAGGCGGTGGCGCGGATCGCCTCGGAGATGCCGTCGCTGGAACGCGTGGTCACGCTGGGTTATCTGGATGGCTCGGGGTGGGAGGACGGATTTCTGGGGGATGAGCCGCTGTCGTTCGCGCAGCTCCCGTTCGAACACCCGTTGTGGGTGCTGTACAGCTCGGGCACGACCGGGCTGCCGAAGCCGATCGTGCACGGCCACGGGGGGATCCTGCTCGAGCACATGAAGAAGGCTCATCTCCATCTGGACGCGCATGCAGGCGACCGCTTCTTCTGGTTCTCGACGACCGGCTGGATGATGTGGAACTTCCTGATCGGAGTGCTGCTGACGGACGCCTCGATCGTGCTCTTCGACGGCAACCCCGGCTATCCGGACCTCGGCACCCTGTGGGACCTCGCCGAGCAGACGGAGATGACCTGCTTCGGTACGAGCGCGGCGTTCATCTCCTCGTGCATGAAGTCCTCGTTGGTGCCTGGAGAGGGGCGAGATCTGTCTTCTCTGAAGGCCGTCGGCTCGACCGGGTCGCCACTGTCGCCCGAGAGCTTCCGTTGGGTCTACGACCAGCTTGGCTCCGACACGTGGCTGTTCTCGACGTCAGGAGGGACGGATATGTGCACCGCCTTCGTCGGTGGCGTGCCGACCCTGCCGGTGTATCTGGGTGAGCTCCAGGCGAGGGTGCTCGGGGCGTCGGTCGAAGCGTGGAGCGAGGAGGGGCAGCCGCTCGTGAACGAGGTGGGCGAGCTCGTCATCACCGAGCCGATGCCGTCGATGCCCGTGTTCTTCTGGGGCGATCCGTCGGGCGAGCGCTACCGCGACAGCTACTTCTCGATGTTTCCCGGCGTGTGGCGGCACGGCGACTGGATCATGATCACCGACAGGGGCACCGCGGTCATCTACGGCCGCTCGGACTCGACGATCAATCGCGGTGGCGTGAGGATGGGAACGTCCGAGATCTATCGCGCGACCCTCGACGTGCCGGACGTCGTCGACGCCCTCGTCGTCGACCTCCCTCGTGAGGGGACCGACGGCTGGATGCCGCTCTTTGTCGTGCTGCGCGACGGGGCCTCGCTGGACGACGATCTTCAGCGCCAGATCCGGACGCGGATCCGGGAGGACTGCTCGCCGCGCCACGTGCCCAACGAGATCGTCCAGATCGCGGAGGTGCCGAGGACCCTGTCGGGCAAGGTGCTCGAGGTGCCCGTCAAGCGGATCCTGATGGGGACGCCGGCGGAAACGGCGGCGAGTCGCGAGTCGCTGGCGAATCCCGAGGCGCTCGATTGGTTTGTGGCGCTAGCGGCCCGCGAGGCGTAAAAACTTCGTAACACTCTGGGATTTGCGGGCGGTCGGCTCTCAAACTCCGGGGGATGTTCAAAAAGCCTGAACTATTAAGGCTTTTCGACCACCCTCAGGCGGCGGGCCGTGGGTGAGCCGTCTGGCATTGGCGCCACCGATGCCGCGATGGCGACTATCGCGGTTCGACAGTACGGCTATGTCACCCGGAAGCAGCTTCTCGGCCTGGAAATGACCCGCGGCGAAGTCGAACATCGCCTGCGCATCGGCAGGTTGCATCGCATATACGCCGGCGTGTATGCGGTCGGCGTCAAACCGACGCTACCCGTGCCCCGCGCGGCAGCAGCCGTCCTCGCCTGTGGCGCCGGCGCGGCACTCAGCCATTCCTCCGCGCTGTGCCTCTGGGGATGGCACACACCGTGGGACGTGCCCTTCGAGGTCACGGCGCCGGCGCAGCACCGGCGCCCGGGGATCGTGCTTCATCGCTCGAAGGTCCTCACCCATCGCGATGTTCGAAGGCACATGGGAATCCGCGTGACCAGCCCGGCGCGGACCGTGCTCGACGTGGCGCCACGGCTGAGCGCTCTGGCGCTCAGAAAGGTCGTCCGGGAGGCACGGCTGTCGAGGTATATGAGGGACGCCGAGCTCGCGGACGTGCTCGCCAGGTTTCCGCGCCACCCCGGCGCCGCCCGCCTGGCGCCATTCGTGACCGTCGCCACCGAGCCGACACGATCCGAGTTCGAGGACGCCTTCATCGCCCTCTGCGAGCGGTTCGGCCTTCCGCGCCCGCGCACGAACGTCCGGATCGCCGGCCACCTCGTCGACGCGGTGTTCGACGCCGAACGGGTAATCGTCGAGCTCGACGGCTACAAGTTCCACGGGGATCGCGAGTCCTTCGAGAGCGATCGCGATCGGGATGCCGACACGCTGCTGGCCGGCCACGTAACCGTCCGGATCACGTGGAAGCGAATGCAGGACCGGCCCCGGCGCGA
The DNA here is from genome assembly GCA_963812225.1 of uncultured Solirubrobacterales bacterium. Classification (GTDB taxonomy): domain Bacteria; phylum Actinomycetota; class Thermoleophilia; order Solirubrobacterales; family Solirubrobacteraceae; genus Palsa-465. Next base: position 210,171 of record CAWEUN010000013.1, read on the forward strand.
GGCCGATCGGCTCATTCGGATCCTCGAGAACCGCCGGTAAGCCCCCGCCGTCGACGCCCCGGCCAGTGGTCTTCCGGAACTCTTATGTTCTTCTCAAACTCCTCCGATTTGATTTTGATCACGGGCGCGCTGGTACCCCGGGGCGCCCGGCCAACTGCAGAAGTCATCCGTGCACTCAAACCTCAAGCGCAGACTGGCAATTGCTGTGGTAGCCGTGGCGGCCGCGGCGTTCGCCGGCGGGGCGTACGCCGCGACGAAGGATTCGAACGCCAGCGTTCGCCAGGCGTTTCTGAACGACGTCGCGAAGCGGCTGCACGTCACGCCACCGCAGCTGACATCCGCGCTTGAGGGCGCCGAGGTGGACCAGATCAACGCCGCGGTCGCCGCCGGCAAGCTCACCCAGGCACAGGGCAACGCGCTCAAACAGCGCGTCCAGAAGGGCCACGTGCTGCTCGGCGCGCTCGGGCTGTTCCGCGCCGGCGCTCCTCCCGGCGCCCCGTTCCCCGGCGGACCGGGTTTCTTCCGCGGAAACCTCCGCCCACGGATGTTCCCGGGCCCGGCCGGCAAGCAGGCGCTCCCGGGTGGCGAGCCGCCGTTCCCCGGTGGCAAGCCGGGTTTCCCGGCTCCCCGTCTTCCGTTCCCCGTCGTGGGACCGCTGGCGGGAGCCGCCGGCTACCTCGGGCTGAGCGAGAGCCAGCTTTTCAAGCAGCTCGGCAGCGGCAAGTCGCTGGCGCAGATCGCGAAGGCACAGGGCAAGTCGGTGAGTGGCCTCGAGGCGGCGATGGTCGCCAACTTCAGGGCTCGCCTCGACAAGGCCGTCGCGGCAAAGAAGCTGACCAGCGCCCAGGAGCACCGGATTCTCAAGGGCTTTTCGAGTGTCATCAGCAAAATGGTGAATCGGGCTCCCGGCGCGTTCGGTTTCCTGCATCCGGGTAGCGGAAAGGCATGGCAGCCAGCTCTCGGCGCGCGCCCGCCCAAGGGTCCCGCGGCCCTGATCCCCCCGGTGACGCCCCCCGCACCCGCGACTGCGGTGCCCGCGCCGCCGCCTGGTCCGACCGCGTAGGCGTCGGCTCTTACCAACCTCTCATCACACTCTGAGGGGTTTCTCACCCGCTGCTGCTGTACTAGAGCGATACGAGTTTCACTTCCGTCAGGAGAATCGAACATGAGCAGTAAGGTCGGATTGCTGGGGGTCCTAGGGGGCGCGATCGCCGGTGCCGCGGTGGCGGCGGTGCTTGCGAGCGGCAGCACCACAACCCACAACGTCACGACCACCGTCATCCAGTCCTCACGCAGCGTCCCGACGTCGCTCAGCTCGAGCCGCGGCCTGACCATCAACCAGATCTACCGCAACGCCAGCCCGGGCGTGGTCGACATCGAGGTCACCTCACAGAGCAGCGGTGGCGGATTCGGCTTCTTCGGCGGCGGTGGCGGAGGAAGTCAGGAGACCGAGGGCGAGGGTGCCGGCGTTGTCTACGACACCAAGGGCAACATCCTCACGGACGAGCACGTGGTGGCCGGCGCGACGAGCGTCACGGTCACCTTCAAGGATGGCCAGAAGGTCCCGGCAAAGGTGATCGGAACCGATCCCTCCACCGACGTGGCCGTGATCCACGTCGACGTGCCCGCCTCACAGCTTCACCCGATCCCGTTCGCGGACTCCTCGGCGGCGCAGGTCGGCGACCCTGTCGTCGCGATCGGCAGCCCGTTCAGCCTTCCCGAGACGACCACGCAGGGGATCGTCAGCCAGGTCGGCCGCAGCATCACGGCGCCGAACAACTACACGATCACCAACGCGATCCAGACGGACGCGGCGATCAACCCCGGCAACTCCGGCGGCCCGCTGCTCGATGCCGACGGACACGTGCTCGGCCTCAACGACCAGATCCAGACCAACTCGGGTTCGAGCGCCGGCGTTGGGTTCGCGACTCCGTCGAACACCGACCAGCGGATCGCCAACCAGATCATCGCCGGTCACCCGATCAAGCACGCCTACGTGGGCGTCGAGCTGACCGGCAACTTCACCGGTGGCGCCCAGATCAGCGCCGTGCAGCCCGGCACGCCGGCGAACACCGCCGGCCTCAAGCCGCGAGACGTGGTCACGGCGATCAACGGCAAGGCGGTCGCTTCGACCGAGCAGTTCATCGCGACGATCGACAGCTACGCCCCCGGTCAACACGTGACCCTGACGATCAAGCGCGGAAGCGAGACCAAGCAGATCCAGATCACGCTCGGCACCCGCCCGCAGACGGCTCCGAACGGCGGGTAAGAGGGGGCTCTGCCTCGCGGGCCGGAAGCGGAGCCGGACGACTCGCGCCCGGCCCGTAAGGCGAGGCTGGATGCCGAGCGGGCCGCTGGCGCGAGGCTGCGTATATCGCCGGCGCCGCTAGCTCGCCGCCAGCGCCACCTGCGCCAGCGCCCGGTCCATCAGCTCCTGGTGGACCGAGCGGGTGCCGCCCTGCCGTCGCTCCCAGCCCCCGTCGGCCTGCAGCGTCCACGAGAACGTGTTGTCGGCGAGGCAGCGCTCGAGCGTGTCGTCGAGCTCGGCTCGGAGCTCGGGATCGTCGATCGGGGTCAGCAGCTCGACGCGGGTGTCGAGGTTGCGAGGCATCAGGTCCGCCGACCCGATGTAGTAGCTGCTCTCGGAGCCGCGGTGGAACGCGTAGATACGCGAGTGCTCGAGGAAGCGGCCGACGACCGAGACGACGTTGATCGTCTCCGAGACGCCGGGCACGCCGGGCCGGAGGCAGCAGATCCCGCGGACGTTGAGCGCGATCGGGACACCGGCCTGCGAGGCGCGATACAGCGCCTCGATGCACGCTCGGTCGACGAGGGAGTTCATCTTCATCACGATGCTGGCGTCCTGGCCGGCGCGGAAGGCCTCGATCGTCGCGTCGATCTGCTCGATCAGCGGGACGCGCATCGAGTCGGGGGCCACCAGCACCTTCTCGAAACTGTCGGGGTGGCCGTACCCGGTCAGGCTGTTGAAAAGGCCGGCGACCTCCGCGCCGATCTCCACGTCTGTCGTGAAGTACCCCCAGTCCTCGTACAGGCGGGCGTTCTTGGCGTGGAAGTTCCCCGTCCCGATCATCACGTAATGGCGGACGCCACCGCGCTCGCGGCGAACCACGAGGATCGCCTTGGCGTGCGTCTTCAGTCCCGGGATCCCGTGGACGACGTGGGCGCCCACCTCTTCGAGGGCTCGCGACCACTCGATGTTCTGGCGCTCGTCGAACCGAGCTTTGAGCTCCACCAGGCACACTGCCTGCTTGCCCTTCTCGGCGGCCTCGATCAGCGACGGGACGAGCGCGGAGTCGTCCGAGGTCCGGTACACGGTCATCTTGATCGCGAGCACATTGGGATCGTCGACCGCCTGCTTGACGAACCGCTCGACGCTGGCGGAGAACGAGTTGTACGGGTAGTGGACGAGCACGTCCCCGCGGCGCATCGCCGTGAGCACGTCCGGCGCCTCGTCGCGGCTGCCCGGAGTCGGGCCGAAGGCGGGGTGCGGCACCGGCGTCCAGGGCGTCTGGCGGAGCTCCGGGAAGTTGTCGATGTTGGCGATCTCCCATAGGTCGCCAAGGTCGAGCAGACCCTCGACGTCGTAGACCTGCACCTCGTCCACGTCGAGCCACTCGATCAGCCGGGCCCGCAGCGCCGGGTCCATGCCCGCGCCGACCTCGAGGCGGACGACCTCGCCGAACCGGCGCCGGCGCAGCTCGTCCTCGACCGCCTGGAGGAGGTCGTCGGCCTCGTCGGAGACCTCGAAGTCGGCATCGCGGGTCACCCGGAACAGGTCGTAGTTGAGGATCTCCAGGCCCGGGAACAGGGCGTCCATATGGTGGGCGACCATGTCCTCGAGCGGGACGAAGGTGTTCTTCGAGACCTCGACGAACCGGGGCAGGACCTCCTTGGGGACCTTGACCCTGGCGTAGACGTCGTGCTCGAGCTCGGGGTCGTTGAGCTTCACGATCAGGCTCAGCGACAGGTTCGAGATGTACGGGAACGGTCGGCCGGGACCGACGCCAAGCGGCGTCAGGACTGGGAAGATCTGCTCGCGAAATACACGCTCGAGCACCTCGGGCGATGCGCCGGATTCCTCCGAGCTGACGATCCGGATCCCGTGCTCGGCGAGCTCCGGGCTGACGACGTCGCTGAACTGACGCGCGTGCCGGCGATCGAGCTCGCGAACCTTGTCCGAGATCCCTTCGAGGACTTTCGTGGGCGTCATCCCGTCCGGCCCGCGCGCGTCGACCCGCGCCTCGACCTGATCGTGGACCCCAGCGACGCGGACCATGAAGAACTCGTCGAGGTTGGTGACGAAGATCGCGAGGAACTTCACCCGCTCCATCAGCGGCAGCGACTCGTCCTCGGCCAGCTGGAGCACGCGATCGTTGAAGTCAAGCCACGACAGCTCGCGATTGAAGTAGAGCTCAGGATCGGTGACGACGCGGGCGGCCTGGCGCTCGGCGGCCTGCCCGTCCTCGCTGACCGTCGGAGCGGCGGTTGTCTCTACGGACGAATCACTCATGCCACACGCTCCTCGGCGGTTGCGATTGCAGTTAGCTCGGCGGGGCGCAGCAGGACGACGAGCTCGCCCTTGGCGATTCCGGCCAGCCCCCCCTTGCGCAGGCGCGTCTGGGCGCCGGTGAGGTCGTGCACCGTCAGCGAGAATGATGGGTCGTGGCCGACGAGCATGACGTTCTCGCCACGGCCCGTGATGAGCTCGTGGACGTCGAACGGCTCTCCGGCGAGGACCGGTTCGATCGTGGGGGTGAGCCCGAGCGGCTCGCAGGCGAGCTCCGCGGTCTGGACCGCGCGCAGCTTTGGGCTCGTCAGGCACACATCGATGTGCGCGCCCAAGCGCGCGAGCGACCGACCAGCGGACTCCGCCTGCCGGACGCCGCGCTCGGTCAGCGGCCGCTCGTCATCGGGCGGGCCATCCGCGGCTTCGGCGTGTCGGAGCAACCAGAGCACGCGATAACTCTACGCCGGTACGGCTTCGGCGGCGCTCACGGGCACAAACTAGACCGCGGTCGCCTGCCGGTGTGTGAATGCTTTGTTTAATGGCTGATCGCCGGACGCCAACCCTGTGCGCTCAACCGATCAGCAGCCGGCGCCCGAACACCCGCTGAAAGACCTCGTCGTCGCCGTAGCGCTCGACGCTCCACCGGGGCAGCGTCAGGTCGCCCGCCGCTTCGAGATGAAGGTCGACGCCGTGCCCGTTGGGGCGCAGCCGGGCCTCCCTGACCGACTGGTCGCGGCCTCGCTCGAGGTGTTCGGCGAGCCTGAGGATCACCGAGCAGCGATCGAGCAGCTCCTCGTCCCCCTCCTCGGCGATCGCGGCCATCTCGCCGAGCTTCGGCGCGCCCTTGCGGTGGTAGCGGCTGATCTGGGCGATCAGCGCGCGTTCGCGGGGACTGAACCCAGGCAGCTCGGCGCTGACGATCAGGTAGTGGGAGTGCTTGTGGTGGTCGTCGTAGGAGATCGTCATGCCCACGTCGTGGAGCATCGAGGCGGCCCACAGGAGCTCGTGCTCGCCGGGCTCGGGCTCGAACAGCCCGTCGGCGACGAGCGAGTCGTGCATCTGGAGAGCCAGCCGCGCGACGTGCTCGGAATGGGTCATGTCCGCCTCGTACTGGATCGCCAGGTTGCGCACCGCCGCCTCGCGGACGTCGTCGAACAGCGGCTCGCCGCCGGCGAGCAGCGTGTCGGCCAGGAACACGCCTTCGCGCAGCCCTGCCTCGGTGACCTCCATCCCCTCGAACTCACCCTCGAGCAAGACCGTCTCGAGCGCGACGGCGCCGGCCAGGATGATGTCGCCGCGACCCGGCTTGATGCCCGGCAGCGAGCCCCGTTCGGAGCTGGGGAGCGCCGCGAGCCGCTGGACGAGCTCGGACATCATGTCGGGCGTGAGCACGAAGCCCTGGACCCCGAGGTCGAGCTCGTCGGAGGCGCGCTGGGCGGCGGCGGCGAGGTTGCGCGCGGCGCCGCCCATCCCGACGAGCCGCTCGCCGGTGTCCCAGAACCACTCGACTTCCTCGAGCGCCTCGACCACCCGGTCGCGCACCCGGTTCAGGTCCTTCTTCTTCGCCGGGCCCGATCCCGGCAACAGGTCCTCGGTCAGGCGGACCGCCCCGAGCGGGAACGAGCGCAGGTCATGGGCGCGGCGGTCCCAGACCGAGACGAGCTGCATGCTGCCGCCGCCGAGCTCGACTACGACGCCGTCGTCGAGCGTCGTCGTGTTGACGGCCGTGACGTAGCCGTAGCGCGCCTCGTCCTCCGCGGAGAGGACGACGATCTTCAGCCCGGTGGCCTCCTCGGCACGCCGGAGGAATTCGGCTTGATTGGTGGCGTCCCGGATCGCGCTCGTGGCGACGGGGTGGACGTCCTCGGGGGACAGGCCGCCGGCCTGGCAGAAGCGGACGAACACGGACAGCGTCTCCAGCCCGCGCTGGATCGCCTCCTCGCTGAGCCGCCCGGTCGCGGACAGGCCTGCGCCGATCCGCACCGTCTCGTAGAGCTCGTCGGTCCGCTTCCACCAGCTGCCCGGCGAATAGGTGAAGACGACAAGCCGCCACGAGTTCGAGCCGAGGTCGATCACGGCAACCTGACGGTTTCCCTGCTCGACGTGGCCCGCGGCGCGTGTCGATCGCCAGCTCACGGCTGCATCATGCGCTCAGGTGCGGACGAGTCCGCGGACGGCGACGCCAGGTCCAGGCGCCGGTTAGCGCTTCTGCGCGACGGCCTTCGGCTGACGAATGCGCTGCGGGAGTTCGACCGGCTCCTGGACCGCCGTGTCTGAGACAAGCACGTAGCGGATGACCGCGCAGATAAAGAGGATCGTCAGGATCACCGCGCTCGACGCGCACCACTCGCAGACCGCGTGAATTGAGAACAGCTCGCGGTAGGTCAGGTAGCCGCTGAAGCCGACCCCGACCAGCGTGAGGCCCAGCGTGGCGAGCCGGGTCTCCTCCCGGTCGGGGAGCAGCAGACTGGTCAGGATCCCGATGTAGCCGATCAGCCCCAGCAGCGCCACCGGGACGCCGTCGAGCTTTGACCACTGCGAGGTCTGCACCTTGACGCAGGACTCGCCGGCGGTGCAGGCAGGCTTGATCCCGGCGTAGTGGATGTAGGTCAGATATACGGCCACGCCCAGGCCGACGACGGCCAGCCCGATCATGACTCGTCTGAGAATCAGCACCCTGGCCTCACGGGCCTAAGATACAGACTGGATCGCCGACTGGAGCGTTCCGTAATCCGTGTCACCGACGATCGGCTGGGCCTGGCCCTTCGGGCCGCTCACGACGATTGTGGGCGTGCTGTTGTAGCCCTTCGCCGCCGCCGCCTGCTCGTCCGCCGTGACCTGGGAGGTCAGGGTCGAGGAGGTGCGATCGGAATTCCACTTGGAGAAGTTCAGGCCCGAGATCTGGCGGGCGAGCCCGTCGAGATAGGTGTCGTTCACGTAGCTCGTGTCCTCGCTGCCCTGCTCGTGGTAGAAGAGCTCGACGTAGTTCCAACCCTTGCCCTGTTCGCCCGCGGCGAGCGCGGCGGCCTGCTGGGTCGGGAACACCCCGGGGTTCGGACCGTTGCCGGTCGCGGTCTCGAGCGAGCGGTACACGAGCTTCGCCTTGCCCGAGCGCACCTCGTTGGCGATCAGCTGGTTCTCGGCGCCGAGCGCGAAGTCCTTGCAGATCGGGCACTGGAGGTCCCCGAACTCGGTGACGGTCACCTTCGCGTTGGGGTTGCCGAGCGTGTTCCCGTGCTGCGGGATGCCGGCGAGCAGCGCATTGACCTTGGCGGCCTCCTGAGTCTGCTGTGTCTTTGTGAGATGTTTGTTGCCGCCGCTCCCGCTGGAGATCGCGATCCCCACAGCGACGACCGCGACCGCCGCGATCACCACGCCGGTGACCATGCGCATCCGTCGTGCCCGGCGCTCGCGCTCGGCACGAGCTTGTTCCTCGGCGAGTCGGCGCGCGCGTGCCTGTTCCTTTTGTTTCGTACGGGAAGCCATCTGAGAGTTGAGCGTCGTCTCTACATCGGCCTATCCGAGGACGCCCTTGACAAGGAGAATAGCGACGAGTAGCGCGCCGATACCGCAACAGATCGCCACAAACGACGCGAACAACCTAAGCCTAATCGCACTCTTCACTGGTTCTTACCTCATCCGTCGGCCTGGTCCAGGATCAGCGCCGTAAACGGCGGTCCGGTCTTGGGGGTGACCTGGAACGCCAGTGCCCATTTTCCGACCATCACGAGCGCCGGCGCGGCGCGCGAGTACACGCCCGGACGCGTCTCGGTCAGTTGATATTCCTGCTGTGGCATCTGCATCTCCGTGTGATTGAACGTGAGCGTCACGTCCGCTCCGCGCAGCGGCAGTCCGTTCTTGGTGATCCGCAGCGCGAACGAGTCGGGCGCCGCCGCCTTGTTCGGGGACACGAGTACCTGAAGCTTGTAGCCGGCGCGGTTGACGGTCCGCGCCACGACCCCGGGCCCGACGGACGCGATGGCCGCGTCCTGTTCGGCGAACGCCGGCGGCGGCGGCGCGAGGCTCGAGAGGACGGCCGCGGTGAACACGGCACCGGCGACGAGGAAGGCCTCGCCCGACAGGGTCCGGCGGAGGAGGCGGGCCCCCGACGCGCCGAGCTCCGGGTCTCCACGCGCGGCAAGGAGGCGCGGCTTGGAGCGGAACCGGTTGATCGAGGCGAGTCCGATCGCCGCGGTCAGGATCCCGATCTTGATGATGATCGCCTGGCCGTAGCCCGTCTTCCACAGGGCGTCGACAGTGGGCATGTGGATGATCGTGGCGCCGATGCCGGTGGCGAGCAGCAATAGGACGCTCGGCAGCGCGACGTTCGAGAAACGAGGGACGCACACGGCGAGACCGGCCACCCGGCGCGCCGGCGAGAGGCTGAACCACAGTACGAGCAGGCCGAGCAGGCCGCCGATCCAGACCGATCCGGAGGCAAGGTGCAGCCAGTCGAGGAACAGCGAGAGTCCACGCGGCGAGGTCTGCCCGGCGTGGCCGGCCGCTCCCGGAATGATCAGCACGGCCGCCGCGCAAAGCACCGCCCCGGTGAGAGCGAGCAGTTCGGCTATCGAGCGCCGGTTGCGCTCGGGGCGGTCGACCCACAGCGCAATCCACGCCGCCACGCAGAACAACCCGAAGCACAGGATCATGTCGACGTAGGCGCGTCCGAACGCCGTCACCCGGAACAGCGGCACCAGGGCCCCGACGTCGAATACCGAGCGCAGAGAGTCGATCGCGGTCGAGAAATCCAGGTACACGGGAATCGCAATCAGGCCGATCACCGACGCGATCACGAACGCGATCGACAACGGGCGCAGGCTCGTGTCCGGAACGCGGCGCACGAGTGGCCGCGCAATGAACATCCGCAGGACGAAAAGCCCGATCGCGACCATCACCGACAGGAACATCACCCAGCGCGCGATCAGTACGTTGGGGGAGGTCGCCGTTTGATCGATGCTGGGAACCGGGAACTGCGGCGCCGGGCCCGGGTTTGGCCCGACCGCGTACGTGAACGCGCCCTGGACGGGGTGGCCGTCGACCGAGATCGCGCGCCAGTAGATCAGGTACCACCCCTCGGGGAGATTCGGGCGCAACGGCACGACGAGCGTGTCGGGGTTCGACGGGGACCGGCTGACCGAGGCCGTCGTCTCCTGCTTGCCGTCGGCGTTGGTGACGGAGATGATCGCGAAGCGCGGCTCGACGGCCTCGTCGTAGGTCAGCTGGACGGTCCGCGGCGGTGTGTCGAGCACGCCACTGGCCGCGGGAACGGTCTTGATCAGGTACGCGTGGGCCGAGGCGGAGCTCGCCACCGCCAGCCAGATCGCGACGGCGACCAGGCCGAGCAAGCTCCGCCTCGCGGGGCTCATGCGAGTTCCCGATCCCCGCTGCGAGTGCCGGTACTGAGCAGCGCAAACCCTCCGGCGAGCAGTCCGAGCACGCCGAACACCAGCGCGATGATCGTTACCACGGAGACGCCGCCGCCCCCGAGCGAGCTCTTCGCCTCGATCGTGGGCGCCGGAGCGGCTGACGACTCAGAGCCTGCCCAGTCGACGATCGAGCCGTCCGAGTAGGTCTGCTGGACCTGGAAGGTGTAGGTCTTGGCCGAAGCCGGCTGGGCGAGGAACTGAAACAGCGAGTCCTCGCCCGGTCGGGGTGGTGCCGCCTGTCCACGTCACCTTGGTCACCACCGCGCTGTCCCCCGAACCGGTCTGCTGGACGGACTGGTGCCATCCGGGCGGCGGGGGCACGAACGAGTCGATCCCGAATCCGCTCGGCACGGTCATCACGATCTTGGACGTGGTCAAGCCGGCCTTCTCGGTGGGGACGGCGAGGCTATACAGCTGAAGCTTGCCCGCCAGCGACACCGGCGGGCTGACGCGCGCGTGGGCGGACGCGGACGCTGCGACGGCAAGTGCCCCGAGCGCCGCGAGCGCGAGCGCCAGCAGCGGTCGCAGCAAGAATTTTGTGCTCATCTGATTTCAACGGTCCCTTCTCTCCATTGGTGGCAGCGACGTGCAGCTGAGCAGCGGTCGCTCCACCCCGGGAGCCTCCTCGCGCTCGTCAAGCCGAGCGCCGGGTGGGCTTACCGGGAACTGACCGCTGCGACGGCGCCCGCCGGCGGCCCGCGACCGGCGTGCGTGGCGGCGGGAGCGAGCCGGAGCAAGCCCTCGAGCGCGACGACCACCCAACCGATCGTGAAACCGGCGAGGACGGGCCGTGGCGCCCGGGCGCGGGCCCTTCGCCCCGCGGTCTTGGCGGTTCGCAGCAGCAGCCTGGCGGCGAGGAACGCGACGAGCGCGAACGGGAGCTGGAGCGCGAGCCCGATCCGGAACGTGGGCTGGAGAACCATCCACCACGGGAACGGGGCACCCGAGAGCCACCGCTCGAGGAACTCCTGCAGCGTGAAGCAGAGCAGCGGCATCAGCGCGAACGCCCACGCGGGTACCGGTCGCTGCAGGCTGCGGCGCATGCTGCCGGCGAACACCCAACCGGCCGCGACCAGGTCGACCGCACCGACGATCCCGAGCACGAGCGGGAGGTAGCCGTGCGTCCCGACCATGTAGCCGTGTCCGGTCGCGAGCAGCTCGATCAGCCGGATGTGGGCGTTCGGATATACCCACCGGTAGGCGAGCACGTGCGCGACCTGCGTGCCCGCGATCATCAGCGGGAGCGACAGCAACCACGCGGCGGCGCGGCGGGAGCGCATGGCCGTTATTGAACCACCCGAGCTATGCCACGTGCAGCGTGTAGGGCGCCGTGATGATGCGCCCGCCGAGCTTCATCTGCAGGAACAGACGCCACGTCCCCGGGACGGCGAGCAGCACGCCGACCGTGAGCTTCCCCGGCGCCGACGAGCTTCCGGTGATCCGGGTCGCCGGAACGCCCGGCAGGCTTCCGCAGTTGGGCGCGTTGGGGGCGCAGATGTGCGTGTGGAAGTAGTCGAGCGAGCCCTTGCGGAAGAAGATCGCGTGGGCGAGCGCGCCGAACCAGGGCGTGAACACGACGTTCTTTCCGTGCGGGTCGGTCACGTTGACGTGCAGGAACTCGGCCTGGATCGCATGGATCGGGGCATGGGCCTGCATGTCGATGTGGTAGCCGTTGATGACGAGGTCCGACTTGAACGGCGGAAGCGCCTGTGGGTGGTAGGAGCCCTTTACCGTGACCGTGCGGAACAGCTGGAAGTTCGGCTGACCCCCGGGGATGTCCGGGTAGACGTCGACGAGCACCTTGTACGGCCCCGGGGCCGGGAACGTGACCGTCTGCGTGAAGTGGCCGCTCGGGCGCACCGGGGGGTGCTGGTGGATGATGTAAGCCAGGTCGTTGCGGACGATGATCAGGTGCACGCCGGTGTGGGGACCGGGCCCGGTCCGGTAGTGGGTCAGCGTCTGGCCGCTCGGCAGCGTGATCGAGAACGAGACGGTCACGCGGTGGCCCGGGGCGATCGTGCCCGCCGGCTGGAAGTTGGACAGCGTGAACTGCTTCGCCGCCGCGACCGTCGGGACCTTCAGCGCCGTGTCCGCGCTGCTGCCGCAGCCCGCGAGCCCGACGGCGATCGCCACGGGCGCCACCACCAGGAGAAGTCGCAGTCTCACTGCAGCGCCGCCTGCAGCGCCTGGGTGGCCGCGTGGATCCCGAAGGCGCCCTCGAGGCGGGCGGCGATCACCCCGTGCCGATTGATCGTGAACAACCACGGCTCGGTCCGGAGGTTGAAGGCCTTGAGCTGGGGCCGCAGGCCCTTGGCCGGGTCGTTGTCCACGTATACCTCCTCGTGGATGAACGTGATCCGGTTGCCGAACTTCTTCTGGAGCTGGACGGCGATGTCCGTAACCGGCCCGCACACCCGCGAGATGCAGAGCTGCGGCGTCGAGAACAGCAGCGCGATCGGGTTCTTGCCGAGCACCTGGTTGAACGACACCGAGTGCATGCTCTCTGGCGGAATGCGCGTCGTCAGCAACGCGACGTTGCCGTGCGTCGTCGCCAGCGTGTCGGTGGCGATGTCCGGCGGGCGGTCGCCGACGTCGGGAATCGGTGAGGACGCCGCGACGGCGATCTCCCCCGGCGCCCCGATCAGGCCGTGCGAAGTCCGCGTGAGCGCCAGGATCGTGAACGTCCCGGCCTGGGGCAGGGGGACCTGGGTCGCGTAGATCGCCCGAATCCCGCCCGGCCCGGTGTTCTGCTTGCTGCGGTACTGCGGCAGCACCTCCATCGGATCGGCGACCGCGAGGATCGGCCCGACCGCCTGGCTCGTGGGGCTCTTGGCGATGTACAGCGCCGTCGGCGCATAGATGAACCCGCCGGAGCGGGAGGTGAGCGCGAACGCGAAGCGCCGCGTGCCCGGCGTGAACGTCCCAGTCGCGGCGCCGAGGTTGGCGCTCGACTTCACCAGTGCGCCGAGCTGCGCCAGCGTACGGCCGTGGGCGGCGGGAAACTGGCTCGTGTGCGGGTTCTCGGCCGCTGGCAGCTCGTTGACGGCCGGCGGGATCGCTTTCGTGCTCGCGGTCGCCGTAGTCGTGCTCGGCGAAGGGGCGGCGCTTGCGGAGGCAGTGGTCGTCGACGATGACGATGACTTCGAGCTCGAGGACCCGCATCCGGCTAGCGCGAGAACAAGGGAGATGGCGGCCAGAAGCACGGCGCAGGTTGGGACTCTGGATCTCATGTTTCTCCTGTGTTCAGCGCCGACGGCGCCTGGATCGGACCGCCGCGGCCTCGGGGAATGCGAACACGATTGTGACGGCGCGGATTTAGCGCGCACCCCCCGCGGTGTTAAGTCTCAATGAATCCTTATCCTTGCGCTCCGCGCGAATGGGCATCGCGCCCGGGCAGCGCGCGCGCCGCGAGGACCGGCCGGCGCGGTCGCGTCACTGGCGCCGGAGGCCATCGCTCGGTTAGGCTCTCGGCCATGTCCATGGATTGCCGGGTCCATCGGTCGATCTGCCGCTACTTGCGTGTAAAGATCCTGTGACCGCTCCGCGCACAAACGGCGTCGCGGGTAGGGCGTGCATTAGAGTGAGCGCATGTCGCCCGAGAGGAGCGACGCGCTTGTGACAAACCAGGGAACGCCACAGCGCTCGCACAACCGGATCCGGCTGGCGGTGATCGACCGCGACCCGGGATTTATGCAGGTTCTTTCGAACCGGCTAGACGGGTTGGGCTGGGAGTACCACGGCGTCTCGAGCGCCGTTACCGCCGATGCGCTCGTGGCCATGCGGCTCAACGCGCTCGTGATCGACGTCGCGGTGATCGGCCCAGGCAGCTGGGAGTACCTGGAGCGCGTGTGCTCGCGGCTCCCCGGCCTCGCCGTCGTCGTCTGCACCGGACCGTCGTCGGTCGCTCAGCGCGTGCGCGGGCTGCGGCTCGGGCTCGACGCGTGGGTCACAAAGCCGTGCCACGCCGAGGAGTTGATCTGCGTGATCGAGGCGGCGATCCGCCGTCACCGCCGCAACGAGATGCCAGAGCTCGACGCCTCGCTCACCGTCGGCGAGATCACGATCCGTCCCGACCTCTACCAGGCGTACGCGAGCGGCGCGAGCCTCGAGCTGACGGCCCGGGAGTTCGAGATCCTCCAGCTGCTCGCGCAGTCCGATCGCGTACTGCGCCGGGAGGAGATCTACGAGCGTGTGTGGGGCTATGCGATGGCGCACGGCGATCGCTCCGTCGACGTGTTCGTACGCAAGCTCCGGCAGAAGCTGCGCGCCGCGTCTTCGCAATGGAGCTACATTCACACGCACTTCGGGGTCGGCTATCGGTTTACGGCCGAGCCCGACGGCCAGGGCGACGAACAGCCCGCCGAGGTCGCCGAGGGTCCGATCGTGGCCGGCGGCGATCTCGAGCAGACGCTGGTCGCCTAGCCTGCCATCCGTCGCGGACGCGCCGACGGCCGGACAAGCCGCGGTCACATTCTCTTTACATTTGCATCACGAGTCGGTAACTCGCTCGTGCGCTCGAGCGAGCAGCATCAGTGGCGATGTCGGCCACTGCTCGTGCGCGCCGTGAATTGCTTGAGGTAGGCCCGCTGGAGATCCGCCCCGAGGAGCATCTTGCCCGGGCCGGCGGAAGGGCACTCATGCTCTCGATCAGGGAGCTCCGCCTGTTGACGGAGCTCGCCAGGCGAGCCGATCGGATCATGGCCAGGGAGGAGTTGTTCCTTCTCGTGTGGGGCCGAGAGATGCGGCGGGGCGATAGGTCGGTCGACGTCTACGTTCGCAAGCTACGCGTCAAGCTTGAGGTCGCGCTGCCGGGGTGGAGATTCATCCACACGCATTTCGGTTTCGGCTACCGGCTGTCCGCGGAACGCATAACGGACGTGAACCACGGGTTCACAACTGATTAACACCTGATGGTCCCGTTACGCCGAGACTCTCATGCCCATCCAAGCGAAGGAGAAGACGTTGACTAAAAGGCGTATCACAGCGCTGACGCTCGCGATCGCCGCGGCCCTCGGCGTCGCGGCGTGCGGCTCGAGCTCCAGCTCCAGCAACACGACGACGGGCTCTGGCTCGGGCTCGAGCAGCTCGAGCGGCGGATCGGCGACGCTGAACGGCGCCGGGTCGACGCTCGCCGCCCCGATCTACCAGCAGTGGGGCTCGAACCTGAAGTCCCAGGGCCTCACGATCAACTACAACCCAGTGGGCTCGGGTACGGGTATCGCCGATCTTCAGACGGCGACGGTCACCTTCGCCGGCAGCGACCCGGCGCTCAAGCCGGCGGATGTCAAGGGAATGAAGGGACCGGCCTTCCAGTTCCCGGTCGCCTTCGGCGCGATCACCGTGTCCTACAACCTGCCCGGGATCAAGAGCGGACTGAAGCTTGATGGCCCGACGCTGGCAAACATCTTCTCGGGCAAGATCAAGACGTGGAACGATCCGGCGATCAAAGCGCTGAACCCGGGGCTCAGCCTGCCGAGCACCGCGGTCACGGTCGTGCACCGGTCGGACTCTTCGGGGACGACTGCCGGCTTCACGACCTATCTGTCGGACGTCAGCCCGACATGGGCGTCGGCGATCGGCTCCGGCAAGGATGTGAAGTGGCCTGTCGGAACCGGCGCGGCCAAGAACTCCGGCGTCGCCGCGGCGGTCAAGCAGACGACGGGCGCCGTGGGCTACGTCGAGCAGGCCTATGCGCTGGAGAACAACTTCACCTACGCGTCTGTCAAGAACTCCGCCGGGACGTACATCTTGCCGACGATCTCCAACACGTCGGCCGCGGCGAACGGGGTCAAGGTCCCACCGGATCTCGGGATCTCGACGATCAACTCACCGGATCCGCAGGCATACCCGATCGTGTCGCAGACGTTCCTGGTCACCTATCAGGACCCGTGCAAATCGGGCGGCGCAAGCTCGTCGGTCGCCAGCGGTCTGAAGAAGTTCCTCACCTACGCGTTCGGCGCCGGTCAGCAGACGCTCGGGTCGGGCTCCAGCCAGCTCCCGTACGCGCCGCTGCCGTCCTCGCTCGCTGCCAAGGACACCGCGCAGCTCGCGAAGATGACCTGCAACGGATCGCCGATCTCGTAACGACGGCAGGGGCGACTCGGCTGTGGAATCAAGCAGCATCACGGTAAGCGGCGGCCGCTCGGCTCTCGAGCGGTCGTCGCTGAGCCGTCTGCCCGATCGCCTTCTGAGATGGGGGCTGACGGCGCTGGCGGTGCTGATCCTGGCGCTGCTCGTCTACTTCTTCGTCCGCCTGATCGACGAGTCGCACCTCGCGCTCAGCAAGTTCGGCTTCTCGTTCGTGTTCCGGAACGACTGGGACGTCTCGCGCAACATCTACCACGGCGCGGCGCTGCTCGTGGGAACGCTGATCACGTCGGCGATCGCGCTGCTGATCGGCGTCCCGGTGGCGGTGGCGACCGCGCTGTTCCTGACCGAGATGTGCCCGCGGCGGGCGCGTGGGCCGCTCTCAATGCTCGTCGACCTGCTCGCCGCCGTGCCGTCGGTCGTCTACGGGTTGTGGGGAGTGTTCGTGCTCGGACCCAAGCTGCTCCCGGTGATGCGGTGGATAGCGAACACGTTCTCGTTCATACCGTTCATCGGTGGCGGCGGTTCGTCGATCACCGCCGGGAACTACTTCATCGCCGGGTTGATCCTGGCGATCATGATCCTCCCGATCGTGTCGGCGATCTCGCGCGAGGTCCTGGCCACAGTTCCGTCTGAGAACAAGGAGGCGGCGCTCGCGCTGGGGGCGACGCGCTGGGAGATGATCAGGATCGCGGTTCTCCCATATGCCCGTCCCGGCATCACCGGTGGCGCGATGCTCGGCCTCGGCCGGGCGATCGGAGAGACGATCGCGGTCGTGCTCGTGATCGGCAACGCGCCGACGATCGGCCACCACATATTCGACCAGGGCTACAGCCTCGCCGCCGTGATCGCGAACGAGTTCGGCGAGGCGGCGAACGTGCCGCTCCACTCCTCGGCGCTGTTCGCAGCCGGGCTCGTCCTGTTCGTCCTGACGTTGCTGATCAACATCGTGGCCCGGTGGTTCGTGGCCCGGGGAACCCGGGGTCGCCGGACGAGTGGCGGGGCGACGGGCGCCGCCGCCACCGCAGGCGGAGACGCATGACCACGACCACGGTCACATCCCCACTTCGCCCGATCAGCGGCCGCCGCCGGCGGACCGACAAGGTGATGCGGGTAGTGCTGCTCGCCGGCACGATCATCGCGCTGATCCCGCTCGTCCTGATCATCTACTACCTCCTGTACAAGGGCCTGAAGGCGTGGAGCGGGAGCTTCTTCACGACCGACCCGAACGGGAACTTCTTCGGCAACCCGGGCGGGGTCCGCAGCGCGATCTTCGGGACACTCGAGATCGTCGGACTCGCGACGGTGATCTCAGTGCCGATCGGGATCTGCGTGGCGCTGTACCTGACCGAGTACGGCAAGGACCACTGGTTCGCGAACCTCGTGCGGTACTTCGTCGACGTGATGACGGGCGTGCCCTCGATTGTGTTCGGCCTGTTCATCTACATCGTGTTGGTCATCTCGCACACCGGAGGGTCGGGGTTCGCCGCCTGGAAGGGTGCGCTCGCGATCTCGCTGCTGATGCTTCCGATCGTTATCCGCTCGGCCGAGGTCGTGCTCCTGCTCGTCCCCGACAGCCTCCGCGAGGCCTCGCTGGCCCTCGGGGCGCCGCGGTGGCGGGTCGTGTGGCGCGTCGTGCTCCCGACGGCTTCGTCCGGGCTGCTGACCGGCTCACTCCTCGCCGTGGCCCGGGGGATGGGTGAGACCGCGCCCCTGCTGTTCACCGTGTCGCTGGCCTTCGCGGCGACCGGCAACCTGAACGCCCAGATGAACACGCTCCCCGTGCAGATATTCACCGACATAACCAACCCGCGCAGCGTGATCGTCACGCGCGCGTGGGGCGCGGCTCTGACGTTGGTCGCGCTGGTCCTGATCCTCAACTTGGTCGCGCGAGCGATCTCGCGAAGGAGCCGCATGGCATGATCCCCCCAGACGCGACGAGCGAGGAATCGACGGACAAAGTGACACCCGAAGCCGAGCCTCAGCAACCCGACCCAGCCCGTTCCCCGGAGCTGGGCCAGTCCGCGGCGCCGGAGGCCCGCCCCGACATGGGAGTGCTCGGGATCAAGGAACGGGCCGGGCATTCCGTCGACGTCAAGGACCTGAACGCGTATTACGGCACCAACCGGACGGTCAAGGACGTCACGATCAACTTCCCCGCGAATCAGGCGACGGCGCTGATCGGCCCGTCGGGGTCCGGCAAATCGACCGTCGTGCGGTGCATCAACCGGATGCATGAGGAGATCCCCGGCGCGCGCGCCGAAGGAAGCGTCAAGCTCGATGAGTTCGACGTGTACGACCCGTCGGTGGACGTGACCGCCGTCCGGCGGTCAATCGGGATGGTGTTCCAGAAGCCGAACCCGTTTCCGACGATGTCGATCTTCGACAACGTCGCAGCCGGGCTGAGGTTGACAGGCACGCGCGGCATCAACGTCAAGGAGGTCGTCCACCGGTCGCTGAAGGCGGTCGGCCTCTGGGGGGAGGTCAAGGACCGGCTGAACGAGCCGGGCATCGGCCTATCCGGCGGCCAGCAGCAGCGACTGTGCATCGCCCGGACAATCGCCGTCGAGCCAGAGGTGATCCTGATGGACGAGCCCGCCTCCGCGCTCGATCCGGTCTCGACGCTGAAGATCGAGGAGCTCGTCGACGAGCTCAAACAGCGTTACACGATCGTGATCGTCACGCACAACATGCAGCAGGCCGCTCGGATCGCGGACACCACGGCGTTCCTGCTCGAGGGTGAGCTCATCGAGCACGGGCCCACGAACGTGATCTTCACCAAGCCGAACGACGAGCGGACGGAGCGCTACGTCACGGGCAAGTTCGGGTAGGGGGCGGCCATGCAAGAGACCCGACACCAGTTCCGCGAGGACCTGAAGGAGCTCGAGCGCCAGGCGCTCGGCGGGCTCGACCTCGTCACGATGCAGCTCGACCGCGCGCTCGAATCCGTCTCCTACCAGGACGTCGAGCTCGCCGGGATGGTCGTCGCCGACGACGACCGGATCGACGGGCGCTACCTGGAGGTGCACCAGGGGATTCTGTCGCTGCTGGCGCGCCAGGCGCCGGTGGCGGGCGATCTGCGGATCGTCGCCGCGCTGCTGCACATCATCCGCTGCGTCGAGCGGATGGGCGACCAGTGCGTCAACATCGCCAAGCTCGTGCCGCTCTCGGGTTACGAGGCGCCGAAGGACAAGGACATCCTCGACTCGATCGAGCGGATGGGCCAGCTGGCACGCTCCCAGGTGTCCGAGGCGAAGGACGCGTTTGCGACGCGCAACGTCGACATGGCCCGTGACCTCGTCAACCAGGACGCCGAGATCAACCGGCTCAACCGCGAGATCTTCAGGCGCGCCGTCGAGGCCGGCGACGATCCCGACATCCGCGAGTGGGCGATGTTCATGGTCCTCGTCGCCCGGTGCCTCGAGCGCGTCGGCGACAACACCGTCGACATCGCCGAGCAGGTCGTGTTCGTCGTGACCGGCCTCTTCCGCGAGTTCGCGGACGCATCGACGCCGCCCGAGGCGCCGGTCAGCTGAGGACACCCAGTGGTGTGAGTGGGGCCGGCGCTATCGCCTGCTGCCGGCCCCGGTACACACAGGGAGATGGCCCAGGGTAAGGCCGACTCGCGTTCTCCGTGTGACGATTTCATGTTCGCGGGGGCGCCGTCACGAAAACGAAACAAGCCCGCGAGCGGACGTTTCTATCTTGCGGGCATGTCCCTCGAGGCAGAACGGGCCGTCAGGCCGCCGCTGGTCGGCGGCATCGCGGCGCGGCGGCGCCTGGGCGTCGACCAGCCGGCGGGTTGGTGGCCGACGACGCCGCGGTTGAAGGCTTACGAGGCCGCGGGGTTCGAGTTCGTCCAGGTGCGGATGCCGCCGCGTCCCGTGCTCTCGGTTCCGGCGTTCCTCGTCGCGCACGCGCGCGCCCTTCGGGAGAGGCTGTCCCTGACCCAGCTGCGGTTGATCCTGCACGCGCCGGATGATCTGCTCGCGGGAACCAACGAGCACGACCGCCAGCTGCTCGGCGCGCTGTGGTACGCCGAGGAGGCCGGCGCGGACCTGGTCGTCTACCACGGAGCCCGGGTGCCGATGGCGCACGAACGCGTGCGCGACAGACTCGCCGCCGAGCAACGATCGCTGGAGATGGTTCTTCGGTCGTCCGCGGGCGCGGGCGTCAGGCTGGCGATCGAGAACCTCGCGCCGGAGTATCCGGGGCAGCCCTGCGTTTGCCACGACCCACGAGCGATCCTCGCTCTCGTGGCGCAGTTGGAGTCCGAGCGGGTGGGGATCTGCCTCGACCTCGGCCACGCCCACATCGCGGCCGGCATCGCCGGGTGCGAGCTCGGCGACTTCGTCGCGCCGGTGCTCGACCGGGTGATCCTGTTCCACGTCCACGACAACTTCGGGGCGGTCGTCGATGTGCCCCGCGGCGGTCAGATCGAGCCGCTGCGACTCGACCTGCACCTCCCGCCCGGCGCGGGATCGCTGCCGTGGCACGTGATGGCGGCGATGCTCGCGCGCCACCCGGCGCCCCTGCAGCTCGAGGTCCACCCGGCGGCGCGGCCGGAGCCGGCGACGCTGGCGGTGCTGGCGTGCGAAGTTTTAGGGCTGGGGGACGTCGCGGCAGCCCGGGCGCCTACCCCGGGCTCGCCGCGTGGCGTCGCCTGATCGCCACGAGCGCGGCCGCCGCCCCCAACGCCGCCAGCGCGAGGATCACCACGATCACCGTCGGCGAACTGCTGCCCGAGCCAGAGCCGCCGACGCCCGGGACCCCCTTGAGCGGATGGCCGGCCGCGGCGGCGAGCTTCGCGACCGCGGCGGCCGCGGCCGTCGCCAGCGCCGTCGGGGTCGTGCCGGTCGGCTTCGGCAGTGAGGCGACGGCGCGGGTCACGGCGGGGGTCACGCCCTGCGTCCCGTACCCGGCGGCCATCACGACCAGCAGCTCCTGCTTGCCCTGAAAGCTGATCTCCTGATCGAGGAAGTCGGCGTACTGCTGCGGCTTGCCGAACAGGCTGGGGATCACGCCCAGATCGACGGGCGCGCCGATCAGCGCGACCTTGAGCGGGAAGCCCGCCTTCTTGGCCGCCGCGGTCGCCGCGTTGAGCGTCCTCTGGGCCGCGGCCGAGGTCGGTGGCGCGTACGGATAGAAGACGTTCTGGCCGAGGAGGACGTCGCTGGCGGGGTCACCGTCGGCGAGCGCGGCCGCCGGCGCCAGCGCCGCGGCGAGGAGGACTGTGGCGAGGGCAAGCGCGATCCGGGAGGCGAGCGTGCTCCGGGAGGCCATCGCCACCGGAGGCTAGCGCCAGCCGCGAGGCGGCACGCCCATCACGGCGTCTGAGCCGCCGGCGCCGGGAACCCGAGTTCGATCCCGGCTTCGGAGATCTCAAGCTCGCGGCGCTCGGTGGCGAGCTCGACCTGCCCGGGGGCTCCACCGCGCTGCTCCCACCGCTCCTCGATCTCGCCGCCGAGGCGGTCGAGGAAGTCGTCGGAGTGCAGCGGGTCGTGGTGAAAGAGGAGCAGCCGGCGCGCCCCGACGCGGACGGCGAACTCGAGGGCGTCGGAAACGGGCGAATGGCCCCAGCCGACGTGATCGCCGTACTCGTCGTCGGTGTACTGGCAGTCGTGCACGAGCAGGGAGGCGTCCCGGGCCAGCTCGAAGCCCGAGATCCAGTCGTCGTCGAGCGCGGACAGGGGCGTGCCGAGTCCGGGCTCGTGGTCGGGGATGTAGCAAATCGATTCGCCGCCATCCTCGATCCGGTAGCCGAGCGTGGGACCGCGGTGGTTGACCCGTTGCGCGCTCACGTTCGCCGGTCCGATCCGCCACTGCGCCTGCTCGGCGTCCCGGAACGAGACGTGCGATGGAAGTTCGCGGACCTCGACCGGGGCCAGTGGCGCTGAGATGTAGCGAGCGATGCGATCGCAGAGGGAGGCATCCGGGGAGGCGGGGCCCCAGACGACGATCTCGGTGTCTGCCCGGAACGCCGGGGCGAAGAACATGAGCCCCTGGATGTGGTCGAGGTGCAGGTGGGTGAGGAGGATGTGGACCGGCCGCTCGAGGGGCCTCAGGGCGAGGCCGAGGTTGCGGATCCCGGTGCCCGCGTCGAGGATCAGCGTGGTGCCGTCCGACAGGGTCACCTCGACGCACGACGTGTTGCCGCCATAGCGCCACGTCTCGGGCCCCGGCGCTGGGATCGATCCCCGCGCTCCCCACACCTTGATCTTCATTCGCTTCCCGATTCCTTTGCGGCGCTCACCGGCCAGAAGATGACAATCGCGCCGCTGGAGCCGCCCGGCCCGACGATCGGGATCGTGCTCGCCGCCACGTCCTCGTGGTTCCCTCCGGCTACGCGAATACGGAAGTTGCCATGGTAGGGGCGATTCTCACGCACGGCGAAGGTCGCCGGATTCCGATCGTGGGCGATCGGCCGCTCATCGCCGTCAAACGGCCCGAACTCTCGAGTCCACTCATCGGCCGGCATCACCCCCGCCTCCTCGAAGCGCCGTCCGAGCAGCACCCCCGCGGCCTCGTTGTAAAAGAGCGAGCGCGCCGCGCTCGGAGAGCAGCAGCGCCGGGGTCGAGATGCTCGACAGGAGGTTGCGCGCGAGGATCAGCTCGAGCGGCTTCTGGGCGCTCATGGATCAACTCTAATGCGGGACCCACGGGCGCCGGCTCCCCTATCCTGACGTGACCTTGGCCGGGCAGAAGTCGAAGCGGCGCTCGCGCAAGCGGCGCAACCCCGAGTCCGCTCCTCGTGCGGTGGCTTCGCAGCGCCGCGAGCAGCGCGACGGGCGCGACAATGCCGCCAGACGCCAGGAGCAGCGCGCGAGCCGGCAGCTCGGAACCGAGGGGGAGCGTCCCTCCAGCCCGTTCGGCTTTCCGGTGTCCGAGATCGCGATCTTCGCCGGTCTGGTGGCAGTCGTCGTGTGGTTGATCGAGGGCGGCACCGCGGTCATCGTCGTGGGGATTACCGTTTGCACGCTGGGCGTGCTGGAGGTCACCGCGCGCGAGCACTTCTGACCGGCTATCGCTCCCACACGACGCTGCTCGCGGCGATCCCGGCGGTCGCGATCGGGATCGGCGTGGTGTCGCTGATCGGCGAACGAACCAACCGCGGACCGTATCTGATCGCGGTCGCCGCGCCGATCTTCGCGCTGCTGTTCTGGCTGCTGCGCAAGCGCTTCATGAGCGCCCGCCAGGCGCGGATTGCGCGCCCACCGGCGCCGCCGTAACCCGGGCGCCGTAAGCCCCGCCGCCGTAACCCGCTAGGCGTGTGCGGGTGTGCCCGCCGGCGTCCGCGACTGCTCGGCCGGAGTCGTCGGCAGGTGCAAGGTGAAGATCGCGCCGCCGTCGGGGGCGTTTGCCGCCGTCGCGGTGCCCCCGTGCTGCTCGGTGACCTGGCGGACGATCGCCAGGCCGAGGCCGCTGCCCTGCTTGCCGCGTGAGTTGATGCCGCGGAAGAAGCGATCGAACACGTGGGGGAGATCCTGCTGGTCGATGCCCGGGCCGTGATCGCGGACGCGGACGCCGTCGGCGTTGACAAGCACCTCGACGGTGCCGCCCGGGGGCGAGTGCCGGGCGGCGTTGTCGAGCAGGTTGTTGACCGCGCGTCCGAGCCGCTCGGGGACGCCCTCGACGATCACCGGCGCCAGCTCCGCCTCGAAGTGGATGTTCGGCGAGTTGCGCCGGCGCGCACCAGCGACTCCTCGACGATCCCGTCCAGGCGCGTGTCCTCGGCCGCGCCGAGCGGCAGGTCGCCGCGGGCGAGCTCGATCAGATCGCCGACCAGGCCGGTCAGCTCCTCGCTCTGCTCGACGACGTCGGCGAGCAGGCGCTCACGCTCCTCCTCGTCGAGTCCTGGGTCGGCGAGTAGCACCTCGATGTTCGTGCGCAGGCTCGTGACCGGCGTGCGCAGCTCGTGAGAGGCGTCGGCGACGAGCTGGCGCTGGGCGCGCACGGACTCGTCGAGCGCCGCCCGCGACGCTTCCAGTCGCTCGAGCATCTCGTTGAACCGGGTGGCCAGCTGGCCGACCTCGTCGTCGGCGTGGACGACGAGCCGCGGCCGAGAGGTCGTCGGTCTCGCCGATGTGCTGCGCCGTCTGCGTGACCTCGGACAGCGGGGCCAGCACCCGGCGGGCGGCGACCCGTCCGAGCGCCGCCGCCAGCGCGATGCCGCCGAGCAGCACGAGCAAGAGGATCAGCCGCAGCTGGGAGAGGACGTGGTCGATGGGTCCGAGCGGGCGGGCGAGCTGGACCGCCACGTTCTCGATCTGTCCCTCGATATTGGCCGTCAACGGGAAGGTCAGCACCCGAAGATGGTTCGGCCCGACGTTGACGTCCGCGAGGTAGCCGTTCGAACTGTCGGTCGCGACCGCCAACGTCCGCCGGCGTTACTGGCAGTGGGAGATTTCCCTGGACGGGGAAGATGGTCCCGTCGGGAGCGACGGGCTTGGACGTACGGCGCCGGACCGCCGGCGCTCGCAGGGATGGTCGGGAACGGTTGGTGCAAGGCGTAGTTCCCGCTCATGCAGCGCGGTGCTCGCCTGGGCCCTGAGCTCGTTGTCGACGGTTCCGCGCAGCTGCTCACGGACGACCAGGTAGGCGATCCCGGTTGCCAGAACGACCGCAATTCCGACGGCGGCAGCGGCGACGAGCGAGATCCTTCGTCGCAACGGCATCGTCAATCCCTGAGAACGTAGCCGATGCCGCGGACCGTATGCAGGAGCCGCGGCTCGTCTCCGGCCTCGGTCTTCCGGCGCAGGTAGCCCATGTAGACGCCGAGCGCGTTTGATGTCGGACCGAAGTCGTAGCCCCAGACGTTCTCGAAGATCGTGGAGCGCGTGAGGACCTGGCGCGGATGCCTCATGAACAGCTCGAGCAGCAGGAACTCGGTCTTGGAGAGTTCGATCAGGCGCTCGCCGCGCCGGACCTCGTGGGCGATCGGGTCGAGCGTCATGTCGGCGAAGCTGCAGCGCCTCGCCGTCCTCGTCGCCGTCGCTCGTGCGTCGCAGCAGGGCCCGCAGGCGCGCCTGGAGCTCGCGCAGTGCGAACGGCTTGACGAGGTAGTCGTCGGCGCCGACGTCCAGTCCCTGGACACGGTCGTCGATCGCGTCGCGCGCGGTGAGCATCAGGATCGGCGTGCGATCGCCGGCCGTGCGCATCCGGCGGCACACCTCGAGCCCATCGAGCCGCGGCATCGCGACGTCGAGGATCACGGCGTCCGCCGGGGCCTTGGCGAGGGCGTCGAGCGCCTCCTCACCGTCGGCGGCGAGCACGACCTCGTAGCTGTCGAGCTTCAGGGCACGCTCGAGCGCCCGCCTCACGGCGGGCTCGTCATCGACAACCAATACGCGCGCCACGACACGGAATAATGCCGCCTGCGCGTAAAAGTTCGTGAAGAAGGTCTCTCATGTACCTTCGCGGGGGCCGTGCCGTCCAGAGAGAAGCTCTCGAGCTACCGGGCTAAACGCGACTTCGAGGCAACGCCGGAGCCGGCGGGAGGCCCCGACGGCGACGCGTCGGCGGCGGAAGCGCGGTTCGTGGTCCAGGAGCACCACGCCACCCGCCTGCACTGGGATCTGCGCCTCGAGCACGACGGGACGCTCGCGTCGTGGGCGATTCCCAACGGGATCCCGCCCGATCCGTCCGAGAACCGGCTGGCGGTCCGCACCGAGGATCACCCGCTGGAGTACCTCGAGTTCCACGGCGAGATCCCGAAGGGCGAGTATGGCGCCGGCGCGATGACGATCTGGGACCAGGGGACGTACGAGACTCACAAGTGGGAGGAGCGCAAGGTCGAAGTCACCTTTCACGGCGAGCGCCTGCAGGGGCGCTACGGGCTATTCCCGATTGGGCGTCGCGGCTCGGACGGAAACGAGAACGACTGGATGATCCACCGGATGGACCCGCCCACCGATTCGCAGCGGGAGCCGATGCCGGAGCGGATCGTGCCCATGCTCGCGCGTCTCGGCCGGCTCCCCCCCGACGAACGGCACTGGTCGTTCGAGGTCAAGTGGGATGGCGTCCGCGCGATCGCCTACGCCCAGCCGGGCCGGCTACGCCTCGAGAGCCGCAACCTCAACGACGTGACCGACGCCTATCCGGAGGTGCGCGGGTTGCTGCTCGAGCTGGGCATGCGGGACGCCGTGCTCGACGGCGAGATCGTCGCCTTCGACGAGGCCGGCAAGCCCAGCTTCGAGCGGCTCCAGCGGCGGATGCACGTGACCTCGCCGTCCTCGGTCCGCAGGCTGGCGGCGAGTACGCCGGTCGTGTACGCGATCTTCGACCTGCTGTACCTCGACGGCCATGTGCTGATGCAGCTGCCCTATACGGAGCGCCGTGCGCGTCTCGAGGCGCTCGAGCTCTCCGGTCCGGCGTGGCGGGTGCCCGCCGCGCACCTCGGAGAGGGCACACGGCTGCTGGAAGCGACCGAGGCGCAGGGACTCGAGGGGGTCGTCGCCAAGCGGCTCGACTCGCGCTATGAACCGGGCCGTCGCGGAGGCGCGTGGATCAAGGTCAAGAACGTCCTCCACCAAGAGCTGGTGATCGGCGGCTGGCTTCCAGGCGAGGGCCGTCGCTCGGAGCGGATCGGGGCGCTGTTGATGGGCTACTACGAGAACGGGCGCTTCCGCTACGCCGGGCGCGTGGGGACCGGGTTCACCGAGAAGACGCTCGATGACCTCGCGCGGCGGCTGAAGCCGCTGCGCCGCGAGCCGAGCCCGTTTGACGCGGCCCCGAAGCTGCCGCGTAACGCGGTGTACGTCGAGCCACGCGTGGTGGCCGAGATCGAGTTCCGGGAGTGGACCGCCGAGCGCGTGATGCGCGCGCCGTCGTTCAAGGGCCTGCGCGAGGACAAGTCCGCAGGCGAGGTGCGGCTCGAGCAAGACGACATCCCTCCGGACTCGCCACAGGCGCTGTTCGACGAGGTGGACGAGCTCCCCGAGGGTTCGCTCGAGATCTCGACTGCGGGGCGGCGGCTGAGGATCACCAACTGGGACAAGGTGCTGTTCCCGGAGACCGGGTTCACGAAGGGCGATCTGGTCGCGTACTACGCGCGGATCGCGCCGGCGGTGCTGCCCCACCTGCACGACCGTCCGCTGACGCTCAAGCGCTACCCCAACGGCGTCGATTCGCAGTACTTCTACGAGAAGCAGTCGCCGTCGCACCGCCCCGACTGGGTGGCGACGAAGCGGATCGGCGACGTCAACTACACGCTGGCGCAGGATCGACCCACGCTGATCTGGCTGGGGAACCTCGCCGACATCGAGCTGCACACGTCGCTGTCGCTGGCCGACACGGTGCAGCGGCCGACGATGCTCGTGTTCGATCTGGACCCGGGCGCGCCGGCGACGATCGTCGAGTGCTGCGAGGTCGGGCTCGTGCTCAGCGGACTGTTCTCGCAACTCGGACTCCAGACGGTGGTGAAGACATCCGGCTCGAAGGGACTGCAGGTGTACGTCCCGCTGAACACCGACGTGACGTACAGGCAGACGAAGCCGTTCGCCCGACGCGTGGCCGAGCTGCTCGAGCAGCGGATGCCCGACGCTCGTCGTCTCGCGGATGACCAAGCGCCTGCGGCCCGGGAAGGTCCTCGTTGACTGGAGCCAGAACGACGCCCACAAGACCACGGTGACGGTCTACTCAGTACGCGCGCGCGAGCGCCCGACCGTATCCGCCCCCGTCACCTGGGACGAGGTCTCGCGCTGCCACGAGGAGCGAGACGGCGATCTGCTCAGCTTCGACACGGAGGACGTGCTGCGGCGGACCGAGGAGCAGGGGGACCTGTTCGCGCCGCTGTTGAGCGTCACCCAGGAGCTTCCCCAGGGTGGCTAGGGAGGTTGGCGGTGATTAGGATCGCCGCGATGGCCACGATCGCATCAGGCGCGCTGCTCGCAGGCTGCGGGGGAGGGGGCTCGTCGCCGACCGGCGCCCAGTCGATCGGTCCGGCGTCGCCTCCCGCCGAGGCCTACGTGGCCTCGCTCAACGCCGCGCAGTCGAAGCTCGCCGCCGCCGAACGCGCGATCCCTCGCCGGCCGAAGACTGCGAAGGCCCTCGCGGGCGCAATCTCCCTGCTGCAATCCGCGATCCGGGGCCTGTCGGACAACCTGTCCGCGATCCATCCGCCGGCGTCGGTGGCCGCGCTTCACGCGCAGCTGGTGGCGATCGTCCGCACGTACGCCGCGCGGCTCGGCCACGCCGCCCGCGTCGCGTCGCAGCCCTTCCACGAGCTCGCGGCGGCGAAGCTGCTGAGCTCCGCCACCAACCAGGCGACCCGGGACTTCAGCGCCACGGTCGCCAAGATCAACCGGGCGCTCGGGGCGACGCGATGAGCGACCCCGGCGCAATCCTGATCACGGGGTGCTCGTCGGGCATCGGATGGGCCACGGCGGAGCGCCTCGCCGGCGCCGGGCACACGGTCTACGCCACGGCGCGATCGACCGACGGGCTGGCGCCGCTCGAGCGGGCGGGCTGCCGGACGCTCGCGCTCGACGTCCTCGACGAGGCGTCGATGCGCGCCGCGGTGGCGGCGGTCGAGGCTGACAACGGCGCCGTCGGCACGCTCGTGAACAACGCCGGGTACGCGGTGAGCGGCGCGATCGAGGCGCTTCCGCTGGACGCGATCCGCAAGGAGTTCGAGACCAACGTGTTCGGCTACGTCCGGATGGCGCAGCTCGTGCTGCCCGGGATGCGCGGCCGCGGGACCGGCCGGATCGTGAACGTCAGCTCGGTCGCCGGGCGGGTCACGATGCCCGGAGCGGGGGCGTATGCGGCGACGAAGTACGCGATCGAGGCGATGAGCGACGCGCTCCGGTTCGAGGTCAGGGGGTTCGGCGTTCACGTCGTCGTGATCGAGCCCGGCCCGATCAGGACCGCATTCACCGCCACCGCCAATGCCGCGATCCCGCCCGGAGAGGACGGACCGTACGGCGCGTATCACGCGGCGGTGGCGAAGGCGGACGCCGAAACCGATGAGAGCTTCATCGCCGGCAAGCCGGAGCACGTCGCGAGGACGATCGATCGCGCGGTCACCGCCGACCGGCCGAAGCCGCGCTACCGGGTGACGCCGATCGCGCGCGTGCTGCCGGTGGTGCGCGGGACACTCGGCGGCCGCGGGTTCGACGCGTTCCTGCGGACCCAGATCAAGCCGCCGGACGCGAGCTAAAGCTTCACTGTTAGTCGGCCCGGAGGCCGCCGACGGTCGCGCCCTTTTAGGATGTGCCCATGGACCCGATCACGTTGCGAAACCGGCTGCTGGTGGCGACCGGCATGTGGCGCGAGGCGACCGGGGAACCCCTCCCGCGGATGGCCCCGGGCGACCCCGGCGATCAGGTTCAGGCGTTCGAGTTGCACCTCGTCGACCGGCTGTGGGAGACCGCCACGCCCGAGACCGCGAGGGAGGTCGCGGATCGCACCTGGGACCTGGTCCACGACCGCGAGGACTCCGACCCCGTCAAGAAGCGCGTGATCGAATGCCACGAGGCGCTGGCCCGGATGACCCGGCTCGGAGACTGACCGACCGATGACCGAGAGTCAGTCATCGATGCGCCACGAGCGCCACTACACGCTCGAGCAGGCGAACGCCGTCCGCGGGTGGGTCAGCGAGCGCGTGACCTGGATCCGGGATGCACGCAATGAGCTCGTGGCTCTCGGCGATCGCGCCACCGATGCCATCAACGGGCTCGATCCCGAGGACGGCGGCTCGTACCCCGGACGTGACGTGGCGGGGCCGCTCGTCGAGCTCAGCCGCGCGGTGGGCGAACTCGAGGCCGTCGACATAGTGCTCCGCGACGTCGACCGAGGCCTCATCGACTTCCCGTCGCTGCGCGACGGCGAGGAGGTCTACCTGTGCTGGCTCGTCGACGAGCGCGAGATCGGCTACTGGCACGTCCCCGAGGCCGGGTTCGCCGGCCGGCAGCCCCTGTAGGACATTTCCTCGCGTGAGCCGGCGGGCCCGGCGTGGCGAAATCCTCAGAAAGGCAGCAGGGAGGGAGGAGGCGGGTTGCTGTTCCGGGCCGAGCTGGCGCATTTCGGCCCTGCGGATGATGCATAACACGACAACACCAGCGCAAATGCTGAGCGCTGTCGACTTGAGCACACTCCTCATGCATACCTCGACAGGCCTCGCCAGAAAAGCCGGTTATGTCGTGTTATGCACCATGAAAACGCCGGCTCCGGCCCCGAACACCCGCCCCGCCAGCAACCCCAAATCCGGCCCGCGGGTCACGCCGTCAACCCCACCCCGTTCCCTGCTGCGTTTGTCGCTGAGCCGACCGTCGGCGATAGCTGTGCCGAGAGTCGCTAGCCCGCTCTCAGTGGATGAGCGGTTCCGGCTCGGGCACCGCCGTCGGATCCCGCGGCAGGCCCGCCGCCGCGTAGGCGTCGGCCTCGTCGAGCGTCTCCCGGTCGAGCAGCGCCCCGACCAGCGAGTCGAGGTTGTCACGATGTGTGCGCAGGAGGTCGTTCACCTCCGCGTACGCGCTGTCGACGATCCGCCGAACCTCTTCGTCGACCATCCGCGCCGTCGCCTCCGAGGTCTCCGAGACACCGGGGAGCAGCGGTCCCATCCCGTCCATCGGGATAACCGCGATCGGGCCGATCGCCGGGCTCATGCCCCAGCGCCCGACCATCTGACGGGCGATCCGCGTCAGCTGTTGGATGTCCGACTCGGCTCCCGTCGTCATGTCTCCGAACACGATCTCCTCGGCGGCGCGTCCGCCCAGGGCGACCTTGATCTGGCCGAGCAGGTGGCGCTGGTCGAAGTTGAAGCGATCCGCGTCCGGCGCCGAGAAGGTCACCCCGAGCGCGCGGCCGCGGGGGATGATCGACACCTTGCGGACGGGATCGGCGCCGGGGGTGAGCATGCCGACGAGTGCGTGCCCGGATTCGTGATAGGCGGTGCGACGACGATCCTCGTCGCTCAACAGCACCTTGCGCTCAGCGCCGAGGACGATTCGCTCGAGCGCGACCGAGAGG
This sequence comes from uncultured Solirubrobacterales bacterium, assembly GCA_963812225.1. GTDB lineage: Bacteria > Actinomycetota > Thermoleophilia > Solirubrobacterales > Solirubrobacteraceae > Palsa-465. Next base: position 241,185 of record CAWEUN010000013.1, read on the forward strand.
TCCTCAGGGGTGACCGCGTCGTGGTTGCGCCGGGCGGCGAGCAGCGCCGCCTCGTTGACCAGGTTGGCGAGGTCGGCCCCGACCATCCCGGGGGTTGACGCGGCGAGGGCGCCGAGGTCGACGTCGGGCGAGAGCGGCACCGAGCGGGTGTGGACGCGGAGGATCGCCTCACGGCCGGCCCGATCCGGGGGCTGCACCGTCACGCGCCGGTCGAAGCGGCCGGGGCGCAGGAGCGCGGGGTCGAGGATCTCGGGCCGATTCGTGGCGGCGACGACGATCACTCCAGTGCGCGGGTCAAAGCCGTCCATCTCGGTGAGAATCTGGTTGAGCGTCTGCTCGCGCTCGTCGTGGCCGCCCGAGATGTTGGCACTGCCGCCCGCGCGGGCGCGACCGATCGCGTCGAGCTCGTCGATGAAGATGATCGCGGGCGCGGCGTCCTTGGCCTGCTGGAACAGATCACGCACGCGCGAGGCGCCGACGCCGACGATCATCTCGACGAACTCCGACGCCGACATCTGGAAGAACGGGACGCTCGCCTCGCCGGCGACGGCGCGCGCCAGCAGCGTCTTGCCCGTTCCCGGCGGACCGCTGAGCAGCACTCCGCGAGGGATCCGGCCCCCGAGCCGGAGGTACTTGTCCGGGTTGCGGAGGAAGTCCACGATCTCCGTCAGCTCCTCCTTGGCTTCGTCGATGCCCGCGACGTCCTTGAAGGTCACCGGCTGGTCGGTGCCTTCGACCCGGCGCGCGCGAGAGCGCCCGAACGACATCAGGCCGCCCGCGCCGCCGGCGGCGGTCGCCGCCCGGCGCATGATGAATATGAACAGCGCAACAAGCAGCAGCGTCGGTCCGAACCCGAAGATCAGGCTCTCGAACAGCGACGGCCCGGTATCTGGATTGTTCGCGTCGATCGTGACGTTGTGCGCCTCCAGCAGCGTTGAGAGCTGCGTGCCGTTGGCGAACGAGGGCACCTGGGTCGAGAAGTTCGCGGTCGCCTGCGCGCCCGCCTCGTTCTCCGGGTACTTGACGGCCTTGTAGAACGTGCCCTGGATCGAGTCGCTCGTCGACGAGATCTCCTTGACGTTGTTGTCCTTGACCTGGGTGAGGAACGTGGGGCTGTACGGGATTCGTACCCGCGCGTTCGGCTTCAGCGCCTCCGAGGAGATCCACAGGTTGAGCGCGAGCAGGCCGACGATCAGGATCACGACGAGCCAGCGGGCGTTCGGGGTCCTCGGGCCGTTCGGCGACGAGCCCGGGCGTCCGCGCCCATCCGGCGCCGGGGTCACCCGCCAGCCCGATGTGATCCGCGGTGGCGGCTCGTCGGGCCGTTTACGGGAGGAAGCGGGACTCCGAGTCGGCTGTTCGGCCATGACGAGATTGTCGCAACCCAAACTACTCCCCTAATAAGAGTTGGCCTATAGACCGGCTAGTGCGAATCGAGCCGGAGGCGGAACGATTCGGCGCCCAGCACGCCGGCTCCGGTGGCCGACGCGCGATCGGCCAGCCAGCGGTCGGAGGTCACGACCATCACGTCAGCTGGATCCGGATCGGCGCGCAGCCGGCGGATGATCTCGTCGTCGGCCGCGTTGCGCTTGGGCTTGGGCGCGTGAGCGACCTCGATCACCGTTGAGCGGATCGGCGGGGAGGGGGCACGCTCGAACACCACGGTCACGTCCTCTCCCTCGGCCGCGGCCCACCGCTCGAGCAGGTCCACGAGACGCAGCATCGCGCCGTCGCGGTCTCTCCACCACGCGTCCGGGCGGGTCCCGATCACGTTCATGCCGTCGACGATCCAGCGCACGGTTTGAGGCTAGCTTTCGTCGACCGGCCGCCGGCGGGCGCGCTTGCGCTCGGCCTGCCGGCGCTTGGCCTCCAGGCGCCGGCGCCTGGCCGCATCGCTCGGTTTCGTGGGACGGCGCTGGCGTGGGACCGTCAGCGCGCTCGCGAGCCGGCGGCGCAGGCGCTCCACCGCGAGCTCGCGGTTGCGCGCCTGGCTGCGCGCGTCCTGCGCCACCGCCGTGACTCGCGGGCCGCAGCGGGCGATGATGCGCCGCTTCTGCTCGTCGGTGAGGGCGGTCGAGGCCTCGACATCGAAGGAGGCCTCGATCCGTGAGGCCGTGACGTTCGCGTGCTGGCCGCCAGGTCCCGAGGACCGCGACGCGCGAATCGTCACCTCGCTGAGGGGAATCGCGGCGTGGCGGCCGATTGGCAGCGGATCCTCCATCGTCGCAAGCATGACCTGTTTTCAGGTCGTGAACGGGCGTCCGCCGGTATGGCCCTTCGCCCGGAGGCGTGATACCGTGCCGCGCCGTAAGGCCGCGAACAGTTGCGGCGACAAGTAGGTGCAGGCCCCGGGGTACGTGCAGAGCATCCTCCGCGGAAGCACTTCGAGCTACGGAGGATCCACTCCACATGCCAACAGGCACAGTTAAATGGTTCAGCGACGAGAAGGGCTTCGGCTTCATCACGCCAGATGAGGGCAGCCGGGACCTGTTCGTCCACCATTCGAGCATCAACGCGGACGGATACCGGTCTCTCGCCGAGGGCGCGAAGGTGTCCTACGAAGAGGAAGCCGGGCCCAAGGGGCCCAAGGCCATAAACGTCCAGAAGGTCTAGTTGAAGGTATTGACGGGGCCGCATGCGGCCCCGTCCGGGGCCGCGCATGCGCGGCCCCGCGGATCGGTGCATGCACCGATCCGGTCATGATCTGGGCATGGCGGACTGGGCCACGATCTCATCACTCGCGACCGCGGGCGGCACGCTTGTGCTGGCCGTGGCGACGTTCGGGTCGATCCGGTCGGCCAACCGCTCGGCGCGCGTCGCCGAGCGCGCGCTGATGGCGGGGGTGCGGCCCCTGTTGATTCCCTCGCGCGAGGACGATCCCGACGAATACGTCCGCTTCGGCGACGGCGTAGTCCTGACTGTGAAAGGCCACGGAGGCACGGTCACGGTGGAGAACGGACGGGTGTATCTCGCGATCGCGCTGCGAAATGGCGGCACCGGGCTCGGGGTGATCCACGGCTGGCGGACGGAGGTCGCGGAGCGGACGGGGAGCGCGCCGCCGCCGACGCTCGAGGATTTCCGGCGCCAGACGCGCGACCTGTACATCCCGGCCGGCGACACCGGGTTCTGGCAGGGCGCCGTCCGCGAGCGCGACGATCCGGCCTACGACGAGTTGCGCGCGGCGGCGGAGAACAGGCAGCGCGTGATGGTCGACCTCCTCTACGGAGACCACGAGGGCGGCCAGCGGACGATCACCCGGTTCGGGGTCAACCGCGGTGAAGGGGAGGACGGGAGCGACCGGGCCGAGGTGCTCAGATACTGGAACGTTGATGGAGAGGATCCGAGATAAGCGAAACGAATCGGCGTTTTTGCCGTTAAGTGTTGGTGGCAGCTTCGTGACGGGTGCACATGCCCATCCCGCACGCTGCGTACAATCGATGGGTAGGCTTCTGGTGCGGGTAAATCGGGCGCACATTCAAGGACTGACGTGAGCAAGACGGTCGAAGAACGGGAGCGAGTTGTCGTGCGCTTCGCAGGCGACTCGGGCGATGGCATGCAGCTCGCCGGCAGCCGCTTCACCGACGCCACGGCGGTCGTCGGCAACGACCTGGCGACCCTCCCGAACTTCCCAGCCGAGATTCGTGCTCCCGCGGGCACGCTCGCCGGCGTCTCGGCCTTCCAGATCCACTTCGCCTCCCGGGACATCCTCACGCCGGGCGACGCCCCGAACGTGCTCGTGGCGATGAACCCGGCCGCGCTGCGGGCCAACCTCCCGGAGCTCGAGCGCAGCGCGACGATCATCGTCAACGAGGACGCGTTCACGAAACGCAATCTCGAGAAGGCCGGCTACGATTCGAATCCGCTCGAGGACGGGTCGCTCAGCGGCTACCGCGTCCACCGCATCCCGATGACGACGCTCACCCAGCGGGCCGTCGAGGAGGTCGACGACGCGTCGACGCGCGATGCCGGGCGAGCCAAGAACCTGTTTGCGCTGGGCGTTCTCTCGTGGCTCTACGGGCGTCCCGCGGACGTGACCGAGCGGTGGATCGAGCAGAAGTTCGCGGGCAAGCCGGCGGTGATGCAGGCCAACACAGCCGCGTTCAAGGCGGGCTGGTCCTTCGGCGAGACGACCGAGCTGCTCGACGTCCAGTACAAGGTGGCGCCCGCCACCGACGTCGCGCCCGGCGTCTACCGCAACGTCAACGGGACGACGGCGCTGTCGCTCGGGCTCGTCGCCGCGAGCGTCCGCAGCCGCCTGCCGCTAGTGCTCGCGAGCTACCCGATCACGCCGGCGTCCGAGCTGCTGCACGAGCTCTCGCGCCACGCGAAGTTCGGCGTGGGCACGATCCAGGCCGAGGATGAGATCGCCGCCGCGGGGATGGCGCTCGGCGCCGCATTCGGCGGGCGCCTCGGGGTCACCGCCACGAGCGGCCCCGGGATGGACCTCAAGGCCGAGACGATCGGCCTGGCGGTCGCGCTCGAGCTCCCGATGATCATCGTCGACGTGCAGCGCGCCGGGCCATCCACCGGGATGCCCACAAAGACCGAGCAGTCCGACCTGCTGATGGCGCTGTACGGCCGCCACGGAGAGTCGCCGCTGCCGGTGATCGCGCCGAGCACGCCCGGGAATTGCTTCGATGTCGCGTTCGAGGCCGCGAGGATTGCGATCCGCTACCGGACCCCGGTCATCGTCCTCTCGGACACGTTCCTGGCCTCGTCGTCGGAGCCGTGGCTGATCCCCGCCGTGGCCGATCTGCCCGACATCGATCCGGCTTTCGCGGTGGCGGATGGCGAGTCCGCTGAGGAGTTCCTGCCCTACGCGCGGGACGAGCGGCTGGCGCGCCCGTGGGCGCTGCCGGGTACGCCGGGGCTCCAGCACAGGATCGGCGGCCTCGAGAAGGCCGATGGCAGCGGGAACATTTCCTACGACCCCGCCAACCACGCGCGGATGACCGAGCTGCGCGCGGCCAAGGTGGCGGGGATCGTTGACGAGATCTCACCGCTCGTGGTCGATTCCGACCCGGATGCGCGACTGCTCGTGCTCGGATGGGGATCGAGCGAGGGCGCGATCCGAGCCGGCGTGCGCCGGGCTCGGCTGGCCGGCCACAAGGTGGCCTGCGCGCACCTCCGCCACCTCAACCCGCTGCCATCGAATGTGGGCGATGTGCTGCGCTCGTTCGACCGGGTCCTGGTCCCGGAGATGAACACCGGCCAGCTGTCGAAGGTCCTGCGGGCCAAGTTCCTCGTCGACGTGGAGTCCTTCTGCAAGGTCCAGGGCCAGCCCCTGTTCGCCGGCGAGATCGAGCAGCAGATCGCGGAGCGTCAATGAGCGTCGTTGTCGAGAACGGGAACGGTGGAGCGCCCGAGGCGCTCACCAAGGCCGACTTCCAGTCAGACCAGGAAACGCGGTGGTGCCCCGGGTGCGGCGACTACGCCGTGCTCTCGGCCGTCCAGCAGTTCATGCCCGAACTGGGGATCCCGCCCGAGAAGATCGTGTTCATCACCGGGATCGGCTGCGCCGGCCGGTTCGCGTACTACATGAACACGTACGGGATGCACGGGATCCACGGTCGCGCGCCGGCGCTCGCCACCGGCCTCGCCACCGCGCGCGAGGACCTCTCGATCTGGGTGGTCACCGGCGACGGCGACTCGCTCTCGATCGGAGGCAACCATCTGATCCACGCGCTGCGCCGCAACGTGCCGGTGAAGATCCTGCTGTTCAACAACCAGATCTACGGGCTGACGAAGGGCCAGGCGTCGCCGACCTCGGAGCTCGGCAAGGTCACCAAGTCGACCCCGTTCGGCGTCTCCGACCATCCGTTCAACCCGGTCGCGCTGGCGCTCGGCGCCGAGGCGACGTTCGTGGCGCGGACGATCGACCGCGACCGCCGGCACCTGACCGACGTGCTGCGCGCCGCGGCGGTCCACGAAGGCTCGGCGCTCGTCGAGATCTACCAGAACTGCCCCGTGTTCAACGACGGCGCATTCGCCGCGCTGACCGAGAAGGAAGTCAAGGACGCGAACCAGATCAGGCTCGAGGCGGGCAAGGCGATCCGCTTCGGGGTTGATGATGAGCGCGGCGTGGCACGTGGCGCCGACGGCCACCTCGAGATCGTCGCCGTCGGCGATGTGAGTGAGGACGCGCTGCTCGTGCACGATCCGGCGCGCTTCGACTCGGGGCTGGCGTTCTCGCTGGCGAGGCTCGCCGAGGACCCGACCGGCCCGACGCCGATCGGCATCTTCCGTGACGTCGAACGGCCCGTGTACGGGCGGACCGGGCGGGTGGCGCCGGAGCCGGCCACGAGCGAGCAGCTGGGGGACCTCCTGCTCAGTGGCGATACCTGGACGGTCGCGTGGGTAGGGCGCCACCGGCGCACGTGCCGTGTCACACGCGTCGTGGGGGCGCCACCGGCGCACGCTGCGGGTCACACGCGTCGTGGGGGCGCCACCGGCGCGCGCTGCGGGTCACCGCGCGTCGTAGGTGAACGGCTGTTTCGGGTCGAAACGACCGCGACGTGACCCGCCCCGCGTGCCGTGCCGCCCTCTAAGCCTCGTGGCCGGCCGCGCCACCGGCAACCCGCCACCTACTCAGCTACGGAGCCGTTAGCGGGCTCGAGCGGGAGGCCAGCCGCCACCCAGTCGAGCAGCCCTCCCAGCATGTTGTGGGCGTCGAAGCCGGCGCCTTGTAGCGCCTCGGCGGCCATTGCCGAGCGGGCGCCGCTGCGGCAGTAGAAGACGACCGGCCGCTCGGGATCGATCGAATCGAGCTCGGCGCCGAGCTGCATCAGCTCGATCAGCCGGTCGCCGGCGATCCGGCCCGCCTCGTGCTCGTAGGTCTGGCGGACGTCGATGAGCTGGATCTCGTCCCCGGCGAGCAGCTTGGCGACCTCCTGAGCGGTGTAGTCGGCCATTGCCTGAGCCTACCGGGGGCGCGCTGCCTCGACCCTGCAAGTAATGATGCAGCAGGCGGTGGTGACATCCATCCTGCAGTTCATGTAGGCTGCGCGCCGAAAATAAGACCCAAGCCGAATCCCCGTGGCGTCGATCGTCCGGGGAGCGGGGAACCCAAAGGGGCCATCCGGCTCCAAGGGGCGAATCGCCGGACCTCCGGCGTAGCGCGATCTCTTTCAGCGCGAGCCCGACAGCTAACCCCGTAGGCGACGAAAGAGAAGGGGTTAGTGGTGACCTATAAGGGATTTCCACGAGGCGGACGCGGTGCCGTAGTCGCGGCACTCACGGCTGGCTTGACGTTCGTCTTCGTGGCTACCGCCTCCGCGGCGGGTACGAAACCGCCCGCGAGCGGTGGCGCAGCTCTGTTCGGAACACCGTCTGTCTCGATCAGTACTGGTCACCATCATTACAAGGGTGATTCGGTTCACATGGGCGATCGGATCATCAAACCGGGCATGACGGGCCACGACGTCCGGGTGCTCCAGGCCTACCTGAGCATGGCGGGGTTCCCGACCGCGGTCGACGGTCAGGATGGTCCTTCGACCGTGCAGAACGTGATCGCGTTCCAGCGCTCGCGCAACCTGAAGGCCAACGGGGTCGTCACGTGGCAGGTCTCGCAGACGCTGCGCCTGGTCGTGGCCGAGATCGCGACGAGCGAGCCGCCGGTTCGCCGGGCAAGGGTCGTCGGTGGGCTCGCCATCGCACCCTCCGACGCCCCGGTGGCGGTCAAGGAGGCGATCGCGGCGGCCAACAGGATCGCGTTCAAGCCGTACATCTTCGGTGGTGGCCACGCGAGCTGGAACTCGGCGGGCTACGACTGCTCGGGCTCGGTCAGCTACGCGCTCCACGGCGGCCACCTGCTCAACCACACCGAGGATTCGACCGAGCTCGAGTCCTACGGCAGCGCCGGTGCCGGCCGGTGGATCACGATCTGGGCCAACGCCGGCCACGCGTACATGTACATCGCCGGCCTGCGCTTCGACACCGCCGCGCAGGGCTCGACGGGCGGCTCGCGCTGGACCTCGGCGCGCACCTCTAACGCCGGCTTCGTCGAGCGTCACCCGACTCTCTACTAACTCCATCCGCAGGAGGTGTCAGCGGCGCCATGACCCGGATCGCCGCTGACACCCCTGCGCGGTGCTCTCAGGTGGCGGCGAACTCCCGCACCTGGGTCAGCCTGATGCTGTTTCCCGAGGGGTCGCGGAAACCCGAGTCGATTCCGTAGGGCCGCTCCTCGGGGGCCTCGCTGAACTCGACGCCACGGCCCTTGAGCTCCTCGTAGGCGGCGCGGCAGTCGTCGGTCGTCAGGAACACCGTCCCGGCGAACCCCTTGGCCATCAGGTCCCGGACCTGCTCACCAGTGTCGCTGTCCATCACCGGCGGGCCGGGAATCGCCATCAGCACGATTGCGATGTCGGGCTGGCCGGCGGGGCCGACCGTCAGCCACCGGAAGTTGCCCATCTCCGGGAGGGTGACGTCGGAGCGCACCTCCATGCCGAGTTTCTCGGTATAGAAGGCGAGCGCCTCGTCCTGGTCGTGGACCCAGAGCTGCGCGGTGGCGATCTTGTACATGGCTGTCCTCCTTGGGTTGTGAAGCGATCGCCCGCGACACTAGTCCGGGGTGGATCCGTTGTCTTCTCGAAACGTGCGGCGTTGCGGTCGACCGTAGAAGCGGACCACGCATGAGGGGACCATCGCCTGGTCGGCGGCCGGCGGATAGGCCGCGCGGTACGCGGTGGGGGACATGCCATACGTGCGCGTGAAGCACGTAGTGAACGAGCCGAGGCTCTGCAGACCGACCGAGAAGCAGACGTCGGCGACGGAGCGGTCCGTGTTACGGAGCAGCGCCGCCGCACGTTCGAGCCTTCGGGTCAGCAGGTAGGCGTGCGGAGACTCGCCGAAGGCCCGGCGGAACTCGCGGCTGAAGTGGGCGCGCGAGAGGCCGGCGGCTCTCGAGAGATCGTCGACGTCGAGCGGCTCGAAGAAGCGGGCGTCGGCGAGGTCCTTCGCTCGCAGGAGGTGACGGGCCGGTGGCACGAACGCCATTGGCCCAGTATCGCGGGTGCCGCAGCCGCTAGTTCAGCCGCTCGATCAGCATCGCCTGGCCCATCCCGCCGGCGACGCACATCGACTCGATCCCGTAGGTGGCATCGAGGGTGCGGAGGTCGTTGATCAGCGTCGTCATAATCCGCGCGCCGGTCATTCCGAACGGGTGCCCGAGGGCGATCGCGCCGCCGAACGGGTTGAGCTTGTCGTCGGGGATCCCGAGTTCGTCCTTGCAGGGCACGATCTGGGCGGCGAACGCCTCGTTGATCTCGACGACGTCGACGTCATCGATGGTCATCCCCGCCTCCTTGAGCAGCGCGCGGATCGCCGGGATCGGGCCGAGCCCCATGATCTCCGGACGGATCGCGGCGACGGTGGAGGCGATAATCCGCGCCTTCGGCTCGAGTCCGAGCCGCTCGGCCTTCTCCGCGGACATCACGAGGACGGCGGCGGCGCCGTCGTTGAGCGGGCAGGAGTTGCCTGCGGTCACGGTCCCGTCTTCCTTGAACGCGGGCTTGAGCGTAGCCAGCACTTCCATCGTCGTGCCGGGCCGCGGGCCGTCGTCGGCGGTGACGACCGTCTGCGGGACGTCGAGCTCGTTGCCCTCCTTGTCGATGTCCTTGTGGGCAGGGACGGTCACCGGCACAATCTCGGCGTCGAAGTGGCCGGAGTCCCGCGCCTCCACGGCTCGATTCTGAGAGATCACGGCCCATTCATCCTGCTGCTCGCGCGTTACGTGGCAGCGTGCGGCGACGTTCTCGGCCGTTACGCCCATCGGGATGTAGACGTCGTAGGCGGAGCCGTCCGACCCGTTCAGCTGCGAGTGCTTGGCCTCCTCCATCATCCCTGCGCCGAGCCCGGCCCGGGACACGGCCTCGACCCCGGCGGCGATGTACTGGTCGCCTTCCCCGACCTTGATGGCGTGGAACGCCATCCGAAGCGTCTGGAGCGAGGACGCACAGAAGCGGTTGACGGTGCAGGCCGGCACGTGGTGATCGATGCCGGCGAGCAGCGACGCGTTGCGGCCGACGTTGTATCCCTGCTCGCCAATCGAGGAGGCGGCGCCCATCATCACGTCGCCGGTCTCGGAGAAGTTGACCTCAGGATTGCGCTCAACCAGAGCGCGGAGCGGGGTCGCGGCGAGCTCGTCCGCTCGGACAGTCTTGAGCGACCCCCTGCCGGCACGCCCGATCGGGGTGCGGATTGCGTCAACGATCACAGCGTCTGGCATTCGGTTTCGCCCTCCTGGAGGTTCGTAAGTGGTGCTACATGCGCGAGGGCGTCAGAGTCCCAGTCCGCGCACGCCCTTCTCGTTCCAACCGAGGTGATGGGCGAGCTCGTGGCGGACGGTGCGGGTCACCTGCGCCTTGAGCAGCTCCGGGTCGTGCCCGAAGTCGCGCAGCAGGGTGTCACGGAAGATCACGATTCGGTCGTGGAAGTAGTCCCGGGCCACGGTGTCGCCCTGGTAGAGGCCGTACGCCCGTTGCTTGCGCCCGCCGTCGGAGACCACGATCGCGACGTGCTCGAGCGCGCGGTGAAACTCGAGCGGGAGGTCGTCGACAGCCGAACGGACGAGCGCCTTGAAGTCGTCTTCGTCGTAGGGATCGAACAGATCGTCGTCCTCGTCGTCGTCTTCGTCCTCGTAATCCTCGCTGTCGCCCCATGAATCCGCCGCGGCGAGGCGCTCGGCGCGCTGGACGAGCGCCTCGAACTCCTCCTCCGACTCCGGGTCCTTCCAGCCCGCCAGACGGATCATCACGAGCACCGCGGCGCCGCCGATGATCACGGCGCCGGCGCCGAAGATGGCGAGAGCCTGGAGCAGGCGCAGCGGGAACGAGTCGCTGAAGCCGGCGATCAGGCTGGCGCCGCCGAGCCCGATCGTCAGTGCGGCGAGGGCCGAGAACAGGATGCGGCGGGCGGTGGGCTGCGAACCGCTCATCGGCTACCTCATCGTCCGGGCGATCACGAGCCGCTGGATCTCGTTCGTGCCCTCGTAGATCTGAGTTATTTTCGCGTCGCGAAGCATGCGCTCGACCGGGTACTCCTTCACATAACCGTAGCCGCCGAGGACCTGCACAGCCTCGACGGTGACCGCCATCGCCACGTCCGAGCAGAACAGCTTCGCCATCGCCGAGTACTTGCCGATGTCTGCATCCCCGCGGTCGATCTTGGCGCAGGCCTGGTAGAGAAGCTCGCGGCCGGCCGCGCACTTCGTCTCCATATCGGCGAGCTTGAACTGGATCGCCTGGAAGGAGTTGATCGGCTGGCCGAACTGCTTGCGCTCGCGGGCGTAGGCCGCGGCGTAGTCGGTGGCGCCCTGGGCGATCCCGAGCGCCTGGGCGGCCACTCCGAGCCGCGAGCGATCGAGCGTCGCCATCGCGACCTGGAAGCCCTCGTTCACCCCGCCGACGACGTTTGTCGCCGGGACGCGGATGCCGTCGAAGATCGGCTGGCCAGTCGGGGAGCCGCGGATCCCGAGCTTGTGCTCGAGCTTGCCGACGCTGAACCCGGGCCGGTCGGCCTCGACGACGAATGCCGTGATTCCCCGAGAATGCCCGGCCTCGCGGTCGGTGACGGCGAACACCACGTAGAAGTCGGCGATACCGAGGTTCGTGATCCAGTTCTTGGTCCCGTCGATCACCCATTCGTCGCCGTCGGGAACAGCCCGCGTGATCATCCCGCCCGGATCCGAGCCGGCCTCAGGCTCCGACAGGGCGAACGCCGGGCTCCACTCGCCGGTGGCGCATCGCGGGAGGAAGCGGTCCTGCAGCTCCTCGGAGCCGAACAACCTGATCGGCAGCGTGCCGAGCTCCTGGATCATCAGGATCAGCGCCGTGGACGCACAGGCCTTGGCGATCTCCTCGACCGCCATGTTCAGCATCAGCGTCCCGGTGCCGGTGCCGCCGTGCTCGGTGTCGAAGGGCAGGCCGAGAACATCCTGCTCGGCGAGCAGTCGGCGCAGGTCGTGTGGATACTCGGCTCTCTCGTCGATCTCGGCCGCGCGCGGCGCGATCCGCTCACGTGCGATCTGGCGGATCGTGTCGAGGAAATCGAGGTGCTCCTGCGGAATCGTGTACAGCTCGGCGAGCGCGGACATCACCCATGGATCGTACGTGACCCGTACTGCCGGCGGCCGAGCCGCTCAGCGGTCCTCAGCGAGGCGGCATCCGCAGCGCGCCGTCGAGCCGGATCACCTCGCCGTTGAGCATCTCGTTTTCGACGATGTGAACCGCCAGGGCGGCGAACTCGTCCGGCGTCCCGAGCCGGGACGGGAATGGGATTGCCTTGCCCAGCGCCTCACGCGACTCCTCGGGCAACGCCGCCAGGAGCGGCGTGTCGAACGTGCCCGGAGCGATTGTGCAGACGCGGATTCCGACCGTGGCCAGATCGCGCGCTGCGGGGAGCGTCATGCCGACGATCCCGCCCTTCGAGGCCGAGTAGGCGACCTGCCCGATCTGCCCGTCGAAGGCGGCGATCGACGCGGTGTTGATACACACGCCGCGCTCGCCCGAGCCCGTCGGCTCGATCGCCGACATCGCGGCCGAAGCCAGCCGCAGGACGTTGAAGGTCCCGATCAGGTTGACCCTGATCACGGTCTCGAAGGGCTGGGGGCTGTGCGGCCCGCGCCGGCCGGCGATCCGCTCGGCCCAGCCGATACCGGCGCAGCACACCGAGATCCGCAGCCCTCCGCGGTCTGCGGCCGCGCTGACGGCGGCCTGCACGGCCTCGCCGTCCGTCACGTCGGCACGGACGAACTCGGCCCGCTCGCCGAGCTCCGCGGCGAGGGCGTTGCCGCGCTCCTCGTTCAGGTCGGCGATCAAGATGCGCGCTCCGAGCGCGTGGAGCCGGCGCGCCGTGGCCTCGCCGAGTCCCGAGGCGCCGCCGGCGATGAGCGCGCCGCTACCTTCGATCTGCATCGTGCGAACCCTAGATCAGCGGAGGTCAGGCGCGACGGCCGAGCGAGAGCGCGAACAGCTCGTCGGCGTCGGTGTACCACTCCTCGAGCGCGAGTCCGGCGGCCTTGAAGTCGGCCTCGATCCGACGGCGGGTGAACTTGGCGCTGATCTCCGTCCGCAGCTCCTCGCCCGCCGCGAACTCGACGCGGAGGTCGAGGTCGCCGATCAGGACGGAGCACGGCCGCGTCGCTCGGAGGCGCATCTCGACCCACTCGTGGCGGCGGTCGAAGAACGCGATGTGGTCGAAGGATTCGGGCGTGAAGTCCGCGTCGAGCTCACGGTTGATCACGTGCAGCAGGTTGCGGTTGAACTCGGCCGTGACGCCACCCGAGTCGTCGTAGGCGGCCTCGATCACGTTCGGGTCCTTCACCAGATCCGTTCCGAGCAGCAGCCTGTCGCCGTCGCGCAGCAGCGAGGCGACCTTGCGCAGCAGCCCGCGGCGGGTGCCGGGCGGGAAGTTGCCGATCGTTCCGCCGAGCAGCGCGACGATCCGGGGCACGCCGTCAGGCGCCGGAATGCGCTCGAGATGGCGCTCGAAGTCTCCGATCACCCCGTGCACCTGCAGGCCTTCGTACTCGTCGACGAGCTGGCGCGCGGCGTCGGCGACCGCGGCCTCGGAAACGTCGAGGGGCACGTAGCGCGTGAGCGTGTCCGCGTCCGCCATCGCGTCGAGCACGATCCTCGCCTTGTCCGCGGCCCCGGAGCCCAGCTCGACGAGCTCGCCGGCGCCGGTGCACGCGACGATCTCCGGCGCCCGCCGGCGAAGGATGTCGGTCTCGGTCCGGGTGGGGTAGTACTCGGGGAGCTCGCAGATGCGCTCGAACAGCTCCGATCCGCGGGCGTCGTAGAAGTGCTTCGGGGGCAGCTCCTTGAACGGGCGGGTGAGTCCGTCGAGCACGTCGTTGGCGAGCGAGCGCTCGTCGGCCTCCGAGAGCCACGACTCGATGCGGATGCCGCCGGAGTCGAGCAGTGCCTTCATCGCACGTCCCTCGCGAGCCGGAAGCCGGAAAAGATTTGGCGGCGCTGGGGGTAGTCCCAATTGCGGAACGTCGGGTTGGCCACTCGCGCGCGCGTCGCCCAAGATCCTCCCCGCAGGACCTTGTAGCCGTCGCCGAAGAACACCTCGGAGTACTCGCGGTACGGGAAGGGCACGAAGCCCGGATAGCCGCCGAAGTCGGTCGAGGTCCACTCCCAGACGTCCCCGATCATTCCCAGACAGCCGTGCGGCGACGCGCCGTCTCGGTGACTTGCGGCCGGAGCCGGGCCGCATCCGAAGTGGTCCACATTCGCATGGACACCGGGGACCGGCGGCTCGTCCCCCCAGGGAAAGCGCCGGGCGCTTCGCTGCTCCTGGTCCCAGGTCGCCGCCTTCTCCCACTCGAGCTCGGTGGGGAGGCGGGCGCCGTGTGCGCGGGCGAGGGCGTCGGCCTCGAACCAGGAGACGTGGACGACGGGCTGCTGTGGGTCGAGCGGGTCGAGCCCCCCGAGGCGCCACTCGGCGCCCAGGTCCGCCGTCCACCCGCCAGGTCGGGTGATGTCGTACTGCTCCTTCCAGGCCCATCCCTCGTCGGACCACCACTCCCGGCGCTCGTAACCACCGCCCTCGACGAACGTGAGGTAGGTGGCGTTCGTGATCGGGGAGCGGCCGATCAGATAGTCGCGCACGTCGGTGCGGTGGCGGGGGCACTCGTTGTCGTACGCGAAGTCGCCGTCGGCGGCGCCGATAAGGCATTCGCCACCGGGGACCAAGACGAATTCGAGCCCGGTCAGGGCCGGCCCTGGCGCCAGCGATGACGGGCGCCGCTCGGGCGGCTCGTAATCAGCCAGCCGCGCCAGCTGGAGCGTCTGGAGCATCGTTTCGTCGTGCTGGTGCTCGTGGCGGAGCACCATCTCGTGCACGAGGCCGTCGCCGATCCCGCGCTCCTCGATCACCTCGACGGTCCGCGCCCGGACCTCCTCGAGGTAGTCGCGCGCCTGCCCCGGCCGCAGGAACGGAAGGTCTCCACGGTTCGCCCGGGGCGTCTCGAAAGCGTCGTAGACGTCGGCCAGATCATCGCGCAGCAGCGGCCGCTCACCGTAACGGTGGACGAGCCAGAGATCCTCGAACGCGGCGATGTGGCCGAGGTCCCAGACGAGCGGGCTCATCAGGGACGAGTGGACCCGCTCGAGGTCCTCATCGGAGACGAACTGCACGAGTGCGAGCGTCCGCTCCCGCGCCTCGTTCAGAGCGGCGATCGTCTCGTCGGGCGTCATCGTGGCGCTGGCTCCTGCGGGCTGCTCGCCATCGTCTGATTGTGGCATCCCGGCCACGTCGGCTTTCACAGGCGCGGCAGGGCCGTCAGTGCAGGGCGTATCGGAGGTAGAGCGAGTCGCCGCGGCCGAGGAGCCATAGGACCCGCAGCTCGTCCGGCGTGGCCAGTTGCGGTCCGCTCGTGATCGTCGGGCCTCGCCCCCCGCCGGCGAGCTTGGGCGCGAGCGTCAGAAACAGCTCGTCGACTAGCTCTTCCTGGAGGAGCGCGCCGAAGATCGTCGGTCCGCCCTCGCAGAGCACGGTCTGGACTCCGTGGAGGTTTCGCAGATGGCGCATCACGGTGACGAGCGTCATCTCACGGGGGTCGGGGCTGACCACCTCGACCTGAGCGGCGCAGCCGGCGACGTCCGTCGTCCCCCCTGAGAACACGACGACGCGCGCCTCGGGCTCCGCGAACAGCGGGATCTCGGTGGGGATGTCGCCGCTGCGGGTTACCGTCACAAGCAGCGGTTCGGGGCTCGGCGCGCGCTCGATGCGGCGCTCCCGGCGCTCTTCCTTACCGAGTACTCGGCCGTATCGCTCGGCGCGGAGCGTCCCCGGGCCGACGAGGACGGCGTCGACCTGCTCGCGCAGGCAGTGGAAGATCGCGCGATCGCCTTCGTCGCCGAGCCCTCCCGAGCGGCCGTCGATCGTCGCCCGGCCGTCGGCGCTCATCACGAAGTTCGCGACCGTGAAGGGCCGGTCGGCGGGAGCCGCGACGTCCCGGCCGAGCGAGCCGAGCAGGTCGGCCTCGTCGACGGTGGCCGGCTCCGGCAGAAGCTGGCGGAACTCCATCGCGGCGCGAACCTAGCAGTTAGAGTCGGGGCCGGAGGGAGCCACGAGTGCTCGATTGCACGTACCGGGTCCAGATCCCGCACGAGTTGGGCCAGCTGTCGCTGGTCGCCGGGGCGATCGCACGGGGCGAAGGGCTGATCGGAGACGTGTCCACGATCTCGATCGGCCGCGAGCACTCGATCCGCGAGATCACGGTCGAGGTGCGCGACACAGCCCAAGCGGCGCGCGTCGCCGAACTGGTCGACGAGCTCCCCGGAGTGCGGGTGCTGTGGCACGAGGACCGGGCGCTGATCGCCCACGAAGGTGGCAAGTTGCGAATGGACGCGGTTCACCCCGTGCGGACGGTCCAGGAGATGCGCGACGTCTACACACCGGGCGTCGCGCGAGTGGCCAAGGCGATCGAAGCCGACCCCGCGCTGGCGGGGCGCTACACGATGATCCGGCGCAGCGTGGCGATCTGCACAAACGGCACGCGTGTGCTCGGTCTCGGCGACATCGGCCCCGTGGCCTCGATGCCGGTGATGGAGGGCAAGGCCGTGTTCTACCGGCAGTTCGCGGGAATCTCCGCGATCCCGATCCTGATCGATGTCGCGGCCGCCGACGTCGACGGTTTCGTCGCGACCGTGGTGCGGATCGCGCGGACATTCGGCGGGATCCACCTCGAGGACATCTCGGCCCCCGAGTGCTTCGAGATCGAGCGGCGGCTGATCGAGGCGCTCCCGCAGCCGGTGATGCACGACGACGTGCACGGGACCGCGGTGGTGTCCGTGGCGGCTGCGATCGTCGCCTGCCGGCACGCCGGGATCGAGCTCAGCTCGGCGACCGTCGGCCAGCTCGGTCTGGGCGCAGCCGGGTTCGGGATCGCGTCGCTGATGGTCGACAGCGGCGCACGCAGGGTGATCGCGTTCGACCCGTCACCGGACGCGCAGGCCCGTGCTGCCGAGCACGCGATCGAGATCTCCTCGATGGAGGAGGTGATGGGGATGGCCGACGTCGTGGTCGCGACGACGGGCCGTCCGGGTCTGATCCAGCCGTCGATGATCCGGCGCGGGCAGGTGATCCTGGCGCTGTCGAACCCCGATCCGGAGATCGCGCCCGAGGAGGCCGAGCGTGCGGGCGCCGCGTTTGCGAGCGACGGGCGCAGCGTCAACAACGTGCTGGGGTATCCCGGCATCTTCCGCGGTGCCCTGCAGGCCGGTGCGCGAAGGATCAACACGGAGATGAAGCTCGCCGCCGCGCACGCGATCGCGGCGCTCGCGCCCGAGGACGAAATCGTCCCCAACGCGCTCGACCAGGCCGTGCACGACGCCGTCGCCGACGCCGTCCGAGAGGCGGCGAAGCGAAGCGGTGTCGCGCGCCCGGAGCTGGCCACGGTGGGCCTATGAACCGGTTAGGCTCACCGCGATGGACTTCGCCCGGCTGGACAGGGGAGAGCTGATCGCGGTGGGCGGGGGGGTCCTGCTGGGCGTGTCGTTGTTCTTGGCCTGGTACTCGCTTGGCAACCGCTTCGCGACCCTGAACAGCTGTCACGGGCCCAACAGCACCTGTTCGGGCTGGGAGTCGCTGACGATCCTGCGCTTCCTGCTCCTGATCACCGCGGTCGCGCCCGCGATCCTGGCGTGGATCATCCTTCGCGGGCATGCACTGTCGTGGCCGCGCGGCGAGCTGACGGCGCTGACGGCGCTCGCCGCGCTCACGTTCACGATCTTCCGCGGGCTGATCGACAGACCGGGGGCGCCGCCGAGCGAGATCAGCATCAGCTACGGCTGGTGGATCGGGCTGCTCGGCGGGGTGCTGATCCTCGTCGGATCGATCTGGCGCTCGCAGGAGAGCGCCGCGCTGCGCAAACCGCCCGGGGTGTTGTGAACATGTCGAGCATGCAGAATCCCGTCCGTCCCGACCGCAACCTCGCGCTCGAGCTCGTTCGCGTGACCGAGGCCGCGGCGCTGGCGGCGGCAAGGATGGTAGGCCGGGGAGACAAAGAGGGTGCCGATCAGGCCGCGGTCGACGCGATGCGCAATGTGCTGGACTCGGTCTCGATGAACGGGACGGTCGTGATCGGCGAGGGGGAGAAGGACGAGGCGCCGATGCTCTACAACGGCGAGCGGGTCGGCGACGGAACTCCGCCCGACGTGGACGTCGCCGTCGACCCGCTGGAGGGCACACGGCTGACGGCGCTCGGGATGCCGAGCGCGATCGCGGTGATCGCTCTGTCCGAGCGCGGAGCGATGTTCGATCCGGGCCCGTGCGTGTACATGGAGAAGATCGCCGGCGGCCCGGAGATCGCCGATGTGCTCGATCTGGACCGTCCGCTGCCCGAGACGCTGTCGCTGATCGCCGAGCGCAAGGGGATCGACATCCGCGACGTGATGGTCGTGATGCTCGATCGCGAGCGCCACGAAGACGCGATGCGCGAGGTGCGCGACGCGGGAGCCCGGGTCAGGCTGATCCTCGACGGGGACGTATCGGCCGCGATGCTCGCGGTCAGCGACAACTCCCCGGTCGACCTGTTGTGGGGGATCGGCGGGACGCCGGAGGGGGTGATCTCGGCGGCGGCGATCAAATCCATCGGCGGTGAGCTGCTGGGGCGGCTGTGGCCGCGCAACGACGAGGAGAAGACGGCCGCTCTGGAGCGAGGCATGGACGTAAACAAGGTCCTTACCGCCGATGACCTCGTGTCCGGGGACGACGTCTTCTTCTCCGCCACGGGTGTCACGGACGGCGACGTGCTTCAGGGCGTTCGCTACCAGGGCGACCGCGGCGCGACGACCGAGTCGTTGGTGATGCGGTCACGCTCGGGCACGGTGAGGCGGATCTCCGCGCGCCACGACCGCGCCAAGCTCCGGGCCCTGACCGGCGTGCGCTACGGCTGACGCCGCGCCGGCTCGGGTCCGGTGGCGGCATCGGGCGCGGCGAACAGACCCACCTTGGACTCGGCGAGATCGAGGGTGGCCAGCGAGCGAAGGAACGCGTGCGTCACCAGAACGTGGATCGAGGACTGCGTCGCCTCGTACACGGGCGTGCTGAACGACGCCGCGATCGCCGGGTAGAAGTTCGTCACCTCGACCTCGATCCGGATCTTGACGCGGCCGTTGGCCTTCGCGTTGCTGTCGCGCCGCACGTCGAGCGCCAGGTAGCCGCAACCCCGGCCGCGGCGGGTGACGAGCAGACCGTCGCGGATACGCCAGCGGACGTTTCCGTGGTCGGGCTCGAGGACGTACTCTGGCGAGTCGAAGCGAAGTAGCGTCAACGGGCGGGCGAGCAGGACCACCGACCGCTCGTTCTCGCCGTAGACGACGCGGATCAGCCCGAGCGTCACACGGGACAGGAAGCGCCAGTAGGTCCTACCCAGGTTCTCGAGGTTCGACGGATTCCAGAGCCGATCGAGATCCGCCGGAGACACCGTCAGCTCGGCGGACTGCGCCGAGTAGACCGCACCGTCGCGCGTGACGATCGTCGACTTGCGCGGCGAGACGATCACGGCGCGCGCGGGCAGGCGCCCCCGGCGCCGCATGCGGACCAGCACGAACGCCACGACCGCGACGAGCGCGACCAAGATCTGAGGCACGACTTGATTCTCCCCGGTTTCAGGCGATCAATGCGGGAGTTCTTCGAGCTCGACCCGGGCTCCTGCTTCGAGGTCCCCATCGCCCGGCGGGATCATCGCCAGCGCGTCGGCCCCGAGCAGCGAGCTGACTATGTTGGAGCCCTGGGGGCCGTTCGGCATGGCCACCGTGCCGCCGTCGCGGTGTTCGAGCCGAACGCGCAACGCCTGCTCGCGGCGGGGGTTGCGGCGGACGGCAACCCCGAGAGTCGCAGGCCGCCTCGCCGCCGTGCTCGGCACCAAGCCCTGGAGCGCCAGCAGCGCCGGGCGTGCGAAGAGCGAGAACGTGACGGCGGCGGACACGGGGTTGCCGGGAAGTCCGAACACGAGGCGGGCGCCGAGCGTTCCAAACCAGGTCGGCTTGCCGGGCTGAAGCGCCACTCCCCAAAAGACCTCGTCGACGCCGAGCGCGGCGAGCGCCGGCTTGACGTGGTCGTGAGGCCCGACCGACACCCCACCGGACACGACCACCATCTCGGCGCGCTCGAGCGCCTGGCCGAGCGAGGCCTCGGTGACCGCGCGGTCGTCGGGCAGACGCGCGCCGCCGTCGGCGATCGCGCCGCAGCGAGCGGCCAGCGCCGCGAGCATCGGCGCATTCGAGTTGTGGATCTCGCCTGGGCCCAGCGGCTCACCCGGAGCGCGCAGCTCATCGCCGGTGCACAGGACCGCGACGCGCGGTCTTCGTGCGACAGCGACCGTCGCTCCGCCGGCCGCCACGGCCGCGCCGAGCTCGACGGCACCGAGGAGCGTGCCGGAGGTCAAGACGATCGATCCCGACGCCATGTCCTCGCCGCGGGGCCGCACATTCTCGCCCTCCATGGTCGCCGCCATCACTTGCACCCGATCGCCGCCCGCCTCGACGTCCTCCTGGCGGATGACCGCCGTGGCGCCGCTCGGAACGGCCGCTCCAGTGGAGATCCTGACCGCCTGGCCGTCGACGAGCTCACCGTCAAACGGGGACCCCGCCCGCGACTCTCCGATGACGTTCAGCACGCGGCCCGCGCCGCCGGCCCGGATCGCGAATCCGTCCATGGCCGAGCATGGGAACGGCGGGACGTCGTCGGCCACGGCCACGTCCTCGGCCAGGACGCGGTTCAGAGCGCCGGCGATCTCGATGCGCTCGCTGTCGAGCCTCCCGGTGGCCTGCAAGACGAGCTCGCGGGCCCGGTCAATCGTGATCAGGGGCTGAGACATCCGCTGACATTGTCCATGGCCCGGGCCTGTCTTATTGTCCAAACCTCTCCATACCTACCAGGATGCCGTGATAAAAAATCGGCCATGCAGCATGGCCCGCCACGACGGCGTCGAGCCAGGCCGGTGGGGGACGCGCCGATCGACGCTCTTTTGCCCCGAGTCGAGGACATCGCGAAGGGGTGGCTGCTGGCCGTGCTCGAGGTGGCGCCGCTCGAGGATGCTCCTTCGATCCTGGCCGCGGATTTGGCCCGCGACGGGCCCCGGATCTGCGAGGCCGTCGTCCGCGCACTCGCCGACGACGACGACCTGCGGCGGCTCGAGCCGGGCGGAGCGCTTGAACCGCTGGTCTCGCTGACCGGCGAGCTCACCGGCGCGCAAGCGCCAGAGCCCGTCTCGCGCGCCGTCGACGCGCTCCACGGCGTCATCTGGAGCGCGCTGCGCGGCGAACTTGCCGGCCCGGATGCCGACGAGATCGCCGCGCTCACGGAGCGGCTCGTCCTCGTGACCGAGCTCGTGCGCGCGGCGGCGTTGAGGCGATCGTCCCTGGCCATGGGCGTCCAGGCGGACGAGGGCGTTTACCCGCTCCGGGCCACACGCGCCGCGGATCTGACGCCCGCGCCGGTGCGCGAGACCGAGGAGTCCGGCGGTCCCGTACAGGCGCCCGATGCGCTGTGGATCGGCGCCGTCGAAGACGAGATCGCCCACGCCGAGCAGAGCGGCGTGCCCCTCTCACTGCTCCTCGTCGAGCTGAACGACGCCAACCGAGTGGAGGCATCCGAGACGCCGAGCGACGCCAGCGCCACGTTCGGGCGGTTCGCTCAGGCGCTCCGCACCGTGGTCCGCCGCCGCGATCTGCTCGCCTGCGAGACCGAGACCCGGGCGTGGATCATCGCGCGCGACACTGGAAGGCTCGGGGCCCAATCGCTGGCGACCCGCGCGGCGGCCGCGGTGTCCGAGGCGCGGCCCTGGCGTGGTGCGCCGATGACCGTCAGCGCCGGGATCGCCGTGCTGGGTGAGGACGGCCGCGATTCGGGGAGCCTGATCGCGGTGGCGGAAGAGGCGAAGTTCGCGGCTGCCGCCGCGGGAGTGCCGGTGATCCACGAGCCGCCCTCCGAGACTGATGGGGAATCCGGTTCCGGCGGGGCCGGGCCGCGGCTGGTGAGCTAGACGGGCTAGGTGTCGCGGCCCGGGCCGTCGACTCAGCGCCTGTTGGCGCTGCGTGCCGGCGGCTGTGGCGAGCAGGCGGCTCGGCAAACGGCGCCGGGAGGGGGGAGGGTGGGCAAGGCGTGGTCGCCGAATCGAGGGCTCAGATGGTGTCTAACGCGACAACACTGGCCGAAATCCCGAGCCCTGTCGTATTGAGCACACTCTTCATGCATGGGTCGACAGGGCTCGCTTGCCTGGGCGAGGTTGTCGTGTTCTGCATCATGAAAGCCGCGATCGCGCCCGTTTCCTCCCCCTTCCCCAGCGCCGTTTAAGAGGCCGATCGGAAAGCAAGGCCGCCGGCGCGAAGCGCCTGGGGCCGAGAGTCGACAGTCGGCGAGCCCTAGCTGAAGTAGCTAGCTTCGGAGTCGGACGCCGGGGAGCGACACCGCTCCGATCGTCGCGATACCGGGGATGTCCAGCAGCCGGGCCGTGGCCTGCGTGAGGTCCCAGTCGGCGTGGTGGGCGTACGGCCCGCGGTCGATGACCGGCACAATGATCGTCCGTCCGCCGTAATCGACCGCGACGGCGGTCCCGCACTTCAGGGTGCGGTTCGCGACCCCGAGAGTGCGCCGGCGCAGCACCACGCCGCACGCGGTGCGCTGGCCGAACAACCCGGGGCCGTAGTAGGTCGCTACCGACGGGCGATACACCGTGATCGTCAGTGCCGGCGAAGTCGCGGCCGCGCGGGCGGTCTGGCCCTGCTCGACGATCGCGCGGATCGCAAACCGGCCGATGTGATTCGTCGGCCAGACAGCCGCGAAGCTGCCGTCCGAGGCGACGAGACCGTGGGTCGTCGGGGCCCACCTCCCGTTTGTCTCATGCCCGCGGCGCTCGATCTCGATCGTGTCTCCGGCGGCTGACGTGCCGGCGTTTCCGGAGAACCGCGTCGGGCTGCGGAGCATGTCGGAAACGCGCGCCGCGACGGTGATGCCGTCGCCGCTGGCGGTGACGGTGACGTTTCCTGGCTTCACCTGCGCGCCGGCGCTCTTGCCGCCGCCGGTCACGCTCGTACCGCCGGAGGGAGACGTTCCGCCGGACGCCGCCCACACGAGGGCGGGGGTCGCCAGCGCGAGGCCGCTCACCGCGAGCAGCACCGCGATAGGGGAGCGAGCGCGTCGATTCACCTTAGGGCCGGTCCATGGGGTGTTGGCTTCGTGCCTACGGGGTGAGCTGACGGGCTCGCGCCTTATGTGGCGCTACGGCCTCAACAGAGGCCGATTCGCCCCTGCGAACCTCGCGGCTCGCAAGTGGTTCCCCCGCCGATCGCCCGCGGGCGGACGATCGCTCGGCTGGGAAGGCGCGGGAAGCCTATCCGAAACGCCGGACTCGCGTCCGCGGCGGGTCCGGGAGCTACGGCCGCGGAAGGCGCGCCACCGCTCCGCGGATCGCCCGGGCGCCGACCGTGAGCCCGATCTCGGCGAGCTCGGCCGCGGCCTGGACGGCGGTTCCGAGCACGTCGGACCCGTTCGGAGGCGCGGGGCGGCGCGTGCGCGGTCCGGGTGGCGTTCCGGCGGGCTGAGCCGGCTGGCGCAACCTGGGGGCCTTTGGTGCGGTGGCCTGGGCGCCAGTGTCCGGCTTGCGGGCGGGGCGCTTCTGGCTGCGGCGGTGCGGCCGCGTGCGCGGCAGTGAGCCGAGGACCTCGG
Source organism: uncultured Solirubrobacterales bacterium (assembly GCA_963812225.1). Lineage (GTDB taxonomy): Bacteria > Actinomycetota > Thermoleophilia > Solirubrobacterales > Solirubrobacteraceae > Palsa-465. The sequence continues at coordinate 264,870 of CAWEUN010000013.1, forward strand.
GTGGGCGTTCGCCGGTCATCGAGGCGACATGATCGCGCATCGCCCCAGGCGCCGCCGTCCGGTGCTAAATGTAATCGAGTGAATTCCGCACTTTGCTCGCCGCAACTTGAAACGCCCAGGCCAGTTCTACGTATTACTGATCAATAATGGAATGCCGCGCGCGCGGCATTGAGGTGCGCGCAGGTGCGCCCGTGGGTAAAGGGTCGCCTACGCACTGCCTTGACTTCAAAAAATATAGTACCTATACTCAGCTCGTATGCTTGAGTAGCGGGCGTACGCCCTCGGGGCGACGCTCGCTCTCTGATCCCTCGCGCCGGTTGGTTTCCAGAGCCGGCGCATACGACGGAAACGGAAACAGATGTCAGTAGCGGACCTGCAGGAACTCGAAGAGATCAAGGGACTCGTTACGCGCGGACAGCAGCTCGGTGTCCTTACCTATGCCGAGATCGCCGGCGCCGTGTCGGAGCTGGATCTCGACGAGGCCGACGTCGAGGAGCTGCACGGCTTCCTTGAGCGGGCCGAGATCGAGCTCGTCGAGGAGGTAGACCCGGCACTCGCCGCCACCGAGGTGGAGCGCGCCCCGGACAAGCGCGGCCGGCGCAAGCCGAAGACGACGCTCGACCTCAAGCCGGACATGACGACCGATTCGCTTCAGCTCTTCCTGAAGGACATCGGCAAGGTGCGACTGCTGACGGCTCAGGAGGAAGTCGATCTCGCCAAGCGCATCGAACGCGGCGACCTTGACGCCAAGCAGAAGATGGTCGAATCGAACCTCCGGCTGGTCGTCTCAATCGCGAAGAACTACCGCAACCAGGGCCTGCCGTTCCTCGACCTGATCCAGGAGGGGACGCTCGGGCTCGTCCGCGCTGCGGAGAAGTTCGACTACCGCAAGGGGTTCAAGTTCTCCACCTACGCAACCTGGTGGATCCGCCAGGCGATCGCACGTGCCCTGGCCGACAAGGCCCGGACGATCCGCATCCCCGTTCACGTGGTCGAGAAGCTCAACAAGATCGGCCGCGCCGAGCGCAAGCTCGTCACCGAGCTCGGTCGCGAGCCCACGGCGGAGGAGATCGCCGAGGTGACCGGGATCGAGCCCGAGGAAGTCGAGTCGATCAAGCGCTCCGCGCAGGCTCCGGTGTCGCTCGAGAAGCCGGTCGGTGACGAGGAAGAGTCCGAGTTCGGGCAGTTCATCGCCGACGAGCGGGCCGAGTCGCCGTATGAGCGGGCGGCCGAGATCCTCACCAAGGAGGCGCTACGCGAGGCGCTCGAGAATCTCAGCTACCGGGAGCGCCGCGTGCTCGAGCTGCGGTACGGGCTCGGTGGCGAACACCCCCGGACGCTCGATGAAGTCGGCCGGACGTTTAACGTGACGCGTGAGCGGATTCGGCAAATCGAGAATCAGTCGTTGAAGAAACTGCAGTCTCTGGCGGAGGCTCAGAAGCTTCGGGACGTCGCTTAGGCGTTGGTTCGGAGGGCGCTCATTGTTTGGGACCGCACGCGAGTCCCAAACAATGAGCAGCCCTCCGACCTTCCCGTGGCGAACGGCCGACTTGCTGTGGGCAGGTTGGGTCCTTGGCTTCTCATTTGTAAGAGCCGTGAGGCGGTCTGCTCTGGTTTGGTGGCCGACTTCTCTCGCTTGGTAAGCCGTGAGGTCGACTGCCTAATCGTCCAGGCGGCGCTCAAGAGTCGTGGTGCTCACGCCGATGCGTGGTGGGATGCTGGATCTGGATGAGGCGCTTCGCTATGTGGTCGACAAGGAAGGCTCGGATCTCCACCTCAAGGTCCCGTCGCGGCCGCTGGTCAGAATCCACGGCCGCCTGGAGGCGATCGAACAGTACGAGCCACTGACGCCCGCCGAGGCGGAGCGTGTGCTGCGGCAGATGCTGGGCGGGCATCAGGAGAAGCTGAACGAGTTCGACACCGAGGGCGAGGTGGACTTCGCCTACTCGGTCGAGTCGCTCGGGCGATTCCGCATCAACGCGTTCCGGCAGCGGGGCTCGGTTTCGATCGTCGCGCGGTCGATCCCGCTCGCGGTCAAGTCGCTCGACGAGCTCCGGCTTCCGCCCGTGCTGCACGAAGTCGCCGACGAGGAGCGCGGGCTGATCCTGCTGACCGGCACGACCGGCTCGGGCAAGTCGACGACGCTGGCGGCGATGATCGACCAGATCAACACGACCAAGTCGCGCCACATCGTCACGATCGAGGATCCGATCGAGTACCTGCACCGTGACCGCGCGTCGATCATCAACCAGCGCGAGGTCGGGAGCGACACCGGCTCGTTCCACCGCGCCATGCGCCGCGTCCTGCGCCAGGACCCGGACGTGATCCTGATCGGGGAGATGCGCGACGAGGAGACCGTGCGCTCGGCGCTGTCCGCGGGGGAAACCGGGCACCTGGTGCTCTCCAGCGTGCACACGATCGACGCCCCCGAGACCGTCAACCGCATCATCGACTTCTTCCCGCCACACGAACAGCACCAGGCCCGGGCAATGCTGGCCGGAACGCTCAAGGCGATCATCTCGCAGCGGCTCGTGCCGACGCCGACCGGTGACGGCCGGGTGGCCGTCTGCGAGATCCTGCGGATGACCGGCCGCGTGCGCGACATGATCATGGACCCGGACGAGACAGGCCGGCTCCGTGAGGTGATCACCGAGGGCGAGTACTACGGGATGCAGACCTTCGACCAGGCGTTGCTTCGGCATACGCAGGCGGGCCGCGTCTCGATGGAGGACGCCCTGCGCGTCGCCTCGAGCCCGCACGACTTCAAGCTGCTCGTCGCGGCCGACGGTAGGACGTCCACCTCGATGGACGACCTCGTCGATGACAGCCGTGGCTCCGCCGGCCCGGTCACGCTCCAGCGCCCGATGCCGCCGGAGCACCCGCAGCGGATTCCCGCCTAGCACCGCCACCGGCGTCGGCGCTTCTCTCCCCGGCGTCCGCGCTTCTCGCGTGCTTCAGTTCGTGAAGCATTGCGCTAGAATCGAACTTCTGATGGGTTCGAACAACAGTTGTCCGGTCTGCCGCACGGCCGAAATCGTGTGCGGCAAGTGGACGCTCCTGGTGATCCGTGACCTCGCCGAAGGGCGGTCGCGGTTCTGTGAGCTCGAGCGTTCGCTCCGGGGGATCAGCCCCCGCACGCTCTCGCTGCGGCTCCGCGCGCTCGAGGAGGAGGGCGTCGTGGAGCGCCAGACGTTCCCCGAGGTACCGCCTCGCGTCGAGTACGCGCTGACGCCGAAGGGCCGGGCTCTGGTGCCGCTTATCGAGGACATGCGCGCCTACGGGCGCGAGTGGCTCGGCGCCGACTGCGCAGACGAGCTCGACACCGGTATGCCCGCCGAGCAGCGCGAGCCGGCGATCGCCGCGGTCTGATCCGCGCCAATGCGGATCGCGCTCGCCACGGACGAGCTCGCAGGCATCGCGCCGGAGCTGCCCGACGAGCTGCGGCAGCGAGGCCACGAGCCGATCCTGCACGGCGCCTTCGCCGACGACGAGCGCTCGGATTGGGCGTGGGCCAGCGAGGCTGCCGCCCGCGACGTGGCTGAGGGTCGGGCCGAGCAGGCGGTGGTCGCGTGCTGGACGGGCACCGGCGCGTCGATCGCGGCTAACAAGGTCGCCGGAATCCGCGCAGCGCTGTGCGGGGATGCCCAGACGGCGGATGGCGCACGGCGATGGAACGACGCCAACGTGCTCGCCCTGAGCCTCCGGGTGACCTCGCACGCGGAGCTGCAGGAGATCCTCGACGCGTGGTTCGCGGGCCGTCCCAGCGAGGACGAAGATGACGTCGAGAACGTCGCCCACCTGGGGACGATCGAGCGCCACTGAGTGCAACCGGCTTCTCGCCGTGAAGGATCGCTCGCCATGAGCGCGAAACGGCGGGTGTGCGCAACGCCACGCTCCACGAGATCCTCGAGACGTTCACGGCCGATGCGGCCTGTCAGCTGGCGATGGAAACGGCCCGGGGCGCGGAGATCCCGTTCGAGGTGATCGAGGAACGCCGGGGCCGCGTCCCCCTCTACTGCTACCGCCCGCTGACCGGCGACTTCATCCGCAATCGGCTCGGCGTTATCTCGGCGCTGCCCTCGTACGCCCCGGCGGTGGGTGCGTTGACGTCGCTCGATGCCGTGGAGAACTATCTCCGCCAGCGAGGCGAGCCGCGAATTCCGGATGAGCGCAAGGAGCGCGCGGACGCGGCGCTGCGTTCGTTCCTGGGCAGCGTGTTCGACGAGCGCAGCCAGTTCGAGTTCGACGAGGCCCGGTTCGAGACGGCGTACGCGGAGCTCGAGCTGGCGCTGTACGAGGGCCGCTGTGTGACGACGGTCATCGCGCCGCTGCTGGGTCTGGCGCTCGATCCCGAATCGGATGAGGTCCCGCTGGGGGATGGGCTCTCGCTCGTCCGCGGGGAGACGCTGCCGGATGCGCCGGCGGACGCGGTCTGGGCTGACGTCGAGGAGCCGAACGTGCTCGCTGTCTTGACCGTCAGCCAGGAGCGATCGGCCCGCCCGGCGGTATCGGTCGCTCGCGCGCGGTTCCGTCGGGTGCTTACAGCGCTGCGCCTGTTCGAGCGCGGCGGGTATGCGCTCGGGCCGGTCGCCTGGACGCGGACCGATACCGGACCGTGGCGGCCCGCGCCGCTCGGATCCAGTGGCCGCGCGAGGCTCGTGACGTTGCTACCGGTGGCGAGCGAGGACGAACTGCGCGCGTTCTGCAACCTGATCGCCCGGCGGATGCCGAATGGAGGCGAGGTCGCTTGGGCGCTGGCACGATTTGAGATGGGGTGCGAGCGACTGACGCCGTTCGAGGCGCTCACCGACTACCTGCTCGCGCTACGGGCGCTGCTGGAGCCGGAGGGCCCCAGCAGTGGGCGGCTCGCCGGGAGACTCGCGGCGATCTGCGCCCGCGCGCCCGACCGGGCCGCGCTCGCGGAACGGGTGGCCCACGCAATTTCGCTGGAACGTGCGGTGATCGCCGGGCTGGCGCCGGCGCAGGCCGGGGTCGATGCGCTCGTCGACGAGATGGCCGAGCACCTTCGAGCGCTGCTCAGGGACGTGCTGTGTGGCCACCTCAACCCCGATCTGCGCATGTTGGCGGACGAGTTGCTGGCGGAAACGGTCGACGAGGCCCCAACCGGCGAGCTGGCCGCCGGCGAGCACTCCCACGCGCCGAGCCGCTAGGCTGACGGTAGGCCGCTCCCTACTCGGTCTCGTCAAGGGGCCGGGAGTGTTTTGCCGCCAGGCTCAACACGTAAGTCCTGGGGCTCGTTAGAAGTCAGGGGGAGCGCGACCGCAGCTTCGAGCGGGCATTGCCCGCTCGTGCTGTGTCTGGGAAGCTTCGCCACTCCAGGCGTGGATCGGGCCTATGCTGACGGGGTGTCCTGGGCCCAGGCCTCGCCGGTGCGAACGCCGAACGTCGCTCCGGGCTGTTTCAACCTTCCGCGGATGAGCGACGACGGCTTCGAGGAACTCTGCCACCTGGTCACCGAGGAAGATCCCGACACCGCCCTGTGCGGCAAGGACGTCACGGGCTATCCGTGGAACCCGCCGTGGCCGCGCTGCGAGGCTTGTCTGGCGATTGCTCGTGGCGAGATGAACTGACGGCGGGCTCGGTCCGGCGCCTCAGGCTGAGCAGCACTCCGAGCGCGAGCACGGCCACACAGCCGGTGAACACGAGTCCCGCGTCCCGCAGGCCGAGCGCCTGCGTCCCGAAGCCGATGCCGATGATCGGCACCGACAGAGCGACGTAGGCAACTGCGAAGTAGCTCGAGTTGACCTCGCCGCGGTTCTCGGGCGGGGTCTCCGAGCCGAGCATCGCGAGACCCGCCCGGAAGCTCACCCCGGTTCCGAATCCCGCGACGATGGCGCCGAGCAGCAGCAGCGGCAGCGACGAGTCGGCGAGAGCGGCCGCGATCAGCACCATACCCCCGATCATGATCGCGCAGCCGCTCGGCAACGCGCCCGCGACCGAGAACCGGCCCAGCATCAGCTGCCCGGCCGTCGAGGACGCGAAGACTGCGAACACGAGCGCGCCCGGCAGCACGTGGCTCGTCAGTCCGAGCAACTTGCCCAGAAACGCCGGCGCCACCGCGGAGAACAGGCCCATCGTCGCGAACGCCGCGAACGCCGCGATCGCGGCGCGAATGAACGTGCCGCGGACCTCCTGAGGCACGCCAAGGCGCGCGATTCTGAGTCTGGAAGTGCCCCCGGCATGCCCGGTCTCGGCCGGCTCGGGCATCAGCCACACGAAACACGTGGCGGGGATCAGGAGTCCGATCTGGACGAGGTACGGGGTCCGCAGTGGATACGGCGCGAGCTCCGCGAGGGCGCCCGCGAGCAGCGCGCCCGTGCCCAGTCCCATCGTGTTCACCGCGGTCGCCACGAGCGTGGCCCGCGATCGATGGCCCGGAGCGGCGAGGTCCAGCAGCGCCGCGGTCGCGGTGCCGGTGAAGATCCCCGCCGATAGGCCCGAGACGAACCTCCCGATCAACAGCACACCGACTCCTTGCGCGAGCACGAACACGACCGAGCTCGCCGCGCTGATGAAGAGGCCGGGCAACAGGACCCGGCGGCGACCGTACTGGTCCGAGAGCTGGCCGAACAGCACGAGGGCCGCGAGCACCCCGAGCCCGTAGACCGCGTAGACGATCGTCGTGGTGAGCGACGAGAACCCGAACCGCTGCTCGTAGATCGGGTACAGCGGCGTCGGCATCGTCGTCCCGATCATCGTCACGGCGAATGCGTACGCGACGCCCACCGTGGCCACCCTGCGGTTCACAGGGGGCTAGTTTATGGACGGATGAGCCGCGAGCCGCTGTCGTGCATCGTCGAGCTGCCCACCGTGTTTCATGTCGAGCTGCGCCAGTTCCCCAACGTGGCGCGGTCGTTCAATCTCTCGCGAGCCGACCTCGACGCCCAGATCCTCGTCCCGTGGGTGGCCGAGCGCCCTGTCGATCTCGACGACCGGCGCTGGTCTCCGGCGAAGGCGCGGTTGACGGTCTACGAGGGCCCGGAGCTCCGCTCCGAGGACATGGGACTGGGGCGCAGCTGGGGCAACGTGACCCGAAACTGCGAGGAGGTCACGCAGCGCGTGCTCGAGGAGGCCGCGGCCATCGTGCTGCCGGACTCGGCCGCGGCGGTCGAGCAGTTCAAATTGGAGCTCGCGGGCTACGCGGCGGAGCGGGCGGTTCCGATCCACGAGGTCCCGGCGCTCGCCGGCCGGCGTCACCCGGGCGCGCGAGCAAGCGAGCAGGTGGCCCTTGCCGAGCGGTCGGTGTGGGAGCTGCTTCACCAACGGCGTGCGCGGATGCTTCGTGGCGGGGTCGAGGTGGGGGAGGAGGAGTGGCAGCCCGTCCTGCTCGACTGGCAGACGTGGACCGCCGAGCGGACGCCGGGGATCGCGCTCGAGGCGATCGCCGGGTCGTGATCAGGCGACGAGGTCGGCGATCAGCCGCTCACGCTCGGCATCAGAGGCGAACAGGTAGCGGTGCATTCGGAGCAGGCCCTCGATGTCGTGCACGTCGTCGTCGAGGTGGGGGACGAGCACCATCGGCCGCCCGTCCAGCTCCTGCTCGAGCCGGGCGATGTTGGCCGCGTCGCGCCGCGCCAGCACGTGGTAGTCGTGAAAATTCTCGGCCACGCGGGTGGCGAGCTCCGGGCCCAGCGCCTTGGCCAGCGCCACGTCGACGGCGTCCGGTTCCCCATCGCCGAGCATGTCGTGGTGGACGCGGTTGACGACCGCGCCGGCGAACGGGAGGCCGCTCTCCTCGAGCGTGCGACGGAACCAGATCGTCTCATCGATCGCGTCGGTCTGAGCCGAGGTCACGAGCAGGAACGCGGTCGTCTCGGCCGTCAGCATCTCCTGCACTTGACGGGCGCGGGCGCTGAAGTCGTCGGTCATGTCTCCGAGCAGTTGGAAGAACGTCGATAGATCGGCGAGCAGATCGATACCGGTGATCCGTCGCATCGCGCCGAGCAGCGGCGTCGCGCCCCGGCCGAGGACCCGCATCCCGACCCCGGTCGGGCGCATGAACGCCTTCAGCGTCCTGCCCTCCAGAAACGAGGTCAGACGGCCCGGAGCGTCGAAGAAGTCGAGCGCGTTGCGCGATGGAGGCGTGTCGAGCACGAGCAGATCGAAGTCGGCCTCTTGATCGAGCTCGTAGAGCTTCGCGATCGCGGTGAACTCCTGCGAGCCCGAGACCGCGGTCGACAGCTCGCCGTAGACGCGGTTCGCCTTGATCTCGCGGGCGCGTTCGGCGTCGGGCGCGATCCGCTCGATCAGTTCATCGAACGTGCGCTTGGGGTCGAGCATCATGGCCCACAGCTCGCCCTCGACCTCGATCGCCTTCAGCCGCGCGGGCTCCACCCGCCGGGGCTCGTTCTCGAGCTCCTGCAGGCCGAGCGCATTCGCCAGCCGCTTGGCCGGGTCGATCGTCACCACGGCGACCTTGGCTCCGCGCGCGGCCATCCCCAGCGCGATCGCGGCCGAGGTGGTCGTCTTGCCCACTCCGCCGGATCCGCTGCAGACGCAGACCCGCTTGCCGTCCAGCAGTTCGGCGACGCTCACGGCGGCGAGTCTAGTGTCGCCGGGCTCGCCGGCCGCCCGGCGGGCCGCGCCTGTGTCAGCCCGCGCTCGTCCCCGTCAGGTCGAGCAGCTGCTCGCCACTCGTCTCGTCGTGGATCTCGGCCACGCTGACGCCGGGGTCGGGCAGAACCCGCAGCGCGTCGCTCGGAAGTACGACGCTGACCGGCGTTCCCTGGCTGTACGGCAGGTCGGCCCCGTCGTTGCGCACGAGCGTCTGAAGCGCCGCGCCGGTCGCCAGCCGAACGTAGATGTGCGTGGTCGAGCCGAGGAACACGAGGCGCTCGACCATCCCTGGCACGCGATTGGCGCCGCCCGCCTCGTACGCCTGCACGTGGATGCGTTCGGGGCGGATCGCGAGCTTGACCGCGCCCGTCGCGTCGAGTTGGCCGCACCCGGCCTCGAGGGTGAAGTCGCCGAGCCGGAGGCGGCAAGGGCTGGTTTCGCTGCCACTGTGCTCGACTTGGGCGTCCATCAGGTTCGACACGCCCAGGAAGTCGGCGACGTAGGCATCGGCGGGCTCGTTGTAGACCTCCTCGGGAGTGCCGAGCTGGACGATCCGTCCCTGGTTCATGACTGCCAGGCGATCGGACATCGTAAGCGCCTCTTCCTGATCGTGGGTGACGTACAGGAAGGTGATTCCGACCTGCTTCTGCAGCTCCCCGAGCTCGACCTGGAGCGTGCGGCGGAGCTTGGCGTCCAGCGCCCCCAGCGGCTCGTCGAGCAGCAGGACCGAGGGGCGCAGCACGAGCGCGCGGGCGAGGGCGACGCGCTGCTGCTGGCCGCCCGAGAGCTGGTTGGGGCGACGCTTGTCGTATCCCGAGAGCTGGACCAGCTCGAGCGCCTCCGCGACGCGGGCGTTCAACTCCGCCTTGGGCACCGACTTGTACTTCATGCCGAAGGCGACGTTCTCGGCGACGTTCAGGAACGGAAACAGCGCATAGCTCTGGAAGACCGTGTTGACGTTGCGGCGGTTGGGCGGCCAGTTTCCGACGTCAACGCCGTCGAGCAAAATCTTCCCATCCGTTGGCGGCTCGAAGCCCGCGACCATCCGCAGCGTGGTGGTCTTTCCGCAGCCACTCGGCCCGAGCAGCGAAAAGAACTCGCCGGGCTGGATCTCGACGGAGATGTCGTCGACGGCGATCACGTCTCCAAACCGCTTGGTCAGTGACTCGAGCTTGACGTTTCCTCCACTCATTGCATTCCTCTCAGATGCCGGCGATGCCGGTGAGTGCCTCAGTACTGCCCTTCGTCCGTTCGCCCCGGGTCAACCACCGGTAGGCGAGGAAGCCAATCAGCGCGACGAGCAGCGAGATGACCAGCAAGATCGTGGCCAGAGCGTTGAGCGCCGGTCCGCTCAGCCCTCCATGGACGTTGGAATAGATCAGCACCGACATCGGCTGCGTGTTCGCCGTCGAGGAGAGCTGCTCGACGATCACGAAGTCGTCCACGGTGCTGGCGAACACGAGCACGGCGCTGGCGAAGATGGCCGGCATCAGCAGCGGGAACAGCACCCGGTAGATGGCCCCCATGCGCGATGCGCCGAGATCGGCGGCGGCCTCTTCGTAGGTCCGCCCGATGCTGATCAGCCGCGCGCGCACGATGATCGCCGGCCAGCTTATGTTCCACACCACCAGGCCCGCGACCTCGGCTGGGGTTCCCAGGCGGATGAACGTCAGAGCCTGTGTGACGAGCATGAACAGCGCCACCGCCAGCAGCAGCTCCGGGATCACGAACGAGAAGATCATCACGAAGTTCAGTCCGTTCGAGGTCCGGCTGCGCCAGCGGTCGATGCCGATGGCAAAACCGACCCCGATCGGGACACAGATCGCCGTCGTTAGTCCCCCGAGGATCAACGTCTGGATCACGGCGTGATGCAGGCTGGGATTGTGGAGCACGGACGTGACCTGGTTGCCCACATACCACTTGGTGGAGAAGCCCTGCCATGTCGCCTGCGATGCGCCCTTGTTGAACGAGAACAGCACCGCGATCGCGATCGGGACGATCGACCAGATGATGTACAGCCACGTGAAGCCCTCCATCGCCCATGGCCGCCGCCACGGGTTTCCTCGAGGCCGGCTCCGCCAGGCGACGGGCTCGGAGCGTGAGGCGCCCGATACGGGCGCTTCAACCGTACTCGCCACTAGTGTGCCGTCCAGTTCACTAGCTCATCTCCCGCGAGGCTCGGGCGGTGCTGACCACGTAGTAGATCATCGGGATCAGCAGCACGATGAGCAGCATCAGTGAGAGCACGGCCCCCTGTCCCGTCTCGCCGGGCGAGTTCAGCTGTCCCTCGATCGCGTTGCCGATCATCGTCGTTCCGGGCGCCGCCGACATCAGCTGATTGGTGTAGTAGTCGCCCAGCATCGGCAGCACCGTGATGAACGTGCCGGCGATGATCGCCGGCTTGCTGAGCGGAACGGTCACGCTCCAGAACGTGCGCCACTTGCTGAGACCCAGATCCCGGGCCGCCTCGAGGAGGCTCTGATCGATCCGGTCCAGGAAGGCGTACAGCACGAGGATCAGGTACGGGATATACCCGTAGACGAGGCCCATGATCACGGTCACCGACTTGCCGCCGAGCCAGTCGGTGTTGCCGGGCAGGCCCACGGACGACAGCGCACTGTTGAAGAAGCCGCCCTGCTGGAGCAGATCGATCCACGCGAGCATGCGCATCATGTAGCTGACCCAGAACGGTGCGATCAGCAGGACGAGGAACAGCGTCTTGCGCCTACCCGCGTACCGCGCCACGAAATACGCGACCGGATACGCGATCGCCAGCGAGATCACCGTCGCGATCGCCGTGTAGAGCACCGTACGGAGCGCCGGCGGCCCGAGAAAGGCGCTGCTTCCGACGATGTCGTGCCACACCGCGGTCAGGTTGGCGCTCGACCAGTTCAGTGGATTCCAGATCGGGATCACGGTCTGGAAGAACGAGTTGGTGCTGCCCCCGGCGACAGACAGCATCACGTAGAACGGCGCCACGAACAGCACCAGGAGCCAGATCGCTCCCGGCGCGGCTAGCCCGATCCACAGCCACCGGTTACGGCGGTCGTATGTGTCCTGCCGCCGGCCCATCGTCCTACCCTATAGCCCGTTGGAGAACGTGTTCCACGTGTTCTCCCAGACGGTGTTGGCCGCCGGAGGCAGTTCGAGCTGGAACAGGCCATGCCGGAAGTAGTCCGGGAGCACGACCGTCGATGTCAACTGCGGGGGAAGCAGCTTCTCGGATATCAGCCGGCTCGGAGTGACCTGGTTCAGCGGCTGCATATACCCCACGTAGCTGTAGTTCTCGAGCGCGTTGTTCACGTCGAGTAAGTAGTTCATGAACTTGTGCGCCAGGACGGGGTTGTGGCCGCTGGTCAGATTGACCATCAGGTCGTTGGCGACCGGACCCTTCCTGTTCGGTGGGAACCAGTATCCGAGGGTGTCGATCGAGGTGCCCTTGGAGAGATATTGGTAGGAGGAGGCCATGTCGCCCGACCACGCGTGGTGGATCCACGTCTTCCCCGTCGGGACGTCGGTGTAGTCGTTGTTGTCGATCCGTACGTTGGTCAGACTCGCCAGCTCCTTGAGCGCCTTGCCGGCGGCCTGGATCTGGGGCGTGCTGGTCGTGTTCAGGTCAAAATTCCCCGCTCGCATCAGCGCCAGGCTGATCGACTCCCGGTAATCGTCCAGGACCGCGACTTTGCCCTTGTACGGCGCCCCTTGCCACGGCATGTTCCACGATGGCGCGAGGTTGACCTTGTCCTTGCGCCAGGCCATCCCCGTGGTGTAGATCGAGTACGGCGTCGTGTACTGCCAGCCCTGGTCATAGAACGGATTGCGATAGTCGGGCCAGGCGTTGGTCATGTTGGGGATGTAGCTCTGGTTAAGCGGCCGGATCATCTTGGCCGCGATCAGCTGACCGAGCACATCGACGGTCGGGAAGAAGACGTCGAACTTCAGCTGCCCGCTGCCCAGCTTCGAGATCGCCTCTTGCATCGTGTTGAACGTCGTCAGCGTGTAGTTGCAGTTGTTCGCCTTGCAGAAGTCCTTGATGACCTTTTCGTTGATGTACGCGACCCAGTTGTAGATCTGCAGCGTCGCGCCGGTCTCAGGCGCAAGCCCGGAGGCGATCGCCTTGTTGTCCGAGTAGATCGGCCACTTGACCGGGTCGTTTTGACGTGGCAGATGAATCCCGCCGGTGCTCGAGCCGCCGCCCGAGCTCGAGCCCGAGCCGCCGCAGCCGGCCAGCAACCCGCCGAGCGCGACCCCGGCACCGGCGGCAAGGAGCTGGCGACGGGAGATCGCCCGCTCGAACGGGTCTGGACTGCGCCGGATCCCTCCTTCAGACCATCCCTCACGTGGATGCATACAAACTCACCTCTTCAAGAGTGCGTCTCATTGCTTTTCCCCCGTTTGCTCCTTGGATTTCTCCTCGCCCCTGGGCTGCAGCGTGTCGCAGCCGAGTTCGCTGGATGCGAGCGTAAGGCAGCGCTCGACCATGCGCGCCGGTGAGACGTCGGGCTGGCCGAGCGTCACCTGAACGCCGAGACCGTCGAGCAGGCCGCTGAGCACGAGCGCGAACTCATCGGGGTCGGCGTCGAGGCTGAACTCGCCCGACTTCTGACCCTCGCGGACGATGTCGGCGATCAGCGCGCGCTGGCGACGGTCCAGTCGGAAGTAGGACCGCCTCACGGTCGGATCTCGACGGGCACGGACCCAGATCTCCATCCACAACGTGTAGTCGTTCAGTCCGCCGGGACCGAGGCTCGTCTCCTCGATCAGATTTACGAGCTTGTCGCTCGCGCGCTCGTACTGACCCTGGCCGTCGGACAGCCGTTCGTAGAACTCACGGTCCGCGTATGCGACGGCCTCCTCGAGCAGCCGGTCCTTGGACTCGAAGTAGTAGAGGATCGTCGGCGAGCTCGTGCCGGCGCGCTCGGCGATATCGCCAATCCGGGTGTCAAACAGACCCCGCTCGTAGAGCACCTCGGCGGCGGCGGCGATGATCTGCGGTTTGCGCAGGTGATCGACTTTGGGGCGTGGGCTCATCTCTCTCCTCGAACTGCGACCAGGCTTGCCCTTGCCTGTATCCTGAACGGCGGTTCAGAAAACTACCAGCAAGCGTCGCGCTGTCAAGCGAGAATCGTTAGGAGGAAGTTGTCATGGTCGATGTCGCGGTGCTGGGTGCCGGGCTCGCAGGGCTCGCGGCGGCGCGCGATCTACACCATGCCGGCGCCGACGTGGTCGTGCTCGAGGCGCGCGAGCGCCCCGGTGGCCGGGTCGAGGCGGTCGCCGTGCCCGATGGCCGCACCGTGCAGGCCGGAGGCGAGGTCTTCGGCCGCGAGCACAACTCCTACCGCGAGCTCGTCACCGAGCTGGGCCTCGCGATTGAGGAGAGCTATGTCGCCGACCCCGGCGAGATGAGCTGGGGTCTGAAGGAGGCCGTGTACATCGGCGACGACGCCCCCTGGATGAGCGAGCGTGAGCGGGCCGACGCGGAGCGCCTGGACCGCGAGTTCGCCGCGCTGGCGGCGACCGTCGATCCCGACGATCCGTGGAGCCATCCGCGGGCCGGTCACCTCGATCGGTTGAGCCTCGGCGCGTGGTTGCGAAAGGAGGGCGCTCTGCCCGCGGTCTCGCGCCGCCACGAGCTCGCCTCGCTCTCGCTGTCGTGCGACGGTCCCGAGCGAACCTCGGTGCTCGGCGAGCTGCGCAAGCACGCCACGCTCGCCGGCGAGGGCTTCTACGACCTCGAACAGTGGGAAGGGCTGCGGGTCGCCGAGGGGTCGGCCGCGGTCGCGCTGCGGATGGCGTCGGAACTCGGCTCGCGACTCCGACTGGGAGCGGTCGTGACGGAGATCGACGTCACCCCCGGCGGCGTGTCGGTGACGCTCGCCGACGGCGAGCGGATTCAGGCCGAGGCCGTGATCTGCGCGATCCCGGTCGGGCCGCTGCGGGCCGTCGCGATCACCGGCCTCAGCGACGAGCGCCTCGCGTCGCTCCGCGCCCAGCGCCACGCGCTCGCGGCGAAGGTCGTGGTCGCCTACCCGGAGTCCTTCTGGCAGCGCCAGGGCCAGAACGGTCTCGCCGAGACCGAGTGGCTGTTTGGCTCGACCTGGCCCCAGGGCGCCGGAGTGTTGTCGCTGCTGGTGCCGCCGGAGCGGTTCGCGCCGTTCGTCGCGGCGCCGCCCGAGGCGCGTCGAGAGGCCGTGCTCGACGGACTCGCCGCGCTGTACGGCAAGGACGCTCACGAGCCGGTGGCGATGCTCGAGCGCGCCTGGGGCGCCGACCCGTACACGCTGGGCTACATCGCTTCCTGGGCGCCGGGCGACCTGATGCGCGTCGGCCCGCTGCTCGGCACCCACGAGCCGCCGTTCTACGTGGCGGGCTCCGACCACTGGGTCGCGGGGTACATGGAGGGCGCGGTCAAGACCGGGCGGGCAGCCGCCGCCGCGGCGCTCGGGGCGCGCTCGCCGGCGTAGGCTGCTGGTTTTGGGGCTGTCAGCGCTGGGGCGCTGCGCGTCTGCCGCCTTGGTTGGCGGTCGGCTTGGAAAACGGCAGCAGGGAGGGGGTGGGTGAGGGCTTCGGCGACTCGCCGGAGCCCGAGGTTCGACCCGTTACTGCGCCCAACCCGCGACTTCGTGCCGAGAGTGTCACGGGAAACCTGCATAGCGCGTCAACACCGGCGCCAGGTCCGAGCCCTGTCGTACTGAGCATGCTCTTCATGCATAGCTCGACAGGCCTCGCCATTCCCGCCGCGATTGTCGTGTTGTGCAGGTTTTCGGCTGGGTGCGATGGCGCCCGCTCCCTTCCCCTTCCCAGCGCCGTTTACCGAGCCGCCCGCTGGCCGGGGCCAGCCGAGCCACGACAGCCAGACGCTGCTACCCGCCGGCGCGTCCCGTCGTGCGCCGCTCCTCCGGGGCCGCGTCGTCCGCGGACCCGGGCGCCACGAGCCGCTCGCCGAGGCCGAGATCGCGGGCGAGAGCCGACTCGACCGTCCGCCGGGCGCGCTCGAGCGTGATCGAGCTGTCGCCGATCAGGTTGCGGATCCCGAGGCCGTCGAGCAGCGCCACCATGCGGTCGGCGACCTCGTCGGGGTCGCAGCGCTGAAATTCCTCGTCGGCGATGCCGGCCGCGATCTCGTCTGCGAACCACGAGTGCAGTCGCGCATAGAGCTCCTCGGCGACCGGTTGCATTTCGGGATGGCGTACCGCCCGGAGCCACAACTCGACCCACAGCACCCAGTCTTCGCGCAGCGACTCGGACGTCGGCAGGCACTGGCCGATCATCGACCGCAGGCGCTCGGCGTGTGAGGCGCCGACGGGCTCGCCGTTGCTGATGCGCGCGTCGCCGGCGTGGGTGTAGGAGTAGTCGAGCGCCTCGGCGAGCAGGTCCTCGCGACTGGCGAAGTGGTAGTGGACGAGCGAAGGCGAGACGCCCGCGTCCATCGCGATCCGCGCGATCCGGACGCCGTCGATTCCCTCGCTCGCGATCCGCCGCACCGCGGCGGCGAGGATCCGTTCGCGTGCCCCCGCCCTGGCGCGGCGCGGGCTCACTCCGTCTCGCCACCTCCGAGCGCGGGGGCGAGGTCGGCCCGGATGCGGTCCGCGAACCAGGCCACGCCGCGCTCGCGGCGCGAGAGCGGGCCGCAGCGGTACCCGCGGGTCTGAAGCCCCCGCTGGACGTTGTCGACGAGGTCGATGTCCTCGTCGAGCACGAGCGTGTTCAGCCGCTGGTTGGCCCATTGCACGAACTTCGTCCGCGGCCCCGTGCCGGCCGGCCGGTAGCAGGCGAAGGTGTCACTCGTCCGCGCGACGCCGTCGGGGAGCATCTGCCACGTGTTGACCTGGTCGGGGTACAGGTCGATCGTCGTATTCGGGTAGATGAACGCGTAGCGCCAGACGAAGCGGTCTTGCTCGCCGAGCCCCGGCATCGGCGTGACGAGCTTGGTGTAGGCCCGCTCGAGACGGTTGCTGCTCGGCTTGGTGCGCAGCGGCGAGTCGAACCACACGTAGTGATCGTGGACCTCGACGTCGTAGCGCTTGTAATCGATCAGCCGCATCAGCCCCGGATGGGCGATCGGGATGTGGTAGCCCTCGAGGTAGTTGTCCGCGACGACCTTCCAGTTGGCCGGCTGCGTGCCGGTTCCCGGCGCGAACGACTCGAGGGACTCGATCCGGTAGGGCGCCAGCCGCTGTGGCAGGTCGCCGACGAGCTCCGCCAGCGGCGTCGCGTCGGGGTCGAGGTTGACGAACACGAGCCCGCACATCTCCTCGACGCGCGCCGGCATCAATCCGAACTTCCGCTTGTCGACCTTCTCGTCGAACGACAGGCCCTCGGGAACGCCGATCAGCGAGCCGTCGAGCTTGTACGTCCAGCCGTGGTAGCGGCAGCGGATCGCCGCCTTGCACTGGCCCGAGCCGCTCAGCAACCGCGACCCCCGGTGCCGGCAGACGTTCTTGAAGGCACGCAGCTGGTTCTCCTCGTCGCGTACGACGAGCACCGGCTGGGTTCCCGCCTGTGCGGTCAGATAGCTCCCGGGCTTTGGAAGCGATGCGCTGTGGCCGGCGAGCTGCCAGGTGCGCTCGAAGATCAGCAGCTGCTCTGACTCGAGCAGCTCGGGGTCGGTGTAGAGGCGGGGCTCGAGCGCGGTACCGGCGATCGCGGACGCCGGAGCGCCGTTGACGGAGCTGACAGTTTTCATATCGGACCTCATCCTGACTTTGTGATCAGTTACACTTTAGTGCCATGGTCAAGCGCGCGTCCTGGCTGTCGGTCACGCCCGAACCCGAGCGCGAGCTCCCGGAGGCGGTCGCCACGCTCGCCGTCAGGCGCCGCCCAGACGACCACGAGGTCGCGCGCGAGCGCGACCGGATCGAACGCCTCGTGTTGCGCGGCAGCCAGCGGCGGTGGCTCGACTACCTGCACCACGTGGTCGAGCTGATCGACGCGACCGGCGGCCTCGACGATCCCGACGTGGCCCGCGCGCGGGCCCGTGCGGTCGCCGTGATCGCCAACCACCACAACCTTCTGCTCGCGCTGCCGGGAAGCGGCGCGGCCCGCACCGCCGGCGATCGCGCCGACCTGGCACGCCTGGAGCAAGGCGACCAACTCAACAACAACCACAGCAACCACAGAGGAACCGGATGAGCACGACGACCAGCGCCCCCAACGAGCTGACCACCGAGCAGCGAGACCTCCGCGATCGCGCCCGCACGTTCGTCGAGGACGTCCTGATGCCGCTCGAGAACGAGGCCGAGGAGCGCGCCGGCGCGCTGCCCGAGAGCGCCATCGAGGAGATCAAGCAGGCGGCGATCGCGGCGCGGCTGCACGGCGGCCGGGTCCCGGTCGAGCACGGCGGCCAGGGGTGGTCGATGTTCGAGTGGTTCCTCGTCAACGAGCAGTTCGGGCGCGTCACGAACGGCCTGCACTGGCACGTGCCGAACGTCTACAACGTGCTGCTCGAGGGAACCCCGGAGCAGATCGAGCGCTACATCGCTCCGGCCTTGCGCGGCGAGGGCGGCGACGCCTACGCGGTCACCGAGGCCGAGGCCGGCTCGGACCCCGGAGGGATCGCGTCGACCGCCGTCGCGACCGACGGTGGCTGGAGGATCAACGGCGAGAAGTGGTTCGTCACCTCCGGTGACGTCGCCCGCGTCCTGATCGTGATGGCCAACGTCGTCGACGGCTCGGACCGACTCCCGACGCTGTTCCTGGTGCCGCCCGATGCCCCCGGCGTCGAGTTCGTCGACAACCCGAGGTTCACACACAACTACCCGCACGGCCATCCGACGATCCGCTTCACCGACGTCGAGGTCGAGGCCGACGCGGTGGTCGGCGGCGTCGGCAACGGCGAGGACCTCCAGCGCGGCTGGTTCACCGAGGAGCGGCTCGGGATCGCCACGCACGGCCTCGGCGCGATGTGGCGGCTGCTCGAGGAGACGACGAGCTGGGCGCTGACCCGCCAGCAGGGCGGACAGCGGATCATGGACTACCAGGGCATCTCGTTCCCGCTCGCCGACTCGGCGACCGACGCCGCGCTCGGCCGCCTGCTGGCCCTGCACGTCTGCACGATGGTCGACTCCGGCGCCGATCCGAAGCTGATCCACGCCAAGGCATCGATGGCGAAGCTGTTCGTCTCCGAGGCGGCGGGGCGTTGCGCCGACCGCGCCGTGCAGGCGTTCGGCGGCCGCGGCTACATGCGCTCGTTCGTCGCCGAGCGCTTCAATCGTGAGCTCCGGGTCGACCGAATCTGGGAGGGGACGAGCGAGGTCCAGCGGCTGATCATCTCCCGCGCGCTCGAGCGCCGTGGCGTCGAGGCGACGATCCATTGACCGCCGTCCAGACGGGGGCGACCGTGGACCTGCGGCGCCTCATGCACCCGCGCTCGATCGCGGTCGTCGGCGCCACCGACAGACACGGCAGCTACGCGGCCCAGTCGCTGCTGAACATCGCCACGATCGGTTTCGAGGGGGACTTGTGGGGCGTCAACCCGAGCCGGGACGAGGTCCTCGGCCACCCGTGCGTGCCGAGTGTCGCCGACCTGCCGGTCGCGGTGGACGCGCTCGTCGTGGCAATCCCGGCCGCGGGCGTGCCCGAGGTGATCGACCAGGGCGGGGCTCGCGGATGCGGCGGCGCGGTCGTGATCGGCGCCGGCTTCAGCGAGGTCGCCGGCGGCGTCGAGTTGGGCGATGAGCTCGTCGCGGCGGCTGCGCGCCACGGCCTGCCGGTGTGCGGTCCGAACTGCAACGGGATCGCGTCGCCGGCGAACCGGATCGCTCTGTGGGGCGACGCCCTGGCGCCGGCCGAGGCCGGGTCGGTGGCGCTCGTGTCCCAGAGTGGGAACGTCGCGGTCAACGCGCTCGCGACGCGTCGGGGGCTGCGTTTCCACACCGTGATCTCGAGCGGCAACCAGGCCGTCCTCGGCGCCGCCGAGTATCTCGAGTTCCTCGCCACCGAGGAGGGGATCGGTGCGGTCGCGCTGTACCTCGAGGACGACGGCGGACCGAGGTTCTGCGAGGGGCTGGTTGCGTGCGCCGAGGCCGACGTCCCGGTCGTCGTGCTGAAGGTCGGAGAGTCGCGCGCCGGGGCCCGGGCGGCGGCCGCGCACAGCGCGGCGCTGGCGGGCGACCAGCGCGTGTTTCGGAGCCTCGTCCAGGAGTCGGGCGCGGTCTGGGCCGACGACGTCCACGACCTGCTCGAGCTCGCCAAGACGATCGCCGTGTCACGGCCTCGAACCGCGGCAGGGCAAGCGGAAGGTGTGGCCGTGATGACCTGCTCGGGCGGGGACTCGGCCCAGGCCGCCGATGAGGCCGAGCGAATCGGGCTCGAGCTCCCCCCGCTCGCTGCGGCGACCGAGCAGCGGTTGCGCGAGCTGCTTCCGCCGACCGCGACCGTCGCCAATCCGCTCGACTACACGGCGGTCATCTGGGGCGATCGCGAGGCGCTCGCGGAGCTGGTCAGGGCGCTCGGCGAGGATCCGGCGATTGGCGGCGTGCTCGTCTTCTACGACCAGCCGTATGGCCTGACCGGCGCCTCCGAGGAGTCGTGGCGGGCGGTCCGCGAGGGCATCATCGCCGGCGCCGCGCGAAGCTCGGTTCCGACGCTCGTCTCGTCGACGCTGCCCGAGCTGCTCGACGACGCCTCGGCCTGGGAGTTCGCTCGCGCCGGCGTCGCGGCGGCGGCGGGCCTCCGCACCGGGATCCGCTGCGCCGCCGAACGTTCCGCGCGGCCGGCACATCCCGATCGGTTGCGACAGATTGCCGCGCTCGCGCGGACCGCGTGCCGCCGCGACGAGGGCCGCTGGCTCGCCGAGCACGAGGCCAAGGCCTTGTTGCGAGAGCACGGAATCGCGGTGCCGACCGGGCGCGTCGTGTCGAGCGAGGACGACGCCGTCGCGGCGCTCGACGAGCTCGGTTCGGACGTGGCGCTGAAACTGAGTTCGGCCGCCGTGCAGCACAAGTCCGAGCTCGGTGGCGTCGCGCTCGGGCTGCACGCGGCTGACGACGTGCGGTCCGCGCACCGCCGACTCGCTGAACTCGCGGCCGCGCACGACGGCTGTGTGCTCGCCGAGCAGATGGCTCCGCCCGGCGTCGAGCTGATGATCGCCGTCCGCACGGATGCGATCGTCCCTGCGTTGGTGCTCGCGCTCGGGGGGATCTGGACCGAGCTGCTCGACGACGTCGCGATCGTTCCGTTGCCGGCCGACGCGGCACGGATCGAATCCGCGCTGCGCTCACTGCGGGGCGCGCCGCTGTTGCTCGGCGGGCGTGGCGGTGAGCAGGTCGATCTCGCGGCCGCGGCGAGGCTCGCCGAAGACCTCGCCGCCGTGCTGCTCGAGCGCTCGCTGGCGGAGATCGAGTGCAACCCGGTCGTCGTCGGCGCGCCCGGCGAGGGCGCGGTCGCGCTCGACGCCACGATCCGGCTATGCGGAGGAGACAGCTGATGCACGATGTTGTGATCGTGGGCGGCGGGTTCGCCGGCGTCACCGCGGCCCGCGAGTGCGCTCTACGCGGACGCAAGACCGTGCTGCTCGAGGGGCGCGAGCGGCTCGGCGGACGGACCTGGAGCACCGACTGGGGGAGTACGCAGATCGAGCTCGGTGGCGCGTGGGTCCACTGGCATCAGCCGCACACCTTCTCCGAGTTGACCCGCGCCGGACTCCCCGTTCAGTTCGGACGCGACGCCGAGCACGCGAGCTGGTACGTCGGCGAGCAGCGGCGCTCGGGCACGATCGCCGAGCGCGACGAGATCGCCAGGCGCGGCTGGGACTCGTTCGTCGAAGGGGTCACCGAGGCGCTTCCGCTTCCGCACGCTCCGCTCCATGCGCTGCCCGAGCTCGCGCGCTTTGACCGGTTGACGATCGCGCAGCGCCTCGACCAGCTCGAGCTCGACGCCGAGGAACGCGACGTGCTCATCGCCGAGCTCGAATCGCTCGCACACGCACCGCTCGACCAGGCCGGCGCGGTATCGGTCCTGCGCTGGCACGCGCTGTCGGGCTACAGCCTGGCACTGACCCAGGAGACCGGGGGTCGGGCGACGATCATCGGCGGCACCGGCGCGCTACTGGACGCGATCGCGAGCGCGGGGCCATTTGACGTCCGGCTCGCCTCGCCCGTGGCGGGAATTGCCGCACGCAACGGGCGCATCGAGGTCACGACCCGCGACGGCCACGGATATGCGGCTCGCGCGGCGGTCGTCGCGGTGCCGCTGAACGCGCTCGACGCGATCGAGTTCACGCCTGAGCTCGCCGAGGACAAGCGCAGCGCGATCGCGCTCGGCCAGGCTTCGCGGGGGATCAAGGTGATGATCCGCGCCCGCGGCGAGGCGTCGATGCAGAACGCGATCCGGCCCGGTCATCCGTTCGGCTACCTCGCCACCGAGGAGCTGTTCGACGACGGCACGCAACTGCTGATCGGCTTCGGACCCGACGCGGAGAAGTGCGACGGCTACGTCCCCGACGCCGGGTTGGTCGACGGCGCCGGCGCGGGCGCCCGGTTGGCCGCCGGCAATGGATACGGCCTGGTGGCGCTTCAGCGGAGCCTCGATCAGATCCTGCCCGGCTACGAGGCGCTCGAGGCGACCGCGCACGACTGGCTTGCCGACGAGTTTTCGCGCGGCACGTGGGCGATCCACCGGCCGGGCTGGTACGAGCACCACCACGCCGCGATGCGCCGGCCGGAGGGCCCGGTGCTGCTCGCCGGCTCGGACCTCGCCGACGGCTGGGCCGGGTTCATCGACGGCGCGATCGAGTCGGGTCTGCGCGCCGGGATCCGCGCGGCGGCGATGAGTTCGTATTGAGGCGCGCCTCGAGCGCATCCACCAGCAGCTCCAGCTCGGGCCGGCCGATCTCTTCGGCGAACAGATAGGGAAGCTCGACGAGCTTGAGGCCGAGCCCGTCGCTCAGCCGGTCGCGCTGCTCGCGCTGGGCGAGGCCACGTGCGTGCTCGGAGAGCGCCGCGTTGACCGCGCCCCGACCGAGCTTCGAGCGAGTGCGCTTCAGTGCCCGGGCGAGCTCCTCGACCTCGTCCTCGTCGAAGCGCGGCGGGTAGACCGCGTTGAGGATCACCGCGCTAAGGACGAGCCCGTCTTCGTTGATGGCGTCGTGAAGCGCCAGCGTCTCGTTGACCGGCATCTCCTCCGCGGTCGCCACCGCGATCACGGCGGTGAACTCGGGATCCGCGATCGTCGCTGCGATCGTCCTCCCCTGATGCGCGATCGGGCCGACACGGGCGATCTCCGCGAACGTCCTCGGCGTGCGCAGGATGCCGACGCCGTGGCCGGTCGCGGGGGCGTCGACGATCACGAGGTCGTACGGGGCGGCGCCGCGGGTACGGCGCTCGAGCTGCGCGAGCTCCCAGACCTTGCCCATGCTGAGGAGCTCGCGCATCCCCGGGGTCGCCATCGCGAACGCGTGGAACAGCCGGGTCGAGCCGAGCGCCTGGCCGACCTTGCCGGTCTTGACGCGCAGGTACTCCTCCATCGCGTGCTGGGGGTCGATCGAGATCGTGAACAACCGGGGCGCGATCTGGAGCTCCCGAAACCGGGTCCCCTCGTGGTCGAAGGCGCGCTGGACGCGCTCCTGGTTGCCGAGCTCGGCGACGATCGTGCGCAGGCCGCGGCGCGCCGCGAGCAGCCCGAGCGCGGTGGCGACGGTTGACTTCCCGACGCCTCCCTTG
The DNA here is from genome assembly GCA_963812225.1 of uncultured Solirubrobacterales bacterium. GTDB lineage: Bacteria > Actinomycetota > Thermoleophilia > Solirubrobacterales > Solirubrobacteraceae > Palsa-465. The sequence goes on from CAWEUN010000013.1 coordinate 288,107, forward strand.
CCGGTGATGAAGATCAGACGGTGGTCGAATAGTCCAGACACGGGGGTGAAGATAGCCGGGGACGATCACGGGACGGCCCGCCACGGCGGAGGATTCTGCGCGGCGCCTGCGAATACAGGCGCGTATGAGTTCCCCGGAGCATCGGAGACGCCCGTGACCCCCAAGGTGATTGCGTTCGCCAACCAGAAGGGTGGCGTCGCCAAGACCACGACCACGCTCAATCTCGCCGTGGCCTTCGCCGAGGAGGGCCACCGCGTCCTGTGCTGCGACATGGACCCGCAGGGCAACCTGACGATGTCGCAGGGGATCGATCCAGACACGCTCGAGAAGTCGATGTACGACGTCCTCGTCCATCACGTCTCGATCCGGGAGGTGATCCGCAAGCGCGAGGTGGACGTCGCGTGCGCGTCGATTGACCTGGCCGGAGCGGAGATCGCGATGTCGACGATGATCGGGAGGGAGCGCTCGCTCCAGAAGGCACTGAAAGAGGTGGACGAGGACTACGACTTCGTCTTCATCGACACGCCGCCGAGCCTCGGGCTGCTGACGATCAACGCTCTGACAGCCGCCGACAAAGTAATCGTCCCCGTCCAATGCGAGTATCTGTCAATGCGCGGATTGATCCAGCTCCAGAACACGCTGGCGATGATCCGCGAGAACCTGAACCCGGACGTGGACATCGAGGGGATCCTGCCGACGCTGGTCGACTCGCGGACGCTCCACGCCAAGGAGGCCATCGAGTTGCTAGAGGAGAACTTCGGCGATCGCGTATTCGCATCAAGAATCCGCAAGACCGTGCGTTTTGCTGAAGCACCTGTGAAAGGGATGTCAGTCCTGAAGTACGATCCGGACGGTATCGCCGCGCACTCCTACAGGCAGCTCGCGAAGGAGGTCCTCTCAAATGCCAACCGGTAAGCGCGCAAGCATGCGTGAGGGCCCGCTGGCTGCTCTTTTCCGCAAGACGGCGGAGGAGACCAAGACGCCTGAGGAGCAAACGGCCCAGCCCGAGACTCCGCCACCGGCGGCCCAGGAGCCCCCTCCGGCGCAAGCCGAAGCTCGTGCGCCGGAGCCGGAGCAGTACCGGGCGGTTCCGGGACCGCCCGTGCCAAGGGCACCCGATCCCACCCCGCCCGAGCCCACTGTGCCCGAGCCCTACGTGCCGAGCCCCCAGGAGCGGCTGCGCCACGCGTTCTCCGCCGACATCCCGCAGAGCCTGATGGACCCGCCGGGGCGCCGGACTCCTCCGCCCTCGAGGCGTGGCGCCGACGACGTCTACGCGCGCCCGGAACGAGCCAGCGAGGCCTTTGCGCCCCCAGGGCCGGTCGGTGGGCCCGTGTTGCGCGTGGTCGGCGTCGGTGGTGCCGGCGTGAACGCGATCAACCGGATGGTCGAGGCGGAGATCGAGGGCGTCGAGTTCCTCGCGATCAACACCGACCTGCAATCGCTTCAGCAGTGCGCCGCCCACGAGACGCTCCACATCGGCGACTCGCTCACGCGCGGGCTCGGCTCGGGATCCAACCCCGATCTCGGCCGTCAGGCGGCGCATGAGGAGTACGACCGGATCAAGGCGCTGCTGCGCGGGTCGGACATGGTGTTCATCGCCGCCGGCGCGGGTGGCGGCACCGGGACGGGGGCGGCGCCGGTCGTCGCCCAGATCGCGCGGGAGATCGGGGCACTGACCGTCGGCATCGTCACCCGCCCGTTCCAGTTCGAAGGCACCCGCCGGCGCGAGCAGGCCGAAGCGGGGATCGCGGCGCTGGCGGAAGAGGTCGACACGCTGATCGTCGTGCCGAACAACCGGCTGCTTTCGGTGCTGGACCGCAACGTCTCGATGGTCGACGCGTTCCGCGTGGCCGACGACGTGCTGCGCCAGGGAGTACAGGGCGTATCCGACCTGGTGACGCTGCCAGGGCTGATCAACCTCGACTTCGCGGACGTGCGAACGATCATGTCCGACGCGGGCAACGCGCTGCTCGGCATCGGGATGGGAACCGGCGATCGGCGCGCCATCGACGCCGCTGAGCAAGCCGTGGCCTCGCCGCTGCTCGAGACGAGCATGGAGGGAGCCCGCTCGATCCTGCTCTCGATCACCGGCGGCAAGGACCTCTCGCTGTGGGAGGTCAACGAGTCCGCCAAGGCGGTCGCCGAGGCCGCACACCCCGACGCCAACATCATCTTCGGCGCGATGCTCGACGAGAAGCTCGACGACCAGGTGTGGGTCACGGTGGTCGCGACGGGGTTCGGCAACGGCCGCCCGTCCCGGCGCGAGGTCGATCGTCCCGGCCTGCGCGAGCGCGAGGCGGGGGAGGCGAGGCCGGCGCTGCGCGAGCCGAGCGGCGAGCCGCGTGTGAGCCGCGTCCGGCGCCCCGCGGTCGAGCTAGACGTTCCAGAGTTCATCCCACGCCGCTGACGGTCGCCAGAGATGAATTGAGTTCCCAGCTCGGCGTGGTCGCTGCCGGTCATCCGATCACGGCTCGCACCGGGGCGGATGTGCTGCGTCAGGGTGGCAACGCGGTCGACGCGGCGATCGGGGCGATGCTGGCCTCGTTCGCGTGCGAGCCGCTGCTCAACGCGCTCGGGGCGGGTGGGTACATGCTCGTCGCCGAGCCGGGAAGCGAGCCCGTGCTGCTCGACTTCTTCGTCGAAGCTCCGGGCCGTGGCGCCGATCCCTCGGGCCGCGCCGACCTCGTGCCGATCAGCGTCTCGTTCGGCGACGCCGTCCAGATCTTCAACATCGGCGCGGCGTCGGTCGGCACGTACGGCCTGCCGCTCGGGCTGACCGAGGCTTCGCGCCGGTTCGGCCGGGTCCCGCTGACCGAGCTCGTCAAGCCGGCCACGACGCTGGCCCGCGATGGGGTCGAGCTCAACGCGCAGCAGGCCTACGTGATCGAGATCCTCGAGGGGATCGTGACCTCGACCCCCGAGTCGGCGGCGCTGTTCGCGCCGGACGGGCGGCTGGTTGGCGCCGGCGACCTGCTTCGCCAGCCGGAGCTGGCCGACGCGCTCGAGCGGCTCGGGTCCGAGGGCGCAGAGCCGTTCTACACCGGCGACGTCGCGGTGGCGATCGTGCGCTGGCTGGCAGACCGGGGCGGGCTGCTCACCGCCCAGGACCTGGCGGCCTATGAGGTCGTCGATCGCTCGCCGGTGCGCGTCTCCTACCGCGGTCGCGAGGTCCTCACGAATCCCCCGCCCTCCGCGGGCGGGATCCTGATCGCGCACGCCCTCGGCCTGCTCGACGAGCAGGCCGGGCCGCCCGGCCTCGAGCGGATCGTCGAGGTGATGGAGGAAACGCAGGCCGCCCGGACCCCGCAGTTCCTCGACGGCCTCGACGATCCCCAGTTCGTGGAGGAGTTCCTCGGCGGGCCACTTGGATCGACGACGCATATCGCGGTGATCGACGCCGATGGCTGGGCGTGCTCGGTGACGTGCTCCGATGGGTCGTGCTCGGGCGTGATCGTTCCCGGGACGGGCGTCCACCTGAACAACATGCTCGGCGAGCAGGACCTCAACCCGCTCGGCTTTCACCGGTTCCCGCCGGGCCGGCGCCTGCCCAGCATGATGGCGCCGACGATCGTGCTCAAGGATGGCGCTCCGGAGCTCGTGCTCGGCAGCGCGGGCTCCAACCGGATCCGCTCGGCGATCCTGCAGACGATCATCCGCGTCCTCGACCAGGGCCTGCAGGCAGGCGAGGCGGTCAAGGCGCCGCGGGTCCACTTCGAGGCCGGGGTCGTGTACGCCGAACCGGGCGTCGACACCGAGGGGCTGGAGCGGGCCGGCAGGACGATCGGCCGGTTCCGCGAGCTCAACCTCTTCTTCGGCGGCGTCCAGGCCGCCGAGCGCGATCGCGACGGCGAATTCTGGGGCGGCGGCGACCCTCGGCGTGGCGGCGACGCGATCGTGGTGCAATCAGGTGCGTGAGAAGAATGCTCCACGTCGCCCCGCTGCTCGGACTCGTATTCGTGCTCGCGGGATGCTTTGAAGTTCAGGAGCCTGACCTGTTCCTGCTCACCCGCACCGGCGAGGGCAAGACACTGACGCTGCTCGTCAACGACTCGGGGACGATCAGCTGCAACGGCGCCAAGACGAAGATGCTGGCCGACCCGCTGCTGATCCAGGCGCGCGATCTGGCGCAGAATCTGAACGGCGACGCGACGGCCAAGTTGAACATCGCCCGGACGCCGAACAGCGTCGACTTCTACACGATCAAGCTCGCCGGCGGGACGATCCGGTTTCCCGACACCGCCGGCGCGCGCCACCAGGAACTCGCCCAGGCCGAGCTTTTCACCGTCCAGACGGCGCAGCAGGCGTGCGGGCTATCCGGATGAGGGCGTTCTCAATGAGAAAGGCTTCATAGAAGGGGGGACCCCCTTAGTGCGTTCTTAGGGGCGGAGGTACCCTGAGCGACCGTGCTTACAGTTGCATCCAGCCTGATCACGACCTGGCAGGCCATCGTCCTTGGCGCTCTTCAGGGCGTGACCGAGCTGTTCCCTGTATCCAGCCTCGGCCATACGGTGCTGCTCCCGAATCTGTTCGGGTGGAGCAACATCGTCGCCTGGCAATCGGAGACCGAATCGCCGTGGCTGGCATTCATCGTGATGCTCCATGTGGGCAGCGCGATCGGCCTCCTGATCTACTTCTGGAAGGACTGGGTGCTGATCGTCAAGGCGTTCTTCGTCACGCTGCGCAAGCGGAAGGCCGAGACGCCGATGGAGCGCCTGGCCTGGTTGATCATCTGCGCGAGCATCCCGACGGGAATCCTCGGCGTCCTGCTCGAGCACACGGCGCGCGAGGCCACGGCAAAGCCCGAGATCGCGGCGATCTTCCTCATGATCAACGGTCTGATCCTGCTCGGCGCCGAGTGGCTGCGGCGCCAGCAGGAGGTGCGGGCGCTCGCGGCCCGGGAGGGCCTGAACAAGTACGGCGGCCGCAAGCTCGACACCCTCGAGTACCGCGAGGCCGGGATGATCGGCGTCGCGCAGTCCGCCGCTCTGATTGCCGGGATCAGCCGCGACGGCATGTGCATGGCGGCGGGCCTCGCCCGCGGGCTCGACAACTACGACGCCGGCCGCTTCGGGTTCCTGCTCGCGACCCCGATCATCCTCGCGGCCGGTCTGTTCAAGCTTCCCGACCTCCTCGGTCACAACGGCAACGGCATCCGAGGCGAAGCCGTGGTCGCGGCGGTCTCCGCGGCGATCTTCGCGATCCTCTGCGTCCATTTCCTGCTGCGCTACTTCAAACGCGGCAACCTGATCCCGTTCGGGATCTACTGCCTCGTGTTCGGCGGCGCGATGGTGATCTACAACGCCTGAGCGGCCGGCCGGTCAGCCGAAACGGACCTTGCCGTTGGATCGTGCTCGGGCCTGGGCACGGTCGACGAAGTCCAGTCGCTTGATCGCCGCGCGGAACAGACGCGTGACGAGCCTGAGCCGGGCGTTCTCGGAGCGCAGGTCGAGCAGCCCCTGCTTGGCATCCAGGCCGAAGTCGACCGTCGCCGCCATCGCGTAGGCGCCCATCACGTCGAGCTCCTTCTCGTCGGGATCGCGGTCGGTGGCGCGCTGGACGAGCTCGGCGTACGCCTTGTGCGCCGCGCCGAGGAGCTCACCGTCGAGGTCCTCCGCGCGGTCCTCGACGAACTCGATTACACCGGCGGGGTAGGGGAGGTGGCTCTGGCGCTCGACGACGCGGAAGGGCCGCGTGCCGCGCGCCAGGAGGTTCATCGTGCCGTCCTCGAGGCGCTCGAGCACTCGGTCGACCTCGCACGCGCAGCCGATCTCCCGCAGCCCGTCCTCCGACAGCCAGACGATTCCGAACTCCTTCTCGTCTTGCAGGCACTCGTTCATCATCGTCTTGTAGCGCTGCTCGAAGATGTGCAGCGGGATCAGCTCGCCGGGCACCGCGACGAGCCCCAGCGGGAAGAGCGGAAAGTCGCGGGTGAGACGGTCCGGCATCACCTCGGAGTCTACGAGCGTTGGGCGGCGCGCTCCGGCGATACACAGCGCGCCCCGGCGATACACAGCGCACCCCGGCCCGACCTGCGAGGTAGAGCCCCCCTAACTAGGGCCGCCGAGCGGTGATCAGCAGGTTGTAGAAGATCGCCGGCGGGAGGAGGGGCTCGAACACGCGCTCGTCGAGGCGCTGGAGGAGCAGGTAGCCGTGGAACGCGTACTGCCGCCACAGCATCGGGACGTCATCGGGGTCAGCGCTCGCCTCCAGGGCGCGGTTGAACCACCCGAACCAGTTGGCGACGAGCTCCTCGCCGCGCACCCGGACATCGGCGAAGCCGGCGCGGCGCGCGAGCCGGGCGAGATCGCCCGGCGAGAACGCATGGATGTCCACGCACCGCTCGAGCTCATGATCGACGCCGTCGGCGCTTCCTGGGGCCGCCCGGGGTTGAGCCGCGCCGGCGCGTAGCAGCGCCCGCCAGCCCGGCGCCAGCCGCTGCGCGCCCGCCTTCGGGATCGCCGCGAGACGGTCGCCGAAGCTCGACGGCTCGCCCGCGAACACGATCCTCCCGCCCGGTGCCAGCACGCGATGGAACTCGGCGAACGCCCTCTCCAGATCTGGGAGGTGGTGCAGCACCGCGTGGCCGAGCACCAGGTCAAAGCTCGCTTCGGGGAACGGGAGCGACTCCGCGTCGGCCCGGGCCGTGCGCACGCGCAGGCCGAGCCGCTGGGCGTTGAGTGCGAGCGCGCTCACCATGCCCGGCGAGATGTCGGTGCACGTCGCCTCGCGGACGACGCCCGTCTGCAGCATGTTCAGGCTGAAGTAGCCGGTTCCGGCGCCGATCTCGAGCGAGCGGCGGTAGCCACCGTCGAGCGCCGGGCCGAGCAGCTTGCGCAACTTGCCCGTGACCTGCGCCTGTCCGACCTCGCCGAAGTCGATCCCCCACTTGGAGTCGTAGCTCGCCGCGGCGACGTCGTGGTACCGGGTGTTGACGTCGCGAATCTCCTCCGCGGAACGGGCGGCGGTCGCTGCGGGTGCCTCCATAGCCGCCGCCAGATTACCCTGTCGACCTTGCCAGTGAACGTCTATGTTCAGCAGAACCAGCCTCCAGGCGTGCCGCCGCTGGAGCTGACCGGAGAACGGACCCTCCCGGACGTTCCCGCCGAGAACTACTGGTTTCGCCGGCATCTCGCGGTCTACGACTGGATCGCCGGACAGCTCGCCGGCAAGCGGGTCATCGACATGGCCTGCGGTGAGGGGTACGGCTCTGAGTGGCTCGCCCGCCGCGCACTCGCGGTCGTGGGAGTCGACGCCAATCCGGAGGCCCACGAGCACGCGCGCCTGCGCTACGTCCGCCCGAACCTCCGCTTCGAGCGGGGCCTCGTCGAGACGTTCGGCGAGGCCGGTTCCTTCGACGCGGTCGTGTTCCTGCAGACGATCGAGCACGTGCACGACCCCGTCGCGGTCCTCGAGCACATGCGCTCACTCCTGGTGCCCGGCGGCGTCGCCTACGTCTCGACCCCGAACGTCCTCACGCTCGCCCGGCCGGGCGCCGAGCGCTCGGGCAATCCCTGGCACCTGAAGGAGTACCGCGCCGGCGAGTTCCGCGAGCTCTGCGCGGCCGCGTTCGCCTCGGTGGAGTTGCTGGGCCTTTTCCACGCCCGCAAGCTCCGGATCCACGAGCACGCGCTGCGATTGGGCTGGGACGCCGTCCACGCGAGGCTGGGGATCACCGAGCGGTTCTACGGCTGGTTCACGCCGGCGATCGCCACCACCGACTTCGCGCTCAGTCCAAACCGGCTCGATCGGGCGCTCGATTTCCTCGCCGTGTGCCGGGCGTGAGGCCACCCGTCGCCGGTTACAAGATCACGCAACGGCGCGATTGACCAAAAGCCCGCTTGGTTCCACGATCACGTCCCGGGCTCGAGGGGAGAGCCCAAGGCGGCCGCGGCACCCAGCGCGCGTTCCCTCTTTGCGCAAGGAAAGGGTGCCGCGGCCCCTGCCCTAAGGCCAGTCTGGAGCGCCAGCGAATAGCCTGGGCGGATGAAGCCCCGCGGTGAGCTGGCGATCGTGCTCCACACGCATATGCCCTATGTGGAGGGGTTCGGGACGTGGCCGTTCGGCGAGGAGTGGCTGTGGGAGGCGGTGGCGACCTCGTACCTGCCGCTGCTCGACGTGCTCGACCGGGCTCCGATCACGCTGTCGCTGACGCCGGTGCTGTGCGACCAGCTCGAGGCGCCGGGCGCGATCGATCGCTGCCTGGCCTTCCTCACCGAGATCAGACCCGAGTCCCACCGCCGCGACAGCGAGACGTTCCGCCGGGAAGGCGAAACTGAGTTCGTCGCCGAGCTCGAGCGCTCCGCCGCCGAGTATGCGGCCGCGGCGGAGCGGCTCAGGGCACTGCCGGGCGGGCCACTGGCGGCGCTCGGTGAGCACGTCAGCTGGACGTCAGCGGCCACGCACGCGGTGCTGCCCCTGCTGGCCTCCGACACCGCGATCTCCCTCCAGGTCCAGACCGGGACCGCCTCGCACCGGCGGAGGTTCGGCGACTGGGGGGGAGGCTTCTGGTTGCCTGAATGCGCGTACGCGCCGTGGCTCGAGCCGCTACTCGAAGAGACGGGGGTGCGGAGCACGTGCGTGGAGCTGACGAGCCATTTCGGGCTGGGCGACGAGCGACACCTGAGGCCCCTGGCGACGGCCGCCGGCCCCGTGCTGTGGCCGATCGACCGGGCGGCGATGGCGCTCGTGTGGAGCGACCACGGCTATCCCGCCAGCGCCGCCTACCGCAACTACTACGCGCTGAGCGCCCACCACCACCGCGTGTGGCGCAACGACGGGACTCCGTACGACCGCGACGCGGCGCTCGCCCTCGCCGCCGAGCACGCGCGCGACTTCGTGGCTCGCGCGAGCGCGCGAGTCCGGAACGGGGGCGTGTGCGTGTGCGCGCTCGACACCGAGCTGCTCGGACACTGGTGGTACGAGGGCGTCGCGTGGCTCGCGTCCGTCGTCGACGAGGCCGCCCGGCAGGACCTCGCGCTGACCCGGCTCGACGATGCACTCGAACGCCACACCACGGCGCCGGCCCCGCCCGACCTCGGCGTCAGCAGCTGGGGCGAGGGAGGGGATCTACGAACGTGGAGCAGCCCGGCGGTCGCCGAGATCGCATGGCGGGCGCGGTCGGCGGAGCTGAAGCTGCTCGCCCTCGGGCATCGGCCCGGCGAGCGAGCGCTTCGGGAGTTGCTGGCGCTCCAGGCGAGCGACTGGGCGTTCATGGTCACGCGAGAGCTCGCGGGCGACTACCCGCGAGAGCGGGCGCGCGACCACGCCGCCGCGCTCGAGGACGCGCTCGCCGACGGATCGGGGGTCGAGCCGGGATTGCGCAACCTCGCGCCCGAGCTCGCGGGCTGGGGCGGCTGAGTCCTCCCAAGATGGGCGGGGTCACTCCCAGCGGAACGTCTTGGGCGCGTTGCGCATCCGGATGACCCGAGCCGGAATGCCGCCGACGACGGCGTTGTCCGGGACGTCGCACGTGACCACAGAGCTCGTTCCGATCACCGAGTTGTCGCCGACGGCGACGCCCCGCAGCAGGCACGCCCCGTAGCCGATCCACACGTTGTGGCCGACGTCGACGTCGCGCTTGTAGATGCCCTGCTCACGGATGGGGCGCTCGACCTCGACCATGCCGTGGTCGAAGTCGATCATCATCACGCGGTCGGCGACGATGCACTCGCGCCCGATCGAGACGTGCTGGAAGGACGAGATCGTGCACTCCTGTCCGAGTACGGACTTGGCGCCGATCGACACGTGCCCCTCGTGGGCGCGGATCTTGGTGCCGTGTCCGATCCACGACCACCGCCCGAGCGTGACCGTGGCGCCGCGGCCGATCTCGAACTTCACGTTCGGGCATACGAAGCACAGGCCGTCGGTCTTGAGCCGGCCGCGCCAGCGCAGCTTCAGCCACAGCCACCGCACGGCCAGGTGCAGATAACCCGCCGTGAGCATGTGGTTGCGCCGCGCGAAGCGGAGGAACGTCAGCGGACCGCCGTGCAGGGGCGGCGGCCCCGAGCGTACGAAGCGGGGAATGGGAGCCGGGGCCGGCGCCTGTTCGATCTGCGGCGTCGTGGCCGATTGCACGCCGGGGATCGTAATGGTCTGACGATGCGCTAGCCGTCGTCGATCAAGCGCTAGCGCCGACGGCGCGGATCACCCCTGGCATGATTGCTCGGCGTCGTGGCGGACACAGATCAGACCCTGGCCCAAAAGCTGCTCGAGGGCGACAAGCGCGCGCTGGCGCGCGCCATCTCGCTCGTCGAAAACGATGCCCCTGAGGGGTGGGAGCTCGTCCGGGAGGTCTACCCGCGCACGGGACACGCGGCGATGATCGGCTTCACCGGTCCTCCGGGCGTGGGCAAGTCGACGCTGCTGGGTGCGCTGACCAAGCTCGAGCGTGAACGCGAGAAGACCGTCGCCGTGCTCTCCATCGATCCCTCGTCGCCGTTCACGCAGGGGGCCTTGCTCGGAGACAGGATCCGGCTCACCGATCATTTCCTCGACCCCGGCGTGTTTATACGCTCGATGGCGAACCGTGGCGCCCTTGGAGGGTTGAGCGAGGCGACGCTCCAGGCGGCGCTGCTGATGGATGCGTCCGGGCGCGACGTGGTGCTGCTCGAGACGGTAGGCGTCGGCCAGGCCGAGGTCGACATCATCGACCACGCCGACACCGTGGTGTTGGTGCTGATGCCGGGCTCGGGCGACTCGATCCAAGCGCTGAAGGCCGGGGTGATGGAGATTCCCGACGTGATCGTCGTCAACAAGGCCGACCATCCCCTGACCGACACGATGATCCGAGAGATCAAGGGCGTGCTTGCGCTGGGGCCGCGCGGCGGCTGGCAGGTCCCGATCGTCAGGACCGAGGCGGTGCGCGACGAGGGAATCGGGGAACTGGCCGACAAGCTCGACGAGCACCGGGCACACATCGAGTCCGAGGGGACGCTGTCCGAGCGCCGGCGGCGCAATCTGATGAACGAGGTGCTCGGGATCGCCACGTTCCGGATGCGCCGCGAGCTCGAGGCATCGGTCAGAGACGATCCCGACGTGCAGGAACTGCTCGATCGCGTCGTCTCGCGAGAGCTCGACCCGGCGAGCGCCGCTACACGCATCCTCGAGGAACGGGTCAGCAAGTGACGGGATGGCAGCAGCGCTGACCGCACCGTTTGCCGTGGCCGCAGCCGTGCTGTGCGTCGCCGGCTTGGCGAAGCTCCGGGCACCGGGCGGGGCTGTGCGTGCGCTCATAGTCGCGGGTCTACCCGCACGGGCGGGTTTGGTACGAGTACTTGCGCTCGGCGAGGTGGCGATCGGCGCGCTTTCTCTGTGGCGTCCGTTGCCGGTGCTGGCCGGTGCCGTCGCGATGCTCTATGCGGTGTTCTGCCTCGTCTCGGTGGCGCTGGTGCGCCGCCGCGCAGCGTGCGGGTGCTTTGGCGACGGCGATGCCCCCGCCTCGACGGTCCAGTCGGTGCTGAGCGCGGCGCTTTGTCTGGTGGCGATTGCGTCGGTCGTCGCGCCGGGGCACGGAATCGGCTGGATCCTCGGCGCCGGCCCCGGACAGGCGGGCGCGCTGATCGTCGGGATCGGCGGGGCCGCCTACGCGACGGTCGTCGCCTACACGGTGTTGCCGCAAGCCTGGTCCGCCTGGAGCGGACAGTGAGGGTCAGCGAACGGATCGCCATGGCGGTGGGTGCGGCGCTGGAGCGCCGGATCTCGCGCCGGAGCGCGGTGTCCAGGGCGGCGGTCGCGGGGTCGGCGTTCGCCGTCGCGCCGCTGCGCTATCTGCTGCGCCCGGGCACGGCGTGGGCCGTGATCCGGCCCGAAGACTGCATGAACGGGCACTGCACGGACGGCTACACCGCGTTCTGCTGCGAGCTCGAGCACGGCCGCAACCGCTGTCCGACCGGGACGTATGTCGCCGGGTGGTGGAAGTGCACCGACTATCGCGGTCACGGCCTGTGCGAGAAGGAGGGCGTCCGCTACTACCTCGACTGCAACCGGAAGCCCGGCCAGGTCTACCCGGGTGGATGCCAGTGCGCGAAGGGCGACTGCGCAAACCGGCGGGTCGACTGCAACCACTTCCGCTACGGGCAGTGCAACACCCAGATCAGTGGCATCACCGAGGTCGTGTGTCGGCTGGTGATCTGCCAGCACCCGGCGGGTGCGCAACTCGGTTGCAACGACACGCTGAAGGTCGACGACCGGACCTGCACCCACGAGGCCAAGTGCCTGAAGGGGCTCGCGGTCCAGCTCCCGGGTGGTGGTGGCGTATGACCGTGCTCGTGTCCGTCGAGACGGTCCTGCTCGTGCTGCTGATCGTGCTCGTCGCCGGGCTGCTCCGGAGCCACGCGGAGCTGCTCCGCCGGCTCGGCCCCGCCGAGCGCGGGCAGGACGGGTCTTCCACACCGGCCGTCCCCGCGTCCCCACGGCGCGATCCGGGCGCGAGCGCCGCCTCGCTGGCCGGGACCACGCCGTCGGGCGACGCCGTCAGCCTGACGTTTGACGGCGGGGCATCGACCCCGACCCTGCTCGCGTTTCTGACCAGCGGGTGCAGCACGTGCGCCGGGTTCTGGGAGACGTTCGGCGAGCATCGATTGCCCGACGGGGTCCAGACCGTGATCGTCGCGCACGGCTCCGACCGCGAGCAGCCGGCGCGGCTGCGCAAGCTGGCCCCGGCCGGCGTGCCGGTGGTGATGTCCTCGGCGGCGTGGGACGACTACGAGGTCCCCGGGGCCCCGTACTTCGTACTCGTCGACGGGACGATTCGAGGCGAGGGCGTCGCGACCAGCTGGCAGGCGCTGAGCTCTCTCGTCGGCGACGCGATCGCGGATCAACGGCTCGCGTCCGAGTCGCCAAGCGGAGGGCAGCCCGCCCAAAGCGTCGATGAGACGCTCCGCGCCGCCGGGATCGGTCCCGATCATCCCAGCCTGTATCCGGCGGGCCGGGAGCGCCCATGATCGAGCTGGTCGTGCTCGGGTGCGTGGCGGCGGTGGTCGGCGCCGTCGCCTCCGCGTGGTCGCCCTGAGGCGAGTCGATGCTCTCGAGCATCACCCCGCTCGGTGAGCGGGGCAGGCAGTCCACCTGGAGCGTCACCGTCGGGTCCTTCGTGCTCGCGGCGACCGGCGCCGGGCTCCTCGTCGGGGCGCTGCTCGGATTCGTTGGCTCGCTGCTGGTGTCGGGGATCGCCCTTCACGCGAGGTTGGCGATCTTGGCCGGGGCTGCGCTGATCGCGCTCGGCCTGGACGTCTCGACGGTCAGAGTGCCCGGACCCCGGCGGCAGGTGGACGAGCGGTGGCGCACTCTGTACCGCGGCTGGGTGTGGGGCGGCGGCTACGGGGCTCAGCTCGGCGCCGGGGTCAGCACCGTCGTGCAGAGCGCGGCGACGTACCTGGCGCTGTGCGCTGCTCTGCTGTCTGGAGGTGCGGCACGCGGCGCAGTGATCGTCGGCGTGTTCGGCCTGGCCCGCGGGCTGCAGCCGCTCGCGACCTGGGACGTCCGCCGGCCGGACGCGCTGATCGGATTCCACGCGCGGCTGGGGCAGTGGCGAGCGCGCGTCCACGGAGTGGGGTGCGGCCTGACGGCGGCGATCGTCGTGCTCGCGGTGGCCGCGTCGGTGTCGTGATCCTCGAGGCGCACGGCGTGCGAGTCGAGCTGCCGCGGGGCTGGAGCGGTCGTGTGTTTGCGCGCGCGGGCGGCATCGCGACGCTGCACGCCGGGAGCTTTCCGATCGCGCTCGACGACGGCGAATTCGGCGACCGCAGCACGGCGCTGATGCCGGCCGAGGCGTCGTTCGTCGTGCTGACCGAGTACCGCCCCGGCGCCGGGCTCGAGCCGGGCCAGGGCCTGTTCGCGCCGCGCCGGCTTCCCCGCCGGCTCGACCCGTCTCAGTTCGCGCGCGCCGGCCTCGCCCACCCAAGACCGGGTCAGGTCGGGACCCAGCACTTCTTCACCTCCGCGCACCGGCCGTTCTGCCTGTACGTCGTGATCGCCGGAGGGAGGGCGACCCGACGCCACCAGCTGGCCGTGATCGACCTCGTGCTCGGAACTGTGCAGATCTCGTCGCGCGGCTAGACGCCGTCCCGGTTCTGTGAGAAGGTGCCCGCGAGATGGGGGAATCGACAAAGGGGCAGCAGCCGCTCGCAAGGCGCGAGTTCTTGGCCGCGGCCGGCGTCGCCGGGCTTTCGCTCGCGCTGCCGGCGGAAGTGGCGGACGCGGCGAAGCGCACGGTCGGCGCCCGAGCGGCTCCGATCCTGCGGGCCCGGGCGGCCCCGATCAGCGGCCTCCAGCGCGTGATGCGCGGTCACGTATTCGTGCGAGGCGCGCCGGGGTTCCGCGGCGCGTCGCACGTGTACAACGAACGCTTCGACTCCGTGTCGCCGCTCGCCGTCGCGCGGCCGATCAATGCCGCCGATGTCCAAGCGGCGGTCCGGTGGGCGGTCAGCCATGGCGTGCCGGTGCGGGCGCGCTCGGGCGGGCACAGCTACGCCGGGTACTCGACGTTGTCGAACGGCGTCGTGCTCGATCTCCGCAAGATGAACGGCATCTCGGTCAATCGCCGCGCGGGAACCGCGACGATCGGCGCCGGAGCGCAGTTGATCGACGTCTACACCGGGCTCAGTCGGCGGGGGGCGACGATCCCCGCCGGGTCGTGCCCGTCCGTCGGCGTCACCGGCGTCACGCTCGGCGGTGGGATGGGGCTCGCCGCCCGGTCGTTCGGGCTGACCGCCGACAACCTGGTCGGGGCCAAGATCGTGACCGCCGACGGTCGGCTGCGCACGGTCAGCCGCAACAGCAACCCGAACCTCCTGTGGGCGCTGCGCGGCGGCGGAGGCGGCAACTTCGGGGTCGTGACCCAATTGACGTTCAAGGTCCACAAGTTGCCTAGCAGCGCCGCGTACTTTTTCGTCTTCTGGCCGTGGTCCGAGGCCGCCGAAGCGCTCGAGGCATGGCAGAACTGGGCTCCGCACGCCCGGGACCAGCTGACGTCAATCTTCCATCTCAGTGGCGGCGGCGGGGTCGCGACGGTCAACGTGAGCGGCCAGTACCTCGGCCCGAGCTCGGATCTGGGCCGCCTGCTCGCGCCGCTGCGGGCGGTGCGCGGCGCGAGCGTCCAGTCGGGGTCGATGAATTACCTCTCCCTCCAGCTGCTGTTTGCGGGCTGCGAGCACAAGTCCGTCGCCGCATGCCACACGGTCGGCGCCGCCGCCGGCGGGACGCTGCCGCGCGAGAGCTTCCGGGCCAAGTCCGACTACGTGAGCAAGCCGCTGCCCGCGGCGGCGCGGAACGCGTTGGCCCAGGCGGTCGAGAACCGGGCCCACCAACCCGGCTCCGGAGCGATCCTGTTCGACTCCTACGGCGGGGCGATCAACCGCGTCGCTCCGAGCGCGACGGCGTTCGTGCACCGCCGCCAGCTGTTCTGCATGCAGTACCTCACCTACAACGGTGGCGCCCCGTGGTTGGGCCAGATCTACGGCCGCATGCGTCCATACGTTTCGGGCCAGGCCTACCAGAACTACATCGATGCCCAGCTGCGGACGTGGCGCCAGGCGTACTACGGCTCGAACTACGGCCGGCTCCAGTCGATCAGGCGGACGTACGACCCCCATCACTTCTTCAACTTCCCTCAGGCGATCGGGCGCTGAGGGGAGGGCGTCAGCTCACTGAACGAGGGTTCCGCTGTAGACGGCGGCGTCGTGGCCCGGCCTAGCCACGCACCGGGTCAGGTTCTTCCGCTTTCGATTGACGTACGAGGCGGTCAGGTGGGTCGCGACCGGGACGCCGCCCTCGAGCGCCGCGGCCGTGATTTTGACCCGGATCTTGAACCGGACCGACTCGCCTCGTCGGATCGTTCGCCTGCCGCAGCGCAATGGGACGTAGAACCTGCCCGTTCCGGCGTACGCGTCAGCGGCGACCAGGTTCAGGACGAGCGTGTCGGTTCCCGCCTGGCGCCGGCGCGTCAGAGACACGGTCTGGCAGGGACCCGTGGCGCACAGCGGCGTGAACGTCCAGGTCCGGGCCACGGTCTGGCCGACGTGCTCGCCGCTGATGCGCTTGGCGACGGTGATCCGCCCGGTGAGGTCGAACTGGCCCTCGAGCCGCGCGGTGCTCGCGAGCGGCGCTCGCGCCCCCGCGGGGATCGCGCCGGCCAATGGCGCCGCGAGTGCCAGGAGACCTGCCAGGATTCGCCGGCTCACGCCCCGAGCGCCCGCGCGATCACCATCTCCTGCACCTCGTCGGTGCCCTCGCCGATCGTGAGGATCTTGGCGTCGCGGTAGAAGCGGCAGACCGGGTACTCCTCGATGTAGCCGTAGCCGCCGTGGATCTGAACCGCCTCGTCGGTGGCGCGGACCGCGACCCGTCCACTCTTGAGCTTCGCCTGCGCCGCGGTCAGCGTGAAGTTACGGCCCATGTCCTTGAGCCACGCAGCCTTGTAGACGAGCAACCGGGTCGCCTCGATCTCGGTCGAGAGGTCCGCGAGCTTGGCCTGGATCGACTGGAACTTGGAGATCGGCTTGCCGAAGGCGCGGCGCTCCTTGGCATACGCGAGCGCCTGGTCGAACGCGCCCTGGGCGAGACCGACGCCCATCGCGGCGACGCCGATCCGGCCGATGTCGAGCGTGTGGAAGAACTGGCGCAGCCCGGCGCCGCGCGTGCCGACCAGGTTCTCCGCCGGGACGCGGCAGTCGGTGAACGACAGCGGCCGCGTGTCGGACGCGTTCCAGCCCATCTTGCGGTAAGGCTCGCCCTGCTCGTAGCCGGGGGTCCCGTTCTCGATCAGGATGTTCGAGATCTCCCGCTCGCCGCCGTTCGCGCTCGTCACCGCGGTGATCACGACCAGCCCCGAGATGTCGGTGCCGGCGTTGGTGATGAACTGCTTGGAGCCGTTGATCAACCACTCGCCGTCCTCGAGGACCGCGCGCGTCTTCGTGTTGCCGGCGTCCGAGCCCGCCTCGGGCTCGGTCAGCCCGAACGCCCCGAGGCGCTCGCCGCTGCACAGCCGCGGCAGCCACTCCCGCTTCTGCTCGTCCGAGCCGAACAGGTAGATCGGCTGAGTGCCCAGCGATGTGTGGGCGCACAGGGTGATCGCCACCGACGAGTCGATGCGGGTCAGCTCTTCGACGGCGATCGCGTACGCCACCGAGTCGCCTCCGCCACCGCCATATTCGGTCGGGAAGGGGATGCCCATCAGGTCGAGCTCGCCCAGCCGTCTAACGATGTCGTAGGGAAACGCCTTCGTGCGGTCGAGCTCCTCGGCGACCGGCGCGATCTCGTTCTCGGCGAACTCGCGGACGGTGTCGCGGAGCAGGCGGTGGTGGTCGGCGAGGTCGAACTCCATGGCGTGATTGTCACACGGAGTTCGGTGGCGGGGGGTGCGAGCCGGGGCTGTGGACTCTCGGCGCGCCGGCGACCGATCGGCCGTGTAAACGGCGCTGGGGAAGGGGGAGGGCGGGGTCCGATCGCGGGATCCGGAGGCCTCAAATGCTGCATAACACGACAACACCGGAAAAATCGCCGAGCCCTGTCGTGTTGAGCATGCTCCTCATACATAACTCGACAGGCCTCAGGTCTTCGCGCGGGATTGTCGTGTTGTGCAGGTTCTGGACGGGCGCCGTGGCGCCCGCTCCCTTCCCTTCCCCAGCGCCGTTTACCGAGCCGCTCGCCTATCGGGGCTGCCGAGAGTCGATAGCTACCGAGCCCCCGCCACGCCCTCCGCCAGCGCCACGAGCAGCCGCACGCCCCACCCCGTGGCGCCCTTGCCGACGAAGTAGGGGCGGGGGACGTCGTTCGCGGTACCGGCGATGTCGAGGTGCGCCCAGGGCGTGTCGCCGGCGAAGTGGTGCAGGAGCTCCGCGGCCGTGATCGGCATCGCCTCCCGCCGCTCGGTGCGGTTGGTGAGCTGGGCGTAACGGCCCTTGACCATCTCCGCGAAGTCCTCGTGGAGCGGCAGCCGCCAGGCGAGCTCACCGATCTCCAGACCGCAGTCGACGATCCGTGCCGCGAGGTCGTCGTCGTTGGACATGAGGCCGGCGTACGTCGACCCGAGCACGGTGTCGACGTTCGTCAACGTGGCCAGGTCGACGATCTGCTCGCACCCTTCGCGCCGGGCGTAGGTGATGCATTCCGCGAGCACGAGTCGGCCCTCGGCGTCGGAGTTGTTGACCTCGATCGTCGTGCCGTCGAGCGCGCGCACGATGTCACCGGACCTGACCGCGGTCCCACTCGGCATGTTCTCGCACGCGCCCACCAGGCCGCGGACGCGGACAGGCGCCTCGAGCTCGGCGAGCGCCGCGACGGCCTCGATCACCGCCGCGCCGCCGGCCATGTCGAACTTCATCTCGATCTGCGACGGGCCGGGCTTGAGCCACAGGCCGCCGGAGTCGAACGTGATCCCCTTGCCGACGAACGCGAGCCGCGGCGCCCCGGCGGACCCCGGGGTGCTCGTAGTCGAGCTGGATCAGGCGGGCGTCGGTGGCCGACCCCTGGGCGACGGCGGCGAACGCGCCCATCCCGGCGTCCCGGATTGCGGCACCGTCGAGCGCCGCCGCCGAGACGGTCGCGTGGCGCTCGGACAGCGCGTCGGCGTACGCGGCGAGGTCGGCCGGAGTCATGTCGTTGGGCGGGGTGTTGCCGAGGTCGCGGGCGCGGTTCTGGGCGTCCGTCACGATCGCTGCTCGCGAGACGCCATCGGCGATCTCGTGGTGGGCGCTGAGCGTGAGCGTCTCCGGGCCGTCCGGGGAATCCGCCGGCTTGTAGCGCTCGAAGCGGTAGGCATGCAGGAGCGTCCCTTCGACGAGTCCCGAGACGACGGCGTCGTCGACGTGGTGGGGCACCTCCCAGCACAGGCTGCGGGCACCGAGGTCACGCGCTCTCCCGTGCGCTTCGGCGGCGGCGACTCGCGCCCGCTCGCCGTCGAAGCGCTCCCGCGGGCCGAGCCCGACCACGATGAAACGCCGGTCCTCCGCGTGCAGCACCGCGAGCCGCCCGAGCTCGCGGCGCGCCTCACCAGACTCGATCAGTTTGGCGAGCGGCTCACCGGGAAGATCGTGAGCCACCCCCTCGCCCTCAAATACCCCAATCACGATCGTGTCGGCGCCCGTGTCGAGCGGACTGGAGGTGGTGCTCTGCACCCGCATCGCCGGAACCTACCAGTGCCGCGAAAGCAGCCGCCGATTACGATTGGAAGACCGCCAGCGAACCCGGAGAACAGACCGATGCCCAAGACCGTGATCCTGTCAGCCGCCCGCACGCCGATCGGAAAGGTGGGCGGCGGCCTTTCGAGCGTCGATGCGACTGAGCTGGGGGGCACCGCGATCAAGGCCGCGCTCGAGCGAGCCGAGGTGGCGCCCGAGGAAGTCGAGCACGTCGTGATGGGCCAGGTGATTCAGGCCGGGCAGGGCCAGATCCCATCGCGCCAGGCGCAGATCAAGGCCGGTATCCCGAAGGAGATTCCGTCGGAGACGATCAACAAGGTCTGCGCCTCGGGAATCCGGGCGGCCGGCCTGCTCGACGCGGCGATCCGCGCCGGCGACCTGGAGATCGGCGTCGGCGGCGGAATGGAGTCGATGTCACAGGCGCCCTACCTGCTGAAGCAGGCCCGGTTCGGGTTCCGCATGGGCGACGGGAAGGCGATCGACGCGATGATCAACGACGGCCTCATGAACCCGTTCTCGGGCAAGCACATGGCGCAGGAGGCCAGCGAGGTGGCGAGCGAGCTCGAGATGACCCGGCCCGACATGGACCGCTGGGCGCTGCGCTCGCACGAGCTGGCGATCAGGGCGACCGACGAGGGGCGCCTCCCCGAGGAGATCGTGCCGGTCACGATCAAGGGCAAGAAGGGGGATACGGTCGTCGACGTCGATGAGGCCCCCCGGCGCGACACCAGCCTCGAGACGCTGGCAAAGCTTCCTCCGATCTTCGTCAAGGAGGGCTCGCATACGGCGGGCAACTCGCCCGGCGTCAACGACGGCGGCGGCGCGCTCGTGCTCTCCAGCGACGAGTGGGCGAGGCGCAACGGCAAGCCTGCTCTGGCGACGATCATCGCTCAGGCGCAGGTCGCCGACGACTTCGCCTACCTCGCGCGCACGCCCGCCAAGGCGGCGCAGAAGGCACTCGAGCGGGCGGGCCTGACGGTCGACGACATCGACCTGTGGGAGATCAACGAAGCGTTCGCGTCGGTCACGCTGAACTCGATCCGGATGCTCGGCATTGACCAGGACAAGGTGAACGTCAACGGTGGGGCGGTCGCGCTCGGCCACCCGATAGGCGCCTCCGGCGCGCGGATCCTGGGCACGCTCGTGTACGAACTGCGTCGGCGCGGCGGCGGGCTCGGCTGCGCCGCGATCTGCTCGGGCGGGGGCCAGGGCGACGCGGTGATCGTGGAGGTGAACGGCAGCTGACCGCCGCTCGGGAGGGATCTGCTGGCGCTGCCGCCGCCTTCTTCGATCTCGACCGGACGCTGATGGAAGGCTCCTCGGCCTTCCAGTTCGGCCGTGCCGCACACAAGGCCGGGACTCATGAGCCGCCGCCAGCTGGCCTCCGACGCGTGGGCGAACATCCGCTTTCGCCTCCGCGGCGCCACCGACGAGGACACCCACGCGCTGCGTGACAGGGTCTCGGCGTCGCTGGCGGGCACGCGCGTACGCGACCTCGAGCGCCTCGGCGCCGACGTGCTGGCCAATGTGTTGCCACGCATTTACCCTCAGATGCTCGCGGTGGCGCATGAGCACCAGGACGAGGGCAGACGCGTGTACATCGTCACCGCCGCGTCGCAGGAACTCGCGTCGCTGCTCGCGCACGTGCTCGTGCTCGACGGGGCCATCGGGTCGGACTTCTCCGAGGCCAGGGACGGCGTGTACACGGGCAAGCCGACCGGCCTGTTCGTCTACGGAAAGGACAAGGCGCGGGCGATCCAGCAGCTGGCCGAGCGCGAGGGCATCGAGCTCGCGGCGTCCTACGCCTACTCCGACTCAGCGTCCGACCTGCCGATGCTGGGCGCCGTCGGCCATCCCGTCGCGGTCAACCCGGACCGCGAGCTGTACCGGGTCGCCCGCGAGCAGGAGTGGGAGGTGCTGCGTTTCGACCGCCTCGGGCGCCGGCTGAAGGCGGCGATTGCGCTCACAGGAGCGGCAATTGCCGGCGGAATCGGGAGCGCGGCGCTCGCGGCCCGGGGGCGGCGCGGGCGCCGGCTGCCGCTTCCCTAATAGAGCACGAGGTAGAACGAGTGGTTCGCCTTGATGTTGTTCGCGGGCGACGTCGTCCCGACGAAGATGTGCGTCCCGTCGTTGTCGCTCGGCGAAATGCCCTTGCAGTCGATCGCGTCGGGCCCGGTGCCGCACGGCCCGGCGAGCGTGACCCCACGGAAGGCCGTGTCGCCGCCGGCGAACCCATCGCTGACGACGATCGCGTGACCAGTGACGGTCGATCCGAGATGACCAGCGCCGGGGTTGGCCGTGCGCGCCGGAACGTACTCATGCCTGCTCCTCCGTTAGTGGTGGTGACCGGCCGCGATCAGCAGATCACGGCCAGGTGGAAGGCGTTGTTGGTTCCGATGTAGGCTCCCGTCAAGTCCTTGCTCGGATTTGGCTTGAATGTCGCGACGAACACGGCGTCGGCGTTGTTGGCTCGAGGCTCTGTGTAGATCAGGCCTGGTCCATTGTCATCAACCAGGTTGTCGTTGTTCTCCAGGCTGGAGCCGATCGTCGCCTCGTAGGCGCAGTTCGTCACCTGTCGATCAAAGTCCACCTCGTATTGACCCGGAATCAGCTTTCCGGTCGTGCCGACGAGCTGCCCGCTCGACGTTGCGCCACTCCCTGCGGTCAAGGTTCCACTGGGCCCGACTCTTGCCCACAAAATCTTCGTCTGATAGGCGGCTGCCGGACTCCCTCCGAGCGCATCGGCGTCAGAGGCGTGACTGGCGCTCGTGGCTGTGGGGACCGTGCCGAGTTTGCCGAGATTGATCTGCTTGCCCGTGATCGTTGCGTTCGCGATCTTCGCGCTGGTGACCGCCCCGCGCCCGATCTTCACGTCCGTGACCGCCCCGTTGGCGATTTTCTTCGTCGTCACGGCGCTCTTACGGAGCTGCTTCGAGCCGACACTGTTCTTGGGCACGCTGAAGGCGGCGTAGCTCGTTCCCCCGAGCGCGACGATCAGCGCGACGATCGAGATGACAAGCGCTGGACTCGGCCGGCCCAACCGGAAAGTCCTCATTGACCCTTCCTCCTGTTTTGTGTTCTGACTCCTGCGACCCGTAAGCGCGATGTGCCTTCCCCGTTCGGGCACGCGTTCCGCATTCCTCCGCGCGCCCAAAGAGAATAGGCACTTCCGGGCCTAAAATCCTCACATGGCCATTCGTCCGATACCGAGCGATATCGAACGCTGGACACGTGATCGGTTCGAGCGAGCCCCCGAGCGCGACGCGCCGTTCTCGACGATATCGGGTGAGCCGATCAGGCCGCTCTACACCGATCGCGACCTCCCCGAAGACCCCGACGAGACGATCGGGTTGCCGGGCGAATTCCCGTACACGCGCGGCGTGTATCCGTCGATGTATCGCGGCCGGTTGTGGACGATGCGGCAGTTCGCCGGCTTCGGGACCGCGGAGGAGACCAACAAGCGCTTCCGCTACCTGCTCGATCACGGGCAGACCGGTCTCTCGACGGCGTTCGACATGCCCTCGCTGATGGGACACGACTCCGATCACCCGCGATCGTTGGGTGAGGTGGGACGCGAGGGTGTCGCAATCGACACGCTCGGCGACATGGAGCTCCTGTTCGCCGACATCCCGCTCGGCGAGGTGAGCGTGTCGATGACGATCAACGCACCCGCGCCGATCATGCTCGCGTTCTATGTCGTGGCGGCCGAGCGGCAGGGCTTCGCTTCGGACCAGCTCGCCGGCACGATCCAGACCGACATCCTCAAGGAGTACATCGCCCAGAAGGAGTGGTGCTTCCCGGTCGACCCGGCGATGCGGCTGGTGACCGACATGATCGAGTGGTGCTCGGAGCACATGCCGCGTTGGCATCCGATCTCGATCTCGGGCTACCACATCCGCGAGGCCGGCTCGACGGCGGCGCAGGAGCTGGCGTTCACGCTCAAGGACGGCCTCACCTACGTCGAGCAGGCGGTCGCGCGGGGACTCGACGTCGACGCGTTCGCGCCCCGGCTGAGCTTCTTCTTCAACGCCCACATCGACTTCTTCGAGGAGATCGCGAAGTACCGTGCGGCGCGGCGCATCTGGGCGCGCGAGCTGCGCGACACGTTCGGCGCTCGCGACGAGCGCTCGCTGCTGATGCGCTTTCACACGCAGACCGCCGGCGTCTCGCTGACCGCCCAGCAGCCGCTGAACAACGTCGTGCGGACCGCGATCGAGGCGCTCGCCGGCGTGCTCGGGGGCACGCAGTCGCTACACACCAACAGCTTCGACGAGGCGCTGGCACTCCCGACCGAAGAGGCCGTCCGCGTGGCGCTGCGCACGCAGCAGATCATCGCCGAGGAGACCGGCGTGGCGAACACGATCGACCCCCTGGGTGGCAGCTACTTCGTCGAGGCGCTCACCGATCGCCTGGAGGAGCAGGCGTATGCGTACTTCGCGAAGATCGACGAGCTCGGCGGGATGGTCGAGGCGGTCAAGCGCGGCTTCCCGCAGCGCGAGATCGCCGACGCCGCGTTCCGCTACCAGCAGGAGGTCGAGGACGGAACCCGCAAGGTCGTCGGCGTCAACGCCTACACCGAGGGCGACGATGCCCAGACGCCGACCCTCAGGATCGACCCCGAGTTCGAGTCCCATCAGGTGGAGCGGGTGCGCGAGGTGCGCGCGCGTCGCGACCAGGCAGCCACGGATGCCACGCTCGAGGCGCTCGAAGCCGCCGCGCGCGAGCCTGACCGGAACCTGATGCCGCTGCTTCTCGATGCGACCCGCGCGGAAGCGACCGAGGGCGAGATGGTGCAGACGCTCCAGCGCGTGTTCGGGACCTACCGGGAGATGCCGGTCGTTCTAGGTGCTGTTCGGGGTGGCGCATGCGCCACCCCGCGGACCGGCGCATGCGCCGGTCCGAGCCGGGCCGCATGCGGCCCGGCCATCTAGACTGACGCCGACTCGGATGTCGGCATCCTCGGAGAAGAAGATTCGCGTCGTCGTCGCGAAGCCGGGCCTCGACGGCCACGATCGCGGTGCGAAGATCATCGCCCGCGCGCTGCGCGACGCCGGAATGGAGGTCATCTACACCGGGCTGCACCAGACGCCCGAGCAGATCGTCGAGACCGTGATCCAGGAGGACGCGGACGCGGTCGGGCTGTCGATCCTGTCGGGCGCGCACATGACACTGGTGCCGCGGATCATGGAGCTGCTGTCCGAGCAGGGGATCGACGACGTCGTCGTGACGGTCGGGGGCACGATCCCCGACGACGACGTCGCGGAGCTCAAGAGTCTCGGGGTCGCCGAGGTGTTCACGCCGGGAGCGCCGACGCAGCAGGCGATCGATTTCATCCGCAGTGCCGTTCGGTCGTGAATTCCTACTCGCGCGTAGGTGACCGATTGACTCGTCAGTCAACCAGGTAATATCTGCCACAGTTTCAAGTAATAGGAGGCCGTGTTGAAGATTTGCGTCCTGGTCAAAGAGGTCCCGGACGCCGCCGTCGAGAAGCGCATCGATCTCTCGACGGGGCGCATGGACCGATCAGGGGAGAAGAACCTGAACCCCTACGACACGCACGCCATCGAGGCCGCGATGCAGATCCGCGAGGGCGGGGCGGTCCAGGTAGACGAGATCGTGGCCGTCACGATGGGCCCGGAGTCCGCTGTCCGCGCGCTGCACAAGGCCGTCTCGCTCGGCGCCGACCGCTCGCTGCACCTGACCGACGGCGTGCTCGCCGGGTCGGACGTCGCCGCGACCGGGTACGCGCTTGGGAAGGCGCTCGAGAAGGAGCAGCCGGATCTCGTGCTGCTCGGCCAGCAGTCGGACGACGGTGAGTGCTACACGATCGGCGCCGTGGTCGCCGACCACCTGCACATGCCGTCGCTGACCCAGGTGATCAAGATCGATGTCGAGGACGGCGGCCTGCGTTGCGAGCGACAGGCCGAGTACGGCTACGACACGGTCCAGGTCGATCTTCCGGCCGTGATCTCTGTCGGCGACGCGATCAACGAGCCGCGCTACCCGTCGTTGAAGGCGATCATGGGCGCCAAGAAGAAGCCGCTCGATACGCTCGCGGCCGCCGACGTCGGGATCGACGCGGCGCTGGTCGGCGAGCAGGGTTCGCGCGTGCAGTGCGGCGACTTCCACGATCCGCCGGCGAAGGCGGCCGGCCAGATCATCGAGGACGAGGACACGAACGAGACGGTCGAGAAGATCGTCGCCTGGCTTGAAGAAAGGAAGTTGATCTAGTTATGGCCGACGTTCTTACCTACGTCCTCCAT
The DNA here is from genome assembly GCA_963812225.1 of uncultured Solirubrobacterales bacterium. Classification (GTDB taxonomy): domain Bacteria; phylum Actinomycetota; class Thermoleophilia; order Solirubrobacterales; family Solirubrobacteraceae; genus Palsa-465. Next base: position 313,509 of record CAWEUN010000013.1, read on the forward strand.
TACGAGGGCGAGCTCAACAAGAACTCGCTCGGGGCGGTGTCCGAGGGCGCCGCGCGCGCCTCGGAGATCGGTGGCGAGTGCCACGCGGTCGTCGTCGGCGGCGACGACCTGACCGACGAGCTGTGCCAGTCGCTGGGCGCCTACGGCGCGACCAAGGTGTTCCGCGCGACGGGGCCGGAGGGCCTCGCACAGCCCGTGGTCGACGTGATGGCCAAGGTGATCGACGACCACGGCCACGGCTACGCCCTGTTCGGGGGCGGTCTGCTCGGGTTCGAGATCGGCGCCGGTTTGGCCGCGCGCAGGCACGCCGGCGTGACGATGGAGGTCACCGCCGTGCGCGCCGAGGACGGCAAGCTCGTCGCCGAGCGGCCAATCCTCCAGGACTCGATGATCTCGGTGTCCCGTTATCAGGGCGACCTCGGGATCATCATCGGGCGGATCAACGCGTTCGAGATTGTGCAGCGCGACGGCGGCGCGGCCGAGGTGGTCGACGTCGAGGTCGAGTACTCGCCGTGGTCGAACCAGGCGAAGATGGTCCAGCGCGGCGAGCAGCGCGGTGCCGATGTCGACATCGAGGGCGCCGACATCCTCGTTGCCGGTGGTCGCGGGCTCGGCAAGGCCGAGAACTTCGAGCTCGCCGAGGATCTTGCCGCCGCGTTCGGCGGCAACACGGCGGTCGCCGCGACGCGGGCCGTCGTCGATGCGGGCTGGTACCCGTATGCGGCCCAGATCGGGCAGACGGGCAAGACGGTCTCGCCGAAGCTGTACCTCGCGGCCGGGATCTCGGGCGCGATCCAGCACAAGGTCGGGATGCAGTCATCGGAGAACATCGTCGCGATCAACAAGGACTCGAACGCGCCGATCTTCGAGTTCTCCGACCTCGGCATCGTCGGCGATCTCAACAAGATCCTGCCCAAGCTGACCGACGCGATAAAGGCCAAGAAGGGCTGATAGAGCCATGTCCTCGTCAAACGGTCGCGTGGCTCCGAGCGAGTTCCCGCCACCGGTCGACTCCGTCAAGGAGTTCGTCAAGCGCGAGCTCGACTCGGAGGACGAGCGGATCGAGGTCGGCATCGCGATCGTCGGCGGGGGCACCGCCGGCCTGGCGTGCGCCAATCGCCTGCTGCAGCTCCTCGGCGACGACCCGGAGACGATGGAGAGCCTCGGCGAGGTGCCCGTCGCCGTCATTGAGAAGGCCAAGACGTGTGGCGGGCACAACCTATCCGGCGCGGTCATGCGGCCCGGGCCGCTCCAGGAGCTGTTCCCCGAGCTGTCGCGGGAGGACTGGCGTCGCGAGCGGTTCGCGTTCGGCGAGGTCACGAAGGAGTCGGTGTACGTGCTCACCGGCCCGAAGACCAAGCTCCGCGTGCCGATCCCGGCCGTGCCGAACTTCAAGAACCACGGCAACGAGGTCGTCTCGGTGGCCGCGCTGGCGCGCTACCAGCAGCGGCAAGCCGAGGAGGCCGGCGCCTACGTCCTCACCGAGACGTCGGCGACGCAGCTGATCGTCGAGGACGGCCACGTCGTCGGCGTGCGCTCAGGCGACAAGGGCCGGGGTAAGGATGGGGAGCCGCTGAGCAACTTCGAGCCCGGGACCGACATCAAGGCCAAGGTCACCGTGCTCGCCGAGGGGTCCTGGGGCCATCTGACCGGCGTCGCGATCAGGGAGTTCGACCTCGGCCGCGGTCGCGAGCCCCAGGTGTGGGAGCTCGGGGTCAAGGAGGTGTGGAAGGTCCCGAAGCCGCTGGACCGCGTGATCCACACGTTCGTGCAACCGTGGCCGCTGAAGGTGTCGGCCAAGTACGGACAGCTCGGCGGCACCTGGATATATCCGATGAAGGACGAGAAGACCGGCGACGATCTCGTCTCGATCGGCTTCGTCGTCGATCTCAACTACCGCGACGCGACCACCTCGGCCCACGACCTGCTCCAGGCGTTCAAGACGCATCCGCTGGTCAAGGGCATCCTCGACGGCGGCGAGCGTGTCGCCTGGGGCGCGAAGGCGCTGCCCGGTGGCGGATATTGGTCGATGCCGAAGCTCACGATGCCGGGAGCGCTGCTGGTGGGCGACTCCGGCGGCATGGTCGACACCGCCGCTCTCAAGGGCGTCCACCACTGCATCAAGTCCGGGATCCTGGCGGCGGAGGCGATCTACCAGTCGCTGAAGCGCGGGCAGTCGCTCGAGTCCTACGAGGAGGCCGTCGAGAACTCGTCGATCGGCAAGGAGCTCTACCAGGTGCGCAACACGCGCCAGGCGTTCCAGAGGGGCTTCGTGGTTGGGAGTCTGCTCGCCGGCCCCTCGATCGTGTCCAAGGGCAAGGTGCCGCCCGGGCGTCAGGAATGGCACCGCGACGACGCCGAGCCGATGTTCGTCGGCGATACCAAGGATCGGTACCCGAAGCCCGACGGCAAGTACACGTTCGACAAACTCTCGTCGGTCTACATCTCGGGGAACGCGACCCGCGACGACGCTCCGAACCACATCCGCGTGCGCCGCGAGGTTCCCCGGGAAATTGCCGAGACGTGGCGGTGGATGTGCCCGGCGGGCGTGTACGAGATACCCGATGACGCCCCCGAGCACGGCCCGGTGGACGTGGTCGTCAACTACACGAACTGCGTGCAGTGCGGCGCGATCACCGCCAAGGGAGGACGGCTCACGCCGCCCGAGGGCGGCGACGGCCCGCTGTACACGGTTACGTAGGGATTCGGCGGTTTCGGGCGGTTCGGGGTGCCGGAGGAGCCGCTTGGCAGGAACTTCCGGGAGTTTGAGTTGTTGGTGAAAGCATGAGGCGATTCGTGGTCGTAGGCTTGGTCGCGCTCGCCGGCGGCTCTGGCGCTGTGGCGCTGGCGATGGCGGACGCCCCACGCGCCCGGCTGACGTCCTACCTGTGCCAGACGGCGCTCGATCCGGCGGAGCGGGCGATTTCGGTCACGGCGGTGATGCGCCCCGTGTCGGGAACCGGAAAGATGGCCATGCGCTTCCAACTGATCAAGCGGACCCACCGCTACAGCCGACCCGTGGCGCTCGCGGGAACTGACCTGAACAGCTGGCTGACGCCGAAGAACCCGACGCTGGGCAGCCGCCCGGGCGACCGGTGGGTCGTCAAGCACCCGGTCGTGGACCTCGCCGGGCCGGACTTCTACCGGTTCAAGGTCGCGTTCCGATGGAGCGACGCGTCGGGGCACGTGATCGGGCGCGCGGTCCGGAGCAGCCCGCTGTGCTTCCAGCCCGAGAGGCGCCCCGACCTCGAGGTCGTCAACGATCACCGTCACCGCGCTTGCCGGCGGGCTGGACGAGTATTTCGCTCAGATCCGGAACGCGGGCAGGACTGCCTCCGGGTCATTCCAGGTGCAGTTCTCCGACGGCGTGTCGGCGGACACGATGACCAAGACGGTGCAGCCGCTGCCCCCGCACCACCAGCGCGGCGTCCATTTCAAGGCGCCGGCGTGCAGCGCCGGGGCGCCGGCGACGATCACTGCCGATCCCGGCCACCTGATCGACGTGAGCAGCCGTGCCAACAGCGCGATGACGACGACCTGCGCGGGCGCCACGCAGGCCCGAGAGCGCTGACCGGCGCCACCGGAGAGCGCTGACCGCGGCCGCTAAACTCAGTGGTGCTATGAAGACCGAAATTCATCCTGAGTACGTCGACGCACACGTCCGCTGCACCTGCGGCAACGAGTTCATGACCCGCTCCACCAAGCCCGAGATCCACGTGGAGATCTGCTCGGCCTGCCATCCGTTCTATACGGGGCGGCAGAAGCTGGTCGACACCGGTGGCCGCGTGGAGCGCTTCCAGCGCCGTGTCGCCAAGGGCCGACGCTCGGCGAAAGCCGGCACCGGCGCTGGCGCCTAGGCGAGGGACTTGCCCGTGAGCGAGGGGGGCGGCGAGGCGCGGCTCACCGCGTCGCGCGACGCCCCCGTCGGCGGCCAGGCCGTCCTCGAGGGCGTGATGATGCGCGGCGTGTCCACGTGGGCGGTCGCGGTCCGCAAGCTCTTGCCAGACGCGCCTACGGCCGGTGACTCGGCGCCGCCGGAGGCGCTGGAGCAGGTGGCGTCGGACCGGGTCGCGCCGGAGCACGTGGCGCCGGACGAGATCGGCGCGGTCGACGTCCACACGTTTCCCCTGGTCGCGTGGACCAAGCGCCGGCGCGTATACCGGTGGCCGGTGATCCGCGGCGTCGTCGCGCTGGCGGAATCGCTCGGCATCGGCCTGCGCGCGCTCAGTATCTCGGCCAACGCGCAGCTGCCTGAGGAGGAGCAGGAGATCTCGAGTGGCGTGTGGGCAGGCACGGTCGTGATCGCGGTCGTGTTCGCGATCGGCCTGTTCTTCGTCGTGCCCGTCGGACTGACCAGCCTCATCAAGAACCAGCTCGGCTCCTCCGTCCTGTTCTGGCTCGTGGAGGGCGTGCTGCGCACGGCGATCTTCCTCGGCTATCTCCTTCTGCTGTCGAGATTGCGCGACCTCCGCCGGGTGCTCGAGTACCACGGCGCCGAGCACAAGGTGATCTCTTGCTACGAGGCGGAGGACGAGCTCGTCCCGGCGCGGGCCAAGCTCTACTCGCGGCTGCATCCGCGGTGCGGGACCAGCTTCCTGCTGATCGTGATGATCATGGCGATCTTCGTGTTCGCTCCGATCGGCCTGCCGGCCTGGTGGATCCTCGTGATCACGCGGATCCTCGGCGTGCCGCTGATCGCCGGTCTGTCGTTCGAAGTGATCAAGTGGGCGGGGCGCAACCGCCGGCGGGGCTGGGTCCGGGCGATCATGTATCCCGGCATGCAGCTCCAGAAGCTGACGACGCGCGAGCCCGATCTCGATCAGCTCGCGGTCGCGATCGCCGCGCTCGAGGCTGTGCTGAAGGTGGAGACACCCGGCGCCGCCTCCGCCGCCGACATGGTCGGCGTCGAGGTAGTGGCGTAGCGGCCCGCCCACCTAAACTCGACTCACGATGATTGACGAGTTGGTCTCTCAGATCGAGACACGCTTTGCGGAGCTCGAGCGCGAGCTCTCCGATCCAATCGTGATCGGTGACCGGGAGCGCTTCACCTCGCTCAGCAAGGCGTACAGGGAACTCGAGCCCGCGGCCCGGCTGGCGAGCGAGTACCGGCGTTCCGTCGACGACTTCGAGGGCGCGCGTGAGCTACTGGCCGAGGACTCTGGCGACCCGGAGCTCCGCGACCTGCTCGAATCCTCGCGCGAGCGGATCGAGGCGCTCGAGGAGGAGATCCGCCTGGCGATGGTCGAGCGCGACCCCAACGACGACAAGAACGTGATCGTCGAGATCCGCCCCGGCGCGGGAGGGGACGAGGCCGCCCTGTGGGCGGGCGACCTGTTTCGGATGCTGACGCGGTACGCGGAGCGACGGGGGTTCACGGTCGAGCCGCTGGCGATCGGCGACGGGACGTACACGTTCGCCGTCAAAGGGGACGGCGCCTATTCGGTGTTCAAGTTCGAGGGCGGGACGCATCGCGTCCAGCGGGTCCCCGAGACCGAGTCGCAGGGGCGGATCCACACGTCGACGGCGACCGTGGCGGTGCTCCCGGAGGCCGACGACGTCGAGATCGAAATCGATCCGAGCGACCTGCAGATCGACGTCTACCGCAGCTCCGGTCCCGGGGGGCAGTCGGTGAACACGACCGATTCGGCCGTCCGGATCACGCACAAGCCGAGCGGGATCGTCGTCTCGATGCAGGACGAAAAGTCGCAGTTGCAAAACCGGGAGCGGGCGATGAGGGTGCTGAGGGCGCGACTCTACGAGCGGGCGCTGGCGGAGCAGCAGGCCTCGATGTCCGCGTCGCGCCAGGCGCAGGTGGGGACCGGCGACCGCGCGGAGAAGATCCGCACCTACAACTTCCCCGAGCGCCGGGTGACCGACCACCGCATCGGCTTACGCCTGCACAGCCTCGACTCGATCCTGATGGGCGAGCTCGACGAGCTCACGGCGGCGCTGCAGGACGACGAGAAGCGCCGGCGGCTGGCGGAGAAGGCGGTTGCCTGACGTTCTGGAGTCGACGGTCTCGGACGCGGTGCGGGCGGCGGCGGCCCGGCTGGCTGACGCGGGATGCGAGACGCCTCGGCTCGATGCAGAGATCCTGCTGGCGTCGGTGCTCGGGGTGGGGCGAGAGCGGCTCGTGCTCGATCGCTCTGTGCGGCTTCGCGCCGAGGACGCTGGGCGGTATGCGGGGCTGATCGCCAGGCGCTCGGCGCGGGAGCCCGTGGCGTACATCACGGGGGTGAAGGAGTTTCGTCGCATCTCGCTGGAGGTCGACCCGCGCGTGCTGATCCCCCGGCCGGAGACCGAGCTGCTGGTGGAGGTGGGACTCTCGGTGGCTTCGCGTGCCCGTGTGGTGGATGTCGGGACGGGAAGCGGCGCGGTGGCGCTGGCGCTGAAGGACGAGCGGCCCGATCTCGTCGTGACCGGGGTCGATTCGAGTTTTGACGCGGTTGAGGTGGCGCGGTCGAACGCGGCGCGTTTGGGGCTCGACGTGCGGTTCGTGCGCGGCGACCTGCTGGCGGGCGTCGACGGGCCGTGGGATGCCGTGCTCGCGAACCTTCCGTATGTCGCGGATCACGCCGTCTTGGCGCCGGAGATTGCGCGGTACGAGCCGGCTTCGGCGCTGTTCGCGGGGCCTGATGGCCTCGACGCGATCCGCCGGCTGGTTGATTGTGCGGCCGGAGTGCCGTTGATCGCGGTGGAGATCGGGCTCGATCAGGCGGGGACGGTGACCGGGCTTCTGTCTCGCGCCGGGTTCGGCGCAATTGAGGTGATGGCGGACCTGGCGGGCTTCGACCGGGTCGTCGTCGGGCGCCGGTGAACGACGCCGAGGCATTCGAGCGGTGCGTGGCCGTCGGTGGGCTCGCCGTGTTTCCGGCGGACACCGTCTACGGGCTCGCCTGCGACCCCGATAACCGGTTCGCCGTCGAGCGCCTCTACCTGCTCAAGCGCCGGAGCATGGATAAGCCGTCGGCGGTGATGTTCTTCGACTTGGAGCTGGCGCTGTCGGCTCTTCGCCGAGCTCGGCGAGCGGTTACGCGAGGCGCTGCGGCGCCTGCTGCCGGGCAGCGTCACGGTGCTGGTGCCGAACCCCGCCCGGCGCTTTGTTTTGGCGTGCGGCGCCGATCCGGGCACACTGGGGCTCCGAGTGCCGGACGTGCCGCGTCTCGCCGGCGTCCGCCGCCCGGTCCTCCAGTCGAGCGCCAACCGCGCCGGCGGTCCCGATCCGCGCCGGCTGGACGAGGTTCCCGAGCTGATCCGCAGCGCCGCCGATCTGGTGATCGACGGCGGAGAGCTGCCAGGGGCTCCGTCAACGGTCGTCGACCTGACGCGCTACGAGGAGACGGGCGGATGGGACGTGATCCGCGCCGGGGCCGTCGCGGACGACGAGCTCGAGCGCGCTCTCGGGGGCCAGTTTCACTTCGACCCCGCCACGTATGTAGAGATGATCCGCTCCGAGGTGCCGGGGTACGACCGGCTCCAGGACGAGCTCGTCGCGGCGAGCGGTTTGGGCGCGCGCCGGATCCTCGAGCTGGGAACGGGCACGGGGGAGACGGCTCTGCGGCTGCTCGCTCGACATCCCGAGGCTGCACTCGTCGGAGTGGACTCGAGCGCCGGGATGCTCGCGGCGGCCGGCGCGGCGTTGCCCGGGGATCGCGTGGATCTGGTGGTCGCGCGCCTCGAGGACTCGCTTCCCGCCGGTCCGTTCGACCTCGCCGCGAGCGCGCTCTGCATCCACCACCTCGACGGCGCCGGAAAGGCGGACCTCTTCCGGCGCGTGCGGGCGGTGCTGCGGCCCGGTGGGCGGTTCGTGATCGCGGACGTGGTCGAGCCGGTCGATCCCGCGGATGCGCGGGTGCCGCTGACGGAGGGGTTCGACAAGCCGAGCCCGCTCCGATCCCAGCTCGAGTGGCTCGCCGAGTCGGGGTTCGAGGCCAGCGCCACCTGGGCAGAGGGCGACCTCGCCGTCGTACTCGCCACCCGACCAGGTTGACGCCACCGTCGCTGGTATCGTCGCTCGTAGTGAACGTCGAGTTGCCGCCCGACTACTTCAACCGCTCGCTGGGCGACGTCGACCCTGAGGTCGCGGAGGCGCTGGCGCACGAGCTGGAGCGCCAGCAGGGCACGCTCGAGATGATCGCCTCGGAGAACTTCGTGCCGGTCTCGGTACTCGAGTGCCAGGGGTCGGTCCTGACCAACAAGTACGCCGAGGGCTACCCCGGCAAGCGCTACTACGGCGGGTGCGAGTACGTCGACGTCGTCGAGCAGCTGGCGATCGACCGCGCCATGGCGCTGTTCGGAGCCGAGCACGCCAACGTGCAGCCCCATTCGGGTGCCCAGGCGAACGCCGCCGTTTACCACGCGCTGCTCGAACCGGGCGACACGATGATGGGGCTCGAGCTGTCCCATGGCGGCCACCTCACGCACGGGATGCCGATCAACCTCTCGGGTCGCCTGTACGACATCGCGGCCTATCACGTCGACCGGGAAACGAGCCTGATCGACATGGATGAGGTGCAGCAGATCGCCGAGGAGCGCAGTCCGAAGGTGATCCTCGCCGGCTGGTCGGCCTACCCGCGGGTGCTCGACTTCGTCCGCTTCCGCGAGATCGCGGACCTGGTCGACGCGTATCTGGTCGTCGACATGGCCCACTTCGCCGGGCTCGTCGCGGCCGGTCTGCACCCGAGTCCCGTGCCGCTTGCTGACGTCGTCACGACCACGACGCACAAGACGATCGGCGGGGGACGTGGCGGGCTCATCCTGTGCAAGGAGGAGCTCGCCAAGCGGATCAACTCTGCGGTGTTCCCCGGGCAGCAGGGCGGGCCGCTCGAGCACGTGATCGCCGGCAAGGCCGTGGCGCTGAGGATCGCCATGTCCGAGCCGTTCCGGGAGCGCCAGGAGCGGACGCTCGCCGGCGCGCAGGCGCTGGCGCGGGAGTTGTTGAGCGCCGGCGGTGGCGTCAACGTGCTGACCGGCGGGACCGATGTGCACCTCGTCCTGTGCGACCTGCGCGAGTCCTCGCTGGACGGCAAACAGGCGGAGGACCGGCTGGCCTCGATTGGGATCACCGTGAATCGGAACGCGGTGCCGTTCGACCCGCGGCCGCCGGCGGTGTCCTCGGGGCTGCGGATCGGGACGCCGGCGCTGGCGACGCGGGGGTTGGGGGTCGACGACTTCGTCGAGGTCGGGAAGATCATCGCGCTGGCGCTGCAGCCTGGGGAGTTTGAGGCGCGGCGGGGCGAGCTGGCGGAGCGGGTGCAGGCCGTCGTCGAGCGCTACCCGCTGTATGTGGGGCTTGGCGCGGGCGTGGCGGTGTAGGCGGGGCGGGCGGGGCTGGGGGCTGGGGCGGGCTGTTGGGGCGGGCGTGGTTGGGGCGGGCGTGGTTGGGGCGGGCGTGGTTGGGGCGGGCGTTTGGAGCGCCATCTCCAGCGGGCGTGTTACGGGTTTGTCACGGGGCGCGCCGATTCGGTGACGAGTGTGCGCCGATTGCGTGACGCCGGGGCGATTCGCGGTTGGCGGGGTGCAAACTGGCGGCCGTGGGCGCGAAAAATGATGCACAGCACGACAACGCCAGCTCGCGGGCCGAGGCCTGTCGGCTTAAGCACACTCCTCATGCACAGCTCGACAGGCCTCGGGATCCGAGTCGGTTCTGACGCGTTATGCACCATGTTGAGCGTGCGATCGGGGCAATTGCGGGCGTCCAGGACAACATCGTTACGCGAGAACAGCTGATCGTCGCCGGCATAGGCCCCGGGGCAATCGGCTACCGGGCGCGCGCCGGCGTGATCCACCGGCTACATCGCGGCGTCTATCTCGTCGGGCATGCACCGCCGACTCAGGCGGCACGGGCGCGCGCGGCCGTCCTCGCCTGTGGCGGGGACTCGGTGGTCAGCCACCGGTCAGCGGCGGAGTTGTGGGGATTGCTGTCCGAGCACGACGGCGAAATCGACGTCACGGCGATCGCCCGCAATCCGGGACTTCATCCGGGCATCCGTGTCCACCGCGTCGCTGAGATGGATCGAGGCGAGCTGACCCACGTGCGGGGCATTCCGCTCACGAGCCCGGCGAGGACGATCTGCGATCTCGCCGGCGCCGGACCGTCGCATGAGACGGAGCAGGCGCTGGAAGAGGCCCGCGTCCTGCGCCTCGTCACGGACCGCCAGCTGCGCCAGGTGATCGAGCGAGCGCCGACACGGGCAGGGTCGGCGTCCATCCGGGCGTTACTCGCTGCCGAGAACGGCGCCGGCTACACGCGCTCGAAGGCCGAGCGCGCGATGCGCGCCCTCGTCCGCTCCGCTGACCTTCCTCAGCCGGTCGTCAATACCGAACTGCATGGGTTCCTCGTCGACTTCCTGTGGCGCGATGAACGCCTGGTCGTCGAGGTCGACGGCTACGAGTTCCACCAGGACCGCGCCGCGTTTGAGCGCGACCGCCGGCGCGACCAAGTCCTGACGGCGGCGGGATACCGCGTGATCCGCGTCACGTGGCGGCAGTTGCGTGACGAGCCGGTAGCGGTGGTCGCGCGGCTCGCGCAGGCGCTCGCCTGGGCCGGGTCGGGCGCCTCGGCCGGCGCCTAACGCGAGGGGCGGCTGAACGGATCCTGCCCGGCTGGCATGCTACGGCGACGCCATGTACCTCGACGCCGTGCTCGCCTTCGTCGTCGCGATGGCCGTCGCGGCGGTACTGACTCCGGTCGCGGCTCGGTTTGCGCGAAAGGTCGGTGCGATCGCGATGCCGAGCGAACGGGGGCTCGCGATCCGGAGCACTCCGCTCCTGGGTGGACTGGCGATCCTTGCCGGCGTGCTGATCGCCGCCGCCATCTGGATGCCGGCGACGATCAAGCTGCCGCGAACTGTGGGGACGCGAGGCTCGGGCGGGACGGTCGACACGTGGGGGCTCATGGCGGGAGCGGTCCTGATCGCCCTCGTCGGCGCCCTCGACGACGCGCGAGACTTGCCGCCACTCGGAAAGCTTCTCGGCCAAATCGCGGCCGGGGTGATCGCGGTGGACGCCGGCGCCAGGGTGACCGACGTGACGCTCCCGTTCGTCGGGGCCCTCCAGTTCCCGCATGACGGCGGGGCGCTGACGGTGGTGTGGCTGGTGGCGCTGATGAACGTCGTCAACTTCTCCGACGGGGTCGACGGCTTGGCGGCTGGACTGTGCACGATCGACGGGGTGGCGTTCGCGATCATCGCGTTCGATCTGAACGTCGGGGCGGCCGGCATCCTCGCGGCGCTGACGGCGGGAGCGTCGCTGGGCTTCCTGTTCCACAACTTCCACCCGGCGAACGTCTTCATGGGCGACTCGGGCGCGAACCTGCTCGGCTACCTGCTGGGGGTGGTGGCGGTGATCGGCTCGCTGAAGACGAATGTGGTCGTCGCGTTGGTCGTGCCGCTGTTCATCCTCGCGGTGCCCTTCCTCGACACGAGCTTCGTGATCGCCAAGCGACTGAAGTACCGGCGCAAACCGTGGTCCGCGGACGCCAACCACTTCCACCACCGGATGGCCCGGATCGGCTTCAGTCAGCGCAAGACGGTGGCGTACCTGTACGGCTGGACGTTCATGCTGGCGACGCTCGCGGTGGCGCTGCGGGTGGTCCCGTACCACGATCACGGACCCCCGCACCACTACCACCTGGGCTGGCTGCTCGTGGTGTTTGCGCTGGGTCTGATCGCGCTCGCCGCGAGCGTCTACCTCGTCTACGTCCTCGAGATCTTCAAGTTCCGACGTCTGCGCGAGCGCGAGCTGAGGCGGATCGATCCGACGACCACCGAGCACGAGATCGATGAACAGGTCGGGCATGACATCGAGACCGGTGAGTTCGATCGCGTGAGATAGTGGCGCCGGTGGAGAAGGCCAATCTGGATCAGCTGAAGCCGTTCACGACGCTCGACGGCTCGCAGATCCGCGAGCTGGCGGGGCCTGCGTGGACCAAGGCGCGCAACCAGAGCCTGGCCGAGGCGACGGTGCCGCCCGGCGGCGAGACCGCGGAGCACTATCACCCGCGCACGGAGGAGCTCTACTACTTCGTCGGTGGCGCCGGGCGCATGCGGCTGGAGGAGGAGGAGTCAGAGGTCGGCGCTGGGGACTGCGTGGTGATCCCGCCGGGGGTGCCGCACAAGCTCTGGAATCCAGGAGCTGAGCCGCTCGTGCTCCTGTGTTGTTGCGCGCCCGCCTACTCCGACGACGACACTGTGATGACGGGGCGCTGAGCTGAGCGCGTTGAGCCGAACCGAGCGCCTGCTGCTCGGCGCGGTCGTGCTCGTGACCGTCCTGGCGGGAGTCGCCCGGTATGCACACGGCGTCTCCGAGGTGCTGGCGTTCGTCGTTGCGGCGCTGGCGCTGGCGGGATGGGCGTGGATCCTGTCTCTGGCCACGGAGCAGGTCGGGATGCGGCTCGGCAACGCCATCACCGGGTTCCTCCAGGCCACGCTCGGCAACCTGCCGGAGTTCTTCGTCGTGCTGTTCGCGCTTCAGGCCGGCGAGCTGGTCGTCGCCGAGACCGCGATCCTCGGCTCGATCCTGGTCAACGCGCTCCTCGTGCTCGGCCTGGTGATCGTCGCCGGGGCGCACCGCGCAAAAGACGGCGTGATGCGCTTCAACCCGCGTCTTCCGAACGACACGGCGACGCTGCTGCTGACCTCGGCGTTCATCATCGTCCTGATCGGGCTGGCAATCGCCTCGCACGACCCGGCCAGCCATCACACGAAGACCATCTCGATCGTGGGTGCGGTCGCGATCCTCGTGGTGTACGGGTGTTGGCTGTGGCAGTACCTCCGTTCGGACGACACGCCCAGCGAGACAACGGAGCAGGCGAGGTTCCCGGTGGCGTTCAGCGTCGGGTTGCTCGCGGTGGCGGGCTTGGCGTCGGCGTTCGTCTCGGAGTGGTTTGTCCACGCGCTGCAGCCGACGATCCACACGCTCCACATCTCGCAGGCGTTCGCCGGTCTCGTAATCGTCGCGATCGCCGGCAACGCCGTCGAACACGTGGCCGGCGTGGTCCTTGCCGCCAAGGGGCGGTCCGACCTGGCGATCTCGGTGATCAAGAACTCCGTCGGGCAGATCGCCGCGTTCCTCTACCCGTTGCTCGTGCTCGTGTCGCTCCTGACGGCGACGACCCTGACGTTTGCGCTCGCGCCGATCTACATCGGCGCGCTGTTCGGCACCGCCGTGATCGTTTGGCAGATCACCGGCGACGGCGAGGCGACGCTGTTCGAGGGCGTCGCTCTGATCGCGACGTTTGTGATCCTCGCGACGGTCGCAGCATTCGAGTAAGAGCATCTGAATAAACGGCCTCCGCCGCGACCGCGCTCCCGGACACGCGATTACCCAGGCACCGCCAAATCTGCTATCTTACGTTAACGTAAGATTCAACTTTGCCCACTGAAAGGACGCCGGTGACACAGACGCTCGAGGCGACACGACCACAGCGAAGGCCCACTCGACGGATCGGCGTGCACGCCGAGCATGATTCCTATAAGTGGTGGGCGTTGTCGTGTACCAGCCTGGGCATGCTGCTGGCGACGATCAACTCGGGCACGCTGATCATCGCGTTGCCCGATCTCGAGCGCAGCCTCCACACCAGCTTGCTCGAGCTCGTGTGGGTGATTCTCGTCTACATGATCGCCTCGACGGTGCTCGTGCTGAGCGCCGGCCGGCTGTCCGACCAGTTCGGGCGTAAGAAGGCGTACATCGGCGGATTCATCGCGTTCGCATTCGCGTCGCTGGGCGCCGGGTTCGCCGGATCGGGGACCGAGCTGATCGTGTGGCGGATCCTCCAGGGAATCGGTGGCGCGTTCCTGTTCGCGAACGCCGCGGCGATCGTGACCGACGCCTTCCCGCGCGAGCAGCTCGGGCTGGCGATGGGGACCAACACAATGGTCGCCGCCGTGGGCCTGGTGATCGGGCCCGTGCTCGGCGGCGCGCTTGTGGCGATCTCGTGGCACTGGGTGTTCTGGTTCAACGTCCCGTTCGCCCTCCTCGGAAGCCTGTGGGCGTGGCTGGTGCTGCGCGAGCTGACCGGGCGCTCCGAGGACACGCGGTTCGACTTTCCCGGCACCTTGACCTTCCTGATCGGTCTGACAGGGCTGGTGCTGGGCGTGTCAAAGGGCGGCATCTCCGGCTGGAGCTCGCCGGTCGTGATCGGGAGCCTGATCGCCGCCGCGGTGTTCCTGCCGCTGTTCGTCGTGATCGAGCGCCATAGCGCCTCGCCGATGCTCGACCTCACGATCTTCAAGAGCCGGTTGTTCTCCGCCGCGGCCGCGGCAGCGTTCATCAACGGCCTGTCGCGGTTCGCGCTGATGTTCCTGTTCGTCTTCTACTTCCAGGGCGTCCAGGGCAACTCTCCGGTGCTCGCGGGTCTGAAGCTCGCGCCGCTCGCGCTCGGGATGCTGATCTCCTCGCCGTTGGCGGGGATCTGGGCCGACCGCCGCGGGTCGCGCGGAATGGCGGTGATGGGGATGCTCGTGACGGCACTCGGGCTAGGGCTGATGACGATGCTCGAGCGCGACACGAGCTACTGGGCTCCAGGATCCTTCATGCTCCTGGTCGGCATCGGCTCGGGCATGTTCAACTCGCCCAACACCGCCGCGATGATGGGCGCCGTGCCCGCGCATCGCCGCGGCATCGCCGCCGGCGCGCGGGTGCTGGTTCAGAACACGGGTGCGGTTCTCTCAATCGCATTCGTGATCGCGGTCGTGACCTCTTCGGTGCCGAAGACGGTCCTGTTCGCGGTGTTCTCGGGCGTTGCCAACCACATCACCAACGCCCAGCTGATCCCATTCATCTCGAACATGCACACGGCCCTGTGGTGCCTCTGCGGCATCTCGCTCGTCGGCGCGGTCGTGGCCGCGGCGCGTCCCTCTGAGCGCGAGGCACCGGTCGAGGCGGAGCCCGCACTCACATGAGCACTACCGCTGAGCGACCGCTCCGGATCGGTGAGGTCGCGGAGCTGACCGGCACCACGCCTCGCACGATCCGTTACTACGAGGAGATCGGGTTGCTGCCCGGCGCGGCCGACCGGCCCCAGGGCCAGCACCGCTGCTACACCGAGGCCGACGTCGAGCGCGTCAAGGAGATCGTGCGACTGCGCGACCTGCTGGGGCTCTCGCTCGAGCAGTTGTCCCGGCTGCTCGAGGCCGAGGCCGCGCGCGCTGAGCTCCGGCGCGAGTTCCAAGAGACCGACGACCCGACCGCACAGCAGCAGATTCTCGAGCGATCGCTGGGTCACATCGGGGTCCAGCTCGATCTCGTCCGGGAGCGGCGCGGGGAGCTCGAGAAGCTCGAGAAGGAGCTCACAGAGCGGCGTCGCCTTGTCCAGCGGCGGTTGAGGGAGGTGTCGTCGTCCTGAGATCCGGCGTCGACCGTCGCGCCATGGCAACGCTGTCGGCGGGCCATCTGTTCACGGACATCGCGCAGGGCTCGATCCCCGCCATGCTGCCGTTCCTGATCGCCGCGGATCATCTCAGTTACGCCGCGGCTTCGGCACTCGTGCTCGCGGCGACGATCTCGAGCTCGGTGATCCAGCCGCTGTTCGGTCACGTCTCGGACCGGTTGTCGCTGCCGTGGCTGATGCCGCTCGGGCCTTTCCTCGGGGGCCTCGGCGTCGCCCTCGCCGGCATCGCTCCGAGCTACGGATGGACGTTCGCCGCGATCGTGCTGAGCGGCGTCGGAGTCGCGGCCTTCCATCCCGAGGGGTCGCGGTTCGCCAACTACGTCTCGGGTGCGCGCCGTTCCAGCGGGATGAGCCTCTTCTCGGTCGGCGGCAACATCGGCTTTGCGCTCGGACCCATACTGATGACCCCGCTGCTGGTCGTGTTCGGCCTACACGGCACGGTGTTCGTCCTCATCCCGACATGGCTGATGACGGCGGTCCTGATTCACGAGCTGCCGCGACTCCGGGGCTTCCGCACCGACGTCGTCGGTGGACGCGTCCACAAGGGTGACGAGCACGAGGCGTGGGGCCCATTCGCGCTGCTCGCGACCGTGATCGCGTTGCGCTCGTTCGTGTACTTCGGGATGGTGACGTTCCTTCCGCTGTACTTCATCCACGACCTGCACACCAGCAAGGCGTTCGGCAATGCGGCACTCTCGGCGATGCTGCTCGGTGGCGCGTTCGGCACGCTGATCGGAGGACCGCTCGCCGACCGCTTCGGCCGGCGTTCCGTGCTGATCGGGTCGATGGCCGTGCTCCCGCCGCTGATCGTCGCCTTCTTGCTCTCGCCGGCGGGGCTGGCGGTGGTGTTCGCCACGTTCGCCGGCGCCGCGACGATCGCCACGTTCGCGGTGACGATCGTGATGGGCCAGGAGTATCTGCCCGGGCGGTTGGGGGTCGCGGCCGGCGTCACGATCGGCCTCTCGATCGGGCTGGGCGGCGTCGGGGCGCCACTGTTGGGGATCCTCGCCGACGCCCACGGCTTGCGGGCGGTATTCGAGACGATCGCGGTGCTGCCGGTGCTGGCGCTGGTCCTATCGCTCGCGCTGCCGCGTTCAGTGGCTGCTCGAGCGGCACGCCACGAGCAGAGCCGCCAGGCGCTCGGCGCGACGAGCGCCGGGGCCTGAGCGCCGGCGAATTCCGGCTCCCATCCAAACGTCCAGGTCTGCAGGAACGCCGGGAGCCACGGCGTAACCAAACGCGCGTCCCGGCCGTAAGTAGGGCGAGGACGTCGGGACATAGCGCGGCGTCGGCCCAGGATTGGGCGCCCAGGCGCACACCATCACCCCGTCCGTCAGCCCTTGAGCATCTCCACTCACCGTCTGTCACGCTTCTTGCCGTGCTTTGCCGCGGTCGCGGCCACGTTCGTCGGGCTCGTCAACATCGCCTCCGCGCTGACCCCGAACATCCGCTGGCGGGGTCATCTGCTGCTGCAGCTCGAGCCAGTGGAGACGATCAGGCTGTTCCACGCGTTTGCGCTGCCCGCCGGCACGGCGCTGCTGATGGTCGCGCCCTACCTGGCCAGGCGGCGACGGCGGGCGTGGGAGGTCGCGATCGTGCTCATGGTCGTGCTCGGGGCGCTCGACCTGCTGAAGGGACTCGACTTCGAGGAGACGACGATCACGTGGGCCACGGCGGCGCTCCTGTATGCGGGCAGGGACGGCTTCCGGGTTCGCCACGACCCGATTACGCTCCGCTCGGCGATTTGGAGGGTGCCGCTGCTGGGGCTGGTGGGGCTGATGGTCACAGCCGTCGCGGCTTGGGTCCTAGCTGACCATCCCTCGTGGTCGACCGTGGCCCGCGAGACGGGGGACCTGCTGATGTGGCAAACCGGCCCGCTGCATTTCGAGCGTCACATGGCCTTCCACCACCCGTTTGCCTGGCTCCCGCTCGGCATCCATCTGATCGAGATCGTGACGCTGCTCGCGATCGCCTACGTGATCTTCCGGCCGCTGGCCACGCCGAGATCGCTGCCCGGTCCAGCGGTGCGGGCGGCCGCGGCAGAGCTCGTCCGTGCCCATGGCCGCGACACACTCTCGTTCTTCAAGCTCCGAGGCGACAAGCACTACTTTTTCAGCGACGATCAGCGTGCGTTCGTCGGCTACCGGATCGAGAACGGGGTGCTGCTGCTGTCCGGCGACCCGGTTGGACCGGAGGAGTGCTTCCGCGGCCTGCTCCGGGAGCTGCGCGCGTTCGCGGAGATCAGGGGCCTAAAAATCGGCGCGGTGGGCGCGAGCGAAGCCCTATGTCCACTGTACGAGGAGCTCGGGCTGCGCTCGATCTACCTCGGGGACGAGGCGATCCTCGAGCTCGACCGCTTCTCGCTGGAGGGACGCCCGATCCGCAAGATTCGCCAGTCGGTCCACCGTCTGGGCAAAGCCGGATATACCGCCGAACTGCACCCGTTTGGCGACCTCGAGACCGAGACGGTTGCGGAGGTCGAGCGGATCCTCGAGCGTGGGCTCGAGGGCGCTCCCGAGCGCGGCTTCTCGATGGCGATGGACTCGATCCACTCGCAGCAGTGCGAGGACACGGCCGTCGTCCTGGCTCGCGATGGCGACGGTTCGATCCGCGGGGTGCTGCACTTCGTGCCCGTCTACGGCCGCGAGGCCGTCTCACTGTCGTTCATGCGGCGGGACCCGGACACGCCAAACGGCCTGACCGAGTTCCTCGTCGTCAAGGCGGCGGAGCTCCTGCGCGAACGGGGCATCACCGAGATGTCGCTGAACTTCGCCGCTTTCGCGAAGTGGATGCACAGCCCCGAGAAGCGCTCCGAGCGGGTGCTCGGGAAGCTGATCACGCTCGGCAACCCCTTCTTTCAGATCGAGAGCCTGTACCGGTTCAACGCGAAGTTCTTCCCGCGCTGGGAGCCGCGCTACCTCGTCTATGAGGGCGCTCTTGGGCTGCCGCGAGCCGGGATCGCGGCGCTCTGGGCCGAGGGCCAGCTGTGGAAACCGCCCGTCCGCAGGCTGAACGCCGGCACGCGGTGATCTTTATCGGCCGATGACACCGCGATCGCATTAAGGTCGCGCTAACGTTCAGGCTCACGGCGACCACCGAAGGCGGCGGTCGGCGGCGCTCGCCGGCAGGCTGATTTCGCGCGATGCCTGCCTGGGGCGCCGGTACCCTACCCGGCCCCCGACCCCCGTTATCAGCTTGAACACTTTCCATCCAGAACATGACAAACAGCCGTCCCCTTTCGGCGATGCTGCGACAATCGAGGCGCCGGTGGCGATTCTGAGCTACCTGGATGTCGTCCTGCTCGTCCTCGCGGCGCCGATCATGCTGCTGATCGGGGTGCCGGCGGCCGGATACTGCATCGCTGCCGGCGTCTGGATCGTGTTGCGGGCGATCGGAGTCGCGGTCGACCGGGTCGCGAGCGCCAGTGGCGATGCCCGCAGCCAGATCGGCCTACGGCTGGCGTACATGTTGGGGCGCCTGTTCGCGCTCGCCCTGACGATCGTTCTCGTACGCAAGTCCGGGACCAAGGACGACGGACTCACGGCGCTCGTTGTGATCGCGTTCGCATTCACCATTCAGCTGGGCACGTCCGCCTTTAACCGTCCGAGATCGCGATGAGCACAACCCGCAAGGTCCTTCTCTCCATTTTCGGGTTCTACCTGTTCGGGATCGTGCTCCTGCTGCTGATCTATGGCTTCACGTCGAAGAGGAACAACGAGTTCCAGATCCAGAACGAGTTCAAGCTGACCAACTGGGTCAACCTGGGCGTATTCAGCATCAATCGAGCGGTCGTCTACCTGATCCTGGCAACGATCGCGACGATCGGGACGATGCTCTGGATCTCCAGGCGAATGCACACGCGGCCCAACCGGGTGCAAACCGCGGTCGAAGTGATCTTCTCGCTAATGCGAGACAACATCACCAGAGGAAACATGTCAGACGACATGGCGGCGAAGTGGTTCCCGTTTCTCGGGACCCTCTTCCTGTTCATCTGGTACTGCAACCTGATCGGCTACATCCCGCTGCCGACGAACTCCGAGCAGACGTTCAACGTGTTCGGCGCCCACATTCCCTCGTTCGCGCTGTACGCGGCCACTGCGAACATCTCGGTGCCGCTCGTGCTGGCGCTCGTCGTGTTCATCGCCTTCAATACCGTCGGGATTCGCACGCAGGGCCCGATCGGGTACATCAAGAGCCTGGTCCCAGCCGGCGTCCATGGCGCGATGCTGGTCCTGATCCTCCCGCTCGAAATCGTCTCGACGCTGATGCGGCTGCTCTCGCTGACGATCCGACTGTTCGCGAACATCCTCGCCGGGCACCTGATCATCCTGTTCATGGCCGGGGGGCTAGCAGTGATCCTCGGCCTCCAGGTGCTGGGGTGGTTCACGCTCCCATTCGGAGTCCTCGTCTACCTGTTCGAACTCGGCCTGGTGGCCACGCTCCAGGCCTTCATCTTCGCCACTCTTTCCGCCATCTACCTGGCTGGCGCTGTCACCCACCACTAACTGAAACGAAGGAGCTTCGAAAGTGCTAGTCATTACACACATCCTCACGTTCGGGGCCTCGTCCGGGGTCGGGGCGGGGCTCGGTATCGGCATCGGCGGCGGTCTCGGCGCGCTCGGCGCGGGCATTGGCATCGGCATCATCTTCGGCAAGGTGATCGAGGCGGTCACGCGCCAGCCCGAGATGCGAGATGAGATCACCAGCATCCAGTGGCTCGGATTCGCGTTGACCGAGGCGGTCTTCTTCTACGGCCTCGTCGCCGGCCTGCTCTCGTACGTCCTCAAGTAGATGCTCACCACCGCGTCATCGAGCGGCTCGTTCCTGATCACGCCCAACGTCGGGCTGATGATCTGGACGCTGCTGCTGTTCGTGATCTCGATGTACATCCTCTACAAGGTTGCCTTCCCGAGGATCACCGCGGCGCTCGACCGGCGCCAGCACGCGATCGAGGAGTCGATCGATCACGCCGATCGTGTCCGCAAGGAAGCGGACGACATCCTGGCCGAGTACCGCGAGCGGCTCAAAGAGGCGCGCGGACAGGCTGAGGAGATCATCGACCGCGCGCGCAAGGCAGGCGAGACGCACGAGCGCGACTCGGAGGCCGAGGCCAAGGCCCGGCGCGAGCAGTTGATGGAGCAGACCCGGCGCGAGATCGAGCTCGAGACGCGCCGGGCGATCGAGGACATCCGGCGCGAGGTCGCCGACCTGACCGTGGAAGCGACCGAGAAGGTGACGCGCAAGGTCCTCACCGAACAGGATCAGCAGCGGTTGGTCGAGGAGGCCCTGAGCGAGCTCGACTTCACCGCCCTGAGTCCAGGAGCGAACAACTAGTGGAAGAGATCGCCGAGGTCTACGCCCGCGCGCTGTTCGAGGTCGCCAAGGAGCGCGGCGACATCGACGAGACGCACGATCAGCTCGGGCAGTTCGCCCAAGCACTGAACGACAATCGGGACCTGGCCGTGTTCTTCTTCTCGCCGTACTTCTCGACCGAGGAGAAGAAGGACGCGCTGAAGCGGGCCGTCACGGGCGCCGAGCCGATCTTCCTGAATTTCCTCGAGACGCTCGTGGAACGCCACCGGATGCCGGCGATCTTCCGGATTCGCGATCGCTACGAGGAGATGTGGGACGACGAGCACAAGCTGCTGCCCGTCCAGGTCACGAGCGCCGTCGAGCTCGAGGAGGCCACGGTGCGCAGCATCGGCAAGCGGATCGGCGAGCAGACCGGACGCGAGGTCGAGCTCTCGAGCCACGTGGATCCCGACATCCTCGGCGGAATCGTGCTCAGAGTAGGCAACTTCATTCTGGACGCGTCGATCAGGAATCGACTCGAACAACTTCGAAAGCAAGTAGCGCAGGCGTAGCGCCTGAAAAGGGAGCAATTTCATGCAGATCAAGGCCGACGAGATCACCTCAATCCTGAAGAGCCGGATCGAAGGACTCGACACCGACGGCGCCGATCTCACCGAGGTCGGCACGGTGCTCTCGGTCGCCGACGGCATTTGCCGGGTCCACGGACTCGACAATTGCATGTCGTTCGAGATGCTCGACCTGCCGCACGACGTCACCGGGCTGGCGCTGAACCTCGAGTCTGACAACGTCGGCGTGGTTCTGTTCGGCGAGTGGGAGCAGATCGTCGAAGGCGACACGGTCCGGCGGACCAAGCGACTCCTCGACGTCCCGGTCGGCGAGGAGCTCCTCGGTCGAATCGTCGACCCGCTCGGCAATCCGCTGGACGGCAAGGGCGAGATCCGAACGACCGAGAGGCGGCCCGCCGAGCACAAGGCGCCGGGCGTAGTCCAGCGCCAGCCGGTGGTGGAGCCGATGCTGACCGGCCTCAAGGCGATCGACTCGATGATCCCAATCGGCCGCGGCCAGCGTGAGCTCATCATCGGCGATCGTCAGACCGGCAAGACGGCGATCGCGATCGACACGATCATCAACAACCGGAACCGCGACCTGATCTGCGTGTACGTGGCGATCGGGCAGCGAAAGTCCACGGTCGTCGCGCTCGCCAACACGCTGGAGGACGCCGGCGCGCTCGAGAACACGATCATCGTGATGGCGGCGGCCGACGAGGCAGCGCCGATGAAGTTCCTGGCGCCCTACGCCGGGTGCGCGATGGCCGAGCACTTCCTCTACAACGGCAAGGCGGCGCTGGCGATCTACGACGACCTCACCAAACACGCGTACGCCTACCGCCAGATGTCGCTGCTGCTGCGTCGGCCGCCTGGACGTGAGGCCTACCCCGGCGACGTCTTCTATCTGCACTCGCGGCTGCTCGAGCGGGCCGTGAAGCTGAACGACGACCTAGGCGCCGGGTCGCTGACCGCGCTCCCCGTTATCGAGACGCAGGCCGGGGACGTATCGGCGTACATCCCGACGAACGTGATCTCGATCACCGACGGCCAGATCTTCCTCGAGCCGAAGCTGTTCTACTCGGGAGTCCGTCCCGCGATCAACGTCGGGATCTCGGTCTCTCGCGTCGGCGGAAACGCCCAGATCACGCCGATGCGCAAGGTCGCGGGCCGGCTGAAGCTCGAGCTGTCCCAGTACCGCGAGCTCGAGGCGTTCGCGCAGTTCGGCTCTGATCTCGACCAGGAGACTCAGCGCACGCTGGCCCGGGGCGAGCGGCTCGTGAAGACGCTCAACCAGTCCGAGCGCCACCCGATTGCAGTCGAGGATCAGGTCGTTCAGATCTACGCGGCCACGAACGGTTATCTCGACCGGATCCTGGTCGACAAGGTCGAGCGGTTCCTCGCCGACCTCACCGACAGCGTGCGCGGCAACGAGCCCGAGCTGCTGAAGAAGATCGCCGAGGGCGACTGGAGCGACGAGACCCAGAACAGCGTCGAGCGGGCCGTGCAGCAGTTCACCGAGGACTTCGGCTTCGACCTCGATGAGGAGGGGCATCCGCTCGATGAGGACGTGGACGTGGAGACCCGGTCCGAGCGGCCACGTGAGGAACGGCCGTCCGGCGAGAACGAGGAGGAGGCCGAGGCGGAGTAGCCACGCCGATCGGCTCGTTCAGGCATGCCACAGACTCAACGCGACGTCCGCGACCGTATCGGCGCGGTCAAGAACATCCAGAAGATCACCAACGCGCTGCAGTTGGTCGCCGCCGCGCGCCTGCGCCGCGCCGAGCAACGCATTGAGGCGCTGCGGCCGTACGCGAGCGCGATCCGCCGGATGACCAAGCAGGCGGCGGAGGCCGCCGGGACCGTGCCGGCGCTTCCGATCATGGACGAGCACGAAGAGATCCGGCGCGTGGGGCTACTCCTGATCGCGGGGGACCGTGGGCTCGCGGGCTCATTCAACTCAAACATCGTTCGGGCCGGCGTCGCCGCGGGCCGCAAGTACGACGCCGAGGGCTATACCGGCGTGTATTTCGCCTCCGGTAGGCGACCGGCGTCGTCGCTGGAATTCCGAGGGCTCGACGTCGCCGAGGCGTTCACCGGCTTCACCGATCGCCCGTCGTATGCCGACGCGCGGCGGATCGCTGAACGGCTCATGGCCGCCTACGTCGACGAGGAGGTGGACCAGGTCGAGGTCATTTATAACGGCTACATCTCGCCGCTCTCGCAGGTCGTACGACGTGAGACGCTGTTGCCGCTCCAGCAGGCGACCGTGCTCGAGGAGGAAGACGAGGATGCAGATGACGGACAGGAGCAGCCGCAGTTCCGCGCGTTGGTCGAGTACGAACCCGACCCCGAGGAGATTCTCAAGCGGCTTGTACCCGACTACGTAGAGATTTCCATCTACCGCGCCCTGTTGGAGTCGACGGCCTCCGAGCACGGCGCGCGGATGACCGCGATGCGCAATGCCTCCGATAACGCCCGAGACGTCATCCAGGACCTGACCCTGGAGATGAACCGAGCCCGCCAAGCCGAGATCACGCAGGAGATCTTGGAAGTTGTCGGCGGGGCTGAGGGGCTGGCTGGTTAGTGGCCGCCCGATGACGACCACCCGCTTCTAGACTGGAGAACCACATGTCAGCCACCACCGAAGAGACCTCAGAGAAAACCGAGAAGCCCACTCAGAACGTCGGCCGGGTCGAGGAGATTCAGGGCGTCGTAATCGAGGCCGTGTTCCCAGACAAGCTGCCCGAGATCAACCACGCGATCAAGATCCGCCGCCCGGAAGCTGCGCAGGCCGAGGAGGACATCGACATTGCCGCGCAGGAGGAGCCCTACCTGGTGTGCGAGGTCGAGCAGCACCTGGGCGACGATAGGATCCGTGCGGTCGCGATGGATTCCACGGACGGGCTCTCGCGTGGCACCGAGGTGATCGACACCGGCGCCCCGATCACGGTTCCCGTCGGGCGCGAGACGCTCGGTCGGATCTTCGATCTGCTCGGCGAACCGATCGATCTCGGCGAACCGCTCCCCGCCGACGTCGAACGCTGGCCGATCCACCGGCCCGCGCCGACGGTCGAAGCGCTTACGCCAACTACCGAGATGTTCGAGACGGGGATCAAGGTCGTCGACCTGCTGGCACCGTACGCAAAGGGCGGCAAGGTCGGTCTGTTCGGCGGCGCCGGCGTCGGCAAGACGGTGATCATCCAGGAGCTGATCCACAACCTCGCCCAGGAGCACGGCGGCCTGTCGGCATTCTGTGGCGTCGGGGAGCGTTCTCGCGAGGGCAACGACCTGTGGCTGGAGATGAAGGAGTCCGGCGTGCTCGAGAAGACGATGCTCGTCTTTGGCCAGATGAACGAGCCTCCCGGTGCGCGCATGCGGGTCGCGCTATCCGGCCTGACGATGGCGGAGTACTTCCGCGATCAGGAAGGCCAGGACGTGCTGCTGTTCATCGACAACATCTTCCGCTTCGTCCAGGCGGGGTCCGAGGTCTCGGCGCTGCTGGGGCGGATGCCCTCACAGGTGGGATACCAGCCGACGCTGGAATCGGAGATGGGCCAGCTGCAGGAGCGAATCACTTCCACTCGCAAGGGCTCGGTCACCTCGATTCAGGCGATCTACGTGCCCGCCGACGACCTCACCGACCCGGCCCCGGCGTCGGTCTTCGCGCACCTCAACGCGACCACGACGCTGTCGCGCTCGATCGCCGAGAAGGGCATCTACCCGGCCGTCGATCCGCTCGACTCGACCTCGACGATCCTCAAGCGCGAGATCCTCGGTGACGAGCACTTCGACGTCGCCAACGAGGTCAAGGAGGTGCTCCAGCGCTACCGCGACCTCCAGGACATCATCGCGATCCTCGGGATCGAGGAGCTCTCTGACGAGGACCGGGTGATCGTGAACCGAGCCCGCCGGATCGAGCGCTTCCTCTCCCAGCCGTTCTTCGTCGCCGAGCAGTTCACGGGAGTGCCGGGCGCGTACGTGCCGATCGCGGAGTCGATCCGCGGCTTCAAGGAGATCCTCGAGGGTAAGCACGACGACCTGCCCGAGCGGGCGTTCTTCCTAAAGGGAACGATCGACGACGTCGTCAGGGATGCCGGCGGCGGCGCGGCGGACCAGCGCGATCAGGCCGACGCGGAACGGGAGGACACCGAGGTCCGGGAGGACGAGAGCGCGGGCGACAGCGAACACGACAGCGACGAGTAGCCGGTACCGATGGCGTACGAGAAGTTTCCGGTCGAGGTCCTGACGCCCGAAGGTGAGGTGTTCAGCGACGAGGTCGAGATGATCTCGACGCGGACCACCGTCGGCTCGATCGGCGTTCTCGCCCACCACCAGCCACTGCTGGCGATGCTCGATCCGACCGAGCTTCGCCTGTACAAGAGCCAGTCCGAGGTCGTCAGCTTCGCCCAAGCCGAGGGCTACATGCAGGTCGCGAACAACCGGGTGCTGATCCTCGTGGAGGAGGCGCACCAGCCGAAGCAGCTCGATGCCGCTGAGCTGCGCGAGCGTCTGAGGCAGGCCGAGCAGCAACTCGACTCCGCCGGCGAAGATTCGGAGCGCCGGCGCACCGCTGAACGCGACAAGCGGCGTTGGGAAGCGTTTCTGCGCGTCGCCGACGCGTCGTAGACGGCGCGGGCACCGCAGGCGGACGCTACGCACGCGACGCGTCCGCCCGCGGCGAGCCCGCGCCTCCTGAAGCCGAGCTTATGTATTGATCACGTGCGTTCGTATCCTCTTTGAAACCCATGCTCGACGAACGGATCCTGGCTGAGCGGCTGATCAGCTACGACACCTCGAGCCGCGATGTGCTCGTGGCCGCCGCAGGATTCGTGAAGGGTTGGCTCGAATCCCGCGATATCGAAGTCCGCGATCACGAGCACAACGGGCTGCCGGTGCTGGTGGCCGAGGTTGGCCCACGCGAGGGTAAGCACCCCTGCGTGGTCTTTCACGGCCATCTGGACGTGGTCCCCGGTCGCCCCGAGCAGTTCCAGCCGCGCGTCGAGGGCGACCGGCTGTATGGCCGCGGCGCCTTCGACATGAAAGCGGCGCTCGCGGCGATGATGTGCGCGCTCAAGGACCTAGAGCAGCAGGAAAGGGTTCTGGTCCGCCTCACATGCGTGCCCGACGAGGAGTCGGAGGAAATCGACGAGCGATCCACGGAAGACGTCGTCAGACGCGGGCTCGGCGGTGACTTCGCCATCACCGGCGAGCCGACCGACCTGCACATCGGCATCGAGGCCAAAGGGGTGCTGGTGATGCGGATCGAGGTTCACGGCCGCGCCGCGCACAGCTCGACGCCGTGGCTGGGCGAGAACGCGGTGCTGAAGGCGATCGACGTGTTCCGCGCGATTGAGTCGCTCCCGTTCACGCGCCTGTCTTCGGAGATGTTCAACTCTCCCTCGCTCAACCTGGGGCGGATCGAGGGCGGCGATGCGCTCAACAAGGTGCCCGACCTGTGCACGATGGCCGTCGACGTCCGCTACCTCCCCGGCCAGGATCCCGGGGAGATTCTCGAACAGGTCCGCACGATCCCGGACATCGAGGTGACCCGGACGTTCATCTGGCCGCCGGTCACGGTCTCCCGCACCGACCCCTACGTCCAGGCGCTGCGAGGGGCCGTGGCGCGGTCGATCAGCGGCGAGGTAATGAGCGTGGGCAGAGACGGAGCGTCGGATGCCGCCGCGTTCATTGGGGCCGGGATTCCCGCGGTCGAGTTCGGCCCGGAGGGGGCAGGACATCACGGCCCCGACGAGTGGGTCTCGCTGGCTTCGCTGGCCCGTTATCGGCGCGCGCTCGGCGACTTCGTCCGAGCCCTCCCGTTGTGGCTGGATGAGAGCAGGAGCCGCAACGGCGAGCTCACGGACGCGCTCGGGATTCCGGAGTCGATCGAGGGAGGGCTCGCGTGAGGCTGATCCCCGACAGCCGTCGCGGGATGCTGTGGCGGTTCGCCCTCGCGGCGCTGATCGTGATCGCGTTCACCGCGACCACGACCGCCGTCGCGGGCCTGCTCCAGTTCAAGCAGTTCACGGACTACCTGTCGCTGTCGCCGGTGATCAAGAACGCCGCGGTCTCGGTGGCCGACCCCGGCAACCCCCAGACGTTGCTGCTGATCGGCTCGGACCACCGCGCCGGTGAGCCGTTCAGCGCCGCCAATACCGACACGATGATGCTCGTCCGCCTCGACCCGAACTCCTCGACGATCAACGTCCTGTCGGTGCCGCGCGACCTGAAGGTCCAGATCGAAGAGAACGGCGTGATGACGACGGACAAGGTGAATTCGGCGTATTCGATCGGGGGCCCAAACCTGCTGCTCAAGGTGCTCAAACAGCAGGTGTTCCCGGGTCTGCATGTCAACCACATCATCGACGTCAACTTCGGCGGCTTCGTGGATCTGGTCAACGCCATCGGCTGCGTGTACGCCGACGTCGACCACCGCTACTACAACAACACCGCCTACACCGACTACTCGAGCATCGACATCCAGCCCGGCTACCAGAAGCTGTGCGGCACCGATGCGCTCGAGTTCGTGCGGTTCAGGCACACCGACAACGACATCGTCCGCAACGCCCGCCAGCAGGACTTCCTACGCTGGGCCAAAGATCAGTTCAGCTCGACGGAACTGTTCAACAGCCGCAACAAGCTGATCAAGATCTTTGGACAGCACACGGAGACCGACCACAACCTTCACACCGTCGACGGCCTGATCAACCTGTTCGACCTGGTCGCGTTCTCGGCCGGCCACGCCGTCAAGCAGATACCGTTCCCTGCGATCTTCCTGCCTTGCAACTCAGGGGCGCCGGCGGTCGGCGCGCCCGCGACACAGACGCCCTGCTACGTGACCGCCAACCCGCCCGCCGCGGCGAGGGCGTTCCGGTCGTTCATGACCCCGACGCAGGCATCGAGCGCCGGGGCCTCTCACGCCCCGCGCCACCATGGCAACCGCCCGCCGACGGCGAACCTGACCGCCGACCTGGCGGACGGCACGACGCAGGCTTCGGCGATGCCGCACACCATCCTGCCGGTCTACGTGCCGCGGCTGATCGCGCCGGAGTCCCAGTACTGCACGAACGCGACCTGCCCGATCGGGCCGATCGCAAACTCATATCCCCGTGCCTACACGCTGCGCGATCAGCAGCACCATCCCCACGCCGCCTACCGGATTACGCTCGTGATCAATCCCGGGAACGGGCTAGACGAGTACTACGGCGTGCAGGGGACGACCTGGCAGAACCCGCCGATCCTCAACAAGCCGACCGAGACGGAAACGATCGGGGGCAAGCAGCTGATGCTCTTCTTCAACGGCCATCAGCTGACGCTCGCCGCGTGGCGCACGCCCCAGGGTGTCTACTGGGTCTCCAACACCCTGAGCAACGCGCTCACCAACCAGCAGATGCTGGGGATCGCGTCGTCGCTGACGCGGGTGAGCTAGCGGCGGGCGGGCTAACCGCGTGCCGCCGGACCTCGGCGCCGCGGCGACCGCGTGTACCCTTGGCCGCTCGATGAGCTCAGCCCGCGAACCGATTGCCGTGATCGGCACCGGGTACGTCGGATTGGTGACCGCGGCCGGCTTCGCCGAGCTCGGCAGCGAGGTCTGGTGCGTCGATGTCGACGCGGGCAAGATCGCCCGCCTCGAGCGGGGTGAGATCCCGATCTACGAGCCCGGCCTGTCT
Source organism: uncultured Solirubrobacterales bacterium (assembly GCA_963812225.1). Taxonomy (GTDB): domain Bacteria; phylum Actinomycetota; class Thermoleophilia; order Solirubrobacterales; family Solirubrobacteraceae; genus Palsa-465. The sequence goes on from CAWEUN010000013.1 coordinate 342,431, forward strand.
GAGGCGGTGACGCGCAACCGCGAGCGCCTGCACTTCTCGACCGAGCTCGCGCCCGCTCTCGAGCACGCTCGTCTGCTGTTCGTCGCGGTGGGGACGCCGCCGACCTACTCCGGCGACGCCGATCTCTCCGCCGTTAACGCGGTGGTCGGCGCGATGCCTCCCTCCGACCGGCACGCGCTTGTGATGAAGTCAACGGTGCCCGTCGGCACCGGGGCGGCGATCCAGCGCACCTTCGTCGAGCAGGGGAAGACCGGGTTCGCGTACGTGTCGTGTCCTGAGTTCCTCAAGGAGGGGTCGGCCATCGAAGACTTCCTCGCGCCCGATCGGGTCGTGATCGGAGACGAGGGCGACTGGGCGGGAGACGCCGTCGTCGACCTCTATGCGCCGCTCGATGCCCCGCTGATCCGGACCGACATCTGCAGCGCCGAGATGATCAAGCTCGCGGCGAACGCGTTCCTGGCCACCAAGATCTCGTTTATCAATGAGATCGCCAACGTCTGCGAGGAGACGGGGGCGGACGTGCTCGAGGTGGCGCGGGGGATGGGCCTCGACCACCGGATCGGCCCGCATTTCCTGAAGCCGGGTATTGGCTTCGGTGGCAGTTGTTTCCCAAAGGATGTCTCCGCCCTCAAGCAACTCGCCGGCAACTCCGGCTACCACTTCCAGCTGCTGACGGCGGTCATCGAGGTCAACGAGCTGCAGAAGCGCCGGGTGATCGCGAAGCTGCAGAAGCATCTCGGCTCGCTGGTCGGCAAGACCGTGGCGCTGCTGGGGCTGGCGTTCAAGGCCAACACGGACGACATGCGCGAGGCGTCGTCGCTGGTGCTCGCGGCCCGGCTACAGGCGGACGGCGCGCAAGTGCGAGCCTACGACCCCGTTGCTGAGGATGAGGCGCGAAAGATGATGATCGGAGTTGAATTCGCGAATTCGGCACTGGAGGCGCTCGAGGGGGCGGACGCGTGTGTGATCGTGACCGAGTGGGGCGAGTTCGCGGACCTCGACTGGAACGAGGCGGCCAAGCATATGGCGGGGCGGTTGGTGATAGACGGACGCAACTACATTGACCCGGACACCGTGAGAACGGCGGGATTCGAATACGAGGGGATCGGCCGTTAGTGCCGTTGGTGCACCGAGGCGACAGGGGGCGATGAATTGCAGGCGTTGATCCTCGCTGGGGGGGAGGGCACGCGGCTACGGCCGCTGACCCTGACGATCCCCAAGCCGGTGATTCCACTCGTCGACCGCCCTCTGATCGCCTACATGCTCGAGTGGCTGGCGAGCCACGGGATCGACGACGTGATCCTCTCGTGCGGATTCTTGGCCGTCGGGGTGCGCGACGTGCTCGGAGACGGCTCGGCCCTGGGGATCCGGCTGCGTTACGTCGACGAGCCCGAGCCGCTGGGGACCGGCGGCGCGCTGAAATACGCCGAGGACCTCCTCGAGGACCGGTTTTTCATGCTCAACGGCGACGTGCTCGCCGACCTCGACCTGAGCGCGCAGCTCGCCCAGCACGAGCGGACCGGCGCGAAGGCGACGCTGGCGCTGATCGGCGTCGACGATCCGTCGGCCTACGGGCTCGTCCGCCAGAACGCGGACGGCTCGGTCCGCGAGTTCGTCGAGAAGCCGCGGCCGGACCAGATCGACTCGAACCTGATCAGCGCCGGGGCCTACATCCTCGAACACGACGTGCTCGACGGTATGGCGCCGGCGGGCACGAACATCTCGATCGAGCGAGAGGTGTTTCCCACGCTGATCGACCGCGGCCTGTTCGGATATGCAGGGGAGCGGCTATTGGCTCGACATCGGCACGCCCGAGCGCTACCTCCAGGGCACCTACGACATCCTCGAGGGCAACGTCACGACGCGCATCGGCCGGCTCCTGAAGGAGAGCGGCCTGAAGCTCGCCGATGAGGCCACCGTCGACGGCGAGATCATCGCGGCCGCCCTCGCGGGGGCAGGATCGGTCGTCGAGCGGGACGCGGTGGTCGGCCCCCGTACCGTGCTCGGCCGCGACGTCAGAGTGGAGACGGGGGCGCACGTCGAGGGCTCCGTGCTGCTGGACGGGGTCACCGTGGGAGCAGGGAGCACGGTCAGCTCGGCGATCGTGGGCCCCGGGGTAACGATCGGCGAGCGCTGTCAGATCGACGGTGACGTGGTGATCGGCGAGGACGCCAAGATCGGACCGAACAGCGTTCTGGGTGCGGGCGCGCGTATCTTCCCGGGCGTGGAGCATCCCGAGGCGGCGATCAGCTCTTGACCACGACGACCGATCTGGGGCGCGAGACGATTGCGTCGGTCGACCGTAAGGGGCAGCTCGACGACATTCTCGGGCTGCCCGATCAGCTCCGCGACGCGCAGTGGCGCGTCGAGTCCGCCAACCTCCGGCCCGAGGATGCTCCCGGCGGGCTCGTGGTCGCCGGCATGGGCGGCTCGGCGATCGGAGGCGCGCTGGCGCGGGCGGCGCTCGGCGATCGCGCCTCCCGTCCGATCGTGCTCGCCCGCGGCTATGCCCTACCGGCGTGGACGACGCCGGATACCGCGGTCCTGTGCTCGAGCTACTCCGGCAACACGGAGGAGACGCTCGCGATCTACGACGCGGCCGGCGCGCTCGGCGCCCGTCGGATCGTCGCCACCACCGGCGGCAAGCTCGCGGAGAGCGCGCGTGAGGACGGGGTGCCGGTGATCCCCCTGCCCGGCGGGTTCCAGCCGCGGGCCGCGGTCGCCTACTCGCTGGTGGTCGCGCTCGAGGTCGCGGGCCTGTGCGGCGCGGGAGAGCTGCTGCACGCCGAGATCGACGTCGCCGCCGCCCACGCCGAACAGCTCGTCGCCGAATGGGGACCCGAGGGACACGACTCCTGCCTGGCCAAGGATCTGGCGCGCTCGCTGCACGGAACGATCCCGCAGATCGCCGGCGCGGGCCTCACCGCCCCGATCGCGTATCGCTGGAAGACCCAGCTCAACGAGAACGCGAAGACACCGTGCTTCTCCGGCGACCTGCCCGAGATCGACCACAACGAGATCGTGGGGTGGGAGGGAGCCCCCGAACTCGGCCGCTTCAGCGCCGTGTTCCTCGACGACTCCGACCTGCACCCGCGCATCCGCCAGCGGATCGAGCTCACGCGCGGTCTGATCGCCAGCAACGCCATCGGGACCTATCGGGTCGAGGGAGTCGGCGAGACCCGCACCGGTCGCCTCGTCTCGCTGGTCCTGCTCGGCGATCTGGTGTCGCTGTATCTGGCGGTCCTGCGGAACGTCGACCCGACGCCGGTCCCGACGATCGAGCATCTCAAGAACGCGCTGGCGAAGGGCTAGGGCGGGGAGTTTTTAGGAGGGCGCGCTTGCGCGCGCCCTTTTGGGTTCGGCTGTGGCGGTGCGGTCCGCCACGGTTTCCGCGGATAGGCGCCGGCGGTCCAGGGCCGGCAAACGGCGCTGGGGAGGAAGGGGGGTGGGAGTTCTGGCGGGCGCGGCGGGCTTTTCGGCGCCGGAGCCCGCGGTTCATGATGCATAACGCGACAACACCGCCGCCGGCGGCGAGGTCTGTCGACCTATGCACACTCTTCATGCACAGCTCGACAGGCCTCCCCACTCAAGGCGAGATTGTCGTTTTATTCACCATCCTGAGGGGCCCCATTCCGCGCTCTGTTACCGATCTATGACGGTCTCGGCACACCCTCGACACAACCTCGCCTCCGCCCCCACCTACCCCGTTCCCCAGCGCCGTTTACGCCAGGCCGGTCGGCCGCGAGAGCCGCGGGCGCGGAGCGCCCCGGGCTTGGGTCGATAGATCTTGCCCGGATGGGCCGCCGACGCAGTCGCGCCGACCACCCCGACCGGCAGCCAGTGCCGGCGGTACCTAGTGCAGGGCGATTCCGCGCTGCTCGTACAGGCGCCGGTCGGCGGTGGCGAGGAGCTCAGTGACCGTGCTGCCGTCGTCCGGGAAGGACGAGGTGCCGACCGTGAGATCCCACGGGGCGCGAAGGCCCAGGGCCTCCTGGCGCTCGGGGATCTGGCTGGTGATGCGGTTGATTACGACGTCCGCGCCCTCGGCGCCCTGCTCGACGAGCAGGAGACCCATCTCGTCGCCGCCGATCCGCCCGACGACATCGTCGGCGCGCGCCGAATCCTTGAGAAGATGCGCGGCGTCCTTGAGCAGCTCGTCGCCGGCGAGGTGGCCCTCGGTGTCGTTGACGCCCTTGAGGTTGCGGACGTCGACGTAGGCGAGCACGAAGCGCAGGTTGTACCGCCGGGCCCGCGCGAGCTCGCGCTCGAGCGCCTCGATGAAACCGCGGCGGTTGAGGACGCCGGTCAGCGGGTCGGTCAGGGCCGCGGCCGTCACCGCGGCGAACTGCCCGGCCTGACGCTTGACGCGGCGGGTGGCCAGAAGCGCGGCCGACGTGGCGACGGCTGCCAGGGCCAGCGACAGGGCCAGCGCCAGCCACACCCATCCGGGGACGACGCGCTCGACGTCATTGATCACGTGGATCACGGGCGCCACCGGGCCTGAACTCGAGCCGCCCGAGCCATGGCCGGTGGAACCGCTGTGATCCGCGTTGCCCGAACCGTGGGCTCCGGTGGTGGAGGTTCCGGTGGCGGCCGTCAGCAGCGGCGTCGTCGCGGCCGCTGTGAGCGCCCGCGCCGGCGTCAAACCCAGCGGGGCTCCGACCCCGTTCGTTACCGGAGCGGGCGTGGCGACGTGCGTGGCGCCGAGCAGGCCGGCGAGATCCGAGGACAGGTTGGAACCCGGCGACGACGAGGAATGGTGAGGCGGCTTGGGCGCCGTGACGGGCGGGGTCGTGGTCGTGCCGAGCGGGGGCGTCACCGTCGTGGATGGGATCGTCGGCTGAGCTGGAGGAGAGGGAGTGCTGGTGACGGTTGTAAGCCCCGTAGCCTGGTGCGACGTGTGAGACGGTTGCGCGCCCTGGGTGGCGTGGCCAGACCGCCCGCCGCCAGAACTAGGCTGAGTTCCGACTCCCTGGTGGGAGGCGGTCGGAACGGTCGGCTGCGATCCCCCGTGGGAGCCGAGGCCCTGGTGGCCCTGATGGCCCTGCCCGGTGGCTCCGCCACCCTGGCCCCCGGTCGGCGTGGGAGCGGTCGCCGAGGTCGAGGTGGAACTGGAGCCCTGCGAGCCCTGAGAGCCCTGGCCGCCGCTGCCCCAACCCTGGTTGCCGTTTCCGCCCCAGCCGGACGAGTGTCCGTGGTGCCCATCGCTCTGGCCGGGCGCGCCGTCGGACGTGGACGCTGATGGCGCGGCTGGCGCCCCGGGCTGCGATCCACCTTGCGGGTTGCCGCTCTGAGCGCCGTGGCCGTGCCATGCGCTGTGCTGGGCGGCCGGATGCCAGCCACCGGCGTCGCCCGAGGCAGCGGACGTCCCGACCGCCAAGGCCACGCCGACGCCGGCCCCACTGGCGCCGATCAGCAGTAGAACTGCACAGATCCCCTTACCGCGTTTGATCAACAAAGCAAAGATATTCGAACCGGTCGCGAGACTCTTTCTCGAATCCCGAAGATGGACGTTGCGATGATCGTATTCCTGCCACTCCAGAGAATCGGTCATTCCTCGACAAGTGTCGTATCGGCTGTCGCGGGTCAAAAGTTGAATTTTGCGTGGGTTTTCATGCAGCAAGAACCTGGCGTGTGAGGCAAGACTGCCACCCAGAAACCGGGGCATCACGCACGAGAATTTGGTGTAATTTCGGGCGGCGGAGAGGGTCCACGGCCTGAGGAGAGGGCGCGAAACGCCCGTTGCGCCTGGATCCGCCCAACGTGGCGCCTGGGCCCACACCGGCGTGGCGCCTCCGTCGACGCCAACGCGGCGCCTGAGTCGGCCAAACCTTGACACTATCGTGGTAATGTTAGCGGCGGATGGATGCACTGACGATTCATGAGGCTGCTGAGACGACCGGTTGGTCGGCGCGGATGCTTCGGTATGTCGAGCGCACCGGGCTCGTAGCGCCGGAGCGGTCGGCGTCGGGCTACCGGCTCTACCGAGCCGCCGAGCTGCAGAGGTTGCGAACGCTCAAGGAGCTGCTCGCGGGGTTCGACATCGGCCTCTCCGACGTCGCCTTCGCGTCGCGGATGGCGAGCGACCCGGAGCTACGCGAGGCGGTTCAGAGCTGGCTCGAAGCCCAGCCCCGCCGTCCGGACCACGTGGATCCCGACGACTGGCTGCGGTTCGAGCAGGACAAGCATCAAAAGCTGCTGGCCGTCGCGTAGCCCGTCCGGCCTCCGACACCACACGACTAGGACGATGGAGACTCAATGAGCACGACTGCCGCCACAACCGACTTCAAGGTCGCGGACCTGCAGCTTGCGGGGTTCGGCCGCAAGGAGATTCAGCTGGCTGAGCATGAGATGCCGGGGTTGATGGCGACCCGGCGCGAGTACGCCGACCGCCAGCCGCTGGCCGGCGCGAGGATCACGGGCTCGCTGCACATGACGATCCAGACGGCGGTGCTGATCGAGACGCTGGTCGCGCTCGGAGCGGAGGTTCGCTGGGCGTCGTGCAACATCTTCTCGACCCAGGATCACGCCGCAGCGGCGGTGGTCGTGGGCCCGGATGGCACCCCCGATGACCCGCGCGGGGTGCCCGTTTTCGCCTGGAAGGGCGAGACGCTCGAGGAATACTGGTGGTGCACCGAGCAGGCGCTGAGCTGGCCCAGCGAGGACGGCACCACCGGCCCGAACATGATCCTCGACGACGGCGGCGACGCCACGCTGCTCGTCCACAAGGGCGCCGAGTTCGAGCTGAAGGGCGCGGTGCCAGACCCCGCCAGCGCGGACTCCGACGAGTTCCGGATCGTGCTCGAGCTGCTCCAGCGCACGATCAGCGAGGACCCGCAGCGCTGGACGAAGATCGCCGCCCAGATCAAGGGCGTGACCGAGGAGACGACGACCGGCGTCCACCGCCTCTACCAGTTCGCCGCTGAGGGCCACCTGCTGTTCCCGGCGATCAACGTCAACGACTCGGTGACGAAGTCGAAGTTCGACAACAAGTACGGCTGCCGCCATTCGCTGATCGACGGGATCAACCGCGCCACCGACGTCCTGATCGGCGGGAAGGTCGCAGCCGTGTGCGGATACGGCGACGTCGGCAAGGGCTGCGCCGAGTCCTTGCGCGGGCAGGGCGCTCGGGTCGTGATCACCGAGATCGACCCGATCTGCGCCCTTCAGGCGGCGATGGACGGCTACCAGGTCGTGACGCTCGAGGACGTCGTCGAGACCGCGGACATCTTCATCACGGCGACCGGCAACCGCGATGTGATCACGTCGGCCGACATGGCACGGATGAAGCACCAGGCGATCGTCGGCAACATCGGCCACTTCGACAACGAGATCGACATGGCCGGCCTGAGCAGGATCGAGGGCATCGAGCGGATCAACATCAAGCCCCAGGTCGACGAGTGGGTGTTCCCCGACGGCCACGCGATCATCGTCCTGTCGGAGGGCCGCCTGCTGAACCTCGGCAACGCCACCGGCCACCCGAGCTTCGTGATGTCGAACTCGTTCACCAACCAGGTGATCGCGCAGATCGAGCTGTTCGGACACCCCGATGCATACGAGAAGCGGGTCTACACGCTGCCGAAGCACCTCGACGAGAAGGTGGCGCGGCTGCACCTCGGCGCGCTTGGCGCCAGGCTGACCGAGCTGACTCCCCACCAGGCCGCCTACCTCGGGGTGCCCGCCGAGGGGCCGTTCAAGCCGGACCACTACCGGTACTAGCCACCAATCGAGACACATGGGGTGAGGAATGGCGCGTGCCTCGATCCCGCCGCATGACGTCGCCGACCTCTCGCTCGCGCCAGATGGCGCGGGCCGGATCGAGTGGGCACGGCAGCAGATGGCGGTGCTCGCGCGGGTGCGCGAGCGGTTCGAGGCACAGCAGCCGCTGGCCGGGACGAGGATCGCTGCCTGCCTGCACGTAACCGCCGAGACCGCGAATCTGCTGCTGACGCTGATCGCGGGCGGCGCGGAGGCGGCGCTGTGCTCGGCGAATCCGCTGTCGACTCAAGATGACGTCGCCGCGGCACTGGTGGTCGAGCACGGCGTCGAGGTCAGGGCTGTCCGCGGCGAGGACCTCGACGCCTACGCGCGGCACGTGCGGGCGCTGCTGGACAGCTCGCCGCAGGTGACGATCGACGACGGGGCCGACCTGCTGGTCACCGCGCACGCCGCCGACGGCGCTCTGCTCGAGGGACTGATCGGCGGCACGGAGGAGACGACGACCGGACTGGTCCGCCTGCGCCGGCTCGAGGACGACGGCGAGCTCGCATGTCCGGTGATGGCGGTCAACGAGGCGCGGACGGAACGCGCGCTCAACGACCGGCACGGCACGGGTCAATCCGCGCTCGACGGCATCGTGCGCGCGAGCCACGTGCTGCTCGCGGGCCACACAGTCGTCGTCGTCGGCTACGGCTGGGCCGGACAGGGAATTGCGGAGCGAGCCCGCGGCGCCGGCGCGGCCGTGATCGTCTGCGAGGTCGACCCGCTGCGCGCGCTCGAAGCGCGGATGGCTGGCTACGACGTGAGAAGCGCGCTCGAGGCGGCCGAGCGCGGGGACATCTTCATCACGGTCACCGGCTCGCGCCGCGTACTGCGGGGCGAGCACTTCGAGCGGATGAAGGACGGCGCGCTGCTGGCAAACGCCGGCCATTTCGACGTCGAGCTGGATCTCGAGGAGCTGCGCGAGCTCGCGAGCGGCGGCATCCGCCAGGTGCGGCCGCTGGTCGACCAGTACGAGCTCGCAGACGGGCGCAGGCTGAATCTGCTCGCCCGTGGCCGCGTCGTCAACCTGGCTGCCGCCGAGGGGCACCCGGCGGCCGTGATGGACGTGTCGTTCGCGCTCCAGGCCCTGTGCGTGGAGGAGCTCGTTCGCAACCGCGGCGAGCTGCCGGCCGGCGTTCATCAGGTCCCCGCCGAGATCGACCGCGAGGTGGCCCGGCTGAAGCTGGCCGCGCTGGGCGTGGAGATCGATCAGCCCACGCCCGAGCAGGCGCACTACCGCGAATCGTGGGGCGCCTAGCAACTCGACGACCACAACGCCGTTTTGAGAGGATCAGCGGCGATGCCTCGCTCGCCCGCCCGGACGACCTCTGCGAAAAGGTTGGCCGGGGTCGATCTCGGCGGCACCAAGATCGAGACGGTGGTCGTCGACGAGGGGAACACGGTGCTGGGCTCCGCGCGGCGCCAGACGCCCACGACCGGCGGACCGCCGGACGTCGCCGCGGCCATCGCGCAGGCGGTCAGGGACGCGTGCACGGCTGCGGACGTCTCGCTCTCCGCGTTGGGGGCGATCGGAGTCGGCTCGCCCGGCATCGCGGACGCCAAGACGGGGACGATCTCGAGCGCACGCAACCTGCCGGATTGGGAGGGCAGCTTCGGGCTCGGGCCGGCGCTCTCCGATGAGCTCGGATCGCCGGTGTTCGTCGGTAACGACGTCCAGGTCGCGACCGATGCGGAGTTCGAGCTGGGGGCCGGTGAGCCGTACAGGTCGCTGATCGGCGTGTTCTGGGGGACGGGCGTCGGAGGCGGCCTGATCCTCGATGGAAAGCCGTGGCTGGGGCGGGGCGGCGCCGGCGAGATCGGCCACACCGTGATCAGGGTCGGCGGGCGGCGTTGTGGGTGCGGCCGCCTGGGCTGCGTGGAGGCCTACGCCGGCCGGGCGTCGATGGAGGCCAGGGCACGCGAAAAGGTCAAGAAGGGGGCCAAGACCGACCTGTTCAAGCTGATGGAGCGGCACGAGCGGACGCGGCTGACGAGCGGGATCTGGGCGCGAGCACTCGAGCACGACGACAAGCTGGCGATCGAGTTGATCGACGAGGCGGTAGAGGCGTTGGGCGCGGGAATCGCGTCCGCGATCAACCTGCTCGACGTCGAGGCGGTGGTGATCGGCGGCGGCCTCGGCGTGCGCTTCGGTCAGCCGTTCGCGGTCCGGATCGCCGATGCCATGCAGCCGCACCTGTTCAACGACAAACGGCCGCCGGCCGTTCACGTGGCCGCGCTCGGGGACCTCGGCGGCGCGCTCGGCGCGGCCCTGCTGGCGCGTAACGGGCGTGCGTGAACGGGAACGGCCGCGTACCGGCGGCGTGAGCTTTGCTGAGAGTTAACATCGGCTAAACACGGCCATCTGGCGCGGCACACACCACTCTGGCAGGATGCCCCGTGCGCTGGGAAAATGAGACGTTGAGGGAAGAGGGTTTCAAATTGCGCGGAGTCCCGGTCAGCGGATGATCGCGCGCGTCGCTGCGGTCGCCGCAGTCATCGGGGCCGTGGTCCTCGTGGGCCTGATCGTCCTCGGCGGGAGCCCCGGGTACACGCTGTCCGCTGACTTCCAGGACTCGGGAGGGCTCGTCACCGGCGACGAGGTGATGATCGGCCCCGCCGATCGTCGGCTCGATCCAGTCGATCGGCCTCGCTCCCAACGGGCTCGCGCAGATCAAGTTCAGCGTCAACTCCGGTGTCGCGCCGATGCACCAGGGGACGATCGCCCGGATCTACGAGAACTCGCTGTCGGGGATCGCCAACCGCTACGTCGTGCTCGACCCCGGGCCGAGCAGCGCTCCTGAGATTCCGAGTGGCGGCACGATCGCCCTGGCCCACACGTACTCGTTCGTCAGCCTCGATCAGGTGTTCGACACGCTGAACCCAGCCACGCGGGCGGGTCTACGCGGCTTCATCCGCGGCGAGGCCGCGAGCATCGACGGCAAGGCTCTGCAGGCGAACCAGACGCTTCGCTATTTCGCTCCGGGGCTGGCGAGCACGAGCGACGTGACCGCCGAGTTGACCCGCGACGAACCCGCGTTCGAGGGACTGCTCGTGCAGGGCGCGCAGGCGCTGAAGACGCTCGCCTCGCGAAGCCAAGAGCTGACGCAGCTGATCGCCAATACGAGCACGACCACGGGCGCGATCGCGAGCCAGAGCCAGGCGCTGGAACGGGCCCTGCAGCTGCTGCCGCCCGCGCTGAACCACTCGACGAGAACGTTCACCGGGCTGCGTCAGACGCTCAATGCCCTCGATCCGCTGGTCGCGGCCTCGATTCCGGCCTCACGCCACCTGACCCAGTTCGCCACCGCGCTCGACACGCTGACCAAGGCGTCGATCCCAACCATCGGAGCGCTCAACAACCTGATCAGCAATCCCAGCGGCACGGGAGACCTGACGACGCTGCTGCAGGAGACGCCGTCGCTCGCCCGGCTCGGGAGCTCGGTGTTCCCGGAGCTGATCAAACAGATGAACGCATCCCAGGCGCAGCTCGACTACCTGCGCGAGTTCGCGCCGGACGTCGTGGCGGCGCTCACCAACCTTGGGCAGGCCGCTGCCTACTACGACGCCAACGGTCACTACACGCGCACCCAGCCCATGTTCAGTGCGTTTGGACTGGACGGGGCCAATCAGCTGCAGGCCTTGCCCTCGCAGTCGATGCGCTATGACGGTCTGCACGTCGTGCGCAGCCGCTGCCCGGGCGGCGCGGTCCAGCCGACGCCCGACGGCTCGGCGCCGGTCAAGGTGCCGGGCTGTAACCCCAACAACACCCCACCCGGGCCATGAGGCGAATCGCGCTGATCGTGGTCCTGCTCGTGGCCGTCGGCGTGACCGTCGCGACGCGAACGGGCGACTCGCGGGGCGCTGGCGGGCCCTACCTCGTCCGCGCCATCTTCGACAACGCCGCGTTCGCGGTCAGTGGCGAGGACGTGCGGATCGCGGGCGCGAACGTCGGCAGCATCCAATCGCTGAGCGTTTGCACGAGCTCCCAGCAGTGCACGGCGGCCTCGCCGGTGAACCAGGCCGCCGTCACGATCGCGATCAACAACGGCGAGTTCACGCCGTTCCACGCCAACGCGACCTGCGCGATCCGCCCACAGTCGCTGATCGGCGAGCGCTACGTCGACTGTGAGCCGGGCAGCTCGAGCGCGCCACCGCTGACCAAGATCACGAGCGGACCCGGTGCCGGTTCGTATCTGCTGCCGGTGACCCAGACGAGCTCCCCGGTCGACTCCGACATCGTCCAGGACATCTACCAGGAGCCGATCCGCGAGCGGTTCGCGCTGATCCTCAACGAGCTCGGCACGGGACTCGCGGCGCGTGGTTCGGACCTGAACGCGGTGATTCACCGCGCGAACCCGGCGCTCGGATACACCGACCAGGTCCTCAAGATCCTGGCCCGCCAGAACAAGCAGCTCGCGCAGCTGGCCACGGACTCCGATACCGTGCTGGCGCCGCTGGCGAAGGTCCGCCGGCAGATCGCGGGCTTCATCGTCCAGGCGAACACGACGTCCGTCGCGAGCGCTGCCCGCGCGCGCGACATCTCCCGCTCGTTCCAGCTGTTCCCGGAGTTCCTGCGCCAGCTGCGACCGCTGATGGTCTCCCTGGGGAACCTCGCCGATCAGGGGACACCGCTGATGGCGAGCCTGGGCCAGAGCGCGGCGGCGCTCGACCGCCAGTTTACGAACCTGACGCCGTTCGCGAAGGCCGCGCGCCCGGCGCTGATCGCCCTCGGCAACTCCTCGCAGAAGTCGCAGCCGGCGCTCGTGGCAACGATTCCGCTCGCCAAGCGCCTGAACAAGCTTGGCCACCAGCTGGCGCCGTCGGCGTCGTTGCTGGACAAGCTGACCGCGAGCCTCAACAACACCGGCGGGATCGAGCAGCTGATGGCGCTGCTGTTCGCTGGGACAGCAGCCAGCAACTGCGTTCGACGCCGCCGGGCACTTCGTGCGTGCAGAGCCGCTGGTCGGCCAGTGCACGGCGTATGCGATCAAGCCAATACTCGGGTGCTCGGCGAACTTCACAGGACCTGGAACCGCTGGCGAGCGCGGACGCGGCGTCGGCATCCCAGAGCAAGGCGATCGCCGTCGCCGAGCGGGCCACTCGTCAGGTGGCCAGGAGCAACGCGGGGAGCGTGCTGAGCGGGCTCGTCCACTACCTGATCGGAAACGGGCGATGAGCTTCCGCCGCCGCCAGACGAGTCCGTTCGGCAACCCGATCCTGATCGGCGCCCTCACGGTCCTCGTGACGATCGTGGCGGTGACGCTCGCGTACAACGCGAACAACGGGCTGCCGTTCGTGCCCAGGTACAACCTCCACCTCCAGATGGCGGACGCGAGCGAGGTGACCAAGAACGCCGAGGTCCACATGGGCGGCGCGCTGATCGGCGCGGTCACGAGCGTCGTGCCGGCTCGCGACTCCGCCGGAACGCCGATCGCGGTGATGAACCTGTCGCTCAACAAGAACGTCGAGCCGCTCCCGGTGGACTCGAAGTTCGACGTGAGGCTGAAGAGCTCGATCGGCCTGAAGTACATCCAGGTCACGAAGGGGACATCGAGCCAGACCTACCCGAACGGCGCGACGGTGCCGCTCAGCCAGTCGGGGTCTGAGGTCGACCTCGACCAGTTCCTGTCGATGTTCGACGCCCCGACCCGCGCGGGCGTCGCCGCCTCGACGATCGGCTTCAGCGATGCGCTCGCGGGCCGTGGCGCCGGGATCAACGACGCGATCGGAGCGTTCGTGCCGCTGGTCACGGACCTCGGTCCGGTGGCGCGCAACCTCGCCTCGAAGAAGACCGATTTCGGAGGCTTCTTCCGCGGGCTCGAGTCGTTCTCCGCGGCGCTCGTGCCCGTCGCCCGCACGCAGGCCGACCTGTACGGGAACCTCGACACGACGTTCACGGCGCTGGCGAGCGTCGCCGTGCCGTTCCTCCAGCAGTGGATCTCGGACACGCCGCCGACATTCAGCGCGGTGATCGCCACGAGCCCCCACATCCAGTCGTTCCTCAACGACACCGCCGGGCTGTTCAAGGCGCTCCGTCCCGGCTTCGCCACGCTGCCCCAGAGCGCTCCGGTCCTGGCTCAGGCATTCGCCGCCGGGGCACGCAACCTGCCTGAGACGACCGGGCCGAACGGCCTGGATCAGCAGTTGCTGAGCCTCGCCCAGCACCTGGAGAGCTACGGGCAGACGCCGGCGGTCAACGCCGGGCTCGACCGCCTGACGCTGACCGCGTCGAGCCTGCGCTCGCCGCTGGCGTTCCTGACACCCGTGCAGTCGTCGTGCAACTACGTGACGCTGTTCCTGCGCAACATCGCCAGCACGCTCTCGGATGACGTGCTGTCCGGCACGGCACTGCGCTTCAACCTCGTCGACGATCGCCGACGAGCCCGGCAGCGAAGCCGTTCCGTCGCAGCGGCCGTGGACGAGACCGGAGACGAATCCCGGCGCCGAGATCGGTCCGATACACGTCAATCCTTACCCCAACACAGACGCGCCCGGCCAGACGCCGGAGTGCGCCGCCGGTAACGAGCGCTACTCGGGCAAGGCGGCACGGATCGGCAATCCGCCGGGGAACGTCGGGCTGAAGACCGAGACGACCACGAGGCCGAAGACATGAGGCGTCACAAGCCACGCGTGTCGAGCTTCGCCGCCGGGATCATCGGTCTGGTCGTCGTCGCGGCGGCGTGCTACCTGATCTTCGGCGGGGGACTGCCGTTCCAGGGCTCGCCGTTCGTGCTCAAGGCGGTGTTCACGAGCCAGACGCAGCTGCACATCCCTTCCCCGGTCCGGATCGCCGGCGTCGAGGTGGGCGAGGTCACCTCGGTGAGCCACATTCAGGGCTCCGACGCCGGTCTGGTCACGATGGACATCAACAAGAACGGGCTGCCGATTCACGCGAACGCCACCGCGGCCATCCGGTCGCGGATCTTCCTCGAGGGCAACTTCTACGTCGACCTGGCGCCGGGAACGCCGAACGCGCCGATCCTGTCCTCGGGCGCGACGTTGCCGGCCCCCAACACCTCCGGGCCGGTACAGCTCGACCGCGTGCTCGCGTCGCTGACCTCCGACGCGCGCACGAACCTGCAGACGCTGCTCCAGGGGCTCGGCGCCACGCTCGACACGCCGCGGAACGCCCGCCGAGAACGCGTCCCAGGACGTGATTACGCGCAACCTGACCGGCGGGCAGGCGCTGAACAAGTCGCTGCAGTACTCGGCCGGGGCATTCCGAAACTCGGCGATCGTCAACGAGGGACTCCTCGGCACCGAGCCACACGACCTGAGCAAGGTCGTAGAGGGCAACGAGCAGGTGTTCCGCGGATTCGCCTCGAGCGGCCAGCAGCTCGCGAGCTTTGTTCACACGTTCAACGCCACGATGGCCACGCTCGCCTCGCGACAGCAGGATCTGAGCCAGACGATCGCGCTGCTACCGCCGTTGCTGCGGCGCACGCAGTCCGCGGACACCGCGCTCGACGCCTCGTTCGGACCGACGCAGCAGTTCGCCCGCGAGCTGCTGCCGGGCGTCAAGCAGCTGGGTCCGACGATCCAGCTCGCGCTCCCGTGGATCGCCCAGGCAACCGCGCTCGTCTCGCCCAGCGAGCTGGGCGGTCTGCTCAAGGACCTCACCCCGGCGGTCCAGAACACGGCCAGCACGATCGGAGCGACGAAGTCGTTGCTGTCCTCGGCCGACAAGCTCGCCAGCTGCTTCACGCACAACCTGATCCCGACCGGCAACGAGTTCATCCAGGATCCGCCGGTCACGACCGGGGTGCAGGTCTACCAGGAGCTGTTCCAGAGCGCAGTCGGGATCGCCGGCGCGCGGGAAACTTCGACGGCAACGGCCGCTATGTTCGGTCTTCCGCCGGCGGCGGCGCGACTCAGGTTCAGACGCCATCGATCCCGCAGCAACGGACCGTTCTACGGGAACGCCGTCCTCCCAGTGCTCGGGCACCCGTCCCGCGTTCACGGGGTCGCCGCCGCCGGTGCGCCGCAAGCGTCGCCTGCTACCGCAATCCGGTGCCGAACCTCAACTCGGCAACGACGGGGATCGGACCGTGAAGCGCGCGATCATCGTTCACCGCCAGGACTTCATCGCGATCATCGCCTTGTTCGTGGCGGCGATCGCGGTCGTCGGCTACATCCTCGAGCACCAGCCCTCGTTCACGTTCGGCAAGAGCTACTACACGGTCAAGGCGGAGTTCGCGTCGGCCTCCGCCGTCGTTTCCGGGCAGGGCCAGTCGGTCGACGTCGCCGGTGTCCAGGTCGGACAGGTCGGAGGTATCCAGCTCCAGGGCGGCCGCGCGATCGTGACGATGAACATCTACAAGAAGTACGCGCCGATCTACCGGGACGCGACCGTGCTGCTGCGGCCGCGCACGCCATTGAAGGACATGTACCTGTCGCTCGATCCGGGGACCCAGGTCGCCGGAGCGGTCCCCAGCGGCGGGACGCTGCCGGTCGCGAACACGTCGCCGGACGTCGACGTCGACCAGATCCTCAACCAGTTGGACGCCGACACGCGCGACTACCTGCTCCTGCTGCTGGCGGGAGGCGCGCAGGCCTTCCATGACCCCGGCGCGCAGGGAGCGGCTCCGAGTCCCGACGCCGTGGCCAACCTGCGCGGCACGTTCCAGCGGTTCGCGCCGCTCAACCGCGACACGCAGACGTTCACGAAGCTCCTCGCCGAGCGCCAGCAGAACATCAGCAGGGCGATTCACAACCTCCAGCTGGTGAGCCGCTCGGTCGGAAGCGTCACCGGACAGCTGACGTCCCTGATCAACTCATCGAACACGAACTTCTCGGCGATCTCTTCGCAGGACGCGAACCTCCAGGCCGCGCTGACGCTCCTGCCCGGGACGCTCTCCCAGACAACCGAGACACTCGGCAAGGTCCAGGCGTTCTCCGATCAGAGCGCCACCACGCTGCATGCGCTGGTTCCGTTTGCACGCGCCTTCGGACCGGCGCTGCAGGCCGCGCAGCCGCTCTTCCGCGACACGACGTCGGTGATCAAGAACCAGCTCCGGCCCTTCTCGATCGCGGTGCAGCCGCTGGCGAAGGTGCTCGCCGCCCGCGAGCGCGGAGCTGAAGAAGGCGACGCCGCATCTCGTCAACACATTCGACGTGCTGAACGCGCTGTTCAACACGCTCGCCTACCAGCCGCGCGGCCAGCAGGGATACCTGTTCTATGGGTCGTGGCTGGCCCATATCGCGAATAGCCTGACCAGCACGCAGGACGCGCACGGACCGATCGTCCGAGGGTCTGTTCATGGGCACGTGCGGGAGCTCTCAATCTCTTCGAGACGGTGCTCGTCGAGCTCCGACCCGGCCCTCGGTCCCCTGATCGACCTTCTGAACCCACCCGATTGGAGCAAGATCAACTCCCCGTTCTGCCCGGCGGCGCTCCCGTGATCACCCAGGCGCCGAGCACGGGCAGGATCCTGACGATGGTCGCGTTCGCGGCGTCGTGCGTCGGCCTGATCCTGTTCCTGTGGATCTCGTTCGGGGGCTCGATCCCGCTGGCCCCGCAGGGCTACCGCATGGTCGCGGAGTTCAACGACGCCGTCGAGCTCGGGCCTCAGTCCGACGTCCGGATCTCGGGCGTCAGCGTCGGCAAGGTCGTGTCGGTGTCGCTCGATACCAAGACCGGCCTGACCAAGGCGGTCATCCAGATCGACCCGCAGTACGCTCCGCGGCCCGCGGACACGCGTGCGATCCTGCGCGCGAAGTCGCTGCTGGGGGAGACCTACGTCGAGCTATCGCCCGGAACCCAGTCGGGTCAGATGCTCCCCGACGGCGGGACTCTGCCTCGAGGCCAGGTGGCGCCCACCGTCCAACTCGACCAGATCCTCTCCACGTTCGATCCAGCCACCCGACGTGCGTTCATGATCTGGCAGCAGCAGGACGGGATCGCGCTGACCAACCGCGGGCAGGACTTCAACGCGGCATTCGCCGAGCTGTACCCGTTCGCCACCAATGTCGACTCGGTCCTGGCCGTGCTGCATCGCGACAGCGCGGCGACGACGACGCTGCTTCACGACGGCGGGCAGGTGTTCTCGGCACTCAGCCGTTCGCCGGCGCAGCTGCAGAGCTTCATCCGCAACTCGAATGCGGTGTTCGCCGCCACCGCGGCGCAGGACACGGCGCTGGCCGACACGATCCGCGCGTTCCCGGCGTTCACGGTCGCGACGCGCCAGACGATCGAGCGCGTCAACCGGTTCGCCACGACGACCAAGCCGCTGATCGACGAGTTGCGACCGGCCGCCGCGCCACTCAGCTCGGCGCTCGAGGCGTCGGTGATCTTCGCGCCGGAGCTGCGCGATCTGATGGTCAACATCGCTCCGCTCACGAAGGCCTCGAAGACCGGCGTGCCCGCCTTCGAGAAGTTCCTCGACGAGACCGTGCCCTGGCTCACCCGGCTCACACCGTACCTCGGGAACCTCGTGCCGGTGATCGACTACATCAACACGTATCGCCGCGAGGTCGCCGCGTTCTTCGCGAACAGCACGGCAGCCACGCAGGCGTCCTCGGCGCAACATCACGCAGACCAAGCAGCTGCATTACCTACGGATCTCCAACCCCGTCAACCCGGAGGTCCTGACCAACTACCAGAAGCGTCTGGAGAGCAACCGGGCAAACCCGTACATGGCGCCCGGCACCTACACGCAGCTGCTTCACGGCCTCTCGGTGTTCGGCGGCTATCTGTGCACGAACAATCCCGCAGCCGACGATCGGCTCGTCGATTGACGCTACCCTCGCTTCACTACTCCGTGAACGTGTACTTCACGTCGAGCCCGGGTGGACCACCATGTAAGGCGCAGCCGCCACTAGGCTCAGTCACAACGGGGCAACAACAGTCGTTCCCGCAACTCAAGCCGTTGCCATGAGTTCTTCATTGCAGCGCAAACGTTGCCAACAACCAGTCCACACAAGGAGAGATCAGTTTTGCGACGAGTAATCATTCTCGGCACCGCGGTGACGGCGGTGCTGATCGTCGCGTCAGTCGCGGTCGCGGCGACGGGCGCTCAACACCTACTCGGCGGGCTTCAGCTTTCAAGCCGACAAGGCCGGCAGCAAGCACAAGCCTGTCGCGGTCGGCTTCACCGAGACGCTACAACGGCGGCCAGTGACAATCCCGGCGACCACGCGGCGCCGCTGACCAACATCAAGACCTCGATCTACGGCCTGGTAAGAACGGCGGGAAGTTCCCGACCTGCAATGGCAACCAGATCTCGGTCAGGAAGACCGACAGCTTCTGCCCGAAGAAGGCCCTCGTGGCCCAGGGGCACGTGAACTCGCTAGGTCGGAACGCCGAATCTTACGGGGGCGACCGCGCCCTGCAATCCGGGACTGCGACGTCTGGAACGGCGGCAAGGGCACGCTGTGGTTCTTCTTCACGACGAACGACACTCAGTGCGGCAGCCTGCACACCGGCGACGACTGACGCCTACCCCGGGTTCATCAAACAGCACGGCAAGTACGAGGTGACCAACGTCCCGCTGCCGACTTTCGTCTCGACAGCGGTCGCGAATCACCCAGGCCTCTACTCCTCGCTGATCAAGCAGGTCCTGACCTTCAAGAAGTCGACGATCAAGAAGGGCGGCAAGACGTACGGCATGAACGCGTCGGTCGGATGCCTGAAGGGCAAGCGCCCGGTCAAGGTCGCGTTCACGGCGACCAACGGCTCCGGCATCACGGAGACGAAGACCGTGACGGGCAGCACCAAGTGCTGAGCTGAAGTCCTGGCAATCCGGCGTCGCGGCTTCGCCGTGGCGCCGGGTTTGGACGGCGCTCCGAGAGGGGCGCCGTCCGTCTTTAAGGGGTGATGTGCGACCCGCGTCTGTCGGCGCTCCGCCCGCAGCTCTCGCGGGCGGTCGGCTCGGTAACGGCGCTGGGGAGGGGGGCGGGTGAGGGCGGCTTCGGTGCCCGAGCAGGGCTCCGAAATGATGCACAACACGACAACACGGCCGTGGATCCCGAGCCCTGTCGAGTTGAGCACACTCCTCATGCATAACTCGACAGGCCTCGGTGTTCCGGATCACTTTGTCGTGCTATGCAGCATCGGGCGGCCCGAGCGGGCCGGTGGCGCACGCGATCGCGCCCGATCCCTCCCCTTCCCCAGCGCCGTTTATCAGGCCGTTCGCCAATCAAGGCTGAAAGGGGCACGCAAGGCGCAATTCACGCCACCTCGAAGCGCTCCGCGCGCTGCGCCTCGCGCTCTGACTCGGTGAGCATTTGCACGAACAACACCACGAGCGCGATCCCCATCACGATCGACTGCTCGAGCGCCATCACCAGACCGGCCATGTTCTGATCCTCACGCGGGCTGAGCCCCCAGTAGTGGGGGTGGTGCGCGTAGAAGGGATAGATCGCGGTCGGCGCGAACGCGAGCACGATTCCGAGGATCCCGACCAGGAACTTGGTGCTGACCATGTAGCCGACGGGGCCCATCCCGCCGAGGCGCATCCGGCTCCGGATCGGCGACACGAGGTGCCACCAGTACAGAGTGCCGGCGGCGAAGAAGCAGACGTGCTCGAGCGCGTGGACGTTCGAATGGCGCAGCGCGAGGTCGTACATCGCGGGGATGTGCCACAGCCACATGAACCCGGCGTAGGCGATCACGGCGAACGCCGGATGGGCGAAGAACCCGGCCCGTCGCTCGATGCCCTGCAGGCGCTTGGTGGCGGGACGTAGGAGTACCTTCGTCAGGCCGAGGATCAGCAGGATCGGGGCGATGTCGAGCAGCAGGATGTGCTGGACCATGTGCATGACCATCAACTGCTCGCCGAGGATGTCGATCGGCGAGACGAGCGCTGCGATGATCGCGAGCAGGCCGCAGGCGAACAGCGCCATCCGCCCGAATCCGGGGCGATGGGCCTCATCCGGCGTCCGGGCTGCCCGCCACCACCTGAAGTAGACCGCCGCCGCGACGACGACGCCGAGAAGGACTCCGGGCTCGAATGACCAGGCGACTTTTGGAGCCACGATCTGGGGATTTTCCCCAATCGACAAACGCCTTGCTGAGGACTAGTCTGCGCACCAGGCATAGCATCCATCCGAGCTAGGAGGGTCGGCCGATGCGGATCGAAGTCAAGGGCCGAAATCTGCCCGTTTCCGACGATCTCAGGGAGCACGTGAACAAGCGCTTCCGCAAGGTTTCGAGGCAGGTGTCGGAGCTGGCTGAACTCGAAATCGAGGTCTTCGAGGAGCGCAACCCGGCAATCGCTGACTCCCAGGTCGCCGAAGCCACGCTGCACCTGAAGGGCGTGACGCTGAGGGCGCGGGACGCCTCGCCGGACCTGCTGCACTCGATCAACCTGTGCGCGGACGAACTGAGCGTCCAGGTCAAGCGCCACCGTGACAAACGCCGCAAGCGGCGGGAGTCCCGGGCGGCCAGTGTCGCCGCCGCGCCCGCGGAAGGGCCCTCGATGCCGAGTGGACCGGCGGTCCCGGGCGACGTCTCGCCGGCAGCCTGAAAGGGGCTTCAGGACTCGGGCGCGGCGTCCGAAAATGGGGTAGAGACCCCCTTCGAACCATTGCTACGCTAACTCAATGTCCTTTCTGGACCGCGCGCTTCGGATGGGCGAGGCGAAGAAGTTCAAGACCTATGAACAGCGCGTCGGGCGGATAAACGCGTTCGAGGCGGAGCTCGAGCACTACACCGACGGCGAGCTGCGCGAGGCGGCCGACGAGCTGCGCGAGCGCGCTCGGAATGGCGAGAGCCTCGACGAGCTGCTGTACGAGTGCTTTGCGCTCGTGCGCGAGGCCGGGAGGCGCACGATGGGCATGCGCCACTTCGACGTGCAGCTGATTGGCGGGATGGTGCTCCACGACGGGTCGATCGCCGAGATGAAGACCGGCGAGGGCAAGACGCTGACGGCGACGCTCCCGGTCGTGCTCAACTCGCTCGCCGGTCGCGGTGTCCACCTCGTGACCGTCAACGACTACCTCGCCCGCCGCGACGCGATGTGGATGAAGCCGATCTACGACATGCTCGGCGTGAGCGTCGGCATCCTGCAGAACATGCAGCCGGCCGAGGAGAAGCTCGCCGCTTACGCCGCCGACGTGACCTACGGCACGAACTCCGAGTTCGGCTTCGACTACCTCCGCGACAACATGGCGGAGACGATCGAGGGGAAGTTCCAGCACGGCGGTCGGCCGAAGCCCGAGGAGGGCAAGTCCCCGTACCACACGTTCGCGATCGTCGACGAGGTCGACAACATCCTGATCGACGAGGCGAGGACCCCGCTGATCATCTCCGGCGCCCCCGAGCAGGCCGCCGACCTGTACGCCCAGTTCGCCCGGCTGGCTCCGCAGCTCCAGCCCGGGAAGACGCCCGAGGGCATGGACCCGCGGATGAAGAAGGACTTCATCGCCGACTTCGACTACGAGTTCGACGAGAAGCACAAGACCGTGTCGGTCACCGAGAAGGGCGTCGCCAAGTCCGAGCGGTTCCTGAAGATCGACCACCTGTACCGCGCCGAGAACGGCCACCTCGTCAACCATCTGATCCAGTCGCTGAAGGCGGAGTCGCTGTACAAGCGCGACGTCGACTACGCAGTGGTCGACGGCGAGGTCAAGATCATCGACGAGTTCACGGGCCGGATCCTCGAGGGGCGCCGGTGGTCCGAGGGGCTGCATCAGGCCGTGGAGGCGAAGGAGCGCGTCCGCGTGCAGGAGGAGAACCAGACGCTCGCGACGATCACCCTCCAGAACTACTTCCGGATGTACGACAAGCTCGCGGGCATGACCGGCACGGCCCTGACCGAGGCGACCGAGTTCATGAAGATTTACGAGCTGCCCGTTGTTCAGGTGCCGACCAACCAGCCGATGGTCCGCGACGACCGCAACGACCAGGTCTACAAGACCAAGGACGGGAAGTGGTCGGCCGTGATCAAGGAGATCGAATCCCGCAACAAGAACCGTCAGCCTGTGCTGGTGGGGACGATCTCGGTCGAGGTCTCGGAGCTCCTCTCCGAGCGCCTCAAGCGCAAGGGGATCGCCCACACCGTGCTCAACGCCAAGCCCGAGCACGCTGAGCGTGAGGGCGAGACGATCGCGGAGGCTGGGGCGCCGGGTGCGGTCACGATCGCGACCAACATGGCGGGTCGCGGCGTCGACATCAAGCTCGGCGGCAACCCCGAGCACCTCGCCGCGCTGGAGATGGCGAAGCTCGGGCTGAAGCCCGGCGAACCCGACTACGACGAGCACTACGCCCGCGCACTGCCGGAGGTCGAGAGGCGACTCGAGTCGGCACGTGAGACCGTACTCGACGCCGGCGGGCTGTTCATCCTCGGCACCGAGCGCCACGAGTCGCGCCGGATCGACAACCAGCTTCGCGGCCGCTCCGGTCGCCAGGGCGACCCCGGCGAGTCGCGGTTCTTCCTCTCGGCCCAGGATGACCTCGTACGCCTCTTCGCTGGCGAGCGGATTTACAAGATCCTGGACAGGCTCGGCACGACCGATGACGAGGGCAACGAGGAGCCGATCGAGGCCGGGATGCTCTCCAAGCAGATCGAGAAGGCGCAGCGCAAGGTCGAGGAGCAGCACTTCCTGATGCGTAAGCACACGCTCGAATACGACGACGTGCTCAACCAGCAGCGCGACGTGATCTACACGTATCGCGACGAGATCCTCGAGGGTCGTGACATGAGCGACGCCGCGCGCGAGGAGGTTGCGGGCTTGCTCGAGCGGCTCGTCGAGGAGTACACCGCGGGCGACTTCGTCGAGGACTGGGACACCGAGGGACTGATGCGCAGGATGGAGGAGATCTTCTTTCCCAGCGCCGAGACGCTGAGTCTCGATGCGCGTCGACTCGACCGCGAGGTCCTGACCCAGCACCTCCAGGAGGAGGCGCTGGCGCAGTACGACCTCCGCGAGCAGGAGCTGGGCGAGGAGCTGATGCGCGGGCTGGAGCGGTTCCTCCTGCTTCAGATCATCGACCAGCGCTGGCGCGAGCACCTCTACGACATGGACTACCTGCGCGAGGGCATCCACCTGCGCGGGTTCGCGCAGATCGAGCCGCTCGTGGCGTACAAGAACGAGGCGTTCGAGCTGTTCCGCGACCTGATGAACAGCATCTGGGGCGACTTCGCGCGGTTGATCTTCCACGTCGAGGTGACGATCGAGGGCGAGAACGGAGCCGTCCCGCCGCCCGAGCGCCGCCCCAGCCCACGGTCGAGCTCGTCAACCGCCGGCAGCAGCGTCACCTACTCAGGTGGCGGCGCGCCGCAGGGCGCGATGGCGATGGCGGCGGCCGCCGGCGCGGCTGCGGCCGAGGGCTACGAGGAGGAGGCGCCCCCGGTCATCGAGCAGCGCCGGGTCGACGAGAGCCAGCAGATCGGACGCAACGATCCGTGCTGGTGCGGGTCGGGCAAGAAGTTCAAAAAGTGTCACGGCGCCTGAGCGCGCCCGGCGCCTAGGGCGTTAGCCGCTGTGAGTGACGGGTCTGAGGTGCGGGCGTCGGACGAGCAGCGGGAGCGGGCGGCGGCGGAGGTGCGCGAGCACTACGCCGCGGGCCGGTTAGACGACGACGAGCTCAGCGAGCGGCTGGACGCCATCTATCACGCCCGCACCGAAGAGGAGCTGCGCGCGCTGCGCAAGGACCTCCCCGTGCTGCCCGCGTCGCAGCGAGCCGAGCTCGCCGAGCGCCGCGCCCATCTTCAGCGCCGGCTGATCCAAAACACCGGAGAGGCGCTCGTGCCGTTCCTGGTCTGCACCGGCATCTGGATCGCCGCCGGGGCCAGCGGGGCGTTCTGGCCGATCTGGGTGGTGCTGATCGCGCTCATCCCGCTGATCCGCAACGGTTGGGCTCTGTACGGGCCAGCGCCGGAGCTCGACCGCGTCGAGCGCGACCTCGACTCGCGCGGCCAGCGCGGTGGGCGCGGTCGCGGCCCTCGGGCGGAGCTGGAGGACGCCCGCGCCAAGCGATACGAGGCGCGCGCCGACCGCCACAGCCGGCGCGCCGGTCGCCACCGCGACCGCTGATAACGTAGACGTCAATGGCTACCGCTTCCTCAGAGCCGCTGTCACAGCGCCTCGCGGCGATCCGCGACCAGCTCAAGCTGCTCGCGGACTATCTTTGACCCCGCTGGGTTAGGCGAGCGCGTCAGCGCGCTCGAACGGGAGATGGGTGAGCCGGGCTTCTGGGACGACCAGGAGGTGGCGGCGCGGGTCAGCGCCGAGCACGCGCGCGCGTCGCGAAAGCTGGCGATGTTCCGCGAGCTCGAGCGCGATGCCGATGACCTGGAGCCGCTCGCCGAACTGGCCGAGGAGGATCCCGATCTGGCGCCTGAATTCGAGGAGCAGATGGGCGCCGTGCAGGCGCGGCTCGACGCGCTGGAGGAGGAGCGGCTGTTCGCCGGCCGCTACGACTCGGGCGATGCGTTCGTGACCGTGAACGCCGGCGCCGGCGGGACCGATGCCCAGGATTGGGCCGAGATGGTGCTACGGATGGAGATGCGCTGGGCCGAGAAGCGCGGCTTCGACGTGGAGTTGCTCGAGGTCTCGCCGGGGGAGGAGGCCGGGATCAAGTCGGCCACGTTCATGGTCAAGGGCGAGAACGCGTATGGCCTGTACGCCAGCGAGAAGGGCGTGCACCGGCTCGTGCGACTCTCGCCGTTCGACGCGGCGCACCGGCGGCAGACGAGCTTTGCCGGAGTCGAGGTCTCGCCGGTGGTCGAAGACATCGAGGACGTGGAGATCGACGACGACGACCTCCAGATCGACACGTACCGCGCGAGCGGCGCCGGGGGTCAGCACGTCAACAAGACCGATTCCGCGGTGCGGATCACGCACAAGCCGACGGGCATCGTCGTGCAATGCCAGAACGAGCGCTCGCAGTCCTCGAACAAGGCCGAGGCGATGACGATGCTGCGCTCGAAGCTGCTCGAGCTCGAGGAGCGGCGACGGCGCGAGGAGATCGCGCGCGAGAAGGGCGAGGCGCAGGACGTCAACTTCGGTTCCCAGATCCGTTCGTACGTGCTGCACCCCTACACGATGGTCAAGGACCATCGCACGGATTTCGAGATGGGCGACGCGAACCGGGTGCTGGACGGCGACCTCGACGGGTTCGTGCGGGCCTACCTGCACCGGGCGGCCGCCGGTGACCGGCGGCCATCGTGACCGCTTCACGGGACCCGAGCGCCGGGGCGGTCGAGCCCTCGGCGCAGCCGACGGCGCCGTATCTCGAGGCGGTCACCGCCTACGGGTTCCGCGGGTCGACGCGCTTTCACGTGCCGGGCCATAAAGGTGGGGAGGGGGCCGATCCCGGCTTGCGAGCGGCGCTCGGTGAGCGGGCGCTGCTGCTCGACGTCCCCCAGGACATCGAGGGCATCGACGTCGGGCCGTCTCCGACGCCGTACGAGCGTGCCGAGGCCCTGGCGGCCGAGGCATACGGAGCGGAGCGGACCTGGTTCTTGACCAACGGCGCTTCGCAGGGCAACCACGCGCTGTGCCTGGCGCTCGCGCCGCCGGGGAAGCCGGTCGTGCTCCAGCGCAACTCGCACGCGAGCCTGATCGACGGTCTCGTCCTGAGCGGCGGGCTGGCGAGCTTCGTCGCGCCCGAGTACGACGTGGAGCTCGGGATGGCGCACGGAGTCACGCCCGAAGCGCTCGAACGCGCGCTCGTGAACGCGCCCGGCGCCCGCACCGCTTTCATCGTCTCCCCGACGTACTACGGGATGGCGGCCGACGTGGGGGGATGCGCGGAGGTCGCCCACCGCGCCGGTGTCGCGCTCGTCGTCGACAACGCGTGGGGCGCACACTTCGGCTTTCACCCCGCGCTGCCCGAGTCGCCCCTGCGGCTCGGGGCGGACGCGATGATCGCCTCGACGCACAAGATCGTCGGCAGCCTGACGCAATCCGCGATGCTGCTCGTGGCCGCCAGCGACCTGGTCGACGCCGGTGCCGTTGCCCGGGCCGTGCGGCTGGTGCGCTCGACGAGTCCGAGCGCGCTCTTGATGGCGTCGCTCGACGCCGCCCGGCGGCAGCTGGCGGTCCACGGCGAGGAGCTGCTGGAGGAGACGATCGAGGCCGCGGGGCGCGTGCGCCTCGCCATCGACTCGGCTCCGGGCTGCGCCGTGGTGGGTGATGGGCTGGTGGGGCGGCCGGGAGTCGCCGGCTGGGACCCGCTGCGGATCGTGATCGACGTTCGCGGCACCGGCTGCACCGGCTACGAGGTGGCGGCGGCGCTGCGCGAGTCCTACGACATCTACGCCGAGCTCGCCACGCACTCGACGCTGGTACTGGTACTCGGCCTCGGCCAGCCCGTGAAGCCGCTCGAGCGGCTCGCGCACGACTTCGCGGAGACCGTCAAGCGGATCGCTCGGCCCGGCGAGGGGGCGCTGTTGATCCGTCCGCCCTCCTCGTTCGAGCAGGGGACGGCAGTCGCACCGCGCGAGGCGTTCCTCGGCGCCAGCGAGGCGGTGCCGGTCGGAGCGGCGGTGGGACGGATCTCATGCGAGGCGATCGCCGGATATCCGCCGGGCGTGCCGGCGATGCTGCCCGGTGAGCGGATCACCGCCGAGGTGGTCGAGTACCTCCGCGAGCTGACGGCAGCCGGGGTGAGGCTCCACGGCGCAGCCGACCCCACGTTCGCGACCGTCCGCGTGCTGATCGAGGAGCGGCCGCAGGCCGCGCGCGATCCCCGCCGCCCTACTGGACGATGATTGTCCCGTGCATGAACGGGTGGATCAGGCACTGGAAGTGATATGTGCCTGGTGTCGTGAAGTCGATCTTGTTCGACGGAGGTATCTGCGGCGTGCCCGGATCGTTGTCGAGCGCGCCCACGTTGCCGAACCCGTCCCCGTGCGAGGTCGGGCTCACGACGATCGACTTCGGATCGCTCGGATACACGCCCTGGGCGGGGAAGTTCACCCCCTCGAACGCATTCGACAGCGTCTTCAGAAGGCTCGCCGGACCGAAGGTCGCGGTGTGCGTCTCGCGCGAGCGCTTCGACATCGTGAACGTGACGACGGTATTCGCCTTGACGGTCAGCGTCTGCGGGAACATCGAGTAGAGCTCGACGCCGTCGCCGGCCGCCTCGCCGAGGTCAACGGTGTCCGTCGGCTGCTTGCCCTTCGCCAGCTTCTTGGCCGTCTTGACGTCGCCGGTGATCTGCCTGACGAGCGCGGCCTTCGCCCGCTTCGCGGACGGAATCCGCTTGCCCTTGGGCTTGACGACCACGTAGCCGATCATGCCGGGATGCACGTCGCAGTAGAACTTGTAGACGCCCGGCTTGTTGAACTTGATGTTCAGCGGCTTGGGGGCACCGTTGCCCACGGGCAGCCCCGAGTCGATCCGAGTAGTGCCGTTGTAGGTGCTCGGGCCCTGGCGGGAGAAAAGCTGCGTGTTGAGCCCCACGTTGGGGAGTCCGTTGAACCAGAACGGGTTACCGGCCGCGTCGACGGCACCGCTCACCGGGCTCCCGGGGACAATCAGCGGCAGATCTCCTTTGCTTTTGCCCGGGAAATCGACGGTATGAAAGCCCTCGATCCGGAAGGAGACGGTGTCTCCGGCGTTGATCGTGACGCGCTGGGTGAAGAAGTTGTTGACGCCCGGGTTGTACTTCTGAGCGAATGCCTTGAGGTTCGGAATCAGCTTGGCGGCAATCCGCTGCGTCAGCTTCTGCGGGTTGCCCGCGTAGACCGTTCTCGTCGCTGCGGTGGCCGTAGCCGAGAACGTCAAAACTGCCGAGCACACAGCGGTGCCCACGACTCCAGTGCGCCTTGTCATCCTGATCCCCTTTCTGAAGGCAGCCGCAGCATACCGAGCCGCGCCGAAGGGTTGGCAAAGTTTGATTGTTTCTAAGCTTTTTGTTAGATGACCTCATTCGATCCAACGCTCGCCGCGACGATCGCGGCGGCGCTCGCCGAGGACGTGGGCGACGGCGACGTGACTACGCTGGCGACGGTTCCTCAGGATCTGCGGGCGCGGGCGACGATCACCCAGAAGGCGCCGGGCGTGGTGTTCGGGCTCGAGCCCGCTGAGGAGACGTTCCGCGCTCTGGACGCCGAGATCGAGTTGGAACGGCTGGTCGAGGAGGGCGTCTGGCGGGATCGCGGCCCCGTGCTCCGGATCGAGGGCTCCGCGCGTGCGATCCTGACCGCGGAACGGACGGCGCTGAACTTCCTGCAACGACTGTCGGGCGTGGCGACGATGACGGCACGGTGCGTCGAGGCGGTCACGGGGACGGGGGCGCGGATCCTCGACACCCGAAAGACGACGCCGGGGCTGCGCGCGCTCGAGAAGGCCGCCGTGGCCGCCGGCGGCGGCACGAACCATCGCGCCGGTCTGTACGACGCGATCCTGATCAAGGAGAACCACGCGGCGATTGCCGGTGGCGTGGGCGAGGCGGTGCGCAGGGCTCGCGCGTATGCGCCGGAGCTGGCGCTCGAGGTCGAGTGCCGAACGCTCGACGAGGTGGATGACGCGCTGAGCGCCGGGGCCACCTGGATCCTGCTCGACAACATGACCGCTGCGCAGTTGCGCGCGGCCGCCGCGCACGTCGACGGCCGGGCCGAGCTCGAGGCGAGCGGCGGCGTGACGCTCGAGACGCTCCGGGAGATCGCGAGCACCGGCGTACAATTTGTGTCAGTCGGGGCGGTTACCCACAGCGCCCCCGCCCTGGACCTCAGTCTGATCCTCGAACCGTTGTCATGAATCTGCCGATGCTCGGTGCGGTGGACGCACCGCTACTGCTAGAGAACATTCCCGCGCTCCAGGACGAGGTGCGCGCGCTGGCGGACGAGCGCGGCGCGGTGATCCTCGCTCACAACTATCAGTTGCCCGAGATCCAGGACGTCGCGGACTATGTCGGCGACTCGCTGGGACTCTCTCAACGGGCGGCCGCCGCCGACGCGGACACGATCGTGTTCTGCGGCGTCCACTTCATGGCCGAGACGGCGTCGGTCCTGTGCCCCGACAAGCTCGTGCTGATCCCGGACCTGGATGCCGGGTGCTCGCTGGCAGACTCGATCACCGCCGAGCAGCTGCGCGAGTGGAAGATGGGGCATCCGGGTGCGGTGGTCGTGATGTACGTCAACACGACGGCCGAGGTCAAGGCCGAGACCGACTACTGCTGCACCTCGGCGAACGCCGTCAGCGTCGTCGCCCACATCTACCGTGAGCACGGCGAGGACACGGAGATCCTGTTCGGCCCGGACATGTTCCTCGGGGCGTACGTGGAGAAGACGCTGGGGCGCTCGATGCACGTGTGGGATGGCGAATGCCACGTACACGCAGGAATCAAGCCCGCCGACATCAGCGCGGTCCGCGCGGCCCACCCTGGAGCGGACTTCCTGATCCACCCGGAATGCGGCTGCTCGACGAGCGTAATGGAGTACGTCGCCGCCGGAGACATCGAGGCCGACGGGGTGCATATGCTCTCGACGGGCGGGATGCTCGGCTACGCCCGGGGGGCGAGTGGCGGGACCGCGATCGTCGCGACCGAGACGGGCATGCTCCATCCGCTGCGCCAGGCGGCCCCCGACGTCGAGTTCATCGCCGCCAACGAGGCGGCCCACTGCCGCTTCATGAAGATGATCACGCTGCCGAAGCTCCGCGATTCGCTGCGCGACGGCGTTCACGAGGTCAAGGTGCCGTCGGAGATCGCCGATCGGGCACGGCTGCCGATCGAGCGGATGGTGGCGATTTCCTAGTAGGCCGCGGCCTCGGCGAGCAGGTCGAGGCCTCCGGTGACGGCGTTGCGAACCGCGGGCAGCGTCGTGCGCTTGCGTTCGAACTCGGCCGGCGTATAGCAGTGGAGGTCGGCGGGCGCGCCCATCTCGAGCGCGTCCCAAAGCGAGCCGGCCTGGTAGACGCGCTCGAGCCACGGCATCCCGTCGTATGCCGAAGAGACGAGGATCACGATGAACTCCGGCCCGCGCTCGCGCTGCGGCGGCGCGCCCCGCTCGTCGGCCACTCTGGCGCCTCCGAGGAACGCGACCTCGATCCGCCAGCGATCATCGACCCTGTCCAGGTATCTACGCAGCTCGCGGCGGTTGACGGCCGTCCCCAGCTCCACTACGGCGATTCTCGCGCGTGGACGGGGCGTTGCGCAACGGTCTTAGCCGATCTCTAATACGACGCAATCGCCGCGACCATGTGGCCCAGCAGCGTCAACGCCGACCAGTTGGGGGGTCCGTCGATGAACAGCGCGAACGCGAGACTGTGGTCGCCGCGCGCCGCGCAATAGCCGGCGAGGTTCGTAACGCCGTTGAGCGTGCCCGTCTTGGCGAAGCAGCGACCCTGGGCCGGCGTCTTGTCGGCGATCGTCTGGACGGTGCCGCTGACTCCGACGACCGGAAGCGAGGCGGTCAGGATCCGGCCGATCGCGGTGTGCCACGCGGCGCGCAGCAACGCGACGACCTCGGCGGGAGAAGACCCGTCCTCGCGGGAGAGGCCGGAGCCGTCGACGATCTTCGGGTGGACGTCGTAGGAACCCACGACCTGCTTGATCACGCGGGCGCCGTCGGCGATTGTGCCGCCACGGCCGAACCGCTTGCCGAGCTGCATCGTCAGCATCTCCGCGAACAGGTCGTCGGACCGGACATCCATCAGCTTGAGCAGCACCGACATCGGCGGTGAGCTGACCGACGCCAGCTTGTGGGCGCGTGGGGGCGTGCGGCCGATCGACGGCGCGGCACGGACGCTCACCTGCTCGGAGCGCAGCGTCCGGGCCAGCTGGCGCGCCGCGAACGGGCCGGGGGACAGGTGGCCTGAGGTGGAACCGTGGTCGAATGTCAGCGCGCCGAGCTCGCCGCCGAAATCGGGGATGTCCGGGCCGTACGTGGTGGCGGGGCCGCCGGGACTCCGGGCGAACATCGACGGGTCCGCGATCAACGGCCCAGTCACGCGCCGGATCCCATGCCTTCGGAGCTGAGCGGCGAGCTGCGCGGCGGTCGGCCCGTAGCCCTGCTCCCAGATGCGGTTGAACGAGCCATCGCCAAGTGTCGGGTCGCCCCCGCCCTTCAGATAAAGGCTCCCGTGCCACACCCCGCCGGGCCCGAGGTGGCCGACCCCGAACA
The DNA here is from genome assembly GCA_963812225.1 of uncultured Solirubrobacterales bacterium. Taxonomy (GTDB): domain Bacteria; phylum Actinomycetota; class Thermoleophilia; order Solirubrobacterales; family Solirubrobacteraceae; genus Palsa-465. Next base: position 374,209 of record CAWEUN010000013.1, read on the forward strand.
CGGTCGTATGCAGGCGGGCATCCGTCCCGAGCTTGCTCAGCACGGCGATCGACGTGTATAGCTTCTCGACCGACGCCGGCGGGCGCTTGACCCCCTCGCGCAGCGTGAACAAGGTCGCGTGGTCGCCGAGGTCGTAAACCATCCCGCCGGCGCTCGGCCCGGCATGCGAGAACGCCCGCCTGAGCGCGGCGCGCAGTCTGACTAGTGTGGGCGAGGGGGGCGGCTTGCGCGGGGAGGCCGTCGTGGTGGTCTCCGGCGTCGGCACGACCGATGCGTTGGTCGGAACGACCGGCTTGGGGGCGCCGCCGCCGCCTCCGCACCCGGCGATCGCCAGCGCCACGAGCGCCCCGACGAGCAGCCCCCTCGTCAGCTCGACTCCAGCTCCTCCACGGTGTGGGGACCGACAACCGCAACCGACAACTCGTCGGCAATCTCGGCGGCGACCCCCCGGACATCGGCGATGGTGACGTCGTCGAGCAGCGCGATCGCGGCGTCGGGATCGACGTTCTCCTCGTAGACGATCTTCTGCTGGGCGGCGTTGCGCGCGACCGCGCCGGTGTTCTCGAATGCAATCGCTCGAGCCCCGGCCGCGTACGCCCGAGCGCGCTCGATCTCGGACTCTGTCGGCCCGTCCTCACGCAGCTCGGTGACGATTTCTCGCATCCGGGTGTATGCCTCGATCAGCTTGTTCGACTGAAGGCCCGCGGACAGCTGAAGCACCGGCACGTCCGCGTAGGCGTGCGGAGTCGCGTGAACGGAGTAGGCCAGTCCACGCTGCTCGCGGATCTCGTCGAACAGTCGCGACCCCATCGAGCCGCCGAGGAGCGTCGAGTAGATCACAAACGCGGCGCGCTGCCCCGGATCGCTGACCTCGAGCGCGGGCCTGTACGACATCCGCAGGTGCGACTGGTTCGAGTCGCGTTCCTGAACCAGGACCTTCGGCGAGAACGCCGGCGCGGCCTCGTAGGGCGCGGGCTCCGGGACCGCCGCGAACCGGCTGAACAGATCCTCGAGCTCGCCGTCCAGCGAGTCGAGGTTGCCGACCGCAAACGCTCCGCCCCGCGGGGGGTACCAGCGCCGGTGGCGGAAGGCGACGATCCCGTCGCGAGTGAAGGTGTCGCGAATATGCTCGGTCGTCCCCAGCACGGGACGGCCGAGCGGATGATCGCCGAACGCGGCCTCGTCGATCAGGTGCTCGGCGAGGACCGCGGGCTGATCGTTGGCCCTGGCGATCTCCTGGACGACGACGCCGCGCTCGCGGTCGAGCTCGTCCCCGTCGATCCGCGGCCTGGCGACAAAGTCCGTCAGCAGATCGGCGGCCTCGAGTCCCCGCTGCGCGCGGGCGGTGATGTGGAATGCGACGAGGTCGTGGCTCGTGTACGCGTTGAGGACGGCGCCAATCCGCTCCGCCGCCTCGTTGACGTCGCGGTACGTCGGATAGCTCTCGCCCCCCTTGAACACGAGGTGCTCGAGGAAGTGGGCCATTCCGTTCTCCTCGGGCCGCTCCGTCCGGGCCCCCGCGTCGAAGGCGACCAGCAGCGTGACCGCACGTGTGCCCTGGATCGGGATCCGGTACAGCGGCAGCCCGTTTTCGAGCTCAGTGACCGTGACCTCGGACATCCCGCCACACGGTAGCGATCCGACCCCGGCGACGGCGCCTGTACAACCCGGGCGCCCCCAAAAAGGGCGGCGTAAGCCGCCCCCATAAATTGGAGCTTTGGGCCAATGTTGCAAAGGGCGTTGCAGCGGGTAACGGTGCGGGGCATCGTTCCGGACAGCCCGCTACGCTGCCCCGACCCTATGGCTACCACCTCATCATCACAGCAGCGCACGCGTAGACGGGCCGCCCAGACGGCCGGCACACGGACGTCGGGAACTCCTGCCGGCCCCCCGATGATCGAGTTTCGCGGCGTCTCCAAGCGCTACAGCGTAGGCGACGTCGGGCTCGAGGCGGCGACCTTCTCGGTCGACCGCGGCGACTTCGTGTTTCTCGTTGGCTCGACCGGCTCCGGCAAGTCGACGGTAATGCGGCTGCTGATCAAGGAGCTCGAGCCCACTGAGGGCGCGATCCGGGTCGCGGGCCACGACCTCGGCGCGATCAGGCACGGGCGAGTCCCGTATTACCGGCGCAACCTCGGGGTCGTGTTCCAGGACTTCAAGCTGCTCCCGAGCCGGACGGTGTACGAGAACGTCGCCTACGCGCTCCAGGTCACCGGCGGCGGCCGCAAGGAGATCCGAGCGAAGGTGCCGGACATCCTGCGTCTGACCGGCCTCTCGACCAAGCTCCACAACTACCCCGATCAGCTGTCGGGGGGCGAGCAGCAGCGCGTCTCGATCGCGCGCGCGTTCGTCAACCACCCACCGCTGCTGCTGGCGGACGAGCCGACCGGGAACCTCGACCCGGAGACGAGCATCGACATCATGCGGCTGCTCTACCGGATCAACCGCACCGGCACGACCGTGCTCGTCGCGACCCATGACCAGGCGATGGTCGACAAGATGCGGCGGCGCGTGCTCGAGCTCTCCGAGGGCCGGATCGTCCGTGACGAGGCCACAGGTTTGTACGCGCGCGATGAATCGACGCGTGAGTTCGCCCGGCGGATGCGGGCTCCGGGCGAGCGACCGCCGGGGGTGTAAGGGGTGAAGATCGGATTTTTTGTGCGCGAAGCGGCGCGCGCGATGCGGCACAACGCCGCCCCGACCTTCGCAGCGCTGGCCACGGTGCTCGTGACGATGCTCGTGCTCGGCGTCTTCATCCCGATCGTGCAGGCCACCAACGGCGCCGCCGACAGCGTCCGCGGGCGCGTTGAGGTCGACGTCTACATGAGGACCAACGCGACGGCGGCGGACGATGCGCGGGTGCAGAGGGAGCTGCTCGCAGTCCCCCACGTGAAGTCGGCGCAGTTCGTCTCCAAGGCGGTGGCGTACGCGCAGCAGCGCAAGGCGAATCCGGCGGCGTACGCGCTGCTCGCCTCGAATCCGCTGCCCGACACCTTCCACGTGATCCCGGACAACCCCGGCAACGTGCTGCTGGTCCGCGACGCGCTCAGCCCGCCGGCGACCGGCGGCGGCACCCGGATGATCGATCCGATGATCCAGAAAATCTCGAACAAGCAGACCGACACGAAGAAGCTCCTCGAGGTCACGAACCTCGTGACGATTACGGCGGCCGTGCTGACCGTGCTGCTGATCCTGGCGTCGGTCCTGCTGATCGCGAACACGATCCGGCTCTCGCTGTACGCGCGCCGCCGCGAGGTCGAGGTGATGAAGCTCGTCGGAGCGACCGACTGGTTCATCCGCTGGCCGTTCGTGATCGAGGGGGTGGTCGTGGGAGCCGCCGGAGCACTGCTCGCGATCGCCGTGCTCGGCGTCACCAAGATCGCGCTGCTCGATCCGCTCGCCAACAACTGGACGCTGATCGCGGCGCCGCGGACGATCGGCTTCGCGGCGCTCGTCGCGGTGCTGCTCGGCGCGGCCGTGATCGTCTCCGCGCTCGGCTCCGGCCTGTCGTTGCGCCGGTTCCTGCGCGTCTGACCGCCGGCGGCGTTCGGGGAGGAAGTGCCGCTCCCTAAGGATCTCCGAAGCATGGTGGGTTCCTCGCCGCGACCCGGCTACTCTCATCGGGATGCGTCGTAGGCCTTCTCGATCACCTCGGATCGCTACCTACGTGGTAGTGGGCCTGCTCGTCCTCGTTGCCGGGGTGTGGCTCGGCGGCCACCCCAGCTGGCTGCCGTCGTCGCTGCGTAGCGCCCTCACCGACAACAACAACGCCGAGATCGTCAACGAGGCGATGGGGATCATCTCGCACGACTACTACCGGAAGGTCAACACGAACCAGCTGGTCAACAAGGGGCTGGCCGCCGCCGTCGCGAGCCTCGACGATCCCTACTCTCACTACCTCGACCCCGGCGACTACCACCAGTTCGAGGAGACGTCCAACCCCCATGTCGCGGGCGTGGGCATCGACGTGATGGGGACCGCACGCGGACTGCAGGTGATCGACGTGTTCCCGGGTACGCCGGCGGCGCATGCGGGACTGCGGCCCGGGGACGTGATCGTGGCCGTCGGCTCGACGTCGCTTATCGGGCGCAGCTCCGCCACCGCGACCAACCTGATCACCGGGCAGGAGGGCACGCAGGTCCACCTCACGGTGCTCCGTGGCAAGCAGCGCCAGACGCTCGTCATCCGGCGCGCCAACGTGCTCGTGACGAGCGGCGGCATCGTGAGCGACCACGGCATCAAGATCGGCGACGTGCGGCTGACGAGCTTCACCGACGGGTCGGGCGCGGCGGTCAAGGCGCAGGTGGAGAAGGTCCTGCACCAGGGAGCGAAGGCGATCGTCCTCGACCTTCGCGACAACGGCGGCGGGCTGCTGGACGAGGCGGTGAACGTCGCGAGCGTTTTCATTCCCGACGGCACGATCGTGACGACCAAGGGTCGGAACCAGCCGACGGTGGTCTACACCGCGAAGGGCGGCGCGATCCCGACCAGCATCCCGATGGTGGTGCTCGTCGACCGCGGCACCGCATCGGCCGCGGAGATCGTCACCGGCGCGCTGAAAGATCGCGGCCGGGCCGAGGTGGTCGGCACCCACACGTACGGGAAGGGGGTCTTCCAGGAGATCCAGCCCCTGTCGAACGGTGGCGCGCTCGACATCACCGTCGGCGAGTACTTCACGCCGAACGGCATGAACCTCGGTGGCGGTGGGGTGCGCGAGGGAAAGGGGATCGTCCCGAACGTCTACGCGCTCGACAACCCTCGCACGCAAAAGGATGAGGCGCTGGGGGTAGCCGAGCGAACCGTGGCCGCCGAGGTGCGGTGAGCCCCGCGGCACGGCGCGCCGCCGGCGAAGCCCGGGGCGCCCAGGTGGCCGTGATCGAGCGCCGCGGGAAGTTCCTGGTCGCGGAGCCATTCTTCGGGTCGGGGCCGAGGCTCGCGGTCAGCCGTGACAAGCGCGCGAACGTCGGCGACCTCGTCGTCGTGCGGCAGGCGGCGGCGCGCGATGGGCGAACGCGGGGGAGGGCGGTGATCTCGCGCCGGCTGGGCCGGCCGGACGTGGCGCGCGACGTGATCGAGGCGTTCATGCTCGACCGTGGCCTGCGCCGCCAGTTCGACCCCGCGGTCGAACACGAGGCGCGGGACGTGGCGGCGGATTCGACCGAGGCCGAGCGGCGCGATCTGCGGTCGCTGCCGACGTTCACGATCGATCCGGCGAGCGCTCGCGACTACGACGACGCGATTTCCGCCGCCGTCGAGGGCGACGGGTGGCGCGTGTGGGTGCACATCGCGGACGTCTCGGCGTTCGTGGCGTCGCGATCGCTGATCGACCGCGAGGCCTACCGCCGGGGAACGAGTGTCTACGTGCCCGGCGCGGTCGAGCCGATGTTGCCCGTCGGCGCTCTCGAACGACGCCTGCTCGCTGGTCCCGGGCCAGGACCGGCTGACGGTCACGGTCGAGATGAGCGTCGTGGGGGAGGAGGTGCGGCGCGCGTCGTTCTACCGCTCCGTGATCCGCTCCGACGAGCGGCTCGAGTACGGACAGGTCGACCGCGTCTTCGCCGGCGTCGAGCGGGCGTCGGAGCCGTGGGGCGAGCCGCTCGCCGCGGCCCGTGCGGCGGCCGCGGCGCTCGAGGCGAGGCGCGCTCGCAGGGCGGCGCTGGTGCTCGGGTCCGAGGAGCCCGAGTTCGCGTTCGACGACGAGGGAAACGTCGCGGCGCTCGACCCGGTCGAGCAGACCGAGTCACATCGGCTGATCGAGCACCTGATGATCGCGGCCAACGAGCAGGTCGCCGGGCTGCTCGAGTCCCGCCATGTGCCGACGCTGTATCGAGTGCACGAGCGTCCAGAGGCGACCGCGGTGCAGCGGCTGATCGAGCAGCTCGCCTCGCTCGGCGTGCCGACGCCCCCGGTTCCTCGGGGCGCCATGACGCCACAGCAGGCGTCCGAGATCGTCGGCGAGGCTTCGCGGCTGGTCTCCGACTGGGTTGCGCGGACCGGCCACGGCCGGCGAGGGCTGACGAGCCTCGTGCTGAGGACGCTGAAGCAGGCCTACTACGACGATCGCAACCTCGGTCACGCGGGGCTCCAGTCGCCGCGCTACTGCCATTTCACCTCGCCGATCCGCCGGTATCCCGATCTCATCTGCCACCGCGCGCTGCTGTCTGCCGTGGCCGGCAGCGGGCCGGCGCCGGAGGCGTCGTGGGTCGCGGCCGCCGGGCCGTGGTGCTCCGGACGCGAACGGGACGCGATGACGATCGAGCGCGACGCCGATGACATCGCGCGGTGCTTCTTCCTGGAGGGCCTGATCGGGTCGGGCGAGGAGCCGGTGTTCGATGGCGAGGTCGTCGGCGTGATCGGCGCCGGCGCGTTCGTGGCGTTCGGGCCCGATCTGGCGTTCGAGGGGCTGGTTCCCGTTCGGCGAATGCGGGGGGACTGGTGGGAGCTGAACGAGGAGGCGACGATGCTCGTGGGGGCCCGCAGCGGTAACTCGATCCGGCTCGGCGACCCGTTGCGGGTCCACGTCGATTTGATCGATGCGCCACGTGGCAGAGTGGACCTCGTGCCGGCTGTGGAGTCAGCCGACGGGCCAGATGGTTGATTCCAAATTGGTTGGAAGCGGGGCGTCCAGGGAACGAGCGGGGTGCCGCGGACGGGAGGCGACGCGTAGCAGCGCTACGCGAGCCGACCGGTCGTGGCACATCCGCGAAGTTATCCTGGGCGCATCCGCGACGATCAATTTGAAATCAATCATCTAAACCAAGATTGAGGGCGTGGCCAAGGTTTCGAAACGGAGGGCGAATGCGGGCGACGTGGCGACGAACCGTCAGGCGTCGTATCGCTTCAACCTGCTCGAGCGCTTCGAGTGCGGGATCGTGCTCACCGGGACCGAGGTGAAGTCTGTGCGTGAGGGACAGGTGCAGCTCAAGGACTCCTATGCGGTGGTGCGGGACGGGGAGGTCTGGCTGCTCGACATGTACATCGCGCCTTACGGCCCCGCCGCACGCGACAACCACGACCCCGAACGGCCGCGCAAGCTGCTGCTCCACCGGGGCGAGATCGACCGGCTGATCGGGAGGACGCGTGAGCGGGGGCTGACGCTCGTGCCGACGAGGGTCTACTTCAGGGAGTCGAGGGCCAAGGTCGAGATCGCGCTGGCGCGTGGGAAGGACATCTACGACAAGCGGGAGTCGATTCGCAAGCGGGAGATGGCGCGGGAGGTGCAGCGGGAGCTGCGCGAGGCGGGGCGGTAGGACGCTTGGGCTGGGCGGCGCGGGGGAGGGGCGCGTGTTGCCGGGGCCTGGCCGCGAAACGGCAACTATGTTTTGCGTTTCGCGGCCAGGCCTCTTGGATCTGCGGGTGGGTCGGTCCGCAGGGAGCGACTAGCTGAACGTGCGGGTCAGGGTCGTCGCGTGCATCCCGACGACCAGCAAGGCGATCAGGCTCAGGTACACGCCGGCGACGAGCGCTCGGTCGAGCGGTCTGACGGCGTAATAGGCCTCCTGCTCGGCGGTGCCCTGCCGGCGGAGCTTCCAGCGCCGGTGAGTCTCCAGGGCGCCAAAGAGGACGATGATGAGGATGATCGGGTTCGGCCAGATGATCGCGAGAGCGATGAGGCCGGCGAACCCGGCGAACCACATCCACGGCGCCATGGCGGCCATCGCCCGCCCGCCGTCGAGCGGGACGACCGGGAGCAGGTTGAACAGATTCAGGAAGAAGCCGGTGAACGCCAGCGCCCGGAAGAGGTCGTTGCCGGTCAGCTGCCAGATGACGACGCAGGCCGCCGAGCCGATGCTCCCGAGAATCGGGCCGGCCAGGCCGACCCGGGCCTCGGCGAGCGCGTTCTCGCCCAGCGACCTGGCGCTTATCACGGCGCCCAGGAACGGGATGAACATCGGCGGGCTCGCCTTGATGCCGAGGCGCCGGAGCTCGATCACGTGGCCCATCTCGTGCACGAGGATCAAGACGACGAAGCCGGCCGCGAACGTCCAGCCGAACACGAAGCTGTACGCGGCGACCGAGACGAGCATCGTGCCCGCCGTGGTCAGGAGCTTCAGCTTCGGGGCCAGCAGGAGAAGTGTCTTGAACTTCGCGATGAACGCGACGACCGCGGCAAAGACCGGGCCGAGCTTTCGCTTCAGCCACGAGGGCTTGCGCTCGTCAAACGGGTCTCGCTCGTCGTCGGCGGGACCTGTTTCCAGGAGCTGACCGAACGGCGTCGGCGGCTCCGCGGGCCCGAACGGCGATGGCGTCGTCTGTGGCGGCGGGGTGGAGGATCGCGGCAAAGTCGTCAACGGTTCCATTTACAACTGTGATTTAAGCAGCCGGAAACCGCGTTCCCGCCCGCTCTTATGATGTTTTTCGGATTTTTGGCTAGTCGGCTGGATCGCCGTCCAGGCAAAACGGACGCGTGTCGGCCGCGGCGTGCGGATGCCTATACTTGAGGGTGAACATAACCCCTAGGGGACGACAGGCTTCGACGTGGTCGGCTCGTGGGGGTGGTTGCGAGTCGAGGTCCCGGGAGGCCTCGTAAAACACCCGGGAAACAATAAGTGCGGACTCAAATCATGAGTTCCTGCTCCCGGCGACTGTCTAACAGCTAACCGAGGAGTACCCGCTCACCGCTCGCCTGTGGCGGAGATGCGGGATCAGATAGCAGGCTAACCCGGTAAGGCCCGCTCCAGCCGATCCGGGGACATCTTTCGGAGCTGGTCCTCGACAACCCCGCCGGCGAGGCGAGTCCAGGGCGAGATCAGAGCGCCGGCTACGCTCGTAGACGCCGCCCATTCACGCGACTGCGGACGCGGGTTCAATTCCCGCCGTCTCCACCTCGCGAGTTAGACGCTTCAGTTTCCAAATAGGAGGCTGAAGCGTCTTACGGCGTTAAGGGCGGCACAGCGGTCCCGAAACGCCGGCAGCCGCCCAGGGGTCACCCGGTGCGACCGATCGGTTCTTCAGAGGGGCCGAGTTGGCTCACGCGGCGCGGGTGCGCCGCGATCCCGAGCGGCGTTCGCTTGCCCAGGCCGAGCCGCTCGGCCTTCTCGCGGCAGGCGCTCATGATCCCCATGCCGTCGGAGCGAAAGACGAACGGAGGCCGGCTCCAGTGGCGCTGGCCTCCGCTCGTCGCGGAGGAGGCTTAGCGGGTCGCCACCGAGCTGTGGGACCTGACGCTTGGGCTCCGGCGCCGGAAGGCGATCGCGCCCCCAGTCGCCACGGCGATCAGGGCGACCGTAAAGCCGGCGCCTGCGCCGGCGTCGCTCCAGGAGAAGCCGCCATCGTCGTGCTTGACGATCACGGTTGGCACAGACGGGGTCGTGATCGGTGCTGCGGCGTCGGCGTCGCTCGCGCAATAGCCGCCGCTCACGGAGTTCAGGCTGTAGTCCCTGGTGCAGGGGGCCACCGCGCTCGCGTTGTGCGTCACCGCATCGAGCTTGGATCGCGCAAGCGCGTTCGCCGGAGCGATCGCGCAGGCGCTGACGGTGATCAGGGCCAGGTGACGGGAGTTGATCCTCATTGCTTGCTCTCCTCTCGGGGTTGGTACGGGATCGACGTGATCCTCCGACATGCCCCTACCGCTCGGCTGCCGAACGGCTACCGTGCGCGATCGTGACCGAGTTCCGCATCCTCGGGCCGCTCGAGGTACGCCACGACGGGGACGGGTTGACGCTGGGCGGCCGCAACCAGAGGGCCGTGCTCGCCCTGCTTCTGCTGCAAGCAAACCGAGTGGTCTCGATCGAGCGGCTGGCCGAGGATCTCTACGCCGGCAACACGCCGGTGACCGCGGTGACACAGGTGCACCGGCAGGTATCCGAGTTGCGCCGTGCGCTCGGAGAGAGCGGGGTGCTCATCGAGACCCGGCCTCCCGGCTACCTGATCCGGATCACGCCCGGGACGCTCGACCTTCACCGCTTCGAGGCGCTCACGGCCGGGGCGACGAGCGCGATGGCGGCGGGCGACGCGCACGGCGCGGTGGACGCACTGCGCGAGGCGCTCGCCCTCTGGCGCGGGCCGGCGCTGGCAGACCTGGCGTACGAGCCGTTCGCGCAGGGGGCTATCGCACGGCTCGAGGAGCTGCGCCTCGCCGCACTCGAGTCACAGATCGCGGCCGAGCTCGCACTCGGGCGGCACTCCTCGGCGATAGCCGCGCTCCGCGAGCTGGTGGCGGAGCATCCGCTGCGCGAACACCTGCGCGAGCTGCTCATGGTCGCGCTCTACCGCTCGGGCCGGCAGGTCGAAGCGCTCGACGTCTACCGCGCCACGCGAACCGAGCTCGTGGAAACCTTCGGCGTGGAGCCGGGTCCGGGGCTGCAGCAGCTCGAGCAGGCGATCCTGGGCCACGATCCGGAGCTCGCGCCGCCCCGGACGGCCGGTGCGAACACGGCCGTGCTGCTCGTGGTGCGCGATCCGGCCGGCTTCGCCGGGCAGCTGCAGCTCGCCGAGGCGTTGGCGCGGCGACAGCCGCCGCGCGAGCTGATGGCCGCGGTGCTCGTGGCGGAGGAGCAGCAGCTTGCGGAGGCGGTGCGAACGCTCGCATCGCTACGGACCGAGGCGCCGCTCCGCACGGCGGCGTTCGTGTCCTCTCGCGGGAGCGACGACGTGCTGCACCTCGCCGGCTCGAGCGACGTGGACCTGCTGCTGCTCGGCGCGCCGCCCGAGCTTGAGAGCGGCGGCGCCCTGCCAGAGGACGTGGCGGAGGTGCTCGAGAAGAGCTCATCGGACGTCGCGCTGCTGCTAGGGGCACCGACGGGCGGTGCCGGCGGCGGCGTGTTGGTCCCGTTCGGCGGGGGCGAGCACGACTGGGCCGCCGTGGAGATCGGCGCCTGGCTTGCGGCGGCGACGGGCGAGCGCTTGCGGCTCGCCGGCGCGCGCGCAGGCACACGGCCGGGAGGACATGACGCCAGTCGCCTCCTCGCAGACGCTTCGCTCGCGGTGCAGCGGCTCGTGGGGGTGACCGCCGAGCCGGCGCTCGTGGACGCCAGCGGTGCCGGGCTCGCGGAAGCCGCGGACGGCGCGAGCGCCGTAGTGGTCGGGCTCTCCCAGCGCTGGCGGCGGGAAGGCCTGGGCGAGGCTCGGCGCGCCCTCGTGCGTAGACGGCGGTGTCCAATGCTTGTCGTCCACCGCGGCATTCGTCCGAGTGGCCTCGCACCGCGCGAGAGCGCGACGCGCTTTACCTGGTCGCTTGCCGGCGGCTAGCTGCGCCGCAGGCACAGGGCGGCGAGGTCCACCACGTGGTACGCGCCCTGGATCAGCCGACAGCCGATCCGGTTGGACATGAACTCGGGCGTGACGAACGCCCCGTAGGCGGCATAGGGAGCGGGACCGCGCAACAACTCGTCCTCAAGACTGGCGTAGGCAGCCAGCCGCGCGCCGCCGCTCAGGCCGCGGATCTCGTCGAGCTTTGCCACCACGGCAGGGTCGGAGTAGGTCACCGGATTGTTGGTCGGGCCGAACGGGAAGGTCCGCCCGACCATGGCCTCGAGGAACGGCTGGGGATCGAGGTCCTGGGTCGCAAGCGTCCGGAGCACGATGTCTGCGCGCTTGGCCTTGGGGTCAACGCCGCTCAGGCAGCCGAACGACTGTACGATCGAGACGTCGATGCGCAGCGGCTCGAGGTCCGCGCGGATGATGGCTGCGACGCGCAGGTTCGCCGGGTCGCCGCAGTCGTAGAGGCTCGCGTGCCGTCGAGGCCCGGGTGGCGCCAGCTTCAACGCAGCGGCGAGGTCGGGACCCGTGACCGGATAGACCGGCCGCGTGCTCACCCCGGGCACCGCCGGCGGCACGTAGCCGTCCGTGGGCGCCTCGCGGAAGACCCCGGCCATCGCGTTGCGGTCGAGCGCGTAGCTTGCGGCGCGGCGCAGGCGCGGATCGCTGAACAACCCGCGGCGGGTGTTGAACGCGAGCATGTCGACCCCCGGCGCCGGCGCCACGTGGTAGCGAGGAGAGCCATCGCGACTGGCGGCCGCTTGATCGTGGCCGAACTCCCGGTCGAGTGCGCCGCCGGGCGCCAACGGGCCGAGCGAGTCGTAGTCCCAGGTCACGAGATCGACCTCCCCTCCGCGCGCGAGCGCCACCGCTCGCGCCGTCTGGATGCCGTTCAGGTAGATGATCCGCGCGGGACGGCGAGGCCGCGTGCCCCGGTATTTCGGGTTTCGGTCGAGCACGGTCTCGCTCGCGCTCTCCGAGCGGATGTAGTAGGGCCCCGCCGAGGGAATCGGGCCATGTGTTTTCCCCGGCGGTGGGGTGTTCGCCGGCACCACGCAGAAGAGCGGCATCGCGAGTCGGGAGAGCAGATCTCCGGCCGGGCGCACGAGCGTGATGTAGAGGCGGTTGCCCTGCGCCACGATGCCGGTCAGATCGCGAAGCCGCCCCGCGTTGAACGCGCGCGCGCCGACGACGTCGCCCATCAGATGCAAGCCCGCCGGGTCTGATCCCATGAGCGTCCGCTCGATGCTGTGCTTGAAGGTCGCCGCGGTTACGGTTTCGGTCGACGGCGGCGAAAAACGGATGCCCGGCCGGATGCGGAACGTGTAGGTGCGGCGGTCAGCCGAGACCGTGGGCATCGCCGCGGCGGCGTCGGGCCGCAGGGTGGCGCCGACGGCGCCGACGGCGTCCGGGTAGTTCACGAGCTTCGCGCACGTGCTGTAGAGGAGTTGGCTCGCGGTGGGGGTCGGCCCGAGCGCGGGATCGAGCTCCATCCCCGAGTCGGGAATCGACACACGCACGACCGGCCCCTTGGCGGCGCCCAAAGGCGCTGGCGCCGCGTCCGCGACGGTCCAGAGCAGTCCGTCGCGAAAGCTGGCGAGATACGGCTCGCCGGTGATGTCGAGCGTGGTGCGTGCCCCGGAGGTCGCGTCGATGCGGCTGAGCGAGCGCGTTCGTGTATCCGTGACCCAGATCGCTCCGGGCGCCGCGGAGATGCTCGCGGGTCCTCCGCCGGCGGCCACGGTCTGAACCAGGCTCGCGTCGTCCTCGTTCAGGCGGTAAGCCACATCGTCCGGAGTGACCGTGATCCACACCGAGCCGCCGGACACGGTCAGCGCGCTGATCCAGCCGTGAAGCGTTACCCGTGCCGCAATGCGATCTCCGGCCGGGTCGATCTTCTCCACGAGGCCGTTCTGGCTGCTGACCGCCCACAGCGCTCCGTCGGCAAAGGTGAGCAGCGTTGCCGATATCGGGAGGCCGAACCGGCGCTGCACGCGTCCGCTGCGGACGTCCGCTCGCACGACCTCGGATCCTCTGGCCAGCCAGACGGAGCCCGCGCCGACGGCGATGCCGGTGGGGTCCGAGGTCTGTGGGCCGCGTGTCTCGATCGCCCAGCGACCCGTGATCTTGTGTGTGGCCGGATCGACGCGGGCCAGCCCCGGCCCCTCTTGCTCGGTGACGAACAGCGACCCGTCCGCCGCCGTTACGCCGCCTGGCGCGAAGGGCAGGTTGACCGTGCCGGCCGGTCTCCGACTGGCGAGGTCGATCTGCTCGAGCCGCTGCGAGCCTTCGAGCAGCGCCCACGCCGAGCGGCCGGCGAAGACCAGGTCGGCGGGGCGTTCCGGGAGCTTCACGAACCCGGCTACCCGGTGCCTCACCGGATCGAGGAGTGTGATCCCTGAGGCCGCGGCGACCAGGCGGGGAGGCGCGGGGCGCGAGCTCGAGCCGCCGCCCGCAAGCAGTGCGACCGCGGCGATCGCTCCGCCGAGGAGTACGCCGCCGAGTGCCACCGCCGCCCCGAGCCGACGGCGCCGGATCCGCTCCCCGGCGAGCGCCCTGCGCGCCGCTCCGACAAGCTCGCCGCAGCTGGCGAAGCGATCGCCGGGCTCCTTCGCAAGGGCTTTGCGCAACGCGTCGTCGAGCCCCGCCGGCAGTTCGGGACGCGTGTCCGTGAGTCGCGGCGGTCGCTCGTTGAGGTGGGCGTAGACGACGGCGAGCTCGCTCTCGCGGTCGAACGGCGGCCTGCCGGCGAGGGTCTCGTACAGCACGCAGCCGAGCGAGTAGACGTCGGCGCGTCCGTCGAGCTCCTCGCCGCGGATCTGCTCCGGCGAGACGTAGGCGATCGTTCCGACGAAGGCGCGCTCGCCGGTGAGGCTGCTGGGCGATGAGCCGTGTTTGGCCAGTCCGAAGTCGGCGAGGTAGGCGCGGTCCTCGCCGTCCACGAGGATGTTCGCGGGCTTGACGTCGCGGTGCACGAGCCCATGCCGATGTGCGTCGTCGAGCGCCTTCGCCACCTGCTCCAGCAGGTCGAGCGCCCGTTCGGGCTCGAGCGGTCCAGCCGCGGTCAGCAGCGCGCGCAGATCGGAGCCGTCGATGAAGCGCATGGCCAGATAGAGAACGCCGTCCGCCTCCCCATAGTCGACGACCGGGACGACGTTGGGATGCTCCAGGCTCGCCGCGATCTCGGACTCGCGCAGAAGTCGCCTGCGAAAGCGCTCGTCGCGAGCGAGCTCGGGGTCGAGCAGCTTGAGCCCGACCCGCTCGCCCGTGGCCTCGGCCTCGGCCAGATAGACCGCGCCTGTGGCTCCCTCGCCCAGCAGGGAGATGAGCCGGTATCCGCCGACCCTGGAGCCGATCGGGGGCTTGGCCGTCGCCATCCGGGCGAGCCTAACCCAGGCGCGGTAGCCGCGTCAGCCGTCTCGACGCACCGTAATCTAGATTGACGTGGCGGCCCGTGTTAGGGTGGAGCGGCCGGGCTGACTGGGGTGAGCGCCGGCGGGAGCGAATCGACGTGCTGAGGTGTTCATGGGGTCTTTCGGGGTCAGGCGCAGCTTTGCGCTGGGGATCGCGTTCGCGGCGGCGATCGGTGTGGCCGCGCCGGCGAGCGCCGGTCCGCGCAAGCGGGTCAAACACGTGGTCCACGTCGACCGCGGGAAGCTTGCGCCCGACGGGCTCGCCCGCGTGTCGGGCTCGCTGCCGGCCAGGGTTCGGTTTCGGCCCGCGTCGTTCGCGCTTTCGTCGAGCGGTCACTTTGACCGGTCAGCCGTGACGCTCGGCGTCGCGGCTCAGAAAGCCGGCCGGCACAAGTTCAGAGCCTGGGTCGCGTTGCCGGACGCGATCTCCCCCGGCGAATACAAGCTGCTGGCCTGCCGGCGGAAGAAGCCCTCTAGGCCGGGATGCGCGTCGGTCGGCAAGGTGAAGGTCGGCTCGGCGCCGGTGATCCCGGCCGCCACCGCGAGGCTCGATGGCGTTCGCGCGGTCAATGGCAGCGCCGACATCACCAACGGTGGGATCGTGACCGCCACCGCCGCTGACGGCACCACATTCGTGCTGAGGGTGCCGAACCACGGTGTCCCATACACGCCGATTACATTGACGCCGGTCACCTCACTGGCGCCGGCGAGCGCTGTTGGCCGGCTCGTCGACGGCGTCGTGATCGACCCGGCCGGCGAGGCGCCACCGGGAGCGACGCTCGAGATCCGCCACGCGGCGGGCTATCCAGCCGGGGCTCACGCGGTCGCGTTCGGCGACGGCGACCCGTCGGGGGGAGCGTTTCCACTCCCAGTACCGGCGCGGGCGGACATGACGATCCCGATCTCGTACTTCGCCGGCTATGGGGTCGCGGCTCCCGCCTCGCGTGCCGGCGTTCTCCTTCGTGCGCGGGCCGTGCCGTGCCAGGCGCCGGTCGCGGCACGCGCCGTCACCGCGGCTGCGGGGAGAAGGCCAGTGCTCTCGTGCACGTCCGCCGCAGAGATCAGCGAGGCGATAACCGCTATCTACGACCGCGGCGAGCAGGCCGGGTTGGAGCTCGCATTGCAGGCGGCGGCGCAGCAGGTGGCGGGCGAGATGGCGCGCGCGCGGAGGCTCAGCCGCCGAGCGACGAGGGCGCCGCCCAGCTCGAGGTCCTGAGCTTGGTCGCGCTCGGGATCGAGCGCCAGTCGCAGCTGGCCGGGATCGATACCGGCGGCGTGCTCACACCGGTGGTGGCGGGGGTCCTGCTCTACCAGTACAACCTGTCAAGTCGAAGTGCCAGGCCTCGGGCTCCTCCCCCTCCGATGTGTATGTGTCGAACTACGTCGAGGCGTTCCAGCTGGCGCGTCAGGGCAACCTGATCGAAGGCACGGTTCCGGGCGATCTCGACGCCGTCGCCGCGAGCTGCTTCAAGCGCATCAAACTCCAGCTAAACGCGACCCTCGACGGCCAGACCGACACTGGGCAGTGGACCGGTCACGTCGTCATGAGTGGCCAGGCGACGGTCAAGGGCACCCCCGACCTCAACCTCGTGGTTGATCCGGAGGCGGCCCCACTCACGTTCAAGAGCGCCAGCGCCAAGGCCGACCCGTCGTTCGCCAATCCGCCGATCAACGGTACCGCCACAGTTGTGTCGACCTCTGGCACGTTCGTGCCC
Organism: uncultured Solirubrobacterales bacterium; assembly: GCA_963812225.1. Taxonomy (GTDB): domain Bacteria; phylum Actinomycetota; class Thermoleophilia; order Solirubrobacterales; family Solirubrobacteraceae; genus Palsa-465. Next base: position 390,536 of record CAWEUN010000013.1, read on the forward strand.
GCGTTTCCGAAGATCTGGGCCACCCGCCAGGTCCATTGCGACAAGAACCGCCACCTCTTCATCGAGCGCCACGCCTACCTGCTCGTCCCGCCCGCGCGGATGTGGGCCGACGCCGAGAAGATCCAGCTCGCCGTCAACGGCAATCCCGGACCCCCGCAGGACATTTCGCATGGCTCAAATGCGTGGGACAACGCGTACCCGTGGTACGACAGGGTAACGAGGATCGAGCTCGAGATTGGGGGGCGCCCCGTTCGAGAAATCTGCCAGCGGCAAGTGCCAGCTCGTGCCCGAGTGCACCACGTTCTCGTTCAGCGTGAACCTGGCCGCAACTGCGCTCGTGAACTAACACCCGGCCGGCTTAGAGGCGAGAAGGGGCTACGTCCGCCTTGAAGCTCATGCAGCTCATGGACACAACCCCGCGAGTTCGCCGGTCAAGCTACACAGCTCTGCGCCCACCGTCGGCGGCGACCGTGGCGCCGGTGATGTAGCTCGCTTTTGGAGACGCGAGGAACGCGATCACCTCGGCGATCTCCTCGGGTTGCGACGCGCGGTGCATCGGCGTCGTTTCGCCTAGTTTCGTGATGAACTCCCGCCCTGAGGGGGTCGGGGTGTAGACGGGGCCGGGGGCGATCGCATTGACGCGGACGCCGCTGGCGCTGTATTCCGTGGCCCAGGCGCGCGTCATCGCTTCGAGCGACGCCTTCGTCGCGCCGTAGGCCGCGCCACCGTCGAGCCCGACGCCTCCGGCCATGCTGCTGAGGCTGACGATGCTCCCGTGCCCGCGGGCAGCCATACCGGGAGCGAGCGCCCCGACGAGGAGGAACGGCGCGCGGACGTTGCTCGCGAACATCTTGTCGAATGCAGAGACGTCGAACTCTGCGGTAGGGCCAAAAAGCGAGATCCCGGCGTTGTTGATCAGGATGTCGACGTCCCCGACCTCGCTCGCGAGGCGCCGCACGTCGTCGGCGTCGGTGAGGTCGGCAGCGACGAAGCTCGCCTTGCCGCCTGCGGTGGTGATCTCCTGGACCGTCTCGGCACCACGTCCGGCGTCGCGTCCGTGAACGAGGACCTCGGCCCCATCTCGCGCGAGCTTCAGCGCGACCGCCCGGCCGATACCTGACGTAGCACCTGTCACGAGTGCCCGCTGACCTTCGAGGGTGCTTTGAGTGATCGTTGACATTGCTGCTCCTTGGCTTCCTCGTTTCCGTTGGTGAGTAGCGTGGCAGCCGCCGCGGATTCCTGCCTTAGCGAAATTTCTAACGCCGAGGGCACCTCTATGTAGGATTCGCCAAGACGATGGGATCGCGCACGAGAAGGACTGAGCAGGTACCGGTCGAGCGTGACAACGAGCGCGCGATGCGCCACGTCGGCGAGGCACTCGCCGGCCGGTATACGGAGATCGGGCAGGCGATCGCCGCGCGCGCGTCCGACGAGATCCCCGGGTATGGCGAGGCCGCGCCGGAGCTGATAAGCGACCTTCGCGCCGGCGCCACCGCGACCGCCGAGCTGCTCGCGCGAACATTCGCCGAGGGGTCGACCGTACGCCGCGAAGACCTCGGGTTCGTGCGCGAGCTGGCTGCCCGGCGTGTTCGCCAAGGCATCAGCCTCGAGGCCTTCATGCGGGCGTACCGCGTGGCACTGCTGACGATTTGGCAGGCCTGCGCCGAAGAAGCGTCGCGCCTCAGGCTCTCGCGAGCCGCGGGCTTTGCACTCGCCGCGACCGCGATCGATGCGATGGACACGATCACGACGCAGGCGGCGGAGGCGTACCTGCGAGAAGAGACGCGACTCAGAACGCAGAGCGGTCGGGCCGCCCGAGATTTGGTCGAGCGCCTGATCGACGGCCAGCCGGTGGATCCCGGCAGGCGCCATCCGGCCGCACCCGGGCTGGACCCAGCCGGGAAGCTTCTGACTGTGGTCGGAAGCGTGGAGCAGGCAGCGCTCCCGGTCGGCGACGCACTCCAACTCGCGCGGGACACGCTCGAGGAGAACATGTCGCTGGGGACCGCCAGACCCCTCGTGGCGATCCGCCATGGAGAACTTGTCCTAATTACCGCCGGATCCTCACCGCGGAGCGGGATCGCGCGCCTGCGCGCCGCGCGTCAACAGACGATCGACGAACACACGATCGACGTCCACTACGGCGTCAGCACGCCATCCGAGGGATTCGCGAGCGTGCAACAGGCATACCGCGAAGCTGCGCTGTCGCTGTCGTACACATCACCGGGCCGCCCGATCGTCTCGCTCGAAGACCTCTCGTCACTCGAATGCGCACTCATCGGTGCGACCGCAACCACGCGCGCAATCATCGCCTCGAAGGGCAACGACGTGCGGACGCTGCCAGACGGGGATCTGGCGATAGCCGTCGAAACGATCCGCGCCTTCGCCGATGCCGATCTCAACGTCACCAAAGCCTCCGAGCAGATGCACGTCCATCCGAACACCATCCGCTACCGACTAGCGCAAATCGCGACGAAGACCGGTTACGACCCGCGCACCTTCACGGGTCTCGTCGACTTGATGTGCATCCTCGAGGTTATGGACGGCGAACGCGGCGCTCCGCGGGCGAACGCCTACTGAAGGGCCGCAGCGCGCAGGTTCCAGCTGTAGGTAGCCCCGATCGACTGATTCGGGCTTCCCGGCAGTGAGGTGGAGCCGAAGGGCAGCATGACGTTCCCGGAGTCGGACGGCAAGAAGAACGTCGGCTCGTATGGGCCGGGCTCGGGCGGCGGCGGATCATCGCAGTTGCTGAACCTGTCCTGTTCGGGTGCCCCGCTCGTGTCCTGAAGGCTCCCCGAGTAGGTTCCGTGGAGATAGTCGACTGAGAGCGCCCCGATCGAGTCGTCGTCGTGGTAGCTCCTCGTCCCCGACCCGCTGACCGTGCAGCCCTCGGCGTCGGTGCCCGAGTCCGTCCAGGTGACCGAGCCGCTGAACAGGTACGAGACGATCCCGCCGCCCTCCCACTGGTCGAAGAGGATTTGGGCGTTCGTAGACGACCAGCGGTCCGTGATGCCCGCGGTCTCGACCCCGCCCAGCGAGCCGGTCCAGCCCCTGGCTATCACGAAGAAGTAATGAGGCTGGGTTATCCGCTTGCAGTTGTGCTCGTTCGATTCGTTGACCTGGTGCTTCGCGTCCGCAGTACAGGCCGTGAAGGACCGCGAATGACGGATCGAGCGACGGCGAAGCCGAGGTCGGAACAGATTCGAGCTCGATGTCCAGCTCACCGATCGCCGGCTCGGCGAGACGAGCGGCGCCGGACATCACCGCGTCACGCTCGTCCACTGGAACCGCCGCGAGTGCGGGCTCGAACAGCTGCCGGACAACTCCAAACGAGAAGCCCCGCTCCAGCTCGGCGCCGCGGGCGTTCAGGACCGTCGCCTCACCCACCATCGCTCGCTCTCTCAGCTCCGCGATCAGGGCCGACTTGCCGATGCCCGCGGGTCCTTCGACGACCAGACAACTCCCCCGGCCGCGGCACGCCGCGGCAAAGAGACCACGCGGCTTTCTCAGATCATCATCCCGCTCGAGCAGTGCCGAGCGGCCCCAGTGGCGACCACGGGACAATCGTCCCGCTCAGCATCCGGATCGTCAAACGCGGCAGCCGCTTGTCGGAGGCCGGTCGGGCGCGGTGCACTCGACGCCGCGCTGTATCAGGTGTGTCGGACCTCGCTGTACGAGTCGGGCGCTCCGTTGCTGAAGCGGGCCTAGGAAGCCGGGGTCGTGCGACAGGACGTCGAGTTCCCCGAGGTAATGCAGATGGTCGTCGGAATCGCGAAGATCCCGGCCAGCGACCCGAGCCAGGTCGAGCACATTCTTCGCATCGCCCTCGACGGTCTCCGCTACCGCCCGTTGAAGTAAATGCTCGGGCCCCGGGCTAAACACTCACGTCGCCGCGTCGAAAGAGCTGAGCAAAGAACTGTGTGATTGCCCGATGTGCGCCGGTGGGCGCGATGTCACGATCGACACCGCATGACCACCGACACTTCACAGGAGGCTCTGATGCAAATCACCGCGGCTCGCCGGCCGAGCGTCAACGGCGCAATTGGACAACCCGGTGGATCGGCCGACTCGCGCCTGTGGCGCACGCGGCTGCAGCGCGCGTGGCCGCGACCCAGTTCCGGATGGTTGTTTGCAAGCGCCGCGGTGTTGGGGCTGGTGGGCCTGATCGTGGTGTTCGCTGTCCACGGACGGCAATGGCGCTGGACGGGTTTTGACGGCAACACCTCGCTCTGGAGCTGGCTTCAGACGTTCGCGCAGCCGTTCGCCTTCGCTTATCTGACCGTACGGTTGATCTCGAGCGCCGAGAGCTGGCGGGTATGGCGGATCGTCGGTGCCGTCACCGGCGTTCTGCTCGCGCTGACCATCGTCGCGAGCTACAGCTGGCACTGGAGCTGGACCGGGTTCGGCGGCAACAGCTGTGGGACTGGCTCCACCTAATGTTGTTCCCGGTGGTCGTCGTGCTGCTGCCCGAGTGGGTCCGCAAAGGCGAGCCGTTCGGCCCGCGGGAGCGCGCAATCGCCGCGGTCGTGCTGATCGGCTTTGGCGTGCTGCTGATCGGCGGCTATGACTGGGGCTGGGCCTGGACGGGCTTCACCGGGAACAGCTTCCACGACTGGCTTGCCCTGATGATCGCCCCGTTCCTGCTGCCCCTGTCGTGCAGACTCGTCCACGCGTACCACACCTCGGGCCGCGTGGCCGTCGAGCAGTCCGGGGCGGCGCGCCACCACGACGCGGAGGAGCCTGGCGATGATTCTTGGCCCAGCGGGCAGTCTTCCTTTCCATGACACAGACGACATTCCACGTATCGATCTCGCTGGACGGGTTCATGGCCGGTCCGCATCAAAGCCGCGAGAACCCGCTCGGCGTCGATGGCCTCAGGCTCCACGAATGGCACTTTGCCGCCGACGAGCCCGGCCACGAAGCAGACGTCGCGGCCCGCGACGATCTGCTCAAGCGCCGCGGGGCATACGTCATGGGCCGGAACATGTTCGGGCCGATTCGGGGCGAGTGGGACGGGGACTGGCGCGGGTGGTGGGGCGATGAACCGCCGTACCACGCCCCGGTGTTCGTCCTCACCCACTACGCGCACGACCCGATCGAGATGGAGGGCGGGACGACGTTCTATTTCGTCACCGACGGCTTCGAGGCGGCCCTGGAACGGGCCCAAGCCGCCGCCGGAGACCGCGAGATCGCCGTCGCCGGCGGGGCGTCGACGATCCGCCAGGCGCTGGCGGCGGGAGCGATCGATCAGCTCACGCTCGACGTCGCACCCGTTCTGCTGGGCGTCGGCGAGCGGCTGTTCGACGGCGTGGAGGACCCCGGCCTCGAGCCGATCGAGGTGATCCACTCCCCCTACGCCACGCACGTTCGATATCGCGTCGGCCGCTCAGCGTAGGGCCGTCGCGCTCTCACAGCCTGCGCTAAATCTGCCATCGCCTTGCCACGTGCCGGCGGGATCGCTACGTTGCCGCCGGATCACGGGAGGGAAGACGATGCGCAGCGGTCATTCGATGCTGACGTGGCGGGGCTTCGTGGCGCTGACGCTCGCGGTTGCGGCAGTGATGGCTCTTGCCTCGGCGCCCGCGGCGTCGGCCAAGGAGCGGCGGACCGTCGCCGTGACCGCGTAGGGCTCGGGCTACTCGATTCCCACGCCGCCGGGCAAAACCGTCGGCAACGCGCTGCTGAGGACGACCGCGGAGACGATCCAAAACGTGGGCAACATGATTGCCGGCGTCGGCGTCGCCGGACTGACCGCCAACGGCCTGGCGAGCCTCGGGATCATCACGCTGCCCGAGACGGTGCCGGGGGCCGCGGTCTCGGGAATCGTGCTCGGCGCCGGGCTCGGAATCAGTTTCGTCGGTGGGGCTCCTGAAAAATTACTTCACTGATCCGGTCGACTTCCACTTCAGAAAGATCGCCAGGCCGCGGCGGATCAGGCTGCCGGCATACAAGGCCGCGTCGCCGGCGTTGAAACAGATCGCGCTGGACGAGCACTCTTTGAACGGGGCCGCGGTCGACATTTACGCGCTGGCACAGGCGTTCCACACCTCCGTCGACCGCGCGCACGGCGCGCTCGTGAGGGACAACCATCTCTGGGAGGGCCGTCAGCTCGGCGCCGCTGTCAGGTACGCCCACGCGAGCAGGCCGCTGTTCAACAAGCTGGCCGGGCTGCAGGTCCGTCTCACAAACGACTTCACTGCCCTTGGACTCTCGATCGTCGTCGCCACCGCGGGCATCGAGCGCAACGACGGGAACCTGGCCGCCGGCCTCCCGAGCGGGCTTTCCGGCCTGCTTCGGCAGTTCGGCCTGGAGCGGTTTGCGAAGCGCATCAGGCGCGTCCTCAGAACCGCGAAGGCGCCGGCCTACGGGCTCGAGTTCCCCGAGGTTCTCAGCGATCCGGCGCTTCTGACCGAGGAACGCCGGACCGCCACGCAGCTCGGACGCGAAACGCGCCGACGCGTACTGGCCCCGATAACGGCCTGAGGCTCAGGGATCGAGGAGGCACACGCCGGCCAACCGGCCGCGGTCGTGGACGCGCTCGAACGCGAAACCGCTCAGTTCTAGCTCGTTCAGCACCAAGGCCGGAAAGTCGACGCCGCGAGCTCGAAGCTCGGCGAACGAGACCGGTGCCCCGTCAGCCTGGCGGAGCCGGTCGAGGAGCCGCCGCTGCTGGTCGTCCAGCACAGCGATTGCCGGGTCCGTCGCTGCCGGCGAGGAACCGTTCGACCGCCGGATCGCGGACATGACCTCGGAGAACACGCCAGCCACTGCACCACGTGCACCTGATGCATTCCTGAAAGCTGTGCGAAGAATCTGCTAAGGCGGCTGGATCGGTCGGGCGCGGCGCGGCACACTCGGTTGGGCCTCCGACCCGCGATTCACGTGCCTGGCAGCCGGACAGCATCGACGAGTGCCACCGCGAACGACGGTGTCCAGCTGGAGCCGTCGGGCGACTCGGCGCGCTCGGCCGAGCGGTGGCGCGCTATCCGTCGGCTGTTGCTGAGGCTGGGGTTCGTCGCGATCTCATTGGCGGCGGTACTGGTGATAGTCGGCGGGACCTACCTGTTGACGCTGCCGGGGGTCGGCGACGCCGAGCACCGGGTGGACACGATCCTCGCGGCCCACCACGGCACCCGCAGCCCGGCCCAGCTACCGACGAAGCTCGGGGACGCGGTCGTCGCCACCGAAGACGAGCACTTCTACTCGAACGTCGTGATCAACTTCCTCGACGGCGCGGGACGCGCGGCGCTGGCAACACTACAGGCGAGCGACGACCCGGGCGGGAGCACGATCGCGCAGCAGCTCGCCAAACAGCTGTACGGGCACGGGTCCGGACTCGGTGAGACGCTGCGCGAGATCGGGCTCGGGGTAAAGCTCTCGTTGCGGTACACCAAGCCGCAGATCCTCGACATGTACCTCAACGCCGTGTACTACGGCCACGGCTATTGGGGTGAAGTCGCGGCAGCGAAGGGCTACTTCGGAAAGGGCCCGTACGCCCTCGACTGGGCGCAGGCATCACTGCTCGCGGGATTGCCCCAGGCGCCGTCCGCTTACGACCCACTCGAGCACCTCCAGCTGGCAAAGGAGCGCCAGCACCACGTCCTGGACCGGCTCGTTGCGAACGGCTACCTGACGAGGGCCCAGGCGAACGCCGCATATGCGCAGCCATTGGGCCTCAGGTGAAGGGCCCGTAGGTTTCGGATAGATTCGCGCCTCACCGCGACCGGGAGGGAAGCCTTTGCCATTCGCCGAAGTCAACGGGCAGCGCATCCGTTTCGAAGACAGCGGAGGAGAGGGGCCGCCGGTCATCCTCTCCCACGGGTTTCTCATGGACCGGGAGATGTTCGCTCCGCAGGTCGACGCGCTGGCCCCGGAGTTCCGCGTGATCACGTGGGACGAGCGGGGGTTCGGAGAGACCGAGTTCGACGGCCAGCCGTTCACCTATTGGGACTCCGCCCAGGACTGCCTCGGCCTGTTGGATCATCTCGGGATCGACCAGGCCGTGCTCGGCGGCATGTCGCAGGGTGGCTTTCTGTCCCTGCGCGCGGCGCTGCTGGCCCCCGAGCGGGTGCGTGCGCTCGTCCTGATCGACACCCAGTCGGGCGTCGAGGACCCCGAGCGGCTACCCGTCTACCGCCAGATGCAGGAAACATGGCTGACGGTCGGACCGACAGACGAGCTCACGGGCGCGGTGGCCAGCCTGATCGTCGGCGATCCGGCCCTGAACGAAGTCTGGATCGCGAAGTGGAAAGAGGCGCCGCGCGAGAACATGGAGGCCCCGGGAGACTGCCTGTTCGATCGAGACGACATCACCGATCGGTTGGGAGACATTTCATGCCCCGCCATCGTTTTCCACGGGACCGCGGATGCGTCGATCGAGATGGAGAAGGCTGAGGAGCTCTGCGAGGGGCTGTCCGGGTGCCGAGGTCTCGTCCGCGTCGAGGGCGGATCCCACGCCTCCAACCTGACCCACCCCGAGGCCGTCAACGGGCCGCTCCTGGAGTTCTTGCGCTCGCTCTGAAGCCGGAGGTGCCAAGCTTGAGGTGATGCGCCGACTACGCGAACCGCTGCCAGCACAGGCATCCGTGGTGATCGTGGGCGGCGGCGTGATCGGGACGAGCTGCGCATTTCACCTGGCCGAGGCGGGGGTCCGGGACGTCGTCCTCGCCGAACGGAGGCAGCTCGGCTCGGGGTCGAGCAGCCGCGCGGCGGGCGGCGTCCGCGCGCAGTTCTCGGACGAGATCAACATCCAGCTCGGTCAGAGGAGCCTGGCGGCGTTCGCCGACTTCCCGCGGCGGCCCGGCTGGGAGATCGGCATGCATCAGGTGGGGTACCTGTTCGTGCTCTCCCGCGAGGAAGACGTCGAGGCGTTTGCGCGGAGCGTTGCCCTCCAAAACCGTCTCGGCGTGCCGAGCCGGATCGTCGATCGCGAAGCCGTCCAGGACCTGTGCCCGCCGCTGCGGGTCGACGACGTGCTCCGCGGCGCGTTCTCACCCTCCGACGGCCACGCCACTCCGGATTCGGTCGTCCAGGGCTATTCCGCCGGCGCGCGGGGCCTTGGGGCTCACCTGGAGACCAACTGCGAAATCCTGGAGGTGCTCGTCGAGGGCGGCGAGATCCGCGCCGTCGTCACGAGCAAGGGGACGATCGAGACCGGGGTCGTCGTCTGCGCGGCGGGCGCGTGGTCGCGCGCCTGCGGGGAGCTCGCGGGCGTGGACCTACCGGTCATTCCCTTGCGACGTCAGGTCCTGTTCACCGAGCCGATGCCTTCGTTGCCGGCGCGGTTCCCGATGACGATCGACTTCGCCACCAGTTTCTACTTCCATCGGGAGGGGCCCGGTGTCCTGATGGGCATGGCCGCGCCAGGAGAACAGACCGGCTTCGACGCCCACGCGAGCGACGACTGGATCCCCGCGCTACTCGAGGTCGCCGAGCGCCGCGCTCCGGAGCTTGCGCGAGTCGGCATCAAGGGCAGCTGGGCCGGGTTCTATGAGATGACTCCCGACCACAATGCCCTGATCGGGGAGGCGCCCGACGTCGCCCGGTTCCTGTACGCGACGGGTTTCTCCGGCCATGGTTTCCTGCAGGCGCCCGCGGTGGGGGAGGTCGTGCGGGATCTGGTGCTCGAGCGCGAGCCGTTCATCGACGTCGCGCCCCTGTCCGCCGAGCGCTTCGTCACGCCGGACGCGCTCCGGCCCGAGTTCAACGTCGTATGACAGAAACCTAGGAGCAGCCCATGACAACCACGCAGCCAGACACGACGCAAGAGCTCGCCTCGATGATCGGCGGACAGCCGGCCGAGGGCGGCGCCGGCGAGTACGACTCGACCAATCCGTCGAACCTCGAGGACGTCGTCGCGACGGTCAGTCTTGGCGACGCCTCCACGTTTGTGCAGGCGTGCCAGAGCGCCAGAGACGGCCAGGTTCAGTGGGCCGCCGTCCCGGCTCCGGTCCGGGGAAACGTGATCGCGAACGCCGCTGAGCTGGTCCGTCAGAACAAAGTTGCCCTGGCCGCGCTCGTGACCCGCGAGATCGGCAAGCCGACCGGCGAGGCGCTCGGCGAGGTCCAGGAGGTGATCGACACCTGCGAGTTCTTCCTCAGCGAGGGACGCCGGCTGTACGGGATGACCGTGCCGTCGGAGATGCCCGACAAGCAGCTGTTCACGTTCCGTACTCCGGTGGGGGTCGCGTCGATCATCACCGCCGGCAACTTCCCGGTCGCGGTGCCCTCGTGGTACATCGCCCCGGCGCTGCTGTGTGGCAACGCGGTCGTCTGGAAGCCGGCCGAATATGCGTCGGCGTCCGCGCGGGCGCTCGCAGAGTTGTTCTGGCGGGCAGGCGTCCCCGCCGACGTCCTCAATCTCGTGCTCGCCGACGGGGCGAGCACGTTCGAGGGGCTGGAGCAATCGCTCGGACAGGGCCTGGTGCAGAAGGTCGGATTCACCGGCTCGACCGATGTCGGTCGGCGCATCGGCGAGCTGTGCGGACGCCACCTCCAGTCGCCGTGCCTGGAGCTCGGCGGCAAGAACCCGCTCGTCGTGATGCCCGACGCCAACATCGACCTGGCCGTCGAGGGCGCCGTCTTCAGCGGCTTCGGCACCGCGGGGCAGCGGTGCACGTCGCTCGGCACGGTGATCGTCCACGAGCGCGTTCACGACGAGTTCCTAGCGCGCTACACGCGAGCGGTCGAAGCCGCCGCGATCGGCGATCCGACGGCCGACGTGCTTTACGGTCCGATGCTCGACGAGCGGTTCCTAGCCCGCTTCGAGCGCGATTGGCTCGGCCTGATCCGCTCTCACCATGCGGTGCACGGTTCGACCGCCACCGGCAGAATCACCGCGGCGCAACCTCGGGCGGGATTCGTCGGCGGCGATCCCGAGCACGGCCTGTACTGCCACCCGACGATCGTCAGCGGCGTGGAAGTCGACGACGATCTCGCCAACACCGAGACGTTCGGTCCCCTCGTCGGCGTCGCCCGCTTCTCCGATTGGGAGGAGGGGATGGCGCTCGCGAACGGACACGGCTACGGCCTCTCGAGCGCGATCTACACCAACGACCCGCACAGCGCGTTCCGGTTCCGTGAGCAGATCAGTGCCGGGATGGTCAGCGTCAACAATTCGACGTCGGGGGCCGAAGCGCATTTGCCGTTCGGCGGCAACGGGAAGTCCGGGAACGGCGCCCGCCAGTCCGGTGTGTGGGTGCTCGACCAGTTCACGCGGTGGCAGTCGATGAACTGGGATCTCGCCGGCAAGCTCCAGAAGGCGCAGATGGACGTCGCGGAGATCTCGGCTGATCTCGACTACCGGCTCTGAGGTCAGTCGGACCGCGAGGCTGGGGATCGGGTTCGCTCGACGAGGATCTCGCCCCCGCGCTCTGGCGTGACGACGAGCATGCTGCGCCGTGCGCGCTCCGGCCGCGGCCGCAGTGGCCGGATCGTGAGCGGGGCGGCGGCTCGGATGACCTCCCGCATCTCCATCTCGGCGAACGGCGCGCCGGCGCAGCGGCGGACGCCGCCGCCAAATGGGATCCACGACATCGGGTTTGGCTGCGGGGAGTCGAGCCATCGCTCGGGACGGAACGCCGCGGCCTGCGGCCACAAATCCTCGCGGCGCATGGCCAGCCACAGACAGGCGGCCACCTGGACCCCCGCCGGCACCGTTCGTCCGGCGATCCGCACCGGCTCGAGCAGCAGCCGTGGGGCGATCGTGAGCGGTGGCCGCGCCCGCAACACCTCCTTGACGACGGCGTCGACGTAGGCCGGGTTGCCGTCGCGTAGGCGCGCCTGGACCGCTGGGTGGCGCGCGAGTCGCTCGAACGCCCACGCGAGCGACGCCGCCGAGCTGTCGTGGCCACCGACCAGCAGCGCGACGAGCTGGTCGCGGAGGTGCCGGTCGCTCGGAGGGTTCCCGTGTTCGTCGTGCTGCTCGAGCAGAAGCGTGAGCATCGAGTCACGGCCTGGGTCGGCGCGCCGACGAGCGATGAGCTCGAACAGCAGTGCGTCGAACCGCTCGACGGCGATGCGAAAGCGCCCCCATGGGCTGCGTGGGCCGAGGTCGCGCTGGACGACCGCCATCGCGAGCATCCGCGGCAGCGAACGAACCCCGCCGAGCGTCCCGTCGATCACTGTCGCGGAGCTCCGCGTCCTCGCGATCGTCGCGGACGCCGAAGACGACGCGAAGAATGACCTCCAGCGTGAGCGAGCGCATTCTCTCGAGAGCGATGACGCGGCCGTTCCAACCGCTCAGCTCGCGCCGCGCGAGCTCACCGATCATCGGCGCGAACGCGCGCATCCGCGGCCCGTGGAACGGCGTCTGCAGGAGGCGCCGCTCACGCAGATGCTCCTCGCCGTCGAGCAGCAGGATCGAGTGGGGCCCGGCGAACGGCCGCAGGAACTCCCAGCTCTGCCCTGCCGGGGCGATCGCGGGGTCCAGGCGAAACACCTCGCGCACGGAGTCCGGATGCGAGAACAGCACCATCGGCTCCTCAGTCCAGTACGTCCGGATCGTGACCGGATCCCCAAAGCGGTCGTGGACGAGGCGCAGGAACGCCGCCGGGCGCGTCATCCACGCCAGCGTCTGCCACACGGCCGGGGCGCGTGGGCCGGGCGGCAAGTCCATGGACCAATGTTAGGTTCAGGGAGCGGGTCCTCTCTACCGGCGGGCGCTTCGCCGGAGGCGCACCGTAACCAGTGCTGCACTCGCCGGCGGCATCGTCACCTCGTAGCCCTCCAGCCTGGGTAGCACCGTCTGGGTCGTGTACCGGCCCTGCCACCGGCCGTCGCGGCCGAGGTGCTGGCCGGCGAGGGTCACGCCGGAGGTGGATCCCGCGGACGGAGCGAGCAGTCGCTGCACTTGTGCGGGCGCCGTCGCGGGCAGATCGGCCCTGACGTTCACGGTCTGCCTGCCTTTGTTGATCAGCAACAGGTGCATCCTGCCGCCGGCGACCCGCACCGCCCACGCCTTCAGATGCAGCGAGGCGTTCGTCCCGCAGCTTTACGCGTGCGAGCTGCGGGTCGGCGCTCAGCGTCCTCGCGAAAAGAATCATCCCGTAGAGCAGCGGTCGCGCGCCCAACCCGTCGTGGCTCAGGGTGAAGGCCGCGTTGATGGCGTCGGTGCGGACGTGGATGTTCACGCCGTCGAGCCCCGCCCGCAGCAGCTCGAACAGCGCGTCGGGGGCCCACAGGGCGGTCGCGAACGCGTTGCTGACGCCGCGGACGCCCTGGCATGAGACCGAGTTCAGCTCCGTCAGCCGGAACTCGAGCCCCGCCCGGTGGGCCATGCGCACGGCGGGTATGAGCTTGTGCGCCATGTCCGCGGTGGCGTGTTCACTCAGCAGGCGCGCGATCGTCGGATAGCTCGCCGAGTGATGCCTGGCGCACGCCGAATAGAGGTAGCGGTGCGCCGTGACCATCCCGAGCCCTCGGTGGGGGCTCGAGAGCAGACTCGAGATCCAGCCGGCGTGGCGCACCGGGTTTGCCAGCGCCGGGCCCGCGAGCGGTATCCCCGGCGCGACCCTGGCGACGGCCCGGCCATAGGAGCGGAAGTCGTGCGTGTAGGTGCCGGTCGAGACGTCGTCGGGAAGAAAGCCGGCTCGGAACGGCGTCACGGCGACGGTTGCGAGCCAGTTCTTCGGGCTGTAGTCGTCGGGTTCGTTGCCGATCTCGAAGCCGATGATGCTTCCCCTTGGCAGCGTGTGCTCCGCTGCGCGGGCCAACCGGGCCGCCTTCTTCGGCGAGGCGGTGATGAGATTGAGGTCGAGAATCAGCTTGACGCCGTCGCGGCGCACGAGGCGGCGCGTACGCCGCAGGAGCTGCGGGGTCAGCCCGATCGCCCAAGGCGGCGTTCTACCGGCCTTCGGCTCCCACAACGTGTCGTCAGCCGAATTGCCGCCGATCCGGAGAACGAGTGGACCGTCACCGCGGACGTGCAGGAGCGACAGGACCCGCTCGAACAGCGGGAGCTGCTGCTCGTACACCGGCAGCGACGAGTACTCGGTCGAGATCCCGAAGAAGGAACGAGGCACTCTCGTCGCATCGCGGGGCGATCCGATCCGCACCTCGGCCTGGGCCGGCGCGAGCGCCGGCGGGGCCGCTGAGCTCAGGGGTGCCGTGGTGGGTCCCACCGGGGCCCGGCCGTGCGACGCCCGTGCGGCTGCGCGGTTGTGGTCAGGGACGGCGAGGAGTGCCGCGACAACCAACACGAGCAGTGCCACGATCGTGATGCCGGCGGCCAGCGCGAGATGAGGGGCACCACCCCGGCCACGGGCGGCGGGTGCGCGTGCGACGACGTCGTCGTCCCGTCTGCGGTTACGAGTGCTCATCGCGGCAGCCTGTATCAACAGCCGGCGATGGGGCGCCAGCAGATCCCGGTGAGCATAGGCGAGATGTAGTTGTACCCGGCTTCGTGATGTGCAGCATTAACGGGTCTTAAGAACGCTCCGACCGGCGTGGGAACGACGATCCCCGCCCCGGCGCCGCCCTCGCTTGACCAAAGGGGTAGCGTGGGTGCTTGAGGGAGGACGGTGCTGTCCGTGGGGCTTGTGCCGGCCGAGCGACAGAATGGAGCTGATGGGAGATGGCGCAGTCGGAGATCAGTGGGGACCATTCCAGCATCGGCAACGGCGGCGAGACACCTGAGGGCGCCGAGAGCGCCGAGGCCAAGCCCGAGCGGGAGACCAGAACCGTTACGGGTCATCCCGAGTCGCATGTGCCGAGAGAGCGCGATGGAAGCCCGGCCCGAGCAGAGGAGCCGGACCGCCCGACCTCGCGCTTTCAGAGCAATCGCATGAGCGCCGCGGAGCGAGACCAGACCATCAAGGACGCCCGAGAGGTCAGATTTCCGGTGGGGCTGCGTGGCTACGACCGAGCGGCGGTCGATCGCTACGTGCGGGAGGTCAACCGGGTGATCGCCGAGCTCGAGATCTCGTCGTCGCCGGAAATGGCCGTGCGGCATGCGCTGGACGAGGTGAGCGAGGAGACTCGCGAGATCCTCCAGCGTGCCCACCAGTCCGCCGAGGAGCTGACGGCGCGCTCGAGGGCGCGGGCGGACGAGCGCGTGGAGGAGGCCGAGCGGGAGGCGCAGGAGCTGCGCGAAGCAAGCCAGCGTGAGGCCCAGGAGCTGCGCGAAGCGAGCCAGCGTGAGGCCGAGGAAACGCGCGCCCGAGCTGCGAGCGAGGCGGCCGAGACTCGCGAGCGGGCCGCCGCCGAGGCGCAGGAACTTCGGGAAACGGCGACGGCGGAGACGCATGAGCTCCGCGAGACCGCAGCCCGGGAAGCCGAGCAGGTTCGCCAGAACGCCGACCACGACGCGGGGCGGCTGCGCTCGACCGCCCAGCGCGAGGCGGATGAGTTGCGTTCGGCAACCCGTCGCGAAGCCGAGGAGACGGTCGAACAGGCCGAGACCCGCGCTCGGGAGCTCGGCCAGAGCGCCGAAACGATCTGGCGCGAGCGCCGCCGTCTGATCGAGGACGTGCGAGGCGTCGGCGAACAGCTCGTGGCGATCGGCGACACCGAGTCCAAGCGCTTCCCGAGGTTCGCCGAAGATATGGCGCTCGCGCTCGAACCACTCCGTGGGCACCAGGCGTCGGGCGAGCGTGACGCCGGTGAGTCCGAGGCCACGGCCTCGGCGAACGGCGATACGTAGCGCAAGGGGGCGAAAGCCCCCGGCTGGGAAGATCGGGGGCGAATGCTGAAGCTGCTCAGGCGGATCGCCGTCGACATCTCGCCGCTGCGCGCCTCGCGCGACTTCCGGCTGCTCGTCGGGGGCGAGGTCGTGTCCAATCTCGGCACGCAGGCGGCGCTCGTCGCGCTCCCGTTCCAGATCTACGTCATCTCCGGCTCGGCGGCGCTGGTCGGCCTGCTGGGGGCGTTCGAGCTCGGGCCGATGATCGTGGTGTCGCTCCTGGGCGGGGCTATGGCCGACCGGATGGATCGCCGGCGGGTCCTGGCCGCCGCCCAGCTGGGCGTGATCGTGGCCGCGTCCGCCCTCGCCGTGGCCGCCCTGGAAGGCGAGCCGCCCGTCCTATTGATCCTCGTCCTCGGCGGCATCCTGGCCGGGAGCTCGGCGCTCGACGCCGTCACCCGCTCGGCGATCATTCCCGGCGTCCTCGGACCCGAGCATCTGCGCGCCGGACTAGCCTTCAACTACGGCATCTACCAGGTGACCGGGATCATCGGTCCCGCCGTCGGCGGCTTGATCATCGCGGCGAGCGGCGTCGGCGTGGCGTACCTGATCGACGCCGGAAGTTGCCTCGCGATGCTGTTTGCGGCGCTCGCGATCCGGCCGCAGCCGCCGCATGCGAGCGTGAAGCCTCAGTCCGTGAAGAGCGCGATCGGCGAGGGTCTGCGGTTCGTGCGCTCGAACAACGCGCTGTCGGGAAGCTTCGCGATCGACCTGGTGGCGATGACCTTCGGCTGGCCGCGCTCGCTGTTCGCCGTGCTCTCGCTGACCGTCTATCACGCCGGCGCGGCCGGAACCGGGCTCATGTATGCCGGGCTCTCGGCGGGCGGCACGATCGCGGTGCTGACGTCTGGGTGGATCAGCCACGCGCGCCGCCTCGGCAGGATCGTGATCGTGTGCGTATTGATCTGGGGAGCGGCGATCGTCGGGCTTGGGGTCGTCCGCTCGATCGGGGCGGCGATCGTGCTGCTCGCCGTCGCGGGTTGTGCCGATGCCATCAGCGCCTTCTGCCGCTCGACGATCAACCAGACCGTCACGCCCGACGAGCTGCGCGGGCGGATGAGCGCCGTCTACAGCCTCGTCGTGACGAGCGGGCCGCGCCTGGGCGACATCGAGTCGGGTCTCGTGGCGGGACTCACCTCGGCGGTCACCTCGGTGGCGACCGGCGGGTTGGCGTGCATCGTCGGCGTCGGGGCGGTGGTCGTGGCGTTCCCCGATCTGGTCGCGTACGACGGGGGTCGCGCCGTGGCGCCGCACGGGAGCCCGGCGCCCGCGCAGGACGCGGCGTAGACAGAGCGGCCGACGCGGCGTGGACATAGACGGGCCGGCGGACGCGGCATGCAAGACTCCGGGCCGTGACCCGTCGCGCCTGGCTCGCGTTCGCCGCCATGTCTCTGATCTGGGGCGTCCCCTACCTGTTCATCAAGATCGCGGTCGACGGCGGGGTGACGCCGCCGGCGCTCGCCTGGGGGCGGGTCACGCTCGCCGCCGTCGTGCTGGTTAGCCTGGCGTGGCGGGCGGGGACGCTGGGCGCGGTCCGGGGTCGGTGGCGCTGGCTGTTGGCCTACGCGATCGCGGAGGTGTCGATTCCATTCCCCCTGATCGCAGCGGGGGAGGAGCACGTGGCGTCCTCGCTGGCCGCGATCATCATCGCGTCGGTGCCGCTGATCGGGGCGGTCCTTGCGATCCGCTTCGACGACTCCGAACGCCCGACACGATTGCGGGCGGTGGGCCTCCTGATCGGGTTTGGGGGCGTCGTCGCGCTGGTCGGCATCGACGTCGCGGGGCGGGTCGACGAGCTGCTCGGGACGGCGGCCATCCTCGTCGCAGCCGTTGGCTATGCGATCGGTCCGATGGTGATCAAGCACCGGATGGCCGGCCTCGATCCCCGTGCGATGATCGGCACGGGACTGGCGCTCGCGTCCGTGGTCCTGGCTCCGTTCGTGCTGCTCGACCCGCCGCGCCGAGTCCCGACCGCCGGCGCGCTCGCGTCCGTGGTGGTCCTCGGGATCCTCTGCACGGCCGTAGCATTCGTGATCTTCACCGTGCTCATCCACGAAGCCGGCACCAGCCGCGCGACCGTGATCACGTATATCAACCCGGTGGTGGCGGTGGCCCTCGGGGTGACGCTGCTCGGCGAACAGCCGGGCGCCGGCGCGGTGGCGGGCCTGCTCCTGATCCTCGCCGGATCGTGGCTTTCGACGGGCGGACGGCTGCCGCCGCAAATCGGTCAGTGGTACGGACGCGCCGTCCGCTCGCGGTGGCGCGCCCGGAGCTCTGCGGTCAGCGAGGCCTCAGCGCCCTGCCGCTGACAGACTGCTTACGGGTCAAGTTACATACGGGTCCGCAAATCCGGGTAGGATCCGACTATCGCGCGCGACCGGCTCGAATTGCGCAACGGCGGCGCAGGGCCTGCCGGTTGAAGCGAACAGCAGTGTGTGGGGCCGCCGTTCTTACAGGAACCACCACTCGGAGAAGAACTTGGGATCAACAAATCTCCCTACCCTGCCGGCGACCAATGTGCGGCCGGTGTCGATGCCCCTCGTCGACCGGATCGCCAGCGGCGTCGTGACCGCCGTCCCGCCGATCATGGTGCTGATCGGCATGTATTTCGGTTGGATGGGGAA
Source organism: uncultured Solirubrobacterales bacterium (assembly GCA_963812225.1). GTDB lineage: Bacteria > Actinomycetota > Thermoleophilia > Solirubrobacterales > Solirubrobacteraceae > Palsa-465. Next base: position 408,839 of record CAWEUN010000013.1, read on the forward strand.
CCTGCTGAGCTGGCAGGACATCCTGATCCTGGTGGTCTGTTACGTCGGCATCGGCGCCGGAGTGACGGTGGGCTTCCACCGGCTGCTCACGCACCGCAGCTTCAAGACCCACCGGCTGCTGCGAGCGGCGTTCGCGGCGCTCGGGTCTGCGGCGGCCGAAGGTCCGGTGATCGACTGGGTGGCCACTCACCGCAAGCACCACCAGTTCTCTGACGTCGACGGGGATCCGCACAGTCCGCACGTCGGGCACGGCTCGGGCTGGTCGGGCGCTTTTCGCGGGCTGGTCCACGCGCACATCGGCTGGGTGTTCAGTGACATGGAGGTGGCGGACGAGCAGCGCTACGCCAAGGATCTGCTCGGCCGATCCGCTGATCAGATTCGTCGACCGCACGTTCGTCGTGTGGGTGATCGCCGGGCTCGCCGCCGCCTTCGGGCTCGGCGTCGCGCTGACCGGGTCGGTGATCGGCGGACTGACGGCGCTGCTGTGGGGCGGCGCGGCGCGGATCTTCTTCCTGCACCACGCGACGTTCAGCATCAACTCCGTCTGCCATTTCTTCGGCCGACGCGCCTACGACACCCCAGACGAGTCGCGCAACGTCGCCGTGGCTGGCGATCCCCACCTGGGGAGAGGCCTGGCACAACAACCATCACGCCTTCCCCACTTCCTACCGGCACGGGCTGCGCCGATGGCAGATCGACCCGTCGGCTGCGATGATCCGTGCGATGGAGATGACAGGGTTGGCGTGGGACGTCGTGCGTGTCGATCCGGCGCGGCGTGAGCGCAAGGCAGTCCCGCAGCGGGCCTAGCGCGAGTGCTTGGCCGGACCGAGCCGCTCCGCCGGGAGCTCGAGCGCGCGCTCCCGTCGCGCCCTTTCACGGTGCGGTTCTGGGATGGCACGACCGTCCGAGCGACCGAGCCGGACGCGCCGACCTTCATGATGCGGTCGCCCCGAGCGCTCGCGCACGCGCTGCGCGCTCCGGGCGAGCTGGGGTTGGGCCGGGCCTACGTCGCCGGCCTGATCGACGTTGACGACCTCGACGGCGCGCTCCAGATCGTCGACAACTTCGAGGCGCCACCCCTATCGCTCCGTCGCCAGGCGCGGCTCGGTGTCGCGCTCGTGCGGGCGTGCGGCCTCGTGGCACCGCCGGGGCGGCCGGCGATCGAGCTGCGGCTGCGCGGCGAGCGTCACACGATCGCGCGTGACCGCCGCGCGGTTCGCCACCACTACGACGCGGGAAACGACTTCTTCGCGCTCTTTCTCGACAGCTCGATGACGTACAGCTGCGCCGTGTTCTCCCGCGGCGCCACGACGCTCGAGGAGGCGCAGGAGGCGAAGCTGGAGCTCGTCTGCACGAAGCTCGCGTTGAAGCCGGGCGAGCGCGTCCTCGACGTGGGTTGCGGCTGGGGCAGCTTCGCGATCCACGCCGCCAAGCGGCACGGTGCCCGTGTCCTCGGCGTGACGCTCTCGGAGCCGCAGGCGGCGCTGGGGCGGGAGCGGGCGCGAGCCGCCGGCGTCGAAGACCTCGTCGAGATTCGCGTCGCCGATTACCGCGAGGTCGCGGAGGAGCCGTTCGATGCGATCGTGAGCATCGGGATGGTCGAGCACGTGGGGGCGGAGCGGATCGATCTCTACGCTCGGCGGCTCGCGTCGCTGCTGCGTCCCGGTGGCAGGCTTCTGAACCACGGGATCGCGAAGCTCAAGGACTTCGACGATCCCGACGAGGGCCCGTTTTCGGAGCGGTTCGTCTTTCCCGACGGAGTGCCGCTACCGCTTTCGAGGGTCGAACTCGCGTTGGAGCGAAGTGGCCTCGTGACCAGGCACGTCGAGGGGCTGCCCGGGGACTATGCGGAAACGCTCCGGCACTGGATCGACCGGTTCGAAGGCCGCTACGCAGACGCGATCCGGATCGCCGGAATCGAGCGGGCCCGGGTGTGGCGGCTATACCTGCGCGCGGCGCGGCTCGGCTTCGTCACGGGCTGGGCCTCGATCTACCAGGTCCTGGCGGACCGGCCCTGAGTCCGAGCCGACGGGCTCGATGCCGCGGAGCGGGACCGGCGAGGACTGGATGATCGACGTCGTCGTCTGCCCGAATGTGACGAGCTGGTCGATGATCTCCTCCAGGTGCGTCATCGAGCGCACGTGCGCCTTGACCAGGTAGCAGTCCTCGCCGGTGATGCGGTGGCACTCGACCACCTCGGGGATCGCGCGCACGAGTTCCGCCACCTTGTGGATCTGGCGGGGCGCGGGGCGGACTCGGATGATCGCGCTCAGCGGGTAGCCGAGCGCAGCGGGGTCGACGGTGGCGTGGTAGCCGCCGAATGACGCCCTGGCGCTCGAGGCGCTGGAGCCGCTCGGCGACGGCCGGCGAGGAGAGCCCGACGCGGCGTCCGAGCTCGGCGAGGCTCAGACGGGCGTCGGACTGGAGCTCGACGAGCAGCCGCCGGTTCGTGTCGTCGAGCACAGGCGATTCGGCGTAATGGCCATTAGCCCTTTGATTCATAGGCAGAGAGGCTATCACGCCTAGTAATGACCATGGTTTTGGGCTCTATTGCAGGTGATCATGTGGTATGCGAAAGCGGACGCCGCCACCTCAGGTCTACTTCCTGGTAAGTGCCGTCTTCCACTACCTCGGGCCGTCGTTCGCGGTCCTGCTGTTCGCGCGCGTACAGGTGCTCGGGGTGGCGTGGCTGCGGATCGCGTCGGCGGCGCTGATATTCGCCGCGTGGCGTAAGCCGTGGCGACGCTGGGGTGGGCTGGACGCAGCGGTGAGGAGGCTGCTGCTCGGATGGGGCGCCCTCCTCGCGATCATGAACTGCTGCTTCTACGAGGCGATCGACCGTCTGCCGCTGTCGACCGTCGCGGCGATCGAGTTCCTGCCCGTCATCGGTCTCGCCGCGATCGGCGCCCGATCCAGACGCAACGGCGCGGCCCTGTTCGTGGCCGTCGCCGGCGTCTACCTGCTCACGCGGCCGGAGATCGTGCTGCGGCCCGTGGGATTCGCGTTTGCGTTTGCCAATGCGGCGCTGTTCGCCGGCTACATCGTGCTCGCCCATCGCGTCGCTCGCCACCCGGCGATCTCCGGAATCGACGGGCTCGCCGCGGCGATGCTGATCGCCGCCGTGGTCGTCACGCCGCTCGCGGGCTGGCAGGCGGCGCCGGCCCTGACCCAGCCGGTCGCCCTGCTCGCGGGGATCGGCGTCGGCGTCTCCTCGTCGGTGATCCCCTATGTGACCGACCAGCTGGCGATGGCGCGCCTGCCGCGGGCGACCTATTCGCTGATGGTGTCGCTGCTGCCGGCGATCGCCACCGTGATCGGCCTCGTGGTCCTCGCACAGATCCCGGACCCGACCGACGTGGCCGGCATCGCCTGCGTGATCGTCGGGGTCGCGCTGCACCGAGAGTCAACTGAAACGCCGCATCCTTCACAGCGGCCATCGCGGAGGTGTAAGGTCGCGATTAACTCCACAACTAACTAGGGAGAGAGGCATGAGCAGACCCGTTTCTGTGCGGCTCAACGTCAACGGCGTGGAGCACGAGCTCGACGTGGAGCCGCGCCTTTTGCTAGTTCACGCGCTTCGCGACCACCTGGGGCTCACCGGCACGCACGTCGGTTGCGACACGTCCAACTGCGGCGCCTGCACCGTCCACCTGGACGGGCGCGCGGTGAAGTCGTGCACGGTGCTCGCGGTCCAGGCCGACGGCGCCAGCGTCACGACGATCGAGGGGCTCGGCACCGAGGACGACCTGCACCCGCTGCAGGAGGCGTTCTGGAACGACCACGCCCTGCAGTGCGGGTACTGCACGCCGGGGATGATCATGGCCGCTGCCGGTCTGCTCGCCGACAATCCGAACCCCACCGAGGAAGAGGTTCGCCACGGGCTCGAGGGCAACCTGTGCCGCTGCACCGGCTATCACAACATCGTCAAGGCCGTGCTCGACGCGGCCAAGACCAAAGCGCCGGAGGTGACGGCATGACCGCGACCGCAGAACACCACGTCGGCAAGGCGCTCCGCCGCAAGGAGGACCCCCGGCTGATCACCGGCCGTGCCCGCTATATCGACGACATCTCGCTGCCCGGGACGCTGTGGGCGGCGTTCGTCCGCTCGCCCGAGGCGCACGCGAAGATCGTGTCGGTCGACGCCTCGGCTGCGAAGGCGCGCCCCGGTGTCCGCGCCGTGTATACGAGCGAGGACGTGACCGATCTCACGGGGCCGCTGCCAATGGCCTGGGTACCACCGGGCATCACGGTCAACAACCCCGAGCACTGGCCACTCGCCAAGGGGTCGGTGAGGTTCGTCGGCGATCCGGTCGCCGTCGTGATCGGCGAGGACCGCTACGGGGTCGTCGATGCCGTAGAGGATGTCGTGGTCGAGTACGACCCACTACCCGTGGTGACGGATCCCGAGGAGGCGCTCAAGGCCGAGACGCACCTGCTGCACCCGGACATCGGCAGCAACCAGACTCACGAGTGGTCACTCGGCGGCGGCGATCTCGATGCCGGCTTCGCGCAAGCGGACATCATCGTCGAGCGTCGCGTCGTCAACCACCGGACGGCCGGCGCGCCGATCGAGCCGCGCGGCGTGCTCGCCGACTATCGCGCCGGCCAGCTCACGGTGTGGACCGCGACCCAGGTGCCGCATTTCGTCCGCCTGTTCCTGGCCCTCCTGCTCGGGATGAGCGAGGAGAAGGTGCGCGTGATCGCGCCCGAGGTCGGCGGCGGATTCGGCGCGAAGCTCCAGATGACTGGCGAGGAGGTCATGTGCGCATGGGCCTCGCGCAAGCTCGGCTGGCCGGTGAAGTGGATCGCCACCCGCATCGAGGACATGGCCACGACCCACCAGGGCCGCGACCAGATCGCCGACACGAAGATGGGCCTCAAGCGTGACGGCACGATCACCGCCTTCCATGTGAAGATCCTCGCCGACTTCGGGGCCTACAACATGCTGCTGACGCCGACGATCCCGGCGCTCGGCGCGTTCGTGATGAGCGGCGTGTACAAGATGCCGGCGTTGCAAACGGACATCGCGGGCGTGTTCACGAACAAGTGCCCCACCGACGCGATTCGCGGCGCTGGGCGCCCCGAGGCGACCCATATGATCGAGATCACGCTCGATCAGGCCGCCGCCGAGCTCGGCATGGACCCGCTCGAGATCCGCCGGAAGAACTTCATTCCCAAGGAGGAGTTCCCGGCCGAGCTCCCGATCGGGGTCGTTTACGACTCCGGCGACTACGACAAGTCGCTCGACAAGCTGCTCGAGCACGTGGACGTGCCCGCCTTCCGCAAGGAGCAGGAGGAGCTGCGGGCGAAGGGGATCTATCGCGGGATCGGGTTCTCGACGTACACCGAGATCTGCGGCCTCGCTCCGACCCGCGTCGTCGGGCCCGAGGGCTTTGGCAACCAGGCCGGGTTCTGGGAGTCGGCGCTGGTCCGCGTGCACAACACCGGTGCGGTCACCGCCTACACGGGCTCGTCTCCGCACGGCCAGGGCCACGAGACTTCGTTCGCTCAGATCGTCGCCGACCGGCTCGGCGTCGATCCGTCGGTCGTCGAGGTCGTCCACGGAGACACCGGCGTCGGGCCCGAGGGCCGCAACACCTACGGGTCGCGTTCGCTCGCGGTCGGCGGCGAGTCGCTGGCTCGGTGCGCGGTCAAGGTCGCGGACAAGGCCAAGGCGATCGTCGCCCACAATCTCGAGGCCTCGCCGGAGGACATCGAGCTCACCGGGGACAGGTTCGCGGTCAAGGGGTCGCCCGATAAGGGCATGACGCTCGCCGAAGTGGCAGGTGCCGCCTACCTCAACTGGGTCCCCGAGGGCATGGAACCGGGTCTCGAGGCGACGACGTTCTGGGAGCCCGAGAACTTCGTGTTCCCGTTCGGTGCGCACGCCGCGATCGTCGACCTCGATCCAGAGACCGGGAAGGTCAAGCTGCTCCGCTACGTCGCCGTCGACGACTGCGGCAACGCGATCAACCCAATGCTGATCGACGGTCAGGTGCACGGCGGCGTGGTACACGCCATTGGGCAGGCGCTCTATGAGCGCGTGCACTACGACGAGCAAGGCCAGCTCGTCACCGGCACGTTCGTCGACTACGCGCTGCCCACCGCCGCCGAGCTGCCGGCGATCGAGACCGACCGCACGGTGACCCCATCGCCGGTCAACTCGATGGGCGTCAAGGGCGTGGGCGAAGCCGGGACGATCGCGGCCAGCGCGGCCGTGACAAACGCCGTGATCGACGCGCTCCGCCCGCTCGGGGTCACGTACATCAACATGCCGCTCAGCCCGATGCGGATCTGGGAGGCGATCGCCGAAGCGAAGGGCGCGAGCCCGGAAGGAGGTGCAAGCGCATGATCCCCGCTGAGTTCGACTACACCGCGCCCGACACGCTGGACGGCGCAATCCAGGCGCTCGCCGACGGTGGCGAGGACGCCAAGCTGCTCGCCGGCGGCCACTCGCTGATCCCGCTGATGAAGCTGCGCCTCGCGGCGCCGTCGCTGCTCGTCGACCTGCGCAAGGTGCCTGGGCTGCACGGCATCCAGCGCGAGAACGGCACCTGGCGGATCGGCGCGCTCACGCCGCACACCGAGCTCGAGCACAGCCCGGAGCTGGGCGTGCTGTCGGTGGCGGCCGGCACGATCGCGGACCCCCAGGTCCGCAATCGCGGGACGATCGGCGGCTCGCTCGTCCACGGCGACCCGGCGTCAGACCTCCCAGCGGTGCTGCTGATCACCGAGGGCACCGTGACGCTGACCGGGGCAGGCGGCCAGCGCACTGTGGAGGCCGGAGACCTGTTCCGTGACTACCTCGAGACCGCTGTCGAGCCCGGCGAGGTGCTGACCGAGGTCCGGGTGCCGGTGCTCGACGGGTGGGGCTTCGGGTACCAGAAGTTCAACCGGCGCAGCGAGGACTGGGCGATGGTTGCGGTCAGCGCCGTGGTCAAGAAATCCGGCGACACTGCCGAGGACGTCCGCGTCGGTCTTACTAACATGGGGTCGGTGCCGATGCGCGCGACCGCAGTCGAGCAGGCCCTGCGCGGGCAGCCCCTGACCGCCGAGAGCATCGCCAGCGCCGCCGAGCATGCCGACGAGGGCACGAGCCCGCCGGCCGATCTCAACGCCAGCAGCGACTACAAGCGGCACCTGGCGCGGGTGCTGTGCAAGCGGGCGCTGACCGAAGCGGCGGGACTGTCGTGAGGCGACGCTGAGCCTGCCGTTCGAGTCCGTAGAGGCGGCGAGCGACGCGCTCGCCGCCCAGGACTACCTCGCCGATCGCGCGCTCGCGCTCGCGGTCCACCTCGCGGTGGTGCTCGAGCAGCCGCTGCTGCTCGAGGGAGAGGCCGGGGTCGGCAAGACCGAGGTGGCGCGGGCCCTGGCCGGCGCCACCGGGGCGCGGCTGATCCGCCTCCAGTGCCACGAGGGGATCGACATCCATCACGCGGTGTACGACTGGGACTATCCCCGGCAGCTGCTGGCGCTGCGTGCCGCAGAGGGCGGTATCGACGAGGGCGAGCTGTTCTCCGAGCGGTTCCTCCTGCGCCGTCCGTTGCTCGACGCGCTGGAGGTCGAGGGCGAGCAGCCCGTGGTGCTGCTGATCGACGAGATCGACCGCGCCGATGACGAGTTCGAGGCCTTCCTGCTCGAGTTCCTGTCGGACTTCGCCGTGACGATCCCGGAGCTCGGGACGATCAGCGCGACCCGCCGGCCGATCGTCGTGCTGACGTCCAACCGGACCCGCGAGCTCCACGACGCCCTGAAGCGGCGGTGCCTCTACCACTGGATCGACTACCCCGATCCCGCGAGGGAGCGCGCGATCGTCGCCGCGCGCATCCCGGGCATACCCGAGACGATCGCCCTCCGCGTCGTCGCCGCGGTGCGCCGGCTGCGGGAACAGAGCGACCTGTACAAGCTGCCCGGGGTGGGGGAGACGCTCGTCTGGGCCCAGGCGCTGCTGGCGCTGGGAGACGAGGCCGACCTCGACGACACGCTGGGGGCAGCGCTGAAGGTCCACGAGGACGTGCTGCGGGTCCGTCAGCGCAAGGTACTCGAGGGTGTCTGAGCTGGAATCCGGGCGGGTGTCCGAGCCCGTGGCCGAGCCGGTGACGGGCCCGCTCAGCGCGCTGACCGCCGAGCTGCGGGCGGAGGGCGTGCGCCTCGGCGTCGGGGAGCTGATCGACGCGCACCGGGCACTCGGTGCGGTCGACCCGGCGTCGCGGGAAGACGCTCGGCTCGCCCTGCGGACGGTTCTGTGCTCGACCCACGCGGACCTCGAGCGGTTCGAGCGGGCGTTTGTGGCCGTCTTCGGGGACGTCCGTCCGGCTGGTCGTGAGGACCCACTCGAAGCACTCGGCGAGATCGAACGGGCCGTTCTCCCGCGTACGGCGGTGCCGGACGTCAACACGATCTCCGCGCCGCCTCCGGACAGCGAGATCGTGCCGGCAGCATGGAGCGACGTCGAGCTGCTCCATACGAAGGACTTCGCGGAGTACACGGAGCTGGAGATGGCGATGGCGCGAGAGCTGATCGCCCGGCTGGCTCGCCGCGGTCCGGAGCGCCGCTCTCGTCGGACCCGCCCGTCACGTAAACGCGGCCATGTCCCGGACCTGCGGCGGATGCTGCGAGCCTCAATGCGCACCGCCGGCGAGCCGATCGAGCGTCACTGGCGGACGCCGACGACGCGCCCCCGGCAACTCGTGCTGATCTGCGACGTCTCCGGGTCGATGGCCCCGTACGCGCGGATGCTCCTGCAGTACGTCCACGCGTGCGTCGCCGCCCGGCGGCGGGTCGAGGCGTTCGCGTTCGGCACGAGACTGACGCGGATCACGAACGAGCTCGCCGGGCGCGACCACGACCGAGCGCTGGAGCGCGCCGCCGAAGCCGTGCTCGACTTCTCCGGTGGCACCCGCATCGGCGAGTCGCTTGCCGAGCTGAACCGGGTGCACGGCCGCCGGCTGGGCCGCGGAGCCGTGGTCGTGATCCTGTCCGACGGCTGGGACCGAGGGGATCCGGAGCAGCTGGGGGCCGAGATGGCGCGTCTTCGACGCAGCGCCCATCGGCTAGTGTGGCTGAACCCGTTGGCGGCCCATCCCGGCTATGAGCCGTTGACGCGGGGGATGCGCGCAGCCGTCCCATTTGCGGACGAATTACTCGCAGGCAATACCCTGGAATCATTGGAACACCTTGCTGAGACGCTGGAGGAGATGTGAAGGACGTCCTTGAGGAGGTCAACGCCTGGTCGCAGCGCGGCGACCGGATCGCGCTGGCGACGGTGATCGACGTACAACGGTCGGCGCCCCGCCCGCCGGGGGCGAAGATGGCGGTCACCATGGATGGCGAGATCGCCGGCGCCGTATCCGGCGGTTGCGTCGAGGGCGCGGTCGTGGAGATCGCGGAACAGGTGCTCGACGGCGCGCCACCGAGGCTCGTGCACTACGGGATCGCGGACTCCGACGCGTGGGACGTCGGTCTGCCTTGCGGTGGCGAGATCGACGTGTGGATCGAGGAGTACCAGCTCGGGGCGATTCGCCGAGATCGCGCGCCAGGGTGGACGCGCGGCAGAGGTGACGCTGCTCGAGGGAGCAGTGCCCGGCGCGAAGCTGCTCGTCGAAGCCGACGGCGTCCGGTCCGGCACGCTCGGCGCTCCCGGAGCTCGATGACGAGGCCGTCCGAGCCGCGACCGAGCTGCTGTGGGCCGAGCGGTCCGAGCGCCGAGGCCCACTGTTCATCGACGTGATCGGGCCGGCCCCTCGGCTGATCCTGTTCGGCGCGGTCGACATCGCGGCGTCGCTGTGCACGCTGGCGCGGAACGCCGGGTGGCGACCGTACGTGATCGACCCGCGGGCCCGGTTCGCGACTCCGGAGCGCTTCCCCGATGCGGAGGAGGTGATCGCCGCCTGGCCCGAGGAGGCGTTCGCGCGGATCGGCGGGGTCGATCCGGCCACCTCGATCGCGGTGCTGACCCACGACCCGAAGCTCGACGACGCCGCCCTTGAGATCGCGCTCCGGTCTCCCGCGCGGTTCATCGGGGCGATGGGATCGCGCCGAGCCCAGGCAGTGCGGCGCGAGCGCCTGCTGGAACTCGGCTTCACCGATGAGGAGCTCGAGCGGATTGCGGCCCCGCTGGGTCTCGACCTCGGGGCGATCACCGCGGAGGAGACGGCGCTGTCGATCCTGGCGGAGGTCGTCGCGGCGCGCCACGGCCGCAACGGCGGCCGGCTGGCGTCCGCCCGCGGCCGGATCCACGAGGTGCCGGCCTGATTAGTGGGCTGATCCTCGCCGCCGGCTCCGGCAGCCGGTTCGGATCGCAGCCAAAGCTGCTGGCCGACCTTTCAGGGCGGCCACTGCTCGAGCGTGCCATTCGCGCCCAATGCGAAGTCGCCGAGATCGAGCGCGTCGTCGTGGTCCTGGGCGCGGCGGCGGAGGAGGTGATCGAGCGCGTCGACTTCGACCGCGCGGAGCCCGTGATCTGTCCGGAGTGGGAGTCGGGCCAGGCAGCCTCGCTGCGATTTGGCGCGGCGGCGCTGGCGGGTGCGGAGAAGGTGATCGTGACGCTCGGCGACGAGCCGCTCATCACGCCGGCCGTCGTCGCGATGTTCGTGGGTCAGCCCGGTGGTGCACGCGCGGTGTACCACGGAAGACCTGGACATCCGGCGGTGCTCGGTCCCGAGCAGCTGCGCTCGCTGGCGGAGCTCAGCGGTGACCGCGGCGCTCGCTCGCTGCTGACGGGCCCCGAGATCGAGTGCTCCGAGCTGTGCTCGGGCGCAGACGTTGACACCCCCGAAGACCTGGAGGCGATCCGCGATGAAGCTAGAGCAGTCATTTGACGTCGCCGCCCCGCTCGAGCGGGTGTGGAGTGCGCTGATCGACGTCGAACAGGTGGCGCCGTGCCTGCCCGGTGCGTCGGTCACCGGTCGCAACGACGACGGCAGCTACAACGGGACGTTCACGATCAAGATCGGCCCCACGACTGCGTCCTACGCCGGCAAGCTCGAGATGCAGAACGTCGACGAGTCTGCGCACCGCGCCACGATGCAGGCCAACGGGACCGACAAGCGCGGGCAGGGCGGCGCCAAGGCGACGATTGTCTCCTCGCTCTCCCAACTCGAGGGAGGCGGAACGCGCGTCGAGGTCGACACCGACTACCAGATCACCGGCCGGCTGGCGCGGTTCGGCCGTGGCGGGATGATCGAGGACATCTCGGAGCGGCTGCTGCGCGAGTTCGCCTCGCGGCTACAGGAGTCGCTGGCGCGGGATCCGGGCCAGGGGAAGACGGGCCTCGGGGAGACGGGCGGGGGCGACGAGGCCGCGCCGGCTACGGACGAGGACGGCGGGGAGGAGGACCGCTGGCAGACCGTGAACGTGGCCGCGTTGAGGCCGGATGGGTCGCCCGGGGAAGACGAGCCCGCCGCGGCGTCCGAGGGGTCGGCGGCCGTCGCCGACGCGCCGGCGCCTGAGGAGGCTGAGGCGCCATCGGCTGAGGCTGGCGAGGCGCCATCTTCGGAGGCCGGCGAGGCGCCACCGCCCGAGACGGGCGAGGAGCCATCGCCACCGGGTCCGCCGCCACCTCATCCCGAGGATGCGGCGCCACCGCCCGAGGCGCCACCGCCACCCGCGGCGCCACCGCCGCCCAAGGCCCCACCCCCGCCAAAGGCGCCGCCACCGCCCCGCGTGCTATCGGCGCCACCGCCGCCAGCCGAGCCACTCGACGCCGGCGCGCTCGTGGGTGCCGTCATGTGGGACCGGGTGCGGCGCAACGCCGTCGTGCCTTTCGCGTTCGTCGTCGGCCTGTTGCTGGCCCTCTTCCTGTTCCGCCGCCGCCGCCGCTCCTAGGCCGCGTCGACCCGATGAGCGGCCAGGTCGAGACAGCGGAGCTATTCCTCGCGCTCCACCACGAGGACCACCCGCTGCTGATTCCAAATCCGTGGGACGCGGGGTCGGCGAAGGTGCTCGCCTCGCTTGGGTTCGAGGCGCTGGCGACGACCAGCAGCGGCTTCGCCGCGACCTTGGGACGGCTGGACGGGTCCGTGACCCGCGATGAGGCCCTCGCCCACGCGGCGTCGATCGTCCAGGCGACGGACTTGCCCGTGTCGGCGGACCTCGAAAACGCCTTCGCCGACGACCCCGACGGCGTCGCCGAGACGATCGGGCTCGCGATCGAGGCCGGGCTGGCGGGATGTTCGGTCGAGGACTTCACCGGCGATGAAGAGGACCCGATCTACGAGCTCGAGCTCGCGGCGCAGCGCGTCGCCGCGGCGGTCGAAGTCGCCCACCGCGGTCCGGTCCACCTCGTCATCACGGCGCGCGCCGAGAACCACATCCACGGCCGGCAAGACCTCGCGGACACGATCGCCCGCCTTCAGGCGTACGAGCACGTCGGCGCCGACGTGCTCTACGCGCCCGGCCTGAAGAGCGCCGAGGACATCCGCAGCGTGGTCGAGTCAGTCAGCCGCCCCGTGAACGTGCTCGCGCGGCCAGGGGCGCCACCGGTGGCGGAGCTCGGGAGGCTCGGTGTAAAGCGGGTCTCCGTCGGTGGCGCGTTCGCGTTCAACTCGCTGGGTGCGCTGGTCGAGGCGGGGCAGGAGCTCCTGGAGCAAGGCACGTACGGATTCGCGGAGCGGGCCGCCACCGGGGCCCGTGCCGCGCGGTCGGCGTTCGGGTCGTAGGTCCGGGCAGGCTGTCGGGTTAGAGCTCGCGGGCGCTTCGCGCCGGCGGCTGTGGCGAGTGGGCGGCTCGGTAAACGGCGCTGGGGAAGGGGGCGGGTGAGGGCGGCTTCGCGGCCCGATTAGGGGCTCCGGATGATGCATAACACGACAGCACCGGCGCGAATCCGGAGCCCTGTCGAATTGAGCACACTCCTCAGGCATAACTCGACAGGCCTCGGCATCCCGCGGGGGATTGTCGTGCTGTGCACCATCGGCGGGCCGAGCGCGGCGGTGGCGGGCGCGATCGCGCCAATCCCTCCCCTTCCGCAGCGCCGTTTACCGAGCCGTTCGCCAATCGGGGCTGGCGAGAGTCGATAGCCATCGAGCAGCGGAAGAACGAGGCGAAACAAGGCCCCAGGCGACACCAAACAGGGCGCGCCCCAAGGCGCGCCCCCATAACCGCCCCTACTTGCCGGTGAACGCCGGGTCGCGCCGCTCCACGAACGCCGCCGCCCCCTCGATGAAATCAGTCGTCCGCCCGAGTGCGTGCTGGAGCTCGGCCTCGAGCTCGAGCTGGGCGTCGAGATCGCCATAGATGAAGCGGTTCAGCGCCCTCTTCGAGCTGGCGTAGGAGCGGGTTGGGCCTGCGGCCAGTCGCAGGGCGAGCGCCTCGGCCTCGGGCATCAGCCGGTCGTCGGGGTGGACCCAGTTGACGAGGCCCCACTCGAGCGCCTGTGGCGCCGGCACACGCTCGCCGAGCAGCGCCATCTGGAACGCCCGCGCCTTGCCGATCGCCGGCGGCACGAACGCCGTCGAGCCGCCGTCCGGCATCAGGCCGATGTTGACGAAGGCGAGACCGAAGAAGGCCGACTCCGCCGCCATCACGAGGTCGCAGGCGAGGGCGAGCGAGCATCCGATGCCGACCGCCGGCCCGTTGACGGCGGCCACCACCGGCTTGGGCAGGTTGCGCACCCCGGCGATCGCAGGGTGGTAGATGTCGTGCAGCTCGGTCCTGATATCGGGCATGCCGTCCTCGGCGGGGTGGAAGCCGGCCTTGAGGTCGGCGCCCGACGAGAACCCGCGGCCGGCCCCCGTGATGAGTATGGCCCGTACCGACTCGTCGGCCGCCTCACCGTCGATCACCTGCTTCAGCTCCCGGCCGAACTCCGCCGTCCAGGCGTTGAGGGTCTCGGGGCGGTTGAGCGTCAACCGTCCGACCGCGCCCGACTGCTCCCAGATCACCGTTTCGTAGCTCATGGCCGCATCATTCCATGCGCGCCCGGAGTTCGCCTACGCCGCCGCGCGCAAGCTGATCAGCGGCGGCCGTTGCACCGGCTCGCTCTCGATCGTGTGCGGCCCGTCGTCGCCCAGGGCCAGGAACGTCGCCGGAAGCGGCCCCTGTAGGCGGCCTTCCCGCTCGAGCCTGGACGCCACCGCCTGGAGGACCGCGTACGCCATCGGCCCGAGGTCACGCAGCGGCTGATGCGCGTTTTGGCGCACGTCGAGGTCGACCTGGGCGAGGCCGTCGAGACCGACCGCGTGGTAGGCGTCGATCAGCAGGGCGATGTCCACTCCGTATCCGGTCATGAACGGCAGACGCTCGAGCAGCTCGCGCCGAACCGCGATCTCACCGGCGAGCGGTTGCTCGATCGCCGCCAGGTCGGGGTAGAAGAGGTTCAAGAGCGGCCGCGCGGTGAGCTCGGTCACGCGACCGCCGCCCTGCGGGAGCGTCAGCTCGCCGACCCGGAACGGGCGGCGGTAGAAGCCCTTGACGAAGGCGATCCGAGGGTCGCGCAGCAGCGGGCCGACCAGTCCGGTGACGAAGTGGGTGCCGAAGTCCTCCGAGTCGGCGTCGAGGAAACAGACGACATCGCCGGTCAGCGACCGGCAGCGCGCGCCACATGGCATCGCCCTTGCCGAGCACCGGCCCGTGCTCGGGCATCAGCTGCTCCTGATCGCGCACGTCGACTCCGAGCGCGCGGGCGATCTCGCCAGTCCCGTCGGTGGAGTTGTCGACGACGAGGATCTGCTCGAGGAGCCCGTCCTCGCGCAGGGGCACGAGCTGCTCGATGATCGCGCCGATCGTCGGCGCCTCGTCGCGGGCCGGCAGGCAGACGGAGATCGTCTGCGCCCGCTCGGCCGCGAGGCGCAGGAGCGGGAAATCGGCGTGGCTGAACGTGTTGCTGCGGTACCAGGACCGGGCGCGGGCGGACATCGAACACAGAGGATGCCAGGCGGTTGCGGTGGGAGGCCGCGGCGTCGATCAGAGCCGGGCGGTCAGGAGCCGCCGCTGGCTGCGCGTGGCCCAGGCCACGTCGCCGAACCGCTCGCCCAGCGCCGCGGCGCTGCGCTCGTGGTCATAGCTCACCCGGCGCAGCTGCACGGTCCCGTCGTCGCGGACGAGCGCGTACGCCGCGCGGGGGTCTCCGTCCAGGGGGAGCCCGACGCTGCCCGGGTTGAGCAGCTCGACACCGTCGTCGCGCTCGCGACGGAACTGGAGGTGGGTGTGTCCGAACACCACGCGCCGCTCGCCGGCGCCGCCGAGCAGCTCCTCGTCGCGCTCCCCGGGGTCGGGCATGAACGACTCGAGATCCGACACCGGCGAGGCGTGGCAGTAGCGGGTCCCATCGAGGACCACCTGCTCTTCGAGGGCGCCGAGCTCGGCGACGGTGTCCGCGCCCAAGCGTCTCGCGGCAGTCGGCGATCGCCCGCTGCAGGAGGTCGTCATCGCCCGCCTGCTCCGGGAACGCGCACCAGCGGTCGACGTTGCCCCGGATCCACGTCGCGTCCGCGAGTCCCCGGAGAACCTCGACCGTCTCGGACGGGCAGGGCCCGAACAGGGCGTAGTCGCCGCCGAACAGGAACCGGTCCGCCCCGGCTCCGCGGGCGTCCGCGAGGACGGCTTTGAGCGCGATCACGTTCCCGTGGATGTCGTATAGCAGCGCCAGCGCCGGCACACCCTCAGTAATACCATCGAAGCCGTGGAGGTGCTAGGACCGACGCTGACGCTCCGCTACGCCGCCGGCGCCGACGCCGGCCCGATGCTCGAGCTGGGCGCGGACGCCGAGGTCACGCGGTTCTTCTCGTGGGGTCCGTACACGGCGATCGAGGAGCCGCTGGGCTACATCGACGGCCTCGCCGGCGAGCGCGAGCGCGGGGAACGGCTCGACTTCCTGATCGTCGATCGGCACCGGCGGCCGCTCGGCGTGACCGGCATCTCCGAGCTCAACCACCGCGACCGCCGCGCCGTGGTCGGCACCTGGCTCGGCCGGGCCCACTGGGGCAGCGGCGCGAACGCGGAATCCAAGGCTCTGATCGCGCATCTCGCGTTCAACGTCCTCGGGATCGAACGGCTGGGCGCCTACGCGGACTTGGACAATCCGCGCTCCCAGGCCGCCCTCAGCCGGCTCGGCTTCCAGCGGGAGGGGGTGTTGCGACGCTGGCACCGCCACGGCGAGCAGGTCCATGACGTGATCGTCTACTCGTGGCTGAAGGAGGAGTGGCAGCGCTCGCCGCTCGCGGAGGTCTCAGTCGAGGTGCGGGGGGATCCGCCGCCGGCGTTCATCTGCGGTGCGCCGACCGGCCCTCGCTTTACCGTCGCTGCTCCCAGCTGAAGCCGCGGATCGCGAGCCAGATCCCGAACGCGGCCCACACGGCGATCACGCCGAGGTCGCTGATGTTCGTCCCCAGCGACGTGCCCTTGACGAGCGCCCCCGAGAGGCCATGGATCAGCGGGTAGAGCGGAAGCGCCTCGGCGATCGTGCGCAGGAACTCCGGCGCGCTGCTCGAGTCGAACACATAGAAGGACACGAACACCACCGGTAGGAACACCGCGTTGACGTATGCGGCGGTCGACTCGAAGTTCGGAATCGCGTGCGCGAATGCCACGCCCAGGGCGGCGAAGCAGACGACGCCGGCGACCACGAACACGATTAGCTCGAACCAGTCCTTCGGCCAGCCGATGCCGAAGAACACCCGCCCGGCGACGACGATGATCCCGATCTGCAGAGCGGTGTTCGTGACCGCGTTCGCGGCGACCCCGCCGAAGTAGGAGATCGTCGGTAGCGGCGTGCCGCGGATCCGCTTGAGGACGCCCCGTTCCCGCAGGAACACGATGTTGTAGGAGAGCGCGGTGAACGTCGTGGACATCACGCTCATCCCGGCGATCGAGGGGACGAGCTTGTTCAGGTTGGTCTGGTTGCCGGCGAGGATCACGCCCCCGGCCGCCAGGAACAGCAGCGGGAGCAGGAAGTTGAAGAACGCCGCGCTCGGGTTGCGCCAGAACAGCCTTCGCTCGAGCCGGTACTGGCGCCAGGCGAGCGACGCGGCGTCAGGCATTCTCGTCATCATCCGCGGTCAGCTCGAGATATACGTCCTCGAGCGTCGGCCGGGTCACCGTCAGGCCCTCGAGCCGCTGCCCGCCCTCCAGGGCGCGACCCGTGAGCTCGTGGAGGACCGTGGTCGGGTCGTCGGTCTCGTGCTCGATCGTCTCGCCCGTGCCGTTCCGGTAGACAATCCGGTAGGGCGCGGTGCCGGTGCTCGCCTGAAGCTCGTGCGGGGCTCCCTCGACCGCGATCCTTCCGTCCTTGATGATCGCCACGCGATCGGCGAGGGCCTGCGCCTCGTCGAGGTAGTGGGTCGTGAGCAGAACGGTCTTGCCGAGGTCCTTGAGCGAGCGGATCGTGTCCCACGCGTTGCGCCGCGCCGCCGGATCGAACCCGGTGGTCGGCTCGTCGAGAAAGATCAACTCCGGGTCGCCGATCAGCGCCAGCGCCAGATCCAGCCTGCGCAACTGTCCCCCGGAGAGGGTCCGCGCGAGCGCGTCCTCCTTGCCTTCGAGGCCGGTGAGTGAAATCACCTCGTCCACGGATCGCGGGTGCGGGTACATCGCGCCGAAATGGCCGAGCGCTTCGCGCACCTTGATGTGGCGATAGAGCCCGGTGGCCTGGAGCACGATTCCAACCCGGGCGCGCAGTTCGAGGGAATGGTCGCCCGGATCCATCCCGAGCACGCTTACCTCTCCGGCGCTGCGCTTACGATAGCCCTCCAGGATCTCGACCGTGGTGGTCTTGCCGGCGCCGTTCGGGCCGAGGAGCCCGAACACCTCACCGCGGCCGACGACGAAGTCGATGCCTCGAACTGCCTCAAATTCCGCATAAGACTTACGCAAACCTCTAACACGGATGGCCGCATCGTCCATGTTGAGGATGATGCCAGTGTGCCCGTGGTTGATACTTCGCCCCGCGTGCGAGCCGTCCTGAAACTCCCCACCTACCGACGGCTCCTCACCGCGTACACGCTGAACGAGCTCGCGTGGTCGATCGGCTCGCTGACGCTTGCGCTGCTCGTCTACCGACGCACCGGAAGCGCGATCGGAGCGATGGGTTACTTCCTGTCTGCGCAGTTCATCCCAGCGCTGATCGCCCCGTCGGTCGTGGCCAGGCTCGACCAGCGGCCGGTGCGCCGCGTGCTCCCGGCCATCTACGCCCTCGAAGCCGTCGCGTTCGTGCTGCTCGGGTGGATGGCCTCCCGATTCCTCCTCGCGCCCGTGCTGGCGCTGACCGTCATCGATGGCGTGCTCGCATTGAGCGCGCGGCCGATCGCGCGCGCGACCTCGGTCGGGGTGACCGCTCCCGTTGGCCTGCTGAGGGAGGCCAACGCGCTCATGAACGCATCGTTCTCGCTCTGCTACTTCGCCGGGCCGGCGATCGGTGCCATCGTCGTGGTCGCCGGGGGCACGATGGCCGCCCTGTTCGTGAACAGCGCTCTGTTCGCGCTCATCGCGATCACGATCGCGACCGCGCGGGGACTACCCGATGGCACCCGGCGGCCCGCGCCGAGCGCCGGCCGCCTCCGCGCCGCGCTCGCGCTGGCTCGGAAGCACCGCGGAATCCGCACGTTGCTGAGCTTCCAGGTGATGGCCGTCCTGACGTTCACGATCGCCATCCCCGTCGAGGTCGTATTCGCCCAGCGGTCGCTGCACTCCGGGGCCGGCGGATACGGAGCGCTGCTAACCGCCTGGGGCGGCGGGGCGGTCGTCGGGAGCCTCGTCTACGCGCGCTGGCGGCGGGTGCCCGACCGCACGCTGATCGCGGGTGGCGCCGCATCGCTCGGCGTCGGCATGCTGGTGATGGCGCTCGCCCCATCGCTGGCGGTTGCGATCCCCGGCGCGGCCCTGGCCGGCGTCGCCAACGGGCTCGAGTCGGTGGCGGTCCGGACGGCGCTGCAGGAGCAGGTCGAGCAGCGCTGGATGGCGTTGATCATGAGCCTCAGCGAATCGATCTTCCAGGCTGTGCCAGGCGGCGGGATCCTGATCGGTGGCGCGATCGCCGCGACGGCGGGCCCGCGTGTAGCGCTGGCGGTCGCGGGCGGCGGGGCGCTGATCGTCGCCTCGCTGGCGTGGACGATGCTTCGAGCCCAGCCGGGGCGTCCGCGCGTCGCGACGGTGCCCGAAGACCGCGTCGCGGCGCTCGCCGACGAGCGCGAGGTGGCGCGACCAGGCGCCCAGCCGAGCGCGGCTGCCAGAAGGTAGCGTCCGCGGGCATGCGCCGGGCCTGCATCGACATCGGCTCGAACACGACACGGTTGCTGGTTGCCGAGTGCGACGGCGAGCGGTTGCTCGAGATCCACCAGGAGCGCGCGTTCACGCGCCTCGGCCGAGGGGTGGTGGACCATGGCACGATTCCCCCGGAGAAGATCTCGGAGGTCGTTGAGGTCGTCGGCCGGCAACTCGAGACCGCGGGCAACATCGGTGCCATGGAGGTCTACGGCGTGGCCACGGCGGCGATACGCCGCGCCACCAACGGCGCGGCTCTGCTCGATGAGATCCGGTCCGCCTACGGGCTGGTGATCGAGGTGCTCTCCGGCGAGGCGGAGGCCCGGCTCGCGTTCCTCGGGGTGGCGGGGACACTCGGTCATGACCCCCAGGGAAGCCTCGGCGTGGTCGACGTCGGCGGTGGTTCGTCGGAGCTCGTCGTCGGCACCGCGCCGGACATCATCGGCTGGAGCACATCGTTCGGCGTCGGCTCCGGCGACCTCGCCGACCGCTATCTGAAGTCCGATCCGCCGCTCGCCGATGAACTCGACGCGGCCCGCGCCCACGTCGCGGACGCGCTCGAGGGGATCGACGCTCCCCAGCCGGCGGAGGCCGTCGCCGTCGGGGGCAGCGCGGCGTCGCTACGCCGGCTCGCCGGCCCCCGGCTGGACCCCGATTCGTTCGCCCGCTCCCTCGCGCTGCTCGGGTCAGAGCCGGCGAGCGAGGTCTCCCGGCGCTTTGCGCTCGACGTCGAGCGCGTCCGGCTGCTGCCCGCCGGGCTTCTGATCCTGCAAGCCGCCTCCGAACTGTTCGGAGCGCCGCTCCAGATCGGGCGCGGTGGCGTCCGCGAGGGCGTGCTGCTCGAGGCCGGCCGGTGAGCAGCGAACGCGAGCCGGCACTGCCGCCGCGCGAGGCGCTCGTCGACGTCCGCGTCCGTGCCCCCACCCGGGGCAACCGGCGGTTGGAGCAGCTGCTCGACGCGGTCAACAGCGACGACCAGGTGAAGGCGTGGTGGCACGTATCCGCGATCAACGCCACGCGCCGGCTCGGCATGAGCGACCACTCTTGGGTGCACATCCAGATCGTGTTGAACATCGGGCTGCGGCTGGCGCGGCTCCTGTTCCGACGAGGCGTTGAGCCAAGCGTGGTGACCGACTACGCGATGAGCGAGCGCGACGCCGAGGTCGTGATCGCGGCCGGTTGCCTATTGCACTGCGTGGGAATGTCGATCCACCGCGACGACCACGAGCGCTACAGCCTGTTTCTGGCCTCCGGCAAGCTGCCCTCGCTGCTCGCCGATATCTACGCCGAGCCCGAGCGGACGATCATCGTCTCCGAGGCCTTGCATTCGATCATCGGCCACCGCAGGCAGGGCGCGCCGGTCACCGTCGAGGCGGGGATCGTGCGCGTCGCCGACGCGCTCGACATGGCCCGCGGGCGCTCGCGGATCCCCTTCGAGGCCGGCCATCAGAACATCCACTCGCTGTCGGCTTACGCGATCGACGAGGTCAAGATCTCGCCGGGGCGCGACCGGGCCGTGCGGGTTGAGATCGCGATGTCGAACAGCGCCGGCATCTTCCAGGTCGACGAGCTGCTCGCGACCAAGCTGCGCGGGTCCGGTCTCGAGCAGCACATCGAGGTAATCGCGCGGATCGAAGCCGAGCACGAGCAGCGGCTGATTCCCGTGTTCCGGATTTGATCGTGGCCGCCGGCGGAGGCGAACGGCAAGGCTTCGCGCGGCGCGCCGTGGGCGAGCTGCGCTACGCCGTCCAGCTCCGCGTGCTGCCTCTCCGCGTCGCCCGGTTTCAGTGGCGGGCGCGGCGAACCGCCAAGCGAACCGGTGATCGGTTCAGCCTGGAGTCGGTGACCCGACCGGCGAACCTCGCGTTTCTCCTGCACCTGGCCGAGGGACGCAGGCATGTCGTGGAGCTGGGCACGGCGACCGCGTGGACGAGCGTCTCGCTGGCGCTCGCGGACCCGCTGCGAGAGGTGGTCACCTACGACCCGATCGACTGGCCGGGGCGCGAGCACTACCTCGCGCTCGTCGACGAGGCCACGCGCAAGCGGGTCAGGCTCGTCTCTGCGCCGGGCTCGGCGGGGCCGCTGCGGGACGACCCCGTCGATCTGCTCTACGTCGACAGCTCGCACGCCTGCGACGAGACGATCGAGGAGATGACCGTGTGGCGCTCGGCCCTGCGCGCCGGCGCGCGCGTCGTGTTCGACGACTACGACCATCCCGACTACCCGGGGGTCCGGCAGGCGATCGAGGCGCTCGGGCTGAGCGGCCACGCCCGCGGCACCGTGTTCGTGCACGAGGTGGCGCGCGACGACCGGCCTTGGGATGTCAGCCGCCATATACGCGGGTGACATCCCAACCAGTCCCTGAGCCGTGCCTTCAGTACGTGATCTCGTACAAAGCCCGGGCGTCCGGATCCGACACCCACACGACGTGCTGTGCGACGGCAAGCCGCGCCGGCGCCGTCCCCACCGAGATCTTCGCGAGCACTCGGTCGTTGTTCGATCCTTGCGTGCCGATGCGGAACAGCTGGTGGTCAGAGCTCGATAGGACCCAGATTGTGTTATCGCCGCGTCCGTGATCGAGCGCGTCGACGTCGACAGGGTCGGCTCCGGAGCTCGGCGAGTCGGGACGCACGCGGTACTCGTATGGCCGGGTCTTCCGCACCGCGACACTCACTCTCGGATCGACTCGCGTCAGGCCCTCCCCGTCCCGCAAGACCCAGACGCCATTGCTCGCCGTGATCGCGACGGGCAGTCCCGAGCCAGGCAGCGCGGGAACGCTTCCGTTGAGCGAGCCGTCCTTGCCGAGCACCGTGATCGACCGGTGGCTGGTTCCGACCCACACGCGCGAGTACTGAACTCCGATCGCCGTCGGCGGCGCGCCCACATCGATCTGCCTCGTGGCAAAGGTCCGCGAATCGATTCGGGTCACCCTCGTCCCTCCGCCGTCCGCCACCCACGCGGCGCCGTCTCCAAATGCGATCGCGCTTGGCTTTGCCCCAACCGGGATCGAGTGTTTGAGGACGTTTCCAGAGGGGTCGAGCACGGTCACGTCCCCAGAGCCGCGGTTGGCGACCCATACGTTCCCCGTCGCGGGATCGATCGCGATGCCCGACGGCGCTTCCCCGACGGGAACGCGCAGCTCGCTGCCATCCTCCCGAACCAGGACGGCCAGGTTGTTGGTGGTGTCGGCGAGCCAGGCATCGCGTCCGGCGACAGCCAGTCCGGCCGGGGTGCCGCCGGTCGTCAGCGGGATCGGACCCCGGACCACGATTCCGCCGCCGAGGTTGGTCCTGGCGATCCCCGAAACTGCGGCCGCGCTCCGCGCCGTCGAGGTCGTCGCGGTGGTGGAGGCGTGCCCGGTCGAACCGTCTCCAGCGCCGGGCTTGGAGCCCCCGCCACCAGTCGCGAGCACCACGGCGACGACCGCCGCCGCGATGGCGACCGCGGCGAGCAGCGGGGCCAGAACTCGCGCGCGCCGCCTGCGCGCGACTGGTTGCGGGTCGGGCTCGGGACGTGGCGCGCGGCGAGGCAGCACCTTCGTGGGCCCGGCGCGCGGAATGGCGGGTGGCTGTGTGGTTGCTGGCGGCTGCTCGGTGGCGGCGGGTGCGGTCGGTGTCTGTTCCGTTGGTTGCAGCCCGGCGGCGGGTTCGACGGGCGCCTCCGGTGCGGGAGTCGGCTCGGGCGCCTCTGGCACGGGAGTCGGCTGCGGCGCCGGGGTCGGCTCCCTGGCGGCCCTGGAGGGGTGAGCGTCGAACGTTACGAATCCCTCGTCGGCGGCTGGAGCGGGGTCCTCGGCTCGCTCGCCCACGGGCTCGAGGCGCGCGTCTCGCCGCCATCGAGGATCGAGCAGCCTGACCAGGATCTCCTCAAGCTCGTCCCACGCCGCGCTCGCGCTCTGAGTCCGCTCGGCCGGATCCTTCACCACGAGGCGATCAATCCAGTCCGACAGCGCCCGGTCGACGCCGGGGTCGACGTCGACGGCCGGGGTCACGGGCTCGTTCACGTGACGCATGAGCAGCGCCATCGGTGACTCGGTGCCGTGAAACGGAGGGCGCCCGATGACCTGCTCGTAGGCCATCACGCCGACGGCGTACAAGTCTGTCCACGGTCCGACACCCTCCGCCAACGCCTGCTCGGGCGCCATGTAGGTGGGGGTGCCCACGGCAGCGCCGGTCGCGGTCAGCGCCGACGTCATGCCGGCGCTCTGGGTGGCCTTCGCGATCCCGAAGTCCGCGATCTTCACGCGACCGTCGGCGGTGATCATGATGTTCTCCGGCTTGAGGTCGCGGTGCACGATTCCTGCTCGCTCCGCCTCCGCGAGCCCTGCCAGGACACCCTCGAGCGTGCCCGCGATCTGCGCCAGCGTCAACCGCCCCATATACGGGCGCAGCGAGCCCCCGGGGACGTACTCCATGGCGATGTACGGGATGCCGTCCTGCTCGAAGTAGTCGTGCACGGTCACGATGTTCGGATGGCTGAGCGAGCCCGCCATCCGGGCCTCGCGCAGGAACCGCTCGGCCGCGTCCGTGGCGCCGAGCTGGAAGCTCCCGAGTTCCTTGAGCGCGACGTCTCGGTCGAGGTCCAGCTGACGCGCCAGATACACGACCGCCATGCCGCCGCGACCGAGCGGCTCGAAGATCTCGTAGCGACCGACCCTGCGGCTCGCCGAGGATCGCTCAGCCATGGGTCCGAATCATCCCACCTGCAGCGGCCGCAGCTCCGCATCTGACCGTGTGATGAAGCAGCCGGGCGGACGTAGACAAGACAGCTACGCTTGCCCGAACGGATGGGAGTTGTTTGGTGATTGGGAGACGTCTGGTCGCCGCGGTTGCGGTGATTGGAGCTGTGGGCGCGGTCGGTGTGGGCATCGCGATCGGATCGCCAGCGGCCAGCCCTAAGCCCACATCCGCCTCGAACCGCTCCCAGGCGCAGACCGACGCGGCCGCCCGGCTGACCGCCCTGAACCTGCCATCCGGCGCGCAGCGGTCGAGCACCGAGCCCGCCGGCGGCGGGTCAGGGCTGGCCAACTCGGCCGGGACGCCGGCAACCCCCAACCTGGTCGACGATCACGCCTGGTGGGTAATTCCGGGCTCGCCGCAGTCGGTCATTGCCTACATCGACGCCCACCCCCCGGCGGGATCGACACCCAGCCTCAGCGGCTCCGGTGGGACCCCGCAGCAGGTGACCATCACCGGCTTCTCGTGGCCGGCGATCACGGATGTCCTCAGCTACCGACAGCTCGTCGTCGAGGCCGTGAGCTTGCCGGGCGGCGCCACCGGCCTGCGCGCGGATGCCCAGGTCCAGTGGATCAACCCCCGTCGGAGCACTGAGCGGATTCCCGCCGGCGTGCGCCGCCTAACGGTCAGCGAGAGCCAGGCCGAGAAGACCCTCATCGCCCCGTTCACGGTCCGTTCCGCCGAAAAGCTGCGCCGGGTGACCGCCTTGATCGATTCACTGCCACTTTTCCCGCCCGGCGCATATTCCTGTCCAGCGGACTTCGGCTTCGAGATCCGCCTGGCGTTCTACGGCCACCACGGCGCGCCGCTGGCGGTGTCGCTGGTCGACCCCAACGGTTGCGAGGGGGTGGGGCTGAAGATCCATGGCCACCGCGAGCCCGGGCTCATGGCGATGGACATCCCTGGATCGGGGCTCCCCCCGAACTTCTATCTGACCCGAGCGCTCGGCAGGGCGCTCGGCGTGAAGTTCCGGACGACCGCCATCTAGCAGCTACCAGTGCACGCCGCGCATGAGGTGCGCGAGCGCGACCTGCTCGGTCGAGGCGTGCTCCTCGACGCCCTTCTCGCCCTTGGCGGCCGCCGAATCCGGGAAGACCTTGTACGCGGTCGAGAGGATCTGATCGACGGCCTTCGGAAACAGCGCGTACGCGACCTCGCCGAACGTACCCAGTCGCGTGTTGATCTGCTTCGGCTTCGCGCGGATCGCCTCGCAGATCAGGTCGGCGGCCTCGTCGGGGGAGATCGTCGGGAAGCTGTCGTAGATCTTCGTGGGGGCGATCATCGGGGTACGCACGAGCGGCATGTGGATCGTCGTGAACTGGACGTTGTCGCCAATCGTCTCCGACGCGACGACGCGTGTCCACGCGTCCAGCGCGGCCTTCGAGGCCACGTAGGCTGAGAACCGCGGCGGATTGGTCTGCACGCCGATCGAAGAGACGTTGACGATCAGCCCCGACTTGCGCTCGCGCATGTGCGGGAGCAGGTCCATGATCAGCTTGATCGTCCCGAGGTAGTTCAGTTTGATCGTCCGCTCGTAGTCGTGGAAGCGGTCGTAGGACTGCGCCACCGAGCGGCGGATCGAGCGCCCGGCGTTGTTCACGAGGATGTCGACCGCGGCGTGGTCGGCCAGCACCTTTTCGCACAGCTCGTCGACCGAATCAGGGTCCGAGATGTCGGCGGAGTAGACGTAGGCGGTGCCGCCGAGGTCCTCGATCTCACGCTTCGCATCCTCGAGCTTGTCGGTACTCCGGGCCACGAGGAGCGCGATCCCGCCGGCGCGCGCGATCTTCATCGCCGCGGCCTTGCCGATCCCGCTCGAGGCGCCGGTGATCAGCACGGTCTTGCCGTTGACTGCGCCCTCGAAGCTGCGGTCCTTGAACAGGTCCGGATCGAGGTTGCGCTCCCAGTAGTCCCACAGCTTCGCCGCGTAGCTCTCGAGCGCCGGGACCATGATGCCGCTGCCCTCCAGCGCGCGCTCGGCGTCGCGGGTGTCGAACTCGGCGGTCAGCCCGATGTGGGAGAGGATCTCGTCGGGGATGCCGAAGTCGGCCAGGATCGCGCGCCGAACTCCCTTGGCCGCAGGGAGCTGCATCAGCATCGAGAACGTCCCCTTCGGGAGCGCCTGGATCAGCTTGGAGTCGATCCGCATCGAAAGCTTCGGCGCGTGCGCCGCCTCCGCGAACGCATTGATCACGTCGCCTGAGCGCTGCGGCCTGGGGTTGCATAGCTGGAAGGCCAGACCGTCGAGGTCGGGCTGGTGCGCGATGTGGTCCATCGCTGCCGCGACGTAGTCGACCGGGACGATGTTCGTGTAGCCGAACTCCGGACCGACCAGCGGGAACCAGCCGGGCAGATAGTGCCTGGCCATCTTGATCGCGGTGAAGAAGTAGTACGGCCCGTCGATCTTGTCCATCTCGCCGGTCTGCGAGTTGCCGACGACGATCGAGGGCCGGTAGATGCGCCACGGCACGGAGGTCTGGGTCCGAGCGATCTTCTCGGCCTCGAACTTGGTCAGGTGGTAGGGGTGATCGAACCTCTGGCCCTCGTCGAACATGTCCTCGCGGAAGAGCCCCTTGTACGTCCCGGCGACCGCGATCGAGGAGGCGTGGTGAAAGCACCCGACCTCGAGCGCGTTGGCCAGCTCGACGGCGTGCCGGGTCCCCTCGACGTTGGCGACCCGGTCGCGGTCTTCGCCGGCCGTCATGTCGTAGACCGCGGCAAGGTGGAAGAAGTGGTCGACCTTCCCCTTCAGCTCGGCCAGCGTCTCATCGGAGACGCCGAGGCGGGGCTTCGTCAGGTCGCCGATGACCGGCTTGATCCGCTCCACCGTGGTCGGGATCGACGGCGTCCATTTCTCGGTGATCAGCGTCTGTAGCTTCTCGGTGGAGTCCTCGCGGACGAGCACGTAGCAGTACCCCTCGCGGGCCAGCAGCCGCTCCATCAGATGACGTCCGATGAACCCGGTCGCGCCCGTGACGAAGTACGTCATCGCGTCTTCGCCGGGAGCACTCAGTTACCAGCCGCCGCGCCAGTCGACGTTCGCGGCCCGCCGCTTGGCGGCGTCCATCCTCGCGTGCTTGCGCTTCTCCAGCCGCGAGTGGATCAGGTTGAAGACGAGGATCAAGACCGGGAAGAAGAGGATCGTCGCGAACATCGCGTTCGTGATCACCTTGTCGTTGGTCTCGCCGTACCAGCCCTGGCCGTCGTCGGCGGCGGCGAGCGCCGCGGGGGCGATCGTGAGCAGCGTGACCGTGAATACCGTCAGCGCGGTCATGATCCGGGTGCGGCGGCTCATCGCTGCAAGCCTACCGGATGAGGCGTGGCGCGCTCGCCGGCGCTGACAGCGGCAATGGCCTGCAGCAACGCCGGGTTGTACTCGTCGCCCCGCCAGCCGACCTCCATGTGGCTCACCGCCGTCTCGAACACCGTCGCGCCCGCGGCCGCCGCCATCTCGCGCTGCTTGCGCACGGGGACGAGTTCGTCGCGGGTGGTGACGACGACCGCCACCGGCGCTCGCACCTCTCCGAGCCAGGGCCGCGAGTCGAAGCGGCCGAGCTCGCGTCCGGCCTCCGCGATGTCGCGGGCGGCGTGCCGCGTCAGTTCCGACTGAAGCCAGACGGCCCGCTCGTTCTCGGGAATCCGGGCGCGTCGCAAACCGGCCCGCAGCGTGGACCGCGGGGCCAGGGCCAGCATCAGCCCGAGCACGCCCATCGTCCGGAACGCGCGCCGGCTCGCCGGATCCTGCCAGTGCTGGGCCGTCCCGCTCAGCACGAGACCGCCGACGACGTCCGGGTGATCGCGCGATACCAGCTGCGCGATCGCGCCTCCCATGGAGTAGCCGACGACGACGGCCGGAGCGCCGTCCACCGCTCGCAGCACGGCCGCTGCGTCCGCGGCGCAGTCGGCGAGCCGGAACGGGACGAGCGGCCGGAGTCCTCGCCCATGGCCGCGGTGATCGATCGCGAGCACCCGGTAACCGGCCTTCGCGAGATCGCCGTAGGCGGCCCACCAGTTGAGGTCCGCGCTCGCGATCCAGCCGTGCAGGAGCATCACGACGGCGCCGTCGCCGCCTGTGTCGCGGACGAAGAACTCACCGCGGTCGGCGACCCTCACCGTGCGAGCGGGCGGCATCTCGATCGGCGGGACGGGTGGCCACCCAGGGACGCGCATCCAGCCGATGCTACCCGCGGTTCCTACCATCTCGCTCGATGGCTGTCGTGATCGCATCGGACCTGGGCAAGGACGTCGCCGGCGAACCGCTCCTGCGCGGGATCTCGTTCAAGCTCGAGCGCCGCGACCGGATGACGCTGTCCGGGCGCAACGGAGCCGGGAAGACCACGCTACTGCGCATGCTCGCGGGCGAGGCGTCGGTCGATTTCGGAGAGCTGGTGCTGGCCAAGGATGCCAAGCTGGCGCTCCACGACCAACGCCCGCCCCGCGAGCGCCACGTCTCGTTGCGCGACTACGTGCTCTCGGGCGCTCGCGAGCTCGTCGCGATCGAGGAAGAGCTCACCACGCTCGAGCAGGCGATGGCCGGGGGCGCGTACGACGAGCGGACGCTCGGTCGCTATTCCGAGGCGCAGGCGCGGCTCGAGCACGCGGGCGGCTATCGCTGGCGCGACGAGGCGCTTGCCACCTTGCACGGGCTCGGGTTTCGCGACGACTCGCAGCTCGATCGTTCGCTCGCCACGTTCTCCGGAGGCGAGCTGACGCGTGCGTCGCTGGCGCGCGCGCTGGTCGGCAGCCCCGACCTGCTCCTGCTCGACGAGCCCACCAACCATCTCGACATCGAGTCGCTGGAATGGCTCGAGCAGTACCTCACGAGCCTCGACGCGGCGGTCGTGCTCGTCGCCCACGACCGCTGGTTCCTCGAGGCCGTCGGAACCTCGGTGCTCGAGCTCGAGGCCGGCCGGGGACGGTTCTTCCCGGGGCCGTGGCACGCCTGGCGCCGCGAGCACGCCGCTCGCGAGCTGGCGCTCGGGCGGGCGATCGAGCGCCAGCAGGCCGAGATCGAGCGGCTGGAGCGGTTCGTGACCCGGTTCCGCGCGGGCACGCGGGCTCGCCAGGCTCAGTCGCGGGCCAAGCAGCTCTCGAAGATGGAGCGGATCAACCGTCCGGCGAGCGATTCGGCGGCGCTTCAGTTCGTGTTCAAACCGCCCGAGCGCAGCGGGCGGGTCGTGTTCGAGCTCGACGGCGGCCCGGATCTCGGCCGGGGAAAAGCTGTTGCTCGACGACGCCGAGCTGTGGCTCGAGCGGGGCGAGCACGTGTCGCTGGTCGGGCCCAACGGCGCCGGAAAGACGACGCTGATCGAGACGCTGACGGGCCGGCGCGAGCTCGCCCAGGGGAAGCTCCGCATCGGCCACAACGTGAAGGTCGGCTACCTCTCCCAACACGCGGACGAGCTCGGCTCGGGGACCGCGCGCACCGTGCTCGAGGCGGCGCAGCACGCCACGGGGCTCACTCCGGCGAAGGCGCGGGCGCTGCTGGGACGCTTCCTGTTCTCCGGTGAGGAGGCCGAGAAGGGCGCTCGAGGCGATATCGGGCGGGGAACGGAGGCGGCTGTCGCTGGCGATCCTCGTCCACTCCGGCGCGAATGTCCTGATCCTCGACGAGCCCACCAACCATCTCGACCTGGAGAGCCGCGAGGCGCTCGAGGAAGCGCTCCAGGCGTTCGGCGGGTCGCTGCTGCTCGTGTCTCACGACCGGGCGCTGCTGGACGCCGTCGGGAGTCGCACGATCGCGCTCGAGGACCAGCAGCTGCACAGCTACGTGGGTGGTTGGCCGGAGTACGTCCGCGTGCGCGAGGAGCGGGCGGCGGCCGACGCGGCGAAGCCGGCGCCGCGCCGCAAGCCTCCGCAGCCGAAGCGCAGCGCGAAGCGAGCGCCGGCGCGTGGCGTCGACCCCGAGCGCCTCGAGCGGGAGATCGAGGCCGCGGAGGCGGCCCTGCGTGTGCTCGAGGACGAGCTCTCGGACCCCGCCGCCTGGGCAACACCCCAGAAGAGCGCTGACTCCACCGCCCGCCACGAGCGGGCCAAGCGTGCGCTCGAGGAGCTCTACAGCCAGTGGGAGGCCGCCGCCGGCTGATCCGGGCCGCGTCCTCGCGCCTTCGTACACTCAGCCTCAGATGGCACCGCCATTCGATGCGGGGCGTGTCCGGGTCGCGCTCATCGACGAGGACAGCGGTCTGTTGACCGTGCTCGACAGGCGATTCGCGCCACTCGGCTGGGACCGCGAGGCACTCGCGTACGCCGCCGGGCCCGACCAGCTGACCGCGCTGCGGCTCCACGCACTGATCGTCAATCCGGCCCTGACCGGGCTCGAGTACATCGAGCGGATCGGAGGCGCGCTGCCCGGTCTGGCGATGCTCGTCGTGCAGCGATCCGGCTCCGCTCGCCCACCGCGTGCGGGCGCTGCGTGGCGGCGCCGACGACTGGATCACGAAACCGTGCCACCCCGAGGAGCTCGTCGCCCGAATCCAGGCGGTGCTGCGTCGCCGGAGAGCCGGCGAGCTGCCCGTTCGCGACGAGGCGATCATCGACGGCGAGCTGGCGATCCGGCCCGACCGGTTCGACGCCTACGTCGGCGACGAGGCAGCCGGGCTCTCCCGCAAGGAGTACGAGCTGCTCTACCAGCTGGCGGCCGCGGGAGGGCGAGTGCTTCAGCGCGAGGACGTCTACCAGCGGGTGTGGGGCTACCTCATGGTCCGCGGCGACCGCTCCGTCGATGTGTTCGTCCGCAAGCTGCGGCAGAAGCTCGAGCGGATCTCGCCCGGGTGGCGCTACGTCCACACGCACTTCGGCGTGGGGTATCGGTTCGCGGCCGAGGCCGTGGACGCCCCGGCGCCGGAGGTCGACGAGACGTCCCCCGGAAAGTCCAATCTGGTCGGTACCCTTACGTCCCGGGAGCCGTGAACAAGAACATCCGCAACATCCTGATCATCCTTGTGATCGCCGCGCTCGTCGGGCTGGTCAAGGGTGGCACCACGGGCGCCAACTTCGCGGTCCAGGCGGTGTCGCTGGCGTTCGTCGCCTCAATCGGGTGGGTCGCCGCGCTGATGTACCGCCAGCACCGGATCGAGCTGTACGGGCTCGGCGACTTCAAGCGCGGCACGCTGTACGTGGCCGCGGCCGTCGCGGTCCTGACCCTCACCGGCACCTCGCGCCTGTGGGCCACCGCCGCCGGCGAGATCGCCTGGCTCGTGCTGATGGGCGGCGCCGTGTACGCCGTGTTCGCGGTGTTCTGGTCGGCGCGGAAGTACTGATTCGCGGCTACGCGGGTACGCCGGCGCGAGCTCGCACGGGCGCGAGCTCGACGGGGATGCCGTTCAGGACCGCGTTCCCCGACACCCGGTCGAGGAGCAGCTCATCGGCGAGCAGGTTGCTGTTCGCACCGGGTTGGTCGGCGGCGACGTGCTGCCGGGTCCCGGCGACGTCGTGTCCCCACCCGTGCGGAAGGCTGACGACGCCCGGCATGATGGCGTCGGTGACCTCGACGAGCGCGATGACCGAGCCCGTCCGGGAACGGACCTCGGCCTCGGCGCCATCGACGAGGTCGTAGCGGTCGGCGTCGTCGGGGTGCACGTGCAGCGTGCAGCGCGCCTTGCCCTTCACGAGCACCGGGAGGTTGTGCATCCACGAGTTGTTCGAGCGCAGCTGACGGCGGCCGATGAGCACCGGGTGATCTCCGTTGCGAGGCGCCGCCAGCGACGCGCGCAGCCGGTCCACGTCGGCGACGATCGGCTCGGGCGCGAGCTCGATCTTGCCGCTAGGGGTTCTGAGCGCGCCGGGTAGGCGCGGGTGCAGCGCCCCGAGGTCGATGCCGTGCGGCGCCGCTTCCAGCGCCGCCAGCGACAGCCCCGGCCCGTTCGCCCGGGAGCCGAAGCCGTCCCCGTACGGCCCGGTCCGGAGCATCAGGTCGAGCAACCGCTCGGGTCCGACGCGGGGCTCGAGCGCCTCGAGGATCTCCTCGACCGTGCGGCCGCTGACGGGCGACTCCGCGGTCGAAACCTCGCGCTGGATCAGAGCCCGGGCGACCTGCTCGTCGAGCATCGCGACATCGGCGTCCGGCCCGAGGCCGGCGGCGACACCGCTCAGCCGCAGGATCGTGACCCACTCGTCGGGCAGGTCCGGCTCGGGAGCGAGTGCCGGCGGCGAATAGTTGGCCACGTTGCGAACCGCGAACAGGTACAGCGCGAGGTCGTAGTGGGACCGGCGCAGCGGCGAGGGGGCGGGCAGGATCACGTCGGCGTGCCGGGTGGTCTCGTTGACGTACACGTCGACGCTGACCATGAAGTCGAGATCGGCGAGCGCGCCGTCTAGCCGGGCGCTGTTCGGCGTCGAGGCGACGGGGTTCCCCCCGATCGTGATCAGGGCACGGACCTGGCCCTCGCCCGGCGTCTCGATCTCCTCCGCCAGGCACGCGACCGGCAGCTCCCCGAAGATCTCATCGAGACCGCGGACCCGACTCTGCCAGCGCCCGAATGGGGTCCCGCGGCCGCGGCCGGGCGGACCGGCCGCGTTCGAGTGGCCGGCGGCGCCGAGCGGGAACATGGCGCCGCCTTCGCGATCGAGGTTGCCCGTGAGGAAGTTGAGCACGTCGATGAGCCAGCTCGCCAACGTCCCGAACTCCTGGGTGCACGTGCCGATCCGGCCGTAGACCGCGGCGCGCCGGGCGGCGGCGAGCTCGCGCGCCATCCGCCGGATCGCCTCCGGCTCGATCCCACATATCGGGCCGACGGTTTCGGGCGTGAACGAAGCGGCGAGCGCCCGCATTGTCTCGACGCCGTCGCAAATCGACTCGAGCCGTTCGCCTGGGTCGGCGAGGCCCTCGTCGAACAACGTGTTGACGAGCGCGAACAGCAGGTGGGCGTCGGTCCCGGGCCGGATGAAGTGGTGCTCGTCGGCCTCCTCGGCGGTGCGGCTGCGGCGCGGGTCGATGACGATGAGCTTGCCGCCGCGGGCGCGCAGCGCGCGGAGGCGTCCCCGGGCATCGGGCGAGGTCATGAGGCTGCCGTTGGAGGCCAGCGGATTGGCCCCGAGCATCAGCAGGTGGTCGGTGCGGTCGAGGTCGGGCACCGGCACCGTCGTCCCGGTGCCGAACATCAGCGCGGAGGCCATCTGTTTGGGGAACTGATCGACGGTGCTCGCGGAGAACAGGTTTCGCGTCCCGAGCGCGCGCAAGAGCACCTTCCCGTAGAGCATGTTGTCGAGCAGGTGGGCGTTGGGATTGCCGAGGTAGACCGCGGCCGCCTGGCGGTCGGCGGCGAGGATCGGCGACAGGCGGCGGTCGATCAGCTCGAACGCCTCCTCCCAGCCGGCGGGCTCAAATGTGCCGTCGGCACGGCGGATCAGCGGGGTGCGGACCCGGTCCGGGTCGGCGTGGAGCTCCTTGAGCGCGAAGCCCTTGGGACAGATGAACCCCTTGCTGAAGACGTCGTCGCGGTCGCCGCGGATCGATGCGACCTGATCGCCGGCGAGCGTTATCTCGAGGCCGCACGTCGCCTCGCACAGCGGGCACGTGCGAATGGCGGTGCGATGGCCGTTCCCGGTCGCCGACATCAGTGAAGGAGATTACTGTTCCCGATCGGTGAGCAGGGAACGGCGAGAGGTAGTCGCGGACGTGCTGGTGATCGTCGGCGCGGCGGGTCTGTTCGCGTCCCTGTTCCTGTCCTGGAGCCATCAGTTCTCGCCCGCCTTTCTGGCCGAGTGGGGCACGCTCGCCCCAGCTCCAGGGGATTCCGCACGACCCGACGGCGTGGCAGGTGTACTCGACGGTCGACGTGGTCCTGGCGCTCCTCGCCGTGGCGCTGGTCGCGGTGGCGCTCCGCGGCGGCCCGCGCGTGCGCCTCGTGGCGCTCGCCGGCGCCGGCGTCGCCCTCGCCTTCACGATCCACGCGTTGAACGTGCCGCCGACGAACGGGGCGACGATCTTCGATCCGTCGACGGGCGCCTACGCTCCGAACTCGCCGGCGTCCGGGGCGGGGGAGGTCGTGGCGCTCGCGGGGCTCGGGGTGGCGATGCTGGGGCTGGCGCTGTCGTTCACGGCGGACTGAGCGAACTACTTCCGAAAGACCTTGTATTTCAATGTCTTTCGGTAGTGAATCGGTGCCTATCCTCGGACCTAGATGTCAATCACCGCTGCTGACCGTCGCCGCGAGCTCCCCGACGAGCCCGGCGTCTACCTGTTCCGCGACAAGCGCGGGAAGGTGCTGTACGTCGGCAAGGCGAAGTCGATCCGCAAGCGGGTGGCGTCGCACTTCACCAACCCGAGCACGCGTGGCGGGAAGACGCTCACCGATGACATCGACCACATCGAGGCGCTGGTCGTCCACACCGAGGCGGAGGCGCTGCTCGCCGAGCAGAACTTCATCAAGCAGTACAAGCCGCGGTTCAACATCCGCCTGCGCGACGACAAGTCGTATCCGTACATCGCGATCAGCCTCGACGAGGACTTCCCCCGCGTGTACTTCACGCGCGAGCGCCACCGCCGCGACCGCGCCTACTTCGGCCCGTTCAGCAACGCCAAGCGCGTGCGCTCGACGCTCGAGGTGCTCGGCAAGGTGTTCATGTTCCGCTCGTGTGAGGGCCCGGAGCCGGGCCGCCGGAGCGGGTCGCCGTGCCTGGACTACTACATCAAGCGCTGCGAGGCGCCCTGCGTCGGCTACGTCAGCAAGGAGGACTACCGGCGCGGGATCGACGGCGTGATCGCGTTCCTCTCGGGCCGCTACCGGGAGATCGAACGGTCGCTCGAGCGCTCGATGCAGGAGGCGGCCGCCGAACAGCGGTTCGAGGATGCGGCGCGGGAGCGCAACCGGCTGCGGGCGGTGCGCTCGCTGCTGGAGCGCCAGCGGGTCGCGAACGAGACGGTCGGGACCGTCGACGCGATCGCGGTCGCGATCTCGGACACCGAGGCCAACGCCCAGGTGTTCCAGGTCCGCGACGGCGTGCTCTCCGACCGCCAGAGCTTCTATCTCGACAACGAGGCCGGCGGCGGGATCGCTGAGGTCGCCGAGGCGTTCATCCTCCAGTACTACGCGAGCGCGATGATGATCCCGCCCCAGATCATCGTCCAACGCGAGGTCGGCGACGCGACCGCGCTCGCGGAGGCGCTCTCCGATCGGCGGGGCGGTCACGTCGAGATCCGCGCCGCCGAGCGCGGGGACAAGCGGCGGATCCTCGAGCTCGCGGAACGCAACGCCAAACTGGCCCTCGATCAGGAGAAGCTCCGCTCCGAGCGCCGGCGCCAGCAGCGCGTCGAGGCGCTCGACGGCCTCCAGGCCGCGCTCGGGCTGGACACGATCCCGCTGCGGATCGAGTGCTTCGACATCAGCACGCTGATGGGAACGAACACGGTCGCGTCGATGGTCGTGTTCGAGGGTGGCGCGCCGAAGAAGTCGGACTACCGGCGGTTCAAGGTCTGGGGCGACGAACGGCGATCGGCGGACGCCCCGCCACGACGACTTCGCGGCGATGGAGGAGGTCCTCGGCCGGCGGCTCGCCCGTTGGCAGCGCCAGCGCGACGTCTCTCCGCACGACAAGGAGTACGACCCCAGCTTCGCCGCGCTTCCCAACGTGATCGTGATCGACGGCGGCAAGGGCCAGCTGTCGGCAGGGCTGCGGGCGCTCCAGGAGTTCCGCGAGCGCGGCGTGGTCGTCGATCTCCCTGGCGAAGCGGATCGAGGAGGTGTTCATCCCGGGCCGCCCCGCGCCGCTGCGCCTCGCGCACGACACGCCCGAGCTGCAGCTGCTCCAGCGCGTCCGCGACGAGGCCCACCGGTTCGCGATCACCCACCACCGGATCCGGCGCGACCGCGCGATGACCGCCTCGATCCTCGACGAGCTTCCGGGCGTCGGCCCGGCGCGCAAGCGCGCGCTGCTCACCCACTTCGGCTCGCCGGACGCGATCCTGGCGGCGAGCTCGCGAGGAGCTCGAGGCCGTGCCGGGGATCTCGGGCAAGCTCGCGCGCGAGCTGCACCGCGAGCTCCACAAAACGGGCGTATAGGCCGGCGCGCATGCGCGCCGGCCCCGACCGGTGCATGGACCGGTCGGCCGGGTGCCCTCCTGCGCGGCCGCTCCGCATCCGGCTCCGCTTACAGGGGCCGCGCAGGAGTCATCCGGCTGCGGCCCCCGGAACATCATCTAGTGCGTGAGCATCGCCGCCGAGCCGGCGGGGAGCGTGACCGCGTAGGAGCCGAGCAGCGGTTGCACGGTCGCGGTCTGCTGCTGTCCGGCAAGCTTCCCAGTCGACGTCGAGTTGCCGAAGCTCTGGCCGCCCAGGGTCACGCCGCTCGTCGCGGTGACGCTCGGCGCGGTGAGACGCTCGAGCGTCGCGGACCCGCTGCTGTTCGCGAGGTTGACCTGCACGGTGACGGGCGTGGTCATGTCCTTGTTGATCAGCACGACGCGCGTCTTGCCGTCGGGGCCGGCGGTCGCCCACACCTTGACCGGGCCGGACGCGACCGACACCGGCAGCAGGTGGGCGCCGGGCGGGAACGCCTGCGCGAACATCAGCATGCCGTAGAACTCGGGATGGACGAGCCCCTGCCAGCCACGTCGCGGTCTGGGAGAAGTTGAACAGCTGGTAGCCGGCGTTCGGGCAGCGTGTGGATGTTCACGCCGTTGACGCCCACGGCGGCCATGTTGAACAGCGTGTCGAGCACCCAGAGCGCGGACGCGAACGTGTCGCTGATGCCGGTCCGGCCGCCACCCGAGACGGAGTTCATCTCGTCGACCCGGAACGGGAGCCCGCGGCTGTGGGCGGTCGCGACGTACGGCGCTACCTCCTGGGCGATGCCGCTCGAGGCGGTGTCGGCCAGCAGGTTGGCGATCGACGGGTACGTCGGGTTCGTCGGGTCGGTGGTCGAGTTGTGCAGCGGGTAGCGGTGGACGGTGACGGTGCGGACGCTCTTCTCGGTCGTCAGGAAGCGACTCAGCCCCGACATCCACGTCAGCGCCGAGAACGACGGGCCGACGAGCGGAAGCTTCGGCAGCACGGTTCGCCACTTCGAGTACTCGGCGGTGAACGACTTCATGTTGTAGCGACGGCTCGCGGGCGTGGACGACGTGGCCGAGCCGGTCGCGGTACCAGGCAAACGTCCCGTACAGGTCCGGCTCGTTGCCGATCTCGAGCGCGGAGATGTAGCGGCGGCCGATCCCCTGGATCAGCGCCTGCGCCTCGGTCGCCGCCAGCGCCGGGCGGTCGCTCGCGAGGTTGATGCCGAGGATCAGCTTCGCCCCGAGGTCGGCGGCCAGCGCGTGGGTGGTCCGCAGCCAGCCCTTGGTCAGCGCGTAGCTGACGCCGCCGCGCGGGATCACGCCTCGCATCGGCCACCAGGTCCAGTCGGTGCTGTCGCCGCCGATCCGCAGGACCGGCGACTGACCGGGGTTCAGATCCTTGATCAGCTGGACCATCACCGGGTTGATCGCCAGCGGATTGCGTCCCGTGTACTGGTGGACGGCCTTGTACTCGAGCGACAGGCCGAGGAAGCCGGCGGGCATCGCCTGGCCGGTCGGGGTGTCGCTGACCGTCGCGGACAGGGTCGGGACCTCGGCGGTGGCTCGCCCGGCGCCGGGCGCCATTATCAGCAGCGCCCCGATCGCCGCCACGCCTTGTATCCATGCTCGGCGGCGAAGCACGCGATCATGGTCGCACACGCGTGTCCGCTTTTGCCGTCAAGCTTTGAGCATGGAATCCACACCGGCGCACCTCGAGACCGCCGTCGGGCCTGGAGTCTGAGGACGAGGACGCCTCCGCGCTGATCGACCTGGTGATCATCACCGGGTTCTCGGGAGCCGGGAAGTCGACGGCGATGGCCGCGTTCGAGGACGAGGGCTACTTCTGCGTCGACAACCTGCCCTCCGAGATGATCCGCTCGCTCGTCGACCTGTTCCACCACAAGGGTTCGAAGGTCGCGCAGGGCGGCCGTCGTCTCGGACGTGCGCGGCGGCAGCTACTTCGAGGGACTCGCGGCGATGCTCGACGATCTCCGCGCGAGCGGCGTCCGCCATCGCGTGCTGTTCCTCGAGGCCGACGAGCAGTCGCTGCTGACGCGCTACAAGGAGACCAGGCGCCGCCACCCGCTGACCCCGTCGGGCAGCGTCGCCGACGGGATCGCGCGTGAGCAGGCGCTGCTCGTGCCGCTGCGTGAGCGGGCCGACATCGTGATCGACACGACCGGCCTGACCGCGGCGATGCTCAGACGGCGGCTCGCCGACGAGGTGTTGCCGTCGCGCACGCCCGGCCGGCTCGCGGTGACCTTCGAGAGCTTCGGCTTCAAGCACGGGCCGGTGCGCGACCCGGACGTGATGCTCGACGTCAGGTTCCTGCCCAATCCGCACTACGAGCGCGACCTGCGCCCGCTGACCGGGACCGACCCGCGGATCGTCGAGTTCATCAACCGCGAGGGCGAGCTCGACGCGTTCTACGAGCGCCTTCACCCGTTCCTCGACTATCTGCTGCCGCAGTACCTGGCGGAGGGCAAGGCCCATCTGGTGCTGGCGATCGGCTGCACCGGCGGGCGCCACCGGTCGGTCGCGATCGCCGAGCACCTGGCCGACCGCTACCGCCCCGGCGAGGAGTACCTCGTCGAGGTGGTCCACCGCGACGTGTCGCGGCCGGCGTGATCGACCACGTCGGCTTCGAGGTCTCCGATCTCGAGCGCTCGGGGCGGTTCTACGACGCGGTCTTCTATCGCGCTGGGCGCCCGGCGCGTGTTCGAGTCGCCGGGGGCGATCGCCTACGGGGTCAACGGCCCGGACGTGTGGATCGTCGTCCGCGGTCGCGACCCGGCGCCCGGTTACGGGCACCTGGCGCTGGCCGCCAGCGGCAAGGTGGCGGTCGACGCGGCCCATCGCGGCGGACTCGCCAACGGTGGCGAGGACGACGGGCCACCGGGTCTGCGCCCCAACTACGGCCGGCGGTACTACGCGGCCTACCTGCGCGACCCGGACGGGCTCCGGGTCGAGGTCGTCTCCCGGCGGTAGGAGGTCTCCGGCGGTAGAGGGTTTACAGGGCCACTTAGGTAGATTTCGTCGCGGCCGGCGCGTGCCGGCGTTTGCCGCCGAACCTGAAAGGGGAGTCAGACGCGAATGTCGGTACGGGTGGGGATCAACGGCTTCGGACGCATTGGCCGGAACGTCTTTCGCGCCGCCTGTGAGCGCGGCGCCGATATCGAGTGGCTGGCGGTCAACGACATCGGCGACCCGAAGACCTTCGCGCATCTGCTCAAGTACGACTCCAACTACGGCCCGTACCCAGGCGAGGTGCACGCGACCGACACCGGGCTGGTCGTGGACGGCAAGGAGGTCCGTGTGCTCGCCGAACGCGATCCGGCGGCGCTGCCGTGGGGAGAGCTCGGCGCCGAGGTCGTGATCGAGTCGACCGGGCTGTTCACCGACCGCGAGAACGCCTCAAAGCACCTTGCGGCCGGGGCCAAGAAGGTCGTGATCTCAGCGCCGGCGACCGACCCGGACGTGACCGTCGCGCTCGGCGTCAACTTCGACGAGGTGTACGACCGGGACAAGGATCAGATCATCTCCAACGCGTCGTGCACGACCAACTGCCTGGCGCCGATCGCGAAGGTGTTGCACGACACGGTCGGGATCAAGCACGGGCTGATGACGACGATTCACGCCTACACCTCCGACCAGCGCCTCCAGGACATGCCCCACCGCGACCTCCGGCGGGCGCGAGCAGCGGCGATCAACCTGATCCCGGCGTCGACCGGAGCCGCGAAGGCGATCGGCCTCGTGATCCCGGAGCTAAACGGCAAGCTCAATGGATTCGCCGTGCGGGCGCCGGTGCCCACCGGCAGCGTGGTCGATCTCACGGTCGAGGCGAGTCGCGAGACGACCGTTGAGGAGATCAACACGGCGATGAAAGCGGCCGCGTCGAGCGGGCCGATGGTCGGCCTGCTCGAATACACCGAGGACCCGATCGTCTCTACCGACATCGTCAAGAATCCAGCGTCCTCGATCCTCGACTCGCTGCTCACGGTCGTGATGGACGGGACGATGGTCAAGGTCGTGTCGTGGTACGACAACGAGTGGGGTTACTCCAACCGCATCGTGGATCTCGTTCAAAGGCTGCTGTGAGACCTTGAGGACGCTCGCCGACCTGGGCGAACTCGACGGCAAGCGGGTGCTGGTCCGGGTCGATTTCAATGTCCCGCTGGAGAACGGCAAGGTGGCAGACGACACCCGGATCCGCGCCGCGCTGCCGACGATCTCGTATCTGCGCGATCAAGGCGCCCGCGTCGTCCTGGTCTCGCATCTCGGGCGTCCAAGGGGACGCGATCCTGAGCTGTCCCTCCGGCCGGCCGCGGACCGGCTCGCCGAGCTCACCGGCGCGGACGTGACGCTCGCCCCGGCCGTCGTCGGCGAGGACGTGCGTGCGTTTGCGGAGAATCTCGTCCCCGGGGACGTGCTGATGCTCGAAAACGTCCGCTACGAACCGGGCGAGACGAACAACGATCCGGATCTCGCCGCCGAGCTCGCCTCGCTCGCCGACGTGTACGTGAACGATGCGTTCGGGGCCGCTCACCGGGCCCACGCCTCCACCGATGGCGTGGCCCGGTTGGTGCCCGAGCACGCCGCGGGCACTGTTGCTCGAGGGCGAGGTCGAGGCGCTCGGCGGGCTGCTCGAGGACCCGGCACGTCCACTCGTCGCTGTCCTCGGGGGCGCGAAGGTCAGCGACAAGATCGCCGTGATCGAGCGGTTCCTGGAGGTCGCCGACACGATTCTGATTGGCGGCGCGATGTGCTTCCCCTTCTTCGTGGCGCAGGGCCACCACGGTCGGGTCATCGCTGTGCGCGCCGGAGGACGTCGCGCTCGCCCGCGGCTTGTTGGAGGGAGATGGCGCCGGCGCGTGCGTCGCTCGGAGTTGCCGTGCGACCTGGTGATCGCAGATCGGTTCGCGGCGGAGGCCGAGGCCACGACCCTTGACGGAGTCGATGTCCCCGACGGAATGATGGGGCTGGACATCGGGCCGCGCACCGCCGCCGCGTATGCGGAGGTGATTGCCGGGGCCGGGACGGTGTTCTGGAACGGCCCGATGGGAGCGTTCGAGCTCGAGCCGTTCGCCGCCGGCACCCGCGCCGTGGCGGAGGCGGTCGCCGCCGCTCCCGGGACCACCGTCGTGGGGGGCGGGGATTCGGTCGCGGCGCTCCAGCAGTTCGGTCTGGCCGACCGGGTCACCCATCTTTCGACCGGCGGCGGGGCCTCGCTCGAGCTGATCGAGGGCAAGCCGCTGCCGGGCGTGGAGGCGCTGGCATGACCCCGTGGGCGGAGGGGCCGGCATGAGCCCGGACGCGGCGCGTACGCCGCTCATCGCTGGCAACTGGAAGATGCACAAGACGATCGCCGAGGCGGAGCAGATGATCCAGGGCCTGCTGCCGCGCGTCTCCACGGCGGACGGCGTCGACGTCGCGATCTGCCCGACGTACACCGCGCTCGCCGCGATGGTCGACTCCGCGCGGGGATCGCGCGTCCAGGTGTACGCGCAGAACATGCACTACGCCGACTCGGGCGCGTTTACGGGCGAGGTCTCACCGCCGATGTTGAGCGAGCTCGGCGTCCACGGGGTGATCCTCGGCCACTCCGAGCGACGCGAGCTGTTCGGCGAGACCGATCGCGCGCTCCAGCTCAAGGTTCCGGCCGCGCTCGAGGCGGGGCTGTTGCCGATCCTGTGCGTGGGGGAGACCGAGGAGGAGCGCGAGCGGGGCGACACCGAACGCAAGCTGCGCCACCAGGTCCAGGAGGACCTGGCGAAGGTGGCCGACGACCAGCTCGGCGAGGTCGTGATCGCGTATGAGCCGATCTGGGCGATCGGGACCGGACTGGTGGCGACGCCGGAGCAGGCCCAGGAGGCGATCGCATTCGTGCGGGCGCTGGTCGCGGACCGCTCGCGCGAGCAGGCGGAGCGCACCCGGATCCTGTACGGCGGGAGCGTCAAGCCCGACAACGCCGGGGAGCTGCTCGCGTTGCCGGACGTCGACGGGGCGCTGGTGGGCGGCGCCAGCCTCGAGGTCGAGTCGCTCGCCGCAATCGTCGCCGCGGCGGGGTGATGGCGCTTCCGGACGGACCGCGCTCGTTGCCCTCAGGGTCGGCGGCGCTGATCGTGCTGGACGGGGGGGCCGAGTTGGAGGTGCCCGACCTCGTGCTCCACGCGTTCACGGACGGCCGCGACACGCTCCCCGAATCTGGCGCCGGATATCTGGCGACGGTCGCTTGGTGGATGCAGGACGCGGGCGTGGGCCGGATTGGGACGGTGGTCGGTCGCTACTACGCGATGGATCGCGACCGGCGGTGGGACCGGGTCCAGCTGGCGTACGACCTGCTTGTGCACGGTCGGGCTTCGAACCGGGCCGACTCGGGCGAGGCCGCCGCCCGGGACGCGTATGAGCGGGGTGAGACGGATGAGTTCACGCGCCGACGTTCGGGATCATCAACTTCGCCAACGCCGACATGGTCGGACACACGGGGGTGATCCCCGCTGCCGTCGCCGCGGTCCAAGCCGTCGACTCCTGTTTGGGCGACGTCGTGGGGGCCGTGCACGCCTCCGGTGGCGCGTGCGTGATTACCGCCGACCACGGCAACGCCGACAACATGCTCGAGCCCGACGGCAGCCCCAACACCGCCCATTCGGTGAACCCGGTGCCGCTGCTCGTCACGGTGGCGGGGGTGACGCTGCGAGGGTCGGGCGTGCTGGCGGACTTGCGCCGACGGTGCTGGAGGTGCTGGGGATCGAGCAGCCGGCGGGGATGACGGGGCGGAGCCTGATCTCGCAGTAGGGGTGGGGCGCCGGCGGTGCCCGCTGGCGGTCGGCTCGGTAAACGGCGCTGGGGAAGGGGAGCGGGTCAGCTGCGCCGGCGGGGTCCGCGCCCTCACCCAGCCGAAAATCATGCTTAACACGACAATCTCGGCTCAGACCCTGACCCCTGTCGTGCTGTGCATGAGGAGCGTGCTTAGTACGGCAGGGCTCGCCGATTTCGGCGGTCGTGACGTGTTATGCAGCATTTGAGGCCTCGGATCCTGCGATCGGGCCCGATCCTCCTTCTTCCCCAGCGCCTTTTACCGAGCCGATCGCCAACTAAGGCTGCGGGGCGCGAAGCGCCCGCGGGCCGAGAGTCGAGAGCCTTGGACCCGTCAATCCAACCTCGTCTGTGAAAAGATTTGATAGCGGACCACTCAGATTTTGTATAATGTAGGTGGCAACTTTGAACTTTCCTGTAGGAGGTTTTTGATGGCACTTATCCGCTGGGAGCCGGTCCGAGAGCTGAACACGATTCAGAGCGAGATGAACCGGCTGTTCAACACGCTGTTTGAGTCACCGACCGCCGGCAACGGCGGGTCGTTCCGCCGCTGGATTCCGGCGATGGATCTGGTCGAGTCGGACAACGAGTTCGTACTGAAGGCCGATCTGCCGGGTCTGAGCGAGAGCGACGTGAAGGTCGAGCTCGAGGACAACGTGCTGACGATCTCTGGCGAGCGCAAGTCCGAGCGCGAGGAGCGCAAGGAGGGCTACTACCGAGTCGAGCGCGCATCTGGCTCGTTCCGCCGGTCGTTGACCCTTCCGGAGGGCGTTGATCCCGCGTCGGTGCAGGCGAACTTCGAGCGCGGCGTGCTCGAGGTGCGGATCCCGAAGCCCGAGGAGCGCAAGCCTCACAAGGTCGAGATCTCGGTCGGTGGCGAGGAGCCGCAGGCGATCGAGGGCACGGCCGGCAGCTCTGACGACGTCGCCGCGTAGAACGCCCGTTCGTAACCCCGCTCGGCGTAACGCTGAGCGGCGTAACGGGTTCTAGCTTCAGCTGTGAGTAGGGTCCGGACCGGTGTTTTCGGTCCGGACCCGTTCTTCTGATTCCCTCGCCCGCTCGGGCACGCTCCACCTCGCACATGGCGAGGTGCGCACGCCGGCGTTCGTGCCGCTGGCGACGAGGGCGGCCGTCAAGACGCTCGAGCCGCACGAGGTGGCGGCGCTCGGGTACGAGCTCGTCCTCGGCAACACGTTTCATCTTTTCCTCGCGCCGGGGCCGGAGCTGATCGAAAGGCTCGGGGGCCTGCACGAGTTCATGCGCTGGGAGCGGCCGATCATCACCGACTCCGGCGGATTTCAGGTGTTCTCGATGGGCCATGGCGGGGTGGCCGATGAGATCAAGGGCCGGGGTCGCGGCCGGGAACGCAGCGACGGCGCGATCCTCTCGATCGACGAGGCCGGGGTGCGGTTTCGTTCCTACGTCGATGGTGAGACCCGGTTCCTGGGGCCGGAGGAATCGATGGGGATCCAGGCGGCGCTCGGTTCGGACATCGCGCTGGTGTTCGACGAGTGCACACCGTTCCACGTCACCCGCGAGTACACCGCGCGCTCGACGGAGCGAACCCACCGCTGGCTCGAGCGATGCCTGCGCTGGCACGATGAGCACGGGCCCGATTCGCAGGTCGTCTACGGGATCGTGCAAGGGGGCGTCGAACAGGATCTGCGGCTCGAGTCGGCCGCCACGGTCGCGGCGAGCGCCTGCGACGGGATCGCGATCGGAGGCTCGCTCGGCAAGGACAAGGACCAGATGCGCGAGGTGGTGGGGTGGACGACGGCCGAACTCGA
Source organism: uncultured Solirubrobacterales bacterium (assembly GCA_963812225.1). Lineage (GTDB taxonomy): Bacteria > Actinomycetota > Thermoleophilia > Solirubrobacterales > Solirubrobacteraceae > Palsa-465. Next base: position 453,367 of record CAWEUN010000013.1, read on the forward strand.
GCGACGGTCTCCGGAGCGGCCGCGGCACCTGCTCGGGATCGGCGACGTCGACGACCTCGTCGCGGGCGTGCGGCAGGGGATCGACACGTTCGACTGCGCGCTGCCGACGCGGCTTGGTCGCCACGGCGTCGCGCTCATCCCCGATCCCGATGCCCGCTGGCGCGCCGACCTCGTCAAGTCGCGGTGGCGCGAGTCCACCGAGCCGATCCTCCACGGCTGTCCCTGCCCGGCGTGCTCGCGCGGCTACAACCGCGCCTACCTCAACTATCTCCTACGCGCCGGGGAGCTGACCGCGCTCCGCCTCATAACCCTCCACAACCTCACCTTCATCGCCAAGCTGATGGACGAATTGCGGACGGGGATCGAGGATGGAACGCTGGAGGAAGTGACCCGGGCGGTCCGGTCGGGCACGGCGCCCCGCTGGCCCTAGGCACGAGGCCGGCGGACTGGCTGGGGCAGGGGGTCGCGTCCTGATGGCACGCGCGCGAAGCGCCCGCGCCCACGGGACGCGATCCCACGCCCACCTACTTGGTGTACTGGTTGACCAAGCTCCGCAGGCTGTTGATCGCGCTCTGGGTGTCGTGGCCGACCACAGTCCGGAAATGGACGACGTTGTTCGAGGTGCTCGTCGCGATCACGACCGCCACCACGACCGCGGCGGCAAACACGAGCAGGAGCATCAGGAAGACCACGAACCGGCGGGCGCCACGGCGTCGCCGCCACTCGTCGGGACCCTGAACCGGGCCACGGGATGGCGCCGGCGCCTGGCGGCGGGGCGGCGCTGGGATCGGCTCGAGCTGCCTGGCCCGCGGGGGCGACGTCCGCGGGGTCACCCGCGTCGCGGCGGTCGCGTCGTCATCGAGGACCCGGGTCGCCGCGGCGGAGCCCAGGTGAGCGGTCGGGGCCGTGGCGCTGACGGGCGCGAGCCCCCGCATTCCCTTCCGCAGGGCATCGGCGAACACCATCGCGTCGGCGGGGCGGGAGTCCGGATCCAGCGCCAGGGCCATCGCCACGGCTCGGGCGAGCTCCGGCGGCACCTCGGGATTCAGCTCGTCGAGACGCTGGGGAGACTCGCGTTGCTGCTTGAGCGCCAGCTCGGAGAGGGAGGCCGCTTCGTAGGGAAGCCTGCCCGACAGCAGCTGGTAGGTGACGACCCCGAGCGAGTAGAGGTCCGCGCGGGGGCCGGCCTCCTCGCCGCGGGCCTGTTCGGGAGCGAGATATGCGGCCGTGCCGAGCACGGAGCCGACCTGGGTGATGCTCGATTGGTCGGTGGCGCGGGCGATCCCGAAGTCCGCGAGCTTCACGTTTCCTGATTCCCCGACGAGGAGGTTCCCGGGCTTCACGTCCCGGTGGACGACGCCGTTGCGGTGGGCGTAATCGAGGCCCCGGCACGACTGGCCGATGATGTCGACGGTCTCGGGGACGTCGAGGTGGCCGTGATCTCGGAGCAGCTCGGCGCACGATTGACCCTGGACGTGCTCCATCACGATGAAGTGCTGATGGTGGCTGTCATCGAACCCGAAGTCGAAGACCTGCACGATGTTGGGGTGCACGAGGCGGGCCGCGGAGAGCGCCTCGCGTCGGAAGCGGGAGACGAAGGCCTCGTCGTCGGCAAGGTGCTCGGCTAGGAGCTTCAGGGCGACGTAGCGCTCGAGCCGCTGGTCGAACGCGAGGTGGACGGTCGCCATCCCGCCGACGCCAAGCCGGCCCTCAACCCGGTATCGCCCTGCGATCGTCGTTGCGTTCATGTGCCGTTACCACCGTTGCCGCTGTTGCCGCCAGTGGCACCACCGCCACTGCCGTTCCCACCGCCATTGCCCCCGCCAATCCCGCCACCTCCCGTGGAGGGGGTCGTGGAAGAAGTACCCGGAGTTGTCGTGGTGGTTGCAGGGGTGGTGGTGGTCGTGCTGGTCGAGGATGGCGTGGTGGTCGTCGTCGACGTCGACGTGCTCGTGGTGGTCGACGGCGTGGTCGTGGTCGAGGTGGTCGTCGTCGATGACGAGGTGCTCGGAGTTGTCGAGGCCGTCGCACAGTCTCGCTGGGCGAGAACGCCGACGGTGCTTGCTCCCTGGAGAAGGTTCGTGCGAAGCGTCGGGCTGACCGAAGCGGGCAGGTTCGTCACCTGGTCGGCAAAGGACACAACGGCCCGCGTGGCTTCGGCGCACTGTCCCGACTCGACGGCCGATGCAACCGAGTCGAGTTGGCTGTTCAGACTCGACGACTGGCTTCCCGAGAGCAGGCCGGCGCCGCCGCCGCAGGCGACTAGGAACGAGACGGCGAAGCCCAGTCCGCCGGCGAGCAGAGCGCGAGGCGCGTAGCGCATCCGCGGCCCCACTTTAGAGGCTGTCTCGGTTGCGGTCGGATTAGGCTCCGTGCGGAAGCGAGCTCTCACTGGCCGTACGCGAGCCGATCGGCGAGCGAATCAGGCAGGTGAGCCGCCCGGATGGCGGCTGCCGCTCCGGCGATGTCGTACTCGACGCGGCGGTAGATCGCGCTGTCCTGTTCGAAATCGAGCTCGAGCCAGGCAGATCTGGGATCTCCGTCACGCGGCTGGCCGACGCTGCCGGGATTGATCAGCCACTCGCCTCCCTCTAGGTCGAGCTCCTCGTCCGCGCCGCGCGTCTCGCCGGTGGCCGCCACCCCGTTCCGGCGCGAGAACGAGAGCGCCACGTGAGAGTGGCCGATCAGGCAGACGCGGTGAGGCTGGACGTCCAGGCAAAGCTCCGCCTGAAGGGGTGAGAGGACGTACTCCCAGACCGGGTCCCGAGGGCTCGCGTGGTAAAGACCCACCTCCTCGTCGACCTTGGCCGGCTCTAGCCCTTCGAGGAATTCGCGGGTTCCCGCGCTGATCGTCTTTCGAGTCCACTCGGCGGCGAGCGCGGCACCGCGTGAGAACTGCTCGAGCGGGAGCACCCCGCATACGCCGAGATCGTGGTTGCCGGCGAGGCAGATCGCCGCGTGCTCCTGGGCCAGCTCGACGCAGGCATCCGGGTCGGCGCCGTAGCCGACGAGGTCCCCAAGGCACCAGATCCGCTCGCACGACGATGCCTCGATCGCGTCCAGCACGGCCTCGAAGGCCTGCCTGTTGCCGTGGATGTCGGAGATGATTGCGATCCTCATCGGTGGGTCTACCACCTACTACAGTCTCGTCGGTGACTCTGCGTCGAGGAGCCAGCGTAATCGGATCGTTGACGCTCGCGCTGGCGGTTGCAGAGGGTGGAAGGCGTGTACTGTCGCCGCGGAGCGGCACAATCGAACCGTCCCAGGTTGACCTGGGAGACTACTTCAGCTCTCAGGAAATCGATCGTGGGGCGCGGTTCGCCCGGCCGCAGCTCGCGCTCGGGATCGGCCGTGCGATTATCGATCTGACGGTGCTGGCGGCGATCGTGCGCCGTCCTCCCGCGGTGTTGCGCGGGGGATCCGAGCGGCCGCTGCTGGCGGGCGCGGCCGCCGGCGCGGGGCTCAGCGTTGCCCTCTCGCTTCCGCCGTTGCCGATTACGGCGATCTCCCGCCAGCGCGCGATACGCGTCGGCCTGGTCACGCAGTCGTGGCGCGGGTGGGCGGGCGATCTGCTGAAGTCGGCCGGGATCGAGATGGTGCTGACGGGGCCGGCCAGCGCCGCGGTCATTTCGGTGGCGCGGAGGTATCCGCGCGGGTGGTGGCTTCCGGCAGCGGCGGGCTCGGTCGCGTTCGGAGCGCTGCTGGCCGCGCTCGCACCGGTCGTGCTAGATCCGGTGTTCAACGACTTCACCCCGCTGCCCGAGGACGAGACCCGAGCCGACGTGCTCGCGCTGGCTCAGGCAGCCGGCGTGAAGGTCCGAGAGGTGTACTCGGTCGACGCGAGCCGGCGGACGACGGCCGCCAACGCGTATGTCAACGGCCTCGGCCCGACAAAGCGGGTCGTCCTGTTCGACACGCTGCTCGACCGGTACACCCGCGACGAGGTCCGCGTCGTCGTCGCCCATGAGCTCGCCCATGTTCACCATCGCGACGTGCCGCGCGGGGTGCTCTACGCGGCGCTGGTAGCGCCGGCGGCCGCGCTGGCCGTGCAGCGCCTCAGCGAGGAGCTCTCGCCGGAGCGCGGCAACGCCGCGCAACTTCCGGCGCTGGCGCTAGCGGCGGTGCTTGTCGCGGCCCCAGTTGGCCTGATCGGCAACGGCCTGTCGCGTGCGATCGAGCGCCGCGCGGACGCGTTCTCGCTCGAGCTGGCCCAGGCTCCCGAGGCGTTCATCTCCTTCGAGCGCTCGATTGCGCTGCAAAACGTCGCCGATCTCGATCCGCCGCGATGGGTGCAGACAACGATCGCCACCCATCCTTCGACGGGGGAACGGATTGGGTTTGCGGTGCGCTTCCTCGACGGGGCGGGCGTCGAGGCGCCCGCCGCTACTCCGGCTCCTCGCTAGGGCCGTTGAACTCGGGGAGGTTCTTGATTCCCTCGCGCGTCTGCCACTTGGAGTAGTTGTCCTGCATGGCGTCGATCAGCTCGCGCATGAACTTCGCCGAGAGATTGACCCGAGAGACGACCACGCCCGGCACTTCCTCGTCCTCCACCTCGTGGTCGACGCGTGCGAACGTGATCGTGAACTCGTAATCCGAGTGGCTGACATTCGCGAAGTTCGCGTAGACCCCCGCCATGATGTCCGGCGAGAAGTGAATGTTGATGTGGCGCTCGGGCGGGTTGGGATCGTCCATCGCCGTAGTATCCCAGCATCGTGCGGATCGTCGTCGTAGCTGTGGGGCGGCTGCGACCGCCGTTCGTCGATGACGTGCAGCACTATCGGAAGCTGCTCGCACGCCACGCTCGCCTCGAGCTGATCGAGGTGCGAGAGGAGGACCACATCGCGCGGCGGATTCCTGAGCGGGCGTTCGTATCCCTGCTGCACCGCGATGGGGAGGCGATGGACTCGATCGCCTTCAGTCGATTCTTGGAGGAGCGGCGTCAGAGTGGCATGGACCTCGTGTTCCTGATCGGGGGGCCGCACGGCCTCGACGTGGACAACGTCAACGGCCGCTTCTCGCTCGGAGAGATGACGCTGCCCCACCAGCTGGCCCGGGTGGTCCTGCTCGAGCAGCTCTACCGAGCACACAAGATCCTCGCCGGCGAGCCCTACCACTACTGAGCCGGCCCCGGACGCTGCGCCGAGGTACGCTCGCCTTGTGCCCACCGATGACATCCAGACCGGCGGCGTCGTGAGCCGTGACCCGCTCGAGGACCTGCGCGGCTCGGTCCGGGCCGCGGCCGCTTCCGTACGCGGCGGCAACGGCGGGCTGCCTGTCGAACCCAGGCTCGAGCGCCCGAAGCGCGCGGGGCAGGGGGATTACTCGACGAACGCGGCGATGCTGCTGGCGCCGGTGCTGGATGCGCCGCCCCGGGTGATCGCCGAACGGATCGGTGAACAGCTCACGGAGGTGCTCGGGGACGACCTCGAGCGGGCCGAGGTCGCCGGTCCCGGGTTCGTGAACCTGTGGCTGTCGGACGGCTGGCATCGTCGCGCCCTGCGGGCGGTGCTCGACGCTGGGAAGCAGTTCGGGGCCGGTGGTGCGGGTCACCCGGAACGGATCGTGCTCGAGTTCGTGTCGGCGAACCCGACCGGACCGCTGGTCGCGGCAAATGGCCAGGCGGCCGCATACGGGGACGCGCTGGCCCGGATCCTCGAGTACCACGGTAACGCGGTCTTCCGCGAGTACTACTTCAACGACGCCGGCAACCAGATCCGGCTGCTAGGAGAGTCGGTGCAGGCGCGGGCCCGCGGCGAGGAGGTTCCGCAGGGCGGATACCGAGGCGACTACATCGCCGAACTAGCTGAGCAGATCCCCGATTCGGCGGACGCAGATCCGGACGAGGTGGCTCGTCAGGCCGTCGCGCTGCTTCTGGGCCAGGTCAAGGCCACGCTGGAGCGCTACCGAGTGCATTACGACACGTTCTTCAGCGAGCGGACGCTGCACGAGGGATCCCCGAGCGCCCTGGACCGGGCGCTGGCGATTGTGGACGCGAATGGGCACATCTACCGGTCGGAGGGAGCGACCTGGCTGCGGACCACCAGCTTCGGTGACGACAAGGATCGCGTGGTGATCCGCTCAAACGGCGACCCCACGTATCTCGCGGCAGACATCGCATACATCGAGAACAAGCGCGAGCGGGGGTTCGAACGCCAGCTGATCCCGGTCGGGGCTGACCATCACGCCTACGCGCGCGAGCTCAAGGCGACGATGGCCGCGCTCGGCGGCGATCCCGACACGATCGAGGTCCCGATCCTCCAGTTCGTGCACCTGGTTGCCGGAGACGAGGTGTTCGCGATGTCCAAGCGCCGGGGCGATTTTGTGACGCTCGACGACCTGCTCGACGCGATCGGCGTCGACGCCACGCGGTTCTTCATGCTCCAGCGCTCGCACGACCGGACGGTCGAGCTCGACGTCGAGCTGGCCCGGCGCCAGTCGGCCGAGAACCCCGTCTACTACGTCCAGTACGCGCACGCCCGGATCGCTTCGATGCTCGCCCGCTTCTCCGAATCGAGGCTGGCCGAGGCGCTCGGGCCCGAGGCCAATTGGGGTGAGACCGAGCTGCACGACTCGGAGCGGCGCCTGATCGAAAAGCTCGCGGCACTGCCCGACGAGGTCGCCGAAGCGGCGGACCGGCGCGGCCCGCACCGGATCGCGGCGTATGCGCTCGAGCTGGCGCAGGATTTCACCGCCTTCTACAGGGACTGCCGGGTGGTGGGGGCCACGCCCGAGTCCGTGGAATCGTTTCGGATCGCCCTGTCGCTGTGCGCGCAGCGGATGATCGCGCTGGCCCTGCACCTGCTCGGGGTCAGCGCGCCCGACTCGATGTAGGTTCGGCGCCTTACGGGTGGCGGACGAGGTCGTCCTCGAGCCGCTGTGCGTCCTCGGGCGAGAGCTGGGGTGGCGCCTGAGCGCGGGCAGCGGCCGCGGCCGCCGCCGCACGTGAGCGCCGGCGCCATTTCGGCAGGGTGAACGCGAGCACGGCGGCGCCGATCAGCACCAGCGCCGGCGGCAGGATGTAGACGGTCAGGTTGAAGCCATGCGCAGGCGGGCGGCCGAGCACGGCCGGTCCGTACTGGGCAACGAGCGCGCGCTCGATCTGGCCCTTCGTCTCGCCCTGCGCGATCAGCGACCGGATGTAGTCGCGCTCGGCATACGCCTGCGGCGACTCGGCGACGGCGAGCGGCTCGTGGCACGCGACGCACATCACGTCGTTCTCGATATCGGTCAACGACGCGCGCGGCTGTACGGCTCCCGCAGCCGCCGGTGCCCCGGGGAGTGTCAGGGCGAGCAGGGCCGTCAGCGTCAGAACCGCGCGTTTCACGCCGGTTCACCCACGAGCCGCGACAGCGTCTGCTGCAGCCAGTCGCCGCTGAGCTGGTAGCGCCGGACGGCCGCGATCCGCCCCTGCCGATCGATCACGAACGTCTCCGGAACTCCGTTGATTCCCAGTGCCAGCGGCCAGCTGGCGCCGATGTCGCGGACGACGGGATACGTGATGTGCTCCTGGCGGATGAACTGCTCGGATGCGTTGGAGGTGTCCAGGTACGTGACGCCGAGCACGGTGCCGTCGTGGCGGGCCAGCTGCTGCTGGGCGCGCTCGAGGATCGGCGGCTTCGGCCTTGCACGGATCGCACCAAGACGCGAACACGTTCACCACGACTACCTTGCCGCGGAGATCGGCGATGCTCTCGCTCCCGGCCGCGCCGAGCCTCGGCAGCGCCATCCGCGCGTCGGGCACCGCTGGGCGCAGTCCGCGCGCCAGCGCAGAGTCGATCGATCCGTTCGTACCCTGGCCCGAGATCCCGAACGCCAGCAGCGCGATCAGCGCGGCGGCGACCGTCACCGCGATTCCCGGGAGCACGACTCGACGCATCGCCTCCAAGAGTAGTACCGGCCGCGCCCGCTCAGCGCGGCTCGCCGCCGTCATGCTATACGCGCTTCGGCACAGGATCGCGTCGATCTGCGCCCGACCACGCCCAATGACCATCCCTACCGCCACAGCCGCCGTTGAGTAGCCCGGGCCCGGGCGGTGGCCCACGCCAGCGGTGGCGCTCGCTCGGGCTCCTCGTGGCGGCGCTCGGGGTCGTCGTGATCGGAACGATCGCGGTGCTGAACCGCGGAGGCCACGCCCACCACACGTCGACCGCGCCGCACGGCGTGCCCCCGGTCACGCAGACGATCTCGCAGCAACCGCCGATCTGCACCGGCGCCTGCGCTCGCGGCGGGATCCACAAGATCAAGCACGTCGTGATCATCATGCAGGAGAACCGCTCTTTCGATAACTACTTCGGGACGTTCCCGGGCGCAGACGGGATCCCGATGCGGCACGGGGTGCCGACGGTGTGCGTGCCCGACCCGGCCGCCGGAGGATGCGTGCGTCCCTATCACGACCGCTCCGATCGCGACACCGGCGGTCCGCACGCGTTCGTCAACTCGGCGATCGACATCGACGGCGGGCGGATGGACGGGTTCATCGCCCAGGCGGAGCGAGGCGGAATCTGCGCGGCTAACGACCCGACGTGCGGGCAGCGATGCCGGGCGGGGGAGGTGTCGTGCACCGACGTGATGGGCTACCACAACGCGGACGAGATCCCGAACTACTGGACCTACGCGAAGGACTTCGTGCTCCAGGACCACATGTTCGCGGCGGTCGACTCCTGGAGCCTGCCCGCCCACCTGTATGAGGTCTCGGCGTGGTCCGCCTACTGCCCCGTCCCGCGCAATCCGATGGCATGCGTGAACGATCCCGTCAGGCCGGGGCTGCCGAAGGATTTCGGCCGACCCCGGGCCCGCCGGGCCAGGGCCCACCGGCCCGGCCCGTTCTACAACTGGACGGACCTCACCTACCTGTTGCACCGCCACCACGTGAGCTGGCGCTACTACGTGTTCCAGGGAGGCGAGCCGGACTGCGAGAACCCCCAGGCGATCACGTGCGCGTACGTCTCGCAATCCGCAGGTACCCCGGGGATCTGGAACCCGCTTCCCCACTTCGCGACGGTCAAGGAGGACCATCAGCTGAGAGACATCAGGCCCTTGCACTCGTTCTACAGAGCCGTCGCCCGCGACAAGCTCCCGGCCGTCAGTTGGATCGTGCCCAACGACAGGGTCTCCGAGCACCCACCGGCGATGATCACAAACGGTCAGACCTACGTCACGGGGCTGATCAACGCGATCATGCGGAGCCCCGACTGGTGGAGCACCGCGATCTTCTTGTCCTGGGACGACTGGGGCGGCTTCTACGACAACGTCGCTCCGCCGCAGGTCGACCAGAACGGCTACGGGATCCGCGTGCCGGGGCTGGTGATCAGCCCGTATGCGCGGAAGGGCCTCGTCGATCATCAGGTCCTGAGCAGCGATGCCTATCTGAAGTTCATCGAGGACGACTTCCTGCACGACCAGCGGCTGAATCCGGCCACCGATGGACGTCCGGACCCCCGTCCGGACGTCCGCGAGGACGCCTCGATCCTCGGTGATCTGCGTAAGGACTTCGATTTCCACCAGCGGCCGCGACGGCCGGTGATCCTGCCGACGGACCCGCCGTTCTCGTGATGCCGCGGCCGGTTACGGCTCGCTGATCGGGATGGCGCGGGGGAGGGCTCGCGCCTTGCCGGCGCAGCTGGCGGTCACCGGCGTCTTGCCGCGCCGGACGCTCGGTTGCGGCGCCGACTGGACAGAACACGGCGCAGGGCTTGGCCGAGCAGACCGAGGAGGAAGTCGCGGTTACCGGGCAGGAGGTGCCGGCGCCCTGCGGTACCTGGACACTCGGGGCCACGGCAAGGGGAGGGCGCGGACGCGGATGCGGGAGGCTAACGCGCTGCGCGCGGCGGCCGGCGTGGTCTTGAGCGTCTTCGAGCCCGCGCCCGCGACGGAGATGGCCACGATCGCTCCGACCACAACGAGCGCCGACCCCAAGTCTCACCGTCCGGCGCACGACGACCAGTATCCGCCCGATCACTTAGGTCCGCAAGGGTCAGCCGGAGCCGCCGCCGGCCGTGCAACACCACCCGTCGAGCTCCGGGAATGCCGGCCTGCTGCCCGCGGGCGTGAACTGCTGGGCGATCCTCGAAACGGCGATGATCCGCGGCGTGCCGGTGGCGTGGATGAAGATCCACTGGTCGGCGGCCGGCCAGCTCACGAGTAGCCACCGCCCGTCGGGCGAGAAGGCGACCTGGCGGAGACCCGCTCCGCTGAAGATCTGGCGGACGTGCCCCACCGCGAGGGGGCAGGTCGATGAGCGTCAGGCCGTGCGTCGGAGAATCGCGAGTGTGCGCCCGTCGGGCGCCAGCGCCGCGTCGAGCGGAGCCTGGCCCGCCCCGAACGCGCGGTGGGCGATCGTGCGCCCGTTACCCGTGAACACGGTCACGCCGGACCGCGTCAGCACGAGCAGCCGCTGGCCGTCGGCCGACCACGCGAGCAGGCGCGGCATCGAGGTCACGTGCACCGAGAACTCGAGCCTGCCGGTATCGGCGTCACGGACGGCGACCGCCCCTGCGGCGTCGACGTACGCGAGCTCGTACTCGTGCCCCGGCCGCCAAGCCGGCGCCACCCGCCCACGCCGCGAGCGAGCGTGCGGTCTCCGACGCCGTCTCCCGCGATCACCCGCAGCGTCGTGCCGCTGAGATACGCGACCCGGTAGCCGTTTGGCGCGTACCACTCCGGGAACCGGACCCCAGGGCGAGCGACCGCCCACCGGGTGGCGCCGCGGAGATCGACCGCGGTCAGCTGGTCTGCCGCCGGCCACGGCCACGTACTCGGCGTGCGGCGACCAGGTCGCGTGCGGCCACGGACCGAGCCTGCGTTTGACGCCGTCCGAGGCGACGGTCCACGTGCCCCCCGGACCCGAGACGAGAATCCGGCCCGGGGCCGGCAGCGAGAACAGCGCCGTCTCGCGCGTGACGGACGCCGAGGGTTTGCTCGATCCAGCGATGGACGGTCGCGCCCGCCGGCGTCAGCGCGAGGACCCCGACGAGCACCGCCACGACCGGGACGACCGCGAACCGTATCCGCAGGCGCGAGCGCGGCGCCGTAGGCCGCTCGACGTAAGCCGACCGCATGAGCTCCCATGCCCGCCGCTCGGCCTCCGCCTCGCCGGGGGCGCGGGCGGTTCGCAAGCGCTCGGCGGTCGTGCGGTCCCGGATGCTCATGTGAGCTCCACCTCGCGCAGCTGGGCGTTCAGAGCGTCGAGCGCGCGGCGTAGGCGGGAGTTGACGGTCCCGCGCGGGAGCTCCAGCATCCGCGCGATCTCGCCCGGGGTGTACTCGAGCACGTAGCGGAGCACCACCACCGCCCGGTGCTCGGGCGTGAGCGTGGCGAGTGCCCCGAGCAGCTCGTCGGAGTAGCCCGGAACCTCGCGAGGGGCCGATTGCTCGGGCAGCTCGCGGTCCACCTCGCGCCTGGCGGCGCGAGCGCGCGTCCAGTCGATCGCGCGGTTGGCGACGATTCGGGCCAGCCAGGGCGAGAACTGCCGCCGCCGGTCGAAGCGATGCAACGTCCGGATGGCGGCCAGGAAGGATTCCTGGGCGATGTCCTCGGCTGCGGCGTGATCGTGGACGATCAGAAATGCGGCACGGTAAGCCCGTCGCCAGTGGCGTCGGAAGAGTTCCTCCAGGTCGGCTTCGGACCCAGCCTGGGCCCCCCGAATCAGAGCGGCCTCGCTCCGCTGACGCCACCGTCGCGGAGCGGGCAGCGGGGGCTCCACGGCGACGCTCTCCGCAGCTGCCGACACCAACTCAGCTTCAATCGGCACGATCGACGTGCATCGTCCCTTGTACGGATGGGGCGGCGCAAGAGGTCCGTCGGCCGCCCAACTTCGCTTAGGGCGACGCGGAGGGCTCGTGCTCGAGAAGCTGGCGGAAGCGCTCCGCCACTTCCTCGGCGAACTGCCCCGGGCCTTCCTCGTCCTCGCCCACAGCCGCGAGCAGGTCCTGTGGCTGCTCGAGCTCGTCGAGGAACGCCGCGACCACGGCCGGGTCGAACTGGTAGCCGGCCTCGCGGAGCAGCTCGCAACGGGCCACTTCCGCGGTGCGCGCCTTCCGGTAGCAGCGGTCCCCCGTGATCGCTTCGAACGCGTCGCAGACGGCGACGATTCGGGCGGCGAGCGGTATCTCGTCGCCCCGCAGTCCGTCCGGATAGCCCCGGCCGTCCCACCGCTCATGGGTGGCGCGTACGATCGTGGCAACGGGTCGGAGCGCGGGAGCGGCGCTGAGGATGCGCTCACCGAGGATCGTGTGCTGACGGATGAATTCCCACTCATCGGCCTCGAGCTCGCCGGGCTTGTCGAGGATCGCGTCCGGAATCCCGACCTTGCCGATGTCGTGCAGCTCGGCTGCCCGGGCGAGCTCATCGATGTGCTCGGCATCCATCCCGAGTCGGCGGCCGACGAGCACGGCGAGCCGGGCGACGCCCGTCGAGTGGTCCGGGAGGCTCGGCTGCTTGGCGTGCATGATCCGGACGAGCACGTCGCGGGTCTGCTCGCGCGCGGCGGACGGTCGCCCCTGCTTGCGCGTGTACATGCGCTGGTCGGCGAGCTGCAGCGCGTAATCCGGCGTGGTCGCCTCGTGCGGGAGTAGCACCGCACCGCACGACGCCTGGATCGAGAACGTCTCGCCGCGATCGCGGAGCGCGCCGGCCGCCCGCGCCATGGCGTGATGCAACTCCCCGGGGCGAGCCGGCAGCAACACGCAGAACTCGTCGCCGCCGAGGCGGTAGGCGGTCCCGTGCGGGAAGACGGACGCGGCCAGCTTGCCGCCGAGCCGCGAGAGCAACGCGTCCCCGGCGAAGTGTCCGAAGGTGTCGTTGTAGGACTTGAAGCCGTCGAGGTCGAGGAGCATGAGGACGATCGCCTCGTCGGTGCCCTTCGAGGCCCGTCCGAGCCGCTCGGTGAGGTCTGTAGCAAGCTTGCGGCGATTTCCGAGGCCGGTGAGCGGGTCGGTCAGCGCCTGTTCGCGGAGCGTCTCGTGGGCGAGGATCTCGATCACCGCGGTGTGGGCGCGATCGACCAGGCCCAGCATCAGCGCCTGCTCGTCGGAGCGGAACTCGCGAGCGTGGCGGGCGACGCACAGTGCGCCGCCGCGGCTCTGGGCGTTGCCCTCGGGCCCGAACGGGAGCGCGAGCGCCCACACGCCATCGCGCTCGAGCTGCTCGGGCTTGTGCGAGCGCAGCGCGCGCCGGTTGGCCTCTTCGAGCAGTGACGAGAAGCCCGGAGGGCCGGCGGTATCGGTAAGTGGCGGTCGGCTGGGGACATCGAGCGTCAACTGCCCGGCGTCGGCGTCGAGCGCGTCGATCGATCCGTGCAGGACGATGCTCGTCAAGGCGGGCAGGTCGAGCTTGGCGGCGAAGGCGTCGCCGAGGCGGCGCACGGCGGCCTGGAGGCGCGTGCGTTCCCGGCCGACCAGCTCGAGGCGGTGCTGCGCCTGGGCGATCCGGGTGCTCCGGTCGCGGTCGAGAAGCAGCAGCAGCGCGCTCAGCGGAAGCACCATCAGCAGACTGAAGTGGTCCCGGCGGGCGCTGTAGGCGAGCAGCAGGCCGATCGGCGCGGTGCAGACGTCGATCAACCACACCAGAGCGACGACGCGGAGCTGGAGGCGGGGCGCCACGGCGAGCGCGGCCGCCTCTCGGATCGTCGAGGTCACGAGGTCAACGACGCAACCGGCGAGGAATGCGAGGAGGTAGATGGCCGCCAGCTGCGGAGCGTCGTGGTGGAGGCCGAGCGAGGATGAGAACAACCGCCGGTCCCGAGCGCGTGCCACGCGTTCGGGATCGAGAACAGCACGTGATCTATGGACACACGGCGCGCCGCCAGGCGGAACAGGCTCGCGAGGACCAGCCCGGCGGCGACGAACAGCGGCACCGTCGCCGGCGGGAGCAGCAGCAGCATCGGCACGAGCATCACGTACGTCGGCACGACGTAGCCGGCGCCGATCGGGAATCTGACCGAGCCGGCGACGAGCGCGTACAGCGCGACCAGCATGCCTGCCAGGACGAAGTTGATTCCGTGCCCGGCGAGGTCGGGAGCAGCGAGCGGGGTGGCGATGCTCAGAAACAGCGCCGCCGCGACGGCCTCAACCAGGACCTCCCGCCGGCTCGCGCGCTGCTTGCGCGTCTCCCAAGAGTCCTCCAGCAGCCGTTCGACCGGGTCCGTCGCCCGGGCGTCGTCGAGTTCGCCGTGCTGTATCGAGACGCTCGTTTCGGCGTCCGGTGGCGGCGAGTCAGGAGGAACGGCACCGCCTGGGTGCCGTTCCTCGGTCTCGTTATCGCTTCGCGTACGGGTCGACGTAGACGTCATCGATCTGCCACGTGGAGTTGGCACCCGATGAGAACTCGAGCTGCACGTTGACCGACATGCCGTCGGGCAGGTACGAGCCCAGAGCAATCGATGGGGTGGGCTCCCATGACTGGAATTGACTGTCGCTGAGGTGACCCAGCGGGAACGCGTGGGTGTTTCCATTGGCGTCGGTCCACAGCGCCGACACCCTGAGTCCGCTGTTCCACCCGGCGCCCTGCGTGTTCAGTGCGAAGAACCGCAAGGACGGGAACAGATCGCTGACGCAGATCGAGGGCGAGATCGCCGATCCGCCCGGACCGATGCTCAGCGATTGGCTGGCGCTCGCGCCGCTGACGTTCCACGGCTCCCCGCCGGACGCGACCGAAGCGTTGTTGAGCGTCCACCCTGACATGTCACCGCTCTGGAAATCCCCGCCGGGGACGAGTGAGTAGCCGTTGCTGTCTCCGAACTGCGAGAAGACCGGCGACGACTGCGGTATCGGACAGCCGCTGCTGTCCGCCGACGCCACCGGGGCGGCGATAAGCATCGCAAGGCCGACAAGAGCGACAGCAAGGACTCGCTTTGGCGGCCAATCCATCACATAAGGCATATGGGACCTCCCTGTCCGTCCGAACTTGGCAGAAGGAGTTCGGCAGCTGGGCTGTCTCGGAGAGACCCCTGGCTTTGCGTCCCCGCCTCGCGACGGGTTTGCCCTTGTCGACGGATGTGCTATCGGCGCTCCACGAATACACCTTTATAGGGAGGTTTGGGCAACTCGCGGAATTGGCCGGATATCCGATGGCGTTTGGGGCGCCTGATCTGGACCTGTGTCCGACGCTCGGTCGTAACTGCTTCGGATTTCCGAATCGCGGAGGCTCAGATGGGTGCAAGATCGGTTCGATTCGTCCCGCCGGCGACGATCGCGGCACTGCTGATCGCCGGCTTCGGGGGCCTGATCGCGGGTTGTGGCGGCGGCTCCGCCCCACGACGCACCGCCGACCACGCGCGGCGCATCGTCGCCAGCGGGCCGGCCGGCGTTGGCGCCGATGGCCCCGCCCCCAGCCGCGTCGCGCGCTCGCCGGCGCCGTCGCCGCAGGCGCTCGTTACCGCCGAGACCGAAAACGAGCTGATCGCGGTGAACCTGCGCAGCGGACGCGTGGTCCGCCGGGTCGCCCTCCCGTCCGACCCCGAGAACGTCGCCGCCGGCGGGGTGGCGGTCGTCGTCAGCCCGGCCGCCCGCACCGTCAGCCTCGTCAGCGCGGGATCGCTGCGGGTGGCCAAGGAGCTGCACGGGTTCGTCTCGCCCGAGATCGCGACGATCTCGCCCGACGGGCAGTACGCGTATGTGAGCGATGCCGCCGGCACGGTGACCGTCGTCCAGCTGAGCGACGCCGCGATCGTCGACAGGGTCGCCGTCGGAGCCGGCGCCCATCACATGAGCTTCCGGCCGGATGAGCGCCAGTTGTGGGTGGCGCTCGGAGAGTCCGCGCGGAAGATCGTCATCCTCGACACCTCGGACATCGCACGCCCGCACGTGGTGGGCGAGTTTCATCCGGGCTTTCCCGCGCACGATCTGTCGTTCTCGCCCGACGGACGAACGGTGTGGATCAGCTCCGCCGACGGTCCGGACGTTTCGGTGTTCGGGGCGCGCGACCATCGCCTGCTGTTCCGCGTGCCCGTGGGACCGTCACCGCAGCACATCGCGTTCGCAGGACCGTTTGCCTACCTGACGAGCGGCTATGGCGGAGTGCTCGAGAAGGTCCGGGCGAGCAGCGGCCGCGTGGTGGCACGGGCCCGATCTCCCTACGGCTCATTCGAGCTCGACGTCGCCGACGGCTATGCGGCCACGTCGTCGCTGCTCCGGGGGACGCTCGCGATCTACAACCTGGATCTGCGGCCGCTGCGCGTAGTTCACGTGACGTCCGCCGCTCGGGAGGTTGCAATCTGGGCCCCTTGAGAACGTAGGATCCGAGGCGCGCTTCGAAGCGAGCCTCGATGCACACCGAAACGGTCGCCGACACCGGATTCGAGTACCGGCCGGGGGAGCCGGTGCTCGTCCACGTGATCCGGCGCGAGCACCGCGTCTTCGTCAGCGACGACGGCATCGCGATCGCAAAGGCGGGACGTGCGCCGGGATGGCACACCGTGGCCGAACTCATCGGTCGCGAGGCGGACGTCAACTTCAACGGGCGCGGGGTGCTGTCGCTGCCCGTCGTGCCGGCCGGCCCAGGGCTCGAAGCGATCGTGCGACGGATCGGCGAGGCGTCGCTGATGTTCTACGAGGAGTTGCTGGAGCTGCAGGACTGAGTTCGCGCGGTACGCCCCGACCTCAGGTGGGTGCCCGCTCGGTCTGCGATCGCCACACGCTTCCGGTGCGCTCGTACTCGAGCTCGCGCGCGGCGGCCGTCGCCGCGCCGGGCCCGAGCTCCCGCTCGATGATCCAGAGGGCGAGGTCGAGCCCGGACGTCACGCCGCCCGCGCTCAGGACGTCGCCGTCGTCGACGACGCGCGCGTCGTCGATCACCGCGGCGCCGGCGGCCCGGAGGTCGTCGATCGCGCTGTGGTGCGTGATCGCCGGACGCCCGTCCGAGCAGCCCGCCCGCCGCGAGCAGCATCGCCCCCGTGCACACGGACGCGATCGTCGTGCCGGCCGTGTGCCGCGCCGCGATCGCCCGCGGCAACTCCCCGCGCGAGGCCTCGGCGCGCGCTCCCTGCGGGGCCCGGTCGCTCCAGCCGCCACCGGGCACGATCAGCAAGTCCGGAGAGTCCGAAAGAGTGCCGTGGGGCACGATCCGGGTCCCGTGGGAGGCGGTGATGGTCGAGCGCTCGGTGAGCGTCACCAGCCGCACGTCAAAGCGGCCAGTCGCCTCGCCGGCGCCGGCCAACAGCTCGAACGGCCCGAAGACGTCGAGCTCGTCGCATCCGTCGTAGAGGACAACCTCAATGTTCATGGCGCCGATCCTGACGCGATGTCCCGCCGCCCACAAGTGGCAGGAACGCCGATATTCGATAGATTCCCGCCAATGCATCGCGTCGCGGCCCTGGCGCTGCCGGACGTCGTCGCGTTCGATCTCTCGATCGCGGCGCAGGTGTTCGGCCACCGCGAGGAGGACATGAGTTCGAGCGGGCGCCATCGCACCGGTCCAGAACGGGCTGCACAGCACGACAATCCCGCGCCAAAACCCGAGCCCTGTCGAGCTGTGCATGAGGAGTGTGCATAGATCGACAGACCTCGCCTCTGGCGCCGGCGTTGTCGTGTTATGCAGCATTTGAGGCCCCCGGATCCCGCGAGGCCAGGCGCCGGCTAGCGCCGGCGGGTGATCTCAAGCAGGTAGGCGACCATCACGTCGTGGTCGCCGAGCTTGAGGTGGTAGGCGTCCGAATGGGCCTCGACGCGCTCGATCTGCTCGCGCTTGTCGTCGAACAGCTCGCTGAACTCGAAGAACTCGTAGTCGACCACGCGGGAGCGGTAGCCGGCCTGGTCGAGCAGCTGCGCCGTGCGTTTCTCGCCGATGATCGACAGGTGCAGGAGGTAGGCGGTTCCATCCTCGGCGAGGGCCTGAGGCAGCAGGCCGATCAGGTGGTCGATCAGGTTGCGTCCCCAGTAGTCGAGGGGTCGGTGGCTCACGACCTGCTCGAACGGATCGACCGGCATCTGATACAGGGACGCGACGATCACGTCGTATCGCTCTTCGGGAACCCACGGGTAGAGGTCCTGAGCGAGCGCGCTGACCCGGTCGGCGACGCCGTTTCGGAAAGCGTTGGTGAGAGTGTTCTTCACCGCGGGCTCGTCGATGTCGATCGCGTGGACGTGAGCCGCGCCGTTGCGCGCGAGTTGCACGGTCAGCAGGCCAGTGCCGCAGCCGATGTCGACGCATCGCTGACGGGCGCCGATCCCCTCCCGGTACAGGTACTTCCAAACCAGGAAGCTGCCCGTCGTCGGAACGAACACGCCGGGGTCACAGGTGATGTCCGGGAAGTCCAGCGGAAACATGCGACGGTCCCGGGCGTCGCGCCACGCCGGGAGCGCGCTCGACTCGAGGTGCCTTCGGCCAGCCCTCGTCGGGGAGCACCGCGGGGCGGACGTGCCCGGGCTTGGTGCCGTCGAGCGCCGCGCGTGTGGCCGCAAGGTGATCCGGTCCGACGCCGCAGCAGCCGCCGATGATCTGCGCGCCCTCGTCTCGCCACTGCCGCGCCAGGGCGGCGTATTCGGCGCCGCCGACTCCGGTCTCGACGCGCCAGCCGGCGGAGGAGAGGTAGCCGAGGTTCGGGTAGACGCCGAGCGGCAGATCGGTGAAGTCCCGCAGCCACGACAGCATTCCTGGGACGTGATCCGGGGGGATGCAGTTGATCGCCAGTGCGCCGACACCCATCTCCTCGAAGCGCCGCGCGGCGCGACCGAACGCGTCGCCCTCGGGGCCGCCCCAGTGCTCGCCGTAGACGCCGCACACGCCGTGGCGGCACCGGCGGAAGCTCAGCCACACTGGTAGGCCCGTGTCGAGCAGGGCCTCGACGGTGGCGTACGTCGAGGTCCGGACCAGCGAGAGCGTCTCCATCAGGATCAGGTCGGGCGGTTCCTCCTCGAACGCCCGGGCCAGCAGCCGGACCGTCTCGCGGCCGTCGGGTGTATCGACGTCGCCGTTGATGCTGAACGCGACCGCGACCTCTTCGGCCCGCCCGCCCCCGGCGGCGGCGCTGCGCGCGAGGTGAACGCCGCGGCGCGCGACGTCCATCCAGTGCACGGGCCCGAGCGATTCCCACTGGTGTGGATTGCCGTCGCGCAGGGCGGTCGGCAGCCCCCAGGTGTTGGTCGAGATCACGTCGCAGCCGACATCGACATACCGGCGATGCACGGCCTTGACGTCGGACGGCGCGTCGAGGATCGCGGTCAGTCCCCACAGATGCTCTTCGACCTCGGGGCGCTCGCCGTCAATCTCGATCAGCTCCGTCCCGATCGCACCGTCGAGCAGCACGCAGCGGTCGGTGGCGATCAACCGCTGCAGGCGGGCGTAGCGACTCTCCACCCGGTCGGCGTCCAGAACCATGGTCAGTCCCCAATCCTTCGGGTGGGTGCAGTGGATTGTCAAGGGTGAGCGGGGCTGGAGACACTGCCACCCCTCCCGATCGATGGAGCAAGTTAGATCGAAAGGGTAGGGATGTCGCCAGCGCGCCGCGGTATCTTCGCCGCGTGTCAGCGTCCACCTCAGACGCTCCCTTCTCCGGCGAGCTCAGCGAGGTCCTGCGACGCGCGGGTGCGGTGTTCGCCGGCCACGACGGTCGGACCGTGGCCGTGAACTACGGGTCCGCTGCGGGCGAGCTCGCCGTCTGCGTGCGCGCCGTCGGTCTTGTCGATCGATCCGAGCTGACGAAGCTCGTGCTCGAGGCCCCATCGGCACAGTTGGGCCACCTCCTCGTCCGGCTCACGGGTCGGGTGGTGGCAGTCGGCGGCGCGCTGCAGACCGAGGACGGCTGGTGGTGCCGCGCCGCCGAGGACCGCGTGATCGTGCTGTCCGAGCCCCTCGCCGGCGTGCGCCTGGGCGAGCGCCTGCGCAATCAGGCACAGGTCCTGCATCACGTATCGATCACCACGCACGATCTCTCCGACGAGTGGTCGGCGATAGCGTTGATCGGCCGTGGGACACCGGGTTTGCTGAGGACGCTCGGCGCCTACGGCGAGGCCGGCGATCCGCGCCTGATCGCGCCGTTCAGCGCGGGGACCGTCGACGGCGTCGACGTTATGTGGCTGCTGGAGTCCGATCGCAGGGCAGTGGCACTCGTGGCTCGGGCGGAAGCCGCCGATCTGTGGCGCGCGCTCGAGGATGCCGGCCGCCCCTTCGGGCTCAGTTGCGTCGGATACGAGGCGGCCCGACGATACGCGCTGTTGGAGCGCTCCGCGTCCGCTTGACCCTGCTCTGGGCGGCCCTCTCGAAGATATAGCCCGGCCCTCTCGAAGGTATAGTTTCCGCTCGCCGGTGACCGCCCATGAGGCAACCGATGAGAAGCCGGGTGTCCGGACACTGGGGCGCGTCCGGGACGAGTTGCTCGAGCTCGAACGCGAGATCGTGGAGCTCCAGTACGTGCGCCGGGCGGATGCCGTGGAGCGCGTGCGCGACGCCGTCCGGCGGCTGAGCGAGGTCGGATCGCCCGCCGGGATTCTCGATCGCGCCGCCGACGAGCTCGGCGCCGGATCACAGTTCGACCGCGTGCTGATTGGGGAGGTGGCGGAGGGCAAGCTCCGCGCCCGCGCGATCTGGGTGCGCGACGACCCCTCGGTGGCGCGGTCGGCGCTCACGCAGTTGCAGCGCGCTGAGATCAGGCTCGAGTACCCGCTGATCGAGGAGGAAGTCGCTCGGCGTCAGGGCGCGGAGATCGTGGCCACCGCGTCGGCGGGCAGGCGCACGCCCGCGCGGATGCTGGAGGTGCTCGGCTGGGAGACGTACGTCGTGGTGGCGCTCACCGCCGACGGCAAGACGATCGGGCTGCTTCACGCGGACGCTCAGAGCAGCGCCCGGGCGCTCGACGAGGTCGATCGGGAGGTGGCGGCCCTCTACAGCGAGGGCCTGGCGGGCGTGTTCGAGCGCGCCGTGCTGCGCGAGACCCTCCGGCGTCATCGCGATGAGTTGCGGTCGGCGATCCAGTGGATGAGCGCGCGCCTCGGCTCGGCTGACATCGGACGCCGCCGTCGACGGTGGGAGTATCGCGGCGGGCACGGCGAGCCTCGTCGCGGTCGATGCGCTCACGCCGCGAGAGCTCGACGTCCTGCGACTGATGGCGAGGGGCAGGACCAACGGAGCCATCGCGAGCGAGCTCGTCGTGCGCGAAGGGACGATCAAGTACCACGTCAAGAACATCCTGCGAAAACTGGGCGCGACGAGCCGCGCCGACGCCGTCGCCCGCTACGTACGCGCCAGCGAGGGAGGGCGGTGACCGCGGACGGCGCCATCCCTGAGCTGTTCTCTGGTCCGCTCGGCGCGCAACTGCATCGTCGTCTGCAGCGGGCGATGACGGAGGCCCAGGAGCTGCTGGGGATCGATCCCGAGGCTTCACCGGCCGATGAGCTGAGCCGCCTGCGCGCCCTGATCGCCGCGCTCGGCGAGCACCCGGCAATCGCGCCGGCGCACGCCGCCACGCGGGCCCACGAAGCCGCGCTCGAGCGGCTGCGTCAGCGCTTTGACGGACGCGCCGAGGCGCTCGCGCGCGGTGCAGGCGGTGCTCGCGGGGCTGCGGGAGGTGACGGCGCCCGGGGCGATGCTCGCGCGCGCGCCGAGCATGCTGTGCGCAGGCTCGAGGTTCACGCGCGCGGTCCTGAGCGTGGTTCGCGACGCGACGATGGTCCCCGAGGCGGCTCACTTCGTCGACGACCCGCAGGGTGCGCTGGCGGTGCTCGCGGAACTACAGGCGAATCCAGTGGCGCTCGAGCACCCGCTGATCGAGAACGAACTGCTGCGGCGCCGCCGGGCGACGATCGTCCTCGACGCGGCCGTCCACCCCCGCGTCGACCGCCGGACCGCGGATCTCATGCGGTGGCGCTCGTACGCCGCCGCGCCGCTCGTGGTCGGGGCCAACGTGATCGGGGTGATCCACGCGGATCGGGGACCGGAGCTGCCGCTCGACGTCCTCGACCGCGATGTCCTGTGGGAGTTCGCCACCGGCTTGGGTCAGTCCTACGAGAGCGCGAGCCTGCGACGCACGCTCCGGAGTGAGCGCGAGCGGATGCGCGAGTTCCTGGAGTGGTGCGGCGCTCGCTCGGGCGCGCTGACCGACGCTCCGATCACCCTCGCCCGCAGCGAGCCGGCGGCGCCGCTGCCCGGTGGCGCGCCGAACGACGCCGACGTCAGCGAGCCGCTCGCCGGCGCTGGACCGTCCGCCGGCCGGGACGATCGAGTCGTGTTCTCGGGCCTGCTCACCCGGCGCGAGCTCGACGTCCTGCGGCTGCTGGCCGAAGGGAACAAGAACCGTGGCATCGCCGACGAGCTCGTCCTCTCCGAGGCGACCGTCAAGTTCCACGTGAACAGCATCCTGCGCAAGCTGCACGCCGCCAACCGGGCTGAGGCGGTGGCCCGTTACCTCGCGCTCCTCGGCATGTCCGCACCGTAGGCCCTTATGCTGCCGAGCCACCGATGATCGGTGACATCCTGTGGACGCCGCCCGCTGACCTCCGCGAGAGCACGGAAATCGGCCGCTTCATGAACTGGCTGGGAGCCGAGCGCGGTCGCGACTTCGGCTCCTACGACGAGCTGTGGCGGTGGTCGGTGGACGATCTCGAGGGGTTCTGGTCGTCGGTGTGGGAGTTCTATGGGCTGCGGGCGCATGCCCCGTACGAGCGCGTGCTCGGGTCGCGCTCGATGCCCGGCGCGGACTGGTTCCCGGGCTCCCGCCTCAACTACGCGGAGCACATGGTCGGTCGCGATGGCGACGAGGGGCGTGTCGCCGTGGTCGCGCAGTCGCAGACGAGGCCACCGCGCGAGCTCACATTCGGAGAACTGCGCGATCAGGTCGCGCGGGCGCGAGTGGGACTCCAGCGGCTCGGGGTCGGCCCCGGCGATCGCGTCGTCGCGTACCTGCCGAACATTCCCGAGACGCTGGTCGCGTTCATCGCGACCGCGAGCCTGGGCGCCGTGTGGGCGACGTGTGCTCCGGAGTTCGGCACCCGGAGCGTGGTCGCGCGGTTCGCCCAGATCGAGCCGCGCGTTCTGCTCACGGTGGGCGGCTACGGCTACCGCGACCGCTATGTCGATCGACGCCCCGAGGTGGCTGCAATCCGCGACGGACTGCCGACGCTCGAGCAGGTCGTGTGGGTTCCCTACGGCGAGGCCGAGGTCGCGGACGCGATCACCTGGAAGACGCTGCTGGCAGACGACGGCCCGCTCACGTTCGATCCGGTCCCGTTCGACCACCCGCTGTATGTGCTGTTCTCCTCGGGCACGACCGGGCTGCCGAAGGCGATCGTGCACGGCCACGGCGGCCAGCTGATCGAGCACCACAAGAACCAGGGGCTGGGGTGGGACCTGAAGCCGGGTGGCCGGTTGCAGTGGTTCTCGACGACGGCCTGGATGATGTGGAACGCGCTCGTCTCGGCGCTGCTGCTGCGCGCCTCGATCGTGATGCTCGACGGTGACCCGGCGTGGCCGGATCTGCTTCAGCAGTGGCGGGTCGCGGAGGAGACGCAGCCGTCGGTGATGGGGGTCAGCCCGGCGTATCTGATGGGGTGCCGGAAGGCCGGCGTGGAGTTCGGGCGCGAGTGCGACCTGCACGGCGTCCGGGCCCTGTGCACGGCCGGTTCGCCGCTGCCCGCCGACGGCTACACGTACGCGTACGAGCAGCTGGGCTCGGAGGTGGTGCTGATCAACGGCTCCGGCGGCACGGACGTATGCACGGGGATCGTGTCGGGCTCGTTCGCCCAGCCCGTCTACGAGGGCGAGATCTCGGGGCCCTGCCTGGGAGTCGACGTCCGGGCCTTCGACCCTCAGGGCAACGAGGTGATCGGCGAGCTCGGCGAGCTCGTGATCACCAAGCCGATGCCCTCGATGCCGGTCGGGCTGTGGAACGACACCGACGGGTCGCGTTATCGCGACGCCTACTTCAGCCGCTATCCCGGGGTCTGGCGCCAGGGCGACTGGATCAAGTTCACCGAGCGGGGAAGCTGCGTGATCACCGGTCGCTCGGACGCGACCCTGAACCGGGGCGGCGTCCGGCTCGGGACGGGCGAGTTCTATGCCGTCGTCGAGGAGCTGCCGGAGGTGCTCGACTCGCTGGTCGTCCACCTGGAGGACGATGGCGGCGGCAGCGGCGAGCTGCTGCTGTTCGTCGTGCCCGCGTCCGATGCTGCGGTCGACGATGGGCTCCGGGCGCGGATCTCCCGCGCGCTCCGGACGGAGCTCTCGCCGCGACACGTTCCCGACGCGATCGTCGCCGTGCCCGCGATCCCGCGAACGCTTACCGCCAAGAAGCTCGAGCTGCCGGTCAAGCAGATCCTGGTCGGGACGCCGCCCGAGAACGTCGCCAGCCGCGACGCGCTCGCGCAGCCCGACGCGCTCGACGCGTTCGTGGCCTACGCGGCGACTCGTGAAGATGTCGCCGGCTAGCCTCGCCGGTCCACGACCCGCACGGCCTTGCCCTCGCTGCGGGGGATGGTTCCCGGCTCGACGAGCGATACCGTGATCCGCAGGCCCGTCTGCTCCCGTAGCAGTTCCGCGAGACGCGTCCGGAGCGCCTCGCGGTCACCCACGCCAGCCTCGGGTTCGCACTCGACGGTGAGCTCGTCGAGCGGCCCGTCGTGCTCGACGATCAGGCGGTAGTGGGGAGCGGTGCCGCTGGCGCCCAGCAGCAGCCCCTCCACCTGCGTGGCATAGATGTTGACCCCGCGCACGATCAGCATGTCGTCGTAGCGGCCGCGCAACCCGATCACCCGGACCGTCGTCCTCCCGCAGTCGCATGGCTCCGCGAGCACGGTGCCGATGTCGCGGGTCCGGAAGCGCAGCAGCGGCAACGCTTCCTTCGTCAGCGTCGTGAACACGAGCTCTCCCTCGGTCCCCGGCGCGAGCGGGCGTCCGTCGTCGGGATCGATCACCTCGACGATGAAGTGGTCCTCGTTGACGTGCAACCCGCGGCGAGCCACCAGGCACTCCGTGGCGACGCCCGGCCCGCACATCTCCGATAGCCCGTAGAAGTTGATCGCCGAGAGCCCCAGCGCGCGCTCGATCTCGGTCCGCAACTCCTCCGTCCACGGCTCGCCGCCGAACAGGCCGAGCTCGAGCTTGGTCGGGCCGCCATCGGCGTCCGCCAGGGCCTGCGCGATCACGAGCGCGTATGACGGCGTCGCGACCAGCACCTCGGCGCCGAAGTCGCGTATGAGCATCGCCTGGCGAGCCGTGCGCCCTCCGGATACGGGCACGACCGTCGCCCCGATCCGCTCTCCGCCCTGGTGGAAGCCGAGACCTCCGGTGAACAACCCGTAGCCGTTGGAGTTGTGGATCACCATCCCCGGCCGCACGCCCGCCATCGTCATGCACCGCGCCATCAGCTCGGTCCAGACCTCGAGGTCTGCCCGCGTGTAGCCGACGACCGTCGGCTTGCCGTGCGTTCCACTCGAGGCCTGGACGCGGACGAGCTCCTCCCTGGGCACCGCGAGCAGGCCGAACGGGTAGTGGTCGATGAGGTCGTCCTTGGTCGCGAACGGGATCCGACCGAGGTCATTGAGCGCCTCAATGTCGTCGGGCGCCGCGATTCCCGCGCGCGCGAGTCGCTCGGCACCCACCGGCTGGCTTCGCAGCACCCGCCCGATCGTCGCCCGCAGTCGCTCGAGCTGGAGGGCCTCGAGCTGCTCCCGAGGGACCGTCTCGACGCTGTCCCAGATCCGCGGCTCAGAGCTTGCGCTCGTGGGCATTCCAGTGCTGCTCGAGGTTGCGCACGAGCGCCGGGCTCAGATGGCAGTAGGCCTGCTCGCGGGCGTACGTCGCCATGTACTCGCGAAACAGGTCGAGCGGTTCCTCGCCGACTCGCATCGCGCTCCGGTTGGCGGTCGCGTTGATCAGACCAGAGCTCGTGAGCGACTCGATCCGGTCTTCGAGGGCGCGATCGATATCCGCCAATTCGACGACCTCGTCGCACAACAACGCCGCGTCGGCATCGCCGGCGGTCCATTCGCGGCCCGAGAGGATCGCCTGGCGCGCGGCACGGTCGCCGACGAAGCGGGGCAGACGGAGGTTGGACGCGCCGGGGATGATCCCCTCCTTGCGGGCGGGCAGGTACAGGCGCGAGCCTCGCGTCGCGATCACGTGGTCGACGACGTGCAACAACTGGCAGTGGCCGCCGATCGCGAACCTCTCGACGGCGGCGATCCACAGTTTCTCGGTCGTGGCGTCGCCGGCGGGAGTCGTCTCGACGTCAGCGGCGCGGATCCCGCGGTAGATCTTGTGGACGTATCCCAGGTCGCGGATCAGATAGAAGAGGAAATCGATCCGGCCGTAGTAGAGGTGGGTGAGGTTGATCCCCGAGCCGAACACGCGCTCGCCGCTGTACGGCCGCTGGTCGACTACGGCCCCGCGAAACACCCCGACTTCGATCGCAGGATCGAGCAGGATCAGGTCGACTCCGGCCTCCGTTGGACCCAGCGTCACGCCGTCCTCGGCGTTGAGATGCCTGGGGTTGCTCAGCTCGAGGATGCCGGCGCGGCCGTGGCGGGTCACGCGAACGGGGCCGAGGTCGGCCTCGCCGGTCGCCAGGAGGCCGTCGAGCTGCTCGAGCGCCTCGGCGGTGGGTTCGAGCATCGAGCCCAGTAGGTGGGGGCCGATGCGCGGGGAGCCGAGCATGTGCGCGAGCAGGATGCCCTGCGCCAGCTCCAGGTGCTCCTTGTCGGCGAGCGTTCTCTGCCGCTCTGCCTCCATCTCCCCCCGGGTCGGCGTCAGCCCGGGAACGCGCTCCGCGGCCTCGTAGACGAGCTCCTCAATCCGTACCGACTTCGTGCATCCCGACGTGAGCGCGTCGTAGAGCTCGACGACGTGCTTTCGGAGATAGTGCTCACGGGCGAGGGTGAGGGCCTCCAGGATCGTCGCCCACGCCAGCTGCTCGGCCTCGGTGCGCTGCGCGCGCGGCGGCAGGCGCTCGCCGAGCGCGAGACCGCGGGTCAGAAACGCGCTGACCTTGCGGCTGGCGGGGCCGACGGGGCCTTCGGTCACCGGCGCCGAGCCGATCCAGGCGCGGGCTTCCGCCTCGGGCAGTCCGGCCCGTTCGAGGACGTCGAGTTCGATCTGCTGGGCGGCGATGGTCGGTGGCACTATCGGTATGTAGGGTTCGCTCGATGGCTGGTTTGATGGCCGGTAAGGCCGGGCTCGTGACGGGCGCGGCGAGCGGGATCGGGCGCGCCTGTGCGGTCCGATTCGCCCGCGAGGGCGCGGCCGTGATCGTCGCAGACCTGGAGTCGGCGCGGGCGGGCGGAGAGCAGACTGTGCGGGAGATCGTCGAGGCCGGGGGCGAGGCCGAGTTCTTCCCCGCGGACGTTTCGCGCTCGGCCGACGACCGGGCGCTGGTGGCGCGCGTCGTCGAGCGCTACGGGCGCCTCGACTTCGCGCACAACAACGCCGGGATCGGCGTGCACCAGCTGCTGCACGAAACCTCCGAGGAGGACTTCGATCGGGTCATCGCGGTCAACCTGCGAGGCACGTTCCTGGGCATGAAGTACCAGATCGCCCAGATGCTTCGGAACGAGTTGCCGGCCCGCGGCGCGATCGTCAACACGTCGTCCAACGCCGGCCTGCGGGCGGTGATGCTGCTCGGTGCCTACACGGCCAGCAAGCACGGCATCCTCGGGCTGACGAAGAACGCGGCGGTCGAATATGCCGACGATGGGATCCGCGTGAATGCGGTCTGCCCGGGCGCGATCATGACGCCGCTCATGTCGGACCAGCCGCCCGAGCGCCAGCGCGAGATCCTTGCCCCGCAGGCGATGACGCGGTTCGGCGAGCCCGATGAGGTGGCCGCGGCGGTCGTGTGGCTGTGCTCGGCGGAGGCGTCGTTCGTGACCGGGGTGGCGCTGCCGGTCGACGCCGGGTCTGTCGCCTGGGTCTCGGCACATCGGGGCTGACTGATTACCATAGGCGCGCCGTGGCTTCATCGCCTGCATCGGGTGCGTCGTCCAACGGGGTGGTTCGCGAGCCGGAGCGCTGGCGAGTCCGGGGCGCAAACGTCTCCAGCCGCCTGGAGTCGTGGTCGGAGATTCTCGAGACCACCCACCTCGCGTTCGACGTGCACCCGACCTCTCGCACTCCGGACGATTTTCGGGGCGCGGTGACGCGACGCTCGATCGGCGACCTCGTACTCGTCGATTGCGCGGCGTCTCCGTTTCTGGGTCATCGCAGCGCCGCGCTGATGGGCGGCTGCCGTACCGACGCGCAGTCGGAGGACATCCTCGGGTTCCAGTTCGTGTGCAAGGGGGTCGAGCTCGTGCGCGAGGGCAGCCGGACGGTCGTGTTGAAGGCCGGGGACGTCGTCCTGTGGGACGGACTGCAGCCGACTGACGTCGAGATCGTCGAGTCGTTCTACAAGCGGACGCTGCTGTTCCCGCGCGAGCGTGTGCTCGCCGTGTGCCCCCGGCTCGCCGACGTCCGCGCGATGCCCGCGCTCGACCGCAGCGGGCCGGCTCGACTGCTCGTCCGCTACGTCAATGCGCTCGTGGCCGAGTTCCCGGGGCTCGAGGCGGCCGCGCGCATGTCGGCCGCGGACGCCGCGCTCGAGCTGCTCCGCGCCGCGGTCGAGCCGAGCCTGCCGACGAGTCGCTCGGCCACGCGCGAGGCCATGCGCGCGGAGATCCGCCGCTACATACGCACCCACATGCAGGACCCCGCGCTCGATCCCGCGTCGATCGCCCGCGCGTATTCGATCTCGGTGCGCGCGCTGCACGCGCTGTTCGAGGACGCCGACGCGTCCGTCGCGGGGCTCGTACGACGCGAGCGACTTGCGCGCTGCGCCGAGGACCTCCAGCGTCCGAACGCGGGCTCGGTCACCGAGATCGCGTTCCGTTGGGGGTTCTGCGACGCGGCGCATTTCTCGCGCGTGTTCAAGCGCGAGTTCGGCGCCACCCCGAGCGAAATCCGGCGCGCAGCGATGCTCTGCGCGGCGTCGCACCCCGGGCAGGACTCAGAGCCGCTCGAGCAGATCGCCCACACCATCTAGCACGGCGTCGGGACGCTGGCGCGCGGGGACGCGCTCGATGTCGATCGGACCGGTGATGCCGGTGCGCACCAGCACCGTGCGCGAGCCCCCGAGCCGGCCGAGCGCGATGTCCATCCCGAGGTCGTCTCCGATCACCGCCAGTTCGCGCGTCGGCAGCCCGAGCCGCGAGCTGATCTCGGCCACCGCCGCGCGGGATGGCTTGCCCACGATCTTCGGTCGCGCGGCGCCCGCCTTCGCGATCGCAGCGGTCACCATCGCGCCGCGGCTGATGATCGGCCCGTTTGCCCCCGCGTAGGCGCGCGCGTAGGAGCCGGTGAGCAGCGGCGCCCCGCGGATGACCGCGCGCGCCGCGCGCTCGAGCGTGGCCATCTCGACCTCGTCGATGTGTGCCACGAACACGACCTCGGCCTCCTCGCCGCGCGCCACCGGGATCCCGGCGCTCGCGATCCGCTCGCGGATCACCTCGGTGCAGAACGGCAGCACGGGCCGCCCCGGATGGCGACGCTGCAGGTAGGAGATCGCGCTCTCGACGGGCGTCAGAAGCTCGTGGTCGGCCACGGGCAGGCCGTCCTCGCGCAGCCCGCGGGCGATCGCGTCAGAGCCCACGTGGCTGCCGTTCGTGAACAGCACCAGCGGGCGCTCCGAGACGCGGATGCGCTCGAGCACCTCACGCGCGCCCGGCTGAGGGCGGCCGCGTCCGTCGGGTCCGCGCTGCACGAGCGTCCCGTCGACGTCGAACACGAAGCCTCGGACATCGTCGAGTCGCAGGCCGTCAACCGCCACGGGTCCACACCACCCTGTCGGTGTTCTTGACGAGCTCGAAGTGGGCGATCGATGGTCGCGCGGCGAGTTCTCTGAGGAGCGTGACGACGGGGGCTCGGGACTGACTGGAGGTCGCGGTGGTGGCGATCGCCGTGCCGCGCGCTTGGACCATCGCGTCGACCTGTTCGGCGGGCATCGTCAGCCGGAGCAGCAGCTCCTCCTCGGAGATGCGGTGACCGAAGCGCTCGCGCGCGCCGTCGAGCGTGATCGGTTCCAGCGCGCCGAGCTTGCTCGCCTGCGGCCGCGACAGGACCCGCGCGGCGATCTCGGGGTCGACGGGGGCGGCCGGCTCGCCGTAGTGGCCGAGGAAGTAGCGGACGGTCTCGTCGGAGACGTTGACCCAGCGCTCGCCGTCGATCACGTTCCTGGCCGCCTGGCTGGCGACGAACTGCGAGACGGGCGTCACCAGGATCGGATAGCCCATTTCCGCCCGCACACGGGTCACCTCGTCCAGCACGGCGCCGAACAGCTCGGGCCGGTGGAGCTCCTCGAGCATCCGGCGGGTCGTCGTGACCATCCCACCGGGGAGCTGATGCTGGTAGTAGGCGACGTCGAACTCCTGCGGGGTCCCCGCCGGCAGCCCCTTCGCCCGGGCCAGCTCATCGAAGTGCTCGGAGACGACGGTCTGTGCGTCGAGGTCGAGCGGGTGGGCATAGCCGGCCGCCTCCAGATTGCGCGCCGTGCTGACCGCCTCGGGTTGCGAGGTGCCACGCGAGAGCGCGCCCGACGCCGTGTGGACCACCTGGAATCCCGCCCTGACGCCCTCGACGTAGACCAGCGGTGCGAGGCCGATCGTGCAGTGGCTGTGAAGCTCCAGCGGCCGCTCGCCGGCGGCGGCGATGAAGTGTGGCGCGAGCTCCCGCACGGCGTCGGGGGTCAGTAGGCCGCCGGGGTCCTTGAGGTAGAGGCGGTCCATGTCCTCGCAGGCGGCCAGCGCGGCGGCGCGGCGCGCGTAGTAGTCGTGCGTGTGCACCTCGCTGATCGAGTACGTGAGCCCGATCACCACCTCCTCGATCCCCACCGCGCGAGCCATCGCGGCGAGCCGGGTGAGCCGCGTCGGGTCGTTCGACGGGTCGGCGATCTGCAGGCGGCGGATCCCGTTCCGGGCGACGAGGCGAAACGACAGGTCGATCACGTCGGGAGCGGCCGGCACCCACGAGATGAAGCGCATCCCGGTCGTGATCATGCTCAGCAGCGTGTGCGGCATCGCCGCGCTCATCAGCCTGATCCGCTCCCACGGGTCCTCCTGGTGAAAGCGCACCGATACGGCCATATGCGTGCTCGAGGTGAAGTCGAGCGCGTGGTAGCCCACGCGGTCCATCGTCGGGGCGATCACCAGGACGTCCGGCGTCGTCAGGCCCGTGGCGCTCCACAGGCTCTGGTTGCCGTCGCGAGTGCTCGTGTCGACGAACTCGACGAGCTGGGGAGGCGTCTCGGAACTGAGGTCGTTCACGCCGGCGCCAGCCGGAACAGCGGCTGGCCCTCCTCGACGAACTCTCCGTTGTCCTCACACACCTCAGCCACGATCCCCGTCACGCCCGCGGCCACCGAGTTCATCATCTTCATCACCTCGATGATGCACACGGTCGTGTCGGGCTCGACGCGGCTGCCGACCTCGACAAACGGCGGCTGACCGGGCGCCTCGGCGAGATACAGGGTGCCGAGCATCGGGGCCTCGATCGTCACGAGCTGCTTGTCCTGCTTCGGAGGTTGCTCGGGCTGCGCGGGAGCGGCCGGCTCGGCCGGCTCGGCTGCCTCGGCGCCGTCCCTGCGCACGTGCAGCGAGAACCCCTCGGTCTCGATCCGCACCTCCTGTGGCGAGGACTCGTCGATGATCCGCAGGATCTCGCGGACGTCTTCGTCGCTCAGAGCCATGCGAATCTCAGGAGTCGCCTCGCTCGCGACCGGCCCCGAAGGCGTTCATCACGAGCGCGATCGCCGACGTGGGCTGGGGCTCCTGTGGCTTCTTGGCCAGGCCTGTGACGGGTCGGGACTGCACGATGAACAGTGTGCCGTCGCGAGCGATCGCCCACTCGATGTCCTGGTGAGAGCCGAAATGTCGGTGCACCTGGCGCGAGACATCGAGGAGCTCGCGCAGCTGGTCGTTGTCGAGGCAGCGCGCGGTTCGCCGCTCACCCGTGATCTCGGCGCGGAGCGTGCCGCGACCCGCGGGATGGGGCACGTACTCGACGGCCTTGTCGCCCAGACGCTCACGTACGATCTCACCCGTGACCTTGCTGACGAGGAGGTCGTCGGGCGTCACCTCACCCTCTACGACGGCCTGCCCCAGGCCCCAGCTGGCGTTGATCGCGACCATGCTCGGGTCGCCGCTGACGGGATTGCAGGTGAACATCACGCCGGAAACGCCGGCGTCGACCATCAGTTGGACCGCGACGCCCATCGCCGGGTCCTCGGCGCCGAGCCGCTCCCGGTAGCTGACGGCGGGGGGGCTATAGAGGCTCGCCCAGCAGCTGCGCACCGCGTCGCACACGCTGTCCGCGCCGCGGACCCACAGCTGGGTCTCCTGCAGGCCGGCGAACGTGGCCTCGGCGGTGTCCTCGCCGACCGCGCTCGAGCGGACCGCGACGGGCGGCTCGGCTTCGCCGTGCGCGTCCGCAAGCTCGCCGTACCGATGGGCGATCTCGTCGCGGACCGTCCGCGGGACCCGCGCCGCCCTGATCGCCTCGGGCGTGGGGTGCTCAAGTCCCGCCTGTTGCAGCGCCAGTCGGTAGGCCTCGATCGAGATCGCGAATCCCGGCGGAACCGAGATCTTGGCCGCCAGCAGTTCGCCGAGGCTCGCGCTCTTGCCCCCGAACGACGGCTCGTGGGCGCGCTCGAGCTCGTCAAGCCGCCGCGTGTACGACATCGCCGCGGGCTACTCCCCGGACAGGAGCGTGACGACGCCCTCGGTTCCGTCGACCCGGATCCGCTGCCCGGTGCGGATCTGGGCGGTCGCCCGGCCGGTGCCGACGACGGCGGGGAGGCCGTACTCGCGAGACACGATCGCGGCGTGTGACATCACGCCTCCGACGTCGGTGACGGTCGCCTTGATCTTCGAGAAGATCGGTGCCCACGCCGGCGACGTGCTCCCGCACACGAGGATCTCGTCGTCGCGCACGTCGGAGATCTCGTTGACGGATCTCACCACCCGCGCGATCCCCTCGACGACCCCGGGCGCTGCGGGTGCCCCCCGCAGCTCGTCACCCCCGTCCTGCTGGCGCGCCCACTCCTGGACGCGCTCGGTCGTGACGCCCCAGAGCATGATCGTCATCGGGTCGGTGACGGCCTCGGGGGCGACGCCGAGCGCGGGCGGGGGCGTCAACTCGCCGAACCTCTCGAGGACCTCCTTGCGGCGGGCGACGATCGGTGGCCAGTGCTTTGGCCCCAGCGCCACGCCCCCGGTCGCCCATGTGAGCACCAACTCGTCGAGCGCCGAGGCGACCTCGTGGCGCGTGAGGTGGAACAGGTCCTCGGCGTCCTCCAGGAAGCCGCCCTGGGCCAGGAGGTCTCCGAACCCGCGGATCTTGTTCCACCACCTCGTCAGGAACCAGTAGTCGCAGAAGAACTTGTGCTCCTCGACGTACGGGAACACGGTGCGCGACAGCGCCAACAGCTCGTCGAACGGCGGGCGCGATTGCTCGTCGAGTAGCGCGCCGTACTCGTCGGCGAGCCGCTCGCGCTCGCGCCGAATCTCATCGGTGGGACGCTCGATCTGGGCGCCCGACTTGATCGCGTTCACGTACCCGATCAGCGACGCGTACGGGATGCTCGGATCGTCGAGCCAGCTGCCGTAGTAGTGGTAGAGCCCGTCGCCGGTCGCCATGTTGAACCACGGATCCTTGACCTTCTCGAGCTCCGCGAGCCAGGTCCGCCCGGCTTCGCTCGTTGCCAGGTCGGCATCCACCTCTCCGGGTGGGCGATCCTGAACGAAGGCACCGTCGACGCCGGTGTCGACCGCCAGCTGCGCGAGCCGGCGCAGCTCCGCATCGGGCCTGAACAGCAGGACGTCGATCCCGGCGACCATCTGGGCGATGTGCTGGTCGGGGATGTCCGGGAGGTTCGCCTTGCAGAACTCCGCGAATGTCCCGTAGGCGCCGTACCCGAGCAGCAGGAACTCGAAGTGGTGCTGCCACATCAGGTCGCCGAGCCGAAGCACCCGGCCGTACGCGGTGAGCACCTCGTAGAAAGCGGTGTTGCGATCGTCGCCAAACGCCACCTCGTCGGGCTCGTACTCCGGCAGCTCCGGAACGCGAAGCTCATCGAGCTCGCGGATCAGCGCCTCCATCTTCGCCCGCCACTTGCCGTACAGCTCGCTCCAGTTCGCGTAGTAGTAGCCCGCCCGCTTCTGAAAGAACTCGGCGCGCTCCGCGATCTTGGCCGGGTCGGTGACGGGATTTCCGGAGATGTATACGTAGCCGTTGACGATCCGGTAGTCGATGCCCATCGCCGGCGGCACCGCAAAGACCCTGTTCTGCCATGACCCGACCGCCTGGTAGGGGGCGTCGATACAGATCACGTCGAACGCGGGCATCGGGAACGGGGAAGTGCATCGAGTTCCAGAACCAGAACCGATGCTCGTCGCTGTCGCGCCGCCGTTCGTCGAAACAGCGCGTAATACGGATACATCTCCTCCCAGCCCTCGCAGCCCGCGGGCGTCTCGATCGAGAACGGACTGGGAAAAGCGCCGAGTGCAGGCGTCGTGCTCACAATGGAACCTCCCTCGCGGTAGGGGTCGCCTCCCCACGACCCAGTGTCGCTTATAGGGGCGCTCCGTACCTAAGTCAATACCCTTGCCGCTCCGCGCAGGTCAGCTTGCGCAAGGGTGCTCGATTACTGACCGCGCCGTCGGCGTGCCCGGGCCGATGACTACGATGCGCCGCCTCTTGTCGCCAGCAGCCCACAGCCGGACGATTCGCGTCTGCGAGGCGACCGCGTTCGGCGGCCCCGATGTGCTCGCGATCAGCGAGCGTCCGTGGCCGGTGCCCGCCACACCGTCGGAGGTCGTCGTCAGCATCGCGACCGCGGCCGTAAACCCCACCGACGTGGCGGCGCGCGCGGGAGCCCATGCGCGGCGGCTGCCGGATCTGCGACCGCCGTTCGTTCCCGGCTGGGACTTCGCCGGGACGGTCACCGAGGTCGGCGCCGAGGCGTCGGGTTGCGCGGTCGGGGATCGCGTCGTCGGCATGATCCCTTGGGTACGGATCGGGGGCAGGGTCGGGGCCTACGCCCAGGCCGTGGCCGTCGACCCGGCCTGGTTGGCGCCATGGCCCTTGGGGCTCGACGAGATCACGGCGGCGACGGTCCCGCTGAACGCTCTGACGGCGCGCCAGGCGCTCGACAGGATCGCCGCCCCACCCGGCGCGACCGTCGTCGTGACCGGTGCGAGCGGCGCGGTCGGCGGTTTCGCGACCCAGCTCGCGGTGCGCGACGGGTTGCGCGTCCTCGCAGTCGCATCCGACGGCGACGAGGAGTGGGTCGCAGGGCTCGGGCCGGCGGAGGTCGTGCCCCGGTCGACCGACCTCGGACGGCTCGGTCCCGTCGACGCACTGCTCGATGCCGTGCCGATCGGTGCGGCGGCGGCGCACGCGGTGCGCGCCGGCGGCGTGGCGCTGTTCACCCGACGCGTAGGAGAGTTGTCCGGTACCGACGGGCTCCGCGTCGAGACTCCGTTGGTCGAGCCCGACCCGGTTGCGCTGGCCGAGCTGACCCGCCTGGTGGCGAGCGGTCAGCTCCACACGCGGGTCGCCCGGGCGCTGCCGTTGGCCGACGCGGGCGAGGCCCACCGGCTCGTGGAGCAGGGCGGGGTGCGAGGCAAGATTGTGCTGATAACCGGATAGGCGTTTGAAGGAGGAGAGATGGCCCGGATCGTGCTGGTCCACGGAGCGTTCGCCGGAGCGTGGTGCTGGGAGCCGGTGCTCCCGGGGCTGCGCGCCGCCGGCCACGAGGTCGAGGCCATCGACCTGCCGGGATCGGGCGAGGACCCGACGCCCGTCTCGGAGGTATCGCTCGACGCCTATGCCGAGCGCGTGTGCGGCGTCCTGGCCCGGGGCCGGCCGGCGGTGCTGGTCGGGCACAGCATGGGAGGGATGGTCGTGACGCAGGCGGCGGCGCGCTGCCCGGAGCACGTCGCGGCGCTCGTCTATGTCGCGGCGTTCCTGCCCGGCGATGGCCAGAGCCTGATGGACCTGGTGTCCCTGCCCGAGGCGGCCGACGACCAGGTGCAGGCCAACCTGGTGCGTCAGCGGCGAACCGCCGGTGGCGACGCTGCCTCCCGACGGAGCGCGGATCGCACTCTTCGGCTGCTGCGACGAGGAGCAGCTGGCGTGGGGGGTGGGCCACCTCGGCGCACAGCCCGTGGCCCCGTTCGCGGGCCGCGTCTCGCTCGGCGGCGCCGGCGCGGAGGAGTTCGCGGCGCTGTCCCGGGCGTACATCACGTGCACCCAGGATCGGGCGATCCCGCCGCAGATGCAGCGCCGGATGTTCGACGCGGGCGGCTGTGACCCGGTGATCGAGATCGACGACCGATCACGCCCCCTGGATCTCGCGCACCGACGAGTTGGTGGCGGCGCTCGATCAGCTGGCGGGTGCGCCGTAGGCTCCCGCCGTCCGCTCCGCGCTCATCGGCAAGAACGGCTGCTCGCTATGGCTTGCTCGCTAACGGGGCCGGCGCTAGCTTGATCTGAGTCCCTCATCCGAGAGAGGAGTGACGATGGCCGAAGCCGAACTGCTGGCGCTGTACTGGACCGTGGCGGGTCCGGCGGAGGTGCACGTGGGCCGCGAATGGAGCCTGTTCGACTGGCGCGACCGCTGTGCCGAGGCCGCCAGGACCGGCTTCGAGGGTCTCGGCCTGTGGCACGCGGACATCGAGCACCAGCTCGAGACGAGCACGCTGGACGAGATGAAGGAGGTGTTCGACGACGCTGGGCTCAAGTACCTCCAGGTCGAGTTCCTCGCCGACTTCTTCGTCGACCCCGGTGAGCCCGCGCGCGCCGAGTCCGACGCGCGGCGCCGGCTGCTGTTCGACACGGCGGCTGCGTTCGACGCCCACCACATCAAGGTCGGGAACATCCCGGGCACGCCGTGCGAGCTCGGCAAGCTCACCGAGGCGTTCGCGGAGCTGTGCGCGGACGCGGCCAACCACACGGCGGCCACGGTCGTCTATGAGTTCATGCCGTTCGACGTGAACGTCAACACGCTCGACGCGGCGCTCGAGCTCGTGCAGAACGCCGACGCTCCAAACGGCGGCCTCGCGATCGACACGTGGCACATGTCGAAGCTCGGAATCGCGCCCGAGGAGCTGCGCCGCATCGCCCCCCAGCACCTGTCCTGGGTCGAGCTCAGCGACGGCCAGTTCGAGAACATGGAGGACCCGGTCGACGAGACGGTGAACCACCGCCGCCTGCCCGGCGAGGGGGAGTTCGATATCCCGGGATACGTCGCCGTGGCGAGCGAGATCGGGTACCGCGGCCCGTGGGGCGTCGAGGTCCTGTCCGAGGAACTGCGCAGCCAACCGATGGAGCATGCATTTCAACGAGCCTATGAGACGACCGCCGCGCAGTTCCGCGCCGGCGTCGCGTGAGAGAGGAGTCGGCGGTGACTGACAGCGAACAGACGCCTGCGCTGGACGGCGAGCAGCTGGTCTGGATCTTCACGCAGATGCTCCGGATCCGCGAGTTCGAGGAACGGGTCAAGCGGACCTTCGAGGAAAGCCCGGGCGTGATCCGCGGTCACACCCACCTCGCCGACGGCGCCGAGGCGTCGATCGTCGGCTCGCTGGCGGCGCTGCGGCCGGGCGACCAGTTGCTGACCACGTACCGCTGCCACGGCTATCCGATCGCGCTCGGCACCGACCCAAACGCGATGATGGCCGAGATCTACGGTCGTAGTGACGGGCTGTGCGGCGGGTACGGCGGCTCGATGCACCTCGTCGACACCGAGCGGGGCTTCCTCGGAACGTCCGGGATCGTCGGCCAGGGGATCCCGCAGGCGACGGGCGCGGCGTACGCGGCCCAGATCCGCAAGCATGGCCAGGTCGTCCTGTCCTTCTTCGGTGACGGCGCGTCCAAGCAGGGCGCGTTCTCGGAATCGCTGAACGTGGCCTCGCTGTGGAAGCTCCCGATCGTCTACGTGATGGAGAACAACTCCTACAACGTCGTCACGCGCGTCGAGCAGGAGGACGCGAACGCGGCCGCTGGCGAGCCGCTCGCGGTCAAGGCGAAGGCGTTCTCAATGCCGGGGGTGACCGTCGACGGCGGTGACCCGGTCGCCGTCCACGAGCACGTCGCCACGGCGGTGGCCCGCGCGCGCTCGGGCGAGGGGCCGACGCTGGTCGAGTCGAAGGTGTACCGGCTGAGCGCCCACGGCAACATCATCGCCCCACCCGGTGTGCCGCTGCACTTCCCCGAGCACGAAGCGATCGAAGTGTTCGGCGCCCCCGAGGAGTACGAGGCGGCGAAGCGCGGCGATCCGGTACCGCGCTTCCGCGCCCGGCTCGTCACCGACGGGATCCTGAGCGTGGACGAGGCCGATCGCATCGCCGGCGAGGTTCGCGCCGAGATGCAGGCGGCGGTGGACTTCGCCCTGAACAGCCCATATCCCGAGGCCGAAGCGGCCCTCAACTACGTGTACGCATAGGAGGCGCGCCATGGCAAGGGAGATCCCCTACATCGCGGCGATCAATGAGGCGATCCATCTGGAGATGGCGCGCGACGACACGGTGCTCTACTTCGGTCAGAACCTCGCGACCACGGAGAACGACGAGTTCGTCAAGGCCTTCGGCCACGATCGCGTGCGGGTGACGCCGATCTCCGAGACGGCCGAGATCGGGATGGCCGTCGGCACCGCTCTGGCCGGGTTGCGGCCGGTCGTCGAGCTGTACATGGCCGAGTTCATGCTCGTCGCGATGGACCAGGTGGTCAACGAGGCGCCGCGGTTTCGCTACATGAGCGGCGGGAAGGTCAAGGTCCCGCTGGTCCTGAAGGCCGGGTACGGCTTCACGGCCGGCTGGGCCGGACAGCACACGGGCTCGATCTACGGCATGTTCATGGGCGTGCCGGGGCTCAAGGTGGCGCTGCCCGCGACCGCGGCCGACGCCAAGGGGCTGATGGCGACCGCGATCCGCGACGACAACCCGGTGTGCTTCTTCCACCACTACCTGCTGACCCTCGAGCCCGGCGAGGTGCCCGAGGGGGAGTACCTCGTCCCGTTCGGCCAGGCCGACATCCGCCGCGCCGGCGGCGACGTGACGATCGTCGCGACGGGCTGGATGGTCGGCAAGGCGCTGGCGGCGGCCGAGTCGCTGGCGTCCGAGGGGATCGAGGCCGAGGTGATCGATCCACGCACGCTCGAGCCGCTCGACATCGCGACGATCGTGACCTCGGTCGAGAAGACGGGTCGGCTCGTGCTCGTCGACCAGGCCACGCGTCACGCCTCGGCGTCCGCGGTGATCGCAGCCGAGGTGGCCGAGCAGGGCTTCTCGGCGCTGAAGGCCCCGATCACGCAGGTCACCGCGCTCGACGCGACCGTTCCCTACAGCGAGCCGATGGAAGCGTACGTGCTCCCCGACGAAGCCAAGATCGCCGGCGCCGTCCACCAGGTGCTGGGCTCAGCGCCCATCACGGCGTAGGTCGCCGTGGGCACGGCGCAGCTCGACTCCGACGTCGCGCTGGCCGCTGCTGCGGACGATGTGGCGGATCCGCCGCTTCGAGGAGCGCGTCGCGCAGCTCAAGCGCACGATGCGGGTTCACGGACTCGTCCACCTCAGCATCGGCGGTGAGGGCGTGGCCGCCGCCGTCTGTAGGCAGCTGCGCGACGACGATGTCGTCTACAGCGGGCACCGCGCGCACGGTCACGCGATCGCCAAAGGGGCGCCGCTGGGGCCGCTGATGGCCGAGCTGATGGGCCGGGTCGATGGGCTCTGCCATGGGTTAGGCGGGTCGATGCACGTGGTCGATCGCGAGCACGGCCTGCTGGGCGCCACCGGCGTGGTCGGCGGCAACATCCCGCTCGCGCTGGGAAACGCGCTGGCCGCCCGTCTGCGCGGCTCCGACCAGGTGACGGTCGTGTTCTTCGGCGACGGCGCCGTGCAGGCCGGGCACTTCAGCGAGTCGGTCAACCTGGCGTGCGCTGTGGGAGCTGCCCGTGATCCTCGTGTGCGAGAACAACGGCTTCGCCGAGTTCACGCCGCGCTCCGCGCACACGCCGATCGAGCTCGTCAGCGACGTCGTCGCGCCGTACGGATTTGCGCGCCAGACCGTCGATGGCAGCGACGTGGGCGCGGTGTGGGCGGCGTTTGCCGAGATGCTCGCGGAGCGCTCGCGAGGGCCGGGGGCCGACGCTGCTCGAGTGTCTGACCCACCGCCGCCGCGGCCATTACGAGGGCGACGCCGAGGCGTACCGCGATCAGCTCGCCGAGGAGGAGTGGGCGCGCCGCGACCCAGTGGCGCGGCTGGGCGCGGATGCGATCGCTGCGGGTTGGCTCGACGAGGGCGGGGTGGTGGCGCTCGCCGGCGAGGCCGCGGATGCGGTCGAGGAGGCGGTCGCGTTTGCCCGCGACAGCCCGTTCCCGGAGCCCGAGCTGATCGAGGAGCTCGTGTACGCGAAGGCCGGGGCCGGACGGTGATGCGTGGCATGACGCCCGAGGTCGAGACCACGTTCGTGACGGCGATCAACGCCGCGCTGGCCGACGCGATGCGCGCGGACGAGCGCGTCATCGTGCTCGGCGAGGACGTGGCCGAGGGTGGCCCGTACGGCGGGACCGCCGGGCTCGCCGAGGAGTTCGGAACCGAACGCGTGCGGAACACGCCGATCAGCGAAGGCGCAGTCTGCGGCGTCGCGATCGGCGCCGCCCAGGCCGGGCTCCGGCCCGTCGTCGAGATCATGTACATCGACTTCATCACGCTCGCGCTCGACCAGCTGGTCAACCAGGCGGCGAAGGCGCACTTCATGTCCGGAGGCCAGCTGTCTGTGCCGCTCGTGCTCCGCACCCAGGGTGGCGCCGGGAGCCGCGGCGCCGCGCAGCACTCCCAGAGCCTCGAGGCCTGGCTCACCCACGTGCCGGGGCTCATCGTGGTCATGCCGAGCTGCGCCGCGGACGTCGGCGGTCTGCTGTTGAGCGCGATCGCCGATCCGAACCCGGTCGTGTTCGTCGAGAACAAGTCTCTGTACTTCCGGCGCGAGGTCGCGCCGGAGCGGCCGGAGCCGGTGGCGATCGGGCGGGCGTCGGTGGTTCGCCCCGGGAGCGACGTCACGATCATCGCGCTCTCGCGCATGGTCGGCGAGTCGCTGGCGGCGGCCGAACGGCTGCCGGCGAGGGGATCGAGGCGGAGGTGATCGACCCGCGGACGCTCGTGCCGCTCGACCTCGAGACGATCGTCGACTCGGTGCGCCGAACGCGGCGCGCGGTCGTGGCACACGAGGCGGTGGCGCAGGGAGGGTTCGGCGCCGAGGTCGTGGCGCAGCTACAGCTCGCCGCGTTCGACTACCTCGA
Organism: uncultured Solirubrobacterales bacterium; assembly: GCA_963812225.1. Taxonomy (GTDB): domain Bacteria; phylum Actinomycetota; class Thermoleophilia; order Solirubrobacterales; family Solirubrobacteraceae; genus Palsa-465. Next base: position 494,613 of record CAWEUN010000013.1, read on the forward strand.
CGAGCCGCTCCAGCGGGTCGGGGCGCCGTTCGCGCCCGTTCCCGCTCAGCCCGCCGCTCGAGGACGCGTACCGCCCGGGCGCGGAGGATGTGTACCGCGCGGCGGTGGCGGTCGCCGGCGTGGCGCAGGGATAGGGGCTCTGCCTCGAGGGTCGGGCGCGGAGCCGGATGACTCGTGCGCGGCCCGATAGGCGAGGCTGGATGCCGAGCGGGCCGCTGGCGCGAGGCTGTGTATCGCCGGGGCGCGGGCCGGGTGCGTCGACCCTCGGCCCGGGGGGCGTTGCGCCTCCGCAGCCTTGGCTGGCGATAGGCTCGATAAAGGCGGCAGGGAGGAAGCGTGGGTGAGGGCCCGGGGGTCGCCTGAGCCCGCGGTCGGCTCGCTCCTCCGCCCAAACCGCGGATTTGTGCCGAGACTCTCACGGGAAACCTGCATAGCTCGACAACACCGGCGCCAGACCCGAGCCCTGTCGTATTGAGCATGCTCTTCATTCATAGCTCGACAGGCCTCGGCGTTTCGGAGCACTTTGTCGTGCTATGCAGTATTGGGCGGGCCGGGCGAGGCGGTGGCGGGTCCGATCGGGCCGATCCCTCCCCTTCCCCAGCGCCGTTTACCAGGCCGCCGCCAGTCGAGGCTGCGGGCGCGCAGCGGCCGCGGGCCGAGAGTCCAGAGCCGCCGAGTCGGCCCTCGAAAGCCCAGCGCCACCGCGAGAGCCACACCCAAAAGGGCGCGCCACCGGCGCGCCCCCCTCACTCAAGCCCGCGCCGGCTCCACATCGTCGGACAATGCGAGCAGCGATCCGCCGGGGATCCGGTCCAGCGCCTCGCCGTGTCGGAGCACGATCTCCAGGTTCGAGATCGCGATCCGGGCGTGCTCCCGCGCGAGGCTCTCGGCGCGGGTTCCCTCGCGGCGTTCGATGGCTTCGATCAGCCCGACGTGGTGGCGGTGGGCGAGCACGAGGATCTCCCGGGACTCGGGGAGGAGCGCCTCGGTGAGGACGAACGCGCTCGGTCCCGCGAACGGAAGCGAGACGATGCCCTCGACGGCGCGCTCGAGCAGCGGGCTGTGGGCGCATTTCAACATGCGGGCGTGGAAGCGCTCGTTGAGCTCGACGTAGCGCTCGAACGAGTCGTAATCCGCCCGGTGCACAAGCACCGCGATCGCCGCGTTGATCCGCCGCAGGGCCTGGATGTCGCGGCGGGTGGCGCCGCGCTCGGCGGCGAAGCGGACGGCCGTGCCCTCGAGCACGCCCCGGAGCTCGATCGCGTCGCGGATGTCTGACTGGGTGAACTCGCGGACGACGTAGCCGCCGCCGGCGAGCCCGCGCAGCAGTCCCTCGTGCTCGAGCTCGGCGAGCGCGAGTCGCAGTGGCGTCCGTGAGACGCCGAGGCGCTCGACCAGAGGCAGCTCGGCCAGGCGCTCGCCGGGGACGAACCCACCGCTGAGGATCAGCTCGCGCAGACCCAGAAGCGCGCGAGTGATCTGTGTCCGGTTGGCCGCGTTCGCCACGGCCGGAGTGTATTACGGCGCCAATTGCTGCATGCAATGGGCCCTAGGAGAGGCCCGAAAACGGTTCTTTGGGGTCGTGTTAGACATTTCTTGCATGCATCCGCGCTCGTAATTAGTATCGACCGTCGCCTCGCGCACCGAGGCATGTTCGAATCTTGGTCACTCGAGGAGGAGAGATCGGTGAGCATCATCCATGATGTCCCGCGGATGCGCTGGTTGATGGCGCTTGCCGCGGTGTTGGGCCTGACTGTGCTCGCGGGATGCGGGAGCAGCAGCAGTTCGACCAGCAGCACGACTGCTGCGAACACGTCCACGACGGCGAGCACGGGCAACACGACGGCCAGTACGAGCACGTCGTCGTGCGGGCCCAAGCCGGGAGTTCAGGCGACCGGCACCCCGATCAACCTCGGGTCGATCAATACCCACCAGCCGGGTACCGACTTCACCGACATCCCGAATATGGAGATCGCGTACTTCAACTGCGTAAACGCCAACGGCGGTGTGAATGGCCATCCGGTCAAGCTGTTCGTGGAGACCGATCAGACGCAGCCCGCGCAGATCGCCGCGGCCGCCAAGCAGCTGATCCAGACCGATCACGTGGTCGGGATCGTCGGCGTGACCGACCTGCTCGAGTGCACGATCGATCAGGCCTACTGGAAGCAACTCGGCATCTATGAGATCGACTCGGGGATCGCGCCCGAATGCTGGTCGACCCCGAATAGCGCCGCCGTCAATATGGGCCCGCGCTACAGCTCCGACGGCGCAGTGCAGTACGGGCTCAGCCAGCACCCGTCGAAGATCGTGTTCGTTCAGTCGAATGTCCCCGGCACTGGCTACATCGCCGCCGGGCCGGCGGCGCTGGCGAAGGCCGCGAACGTGCCGATCACCGAGCTGACCGAAAACGTGCCGATCAACGACTCGAGCTCCGTGGCGCTGAACCTCGTCGATAAGGCCGGGTCTAACGGGTGGGTCGTGCTCAACTTCACGCCGCCCGAGGCGCTGATCATCCTGCAGGCCGCGCAGAAGCTGGGAATCGAGGACCGGGTCAAGGGATGGGGTTGCTCGACGCCCTGCAACACTGACTTCCTCGCCAAGGCGCTGGGACCGAAGTGGAACCACAAGCTGTTTGTCAACGCCGAGCTGACATCTCCCGATGACCACAACGGACCCGAGATGCAGCTGTACAAGGCGATCCTCACCCAGTACGGCAAGGCAGTCAGCGGCGGCATCGGCAGCTTCAGCCAGTTCGGGTTTGTCGAGGCGAAGTTCGCTGTTCAGGCCCTCAGCGCCATCAAGGGGGCCTACACGATCAAGAGCGTCAATGCGGCGTTCAAGAACATCAAGGACTACAAGACGGAAATGCTCTGTCAGCCGTGGACGTATGGTTCGGCCCCCCTACACATCCCCAACAATGCGGACTTCACGACGACTCCGGATAACGGGAAGATGGTGACCGCCCAGGGATGCTTCAACATCTCTTCGGCGGATCCGCAGATTGCGCAGTACCGCAACGTGGCGGGTACGGCTCCGTCGACGAATCCCCCAACCGGCTAGGAACCGATAGACGCATGAGCGATCAGGGCGCCTGAGGACAGATGCCAAGCCTGATTGACCTCGAGCAGTTCCTCGTCACGGGTCTGTCCCTCGGCGGGATCTATGCCCTGTCGGGGGTCGGCGTCGTCGTCCTCTATCGAGCCACCGGGGTGCTGTACTTCGCCTTCGGTGCCGTGGGTGCAATGGGTGCCCTGATCGCTTGGCAGCTATCCGTCCAATCGGGATGGAACGACTGGCTCGCGTTCGCTGCCTGCGTTCTGTTCGGTGGGGTCTTGACGCTCGCCTACGGGATGGTGTTCGGCCCGGCGCTCGCCCAGCGCGATCCGCTGGTGAAAGCGACGGCGACGTTGGGCCTGACACTCATCCTGCTCGGCGTGATGGATCTGCTCTGGCCGTCGAGCGGAGGGGCGTCACGGGCGCTGACGGTCCCGACTGACAACAACAGCTTCCAGGTCGGTCAGATCTCGGTCACGTACACGAACGTGATCGCGCTGGCGCTGGGCCTGCTGATCACGGTCGTCACGGCCGCGTTCCTGCGCTTCACGAAGCTCGGGACCGCGATGCGGGCCATGGCCAACGACCGCGAGATCACCGCGACGCTCGGCGTTCCGGTGAGGCGCGTGACGGCCGCTGCGTGGTTCGGCTGCGGCCTGCTGTCCGGCATCGCCGGCGTGCTGCTCGCGGATCTGGTCGCCCTCGACGCGACCACGTTGACGTTCCTGGTGATCTCCACACTGGCGGCCGCCCTGATCGCTCAGCTGCGATCGATCTGGATTACATTCGTGGCCGCGCTGGTCATCGGCGTCCTCGACGCTGAGCTCACGCCGGTCAGCTCGCTCAGCAACTACAAGGACATGACGCCGTTCGTTCTCGCCGCGATTGCGTTGCTGGTGTTCAACCGGCATCGCGTGATCTCGGTCGGGCGTCAGGGGGTTTGAGGCCCTATCTCGCCTCCTCACGGCAAACGACTCAGGAAAGGGCATTAGGCTTGGAATCCGCCGGCGTGGAGACCGCGGATGACACGACGACAAAGGACGGCGCGGCCGCGACCGACGTAGACGGCCGGGTGCCGGGCGGGCGACGCAGCTTCGAGCCCCGCGCCTTCGTCCGCCCTGTGGTGATCGCCGGGCTGCTGGTGTTCGTGGTGCTCGCGTTCCCGTCGATCTTCAGCGTCTACTACGTCGACGCGTGGACCCAGGTCGCGATCTACTCGATCGTCACGCTCGGTCTCGGCCTGCTCGTCGGACGCGTGGGCATGGTCTCGCTGGGCCAGGGCGCGGTGCTCGCGATGGGCGCGTGGGTGGCCGCGCGGATCCTGTTCGCGACGGCGATGCCGTTCCCGATCGTCATTCTCCTCGCCGGGCTGATCACGATGGTGCTGGGAACGCTCGTCGGGCTCCCGGCCCTGCGGATGAGCGGCCTGTACCTGGCGCTGATCACGCTGATGCTCGCCGGCGCGATCACCGTTGCGCTCACCGCGATCAACTTCCCCAACGGCGGGCACGGCTTCACCGGATACAACGGCAGCACCGTCCACATCCCGGCAATCCGGCGGCCGAGCGTAGCGACTACCGATCCCGCGTTCTTCCGCTACTCGGTGATCTTCGCGATCCTGATGTTCCTCGTCGTGCTCGCTCACATCCGCGGGAAGCCGGGACGTGCGTGGGCGGCTATCCGGCAGAGCGAGTCGGCGGCGCTGGCGGCCGGCATCAACACGACGTTCTACAAACTGTGGGCATTCGCCTTGGCGTCGTTCGTCACCGGCGTCGCCGGGGCACTCGTCGCCGGCAGCTTCCGCTATTTGAACTCGCTGACGTTCGCGACCCAGGATTCGATCACGCTGCTCGCCGTGGTTCTGATGGGGGGCGCGTACAGCCTCTGGGGCGCGATCATCGCCGCGTTCCTGCTGAAGTTCCTGCCCGCGCTGCTCAACAACTGGAACGTGTCCCCCGATTGGTTGACGATCCTGTTCGGGGTCGGGGTGCTCCAGGTCCTGACGACGGCTCCGCGCGGGCTCGTCGAGCAAGTCCCGAAAGATCTGGCGCGGGTCGGGCGGTTGGTCCGCGGGCTGTTCGGACGCACCGCTTCGGCCGAGGGGCGGGCCGAATGATCGACGTTTCCGCATTGACCGTCCGGTTCGGCGGCGTGACCCCGCTCGACGGGATGGATGTCAAGTTCGAGGCGGGCACGTGTGGTCTGATCGGCCCGAACGGAGCCGGCAAGACGACGTTCTTCAACGTCCTCAGCGGTTTCGTCAAGCCGGCCGCGGGCGGCATCGAGGCATTCGGCGAGAACCTGTTGAAGATGACGCATTTCCGCAGGGCCCGGTGGGGGGTGCGGCGGACGTTCCAGACCGAGCAGGCGATCGAAGAGCTCTCGGTGTACGACAACGTCGCGATGATTCACGAGCACTCCCGCGAGGCCAGCGGCTCGCGCCGTCAGGAAACGCTGGATGCGATCTCATTCGTCGGGATCCAGGCCGACCCGAACGCCAAGGTGGCGACGCTGGGCGCGGGCGAGCGCCGGTTGGTCGAGGTGGCCCGGGCGGTCGTAGGCAAGCCGCGGCTCGTGCTGCTCGACGAGCCCGCGGCCGGGCTCCCGGACAAGGAGACCGAGCATCTGAGCGAGGTCATCCGCAAGATCCCCGAGCAGACGGGCGCACTCACGATCCTCGTCGACCACGACATGAGCCTCGTGTCCGCCTGCTGCGAGACGACCGCGGTACTCGACTTCGGCCGGCTGCTCGCCTCTGGTCCGACCGCGGAGGTCCTCCGCGACGAGCGCGTCGTGCAGGCGTATCTCGGAGTCGGGGAGGAGCGATGAGCGACGGTGCAGCCAACGGCGCGCTGAAGCTCTCGGACATGGTCGTCGAGCGCGGCGGGCGGCCCGTGGTCCGTGACGTCACGCTCGAGGTTCCCGCGGGCGAGGTGACGGCGCTGCTCGGCCCGAACGGCGCGGGCAAGTCGAGCCTCGTGCTTGCCGTCGGGGGGGTCCTACGAGCCCAGGCCGGGTCCGTCGTGCTCGACGGCCGCGAGCTGATGGGCCGCCGACCCGAGCGGATCCGCCAGGCCGGGGTCGCGGTCGTTCCTGAGGGACGACGCCTGCTGCCGGAGTTGACCGTCGAGGAGAACCTGACCGTCGCCACATACGTCCTCTCCCGTCAGGACGCGCGGGCGGGACGGACACGCGCTCTCGACCTGTTTCCCGAGCTCGAGAAGCGGCTGCCGAGCCGCGCGCGATCGCTTTCGGGCGGCGAGCAGCAGATGCTCGTACTCGCCCAGGCGCTCGTCTCGCAGCCTCGCTTCATCATCATCGACGAGCTCTCGCTGGGGTTGGCGCCGGTGATCGTGCAGCGCCTCATACCGACGATTCGGTCGCTCGCGGAGTCGGGCATCGGCGTGCTTCTGATCGAGCAGTTCGCGACGGTCGCGCTCGGGCTCGCCAACGGGGCGTACGTGATGGAGAACGGGCGGCTCCGATTCTCCGGCCTGGCCAGCGAGCTTCGTGGACGACCGGACCTGTTGCACTCCGCTTACCTGCTGGCCGGCAGTGAACGATGAGCGTCACCGAGATGGAGCACGTCCTGGTCCTCAGCGACGACATCGACGCCACGCGCGACTTCTACTGCCGGATCGTCGGCCTGCGCGTCGGGGATCGGCCGCCCCTCGAGTTCCCCGGTTACTGGCTTTACGCCGGAACCACCGCCTGTCTGCACATCGCCCAACGCGAGGCGTACAGCGCACACGCTGAGCGGTTGGGGCTGACCGTCGCCGACGAACGATCGGGCCGCGGGCCGGTGGACCACATCGCCTTCAACGACACCGATTACGAGCAGCTGAACGAGCGGCTCGAGCGCAACTCAGTCGCCGCGGTCCGGAACACGGTCCCCGGCGGCCCGCGCCAGCTGTTCGTCGAGGATCCGAATGGGGTCCGGGTCGAGATCAACGTGAGACACAAGTGAGCCAGGGGAGGTTCTGATGACTGAGTCCCAAACCGTGAACGAGATGACGTCGGGCCGGCGTTCGAAGCCGCCGTTCAGGGCCGACCATGTCGGCAGCCTGCTGCGGCCCAAGGAGCTGCTCCAGGCGCGCGAGGACTGCGCGGCGGGCAAGATCTCAGCCGAGGAGCTGCGCGCGCTCGAGGACGACGCGATCCGCGACGTCGTGAAGATGCAGCACGACGTCGGGCTCCAGTCGGCGACCGACGGGGAATTCCGCCGCGCCGCCTGGCACATGGACTTCATCTACGAGCTCGGGGGGATCGAGAAGGCTCCCGGCGACATCCGCGTCAAGTTCCACAACGAGCAGGGGGACATCGAGTGGACGCCGGCGGCGATCCACGTCGGCGAGAAGGTCCATCTCGACCATCCGATCTTCGCGGAGCACTTCAAGTTCCTGCAGTCGTGCGTCGAGGACGGGGTGACGCCGAAGTTGACGATTCCCTCGCCGAGCATGGTCCACTACCGGGGCGGTCGCGCCGCCGTCGATCCGAACGTGTACGCGGACATGGGTGAGTTCTGGAGCGATCTGACCTCGGCGTACGCCGACGAGGTGCGCGCGGTGTTCGATCTCGGCTGCCGGTACCTGCAATTCGACGACACGAGCCTCGCGTACCTGAACGACCCGGAGCAGCGCGAGCAGATGGCGAGCAAGGGGGAGGACGCGGAGCACCTCCACGAGTCCTACATCCGTCACATCAACGAGGCGCTCGCGAACCGGCCGGAGGGCCTGACGGTCACCACGCACATGTGCCGTGGGAACTTCCGCTCGTCGTGGGCGGCGGAGGGCGGCTATGACTTCGTCGCCGAGGCTCTGTTCGGGGGACTCAACATCGACGGCTTCTTCCTCGAGTACGACGACGCGCGCTCGGGCGGGTTCGAGCCGCTGCGGTTCGTGCCCCAGGACAAGCTCGTGGTGCTCGGGCTGGTCACGAGCAAGCGGGGCGAGCTCGAGAGCAAGGATGAGCTCAAGCGCCGGATCGAGGAGGCGTCGCGGTACGTCGCGATCGAGCAGCTGTGCCTGTCGCCCCAGTGCGGGTTCTCGTCGACTTTCGAGGGCAACGCGCTCACGTACGACCAGGAGGTCGCCAAGCTCGAGCTGATCGTGGAGACGGCCGCCGAGGTCTGGGGCTGAGGCTGTCTCCGGTTCCCCAGGGGCTGGAGGGTTGATGCTCGCCGCGGTGACCGAGGCCGTCGGTGAGATCGTCGTGCGCGAGCGCGACGAGCCCGCGGCACCGGGTGCCGGGGAGGTCGTCTTCATGCCGGAAGCGGTCGGGATCTGCGGCTCCGACTACCACTTCTTCGCCGGCGAGCTGTCCGATGCCGCCGGTGGATCGCAGTTCCCTCGCGTGCAGGGCCATGAGGTCTCGGGCCGGATCTCCGCGCTCGGGCCGGGCTGTCGCGAGGAGCTGGAGGTGGGGCAGCTCGTCGCGCTGTGGCCGCTGCAGGCCTGCGGGGACTGCTATCCGTGTACGGTTGGGCGTCCGAACACGTGCGACAACTTCGAGCTGATCGGGATCCACGTCGACGGAGGGCTTCAGGAGCGACTGGCCGCGGGACAGGATCAGGTGTTCCCGATCCGGGCCGAGAACGCGTCGGTGGCCGCGCTGGCCGAGCCGGTGTCGATCGCGGTCCGGGCGGTGAACCGCGCCGCGATCGAAGCTGGGGAGCGCGTCGTGGTGCTGGGTGCCGGGCCGATCGGTCAATGCGTGTGCCTGGTCGCGCGCGAGCGCGGCGCCGAGACGCTCGCGATCGACCTGCAGGAGAGCCGCCTGAAGCTGAGCCGCCAGGGAGGATCGGAGACGCTCTTGTGGACGAGCGCCACCGAGGTCGTGGCCTCCGCTCGTCGCTGGGCGGGTCCGGCCGGCCCGCCGGTCGTGATCGACGCGACAGGCGCTGCGGGGGCCGTGAGCGCGATGATCGATATGGTCGCCTCGGCGGGCCGGGCCGTGCAGGTGGGCATGTCGAACGAAGAGGTTCCCCTGCGCATCGGCAGCCTCACCGAGAAGGAGCTCGACCTGCTTGGCGTGAGCTGCTGCGGGAGCGAGGAGTTTGCCGATGCTGTCGGCGTGGTCGAGCGCAACGCCGGGCTGCTATCCGGGCTGATCAGCCACGAGTTCCCGCTGGGGCAGGCGCCCGATGCGCTTCGTTTTGCAATGAGCAACCCAACCGAGGTGATGAAGGTGGTGATCCGGGGTGAGTGAGCGCCGCAGCTACGACTACGTGATCGTCGGAGCCGGTTCCGCGGGGTGCGTGCTGGCCGGCCGCCTGAGCGAGGACGCCGACGTGCGCGTCGCCCTGCTCGAGGCCGGCGGGGTCGATCGGCAGCCGGAGATCCACGTGCCGATCGCGTTCCCGGCGTTGTTCAAGTCGAGCCTCGACTGGGACCTGCTGGGCGAGCCCGAGCCGGGCCTTGGCAACCGGCGCCTGTACCTCCCGCGGGGCCGCATGCTCGGAGGCTGCAGCTCGATCAACGCGATGATCTATGTCCGCGGCAACAGGGCCGACTACGACGGCTGGGCGGAGGCGGGCTTCGAGGGATGGGGCTACGACGACGTGCTGCCGTACTTCAAGCGGTCGGAGGACAACGAGCGGGGCGAGGACCAGTACCACGGCGCGGGAGGTCCAATGCGAGTGTCCGAGAGCCGCTCGATGCACCCGCTCGTGGACACCATGCTCGAGGCCGCGCGGGAAGCGGGGCACGAGCACAACCCCGACTTCAACGGCGCCCGCCAGGAGGGCGTCGGCCGCTTCCAGGTAACCCAGCGCGACGGCCTCCGGTGCAGCACGGCGGACGCGTTCCTGCACCCAGCCGCCGACCGCCAGAACCTCGACGTGATCACGAACGCGATGGCGCTGAGGATCGTGTTCGAGGGTGAGCGGGCGGTCGGGGTCGAGATCGCGCGCGGCGATGACGTCGAGGAGATCCGAGCCGAGCGCGAGGTGATCGTCGCGGCCGGCGCCTACCACTCGCCGGCGCTGCTGATGCTGTCCGGCATCGGACCCGAGGATCAGCTCGCGCCGCTGGGGATCGAGATGCGCTCCTCGCTACCCGTCGGCCATGGGCTCCAGGACCACTGCATGGCCCAGGTCAACTACCTGACGGACGAGCAGTCGTTGTTCATGGCGATCACGCCCGAGAACCTCGAGCTGCTCGAAGCCGAGGGCCGCGGGCCGCTGACGTCGAACATCCCCGAGGCCGCCGGCTTCTTCCGCACGCGACCCGGGCTCGAGGCGCCCGACATCGAGTTCCACTTCGCGCCGTCGATGTTCTTCGATGAGGGGCTGACGGCGCCGTCCGATCACGGCTACTGCTTTGGACCGGTCGTGATCCATCCGACTAGCCGCGGGCGGGTGATGCTGCGCAGCCCACTGCCCGATTCCAAGCCGCGTGTCCTCTGCAACTTCCTGACGACCGAGGAGGATCGGGAGAGCATGCTGACCGGGATGCGGATGGCGCTGGAGATCGCCCGCCAGCCGGCGCTCCGGGCGGTCGAGCGGGCTCCGTTCAGCGTCCCCGACTCGGACTCCGACGAGGACCTGATGGCGTTCATCCGCCGGGTCGGGCAGAGCGTCTACCACCCGACCTCGACGTGCGCCATGGGCTCGGTCGTGGATCCGCAGCTGCGCGTCTACGGCTTCGAGGGCCTGCGCGTGGTCGACGCGTCGGTGATGCCGGAGATCACCCGAGCGAACACCAACGCCGCCGTGATCATGATCGCCGAGCGCGGGGCCGACCTGATCAAGGCGGCGAGCGGGTCGCAGGCGGCGGCCGAGGTGGCGTAGAGGGGGGTGGCCGTGAAACGCAAATCCTGTTTGCGTTACACGGCCAGCCTATGAGGAGCCACCGGCGAGCCAGGCCGCGCCTCGCTGGTACAGCCGCTCGACCTCGGCGCCGGTGAGCCCCGGCATGTCGGGCTTGACCTCGTAGCCGATCGCGGTCTGAACGTAGGCGAGGTGGCGATAGCCCTCGGGGAAGCGGCGGAGCAGCTGACCGTCGAGCTCCAAACGAGCCGCCGGGTCGACGGGGTCGAGGCGGTCCTTCTCGTAGATCGGCTGGCGCAGGACGATGCCCCAGCGGCCGTCGCGCTTTTCGAGGAAGTCGTAGAAGCGCCCGGTGCAGACGACATCGCACTCCACGTCGTGCACTGCGGCGCGCTGCGAGATCGTCATCTTCGTCTGGGCGATGGCGCGGCGGTCGGCGAGATCGACGGAGGTGCCGCCGAGGAAGTGGAGGATGCGCACGCCGCGCTCGAACCCCTCGCGGCTGACGCGGATGAAGTCGGCCGCCGGGCCCTGGAACCAGGTCGCCATCATCACGCCGTCGTCGTGCCAGAGGGTGGCGAAGCGCTCCCAGTCGCCGGCGTCGCGCCACACGGCCCAGTTCTGGACGAGCTCGGCGATCAGGGCGCGGTCGTCGCTCAAGCGAAGACGTCCCCGAGCTCGGGGATCTGGCTGGTGGGCGGGATCGGGGGTCCGGTGGCGCGGCCGCTCACGTCGGGCGTGCCGTACGTGTGGAACGTCTCGATCGTCTTGACGCCCCACGCCTGGCCGCGTGCCCGCTCGGCCTGTGTCCAGACGACCGGCTCGTACGCGGGGTCGTAGATGAAATGAGTACCGGTCGTCACCTCGACGCGATTTCCGCCCGGCTCGTACACGTACAGGAACATCCCCTGGGCGACGGCGTGCTTCGAGGGGGCGGCTTCGATCGGGACGTCGGCGTCGAGGAACAGGTCGGCCGCGCGCAAGAGCTCCTCCCGCGTGTCGACGAAGAATGCGAAGTGGTGCAGGCGCCCGCTGGCACCGGCGTGATCGGCGACGTAGATCAGCTCGTGCGCCGCGATCGTCAGGCTCATCCACGCGCCGATCTCGCTGCCATCGTCGCCGACGATCTGCTCGTACAGGCGGAAGCCGAGCTGCTCCTGGGCGAACCGCCGGTTGGCGGCCACGTCCCGTGCCAGCACGTTGACGTGGTCCAGCCGTTTGACGGCCGCACCGCGGCCCACGTAGCGTTGGGGGACGTTCTTCAGCGCGGGGCGGAGCTCCGGCGGCGGGTCGTAGCGGTCGGTCTCGTAGTAGAGCTCCATCACGTGGCCGTCGGGGTCGGTGAACCGGTACGCGGGGCCGTGGCCGTGGTCGCCGTCGATCCAGCCGATGCCGAGACCCGCTGCGCTCGATCGCCGCCACGCGTCGTTCGAGCGCCTCGGGGCTCCAGGCGCGGATCGCGATGTGACCGAGACCAGGCAGCTCGGACTCGGTGAGCTTGAGGCTGTAGCGCTGATAATCGCCCCAGCCGCGCAGATACACCGACCCGCCCTCGCGCGCCTCGACCTCCATCCCGAACAACTCGACGAAGAAGCGCAGGCTGTCCTGCGGAAACGGCGTGAGCAGCTCCGCGTGCCCGATGTGGGCGAGGTCGTGGATCGGCTCGGTCACGTCGCCGCGTCGACCCGCGCGCGGAGTCCGTCGAGGTCGTAGGACAGCGCGCCACCCTCGAGCTTCTCGCGCTTGACGCGCTCGTGCTCGGCGCGCTCGCGCGACGCCTCGAGCACCTCGGCCACGCGCTCCTGCTCCACCACCGCGGCCCCATCGGCATCGAGCACGACGATGTCGCCCTGGCGGATCGTCGTGCCGCCCACGGTGACCGGCTCGCCGATCGCGCCGACGAGGTCTTTGCCGGCGCCGCGCACCCGGACCCACCGGGCCCAGATCGGCAGACCGACCTCGACGAGCTCCTCGACGTCGCGCACGGAGGCGTCGACGAGGACGCCGGCGGCTCCCTGCGCCTTCGCCTGGGTCGCGAGCAGCTCCCCGACGAGCGCGACCGCTCGCGGCTCGGGCATGCTCAGCACGAGCACCTCGCCGGGCTGGACCTCGGCCATGGCGGCATGGACCATTAGGTTGTCGTCCTGGCCGCAGCGCACGGTCCGCGCGGGTCCGGCGACCCTCGAACCCGGCAGCACCTGGATCAGGTCGGCGTCGACGTAGCCGCGCCGGCCGCCCGCCTCGTAGACGGTCGCCGATCCGAGCTTGGCGAGCTCCTCGTGCGAGCTCACAGCGCGCTCACCACCCGGGGCGTGACCCGCTGGAATGCTTCCGCCTGCTTGATCTCGGCGTTGCCCGACGAACGCCGCGCGTGGTTGCCGCGCTGGTCGGCCCGCTGCGTGTAGTACGTCTGGAGGTAGCGTTGCGCCTTCATCTCCGCCATCGCTGCGAGCTTCTTGTCGATCACCGGCGTGATGTCTACGAACGTGTTCGGCGTGAAGTTGCAGAGCTCGGGCTGGTGGGGCTCGAACAGAAACAGCGCCGGAGGCTTCACGGTGGCGAACGCGCTCGCGACCCCGGCGCCGGCGGCGAGCCCGCGCGCTCGGTTGACGGCGGCGAACGCGACCGGATGGTCCGGGTTGAACGGGTCGGTGTCCGTGTGCGTGATCAGGACGTCGGGGGCGAACTCGCGGATCCGATCGGAGATCGCGCGGAGCGCGTCGACGTCGATCTCGAGCGGATAGTCGCCGAGGTCGAGGCAGTCGAACTCAGCGCCGACCGCGGCCGCCGCGCGCTCGGCCTCGCCGTGCCGGATCTCCTTGACCCGCTCGATCGTCTGGCCCTCCTCCTTCCACAGCTCGCCGGACTCGCCGCGCTCGCCGTACGACAGCGCGATCACGCTCGCCGAGCCGCCCGCGGACGTCGTGACCGCGACCGCGCCTCCGGAGCGCCAGACGAAGTCCGCCGAATGGGCGCCGATGACCATCATCCGGGTCGCGCTCACAGTGGCTCCGCTCCGGCCACCCGGCGCGTGTTGGCAACCGCCATGACATGTACCTCCTGTTCGTCGAAGCCCGCCGCGAGCAACCGATCGACCATCAGCGCCATGCCGTCCTCGACGGGCGGGTTGAACACCTGGCCGAGATCGGTGGACAGCACCGAGTTCTCGGCGCCGGTGGCGCGGATGTTCTCGATCCAGCGCTCCCACGTCCACCTTCCCGGTGTGAGGTGTCGTGAAGCAGCGCTCGAGCAGCGCGCCGCGCTCGGCGAGCGCGCGCTGGTCCTCGACCGCCAGATTCTGGGACGGGAACTCCGGATGGGTGATCACGATCTGATCGACGCCCTCCTCGAGCGCGGCGTCGACGACAGCGAAGATCTCATCCCGGCTGAGATGCCCGGTGGCGAGCACCATCCGATGGCGCGCGATCATCGCCAGCACGGCGCGGGTCTCGGGCAGCACCGCGCCGTCGGCGTCGACGACGGGCACCGGCTCGATCTCGAGCCCCGCCTCGCGCAGTTCGAGTTGGAGCTTGACCCAGACCGGCACCTTGGCGCCGGGAGGTGCCTCGCGCTCGTGCGACTCGTTGACCGAATCGACGGTCGGCAGCCACACGGTCCGCGCCCCCTCACGCGCCGCGATCTCGACGGCCAGCGGGTTCATCCCGCCGACGGCGCGGTTCAGCGACACGGCGCCGAGGACCTCGACGCCGGGCACCGCGGCGCGCACGACGCTCGCCCGCTCGGCCGTGGAGCCGTAGTGGGACTTGAGCACGAAGCCCGCCATCCCCAGCTGCTTGAACCGGCGCGCCAGCGACAGGTCGTCGGTGATGCGCTCGACGACGTCGGGCGCGATGTGCATGTGCGTGTCGAACGCGCCGTGGAGGAGCTCGCGGGCTCGATCGGATGGCTCGCTGCTCATCGGCTGGCGGCGGCGCGGAGCGTCTCGGCGACCTGCAAGAGGTGCCGGCGCATCGCCGCCTCCGCGGCGTCCGGATCGCGGGCCGCGATCGCCTCGACGATCGCGCGATGCTCGACGAACGATCGCTCGCTGCGGCCGGGCAGCATGATCGTCCGGTACTGGAAGCGCACGAGCTGCGGCTGGAGCGTCGAGATCAGGCGCGTCGCGGTGGCGTGCCCGGCGATCTCCAACACGCGGCGGTGAAGCGCGGCGTTCTCGTCCGATGCCCTCAGCAGGTCGCCGCTCTCGAGCAGGTGGCGCATCGTGGCGAGGATCGCCCTGAGGTCCTCGATATCGCCGTCCTGCGCCTGCGTCGCGGCGCGGCGTGCGGCCAGCCCCTCGAGCACGGCGCGGGCCTCGAGGATCTCGACGGCCTCGCTTTCGGCCACGAGCCGCACCCGGGCACCGCGGTGGGGCTCGTGCTCGACGAGGCCCTCGTGCTCGAGCCGCGCCAGGGCGGTGCGGATCGCCGAGCGCCCGACGCCGAGCGCGCGCGTCAACTCCATCTCTACGAGGCGCTCGTTGGGCTGGAGGCGTCCGCTGACGATCGCCTCGCGGAGCTGATCGACGGGACTTCCGCCCGGATTGTGAACAATCCTGTCAACCACACCAATCGAGCCGATCATACCTGCGGAATCGCGCCTCACCACGGAGCGCAGGGCGAGGTGGCAATCAGCGCAAATCCCGCTGTCGATCCTGATCCTCGACGTAAGCTTTTGCTCGATGCCGGCTCTCGACGAGCATCGCCGCACCGTCGTCCGAGCACTGTGCGAGCTGATCGTTCCCGGGTCTGGCCGCGTGGGTCCCGAGGTGTACATCGACGCGCTGCTGACGGGGATGCCGACGCCGGCGCGGGAGGCTGCGATCGCCGCCGTCGACGCGCTCGAGGAGCCGGCCGCAGGCGGTGCCGAGGCACTCGCGGAGCACGCGTTCACGCCCGAGTTCATGATGATCAGAGCGCTTGCGTGCGAGGCGTACTACAGCGACTTCGTGGCCCCCGGCGCACCCGGCCCGGGCGCATGGGACGAGATCGACTTCAAGCCTCCGCTGGCGGCCCGTCTCGACAAGGACTGGTCATACCTTGGGGTCACCGGGCGGAGCGAGACGGGTGGGGTGAGCGGGTGAGCGAGCGCTACGACGTCGTCGTGGTCGGCTCCGGCGCCGGCGGGGGCGTCGTGGCGGGCGAGCTGGCCGACCACGGACGGAGCGTGCTGCTGCTCGAGTGCGGACCGCACAAGACCGCCGCCGACTACATGCGCTGGGAGGCCAGGGCGACACACGAGATGTGGTGGCCGCCCGCGTTCGCGGAGCCGCCCCGCCCCGAGGAGCCGCCAATGATCATGTTCCGAGGCCGGTGCGTCGGCGGCACGACGACGATCAACACGAAGGTCGCGCTGCGCCCGAGCCAGGAGGACTACGAGAAGTGGCACGCCGCGGCGGGACTGCTCGGCGAGGGCGGCGAGCCGTTCGGCGAGCGGGACCTGCTGCCACATCTCGAGCGCGTCGAGCGACGGCTCGGCGTGCGCGAGCGCACCGATTGGCAGCAGTGCGTCCGGACCGTGATCCCGGGGTTCGAGGCGATGGGGGCCGAGCTCGAGCCCGTGATCTCCTACACGGACTCGAACTGCATGCGTTGCGGCTCATGCCTCCAGGGCTGCCCGACCAACGCCGGCAAATCGACGCTGAACACCTACATCCATCCGCCGTGGGCCGAGGGCCGGCTCGAGCTCAGGGCCGACTGCGCCGTCAGCCGGGTGGTGATCGAGGATCGCGGGAGTGGGGCGGAGGCGACCGGCGTCGAGTACGCCGGCCCCGACGGCTCGCTCCATTCGGCGGCGGCGGACGTGATCGTCGTGGCCGCGGGCGCGCTGGCGACGCCCGGGCTGCTGATCCGCTCCGGCGCCCACGAGGCCATCGCTGGATCCGCCAGCGGCCGCCTAATTGGCCGCCATCTCGGCTTTCACCCGGCGCGGCTGGTCGAGGGTCTATTCGAGGAGCCCCAGGACGCCCACATGGTCTACCCGATCACCTCACACTGCATGAAGTTCCAGCGCGACGAGGACGGCGGCTTCGTGGTCGAAGCGGCGACGATCCAGGACCCGATCGGGTTCGCGACGGCTCTGAGCGACGAACACGACCGGCCGCTATGGGGAGACGAGCTCGTCGACGCGGTGCACAACTACCGCAACTACACGGGACTGCTGACGCTCGTCAACGATGAGAACAACGGCACGGCGTGGGTGGACGAAGCAGGGGCCGACCGCTACTCGTTCGATTTCAACGAGCGCGAGCGCGAGCGCATCGACCGGTCGCTGCAATTCGCACGCCAGGTGCTCGAGGCGTCGGGCGCCCGGCGCGTCTACCAGACGGGCGTGCTCAGCACCCATGTGCAGGGAAGCTGTCGGATGGGGAGCGACCCCGAACGCTCGGTGGTGGGCGCGCACGGCGAGTGCCACGACGTGCGGCGGCTGTTCGTCGGCGACAGCTCGGTCGTCCCGCGGACGCTCTCGGTCAACCCGTCGCTGACGATCATGGCTCTGGCGAGCAGGCTCGCCGAGTACCTGGACTCCGGCGAGCACGGCTACTTCAGCCGCGTCGCCACCGGCGCGACGGCCTAGCTCTCGGGCACGAGCACGATCTCGTTCTCGACGGAGACCCAGGGACCCTGGACGCCTGCGGGGCGCGCCGGGTCATCCGCCGAGCGGAGCTCGAACTCGCGCAGCAGCGAGGGCTTGACCGCGAACACCGCGTCCGAGTCGAGATATTCGCTGGCGGCGTCGAAGATGTGTGTGGTCAGCGTTTTGTGGCCGGGTGCGCGCACGATCATGTGGATGTGGGCCGGGCGCCACGGATGACGGCCCGTGGCCGACAGCATGGTTCCGACCGGCCCGTCGTCGGGGATCGTGTATGGGACGGGCCGGACGCCGACGAACGCGTAACTGCCGTCCTCTCGGGTCAGGTACCGGCCGCGTAGGTGATCCTCAGGCGCTTCGGGACGCTGCACCGTGTAGAGCCTGTCGGCGCCGTTCTGCCACACGTCGAGCTCCGCGCCGGCGATCGGAGCACCGTCGAGGTCGAGCACCTGCCCGTGCACCCACGCTGGGATGCCGTCGGTGGACTCGGTGAGCATGCTCTCCCCGTACTGACGTAGCGGCGAGCCGGGTACGTAGAACGGGCCGAGGACGGTCGACTCGGTGGCGCCGGCCGGGAGCTGGTGGGCGAGTGCGTCGACGAGCATTGACAGGCCCAGGGCGTCCGAGAACAGGATGAACTCCTGGCGCCTGTCGTCGGTGATGTCGCCCGTGGCAGTCAGTTCGGCGATCAGCTCGCGCCACTCGCCCTCGCTCAGGCCGACCTCGACGGCGAAGCCGTGCAGGTGCCGCACGAGCGCCTGCAGGAGCTCGCGGAGCCGCGGGTCCGGACAGGCGTCGAAGCTCGCCAGCACCGTGGCGGTGATGTCCGCCGAAGTCGTCCTCGTCCTGGAGACAGTCATCCGTGCGCCAACTCTAGAGCGCTCTACGCGAGCGCCACCTCGAGCAGCAGCGGCTCCCCGCGGTCGGCGAGGCCTGGGAGGACGTCGTCGAGCGTCGCCAACAGCTCGTCGTGGGTTTCGATACGGATCGACGGGCAGCCGAGGCTGCGGGCGATCCCCGCGATGTCGATCGTGTCGAACGCCGGCCAGGCGCCCTCGCCACCGTACGCGCGAGCGAGACCGTCCATCACGGCATAACGCCCGTTCGCCATCACGATCAGCAGCACGCCGACCTCGTACTGAACCGCGCTCCACAGCGACTGGATCGTGTACATCGCGGCGCCGTCGCCGACCACGCCGATCACGGGCCGGTGGGGGAGACCCATCCGCAGCCCGATCGAGCCCGCCAGCCCGAAGCCGAGCCCGCCGTTCGCGCCCGCCACGAAGCCGCCCGGCGCCCGCACGGGAACACGCCGGTAGAGCTCAGGCTGACTCGACGGCGTCTCCTCCACGACGACGGCGTCGGTGGCGAGGCGCTCGGCGAGCGCCGCGAACACGTGGCCGGGAAGGAGCGGCTCGCCGGGCGCCGGCGGCGGCGGCGCGTCCGGCCGGGCGAGCGGCTGCGGAGGCGCACTCGCGCGCTCTGCCACCAGGCCGGCGAGCGCCGCGCAGGCCCCGGCCACGGGCGCGACGAGCGCGAAGTCGCACGGGCTGCGGTGCGCCTCGGCGGGGTCATCCGTGATCACCGCGACGCGCGTTCCCGGTCCAACCGGCGAGATCGGTTGGTCGAACAGGTACATGCGGAACGCATTGGTGCCCAGCGCGAGCACCAAGTCGTGGGGGGCGAGCGCGTCGTGCATCAGTCGCCGCTGCCAGGGCAGCGGGCCGGCGAACAGCGGGTGGTCCTGCGGGAACCCGGCACGACGGCTGAACGACTCCTGCCAGACGGGACAGCGCAGCCGTTCGGCGAGCGCGACGACGGCTTCCCAGCCCTCGCGGCTGTCGCACCCCGGCCCGACCACGACCGCCGGCGACTCGGCGCCCGCGATCAGCCCGGCGATCTCGTCCAAGTCCGCGGGTGTGACGGAGCTCGAGTAGGTCACCTGTGCCGGTGCGCCCGCCGCCAGCCCGTCGGCAGGCTCGGTCCAGTCGCTCATCGGCACGACCACGAGCGTCGGTCCTCTGGCCGCGATGGCCTCGTGGTACGCGCGCGCGATCGTCCCCGGCACGTCCTGGGCACGCACCGGGAGGCTCGTCCACACGGGATACTCGCCGGCCAGGCGATCGAGGTGGCGACCGGTCAGAAACGGCTCGAACGCCAGCTGGCGCCGATGCTGCTGCCCGACGACGACGACGAGCGGCGCGCGGCAGTCGCGCGCGTTGGCGATCGCGTTGATCGCGTTTCCCAGCCCCGGCGCCGTGTGGAGGTTCACGAACGCCGGCCGCTCGCGCGCGATCGCGTAGCCGGTCGCCATGCCGACGACCGAGCCCTCGTGGAGACCGAGCACGAAGCGGATGTCGGGCGGAAGGTCGGTCAGGAACGGGATCTCGGTCGATCCCGGGTTGCCGAAGATCGTAGTCAGCCCGAACTGACGCATGACGTCGAACGTCGCATCGCGCACGGTCGGGGCCGGGTGCGAACTCGACACTAGCCCAGGCCTAGCAGCCGGATGGCGTTCTCTTTGAGTACGAGCGGCCTGACCTCGTCCTTGATCGGCAGCTTCTCGAAGTCCGACAGCCAGCGGTCCGGCGCGATCAGCGGGAAGTCCGACCCGAACAGCATCTTGCGCTTCAGAAGCGTGTTCGTGTAGCGGATCAGGTTCTCTGGGAAGTATTTGGGTGACCAGCCGGAGAGGTCGATGTAGACGTTGGGTTTGTGGACGGCGATCGCGAGCGCCTCGTCCTGCCAGGGAAACGAGGGGTGCGCGAGGATGATGTCGAGCGGCGGGAAGTCCGCCGCGACATCGTCGACGAGCATTGGGTTGGAGTACTTCAGCCGCACCCCTCCGCCGCCGGGCATGCCGGCCCCGATCCCGGTGGTGCCGGAGTGGAAGAGCGCGATCAGGCCGGCGTCGGCGATCACTTCGTAGAGGGGGTAGTGGGCGTGGTCGTTGGGCCAGAACGCCTGCGTGTTGGGGTGGAACTTGAAGCCGCGGACGCCGGCCTGCACGAGCTTTCGGGCCTCGCGCACAGCGAGCTTCCCCTTGTGGGGGTCGACGCTGCCGAACGGGATCAGGACGTCGGGGTTGTTGCGGGCGGCCTCGAGGACCTCGTCATTGCCGAGCCGCGCCCGGCCCATGCCGGCCTCGTCGTCGACGGTGAACACCACGGCGGCGATGTGGCGCTCGCGGTAGTAGTCGGCGACCTCCTGAGCCGTGGGCTGCATCGGGCTCCCGCCAAAGTACTTTCCGGCGGCCGCGAGCACCTCTGCCGTGACGGGATCCTGGGGGTGGCTGTCGCTCCGTTCGGCGTGCGTGTGGACGTCGATCGCGACCAGACTGTCGAGGTCGAGAGCCACAGCGCTCACCGTACTCCCCGTGGTTGCGCCATCATCGGCGATCCTATAGCCTGTTCGCAAGGTGTGCAGTTGTTCGCTATGCGCACATCGTGGCTGAAGTAGTTTCTCTCCGCGATGCGGTCGCGTCCCTCGTCCACGACGGCGACAGCGTCGCGCTCGAGGGATTCACGCACCTGATCCCGTTTGCGGCGGGGCACGAGGTTCTGCGCCAGGGCCGTCGCGATCTCGAGCTGATCAGGATGACGCCTGACATCCTCTACGACCAGCTGATCGGCATGGGCGTCGCCCGCAAGCTGGTGTTCTCCTACGGCGGCAATCCCGGCGTGGGTTCACTGCATCGTTTCCGCGACGCGATCGAGCACGGGTGGCCGCATCCGATCGAGCTCGAGGAGCACAGCCACGCCGGCATGGCCAACCGCTATGCGGCGGGGGCGGCGGATCTCCCGTTCGCGGTGATGCGCGGATATCGTGGGACCGACCTGGCGGCGATCACGCAGGTGGCGCCGATCGTCTGCCCGTTCACCGGCGAGCGTCTGATCGCGGTACCGGCATTGCGGCCGGACGTCGCGATCGTCCACGCTCAGGAGGCTGACCGCGCCGGCAACGTCCAGCTGTGGGGGATTCCGGGCGTCCAGAAGGAGGCGGTGCTGGCCGCCGCTCGCTCGCTCGTGACCGTCGAGCGGATCGTCGATCAGCTCGAGCCGCGCCCGAACGGCGTGGTCATTCCTGGCTGGGTGATCGACGCCGTGGCCGCCGCCCCCGGCGGGTCCCAACCTTCCTACAGCCTCGGCATCACGAACCGAGACAACGATTTCTACCGCTTCTGGGATGAGCTGAGCCGCGATCGCGATGCGTTCACGGCATGGATGCAGGAAAACGTGATCGCCACAGAGGAGGCCGGAGTGCGATGAGCGAGGTGACCACGCGCCCGGCGACGACAGATAAGGCGACCGCGGGCGAGGTCCAGACCGTGGCCGCGGCGCGCCGATTGCAGAGCGCGAAGACCGTGTTCATCGGCGTCGGCCGGCCAAGCACCGCCGCGATCCTCGCCCGGATGGTTCACAACCCCGGGCTCGTGCTCGTCTACGAGTCGGGGACGATCGGGGCGAAGCCGTTCCACATCCCGCTGTCGATCGGCGACGGGGAGCTCGCGGAGACCGCGGATGTGATCGTCTCCGTGCCCGAGATGTTCAACTACTGGATCGGTCCCGGCAGGATCGACGTCGCATTCCTCGGCGCCGCGCAGGTCGACCGCTTCGCCAACCTCAACTCCACCGTGATCGGCGAGTACGACCATCCCAAGACCCGTCTGCCCGGCGCCGGCGGCGCGCCCGAGATCGCGGCCAATTGCGGCGAGGTGATCGTCGTCGCTCCCCACAGCAAGCGCGCGCTCGTCGAGCGGCTCGATTTCTGTACCACCGTCGGCTACGGCGACGGGCCGACCGCTCGGGAGCGACTCGGCTTTCGCGGCGCCGGCCCGACCGCGGTGATCACCGATCTCGGGGTGCTGGAGCCAGATCCCGAGTCCAAGCAGCTGATCCTGACCTGCGTACACGAGGGTGTCGAGGTCGCGAGCGTCCGCGAGGCGACTGGATGGGCGCTCGAGGTCGCCGACGAGCTTCAGACGACCGAACCTCCGACGGCCGAGGAGCTCGCGGCGCTCCGCGAGCTGCTCAGCCGTTGATTCGGCCCTAGCCCCCGGAACGAGGGTCAGCCGCCGACCACCGGCGCCACCGGCGTGCACGCGGGCTTCACGGGTTGCTGCGGGTCGAGCGCCGTCAGGACGTCCGCGTCGGCGATGTGGTCATACGGCATCGACAGGTGCTCGCCCTGGTCGAGGGCGCACTGATCCTGAAGCGTGATATTGGTGACGTTCGGTCCCGACAGGAACGCCGACTGATACGGGGTCACGACCTCGTCGTTCCTGGACTCGATCACCGTGTAGTCGACGCCGGGGACCGTGTCGCCGCCGGAGTTCAGGTCGTTCAGGAACGACGACCCGGCCTCCTGGTCCGCGCACGCCGGACACCCGGCCAGTGCCGCGCTGGCGCCCGGGAAGTAGCTCGCGAGCGTGAACAGCCCGTCGAGCGTGGTCCCGTGGTTCGACGGAGCGAGCCCGATCAGCGTGTGCACGTTCGCGGCGCCCCCGAGGAACTTGATGTAGTAGCGCGGCATCATGCCCCCCTGTGAGTGGCCGACGATGTCGACCTGGCTGGCTCCCGTCGCCTTCAGTACGCGGTTGACGAAGGTCGCGAGCTGAGCGGCTGAAGTCGCGATCGGCCCGGTGGCGTACACGCCGAGGGAGCCGCTGCCGTCGTATGAGCCGTAGTTGAACGCGAACACGCAGTAGCCGTTGTCGTACAGGAGTGGCGACAGCGCCTGCCAGCTGTCGGACATGTCTGCGAACGTCCCGTGGACGAGGACCACCGGCCGCGGATGTGCGGCGCTCGGCTTGCACGACCAGTTGTTCGAGCCCGGGGGACTCGCGGTCGGGCTGACGTGCGAGTAGCCGTAGAGCCCGTTGTAGATCACCGGCAGCGAGCCGGCCGCCGCAGCCGATGGCGCCGCGGCGCCGAGGAGAAGCGCGGCCGCGAGGCCGACGAGCCAGTTGCGCATCTGCATCATCCCTCTCCGAAGGCGCCGCTCGGCGCCGAAACGCTCAACAAAACTGACCGGCCGATACCCGTGAACGGGATCCCCGAAACGGCTGCGGATGGAGCGCGTTCGTTTTGACCTCTTCGTCCCGTTAGTTCAGTGAGAGAGCATGGACTGCGATCACTCAGGGACCTACAGCGGCGCGTGCCGCTACAGCCGCCACACACACCAGTTGCGGCTTGTGCTCGTCTGTGACGGCTGCGGCGCCGAGCGGAGCGAACTCGGGAACGTCGATTACTCACCGCATCCGGTGACGGAAAACCCCGCTTGCGCCGATGTCGAAGTGGTCGAGCGGGAAGTCCTCGCGGGACAGGGCACCGACTAGCTTCGCGCTCGCGTGGGTCGGGTCGGGCCTCGGGAGCCCGTCGACGAGCGTGATCGGGATCCAGTCCGCCGCGAGCACGCGTCCGCCGGCGCCGAGGGTCACGCGGAGGATCGCGCTGTCGTTCAGGACGCCGCCGCCACCGAGCGTGTGGTACCCG
Organism: uncultured Solirubrobacterales bacterium; assembly: GCA_963812225.1. Taxonomy (GTDB): domain Bacteria; phylum Actinomycetota; class Thermoleophilia; order Solirubrobacterales; family Solirubrobacteraceae; genus Palsa-465. The sequence continues at coordinate 518,520 of CAWEUN010000013.1, forward strand.
ACGAAGTTGCCGAGTGAGTAGGCCACCATCCGCCGGTGGTAGCGCTCGATGCCGCGGATCACGTGCGGCCCGGACCCGAGCACGATCGAGGCGCCGGCGTCGATGACCGCGTGCGCGAACGCACGGGCGTTGCCGCGGTCCTCCCCGAGGTAGTACTGGGTGCCGTACGGCGTGTGGAGCTGGTTGGCTCCCTCCGCGCCGGCGTGGATGATCACGACGACGAGCGACGCGTGCCGTCGCGCCCGTCTGACCAGGGCCCGAGCGGCGGGAATGTCGAGCAGGTTGGCGTCGTAGGGGTAGGGGGCGAACCCGAGGAACGCCATCCGCACGCCCCGGACGCGCAGGTACGTGATCTCGCCAGGGAAGCCGGTATGGGCGATGCCGGCTCGATCGAGCGCGGCGATGGTCTGGCGGCGCCCGGACGAGCCGTAGTCGAGCGAGTGGTTGTTGGCCTGATTGACGAGGTCGAACCCGAGCCCGCGCAGCGCAAATGCGGTGCTCCGCGGCGCCTGGAACGCGAAGCACTCCCCGCCGCCGATCTGCGCGCACTTCGAGACCCCGCCGACCGACAGGGTCCCCTCAAGGTTGCCGAGCGTCACGTCGGCCTGCCGGAGCAGGCGGCGGACGGGCGCCAGCGAACGTTCAAGGCCGCCGGGAGGCAGCCCGCGCTGGGTGCTCAGGGCGATGTCCCCGACCCACTCGAGCGTGACGGGGTGTCGGCCATGCGGGCCGACGTGGGGTCGAGAACCGGGTGACGCTCGCGGTCGAGCCGCCGGCCACAAACACGATGGCTATCAGGCCGAATCCAGCCCAGCGCCCCAGGTTGCGCACGTCAACTCCGCTCCACATTTGGCGTTCGGGCTGCAAGACTCGCACTTCTGGTTCCTGTTTCCACCACCAGGAGGTTCGGATGGCCAACAGCGTCTACCGTGTCACCGAGGTCGTCGGTGTCAGCAGCGAATCGTGGGAAGACGCCGCCCGCGCGGCGGTCGAGACCGCCGCACAGAGCGTGCGTGAGCTGCGTATCGCCGAGGTCGTGCGCCAGGACCTGACGATCCAGGACGGGACTGTCCTGAACTTTCGCGTCCGCCTCGGCATCTCGTTCAAGTACGACCCGGACTGACCGAGCGGCGGCGCCGAAAAGGCTCGCTCCGGACGAGGTGCGTCTCGCGGCGAGCCCGTTGGCGTGAGCGCGCAGCTGACCGGGCGGGATCGATGAATCTGTTGCGTAGGCCCGTCGTAGTCTCGCTCGTCGCTCTGATCACGTCTCTCCTCGCCGCGGTCGCGCAGGCTCGAATCGTCACGATCGGATACTCGGTCGAGGGCCGTTCGATCAAGGCCGATGTGATCGGCCCGAACAGCGCGCCTCGCAAGATCTTGCTCGTCGGCTGCATCCACGGGAACGAGTGCGCGGGCCGGGCGATCCTCTCCGCCGTCGCTCGCCTGCGCGTCCGCAGAGGTGTGCAGACTGTGGCTCGTCCCGGAGATGAACCCCGACGGTACGGCGGCGGACACGCGTCAGAACGCGCACGGAGTCGACCTGAACCGGAACTTCCCGTATCAGTGGCGCCGGGTCTCAGACCCGACCTACTACTCGGGCCCGCGCCCGGCGTCTGAGCCCGAGACGCGCGCGGCCATGCGATTGATCCTTCGCATCAAGCCGGCGGTGACCATCTGGTACCACCAGCACGAGGACGTGGTCGACATGGCCGGCGGCGATCGCGGTGTGGCGCGACGTTACGCCCAGCTCTCCGGCCTGCGCGCAACCTGTCTGCCTTTCCTCCCCGGCACCGCGACTGGATGGTCGAACCACAAGCTAGCCCGGCACGACCGCCTTCGTCGTCGAGCTACCCGCCGGGCGGTCGGCCGGGCCGCATTGCATCGCCATGTACGTGCGGTGGAGGCGATGGAGCGCGGCGAGCGGACGGGCTCGCGCACGAGTTGCGCGCCGTAGGATCGCGGCGCGACTGGTCGGGGCTAGCCGGACGCCACGTTTCGACGCAGGTTGCTGTGGTAGCCGCGGAACTGGCGCGCCAGGACGAGCTGGAAGATCGGCTGGATGAACCGCATCGGACCACGCAGCTCGCCTTCAGCCGTGAAGCCGACGACGGTCCCGTCGCCGTCCGGCGTGAACGTCCACGTGCCGTCGACCGGATACGGCCCCTCGACGACATGGACGTGCAGGCGCCGGGGCCGATCGAACTCGGTGAACTCGACGATCTGCTCGAACTCCTTGCCGCCTGGGGGCTTCGTGCGCTCCTTGACCCTCGTCCCGAGAGCCGGCGGCCCGTCGGTGAGCTGCTCGACGTAGGTCTTCGTCGTCTGCCAGTCGGCCAGGTTCGACGCCTCCGTGATGTAGTCGAACACCCTCTCCGGGGGCGCGTCCACGGTGAAGGTCTCGGTGATCCTCACCGTGACCTCAGTCGGCGCCTGTCCACGGCCCGCCGCCGTCCCAGGCGTGCCATGCCTCGACCTCGATCCACGCGCTGACCCGGCGGCGGTCTCGCCGCCCGAACGGCTCGCCGGAGTAATGGCGGGACAGGCGGTCGATGTCGCGCAGGTCGGCGTCGGGCTCGAGGCGGGTCGCCCGGCCCGTGACGGTGACGTGCCGGTACCACGCATCGCTGCCGAGGACCGTGATCGACACCCTCGGATCGTTGCGCAGGTGCTCGAGTCGCTTGCGCCCCTCGTCCATGTTGACGAGCACGCGATCGTCGTCCCAGATGTACCAGGTCGCCGCGGTGTGTGGGCTGCCGTCGGGCCGAAGTGTGCCGATCACGGCCGCATTGGGACGGGTCAGGAACTCGTCGAGTTCCCGAGGTAGGGGCGGCCGGGGCATCGCTCGACGCTACCCGGCGGCGCCGCGCTCGCGCGCGTAGTTGTTCAGGCGCTCCAGCTCGTCGGCGTAGATGCGGCGCATGACCCGCGGCGCGAACAAGCGCTCGAAGAACCCACCGACGCCACCGGCACCATCCCAGGTCGTCGAGATCCTGACACGCGACACTCCGTTCTCGGGCGTGACGGTCCACGTAGTGACGAGGCTCGAGTTCGTGTCCGACTCGGTCATGACCCGACCGGGCTCAGGTTCGGCGACCTCCATCCGGTAGTCGCGACTGCGCCCACCGGCAGTGACCTTGAAGCGCGTGATCGTGCCAGCGCCGACACCGCCGGACTCGACCTCGAAATCCGAGAAGGCCGGCGGCAGAAAGTGCGGGTGGTGCTCGCGGTGATCAGCTATGTACCCATACACCGTCGCCGGCGGCGCGTCGATTTGTCGCTCCTCGGAGACGTGAATCGTGCCCATGGCAGTGTGTTTATCACGACTCGGACTCGGCGAACGGTCGCACCTCGATCGCGCAGAACCGAGCGATGGGATGCTTGGCCGCGACGGCGATCGCCTCGTCGAGGTCGGCGCACTCGAGGATGTCGAAGCCCCCGATGTACTCCTTGGTCTCGGCGTACGGACCGTCGGTGAGCATCATCTCTCCGTCGCGCACTCGCACGGTTTTCGCGTCACTGGGCGGTTGCAACTTGTGGCCCTGTAGACGTACGCCCCGTCGATTCATCTCCTCCAACCAGCCCGGCATGTCGCGGGCGATCGTCGCTTCGGCCTGGGGATCCTCGATCCCGTCCGCGCAGATCAGCAACAGATATTTCACCTCGCCTCGCTCTCCAGTCGACTTGGTCCGCGGCGCTTCCTGGAGATTGTCACGGCCAGCCGGTGGAGCACGCGGCGCCGGCGCAAAGGCCGCAAGCGCCGGCGGGGGGCGCTCGAGAGCGCCTCCCGATGGATGCGCGCCGGGGTCTGCGCGGCCAGCCGCGCGTCCGCGATCTGGTGATCGGCGATCGCCCGCCTGATCGTGGGGTGCACGTCTACCTCCTCGCCGGTTCTTTGCTCATCACCCCTACGACGAACGACCTCGCGGCAGATGGACAGACCGCTACCGAAGCGACAAGCCGAAGCCCCCATCGACGCGCAGGACCGCACCCGTGATGTACGCGGCCGCCGGTGAGAGCAGGAAGGCGACGGCGCCGGCGAGCTCGTCGGGTTCGCCGAACCGCTGAAGCGGGACCGCCTCGACGACAGCCCTCCTGACTTCCGCCGGCATGGCGCGCACCTTCGGGGTCGCGATGAAACCGGGCATCACGACGTTGCAGCGAATCCCGTGCGAGGCCCACTCCGCCGCGAGCGTGCGCGCCATCCCGACCAGCCCCGCCTTGGAGGCCCCGTACGCGACCTGCCCCGGGATCCCGGTCTCCGCCGCCACCGAGGAGATCAGCACCAGACGGCCGTCGCCCGACGTGGCCAGGGCCTCGAACGCGGACTGGACCAGATAGAACGCGCCGTAGAGGTTCGTCTCCAGGTCGCCGCGCCAATCCTCGTCCGAGAAGCGCTCGGCGCGGTGGATCGTGTCGACGACGCCGGCATTGGCGACGACCGCGTCGCACCCGCCGAGCGAGCCGATCACCTCCGCGACGCCGGCCTTCACAGCGGCGCGGTCGCGGACGTCGAATGCCGCGGTCGCGGCGACGCCGGCGAGGTCCGTCAGCGGTGCGCCGGGCACGTCGCAGGCCGCGACCCGGCAGCCGCTGTGGCCGAGCGCATCGACGATCGCGCGGCCGATGCCGCCGGTCGCTCCGGTCACGATCACGCGCCGGCCATCCGGTGAGGAGCTAGCGGGCATCGGCAGCGCCGTCCGGCCGGGACAGCCCATACCGCTCCCAGTGGCGCGCGGGGATCTTGGACGGATCCTTGTACCAGTACCAGGTGCACGGCTCGCGGGCGAAGTCGTCCGGTGGGTCGCTCGGGTACAGGGGGTAGCCGATCCAGCGGATCGGAAGCGACTCGTTCATGAACGAGCAGTGGGTGCAGTACAGCGGGAACCCCTCGCGGCCGTAGCTCCAGTCGTGGGCGGACCGTGTCACCCCGAGCGCGTCCGGGCCCTCGTAGCGGCCCATGCGCACTAGGCGCTGACCGGAGCCGCACGGGTTCATCTCAAACGTGAACTTCTCCTCGTCCTCGGTGATCGTGAACGCGCCGGGGTGTGGCCCCGTCCCGCTGCACGAGTGCGCGCGCCACGTCGCCGCCAGCGCGTGGACGATCTGCTTGCGATCCCGGGCGGCGATCGTCTCGACGTCGCGCCGCCACCCGCGGCCCTGGCCCGACGTCCACGCCTCGGCGACGCCGTCGTCCCCTAGCCGTTCCTGGATGAACGTGATCAGCCCGCCGATTCCCTCGACCATCAGATCGTGCAGGTAACGCCACTCGTGCTTCATCTCTTCGCAAAGTGCCCGCGCTCCCGCCACGTCGCCACGGTCGAGCGCCTCGATGGCGCGATCCATCGTCGGGCGCGACATCTGCTCGAGCTCGTCTTCTGAGAACCAGCGCTCCATCCGCTCCTCCAATCGGTCACCCACGATGTGGCGCGATCCTACGGGGGTGGGGCTCTGCCTCGAGGGCCGGCGCGGAGCCGGATGACTCCCGCGCGGCCCATCCGGCGAGGCCGGATGCCGAGCGGGCCGCTGGCGGGAGGCTGTGTATCGCCGGGTGCGGGCGGGGGCTGTCGACTCTCGGCCCGCGTGGCGAGCGGTCGGGTCATTAAACGGCGCTGGGGAAGGGGAGGGAACTGGCTCGATCGCGTCCGCGCGCCTCGCTCGGGCCGCCGATGGTGCTTAGCACGACAAATCGCCCCAGAAAGCCGAGCCCTGTCGAGTTATGCATGAGGAGTGTGCGCAATACGACACGGCTCGGGATCCGCGCCGGTGTTGTCGTGTTATGCACCATCCGGAGCGGCGGATCCGGTCGCGAGCCGCCCTCACCCACCCCCTCCCCAGCGCCGTTACGAGCAGACCGCCAATCAGGGCCGGGGGCGCGCCCCGGCGCCTGGACCCTCGCCATCGCCACCGCTCACCTTGTCCACCACCTCGCCGGCCTTCTGACCCGCCTTCGCGATCTTGTCCGTGTACTTGCCGTGCGTCTTGCGGTCGGCGGCGACGCTGACGGTATCGACGGCGTCGTGGATCTGCTCCTTGTGTTCAGCGACCGTTTCCTGGGCCTGCTTGGCGAGATCCTTGAACTTGTCCCCGAGTCCCATCCAACTCCTTTGATGGCGATCCGATACGGGTCGGAGGTTACCCGGGAGCAGCGGGGGCGACGGCGCTGCTGCGCGGGTCGATCAGGATCTTGGCGTGGGCTTCCGGATTGCCGAGCTCTGTGAAGGCGGCGCCGACGCCATCAAGCCCCACCGTGCCGGTGATGAGCGGTCCCGGGTCGACCTTGCCCTCGGCGAGCATCTGGAGCGTGTCGCGGAACTCGAGCGGCGAGTAGGCGAACGCGAACCGCAGGTCGATCTCCTTGTTGATCGCCATCGCGGGCGTGATCTGATCGGTGCCGACGACCACGCCGACGACGACCACGCGCGAGAACATCGGCGCTCCGGCGAGGACGCTGTCGATCACGCCGGGTACGCCAACGCACTCGAAGATCACCGGGTGCTTCGGCGCCGCCCCGAGCTTCTCGCCGAGGCGCCACAGATGCCACCACCCGATCGGGAGTCGCTCGAGCCGCTCGCGCGTGCCGACCGCGAGCTCGAGCGCGGAAGGGATGTCGGCGAGCTGGCCGCGGCGCTCCCGGGCGGTGAACGGGGAGTCGTGGGCGGGGTCGATGACGACGTCGGCCCCGCACGCGGTGGCGAGCGCGCGCCGCCCCGGCGAGTAGTCGCTGGCGACGACCGTGCGGACGCCCTTGGCCTTCAGCAGCAGGATCACGGACAGTCCCACCGGCCCACAGCCGATCACGATCGCGACGGTCCGCTTGCCCACCTCCCCCCGGCGGACGGCGTGCCACCCGACGGCCATCGGCTCGGTGAGCGCGGCGACATCGGTACCCAGTCCGTTGGGCACCGGCATCATCAGCGACTCCTCCACGAGCATCCGCTCGGCGTAGGCGCCGGGAGCGTCTTCTGAGAGCCCGACCATGTCGATTCCGCTACTCCCACGCAGGACCGGAAGCGCGACGACGCGGGTTCCGGTCGCGGTGCTCTTCCGACATCCGGGGCCGTGCTCGGCAACCTCGCCACAGAACTCGTGGCCGAACACGATCTGCTGGTCAGACCGGGCGAAGCGGTCATACCCGGCTCGCCGCGCGAGCTCGGCCCACTGGTCACACCCGGTGCGGGCGTGCAAGTCGGACCCGCAGATCCCGCAGCGCAGGACCTCGATGCGAACCTGTCCACGTCCGGGTACGGGCTCGGGCCGATCCATCACCGCGAGCTCGGCGTTGGTGCAGACGACGGATCTCACGGCGTCGGCGGGGGGTGGGGAAGACCGCTCATCGGCGCAGTCTTGCACGCGGTCGCGGTCAGGATCGCGGCGGTCGAGTCCGCAGGCGCCGCGGGCGGGCCAGGAACCCGAGGAGCAGCAACAGCGATGCGGCCGATAGGACGGCCGCCATGCGGTGATTGGACGCCTTGTGCGCCGCCGGCCGCGTTGGATTGGGCGCCGTCGACTGGGCGGCGGGCTTGCGCACGACGAGGTGCACGCTCGCGACGTTGAAGCCGTACTTGCCCAAGCAGTCGAGGCCGCGCGTGCAGCCGGCGAAGTTCGCCGCCCACTTCAGCCAGAGGTCTCGTCCGTCGGGGCTGATCCATTGGGACGGGAAGCCAGCGCTGTAGCCGTTCGAGGGTCCGAACTCGCTGGAACGGGCGACGAACGAGAAGGGCCCCGATGGGGTGGGCGCTTCGAGGATCATCAGCTCGGCGCCACCGCGCCACACGGCCGGCGGCCGCGACGAATACGAGTGGGTGAGGGTCAGCAGGTAGCGCCCCAGCGCCTTGTCGTAGGTCATCTCCGGGTAGGTGATGTGCGAGTCCCACATCAGCACGGGGACCGCGTCCGCCACCGAGCTCGTCCACGTCGGCGTCCGCTTGCCGTCGGCTCCGGTGCGGGTCCCCGCGAACCACTGCCACCGCGTCGCATCCGTGACGTTCTGGATCCCCGGCCGGACGCGGCCGAGCAGCAGCTTCGACGCGTTGAACTCCCGCTCGGTTCCGATCGCATACACGTATCCATCTGGGTACTCGCCGCCGCGAGCGCCGCTGTCGATGAAGGTGAGATTCCCGAGCGGGGCCGCGAACGGCTTGCGCGCGAAGTGCCAGGTCTCGCCGTGGTTCGTCGAGTAGGCGATGCCCGCGAGCCCGGTGAACGGGCCGTTCGCGGGCCAGTTCCAGTTGCGCTCCTGGGTCGCGTAGAAGATACCTCCAACCTCGGTGAACCCAATGCTGTAGTACGGGCCGAGCGGGCCGTCGTCGTTGTCTCGATCGCCTCCGATCTGGGCCCACGTTCGCGGCGCCGGCTTCGTCGGGTCGCCTACATGTTGGAAGCGCAGGTGGGGCGGCTCGCCGCTCAGGCGGGCGACCGACTGGCGCCATAGGCCTCCCGGCAAGGGGACGTCGACGCCGCCGTCGTCCATCATCACGTAGGTGCCGCCGTTGCTGCTCCACACCGTCGGCAGGATGTCGCCCGACTGGTTCGGTGGCGGGTCGAAGCGCTGGCTCGTCCACTCGGCGGCGACGATGTCCTTGCTCGACGGGAACGGGCTCGTGTTGAGCGTCGTCAACGGTCCCCCGGGGGATTGCCCGGTCCGTGTGGCTGCAGACGCGCGTCCGACCACCGCGACTGCCGCGAAAGCGGTGGCCACGATCAGCGCGAGAGTGGTTCTGCCGAGGTGACTGCGGGCCATACGAAACGGGCCGCCGGTGCGTCGAGCCCGTGGCGGCTCTCTAGCCGAGGATAGTCGCTGATCGTGCCCAGAAGACCGAGGATCTGGGTAGGCTGGCGCCGTGGGATTTCGTGTCATCAGCCCCGACTCATTCGAGTGGATCACGCGCCCCCACGAGGCGGGTGAGCCGGCGCGGCACGTCGCGGAGCTGAGTGAGGCCGCCGGCTTCGCGCACACGCGCGGGAATGTTTGGCGCTATGAGCCCGGCGCCAAGGGGCGTCGCCACAGGCACCCGATCCAGGAGGAAACCTTCGTCGTGCTCTCGGGAACGCTCTCGATGTATCTCGGCGACCCTCCCGAGCGCCACGACGTCCCGACCGGCGGCCTCATCCACGTCGAGGCCGGCACGCCGCTTCAGACCGTTAATCACGGTGATGAGGACCTCGTCGTCTACGCCTACGGAACGCCTCCCGAGAGCGAGCACGCCGAGCTGCTCGAGCCGGCGCTCTAGTCCTCAGCTGGACACGAATCGGCTGGTTCCCGCGGCGAGCCCGGCTATCCTGGCCGCGGGGGGCTGGCGTAGGTGAAAGCCTGGCCCGTTTGTGCATCAGCGCCGGCGCGGAGCGCGCCGGCAATCAGAAGCGATAACAGGAGAGAGTGATATGGAGCTTCCTGAGGATCTGCAAGGACGTGCCCTGACCAGGCGGCAGCTGATGAGCTACCTGGGCATGGTCGGCGCGGGCGCGTTCGTCAGCGAGTCCGCGGCGGCGTGGATCGCAGGTCCCAGCTGGGGGCGGCTGATCGAGCGCGCCGCGCACACGAAGCCGCACGGTTCCGATCTGGGGGCGATCGAGCACATCGTGTTCCTGATGCTGGAGAACCGCTCCTACGACCACTACTTTGGCGCATACCCGCGGGGGCGTGGGTTCGACGATCACCCCAAGCACTCGCTCGGCGTGTTCGCCCAGGACTTCCCCGGCGGCTCGAATCTGTTCCCCAAGAACAAGCTTCTCCCGTTCCACCTGAACAGCATGGCCGGCTTCGAGTGCACCGATGACCTCACGCACGACTGGGGCCCGATGCACCAGTGCTGGAACCACGGCAAGATGGACTCGTGGGTCAAGGTCCACACCTCGTCGCAGTACGAGGGGCCGCACGGTGCGCTGACGATGGGTTACTTCGAGCGGGCCGATCTCCCGTTTCACTACGCGCTCGCCGACCACTTCACGCTCTGCGACGCCTACCACTCCTCGATCCTCGGACCGACGCACCCGAACCGGCTGATGGCGAACACGGGCACGATCGACCCGAGCGGACAGCACGGCGGCCCGGTCGTCCACACCAACGCCACCCCGGACACGCTGTGGAACTGCACCTGGACGACGATGCAGGAGGTCCTCGAGGACCACGGCGTCTCGTGGAAGGTGTACAGCCCGAGCAACGAGGGGGTGAGCGGCAAGTACGCGGCGCTGCGCAACTACCCGACGTGGAACCCCAGGCTCTACAACCCGATCGAACTGCCCGAGGTCATGGGTGTCTCGGACCACGTCCTGCCGTACTTCACGGCGTTCCGGAACCCGACCTCTCCGCTGTACAGAAAGGCGTTCGGGCAGACGTTCCCCAACCAGTTCGTCGCCGACGTGAAGTCCGGGAAGTTGCCGAGTGTCTCGTGGATCATCCCGCCGCTCGGCTTCGACGAGCATCCGTCCGCGTCGTCGGCGAACGGCATGTATTTCACCTCGCTCGTCCTCGACGCGCTCACATCGAACCGGAAGGTGTGGTCCAAGACCGCCTTCTTCCTGATGTACGACGAGAACGACGGCTGGTTCGACCACGTCAAGCCCCCGACCGCGCCCCCGGGGACCAAGGGCGAGTACCTCACGACGAGCACCTTCCCGCTCGGCGAGCCCACGCCCGACACTTTGAACATCGCCGGGCCACTCGGGCTCGGCATCAGGGTTCCGATGCTGGTCATCTCACCGTTCAGCCGGGGCGGGCATGTCGCGACCGAGCTGTTTGACCACACCTCGCAGCTCAAGCTCGTGAGCAAGCGGTTCGGGGTCGAGTTGCCCAACGTCTCACGCTGGCGCCGGCACAAGGTTGGCGACCTGACCTCGACGATGTTCCACGGCAAGAAGCGGACCGAGTTCCCGCGGCTGCCGCGTACCTCAGTGCTCCTACCGGTGGACGGACCGTGCGCGGCGGGCAACCAGGAGACCGAGAGCGGTGGCGCGGGGCCGAGCGTGCCGACGAAACAGCGCATGCCGAAACAGGGTGGGGGCAGCCGACCCGCGAGCCACTACTTCAAGATCTCCGAGGCAGAGCGGGCGATCCCTGACGACCACCGGACCGAGGTCGTGCCGGACGGTCCCCGTCCGATGACGACGAAGTCCTCGTACAACCGTTTGACGAAGGTTCCCGCCTGATCGTTTAGCACCACCGCGTCTCCGATCTCCCGCCGCCGCGAACCGTCTGCGGCGGTGGCCCGTAATGCGGTTCGAGCACCGAAACTCGAACCGAAGGAGAGCTCATGGGGACGCACACACGCAGATCCCGGCGGGGCCGCATCGCCCTCGCCGGTACCGTGGTCGCGCTCGCGGCCGCCGCCCCGGCGGCGGCGTTTCAGGCGCTGCCACCCGGTGGTCAGGTCAACGATGACTTGGCGGCCGGCATCAACAAGGCGATCAGCGTCAGCGGGGATGACCCGACCAATGCCGACGTCGTCGGCGGCGCGCTCACGGCCGGCAAGCCGGCAGTTCCGTGGGCGATCTTCCAGCAGCAAGAGACGAATGGATCGCCTCCGCCACACGACCAGATCTTCTCGCGCTCATTCGCGAAAGGCGCATGGACGACCCGTGGCGCCGGCACGGTGGGCGGCCGCTCGAGTGCCAACCCGACGTTCCGCGGCTCACTGAACTTCGATCAGGACACGGACGGCGAAGCGCCCGCAATCGACTTCGCGGGCGCGGGGCGGACGGTCCCGTGGGCGACGTGGTACGAGAAGACGACCGGCACCGGTTTCGGCGCCAACAACATCTTCGCCAGCCGGTTTGACAACACCGGCGACGCGAATCAGGGTAAGTGGATCTTTGCCGGGCAGAGCCGCGGCACGGGCGGCGGCACCGTTCCGGTCCCGTCGCTCAACATCCACACCGATCAGGATGCCGAGAACCCAGCCATCGCCGGCGGTTCAGCGGTCGATCCGACCAAGCCCGGACCCTGGATCACGTGGCAGGAAACGACCACGTCTCCGGTCAACGGTAAGGACCAGATCTTCGTGGTTCGCCCGATCGGCCCGGGTGCCGCCAACTGCAACAACGTCACGCCGAAGACCGGAACCGGAAACATCCCGGCGATCGGCGGGTTCTGCTTCCAGCAGACGGGGATCCCGCGCGTCGGTCCCGGCGCAGCGGATCCGAGCCTCAACGTTGATCCGTCGCGGAACGGGATCGAGCCCGACATCGCGTTCACCGGCAAGCAGGACAGCGTGCCGTGGGTCGTGTGGTACGAGACGGGCGACCCCGGCACCGCCGGATTCCATAAGAACGAGATGGTGTTCGCGGCCAAGGGCGTTAGCGACGGTGTCGCCGCCAACGGCGGCTTTCACTGGGTGGCGGTCGGCAGCCAGCTGAGCGGCACCCTCGACACACCCGGCAACGGGTTCGGGAAGTGCATCGCTTCGCCTGACAACGAGGCCGCGTGCTCGCTCAACAAGGAGCCGGATAAGGACGCCGAGGATCCGCGGGTGGCCGCCGGCACGATGAACCCGGCGAATCCGACCGTGCCATGGGTGACGTGGGACGAGGAGCTGAACGGGACCAAGCAGGTGTTCGTCTCGAGGCTCGTCGGCACCGGAGCAGCCGCTCACTTCGAGCTCGTCAACAACGGTGCGCCGATCTCGATCGGCGCCAACGACTCGACCCGGCCGGACATCACGTTCTCGGGCAACACGCCGTACGTGACGTGGCGCGAGGACATCGGTGGCGGCGTCGAGAAGGCCTTCGTCGGCCACTTCGTGAACCCGGCGAACCCGACGTTCGTGCTCGACGAGAGCGACGTGCCGCTGACGCCGACCGCGCAGGCCGACGTCCGCGAGCCGATCTCCTCGTCGTGCACGGCCAATCCGTTCAACGCGGACGGAGCGGCGTGCCAGGGCGGAGCCGTCGGGACGCCGTTCTTCCTGTTCACGAACGGGACGAGCCCGCGCGGGCTGTTCGCCGACGCCTTCCAGCCGGACGCCCCGGTGACGGGCGCCGCGAGCGCAGTCACCACATCGGCGGCGACCGTGCAAGGTACGGTCAACCCCGAGGGCGGGCCGGTCAAGGTGTCCTTCCAGTACGGCACGACGACGGCGTACGGCCAAACCACCCCGGCGCAGGAGCTCAGGCCGAGCGACGTCGCGACTGGATTTGCGGCACAGCTCAGCGGCCTCCCGGCGGGAACCACGATCCACTACCGGGCCGTGGCCACGAGCGACTTCGGGACGTTCGTCGGCGCCGATCAGACGCTGACGACCAATCCGTTGCCGCCTCCGCCGGGCACCGTCAGGGTCGGCCACGCGAAGGTGACCGGCCAGACCGCCAGGGTGCGGATCTCATGCACCGGCCCGTCTGGATCGCGGTGCTCGCTTGGCCTGACCCTGAGCGTCAGCGAGACGTTCCGAGGCCACCGGCTGATTGCGGTCACCGCCGGACACGGCCGCGGCAAGAAGGTGCGGGTCGTGACCGTCGGGACCGCGAGCGTCAGGCTCGGCGCGGGCGGGTCACAGACCGTGAGGATCTCGCTGAACCGCAAGGGTAGGCAGCTGCTCGCCGCCCGGCACGTGTTGCGGGCGAAGCTCCGAGTGACCCAGTCGCTCGGCAGCCGTCACGACGTGACCGTGTCAACCCAGACCGTCACGTTCCACGCCCGGCGCCACGGCCACCGGGGTCGCTGAGCACGGGGGCGCGTCAGGGGTCCCGTCTCCCGTCGGGAGGCGGGGCCCTCGAGCGCGAGGAGGAACTTCCGAATAAGCATGTATTTCGTGCTTATTCGGAAGTTGATGGGGCGTCTCAGTAGTCGTGGTGGATCGCCGCGATGACGCTGACGTCGTCGCTTTCGCCCAGGTAGCCCGCCTGGGTGCACGTGCTCGTGACCGTCGACAGGACACCGCCGGCACTTCGGACGCCGCTCGGCAGAGCGCCGTGCTCCTTGGGGTAGAGCTGGGCATAGCCGTTCTGCAGCGCCTGACTCGCACCTTCCCACTGCGTGCACGAGGTCGAGTCGCTCAGCGCGGCGTTGCTCGAGCTCGAGACGGCGGCGGCGACCGAAAAGGCAACGAGCAGAACCCCGACGGCGATCGCCACCGCGGACGCACCCTTGTGCCGAGCCATGATGCCCCTGAGAGTGAGGCGATCGGGGCGCGTGTGGCCACGTGAAGCGGTGCCGTCAGGAATGCCGTCGGCGGTCATGGGTGTCCCTGGTCCCGCGGGACGGCGGGCTCGGCCGCGAGCACCCGCGCCATCGTGACGCGAGCTTTGACCGCATTGTGTACTCCGGCCAGCTCCGGGGGCAACGGACTCTCCTCCGCCTTCTGGACGTGGCTCGACGCGGTCTGCACATCATCGCGATCCAGCGCCGCGGACGCGCAGATGAGCCGCGCGAGGGCATTGTTTGAGCCGAGCGCCAGCGCATCGAGAGCGAGCGCTTCCGCCCGTCCCCCGTCCCCATGCATACGTGCATCCAGGGCCTGCTGGGTGAGGAACAGCACGCGAATGCGGTCGGGCAGATCGAGCGCGAGGCCTCGCCGGCACGCCTCGCCGAACGTGTCCTCGTCGCCGTTGTCGAGCGCTTCGACTGCCGCCGCGTACCACGGCCGCCAGTCGTCGGGATCGCGGCGTCCCCAGGCGAGTGCGATCTCGAGGTCGCGTCTGCCTCGGGGAAGGTTCCGCACGTGGCGCACCTTCACGAGGTCGGTGGTCTCGGTGGGGGCCGGCTCGAGAAAGCGGATCTGGGACTCCCACGAGCCGGCCACCAGAGGCCATTCCCACGTCGCGCCAACCCACTCGACGGGCGAGCGCAGCAGCCGCTGGCGCCACACCGCGCCGTACAGCTGCCCCTCCCAGAGCGTCGAGATAGCGCGCAGTTCGGGCTCGGACTCGAACCGTGCGGCGACGTCGCGCAGGTGCTCACCGCCGATCAGCCGGTCGTCGAGGTCGATCGTGACGTGGACGCCGCCGGCCGCGAGCGAATGCGCGTGCGTGCGCGCGGCGGCGAAGTCGTCGCGCCACTGGATCCGGCCGACGATGAGCTTGTCGGGCGCTCCCCGGTCACGCGCGAACGCCTGGGCCTCGCCGATCGTGTCATCACCAGAACCCGTGTCGCAGAGCACGACCTCATCGACGTGATCCCAGAAGGAGTCGAAGCACGGGCGCACGTTCGTCCGTTCGTTCCTCGCGATCATCACCATCGAGAGCCGCAACGCGGCAGCCGTTTTACTCGACGGGCGGCGCATCGGCAAGGTCGCCCGGCCGGACGCAGGGTATTATCTGACTTTGGTCAGAGGAATGCCGTCAACCGCGACGATCGCCCAGGTTCGCCGTTTCAACCGATCCGTGACGCAACGGGTCGGTGCGCTCAGCGATCGCTATCTCGCGGGCGACCACACCCTGGGCGCGTCGCGACTCTTGTGGGAGATCGGCACGGAAGGCTGCGAGGTGCGCTCGCTGCGAGCCCGGCTGGCGCTCGACTCGGGCCAGACGAGCCGGCTGTTGCGGGTGCTCGAAGCCGACGGGCTCGTCGAGTTGACGCCGAGCGCGGGCGACGCCCGGATCCGGTTCGCCCGGCTCACCCCGACGGGCATGGCCGAGCGCGCCCGGCTCGATGAGCGCAGTGACGAGCTCGCCGCGTCCATCCTGGGCCCGCTCGATGGGGGCCAGCAAAACGAGCTGGTCGCGGCGATGCGCACGGTCGAGCGATTGATCACGACGTCGATGGTCGACATCCGTGTCGTTGACCCGGCCGGTGCGGACGCCCGACGGTGCCTGCGAGCGTACTTCGCCGAGCTCAACCGTCGATCGGAGGTTCCCTTCGATCCGACCAAGGGGCCATCGGCTGAGCCGCACGAGCTCCGGGCGCCCGCCGGTGCGTTCCTGATCGCATACCTGGGCGAGGACGCGATCGGGTGTGGCGCGGTCAAGCATCATCCGGGTCAACCGGCCGAGATCAAGCGGATGTGGGTGGCCGAGTCGGCTCGCGGGTTGGGGATCGGCCGCCGACTGCTGGGGGAGCTAGAGGGGCTGGTCCGCGAGGAGGGTGCGCCGGCGGCGCGGATCGAGACCAACAAGGCGCTCGTCGAGGCGATCGCGCTCTACAGGTCGTCAGGCTACGAGGAGGTCCCGGCGTTCAACGACGAGCCGTTCGCCGACCACTGGTTCGAAAAGCGCTTCGGTGGCGGCTCAGTAGCTCAAATCGTTGTTCGTGACTGCGAAGACGCCTGAGGCGAGCACCAGAATCCACACGATCGAGGCGATGACGCTGACGACGATGATCCACACCCCGTGCCTCGAGTACGCCTTGATCGGCCGCGTCGCCACCACGATTCCCAGAATGATGCCGATCACGGGCATCGCCACGGCCGTGATGTAGCCGAGCACCACCAGGCGCCGCGCGCTCTCGCTGCGGGCCTTGGACGCCGAGCCGTTGTTCGAGACATAGTCGGTGGTCCAGCGCTCCTGGTCTGGACTTGGCGGTGATGTGGCGCTCATGCGGGATGCACCTGCTGCACATCGTAGGGTCCCGGCGGCGGCCTTTCGCTGTCAGGCCGTCCGCAGTGCCTCGGTCGGCGACAGCCGCGCCGCGCGGATCGCGGGCAGCAGACCCGCGATCGCGCCGATCGCCAGGGCGGCGCCGAACCCGCCGGCCCAACCGAGCACTGGGATCACGATCGTCCACCCCTTGATGCTCGCGTAGACCGCCGTCGCGAGCACGCCGAGTCCGACACCGGCGATCCCGCCGAGTGCGGCGAGGAGCACGGCCTCACTCAGGAACTGCGAGCGGATCTGACCGCGTCGGGCGCCGAGCGCCCGACGCAGGCCGATCTCGCTGCGCCGCTCGAGCACCGAGATCACCATGATGTTCGCGACGCCGATGGCGCCGATCAGCAGGGCCACGGCGCTCAGCCCGAGGAACAGCCCTGAGAGCGCGCTCTTGGCCTGCGCCCGCACGACGAGCGTCGCGGAAGGCTGCGAGGGGTCGACCTCATTCGGGCTCTCGGGGTTGGCGGTCGCCGCGAGCACCGACTGCACGGCCGCGACCTGGCTCGTCTGAGCGCGGATGTAGATCATCGTCGGATGGCCGTCGAAGCCGAGGTACTCCTCGGCGGCGGGAAAGCCGACGAGCACCGACTCGTCGATCTCGGGCGCGAGCGCCGCGGGCTTGAGGATGCCGACGACGTAGAACCAGCGGCCGCCGAGCCAGACGCGCTCTCCCGGGTAGACCCGGTCGATGCCGAGCTGCGATGCCGCCTGCGCGCCGAGGACGACGACGGGTTCCCGCTCGGTGGCGGCGTTGAGAAACGTCCCCTGGGCGAGCGTCGTGCCGACCGCCGGGAGCAGGTTCGCGGTGGCGGCCTGGACCTGCAGGCCGGTGCCCTGATCGCTCGGGATCAGCGGGCTGCGATAGACCTCGGCGTTCGTGCTGCCCGGTGTCGGCGACGCGCGTAACGGGGCCGATCCGGCTGATCATCGCCGGCGCCGCCTTGGGCAGCTCGGCGTTCCCCCCGCCTAGAGTCTGCCCGTTCGCGACTGTCAGCAGGTTTGTGCCGAGCTTGTCGATCTGGGCCAGGAGCGTGGCCTGGTTCGATGCCGAGAGGCCGAGCACGGCCACGACCGCGCCCACGCCGATCGCGATCCCGAGGGCCGAGAGCATCGCGCGCACGGGACGGGTGCGGACGCCCGCGCCTGCCACCCGCGCGAGATCGCGCGGTTGCAGTCGCACGGGCGACGCCTCGACGCTCATGTGGTCACCGCCACGGTATCGGCCTCGATCCGTCCGTCGCGCATCGACACGCGGCGCGGGAGCCGCTCGGCGATCTCGTGGTTGTGCGTGACGACTACGATCGTCGCGCCGTCGGCGCCCAGCTCCTCGAGCAGGGCGAGGATCGCCGCACTCGCCGCGCTGTCGAGGTTGCCGGTTGGCTCGTCGGCGAGCACGATCGCCGGCCGGCCGGCGAGCGCCCGGGCGATCGCTACGCGCTGGCGCTCGCCTCCCGACAGCTTCGGCGGCCGAAAGCCGGCGCGCTGCGCGAGACCCACCCGCGCCAGCGCTTCCTGCGCGCGGGCCCGGCGCTCGGCGATAGGCACGCCGGCGTAGAGCAGCCCATCGGCGACGTTCTCGAGCACGGTTTCGTGCTCGGCGAGGTAGAACTGCTGGAAGACGAAGCCGATGCTGCGCGCGCGCAGCAATGCGAGCTCCCCGTCGGGGAGGTCGGCGACGTCTACGCCGGTGATCCGCACGCTCCCGGCGCTCGGGCGATCGAGCGTTCCCATCACGTGCAGGAGCGTCGACTTGCCGCACCCCGACGGGCCGACGATCGCGACGAGCTCGCTCGGCCGGACCGCAAACGTCACCCCGTTCAAGGCGCGGACGACCGGCTCGCCGGGGTAGACCTTGTCGACATTGTCGAGTTCGAGGACCGGCGCGTCCTCGGTCATGATCCCGCCGGGACGACGACTCGCTGGCCGGCCGAGAGGCCGGTGCCGGTCACCTGCACGACCCCGTCCGCATCGTCGAACAGCCCTAGCGAAACGCCTACCAGGCTGTGGACGCCGTGGGCGCCGACAACCTCGACGGCGTAGCCGCCCGAAGCCAGGGCCAGGAGCGAATCGACGGGGACGATGAGCGCGTTGCGCGCGGTCGCGGTCGTGATCGACACGTTGACCGGGGCCTGGTCGAGGTGACCCGTGGCGCGCGGATCGAGCGGTCGCACGTCAACGGTCACAGTCGGGCTGCTGCCGCCGCTCGCGACCTTGCCGACGCTGGTGATGACGCCGGGGGTGACGCTGTTGTCGGGTAGCGTGATCGCCGCCCGGTCGCCGGCCCTGACCTCCGACTGCTGGGCCGCGTCGAGGGACACGGTCACCTCGCGCGTGGTCGAGGTCGCCTGCGCGAACGGCGAGCCCGGCGCCGGCCCGTGAGCCGAGCGTCGGGGTCACCGTCGTCAGCCGCATCGCGCCGGGCTCGAACACCACGGACCCGAGCGCGAGCGAGCCGGTCTCCGTCAGGTCGAAGCGAGCCTGGAGGCGCTCGACGGCGTACGCGGTCTCGGCGCTGAAATAGTCGGAGGTGGGGTCGATCTCCGACGTCGTCGCGTAGCCGAGCGCGACGAGATCCGCGTTCAGCTGCTGGACGTCGGATCCGGTCAGCCCCTCGGACAGCGCGCGATACGCCGGAGTGTGGCCGGACAGCAGCACGACCGGCTTGCCGTCCACCCAGTACAGGGGTTGGCCAGGCTTGATCACGGCGCCCGCGGACGGGAGCCGCGTGTAGGCGCCGGAGGTCTCGTTGAGGATCGAGTAGCTCCCGGCGTAGCCCAGGGTGCCCTGCACCGGGTCCTGCGAGTGGATCGTGTTCTGCTTGACCGTCGCGAGCGACGTTGGCGCGGCGTTGTCGGCGAAGCCGGTAGGGCCGCTGCTGGTGCTGGCGAACGGGTTGGCGACCACGACAGCGACGATCGCGGCGACGATGCCGATGACGACCACGAGCGCTCCGACGCGTACGCGCCGGCGCCGGCGGTCAAGCGTCGCGACGGCCATCACGAGCTCCCCGACAGGGTCGAGCGGCACGCCTGCCGCGCCCTCTGGAACTGTGGCGAATTCTGGTTGAGGCCCGGGCCGCCGATTTGGACCGAGACCTTATTGTGGCCCCCGGAACTCGAGGTCGAGAACTTCGGGTCGGGGAAGTTGGGCACGCCGTGTGACCGCATGCAAGCGGCGAACGCGTCCAGTTCCTCCCGTAGCTTCGTCGGGTTCCCGCCGGCGGCGATCCCCGGGGGCGCGTACGCCGCGCACGCCTTCTGCGCGGTCTGGAACTGCGGCGAGTTTGGGTCGACGCCGTGGCCCAGAGTCAGGCCGATGCCCTGGCCGTTGTTCTTAACCTCGACGCCGGGCTCGCCGTGGGCCCGCATGCATTCGGCGAAGCGGACCAGCTGTTGGTAATCGGCAGTGCGGCTGCCTCCGAGCAGCCCG
Organism: uncultured Solirubrobacterales bacterium; assembly: GCA_963812225.1. Classification (GTDB taxonomy): domain Bacteria; phylum Actinomycetota; class Thermoleophilia; order Solirubrobacterales; family Solirubrobacteraceae; genus Palsa-465. Next base: position 538,464 of record CAWEUN010000013.1, read on the forward strand.
CCGGTGTCGGCCGTCGTCGTAGCGGTCGTCGTCGAGCCGATGTGGGCCACGGAAGAACCCGGATGATTGCTGCCGCCACAGCCGGTGACGACGAGCGCGCCCACCGCCAGCAACGGGATGATCACGGTGCGCGGCCGAGCCGCGTGCAGTTTCATGTTCGTGCCTCCAGTCGGGGATGCCATTTCGCGAGTGGTACGGGAACGGCGGTTACATCACGGTCACCGCCGCTGTTACCTCGCCGTAACCCGCGTTGGAGCACGCTTTTTGGGCGTTAGGCCTACAGTTGGAGGAGCATCGATGCGAGTGCTGGTCGTCGAGGATCATGAGGAGCTGGCGAGCACGATCGCGACCGGGCTGCGCCGCGAGGGCATAGCCGTGGACATCGCGCTCGACGGGAACGCCGCGCTCCACCGCGGGCTGTTGAACTCGTACGACGTCGTGGTGCTCGATCGCGATCTACCCGGCGTGCACGGCGACGAGGTCTTGCGGCGACTGTCCGAACAGGGCTGCCGCGCCCGCGTGCTGATGCTGACGGCTGCCGGGACGATCGAAGACCGCGTGGACGGTCTCACACTCGGCGCGGATGACTACCTCCCGAAGCCGTTCGCTTTCGCCGAGCTCGTTGCGAGGATCCGCTCGCTGGCGCGCCGCGCCCAGCCGGCGCTGCCGCCCGTCCTGATCAAGGGCGACCTGCGCCTCGATCCCGCCCAGCGCGTCGCGCGCCGCGGAGGGCGGCTGTTGCCGTTGAGCCCAAAGGAGCTGTCGGTGCTCGAGCTGCTGCTCGCCTCCGACGGCGCCGTCGTCTCGGCCGAGGAGCTTCTCGCCCGAGTGTGGGACGAGCAGGCTGACCCTTTCAGCAACGTCGTCAAGGTCACGATCAGCCGCTTGCGCGCAAAGCTCGGCGAGCCGCCGCTGATCGAGACGGTGCCCACCGCCGGGTACCGTATTTGAGGAGATGTCGGGCCCGCTCGCCGAGCTGATTCACCGGCCCGCCCGCCGCTGGCTTCCGCGCCGCACCGTGCGCCTGCGGCTCACCGCGCTCTATGGTGGGCTCTTCCTGCTCACCGCGGCGGTGCTGCTGGCGATCATCTATATCCTCGTCGCCGGCCACTTCCAGCCCACCTCGGTCACGGTCAAGGCGAGGAGGCCGCCGTCCTCCGCACTGCGGCAGGTCGCCACGGCCGTTCAGGCAGGGGGTTCGCAACTTCCGGCTCCGGCAACCGGCAACGAGTTTTTCGTGGCGCGCTCCGGCGGTCAGGTCCTGGGCAGCTTCGGGCCGCCCGGCACGGTCGTGGCCGACGCGTCGAAGACCATCAGGGCGGCGGTCGGGGTGCAGCAGTCGCAGGACCGCAGCCAGCTCCTGGTGTGGTCTGCCCTCGCGCTCGCGCTCATGGCCGTCGCCTCGATCGTGCTCGGCTGGCTCGTCGCCGGGCGGGTGCTGGCTCCGCTGCGAACGATGACGGCCAGGGCGCGCCGGATATCCGCGGACAGCCTCGACGCGCGGCTCGCGCTGAGCGGGCCTGACGACGAGCTCAAGGAGCTCGGCGACACGATTGACGGGCTGCTCGAGCGGCTCGAGCACGCGTTCGACTCCCAGCGGCGATTCGTCGCCAACGCGTCGCACGAGCTCCGCACGCCACTCACGCTCGAGCGCGCGATGCTCGAGGTGGCGCTCGCCGATCCCCGCTCATCCGAAGCATCGCTGCGCGCAGCCTGCGAGCGCGTGCTGGCCGCCAGCGCCGAACAGGAACGCCTGATTGCCGCGCTGCTGGATCTGGCGCGGAGCGAGCGCGGGCTCGACCACAGCGAGCTCCTGAGCCTGACCGACATCGTCCGGCGGATCCTCGACGCTTCGCCACCCGAGGACGCCATCACGGTGACGAGCGAGCTCGAGCCGGCGTGGGTGAGAGGCGATCCGAGACTGGTCGAGCGACTCGCGGGAAACCTCGTCGAGAACGCGCTCGTCCACAACGTTACCGGCGGCTGGGTCCGCGTCGCGACCGCGACCGAGGCCGGACGGGCGGTCCTGCGCGTCTCCAACGGCGGGTCCGCGCTGGAGCCCGCGGAGGTGAACGGCTTGCTCGAGCCGTTCCGGCGCGCGGGCGGGCGCGTCGGCCGTCGCGGACATGGGCTCGGCCTATCGATCGTCGCGGCGATCGCGGCCGCCCACGAGGCGGAGCTGGGTCTCCACGCTCGGCCGGACGGCGGCCTCGACGTCGGGGTGACGTTCGCGGCGGTGCCCCCGGCGCTCATCGCCGATCGCGGTCAGGGAACGACGCTTCCTGCGGTCGCGTAGGCCGAAGAATCCGCGGGTATATCCTCAACTTGCCCCTGTCGTTTCGCCCGAGTTCTAGTAGATGGAGGCTGAGCGAGAGAGATCAAAGGCGTATGGAGTCGCTGCCGCCGCGCAGCGGAGCCTCGCTGACATCTCCGATGGCCGGCTTTCACGGCCTGCGGTGACGCTGCGCTTCTGGGACGGAAGCGAGATCCCCTCAGACGGGCCCGCCGCGGTCGTCGTGCGTGATCCGGCGGCGGTCGTCCACCTCCTGCGATCCCCCGGACAGCTCGGACTCGCCCGCGCGTGGGTCGACGGGTCGCTCGACGTCGATGGTGACCTCGAGGCCGTGCTCCGCACGAGGAGCACGTTCGAAGGCATCCGGCTTTCCGCGGCCGACCGCGCCCGGCTTGCCCTGGCCGCGGCTCGGATCGTCGGCGCCCGGCTGCTTCGGATCCCACCGATTCCCGCCGTCGAGTCGCGGCTCAACGGTCGGCGGCGGTCGCTGAGGCGCGATCGAGACGCCGTCCGCCACCACTACGACGTCTCGAACCGTTTCTACGGGCTCGTGCTCGGCCCGACCATGGTCTACTCATGCGCGTACTTCGCCAGCCCCGATGACACGCTCGAGGAGGCCCAGGAGCGAAAGCTCGATCTGATCTGCCGCAAGCTGCGGCTCACCGAAGGGGAGCGACTGCTCGACATCGGCTGCGGCTGGGGCTCGCTGCTGATCCACGCCGCGGCGAACTATGGCGCCAAGGGGGTGGGCGTCACGCTCTCCAAGCCGCAGGCGCAGCTCGCCCGGGCACGGGTCGCCGAGGCGGGCCTCGAGGGCCGCGTCGAGATCCGGGTGCAGGACTATCGCGAGATCGCGGACGGGCCGTTCGACAAGATCGCGAGCGTCGGGATGTACGAGCATGTCGGGCGCGATGAGCTCGGCCGCTACGTGCAGGTGGTGGTGACGCTGTTGCGACCCGGCGGACTGTTCCTGAACCACGGGATCACGCGGCTGCTGCCGCACCAACCCTCACCCGATCCATTCATCACGCGATACGTCTTCCCCGACGGAGAGCTGCACCCGCTCACCGACATCATGAGCGCCATGCACGCCGCGAGGCTCGAGATCCGGGACGCCGAGTCGCTGCGCGAGCACTACCCGCTCACGCTGCGCCGCTGGCTCGCCAATCTCGTGGCCAATCGCGACGAGGCGATTGCCGAGGCCGGCCCGCAGCGCGAGCGCGTCTGGAGGCTCTACATGCTCGGCTCGGCACTGGGCTTCGAGGCGGGCGAGATCAGCGTGCACCAGGTGCTGGCCGCCCGTCCGGGTGCGCCGTACGGCCTTCCGCTCGACCGGGCGGAGCTGCTGGCAGGCGGCCGGCGGGCGCGGATCCCGGCCTGACGAAACCGCTCAGCGCTTGCTCGCGCTCCACACGAGGACGCCCGGGAGGCCGACGTAGGCGTCGATTGCAGCCTCGGGAACGTGTTCGAAGGCCCGCCGTTTTGCGCGGATGTCTTCGATCGACAACGCCGGCTCGCGGCAGTCCCGTGCCTCGAGCCCGGCCACGCGGAACGCTCGCAGGTAATCGCCATGGCTGTGCGGATGCTCGCGCACGAAGCCCCGCCCTCCACCCGCGTCCGTGAACGGTGCATGCCAGCCGAGGTGGGTCTGGAACGGGTGCAGAACCGAGATGAACATGTCGCCGCCAGGGCGCAGGACGCGCGCCAGCTCGCGGACCGCTTCGTCCATGTCCTCGAGATGGGATAGCGCGAGCCCGCACACAACGACATCGAACTCCTCGTCGGTCACCGGGATGGCGAGGAGGTCGCCGTGCATGAAGCTGGCTCCCGGGACGTTGCTCCGCGCGCGCTCGAGCATCTCCGGCGTGATGTCGATGCCGAGTACCGTGTGACCGAGGGCTACCAGATGCCCGGCATGACGACCGGTACCGCACGCGGCGTCGAGCGCGCGCCCCGGCGGAACGGAATCCAACAGCGACCAGAGCGCCGGTTGCTCGAGGGCGATGATGGGGTTGCCGGGCTCGTCGTAGCTGACCGACCATTCGCGATACCCGTCGCGTGCGTCCGCTTCGCGGATCCTGGCCTCCGCGAGGAACCGGTCGTCATCGAGGATGTGACGGATTTCCGCGAGCCGGCGATCCGCCGCGCCGTCGGTGCCGTCATACAGGTGGCGAAGCAACGCCAGCCCCTCGACGCCGACGAGCAGCTCGCGGACGCGAACGTGACGGTCCCCGTCGGCCACGGTTACGCCAGGCCTCGCGCGGCCCATGCCCTGGCGGAGACCGTGAACGGCTCCGGCGGAAGGCGCTCGCGGCAGAGATCGCGCAGCCGCGCCCGCCGAGATTGATCGAGCTGAGCGGCGAAGCTGCCGGCCGGGCCCACGCCGAGAAGGAACGGCTCCCACCACTCCGCGAACGTCGGATGCTCGACGTCCACGACGAGGGTCGTCTCTTCGATCTCAACGACGCCGGCTGCCCGGAGCAGCTCGACGAGGTGGCCGCGCCGGGCGCCCGCCCGTTGCGACTCGTCCTCGACGTCCGGGTCGAGCTCGCGCGCCGCGTCCCAGAACACGGACAGCGGTCCATGGCCGCCGGCGTGATCCCACACGCACGCAGCCACAGTCCCGCGCGTCTTCGTCACCCGGGCCATCTCGCGAAGCCCGAGCACCGGGTCGGCCATGAAGTGGACGACGAGCTGCGCCAGAGCACCGTCGAAGAGCTGATCGTCGAATGGCAGCGCCTCCGCCGCAGCGCGCTGCACCCGAACGCCGGGTTGGCGGTCGCGCACCGCCGCTACGAACCGCTCCGAAGGGTCGACCGCCCACACGGCGTCGGACCCCATCCGGCCCACCAACTCCGCCGTGAGGGCACCCGATCCGCAGCCGACGTCGATCACGTGCTGGCCGGCTCGGGCGCCGGCAAACTCGGCGAAGGCCGGCGCCAGCGGTACCGAGTATCGACCCATGAAGCGGTCGTATTCCTCAGCTCCGACGGTGAAGCTCACCAGCCGAGTGTATGGGGGCCCCAAGTCCGATCGATTGGGGCGCTGACGCGTTGCTACCAGCCGTCGACCGACCGCTCAGTGCACCGTTCAGCCGCGCCCCGGTGGGAAGCCGACCTGCCGCCGCCCGTCGTCCCAGATGATCGTGGGCACGATGCCGCGGTTGTTCGTGTAGCTCATGAGCTCGGCCCTCCAGGCGTCGCTCTGCGTCGCGTCCCGTTCCTCGACCGTCTCACCCTCGGCCGCGAGATGCTCGCGCGCGGCCTGGCAGTACGGGCAGCGCGGCTTGACGTACATGACTGTGCTCATCGGATTCAGTATCCCAAGCACGGCACAAGACGGCCTCCCCATCACAGGAGGCCGTCTCGGTGCGCCACCTTTATTCGGGCAAGGTGGCGCGTGAGGAGCGCTCGCGGCCACTCTACGGCGCACGTGGGTCCGCGAGACTCCTCATACGGTCGTGCAGCCGCTCCCGACGAGCAATGGTGGCTAGCACCCATCTTGGCGGGCCCGCGCGAGTGACAGAGCTAAGAATGGTCCCGGGGCCCGGACTGATCCGGGCCCTCGAGACCGGGTCCCATAACCGTCGTTACGCGCGCGGTGGCGCCACGACCACCCAGGCGGCTACGGTGAGGATCAAACTCCGGCTGCGCCGGCTCATCGGCCGCCGGCGCGGCCGTGTCACCGTCAGACTGACGATCACCTTCACGCCGACCGACGGTCTGCCCCGCACCGTGCACGCACGCGTCCGTCTCAAGCGCAGCTCACGTCGGGCGAAACGTAGCGCCGATGCGCGGCGCCTTTGAGCGCTGTTCAGCGGCTGTTCAGCCGGTCCTGGAACTCGGTGGCAACGATCCTCTGGTCGTGAACGCCGAGGGCCTCCGCCGACGCGAGCCAGACGATCGGCGGTCCCATGATCTCCGGGTCCAGGAGCCTCGCGCGCGTCTGAGGCGACACCTCCTCGGGCACCATTCCCGTCGCGGTTGCCCCTCCGGGGAGCAGGAGGTTGACGGTCACCGGACTCCCGGCCAAGTCGGCGGCCATGACGCGCGAGAGCGCCTCGACGCCGGCACCTGACGGCCCGTACGGCACGAAACCCCGGCGGGTCATCGTCTCCGTATTCATCGAGATGTTGACGACCCGCCCTCCGCCCGCCGCGAGCATGCGCGGAACGACCGCGCGCGCGACGAGGAACACTCCGGTGAACTTCGTCTCCATCACGTCCCGAAAGCCCCGCGGCGAGACTTCCCAGAACGGTTGCGGGTCGGTGAGAAACCGTGGGTTGACAGTTCGCATCCCGATCCCCGCGTTGTTAACGAGCAGATCGAGCCCGCCGAACCGCTCGTACACCGCATCCACGCATGCCTGCACCGACGCCTCCTCGCGGACATCGAGCTCCAGACCAATTGCCCTCGACCCGAGCCGCCCCGCCACCGTCTCAGCACGAGACCGGCTTCGACTGGCCGCGCCAACCTGAGCGCCGGCCACAGCGAGCGCCTCGGCCATCGCCTGACCGAGCCCACTGGTCGCGCCCGTCACCAGCGCGCGGACGCCGTCCAGAGAGCTCACCGAGCCAGCGTAGTTCTTTCCGGACGCCGGCCGGCTGTTCTCGAGTCCGCTCGTCCTGGATGATTGAGCGGGAGGACTCGTCGTGTTGCTGATCGCCGCTGCCACCCAACACCTGCCGGGCGTCCTGCACGGTCTCGAGCCGACGCTCAATAAGTACGGCTACCTCGCGGTCATCGGGCTCGTGCTGATCGAGGACTTCGGCGTCCCCGTCCCCGGCGAGACCATCCTGATCCTCGCGGCTGTCTACGCCGGGACCGGCCGGCTCAACATCATCCTTGTGGCGCTGCTCGGCTTCTGCGGGGCGCTTCTGGGAGACAACATCGGATTCGCCATCGGCCACTTCGGCGGGCGTCCGCTCGCCGAGCGATACGGCCGTTACATCTTCCTCACGCCCGAGCGGCTGGACAAAGCCACCCGCTTCTTCGACCGCCACGGCGGCAAGATCATCATCATCGCGCGGTTCATCGAGGGCCTGCGCCAGGCAAACGGCATCATCGCCGGGATCAGTGGCATGCGGTGGGCGCGATTTCTGATCTTCAACGCGATCGGCGCCGCGCTCTGGGTCCTCGTGTGGACCAGCGTTGGCTACCTATCGGGGAGCCACATTGACGCGATCTACAGCGACACCACGCGCTACATCACGTACGTCGTGATCGCCGCCGGCGTGCTCCTGGCCGCGTATATCACGCGACGCGTGCGAGCTCGCCGAGCTCGAATCCCCAGCGCCCACTGCAACTCGTCTGCCCAGCCGAGGGCTAGAGCGGCGGAACCTGGTTGTTGACCTGGGGTCCGTGGTAGAGGTGGTCGTGATCCCTGCAGGCGGCCGGGAAGGTGAACCGGACGCTGTCGCTGCGCACACCGTTGTAGCTTGCGAACAGGGTCACGTGGCCGATGGTCCCGACGGCGCAGCGAGGGTCGGTGCTGCTCTTCACGCGAACGATGATCTTCATGATGTTCCCGGGGAAGCCCCACATCATCGCGTGGTGCGAGTGGTAGACCAGGTGGTGCTCGACCGTCATGATGATCAGCCGGTCGGGCTGGTGCGGGACGCGGTCGACTTGGCAAAGGATGCCCGAAACGGTGTTGCCGGCCAGATTGATATGGCCGTGGCCGCGGGCGTAGCTGCCGGTCCGACCCGTGATCGGCGCGCCGGTGTGAAAGCCCCACGGCGGAATCCCGCCGACGATCGGCACCTGGGCGCAGTACTGGACCGGGTATGCGTTGGCCGGCCCGGCCATCGTGGCGAGCGCCACCGTGCAAGCGAGCGCCACCGCGCCAGCGAGCGCGGAACCCGCGACTCCGAGGTGCCGCGTGATGGCGCCCCTGCGCATCCGGGAACCGATCATTACCCTGGTCTCGACCGGCGGCGTCCAAGGCATCAACGTCCCGCTCAAACCTCGTCGCATTACCGACCGGCGGCGAACGAGCTGCTGGCGCCAGATCTGCGGTCAGGCCGCGGACACGCTGTCGTACTCGTCGTGCCGTTGGATCCACAGTTGCCATCCATCGTCCTCGTCCCGGCCCTTCGGCGCGCGATCGAGGATTCCGTAGTACGGCATCAGGAACTCGACTCCACGACCGGTCGTCGAGTACGCCTGGTAGACGACGCCCTCCTCGAGGCTGAAGGCCGTGAAGCCGAATAGCTCCGTCAGGTAGCCGTAGATGTCGGTGCCGGCGGCCTCGGCGTTGCGAAAGGCGATCGGCGGCAGCTGGTCGAGAATCGGCGTGATCGCCTCGCGCGTTTGCTCGAGGCTGCTGGAGAAACCGACGTCCGCGTTGAAATCGCTCTCGTAGCTCGACGCCCACGTGAAGTTCCAGCCCATTCGCTCGCGGTAGGCCTCGAGCTTCTCGATCGGCGCTCCGGACACCGCGATCAGCGTCACATCTCGCGCCTTCAGGTGTGGGATCAAGCTGTCGAAGCTGTCGGCCATCGACGAGTTCACCGGGCACCCGGCCTCGTAGCTCGGACCGAACATGAAGTGGTAGATGAGGAGCTGGGAGCGGCCGTCGAACAGCTCCGCCAGCGTCTTCGGGCCGTCAGCCGTTTGGAGCGTGTACTCCTTCTCGACCCGCACCCAGGGAAGCGACCGACGCTGCCGGGCGAGCTCGTCTCCCATCCGGGTGTGCTCCTTCTCGCGCTCGAGCAGCGCGGCGCGCGCCGCTTGCCACTCTTCTCGGGTCGCAGTCTTGTGAGTGTCCATTTCCGTCTCCAAGTCGTTTGTGGTTGCTGCCTGATGAGACACCGGCTCGGACAGAAACGGAACGGTCGCTACTCGCGCCCCGCCGCCCTGGGCTAGGTTGGCCCGCGCTCGAGCGTCGATCTGGTGAACCGCGTGGAGCGATGAGTTTTGTGGCCTGCGGCGGTCTTAGCTGGTACCAATACGGTTTCACCAGGCGCCGTCCCGCGCCCAACCCTCGATTCTGGCGCTCACGCCGTCGGCCTTAGCGGGGGCAAAGGGGGTTCGTGCCCTCGGGACGCCGGTCCGTCCTTTGCCCTTTCCGGCGGGCGCCGTGAGCGTGAGTTGCGGGGCCGCGCCTGTTCGAGAGGAGCACACGCGATGACCGAGCACAAGTCGTTCAAGCGTCTGGTTCGTGCCCGGATGGCTAAGACCGGCGAGAGCTACACGGCGGCGCGGGCGATACTGTTGCGCGCTGAGGAGCCGAAGGGAACCACCGAGCTGCGGCTGGCGACCTCGGACGAGCGGATCCGCGAGCGAACGGGGCGAGGCTGGGAGGAGTGGTTTGCGGTGCTCGACGAGTCGGGCATGGCCGAGCGCTCCCACCGCGAGATGGCCCGCTGGCTGGCGGAGCAACAGGGCGCCCATCCGCTGGCCTGGAACGTGCAGGCGATCGTCTCGAGCTACGAGCTGACCCGAGGCGTGCGGGCCGTCGGCGAGAAGGCGGACGGGTTTGCGATCACGGCCTCCAAGACGGTCTCAGTACCAGTTGATCGGCTATATGACGCCGTCGTCGAGGCGCCGATCCGCCAGCGCTGGCTGCCCGACGGCGAGCTCTCCGAGCGGACGGCCACCAGACCGAAATCGGCCCGCTTTGACTGGGGCACAGCCCAGACGCGCGTCAACGTCACCTTCCTCACCAAGGGCGAGGCGAAAAGCACGATCGCGCTCGAGCACCGACGACTGACAGATGCGGAGCAGGCCGAGCGCATGAAGGCTTACTGGCGGCAGCGGCTCGAAGCGCTCAAAGGAGCGCTGGAGCCGTGAGCAGCCGGCAGCGATCAAACCCAACGAACATCGACCCAAAGGACGACACGATGAACGACCAGAGCCCCAACCTCGTAGATGACGTGATCACGATCGGCGTCCCCGTCTCCGACCAGGACCGAGCGCTCGAGTTCTACCTCGGCAAGCTCGGGCTCGAGAAGCGCCGGGACGTTCCGCTACCCCAGTTCGGCGGGCGGTGGATCGAGGTCGCACCTTCCGATGCGGCGGTCACGATCGCGCTAGTACCGGCACGGGAGGGCGCGCCGACGGGCATACAGACCGGAATCCGCCTGAGGGCTGGTGACGCCGATGCCGTCCACGCCCGTCTCCAAGAGACAGGAGTCGACGTCGGCGAGCTCCTACACTGGCCGGGCGTTCCTCCGATGTTCGCCTTCCGCGACCAGGACGGGAACCGACTCGAGATCGTCGAAGCCGTCTGAGCGACCAGCTCGGCTCACGCCGTCGCGACGACCGACGTCGCGGCGGCGTGCACGCGGCCTCTTGAACTGCGGAACAACCCCACCCCAGTGCCGATGGGCGGTAGGTTGCCCGAATGATCCAACCGCCGGCATCGTATTTCGACACCTCCGGATGGGACCATCACGACGTGATCTCCGGGGGGTCACGCATGGTCCCCATTAGCACTCCCGTCGGCGAATTTCGAGTATGGACCCGGCGGGTGGGCAGCAATCCCGACCTGAAAGTGCTGCTGTTGCACGGCGGACCCGGCGCCACCGACGAGCTGTACGAGTGCTTTGACGTCTGGTTCCCGGAGGAAGGAATCGAGTACTACTACTACGACCAGCTGGGCTCGTTCCGTAGCGATCAACCGGACGACCCGTCCTTGTGGGACCTGCCCCGCTTCGTCGACGAGGTCGAGCAGGTCCGTACAGCCCTGGGTCTGGACAGCGGCAACTTCGTGCTGTTCGGACAGTCGTGGGGCGGACTGCTCGCTCTCGAGTACGCCATTCACCATCAGGACCGGCTGAAGGCTCTCGTCATTTCCAACATGATGGCCAGCAGCCGCCTCTACAACGAGTACGCGGAGAAGGTGCTGATGCCGGCGATGGACCAAAGCGTCCTGGCGGAGATCAGGCGGCTCGAGGCGGACGGCAACACCACGGATCCCAGATACGAGCAGCTGCTGATGGAGAACCATTACGTCCAGCACATCTGCCGCATCCCGCTGCCGGAGTGGCCAGAACCCCTTCAGCGGACGTTCGCGCACATGAACCTGGACATCTATGTGCCGATGCAGGGGCCGAGCGAGCTAGGTATGTCCGGGAGCCTCGAGACATGGGATCGGACGGCCGACCTGAAGGACATCGCGGTGCCGACGCTGACGATCGGCGCCACGCACGACACCATGGATCCAGCGCATATGCGCTGGATGGCCGAGCAGGTGCCACGCGGTCGCTATCTGCACTGTCCGGACGGCAGCCACCTATCCCAATTCGATGACCCAGAACACTTCTTTCCAGGACTGATCGATTTCCTGCGCTCGCTGTGAGCTCTGGTCGGAGCCCTTAGCTCACGGCTTGCTTCACGAGCGCGGCGATCCGTGACTCTTCGGCGGCGGTCAACTCCTTGAGGGCAAAGTCGGTCGGCCACATGGCGCCTTTGTCGAGGTTCGCCTTGTCGCTGAAGCCGAACGTTGCGTATCTCGTCTTGAACTTCTCCGCACTTTTGAAAAAGCAGACGACCTTGCCGTCCTTGGCGTACGCGGGCATCCCGTACCAGGTTCGTGGCGAGAGGGCGGGCGCGGTGGCTTTGACGATCGCATGGATGCGCTCAGCCATCACGCGGTCCGATTTCTGCATCTCGGCGATCTTCGCGAGCACGTCGCTTTCCCCATCCGCCTTGCCTGCGCGCGAGGCCTTCACCTCTCGAGCGCGCTCCTTCATCGCGGCTCGTTCCTCCGCGGTGAATCGGTTCGACGCTTTGTTGGCGGTGCTCCTAGCCGACTTCTGTGTGACCGTCTTTGGTCTCATGGAAATCTCCTCGTGTTGTTCAGGTCATGTCTGCCTGCGCGGAACGGCTCGGCGCAGCCTTTGGATACGGATCAGGTGGTCTGTGGAATCGCGGATGCCGCCGCCGCGAACTCCACACGTCGTGCGTCTCGGACTTCCGCGCCTTCCCACGCGAACCCGTCCGGGTCGGTGAGAGAGCCGGCATCGCTGCCGATGACGATTCGGTGCGAGCCGGTGCCGTCCGAGGAGACGCCAGCGTCCTTTGCCAGCGCTCGGCGCCCGTAGAGCGCCAGCTTGATCGGCTCCGTGGAGAACTGGACGTACTTGCGGCCGAAGCTCCTCGCCACCTCCAAGCCGTGCTCGACGTAGAACCGCTTGGTCGCGGCGACGTCCGCGACGCCCAGCAGGAGCACGATCTCGTCGATCTGCCGCGTGGCGGGCCCGCTGTCCTTCTTGGATGATGTCGCGACCTTCCAGATCGTCCCATCCGGCGCCTGGACGACGCCGCCATAGCCCCAGAACGACTTCCTGGCCGGCTTCAGCGGCACCGCGCCCGCGTCGAGCGCGGCGCCGATCAGTCCGTCGACCGTGGCTGGCTGGGCCACCACGAGCGAGAGTGTGAATCCGCGGAAGCCGGTCGTGGGCGCGTCGGAGGCGCGTAGAGCCAACTGACTGCCCAAACCGAACGCCGCGGCGTAGAAGGCATCCGTAGCGGCCGGGTCAGGCACTTCGAGGGTGACGGATCCGATGGAGGTCATAGCAGGTCCTTTCGTGAAGGAGGTTGGGATCGCCGGGATGATGAGACATCATGGTAGCATACAATGATGGATATCGACCATCATTGTCTGAGTCCAGTGAATCTGCAAGACTTGAGCAATGGGAACGCCGTTATCGACCGACGTCGAGGTGGCTGAGTTCGCCGGCCAGCTTTTCTTCCGCCTATGGCGTGCCTCCCATACGCGAACCGCTGAGCGGCTGAACTCAATCGGCCTCACGCCCGCGCTGTTCGCGCTGCTCAACGTCCTCGGCGCCCGCGAAGCGACCATCCAGCAGCAGCTCAGCTCCGACATGGGCATCGATCCAAGCGCGATGGTCAAGCTCATCAACGAACTCGAAAGCGCGGGGCTGGCCGAGCGCCGACGGCGCCCAAACGATCGCCGAGCGTGGGAGGTAGTGATCACACCCAAGGGTCGGCGCACCTTGCAGCGGGCCAGACGATCCGTCGCGCAGGTAGAGGATGAGGTTCTGAGCGGGCTCAGCCCCGCTGATCGCCGTCAGCTGCTCACGCTCCTCAGGCAGGCACTCATCACGGCACCTCCCCAACCTCCCTGGCGCCCCGAGGAGGGGGACTGAGCGGCGGGGAATGCAGAGCGCGATCACGCATCTGTTCGCCGGCATCCCTGTTTCCGATCTCGATGTCGGCATCGATTGGTACACGCGCTTCTTCGGGCGGCCCCCGGACAGTCGCGTCGGGCAAGAGATTCTTTGGGAGATCGACGAGCACGCCTGGCTGTTCCTCGAGCCAAACCCGGGGCAAGCGGGCGCCGGCCGGATCACCCTCGCCGTCGCCGGGCTCGACCCGCTGCTAAAGCGTCTCGCTGACGCGGGCATCGAGCACGAGCCGGTCGAGACCTACTCCAACGGCGTCCGCCACGTCAACGTTCCTGATCCGGATGGGAACGCGATCGCGTTCGCCGAGCCGCCCGACGCCACGAGCGCGTCACCTCGATCGGATGGACCCTGAGGTCAGGGCGAAAGGAAGTTGAGGCCAGGTACGGTCGCATACCGCTGCCGTAGGTAAGCCTCAGCCGATCGTGAACAACCTCCTTGACCCGCGAGCTCCGGACGACTTCAATCAAGTCGAGTTCCGGCTCGCGGACAGATTGGAGCAAAGGCTGTGACATCAGAAGATGCGGTTCGTGCGTACTTTGCTGCCTACACCGAGGGTCACCCGGAACGGTTCGACGACCTCGTCTCCCCGGATTACGTCGACTACGGACACACGCCGCCCGGTCACGGACCGCAGGGCGCCCGGGATGACTACGAGCACGCCGTCCAGATCACTGGTGGCTTGATTCGATACGACATCGACGCGTTGGTTGCGCGCGACGACAGCGTCGCCGTGGTCTGGACCGGCCATCTGGCGAACGGTTCGGATTACCGCGGCCTGAGCCTCTACCGAGTCGCCGACGGGCGGATCGCCGAAGTCCGCCAGTCCTTGATCGGTCCCGTGCCTGATTGACAGCGAAGCTTGGCGCTCTAGGAGGCTGTGGAAGGCAAGATCGCGACTTCGACACGAGAGGAAGACAGTGGACCTTGAAGAGACGCTAGAAAAGATCGTCGAGCTCGCTCGCGAGGAGCTTCACGTTGTCCGCAAGCGCGCCGAGGAGAAGACTCCGGCTCGCGACCACGGCAAGGACTATCACGAGGCCCAGGCGGCCGCCGACCGCCTGGATCACTACGCCCACCAGCTCTACCGGCTGCACGACGCCGAGTACGCCGACGGCTGGAGGCACCACAGCGCCGGCGATCGCAACTGAGCTGCCCGGCACGCCCACCGGCGCGTGAGGTCCACGCCAAGAGCCGGGGACGTCGCTACCGCCGCTCAGGCGGCAACGGCGTCCGCATCGCGGCGGTGTGCGAGCGCGGATTCCACGGCGGCGGCACGCTTGGGTCCGAAGCCGTGGACCGCTTGGATTTCCTCGGTGCTGGCGGCGGCTAACGCTCGCACCGAGCCGAAATGCTCCAAGAGGCGCCGCGCGCCGACGTAGGAGACACCGGGCAGCCGTGCGAGGAGCTCCTCGGCGATGCGATCGGGGTCGCGGGGCTTGCGGCCGAGGCTGCCGGCATAAACCCCGCTACCACGTTGTTCCTGCCGGGCCAGCCGTGCGATCCAGGCCGCCGCCTCGTCGGCGTCGTCGGCCGTGAGCGTCGCCACGCCGCGCCGCGCGAGCCGCGCGATCACGCCCTCTCGGATTCGGTCGGGCACGGCCCCGGGCTTACGCTGGAGCACGAGAGCGACCGCCGGATATGCCTCGCAGACCTCGTCGATCGCCCGCTCGAAGCGGCCGAGCGTGACCCATGGCACCAGCGCCGCCTCGCTCTTGCGGACGACCGCCAGCCGGGGCGAGAGCACGTAGTCAGCGCCACCGAGATCGCGCGCTTCGAGCCTCAGACCAAGCAGTCCGAGGCGTTGCGGAATGCCGCTTCTCCGCTCACGGTGGTCGTATCCGACGACCGGCCGCTCATCGTTGTTGCTCAGAATCTCAATCGCGTCACTCATGGCTTCAGTTTGTCGTCCAGACCTGGCAGAATCTAAGTCCCTCTGACTTAGATTTTACTGCGCTTTACATGCGATCATCGGCGTATGACGGCCTGGCATGACGTCGAAGGCGCGGAGCCGGAGTTCGCGCACCGGGTGCGGGCGCTGTTCGACGCTCACAGACACAAGACGATCGCGACCCTGCGCGCCGACGGGTCGCCGCGGATCTCCGGAATCGAGGCCGCCTTCGAGGACGGCGAGTTGGCTTTCGGCTCGATGCCGAACGCGCGCAAGGGCGCGGATCTTCGTCGGGATCCGCGGTTCGCTCTCCACAGCGCGACGGTCGACCCGGTCGAGGGCTCTGAGGCTCAGTGGCCGGGCGAAGCGAAGATCTCCGGTCGGGCGATCGCTGCGGGGCCGGTCACCGATGGATCGGACGGCGACAGCTTCCACGCCGACATCGCTGATGTCGTGCATACGCACCTCAACGAGGAGGCGACGATGCTCGTGGTCGAGTGGTGGACGCCCGCGCACGGGCTGCAAAGGATCGAGCGAACCTAGCGATTCACGCGCTCTCGGCGACCAGCGAGTCGACGAGCACGGCATACACGTTGATCGGCTGCGTCTTTCCCTTCATCAGCAGCTCGCCCTGCGGCTCGACGGCGATCCCGTGGTCGAGGCCCCGCCGCGTGTGCTCGTCGATGAGGATCGGGCGGTTGACGACCTTGGTGTGGGACTCGAGACGCGCAGCCACGTTGACGGTGTCGCCGACGCAGGTGTAGGTCGCGCGCTGCTGGGTGCCGGCATAGCCGGCGACGACGCGACCGGACGCGATCCCGACGCCGATGCGGATCTGCACCTTACCCCGCGCCGCCCGGTCCTCGTTGAACAGGCGGATCAACTCGATCATCTGCCGCGCCGCGAGCACCGCCGCCCGGCGATGGTCCTCGCGCGGCAACGGCGCGCCGAAGATTGCCATCAGGCCGTCGCCGGCCATCGAGTTCACGATTCCGCCCTCGCCGTTGATCGCGTCCATCATCAGCGCGTAGTAGTCGTTCAGGAGCTCAATCGTCTCCGCCGGATCCCGCGCTTCCGCAATCGTCGTGAACGAGCGGATGTCGCAGAACATCGCCGAGGCTTCGACGTACTTGCCGCCAAGTGAGAACCCCGACGTGAGCAGATCCTCCGCCACTTCCTTGGTGGCGAACTTGCCGATGAGCTCGCGCTGTTGGTCGCGCAGGCGCTTCTTCTCGAGGCTCGCGTTGATTCGCGCATTGAGCAGCACGGCGTTGACCGGCTTCGTCAGGTAGTCCTCGGCGCCCATCTCGAGGCACCTCACGACACTGTCCAACTCGTCGAGCGATGACGTCACGATCACCGGGATGTCGCGGAGATGCGGGTCGCGCTGCAGCTCCGCCAGGACCCCGTAGCCATCGAGTTCGGGCATCAGAACGTCGAGCAGCATCAGGTCGAAGGGCCGGTTTCGTAACAGCTCAAGCGCTTCTTCGCCGTGTTCGGCAAAGACGACCGTATGTCCGTTGTGCTCGAGCCCGCGGCCGAGCAGGAGCCGGTTTACGCGGTTGTCATCCGCGATCAGGATCGTGCCGGCCGCGGGAGCGGAACCGATCACGAAACGGGTTCCGACCGGAGGGAGGCGAGGGCTTCCTGGAGCGTCCCGTACTCGTGCTCGATCCGATCTACGAGCTGCGAAACGCCGTCGATGCGGCCCTCCTTGGCCTGGTGTTCGACGGTGCGACAGAGCTCCGCGAACGCCGACGCACCCAGCGTCGAGCCGTTCGACTTCAGCGTGTGCGCCGCTCGGCGGAGCTCATCGGTGTCCTGCCGCTCGAGCGAGCTCCGGAGACTCGTGAGCAGCGCCGGCGCATCCGCAAGGAAGACGTCCACGACCTCGGCGAGGAACTCGACGCCGCCCAGGTCTCGCAGGTTCTGCAGCGCGTAAGCCTCGAGGCGAATCTCGCTCTCTCCCGATCCCCCGTCACGGTTCGGTAGTGGCCGTGCGCGCCTCAGTGCCGCTGCCAGCTCGTCCCCGCGGATCGGCTTCGCCACGTAGTCGTTCATCCCGGCTGCGAAGCACGCCTCGCGATCCTCGGGTAGCGCGTTCGCCGTCATCGCGATGATGTGCGGGCGGCTCTCCGGCGGCCACCGCTCGCAGATCCGCCGCGAAGCGTCGAGACCGTCGAGCTCCGGCATCTGCACATCCATCAGGACGACGTCGTAAGGCTGCCGCTCGAGCGCTGCCAGCGCCTCCAGGCCGTTCGACGCGACGTCCGCGCGGAAGCCGAGCCGCTCGAGCAGGCGAAGGGCGACCTTCTGGTTCATCGCGTTGTCCTCGGCGAGCAAGATTCGCAGGGACGAGATGGCCTGTTTCCCGTCCATCGCGACCTCGGCGGTCTCCGCCTCTGGCTCGCCCGCGGTCAGCAGGCGCAGGAGCGTGTTGTAGAGCTGCGAGGCCTTGAAGGGCTTTGCGAGCTGGGCCGAGAACGTGCCCGCCGACTGCGCCTGCTGCATGCGGCCGAGCGAGGTCAGAAGCAGGAGCGGGAGGTCCTGCTCGCTCCGCCGGCTGCGGATCTCCTCCGCCAGGGCGGGCCCGTCCATTTCGGGCATCATCATGTCCAGCACGGCCACGTCGAATCGCTCGCCGGCCTCGATCAACGCGAGAGCCTCGGAGGGCAGCTCGACGGCGACCGACTCCATTCCCCACGAGCAGGCGTGCCGGGTCACGATCTCGCGGTTCGTCGCGTTGTCGTCGACGACGAGGATCCGCTTGCCGGCCAGGTGCGCGAGGCCATCGTCCAGGGGGATCTGGCTCGGCACCTCCGCCGCTGTGGCCGGCAGCCTGATACGGAAGGTCGAGCCGCTGCCCGGTTCGCTCTCGACGGAGATCGTCCCACCCATCAGCTCGATGAGCCGTTTCGAGATGGCGAGGCCGAGTCCAGTACCGCCAAACCGGCGCGTGGCCGACGCGTCCACCTGGCTGAATGACGTGAACAGCCTGTCCATCCGGTCAGGCGCGATCCCGATCCCGGTGTCGCGTACCGAGAGTTCGAGCCGGCAGGGGCCGGATCCGCTCGGCTCGGCTTCGACGAGGACGACGACCTCGCCGGCCTCGGTGAACTTGACGGCGTTGGAGAGCAGGTTCAGCAGCACCTGGCGAAGGCGGGCCTCATCGCCCATGATCCCGGCGGGTGCGCTCTCCTCGATGAGACAGCCAAGCTCGAGCCCCTTCTCCCACGCGCGCGGCGCCACGATGTCCAGCGCCCCCTCCACGCAGTCGCGCACGCTGAATGGCTCGCGTTCGAGGTCGAGCTTGCCCGCCTCGATCTTCGAGTAGTCGAGGATGTCGTCGATCACGTGCAGCAGCGCGTCGCCGCTCGAGCGCACAACCTCGGCAAACTCGCGCTGCTCACCCGTGAGCTCGGTGCCCAGCAGGAGATCCGTCATGCCGACCACGGCGTTCATCGGCGTCCTGATCTCGTGGCTCATCGTGGCGAGGAACGCGCTCTTCGCCTGCGTCGCCGCCTCGGCCTCCTGCCGCGCGCGCTGGAGCTCGGTGACGTCGTGGTAGATGCCGAGGAAGCCGACGTGAGAGCCGTCCACCGTGAGCGGGACGAGCATCAGCTCGACGTCGACGCGTGTCCCGTCCTTCCGCTGGCGCTGGGTGATCCGGCCCGCGCGACCGACCGTCATGGCCTCTCGGGTGATCTCGAGTCCCTCGTCGCGGTCTGTCTCGGCGAACACGAGGTCGTCGATGGGCCGGCCGAACGCCTCTCCGGCCGAGTAGCCGAAGAGCTCGGCCGCGGCCGGGTTCCAGTCGGTCACCCGCTCGTCGGCGTCCATCACAACCACGGCGGCGGGACTGATCGCGACGAGCGACTCGAGGTACTGGCGCTGTCGCTCCACCTCGGAGAACAGGCGCGCGTTCTGGATCGCCACGCCGACATTGGCTGCAATCGTCGCCAGCAACCGGGAGTCGGTCTCTCCGAAACGGCCCTCTTCCTCGATGCTCTGGACACTGATGACCCCGATCGCCGCGTCTCCGACGAGGATCGGAACACCCAAGAAGGAGCGCACTGGGGTGCCGACCCCCGACGCATCGTGCTCCTCGAACTGAGGTGACCGGTTGAGCAGCATCGGTGCACGCGACTCGAGAATCCGGGAGGTCAGCCCCTCGCCGTACGCGATCGGCGGCTCGTCTCGGCGCCGCTGCCCGCTCTCGTAGTAGTAGGCGAAGTCGATCCGGCCGGAGGGCCGGTCATGCAGCGCGACGTACGCTAGGTCGGCCTCGAAGGTCGCGCGCACCTGCTCGCCGACGAGCTCGATCAGTGCGTCGAGATCGAGCTGCGACGACAGCGCCTGACCGACGCTGTTCACCGTTGCGAGCTCGGCCACGCGCTGGCGCGTCTCATGGAGCAGACGCGCGTTGTCGAGCGCAACGATGAGGCTGCCGGCCAGCGTGGTCAGGAGCCGCTGGTCGTCCGCGCCGAACGCATGCGTGCGGTCGACGTTCTGGAGCGAGATCACTCCAATCGCGCGCCCGCCGACGACGAGTGGGACGAAGAGCGCCGACTTGACCGGCTCGCCGATAAGCACGTACGGGTTGCCGTACCGCTCCGCCAGCTCAGGCGTGATCTCGTCGAGCGTCAGCGGTTCGCGCGTATCCATCACGTGCTTGCGGAAGCCGATCAGAGGGATCGGCTGCGGATCGAGAGGCTCGCCGCGCTCGATCATGTATGGAAAGGTCAGAAGTCCGCCGGGCTCGTCGTAGACCGAGATGCTCACGACCTGGGCGTCGAAGACTTCCTGGAGCTTGTCGCCGACGTGGTCGTAGATCGCCTGCGGCTCGAGCTCGCCGGCGATCGCCGCCTGCACGCTGTTGATGACCGCGAGCTCAGCGTTTCGTTGGCGCGTCTCGTGGACGAGCCGTGCGTTCTCGAGTGCGACGCTGAGGCTGGCGGCGAGTGTCTCCAGGAGCTGCTGGTCGGACTCCGTGAACGCGTGAAAACGATCGAGGTTCTGGAGCGAGATCACTCCAGTCGGCCGCCCGCCGACGACGAGTGGGACGAATAGCGCCGACTTGATCGGCTCCCCGCTGAGCACCCACGGGTTGCCGTACCGCTCCGTCACCTCGGGCGAGCTCTCCGGGATCATCAGCGGCTCGCGCGTCTCCATCACATGCTTGCGGAAGCCGATCAGCTCTATCGGCTCGTCCGGGAAGCGGACGCCGCTTTCGATCGTGTAGGGAAAGTGGAGCAGACCAGAGGCCTCGTTGAATATCGCGATGTCGACGACCTGTGCGTCGAACACGTCGCGGATCCTCTCGCCGACCGCGTCGTAGATCGCCTGTAGCTCGAGCTCGCCGGCGAGCGCTTCCTGGACGCTGTTGATCAGTGCGAGCTCCGCGTTGCGTTGGCGCGTCTCCTCGATCGCCCGCGCTCGTGACAGGGCGACGCCTACGTGCTGGCCGACAAACGCGAGCAGCTCCTCGTCCTGCTCCGTATACCCAACGTCCGGCAGGTACGACTGCACGGTGAGGACGCCGACCGTCCGGCCGTCGTCGGACTTGAGCGGAACCCCCAACCAGTCTGCGGACACATTGCCGAGCAGGTTGAGCTCGCCTAGCTCGACGAGCTTCTCGAGCCGCTCTCTCGGAAGATGCTGGGGCTTTCCCGTCCGGAGCACGTAGGCGGTAGTACCGCGCGCGTCGCCGCTACCGAGCTCCTCCCACTGGTTCGGATCGGGGACCTCGGTCTCGACCTCGTCGACGTAGTACGGCCAGTTGATCAGCCGGCGCTCCTCGTCGTAGAGCGCGAGATAGAAGTTGCTCGCGTACATGAGGTCGCCGACGACACCGTGGATCTCCCGGTAGAACTCCCGCAAGTCGCGGGCCGCGCTCGCCAGCTCCGCGATCCGGTACAGCGCCTCCTGCACCTTCGTGGCGTGCGCGCGCTCGGCTTCGACGGCCTCGAGCTCTGCGAGCCGTCGGCGCGCCTCGGGCAGCTCGGACGAGGTATCGCCGGAGGGATTCATCGCGCGTCGATTGCGAGGCTGGACATGATGCAGAAGTATCAGGGTTCCAGAAGGAGCGCGTGCACCCGTTGCTCGATCTCGAGCCGGACTGCGTCACCATCGACGTCGGTCGGCAGCTCCACGACGACGTTGTCACCGGCCGGTTCTATCTCGAGCGTGAACCGGACGGGCCGCGCCGCGTCGGGAAGCTCGATGACCTGGTCGCTTTGGAACAGCGTGATCACGCGGGGGTCGATGTAGCTGGCCCGGGCGACTGCCGGTGTATTGCCAAGCGCAGAGCTCACCTCGCGCACTGCCCGGCGTACCGCCTTTGGGCCATGGTTGCCGGTCTTGTGCTCACGGGCCAGAGCGACAGCGGCTAGGACGGTCGCCGACCAGGTGCGAAACTCCTTCGCCGAGTAGGGGCCCTCTCCCCAGGCGCGCAGCGCGTTGTTGACGTCGGGAGCGTGGATCCGTTGCCAGCCGCGCTCGGATCGATAGACGAGGAGCTCATCCGGCTCGCCACGGCGGCGCTTGAGCTCGGCGAGCACAGCGACCGATTGCGGATCGCGCACGGTCATCCGACGACGTTTACCCGACTTCGCGACGAAGTCGAAATGAACCTCAGACCCTCGCAGCGTCACGTTCTCGCGCCGGAGCGTGGTCAAGCCAACGTGGCCGTTGTCGCGAGCGTAGCGGTCCCAGCCGACCCTGAACAAGCCGATATCGAGCAGTCGGACCGCCAGAGCGAGCGTCCGATCGCGCTCGCCGTGGCGCGCGCCGAGCAGGCTCCTCGTCGTGGCCCGAATACGTGGCAGCTTGCTCGCGAACTCGAGCATGTCGTTGTATTTCTCGTGGTCTCGGCGTACGCGCCACAGCGGGTGATACAGGTACTGTCGGCGCCCTTTGGAATCGAAGCCGGTCGCCTGCAGGTGCGCGTTCGGGGCGGCGGCTATCCAAACGTGCGTCCAAGCGGGGGGTATCCGCAGTGCACGAATCCGCGCCAGCGTCTCGGTGTCCGCTACAGGTTCCCCGAGTGGGTCGAGAATTACCCACTCGCCGTGGCGCCGCTCACGGCGCAGACCAAGCTCGCCGCCATGCACGTACACGAGCTGACCCTTCTCTGCCGGCGAGGATCGATCAGATGCACGTGCGCTCGTCACTCGCCACTTGTTTCTACATCATCACGAGCAGCTGACCGGGCTCGATCCTCGAGGCGTAGTCGCGATGCTGCAGGCATCGCGTATTGTCGCCCTCTCGGCTGCGGATCATTGATGGAGGAAGGTCCTGATGCTCGTCGGAGAGTCGGTCACGTTCCGGGATGCCAATGGGTGGAGTTGGGAGTTCGACCTGACGTTCATGCTGTCCAACTACCGGTGCATCTGGGGACGCGGGTGCCCCGATACCAGACTGCAGCTCACCGCACGCGGCTGCTGCGTGGAGGGCGTCGAGATCTACCAGGGCGACGGCGACAAGCCCGGCCGCGAAGATCTCAAGAAAATCCGCGGACGCGTCAGGCAACTGACCGACGAGGACTGGCAGAACCGAGATATCGCGCAAAAGCGCGGCGGCCGGGACCCGTGGAGCAAAGCACGGTTCAAGGCTGACAGCGTCCACACTCGCCTTCACCGCGGCGCGTGCATCTTCCACAACCGCGTGGACCATCCCGGTGGGGCTGGGTGTGCGCTTCACGTCGCGGCACTGCGCCGGGACGAGGACCCGATGGACTGGAAGCCGCGGATCTGCTGGCAGGTTCCACTGTTCTTCGATAGCGACGACGAGGCCAAGAGCACAACGGTGCGCGCATCCCGGACTGTCGATTGGGGCGAGGAGGGAATCCTGGACTGGTGGTGTACCGAACATCCCGACGCGTTCAGCGCCGATGAACCCGTGTACGTCACCATGCAGGCGGAGCTGCGATCCGTGTGCGGCGCCGCTGTCTACGACGAGCTGGCCGCCTACTGCCAGGCGCGCCGGAACGCCGAGCCACGGCGGCCGACGCTGCTTCCGATGATCCCCTAGCCCCCGCCATCTTGGCGGCGGACCAAGCCATTCCGAGAGACTTGTGGAAGCGCACGACGGGTCTCAAACCCCCGACCTTCGGCTTGGGAAGCCGAAGACAGGGGTCTGGCTCCCGTGGTTACGGCCGATCCGGTTCCTCGAAAGTGCTTGATTTGCGGAGACGGCTGCTGCTCGATCAAGCCTAAAGCAACGGTCGCCAGGGTGAGGCTGCAGGATTCATGCAATTGCGACAGTAGAGTGATGGGGCGGCGGACCCACAGCTCAGTACGCCGCGTTCAAGTCGCGCAGAGTTCGCGTACTGCCTCGGCGAGCTCGATGTCGCGTCCGGCTTGGTAGCCGGCTTGGAAGGCGTGATCGTCTTGCACTGCGGTCACGATCTGCTCGTAGCGGGCTCGCTCAACCACCAGCATCCGCATCCCGAGGCGGTTCTCCGCTGCCTCGGCTACGGCCCAGAGGCGTCCGGCCGAGCGGCCGTCGCCTCGGAGGGCGGCGGCGCAGGCTAGGCCCGCTAGGCAATACATCTGGGTGCGCTCATCGCTGAGCTCGACGGCCAATTCCAGCGCCTGCCGGTAGTTGCCCGCAAACCGTTCGGGATCGCTCCGGTCGAGCGCCAGGTCGCCGAGGGTGTGGAGGAAGGAGGCCAGGGCGACACGATCGCCGAGCTCGGAGTAGATCGCCCGCGCCTCGTCGAGCATCGGCGTGCCGCGCTCGCCGTCCCCTATCTCGAGCAGACTCACGCCCACGTGGGTCAACGATTGAGCGGTACCGCGTCGATCGTCCTCTTCGCGGTAGATCGCCAGCGCCGCTTCCGTGATCTCGATCGCTTGCTCGGTGTTGCCTTGGGCCCAGGCCGCGACGCCGAGCGTCTGGAGAGCCGATGCCTCCCCCAACCGGTCGCCGAGCTCCCGAAAGATGACCAAACTTTCCTCGAGAGGCTCGCTCGCCCGGTCATATTGTTCGATGACAAGAAGTCCTTCGCCGTATCTCCTAAGACCGGCCGCGCGAGTCCGCATGTCGGTCGCCCCGGGCGCCGCGAGCGCTCCCTCTAACCAGACGACCAACTCCTGAACCTGCCCATGCATCCCCCACGTGTCGGCGAGCGTGGTGGCGAGTTCGACACCTCGGGCGAGATGTTGCTCCGAGGACCACGTTAGGACTGCGCGGAAGTTGTCCCGATCTGCATGCAGACGCGAGAGCCAGAGGCCCTGTTCCGTTGACCGCAGATGATCTGCGGCGCGTTTTGCGAGCTGCATGAACCAGTCGGCGTGACGGCGACGTAGCACGGCCTCCTCGCCGGCGGCGTCAAGCTGTTCGAGGGCATACTCGCGCGTCAACTCAAGGAGGAAGAACCGGCCGTGTCCATCCGGCCGCAGCAGACTCTTCTCGATCAAGGACTGAAGACCGTCGAGATCCGCGCCGCACACCGCTTCCGCCGCCTCGAGCTCGAAGCTTCCCGCAAACACGCCCAGCCCGCGGAATAACGCCCGTTCGGGTTCGGGGAGGAGGTCGTAGCTCCAGCCGATCGTCGCGCGCATCGTCGCCTGGCGATCGGGGGCGTCGCGCCGCCCTTTGCTGAGCAAATCGAGCCTCCGCTCAAGCCGGTCCAACATCTGCGACGCGCTCATCAGCTTGACGCGGGTGGAAGCGAGCTCGAGCGCGAGCGGCAGGCGATCAAGCCGCTCGCAAATCTCAGTCACCGTCTCATCAGGCTCAAAGTCCGGCTTCAGCTGTCGGGCGCGAGACACGAATAACTCCTCCGCGGCCGCCGCGTCCAGCGGCGGGACCGGATACTCCTGCTCGAAAGAGATCGCGAGGCGCTCGCGGCTGGTCGCGATCATGCTCAGCTCGGGTAGACCGCCGAGCAGATCAGCGATCAGAGGCGCACAGTCGAGCAGCTGCTCGAGATTGTCCAACAGCAGCAACACCCGCTTGCCAGCCAGATGCTCTTCGAGCCCCCCGCGCGCACCGAGGCTCTGAGTGATCGAAGGCAGCACCAAGGACGGATCGGTGACTGCGGCGAGCGGGACCCACCACGCACCATCCCGGTACTCATCCGACAGGTCTCCGGCCAGCGCCAGCGCCAGCCGGGTCTTGCCCGACCCTCCAGGGCCCGTGAGAGTCACGAGCCGGTTCGCCACGGCCAACTCCAAGAGCTCGGCCAACTCCTGACGGCGGCCCAATAGCGGACCCGGCTGCATTGGCAGGTTCGTCGGCCGCAGCGTCCGCAGCGGAGGGAACTCGTCGGCGCCGAGCTGAAACAGCCGCTCCGGGCCGGTCAGATCCTTGAGCCGAAACTCACCCAGCGCACGCAACCCATCCGACACAAGCTCACGCGTGGCCTGCGAAACGAGCACCTGACCACCATGCGCCGCGTCACAGATCCGAGCCGCCCTGTGCACGTCCAAACCCACATAGTTCCCGGCCACAATCAGCGGCTCGCCAGTGTGAATCCCGACCCGCACCCGGATCCGCCCATCCGCCAGTGCCACCTGCATATCGCTCGCCGCACCGAGCGCGTCCGAAGCCCGAGCGAACGCGATAAAGAACGCGTCGCCCTCGGTCCCGAGCTCAACCCCACCGTGACTGGCGACAGCGCCGCGCACCCGCTCGCGATGCCGCTCAAGCTCCACGCCGTAGCGCTCGCCGCCGAGCTCTCGTAGCAGCCGCGTCGAGCCCTCAATATCGGTGAACACGAACGTGACCGTCCCGGTAGGCAGATCAGCTGGCGACGCATGAGCAGCGCCAGCTAGCCGATCACTCCGTCCGGTCTGTTGCCTCCGAGAGCTCACCAAACCACGACCCCGGAACAGCAACGCTAACACCCGGCGCCGAACCGCCCACCGGATCACGCCCCGCTCGCGCTCTGCGCGCGAATAGGGACAGACCCGCCGACTTTCCGCGAGCCCGGTGCACCGGGCTCCACGCAGCGACCTCTGTCAGCCAGTTTGAGACAGCTCCTCCCGCGAACGACCGGTCGCGTCGAGCTTCATCGCGCCGGCGACCAGGGCTTCCGCTTCGGCCTGGCGGACAGCGAGAGCGACAGCGTCCGCCGATGTCCGGCACCTCGCAAGAGCAGGCCTGTTCGCTAGGGCCGTCTCGTGTCGGCGTGCGAGTGGGACGGTTGAGCGAACGGATCCGCGGCGTGGTGTCGATCGCCGCGGCGCTTGCGACTGGAGAGCGGTAGTGGCGCAGCTTGAAGGCGGCTGGCCGACACTCGTTGTCGGAACCGTTATCCAGAATTCTGGATGGCCGCTCTGTGTGGCAGCGCGAGGGCTCGGAGCGGGCGTCGTTCAGGCGCGCAGGGAGCGATCAACCGCGCGGGCGACCTGCTCGCGCGAGCGGGCTCCAACCGCGCTACTGAGGGCAGCGCGCCAGCGCTCGGGAGACGCCGATGACTGCTCGAGCCCCAGGTCCGCAAGTACCGCGGCTTGATCAACGTGAACGGCGATCTGTTCGGCACGACGCTGAGCCGCTATATGTTGAGCGCGCGCCAGCTGCGTTCGGCCACGGTCGCCCGCGAGGCTGATCAGGTCCGCAGCTACCAACGGTACGGCCCGCCGCGCGCACTTCTCCCACGGTGCGTCGGCCGCCGAGTCCACAACCACCTGACGGACGACTCGCCAGCCTGCATGGTGCGAATCGCAGCGCCTTACAAGGAATCGCGCGAGCGCCTCTGCCACCCCAATCGCCCCGGGCTCTGACCCGTGGCCGTCGAGATGTCGCAGTGCGGCGCCGACGTTGCGCCCGTCATCGACCGCCCTGGCGACCTGCCGCGGAGTCGCCCGCGGCTTGCGTAGTTGATCTTCGATCCTTCCACCGTACTCGCCGGCGGGGTCCCGGTCCTCAGGCCCGGCCTTCAGAACTACGCTTGATCATCGCGTTGAGGTTGCACCGCCACCGAACCAGCTCGTGGCGAGGACCGAGCCCGGTACTCCCGACTGCGGTGGACCTGCCTTCGCGCCCCTCTGGTCATCGTGCCACTGGTCCGAAGCGGTCGCTGGCTTCCTCACTTGCACGAAGCACGAGCCACCCGACGGCGCCGCGGCCGGAAAGTCCGGCTTCTCCTTCAGGCCCCGGCGGCGGCCGAAGCAGGAGCGGTCTGAAGGTGGCCGCGCACGCGACAAACGAGAAGTCTGGCCGGTCCGGGAGACTGCTCGTGCTCAATCGTTGCGGCAGCGCCGACACCTCCGACGCCTTCGCGTGTTGGAGTGGAGGTCGCACTGGTGCGGTCTGCGCCCTGACGTTCGAATCGCCGCTCGCCCCGAATCTGGGTTGAAACGATGGGTCCTGTGGGTAGAAAGGCTCCAAACCCGGTCGAGGTGGCGGTGTGGGAATCGTGCCTGATCGCCATCACCGGGGGAAAGGGGTCCAACGTGTCTCGAGATCAGAAGAGGGCGCGTTGGTTCGGCGTGCTCTTCCTCATAACGTTCGTCACGTCGATCCCAGCGCTGCTTCTTTACGAGACCGTGCTCCGACATCCGGAGCGCTACATCGCGGGTGCTGGGCACGACAAGCAGGTCTTGCTCGGGGCTCTGCTTGAGCTGCTGCTGATCATCGCGAACATCGGCACCGCGGTCGTGATCTTCCCGATCCTTAGACGAGAGTACGAGGAGCTGGCGCTCGGCTACGTGACCGCGCGCCTGTTCGAGTGCACGTTCATCCTCGTCGGCATCCTCTGCATGCTCGGGATCATCACGTTGCGGAACCAGGTTGCAGGTCCGTCTGAGGGGACCGTCGCCTACACCCTCGCCGCAATCAAGGACTGGACGTTCCTCCTCGGCCCGGGCTGGGTCGTCGGGTGGGGGAACGGGCTGATCCTCGGCTACCTGATGTACCGCTCGGGCCTGGTGCCGCGACGGGCAACGTGGCTCGGCCTCATCGGCGGACCGCTGATTATCGTGTCCGGGACGGTCATCATGTTCGGCGGCAACCATCCGAGCCACGCGCTGCACTCGCTGCAAGCGATTGTGACCATCCCGGAGTTCGCGTGGGAACTCTTCCTCGGCGTCTACTGCACGATCTGGGGTTTCAGGCCCGATGCCCCGATCCTTTCCGGGAGCGCCCGATGACGACTCAACCCGAGCCGACTCCGCTCGCCCAAGATGCCGCGACCGATGCTCTCCCACCGCCGTGGCCGTCTCTACTCGACGGCACGTTCGGCGGACCCTAGCGAACGTCCATGAACGAGAAACCCGAGCGGGGAGTGCTGCTTCGGGTCTACACGCAGCGACCACTCTCAGCCAGTCTGAGACAGCTCCTTCGAATCCTGAGCCTTGTCGCCGGACGCGAACGCCGGGCAGGACAGTTCCGCTCTGGGGCGACGAGCTCCCTGAGCAGCCATTCGAGGCATCGGTCGCTGCGGCGACGAAGAACTGTTGTGGGGTCCTGGCTTGGGTTAGCGTTTCCGCGGCGTCGATTGTCGTCGTCTTTTCGGGCGTGGTTCGGCTCGGAGCGCTCCGCTCGCGGGCGTGTAGATGCTCTCGTGGCCATCGTCCCAGCGGATGCGATACCGGGGCGAGGGGTCGCCGCGTAACACTTCCTCAACGACACCAGCGCGGGGTCGGCGGCTCGTTGACTCGGACTCGGCTACGACGCGCTTACCGACTTCAAAGGCCATGCTCGTTTTCCGATCGTTAGTGCTTACGTTGGGAGCGCGTAGCCGCGGTCGGCCTTTACCACCTCGCCGGCCTTCGCGAGCTTGCTCAGCGACGCGCTGATGGTGCTCGACTTGATGCCCGTTTCGTGTGCGATCTCCGGCGCGGTCTTGGGCCCGTCCTTTAGCGCGGCGAGGATCTTCTTTTTGTTCTCACCGCGCGGCGCGCGGGCGTCGGTGCTCCTCGCCGGCGAGGTGTCCTTTGGCGCTGGCGCCGTCGTGCGCTGCGTGACCGGCCGTTGGCGACGGCGGCTGCCGTCGACGCGCGCGCGGACTTCGCCTTCCAGCCGGCTCAGTGCGCCCTTGAGACGCTCGAGCTCGTCGCTCAAAGCCTTGTGGTCCTTGAGCTGCGCTTCGACCTCCCGGATGCGCCCCTTGATGCTGCGGGCGATATCCGACACCTCGAGTTTGGCCATGTAGTTCTCCTGTCAGGGTCGGTGCGCGATCGTAGTGATCATGATGACGCGCTGACCGACGGGGCTCGGCGCGCCGACATCGGCACCCTCGAGTTTCGCGGTCGCCAGGTACGCCTAACGCTTGATCTCGGACCGTGGTGTCGAGCTGCAGCTGGACAGCCGACGGCTCGAGTACCTCCGCGGTGCGCCGTGGCTACCCGCGCGTTCACCAATGCCCAACGACCTCGTGGCTCGACACCACCCATAGGCGACATCGCGGTCCAGCGACTGTACGCCCGCGCAGCCCGCAGCGTTGCCTGCCACGAGTGCGTGAGAGCGGCGCCCGAGACGATCAAGCTCGACTACGTACAGCACCGGCCACGTTAGGCGACCGTCGCGGCCCGCGCTCTAGCTTCTGCTGCGAGCCGGCGGCCAGCGGAAGCAGGAGCGCTGATCTCGTGCCCGCCTGGGGCGACATTGCGGCAGTAACGGTTGAACGCCGAGGGGTGGCGCGACAGCTCCCCTTCCAGATCGCTGAAGGACACGGGTCGGGCTGCTCAAGTGAGCCCAACCCAGAGGCCACTGGAGAGCAGCGTCGGCCCCTTCGCACGCCAAATGCGATGGTGGCAACCGTTGTTGAAAGGTTGCGGCCTAGTGCTGGTGGTCGTGGCCGCGGACGGTTCGCCAGGACTGCCAAGTGATGCGCAGGATCACGAGCGTGATGCCAAGTCCGATGAGTGGGTCAGCGATGGGAACGCCAATCGCGACGACAGCCGCGGAGGCGATCACGGCGAGCGAGACGTAGGCGTCAGCGCGCGCGTGGTTGCCGTCGGCGATCAGAGCGGGACTGTCTAGGCGCTTGCCGGCGCGGGTGCGCACGAGCGCGGCGACGTAGTTGCCGACGTAGCCGATCGCGCCCGCCGCTGCGAGCGCCAACAGGTGGTCGGGGGCGTGGGGATGGATCAGCCGCGAGACCGCTTCGATACCGGCCACGCAAGCGCTTATGAAGATGGCGGCGACCACGAACAACCCGGCCGTCCTCTCCGCGCGTTGGGAGCGCATCAAGAACGCGACAGCAAGCGGGACCGCGGTCAGGGCATCACCGAAGTTGTGGATCAGGTCCGCGAGCAGCGCGACAGAGCCCGTCAGCGCGAAGATCAGCGTCTGCGCGACGGCCGTGAGCGCCAGCACGCCGAACGAGATAAAGACTGCCCGCAGGCCAGCTCGCGAGCGCTTGATCGAAGGCTCGACCAACCCGTGGGTGTGACCGTGCCCACCGTGGCCGTGGCCCCCGTTGGCGTGGTGGTCGTCCATGTGCCCATGACCGTGCTCGCGGTTCGCGACGCGAGGCTCGCTACGCGGCGACGACGACATCCGTCAGGCGCCCACCAGCTGCTGGTCGACCAGTCGCCGCGAGAGGCCGGCGCGAACATGTTCGACATGCGCGATGGCCTCTCCGAGGAGCTCCCCAACGTGGTCGTCGTAAAGGTCGTAGACGACCCGCCTCCCCTCGCGATGACCCACGATCAGACCGAGGTGGCGAAGCAGCCGAAGCTGATGTGACACAGCGGACGGCTCCATCCCGACCGCCTCTGCCAGCTCGTTGACCGAGGCCGGCCCGGCATACAGGCGCCCGAGGATGCGCACCCGGCT
Organism: uncultured Solirubrobacterales bacterium; assembly: GCA_963812225.1. Lineage (GTDB taxonomy): Bacteria > Actinomycetota > Thermoleophilia > Solirubrobacterales > Solirubrobacteraceae > Palsa-465. The sequence continues at coordinate 569,532 of CAWEUN010000013.1, forward strand.
CGAGGTCGCGAGCGCCTGCATCGTCTCAGCGACAACCCCAGCCGACGCAACGTCCAACTCGTCCGGCGCGGTTCCTGACTCTCCGTGACTCACCAGACCAGCATACCTGAACGACTATTCAGACGTTCAGGCCAAAGTGTGACAGCAGCAGACCGCGCCGCCCACACCCTGTAGCGCGCGAGCGACGTCGAGCGCAACGATCGAGGGGGCCAGAGCGGCGCCGGCTGACGCCGCGGTGAAGATCGCGACCCCGATCGCGAGCAGCCGCCGGCGTCCGAAACGGTCGCCCAGCGCCGCCCCTGTCATCAGCAGCACGGCGAACGTCAGGGTGTAGGCGCGGTCAACGTGCTCATGGCGTCACGTTGAACGAGAACATCATGCCGCTTTCGTGGTGTTCGGCGATGTGGCAGTGCGCCATCCACAGGCCGGGGTTGGTGACGTCGAGCAGGATGTCGACTGTCTCGCCGGTTCGAACGAGCACCGTGTCGCTCCAGACCAGGTTGGGCTCGACGACGCCGTCGCGGGACAGGATCAAGAAGCGTCCGGCGCCGTGGATATGGAACGGATGATGCATTGGGTGGTCCGAGTCCATCTCGTTGACCAGCCGGATCTTCACTCGATCCCCGACCTTGAACTGCCACTCGATCGCCGTGTTCTCGGAGCCGGTTGATCGGTCGATGAGGATCCAGCGCATGTTGGCCGGTGTGGTCAGCTTGTTGACCACGACCATGTCGTCCTCCCACTCGATGCCTCCGGCTGCCTCGTGCGCGTGGGCGTGGCCGTCACCGTGATGTTCGTGGGGCTCCGCGTGTTCTGACTCGGCGGCTGAGGCTTCGCCGCCCGCCGGTTGATTCACGAGCGCGGCGGGGACCAGTTTCATCCCGCATTCGGGGCAGCGGTTGGGCTGCTCGCTGACAACCGCGGGGTGCATCGGGCAGGCGTAGCCCGTCGCTGCGTGGGGGGCTTCCGTGGCCAGCAGTTTCATCCCGCAGTCGGGGCAGCGCGCGGGTTGATCGCTGGCCACCTGCGGGTGCATCGGGCAGGTGTAGATCAGCGCGGCGCCTGGAGCCACTTCTGGCTCGCCCATGTCCATCTCGGCGACGAACGCGAGCGTCTTATCCGGGCCAGCAGCCAGGTAGGAGTCGAGTCGCTGACGCTCGGACGCAAGTCCGGGGTCTTCTCGCCGGATCTCGAACTGCTCGCTGAGTGCCGGCTGTGTCGGGTCGTCGGTGACTGTGATCGCGGTGAGCGGGTAGGTTCGGTCTGGAGTCACGTGCTCGAGCGTCAGCTGTCCGCTCTGATCGAATAGCACGTCGAGAATCACGCGCTCGGAGGGCGCGAGCACGACGTGCTCGACGAACTGCTCGCGTTCGACTCGGCCGCTGTCGCCTCCGACGAGCTTCATCCGCGCGCCCGGCATCCGGACCTTGAACACGCGCGTGTTGGCGGTGTTGGTCAGGTACAGGCGCACCACCTCGCCTCGCGATACGGTCAGCGCGAGGTCCGGTTCGCCGGCTACCAGCAGGACGTTCCCGAACCTGCCCATCGCCGTGTGCGTCGTCTCTGATCGGCTAAACGGCGCGACCTTTCGGTCCTCGATCAGAATGTCGTCAAGCGTGAGGAGAACCTCGCGGTGCACCGGCGCCCAGTAATCGGAATCTGAGGGAACCACCAGCACGTTGCCGTAGAGGCCCATCTCCTGGGCGTAGTCCTCGCGGATGTGCGGGTGATACCAGTACAGGCCAGGGTCAGGGAACGTGACGCGGGAGCGCGTGCTGCCACCCAGTTGGATTGGCTCTTGGGTCTCGTGCGTCCCGTCATAGCGGTTCTCCAGACGCAGCCCGTGCCAGTGGACCGTCGCCTCGAGGTCGCCGTCATTGCTGACGTTGACCTCGATCTCCGATCCTTGCTGCACCTTCAGCGTCGGGCCTGGGATCGAGCCGTTGTAGGCGAGCATCCGCACCGTCGCCTCACCAATCTCCTTTACGACGGGGGCGATCCGCAGGTCGAACGCCTCACCGTCCGAGAGCTCGATGAGGTTGGGACGGTCGCACGCGGGCAGGTCCGAGACCGCTGTGGGGAACTGGTCGTTGGCCGAAGTCATTGTCGGTCTCCTTGTGTCAGTGATCGCTGGTAGGTCGAGATGTGCCCCGCGAGATAGTGCGCGTCGTCCTTGACCCAGCCGAGCAGCGCGGACCCCCTGGTGTGCTGCCAAGGCAGGCCGAGGAAGTACAGGCCTGGCGTCGCGGCGACGCCGCGCTCGTGAATGACATCGCCGTGACTTGCGAACACGGGGAGGTCAACCCAGTCGTGGTCGAGGCCGAACCCGGTTGCCCAGATCACGGCGTCGACAGACAACTCGGTCTCATCCGCGAAGCTGACGGTTCGTTCTACAGCGTCCGTCGCCCGTGGCTTGATCTCTACCCCGTGACGTCTGAGGGCGCGGGGGTTTGAGCCGATCAACGTGTCGCGGCCGCTCAGCTTATGCCCTAGTCGCGAGTCGACCGGCGTGTTCAGCAGCTTGGTCCTCTCAAGCCACCAGAACAGGTCGCGGCCGGCGAGCTTCTGTGGCAGCGGCGTTTGGCGTGCGCCGATGGCGAGATGGACCTGATGGGTGGCCGATAGCTCGGTTGCGATCTGATACCCCGTGTTGCCGCCACCGACAACCAGGACCGTGCCGTCGGGGACATCGCTCGGCCGCCGATAATCAAGGCTGTGGGTCTGGACTACGTCTGGCGAAAGCTGGCTGGCGAAGCTCGGCACCCGCGGTGTCTGAAACGGCCCGGTTGCGATCACGACCTGGTCGGCCTCGATGCTGTGGCCGTCGAGCTCGAGCTCAAACGCCCGGCCATTCTTGGTAAGTGAGCGAACTGTGCTGTCGAGCTGGACCGGGAGTTCAAAGGTGCTCGCGTATTGCTCGAGATATGCGACCACCTCGTCGCGTGTCGGGTAGCCGTCCGGGTCGCCGGGGAAAGCGAGCCCTGGAAGGCTGTCGTAGCGGCGTGGTGTGAAAAGGACCAGCGAGTCCCACCGATCGCGCCAGCTAGCTCCGATCGAGTCGGCGCCGTCGAGGATCAGGAACCGTCGGTCCTGCCGCGCCATGAGGCAGCCGACCGCGAGGCCGGCCTGACCGGCTCCGATCACGGCGACCTCGAAGTGTGCGGGGGATCCGTCATTCGTCATTTGAGTGATCGTCCTTGAACCCGCTAATGGTGGAAGTGAACGCCGGCGATGATCTCGACGGCGATGATCGCGGCGGCCGTCCAATCGACTACCAGGCAGAACGGAGGCCACCAGCGCGTGTTCGCGACGAACTGCCGGCGGTGCTGCCAAAGATCCTTGAGCCCATGACCAGCGAGACCGAGAACCAGTAACCATGGCGATTCCGTGACCGCGGCCGCTGCGACGACGACAAAGATCGCAACGACGCTGCTCTCAATTGCGATCACGGCCGGGCGTCCATCGGCGACCGCGAAGCCGATGTACACCGACGCGATCAGCACCAGACCGATGGCGTAAACCGTTGATGTGTCTAACCACCAGAACGCCAGCGGCGACGCCGCCTGGAGCCCTCCGAAGACCAGCCCCCACATCACTGCAGCCCGCAGCGACGTGCGGTGTGGCCGCTCGATCGCGGCGGTAACCAACCGGAGACCGGCCGTCAGGTCGCCGGGGCTGGCGTTGGCGGCACGGTCTCGGGCGCGCTAGCGATCGGCGGTTCGGTGCCGCCCAGGTCGAGCCGGAATGGCGGGTAGGCGTCCGTCATCAGCGTGGCGTAGGCGGCGACGCGGAAGACCCAGCGATTCATCCCGAGCACGAAGTCATAGAGAGACTTCGGGTAGCGGCCAGTGAACAGCAGCATGATGCCGGCGAACAAGACCAGCAGGCCGACCAGGCCGCCCGAGTCCAACATCCACTGGCTGCCTGCCCCCGTCCAGGCGGCCCAGGCGCCGCCGATGAATACCGCGACGACTAGGTAGTGCGGTAGCGCGAGCAGCCACCATTTCACGAGCACGAGCCCTCGTGAGAGCGATGCCGGGTACGTGACCTCGAGTCGTGCCGGGTAGTCGCTGACGTCGTTGAGCGTGAAGGGTGGATAGCGGTCGGTGCCGAGCGCGCTATAGGAGTAGAAGCCGACGCGCCACGACCAGCGCAGGACGCCGACGTTGAACTCGAACAGCGCCCTCGGGTAGCGGCCGGTGAAGAGGATCGCGAAGAACGCGATCACGCTTACAACAGCGAACGCGATCCAGAGGAAGAACAGCACGATGAGGTGGGGGATCGCTAGCAGCCACTTGACCAGCCACAGTCCGCGGCTGAGCCGCGGCGCCAGCTCACCGGTGAGTCGCAGCGGATACGGGGACGGGTTGGTTTCCATTGCACGACCTCTCTGTAGCCCGAATCAGGCGACGGGCATCGCTAGGAACCCTCGGGAATGTCCGCGCGCGGCTTTCGCTGTGCGGCGTGGGAGTTCTGATCCGAGGACCGTGTTCTAGATTGCCTGATCGCGGTACCGGTTGGTATGGGGTAAGGGCCCCATCTCCGGCTTTGGGCTCCCGAGATCCAGCCCCGCCGGACGTCCGAGAGTGTTAGGGGGCGCCCGTGGAGCGCTGTGAAGTGATGGACGCGCGCGCGACGGCGTGGGTCGCGCCGCGCCCGATGTTCAACCCAGCGCAGACTCGGGGCGTCAATCCATCTACAAGACGGGCGCTAGCACCCATGGCGGTGCGGCTCGGCTCGGCCGATGCCGAGGGACGACCGCAGGGCCCGGCCGCTCGAGAAGACCGTTCCACGGCCCCTCGTCAGTAGTCGCCGACCACACCCGAGCAAGACGGTCATACGCCTCTCAGGTTGCGAGTCGATGTGTGCCCGGCGTCCTGTCATCGTCCTCGCGTGACATAACGCGCCGATCGTTGCAGATCGCCTCACTGCTGAGTCCACGAACCGGCCACGTCCCGGTTCACGGCGCCGGCGGTCAGGGCTTCCGCTTAGACGTGACGAACAGTGAGAGCGGGAGCATCGCGACCAGACCCGGCTCGGCGACATTGCACGAGTGGAGAGCAGCCGCCCGAAGTCGCCGGACGCGTTGGCTTTCGCCCACACCGAGCCCAATGCAGCCGTCTGGTGAACCCGCGTGAGAGGGCCCTACTCGCGTGTTGGGAAAGTGAGACCCGATCGCGTTGATCACGTGTGAGGGGGCCTGCAGGGCAGCTAGCACTAAGCACCGCGCACATGGTTGCTAGGGCGGACGAGGGCAGCGAACGCCAAACCGCCGCGCTGTGTCACGCGGCGCCAATTCGGGCCCGGATTCCACGCCCGGTTGATGCGCGAATTTGGCGAGATGGGGTCCGAGCTCGGGACCAGCCACGGGTCACGGATCGCTGTCGATCGTGGCTCATCTGCGTGTGCGCTTGATGCAGAGCGCGGTGAGGTCCGTGCCGTAGATTCCGAAGGTCTGGCAGCCGATCCGCGCGGAGAAGAAGTCGTGGTTGGATGGGTTGCCGAAGGCGGCCAGCGGCGCGGCGTTGTGGGCGAGCGCGAGGTCAAGGCCGCCGTAGGTCAGGTAGCGCTCCGGGCCGGAGAGCGCGTCGGCTCTGGCGAGTCGGCGCCGGTTGGCTGGATCGTCAGACGTCGGGCCTACCGCGCCATCCCGTGAACCCATACCAGGAGGGACCCCAAGCAAGGGGTCCCTCCGCATATCAAGCGCAAAGCCCAGCCGAGTCGTGGGCAGGCCATACGACCCCTCGGCCACACGGAGAAGGCCCCGAAAGGCATGGCACCGAGCTACCAGTACTCCGGACGACGCTGCCCCTCTTGAGGATTCCGCGAGGTCGAGCCGTCTGCCGCTCACTTCCCCAATCACGAACGCTCGACAGCCCAGGTCCTTGATTTTCTCGACATCAGGACTGCTGCTTTGGTGTCAGCCGGCGACGCAGACGTTTTCATCTCCCGGCCGCGTGGGCTGAGCGACGATGCGGGTGCGCGTTTTCAGACTGTCAGCGCGCCACAAGGTCCACCCGTCGTACGCGACGATTTCGGCGCCGGCAGCGCTCGCGAGCTCCGCGAGCAGGTCGCTCGAGCTGTCCTCGGATCTGCCGCCGCGACGGACGTCGAGATCGTGATAATCGCGGTCTTCATGACGGCGAGATGACGCGCCCGCGCGTGTGCGCGGTCTGCTGCCGGCGGTTTGGTGGCCTAACCGGCGGTCTGCGTCAGGTGCGCCTCGACCGTCAGGGTCGCATCGTTGTGGGCGATTCGAAGCGGGCGCCAGTTCATGCCGAACACGCGCCGGTCGACGACCGTCGTCGCGCGCAGGGTCAGAACCGCAGTAGAGTGGCTGGCGTCGAGGCTAAGCGTCAGGGGCTCCTCGTGCCCGGCGATTGTGAGGCGCCCGGCCATCTCGAGCCCCGAACCGTCGACCTGCCGCACGGCGGAGGGCTTGAAAACGACCTGCGGGTGCTCCTCGGCCCCAAAGAAGTCGGGCGAGCGCAGATGCTTGTCGCGCTGCTTGTTCCCGGTATCGACGCTGGCGGCATCGATTCTCAGCTCGCCCGCGACCGCCCCGGCCGGATCGATCGAAAGCTCGCCCGCGATCTCGTTGAAATGCCCGCGAACCCTGACGAGCCCCCAGAAGTGCTTGACCGCGAACTCGGCGCGGCTGTTGTCCGGGTCGAGAGTCCACTCCCCGGCGGCCAGCGCCGTCGCGGCGCCCGCTGATGTCGCAGCCGGATCGATGCTTGGATCAGACATCGGTGCCTCCTCGCTTGGACGTCGCAGAACACATTACGCCCCCGGCCCGCTAGCGGCTATGCGCAACCTGCCGCGGCGCTTGTCGCGGTCTAACCCCGAGCTCTGCGGACCGTATTGGCCTCGGCTGCGCGGTGAAGCGCTGCTCACGCAAGGCGTCCTAGGTCTTGTGCGAGCCAGCATCTCCAGAGTTCTGCCCCAGGTCGGCGAGTTCTCAGAGCAGCACTCACGCCATTGGTCCCCGAGCGGCGACGTTCGAGTAGTCACGCGTCAGCGCCGCGGACTCCTGCTTTGACCCGATCATTAGCGGCGAGGCTGCTAGCGCTCGGGCCGAGGCGTGCTCGGATTCCGCGCATTCCAGGACCGCGACCGGCCGCGGGGAGATGCTCGTCGGGGCGGGGAAGCAGGGCGCGCGTAGCCCGGTCCGGCTGAGCAGAAGCGTCCCCCGTAGCTATCCGGTGGGGGGTGTTTCTTGGGAGAGGCCGGTGAGGGTGGCGCGGATGAGGCGTTCGGTGGTGCGGTCAACGTTCTGAGGGTCGAGTTGGATGATTCCGTCGGCGAGGAGGGTGGCGAGGCCGTGCACGGCGGCCCAGACGGCCGTCTCTGATCCCGGACGCGCGGATGCCGGGAGGTCGCCGCTGTCGACGAGGCGGTCGAGTTCGCTGACGAGCACATCGTGGGGGTGGGGGTGGATCGGCGCTGTGGGTTCGATGCGGCCGGCCCCGAAGGTGAGACGAAAGACCGCTGGGTCCTTTAGCGCCCAGTGGACGTAGCTGGAGCCCAGGGCGATGAGGCGCGCCTGGTCGTCACCACGCGCGTGCGTGGCGGCGTGCTGCAGGCGGGTTCCCAGCTCGGCAAAGACACGGGCTGAGAGAGCGGCGATGAGCGCGTCGCGGGAGGCGAAATGGTGATAGGCGGCGCTGGGGCTCACCCCGACGCGCGAGGAGACCTCGCGCAGAGACCAGGCCTCGCTGCCGCGTTCGCGGATGAGCGCTTGGGCGGCGTCGAGCAGCGCGTTGGGAAGGTCGCCGTGGTGGTAGCTGCGGTCGGGCACGATCTATATCTTGACAGTGTTCAGAATCTGTGCAATGCTCAGTTTCGGAACTGAACACCTTTCAGATAGGAGATGTTATGCGAATCGCAGTCCTCGGCGCCTCGGGCGCCACTGGCCAAGAACTGGTCAAACAGGCTCTGGAGCGTGGCCACTCGGTCGTCGCGGTGGCGCGCGACCCCACCCGGCTCGACGTGACGCCGTCGCCCGCACTGGAGGTCGCGCAGGGCGATGTCATGGACCCCGCGTCGGTCACCGCGGCGCTCGAGGGCGTTGATGCGGTCGTGTCGGGACTGGGGATCCGCAAGGGCGACCCCGCGGGAACGCTGACCGCGGGCGCGCGTGCGCTGGCAGCGGCGCAGCCGCCGCGCATGGTGTGGCTGGGAGCGTTAGGCGCCGGCGCGTCGACGGGCAAAGCGGGCCTGGTCTACGGCCTGATCATGCGGATCGTCGCGGGCTCAGAGCTGGGCGACAAGGGCGGCGCCGACGAGGCCGCGCTTGACGCGGGAGCCACGCTCGTGCACCCAGGCCCTTTGACCGATGGGGCGCTGAGCCCCACGCGCAAGACGGTGACGCTGTCGGCGTTCAAGCGGCCCCATCCGATGCCCGCGCGCGTCTCTCGCGCCACCCTCGCCGCGGCGATGCTCGACGAAGCCGAGCAAAACCACAACGCCGGCGAGGTCGTAGTCCCCCTGCCCTGAAAGCAGGAGTGAGATCGAGCAAAGAACTGAACGGAGCAGTCCATGTCACAGACAGATCAGAACGAATACCTCGCCAGCCTGACGCGTCCGCCGCTGATCCCCGACGACCCACCGGTCGAGGTTGCCCCCGGCGTCCACGTGCTACGCGACGGTCACATCCCGCTGGTCCCAAACGTCGGGATCCTCGTCGGCCGAGACGCAACGCTGATCATCGACACCGGCGTCGGGATTCACAACGGGGAGCACGTACTGGCCCAGGCCCGCAAGCTCACAGACCGCCGACTCATCCTGACCATCACACACTTCCATCCCGAGCACGGATGGGGTGTCCAGCCATTTAGCGGCAACGCCCGCATCGCCTACAACCGCACGCAGCTCGACGAGCTTCACGCAAAATTCGACGCGTTCAAGACCACGTTCGAATCGCTCGGTCCCGCGATCGCGGGAGAGCTCGAGAGCGTCGAGCTGATCGAACCCGACCAAACCTACGAGGGCCGCCACACGCTGGACCTCGGAGACGAGCATCAGGTCGAGCTCAGCGAGCGAGCCGCGCACACCCGCGGCGACCAGGTCGCCTGGCTGCCCAACCAGCGCGTCCTCTTCACGGGCGATCTCGTCGAGAACCAGTTGTTCCCGATCTTCCCCGACCCAGACGCCCACGGGGGACGATGGATCCAGGTCCTCACAGAGCTCGAACGGCTCCAGCCCGACATCGTCGTCCCCGGCCACGGCGACATCGGAGGTGTCGAGATCATCACCGCCGCGCACGAATACCTCGAGACCGTCCAGGCGAAGGTCGCGGACGTCAACGCGCAAGGCTCAACCCTCGCGCAGACCCAGGAACAACTCAACCCCGAGATCCGCGAGCGGTGGCACGACTGGGACGCTCCAATCTGGATCGACGGCGCAATCGAGCGGTTCTACCAGGAAGTCAGGCTCCAGGTCGGGGTGTCATAGCGAGGAAATGGCCAGGTGCCCGTCCACAGCCAACGTCCGAAAACACAGGCGAGGCGGGCGTCGCGAAGAAAGCAAGGCCGCCGGCGCAAACCGACGACCTCCCCCCTCCTCGCCAAGGGCAAGATCGGCGAGTTCGCTGCCTCCCAGCGCCCCGTACGCCGCGCGTTGCGAGACTTTCGGCGAAGCGGGCGAAATGCGCGTCGGGCGAACAAAGCAGGACTCCTTCATTCTCGGAGTTCGGTGGCGCTTCGCGCTCCTAAAATTCGCGCACTCCCGGATCGAAAGCGTTAGCCGAGCAGTGCGGTAGCAAAGTTCCTCGACATCTCGGTCCATGTGTTGGCCGCGGACGCCTGACCGCCGGCGCAGCTGGTTTGCCTAGGACAGGCGTTCATGCTGTCGGCTCGTCGTTCCCAAAGAGGGGGGGACGTCGGCCACTGTTGTGTCCGCCGTCCCCCCGGGACCTTTCGCGTCAGTCGTCTTGTGATCTCTGGCTTTCCACAGCTCCGTTACGCCGTCGCGAGGGTTCCCTGGAGGGAGGTCACGAGGTTGCGGATCGCGTCGAGCACGACGTCAGGATGGGAGAGCATCGCGCAGTGGCCACTCGCGACCTCGTAGGTCGTGGCGCCCATCCGCTTGGCGGAGGCGCGGTGCAGGTCGGGGTGGACGCTCTGGTCCTCGGTGGCCACAATGAAAGCGCTCGGCTTCGTCCGCCAGGCGGTTCCTGGGGGCTTCTGAGTGAACAGCTCCTCGGCGGGCGGCGTCGCCGTCGCCCACACGACCTGCTGTTCCGCTTCGGGCAGATCTCCGCAGAAGTACCCGATCCCGGACGGCAGCATCCAGACCCGGCCGTCTGCCACCTCGATCTGCATGAAAACTTCAGTCGTCGGGAACTTGGCCTGCTGGCTCGCGGCGGTCTCGTCCTCATCGGGCGCAACCGCGGCGATGTAGACGAGGCCGACGACGCGGTCGTCGATTCCAGCGCCGGTGATGACAGCGCCGCCGTAGGAGTGCCCGACGAGAATCGAAGGGCTCGAAACACGGTCGAGCGTGCGGATCACGGCGTCGATGTCGCTCTGGGCTGAGTCGAGGTTGTACTGGGCAGAAATCACCTCGTACCCCTCCGCCACAAGCGGCGGGATCAGCTTGCTGAAGCACGAACCGTCGGCCCAGATCCCGTGACAGAAGACGATGCTGGGCTTCCGTGGCGCGGACATGCGAGTTCCTTTCTGTAGAACCGTTGAGAGTCGCGGCGCCGCGGAGAATCCCGCCTCGTGCCGCCGGTCGCGTCCGCTGCGCGACTGACTCGGGTGGAGCGATGACGTTGCTGTGGCTGAGCCGATGACGTACGTCGACCGCACGAATGACGTCACCTGCAGCGCTCAGGCTTCGCGCTCGGCGTCGCCCCTACTGAGGTGATGACCGTTCTGTCAGGATCGTCGCGTGGCCTCCGACGCTCTGTCCGTGGTGTCTGGCCCGCTCCTCGGGCGGGATGCCGAGGTTGAACTCCTGACCGCGTTGCTGGCCCGAATTGCCAAGGCGGGCAGCTCGCTGGTGTTGCTAGGAGAGCCGGGAATCGGCAAGTCGAGATTGCTGGCCGAGGCTGAGCGTCTCGCGCGTGAGCGCGACATCGCCGTGCTGCGCACCGTGGGGGTGCAGTCAGAAGCACATCTTGCGTTCGCGGGATTGCACCAATTGCTGTGGCCGGCGCGCGGACGTATCGCAGCGCTCCCTGCCAAGCAGCGGGCCGCGCTGAATGCCGCGTTCGGCCTCACCGATGACGGTCGACCCGAGCACTTCCGGATCGCGATGGCGGTCCTCGATTTGCTCTCGAACCTCGGCTCCGAGGCGCCGCTGCTGATCACGGTCGACGATGCTCACCGGCTCGACTGGCCGTCGGCCGATGTGCTGGCGTTCGTCGCACGGCGTATCGAGTCGGATCCGATACTTATCCTGATCGCCACTCGCGACCGACTCCCGGCGCCGCTCGCAACCGCCGGTCTGCGCGAACATCGTCTTGTCGGGCTCGATCCCCCAGCGGCCACCGAGCTGCTCGAAATCTCCGGGCGGCAGCTCGTGCCGCTCCAGCGCATGCGGGTGCTCGGCGAGGCCGCGGGCAACCCTCTCGCGTTGATCGAGCTCCCGCTCGCCGCTGCCGGCGAGCGCTCCCTACCCGAGGCAGGGACGCTCCCGCTCACGGAGCGGTTGGAGCGTTCGTTCGCAGCGCGCATCACCGAGCTCCCTGAGGCGACGAGGTGGCTGCTCCTAGTCGCGGCGCTCGACGACCAGGGCCACGTCAACGAGGTGCTGCAAGCAGCCAGCATCGCGGTGGGGGCTGAGCTCGATGTCCGTGATCTGCAGCCCGCCGCGGATGCTGCGATCGTCGACGTCGACCTCCAGGCGGTTCGGTTCAGGCATCCGCTGATGCGTTCCGCGGTCTTACAGGACGCGACCGTTCACCAACTCGGTCGGGCGCATGAGGCGTTGGCTGAGGCGCTGCGCTCCGAGCCCGACCGCGCGATCTGGCACCGCGCGGCTCCGCTCGTCGGCGTCCGCGAAGACGTGGCCGCGGAGCTTGAGGCCGCCGGGGAACGCGCCCGTCGAGCCGGCGCCGTCGACGTCGCGGGCGCCGCGCTCCGGCGCGCCGCCCAGCTCAGTGATCCCGCGCTGCGCAAGCAACGGCTTCTCGCCGCCGCCGGGATCGCGTTCGAGCTCGGCCAGCCGCCTGTCGTCACGTCACTCCTGCGGGAGGTCCGCCGCGCGCGGCCCACTGCGCTTGAAGAGGCGCGCGCGATCTCGATCGAGGCGATGGTCGACTCGCGCCCGCTGGAAAGCGACGAACGGACGATCGCTCTGATCGACGCGGCGGAGCGCGCCGGTGAAGCGGGCGACCGCGACCTGCACATCGAACTCCTCTGGCTCGTCGCGGTGCGCACAATGTGGACCGACCCGGGGGAAGCGATGCGGCGGGTGCTCGCCGACGCGGCACGCCGCCTCGGCAACGCACAGGCCGAAGATCCCCGCATAGTGGCGATCTACGCGTATGCCGACCCGTTTGGCCATGCGCCCGAGGTTGTCGTCCGCCTGCGCGCGGCCTTGGCTTCCGGCGGGCATGACCCCGAACCTGCCCGGCACTTCGGCGCCGCCGCGTTCATCGTCGGCGCGTTCGACCTCGCCCAATCCTTCTGGCGGATCGCGGTCGACGGCCTCAGGTCTGACGGCAGGCTCGGGTACCTGCCGCGCGCGCTGACCGTGTACGGGACGGTGGCGGCGCGTCATGCGAACTGGGATGCAGCGCGTCCGGCGGCCGACGAGGGACATCGCCTAGGGCTCGAATTCGCCGACCCGATGTGGGAGGCCGGGTCAGAAACCGTCGCATCCACCATCGCGGGTATGCGCGGCGACAATGAAAGCGCCGTGGCTGCCGCAGAGAAAGCCGAGCAGTACGGGCTCACCGCTGGCGTCCACTGGACAGTCGCGCTGGCCCAGGCGGGTCGAACCCTCGCGGCACTCGCAATGGGCCGTCACGAGGAGGCCTATGAGTCAGCGAGGCGCCTCTTCGACCCGGATGACGCCGCCTACCACCCGGTCATGTCTGCCTGGGTCATCGGCGAGCTCGCGGAAGCCGCGTGGCACGCCGGTCGAGTCGGCGAGGCGCGGGAGCACCTCGCCAAGCTCGAGGTGGCCGCCGGCTCGGACCCGGCGAGCTGGATCGGCATCGGCCTACGCCACGCCCGCGCGATCTTGGCGCCCGACGACAACGAGACCCTCTTCCAGGAGGCGATTTCCGCGGACCTCGATCGCTGGCCATTCCCGCGCGCCCGGGTTCTGCTCGCCTACGGTGAGTGGCTACGGCGCCAACGCCGCATCGCCGAATCGCGCGCGCCGCTCCGCAGTGCCCGCGACATATTCGATGCTCTCGGTTGTGTTGCCTGGAGCGACCGTGCACGCAGCGAGTTGCGCGCGTCCGGAGAGACGAGCCGACGCCGCGATCCGGAGGCGCGCGATCGCCTGACGCCGCAGGAGCTGCAGATCGCACAGCTCGCAGCCGACGGTCTCACGAACCGCGAGATAGGACAGCGGCTCTTCCTCTCGCACCGCACGATCGCGACACATCTCTACCGCGTCTTTCCCAAGCTTGGGATCACCGCTCGCAGCGAGCTGCCCCTCGCGCTCGCAACCGAGCCGCCGCCTCCCTCGTAGCGCTCCCGATCTCGTGCGAGGGGGAAGCAGGCGGGCGGCACCATCCGCGGGGGACGAGAGTTGCACGCGGGCGGCAAAGGTCTAGCGAGAACGCCATCGGGCGTCGCCCGGTCCTCGCACCAGCGCGACCGACGAGGGCGAGCGCTGACGACGATGGCGAGTGCCTGTGTTTCCGCGCAACCCGAGACTGTCGTCCCGGCCGGTGAGATGGCTGCGCGGTAACAAGAGCGGGGCTCGGCGAGTGACAGGATCATGACCAGGGTAGGCGTGCTTCCGCTCTAGGCCCTGAAGCGGTCACGCCGATGCGGCTACCGCTACGCGCGGAGCGGAGCGGTCTGAGCGAGACCGCGCTGTGGGCGACAAGCAAAAAGCGTGCTCCAGCGCGTCATGGATGATGGAGACCCGTGCGTCAGCAGGGGGCGCGTCGCTGACATGTGGTCTTAGCTGAGGGCGTCGGCGCAGGCGGTCAGATCGGCGTAGAGTCGTCGTCGCTGTTCGGGGTCAAAGGTGGCGAGCATCCGCTCCTGCACGGCGGCGACGGCCGCGGAGGCGCCGACGAGGCGTTTGGCGCCGGTGTCGGTGAGGGTGAAGTGCTCGTGGCGGCCGGCGCCATCACTTTGGACGAGCTCAGCGTTTCGCAGTGTGCCCAGGAGCTGGTGCATTGCCTGGCGGGAGACGAACGTGCCGCGTGCGAGTTCGGCGTTGGTGAGCCCGGGTCTGTGGGCGAGCTGTTCCAGACACGAGTACTGGGGGACGGTCAGGTCGTGCTCGCGTAGGGCTGCGTCCATCGCGGACCGGAGGGCGGCCGTGGTGCGTTTGAGCACGTAGCCGACGGCGGTATCGAGATCGACTTGACTCACGTCAACATCTTGACATATCCTGGTCGTCAAGACATTGACAAACGAATAGGAGTGTTTCCGATGCCCGTTGGTCCCGATTTCATCTCTCTGCAGGTCCGCGATCTCGACACCGCCGCCGCGTTTTACGAGGACCGTGTCGGCCTGCGCCGTGCCCCTGTCTCACCGCCTGGCGCTGTGGTGTTCGCCAGCGAACCGATCCCGTTTGCCGTGCGCGAGCCGTTGCCCGACACCGATCTTGACTCCGGTCAGCCCGGCCTCGGCATCGCGCTCTGGCTTAAGGTCGATGACGCCCATGCGTTGCATGACCAGCTCGCCGGTCGCGGGGTCACGATCTTGACCGACCCGTTTGACGGCCCGTTCGGTCGCACCTTCGGGCTCCAAGATCCGGACGGGTACGCGGTGACGATCCACGATGCCGCCTAAATGGCGATCACCTTTCATCCGCGCGGACCGTTCTCGCTGACCGCCGCGGCCGCGTTCGCCGAGGACTTCCCCGGCACCCGGGCCGAGCGACCACCGGAGGCGCTGCGCTACGCCTGGGCGGTCGACGGGGACTGGCGCACCGTGCAGGCCACGCTGCGACAGAGCGATAAGGCAGTCCACGCCGAGCTCGCGGACCAGCCACCGGCGCAGCTGGCCCGTCAGGCAGCGCGCGACCTAGAACGGATGCTCTCCCTCGACGTCGATGGCACCGGCTTCGCTGCCCTCGGCGAGCGCGACCGTGTTGTTGGGGCGCTGCAGCGACGGTTTCCCGGGCTGCGACCGGTCTTGTTCTACACCCCGTATGAGGCCGCGGCCTGGGCGATCATCGGCCAACGCATCCGAATGAAGCAGGCCGCTTTGATCAAGGCGCGTCTGGGTGATGAGCTCGGCGAATTCGGAGCCTTCCCCACGCCGGCCCGACTCGCTCAGCTCTCCGCACCCCAGCGGGGACTGACTGAACGCAAGATCGAGCAGCTGCGCGCGCTCGCGGCCGCCGCCGAAGACGGTGCGCTCACACGCGAACGACTACGCGCCATGACCTACGAGGACGGGCTTGAGCACCTTCAACAGCTGCCGGGCATAGGACCGTTCTCCGCCGAACTCATCCTCATCCGTGGCGTCGGCAACCCCGACGCGTTGCCGGACCACGACACGCGGCTCAACGAAGCGATCCGCTCCGCCTACAGCACCTCTGACGCCGCCGCCGTCCAACACATCACCGGGTCCTGGCGCCCCTACCGGGCCTGGGTAGCGCTCCTGCTCCGAGCATGGCGCGAAGCCGAGACAAGCGAGATCGCCCGCGGCCGGCGCAGCACAACACGCTTGCAACCCCCCGACGCGACATGAACGAAGCGCTCAGCCCCGACTTCCGCGTGGCGGGAGAGATGCCCGCGCGGACCCAAAGGCACGGCTCGACCCGGACGAGGCAAGAGACCTGAGATTCGCCAGATTCGAGTTCGACGCCGGCGCTCGGCCGAAGCGTGACGCGAGCGCCCTCGTATCCGCGCGATGCAGGGCGCGCGGACTCGCCGACGAGATGCACCTACGACAGCGAAGGCAGGTCTGCGCCGGCCGTTGCGAGCAGGTCCGAGCGTGGCTGCGTCACGCCGTAACTAAGCAGTCACGTCGCCGCCGGGGAGATACTGGACCAGACCGCGAAAGACGGTCTGGTCGGTCTGCGCGTCCGATGCGGTCGGGGCACAGAGGCTGACACGTTTCCGGTCCTCCGGCTGAGGATGCTTCCCGAGCCTGCCCGTGGATCGACGAGCACCTTCCCCGGTCCGGCGCGCAGACGTCTAAGGCGTGAGCACGATCTTTCCGCGCAGCCCGCCGCGCTCCAACTGCGTGTACGCATCGCGGAATCGTTCGAACGGCAGCGTCTCGGCCACGCGAACGGTCAGCGCTCCAGCGGCTGCACGAGCCGCCAGTTCGGCTGTGGCGTCGGCATCGGGCGTCGCCTGAATGGTCCCAGGAGAGATTCCCCGCGCAGCGTCGGGAACGGCTGAGGGGACCGACGTGACGAACGCTCCTCCGTCACGGACGCAAACCAAGGCGTCAGACCCGAGCCCGACAGTGTCGAGACACGCGTCGACCCCATCCTGCCACTCTCCGCGAACGGCGACCTCCATGTCGTTCGTGTCGACCACGGCCGCAGCCCCCAGCCGACGCGCCTCGTCGGCCTCGGATTCGCGCACTGCAGCGATGACGCGGACGCCTCGTTCCACGGCGAGCTGCGAGGCGAAGCCGCCCACCATCCCAGCCGCGCCGGTCACGAGCACCAGGTCACCCTCGCTCACGCCCGCCGTCTCGACCAGGAGCCGGGCGGCCAGCCCGGATACCGGCAACGCGCTGCCTTCCACAACGCCGAGGGCCTCTGGAAGCGGCGCGAGGATCGCCGAGGGCACCGCCATTTGCTCGGCGAACGCGCCGATCCCCATCCACGGCTGTGCCACGCACCCCAATACGCGACGGCCATCAACCGTCTCGCCGGAGAAGTCCCAGCCCTGGACCTGCGGGAATTCGCTCGAGCCGCCCGCCGCCGCGAACGCTCCACGGGCAACGGAAAGGTCCCAGGGACCGAGCGACGCGGCGCGCACGCTCACGAGCTCCTCGCCGTCGCCTGGCGTCGGGTCAGGCACGTCTGCGAGCTCGAGCGCGTCAGGGCCGGCAAATGACGTCAGCACGATCGCGCGCACGGACGTAGTCTCTCAGAAGGTCAGCACGCCCACCTCCCACGGATTCTGCAGTGCTCGTCACCGACGCGACGCCTCCCGCGCGCTTGCGATTGCGCGGTCGCCGTCGTGCTGTCGCCGCTCGACGAACTAGCGGGAAGCGGCGGGTCGCTCGAGCGAGACTCGCACTCCGTGCTTCGGGGCGAGCGTGATCGCACGAAACTGCGCCCGGTCTGGCCGGCGCGCCATCAGCCGCAGCGAGGTGCGCTCGAGGATCCGCCGCAGCACGATGCGCATCTCCATCTGTGCAAAGCTGGCGCCGAGGCAGCGGCGGGTCCCGCCGCCGAATGGGATCCACGTGTAGGTGTCGGGCGCGTCGGGTTCGAGAAAGCGCTCGGGGCGGAACCGCTTCGCCCGCGGATAGAGGTCCTCGCGCATGTGCATCACCCGGATCGATGGGTTCAACTCAACACCCTCGGGAATCACGTACTCGCCGAGCTCGAACGGGGATCCGCGCACGATGCGCCCGACCGCCGGGATCACCGGCCGCATCCGCAGCGACTCCTTGACGATGGCGTCGAGGTACGCGTCGTCGCCCGACCGCGCGCGGGCGAGTACGCCGGGCTCGCGCAGCACCAGGTCGAACGTCCACGCGAGGCCGGTCGCGGTCGTCTCGTGGCCAGCCATCAGCAGCGTTACGAGCTCGTCGCGAACTTCGCTGGCCGAGAGCCGCTCACCGTTCTCATCTTCGGCCAGCAGCAACGCGCTGAAGACGTCGTCGCGGTCCCTCAGATCGGAGTCGGCGCGCCGCTTCTCGATCTCCGCGTACAGCAGCTCGTCGACCGCCTCGCGGGCCTCGTCGAACCTCCGGCGGCCACGGTTCAGCCCGACCCGCGGCAGCAGGAACAGCGACAGCATCCCGCGCGGCTGCGCGACCGGCGTGACCATCGCCCGCAGGCGCCGCCGAAGCTCCTCCTCGGCCGCTCCCGGCTCGTAGCCGAACACGGCACGTACGATCACCCGCAGCGTCAGCGACTGCAGGCTCGGGAGCAGCGCGAACGGCTTGCCGAGCGGCCACGCGTCGATCTCGGCGTCGGCGGCGTCGCGAACCACGTCCTCGTACAGCTGCATCCGGCGTCCATGGAACGGCGGCAGCATCAGCTTGCGGTGGCGGAGGTGCTCGGCGCCGTCGAGCACGAGCACCGAGCGGCTTCCGAGGATCGGGGCGAGCAGCCGGTTCGCTTCACCTGCGTTGAGCCGCTCGTGCGGCCCGTGAAACACCTGCCTGACAAGGGGCGGGTCGAACAGCATCACGAAGCCCTCGTCGAACGCGGTCCGCAGGTAGACCGCGCCGCCGTAGCGTCGGCGGCAGAGCTCGAGAAAACGGGGGCCGCCAAGGAGAAAGCCAAACGTCAGAACCCAACGTGGCACCTGCGGCCCGGGCGGGAGCCGTGAGGGTAGGCGCTCTTCTAGTTGTGGTGCGGCCGCGACCGCCGCTTCAACGCTCATCGAGAGCATCGTTGCACACGCGCGAACCCGAACCGGGAGGCGGCAACGTTGTCAGTCGGTTGTCAGAGCGGAGGATTACCGTGCTGCCGAGAGCCACATCGTCAGCCGGCTTTAGCTTTCGGACGACTCCAGGCAGAAAGAAGTATCCAGGTAGTCGCCTCCCAAACCGCTGGTTACGTCCGACCAGCAATCGTCTCGGCCCGGCGTCACACCGCGGCTTCCGCTCGGGGATGCGAAAGGCGGCCCGGAGGCGCATAGCGGGTCCGAGCCGGGTGGATGATCGCTGGCGCGGCGGAGCGCTCGTCCGGCGCCGGTGCTGGAGGACGAGTCCTGCGTCGCCATGCAATAGCCAGCTCCGAGTCGGCGCCACGGCGAAAGCGGTCGCTCGGCCGCCGGTGTCGCGGCTTGTGCGGGCGAAAGCAGCGGTCCGCTGACGGGTCGCAGGGCGCGACGCGCCGAACCGCGAGCGCAACGCCGGAGTAGCCGCGCAGATCGTTGGGGCGATGACCAGGTCCGCGGCCGCAGCGCCGGGGGCCTGAGTGCCCCGGCGCTGGTGTGGGCGGCTAGTACTCGGCTTGTGGTGGATCGTGATGAGGCTGACGATCTTCCCGTCGCGGACGCTGATGTAGTTGGTGAGGATCAGCGGGTCTGGGAGGCCAGTCTTGTCGTAGTCGCCGTCGTAGGCAGCGCGGACGATCGTGTCACCGTAGTGATCGATGACTTCGGTGACGTCCATCGTGACGTTGTCGCCGACGATCTCCTTGCTGCCACGCCAAGCGAGCCGCTGTGGAGCTCAGCTCTCCCTAATAACAGCATAAGAACGCGGCACGAACTACTATGTAATGTAGTAGAACTTACCGATCACGCCAACCTCCTAGGAGAATCGACGATGCGCACATGCGAGATGCGTTTCCCAGGCTTTGACGCTCGCTCCAATCGGGGCCTAATCCGATGGGAGTTGTTCATAGACCACGACCTCCGAGACGTGCTGATGACCTCACGCGATGACGCGCTCTGCGTGGTGTTCCTCGGCGAGCCCCGATTCACGGAGTGGACTCGGATACTCATCGAGGCGGGTTTCCCTCGGCCCGAGTTCGTCGGCCCTCCAGTGGACGCGATCGACGAGAGTCTGTCCGACGCTGCGGCCTGAGCCGTCCATCAGGCGCCGGTCGGGAGTGGCGCCGAATAAGTGCCGCGCGCGGTGCCGAAAACGTGCCGTATCTCGCTCGGGCGCTCGCCCATGACGCATCAACCCGGGGGCATCGATGACCGGCGCGGCCCACCCCCGAAGCAATGAGCAGCTGCGACCTTTCTGCGGCGGGGGTACCTCGATCCTGATCGTGATCCGGGCTGCTCTCGACACGATGAAGCGACTCGAGGCG
This sequence comes from uncultured Solirubrobacterales bacterium, assembly GCA_963812225.1. Taxonomy (GTDB): domain Bacteria; phylum Actinomycetota; class Thermoleophilia; order Solirubrobacterales; family Solirubrobacteraceae; genus Palsa-465. Next base: position 589,593 of record CAWEUN010000013.1, read on the forward strand.
CGGCCGATGGTGGGCAGTACGAGGTCACGAGAACACCCTTTCTTTCAACAACCGAACGGAGCGCCATGCCTCGGATCCTCCAAGCCACCCCACCCGGCGGCGAGCGCGCCGAGATCACGCTCAGCGAACGTGTCGTCGCCGGAAACCTCGACACCGCGCACTACCGCGCCCAACTGCTGGAACGCCTCACATGGGCCACCACCGACGCCGAGGCGCTCGAGTCCCGCATCCGAGCGTGCGAGCCAGGCGAGGACACGATTCCCTCCCTCTCCCCGGCCCGCGCAAATCCGCACGCAATCTCGCGCATCCGCCACGCGGCCCGCTCAGTCGGGCTACGGTGCCCTCGGCCTAGCGCAGAGACCCACTTCCCTCACTTACTTGTGCAGGGACCCTGACGTCGAGCGGAGGATCCGGGGTTGTTGGGGTTGACCTGCCAGGGGTGACTGGTGGCGCGTGCGCGCGGTCGATGTTGTGGGTCGTGTGCGCGCGGGCGCCCAGCCTTACTTCGGTCCGCGGCCCTCGAGTTGGTTCAGGGGCCGGCGACATGACGTTTGATGGGTCATCCCGCTGGGGTGAGCGTTGCGGCGGCTCTGTCTTTGGAGGCCGTCCACGTGGGCGTGGCGGCAGGAGGGTGTCGGGAGCCGGCCGCGGCGCATCTGGTTGACGAGGGGCTTGGCACGCACGGGGAAGGTTGTGCGGGTGCCAGCGCCTCCTCGCCGAGCTCGCGCAGCGTGTAGTAGGAGCGCTTGAGCAGTTTGCGCGCGACCGCGATGCACGCGCGCCCGCCGCCGATTCGCTCCTTGGTTTCCAGGTAGTACTGACGCTCAGGACTTTTCTCGCCGCGCCTGGCGACTTGCGCGGCCTCATACAGCGCCCACCGCAACGCCGGCGGTCCCTGGCGCGAGATGTGGCCGGGCGCGCGGCGCTGGTCTGACTGGTACACGGTGATGTCCATCCCGGCGTATCGGACCGCCTGGCGGGAGGAGGAGAAGCGAGTGCAGTCGCCCAGCTCAGCGAGGATCGTGACCGCGGTCAGCTCACCGATCCCGTAGTGGCCCATCAGCGCGTTGCACCCCGCCTGCCGACGCGTGTACGCCCGCAGCTCCCGATCCAACACCGCGATCTGCACGTCGAGCGCATCGACCATCGCGATCGCGACCGTGATCTGCTCGCGCGCCGCGGCCGGCAACCGCTGCGCGGCAAGCCACTCGCGCCCCTCGGCAGTCATCAAGTTGCGCCGTTGCGGACAGCCATGGTGATACAGCGTCGCCTGGATCCGCTGTTGCCACTCCGCGCGCTGCTCAGACAGCGTGTGCCGCAGCCGCACCCGCTCGCGCAGATCGAGGATGTGCTCAGGCGGGATCCACGACTCCGGCAGCCGCCGGATCATCAACAACTCACGCAGATGCCTGGCGTCCGCACGATCGTTCTTGGCTCGCTTCTTCGGACCCCGCAGGCCCGCGGTCTCCGCCGGCTCCGCCAGATGCACCACCGCGCCGACTCGGCGCAGCTCCTCGACCACGAACCGCCAGCCCGTCGTCGCCTCCAACGCCACCTCCACCTCCCGGCCACCGAAACGCGACAGGAACCTCCTGACCGCTGCGCGATCCGCGTTCCGCCATCGTGGCGACCGCGGCCCGGACGGGAGCGATCGTGCCAGGCCTAGCCCCCTCGACCCGAAGCTGCTAGCGAGTCGTCGCGAAGGCGGTCGCAGGTCGATCGGCGGTCGCAACATGAAAGCGATGGTGCTCCGTTCTGCCGTGTTCGAGTACATCGAGGGGCCCAGCAAACGCCGCCAGTCGAGGCTGGACGAGCTCTCCCCGATGGCCACCAGGAATCATCCGCCCAGGAGTTGGAATCGATCACCGCGACAACGACAATCAACCAACCACCTCGTGTGACATCAACCGGGGCAACACGACTCGAGGAGTCAGACGTGCGCGATCCCACGGCGAACACCTTCGTTCCGCAACAGCCCGGCAAAGGAGCTCAGCGCGCACCGCGCCGGTCGCGGCGTGCGCGATCTCGCCCGGTTTCCGGCCGTGGTGTGATCCAGCATCCTGGCTTCGCGGTCGAGCCGTGGGCGGTTCGGGAGACCAGCCTGGACCTCGAACGGCTGGCGCAGACCGAATCGGTGTTCGCGCTCGCCAATGGGTACCTCGGCCTGCGCGGAAACCTCGATGAGGGCGAGCCATTTGGGCTGCCCGGCACATATCTCGCCGGCTTCTACGAGACCCGCCCGTTGCCGTACGCCGAGCCTGGCTATGGCGACCCGGAGGACAGCCAGACGGTCGTCAACGTGACCAACGGCAAGATCGTCCGCTTGACCGTCGAGGACGAGCCGTTCGATGTGCGCGCCGGCGAGCTCCGAGCGCACGAGCGGGTGCTCGACCTCCGTGCGGGTGTGCTTCGTCGGACTGTCGAATGGGTCTCGCCTACGGGACGCCGTGTTCGTGTTTCGTCGACCCGGATCGTCTCGTTCGCGCAGCGGTCGATCGCGGCGATCCTGTACGAGGTCGAGCCGCTCGAGGGCGAGGCTCAGGTGGTCGTCCAGTCCGAGCTGGTGACGAATGAGACGCTGCCGGTCACCGAGAAGGACCCGCGGGCGGCCGCGGCGCTCGCTTCGCCGTTGGCGTCCGAGTTCTTCATCCTCGAGGATCTGGGCGCGGTCCTGATCCATACGACGAAGGCCAGCGGCCTGACCGTTGCCGCGGCGATGGATCACCGAGTCGACGGACCACGAGATACCCACACGACGGTGCGGAGCCACCCCGAGATGGCCGGGCTCACGATCACGGCGACGGTCGCGCCCGGCAGGCCACTGCGCTTGACGAAGTTCATCGCGTACGGCTGGTCGGGTGAGCGGACCGTCCCGGCGCTACGCGCCCAGGTGTATGCGGCCGTCGACGCGGCCGTCCAGACCGGCTGGGAGGGACTGCTCGAGCAGCAGCGCGCATTTCTGGACACGTTCTGGGAGGACGCGGACATCGAGATCGACGGCGACGCGGAACTCCAGCAGGCGGTCCGTTTCGCGCAGTTTCACACCATGCAGGCCGCGGCACGGGGCGAGCAGCGCGTGATCCCGGCGAAAGGACTGACCGGCCCGGGCTATGACGGGCACACCTTCTGGGACACCGAGGCGTTCGTACTCCCACTGCTGCTGCTCGCGGCCTCGCGTCCCCACTCGGTCGCGGACGCGCTGCGCTGGCGGCACCAAACGCTCGACCTGGCGCGCGAGCGCGCGCGGTCGCTCGGGCTGAGGGGCGCCGCGTTCCCGTGGCGTACGATCGCCGGCCAGGAGTGCTCTGGTTACTGGCCGGCGGGCGCGGCGGCGTTCCACATCAACGCGGCGATCGCCAACGCTGTGGAGCGCTACATGCTGCTCACCGAGGACGAGACATTCGCGCGCGAAGCGGGGGTGGAGCTGCTCGTCGAGACTGCGCGGCTATGGCGCTCGCTCGGCCATCATGATCCCGCCGGCCGGTTCCGGATCAATGGGGTCACCGGGCCGGACGAGTACAGCGCGATCGCCGACAACAACGTCTACACGAACCTGATGGCCGCGCGGAACCTCCGAGCCGCCGCCGATGCGATCGAGCGCCGGCCGGAGCTGGCACGGCCGCTCGGGGTCGACGACGAGGAGGCCGCCAGCTGGCGCACCGCGGCTGAGGCGATCTTCATCCCCTACGACGAGTCGCTCGGCGTGCACCCGCAGGCCGAAGGATTCACCGACCACCAAAAGTGGGACTTCGACTCGACCCCGCCCGAAAACTACCCACTGCTGCTGCACTACCCCTACTTCGACCTATACCGCAAGCAGGTCGTCAAACAGGCCGACCTGGTGATGGCCCTGTTCTACGCCGGCGAGTATTTCACCCCGGAAGAAAAGGCTCGCAACTTCGAGTTCTACGAGCGACTGACCGTCCGCGACTCATCGCTCTCGGCGTGCATCCAGGCGGCCGTGGCGGCCGAGGTGGGTCACGTAGAGCTCGCCTACGACTACTTCGCCGAAGCCGCCCTACTCGACCTCGACGACCTCCAGCACAACACCCGCGACGGGATCCACATCGCCTCGCTCGCCGGAGCCTGCACCGCCGCGATCGCGGGCTTCGGAGGCCTGCGCGACCGCGACGGAAAGCTCAGCTTCGAGCCCCGCCTGCCGCAGGCGCTGACTCGCCTGGCGTTCAACCTCCGCGCCCGCAAGACCACACGGCTAAGGATCGAGGTCGAGCCGACCCAGGCCACCTACACCCTGCTGGCGGGAGAACTGCTCGATATCGAGCATTACGGGGGGCCGATCACAGTCACGGCCGATCAGCCCGTGCAACGCCCGATCCCGCCGCCCGCGAACCGACTCGAACCCCCAGCCCAGCCGAACGGGCGCGCGCCCCTGGACCGGCGCCGACCGGCCAAGCGTGGGAAACGGACTTTGCCCGAGTAGTAACGACGCCTGCCCCGTGAGCGGTAGCTCACGCCAGCGGCTTCTCGCGAGCCAGACTAAGAATCAACGATTCCCGGGTTTCCGAGTCTTAAGCGAACCGCGGTCGCGGTCTGCGCGATTGCTAGTCCTACAGCCGACCGGTGGCGCGCCCGTGCTCATAGGTAACGAGGGAGTCACCAGCGCGGCGACGCGGACGAGCGCTCCGCCATGTTTGCGATCGCGTTATCGCCGTCACGGAAGTGGGCCCTCGAAGAGAAGCAGCCACCAGCTCGACGCCGGCGCTGCGATTGTCGCTGCCGCTCGTGGGACGAAACGAGCTACGCATACGCCGTTAGCGGCAAATGCCTGCGCGAACACGAACGCAGGGCTCGCGGCACGCGATGCAACAGACCCCGTTTTCGCCAGGAGCACAACGCGTCCCGGCAGGGCTCGCTTCAGGTTCCATCGGGAGGCGCCGGCTCCCCTGCGGTCCGCGCAAAAGGGAGGCCGTCGCGAGCGGCGACGAGATGCTCGTCGGAGCGCGGCAAAGGAGGTCTCCGCGGGCCCGGCCGATCACCCGTGCTGCCGGATCCTCACGGCGGTCCGGCGGTGGCGGATCGGCAGGGCGGCGCTTCTAGGTCTCGTCCACGCGACAATGCCGTCACGGGCGAGCTGCGCGCTCGCATGCGTGGCAAAGTATCGCGCCGGGTCGACGGCGGCTTGTGGCCGCTCGTGGGCGACAGCAGCAGCGCACGTTTGGTCGCGCTGACCGATGATCGGCGCGGCGTTGGGAGCGAGATCGACTCCGGGCGCTGACTGCGGCTTCGACTCGAGAGTTAGCCAGGAATCTGCACGCACCTGATGCAACGCTTGCGGCGAGGACCATGTGCGCGGTCAGCGAGAGAGCTGCTCTCGTGCGAACGTGGTACTCATCGCGGGCGGCAACAGGCTGCCCAGTCTGTTCCAAACGAGGGCGCTGACGCGACCCAAGAATCGCGCGGCTCATCGCGCCCGTAAATAGGGGAAAGCAGAAACAGCACTGGGCGAATTTGCCCGTCGTTCCGCTCGAGGCGGTTATGCGCCGTGATCTAACCCGCGGGCGTGGGTGGCGGTGGGGCTAGGTCCTCGGGGTCGTCCACCATGACGAGGATCTCGTCTACGGCGGTCAACTCCAACAGTCGCTGGATGGCCGTGCGCCCTCGTACGACGGCGAGGTTATGCCGGTTCTGACGCGCATAGTCGTTCTGGCGGATCAGCTCGTGGAGTCCCCTAGCGTCCATGAACGTCAGCCCGCGCAGGTCCAGGATGACGTGACGCACGCCATCTGCGTCCGGTGCGAGGCCGTCAATTACCTCGGCGACCTCCGAGACCGAGGCGATGTCCAGTTCGCCCCGCAGTTCGACCAATGCAGTCCGACGGTGAGTTCGAGCCTCAACTTCAAGGATGTCAGACGCCTCCGTGCGTCCGTCGGGTTCTGGCTGGGACATAAGCGCCCCTTCTCGTTCCTCTGTAGATGCTGCGCGCGGGGCAGAAGAAACGGAGAACCCGGAGCGAAAGGTCAACCATACTCCCCTAAGGTGAACCGGACCGGGTTTTGCTGAGACTTGGCTTGGAGGTTTTGACCCGTTGTTCAGCGATCTAAACGCAATGGTGACGTTTCGCGGTTGTTTAGCCAGCCAATTTGTGTGTCCGCGTCGATTAGCCTGGCTGTGTAGATCGGCTATGACGGGGGTGCGGAAAGTCCGACGAGTCAGCCGATGCCCTCCACGCCGACCTACTCGGGCAAATTTGAGCTCGGGTGCCCATATCGCCTGAAATCGGAGTACAGTCGTAGATGAGCTGGCCCTGCGGCCAGGATTCTCACCCCGAGCCCGAATGCCACCGACGGCGCAATCTGCGCCACAAGGCGAGAGGCGTGGGCCACTGGTTTTGACTGCAGGGCCGGTGCCGTACTTCTAGGCGTTTACCCCACCGGCTCGGTGGACGCGTCGCAGTCTGATTGACCGCGCGGCGGTTCTAGCCCTCTTCCGTCCGCGGATCCGAGAGAGGGACGGGAAGGCTTGACGCTCATGGCGCGGACTGAACATGATCGGGCAGCGCGGAGGCGAGGCGGATTGACCTGCGATCGCGGATCGCTGCGGCTCTCGTCGTCAATTGACGCCCGACGACGACTGAACACCCGGCGTCCGGATGGCTCCCGGACCAAAGCAGATCGACACGATCCGAGGGACGGGCGCTACGCCTACCTGATGCGCTCCCACGACTAGGCGAGCAGCAGCGAGTAAACCGGGGCAGAAGATCGAGGAGATCACGGTTGTCTTCCGAGCGGCCTTGACAGACCTTGGCCGCGACGCTGACAGATGCGCGAGCCGCGGATGCCGCGATCAGCCGAGATTAGTGAGATCGAAAAGGAGACAGCGATGACAGTCAAGCAAAAGGTGACCGTATCGATGCAGCCGACGGCGCGCCGGCCAAGTTCCGCCGAGCGACGCGCAGCGCAGATCGCGACCGTTTCGACGAAGCAAGCGGAGCTCAAGCGCGAAGCGGCGGAGCGCCGCGCCAAACACGCGATGAACAGCAACGCCCTGGCGGCATCCATGCCGCGCAAGTCCGCAACCGCAAGGCGCCGCAACGCTCGCTGATCGGCGAGAACCTCGTGGCGGTAAATCGAACTAGTTCGCGAGCTCGCGGGCGATCCTCGGGCGGGCTGCCGATCGCAGCTCGCGGACAAGCACGCCTCTGACGGCGCCCCACACAGCTGGCGGCCAAGCTGGGCTTGGCAGACCTCCGCCACGCCCTTGCCCTCGACGACGGCGTCAGTGTCCCGGCGGGCGGAGCAGCGGGAAGTAGTACGTCCTTCCTGGGTCGCAACCCGAGCGTCCCACCCGGCTTTGGTTTTATCGGCGCTCAGTGAAGCCTGCTCACCCTTGTCCTTGGCTTGTCGGACCGCTTCGCAGCTCGGCGTACTCGGGATCGCCGCGTTCCAATCGCGCCTGTTCTTCCCCAGAGGTTTCGTGCTCCCACGCATCGGCGTCGCCCCTGGTTTCAGCCGCATGGCCTGACCACAACCAGCGTGTGGCGACTCGCCGTGCCGTGGAGGGTTTGTCCGGATCGTCATCGTCCGTCGGCTTTTGAAATCGGGCGGTTCGGTCTCGTCGCCGGTAATTGGCGTCGGGTCTGGGGGTGCGCGTCCGGAGCGCGGGGCCGTAGACGCGCAAGCACGACGGCACCTACCGACGGCCTGGTCAAGTCTCGTGATCTCACGCGAGCGCCTGCGGCCGGGTTCGATGCGTGTCAGCGGGTTACGGCCGGACGTCTCGCCAAACGCTGCGCGGTGTCGCTCTCGCCGAAGCGCAGCATCATGGGCCTCCATTCCCTACTGCGAGGAGGGCAACGCGTCCCGCGTAGGGGGTCTCGGTAGGCCGTCGTCCTCGTCTGCGTACCGGGGCGGCGGTTAGTCGTCGCCAGCCCCGGGGTTGCTCGGTGGGGGGTCGACGAGCTCAAGTGCCCCGAATCCGGCTAGCGGCCCGTCCATCAGGAAGATCTCGATCGTAAGGTCGGGTTCGACGTGGGCTTGGCTGAGGAACGCGAGCACTTTGCGGCCGGTGAGCGCTTCGATCATTTCGCTGTAGCGCTCTTTCATCATCCGTTGGAAGTCGCGGCGCATCTCGAGCACGCGGTCGGGTTCGCCGCCTTCCATCATCGTGCGCTCGATCGCGGTGAACCCGTCTGAGAGCACGCAGACGATCAGGTTGTCGAGCACGTAGGTCTTGGCTTTGATCGGTCCGCGGCCGTAGTGCTCGCGCATGAACGCGACGATCCGGTTGGTGATCTCGGCCAGCAGCCTGCCACCGACGAGCGGCCGCGGGGCGCGATCCTCTGGCCCGGGGTCGCTCATCGCCGACCTCGTCGTCCTCTGCTGTCTGTGGTGCTCACTGGTGCGAGTTCTCCGAAGTTTGAGCCTGCGCGGCGGAAGCGGATGGACGGCTCAACGCCGACGCATTCTGAGCGTACCCGAACGCGGTCTCTTGCCCCTTGTATTCGGTTGGGATCGGAGGTAGTGTCGGGCGGGTTGAGGTTTGGCTGCGCCGTCCGCGGGCGGGGCAGCCAGGCATCAGCGCGGAGCGAAAAGCGCGCTCGCGGGGGCTTGTGGCTCCGGACCGACGAAGCAGCATCGTGGACTGCCGCGATGGCTGTGGCTGGCGACCACCGTCCGCGCTCCGCGCTAGATGCCGGTCGCGCTCGCTCAAGCGCTACGGCCAGCCGGCGCTAACCGCAATGTAGAACCCAACTCGATCCGGTCGCCCCGGCAGAGCACTAGCCCGCGCCCTCCCGGGGGCGGCAGCCGCTGGCCCGTGGGCTCGGACCGCTCACCCAGGCGACCTGAGCACTGATCGTGCTCGCGGAGAGTCTTGGCTGCGCCGCGGCCTGATGGAGTACAGTCGAGGTCTGGACGCTGACTGCGCCCGCCCGCTGGGCGAGCCGCGTCGGGGTCCAGGATAAGAAGGTATACGGCGCGTCTGCAGCGGCCGATCGGCGGCTGACGGGGGCGTTGCAACAGCAACGCAACTCCCGTTAGGAGTGAAGTGCGGTACTCGTCGCGCGCCAATCTGGGCCGGTCGTTCTGTAGCTGCTGTGGGTCGGTGATGGGCTTGCGCCTTGAGACGGCGCTCCCAGCCGGCTCGAACCCAACCCTTTGCGAAGCAGCCCGCGCGCCGAGACGCCGATGGCCGGAGCGTCCGCCCGCTGCTCGCTGGCGTAGCTCGAATTCTGAACTCCGAGGTCGCGCTGTACCAGCAGCCAGACGGCAAAGGGCGGCCGCGGCGGACGATCGCATCGTGGGAACTGGGGGTCCTCCACGAGCAGATCGCGCGATCACACGAAGGAGGGCTCGTCGGCCACGCGCTTGGGGCGAAGCGCGTGGCCCTCGGACCACTCAGCCGCGGCGGCGACGGTCTCGGACGGGGGGCGCCGCATGACGGCGTCGGCGTTCCAGCCCCCGGATTCGCAACGATCGATCTCCATGCGGATTCCTGGCGGTGACGATGCACCCACCCGCGCCCGCAGGTGGGTGCGTTCACAGCTCGAGGGCCACATTCCTGCCACCACAGCGTCAGACGCTGCGCTGCTCGTCAGTGAGCTCGTCACCAACAGCGTGGTCCACGCGAACGTCGGCCCTCGCCGAGCGCTGACCGTCGAGGTGACGACGCTCGATGATCGACTTCGAATCGCCGTCACCGACCCAGGCTCACGCCTGAGACCCCGCATGCTCCCGCCTGACCCCGAAACCGCAGGCGGCCTCGGGCTGCTGCTCGTCGACGAGCTCTGCGAGACATGGGGAGTCTGGCAGGACCTCGGCCCTACCTGTGTCTGGTGCGAGCTCCTGCTCGATCAATCCCCGCCCTCGATAGTGACCACGCCGGTGGCAAACGCACCTACGCTAAGGGCTGTTCCAGCGCGATGCGCTCGCCCTACGTGACTGCAGTCAAGGCGTTCATGCTCGAGCCGCTGGGCGCGGACCCGACGGTCCGCTCGGCGATCGCGGTCGCCGATCCGGTGCCCCGATGAGCGTCTCATTGAAGGCGACCGCGTCGCCCACGGTGGCGGTCGTCGGCCAGCAGCGCGGCGCTGTGTTGAAGTCTCTGTCGCGGGTTCTCCCATCGGGATTGGCGCGCCGCGTGCTCGCTACCGGTGACGCCGATCGTCAGCGCCTCGAGCGAGACCTCCACGACGGAGTTCAGCAACGTCTGACGGGGCTGCGGATTCGGCTCGCGCTCGCTGCTGAAAGCTTCCAAGAGCGCGGCGACACGGACGCCAGCGCGGCATTGAACGGGTTCGGAGAGGAGGTCCAGCAAGCCATCGAGGAGGTCCGCGCGTTCGCGCGTGGTGTCTATCCGCTGCTGCTGGCCTCCGAAGGACTGGGTCCGGCACTCGTCTCCGCCAGCCGTTACGCGGCCACGCCGGTCACGGTGTCAACGCACGGGATACGCCGCTGCCGGCCCGAGGTCGAGAGCGCGGTCTACTTCACCTGCCTCGCGGCGATCGACAATGCAGCCAAGCACGCCGGACCGGCGGCGGTGTCCGTGCGTGCCTGGGATACCGCCCAAGCCCTGCATTTCACGGTCAGCGACACGGGGTGCGGGTTTGACCCCAACCGGACGCCAAGTGGAACCGGACTGAGCAACATGCACGACCGCATCGCCGCCGTCGGCGGCACCCTGACCGTCGACTCGAGACCATCGCACGGAACGCGGCTACACGGCAGCGTTCCGGACCCCTGGCCAGGCGCAGCCGCAGGACGGCGAGCCCCGGCTATCGGTATCCGCGCGTTTGCGGGTCCTGCAACGGAGTAACGCGGAGGCGTGTGGCGGAGCGAAAGCGGGTCCCCTGGCCGCGAGCGTGAGTCAGCCGCACGCTGGACGTTCCTCACGCGGTGGCTTCGCTGAATCATTCCGGGTGGGAGAGGATTATGTGGCGATGGGCGAGGTCAACCCAGAGGAGTCGCTCGAGATCGGTCGCGGCGTGTTCAAGCGGCTGGGTGATTGCACCGGCTCCGAGATCGAGTCCGCGATCGGTTTGATCGCTCAAGAGCGGATCGATCGGGCCTGGGTTGCCGAGCAGGCGGCAGGGCCCGATCGGGGCGAGCTGATGATAGCCCGCCGCTTTTTCGCTCATACGACCGAGGCAGAGCGGGATCTCATCGCGTACTGGCAGATGGTCAAGCTGGTTGAGGAAGCGCTTCTGCGTTACACGGAAGGGGTTGATGATTGACGGCCGCGAGGCTCAGAGCGCGGCATCGAGGGCGGTGGCGGGGTAGGGCTGCTAGCCGATCGAGCCCTCCATCTGCAGCTCGATCAGTCGGTTCATCTCGACCGCGTACTCCATCGGGAGCTCCTTGATGATCGGCTCGACGAAGCCGTTGACGATCAGCTTCGAGGCCTCGTCCTCGCGGATTCCGTGCGACATCAGGTAGAAGAGCTGCTCCTCGCCGACCTTCGAGACGGTCGCCTCGTGGGCGACGTTGACGTCGTCGTCGCCGATCCGGATCGTTGGGTAGGTGTCTGAGCGCGAGTTCTCATCCAGCAGCAACGCGTCGCAGACGACCTTCGACCGGGAGCCGTGAGCGCCCTTCGCGATCTCGAGCAGGCCCCGGTAGGACCCACGGCCGCCGTCTTTGGCGATCGATTTGGCGAAGATGTTCGAGGTCGTGTTCGGCGCGCCGTGGATGATCTTGGCGCCCGCGTCCTGGTGCTGGCCGGCGCCTGCGAACGCGATCGACAGGACCTCGCCGTGGGCTCGTTCTCCGAGCAGGTAGATGCTCGGGTATTTCATCGTCAGCTTGGACCCGAGGTTGCAATCGACCCACTCGACCGTGGCATCGGCATACGCGACCGCGCGCTTGGTGACGAGGTTGTAGACGTTGGTCGACCAGTTCTGGACCGTCGTGTAACGGATCCGCGCGCCCGGGAGGGCGATCAGTTCGACCACCGCCGAGTGAAGTGAGTCAGAGCTATATGTGGGGGCGGTGCAACCCTCGACGTAGTGCACATACGAGCCCGGCTCAGCGATGATCAGCGTCCGCTCGAACTGCCCCATGTTCTCGGTGTTGATCCGGAAGTACGCCTGCAGCGGCATCTCGACGTGGACGCCTGCGGGCACGTACACGAACGATCCCCCGGACCACACCGCAGAGTTCAGCGCCGCGAGCTTGTTGTCGTTCGGCGGGATGACCGTCGCGAAGTACTGACGCACGACGTCCTCGTGCTCGCGCAAAGCCGTGTCCATGTCGGTGAAGATCACGCCCTGCTTCTCGAGGTCCTCGTGAATCTGGTGGTAGACGACCTCTGACTCGTACTGCGCGCCGACGCCGGAGAGGAACTTCCGCTCCGCCTCGGGAATGCCCAACCGATCAAAAGTCCGCTTGACGTCCTCGGGCACGTCGTCCCAAGACCGGCTGGGGGTCTCGGAGGCGCGCACGAAGTATCGAATGTCGTCGTAGTCGAGCTCGGCCAGCATCGGGGAACCCCACGTCGGCTGTTTGCGAGCCAGGAAGTGCTCGAGCGCCTTCAACCGGAATTCCCGCATCCAGATCGGCTCTGATTTGAACTCAGAGATCTTCTCGACGATCTCCCGGCTCAGTCCCTTCGGCGCCTTGTACAGGTAGTGCTCGGCGTCGTGGAACCCGTAGCGCTCCTCGTAGTCGGCATTGATCCCCGCGAGCTGCTCGTTCTCGGTCAGGATGGGTGCTTCGGAAGTAGCCACTACTCCACCTCGTGGACGCGGACCGGCTCGGGCATGATCCCGGGGGCCGGCGAGTCATTTGACCCGATTGCGGACGTGGTGTGCATGTAGTGGTGACCTTCACGAGCGCGGATCACATGACGTGCTCTCTGAGCGTCATCGTCCGCCTGACGCTGCGTCGCAACGCGAGCGTCCCATTCCGCCTTGGCTTCATCAGCGCGCCGTGAGGCTTCCTCGCCTCCGTCCTTTGCTTGTCGGACCTGTTCGCAGATCCGGGCGTAGTCTGGGTCGCTTCGACCCCATCGCGCTTGTTCTTCGGCAAAGGTCTCGTGCTCCCATGCCTCGGTGTAACGCACAGATTGATCAGCGTGGCCGAACTTGTACGCGCGCTTTCCGGCGTGCCCGCCGCCACTCTGTTGCGGAGTTTGCAGAATCGTCATGACTGGCCCACGCGGAGGGCGTGCCCGCACTCGGGGCACCTGTACTTCGGTCGTGGATCAGGTTTGCGTGAGGGCCCGAGCCGCTCTAGCGGCGCGATCAGTGTGGCGCTGGCCACTTCGCCACCGCCTCACTGCTGAAACTGCCGCCCTCATCTAACCAACGCTCGGCATCGTCGTCGTCGCTTGCGGGATCGCGACGCGCAACGAGATCGACCGGGAGTGTCCCGGTACCGCGGCGCTCGAACCGCGCCGAGGTAGCCGCGTCGCGAACACGCTGCGCGGCCCGCTCGGCGTCGCCGTAAGAGGCAAAGCCCCCCGAGCGCGCAAGGGTTTCGCCGTCGCGGGCGACGATCGTCCAGCGGTAGACGCCGCCGTTGTCCTCGAAGATGAGGAACTCCATCGACTCCCGCGAGCGCGTGTGAGCCGGAGGGCGGGCGAGCTGTTTGGCAGCGCGGGATTTCTTTGTTGCGGTGGCCACGGCCGACCGCCTCTCTGCCCTTCTGGCCGAAGATGTCGCCCGGGAAGCGAGAAGAGCTAGGGGCTCCACTGAGCGCCCTCATGACGTTAGCACATTCACTAGATATTGATCTCTAGAAATATCATGCGAGAGTCAACAATCTACAGATATAAGGATTCCCATGGGAATCAGTGACATCATCCAGGTGCTCAAGCGTGAGACCGAGGGCTGGAACGCCGCCGCGCTGATGCAGCAGCTGGGCGTCTTGCCCGAAACCGGCGGACTTTGCCGCTCGCGTGTCGATGAGCAGTCCGAGGACCTCGCCGATCGGGCGCTCTCGGCCGATGGCTTCGGGCAGCGGAAGATGGTTTGGGATGCGGGAGCGGTTGCGACGTCCGTCCTTGTCCTTTACGACATAGCCGGCTTCGGTCAGGTCGGTGACGATGCCAAAGGCACTGCGCTCGGTGATGTCGGGCGTGGCGGCGATGTCGCGCAGACGCACGCCGGGGTCGTGCGCGATGCAGACGAGGACGAGGGCATGGTTGGTAAGGAAGCTCCACTCGGCCATGGCACAAGCATAGACAAGTTTTTCTTGAATTAGCTTGCTGGTTTTCTGAGCTAGGTGGCCGACCGCCGGGCGAAGCAGGCCGAAGCGACGACGTCGGGAACGAGGAATGGCGACGGTCAGCAAGACAACGAGCGCCGCAGATCTGACGCCGACGGCGGCATGGTCGATGCGCGTGCGGTGGATCGGCGAGCTAATTCAGGCGGCCTTCGCCGCGTCCTGGCTGCGTGAACGGAGTCGTCTCGGTCGACGCTGCCTCGTTCCCAGCTGTCGGCCGGGAAACCGCCCAAACACGGCCCTCGTGGATCGAAATCCGGCCGCAGCGTTCCGGTCAGCGTGCCGGTACTCACTACAGTCAATGAACACTCTGAATCTTTCAGCGAAGAGAGCATCTCATGGACAGCACCCGCACAACCCGTTACGACGCTTACAAAGCAGTTCGCGGTCTGGTTGAGGAGCTCCGCAACGTAAAGCTGTTTGACGCCGAAGCCGACAGCATCCTGTGGGCAGCCGAGGGACTTCTGCTCGCAAACTCCCCGACCGACGCTGAAGCCGTCGAGGCCCGCACGACGTTCGACACGTTGATGCAGGGCCTTGCCGCTAAACGCTGGCAGGATGTCGGCCCGACCACCGCCGAGTTTCAACGCAGGCGACTGGTCGAAGCGTTCGCCGAGTGCGCGCCACTACCAGCCGTCCCTGCGTCCGCATAGCAAGCCCGATCCACGAGCGCACGTGGCGGGCGCCGCACACCACCTTTCCGCCAACTGCTGGCTGGGTATCCGGACACGCGACGCGGACGGCCCGGGCCCCGTAGCCAGTGCCACGGGGACGCGTTCGCGCCGCGAAGAGGCCTGGATCGCCAGCGCGAGCGGCAGCCGCGGACACGCCGCCGCGCCTGATCCCCGATCTTCAAGTCGGTCAGGCGGCGTCAGCGGGCAGACTCGGCAGCTGTCTACTGCGGCTCAAAATCGGCCGACACAACGCTGGCGC
Organism: uncultured Solirubrobacterales bacterium; assembly: GCA_963812225.1. Classification (GTDB taxonomy): domain Bacteria; phylum Actinomycetota; class Thermoleophilia; order Solirubrobacterales; family Solirubrobacteraceae; genus Palsa-465. The sequence continues at coordinate 604,706 of CAWEUN010000013.1, forward strand.
GGCTGACGCGAATATGGTTGCCGCATGATTGCTTTTGTTCCAACGCCATGTTGCGGCGCGCGATCGCAATGGCGACACAATGGAGTCGCCGGCGCGTGGACCCGGCGGACGAGCGCTGCGATCGTCGGTATTCGAGCCTGGCCGTTGCGCGAGATGGGCGAGGAGCGGCACCTCGCCTGGCCGATATTCCCCGGAGCGGAAGTAGTAGCTACCGACTCGTGTTTGACCGGCGTGCCCTCATCCGGCCGTTACTGAAGCAACGGCAGCCGCAGCACGCTGGGAGCACCGCACTGCAAACGCCGGTTACGCCCGATTCGGCGCCGCCCATCCACGGCCGTCACCGGATCGGGCGTGGACGCTCTCCAGTTCACGGGGGATCGCACAAACACAAGAACCCTCACAAGAACGGCAGCACCAACGACCCACCCTCGACCACCAACACACACTCAGCCAGCAGAACGACGCTCCCACGAATGACCGCAGCGTTACCGATGCGACCACCACCGTTGCCCGTCACGGTTGCCCGCCGCGGGCCCTGTCAAGCACAAGAAACAGAAGAGCCTGGATTTCCAGGCCTTCCTTCAGAGCGGACGACGGGTCTCGAACCCGCGACCTTCGGCTTGGGAAGCCGACGCTCTACCGACTGAGCTACGTCCGCGTGGTGGGCGATTCTAAGGGCCGCGCGCTGAGGGCGTGGCCCAATAGTGGCCCAAACGCCTACTCGCCTTCGGTCCTGGCCCGCTCAGCGGCGCGGTCCTGGTCGGCCTCGAAGACCGCCAGGCGAGTCGCCATGCTCGCGCCGGAGCCGTCCAGCAGAGCACCGTAGTGACGCTCGATCATCTCGACGCTCGTGCCCATGACTCCGGCGAGTTCGAACACCGTGATCCCGGCGTCGAGCGCGTTCGATGCGAACGTCGACCGGAGGTCGTAGATCCGCGCCGACGTGCCCACGCCGCTGGCTTCGATCGCCGGCGTCCAGACGCGATTGCGGAAGTTGTTCAGGTTCAGTACGCCGATGCCGGGCGCCGGGG
>CAWEUN010000014.1:0-514103 GCA_963812225.1 uncultured Solirubrobacterales bacterium
CCCTGCTGATGGGCACCGCCCCGGACTCGCTCGATCCGCAGTTCGGCTACACGACCCAGGCGGCGGAGCCCGACTGGCTCTCGTACACCGGTCTGATCACGTACGCGCGCGCGAACGGGATCCCCGGGACGGCTCTGATTCCGGGGCTGGCCACCGCGCTGCCGAAGATCAGCGACGGCGGCAAGACGTACACGATGACGCTCCGCAAGGGGCTCGTGTTCTCGAACGGCAAGCCGGTGACGGCGAGCGACTTCACGTACACCGTCGAGCGGGCGATCAAGATCCCGTGGGGTGGTTCCGGCCAGTTCATCACCGCCCAGATCGTGGGCGCAACCGCGTACTCGACCGGCAAGGCGAAGTCGATCTCGGGGATCACGACGAACAATTCGACCGGTCAGATCGTGATTCACCTGAACGCTCCGTATGGCGCGTTTGAAAACGTGCTCGCGTTCCCGGCACTTGGAGTGGTTCCGTCGGGGACGCCGTTCAAGAACGAGCCCAACAACCCGCCTCCGGGCGTCGGGCCGTACATGATCACCAACATCGTCCCCAACGCGTCGTTCTCGCTGGTCAAGAACCCGCAGTGGGCGAAGATGAACATCCCGGGCATTCCCGCGGGTCACGTGAACGTCAACGCGAAGATCTCGTCGAACGTCGACGCTAACGCGCTCTCGGTGCTCAACAACACCGCCGACTTCTTCGACTGGGCCGACACGATCCCGGGCAGCCTGCTGCCGCAGATCAAGTCCCAGGCCGCGGATCGGTTCACGCAGGTGAACCTCGGCGCGTCGACGTACTACATCTTCCTGAACTCGAAGGCGAAACCGTTCTCGAACCAGCTCGCGCGGGAGGCGGTGGTCACCGGGCTGAGCCTGCCGGCGATGAACCGGCTCAGTGCGGGCACGCTCGCGTACGGGTGCTACTTCCTGCCGCCGGCGATCGTCGGACACCCGACGGGCATCCCTTGCCCCTACGGGAACCCGGCGGCCGGTGGGGACATCGCCAAGGCCAAGCAGCTCGTCCAGCAGTCCGGTATGGCCGGCACGCCGGTCACCGTGTGGAGCGAGACGCGCTCGCCGCGCCAGCAGTGGATGACCTACTACACGTCGTTCCTGAACGAAATCGGGTTCAAGGCGACCCAGAAGGTCATCGCCGACGCGACGTACTTCACGACGATCGGGAACCTGAAGCTCAACCCCCAGACCGGTTTCGCCGACTGGAACCAGGACTTCCCGAACCCGATCGACTTCTACCTGCTGCTCAGCGGGCAGGCGATCCTGCCGACGAACAACGAGAACTTCGGCCAGATCAATGACCCGCACATCAACTCGGAGGTCAACAAGCTGGGCCCGGTCCCGACGGCGAACCTCCACTCGGTCCAGAGCGAGTGGCAGGCGCTCGACGAGTACACGGCGAAGAAGGCCTACCTCGCCGTCTTCGGGTATCAGACGTTCCCGAAGTTCACGTCGAACCGGATCAACTACGGCGCGGCGATCTTCAGCCCTCTCTACGGATGGGATTGGAGCTCGTTCCAGTTGAAGTAAAGGCAAAGCGGGTAACACTTGCGGGCCGGGACAGGTAGGCTGTTCCGGCCCGCATCTGATGGCTACCACATCATCAACTGGCACTGAGTTCTCGGGCGATATCCCCGCCGCGTATCTCGCTGAGGGCGAGGAGCTCCCTCCGGGGATAAGCCCGTCGCGGCTGGCGTGGCGGCGACTGCGCCGTAACAAGACGGCGCTTGGTTTCGGTGCGTTGTTCATCCTTATTGTGGTGCTGTGCCTGCTGGCGCCCGTCTACTCCCACGACATCGCGCACATCAGCCCCGCGACCGAGAACATCACGGGGACGGTCAAGGTCGGGGGCAAGGCCGAGGACATCGTCAGCTTGACCGGGATCCCGATCGGCCCGACGTGGACCTCTCATTACCTCCTCGGGGCCGACGACAACGGCCGCGACGTCGCGGTCAGGCTGCTCTACGGCGGCCGCAACTCGCTCGAGATCGGGTTCGTGGCGACGCTCATCACGATGGTGCTGGCGATATTCCTCGGGGTTATCGCCGGCTATTTCCGCGGCATCACCGACGGCTTCGTCAATCGCGGCCTGGACATCATCTGGGCCTTCCCCGCCGTGCTGCTCGGCCTCACCCTCGGCACGGTGCTGGCCACGGGCGGGATCGGCCCGCTCAAAGGCACCAATCTCTTGGTGCCGGCGGTGGTGATCGGGATCGTCTACATCCCGTACGTCGCGAAACCGCTGCGGGGGCAGATGCTGACGCTGCGCGAGCGCGAGTTCGTCGATGCCGCGCGCCAGCAGGGCCTCGGCCACATGCGGATCATGTTCTCCGAGGTTCTGCCTAACCTGGCTTCGACGATCCTCGTCTTCATCCCGCTGATCCTCGCCAACGCGATCCTGCTCGAGGCGGCGCTTACATATCTGGGCGCGGGCGTGCAGCCGCCGAATCCGTCGTGGGGAACGATGATCTCCGACGGCATCAGCACGATCCCGGAGGCGTTCCACAACGTGCTCGTGCCGGGCATCATGCTCGTCCTCACGGTGCTGTCGATCAACGTCTTCGGAGACGGATTGCGCGACGCCCTCGACCCGCGGGCGAAGGTCCGCATCTCGCGGTAGATGGCCCGCTTCGCGATCCGCCGGTTCCTCTCGATGCTGCTGGTGATGTTCGTGATCTCGCTGCTGACGTTCCTGCTGTTCGAGGCGATCCCGAACGGCAATCCGGCCCTGCGTCTCGCGGGCCGCTCGGCGACCGCGCTTGAGATCCAGCAGATCGAGAACAAATACGGCTTCAACCAGCCGATCTACGTCCAGTACCTACGGACGATGAAGAACATCTTCACCGGTCAGGCGTACTCCTACACGCAGGGCTTCAACGTGCTCGACGAGATCAGGGCCGGTCTCCCGGCGACGCTGTCGCTGGCGTTCGGGGCCGGCATCATCTGGCTCCTCGTGTCGATCCTGTTCGGCACCATAGCCGCGATCAGGGCCGGTCAGTACACGGACCGATTACTCACCGTCGTGTCGATGGTCGGGGTCTCGTTCCCGCCGTTCTTGCTGGGGGCGCTACTGATCTACTACCTCGGCTACAAGGGGAACATCATTCCGCTCGGCGGCTACGTGCCGTTCACGCAAAGCCCGACCCAGTGGTTCACGCACCTGATCGCGCCGTGGTTCACGCTCTCGGTGCTGTTCATCGGCTTCTACTCCCGAGTGCTGCGCTCGACGATCCTCGACACGATCAACGAGGACTACGTCCGCACGGCCAAGGCGAAGGGGCTCTCCGAGCGGCAAGTGCTGGCCCGCCATGTCCTGCGCAACAGCCTGATCCCGATCATCTCGCTGTGGGGACTCGACATGGCGGCGGTGATCGGCGGCGGCGCGATCCTGACCGAGTCGGTCTACAACCTCCACGGAGTCGGGCAGTTGGCCCGCGATTCGATCGGCCGGCTCGACATCATCCCGATCCTGGTGATCGTGATGCTGACCGCATTCTTCGTGGTGTTCTTCGCGGCGCTGATCGACATCCTCTACGCGTTCCTGGATCCGCGGATCCGCCTGACATGAGCGACGGAGCGCAGGACGGAGCCCTGCTCGAGGTCGACGACCTGCACGTATCGTTCGCGACCGAGGACGGCACGGTCCAGGCCGTCGATGGGGTTTCGTTCGGCGTCGACAGCGGCGAGGTCGTCGCGATCGTCGGCGAGTCCGGGTCTGGGAAGTCCGTCACCGCGATGACGCTGATGGGGTTGACCCGCGGGCCCAACGCGAAGTTCGAAGGGTCTGCGAGGTTCGATGGCCAGGAACTGGTCACCGCACCCGAGGACGAGCTTCAAAAGATCCGCGGGGCAGGGATCGCGATGGTCTTCCAGGACCCGATGAGCTCGCTCAACCCCGTCTACCGGATCGGCAAACAAATCGTCGAGCAGATCCGCGTCCACGACCACGAGGTCTCCAAAGCCCAGGCGATGGACCGCGCCGTCGAGCTGATGGAGCGGGTCGGGGTCCCGCGCGCGGCCGACCGCTTGCGCTCATACCCGCACGAGTTCTCCGGCGGAATGCGCCAGCGCGTGATGATCGCGATGGCGCTGTCGTGCTCGCCGAAGCTGCTGATCGCCGACGAGCCGACGACCGCACTCGACGTCACGATCCAGGCGCAGATCCTGGACGAGCTTCGGCAACTTCGATCCGAGACGGGGGCGGGAATCATCCTCGTCACCCACGACCTCGGCGTGGTCGCGGACATCGCCGACCGGGTTGTCGTGATGTACGCGGGCCGCGTCGTCGAGCAGGGCACGCTCGATGAGATCTTCTATGACCCCCAGCACCCTTATACATGGGGTCTGCTGGGCTCGATCACGCGGGTCGACCGCGACCGCGGGCAGCGCCTGCCGGCGATCGCGGGGATGCCACCGTCGCTCTTGAAGCCGCCCACAGGCTGCCATTTCCGGCCCCGCTGCCCCCATGAGTTCGATCGCTGCGGCGAGGTTCCTGAGCTCGAGTCTCACCTCACCGAGGCCCCCGACCATCTGGATCGCTGCTGGCTCGAGGTCGAGCAGAAACGGCGACTGCGGCAGGTTGGCGATCAGATCGGGCTGGCGGCGGGTGAAACGGTGGCCTCGTGAGCGTCGAGGACTCGGCCGAGACGTCCCCGGGGGCGCAGACCGAGGAGCGGCGCAACGGCTCCGAGTTGCTCGAGGTCGACCACCTGCAGGTGCTGTTCCCGATCAAGTCGGGGCTGATCATCGACCGCAAGATCGGGCAGGTGCACGCCGTCGACGACGTCACCTTCGAGCTTCGCAAAGGAGAGACGCTCGGGATCGTCGGCGAGTCGGGGTGCGGCAAGACCACGCTGATCCGGACGCTGGTGAGGCTGATCGACTCGACCGGCGGAGGCATCCGCTTCCGCGGCAACGACATCACGAAAGCGGGGAGGAAGGAGCTGGAACCGATCCGGCGCGAGATGCAGATGGTCTTCCAGGACCCACAGGCATCGTTGAATCCACGCAAGCGGGTCGCCCAGATCCTGGCAACGCCGCTGGGGATCCGGGGCGTGCAGAAGGACGGGATCGAGTCGGAGAGCCGTCAGCTGCTCGAGCGGGTCGGGCTGCATCCCGAGCACCTGGGCCGCTTTCCGCACGAGTTCTCCGGTGGCCAGCGCCAGCGGATCGGGATCGCGAGGGCACTGGCCATGAATCCGCAGCTCCTGCTGCTCGACGAGCCCGTGTCGGCGCTCGACGTCTCGATCCAGGCGCAGGTGATCAACCTGCTCGACGAGCTCCAGGACGAGTTCCACCTGTCCTACGTGTTCGTCGCCCATGACCTCAGCGTCGTGCGCCACGTCTCCGATCGGATCGTCGTCATGTACCTCGGCAAGCTGATGGAGATCTCGCCGGCGGAGGAGCTCTACACCAAGCCGATTCACCCGTACACATCGGCGCTGCTGAGCGCGATCCCGATCCCGGACCCGGTCGAGAACCGCTCCCGCACCCGCAACGTGATCGGCGGCGAGCCCCCTAACCCTATCCGCCCGCCGTCGGGGTGCCGCTTCCACACCCGCTGCCCTCGGGCTACCGACATCTGCCGCCAGGTCGAGCCGCAGCTCACCGAGTACGCCGGCGGCCACCTCGCCGCCTGTCACCACCCGCAGAACGTCACTGCGGACGAAGTGGCGACGGCCACGCGCTCCGAGTCCTCGCCGAATAGCGCCGGCGAGGATCGCCCGGATTTCACGAACTAGGGGCCGCCCGGCGGCGGCGCGGTCCGTTGGCTCGGTGGCGATCGACTCTCGGCCCGCGGGCGCTTTCAGCGCCCGCAGCCTTGATTGGCGGGCGGCTCGGTAAACGGCGCTGGGGAAGGGGAGCGGGTCAGCTGCCCGGCGGGGTCCGCCCCCTCACCCTCCCGAAATCATGCTTAACACGTCAATCTTGGCTGAGACCCCGAGCCCTGTCGTGCTGTGCATGAGGAGCATGCTTAGTACGGCAGGCCTCGCCGATTTTTCCGGTCGTGACGTGTTATGCAGCATTCGGGGCCGCTCTCAGGCCGGCCCGAGCCTCTCACCCACCCCCTCCCAGCGCCGTTTACCGAGACGCCCGCTCACAACAGCTGCCGAGAGTCGACAGCCCCAGCTCGTAAAACGCCCGTCAGAACGACACTTCCCGCTAAGGGGTCGCGGCCAGCCAACTAAGGCATCGCCCCCCACGATCGGCTCCATTCTCCCGATGTGCAACCGGGAGTCTCAGTCCATTCTCATCTCACATGGATTTCACTGAGAGGAGCACAGAATGCACCCCAACATCAGCAGCGCGATCGCCACGGCGAGGGCCGAGGAGCTCCGCCGCAGTGGCGAGATTGAGCAGCGAGCGACTCACGCGCGGCGCCGGCGTCGAACCCGCTTCGTCTTCTCGCGATACTTCGGACATGCGCGCGAGGCTCACCAGCACTCACATCGTTGGTCGCGTCGGAGAGCTGGCGGAGCTGGAGCTGGCATCGCGGGAGGCGGCCGGTAGCCGTCCGGTCCTCGTCCTGCTCGGCGGCGAATCCGGCGTCGGTAAGACGCGAGTGGTCTCCGAGCTCGAGCGCCGCGTCGAGGAAGGCACGCTCGTCCTGCGAGGCGACGCCGTGGAGCAGGGAGATGGCGAGCTGCCCTACGGCCCGGTGCTGGGGGCGCTGCGCCCACTCGTGCGGGAGCGCCACGCCGCGTTGCGCGAGCTGAGCGCCGGGAGCCGCGCGCAGCTGGCGGGCCTGCTGCCCGGGCTCGACAACGGAGGCCCGTCAGCGGAGCGGGACGACCCGTCCGCCCAGCTGCGCCTGTTCGAGGCGCTGCTCGAACTGCTTGACCTGGTCAGCGAATCGTCCCCGCTCGTCCTGATCCTCGAGGACATGCACTGGGCGGATCGCTCGACCCGCACATTCGTCTCGTTCCTCGCCCGCAGCCTCCGGCAGGAGCGCGTGATGCTGCTGCTGACGTATCGAAGCGACGAGCTGCACCGCCGTCACGCCCTGCGCCCACTGCTGAGCGAGCTCGAGCGACTCGAGCGCGCGCGCCGGATCGAGCTCGCGCCGTTCGATCGCGTGGAGCTCACCGAGGCGCTCGCGGACATCCTCGGGGACGCCCCGAGCGCGGACCTCGTCGAGCGGCTGTTCGCCCGCAGCGAGGGCAACCCCCTGTACACCGAGGAGTTGCTCGCGGCGGGGCTCGATGGCCGTGGCGCCGCGCCGCAGAGCCTGCGCGACGCGTTTCTCCTGCGGATCGAGCGCCTCCCGGCGGACGCCAAGCGCGCGGCCCGGGCGATCGCCGTGGGTCGGCGGCTCGACGAGGCGACGCTCGGCGAGGTGACCGGGATCGAGTACGAAGCTCTGCACGAGGCCCTGCGCGCGGCGGTTGCCGAACAGGTGCTCGTGACGACGTCCAGCGGTGCGTTCACGTTCAGACACGCGCTGCTGCGCGAAGCCGTGTACGACGACCTGCTGCCGGGGGAGCGCGTCGACCTGCATCTAGCGCTCGCGCGTCTGCTCGAGGAGGGCGCACCGGCCAGCGACGAGCGGGAGGTCGAGCGGGCGACGATGGTCGCCAGTCATTACGCGGCCGCGGGTGACCAGCCGGCGGCGTTACGCGCGACGGTGCGCGCGGCGGTGGCGGCGCGCAAGGTCCACGCCTACGGCGAGGCCGCCGACCTCGCCGAACGCGCGCTGGAACTCTGGCCGCGAGTTCACGACGAGGAGAAGACCTTCGACCTCGACCACGTCGACCTGCTGCTGCTCGCGGGGGGCGCCCACTGCGTCGCCGACGACCGCAGCCGGACCGAGGTGCTGTTCGAGAGCGCGCTTGAGGAGCTCGACGCCGACAGGGACCCACGGCGCTACGCGTCGGTCCTCGCGCGCCTGGCGAGCACACAGTGGCAGCTCAACCGCGGCCTCGAAGGCGTCGAGACGGCACAACGGGCGCTGGACATGCTTCCGGACGGCGAGAGCCGCGAGCGGGCCTCGGTGCTGGCGTTCCTCGCGCGCACCCGGTTCCTCCGCGGGCGGTTCCGCAGTGCCCTGACCGACGGCGAGGAGGCGTTGAAGCTTGCCGTTGCCGTCGGCGACCGAGCCGCTGAGATGGAGGTCCTGAACACGCTCGGGATCACGCAGATCGCGCTCGGGGAGGTCGACGAAGGGGTCTCGTGCATGCGGTGCGCGATCAAGATCGCGCGCGAGACCGACAACATCGACGGAATGGCCGAGGCGTATTCGAACCTCGCCGATCTCCTCAACCTCAGAGGTCGCACGCGCGAGGCGATCGAGACCGTGAAGGAAGGCCTGGCGGCGGTGCCGCGCCGTCTCCCGATCAGCCGGCAGTGGATGATGCTGACGCTGTCGGAACTGGAAGTCGAGGCCGGGGACTGGGCGGAGGCCCGCGCGAATCTCGGACTGCCTCCGTCGCAACTCACCGGTGTGGTGCTGATCTTCCGGCTGTTGCGCGAGGCCGAGCTCGCGCTCGGAGAGGGCGACGACGAGCGGGCAAGCCGGCTGCTGGAGGAGGCGGAGCCGCTCGTCGCGCGGTCATCAGAGCCGCAATGGATCGGCTCGCTGGGCTCGCAGCTGGGCGAGCTGCGCCGGCGCCAGGGCGATCTGGCCGGCGCGCGGGCCGCGGTACAGCACGCGCTGGACCGGATCGAGCTGTGCACCGACGACGTGATGCGCATCGCGCGCGTGACGGCGGTCGGCGCCCGCGTCGAGGCAGACTTCGCGCAGCGCGCCCGCGACCTCCGCGAGAAGCGGGAGGAGCGCGATGCGCTCGCGCGGGCCCGGATCCACATCCAGCGGCTGCGCGCCATCGCGCAGGAAGGCGGCCCCGTCGAGCGCGCCTGGAACGCCGTCGCCGCGGCCGACCTGGCCCGGGCCCGCGGTCGCAGCGACCCGAAGCTGTGGGCCAAGGCCGCGCGCGAGTGGGAAGCGATCGACCGCTCGTACCTCGCCGCCCTTGGCCGGTGGCGCGAGGCCGAGGCATACGTCGAGGCCGGGGACCGCGCGGCGGCCGTGGAGCCGGCACGGGCGGCCATGGAAACCGCCGAGCGCCTCGGAGCGGCGTGGCTGGTCGGGGAGGTGGCGGCGCTGCGAGATCGCGCGCGGCTCGAGCTCGAGGCGGAGTCCGAGTCCGACGGACGCGAGTCGACGAACGGCCACGGCCTCGCCGAGGACCCGTTCGGCCTGACCGCGCGGGAGCGGCAGGTGCTCGCCTTGATCGCCGAGGGCGCCACCAACCGCCAGATCGGCGCCGCGCTGTTCATGGCCGAGAAGACCGCGAGCGTCCACGTCTCGAGGATCCTCAGCAAGCTCGGCGTCCGCAGCCGCACCCAGGCGGCCGCCGTCGCGCACCGCATGCACCTCAGTAGGTAGACCCGGCCGCATGCGGCCGGGTCCCGGCCGGTGCATGCACCGGCCGGCGGGTGGGCGCATGCGCCCACCCGAACAACATGTAGGCTCGCACGCCATGCGCGCGCCGGCCGAATGGGAACCCCACGAGCGGACGCTGATGAGCTGGCCGTGCCGGCTCGAGCTGTGGGGGGAGACGATCGAGCAGGCCCGCGCGGATTACGCCGCGGTCGCGAACGCGATCGCCGCGTTCGAACCCGTGACGATGATCGCCAACCCCGGCGAAGATCCCGCCCGGGCGCGGGCCGCGTGTGGAGAGGGCGTCGAGATCGTCGAGTTGCCGCTCGACGACTCGTGGCTGCGGGATTGTGGTCCGATCTACGTCTACGGCGACGACGGTCGCCGCGTTGCCGTCCACTTTGGGTTCAACGCGTGGGGAGAGAAGTTCCCGCCGTGGGACCGCGATGCGGCCGTCGGCGGACTGATCGCTGAGCAGCTCGGCGACGAGGTGCGGTCCGCGCCGATCATCCTCGAGGGCGGCTCGATCCTGACCGACGGTACGGGGACGCTGCTCACGACCGAGCAGTGCCTGCTCAACCCGAACCGCAACCCGTCGCTGTCCCGCGAGGAGATAGAGCAGGCGCTGCGCGAAAGCCTCGGCGTGGAACGGATCGTCTGGCTCGGACTGGGCCTCGTCGAGGACCGCGACACCGACGGCCACGTCGACCTGATCGCCTCGTTCGTCGCACCCGGTGAGGTGCTGCTGCAGACGGTCGGCCCCGACAATCCGAACTACGAGAACTGCCAGGAGAACAGCGCCCGCCTCCGCGACGCCGGGATCGACGTCGTCGAGCTCCCGTTCCTGGCCTACGAAACGGTCGCGGGCGAGACGATCGCCGCCAGCTACCTGAACTTCTATCTGTGCAACGACGCGGTGATCGTGCCGGTCACCGGCGCTCGGACCGACGCCGAGGCGCTGTCTGTGATCGATCGCGCCTACCCTGAACGGGAGGTCGTACCCGTGCCGGGGGCGATCCTGGCCTACGGTGGCGGCGGCCCCCACTGCATAACCCAACAGGTCCCGATCAAACATGGCTGAAGAACCACAGTTGCTGACCGCATATCCGCCGCCCCCATCCCCGGCGCGCACCGAGCCGCCGTCCCGGCCGCCGCTGCGAGCCGGGCTCGTCCAGGAGCGCTGGCACCCCGATCCCGCGGAGCACGAGGCGGCGCTCGCCGCCGGGATCCGGATGGCCGCTGCAGAGGGCGCGCGGATCGTTTGCCTGCAGGAGCTGACGTTGTCGAAGTACTTCGCGGTGACGCCCGACGGCCCGAAGGCGGCCGGGGCGGCGCCCGAGGACCTCGAGACCGGCCGCACCGCGACGTTCGCGCGCCGGCTCGCCGGCGAAACCGGTGCCTACGTGCACGCGTCGCTGTACGAGCGCGCCGACGGGCCGGATGGGCTCGGCTACAACACGGCGATCGTCGTCTCGCCCGACGAACAAATCGTGTCCCGGACGCGCAAGCTGCACATCCCGGTCACCGCCGGCTACTACGAGGACCATTACTTCCGTCCCGGACCCGCAGACGGCGATCCGTTTCCACTGACCGTGCTCGAGACCGACGCCGGCCAGGCCCAGCTCGGCTGCCCGACGTGCTGGGATCAGTGGTTTCCCGAGCTCGCGCGTGGCTACTCGCTCGCTGGCGCGGAGGTGTTGATCTACCCGACGGCGATCGGCTCCGAGCCTGACCACCCCGAGTTCGACACGGAGCCGCTGTGGCAGCAGGTGATCGTCGCCAACGGGATCGCGAACGGCACGTTCATGATCGCGATCAACCGGATCGGCTTCGAGGACCCGCTGACGTTCTACGGATCGAGCTTCATCTCCGACCCGTACGGCCGGGTCCTGGTCCAGGCGCCCCGTGATCAGCCGGCCGTGCTCGTCGCCGATCTCGACCTCGATCAGCGGCGGGATTGGCTCGAATTGTTCCCGTTTCTGCGGACTCGGCGACCAGAAGCTTACGGTCGACTTGTAGAAAGTCTGCAAAATTAGTGCATTGGTGGACGCTGGGGTTTGAGCCGTCATCTTTCCGGGTCGTTCGATGACCAAGGGGAGAGACAGGGACGTGGACACCCGGATTGAGTTGGAGCTGCGCCGCCTCGCATACCGCGATCACCTCACGGGGATGCCGAACCGGATCGCGATGGCAGACCGGATCGAGGCGGCGGTCGCGCGCAGCCAGCGGGAAGCCCGCGGCGCGGCGCTGCTCGTGATCGATATCGACTCGTTCAAGCGGGTCAACAACACCCTCGGGCACGCGGCGGGCGACGAGCTGCTGTCGCTCGTGGCCAACCGGCTACGCTCGCTCGGTCAGTCCCACGTGGAGGTGGGGCGCCACGGCGGCGACGAGTTCCTGCTGCTCGTCGACGACCTCCCGCACGACGCCGCCGGCGCGAAGCGGGCCGCCGAGGAGATCGGCCGGCGGGTCCTGGCCGCGCTCCAGGAGCCGTTCACGATCGAGCGCTGCTCGTTCGAGATCAGCGTTTCGCTCGGAGCCAGCATTTTCCCGCTCGACGCCGCGAGCCATCACGAGCTCGTCGACCACGCCGATCAGGCGTTGTTCCTGGCCAAACGCCGCGGCCGCGCGCAGCTCGCGCTGTTCGACCGGCCTGGCAGCCACTCTGTGCTCGAGCTCGAGTCGACGCTGCGAACGCGGCGCGCGCTGTCAAAGGGCGAGTTCGAGCTGTTCTACCAGCCCGTCGTGGACATCAGCGACGCCCAACGACTGTGGGCGCTCGAGGCGTTGTTGCGATGGCGCGATCCGGATCGCGGCCTGCTGCTTCCCGGGGCGTTTCTGCCGTACGTCGAGCAGACCTCACTCGTCGTCGAGATCGCGGAGTGGGTGTTCACCGAGGTCTGTCGGCAGACCGTCGAGTGGGCCGGCCGTGGGTTCAAGCCGAGGGTCAGCTTCAACATTCCCGCGCGCCAGCTCCAGCGCGCCGACTTCGCCGAGTTCGTGACCGACACCGCCCAGCGATATGACGCCGACCTGACGCGATTGGTCGCCGAGATTACCGAGACGAGCCCGATCTCCCTCGAGGACGTGGCGCCGACGCTCGACGCCCTGCGCGCGGCCGGCTGCGTGCTCTCGCTCGATGACTTCGGCACCGGCTACAGCTCGCTCTCCCGGCTGCGCACGATGCCGTTCACCGTGCTGAAGACGGACCGCAGCTTCATGCAAGGGATCCCGGGCGATTCGGTCGCCGGGGAGCTGCTAGAAGGGATCATCGCCCTCGGCAAGGCGCTCGGCATGACGGTGGTCGTCGAGGGGGTCGAGAACGAGGGCCAGGAGCATGAGCTGCTTCGGCTCGGTTGCCGGATGGCCCAGGGCTACTACCTCGGAATGCCGGCGCCGGCCGCAGGGATCGAGGCACGCTGGGGCGCCATCAGGCCGTCGAGCGTGCAGTGAGCTCAGGCCTGCGAGGCCCGGGCGTGCGCCTCGAGGTCGGCGAGGCTCAGCAGGTGCGCCGGCGGCTCGTCGATCACGGTTCGCCTGACGACCTCGAGCGCCGGCGTCACGTGGATGAGCTCGCCTGAGCTCAGCGGCGTCCAGCCCGGGTCCTGATCGAGTAGCTCCGTCGCGACGACGACGGTGTCGCGCTCGGCGCCGTGGTCTGAGTGAATCTGAGTGCCGTGGCTCGAGACGTGGTGGAGCGGCTCACCGGCCGGGCGCTCGAGCAGGTGCAGCTCGTGCACATCTGGATATCTGAGCGCCCACAGCTCTTCGCGTTCGATCATCACGAAGTTGAGCGACAGGAGCGGGAGGTGGGCGGCGACCCACTTGATCGCGGCCGTGATCCCGGCTTCGACATCGCCGTCGTGGTTGTCGATCTCGGTCGTGATCAGGGCGAACAACCGCTCCGAGTCGGTGTCGCCCTGGACGAGATTCATGCCGTCACCGAGCTGCCGCTCGAGCGCCGGGAGATCCTGCACGACACCGTTGTGGGCGAACAGGCGCCCGTGCTGTTCGAAAGGATGCGTATTGCGAAGCTCGAGCGCGCCGGTGGACGCGAAGCGAATGTGGGAGACGAACGTCGCGGACTCGATCGTCCGCGCCTCGCGCCCGAACGCCCGGTCCTCGAATGCGGCGAGCGGCTGCTTGTCGACTCGGGGATGGCCCGTCTTGTCGAAGTAGCCGAGCCCCGTGCCGTCGGGCTCGCGGTGGCTCTGCGAGCGCAGCGAGTCGGGGGCGTCGAGCAGCCAGAACGTCGCGGTCACCCGCTGAGCCCCGGCGCTCAGACCGAACAGACGGCACACACGACATACGGTAAGCGATCTGCAGTTTGGGTGTTCGGGGCTCCCGGGCGGGGTACGATTCTGGCGTGTGGTCGAGGATGGCTGAGCGTCGGGGGCGCCGGCGGGCGCAGGCGTTGAGCCGGGCGATCTCCGAGCTCCCCACCGGGACGCGGCGGGCGATGCTCGAGGCGGCCGAGACGGAGGAGCTGATCATCGGCGCCTACACCGACCGGCGGGGCCGGATGTGTCCGATGCTGGCGGCGCACCGGCGAGGCGGCCGGGCGCAGGTTGGCACGTTCCCGCGCGCCTGGGACTCGTTCGGGGCCGCGCACCGGCCGCGGGTAGCGACCGAGCGCGAGCTCGAGATCCTGAAGGCGCTCCTTCAGGAGGGCCTCGCAGGTAGGCCGCCCGCTCCGGAGAGCCCGGCTCGGGTCGGCGCCGCCGACGAGGCGGTGTCCGCCACGGGCAGCTAACGGAGGCTCCGGTGGCGATTGCTCTGGCGTTCGTTTGGCTTCTGGCGCTGGCGGTGATCCCGCTCGCGCTCTGGCACAACGTGCTCTCCAGCATCCTCGTCTCGTTCCACTGGAACCTCAGCTACATGCTCAGCGAGCTCAGTCCGTGGTTGCTGCTGGCGACCGGGGTGGCGTTCCTCGTTCCCGTCGCGATCTCCACCGGCGTGAGCCCCGAGAGCCGCCTCTATCCGCGGGCGCGGCGCGCGTATATCGCCTGGGGAACCTCCGTGTACCTGCTCGGGGTGATCCTGGCGGTCGAGGTCGCGACCGTGTGGCGCTACCAGCACTGAGGGTCTGGTCCGCTCGTGGCCCCACGGGTGGCGGGCGGCTCGGTAAACGGCGCTGGGGAAGGAGGGAGGGGAGCGGCCGCCATCGCATCCGTCCAAAACCTGCATAGCTCGACAAGCCCGGCTCAAATGGCGAGGCCTGTCGAGCTATGCATGAAGAGCATGCGTAGTACGACAGGGCTCGGGTCTGGCGCCGGTGTTGACGCGCTGTGCAGGTTTCCCGTGACACTCTCGGCACAAAGTCGCGGGTTTGGGCAGCAGAGCAGGTCAACATGGGCTCTGGCGACCCGCCGAAGCCTTCACCCACCCTCCTTCCCTGCTGCCGTTTACCGGGCCGCCCGCGAATCGGCGCTGACCGAGAGTCGACGGCCTTGGACCTAGAAGTCCGACCCGCTCGCGGCGCCACCGCTGGCGATCGGGAGGGCGTAGTAGACGGCGATCGCCGCGCAGATCGCGAGCGACGCGTAGGCGGAGAAGATGGCGACGACGATGGCGACGACGTAGGGCCCGACGCCAATGATCGACCGGCGCAGAATCTCTTTCCGGCGCTCCTCCGGCAGCTCCGACGTGAGCAGGTGCGCCTTGCGGAGCAGGATGTGGCGCTGGAGGAGCGCGAAAAAGAACCCCATCACGGTGAAGGCGCCGGCGTAGACGCCCGCGGCGAGGTGCTGGCCCTTGCTCTGCTTCAGGTACGCCGCCATCAGCGCGGTCGCGAACGGCAGGATCGCGATGCTCATCAGCAGCAGCAGGTTGAGCCCGAGGATCGCGTGGTCGGCCACCCGCAGCCGCCCGATCATCGCGTGGTGGTTGATCCAGATGATCCCGATCGTGAGGAACGAGGTCACGTACGCGGCGTAGTGCGGCCACTGGTGCAGGAGCGCGTGGGCCAGCGTTTCGTTCGGCTTGGCAGCGGGGACGCCGATGTCCAGGACGAGCAGGGTGATCGCGACCGCGAGGACGCCATCGGAGAACGCTTCGAGCCGGCTCGTGCTCACGTGACGGGATTCGGCGGCGCGGTGGCGCCTCCTTGCACCAGGACGACGCCACAATCCGCGGATCGCAGCCGCTCCGCGACGGCTTCCCGATGGGCCTCGTCCCGGCAGACGGCGACGATCGCGCCGCCCGAGCCGGTGTAATTCGCGGCCGCGCCGGCGGCGCGGGCGACCGACACCATCTCGACGTGGCGCGGGTCCAGCGGCATCATCCGCTGCCGAGCGTCGAACGTGGCGTCGACGCTCCGCCGAAGGCCGGCGTGGTCCGCGGCGCACAGCGCCGTGCGGGCCTCGTGGGCCGCCGCGGCCGCGCGGGCGAGCTCATCCAAGACGGCCCTGTCGGCTCGGGCAAAGCGCGCCCGCAGATCGGAGTGCAGCGGCCCGGAGTCGGCCGCCGTTTCGTCACGCCACGCCACGACCAGCGGCGGCAGCAGGGCTGGATCGAGGGGCTCGTACCGGCCGGCGCCCGCGAAGTCCATGAACGTCAGACCGCCGTAGGCCTGCGCGACCCGGTCCTGGGGGCCGGCCGCGATCCCGAGCTCCTCGGTCTCGACGGCGAGCGCCAGCGCCGCGAGCGGATCCGGATCCAGCGACACGTCGTGCAGGTCACAGAGGGCGCGGATCGTGGCGATCACGATCGCGCTTGACCCGCCGAGACCCAACCCGCGCGGGATCGAGGTCCGCCACGTCACGGCCGACGGGCCGCGGGCGGCGAGCAGCTCGCGCTCGAGCCGCGTCACGGTCGCCGATACGAGCTCGCTGAGCGGGTCCGCCGCGCTCGTCGCCGCCGGGACGGCCATCGCCTCCGCGCGGAGCTCGCCGAGCGTCACGGCCAGCACGGCGCCGCCGTAGCCGTCCGAGGGGTTGCCCGCAAGCGCCGCGCGGGCGGGAGCGGAGCCGTGGCCCGCGGGCCTATCGGTGGCCATCGAGCAAGTCGGCTGCGCGAGCCCGGAGCGCCGGTCCGAACCGCGGATGCACGAGCGCGTGCTCGAGGAAGGTGGCGCAGTAACTCTCCAGCGAGCCGACGTCGTGCCGGCGCTCGCCGTCGCCGAGGGGCACCGCGATCACGCGGCCCCCCGACTCCAGCATTTGCTGGAGCGCGGCGGTCAGCTGGACCTCGCCGGATTGGTCGGGACGCGTCAACCTGAGGGCCTCGAACACGGCCGGCCCGACCACGTAGCGGCCCATGATCGCCGTCCGGCTCGGGACCGCGCTCGGGTCGGGCTTCTCGACCACCGCATCGAGGTCGAACGCCTCGGGACCGGAGCCGCGCGCGCCGATCGCGATCCCGTACCGCGAGACGGCCTCCTCGGGAACCTCCGCCACCGCCAGCGCGGCCGCCGGGCGGTGGCGTTCGTAGGCCTCGATCAGCCGGGGAACGATCCCCGGCGCGGCCGCCGGTGGCGTGTCGATGATCGCATCGCCCAACGCCACGACCGTCCCGTCGCCCGTGGCGAACGCCTGTCCGTAGCGGACCGCGTCGCCGAGGCCGGCCGGTCGCGCCTGGCGCGTGTAGAAGATCTGCAGTCCGGTGCGGGGGTCGATCAGCGGCTCCACAGCGAGCTCGGGATCGGCGTCGAAGTGATCCTCGATCGCGCGCTTGCGCCGGCCGGTGACGAACAGCAGCCGCGCGATCCCCGCGCGAACGAGCTCCTCGACGACGTACTGGACCACCGGCTTGTCGACGACCGGCAGCATCTCCTTCGGCTGCGAGCGGGTCGCCGGGAGCAGGCGGGTGCCCAGGCCGCCGACGGGGACCACCGCATCGGTTATCGCCACGTGCGGGAAGCTACGCGACTCTGCGGTCAGATGCCGATCGAGACGTGCTCAACGCGAGGTGGTAGCCGATGGCCAAGCGCTCGAGCGCGGACTCCCAGGTCTTCCCCCGCACCGCGTCGAGCGCCGCGTGCGTGAGGCGCTCGCGGAGCACGGGCCTCTGGACCAGGCCGACGAGCGCCTCCGCGAGGGCTTCGACGTCGGCCGAGACGAGGAGGCCGGTCTCGCCGTTCTCGATCAGCGACGTAGGGCCCCCTTCGGCTACCGCGACGACGGGCAGGCCGCTCGCCTGCGCCTCGAGGATCACCTGCCCGAACGTGTCGGTGCGGCTGGCGAACAGGAACAGGTCGGCGCTCGCGTAGGCGCGGGCGAGCTCGTCAGCCGTGAGCCATCCCAGAAAGGTGGCGGCGTCGCCGAGCCGCTCGCGGAGCGCGTCCTCCTCCGGTCCGCCCCCCGCGAGCACGAGGTGCAGGCGCGGGTCGCGCCACCGGGCCTGGAGGAACGACTCGGCGAGCAGGTCGACGCCCTTCTCCTTGGTCAGGCGGCCGGCGTACATGACCGTGACCTCGCCGGGCAGCAGACCGGGCGTGCGACGCGCCGGGTCGAAGCGCCGGAGATCGACGCCGCGATCCCAGCGGGCGATCCGGTCGCGCGCGATTCCGAGCTCGGCGAGCCGATCGTCGCTCGCCGGACTCGGCGAGAGGACCACGTCGCATGCGCCGTAGAACGCTCCGAGAGCGAGCCGGGCGAGCTCCTCGAGTTGGTCGCCGCCGGTGCGCAGCCACGCGTACGCCGCCAGCTCCGTGTGATAGCTGCCGACCAGGGGCAGCTCGAGCACACGGCTGAGGAGCCACGCCTCGATCCCGGAGGGACCGGGAGAGCAAAGGTGGACGAGGTCGTAGCGACCGTCGGAGAGGGTGTCGACGATCGCCGGCAGGCTCGGGACGCCGATCTGAAGTCCCCGGTAGAAGGGGATGTCGAGCTCGGCGACGGCACTCAGCCGCCGGTCGACGTCAGCGTCGGTGCCGATCACCTCGACGTCGAAGCCGGGCACGCCCCGGTCGCGGATCTGAATGAGCGTGTGCGTGACGCCGTGCATCCCGCCCACGCCGTCGGCGATCAGCGCGACCCGCGGGCGGTCGGCGTCGCTGCGGGTGAGCTTCGCCTTCTCGCGTCCGAGGAAGGCGGTAGCGGCGGCGTACGGGATCGCCGGGACGCACGAGTCGAACACGGCCAGCGCCGCCCGGGGGAGATCCAGCTCGCCGTCGGGCCGGGCCATCGCCACGACCTCGCCCACCGCGGCCGCGAGCTTGCGCTCGTGGATCCGGCGGGCCCGGCGGTAGAGGTCGGCGTGGCTGAGCTCGCCATCCTGAAGCAGCCCGAGCAGTCCGGCTTCGCTGACCTCGAAGTCCATCGATACCAGCCACGCGCGCAGCAGCGCCAGGGCGTCCTCCGGCCCGAGGTCGCCACCGACCGTCCCGTGACGGACGTCGCCCTCGCACATCACCCGCTCGACGATCTTCAAGACGGCGGCGGGATCGGGTCGCGCCGCGCCCTCGCCGTTCCCGAGCGATCTGATCGCGAGCGCCATCGCGGCGTGGGTCCACTTGGCCGCGCTTCCCTGCGCCCCGTGGGCCTCGGCCCTGCCAGCGCGCACATGGGCGAGAAACTCCTCGGCCGTGTCGGCTCGGGGGGTCTCCGTGAACGTCCGGCCGATATCGATTCCGGCGTGGTCGTCCGAGCCCCCGATCGCGGTGCCCCCGCGGGTCTCGATGTAGACGAACGCCGGCAGGTTGAGCTCCTTGGCGCGGGAGCCGTTCCGCGTCTCCCAGATCGGGAACAGCTGCGCCAGGCTCCGCCGGTGACGCGCCGTCAGCGGCGCCTCGACGGCATAGAAGGGGTGTGCGAGGGCCGCGGTGATCTCGTGCGTGTGCAGGTACTCGGCGCAGGCTTCGACATCGCCACTGTGGGCTTGCAGCCAGTCGTGATCGTCCGGCGTGTGCCCGTAGCAGAGCACGTGCACAGCTTGTGGTTCGCCCCTGAACCACGTGGTCAGCTCTTCGGAGATGAAGGTGTCCGGCAGGTGGTCGATCAGCAGGGCGCCGGCGATCGTGTCGTGGTCGGTGATCGTTACGTAGTCCATTCCTCTGCGCTTGGCCAGTTCGTAGACCTCCTCTGGAGGTGTGGCGCACTCCGGCAGGTGCAGAGAGCGCTGGATGCCAAGCTTCGACAGCTCCGAAGCCGTCGAGTGGACGTGCATGTCGGCACGGCTTATCTCGTTCATGACATGCAGGATTGACCTGCAAAAGGGGGTAGTCGTGAAGAACGAGCGCACCTGTTGTGACCATTTGGTGAACCCGTGCATGCGCTCGGGCCGAAGTCGAGAATCATGGGGCCATGACGACGACGGGGTCGGTCGGCGGTGATCAGGTTCTGCTGGAGCGCGGGCCTCTGCGGGTCGAGCTCGTCCTGCATCCGTTCTCGCTGACGGTCAGTCGCGCCGGCCGGCGGCTACTCCGTTCCTGCGGCCTGTGGGTCGCGGACGGGGTGGTGCACGATCACTTCGTGCAGTTCACCGAGGGGGTGCTGGCGGCGGAGGAGCTCTCGCCGACCGAGCGGGGGGTGCGCGCCGAGGTCGCGGCGAGCGGCCCGGACTGGATCGTGCTCGCCGTCAAGCTCGAGGGCGGGCGGGAGGCGACGCTACGCGTTACGGTCGGCGACGACCGGCGGATCGCGCTCGAGCTCCACGCCGATGGGGAGCCGCTGCGGCCGCGCTCGACTGGGACCGGCGCTCTGAGGAGCGGTTCGTCGGCCTCGGGGCCCGCCACTGCACGCAGCTTGACCAGACGGGCGAGTGGATCGAGACCTGGTCGGGCGCGCTGGTGAGCGGCGGCTCGGAGGTCGTCGCGCCAGCGCCGCTGGAGCGGATTCCGGTGTGGGCGCGGTCGGGCTCGATCGTCGTCACCTACCCGGCCGCGCACGTCGAGCGCGGGCTCGGCGACGTCGCGGAGGCGGAGCGGCCGCTGGTGGCGACGTTGTGGGGCCGCCCGCGGTGCGGGCGCGCGGTCGCCCGGCTCGCCGACGGTGCGCGCATCACGTGGCGCGACGGCGAATGGTCGACGCCGCCGGGGCGGGACGTCGAGTTTGTCCACCGCTCGCCGGACGCGTAGAGAATCACTTAGGCTCGCGCCGTGATCGTCAGCGAGTCGTTCGTTGTCGCTGATTGGACGGACCCGGGCACCCACCCCGGGCGGCCGATCGCCGGTCTTCACCTGCACCGCTCCGATGACGAGGCCTGGTTCGTGCTCGAGGGGCGGCTCGAGTTCCGCGTCGGGGAGGAGGTTCGCTCCGTCGGCGCCGGGGAGTCGATCCTGGTCACGCGTGGCACCCCCCACTCCTTCTGGAACCCCGCGCCGGAGCCGGCGCGGTATCTGCTCGTGATGACGCCTCGGATCCATCGGCTGATCGAAGTGCTCCACGCCGGCGACCGAGCCGACTACGCCCAGATCTTCGACGAGTACGACTCGGAGTTGCTCGAGTAGCGCGTCTACGTGGTGGCGGCTCGAGAGCCGTGCGCGGCCCGGCGGGGCGGCGCGGTCTCCTCGCGCAGGCCGATCCGCTGGTGCAGCCGTCGCAGCGGTGCCGGCGCCCACCAGTTGAGCGGGCCGAGCAGCTCCATCAGCGAGGGCACGAGCAACGCGCGAACGATCGAGGCGTCGATCAGCACCGCCAACGCCACGCCGAGCCCCAGCTCCTTGATGAACACGAGTTGGGACGTCGCGAACGCGCCGATCGCGACCGCGAACAGAAGCGCGGCGGCGGTCACGATCCGCCCGGTGCGCTCGAGGCCGATCGCCACCGACTCGGAGTCCGAGGCGCCGCCGTCGCGGGCCTCCTTTATCCGCGACAGCAGGAACACGCCGTAGTCGGTGGCGAGCCCGAAGCCGACGGCCGCCAGGAAGATCGGTTGGGTCGCGTCCAGCGCGCCCTCGCTCGTGTAGCCGAGCAGACCCTGGAGGTTGCCGTCCTGGAAGATCAGCACGAGGATCCCGAACACGGCGCTGAGGCCGAGGAAGTTCATCACGACCGCCTTGACCGGCAGCACGACCGAACCGGTCATCAGGAAGAGCACGACCAGCGTCGCGGCGACGATCACCGCGAGGACGGCTGGCAGGTGGGCCACCAGGCTGTGCTCGAGGTCGACGTAGGAGGCGGTCTGGCCCGCGACGCCGACGTAGAACGGTTCGTGGATCGCGCGCACGTCGTGGAGCAGCCGCTGCGCCGAGTCGCTCAGTGGCGCTCCCGTGGGGGCGACGGCGATCATCGCGTTGTCGGGGCCCGCGGGCTGGGCCGGGGCGACGGCGGAAACGCCTTCGAGATGGGTGATTCGGGCGCGCAGGGCCTCGACCTGGGGCGAGCCGGCGGAATGGCCGACGACGACCTCCAACGGGGCCGTGCGGTTCGGCGGAAAGTCTCGCGCGAGTGCGTCGTTGACCTGACGGGCGCTGGCGCTCGTCGGCAGGACACCGGCGCTCACCGTGATGAACTTGATCTGCGTGAAGAACGGGATCCCGAGCGCGATCAGGAACGCGGCGCTCAGCGTCGCGATCGGGGCGGGTCGTCGCATCACGAAGCGCGACAGGCGGTACCAGTAGCCGCGCTCGTCAGGCCTCGCGTCCGCCGCGGCGGCGCGCTGCAGCCGCCGTGGCGACAGCGCGTTGATCCTCGGGCCAAGCGCCGCCAGCAGCGCCGGCAGCACGACCAGCGCCAGCGTGGCCGCCAGCAGCGCGACGAGGGCGCCGGCGATCCCCATTGAGTACAGGAAGCGCTGCGGGAAGATCGCGAGTGAGGCGATCGCCACCGCCACCGTCACCGAGCTGAACAGGATCGTCCGCCCCGACGTCTGAAGCGTCCGCGTCAGCGCCGGCACTCCGAAGCCGGAGACTGCCGCCTCCTCGCGGTAACGAGAGACCATGAACAGGCTGTAGTCGATCGCCAGGCCAAGTCCGAGGCCCGTGACGAGGTTCAGTGCGAACACGGAGAGATCGACGAAGCCCGAGACGACTCGGAGGGCGAAGAACGTGGTGACGATCGCCAGGCCGCCCAGCAGCGGCGGCAGCAGCGCCGCGACCAGGGAGCGGAAGAACAGCAGCGAGAGCAGGAAGATGAACGGGAACGCGAGCAGTTCCGCGCGGGCGAGGTCGTGGCTCACCTGGGCGTTGGCCTGGGCGTTGGCGATCGCCTGGCCGCCGAGCTTGACGCCAGGCTGTCGGTTCAGCTGCGTCTCAAGTCGTTGCGCGTCGCTCTGCAGGCGCTTGTCGGAAAGGGCGTGGAAGAACGCGACGACGTACGTCGATCGGCCGTCGCGCGAGACCATCGCTGGATCGTGGGTGGTGTAGAAGCTGTCCACGCCGGCGACGTCTCGGTTGGCCGTGAGCGTGGCGACGACCTGTTCCACGCGGGCGCGGGCGGCCGGGGTACGAACCGGGCCCGAGTGGACGAGCGCCACGATTCCGGGATCGACCTGCCTGCCGGTCGCGTCCTGGAAGCGCTTGGTCGCCTGGACGCTCTGCGTCGCCGGATCGTCGGCGCTGTAGGGGCTCAGGCGTTTGGCGACGCCGGCGCCGAACGCGCCCGCGACCGCCACCGCGATCACGGCGGCGAACAGAACCGAGCGGCGGTGGGCGTCGAGGAACATCGCGAGCCGGGCGAACATCACTCGGTCCCGCCGTGGTCGCCGGCCGACTCGCGGAGTTCCCGTTCAGTCGCCTCGCACCACTCGATGAAGGATTCGGTGGATGTGATCCCGAGGCTGAGCGTGAGGGCGGGGCCGGCGCGCATGTCGGCGGATTTGCGCTGCAGCTCGCGCAGCTGCGCGAGCTTGCGCTCCATGCGCTCGCGCATCGCGCGGATGTTCTCGAGTCGCTGCTCGCGTCCGGCGAGATCGGAGAAGAACAGCTTCAGCATCCCTTCGTCGCGGAGCTCATACGCCGGCTCACGGTCAGATGCGAGCCAGCTCCGGAGCGCCGCGTCGCCGTCGGAGGTCAGCTCGTACACCATCCGTGCGCGTCCGCCGGTCGGTTCGGGGCGGCCGGTGATGAGGCCCTGGTCCTCGAGCCGCTTCAACTCCGGGTAGATCTGCCCGTAGCTCGCGGCCCAGAAGTGGCGAGTCGACTTGTCGACTATCTGCTTGATGTCGTATCCCGTGCGCATGCCGTACGCGACCATGCCGAGGATGACCCGGCCAGTCGGGGTCAGCTCGGGCATGGGTTCGCCGGTCGGTGTTGGTTCGCCGGCCCCTATGGGTTCACTGGGGCCTATGTCTCGAGAAGATATATCTCCACGAGATATATGTCAAGGGCGCCGCTTGCTTTCCCACGCGTCCTCGAGCAGTTCTTGGAGAAGCGCCTCGTCGGCCAGCGGCAGCGTGACCCTGACCGCGGCCAGGCGCTTGCCCCACCACACCTCGGTGCACGTCCCCCGGTGCTCCTGGGTGGCCGTCAGGATGCCCGGCTCATCCACCATCACGTTCATGTGCTCAGGGTCCCACAGGGTGGCGAAGATCCGCCGCGACACGCGGAACGACGGACGGCCGTGGTGATCCTGCTCGACTGCGTCCGGCAGCGAGAGCGCGAGGCGGCGGGCGTCGTCGGCGGATAGCGGCACCCTTCGGAGCCTACGCCCGGGAATAATTCCCGCCATGCCGGACTTCGACCAGCCACTGCGAGAGGCGGACGTCGATCCCGATCCTCTGCGCCAGTTCGCAGTCTGGTTCGAGGCCGCGACCGAGGCGGGGGTCAGGGCGCCGGAGGCGGTCGTGCTCGCAACCGCGTCCCCGGATGCAGTGCCGTCCGCCCGGATGGTGCTCCTCAAGCAGTACGACGAGCGGGGGTTCGTGATCTTCACAAACTACGAGAGCCGGAAGGCCCTCGAGCTCGACGCCAACCCGCGCGCGGCGCTGCTGTTCTACTGGGACCCCCTCGGCCGGCAGGTCCGCATCGAGGGTCCGGTACGGCGGACCACCGCGGAGGAGTCGGCGGCGTACGTGCGGACGCGGCCACGGGGGAGCCAGCTGAGCGCGCTCGCCTCGCCTCAGAGCCGGCCGATCAGCAGCCGTGAGGCGCTCGAGAAGCAGGTCGCGGAGCTCGCGGCGCGCTATGAGGGGAACGACCTCCCGGTACCTGACGGGTGGGGCGGATTTCGCGTGAGCCCCGAGAGCTACGAGTTCTGGCAGCACCGCGAGGATCGCCTCCACGATCGCCTGCTCTACACGCGCCGAGGTGGCGAGTGGGCGCTCGAGCGGCTGGCCCCATAGCTGTCTGAAGGTCCGGCGTCGGGGGGCACCGGCGAGCGCGTACTAGAGCTGCCGGCGAGGGCGCCAGCGCGGCCTCGCCGGTTATGCTCGGGCCATGCACTTCGCCGAGCTGACGCCGCCCGAGCAGCGGGTGCTCGGGTGCCTGATCGAGAAGCGCTGGACCACGCCCGATCAGTATCCGCTGTCACTCAACGCGCTGAGGCTGGCGTGCAATCAGTCGACGAACCGCGACCCGGTCACCGACTATGACGAGGCCACGGTTCGCGAGGCGGCCCAGCGGCTCTCCCGGTATGGGCTGGCTCGCTTGGCGAGCGGGCACGGAAGCCGCGCGACCAAGTACCGCCACCTCGCCGAGGAGGCGCTCGGCCTGGGGCGCGAGGAGCTCGCAGTCCTCGCGGTACTGGTGCTGCGGGGCGCGCAAACGCCCGGCGAGCTGAAGGGGCGGACCGAGCGGATGGCGCAGCTCGGATCGCTGGATGAGGTCGATCGCGTACTGGCAGTGCTGATCGACCGCGGCTACGCGAGACGACTGGAGCGCCGCCCCGGCCAGAAGGAGGACCGCTTCGAGCAGCTGCTCGGCGGCGACGGTGGCGCGGACTTCGCCTCGTCGGTTCCGGTGCCGGCCGCGGTGTCGGCTCCGTCCGACTCTGTGCCGGCGAGCGACGGCGAGCTCGCCGCCCGGGTGGACGCGCTGGAGGCCGCGGTCGCGAACCTGAGGACGGAGCTCGCGGAGCTGCGCGAACGGCTGATCGCGCGGCGCGGGGTCGTCGTCGGCTACGTGGGTAGGGCCAGCCCGATGAGGTAGGTCGCGCCACCGACGATCACGCCGGCGAGCGTCATCTCGAGCCCTGCCGACCACCAGCTGCGCAACGTCACCAACGACTTCGCGGCGCCGACGAGGAAGTGGGCGATCAGCGACACGATCGCCGCAGCGACGATCGCCGCGGTCCCGGTCGTGATCATGAACGGGATCACCGGGACGATCGCGCCGAGCCCCGTGGAGACGCCGGCGGCGAGCGCGGCCTGGGCCGCGTTGCCGCCATCGGTGGCGGAGCTGCCGAACTCCTCGGCCGCGACCGCCTGGAGCATGGCGTCGGGGTGCTGGGACATCCGCTCGGCGAGCTCATCGGCGGTCTCCTCGTCGATCCCCTTCAGCTGGTAGAAGAGCGAGAGCTCCTCCTTCTCTTCCTCGGGGTGCTCGACGATCTCCTGGCGCTCGCGCTCGACGTTGGCGGCGGCGACTTCCGCCTCGGACCGTTCGGCGAGGAACGCCCCGGTGGCCATCGACAGCGCGGAGGCGATCGCGCCGGCGAGCCCGGCGGTGAGCACCGAGCTCGATCCGCCCGTGGCGCCGGAGACGCCGGCGACGATCCCGAACACGGCCGCGAGCCCATCGTTGGCGCCGTAGATCGCGCCGGAGATCCAGCCGCCGCCGGTTGTGTGCCACTTCTCGCGCCCGAGGATCCGGTCGAGCCTGGCCCGGGCGCCCGGCACCGCTAGCGGCGTGTCCAGGGCCCCGCGCTGAGAGCCCCGCTCATCCGCTCCGTTGGCCGAGCCGGCGCGCATGTCCTGGACGGCGAGCGAGTGGGAGCGCTCCTCCTTGCGGATGTCCCGCAGGAGCCGATCGGTCACCGGATCGCCCGTCGAGCGCTTGTAGACGTCGTCGACCTCTTCGTCCTCGGCTGCTTCGCGGGCGGCGAGCAGGCGATCCACCGGCGCGATCCTCGCCTGTAGCCGGAGCCACAGAGGCACCCGCACGGAGGCCGCGTCCGGGACGTCGATCCGCAGCTCGCGCATGCGCGCCTCGAGTCGCTCGCGGTGGCCACTCTCGGCGTACGCCATCCGCCGCAGGATGTCCGCCTCGCGGTCGGGCATCCGGTTGGCGATCAGGTCGTAGACGCTTCCGGCGATGATCTCGCCGCGCCACGCATGCAGGAGGCGGTCGCGGACCTCATCCGGAGCGTCGGTGCTCATCCCGCCACTACAGGATCCCGATCTCGGAGTTGTCGCCGACGAGGAACCGGTAGGCGCGTGGCTGACGCTCGTCGCGGCCGATCTTGACGTTGCGGCCGAGCAGCGAGGACTCCATCCGGCCGTCGAGATCGTGGACGGCCGCGCCTGCGAGCAGGATCGAGTGCTCGACCTCCGCGTTCTGGATCGTGCACCCTTCGCCGATCGCCGTGTACGGGCCGACGTAGCAGTCGGTCAGCCGCGCGCCGCTCCCGATGATCGCCGGCCCGCGGACGGCGCAGCGCTCGAGTCGCGCGCCGACCTCGATCACGACGCGACCGTCGACCTGTGAGTCGACGAGCTCTCCCTCGAGCCGACGCTGGATCGTGTCGAGGACGAGCCGGTTGGCGGCGAGCATGTCCTCGAGCCGCCCCGTGTCCTTCCACCAGCCGCGCACGATGTGCGGCTCGACTCGGTTGCCCTGATCGACGAGGCGCTGGATCGCGTCGGTGATCTCGAGCTCCCCGCGCGGCGAGGGTTCGATCGCCTTGGCCGCGTCGTGGACGCACGACGTGAACATGTACACGCCGACGAGCGCCAGATCGGTCTTCGGGTCCGGCGGCTTCTCGATCAGCCGGGTC
The DNA here is from genome assembly GCA_963812225.1 of uncultured Solirubrobacterales bacterium. Classification (GTDB taxonomy): domain Bacteria; phylum Actinomycetota; class Thermoleophilia; order Solirubrobacterales; family Solirubrobacteraceae; genus Palsa-465. The sequence goes on from CAWEUN010000014.1 coordinate 27,147, forward strand.
ACCTTGCCGTCGCTGAGCTCGGCGACGCCGTAGTGCTCGGGGTCCGGTACCGGGGTCAGCAGAATCAGCGCGTCCGGCCCTTGCTCGCGGAACGACGCGACGAGGTCCTCGATGCCGCCCTGGAGCAGGTTGTCGCCGAGGTACATGACGAACGGCGACTCGCCGAGGTACGCCTCCGCCGTCAGCACCGCGTGCGCTAGTCCGAGCGGCTCGTCCTGGACGATGTAAGTGAGCTTCACACCGAACCGCGACCCGTCCCCGGCCGCAGCCCGGATCTCATCGCCGGTCTCCGGGGCGATGATGATCCCGACCTCGCCGATGCCGGCGTTGGCCATCGCCTCGATGCCGTAGAACAGCACCGGCTTGTTGGCGACCGGCACGAGCTGCTTGGCGCTGGTGTGCGTGATCGGCCGCAGGCGCGTGCCCTTGCCGCCGGACAGGATCAGGCCCTTTAGGTGCTCCACTGCGGGCGGAGGCTACCGCGCCGGCACTCGGGCTTGGCCACCGCCGCCAGGCCGACTGATCGATCGCCTCGTGCTGCATTGCCGGATCACGCTCTGCGCAGAAGGGTTCGCAATGGCAAGCCGTTCTGGGGAGAGGGGCACAGCGTGAAGGCTCGAGCGACATGGTTTGGCGTCGCGGTCGTCTTGGCACTGGGGACAGGAGCTGTTGCGACCTCGATTTCAGGGGCGTACAAGATTCCCTGCCCGAAGGGAACCCATGCGCAACACGGGGCATGCGTTCGCAAGCCGCCGAAGTGCGCGAAGGGGACGCATCGTCATCAGGGGCAGTGTGTTCCGAATCCGCCGAAGTGCGCGAAGGGCACGCATCGGAAACATGGCCAGTGCGTCCCGAATCGCCGTCGCCATCGGCATCACCGCCATCACCATCATCATCATCACCGCCACGGCTGAGTCACCGCGGCGCGCGTCCGTATTGAGGGTCGGCGCAGGCTCGGGAGCGCCGGCCCGGTCTTCGGGGGCACCAACCCGGGCTTAGGCGGCGCCTAGTAAACCCCGCCGAGCTTCCGGTGATCCCAGCTGGCGATCCGCTCCGGGACGAACTGGAGCGCGACCCGCTTTGCCGCCTGGGCGCGGATCATCTGCTCGAACTCTGGCCCGCCGGCGCCCGCCCCGTAGCGCTGGAACAGCTGGCCGCCGAACTCCGCCACGACGTCCGTGTCTCTGTAGATGACGGTCTGCGCCTCGATCATCACGCCGCGCAACTCCTGGTACTCCTCCCCGTCCTCGACCTGGAGCGTGGCCCGCGAGTCGCGTTCGAGGTTTCGCACCTTCTGGGATTTGGCATACGTCCATGACCAGATCTCGCCGTCTCGCATCAGGTACCAGAGCGGCATCAGGTGCGGCCAGCCGTGGTGGCCGTTGGTCGCGCAGATCACCACGCGTTGCTCGCGCAGGAACGCCGCGACCTCCTCGGCGCTCATTCGGATCTGATCGCGCCGGCTCAACGGGCGATCGAGCCGGCGGCGGCGATCGCCTCGGCCGAGGTGCGGACGGCGTCGCGCGCGTCTTCGGGCTCGAGCACGACGGCGTCGCCCGCTTCCTTGAGCACGTCGCGGACGAGGTAGCGGAGGCCACCGAAGCCGCGCTCAACGATCACCGATCCGTCCCCCAGCTCGCTGATCACCCGGCGCTCCTCGCGCGCCCACCGCGCCCGCTCAGGGGAGATCCACACGCGCGCGCGGCGCGACGCGGGCACCTCGCCGGTGCGCGGCCAGCCGTCGACATCGGCAGCCGGATCGACGTCGGGGCGGGGTTCGAAGGACTGATCGGTGACCGTCGCCGACTTGATCCGGTCGAGTCGGAAGTGGCGGACGTCCTCGCGAGTCGGATCGAACGTGGCCACGTACCAACCCTCCCGGCCGTTGATCAGCGCGTACGGCTCGACCATCCGGGTCGAAAACTCATCCTCGTTCTCCTTGTAGTACTCGAAGGAGAGCAGCCGGCGATTGGCGATGGCGCGCGAGACCACCGCGGCGATCTCGGTGTCGTCGGCGGACGGAGAGGCGACCTGGAGACCCTCGCGAACGGGGTCCTCGCCCAGCGCTGCGACGACCTTCTCCCGCACCGAGGCGAGTGAGCCCTCCGGGATGTGCTCGCCGATCAGATCGATCGCCGCAACGAGCGCCTTGGCCTCGACCGGCAGCAGCCGCGCTGGTCGCGCGAACGAGTCGCCGTACGGCTCGGGGTCGACCTCGATCGTGCCGTCGGCGACGATCTCCGCGTAGAGGACGTAGGTGCCGGCGCCGAAGTTGACGACGTTCAGGACGGAGATGTCCTCCTTCAACTCCTGCTCGGAGATGTTGAGCGACCGGCACACGTCCGCGGCCGCGAGCCGCCGCCCGCTGCGACCGGCCTCGATCAGGATGCTCGCGAGCGTCACCAGCCGCGCGAACCGCTCGGGCCGGATCGCGGCCTCCGGGTTGTGCCCGTTCCCGGTGTCGGACTCGGCCGGTTCGAGGGGCGCCGGGGCGGCGGTCGCCGACGGCGCCACGGGCGCCGCGAGCTCGGGGTCGCCCGTGTGACGGTCGATCAGCAGCTTGACGCGGTCGAGGAGTTCCGTGGCCAGCTCCGGCGGACTGATGATCCGCGCGTACTCGCCGAGGCCGAGGACCCAGGCGATCAGCTGACGGGAATCGGCATAGCTGGTGACGAACACTCTGTCGCCGTCCTCGCCGGCGGGTCGCATCTCGCCGTAGGGCCCGAAATGGCGCTCGATCTGCCACGCGATCCGGTTTCCGATCCACACCTCCGCGACGCCGATCGGCGAGCCGAACTGCCAGTCGATCCGGTTGGCGTAGCCGCGCGGGTCGAAATCGGCGGGGCGCTGGAAGTCGTGCTCGGCCTTGGTCGCGTAGCCGACCTTGCCGCGGATCCGTGAGAGCCGGAAGACGCGGATCGCCTCGCGCTCGTGGGACTTCCCGACGAGATAGAACTGCCCGCCCTGGTAGAGGAGTTGGTAGGGATCGACCCGGCGGGTCCCGACCTCGCCGCGCGCCATCGTGTAGTAGTCGAAGAGAATCGTCTTGCGGCGGAAGATCGCCGTCTCGATCTTGGCCAGCCGGTGGGAGATCTCGTGCCCGCCGGCGGCGCCGGTGATCCCGAGCGCCACCGTGTGCTGTTCGGGTGAGCTCAGCGGGCTGGGGCGGCCCCAGGAGATCTGTTGGAGGGCGAGCCGCAGCGGCTCGGCGTACGCGAACTCCCCGTCGAGGAGCTGCAGCGCCGTGTGCAGCGCCGCGAGCTCCTGGTCGGTGAACTCGATCGGAGGGAGGTGGAAGTTCTCCGAGGGCAGCGAGTAGTTCTCCTGCTCGACCAGACCGTCGACCGGCTTCTCGACCGCGAGCACGATCCCGAGCGCCTCGAGCTCGGAGCGGTCGGCGTAGAACCGGCGCGCGAACGCGTCCTCGTTCATCACGCTGTAGCCCTCGACATCGCGGCGGATTTCCTGCGCGGTGACCGGGCGCCGCTCCGCCATCAGGTACGAGATCAGTGACAGCTGACGGATCAGCTTTTCGGTGTCCTTCGCCATGTGCCCCCTCAAACTGTAGTTGGGGTGGGGTGAGCCCTGGTCCGTGGGGGGTGGGGGCTGGCGCTATTTGCGGTCTTTTGGCACGCGGCGTTGCGGTGGCGGGACGGGTGCGCGGTCAGATTTATGGTGGATCGGTGGCGGGGCTCTGCCCCGAGGGCCGGGTGCGGGTGGCGCTGTGTATCGCCGGTCCGGGCGCGGGCTTTCGCCGGCGGTCCGGGCAGGGGCTGCCGACGCTAGCCCGCCGGCGCTTTCAGCGCCGACAGCCCGGGTGGCCGGTCGACCCGGTAAACGGCGCTGGGGAAGGGGAAGCGCAGGGCTTGGTTGCCGAATTGAGGGCTCAGATGGTGTCTAACACGACAACACCGGCCGAAATCCCGAGCCCTGTCGTATTGAGCACACTCTTCATGCATAGGTCGACAGGGCTCGCCATCCGGGGCGAGGTTGTCCTGTTATGCACCATGAACGGGGGCGATCGCGGCCGATCCCTCCCCTTCCCCAGCGCCGTTTACCGAGCCGCCCGTTCACAAGAGCGGGCCGAGAATCCACCGCCACCGCCCGCACCGGCGATACACAGCGCCACACGCACCCGCCCCTCGAGGCAGAGCCCCGGCGCCTACGCCGCCTCGCGCTCCGCCTCAGCCCGATCGGCGAAGAACGCCCCGCCACCGAGGGCCTTGTCGTACGCCGACCACTGCTCGCCGGCGGCGAGCCCCCGCTCCAGGCGGTCGAAGCTGCCGAGCCGGCCGCCGAGGTTGTCGATCATGTGCACGAGCGTCGCCTCGCGCGTGCATGGGACGACCGGGCTGCCGTGCTCGAGTGAGCCGTGGTGGCTGAGGATGATGTGGAGCACGGCCTGCTCCAACTCCGGCGGGAAGCCGTCGATCCGCTCGATCAGCCGGCGGACGAGGTAGTAGCCGAGCGGAATCTCGCCGTACAGCCGGCCGTGGTCAGTCATCGAGATCGCTTCGCCGTCGAAGTCGTACGCGTCGAGCTTGCCGAGGTCGTGCAGCAGCGCGCCGGTGACGGCGACGTCGCGGTCGATTCCGCAGAACGTGGCGGAGATCGCGCTGACCGCCTGGGCGACCGTCAGGCAATGCTCGAGCAGCCCGTGGCGGTACGCCTGGTGGTAATGCTTGGCCGCCGGCGCCACGCGATACCGAGCCCACGTCGGCGAGCCGGGGCGGAACACCAGGGCCAACAGCCGCCGGAGGTGAGGGTTCTGGATCGTCGCCAACAGCTCGCGTAGATCGGTCTCCATCTGGTCGGGCTGGCGCGCCGGGCCGTCGACGAGGTCCTCGTGCGCGTACTCGTCGGGCCGGGCGTGGCGTATCTCGTGGACGGCGAGCTGGCGTCCGTGGCGCGGGTGAACCGAGCAGCGACCGGCGAACCACGCGACCTCGCCGGCGCGGCAGATCTCGCGCGCGTCGGGAACGCCGTCACACAGAGTCGCCGGGATCGTGCCGGTCCGGTCGGCGAGCGTGAGCCTCACGGACTCGGCGCCATCGCGACGCCGGCGAACCTCGATCTCGCGCACCAGCAGCGTCTGCGAGATCTCCATTCCGTCTGCAAACTCGCGGACTTTCATCGCGCGACGAAGATAGAGTGGCCCGCGGACGGCACTGAGCCATGGAGCACACTGTGATCGTGACCGGGGGAACGGGCGGACTCGGCGCCGCCGTGACCGACCGTCTGCTCGACGATGGCTGGCGCGTGGTCGTCCCCTGGGTCTTCGAGCGCGAGCTCGAGCGGGTGCAGAAGCGCGACGGGCTCGAGCTGATCGAGGGCGACCTGTTCGATCAAGCGGCGGTCGAGCACGTGGTGGCGCGGGCCGCGCAGGACGGAGGCCCGCTGCGCGGCGTGGTCAACCTGATCGGCGGCTTCGCCATCGGGGGCCGCGTGCACGAGACCCCGGTCGATGAGTTCGAGAGGCAGTTCCGGCTCAACCTCCGCCCGACGTATCTGATGACGCACGCCGCTCTGCCCCACATGATCGACGCCGGCGGAGGTTCGATCGTGTGTGTGGGAACGCGCGCGGCGCTGCATCCCTTCCCCGGCGCCGCGGGCTACATCTCCTCGAAGGCTGCGGTCATCGCGTTCGCCAATGCGGTCGCGGTGGAGTACAAGAACGACGGCGTGCGGTGCAACACCGTGCTGCCAAGCGTGATCGACACGCCCGCCAACCGCGCGTCGATGCCGAACGCTGACCACGACCGGTGGGTGAAGCCGGCGGAGATCGCCGGGGTGATCGCGTTTCTGCTGTCGGACAATTCCGGGCCAACGAGCGGCGCCACGATCCCCGTGTACGGCCGGGCGTAGCCCGATCGCGCGAGAGGTCGCGCTTCCGGTGGCGCGTAGACCGATTGCGCCGGCACGCTTCAACGGTGCCGGGCCGGGTAGCATCAGCGACTTATGGAACGTAAGTGGTGGACGTTGGTCGTCGTGTGCATCGCGACGTTCATGTTGCTCCTCGACATCACGATCGTGAACGTGGCGCTCCCGAAGATCGCCTCGGACCTGAAGGCGAGCTTCTCGGACATCCAGTGGGTGATCGACGCCTATGCGCTGACGCTCGCGTCGTTGCTGCTGACCGCCGGGTCGCTGGCGGACCTCCTCGGCCGCAAGCTCGTGTTCTCGATCGGGTTGGCGCTGTTCTCCCTGACGTCACTGCTGTGCGCGCTGTCGCCGAGCGCCACGTTCTTGATTCTCGCTCGGGCCGGGCAGGGGATCGGCGGGGCGATCATGTTCTCGTGCGCGCTGGCGCTGCTGGCGCAGGAGTTCCACGGCAAGGAGCGCGGGACGGCGTTCGGGGCTTGGGGAGCGACGATCGCCGCCTCGGCTGCGGTCGGGCCGCTGCTCGGCGGCTTTCTCACCGAAGACTTCGGCTGGTCCTCGATCTTCTACATCAATGTCCCGATCGGGATCGTGTGCGTGGCGTTGACGCTCGCCAAGGTCCACGAGTCGCGCAATCCGGACGCGCGGAGAGTCGACTGGATCGGGACGATCACGTTCACCGGCGCCCTGTTCCTGATCGTGTTCGCGATCATCCGTGGCAACGCGGAGGGTTGGGGCAGCACGATGATCGTGTCGCTGTTCGCCGGCGGAGTGGTGCTGCTGATCATCTTCCTGATCAGTCAATTCATGCAGGAGAACGCGATGTTCGACGTCACGCTGTTCCGCAAGCCGACGTTCGATGGCGCCTCTGTGGTCGCGTTCACGATCTCCTCGGCGATGTTCGCGATGTTCCTGTACCTGGTGCTCTACATCCAGACGATCCTTGGGCTCTCGCCGCTCCAGACCGGCCTTCGGTTCCTGCCCTTCACCGTGGTGTCCTTCTTCGTCGCGGTCCTGTCCGGAAACCTCTCGACGCGCGTCCCCATCCGCTTCCTGCTCAGCGGGGGGCTGCTGTTGACCGCGATCGGATTGCTGCTGATGCGTGGCCTCACCGTCAGCTCGGACTGGACCGCGCTGTTGGCCGGGTTCATCGTCGCCGGCGCGGGCGTCGGGCTCGTCAACCCGGCGCTTGCCTCGACGGCCATCGGCGTCGTACCGCCGCAGCGAAGCGGGATGGCGTCGGGCATCAACAACACCTTCCGCCAGGTTGGAATCGCCACCGGGATCGCCGGCCTCGGCGCGATCTTCGAGAGCTCGCTGACGACCGGGATCGCGCCGAAGCTCGCGGGCACGCCCGCCGCCGGCCAGGGCGCTGAGATCGCCCGGGCGGTGGCGGCCGGAGGTGCCCAGAAGGTCGTCGCCGGGATTCCCGCCGCCGATCGGGCGACCGCGAGCAACGCGATCCACGCGGCGTTCGCGAGCTCGATGAACGACATCCTGCTCGTCGCGGCGATCGTCGCCTTCGTCGGCGCGTTCCTGGGGTTGGTCCTGGTCCGCGGCAGCGACTTCGTGACCTACGGCCCGCCCCAGCCCGAGGCCCAGCCTGAGCCCGCGGCCTCCGCCGTCGGCTGATCCTCCGGCCTCCGGCCCCGGAGCGCTCTACAACCCAGGCGGGTGGCGGATCACGAAGCTCGACAGGTCGGGCTCGTTCGCCGGCTTGTTCGACCACCGCGAGCCCGTCTCCGCCAGCGCCACCGTGTCGAACCGCAGCCCCGCCACGTACATGAACGTGTGCCCCGGCGCCGCGAACACCGTGATCCACTTGCCCGGGCCGGGCTTGCCCCACGACTCCAGCTGACCCGAAGTGACGGTCGTGTTCAGCAGCCCGGCCGCGGCGAACACGAAGCTCAATGAACCCGAGCAGTCGTACGCGGTGTCCTCGAACGTCCCGTGGCCGCCACCGAAGCGGTAGGGCAGATGCGCGATCTCGTTGCCCGCGTTGATGATCTCCTGCACGACCGGGGGCGCGTCGATCGGGGCGATCGCAAGTCCGTTCGACGTCAGGGTCGCCGCGCTGGCGCTGGCGCTCTGTCCGCTCTCGGCGAGCTGCTGGCGGATGACCGCGTTCGACACGGGCTGCGGGAGCGGCCCCGAGCTCGAGCCGACACTCACCACCGCCGGATCGCTGGGGCTGGCGCTCGCCCGTGGCGCGGACCCCGCGACCGGCTCGATCGCCTGCGGGTGGCCGTGGAGCGCCGAAGCCGTCGAAGCGGCGACGTTGGACGTCGCGCCGGCGGGCGGCGAGGAATTCTGCTGCGCCGAAGACCCGCAACCGACGAGGGCCAGCGCACTCAGCGCGGCAACGATCGGACCCGCTCTACCCATGCTCCTCAGTATGTCGTGATCCCCGCGACCGGACGCCGGCGCGCGGGAGCTGTCTCAATCGTCGAAGTGACCCGAAAAAAGTGCGAAGTAGGCGCCCTGGGGATCCTGCGCCACGGCGATCTTCCCCATGCCGATGTCCATCGGCGCCACGATCTGGGTGCCGCCGAGCTCCGAGACCTTGCTCATCGTCGAGTCGATGTCATCGGTTCCGAAGTAGACGAGCCAGTGCGGCGGAGTACCCGGAGGCATGACCGGGCGGATGCCGCCGTTGCCGTGGCCGTCCTGGTTCTGGATCGTCATGTAGGGCATCCCAATGCCTTCTATCGGCATCGTCGTCCAATCGAATAACTCCCCATAGAACTTTGCGGAGCTGTCCATATCGGGGGTCGCGAGCTCGTTCCACGACATCGCGCCGTGTCCGTTGACGAGGTAAGCGCCGATGTTGCTCTTCGGTTCCCAGATCAGGAACCAGGCGCCCTGCGGGTCCTGAATGACCGCCATCCTGCCGACGTCCATCACGTCGAAGGGAGGCGCGTGGACTGTCGCGCCGAGCTCGGTGGCGCGCGCCGCGGTCTCGTCCGCGCTCTGCACCGTGATGTAGTTGTTCCACGCCGGCGGGACGCCGGCGTCCCGTTGCTGCTGCTGCTGCCCCGAGATCGCCGCGACGTTCTTGCCGCCGATCGACGCCATCGTGTAGGTCTGTCCGTCGCCGACGGGCAGGTCCTCCGTGTCCCACCCGAACAGCCCCGAGTAGAACGCCTTCGCCCCCTCCGGATCGGTGGTGTTCAGGTCGGTCCAGCTGAAAGTGCCTGGTGTGTACTTCGTTCGTTCACCCATGGGGCGACCCTAGCACTGCGGTAACGGCGCCAAATGAACAGATTGGATCTTTCGCTCATAGACTTCGCGCATGCCCAACTACTCCAAGAAGAACCTCAAGGAAGTCGACGACTCGGCCGCCGATCGCGGTGGAGATATCGAGGCCCGGTTCGGCCGCAAGCATCTCGACTCGGACCATCTAGGCGTCAGTTATTTCCGCTACGGCCCGTCGTTCAAGGCGCCGTTCGGCCACCGCCACCGCGAGCAGGAGGAGGCGTATGTCGTCGTCGCCGGATCCGGCCGGATGAAGCTCGACGACGACATCGTCGACGTCGAGCAGTGGGACGTGATCCGGGTCGCGCCGACCGTCGTCCGGGCGTTCGAGGGCGGACCGGACGGCCTCGAGGTGATCGCGATCGGCTCGGACCGTCCCGAGGGTGGGGACGGCGAGATGGTCCAGGACTTCTGGGCCGACTAGGAAGGGGCTCTGCCTCAAGGGCTGGTTGCGCAGCCGGAAGACTCGCGCGCGGCCCGATTAGCGAGGCTGGATGCCGAGCGGGCCGCTCAGGCGCGAGGCTGTGTATCGCCGGGCGCCATCGATAAACCCGGTAAACAGGGCGCCGGCGTCGGCCGCGGCCCGGCCGGACTCCCGCGAGGTCTCGTCCAGCAGGGCCTGAACGTCGATGTCCTCGTCGCGGCTGTCGCGCGCCCACGCCGCGACGATCTCGGGCGTGACTTCGGGGTGGAACTGAACGCCGAGGTGGCCGCGTAGTCGATACCCCTGCACCCCGCTGTCGTTGTGCGCCAGCAGCTCGGCGCCGGCCGGGAGCGTGATCTCGTCGTCGTGCCACGTCAGCCACGGCCCGGGCGCGATCAGCGCCGGCTCGGCGGTCGAGATCCGGACCCAGCCCCGCTCGGGCCGCGTGGCGCGGCCGACCCCGCCGCCGAGCGCGAGGGCGAGCGACTGCGCGCCGAAGCAGACGCCGAGGATCGGTGTGTCGGCGCGGTCGGCGGCTCGCAGCCAGGCGAGCTCGCGGGCGATCCATTGGTGCCCGTCGTTGGCCGAGGCCTCGGACCCGAGCACGATCGCCATCGCCACCTCGTCCGCATCGGGGAGCGGCTCGTCGCGGTCGAGGCGCACGATCTCCCCGGACATCCCGCGCGCCTCCAGCGCGTCGAGCGCCAGACCGGCGGGAGCGTCCTCCTGGTGCTGGAGGATCAGCGCTGTCGAGCGCCGTCTCACGACCGGGCGATCGAGGCCGGGTCGCCTCGCTCCAGGCGCGTCATCGTCACGCTCGCCTCGAGCGTCGCGTTCGCGACCCCGCGGTAGACCCCCTTGATCGGCGGGACGTCGGGGTAATGGCGTCCGTGGCCGATCTTGATGTGGTTCTCGGCGACGAGGCCGCGGTTGGTCGGATCGGCCCCGACCCAGACGGGCTCGCCGCCACCGGGGACGGGGAGCAGCGCCTCGAGCCACGCGTGGGTGTCGACCTCGACGGACTCCGCCGATTTCTCGCATCCGGCGGCGAAGAGGTAGCCCGAGACGTAGCGGGCGGCGATCCCGTGGTGGCGGAGCAGCGACAGACCGAGGTGGACGAAGTCCTGACACACGCCGGCGCCGCCCTCGAGCAGGTCCTCGACGGTCGAGTCGACATAGGTGGCGCCCTGGCGATACTCGAACCGATCCGGGACCAGCTCGGAGAGCAGCGTCAACGTCGTCAGCGGCGCCGAGGATGCGCGGGTCACCGCCAGCAGCTCCTGGAACACGGGGTGGCCGGCCGCGTCGCCCGTCTGGAGCAGGAACTCCCCGCCGGCCTCGCGATAGCTCGGCTCGCGCAGGGCTTCCCAGGGGGCGCGTGGAGGCTCGGGCGGGGCCTTCGTGGTCACGCGCGCGCGAACGTCGATCGTGAGCTGGCGGTGGGGGCGCGAGACCTCGAATTCGACAACCTCGGTGCCGAAGTAGTCAGCGTGGCGGTGGAGGCGGACCTCCGGGTCGAGGCGGACGTTGAACTCATCGCAGCGCTGGCGCCCGTTGGCTGCCGGCTTGACGCGCAGCGCGTTGAGGTTGTCGACGACGTCGGCGTCGTAGTCGTAGCGGGTCAGGTATCGGATCGCGAAGTTCATCTCAGGTGATGATGCCGCCGCCTACAGATGCACCGCCCTCGCGCCTCGGTCCGCTCGGCATCCGGCCTCGCTGATGCGGACCGGGCGCGAGTCGTCCGGCTGCTGCGATCGCAAAGTAGCGGTTGTCGATGTCTCGTTCGACGAGCTCGAGCTCGCCTTGTACCCGAATCAGCGTGTCGTCCAACGGGGTGAACTCGTCCGCGGTCCGCCGCTGCAACTCGAGATCCGCGACCAGCCGCCCGAGTCGCAGCACCGGGGGCGAGGAGCGCGGCTGAGCGTCCGCCGTCGACAGGGCGGCTTGCAGCGCCTCAACTGAGGAGGCCACCGAGCTCGGGTATGACCCGTCGTAGAGAACGAAGCGGACGACGGGGCCGAGGGTGGGGGTCTGCCGGACCGCCCGCCGGTACGCCTGAGTGCCGCCGACGGCCCGCAGCAGAGCCAGCGCGTCGCCCTCGTGACCGTCCTCGACCGCCTCGACAGGGATCGCGACGCGCAGCATGCGAAGCACCATGTCCGCCTCCTCGATGTGATGCCCGGCCTCGAGGAAGGACCGGCCCTCGTCGCGGAGCATCGTGCGGTCGACTAGCCCCCAGAACAGCGCGCAGCGCTCCTTGACGCCGTGATAGAAGGAGTACGGCCCGGTCAGCAGCGCGCCGCGCAGGTCGTAGTGCCCGAGCGCCAGGTAGAAGCCGTTGAGCGACTCCCACATCTCCGTGGAGATAACGTCGCGTAGCGTGCGGCCGCGCTCCCGGGCCCGGGCGACGCACGAGACGATCGAGGCGGGGCTATCGGCCTCGAGCGTGAGGAGGCTCGCGACTTCGCTCCGGCGACCGCCGGCGGCGGGCGAAGGTGGCGGCGGTTGCTCGCCGTCCGGGAGCCCGAGCTCCGCGGGTGCCGGCTCGCCCGGCGCCGACGGCTTCGCGCCGATGATCGCGAGCACGCCGTCCCAGCTCAGCGCCAGACCGCGCTCACCGGGGGCGTCGGCGACGTCGGCGTGAAACGCGGCGTCGAGCATCCGCGCGGTGTGCTCGGCGCGCGTCAGGTCGCGGCCGAGCCAGAACAGCTCCTGGGCGATCCGGGCGAGCATTCAGCGTCGGCCGGCGCGCCGCTGTTGTTGCTGCTGCTGGGCCTGGCCCTGCCAGCCGCCGTAGCGCACGTCGGGGAGCCGCGGTGGCCGCCGCGCCGGGAGCGTGCCCGGCGCCAGGTCCGCGGTGGTTCCGTCGTCGAGCACCCACGTGTCCTTGGAGCCGCCGCCCTGCGAGGAGTTGACGATCATCGACCCCTCGCGCAGCGCGACGCGCGTCAGGCCGCCGGGGACGATCCGGATCTCGTCGCCGAACACCGCGAACGGCCGCAGGTCGACGTGCCGCGGCGCGAGCTGGCCGTCGCCGGTCTCGGTCGGGGCGGTCGAGAGGTGGACGAGCTCCTGGGCGATGAACCGGTCCGGCTGGGACTCGATCAGCCTCGTCTGCTGCTCGCGTTCGGCCGCGCTCGCGTGCGGCCCGATGAAGACCCCCTTGCCGCCGGACTCCGACGTCGGCTTGACGACCAGCTCGTGCAGGCGCGCGAGCACGTCCTTGCGCGCGCGCTCGTCGCTCAGGAGGTAGGTCGGGACGTTGGCGAGGATCGGGTCCTCGTCGAGGTAGAAGCGGATCATCTCGGGCACGTAGTGGTAGATCGCCTTGTCGTCGGCGACGCCGGTGCCGATCGCGTTCGCGATCGCGACCGTCCCCGCCCGGTAGGCGCGGACCAGCCCGGGAACGCCCAGCAGCGAATCCGGGCGAAACTCGAGGGGGTCGATGAAGTCATCGTCGAGGCGCCGGTAGATCGCGTGGACGCGCTGCAGGCCCGCGGTCGTGCGCATGTAACAGGCGGCGTCGCGGACGACGAGGTCGCCGGCCTCGACGAGCTCGACCCCCATCTGCCGGGCCAGGAACGCGTGCTCGAAGTAGACGGGGTTGTGCGGACCGGGCGTCCACAGCACGACCGTCGGCTCCGGCTCGGCCGCGGGGGCGACGGCGCGCAGCGCGTCGAGCAGCAGCGACGGGTAGTGGTCGACGCCGCGCACACGGTGGCCGGCGAACAGCTCGGGCATGAGCCGGGTCATCGCGAGACGGTTCTCGAGTACGTAGGAGATGCCCGACGGCGTGCGAACGTTGTCCTCGAGCACCCGCCAGCGACCCTCACCGTCGCGCACGAGGTCGCAACCCGACACGTGGCAGTAGACGCCTCCCGGGGCGCGCACGCCGTGGACGGGCCGAGCGAAGCTCGGGCGGCTGACCACGAGCGACCAGGGGACGATCCCGGCCCGGACGATCTCGTGGGCGTGGTAGACGTCGTCGACGAACGCGTTCAGCGCCCGGATCCGCTGCGCGAGCCCGCGCTTGATCGTCGTCCACTCGGCGGCCGTCAGCATCCGCGGGATCAGGTCGAGCGGGAACGGGCGGTCGCGGCGCTCGCCGTCGATCCCCGCGACCTCGAACGTGATGCCCTGCTGCATGAAGATCGTGTCTCGGCGCTTGCCGGCCTCGCGCAGTGCCTCCGGTCCCAGCCGGCGCAGCGCCGCGATCAGCGGGACCGCGTGCGGCCGCGGACTTCCGTCGTCGTCGAGGAGCTCGTCGCAGCTACCCGTCGGAACGTGGTAGTCCTCGATCGCCTGCGACTCGGCCATGGGGGTATATGTACCGCATACTCTTGAGCGCGATGCGAGTCCTGATCACGGGTGCGGCGGGGATGCTGGGCCAAGACCTGATTGGCGCGTCGGCCGAGGCCGGCCATGCGCTCGCGGCGCTGCCCCGGTCGGAGCTCGACATCACCGACCGGGTCGCGGTCGAGTCGGCCGTGCGCGAGGCGCGCCCCGACGTCGTCTTCAATTGCGCGGCGTACACGAACGTCGACGGCTGCGAGACCGAGGTCGAGACCGCATTCGCCGTCAACGGCGAGGGTGCCGGCAACGTCGCCCGCGCCTGCGCCGAGGTCGGCGCGTGGATCGTCCACGTCTCCAGCGACTACGTGTTCGACGGGTCGGCGCGTGCGCCGTACGTCGAATCCGACGCGACCGGACCGCTCTCGCAGTACGGCCGCTCGAAGCTCGCCGGTGAGCTCGCGGTCGCCGAAGCCGCGCCGGAGGGCCACACGATCGTCCGCTCCTCGTGGCTGTTCGGGGCGCGCGGGCCGTGCTTCCCGGCGACGATCCTCCGGCTCGCGTCAGAGCGAGATCAGCTGAGCGTCGTCGATGACCAGGTCGGCTGCCCGACGTTCACCGCACACCTGGCCGACGCGCTGCTCGCGCTGGCCGACGCGCGGCCCGTCGGCGTCGTTCACGTCGCGGCGGGCGGTCAGTGCTCGTGGTACGAGTTCGCGCAGGCGATCGTCGCGGCCGGCGGCCTCACGTGCGAGGTGCGCCCGGGGCGCACGGAGGATCTCGGACGGCCGGCCCCGCGGCCGGCGTACAGCGTGCTGCGCAGCGAGCGCGCCGGCGCGCCGAGTCTGCCCGCCTGGCGGGAAGGCCTCGCCGGGTTCATCGCCGCAGCGGGGGTGGCGGTCGGATGAGGCTGCTCGTGTGTGGCGGCGCCGGGTTCATCGGCTCGACGTTCGTGCGCCAGCGCGTGCGCGACCACGGAGACGAGGTCACGGTGCTCGACAAACTGACCTACGCGGGGCGCCGGGAGAACCTGAACGAGGTCATGGACGAGATCGAGTTCGTCCACGGCGCGATCGAGGATCCGCCGGCCGTCGCCGACGCGGTGGCCGGCGCCGACGCGATCGTCAACTTCGCCGCCGAGACGCACGTCGATCGCTCGATCTCGGGACCCGAGGCGTTCATCGTCACGAACATGCAGGGGACGCACGTGCTGCTCGAGGAGGCACGCGAGCGCGGCCTGCGCTACGTCCAGGTGTCCACCGACGAGGTCTACGGCTCGATCGACCACGGATCGTTCAGCGAGGAGTCGCCGCTGGCGCCGTCCTCACCGTACAGCGCGACCAAGACCGGTGCCGACCTGCTCGTCTCGAGCTACTTCCACACGTACGGGATGGAGACGCTGATCTGCCGCGGCTCGAACAACTATGGGCCCCGTCAGTATCCGGAGAAGCTGATCCCGCTGATGATCCTCAACGCCATGGCCGGCGACCACCTGCCCGTGTACGGCGACGGGCGCAACGTCCGCAACTGGCTCTACGTGGAGGACTTCGGCCGCGGGATCGGCCACGTGCTCGAGCACGGCGTAGCGGGCGAGGTCTACAACTGCGGCGGCCCGGACGAGTGCGAGAACCTGTCCGTCGTACGTCGGATCCTCGAGTTGACGGGGTCGGACGAGTCGCTGATCGAGTACGTCACCGACCGGCCCGGTCATGACCGCCGCTATTCGCTGTCCTCGGAGAAGCTTCAGCGTCTCGGCTGGAAGGCGTCGGTGAGCTTCGCGGAGGGGCTCGAGCGGACCGTGCTCTGGTATCGGGAGAACGGCTGGTGGTGGGAGACGATCCGCTCCGGCGCCTACCGGGAGTACTACGAGCGCCACTACGGCCGCGCCTTGAAGGGGTGAGCACCAACCAGCCCGCAGCGCGGGGCCGACACGCACCGCCGCCGGAGGTGAGGTTGCCTCGCCAGCGTCAGCGGCTGCTGCGGGCGGCCGCCGCGGAGTTCGCCGAGCGCGGCTACGCCGGCGCGAGCTCGGAGTCGATCAGCCGGCGCGCCGGGATGTCGAAGGCGACGTTCTACGAGCACTTCGCGAACAAGGAGGACTGCATCCTCGCGCTCTTCGACACCGCCGCCGAGACAGTCGGCCGGTCGATGGCCAGCGCGGCGCGGGGAGCTCCCCGGGATGACGCCCGGGAGCGGATGCGCGCCGGCACGCGCGCGCTCCTGGCGGCGATCGCCGACCATCCCGACTACTCGCAGACGCTGCTCGTGGAGATCATCGGAGCCGGGCCGCGGGCGACCCAGCGACGCGACAAGATCATCGAGGCGTTCGCGGGGATCGTCGATGCCGAGAACGCCGCCGCGGCGCGGCGCGGCCTGATCTCCCGGTTTGCGTCTCGGTACGACACGATCGCCGTGGTCGGCGCGATCACCGAGCTGATCTCGCGCCAGGTGCGACTCGGAGAGCCCGCGGAGGTGCTCGCGCTCGCGCCCGTGATCGACCGGCTGATCGAGGGCCTGCTGGTGGCCGGTGAGGCGTGAGCTCGCGCCGCTCGCTGCCCGAGCTCGAACACGCGATCACCACGTGCCGCCGGTGCCCACGGCTCGTGGCCTGGCGCGAGGAGGTCGCCCGCGTCAAACGGGCCGCGTTCGCGGACGAGGTGTACTGGGGCCGCCCGCTTCCGGGGTTCGGCGATCCCGCCGCGCGGCTGCTCCTGCTCGGCCTCGCGCCGGCGGCTCACGGCGGTAACCGCACCGGGCGGATCTTCACCGGCGACCGCTCCGGGGACTGGCTGTTCGCGGCACTGTGGCGGGCCGGGTACGCGAATCAGCCGACGTCGGTCGCGCGCGACGACGGCCTCGAGCTGTCCGATTGCTTCGTGACTGCGGCGGTGCGCTGCGCCCCACCCGCGAACCGGCCGCTCCCGAGCGAGCGGGACAACTGCCAGCCGTGGCTCTCGGCCGAGATGTCGCTGCTCGCCGAGGTCCGCGTGATCGTGTGCCTCGGAGGGTTTGCCTGGGACGTCGCGCTGCGGGTGCTCGCCGCGCGCGGCATCCAGACGCCACGGCCCCGGCCCAAGTTCGGCCACGGCGCGGAAGTGGTTCTGGGCGATTTCGTGGTGCTCGGCTGTTACCACCCGAGCCAGCAGAACACGTTCACCGGGAAGCTGACCGAGGCGATGATGGATGACGTCTTCAGGCGGGCGCGGGAGCTGGCCGAGCGATGACGCCGACGCTGCGCGCGGTGGCGGTTCCCGATCCCGCGGAGCGCTGGTCGGCGCTGGGGTTCGAACTCGTCGCCGGCGCCGTGCTGCTGCCGGGCGTCCGCGTGGTCCTCAACGCCCCGCGGATGGCGGTGGCGATCGACGGGGTCGTCAATCTCCCCGACGGGCTCGTTTTGCAGGCGCCGCCGGCGGGCGCCCCCATTGCCAGCACCCATCCAAACGGCGCGATCGGCATCGACCACGTCGTGGCGGTCACGCCGGAGTTCGACGCCACGGCTCTGGCGCTCGAGTCCGCGGGGCTCGCGCTCCGGCGCGTCCGCGACGCCGGCGGGTTCCGCCAGGGGTTTCGACGGCTCGGCGGGACCATCCTCGAGCTCGTCGAGGCCACACAGGCGCCGGCGCCGGCGTGGTGGGGTCTGACGATCACCGTTGCCGAACTCGATGCCCTTCCGCCAGACCTGGTCGGATCACCCAAGCCCGCGGTCCAGCCGGGCCGGCTGATCGCCACGGCGCGGTCGGCGGGGACGCCGCTAGCGTTCATGACGCCCGGCTAGGGGCGCTGGGCGCGGCATGCCTCACGGCTCTGGCGGCGATCGGGGCGGTAAACGGCGGCAGGGAAGGGGGCGGGTGCGGTCGGTCGCGGTTCCCGGGGCCGGGCTTGTGACGAGAGGGTGTCTAGACCGTCACGGAGCAGTGATGAAAGGCGGAATCTGGCCCTCAGCATGGTGCTTAACGCGTCAATCCCGGGTCGAAAGCCGAGGCCTGTCGAGCTGTGCATGAAGAGTGTGCATAGGTCGACAGGCCTCGCCAGAAACGCCGGTCGTGTCGTGCTATGCACCATGAAAACGCCGGATCCGGCCCCGAATAGCCCGCCGCGGCCGCGATAGACCCCACCTTCTCCCTCCCGAGCGCCGTTTACCGAGCCGGCCGTCGGCCCAAGGGCTTCGAACCAGGATCGTGCCGCTCGCTACGCTGGCTTTTTGGTGCCGCTTTCCGCTTTCAGCCCCCGCACTCGCGATTGGTTCCTCGGCGCGTTCGAGGAGCCGACCCCGGCCCAGGCCCTGGCGTGGCCGGCGATCGCCTCGGGCGAGCACGTCCTGATCTCCGCGCCCACCGGCTCGGGCAAGACGCTGGCGGCGTTCCTGTGGGCGATCGACCGGTTGTCGAGCTCCGAGGAGGCGCCTGAGCCGGGCATCCGGCTCGTGTACATCTCCCCGCTGAAGGCTCTCTCCTACGACATCGACCGCAACCTGCGCGCGCCGCTGCGAGGGATCGGCGCCGGGCTGACCGTCGCCGTTCGCACCGGCGACACGCCGCAGCGCGAACGCCAGGCGATGCTCCGCCACCCCCCGGACATCCTGATCACCACGCCGGAGTCGCTGTACCTGATGTTGACGGGCCGCTCGCAGGACCTCTTCGCCGGCACCGAATGGTGCATCGTCGACGAGATCCACGCGGTCGCGTCGACCAAGCGGGGGGCGCACCTCGCGCTGACGCTCGAGCGCCTCTCGCAAGCGGCCGGACGCGACGTCCAGCGGATCGGCCTGTCGGCGACGCAGAACCCGCTCGAGGAGGTCGGCCGGTTCATGGTCGGTCCGACCCGGACGTGCCGGGTCGTCGACACCGGCGTGCGCAAGGAGCTCGATCTCAAGATCCACGTCCCGGTGGAGTCGATGGTCGAGCCCGATGCCTCCCCAGCCCCCGACCTCGACCCCCTCGCCGGCGGCTCCGAGGCGACGCGGCGCTCGATCTGGCCGGCGATCTACCCAGAGCTGCTCGAGCTCGTGCAGTCGCACAGCTCGACGATCATCTTCGTCAACAACCGCCGCGCGGCGGAACGGCTGGCGCTGCGGCTCAACGACCTGGCCGAGCGCGAGATCGCCCGCGCCCACCACGGCTCGCTCGCGCGCGAGGAGCGGACGGTGGTCGAGGAGATGCTTAAGGCGGGCGAGCTCCCGTGCTTGGTCGCGACCTCGAGCCTTGAGCTCGGCATCGACATGGGCGCGGTGGATCTGGTCATCCAGGTCGAGTCGCCCAAGTCGGTGGCGCGCGGCCTACAGCGAATCGGCCGCGCTGGCCACTCGGTCGGCGATGTCAGCCGCGGGCGGATCTTCCCCAAGTTCCGCGGCGACCTGTTGGAGTGCGCCGTCGTGGCGCGGCGAATGCGCGACGGGGCGATCGAGACGACCGTGGTTCCCCGCAATCCACTCGACGTGCTCGCGCAGCAGATCGTGGCGATCGCCGCCGCCGCCGAACCGGAGTCGGTCGCCGTCGACGAGCTGTTCGCGCTGGTTAAGCGGACCTACTCGTACGCGGAGCTGAGCCAGGCGCAGCTCGAGAACGTGCTCGACATGCTCGACGGCCGCTACCCGTCGACCGACTTCGCCGAGCTGCGCCCCAGGATCGTGTGGGACCGGGTCGCCGGGACGATCCGCGCCCGGAAGGGGGCGCGGCAGCTGGCCGTGACCAACGCCGGGACGATCCCCGATCGGGGTCTGTACGCGGTGACGCTGCCCGACGGTCGGCGCGTCGGCGAGCTCGACGAGGAGATGGTCTACGAGGCGCGACCGGGCCAGACGTTCCTGCTCGGCGCGACGACCTGGCGGATCGAGGAAATCGGCCGCGACCGCGTGATCGTCACGCCGGCCCCGGGGCTGCCCGGCGCGGTGCCGTTCTGGAAGGGCGACGGAATCGGTCGGCCCCGCGAGCTCGGAGAGGCGATCGGCGCGTTCGCCCGCTGGGCGGTCGAGCAGCCGCCCGCCGACCTGGAGCGTGACTACGATCTCGATCGCCGCGCCGCCCGGAACCTGATCGAGTTCCTGCGCGAGCAGCAGGCGGCTACGCGCGTGGTGCCGTCGGATCGCGCGATCGTGATCGAGCGCTTCCGCGACGAGATCGGCGATTGGCGGCTGTGCGTGCTCAGCCCGTACGGCGGCCGGGTACACGCCGCCTGGGGCCTGGCCCTGAGCGCGCGCATCCGCGAGGAGCTCGGACTCGAGTCCGACGCGATCTGGTCCGACGACGGGATCATCGTCCACCTCCCCGACGCCGACGAGCCGCCCGGGAGCGATCTGGTGATGATCGAGCCCGACGAGGTCGAGGATCGCGTCGTCGCCGAACTGGCCTCGAGCGCGTTGTTCGGGGCCCGCTTCCGCGAGAACGCGGCCCGCGCGCTGCTGATCCCGCGAGCCCGTCCGGGCAAGCGCACGCCGCTGTGGCAGCAGCGGCTGAAGTCGCAGTCGCTGCTCGAGGTCGCGCGCGACTACGGCGAGTTTCCGATCGTGCTCGAGACCTACCGCGAGTGCCTGCGCGACGTGCTCGACCTCCCGGGTCTGACGGATCTGCTGCGCCGGCTGTACCGGCGCGAGATCTCGCTCGTCGAGGTCGAGACGCCGACCGCCTCGCCGTACGCGTCCTCGCTGCTGTTCGACTACGTGGCGACGTACATGTACGAGGGCGACACGCCCAACGCCGAGCGGCGGGCGGCGGCGCTCTCGCTGGACCGGGAGCTCCTGCGCGAGCTGCTCGGGCAGGAGGAGCTGCGCGACCTGATTAGTCCGAGCGCACTTGATGAGGTTCATGCCGATCTTCAGTTCCTGTCACAGCGGCGCCGGGCCGCGACGCGCGACTCCTTGCACGACATCCTGCGGACGCTCGGCGATCTGACTGGCGCCGAGGCGGCCGCCCGGGTGCTCGAGGGCGTCGACGCGATGGCGATGCTCGCCGAGCTCGAGCGCGAGCGCCGCGCGGTCCGAGTGCGGCTCGGGGGCGAGGAGCGGTGGATCGACGCCGCCGACGCCGGCCTGTATCGCGACGCGCTCGGGGCGGCGCCGCCCGGCGGCCTGCCCGCCGCGTTCCTGGAGGATGTTCCCGACGCGCTGTCGCGCGTGGTCCGGCGGTACGCGGCCACCCACGGGCCGTTCACGACCGAGGAGCTGTGGGAGCGCTACGGCGTCGATTGCGCTTCGGTGCTCGCGGCCCTGGAGCGGGCCGACGAGCTCGTCCGCGGTGAGCTGCGCCCGGGCGGCTCCGCGCGCGAGTGGTGCCATCCCGAGGTTCTCCGGCGGCTGCGCCGCGCGTCGCTGGCCGTGCTGCGGGAGGAGATCGAGCCGGCCGACCAGCGCGCCCTGGCCCGGTTCCTGCCCGCCTGGCAGAACGTCGATCGCCATCCCGCGACCGGCGCCGGCGTCGATCGCCTGCGCGAGGCGCTGGTCCCGCTGCAAGGGCTGGCGTTGCCGCCGGACGTGTGGGAGCGGGACGTCCTCCCGCGCCGGGTCGGCGCCTACTCCCCGGCGTGGATGGACCAGCTGTGCGCGAGTGGCGAGATCGTCTGGATCGGGGCGGGCGCGCTCGGGCGCAACTCGGGCCGGGTCGGGCTGTACTTCCGCGATGACCTGGCGCTCCTCGGGCCGCCCCCGTTCAAGGGGACGGTCCCGGACTCGGACGCGCACGAGGCCGTGCGCTCGCGCCTCGCCGCCGGCGCGTGCTTCTTCACCGACCTGCTCGTCGACGTCGAGCTCGCGCCCGAGGAGCTGCAGGAGGCGCTGTGGGACCTCGCGTGGGCGGGCGAGGCGACGAACGACGCGTTCTCGCCGCTGCGCGCGCCGCGGCTGACTCTGGCCCGGGCCCAGCGCGAGCGGACCCGAGCGACGCGCGGTTCGCGCTTCGCCGGGCGCCGGCGCTCGGGCGCGGCAGCCCAGGTCCAGGGCCGCTGGTCGCTGACCGCGCCGCTGTTCCGCGAGGCCGTTGACCCCGTGGCGCGCCGGCGGGCGCTCGGCGAGCTGCTGCTCGAGCGCTACGGGATCCTGACCCGCGAGCAGGTCCTCGCCGAGGGGATCCCGGGGGGGTTCTCGGCGATCTACTCCGAGCTCTCGCAACTCGAGACGCTCGGGATCGCGCGCCGGGGCTATTTCGTCGAGGGCCTCGGAGGCGCTCAGTTCGCGCTTCCGGGGGCGGTGGAGCGGCTCCGCGCCCTGGGTGAGAACGATCAGGTGTCGGTGCTGTCGGCCGTCGACCCGGCGCAGCCGTATGGGGCCGCGCTGTCGTGGCCCGAGCGCGAGGGGATGCGCGCGCCGGCGCGAGTTCCGGGCGCGTACGTCGTGCTGGCGGGCGGCGAGCCAATCCTGTATCTCGAGCGCGCGGGCCGAGCGCTGCAGACGCTCGTGGCCGCGGATGATCCCCGCCTCGAGCCCGCGCTCGAGGCGCTCGTCGACCAGGTGCAGCGAGGTTTGCTCAAACGGCTGGCGCTCGAGAAGGTCGACGGGGAGCCCGCGATGACGTCGCCGCTCGGTCCGACGCTGGTCGCGCTGGGGTTCCAGGAGGGACCGCGGCGCCTGACGTTGAGCGCGTGACAACGTGCCCGAGGGCGACACGATCGCCTACGCCGCCAGCCGGATGCGGCCCGCGCTCGAGGGCCACGTGCCCGAGGAGATCCGGACGCCGCAGCCGCGCCACGGGCTCGACCGCTGGCCGTCTCGGCTGAGCGGGCGGCGAGTCGTCGCGGTCGACACCCACGGGAAGCATCTGTTCCTGAGGTTCGAGGGCGATCTCGTGATCCACTCGCACCTGGGGATGAGCGGCGTGTGGGGGGTGTATGGCCCGGGGCGACGGTGGGGACGGTCGGCGGGGAGGGCGTGGCTCGTGCTGTCGCGCGGCGGACACGACGTCGTGCAGTTCGACGGCCCCCTGCTGGAGCTGATCACGGAGGGCCGGCGCCGGTTCGATCAGCGGCTGGCCGCACTCGGACCCGATGTGCTGGCCGAGCGGTTCGACTTCGAGGCGTTCCTGCGCCGGGTGCGCTCCGAGGACCCGACGCGCGCGTTTGGCGACGCCCTGCTCGACCAGCGCAACGTCGCCGGGATCGGGAACATCTGGAAGGCGGAGGGATGCTGGGAGGCGGCGGTCGATCCGTGGCGGCGTGTTTCCGAAGTGTCCGACGCGGACGCGGTCGCGGTGATCGAGGCGGTCAGGCCGCGGATGGCGCAGTCGGCCGTCGACGGGCCCCGGTCGATCCGGCCCCGCGTCTACCGCCGCGTGGGCCGGCCCTGTCCTCGCTGCGGAGCCCCGATACGCGCTCGTGGTCAGGGCGACGCGAACCGCACGACATACTGGTGCCAGGGATGTCAGCGCTGAGGCGAGTGGGACACAAGGGGGCCGACCTGATCGCCCCTGGCAACACGTGCGCGAGCTTCGACGCGGCACGCGACGCGGGCGTCGACATGATCGAGTTCGACGTGCTGCCGGAGAAGGGGCGCCGGCGACTGGTCCTCGCGCACGACTACGAGGACGCTGCGCGCCGGGCGCCGCACACGCTCGCGGAGGGCCTCGACCATCTCGCCGGCGAGGCGTTTGCCGGGATCGAGTTCGACGTCGATCTGAAGCTCCCGGGATACGAGCTCGAGGTTCTGGACGCGCTGCGCGATCGCGGACTGCTCGACCGCGCACTGATCTCGAGCCAGTACCGATCGAGCCTCGCCACGATCCGGGTCGCCGAGCCGGGTGTCAGGCTCGGCTGGTCGGTCCCCAAGGTGCGCCGCGATCCGTTCAAGTCCAAGGCGCTGATGGTCCCGGCGCTGGCCGCGATGCACGGCATGCGAGCGATCCTCCCCGTCCAGGCAGCGCGCGCGATCCGAGCCCGAGAGTGCGACGCGCTGATGGTTCAGTGGCGCCTCGTGACCTCGCGGCTCGTGCGAAGCGTTCGCGATGCCGGAGGCGAGCTCTACGTGTGGACCGTCGACGAGCTGCCGCGGCTGCGCGCGTTCGAGGCGCTCGGAGTGACGGGCGTGATCACGAATGATCCGCGGCTGTTCGGTGGCCTCGCCGCCTGAGCGCGGCCGGGGCCTTCAGCTGATCACGCAGCGCGCGGCGCTGTAGCGGGGCGGATCGCCGAAGTTGGCGCTCCGGTGGCCGCGGGTCGTGACGCGCATCGATCGACCTAGCACCCAGTGCCCGAGCCTCCACTCGAATTTGACCGTGCCCCGCAGGGCGCCGGCGTGCGCGGGGAACGAGAAAGTGACCCCGTCCTGTTGCAGACCCTTCTTCACCGAGCCGAACGAAACCGATCGCTTGGTGCCGGACACCGGGCGGAACGACGCGCTGCGGGCAGATCGCCGATCGACCTGGAACTCCATCTCGAGCGTCGCTGCGAAACCGAGTGCCGGCATCTGGGCCCGAATCCCGATCGCGTCCGGATGACGCCGGGTGTTGCAGATGTTGACCGTGGCCCAGAGGTAGTGGGATCGTTCCGCTGAGCGCGCGGCGGCCAGCATCTGCGACCTGGTCGGGCGCTGTGGGCGGGTGCTCGCCGCGGAGCCCGCCGCGAGGGTCAGCAGGGAGACGGCGGTAAGAGTGAAGATGGCGAAGCGGCGGCGCATGAACATGAAGATATTGGAGCGTGACGAATGATTGCGCCGTTCGTAGTGAGGGCGTGATCGAGATGTCACCGTCGGCGGCCGCGCAACTCGAGCCGAGCCCCTGGGAGCGGTTTGAGGCGCTGTACCGGACGAGCCGCGACGACGTCTACGCCTACGTCATGACCTTACTGCGCGACCGCCCCGCCGCC
Source organism: uncultured Solirubrobacterales bacterium (assembly GCA_963812225.1). GTDB lineage: Bacteria > Actinomycetota > Thermoleophilia > Solirubrobacterales > Solirubrobacteraceae > Palsa-465. The sequence continues at coordinate 51,778 of CAWEUN010000014.1, forward strand.
GAGGACATCACGGCGCTCGCGTTCGAGCGCGCCTTCAAACGGCGACGCACGTTCGACCGTCGGCGTGGGGAGGAACGTGCGTGGCTCTTCGGGATCGCGCGCAACGCCGCGCTCGACGAGCTGCGCCGGCGACGGCGCCTGGCCACGCTCGTGACCGAGCCGGCGGATCAGTCCGCCGAGCCCGTCGCCGACGACGCCGACGTCACACTGCGCCGGACCGCGGTGCGCGAGGCGCTCGTGTCCCTGTCCGCGCGAGAGCGGGAGATCATCGCGCTGAAGTTCCACGCCGGCCTCTCGAACGCGGAGCTCGCCCGGGTGCTGGGCGTGAGCGAGTCGAATGCCGGGACGATGCTGCACCGCACGATGCAGAAACTGAGGAAGGCCTGCGATGCGACGAGCTGACGACGACTTGATCGATCCCGAGATTGCCGCCGAGCTGGAGGCGATCGACGCCACGCTCGCGGGCGAGCCCGTGGCTCCCCGGCACGCCGAGCTCGCGGAGCTGGCGCTGCTGCTCGCCGCCACCCGGCCCGAGCCACAGGCGGAGTTCGTGAGCTCGCTGGACTCTCGGGTGCAGAGCCGGTTCGCCCGGGTCGACGAGGCCAAGCCGGAAGGCGCGCGTGTCCGCTTCCGGAACTGGTTCGGGCCCGTGGCGGGCTTGGCCGCCGCGGCGGCGGCGCTCGTCGTGGTCGTCGTGGCGCTGAACTCGGGCGGTGGCGGGTCCGGTGTGACGTCACCCTTGACCTCCGCCGCGCCGCCCTCATCGGCCGGCGCGGCGTCCACTTCGGCGAGGTCCGGTCCGCCGCAACGGCTCGCCAAGCCGGCGCGTCCGCTCGCCCCGGACAACCAGGCGACGTACGGTGCGGCCACGTCGGCTGCGACCAGCTCGGTCACGGTTCCGAGCTCCGGCAAGGTCATCGCGGCGCCGCTCCCCAACGGCCGGAAGATCACCCAGTCGGCGCAGCTCGCGCTGACCACGCCAGCGAGCCACATCAATGACGTGTCCCAGGAGGTCTTCCGGGTCATCGGCGACGAGAACGGCGTCGTCAACAGCTCGAACGTCACGGCCAGCTCGACTGGCTACGCCGAGTTCCACCTGAGCGTCCCCAGCTCGGCGCTGCAGTCGACGATGACCTCGCTCTCCGAGCTGCGCTACGCCTCGGTCGCCTCTCGGACCGACGCCACCCAGGACGTCAACGGCCAGTATCTGTCCGACCAACGCAAGCTCGCCGATGACCGCGCGCTCCGGACGTCGCTGCTCAAGCGGCTCGCAAACGCGACCACCCAGGCGCAGATCGACAGCCTGAACGCCCAGATCCACGATGCCGAGGCGTCGATCCGCAGCGACGAGTCGACGCTGGCCGGCCTGAACCACCGGGTTAATTTCAGCCAGATCTCGGTCACGATCAACGCGGCCGCGGCGGTGCCGGTGGCGCACAAGAGCAGCGGCACGTTCACGCTCGGCAAGGCCGCCCACGACGCCGGGCGGGTGCTCACGGTCGCCGCCGGAGTCGCGCTGATCGCCCTGGCCGCACTCACCCCGATCGCCCTGATCGTCGCCCTGATCTGGTGGATCTGGGCCACGCTCCGGCGCCGGCGCCGCGAGCAAGCGCTCGACCTGGCATAGGACGCCCACCACCTTTGTGGTATTCGTCTCCCCGTGGCGGCGACGACCGAGGACACGATTGCCCTCCTGCACCGGGTTCCGGCGTTCTCCACGCTGGGGCATGAGGAGCTCGCCGAGGTCGCTGCGGTGGCGGTCCCGCGGCAGTTCAACGGGGGCGAGGTCGTCTTCCGCGAGGGTGACGCCAGCGATACGTGTTACATCGTCCGCTCGGGCCGCGCCCGCGCGATCCGTGAGCATCCCGACGGGCGTTCGATCACGCTCGCGAACTTCGGGCCCGGCGAGATCTTCGGCGAGCTTGCGATGTTCGATGACGAGCGGCGCTCCGCCACCGTCGAGGTGATCGAGAGCACCGAGGCGATCGCGATCCTCGGTGGCGACATGCGCCGCCTCCTCCGTGAGCACCCCGATATCGCGGTGAAGCTGATCTCGGCGCTCGGGCGGCGCCTCCGAGAGACCAACGAGCGCCTGGCCCGCCAGTCGTTCCAGACCGTCCAGAGCCGCGTGGCGGCCGTGCTCGTCCAGCTGGTCGAGGCGGAACGAGGGGAGGGCGCCGGCGCCGGCGACGTGCTAATCACCTCGACCCAAGCCGATCTGGCCCAGCTCGCGGGCTCGTCGCGAGAGTCTGCGAGCCGCTTCCTGGCCGTCCTCGAGCGCGCCGGGATTATCAGCCAGGGCCGCGGGAAGCTGACCGTTCACGATCCCGCCGCGCTCGAGCGGTACGTCTACTAGCTGTGCCGCCGGTGAGCGATGAGTTCTCAGCAGGAGGGGTGGTCGTGCGCGGGAACGACGTCGTGGTGATCGTGCCGGTCAAACGCGATTCCGCCGGCAACCGCGTGCTCGGCCTGCCCAAGGGCCACGCCGACGGAGACGAGACCCCCGAGGCCGCGGCCACGCGCGAGGTGCGCGAGGAGACGGGGGTCGATGCCGAGCTGATCGACGAGCTCGGCGACGTCCGCTACTCCTACCAGCGAGCCGGGCGCCAGGTCGACAAGCTGGTGCGCTTCTACCTGTTCGAGTACCGCTCCGGAGACGTCGCCGATCACGATCACGAGATCGAGGATGCGCGGTGGATGCCACTGGCGGAGGCCGCCGAATCGCTGACCTATGCCGGGGAGCGCGAGATGGTCGCGCGCGCATTGTCGCGACATACACCTGATCTGTAGGCTGGCGTCGGTGCGCGTGTTGAACTTCTACTCGTCGGTGTTCGCCGACCAATTACGCCGTGGCCGCAAGACCGCGACGATCCGCCTCGGCGACAAGTCGCACAAGTACCGGAAGAACGACTGCGTGCTGGTCACGATCGGCTACCAGCACTCGCCGCGGGAGAAGATCTTCAACGCGGTGATCGACCAGGTCGAGGTCAAGCGCGTTCGCGACCTCTCCCCCCGGGACATCGAGCACGACAACCCCGAGTTCCGCCGCGTCGACGAGATGGTCCACTTCCTCGAGCAGATCTACGGGCGCAAGGTCACGATGGAGGACACCGTGACCGTCGTGCGCTTCTCGCAGATCATCGAGAACCCGCCGGAGCTGCGGGATCGGATTCACGGGCTGGGCGGGGCGCAGAACTAGCGCGGCGGGCGGGCGGTGGCGCCGGGTGGCGGCGGCGCAGGCTGGGATCGGCCGCGATCGCGCCCTTTCATGATGCATAACACGACAACATCGCCCGGGATGGCGAGCCCTGTCGACCTATGCATGAAGAGTGTGCTCAACCCGACAGGGCTCGGGATTTCGGACAAGGTTGTCGCGTTAGGCACCATCTGAGCCTCGATTCGGCGACCAAGCCCTGCCTGCCTCCTTCCCCGGCGCCGTTTACCGAGCCGCCCGCTACGCTGGCAACAGCCGCCGAGACTCGACAGCCCATGCTCGCACCGGCGATACACAGCGCCACCCGCATGGACCCTCGGGGCAGAGCCCAAAATTGGCACTCTTCACAAGAGAGTGCCAAATTTCTTCTTGAAACCCGATGTCTACAAGCTATAGTCTTCGGCGTTGGCACTCTGGGCCTAGGAGTGCCAGGCGTTGTCCCATTCCACCCGGAGGTTCCACACATGAAACTAAAGCCGCTTGGCGATCGGCTGATCGTGCGGGCAATCGAGGAGGAGGAGACCACCGCGAGTGGGATCGTCCTGCCCGATACCGCCAAGGAGAAGCCGCAAAAGGGCAAGGTCCTCGCAGTCGGCGACGGCAAGCTGAGCGAGGAGACCGGCAAGCGGGTACCGCTCGACGTCGCTGAAGGTGACGAGGTCCTCTACAGCAAGTACGGCGGCACCGAGATCAAGGTGGACGGCGAGGACCTCCTCGTCCTCCGCGAGTCCGACGTGCTGGCGAAGGTCCAGTAAGACACTTTCAGGAGACTAAGAACATATGGCACATAAAGAGTTGAAGTACGACGCGGATGCCCGCAAGGCGCTCGAGCAGGGCGTCGACGCGGTAGCAAACGCGGTCAAGGTCACGCTCGGCCCCAAGGGCCGCTACGTGGTCCTCGACAAGAAGTTCGGCGCCCCGACGATCACCAACGACGGTGTGACGATCGCGCGGGAGATCGAGGTCGAGGACGTTTTCCAGAACCAGGGCGCCCAGCTCGTCCGCGAGGTTGCCACGGCGACCAACGACGTCGCCGGCGACGGCACGACGACCGCGACGGTGCTGGCGCAGGCGATCGTCCGTCAGGGCCTCAAGAACGTCGCGGCCGGCGCTAACCCGCTGGCGCTCAAGCGCGGCATCGAGAAGGCCGTCGACGACGTCGTCAAGAACATCGAGTCCCAGTCGGTCGAGATCTCCGGCAAGGAGCAGATCGCCCGCGTGGCGACGATCTCCGCCGGCGATGACGAGATCGGCGATGTGATCGCCGACGCGATCGACAAGGTCGGCAAGGACGGCGTGGTCAACGTCGAGGAGGGCCAGACGTTCGGCATGGACCTCGAGTTCACGGAGGGCATGCAGTTCGACAAGGGCTACATCTCGCCGTACATGGTCACTGACCAGGACCGGATGGAGGCGACCCTCGAGGATCCCTACATCCTCATCGCCAACCAGAAGATCGGCTCGGTTCGCGACCTGCTGCCGGTGCTGGAGCAGACGATCCAGTCGGGCAAGCCGCTGCTGATCATCTCCGAGGACGTCGAGGGCGAGTCGCTCGCGACGCTCGTGGTCAACAAGCTCCGTGGCACGTTCACGGGCGTGGCCGTCAAGGCTCCCGGCTTCGGCGACCGCCGCAAGCGGATGCTGGAGGACATCGCGATCCTCACCGGTGGTGAGGTGATCACCGAGGAGATGGGCCTCAAGCTCGAGAACACTCAGCTCTCGCAGCTCGGCCGTGCCCGTCGCGTGGTCGTGGCCAAGGACACGACGACGATCGTCGACGGCAACGGTGCGTCCGACGCGATCAAGGGCCGCATCAACCAGATCAAGAACGAGATCGAGAACACCGACTCCGACTTCGATCGCGAGAAGCTCCAGGAGCGCCTCGCGAAGCTGTCGGGCGGCGTCGCGGTCGTCAAGGTCGGCGCGGCCACCGAGACCGAGATGAAGGAGAAGAAGCACCGCGTCGAGGACGCGCTGCAGGCCACCCGGGCGGCCCTCGAGGAGGGCATCGTTCCCGGTGGCGGCGTGGCGCTGCTTGCCTCGCAGAAGTCGATCAAGGTCGACGCGCTCGAGGATCCCGACGAGCAGACGGGCGCGAAGATCGTCGTCCGCGCGCTGGAGGAGCCGCTCCGTCAGATCGCGGAGAACGCCGGACTCGAGGGTTCGGTGGTCGTCGCTGATGTTCGGAAGGCCAAGAAGGGTCACGGCCTCAACGCGGCGACGAATGAGATCACCGACCTCGTCGGTGACGGCGTAATCGACCCGGCGATGGTCACGCGCTCGGCGCTTCAGAACGCCGCGTCGATCGCGAAGAACATCCTCACCACCGAGGCGATCGTCGCCGAGGTTCCTGAGAAGGACGCCGGCCCCGCCGGCGGTGGCATGCCCGACATGTCGGGGATGATGTAATCGCCTCAACAGGCGAGTGTTTCGCTCGGGGCCCCGGGAAAAACCGGGGCCCCGAGTCGTTTTAAACGGCGGCGAGGTCTAACGCCCGGGGTCCGGCAGCGACGCCGGGTCTCGGGCGTTTGTTAAGGCGCGGTGGTCCCGGCAGTAGCGCTGCCCCATGTCCGTTAAGTGACGGGGGCTCCTTGGGGATCGGCCCGGGACCCCTATTGGTGGGCCCCGGCGTCGGCCGGGCCTGGGACCGTTCACGCGGGCGGCCCTGTCGAGGGCCGGGGCCCCCCTCCTCCCGGCTCAGTGCCGGCGCCCGTCGCCACATAGAGTGCCGGGCGTGCGACGGCTGTTCGGACCCGCATTCGTGGGCGCCGGGATCCTGCATTTCGTGATCCCGCGTGCGTACGAGTCGATCGTGCCCGACTACCTGCCGGCGCACCGGGGGCTCGTGTATGCCAGCGGGATCGCCGAGATCGCCGGCGGGGCCGCGGTTCTTCACCGGCGGACGCGCACGGCCGGGAGCTGGTGGAGCATCGCCACGCTGGTCGCGGTCTTCCCGGCCAACGTGCACATGGCGCTCCACCCCGACCGCTACCCGAAAGTTCCGGGCGGTCGTTCGGCCCTGATCGCGCGGCTGCCGCTCCAGGGGGTGTTCGTCGCCTGGGCGCGAGCGGCGGCGCGGTGAGCCCTACCCGACGCCGGTGATGCCGCCGTCGAGCGGGATCACCGTGCCGGTGAGGAACGAACCGGCACGGGATGCCAGGAAGAGCGTCAGTCCGGCGACGTCGTCGGGCCGGCCGATCCGCCCGAGCGGAACCGTCCGCTCGATCTGCCCCCGCGTCTCGGGGTTGTCGAGCAGGAACGCCATCATCTTGCTCTCGAATGGCCCGGGAGCGATCGCGTTGACCGTGATGTGGTCGCCCGCCAGCCGTTTCGCCAGGTGGCGGGTGAGCATGTGGACCGCGGCCTTGCTGGCGCTGTAGCTGTAGTTGTCCAGGATCGGGGCCCGGATGCCGTCGATCGAGCCGATGTTGATCACGCGCGCCGGGTCGTCCTCGGTGGCGGCGGCGCGCAGCGCCGGCAGCAGCGCCACCGTGAGGTGAAAGATCCCCTCGACGTTGGTGTGCATCGCCCGATCCCAGCCGGAGGCCGGGAACTCCTCGAGCGGAGCGCCCCAGTTCGCGCCGGCGTTGTTGACGAGGATGTCGAGGTGGTCGAACTCGCCGGCGACGGCCTCCGCCAGCGCCCTGGCCCCCTCGGGACTGGAGAGATCTCCCGGGATCGCCGTGCACCTGAGCTCGGTGGCGGTCGCGCGGAGTTCTTGTTCCTTGCGCGACGAGATGATGACTCGCGCGTTCGCCTGGACGAGTCCGCCGGCGATCATCTTCCCGATACCCCGCGAGCCGCCGGTGACGAGGGCGGTCTTGCCCGAAACGTCGAAGAGGTCGCTGGTCACGCGCGCATGCTATGCGACGGCGGTGGCTGTCGTAACTCGGCCCGCCTGGCGCTGAAAGCGCGCGGGCCGAGAGTCGACAGTCCTTGCTCGCAACCGCAGCGCGGCGGGACCCGGGGCGCCGGCGCGAGCCGGCGCCCGCTCAGCCCGCCTAAGGCAGCGTGTACGGGAAGGTCTGCGCGCCTCCCGCGCCTCTCGGGCACACGATCCCGATCGAGAACGGCTCTGCGGTCGGGTGTCCGTGGGTGTCGTAGGTGTGGACGAACACGACGGTGGCGTTGTTCGCCTGGGTGACGATGTTCGCGTTCGCGAACCCGGCCGCGCCACCGGTCGACTGGACCGTGACGATCGGCGAGCAGAAGCTCGCGAACGCGTCGCCCCAGGTCAGCTCATAGGTGCCCGGGGTGGTCCCTTCGGTCTTGCTGGCGCCGGACGGGCTGCCCGACAGGTACTGACCGGTGGCGGAGATGTTGGCGAAGCGCCGCACGAACGCGGTCACGTACGTCGGATCCCACTTCACCGGGTCGATGGTCTTGTTCTTGATTTTCGGCTCCGTCACGGCTCCGTTGCGCAACTGGTTGGTCCCGATCTTGGTGGCGGCGTATGAGGCCCCCGCGAGCGCCAGCAACGAGCACACAAGCGCCAGGTAGGCGATCGAATGACGACTGGCGTGGTGGAGTAGGCGTCGGGTCATCGGAGCGCTCCTTTTGTTGTGGACGGCCGGGTTTGGAGTGGGATCGCGACGAGCTCGCGGTAGATGGCCGCGGTCCTCGTCGCCACTTCTCCCCAGTCGAAACACAGAACATGCGCTCGCGCTTCGGTGACGAGCTGCTCTCGCATCGCGTCGTCCCGCAGGACCTGCTCCAGAACCTCGCCAAGTGCAGCGGAATCGCGCGAGGGAAAGCGGAGGCCGACGGTCCCGTCACTGGGGACGACCTCGCGCAATCCGCCCGTGTCGGCGACCACGCACAGGCATCCGGAGGCCATCGCCTCGAGCGCGACGAGCCCGAACGGCTCGTAGATCGAGGGGACGATGCAGAGATCGGCGACGCGGTACAGCGAATGAAGCATGTCGTCGCCGACCCACCCCAGGAACGACCCGTGGCGGGTGAGGCCGAGCCGGCGCGACTGGCGCTTGAGCTCGGCCTCGGCGGTGCCGGTGCCGGCGACGACGAACCGCACGTCGCCGAGCCGCCGGACCACCGGCGCCAGCGCGTCCAGCGCCAGGTGGAAGCCCTTCTCGTAGACGAGGCGGCCGACCAGCAGCACCAGCCGCTGGTCGGGGTCGGCGTACCGAGCGCGGAGCCCCGGCAGGTCCGGGACGACCGGCTCGAGGTCGCGGGGGTCGATCCCGTTCTGGACGACGGTCACGCGCCGGGGCGAGACGCCGAACACGGTCGAGACGTGGCTGCGCATGTACCGCGAGCACGTGATCACGCGGTCCGCCCGCCGCACCATCGCGCGCTCGGCGGCGTGGATGTGCGACTGCGGATGGTTCTGGACCCATCCCTGGTGGCGTCCGAACTCGGTCGCGTGGACCGTCACCAGCCAGGGCCGCTCGATCCGGCGAGCCACCGGCTCGGCCGCGCCGGCGACGAGCCAGTCGTGGGAGTGGACGAGGTCGAACGCGAACCGGTCGCACAGGTCGAACGCGAGCTCGCGCATGTCGGCGTTCATCTCGTCGACCCAGCGGACGAACGCGCTCGGGTCCTTGGGGAACGCCGGCTCGCGGACCCGATGCACGAGCACGCCGTGGCGTTCCTCTTCCACGGGCAGGTGGCCGCCTCCGCGGGTGAGGACGTGAACCTCGACCCCCTCGTGCACGAGGTGCTCGGAGAGCTTGCGCACGTGGCGCGCGAGGCCGCCCTCGATCACGGGCGGGTACTCCCAGGAGATCAGCAGTACGCGCATCTGGGACGGGGGCACCCTACCGGTCGGGCACCAGCAGCACCCCGCCGAGATCGATCGCGTCGTCTGGCCCCGTGCCACCGGCGATGCGGATCTCGATCAGCCCCTGATTCCCCTCGTCTTCGACGAAGCGGACCCCGGGCAACGCGCCGCCGATCACCTCCTGCCAGCGAGCCGCAACCGCGTGCGCATCCCCTACCGCGACCGTCGCTCCCGCGACGCGCAGCGGAGCGCTGCGCTGCTCCCACCCCGCTCCGGCCCACCGCCACGACTCCGGCGGTCGCGGGTCGCTGAGCGACACGATCGCACCACCGATATCGGCCGGGTGCAGGTGGACCTCGGCGATGTCGTCGAACTCGACCTCGAACACCTCGCGGATTCCCAGCTCCCCGGCGCGCCGGCGCGCGCCGGCGAGATCGTCGAGCTGAGCCATCATCATGTACCCGCACTCGCCGCCGCGGCGGTCGAGCTGGCGCCCTGCGGCCGTCCCCGGTCGCAGCGGCGAGACGACCTCGAGGAACGTGTCCCCGAGCGCGAACACCGCGTTGCGCAACCCGAAGTACTCGACGCCGGGATCGGCGTAGGGCTCGTCCAGCGCGAGGCCCGAGCGCAGCCGCTCGACGACCGGCTCGAGCTCACGGGCAGCGATCACCGCCTGACGGAGCCGTGGTAGTTCGGTGCTCACGCCCGAAGCCTTTCGAAAACGGCGAATCCGTGCTCACCGACGAGGCTTCCGAGACGCTCACGCGCGTCGAACGACCGCTCCTCGCCTAGCAGGACATCGCGCCAGCGCCCGCGCGGCGCCTCGAGGGTGGCCTCCAGAGCGCCGGGGCGGAGGGCGACGGCGACCAGCACGGCGCCGCCGCGGACGAACGCACACCCGTCTGGGCCGGCATCGACGGGCTCGTAGTCGCCGCCGATCAGCGCCTCGGGCCGCCGCGCGCGGAGGCCCAGCAGCCGCAACGTCACAAACAGCTTCATGGTCTCCGCGATCGGTGGCGATCCGCCCATCAGCCGGCGGAGCATCGCCTGATACCAGTCCCAGTCGACGGGGCGGCGGTTGTCGGGATCGACGAGCGCGCGGAACGGAAGCTCATCGCCCTGATAGATGTCCGGGATCCCCGGCGCCGTCAGCTTTAGCGCGAGCTGGCCGAGCACGCCGCGCTCGCCGATCGCGGCGAGGCGGGCGGCGAACGGTTCGAAGTCGGCGAGGAACTCGGCGTGCGAATAGAGCCCCCGGCAGAAGCGCTTGACCGCGGCCTCCCACTCAGTGTTCTGCTCGACCCAGTTCGTGTTGCGCTTGGCCTCGCGCAGCGCCTTCTCGATGTAGGCCTCGATCCGTTCCGCCTCGATCGGCCACGCCCCGGCGAGCGTCTGGAAGATGAGGTAGCGCTCGACGTCGTCGGGGGCGCCGCCGGCGCGGAGCTCCTCGGTGAGCTCGAACCAGCGCTCGACGTGCACCGCCCAGTCGGAGGCCATCGACGCCAGGGCCGCGATCCGCAGCCGTACGTCGCCCGAGCGCTTTGCGTCGTGTGTCTGGGTCGTCAGCAGGCCGAGCGGGAACCGCTGCGCCCGCTCCTGGCACGCGTCGTGGAACCTGGCGACCGGGATCCCGAACCTGGCCGGGTCGCCGCCGACGTCGTTCAGGGCCAGGAGCCGTGCGTAGCGGTAGAACGCCGTGTCCTCCACGCCCTTGGCCATCACCGCCGGTGTGGTCTGCTGAAAGCGGGTGACGAACTCCGCCGGCGCGGGGTCCTCGAGCAGCAGGACGCGGCGCAGATCGGGCCCGAGTTCCGTGCGCTCGAGCACGTCGCGGTCCTCGGGAGCGACGGTGCCGGTCGCCGCGTCCACGTACGTCCGGTACACGGGCAGCGACGACACCGCGCGCGCGAGCTCGTCGGTGCCGAACCGATTCCCGATCGCCCGCCCGAGTCTCTCCATCTCCGGCGCGAACGTACCGCGCGCCTGCTCGAGCTTGGACGCGAGCGCGACCTCGCCGAAGCCGCGGCGCTCGCCCGAGACCTGCTCCCACAGTCGCGTCAGCGGCTCCTCGCCGGCGGGGTCGACGAACAGCGCGCAGGCGTCGCCCGAGAACTCATAACCGACCGTCCCGCTGACCGGCCAGTCGCGCAGCCGCTCGCCGGGGTCGAGGATCTTCTCGACCCACACACGTCGCACGCCCCGCTCACGCAGCCGCGCCAGGTAGCCGGCGGGATCTGCGAGCCCGTCCGGATGGTCGATCCGCAGGCCGTCGACGAGCCCGTCCCGCACGAGCGAGAGGACCAACTCGTGCGTGCGCTCGAACACGACCGGGTCCTCCTGGCGGACCCCCGCCAGATCGTCGATGTCGAAGAAGCGCCGGTGGCGACCCGTGACCGGGTCGACGTCGAAGAAGCGCGACCGCAAGTCCGGGTCCGCCCAGTACCTATTGTGCTCGTCGACGGCCATGTGGTTGGGGACCACATCGAGGATCAGGCCCATGCCGGCGTCGTCCGCCGCTCCGGCGAGCCGCTGGAACTCCCCGGCGCCTCCGAGCGCGTCCGACAGCCCGCCCGGATCGATCACGTCGTAGCCGTGGGTCGAGCCGGCGCGCGCCTGCAGCGACGGAGACAGGTAAAGATGCGAGACGCCGAGGTCGCGGAGGTACGGGACGAGCGACCGGGCGGCGGCGAACCCGAAGCCGGCGGTGAGCTGGAGCCGGTAGGCCGCGCGCAGCTCCGCGCCGGGCTCGCTCACGCGGTGCGCTTGAGGATCGCGATCGACCGAGACATGACGTCGACCTGGGTGCGGGCGCCGTACACGATGCTGCCGGCGGGCGCCTCGGGATCCGCGCTCGAGAGCTCGAGGGCCCACTGCGCCCCGAAGCGACGGCGCGGGAGCATGAACACTCGGTCCTCGTCGTGGGCGTTGAACAGCAGCAGGAACGAGTCGTCCTCGATGTCTTCGCCGTAGGGCCCCGGCGTCGTGATCTCTCGTCCGTTCAGAAACATCCCGAGCACGTGCTCGCCGCCCTGCCAGTCGCGACGAGTCATCTTCAGGCCGTCGGCGCGGAACCACCAGACGTCGGGGAGCCCCGAGCCTTTGACCTCCGCGCCGCGCAGAAAGCTCGCGCGGCGGAGCACGGGATGCGCGCGGCGCAACGCGATCAGCCGCTTCGTGAACTCGCGCAGCATGTGCTTCTCCGGCGATTCCCGCCAATCGAACCACGACAGCTCGTTGTCCTGGCACCAGGCGTTGTTGTTTCCGCGCTGCGTGCGGCCCATCTCATCGCCGCCGAGCAGCATCGGCGTTCCCTGCGAGACGAGCAGCGTGGTCAGGAAGTTGCGTTGCTGGCGCGCACGGAGCGCGAGCACAGCGCGGTCGTCGGTGTCACCCTCGACGCCGCAGTTCCACGAGCGGTTGTCATCGGTCCCGTCGCGGCCGTCCTCGAGATTGGCTTCGTTGTGCTTCTCGTTGTAGGAGACGAGGTCGGCGAGCGTGAAGCCGTCATGCGCGGTGATGAAGTTGATCGATGCGAACGGCTCGCGGCCGTCGGACTCGTACAGGTCCGAGGAGGCGGACAGCCGCTCGGCGAACTCCCCGCAGTTGGCGAACCCGCGCCAGTAGTCGCGCATCGTGTCCCGGTAGACACCGTTCCATTCCGACCACAGGACTGGGAAGTTGCCGACCTGGTAGCCGCCCGGCCCGACGTCCCAGGGCTCAGCGATCAGCTTGACCTGGGAGAGCACGGGGTCCTGGTGGATCGTGTCGAAGAACGCCGACAGGCGATCGACGTCGAAGAACTCGCGCGCCAACGCCGACGCCAGATCGAAGCGGAAGCCGTCGACGTGGCACTCGATGACCCAGTAACGCAGCGAGTCCATGATCAGCCGGAGCACGCTCGGATGGACCGGGTTCAGCGAGTTGCCGGTCCCCGTGAAATCCATGTAGTGCCGGGGATCGTCGGGCATCAGGCGGTAGTAGGAAGCGTTGTCGACGCCCTTGAACGACAGCATCGGCCCCAGGTGGTTGCCCTCGGCCGTGTGGTTGTAGACCACGTCGAGGATCACCTCGATGCCGGCGCGGTGAAGCGCCTTCACCATCCCCTTGAACTCCCGCACCTGCTCGCCGCGTCGGCCGGTCGCCGCGTACTCGGAGTGCGGGGCGAGGTAGCCGATCGTGCTGTAGCCCCAGTAGTTGCGCAGCCCTCGCTCGAACAGGAACGACTCGTCCGAGATGTGGTGGACCGGGAGCAGTTCGACGGCGGTGACCTCGAGGTCGGACAGGTAGGAGATCGCCGCCTCCGAGGCGAGGCCGGCGTACGTGCCCCGGAGGTCCTCCCGGACTTCGGGGTGCCGCATCGTGAACCCCTTGACGTGCGTCTCGTAGATGATCGTGTCGGCGAACGGGATCCGTGGCGGACGATCGCCCTCCCAGAAGAACGCGTCGTCGATCACCACCGACTTCGGCATCGCCGCCGCGTCGTCCTCGTCGTCGGCCTCGAGGTCCGCGTCCTCATCGCCGGTCGGCACGTAGGGCAGGACGTTGGCGTCGTGGGCCCAGTCGACGACCCCGTCGATCGCCTTCGCATAGGGGTCGAGCAGCAGCTTCGCGGGATTGAAGCGTTGACCCTCGAGCGGCGCATAGGGCCCGTGCACGCGGAATCCGTACCGCTGTCCGGGCCCGACGCCCGGTAGATAACAGTGCCAGTTGAGCGCTCGCCGCTCCGTCAACTCGATCATGGTCTCCTCGTCGTCATCGTCGAACAGGCAGAGCTGCACCCGCTCGGCGTGCTCGGAGAACAGCGAGAAGTTCGTGCCGCCGCCGTCCCACGTGGCGCCCAGTGGAAACGGCCGTCCCGGCCACATGTCGCTCACGTGATCAGCGCTCCCGAGAGCGGCGCGAGCTCGACGCGGCCGTCGCTGACCCGCGGCTCGCCCTGCGTGGCGAGCTCGACGGCGGCGCCGGCGCACGGCACGCTACGGACGTCGGTGGCGAAGTTGTAGGCGAGCTCAAACGGCCCTCGCCGGACGCGCAGCCAGCGCTCCTCATCGTCGAAGTCGATCGCGTCGGCGTCGCCGGGCGGGAGGCTCCGTCGGGCCGACAGCAGCAGGCGGTAGAGCGCGACGATCGCCGGGTCGCGCTCTCGCCGGAGCTTGGAGCGCTCGAACGTGGCCACGTCCTGGGGGTCGGGGATCTCCTGGTCGAACTGGGCGAACGCCGCGAACTCCCTGCGCCGCCCCTCGCGCGTCGCCTGCGCGATCTCCTCGTCGACGTGATCGGAGAAGAACTGAAACGGCGCTGACTCGCCGTACTCCTCGCCCATGAACAGCAGCGGCAGGAACGGGGAGAGCAGCGTGCAGAAGGCAGCAAGGGGACGGGCGCGAGGGGGCATCCGGTCGCCGAAGGCACGGTTTCCAACCTGGTCGTGGTTCTGGGAGAACACTACGAAGCGCTCAGGCGGGACGTCATCGGCAGGCGCGCCGAATCGCCGCCGTCGAAACGTCGAGTAGCCCCCGTCGTGGACGTGAGGGCGGTGCATCGCCTTGGCCAGCTGCCCGACGGTGCCGAACTCCTCGTAGTAGCCGTCGCGGTCGTCGGTCAGCAGCGTGTGCAGGGCATGGTGGAAGTCGTCGGCCCAGGCCGCGTCGCAGGCGTAGCCGCCGCGGTCGCGCCCGCGCATCACGCGCGGGTCGTTGAGTCCGCTCTCGGCGATCACCAGCGCTTGCGGGTCGACCTCGTGGACGCGCCGCGCGATCGCGGCCACGATGTGCTCGGCGCTCGAGTCGAAGATCGCGTGGATGGCGTCGAGCCGTAGCCCGTCGATACCGAAGTCGGCGATCCAGCCGGTCGCGCTCTGCAACACCCACTCGCGGACCGGATCGCAATCGGGATCGTCGTAGTTGATTGCCCTGCCCCAGGGCGTCTCGTACTTCTCGGTGAAGTACGGGCCGAACGCGTCGAGCGCCTTGACCCCCGAAGTCCCGACGTGGTTGTAGACGACGTCGAGGATCACCGCGAGCCCGTGCTCGTGCGCCGCGCGGACGAGCGTGGCGAGCCCCTCCGGCCCGCCATAGGAGGACTGCGCCGCCGACAGGTAGACGCCGTCGTAACCCCAGCCCCGAGCCCCCGGGAACTCGGCCACGGGCATGATCTCGATCGCGGTGATCCCCAACTCGGCGAGCTCGCGCAGGTACGGGATCGCCCCCCCGAATGTCCCTTCGCGTGAGAACGTCCCCACGTGGAGCTCGTAGATTACGAGCTCCTCGAGCCACGGCCTGGCTTGCCAGCGAGCGAGGCCCGGAGGAGAGGGTGAAGGGGCCGGTGCCTGGAGTACGCGCGACGGACCCCGCAGGCCCTCCGGCTGCCAGCGCGAGCAGGGATCCGGAAACGCGCGCCCGTCGAGCACAAACATGTAGTCGTCCCCGGCGCGAGCCGGGGCGACTACCTCATAAACCCCGGATCCGGCGTGCTCGAGCCCGACCTCGGAATCGCCGAACCGTACGGCCGCCGACGTCGCGCGCGGCGCCCAGACTCGAAACTCGACGAGGCCGTCATCGAGTGGGCGCGCTCCCAGCGGCCGCTCCCACGGGTAGACCGGGCTCACTCGGGGACCAGATAGATCGCTGCCAGGGGCGGCAGCGTCAGCTCCGCGGAGACGGGTTGCCCATGCCAGGGGACGGGTTCGGGCTCGACGCCCCCGAGGTTGCCGACGTCGCCGCCCCCATAGAAGGTCGAGTCGGTGTTGAGCGCCTCGCGCCACCGGCATGCTCGCGGCAGCCCCAGTCGGTAGCCGGGGCGCGGCACGGGGGAAAGATTCGCGACGAACACGACAATTCGTGTTTCGTCGCCTGAGCCCGAGCCAGCTGATGCCCGGGCGAACGCGATCACGTTCGCGTCAGCGTCGTTGGGCTCGATCCACCAGAACCCCGTCGGATCCGAGTCGAGCTCCCACAGCGCCGGCTCTTCGCGGTACAACCCGTTCAGGTCGCGGAGGAGGCGCTGGACGCCGGCGTGCTCGGGTCGCTCGAGCAGATGCCAGTCGAGCGAACGCTCGTGGCTCCACTCCTGCTCCTGCGCAAGCTCGCCGCCCATGAACAGCAGCTTCTTCCCTGGGTGCGCCCACATATAGGCGTACAGCGCCCGCAGGTTGGCGAGCTTCTGCCACTGATCCCCGGGCATCTTCGAGTACAGCGAGCCCTTGCCATGCACGACCTCGTCGTGGGACAGCGGCAGGATGAAGTTCTCGCTGAACGCGTACATCAGGCTGAACGTGAGCTCGTGGTGGTGGTAGCGGCGGTAGATCGGGTCCTGCTGGAAGTAGCCGAGCGTGTCGTGCATCCAGCCCATGTTCCATTTGAACCCAAAGCCGAGGCCGCCGAGATACGTGGGGCGCGACACGCCGGGCCACGCGGTCGATTCCTCGGCCGCCGAGATCACCCCGGGCTCGCGGCCGTAGATCACCTCGTTGAGCTGCTTGAGGAACGCGACGGCATCGAGATCCTCCCGGCCGCCGAACTCGTTCGGGACCCACTGACCCTCCTCGCGCGAGTAGTCGAGGTACAGCATCGACGCCACCGCGTCGACGCGGATCCCGTCGGCGTGGTACTCGCGCAGCCAGAACAGGGCGTTCGAGATCAGGAAGTTGCGGACCTCGTGGCGGCCGTAGTTGAAAACGAGCGTCCCCCAGTCCGGGTGGGCTCCACGTCGCGGATCGGCGTGCTCGTAGAGCGCCGTCCCGTCGAAGCGCGCCAGCGCGAACTCGTCGCGCGGGAAGTGGGCGGGGACCCAGTCCAGGATCAATCCAACGCCGTTTGAGTGCATCCGGTCGACGAACTCGCGGAAGTCGTCGGGCGATCCGTAGCGGGGCGTTGGGGCGAAGTAGCCGCTCACCTGATAGCCCCACGAGCCGCTGAACGGATGCGCCATCACCGGGAGCAGCTCGACATGGGTGAAGCCCATGTCGGTGACATAGGCGGACAGTTCGTCCGCGAGCTCGAGATAGCTCAGAGGCCGGTTGTCGTCGAGCGTGTTCAGCCGCCACGAGCCGAGATGGACCTCGTAGATCGAGATCGGCTGCGAGAGTGGCTGACGATCGGCGCGCGCGGTGAGCCACTCGGCGTCGGGCCGGCTCCAGCGATGGTGGGGCTGGAACACGACCGACGCGGTCCTCGGCGGAGGCTCCGCCTCCTGCGCGTACGGGTCCGCTTTCAGCGTCAGCTCGCCGTCGGCCGTGAGGATCTCGTACTTGTAGCGGGCGCCCGGCTCGACGCCGGGAATGAACAGCTCCCAGATGCCGCTCGAGCCCAGCGAGCGCATCGCGTTCAGGCGACCGTCCCACGTATTGAAGTCGCCGACGACGCTGATCGCGCGGGCGGCGGGGGCCCACACGGCGAACGCGGTGCCCTTCACGGGTGGGCGGGTTGCCATTTCGCGGATGTGCGCGCCGAGCTTCTCGTATAGCTCCTCGTGGCGGCCCTCGCCGATCAGGTGCAGGTCGAGCTCGCCGATCGTCGGCGCGAACGCGTATGGGTCCTCGATCGTGAAGGTTCCGGCGGAGCCGTAGTCGATCTCGAGCCGGTAGTGCAGCGGCAGCTCGACGCCCTCGACGACGCCCTCGAATACGCCGCCGGGGTGAATCTGCTCGAGCTCGACCGCGGTGCCGTCGTCGAGGAGCACCTTGACCTCGCCCGCCGCCGGCCGCAGGACACGGATCGCCACCCCGTCCGCGACCGGGTGCGCGCCGAGGACGGCGTGGGGGTTGGGGTGCTCACGCCGGACGAGCGCGTCGAGCTCGCTGGGGGCGACGGTGGTCATGCTCCCTCCAGCAGCCGGCTGATCCCGGCGACGGGGATCGAGATCCAGTCGGGGCGGTTGTCGAGCTCGTACTGGAGCTCGTAGATGGCCTTCTCGAGCTCGAAGATCGAGAGCAGGTTCGCGATCGCCGCCTCGCCCGCCGGCAGCAGCGTCGAGTCGACCTCGGCGAGGTACCGCTCGAGGAACCACTCGCGTGCCCGCTCCTCGAAGTCGGGCGGGGCCTTCCCGCCTCGCTGGATCTCGACGGCCGAGGTCGCGTAGGCAAACGAGCGCAGCATCCCGGCGACGTCGCGCAGCGGCGAGCGCTTGGCGCGACGCTCCGGGAGGGGCCGCGCCGGCTCGCCTTCGAAATCGATGACCACCCAATGCTCGGGCGTGTGCAGCGTCTGTCCGAGGTGGTAATCGCCGTGGACGCGGATCACCCGGCCGCCGACGCCGATCTGGGCCCTGGACGCCAGCCGCTCGCGCACGTCCTGTCCGCGGCCGGCGATCGGCTCGAGCCGCGGGTCGTCGGGCAGGCGGACGAAGATCCGCTCAATATCCTCGTCGATCGTCGCCGTCAATAGCGACAGCGCCTCCTGGCTGGGCTCCTCGGGCGAGAACGCGGGATCGCCGGCGTCGGAGGCGAGGACGCTGTGCATCTGCGCGGTGACCGCGCCAAGTTCCCCGAGTTGATCCAGGAACCACTGCGGCTCGGCCTCGATCCGGTCGAGCGCGAGCTCCCAGCCGCCGATCGCCTCGGGCAGGAACTGCTGGGCGACGCCGAGCGTCGCGGCCAGCGCCTGCCCGTCGTAGTCGTACCAGCCGTGCAACGCCGCGATGTTGGGGAACTCGCGCCACGTGAGGAAGCGCAGGACCTCGAGCTCCGGGTTGATCCCGGGTTCGAGCTTGCGGAAGATCTTGAGCACGAGTTGGTCGTCGATCACGACCGAGGAGTTCGACTGCTCGACCCCGATCGCGCGGACCGTCGCGTCGTCGGGCACGCTCGTCGCCCCTTCGGCGCGGTGGAAGCTGAAGCGTCCTTCGGCGGTCTCGATCTCGCTGCCGGCATCCATCCGCAGCACGAGGTCGAGCAGCCGCGACGGCTCCGCGAGCGCGTCGAGGGCGGCCCACTCGCCGGTGTCGGCAATCACGTCGTCAGGCGACTCCTCGCCGTTCGGTCGCAGCGCTAGCGGCAACTGGTAGAGCTCGTGCGTGCCAGTGGCAAACCGGGTCTGGGCGAGCGCGAGGAACAGCGGCGGATCATCGCTCAGAGTCACCGCCTCGACGATCTCGAGGCCGGACACCGAGCGCGACTTCGACGCGTACCAGCGCTGCTGCTGCACCCAGTCGCGAAGGCTCTCCTCGTCCAGCGACTGGCGGATCTCGGCGACGACGATCTGGACTGGCTCACTCATCGGGCTGGGTGGCCGTCTCTTCGGCCAGTTCGAACCAGTAGAAGCCTCGGGGGGCGAGCGTCAGCAGGTACGGCAGCTCCCCGATCCGCGGGAACCGCGAGCGGCCGAACAACTCGACCGGGTAGCGACCCTCGTACTCGCTCAGATCCAGCTCGACCGCCTGCGCGGATCGAGCGAGGTTGTGGACGCACAGCACCAGATCATCCTCGAATCGCCGGATATGGGCGAATATGCGCCGGTTCGAGGACTCGATCGGCTCGTAGGTGCCAAACCCGAATACGGGATGCTCCTTGCGCAGCGCGATGAAGCGGTGCACCCAGCGCAGCAGCGACGTCGCGGTTCGCAACTCGGCCTCGACGTTGACCGCCTGGTAGCCGTACACCGGATCCATCAGCGGCGGCGCATAGAGCTGTGCGAAGTCGGCGCGCGAGAAGCCGCCGTTGCGATCGCTCGACCACTGCATCGGCGTCCGGACTCCGTCGCGATCGCCGAGGAACACGTTGTCGCCCATCGCGATCTCGTCGCCGTAATAGAGGACGGGCGAGCCCGGCAGCGAGAACAGGATCGCTGTGAGCAGCTCCATGTCGTCGCGGCCGTTGTCGAGCAGCGGCGCGAGCCGGCGGCGGATCCCGACGTTGATCTTCATCCGCGGGTCCTTGGCGTACTCGGAGTACATGTAGTCCCGCTCCTCGTCGGTGACCATCTCGAGCGTCAGCTCGTCGTGGTTGCGCAGGAACAGCCCCCACTGGCAATCGTCGGGAATCTTCGGCGTCTGATCGAGGATCTCGTAGATCGGGACGGCCTCCTCGCGCCGGACCGCCATGAACATCCGTGGCATCACCGGGAAGTGGAACGCCATCTGGCACTCGTCGTCGTTGCCGAAGTACTCGACGACGTCGGCGGGCCACTGATTGGCCTCGGCAAGAAGCACGCGGTCCGGGTAGTTCTCGTCGATCGTCTTGCGGACCCGCTTCAGGTAGGCGTGCGTCTCGGGGAGGTTCTCGCAGTTGGTCCCCTCGCGCTCGAACAAGTAGGGCACGGCGTCGAGTCGCAGGCCGTCGAGTCCGATGTCGAGCCAGAATCTGACGACCTCGATCATTTCGTCCCGAACGTCCGGGTTGTCGTAGTTGAGGTCGGGCTGGTGGGAGAAGAATCGATGCCAGTAGTAGGCGCCGGCGACGGGGTCCCACGACCAGTTCGACGACTCGGTGTCGGTGAAGATGATCCGCGCGTCCTTGTAGCGCTCGTCGTTGTCGGACCAGACGTACCAATTGCGCTTTGGCGAGTCCGGGCTCGAGCGCGACTCCTGGAACCAGGGGTGCTCGTTCGAGGTGTGGTTCATCACGAGGTCGGTGATCACGCGGATGCGGCGGGCGTGCGCGGAATCGATCAGCTCGCGTACGTCTTCGACGGTGCCGTAGTCCGGGTGGACGTTCGTGAAGTCGGCGATGTCATAGCCGCCGTCGCGCAGCGGCGAGGGGTAGAACGGCAACAGCCAGATGCAGTCGATTCCCAACCACTGGAGGTAGTCGAGCTTCTCCGTGAGCCCGCGGACGTCGCCGGACCCGTCACCGTTGGCGTCGTAGAACCCGCGGATGTGGATCTCGTAGAACACGGCTCGCTTGAACCACAGGGGCTCGGCCTCGAACCACTGGCGGGTCTGGGCCTGGACGCTCGCCGGCGCCTCCGGCGGGCCCTCCAGGGGCAGGGATGGGCGCTCGGCTTGGATCAGGTGGGTGAGCGTCGGGGGGCCGGTCATCGAACCTCCGGGTTCACGCCTCGACTCTGAGGATGTGAGCCTGCCGGGCGCCGGGATCGAGCCGGACGTAGTTCGGCCCGATCCGCCACGCGAAGCGGTCGTCGTGGAGCAGGTCGTGGACGGTGAAACTGGGCGCCAGCCCCAGGTGCGCCGGAATTACCGCGAGCCCCTCCTGCGGTTGGTGGGGGTCGATGTTCACCACGGTGATCACTGTATTGCCCGGTGCGTGCTTGGCATAAGCGATCAACGCGTCGTTCGCCGTGTCGAGGAACGTCACGTTGGAGAGCCGCTGGAGCGCGGGATTGTCGCGGCGGATCTGGTTGATCCGTCCGATCATCGGCAGCAACGGGCCGTCGAGCCTGCGGCGCTTGATCTCGTACTTCTCCGAATGCAGGTACTCCTCGGATCCCTCGTGGACGGGGACGTTCTCGAAGTGCTCGTACCCGGAATAGATTCCGTAACTCGGGCTGAGCGTCGCCGCGAGCACCAGCCGGGCCACGAATGCGGACGGTCCGCCGTGCTGGAGGTACGCGTGCAGGATGTCCGGCGTGTTGGTGAAGAAGTTCGGGCGGAAGTACTCCTGCTCCCCGGAGTAGGCGAGCTCCGAGACGTATTCGGTCAACTCGTGGCGCGAGTTCTTCCACGTGAAGTACGTGTACGACTGGCTGAAGCCGAGCTTTGCCAGATGGCGCATCACCGCGCGGCGGGTGAACGCCTCGGCGAGGAACACGACATCGCGGTCACGAGCGTGCACCTCCTCGATCAGCCACGCCCAGAAGGCAAACGGCTTCGTGTGGGGGTTGTCGACGCGGAATGCCTTGACGCCGAGGTCGAGCCAGTGGAGCACGACTTCCAGCAGCGCTTCCCACAGCCCGCGCCAGTCCGCTGACTCCCAGTTGACGTTGAAGATGTCCTGGTAGCGCTTGGGAGGGTTCTCGGCGTACTTGAGCGTGCCGTCTGGACGGTGGTGAAACCACTCGGGGTGCTGCGTCAGCCACGGGTGGTCGGCCGAGCACTGGATCGCGAAGTCGAGGCAGATGTCGACGCCGTTCTCGCGGGCGGTGTGTGTGAGCGAGACGAGGTCCGCTTCGGTGCCGAGGTCTCCGTGGATCGCGTCGTGGCCGCCGGTCTCGTCGCCGATAGCCCACGGGGAGCCGGGGTCTTTGGGGCCCGCGACCAGCGAGTTGTCGCGTCCCTTTCGATTCGTGTGGCCGATCGGATGGATCGGCGGGAGATACACGACGTCGAATCCGAGCTCGGCGAGCCGGGGGAGTTGTTTCTCGACGCCCTTCAGCCCACCCCACGACCGCGGGAACAGCTCGTACCAGGCGCCGAAGCGGGCCCGGAGCCGGTCGACCTCGATCGCGATCGGCTCGCTCCGGACACAGCCGTGGCGCTCCTGCGTGCGCTCGACCGCGTCGAACAGCTCCGCCCCGAGCACGACGTCGTACTTCGCCGACTCGGGGACCGTCTCGTCGTCGAGCGTGACGAGGGCGTGCTCGATGAGCTTGCGGTCGGTCGCGTTCTTGGCGTTGGCGGCCGCGGCCCTCAGCAGCAGCGCCCCCTCGGAGATCTTCCGGCCTCGCTGAAAGGGCGCTGGAGTCACCGTCAGTTCGTGTTGCCCGGCGACGACCTTGCGCTCGAGCTCGTCGCGCCACGTGCCGAACACGTCGGTCCAGGCCTCGATCGCGTACTCCCACGACCCGATGTGATCGACCGAGAACTCGCCCGCCCAGCGAACGCCGTCGAGATGGGCGTCGATCCGGCGCAGCTCGGCCTCCCGCCACCGGCGCTTCTCCGAACCGCGATAGCGAACCACCGCGCGGAGCAGGTCATGCCCGTCGCGGAAGACGTCAGCGGAAACGGTGACGGTGTCTCCGACGCACCGCTTCGCGGGAAACCGTCCGCCGTCGACCACGGGCGCCGGATATTGGATTTCGATTCGCCTTGGCGGATGCTCGGCCACGTCGCCTGAACATATCCAGGCGCCCGCGTCGGGTAAACAGTGGTCGCGTGAATGCACCGGCCCGCTCCAGTGGCGTCCAGCTCCATCTCACGTCGCTGCCGGAGGGGCGGCTGGGACGCGGGGCGTACGAATTCGTGGACTGGCTGGCCGCCGCCGGCCAGACCTGGTGGCAGATGCTGCCGCTCGGTCCGCCGGACCGCTACGGCTCCCCGTACAAGTCGAGGTCGGCGTTCGCGGCCTGGCCGCGGTTGCTGGCGTCACCCCGCGCTCCGGTCGCCACCGCTGAGATCCTCGAGTTTCGTGAACGCCACCGCTTCTGGATCGCCGAGTGGGAGCGCTTCAGCGGCCGCGGGGCCGTCGCCGATCAGGTGCGGTTCGAGCGGGAGTGGGGCGCGCTGCGCGCGTACGCCGCGGCCGCCGGCGTGCGGCTGTTCGGTGACGTCGCGATCTACGTCTCGCCGGGGAGCGTCGATCACGTCTCCCATCCGGAGCTGTTCCAGGAGGGCGTCGTCGCCGGGGCGCCACCGGACGCGTTCTCCCCGAGGGGGCAGCTCTGGGGCAACCCGCTGTACGAATGGCCGGCGATGCGCCGGCGCGGATACCGGTGGTGGGTAGAGCGGCTGCGACGGACGTCCGAGCTCTTCGACCTGGCGCGGATCGACCACTTCCGCGGGTTCGTGTCCTACTGGGCGGTGCCGGTCGGGGCGCGGACCGCGGTGGCGGGGCGGTGGAAGCGGGGGCCAGGCCGGCCGGTGTTCGATGCGGCGCGCCGGGCGCTGGGTCACGAGCTCGCATTGGTCGCCGAAGACCTCGGCGTGATCACGCCGGCGGTCACGCGGCTGCGCGACGAGCTCGGCTGGCCGGGGATGGTCGTGCTCCAGTTCGCGTTCGACGCCTCCGATCCGGCCAGCCCGCACCGGTTTGAGAACCACGCGGTCAACCGGGTCGTCTACACGGGGACCCACGACCACGACACGGCGCGGGGATGGTACTCGTCGTTGGATCCGGGCGTGCGCGCAGCCGTCGACTCGGAATTCGCGTTGCGTGGCGTCGTCGAATCCGAGCCGTGGTGGAGCCTGATCCGCCTGGCGATGAAATCGCCGGCGCGGATCGCGATGGTCCAGGCCCAGGACGTGCTCGGGCTGGGAAGCGAGGCGCGGATGAACGACCCGGTGCGGGCAACGGGGAGCTGGCGCTGGCGGATGGCTCCCGGCGCCCTGACGCGAGGGCTGGCGGAGCGGTTGCTGGAGGCGACCGTGGAGGGGGAGCGGTTGGCTCGGTAAACGGCGCTGGGGAGGGAGGAGGGTGAAGTGCCCGGGCGGGCCTGAGAGCGGCTCCAAATCCTGCATAACACGTCACGACCGGAAAAATCAGGGAGGCCTGCCGTGTTAAGCACGCTCCTCATGCACAGCACGACAGGGCTCGGGGTCTGAGCCGACGTTGTCGTGTTAAGCATGATTTTCGGCTGGGTGAGGGCGCGGACCCCGCCGGGCAGCTGACACGCTGCAAATGCACCGCGACCGACGCCATCACCGCGGCCGTCGCCGCGCCACCGCCCGCACCGCCATCTCCCGCGCGCTGACCTTGGCGTGTCGATAGGCGAACGTCACATCCCCCTGCAGCCGACCCCGCCAGCTGGGCTGGTAGCGGATCAGGGCACTGGGCCGGACCCGGACCGTGACCCCGTCGCGCTCGAGCACCGCCAGCGCTCGCTCGGCGATCGCGATCTGCCCGAACGCCGTCGGGTGGACGTGGTCGGCCATCACCAGGTTCCGTCCGTGGAAGTCGCTGAGATCGAGCAGCAGGCCGCCCCCGTCCGCGGCGGCCGCCGCAATGATGGCGTTCAGCTCAGCCACCTTCGCGCCGGCGCGCGGGCGGCCCAGGTCGAGTGGCACCGTGACCGTCAGCGTACGGTCGCAGCGGCCGGTCAGCGTGCGGAGAACGACGCGGAAGTCGCGCTCGAACAGGGTCGCGTTCCAGTCGGGGCTCTCGACGTTGTTGGCGCCGATGTACAGGCACCCGAGATCGTAGGAGGCCTGCGGCTGCGCGTTGGTCCGCTCGAACGCGAACAGCTGCCCCTCCAGCACGTCGCCGACGGTGGCGCCGTCGACCGCATAGCCCGTGAACGGCAGGCCGAGCGCGCGCGCCACCCACAGCGCCCACGACTGCAGCGCCACGCCCCACTGCAGCTCGCCGCCGCCGTTTGTGATCGAGTCTCCGAAGGCCAGGACGCCGAGGTTGTTAGCGGTCAAGGGCGCGAGGGTATCGGGCTGCTTGATAATCCCGCCCTTGCAAAAGTCGACGACAACCGCGAACGACGGTCGGGAGGACATTCGGCGCGCCGTCGGCGAGCTCGCCGAATGGCTGCCCGAGGCGCTCGCGCCCCTCGCCCGCCTGGCCTACAACTACCGGTGGTCATGGCTCCCGGGTGGACCCGAGCTGTTCCGCTCCGTCGACCCCGAGCGGTTCGAGATCGCGCGTGAGAATCCGGTGCGGCTGCTCCAGGAGGCGCCGGCGAGGGCGCTGCGGCGCGCCGCCCGCGATGACGCCCTGTTGGAGCGGGCCGCCTCGCTGGTGGCGCAGGTCAACGCCGATCTCGAGCGTCCGCCGGCGGCCGGGATCGACGCGTCGGCGGCCCCGGTCGCGTTCCTGTGCGCGGAGTACGGGGTGCACGTCTCACTGCCGGTGTATGCCGGCGGACTCGGCGCGCTCGCCGGCGACCTACTCAAGGAGGCCTCCGACCAGGCGGCGCCGCTCGTCGGCGTCGGGCTCATGTACCGCAAGGGCTATTTCCGCCAGCGCGTGGACGCCGGCGGCTGGCAGCACGAGTACTGGCTCGACACCGATCCCGAGCGGCTGCCGGCGGCGCTCGTCACCGGCGCCGGCGGGACTCCGCTGACGATCGAAGTCCCGATCTACGACCGCGAGGTGAAGGCGCGCATCTGGCGAGTGGAGGTCGGGCGGGTGCCGCTGTTCCTGCTCGACACGGACGTCCCCGACAACGACGTGATCGACCGCTGGATCACCGCGCGGCTATATGACTCCGACGAGCACACCAGGCTCGCGCAGTACGTGCTGCTCGGGGTTGGAGGCATCCGGGCGCTCCGCGCGGTTGGGATCGAGCCGGGCGTGATCCACCTCAACGAGGGGCACGCCGCGCTGGCGCCCGTGGAGCTGGCGAGCGGCGGTCGGAGGAGCGACCTGAACGCGGCTCGCGAGCGGACCGTGTTCACCACCCACACTCCGGTCGCGGCCGGCAACGACTCCTATCCGCGGGAACAGGTCGAGCAGGCGATCGCCGGTCTCGCCCGGGACCTCGGCCGCGACCCAAGGGAGCTGATCGCGCTCGGGCGCACCGATCCGGAGGACGAGGCGGAGCCGTTCGGGGTGACGCAGGCGGCACTGCGCCTGAGCCGGGCGGCCAACGCCGTCAGCCGCCGCCACGGCGACGTCGCCCGGGAGATGTGGCACGCGCTTTGGCCCGAGCGCGACGTGGCGCAGGTGCCGATAGGCCACGTGACCAACGGGGTCCACATCCCGACCTGGATCGGCGCGCCGATCCGCGAACTGTTCGACCGCCACCTCGGCGGCGACTGGATGGGGCGTGCCGCCGATCCAGAGACGTGGGCTGCCGTCGATCAGATTCCCGACGCCGAGCTGTGGGCCGTGCGGCGGCGCCAGCGCGAGCAGCTCGTCGCGTTCGTGCGGGAGCGCAGCGTCGCCGATCGGCTCGCGCGCAACGACGTGCGCGATTACATCGATGCCGCGGCCCGGGCGTTCGATCCCGAGGTGTTGACGATCGGCTTCGCCCGCCGGGTGGCGACGTACAAGCGCCTCGAGCTGCTGGTCCGCGACCCGGACTGGACGGTGGCGCTGCTCGACGGTGGGCAGCCCGTGCAGGTCGTGCTCGCCGGCAAGGCCCATCCCCGCGACGAGGAGGCCAAACGGTCGCTCCAACGGTTGTTCGGGCTCAAGTACGCGCGGATCGTCGGCGAGCGCGTCGTGTTCCTCGACGACTACGACCTCGCGTCGGCTGCGCAGCTCGTCCGCGGGTGCGACGTGTGGCTGAACTTGCCGCGCCCGCCGCTGGAGGCGAGCGGCACCAGCGGGATGAAGTCTGCGGTCAACGGCGGACTCCAGCTGAGCGTGCTCGACGGGTGGTGGGCCGAGGCCTATCAGGGGGACAACGGGTGGGCGCTCCCCGGCGACGTCGACCCCGACCCGGTGGCGCAGGACGAGCGCGATGCGCAGAAGCTCCACGAGCTCCTCGATGAGGAGGTCGTGCCTACTTTTTACGCCCGGAACGAGGAGCAAATGCCCGCAAGATGGCTGGCGTTGATGCGGTCCTCGCTACGATCAATTCCACCCCGATTCTCGGCGAGCCGGATGCTGTCGGAGTACATTGAAGGACCGTACCGAGCACCCTGATCCGGGCGTACTCTTCGGGAAGGTTGAGGCCGCTGGAGGCGTCTTTAACCCGAATGTCTCGGTAGGTCCGAATGACACCCGCTTCGAACACCTCAGATCTCACTCCACGGCAGCTGGCCGACCTTTCCGCACTCGCGGACGGAACGATTGATCCTGCCCGCCGCGGTGAGGTCGAGGCGTGGATCGCCTCCTCGCCGGAACTCCGTGCCCTCTACGAGCGCGAGCGGCGGGCCGTCGAGATCGTCCATCGGGCACGCGCCACCGATCGCGCTCCCGCGGCGTTGCGCGCGCGGATCGAGGCTCAGCGCCCCAGCCAGCGCGTGCGCAATCGCCGGCGCTTGGCGTACGGAGGAGCGCTTGCGGGGGCGGTCGCGGCCGTCATTCTGGCGCTCGCGCTGATCGTGCCCTCCGGCACGCCGGGCGGACCCTCGGTCAGCGAGGCCGCCGCGCTCGCCCTGCGCGGCCCGGTGGCTGCCGCCCCGGCCCCGGACCCGCGATTTCCGGCGGCCAGGCTCAAGCAGGACGTCCAGGACGTCTACTTCCCCAATTGGGCGAAGGCGTTCGGGTGGCAGCCGACCGGAATGCGCATCGACAACGTCAAGGGCCGGCAGGCGACCACCGTCTATTACGAGCGGCACGGAAAGCGCGTGGCGTACACGATCGTCAGCGCGCCGGCGCTCGAGCTCCCGGCCGGTAGCGCCACCAAGCTGAACGGCACCGAGTTCAGGACGCTCGCGGTGGAGGGCCGGTGGGTCGTCACGTGGCGGCGAAACGACCACACCTGCGTGCTCTCGGGCGAGGGCGTTTCGCCGGCGATGATGCGGACGCTCGCCGCCTGGGACGCCGCCTAGCGCCGACTACCGTTCCAACTGTTGGGACGGTTCCTCGACGAGTGCCCTCGCGACTCGTTGGCGCGCCCGGTGGAGTCGAGTCGTGATCGTCGCCTCCCGCACGCGCAGCGCGCGGGCCGCCTCCCGGTAGGAGAGCCCGACGACGTCGATCGCGATCAGGGCATCCCGGAAGTCATCGGGCAGCGCCGAGATCGCCGCGTACAGCTCCGCTGACTCGAGTTTCGCCTCCGGCCGGGGCGCTCCGCGGTCCTCGATCAGATCAAGGTCGTCAGGCAGGGCGGTCGTCTGAGGGCGCCGGGCAGCGGTCCGACGGGTACTGAAGTACGTGTTGCGCAGGACACGTAGGAGATAGCCCAGATCGTCCTCGGAGCGCAGGAGCCGGGGCTTGCGGAGCACGCGGGCGAACGTCTCCTGCACCAGATCCTCGGCCTCCTCGCGCGAGCCGCAGAGACTCCATGCGGCGCGATACAGGCGATCGATGTGGTCGCCCAGGGCCTCGGGATCGAGCTGCCGTTCGGGAGTCATGCGCTCGCTCGGCCAGCTTAGAGACTGCTGCCCACCCCGCGCGTGGGCCCCTCGTTAGCGTTTGGGTTCAGTTCTGGAGATCGGACAGGGGGCGCGGCGGCGGGCCGACATAGCGCGCGGTCGGGCGGATCAGACGGCCCTCGCGCTTCTGCTCGAGGATATGCGCGGACCAGCCGGCGGTCCGGGCGCACGTGAACATCGGCGTGAACAGCTCGGGCGGGACATCGGCGAAGTCGAGCACGACGGCGGACCAGAACTCGACGTTGGTCGCCAGCACGCGGTCGGGCTTACGCGCCTGGAGCTCCGCGAGCGCGGCTTCTTCGAGCGCCTCGGCGACCTCGACCCGCGGCGAGTCGAGCTTGTGCGCCGTCCGGCGCAGGACGCGGGCGCGGGGATCCTCGGCTCGGTAGATGCGGTGGCCAAAGCCCATCAGGCGCTCGCCGCGGTCGAGGAGGTCCTTGACGTAGCGGTCGGCGTCGCCCATCGCCGCGACGTCGTCGAGCATCTTCAGCACACGCGACGGCGCGCCACCGTGAAGGGGGCCGGACAGCGCGCCGACCGCGGCCGACAGCGCGGCGGCGACGTCGGCGCCGGTCGAGGCGACGACACGCGCGGTGAACGTCGAGGCATTCATCCCGTGCTCGGCGGCGGAATTCCAGTAGGCGTCGATCGCCTCGACGTGCCTGGGATTGGCCTCTCCGCGCCAGCGGATCAGGAACCGCTCGGGGATCGACTTCGCCTTGTCGATCTCGCGCTGCGACACGGGCGGCTGCCCGATGCCGCGGGCGGACTGGGCGACGAACGACAGCGCCATCACCGACGCGCGGGCGAGGTTGTCACGCGCCTCCTCGTCGGTGATGTCGATCAGCTGCTGAAATCCCCACTGAGGTGCGAGCATCGCCAGCGCCGCCTGGACGTCGACGCGGGGATCACCGGAGCGGACGCTCAGGGGGTGGGGCTCGGCGGGAGGCAGCCCGGGGAGCAGCTTGCCGTCGACGAGCAGACCCCACACCTGCTCGAACGGGACGTTTTCGACGAGTTCCTCGATGTCTACGCCGCGGTAGCGCAGGGCCCCGCCGGCGCGGTCCGGCTCTGCGATCTCGGTGGCGAAGGCGACTACGCCCTCGAGGCCTGACTGGACTTCAGCGGTGGCGGTCATCTCGTGTGCTCCTGGGGGCGAGCGATTTTCGAAGTTGTGCGCGCAGGACAGGGTAGCTAGAGGTAGGGTGCGGCCCGTGTCTGAGCTGATGTTCCGTCCGGTCGCCGAGCTCGCGGAGCTCGTGCGCTCCGGCGAGCTCAGCGCCACCGAGCTGCTTTCCGACTCGCTCGAGCGGATCGACGCGCTCGAGCCGACGATCAACGCGTTCACGTACGTCGCCCACGACGCCGCGCTGGCGGCGGCCGCGACGATCGGCTCAGGCGACCCGCGGCCGTTCGCGGGGGTGCCGATCGCGATCAAGGACAACCGTCCGGTCGAGGGGATGCCGATCACGATGTGCAGCGACCTGTTCGGCGACCACATCGCGCGCCACGACGCGTTTCTGGTCCACCGGCTGAAAGACGCCGGATTCGTGATCGTCGGCAAGACGACGCTGCCCGAGATGGGACTGCTGCCGACAACCGAGTCGCGGCGGTTCGGCCCGACCCATAACCCGTGGGCCCTCGACCGCACGCCCGGCGGCTCGAGCGGCGGCTCGGCGGCGGCCGTGGCCGCGGGAATGGTGCCGATCGCCCACGGCAACGACGGCGGCGGCTCGACCCGGATCCCGGCCGCGTGCTGTGGCCTCGTCGGGCTGAAGGCCGCGCGTAACCGGGTCTCGGTCGGCCCAGACGGTGGCCAGAGCTTCCTGACGATCGACGGAGTCCTGACGCGAACGGTCTCCGAGACGGCCGCGGCCCTCGACGTGATGGCGGGCTATGAGCTCGGCGACGCGAACTGGGCGCCACCGATCGACGGCGCGTACGTCGACGCCGCCAGGCTGGCGCCAGGTCGCCTGCGGATCGGGCTCGCGCTGACCCCGCCGTTCGAGCGCGCTGAAGTGGATCCGTTGTGCAGGGCGGCCGCGCTCGACGCCGGCGGGCTGCTCGAGTCGCTCGGGCACGAAGTCGAGGAGATCTCGCCGCCGTGGTCGGACGGCGACCTCCTCTCTGACTTCACGCGGGCGTTCGGCCCAATGGTGGCGATGAGCGTGATGGTCGGCGGAAAGATCGCCAAGCGGGAACCGGTCGAGGACGACGTCGAGCCGCTCACGTGGGCGATCTGGGAGAGAGCGCGCAAACAGGACACGATCACCTTCCTCGCCGTCGAGGGCCGGCTCGAGGCGCTGGCCCGCAGGATCGTCGCGTCGCTGGCGCCCTACGACATCGTGGTGACGCCGGCGCTGGCAAAGCGCCCGCTGGCGATCGGCGAGTGCCACGGCCGGGGGCCCGATCCGTGGGACAACTACCAGCGCTCCGGCTACTTCACGCCGTTCACGGCGGTCGTCAACGTCACCGGGCTACCGGCGATCTCACTGCCCCTGTACCAGGGCGAGGATGGACTGCCGACCGCGGTCCAGCTGATCGGCCGCCCCGCCCGCGAAGACGTGCTGCTGTCGCTGTCGGGTCAGCTGGAGCAGACATTGCCCTGGTCGAACCGCCGACCCGCGGTGGCGGTCGGGTAGGTATTTCGCTGCGCCCGCGGTCCTGGTCGGCGATCGGCTCGGTAAACGGCGCCGGGAAGGGGGGTGGGTGAGGGCGCCGGCGCGCTCGTGCGGGCCTTCTTTGCGACTTTGTGCCCGAACGTGCCGAGAGTGTCACGGGAAACCTGCATAACGCGACAACACCGGCGCCAGACCCGAGCCCTGTCGCATTGAGCACACTCCTCATGCATAGCTCGACAGGCCTCGGCATTCCGGGGCGATTTGTCGTGCTGTGCAGGTTTTGGACGGGTGCGATCGCGCTCGCTCCCTTCCCTTCCCCAGCGCCGTTTACGGGCCGACCGCCGGCAAAAACCTGCGGGTCCTAAACCACGCCTAGCACCGCCTCCATCCGCCTCGGCGCCACTCCCAGGCGCTCCGCGTCGGCCGTGCCGTGGCGCGACACCATCGCCACATCGAGCAGCTCCGCCTCGTCCCACGTCGCGAACGCCGTCGGTCCGGCCAACAGCTCGACGAGCTCGAGCGTCCGCCTCACCACCGGCGTCGGAATGCTCACGATCGCGCGGCGGCGGTGGAAGGTCCGGAGCGCGAGCTCGACGATCTCCCGGTAGGAAATCGTCTCCGGCCCGGCGAGCTCGTAGCGCGCGCCGTCGGATTCGGCCGCCACCGGGCCGCCCGGGAGCGCGGCGAGCACGCAATCGGCGACGTCCTCGGCCCAGATCGGCTGGAACAGCGCGCGGCCCGGGCCGGGGATCGGCATCACCGGCAGCAGCGACATCCGCTCGAGCAGCGTGAGGAACTGGTCGCTCGGCGAGTAGACCCACGAGGGCGCGAACACGGTGTGAGCGAGGGAGGACTCGATCAGCGCCCGCTCGGCGATCGCCTTGGCGCGGAGGAGGCGGGCGCGGCTGCGGGTCGAGGCGCCGAGCGCCGAGAAAAACACGAACCGCTCCACGCCGGCGCGCTCGGCGGCGCGCACGAGGCGCCACGTGGCGACGCCGGCGAGCTCCTCGATCGAGCCCGTCGGCTGATCGCGGATCACCGAGGCCAGGTGTACGACGGTGTCGACGCCGCGCAGGGCGTGGCGGAACGACAGTGGGTCGGCGAGATCGCCGAGCGCGATCTGCACGCGGACGCGCTCGAACCCGAGCCGGCGCGGATCGCGTACCAGGCAACGCACCGGGGTGCCCATCGCGGTCAGCCGCCGGAGCAGGGGTAACCCGATCGTTCCGGTGGCACCGGTCAGCAGCAGCACGCGCGCCAGGCTACCGGCGCACGCCGGCGTCCCTAGAATAAGGCTCCCCTAACAGCGGAATCGACACAGGACTGAAAGAGACCCATGGCCTACGTGATCGCCGAGCCCTGCATCGGCACGAAGGACAACTCGTGCGTTGAGGTTTGCCCGGTCGACTGCATCCATCCGACGCCGGACGAGCCCGAGTACGACTCGGTCGAGATGCTCTACATCGATCCCGAGGAGTGCATCGACTGCGATGCGTGTGTCGAGGCCTGTCCGGTCGATGCCTGCTTCGCCGAGGACCAGCTCCCCGACGAGTGGCAGAAGTACGCGCAGCTCAACGCTGACTACTACGCCAAGTAATCAGGGGCTCTGCCTCTATGGGCGGGAGCGGGCGGCGCTGTGTATCGCCGCACGGCCCTCAGGCCATCGGCAGCGACATCCCAACGGGCTTCGGCGCCGCCGCCGGCGCAGGCTCCTGCATCACCGGCAGCTCGACTGGGGACAGCGCCACGATGCCACGCGCGCCCTGGTAGAGGGCCTGAGCCGCGGGGTCGTCGGGATTCGAAAAGACGAGCGGAACCCCGGAGTCAGACTGCTCGCGCAGGGCCATCGTCAGCGGCACCTTCGCCAGCAGCGGGACCTCGAGCTCCTCAGCGAGCAGCTGCCCGCCGCCCTCGCCGAAGATCGGGAAGCGCTCGCCGCCGGGAGTCACGAAGCCGGACATGTTCTCGATCACGCCGGCGATCTCGAGCTTCAGCTTGGTCGCCATCTCAGCGGACCGGCGAGCCACCTTCTGTGCCACAGGCTGGGGCGTGGTCACGATCAGGAACTTGGCCTGGGGCAGTAGCTGGGCGAGCGTCATCGAGACGTCGCCGGTGCCGGGCGGCAGGTCGATCAGCAGGAAGTCGAGCTCGCCCCATTCGACATCCTCGAGAAACTGCTGGAGCGCCTTGTGAAGCATCGGGCCGCGCCACACGACGGCGGCGTCCTGCTCGACGAAGAACCCGATCGACATCACCTTGATCCCGTCGTGCGCCGTGAGCGGGACGAGCTTGCGCTCGGCGTTGACGCGCGGCCGCTCGGCGCCGAGGCCCATCATCCGCGGCTGGGAGTAGCCCCACACGTCGGCGTCGAGCACGCCGACCTGCTTGCCGATCGCGGCCAGTGCGGCGGCGAGGTTCGCGGTCACGCTCGACTTGCCGACGCCGCCCTTGCCCGAGCCGATGCAGATCACGTTCGAGACCTGGGCGAGCGCGCCCTCGGGCAGCGATCCACGGCCGAGCTTGCGGCCGAGCGTGGCCTTCTCGCTGTCGCTGAGGACGTCGAAGCTGATGTTGACGCCAGTGACGCCCTCCAGGCCGCGGATGGCCTGGTCGACGCCCATCTGGAAGTGGTTGCGGATCGGGCAACCCGGGGTCGTCAGCGATACGGTCACGTCGACGACGCCGTTCTCGTGAACGTCGATCGATCGGACCATCTCGAGCTCGACGATGTCCCGCCGGAGCTCGGGGTCGATCACGGTCCGCAGGGATTCGAGTACTTGTTCGCGAGTGGGCATGGATCCATTGTAGGCAGGGCCTGGCGATACACAGCGCCACATGCTTTAACTCTCGGGGCAGAGCCCCCCTAACGACCGACGGGGCGCCACTCTCGTGACGCCCCGGCGGTTGAGGGAGGAGAGGATGCTACGTCCGCCGGCGGGAATATGAGGCCGGCGAACCTCTCCCGCTCCGGCGCTCTCCTCGGGCGCGGGCGGGGTAAGTCGCTGCTAGGAGCTCAGCATCTCCTGCGCGTTGGCAACCAGCTTGTCGAAGCGGGCGCCGGTGTCGCGGCGCACCGAGCGCACCTCGCGCTCGACGCGTCGACGGTTCTGCTTGATCGTGCGCTCGACGCGCGTCCGCCGCTGACGAAGCTCGCGCTCGAAGCGGGTGCGATTCCTGCGCACCTGGCGCTCGAGCCGGTTGCGAGCGGTCACGCCCCGGCGCTCAAAGCGCTTGAGCTCGCGCTCGAAGCTCGCCCGCGTGCGGTAGCGGGTCGTGAGGCCGTTGACGGTGGAAACGAGGTTGTCGCGGGCCAGAAGGCTCGCGCCGACCGGCACCAGCACGGCCCGCTCGGCGAGCACCTGCGCCTGCTCGACTCGGGTCTTCGGCTGGGTGGACGTAGCCGCGGACGAGGTGCGGCGCTTGGCCGCGGTCCTCCGCGTGGCGGTGGCCTTTCGCTGTGCCGGGGCTTTACGAGCCCCGGAAGTGGTGTTGCTGGTGGTTGCCATGTCGCGTTGCTGCTCCCTGACGATGTTAGAACCAGAAAAAATAACCGAACGTGTGTTTGTAAACCGGCCGGCGGACTTCGTTACATTGGTCTGAGTCGAATTCCGATCCACGCACGAGCGGCGGCCGAGAGCGAGCGCACCGAGCCTTGAGCAGTCCACTCACGCAGTACGCCCACAGCGGCGATGCCAGCATCGCCTATCAGGTGTTCGGCAGCGGCCCGTACGATCTGGTCCTGATCAACGGCCCGGCGTCCCATCTCGAGCTGATGTGGGAGGAGCCGAACACGGCGCGATGCTTCGAGCGGCTGGGGTCGTTCGCGCGCGTGGTGATGTTCGACCGCCGCGGGACCGGACTGTCGGACTCAGTGACCCGGCCCCCGACGCTCGAGCAGCAGATGGACGATCTGTGTGCCGTACTCGACGCGATCGGCGTGCAGCGCATAGCGCTGTGGGGCGCCAGTGATCTCGGGCTCTCGGCGCTTTTCGCCGCCACCTACCCGGACCGGGTCACGGCGCTGATCCTGTCATCGGTGTCACCGCGCGGTGCCGTGACGATGAACCCGGAGCTGGAGACCCACCTGCTCGACGCGATCGAGAACCACTGGGGGGAGGGGACGCTCCTGTCCCTCTACGCCCCCAGCCAGGTCGGCAACCGGTCCTTCGAGGAGTGGTGGGGCCGGATGCAGCGATCAGCCGTCAGCCCGGGGATGGCCCGGCAGCTGATGGAGATGATCGCCCAGACTGATCTGACCGCCGTCCTGCCGACGATCCGCGTGCCGACGCTCGTCACCCATCAGGCCGACGACGAGTACATCCCGATCGAGATTGGACGCGAGGTCGCCTCGCTCATCCCCGGCGCCCGCTTCATCGAGTACCCGGGGCAGGACACCTACGGCTGGGTCGAGGCGCCGGCGATCGAGGACATCGAGGAGTTTCTCACCGGCCGCCGGCCGGCGCAGGAGATCGACCGCGTGCTCGCGACGGTGATGTTCACCGACATCGTCGGCTCGACCGAGACGGCGTCGCGGCTCGGCGACGGCCCGTGGAGGCAGTTGCTCTCGGAGCACAACACCCTGGTGCGCTCCGCGCTCGTGCGCTGGCGCGGAACCGAGGTGAAGTCGATCGGCGACGGCTTTCTGGCCACCTTCGACGGGCCGGCCCGGGGGGTGCGCTGCGCCGCCGAGATCGTCGATCAGGCCGGCCGGCTCGGCCTGAAGGTGCGCGCCGGGCTGCACACCGGCGAGTGCGAGCTCGTCGGCCGGGACGTCGCCGGGATCGCCGTCCACATCGGGGCCCGGGTGATGGGCGAAGCGTGTGCCGGCGAGGTCCTCGCGTCGAGCACCGTCAAGGACCTCGTGGTCGGCTCGGGACTCCCGTTCGACGATCGGGGGTTGCACGAGCTGCGCGGCGTGCCCGACGCGTGGCGGCTCTACGCGCTCAAATGGGGGCGGATGACATCGCCATCGAGGCCCGTGCGGTTCAGCCAGGCGGCGGGATCCTCGAGCTCGGTCAGCGTCGGCAGCGCCTCCGGGCTCGAGAACACGTGACGTAGGGCCTCGACGCCGCGCGCCCGCACGATCGCGTCGCAGAAGTACTTGCCGCGTTCGTACTGGCGGAGCTTCATGTCGAGCCCGAGCAGCCTGGCGACCAGCCGCGAGAGGCCCTTTTGCGAGCGCCGCCGGCGGTCGATCGCCGCCCGGAGTCGTGGCAGCGAGGGCAGCAGATCGGGCGCGACCGCATCCATCACGTGCTCGGCGTGACCCTCGATCACGGCCATCACCGCCTGCACCCGGTCGAGCGTGGCGCGCTCGGACTCGTCGGTGACGACCGAGACCAGGTCGCCGTGGCGCAGGGCGTCCATGATCCGGCGCAGCTCCGCGCCCGACGGCATGCGCAGCTTGTTGGGCGCCTCGATCCGCAGCTCGGCGCTGCGCAGCAGCTCCTGCACAAGCCCGGCGACGTGGCCCTGGAGCCACGGCACGCCGGCGAACTGGACGGCGTGCGTGACCTCGTGCAGCGTCACCCAGGTCATGAACTCCTGCTCGTCGGCGCCGAAGTTGGCGACGGCCTCCCCGAGGTTCGGGAGCACGAACAGCAGCCGTGGCGGCCGGTCCTCGACGGCCTCGTCGAGCAGCACCAGCTCGTACTGGCCGAGCACCCGCTGGGCGAGATAGCCGAGCACGACGCCGACCTCGGTGGTCAGGGTGAAGCCCATCGCCAGCTCGATCGCGGGGCGGAGCTTGCCGAGGTTCTTGGTCGTGCGCTCGAGCACGGGGTCGAGCAGCACGCGCATTGCGCCGATGTTGCTCGCGACCCATTCGCGCCGGCCGATCCCCTCGGGCTCAGGCAGCGGACGCGTCGGCTCGAGGCCCGTGTAGGCGCTGACCCGCTCCTCCGAGATGGCCGCCAATGCGGCCAGGTCGGCCGTCGGCGCCTTGCCGTTGCCGCTGCCGGCGACGTACGTGGCGATCCGCTCGGCGAGGATCCAGTCGATCACGCCGGGATCCCTTCGAGCCGGCGGAGCGTGTCCATCGTGCGGGCGGCGATCACCGGCGAGCGGGGGGCGGTGTCGAGCGGCGCAGCGAGCGGATCGTCACACCACGGGAAGCTGACCACGCCGCCGCCCTCGCGGACGATCAGCTGGCCGGCGGCGGCGTCCACGCCCCGGGAGCGTTTGAGCGAGACCATCCCGTCGAAGCGGGTGGCGGCCACCTGACACAGCGTGGCCGCGATTGAGCCGAGCGCGCGCAGGCGGTACGCCGAGCCTTCGAGCGCGTCGATCGAGGCCGCGACCCAGCGCGGGTCGGCGGACTCGATCCCGAGCACCTCGAGCCGGCCATTGGGGTCTCGTCGCTCCTGCAGCGACGCGTCGATGCGTCGTCCGGCAAGCCACGCACCCTCTCCGCGGCGGGCCCACCACTCTTCAGAGGGGCCGAAGTCGTACACGTACGCGAACACGACGTCGGCCATCGTCGGGCCGTCGGCGACGGCGACCGACAGGGCGTGGTGGGAGATCCCGCGCTTGGCGTTCAAAGAGCCGTCGATCGGGTCGATGATCACTCGGATCTCCGGGTCGCCGTAGTCGATCTCACCCCGTTCCTCGGACAGGGCGGCGAACCGATAGCCGTCGGCGTTGAGGCGGTCGAGCTCGGCCAGGACGAGGTTCTCGGCCGAGCGGTCGATCACGAGCGTCCGGTCCCCGCCGCTGCCCCGTTCGCCGGTCTCGACCGCGCGCTCGACGGTCGTCGGCGCGTCGGCGAGCACCTGGCGCAGCCCGGTCACGACGCGCCGGCACGCGTCGAGCCAATCGGCGTCGAGGGCGGAGGATGTCGAGGTCATCGCAGATCTATGCTGACAGAGTGGGCGTCGGCCTCGATCCGGACTTGCTTCCCGCTCAACGGGAAGCGGTCACTTTTCGCGGCGGGCCGCTGCTCGTCCTGGGCGGTGCCGGCACGGGCAAGACGACCGTGATCGAGGCGCGGTTCCGGTGGTTTGTGGAGCTCGGGTGCCGGCCTGAGCGGCTCGCGGTGCTGACGCCGTCCGCGTCGCGTGCCGACGCGTTGCGGGAGCGGCTCGAGGGCGCGCTCGAGAACGGATACGAGCAGCTGTACGTCGTCGGACCCGTCGAGCTGGCGGCGCTGGTGCTCGGGGAGGCGGGCGCGGAGGCCGTCGACTCGATGCTCGGGGCGGGCGATCGGCTGGCGATGCTGCTCGAGCGGATCGATGAGCTCGAGCTGGAGCATCACGATTTCGGGGGCAGCGCCAACGCGCTCCTCGGAGGCTTCGTGCGACGGATCGACCAGCTCAAGGCCGAGCTGGTCGGGGTCGAGGATTACGCCGCATGGGCGGATGGCCTGCTGGATCCCGCCGGCGCGGCCCTCGAGCGCGAGTTCGCGGAGGTGTATCGAGTGCACGAGCGGATGCTCGCCGAGTCGAGTGCGATCGACGCCGGCGACGTCGTGCTCGGCGCCATGCGGTGCGCCGCCGAGCGGCGCGGTGGCGGTCGCGGCTTCGACCACCTGCTGATCGACGACGTCCAGGAGCTGGATCTCGCGGCGGCGCAGCTGGCGTTGGCCGTCGGCGGGCGCGATCTCACCGCGGCCGGCGACCCCCTCCAGGCCCTGCGGCGGTTCCGTGGCGCGGGCTCGGCGCGCGTGAGGCAGTTCGAGCACCGGGGGGCGGAGGTCTTGAGGCTGGAGCGGAGCGTGCGCTGCGGTTCACGGGTGCTGGCGGCGGGGCAGGCGGCGCTCGGGGTGGCTGAGGTGGCCGACGGCGAGCCGGGCGGGTCGGTGGAGTTCTGGCGCTGCGCCACGGACCGGGCGCAGGCGCAGTCGGTCGCCGCCGACATCGAGCGACTGATCTCCCGGGAGGGGGTGGCGCCGGAGGAGATCGTCGTCCTGGTCCCGGCGATCGCGCGTGAAGGGCAGGCGATCGCGGTCGCGCTCGAGGAGCGCGCGGTGGCGCACCGCCTCGTCGGCGAGGAGGCGTTCTTCCAGCGCGCCGAGATCAGGGACGTGCTGGCGTGGCTGCGACTGCTCGCCGATCCCTCCGACGCGGCGGCGGTCGTCCGGGCGCTGGCGCGGCCGCCGATTGAGCTGCGCTCGGTCGACATCGCGCGGTGCACCCAGATCGCGCGGCGTCGCAAGCTCGACATGGTCGCGGCGCTCGCGGCCGCCACCGAGTCGCCGCAGGTGCCACCGGAGGCGCGCGAGCGGATCCGGGTGTTCCTGAAGCTGTACCGCGCCGGGGCCGGCACGATCGACACGACCCGGCCCGACCTGTACGTGCACAGGCTGATCGAACGGCTCGGGCTCCGCCGCCAGCAGCTGTTCGCGGCGCAGGCGGACGTCGTCGAGCGGTTGCGGGCGCTGGCGCGGTTCGGCGAGCTCGCTTCGGCGTACGTGCGCCGGGCGCCGCAGGCGACGCCCCGGGAGTTTGCGCGGCAGGTCGCCGCCGTGGCGGACTTCGGGCTGCGCGAGCAGGAGGAGCCCTCGCTGTCGGGGTCTCTCGGGGTGGTCCAGGTCTTGACGTTTCAAGCCGTGGGCGGGCTCGAGGTCGAGCACGTCTACCTCGTCGGCTTGCAGGCGGGGGTGGCGGCGCCGGCGTTCGAGCTCGTGCCCGATGAGCTCCTGCGCGAGGAGCTGCCCGCCGACGATGAGGAGACCCGGCGGTTCGCCCTGCGCCAGGCGCTCTATGCCGGGATGACGCGTGCCCGTTCCCGGGCCGTCCTGGCCTACCCGAGCTTCAGCGATCGGGGCGCGCGGGTTGTCCCCTCGCCGATCGCGGAGGAGATCCGGGCTGGTGTTGGGGGTGAGTGGGAGGAGCGCGAGGAGGAGCTGTTCGGCCCCGCCGAGACGCTGCACTCGACCTACCGGCTGCTCCGCGACGAACTGCTCGAGTCGACGATGCGGGCGGGGTCTCGGCTGGGCGAGCTGCGCTTCGACACCGATCTCGACGTCTCGCACGCCGTCGTGAGGTATTTGGAGCTGTTGAAGCTGGCCGCGCTGATCGCGCGGCCCGAGGGTTCCGGCGTGGCGGACGCGCTGCGCGACGTCAACGTGCGGATCCTGCAAGCGGTGACGGCCGAGCAACGCGAGATCTTCAGCTCCTCGACGCTCGATGACTATCTGCTCGACGCGGATCTGGACGCGCGCCGGCGGGCGCAGACGATGGCGGCGCGCGACGAGCCTTCATTGGAGCAGTTCGTGCCTCGACGCGGCGAGGGCGTCGTCTTGTCGGCCTCGGACATCGACACGTACCGGACGTGTCCCTTGAAGTACAAGTTCGCCCGGGTATTTCGGATCCCGCAG
Source organism: uncultured Solirubrobacterales bacterium (assembly GCA_963812225.1). Taxonomy (GTDB): domain Bacteria; phylum Actinomycetota; class Thermoleophilia; order Solirubrobacterales; family Solirubrobacteraceae; genus Palsa-465. Next base: position 92,430 of record CAWEUN010000014.1, read on the forward strand.
GAGCCGACCGTCCACCAGCGGTTCGGGATCCTCGTGCACCAGGTGCTCGAGCGATTTCACGCTCGCTCTGGCGACGCCGGGTCGCTGGCGGAGCTGCTGGGGCTGCTCGACGCCGGCTGGCGCCGGGGAGGGTTCGGCGACTCCGAGGAGGAGCGCCAGCTGCGGGGCAAGGCGGCCACGGCGTTGACGCGCTATTTCGAACGCTTCCAGTCCTCGGAGGCGGAGCCGGTGTGGTTCGAGCGGCAGTTCACGTTCAAACTCGGGCCGCACCTGTTGCGGGGTCGGGTCGATCGCGTAGATCGCCTCCCCGGTGGCGAGTACGAGCTGATCGACTACAAGACCGGCCGCCCGAAGAGTGCGGCGCAGCTCGCCGACGACGTGCAGCTGTCGCTGTATGCGGTCGGCGCGCGAGAGGCGTGGAGCCTCGAGGCGTCGCGGCAGGCGTACTACTACGTGCTCGATGACGAGAAGGTCGCCGTGCCGGTGCTCGCCGGCGATGCCGACCGAGCCGAGTGGATCCGGGAGGTGGCGTTGGAGGTCGCCGAGGGGATCCTGTCGCAGGGGTTCGAGCCGACGCCGTCGTTCGCCGCGTGCTCGGTCTGCGACTACCGCCTCGTCTGCCCGGCCGCCGAGCGGTAGAGGCCCTACTTACTGCCGGGCCGTCCCGGGGTCGTCGCCGCGCTGGCGCAGGAAGCGCTGGAGGTCTCTCGCGATCGTCTCGCCGGAGGGGAGCGAGCCGGGGTCGTCGCCCGCGTCACTGCTGGCCGCCTGCTCGAGCTGCTCGACGAACGCCTGCACGTCCGGGTCGCTCTGGACCGCCAGGTTGACCTGGCGCTCGTAGTCGGCGCTCGCCACCTCGAGCTCGGAGGCATCGACCGCGACGCCCACGAGTCCCTCGAGCTTGCGGACGAGGGCGAGCGCGGCCTTCGGGTTCGGAGTCGCGGCGATGTAGTGGGGCACCGCGGCCCACAGGCTGGCCGACGGCAACCCGGCCTGCTGGCAGGCCGCGTGGAGGATACCGACGATCCCCGTGGGGCCCTCGTACGAGGATGACGTGAGCCCGAGTCTCGAGATCAGCGAGGCGTCGGAGGCCAGGCCGGTGACCGCCACCGGCCGGGTGTGGGGGACGTCGGCGAGCAGTGCGCCGAGCGTGACGACGAGCTGAGCGCCGAGCGCTTCGACGAGCTCGACGATCACCGTGCTGAAGGTGCGCCACCGGAACGAAGGCTCGGTACCCGACAGCAGGATCAGATCACGTGGCGCCCGGGGCACGCGCGCCTCGTACAGTTCCACAGCCGGCCACTCGATCTCTCGCGCCCGGCCCTCGGTCAGCTTGATCCGGGGACGGGTCGCCTGGAAGTCGTAGAACTCCTCTGGATCGATCGTCGCGAACCGGCGGGCGGTCAACGCGCCGCCCACGAAAGTGATCGCGCTCGACGCCGCGTCAGCCGCGTCGTTCCAGCCTTTGAAAGCGCAGACCACAGCCGGGGCCCTCAGGCCATCGGGGCGGTACTCCCATTGCAGCGGCTGCATCCGGTTCACCGTACATCATGGGGCTATGAGCCCCGTGCAGACGGTCAGCGCGCTTCGTCCCGGCGAGGACGTGACCGGCGTGTTCGCCTGCACGCGCAAAGACCGGTTGATGAGCCGTAACGGCTCGCCGTACCTGGCGCTCGAGTTGCGCGATCGGACGGGGACCGTCCCGGCGCGGGCGTTCCGGGAGGCGGACTTGCTCGGGGGCCGGTTCGATCGGGGCGACCTGGTGCGGGTGGCGGGTCGGGTCGAGCGGTTCCGCGACGAGCTCGTGGTCGAGATCGCGGACATCGCGCGGGCGGGCGGTTCCGGCACGGAGGTCGATCCGGCGGCGTTCCTGCCCACCGCCTACCGTGATCTCGACGAGCTCGACGGGTTCCTCGAGCACCTCGCGCGCGAGGTCTACGACGCCCGCTACCGGGCGCTGCTCGACTCGTTGATGGCGGACCGCGCGCTACGGGAGGCCTGGCGCCGGGCGCCGTGCACGCGGGCCGGTCACCACGCCTATCTCGGCGGGCTGCTCGAGCACACCGTCGCCGTTGGCACGCTCGTCCAGGATGTGTGCCAGCTCCATCCGCGGCTGAACTCCGACCTGCTGCTGACGGCGGCGCTCGTCCACGATCTTGGCCGGACCCGCGAGTTCAGCTTCGGTGCCGAGATCGGCCTCACCGACGAGGGCCGGCTGCTCGGCCACCTGGCGATCGGCCAGCAGATGTTGCTCGAGCGGGCGGCGCCGCTCGACGAGGAGCGCCGGCTCGCGCTGTTGCACTGCGTCCTTTGCCACCACGGCGCGGCGTCGGCGCCGGGCGGTCGGTTCGGCTCGGCGGAGGCGCTGGCGCTATACCGCTTGAACGCGCTGGACGCAGGGGTCAAGGGCGTGCTCGAGCACGGCCTGGGGCCGCCGGTCGCGCACGCGGGACCGTAGGGCCCCACGGCCCTGACTGGCGGGCGGCCCCGTAAACGGCGCTGGGGAAAGAGAGGGAGCGGGCGCGATCGCACCGTCCAGAAACCTGCATACCACGACAATCCCGGCGCGGATGGCGAGGCCTGTCGAGCTATGCATGAAGAGCATGCTCAGTACGACAGGGCTCGGGTCTGGCGCCGAGGTTGTCGTGTTGTGCAGGTTTCCCGTGACACTCTCGGTACAAAGCCGCCGGTTGGCGCACGAGCAGGTCCACCAAGGGCTCTAGCGAGCCGCCGAAGCCCTCACCGAGGCGCCACCGCCCCCAGCGCCCACTGATCTTGCCCCGGCGAGGAACGACCCCGCCGCGGGTTCAGCCCAGCCGGTAGGTGCTCGAGGCGTGCGCGGCGTAGAAGCTCTTGATGAACCTTCCGTACGCGTTTGCGGGGGGTCCCGTCGTAGTTGGAGATCAACGCCGTGCAGTTGCCCCAGGTATCCCACGTCCAGGCGGCGTCGCCGACGTGCTCGCTGTTAGCCCAGGCGAGGATCCCCACGACGTTGCCCGAGCCACAGCTCGAGTCGTTGTACGTCTCGCCCGTCTCGCCGAGGATCAGCGGGACGCGGCGTGCGACCGGATCCATCGTCCGGTTCAGGCAGGCTGTCGAGGCGCAGGCGTTGCCCCCGTAGACGTGTGCCTCGGCGACGAGCTGGTGGCGCGGATCGCGGGGCTCGTAGCGCAGCCAGTGCGTCAGATCGTCCGCGTAGTTGATCCCCGGGATCACGATCACGCCGCGGTATCCGGCCCGCCGCATCACGTTGACCGCCTGCTGCATGCCGGCGACCCGGTATTGACGATTCGACGGCCCGTACGTCGCCCCGCACACGCCGCCGTGGAGGAAGCACCGCGCATCGACGACCGTCTCGCCCGACGGCGCGAGCAGCACGTCGGGGTCGTGCTTGAACGTCGAGGCGACGCTCGCCCACACCGCCGGCGCGTGATTCTCATCGGGCGCTCCCGCTTGGTACGTGGCGCGGGAGTGGCCAGGCGCCGCCCAGATCAGCGACAGCTCGACGTACATGCCGTACTGGTGAAGCAGGTGCACGTAGTTGACGATCGCCTGCGGGTAGGCCCGTCCGCCACGCCATAGGCGCGCTTGACGCCGTTGATCCCCAGCCAGCAATCCTCGTTCAGCGGCACGCGCACGAAGTTCATATGCCACGCGGCCATTGCCTGAACCGAGGCCGCGGTGCTCGGGCCGTCAAAGATCCCCCACCCCTGGATGCAGGCGTATTCGGACCCTGAGCGGTTGACGCCGCGGAGGATCAGCCGCCGTCCATGAGCGTCGAGCAGTCGGTTGCCCGAGACGTGGAGGCCGCGAGCGGCACCGGCGCCGTGGGCCTCCGGAGCGCGGCGCGAGTGCGCGTGCGGGGCGTTGCGCGAGTGGGCGCGTGCCAGCGCCGCCGTCGCAAGTACCACGACAGCGATCACCGCCAACAAAGCAAAGTAGGCCCCCCGTTGAGGCGCTCGAACCATCCGTGTTCTCATCGGCCGCGCTTGAAGGGCGTTAACACCTCGTAGGATCACCCGCGGCGCGGCACGGGCCTGGTGGCCCATCCAGTCTTCAAAACTGGCAGGGCCGGGCAGCCCCCGGCTTGGAAGGTTCGATTCCTTCGCCGCGTCGTACCGTTTACGAGGCGTATGTGATCGGATGACTCCGATCTCGGTAGATCGCGGATTCAAGAGATCCAATTACGCGATCATGTCGCCTCCGCGTCACGCTACGCCGGGCCTGCTATCGGCAAAAGAGGGCGGCTCCAAAGAGATCTCCTGTACCGCGTCGTGGTCTCAGCTCGGGTTCGTGCTGTCCCTCCAGCGCCTCAGTGCATCGCGCCCGAGGAGGGTGACCCCGCCGCCGGCGGCGATCCAGTCGCGAGCGCGCAGCTCGCTAACGAGACCGACTCGTCCGCTCGGACGCGGTCCCTCTCCGTCGGAGGTCAGCTCGTTGGTCCCCGGCTCGACCTGCCAGCGGCCGGATTCCAGGGCACTCAGCGCAAGCCCCTGTTCCTCGGTGGGCACGTCAAGGGGATGCGGACCGGCCCGACGAAGGCCGCCGTCACGTCCATCAGGGTCGGCTTGCGCAGCCCGAGCCGAGCTTCGAGCATCCGGGGCTAGAACTTGATCGTTGAGCCACTGTCCGGCGAGCTCGGCCAACTCCTTCACGCGTTCACCGCCCATCCCGATCCGATCGGCGATGTCGTCCAGATCGAGTCGTCCAGCAACGCGCTCAACCGACCGGCTGACCTCTCGAGCCAGCGCGCGGAGCTTCTCGTCGAAACTCTCGCGACCAGGGTCTCCTTCGCTCACAACCTAAATCATCCCACCACCGGCTAGGAGCTCGCGCTCGCTTCCGCCTGGCAGCGGTCGTCAGATCCGCCGCGGCGGGACGACCGCTACGCCACGATTGCGAACACGCGCTCGCCGTCGCTGCTCGTGGAGCGGAGCAGCCACGATGCGCCGCCAATGCTCCTCCGTGCGGTCGCTCAGGAGCTCCGTCTAGGTTTCGACCTCGCGCCCATCCTCGCCCCACATCACGTGGTACGTTCCTTCTCGGTCGACCCGCTTGTAGGTGTGCGCGCCGAACAGGTCACGCAGGCCCTGGATCAGGCTCGCTGGGCCGCGGGCGCGACGGTAGCCGTCGTAGTAGGCCAGAGACGATGAGAACGCCGGCGTCGGGATCCCGAGCTCGACCGCTCGCGCGACCACCCGGCGCCAAGGATCCTGGGCCTCCTGGAGTGCCTTGGCGAAGAAGTCGGCGAGCATCAGGTTCGACAGCGCGGGGTCAGTGTCGTAGGCCTCGCGGATCCGGTCCAGGAAACGGGCACGGATGATGCACCCCCCGCGCCAGATCGTCGCCATCGAACCGAGATCGATATCCCACCGCTCCTCGCGGGCTGCTGCCGCCATCTGGGCGAATCCCTGCGCGTAGGAGACGATCTTTGACGCGTACAGCGCGTGCTCGAGGTCCAATGCCAGTGACTCGTCCCCGCCGCCGTTGGCGGGCGGACCGGTGAGCAGGCTCGCGGCGTGCTCGCGCTGTGACTTGAGCGCGCTTAGCGTCCGCGCGAACACGGCCTCGGTGATACCCGTCAGCGGCACGCCCAGCTCGAGTGCGTTCTGGGCTGTCCAGCGACCGGTGCCCTTCTGCTCGGCGGCATCGAGAATCACGTCCACCAGCGGCTGGCCAGTGGCATCGTCATTCTTCGCTAGCACCCGCGCGGCGATCTCGATCAAGAACGACTCGAGCTCGGAGTCGTTCCAGGACCTGAAGCGCTCAGCAATCTCGGGCACGTCCAGTCCGATGCCGTGACGCAGCAGGTCGTAGCTCTCGGCGATCAACTGCATGTCGGCGTACTCGATGCCGTTGTGGACCATCTTCACGTAATGACCGGCGCCGTCGCGCCCGACGTAGGCGCAGCACGGCGTACCGTCGACGTCGGCGGCGATCGCCTCGAAGATGTGCTTAACCGACTCGTCATAGGGCTCGCGGTCGCCACCGGGCATGATGCTCGGCCCGTTCAACGCTCCCTCCTCGCCGCCTGAGACCCCGACGCCCAAGAAGTGGACGCCCTGCTCAGCGAGGTTCGCGTGGCGGCGCTGAGTGTCGCGGAAATTGGCGTTACCGCCGTCGATCAGCACATCGCCCTCGTCGAGGTGCGGCGCGATCTCCTCGATCACCGCATCGGTCGCCTGGCCCGCCTGAACCATGCTCATCAGCACCCGCGGGCGGGCGAGCGCCGCGACCCAGTCCTCGACCGACTCCTGCCCGGTGATCGGACCCTCCGAGCCGTGCTCCTCGAGGAACTTCTCCGTGCGGCTGGCAGTGCGATTGTGCACGACCACGGGGATCTCGTGATGGGCGACGTTGCGGGCTAGGTTAGCGCCCATCGTGGCCAGGCCGGTGAGGCCGAAGTGGGGGTCCGAGGTGGAGGTCATGCTGACAACTTATCGCTCGCTCATTCGCGGTCAGACAAGGACGGCCCTAGTGTTCGCGCCGGTTACCTCTTCGCCCGATCGCGGACCTCGCGCCTGTCCTGTTTAGGCGGACCCAGGCCGACCGGTCGATGGCCAGCATCGAACCTCCTGCCGCCAGCGCCAGCAGCGGCCAAACGACAGAACGCTGTCCGGCCAGCGAGCCCCACAGAGCGGCTCTAGCGCTCCGTATCGGCGGCGAAAGCGAGCGCGCAGCTGCGACTCGTGTGCTCTAGATCGTCTGAACGTTCGCGGCGGCCGGCCCCTTGGGGCCCTGCTCGGCGTCGTAGGACACCTTCGCGCCCTCGACGAGCGACTTAAAGCCGCTGCCGGCGATCGATGAGTGATGCACGAAGAGATCCTTGCCCTGGTCATCGGGCGTGATGAAGCCGAAACCCTTCTCGTCGCTGAACCACTTCACGGTTCCAGTTGCCATGTGTTCCCTCCCGGGAGATTGTGTGCTGCGAGACGCGGGAGGTGCTGAAGGCAACAACTACGAACGCTGGCACTACCTTGCCGGGCGGGATGCCCGGCCTTGACCACGAGTGTAGCCCCGTCAGCCGGACACTGGCCGTAGTCCGCGGCCAAAGCGAGTTGGCTCGGTGCGGCGCATTGTCGGAAGCCCGCCGCAGTCGGCATGAGCAGGGCCATGAGGATGGCTAAGCGCGAGAGGCGGGGGACTCGGGGTCGCAGAAGCATTGCGGTGCAGTGTCTGACTTGCTCGGGAAGCGCCGGGGTAGCGCCTGAGATCGCATCTGTGTTTGTTGGCGCGTGCTCCGCTGGTGTCTCGACGCCTACGGCGGCGATCTTCGTCGCGAGATTGCGAGATTCAGGCGTGTGCTCCGCGGGGCGCGTCCAGCCGGAGCCCGCAAAGCGGAGCCTGTGCCTCTCCGACGTGCAAAACAGCGGAGGGGCGCGGCGACTGACCCCGACGTTCCCTTTGCCGTTCCCCCCGCTTCCGAACTCCAGTAACCACGGGGGCTCACGGGCGGTTCCGGCCATTCTTCAAAACTGGCAGGGCCGGGCAGCCCCCGGCTTGGAAGGTTCGATTCCTTCGCCGCGTCGTGGCGTTGCCGTCGCCGGCGAGCCAGCCATCGGCCGGGCAGACGTCCGCTGCTGTCATGGCGCGCGGGCCCTCACCCAGCTCTCGTCAGCGAAAGCGAGAGGGCCGGTACCTGCGCGATTCAGGGAGGACGGGCTCGCGCTCGAGATGCCCGTGCCGGCAGCAGGGCGGGACTTCCTGCCACGGTCACAGTAGGGCCGGCGGAGCTCCACCACGTACTGCTGGATCACGCCTGTAGCGGCCGCGGCGTTCGCGTGGCCGCTCCGGACCAGAAGGGGCAGCGCCGGCGCGTCGGATACTGCCGCTTTGACGATCGTGCTCGCCGGGACGCCGTTAGCACCCGCGCCGCCGGACTGCCCCTTCCCCGGATTGCGGCCCAGCTGGTGCGGCTCGGCCAGATCGCTGCATGCTGCCACTCAGATCTGTTGGGCAGGTTGGTGCTGCTGGGTTGTAGGGGCGGAAAGAGACGACCGAACCTCGTCCGGAGCGTCGGTGTCCGCCATCGAATCGGCCGTGTCGTGAGCTCGCAGTCGCGGGAGGTCAGGACGTGAGCAGGTCCTGTATCGCCGCGCGAGCTATTCGTCGAGCGTCTGGTTTGGTGTGGTCAGGAGATGCCGCTGCGGACTGCTTGGACGGCTGCTTGGATGCGCTTCTCGAGGTGGAGTTTGGCGAGGATGCTGGCGATGTGGTTGGCGAAGGTGTTGGGTGCTGAGCGAGAGCTCGCGGGCGACCTCGTGATTGTTCTTGCCGCTGGCGAGGTTGGTGAAGATCTCTAGTTCGCGTTCGGTGAGGCGGCACGGATGGCGATGGCGGCGTCCTGGCTGGTGGCGGTGACGGGCATGTTGCGTTCGCGCGGATGCGTTGCAGGAGTTTCCCGGCGATCTGAGGGCAGAGCACGGCCTCTCCCGCGACGGTGGCTTTGACGGCGGCGATGATCGCTTTGGGTGGCGCGGTCTTGAGGATGTAGCCGCTGGCGCCGGCGACGATCGCCTCGACGACGCGGTTTCCCTCGGTGCGGGTGAGGATCAGGATCCGCGACACGGGCGCGAGCAGGCTGAGCCGCTCGATCGCCTCAACGCGGGGGCTGTCGCGCAGCTTGATGTCCATTAGCACCAAGTCGGGGCGCAGGTCGACCACCACCTCCACCGCGTCTCTCATGCTCGCGGCCGCGCCGATCAGGTCGAGTCCCGCGCTGGTGAGCGTTTGGCCCAGGGCGGTTCGGATCAACCGCTCGTCGTCGACCAGCACGACCGTGATCGGCCGTCGGCGCTCGATACCTGGATCGCAACCGGCTGGCATCTGCGCTCCTGCTCGCTCGACGCCGCCGAGTCTGAACGCCCGGTGGTCGATTGCCAGGTGGGGCGCACCGTACGGGTGGTCCGTTCGGGGCCCTACCGGCCCGTTCGGGCCCCCCGATCAGGCCCGAACGGGCCATGGACAACGCGCCACCCCGGGGCGTAAGTTCAACGCCACGATCGCCCTTACTCTGGGCGTGGTGTCTCGGTTGGTCGGGCTGCTGCGACATCCGTGTCCGCGTGCGCGCCCGACGCCGGCTACTAGTTTGAGGGGTGAAGTGATGGCTGTCTGTTCTGCTTGCGGTGCTGAGTCCGCTTCTAGTGATGCTTTTTGTCAGGAGTGTGGCACTTCGCTCACGGCGGAGCCGAGCCTGACGGCCACGATGGTGCCCGCCCGTCGGTCCCGCGCCTCCCGGACCGTCAGAGCGTGCCATGCGACGCCCGACGCCGCCTGCTTCGCGTGGGCAGCGGGATGGAGCGGGCATGGTGGGGGTCGTCGTTCCGCCAGCTGTCCAGGACAGCGAGCTCGAGGGCCAGGCCGTTCCCAACCAGTTCTATGTTGGCCAGCGCCTTGGCTACAAGGATGGAGGGGCGGAGTCGCTCGACCCTATCAGCCCGCGGTTCTTCAAGGCGATCCTCACGCACTGGGCGGCCGTGTTCTGCATCTTCCTAGTCGGCGGCGCCGTGGTCTTCGTGTTCGGCAGGATAGTCAAGTCAACCGGGCTCGAGGTCCTTCTCTTTGGGCTCTGGTGGTTCGTCACGGGGATCGTGGCTTGGTGGTTTCCTGTGTGGGCGTCCATTTCGGAGTGGAAGTTCATGGTCGATGGTAAGGGCGCCGCTTCCAAAATGGCGTTCCAACACATCACGACGACGTTTGAGCAGCGGCAGTCACCCGTAGATCGGATCAAGATCCAGCGTCTTTCGTTCGGTAATGGCGAGAGCCGCGAATACCTCTACGTGCAGGACGGCTGCTTCCCGGCATTCGTGGCCTGCTTCCCGTACGGGCAGGACCTCTACGTCGGCTGGACGATGTGGTGGCGCCTGTCGGCAGTTCGCTGGCTCTGGGTGCTTGTGACGCGCTTCTACCAGGCGCTCACGCTACGCGGTTCCGAGCTCCATTGGGTGCACCGGTATGACTCCGCTAAGGCGTTGCGAGAAGCGGTACACGGCGCTGCTCGGGAGGGCTTGGACGTCGCGGCGGGCCTCATCCAGCCGGGCAGCATGGGCACGGCGGGCTCTGGGATTGCTGTAGAAGACCTCGGCGCGATGGAGGACCTCGAGCCACGATGGGCCGGACTCTCTCGCCCAGGCACCAGTTAGAGCTGCCGTGACGACATTGCTGCGCACCGCTCCGCCGCCCGCGTTGCGCGTCGATGGCGACGCCGCAGCCGTACCGTCCGCGATCTTCGGGATACGCATCGAGTCGGCTGTCAACCTCCTCGAAGCGCGCGAGTACCAGGGCCTCGATCGAGACCAGCGCCTGCGCAAGGCACTTGACGAACAGCGCGCTTTTGTGAACCAGCTGTTGGACCCGCGTCTTGGCCTGGTTGACCTCCGTACGAGGGTTGAACCGGGGGCTGCCGTGCCGATCGCGATAACCCTTCTCGGGCGCACATGGGACACCGAAGCCACTGGGCATGAGGGCGCCGCCGTCGGTAGGCGTGAACATCTCCTCGCGTCGATCCCGCGCCACCTGAGCGCCTCGCCGATCGACGACACCGACGAGCTCGGGGCGTGGGTGGCTCCATTCGGCTCGGATCGAGCCACCGAATCCGTGATGATCACCAGGCGCGAGACGACCGCCATTCCCCGGCGCGCCGATGCCCGAGTCGCCTACTACTTCTCGGTCGTCCCCTTCAACTGGGCTGACACCGACTGGACGAACCTCTACTCGACGATCAGCGCCAGCCGTGTGCCGCTGATGCTGTCCGTGGCGCTTCTGCCGGTAGCGCTACCGGACCAGTACAACCTCCTACTAACGCACTACGCGACCTTCTACGCCAGGCTCGCTAAAGAGGATCGTATGCCGGGGGGCCTCTATCAGGGCGACCGGATGATTCCCCCTGATGCCTTCGCGGTCGACGCTCAGCCGGTGTTTGAAGACTACGCGCGCCGATACGCTGGCCAAGCGTTTGCGATCCGCATCCAGGTGACAGCTGCGGGCCCGATACCGGGCGGGATCTCCGAGGCGATCGGTGCTGCGATCTCCCCCGGGGACGTGACGCCGACCCACCTGTCGGGCAACCGAGCCTCCTCCTCATACTCAATTCGTCGCGCTCAGACAGCGTACGAGCAGGATCTCTGTCGTTGGAACCTCTCGGCGCTCGACATCGGGCTCTTGGATGGTCGGCCAGAGATCTGGGAGCGACCCGACCCTCCACCACTCCCGCTCGCGGCCCTCTGCGCACTTGGCGACGCACGCGACGCGGCCTGCGCATTTCGCTTTCCGATCGCGGTTGACGGCACCGTGCCGGGGTTCAAGGTGCGGCGCGGCCATTTCGGGCACGTCGAGCAGCTCGAGACGACCGGGGCGATCATCACGCTCGGAAGCTTCGGCGGCGGCCAGGGCTCCGTAACGCTGCCGGTCAACAGCCTCAACAAGCACGCCCTGGTTGCCGGCAGCACCGGCTCGGGCAAGACAACGACCGTGCTTGAGATCCTCCGCCAGCTCTGGGTCGACCACCACATACCGTTCCTGGTGATCGAACCCGTCAACTCCGACGCCAACGACTACCGCCGCTTATTGGCCGAGCCGGGGTTCGAAGACGCTCAGATCTGGACCATCGGAGACGAGAACGTTCGCCCTCTGCGGTTCAACCCATTCCGTGTTCCGCCCGGGGTGCTCGTCGGTGAGCATCTCGCGAACCTGCTCAACTGCTTCAAAGCCGCGTTCGGCCTGTGGGAGCCCCTGCCGGGCATTTACGAGGAGGCCCTGAGCCTCACCTACACGACCGCAGGGATCCTGCCATCGGAGCGCGCGGACGACGCCCGCGATCGCTTTTGGCCGACCGCCGTTGAGTTCATGAAAGCGATGCGTCAAGCCACCGCCAACCTCGGCTACGCCGGCGAAGTCAAAGCAAACATCGAGGCCGCCTCCATTCGCCGCGCCACCCAGCTGACGGTCGGAGTCTGCGCTTCAGCGTTCATGACCGATCAGAGCTTCGACATCGAAGGGCTCATGGAACGCCCCACGATCCTTGAACTCAAGGCGCTGGGGGCCGGCGATGAGCAGAGCCTGATGATCGCCCTGCTACTCAATGCGATGACCGAGAACTATCAGGCGGTGCGAGGCGCGTCCGCGACGCTGCGCCACGTCACCGTCATCGAGGAAGCCCACCGACTGCTCGCGCGCGGACACAAGAGCGGAGGCGCCGAGGAGGCTCAGGCGAAGGAGAAAGCCGCCGAGGCGTTCGCGAACACGCTCGCCGAGAACCGAAAGTACGGAGAGGGGCTGATCATCGCCGAGCAAATCCCGTCCAAGCTGGTCGAGGACGCGGTCAAGAACACAAACCTCAAGGTCATGCACCGTCTCACCTCCGAGGAAGAGCGACGTTACCTCGGGGAGACGATGGGTTTCGACGACGCGCAGAGCCGGTTCGCGACCCGCCTATCGACCGGCGAGGCGCTGGTCTACGCCGACGAATACCCGGAGGCGACGCTCGCCGAGATCAAGCCACGGCTGGCCGCGTCGACGCCGCAGCCCGTGTCCGCCGATGTGCAGCCACCGTTCTCCTTCTGCGCCCCGTGTCAGCGCAAATGCCAGTTCCGCGGCGCCGGTCTGGCGATCAGCCGCGACGCCGTGCTGCGGACCAAGATCGACGCGCGACTGGCCGCCCTGGCCAAGCCGGGCCTCGCTAGCGAAGACATGAAATCGGAGTACAGCGGGCTGACCCGCGACTTACGATCGGCCGTAGCCGCGTTCTCATCGCTGCCGTCAGAGGAACCCGAGCGCAGTCACGCAGCGCTCTGTGTATTCGTGCACGTCATGGCCGCACAGACGATGGAGATGTCACCCAGCTGGCCACGGTCGTCGCTGAGAAACTCGGAATCCGCGAGAGGGCGGTGGTGTGAACGATGGAAGGCTCCGACGTCCCCCGACCCGCCAACGACAAGGTATCGGTCGGAAGCCAGCGACAACTCCGCGCAGCATGCAACCGACACGGTAGAGCACCCTGCGCCCCAGACCGGCACCGCGACCTCGCAGGATACGGGGCAGGCATGCCAACACCGACCTCGGAAACAAGGCCAGCTCGGGAGCCGTCGGCGACAAACCCGGGCAGAACGCAACCCCCACGGAAGAGGGCGAGGCGCGTAACGTGCGCTAACAAGGGCGACGGTTCGAACTTGCCGAAGCAACCGGCCGCCGGAGACGCCAAGACGGAACCCCCTTACTGGAAGAAGGCGACTGCCGCGGCCGTCATGAGTATTGGTTTGTCCTTCGGAGCATCTGACGCATCCGCGCTCGGTTACAAGGCTTGACCAGACCGTGACGACACGGGAAGCGGGCATCGACGCGGGGTCACACGCAGCATCGGCAGCCAGGACCGCTGAAAGTAAGGCGCCGTCCACGGAGCACGGTTCCAAGCTTTCCGATGAATCGTCTGCGGACACCGAGGTCTCGGTCGAAACCAGCAAGGACAAGCCTGCGGACTCGGAGACGATCTCGGAGATCGAGACGGTTCTGTCGGCGCTTCCACCGACGATCGGGCGTCACCCCCAAAGACTTGGCGGGCCTCACCGAAGGCGAAGCAGAGGAAGTGTTGCAGGAGTCGAAAAAGAAGTTAGGCGAGGAGATGACGGAGGAAGGTTACGAGGCTCTGAATAGGCAGCAGGAGAAGGAGGAGTTGCAGGAAGCCGTGAGAGCGGCCGGAAGGGGGCGGAGAGGGCAGCCGAGGCCCAAACCTGGGCCGAGGCCCGACCCCGGACGGAGTCCCTGGAGAGGGCTAGACTAAAAAGAGCCCGCTGAGAAGGCGCGGACCGGCAGACATCCAGGAGTGAAGGATCACCTCCTCCCGAGATGTGTGCGATTGCTAACCAGAGTCGGTCAGTGCAACCGATCGCGGACGTCGGGCCCCAATGTCAGACTGGCCGGCGGTGTATGTCTGCACGCCGCACCGAGTGGCCAGCGAATTGAGATCTCGTTCTGAAAGACTGTCATTCTTAGATTTGTCCGGCGGTGTACGTAGGCGTGTCGGACCGAGTGGCGATTGGATTGAAGATAGCCACGAAGGCCTTCTTGAGCCGGGTCGCCCCATGGTCGACGCTGACGGAACAGTTCAGTCCGCACGTCGTGTCTGCGTGCAACGAATAGTTTTCGGCCGCTTTCAGCGCCTGGACGCTGGCGGAGAGCTCGGAGTCGGGCTGCAACGCGTCCCCAGCTCTTCGAGCACGGTGCGGCGATTGGCGATCGTCGCGGTGATGTCACCGTTCGCCAACGCTTGCCTGCCGGTCTCCGCGAGATTCAGGATCGACTCGAGGGTCGCGAGCTGAGTCGTCGTCTGAGCGGCGAGCGTTGTACCGGTGCTGGTCCCCGTGCTCGTCCCCGCGGCGGCCGTCGGCGGTTGGGCATTAGACGCAGCGGCAGGAGGAGTGGCGGGAGCAGCGGTGGCCGCGGGCTTCGTGGCGTGCTTGGCTAGCAGCGGCAGGATTACCTGTCTGGCAGCGGGAGGGTCGGGCAGAGGCGGCGTCATCGCGGGGATCGAGGTCGCCCGACCGCTGGAACCGGGCGTTCCCGGCCGACGCGACTGCGGTCAGCCACGGGTTGACACGCGCGGGGTCGCGGTCGAAAGACTCATCACGGGGACGGCAGATGACGACGTGTCACTCTGCGGGGCCACCGCCGAGGCAACGGTTGAGGACCCACAGGCGGGACCGAACTGCGCGCCCTCACGAAGTGAATTGCCGCAATCGCTACACGCCCTCCCCTATGGAGGACTGATCGCTAGAACGGCAGCATAGGGCGGGTAACCCTGCGCCGAGGGCTCAACAGTGACGGCCGAGGAACCACAGGCGGAAAGAACTGCGCGCAGTACGTGCGGCCCGAATGCTCTTCAGCACGCCATAGCCAAGTCAAATGCTTCCGGGAGTTGTGCCTGATACTCGCGCGTCCTACAACAATGAGTATCCGAACCCCGAGTATCTCGCATCCGCTGCGCTCAGGTAATTGCGGGCCTTGTCTGCGCACGTACTCATCCGACGCCTAGGCCGCGCTTGACAGCGAGGACCTTAGCGGCAGCTGCGTGGACTCGCGAGTTGGTGAGGGCCCCATCCTGCGCATCGCGGAGCAGTAGTAGATAGGCATCAGCACTCGCTGACTCGTAACCGGGGTACATGACCATATCCAGACCGGCATTGATCGCCTTCATCGCGGGCGACTGCAGTCCGGCTATCGCTCCAGATTCGAAGCTATCGCTGATTGCCAAGGCATCGATACCGTCCAGCGGCATTACCCGCGTGTAAATCTTTGGCGACAAAACGGCTGGTGTGGAGCCGATCAAATGTTCGTAGCTCGCACTGCTAATCATGACGACCGCGAGGCGGCCGTGCCCGCACTGTCGGTACGCAGCGTCATCAGCGTAGAGCTCGCTAGCCGACTCGGTGATGTTCACCGCAACTCTGTCGGTACTCTGGATCGCATCGCCGAGCCCCGGGAAGTGCTTGAGGGTAAACGCGACCCCACGGCTCGATAGCGCGGCCGCAAATGCACACGCTGCGTTAGCTACCTGCGCTGGATCACTACCAAACGTTCGCTGCTCTTGAGTCATAAACCCGGGAACGCGGCTGACGTCGGCAACGGGCGCGAGATCGACGTTGACCCCTGCAGCACGGAGCAGGCTCGCGGTTGCGGCGCCCTGTTTGCTTGCCACCTCGACGCTCCCCATGTCCGCTGCTGGATAAGCAGGAGGCCCGGGGAGTCGCTTTACCTCCCCTCCCTCCTGGTCAGTCATGATCAAAAGACCAGGATTGCCGCCTGATCGCGCGGCCGCTTGGAGCGCGTTGGTCGCCTCATGAGTGACGGCAACCCCGCCGGTCGTGTTGTCGCCCATGAGGATGATGGCGCCGACCTGTCCCGCTCGAACGGCATCCAACATTGAAGCTGGCGGCGTAGGACCAGCGTAGGTCCCGATGATCAGCTGGCCAACTGCCTTGGCTAGGCTCAGTCGTGCTATGCCGGAACTAGATTGCGGCTTATGCGACGGCTGGCCGCTGCTGCTGCCTGACCCAACACTCGGTGGATGCACCTGTGAGCTGGTCGATATCGCAAGGACGTGAGTCTGAGTTGCCCGTTTGCTCCTCGCCGCGGCCGGTGAGCTCAAGTGGCCGGAGTTCGCTGACAGGAGCACCACGATGATCGCGATCGCGACAGTCAGCACGGCGCCAATCGAAAGCCGAGCCTCTCGCGAGAGACGCGGTGGTCGTGGCGGCCAGGTCATCAGCCGAGGCCCGTAGGCTGAGACTTACGAAGGACAGTCGGAGTTGCCGTTCGCATTCTGGTCGACGGTCTGGCTTCCAGGAGCGGCCCCGTCATATAGCCATTTGGCTCCGCTCCGGACCATCAATGCGTCGATGCTGAAATGGCGGCAAATCAGGTCGGTGCCGACGGTGTTCCGTGCGTAAAAGCTGACGGGAACTGTCGCTCGGCTAGGCCCGCTGGCAACTGCTGGCTTAACCCAGATGACGTTGACTTTCGGCTGTTCGGACTGGAACGTTGATGTCGAGGAATCCGATTGCTCAGAACTAGTTTCCATGTTAACGGCGTCGGTGTAATCCCCGTTATTGACGTCCTGCCAATACTGGCTGACGGCGGCGCTCGCTCCGCCACTGGAACTGCGCTTGCCGGTGTTGCCGGTTCCGACATTGCCGGTATTCCCAGTCCCAGCGCTGGCGCTGTTTGCGGTCCCAGTGTTGGCGGTGGTCGCGGTCACGGTGCCGGCGCTATTTGCGGTCCCAGTGCCGGTCCCCGCGGCAGTCGCGGGCGGTTGGGCCGCGGTCGCGGCGGCAGCAGAAGTGGCAGAAATGGCGGCAGGAGCAGCCGCAGCGGGCTTCGTGGCTTGTTCGGACGCCCCGGTTGCATGGCTCGAACTGTGCCCCCCGAGCGCGAGAACCAGGAACGCAGCCACAGCTAGCGCGAGGAGTCCCCCTGCTGCCGCCAGCATGCGCGGGTCGCTCCGGCGCGGCCGCGGCCGACCACGGAGCCGGGATTCGCCCGAGGTCGCTGAATCATCCGGCGACAGACCTACTTGTTTGGTAGCAGTCTGAGGTTTCGGCCGAGGCGGCATCATCGTGGGAATTGAGGTGGGCTGACCGCTGGAGTCCGGCATCGGCAACCTGTGCGACTGCGAGTCAGCGTCTGGTTGCACGCGCGCCGTCGGCGTCGGAGGACTCATCACGGGGACGGCAGATGACGACGTGTGACTCTGCGTCGGCGCCACCGAGGTAACGATCGAGGACCCACAGGCGGGACAGAACTGCGCGCCCTCACGAAGTGGGTTGCCGCAATCGACACACGCCCTCCCCTGTGGAGGACTTATCGAGAGGGCGGCAGAAGAGGGCGGGTAAGCCTGAGCCGGGGGCTCAACGGTGACGGCCGAGGACCCACAGGCGGGACAGAACTGCGCGCCTTCACGGAGCGGGTTGCCGCAGTTGGTACAGGTCGTCCGTTGCATTTTCGCCCCCTCGGATCACTGGCTCGAGCTGGTGAGTCCCGCCTGCTTCAAGCAGGCCAGCTCCGCAGTCCTTAGCCCAGGTGGGAGGGTACTGCCGTAGGAGTTGGCGATGGCTAGCGTGGTGATCCCGTGGGTCTTGAGCGCCGGGACCAGGCAGTCGGTGACTTCCGTGGCTTTCGCCGCCGTCAGAGGGGCTCTCTCGAGAGTGCTCTCGAGCTTCGACTTCAGGGCCTGCGAGACCTGGGGTGTGCTGCTACCGCACGCGCTCACGCCGAGCAGCGTCGCGCCGCACGCCAGCGCGGAGAGGGATCGACGGGGAAAGCCGAGTCGAGATGTCATGACGGTGCTCCTCTGTGGGGCAGGGCTGGGTGGTGTGGCCAGCGGTAGCTGGCGTACAGCCAACATAAGCCAGAAAAGGGGTAATAGGTGGCGTTCTTGGGTGTCGGTGGACGCGCCGCGTAGATGTGCATTTACATCCCCTCGCCGTCAGTAGAAGGAGTGCATCAGGACGCCCTGGAGGCCGCGGCTGGTGGTGAGCACGTTGTCGGCGATCCCGAGCTCCTCGACCGCCCCGCCGCTGACCTTCGGCACCGCTGTGTAGGTCGTCTTGCGTGCCAGGTAGCAGTAGTTCAGGCCGATGTGGAACGGCGGCTCGGTGTCGAGAGCGGTCGACGCGGTCGCGATCGACTCGCCGGCTCGGATCCCATCCAGCGAATAGAATGGATCAGACGTCGAAGACCACACGACTCTGCCCCTATCCTCCGCCTGCTCGCGCCCGAAGAGCCCCTTCAGCAGCTTCGGCGAGGCGTAGCCGACGCGCACACCGATCGGAGTCAGGCAGAAGAAGTCCTCATACTGCTTGCCGCGGTTCGAGCGCTGGCGGTAGAGGTAGCGCGCCCGGCTACGGGTCATCCTCAAATGCATCTGCCCGATCGTGGTCCGCACCTTCACGGCGTTGCTCGTAGCCGACGCCTGACCGGCAGCGTTGATCGCTGTCACCACGCACTTCAACGTGGTGCCTTCATCGAGGGTTCCAAGCGTGTAGGTCGGCACGGTGAAACCGGCCAGCAGGGTGCCGTTGTGATACCACTGATCCGTGTAGGAGGTCGGGTCGTTCGTCCAACGACACGGCTCCGGAGAAGCGCGGAAAGGGAGGTACTCCATGACCCTTCGAGGATTACTCGTCTCGCTACCTGCGACCGTGTAGGACGCTGACCTCACCGGGTCCTGCGCCCGCCGCACGTGGTGCAGGGCTTCCCGTTGATCAGCCCCCATCCCCCGCAGGCCCGGCAGTCTCTCCCGGAGACAAAGGGGCGGGATCCAACGGTGCGGGTCTTCTTGGAGATGAACTTCCTGTAGAACGCGAACGGAGCGGCGACGACGATGAAGACGACGAGTATCCCGAATGCTGTGCTGACGATGTCAACTGCTGTCTTGTCTGTTTCCACTGCTCCGCTGGCGACGAGTCCGGTCACCGTGGCGCCCGCCGAGCTGGTTGCGATGAGTGGGGGGACTAAAGCAGCGCTCAAAACGACAAAGAGACGAGCGCTGCCTGAGAACTCCTGTAGACGATTACGCCTCATGTGTAGGAATCGAACGAGGATGGACACGGGGCCTGACAAGGCGTCGGCACGAGTCACCGAGATCGATTGGCTCACGGGCGGACTGGAGCCTGGTGAGCCGGCAGGGTCCCCAGCCGGCGGGGCCGAAACTTCCTCCTTGACGCTCGTTTCACCAGGGGAGAACCTGAGATCTCCGCCCATCAGCCCCTCCTTCCTCCAAGCCCCGACCAAACGCAGTCCCAGTCTGGACCTGCTTCGGTCGGTTTGGACGAAACGGCCCTTGGACGCCCGGACAAAGAGCAATAGTTGCGGTGACGCTACGCCTCCGGGTGTTGTGCCGTCTATGGCCCGTTCGGGCCTGATCGGGGGGCCCGAACGGGCCGGTAGGGGGGCCGACCGGACTAGACTGTGCGCCCGCGCTGGCAGCACCCTCGGCGTTTAGACGGACGTTTCACCCAAAAGCTTCCGTTTAGTTGGGGGGTGTCCAGAGGACCGGTCCAGATGACAGCCGAGCGCGATCGCGTTATCGAGCGCCGAGGGCCGATCACGGTCGTGCTGGTCGACGACGAGCGGTTGATCCGAACCGCCCTGGGCCAAACGCTCACCAGCGCGGGACTCGACCTGATCGGCGAGGCCGCGAACACGAGAGACGCAATCGAGGTCGTGGTCGACCTGCGCCCCGACGTCGTGCTGATGGACATCAGGCTGCCCGACAGCCCTGGCCTGCACGCGATCCAGCGGCTCAGCCTGCTCGCGCCCGCCTCGCGGATCCTGATCCTCACGCGCAGCGAGGAAAACCGTGTCGTCGAGGCGATCGTCGCCGGCGCTAGCGGCTACATCCTCAAGACCGCGCCACCCAAAGCGATCATCGCCGCCGTCAAGGCCACCGCGGCGGGAGAAGCCGTGCTCTCCCCGCAGATCGCCGGCAAGCTCCTGCAACGCATCCGCGAACGCGACATCCCGATAACCAGCGCCAGCCAGGACGCCGGCAGCGCGATCCGCGCCGCCCTCACCGAACGCGAACTAGAGATCTTCGAACGGCTCGCCAGCGGCAAAAGCAACCAAGCGATCGCGCACGAGCTCTCGCTCAGCACCAACACGGTCCACAACCACGTGGCGAGCATCCTCGCCAAACTCCACCTCGACAACCGGATCCAAGCAGCCGTCCAAGCCGTACGGAGCGGCATTTCGTAATCACGTTTTCGCGCTCCTGCGTTGCCAGAGCGGGCACTTGGCAGCCATCGGGCGATGAAGCCGCTCCGCGCGGCGTGCAGGCACAGCGCGAACGCTCAGCACGATTGTCCGCGCTGCGAGCAGGATCGCGCCAGCTTGGGGCTCGGCGACGGACTACCCCTGCGGTTCCGAAGCAGTCATGCTAGCGACGCCGACGCTGCTGTCGCTCGCTGCTCCTCCCGGACAGACGCAGCCACGCGAGTGCCGCCGTCATGCGTACGCGCTCCAGGATGAACCCACGTAGGAACTCAAGTGGCTCCTAGTCCGACGGCCCGGGTGGCGATGCTGCCGCCACCGCCAGCACGCAAGCTCGCCGGCAAACCATGAGTCGGCGCACGCGAGCGCTAGCGCGTCATTGGTCGCGTCGCAGACGCCCTCCGGATCGCCCTCCAGCCAGGCCACCTCGGCGCGAGCCGCGGCTGTCGGATAGATCGATTGAGGCTCACCGGTCGAGTTCGACATCAGACCGAGCCTCCAGCCAAGGCGCACTATTTAGCCGATGAGCTCCGAGAGCAGCAGTCGAGCAATCACAGCGCTGTCGGCGACGAAGCGGGAGCGACTAGCGCCGCGGATGTTGCGCTCACGCGTGCGGGTCGCGTCGCCCGACGAGGTCGAGACGCCAGAACGTCTACTCGTAGACCAGCGTCCCGGTCATCCACGGCTCGTGCCCCACAAGCCGGATCGCCTGAAAGGCGGCATCTGGGATGCGCAACGACGGCGGGCGAAAACCCTGCGGGCGCCCGGCCTCAAAGCCAAACCGCGAGTAGTAACCGGGGTCACCCTCGAGAAATACAACGGGCACGTGACGCTTGATCATCGTCTGCAGACCGGTGCGGATCAGCGCGGAGCCGACCCCTCGTCGCTGATGTTCGGGAAGCACTCCGACAGGGCTGAGCACCTGGACGTCGACGAGCCGGCGAGGCGCGTCTAACAGGCTGCGGGTGAACATCACATTCCCGACGATCTCGGCGCCGTGCTCAGCGACGAGCGAGAGACCATCACCGTCCGCAACGAGCGCTCGCAGACCGTCGGCGAGCTCGGCGAGAACAGCACCCTTGTCCCCGTCTCCGAAGGCACGCACGAGCACGTCTCGAACGGCTGCCTCGTCGCCTTCCCGTTCGGGACGGATCCGCACGCGCACGATCCTACATGCACCCGACCGGGCGAGAACGGCGTCGCTCGACAGCGAAACGATCGAGCGAGGAGCACCGAACACCGCCGGTCGGCGTGCTTGCCTACGGCGGCTGGGCGCTCGCCGACCGCTTCTGGACGAAACGAAAAACGAGGCTCCGGCTTCGCGCCTCCGGAGAACTCGCCGAGCACCAGCATTGACATAGCCCACCCGAACGCGCGCCGAGCGAGCCACCCACCTCTCAATCCGCAGCATCCAACAGAGTTGTGAGGTCTCCGGAATCGGTAACTCCGGGTCGGTGCCGGCGTCAGGTCTGGATCGCGTGCTCGCGCTGCTCGGCGTCTACGAGGGCCCATCCCATGCGCTCGACGAGCTGGTCCGCGTAGTGCTCGTCGGCCAGCATCTCCGAGGGCACGTGTTCGGTAAGCAAGGTTTCGGGATCGTGTCCTGGCGATTCGGTTCGAATCTCAACTCGAGGCATGGGGCCTTCCTTTGTTCGTTGAACCTCGTGTGTCCTGGGGTTTTGTCGTGGTGCGATCGTCGCGTCCGGTACGCGTAGCGGGTTCGCTCGGACTCGACGGCGCGGCCTGCGTCCGCCGCGCGTCTGTGCTGGCGGAGACTTTAGGCGGCGGTGGGCGTGGATCGCGGGCAAGAGCTTCCGCCAACGGTCCGTGTTGAGCGGCGAAAGGGATTTGGTTGTGTTGCGTGCGGTCATCTCGCGGAGTCCGGTCAAGACCGACGAGAGGGCCCGCGGTGGCGGGCCCTCTCGCTGACGACGACGGCTTCGGGGCGGTTACGCCCCTACGAGCGTCGCGCGTCTCGTGGACGAGCTTCGGGGCGGTTACGCCACTACGCGCTCGCGCGTCTCGGGGACGAGCTTCGGGCGGTTACGCCGTTACGAGCTCGGACGTCTCGTGGAGGACGACTTCGCCGTTGGTGATCTTCGGCGGATTCGGGAGTGCCGTTTCGAGGTCTTGCTCGCTTATCCAGTTGGACGCGACCCGGACCGACTTCTCGGCGTGCTCGGCGGTGTCGAAGAAGCCGACGGAGCTCATGACGCCGTTGCCGGCATCGATCAGGTAATAGCCGTGAAAGCCCGGCAGCTCGCTCAGGCGCGGAAGGAGGGTGTCCTCGGCCTTCTTGACGAACTCGTTGATGCGGTTCTGGTCGATCGCCTCGTAGCGTCGAATGGTGGCATTCATATTGATCTTTCCAACTCTCTTTGGGTAGGCATGACTCGGTTGAGTCGGTAGGCGTGACTCGGTTGAGTCATCCCGATGCGGGCGGGCCCGAGGTGACGCAGAAAGGAGCTTCGTGAGCTCGACTACATCGGCGGGGGGCTTTGGACCGCACGACATACAGTAGCATACTTCTTGACGACATAGACCTACGTTGCTACGTTTATCTACGTTGCCAAATTAGGAGTGATGGTGTGTGCCCGTTCTCGGTCACCGTGCAGAACGTTCCCGATCGGGAACTCGGCCCCCTGCTGACACAGCTCTCGCAGGCCGGCTTCGACAACCCAATCATCACGCCCCTGAGCGCCGATGGCGCTTCCGACAAAGCGGACGCGCTCGCCCGGTGCCGGACCGCCGACCTCCCGGACGATTGGCGCCTGGTGCGCGAGCGCGAAGGAGAGTCGTATCGATGGCCGAACGGGCGCGATCGCTACTCGCCCTATCGCGTGTTCATAGGCACAACGCGCGCCGAGGGCGCGGTTCAGATCGGACTTGGCGAGACGATCCGCAAGAACAAGTGGGGACGCGACCGAAAGTACATCGTCGCCTTCCTCAGTGGCGGATCCCCGCAGCAGCCGCTAGTCGAGTTCGTCGCCGCCGACGACTACGAGCAGACCCGCGAGCTCATCGCGGTCATCCGCGGCAGCGACGGCGGACGGCGCATGTACGGCGCCGGTGACGCGCTCCCCGCGCTCTACACAGAACGCTTTCGGACCCAGACATACAACGAACGCGTCGACCATCCCGGCGCTTGGAACAAGATCGCTGTCGTCGCCCGCGAAGACGACGAGCAGGCGATCCTCAACCACGCGCTCATCCAAAGCCGACGACGCCACCGAACGTAGCCGACACGCACTGACGAGGGCGCCAAGCGGCTCCGCCTGGGGTTCAGCACTAGGCACAGGTACGTGTTCGACTTCGACCCGAGTGTGACGTGTTCTTCTCCTCGGCCGAGGTTGGCTGGGTCACCAGGCATCGCGGCGGCCTGAGGGAGGTGGCGCGGGTCAGTCGATCAGTCCCAGCGCGCGCGCCCGGTTGATCGCATCGGCGCGGTTGTGCACCCCGAGCTTCTTGTAGGCGCGCTCGGCGCGTTCCTTTGCCGCTGACCGAGAGATCCCCAACTTGTCCGCGATCAGCGCGAAGGTCAAACGCGTGGGCAGGTAGCGCAGGACTCGCGCCTCAGCCACGGTGATCGACGCAGCGGCGACGTTCTCGGCAGCTCCGGCGACCGCCTCTGCCGCTGCTTGGTCGGCGACGATCACTTCCGTCACGTCTTGTACGACTGCCCTCCGCGGCCGCCTCGTCGGCCGCTGCGACCATCAGACCGGCGGCGTTCAAGGCGTCAACGGCCTCGTGGGCGGCGGCCTCCTGCACTATGCCGGCGTCGATCAACGCCCGAACCGCGACAGCGGCCGCACCGGCGACGATTGCCTCAGACGCTGCGATCGCCTCGGCTGCCTGGGTCTCTGCCGCGATCGCGGCCAGCGTCGCGCGCGCTTCTGCGGCCTGCGCGACCGCGATCACCTCGGCCGCCTCCTCAAGCGCCGCGACCTCGGCTCCGACGACCAACCCGGCCTCAGCCGTAAGAAAGCCCTCCCCCAACAGCGCCCCACCAGACTCAGCGACCGCGTCAAAGAGCGCCTGCGCCCAGCCGTGCTCGACGAGCAGCAGAGCGAGCGCCGTCCCAGGCAACAGAGACTCTGCCAACGCCCACGCATCGACCAGAGCAAAACCCGACGAGCCAACGTCCCCCGTCGGCTCGACAATACGCGCGCCGCCAAGCGGCAAGACGCTCGACAGAAGAGCGCCAAAGTCATCGTCGTCACCGCCGACGACCACACGCTCGATCGAGCCGTCCTCATTCTTGGCGACGAAGATCACGTCGAGCAGACGCAATACCCCTCGGCCCTGCAGTCGATCGACCTCGACCAACACCCGACCCTGGAAGTCAGAACCGGGACTAAAACTCACGGCGATCACCTGCAACGGACCCGGCATCTGGTCCTAGAACCTAGGTCGCGCGGCGTCCGCGACGGCGGATGCCGTATCCGCCGAACACGAACAGGACGAGGAGAACGATGACGATGACTGTGAGCATGTCACCTCCTGGGGCTTCGGTTGAGTGGGCTGGAGCGCACGCGGCGTCCTACTCCGTGCCCCGCCCTGGAAGGGTGTCAACAATCTTGTCAACGGCATTTCTTGCGGAGCCTTTGGCCTGGTCGCGGCGACCCTCGTTCTGGAGGCGTTTGTCGCCAGTCAGCGAGCCCGCCGCTTTTTTCAGATGGCCTTGGCCTTGATCTACCTGCTTGTTATCCATGATCTCTCCTGGCTTGAGTTGATGATCTTGATCGGTGCGTAGCAGCTGCGGCAGTGAGCGCCGACCGCTGCCGGTTGAGATCCAATGCGTTCAATCGGCGGTGGCGACGCCACTTTCGGGCGTCGCGCCCGAGGCGCGAGTGATGAGTCGACGCGTACGGTTGGCGTTGGAGTCAGAGCCGTTGGTGGCCGTACTCTCGCGCCTGACCTGTGTCGTCGGCTCCTCGGCCGGAGACACCGAGCAAGGAAGGACCTTCACAGCACTCCCACCGATACCAGACCATCGTATCATGAAAATGGAGTCTAGATACGATAGCCTAGTGTGGATGGCCAAGAGCAACCCACCCGAGTGGGGTTTTTTGACCAATCACGCCAAAGTTCTGATCTGCATCGCGCACGATCCCGGTATCCGCCTGCGGGATATCGGCGAACGTCTGGGGATCACTGAACGTGCCGCGCACCGCATCGTCGACGCGCTAGCCGCTGCCGGCTACATCACGCGCCAGCGAAACGGGCGCCGCAACATCTACACGATTAACGGCCACCTGCCACTGCCCGACGCGATCGCTCGCGCGCAGAGCATCGGGGAGCTGCTCGAGATCCTAACCGCACCGCACGGATCCATGCGTCACAGAGACCGCGCTGAGCACAACAGCGTGATCCACCGCGCCTCGGCTAGGTAATCCAAGCCGGACTCAGCCCCCTCGTCGACGACGACGCGATCACGTTTGTGAGAGCGGAATCGCCCGATCAGACGGGTGGGTACAGGTACTCGTTCCCACGCGCCAGCACGCCTGAACGCCGTCGGCCGATCTCGTGCGATCTCGTGACATCGCCGGTCACGAGGGTATGCGGAGGCTGACTCGCCGCCAACCGAAATCAATATTGGGGCGCGCGGGTAGGCTCGGTGCGTGACGAGTAGCTTGGTTGAGCGCGTTGATGGCTGGGCGGGGCAAGGCATCGAGGCCACGATCGGTTGGCATCATCGTCGCCGGCTGGAGCGCGTCGGCCGGCTCGATCAGCTCGATCCTTCGCCTGGCCTATCGTTGTGGGCCGCGGGGGATCCCCCGGCGCGGCCCGGGGGCGCGTTTGAGGTGTTGGTGGACGGTGGGCAGGCGCTGCCACGGATCGCCGAGGCTCTGGCCGGTGCTCGGTCGCATGTGCATATCGCGGGCTGGCACGTCACGCCTGAGTTCGGGCTTACGCGCGACGATCAGGCGTGCCGGTTGCGCGATCTGCTTGGTGATCTGGCTGAGCGAGTCGAGGTGAGGGTTTTGCTGTGGGCAGGATCGCCGGCGCGGGTTTTCACGCCGGCTCGTGCGGCTGTCCGCCGCGTGCGGGAGCAGCTCATTCGCGGCAGTCGGGTGCGGTGCGCGCTCGATTCTCATGAGCGGCCGATGCATTGCCACCACGAGAAACTGGTGATCGTCGATGGTGAGGTCGCGTTCGTCGGGGGGATCGACCTGACCTCGCTCGGCGGCGATCGGTTTGACACCAGTGATCATCCGATGCGCGGTCGTCTGGGCTGGCACGATGCCTCAAGCCGGGTCCGCGGTCCGGCGGTGGCCGATGTCGCGGCGCACTTCGACGCCCGTTGGCGCGAAGTGACCGGCGAGCGGCTCGAGCCGACGCCGCCGCCAGCGCCGGCCGGCGACGTGGAGCTCCAGGTGGTGCGCACCGTCCCGGACAAGGTCTACGACTTCTTGCCCCGGGGTGACTTTCGGATCGTGGAGGCGTACACGCGTGCCTTGCGGTCGGCCCGCGAGCTCGTCTATCTCGAGAGCCAGTTTCTCTGGTCGCCTCAGGTGGTCGAGATCCTCGCGAACAAGCTCCGCGAGCCGCCCAGCGAGAACTTTCGCGTGGTCATGCTGCTGCCCGCAAAGCCGAACAATGGCGCGGACACGACGCGGGGCCAGCTTGGTGTCTTGGTCAGCGCCGACAACGGCGCCGGTCGCTTTCTGGGCACGACGATCTCGGCCCGCAGCGGGCGGCTGGCCGGCCCGCTGTACGTTCACGCCAAGATCGGGATCGTCGACGACGCCTGGCTGACAGTCGGGTCGGCCAACCTCAACGAGCACTCGTTCCTCAACGACACCGAGATGAACGTCGTGACCTGCGATCCGCGGGTCGCGCGCGAGACCCGACTGCGGCTCTGGGCCGAGCATCTGGAGCACTCGGTCGACGAGGTCTCCGGCGAGCCGGCCCGAGTCATCGATGGGATGTGGCGCCCGATCGCCGCCGAGCAACTCGCGCGCCGACGCCGCGGCGAACCGCTGACACATCGGCTGGTGGAGCTTCCGGGCGTCTCGCGCCGCTCGATGGCGCTCCTCGGACCCGTTGACGGCCTGTTTGTCGACGGGTGACAGCGGCTAATCGGGGACGTGGCTCAAGCCAGCGAATGGCCCGCCTCGCGTACGAGGCGCTCGGATTCCTCCCGCGTGACGCCGGACCCGCGCAATAGATCGACGGCCGCTGCGCGAACCGGCATCACGATCGCGTTGGCTGAAAGGTTTCCGGTCCGCTCGAGCACGAGGGTCGCTTGTGCGGCGGCGCTTAGCGCGGGCTCACGCACGGAGATCTCGCCCGTGGGGTTGTCGAGCGATTCCTCCAAGCGGCGCACTGCGCTGGACAGGTCACGGATCGCGTCGGGCATCGGAGCCGGCACGTTGTCGCCAAGCGCAAGCGCACGGACGACCGCGCGACTGAGCGTCTCGACGCTCGTGATCGCCGTGTCGATCTGCGCCTGAGCACGGACGTAGCGCTCGAATTGCGCACGGGTGGCGCGTGCGAACGGCGCCAACTGCAGCGTCTCACGGCCCGCGGCGACAGCCTGCTCGAACGCGTCGCGGTCCGCGGCGCGGGCGCGGACAAGCGCCCGCTCGGCGAGCTTCTGGTCGGCGCGATCGAGCGCTCGGGCGATGTCCTCCAGCGTGGCCGCGATCTGCGCGAACGGGAGCGCGGCAGCACGCCGGGCGGCGCGCACAGGATTAGTCGGCAACAGCGAGGTTATGGCCAAGGCGATCAGGCCGCCCAGGAGCGAGTCCAGAAAACGAGCCCCCGACAGCCCGCTACTCGGCGGTTGGATCGTGACCACGAGCAAGGCCGACACGGCCGCCTCGGAGACCAAGACCACGCTCCCGCCCAGCGCCACCGCGGCCACCATTGCGCCCGCGACGATCGCCGCGATCTGGAAGGTCCCGGCCCCGATCAGCGCGAACAGCACGTCGGCGATTCCGATTCCCAGCGCGATCCCGACGAGCATCTCCACCGCGTAGCGCCGCCGCTGCCCTAACGTCGTCGAGACCACGATAAGCGCGGTCACGGGAGCGAAGATCGGGCGTGCGTGGCCGACAGAGCGATCGCCGCCGCCGAAGCCAGCGTCGTAGCCAGCGCCGCCTGCAAAAACCAGCGGGCGTTAGCTCGCACGCGCTCGGCGACGATGTGCGGGCGGGACTGCTCAGCCGCCTCCTCGAGCAGCTCAATTCCCCCCTCGCGCACCCGCGCCGCGCTCAGCTCCGTTCGCGTTTCCGCCATCGCCCGACCATAGCCGCCTACCTCGTGCTTGTTGGCCACCGAGCACGGGTAGCTTTGAAGTACGCGGGGGCAGCACACCCGCAGGTCACAGATGGCTAAGGCGACGAGGGAGACGTATGTCCGAGGAGCACAGGATCGTCGGTTGGCTCGCGGAGAGCCGTTGCCCGCGGGTCGGGTTGGCGTCCGTGTGCGCTTTGCGCTATCGGGGAATCCGAGCGCTCGGTGGTCGCGCGACCTGAGAGCGCGGCTGACAGTGCAGCTGGCTGGTCGTCCCGCGGTCGGGCATCTGCGCCTCAACGACGTCGTCCAAGGCTCGGAGATCATCTTGGATGGAGTGGAATCGGCCGAGGCGTCAAACATCGCCGGCGCGGTGGAGCGGGCCGTGGACGCCGCCAATGCCGACTGCGCCGACTGCGATGACGGCGATCAGAGCGGGAAGGTCCGTCAACCCGAGGCCACCGCGATAGCGCACGCGGTTCGGGCGAGTCAGCGGCGCCCTGATCCTTCAGCTGATTCGTAGCGTGATGACGGGGGCGTCGTCTTGGGGGCCGTCGGGTGATGCCCGGGCGATGACGTCGAGGATGTTGCGTACGGTCGCGGCCGCGTGTCGGGTGGCGATGATCGCCTGTTTGAGGTTCGAGGGTCTGTGGATCTCAGATCACTACCACCCGCGGAACGACGAGCAGGGTCACAGCCCGTTCGTGTGGTCGACGATCAGGGCGATTGCGCAGGCGACGGACGGGATGAAGGTCACGACCGCCGTCACCTGTCCGACGATCCGCATTGGGTCCGGCCCGGACGCGTCTGGACGCCGGGCCGGTCGGCGGGACTGCGGGTTCTGACGCCTAGTAGCTCTCGCCGCGTCCGCGGTGCCAGATGCCGTATCCGCCTCCGGTCAGGATGAGGACGAGGAGGATGATGATGAGGATTGTCAGCATGTCACCTCCTAGGGGCTCGTTTGAGTTGGTAGGAGCTCACGTGCGCGAGTGCTCCTTGTTGTCGCGGTCCGTGATGGCGTCGACGACCTTGTCGACCTTGTCCTTGACCGTGGCTTTGGCCTGATCCGCCTTGCCCTCGTTCTTCAGGCTGTGGTCGTCCGTCAGGCTGCCCGCCGCCTGCTTTAGCCGGCCTTTGCCTTCATCGATGTGCTTGTCAGCCATGCTGATCCGTCCTGTTCTTTGGTTTGCGTTGGTGTTGTCGAGAGCGTTTGGTGTTGTTGAGAGCCGCGCTCGGGTCCCCGTCTCTCAGCCGGGAAAGTCGATTCGACGGCGAGCGAGCCGGTCTCCGTGCGTTTGCTTCGCGGGCGCGGACGGAGCTTTTAGGGCTCCGTCCGCGCGCGCCGTGATTTAGGCGCTGGCGGTCTCGCGCTCTGCGCTGCGGAGCACGCCGGCGCGGTTCTTGTGAGCGCGCTCGTAGGCTGCGACGTCCTTCGTGCGCTGCTCGTCGCCCTCGCCGATCACGGCTTCGATTTCGGCGACCGTGAGCTCGTCGTAGCCGGGCCACGGCTCCTCTCGGCGCAGCGCGGTGATGCGGCTTAGAACAGTGGTGCGGTTGTCGTTCTGGCGCTCGTAGGAGTCGATCTTGGCGAGGTCGATCTGCGAGAGCTCGGGCAGCTTGCTGAGGATCTCCTCGGCGGTGAGCGAGTCGTAGCGCGGGATCGCGAGATCCTCCTCGGAGGCGAGCGCGCCCTTGATCTGTCCCTCGACCTGCGCGACGCCGGGGACCTTGCGTGCCTGTCGGGCGGTGCGCTTGGCATGCGCCTGGGTCTCGCGTGCCGTTTGCTTGACCTCGCGCGCGGCCTCGCGCGTGGCGTCGGCCGCGCCGGTCTTCGTGACGTCGTAGGACGGCCTTCCCTCGACGTCCGCTCCGATGACCGCGTCGGTGAGCTTTGGGATCTCGCGCATGATGCGCTCGAGCATGCGCTCCTCATCGCCGCGGATGGACGCGGCGAGCTTGGCTGTCCGCTCGTCTCCAACCGCGGTGGCGAGGCGCTCCAGGGCGGTGTAGGTCGCGATCTCAAGTGCCTCGGTCGCACACGCGTCCTTCGCGTTCTTGAGGACCTTCTCCTCACCGCCCGATCCACGCAGCAGGTCAAACGGCGTTTTACTCAGAGCGAGGCTCTGGCTGATCAGCGTCTCCGCGAACCCGACAAACACCTGCACTGGGTTGCGGCCCTGCCCAAGCTCGCCCGAGCGCTCCTGGATCCGTTTGGCGTGCCTGCGCGTCTCATCGAGATGGTTCTCGAGCCCGTCGCGGTAGGAGCCGCGCGGGGTCATCGCGATCTGGGACCGAAGAACGCTCACCAGGCCAACTTCGCTGGCATGCGCTTCGCCCAGATACTGCACGACCTTCTGTTCTGACTTGCTCATCAAACTGCCTCCATCGTGATGTCGGATAACAAGAGATCCCGCGTTCCCACCCCGAGGTGCCCCACGCGACCCTCGAATCGCAGCTACCCGCTAAACGACAACCTCACGCCCTGCCAGAGCCTGAGGCGCTCCGCGTTGATCGGGCGCTCGCGCGTTCTCGCGGGGCCGCTCAGGCGAGACCGGCGATCGCTGGAGCGGCGTCGCTGTGGTCTTCGATCAGTCGCCTGGCCATCGCTTTGGCTCGTTGCGCCGCGTACGAGTCACCCTCGGCGGCTGAGACGATCGAGCCTTTCATCAGGATGTGCCAGGAGCGGGCGAACGAGTCAGGGTCGCTCAAGCTCGCTTCCTCGGCGAGCTGGCGCACGACCGATCGACTACGTCCCGCTCGGCTGGCCCGAGCTGCGCGAACTCGTCGCCCAACTGCTGTCGCGGCGCGGAGCGCCGACCTCGCCCGACGAGGTGTTGATCACCAACGGCGCCCAAGAAGCGATCAGCCTGGCGGTCGGCCTTGTGGCGTCCGACGGACGTCGGATCGCGGTCGAGTCGCCCGGGTATCCAAGTGCACTGGACGCGATTGTCCGCGCCGGCGGTCAGCGCTCGCCATCGAGCGAGACGCCGGCGGCCTGCGTGTAGACGGCCTCAAACAGATGCTCGCGCGCCACCACATCCACGCGCTCTACGTCGCCACCTCCTGCAACAACCCGACCGGCGGTCGCACCGCGCCGCACCGCCGCGAACGGATCGCCGCACTCGCGGCCGATCACGAGCTGACGGTGATCGAAGACACCGTGCTCGACGAACTTCGCTTCGACGGCGACCCCGGCACCCCCCTCTGGACACTGCTACCCGAGCGCGTGCTTGCGGCCGGCTCGCTCAGCAAGATCGCGTGGGGTGGCCTGCGGGTCGGCTGGCTACGAGCGCCGCGGCCGGTAATTCTGCGCCTCGCGCGCGTAAAAGGAGCGCTCAACATCGGCGTCGGCGCGTTCGATCAGCTCGCAGCCCTCGCCATTCTGAACGCTTACCCGCAGCTCTGCATACAGCGGCGCGCCCAGGCCGACGCGCACGTGCACTCCATCGTGGACGCACTCCGCAACGAACTACCCGGATGGAACATACCCCTCCCCGAGGGGGGATGGTCGTTGTGGCTCACACCCCCCACCGGGAGCGGCGCCGCATTCGCGCAAGCCGCGCTCCGCCACGGCGTCGCCATCACCCCCGGCGCCGCGAACAGCACAGACGGAGCATTCCCAGAATACGTGCGAATCTGCTACGGACCGCCCCCACCCGTGCTCGAAGCAGCCGCCCAAAGACTCGCCGCCGCATGGAGCGACGTTACGAGCGCAGCTCCGATCGCTACCCCTGTCAGCGCCTAAGCCAGCACGAGGTCTTCGGGCGTGTTCCCGCTTTGCGCGTGGGAGGCGGGAGATATGGCCGCAGCTTGTCTTGTCGGGTGGGCCGTGGGGTGAGAGGATCGGCCCGGTTTGGAACTCGGCCTTCATCTGCCGCTGATGGAGTTCGGCGACGAGGGGCAGTCGTTCGCGCGTCTTAGCGGCGCAGTCGACGCTGCGCGTGAGAGCGGGTTCGGCGCGGTTTCTGCCAACGACCACTTCCTCTTTCAGACGCCGTGGCTTGACGGGGCGACGGCTCTGGCTGCGGTCATCGAGCGATCCGGCGCTATGGAGCTGGCGACAACGGTCGCGAATGTCGCGCTGCGCGGTCCTGTGCCCCTGGCGAAGACGCTCGCCGCGTTGGATGTCCTGTCCGATGGGCGGGTTATTGCCGGGGTCGGGCCTGGGTCATCGGAGCGTGACTACGACGCGGTCGGGGTGCTGTTCGAGGAGCGCTGGGAGCGGTTCGACGAAGCCGTCGCCATCCTGCGCTCGCTGCTGCGGGACGAACCGCCACCGGAGACCCGCCGCCACTACGCCTTACCGGGCTCGCCGCTGGCGCCGAGCCCAAGCCGACCTGGCGGAGTCCCGGTTTGGATCGGGAGCTGGGGCTCAGCCGCCGGTCTTCGGCGCGTCGCGCGTCTCGGCGACGGGTGGGTCGCATCCGCGTACAACACGACGCCCGACGGCTTCAGGGCCGCCAAGCAGTCGCTGTCCGAGCAGCTTGACGCGCGCGGCAAGGATCCCGATCGGTTCCCGAACGCGCTCGCGACGATGTGGGCCTGGATCAGCGAAGACGCCCGCGACACCGATCGCGTGCTGCGAGAGGTCCTGGGCCCGATGCTCAGGCGCGATCCAAGTCCGCTGAGCCACCAGCTCTGCATCGGACCCGCGGAGCACTGCGCGGAGCTGCTCTCGCGCTACGCGGAGGCGGGATGCGACCGCGTATACCTCTGGCCACTCGGCGACGAGCCGCGGCAGGTCGAGCTCGCAGCGACGACCGTGCTCCCAGCCGTCAAGGCGTGAGCCTTGGCGGCGCAAAACGCCAGCGTTCGAACAGAGGCAGACGTCCGCTCCTGCTATGGCGAGCGGGCCCTCACCGAGCGCTAGTCAGCGAAAGCGAGCAGGCCGGTACCTGCGCGATTCAGGGAAGACGCAGTCGCGCTCAAGATGCCCGTGCCGGCAGCAGCGCAGGACTTCCCGGGACGATCACTGCGGGCCGGTGGGAGCTTCACTACGCACTGCCGGACGACGCCTATAGGGGAAGCGCGGACGGCCGGGGCTCTCGATCGGCCCGTGGCTAGCGGGGATGGAGAGATGTTTCTTGTCGATACGCTCGATGAACCGATCCGATTCGCCCAGGACAGGACCATCGGGGTCAAACGCGGTGGCCTGTAGCGGTGCCTTGGAAAGAGATGGGATCCCCGATCATCACAGCATCGGCTGCAGACCCCGTCGCAGGCGGGGTACCAGACCCAACCAGTGGAGGTACTAGATGGCCGAGCTCCCACCGCCGCCCGACGGGATTGTGCTGACCCACTTCATCGTCTCGCAAGATGTCGAGCGCTCTCGGCGCTTCTACACAGAAGTACTCGGCGGCAGGGTGGCCTACTCCGGCCCCGGAGGGCTGACCTACGTCGCGCTATCGAACACCTGGATCATCATCAACGTCGGGGGAGGCCCGACCGACGACAAGCCGGAGGTCACCCTGGAGACGCCACGCGATCCCGACCGGGTCAGTAGCTTCCTCAACATCCGGGTCAAAGACATCGCGACCGTGTATCCCGAATGGAGCGCCCGAGGTGCTCAATTCCTGACGCCGCCCAAACAGCACCAGTACGAGACGCGCTGCTACATCCGCGATCCCGACGGCCACATCATCGAGGTGGGGCAGACCACGGACTCAGAAGGAGACTGGGAGCCCGCTCACTGGCCATCGAGTACGCCCCCAGAGGGGCTTGTGCTGACCCGCTTCATCGTCGCAGACGATGTCGAGCGCTCGCGGCGCTTCTACACCGAAGTACTCGGCGGCAGGGTCGTCTTCTCCGGAGAGTCCGGACTGCCGACCAATGTCGCACTATCGAACGGCTGGATCGTCATCAGCGTGGGCGGTGGACCGACGGACGACAAGCCGGCGGTCACCCTGGAGACGCCACGCGATCCCGACCGGGTCAGCAGCTTCCTCAATATCCGGGTCAAAGACATCGCGGCCGTGTACGCCGAATGGAGCGCCAGGGGTGCGAATTTCCTGACGCCGCCGAAACAGCACCAGTACGAGATCCGTTGTTACATCCGCGATCCCGACGGTCATCTGATTGAAGTGGGGCAAACCACGGACCCAGAGGGGGACTGGGAGCCCGCTCACTGGCCATCGACTGCGCTTGCCGAGGAGTCCGGGTGAATGCCGAGATCACCCGCGAAAGCCCTCACATCGACAGTGGCCAGTCCCGCGGACGCTGAGATCCCTAGCTGCGCGGGCGGTCCGCTTCTGCGCGACCGACGACGACCGCGCCGGCGAAGAACTCGAGCGGTTGATCCGAACGGGCGGCTTCGAGCCGGTGAAGGTCGGCGGGATCCTCATGCATCCTCGGCGACGGCAAGGCGCACCTGGATAGGCGCGACACGGAGCCCGGCCCACCGCGCTGGCGCTACCGGTCGCCGAGAACAGCAGCCGCACAGCGCGGTGTCTCACTGAGCCGGCTGCCGTGCAAGTGAGGTCGCGTCGCGATCAAGCGGTCGGTGCCCCGTCCGTTACCGGGTGACGGCAAACAGTTGCCAGTCGTCAGGGACGCCTTTCAGGGTGTGGCTGCCCCGATCTTCGAATCGCAGGCCCGAGCCCGCGACGAGATCCTTGACGGTGCGCGAGACGAGCAC
The DNA here is from genome assembly GCA_963812225.1 of uncultured Solirubrobacterales bacterium. GTDB lineage: Bacteria > Actinomycetota > Thermoleophilia > Solirubrobacterales > Solirubrobacteraceae > Palsa-465. The sequence continues at coordinate 127,564 of CAWEUN010000014.1, forward strand.
CTCTCCCGCTCCGGCGAGCGAGGACACACGTGCGCCGATGTGTACGGCGATGCCGCTGAGGTCGGCCCCCCGGCGCTCGCACTCCCCCGTGTGCAATCCGGCTCGTAGGGTAAGGCCAAGCTCGCCCGTGGCCGCGATGGTTGCCAACGCGCACCGGACGCCGCGAGCGGGCCCATCGAACGTGGCGAGAAAGCCATCGCCGATCGTCTTGACCTCCTGACCGCCGAAGCGTGGGAGCTGCCGCCGAATCAATTGATAGTGACCCTCCAGGAGCTCGGTCCACTGCCGGTCGCCCAACTCCGCCGCCCGCGCGGTCGAATCGACGATGTCGGTGAACATCACGGTTGCAAGCACCCTGTCAGGAGCGTGTTCCTGGCGTCGGCCAGACACGAACTCCTCGATCTCATCAAGGATCGCGTCCGTATCGCCCACGAGTGGAGAATGCTCGCCGGCGAGCTCGACCAGCCTTGCGCCAGGAATTTGCTCGGCCATATAGCGAGCGCCCTCGATCGGCGCGATCGCGTCAGCATCCCGGTGAACGATCAGCGTAGGCACGGCGATCGACGGCAAGACGCCGCGGACATCGATCTCAGCCACCATCCGGATCACCGCCATCACCGCACCCGGGCTCGCCCCTTCCCGCTCGAGGCGAGCGAAGAACGGAAGCCGTCCAGGGAGCTGGCTGGGAGCGAGCAGACCGCCGCTGAAAGTCCCCTCTCCCCACGTCCGCTCGGCGAGCTCGAGCAGTGGCTCGACCTGGTCGGGCGCGAACCCCCACGGATAATCCACGCCGCGGGTGATGCGCGGAAAGCTGCCGTACAACACCAGACCTCTCGCTCGCTCGGGGCGGCTCGCGGCGAACAGAACGCTCATCGGGCCGCCTTCAGAGATGCCGAGGACAAACGCCGACTCCGACCCCACGGCGTCCATGACCGCCCGCACGTCATCCATCCGCTCCTCCAGCGTCGGCATCTCGCGAACCGACACGCGATCCGACAGCCCCGTGCCCCGCTTGTCGAACAGAATCAGCCGCGAGAACGACGCCAACCGCTCACAGAACGCGCTCCAACCGGGATCCTCCCAAAAGAGCTCGACATTCCAGACCCAGCCCTGCACCAGGACAAGGTCGACCGGGCCCTCGCCCACGACCTGGTAGGCGATATGCACATCCCCGCTCTTGGCGTACCGAGTCTTGACCGTCGACATATCGTGCTCCGCTCGGTACTAGTCTCCCAGCACCCGCGAGTTGCTGGCGTGGAGCAAAGCCGACCTCCGTCTCGAGGTCGCATGCGTGTCCGGCGGGTCGTCAACCGCCGTCGGTGCGTACCTGCTCCAGACTGAAGTCAGGTAAGAACTCGAGTGGCCGCTCCTCCGACGCCCCGGGTGGCCCCCGGCCTCTCGTCTGCGAAAGCGAGACGGCCGCTACCCGGCGGGGCCATTATCTAGCCTGGAGGGGTGCCCTCGTTCCTTGATCGCCTGGCCGACGGGAAGGTGCTGCTCACCGACGGCGCCACCGGGACGAACTTCCAGCAGATGGGTCTCCTGCCCGGTGTCGCCCCCGACGACTGGGTGTTTGATGAGCCGGAGAGCGTGCGGGAGCTGCATGCGCGGTTCGCGCGGGCGGGATCGGAGTTCGCGCTCACATGCAGCTTTGGCGCTAACTGTGTCCGGTTGGCCGAGGGGCCGCATGCCGGAAGAGTTCGGGAGCTCAACATACGAGCTGCCGAGCTGGCCAGAGAGGTGGTCGGCGAGGAGGAGCTTGTTGGCGGGTCGATCGGGCCTACGGGGAAGCTCGTAGAGCCATACGGGCCGCTCACCCGCGAACTGTGCGAGGCGGCCTACGCTGAGCAGGCGCAGGCGCTGGTCGACGGCGGTGTTGACGTGCTGGTGCTCGAGACGTTCTTCGCGCTCGAGGAGGCGTTGTGGGCGCTGGATGGGATCCGCAGCGTGACCGCGCTGCCGCTGATCGTCTCGTTCAGCTTCGATCAGGGAACGCGGACGATGATGGGACTGAGCCCCGCCGACGTGGTTGCCGCTTTCCAGCCGTTGGGGGTGGCGGCGGTCGGCGCCAACTGCGGCCGATCGCTGGAGGACAACGACATCGTCGTGGACGAGTTCCTGGAGGCAACGAGCCTTCCGGTCTGGACCAAGCCCAACGCCGGAGTTCCACAGGTGCTCGGGGACACCGTGGTCTACGAGGCCGACCCAGCGACACTCGCCGCCCATGTCGCCGACTACGCGAGGCAGGGTGTCCGGATTGTCGGCGGCTGTTGCGGCACCACCCCCGAGCACGTCGCGGCGATCGCGCGGGCGCTCGGACGGTAGATCTCGCGTCATCGAGCGGGCATGGACCGAGGGTCCGGAAGTCCGCCACCCGACCAGGAGGACGCTCGCGTCTGCGCGGCAAAGGAGGCAGTCCATGCGGCGACAAACGGGCAGCGCCCGCATCGCGGTCCCGGCCTGCTACCCGCGTCGCCGCGGATGCCACCCGCCGCTTACCCCTCCGTAGTGTGGTGCGCGGACGCTGCCGGGGGCCTACGCATGAGCCAAACCGGCGGTCCGCCCTCCGGCAGCTCAAGCGCGCCCATGTGCACAAAGCCGAGCCGCTCGTACAGTGCGGCGCTGCGCTGGCTACTGGCCTCGATGTATGCCGGTAGCCCGGCCGAATCAGCTCTCTGGAGCGTCGGCTGCATGAGCGCCGATCCCAGGCCCTGTCCCTGGCGCGCGGTTCGTACCCCGACGATCCGCACGTAGAAGTGGGGCTCGCGAAGATGTCGCGCCTCCATCACCCGCTGCACCCTTGCCGCGAGCGGCAATCGCGTCCCGAACGCCCGGACCCATTTGAGCGCCTCCTTGCCGGTCATGGACGTCGGCATCTCCCAGGCACCGGGGGGCAGTTCGACCACCGCGCCGCCGTAGTCGAGCGTCATCCACACGGTCCCCTGCCTCAGTCCGTAGCACTCCATCTCGGCCGTGAACATCGCCCGGAGTCGCGGTTTGAGCGGCAGCCTGCCCGGCAGCATCCACGTGTACACGGGGTCGTGGATGAACGCGTCGGCGAGCACGTCCGCCAGCCGCGAGACGTCGGCGCCTGTCGCGATACGCACCGCCGGCCGCTCGATCCCGGGCCTAGCTACCACTGGTTCTGATCCGGCGGGTGAGGGTGGCGGCATCTGCTATCCCTTCCTCTACTTGACCAACGTATAAGACAACGTCTTATACAATGTTCAAATCCACGTGTCAACCCCAGATCGGGCAACCCATCGCACCAAGCTGCTCGAGGCGGCACGCACGCTGCTGCGCGAGCGCACTTACGGCAACATCACCGCCCGAGATCTCGTCGCCGCATCGAAGACCAACCTTGGATCGATCGGCTACCACTTCGGCTCAAAAGAGGCGCTTCTTAACGAAGCGATCGGACTCGCCTTTGAAGAATGGGCTGACGCGATCATCCGCGCCACCCACATCGACCCGGGGCCCGGGCCGCTGTCGCTGACGGACTCGCTGCGGACCGTGCTTGACGAATACGACTCGATCCGCCCCTTCTTCCACGCTTACATCGAAGCGCTCGCGCGAAGCGCGCGCTCGCCGGAGCTTCGCCAACAACTCGCCGCGCATTACAACCGCCAACGCGACCGCGTCGCGAGCCTGCTCACCGACTCGCTCCACGATGCGATCGACGCCGATAGCGCCCGCCACCTCGCCTCGGTGATGCTCGCCACGGTGGATGGGCTGCTTATCCAAACATTCATCGACCCCGATGGCTCGCCGACCAGCCGCGACCTTGCCGCCGTGACCGGCCAGAGGGTCAATCCCACTGCGAAGCGGTCGGTTGACGCCATCCCGTAGCGTGAAACCGGGAAGGTAGGCTTTTCGCGCGACGACGTCGACCCCAAGGAGTTCTGCCGCATGGCACACGAGTTCAGCGGTTCGGTTGTGATCGATCGTCCGATCAATGAGGTTTTCGCGTTCTTAGCTGACGGGACCAACGATCCGAAGTTCAGCCCGCGGGTCCAGCAGATACGCAAGACGACGGACGGTCCGGTTGGCGTTGGCACCATCTTTGAAAGCAAGGTCAAAGACGCTGGGATGTCGACCAGCCGCAGGTTCGAGCTGACAGAGTTCGAGGCACCAACGACGATCCGTTGGGCCGAGCGCTCAAAGAACCTGGTCACCGTTCCGGACGGCGGCTACGAGCTCGAAGCGGTAACCGACACTCAGACGAAGGTCACGATTGGGAACACGCTTGAGGGCCATGGGTTCGGGAAGCTCATCGTCGGCTTCGCGGTGAAGGCCGCCGTCAAGGATGCGCCGGCGCTCGCGCAGCGCATCAAGTCGGCGGTCGAAGCGAGCTGACAGCCGCCCAGATCCGCTCGTTAGGGCCCCACTGGGATGAGGTCGTGAACGAGCCGGGCGCAGCTGACGGGCGAAGAGGGCAACCGCGGGCTCTGGCGTGGGCATCTTGCTGAGCGCGGCGCATGCTGTCGACGTGCTCAGTCGCCTGGTCTCGCACCCCGCGGCGGTATACGGTGGTCGGGTGGAGCGAGTGTGGGACTATCCGCGTCCGCCCTCGGTCAGACCGTGTGAGCGTCGGGTCAGGGTTGAGTGGGCGGGCGAGGTGCTGGCTGACTCGATCCGTGCGCTGCGGGTGCTCGAGACCAGTCACCCGCCGACGATCTACATCCCGCCCGCCGACGTTCGCCTGAACCTCCTGACCGCGAGCGATGCCAATCCGACGTGGTGTGAGTTCAAGGGCGAAGCGCGGTACCTCGATGCGATCGTCGCCGAGCGACGATCGAAGGCGGTCGCCTGGAGCTACGCAGCCCCGACCGCTGGGTATGAGGCCTTGCGCGACCACATCGCGTTCTATCCCGGGCGCTTGGACGCCGCGTGGCTTGATGACGAACGCGCGCAAGCCCAGCCGGGCGACTTCTATGGAGGATGGATCACCGACGATCTGGTCGGCCCGTTCAAAGGGCCGCCCGGCACCCGCGGCTGGTAGCGATTCGACTCGCCCCGAGCTGGAAGCGCGACAGGTGTCGTGTCGGCTCGACGGCGCGCCCTCGGAGCTCCCCAGCAAGGCCGCCCTCTCGGCGCCGATCGCGTCCATGATCGCTCGGACGTCGTCCATTCGGTCCTCGATCGTCGGAACGCCGCCGACCGGATCGGAGAGTCCGGTACCCCGCTTATCGAACAGCACCAACCGACAGAACGCCGACAACCGCTCATAGAAGCGCACGACCGCCGGGCGACTCCACGAGAACTCGACGTGCGATGCCCAACTATTCGCGAAAACCAGGTCAAACGGCCCCTCACCGACCGTCTGGTATGCGATATGGACTCCGTCGCTCGTCTTCGCGTAGCGCGTCTCAGGCATCTCCGACACAGGGCGGATTCTCGCCGGAATCGCAGACCCGTGCGCGACCGGCGCTGCGGGCTGTTCGTGAGCCGGGACCCCGGCGACGGCCCCGCCGGCCCGCGAGTACCGGCTGTCTCTTAGCATTGCCTGCGTGACGGGCTTCAGATAGCTGTAGGGCGCAAGACATAAGCCTCGAGGGCCTCCCGTGGCGGCTGCTTCTGCGACCGCCACTTCGAGAGGAGGCTCCTCATGGGCCACAGACGCCCACGGCCGCGCATGCTCATCGCCGAGCTCGCGCGCCGCCATCCGCGCCTGGGAGATCCTGGCGCGTTGATCGCCGGTGGTGAGATTCTCGTCAACGGCTTTCCCCGTACGAACCCGGCCTCGCTTGTCAATGCGAGCGATGCGATTACGGTCCGCCCGCAACGTTCGTTGCGCGGCGCTGCGAAGCTCGCGCACGCGCTCTCGGCCTTCGGTGTCGACGTTGACCGGCGTGTCGGAGTCGACGTCGGCGCCGCAGCCGGCGGATTCACTCAGGTGCTCCTGGCAGCGGGCGCCGCACGTGTGTACGCGGTCGACGCGGGACACGGGCAGTTTCGCGGCGAGTTGCAGCAGGACCCGCGCGTCATCAATCTCGAGCGGACGAACCTGGGTCAGCTAACCACAGAACTGGTCCCGGAACCGGTTGATGTGGTGACGATCGACCTCTCGTACCTGTCGCTCGCGGCCGCGGCGCCGCAGCTTGAGGTGTTGGACTTCGCGCCGGCAGTTGACCTGATCGCGCTGGTCAAACCGGTCTACGAGCTGGGCTTGGCAACAATGCCCGAGGATGATCGAGTGATCTCGGCGGCGGTCCGGCACGCGGCCGACGGCCTCGAAATCGCCGGCTGGCTGGTGAACGCCGCGGAGCGCTCGCCAGTCCGAGGTGCGCGTGGCGCAATCGAGTGGCTTCTCCACGCCCGACGACGATGAGGCCCCGCCCATCAAAGAGCAACGGCGTGTGCCCTGACCGTCAGGTGACGAGCAGTCGGGCGCCGAGCTCGGCCTCCTCGAGCTCGAGTAGAGCGCCGTTGCGCTCGTGCCAGGCTCCTGAGACAAGGTCCTTGCTCAGAGCGCTGATGGCTCGACGTTCGGCTTCGGATCCAACGGCCGCCCAGACCGAGGATGCGCGTCTCACCGACGGCTGCAGGTAGGCGTCCGGGCGACGCCAGTAGCTATGAAAGAACCCGTCTTGGCAGTCCCACGGGATCGGAACGGGCGCCACCGCGGCGCCGATCGCCTCCGCGCGCTCGGCCAGCGTTGGACGGGCACGAGCCACGGCGAGAAACTCAGGTAGATAGTCGCGGACCAGCCAGAAGTCGCCGATCCGGGTGTTGTCCCATTGAAAGATGACCACGCGATTGGCGACGCGACGCATCTCCCTCAGGCCGGCGACCGGATCCTGCCAATGATGGTCAGACAGCACGGCCATCGCCGCATCGAAACAGCCGTCGGCAAACGGAAGCGCCTCCGCGCGGGCGGCCACGCACGGCGCGGCAACCTGCGGGCGCTGGGCTCGCATGACCCGCGAGGGTTCCACCGCGGTGACTTCGCGATCGGGCGGCTCATAAGAGCCCGTCCCCGCCCCGACGTTCAGGACCCTCTTCGCGTCCCCCAGCGCCTGCCAGATCCGAGCAGCGATCCTCGGATCCGTGCGCCGCTGCCCGCTGTACCTGACGCCGATCGCGTCATACAGCGCGCCCGCATCACGAATCTCTGAAGCCACGAGACAAGCATCGCACCACGATCACCTGCGGCAGCAGTGCGCTCTCACGAAGCAGCAGGCCCGATCGACCCCATCTCTTGATGACGACCGTTGACAAGAGTTCTTGTGACAAGTAGTCTTGTCACAAGAGATCTTGTCGGAAGGAGGAGTCGTGCATCAGCATCCCGCTGTTCTCGAGGCGCTAGCGAGAGACCGTGTCGCCGAGCTTCGGCACAGCGGTTGGGCAACTGCGCGCGTACGACGCGAAAAGCGCTGGCACGGACTCGTCGCGGCCGCGCGGCGTGGAACCGGCTGGCTGCTCGTCGATATGGGTCTACGCCTGGCCGTCCCTCGTGGCGGTGCGAGCCGTCGCGTCGCGCGCGGGCAGTGGTGATGCTGCTGCGTCGGAGTCGATCCGAATGAGCACGCCCCGGCAGCCTGGTAGGAAGACCGTGCCCAAGCGCGCTCGTCGTGCGCAGATTCGGTCTGAGCGCGACATGCCGGCCACGCCCGAAAGTGAGCCGCCGGCTCGCGAAGTGATCACCGACGCGCGAACCATGCGCGCTCTCGCGCACCCGTTGCGCGTGGCACTCATCGAGGCTATACGCCGCGACGGAGAGATCACCGCAACCCGCGCGGCGGAGCTGCTGGACGAGAGCCCCGGGAATATGTCCTGGCACCTCCAAACCCTCGCCAAATATGGCTTCGTGGAGGAGACTGGCGAAGGGCGCGGGCGCCGCCGTCCCTGGAGGCTCGCCAGCGAATCCCACGCTTTCGAAACCGGCATCGCCGACCCCGAAGTCGCGGCCGCCGGCGAGGCCCTTGAGCGGACCTTCGTAGAGCGCAGCTACGACCAACTGCGCGAATGGTGGTCGCGACGCCTCACCTACCCGGCGAAATGGCGGCACGCCGCGTTTATGTCCAACAGCGTCACGTATCTAACCGCCGCCGAGCTCGCCGAGATCACGGGCGAGATAAACGCGATCTACACCCGCTACAGGGACCGCGCGGCCAAGGAGAAGCGCCCCGCCGGGGCGCTCCCCGTCCACCTCTACGCACACGGGCACCCGCTCCCGCCCACTCCTTCGGGCAACTGACAACCCCACCGCGCCGTGGAGGTGGTCGGCGACAGGCGTCGGGGCCGGACGTGCTCGCCCGTCGCGCGGTACTCAACGCGCTTTCCGATCGCCAGGCCATCCTCTAGCCTCGGCTCGTGACGATCTGCGCGAGCTGTGGGCAGGAGAATCCTGAGTACCAGTCGAGACGAGGGAGGTAGCGATGTCCTCAGGTGAGAGAACTGGGCGCGCGAGAGATCTGTACCTCGCTTACGCCGCTGGGGACCGCGACGCCGTTGAGCGCATGTTGGCGGACGGGTTCAGGTTCTCCAGCCCGGTGGACGTTGGCTTGGATCGGGCCGGATATTTCGAGCGCTGTTGGCCCGGCTCCGGTCAACAACAGCAGTTCGAGTTCGTGCGGCTCGTCGAGGCCGGCCCCGAGGTGATCGTGACGTACGAGATGACCAGAGCCGACGGCGCGAGGGGACGCAACACGGAGGTCCTCACATTCGAGGGAGACCAGATCACCAGCGCCGAGGTCTACTTCGGCTGGAACTTGCAGTGACTCCATCGAGCCTCGCAGCGGACCGGGGCTTGCCGAAGCGTAGATTTGTCCCCAATCTGTCCCGCGGTCTCGAGCGGCTGCGCAAAGTTGTGACCCTGAGTGGCACCATGCCGTGGATGTGGCGCTGGGCACGCTCGACCGCGGCTGTGCTCACGGCCGTGGCCGCGGTGGCTCTCGTATTAGCCTCGGTCGCGCGCGCGGATGGAGATCCGGGCAGCGACGTGCTCGTGTACCAGGATCTTTTTGCAGGGTCTGATGCTGGTCTCTCGGTGCAGCAGCAGCTCCAGCTGGGTGGGTTGTTGAAGACGGCGGCTCGGGCAGGTTTTCCGGTACGGGTGGCGATCATCGCGAGCCCGTTTGACCTGGGCGCGGTGACTGCCCTGTGGCGTAATCCCCGCGGGTATGCCCGCTTTCTTGGGCTCGAGCTATCGCTGGCATACAAGCAGCGGCTCTTGGTGGTGATGCCCAACGGGTTCGGGTTCAACTGGCCGGGGCATTCCAACGCGTCGGCCTACCGCCTGCTGGGGGGGATTCCGATCCAACCCGGCGGCAGTGGGCTGTTTGGGACGACGCAGGCAGCGGTGACGAGGCTGGCGAGCGCAAGCGGGGTCAAGCTCCCGGTAGCCGCGAGTTCGTCCAATGCATCGGTCCCCTCTTCCGGCGCCGGCAGCGCGGGTGGCGGCACGCTTGCCAGCGGGCACGAAACCGAGAATGTGTTGGGGATCGTCGTGCTCGCGTTGGTTGGCGTCGCAGCCGCGGGGTTGGTGCTGCGTCGCCTGCTCGGAAGACGGGGCTGGCCTGTCCTGCGGGTTCCGGCCTCCTGGCGGTTGCGATTGCCGGTGAGGCGGGTTGCCCTGCCCGCTGCAGCGGTGCTGGTCGTGCTGGTGGGGGTGGTCGTGATTGTGGCGGGGTCGAGCTCGCCGGCCCAGTCTCAAGCTGAGGCTCTGGCGACCAACCCGTACTTGGATCCAGGGACGCCCCTGTCTGGGCCGGCTCCCGACTTCACGCTGTCAGATCAGTTCGGCCAGCAGGTCTCGCTGCACTCATTTCGCGGCAAGGTGGTGATCCTGGCCTTCAACGATTCGGAGTGCACCACCGAGTGTCCGCTGACGACCACCGCGATGATGGACGCCAAAGCGATGCTGGGCAAGGCCGGCTCGCAGGTGCAATTGCTCGGAGTCGACGCCAACCCGGACGCTATCTCGCTCGAGGACGTGTGGTCCTACTCGGAGCTGCACGGGATGCTCCACGCGTGGCACTTCCTCACCGGTTCGCTGCCACAGCTCAAGCGCGTTTGGAAGGAATACGCAGTCGAAGCGGCGGTCGATCATGGGGAGATCACCCACACGCCGGCGCTCTTCGTGATCGATCCCCACGGCCGCAGGGCGAAGGTGTACATCACGCAGATGTCCTACACCGCCGTCGGCCAGCTCGGCCAGCTCCTCGCCGAGGAGGCCTCGAGACTGCTGCCCGACCACCCGGCCGTGCACTCGGATCTCTCCTACGCCCGGGTCCCGCCAACCACGCCGAGCGAAACGGTCACCGTTCCGCGCGCGGGAGGCGGGACAGTGACGCTCGGTCCCGGCAAGTCCGCGCACCTGTTTCTCTTCTTCGCCACGTGGGATCAGGAGACGAGCGGCCTCGCCGGCCAATTGGACGCGCTCAACCGATATCAGTCGCTCGCCTCTCGCACGGGCCTACCGGAGCTAACCGCGGTGGACGAAGGGAGCGTAGAACCAGGCCAGGGAACGCTGACCAGCTTCTTGCAACGCCTGCCCCACTCGCTCTCGTATCCCGTGGCGATCGATCGAAGCGGCAAGCTAGCCGACGGATATGAGGTCCTCGGCGAGCCGTGGTTCGTGCTCGTCTCCGCGAGCGGTCAACTCCTTTACTACCGGGAAGTCTCGACCGCGGGCTGGCCGAGTACGAGGGTCCTCGTCCGCTACGTTCGCGCGGCACTTGCGCGCGCGCCCGAAATCGCCGGTGCCGCGACTGCCCAGAAGCAACTCGCCGGCTCGCCACCACCGTTGGAGGCGCTGCACCAGCAGGCCGGCCAGCTCCTAGGGACGGAGTCGGCGCTCGCCGCCAGGCTGCGTGCTCTTCGTGGCTATCCGGTCGTGATCAACGCCTGGGCCTCGTGGTGCGGACCCTGCCGCTCAGAGTTCGGTCTACTCGCCTACGCGTCCGCGCGGTACGGCCGCCACGTCGCATTCCTCGGCGCCGACACTGACGACTCAGCCGGCGACGCCCGCACATTCCTCGGCCAACACCCCGTCAGTTACCCGAGCTACCAGACCAGCACCAGCAGCCTCGGCTCGCTGGCGGTCATCGAGGGGCTTCCGACTACAATTTTCGTCGACCGCGCCGGACGAGTGGTCGACGTGCACACGGGTCAGTACGACTCGCAAGGTTCTCTAGATGAGGACATCTCAAACTTCGCGCTCCGCTAGATGAGGCGCCAGCGTCAGTTTCTCGGGCTGGTGCCGGTGGCCCTACTCCCGCCGGCCGCGTTTGCCGTTCACCAGCTCCGGTACCTCCTCGCCTACGGGAGCGCTGCGGGAATCGAGCTCCAACGGCAGGGCCACTCATACCTGCATTCGATCGTTCCGTGGATCGTCGTCTTGGTCGCGCTGGCCGTCGGGCTCTTCCTGCGCGCGCTCGGACGGGCGTTCGCCGGCCAGTCCTCGGTACCGCGGTATGCCGGTTCGTTCCTCCTGCTGTGGCTGTTGTGCGCCGCCTCGCTGGTCGCGATCTACGTCGGCCAGGAGTTCACGGAAGGGTTATTGGCGACCGGGCATCCGGCAGGGCTCGTCGGCGTGTTCGGCTACGGCGGCTGGTGGGCGGTTCCCGCTGCGGTGTGCATCGGGCTCGTGCTCGCGGCGGTGTTCCACGCCGGGACGTGGGCTCTGCGCGAGGTGGTTCGGCGCTACGGCTGCCTTCGAGCGCCGCGTGCTCATCGCAAGCCGGTCAGCGTTCGGCACGGCCAGGTCTTCGTTCCCAGATTGGCGCCGCTCGTCGGCGGCTGGTCAGGTCGCGGCCCTCCCAAGTGAGTCTCGCGGCGCGGATCACTATTCCTCCGCGCCGGCCCTGATCGACTACGCCTTCGCTCCAGCCGGAGCCAGATGCGTTCGCGTCAGCGAGAAGTGCTCGCCGCAGTGTGCGGCTGGACGTTCGCGGTTGGGAGCTAATTGGTTCCGGCCTTCGGTGGCGGTGGCATACGACCTAAATCTGAGGAGCAGATACATGAGTAGTGGCACTGCAGATGTTGGTGCCGGCGCACTGAAGCGTGCCGACAGTGTGCCGCTCGCTGCGCGCGTCCGTGAGTACTTCGCATCGGACAGCCGGCGGACCATCCAGACCGTGCTCGGCCTGATCTGGTTGTTGGACGGAGCCCTGCAATTCCAGTCCTTCATGTACTCGAAGGGCTTCATCCAGTTGTTGACCGGCCTGAGCGCCGGCCAGCCGAGCTGGGTGGCGAGCAGCGTGAACTGGGGGGCCCATCGCCTCCAGGCGAACATGGACGTCTACAACACGCTGTTCGCGCTGGTGCAGGTGGCGATCGGCCTCGGGCTGCTCTACCGCCGCACGGTCAAGCCTGCGCTGGTGGTGTCGTTCCTATGGGCGCTGGTTGTCTGGTGGTTCGGCGAGGCGTTTGGAATGCTGTTCATGGCAACCACCCCGATGGGTGGCGTCGCGATGGCGAGCCCGCTGACCGGCGCTCCCGGGGCTGTGTTGCTTTATGGATTGATCGGCCTCGTCGTCTGGCCGAACGGTCGCCCGGGAGGCTTGCTCGGTGTCCGTGGCGCAAGAGCCGCTTGGGCGACCCTCTGGCTGCTGATGGCGTACCTGTGGCTGGTCGAGGCTGGCGGCGCGAACGCGATCTCGAACGCCATCAACGCCGCCCCGTCGGGTATGAGCTGGCTCAGCAGCGTTCAGAACTCGGCCGCAAACGGCGCCAAGGGCAACGGGGTGATAATCGCGCTGGTGCTGGGCGCGGCCTCGGCCGCCATCGGGATCGCGGTCGCGGTCAACTGGCGGGCAAAGACCTTCCTGATCCTGGCGATCGTGCTGAACCTCGCCTACTGGGTTGTGGGGCAGGGGTTCGGAGGGATCTTCCAGGGCGGCGCGACCGACCCCAATGCGGGGCTGCTGTTCGTGGTCTTCGCCTGCACCATGTACACGCTCGTGCCCTACGAGCAGCCGTCGAGGAGCACTGCCACCGAGGGTCCAAAGCCCAGGGAGGTCGCTGTTCCCGGCTAGCTCGACAGGACAACAGAAATGAGGACGCGGTCGAGAGTCAGCGTGGACACGCGGCACTCGACCGCGGCGACGAGATTCGACAGGAGCAACTGCATGTCTGGAGACCGCAGATACAAGAGGCCGGTCCGGCGAGCCGCCGCATTCATAGCGCTCGCCACACTGGTCGCCGGGTGCGCCAGCGCCGACAAGAACGCTTCGACGACATCGTCTAGCTCCGGCTCGACTAAGGCGGCGAGCTCGAGCTCGATGCCCGGGATGAACATGGGCACCGGCGCGACGTCGGCGGGCAAGAGCATCTCGGTCGACGGGATCAAGCCCGTACCGATTCAGGTCCTGGCTTCCGCCGACTGGCAGGGCATGAAGATCACTGCCGAGGCCACTACCGCGGTGCCCTTCGTGATCTACAACGGCACGAGCGAGCAGATGGTCAAGCCGGGGCACAACACCAGCTTCCATCTCATGGTGATGCTGAGCGACGCCGAAACCGGCGTGGCGATCCCGTACTCGACCGTGTGGGCAACGATCAGCAAGGGAGGCAAGATCGTCTACGACGAGCGCCAGTGGCCGATGATCTCGCGGTACATGGGGCCGCACTACGGCAACGACGTCCACGTTCCGGGAGCAGGCACCTATCACTTGAGCCTGCTCGTCAGCCCGCCCGTATCGGCTCGGCACGTGGAGTATGCGAACGTCTGGCTCAAGCCCCATCGGGTCAACTTCACGTTCCACTGGAAGCCGACCACATGAGTGACCCGCCCCCGGGGAAGGGGGGCCGGCGGACGCTGACGCGGCGGCGCTTCGTCCTCGGAGCCACCGCCGTTGCCGCCGGCGGCGCCGCGATCGGCATCGGCGTCGAGCGCGCGACGAGCAGCAGCCCAGAGACGGTCCCGCTCGTCGCGCTCGGCGCTCAACCGGCGGGCCTTCCGGCAAGCCAGCACGCGTGGGTCGCGACGCTCGCCCGAGACGCAGACGGAAACCCGATCGCACCCCGGTTCGACCGGCTCCTGTTCTTCGACGTGCGGGGCAATCCCACGCCAGCTCAGGCTCGGGTGCTCGAGGCCGCCCTGCGCACGCTCGAGCGGACATACCGATGGGGGCCATCGGGGCTGCTGTTCACCGCCGGCTGGGGACCCGCGTACTTCGAGCGAGCGCTGAGGACAGCATCGCCGATTCCGCACGCCAAGGGACTCTCGGATTTCGAGCTGCCGGCGATCGACGATTACGACCTCTGCCTGCATTTCGCCTGCGATGACGAACAGCGCCTCGCGGACGTCGAGGCGGCGCTGATCCACGGCGCCCCGCTGGCGGGAGCCGACGGATGGCTCGATTTGTCGAGCGCCTTGCAATGGCGGGAGACCCGGACCGGATTCGTCGGAACAGGACTTCCGGCCGAGCATCAGAACGTCGGCGGAATCCCACCCGGCGACCTCGTGGCCAGGAATGCGCCGCTCTTCATGGGGTTCAAATCCGGCCTACGCCGCAACCAGGCCAGCGAGGACGCCGTCACGATCCCCGCCGGCGAGTTCGCCGGCGGGACAACGATGCAGGTCAGCTACATGCGCCTGCGACTCGACAGCTGGTACGGAGAACTCAGTGATCGCGAACGGGTGGCACGGATGTATGCCCCTCAAATCACGCCCAAGGACGTCAAAGGCTTCACCACCGACGCCGAGAGCGACCCCAACCTGCTCGGTCAGGCGATCAGCCGCTACGGCGTCGTCGGACACGCGCAGACTTCGGCTCGGGCCCGCAAGCACGGCAAGCCGCTGATCATCCGCCGTGACTTCAACACCGTCGACGGCGGTCAGGCCGGCCTGCACTTCGTCTCGGTCCAGCGGACGATCGAGGACTTCATCACCACCCGCAACGCGATGAACGCGACCAGCGCACAACTCCAAAACCCGGCGATAGGCGACACCGTCAACAACGGCATCAACGAGTTCATGATCGTCCTCAAACGCGCCAACTACGTCCTTCCGACACGAGCCGGCCGCGCCTTCCCCCTGCTTCCCGACCGGAGAGTTGCGATCGCGTAAGCCGCGAACCGCGGTCGACGGTTCGGCAGCGAGCTCGGGATTCCGGTGTGCTCGTCGTGAGTCCTATTTGGCCGTGTTCAACGTGACGGCGGCGCGGATGAGATCCTTGAATGCCCCTTCATCGATCTCTTCGCCCTCATGCACATCGATGGCACGGCGGGTGTTGCCCTCGAGGCTCGAGTTGAAGAGGCGTGAAGGATCGTCCAGGGATGCGCCCTTGGCGAAGGTCAGCTTGACGATGTTCTTGTAGGTCTCGCCGGTGCAGATCATGCCGTCGTGCGACCAGACCGGAACGCCTGGATTGGTCGCCTTGCGCCACTTCCACTCCTCGACCACATCGGGGTCGGCCTGCTTGATCAAGTTGCGGAGCCGGGAGAGCGTCGCGCCGCGCCAATCGCCAAGCTCCTCGATGCGCTCGTCCACCAACTGAGAAGGAGACTCGCCCTTCGGCGAGCTGCCGTTCTTCATGTCGTTCGATCCCCCTTTGGTAGCTCTTCGGCGTACTCGATCAGCGTATTGAAGCGACCGTCAGCGCCGGTTGGGCGTCGCCGCTGTCGCTCGGTTCCGCTGAGGGCGTGATGGGCCAGTCGGGAAAGCGCACATCGACGCGCAGGCCACCGTCGCTATTAGGGTGGATGTCCAGCTCCGCGTGATGCGCGTCAGCAATTGCCTGGACGATCGAGAGCCCCAGTCCGAGGCTGTCGTTGCGGGCGACCCGGTCGGAGGCGAGGCGCTGGAACGGCTGGCGCAGGCGGTGAATCTCACCCGGCGGAACCGATGGCCCGGTGTTGGTGACCTGAAGCGTGCTCGTGCCGTTCGTGTTGTGGACACGTACGCTGACCCGGCCGCCCGGGTGGTTGTATCCGATCGCGTTCTGGAGCAGGTTCGACACGAGCCGCTCGACCAGCGCCGGCGCGCCGAGAAGCCCGGCGGGCTGTAACACGGTGTCGAGTCGCAGGTCTCGCTCAGCGGCGGCCGGCGTGAGCCTGGTTTGCGCCTCGCGAGTGATCTCGGTGAGATCGACGGCTTGTACGACCTCGAGGCCACGCTGGCCCCGCGCGAGCGCCAGCAGCGCGTCGATCAGCTGCTCCTGGTGCTGTGACTCCTCGAGTGCCTTCCGGCAGCTGTCGCGGAAGCTCTCGACGGTCGCGTGGGGGTCGGAGATCGCGAGCTCGAGCAGCGCGCGAGCGGCCGTCAGTGGCGTGCGCAGCTCGTGTGAGGCGTTGGCGACGAACCGTCGCTGCGCGTCGAACGCCTGTTGCAGGCGCTCGAGCAGCCCGTCAATCGTGTCGGCGAGCGACCGCAGCTCGTCGCGAGGCCCGGTCATCGCCAGCCGCTCGTGCAGGTTGGCTTCCGAGATCCGCCGGGTCGCGCTCGCCATCGTCTTGAGCGGCGTGAGCACCCTGCCGGCGACCACCCAGCCGAGCAGCATCGAGACGATCGCCATGACCCCCAGCGCGATCGCTGATTCGACCAGCAGCTGATGCAGGTCGGCGCTGTGCTGGCGGCTGCCGAAGAAGAGTCCGGTGGCGCGACCGGCCGGCGTGCTCAGCTCTTGGCGGACGCCCGCCGGCAGCGGCGCGGCGTCGGCCTGCAGATTGCTGCGCGCGTTGGACGGGACCTGTCCGCCCTGCACGTCGACGCTCATCGGGCCAGTCGTGAAGAAGGTCTTGTCGCTGCCGACCGCGTGTGAGGCGAGCGTGTAGGTCAGCGTGAGCAGCCCGGCGCCCGTGACCAGGAACAGGCCACCGTAGAGCAACGTCAGCCGCCACCGAACGGTGGTACGCGGGTGCCGCAGCCTGCTTGCGAGGCGCTTTGGCCAAGCGGTGCGAGTCATTCCGGTTCTCCGATCCGGTAGCCAACCGGGGTGACCGTCTGAATCAGCGGCGGTTGGCCGAGCTTTGCGCGGAGCCGGCTGATCGTCATCCGAACGGTGTTGGTGAAGGGGTCGGTCGCGTCGTCCCACGCGCGCTCGAGCAGCTCCTCGCTCGAGACAACCGCCCCGTCGGCGGCGAGCAGAATCTCCAGTACCGCGAACTCTTTGGCCGATAGCTGCACCAGCGCTCCCGCGCGGCGCACGACCCGCCTGGAAGAGTCGAGCTCGAGGTCGCCGTGAACGAGCGTCGGCGGCAGCGGTCGCCGCGGCCGCCGGGCAAGAGCGCGAACCCGCGCGCTCAACTCGGCGAGCGCAAACGGCTTTGCGAGGTAGTCATCGGCGCCGATCGCAAGGCCGTGTATCCGGTCCTCGAGCTCGGCGGCGGCGGTCAGCATCAGCACCGCGCTGGGGGACCCGTCGGCGACCAGCGACCGGCACACCTCATCGCCGTGCACACCCGGGAGATCGCGGTCGAGCACGACGACGTCGTAGCCGGTCAGCGACGCGCGGCCGAGCGCCTCGGGTCCGTCAAACGCCAGATCGACGGCGATTCCCTCGCGCCGCAGCGCCGCGGCAATCGTCTCCGCCAGCCGCGCGTGATCCTCGACAACCAGCACCCTCATTCCGGTTCGCTCCTCGCACGCACGGTCATTGCTCTGGCCGTCCGCCGGCGCGGGACGCGTCTCCCGCGCCGGCGTCCGTGTCCTCAGGATGACCGATAGCACATAACAGCGACGTAACACCGCAGCCGGCCATAACACGGCGGTAACGCCGTTATGGCCGTGTTACCCAGGCCCGCGTAGAACCCGCAGCCACTCGTCATTCGCCATCGGCCAAGGGCAGAGAGAGGAGCGGCCCGTGCTGGCCTCACCGAACGGAGCCGGAAGCAAGCTGCAGCGTTGGCGCGCGGCTGTGCCAGGGCGAAATTCTCGGGGACGCGTCAGGGCGGTTTGGAAGCCGGCCCTCCTGGTCCTGATCGGGGTCTTGCCCGGACTGGTGTGGCTGGGGCTTGCACCGGCGGGCGCCGGGCCCGACCGCTCGTCGCGCGTGGACCAGGACGGAGTCGCGCAAGTGCGGGTATCGATCGACTCCTCCGCGCGCGGCGTCGCTGTTCCCCGGTCGTTCTTGGGTATCTCAATGGAGTACCAGGGCCTGTCGCTGGCGGAACGGCAGCCCGGTCCGTTCGAGCGTGTGCTGGGGCTGTTGCGCGTCGCGGGCGGGGGCCCAGTGATCATGCGCGTGGGGGGCGACTCGGCCGATCACACCTTCTTAGACGCGACCGGCGGCAGCGAGCCGGGCTGGGCGGTGGGCCTGTCGCCGGGGTGGTTCGCCCGCACCGGAGACGTTGTCCGACGAAGCGGATTGCGGGTGATCGTCGATCTCAACCTCGCCACCGCCTCGTCGGACGAACTGGTCGAGCTCGCGGCCGAGGCCGCGCGGACCTTACCCCGCGGGAGCCTCGCCGGCTTTGAGCTGGGCAACGAACCCGACCTCTACCACCACGCGCTGCTCCTGACGAATATCTCGCGCTCGGGTGACCCTGCCGCGACCGCGGCGTTGCAGCTGACCCCGAGCGGGTATGTCCAGGACTTCGCCTCCGATGGGCAGTTGCTCGCCGCTACCGCGTCCCACGTGCGCCTGGTTGGGCCGGCCGTGGCCTTTCCCAGAAGCGATCTCGGCTGGCTGGCCACCCTGGCTCAGGGTCCGCATCCGCGACTGCGACTCCTGAGCGCGCACCTGTACCCCTACAACGCCTGCGCGCGGCCCACCTCGTCGCAGTACCCGACGGTCGCGCGCCTGCTCTCGCCCGCCGCGACGAGCCGCCTGCCGAGTCTGGTCGCGGGCGCGGTGCGCGTCGCGCGCGCGGCCGGGCTCCCGTTGCGTCTGACCGAGCTCAACTCGGTCAGCTGCGGTGGTCGGCCTGGTGTCAGCAACACGTTCGCCACTGGCCTGTGGGCACCCGACGCGTTGTTTGAGGTGCTGCGCGCGGGGGTTGCGGGCGTCAACGTCCACGTCCGACCGGACAAGATCAACGGCGCGTTTGCGATCACCGACCGCGGGTTGATCGCCCGGCCGCTGCTCTACGGGCTGATTCTGTTCGCGCGCACGTTGGGCCCAGACGCTCGGCTGCTGCCGGTGCACGTCGCCACGTCGCGGGGGAACAACGTGAAGGTGTGGGCGGTCCGGGTGTCCGGGGACCGCCTCCACGTGCTGGTCATCAACAAGAGCGACCGCGACACCCGCGTGCACTTGGGGGTGCCGGCCCCGGGTGTGGCGAGCGTCCAGCGCCTGCGCGCCAGTTCGCCCCGGGCGATCTCCGGGGTCACGCTCGACGGGCAGTGGCTGGGGCACGATGGGCGCTGGCACGGACGCCGTCCGCACGAGACCGTGACTCCTGGCGGCGACGGCTACTCGGTGCACATGCCGCGTTTCAGCGCCGCGCTGATCAGCTTCCGGCTGGCGCGATGATCGACCCGCGGCCGCCGTTCATGCTCGAGGCGGGAGCCGACCCGGTGACGATCGCGCGGACCGGGCGGACGCCGGCCGGGGCGCGCGCGGCGGAGCTCGCGGCCGAGGAGCGCCGACCAGCGGCGGCGTTCCTGAGTTCCTATCGGGCCACCGTCGCCCAGCCGGTGGCGGTGATCATTCCCGCCTACAACGAAGCTCCCACGGTCGCGGCCGTCGTCTCCGAAATCCCCGCGACGATCGCAGGACTCGGCGCCGAGGTGATCGTCGTAGACGACGGATCGGATGACCGCACGGCGGTGGAGGCGGCGTCGGCGGGAGCGTTGGTGTGCGAGCTCCCGATCAATCGTGGCCAGGGCGCGGTGCTCAAGCTCGGGTACTGGCTGGCCCGCGCGCGTGGCGCCAGGGTGATCGCCACCATCGATGCCGACGGTCAATACGAGCCAGCAGAGCTCGAGCGGCTGGTGGCGCCGATTCTCGAGGGCACCGCCGATTTCGTGAACGGGTCGCGGCGGCTGGGGACGGAGCTGACAACCGATCCCGTTCGGCGCGCCGGGGTGATCCTGTTCGGCGCGCTGATCAGCCGCCTGGTGGGCCGACGGATCACCGACCCAGCGTGCGGGATCCGGGCCATGCGCGCGGACATCACCGAGCAGGTCGCGCTCGAGCAGACGCAATATCAGACCTCGGAACTGTTGATCGCAACCGCAATGCGCGGTTTCCGGGTGATCGAGGTACCCACCACGATGCGTGACCGCCCGGCCGGGGCGACGGGGACCAAGAAGGGTCCCAACCTCCTCTATGGGCTGCGATTTGGTCGCGTGATCCTGAGCACGTGGCGCAGAGAGCGCAGGGCAGGCCGGACGCGGCTGCGCTCGGAGAACACCCAGTACTCATAGATCGCGAATTTCGCGAAGAACAGGACGACCGTCACCGCCACATACGCGGCCATGACGATCAACAGCCGCAATCCGTGGTGGCGCGGCACGGCCTGGAGGTGGCGGTTGGTAAAGCCGGTCACCGCCGAGGTGCTGACCAGGACGACGATCGAGACGCCCGCGTAGCCAACCAGCTGGCGGGCCGGCGGGCGGCCCCGCAGCTGCCACGCCCACCGCCGGTTGAGCAGCCAGTTGGGGATCGCCGCCGCCACAAAGCCGCCCACAGAACAGACGGTCGTCGAGCAGTTGAGCACGTACAGCACAGCGAACGCGAGATTGCCTGTAGCAAACGCGATCACCGACCCCAGCGCGTACTTGGTAAGCCGCGCCGACCGGGTCGTGACCGTCAGCCGAGCCCAGACGCGACGCGCGGCAACCTGCGCCCGCGCGGTGGCGCGCTGATGCGCGTAGGAGTCAGCCAGCACCCGGTCCTCGCCGGCACCGCATGTGTGACCGCGCCCGAGCGCGGGCAGGGCTCGGCGGACACGGCGCGCAGCGATCGCGACCGGGCCGCCGGGCCGTCCGCCGACCTCGCTCCCAGCCGCCCGGCTCGGCGCCGAACCGCAGCAGCTGATCCCAGGCCATCCGCCAGCCGACGGCCCGCGGGAGCATCGCAAGCACATCAACCAATGACGCGAAGGCCTCGCCAAAGATCGGCCGCGGTCCGTACGGAGACCCGACGTCGAGCGGGCCTCCGAGGCGAGCAGTCAACAGCGAGTACGCGAGATCCTGGGCCTCGTGGCCGGTATCGCCCCAGCTGTGATGGCCCGCCGGCGCGTGCGCCTGGCCGTTATCCACGCACCGGTGCTCGAGCCAGTCGACGCGACCATCGCTGCGGACCAGCGCGACCCTGTGCATGTAGCGATCGCCATCCAGCCCCGGCCCGCGTATCCCGGCGAGGCGCGGGAGATCGCGCGGCAACTCGACCCACCTGTCATCGACGGCTGTCACCCGGTCATGGGAAAGGTGGCGCAGAGCCATACGGGGCACGAGCAGCCCCACGGCGTAGGTGTAACGCCCGTCGACCCTGCGGCCATGATCCGCTCGGTACCTCGCGCGTCGCTCTGCTGTCACGGTGTCTCTCGCCAGCAGGTTTGTGCATCGCCAATAACACGCGCGTAACGCCGTTATGGCGCTGTTATGGCGCGCGTGGGGCGGGGGCGATCCCGGTCCTAGGACTAATTGCCGTTGGTGGTCAGAGGCCAACGGGCCTACCCTGACTCTGTGATGACCATCGGCAAGGGAGTTCGCGGCAGCGATGTCTGACGGCACGCGGATATTCGCCGTCACCGGCGAGGACGTGGCGCGCTTCACGCTCGCGGACGGCAACGCGCAGACGGTGCTGCGCGGCGTCGGCGCCCGCTGCATCGCCCTCGATCCGCGCGACCCCGATCGCGTCTACGTCGGCAGCCTCGACGACGGTCTTTACGCGAGCGACGATGGAGGCGAGACGTGGCGCCACGACGACGAGGGACTCGCTGACCGGCGCGTGATGTCGGTCGCCGTCTCCCCGTCGCATCAGGAAGGTGGCGTTTCGGTCGTCTACGCAGGCACCGAGCCCAGCAACCTGTACCGCTCAATGGACGGCGGCCACGGGTGGCAGCTCCTCCCCGCCCTGCGCGAGCTGCCCAGCGAGCCGAACTGGTCGTTCCCGCCCCGGCCGTGGACCCATCACGTGCGCACGATCGCGCTGCACCCGACCGACCCCTCGTGGCTCGCGGTCGGGATCGAGCTCGGCGGGGTGATGCGCTCCCGGGACGGAGGCGACTCGTGGCAGGACCACAACCCGCAGGCGCACAGCGACGCACACCAACTTCTGACCCATCCGCTCGCGCCCGAGCGGATCTATGAGACCGCCGGGCAGGGGATCGCGCGCTCGGAGGACCTGGGCGAGAGCTGGGACCGGATCGACGACGGGCTGGACCGTCATTACGCGTGGGCGGAGGCGATCGATTCCGTCGACCCCGACCTCTGGTACGTGTCCGTCAGCCGGTCTCCGTTCGCTGCCCACGGCAACGGCGATGGGGAGGCGCGGTTGCTCCGATCCCGCGGCGACGGCTTCACACCGATCGACGAGTGGGGCGATACCCCCGAGCTTCGTCGCATGCCGTACTCGATGGCGACCATGCCCGGCGAGTCCGAGTACCTGTTGGTCGCGCTGCGCGGCGGAACGCTGCTGATCACCCCCGACGCCGGCGAGAGCTGGTCGCAGCTCGGCGTTCGCCTGCCCGACGCGATCGAGCTGGCGGTCGGGAGCGCGTGAGGCTCGCCCCGACCGCCGAGCTCAGCGAGCTCGCCCCGACCGCCGACATCAGCGAGTTCGCCTCAGCCTCGCGATCCTGGCCGTGGCGCGGCCGGTGCCGTTCGGACTTGTGGCCGTGACCGTGAACGCCGCGGACTCCTTGGCTCCCTTGCCGGGCGCGGTGAGGGCGCCGGCCGGCAGTCTGACCGCCAGCGTCAGCGACCGCGCAGCCTTGACCGATGCGCTCACCGGGCCCAGCCTGTAGACCTTCGAGCGCTGCTTGCCGTGGCGGGCCTTCTTGCCCAGCAGCTGCGTCAGCGTGCCGGTCAGCTTGACCTGTGCCGCCTGGTCGCACTTGACGGTCACCGTGAGCGTCCGGCGCTTGAGCCTGGGCGCACCCTTCTTCCGCCTGCCCTTCTGGGCGGCGACGAGGACTCTGTTGCTCGGCCGGAGCGTGCACCTCGCGGCGGCGGGCGTGGCCGTCTTGACCGGCGCCGGACGGGTGAACGGCGGCGGCGGTGGTGGCGGCGGCGTCGAGTTGATCATGTCGTTCAGCACGACCTGCGTCTCGTCGAGGCGGTCGAGCGTCGGACCGATGTAGGGGTTCTCCTCGGCGAACGTGGCGCTCGTCGTCTGCGCGGTGGTGATCTGCGGGCTGAGACGGACCCGCCCGTGCAGCGCGGCCGCCGATGTCCCCGTCGGGACGATGTGCGCGTTGATCGCGCCGGCCAGCTGGGATGCCCGTTGATCGACGAGGCTCGCGACTACGTCGGCCGGGTCCGAGACCGGCGCGACGCTCGGCGAGTCGTCGCTGGCAGGGCCCGCGGGAGTCCGAGTGAGACATAGCCGTCGAGCAGCTCGTTCGTCCCGTCCGGCCTGGTCGCGGCCTGCTGCACGTTCGTCGCCTGTGAGTCGCCAGCGCGCCCGGTTGTTTAGACCGGCTTTCGAGGTCTTTAGGCGCGGCGCGGTGATCGTTGGCGTGCGGCGCGGTTCGCCGCACGCCATTGCTCGCCGCGGATCGCCCACCGCTCGTGATCGCGCCAGCGGCCGCCGATCTTGAGATAGCGCTCGGAGAAGCCCTCTCGGACGAACCCCAACCTGCGCACGAGCGCGATCGAGGCCGCGTTACCGGGCTGGATGTTCGCCTCGAGGCGATGCAGCCCCAAGTCCGTGAACGCGCGGCGCAGCACGAGCTGCAGGCCCTCGGTCATGTAGCCGCGTTCTGCGTATGCGGCGACACCACCGTAGCCGACGAATCCGTACTGAGCCGCGCCGCGGACGATCTCGCTGATGTTGACGAAGCCGACGATCACCCCATCCTCGCGGCGGCACACCAGCTGCGGGTCGTAGCGCTCGTCGCCCACGCGCCCCAACAGGTTCTCGAACGCCTCCGGCGTGGTGGCTGGGGTCAGCCAAGGATGGTGGAGCTTCCGGCTGGAGAGCATCGCGGCGATGAACTCCTCGCAGTCTGCGGGCGTTGGCGCGCGGAGCTCGACCCGCGACCGCCGCAACGAGCTCACCTCTGGTCTCCTCGACATCGCCGCTATTGCGAGTTCAGATAGGTGATGACAGCGAGTACGCGTCGGTGGTCGTCTGGGGAAGGCGGGAGACGCAGCGAGCCGAAGATGCTCTTGACGTGCTTCTCGACGGTGTGGTCGGTGACGAACAGGCGCTCGGCGATGGCGCGGTTGGAGCGACCCTCGGCCATCAGCGCGAGCACCTCGCGTTCGCGATCCGTGAGGTGCTCGAGTGGGTTGTCGGCCTGCCGGCGCCGGCCGACGAGCTCACCGACGACCGCCGGGTCGAGCACCGATCCTCCCTGCCCGACCCGGTTGACGCTCGATGACAGCTCCTCGAGGTCGGAAACCCGCTCCTTGAGCAGGTAACCGACGCCGTCGGTCCCGGTCGAGAGCAGCTCGAGCGCGTAGCGCGTGTTGACGTGCTGGGAGAGGACGAGCAGGCCGATCGATGGCCACCGCTCGCGGATCACCTTGGCCGCGCGCAACCCCTCGTCGGTGTGTGTTGGCGGCATGCGGATGTCGATGATCGCGACGTCCGGGCCGGTCCGCTCGACCAACTCGAGCAGCGCGTCTCCGTCTCCGACGGCGCCGACGATCTCGAACCCGGCTTCGTTGAGCAGGCGGGCGAGACCTTCGCGGAGCAGCACGGCGTCGTCGGCCAGGGCTACGCGCACGGGATCTCTGCGCGTAGCGTCGTGCCCCGCCCCGGTGGACTCGAGACGGTGAACCGGCCGCCGAGCGCCTCCACGCGGTCGCCCAGCCCGCGCAGTCCCGACCCGCCGGAGGTCGTGGCACCGCCGATTCCATCGTCGATCACCTCGAGGGTGAGGCAATTGCCGTCGTAGGCAGCCGCGACTCGGATCTCGTTCCCGTGCGAGTGCTTGGCGGCGTTCGCGAGGGCCTCGCTGGCGACAAAGTAGGCGGCACTCTCGATCTGATCCGGAAAGCGCCGATCGATCGCCAGGTCGAGGTGCGTCGGGAGGGCGGCCCGGCGACACAGTTCGTCGAGCGCCGCCCCGAGTCCGCGCTCGGTGAGCAGCGGGGGATTGATTCCGTGAGTGAGCTCCCGCAGTTCCGCGAGTGCGAGCACCAGGGCCTCCCGCGTCTCGCGCACGAGCGGCTGCGCCGCCGCCTCGGAGGGGAGCTTCGACTCCAGCAACCCCAGCGACATCGCTATCGACACGAGCCGCTGCTGGGTGCCGTCGTGGAGGTCGCGCTCGATGCGCCGCCGCTCGGCGTCGGTCGCCTCGACGAGCCGCGCACGGGATGCCTGGAGCTCGACCAGCCGAGCGCGCAGCTCGGCCTGCAGGCGCTCGTTCTCGAGCGCGAGGCTGGCGGCGGCACATACGGAGCTGACGAGCTCGGCGTTGTGCTCGAGCACCGGATCGTGCACCAGCGCGGCGATCGGCTGTCCGTAGCGCTCGACGAACGTCGCCCGTCGTCCGCTTTCGGCGTCTGGGAGCACGACGGGGCGGCCATCTCCGTCGACGTAGCCCTTCTCGGCCGGGAACCAGTACGCGAGCTCGAGCGAGGGGTCGCCGAGGGCGCGGGCGAGCGCGTCGCGCAGATCGCCGGACGGGCTCTGGGTGCCCAGTTCGACGACCAGCCCCGCGACCATGCCGCGCGCCAGCCGCCGCTGTAGGAATACGTAGAGGACGGCGATTGGCACGGTCGCGGTCGTGTAGAACCAGACGGTGGCGGGGAGCGAGCTCAGCGGGTCGCCCAGCAGATCGAAGGTGACCGTCCACACCAGCGCCAGCAACGAGGCGGCTCCTGCCACCAGCACCGGCGCGACCGCGCGACGCTGCGCCGAACTGGAGCGCAGCCACCGCCTGATGAGCACCGCGATGACGGTCGAGATGACCACACCGCCCACCAACCGCTCGAGGTTGAGCCAGGCTTGCGCCTTGTGATTGTCGTGTACGACCTGGAGCAGGTTGTTGGGGCATCCCGGACACCGCAGTCCCGCCTTGTTGCCGTACAGCATCGCCACGAGCTCCATGCAAAGCAGGCCGAACGTGGCCCATACCAACGCGCGATCGAGTCTCCCTCGCAGCCGCCCGGACGGGAACGACAGCAGCAGGTAGATCAGGCCGATGGCCCACAAGTACTGGATCGCCGATCCGATCGTGTACAGCCACGGCGCCGACGCTTCGCTGAGCTGGCTCGCGAACCACAGGAAGCCGGTGATCACCATGACGGGGCCAAGGCGGTTCTCCGGCCGGTTTCGCCACGACGCGAGCCCGCAGCCGATCAGGGACGCCCCCACCACCAGCGTGAGCACCGCGTCGGGTTCGGTTGGGCGATCAGGTGGTTGGTGGGCGGCCAGCCAGGCCGCCGCGGCGCCCGCCGCCACTCCGGCGGCTGCGATCGCGTACAGCTTCGCCTTCACGGCGACAGATTCTCCCCTCTCGGTCACTCCGTGGCGATCGCGGCAAGGACGTCGAGCTTCGCCGCGCGGCGGGCCGGCCACGTGGCGGCGACGAGACCGAGGAGCGCCGAGAGCACGAGGAAACCGATCAGGCTGGGGACGGGGACGGCGATGTTGGTGACACTGCTCTGCCTGAGTGAGGAGGCCAGGGCGGTGCCCAGCCCGGTCCCGATGATGACCCCGACGATGGCGCCGAACAGCGCGATGATCACGGACTCCGAGCGGATCATCTGCCGGACCTGCCGGCGTTTCATCCCCACCGCGCGGAGCAGGCCGATCTCGCGGGTGCGCTCGAACACGGAGAGCATGAGTGTGTTGACGATGCCGACCAGAGCGACAAGGATGGCGAGTGCGAGCAGGACATACACCAGGCCGATCTCCTGATTGACCTGGCTCTTCGCCGAGCTCTCGAATCCGGCGCGCGTCTTATAGCTGACGTTCGCGTAGGGCTGGAGCACGCGGTTCAGCTGATTCCCGATCCCGGGGGCGCCCGGGGCCGTCCGGAGCAGGACGCCGACGGGGAGGGGGTTGTTGAAGTGGGAGAGGAAGAAGCCGTCTCCGACGATGAAGCTGCCGATCAGCGGGTTGGGTCTGAAGATCCCGCCGATCCTCATGGTGGTGAACCCGGTCTGCGCGAACTTGACCGGAACGACGGACCCGACCGACAGCCCGTCCGAGTTCGCGGTGTTGGTGTCGACGAGGAGCTGGCCTGCGGCCATCGCTGGGGCCCCGCTGCCGGAGGTGACGTGCAGGTTAACTGTCTGCGAGAGGCCGGCGGTGGACGCGGCAGCGAGGCTCGAGAGCGAGCCTCGGAACTCGAACTGCCCCCGGTACACCGTGGTCGTCGTCGTCACCCCGGGCAGATGCGAGACGGCCGCTGTGACCGACTTACTGAATCCGCCGGACCCCGTGATGACGTAGTCGGCGTTGACCGCGCTGTCGACTTGGTCGGCCGCGGATTTGCTGAGCGAGGCGCCGAGCACTGCGATCGTCGACACGAGGGCGAGACCGATCATCAGGGCGGCGGCGGTCTGGGCGGTCCGGCGCGGGTTGCGCATCGAGTTCTCCCGGCCGAGCCTTCCCGCGATCCCGAGCAGCGCCGCGGGCGCGCGTCCGAGGGCGCTCGAGAGTGGCCGGGCGATGATCGGGACGAGCATGCCGGCGGCGAGGAACACGGCCAACGCGCCCAGGCCCACGAGTCCCACCGCGGGTTTGGCGAGACCAGCTAGCACCAAGGCGACGCCGGCGAGGAGCGCACCCAGCCCGGCGAGCGCCCGCCGGAGCCGCAAGGACTGCGGTTGATCTTCGCTGTGCTCCACGAGCGCGGCCACCGGCGGAATCCGTACCGCGCGACGGGCGGGGACGATCGCCGAGATCACGGTCACGCCGACGCCGACCGCGATCGCGACGATCACGGTGCGGGCCTCGAACACGAGCGGCGCGGACGGCAGGACGATGCCGAACGCCTTCAGGAGCGCCTTCAGGCCGAGCGCGGCGAGGACGCCGAGCCCGAGGCCGATCAGTGAGGCCGCGAGCCCGGTCAGGGCGGCCTCCCCCAGCACCGACAGGAATACCTGCCGGCGGCTCGCGCCGACGATGCGCAGCAGCGCAAGTTCTCGCGTCCGCTGACCGACGGTGATCGAGAACGTGTTGAAGATCGTGAACGCGCCGACGAACAGCGAGATTGCCGCGAAGATCAGCAGCGCCGTCGAGATGAACGAGAGCGCGTCGTCGACCGCGCTTGATAGCTCGTTCGCGACGGTCTGGCCGCTGACGACCTCGACGCCGGGCGGGAGGATGCGGGCGATCGCCAGCTGCAGCTTGACGTTGTCGGCCCCTGGCGACGCGAGGACGCTGATCGAGTTGTAGTGGCCGACGGAGTTGAACAGCGCCTGTGCCGTCTGCTGATCGAAGCCTGCGAGCGTGACTCCGGCCAGGTTGTTGTCGTTGCCGAACGTGACGATTCCCGTGATCGTGAACGTCTGGGGCCGGTTCGGCAGGTTTATGAGCACCCGGTCGCCCACGGCGAAGTGGTGCTTCGTCGCCGTCGCCTTATCCATGACGACGTCGTCCGGGCCCGTTGGAGCGCTGCCCTGGACCAGCCGGTACGGGGACAGCTGGCGGTTGGGGTCGAACGAGAACCCCAGGGTCGAGGTCCCCCCGCCACCGATCGCGTTGCCGTCACGCGTCATGAACTGCGCGTAGCCCTCGACTGCGCCGTAGACGTACGCGACTCCCGGCAGCGCGCCGACGTCTGCGGCGATCGACTGCGGAACCGGCTTGCGGTTTTCGGTGCTGTTGATCTGGGCCGCGTTGTCGTTGAACGCCGCCTTGCCCCGGATCTGGAAGCTGACGTGCTCGTACGCCGTCCCGATCAAGTTGTTGAAGGTCCGGTTGAGGGTGTCACCGAGGATCAACGTTCCGGTGACGAAGGTGACCCCGAGAACGATCGCGAGCGCGGTCAGCGCCAAACGCAGCTTGCGCGCGAGGAGGCCGTTGATCGTGACCTTGCGCATCTCAGCTGCCGAGCTGCTTCATCTGTTCGAGGACCGCGTCGGCGGTCGGAGAGAGCAGCTCACCTACGACCCTGCCGTCGGCGAGGAACACGACCCGGTCGGCGTAGGCCGCCGCCAGCGGGTCGTGGGTGACCATCACGATCGACTGGCCGTGCTCGCTCACCGACCGGCGCAGGAACCCGAGCACCTCCGCGGACGCGTTCGAGTCGAGATTGCCGGTCGGCTCGTCGGCGAAGATCAGCTCCGGGCGGGAAACGAGGGCCCGCGCACAGGCGATCCGCTGCTGCTGGCCCCCAGAGAGCTCGCTCGGACGGTGTGACAGCCGGTCCGCGATGCCGAGCTGGCCGACGAGTTCGTCGAACCAGGCCCGATCAGTCGATCCTCCGGCGAGGTCGATCGGAAGGGTGATGTTCTCGGCGGCGGTCAGCGTCGGGACGAGGTTGAACGCCTGGAACACGAACCCGACACGGTCTCGCCGCAGCTCGGTCAGCGCGGCGTCGTCGAGCAGCCCGATCTCCTCTCCCCCCACGAAAGCGCGCCCGGAGGTCGGCCTGTCCAGCCCGGCCATGCAGTGCATCAGCGTCGACTTGCCCGACCCCGACGGACCCATGACGGCCGTGAAGCGGCCGCGCTCGAATTGGACCGTCACGTCATCGAGCGCACGGACGGCGACATCGCCGGTCCCGTAGGTCTTGCCAAGCTCGGCGGCGCGGGCCGCGGGCGCTGCCGGCTCATGCCCGGCGTCTTTGATCTCAGTACTTGACACGAGCCAAAGACTGAACGTCGCCCGCCGTTCTGAGAAGCCGGACAGCAGGAGTCTTGGGTGGTACGGCTAGCCCTACCACCGGATGGTGCCGCCCGCGGCTTTGGCCGGCGATCGGCTCGGTAAACGGCAGCAGGGAAGGGGGGTGGGTGAGGGCTTGTTGCGGGTCGCCTGGGCCCGTGGTCGACCTCCTGCTGCGGCCAGACCCGCGATTTTGTGCCGGAAGTGTCACGGGAAACCTGCATAGCGCGTCAACACCGCCGCCGGACCCAAGCCCTGTCGTATTAGGCATGCTCTTCATGCATAGCTCGACAGGCCTCGCCACTTGAGCCGGGATTGTCGTGCTACGTAGGTTTTCGACGCGGGTGCGATGGCGCCCGCCCCTTTCCCCAGCGCCGTTTACCGGGCCGACGGCCCTCGGCAGACAACCGAAGCAATACCCTCGCCAAGGTGGGATCCACCGACGATCCTCGTGCCAACTGGGGACGGCGTCGGCCCCGGCGGGCCGGCCGCGCCAACAGCGACGCCGAGCGTCGGGCGCTGGCCAAAGCCAACGCTCGGCCTTCGAGACGGGCTGTGGCGCCGGTTCGGGAAGGATTCGCCTCGTTGGCAGTGGACGGAGGGGCACGGGGGAACCCGCCGATGGCAGCCATCGGGTATGTCCTCCGGGCCGCGGACGGTTCGCTGCTGGCATCGCACGCCGAGGTCATCGGCGTCGCCGGCGCGACGATCGCGGAGTACCACGCGCTGCTCGCCGGCCTGAGGCGCGCGCGCGAGCTCGGACTGGACAGGGTCGACGCTCGCAGCGACTCACGTCTCGTCGTGTCGCACACGTGCGGTGAGCGCAGGCCCAGAAACCCGGCGCTCACCGCGCTCGGAGACGAGATCCTCGAGCTCACCACGAGGATCGGGAGCGTCACCGTCAGCTGGATCCCGAGCGACGCGAACGGGGCAGCCCACGCGCTCGTCGCCGCTGCGCTTGACACCCGGCTAGATAACCGTTAGCCTCGACCGTAGATAACGGTTAGAGAAGGGGTTGTGCGGGTGCCTGAAGCGGTCGGCATGTTGGGCAAGGAGCCAGCTCGCGGCTACCAACTGCGCGTCGTGCAGGAGGTGCTGCTGGCGCTGCTCGCCAAGGAGGCGTCTCACGGCTATCAACTCCGCGCCAAGTTGCAGCTCGCGCTCGGTCCGTTGGCGGAGGTGCTGAACGCGGGCCACGTGTACGTGACGCTGAACCGGCTGGAGAAGTCCGGTCTGGTCACCTCGGAGCGCATCGGCCAGGCCGATCGACCCGATCGCAAGGTGTACGAGCTGACCCCGGCGGGGCGGGAGCGCGTGATGAAGTGGCTGGCTGACACGAGCTGGCCCAAGCCGGCGCCCGCCGAGTTTCATCTCAAGCTGGTGGCGGCTGCGGCAGCCGGGCTGGGCGACCCGGTGCGGATCGTCGACGCGCAACGCCATGAGCTGCTTGCTGGTCTCGGGGCGGCGCAGCGCGCCGCGCTGGATGAGCCGGAAGGCTCAGTCGCCGGGCTGTTGCTCGAGGGCGTCGTGCTCAGGCTTCAGGCAGACCTCCGATGGCTCGAGGCCTGCGCCCAATACTGGACTCAGACGAAGGGACAATGATGGAAGCCAACGGGTCGCAATCGCACTCGGGGCGTGTCGTCGGAACGCGAGGGCTTCAGAAGCACTACGGGGAGGGAGCCGGGGTCGTGCGCGCGCTCGACGGAGTTGACCTCGATGTCGCCTGGGGCGAGACCGTGGCGGTCATGGGCCCGAGCGGCTGCGGTAAGTCGACCCTGCTGCACCTGCTCGGCGGGCTCGAACGTCCGTCAGCGGGCGAAGTCTGGCTCGAGGGACGACGGATCGACCGACTCAGCGAGCGCGGGCTCGCGCGGATGCGCCGACGCGCGATCGGCTTCGTCTTCCAGGCCTTCCACCTGATGGACGAGCTGACGGCCGTCGAGAACGTCGAGTTGCCCGCGCTTCTGGCCGGGCGCTCGCCACGGACGGCCCGTAGCCGGGCCGAGGAGCTGCTCGACCAGGTCGGACTGGCGGACCGGGCGGACCATCTTCCGTCGGCGCTCTCGGGTGGCCAGCGTCAACGAGTGGCGATCGCCCGCGCCCTCAGCAACGAGCCGCTCGTCGTCCTCGCCGACGAACCGACCGGCAACCTCGACAGCGCCGCGACCCGAGACGTGCTCCGGCTGCTGGACCGGCTGCGCGAGGGGGGCCAAACGCTCGTCATCGTCACTCACGATTCGCGGATCGCGGCAACTGCCGACAGGCTCGTGTCGATGCGCGATGGCGTGTTCGTCGAGGAGTTGAAGCTGACCCCCGGCGCCGCGCGTCGCGTCGCCGAGCTCGCCGGATTCGAGGGGTGAGGAGATGGGTCGCCTCACACTGATCTGCCGACTCGCCGCGCGCGACCTGCGCCGGCGCCCCGGCGAAGCCGCGCTCCTGGTTCTCGCGATCGTCGCCGCCATAGCCACACTCACGCTCGGGTTGCTGCTTCATGGCGTGACCGCTCACCCGTACGACACGACGAGGTCGCAGACGCGCGGGCCCGACGTGGTCGCCAACGTCACCCCGCTCCCCAACGGCCAGGCCGCTGATCTCGCGGCGCTCCGCTCATTGACACGGGCTCGCGGGGTGACCGGCTACAGCGGGCCGTACCCACTGATTCAGGCCGTGGCCCGGAGAGACGGCCACGTCGCGGCGGTGCAGCTCGAGGGCCGGGACTCCGCCGCAGCCTCGGTCGATCAGCCCAAGGTGACGCAGGGGAGCTGGGTGCGACAGGGCGGGGTCGTCGTCGAGCGAAGCTTTGCCGACGCGTTCGGCCTTCGCACCGGCGATCGCATCACGCTGGGCGGCCGGTCCTTCCGGGTGGTCGGCATCGCGGTGACCGCCGCCATGTCCCCGTATCCGGAGACGTACTGCCTGACCCCGTGTGGGCTCGGGGCGCCTCCACCGCGGAACGGGTCGGCCGCACCGCCGGGTCCCGAGCCGCATCCCGGGCTGATGTGGATGACCCGGACAGATCTCAGCAGCCTCCGAACACCGGCGGGGAGCTTGTCCTACGTCGTGAACCTGAGGCTCGCCGACCCGGCCGAGGCGCCCGCCTTCGTCAACGATCAGAGCTCTGCCTCGCTGAACGCACCGTCGCTCGAGGCGTGGCAGGGGCTGAGCAACGACGACGCCAACCTGGTTAGAAACGAGCAGCGGGCGCTGCTGACCGGCAGCTGGCTGCTCAGTCTGCTCGCGTTGGCGAGCATTGCGGTGCTCGTCGGGGGGCGGATGTCGGACCAGATCCGCCGCGTGGGGCTCCTCAAGGCCATCGGAGGGACGCCCCGCCTGATCGCCGCCGTGCTCCTGACGGAATACGTGGTCCTCGCGCTGGTCGCCGCCGGGCTCGGACTGGCGATCGGATGGCTGGCCGCTCCGCTCCTGACGGGTCCGGGCGCCGGCCTGATCGGCGGCGCCGGTTCAGTCCGCCTGACGACCTCGACGGTCGAGCTGGCCGTCGCCGTCGCGTTGGTGGTGGCGGCCGTCGCGACATTCGTTCCGGCCTTGCGCGCGTCGCGGACGAGCACGGTCCTGGCGTTGGCCGACTCGCCGCGGCCGCCGCGCCGTACGGCTTGGCTGATCAAGGTCTCGGCGCGTCTGCCGATCCCGTTAATGCTGGGGCTGCGCCTGGCCGCGCGCCGGCCGCGCCGCACGGCGCTGGGAGTGCTCAGCGTCGCGATCACGGTCACGGGAATCGTCGCCGTGCTGGCGGCCCACGCGCGACTGACTGCCCAGCAAGTCGTCGGCTCCTCCGGGTTGACGGACCCTCGCGCCGATCGACTGAACCAGGTTCTGCTCGTGATCACGGTGATGTTGGTCGCCCTTGCGGCCGTCAACGCCCTGTTCATAACGTGGTCGACGGCGCTCGACGCGAGGCACTCCTCGGCGCTGGAACGTGCGCTCGGCGCGACCCCGCAACAGGTCACCGCCGGACTATCGGCGGCGCAGGTGCTCCCGGCGCTCGCCGGCGCCATCCTGGGCATCCCCGGAGGCATCGCGCTGTTCAACGCTGTTTCCCCTTCGAAGTCGGCGAGCCTGCCGCCCTGGTGGCTGCTCGCCGTGTTGGTCGGAACCCCGCTCGTGATCGCGGGTCTGACCGCCATCCCGGCGCGGCTGGGCAGCAGCCGCCCCGTGGCGGAGATCCTCCAGGCGGAACTGGCGTGATCTCAGCTCCCCGGCTCGCCACCGGGGTGTCGACGCTGCTGGATCAGGCGACCGGCCAGTCATGGACCGGCTCGTTTGAGTGCATGTGCTCGCGGTAGATCTGGGTCATCTGCCGAAGGGCTTCGTGGCGGTCCATCGAGTGGTCGTCGTAGAGGTGGTGGAACATCTGGCTCTGCCACGAGGCGCCGTTGCGCAGCGTCACGCACCGACGCTCGATGATCCCGAGCAGACGGTCGATATCGGCGGAATCGACGCCGCTGCGAGTGAGGCCCTCGTGCGCGAGCGGCAACAGCCGCCTGAGCACCAGCTCGGCCGCCGGGACCTCGCCCAGCCCCGGCCAGTACAGGCGCGCGTCGATTCCGTCGCGGGCGCCGGAGTGGAAGTTCTCCTCAGCGGCCGAGAACGACATCTGCGACCACACCGGGCGCTCCTCGTCCGCCATTACGCGCAGCAGTCCGTAGTAGAGCGCGGCGTTCGCCAGGATGTCGACGACCGTCGGCCCGGCGGGCAGGACCCTGTTCTCGACCCGGAGGTGGGGCTGGTCGCGGACGACGTCGTAGATCGGACGGTTCCAGCGGTAGATCGTGCCGTTGTGAAGGCGCAGTTCGCCGAGGGAGGGGACGTCCCCGCGGTCCAGCGTCTCGAGCGGGTCCTCGTCCTCGCACACCGGCAGCAGCGCCGGGAAGTAGCGCACGTTCTCCTCGAACAGGTCGAAGATCGAGGTGATCCACCGCTCCCCGAACCACACGCGCGGGCGCACGCCCTGCGCCTTGAGCTCCTCCGGACGAGTATCCGTGGCCTGCTCGAACAGCGCGATCCGCGTCTCGCGCCACAACTCCTTGCTGTAGAAAAACGGCGAATTCGCCGCCACCGCCAACTGCACGCCGGCGATCGCCTGCGCCGCGTTCCAGTGCCGCGCGAACGCATCCGGATCGACCTGCTGGTGGAGCTGGACGCTCGTGCACGCGGCCTCGGGCGCGATCGTCTCCGCATACGTCGAGAGGCGATCGACGCCGGCGATCGAGATCTCGAGATCTTCGCCCCGGGCGGCGAAGATCTGCTCGTTGAGCAGCGCGTACCGGGGGTTCGCGCTGATGCTCTCGGCGTGCAGGTGCTGCGGTCCGATCGTCGGCAGGATCCCGATGATCACCATGTGCGCACCGACGGTGCGAGCGTGCTCCTCGGCGTTGTTGAGGCTGGCGCGGGCGTGGCGCTCGAGGTCTGAGAACACGCGGCCCTCGAGCAGGCGCGGGGCGACGTTGATCTCGATGTTGAACTGGCCGAGCTCGGTCTGGAAGCTGGGGTCGGGGATCGCCTCCAGCACGGCCGCGTTGACCAGCGCCGGCTCGCCGGCGTCGTCGGTCAGGTTGAGCTCGACCTCGAGGCCGAACGAACGGCGCTCGGGATGGAACTTCGCCTCGGAGAGCATGCGCGCGAACACGTCGAGGCAAGCCCGGACCTTGCGTCTGTAGCGTTGACGGTCGTCCCGGCTGAACGCCTTGGCCGCGACCTGCTGGCCCATGGCGCACAGTATGGCCAAACGATCTCCGGGGGCGACACTTTTCCATCCACCGAGCGGAAGGACGTGGCGGGCATGGAGTTCGAGCAGATAATCACCCAACTCGACGAAGGCATCCTGACGATCACGCTGAACCGGCCTGATCGCCTGAACGCGTGGACCCCGACGATGGCCGGCGAGCTGATGGCCGCGCTCGATCTCGCCGACGCGAGCGACGAGGTGCGGGTCGTGGTCGTCACGGGCGCCGGTCGTGGTTTCTGCGCCGGGGCCGACCTGTCCGGCGGCGGCGAAACGTTCGACCGGCGCGGACGTGAGGGCGATGGGGCTGTCCATCGCGACATGGGCGGGCGGTTCACGCTGCGCGTGTTCGAGTTGACCAAGCCCGTGATCGCAGCCGTCAACGGGCCAGCCGTCGGCGTCGGCGCGACGATGACCCTCCCGATGGACATCCGGCTGGCCGCGGACGATGCCCGGTTTGGCTTTGTGTTCGTTCGCCGAGGGATCGTGCCGGAGGCGTGTTCGAGCTGGTTTCTGCCCCGAGTGGTCGGCATCAGCCGCGCGCTCGAGTGGGCCGAGACCGGCCGGGTGTTCTCGGCCCAGGAGGCGCTCGAGGGCGGCCTGGTGCGCAGCCTGCACCCCAAGGAAGAGCTGCTCGATGCGGCCTACGCGCTCGCGCGCGAAATCGTCGAGTACACGGCGCCGGTGTCTGTGGCGCTCGCGCGGCGGATGATGTGGACGATGCTCGGAGCCGAGCATCCAATGCTCGCTCATCGCGCGGACTCTCGAGGCATGTTCGCTCGCGGTCAGTCAGCGGATGCCCGGGAGGGCGTCACCGCGTTCCTCGAAAAGCGCGCGGCGGTGTTCCCCGACCGAGTCAGCGAGGGGCTCCCCGACATCCTTCCCGGCCGGGAGGCGCCGGCGTTCGAATAGCGAGCGCCGATGAGATCCTCCACCGGCCGGGGTCTTAGGTGATGTAAGCAACCGAAGGAGGACGGACGTGTCCACGACCTCGAGCAGGATCGACCAGATCAGTTTGGTGATCGTTCCGTCGACCGACCAGGATCGGTCGATCGAGTTCTACGAGAAGTCGCTCGGCTTCGAAAAGCGCACCGACATCCCGTTCGGCGGTGACTACCGGTGGGTCGAGGTCTACCCGCCGAATGGCACGACCGGGATCGCGCTCGCCCCGCCGCGTCCCGGCGATGAGGTCAAGGGGACAGAGACGGGGATCACCCTGACCACGGACGACATCGATGCCACCCACGCCCACCTCCAATCGCAGGGCGTGGACGTCGACGCCGAGGTTTCGCGGATGGGCGACCCCGTGCCGCCGATGTTCTGGTTCCGCGACCCCGACGGCCACTCGCTGATCGTCGTTCAGCAGGCGTGAGCGAACGCCTCGCGCTTGACGGGTGATGCCGGGAATGCCACGATCGCCGAGTACGGTTGATTGTGGGCGGTGCGTTGAGCCGGGCGGTCCGCCTCTGATTCGGAGGTGTGTGCGTGCTTCGCATCGTCTGTGCTGTCCTGGCCTGTTCGGTACTGGCCGCCCTGCCGGCGGGAGCGTTGGCCGACGGTGGCCACAGCAGCGCCGTCTCGGCCGCGCCGTTCGTCGCGCACGGGAGCGCAGAACAGGCCTACGTGACGGGCCTCCGTGGCGGCGAGCAGCTGACGCTGATCGACCGCCACGGACGCCGGGCCCAGTCGAAACGAGCCGATTCGCTGGGCGGGATCCTGTTCCGCAACGTCAAGCCCGGGGCCGGTTATCGCGTTCGCGTGCCGGGCCGGGGCGGAGCGCAGTCGGCGCCGTTCACGGTGATCTCGAACCGGCCGGCTCCGCCGAGCACGAAGATCTACGACCAGGCGCTGCCGACGAGCGGCTACGGCTACCTCACGACCCGGGACGGGACGAAGCTGGCGATCGACGTCCGCCTGCCCGCCGGCACCGGCCCGTATCCGACCGTGATCGAGTACGCCGGCTACGGCTACGCCGACCCCGCGGGCCCGGACAGCGGCATCGCCCAGATCGCCACGCTGCTCGGCTTCGCGGTCATCGACGTCAACATGCGAGGGACCGGTTGCTCCGGCGGGGCGTTCAACTACTTCGAGCCGCTGCAGAACCTCGATGGTTACGACGTGATCGAGACCGTGGCCCACCAGCCGTGGGTCCTGCACCACCGCGTGGGCATGATTGGCATCTCCTACGGCGGCATCAGCCAGCTGTTCGTCGCTGCCACCGATCCGCCGGACCTCGCGGCGATCTCGCCGCTGTCCGTGATCGACAGCACCGCGACGACGCTGTATCCGGGCGGGCTGCTCAACACCGGCTTCGCGCTCGCCTGGGCCGAAGACCGCGTGCACGATGCCCTGCCGGCTTCTCCGACCGGCGGTCAACCGTGGGCGTACAAGCGCATCCAGGAGGGAGACCAGACGTGCAAGGCGAACCAGGCCCTCCACGGCGAGGCGGTCAACCTGATCGCCAAGACGCGCGCCAACGCCCACTACGTCCCGTCGGTGGCCGATCCGCTCGATCCGATCACGTTCGTGCACAAGATCAAGGTCCCGGTCTACATCGCGTGCCAATGGACCGACGAGCAGGTCGGCGGGCACTGTCCAGACC
This sequence comes from uncultured Solirubrobacterales bacterium, assembly GCA_963812225.1. Taxonomy (GTDB): domain Bacteria; phylum Actinomycetota; class Thermoleophilia; order Solirubrobacterales; family Solirubrobacteraceae; genus Palsa-465. The sequence continues at coordinate 165,701 of CAWEUN010000014.1, forward strand.
TCGCCCAGCACTTCACCGGGACCAAGCGGAAGTGGTTCACGTTCACCAACGGCGTCCACGCCGACTCCCTCGACCCGGCGACATTCACACGGTGGTTCGACTTCCTGGAGCTGTACGTCGCCCAGGTGGCGCCGAGAATGTCGGACGCCGTCAAAGCGCTCGCGCCGACTCTGTATCAGACCGCGCTCGGGATTCCGAACGTCACGCTGCCCAGCGACCCGATCCAGGACGAGCCGAGCTACGCCGCGGCGCTGGCGGCGTTTCAGCGGCTCCCGGAGATCCGGGTCCTGTTCGACAACGGGGCCGGCAGCTCGGCCCCGGGCGTGCCGGTTCCCGCGTTCGAGCAGTCGTTCTCGCGCTTCCCGATTCCCGGGACCCGGGCGCAGTCGTGGTACCTGGCGGCCCACGGCGCGCTGGTCGGGCGGGCGCCGGCGAAGCGCGGCGCGGATGAATTCACGTGGAACGCACACGCGACGACGCCGACCGACTTCACGGGCAACACCGGCTCGTCGCCGGGTGGGCTGTGGACCGCCACCCCAAAGTACCAGTGGGAGCAGAACCCACCGGGCACGGCGCTGTCCTACGTGACCTCGCCGCTTGGCGCCAACACCGTCGTCATCGGCGGTGGGTCGGTGCAAGCCTGGATCAAGGCCTCGGCTCCGAGCGTCGACCTCCAGGTCACCGTGTCCGAGATCCGGCCCGACGGCAAGGAGACGTTCGTGCAGTCCGGGTGGCTGCGGGCCAACGAACGCAAGCTCACGAAGTCGAGCACGCTGCTGCAGCCGGTACCGACGCTACGCAAGGCCGATGTAGCCCCACTCCCGCGGGGACGCTGGACAGAGGTGACGATTCCCCTGTACTACGAGGGCCACGTCTACCGGCGCGGATCCCGGATCCGGATCGTGATCGCCGCCCCCAATGGCGATCAGCCGATCTGGGCGTTCGCCGAGACCCGCCCCAAGGGGCAGGCGACGGTCAAGGTGGCGTACTCGCGCAAGACGCCGTCGCGGCTGGTTCTGCCGGTCGTGCCCGGCATCAGCGTCCCCACGGGGCTGCCTCCGTGCCCGGGCCTGAGGGGCGAGCCGTGTCGCGCCTATCAGCCGTTGGTCAACCGCAACGCCTAGGCGGCGGGCGTCGCTCGGCCGGCAGACCGAGCGACGCCCTCGCCAACCACTACGGTGCGGCGCAGCTCTGGGCGTAGGCGCAATCGTTGAACGACTGGCCGTCCGCCGCCAGCGCGGACGGCGTCGCCTCGTTGACCACCCCGGGCGAAAGGTCGATCTGCGTCGGATCGCCCTGCGCGATCGTGTGCGTCACGCCGCCGGCGGTATACGTCGACGTCGGCCCGAAGTGGACCGTCCCGACCGGCGCCAGCACGGTCTGCGCGACGAGCGTCGGCGCCTCGAGGATCCACTCGCCCGATGAGAGCGAGGAGCTGTAGCTGACCTGCTTGCTCCAGCTCCAGTGACCGGCGTCGCTCATGGAGATGTTCCATGTGCTGCCGGAAACCCGGCTGATCGAGACGGTGATGCTCTCGCCGGGGGTCACCGTGCAGTTGGAATCGCCCGAACAACCCGTCAGCTGGGTCTCGGAGGCGGGCAGCAGCTCGTACCACGCGTAGTACTGATCGCCGAGGAGCGAGTTGCTCGGCGCGGACTGCTCGGCCGTCCCGGCCTGAATCAGGTCGCTCGTGTTGTATCCGCCGATTCCCGTCCACGTGGCCGCGAAGCCTGGCGGCACGAGCCCGGCGGTCGGAACCGTGAACGTCGAGGTCACGGCCGTCACGCCGCCTCCGCTTGGCGTGACTGCGTAACCGGACCAGTTGAGGCTGTCCGCCGTTCCGCCGTGGCGTGGCAGCGTCTCGCTCTTGTGCGTCGGGATTAGGGCGCCGATCCCGCTCACGCCGGCCGCGCGCGTTCGAGCGCCCGCGGCCGGACCTGCCGTGGCGAGCACGGCAAGCGTCATCATCGCGGCAATGAAGCCGCTCCCTGCGACTCTACGGCCCATCAGACTTCCTCCTGTTGGGGGTGCGGCTAGGGCCAGTCCCTGCCTGGATGGCAGCGAGGCTACTACTCTGTTTTTTGGTTCACGCCGGTTCGAGCGCGCGGCCAAGCAGCGCGAACAGCTCGGCGAAGTGCCGCTCACACGCGGCCTCGTTGTAGGCGGCCGTGTCGGACATCGTGTATCCGTGGCGCGCGCCCTCGTACACCTCGGTGCGGTGGCGAACGTGCGCGTCGTCGAGCGCGCGCTCGAGGGCCTCGATCTGCTCGGCCGTCATGCTCGGGTCCTCGTCCGCGTGGCCGAAGTAGAGCTCGGCGTTCAGTTCGGGGGCCGACCGGTGCGGGCTGTCCGGGGCCTCAGTCACGAGGCCGCCGGCGTGGAAGCCGCCCAATGCAGCGACCCGATCGGGATACGCGGTGGCGATCCGCCAGCCGACCCGGGCGCCCATGCAGTAGCCGGTGATCGCGACCGGGCCGGGGGCGTGCTCGCCGAGGACATCCAGGTACGCGCCGCCGTCGCGCTGGATGTTCTCCGGCGTCAGCTGTTCGATCATCGGCCGCACGGCCTGCATGAACCCGGCGCGGTTGTCGGGGTCGGCCAGATCTGGTAGCGGCAGCACCGGCGCCCGGCCCGAGCGGTAGAAGAAGTTCGGCGCGAGTACGACATAGCCGTGTTCCGCGATCCGGTCGGCCATCTCCTCGATGCGAGGACGCAGCCCGATCGCGTCCATCACGAACAGGACCGCGGGGTGCGGGCGATCATCGTCCGGCCGCGTCAGGTACGCGTCGGCCGCGCCGTCCGCCGTCTTCACATCGATCGTCGAGCTTTGCATCGCGCCAGCATTGCACGGCGCGGCGATGCGGTGCTCACAAGGACGCGAACTCTTCGAACATCGCGCGCGCGGTGGCGATGCCGAGCGGGATGTACTCGGCGAGCATGCGCTCGTTGGGCGAGTGGATGTTGGCGTCCGGCAACGAGAAGCCGGTCATGATCGCCGGGATTCCCTTGTCCGTCAGCGCGGGCACGATCGGCAAGGTCCCGCCCGAGCGGATCAGGGCTGGCCGCACGCCCAGGACGCGCTCGAACGCGCTGAGCCCGAGCTGTATTGCTTTCGCCTCCGGCGGCACGATGCCCGCCGGCGCCGAGGACCACTGCTCGACGTCGAGCTCGGCGCCCGGCGGCGCCGCCTCGTGCATGAGCCGCTGGAACTCGGCCGCGATTTCGTCCGGCTGCTGACCGGGAGCCAGCCGGATCGAAACGTTGGCGACGGCCGTGACCGGCAGCACCGTCTTTTCGAGGTGCGGCGATCCGCTCTCGATTCCATTCACGTCGAGCGCCGGCTCGGCGAGCGTCCGCACGTAGAACTCATCGGCGGCGCGGGCATCCATAGGGCGCGCACCGAGCTCGGCCAGCTCGTCGGCGCCCGACGGCAACGCGCGCCAGCTGTCGAGCTCCTCCTGGGTCGGCGGCTGTATGCCCTTGCGCAACGGTTCCACCAGCCGACCGTCGGCAGCGATCACCACAGTCAGCGTCCGGATCAGGGCGTGCGCCGCGTTGAGCGCCGCGCCACCGGTGAGGCCAGAGTGCAGATCTCGGTCGCCGGTGCGAACCGTCACGTGGAAGTAGGCGAGCCCACGCGTGGCGATATTGAACGCCGGCCGGCCGCGACGGATCATGCCGCTGTCGAAGATCACCGCGGCACCGGCCCCTCGCTCGTCGTGCTCGAGGAACTCAACGATCGAGTGTCCGCCGGTCTCCTCCTCGCCGTCGCACGCGAACCGGACGTTGACCGGGAGCCGCCCGGCCATGGCGAGCTCGCGCGCCCCAGCGAGGAGCAGGTACAGCTGCCCCTTGTCGTCGGCGACGCCGCGGGCGTAGATGTGCTCGCCCCGAATCTCCGGCTCGAACGGCGGCGACTCCCACAGCTCGAGCGGATCGGGCGGCTGAACGTCGAAGTGGCCGTAGCAGAGCACGGTCGGGGCGCGCTGGTCGTCCCGCGAGGCCCGGAGCTCCCCGACGGCCAGCGGGTGGCCGCGCCAGTCGATCAGCTCGCTCCCGCCCCCGGCGCCGCGGATCAGCTCGCACACCCACTCTCCCGCCCGTATGACGTCCGCGCCGCGGTCGGGATCGGCGCTGATCGATTCGATGCGCAGGAAATCCGCGAGCTCGTCAAACCATGGCGGCATGCCGACGAGCCTACTTCACGGAAGAGCTCTGACCGTCGCCGGGGGGTGAGCCGTCGGCTTCTCGAACACCTCGAGCCGATCGCCGGGCGTCATCCCGGCTCGCTCGTAGATGCGCAGGGCGCCCGGGTTGTCCGATGCGACCTCGAGATAGGCCTCCCGCAATCCGGCGTCGGCAAACGCCGCAAACGCTGATAGCAGCAGGACCGTCCCGAGTCCGTGGCCGCGCTCGAGCTTATCCACCGCGAGCAGGTCGATGTAGCCGACGCCAGGCGCCGGACGCTTGCACACCGTGAACCCGGCGATCGCGTCGCCGCGTCGCGCGACACGGCTGAGCGCGGGATCGAACTCGGGGGTGCCGAGGTGCTCGTCGTAGAACGCGGAAAAGCTGTCGGGCTCGTACTCCGGGTTGTCCGCGAACGCTGCCCGGTCGGCCGCGTGCAGCGCCCGCGCGTCGCGATCGACGTCGACCATTTCCAGGCTGATCCCCGCTGGCGCGGCTGGGGTTTGACGCGGCGCGACCAGCGCCAGCCCCATCTTCACGACGCTTCGGACCCGGTGGTAGCCGGCATCCGCGAGGAGCTCGTGGGCACTCGCGTTGGCCTCGGCCACCGGCTGCCGGTAGGTCGTGCGGCCGCGCTGGACCGCGCGAGCTTCGACCCACCCCAGCAGCGCGGATCCGACGCCCTGTCGCTCATGATCGGGATCGACGAACGCCAGCGCGCCGGGCGTGAACAGCGCGCCATAACCCACGACGCGCCCGTCCGCCTCCGCCACGACCGCGTCCACGGCGGGATCGAACTCGCCGATCCGCCACTGATCGAGGAGCAGCTCGCGCGTAAAATCCGCCGCCCCAAAGTCTCGGGCGTCGCGCGCGGCCAGTACGCGAAGCACCGCCTCGGCGTCCTCGGAGCTCGAGGGGCGCAATCGGAACACAGCGGAAGTCTGGCAGCGGATCGTTCTAAGCTGCGGCCGATGCGAAGGGAGACCGACCTCGCCGGCGCGCGGCTGCCCGAACTGGAGCGGGCGACGGTCCACCCGTACGAGGGCGGGGTGCCCGGGCCGTTCTACTACCAGCGCGCAGCGCACCCCGTCGGCGCTCAGGCCGAACGGCTGATCGGTGAGCTCGAGGGCGGCGAGGCCCTCCTGTTCCCGTCGGGGTCGGGCGCGACGATCGCGCTCGTGCTCGCGCTGCTCGAGCCGGGAGCGACGGTCGGCGTCGCGGACGGGGGCTACTACGGGACAGTCGACCTGCTGCGCGACGAGCTCGGGCGCTGGGGACTGAAGTTCGTCGCGTTCGACCAGACCGGCCCACCACCGCCGGCGGACCTCGTCTGGCTCGAGCCCTGCTCGAATCCGTATCTCACGTTCCCCGATCTGGACGAGGTGATCGCTGCAGCCCACGCGGCGTCGGCGCGCGTCGTCGTCGACAACACGGTGCTGAGCCCGCTGCTGCTCCGCCCGCTCGAGCACGGCGCGGATTTCGTGCTCCACAGCGCGACGAAGATCCTGGCCGGCCACCACGACGCGCTGCTCGGGGTCGTGACATGCGCTCGCCCGCAGGACGCCGAACGCCTTGCCGCGTTCCGCACGGCGTCCGGGATCGTCGCCGCGCCCGACCCCGCGTGGCTGATGCTGCGCGGGTTGAAGACCCTGGCGGTCCGCGTCGAGCGCCAGTCGGCGAGCGCCCTCGAGCTCGCGCGCAGGCTGGCCGATCACCCCGCCGTGCAGCGGGTCCGCTATCCCGGTCTCGGCGATGCCGTGGCGGCGAGGTATGTGACGGCGTTCGGCCCGCTGCTGTCGTTCGACGTTGAGGATGCGCAGAACGCCGGCCGCGTCGAGCGCTCGCTGCGCGTGATCGAGAACGCGACCAGCCTCGGCGGGGTCGCTTCCACCCTCGAGGCTCGTGCGCGGTGGGAGGGTGACCGTGTCCCTCCCGGGCTGCTCCGTCTCAGCGTTGGCCTCGAAGACGTCGAGGATCTGTGGGCGGATCTCGATCAGGCGCTCCGAGGCAGTTGATTCACGGCGGGCCCGCTCGCGACAACCCGACGGGGGACGAGATCCTGACGAGCGACAGCGGGCTCTTCGCGACAACGTCTGGGAAACGGACTGGCAACGGATGGTCGCCACTGTTTGCGCCAGGGACGCGTACTGAAAAGCGGTATGACGATGGTGGGGGACCCTATGGGGCGAGATCACGTCGAGCGAGCGTTGCTGACGGTTCGTGGACAGCGCTACGAGTTCACGCTGACCGAGGCAGCCGTCCACGAGCGCGAGCTGCTCGAGGAGCTCGGCTTTGTTCGGCGCGAGGCGCAGGCGGAGGCTGACACGGCGTACCTCGATTGGCTGGCCGATCCGAGCGGCGAGGCGTACGCCGTGTACCGAGCGGCACAGGATCGGGCGGATGCCGCCCAGGACGACCTCGCCGACTGCGCGCGCCGTACGACTGGCTGAAGGTCGGTCGTCAGCGCCCCAGCGTGCGCACGATCTCGCGAGCCAGCGCCGGCAGGGGGTCGATCAGCTCGCGCGTGCGGGAGAGGCCCGCCCGCAGCTCCGTGTCTCCGACCTCGACCGGGAGCATCGAGTCCTGAAGCGCCGCGATCGTCTCGTCCGCCGTGCGGATCTCATCGGCCGAGCGATCGATCTCCTCTCTCGGCCCCGCGGGTAGACCCGGCGACGGCTGCCCGAGCTCGCGGCCGACTATCCCGTACCGGGCCGAGAACTCGGCGTGCGTCCGCCTGGCCAGGCCATAGGCGCCTTGCAGCGGTCGAAACAGCTGCTCCTCGAGTCGATCCGCGGTCTGCTCGTCCACCAGCTCGTAGGCTTCGCCGAGTCGCGCCACCGCGGTGCCCAGATGCTCGGTGGCGCTGGCCAGCTCATCGAGCACCTGCTCGCGCGCGTCTGCCGTGCTGTAGCTCACGCCGCCGATTCTCCCAATCTGGGCAAAACCTGTTTAGCTCATCCGGTTTTTGGGCATCCCGTGGGAAACGGTTAAGGAACTGCGCCCCCATTTCCTTGACCCACTCCGGGAGGACTCAGATGGATCTGAGTCCTCCCGGGGTCCTCTTGCTCATAATCTCCACCGCGGCTGATACGGTCGCCGCGTCTCGTGACTGAGCAGCAGACGATCGAAGCACCTCGGATCCTGGAGCGTGCGCCCGCGGGTCGCCGTGGCCGGCGTCGGCGCTCGCCTCTGCTCGAGCTGGCGTGGAACCTTCGGTGGGTGCTCGGGGCGGGTGCGCTGCTGCTGCTGGCGCTATTGGTCGTGCTGTGGGCCAGGGCCCGCCCGGGATACGACCCATACGGCTGGCTGGTGTGGGGCAACCTCACGATCCACGGCAAGCTCGACACCAACGGCGCGCCGTCGTGGAAGCCGCTGCCGTTCCTGTTCACCGTCCCGTATGCGCTGATCGGCCACAGAGCGGTGTGGCTGTGGATGATCACCTCGGTCGCGGTCTCGCTGAGCGGCGGCGTGTTCGCCGCCCGGATCGCGTACAAGCTCGTCGATCCACCTGAGGGCTGGCGGTGGGCCGGATGGATCGCCGGGGCGTTTGCCGCGGCGGCGCTGTTCGGGATCGACTACTACACCCACTACATCTTCAGCGCGCAGTCCGACACGATGATCGTCTCGCTGTGTCTGGGCGCGATCGACTGCCACCTCTATCGCCGCTACAAGTGGGCGTTCGCACTCGGGATCCTGGCGGCGCTGGGTCGGCCGGAGACGTTCCCGTTGATCGGCCTCTACTCGATCTGGCTGTGGCGGAGGTTCCCGTCGATCCGTCCCTTGATCGCCGGCGGGATCCTGCTGTTGCCGGTGATGTGGTTCGGGATCCCCGGCCTCACCTCAAAGAGCTTCTTCACCGCCGGCAACATCGCGGAAAACTCCCCGCGGGCGCTCCAACACAACAAGCTGTTCGGCGAGCTCGGCCGGTTCATCAGGCTGACCGAGACACAGTTCTATCTACTCGCCCTGCTCGCGGTCGGTCTGGCCGTTCTGCGCCGCGACCGGACGACGCTGATGATCGCGGGCGCGGCGGTGTTGTGGGTGATCACCGAGGTCGCGTTCGTGCTCCACGGGTGGCCCGGTGTCCCGCGGTACCTGTTCGAGCCCGGTGGCGTTATGTGCGTGCTGGCCGGGGTCGCGATCGGGCGGATCCTCATCGACGTGCCGCCGCTCCTGAGCCGCATCCGTATCCCGGTGGCGGTAGGGGCGGGCGCCGCGCTCCTGATCGTCGTGGCGATCTCCGCCTCTCTGGTGCCCGCGGCCAGGACCCAGATCCACACTGAGCGCGCGGATCTGAAGACCCAGCGCGCGCGGACGAAGTTCGTCGATCGCCTCCCCGGCCTGATCGCCAGGCTCGGAGGATCGAAACGGATCTTTGCGTGCGGCCAGCCCAGCGCCCCGATCGGCGACCAGAGCCTGCTCGCCTGGGATCTCGGGTCCAACGTCGGGCAGCTGTTCTGGACCGCTCACCTCGGCAAGGTCGATCCGCGGCCAGTGGTCTTCTTCCAGCCGACGCGGCACGCCTGGAAGGTGAGGACGATCGACACGGCGCCGGCCAAGCGGGCGCAGTGCAAGAGCCTCAACGTCGTCAGCCTCGTGACGTAACGCCAGGTCCGGCGGCGGAGACGATGATCTCGGCCAGCGACGTGGCGTTCTGAAGATGCAGCAGATGACCGGCGTGCTCGAGGGTCCGCAGCTGGGCGCCGGGGATCTGGACCGCGAGCTGCCGCAGCGAGGCGGATGGGATCACGTGATCGGCGCTTCCCGCGACGATCGTCGTCGGGGCGGCGATCTCTGCGAGGCGTTCGTCGAGGACGGGCAGATCGCGGATCAGCGCACGCTGTTCGTGGACGAACGCGCGCCACGCCGCGGGAGTCAAGAGCCGCCGCCCCGCGGTGGTCAGGTAGCGCTCGTCGATCGCCAGGCCTCTGGCGATCCGCCGACGCAGCGGTGCGGCCGTGAGGGCTGCGCCGGCGCCGCTTAGCGCCGCCGCGCTGGCCACGTAGCCGACCACCGGCGCGGCCAGCCACCGATCCACCTCGTACAGCGAGGCGACGTTGGCCGCGGGTGCCGCCAGGACGAGCGACTCGACGCGGTCCGGGTGGTGGACGGCCAGCCAGGCGCCGACGGCTCCGCCGAAGCTGTGGCCGACGACGGTCGCGTGGCCGATCTGGTGACCGTCGAGTGCCCTCAGCGCCGCCGCGGCGTTCCCGGAGAGGTCGGATGCCCGGGTCATGCCGTCCCATCCCGGACGGTCGATGGCAATCGTCACCGCTCGGCTTCCGATCCCGGCCACCACTCCGTCCCAATCGCCTGCGCTGCCGGGCTGCCCGTGCAGCAGCAGTACGGACGTCAACTGGGGGGCGGGGCGCCCGGAGGACCGGCGCCGCCGGTATCGCCTCCCACCGCCTGGCCGTCGCGGCCGACGTAGCCGTCCTTTCCGCCGGCGACCACCAGAATGGCGTCACCCTGTCCTACGTTTCGCAACCGGCGGTGGGTCTTGGGGTCCACGCGAGCGACTCCACCGGCCCGAACCACGTGATGTGAGCCGTCCCCGAACGAGAACTCGATCTCGCCCTGGTGGACGAAGTAGATCTCCTCCTGCTCCTCGTGGTAGTGGGTCCCGGTCTCGTGGCCCGGTGGCAGCACGAGCGCGTTGATCCCAAAGGCGGTCACGCCGAGCTCGCGGCGAATCTTGCGAAAGCCGTAGCCCTCGCCCATCTGCCCGAGATTTGAGACGGCGTAGCCGTCGCCTTGGATCGCGTCACCCATCGTCGCTTTGAATGCTATTGCCTACCGGTCCGCTGCCCTCCGGAGTACCGCCGGCACCATCCCTCGGCATACTAGGGCGGTGCCCTCAGCGCTCCTCACCGAGGCGCTCACGCCACTGCGCTCGAACCCGTCCCGGTCGGCGATCCTGCTCGATATCGATGGCACGCTGGCGCCGATCGTGGAGAACGCCGCCGCCGCTCACGTGCCTGAGGCCACCCGCCAGCTGTTGATCAGGATCGCCCGCCGCTACCAGGTCGTGGCGTGCGTCAGCGGTCGCCAGGCGTCCGATGCTCGGGCGATGGTCGCGATCGGGACGATCACCTACCTCGGCACCCACGGGGCCGAGCTGTTGCGCCCCGGATGGACCGAGGCCCAGATCGATCCCGCGCTCGAGGACTGGGCCCGCCGGATTCACGAGTTCGGCCGCGAGGCGGACACCGCGGACGTGCGCCGGCGCCGGATCCGCCTCGAGGACAAAGGGCCGATCGTGGCGTTCCATTGGCGGGGCGCGCCCGACGAGGAGGCCGCGCGAGCCGCGATCGACTCAATCGCAGCCCGCGCCGAGGCGGCCGGACTGCGCACGCACTGGGGCCGCAAGGTGCTGGAGGTCCGGCCTCCGGTGAAGATCGATAAGGGGGCCGGGATCGCGACGCTGCTCGCCGACGCGGATGTCGACAACGCCCTATACGTCGGCGACGACGTGACCGACCTCGATGCCTTCCGGACGCTGGTCCAGATGGTCGAGGAGGGCCGTCTGCAGCGTGCGATCAGAGTCGGCGTGCGCTCAGACGAGGGCCCCTCGGAGATAACTTCACAGGCAGATATCGTGGTGGACGGTACGAGCGGCGTACAGCAACTGCTGGCCTTGCTGGCCGCCACGGACTGACCGATGCGATTCCCCGAGTTTCTCCGCACGACCGTTCTGATCAGCGCCGCCGCCGCGACCGTGCTCGGCGCCGTGACGCTGGCCGGGGCGAGCGGCGTGAACGACAACCTGCTCCTGCCGTTTGCCGCCGGTTGGTGGGCCTTCGCCGCGGTGATCGGCGCGTGGCTCGGGCGTCGGGCGACCACCTCGTCGCAGATCGGGTCGCTGCTGGCCGCCGCGCGCACGCAGATGATGCTCCCCGAGCTCAACCCGGGGCGGACGGTGCTCAATCGGCTGTGGCCGCTGCTGGTGGTGACGGTCGGCGCCGGCGCGGTGGCGTTCATCCTGCCCCAGGTGCCCGCCGTCGCCACGGGCTTCGCGATCATCTGGGCACTCGCATGGCGCCGGCAGGCCTCGGCCGTGACAGCCATCGAGGAGCGCGACGGCGCGCGGTTCTACGTGGAGCGAACCTCCCCGCTGCAGCCGATCCGGCTCGTGCGCACCCCGGGCTTCCGCTCGAATCTGTTCGAGCTCAACGGCCACTCGGGCAGACGCCCCGCGCAGCCGCGCTCCTAGCTCGGGGCACTAGCGCGTGGCCCCCACCGACGTCCTGGTCGTCTCGGTCGGCAGCACGACCGGCTGGCGCGCCGCGGCCACCGCGCTCGTGCAATCGATCGCTCGTGCCGGGGCGACGGTCGAGCTCGCGGCCGCCCGGCCCGCGCCGCGGGTCCGGACGCTGGCGCTGACCGACTTCGTGGAGGCGCGCCTCGCCCGCGAGGCCTGCCTGCGCGGCATCGCCGAGCACGATCCGGCGGCGATCATCTACTGCTCGATCACCGCGGCGCTCCTGTGGCCGCGGCCGGGCGCGATCTCGCTCGACTCGATCGCGGCCGAGAACCGGCCTGGTCGCCATGGGATCTGGCAGCGCTCGGTCGAGCGTCGGCGGCTGCGGAACACGCCGCTAGTGCTCGCGTGGAGCGAGCGGTCGCTGGAGCCGCTCCGCGGCGAACACGCCGACGTCGTGCTCGCGCCGCCGCCGGTCGAGGGCTCGCCGGCGGGTGCAGAGCGCGATATCGCCGCGGTCACGTACGCCGGCGACCCGGTGAAACGGCGGCTCGACGTCGTCCTCGAAACGTGGGCCAGGGCGAGGCGGGGCGACGAGACGCTCGTCGTCACCGGGACTGACACGATCCGCTCGAGCGACGGCGTGCAGGTCGCCGGGTCCTTGAGCACGGCCGACTTCCGCGCGCTCCTGGACCGGGCGCGAACGTTCGTGGCCGCGCCCCGGCGGGAAGACTTCGGAATCGCTCCGCTCGAGGCTCTCGCCCATGGCTGCGTGCTGGTGACCACGCCCTCGCAAGGGCCGTACCCGGCTCGCGATCTCGCGCGAGCGCTCGACCCGAGACTGGTCAGCGATGATCTCGTGACCGCGGTCCGGCTAGCGCTCGACGATCCGGTTCCCGGATACGCGGAAAGCGCCGCGCGGCTGCTCGCGCCCTTCCGGCACGAAGTGGTTGACCAAACAATCGCACAACACGTCCTAACCCGGTTGCTGCCAGGATTCGAGGCCGGATGACCGCGTTCATTCCCAGCCCGTCCGCGAACGGGTTCTACATCGGGCCGCTGTTCGTGCACGCCTACGGCCTCGCGTACGTGTTCGCCGTGATCGCGGCGGTGCTGATCACGCGCCGGCGCTGGGAGCGCCTCGGAGGCAAGCGCGAGCTCGTCTACGAGGTGGCGGCGTGGGGCTTCCCCGCCGGGCTGATCGGCGGGCGGATCTACTTCCTGATCACGACGCCCAGCCAGATCCCGCCGCATTGGTGGGGGCCGTTTGCGGTCTGGAAGGGTGGCCTCGGGATCTGGGGCGGCATCGCGGGCGGAGTGGCAGCAGGGCTGTGGGTCCTTCACCGGCGACTCGACAAGCCCGACATCTGGCGGTTTATGGACTGCGCTGCGCCGGCGCTCCTCGTCGCCCAGTCGTTCGGCCGGATCGGCAACTACTTCAACCAGGAGCTGTTCGGCAAGCCGACGACGCTTCCGTGGGGCTTGAAGATCTCACCGGTGCACCGTCCGCCGGGCTTCCTGCAGTACGCGACATTCCAGCCCACGTTCCTGTACGAGATCATCTGGAACCTCTCGCTCGCGGGCTTCCTCGTGTGGCTCGGCCACACGCGGCGGGTCCGCGCTCCCGGGCTGTTCGCGCTGTACGTCGCCGGCTATTCCGGTTTTCGCGTCTACGAGGAGACGCTCCGGATCGACTACTCGAACCACATTCTCGGGCTGCGCCTGAACTTCTTTGTCGCGGCCATCCTGTGCATCGCCGGGCTGACTTGGTTCGTCGCGATCCAGCGCGGCTGGCGGCTGCCGCGCCGCCGGGTCCGGCGCGGCGCCGAGCTGATGGGGCTGGCGTGGATTCTGGTCTGGGCGGCCGGCTGCGGCGCGGCAGTCCCGGCGGCTCACCCGCGGCCGAATGTGCCGGTCAGCATCGCGACCCCCAGCGCCGGTCTGCTCAATTTGAACTCAGCCGCCTCGAATCCCGCGCCGAGGCCCGAGGGGGAGGCGAGCGCGGTCAAGCTGATCACGTAGTGGTGCGCGGGCCCGGCCGGCGGGCACGGGCCGCGGTAACCGAGCGTCCCGTAGCTGTTGCGACCGGCGGTGCCGAGCGCCGGGGCGCGGCCGGCGGCGACGCCGCTCGTGCCCGGGGCGATGCCGGCCACCGCCCAGTGGATGAAGTTCCCGCCGGGTGCGTCGGGGTCGCGCATTACCAGCACGAGCTCCTTGGTGCCGTGCGGGACGCCGGACCAGCGCAGCGGCAGAGAGACGTCGGCGCCGTCGCACGTGTAGGCGCGCGGGATCGGGCGGCCCGGGGCAAACGCGGTGCTCGTGAGATGAAAGGCCGAGTTGGTGGCAGCTGTCGAGGTCGCGGTGACCCCAGCCGTGGACGAGGAGCTACCCCCGCCGCCACATGCCGCTATAACGATCGCCGTCCCCAGAGCAGCGGCGGCGGGAACGCACGCCCGCGGGGATCTCACGCCGCCGATCGGCTCCGCTTGCGCATCGCCGTCACCTCGGCCCACGGCCTCGTGTTGGCGACGTCGGCGGCGGTCAGCCACCCGCGCCGCGCGGTCGCGACCCCGTAGCGCGCCACCTCGAACCCCTTGACCCGATGGGCGTCGCAGTTGATCACGATCGGCACGCCGGCGGCCGCCGCGGCGCGCGCGTTCACGTCGTTCAGATCCCGCCGGTCCGGGCTGGCGTTGATCTCGAGCATCGTCCCCGTGCGCACGGCGGCCTCGATCACCTGCTCGATGTCGAACGCGTACGGCCGCCGGCGCTCGATCTTGCGACCGGACGGGTGGCCGATCGCGTCCACCAGCGGATGCTCGACCGCGGCCACGATCCTCGCCGTCATCTGCTCTGAGGGCATCCGAAACGACGAGTGGACGCTCGCGATGACCCAGTCGAGCTCGGCGAGCACCTCGTCTTCGTAGTCGAGCGTGCCGCCGGGGAGGATGTTGACCTCGCTGCCGGCGAGCAGCTCGATCCCATCGACCGCGGTCGAGCGGATCCGCTCGATGTGCTCGGCGAGCCGGTCGGGCGCGAGGTCGACGCCGACGACGGCGGAATGATCGGTGATCGCCAGGTATTCGTACCCCGCGTCGCGCGCTGCGACGGCCATCTCCTCGATCGAGGCGGTTCCGTCCGACGCCGTCGTGTGGCAGTGCAGATCACCCTTGAGATCTCCGAGCTCGATCAGCTCGGGCAGCGTCCCGTTGGCCGCCGCCTCGAGCTCGCCGCGGTTCTCCCGCAGCTCGGGCTCGATGTACTCCAGTCCGAGCAGCGCATACACGGAGGCTTCGTCGGCGCAGCGAATGGTCTCGCCGGTGGCGTCATCCAGCACCCCGTATTCGGATACGTGCAGGCCCTTGCGCACGGCCGCGTCGCGCAGGGCCATGTTGTGCTCCTTGGAGCCGGTCAGGTGCTGGAGCAGGTTGCCGAACTGGTCGGGCTCGACGATCCGCAGGTCGACGCGCAGCCCGGTGTGGGTGTGCAGCCGCGCGCCAGCCGCGCTGGCGGTGCCTGCCGACTCGACCAGATCCAGCTCCGTCGCGGCCCGAGCGAGCGCGGTTGGGTCGGTGGCAGTGGCGATGATGTCGAGGTCCTTGACGCTGTCGGTCATCCGTCGCGCCGAGCCCGCGAGCTCGACCCGCTCGGCGGCCGGGTGAGCGCGGAGCGCCGCCACCAGTTGCTCTCCTACGGCGAGCGCTCTGCTGAGGACCACGCGGCTCCGGCTCTCCTCCGGGCGGTACGCGTCCAGTGCGGCCAGGATGCTCTCCTCGGCCTTGGGACCAAACCCCTTAAGCGTCCGGATGCGCTGCTCCTGGGCGGCGGTTCGCAGCGCCTCGAGCGAGTCGACCTGAAGCTCGTCGAACAGCCTGCGCGCGCGCTTGGGCCCGAGCCCGGGCAGGTGCGTCATCTCGATCAGTCCGGGCGGGAACTTGGCGCGGAGCTTCACGGTGGCGGGGATCGCGCCCTCGTCGGCGAGCGCCAGCACCTTCTCCTGGATGATTCCGCCGATCCCGGGAAGCTCGGTGGCGCGGCCTTGTCGGGCCAGCGACATAACCGACACCGGAGCGTCTCGCACCGCCTTGGCGGCATTCCGGTACGCGACGATGCGATGGATAATCGCTCCGTCAAGCTCGGACAGGTCGCCGAGCTCGTCGAGCGCGGCCGCGATCTCGGTGTTCGTCGGTTCCGCCATCCGAGACGTAGGCTAGTAGCCAGCCCCCATGGCCGATGCTATACTTTTTGAAGTACCTATTGAGAACAAGGAGCCCACATGGCAGGCATCGTCGGGGAAGTCACCGATAACAACTTTCAGGCCGAGGTCCTCGAGTCCGAGATCCCGGTGCTGGTCGACTTCTGGGCGCCGTGGTGCGGGCCCTGCCGGATGGTCGCGCCCGTCGTCGAGGAGATCGCTCAGGAGCGCGAGGGTGAGCTGAAGGTCGTCAAGCTGAACACGGACGAGAATCAGGAGACCGCGGTCTCGTTCAATGTGATGTCGATCCCGACGCTGATCCTGTTCCGCAACGGGCAGCCCGCGAAGACCGTGATCGGCGCCTACCCCAAGCGCAAGCTCGAGGCAGAGCTCGAGCCGGCGCTCGCCTAGACACCCGTTTTCTTACGCCACCGCCACGGCGACGCGTAGCTCGCGCCCGTCGATCTCGACGGGCGCTGCGCCGTTAAGCGACTCGTAGCTGATCTCTACCGCGAGCGTCTCGGTGGCGAGGTACTGCTCGTGCGTCCGGGCGGCGGCGAGCAGCGCGGGATCGCCGTCGAGCGTCAGCATGATCCGGTCGGTCACCTCAAGGCCAGCCTCCCGGCGCGCCAACTGGATGGCGTGGACGATCTCCCGCGCCCAGCCCTCGTCACGCAGGTCGTCGCCGATCTCGAGCTCGAGCGCGACGGCGTGCGAGCCCTCACGCTCGACCTGGTAGCCCGCGAGCGGCTTCATCGACACGAGCAGGTCGTCGGCCGTCAGGACGTGGTCGGCGCCCGCGACCGAGATCGCCACCGTCCGGCCCTCGCGCAGCGACGCCGCCACGTGCCCGGGGTCCAGCGCCGCGATCGCGGCGGCCACGAGCGGCATCTCTCTCCCGAACCGCGGGCCGAGCGTCCGGTAGTTCGGCTTGACCTCGACCTCGCCGAGCTCGTCGGCCTCGGACACGAACCGCAGCTCGCGGACGTTCAGCTCGTCGCGGACCACTTCGGCGAACCGCTCGATCGCCTCTCGCTCCGCGCCCGTGGCCACGACGACGGCGGCGCCGAGCGGCTGGCGGACCTTGAGGCTCGCCTGGGAGCGCGCGGCCAGCCCGAGCCGCACGGTCTCGCGGGCGGTCGCCATCGCGTGCTCGAGCTCGTGATCGCGCTCGCCGGGCGTCGGGAAGTCGCACAGGTGAACGCTCGGCTCCGTGCCGTCGAGGTTGTCGTAGATCTCGTCGGCCAGAAACGGGCAGAACGGCGCCAGCAGCTTCGCCAGCGTCAGCAGGCACTCGCGGAGCAGTCCAAAGGCCACGGGGTCGCCGTCCCAGAACCGACGCCGGGACCGGCGCACGTACCAGTTCGAGAGGTCGTCGACGAACTCTGAGATCGCCCGGCCCGCGGTGGTCGCGTCGAACTCGTCGAGCCGCTCGATCACCGTCTCGATCGTCGCCTGCAGGCGCGAGAACGTCCAGCGGTCGAGCTCGGTGGCGTTCGCCATGTCGAGGGCCACGTCGTCGTCGATCTCGTTCGCGTTCGCGTACAGGACGTAGAAGCTGTACGTGTTCCACAGCTGGAGCAGGAACTGCCGGACCGCCTCGCCGATCGTCTCGAGCGAGAACCGGTAGTTGTCCCACGGCTGCTTGGAGGTGAACAGGTACCAGCGGAACGCATCGGCGCCATAGCGATCGATCACGTCCCAGGGCGCGACCACGTTGCCGAGCGACTTCGACATCTTGCGCCCCTCGTCGTCGAGGATCAGGCCGAGGCAGACCACGTTGCGGTACGAGGAGCGATCGAACAGAAGCGTCGAGACCGCCAGCAGCGAGTAGAACCAGCCGCGCGTCTGATCGAGCGCCTCGCAGATGAAGTCCGCCGGAAACCGCTCCTCGAAGTGCTCGAGGTTCTCGTGGGGCGCGTGGTATTGCGCGAACGGCATCGACCCGGAGTCGAACCACACGTCGATCACCTCGGGCACCCGGCGCATCTCGCCGCCACACTCCGGGCACGGGAAGGTGACCTCGTCGACGAACGGACGATGAGGGTCGGTCAGCGTGACGCCCGAGAGCTCGGCTAGCTCTTTGAAGGAGCCAATCGCGTGCGCGTGCTCGTTGGCACACTGCCACACCGGCAGCGGCGTCCCCCAGTAGCGCTCGCGCGACAGCGCCCAGTCCACGTTGCCCTCGAGCCACTTGCCGAAGCGGCCGTGCTTGACGTGTTCCGGGTGCCAGTTGACGGATTCGTTCGATGCCAGGAGGCGGTCCTTGATCTGGCTGGTCCCGATGTACCACGACGGCTTGGCGTAGTAGATCAGCGGCGTGCCGCACCTCCAGCAGTGGGGGTAGCTGTGCTCGATCGTCTCGGCGCGGAGCAGCCGGCCCCGTGCCCGGAGGTCCTCGACCAGGTCCGGATCAGCCTCCTTCACCCAGCGGCCGGCGTACGGACCGATCCGCGCGTCGAACGTCCCGTCGAGCCTGACCGGGTTGATCACGTTCAGGCCGTACTGCTCGCCGAGGCGGAAGTCGACGTCGCCGAACGCGATCGCGGTGTGGACGAGCCCCGTGCCCTCATCGGCGGTGACGAAGTCACCGAGGAGGACGCTGTGGCCGAGCTCGCCGTAGGCGCTCCCGGGGATGAACGCGAATGGAGGCTCGTAGCGGACGCCCTCGAGCTCGGCGCCGGGGAAGCTCGAGAGGATGTCGGCTCCCCCGAGCACCCGCTCCAGAAGTTCCTCGGCGAGGATGAACACGGGGCCGTCGTCGGTTCGCGCGCGGACGTAGATCAGCTCGGGATCGACCGCCACGGCAGCGTTCGAGACGAGCGTCCACGGCGTCGTCGTCCACACGAGCAACTCGTCGCCGGCGTGGGCCGCGCCGTGTGCCTGTTTGACGGGTAGACGGACGTACACCGACGGATCGAGCACGTCTCGATAGACGTCGGGTTGCCCCAGCTCGTGGCTCGAAAGAGTCGTCTCGTCGCGCGTGCAATACGGGACGACCTTCAGGCGCTCGTACAGAAGTCCCTTCTCGTAGATCGTCTTCAGCGCCCACCAAACCGACTCGATGTAGTCGGTGTCGAGCGTCCTGTACGCGTGCTCGGTGTCGATCCAGAAGCCGATCCGCTCGGTCAGCTTCGTCCAGTCCTCGACGTGGCTGAGGACGGTCTTGCGGCAGAGAGCGTTGAACTCGGCGATCCCATAACGCTCGACGTCGCTCTTGGAGGTGAAGCCGAGCTCGGCCTCGACGGCGAGCTCCACCGGCAGCCCGTGACAGTCCCACCCACCCTTGCGCTCGACGTAGAAGCCGCGCATCGTCTTGTAGCGAGGGAAGATGTCCTTGAACACCCTGGCCAGGACATGGTGCGAGCCCGGCGGGCCGTTGGCCGTGGGCGGGCCCTCGTAGAAGCCCCACGGGGGACTGTCGCGCCGGCGCCTGATCGACTCGTCGAACACCGCCCGCTCGCGCCAGCGCTCGAGCACAACTTCCTCGAGCGCTGGAAACGAGGCGCGCGGGTCTACGGGGCGGTGGGGCTGGGCCATGGGCGGCGGATTCTAAGAGGGGCCGCCGCCCGGGCGTTCTATCTCGCCAGGGCTATCGGCACGACCGCCTGGCGGGTGGCGCGAGCCGTGGCGAGCTGCTGCAGCTTGGTGAGCAGCAGGTCGCAAGCGGCGGTGGGCGCCTCACCCAGCCGGCAGACCGTGCTGGCGCCGGTCTCCGGGACGGCGCCGCGGTAGTCGAACACCGTCACCTCGGGGGCGGTTCCACGGATCGCGTACACGAGCCGGCCGATCGCGTCGAGCGTCACCCTGCGTCCGGTGAGCACGACAGCGTTCGGATTCAGGGCGCGCACGGCGCGCCCGAGGCGGGTGGGATCGGTCGCAGGCGACAGCGCCAGCGTCCGCACTCCGGCGCGCCTGACGATCAGCTCGAGCGCCTGGGCGTGGAGGGCGTCGAGGTCGAGCGGGGCCGAGGCGTCGAGCACGAGGATCCCGTCCGGCCGAGTCGCCGGCGGCGAGACGCGCTTCATCGCGGACAGCCAGCCGGTCGCGAACCGCCACCCGAACTCGTACTCGACCGTCGGGCGGTCGTCTCGGATGTGCGTCGAGAGTCCCGCGAACAGGATCTCCTCGATCGTCCGCTCGACCGAGCGAAGCGCGAGGCTCTCCTCGAGCAGCCGCGCCGCCTTCTCCTCACTGAACGCCGCGAAGGCCGCGGCCAGCCGCGCCGGCGATGACGGTCCCTCGCCGCGCTCCTGCGCGAGCGAGACCGCCGAGGAGACGTTGTGGGTTTCGGCCAGGGCGAGCCTCAGGGACTCGATCTCGACGAGCGCGTACTGGCGGTGGCCGCCGGGTGAGCGGAGCGGGCGCGGGAAGCCGTAGCGCCGCTCCCAGCTCCGAAGAGTGTTGGGGCTGACGCCGAGCATGACGGCCGCCGCGTTTGTCCGGATTCCATTCATGCTGCGGAGTTATCGTGAGGTTTGCGGCGGGATGCAAGCTTCGCAACTGCCCGTGCACCTTGCGAGAAGTAATGCAGTTGCAGGATTTCTGGAGGCGGTGGCGGGCGGCGTCTGTCGTCGTTGCGTCGTTCGTTCGTTGGCTGTCGACTCTCAGCCCGCGGGTGCTCCGCACCTCGTGACTTTCGCCGGCGATCGGCTCGGTAAACGGCGCTGGGGAAAGGGGGGAGGTGAGCTGCGCCGGCGGGGTCCGCGCCATCACTCAGCCGAAAATGATGCTTAACGCGTCAATCTCAGCTCAGAGGCCGAGCCCTGTCGTGCTGTGCATGAGGAGCGTGCTTAATACGGCAGAGCTCGCCGATTTCGGCGGTCGTGACGTGTTATGCAGGATTTGGAGCCGCCCTCGGCCCGCCTGGGTATCTCACCCACCCTCCTCCCCAGCGCCGTTTACCGAGCCGACCGCCCGCCACCGCCGCGAGGGCGCAGCGCCCGCGGGCCGAGACCCGACCGCACCGGCTCGCGCGCCGGGCCAGCCGAACCATGGCGACCGAGAGAGGCGCGCCTAGGAGTCGAAGACGAGAAGCGCCGCCAGCGCCGGCCCGCACGCTGCGATCCGTGCGCGGATCCGGACACCGAACGTGTTGGCCGGGCGGATCGTCACCGCCCGGTGGCCCTCCTCGCCACGGACCGCCCAGGTGACGGCGACGGCGAGGTTCTGCGGCCCGGACGCCTCGGCGTCGGCGGGTACGACCAGCTCGGTGAGGTGCCGGTTGACGGCGTCGGTCTCACTGACTGCAAGCAAAGTTTCAGCGGCGCCCGAGACGGCGCATACGGACATCGAGCTGTCGATGACGATGAATGCGGAGCCGGGGGACGGAGCTACGTCCGCGCCGGCGGAGAGGAGCAAGCCGAGCTCGCATGACGCGCATACGCGAGAGTCGGCATCCGGAGCAGGGGCGGAACCGCAGTGACTGCAAAACGAAACCTCCGGAACGGGTTCCGGAGTCGGTACCAGGCTTAGACGGCGGTTTAGTTGGACGGTGGACAAGCAGCCCCCTCGCGGGAAGACTTTTGCAAATTACAGGGTCGCTGTGCGCGCACCCCCGGGTAGCTCGCCCGGCTGCCGTGGGGCCGGTGCGATTGCGACTGCTGGTTTTGCGCGCTCAACCTCGACCAGCTCGAGGATCCGGCGCTGCGCTTCCGCCGCGTTGGCCGGTAATACACCAGTACTAGTTGTTGTACGCATTCGCACACGCTGCCCTCCGCGACGATAAACTGCCACCGGCAGTGCTCCCGCTGCCAGCCGGACCGCGTAGGCCCACCTTGCGACTGCGTCGTCACCCAAGTGCCCTCCCGCGAGCACCACGAGATTTGGTCGGTGCACGGCGAGTGCATCTCCAATTCCCGCCACGCCACGAGCGGACAAGCTCAGGACCCTTACCCCTGCCCGGACGCAGAACAGCTCGAGCGCGCGAATGTGCGGAGCGTCCGGATCCAGCTCGTCCCTCGATGCGTCCCCAACCACAATCGATACGGGGCGAACTGGCGGTGGCGCGAGTCGCTGCGCTCTGCGCAACCAATCGGCGCCCCAGTGGGCAGCAAACGCCCAGGCCGCCGACTCAACGGTGTAACGACGGGCGATCTCGTCGAGCGTCGGCAGCAGCACGTCGGAAACTGACCGCTCGACCGACCGCAGCGCCAGCGCCGCCTCAATCGCGGCGTCAGCGCGCTCCCGCTCGTAGGAGACCAGAGCTCCGACAAGCGAGTTGCTGTCCGCCGCCAGTCCTTCGCGGGCGCGCGAGACGGCGGACGAGATCGACAGACCTTCTTGCAATGCGTCTCTCAAGGCCGCGACTTCGCCATGCGTGAACAGTCGATGCTTGCCCGGAGAACGCTGCGGCTTGGGGAACCCGAATCGGCGTTCCCACGCTCGCAATGTGTTGGGGCTGACGTTCAGCAGCGCAGCCGCTTCGCTCGTCTTGAGATAACGCATGCACGGGAAAGGTCGGCGCAACCGTTGCGATACATATACCGCCGACCTAGAATTGGACAGATATACGATACAAACCTATGCAAAGACGAGAGGGATCTCTCGCTTTGTCGTAGGTGGCACCGGCCAGATGAGGAGAAATTCGGCCGGATTTGCCGGACGGGAGAGGTTGGAGAGAGCACAGACCATTGGGCGGCCCGGGCCGCCAGGAGTCACATCTGAGGAGGACCATCGGTGTTCTGGCGCAACGGTTGACCTAGACACAAAGCCTGGCTTTGCAGCGCGATAAGCGCTAACGTGGCGAAATGCCCGGCCGTTCGGCCGTAGAAGTGTCTGTGCCCGCGCGGCTCAGGACGTTTGTCCTGCTGACGAGCGTGTTCTGTCTGCTCCTCGCGGTCGTGGTTGTCGCAATCGACGCACACCACGACCACCTCAATTCTCTGAGCGCTGTTCTCGGAGTCGCGGCCTTAGCCGCGGGCTTGATGGTCGTCGGGGGCCGGAACGCGCCGCAGGTATCCGCCTCATTCATCGTCACGTTGCTCGCGGCCGCCTTCCTGGGTCCGGCGAGCGCATGCGTCGTAGCCGTCATCGCCGAGCTCTCGGCGGTGATGCGGTTTCGCACGCCCTGGCGTTCGGTCGTATTCAGCAACCTGCCCGCGAGCGTGATTCCCGCGGCGGTCGTCGCTGCGCTCATTCGAGCCGCGTATCCGCACCCCGTGGACACGATCGGCTTCTACGTGGTTCTGGCGGCCGCGGGCTGCGGAGCGTACGCGCTCAGTTTCGTGATCTTCGCAGTGACACGTCGCGCGCTCATGCCCGACGCGCCGATGGGCATTGCTGAGTTTGTGGAGTCGCTACCCGGGATGGCGCTCAATGTCGCCTTGGTCCTGGCCGGCGCCAGCATCTACCTGAAAGTCGAACTGCGGGGCATCGCGTTCGCACTGACGGCGGTGTTTGCGTTTTCATACATGGCCCACCTCCTCCTCCGCGCGCGCCACCGCTCCGAGCAGTACGTCTCACTCTCGTGGGGCGTGCTCGCGGGACTGATGCGCTCGTTGGACATCCGCGACGAGCGGGCGGCGCGCCACGCCGCCGCCGTCGCCCGGTTCGCGAGCGACATGGCGCGGAAGGTCGGGATGACCGACGAGGAGATCGAACTGGCGCACACCGCCGGCCTCCTCCATGACATCGGTCACTTCGCGCTGTCGGACCGCGTCGCCGAGCGCGGACGGACGTTGACCGACGAGGACTGGACGGCGATCCAGCGCCACCCCGAGCTGGGGGCCGACATGCTGAAGGACCTGGGGATGTACGGACCGGTCGCTGAGATCGTGCTCGCGCACCACGAGCGGATCGACGGGCGGGGCTACCCGAGCGGCCTCACGGCCGAACAGATCCCCGAGATCGCGAAGATCATCTCGGTCGCCGAGGTGTACGACACGCTCACCGCGAGCGACACGTACCGAACCCGGATGAGCTCGTTCGAGGCGCTGCGCGAGCTACGACGCGTCGCAGGCTCGCAGCTCGACGGCGACTACGTCGAGGTGCTGGCCGACCTGCTCAGCGGCGAGGGCGTCGACTACCGGCACGCCGACGCGGCCGACTTCGACACCGAGCTCGCGATGGAGCGCCGGATCAAAGAGGCCGGCGCGGGGTAGACGACCGATCCCCTTTCCGCACCCACGGCTGGCGTGGGTTTGTGAAAACGAGATCGGTCATCTAGGCGCTGAGGCGCGTCGACTGCCCGCGGGTCGGCTGAGCGTCGCGCTGCAGCGAACCGATGAACTGCTCGATCTGCTGGTGGCTGAAACGACGCTGACCACCGGGAGTGCGGTAGGACTGGAGGTAGCCCATGTCCGACCACCGGCGAATCGTCCCGAGGGAGACTCCGAGCGCACGCGCTGCCTGCGAGGTTGAGAGCCCGAGGGGGCTAGTGCGAATTTGCTCCATACGAGCATTTCAGGCTTTATGGGCAGGGTTCGCGAGGGTCGTGCAGCATTTGCACAACCTCTCGATGCCAAGATCACAAATCACGTAACCCGGATAAAGGTTTGTTCGATGCGGCTGCGGCTATACCACCACGATGACGGGGCTCGCGTGGCCTATCGCGAGACGGGAACCGGCCGGCCACTCGCGCTCTTCCACTCGCTCGGGCTCTCCCACCGCGAGTGGGAGCCGATCGTGGCGCCACTGTCCGCGCGCTTCCGCGTCGTGCTGCCCGACCTCCCGCTTCACGGCGACTCGGAGGACCGCCCGCGCCACCCGTACACGCCCGACTGGTTCGCCGACGTGCTCGCCGGTTTCTGCCGGGAGGTGATGGGGCCGAAGCCGATGCTCGCGGGACACGACATCGGCGCCGAGCTGGCGCTCCGCGCGGTGAGCGCCGGCCGGGTCGAGCCGAGTCGCCTCGTGCTGATGCCCAACCGCCTGCACCACCGCGATACGAACGCGGGCAAGCGCGCGGCCTGGCGCACGGCGTGCAAGACGGCGGCGCTGCCGGGGCTCGACCGGCTGCTGTCGCACGGAGCCAAGCTGGTCTTCCGCCCGTCCGTGGGCGAGCGCCTCTCCGTCCAGCGCAACCCGGAGGCCCGCGATCTCGTCCGGCACGCCTTCGCCGATGTGGGAGGCAACGGCAACCGGGCGAGGTCGTGGGCGAAGTTCGCCCGGCGCTGGCCGGTCGAGGCGCAGAGCCAGCTGCTCGACGCCTACCCCCTGATCCACTCTCCGGTCCTGTTGCTGTGGGCCGACGAGGACACGATGCATCCGATCGAGTCGGCCCGCGAGGCCCTCGACCTGCTCCCGGACGCGCAGCTTCGAACCGTGCCCGGGGCGGGGTTCCTGATGGCCTATGACGACCCGGTGGCGGTGGCCCGCGAGCTGATCTGGTTCTGCGGCTAAGCGCTAGCTTGTCCTTAAAGAACTTGAATACCGACACGGCGAAAGGACCAGGCATGGGCGTTCAGGAAAAGGAGCAGCTCTGGGGTGGGGAGACCACGAAGGCGGTCTCGAACTTCCCCATCTCGGGCGAGACCGTGCCGGCTCCGGTGCTGCACTGGCTCGGGCGGATCAAGGGCGCCGCCGCGCGCGTCAACGCCGAGCTCGGGCTGCTCGACCAGGACCGCGCCGACCGGATCGCCGCCGCCGCCGACCGCGTCGCCGACGGCGAGCTCGACGACCAGTTTCCGATCGACGTGTTCCAGACCGGATCTGGAACCTCCACGAACACGAACGCCAACGAGGTGATCGCGAGACTCGCCGGCGACGGCGTCCACCCCAACGACCAGGTCAACATGGGGCAGTCCTCAAACGATGTGTTCCCCTCAGCCGTCCACCTCGCCGCCCTCGATGAGGTCGAGAACGAGCTGCTGCCGGCGGTCGACCAGCTCGAGGCCGCGCTGAGCGCCAAGGCGGCCGAGTTCCACGACATCGTCAAGTCGGGCCGCACCCACCTCATGGACGCCGTGCCCGTCACGCTCGGGCAGGAGTTCGGGGGCTATGCAGCCCAGGTCCGCCTCGGCGCCCGGCGGATCCGGAACGCGCTTCCCCAGGTGGCGCAGATCCCGCTCGGGGGGACCGCCACCGGCACCGGCCTGAACACGCACAAGGAATTCGCCACCCGGGTGCGGGCGCGGCTGACCGAGGCGACCGGGCTCGAGATCCGCGCCCCCGAGGACCCGTTCGAGGCCCAGGGCAACCGGGACGCGCTCGTCGAGCTCTCGGGCGCGCTGAAGGTGCTGGCCGTGTCGCTGCTCAAGATCGCAAACGATCTCGCGCTGATGGGCTCGGGTCCGCGGGCGGGGATCGGCGAGCTATACCTCCCGGAGCTTCAGAAGGGGTCGTCGATCATGCCCGGCAAGGTCAACCCCGTGATCCCCGAGGTCGTGATCCAGGTCGCCGACCAGGTCATCGGAAACGACGCCGCGATCACGATCGCCGGCTCCCAGGGCCAGTTCGAGCTCAACGTGCGCGTGCCGGTGATCGCCCGCAACCTCCTCGATTCGATCCGCCTGTTGACGAGCACCTCGCGCGTGTTCGCCGAGAAGTGCGTGGACGGCATTCGCGCCAACGAGGAGGGCACCACGCGCTCCGCGGAGTCGACGCTCGCCGCCGCCACCGCCCTGAACCCGCACATCGGCTACGACAAGGGCGCGGAGATCGTCAAGGAGGCCGCGAGCTCGGGCCGGATGCTCCGCGAGGTCGCCTACGAGATGGGCGTCGACGAGGAGACCTACAACAAGGCGATGGACCTGCGGGAGATGGCGCGGGGGAATCTGGATTAGGGGGCTCTACCTCGCGGGCCGTCCGCAGGTGGCGCTGTGTATCGCCAGGCCCGGGCGCCGGCGATACACAGCGCCTCGCGCCTGCGTCCCGCTCGGCATCCAGCCTCGCCTATCGGGACGCGCGCGAGCCATCCGGCTGCATCCGGCCCTAAAGGCAGAGCCCCTACAGCGCCACCGTCTCGGCGCCGAGCTCCTCGGAGATCGCGATGTCGAGCGAGTAGTCGATCGGGACGACGATCAGCGAGGGGACGTCGAGGCTCAGGGCGTGGCGAAGGCGGCCCGAGAAGTCGTCCGCGGAGGCGCAGCGCCACGCCGGCATCCCGAACGACTCGGCGAGCTTGACGAAGTCGGGGTTGCCGAAGTCCACGCCGAAGTGGCGGCCGAACTTGCGGTCCTGCTTCCACACGATCGAGCCGTATTGGCCGTTCTCCCAGACGACGTTGACGACGGCGGTGCGCAGCCGGACGGCGGTCTCGAGCTCCTGCGCGTTCATCAGGAAGCCGCCGTCGCCGCTGACCGCGACGACGTTGCGGCGCGGATAGACGAGCTTCGCCGCGATCGCGGTCGGGAGCGCGAAGCCCATCCCCGCGAGGCCGTTGGCGATCAGCACGGTGCCGGGCTCGTGCGCCGGGAACATCCGCGCGATCCAGAGCTTGTGCATGCCGACGTCGGAGATGAGCAGGTCCTCGCGGCCGAGCGCGGTCCGGATATCGCACAGGACGCGCGGCGGCTGCATGGGGAAGTGCTCGTCGCCACTGGCGCCGTGGAGGGCCCCGACGACGAGCTCGCGCAGGCGGCTCGACCCGGAGCTCGTCGCGACCCGGTTGATGTTGGCCGCCAGGCGCGAGAGCACGTGGGCGATGTCGCCGATCAGCTCGACTTCGGGGATGAAGAACTCGTCGATCTCGGCGGCGACGCTGTCGATCGCGATGATCCGCTTGTCGGCGTTCGGGTTCCAGTGCTCGGGCGAGTGCTCGACGAGGTCGTAGCCGATCGCGATGACCACGTCGGCGTCGTCGAACCCGGCCATCGCGTAGTCCCGCGTCTGGAGTCCCACGGTCCCGAGCGCGTGGGGATCCTCGTAGTCGAGCAGCCCCTTGGCCATGAACGTCTCCGCGGCGGCGATCCCGGTGGCATCGACGAAATAGCGGAGCGCCGGGCCGGCGTGCGCGCGGATCGCGCCGTTGCCCACGAGCGCGATCGGGTTCTCCGCGGCGGCGATGATCTCGGCGGCGCGTTGGAGCTCGCGGATCCCGGGCTCGGGCTGGACCGGGTCGTGGCGGGCCAGGGGCGACGCCTCGAGCGGGCGCGCCATGACGTCCTCGGGGAGTTCGAGGTGGGTGGCTCCCGGCTTCTCGGACTCGGCGACCTTGAACGCCTTGCGCACGACCTCGGGCACGATCTCGGGGCTGGACACACGCGCATTCCACTTGACGATCGGGCGAAGGATCCCGAGGAGATCGATGTACTGATGGGACTCCTTGTGCATCCGCTCGAGGTCGGACTGGCCGGTCAAAGCGACGAGCGGCGCGCGATCGAGGAACGCGTCGGCGACCGGCGTGACGAGGTTGGTGGCGCCTGGCCCGAGGGTCCCGAGGCAGACACCGGCGCGGCCGGTGAGACGGCCGATCGCGTCGGCCATATAGGCGCCGCCCTGCTCCTGACGGACCGGAATGAACTGAATCGAAGAGGAGTCGGCGAGCGATTTGCTTAGATCAAGTGTTTCCTCACCGGGAATACCGAAGACATACTGAACCCCCTCAGCCTCCAGGCATTCCACGAACACATCTGACGCCTTGCGCTCGGCCACGGCAGCAACCTATCGGATCATCGCGCCGCTCCTCGCGGTTGGAGCGCTGGCGCTCCTGGCCGCGACCCCGGCCGGCGCGGCAAGCACGTTCTACATCCAGGGCGCCGGCAACGGACACGGCGTCGGGATGAGCCAGTACGGCGCCTACGGGTACGCGCTGCACGGGAAGAGCTACCGGTGGATCCTGGCCCACTACTACAAGGACACCTCGATCGGGACCACGAATCCGCGTCGGACCGTGACCGTCCTGCTGAGTACGGGTTCGGCAGCGTTCAGCGGCGCGACCAAGGCCGGCGCCAAAAAGCTCAAGGCCGGCAAGACCTACGTCGTGCAACCGAACGCCGACGGCACGCTCACGCTCGCTCCCGTCGGCGGCGGCAAGAAGATCACGGAGCTCGCGTCGCCACTGACGGTTTCGGGCTCCGGCCCGCTCGACCTGGCGGGGATGGGGCAATATCGCGGCTCGCTCGAGTTCCGGCCCGACGGCAGCGGCGGGATCGAGACCGTCGACGTGGTCGGGCTCGATGACTACGTGCAGGGGGTGATCGCCGCCGAAATGCCCTCGGGCTGGTCGACCCAGGCGCTGGAGGCGCAGGCGGTCGCGGCGCGGACGTACGCGATCACCTCCGACGCCGGCGGGTCCGACTTCGATCTGTACGCCGACACCCGCTCGCAGATGTACGGCGGCGTCGCGGCCGAGACGGCGGCGACCGACGCCGCGGTCGCGGCGACGAGGGGCCAAGTCGTCACCTACAAGGGCGCCCCGGTCGTCACGTACTTCTTCTCGAGCTCGGGCGGGCACACCGAGAACGTCGAGAACGTCTGGCCGGGGTCGACAGCCGAGCCATGGCTGCGAGGCGTCGTCGACCGCTACGACGGTGCCGGAGGGGACCCCTATCACAGCTGGAGCTACGAGCTCTCGCTCTCGTCCGCGGCGGCCAAGCTCGGCTCGTGGGTCAAGGGCAACCTGATCGGAATCAGGGTGACCAAGCACGGCGTCTCGCCGCGGATCATCACCGCCCGGGTCGTCGGCACGAGGGGGACGACGACGATGACCGGCAGCCAGCTCCAGAGCGCGCTCGGGCTGCTGTCGACCTGGGCCTCGTTCACCACGATCTCGACGACGCCGGGGCGGGCGGCGACGGCCGCCGAGGCAAGGTCCGCCGGCGCGCCGCGCCACGTGAGCGCACAGGCGCGCGCGGTGATGGCGCTGGTGCCGCTCGTCGACGAGCTCGTGGGAGCGGCGGCGGGTCTGCACGGGAGCGTGTTCCCGGCCCCGGCGCACGGCAAGGTCGCGGTCCAGCTCAGGACCCGGCACGGGTGGCGCACGGTCCTGCACGCTCGCGTCGGCGCCCACGGGGGCTACGACACGGCGCTCCCCGGGCCTGGGACGTACCGGATCGTGTTCGCTGGGCTGTCCGGACCCTCCGTCACCGTTCTTTGACAGGCTGAGGCCCGTGCCCGGTCCGCTCCTCGTGATCGATGGACCATTTCTGCTGTACCGCTCGTTCTTCGCGTTGCCCGACTCGATCAAGGGCGTCGATCAGCACTCGGTGAACGGGCTGCTGGGCGGGGCCAACCTGACGCTGCGGATCGCCGCCGACAAGGAACCCCGCGCGATCGTCATGTGCTTCGGGGCGGAGGCCGCCGCCTACCGGACGGAGCTGTACCCCGAATACCACGCCAGCCGGCCGCCGGTCCCGGATGCGCTCCAGTGGCAGTTCGATCAGGCGCCGGGGTTCTTCGACGCGTTCGGCTGGAGCTCGCTGACCACCGAGGGGCTCGAGGCCGACGACCTCCTCGGATCGCTGGGGCAGGTAGAGGCGGACGCGGGCGGCAAGGCGCTGCTGCTGACCGGCGATCGCGACATGTACCAGTGCGCCGGCGAGAGCGTCAGCGTCCTGTACCTGAAGGCCGGCAAGGTCGGATTCGAGGAGGTCGATCCCGTCGAGGTCGAGCGGCGCTACGGGATCCCGCCGGCGCTCGTGCCCGACTTCATCGCGCTGCGCGGAGATCCGTCCGACGGGTTGCCGGGAGCGCCGGGCATCGGGCCGAAGACGGCGGCGGAGCTGCTGGTCAAGTACGGCTCGCTCGAGGGGGCGATCGCCGGCGCCGACGGCGAGCGGCCGCGCACCGCCGCGGCGCTACGCGACCACGCCGACGAGCTGCGGGCCTTCGCCGACATCGCGAGGCTGCGGACGGCGGACGTCGAGCGGCCGGAGGACCGGGAGACGGATCTGGCGGGCGGGGCGGCGGTGGCGCGGCAGTTTGGCCTGAACCGGCTTGGCGAGCGGCTGGAGAACGCCGAGAAGCTCAGCGACCTTTAGGTGCTCTCTGGCTGCCGTTGGGCCGGCGTGCCCGGGTTGGCGGGCGGCGCGGTAAACGGCGCTGGGGAGGGGGGTGAGTGGGGGTCTTTGGCCGGCGCGGCGGGCTTTCGAGGCCGGATCTGGCGTTTTCATGGTGCATAACACGACACGACGGGCTTTTCTGGCGAGGCCTGTCGACCTATGCACACTCTTCATGCACAGCTCGACAGGCCTCGGCTTTCACTCCGAGATTGACGTGTTGTGCACCATCCCGAGGCCCGGATTCCGCCCTTTTTCACTGATCGGTGACGGTCTGGACACGGTCTTGCCACAAATCCGCTCTGAACCCCGCGATCAACCCCACCCACCCTCCTTCCCCAGCGCCGTTTACCGGGCCGATCGCCAGCCAGAGCCACGAGGCGCGCAGCGCTCAGGGCCCAGCTCCCGCGGCCCGAGAGTCAGGGAGTGAACTTGATCGTGATCACGTCGCCGTCGGCGACGACGTAGTCGCGCCCCTCGAGCCGCAGCGTCCCCCGGTCGCGCGCCCCGGCGTACCCGCCGGCGTCGACGAGCTCGTTCCACGGCACGACCTCGGCGCGCACGAAACCGCGCTGGATGTCGGAGTGGATCATGCCCGCCGCGTGCCACGCCGACAGACCCCGGCGCAGGTGCCATGACTGCGCCGGCTTGTCCTCGCCGGCGGTGAAGAACGCGATCAGATCGAGCAGCGAGAAGGCGCCCCGGACGACGGCGTCGAGCCCGGACTCGGTCAGCCCGAGGTCGGCTCGCATCGCCGCCGCCTCCTCGGGGTCGAGCTCCGCGAGCTCCGCCTCGAGCCGGGCGGAGATCGCGACCGCCCCGGCGCCCTGCGCGGCCGCGTACGAAGCGAGCGCCGCCGGAACCTCGATCGACCCCTCGTCGACGTTGGCGACGAACAGCACGGGCTTGGCGGTGAGCGGCTGGAGCAGCGCCACGGCGTCGGCCGCGTCGGCCGGCGGCGGCACCGTGCGCGCGGGCCGGCCGGCCTGGAGCGCCGCGATCAGCTCGCCGAGCCACGCCGCTTCGGCGATCGCATGGCGGTCGCCGCTCTTGGCCGTCTTCGAGACGCGCTCGAGCCGGCGCTCCGCCTGCTCGAGGTCGGCGTACAGCAACTCGGTCTCGATCGTCTCGATGTCGGCCAGCGGGTCGACGCGCCCCTCGGGGTGGACGACGTTCGGGTCCTCGTGGGCGCGGACGACGTGGAGGATCGCGTCGGTCTCGCGGATGTTGGCCAGGAACTGGTTCCCGAGCCCCTCGCCGCGGTGGGCGCCGGCGACGAGGCCGGCGATGTCGTGGAACGCGATCGTGTCGGGGACGACCTTCGAGGCGCCGATCGTCTCCGCGACGGCGTCGAGGCGGGGATCGGCGACCGGGACGACGGCAACGTTCGGCTCGATCGTCGTGAATGGGTAGTTCGCGGCCTCAGCCGCGGCGCCGGTGAGCGCGGTGAACAGCGACGTCTTGCCGGCATTGGGCATGCCGACGATCCCGACCTTCATCGGCAGATCCTCGCGAGGAGCCAGTCCGACACGAGCGGGGACTGTACGGAGTAGCGTGAGTTGAGCGATGCGTGGTCGTATTGCAGTCGCCCTGGCCCTGTCGCTGGCGCTGGCCGCGTGTGGCGACGCCGCCAGCGGGCAGCGCGCCACTGCGCACAGGGCCCCGACGGGCGCGAGGCTCGTCCACTGGACGCGGTACGTCCACATCCGGACTGTCCTAGACCTGGTAGGTCCACGGCGCGGCGGCGCGATGATCGTGGCTGCGGCCGGCAAGCTGTGGCTGCTCCATCGATCTGGGGGCGTGACCCCGTACGCGCCCCAGTACGCGAGTCCCGGTGGCGAGGAGGCGTACATCGCGCTGGCGCCTCGCCATGGCGGTGGCTGCAGCTTTCCCCCCGGCACGATCTACGCACTACGGCTGCGGCCGCCGCGCGGGGTCGTCGCGATCACCGCGCACGGGCCCGTGCGCCAATTCGCGCAGATCAGCGCGCCCGGGCTGATCAACGGGATCACGTTCGACACCACCGGCCACTTCGGCCACCGGCTCCTCGTGACGGTCAATGACGCCTCGTTGACCACCGTGGAGGCGATCGACTGCCACGGTCGGGTGGCCACGATCACTCGGCTCGCTCCCCGCGTCGAGGGCGGCCTCGCCGTCGCTCCGGCGGGCTTCGGCCGCTTCGCCGGCGACCTGATCGCCCCCGACGAGATCAGCGGAAAGATCTTCGCGCTCACGCCGCGTGGCACGACGCACCTGCTCGCCTCCTCGGGCCTCCCGCACGGCCAGGACGTCGGCGTCGAGAGCGCCGGCTTCATGCCCAGTGGCGCGGTCGCCGCGTTGCTCGCCGACCGCCTCACCCCCGGAAATCGCCACCCGGGTGACGACGTCGTGCTGCGGCTAGGACCCGCGGCGCTCCACCGCGCCGGGGTGCGGGCCGGCGACCTGCTCGTCGCCACCGAGGGAGGCGCGCACGTAGACGCCATCCGCTGTCGCGCGCACGGCTGCCGGGTGTGGCACGCGGCCGACGGACCGCCGGAGGCGCACGGGGAGGGTCACGTGGCGTTCGCGCCGGCGCGGTGACGCCGCCGCCCCTGAACGGGTCCGGCTACGTCCCGAACCCGACGCGGTGCTCCTCGTGGTCGACGAGCACGTACACGATCCGGCTCAGGTCGAGCGCCACCGTGCCGTCCTCGGCGGTGAGGTCGTGCCATCCCTCGGTCCCGAGTGCCTGGCGCAGCCGGGTCAGCTCCTGCGGGTTCACCCGCGCGGCCAGCATCTGGCCTCCGAGGAAGCCGATGCTGATTTTTTGCGGTTTCTCGTCGCCTGTGGTCATGGGGTGTGGCTCGGCTCGACGATCTCGGTCAAGACGCCGCCGGTCGATGCTGGGTGCACGAAGGCTACGCGGGAGCCGCGAATCCCGTTGCGCGGGTGCTCGTCGATCAGCCTCAGCCCCGCCGCGGCGAGCGACGCGAGCGTCGCCTCCACGTCGGTGACGCGGTAGGCGACGTGGTGGATCCCCGGGCCCTTCCGGGCCAGGAACTTCCCGACCGGCGTCTCCGGGCCGAGCGGCGCCAGCAGCTCGACGTGGCCGTCGCCGACGTCCAGCAGCGCGGCATCGACGCCCTGCTCGGCGACGGTCTCGCGGTGGACGAGCGGCATCCCGAGCGCGTCGCGATAAAGCGCCAGCGCCGACTCGATGTCGTTGACGGCGACGCCGACGTGATCGATGGAGGACAGCATGGGGCCGGGAGGATACCCAGCCCCGACCCTCTCAGCGCGAGAGCACCAGAGCGTCCTCCGCCGGCACGCGAGTGCGGCCGACGCGGAAACGCGCGCCCCTGAGCCTCAGACGTCCGCCGGACTGCACATCGCCGCCGACGAACGTGATGCGATGCCTGTAGGAGCGGGTCAGCCAGCGCCGCCTCACCCTCACCGCGCGGCCGGTCGTGTTGACGATCACCGCGCAGCGTCCGAACCTGACCCCCCTGTAGTAGCACTGGGCAAACTCGCGGCGGTAGACGCCGCGGGCGACTTGCAGGTTGTGGTGTCCGCCCTGCGAGCACAGCCTGCCCGTGCCCTCCAGGCAGCCGCTGCCCTTCGGCCGGCGCATCGTCTGCCGCGGCCGCGTCGGGACGATGCCCTCCTCGGGCCACACCGCGAGGTCCTGGTTGTCCTGCTCGAGGTCCGACCAACTCACGATGTGACCGCGGCTGTAGCCGAGGAGCACGGTGGCGGCCTGCATCCGGCGCGCGGACGCGGCGCCGTAGCGGTTGTAGGAGAGCAGCACCATGAAGTCGTCGGCGGTGTGGTCGACGGACGCCATCTCGTCGAGCATCGTCGGGTACGCCCAGGCCGAGTTGACGAGCAGGCCGTTGTTCTCGGGGACGTCCTCGGCGATCAGGCCATTGACGAGGTCCGGATGGCCGAGGAGCGGGAAGGGCATCGTCAGCCACGGGTTGGCCCCGATTCCGTTGTCGACCTCCAGGAAGGGGCTCCCGTCGAGGTGGGTCAGCCCGGTCGCCATCCGCTCGTGCGCGGCGACCAGCTGGTCGCCGGTGCTGATCTCCTGGCTCGTATCCAGGCCGGTGCCGAAGAACTGCGATTGCAGGCTCGCGCCGGTGTCGTCCACCATCAGCCCGTCGTAGTCGTTGAAGCTCGTCTTCACGTACGTGGCGAAGAAGGCGTCTGCGGCCGGATTGGCCTGGTCGAGGTAGTAGCCGCCGCCATACGCCGACGTGCGCAGGCGGTGCGCCGCGTCGCTGTAGCCCGGTTGGTGCAGGAACCAGCTCTCGGGAATGGGCAGGCGCGCGAGCGGGCTGTCGGCGTAGACGATGCTGGGCTGAAGGTAGGCGATCGCCTGGCAGTAGCGGGCCCGGCCGGCGTGGCAGTCGGCCAGCACCTTTGGGTTCTCGGACCCGCAGTTGCTCTCGGCGTAACTCACCCAGGCGCGCACGAGGCGAGTGCTCGCGCCCTTGCCGCCGACGCAGCCGTCGTCATAGGCCCACGTGGGCACGTGCCTCGGGACCGAGCGGGCGGAGCGATGGGCCCTGTGCCGCGGCGCGCCGCTCGCCGTGCTGGCGAACAGCATCGCCGACGTGCAGACGATCGACAGCAACAGGACGACGCGGATTGGCATCGGGTGTTTCTGAACGCGGGGAACCTGGTGCACGAGTCTCGTCGTGAGACTTCGGGCGGGCATTGATTACCCGCCAAGGTCCGGTCCAATCTGGCGCGGCCGAAATGTTCAATTTGCGGAGTCGAAGTCTCCGCAAAGACCGCGCAACACGTGGACGAAATGACGAGAAGATTGCGCGCTCAGCGCTTCGGTGAGCGCTCGGCGGGCTTCTCGGCGGTGGCCGCCGCGATCCCCATTTCGCCGTGTCCGATCCGCGGCGGGGCGACGCTCGGGACGCCCTCCATGACCTCGTCGATGTCGCCGCGCTCGAGCACCTCGTTGGCCAGGAGGCGCGCGGCGAGCTGGTCCAGCTGCCACCGGTGGCCGTCGAGGATCGAGGCCGCCGTCCGGAACGCCTCGTCGGCGAGATCGCGGACCTCCTCATCGCGGACGCGGCGCGAGGCCTCCGACGAGGGGCCGTCGGCGGCGACCCGCAGCGAGGTGATGCCGGTGCCCATCGCGTAGTCCTGGATCATCGCGTGGGCGATCTCCGCCACCCGCTTGAGGTCATCAGAGGCGCCCGTGGTGATCGACCCGAAGACGAGCTGCTCCGCGGCGCGGCCGCCGAGCAACATCGTCATGAAGTCGATCAGCTCCTCGCGCGTCTTGAGGTAGCGGTCCTCCTCCGGCAGGTTCAAGGTGTACCCAAGCGCCCGGCCGTGGGGGACGATCGAGATGCGGTGGACGCGATCGACGGACGGCAGCAACTCGCCGCACACGGCGTGGCCCGCCTCGTGGTAGGCGACGACGCGCTTCTCGTGATCGGTCAGCGCTCGGCGCGATTGCATCCCGGCGACGACGCGCTCGAGCGAGGAGTCGAAGTCCTGCATCGCCACGTTCGGCGCGCAGCGCCGGGCGGCGAAGATCGCCGCCTCGTTGCAGATGTTCGCGAGGTCGGCTCCGGTCAGCCCCGACGTCTGGCGCGCGATCAACTTCAGGTCGACATCCTCGGAGAGCGGCTTGTTGCGTGAGTGGACTTGGAGGATCCGCTCGCGCCCGATGACATCGGGCGGGGAGACGAAGATCTGGCGGTCGAACCGGCCGGGACGCAGCAGGGCCGGGTCGAGCTTCTCGAGCAGGTTGGAGGCGGCGATCACGACGACGTCCTTGCGCGCCGAGAAGCCGTCCATCTCGACCAGCAGCTGGTTGAGCGTCTGGTCGCGTTCGCCGCTGATGTCCATTCCGCGGTGGCCGCCGACGGCATCGAGCTCGTCGATAAAGACGATCGCCGGCGCGTGCTGGCGCGCGATCTTGAACAGGCGCCTGATCCGGGCCGCGCCGAGGCCGGCGAACATCTCGACGAACGACGCCGCCGACTGCGAGTAGAACCGCGCGCCCGACTCGTGGGCCACGGCCTTCGCCAGAAGCGTCTTGCCGGTGCCCGGCGGGCCGTGCAGGAGGACGCCCTTCGGCACCTTGGCGCCCATCTCACGGAAGCGCTTGGGGTCCTTCAGGTAATCGACGATCTCGCGGAGCTCCTCCTTGGCCTCGTCGGAGCCGGCGATGTCAGACCAGCCGATCGGCGGCGACGCGTCTGGCTTGATCTGCACCGGCTTGGTCCGTGGCATGTAGCGGATCAGCGCGAAGATCGCCACGACCAACAGGCCCATGAACAAGATCGGCAGCCACTGCAGCAGGAACGTCTGAACGTCCGGCGCCCACAGGAAGTTCGCGAATGTCATGAACCAGTAACGGTCATCGGCACCGCGGACGTGCTACTGAACCCTCTCCAGCCGTGGATTCGGCGAATAGGCGCGTCCGACCTTCGCGCACGGCCGGCCCTCGACGATCACGACATCCGCGGTGAAGTCGTTCTCGCCGCGGATCAGCGAGGACCCGACCCCGTAGGCGTCGACGGCGACCCCGGCCGCCTCGAACTCGCGGATCCGCGAGGCGGTGAAACCGCCGCTGGCGACGATCCGGACGTCGCGGAACCCCGCGCCGTCAAGCGCCCCCCGGACCTTCTCGACGAGCCGCGGGTTGACCCCATTCGGCCGGAAGCCGCCCATCTCTTTCCACAACGAGTGGTCGACGAGATCCTCCGAGGTGTCGAGGCGAACCCCCCACAGCCTCGGCCCCAGCGCTTCGGCGACCTCCAGCGCGGTCCGCACCGAGTCGTTCTCGAAGTCGACGAGCACGGTGATGTTCATCTCGCCGTAGAAGCGCTCGGCGAACACGGTCGCGGCCTTGACGGTGTCGCCGCCGTACGCGGCGATCAGCCCGTGCGGGACTGTCCCGATCCCACGGCCACCCCACCACGATGCCTGGGCATCGGTGGAGACGCCGATCGCGCCGGCGACGTGGGCGCTCCAGCCGTCGCCGGTCTGCACGAGCCAGTGGTCGTGGCGCGCGGGGAAGTAGAAGATCTGCTTGCCCCGGGCGGCCTCCACGACCTCGAGGACGTTGCTCATCACCAGCGAGCGGCGTGCCATCACCCCGAGGTAGGCCGTCTCCAGGTGCGCGAACAGGCTGTAGTCGCCCTCGATCGTCATCACCGTCTCGCGCGGTGAGATCCGGTCGCCCTCGTGCAGCGCTTGGACGACGAGTTCGCCCCAACCGTCGATCCACCGCTCGCCCTCGGCGTGGCCCGAGCACAGCTTCAGGATCGCGATCGCCTCGTCGATTCCCCCGAGCACGGAGTCGCGCTTCTGGAAGGCCTGCATCGTCACCCGAGGGTGGTGGTTGTCCTCCTCGAGCAGCTGCTTGGTGTAGACGAAGTACGCGTCGGAGTAATAGCCCTCGCGGAGCCGCTGCACCGGCAGCCGGAAGACGGCGGGATCGAGACGCGTCGTGGTCTCCGTCGCCATGGGCGGAGTCTATTTAGTTGATTAGTAGGGGCCGCATTCGCGGTCCTTGGTGTGGCCCTGACTAGCCGACGATGGTGAAGGTGTGAATCTTGCTGACGACCTCGCAGCCCTTCGCCTGGCACAACGGCGCGACGTGCTGGGCTTGCCAGTAGTACTTGCCCGGCGTCACCGCCCAGTAGCCCGGGAAGTTGAACGGCGTCTTGTAGATCCACTGCCCCGGATGGCCCTTACGGGGCCCCAGCGCGACGAAATCGCACTTCGAGCCGCAAGTCTTGTACGTCGTCAACCGGCCAAAGTGGTTGAGCTTCTTCCTCGGCGAGATCGTGACATACACGGGGCGCACGCTTTTGGGAACGCCGGGGTCCTTGACGATCAGCGTGACGACGCCGGCGTGCACCCGCTTCCCCTTGCCCGGTGACTTGAGCACAGGGTGGGAGAACGGGGATCCGATCGCCACGGCCGCCCCGGCGAGCACGACCGCCACCACTCCGATTGCCAACAGGGCGGCTCTAGGCCACAGACGCCTGGTCACTTTCCTACCTCCTCGTTGTCTAGCCCGGCCGCCGCCGGGAATGTAGCGACCTTCGATGGCCCGGGGTCGCGTCGCTGGACGCCTTGAAATGGCCGTGGTAGGCTCGGCCGGCCATGTTGGAACGCTCTCGACGATGACTGCAGTCGGAGCCGCCGCGCGCTGAACGCGCCGGCCGCTCACGCCGTCCCGTCGTTTCCATCCGTCCCGTCGAGAGTGTGTGATGAGTTCGTACCTGGGCGTTCTACGCCACCAGAGTTTCCGAGATCTGTTCCTGGGTCAAGCGGCCAGCGCGATCGGCGACCGCGTCGTCGTCGTGGCGCTGGCGCTGTTCATCACGCAGCAGACGGGCTCGCCGACCGACCTCGGTCTCGTCCTCGGCGCACAGACGCTGCCGCTGGTGACGCTGCTGCTGATCGGCGGCGTGTGGGCGGATCGCCTGCCGCGCCACCGGATCATGGTCGCCACCGACCTCAGCCGGGCCGTGCTCCATACCCTCGTGGCGATCCTCATCTTCAGCGGCGCGATCCAGATCTGGCAGCTGGTCGTCATCGAAGCGTTGTTCGGCGCGGCGCAGGCGTTCTTCCAGCCCGCGTACACCGGCCTGCTCCCGCAGACGGTGCCCGAGGAGCTGATCCAGGACGCCCGGGCCCTGACCGAGTCGACGACGAACCTCGCGTTCCTGATCGGTCCGGTGATCGCCACCGCGCTCGTGCTCGGGATCGGCGCGGGCGAGGCGTTCGCATTCGATGCGGCCACGTTCGTGGTCAGCGCGCTGCTGCTCATGCGCGTCCATCCGCGGCCCCGGGGCGAGGCGGCCGAGCCTGAGTCGGTCGTACAGGAGCTCCGCGCCGGCTGGCGCGAGGTCCGCTCGCGGACTTGGGTATGGGTGACGATCGCCGTGTTCACCGGCGCGGTCATGTGCGTGTATGCGCAGTGGTATGCACTGGCGCCGGTGATCGCCCGTAACGTTTACGGCGGCGCCGGCGTGTTCGGGCTGCTTGAGGCGGTGGCCGGCGTCGGCGCTGTGTGCGGTGGTCTGCTCGGGATCGGCTGGCGGCCCCGGCGTCCGCTGTTCGCCGGGATGCTGCTGGTGCTGGCGTGGCCGGTCCAGAACGGCCTGTTCGCGCTCGGCGCCCCGCTCGCGCTGGTCGTCGCCTGCGCCTTTGCCACCGGCTTCGGCTTCTCGCTGCTGATGATCTGGTGGGAGACGGCGCTGGCTCGTCACATTCCCGCCGGCGTGCTCTCCCGCGTCAGCGCCTGGGACTGGATGGGGTCGCTCGCGCTGCTGCCCGTCGGCTTCCTCGTGGCGGGCCCGCTGGCGGCCGCCTTCGGGGCGCGCACTGTGCTCGGCGTCGGGAGCGCGATCGGTTTAGTGCTGCTGCTCGTCGGGCTGCTGCCGCGCGAGACCCGCGAGCTCGGCGACTTCGGCTCAGCCGAGGAGCTCGCGACAAACGTCGGCGTAGAACTGCGCGGCGAAGCCTAGGTCGCGGACGTCGATCCGCTCGTCGGCGCTGTGGATCAGCGGCGCGGCTTCCAGCAGCGGCATGTACCGCTGGGGGAAGAAGCCGTAGGCGACGCAGTCCGGGAACGCCTCGCGGAACCATCGCGAGTCCGAAAACCCAGGAAGGATCACCGGCACCGTTTTCGCCGCAGGGTCGTTGGCCTTGATCCAGCCCTCGATCGCGGCCATCAGGTCGGTGTCGAGCGGCGAGCTGTTGCCGACCACGGTCTCGGTGAACTCGAGCTCGAGGCCATCGAGATGGTCCCCGAGGACCTCCTCGATGCGGCGCCGGGCGGTGTCCTCGCCGTGGCCCGGCGGCACCCGGCAGTCGATCTTCAGATACGCCCGGGCCGGGATCACGTTCATCTTGTCGGAGGCGTGAGCCATGGTCGGCGTCATCGTCACGCCGAGCATCGGCTCGACCACGGTCAACAGCGCGGGCTCCGCCGCCCTGATCCGCTCGAGGGCGGGCTGGGGGTCGTCGGGGTCGCCACCGAGGCCCCGCAGCAGTCCGGCCGGTCCCTCGGTCACGTCGAACCCCGGTTGCCTGGTCGCGAATCGCTCCAACACAGGCGCCAGCTTGAGCAGCGCGTTGTCGCCGGTGCGGGGGAGCGACGCGTGGCCGGCGGCGCCGCGGGCGGTCAGCTTGAAGCGGAAGATGCCCTTCTCCCCGCAGCACACGCCATAGCGGCGGTGGCCGTCGAGCTCGAACATGTCGCCGCCGCCCTCGTTGAGCAGCATGTCGCAGCGCACCTTGTCCGGATGCTGTTCGGTCAGCCAGCGGGCGCCGACATCTCCGCCCGTCTCCTCATCGGCGACGAACACGAGCCTCAGAGTCCCCCTCGCCGGTCGCCACCCGTCGCGCGCCAGCGCGGCCCCCGCCACCGCCTCCGCCGCGACCTGGGACTTCATGTCCAGGGCACCCCGGCCCCAGAGATAGCCGTCCACGACATCGCCCGACCACGGGTCGTGCTGCCAGTCCGACGGGTCCGCGAGCACGGTGTCGACATGGCCCAAGTAGCAGAGCGTCGGGCCAGGCTCTTCGCTCTTCAGATCGGCGATCAGGTTGGGGCGGGCGTCGGTCGTACCCAGCAGCTGGGTCTCGAACCCGGCCTCCTCGAGATAGCCGGCCAGGTACTCGATCGCCTCTCGTTCGTTGCCCGGCGGGTTGACCGTGTTGAAACGGACGAGCCGCTGGAGGACCGCGGTCGTCTCCTCCTGGAGGTTGGCCGACATCGATGGTGGAGCCTAGTGGGTCTCGCGGGGATACCGGCCGCCACTACGATGCCACGCTGTGTCGAATGCCGACGATCTCGCGCTGGCGCAGGAGCTCGCGGACCTCGCCGACGGGATCACGCTGGGCCGCTACCGCGCCGCCGATCTCCTCGTCGAAACCAAGCCCGACCTGACGCCGGTGACCGAGGCCGACCGTGGCGTCGAGGAGGCGATCCGTGCGAGGCTGGCGAGCGTCCGTCCCGACGACGCGGTTCTCGGTGAGGAGTTCGGGGGCGGGGAGGGGGGCGCCGGCAGGCGATGGATCATCGACCCGATCGACGGCACCAAGAACTACGTGCGCGGGATCCCGGTGTGGGCGACGCTGCTGGCGCTCGAGACCGGCGGCGAGCTCGCGGTCGGCGTCGCGTCGGCGCCGGCGCTGCGCCGGCGCTGGTGGGCCGCGGCCGGCGCCGGCGCGTTCGTGGATGACGGACTCGGGGCGGCCCCGCGGGCGCTTCGCGTCTCTGGGGTGCGGGCCCTCGGCGATGCCCAGCTGTCCTACTCCGGCTTCGGGGGGTGGGATCAGTCGGTCGGGCTGGAGGCATTCATGGCCCTCGCCCGGGCGTGCTGGCGGACTCGTGCGTACGGGGACTTCTGGAGCTACATGCTCGTCGCGGAGGGCGCGGTCGACGTCGCCTGCGAGCCGGAGGTCACGCTCTGGGACCTCGCGGCGCCGAAGCTGATCGTCGAGGCGGCCGGTGGCCGGTTCACGGATCTCTCTGGAGTAGCGACGGCGGGCGGAGGTGATGCACTTGCGACAAACGGGCTTGTGCACGAGCGAGGCCCTGGCGATAATCGGCCGAACCGGCGCCTAGCCGCCGCCGGCTCCCGGGGTTCGGGGAGCCGCCATCCGCGCTGAGGGCTCATCCAGAGGGAGGGTTTGAAATGCGCAAGCTCGGGCTGTGTGTTCTCGGAACCGTCGCGGTGGCGTTTGCCGGCTCCGGTGTGGCGAGCGCGGCGACGCTCGGGAGCACGACCCAGCCGACCGGCTCAACCGCCCAGACGTGCCTGAGCAGCGCGATCGTCGGCGAAATCGACAGCGACCCGGCCACCCCATACGTGGTGCCCGTGGCCGGCGGGCGGATTACGCAGTGGTCGACGAACACGACAGGAGACACCGCCGGCGCGGCGATCACTCTGGTCGTCCTGCGCCCGATCTCAGGCAGCGCATACACGGTGGTCGCGGCCGACTACGAGGCGCTGCCCAACCCCCTGCCCGCCGCTGGCCTGGCCACCTTCACGCCGGCGACCCCGATAGCCGTCAACGGTGGAGATGTGCTCGGGCTGTATTCGAGCGCCACGGGCTCCAGTGCGCCGATGTGTTTCTGGGAGGGCGGCTCGGCCCCGGCCGACGACGTTGGCGCAGCATTGAGCGACCCTGGGGGCCCCGCCGTGGGACAGTCGCTCACCGTAGCCGCCAGCGCACCTGGCATCGTGGTCAATCTCGCCGCGACGCTTGTCCAACAGGAGGATGTTGGGGTGTCGACGACGACGGGACCGGCGAACGCCGCTGCCGGACGTCCGGCGCTCCTTTCATCCACGGTGACGACCGGTAGCCTGGCGGGCGCTCCGATCACGTTTGTCGATCACGTTCCAGCCGGCCTGACGATCGACGAAGCGGTGGCCGCTCTCGGTACCTGTTCGACGAGCGGGCAGACGGTGACGTGCACGATCAACGACCTCGGGGCGGGCCAGTCGGCGCCCGTTGCGGTGGTCGTCACTCCCGCCGCCGCGGGGAGCTTCACCAACACCGTGTCCGTGTCGACGCCGCTCGAGGATCCGAATCTCGCCAACAACGCCGCGTCGGCCACGCTCACGGCGAGTGCTCCAGCCCCGACGCCCATGTGCGTTGTCCCGAAGCTCAAGAATGTCTCATCGAAGGTCGCCGGCACCGTGTTGAAGGACCTCGGCTGCAAGGTGAAGACCACCAAGGCGCACTCGAAGAGCGTGCACAAGGGCAACGTGATCAAGACGACGCCCGGCTCCGGAACGCATCCGTTCGGGACGACGGTCAAAGTCCAGGTGTCGTCGGGCCCGAGCAAGAAGAAGCATAGGAAGCACCGGACACGGCACGCGGGGCGCGCTCCGACGGGGTAGTGGCCGCGGCCCGTCAGTCTCGGCTAGGCTGCGCCCAGGGCTGAACACAGGCGGAGAGGAGTGACATGCGCAAGCGAGCGTCTTGCATCGTGGCGACGGCCGTCGGCCTCGCGCTGGCGCTTTCGGGCGTGGCGAGCGCGGACGTGACCCTGGGGAGCACGACCGCGCCCAGCGGGGCTCAGTCGGATTCGTGCTTTCAGAGCAGCGCGAGCGAGAACGAGGTCGTCGCGCAGATCACCGACGATCCCAGTACGCCGTATACCGTGCCCTCGGGCGGGGGCGAGATCACGAGCTGGTCCACCGCCACCGCCCTCGATGAAGTGGGCTCATCGCTGACGCTGGTCATCGTGCACCCTGACGGCGGCAGTAAATACACGGTCGTCGGAGCTGACACCGAGACGCTCCCGACGCCACTTCCCGCCGTTGCGACCTTCAGGCCGGGTCAGCCGATCATCGTGAACAGCGGCGACGTGCTCGGACTGTACTCGAGCGACTCGGACGCGCTGAACGCC
The DNA here is from genome assembly GCA_963812225.1 of uncultured Solirubrobacterales bacterium. GTDB lineage: Bacteria > Actinomycetota > Thermoleophilia > Solirubrobacterales > Solirubrobacteraceae > Palsa-465. Next base: position 209,563 of record CAWEUN010000014.1, read on the forward strand.
CCGATCTGCTTCTGGAACGGGGGCGCGGTGCCGCTGGGCGACAGCTTGAACGGGCTCCCCGATGGCTCCACGCCGGCTCCCGGCCAGGCGCTGGTAACGGATCCGGGAACGGGCCCGAGCGGCTTCGGCTACATGCTCGATGTCTCCGCCACGGTGGTGCAACGGCAGGACGTGGGGGTGCGCACGACCTCTGTACCGTCGCGTGGAGCGGCCCATCTGCCCGTCCTGCTCTCGTCGACCGTGACCAACAGCGGACCCGGCTCGGCGACGATCACGTTCATCGACAAGGTTCCCGCTGGACTCACGGTTGATTCGGCGGCGGCGGGACAGGGGACGTGCTCGACCGCCGGGCAGACGATCACGTGCACGATCAGCGGCCTGGCTGCGGGAACCACGGTGCCAGTCGCCGTGGTCGTCACGCCCACGAGGACCGGCAACTTCGTCACTAGCGTCTCCGTGTCCTCGCCGTTCCCGGATCCGATCGCCGGCAACAACACCGCCACGGCGACGCTCGCCGTCGGCGCCTCTACGGCCGGCAGATGCGTCGTCCCACAGCTCAGGAACACGAGGGCGTCGTTTGCCAGGACGATCCTCAAAGACCTCGGCTGTCGGGTCAAGATCACCCGTCAGCCGAGCAGGCGCGTGCGCAAGGGGAAGGTCATCAAGACCAAGCCCGGGAAGGGAACCCACCCGGCGGGAACCACGGTCCGGCTCGTGGTCTCATCGGGTCGGCACAAGGCGAAGCACAAGAAGCACCGTGCGCGAGCCGCATACTTGTCGTATGGAGCGGCTCTTTGGCAACGATGAGGTGACCGACCGACCGGCGGTGCGCGCCGACGCTCCGCTGGCCACCCGAATGCGGCCACGGACGCTCGACGAGTTCGTCGGGCAGGAGCGGCTGCTGGCTGCGGGATCGGCGCTGCGGCGGGCGATCGAGGAAGGCCACCCGCATTCGATGATCCTGCACGGCCCGCCGGGAAGTGGCAAGACGACGCTGGCGCGCCTCGTGGCCGAGGCGTCGGGCGCCGCGTTCGAGGAGGAGAGCGCGGTCCAGGCCGGTCGCGCCGAGGTCCGCGCGGTGATCGAGCGTGCGCGCGAGCGGCTACGCGGACCGGGGACCAGGACGATCTTCTTCCTCGACGAGATCCATCGCTTCAACAAGGCCCAGCAGGATGCGCTGCTGCCCGCCGTCGAAGACGGCCTGCTGACGCTGATCGGCGCGACCACCGAGAACCCGTACTTCGAGGTCAACTCGGCGTTGATCTCCCGTACACACGTCTACGAGCTCGAGGCGCTGACGGCCGTGGACATCCGGGCGTTGCTCGAGCGGGCCGTCGCGCGGGGCGAGTGTGGAGACCCCGCGCTGATCGACGCGGAGGCGCTCGAGTTCCTTGCCGAGCGCTCCGGCGGCGATGCCCGCACGGCCCTGAACGGGCTGGAACTGGCGTGCGAGGCGGCCGGGGTGGGGGAGCGCGTGACGCTGGCCCACGCCGAGGACGCCCTCCAGCGTCGTGCGCTGCTCTACGACCGCCAGGCGGACCGTCACTACGACACGATCTCGGCCTGGATCAAGGCCACCCGCGGGTCGGATCCCGACGCGTCGCTCTACTACCTCGCCGTGATGCTCGAGGGCGGCGAGGACCCCCGGTTCATCGTGCGCAGGATGGTGGTGCTGGCCTCCGAGGACATCGGCAACGCCGACCCGCAGGCGCTGGTCGTGGCCACGGCCGCTGCGTCCGCGGTCGAGCACGTGGGGCTCCCGGAGTGCCAGTTCGCGCTGGCGCAGGCCGCCATCTACCTGTCGCTCGCGCCCAAGTCCGACGCCGTGAAGCGCGCGGTGATTGCCGCCCGTGACCACATCCGCGAGCGGGGCGCGGAGCCACCCCCGCCGCATCTGCGCTCCTCGACGCGCAGCGATCGCCAGTACGACAACCCCCACCACCGTCCCGGGCACCTTTCTCCCCAGGAGCTGCTGCCCGACGCAGCGATCGGCGTCCGCTTCTACGAGCCCGACGAGGCCGAGGCGGCGCTGCGGGAGCGGCTCGAGCGGATCAGGCGGGAGCGGGGACGCGCGTGAGCGAGGAGCTCGAGTCCCGCAATCCGGCCACCGGAGAGCGGATCGGGGCGGTGGCGGTCACACCGACCGAGCAGGTTGACGCGGTCGTCCGCGCCGTCGCGAAGGTCCAGCCGTTCTGGGCTCAGCTCACGCTCGGAGACCGGGCGCGCTATCTCGAGCGGGCCGCGCAGGTCGTGATCGACGAGGCGGATGAGATCCGCGACCTGATCGTGCGCGAGCAGGGCAAGGCCCGCAACGAGGCGTTCACGATGGAGATCCTCCCTACGATCGACGCGCTGGGCTGGATCGCCGGCGCCGGACTCGAGTTCCTCGCCGACGAGAAGATCCCGATGCCCCAGCCCTTCTTGAGGACAAAGAGCTCCGCGTTCACCTACGAGCCGCTGGGCGTGATCGGAGTGATCTCGCCGTGGAACTACCCGTGGAGCATCCCGCTGGGCGAGGTCGCCATGGCGCTCATGGCCGGAAACGGCGTCGTCCTCAAGCCGGCGTCTGCGACGCCGCTGATCGGTGAGCGGATCGGTCGGGTGTTCGAGCGCGCCGGCGTCCCCGAGGGACTCGTCCGAGTGATCCACGGCCCTGGGACGGGTCAGGCACTCGTCGCCTCGAGCGTCTCGAAGGTGTTCTTCACCGGCTCCGTCGAGGCCGGACGCAGTGTCGGCGAGGAGTGCGCTCGGCGGTTGAAGGGCTCGGTGCTCGAGCTCGGCGGCAAGGACCCCATGGTGGTGCTCCCGGACGCGAACATCGACCATGCGGTGGCCGGCGCGCTGTGGGGAGGGTTCGCCAACGCCGGTCAGACCTGTTCGGGGATCGAGCGGGTGTACGTGATGCGCGACGTCTCCCAGTCGTTCATCGCCGGCGTCGTCGGGGGCGCAAGGGGCCTTCGCGTCGGCGATCCGCTCGGATGGGAGACCGAGGTCGGGCCAATGATCTCCCGCGAGCAGTTCGAGCTCGTGCGCGAGCTCGTCGACGATGCCGTCGCCGCCGGCGCGACGATGCACTGCGGTGGTCCGGTGCAGCCGCCGCCCGGGCTGGTCGGCGCGTTCTACGCCCCAACCGTCCTTACGGACGTCACGCACGAGATGCGGATCATGCGCGAGGAGATCTTCGGGCCGGTGCTCCCGATCATCGTCGTCGACTCTGAGGACGAGGCGGTCGCGCTCGCCAACGACTCCCGGTTCGGACTGGGGGCGTCGGTGTGGACGTCGGACCGCAGCAAGGGCGAGCGGGTGGCTCGCGAGCTCGAGACGGGGATGGTGTGGATCAACGACCACATGTTCAGCCACGGCGCGTGCCAGTGCTCGTGGGGAGGCGTGAAGGAGTCGGGGCTCGGTCGCACTCACTCGAAGTTCGGCCTGTATGAGTGCGTCAACATCAAGCTGCGGGTGTGGGAGCCGTCGACGGTTCGCGACGCCTGGTGGCATCCATACGACGAGACGCTCGGCCGAGCGCTTCGCCAGGCGGCGACGATCCTGTACGGGCGGCCGTCGATCCGCGCCGGGGCGCTGCGAGCCGGGATTGGGCCGCTGGCGAGGGTCGGCTCGCGGCTGGCGCGGGACGCGATCAGGCGGTAGGGCGCGGGGCTTCGAACTGACGCCATTTTCCCCCGCTTTCCGGGAGAAAAAGGCATCAGTTGGTGCCGGTGCCTCTCAGTTGGGGTCCGCCAGCCATGGCCGTCGGCGCGAGTCAAACACTGACGGCGGTCTACCCTTAGCTGCATGCCCGCTCAGGCCTATCTCGGCAAAGAGTGCGTCTGCCAGTTGCGCAAGGGCATTTGCGATCAGTCCTGCGTCCAGGACATGCTTCAGACGCCGTTCTACATCGCCTGCCTGCGGCTGAAGGGGCGCAGGTGCGTGGTCGTGGGCGGGGGCGACGTCGGACTTGAGAAGGTGGAGGGGCTGCTCGCCTGCGACGGCGAGGTGACGCTGGTGGCGCCGGAGGCCCATCCCGAGCTCGCCCAGCTCGCGCTCGAGGGCTCGATCAGATGGGAGCGCCGCGAATATGAGGCGAGCGATCTCGACGGCAGCCTGATCGCGATCGCCGCGACGAGCGACACCAACACCAACATCCGCGTGTTCGAGGACGCCGAGGCGCGGGCGATGCTCGTCAACGTCGTCGACGTCCCGCCGCTGTGCAACTTCATCCTCCCCGCGATCGTGCGGACCGGCCCGCTCGCCGTCGCGATCTCAACTGCCGGTGCTTCGCCGGCGCTGGCGAAGCGGATGAAGCGCGAGATCGCGGAGCTGTTCGGCGAGCCTTACGCGGTGCTCGCGGTCCTGCTGAACGACGCTCGCGGGTGGGCCAAGGCGACGCTGCCCACCTACCAGGACCGCAAGGAGTTCTTCGAGTCGATCGTCAACGGCGAGCCGGATCCGGTCGAGCTGCTGCGGGCCGGCGACGTCGACGCCGTGCGCGACCTCATCGAAGCTGCTCAACGCTCGGCGGCATGAACCTTTTCAGCCATCTCGACGCCTCGGGCCGCGCGCGGATGGTCGACGTGGGCGAGAAGGCCACCACCGAGCGCCGCGCCGTGGCGCAGGCAACCGTAACGGTCTCGCCGGCGACCGCCCAGGCCGTGCTCGCCGGCGACGCCCCGAAGGGCGACGTGATCGGCGTCGCCCGGATCGCCGGGATCCAGGCGGCCAAGCGGACCTCCGAGCTGATCCCGCTGTGCCACCAGCTGGCACTGTCGTTCGTCGGGGTCGAGGCGGCCGTCGACGGTGTGGCGGGAACGATCGTGCTGACCGCGGAGGCGCGGACGAACGGACCGACCGGCGTCGAGATGGAGGCGCTGACCGCCGCTTCGGTGGCGGCCCTGACGGTGTACGACATGGTCAAGGGGGTCGAGCGCGGGGCGGAGATCGGCCCGGTGATGCTGCTCGAGAAGTCCGGCGGGCGCTCCGGAGAGTGGCGGCGCCAGACCCAGTAGGCGATGGCGCGTCGCGTAAGCTCGCGGCGCATGAAGACCGCGATTCTCACGATCTCGACCTCGGTGGCGGCCGGCGCGAACGAGGATCTGTCGGGGGCTGAGCTCGAGGCGCTAGCACGCGCGGCCGGCGCCGAGATCGTCGCCCGCGACGTGCTCCCCGACGATCAGCACCAGATCGAGCAGTGGCTGCGCCGTCACGCCGGCGGTGACGTGTCGCTGATTTTCACGACGGGCGGCACGGGCCTCACGCACGATGACGTGACGCCCGAGGCGACGCGCTCCGTGATTGACCGGGACGCGCCGGGGTTCGCGGAGGCGATGCGCGCCGAGTCGCTGAGGCACACCCCGATGGGGATCCTCACCAGGGGCGTCTCCGGGATCGCCGGGCGCACGCTGATCATCAACTTCCCCGGCAACCCGAAAGCGATCGGCCAGCTCTTTCCGGTGATCGAACCGACGCTGCGGCACGTCGTCGCCACGCTCCAGCGCAATGGTGGACGGGGGGGCGCCGGCGCCGACCACGAGACCGGTGGCCGACACTCCGGCCATTGAGCTGCGGGGCCTGACCCGCCGCTTCGGCGAGCGGACTGCCCTCGAGGACGTGTCGGTCGAAGTGCCGGCCGGGGCCACGCTCGCCGTGCTCGGCCGCAACGGCGCCGGCAAGTCGACGCTGCTGCGGATCCTCGCCACGCTCCTGCGTCCCCACGGTGGCGAGCTCGCGCTGTTTGGCGAGTCGCTGCCCCGGCGGGCGTTCGCGGTGCGAGGTCGGCTCGGGCTGCTCGCCCACGAGCCGCTGCTGTACACGGATCTGACCCCGCGCGAGAATCTCCGCTACCACGCGAGCCTCCACGGAGTCGGCCGCGAGCGCGTCGAGGAGGTGCTCGGCGCGGTCGGAATGGAGCATTACGCGGACGAGCCGGTACGGCTGCTGTCGCGAGGCATGGTGCAGCGGATCGCGGTCTGCCGCGCGGTTCTGCACGGGCCGGCACTTCTGCTGCTCGACGAGCCGCGCGCGAACCTCGACCCGTCGGCGGGCGAGCTCCTGGAGCCGCTGATCGGGCGCGCCAGCGGGTGCACGCGGGTGATCACGAGCCACGACCCCCAGGCGGCTCTCAGCGAGGCCGATCAGGTGCTCGGACTCAAGGCGGGGCGGGCGCTGATCGTCGCCGACGTGGGCAAGGTCAACGATGCCCAGCTCGCGGAGCTATATCGGTGAGGGCTGCCGCCGCGGTTCTGCGCAAGGACCTGCTGCTCGAGCTGAGGACGCTCGAGACGGTGCCGGCGATGGTGCTCTTCTCGCTCGCGACGTTCGTGATCTTCCACTTCGCCCTCAATCGGGAGACGATCGAGGGACAGCTCGCGGCCGGAGTGCTCACGGCGACGTTGCTGTTCGCGTCGATGCTCGCCGTCAACCGCCTGTTCGTGGCCGAGCGCGAGCAGGGCGGGTTCGACGCGTTCCTGCTGGCTCCGGTCGATCGCACGGCGCTGTTGATCGCCAAGGCGACGGCGCTGTTCCTGTTTCTGGCCGTGCTCGAGGTGATCGCGGTCCCCGCCTTCGGCTTGCTGCTGCTGGGCCCCTCGCTCGGCCCGCCGCTGCTCGGCTTGATCGCCGTCCTGGCGCTCGCCGATCTCGCCCTGGCCGTGATCGGGACGCTCGTATCGGCGATCGCGGTTCACACCCGCGCCCGCGACCTGATCGGCCCGGTGATCGGGCTGCCGCTGCTGATTCCGGCGCTGATCGCGACCGCTCGCGCGATCGGTCCGCTGCTGGGGACACATACCTCGGGCTCGCCTCCAGGTAAGTGGCTGGCCGTGCTGGCTCTTTATGATCTGGTGTTCGCCTTGCTCGCCTACGGCCTATTTGACTTCCTGCTTGAGGACTAGTTCCGTCAACACCTACGGCCGCGGTCTGTACGGCCTCTCTCTCGCCAGCGTCGCGACGATCACCCTCGCGCTGGTGCTGGTCTTCTTCTACGCGCCACTCGACGCTAACCAGGGCTTCATCCAGAAGATCTTCTATATCCACGTGCCACTTGCGATCGTCTCGCTGTGCGGTTTTATCGCCGGCGGCGTGTTTGCGATCGGCCACCTGCGCACCGGTGATCGGCGCTGGGACATGCGCTCTTATGTCGCGATCCACATGTCGTTGATCTTCGCCGTCGGAGGCCTGATCACGGGGTCGATCTGGGCCAAGGCCTCGTGGGGCCACTGGTGGGTGTGGAACGAGCCGACGCTCGTCTCCTACCTGATCGTGATCCTGCTGTTCGCGACCTACCAGCCGCTGCGCTTCTCGATCGAGGACCCCGAGCGTCAGGCCACCTATGCGAGCGTGTTCGCGATCGTCGCCGGCGCGTTCGTGCCGCTGAACTTCATCGCCGTCCGTCTCGCCCAGCAGTACGTCCATCCCCGGGTCCTCACGCTGACCGGCGGCAACCTGCCGGGGCCGATGCGGCTGACTTTCGTCGTGTCGCTCGCCGGGATCGCGCTGCTATTCGTGACGTTATGGAAGTTCGAGATGACGGCCAAGGACGCCCGTATGCAACTGCGACGCGCGCGCCGCGCGATGCTCGGCGAGGACGCGCTGCGGCCGCTGGGAAGGAGCGCAGCCCCGTCATGAGTGCGCTCCTGATCGCGGTGGCGCCGGCGCTGCCGCTGCACTCTGCCGGCAAGTACGTCGCGGGCGCCTACATCGTGTTCCTCGCGCTCGTGCTCATCTACGTGACGATCATGGCCCGCAGGTTGAGCCGGACCCAGCGCGAGCTTCGCGAGCTGCGCCGCGAGTCCGAGGCGCGGGCGAGCGCCTCGGCCAGTGAGGCCGAGCGCGAGCGGGAGCGAGTCGCGTGAGCGAGCTGCTGGCGATCGGGATCTCCCACAAGACCGCTCCGGTCGAGGTCCGCGAGCGGCTGGCGCTGCCCGACGCACGCGCCGGCGACTTCCTGCGGGACCTGCGCGGGGCGGCGGACATCCACGAGGCCGTCGCCGTCTCGACGTGCAACCGGACCGAGCTCTATCTGGTCGTCGGCGATCCCGTCGAGGCCGAGAGCAGGGTGCTCGCGATGCTGGCGACGCAGGCCGGAATTCGTCCCACCACGCTCGCCTCGGCGATCTACTCCCATCGCAACTGCGACGCCGCGCGGCACCTCTACCGGGTGACGGCCGGGCTCGAGTCGATGGTCGTCGGCGAGGCTGAGATTCAGGGTCAGGTCAGGCGCGCGTATGACGGCGCGCTCGCCAAGGAGACGGTCGGTCCGCTCACCAACCATCTGTTCAAGGCGGCGCTTGCGGCGGGTAAGCGCGTGCGCAGCGAGACGGCCATCGGGGAGCGTCAGCTCAGCCTGCCGGGGGTCGCGGTGGCACTCGCGCGGGAGCTCCTCGGAGCGCTCGACGGCCACGAGGTCGTGATCATCGGGACCGGCGAGACGAGCGAGCTCGCGGCCCGCGCGCTCGCCGGTGGCGGCGGTCGCACTGTGTTCGTCGCCAACCGCCGGCGCGACCGGGCGATCGGGCTCGCGCGCCGCTATGGCGGCACGAGCGTCACCTTCGACGAGCTTCCGGGGGCGCTGAGTCGCGCCGACATCGTCGTCGCCGCGACCGCATCGCCCCATCTGCTACTCGAGGCGCGCGAGCTCGCGGAGGTCATGGAGACCCGCGGCCGCCGGCCGATGCTGCTGATCGATCTCGCGGTCCCGCGCGACATCGACGCCGCGTGCGGCGAGCTCGAGGGCATCTCGCTATACGACATCGATGATCTCCAGGCGGTGATCGACCGCAACCGGAAGGTCCGCCAGGCCGAGGCGCGCAAGGCCGAGGGAATCATCGAGGAGGAGATCCAGCACTTCGCGGCGTGGCTCGGCTCGCTCGAGGTGACGCCGACGGTGGCCGCCCTGCGATCGCACGCGACCGAGATCGCCGAGCAGGTCGTCCACGAGAACGACGGGAAGTGGGAGACGGCGTCCCCGCGCGATCTGGAGCGCGTCGAGGCACTTGCCCGCGCGGTCGTCAACCGGCTCCTGCACGAGCCGACGGCGCGGCTCAAGGAGCTGCGCGACGATCGCGTCCACGCGCGCACGGCGCTCGTCCGCGATCTGTTCGGGCTCGGGAACGAGGAGCCGGCACTCGAGGCGCAGGAGGCGCCCGAGCCGCTCGCCGAGGTCCGGGCGATCTCGGACCGCCGCCGGCGTTGATGCGGATCGGCACGCGCGGCAGCGCCCTGGCGCTCGTGCAGGCTGAGTCGGTCGCGTCGCGGATTGGGGAGGAGGCCGAGCTCGTCACGGTCACCACCTCGGGCGATCGGGATCGGGCTATCGGCGACAAGTCGCGGTGGATCTCGGAGCTCGAGCGGGCCCTGCTGGACGATCGGATCGACCTCGCCGTTCACTCGGCCAAGGACGTTCCGGCCGAGCTCGCCGATGGGCTCGAGCTCATCGCGATCACGCCGCGCGCCGACCCGCGTGACGCGATCTGTGGCGCGCCGTCGCTGGCCGCGCTGGCCCCGGGCGCGAGAGTCGGGACCAGCAGCCTCCGGCGCCACGCGCAGATCCGAGCCGTGCGCGACGACGTGGACGTCGTCAGCGTCCGTGGGAACGTCGACACACGGCTGCGAAAGCTGGCCGAGGGAGACGTCGACGCGCTGGTGCTCGCGCTGGCGGGGCTGGAGAGGCTCGGGCGGGAGTCAGAGGCAGGAGGAGCGCTCGACGAGCTCGTGCCTGCAGCCGGCCAGGGCGCGCTGGCGCTCGAGGCGCGCGCCGGGGCGGTCGAGCCGGCGTTGCTGGATCGGCTGTGCGACCCTGACGCGATGGCGTGCGTGCTGGCCGAGCGTGACCTTACGCGCGCCCTCGACGCCTCGTGCAATACGCCGGTGGGCGCGTTTGCCCGGCCGGTCGGGGCCGGGCGCGTCGAGCTGCGGGCGTGGGTCGGGCTTCCGGACGGCTCGGAGTGGCTCGCGGACCGGCTGGACGGGCCCGCCGAGGCGATCGGGGGCGAGGTCGCGGAGCGCATGCTGGCGGCGGGCGCCGGCGGGCTTCTACGCCGGGCCGCGCGGTTCACGGGGCAGCCGGCGTGACGGTCTACCTCGTCGGTGCCGGACCGGGCGATCCCGGGCTGCTCACAGCGCGGGCGCTCGAGTTGATCGCCGGCGCGGACGTGATCATCTACGACCGTCTGATTCCTCGTTCGGCACTGGATGGGGCGAGAGCCGACGCCGAGCTGATCTACGCGGGCAAAGAGGGGGGCGGCCCATCCGCGTCGCAGGACGAGATCCTGCAGTTGCTAGTGGAGCGCGGGGCGGGCGGGAGCGCGGTGGTCCGTTTGAAAGGAGGCGATCCGTTCGTGTTCGGCCGTGGCGGCGAGGAGGCGGAGGCGCTGGTTGCGGCCGGGGTCCCGTTCGAAGTCGTGCCGGGGGTGACCGCCGGCGTGGCCGCGCCGGCAGCGGCCGGGATCCCGGTCACCCACCGCGACCTCGCCAGCGCAGTCGCGTTCGTGACCGGGCACGAGGACCCCGAAAAGGCCGAGTCGGCGCTCGACTGGGCGGCGCTCGCGGCATTCCCCGGGACGCTCGTGATGTACATGGGAGTCCGCCGGCTGGAGGCGATCGCGGAGCGTCTGATCGCCGGCGGCCGCTCCGCCAACGAGCCCGCGGCCGTGATCGAGCGGGGGACTCTCCCCGGACAGCGCGTCGTGACCGGCACGCTGTCGTCGATCGCATCGGTGGCGGTCTCCGCCGACGTGCGGGCGCCGGCGATCGCGGTCTTCGGCCCGGTCGCGGCCATGCGCCAGCGGCTGCAATGGGCCGAGCACCGGACGCTGCACGGCGTGAGCGTCGCGGTGACCCGGGCGCGGGCGCAGGCGAGCGGCCTCGCCGCGCGCCTGCGGGCGCTCGGCGCTGAGGTCGTGGAGGCGCCGACGATCCGCATCGTCCCGATCGCCGGCGATGCGCCTGACCTGCAGGACTATGACCTCGTCTGTCTGACCAGTCCCAACGGCGTGAGGGTGCTGTTCGAGCGGCTGGCGGCGGCCGGCCGCGACGCACGGGCGCTGGCGAGCGCCCGGGTCGCCGCGATCGGCCCCGGGACAGCGGCGGCCCTGCGCGAGCACGGCGTGATCGCCGACATCGTGCCCGAGCGCTTCGTGGCCGAGGGACTCGTCGAGGCGCTGGCGGATGTGCCCGTGCGGCGGGCGCTGGTGGCGCGCGCCGCCGAGGCCCGAGACGTGCTCCCCGACGCCCTGCGCGCCCGCGGCGCCGAGGTCGATGTCGTCGCGCTGTACGAGACCGTGGCGGAGCCACTCGGGGAAGAGGCGCTCGAGGCCATCCAGCGCGTCGACTACGTGACGTTCACCTCGTCGTCGACCGTCACGTTCTTCTTCGACGTCGCCGGCGATCGGCTGGGCGAGGACACCCGTCTGGTCAGCATCGGGCCGGTGACGAGCGCGGCGCTCGCCGAGCGCGGACGCGAACCGGACGTCGAGGCCGAGCAGCACGACATCGAGGGGTTGGTGGCGGCGCTCGTGGCGGACTTCAGGAGCTAGGGGCTTTCGACTCTCTCGGCCTGGGGGCGCTTTCAGCGGCCGCTGCCTTGGTTGGCGGGCGGCTCGGTAAGGCGGCAGGGAAGGAGGGTGGGTGAGGGCGCCGGCGGGTCGGGCGGGCCCGTCGTCGACCGGGTCCTGGCCCAAACCGGCGACTCTGTGCCGAGAGTGTCACGGGAAACCTGCACAGCACGTCAACACCGGCGCCAGGTCCGAGCCCTGTCGTATTGCGCATGCTCTTCATGCATAGCTCGACAGGCCTCGCCATTCCGTCCGGAATTGTCGTGCTGTGCAGGTTTTGACGGGGTGCGATCGCGCCCGCTCCCTCCCCTTCCCAGCGCCGTTCACCGGGCCTTCCGCCGATCAGGGCTGTTGAGGGTCGACAGCCGCCGCAACTCTCGCGCCACCGCCGGGTTCTTCGAGGGCGAGTTCCCCGATCAAAAGCTTCGAAGGAGTTGTGGATGTCACGAGTTTCTCGCACCACGCTGTCGGTGCTGGCCGCCACGGTGGCGTTGTTTGCCGTGACGGCCGCCTCGGCGGCCGCGAAGCCCTTCCACGTCACGGGCACCAGCACGACGATCACGCCGACGTCCCAGGTGGCGGGCTTCCTCGCCTCGCATCACGTCACGGTCAGCGCGATTGGGCCGGCCACAGTCTCGAACGGCGCGGTGATTCTGCCGATCGCCGGCGGGCGGGTATCGAGGTCCACAAACAACGGCATCCTGCGCCACACCGGCGGTCTGACGTTCAGCCTCGGGTCGCGCTCGGTGGCGGTCACTCACTTCATCCTGATCGCCCACAAAACGAATGGCCGTCTGCTGGCTCGCGTCGGTGGACGGCGCATCACGGTCGCACGCCTGATCAACGCCTCGCACACCGTCTCCGGTAGGTCGGGGACGCTCACCGGCGAGTTGACGCTGTCGGCCGCCGCCGCCCACAAGATCAACCGGCGGCTCCACAAGCACGTTGTCAGCGCCGGCACTGAGCTCGGCACTCTGAGCAGCTCGGTGACGGTCGCTTAGAACTCCCCGCGCCTCGGGGGGCCGGGCCGGCGACGGCGCCGGCCCCCCGGGGTTTCTTCTTCATCGCTTGGCGCCGCTACTGGATCGTGCGGCGCGGGCCAACGTTAGGATCGGAGCATGAGAATTCGAGTGTTGTTCGCAGGGCTGATCGTCGCCGCGTTCGCGGCGTGCGCCGTCGCGGCGCCGGCGGGTGCCCGGACGGTGTGGCTGTGCTTCCCGGGCAAGAAGCCCGATCCCTGCACGCCCGGTCTGTCGACCACGGTCTACTCCCCGACTCTGACGAAGCTGCGGGTCGAGCACCCGAAGGCGGTCAAGAAGCCGAAGATCGATTGCTTCTACGTCTATCCCACGGTCAGCGACCAGAAGACCGGGAATGCGAACCTGCACATCGACCCCGAAGAGAAGTCGATCGCTCTCTACCAGGTGGCGCGGTACTCGCAGTACTGCCGCGTGTTCGCGCCGATGTACCGCCAGGTGACGCTCGACGGCATCGGTTTGGGCACGCCCACGACCAAGCCGAACTCGGCGCTGGGGCCGGATGACGTCGAGGCGGCATTCCATACCTATTTGACGAGGTACAACCACGGCCGCGGGTTCGTCCTGATCGGGCACTCGCAGGGCTCGTTCGTGCTCGAGTCGCTGATCGCCAAGGCGGTCGACCCGAAGCCGGCCGTGCGCCGGCGGCTGCTGTCGGCGATCCTGATGGGCGGCAACGTGCGGGTGAAGACCGGCACCGGCGTCGGTGGATCCTTCAAGCACATCTCCGCGTGCCGGTCGAAGACCCAGCTCGGTTGCGTGATCGCGTTCTCGACGTTCGACCAAGCGGTCCCGTCGGACAGCCTGTTCGGGCGGACCACCGTGGCCGGCGAGTCGGTTCTGTGCACGAATCCCGCGGCGCTCGCCGGCGGCAGTGCGCTCGTCGACCCGATCTTCCCGAGCGCTCCGTTTGATCCGCAGAGCACCCTCGCGGCCGGCATCCAGCTGCTGGGTCTCACGCAGCCGACGCCGAACACGGTTTGGTCCACGGAGCCGGGGGCCTACCGGGCAACGTGCTCTTCGGCCGGCGGCGCCAACGTGCTGCAGATCACGGCGGAGAAGGGAGCCCAGACGGCCAAGCCGAGTCCGACCCCGGAGTGGGGGCTCCACCTGCTCGACGCCAACGTCGCTCTCGGTGACGAGATCGCGATCGTGAAGGCGGAGGCCGCCGCGTTCGCCAAGAGCGGGCGGTAGCCTCCGCGGGCGCGGTGAGCGCTCCGGTCATCACGTTTCTGTCCGACTACGGACTCGCGGACGACTTCGTCGGCGTCTGCCACGGGGTGATCGCGACAATCTTCCCGGAGGCTCGCGTGATCGACATCACCCACGGGGTGGGCCGGCACGATGTGCGCGCCGGCGCGGTGATCCTCGCCGGCGCGTTGCCGTACATGCCCGTCGGCGTCCACCTCGCCGTCGTCGATCCCGACGTCGGCGCCGAGCGTCGGGCGGTCGCGCTGCGGCTCGCCGATGACCGCGTGCTCGTCGGCCCAGACAACGGACTGCTGGCGCCAGCGGCGGACGTCGGAGGCGGCGCCGTGGAGGCGGTGGAGATCGCGACGTCGCCGTTCCGGCTGGAGCCGGTCTCGGCGACGTTCCACGGTCGCGACATCTTCGCCCCCGTGGCGGCGCGGCTCGCCGCCGGCGCCGCGCTTGCGGAGGCCGGCCAGCCGTGCGATCCCCGCCTGCTGGTCCCGTTGGAGCTGCCGAGGCCTCGCCACGAAGGGGGAACGCTCGTGTCGCACGCCCTGTACGTGGACCGGTTCGGCAACGTGCAGCTCGACGTCGAGCACCACGATCTCGCCGACTCGGGCGTCAAGCTCGGTCATCGCGTCGAGCTGACCGTCCCGTCCGGTGGCCTCGAAGAAGCGCAGTTCGCGCGGACGTTCGCGGACGTCGGGCCCGGCCAGCTGCTGATCTACGAGGACGCCTACCGGCGGCTGGCGCTGGCCGTCAGCCACGGAGACGCGGCCGCGAGGCTGGGGCTCGCGGTCGACGACGAGGTTCGGATCACCCCCAAGTGAGCCGCCCAGCACTCGGTTGGCCGAGGCTCCACTACCGCCTCGTCGACTCGACCAATGCCCGCGCTCGCGAGCTCGTGTCGCGCCGCGCGCCACATGGCACGACGGTGACGGCGCGGGAACAGTCCGCCGGCCGAGGCCGCCAGGGGAGGACCTGGGTCGCGCCGGCTGGGAGGGCGCTGCTGCTGTCGGTCGTGATCCGCGAGCCGCAGCGACTGCTGCCGCTGGCGGCCGGGGTGGCGACGGCCGAGGTCGTCGGTCCCGACGCCCGGCTCAAGTGGCCCAACGACGTCCTCCTCGGGGGGCGCAAGGTCGCGGGAATCCTGATCGAGGGTCGCCCACAGGAGGGGTGGGCAGTGCTCGGAATCGGTCTGAACGTGGCCGTCCGACCGGAGGACTTCCCCGCCGAGCTCCGTGAGAGCGCCGGCGGGATGGGCCTCGAGCCGGACGCAATCGAGCCGACGCTTGAGCGGCTGCTGGATGCGCTGGGGCGCTGGATCGAGGCCGACTCGGGCGAGATTCTCGATTCGGTCCGGGGGCGTGACGCCCTGCTCGGGTTGCCCGTGCGGTGGGCGGGAGGGCACGGTCAGGCGGCTGGGGTCGATTCGAACGGGCGGCTGATCGTGGACACGGACGGGGGGCGGGTGACGCTCGAGGCGGGCGAGGTGCACCTCCTGGGCTAGAGGGGCGGGCTGGGGCTGTCGACTCTGGGTCCGCCGGCGCCGTGCGCCCGCGGCCTTGCGTGGCGGCCGGCTCGGTAAACGGCGCTGAGGGGGAGGAGGGTGAGAGGCCCGGGTGGGGCTGAAAGCGGCTCCAAATCCTGCATAACACGTCACGACCGCCGAAATCGGCGAGGCCTGCCGTGTTAAGCACGCTCCTCATGCACAGCTCGACAGGGCTCGGGGTCTGAGCCGAGATTGACGTGTTAAGCATGATTTTCGGCTGGGTGAGGGCGCGGCCCCCGCCCGGGCCTCCCACCCGCTCCCCTTCCCCAGCGCCGTTTACGGGGCCGCGGACCAGTACCTAGGCCCGGACAAACCCGGGCGCTAGGCTGCCTCTTCGGCGCTGTGCTCCGAGCGCGTGGCCGGTTGTTCGTCGTCGACGCCGTCTCCGGTGTCGTCGTCTTCGAGATCGTCGTCGTCGGCGTCGTCATCGTCACGATCGTCGTCCTCGTCGTCCTCGTCGTCGTCGTCGCGATCGTCCTCGTCACGATCGTCACGATCGTCGCGCTCGAGCTCGTCTACCTCGCTGCCGGCGTCTACCTGCTCCTCATCGCTCTCGACCGCGGTGGCGACCGCGGCCGCCTCCTCCGGAGCCACCTGCGCCTCGGCCCCGGACTTGCGCCGCCGGCGGCCTTTACCGCGGCGCCCCTTGGGGAAGTTGCGCAGCAGCTCGCGCGCGAGCGCCGCCGGCTTTCGGGCCATCCGGGTGCGCGCGCCACGGAGCGCTTCCTCAGCCTCGGGCGTGTGCGCCAGCGCGGCCGCGAGCAGCGCCGCTGAAAGCCGGCGATCCTCCTTGCGGGCGGCGTGCACGAGCCGGCGGGCATTCCGAGCGTGGGCGGCGCCACTCGAGTTGACCAACAGCCCCAGCAGCCGCTTCGTCTCGGGCCAGCGCTGGACCGCGTACTCCTCGTGGACCTCGCGCGTGTACTCGGCCATCCGCCAGATCCAGGCGTTGGCCTGGTCGCGGCGACCGATGCGGCGCTCGGCGAGCGCCTGGAGCATGATCTTCACGCCCTCGCGCCGCTCGTCGCGCGGCCAGCCGGCCATCATGTCGATCGCCGTGTCGAACGCCTCCGCGTCGCGACTGGCCGCGATCTCCTGGAGGGCTCGTAGGCGAAGCTGGGCGTTGCGGTTGCGCTGGACGGCGTTGAGCAGGAAGCGTCGCTTGAGCTCGCCGCCGCGATCGAAGTGGAGCATCGCCTTCGCCCGACGCCAGCCGTTCGAAGCGACCCGGGCGCCGGCGAGCGCGGCCCACACGTGCTGCTCGCCGTAATCGAGGTGCTCGACGGCGATCCGCCACAGCTCGCGCTCGAAGACCTCGGCACGCCGCTCGGGGTCGGGCGTGACCGGCAGCACTCGGCGCTCGACGCGCACGCGCCGTCCTCGGCCCCGCCGGACCGGGCCGACGACGATCGCGCCGCCGCGGTACACGTCGCGGTCGAGGAGCGAGTGGAGGGTGACGACCGGATCGTCGTGCTTGGTCGCGGGGTGGACGAAGTCGACGACGATGCCCGCCTCCTTGCCCTGATTGCGGCGGGTGACACGGCCGACGCGCTGCTGGTAGATCCGCTTGGAGGCCGTCGGCGCGAGGTGCATGCAGATCGTGGCCCGTGCGCTGTTCCAGCCCTCGGCAAGCAGCTGGGCGTTTATAAGCACGTCGATCTTGCCCGCCTCGTAGTCGGCCAGGATCCTCGCCAGCTGTCGCTTCGGCGTCTCGCCGGACACGGCCTGGGCCTTCATCCCGAGGTCGCGGAAGGACTGGGCGACGTTGTAGGCGTGACGAACGCCCGCGGAGTAGACGATCCCCGGCACGCCGTTGAACCGGGTCTTGTAGAGGTCTGCGATCGCGAGGTTGAACGGCGTCTGATCTAGCAGCTCGGCCAGCATCTCCTGGTCGAACTCGGTGTCGACCTCGCCGCGGCGCAGCGGCACCTTGGCGATCGTGCGCACCCCCGGCCCGGGCGGGATGCGAATGCACCGCAACGGAGAGATGACGCCGCGACGGGCCGCCTGGGCGAGATCGAAGCGCGACGTCTGAGTCGGGAACAGGTCGGTGACATGGCGAGCGATGAGCGCGCCGGTGGCGGTCATGCCGATGAACACCGGCCCTGACCAGCTGCGGATCGCGGCTGAGGTCTTCTCCCCGAGCGCGGTGTGGGCCTCGTCGCAGATGACGATCGTGTAGGCGTCGGAGACCTTGCCGGCGTTGCGCACGAACCACTGGTACGTCTCGACCGTGACCGGGCCGTTGGCGGCGTCGTGATTACCCAGCAGCGGCGCGGCGATCCGGTCGCGGTACCCGCGGTCGCGCAGCTCGCCGTTGAACTGATCGACGAGGTTGCGGCGGTGAGTCAGGATCAGGATGCCGCCTGTGCGAGATGCCTCTACGAACCCGAGGGCCGCCACCGTCTTGCCGGCTCCGGTCGCGTGCTCGAACCAGAAGCGGCGGGCGGCGTTCGGATCCTCGGGCTGCTCCGGCAGCTGGATGTCATCGTCGAACGTCTCATCGTCCTGCCAGTCCTGGGGTTCGTCGTCGTCGTTCTCGTCGTCCTCGAGCTCCAGCTCGGAGTCCTCTTCCCCGGGGATCGCCGACGAGGCGAGCTGCGTCGGCTCGGGCACGCTCCCATTGCCGTTTCCGTAGCCGTTGCCGTTGCGCTGGGCCTCGGACAGCAGCGCGGTCAACGTCCCGGACAGCGCGTCGACCTGGTGGGCCGAGAGCACGGTGCCGTCGACCAGGTGGGGCTCCTCCTCGGAGAGCAGACGCTCGAGCCCGAGAAGCAGCGAGAACTTCCGGCGCCACTCGATCGACGGCTGCTTGGCGCCGGCGTCTACCTCGCTGAGAGCAGCGTCGACCGCCCGGCGCCTCGCGGAGCCGATTGCAAGCGCGTCCTCGAGCGTCTCGCCGTCATAGACGAATCGCTCGCGTGTGAAGAGCTCCGCGCGCGCAATCGCGGCAGGACTCGGAAAAGGGGTGGAATCACCCATCGAAATTGAAAGGTTGCGTGTGAGGTGCGAGCCGCGCGTCTAGGTATCTCGGCGGCTCCAAGTGGTCTCGGCAAGAGCCGAGCAAGGCGACGAGGTAACTCCACAGAAACGATGCCCCCTCGCCGACTCTCCCTTAGAAGACGACGTCTATTTAAGCAGATCGGGGTGCGGCTGGAACAACAGACGCTATGGCAAGCTGTGATCCGTGAAAAAGCGCGTGTGGTGGGCGGCGAGGATCGGAGCGACGATCGCGGTGGTTGGGGTGGCCGGATGCGGGGCGGCGACACCCCACAATGCGGCGCCTTCCCAGGGTACGGTGCAGGCCGCGTTCAAGGGATCGTCGGCGCCGCTGGCGCGGATCCACGCCCAGGCCAACGAGCTGATCGGAGGGGGCTCGAAGGCCTTCGAGGCGCGTCTGCGCGAACTCCGAGGACATCCCGTCGTCGTCAACATGTGGGCGTCGTGGTGCGAGCCATGCCAGTCGGAGTTCCCCACCTACCAGCGCGCGTCGGTCGCCTACGGGCGTCAGGTCGCGTTCCTCGGCATCGATGCCAAGGACCAGAACACGTCCGCGACTACGTTCCTGCACAAGTTCCCGGTCACCTATCCGAGCTACACCGATCCGAACGGAAGCATCGCGTCGGCCATTCACGCCTACCAGGCCTATCCGCAGACGTTCTTCTTCAACCGCGAGGGGCAAAAGGTGTTCGATAAGGCTGGGCCGTATCTGAGCGTCGCGGCGCTCGAACATGACATCCGGCGGTACGCGCTCTCGTGACGCTGCTCGGCTATGAGGTCCGTCGGCTCCGGAGCCAGAGCGAGATGGAGGCCGCGCTCGAGCTGCGTCATGACGTCTTCTGCGTTGAACAGGGCGTCCCGGAGCACGAGGAGCTCGATGGACGCGATCACGAGGGGATTCACCTGGTCGCGATCTATGGTGGCGAGGTGGTCGCGACCTGCCGGCTGCTGATGATCGGCTCGACGGCACAGTTCTCGAGGCTCGCGGTGCGAGAGTCGATGCGCCGCCGGGGAATCGCGACAGCCCTGCTCGAGATGGCCGATGAAGAGACGCGGGCGCTCGGCGGGCGGCGAATCGTGTTGCACGCGCAGACCTACGCTCAGGATCTCTACGAGCAGGCCGGATACCGTCCCCGCGGGCGGATGTTCACCGAGGCCGGGATCGATCACATCGCGATGGAGAAGCAGCTCTGAGGGGAGCTTGAGATGCCGGAGCTTCGGGTCGATCCGCTGAGCGGGCAGCGGGCGATCGTCGCACGCGACCGCGCCGACCGTCCGGGTGGCGGGCTCTCGGTCACGCCGCCCGCGCCGATCGATCCCGAGTCCGATCCCTTCGCCGAGGGACATGAGGACCGAACTCCGCCTGAGGTCTACGCGGTGCGACCGAACGGGAGTGGACCGAACACGCCTGGCTGGACGGTGCGGGTCGTCCCGAACCTGTATCCGGCCCTGGGCGAGGACTCCGAAGTGCCGGAACCGCACGCGAACCCCGATCTGTTCTGGGCCGCGCCCGCCTACGGGGCCCACGAGGTGATCGTCAACTCGCCGAAGCCCGTCGTGTCGCTCTCGGAACTGACGGTCGAGGACGTGGACGCGGCGACGGCGGTCTGGCGCGAGCGCATGCGAGCCCACGCCGACGCGGCCTACGTCCATCTGATCGTCAACGAGCGCCGCGAGGCGGGGGCGTCGCTGCCGCACACCCACGCCCAGCTGTACGCGCTCGACTTCGTGCCGGCCGCCATCGCGCGGGAGCGGGAGCGGTTCGGCGCCTATGCGATGCGGACGATGGGCGGCAATCTGCTCGCCGATCTGGTCCAGGAGGAGGTCCGCCAGCGGGAGCGGATCGTCGCGATCGACGAGGAGACGGTGCTGATGGCGCCGTACGGAGCGCGCGTCCCGTTCCAGCTGCTGATCGCTCCCCGGACCCCGCGGATGCGCTACGAGGACGACGGGCCGTCCGGCGCGGCGATGCTCCACGAGGCGCTGAGCCGACTGCGGCGCCGCTTCGACGCCGCGCCACCGCTGAACCTGTGGGTACGCACGGCCCCCAGCGGCGCCGAGCACTTCAGCTGGCGGATCGACATCCTGCCGCGACTCACGTACCTCGCCGGCCTGGAGCTCGGCGCGGGCGTGAACCTCAACATCGTCGCTCCAGAGCAGACGGCCGCCGAGCTGCGGGAGGCATAGGTCGTGCGGGCGGTGGTCCAGCGCGTGAGCCGTGCGGCGGTGAGCGTCGACGGCGGCGTGGTCTCGGAGATCGGCCCGGGAATGCTCGTACTGCTCGGCGTGGGTCGTGGCGATGGCGAGGGCGAAGCCGATTGGCTGGCCGACAAGATCCGGGCGTTGCGGATCTTCGCCGACGAGGAGGGCCGCATGAACGAACCGCTCGGCGAGCGGGAGGCCTTGTGCGTCAGCCAGTTCACCCTGTACGCGGACGCCCGGCGAGGGAACCGCCCGAGCTACGTCGCCGCCGCCGCGCCCGACGTCGCGCAGCCGCTGTATGAACGGTTCTGCGAGCGGCTCGGCGCCCGGCGCGGGGTGTTCGGGGCGATGATGGCGGTCGAGCTCGTGAACGACGGCCCGGTGACGGTCATCGTGGAGAACCCGAGGAAACCCTAGATAATCGGTGGGATGACAGAACCGGAGGAGGCCGTGGAGCGGGCGCGTGCGGCAGCTGCATCGATGCGCGCGTCGGGCGCCTACGGCGAGGAGGCCGGCGGCCTCGGAATCGAACCCGAACCGGTGACGACCGCGAAGTTGGCCGAATGGGCGGTGATCGAGCCCGAGGTGAGCGTCGAGTCGACGCACCGCTTCGGCGCACCGGTTACCCGAATAAAGCGGCTGCTGCTGCGCCTGCTCGCCCAGTATCACTCCGAGCTGCTCGCGCGCCAGGCCCGGTTTAACGTCGGCGTCGCCGCCGAGCTGCGCCGGCTCGAGGAGCGGATCGATGGGCTCGAGCGCAAGCTCGAGGGCGACGAGGAGACGTGAACATCCATCAGATCCTGTCGGGGGCCGGCCCACGGGACGCGATCACGGGCGAAGCGCTCCAGTTTCGCCACACGTTTCGGGGATCAGGCTGGGGCGGTGCCGACTACGCCGCGCGGATCGCCGGGGGCTTGAACGGCTCGATCGCACCGCTGGCGGAGCTCTCGGTCGCCAGCGATGACGTGCTGCTGCTACATCACTCGGCCGGGGCACCGCGCCTGCACGAACTGCTGCGCCTGCCCAACCCGAAGCTGCTCCTCTACCACAACGTCACGCCCCCGGAATGGCTGTGGGACCAGGCGCCGGTGGCCGCGCTCCGCTGCGCCATGGGCCGCGAGCAGCTTCCCGAACTCGTGCGAGCCGTCGACGTCGCCGCCGCAGCATCCGAGTTCAGCGCCGCCGAGCTGCGGTCGTTGGGAGCCACCCGAACCGAGGTGATCCCGCTGCCTCTCGACACCGACCGGCTTGGTCCGCCCACACGTCGCCACGCAGGCGAGGCGCCGGCTGTCCTGTTCGTCGGGCGGCTCTCCCCCCACAAG
The DNA here is from genome assembly GCA_963812225.1 of uncultured Solirubrobacterales bacterium. Classification (GTDB taxonomy): domain Bacteria; phylum Actinomycetota; class Thermoleophilia; order Solirubrobacterales; family Solirubrobacteraceae; genus Palsa-465. The sequence continues at coordinate 231,413 of CAWEUN010000014.1, forward strand.
CGACAGGCGGACCTGATCCGGGTGTTCGCGCTGTATCGCCGCTACCACGCTCCCCGGGCCCGGTTGACGCTCGTTGGTGATCCCATGGGCGCGGCTTATCCCGCCCACCTGAGGCAGCTCGCGAACGCGCTGGCGCCCGGTGCGGTGAGGATCGAGAGCGGATTGTCCGAGGCGCAGCTCGGCGACCGCTACCGGTCGGCCGACGTATTTCTGTGCCTGTCAGGGCACGAGGGCTTCTGCCTTCCGCTGCTGGAGGCATTTCACTTTGGCGTTCCGGTGATCGCCAGGCCGGAGGGGGCGGTGCCGGAGACGGCCGGCGACGCCGCCCTGCTGGTCGACGATTCCGACCCCGCCGTCATCGCCGAGCTCCTCGATCTGGCTGTCCGCGATGAACCGCTGCGAGCCTCTTTGCGCAGCCGGGGAGCGGCCCGGCTGAAGCTGTACTCGCCCACGGTGGTCGCCAGCCGGCTTCGAGCCACCGTCGAGGAGACAGTGGCCGCTGCAGCGAGACGTTAAGAGCGCCCGTTGCGCATGCTCTGGGCGAGCACCCCCCAGAGGAATAACGAGTTCTCCGCCACACGCCGGCGCGACGTCCGCAAGGACTCGTGTCCGGAGATCTCGTCGAACAGCGCGTTGATGGTCCAGACCACGGCGCCGCCGAGACGGTCGGCGTACCGGTCGGCCCACAGCTCCTGCTTCGGCGTGCCCATGCCGACGAGCACGATCTGGGGCTGGCGCTCGTTTATGTCCTCGATCACCCGCTCGTTGTGAGCGGAGTCCGGGTCGAAGCAGCCGTGGTGAGCGCCGACGACGTCGAACTGGGGATCACCGGCGCGCAGGCGCTCGGCCGCGTCGAGCGCGATGGGCGGGTCCGATCCAAGCAGGTATAGGGACGGGCCGGGAAGCTCAGACACCGCCGCCAATCCCCACAGCCAGTCGGCGGCGGTGATCCGCTCGGGCACGCTCCCCTTCGGTGCCCTGGCCGCGAGCCTCACGCCGCTGCCCGCGCCATAGACCAGGTCCGCCCTGCGCAGCGCCGTTGCCAGCTCCGGCGTCCTTCGCGCCCGGTTGATGATGCGGGCATCGACGTGCATGACGCGGCGCGGCGCCCGCTCGGATGCCCAGGTGGAGATCGTCGCCAGCAGCTCTGACGGCCGGGCCATGGCCAGGGGGATGTCGAACAGCGTCCAAGACCGGTGGCCTACGGCGGCATGCGTTCCCCCATCGGCACTTCCGGGGTGAGGTGCGTGGACGGTCACGAGCGGAGGATGGCACGCCGCCCCGAGGCCGCGCGTGCGGCGTCGCGGTAAACCCCCCACGTTGCGCGGGCTGCGTCCTCCCACGTATACGCGAGCGGTGGGGGCGCGGGCCTCGCGGCTGACTCGGCGGCGACGATCAGGCCCTTGAGGTCCCCGACGGCCCTGAGCGCGATGCGGCCGTCGAGGACTTCACGCACGGCCGGGACGTCGAATGCGGCGACGGGCGTGCCGCAGGCCAGCGCCTCGACCGGCGGCAGGCCGAAGCCCTCTTCGTCGCTAGGGAACACCAGCGCGTGTGCCCCCGTGTAGATGGCGGCGAGCTCGTCGTCGCTGACGGCTCCGGTGAGCGTCACATCGGGGAGCTCGCGCGCCCACCTGCCGGCCGGTCCGACGAGCACCAACGGCATCCTGCGCTCGGCGCGGGCCAGCGCGGCCACGCGCTTGCGCGGGTCGGGCGTGCGCAGTCCGCCAACCCACAGCAGGTACCGCGCGGGCAGGCCGTAGCGTTGGCGCACGGCTCGAACCTGGTCCTCGGATCGGGGGCTCAGACCCGTGGCCGCGGCCTCGGGGATCACGACGAGCCGCTCCGAGGGAATCCCGAGCCAGCGCATGGCGTCGTCGGCGACGGAGCTCGTCGGAACGATCACCCGGGCCGCACGCTGGACGGCGAGGTAGCGGAGCTTGAACCGCATCCCGGTTCGCAGATACTCGCCGCGGCGCTTGAGGGGGATCAGATCATGCAGCGTCACGACCATCGGTACGGGCGGGCGCAGCAACGCTCCCTCGATCCACGGGGTGTGGAATACCTCGCAGCGCCGCGCGGAGTGGGATTCGACGATCTCGCCGTCGCCGGTCGCGCGGAGTGCCGCGAGCAGCGAGCTGGTGTAGCGACCGATGCCTCCGGTGTCCTTGGCGGGGCGGCTGTCGAACGCAACCTTCATAGCCGTGGCGCCACTCTAGAGGTTGGCGGGGCGGGGACGTGGGGCGGTACCGTCGCCCGGATGCAGGAGTACTACGAGGAGCTCTGGCGGGAGCTGCCCGATGAGCTCGCGCCGCCCGACTTCGAGCGTCGCCGGCGATTCCTGCTCTCCGCGGCGGTCGCGGGCCAGCGCGCGCTCGATCTTGGCTGCGGCACTGGAGACTTCACCGCGGTGCTCGCGGAGGCCGGCGCGCGTGTCATCGGCTGCGACGTAGCTCGAGCCGCGGTCGAGCGAGCGAGGACGCGGCACCCAGGTCTCGACTTTCGCCTCGCGCCGATCGACGGCCCCCTGCCGCTCGCCGACAACTCGTTCGAGCTCGTGTGGGCGAGCGAGGTGATCGAACACGTCGCGGACACGGCGAGATGGCTGTCGGAAGTGCGGAGGGTGCTCGCCCCCCGCGGGCGGTTGCTGATCACGACTCCGTCGCACGGCCGGCTCAGGCTCGCCACGGCCGGAATCGAGCGGTTCTCACCGCCGCTCGGGGACCATCTGCATCTTTACACGCGGCGGTCGCTCACCGAGCTCCTCCGGGAGTTCGCCTTCGCCGAAGTCGAGGTACGGGCCGTGGCCGGGCCGCCGGCGCTGAGGCGGCTGCTGCTCGCGCGTGCCGTGCGGTAGCGCACGCGCCCGTACCCTGACAAACGAATGCGCGTTCTGCTCGACACAACCTACGCTCGCCGCGCCCCATATTCCGGAACCGCGATCTACCTGCGGCGGCTTCAGGCGGCTCTGTCGGAGCTGGGGCAGGTGGAGGTCGCCGAAGCGCCCAACGACCGGCGCGGCCCGCCGGCGGGCGGCGGCCTCGGCAGCCTTCAAAACCTGTTCGCCGACACGTGGTGGACCTCGGTGCGGCTGCCCTGGCTTGCCCGTCACCGCGGCGCCGAGGTGATCCACCACCCTCTGCCGGCGACCGCCCCATGGGCTCCCGTGCCGCAGGTGGTGACGATTCTTGACCTGGCCTTCGAGCGGCTCCCGAATCACTTCGACCGGCGCTACAGGGTCTACGCTCACCACCGACACCGCGCCGCCGCGCTGGCCGCACGCGCGGTGATCTGCATCAGCGAGACGACCGCCGCCGACGTCCGCACCCTTTGGGGTGTCCCGGCCGACCGCGTCGTGGTCGCCCCGCTCGGACCCGGCCAGGAGCTGCACGCGAACAATTCCGCCGAGACGGCCCGCCACTTCCTGTATGTCGGCGACGGCGAGCCGCGCAAGAACCTTCCGGTGCTGCTCGCCGCGTACAGCTCCTATCGCGCGCAGGTGGCCGACCCGCTCGAGCTCGTCGTGGCGGGGTCGGCCAGCGCAGCCGGTGCCGGCGTGCGCACCGAGCGCGCGCCGTCTTCGCAACAGCTCTCAGACCTGTATGGCGAGGCCGCCGCGCTCGTGCATCCGAGCCTGTACGAGGGGTTCGGGTTGACGCCGCTGGAGGCGATGAGCGTGGGAACGCCGGTGCTCGCTGCCCGTTCCCCGGGGGTCACCGAGGTGTGCGCTGACGCGGCGCTGTACGCCGATCCCACCGATATCCGCGCCTTCGCCGAGGCGATGGTCAAGCTCGACGGCGATCCCTCGCTGCGCCGCGATCTATCCCGCCGTGGAGCAATCAGGGCGGAACATTTTTCCTGGGCGGAGTGTGCGCGCCGCCACGCCTACGCATACTCTCTGGCGGTGGGCGGATGAAGATCGCGATCCTTGGCACGCGGGGAATTCCCGCCTCGTACAGCGGCTTCGAGACGGCTGTCGAACAGCTCGCCGCACGCCTGACCGCGCGCGGGCACGAGGTGATCGTCTACTGCCGTTCCCACGTGGTGGACCCGAGTCTGAGCGAGTACAAAGGGGCGCAGCTAATCCACATGCGGACCGTCCAGAACAAGTATCTGGACACGTTCGTCCACACCTTCCGCTCGGCACTGCACGCCGCGCGAGTCACCAGGCCGGATGTGGCGCTGTTCTTCATCGCCGGCAATTCGCCGATGTGCCTGATCACGCGGTGGGCATCGATCCCATCGCTGATCAACGTGGACGGCCTCGATTCCGACCGCCGCAAATGGCCCGCGTTTGCGAAGGTCTATCTCAGGTTTGCCGAGAGCGCTGCTCCCCGGTTGGCCGATGCCGCGATCACCGACAGCCACGCCGTTGCCGACGTCTTCGAGCGCAGGTACGGCCGGCGGATCGGCGTCGTCCCCTACGGCGTAGAGGATCCGGGCTGTGACGGGACCGACGTGCTCGAGCGCCTGGGGCTCGAGCCTCGGAAGTACGTCCTGTTCGTGGGTCGGCTCGAGCCCGAGAACAATCCGCATCTGTTGGTTGAGGCGTTCTCGCGGATCAGCGCCGAGGAGGCGCACGGCATGAAGGTCGCGATCGTCGGCGGGGCGCCGTACGCCGACGACTACATCCGCCGGGTCAGGCGGGCGGCGGATCCGCGCGTGGTGTTCCCGGGATACGTGTTCGGCCGCGGCTACTGGCAGCTTCAGCACCACGCCTACCTCTTCTGCGCTCCCACCGAGGTCGGGGGGACGCACCCGGTGATCCTCGAGGCGATGGCGGCGGGTAACTGTGTTCTGGTCAACGACCACCGGCCCAACGCCGAGACCGTCGGCGACGCGGGCGTCTATTTCTCCGGCTCGATCGGGGTCGACGACCTCGCGCGCCAGCTCGAGTGGCTGCTCGGTGATCCCGCCGTCGTGGAGCGGTATCGAGACCGCGCGTCGCAGCGGGCCAAGGACTACTCGTGGGACGCCGTCACCGACCGCTACGAGGAGTTGCTGAACGCGGTACGCACCGGGCGCGCCGGCCCACCGGACGACGTCCTGGTGGAGCGAGATCCCCTGGCCGTCGCCTGAGCGCCTGTGTGGCACGATGGCGCGCAGATGGTGACGTTCTGCTCGATCGCGGGACCTTCCACGCTGCCCCATGCTCGGGTGCTGGCCTCCGGACTCCGTCGCGAGCACCCGGATGCGCGTGTTCTCGTGCTCCTGACCGGCGATCTGGACGTCGCGAGCGACGCCGAGCCGTTCGAGGCGCTGCCGGTCGCTGAGCTCGCGGGCGGCGGCGCGCCGGCACGCGGTGACGGACGAGCGCTCGCCGACGCCCTGCGACCAGACCTGCTCCGGAGAGCGCTCGACGACGGCGCCGACGTCGCGGTGTTTCTCGACGCTCAGGTCCGCGTCTACGGCTCGCTCGAACCGGCGGTGGCGTTGGCGCGCGACCACGGGCTCGTCCTCGTCCGCAGGGTGACCTCGATTCCGGAGGATCGCGCACGACCGAACCATGCGGACCTGCTCGCGGCGGGGATCGTAAGTCCCGCGTTCCTCGCGGTGTCCCGCAGCGGCGACGGCGAGGCCTTCCTGCAGTGGTGGTCGGAGCGGGTCGTCCACCCGGGCGAGGCGGGAGCGCGGTGGCTCGACCTGGCCGGCGAGATGTTCCCGTCCGCGATCACGCTCGAGGACCCGGGTTACAACGTGAGCTTCTGGAACCTCCACGAGCGCCCGCTGGAGCGCCGCGGTGAGCAGCTGCTCGCCGCCGGGCGGCCATTGCGGTTCCTCCACTACGAGGGCTTTCGTCCCGACCAGGACGGCTACGGGTTGGCCAACGCCGCCTCGCGTGTCCGCGCGGCCGACGAGCACGTTCTCGCCGGGCTGTGCGCCGACTACGCCGCACGTGTTCTGGCTGCGGGCTGGAGCCCTCCGGCGCGGCCGCTGCCGGCGAGGCCCGAGCGCACGGACGGCGCCATCGAAGCCAACCTCGGGGTCAACGTGATCGGCTTCCTGCGGAACACTCTCGGCCTCGCCGAGGCCGCGCGGCTGTACGTCGAGGCGCTGACCGCCGCCGGGGTGCCGGTCTCGACGTCCGCGGTGCCGGCCCATCTCCCGGTCGATCCGGCGACCGGCAAGACCATCATCCGCGACGATCAGGCCTACGAGGATCGGCGCGCGCCCGTCGAGCCCGCGTTCAACCTCGCTTGCGTAAATGCGGACCACCTGTTGGGCCTCGTCCGTTCTGGGGGGGCCGAGATCCTCGGAAGCCGTCGGACGATCGCCCATTGGGCGTGGGAGACCGATGTGGTGCCGCCGGGATGGTTCGAGGCATTCAGGTACGTCGAGGAGATCTGGGTGATGTCGACGTATGTGGCGGAGAACCTGGGGCGGGTCTCACCCGTGCCGGTCGTCGTCGTGCCCCAGGCGATCATGGCGCCAGACCCCGCCGGTGCCGACCTCGCGCTCGCGGCGGATGACCGGTTCACGTTCCTGTTCATGCTGGACATGCTCAGCACGTTGCCGCGCAAGAATCCGCTCGGCCTGATCGAGGCCTTCTGCCGAGCGTTCGCGCCGGGCGAGGGGCCGCGGCTGATGCTAAAGACGATCAACGCGCAGTTCCGCCGCCCGGAGCACGACAAGCTGCGCTCCACGATCGGCGACCGTTCGGATATCGAGCTTATCGATGGCATCCTCGATCCCCCCCAGCGGTCCGCGCTCCTCGCCCGGGCGGACTGCTATGTCTCGCTCCACCGCAGCGAGGGTTTCGGGCTGACCCTGGCCGAATCGATGGCGCTGGGCACGCCCGTCATCGCCACCGGCTACTCGGGCAACGTCGACTTCACCTCGTCGAGCAACAGCTACCTGGTGGACTGGACCCCAACTCTGGTTGGCCCTGACTGCGAGATGTACCCGCCTGACGGCCGCTGGGCCGAGCCGGACCTCGATCACGCGGCTGAGCTGATGCGCCGGGTGTGGGAGCGACCAGACGAGGCACGAGCCAAGGCCCAGCGCGCTCGTGGCGACATCGAGCGACTGTACGCACCGCCCGTCGTCGGTGCCGTGGCCCGCGCCCGCCTCGAGCTGCTGAGCGCGCGCGGTTCTGGGCTCGCGGCACGACAGGAGCCCGCGGGGGCGCTTCTTGACGTCGAGCGCGAGCTCAGGTTCGATCTCCGCCGCGGAGGGGCGCCGACGCCGGGCGGCACGGCCGGGGTTCTTCGCCGCGCGGTCCTGCGACTGATGATGCCGTTCACCGTGCATGAGCGGATCCTCGATCGGTCGCTGGCCGACGCGCTACAGGACCTGCAGCTCGAGCTCAACGAGAAGCGCCTGCAAGGGGTTCGCCTGCGCACCCGCCTTCGACGGCTCGAGGAAAGCCTGGCCCGCGAGGCTCAGATCGACGAGGCGCCGGCCTGTGGCGAGGCGCCAAGCCGTTCCGCCACGATCGCGTAGTCGCGGCGCACGGCGAGGTGGCGGTGCTTGGTCGGTACCGTGTAAGCCTTCGTGGAGCTGCGGCGACTTCAACAGCACTGGGACGCCTTCGGCGAGCAGGATCCACTGTGGGCGGTCCTCACCGCTCCCGGCAAGCGCGGAGGCGGATGGGAGGTCGATGAGTTCTTCGCGACGGGCCGGCAGGACGTCGAGCACGCCCTTGGCGCGCTCGCCGAGCGCGGTATAGCGATCGAGCGCGGTCGTGCGCTCGACTTCGGGTGCGGCGTGGGACGGCTCACGCGGGCGCTGGCCGCCGAGTTCGCATCGTCCGACGGCGTCGACGTCGCGGCGTCGATGGTCGAGCGCGCCCGCTACCTCAACCAGGACGGAGACCGGGTGCGGTTTCATCACAACGGCGCGCCGGATCTCCGACTGTTCGGCGACGGGTCCTTCGACTTCATCCTCTCGTTGATCGTCCTGCAGCACATGCGGCCCGAGCTGATGCGGGGCTACCTGCGCGAGTTCGTCCGGCTGTTGCGCCCCTCCGGGGTGGCCTTCTTCAGCATCCCCGAGTGGTACCTCGCCGGCGAGGAGCTGCCTGCCGCCGCTTCGCGAGCCGTGTTGACCCTGATCGGCACCGTACCTCCGGTCGCACCGGGCGAGATCGCCTCGCTGAAGCTCAGCGTGCGCAACGACAGCCCCGTTCGGTGGTCCGGTTCGACTCAGCTCCATGTAGGAGATCACTGGCTGAGATCCGACGGAAGAATGGTGATCCGCGACGACGCTCGGACCGCGATCTTCACCACGGTCGAACCGGGCGAGGAATGCGAGGTGCAACTCGACGTCGTTGCGCCGCGTGACCCCGGCCGGTATCAGCTCGAGGTCGACGTGGTCCAGGAGTCGGTCGGCTGGTTCGCCGATCGGGGGTCGCCGACACTGAGGGTGCCCGTCGTCGTCGCGCCGACCGGCCAGGCCGTCGGGGACGGAGGCCAGCCGGCTGTTCCCCACAGGGAGGCGATAGCGCGAGCCGCCCTCAAGCCGACGATGGAGATGTACGTCATGGCGCGCGGCGACGTGGCGGCGACGATCGAGGAGGCCGGCGGCGCGGTACTCGACGTGATTCCCGCAGACCGGTGCGGTCCTTGGTTCCCGAGCGCCGACTACGTCGTGGCCCGAGCCGCCAGTCCGTTGCGGCACACGGCTCGCACGGGCCCGCGGCCGGCGCCCCAGAGCGCCGATCCGTGGTTCGACGAGCGCCGGCGGCATGCGCAGCGCGTGATGGACCAGCGACTCGACCTCGTGGACTTCAGGCTCACGAGCACGCGCCGCCGCGTCGGCCGCGCCAGCGTCGTCTTGCGGTCGGCGCTGCGGCGCGCGATGTTCCAGGTCCTGCGCCGACAGACCGAGTTCAATGGGGCTGCCAGCCAGCTCATCCGGAGCCACGGCGCCCAGCTCGATCAACTCGACGAGCTCGAGCGCAGAATCGCCCGCCTCGAGGCCCGCGAGCAGGGGCCCGAGCGCGACACCGGCCCGGACACCGAACCCGCCTAGGTGACTCTGTAAAGCAGGATGCCGCCGACGGACTGGGCCTTGAGGCCGACCTGCGCGAGCACGCTGGGCCACCCTCCCGCCTGCGTTGGATCGACGATCACCGCCTTCACCCCGTGACGAGCGAAGAAAGCACGGACCTCGGCGGGCTTCGGCCTAGGCGGGTTGTATTGGGGAGGTAGGAAGGACGGAGATAGGGGGTCTTCCAGGTAGTCGATCGGAATAAGCCGGCCCAGATACCCCCCCGTGTTGCGGAACCAGAACCCGGTTTCTGCGTGCCAGAGCATCGTGATGTCGTTCTGACCATAGGGCAGCATGAGGACTGTCTCATTCGGTTGGAGATAGCGCCTGTACTGGGTGGTGGTGAAGAACGGGGGGTTGTACGGACGGGTATGCCAGGCGCCACTGCTGAGGTTCGGGAAGACGAACGCGATGGTGGTGGCGGTGGCTGCCCACTTCGCGATGTTCCATCTCCCGGCGCGAGGCCGGGCCAGCCACATGGCCAGGATCAACGCCACGATCAGGAACATGTAGACCCCGAGGCGCACCGGCACCACCTGGCGGAGCAACGAGTGGTTGAACCACTTCCACGGCAGCGGGATCGTCGGATACCCGGCGAGGTGCAGGTACGAGCCGAGCATCAGGACGACAGTCACCGCGAGGACGACGATCATGAGCCTGGTCGCGGCCTGGCGCCAGCGCGTGATCCCGTAGTTGGCGACGATCAACGCCAGTGGCAACCCGACGTAGACCCCCTCCTCAGCCGGTCCGGCCGTGAATTTCGCCGCTACGTCGGCGAAGTACGACCTGCCTAGGCGGGACACGCCCGCGGGGATGAGGAAGCCGAGTCCGTCAGCGCTGTAGGTGCTGCCGACTCCGCCGAAGCCCTGAGTCACGTTTCCCTCGATCGCGTAGTAGATCACGGGACTCGTAACGATCGCCGCGATGGCCCCGGCGGCGAGGGTCGGTTTGATCGCCGCGATCAGGCGGTCATGGACGACGGGGACCAGGAGGTACGCGACAACAAGCGTCGTCCCGCCCAGAATCACGAACGTGAAGACGAGCTCGGGCGAGAACAGCAGCAGCGCGGCCAAGTCCAGAGCCCCCAACACGATGAAGCGGCGCTCGCTGATGCGGCCATCGATCAGGCGCAACATGAGGTGGACGCCCGCTGGGATCGGAAAGATCAGTACGAGGTTGAGGTGCCCGAGCAGGTGGCCGAGCATGTAGGCCGAGAATCCGAACACGTAGCCCCCGACAAGCGCCGCCGGGAATTTATCGGTCACATACCGGCACAGTAGGAACGCGAAGAATGCGGCGAGTACCGGGCTCGCCAGCATGGCCAGGTTGAACGTGACGAGAGATGCGAGGCCATGAAAAACGGGGCGGCGGGCGGTAAGGATCGCCTTCCGGATCAGTCAGCTCCTGCGTTCTGCGCCTGAGAAAGTGCCTGGCTCACCTCGGAGGAGCCATGGTCGAGAGCCTTTGCCCGGCGGAGCGGTCCGAGGGCGGACGAGGGCTGGTGCTCCTGCAGATAGAACTGGCCGAGCTGGAGCCATGTCTGTGGGTTCTCGGGCTGGCGGTTCGTGGCGTTCACGAGCTCGTCGCGGGCAGCCTGGCGGTCGCCGATCGCGGTGTACATCGCGGCCAGCTGGAACAGCGGGTCGACCGTCAGCGGATCCCGCGCGGCGGCGGTCCTCGCGGCGTCGATCGCCGCTTTGGTATTGCCGGCACTGAATGCGGCGATCGCGGCGTCGTTCGCGTTCGCGGCGCGGAGGGGTTGCCACACCGCCCAGAGGGCGAGGAGAGTGACCGCGACGATCGCGATCCCAGCGGCTCCGATCCCGGGCGAGTCCACGAGGCGCCGACGCTTCGCCAGCAGCCCGACGCCGTCCGCCGACGGGCCGCGGCCGGTAAGCCACCCCGCGCACAGCAGCGCCGGCGCCGCCGTGCCCGGAACGAACCACGTCCAGTCGATCGCCGAATGAGCACCGAAGGTGATGACGACGGCGAGCATCGTCAGCAATCCCGCCCGCTCCCCGGCACCCCAGTCGGAAGCGGGCCGCGTCAGCGTACGGCGAGCCGCGATCGCCCAGGCCGCGAGCAGGCCGAGCACCACGGCTATTCCGAGGAGGCCGAAGTCGGCAAACGTCTCGACCACGAAGCTGTGGGCATGGGGGACGACGTTCACATCGGTCGTGTAGCGGGTGACGGCGGTTTCATAGCCGAGCGCTCCGACCCCTTTCAGCAGCGCGTGTTCGCCGACCTTCACGCCCTCGCTCCAGTACCGGGCCCGAGTATTCCCGAGCTCGGTGAGCCGCGCCGGCGTGTTGCTGGCCCCGCCGCGGGTGCTCGTCAACGTGGAGAACACGTGCGAGACCTCGCCGGTCAGGCCGCGCGACGATTCCGCCAGCGCGGCGAGCCCCGCGACCGGGACGAGCGCCAAGGCGACTAGCAGCGCGATCGCGACCCGTCGCCGCAGCCGCTCGGGGAGCGTCACGCGATCCATCGCATACGCGGCGATCAGGCCCGCGATCGTGGCCAGCGCCAGTACGAGCACCAACACGATCCCGAACGCGTGCCCGGCGTGCGTGCGGGAGTGCAACGCAACCTGATTGTGGGTCAGGGACGGCGTCGCGAGGGCGAAGATCGTCAGCGCTCCGGCGCCGATCGATCCGAGGATCAGCACGAGCGCTCCCCGCAGCCGCAGCGGCACGGTGGCAAACCAGCACGCCAGCCCGATCGCCGCCACCAACAACGCTCCCCGCGAGTAGGAGAGAACGATCACGGTCAGCAGGATCGAAACCGCCGGGACCGCGAACGTCCGCAGCGCGCGGGCGCGCTCGCGGCGCGCACCGGCCCACAGAGACGGAGCCAGCCCGAGCGCCCCGATCAGTCCCGTGGCGTTCCAGTATTGAAACGGTGCCTGAAGACGCCCGAACTGGTCGTTCGCGTCGAGCGTCGCCGGAAACACCTTCACCAGCAGGGCGTAGGCGCTGATCGCCGTGGCCGCCAGCGCCACCGCCCCAACGACCGCGCCCCAGCGCGAGGGCAGCAGGCGCGCCATCGCGGCCCCGCCGGCAAACACGGCCAGGTACGACAGCGTGCGGCCGGCCTCGATCCAGGAATTGTTCGGCTGCACGGACCACGAAATCGACGCCGCGGTCAGCGCCGCGAGCACGCCGAACAGGGCGACGGCGGACCCGCCCCAGGCGCGCCCGGGCGCGCCGATTACCATCACCGCGATCGCGAGGCCGGCGCCGATGATCGTCAGCACGATCTCGGTCCACGTGTTGGGCCCGAGAGCGTCGCCGCCGGTGGCGACGAAGGCGATCGCCGACAGCCCCGCCGCGAGGGCGAACCCAAGCGCCACGTCGGCGGTGAGCGCGTGGCGCCAGAGCGCATCGCGGTCATCCGTCCAATCCCTTCCGTGAGCACGGCCCGGCGCAGCCGTCCGCAGCGACGAGACGCGTAGCGACGGGTCGGTGCTCATTGCCAGGATCGGTGCTCGACCAGCGTGCGCTGTGCCTCGAGCGCGTTCACGTACGGCCGCTCGGTCAGGAACCCACGGGCTTCCTCGATCGCCGCCTGATGCTGGTACGCGCTGCCCACCGGGCGCAGACTGTGGCGCACCGGGGTTGCGTCAACGATGCCGATCCGCCATCCACGCTCGCGCGCGAGCGCCGACCAGTGTGCGTCCAGGCCCCAGCCGATGCGCAGCTCGGGGAACGGCAGCAGCACGTCGAACGTCGTGCGGTGGAACGCGGTGACCGGCCCGATCTCCACGAACGCGGTCTCCCGCGCGACGCTCGCCATGCGGCGACGGGTCACTGCCCACGCCGCGTGAGAGCGGCTGCGGTGCGCGGGCTGGGCAAGACGAAACTCGAACCGCTCGGCGAGGAACAGAAACACGTCGAGGAAGTCGCGGGGCAGCGCGACGTCGTCGTCGACGATCAGGAGCCAGTCGTGGTCTTGCGGCGGGTGGGCGCGGAGCAGCGCGTTGAGGTTCTCGAACTTGCCCCGGCCCCCAATTACGGTGCTCTCGAACTGGACGTCGTGGCGGGACGAGAGCAACTCTTTGCGCGCCGGGGCGAGCAGGTTGGCGATCTCCGGCCGCTCGATCGTAAGCACGAGGACGCGGCGCTCAGTCGAGCCGCGGGCCGCCCGTCGCAGCCGGCGATGCTGCAGCCGAGCAGCTGCCCAACCGTCGGCGAGCAGGTCGGCGAGCACGGCCTTCGAGGTTCGCCGCACTCCGGCCACGTGACCGCTTTGGCCCGACAGGAAGTCGGGCTGATCTCCGGGAGCGTTCATACCCGCCCTTTGCCTGGCCGTCGCCGCGAGGCTAGTACGCCCGCGTCCGGGTTCGCGTCCGGAGCCGGTCTCGAACCAGCTGGTGCGTGAAGGCGACGATGAAGCGCGGGTTGTAGCGCAGGTACCGGCGCCACAGCCGACGCGGCTCGTGGGCAAGACGGTAGGCCCATTCGAGCCCGGACTGCTGTAGCCACACCGGCGCCTGGGCCACCAAGCCGGCGTGGAAGTCGAACGCGGCGCCCACGCCGATAAGCAGCGGCGCCTCGAGGCGGGTACGCATCTGGGCCATCCATTTCTCCTGCTTGGGCACGCCGATGCCCACCCACACGACGTCGGCGCGGGAATGGTTGATCTCCTCCGCGATCGCGTCCTGCTCCTCTTCGGTGAGCAGCCGGTGCGGGGGTGAGTAGCCGCCGACGATCTTCACGCCGGGATAGCGCTGGCGGAGGTTCAGTGCGAGCTGCACAAGCGCTCCCTGATTGCGGCCGCCGTAGAGGTAGAACCGCTGCCCACGGGTGGCGGCCCGGGCACACGCGCGCGCCATCAGGTCGGGGCCGTACACGCGCTTGCCGAGCGGGTGTCCGAGTGCGTTGATTGCCCACACCAGCGGCTGTCCGTCCGGGACGTTCATCGATGACCTCGCGACCGCCGCGCGCAGTTCCTCGTCCTCGCGGGAGGCCATCACTGTGTGTACGTTGCACACGCATACGTAGCCGTGTTCCCGGTGCGCGATCATCTCGTCGATCCAGTCGAGCGTCCGCTCATAGTCGGTCAGCGCCAGCGGTACGCCGAGCACGCCGACGGTCCTCGGTGAGGGGATCGTCGACAGTTGGGTGCTGAGGGAACCTTCGGGGCGCACTGATCGCTCTTGACTCGTCTCTTCCGCGGATCCCGGTCCGAAGTTGTAGATCTGCAACGGCAAACAGTGTGTTGGGTTGCGATGTTTGTTCGGCAAAGGCAGCGAATTTCCGGCCAAGTTAGTTCGCGTTTAAGAAGCGGCGCGGTATGCTGTCCCTTGACATGGAAGTCGCTCGGGCTCGCGAGCATCGCCCCCTTTCTCGCGGGCCTCGGACGGCCCCCAGCCCTACCAGGGTCGTCCTGCGGCCGGGCCCGTACCGCGCGAACGCGGTGCGGGCCCGCCATCCTTGCCTATGCAGGAAAGCTGTGCGGCCCGCGAAGGGGCCGCACGTGGTTCCCTGCCCGACGAATGCTTCCCGCATGGGCTGACGGCTAAGCTCCCGCCGCTGATGGATTGTGTCGTCACAGGCGGGGCCGGCTTCATCGGCTCAAACCTCGTGGATGCGCTGGTCGAGCGCGGCGACGCCGTGACGGTGGTCGACAACCTCTCGACCGGCAAGCGATCGAACCTCGAGCGGGCGCTGGGTCGTGGCGCCAGGCTGCACGAGGTCGATGTACGCGATGCCGGAGCTGTGTCGGAGGTCATCGCGGCGGCGCGCCCAGAGCTGATCTTCCACCTCGCGGCACAGATCGACGTTCGCTACTCGGTCGAACACCCAGGCGGCGACGCGGAGACGAATGTGCTCGGCACGATCGCCGTGCTCCGGGTGGCGCACGCGAGCGGCGCGCGACGCGTCGTCAATACCTCCACGGGCGGCGGGCTGTACGGGGACGCCCAGCGGCTTCCGACTCCCGAGGACTATCCGATTCGACCGCTGGCGCCCTACGGTCAGAGCAAGTACTCGGCCGAGGGCTACTGCGAGCTCTACACCCGTCTGCACGGGCTCTCGACGATCTCGCTGCGGTATGGAAATGTCTACGGCCCGCGACAGGATGTTCACGGTGAGGCTGGCGTGGTCGCGATCTTCTGCGGCCATCTCCTCGAACACACCACTCCGACCGTGTTCGGCGATGGGCGCCAGACCCGGGACTGGGTCGAGGTCGGCGACGTAGTGGAGGCCAACCTGCGCGCAGCGCAAAGCGACGTAACCGGCCCAGTCAACATCGGATGGGGCCGGGAGACCTCCGTCCTGGAGCTGCTTTCGGCGTTGGAAGACATGGACGGCGCGTTCGGATCCCTACCCGAACCGAGATTTGCGCCGGAGCGCCCAGGCGAGGTCAGGCGTAGCTGTCTCGACATCAGCCGCGCCAAGCGCGAGCTGGGATGGGAGGCGGGCGTCGAACTGCACCCGGGGTTGGAGCGGACATTGGCGGCGGCGTAGAGCCGCAGCTAGCCCGCCGGTCAGCTGAACCAATCTATCCTCTCCGAGCCGGCGCCCGTATGACCACGGTTTCAGTCGCGATCCCAACTTTGAACGGCGCCGGCGTACTCGAGCGGACGCTCACGGCGGTGCGCGCGCAGCGGCTCGAGCCGCCGGCCTCGATCGAGCTCGTTGTGTGCGACTCGGGATCGAGCGACGAGTCGGTATCGATCGCGCGCGGGCACCACGCCGAAGTCATCCAGATCGAACCGGGACGGTTCTCGCACGGGGGCACGCGCAACCTGCTTATGGAGCGCGCGCACGGCGACTACGTGGCGTTCCTGACCCAGGACGCGGTGCCGGCGGATCAGCGCTGGCTCGCGCGCCTGCTCGATGGCTTCACGCTCGCCGATGACGTCGGGCTCGTGTTCGGCCCATACCTGCCGCGTGCGGACGCCAGCGTGATGGTGGCCCGCGAGCTGAGCGAGTGGTTCCAGAGGCTGTCGCCCGACGGCTTGCCCTCGGTCGAGCGTCTGGCGCCCGGCGAGCGCCACACCGAGGCGCGCCAGCTGCTCGGCCCGCGGGCATTCTTCACCGATGCGAACGGTTGCGTCGCCCGCGAGGCTTGGAGATCGGTGCCGTTCCGCCCCGTGGCGTATGCGGAGGACCACATGCTCGCGCTGGATATGCTGCGGGCGGGCCTCGCCAAGGTCTTTCTACCGTCTGCGGCCGTGATCCATTCCCATGAGTACTCGCCACTGGACTGGCTGCGGCGCGCGTTCGACGAGTCGCGCTCGCTGCACGACGTGTACGGGTTCACCGAGCCACTCGATCCGCGGGTCGTGGCATTGAAGATCTGGGGGTCTGTCGGAGCCGACTGGCGCTGGGCGGGGACGCACCACGATCGTCGCTCGCCGCTGCTGCTCGCCCGCTCGGCGCTGCACCATCTGCTGCGCGTCACCGGCGCCGTGCTCGGCGGACGAGCGGAGCGCCTGCCTCGGGGGGTCGTGGGCGGGCTCTCGCTCGAGGGCCGGGACGACCGAGCCTGAGCTAGTGCCCCTTCGATGAGCGAGCGCGATCCGGTCCTGGACGCCGCAAAGCGGGGTCACCTCGCCGGCCTCCCGCGCCGCCTGTACCTGACCTACAAGTACCACGGCGCCGCCACGGTCCTGCGACGCACGCTCTCATTCCCGCTGCGGTTCACGCCGTTCGCCCTGCAGCTGCGGCTCTCGCGCGAGACGATCGAGCGCCGGGCCCGGGCCCGGCGCTGGTACGCCGGGCACGGCCGGCCGGTTACGGTGGTGATCCCCAGCTACGGCGCCGCCGACGACGTCGAGCGCACCGTCCGGAGCATCCGCAAGACGACCCCCGCCGGTCGCGTGCGGATCGTCGTCTGCGACGACGCCGGACCGGCGGACGAGCTGCACAAGCTCCGCCAGATCGAGGGCATCGAGCTGATCGCGGGGGGCCGGAATCTCGGTTTTGCCGCCAACGCTAACCGCGGTCTGGAGACCGTGGGGCACGACAGCGACGTCGTGTTGCTCAACGCGGATGTGAGGGCGGCGGCGGGATGGCTGCAGTGTCTGCAGTACGCCGCTTATGCGGAATCGAGTGACGTGGGGATCGTCGGTCCTAGGTTGCTCTACCCCAATCGCCAGATCCAGCACGCGGGGGTCCACCGCAACCCCGACGCGCCCGAGTGGTTCGACCACTACTACCGCTTTGCTCCGCTGGACCACGGGCTCGCGGACGTCGCTCATCCGGTGCTCGCCGTCACGGGGGCGTGCATGTACGTGAGGCGTGAGCTCCTCAATCGGATCGGCCTACTCGACCCCGGGTACCCGATGGGCTATGAGGACGTCGACTGGTGTCTGCGCGCCTGGCAAGCCGGCTATCGCGTCGTGTACGAGCCGGGCGCGATCCTCGAACACGATGAGTCGGCGATCCGCGGCCGGCAGCAGGGCGAGCGCGAGCTGCTCTCGCAGCGACACTTCTGGAGCGCGGTGGGCGCCGTTCTTCGACGAGCGCGACGTGCACGCGAGTGTCGGCGGTCTGCGGATCGCCTACGTCACGGAGGGCACAGCGATCGGGGGCGGGCACCGCCTCGTGTTCGAGGACATCAATCGGCTCCGAGACCTCGGCCACGAGGTTTCCCTGTACACGCTCGAGCCCGCCCCGGACTGGTTCGACCTGAGCGCGCCGGTGCGCACGTTTGCCGATTACGACGAGCTCGTCCGGGCGCTGGCGCCGCTCGACGCCATCAAGGTCGCGACCTGGTGGAGGACCGCGCCTCACGTGTGGCGGGCAGCGGTCGTACATGGGATCCCCGTGTACTTCGTACAGGACATCGAGTCGAGCTACTACCCCGATAGTCAGGCTCGACGCCACGAGGTCCTGGCGACGTACCGACAGGAGTTCCGCTATCTGACGACCTCGGCGTGGAACCGCGATCGCCTGGCCGAGTTGCGCCGTGACGCGACGCTGGTGGCGCCCGGCATCGACCTCGACACATTCCATCCGCTGCCGGGTGCGAGGCGCAGCGACATGGTGGTGGCGATCGCACGCGCCAACCCGCTGAAGCGCTTTGATTTGACCGTGGCCGCCTGGGAGCTGTTGCCCCAGCCCCGGCCCGGGCTGTGCCTGTTCGGCATCGAGCCTGCGGTAACCCCACCTGGCGCGACGTACGTCCACGCTCCAACCGATGTCGAGGTGAACGAACTGCTCAACGAGTGCGCGGTGTTCGTGCAGACCTCCTCACACGAGGGCTTCGCGCTCCCGCCGCTGGAGGCGATGGCGGCCGGTGCGGCGGTCGTCTGCACCGACGCCGACGGAAACCGCGACTACTGCGTCGACGGGGTGAACTGCCTGATGCCTCCGGCGGAGCCTCGACGCGATCGCGGCGGCGATCCGCCGGATCCTCCGACGATCCGCAGCTCCGCGCGCGCCTCGGCTCCGCGGGGATCGAGACGGCTCGTAACTATGGGTTGGATCGCCGGGCCGCCGCGCTCGAGCAGTTCATGGACGGGGTCGCTACAGGTGCTCGGCCACGCGTGGCGCCTCGCGGACGAACACCCACCAGCCCAACGCGAACACCCCGAAGATGAGCCCGAGCGGTATCAGAAGGCGGGCCGCGCCACCCGCTGCGTCGACGGCACTCGGAAATGCAATCGGCCCGTACTTCGCGGCGTAGACACCGTGAAGCTCCACGTATCCGATGACCGCGTGGCCCATCTGGGTGTTGAGTGCGGCGATCGGATTCAGGATCGCCACCGTCTCGAGGCCGGAAGATTTGAAGAAGCTAATGAGGTAAATGATCGGCGAGCAGTAGAACAACACCTGTCCCGTCACATCCCAGATCGGCTGGATGTCGCGGTACTGCACGTAGAGCGCCGCCAACAGCATCCCCGTCCCGCTGGCGAGAATGATGTACAGAGAGACGATCGGAATCAGCTCGAGCCAGGATGGTTTTGGGTCAACCCCGTTGGCCAGCGCGAAGACAAAAACCGCGATGAAGTTCATCGCGAGGTTGAACACCGCCGTCAAGGAAACCGACAGAGGCACCACCATGCGCGGAAAACGCACCTTTCGCAGCATTGCCTCGCGGGTGAGCAGACAGCTAACACACCCCGATGTCGCCTCGATGAAGTAGTTCCACATGACGATCGACATCAGCAGATACACCGCATAGTGAGGGATCCCGGCGCCCAGCTTGAACACGTGGGTGAACACCAGATACAGCACGCCGAAGAAAAGCAGCGGGCGCATCAGTGACCACACGTAGCCGAGTACCGACCCGAAGTAGCGCAGCTTGAATTCGGTCCGCGCCAGCGTCAGGGTCAGCTCGACAAACCGTCGTGCGCCACCCCCGAAGGCGGAAGGTCCATAGACACGGGCGCTCTCGACGCTCACCGCTGGCAAGCTAGCATCGGCGCGGTGCCGGTGCGGCTGATAGCGGCGGACGAGAGTATCGGGGCCCGACGCGGCGAGGCCATCGTCTGCGTGCCGAGGGTTGACGAACGCCGGCTCGCCCCGTGCCTTCGCTCTCTGGTCAGCCACACGCCGGCGGAAGTCGCGTTGATCGTGTCCGACGTCGCCGCCATCGCCGCGGGCGACGACGAACTCGCAGACATTCTTGAAGGGCTCGACGTCGACCGTCACCAACTTGTTCACCTGCGCGCATCCGCATCCGCGCCCGGGACATCGGGTCGCTCGTCGACGCCGCGGCTGCCGCCGCCGCCCCCGCAGACGTGATCGTGGTGATGCCGGGGTGCATCGTCTCAGCCGGATGGTTCGAAGGACTGCACGCGGCCGCGCACACCGACAGCACGATCGCGACCGCCGGCGCGTTGACGACCGCGGACGTCGGCCTCGCACCCGTCGAGACCGGCGCAGGCGACGAGCGCTTGGCCCGGCTCGCCGCGGCCGTGCGGGCCGGCTCGCCGCGGGCGCTCCCGCGTGTCCTGCCCTCGGGCCGTGATTGCGTGTACGTCAAGCGCTCGGCGATCGAGCTCGTGGGCGATCTCGGTTCGGGGTGGAGCGCCGCCGGGACTCATCGCGACTTCTATGTCCGGTCCCTGGAGCGCGGCCTGTGCCACGTCATCGCCGACGACGTGATCGTCTCGAGCCCGGGCCCCGGGACTGCGGCAGCCGACGCGGGCCGCGACGCCGGGGCGCTCACGTTGGCTCGTTCGCTGAGCGCGGCGAGGCGGGCGACTCATCGCCTCTCGCTCGTCGTCGATGCGAGGATCGTCGGCAGCCTCCTCACCGGCACCCAGGTCCACGTGATCGAGCTCATCGGGGCGCTCGCGCGCACGGAGCGGGTCGGGATACGCGCTCTCGTGTCAGATGAGCTCGGCGGCGAAGCTCGCCGCGCGCTGGAAGCGCTGCCGGGGCTCGAGCTCGTGGGCGCGGAGCGGACGTCCGGCCTCGCGCCCGCAGACGTCGTCCACCGGCCGTTCCAGGTCTCGAGCGAGCACGATCTGACGCTGCTGTGCAGGCTCGGTGAGCGCCTGGTCGTGACCAACCAGGACCTGATCGGCTACCGAAATCCGTCCTATTTCTCCTCGCGGCGCGAGTGGGACGAGTACCGCCGGCTGACGCGACGGGCGCTCGCGGTCGCCGACCACGTGGTGTTCTTCTCGCCGCACGCCCTCCGAGACGCACTCGCCGAAGACCTGATCGACTCCCATCGGGGCAACGTGGTGCCGATCGGCGTGGATCACTCGGTCTACCAAGACGGACGGGCGGCCGACCGGCCTGCTGCCGCGGCTCAGCTGCCCGACGCGTGCGAGGTGATCCTCTGCCTCGGCACCGACCTTCGCCACAAGAACCGCGTCTTCGCCCTCAGGCTGCTCGAGCAACTTCGGAGGCGCCATCGCTGGGATGGATACCTGGTGTTCGCCGGGCCCCATCTGCCGATTGGCTCGTCGGCGGTCGAGGAGGCACGTATGCTCGCGCGGGCACCGAGCCTGGCCGAGCGCACGATCGACGTCGGAGCCGTCGACGAGCCGGAGAAGCTGTGGTTGCTCGGGCGCGCCGGCCTTGTTCTCTACCCGACGGTATACGAGGGCTTCGGGCTGGTTCCGTTCGAGGCCGCCGAGCACGGCCTGCCGTGCATGTGGGCCCCCGCGATCGTCGCTGCAGGAGATCCTGCCCGCCGACGAGGCGACGATCGTCCCGTGGGATGCGGAGGCGACCGCCGACCGGGCGCTCGCGCTGTTGCGCGATGGCGCGGCGGCTTCACGCGCCGTCGCCCGGGTGCGCGAGGCCGCCGCCGGGTTGACTTGGGATGCGACGGCTGAGCGGCTTATCGAGATCTATCGGCGCACGTGCGACGAGCCCGCCTCAGCAGCCGGGGCGCTCGAGCGGATGGAGCCGGTGTCGGCTGTGAGCGAGGATGGGCTGCGCCTGGTGGGTCCTGGCGGCGCGCTCGCGCCGGAGCTTGAACGTCCGCTGCTAGCTCTGGCCACGCACCCTCGAATTGGGGGTCCCGTATTCGTGGCGGTCAAGGCCGGCTATCGGGCGTCCTACCTCGTCAACCGGATCACGGACCGCGCTCGATCTCGAGCTCGTACGGCAGGTCGGCCTGGCCGCCCGTGACTTTCGGGCCGTGGATGATCAGCCCGGCGTAGTCCTCGCGGATATCGAGGGCGTCGTGACCCAACCCCGGCCGCGTGAGCGCCGGCGTGAACGTGTATCGCCCCGGAGTGAGCAGGTTGGTCAACCGCATCCGCACCAGAATGCGCTGGCCGGCCCGGAAGTGACCGCTCGGGCCGTGCTCCCAGTCCGTCCGTCCGGCGACCGCAATCTGCCGCCACTCGTTCAGGAGCCGGAATCCAAACACGGGATCCTCCACGTCCTCGTGGAACGCAATGTCGAAGCACAGTGAAAATGGCTCACGCTGACCGACGTGGGTCACACGCTCCCGGCCCTCATCCTCGATCCAAGCGTCCATGATCTCGGCGCCTCGGTCGCCATACCGCTCCTCGTCGCCTTCGCGGTCAGCGCCCAAGCGCCCGAAGTTCAGCTCGTGGTACTCGCGCGCCACGCGATCCGGGTTGCCCATGCATACCATCCGGCCACGTTCCATCAGCATCGCGCGGTCGCAGAAGCGCGTGACGGCGCTCATGTCGTGGGTGACGAACACGATCGTCTTGCCTTCCGACTTCAGCCGATGAAACTGGTCGAAGCACTTCTGCTGAAACGACGAATCCCCCACGGCGAGCACCTCGTCGATCAGGAGCACGTCCGCGTCGACCTGGACCGCGACCGAGAAGGCGAGGCGGACGTACATGCCGGAGGAGTAGTTCTTGAGCTTGAGGTCGAGGAACTCACCAAGCTCCGCAAAGGCGATGACGTCGTCGAACCGTTCCCGTGCCTGCTTGAGCGTCAGCCCGAGCATGATCGCGTTGATAATCACGTTGTCGCGCGCGGTCAGCTCCGGGTTGAAGCCGACGCCGAGCTCGATGAAAGGCGAAAGGCGACCGCGCACCTCGAGCTCGCCCGCACCGCCGGTCTGATCGAGGCGATAGATCCCGGCGAGACATTTCAACAGGGTGCTCTTCCCGCTTCCGTTGCGGCCCACGATCCCGAACATCTCCCCGGGCTGGATCTCGAACGAGATGTCGCGGACGGCGTGGAGCTCGTCGTAGCCACTGAATCGCAGCGGGTGCAGCACCCGCTCTTTCAGCGTGTGGTATTGGAGATGCGGGATCCGGAAGGTCTTGCTGACGCCTCGAACCACCACCGCGGGCGGTCCCTTGGCGTACGGTACTGCCGCCCGGGCGCGCTGTTCGCTCGATACCGTCGCCACGGCTCGGCAACAGTAGCAGTTGCTCCCGCCACGCTCCCCGGTTTGCCGGCCACCTACTGGGGCCGCCTAGCGTACAATCGCGCCGTCTTGAAGATGGCGCCGGGGTGAGCACAGCCGCGACGACAATCGCGAGTCCCGCGACTCTCGCGTCACGTGAGCGGAGCGGGTGGGGCGGTGTACAGCCGTATCGCGTCCCTCAGGCGGGAGGCGCGACCCGGAGCCCGACGTGAACATCGTGATCGTGGCGCCCGGTCACGTGCCGCTCGTAATCGGTGGCGCCGAGCGGTTCTGGTGGGGGATGCTCGAGCACCTCAACCGGGACACCGGCCACGCGGCGGACCTGATCAAGCTGCCCGCGCCTGAGCGCGACTTCTGGGAGGTGGTCGACAGCTACCGACGGTTCGCGGAGCTCGACCTGCGCGAGTACGACGTGATCATCTCCAGCAAGTACCCGGCGTGGATGAGCGACCACCCCAGGCACATCTGCTACGTCGCGCATCCGCTCCGCGGCCTTTACGACACGTATCCGACGAATCTCCCCGAGCACTGCGAGCTCCGCCATCCAGAGGTGCGCCGGCTGACGTCTCTGCTGCGCAGTGGCGAGCACTCGCGCGACGCGCTGCGAGAATGCTTTGACCGCGTGGAGCGCCTCCGTCGGCCGACACGACCCCGGTTGCTGCGACGGCCCGTGCCGCAGGCCGCGTTTGTCTTTCCCGGGCCGCTGATCCGAGAGATAGTCCACTTCTGCGACAGTGTCGCGTTTCGGCGCGGGGCCATCGAGCGCTTCTTTGCCATCTCGCGGACCGTCGCCAGCCGCGACGGCTACTTCCCCGCCTACGCCCACGTGTTGCCGCTGTATCCCCCACCACACGTGACCGGCTTTCACCCCCCGCGGGCGGGCCGCTATCTGTTCACCGTCAGTCGTCTGGACCGGCCCAAGCGGATCGATCTGCTGATCGAAGCCATGCAGCACGTCCGCGCCGATGTCGAGCTGCTGATCGCCGGCACGGGGCCCGACGAGCAACGCCTGCGTAGTCTCGCCGGGGACGATCCGCGAATCCGGTTCCTCGGATTCGTTGGGGATGACTCGTTGCTCGATCTGTACGCCGAGGCGATCGCGGTTTTGTTCGCGCCTGCGGACGAGGACTTCGGTCTCGTGACGCTGGAGGCGATGTCCGCCGGGAAGCCCGTCATCACCACGCGAGACAGCGGCGGTGCCCGCGAGCTCGTTTCGGACGACGAGACGGGGTGGGTCGCGGAGCCGGTCCCGGAAGCACTCGCGAGGCGAATCGAGGAGGCCGTCGCGCAGCCCGAGCTCGCGAAGCGGATGGGCGAACGCGGCCTGGCAAGTGCGGCCTCGGTGAGCTGGGAGAGGGTGTTCGCTGCCCTGCTCGAC
Source organism: uncultured Solirubrobacterales bacterium (assembly GCA_963812225.1). Taxonomy (GTDB): domain Bacteria; phylum Actinomycetota; class Thermoleophilia; order Solirubrobacterales; family Solirubrobacteraceae; genus Palsa-465. The sequence continues at coordinate 255,561 of CAWEUN010000014.1, forward strand.
GGCCTCGCCGTGTGAGCGAACCTGGCACGATGCGGGCCCAATGGTGATGTTCTGCTCGATCGCGGACCCCGATACGCTGTCGCACGCTCGCGTGTTGGCGGCCGCACTGCGAACGCACCACGCTGGTACCCGCGTGGTCGTGTGCCGAATCGACGAGGCCGGTGGCGGGGATGAGGGGGAGCCGTTCGAGACGCTTGTGGCGGAGGACCTCCGCTCCCTCGACCTGTTCGGCGACCCACGCGCGCAGTCAGCCAGGCTGCCACCACGACTCCTTGCCTACGCAATTTCCGAAGGCGCGGAGGTCGCGGTCTATCTGGACCCGCACATCTACGTGTACGCGTCGCTGGAACCGGTGCTCGCACTCGCACGCGAGCACGAGATTGTGCTCGCGCGCAGGGTCTCGATGCTGCCCGACGATGGGAGGCGCCCGAACGATGGTGATCTGCTCCTCGCGGGGCAGATCAGCAGCAGCTTCGTCGCGACCGCGCCCGGCGGCGAGGGCGAGCGCTTCGTGGAGTGGTGGATCCGGCGCACCGAGGAGGCGGCGACGAGTGCGTCGTGGCTCGACCTCGCGCCTGACCTGTTCCCCGGTGGCGCGCTGCTCGGCGATTCCGGCTGCAACGTCAGCTTCTGGAACCTCCACGAGCGTCCGCTCGCGCGCGGCGCCGACGAAATCCTGGCCGGCGGCCAACCACTGCGGTTCTTCGACTTCACCGGGCTGCGGCCCGACCGGCCCTACTGGTCTGGTGAGAGAGCGACACGGGTCCGGCCCATCGATGACGCGGTTCTGGCCGAGATGTGCGGCGACTACTCGGAGCGTGTCCGGGCGGCCGGCTGGCACGCGTCGCCGCCGGAGCTCGTGGTGCGGGGACAACTCGGCAATGGCTTGCCGACAGATGACCTGGTGCGGGCGCTGTGGGCGGATGCGGCCGCCTCCGGCCGCGAATTCGGCGATCCGAGCTCGCCGCTGGCAGCTGAGCTGTTCGCCGGCTGGTTGCGCGAGCCCGCGGACGAGGGCGGCGCGGCCGGCGTCAACCGCTACCTGCTCGGCGCGTACCGCACCCGTCCCGATCTCCGCCGCGCCTTCCCGGACCTCGACGGGGCGGACGGTGAGAGCCTGATTGCCTGGGCCTGGGACTATGGGCGCGGCGAGCTCCGCCTGATCCCCGAGCTGCTGCCGCCCGCCCCGGACGGGATCGTGCTCGCCCGCGGCGCGGACCTCACCGTCAACGTGATGGGCTACCTGCGAGACACGCTCGACCTCGCTGAGCCCGCGCGTCTCTACATCACTGCGCTGCGCGCCGTCGGCATTCCCGTCGCGACGACTGCGGTCGCTCCCGACCTTCCTGTGGATCCCGCGAAGGGCACGACGATCACGCGCTTCGGCCACCACCCGTACGAGGAGCTGAAGACGCCGTCCGAGCCGGCCTTCAACCTGGTCTGCCTGAACGGGGACCAGCTCACCGCCTTTGTACAGAGGGGCGGCGCCGGTGCGCTCGGAGGGCGGCCCACCATCGGGCAGTGGGCGTGGGAGACCGATGTGCTGCCCCCGAGCTGGCTGCCCGCGTTCGCCCACGTCGATGAGATCTGGGTGAACTCGACGTTCGTCGCCCAGAACCTAGCGCGGCTCTCGCCGGTCCCCGTGGTCGTGGTTCCGCAGGCGATCGCCGTGCCTGACACGACCGGCGTGGAGCTCGACCTGACGCGGGACGACCGGTTCACGTTCCTATTCATGCTCGACTTCTTCAGCACGTCGCAGCGCAAGAACCCGCTCGGCCTGATCGATGCGTTCTCCCGCGCGTTCGAACCTGGGGAAGGGCCGCGGCTGCTGGTCAAGACCGTGAACGCGGACTTTCGACAGGGGGCGGCCGAAGAGCTGCGCCAGCGAATCGGTGACCGGCCCGACATCGAGCTCGTGGACCGCTATCTCGAGCCTCGCCAGAAGGCGGCGCTGCTCGCCCGCGCCGACTGCTACGTCTCGCTTCACCGCAGCGAGGGGTTCGGACTCGCGTTGGCCGAATCGATGGCGCTCGGCACCCCGGTGATCGCCACCGGGTACTCCGGCAACATGGACTTCATGACGGCGAGCAACAGTCATCTGGTCGACTGGAGCCCGACCCGTGTCGGCCCGGACTGCGAGGTCTATCCGGCCGAGGGCCGCTGGGCCGAGCCCGATCTCGATCACGCCGCTCAGCTGATGCGCCGCATCCGGGAACGTCCCGACGAGACGCGGGAAAAAGCCGGGCGTGCGCGGCGCGACATCCAACGCGGGTACGCGCCGGATGTCGCCGGTCGCATCGCCCGCGCTCGCCTCAAACGTCTGCTCGACGGGCCCTCGGGCACCGGGCGAGTGCAAGCGCGGGGCGTGTTCCCGGCGGTCGAGCGCGAGCTCGCGCTCGACATCCGGCGTGGCACGCCGGCGCGCAAAGGCGCGGCCGGGCTCGCGCGCCGGTTCGTCCTGCGCCTGATGCTTCCTTTCACGATCCACGAGCGCAAGCTCGATTGGGCTCTGCTGGCGGGGTTGCGGGAGCTGCGCGGCGATCTCGATCGCGAGCGCGCGATCGAAGTCCGCGTCCGCGCGCGACTGCGCCGTCTCGAAAGTCGCCTTGCGAGGGCGGATCGGCAGTGACGACGCTGGACGAAGCGGCCGCTCGTGAGGCTCGCGACCGTCACGGGATGCTGGTCGTGCTGAGTTCGGTCCTCGCGCGCGACGGCAACGCGATCGATGTCGGCGCACACTCGGGCGCGATCCTGCGGGAGATCGTGCGGGTGGCCCCAGAGGGCCGTCACATCGCGTTCGAACCGCTCCCGCGCTGCATCGACTTGTTGCGTCGTGAGTTTCCACAGGTCGACGTCCGGGAAGCGGCGCTGTCGGACCGGAACGGGACGACGAGCTTCATCCACGTCGAGCAGGCCCCCGAGTACAGCGGGATGCGCGAGCGGACCTACCCAGGTGCGGAGGACTCGCCCCGGGACTGATCACCGTCCGTACCGAGCGCCTCGACGACTCGCTGCCGACCGGCTTTCACCCGTCGCTGATCAAGATCGATGTGGAGGGCGCGGAGCTTCTGGTCATGTGGGGCGCGCTCGAGACGCTGCGACGCCATCGCCCAACGATCATCTTCGAGCACGGCATCGGTGCCTCGGAGCGATACGGGTACGGGCCCGACGATGTTCACGACTTGCTCAGCGGCGAGCTAGACATGCGCATCTTCGACCTGGATGGACAGGGTCCCTACACCCGGCAGCGGTTCATCGACACCTTCGCTGCCCCGATCTGGAATTTCGTCGCGGTCCCCCGATGAGCACGCCGGCCAAGCTCACCGTCGGGAGCACGTTCGGGATCTATCCGCCTCGTGGCGGCGGCCAGCTTCGGATCTTCCACCTATACCGGCACTTGGCCTCCCACTGTCCTGTCGACGTGGTCGCCCTGGTTCCGGGCGACGAGCCTGCACTCACGCGTGATCTCGCGCCCGGTCTACGGGAGATCCGCGTCCCCATGTCCGGCGAACACGCCGCGGCTGAAGCGGACCTCGCGAGCGAAGCGGCGGCACCGGTCACTGACGTCTCGTTCCCCGAGCTGCACACGCTGTCCCCGGGCTTCGGCCGGGCGATCGCCGGTTCGGTCGTTCCGGGTGGCGTGGTCGTCGCCTCGCATCCGTACGCGCTCGACGCTCTGTGCGCCGCGGGCGGAGATTGCCGGCTCTGGTACGACGCGCACAACGTCGAGTTCGACCTCAAGTCAACGATGCTGCCGTCCACCTCGGTGGGCAGGCGACTGCTCGCCGCGACCCGGACCATCGAGCAGGCATGCTGCGAGCAGGCCGAGCTTGTGATCGCATCGTGCGGTGTGGACGCCGAGCGCCTTTCCGCGCTCTACCGGGTCGCCCCAGACCGAGTGACGGTCGTGCCAAACGGCGTCAACAGCGGCGAGATCCGTTTCACGTCCCCGACCGACCGCAGGCGGTTGCGCGCGCGGCTGCGGATGGAGCGGCCGCTCGCGCTGTTCATCGGCAGCTGGCACCAGCCGAACGCGCTCGCCGTGGAGCGGATCCTCGAGCTCGCACCGAGGCTCCCCGAGCTGACATTCACAATCGTGGGCAGCGTCGGGATTCCCTTTGCCGACGCGGCGCTGCCGGCCAACGTCGAGCTGTTAGGGATGGTGGGAGACGAGCTGAAGGAAGCGCTGCTGTCGGTGGCTGCGGTCGCACTCAATCCCGTTTCGGAGGGCTCGGGGACCAACATGAAGATGCTCGACTATCTGGCGGCCGGGGTGCCGGTTGTGTCGACCGCCGTCGGCGCGCGCGGGCTCGAGCTTGACTCCGAACGGGACGTCCGCATCGCGCCGCTCGTCGGCTTCGAGGCGGCTCTGCGGGCGGTCCTCGCGGAAGCTCCAGATGTGGCGGATGCGCGCGCCTGCGAGGTCAGGCGCCGGATCGAGGAGCAGTTTGACTGGGGCACGGTCGCGCAGCGGCTGCTGGTTGCCATCGGCGCAGACAAACCTCCGCCATCTCAACCGTCTCGGGTGCGTTCGGCCACGAGCGCGTAGTCGAAGGCGTGCTGACGATCGACGTCGGCGTCGCCGCTCGCTCCCGGATGGAAGATGTACGCCAGACCGAACCCGATTCCCCGGCAGAGGGTGAGCAGCACTTCGGGAAAGACCGGGTGCTGATGCGTCAGGTCCATCCAGAAGTTCTTGAGCGCCCCGGGAGCGTGGGGATTTACCGTCTCGGCGATCAGCAGCCCTCCCGGTTGGAGCTTTCGCTCAGCCAGCCGCATGAACGAGATCAGCTGCTGATAGGCGAGGTGCTCGATCACCTGAGCCGCGAAGACGCCCCCGAGTGAGCTGTCGTCGACACCATCGAGATATGCCACCCCATCGCCCTGTTCGACGTCGAGTCCCTTGGCGCGAGCTCGCGCGACCATGCCCGGATCGAGGTCGACGCCGCGTGCGGCGGTTCCCTCGGCACGGAGGCACTCCAGGAACTCCCCCCGTCCGCAGCCGACATCGAGTACCGGCTGACGGCCGCCTAGCAGCGATGCATAGGGTCGTTGCCGTTCACGGATGACCTCCTCCGGGAGCCTGAAGACGTCTTCAAAGGCCACATAATCCTCGGCCGGGGCGACCGCCCGCGCGTCGTGCCGGTAACCGATTACCGTGCCGGCTCCCACCGCCTCGAACCGCTCGAGAGCGAGCGCGCGATAGTCCGGCAATGAGCTGCTGGCCGCTACGAACGGGAGGAGCTCCTCTGCGGCTCCCAGCCGGACGTTCGAGTTGGCGACCTTCCGGCTCAGCTCATCCAGACCGGTCCTCAGCTCCCCGAGCTTGGCCTGCGCCGCATCGGATACTGCAAGCAGCTCTCGGTCGACCACCTGCTGGTGAACCGCACGTGGCCGGCTGAAGCGCAGCGAGAGTCGGCGGACCGCCCGGCGAAGCGTCCCGATCGAAGGGGGCTCCGGCGGATTGAGGGCCAACTCAATCGATTCGCGGGCGGCGTCGAGCTCTCTCACGAGTCTGGAGCCCGTTCCTTCACCGTGAACCAGAACGCGCCGCCATGCCGCTCGACGCCCTTCATCCGCGGGTGCTCCCACAGCGACTGCAGGCGGCGCCCGAGCTCGGGATGGGAGCTCACGTACCAAGCCGCCAGAGTGGGCTCGAGCCATCTGCAGCCGGCCATCAGGTAGGCGGCGAGCAGGTACTGCTCGGAGTAGTAGCGGTCATTCCACTGCGGGGGATAGTCGTCCGGGAGGTAGATGTCGTGGATCCCGACGAGCGTGCCGGCGGCCAAGCTCGGCAGCACCTCGAGGAAGAACACGGTTGCGTCGGAGTTCGTGAACGCGCGGTGCGAGCCGTCGAAGAAGAGGACGTCGCCCGTCTCGAGCTCCCGGAACACGTCAAGACTGCAGGTTTCGAGCGGCTGGCGGTAGACGTGGTCGCACAACGCGTCGACCTCGCTCCGCGGTTGCGGATCGATCGACACCATTGCCGTGCTCAGGGCTGCGTCGCGTTTGGCGCGCGCGACGAACTTCGTCGAGGTTCCAGAACCGACCTCAAGATACCGGCGGGGCGCACGGGCGCGCACGAACGCGTACAACGCCGCACCGTCAAGGCCAGGCAGGAAACCGTTGATCCACGACGGCTCGTCCGCGTGGGGTGCCGAACGATCGATCCTGCTGAGCTCGTCGGCAAAGCCGGCGATCAGGTCGAGCTGAACGCGGTATGTAGCGTCGTGGGCGGCGATGAGGGCCCGCAGCTCGTCGTGGGCCGCGCGCCCGTAGCCCCACCGGGGCCCGCGCTCGGCCGACGGCGGATAGTCGAGCGTCAGCTGGAACCCCTCGGCCCGCAGCGGGCTCGCGACGGCCTCGTCTTGGGGCGGCTCTTGCGCGATCCGTTGCCAGATCCCCCGCAAGGCTAGCGAGCTCGCCCGCAAGCGGACGCTGTCGGCTCGCGGCTCGTGGGCGACCACCGGCTCTCTGACGGCTGACCCGGCGATGCCGGGACGCCACTGTGCCGGCACCGCGCTGATCCCGAGCAGCTGGACGTGCAGGTGGCGCGGATCGGCGGGGGTGGGCACGGCCGGGCCGTGCGACACCATGGAGAGTCTGGTCGGCCCAGGAGCGAGAGTCAGCTCGCACGAGATCGTCGCTGCACCGGACACGATCGCTTGGTGCCGCAGGCCGGCGCCGATCAACTCGATCTCGGTTCGATCCTCGGGGCGGAACAGTTTCAGCTCCAGATGGACGTCGATCGGGTCCGCCGAGCGCGCGAACAACAGGATCTCCGATGCCCGCTCGCACCAACGCCATTGGGTCTCGCCGTCGGCTTCGGGAGGCGAGACGCTGTGGCCGAGGCCGATGGCAATCGGGTTCACAGCCGAGTCTGCGGGGCGTCGCGCGTCGGCCTTGAGCATCCAGCCGTGCAGGCGGCCGATGCGGATCTCGTCATAGCCCGCCTCGAACAGCTGATCGATCAGCGTCAAGTCGGTGAATCCAGCGTGGTGGTACTCGCCCTGATAGGCCTGGGTCCCGTAGACGCCCTGAACCATCAGGTGGTGAAAGACCACCTCGTCGCGGCGCGCGATCGAGGCGCCGATCCCGACCACATCCGGCGTCTGAAGGTGAAGCGAGCCTCCCGGAGCGAGGACGCGGAGCCACTCGCGCAACGTGGGAACCACGTCGCCTCGCTCGAGATGCTCGAGCACACCGAGGGCCAGCGCCTCGTCGAAGGACTCGTCGGCAAGCGCGGACAGGTCCTTGACGTCCGCCGTCATGTCCGGGTTGTGGAACTCCTGAAAATCGACATTGAGGTATCCGGCCCGGTGATCGAATCCGCACCCGAGGTTGATCCGCCGCGGCTGCGCCAGGTTGGTCTCGCCCATCGGCAAATCGTTGCAGGAACCTCTGCGGCGAGGACGGTCGCGGCCGATCTCCCGCCACGGACGAGGTGGAGCTCGATGTCACCGCGCCGACTCAATCGGGCCACTACGCGCTGGAGGTCGACGCGCTGCAAGAGTGGGTCGCTTGGTGCGGGAACGGGTTGAAGCTTCCCCTCGAGGTCGGGACGAATGCGGACGCCCTTTCGACCGAGCGAGGCGACCCGGCCGGCCTGACTAGCGCCTATTGCGCCCGATCAGGGCGTGCTCCGGCGAATCCCCCGTCGACTGCTTGGGGATGGCGTCCTTGCGCCGGTAATCGCCCCGGCTGAGGTGAGCCTCGAGCCACACGTAGAGGACGATGAACAGGTACCGGCTGCCCATCTCCTGCAGTCGCAGCTTCGATGTGCCGTAGCGGCGATTGGTCCACGTCACCGGTACGACCGCGTAGCTGAAGCCACGGACGACCGCCTTGAGGGGCATCTCCACTGTCAGGTTGAAGTGGTTGGAGAGCAGCGGCTGCAGCTGGTCGACCACCTCGCGTCGGTAGGCCTTGAAGGCGTTGGTCGTGTCGTTGTAGCCGTGCTGGAAGAGAAAGCGGATTCCCGCGTTGACGATCCGGTTGGCGACGAGCTTCAGCCGCGGGTAGCCGTGCGTGCTGCCCACCCGGGCCGAAGCGGGTGCCGAAGGCGCAGTCGTATCCCTGCTCGAGCACGCGGTAGTAGAGGACGAGGTCCTTCGGCGAATCCGAGAGGTCGGCCATCATGATCGCCACGGCGTCGCCCGTATATCGCTCGAGTCCTGCCCGCACCGCGTGCCCGAATCCGGGCGGGAGAGGCGAGCGAAAGCAGACGACGTTCGGATTCTGGTCGGCGATCTTGCTGACGATCTCGCTGGTTCCGTCGCCGCTGGCATCGTCTACGACGATGATCTCGTGGTCGATCTGGGCGTGCTCGAGCTCCGTGACCGTGCACGCGACGGTCTCGCCGATCGAGTCCGCCTCGTTGTGTGCCGGGATCACGACCGAGAGCTTCATCGTGCCGCAGCCCACAGCTCGGCGTTCTGCTCATAGATCTCGCGCAGGACGTCCTCGATGTCGTAGGTGATGTTCCAATCGGGGTAATCGTGGCGGAAGGGGGCTAGGTCGGAGATCCACCACCGGTGATCGCCGATCCGGGCCTGCGGTGACAGCTGCCACGAGAGCTCGCGACCGGCGATCGACTGGCACATCTCGATCGCCTCGATCATCGAGCAGTTGCTCGCGCGCCCGCCTCCGATGTTGTAGACGGCAGCCGACGTCGGTGCCCGGTGAAACGCCTCGAAAGCCGCGACCAGGTCGGCCGAGTGAATGTTGTCCCGGACCTGCTTGCCGCCATACCCGAACACGGTGTACGGGTCGCCCGTCATCGTGCAGCGCATCAGGTAGGAGAGGAAGCCGTGGAGCTCTGCGCCGGCGTGGTTGGGGCCGGTCAGGCACCCACCTCGGAAGCAGACGGTGGGCACGCCGAAGTAGCGGCCGTACTCCTGCACGAGCAGGTCGGCCGCCGCCTTGGAGACGCCGAACAGCGAGTGGGTCGATGCGTCGATCGACATCGACGTGTCGATCCCGGGGAAGTAGCGGTGGTCCTCGGGGAGCTCGAGCCTGGCATCGAGCTCGGCCAGCGGCAGGTGATTGGGGAGATCACCGTAGACCTTGTTGGTCGAGCAGAAGATGAACGTCGCATCGGGCGCGTGGCGGCGCGTCGACTCGAGCAGGTTCGACGTGCCGTTGGCGTTGACCGTGAAGTCGGTCTGGGGCTCGGATGCCGCCCAATCATGGGAGGGCTGCGCCGCGGTGTGGATCACGAGCTCGAGTGAGGCCGCACGATCGGCGAACACCCGATCGACGCCCTCGGCGTCGCGGATGTCGAGCTCGAGCGCCTGAAAGGAGTCGCCGAGCGTTCGCAGCAACCGGTCGGTGGTCGGTGCCGTCGACGCCGTCGGGCCGAAGAAGTACGCGCGCATGTCGTTGTCGAGGCCGATCACCTCGTATCCCGCCTCGACGAAGTGCTGCACGGACTCCGAGCCGATCAGGCCGCCCGATCCGGTGACGATCGCGGTGGGCATGCGGCGGTGAGCTTAGAGGGTTCCGGCCGCCGGTCCGGCACTCACAGCGCCCGCTCCAGATCGCGTTCGTTCTCGCTGACCCACAGATGGATGTCGGCCAGAACGTCGGTCGCCGATCGGCCGGGCCGGAATTTGGTGAGGGAATCGAGCATCCGACAGTCTGAAATGTAGAGCGGCACATCGCCGGGCCGGGTCTGGGGCGCGGAACGGACCTCGACCCGGTTGCCGGTGATCTCCGCACACAACGTGGTTGTCTCCAGGAGCGAAAGGCTGCGTTCGCGGCCGCCCCCGACGTTGACCTTAACCCCGTCCCAGCGGGCCGGATCGCCGAGCTGCTCGTCGAGCAGCTCGAGCAGATCATCGACGTGGAGCAGGTCGCGGACCTGCCGTCCGGCGCCGCCAAAGCCGATGTAGCTCAGCGGCCTGCGGAAGTGGTGGGCGAGCATCCAGTACGTGAAGACGCCCTGGTCGACCTTCCCCATCTGCCACGGCCCGGCGATCACGCCGCACCGGTCGATCACCGCGCGCAGCCCGTAGGCGTCGCGGTACTCCTCGATCAGGAGCTCCGCCGCGAGCTTGGTCGACCCATAGAGGGTGCGCGCGCCGTCGAGGGGAAAATCCTCGGCGATGCCGGCCGGCGAGACCCCGGGGAACGGTTGCTCGCCGCTGAGCTCGAAACGCGTGTCGGTCTCCTCGAGCGCCACGGCGCGAAGCTGCGCCACCGGGTAGACCCTGCTCGTCGACAGGAACACCACGTAGGCCCCGTGGCGGCGCGCGAGCTCGAGGCAGTTGTAGGCGCCCAGCAGGTTCGATCGCACGACGTAATCGGGGCTGCCGTCGAACCCGGCGAGCGCGGATGGCTCGGCCGAGCACTCCAGTAGCGCGTCGACCGGGCCGGCACTCAGCAGATCGTCGAGGAGGCGGATGTCCCCGTGCTCGAACGCCACGCCGGCGCTGCGCAATCGCGGCAGGTTCAGCTCCGCGCCCCTCCGGTGGAGGTTGTCCAGTGCGACGATGTCCCAGTCGGGATGGTGCCCGGCGAGCCCGATCGCCACGTTGGCGCCGATGAATCCGGCACCGCCGGTTACGAGCAAGCGCATTTCGCGCGGCGATTATGCCTGCCGGCCGCGATCGGCGGGCTGCCGCCGCGATCGGGGGACTGCCGCCGCGGTCTTGGGGGGCCGCGATCGGGGGCCGCGATCGGGGGGTGCCGCTGCTCGGCGGGCCCGCTCGTTAGATTGCCCCGCCGTGCGCTCCCTTCCCACACGTCTGGAGGGCCCGATCCTGATCGAGCCGATCGTCCACGGCGATGCCCGCGGCTTCTTCCTCGAGACCTACCGGCGCGATCAGCTCCGAGACCTCGGGATCGCCGAGGACTTCGTCCAGGACAACCACTCGCGGTCGCGGAGGGGGGTGGTGCGGGGAATGCACTTCCAGCGCGGGATGGCGAAGCTAATCCGCTGCGCGCGAGGGACCATCCTCGACGTTTTGGTCGATCTCAGGCGTGAGTCGTCCACGTTCGGCGAGTGGGAGGGGTTCGAGCTAAGCGACGACGGTCACCGTGCCCTCTACTGCCCGGACGGGTTCGCCCACGGATTCTGCGTTCTCAGCGATATCGCCGACGTGCTGTACAAGACCTCGACCTACTACGCCCCGGAGCTCGAGGGGGGCTTTGCATTCAACGACCCCGAGGTCGCCATCGCATGGCCACAGGACGTGGAGCTCGTCGCCTCCGCCCGCGACTCACAGGCGCCAAGGCTGTCCGAGATTGCCAAGCAGCTCCCGTTCTGATCGCGGCGGGACGATCCGCGAAGCCTTAGCATCCTCATGAGCGTGCGCGATCGTCTCGCCGTCACACCCGTTCAATACCGGCGCGTCGCCTACGCGACGCTGGCCGCGCTGACGCTGATCGTCCTGACCGGCGCCGCCGTCCGGTTGACGGGGTCCGGCCTGGGCTGCCCGGACTGGCCGAAATGCGGCGGGAGCGCGCTGCCGCCGTTGAGCACCCATGCGCTGATCGAGTTCGGCAACCGGGTGGTCTCCGGGATCGTGGGCGTCATCACCGTGGTCGCCGCGGTGCTCGCATTCACCCGGCGACCGTTCCGGCGCGATCTTGCTCTGCTAGCGCTGACGCTGCCGCTCGGGGTGCTGGCACAGGCCGTGCTCGGCGGGATCACGGTGGACGAGAAGCTCGCGCCCGGGTTCGTGATGGCCCACTTCGGGCTATCGATGATCATCCTGATCGGGGCCGTCGCGCTGGCGTGGCGAAGCCGCTACGAGATCGGTGCCCGCCCTCGGGCCACCGACCGGAGCGCGGTCTGGTCGGTACGGGCGCTGGCGCCGCTCGCCGCCCTGACGATCTTCGCCGGCACCGCCACCACCGCGGCCGGCCCGCACGCCGGCGGCTCGCCCGGCCAGCGGATCCACCGGCTGCATTTCAAGGGTGAGGACACGCTGACCTGGATGGTCCACCGCCACGCCACGATCGCCGCGCTGTTCGGGATCGCCGTGATCGGCGTATGGCTCCTATGGCGTCGCCGGGGAGCGTCCGAGGACGCACTCGAGCCGCTCACGGTGCTGGGTGTGCTGCTGGCCGCGCAGGGCCTGGTGGGGAGCGTCCAGTACGAGCTCAAGCTGCCGACGGACATGGTCTGGGTGCACGTGATGCTGGCCACGTTCAGCTGGCTCGCGGTGCTGTGGGCGGTGGCGGCGGCGGGCGTGCTCGTGCCCCGGCGTCAGCCGGTGCCCGCGGACGAGCGCCGGACGAGCGTGCGCGAGCTCGAGCCGGCGCTGGCGGACCCCGCCGGGTAGCCGCTTTGCTGGCTGTCGACTCTCGGCCCGCGGGCGCTTCGCGCCCCTGAGCTGTCGCCGACGGTCGGCTCGGTAAACGGCGCTGGGGAAGGGGAGCGGGTGAGCTGCCCGGCGGGGTCCGCGCGCTCACCCAGCCGGAAATGCTGCTTAACGCGTCAATCTTGGCTCAGAGCCCGAGCCCTGTCGACCTATGTATGAAGAGTGTGCTCAATACGACAGGGCTCGGCATCTGCGCCGGTGCTGTCGTGTTATGCATCATCCGGAGTCCCAAATCGGGCACCGGAGCCGCTCTCACCCGCCCCCTTCCCCAGCGCCGTTTACCGGCTAGCTCTTCAGCAGCGTCACGGTGGTCTTTAGGCCCCGCTGATGCGTCGAGAACACGGCGCTTAACGTCGCGCGGAGCTGGCCGTGGCGCGCCCGGTGTAGCAATGACCCGCAGCGCCGACCGAGCTTGAGTGAGACGGCCCGACGGTGTACCGCCGTCATCGAGAGCCTGCCTGTGCCGCAGGAGACCACGGTGAGGTGCTTGCCGACCTTGGCGCGCGTCTTCATCGAAATCTGGGCCTTGCAGACCGATCCGGGCACGCCGGCGCACAGGAACGGGATCGCAGCCGTGCCCCGGCGGATCTTCAGGCGACGGCTCTTCACAGTGGCGTGGCCGAAGGCCTCCGCGGTCTTGAACGAGCCGTCGCGGCCGTCCGCGGTGGGGCCCTCTGATTGCTGGACGACGAGGCGGAAGTGATAGCTCGTCTGCGGTCTCAGCCCGGTGATCTTGACCGACACGAGCGTCAGGCCCGGTCGGACCGAGTGGGTCCCCGTGGTGTGACCGTAGGTCCGTGTCCGTCCGTATTGGAAGAACCACTGTGGCGCGGGATCCGTCGTATTGACGACGCCGTTCAGCTCGGCGGATGTTCCCGTGACGCCGGTCGCCTGACCCGTCGTGGCGATGCTCCCTGGTGAGGCGAGGGTCGTGACCGTCGCGTCATTACCCGTCGCCTGCTGGTTGTAGCCACCCACGACGACGAGCCGGTAGTGGTACGTCGTGCCCGGAAGCAGCCCGGTGACGCTCGCGGACACGGGCTCGCTCGACGCGGTCACCAATACTTGGGGAGTGCTCTTCCCATAGGTGGGCGCCGTCCCGTACTCGAAGAACCATTTCGAACCGGCTCCGCCCTGGACCGCCACGCCATGTGGCACAGCCGACGTGCTCGTCACGTTCGTCACACCGCCGGTCTGCGGCCCCGTCGCTCCGAGCGTCAACGCGGGCACGCAGCTGACCGCCGCGGCCGACAGGGCGCAAGCAAGGACCAGCCGACGCCAGCTTCGGCGGCTCTTCCCCATGAGGAAAGCGTAGCTTGCCTAAAGGTTCGCCGCTACGATCGATGCGTGTATGCACCTTGAACGCTCCGCATCTCCGCCCTCTCCGGTTGGACGGAGCACAGATGCATCGCTGAGCATCCTCGTCGTCGACGACGAGTCCGACCTTCGCGAGATGTTGACGAGGTCCTTCTCGCGGGAGGGTCACAAGGTGATGGCGGTGGCGGACGGCCGGGCCGCGATCGACCGCGCCAGCACGGATCACTTCGACATCATCCTGCTCGACGTCGCGCTAGGCCCGGGACCTGATGGATACGACGTGTGCCGCACGCTGCGCGGCCGTCGCAACGTCGTCCCGATCATCATGCTCACGGCGCTCGACTCGGAGGCCGATGCGGTCCTCGGACTGGAAGCCGGAGCCGACGACTACGTGACGAAGCCGTTCGGCCTGGCCGAGCTGCGCAGCAGGATCAGAGCCGTGCTCAGGCGGGCGGGGACCCGAGCGATGGGCGATGAGGTCCTGGTCGTGGGCGGGATCGTGCTTGACCGCGCTCAGCGAGAGGTCACGATGGACGGCAATCCGGTGCGCCTCACGTTCTCCGAGTTTGAGCTGCTCGATGCGCTGATGGCCGATCCCGGCCGCCTGCTCAACCGGCAGGAGCTGTTGCGCGCGATCTGGGGCGACAGCGCGTATCGTGACCCCCGGGCGATCGACGTGCACATACGCCATCTACGCGAGAAGCTCGAGCCCGAGCCCGAGAAGCCCCGTTACATCCTCACCGTGCGAGGCGCCGGCTACCGGCTGCGAGGTCCATAGCGATGAGATGGCGTCCGCGGCGGGCTGCTCTGGGTCTGCGCGGCCGAGTCGTTGGCGTCGTGCTCGTGACCGCCGTGGCGACGCTGGCCGTCGCGGCGGCGGCGCTGCTGGGCCCGCTCGAGCACTCGCTGCGTGACGCCGAGCTCAAGACGCTCCAAGGGCAGGTCACGAAACCTCAAACCACTCCCTTCCGAAACGCGGATCCCGCCCAGGCGATCCTCCCGGGGAGCGGGTCCCAAGCGAGCGGCGTCGGAAAGAAGCGGAAGCCCGACGCCTCGGCGGTGAAAGCCGCCAAGGCGAAGCGGAGTCAGATCTACGGCTACGAGCGCGATCTCGGATCTCGGATCGGGGCGTCCGATGTCGTCATTCTCGGCAATGCAAACGCGGCGGGTTTGGCCTCGACGATCGTCGCCTGGCCCGACCAGGACCTCACGGGCATCGACCCGTATGACGACGCCGCGGCGGCTTTCAAGTCGAACACCATGAAGTACACGCTCGGCTCGATCGGCGGCGTTCAGTACGCACGTGCCGCGATCCCGTTCTCGACCCAAGGCGTCACGTCGAAAGGCAACACGTTCCCCCAGCACTGGGTCTTGGTCGTGCGCAAGCCGCTCGACGAGGTCAATGCTGCGGTATCGGCTGTTCGCAAGGCGTTCCTGTACGCCGCTCTGGCCGGTCTGTTCCTGTCGCTGATCCTCGGCATTTCGCTATCGGGCCGGCTGATCCGCAGACTGCGCCGCCTCAGCCAGGCGGCCCTGCAGCTGGCTCAGTCGGGACCGGCCACTGAAGTCCCCGTCGACCGAACTCGCGACGAGGTCGGAGACCTCTCGCGGGCGTTCACGATCATGGGCCGTCGGCTCCAACAGCAGGAGGAGGCGCGCCGCGCCTTTGTGGCCACTGCTTCGCACGAGCTGCGCACGCCACTGACCTCGCTCGAAGGGATGCTCGAGCTGCTCGACGAGGATCTCGGCGACCAGGACCCGGATCTCGCGGACGCACGGCTGCTGCTGGCGCGCGCCCGTGTGCAATCGCGCCGCCTGGGTCGACTCGCGGCCGACCTCCTCGATCTCTCGCGGATCGACGCGGAGATCGAACTGCGCTCGGAGCCCGTCGAGCTCGGGGAGCTGAGCCGCGCAGTGCTCGCGGAGTTCGAGCTTGGCACCGCGGCCCGGGGGCTTGCGTCGGTGCTCGATGATTCCGCCGGACCGGTGTGGGCGTGGGGCGATCCTGGCAGCGTCGCGCGGATCCTGCGGATCCTGCTGGAGAATGCCGTCCGCGTCAGCCCCGAGGGCTCCCACATCCGGGTTGAGCTGCGAAACGGCGATCGCGCCACGCTAAGCGTGTGCGACGAGGGGCCGGGCGTGCCGATCGAGGAGCGGGAGCTGATCTTCGAGCGGTTCAAGCGAGGCCGGGAGACCGGCGGACAGGCTGGATTCGGGCTGGGCCTGGCGATTGGACGAGAGCTGGCACGGCGGATGGGCGGCGAGCTCGTGCTCGAGGATCCACCGGACGGAGGCGCAACCTTCACCCTCAGGCTGCCAACGGCGCTGGCGCCCGAGGGCGAGCCGCTGCTCGTCTGAACCGGCCGCGCAACTCCCTGTCTGGCAGCATCAGCTGCAATGGATCAGCGGCTGATGAAGGCGATGCTCGAGGTCGACGAGCATCACTGGTGGTATCGGGGGCGCCGGCGAATCATCCGCGCCGAGCTCGACCGGCTTGCGTTGCCGCCCGGCGCGGTCGTGCTCGACGCGGGCTGCGGTTCCGGCCGGACGATCCAGGAACTCGTCGACTACGGCGAGGTCCGCGGCGTCGAGCTCGACCCCGAAGCCGCCGACGTCGCCCGGAGCCGCGGCCACGATGTCGAGATCGGCCGCCTGGAGGAGCTGCCGTGGGATGACGCAACGTTTGACCTGATCACATGTCTCGACGTGATCGAGCACACGCCCGATGATCGAGCGACGCTGGGCGAGCTGCGCCGGGTTTGCAAGCCGGGCGGGTGGCTGCTCGTGACGGTCCCGGCCTACCAGGCGCTGTGGTCCCTGCATGACGAGGCCAACCACCACTACCGGCGCTACAGCCGTTCGAGCCTCCGCTTCGCGGCGGTCGCGGCGGGATGGGTCGTGGAACGGATCACGTCGTTCAACACCGTTCTGCTCGCCCCGGCGGCCGCCGTGCGCGTCGCCCAGCGCCGGCGCAGCAATGACGGGTCCTACACGCCAGAGCTGAGGCTCGGCCCGGAGTGGCTGAACGCGACCCTCGAGCGCCCGCTCCGGTTGGAGGCCAGATGGCTGTCGCGGGGCCGGACGCTGCCGGCCGGATTGTCGCTGTTGGCGGTGATGAGGAAGCCCCTCCTCGCACCGGGTGGTTGATGTTCGCCCTCGCAGCGCTCATCAGCGTCTCGAGCAAGCTCGGTTACCTACTCCCCGCGATCATCGGGCTCGAGTCGATGGGGGTCCCGTCGCCCGGCGAAACCGCCCTCGTCGCTGCCGCGGTCCTGGCCAGTCAGGGCAAGCTGGAGATCTGGTTGGTGATCCTGATCGGGATCACCTCGGCGATCGTCGGCGACAACGTCGGGTACGCGCTCGGGCGACGGTTTGGGCGGGAGGTGCTCGAGGCGCCGGGGCCGTTCTTCATGCGCCGGCTGCTAATCATCCGTTACGGAGATCGGTTCTTCGAGAGGCACGGCGGCAAGGCCGTCTTCCTCGCTCGCTGGGTCGCCTTGGTGCGGGTCGCGGCCGCGTGGCTGGCGGGAATCAACCGGATGCCGCTACGGTATTTCTTCTTCTGGAACGCCTTCGGCGCGATCACCTGGGGAATCACCTACGGGCTTGTCGGCTACTTCCTCGGCAAGTCAGCCGCCCGCGTCCTGTCGGAGGTCGGCATCGCCGGTGCGATCCTCCTGGTCGTGATGCTGATCGCGGGCTACGTGTTCCTCCGCAGGCGTGAGCGGCAGATGCTCGAAGGGGACGAGTGAGCTAAGCGGCGTCGGGATCGAACGCGAGCGCGCACGAGTTCATGCAGTACCGCAGCCCCGTTGGGGCCGGGCCGTCGTCGAACACGTGGCCGAGGTGCCCTCCGCAGCGACGGCAAACCGCCTCGGTGCGCGTCATGAGCAGGCTGCGGTCCTCGCGCAGTTCGATGTTCTCCGCGACGGTGGGCTCGTAGAAGCTCGGCCAACCGGTGCCAGAGTCGAACTTGGTGTCCGAGCTGAAGAGCTCGGCGCCGCAACCGGCGCAGCGGTACGTCCCATCGTCCTTGAGGTTCACATAGCGACCGGTGAACGGGCGCTCGGTCCCGTGCTTGCGCAACACGTCGTACTGGTCGGGAGTCAGCCGCTCGCGCCACTGCTCCTCCGTCAATTCCATCTCTCTGTCTGTTTCGGCCATACCCCTACGTTACCGACTGTCGGGTAGGGTGGCCGCGATGGACTTCGGAGTGGCGATCTTCCCGATCGAGGACGTGCCGGACCCCGCTGAGCTCGCCCGCATGGCCGAGGAGCGGGGCCTCGAGTCGCTGCTGTTCCCCGAGCACACGCACATCCCGGCGAGCCGAGAGTCGCCGTGGCCCGGCGGTGCGGAACTGCCGCCCGAGTACAGCCGCACCTACGATCCGTTCGTCGCGCTGATGGCCGCGGCCGACGCCACCGAGCGCCTGCGGATCGGGACGGGCATCTGCCTGGTGATCGAGCGTGACCCGATCATCACCGCCAAGGAGGTTGCATCCGTCGATCGCCTATCCGGGGGCCGGTTCCTGTTCGGCATCGGCGCCGGCTGGAACCTCGAGGAGATGCGAAATCACGGAACCGACCCATCGCATCGCTTCGCCTTGATGCGCGAGCAAATGGAGGCGATGAAGGCGATCTGGTCCGAGGACGAGGCGAGCTATGCGGGCAGGTATGTGAACTTCGACCGGATCTGGTGCTGGCCGAAGCCGCTCCAGCAACCCCATCCGCCGATCCTGGTAGGTGGAAGCGGCCCCCATGTGCTCGATCGGGTACTGGCGTACGGGGACGAGTGGATGCCGAATCGGGTCAAGGACGACGAGATCATCCCCCGGTTCGAGGAGCTGGCGCGGCGCGCGAGCGAGGCGGGCAGGGATCCGATTCCGATCACGGTCGCGGGGATGATGCGCGATCCGGCGCGGATCGAACGATTCGAGCGGGCCGGGGTCCGCCGTGGTGTGTTCTGGCTGCCGGCGACGAACCGGCAAGAGGTCGAGGAGGCCTTCGATCGGTACGCGGCCGCCGCCGACCAATACAGGCGGGCGGGGGGCTAGCGGTCGGCTGAGAGGTAGCTGCCTGCCGCGCGCGGATCGGGATCCACCAGCTCCATCAGCAGCGTCGACCAGCCGAAGTCGACGGCGCCCATGCCGACGCCGTTCAGCGGGTTGTAGTACTCGCGCAGGCCGGCCCGCATGACGGCGCCCGACAGCCGGTCGACCAGCTCGGCCGCCTCCTCGTCGTAGCCAAGTCGGTGTAGACCGAGCCAAAGCATCCAGGCGGAGTTCATCCACGTGGGCCCGCGCCAGTAGCGCCGGAGCCCCGGCAGCGGCGTGTCATCGATCGAGAACGTGGGCTCGTCGGCCGAGACGGAGGTCGGCGGCACCGCGAGCCAGAACCGTTTCTCGTCGAGCAGGTACTCCTCGATCAGCCGCCGCCCGATCGGCTCGGGGAGGTCGGGCAGTGCGAGCGGCGCCAGCGCCGCCCAGGTGAGCGCCGGCCGATCGGTCGGCGCGGGCCGCGCGAGCGGCCAGAACAGTCCGCTCGACTCGTCGTAGAACCGGTCCAGGATGACCGGGGTCAGCGATGGCCGCCCCAGTGCCACCCGTGAAAGGGAGTAGAGGACGTTCGTCATCACCTCGCAGCAGACAGGACCGCCGTCAGCCTCGATCCGGCGCGCGTCGAAGCCGAGCCGGCGGTTTCGTCGGACCAGCAACAGGTAGCCGGGAAGACCGTGCGCGCGGTGTCCCCAGATCGGGTCGAACTGGGGGGACGCGTCAAGCCCGGATTCGTCCGGAGAGACGATCCAGATCAACCCGTCGCCGTCGAGGTCGCGGTTGGCCTCGAGCCACTCATGCTGCTTTGCGATTTCCGGCTCGTCGCGCGGGTCGCCGACTGCGATCCGCCACGCCCACGCCAGGATCGGCGGCTGGATGCTGGACGTCATCTGTGCAGTCTCGGAGAGGACGTTGTAGGTGAACCGTCGCGGCCCGCTCAGCGGGGTCTCCCAGAAGATCGTGTGGCCGATGAAGCCGTCGTCCAGCTGCGCCGCCAGCAGTGACTCGAGCTCGCGGCGCGAGTGGTCGGGCTCGAAGTGGCGCCAGACGATCGCCGTGAAGCACGAGTCCCAGTACCACTGCCACGGGTAATGGCCGGGGCTCGGGCACGTGTAGGCGAACCGCACACCGTCGGCAGCTCGTGACCCCTCACGCCAGTTCCGGCGGAGCGTCGCTTCGCAGCGTTCCCGAATCGCGAGTGTGCGCTCGTGTGCCAGCATGCCGCCGCCATACTTTCATTGCTGAGAACTTCCGAGACTCGCGCGCGGCTCGCGGTGGGGTGGGCGGTCAAGCGCGCCGTCGAGCTCCTCGAGGCCCTGCGCCTGGCATTAGCCGGTGCGCTCCGGCGGGCGGAGCCAGGCGGCGCGGCGCTGCCGCCGCGACGGTTGCGGGCGCGAACCGGCGCCCCCGGCGAAATGGAGTTCGTCCACGGCGGACGCGATGCGGCCGCTCAGCTGGCGCTCGGGGTGGAGGCGGCTGGGTCGTCGATGGGGGGCGTCCGGGCCGTGCTCGATTTCGGCTGCGGATCGGGGCGGGTGCTCCCGCACGTGGCGGCACTGGCGCCGCAGCGCGCGGTGCTACGGCTGTGACGTCGACCGGAGCGCGATCGCGTGGGCCGCCCGCCACCGCCCCGAGCTGAGCTGGGCTCTCAGCGGCTCGGAGCCGCCGCTGCCGTTTGCGCCGGAGAGCTTCGATCTCGTCTACTCGATCTCGGTGTTCAGCCACCTCGACGAGCAGTTGCAGGATCGCTGGTTGCGCGAGCTCACGCGGATCCTCGTCCCGGACGGGACCGCCCTTCTATCGGTGCACGGGAGCTACGCGCTCGAGCAGTTCCGGTTGGGACAGGCTCGCACCAACTGGTGCCGGAGCCACGCCTTCGCGAGGGGCCCGCTCGGGCCAGGCGAGTTCCTGTTCGAGCCCTACGTGCGGTCGGTCTGGAACCGATCGGAGCTGCCGGGGGTTGCGGCCCGGTACGGCCTCGCGTTTCACGGTGGCGAGTACCTGCGCGCCCACTGGTCCCAGTGGCTCGAGGTGATCGAGGTGCGCGAGCGGGCGATCTCGGGGTGGCAGGACCTGGTCATATGCCATCGGCCGGTGGCGGATTTGTAGTGGGCGCGGTGAGCTGGGAAGAGATTCTGAGCCGCTCACGAAGCTGGCTCGCCAGCAACGCCTCGTGGCTGATTCCGACCGCGCTCGCTTCTGCGTTCGTGGTCGGTTACATGATGCACAACCTGCCTGGCCTGACGAACGGCGACACGATCGTGCTCGTGCATGGAGCACGGAGAATCGCCTTTTGTCTGAGCCATGGCATCCACTCCTATTGCGACCGGTATGGAACATGGCTCGAGGAGGGTCGGGGGACGTTCAAGGTCAACGGCATCCCTGAGAACAATGTCGGCCCGTACGCGCTGTTTCAGTACCTTCCGGCCCTGGTCCTGACTCAGCTTGGGTTCAGCGACCTCCGCACGTACGACGGACTGACGGTGATCAGCCTGCTGTCGTTCTGCGCCGTGGTGGCGCTCGGCACGTGGACGGCCTCTTGTACGGGGCGACGGTGGGCGCCGCCGCTGGTAGCGCTGATCCTGACCACCTCACCGCTGATGTATTACGCCGGGACGACCCTCGGTGAGAGCTTGGCCACGCTGCTCGTGGTGTTGCTGGTGGTCGCCTGCCTGCGACGCTGGCCGCCGGCCGTGCTGGCGCTGTGCGCTCTGTTGGCGTGCCTCACCAAGGAAACTGTGTTTCCGGTCATCGCGCTGCTAGGGGGAGCGGCGCTTTGGGCGACGCCCATCGCGCCACGTCCGCTACGCCGCGCTCATTGGGTAGGGCTGGCGCTCGGACTCCTTCTTGGAGTCGCCGTTGCGGCGGCCTTCGACTGGTTCCGGTACCACCAGGTGACCAACTACGCGTACCTGCACAGCTATGAGTCGGTTCCAGGAATCACCCGCAGGCTGGGGCTCGCCGTAGCGCTGTGGGTCGCTCCGAACGGCGGGCTCAGCGAATTCTGGCCGCTGGCCGCCGTCGTGGCGATTGGGCTGGTCTGGGTCGTGGTCGCCTCTCTTCGGCGCCGGCCAATCGATCTGAAACGCGCGCTGCCGGGCCTGATCGTGCTCCTCTCGCTGCTCATCGTCACCGGCACGCTCGCGAGCTGGTGGTCGCCGTTCGGATGGACCACGTGGGGACCGCGCCTGTCGCTGCCCACCCTCCCCGCGGCCCTCTTGATCGTGATAGTCGTGTACGGCGAAGAGCTGGAGCGACTGCTCCGACCGCTGCTGGCTACCCCGGCGCGGATCGCCGCCGTCACCGTCGCTGTGATCGCCATCGCGCTTGCGCAGGTCAACGTGATGAATGCGCAGGCTGCCGTAACGACTTTCTTCGCGCCCGATCGGGTGTGCCCAAAGGGCTTGAGCGTCCTCGAGACGGCGCGCTACTACCACTGCGTCAACCACACGGCTTGGGACCGCCATTGGGCGCTGCTCGACACCTTCAAAGGGCTCGGACATTTGTGGGGCGCTGTGTTCGCCGCCGCATTCACCGCGATCTGGATTGCGCTCATAATGGCGGCCGCGCGTGGCGTGCAGGATCCCGGTCTCGGCGCTCGCGGGGTGGCAGGACCTGGTCTTATGCCGGCGGGCGACGGCGAGCTGAGTCCGACCGCGCTGTGATATAGAGGCCGCTCGTGTCCGATCTTTCCACGCGCCCCCTTGGCCGCTCCGGGCTCGACGTGTCTGTGATCGGTCTCGGAGGCAACAACTTCGGCCGCCGGATCGACCTGGCGTCGACGAGAGCCGTCGTCGGCGCGGCGCTGGACGCGGGCGTTACGTTCATCGATACCGCCGACATCTACGGGCGCGGCCTCAGCGAGGAGTACCTGGGCCAGGTCCTGGAGGGGCGCCGCGATCACGTAGTCCTCGCCACGAAGTTCGGCATGGACATGGGTGATGGCAAAGGCCCGCGCGGCTCGCCCGAATACATCCGCCAGGCCATCGAAGGGTCACTCCGAAGGCTTCGAACCGACGTGATCGATTTCTACTGGTATCACCAGCCCGACGGCGTGACTCCGATCGCCGAGACGCTGGCGACGCTCGACGAGCTCGTCCGCGCCGGCACGGTCCGGGCGATCGGCGCGTCGAACTTCAGCGCCGAGCAGATCGAGGAGGCGGACACCGTCGCGCGGGAGCACGGCTTCAACCGGTTCGAGGCGATCCAGAATCAGTACAGCCTGCTGGTCCGTGATGCCGAGCGTGAGGTGCTCCCGGCGTGCGAGCGGCTCGACCTCGGCTTCGTCCCCTTCTTCCCGTTGGCGTCCGGGCTGCTGACAGGGAAGTATCGACGCGGCGAGCCAGCACCCGAGGGAGCAAGGCTGTCCTCGCGGGAAACGATCGCCACAGAGAAACAGTTCGATTTGGTCGAGTTGCTCGAGGTGTATGCCGAGCAGCGCGATGTGTCGCTGGTCGACGTCGCCATCGGCGGTCTGCTGATCCGGCCTGTCGTCTCATCGGTCATAGCCGGCGCCACCAAACCGGATCAGGTCCGCGCCAATGTCGCGGCCGCCGAGTGGCAGCCGTCGGATGACGACGTGGCGACGCTGAACGATCTGCTCCGCTCAGCCTCAGACTAGTTGCCGCCGGTCACGGCCGGTGGACGGCTGCGAGCAGGGCGGCGTGCGAGCGTACGAGCTCGCTGCTCCCGCCTGGCAGAAGATCGGGTCCGGTCCATTCTGACCGGTGATCGCAGGGAAGAGCGTCACCTGGACGCGGTCGACTAGACCGGCGGCCATTAGCGCACGTTCATCGAGAGGCTGCAGTGCGAGCGCAACGGAACCGTGGACTCCGCCTTCAGCCGCTAGACGATGTCGCGGCCATGGTCATCACGTAGCGGCGCCAGCTGAATCACCGTACCTTCGGGGTATCGCCGCCCGCGCGACGGTCGGGAGCGTGCTCCAGGGCACGAACGCTCACGGCCTTGAGGCTAATTCAATGCGTCACTTGACAGGGCCTGAAGGTCGGCGTCGACCATCCGGTGGATGAGCTGCTCGAAGGTGAGTGCCGGCCGCCAGCCGAGACGATCGTGCGCGCGGCTTGGGTCGCCGATCCTCGGGGTGGGTTCGGGTGCGCGCACCAGGGTGTGGTCTACGCAGACGTGGTCGCGTGCATCGAGGTCGAGATGGCCGAAAGCGACTTCTGCCAGCTCGGCGACTGTGTGCCCGGCTCCTGAGGCGAAGATGTAGTCGTCGGGTCGGTCCTGTTGAAGGGTAAGCCATGCGCCGTTCATGATGTCGCCCGCGAACGACCAATCGCGGACCGCGGTCAGGTCGCCGAGCATGACCTCGTGTTCCAGGCCGATCTTGATCGCCGCTGCGGCGCGCGTGATCTTGCGAGGCACGAACAATTCCGGTCGGCGTTCGGACTCGTGGTTGTAGAGGATTCCGGAGCAGACGAACACCCCGGCGTGAGCACGTAGCTGGCCTGCCAGCTGGTGGGCAGCGAGTTTTGCGGTTGCGTAGGGCGTCTCGGGGCGGCAAGGCGTGTCTTCGCGCTGCGGGCTCTCCGGGGCGCTGCCGAACATCGCGGCCGACCCAGCAACGAACACACGGGTTTGGTCGGCTTGGTCGCGAACGGCCTCGAGTAGGACGGCCGTGGCCTGAACGATCGTGGTGAACGTGTCGGCCGGGAGACGCCAGGAGTCCAGGACAAAGGAGGGCGCTGCGAGGTGATACAGCTCGTCGGGACGGACGGTGGCCACGAGAAGCCGGAGGCTCTCGGGGTCAAGCAGGTCTCCCTCGGCGAGCTCGATACGTCCTCGCAGATGCTCGGATAATCCGATCCCCGAATCGGTTCGATCTCGGATCATTCCCGTGACGCGGTAGCCGCGCTCAAGCAACAACTCGGCCAGGAACGAGCCGTCCTGGCCGGTGATGCCGGTGATCAGCGCGGATCTAGGCGCGCGCTGTGCCGACATGTCGCGCACTGCGGTCGAGCGACCTGTGGTCGGCGTCGACCATCAGCCGGATCAGGTCCTCGAAGCTGGTGCGCGGCTCCCATCCGAGCTCCGTCCGAGCCTTGGAGGCGTCGCCGACCAGGTGGTCGACCTCGGCGGGGCGCTTCAGCGACGGGTCGATCACGACGTGGTCGTCGATTTCGAGGCCCGCCTGGTCAAATGCGATCTCCAAGCACTCGCGGACCGAGTGAGGGACACCGGTAGCCACCACGTAATCGGCGGGTGCGTCCTGCTGGAGCATCAGCCACATCGCCTGCACGTAGTCCTGCGCACACCCCCAGTCTCGCTCGGCGTCCAGGTTGCCGAGATGCAGCTTGTCGGCGAGGCCGAGCTTGATCGCGGCCGCGTGCCAGGTGATCTTGCGGGTGACGAACTCAAGGCCCCGGCGAGGTGATTCGTGGTTGAACAGGATCCCGCTGGAGGCGTGCAGGTCGTAGGACTCGCGGTAGTTGACGGTGATGAAGTGACCGTAGGCCTTCGCCACGCCGTAGGGGGAGCGGGGATAGAACGGGGTCAGCTCGTTCTGGGGAGTCTCGCGGACCTTGCCGAACATCTCGCTCGACGACGCCTGATAGAACCGCGCCTCCGGGCACACCTCCCGCATCGCCTCCAGCATCCGCGTCACACCCACTCCGGTGAACTCGGCCGTCAGCGTCGGCTGAACCCACGACACAGCGACGAATGACATCGCAGCCAGGTTGTAGATCTCGTCCGGGCGTGCCGCCCGCAATGCGTCTACCAGCGACCGCTGATCCAGCAGATCCGCCTGATGCAGCGTGATCCGCTCACGCAGATGCTCGATCCGTTCAAACCGCTCCGTCGAAGAACGGCGCACCATCCCATGCACGGCGTAACCCTTCTCGAGCAGCAGTTCCGCCAGGTATGAGCCATCCTGGCCGGTGATCCCGGTGATCAGCGCGGTCCGAGCGAGCGACATGCACCAGCAAGCTACACAATACCGCCCGGCGAACCGCGGCGTGTCCGTCTCGGGGCCAGAGGCGATCACTGCGCACGCTGGAATCCCTGGCATCGGTCCACGGGATGTCAGCATCCGTGATTTGCGCAACGTGAAAGGATCGCGCCGATGGAAGTCTTCTGCTCATACGTGCGGCCTGGAGAGGAGGGGCAAGCGCGGGTCCTCGTCGCCTCGATCCGCCGACATCATCCCGGGGTGCGGGTAATCGCGCGGCTCATGGGCGCGCGCGAGGACTCCTCGATCTGGGACGAGGTGCTGCCTGTGAGGAGCGCCGAGGGACCGGCCGACCTCCTGCGGCTGGCCCTGGAGCGGGCGGGCAGCGCGACGCTGCTCGCTCCCGACGTCTATGTCACCGCTCCGCTCGAGCCGGTCGCCGATGCCCTCCGCGATCACGACGTGGTGCTGTTCCCGCGGGTCGCTGCACTGCCCGACGACGGGCATCGTCCCAACTACGCCGATCTGCTCCGAGTGGGGAGGGTAGACAACGCGTGCGTGGCGGCGCGCCGAGGATCACGCGCGACTGCTTTTCTCGAATGGTGGTCACGGCGGCTGAAGGAGGATGACGAAATCGTCGCCTGGTTCGATCTCGTCGAGGAGTCCTTCCCTGACGTCGCCCTCGTCGGCGATGCCGGCTGCGATCTCTCCTATTGGAACCTTCACGAGCGGCACCTGAGCCGGGGCGGCGCGGACTGGTTGGTCGACGGGCGCCCGCTCCGCTTCGCGCGCTTCGGCGGCTTCCGTGCCGACCGGCGATTCTGGCTGAGCGACGCTGCCACCCGTGTGCGGGTGACAGAGGACCCGGCCCTATCGGAGCTGTGCGGCGCGTACGCCGATGAGCTGCTGGGCACGGGCTGGACGCCACCACGCCGCGGGCTGGTGGACGTCGACCGGCTCGGCAACGGCCAGCGCGCCGATGACTTCGTCAAGGCGCTGTGGGACGAAGCGATGAACGGCGGCGAGGAGTTCGGTGATCCGCTGACTCCCGCAGCGGCCGACGCGTTCGTCTCGTGGATGCGCGCGCCGGCGGAGCACGGCGGCCGGCCGGGGGTCAACCGCTACCTGTACTGCGCCTATCTCACCCGGCCCGACCTGCAGAAGGCGTTCCCCGACCTCGACGGCGGCGACGGTGACCGCCTCGTGGCGTGGGCCTGGAGTGACGGGCGCCGTGAGGTGCTCGGCGAGTTGCTGCCCCCGCCGCCCGGCCGGGTGAGCCGCGTCGCGTCCCACTGCTTGGCGGTCAACGTGATCGGCTACCTCGGAGAAACGCTCGGCCTTGCCGAGGCCGCGCGGCTGTACGTGCGCGGGCTGACGGCGGCGGGGATTTCGGTAAGCACGACGGCGGTCACGCCCGACCTTCCGGTTGAGGACGGGCAGCACACGGTCGAACGTTACGGGTCGCACGCCTACACGGACAAGAAAGCGAGCGAGGAACCGGCCTTCAACCTCGCGTGCGTCAACGGGGATCACCTCGCCGAGCTGGTGCGCCGCCGCGGCGACGGCATCCTCGGCGGCCGCCCCACAATCGGGCAATGGGGCTGGGAGACCGACGTCCTCCCGCCGAGCTGGACCCCCGCCTTCGACTATGTCGAGGAGGTGTGGGTGTACTCGCGGTTCATGGCGGAGAACCTCGGTCGCCTGCTGCCGATGCCCATCGTCGTCGTCCCACCCGCCGTCGTGGCGCCCGATGTCGATGTCGGCGAGCTCACGATCGCACGTGACAATCGCTTCACATTCCTGTTCATGCTCGACCTGTTCAGCACACTGCGGCGCAAGAACCCGGTTGGCCTCGTCGACGCGTTCACGCGGGCGTTTGCGCCCGGTGAGGGACCGCGGTTGATCGTGAAGACCATCAACGCCCGCTTCCGTCCCGAGGCAGCCGAGGAGCTCCGCCGCAGCGCGGCGGGGCACCCCGATGTTGAGTTCGTCGACGCTTATCTGGAGCCGGGTCAGAAGGCAGCGCTGATCGCGCGAGCCGACTGCTTCGTCTCCCTACACCGCAGCGAGGGATTCGGGCTGCCGTTGGCCGAGGCGATGGCGCTGGGAACCCCGGTGATCGCGACAGGCTACTCAGGGAACCTCGATTTCACGACACCGTTCAACAGCTACCTCGTTGACTGGAGCCCGACAGCCGTCGGTCCGGGAGACGAGATCTATCCCGCCAACGGCACGTGGGCCGAGCCTGATCTCGACCACGCCGCCGAGTTGATGCGAGACGTGTGGCGTCATCCCGACGCGGCGGCGGCACGCGCCGACCGCGCGCGGCGTGACATCGCCCGCGACTACGCCCCGTCGGTCGTTGGGAGCGTCGCTCGAGCGCGGCTCGAGCGACTCGCCGATCTGCGGGGTGTGTCGAGCAGGAACAGTCGCTCCCTCGGACAGAGGGGCGCCACGGGAGCGCTCGAGCGCGTTGAGCAGGCCATGGCGGTCGACATCCGCCACGGTGCGCCACCGGTCCCGTCGGGCGTGAACGGGCTGGTGCGCAAGCTCGTCCTCCGCTTGATGCTTCCCTTCACCCACCACGAGCGCAACGTTGACCGGGCGCTACTCGACGCGATCCGCGAGGTGCGCGACGAGCTTGGCGAGACGCGCGGCGACCGACCGTGATTGTGATGACCGATGATCAGAGTCCCCCGAGCAGCGCGGCGACGACCTGGTCCAGTCGATCGCTGGCGCCCGTCGCAGGCCTTGCCGGCCCATGCGGCGCGCCGCGGGCGGTGCGAGAGGAGCTGGTCGATCGCGGCCGCGATCGCCTCCGCGCCCGGTCGACGTTGCTTGTGGAACTCGTGGAGGTCGACGTTGACGTAGCGATCACGGTGATCCCAGCCGCGTCCGAGGTTGAGCTTGTCGGGGTGTTGCAAGGCGTCGAACGGCTCGGTCACGGCCGACGATCATAGACTCGCCGTCCGGCTGGCCGGAGCCGGGAGCCGATCGTCTACGGTGTGGCCGTGCCCGATGCGCGACGGCTGACCGGTTGGCTCAAGAGACTGGCCCTGAACGCGGCCGAGCCGTTCCTGGAGGCAGCGCGCCGCGATGCCAGGACCGCTATCGAGGAGGCCTGGCGGCGACGCAAGCAGAGCTCGCCGAAGTCCAAGCCGAGTTGGCGTCGTTGCGTGAACTGGTCGGCGGGCACCAGACGTGGCTGCAGTCGGCCAGCGACCGCGTCGACGAGGTGGCGGGCCGCCTTGCCCGGCGAGTTCCCGAGCCGGCCGCGCTCGACTGGACCGACACGTTCAGGCTCGAGCGGTTCGATGCGGGCCTAGGCGGCGACGTCGTCGGCTTCCGGGCCGCGGCGGGTGATGCCGAGCGGCAGCTCTACCTGCGCTACCAGGAGTTCTTCCGGGGCAGCGAGGAGCTGATCCGCCAGCGCCACCTCGCCTACCTTCCGCTGCTGCGGAACCGCGGCCCGGTCCTCGATGTGGGGTGCGGTCGCAGCGAGATGCTGGAGCTCCTGCGCGAGCACGACATACGGGCGGAAGGGATCGATCTAGACGCCGCGATGGTCGAGCGATGCCGGGCCGAGGGCCTCGCCGCGACTGTGGCCGATGCCGTCGAGTGTGTGGAGAGTGCCCCCGCCAGATCGCTCGGTGCGGTGTTCGCGGCCCAGGTGATCGAGCATCTGCCCTAACCGGCGCTGGTGCGGTTCCTGCGTGGCGCCCAGGCGGCGCTGCGACCCAGTGGGCGGCTGATCGTGGAAACCGTGAACCCCCATGCGCCCCAGGCCTTCAAGCACTTCTGGATCGATCCAACACATCAGCACCAGCTGTTCCCCGAGACGGTGATCGCGCTGTGCCGCCCGACCGGCTACGCGAGCGCGTTCATCTGGCATCCGCAGGGCGGCGGCGATCCGAATCGCGACCAGCTTGAGCAGATGGATTACGCCGTGGTGGCCGAGGCGGTTTAGGTAGAGCGGGGGGTTCGTGTGGAGCCGTCCGCCGCCGCGGCAGGCAGAGGTAAACTGCTCGCGCATGGTGCGCCTTGAAAGCTGAATCAGGCCAGCCGCCGGGAGTCCGGTCTGGGAAAGCACCGGAGCGCCCGGGTGGCAGCCCGCTTCACTGGTTTGTGCCGGGTGCGTGAGTTGCTAGCTGGTGAGAGTCCAGTCGGACAGATCCCAACCGGGGTCTGTAGCCAACAGGCAGAGGTGATTCGGCACGGCTGGAAAGCGGCGCGCGTTCTCACGGCAGGTGTTCACGCGCGTGCGGGAAAGCCGCGCGCACGGAATTGAAAGGGGAACGGGGAGACAGGGCCTCCAGGCACTGCCCTGAATACCGATGTCTGATTTGAGTTCGCGGTCGCAGACCGTCCTCGAAATGCCAGCCGCGCCGCCGGATCAGGCCCATCGAGCGGACCGCTCCTGGCGGCGCTCGGTCCCGCGGCAGGATATCGTCGGCGGGCTCGTTGCCGCCATCGGAGCGATGGTGGCGGCGATCTTCTCACTGCAGCTGTGGCATCTGCACCTGCACATCCCGCTCACCTACAGCGTGGACGGGATCGCGGAGGAGATGATCGTCAAGTCGGTCCTGCACGGCGGCTGGATCTTTACCAACCACTCGCTCGGCGCGCCGCTGGGCACCGAGTTCTTCGACTTTCCGTCTAGCACCGACAACCTGCACTGGCTGCTGGTCAAGCTGATCGGGCTGGGCACCGGCGAGCCAGCGCAGGCGATGAACGTGTTCTTCCTGCTCACGTTTCCGGCGAACGCCCTCGCTGGCTACGTGGTGTTCCGGTGGCTGCGCATCTCGGTGCCGGTGAGCATCGTCTGCGCGATCTTGTTCACCGAGGCGCCGTTCCACCTGATCCAGGGCGAAGCACACCTCTTCACGTCCGAGTACGTGGCCGTGCCGATCGGTGCGTGGCTGATCCTGTCGGTGCTCGACGGATCGAGCTGGTCGGGGATCCAGCCCCGGTGGGAGCTCGGCGCATGGCGAACGTGGCTGCCCCGGCGACCGCTCCTGATCGTCGTACTGTGCGTGCTGATCGGCACGACCGGCCTCTACAACTCCGCGTTTACGGTGGTCATGATCCTGATTGCTGGATTGGCGGCGGCGGCGTCGAACCGGACTGGCAGGCCACTGATCCCGGCGGCGATAGTAGCTGTGTTGATCGGCGCCACGATCGTGATCGACCTTGCGCCCTCGATCGTCTATCAGCATAAGCATGGCGTCGACGCGGCTGTGGCCCACCGTGCACCCCAGGACAGCGAGACCTACTCGCTTGATCTCGCCAGGCTGTTGTTTCCCGTTCCGGGCGATCGCATCGGCCGGTTCAACTCGCTGGGCACTCGGAACGACATTCAGACGCCCGTGCCCCACGATGACGAAGCATGGGGCGAAGCGCTTGGGCTGGTCGCCGCCATCGGTTTCGTCTGGCTGATCTTTGTCGGCTTTGCCGCGATCATCGGGTTCGGGCGCGCCTCTCCGTGGCTGCAGCGCCACCGCCAGCTGTCCTTTGCGGCCCTGACCGCCTTCCTGTGCGGGACCTTCGGGGGCGTCTCCACGCTCATCGCGTATACGGTGACTCCGGAGGTCCGAGTCTGGCTCCGGATCTCTGTGTTCATCTCGTTCTTCTCGCTTGCGGCCGTCGGGCTGGGCCTCGATGCGCTGCGCCGCTGGCTCGATGCACGGCGCTGGTGGCTGTGGGCGCCGGCGCTCGTGGCGGTTCTGGTGTTCGGCGTCTACGAGCAATCGACGCGCTACGGGATCCCGCCGTATGCAGCCAATGCTGCCTCCTGGGGAAACGACGCTGCCTTCGTCGACAGGATCCAGGCCCTGGTGCCGCATGGCGCTGCGATCTACGAGCTTCCGTACGTGCCGTACCCGGAGAACGGGCCGGTCGTTCGCATGGGTGATTACGACGAGGCGCGTGGCGACGTGCTCACGACCACCGGGCTGCGCTGGAGCTACGGCGCGATGAAGGGCCGTCCCTCCGACTGGGCGAGTCAGGCGACGAGCACTCCCGCGCGGGCACTCGTCGCCCAGCTGGTTGCGGCTGGCTTCAGCGGGATCTGGCTGGACCGCTACGGCTACGCCGACAACGGCGCGCAGATGGCTGGCGAGTTGCAGTCGGCAATTGGCGCGCCGCCGCTCACCAGCGACAATGGCCGCTTCATGTTTTTCGATCTACGTCGTGTCGCGGCGCGGCTACGTGCGCAGTACCCAGTTGGTGTGCGGGCGGGTCTGCGCGCGGCGCTTCTGAATCCACTGGAAATCAGCTGGGCGGCGGGCTTTTACGGGCCGGAGAATGATGGCTCGCGCTGGGCGCTGAGCAGCGCTCGAGCGACGGTGACGAATCGTGCCAACGTTCCCCGCCGCGCGGTTATATACGCCAACGTGCAGACACTGGCGCACCATAGCGCACACCTGACCGTGACCGCGCCGAGGGGCGTGACGAAGACATTCGTGATCGGTCCCCAGCCACACGTGATCAAGCTCACGTTCACTGCGCCACCGGGGACCAGCACAGTCACCTTCGCCAGCAACGCTCCGGCGAACCTTACACCGGGCGACCCTCGGCAGCTAGCTGTCCATTATGGGACCCCCGTGATCGCCCGGGCTGCGTTGAGCACAGTGCTGCCGTAAGACTACGAAAGCCGTCGGTGCTGCGCTCCGGGCGCGGCACCATCGCGATCGGCGTTGAGCTGTCAGCCCCAGGCGTACCGCTGACGGCTTGTGCTGGATACCTTAAGTGGGCCGACAGGCCGTTCTACCTTTACGACACATTCGCGCCTAGGTCCGATCTCGCGATGCTCCGTACTATGCAAACAACGTGGACGGGGTCCGTCCGAACTTCGCGCAATGGCCGGAGTCCGTCTGGCGGTGGGGGAGTTGCCTGGCGCGCTCCCTGATAGCCCTGAACAAGTTGCACTCCTACCCATAGATCTCAACAATGCTCTCCCGGAACAGGCCGTAGTGCACTTCTGGCCGAGGCTGGTGCCAGGTGCGGTCCTGATCTATGACGAGTATGGCTATCCGGGCTGTGAAGCAAGCGACCGCGCCGCAGACGAGCTCAGCGCTGAGCTTGGCTCCTCCATCCTCGCCTCTCCGACGGGTCAGGGAATAGTCGTGAATGGGTCTGAGAGTCCCCGCAGGTCTCCGAATCCCTGATGACGTCCGCCCAATGGACGAGTCGGAGCTCGTGCGCCCCTGGCCGAGAGCAACTGAGAGTCGACGTCGCACGGGCGCACGTCACGCACTGCGTGCACGCCGGAAGACGCATGCGCTCTCGCCCGTCCCCGCCGGCGTTCCGCTCTCGGCGATGAACAAGCTCGCCCGTTACCTGTCCCAGCGGCGAATTGTCTACGTCTTCCCGCACTTGGGGAAGGCCCGCTGGCTCGTGCTCGAACACGACGACCAGACCTACGGCGCACGCTGGTGCGACCTCAGGGCGATCGCGAAGATCGATGCGAGCCCGCGCTGTCGTACCGTCTACGCGGCCGAGGGCGTCTACGTCCTCGAGAAGCGGCCGTCGGGCGGGTAGACCGGTGCGCGTCGCCTACTTCGGCACGTGGGAGCGCGGCTATCCGCGCAATGAGCAGGTGATCTCGGCGCTGCGTGGCGCAGGCGCTGAGGTGGAGCTCGTCCACCGCGAGGTCTGGACGCGTGAGCACAAGTTCGCGGGGACGGCTAACCTCGCCGCCGCCCCCCGACTGCTCGTCGCACAGGCCGGACTCGCACTCCAGCGGCTGCCGTCCGATGTCGACGTCCTGCTCGTCGGCTATCCGGGCCAGCTCGACGTATGGGCCGCATGCCGGCACGGACGCCCCATCGTCTTCAATCCGATGCTTTCGCTCTACGACACGCTCGCCGGCGACCGCGGTCGTGTCCGCGCCGGTTCGCTCGCCGCCCGCGCGCTGCGCGAGCTCGACCGGCGCTCGCTCCGGTCTGTCGACCGAGTCGTCGCCGACACGCGTGCGATGGCCGCCTACCTAGCCGAGCTCGCCAGCATCGAGGAGCCCGCCGTCTGCTACGTCGGCGCCGAGGAGCGGCTCTTCCGGCCGGCGTGGCGCCGTCGCGACGAGTTCCGCGTCCTCTTCGTCGGCAAGCTGATCCCGCTGCACGGCCTCGAGGCGATCCTCGAGGCGGCGCGACTGCTCCCCGAGGTGCCCTTCCGCGTTGTTGGCTCGGGGCAGCTCGAGCCGCTGCTCGCCGACCGGCTCGCGAACGTCGAGCACGCCCCCTGGATCGACTACGAACGGCTGCCGGCAGAATACGCGGCCGCCGGCTGCGCCCTCGGGATCTTCGGGCGCAGCGAGAAGGCGGAGCGGGTGATCCCGAACAAAGCGTTCCAGGCACTCGCGATCGGTGTCCCGCTCGTGACCGCGGACACGGAGGCGGCACGCGAACTGCTCACTAGCGGCCACGACGCGCTCCTCACCTCGCGCGACCCGACCGAGATCGCCGCGGCGATACGAGCGCTTCGCGACGACGCCGGATTCGCAGAACGCATCGGCGCCGCCGGCCGCGCCACCTACGAGCGCGAAGCGAGCGAGGCGGTGCTCGGCCGCCGCTGGCTCGCGACGCTTGAGGCGGTCGCATGACCGCGCCGCACACCTGGGGAAGTGATCCAGAGTTCATCGGCCCCCGGCACGCGTTGCGTGAACGGCTCATGCTCGGCCTCTTCCTAGCGGCGCGGCCGGAACGACGCGTGCTGAACATCGGCGCAGGCCAGGGCACCTTCACCAACCTGCTCGCCGCGGCGGGCTTCGAGGTCGTCAGCACCGAGCGGGGCGAGACGGCGCTTGCGGCGCTGCGCGAGCGCGTCCGCGGCGCGATCGCCGAGGCAGACGCCACCGCGCTCCCGTTCGTTGCGGGCTCGTTCGACGCTGTCGTTCTCGGCGAGGTGCTCGAGCACATCGCAGACGATGCGCTCGCGCTGCGCGAGGCGGCGCGCGTGCTCGTCCCCGGCGGCGTCCTCTGCCTCTCAGTGCCCCGCAATCCGGCGTGGACCGCGGCGAGCGACGAATGGGCCGGCCACGTCCGTCGCTACACCCGAGAAGAGCTCGAGACGCGTGTGCGTCAGGCGGGATTTTGGCTCGAGCGCTGCACCGCCTGGGGCTTCCCCGTCTCGGCGCTCTACCACCGCACCATTTATGAGTGGGCAATCCAGCGCGGCAACGCACGCG
Organism: uncultured Solirubrobacterales bacterium; assembly: GCA_963812225.1. GTDB lineage: Bacteria > Actinomycetota > Thermoleophilia > Solirubrobacterales > Solirubrobacteraceae > Palsa-465. The sequence continues at coordinate 290,354 of CAWEUN010000014.1, forward strand.
AGGGCGGCCCTGGACACTCCATCGCGCTCCGCGTGCTACGGACGCTGCTCGCGCTCGACCGGCTCTTCGTCGGAGTGGAGAGGGGCGCGCTCGGCTACCTGCTCGTCGCACGGAGGCCACGGTCAGTTACACGCGTGTAAGCGCCAAATCGCGTCGCGTCCTGAGCGATCTTCGCGCCCGCGGGATCAGCGGGGCCCGAGCCTCCCCCGATCGCTGGGCAGCCCAATCTCACTTTCCGGAACCCACACGCGGGAAGTCAGTAGCGCTGCGCATGAGGAACGCTCAAGCGAGGGTGACGAACCGTGCCCACGTTCTTCGCCGGCGCGGCTGTCTACGCCAAGGTGTACACGCTGGCGCACCAGAGCGCACACCTGACCGTGACCGCACGTAGCATGCGGCAGAATGCGTCAACTTCGCCGCGCACAGTAACTCTCCGAATCGGTTCGCTCGTGCGCCGGGTGTCGGTTCAATCGCCTTCTACGTAGATCGGCGGGTCTCGGTCGCGCCGAAGGTGCACGATCAGCTCTGCGATCAAGCCGAGGCTGATGAGCTGGATCCCAACCACGGTGAGCAGGACGCCTGCGAGCAGAGCGGGCCGGTTGCCGACGCCTTCGCCCATGAGGCGAAGGACCAGCATCCATGCCAGCAGCCCGATGCCCACCAGCCCGCACGTCGCGCCCAGGCCGCCGAACAGATGGAACGGACGACCCGTATATGTGGTGATGAACTTGACGGTGAGCAGGTCGAGGAAGCCTCGCCAAAACCGCGCCCTGCCAAACTTGGTGGCACCGTGCAACCGTGCGGAGTGGTCGACCTCCACTTCGCCGACACGGAAGCCGGCCCACTGCGCGAGCACCGGGATGTAGCGATGCAGCTCCCCGTACAACACGAGCGGTGTCGTGACCTCGCGCTTCATCGCCTTCAGGCCGCTGTTGAAGTCCTTGCCCTCGACGCCGGTCACCAACGCGGTCGTCCGGTTGTAGAGCCGCGAGGTCTGTCGCTTCACGAACCGATCGTTTCGCTGCGCTCTGCGTCCGGTCACGAGGTCGAGCCCTTCCTCAAGCGCGCCGAGCAGCCGCGGGATCTCTTCCGGTTGATCCTGGCCGTCGGCGTCCATCGTCACGATCGTGTCGCCGCGGGCATGGTCGAAGCCGACCTGGAGCGCGGTCGACTTTCCGTAGTTGCGGCGCAGTCGCATGACCCGCAGCTCGGGGCGGTTCTTGCCTAGTTCGGCCATCAGATCGGCTGTGCCGTCGCGGCTACCGTCATCGACGACGATCAACTCGTGCTCACGCGACACCTTCCGAAGCACGCGCAGGGTCCGAGGGACCATCTCTGGCAGATTCGGGGCCTCGTTGTATGCCGGCATGACGACGGTCACCGCGAACGCGTGCGTGTCGGGCATGACATCTGCGGCGTGAGCTGGCTTGGTGATGGACGCGTCCATATTGGTGAAGAGATCTACACGCTCCGGCTCGCGCATGGGGCCCGGACTGACGCGCGGGAGAATACCGGGGGCGCTCCTGTTCCACTCCAAGCCGCGTGCTGCGTTCCTTGGCTACGCGTACGACCCGCGCGGCGGCATCGCCCAGTTCGGGCGGCAGCTCGCGCAGGCGGCAGGCACGTTCACGGGGAGCGTTGCGGCTCTGTGCGTTCGATGGTTCCAGGGGCAGACACATGGCATACGAGCCGCTGCCCGAGTCGCAGAGGTCCTGGCGCGCGAGTTCCCCGGCGTCGATGTCCGAAACGCAACTCTCTCAGACCGTGCGTTACGACTTCCCACGAAAACACCGACCTGTAGTTCGACGAGCGGCGCGAGAACGCCCGCGGCTCGATCCTGCCGTTTGTTGACGAGCACGTCGAGCCGCGCCGCGTGCTTGAGATTGGGTGCCGGTGCAGGCGGGGTGCTGAAGCCATTCGCGGAGCGCGCGTGGACCTGACGGGCATCGATCTCACTCGTCAACCCGATGCACCAGTACCGCTACGGGTTCGTGCCGCGTGTGCAGTCTGGCGCGCGCGCATGCCGGACCTGCGCGACTTCGTCACCACCTCGGGGTACTACCTCCGTAGCGCCCGGTTGACGGCTGCGGCGCTGCAGCGCCAAGACTACGGCCACGAAGGCAACCTCGATCAGCGTCATCACCAGGCGTACCGCGACTGCGGCGGCGATCGCGACTCCGCCGGGCAGATGGCGCGCAAGCACGAGTGCGAAGATTGCGTCGCGGACGCCAAGCCCCGATGGGAAGACGAACACCAGCATCGAGACGACGAACGACAACATGAATCCGGCGCCGACAAGCAGCGGGTCACCGCCCTCCGCGCCGACGAGGGCGCGCACGATCGCCCACACCCCGACACCCAGGAAGATGTAGGCGATGGCAAACACCCCGGCGAGCTGGGCGACGTCGCAGAGCGAGAGGAACGCCTCCATCGGCTTGCGATGGAAGCGCCTAAGCACGGCGTTTGACAGCGGGGCGAACACCCGCGGATGCAGGATCACGAGGCCGAATGGCACTGCCCCCACCAACCACAACCATGGGCCTTGGCCCAGGTCGCCGATGTAAAGGAGCAGCCCTACTGACGCTATGGCTGCCAAGCCCACGAGAAACACTTGCTCGTACACGGTCGCCGCGAGGCTGATCTGGCCAGCGACGCCTGCCTCGCGGCCCAGGACCACGCGGCCCGCGACCATCATTACGTTCCCGGGTACGTAGCGCGCCAGCATCGCTCGGCTCCAGACCGACATTAGGCTGCCGCGCGGCAACCGGCGCATTGAAAGCCGCTCAAGGATCAGCACGTAGCCCGCGGCGGTCACGGCCAGAGAGGCGCCCACGCCGGCCACGCCGAGCACGATGAACGGAACGTCGAACTGCCAGTGGTAGCTTGAGACACGGTCCCAACCGTCGAGAACGACAGCGGCGAGGAACGCCACGACGAGCAGCCCAGCGACCAGCCCGCCAACGCGCCGTGCGCGACTGCGGGGCGCCCGGAGATCCCCGAAGGCAGAGCTCACGGTCCAACACATTACCCGCGCGGCCTGACCCGGTCCGCCGGCACTACCTGCCAACCATGCTCGAGATGAACTCCTTCGACGCCATCGTTCACGAACACCTCGAGCACTACTCGCTGGCGGTGGTCGAGCGGCTGCTGACCGACGCCGGCCTCGAGGTGATCGGGGGCGAACTGAACGCAGTCAACGGCGGTTCGATCCGGCTGTTCATTGCGCGCGTGGGCAAGCTGCCGGTCTCGCCGGAGGATGAGCGCGCTGGACTCGCCGGAGCCGTACGAGCGTTTCCAGGCGCAGTCGGCGGCCCAACTCCGACAGATCGTCGCGTACCTTGTCGGCGCGCGGGATCCCGGTCTCGGCGCTCGCGGGGTGGCAGGACCTGGTCTTATGCCGGCGGGCGACGGCGAGCTGAGTCCGACCGCGCTGTGATATAGAGGCCGCTCGTGTCCGATCTTTCCACGCGCCCCCTTGGCCGCTCCGGGCTCGACGTGTCTGTGATCGGTCTCGGAGGCAACAACTTCGGCCGCCGGATCGACCTGGCGTCGACGAGAGCCGTCGTCGGCGCGGCGCTGGACGCGGGCGTTACGTTCATCGATACCGCCGACATCTACGGGCGCGGCCTCAGCGAGGAGTACCTGGGCCAGGTCCTGGAGGGGCGCCGCGATCACGTAGTCCTCGCCACGAAGTTCGGCATGGACATGGGTGATGGCAAAGGCCCGCGCGGCTCGCCCGAATACATCCGCCAGGCCATCGAAGGGTCACTCCGAAGGCTTCGAACCGACGTGATCGATTTCTACTGGTATCACCAGCCCGACGGCGTGACTCCGATCGCCGAGACGCTGGCGACGCTCGACGAGCTCGTCCGCGCCGGCACGGTCCGGGCGATCGGCGCGTCGAACTTCAGCGCCGAGCAGATCGAGGAGGCGGACACCGTCGCGCGGGAGCACGGCTTCAACCGGTTCGAGGCGATCCAGAATCAGTACAGCCTGCTGGTCCGTGATGCCGAGCGTGAGGTGCTCCCGGCGTGCGAGCGGCTCGACCTCGGCTTCGTCCCCTTCTTCCCGTTGGCGTCCGGGCTGCTGACAGGGAAGTATCGACGCGGCGAGCCAGCACCCGAGGGAGCAAGGCTGTCCTCGCGGGAAACGATCGCCACAGAGAAACAGTTCGATTTGGTCGAGTTGCTCGAGGTGTATGCCGAGCAGCGCGATGTGTCGCTGGTCGACGTCGCCATCGGCGGTCTGCTGATCCGGCCTGTCGTCTCATCGGTCATAGCCGGCGCCACCAAACCGGATCAGGTCCGCGCCAATGTCGCGGCCGCCGAGTGGCAGCCGTCGGATGACGACGTGGCGACGCTGAACGATCTGCTCCGCTCGGCGCCCGGCTAGTTCTCACAGTGGTGAGGCGCGCTTTCGCGCGCCTTTTGGCGTGGCTTTCGCGCCCGGTTCGGTGTCTGTCGAGCGCAGTCGGCCCGGTAAACGGCGCTGGGGAAGGGGGGAGGGTGAAGTGCCCGGGCGGGCCTGAGAGCCGCCCCAGATCGTGCATAAGACGTCACGACCGCCGAAATCGGCGAGGCCTGTCGAGCTATGCATGAAGAGCATGCTTAGTACGACAGGGCTCGGGCCTGGCGCCGGTGTTGTCGTGCTATGCAGGTTTTCCGGGACACTCTCGGCACAAAGTCGCGGGTTTGCGCCCAGCACAGGGTCAAACCACGGGCTCAGGCGACCCGCCGGCGCCCTCACCCACCCCCCTCTCCCTGCCGCCTTTCACCGAGCCGCCCGCCAGTCCGAGCCGACCGGCGCCACAGCTGCCCCGCGGGCCGAGAGTCAACTGTCTGGCCGCATCGCGAGTGGTCGGGCGCCGGTCACGGCCGATGGACCGCCGCCAGCAACGCGGCGTAGGAGCGCACGAGCGCTGCCCGTTCGTCGGGGATCAGACGACTGTCCCGGTCGCACCCCTCTTCCACCCAACGATCCGAGTAATCCATCGCCAGCGCGCGCTGCTCGGCCGCTAGGCGCACCTCGGAATCCGGGACACCGTACACGTAGGCATACAGCGTGGCCAGGGAGTCGACGAGAGGCTGCACGCTCGGCTCGGATCCGCGCTGGTGCTCACGGTGCACACGCCACCACTCGACCTCGAGCTGCGCCGCCCGAGCGGTGTCGAACTTCTCGCGGTAGTGACGGGCGACCAACTGGTAGAAGCGGTCCATCGTCCGGCGTGCCCCGTCAGGATCGTTGTCGGGAAACGGTGCCCAAAGTTGGTTGGCCCGGAGCACGAGCCAGGCGCCCCAAATCGTGGAAGGCCACGGGAGGCCAAACATGTGTCGCGTCAGACCCACCGCGGCGCGCAGGAACGGGATCCACTCGCGGCGGTAGTACGTAACCCACGCGTCGCACTCGAGTCTGCCGATCCGCCGGGGGTCGAAGGCACGGTGCGGCTGCACCTTCCCCCTGGCGCCACGGCCGCGTCGATGACCACGACCTCTTTGCACAAGCAGCAACATCTCGACCCGAACCTATCCGATCCTCATGCGAGTCGCCTGAGGATGCGCTGCTTCTACGCTCAAGATCCCTTGACCAATGTTTGGCGTCGGCTTACCATGGGGCGGCTAGTCGGCGCGGCGGGAGGCGCCCTGACCCTCTCGACCTGAGCCGCCGCCCGACCCCGGGGCGGATGTGCGGGCGGCGTAGGCCCCGAGCGCTCCCGCCGGCTCAGGTCACGGCTCGATGATGCGCACCGGCCTCACCTCCCTTGCTGGCAGAGTCATCAGCACTGAAGACCCAGCGGGCGGCGAAACCGTTTCAGCCATCCGCCCAAATGGGCGCAGGTCACCGCACCGGCTCTGATCTGCCGGTGATGCTTCCCGCCGCCGTGTGTGCGGATATGCTGCGTCTCCGCCAGCGCCGGATCGGTCTGACTACTCTAAGAACGTGAAGCAAATCACGGAACTCGACGATCCCCGCCTCGTCAAGGCTCTCGCGCATCCGCTTCGGATCACGATCCTGCGGGTGCTACAGGATCGGACGGCGAGCCCGAGCGAGATCGCCTCAGAGATCTCGGCACCCCTGGGCAACGTGAGCTACCACGTGCGCGTGCTCGAGCGGGTGGGTCTGCTCGAGTTGGTGCGGACGCGCCAGCGCCGGGGAGCCATCGAGCACTACTACCGGGCGGTCGGCCGGGTTCGGATCACCGATAAGGCCTGGGCCCAGGTGCCGGACATCATCAAGGACGCAATGATCAGCGCAACCCTCGATCAGGCCGCCCGGTACGTGAGCGCCGCGGCCGCAACAGGGGGGTTCGACCGCCACGACGCGAACGTCAGCCGCCGGGGCATGGCGCTCGACAAGCAGGGGTTCGCCGAGCTCGCCGCCGCCGCGAAGGAGCTGCTCGATCGCGCTTACAAGATCGAGGGCGAGAGCGCGCGACGGATCGCCGCCAGTAATCACGAGGACGGGGAGATCAACGCCGGCCTGGTGTTGATGCTGTTCGAGGCGCCGCCGGCGTATGCCGAGGTGCCGGTGGACGAGCACGCGTCCAAGCGCGGATCGAAGAGGCGCGCGAAGCAGCACTCGAAGGCCTGAACCCGGCCTTCTGCTTCGTCAATCCCGTTCAGCGAGCAGGACGGCGAGCCGCTTGCGAGCGCGGTGAAGCCGCACGCGGGCGGTGGCGTCGGGGATCTCGAGCTCGGCCGCAATCTGCGGGTGTGAGTAGTCGAAGGCGTATCGCAGCGCGATCAGCCTCCGTTCGTCCACGCTGAGCGCTCGTAAGGCGCGACCGACGTCGACGCGCGTCAGGGTGCGCTCGCCCTCCGCGGTGAGGACGCTGTCGGCGACGTTCTCCACCGACTCGAACGACTCTCCGTTCCTCATCGCCCGTCGTCGACCGATCACGCGGAGCGCCTCATTGCGCGTTATCTGAAGGCACCACTGAAGGGGCGCCTCCGGGGTTCGACATGACCGGCGGGAGCGCCAGGCGCGGACGAGCGCCTCTTGCGCGACCTCTTCGGCGTCGTGCCGAGCGCGGAGCATCCGCAGCGCCTCGAGCGTGCAGCGCCGGCTGATCAGCGACCAGTCCCACCATTCGCCGCAGTCGACGACGTCCAACTGCTGAAGATCCCATATCTGTTGAAACACTTCTGAGCGGTGGGCGGTCGTACATCTACATGACTTCGCTTGCCCAAAAGAAGGATGCCGCGACGGCCTACGACGACCTTGCCCCTCACTACGACGAGTTCACAGCCGCCTACGCCCACGACGCCTGGGTGCACGCGATCGAGCTCAGGGCGACCGAGCTCGGTCTGACCGGCCAGCGCGCGCTCGACCTCGCCTGCGGCACCGGCAAGAGCACGCTGCCGCTGCTGGCGCGCGGCTATTCGGTGCTCGGCTGCGACATCTCGGAAGGGATGGTGAGGGAGGCTCGCCGGAAGCTCCCCGAGCACCCGAACGCGTTTCTCGTCGCGGACATGCGCAACCTTCCGAGGATCGGAGAGTTCGATCTCGTTCTCTGCCTCGACGACGCCGTCAACTATCTCGTGTCGGATGAGGAGCTGGAGGCGACGTTTGCCGGGGTCGCGAGCGTGCTCGCCCAAGACGGGGTGTTCGCATTCGACGTCAACTCGCTCTCGACCTATCGAGAGTCGTTTGCGCGCTCGATCGTCCGCGAGTGCGACGGCCTGTTCTACGCGTGGAAGGGCGAGGGCACGACGAGCCTGGGTCCCGGAGAGCTGGCCTCGGCCACCCTCGAGATCTTCATCGAACGCGACGATGGCCTGTGGGAACGCCGCTCGAGTCGCCACGTGCAACGCCATCATCGCCCGCGGACGGTGCGAGAGGCGCTCGCGCGCTCGGGACTCGAGTGCCGGCTGATCGCCGGCCAGCTACCGGGAGCGCGACTCGAGCCGACGTTCGACGAGCGCCGCCACATCAAGCTCGTCTACTTCGCCCGGCATGCCGGAGCAGGGCAGGGAAGCAAGACCGTCGCGGGATCGCCCGGCCGGACCCGACAGCGTGTCAATACGCTGTCCCGATGGAGGTGCGCAGTCGCCGACTAGCGGCGATGCTCGAAGCGGCAGGACGCGGAACGTTCCCCGCTCCCGACGGCGCCGTCGAAGTGGTGCCGCCGCCGCCCGGCACCGCGATGGGCGTGGTCGCGTTCACCGCCCATCATGTGGTCGCGACGTCGGCGCCGGAGGATTGGGTGAGGGCACAGCGTCCTGACGACGACCTGCTCGCCCCGATGAGCCCGCGGTTCCTCGCCGCGCTCGGCGACAAGCTCGGCATGCGCGACGATGGCATTGACGTTCTCCTCGCGGCCGAGGGATTACCGGGCCGGGGGCTCCTGCGCGAGATAACCGACGAACAGCGTCCCCGGATGGAGCGAGCCGCAGCTCGCCGAGACGGAGTCCGCGTGTTCACCGATCCGAGCGGCCTCGCGACAATCATTCTCGGGCGCGGCTTCGCGCTGCGCCAGGAGGTGGCGATCGAAGTTCCGCCCACCCATCGGGGTCAGGGAATCGCCGCGAGGGCGTTGGTGGAGATCCGCCGGGTCGTCCCGCCCGACGAAGTGCTGTTCGCGCAGATCGCACCTGGGAACGCGGCTTCGCTGCGCACTTTCCTCACGGCGGGCTTCCGCCCCATAGGGAGCGAGGCCCTTTTCTTCGCCGACGACTAATGCTCGGTGGGGCCTTCAGTTGGCGGTGTCAGTCGCCGGGTTCCTAACTAACCGCAGCCGGTGTTGAACCCGCAGCTCGAGCACGTGTAGCAGCTGCCCGTGCGCTGCATCATGCCGCCACATTGCTGACAAGCCGGACCGAGGTCGAGACCCTGGCGGACGGCGGGGCGGACGGGCGGCTCGTCAGTCATCGCCGCGGATGCGGGACGTGGCGCCGTGGCGGAGTGACCGCCGGCGCTGGCGGAGGGACCCCCGGCCGTAGCGCTGGCGCCGCCACCGTTGCCGCCGCCATTGCCGCCACCGTTCGTCCCGCCACCGGTCACGGCGTCCGGCCCGGCGGTGTCGCCCACGTGTGAGCTCGCTGCATCCTGCGCTGCCTTGCGGGCCCGCACCTCGGGCGTGAGGATGCCGAGCTCCTCCTGCAGGTCCACGTCGAGGAACCGCGACGCGAGCCAGCGCATGATGTAGTCCGGCATCGACTTCGCGAACGGGATCTCCGGGTTCGACGTCATGCCTTCGGGCTCGAAGCGCATGTAGCTGAACTTGCGCACCAACGTCTCGAGCGGCACGCCGTACTGCAACGCGATCGAGATCGCCGTCGCGAACGAGTTCATCATCCCGCGCAGCGTCGAGCCTTCCTTGCCGATGTCGGTCAGGAAGATCTCCCCGACCGAACCGTCCTCGTACATGCCGGCGGTGATGTAACCCTCATGGCCGCCGATCGAGAACTTGTGCGTGATCGATTGGCGCTCGCGCGGCATCCGCCGTCGCTTGGGCGGAGCCTTGGCGAGCGCGTCCGCCACCGCCTGCTCGATCGCGGCCTCCGGCGCCACCGGCGCCTCCTTCTGGGCGTCGGTCCGCAGCGCCTGCGCGGTCTTGGAGCCGTCGCGGTAGATAGCGAGCGCCTTGATGCCGAGCTGCCACGCCTGCGCGTACGCATCGGCGATGTCCCCGACGGTGGCGGTCTCCGGGAGATTGACTGTCTTCGAGATCGCGCCGCTGATGAATGGCTGGACCGCACCCATCATCTTGATGTGGCCCATGTGCGAGATCGCCCGCTCACCCACGGCGACGTCGAACACCGGCAGGTGCTCGTCGGCAAGGTCACGAGCCCCGACGATCGTCCCGTGCTCGTTGATGTAAGCCTCGATCTGCTCGATCTGCTCGTCGGAATACCCGAGGGTCTGCAGCGCAAGCGGGACCGTCCGGTTGACGATCGTCATCTGGCCACCGCCGACGAGCTCCTTGAACTTGACCAGCGAGAAGTCGGGCTCGACCCCGGTCGTGTCGCAGTCCATCAAGAATGAGATCGTTCCCGTCGGAGCCAGCACCGTCGCCTGGGCATTGCGGTAGCCGTGCAACTCGCCCGCACTGACGGCCTCGTCCCATGTCGAGCGAGCCGCGCGCAGCAGCGCCGCGTCGGAGCAGGTCGAATCGTCGATCGCGTACGCGGCGTCGCGGTGCATTCGCATCACCGTGTTGTGCGGCTCGCGATTGTCGGCGTAGCGCTCGTAGGGTCCCATCGCGGCCCCCACTCGAGCCGAGCCGAGATAGCCGCGACCCGTCATGAGCGCGGTGATCGCGGCCGCGATCCCACGTCCCTCGTCCGAGTCGTAGGGGACCCCATCGGCCATCAGGTAGGCGCCGAGGTTCGCGTAGCCGAGGCCGAGCTGCCTGAACGCGCGTGCGTTGGTAGAGATCTGCTCGGTCGGATAGCTCGACGGTGAGACGACGATCTCCTGCGCGAGGAACATGATGTCGACCGCGTGAGCGAACGACTCGACGTCGAACGTGCCGTCTACCCGCCGGAACTTCATCAGGTTCAGCGACGCCAGGTTGCAGGCCGAATCGTCGACGTGCATGTACTCGCTGCACGGGTTTGACGCGTTGATCCGCCCGGAGTTCGGGCACGTATGCCAGCGGTTGATCGTCGTGTCGTACTGCACGCCGGGGTCGGCGCAACGCCACGCCGCCTCGGCGATCTCGCTCATCAGCTCGCGTGCGGGAATCGGCTCGCCGATCGGCTCACCGGTGGTCCGGGCGAGCAGGTGCCAATCGTCACCGTTCTCGACCGCACGCATGAACTCGTCGGTCACACGCACCGAGTTGTTCGCGTTCTGGTACTGGATCGAGTGGAAGCCGTCGCCGTCGATCGACATGTCGAACCCGGCGTCGCGAAGGGCCGCGGCCTTGTCCTCCTCCTTGGCCTTGCACCAGATGAACTCCCGGATGTCGGGATGATCGACATCGAGCACGACCATCTTCGCCGCACGGCGGGTTCCGCCGCCCGACTTGATCGATCCGGCCCACGCATCAGCCCCGCGCATGAACGACACCGGGCCCGATGCGGTGCCGCCTCGGCTGAGCGGCTCCATCGAGCCGCGGATCTTCGACAGGTTGATGCCTGAGCCCGACCCGCCGCGGAAGATGATCCCCTCCTTGGTGTTCCACTCGAGGATCGACTCCATTTCGTCCTCGACCGACAGGATGAAGCAGGCGCTCGCCTGCATCTTCGGACTCCCGACCGGATGCCAGCCGACGTTGAACCACACGGGCGAGTTGAACGCCGCCATCTGGTGGAGCAGGATGTGTGTGAGCTCCGCCTCGAACGTCTCGCCGTCCTCGTCGGTCGCGAAATAGCCTCGCTCGCGTCCCCATTCAGCGATCGTGCCGGCGACGCGCGTGATCATCTGTCGGACGGATCGTTCCCGCTCCGGCGAGCCGGGCCGCCCACGGAAGTACTTCTGGGCCACGATGTTGGTGGCGTTCTGCGACCAGCTCTTGGGGAACTCGACGTCTCGCTGCTCGAAGGAGACCTTGTCTCCGTGGCCAATCCGTGCATCCCGCACGTCCCATTCGATCGCGGCGAACGGATGCTCCCCCGGAGTCGTGAAATACCGACGGATCGAGAGGCTCTCGCCCGGCTTCGAGTCGGGCGTAATTTGGCTTTGCGGGGTGTGCTCCATACCGACCTGCTCCTCTCGTTTCCGCCTCCTAGCCCAGAACCGGGGTGGCTGAGCGGGCAGCAAATACTGGCGGATGGCCCGGACGGAAAAAACGCGCTCGACGACCGTCGCAGACCCCTGTCTTGGAAGCTCGGTTCATCTCCGATTTTACTCCGAAGGACGGGGGTTCCCGGGCTCTGAGCTCCCCGCCGCGGGGGCTCGCCATGCTAGCTTCGCCGCCGATGTCGACGGTGCCGTTAGTCCATCCAGATTCGCCTCCGGGCGGAGTGATCGCGGCACCTCACCGGAGCGCGCGGGCGCCGATCGCACTCACCGGCGCGCTGCTCGCGATCATCCTCTACGCGGCGTTCGCACACGGCGCGATCTCGACTTCCACGGATGCCCGGATCCAGGTCGCGGTCGCCTTCGTGGCGATCCTCGCCGGAGCCGTCGGCCTGTGGAGCGGCACGCTGAGTTTTTCGGCGCCTCGTCTGGCACTCGCCGGCATCGGCCTGCTCGCGCTGTTTGCCGCTTGGAGCGGGGTCACCGTCCTGTGGAGCGTCGCCCCGGACCAGACATGGATCGAGCTGAACCGCGCCATCACCTACGTGATCGTGCTCTGCCTGGCCATCGCTCTCGGTGCCTCGGACCTCCGGTCGGTCAGGTGGATAGCCGAAGGGTTCCTCGCCGTTTCTCTCGCGGTCACGGTCTACGCGCTCGCTCAAAAGCTGCTTCCCGGACTGCACGTCTCCGGGGTATTCACCCTCAATCAGACCGGGCAACTGCCGCGGCTCGAGGAGCCTTTCGGGTACTGGAACGCGCTGGCGTTGTTCGTCGCGATGGGGGCGCCCGTGGCGCTGGCGCTCGCCGTCGATTGGACGCGCCGCCGGGGCGAGCGCGCCGCAGCGCTGGTCGCGCTCGAGCTGATGCTGCTCGTGATCGGGTTCAGCTACTCGCGCGGGGGCATGATCGCGTTGGTCATCGGCCTCGGCGTGGGCGTCGCCTTGAACGCCGCCCGGCTGCGGTCGCTCATGTGGCTGGCGCTCGCCGGTCTGGCGCTCGTCCCGCCGCTCGTGTTCGGCCTCAGCGACCACGCCCTGACCACGGCGAACGTGGCGTTCGGCGCCCGCGAGCGATCCGGCCTGTGGTTGCTCGTGATCGTGCTGGCCTCGTCAGCCGCGCTGATGCTCGCGGCGCACAAGCTGTTCGAGCTCGAGGCGACGGTGCACGTGGCGCCCGCGCGTGCTCGCGCGATCGGACGGCTGATCGCAGCGCTCGTCGGCGCTGTCATCCTTGTCGGAGTGCTTGCCGTTGCGGCCTCGTCGCGGGGACTGGCCGGGACGATCAACCACGAGTGGAAGAGCTTCACGACACCGCGGGCGTCCAGCGTCATCGCGCCCGATCGCCTGCTGTCGGTGAACTCGGCAAATCGGTGGGTGTGGTGGAAGGAGGCCGCGGGTGCGTTCAGTGCGCGGCCGCTCGCCGGGTGGGGGGCCGGCTCGTCCCCGGTCACCCACCTGCTCTACCGCCGAGACACCCTGTCCGTCAACCAGCCGCACAGCGTTCCGCTCCAGTTCCTCGCCGAGACCGGGGCGATCGGGGCGATACTTGCCCTGGCTGGATTCGGGTTGCTCCTCGCGGCGGCCGTCCGCGCCGTCCGGCGGACGCCGGCCGGTGGCGAGCGACTGCTCTGGGCAGCACTCCTGGCCGGGGCGGTTGCCTACTGTGCCCATGCCCTCTACGACTGGGACTGGAACATCCCCGGGGTTACATTCCCGGCGCTCGTGTTCCTCGGCGTACTCGCCGGCGCCCGCCGCCGCCGGGACATCGAGGAACGCGTGGCGGGGCCGCGGTCCGCCGCGAGAGTCGCCGCCTTCGGACCAGGGATCCGCGCTCTAGGGATCGCGACGTTGACGCTCTGCCTGTGCACCTTCGCGCTCTCGGTGGTGCTGCCGGACCTGGCCGCAAGCAAGGCGAGCACCGCCCTGGCCGAGGCCGCCGGCGATTCTCCCGGGACCGTCGCGAGCGCCCAGTCCGATGCGAAGCTCGCCGCCCGGCTCGACCCCCTTTCCGACGCTGGGCCCCGCGTCGAGGCGACCCTCGCCTTCCGCGACGGACAGTTCAAGGCGGCGATCGCCGACCTATTGGATGCGGTCAAGCGTCAGCCGAGCGACGGTCAGGCGTGGCAGCAGCTGGCCGGGGTCGAATTCGCCCTGCACGAGACGCAGAACGGGCTCCGCGTCATGGAGCGTGTCATCGCGCTCGATCCTCATGCTCAGGACGTCGCGACTGTCGCCGGCGAGACCGGCGCGAAGCAAAGTCTCCTCAGCACGCCTCCGCAGGACTCCCCGACCGCGCACCCGCTGTCCGCCCGCTAGCCGAGCTCCGGCTTGGCCGTCTCCTTGCTCGCGAGCCGCGCGCGGAGCTCATCGATCTCGGCAAGCAGCTGGGCGTTTTCGCGTCGCAGCTGCTCGGCAACTGCTTCGGCTTCGGCACGCGCCGCAGCCTCCCCCTCGAAGTGGCGGGCGACCTCGAGCGCGTCGGCATTGAGACGCTCGAGCTCAGTCCTAACCTGCTCGAGCTCCGCATCGAGCCGGCGGGCCGTGGCCTCGTTGTCCTCGCGATCCGCCCGGGCGCCAGCATCGCCTCCGGCCGTCTCGGGTCCCCGCTGGGCTCGCCGGAATGTTCTCCAGGACATCGCGACCGAGTGTAGGTCTGTTATATGTGCGGCGCCCATGGGCAGGAACATGACTTGCCGCGAGGTCCTCACGTGAAGCTCCTGGTCACGGGCGGCGCCGGGTACATCGGCTCGATCGTCGCGGCCCGGTTGCTCGAGGACGAGCACGAGGTCGTCGTGCTCGACAACCTCGAGCAGGGCCACCGCGAGGCCGTTCCGGCGGCGGCCCGCCTGGTCGAGGCCGATCTGCTCGACCAGCAGGCGGTGCTGCGCACGCTGAGCGAGGGCTTCGATGCCGTGCTCCACTTCGCGGCGCTGGCCCTGGTGGGCGAGTCCGTCAGCCATCCCGAGCGCTACTACCGGACGAACGTGGGCGGAACCCTGAACCTGCTCGAGGGGATGACCGCCGCGGGGGTCTCCCGGCTCGTGTTCTCCTCGACTTGCGCCGTGTACGGACAGCCGGATGAGGTCCCGATCCCTGAATCGGCGCCGTCCCAGCCGACGAATCCGTACGGCGCCTCAAAGCTCGCCGTCGATCGGATGATCGGCGACTTCTGCGCCGCCCACGGCATCGGCGCGGTGAGCCTCCGCTACTTCAACGTCGCCGGTGCCAGCGGCGAACGTGGCGAGGACCACGATCCGGAGACCCACCTGATCCCGAACGTCCTCAAGACGGCGCTCGGGATCACCTCGCGGGTGCAGATCTTCGGGACCGACTATCCGACACCCGATGGCACCGCGATCCGCGACTACATCCACATCGATGATCTGACCGACGCGCACGTGCTCGCGCTGGGCGCAACGCGGCCCGGGGAGCATCGGATTTTCAATCTCGGCAATGGCAACGGCTTCTCTGTGCGGGAGGTAATCGCGGCGGCGCAGGAAGTCACCGGCCGTGAGATCGCGATAGTCGAGGCAGCCCGCCGACCGGGGGATCCACCAGAGCTCGTAGCCGCGAGCGCGAGGATCCGCTCCGAGCTCGGATGGGAGCCGCAGAAGCCGACGCTGGCGGAAATGGTCGGCGACGCCTGGGCGTTCGCGCAGGCGCATCCGCGCGGGTACTCACAGTAGGTCTTCCAGCGCGGCAAGTGCCGCGTCCCGGACCTTGTCCGGCGGCTGGGTTGCGTCGATCCTGCGGATCCGGTCGGGTTGCTGCGCCGCCAGCTGCTCGTACGCCGCCGCGATCCGGGCGAAAAACTCGTCGTCCTCACGTTCGAGGCGGTCGAACGACTGCGCTCGGGTACGCAGCCGCGAGCGGCCGAGTGCCGGATCGAGCGCCAGCAGGAGCGTGCGGTCGGGCTGGATCCCGTTCGTGGCGAACTGATTTATGTCTCGCACCGGACCGATTCCGAGCTCGCGCCCTGCACCCTGGTAGGCGAGCGACGAATCGACGAACCGATCGAGGAGAACCCAGCTCCCCGCCGCCAGCAGCGGTTCGAGCGCTTCATCGACAAGCTGAGCCCGCGCGGCCGCGTACAGCAGTGCCTCGGCGCGAGCGCCGACCTTCAGCTCCGGATCCTGGACGAGCTCGCGCACGCGTTCTGACGCAGGCACGCCCCCGGGTTCTCGGAGCACCCGGGCATCAATCCCAAGTTGTCGGAGCGCCTCGGCCAGAGCGGACGCGAGCGTGGTCTTGCCCGCCCCGTCGAGGCCTTCGATCGTGATCAGGTTTCCTCGGGCCATGACCGAGGTGCGACCCTAGCGCGAGGTAGCATCGAACTGAGTGCTGCCGGAGCTCGAAAACCACCCCCACGCTCGGGTCGTGCTCACCGCCGCCGTGTCGCCCGACCCCCAGGCGTCACACGCGTACCTGTTCCATGGCCCGGGCGGCGCCGGCAAGCGGTCCGCGGCCCGCGCAGTCGCGGCCGAGCTCCTCGCTACCGGGTCGCCGGACCCGGAGGGCGCACGCGCGCGCGCCCACTCGGGCACGCACCCCGACCTGACCTGGATCACTCCGAGTGGGGCACACGAGATCCTCGTCAGCGATATCGACGGTCCGGTCGTGGCGTCGGCAAGCAAGACCCCGTTCGAATCGAGCCGCCGCGTGTTCGTGATCGAGCGCGTCGACGAGCTGGGGGACGAGGCGGCCAACCGGATGTTGAAGACGCTCGAGGAGCCGGCGCCCTTCGTACACCTGATCCTTATCACCGACAGGCTCGGCGAGGTGCTGCCGACGATCCGCTCGCGCTGCCAGCTCGTGCGCTTCGACGCACATCCGCTCGACCAGGTCGCCGCCGAGCTCGAGCAGCAAGGGGTCCCTGCCGACACTGCCGTGGCGTGTGCGAGGCTCGCACTGGGCGACGCGGCGCGAGCACGGGAGCTCGCCGGTGACGAGGGATACGCCCTCAGGGCGGCCGCCGAGCGGTTCGCCAGAGCGACGGTCGCCTCCGCAGCGTCCGAACTGAGGCCATGGTCAGATCTGTTGGCCGCGGTGCGCGCCAGAGGAGAGGCGAGTCGCACCGAGCTCGAGGTGCGCGCGGCGGCCGAGCTCGAGCTGTACCCGCGCAAGGAGCGCAAGCGTGTCGAAACCGAATGGACCGAGCGGATCCGCCGCGTCCGGCGGCGAGTGGAGACGGCTGCGCTCGATCTCGGACTTCAGCTCGTCTCGCTCTGGTTCGCCGATCTGGCCCATCTCGCTTGGGGCGCCGATGATCTCGTCCGCAACGTCGATCGGCTCGCCGAGCTCGAGGCGGACGCCGAGCCCGATCCGCGCCGGCTCCAGCAGGCGATAGAGCTGGTCGAAGACACGAGGATGCGCTTTCAGCTGAATGTTTCCGAGGAGCTCGCATGCGAGGCGCTCGCCTACCGGCTAGAGCACGTCCTCCGGCCGTGAGCCCGGAGGCACGGGTCTACCTGAGGCCGCCCGTGCGGGCGGACCAGGCCGAATTCGTGTCGCTGATGAGGGCCAGTCGATCATTTCACCGGCCCTGGGCGTCGGCTCCCACGGACGAAGACAGGTTCGCCGCCTACCTGGCCGACGCCCGGCGCGCCGACTTCGAGGCGATGCTCGTCTGCCGCCAGCAGGATCGCGCGATCATCGGCTTCTTCAACCTCTCGCAGATCACACGGGGATACCTGCAGAGCGCCTATCTCGGATATGCCGTCGGCAAGCTCTACGCCCGCCAGGGGTACATGCGAGAGGGGCTCGACCTCGTCCTCCGCCATGCGTTCCTCACTCTGCGCCTGCACCGGATCGAGGCCAACATCCAGCCGGGCAACCACGCGTCGCTCGCGCTCGCGCAAGGCGCCGGGTTCCGTCGCGAGGGCTTCTCACCTCGGTACCTGAAGATCGGCGGCCGCTGGCGCGACCACGAACGGTGGGCGATCCTCGTCGACGACTGGCGCAGCCGGACGGACGGAGCCGGCCCGCTCACGGCCTGAGTTGCACGCGCCGCGTCGGGCGAGGAGCCTGAGGCCCCCCGCCCGACGTGGTTGTGGGGGGAGGTATCTGTGGTCCTACACGGTGAGATCGAACTCGTGCGACTGAGCCGGGTGCGCATCGAGAGCCCCCGTGGTAACGCGGATCGTTCGGCGAAGCGTGCCCGGGCCGGCCGGGTTGTAAAGGGGGCTCCGATCCGCGTTCGTGAGGAGACGTTCGAGCGACGCCATGCCCTGCGCCCGCACCTGGCGCGGGCCGGTCAGGCGCTCGATCATTTCTGTGATCGCGCCCTCTGCGTCGAGCACGGCGCGGCGGTCGATGATCGACAGTCGCGCCCGGGTCGGCGCGGGCTTGTGCGCCTCGGCAAGTGTCTGGCGCAGGCTCCGCGCGAGCGCTCTACGGTTACGCGGGCTGGTCAGCTTTCGCGCGCGGTGCGCGAGCTCGTTGCTCGCGTCGGGATCCACGCCCTCGGCAAGCGCACGCGTAAGTTCCGCACGATGGACGGCGGTACGAATGCGGAGTTGCAATGAATTCGAGGGGCCATGGGATTCGACGTTGAGATTCGGTTCGTGGGGCCCGGCGATGGGCCGAGCGCCAAAGGGATCGACCATTGCTGGCATCTGACACTCCTAATAGGCGGTGGTTAGGTGGCGTCGTCTTGCCGCAGGTTTGCGGTCTGATTACTGCCACCTCTTCAACGCTTTCACCGTAGATCTGCGGCCGTGATGAACCCGTGCAGATCGGGGCCAAAGGCATGAAGATTTCATCTAGATGCGGCGGCGGATCCGCCGAAACGTCGTGATTTGGCCCTGCTAAGAGCTCAGAGCTTCGCTGCGATCAACTGCTCAGACTCGAGCACATCGACATCGGTGACGGTGCCGGGATCGAGCGGCACCGTTGGCAGGAGACGGTCGAGCAGCGCGAATGCGGAGTGCTCCAGCGCCGCGAGGGTCGGCGCCAGCGCGCGACGGGCTGCTGCTTTCGCCGCCGCTCTTCCGGCAGCTGTGCGGGCTACGCGGGCGATCGTCGCCGCGGCGTCGCCGGCGATATCCCGCGCGATCGCTCGGGCTCTGTCTCCCTCGATCTCACCGACCGCCACGCGGGCCGCGGCCCACGCCGCAGCGCCGGCTGAGCTCCAGGCCGCCTCCCGCGCCGCGGCCCGACCGGCCGCCCATGGAGTCCATGCCGCGGGTCGAGCTGCGCCCAACGAGCTGGACCACGCCGTACGCGAGTCACGCCGCGCGGCCCTCAGCACGACCAGCGCTGCCTCGAGCTCCGGCGCGTCGACGACCGGCGCAACGTCTTCCAGTTGGCGCGCCGATCCCATCAAACCGGCGGCGGCCAGCCACGTCGGCGTGTACGTGCGGATCAGCCAGTCGAGCGCCATCCACGACCGTGCCTCATCAAGACCATCACCAGCCGTCCCAATCGTCCGGCCGAGATACGGGCGCAGAAGCTGACGTGACCCCACTTCGAGGCTGTCGTTGAGCGACGTGCAATACGCCCGGAGGACCGGGCTGACGCAGGCAGGTTGATCGCTGTGCGGCTCGCCGGCGAGATGGCTGACCCATTCCATCGCGCAGCGGCCGTCCTCCGGAGTCCGGTGTGTCCCGTAGGCGAGTGTGTAATCGGTGCCTATCGGTTCCTCCCGTGGCCGGCTGATACCACTCCCATTTTTACCCCGAGAGCCGCCAAGTCAAGAGTGGCGCAGGCAATTCGGCGGCGGCTAGGCTCGAGCTCCGCATCGATAGCCCTGTCACGCGGCGCGAACGGTCGCTACGCTTGCCCGCAGCAGCGGCCGACCAAGATTTTGCTGCACCCCGTGCGGTACAGAATCGGACAGGGAGCCAGAGAATCCGGAAGTCCCTGCAAACGCCGACGTAGCTCAGCTGGTAGAGCACTTCACTCGTAACGAAGCTCTCCCCAGTCTTAGCCTCGGCGTCGGTCCCGGCTTAAGCCGCGGGAAAACAGTGAAATGCAGGTCATTTCGATGGCCAGCAGCGTGCCCACGAGCGCCCACGAAGAGCCGCACCTGGACACTACTGCTGCTCTGGTTGCAGCCTGGGTGCAGCCTCGTTTTGAGCCATGCGGCAGCGTCTGTTGCGCAAAGCAGTGGGCGAGCAGGTGTCTCGCTTGACTTCCAACCCCTGCCTCGCGTCCTCCTAAGGTCGGAGCTTCGCGTCCTCCTAAGGTCGGAGCTTGCTCTGCTCCTATGGCCGGGTTCCGAAATTCTGCCGCTCGGCTGGACTCCGGGCTACTCGTGGAGGATTTCGTCTGAGGCGAAGAACCGCGATCGGGGTCGCTTCTCGAGAAATCCTCACATTTCGGGCAGCGCCGTATATGCTCCTCGCGGGGTTATACTTCGAAAGCGGGCCAGGATGAGTCGCAGGACCGGACTTGGTGTAGTCATCGCGTCGATTCTTGCGGTGCTCGCGATGCCCGCCATTGCCAGCGCAGCAACCAAGGTCGTGTTCGCGGGGACGCCGCCTCAGACTAAGGCAATTGCCATAAAACTGCTCGGCAAGCGCGCGAAGACGCTCGGCCAGCACGCTCCAGAGATCAATGCCTTCTCCAATCAGCGCGTGACGATCCACCAGGGCGACTCGGTCAAGTGGGTCGGGCTCGCAGCCAACTTTCACACCGTCGACCTGCCGCCCAAGGGCGGGGAGGATCTGCCGTTGATTGTCCCGGGCGCTACCGCGACAGGCGTCAACGATGCGGCCGGAAGCCCGTTCTGGTTCAACGGTCTCGTCCCCAGCCTCAGCTTCAACCCACAGCTGTTCGCGCCCAGCGGGGGCGCGAGCTACAGCGGGGCGAGCCGGATCGACTCGGGCCTACCGTTTTCGGCTCACCCCCCCAACACCTTCAAGGTCAACTTCACCAAACCGGGCGTCTACCGGTACTTCTGCGATATCCACCCCGGCATGATCGGCTATGTGATCGTGAAGCCGAAGAGCAAGCCGATCCCCACCGCCAAGCAAGACGCGGCGGCGCTGAGAAAGCATCTGACTAAGGACATCCGCGGGGCCGCCAAGCTGCTCAAAGTCAAGCAGCCGGCGAACCACGTGAGCCTCGGCGAGTCGAACTCGCAGGGCGTCGAGCTCTTGTCGATGTTCCCCGCGAAGCTGAGCGTAAAAGCGGGAACCGTGGTGTCCTTCTCGATGTCCGCCGATTCGCGTGAAGTGCATACCGCAACGTTCGGCCCCAACAGTTATCTCAAGGTGCTGTCCAACGCGATCGGCGGTCCGACACCCGACGCACAGGCGGCGCTGTATCCGAGCAGCAACCCGGGCCTCGGACCGATCCAGCTCGACACGACGTCACATGGCAACGGATTCGCCAACACGGGCGCACTGGATCGCGACCCGACGACGCCGTTGCAGCCCACCGGGCGGATTGACTTCACCAAGCCGGGCGTGTATCACTTCCAGTGCCTGATCCACCCGTTCATGCGGGGGACGATCATCGTCAGGTAGTGTGGCGGCAGACGCCCAGACACGGTTGTTGAAACTGCCTTAGCAAGCCCTTTGCAACAGTCTCAAGCGACGGGGACGCGCCTGTCCCCGGCTGCTATCACCGCTCCGGTTCAGGCAGGGTCACGAAGTCGTGGTCACCCATCCCCTGCAAGACCTTGAACGTCGCCGTCTCATCGCCGAGGCTTGTCACGAGGTGGGGACGGCCCGGGTGGACCGGCCCCCAGCACTCGCCCGCGGCGAGATCGATCTCGTCATTCGGCTCGCGCAGGGTAACTCGTACCCGACCCTCTAGAACGTGGAAGGTGTCCTGAACATTAGTATGGCAATGCCACCACACGCGCTGGGTAGGGCCCATCCGCCTGAACGGCTCGGGCCCGCTCATCCGCTTTACCTTCTACGCCGGCGGCGGGTCCGTGGCCGATGCCGTCTCTGTCCCGTCGTGTGATCGGATCCGGAGGACGATCGGCGGCCGGCACGACCCGACCTCGCGATCGCGGCACCCTCCGGCAGCCCGCCGCAGGACCCATCGCAGCTAAAGGCGCTCCTCTCCTTCACGGCAGGCCACTGACCAGCCGAGCAGCGCGGCGATATCCAGCCAGCTGCAAGCAACGACGGAGACGACCGGACGTTCACCGAAGTGCCGCATTGTCAGCGGGGCCACACACGCGACCGCCCTGAGTGATGTCGCGCTGCCTACGTACCGGGCTTCACTTCCCGCGTCAGCGAGACTTCCGGATCCACGAAGCCTGAGCCGTGTCGCCGGCCGCGAACGCCGCCGTCCAAAGTTCTGCCTTGACGCGTCGAGGTCCGGAAGCAGCAGTCGAGCCATTGCTCCCGCAACGGCGACATTGCAGAAGTGGAGAGCAACCGGCCCAAGTCGCCGGTGGCGTTCGATTTCGCTCGGAGCAGGCGAGCCGTCGTTTAGTCTCGTTCGGTTGTCTGCTTACGCATCGGGCCATCGAACCTGCCGGGCCTGTATTCCATGCCGTCCGCGCGCAAACCGGGGCAAACGAGCCGTCCACGATGAGGTCTGTGGCGATGTGGATGCGGGTCTCTCGGTCGAGGAGCATCGCGGTTGCGGTGGCACCGTCTGGCCGGTTTCGTCAGTGGGGGAGGCATCGCACAGGGTGATACGGCTGAGGTGAAGATCGGAAGGTTAGGCTTTGCCGGTGCTCGTGTGCCCGGAGTGCGGCGGGGAGTGTCCCGAGGGAGGGAGTTTCTGCTCGAACTGTGGCGCGGTGCTCGTCAGGTCATTAGCGGCCGAGGTGCGCAAGGTGGTCACGGTCGTGTTCGCGGACATCACCGGCTCGACCGCGTTGGGGGAGCGGCTTGATGTCGAGTCATTCCGCCAGGTCCTGGCCCGTTACTTCAAGCTGGCTCAGACGTGCCTGGAACGCCATGGTGGAACGGTGGAGAAGTTCATCGGTGATGCGGTTGTCGCGGTCTTTGGCGTTCCCGCTGTGCATGAGGACGACGCCGTTCGTGCCGTGCGTGCGGCAGCGGAACTGCGCGACTCGTTGGCGACTCTCAACGCCGAGCTCGAGCGTGATTATCGGGTTTCGCTCGAGCTGCGAATCGGCGTCAATACGGGCGAGGTGATCACTGACACGAGCCAGGTCGCTACCGGCGATGCGATGAATGTTGCCGCTCGTCTCGAGCAGGCGGCTCAGCCTAGTGAGATCTTGATCGATGAGGAGACGCTGCAGCTCGCACGAGGTGCGGTCGAGGTGGAGCGCGTCGGTCCGCTTTTGCTGAAAGGGAAGGCGCAGCCGGTTGAGGCTCATCGTTTGTTGCGGGTGATTGCTGGTGCACCCGCGTTCGTCCGTCGATTCGACACACCGTTGGTTGGACGGCGCGCGGAGCTCGCTCGGATCAGGAGCGCGTTTGAGGATGCGATCTTCGGGCGCCGTTGCTGGTTGGTGACCGCTATCGGGCCGCCTGGGATCGGCAAGTCCCGGTTGGCGCGCGAGCTCGCCGTGACGTTGAGCTCTGACGCGACCGTCTTGAGCGGACGCTGCCTGCCCTACGGCGAGGGGATCACGTACTGGCCGCTGGTCGAGATCTTTAGGGAAGCGGGCGCGGAGCGGGAGCTCGAGCAGGCGCTGGGTGCTGGAGGGTCGGAGGAGATCTTTTGGTCGGTGCGCAAGGCACTTGAACGGTGGGCGCGGGAAGGGCCGCTCGCGCTCGTCGTCGAGGACATCCAGTGGGCGGAGCCGACGTTGCTGGATCTGATCGAGCATCTTCACCACTGGACGCGGGACGCGCCGCTTCTGTTGTTCTGTCTCGCTCGGCCCGAGCTGGTCAGCAAGAGGCCCGCATGGAGTGGAGACCGCATCACGCTTGAGCCGCTGTCCGCCGCAGAGTGCGACCAACTGATCGAGGCGCTTGTTGAAGGGTCCACGGTGGAGAGCGGGATCCCAGAGCGGATCCATGAGGTTGCCCTGGGGAATCCATTGTTCGTCGAGCAGCTGCTGGCGATGCTGCTGGGTGGCGGTGATCGCGAAGCGGTGCCATCCACGATGCGTGCGCTTCTTGCAGCCCGGATCGACGCTCTGCCTGGGGACGAGCGGGATGTGTTGGAGCGTGCGTCCGTCGTCGGTCTGGAGTTCGAGTGGGAGGCGCTGGCGGAGCTCGCACCAGGACGACACCGGCCGTCCGGAGAGCAACTTGCTGCGCTTGTCCGTAAGGACTTCGTCCGCCCTCACGAGACGCTCGAGGACACCTTTCGCTTCGAGCACATCCTGCTTCGCGACGCGGCCTACGATCGGATCCCGAAAGCGCACCGGTCCGATCTGCATGACCGCTTTGCGCATTGGCTGGAAGCCAGAGGCGATGAGTTCGACGAGATCGTCGGCTACCACCTGGAGCAGGCGCACCGCTGCCTCGTCGAGCTCGGGCCCGGAGGCGCGCGTGCCGCCGAGCTTTCCGAACGAGCTGCGACCCGGCTAGGCGCGTCCGGCGCCCGTGCCTTCGCACGCGGCGATGCGCCCGCCGCTTCGAGCCTGCTCAGCCGAGCAGTCGCGCTGTACCGGCCGGATGACGTTCGATGCCTGCGTCTGCTGCCAGCGCTCGGTCGCGCCCTCATCGAGGTCGGCGAGACCCAGCAAGCAGACTCGGTTCTGTCGCAGGCTGTCGATCGGGCGCAGGCCGCCGGCCAGGCGGCCGTCGCGATGGACGCAGCCGTCGCGCTGGCGGCCCTGCGCCTGCACACCGATCCGCAGAAGCTCGCCGGCCAGGCTGTGGTCTGGTCCCAGCTGGAAGCGGCGATCCCGTTCTTCGAGCAGTCAGGTGACCAAGCGGCGCTCGCACGTGCGCTGGGCGTGTCCGGGGAGCTGCGATTCTGGCGGGGCGAGGCGACCACTGCGCTCAGGGAGCTCGAGCGATCAGCCCAACTGGCCGGCCAGGCGGGCGAATGGGCGCAGGAAGTCGAGAGCCTTAAGGCCGTCCTCATGGCGCTGCTGTTCGGACCAACGCCGGTTGGTCAAGCACTCGCGCGCCTGGAGGAACTCGATCCGACTGCGCAGCGCAACCGCCCGCTGCGAGTGCATGTCCTTCGAGTGCGCGCGCATCTTCAGGGAATGCTTGGATCGTTCGCCACCGCCAGAGAAAGCATCGCGCAGGCGAAGGAACTGGCCCAAGAACTCGGCCAGGAACTGACGCTGGCTCGCATCGGCTGGCAGTTAGGCACGATCGAGCTTCTCGCCGGCGACCCCGCCGCTGCTGAGCGCGAGCTGCGCCCGGCATACAACGCGCTTGAGCGCATGAGGCAATGGGGGAACATCGTGAGCATCGTGCCTTCCCTCGTCGACGCGTTACTGGCACAAGGACTCGACGACGAGGGGCTAAAACTGGCCGATCTCGCCGCCCAAAAAGCGATCCCGGAGGACATCGACGCTCAGGCCGGGTGGCGTCGTGCGCGCGCGAAGCTTCTGGCCCGTCGCGGCGATCTATCCGAAGCCTTGCAACTCGCCAGCGACGCCATGACAATCGCCGAACCGACCGAGTTCCTCGACCTCCGAGCGCAGGTGAGAGCGGATCTCGCCGACGTTCTCGATCTCGCCGGCCGACGCGAAGAATCCGCGTCCGCACTACAGGGGGCTGTCCGCCTGTTCGAGCAGAAGGGCAATCTCGCCGCCGCCACCCAGCTGCGCAATCGGCTAGCGATTCCGCAGCCCGAGACTTGATCCCGGTTCCAGCGGCCTCGATCTGAGCTCGACCGCAATCCGCGTGCCACTAGCCAGGCAAATCGCCGCGGGGGGGCGCGGCTCCGGACCAACGAGCAGCGCACGCACCCTGTTCCTCTTACCGACCAATCCTCCCAAACACCGCTAACCAAAAGCAGGTCCTCCAACACACGCTTCGAGCCCTTCACCTCGCCATGAGCGGGCCGCTCAGACGAGTCGGCGTGCGCGAGCTAACGTCGCACATGCCCAGGCAGAGCAGCACGGGCTACACAGGGGGCTCCGTGTGCGCTGTCGAGAGAAACAAGGTCAGGCAAACGAGAACCCACCTTCTGGTTTCACGAAAACGTGGCAGCCTCGCGGCCGCCGTAGGCGGGCATCGACACTGCCGCTCTCGTCCGCGAGCAGCAGCGCGCCGGCGTGGCCGCCTCAGGCGTGCAGCAGAGCCCGTCGATCGCGCCGAACGGTGACACCTGCTCCCCTGTCCAGCACGAGCATCTCGCCGTTCCGCCGATCCTCCCTGGTGCGCGCGGATCCGAGAACGGACTGCGACCAGACACCGACGGACGACCCCTGTCGTGGCGAAGGGCTCGTCCCCGCAGCTCAGCCCGTCGCCGCTGCTCATACGCGATTGCACAACTCGGGCCTGCTTCGCCGATGTTTGGAGGGCCCGTCACAACCCGCTCAGTCGTCGCTGGCTTCTACGACTGATCATTGATCAAGCGCATCTGCTTTCAGGCCGCGTCGCGGGTCTGGGAGATACTTCAAGCGTGGCGTTGTCCGTGTGCATGGTGACCGATCAGCCGGCTGCTCGCGTGCAGGCGAGTCTTGCTCCGCTCCGGCCGATCGCCGATGAGATCGTCATCGCAGCGGACGCTCGCGTCGACGCGGAGACCCTCGCTGGATACGCGGCAGTCGCCGACCAACTCTTCCGTATCGAGTTCTGCACGCTCGAGCGCCACCTTCCGTGGTTGCACGCGCAGTGTCGGGGGGATTGGATCTTGCGCATGGACGCCGACGAGGTGCCAAGCGCGAGGCTCATTGCGCGGCTCCCTGATCTGTTACTGACGCGAACCATCGACCATTACAACATCGCACAGGCATGGCTGTACCCCGACGAGCGTCACTTCCTTGACGATGCGCCTTGGGCGGGTGACTTCCCCAACCGTCTCGTTCGAGCCACTGGGGCGCTGCATTTCGACGGACGGCTCCACCATCACGCCTCGGTCTCAGGGCCGTCGGCCTACTTAACCGAGCCCACCTACCACCTCAGCTTGTTGCTCCAAGACGGCTCGGAGCGGCGGGCCAAGGCCATCCGCTACGAAGTGGACGAGCCACACATGCAGGCGGTCGGCGGCCGCTTCAACGAGGCTTACTATCTGCCGGAGCTCCGGGATGGGCTCGCGGTACGCGACGTTCCGGTCGAGGATCACGATTGCATCGCGCACGCGGTACGCTTTGGCCCTGCGCGCCTCGCCGATGTGGCGCCCGATATACAGGTTCTCACAGCGTCCGAAACCGGACGCTACTGGGCTGGGCGCCAGGTACCACCGATGGCATATCGGGCGCGCCTCGCTGCCTTCAATCGCCACCATCATTCGCTCGTAGCCGGCGAGCGACGACGCATGTACTTCCTAGTGACAAACGAAGGCGACGAGCGCTGGCCGTGGAGCCTTGAACACCGACCCGCGATCCGGCTGAGCTATCACTGGCTGGCGCCTGACGGCTCGACGGAGATCCATGACGGCTTGCGCACTGCTCTGCCCGCCACGGTCGAGCCCGGGGACACCGTACTCGCCCCGGTCGACGTCCTCGCGCCGGAGACGCCCGGGGACCATGTGCTCGAAGTCGACCTCATCCACGAGGACGTCCGCTGGTTCGGGAGTTGCTGCCGGATACTCGTCCGAGTAAGCACGAGCTCGGGCTTGCCACCGCTCGGCACCCGCTTGCGCGAAACGCGATTGCCTGTTCTCACTCGGCTGCGCCGCGGTCGCATCCCGCACGCCTTGCACCGGGTGTGGTTGGGTGAAGCCGAGATGCCAGAGCGGTACCGCGCTTTTGGGAATTCTTTCGTCGAGCATCACCCAGGCTGGGAGATTCGACTCTGGACCGATGCCGACCTCTCCGCTCTCGACGTCGGCGACACCGAGCGTGCCCGTGCGAGGACCAACTCCGAGCTGTCAAATCTCGTTCGCTACGAGATCCTGTCGCGTCACGGGGGGATCTACGTCGATACCGATGTCGAATGCTGCCGCTGCTTCGAGCCCCTGCTTCGTGGCTCCGCCGCGTTCGCCGGCCTTGAGCTGCCCGGGCGCGTAGGCACTGCGGTGCTCGGCTCGGTTCCTGGGCACCGGGCATTTACTCGTGCTGCTCACGAATGCCGCGCGACTCTAGGCCTCGGAGCCCACTCTCCCGACGCCAACGGACCGTATTTCTTGAGCCTCATCCTCGAGCAAGAGCCGGGCGTCCGCATTCTCGGCCAGTCGGCATTTTATCCCTACCTCTGGACCGAACCTGAACGTTCGGGCGAGTCATTCCCTCGGGCCTATGCCGTCCACCACTGGGCGGCGAGCTGGAAGGCGGCAAAGGATGACCCAGACGATGTGTCGTGACCTCAGGAAACTTCGGATTCTCTGTACAAGTTCATCGCCGACTACCGCGCTTCCCCCTTCTCAAGCCCGTCTCTCTTGCCTCAAGCGCCACGACGGCCGAGACGCAAGCACCGTCCAGCCCGACCCATCGCGTATCGCGGATCACAGTCGGTGCCTCCCTTCGAACTGGCCGGCCGTTCGGCGGCTATCCGCGCGTGCCTGACCTATGCCATTCGATGGGGAGGATTGGCCAGATCCACAGCGCCTCAGGCCACCTAGACATGCCGTCTCTCGTAAGAACACTCACTCTCGCCGACGCGCATCGCCGCGGACGCCTCCCGCCGCCGCACGCTCGCCGTCAACCGCGACCACAACCCCGAGTCGAGGCGCCGTACGCCTGCACAATGTGGAAGGTGGGGGCGACTGGGCCGAGTCGTGGGACGAGTCCTTTGCCACGATCTGGATCACGCGGTCCGCACCTGCTTCTCGTGCGCGACGCATATCTGCGATCCGCGCGCCTACACCCCCTTTGCGTGGGTGCGCCGAGACTGCCTCGGCGCCATGAAGAAAGGGAAGATCGACGTGACGTAGAGGCGATAAGTTCAGGGCGGCGTGCCGGTGTGAGTCCGGTCTGGGGAGACGCTTGGGTCCCCGGTAGTGAAGCCTCCGTGCGTGGTCGGGAGGCCGGGTGCGAAGCGGGGCGGGATCGATCGTGTGGTCTGCAACGTGAGTGAAGCCCTGGTAAGCGTCGTTAAGGGGGCCCGCCTTCGGGGGGGTCAAGAGGGAGCCGAGTCCGTCCGCGCAGGGCGAAGGCCACGGAAAGCGTCCTTGTTCCAGGAGTGGGCGCTGAGGGACCCTCCGGCGTATAGGGGCGTTGAACGTGCGAACGGTCGTCCTGGGAACTCGGGAGAGCCGTCTCGACCCCGTCGCCTGCGGGGCGGCGGGAAGCGATGCCCGGCCTATAACCGGCGAACCCGGGAAGGGGCATTGGGTGGTCGAGCGGCAGTCGGAGCGGGTCGTAGTACTCCGGGGTCGGGAAAGCCGGCCACATGGGGAAGGGCCCGTACTTCATCGATGCACGGGAAGGAGCAGAGGGACTTGACGAGTGCCGTATCGGCTAGGTCCGTCAGCCGCACCGCTGGTGTGGATCGGGTTCGTGCTCTCCAACGCGTGTTGTGCCGCTGTGCCAAGCAGGATCGGGATCGCCGTTTCCACGCCGTGTATGACGAGGTCGCCCGCAGCGACGTGCTCTGGAAGGCGTGGGGCGAGGTCCGTGCTAACCGTGGGGCGCCGGGCGTCGATGGGATCACCATCGATGACGTCGTGCGTGCCGGGGTCGGCGACTTCCTCGACGAGCTCGCCGCGAAGCTCAAGGCCGGGACGTATCGGCCGCGGCCGCTGCGGCGGGTTCATATCCCCAAGCCGGGCAGGCGAGGTCAGTTGCGGCCGCTCGGTATGCCGACGGTCATCGCATACTGCTGTGTCGTCCAACGGGCTTTTGGGTTCGTTGGTGGTCACGCATCCGTTCCATCCGTTGTTCGGGCAGCGGCTCGAGGTCCTGTATGTGCGTCGTGAGGCCGCCGGTCGTATGTATGTGTGCGATGGCGGTGGTGGGCGGAACGTGAAGCTGGATGAGGCGGCGACCGATCGCGGTCCGGTGCCTGCGGAGCGGCCGTTGACGTTCGAGGTGCTGCTCGAGGTGACGGTCGTGATCGCTGCGCTTGGGGGCGAACGGGAGGATTGGTGAGCCTGTTAGCGAATCACATACAGGCTGATGACTTCGGAACTCAGCGGGTTGAGTGTGCGCCAGTTGTTGGCGCGTCGGCGGCGGCTGGCAACTGGATTGTCCGAGCCGGAGCGGACGTTGCGCGGCGTGCTGCTGTCCGAGGGTCGGCGGTGCTCGAGCGAGGGGTGTCGGTGCCGGTGGGGCGAGTTGCACGGCCCGTACTCGTATTTGGCGGTGTATGCGGACGGGCGCAGCCGCACGATCTACGTGCCGCAGACGGCGCAGGCGGCGTGCGAGGCGCACGTGGCGCTGACGCAGCGCAACGAGGCGCTGTTGGCGGAGATCTCGCAGATCAACTTGGAGTTGTTGAGGCGGCGGGCGCTGGAGTGATCGGTGCCAGGCATGCTGCCCGAGGCGGTCGCGGCGCTCGCGAACATGCTCGAGTGCGCGGTGGTGGCGGGTGGCGTCGGTGCTGAGCGCGGTGGAGAAGATCACCGGGTCTCATCGGGAGCGGGTGGCGGTCGTGTACTTGCGTCAGTCCTCGCCGAGGCAGGTGCGCGAGAACTTCCGCTCGACCGAGCGGCAGTACGCGCTGGCCGAGGAGGCCGCCCGGCTGGGCTGGGAGGCGGAGCGGATCGCGGTCGTGGACGGGGATCTGGGGATCTCCGGCCGGTTCTCGGACACGCAGGCGCGGAAGGGCTACGCGCAGCTGGTCTCGAGGGTGTGCCTGGGGGAGGTCGGCGCGATCTTCGGGCTGGAGGTCTCGAGGCTGGCGCGATCGAACGCCGAGACGCAGCGGCTGCTTGAGTTCTGCGCGCTGACCGACACCCTCGTGATCGACACTGACGGGGTCTATGACCTGCAGAACTTCAACGACCGGCTGCTGCTCGGGCTGAAGTCGCAGATGTCCGAGGCGGAGCTGCACATGATCACCTCGCGCTTACAGGGCGCCAAGCGCGCGGCGGCCGAGCGCGGCGAGCTGCGCTTCCCGCTACCGGTCGGCTACGTCCACGACGACGAGGGTCTGACGATCATCGACCCCGACGAAGAGGTCCAGGCCGCGATCCGCGACCTGTTCTGCGCGTTTGAGCAGACCGGCTCCGCCTATGGCGTCGTTGGCGCCTTCAAGGGCCGGCGGTTCCCGAAGCGCGCCTATGGCGGCGCTTGGGCGGGCGAGGTCCGGTGGGGGGAGCTGACGCACCCGCGGGTGCTGGCGGTGCTCGCCAACCCGTGCTACGCGGGAGCGTATGTGTTCGGCCGTTACCGCTCACGCCGCAGGGTCAGGCCGGACGGCACGATCACCAACACGATCACGGAGCTGCCGCGCGCCGAGTGGCCGGTGCTGATTCATGACCACCATCCCGGCTACATCACCTGGGAGCAGTACCTGGCCAACGAGCGGCGGCTCGCCGCCAACGACACGCGCGGCGGTCAGCGCCCGGCGCGCGAAGGCGCAGCGTTGTGTCAGGGGATCGTGCGCTGCGGCGCCTGTGGCCGCTCGATGTCCACGCGCTACCAGCGCGAGGGTGGCTACTACGAGTGCACCCACTCGCGCGCCGACCACGTCGCGACATCGGGCTGCCGGTCGGTCAAGACGACCGTGGTCGACGAGCTGGTCGCCCGCCGGCTGCTCAAGGCACTCGCGCCGCAGGAGATCAAGCTGGCGCTCGCCGCCTCCGACGAGATCGCCGATCGGCGTGCGCGCTCGACCCGGGCGGTCGAGTTGCGCGTCGAGCGCGCCCGCTATGAGGCGATCCGCGCCGAGCGCGCGTTTCACGCCTGCGAGCCGGAGAACCGGCTCGTCGCCCGCAGCCTCGAGACCCGCTGGGAGCAGAAGCTGCACGAGCTCGCTGAAGCGGAGGCCGAGCTCGCCGAGCAGAATGTGCCGAGGCCCGAGCCCTCCCGCGAGCAGCTCGAGGCGCTCGCCCGCGACCTCCCGAAGCTGTGGACCGCACAGACAACCGCCCAGCGCGATCGCAAGCGGCTGCTCAGGGCGATGATCGCCGACGTCACGCTCACCTCCAGGCCCGACAGTCGCGAGCTGCAGGTCGGGATCCGGTGGCGCTCGGGCGCCTCAGAGCAGCACGCCGTCCAGCGACCACTGAAGCCCGCCGACGCCAAACGCACACCGTCGGAGGTGATCGAGCTGATCAAGCGGCTGGCCCCCGACCACACCAACACGCAGATCGCCGACCACCTGACAGCCGCCGGGATGCGCACCAGCACCGGCCTGCCGTTCGACGAGAAGGCGATCAGGTGGCTGCGCTGGCGCTACCGGATCGGACCCAGCCAACCGCGTGACGGGGAACTGACCGTCACCCAGCTCGCCGAGCGCTTCCGGATCTCCGACGGCGCCGTCTACGCCTGGATCTCAACCGGCAAGCTCACCGCCCGCCGCGGGCCCGCCAACCGGCTCTACATCCCGTTCCCGCCAGAGGTTGCGCAACACTGCCGACGGCTGATCGCCGGCTCCGTTCACCTACCCGCCGAAACCAAAATCAGGGCTGCAGGAGGTGCAGTTTGATGCCACCGTCCCTGGTGTGGCCGACAGGGTGGTGATGGCGGCGGCGAAGATCGTGCTCGAGCCGATCTTCGAAGCCGATTTCCTGCCGACCAGCTACGGGTTCCGGCCCGGGCTGTCGGCCCATCATGCCCTGGAGACGATCAGGAAGACGGTCAACGGAGGCAAGGTCTGGGCGCTCGACGCCGACATCCAAAGCTGTTTCGACCGAATCGAGACGGACGCCTTGGTCGCTCAGATCGAGCGGCGGGTGTGCGATCGGCGGATGTTGAAGCTGTTGCGTGGTTGGTTGAGGGCGGGGGTGTTCGAGGGCGGGGTCGTGTCCGCGATCGAAGCGGGCACGCCCCAGGGGTCGCCAGTGACCGCTCCCACGCAATAGCGAACTTCGAGTTTGAGCGGTTGATTTCGCGGCCGCGGAGGAGGAGTCGGTCGTGAGGCGTGGTATGCAAGTGGCTGATGGCCAGCCGCCGAGCGTATGCCGACGAGTACGCGGTTCGGGTGAATCGCGCGGTCGAGCTGCTGGTCGACCGCTCGCCGGCGGACGCGGTGCGCGTGCTGCAGGCGGAGCATGGTTTGTCGGAGCGCCAAGCGCGTCGGTATATCAACGCGGCGCTGGAGCGGCCGGAGGGCGTGGTGGTGCCGGAGCGCACGGCGGTGTTCACCGTCAGGCTGGCGCCATCGTTGATCGGCGGTTTGCGCCGGCGAGCGCGGTCGCGTGGGCAGACGTTGAGCGCCGCGGTCGCCGAGGCGGTGGAGTTGTACCTCGGCCAGGCCAACGAGCGACACGGTGGCAAGGCGCGTTGAGATCGAGTTCGTCGGAGATCGGCTCGCCAGCGCGCGGCTGGCGCAGGCGTTCGCGATCGCGGTGCCCGAGCGGCGCCGAGTGACCCACAACGAGCGGAGGGACGATGAGCGACAAGGTCTCGCAGACGGACAGATCGTCGGGCCGGGTGGCGGCGATCTACGCGCGGGTGTCGTCCGAGCGTCAGCGCCAGGACGAGACGATCGCGAGCCAGACCGTCGGGCTGCGTGAGCTCGCCGCCGACCGTGGGCTGCTCGTCTCCGAGGATCTCGTGTTCGAGGACGAGGGGTTCTCCGGCGCGACGCTGACGCGCCCTGCGCTCGAGCGGTTGCGTGACCGTGCCGCTGAGGGCTGCTTTGAGGTGCTGCTGTGTCACGCGCCGGATCGCCTCGCTCGCCGTTACGCCTATCAGGTGCTGCTGCTGGAAGAGTTCCATCGCGTCGGCGTGGAGGTGTGCTTCGCGAAGGAGCCCGAGCGGGGCGCGACGCCAGAGGACGAGCTGCTGCGCCAGTTTCAGGGGATGATCGCCGAGTACGAGCGCGCGCAGATCCGCGAACGCACCCGCCGCGGCAAGCTGCACCGCGCCCGCACCGGCCACCAGGCGGTGCTCTCCTGCGCACCCTATGGCTACCGGTATGTCAAGAAGTCCGATCACAGCGAGGGTTTCTGGGAGATCGACGCGGCTCAGGCCGAGGTCGTGCGCGAGGTGTTCGCGCGCTACATCAACGACGGCACCTCGATCGGCGAGATCGCCCGGTGGCTGACCGGGCGCGGCGTGCCGACCCGGACCGGCAAGGCCGTGTGGGATCGCTCGAGCGTGTGGGGGATGCTGCGCAACACCGCCTACCGTGGGCAGGCCGCGTTCGGGAAGACCAAAACGCTCGAGCGCCACGGCAAGCCGACGCGTACCACCCGCGGTCGCGGCGAGCGTCACGGCCGCCGTCCCGCGCGAGAGGATCAGCCGGCGGAGAAGTGGACGCTGATCGCGGTCCCGGCGATCGTCACAGACGAGACGTTCGAGCTCGCGCAAGCCCGCCTGGCTCAGAACGCGCACTTCGCCAAGCGCAATACCAAGAAGCCGACGCTGCTGCAGGGCATCCTCGTCTGCCGCGAGTGCGGCTACGGCTGCTACCGCTCCACGACCCGCACGACCAACAAGCGGATCTACTACTACCGGTGCATCGGCTCTGACAACTACCGCCACATCGGCGGCCGCGTCTGCCACAGCCGCCCGATCCGCGCCGACGAGCTCGACGGGCTCGTCTGGGACGAGGTCCGCCGGCTGCTCGAAGATCCCGCGCTCGTGCGCGCGGAGATCGACCGCCGCCTGACGGCGCTGCGCACCGAGCACCCCGCCAGCAGACGCCGCGAAGCGCTCGAACGCGACATCACCCGCGCCGAGAGCGCCATCACCCGCCTGATCGAGGCCTACCAAGAACAGCTCCTCTCGATCGACGAGTTGCGCGCCCGAATGCCGGCGCTGCGCAAGCGGCAGACCACACTCCGCGCCCAGCTCGACGCGCTCGAGACCGAGCTCCACGACGCCGAGACCTACCTCAAGCTCGCCGACACCCTCGAAGGATTCCTCACCCGTCTCGCCGACGGTCTTGACCATCTCAACCTCGACGAACAGCAGCGCGTCCTGCGGCTCGTCGTCCGCGAAGTGCTCATCGGCGGCGACGACGACACCATCACCATCCGACACACAATCCCCACCCCCACAGGCCCCGACGACCCAAGTTACCTTTTGCGTGGGAGCGGTCACCTCACCGTTGCTCGCAAACATCGCTCTGCACATGCTCGATGAGGCGTGGGCGGGCGGCGGGCAGCGGCACGGTAGTGCTGGCGAAGTATGCGGATGACCTCGTCGTCTTATGCGACACCCGCGAGCAGGCCGAAGAGGCCCGCGAGCTGGCGGCTGCGATCCTGGACGGGCTCGGGTTGCGACTGCACCCCGAGAAGACCAGGATCGTGCCTCTCGCCAGAGGCGCCGAGGGGTTCGACTTTCTCGGCTTCCACCACCGGGTGTGCAAGTCGTGGAAGTACCCGGGCCGCTGGTATCTGCAGAAGTGGCCGTCCAAGCGGGCGATGGCCTCGATCCGAGGCAAGATCCGCGCCCGTACAGACCGCCGCTACGCAAGGCTGCCGCTGGAGTGGGCGGTCGAGGACCTCAACCCCGTGATCCGTGGTTGGGGTAACTACTTCCGCTACGGGAACTCCGGGCAGAAGTTCGACCACATCGACGCCTACGTCAACGAACGCCTCGCGCTCCTCGCCAGCGCCAAGCACGGACGCACCGGCCGAAACTGGGTGACCCGCTTCAACTACGAGTGGTGCACCCAACTCGGCGTCTACCGCCTCGGCGGCAAAGTGACTCGATGGCCTGCGCATGCCAGCCGGTGAACGATGTCGGAGAGCCGTGTGCGGGAGAACCGCATGCACGGTTCGATGCGGCGGCGGGAGGCAACCCCGGACCAGTCGGCTCAGCCGCGCGGTCCCCGGACGCCTCCCGCCGACCCTACAAAGCGCGCTCGACGCCCGCGAGCGCTACACGGCCGAGTGCGGGGCGACCGGCGCTAGCCGGGAGCCCTGACGTTGCAAGCATCAGAGCTTTGCCCGACACCCTCGGACAGAGGCAGTCACGTCTTTGGGTCCTTGAGAGGCAGCGCGATGGTGATCGTGTTTGCGGCGCAGCAACGCCCGGTCCGCTTGCTCGCTCGGCTTCAAGCCGATTCTCAGCAGACGCGCTGAGTGGTCGCTCGCCTCACGAGGCGTCCACGCCGGCGGCGGCGTCGCTATCGAGAAGGACGACGTTCGAGAGCGCCCGAGTTCGCGCCGAGGAGACGTTCGCTCGCGTGGGCAGTGTGCAAGCCGTCGCCGTGGCGGCCCGCCGCGACGCCGACCTTCTGCGCGCTCTCGCATACGCGGGCGCCTGGTTCGGTCGCCAGTCCGGCGGAAACACCTGGAAGGGTTCGCGATCGTCCCGTAGCCCGGCCTGCTCCACGTGTCGATCAGGCCGCGGCCGCGTCCTTTGTCGGCCGGCAGGTAGAGCCGTTCACTCCCAGGTACAGGGGTCCACCTCGGCGGAAGATCGGGGTGGATGCTTGAGTGATCGCCGACTCGTGCTGACTTTCCCCTGCTAAGCCGGTGTTTCGGTCGTCGCCGCTGGCGAGCTTGCGAGTCGGCTACGCTGCGTTCCAGCAGAGCCTGAGCGAGTGGTACCGAATGGTGCAGCACAATTTGCTGCCCGGAAACCCGCGTCATCACGGCGCGGGAGTCGCAAAAGCCCTGCAAAACAGCACTTGCCGACGTAGCTCAGCTGGTAGAGCACTTCACTCGTAATGAAGGGGTCCCCGGTTCGAGTCCGGGCGTCGGCTCTGGTAAAGCCCACAGCCCGCCGGTGGACCGCAGGCCCGGGGGTAAACTGCCGTGGCTGGAAACCGCAAGGGGGCGTGTGTGGCTGAGTCGGTTGAGCTGGCGACGATCTGGCTGGTCGACCTGGTCGGGTCGACGCAATTGGCGACGTCGGTGGGCCCGGCGCGGGCCGATGAGCTTCGGGATGAGTACTTCGGTCTATTGCGCGAGGCGATCGGTGCCTCGGGTGGACGGGAGTTCAAGAACACGGGCGATGGGCTGTTCGTGGCATTCTCGTCGGCGTCGGCGGCGGTGGGTTGTGCGGTATTGACGCAGCAGTTGTTCGAGCGGCGCTATCGGAGAGCGGAGCAGCAGCTGCACGTCCGGATCGGGCTGGGCACGGGCGAGGCGACGATCAAGGATGGGGACTATTTCGGGATGCCGTCGATTGAGGCGGCCAGGTTGTGTGACAAGGCGCCGGTGGACGGAATCCTGGTTTCGCCAGCGACGAAGATGCTGGCGGGCAGGCTCGACGGAGCCCGGTTCGAGTCGGTTGGGGAGCTGGAGTTGAAGGGGATTCCGGAGTCGCTTGAGGCGTTCAGCGTGGTCTGGGAGCCGCTGGATCTGGAGCATTCGGCGGTGGACGTCGGTCGCTGGCCGTTGCCCGAGCCGCTGCGGGGAGTGCCGCGGCTGGCGTACGTGGGGCGTGACAATGAGCGAGCGATGCTGGATCAGGCGCGCGCGTCCGCGCTGGCCGGTGCGCGCCGGCTTGTGTTGTTGTCGGGTGAGCCGGGGATCGGGAAGACGAGGTTGGCGGCGTATTCGGCGCTGGGCGCGAATGCGGACGGGTTCGCGGTCTGCTGGGGGGCCTGCTCTGATGATCTCGCGGCGCCGTATCAGCCGTGGATCGCCGTGTGCTCGCGGTTGATCGAGCACGCACCCGGCGAGGTGCTCGCCGACTACGTGGCGCGGTTCGGTGGCGAGGTTGGCCGGCTCGTGCGCAACCTGTCCCGACGTGTTACGGACGCGCCGGCGCCGCAGTCATCAGATCCGGAGACGGAGCGGTTCCTGCTCTTCCAGGCCGTCGTCGAGCTTCTGCGCGCGGTCGCGCAGACCGCCCCGCTGTTCGTGGTGCTGGATGACTTCCATTGGGCTGACGCGCAGTCGGTCGCGCTGCTCAAGCACGTCGCACGGTCGATCGTCGATTCCTCGTTGATGGTGCTGGTGACCTACCGCGATACCGACCTCGGCACGGAAGACCCGCTGACCGCCGTGCTCGCGGAGCTGCACCGCCTGGAGCACATTGAGCGGATCTCCCTGCACGGCCTTGCCATCGATGACGTCGCGGCGATGACAGCCGCCGCCGCGGGTCACGACCTCGACGCGGAGGGACTCGCCCTAGCGGGCGAGATCGCGGCTGAGACGGACGGAAATCCGTTCTTCGTCGGCGAGATTCTGCGCAACCTCTCGGAGTCGGGGATGGTCGTGTTCGACGAGCAGCGGAGTCGGTGGCAGGTCGATCGCAGCAGCGGGGTGGCGCTGCCGGAGAGCGTCCGGGAGGTCGTTGAGCGGCGTGTGGCGGTGCTGGGCCAGGGTGCACGACAGACGCTCACGGTCGCTGCGGTGATCGGTCGGAGTTTCGATCTGGAGTTGTTGGCGAGGTTGGTTGAGATCGACGAGACCGAACTGCTTGACCAGCTCGGGTCGGCCGTCCAAGCGTCGCTTTTGCGCGAATCGACCGATCAGGTTGGGCGGTTCGCGTTCGAGCACGCGCTGATCAACCACACGCTTTATGAGGGCCTCGGCGGCAGCCGACGCGCGCGGGTTCACCGGAGCGTCGCCGAGGCGATCGAGGACCTCTATGGCACCGACTCCGACGAAAGGCTCGCCGAGCTCGCGCTGCACTGGCGGCTGGCGACTGCTTCGGTCGACAAGACCAAGGCCGCGCGGTACGCCGTTCGTGCCGGTCAGCAGGCGCTTGACAGTCTGGCGCCGAGCGAGGGTGCGAAGCTGTTCGCTGACGCGCTGGAGCTGCTCGGGGGTAGCACCAGCCGTGAGCGGTGCGAGGCGCTGATCGGACTCGGCGAGGCGCAACGCCAGAGTGGTGTTGCTGCGCATCGTGAGACGCTGCTTGAGGCGTCCGCGATCGCGTTGGAGCTGAAGGACGCCGAGCTTGCCGCCCGCGCGGCACTTGCGAACAACCGCGGTTGGACGAGCGGGTTCGGTGAGGTCGACGTCGGGCGGGTCGCGGCGATCGAAGGGGCGCTTGAGCTTGATGATCCGCCGCTGCCGGCCCGGCGCGCGCGGCTGCTGTCGCTGTTGGCCGTGGAGTTGACGTTCGCGCCGGACCACGCGCGGCGTTGGGCGTTGGCCGACGAGGCGGTCGCGCTCGCCCGCCAGGCCGGGGACCCGCGGACGCTCGCGGCGGTGCTCGTCGCCTGCGGCTATGCCTACTGGGCGCCCGACACGCTCGCCAAGCGCGCTGAGCTCGTTCGCGAGCTGATGGCGCTGGTCGTGCAGGTGAAGGATCTGCACGTCGAGTACTTTGCCACGCTGCGGCAGATGCACATAGCGATGGAGCTGTGCGACTTCGCGCGGGCCGACGCGGCGGTCGAGCGGCTGCACGCGATCGCCGAGCAAACCCGGCAGCCGACGCAGATCTGGAATACGGGTTTCACCACGGCCGCAGTCTGGTGGGCGCGCGGCGAGCTGGAGACGGGGGAGCGGCTCGCCGAAGAGGCTCTGCAGATCGGGCAGGAGAGCGGCGAACCCGACGCCGCAATGATCTACGGAAGCACACTCATCTTGACCCGCATGTACCAGGGCAGGGGCGCCGAGGTCATCGCACTGCTCGAGCAGACGGTGGCCAATGCTCCGGGCCTGCCCGCGTTCGAGGCCGCACTCGGCGTCACCTACTGCCTCATCGACCGTCGCGCGGATGGCGCTGAAGTGCTCTCGCGCGCTGCCGCGCGACGCTTCGAACACCTCGGATACGACCAAACGCAGTTGTGCGGGCTGGCGATGTACGCCGACACGGCCGCGCGGACGGGGTCGGTCGAGGCCGCAGCGATGCTGTACGAGCTGCTGCGTCCGTACGCGCACCAGTTCGTCTGGAACGGCGGCGCGAGCTTCGGACACGCGCGCATGTACCTCGCCCTCCTTGCCGCGACGCTGGGTCGCCACGAGCAGGCCGACGCGCACTTCGCGTTCGCCTGCGCATTTCACCACGAGCACGGCCTACGCGTCTGGGAGGCTCGGTCTGAGCTCGGCTGGGCCGAGGCGCTCGCCGAGCGTGGCGAGTCGCAGCCCGCCCGCGAGCACGCCGCTCGCGCGCTCGACCTCGCCCGCGAGCACGGCTACGGCGCGTTCGAGCCAGGCGCAGCCGCGATCGTCACTTCCCACGCGTCCATCGACACCTGATCAACCCGAGGTGGCGACGGGCTCACGCCGCGCCGGGCGCGCCGGCTCGGGAGGAGGAGCCTCAGGCGACACTCGCGGGAGCCACTCGAGCCACTTCGGGAGGTACCAGTTCCAGTCGCCGAGGAGCTTCATCGTCGCCGGCAGCAGCACGCCTCGGATGATCGTCGCGTCGATGAGAACCGCAACCGCCAACCCGACTCCCAGCTGCTTGAAGATCAGCAGCGACAGGGTGGCGAAGATCGCGAAGACCGAGATCATCACGGCTGCGGCGCTGGTGACGACGCCGGCGGTGGTCTTGATTCCATGGGTGACCGCGTCCTCGGTTGGTCGTCCGCGGTCGAATGCCTCACGGATCCGCGTGAGGATGAACACGTGGTAGTCCATCGAGAGTCCGAACAGGACCACGAACAGGAATAGCGGCATCCACGGGACGATCGCGCCGTTGGAGTGAAAGCCCAGGAGCGACTGCAAATGACCGTCCTGGAAGACCCACACCAGTACCCCGTAGGCCGCCCCGACCGAGAGCAGGTTGAGCACGATCGCCTTGATCGGGATCACGATCGAGCGGAAGGTCACGAGGAGCAGCAGGAATGCCGCCGTCAGGACGAAGGCGAAGACCAGCGGCAGGTGTGACTTCATCGTGTCGTTGAAGTCCTTCGAGCCGGCGGTAAATCCACCCACGTCGGCGATGGCTCCCTCGACCTGCCCGATCGTGGCCGGGACGAGATGGTCGCGTAGCTGGGCCAGGGCGGCGCTCGATTTCGAGTCGCTGCCATTCCCGGCCAGGGGGATGTCGACCTCCTCGACTGTCCGGTCGGGATTGATGTTGGTCGTGACCGGCTGCTTGAACAGCGGGCTGGCGGCGGCCTGCTTGCGAAGATCGACGATCGCGCGACTGACTTGGGGCGAGGTGACGTCGGCCGCACTCACCGCGACGACGGCCGGGATGGGTCCGCCCGGGAAGACCTTCTGGACCTTGTTGTAGGTCTTGACCACGCTCAGGTTTTGCGGCAACGAGTCGGTGCCCGGGGTCGCGGTATGGATACTGAACGCGGGAATCGCCAGCGCGATCAGCAGGCCCGCCGCGGCTATTGCCGAGACCAGGGGGTGTCGTAGCACGGGAGTCAGAATCCGCGCCCATATGCCGCTCTCGCCGGCGTTCCACCGCATGTTCTTGATGATCGGGACGCCACCCTTCTCGACCCGGTCTCCCAGCCAGGCGAGCAGCGCCGGCAGGACGGTCAGCGAGCCCACCACAGCCACAGCGACCACGATGATCGTCCCGGTGGCGAACGACGTGAACGTCGAGGCGCCGCCGAGGTACATGCCGGCCATGGCGACCATTACCGTCAGGCCCGAGACGAGCACCGCCCGCCCGGACGTCGCCGCCGCAGCCGCCAGCGCCGCCTCTTCGCTGCGCCCCGATTCGCGCTCCTCGCGTTCGCGGCGCAGGTAGAACATCGAGTAGTCGACGCCGACCGCCAAGCCGATCAACAGGATCACCTCGTTGATCGAGGCGTCAACGGGCGCGAAGTGGCTGGTCATGGCGACCAGTCCGATCGTCGCGAGAACGGCCGTCAACGCGAGCAGAATCGGAACGCTCGCCGCGACCAGGGCGCCGAATGCGATCAAGAGGATCACGAGCGTGATCGGCAGCGAGGTCGCGAACGCCCGCTTGAAATCCTTGCCGATCGAATCGTTGAGCTGCTTGTTGATGCTCGCATCGCCGACCTGCTCGACGGTGAAATTGGGATTTGCGGCCTGGGCGGCGGCGGTCGCCTTCAACGTCGCACCGACCCGGTCCGCGGCCTGGTTCTCGTCACCGGCGATCTCGAACCGAAGCAGAGCAGAGTGCGCGTCGCCGGAGATCTGTCCGGCGTTGCCACGCTTGTATGGGCTCTCGAATGCCTTGGTGTGGGGAACCGCGGCAAGACGGCGTTGGACGTCGCCGACAGCGGCCCGGAAGGACGGGTCGTCTGCGGTGGCGCTGTTGCTCTGGACGAGGACCTGCTCGACCTGATGCTTCGGGAAAGCGTTGTCGACCGTGCGCGCGGCACGACCCGACTCGCCGACCCCGCTCTGGGCGTTCGTCTGAGTCTCAGTCCCGATCGCGCCGCCGAG
Source organism: uncultured Solirubrobacterales bacterium (assembly GCA_963812225.1). GTDB lineage: Bacteria > Actinomycetota > Thermoleophilia > Solirubrobacterales > Solirubrobacteraceae > Palsa-465. The sequence continues at coordinate 332,224 of CAWEUN010000014.1, forward strand.
CATGAACGCGATCAGCGCGAACGCCAGCCAGCCCCAGATGGCCTTCTTGCGATGCTGAGCGCTCCAGCGTGCGGCGCGGGCCGCCAGTGCTGGCGAGTCGCTTCTCTTGGCACTCATCTCGATCCTCCTCTGACTTGGATTTCGGACCTGGCACCAGGCTCCCAGCGGCGGATCGGCGTAGCCATGGGGATGGCAGGTGTCCGACAGGTTCGGCCCGACGCCCGCTGGGGTTCGGATTGCCCCCCCGGGAGGTTCGGCTCTCCCTATGGATCCGGCTGGCCCTATGGGCGAGAATCACGGCGATGGGGAAAACCGTCTTGATCGTCGATGACCATCCGAGCTTTCGCGCCAGTGCACGACGCATGCTCGAGGCAGACGACTACGAGGTGGTTGGCGAGGCTGCGGACGGCACGTCCGCGATCGACGCCGCCCGCCAACTGCAACCCGACCTCGTGCTGCTCGATATCCGGCTGCCCGATCTCGACGGCTTCGAGGTCGCCGAGCGACTGGCCGCGAACGGCGCGGCGCCCGCGATCGTGCTCACCTCGAGCCGCGACCGATCCGACTTCGCCTACGAGATCGTCGCTAGTCCAGCACACGGCTTCATCCCCAAAAGCGAGCTGAGCGTGGAGGCGATCACTTCACTGATCGGATAGCCAGCCCACGCCGCGCGATGATTGGACTCGCGATCGCCGCCCTCCTCCTCGGGGTCGGCGCGCTCGTGGCGGTTATCAACGGCCAGCACAACATCCACCGCGGCGCCTACGCGGCGCTGACGCTCGGGATCGGCTGGGGGTTCATAGGGACTGGGCTCTACACGTGGACACGACGTCCCGCAAGCAACATAGGCCCGCTGATGACGGCGGTCGGCTTTGCCGGCCTTTTGAAGGCGCTCGCCTTCTCTGGCGACAGCGTCATCTTCACGATCGGCTCGCTCTCAGAGCTGCTGATCTACGCCTTGCTCATCCACCTGCTGCTGTCGTTCCCGTCTGGACGGCTGGAGCGCGGGGTGGACCGTCTCCTGGTCGGGGTCGCTTACTTCAACGCGACGGTGATGCAACTGGCCGCGTTCGTACTTAACAACCCCGCCAAGGCGGGCTGCCCTAACTGTCCCGCCAATCCGCTGCTCATCCATCACTCCCAGGCTGGGGGAGTGATCATTGCGGCACAGCTTGACATCGCGGTCGCGGTGCTGGGCGCCGTAGTAGCAGTCCTGTACCGACGCTGGCGCGGCAGCTCCACGAGTCAGCGACGGAGCCTGGCACCGGTGCTCGCCGTCGGCAGTCTCACCTTCGGTCTCTTGATGACCGAGCTGATCGTCGAGCAGGCCAGCCTGTCGAGCACCGTCGCCGACGGGCTGACTCTGGCGCTGTTCGGCTCGCTCGCGTGCCTTCCGTTCGCGTTCCTGGTCGGCCTCGTGCGATTCCGTTTCAGCCAAGCCGAGGCGATCAGCTCGCTCCTCGGCCGGCTCGGTGGCGGGGCAGGTCGAGTCTCGTTGCGCGAGGCTCTCGCCGACGCGCTCGGGGATCCCACGCTGCAGCTCGCCTACTGGGTGCCAAACCAGGCTGCCTATGTCGACGCCGACGGTCGGCCAGTGCGGATCGACCCACCCCCGGAGGGGAAGATCACCACCACAGTCGAGAACGAAGGAACGCGGGTCGCCGCGATCGTCCATGACGCCGAACTTGCAGACGAGCGCGACCTCGTCCAGGCAGTTGGCGCCGCGGCCGCGCTCTCACTCGAGAATGAGCGGTTAGACGCCGAGCTGCGCGCCCACGTTGACGAGCTCCGCGCCTCTCGCGCGCGAATCGTCACCGCGGGATACGACGAGCGCCGGCGGCTCGAACGAGACCTTCACGACGGCGCACAGCAGCGGTTGATGGCACTCGGCATCAACCTACGCCTGGCGCGAGACCGGATCGGGAGCGACGCGGAGTCGGCCGCGCTGCTCGACGCGTCTCTCGAAGAGCTGAACGAAGCGACGCGTGAGCTGCGCGAGCTGGCGCGCGGTATCCACCCCGCTGCCCTGACCGACCGTGGTCTCGCGTCGGCGCTGAACGGCCTTGCCGGGCGCTCCCCAGTGCAGGTAGAGCTAATTGTTGAGACACCGGACCGGCGGCTGCCCTCCTCTGTCGAATCAGCCGTCTACTTCGTCGTCGCAGAGGCGCTCACCAACGCGGCCCGCTATGCCCAAGCCCGAAAGGTCAAGGTAACGGTCGTTCGCAACAACGGGCAGGTGGACGTCCAGGTGAGCGACGACGGCGTCGGCGGGGCCGACCCGGCGCAGGGCTCGGGGCTCCGCGGGCTCTCCGATCGGGTGGCGGCCCTCGACGGCCGCCTCGAGCTAACGAGCGCCGACGGCGATGGCACCACCGTGACAGCCCAGATCCCATGCGGGTGATCGTCGCCGATGACTCGGTGCTGCTGCGAGAAGGGGTCACGCGTCTGCTCGAGAAGGCCGGCTTTGAGGTCGTCGGGCATGCAGCAGACCAGGAGGAGCTGATGCGCAAGGCGCGAGCGCACCACCCCGACGTCGCGATCATCGACATCCGAATGCCGCCGACCCACACCGACGAGGGCCTGCGGGCTGCGCGCGCGATCCGCGAAGAGATGCCAGGCACGGGGGTGGTCGTCCTCTCGGCCTACGTAGAAGAGGCGTACGCGCTAGAGCTACTAGGCGAGGATCCCGCCGGAGTCGGCTACCTGCTCAAGGACCGGGTGTGGGACGGCGACCGCTTCGCCGAGGCGGTTCGGAGAGTAGCCGAGGGCGGTTCGGCGCTCGATCCCGAGGTCGTCTCGCACATGCTTGGGCGCCGACGGGTCCATGAGCCGGTCGAGAACCTGACGTCGCGCGAGCGCGACGTGCTGGGCCTGATGGCCGAGGGACGCAGCAACCAGGCGATCGCCGACACCCTTGTGATCTCTGGGCGTGCCGTAGAAAAGCACGTGAGCAGCATCTTCACCAAACTCAACCTACCGCCCGCCCCCGAGGACCATCGCCGCGTCCTCGCGGTACTGGCGTTCCTACGTAGCTAGCACGACCGGCGGTACGCTTTGGTCAGAGACTGGACCGATGGGCCGCTTTCCCTACGACACCTATTACCGCCGCGTGCAAGCCACCAAGGCGCTGCAGTTCCCGGCCGACCGCGTCTCATGGGTGGAGCGCTTCGGGCCGCCCGAGCGCAGCCACGAGATCGTCCTCTATCTCGGCTGCAACATCCTGCGCACGCCCGACATCGCCGCCGACGTGACCTGGGTGTTCGAGCGGTTGGGGCTCGACTTCGTGGCCGTCGCCGGCGTGCAGTTCTGCTGCGGGATCACCTGGCACCGCGCCGGTGACGACGAACCGGGCCGTGGCGTGTCGGCACGCAGCATTGAGCGACTGTCGGCGTACAACCCGGGCACGGTCGTGTTCTGGTGCCCGTCGTGCAATGTCCACTACGACGACATCGTGCTCGGCCGCGATGGCCGCGAGGTGCCGTTCCAGATCACACATTGCACGACGTTCCTGGCTGAGCGCGCTCGTCGCGGCGAGCTTGACTTTAAGCGCAAGGTGCCCCGTCGAGTGGCCCTGCACACGCACGTTGGCCGCGACGGTCACGAGGTAGGACAGCGCCGGGCGCTCGAGGACCGCGAGTCGTGCGCGGCGCTGCTGCGCGAGGTCCCGGGGGTCGAGCTGGTGGGATGGCTGCAGGCTCCGCCCGAGTACGACTATGACTGCGGTCCGAGCTCCGCCGACGTAGAGCGTTCGCGCTGGCTCGTGACCCGCGCGTCGCTGCTCGAGCAGGCGCGAGAGCTTGGCGTGGACACGGTGGTGACGATATCCCACGCGTGCCAGCGCGAGTGGTGCGACGCGGGCGACGAGCACGTGCAGGTGCGCAACTACATCTCCCTGGTGGCCGACGCATTGGGGATCGAGCGCGGCTACGCGGTCGATGCGCTCGGCGACTACAAGCGCATGGCCGATCCCGAGGCGATAGTCGAGGCCGGGCGCGCGGCGTGGTCCTCGCACGGGCTGAGCAAGGAGGACGCCCGTGCGATCGCCGGCGGCTACACATGGGAGGCGGCTTCGCCGCGAAGCAGCGCTCCGTGACCATGCAGCGGCGGGCCGCACTCTGAGTCGCGGATAATCATCGACGTGAGGTCGCGCTTCGCCACCGCTCCGCTAGCCGCCGCCGGGCTGATCGCCGGCTACGCCGTGGCACTCGCCACCGGCTCGCGTCCGCTCGGCGGCCTCGTGCTCGCGGCGTGTGGGCTGGTCTGTATCGCGACTTGGTTACGTAGAGACGGTCGCAGGACGGCAACGCTCCTGACGATCGTCGGCTTGGCCGCCTTCGCGCTCTCGCACGTGATCGGACTCATCATCGGTCCGTGGCCAGCGGTGCTGCTCGCCGCCGCGGGCGTGGGCGTGCTCACCTGGCGCGTGACAGATTCCCGCCATGTAGATCTGAGCCGGCCAGCGGCCGGGATTCGCACCGGCTCCTGACCAGGCGAGCGCGGACGCCGGTTCGGTGCGCTGCCTTCAGGTTGCGCGGATTTCGCGCACTGCGTCTGCCAGTTCGATGTCGCGTCCGGCCTGGTAGCCGGCCTGGAAAGCTTGATCGCCTTGCAGCGGGGTCACGATCCGCTCGAGTAGCGCGCGCTCGGCAGCGACCATGTGGACCTCGCGGCGATTCTCCGCTGCCTCAACTACGCCCCAGAGGCGTCCGGCCGAGTGAACATCTCCTCTGAGAGCCGCCACGCACGCCATGCCCGCCACGGTATACACCTCGTCGCGTTCGGAGTGATAGGCGCTGATCACCTCCAGGATCGCGTGGTAGTGACGCGCGGCCAGCTCGGCATCACCCTCGCAAAGGGCTGCGACGGCCAAGCTGTCCAAGTCCGCGACCACGGAGTGGTGGTAGCCGAGTTGGGTGTGGACCTCGAGCGCTTCCTCGAGGGTAGTTCTGCTGCGTTCCAGTTCGCCCGTCAGTAGGAAACAGCCGCCGAGGAAGTTCAGCGCCTGCGCGATATTCGGCGTGTCCCCAGCGTCGCGGGCGACGACGAGGGCCGCTTCGTAGAGTTCGAGGCCGCGCGCCAGCGATCCTTGGTTGGCGAACTGCATGCCGAGCAGTATCAGCACCGATGCCTCGCCCGCGGCGTCCCCCAGCTCTCGAAATAGGACCAAGCTCTGTTCGAGAGGCTCGCGCGCCCGGTCGTACTGATCGACGAAGTTGAGCGCCGCCCCGAGCGTCTTGAGGCCCGTCGCCCGGGTGTGAGCGTCGAGGGTCGCGCGCGTGGACAGTGCTCGTTCCAGCCACACGTTGAGTTCCCGAAGCTGGCCGTCCATCCTCCATCCCCAATAGAGCATGCTCGCGAGTTCGATCGCTCCGGCCGGGTCGTGCTCCGAGCACCAGGCGAGGACTGCGCGGAGGTTGTCGGTGTCGGCGTTTAGACGCGCGAGCCAGCGACCTTGCTCGGCTGATGTCAGGTGTTCGTTGGCGTGTTTGGCGAGCTGCAGGAACCAGTCGGCTTCACGCCGACGCAATCCCGCCTGCTCTCCCGTGCCTTCGAGTTGTTCAAGTGCGTATTCGCGAGTCAGTTCCAGCAAGCGGAACCGGCCGCGTTCGTCGCTCCGAAGCAGGCTCTTGTCGATCAACGATTGAAGATCGTCGAGATCCGCGTCACAGACGACTTCGGCAGCTTCGAGTTCGAAGCTTCCGGCGAACACTCCAAGGCGCCGAAAAAGCGCCTGTTCGCCTGCCGGTAGCAGGTCGTAGCTCCAGCCGATCGTGGCGCGCATCGTCGCCTGCCGGTCTGGGGCGTCGCGCCTCCCCTTGCTCAGCAGATCGAGCCGCCGCTCGATCCGGCTCAGCATCTGAGCCGTGCTCATCAGCTTCACCCGCGTCGAGGCAAGCTCAAGCGCGAGCGGCAACCGATCCAGCCGCCGGCAAATCTCGCCCACCGTCTTGTCAGGCTCAAAGCCCGGCTCAAGCTGCCGGGCCCGAGACACGAACAGCTCCTCTGCCGTCGCCTCGTCCAGCGGCGGCACCGGGTACTCCTGCTCGAAGGCAATCGCGAGCCGCTCGCGACTCGTCGCGATCACGCTCAGATCCGGCAGGCCCGCGAGAAGATCAGCGATCAACGGTGCACAATCCAGCACCTGCTCGAGATTGTCGAGCAGCAGCAACATCCGTTTGCCGGTCAGATGATCTCTTAGTTCATCGCGCGCACCCAGGCTCTGCGCGATCGTCGACAGCACCAAAGACGGATCGCTGACCGCCGCCAGCGGCACCCACCATGCACCGTCCTGGTACTCATCTGACAACCTCGCTGCAACCTCCAACGCCAGCCGCGTCTTGCCCGAGCCCCCGGGGCCGGTAAGCGTGAGAAGCCGGTTTGCCCCCGCCAACCCCAGCAGCTCGGCCAGTTCCTCCCGCCGGCCCAACAGCGGACCCGGCTGCACCGGGAGATTGGTCGGACGCAACGTCCGCAACGGCGGAAACTCATCGCTACCAACCTGGAACAGACGCTCCGGCGCGGTCAGATCCTTTAGCCGAAACTCGCCGAGATCTCGCAACCCGTCCCCCGCGAGATCACGCGTGGCCAGCGAGACCAGCACCTGACCGCCATGTGCCGCCGCGCAAATCCGAGCCGCCTTATGGATATCGAGACCCACATAGCTCCCGGCCATAAGCAATGGCTCTCCGGTATGTATGCCGATGCGGACCCGAATCGGCCCATCCCCCAGTGCCACCTGCACCTCACTCGCCGCGGCCAGCGCGTCCGACGCGCGGGCAAACACGACGAAGAACGCGTCCCCCTCGGTCCCGACCTCAACACCATCATGAGCCGCAACCGCGCGACGGACGCGCTCGCGATGCAGCTCAAGCTCCGCACCGTAGCGCTCGCTGCCGAGCTCGTGCAGCAGCCGTGTCGAGCCCTCGATATCAGTGAAGAGAAAGGTGACCGTGCCTGTCGGCAATCCAGCGGGCCCGATGTGAGCCACCCCAGCCAGCCGACCAAGTTCACTCGTCTCTTGGCTTCGAAAACTCGTCAAACCACGGTCCCCGAGACACCAACGCTAACAGGCGCCCAACCCCACGAGCCCTCCGGACATAGCGCGCCGGGATGGTGGCTGCACGGTACCGGGAATATCAAACGGCCGGAAACGTAACGTTGATCTCGAGGCCGCCCGAAGGCCGGGCGTGCACGTCGATCGTGGCGCCGTGCGCGTCAGCGATCGCGCGAACAATCGCCAGTCCGAGACCGTGGCCGTTCGAGTGGTGAATCCGATCGGAGCCGGCCGTTCGGAATGGCTCGAACAGCTGCCCAATGGCACGGTCGGGCACCAAGGGGCCCGTGTTCAGGACCGTTAGCGACGGTCGTCCAGCGGCCGTTGCCGTCAGGACTGTGATGCTTCCGTTCGAGGCGTTGTGGCGCAGCGCGTTGTCGACGAGGTTTGCCACCATTGACTCGAGCAGGGTGTCATCTCCTATCGCGGTGCAGGGAGCCAGCGAGGTTTCGATCACGATTCCCCGTGAATCAGCCAATGGTTGGCGACCGGCGAGGACCGTCGCCGCGATTTCAGCGAGATCGAGCGGTTCGGCTCGTTCAAGGCCGCGTTCACTGGTCGAGAGCATCAGCAGTGCGTCGATCAGGCGCTGTTGTTGATCGCTGAGTTTGAGGGCCTGCTCGCAGGTCTCCCGCAGCGAGTCGCTGGTTGCCTGCGGATCGGCGAGCGCGACCTGTAGCAACGTCCGCTGCCCGGCCACCGGGGTTCGCAGCTCATGGGACGCGTTGGCGACGAAGCGACGCTGTGCCTCGAACGAGGTTTCGAGGCGACCGAACAGACCGTCGAGGGTCTTGCCGAGTTGGGTCAGTTCATCGTCAGGCCCCTTGAGTTCGAGCCGCCTGTGCAGGTTGGTGGCCGAGATCTCCTGTGCCGCGGCCGTCATCGCCCGCAGAGGCCGCAGGAAGCGACCGGCTAGCCACCAAGCGCCAGCCACCGCGACGGCCGCGGCAACCAAACCGATTGCGACGACGAGAAGCGCAGTGGGCGGCGACGGACTGTGGGCCGGGGCGCCGTTGCTCGATGCCGATTGTGAGCCTCTCATGATCAGGACGCCGGCGGCTCCCAGCACGACGACCAGCAATCCCAGAAAGAACCCGGAGTACAGGATCGCCAGTTGCGCGCGCAGAATCGGCCGCTCCATGTACAGGAGTGCGTGGAGCCTCCTGCGGAGAGTCGTTGCGGGTTGGTCGGTGGTCATTGGCAGTCTCCAACTCGGTAGCCGGCCTCGCGAACCGTGTCGATGAGAGGTGGCTCTCCGAGCTTGCGGCGCAGTCGTCGCACGGTCGTCTTGACGGTTGTCGTAAAGGGATCGGTCGCCTCGTCCCAGACTCGCTCGAGCAACTCTTCGCTTGAGATCACCCTGCCCAAGGAGGACAGCAGGCACTCGAGGACGGCGAACTCCTTTGGACTCAGCTCGAGACGACGCCCTGCGCGAAACGCAGTCCGCTGACCACTGTCGAGCGTCAAATCGCCGTATTCGAGGGTCGGCGGTGTGGCCGGCATCGACCTTCGGGCGAGCGCGCGGACTCGAGCCACGAGCTCGGGAAAGTCAAATGGCTTGCCCAAGTAGTCGTCAGCTCCCAATCCGAGGCCTTCGACGCGGTCCTTGAGGGTGCTCGCGGCCGTCAGCATCAGCACCCGGCTTTCGGCTCCGTCAGCCACGATCCGCCGGCAGATCTCGTCTCCGTGCACTCCCGGTAAGTCGCGGTCGAGCACGACGACGTCGTAGCGCGTAAGCGCGAGGCGGTTCAGCGCATCCGCCCCGTCAAGAACGACGTCGACTGCCATCCCCTCGCGGCGCAAGCCAGTCCCAATCGAACGGGCCAGCACTTCGAAATCCTCGACTACGAGCACTCGCATGTGCCGAACGATGCCACGGCCCAGGTGTCAGCCAGGTGTCGGCCGCGAGCACCGAGCTGACACCAACGGGAGCGTAGAACCGCGTCGCAACAGCCAGTTCAACGACAGGACGACCAACAAGTGAGCGACGCAATGATCGAAACAACTGGGCTGCGCAAGCGGTTCGGGTCGACGCTCGCCCTCGACGGCATGACGTTCACGGTGACGGGAGGACGGGTCACCGGGTTTGTCGGGCCAAACGGGGCCGGCAAGTCAACCACCATTCGCGTAATCCTCGGGCTCGACGAGCCTGACGAGGGACGAGCGCTCGTATCTGGGCAGCCGTACAGGAGCCTCCGGCATCCGCTGCGGCATGTCGGTTCGCTGATCGACGCTGCGGCGCTGCAACCGAGTCGCTCGGGACGGAACCATCTCTTGTGGATCGCACACTCGCAGAAGCTCGACGCCCGTCGAGTTGACGAAATGATCGAGCTCGTCGGCCTCGGCAGCGCTTCGCGCCGGAAGGCCGGGGGCTACTCCCTCGGTATGCGCCAGCGCCTCGGGATCGCGGCGGCGATGCTCGGTGACCCATCGATCCTGATTTTGGACGAACCGTTCAACGGGATGGACCCAGAGGGGATCATCTGGGTCCGAGCGTTGCTTCGATCGCTCGCCGCAGAGGGCCGGGCCGTGCTCGTCTCGAGCCACCTGCTCAGCGAGCTCGAAGGAATGGCTGACGACCTGATCGTGGTAGGACGGGGAAGAGTCCTGGCGAACGCGAGTGTCGACGAGCTCCTCGGTAGCGTGGAGCCCCCGCCGCCCCAGGCAATCCCCAGGCGGGCAACGCTGGAGGACGTGTACCTGCGGCTGACCGGAGGCAAGGCCGAGTTCACGAGCGGTTCCTTCGGGGAGGCGGCGCGATGACCGTCACCAGCGTGTCGCGCCCCGACAGCGGACACGGGAGCCGCGTTTTGACTGATTCCCTTCACGCCGAGTGGACGAAGTTCCGGACCGTGCGCGGATGGGTTATCGGGATCGTCCTTGTGGCGGTACTCCTGGTGCTGTTCGCCTACCTGACGGCGAGCGGCGAGCACAGCGGGATCTGCACGCCCGGATCCGGGCAGACCGGAGGGCAGCCGCAGTGCGGGCAGGGTCACCCGCTGGTTCCGGTAGGCCCGGATGGGGAGGCCGTTGCCGACAGCTACTACGTCGTCGGTCAGCAGCTGCGCGGAAACGGCACGATCACCGGCCGGATCACCGGCCTCACCGGCGTCACCTCGAGCGCTCCCGCCAACGCCGCGCCCTCTCTTGCGCGGACGCGGCCTGGACTGGCCGGTTGGTCAAAGGCCGGGTTGATCGTCACGGCGAGCACCCGTCAGGGCTCGCCGTACGCAGCGGTCATGGTCACCCCGGCCCACGGCGTTCGCTTCCAGTACGACTTCACGCATGATCTGGCCGGGCCTTCGGATTCGGTCGCGGACGGCTCGCCGCGCTGGCTGATGCTCAAACGGACGGGCGATGTGCTCACTGCCTACGACTCGGGCGATGGGACGAGCTGGCATCAGCTGGGAAGGGCGACGCTCGCGCAGCTCCCGGCCAACGTTGACATTGGGCTGTTCGTCACCTCGCCGGTCACGTTCAACGGCCTGGCCACGCTGGCAACAGCTACGTTCGATCACGTCACACTCGACGGGACGACCGTCGGCAGCGCGTGGCGAGGGCAGGGGATCGGGGAGAGCCACAGCGACTTCTACGACGTGCTCGATGGCGGGGGGTTCCGCCGCGACGGCGGCGGGTTCGTGGTCCACGGCTCCGGTGACATCGCGCCGGCGGTGACCGCAAGCGGTGACACCCCGGCGAGCCTTCTCACCCAGGCGCTGGTCGCGGCGCTGGTCGTGATGGTCGTCGTTGCCACGATGTTCACCACCAGCGAGTACCGCCGCGGCCTGATTCGCACGACCTTGGCCGCCGTGCCCGACCGCAGACACATGCTGGCGGCCAAAGCGGTCGTGATCGGAACGCTTGGGTTGACGGTCGGCACGGCAGCGGCCGCGGTCGGCGTCGCGCTCGGCCGGCACCTTGAGGCGGCGAACGGGAATTACCTGTTCCCCTTGGGGGCCTTCACCGAGCTCCGCGTGATCATCGGCACCGGCACGATTTTGGCGCTCACCGCCGTGGCTGTCCTGGCGCTTGGTGTGCTCGTACGCAGGACCGCCGGCGCCGTCACTGCCGGCATCGTCGTATTTGTCCTGCCGGCGATACTCGTCGTCCCGTACGTATCTGGTGCGTCTGGCTCGGGTGGCAACCCGTCTTTGCCACTGTGGCTGCTGCGTCTGAGTCCCGCCGCCGGATCCTCGATCCTGGGGTCACTGCCCAGCTCATCGCAGGTCAGCTATGCGTACACGATCGGCAACGGCTACTTTCCGCTCTCCCCCGGTGTCGGCCTGATCGTGCTCGCCGTGTGGACCGCCGGCCTACTGGCGCTGGCGATGCGCGCTCTCTCCCGGAGGGACACGTGACCGCGGTCCTTCACTCGGAGTGGACCAAGCTCCGCACCCTGGCGAGCAACGGTTGGCTACTGCTCGGCATCGTCGCCGGCACCGTGGGCATCAGTCTCGCTGCGGGCGGGCTGACGGACGTGTCAGGCGTCACGCAAGGCGGCGATGCCACAAAGCTCTGCCTGTCCGGCGTATACCTCGGCCAGCTCATCGGCGCGATCGTGGCCATCGTCGCGATCTCTGAGGAATTCGCCACCGGGATGATCCGCGTGACGCTCGCAGCGCTTCCGCGCCGCGCCCCTGTACTGATGGCCAAAGCCGTGATTCTCGGTGGGCTGATCGCGGCCATGGGCGTGGTCGCGGTCGCCGGCTGTCTGGCGATCGGTCGCTTCATGTTGCCTGCCAACGGGCTCGACCCCGCGCACGGCTACGCGCTTATCTCTTTGGGCTCCGAGTCGACGATCAGGGCAGCGGGAGGCAGCGTGCTGTACATGGCTCTGATTGCCGTGCTCAGTCTCGGTGTTGCGACCCTGATCCGGGATACGGCTGTCTCGATCGGAGTGGTCGTCGCGCTGCTGTACGTCCCGCCACTCCTCGCTCAGATCGTGGGCGGGACGCTCGGCCGGCACATCAAGGAACTGGCGCCGATGAGTGCCGGCCTATCCATCCAGGCTACGACTCACCTACGTACGCTCCCAATCCAGCCCTGGGCGGGCCTCGGTGTGGTAGCCGCCTGGGCGGGCGTCCTCTTAGTGCTTGCCGTTCTGGCCTTGCGCGTTCGCGACGCCTGAGTCCGCGGACAGTGGGTAGCGAGTGTCATGTGGATCGCTGCAGTCCGGTGAGGACGATCTCGTAGATGCGCTGGGCCTGGGCTCTCCAGTCGCTTGCCTGGTCGAGTTGCCAGAGGCCCGCGAGGGCGAGGATTACGTCGTGGGCGTCGAGGCCGGGTCGCAGTGCGCCGGCGGAGATGTTGGCGCGCAGTAGGCGGTCGAGTGCTGCAACGATCGCGTCGTAGATGTCGGTGGAGGAGAGGTCGCTTCCTGGGGTGCTGGCTTTGCGCAGGGCGTCGGCGAGTCCGTGCTTGGTCACCGCGTATTGCGCGAGACGCTCGACCCAGCTGCGCAGTGCGTCGATGGGCTCCTGTTCCTGCAGAAGGAAGGCGGCCGCGTCGACGAGGCTCTGGACCTCTTGCCGGTAGGTGGCGAGCACGAGCTCTTCGCGCGTGGGGAAGTGCCGGTAGAGGGTCGCGTTCGCGACGCCCGCTCGTTTCGCGATCGCGTTCAAGGAGGCGTCGGGCGACTCGGTCAGTGCCTCCAACGCGGCCGCGAGGATCGCGTCTCGGTTACGACGGGCATCGCTTCGCTTGAGGTCGTCTGATTCGGTCATGCGCAGGTCCGTGATTTGCAACCGGGGAACTCCCCGCTTATACTCATCATGATCCGGGGAATTCCCCGGTACACGAACACTAATCCCTTGTACGACGGGCACGGGAGAGCAATGACGACCACCACCGAGATCTCACCGACCGAGCAGGCCGACCGCCTGGCCATACGGGAGCTGGTTGACGCCTACGCGCACTGCGCCGATCGCCGCGACGCCGATGGGCAGAAGTCGCTGTTCACCGAGAACACCCACTTCGTCGTCTACATGGACGGGCAGGGCTCCGGGCCCTCATATGCCCTCGACGGCCGAGAGGCGCTCACGCCGGTGTTCGATGACCTCAATCGCTACGAGGCGACGATGCACTTTAACGGCCAGAGTACGATCGCGCTCGACGGCGACCGAGCGACGGGTGAGAGCTACTGCATCGCCCATCACCTGTTCACCGACGACGGCGAGCGCAAGCTGATGGTCGCCTGGCTTCGCTACGGCGACACATTCGTGAAGATCCACGGCGCCTGGCTGTTCTCCGAGCGCCACCTCTTTGTCGACTGGACCGAGACCCGGACTTCACATTCGTAGCGCTTAGACCTGCCGGCGCCTCTTGATCTCCTCTCGCGCGGAGTGCCAGACCACGCGCGGGTTATCGCGCTCGCGGTGTAGCTCGAGCATGGCCTTGACGATTCCTTGCACCGTGTCCTCGCTGGCGGCGATACGCGAGAAGTCGATCAGATATTGCTGCGATTCGCCAATCGTCTTCGGAACGCTGGGAGCGCCGACGCGTGGGTGGCCAGAGACGACGACTTGCGGGCTGAGCGCTGCGATCTGATCCAGGCTGCGGATCCAAGCCCCCCGGGCGCTCTCGTCAGCCTCTCCCATCATCATGTGGACCTGGTTGTAGACGACGTCGCCGCCAATGACGGCATCGATCGTGGGCGCGTGCAGGATCGTCGAGTGCTCGGTGTCGCCTTGGCCGATGTCGATGATGTCGAGCGCGTGGCCTTCGAGGTCGATCGACGTCTCCTCCAAGCGGTCGGGTAGCACGGGCTTCTCCGGAACCTCGCCCGGGAAGATCGACTGCCAGTAGGCGGACAGTCCGGGGTTTGTGGCTTCGAAGACCGCTCGCTCGTGCACCTTGGGCCTGGCCAGGCCGCGCGCTCCGGGAAATCGCTCCCGCAAGCGGCTGAGTCCGATCCAGTGATCCGAGTGACCGTGGGTGATGTAGATCGTGGTGAGGTTCTTGTCGAAGCGGTCGATCCAGTCGGCGAGCGTGTCGACCTGATCGAACGTGACGAGAGTGTCAACGAGCACCGCGTCCCGCTCGCCGTAGATGAGCGTCGAGCTCATCGGCGACCACATGGACTCATCGCCCGGCCCCTGTGCGGGCGCTCCCTGCATCGGTCGCATCGGCGCGACATGGACGTCCAAATGGAGGGAGGTCGTTGCGGGCATGAAGTGGGGGCCTTTCGGATTCGGTTGCTCAGGCGAGCCAATGAGGATGATCGATGTCATCCTGATTGAGGATGACGTCCATCATCCTGAATGTCAAGACGACTGCCAGGCGACGGTACGGCGAACACGCGGAGCGTTCTCAGCGCGGGGGCGCTTTCAGCGTCCGCAGCCCCGGTTGGCGTCGGCCCGCTAAACGGCACTGGGGAAGGGGAGGGGAGCGGGCGCGATCGCACTCGTCCAGAACCTGCACAGCACGACAATCCCGCGCCAAACCCTTAGCCCTGTCGAGTTATGCATAATGAATGAGGAGCATGCTCAATACGACAGGGCTCGGGATCCGAGCCGGTGTTGTCGTGTTATGCAGCATCTGAGCCGCTGATCGGGCACCGGAGCCCCCTCTCACCCGCCCCCTTCTTGTATAGAGGTGGGGTGTTTGTCAAGGCGGGCGTGTGTTAGGGCCCGCGGGTTGTGTTGTGGGTGGGAGCGGTGCTCATCTCTCTATCGCGTGTTCGTGTGCCAGGACTTCAGCTAAATTCAGGATGATCTGTGTCATCCTAAGTATCAGGACGACTACGAGGAAGGAAAGGAACCACAGGCTCCGTGGGAAGCTCCCAAGCAGATAAGGCCGCCAGCCACGCGCGGATCGTCAAGGCGGCGTCACGTCGGGTTCGCCGCGACGGGATCGACTCCGTCAGCGTCGTCGAGCTGATGAAGCAGGCGGGGCTGACGCATGGCGGGTTCTACCGGCACTTCGACTCCCGCGACGAGCTCGTGGCGGAGGCTGTGTGCGAGGCTCTGGCGCAGGGGTCAGAGCGTGTCCAGGCATCAGCGAAGCTCAGCCGACCAGTCGCGCTTGCGGCCATCATCGACGGGTACCTCAGTCGGCTGCATCGCGATAGGCCTGAAACTGGATGCGCCGTCGCCGCGCTCCCGACCGACATTTCGCGGTGTGGCCGTGGCGCCCGCGCGGCCTATTCGCGCCAGGTCCGCAGCTATGTAGAGCTACTGACCGAGCTGACCCCGGCCAACGATCCCGACGAGGCCTACCTGATCCTCGCAGCGTTGGTGGGGACGCTGGTGCTGGCACGCGCCGTCGACGATCGCAGTCTGTCCGACGAGATCCTCGACAGCGCGGCTCGCGCGCTAAACGGCTACGTCAAAAACGCGCAGGAGGTCTGATGCCGCAGCTAGCCAATACCCCAGCGCCCCCGCCCAGCCCGACGCTGTCCGCCTCGCAGATGGCGAGGCTCGCTGAGCTCGGCGAGGAGCGCACGGCCGATGTCGGTGAGGTCCTCTACCGGGTCGGCGATCGCGAGTACCCGTTCATCGCGATCATCGAGGGCGAGGCCATGATCGTCGATGCGGCCGGCAACGAGATCGTTCGCCACGGCCCGTCGGGCTTCCTCGGCGAGCTGAACCTGCTGTCGGGGCAGACGGTTTTCGTAACCGCGCTCGTCACCGAGCCGCTCCGCTACATCGCCGTCGCTCGCGAAGTCCTGCGGTCGCTTCTATACGAGGACGGCCCGCTCAGCGACGTCGTCCTGTCGGCCTTCATCGCCCGGCGCGAAGGACTCCAGCGCGTGCAGGGGCTCGGTCTGGAGATCGTCGGGCCGCACACATCCAAGGCGACAATGCGGATGCTCGACTTCGCCCGCAGCAACCGTTTGCCCCTGACCTGGCGCGACCCCGAGCACTCCGACGATCCCGCTTCGGCGGCTCTCGTAGAGGGTCTCGACGAGGCCAGCCTGCCCCTGGTCAGGCTGCCGGGAGGCCTTGAGCTCCGCGGCCCGTCGCCCGGTCAGGTCTCTCGTGCGCTGGGAATCGGCCTCGAGCTCGCGCCGCGGGAGGAGGTCGACATGTTGGTTGTCGGCGCCGGTCCCGCCGGCCTCGGCGCCGCCGTCTATGGGGCTTCCGAGGGCCTGGACACGCTCGTCGTGGACAGCACCGGGCTGGGAGGTCAGGCTGGGACCTCGCGCAGGATCGAGAACTACCTCGGGTTCCCCGCGGGTTTGAGCGGCTCGGAGCTCACCAGCCGCGCCGTGACCCAGGCGCGGAAGTTCAACGCGCGCCTGGCCACGCCGTACCGAGCCCTCTCGCTCGAGCCGGGGAATGGGCATCACGTCGTGCGCCTGGAAGAGGATCACGAGATCGCAGCTCGCGCAGTGGTGATCGCCACGGGGGCGCAGTACCGTCGCCTGCCGGTCGAGGGCCTCGACCAGTACGAGGGCATCAGCGTGTTCTACGCCGCCGGTCCGCCCGAGGCCCAGCTGTGCGGGGCCGAGCGGGTGGCCGTCGTCGGCGGCGGGAACTCGGCCGGGCAGGCCGCGGTCTGGCTCGCACGTGGCGGCGCCCTGGTGACGCTGCTCCACCGCCGCGCGGATCTGCGCGAGACGATGTCCGACTACCTCGTGCGAGAGCTCGAGCGCTATGGGGTGGCCGTACACGACCGCAGCGAGATCGCCGCCCTTCACGGCACGGACGGACAGCTCGACGCGGTCACTCTCAAGGACGGCGAGCGTCTGCGGTTCGCGTTCCTGTTCCTCTTCCTCGGCGCCCTGCCGTGCACCGAGTGGCTCGGCGACGTCGTGCAACGCCACGACGACGGCTTCATTCTCACCGGCGGTGCCGTCGGAGCGGACAACATGCTCGAGACCACCGTTCCCGGCGTCTTCGCGGTGGGAGACGTTCGCTCGGGCTCGACGAAGCGATGTGCAACCGCGGTTGGCGAAGGCGCCTGGGCCGTGCAACTCGTGCACGCCCACCTCGGCGTGCGCTGAGGCGAGCCCAGGGCGACAGCGCGGCGGTAGGGAAAACGGTAGGGAAAACACACGGGGTCTCCCTCTTGTAACTGATCTGGACCCCCTGAGGATGTACTCCACGCAGGTCAACAGTGCGGCCCGGCTGCGGCGCGCCAACCGAAGGAGCACTGACGTGACACTGCCGTATTCACACCACCGCCTTGCGGCGACGCTCGCCGCGGTCGCGGCCGCTGGTCTCTGCGGGGTTGCGACGTTCGTGCCCTCCGAGGCTCTCGCGAAACCGATCACGAGTCCTAAGCTGATTCAGAAGTTGGCCGCGAAAGCGTATGTCTGGGGGCTGGCCCCGGAGTTCGTCTACCGGTTCGAGAAATACAACACGCTGGCGACCGCACCGCTCAACACGCTGGGTGGAGGTGCCAAGGTCGCCGCAGTACTTCAAGCCCGGCAGCTATACCCCCACGCCGGGACAGGTCAGGCGCGCCCAGAAGTGGCACACCGCCCCAACGCGCGCAATCGCCTTCTTCAAGCAGCTCGGTGAGTCGCTCAGACTCAGCCCGCTGCCCGGAGCGACGACAGGGTTGAACGGCATCCCGCTCGGCACCCTGCCGAGCTGGGTGATTCCGCAGTACGGTGCCTGGAAGCGGTTCCGTAACCCGTCTTACGGTCAGCGCTCCACGCTCGCGCTGTTCAAGCCTCTCGGCCTCGGGCTTCAGGATCCCAAGTGACTGGGGCCCACGACAGCTCTCCGCGCTCCAAGCCGGCTATGAGCAGGGGCAGGCGAATGTGATAGCCAAAACGTCTTCGGTCGGGGTGGGACCGTCGACGAACTATTGGAGTTACCTCAACAACAAGATCGGGACCTACCCCAACACCAGCCAGGGGTATTTCTACCGGTCCGCCGTGGTGCTCTCCGGCGGGTCGGCCAATGTGCCCATCGACGCCGTCTATGCCCAGATCAACAACCTCGACGGCACGTCGGCGACCCAGCTCAACGGCAACAACACCTACACGCTGACGTTCACGCCGCCGGTCACGAACCCGCCCTCCCTGCCCGTCATCGGGACGCTCCCGCCGCTCGTCAACGACAGCCAGGGAAATCCACTCGGATTCTGGTCGGTCAACGTCTACCAGTTGGATAACACGGAGTCCTCGGCACCGTTCATCACTCAAGCGACCGTCCTCAACACCGCATACTCGACCGCCAACATCGCGGTCACCGGGGTCGACCCATCGAGTAACACGATCACCGTGAAACCGTCCGCCTGGGGTGCCGTGGTCGCCAGCATGCCGATCATGTTCGGGTCAACGGCAGCCCAATACGGCCTCAAGCCGGACGTGCCGTATTACGTCGCGATGGCCCTGAAACGGCACCTCGATGACAAGACGGGGAGCGCGACGTACTCGTTCCAGATCTCGACCAAGTGGCTCCAAGACCTGTCGCCGGGGAACGTCCCGATCCAGGGCAGCAAGGGTACCCCGGGCGCGATCGTGGCCCTGAGCAATCCGGGCGGTCCGGTCAACCTCCAGTGGGGTCCGACCCAGCCCGTAACGCAGCTTGGATCCCAGCAGATGACCTCGGGCAAGCTCGTACGCAACAGCGATGGATCGGTGACGATATGGATCGGCCCGAGGCTCCCCGAGGGAGCGCCGGCCACGAACTGGATCCCGACCCCGTCGAGCGCCTACTACTCCACCCTCTACCCCGGCGTGTCCGTGCCGACCCTGATCCGGCCGATGATCCGTATGTACTACCCGACGCCGCCGAGCAACACTGAGGCGTCGATCCTGCCGCCGCCCAACGGCTCGATGGGAGCCACCTACGTGTTCCCGACCCTCCAGCAGGTCAACTGACGGTGAGCCCGGCGCGGGGCGGGCAGTTCGTCAAAGGGGCCGGTGGAGGCGCCTGTATCGTCGGGCCATGGCGTCCGTTACTGGGGGACTGCTAGAGCGCGAGCGAGAGCTGGAAACGCTGCACGAGGGACTTGGTCGTGCATGCGCCGGGGAGGGGGCGTTGGTCCTGATCGAGGGGTCCGCCGGTGTCGGGAAGACGGAGCTGGCACGAGAGGTGCGAGCTGCGGCCCAGCGAGCGGGGATGACGGCGCGCGCGGCGCGGGGTTCCGAGCTCGAGCAGCCGTTCCCATTCGGCGTCATGCGTTTCCGGTCGTCGCTGACGTGATCGTTGCCGACCCAGCAGCTCTCACCACCATTTGCGCGCCAGCGCCTCGCCGGTCCCTCCTGATCGATCGAGCGCATCGAGCTCCTCCATGTCACGCGTGGCGAGCTCGAAGTCGAAGATCTGCGCGTTCTCGGCGATCCGGTCGCGATGGGTTGACTTGGTGATGACGGGGATGCCGCGCTGGACGCACCAGCGCAGGAGAATCTGGGCTGCGGTTCGCCCAAGGCGGTCTGCGATCCCAACAACCACGGGGTCGCCCAGCTGCGAACCGGTGCCCAACGGGCTGTAGGCCTCGAGCGCGACACCCCGTTCTTCGCACGCCTCGAGGAGCGCCTTGCGATAGGCCGACGGGTTGAACTGCACCTGGTCGACCACCGGCGCGACGGTGGCGCCGGCGATGACCTGATGGAGCTCGTCGGTGTCGAAGTTGGAAACGCCGATCGCTCGGGCGTAGCTCCGCGCCCGGGCGGCCTCCATCCCAGGCCAGGCCCAGGTGGCCCCGCCACCCGGCCAGTGGACGAGGTAGAGGTCGACGTAGTCGACCCTCAGTTGCTCGATGCTGACGGCGGACTCTCTGAGCGGGTCGCGCCGGCCGGGGTGGAACTTCGTCGTGATGAACACCTCGCTGCGCGCGATGCCGCTGTCGCGTAGTGCCCGGCCGACGCTCGACTCGTTTCCGTACGCCTGCGCGGTGTCGATGTGGCGGTATCCCAGCTCCAGTGCCAGCCGGACGGCGTGCACGCAAGTTGGTCCGTCGGGCACCTGCCATACCCCGAGCCCCAGCAGCGGCAGCACGGTTCCGTCAGCGAGGATCCGGCCGCGTCCGTCGGGCGTCAGGAGCACCGATCGGCCGAGGCGCTGCATGCCCTAGTCGCCCGCGGCGAGGGCCGCGCGGGCCTCCGCGGCGATGTCGGCCTGCGTGTTCGCGTGTCCCGCGATGCCCCAGCCACCCTCGGGCGATTCCGTGAGCAGCACCCACGTCCGTTGTGCGACGGTCGGGTCGCCGGCGGCACGGGCGACGATCTCGGTCAGCTCCTTCACGACACCGAGCTGCTTGTCGCGGTCGAGGACGCCCGCCGGGGTGAGGACTCCCACGCGCACGTAGTCGCTGCCCCCGGCCGCGGTCGAGATCGCGTCGGCCGGGAGGTCGTGGATGAAGGCGGCGGTGTTCTCGGCGAATAGTGGGATCTCGGGGACCGCCTCCCAGCGCATCACTGCGCGAGCGAGGTCCTGCGCCAGTCGCTTCTTTTCTTTGAAGGTCCCGGCGGGGGCGTACACATCGATCATGGGCATGGGCGGAACCTTTCAGGCGCGACGCTCGGTCGACATCGCATGGGCGTGCGATCTTTTCTGACGGCGTTTTCAGCTTCCTCGGTGCCCGTAGACTCGCTGATCTGGGCCGGGTGAGAACTCCCACTCCTATTGTTCGCGGTCGGGACGCCGAACTCGCGTCGATCGGGGTTCAGCTCGACCGGGTCCGCTCCGGCACCGGCGCGGTCGTGCTCGTCGAGGGAGAGCCGGGCATGGGCAAGACCCGACTGCTCGCCGAGGCGGCACGGGTCGCACGAAGGCTCGCGTTCAAGGTCGGCATTGGCGCCGCGGAACCGGGCGCGGGGATCGTCGAGCTTGCGCCGCTGATGACCGCGCTCTTCGACGGCTCGGACCCGCTGCTCGGTCGGCCCGGGTTGTGGGAGCTTCACTCGCTACCTGAGCAGCGCTACTGGCTGCTGCAGGACCTCCAGGCGATGCTCGAGCGCGCCGCGCTCGCCGGGCCGCTGCTGATCTCGCTCGACGACCTGCAGTGGGCCGACAGCGGGACTGCGGCGGCGCTGCGCGCGCTGCCCGTCCGCGTCGCGGGCATGCCCATCGCCTGGATCCTCGCCTTCCGCCGCGGGCAGGGCTCGACCCAGGTCCTCAGCGCCATCGAGCACCTCGGCAACAGCGGCGCCGAGACGATCGTCCTCGGTCCCCTGGACGACACCGCCGTCGCCCAAGTCGCCGAGGACGTCATGGACGCCGAGCCCGACGACGCGCTTCTCGACCTCGTCAAGGGGGCGCGTGGCAGTCCATTCGTGCTCACCGAGCTGCTCTCCGGCCTCCGGGACGAGGACCTGGTCCGTGTCGTCGGCGGTCAGGCCGAACTGATCGAGTCGCGTCTGCCTCGCCGCGTCGGCGTCACGATGCGAGAGCGCCTCCGTGGTCTCTCCGCGCCGGCTCGCGAGGCCGTCACGGTCGCCGCTTCACTCGGCCGCCGGTTCTCCTTCGTCGACTTGGCCAGCATGTTCAACCGGACCCCCGCGACGCTGCTCGGCCCGGTGGAGGAGCTAATCGACTGCGGCCTGGTCGTCGAGAGCGGGGAGCTCCTCGCCTTCCGGCACGACGTCACCCGCGAGGCGGTGCGTGAGAGCGTCCCCGTATCGGCCAGACGAGCGCTTGACCGCCAGGCCGCCGACGTGCTCCTGGCGGCCGGCGCCACGGCCGTCGAGGTCGCGGCGCAGATCGCGGCGAGTGCCGAGTCCGGCGACGAGCAGGCAATCTCGATCCTCTTGCGTGCCGGCGAGGCTCTGGCCGCCACTGACCCCGGGGCGGGGGCCGATCTCAGCCGGCGTGCACTGGAGCTCGCGCCGCGCGACCACTCCCTGCGGGGGCCACTCCTCGCCCAGACGGCCGTCCTGCTCCATTCGGCGGGTCGCGTCGACGAGGCGCGCGAGTTTGCCGACACGCAGCTCCGCGACGCGCTGCCGCCAGAGCAGGAGGCGGAGGTGCTCCTCAGCATCGCCGGGATGTTCCGCGTCCCGCCCGACGCGCGGGCTGCCGTGGGCCGACAGGCGCTCGCGCTGCCCGAGCTGCCTGAGCACCTGCGCGCGCAGCACCTCGCCGCGCTGTTCCACAACCTGCTCGTCGGAGGCCGCATCGACGAGGCGAAGGCGATCCACGCCGAGACGGTCGCGGCCGTTACGGCGACCGACGACGCCAACTCCGCGTTCGCGTTAGCCCTCGCCGAAACGATCACCGCATATGTCGATGGGCGCTACGAGGACGCGCTCGAGCTAACCGAGCAGGCGGCGCGCGCCGGCATCGGTACGACCGACTGGGCACGCGAGCGGCTCGCTCAGGAGTGGCGCTGCGAGACGCGTACGGTGCTTGACCACGTAGATGAGTCACTGCGGCTGGCCGCCGACGGCATCGCGGCGGCCCAGCGCGACCGAAACGGCTGGGCCATCCGCATCTTCGAGATCTGGCGCGGCCGGCAGCTGCACCAGTTGGGCCGGCTCGACGACGCCCAGGCGATCCTGGACGGGCAGTTCAGCCCAGAGACCGGCGATCGGTTCATCGGGGCTCTTGACGCGGCGGGCATCGTCGCCTTGGGACGGGTCGCGCTGCATCAGGGCGACCGGCGCCTGCAGGAACGAACGGCCCGGCTCGCGCGGGGGCTTCTCGACGACGCCACGCCAAACTTCTGCCGCGAGGCCGTATGGCTCCTCGCCCTGCAGGCGACGGCCACCGGCGATCCCGAGGCCGCGCATGGTTGGCTGTGCGCCCTCGGCGAAGACCAGCGCACCGCGATCCTGCCGCTCTTCCCGATCGACGTTACCGACGAGCCCCAACTCGTCCGCATCGCGCTCGCCGCCGGCGACGACGAACTCGCCGAGGTCACGGCGGCGCAGGCGGACCGGCGCGCCGAACTCAACCCACGAGTCGCGACCATCGTGGCGACCGCGGCTCACGCCCGCGGATTACTCAAAGCGAACGTCGACGATCTCGAGCGTGCCGTCGGCCTCTTCGCGACCGGGCCGCGACCGCTCGCGCGCGCCTCCGCGCTCGAGGATCTCGGCGTTGCGCGCGCCCGCGCGGGGGTAGTCGACGCCGCCATCGAAGCGCTTGACGGCGCGCTGGTCCTGTACGCAGATGCCGGTGCCAGCTGGGATGCGGGCCGCGTGCGAAGCCGCCTCCGCGACCATGGCGTCCGAAGACGCCTCGTCGCGCGCGAGCGCGACGAGAACGGCTGGACGGCGATGACGGACTCCGAGCTCGCCGTCGCGCGCCTCGTCGCCCAAGGCCTCACCAACCGCGAGGTCGCCGAGCGGCTGTTCGTGTCGCCGCACACCGTTTCGAGCCACCTGCGAAGCGTCTTCGCCAAGCTCGGCATCAACTCGCGCCTCGCGCTCGCGCGCATCGCGGCCGAGCACGACCCGGCGGCCACCGCGTAAGAGATCACACGAACCTGCGATGCGAGTCGGCAGGCGCTGCGCGAGCCTCAAGCGAGCCTCGATCACAGCCCCCCACAAAAGGAGCCGTACATGTCCGCCCAGAGCAAACCGAGCATCGTTTTCTGCCACGGCCTGTGGGCCGATGGTTCGTGCTTCAGCAAGGTGATTGGGCCTCTTCAAGACGAGGGATACCAGGTGATCGCCGCCCAGTACGGCCTCGACACGCCCGAAGGCGACGTCGCCACGGTCATTCGAACGCTGGGCCGCGTCGACAGCCCCGCCATTCTCGTCGGCCACTCCTACGGCGGATCGGTGATCACCGCCGCGGGCGCCGATGATCGCGTCGCCGGCCTGGTCTACCTCGCGGCGCTGGCGCCGGATGCCGACGAGACCTCCCAAAGCCTGCAGGACAAGTTCCCAACCACGGACGTCTTCGCGCACATCGAAGTCGCCGAAGGTCGCATCTGGCTGCTCCCGGATGGCATCGGATGCTTCGCGGGCGACCTCCCGGAGGCGGAGCAGGAGCTCGTGTGGGCGACTCAATACGTGCCCGACGCCGGCCTGTTCGGCCACAACGCCAACGGCGTCGCGTGGCGGTCGAAGCCCAGCTGGTACATCCGGTCCACGGCCGACCGCACTGTCCACCCGGACCTGCAGGCCTTCGTGGCCGACCGTATGGGCGCGACGACGTACAACGTCGACAGCAGCCACGTCGCGATGCTCTCCCACCCCGACCTCGTCGTCGACGTGATCCGCACCGCCGCCGCCGCGGTCCAGGGCTCCGCGACCACGGCCGCGGTGTAGCGTGCGGAGACCCCTATGACTTCAACGCCAGCCAGCGAGTACCTCGTATCTCCGAACCGGGTTGTCAGGGCTGCGAGTGGGATCGAGTACGCGTATCGCGAGGTTGGCGAGGTTGGCGAGGCTACGCCACCGTTGGTGCTGTTTCAGCACTTCCGCGGGAATCTGGATAACTGGGATCCGGCGCTGATCGATGCGTTGGCGTCCAATCGGCGGGTGGTGACATTCGACAATGCCGGTGTCGGCGGCTCGACGGGAACGACGCCGGGGACGGTGACGCAGATGGCGGTCGACGCGATCGCGTTTCTGGAGGCAATGGAGTTCGAGCAAGTCGACGTCCTGGGGTTCTCGATCGGCAGTTTCGTCGCTCAGGAGATCGCGCTGATCCGCCCGGCGGTCGTCCGCCGTCTGGTCCTGGCGTCCTCGGCGCCGCAGGGCGCGGCGGGGATGCACGGGTGGGCGCCCGAGGTGATCGACGCCGTGGGCGCGCCCGCCCCCAATCCCGACGGGTATCTGAGCGTGTTCTTCACGCGGTCCGAGACGAGCCGGCAGGCGGGGGTCGAGTGTCTGGGGCGGCTGACCGCGCGCACCGAGGATCGGGACACGCCCACGACATGGCAGACGCGGCAGGCACAGTACGACGCGGTGTGCGCATGGGGAATTCCGGATCACGGGTTGTTGCAGCGCCTGAGCGCGCTCGAGATGCCCGTGTTCGTGGCCAACGGCGACAGCGACCCGATGATCCTGCCGCACTACTCGCGATTGCTCGCCGGCCTGATTGCGCAGGCGGAGGTGAAGATCTACCCCGACTCGGCCCACGGTTTCCTGTTCCAGCATCACGCCGCGTTCGCCGACGACGTCGAAGCATTCCTCGGCTGACCGGCCGCTCCTCGCCGGAAACGCGGGGTGCTGTTGTGGTCAGCTCGCAACGGGCGGCTGGATCTCGCGCTTGAGGATCTTTCCGGTGGGGCCCTTGGGCAGCTCATCGACGAACCACACGTGCCGCGGGTACTTGTAGGCGGCGACGTTGGCCTTCACGTAATCGCGGATCTCGGACTCGGTGGCGACCATGCCGGGCCGGAGCGCCACCGCGGCGGCGACCTCCTCGCCGAGGTCGGCGTGGGGAACGCCGACCACCGCGGCCTCGCGAACCGCCGGGTGCTCGTAGAGAACCTCCTCGATCTCCCGCGGATAGACGTTGTAGCCGCCGCGGATGATCAGCTCCTTCTTTCGATCGACGATGAAGTAGCAGCCGTCGTCGTCGACGCGGGCGATGTCGCCGGAGTAGAACCAACCATCAGGGTCGATTGCCTCTGCGGTCGCGTCCGCGCGGTTCCAATAGCCCTTCATCACGTTGTGACCGCGGATGGCGATCTCACCGGCCTCACCTGGCGCCGCGTCGCGCCGGTCAAGGTCGACCAGCTTCATCTCAACGCCCTCGACCGGGGTCCCGATCGATCCTGGCTTGCGCTCCCGATCGGGATGGTTGAAACAGGCCACCGGTGAGGTCTCCGACAGGCCGTAGCCTTCGAGGACCACGCAGCCGAACTCCCGCTCGAATGCACGCAGTACCTCGACGGGTAGCGCCGCGCCGCCCGAGACGCACACCCGCAGGGTGCGCACGTCGGCCCGATCTCGATCGGGATCATGGAGCAACGCTGCGTACATCGTGGGTACGCCCTCGAACACGGTCACCCGATCGCGTTCGATGACCCCGAGCGCCGTGCCGGCGTCGAAGCGCGAGATCAGGGCCAGTGAGGCGCCGGCCGCGACGGTGGCATTCAGGCCGCACGTCTGCCCGAAGGCGTGGAACAGCGGCAGCGCGCCGAGCACCACATCCTCGGAGGTGAGGGAGAACAGCGCCTTGCTCACGTCGGCGTTGACCGACAGGTTGGCGTGCGTGAGCTCAGCGCCCTTCGGCTTGCCAGTCGTTCCCGAGGTGTAGAGGATCACCGCGGTGTCAGCGGCCGCGCGCTCGGCGACGGCGGGGGCCGGTTCGGTCCGCTCGAGCGAGTCCGCGAACATGGCGGGCTCGACGACCAGGCATTCGGCACCGACTTCGGCCGCCCCCGCGGCCGCCTGGTCAGCGAACCCGTGCCAGGCGAAGACCAACTTCGCGGCCGAGTCGCCGAGGTAGAAGGCGACCTCGCGCTGCTTGAGCAGCACGTTCATCGGTACGACGACACCGCCGGCCCGGAGCACGCCGTAGTACGCGATCGCGAACTCGGGGACGTTGGGAAGCATGATGCCAACGCGGTCTCCGGGCTCGAGACCACGCTCTAGCAGTAGCCCGGCGACCCGCGCGGTCCACTCGTCGAGCTCCCCGTAGGTGATCACGTTCTCGTCGAGCCGCAATGCGGGCGCCCCCGGCTGCCGTTGCGCCGCCGTGATCAGGTTGGTGGCAAGGCTCTCGTTCATCTGCGCTCCTCTGATCGGTTTCTGCGAGGAGCTGTAGCGTCGCCGACTATGGCCGCGCCGAACATGGGCGCGGAAACGAATTCCGGGCGCCGCGATTGTGTGTGAGCCACTACTCGGTGCGCGCTTCGGCGTCGGCGAGCCGCGCCGCGATCAGGAGCTCGATCAGGTCGCTGACGCGACGCAGGTCGCAGCCCGTCCGCTCGGCGATGCGCCCGAGCCGGTAGTGCGCGGTGTTGACGTGGATGTGCAGCTGATCGGCGGCCCGCCTCGCGTTCAGATCACACGCCACGTACGCGCGCAGCGTCGCGATCAGGGATGCTCCATCGCGTGCGTCGCTGGCGACGAACTCGTGGACGGCGGGAGCGATCAGCCGATGTGCGGTGGCATCCGGCCGGAGCGTCAGCCACTCGAACGCACTCATCTCGGTCAGCGATCTCACGCCGGGGGCCGCTCCGAACGCGCTCCGAAGCGTGCGCGCCTCGCGGTAGGCGTCCGGGATCTGCCCCAGCCCGGTTACCGCCGTGCTGACGGCCACGGTCAACGGCAGGCCCGCGTCGGCGAGCCGGCGCTGCAGTTCCTCGAGTCGGGGCGTTAGCGCCGTCGCCACGCCGTCGCGGGCAGGCAGCACGACAACGATCTCGCTGCGGCGGACCACCGCGAGCGGGAACGTCGGGCCGCCGGCGGCGCGCGCCAACGCGATCGCGCCGCCGCGTAGCAGCTCCTCGTCGGTTGCGGGCTCGCACGGAATGGCCGAAATGACCACGAACGAGCCGTCGTCCCGCAATCCGGCCGCGGCGGCGGCGTCGAGATGCGGCCCAGGCTCTAGCTCGCGTCCCGTCAGCAGGTCCTCGAGCAGGTCGCGCCGGATCCGCTCGCCGGTGGCCGCCAGCTGCTCCTGCGCTTCGAGATAGACCTCGGCCGCGTGGGTGGTCGCGACCTCGAAGTAGCGGGGGAGGTGAGTCGCGAAGGCCAGCGCGGCCCGCTGGGAGTCGTCGTCCTGGGCGAGCGCGAGCGCAGCATCCCACAGCACGCGCTCGCCGACGTAGAACGCCTGGACGAATTCGGTGACGGAAACGCGCCGCGCCCGCCGCGCGGCGTGCGGGCGAATGAACAGCAGATCCTCGCGGGTGACGTCGCGGTCGGACCCGAGGGTGGCGAGGCTGGCGCGCAGGTGGGACAGGACGTGGGCGCGGACGTCGCGACGCAGGTGCTCGTCGAAGTCCTCGTAGGCCGGGATCTCCGCGAAGATCCTGTTCGCCGCCTCGTCCGACAGTTCTTCGAGGCGCTCTTCGAGTGCCTCGCGCAGCGCCGCGATCGCGGGATCCGTGGCTGTGGCAGCGGCCACCTAGAAAGCCTCTCCTCCAGTGCGATTGTACGCGTCACACAACACCGCACGGGCAAGTTCGGGCCGTACGACAATGCGTTCGGCTCGTGCACCAGCGAGTCTTATGCCCCGTGCACAACCGAGGAGATCGACGATGGCAAACGCGACACCCGACACAAATCAGTCAACGGTCCGGCGAAGCAGCCGGGCGGCCCAAGCCGGCCTGGACGTGCTGTTGAGTGACGCGGCGGCCGGCGGTCCGCCGCGGTTCCTCGCGCCTGGCGCCGGGGCGAAGGTGGGACTCGGGCTCGTCCGGCACCCCCGCCGCGTGAGCGCGCGGGTCGCCGGTCTGACGGCCGAGCTCGCGCGCACGGCAGCGGGCCGCTCCGACGCTGCGCCCGCGAAGGGCGACCGTCGCTTTGCGGATCCGGCGTGGGAGCGCAACTGGCTGCTCCGGCGCCTCCTCCAGGGCTACCTCGCGGTCGAAGAGACCGTCGACGGGCTGATCTCCGATGCCGAGGTCGACTGGCGTGCCGAGCGACGCGCGCGGCTGGCGGCCGGCAACGTGCTCGATGCCCTGGCGCCGACGAACTTCGCGTGGTCGAATCCGTCCGTGCTCAAGGAGATCGTCGACACCGGCGGCGGCAACCTGGTCCGGGGTGCTGGGCGGTTCGTCCACGACATCAACGGGCCCTCCCGGCTTCCCGCCACGGTCGATACGAGCAAGTTCGAGGTGGGCAGCAATCTGGCCGCCTCGCCGGGGTCAGTCGTGATGCGCACCGACGTTCTCGAGCTGATCCATTACAAGCCGACGACCGATCGCGTCCGCGAGACCCCGCTGCTGTTCGTGCCGCCGACGATCAACAAGTTCTACGTGCTCGACCTCGCGCCGGGGAGGAGCATGATCGAGCACTTTGTCGCCCAGGGACAGCAGGTGTTCGCTATCTCGTGGCGCAATCCCGAGCAGGCGCAGGGCCATTTCGACCTCGATACGTACGCGACCGCCGTCGCCGAGGCCCGTGACGCCGTGGCGGCCATCGCCAACGAGACCAAGGTCCACCTCGCGGCCGCGTGCTCGGGGGGGATCGTCTCGGCAGGATTGCTCGGTCACCTCGCCGCCACCGGCGAACTGGCGGAGGTCGCCAGCCTGACGCTGATGGTGTGCGCCCTGGACAACGACACCGAGGGCACCGTGTCGGCGCTCGCCAGCCACGACGTCGCGGCGGCGGCCGTCGCCGAGTCGGCGCGCAAGGGTTACCTCGACGGCCAGGCACTCGCCGGCGTGTTCACCTGGCTGCGGCCAAACGATCTGGTCTGGAACTACGTCGTCAACAACTACCTGCTCGGCAAGGCGCCGCCGGCGTTCGACGTGCTGTACTGGAACCAGGACACGGTGCGACTGGCGGCGGGTCTTCACCGCGACTTCATTCACATCGCCCTGGATAACTCGTTCGGCCACCCGGGCTCGCTCGAGGTCCTGGGCGACCCGGTCGACCTGGGAGCTGTCGACGTCGACACGTACTTCGTTGCTGGAGCCAGCGACCACATCGTGCCGTGGGAGAGCGCGTACAAGAGCGCGCAGCTGTTCGGCGGGAGCCGGCGGTTCGTCCTCTCCCGCAGCGGTCACATCCAGGCGCTGGTCAACCCGCCGAGTCCCGACAGTCGCTCGAGCTACCGCGTCACCGATGAGCTGTCGGAAACCCCGGAGGAGTTCCTGGCGGGCGCGCCGCAACTGCCGGGCAGCTGGTGGACGGACTGGGACGCGTGGCTCGCACGGCGCTCGGGAGAATCGAAGCCGGCACCGAAGACGCTCGGCAACCGCGCTCACAAGGCGCAGGCTAAGGCGCCGGGAAGCTATGTACTTGCGGACTGAACAGCTGTCCTCGCCAGGGGAACATCTCCCGCCGGTCCCGGTCGAGCGCTGGTGGGGCGATCACCTCCGGGAAACGCGCTGGCAGCTCGAGCTCTACCGGCTCCTGGTCGATCCGGTGTTCCACGGCCGCGGGGTGCCGCGGGGCGACGGGCGCCCGGTCGTCCTGCTCCCGGGATTCGGCGGCGGTGACCAGACGCTGCTGGTTCTGGCGGGGTGGCTCGCGCGGATCGGGTATCGGCCGCATATGTGTCGGTTCGTCGCCAACCTCGGGTGCTCGGATCGCGCCCTGGACAGGGTGGAACGCCGGCTACAGAGGCTGCACGACGACCATGGGAGCCGTGTGGCGTTGATCGGTCATAGCCGCGGTGGCCACTACGTCCGCGCGGCCGCTCGCCGCCGGCCCGAGCTCGTCTCGCACGCGATCTCGATCGGCGCCGGCCTTCGCCTCATGCTGGCGACCAGCTACCCAACCCAGTTGGCGGCCGGTGCGGCGCGGCGGGTGGCGTTGCGAACCGGACGCGCTCGGTCGGCCGGCTGCATGACCGACCGGTGCGACTGCGCGTTCGCCGCCGAC
The DNA here is from genome assembly GCA_963812225.1 of uncultured Solirubrobacterales bacterium. GTDB lineage: Bacteria > Actinomycetota > Thermoleophilia > Solirubrobacterales > Solirubrobacteraceae > Palsa-465. Next base: position 362,583 of record CAWEUN010000014.1, read on the forward strand.
TTCCTGGCCCCGTTTCCCGTTGAGCGAGTCCGCCTGACCAGCATTTACTCCCGGGAGGACGGCGTCGTCCGCTGGCAGGCGGCACTCGTTCCCTACGCAGACTGCGTCGAGGTGACCGGGAGCCACGTCGGACTGATCTTCAACCGCAAGACCTACCGGGCGATCGCGACCGCGCTCGCCGAGCCAGAACTATCGAGCGGAGGACCCCATGCTGACCGCCCCTGACCTGTTTGAAGACCTCGGCCACGCGCTGGCCACCGACTATTTCTTCCTGCGCGAGCAACTCTCGGACGAGGAGCTCGATTTGCTCCGTCGCGTGCGTGTGTTCGTCGATGACGAGGTCCTGCCCGTCATCGGCGGCTACTGGGAGCGCGCCGAGATGCCGTGGCCCCTGATCCGCCGCCTCGGGCAGCTCGGGATCGTCGGCGAGGACATCCAGGGCTACGGCTGCCCGGGCCTTGACCCCATCTCGTGTGGATTGGTCCACATGGAGCTGAACCGCGGCGACGGTAGCCTGGGCACGTTCCTCGGCGTCCAGGCGGGGCTGGCTATGAAGTCGATCGCGATGCTCGGCTCCGAGGAGCAGAAACGGCGCTGGCTCCCCGACATGGCGCGACTGGAGAAGCTCGGGGCGTTCGCCTTGACGGAGCCGGATCACGGCTCGGACTCGGTCGCACTTGGGACGAGCGCCGTTCTCGACGGCACCGACTACGTACTCAACGGGGCCAAGCGTTGGATCGGCTCCGGCAGCCTTGCCGACGTTGTCGTGGTCTGGGCGCGGGGTGAGGACGGCCAGGTGCACGGGTACCTGGTTGAGAAGGGGACGCCGGGCTACGAGGCGGAGGTGATCGAAGGCAAAGGGTCGCTGCGGGCGATTTGGCAAGCCCAAATCGAGCTGCACGACGTGCGCGTTCCGGCCGAAAACGTGCTGCCCGGCGCCCGCACGTTCAAGGACACCGCCCGGGTCCTTGCCGGAACCCGCAGTACCTGCGCGTGGGCGGCGCTCGGGCACGCCGTCGCTGCTTATGACACGGCACTCACCTACGCGAAGCGCCGCGAGCAGTTCGGGCGTCCGCTCGCGAGCTTCCAGATCATCCAGCAGCGCCTGGTGAACATGCTCGCCGAGGTCACCGCCATGCAGTTGTACTGCCTGCAGATCGGGCGGCTGGCCGAGCGCGGCCAGTTGAGCGACACGATCGCCGGACTCGCGAAGCTCAACAACACGCGCAAGGCTCGCCAGATCTGTGCCGAGGCGCGGGACATGCTGGGCGGCAACGGAATCTTGCTCGAGAACCACGTGATCCGCCACATGACCGACATCGAAGCGATCCACACCTACGAAGGCACCGAGACCATGCAGACGCTGATCGTCGGGCGCGACATCACGGGCGTGGGCGCCTTCGTATAGCCGAAGTGCCGCCCCGAGCGACGAGCGGGTGTGACCGCCGCGTGTCTAGAAGGAAGGCCGGGGCTCGATCGGATTGGAAAGGGCCTCGGCAGCACGCTTGAGGTAGCGGGTGGCGCGCCACCTGGCGCCGGGGCCGAGGAACCGCGCCAGCTCGCGCCCGTCCGTCAACTGGACGGACCAGCCGTAGCGGATCGGCTTGATCATCATTCGTAGTGCTCTCATCGTTGTCACCATCGTTCGTTGAGATATCAAGTGTAGGACGGTCGTAGCTCGGGCATCAGGGGGCCGACCGTGCATTCGTCGCTCATGAGCCCGCCTCGAACGCCGGCTCCAGCGGCGGCCGGGGCTTCGGCGGCTCCTCGGCCTCGATCGCGACCCTCGGCAGGCGTCGGTCCAGCCAGCGGGGGAGCGCCCACGTGGTCCGTCCGAGCAGCTGCAGGACGGCGGGGAGCAGGAGCATCCTGACCACGAGCGCGTCGAGGAACACTGCGCTCGCCATCGTGAGCCCGAACATCGCGAGGATCCGGTCGCCGCTGATCGCGAACGCCGCGAACACGGCGACCATCACCGCGGCGGCCGCAGTGATCACGCGTCCGGTCCGGGAGAGACCCTCGCGGACCGCACGGCTCGCATCGCCACGGCTCTGCCATTCCTCGTGGACACGCGAGATCAGGAAGACCTCGTAGTCCATCGAGAGGCCGAAAACGATCGCGAATGCGAGCACGGGGATGAACGCGTCGATCGGGCCGGCCTGGGTGCCGAAGAGGCTCGCCAGCCATCCTCGCTCGAACACGGCCTGGATGACGCCCAGCGAAGCCGCGATCGAGAGCAGGTTCATGACCGCCGCCTGGATCGGAATCACGAGCGAGCGGAAGACCATCACCAACAGCAGCGCCGCCAGCGCGATCACGACGCCGATGAACAGCGGCAACTTGGTCGACAGAACGTGGGAGAAGTCGACCTGGGACGCGGTTGACCCACCCACGTACACGCGTGTCCCGGTGGCGCGCTCGACCGGCGGGATCACGTCGTTGCGGAGCCGGTTGACGAGACTGGAGGTCTGCGCACTCTGCGGCGACGTCGTCGGGTAGGCCGCCACCGACGCGGCGGTTCCCGCCGCGTTGAGCCGCGGCGTAGCCACGGACTGAACGCCCGGCGTGGTGCTGACCGCGTGCGTGAGCTCGGTGAGCGCCGCCGAGTCGTTCGCCTTCGGCAGCGCAACCGCCAGCTGGAGCGGGCCGTTGGACCCGGGACCGAAGCCCTTCGCGAGAAGGTCGTAGGCCTGGCGCGTCGTCTGGTTCGCCGGGTCGTTGCCGGCGTCGCTCGAGGCGAGGCGCAATCCCAGGGCAGGCGCCGCGAGGAGCAGCATCACCGCCGTGGCCGCGATCGCCGTCACCGCCGGCCGTCGCTGCACACGATCCACCCATCGCGTCCAGAAGCCCGGCCGCTGCGCCTCGTCGTGTGCTTGGCGACGCCCAACCCGCCCGATGCGATGCCCGGTCATCGTGAGCAGCGCAGGCAGCAGAGTAAGCGACGCGGCGAGCACCAGCACGACGCCGATTGCGGCGGCCACTGCGACGCCGTTGAGCAGACTCACGCCGAGGGCGAACATCCCGAGCAGCGCGATCACGACCGTCGCGCCGGCGAACAGGACCGCGCGGCCGGACGTGTTGATCGCGGCTTCGACGGCCTGCTGCACGTCGCCGCCGTTGGTGCGGTAGTTCTCGCGAAAGCGCGTGACGATGAACAGCGCGTAGTCGACGCCAACGCCGAGCCCGATCATCAGCGCGAGTTCGGACGCGAAGTCCGGCATGTTGATGACGTGGCTGGCCAAGGTGATCACGCCGATGCCCGCGCCGAGGCCGAGCAGCGCGGTGGCGATCGGGAGACCCATCGCGCTGAACGACCCGAAGCTGATGAGCAGGATCACGATCGCGGCCGCGATCCCGACGACCGTCGCGAATCCGAGCGACGCCTGTTGCGCCTGCTCGATCGCCTGACCGCCGAGCTGGACATTGAGCGTTCCCGACCGTGCGGTCTCCGCGGTCGAGATCACCCTGTCAACGGCGGCCTTCGGGAGCGCGTTGGCCCGCTCGTCGAAAGTGACGGTGGCAAATCCGATCGTGCCGTCTGGGGAGATCGCGTGCTGGCCCGAGGCGTATGGGCTGACGACGCTCGTGACGTGGGGGAGACGCGAGACGTTTGCCACGACCGCTCCGATTGCCGTCCTGTCGGAGGTATCGGTGAGCTTGCCGGTCTTCGCCTGGAAGACGATTTGATCCGAGTCTCCAGCCTCCGACGGGAATTTGCTCTGGAGCAGGTTGACGGCCTGCTGCGAACCCGTGCCGGGGAGCGTGAAGCTGCTCGCCGTCTTCTTTCCGACGGAGTTGCCGACTGCGAAGACGCCGATAGCGGCGATGATCCACGCGAATACGACGGTCCGGCGATGGGCCATTGTCCAGCGAGCGATGTTGACCATGCGGCGAGTCCCTTTCACGAGGAGAAATTTTGCATCGAATGCAGTTATACATAGGATGCTGCCAATGTCAACACTCATTGCAAAATTTCTTCGTGTGAAGATTCCTTGATAAGCTGCCGGTAGATGGCGCCCCTCGACACCGACACGACCAAGCTCGGGCTACGCGAGCGCAAGAAGCAGCAGACCCGCGAGAAGATCGCCCGCGTAGGACTCGAGCTATTCGCCGAGCGTGGCTACGACGAGACGACGCTGGCAGACATCGCCGAGGCGGCAGACGTTTCCCCGCGGACGATCTTCGCCTACTACGAGAGCAAAGAGGACATCCTCTTCTGCGAGGAAGAGGTGTTTTTTGACCGGCTCAAGAAGATGCTCGAGGAGCGGCCGCCCGGAACCACGACGATCGACGCGATCCGCGAGTTTTTTGCGTCGATCGAACCGCCCGACGAGCAGGCGATGCTCCGCAAGAAGGTCGTTACCGGCACTCCTGCGCTCGAGATGAGGCAGCGTGCGCGCCACGGTCAGCTCGAGCCGATGCTCGTCAAGTCGATCGCCAGGGATCTCGGCGCGGGTCCGGACGACATGCGTCCGCTCCTGATCGCGGCGTCGATGACCGCCGCCTTCATGTCCGTTCGAGACCGCCTGTTCGAGGCGGAGGCAGGCGGCGAGCCGATCGGCCATGAGCAGGCCTTTGCGATCCTCGACCAGGTACTCGAGTTCACGCGCGCCGGGGTCGAGGCGCTGCAGCGCAACTAGGCTGATGCGCGAGGTTCGGGCTCGCCGTGCGTCGGAGGGGGCCACCTTCGCTGCGTGCCTGGCGACGATCCTCGAGCTGCCGCTGGACGCTGTGCCCGAGCCGCCACCGGGGGAGGAGCTCGCGGGCTGGCGAACCTCGCGCTGGCTCGGGGGACTAGGGCTTGGACTCGTTCCGGTCTCAGACGCGGCCGTCTTCTCCTGGCCCGGCCCGTGGATCGGGCGCTTCCGATCCCTCGTAGGCCGGCACCGCGCCGTGGTCATGTACGGCGTGCCCTCAGGCGTTGTGTTCGACCCTGCTACCCCCGGCTTGGAGGGAGACGACGAACTCGTCGACGGCTTCGTGATCGCAGCGGCGGACATCGCTCTCGCGCGCCCGCAGCACCCCGGTGCGCCGACCACGGTCGGCGAGGTCAGGACGATCCTCGTGGCGCCAAAAGCCGGGGCGCCGGCACGTTCGCTCGAGTCTGCGCGTGCACTCGCCGGTCGCGGGCTCGATGGCGACCGCCACGTGACCGGCCACGGCACGTTTCCCTCGGGGCTGCCTGGCAGCGACCTGACCCTCATCGAGGACGAGGTGTGCGCGTCGTTTTCTCCGCCGCTGACCGCCGACGAGCACCGGCGCAACATCGTGACGAGCGGAATTGATCTCAACGCGCTAGTGGGGCGCGAGTTCACAATTGGCGCCGTGCGCTGCCGTGGGATGCGCCTCTGTGAGCCGTGCACCGTCGTGGACGGCTACGCGCCGCGGCCGTTGCTGCGTGCACTCGCACACCGCGGCGGTCTGCGCGCCGACATTCTCGAGGACGGCACGATCCACCGCGGCGATCGGGTCAGCGCTCGCTGAGCCACGACGGAGTGAGCGTCACCGCCTATCAGGCGCCGGGCTTGCGACCCCACGCCAAGCAGGCGCACAATCACGCCGCCTCTCACCCCCCGATTATCCGCCCCCGACGCGACGGGCTGCGGCCCCGCTAGCCCGAGTAGTCGAATGTCGAGCCATAGCCGCACACGCCGCGGTACTCGAACGAGAGCTGCTCGTCCTCGACGACGAGTTCGTCGGTGAGCAGTTCCTCTCCCGGCCGTACGTGCCCCGGAATCACGCAGGTGACGGTTTCGCCGCCGTCGAAGCGACCGCGGATCCGGACACTGACGTGGTCTCGTATCCGTAGGCGCTGGCGACGGCGCGTGTGATCGACGGTAATCGCGACCGGTCGCACTGCCACGAGCTCGCTCGCCTTCCAGGCCCAGGGAAAGTGGCGCTCGGCGTCGCCACCGAACCGCCCGGTGAAAATCCCCTCGAGCGCCAGACGCTGCTCCGCTGAACCGCGCGCATCCAGGTAGAGCACCCACGTCCACGGCGAGCCGGGCTCGTCGTCGCTGTATCGGCACGCCAGTGCGACCGGCAGGCCGGAGAGGTCGATGCCGTCCGCCGCGCCCTCGTCGACGAGCCATGACAGAACGCCCATGCAGACGCCATGGGTCGAGCGCCCGCCCGCGACGCCGTCGATCCGGCGGCAGGGACAGATCGCGTCGCAGTTGCACGACTCAAAGTAGGTGCCGCGAATTCGCCAGCTCATCCGTTCACTCGATCGAGTTCAACATGCGCAGTATCGCGATGCTCTACGCTGCCGCGCACATGGCTACCGTCGGCGCCTTCGCGTCCAAGCTCAACGAGCAGATCGCCAACGAGTTTGCGGCTCACCAACAGTACGTCGCGTGCGCGGTGTACTACGAAGCCGACACGCTGCCGCAGCTGGCTGGATTCTTCTATCGCCAGGCGCTCGAGGAGCGCAGCCACGCGATGATGATGATCCAGTTCCTGCTGGACACCGGCGCGGACGTCACGACGCCCGGGGTCGCCGCGCCGCGGACCACGTTCGCGGACGTCGTAGAGCCGGTGACGCTCGCGCTTGCACAGGAGCGCGAGGTGTCCGAGCAGATCAACGCGCTTGCCGCGACCGCGCGCGAGGAGAGCGACTTCGCCGCCGAGCAGTTCGTGCAGTGGTTTATCGCCGAGCAGATCGAAGAGGTCGCGACGATGAGCGACCTACTGGCCGTCGCCGAGCGCTCGCGCGACCGCGTGGCAGAGATCGAGGACTTCCTCGCGCGCGAGCATCCGGGCGAGGATGGACCCGACGCGGCCGCGCCCCGGCAGGCGGGCGGGCCGTAACGCGCGCAGGATTCGATCGCGTCAAGCGGGCCCACGTGTGTTAGGTTGGCCCTCGGATCGTTCAGCCGCCAACCTTGAGGAGGGGTCGCGATGACGGAAACACTCAAGGGATCCTGTCTGTGCGGCAGTGTCGAGTACGAGGTCCAAGATCCGGAGGCTTTGGGGTACTGTCACTGCACCCGCTGTCAGCGGTGGACGGGCTCGAGCCTGGCGGGCGTGGTCGTGGCCAAAGAGAACTTCAGGTTCACCAAGGGTGAGGACGTGGTCACACGCTACGAGAGCGAATTCGCGCCTCGTAACTTCTGCAGCAAGTGCGGCTCCAGCCTCTATGACGACCTCGGTGAGAAGTACTTCGTCGCGGCTGGGTTGATGCGCGATCTCGACCTTGATCCGAGCTTCCACCTCCAAGTCGCCTACAAGGCCAGCTGGCACGACATCGGCGGCGAGGCGCCGCAGTACGCCGAGAATTTCCCCTAGTCCGACCCCTCCGACCTGATCAGGAGAGCTCGGCGAGACGCTGCGCGACCCAGGCCTTGAGCGGTCCGGCCTGGGTACCACACCCGTCGCCGCCGTCATACACGCCGCGAAGGCTCACGGCGGCGTGAATACGTACGGCGAACACGCCGCGTAAGTAGTGGCGCGCGCGAAGTGTCGAACCCGGATACGGACGTCAGTAGCGCGCGCCGGTGAGACCGTGAGGGATACGGCAAGCGCGTCTGCTCTGTAGGCGCCACTTCTAGGCCGAACGGAGATTGCCACTCGGTGGTGAGCCCGAAGTTCACGATGGGCCTCAGCTCGCGGACGGTCAAGCCGGGCGCGAAGCTGACCGTCTCCGGCCTCGCGTACGCCAGAGCCGGTAAGAACATCACGATCATGTCGAACGCGATCGCGTCCGGGCAGTTCGTCGGCGGTATGCCGGCCGTGCAGACCCGGGCGCTCGTCGAGGGCATCTATCGCACGACCGTGCGGATCGCGCCGGCGACCAAGCCGGGCGTCTACCGGGTGTTGCTGCGCTTCGGCAACCGTCAGGTCGCGGCGATTTACAACCTGCGCGTCGCCTCGCCCAGCTCGCCCACCCACGGCCCGGTCAGCCGCTACGCGTGTGCCGGAATCAGCTTCACCGTTCTGCACAACGATCGCGCGGGCACGGCGTATCTGCCGGGCGGCGGTTACACGGTGTCGAGCCGCAACATGGACTGCGGTACGGCCTCGGCTCAGCTCACCCGGTTCCTGGCCGCTGCCGGACGGCCGCTCGCCGAATGGACGTCGACCTCGCCGGGTGCCGGCCGTGCGACGTTCACGCAGCGCAACGGCGGGTGGACCTTCAGCGTCGCGAAGAATCGCTGAGGTCACCTAGCCGAATCTCCGTCTCGGAATGAGGCGGAGGCCTGGCCGGCGACACCTCGACGGAGCGAAGTGGATCGAATAGATTCAGCGATGTGGCAACCCCGACGATTACCGACTCGAGCCGGTCCTCGAGCGAACCGCCGACGAACCCCGGGGACGTCCTCACACTTCGCGATCGCATCGAGGCGCGTCTCGGACGCATGCTCCTGCATCTCCCTCCCCGCGCCCAGGTGCGCCTTTCGGGACGGCCGCAGGTTCAGCTCGACGGCGAGCCGCTTGATCCCGGTATACAGCTCGCGCTGCGGTCGCTCGAGCTTCGCGGCTATCCGACGATGGTCGGCGCGCCGGATGGCAATCCTGAGCCTGACGAGGTCCGGGCACGTGTCCATCGCGAGGCGTTGGTGTTCTCGCTGGTCAAGACCGAGGTCGGCAGTGTTCGCGAGCTTCTCCTCGACGGTGCCGCCGGCCCGCTGCGCGCGCGCCACTACCGTCCGCCGGCGACCGGCGTTGCCGGCAGGCAGCCGCTGCTCGTGTTCCTGCACGGTGGCGGCTTCGTGATCGGCGATCTGGACACGCACGACGAGCCATGTCGCATTCTCTGTCGCCACGCCCAGGTTCAGGTGCTCTCGATCGACTACCGGCTGGCGCCCGAGCATCCGTTCCCAGCGGCGGTGGACGACGCGCTCGCTGCCTTCAGATGGGCCGCCGAGCACGCGGACGAACTCGGCGCTGACCCTGACCGGGTGGCGGTCGGCGGGGACAGCGCCGGTGCGAATCTGAGTGCCGTGGCTTCACAACTGGCCGCGCACGATGGCGGCCCCACGCCCGTGCTTCAGGTGCTGATCTATCCCGTCACCAACATGACCGAGGCGAGGACCGAGTCGGGTCGATTGTTCGCGGACGGCTTCTTCTTGACGGAGAACGACAGACAGTGGGCGACGCGCCACTACTTCGCCGGACCCGACGCCGACCGCTCCGACACCCGTGCTTCCCCGGCGCTTGCCGGCGACCTCTCGGGCCTGCCGCCGGCGATCGTGATGACGGCCGGCTTCGATCCGCTGCGCGACGAGGGCGAGGCGTACGCCGACGCGCTCCGCCGGGCGGGAACGCCGGTGGTTTCATATCGCGCGCCGGAGCTGATCCACGGTTTCATCAACATGACGACCGTCCCGGCGGCGCGGGACGCGGTGCTTCGGCTCGCCGGGATGGTCCGCGCGAGCCTGGAGCTCATCCGATAGCCGCTCTCGACCCCCTCCACTATCCGACGGGCAACGGCGGCGAATCGGGCGTGGAGTTCGCGATCGACCCCGCGAAGATCCAGGATGCGTTCGCGGCCGACCTGCCCGCCGAACAGACTGCGGTGATGGCCGCCACCCAACGACCGGCCTCCGAGCTCGCGTTCTCGGAGCCTTCCGGCCCGCCGGCGTGGAAGAACCTGCCTCGTGGACGGTGCTCGCCACCGGCGACAAGGCCGCCGGCACCGACGTCATTCGTTCGATGGCAGAACGAGCCGGCGCAGAGATCACCGAGGTCGAGGGCTCACGCGTGATCATGATCTCCCAGCCGCAGGCGGTGACCGATGTGATCCTGAAGGCGCTCGCCGCCGTCGGGGCTGGCGCCGCCGTCGGCTAGGCGCGGTTCACTGGGGCGCGTGGCGCCCGAGTCCCCGGCGTGTAATTCTGCGGTCCGTGGGTGATTGGGCCACATTCGCAAGCGTCTGTGGGACGGCTGCCGCCGGCCTGACCGGGCTGCTGTTCGTGGCTGTGTCGATCAGGATCGACGTCATCGGGCGTTCGCAGGAGCTCAGGAACCGCGCGGCCCAGGCGCTGTCGCTGTTCTTCACCGTCCTGCTGATCGCGATCGTGCTCGCGATCCCGGGCCAGGCCTACGGCCCGCTCGGTGCGGAACTGATCGCGATTGCGGTAATCGTCTCAACCGCCCTGTTTGTGTTCGATCGCCGCGCTCGTTCCGGCGTGCCCGTGACCGGTACCGAGGGGATCGAACACATGCTCGAGGCGGCTTCGCCGAACGGGGTCACCTCCATTCTGCTCCTCGCGTCTGGAATCCTCGTCGCGTTTGGACTGCACGCCGGGCTGTATGTCCTGGTGCTGCCGGTCATCGCGGCGCTCGGCGGTGGCGTGGCGAGCGCCTGGCTACTGCTGACCAAGATCCCTCAATAGCGCCGCTAGCTCGCCGATCGGTGACCTCGACCGGTCAGTACGAGGTTGACGTACAGGCCCTCCCAGGCACGGCAGGCTTCAATTACGTCGTGAGCGTCCGCCGGGCGTACGCCGCCCCCCGGCGCGAGCAGCCCGATTGCGAAGCCGAGTTCGGCGTAGCGGCCGAGCACGGTCACTGGGTCGATGCTGCGCTCGCTCAACCCAGGGAGCCAGAACTCGGTCAGCACCACCATCTCGGGGTTGCGGCGGAGGAGTCCCGCCATGCCCTCGAGCACCTCGTGATCCACACCCTGTGTGTCGATCTTGGCCACGTCCACGTGCACGTCGCCGAGTAGCTCATCGAGTCGCGAGCACGGAACGAGCGTGCCTTGCTCGGAGCCTTCTCGAACCTGATGATCACCGGGATTCGTGTCGCTCCGTACGAACGGAATGAACCCGAGGCGCGAGTAGGCCGCCAGCGGGAGAACTCGCGCCGAGGCGCCATTGCGCCACAGGTTGGCCCGTAGGAGGCGCACGTTCGCCCAATCCGGCTCGACCGCGATGACTTGTCCGGCGGCCCCGACGCTTCGAGCCCCCAGTAGGGTCATGTAGCCCACATTGGCTCCGACGTCGAGGAATGTGTGACCGGGGCGCAGCGTCGTGCGCAGGAACACGGCCTCTTCGCGTTCCCACACACCGTGCGCGGCGATGAACGGCGCCAGCACGGCGTCGTCCCGATGCAGGAAAAGACTGCCGACGTCGCTCTCGAGGTCGACGACCTCGTCGGGACTCAGTTCCTGCGGGAAGCCCGCCGACCACCTCTCGGACTCCAGATCGGATCCGATCGCCGCGATCGCTCGCGCCAGATCCGTGTGGACCCGGTGCTCGGCGAAGATCACCGGCCGCACGGCGCGGAACATCGCACGGCGAAGCACGTCCCCGATCGGGCCGAATCGACTGTTGGGCGTCGTGGGTTCCAGCGCGGGGCGCGCGCTTTCGAGTGCTGCCCGCCATTCGGGCCGCGCCTCCGGTGGTGGGACGCTCACGGGCCGGGAGTATCACCCACGATGCGGTCAGGCTCCGCGGTCGAGAGCGACGAAGCCGGCCAGGGCGACACCAGAACCGAGTTCGCGCCGTGACGCTCCTCCGCGATCGCGGGTTTGTCTTCCGGGTCCGGATATCGCCTTGACCGGCTTACGGGCTGGCGCTAGTTCTACCCGCCGGAGCGGTCGGAATCTCGGAGATCGATCACACAGACCACACGTCACGGCCAATCAATTACCCGCGACAGGAAGGCCGCGTGACGATTGCCGTAGAACTTCTGCCCATGCCCGCCTCTGAGGCCACGACGGTTGACGCCGGCGGTCGGGACGTGCGCGTGTCCAACCCCGACCGCGTGATCTTCCCGCCGACCGAGCGCTCGGGCCCGGTCACGAAGCTCGACATCGTCAACTATTACCTGTCGGTCCAGGCCGGCATCATGCGCGCGCTCGAAGAGCGGCCGACAACGCTCGAGCGCTGGCCCAAGGGCGTGCACCCCGGCATCGTCCTCTCGACCCGCGACAAGGGAGGCGGGGATGCCTTCTTCCAGAAGCGCGTCCCAAAGGGAGCGCCTGACTACCTTCAGACCGTCGAGATCGAGTTCCCGTCGGGACGGCGCGCGGACGAGATCTGTCCCACGGAGATCGCCGTCGTCGCCTGGGCGGCCCAGATGGGCACGATCACGTTTCATCCGTGGCCGGTGCGCCGTGCCGACGTCGACCATCCGGACGAGCTCCGCATCGACCTCGACCCCCAGCCGGGCACCGACTTCGCCGACGCTGTGATCGTGGCGGCGCAGGCGAGGGCGCTGTTGGAGGACCTCGGGTATCGCGGCTTCCCGAAGACATCGGGGGGACGGGGCGTGCACATCTACGTCCGGATCGAGCCGAGGTGGACGTTCACCGATGTCCGCCACGCGGCGATCGCGTTCGGCCGCGAGCTCGAGCAGCGCCTTCCCGACCAGGTCACGACCAGGTGGTGGAAGGAGGAGCGCGGCGAGCGCATCTTCCTGGACTACAACCAGAACGCACGGGATCGGACGATAGCCTCGGCCTACAGCGTGCGCCCGAAGCCCGGCGCGCCCGTGTCTGCGCCGCTGGCGTGGGAGGAGCTTCCGGAGGTGGAGCCCGAGGACTTCACGGTCGCGACGATGCCGGCCCGCTTCGCCGAGGTGGGCGACCGCCACGCTGCGATCAACGACGTCTCCCACTCGCTCCAGCCGCTGCTCGAACTCTACGAAGCCCAGGGGCAGGGCGATATGCCGTACCCGCCCGATTACCCGAAGATGCCGGGCGAGCCCAAGCGCGTCCAGCCCTCGCGCGACCGCGATCGCCCGAGATGATGTTCGGGGGCGCGCATGCGCGCCCCCGCGGATCGGCGCATGCGCCGATCCGACCCCCGGCGCATGCGCCGGGGGTTCAAGGAGACTGAGGCAGCTTGGCGACGCCGCGCTTGGTGACGGGCGCGGACGGCGGCGGGACGACCGGCCCGATGTCTCCGTCGGGCGCCTCGTCGAGGTCGACGATTACCGGCGCGTGATCGCTCGGGCCGCTGCCCTTGCGCGCCTGGCGGTCCACCCACGCCGCCCGGACGCGCTTTGCCACGGACCCCGAGGCGAGCGCGAGGTCGATCCGCATCCCCAGGTCCTGGTGGAACATACCCGCGCGGTAGTCCCAGTACGTGAAGACGCGCCTGTCCGGCCAGTGCTCGCGGACGACGTCGTGCAGGCCGAGCGCCTCGATGTCCGACAGCGCCGCCCGCTCGGGAGGCGTCACGTGCGTCTGGCCGACGTACGCCTCGGGATCGAAGACGTCCTCGTCGGTCGGCGCGATGTTCATGTCACCGCAGACGACCAACGCGTCCGGGCCGCTTGCCAGCACGTCGCGCAGCGACGCCAGCCACGCGAGCTTGTATTGGTAGTGCTCGGAGCCCGGTTCGCGGCCGTTGGGCACGTACACCGAGAAGACGCGGATCCCGCCGCACGTGGCGGCCACCGCGCGAGCCTCCGGGTTCGGGAAGCCGGGGGCCCCGTCGACTCCGCGCGCGACGTCCGCGACCCCGGCGCGAGACAGGATCGCGACCCCGTTCCACTGGGCCTCGCCGTACAGGGCGGTCGCGTAGCCGCGCTCGGCGAGATCGTCGCCGAGCAGCTCCATGAACGCGTCGTCGCCGAGCTTGGTCTCCTGCAGGCAGACCACGTCGGGCCGGCGCTCGTCCAGCCACGGGAGCAGCCGGGGTACACGCTGCTTCACCGAGTTGACGTTCCACGTCGCGATCCGCACTGACGCTACGGTAGCGACCGACATGCTCACCCGGTTCGCGATCGAGGGCGCCGTGGCGGCGGCCGACCATCTCGCCGCTTCAGCGGGCGCGGCGGTCCTCGAGCGTGGCGGCAACGCGCTCGACGCCGCGATCGCCGCCGCCGCGGTGATGGCCGTGACCTCGCCGAACGCGTGCGGCCTCGGAGGGGATCTGTTCGCCCTCGTCGCCCGCACCGGCGAGCCACCCGCCGCGCTCAACGCGAGTGGCAGGGCGGGCTCGGGAGCCGATCCCGACCGCCTGCGAGCCGAGGGCCACCTCGCGATGCCCGTCCGCGACGACATCCGCACGGTGACCGTCCCCGGGTGCGTCGATGGCCTCATCGCGCTGCACGACCGCTTCGCAACGTTGGAGCTGCGCGACCTGTTCGCGCGCGCCCACCGACTCGCCGGCGCGGGGTTTCCCGTCTCGCCGTCGCTCGCGGCCGGGTCGCTCACGCTCGATCCGGCGCGGCGGGCCGACGTGTTCGGAGCGAGCGAGGCGTTGCGGACGGGGCAGCGTCTGCGGATCCCCGCCCTGGCGGACGTCCTCGCGGCGATCGCCGAGTCCGGGCGGGCGGGCTTCTATGAGGGTGAGGTCGGGCGCGATCTGCTCGCCGCCGGCGCGGGCGAATTCACCGACGAAGATCTGCGGACGGGGCAGGCCGACTGGGTTCCGGCGCTGTCACTCGACGCCTTCGGACGCCGGCTGTGGACCGCGCCACCGAACTCCCAGGGGTACCTGACCCTGTCGAGCGCCTGGATCGCCGAGCGGGTCGGCCTACCCGCTGATCCCGACGACGAGCGCTGGGCGTTCGCGCTCGTCGAGGCCGCGAGGCAGGCCGGCTTCGACCGGCCTGACGTGCTGCACGAGCACGCCGACGGGCCGAGCCTGCTGGCGCCCGACCGGCTCCTGCCCCGCTCGGCCGCGGTCGGGGAGCGCGCCAGCGCCGACTTGGCGGACGCCTACCGCGACGCCGGCACGACCTGCATCTGCGCGATCGACCGTGACCGCACCGGCGTCTCGCTGATCATGTCCAATGCGTCCGGCTTCGGTTCGCATCTGGCGCTGGCGCGACATGGGATCTTCCTGCACAACCGCGGCCTTGGGTTCTCGCTGCAGGCCGGGCACCCGGCCGAGTACGGGCCGCGCCGGCGACCGCCCCACACGCTCAGCCCGCTCGCGGTCACCGACGCCGAGTTCGGGCTCGAGTCGGTGCTCGGCACGATGGGGGGCGACCACCAGCCGCAGATCCTCCTCCAGTTGCTCGCCCGGACGCTCGTCTGCGGGCAGGACCCGGGATCGGCGATCGAGGCGCCCCGCTGGGTCCTCGCGCGCGAGGGGGCGAGCTCGTTTGACGTCTGGCACGGCGACGGTGAGCCGCTGGTTCGGCTGGAGCCGGGGGCCCCGGCGGCGTGGGCAGCGGGACTACGCCGGCGCGGCTACGAGGTCGCGGAGAGCCGACCCGGCGAGCACACCTTCGGCCACGCGCAGCTGATTCGCGTCACCGGCGCGGGGGTCCTGTCCGGAGCCGCGGACCCGCGCTCGGGCAGCGGCGCGCTCGTCGGCGTCTGAGGGTCAGTGGCCCGCGATCGCGGTCTCAACTTAGCCGAATGGTGGGCTCGCGGGCGCGGCCGGCTGGGGTGGGGCGGATGGCGGCTCCGGATCCTGCATAACACGTCACGACCGGAAAAATCGACGGGGCCTGCCGTGTTAAGCATGCTATGTGTGCACAGCACGACAGGGCTCGGGCTCTGAGCCGAGATTGACGCGTTAAGCAGGATCGGAAGGCCTGAGCGGGCGGTCCCGGGCGCGATCGCGCCTGCTAGCTACTGGGGCTCGTCGAGTCCGTCTGCGTGCGGCACGGTGCCGGCGGTGAGTCGCTCGGCGACGAGCGTCAGCTCCTGGACCGCGTCGGCGATGTCGTCGCGGTCGGCCTTGTGCTCGATCGCCAGCCGGAGGGCGGCGATCTCCCTGGCCAGGTACTCGGCGTCCGCGAGCGCGCGCGCATTGGTCTCGCGGTCGCGCTCGGCTTCGGCCTTGTCGCGGTCGGCCTGGCGATTCTGGGCGAGCAGGATCAGCGGCGCGGCGTAGGCGGCCTGGGTCGAGAACACGAGGTTCAGGAGGATGAACGGGTACGGATCGAAGCGAAGCGCGACCGCCGCCGCGTTGACCGCGATCCAGAGGATTACCACCACCGTCTGGAACGCCAGGTAGCGCCCGGTACCCAGGAACCTGGCGATCGTCTCGGCGAAGTTTCCGAACGCCTCGGGGTCGTACTGGGGCCCGCCGGGCGTCCCGCGGGGCCTGCTCAGGTCGTCTCGATCTCGGCGCGGCATTACTACACCTGTTCCTGTTCGTGGCGGATGCGCCAGCCCTCGGGGAGTAAGCGGTCCAGTACGTCGTCGATCGTGACCGCCCCCAGCAGCCGCCCCTGGTCGTCGAGGACGCCGATCGCCAGCACGTCGTAGGCGGCCAGCCGCTCGGCGACCTTGCGGTCGCTGGCGTCCGCGGTGAGCGTCACGGGTTCATCGTCGAGGCATCGGGACAGCGTCTTCGAGGGCGCCTCGCGGAGCAGGCGCTGGAAGTGGGCGACGCCGAGGAAGCGGCCCGTCGGGGTCTCGGTCGGGGGCAGGCAGACGAAGACCTGGGTGGCCAGCGGCACGGGGAGCTCGTGGTCCTGAATCCGTGCGAGTGCCTCGGCGACGGTCGCCTGGGGGCCAAGCACGACTGGTTCCGGCGTCATCAGGCCGCCCGCGGTGTCCGGCTGGTAGGTCAGCAGGCGCCGGACGGGCTCCGCCTCCTCGGGGTCCATCGCTCCCAGCAGCTCATCGCGCCGGACGTCGGAGAACTCTCCGAGCAAGTCGGCGGCGTCGTCGGCCTCCATCTCGTCGAGGACCCGGGCCGCCTTGTGGAGGTCGAGGTCCTCCACTATCCGCACCTGCTCGTCCTCGGAGAGCTCCTCGAGCAGATCCGCGAGGCGGTCATCGTCGAGCGCAGCCGCGAGGACTCGGCGGCGAGACAAGGGGAGCTTGCGGATCGCCCGCGCCATGTCGACCGGATGGAGCTGGCCGATCGCGGCGGCCTGCCTCGACGCCGGCGGCTCGGATTCGAAGAGCTCGCCGGCCTCGATCCAGTCGATGATCTCGGGCGGACGGCGCCGCGGGGGGATGCCGCCCCCGCCGAGCGCGATCGTCGCGAGCTCCCAGCTGTAGGGCTCGGGCGCCGGCGCAATGCCGACGTCGGTCACCTTGCGGCCATGAACGCGTTTGCGGAACAGCTCCCCGACCACGAGCTGCTCGCCCGGGCGCAGCTCGAACTGACGCAGATTGACCGCGCCTCGGCGCAGCCGGACGCCGTCGATCTCGATCTCGGCGACCCGGCCGGTGCCGACGAACACGCGGCGGCGCTGGACCGCGACGACGAAGCCGTTCACACGGGGCGGCGCGCCACCGCCCGACGGCGTCAGCACCGCATCCGCCATGTGGCCGATCTCGGCACCGTCCGCCCCGACGAGCGGCAACCGAACCAGACGTGAAACGTAGACGATGCGGGACGGCATGACCGCATTGTGACCGCTGCGCTACGGGAATCGCCCCGACGGCCGCTTCGGTTGCTTCGGGGACGTAGGATCGGCTGATGGAACCCGCGGACGCTCTCGTCCTGGGAGCCGGCCCGAGCGGTCTAGCGGCGGCGGCAGAGCTCCGCCGCCGCGGTTTGCGGGCCGTCGTGCTCGAACGCTCGGACGCGATCGCACCGCGCTGGCGGTCGCGTTATGACGGCCTGCGGCTGAACACCTGGAACGGGCTCTCCAGGCTCCCTGGCTCGCGCTTCCCGCGCAGCGCGGGACGGTATGCCTCGCGTGATGCGTTCATCGCGTACCTCGAGGCGTATGCCCGTCGCCACGCGGTCGATGTGCGCTTCGGCGTGGCGGCCACGCGGGTCGACGGCGATGGGGATGGTGGCTGGGTGGTCGCGTCGAACGACGGCCTGCTCGCTTCGCGGCATGTCGTGGTGGCGACCGGATGGGACGCCGAGCCCAACCTTCCAGACTGGGCCTCCGGGGCGGAGTTCGCGGGGCCGGTGATGCACGCGTCGGAGGTCCGCGACCTCAGCCAGTTCGCGGGTCGGCGGGTGCTCGTCGTGGGCGCGGGGAACAGCGGCGTCGACCTGTCGGGCCTGCTCGTTCGCGCCGGCGCGGACGTGACCGTCTCGATGCGCACCCCGCCCAACATCTTCCCGCGCGACTGGCTCGGAGTACCCCTCGGGCCCGTGGTGCTGTTGAGCGAGGGTCTGCCGAGCCGGGCCGTCGACCCGATCGGGAGGTTCATCCAGTGGCAGGTATTCGGTGATCTGACGCCCTACGGGATCCCTCGAGCGCCTCAGGGCTTCCTGACCCGGTTTCGTGCCGGCGTCAACCCCGCGGTCGACGATGGCTTCGTCGATGCGCTCAAGAGCGGCCGGGCGAGCGTCGTCGGCGAGGTGCGGGCGCTCGAGCGAGGTGGCGCGATCCTCGCGAGCGGAGAGCACCGCGGCACCGACGTTGTCATCTGCGCCACCGGCTACCGCCGCGGGCTGGGCCCGCTGGTCGGGCACCTCGGCGTGCTGAACGCGCGCGGAGCCCCGCTCTACGCCGACGGTGTGCCGTCCGACCCGGCCGCCCCCGGCCTCTACTTTGCCGGCTTCCGCGTCGCCCTCAGCGGGCAGATCCATCGCTCCTCGAGGCAGGCTCGACGGATCGCCAAGGCGATCGCGGTCGCGGGCAAGCGGGACTGAGGGTCTCGATCAGGCCTGGCCCGGTCGCTGCTCGTGGCGGACCTCGAGCTCATCGACGACAAGGCGGGCGATGTGGAGCTCCTTGATCTGAAGCCGGCCGACCACCGCGCGTCGGATGGCAAGGGCGCCGATCGCAAACGCTCCGATGGCGGAGGCTCCGGTGGCGAGTGCGGCCAGCGCGAGCGGCGCGGCCGCGGCGGGCCCACGGACGTGAGGTCCAATGATCTGAGGCCGGACGATTGCTGGTTGGGTCTGTCGGCGGGTGCGCATCACTGCTCGACCACCGCTTCTGTTACCGCGTCGATTACCGCCAGCGGCGCCGCCACCTGCTCGCTGAGGCCGTACCGCGCCGCGAGCGCACTCGGTGCCGTGTATGTGAGCTTTGTCTGGGGCCCGTCTGCCCACACGAGGACCTTGAGCGGCAGGTCGAGAGCCACCACGGGGACCTCGACCATCGCAGGCGTCCCGCCTTTCGGGTTGCCGAACATGACGACCTTGGTATCGCGCAGCTGAAGGCCGACGGATTCGGCCGCGCCGCTGTGGTCGATCACCGCAAACACCTTGATCCCGCGCGCTTCGACGAGGTCCTTCAACCGCGCCACGGTGTCCTCCACGGATCGGGAGCTCAGCTTTGTGACCACACCTGCGCCGACTTCGCTCGGTGTGGCCACAGACGTGTCATTGGACACTTGTCACTCCTTTGGGTTGTGGGTGGGGTGGCCGCACCATACCTCCGCGGTGAAGGTGACCTGACGCGATCGCGGCGTTACCGGCGTAGACTCTTTCGCTGGTGACGACGGAAGTCGTGGCAGAGAAGGGGATTCCGTGGAGCTGACCCTCGACGCGGTGAGCGAGCGCGTCGAGCGCCAGCCTGGCGATCGGGCTCCGGCGCCGGGAGATCTCAGGGTCGTGCAGGCGTTCGTGAACACGTTCTGGGACCTCGACGACAACGGCCGGGACCAGTTCGAGAGCCCCCAGGCGCTGGGCAGGTGGCTGCTCACGTGGGATCTGATCGAGCCGGGAGTCCCCGTCGGTGATGGCGACGTGCGCCGCGCGGTCGACGTGCGGGAGGGTCTGCGCGCGCTGTTGTTCATCAACAACGGCTCCGCGCCGGATCACGACGCGATCTCCCGCCTGAACGACGCCCTGCGCGGTCCCGGGCTGTTCGTTCAATTAGGCCCCGGCGGACGGCCCGAGTTCAAGACCCAGCGGGCCGGTCCCGACGCGGCGATCGCGCTGATCGCAACCGTGGTTGCCGTCGCCCAGCTAGATGGACGGTGGGCGCGCCTGAAAGCGTGTCCCGGACGGCACTGCGGCTGGGCGTTCTACGACCACAGTCGCAACAAGGCCAGCAGCTGGTGCGCGATGTCCATTTGCGGCTCGCGGGCAAAGGCACGCGAATACCGGCGGAGAAAACGGCGAGGTGAGCAATGAGGTTCTTACGGCTGTATGCCACTGCGGGCACCTGCCTGGTGGCCGCGTTCGCAAGCGGGTGCGGGTCGTCCTCGACCCCGAAGCACAAAGCGAGCAAAGACTCCACCACGGCGCACGCCACGGTTTGCCAACCGGTCGCTCTCCAGGCCGTTTCCCAGTTCCTCGGCGTGCAGGCGGCCACGATCAAACTCACGCCATCGGTCGGCAACAACACGATGCCCCAGTGCTCGTTCGCCGTTCCGCTGGGTGGGAAGAAGCACGTCACGTTGATCGTCAACGACAACACGGGACCGCAGCCTTACTTCGTGCTCGAGCGGACCGCGATCGAGGCAGCTCAGGTGTTCACGGTGGATCGGATGATCGCTGCGCCGGTGGCCGTGACCGGGCTCGGTATCGAGGCGGACTGGTTCCCGGCCGAGAACCAGCTCATGGCCACGGATGGGGTGAAACTCATCACGGTGACGGTCTACTGGCGCCACACCAGCCTCGCCCGCCAGCGGGCGGTGGCGGAGGCGATCCTGCGTCCGTATCTGAAGAAGAAGGCGAACCAGTCGCTCGCCCGCGGCTTTCCGTCGGGCTGAGGCCGGCGCGTCAGACCGGTGCCGGCGCGTCAGGCTAGTGCGAGCTCGGCGCGGAGCGCTGTGGCCGAGGTGAACAGCACGGCCCGCAGTCCCGAATCGATTGCTCCGCCGACGTTCGCGGGCCGATCGTCTATGAACAGGATCTGTTCCCGAGGATGGCCCAGCTCGTGAACAGCCGTGTCGAAGGCTCCTGCTTCCGGCTTCACGGCGCCGATCCGCGCGCTGAACAGCAGGTGATCAAAGTCGGCGAACTCGGGGCGGTCGCTCACCGCCACCGCGAGCTCCTCGGGGGCGTTCGACAGCAGCGACAGCGAACACCCACGTTCACGGGCGTCCATCAGGACCGCCAGCGTCTCCCGGTTCAGGTGGCTCCAGCTGTCCATGTCGAGCCGGATCAGACGGTCGAGCGTGTGGTCCTCGACAGGTCCACCGATCACCTCCGACCAGAACGCCCGCGCATCGCCGCCACGGTCGTATGGCACTCGGTGCCCCCAGTACCGCTCACGGAACTCGAGCACCTCGAGGCCCGCGAGTGACGCCATCGCGGCGATCGCGTCCGCCGGTTGAGGCCGGCTGATGACCTCTCCGTAGTCGACGAGCAGGGCCCGGACGTTGTTGCAACCGGCGCTTTGGTTCACGGCGCGGATGTTAGGGTCGAGGCGGTGACC
The DNA here is from genome assembly GCA_963812225.1 of uncultured Solirubrobacterales bacterium. Classification (GTDB taxonomy): domain Bacteria; phylum Actinomycetota; class Thermoleophilia; order Solirubrobacterales; family Solirubrobacteraceae; genus Palsa-465. The sequence goes on from CAWEUN010000014.1 coordinate 383,697, forward strand.
GACGTCCTGCTGTACGGCGACACGCAGCGCAGCGCCGCGATGCGCCACGAGATCCCGATCTCGATCGGCGACCCGTTCCTGTATGCCGAGGTCGGCGGCCTCAACTATGTGATGACGTCGGGCCTCGAGCGCGAGCGCATCGCCGCCGTTCGCCCCGACGCCGAGCTGCTGGACATCGCCGACCTGGGTTTCTACGAGCTCCTGAGCAGCGGTCTGGACCGCGAGCAGGTCTTGCTCGAGCTGATCGCGCGCGCCGCGACGCGCACCGGGGTCAGGACGGCGATCGTCGACTTCAACTTCGCACTCGGGGTAGCCGAGCGCCTGCGGGCCGACGGGATCACGCTGGTCGTCGACGACGCCACCATCAAGGCGCGTCGCCGCGTCAAGTCCCCGGGAGAGATGGACGGCATCCGCCGGGCGCAGCACGCCGCCGAGGCCGCCATGGCCGCGGCCGAGTCGCTTCTGCGGAGTGCGAGGCCGGTCGACGGCACGCTGCACGTGGATGGCCGACCGCTGCTCGCCGAGCACGTCCGTGCGGCGATGCGCGATTCCTGCTGGGAGCGCGGGGCGCTGCTGCCGCCCGAGGCGATCGTGGCCTCGGTGTGGCAGGGATTCGGCCACGAGCCCGGCAGTGGTCCCCTGCCGGCGGGGCTCCCGATCGAGGTGGATCTGTGGCCGCAGGATTCCGCGAGCGGCTGCTGGGCGGACATGACGCGCACCTTCCTGATCGGCACCGTCCCGGACGAGGTCGCCCGACTCGAGGAGTTGGTGCGCGCGGCACTCGAGCAGGTGCGGGTCGTTGTCCGGCCCGGCGTGCTCGGGTCCGAGCTGCACGCGATCGCCTGTGACCTGTTCGAGGCCGACGGGCATCCCACGCAGCGCACCGGCCCCGGCGACGACGCCACCGAGGGATTCCAGTTCTCGCTCGGGCACGGCGTCGGGCTCGAGGTCCACGAGGATCCGGTGCTCGGGCTGGGCAGCGGCGAGCCCCTGGTCGCCGGGGACGTGCTCGCGGTCGAGCCCGGGCTGTGGACGCGGGATTTCGGTGGCGTGCGGTTCGAGGATCTGCTGCTCGTCACCGATGGCGGGTGCGAGACGTTGACGTCGTACCCATACGACGTGGCGGTGGGTTAGCCGGCGCCTTTGTGCTGTCGACTCTCGGCAGCTTTGGCTGGCGATTGGCTCGGTTAACGGCGCAGGGAAGGAATGGTGGGTGAAGTGCCCGGGCGGGGCCGAGGGCGGCTCCAGATCCTGCATAACACGTCACGACCGCCGAAATCGGCGAGGCCTGCCGTGTTAAGCACGCTCCTCATGCACAGCTCGACAGGGCTCGGGATCTGAGCCGAGATTGACGTGTTAAGCATGATTTTCGGCTGGGTGAGGGCGCGGACCCCGCCAGGGCAGCTGACCCGCTCCCCTTCCCCAGCGCCGTTTCCCGGGCCGACCGCCAATCAGGGCTGTGGGCGCTGAAAGCGCCCGCGGACCGAGAGTCGACGGCCACGAAGCCGGGCCTCGAAAGCCCAGCGCCACCGCGAAAGCCACACCACAGGGCGCGCCTTGGCGCGCCCCCTTAAACCTGAAGTCGTTCGGCGAGGCGACTATGGCGCCGCCCCGTGTCGGGCGTCCGGGCGGCGCGCAGTACCGCTTCGCGCGTGCCCACGATCACGGTGGCGATCCGCGCACGCGTGACCGCCGTGTAGAGCATCTCGCGCCGGAGGAAGTAAGCGCCGGCGGCGGGATGGGCGACGATCACCGCAACGGGCAGCTCGATCCCCTGGCCGCGATGGACCGAGCACGCGTAGGCCATCCGAAGCCGGTCCGCCTCCTCGGGGGGCAGGCGAAAGACGGCGTCCTCGGCGCTCAGTAGGAGCGCGCCGTCGTCATCGTCGGATCCCTCGATCTCGTCGAGCAGTCGCAGCACGGTCCCGTTCATCAGGCCGAGCTCATGGAGGTTCCGGCCCGTCATCATCAGCTTGTCGCCGATCCGCAGGCGTCCACCGCGGAGGGGCTCGCCGTCGGGATTGAGCGCGTCGCGCAGCGCGGCGTTGAGTGCGTCGATCCCGAGCTCGCCACGGTAGACGGGCGCGAACACCTGGATCTCGCCCACCGGGTCGACGCCGTAGTGCTTTGGCAGCCGTTCGCTCACGAGCGAGACGATCTCCTCGCGCGCGGCCCGCGGATCGTGGCGTTCGATCAGGAAGAGGTCGCGGCGCATCTCCGCCGCCGGACGGAAGTCGGGCGGCTGACCGCGCCGGATCGCGTGCGCTCCCTGGACGATCATGCTCCCCGCGGCCTGGCGGAAGATGTGGGTCAGGCGCGTAGTCGGCGCGGCGCCGCACGCGACGAGTTCCGCAAACGGCTTGCCGGCGCCGACCGGGGCGAGCTGGTCAGCATCACCGACCAGCACGACGTGCGTCTTCTCCGCCACCGCGCGGAACAGCGTCACGAGCAGCTCGAGGTTCGCCATCGAGGACTCATCGACGATCAGCAGATCGCAGCTCAGAGGATCCTGCTCGTCGTGGGTCGGGCCCTCGCCCGGGATCCAGCCGAGCGCCGAGTGGACGGTCAGCGCGCGAACGCCGCTGGCTTCGGTCATCCGGATCGCCGCACGGCCGGTCGGCGCGACCAGCAGCACTCGCGCTCCCTGGCTCGCGGCCACTCCCGCGATTGTCTTGATCGATGCGGTCTTGCCGGTGCCGGGACCGCCGGTGATCAGGGAGAGGCGGTGGGCGAAGGCGCCGCGCACGGCGACACGCTGCTCGTCGGTCAGCTCCTCGATGATCGGGGCCTCGCGGAGGTGGCCGTGGTCGGGGCGCTCGAGCATCGCGTCGACTCGTTCGGCCAGCTCGGCCTCGAGCGCGGCTGTCTCGGCGCGGTAGATCCACTGGTCGGCACGGGCCAGATCGCCGGCATCGACGAGCTGGTCGATCACGCTCTCCTCGACGGGCACGCCGAGGAGCTCCGCGAGCGCCGGCTGCAGAAGGTCGAGCGGCATGCACGTGCTGCCGCTGCGCTCGGCCTCCGCGAGGGTGTGCAGGACGCCGGCGCGGATCCGTTCCCGGCCGTCGGTCGGGGCGCCCACCGAGCGCGCGATCCGGTCCGCGATCAGGAAGCCGACGCCGAACACGCTGGTGAGCTCGTAGGGGTGCTCGAGCACGACTCGGTGGGCCGTCGGGCCGTAGTGATCGCTGATCCGGGTGACCAGGTAGCCGAGGCCGTGGGGCGCCAGCAGGAGGTGAAGTTGTCGCATCACGCGCAGGTCCGCCCACGATTCCCCGGCCTCCTCGGCGCGCCGGTGCCGCAACCCGACCGCCGCGAACGCTCCCTCCGGATCGCGATCGATGGCGTCCAGCACGTCACTCAGTCCGTAGCGGTCGACGAGGGCGGCCGCTCGCTTGGCCCCAACGTGCTTGACGCGCCGCAGGTACGCGATCACGGTCTCGATGTCCGTGGGGGGCAGCGGCCGCGCCTCGGTCACCTTGATCTGAAGGCCGTATCGCCGGTCGTCGACCCATGTTCCGACGATGTGGGCTCGCTCGTGCTGCTCGAGGTGGATCAGCGGGCCCACGAGCACGACCGGCTCGCCCGCTTCGTCATCGGCATCGAGCACCGCCCAGCCGGTCTCACCGCTCGCGTAGCGGGTACGCCTGACCGTCACCTCGGCGTCGAACTCGAGCATGCTCGTGACGTTAGCCGCCTCGCAGGCGCCCTCGCCACAGAGGTCACAGAGATGTGACCCCTAGCCCCGCTCGGCGATCCGGACCGCCGCCTCGATCCCGTCACTCCCGACGAGGCTCTGAAAGGCGCGGATCACCGGCCGGACGGCAGCGACGCCGATCCGGCCCTGGGCGCCGATCGGTTGCACCCGGGTCTCGGACGTCAGCGTCGCGCCCCCGCTGTCGACCGAATCGACCCAGATCCCGAAGGCGACGCGTGCCGTGCCGCGCGAGGACCAGTCCTGGAAGTCCTCGGCCGCCGCCAGCTCAGGGTAGTCGCGGCGGAGCGTCCAGATCCGACCAACGATGCCCGAGACGAACGCCATCTCGTGGTCTTCCAGGACCACGAAGGGCGGGTTTCGAAATAGCTCGTCGAAGGAAACGGCCGCGTCGATCCCCGGGATCCGCCAGCGCACCAGGCGGCCGAGCATCGACGTGTCGGTCAGCTTGACGGACCTCGCCGCCTCCCACAGACGATCCGGCGAGGCGCTGCTCTGTCGGCAGTGGATGATGCGCACCGCCGGGTCGGGCAGCCAGTGATCGAGGTCGGGCTTCATCGATTGAAGGCGCAACGGTAGGGCCTCGGATGATGTGACGACGTGGCCTCAGCGATCATTCCCGCCGTGGTCCGCCATGCACTCGCGCCCGTGGTTCCGGCCGCCGCGCGCGCACTGGGTCTGCCCCGCGTACTGAGCGGTGCCGCGGGCGTAGTCCTGACTTTCGATGACGGACCGCACCCCGACGGCACGCCGGCGGTCCTCGAGCTTCTCGCCCGAGAGGGGGCTCGAGCCGCGTTCTTCATGATCGGCGAGCAGGTGCAGCGGCGCCCGGAGCTCGCCGCCGAGGTCCTCGCGGCGGGGCACGTGGTCGCCCTGCACGGACACCGCCACCGGCTGCAACTGCGGCTGAGCGCGAACGCGGTCCAGGCCGATCTGCGGCGCGGGGCGGCGGCGATCGAGGACGCGACCGGGACGGCGCCGGTGTGGCATCGGCCCCCGTTCGGTATCTACAGCGCCGCGGGGCTGGCGTTCGTGCGGGAGGCCGGGCTTCGTCCGCTTCTGTGGTCGCGGTGGGGCAAGGATTGGCGCAAGTTCACTACCCCCGAGCGGATCGCCGCGCGAGCGACCGCAAGCGTCGGCCCCGGTGACGTGATTTTGTTGCACGATGCGGACTTCTACAGCGCGAGCAACTCGCATCTGCGCACCGTCGAGGCGCTGAAATCAATCCTCTCGGCGCTGAAATCGCGCCAAATCGGTACCGTCCTGCCTGTCTGACAGGCTTGCCCGCGCGCACGAAGACCTGAGAGGATGGGCTAAGCCGAGGCACGGAGGCTCGCCGTCACCGGCCGGTGGACGCGCGTGCGACCCCCCACCTCTGAGACATTCATGAGAACCGCATCAGCACCACCTGAGTTCGCCCGGTTCGCGATCGGCTTTGACCACCGCGATCGTGCCCGCCTGCACGAGCTCATCGATGAGGTGTTGGACTCGAACCGATGGTCCGAGGCGTCGATGACCGACCGGTTCGAGGCGGCCTGGCAGGAATGGAACGACGTGCCGGCCGTCGCCGTCTCGACTTGGGCCGGGGGCGCGCTGGCGGCTCTGGACTTCGCCGAGGTCCAGGGCGAGACCGTGCTCTGCCCCTCGAACACGTTCATGGCCACGCCGCTGGCCGCGATGCGGGCCGGGGCGCGCGTCGAGTTCGTCGACTGCAACCGCGATGACCTGTGCATGTCGTTCTCCGACTTCGAGGCGAAGGCGGAGCGGCTGCGTCCGCGTGCGGCGTTCCTGGTCCACATCGCCGGCCACCTCGCCTTCGAGACGGAGCAGATCGCCGACTACTGCCGCGAGCACGGCATCTTCCTGATCGAGGACTGCGCCCATGCCCACGGTGCGTCCTGGAATGGCCGCAAGGCAGGAACGTGGGGCGACGTGGGCGTCTACTCGTTGTATGCGACGAAGACGATCTCGACCGGAGAGGGCGGTGTCCTCGTCTCGCGCCGGCCCGAGATCGTCGAACACACACGAGCGTTTCGTAACTACGGCAAACCGACGTACGACGTGCACGGCCTGAACTTCCGGATGAGCGAGTTCACGGCGGCGCTCGGGCTGGTGCAGATCGAGCGGTTGCCGGAGATCGTCGAGTGGAAGAACGCCGTCGCCAGAGAGCATCTCGACCCGCAGTACCCGAGTCGTCTCGAGCTGCCGGAGGGGATGACCTCGGGCCTGTACAAGTACGTCGTGTTCGACTGGCTCGAGCGCTCCACAGGCCGCGTCTACGACGAGCCCTGCCACCGGGTTCTCGGCCACGACGTCGAACTGCCCAACAGCGATTGGGTTGCGCGCAACCACTCGTGCGTTCCGTTGTATTACAGACCTGAGGCGACCGAATCGTGAGAGTTCTAGTCACCGGCGGATCCGGCTTCATCGGCTCGCACGTGGTCGACAAGCTCCGCGCCCGCGGGCATGTGCCGGTGATCTACGACCTGCGTCCGTCGCCCTGGCACGAGCCGGGGACGGTCGACACCGTGCTCGGCTCGATCACCGACCGCGAGGCGCTCGAGCGGGCGCTGCACAGCTGCGACGCGGTCGCCCACCTGGCGGCCGTGGCCGACGTCAACGACGTCCACGCCTCGCCTGAGGACGCCGAGCGCGTCAACGCGCGTGGCACGGTCACGGTGCTCGAGGCGGCCCGGCGGGCGGGCGTCAAGCGGATCGTCTACGCGAGCACGATCTGGGTCTATTCCGACTGCGAGGCCGAGGCGGTCGACGAGGAGACGCTGTTGCCGGCTCCGAGCCACCTGTACACGAGCACGAAGCTCGCGGGCGAGCTGTACTGCAAGGCATATCAGGAGCTCTACGGGATCGACTTCACGATCCTGCGCTTTGGGATCCCGTACGGTCCGCGCGCGCGCGAGGCGGCGGTGATCCCGGCGTTCGTCAATAAGGCCTTCGCCGGTGAAGCGCTCACGCTCGCCGGGGACGGGCTGCAGTCGCGGAGGTTCGTGTACGTCGAGGACCTGGCCGAAGGTGTGGCGCTCGGGTGCAGCGACGTCGCCACCAACCGCGTCTACAACCTCGCCAGCGACGAAAACGTGACGATCAAGCAGATCGCCGAGACGGTCCAGGCGTTGATCGGCAACGTCGAGATCGTCTACACGCCGGCGCGGCCCGGTGACTTCGGCGGCAAGATCGTATGCAGCAAACGAGCTGAGCAGGAGCTCGGCTGGACGGCGGCGACACCGTTCTCGAGAGGCGTCAGCAAGTACGTCGACTGGCGGCGCGAGCAGATGTCTCTGACCGCCTCCCGCGAGTCCGCCGAGGTGATCCCGGCGGGCGAGCCCGACGCGGAGTCGCGGCCACGCCAGGTCCTGATCATCTCCGCCGACATCGGCGAGGGGCACGATCTGCCGGCGCGCGCGGTGGCTCGCGAGTTCGCCGACGAGGATCCCGATGCCCACGTCTCGATCGTCAACGGGCTGCCCGCCATGGGGCCGGTGCTGACCAAGATCCTGCGCGAGAACTCCGCGTTCATGTTCCGCTGGGTCCCCTGGTGGTTCGACTTCCAGTACAGGCTGTTCATGAACTTCGCCCCGACGCGCTGGCTGGCCAAGCGGCTGCTGACCGGGTTGGGCCGTCGCGGGCTGATGCGGCTGATCCGATCCCACAATCCGGATCTGATCGTCTCCACCTATCCGGGCGTGACAGCCGTGCTCGGCGAGCTGCGGCGCAAGGGGAAGCTCGGCGTCCCGTGCTACTCGTCGATCACCGATCTGGCGGGGCTGCAGTTCTGGGCTCATCCGGGGATCGACCGGCACTTCGTCACTCACCCGGAGTCGATCGAGGAGGTCGAGAAGATTGCTGGCCCCGGCAGCGGCATCTGGGCGAAGCCGCCCACATCGCCCGCGTTCCTCGCGGCGCGCCCGCGAGCGGATGCGCGCCGTTCGCTGGGGCTGCCCGCCGACGGCAAGGTGATCGCGGTCTCGGGCGGCGGTTGGGGCGTCGGCGACCTCGCCGGCGCCACCGGCGCGGCACTTTCGGTCCCGGATGCGACCGTGCTGTGCCTGTGCGGACGCAACGACAGGCTTCGCGCGCGGGTTGCCCAGCGCTTCGGGCAAGAGCCTCGCCTGCGGGTGATGGGGTTCACCGACCGGATGGGCGACGTGCTCGCCGCGAGCGACGCGCTAATCCATTCGAGCGCCGGACTGACCGTGCTCGAGGCGATCATTCGCGGCTGCCCCGTGATCTCCTACGGATTCGGTTACGGCCACGTCCGCGCTTCGAACGCTGCGCTGAAGCGGTTCGGGCTCGCGCAGGTCGCCAGCTCCAAGGCGGAGCTGGGTCCGATGCTCGACCGGGCCCTCGAGTACCGGCCCGAATCCGACGGCGCGTTCGCGCGACGTCCTTCGACCGCCTCGTTGATCCTCGGGGATGAGCGGCGGGCGCGCCAGGTGCCCGTGTGGCGCCTGCGGACCGCGCGAGTGGTGACGGCGACGGCCGCGACGGTCGCCGTCCTCGCCTGGACGCTGAGCGCGGGCATCTCCTACAACCTCGTCTCCCACTTCGTCCACATCCGCCCGACCACGGCGGTCGCGACGACCCATCCTGAAGTGGGAGTTCTGGTGAGCGTCTCGGCAGCCGAGCTACCGGCGATCGCCAACGAGCTTGCCGCCGATGGGATCCACGCGTCGTTCGCGCTCAACCAGGTGCCTTCGGCCGGCGAGCTGAGCGTGGTCGATTACGGCGATCAGGCGATCCCGCTGTTGCCGCCTGGAGGTCTCGTCCGGTGGCTTGGCACCCGCGACCAGCTGCATGACGTGCTCCATGCGATGGGCTTCGGCCATCACTTCCTGTATGCGTCGAACGGGCCCAGCGTCGGGCAGTGGTGGCTTGCCCACGGCGCCGGTGGCCACCTGATCGCGGGGGCGATCCGGCTCCAGGATCGTGATGACACGGTCGGCCAGCTGCGTCCCGGCGAGGTGGTCGAGGTCAAGCCGACACGCAACACCGACATCCTGCTGCTGGTGGGACGGCTCGAGCAGGCGCTCAAGGCGCAGCACCTCGAGGCGGTACCCGTCGGTCGCCTGATGCGCGACGCCGGGGCGCCCGTTTAGGGTCGGGCGCGGGGGCTCGGGTGACGCCGGGCGCTAGCTGACCCAGCTGTCGCGCGGATTGCGAATCGGCGTGAGCGTGGGCTCGATCTCGTCGCGCAGGTGCTCGTACTGCGGGGTGAGCGAGAGCTTCTCGCCGAGCTGGTCGAGGGGCTCGTCGACGGTGAAGCCAGGGCCAATCGTCGCGATCTCGAACAGCACGCCGGACGGCTCGCGGAAGTAGATCGAGCGGAAGTAGTGGCGGTCGATGATCGGCGTCGCGCGCGCCCCCGCAGCCAGCACCGTGCGATGCCACGCCTCGTGGTCCCCGGGCGGCGACGCCCACGCGACATGGTGCACGCTGCCCGCGCCCTGCAGGCCGCGCTCGGGCGGTGGAGGGTCATACAGATAGAAGTTGCCCCGCCGTTCGCCGCGGAGCTCCCGGGAGAGGATCGTCCCTTCCGGGCCGACTCTTACCGGCGCGGAGAAGCCGAGCGTGTCCTCGAGCAGGGCGCGACTGAGATCGGGGTCGGCCGCATAAGCGCGCACCGCGTGGAACCCCTGGAGTGCGAGATCGGCGGGGATCTCGGGGTGCTCGGCGATCAGCGGCTCGTCGGTGGTCTCCACGACGCGAAGCTCGTGCGTCAGCCCCTCCGGGTCGTCGAACACGACGCTGTCGTCCAAGCGAATCGCCTCGTAGCCGTGGTCGGCCAGGCGTTCGGCCCAGAAGTCGAGCGCCTTGGGGCCGGTCAGTCGCCAGACCACCCGGTGGATCATGCCCGCGCCGGGGCGCCCGAGCGGCACGCCCGGGTACTCGAAGAACGTGATGTCCGATCCGGGATCGCCGTTCTCGTCGGCGTAGAAGAGGTGGTAGACCGACGTATCGTCCTGGTTGACCGACTTCTTCACCAGGCGTAGGCCGAGGACGCCGACGTAGAAGTCGACGTTTTGCTGTGCGTCGGCGGTGATCGCGGTGATGTGGTGGATGCCTTCGAGCTTCATGGTCTCCTCGGGGTGGCTACCAGTGGACTCCGCGGGTGGCGCGGACGAACGCCCGCTGCTCGGGCGTGTCCTGTTCGGTTTGTTCCTTCTTGCCGTCGCCTTCGGGAAACAGCTTGTAGGCGCGGTTGACGACCAGATCCTGCGCGCCGGGGACGACCGCGTAGCTGAGCTGTCCCAGGTTGCCGAGCGCGGTCGCGACGCGCTTCGGCCGCTTGCGGATCGCGTCACTGATCATGTCGGCGGCTTCGTCGGGGCTCAGGGTCGGGAAGCGGTCGTAGATCTTGGTCGGCGCGATCATCGGCGTCCGCACGAGCGGCATATAGACGGTCGTGATGTGCACGCCGTCATCGATGATCTCCGGCGCGATCGAACGCGAGAACGCATCCAGCGCGGCCTTCGACGCGAGGTACGCCGAGAACCTCGGCGTGTTGGTCTGCAGCCCGATCGTCGAGATGTTGATGATGTGGCCGGTGTTGCGCTCGCGCATGACGGGGAGCACGTCCAGGATCAGCTTGACGGCCGCGAAGTAGTTGAGCTGCATCGTGCGCTGGTAGTCGTGGAAGCGGTCGTACGCGCGGTCGACCGAGCGCCGGATCGAGCGGCCGGCGTTGTTGATCAGGATGTCGACCGCCTCGTGTCGCTCGAGTACCTCGGCCGCCATCCGATCGATGTCGTCCATGTCCGTGAGATCGCACGGATGGGCGTAGGCGGTCCCTCCCAGCGCCTCGACCTCATCCACCACCTCGTCGAGCTTCTCCTTGGTACGGGCGACGAGCAGGACGGTCCCGCGGGCGGCGCCGATCTTAAGTGCGGTCGACCTGCCGATTCCCTGCGAGGCACCGGTTATCAGCACTGTCCTGCCGTGGACGGCGTCGTCGAGCGAGCGCGCCAGCACCTCGCCGGCGCCGGGGATCCGCTGGCCAAAGGCGCGCAGCGTCTTCGCGCTGCGGATCGCGATGTCGGTGATGTTGGGTGTCGAAGCCATGTGGCGTGACCGTACCACCGGGGTGTGTGGCGGGAAACACGGAGATGGCGGTTCCGTGCGGCGCTGTGGCGGTTCGTGTCCGCCGATAGCGGTTCTGTCCGGTCCGAGTGGGAACATATGTTCGCATGATTGTCTGCGTTCTCCTGCCTCGCTTTCAGCTCACGATCGCCGCCGGCGATCGAACGGAGCTGTTGCGGGCGCCTGTTGCGCTCGCGCCTGAGCCCGGGGGAACCCAGCGGATCGGAGAGGTTTCACTCGCGGCCGAGGCGTTCGGCGTCCATCCCGGGATCCCGCTCGGGGAGGCGCTCGCCCGCTGCCCACGACTCACGCTGGTTGCGCCCGACCCCGCGGGCGTGGCCGACGCCTGGGAGCGGCTGCTCGTCCGTCTCGAATCGATCGGAGCGGCGGTCGAACCCGAGCGACCCGGCCTCGTTTGCTTCGACGCACGAGGATTGCTGAGGCTGTATGGCGGGCCTGTTATCGGAGACGGCGAGCGGGTCAAGGGAGTGCTGGACTCGGCGCGACGCGCACTGCGGGTGCCCGCTCGATACGGCGTCGCGCCTTCCCGGTTCGCCGCGGTGGCGGCGGCTACCCGGTCGCGAGTACGCCGGCCCGAGATCATCGTCGGCGGCCGCAAGCAGGCACGTGAATATCTCGCTGGGTTACCCGTCGCCCTATTGCGCGCACGACCGGCGCTGGCCGAGCTGCCTGAGGCGCTCGAGCGCCTCGGCGTGCAAACGCTTGGTGAATTGGCGGCGCTCGCACCCGCCGCGCTTGCCGATCGGTTCGGGAACGCCGGCCTCCTGGCGTATGAGCTCGCCAGCGGCGGCGACGGCGCGTTGCGTCCGCGGTCGGCGAAGGAGTTCCTGCGTGAAGAGCTGGAACTGCCAGAGGCAGCGTCGGGTCTGCAGCTTGAGCGAGGGCTGGGGTTGTTGATCGACCGACTGCTCGCGCGACGGGAGCGGCGGGGTCGCACGCTGCGAGCGGTCGCTCTCTCGGCTGTCCTGGTCGAGCAGGGAGGGACGTGGCGCGAGCAGGTCGTGTTTCGAGAGGCGCTCGCCGACCCCGTGCGGATTCGTCTCGCGCTGACTCCAAAGCTTGCGCTGATACCCGCGCCCGTCGATGTGCTCAGGCTCGCGATCGAAAGCCTTGGTCCACCCGCGAGCGATCAGCGCGCACTGCTCGAGGATCCCGCTGCCGCTCGGACGGCGCGGCTGAGGGAGGCCATCCGTCAGGCACGAGTGGCTGCCGGCCCAGACGCGGCGTTGCGCGTGCTCGAGGTCGACCCCGAGTCGCGCTTTCCGGAGCGCCGGGCTGTGCTGGCACCGTTCGAGGGGTGAGCGAGTCCGACTGTGCCATGACCGGCCCCCGCCGCCTTTCAGTTCCCAAAAGGGTCTCGGTCATCGCCGACGACCAAGGTCAGCCTGCGAACGTCGACGAACGGGGAGTCGATGCCGTGCGTGAGTCCTGGCTGGTCGAGGATCGCTGGTGGACGGATCGCCCCCTTCGCCGCGCTTACTGGGAGATCGTCACCACCTGCGGCCGAGACGAGATCGTCTTCCAGGATCTGGCCAGCGGAAGGTGGTGGCGGCAGCGCTAGCGGAACTGACCCACAGCGTCCGTAGGAACCCGCGCGGCGCGAGGAGTCGGCCGGGGGCCCGGCGTACTCACGCGACCCCGAGCTAACGAACCAACAGCAGGCGCAGGACGTGCTCGGCGCGCTCAGCGTCCGGCTTCTCGCCCGTGATCAGGTCCAGGGAGACGTAGGACTCGAGCACCCTCACGAGGGCGTACGCATAGTCGGAAATATCGGCGCGGAGCTCGAGTCGTCCCGCCGCGCACTCCTCGACAAGCAGCTTCTCGACCCATTCGATCAGCCGCGGCTGAAACCCGGCATCCGCCCTGGTCATCACCCGCATCGCCAACTCGCCTTCCTGCTCGACGAAACGGGTCACGCCGGTGTTCGACAGGACCGCGATGATGAAATTCGTCAGGATCCTCACCACTCGCTCGCCGCCGGTTTCGGTCACCGCGGCGCGCTCGCGCTCCAACGTCGGCTCGGCGAGCGACCACAGTACCTCGACCAGCAATTGCTCACGCGAGCCCACCCACCGGTACACGGTGACCCGGTTCATGCCCAGCTCCTCCGCGAGCGCTCCCATCTCCACGCGTTCGCCGGCCATGAACCGCGTTCGCGCGAGCCGGAGGACATCGACAGCGGTGATCTTGGGTTCGGGACTGGCCCCGGCGAGTTGCCGCTGGAGGATCGTCTCACTCGCTCGCGCCGCCGACATTCGCCCCGTTGAACTCATCGCCCCTGACTCTCGCACACCGTCTGACAGAACTGTAGAGCGGCGCCGTAGTCGGCAGGACACTCGGGGGGTCTGTGCGGCCCATTACGCGGCGGGACCGAATCCTCCCCGGAACTAAACTGCGGCCACGATGTCTTCTTCGCCATCCGCAATCGACCCGAGCCGCATTGCGGTCGGGACCTGGAGCGGCGGGCGCTTCATGCGCTTCGGACAGCCGCTCGACGACGAGCGCTTCATCCCCCTGATCACTCCGGACGACTCGATCCGCACGGTGATCACCGCCGACGTGTACGGCGCCGGCGAGGCGGATCTGATGCTCGGCCGTGGGCTGACGGGCTTGGAGCGGGACGAGGTATGCGTGGTCGGGGCCGTCGGCCACGATTTCTATACGGGAGAGCGCGACGGCGCGAAGGGCTTCCCGCGCTTCACCGATCCGCGGCTGAGAAAGCCGGCCGAATACGCCGGCTACCTGCGGATGGCGACCGAGCGCAGCCTCGAACGTTGCGGGATCGACGCCTTCGATCTGCTCCTGCTGCACAACCCCGACCGCACGGGTTACACGAGCGAGACCGTCTGGGAAGGGATGTCGGCCCTGCGCGATTCCGGGCTGACGGGGATGATCGGCGTCGCTCCGGGTCCCGCGAACGGCTTCACGCTGGACGTGATCGACTGCCTCGAGCGCTTCGGCGAGCTGATCGACTGGGCGATGATCATCCTCAATCCGCTCGAGCCCTGGCCCGGCGAGCTGTGCCTCGCTGCCGCCGCGGCCAGCGACGTAAGGGTGATCACGCGTGTCGTCGACTACGGCGGGCTGTTCTTCGACGACGTCCTTCCCGGCCAGGAACTGCTGCCCCAAGACCACCGCAGCTTTCGTCCGGAGGGCTGGATCGAGGCCGGCCGCGAGCGGCTCGACGCCATGCGGCCGACCGCCGACCGGTGCCGTCTGACGATGATCCAGCTCGCCTGCCAGTGGAACCTGGCGCACGAGGCCGTCCGCTGCGTCGTCCCGACGCTCATCCAGGAGGTGGGAGCGGCCGCACGCCCCGTCGAGGACAAGCGGGCCGAGCTTGCCGCCCTTCCCGCGGAGCCCCGGCTCTCACCCGAGGATGTCGATCGGATCCGTTCGATCGGCGATAACACCGGCTGTATGGCGCTGAAGGGCGCCAGCCCCACGCACGCCGGCGACGAACGTCCGGACCGCTGGCCGATCGACCCGCGACTCGAGTCTGTGGCGCGGCGGTGGGGGATCGAGCCGGAGCGCGACCTCGTTCAGGCCGCGGCATAGCACTGGCGCACGCCGACCGGGCGCGAGCCGCGCAGCCGAGCTCGGCCTGGGCGGCGTCGCGCCAGATATTCGCCGTCCTAGCTCGTCGGGATCACCACCACCGACGCGTGGCAGGTGTTCGTCGTGCCGCCAATCGCCGAGATGGTGATCTGCAGATCGACGAGGTGTTCCACTCGAGGGCAGTAGCAGCAGGTGGAAGTAATCGGTTACCGGCGTCGTTGTGGTACTGACGCTGGCGACCAGCTGCGCCAGGACGGGTGTGCCGGGTAGGCAAGGCTGAGCGCGCGCCCGGCGGTGCCCACCATCTGGAGGCCGTCGAGCGTCGCGGCCGGGCCGACCTCGAGCAGCCTCGTGGTGGTCGTCGTGCGCGGCACGGCCGGCTCGATGCACTCCGCACTCAGGCCGTAGGGGCCGGCCGTGCCGAGCGAGGTCGCGGTCGGCGCAGGCGTGCCGGCGCCGTTGAAGACAAGCGCCCTGGCGCCTGGGCCCTGCGGGCCCGTCGCGCCGGTCGCCCCGGTCTTTCCGGTGGCGCCCGCCGGACCTGCGGGCCCAGTCGTGTTCCACGTGAGCTTCTTGTCGTGCTTGGCGCACTTGCCCGTATACAACCCGCCACCGTGCTTGTGCGGGGAAATCCGCCGGAGTCTTCCCGCGAGTGCGGCGGTCAACGGCGCGGACTCGTCAGAGGTCCGGGCTGCTCGGCCCGGATCCACTCGCACCCGGCCGACAGGTCCTCGACTCCCATCGCCGCGGCGACGTTCAGCCACGCGCCATAACGGAAGAACTCGTCGATCCGTTCGGGTTCAGCGTCCGAAAGGCTCTCGACGAGGTTGACGAGGCGCGCGTAACACGCCCGAACCCGATCCCGGATGACGGGGTCGTCGCAGGCGGCATACGCCTGGTGCTGCAGCATCAGGTAGTCGCGGTCGGTATCGAGCAGTTGCACGTAGGCGTCTCCCATCGCCCTGGTCACGTCGATGTCGGGTGGCGCGGTCTCCGGGTCGAACTCGGCCGCCGCCTTCTCGAAGACCTCGCCGATCAGGTCGAACCCGCGCTGGACCGCCGCGAGGAACAGCTCGCGCTTGCTGCCGAACAGGCTGAACACGTACGGCTGCGCGACCCCGACCTGCCGCGCGATCCGGTCGACCGGCGTCCCGTGCAGCCCCCCGTGCGCGAACTCGTGCACGGCCGCCTGAATCAGCGCGTCCCGGCGCTCGGAGGCCGGGACGCGCTGACGCCGCTTGCGATCGGAGGGAGTCGAGGTGGTGGTCATCTCGTTCACGCGATCCTACGAGACCTTCAGGCGACCGCGGGGGCGAGCTCGCCGGTGTCGTACTCGCGACGTTCCCGAGCCTCGAGCGCCGCGTGCTCCTCCGCGGAGGCCCGCGTGCTGAATGGCAGCACCGCTGCGATCGCGGCGCCGACCGCGAGCACCGCCACGCCGACCCACATCGCGGGGATCAGGCCGCTGACGTATGCCTGCGGCGACACGTAGCTGCCGTTGCTGGTGAAGACCGTCGCCAGGACGGCGATTCCCAACACGCCGCCGAGCTCGCGGATCGCGTTCGTGGCGCCGGACGCCTGACCGGCCTGGTCGGTGCGCACCGATGACAGCACCGCGTTGGCCGCCGGCGCGAACACCAGCGCCATGCCGCTCCCGGCGAGGATGAACGGGGCGATCATGCTCGCGTAGCTCTGGTCGACGCTCACTTCGGTCGCGAGCCACCCGAGCGCGAGCGCCTGGAGTCCCAGGCCCGCGACCATGAACAGCCGGCTGCCCACCCGCTCCGAGAAGTACCCGGCGAGCGGCGAGACGACCATCGTCGCCCCCGTCCACACGAGCAGCTTGATCCCGGCCTGCAGCGGCGTGTTGTGCAGGACGTTCTGCAGGAATTGGCTGAGGAAGAAGATCGAGCCGAACATCCCGAAGTACATCGCCAGCGAGACGGCGTTGGTGACCGCAAATCCGCGGTTGGCGAAGAACTGCATCGGCAGCATCGGGTCCTTCGTGCGCAGCTCGTAGCGGACGAACCCGAGCACGAGCACCGCGCCGACGGCCAGCGAGATCACGACCTCGGGGCTCGTCCAACCGAGGGACTGGGAGCGGACGAGCCCATACACGAGCCCGAAAAGGCCGCTCGAGGCCAGCACCAGTCCGCGGACGTCCAACCCGCGCTCGGGTCCATGGCTCTCGGTCAGACGCGCCGCCGCCAGTGGAACCAGCACGGCACCGATCGGGACGTTGATCCAGAAGATCCAGTGCCATGAGCTCAGCTGCACGACCGCGCCACCGACCAGCGGTCCGAGCGCCACGGCGATGCCGCTGATCCCCGACCAAACTCCGAGCGCCACGCCGCGCTGGGCGGGTGGGAATGCGTCTGCCAGCAAGGTGAGCGTGAGTGGCGTCGCGATGGCGGCGCCGACGCCCTGGGCTGCGCGGGCCGCGATCAGCGCACCGATGCTGGGAGCGAGCGCGGCGGCGGCGGACGAGATGGTGAACAGCGAAATCCCGGCCATGAACATGCGCTTGCGGCCCAGTCGGTCACCGAGGGCGGCGCCGGTCAGGAGCAGAACCGCGTACGCGAGCACATAGGCGTTGACGGTCCACTCGAGCGCCTGGATCGACGCACCGAGGTCACGGTGGATGCTCGGCAGGGCGACGTTCACGACGAGGTTGTCCAGCACGACCATGAACAGTCCGATCGAGACGATTGCGAGGGTCCAGCCCCTCTTGCGTGATTCCGACATCTCAGGCCTCCGTGGAAACTTAGTGAGCACTAACTACGAATAGATTAGCAGTCACTAATAACTTGTCAAGAGCGAATCTGAGCGAGGCGGATACGTCCGGATCCGATGCGAACATGTGTTCGTGCCTTACGTCGAGCTCCATTGCCACTCCGCGTTCTCATTCCTCGACGGTGCCTCGCTCCCCGACGAGCTCGTCGCGTCAGCACTGGAGCTCGGGCATGAGACCCTCGCGCTGACCGACCACAACTCCGTCTCTGGCTCGATGGAGTTCGCCGTCTCGGCCCGGGCGCTCGGCTTGCGCCCGATCCACGGTGCCGAGATCGACCTCGACGACGGGCGGCATCTGACGTTGCTCGTCGAGGACGCGCGCGGCTGGTCGAACCTGTGCCGGATCCTTACCGGCGCACACGCCCACACGCGCGCGAAGCCGGGTCCACCGACGCAGGCGTTCGTGCCCCTGTCCGAAGTCCTCGACCACAACGAGGGGCTGATCTGCCTCAGCGGATGTGCGCTGCGGGGCGTGCACGACGAGTTCAGCCTGCGGCGGTTGCTCGATGCTTTCGGCCGCGACCGTCTGCGAATCGAGCTCCAGCGGCCGTTCCTGCGCGACGATCGCGCCCGGAACCGGCGGCTGGCGGGCCTGGGGCAACGGATGGGGGTTGCCTGCGTGGCAACCGGGAACGTCCATGCGCACGCGCGCGTGCGGGCGCCGTTGCAGGACGCGTTCGTGGCGGTGCGTCTGCATACGACGCTCGATGCCTCTGAGCCGCAGCGTCGCGGCAACTTCAGCCACGTCCTGAGCTTGCCGGCGACGATGGCGGCGCGCTTTCCCGAATACCCAGACGCGGTGGCGGAGACCGAGCGGCTGGCCGAGCGCCTCCGATTCGATCTCGGGAGTGACCTCGGCTATCGGTATCCGGGTGCCGAGGACGGTGGCGCGATGCGCAAGCTGGCCGAACTGTGCGGCGATCGCCTGAGAGATCGCTACGAGAGTGCGCCGGCGAGCGTGCGGGATTGCGCCGGTGCCCGCCTGAACGAGGAGCTCCGGATCATCGAGCAGCTGAACCTTCCCGGTTTCTTCCTGCTGCATCACGACCTGCTCGAGTTGGCGCGCGAGGTGGCTGCCGAGGTCCGTGGACCCGACACCGCGCGCTCGCTGCTGCCGCCGGGGCGAGGCCGCGGCTCGAGCGTCTCCTCGATCGTCTGCTTCCTCACTGGCCTCTCGCACGTCGACCCGATCGCGAACGAGCTGCTGATCGGGCGATTCCTCAACGAGGAGCTGACCGCGCTGCCGGACATCGATCTCGACTTCCCCCGCGATATCAGGGAGGTGCTGATCCCGCGCGTCCATGAGCGCTACGGGCATGACCGCTCGGCGCTGGTGGCGGCGTTTCCGACGTATCGAGCCCGTGGCGCGATCAGGGAGCTGGGAAAGGCGCTGGGGTTGCCGCCGGGGGAGATCGAGCGCGTCGCGCGCGGAAGCGAAGGGTGGGACGCGCGCGAGGTGACCAAAGACATCGAGAGCGCGTTCGGGCTCGCTCCCGGCGCGACAAATGGAAATCCCCAGGGGAGCGAAGGACGCCGTGGCTCCACAGGTCGCTGGGCATGGCTCGCGCGTCTCGCCGCGCAGGCGCACGGGCTCCCGCGCCATCTCTCCCAGCACTCGGGCGGGATGATCGTGGCGACACGACCGCTGATCGACTGCTGCCCGATCGTGCCCGCGGCGATGGAGGGCCGCCAGATCGTGCAGTGGGACAAGGATTCCTGTTCGGACGCGGGATTCCTGAAGATCGACCTGCTGGGGCTGGGGATGCTCTCGGCGGTCGAGCGCTGCGTCGATCTTGTAGCGCGAACGCGAGGCATGAACCTCGATTTGTCCCGGATTCCCTACGACGATCCTGAGACCTACGAGTGCATCCAGAACGCGGACACGACCGGGGTCTTCCAAATCGAGAGCCGCGCCCAGATGCAGTCGCTGCGTCGGACCCGGCCCGAGACCCTCCAGGACATCACCATCCAGGTGGCGATCGTCCGTCCCGGGCCGATCCAGGGAGGCGCTGTCAACCCGTACATCGAGCGTCGCCAGCGGCTGCGAGTCGATCCTGACTACGAGGTCCCGTATGACCATTCCTCGCTGGAGCCAGTGCTGCGCGAGACATTGGGGACGATCATCTTCCAGGACCAGGTGCTGGAGGTCGCGATCGCGTTCGCGGGTTTCTCACCGGGCGAGGCAGAGGGGCTGCGGCGCGCGATGAGCCGCAAGCGCTCCGATGCGGCGATCGAAGCTCACCACAAGCGCTTCGTCGCGGGCGCAAAGCGGCTGCACGGGGTCGACGACGACACGGCCGAGCGCGTGTTTTCGATGGTCAAGGGCTTCTCCGGCTTCGGCTTTCCTAAGGCGCATGGGGCGGCCTTCGGGCTGCTCGCTTATCAGTCGACGTGGCTGCGCGTCCACTACTCCCCGGAGCTGCTGTGCTCGCTGCTCAACGAGCAGCCGATGGGCTTCTATCCGCCCGATGCCCTCGTCCACGAGGCCCAGCGTCGGAGGATTGGGGTGCTGCCGCCGGATGTCAATGAGAGCGGGGCCGAATGCGAGATGACGGAGTCAGGGAGCGTGCGGATCGGCCTCGGCTATGTCCGTGGCGTTCGGAAGCACGAGGTCGAGCTGCTCGTGAGCGCCCGCCAAGAGGCGGGCCGGTTCCGCAGCCTTTCCGATCTCGCCTCTCGCGCGGGGGCGGGAGCTCCTTCGCTGGAACTGCTCGCGTGGTCCGGGGCGTGTGATTCGTTGGCCGGCGGCGTGGGATCCGGCTCGGCCCGCCGAGTCGCGCTGTGGCAGTTGGGTGTCGCGACCCCTGGACGACCGGTCCCAGGCGGGACGCAGCTGGCGCTCCCGCTCGATCTTCCGGCGCCACCGAGACTGCACGATCTCTCGGCGTGGGAGTCGATGCTCGCCGACTACGGATCGACAGGACTGACCGCGCACGCGCATCCGCTGGCGCTGCTGCGAGACCGGCTACCCGCCGATGCCGTCACGAGTCGGGACATTGAGACCCTCGAGCACGGGAGCCGAGTGAAGATGGGTGGTCTGGTGGTGGCGCGCCAGCGTCCCGGGACCGCCAACGGGATCGTGTTCATCCTGCTCGAGGACGAGTTCGGGACG
This sequence comes from uncultured Solirubrobacterales bacterium, assembly GCA_963812225.1. Taxonomy (GTDB): domain Bacteria; phylum Actinomycetota; class Thermoleophilia; order Solirubrobacterales; family Solirubrobacteraceae; genus Palsa-465. The sequence goes on from CAWEUN010000014.1 coordinate 403,991, forward strand.
ATCAATCTGATCGTCCCGGCGCCGGTGTACGAGCGCAACCGCCTCACGGTTCGGACCGAGCCGCTGATGCTCGTCGAAGGCAAGCTCGAGCGGTTCGCCGCGGCGGGTGGCGCGATCAACGTGCTGGTCGATCGCGTCGGCTCGATTGCCGCCCCAGACCGGCTGGTCGCGGATGTCAAAGACTTCTCGATGCTGGACGAGCAGGTGCGGCGCGGCCGGATCGAGGAGGAGGCGAGTAGGGATCGGGAGGCCGCCAGGGAAGAGGAGGCCGCGAGGTGGCGCGAGGCCGATCGGGAACGCGAGGCCGAGGACTTCCGCGCGGTCGCGCCACCGGTGATGAGTTTCGCGTCAGGCAGGCGACGATGAGCCGACGCCCACTGTCGGATCCGCGCCACCGGCGGCGCCACCAGCCCATTCGAGCGGGCTGCACGATATGGTGCCCCCGCCATGCTTGGAGTGGGTCTCTTTGTTCTTTTCTGGATCATCCTCGGGCTCGGTTTCTTCTTCGTCGCCATGCGAAGCGGGAGGGGCCGTCGAGCCGAGGCCCGCCGGCCGCCGACGACAGGCGCACGCAGGTTCGCGCGCTTGTTGTACGTGGTCGTGTACCTCGGCTTCGGGGTGGCGATCCCGCTCCTCATCCTGACGGGCAACAACGCCAACGCTGACAAGCGCGTAGGGACGGTCAAGCTGAACGCCCAGGAGGCCCAGGGGCGGTTGCTGTTCGGACAGCACTGTGGCGTTTGCCACACGCTCGCTGCCGCCAATACGACCGGGAAGGTCGGGCCGAACCTGGATCAGCTTCAGCCGCCCGCGACCCTCGTCTACAACACAATCATCAACGGCTGTGTGCAGAACCCGCCACCTGGCTCGCCGGAGGCATGCCTCGGCTACGGGACGATGCCCGCTCTGATCCTCGAGCCCGAGGACGCCAGGAAGGTCGCGGCGTTCGTCGCCAAGGTCGCCGGCAAGGAATAGCCGCTGTTTGCGGCCTGGGCCGAGGCGGTTTGCGCCGCTTCGGCGCGGGTATCCGGAGGCGTTGCTAGAGTGCCGCGCCCGTACAGCTGAATTCCCGCAGCGCCGCCCCGCCAGGGAACGCGCATAGGAAGCGGGGGACCCAAGCAATTGGGGCGAATCACGTACGTACGTGTAGCGCCGCTCTTTCGGCGCGAGCCCGTCAGCTAACCCCGCAAGCACGAGAAAGAGGTCGGTATGCCGCGACAGGGGTTTCCGTGAGGCCGGAACGAGCGCGCCACGTCGAAGCGTGGCTTGACGGCTCCGAACTGGACATGTTCAAGCGTCCGTCAGACACGGCGCGTACAAGCGATGCCAGGGCCGGCCAGAATGGTGCTGTCCGGTCGGAGCGTCCTCGCGCCACCGACGCCGGCGGCCGCCGAACCGTGACGATCACGGGGCGGGGCGCGGAGCGCTACAACCCCCGGCTCGAGCCCGGCGCACGGACGCGTCCGCAACGGCGCCGGCACGAACGGGAGGGTTTTCGTCCCGATCGGACCGCCCTGTGGGCCGTCGTGCTCGGCGTCGCGCTCCTGCTGTTGGCCACGACGACCTCCCACGCCGCGACCAGCTCCCAGGTGGCGCGACCGGCTCTCGCCGGCGGCGCGGTTGTCTGGCGCGCTCCGGCGGTGCGGGGCGCCCCGACCGTGCGAGCCGCCGTGGCGCTGCGGAGCGCGCCCGCCGCGGGTGGTCACGCCACGGCTCGCGCCGGCGCCCGACGCGCGGCCAGCGACTAGCCGGCGCTTACAACTCTCGAAGAAGCGGCTGATCCGCGATTTAGCGCCGCGCGTATAAGAAGACGTGCTGCCTTCTCACGGCCGGGAACGTCTGGCCCGGCAACGGCGCCGTCGCCCCGTCCGGCCGGCGGTACGTTGGTTTACCAGGCCTTGTGCGACCGCAGTTCCGCAGCTAAACTTATGAAGCGTAAGCAGGTCCCGAAAATGAAGGGTTGTCTGCACTTCGACGGGGGATAACCCACCGCTTGGACCCTTGGATGGCAAACGATGAAGAACTCTATGAGCAGGTTTCAAATTCACGACGACTTGACGGCTCCGGATGGCTCGGCGGCGGTGCTCAGGGGTGCACTCGCTTCGGGCGGTCAGCTCCCGAACTTTCTCGGGGTGCTCGCCGGCTCGCCTGCGGCGCTGCGCGGTTACGCGCGGTTCCGCTCTGAGCTGCGCCACGGGAAGCTGAAGCTGGCCACGCTCGAGCGGATCGCCCTGGCGGTCGCCGAGCACTACCACTCGCAGCCGGGCATCGCGATGCACTCGCGTACCGCGCGAACGGCCGGCTTGGCGCTCGACGAGGTGGCGGCCGCTCGCCAGTTCACCTCGAAGGACGAGCGCGAGGCGGCGCTCCTGCGCTACCTACAGGCGCTGCTGGAGCAGGGCGGGCGTCCGCCGATGCATCTCCACGAGGAGGCCCGCGAAGCCGGCTGGGACGACGAGGAGATCCTCGAGGCGATCGCGGCCGTGGCGCTCGAGGGTTTCACCGCGATGGTCAACGTCGCCGGCGAGGTGCCGGTCGACGGATCGACAGAAGCGTCGCGCGCCCTCCAGGCAGCGTAAGCTTCACAATTAGGATGTGCGCCCGCGAGGAGACGGCTAGCGGCGACCGTGGAACCGGGCGCGTGGGATGTTGCCCCTACTACCACGAGGCCGTGGAGCTGATCGGGCGCCGCTGGACGGGCGCGATCGTCCGCGTCCTGATGGACGGTCCGCTGCGGTTCTCCGAGGTGGCGCAGGCCGTCCCCGAGCTCTCGGATCGCCTGCTGTCCGAGCGTATGAAGGAGCTCGAGAGCCGGGGAATCGTGGAGCGCCACGTGATCCCCGGGCCGCCGCTACGCGTCGAGTACGAGCTGTCGCGGATGGGCCGCGAGCTCGAGCCGGCGCTCGCCGAGCTACAGCTCTGGGCGAAGCGCTGGCTCCGCGGCGTCTCGGCGGGCGTCAGCGAGCGCGCCGGCGCCCGCTAGCCCGGGCGGCGCCCGCTGTCCCGGGGCGCGCCAAGTAACGTTCGCGCCCATGGCCAGCCGCGCGCTCACCGCCGACGACGTGATCTCGATCGCGTCCGAGCGCGACATCCGCTTCATCCGCCTCTGGTTCACCGACATCCTCGGCCACCTGAAGGCGTTCTCGATCAACGCCACCGAGCTTGCCGACGCCTTCGAGGGCGGGATGGGATTCGACGGGTCCTCGATCACGGGCTTCAACCCGATCGAGGAGTCGGACATGATCGCGATGCCCGACCCGAGCACGTTCGCCGTCTTGCCGTGGCGCCCCGCCGAGCAGGGCGTCGCCCGGATGTTCTGCGACATCCAGACGCCCGAGCGCACGCCCTACGAGGGCGACCCGCGCTACGTGCTGCGCCGCGCCCTGGATCGGGCGCAGCAGATGGGCTTCGACCACTTCTACGTCGGCCCCGAGCTCGAGTACTTCTACTTCCGCGACTCGAAGTCCACCGAGGTCCTCGACGAGGGCGGCTACTTCGACCTGACGACACTGGACGCGGGGTCGGACCTGCGGCGCGAGACGGTGCTCGCGCTCGAGCAGCTCGGGATCCACACCGAGTACACCCATCACGAGGTCGGCCCGAGCCAGCACGAGATCGACATGCGCTACGCCGACGCGCTGCAGATGGCCGACGACTGCATGACCTACCGGATCACGGTCAAGGAATACGCGATGAAGTACGGGCTGCACGCCACGTTCATGCCCAAGCCGCTGTTCGGCGAGAACGGCAGTGGCATGCATACCCACCAGTCGCTGTTCCAGGGCGAGCGGAACGCGTTCTTCGACCCTGACGACCAGTACTTCCTCTCACCGGTCGGCAAGGCGTTCATCGCCGGCCAGCTCCGCCACGCGCGCGAGATCTGCTCGATCTTCGCCCAGTGGGTCAACTCCTACAAGCGCCTCGTCCCCGGCTACGAGGCCCCGGTGTACGCCGCCTGGTCGCGGCGCAACCGCTCCGCGCTCGTCCGCGTGCCGCTGTATCACCCCGGCAAGGAGCGGGCCACGCGGATGGAGCTGCGCTGCCCCGACCCGGCGTGCAACCCCTACATGACGTTCGCCGTGCTGCTGCAGGCCGGGCTCGAGGGGGTCGAGCACGGCTATGAGCTGCCCGAGCCGATGGAGAAGAACCTCTACCACCTGTCGGCCGACGACCGCCGGCGGATGGGGATCGAGCAGCTGCCCGAGACGCTCGGCGAGGCGATCGAGCTGACCGCCGAGTCGGAGCTCGTGCTGCGCACGCTCGGCGAGCACATGTTCAACCGCTACATCGAGATCAAGCGCCAGGAGTGGGACGACTACCGCGTCCAGGTCACACCCTGGGAGCTCGAGCGGTACCTGCCCGTCTTGTAGGTGGCTCTACCTCGAGGGTCGTGTTCAGGTGGCGCTGTGTATCGCCGGGGCCTGGCGATACACAGCGCCTCGCGCCTGCGGCCCGCTCGGCATCCAGCCTCGCTCTTCCGGGCCGCGCGCGAGTCATCCGGCTGCGCACGGCCCTAGAGGCAGAGCCCCTACTCGAGCGCCGCGGCCAGCGCCTGCGCTGAGGTCACCGGCGCCTGGCAGACGAAGTGCTCGCACACGTACGCGGCCGCGCGACCGTCGACGGGAGCGCGGCCCTCGAGCAGTGGGACGTCACCCTCGCCGGCGGCGAGCACGAGGTGCGGGCGGTACTCGTGGCGCACGACGCGGACCAGCTCGCCGGCGTCGGGCCCGACGATCGCGACCTCGCGCACCGGCGCGAGGTAGAAGTCGAGCGCCCGGAGCAGGTGGCCGAAGGCGCTGGGGTAGCGGCCGGCCATCGGGTAGAGCAGCCGCAGCACGCCGAGGGCGTGGCGCTCGTAGCCGCCCTCGCCCGAGAGCAGGGCCAGCCGCAGCAGCCCGAACGCGGCGGACGAGTTGCCCGACGGGATCGGAGAGTCCTCGAGGTCCTTGCGCCGGGCTCCCAGGTGCTCCCCGTCGTCGGGGGTGGTGAAGAAGCCGCCGCGCTCGGGATCGCCGAATCGGGCGATCATCGTGTCGGCGAGCGCGACGGCCTCGCGGTAGAAGGTCGGGTCGAACGTCGCCTCGTACAGCGTGATCAGCGCCTCGATCAGGTAGGCGTGGTCGTCGAGGAAGGCGGGGATCTTCGGCGTGCGGAGCAGCCTGCCCTCGCCGTCGCGGCGCTCGGCGAGCAGGAACGTCGCGCAGGCGACCGCGGCGTCGAGGTAATCGTCGCGTTCGAGCACGGCGCCGGCGTCGGCCAGCGCCGAGATCATCAGCGCGTTCCAGCCGGTGAGGAGCTTGTCGTCGAGGCCGGGGCGCACGCGCCCCGAGCGGGCGGCGAGCAGCCTCGCGCGGATGTCCGCCAGCGCGGCCGGCTCCGGGCCGCGCGCCTCGAGCACGTACGTCTCGCCCTCGAACCGCCGTGGCGCGAAGTACGCGAGCGCGTCGTCGTATAGCTCGCCCAGCACGTCGCGGAGCTCCTCGAGCGTCCACACGTAGAACTTGCCCTCGACCCCCTCGGAGTCGGCGTCGAGCGCGGCGTAGAACCCGCCCTCGGCGCTCCGCATCTCGCGCAGGGCCCAGTCGAGCGTCTCGCAGCACACGTCGCGGAGCCGCTCCTCGCCCGACACCTGCCACCCGTGAAGGTAGGCGCGGGCCAGCAGCGCGTTGTCGTAGAGCATCTTCTCGAAGTGCGGCACGGTCCAGGTCGCGTCGACGGCGTAGCGGGAGAAGCCGCCGCCGACCTGGTCGTAGATCCCGCCGCGCGCCATCGCCCGCAGCGTCTGCAGCGACATTTCGCGCTCGCCGCGCGTGAGCAGGAGCTCGATCGTCGAGCTCTGCGGGAATTTCGGCGCTCCGCCCCAGCCGCCGTGGGCGCGGTCGTAGGTCTCTTGCAGGGCGGCCACCGCGTCGAGCAGCAGCTGCTCGCGCATCGGCTCGGGTGAGGGCTCGAGCCGGGCGGTGGCGCCGAGCGAGGAGACGAAGCGGCTGCCCTGCTCGCGGATCTCGTCGCGCCGTTGCTGCCACGCCTCGGCGATCGCCAGGAGCACCATTCGCCAGCTGGGGAGTCCGTGGCGCGGCTCGGGCGGGAAGTAGGTGCCGGCGTAGAACGGCGCCTGGTCCGGCGTGAGGAACGTGTTCAGCGGCCAGCCGCCCTGGCCGGTCATCGCCTGGCAGGCCTCCATGCAGATCGCGTCGATGTCCGGGCGCTCCTCGCGATCGACCTTGATCGGTACGAAGTTCTCGTTCATGAGCCGCGCGATCTCCTCGTCTTCAAAGGATTCGCGCTCCATCACGTGGCACCAGTGGCAGGCGGAGTAGCCGATGGAGACGAGCAGCGGCCTGTCCTCGTCGCGCGCTCTGCTCAGCGCCTCCTCGCCCCAGGGGAACCAGTCCACTGGGTTGTCCTTGTGCTGGAGCAGATACGGCGAGGTCTCCTGAGCCAGGCGATTGGCCATGACGCTCAGGCTACCCCGCGGCCGCCCGCGGAATACGCTTCAGGGTGCGCTTCCGTCGTCCGCGGCGCGCTCACCACGATGAGGAGGGAATCATTGCCTGGACACCGCGAGTCGGTAACCGCCCCGAATGCCCCCGCGGCCGTTGGTCCCTACGTCCACGCGGTGCGGACGGGCAACTTGCTGTTCTGCTCGGGTCAGATCCCGCTGGACGCGCGGACTGGCGAGATCGTCGGCGCGACGCCGGCCGAGCAGGCGGGGCGCTGCCTGGAGAACCTCGCGGCGGTATGCGAGGCCGCCGGCGGGAGCCTCGGTGACGCGGTCCGGCTGACCGTGTACATGACCGACATGAGCGCGTTCGCCTCGGTCAACGAGGTGTACGGCTCGTTCTTCGAGACCGATCCGCCGGCGCGGGTGGCCATCGGCGTCGCGGCGCTGCCGCGCGGGGCGCAGGTGGAGATCGACGCGGTCGTGGCGCTTGCGGACTGACTCGGCGCTCGGAAGCGTCTCGATCGAAGACATCGAGCGCGCGGTCGCGGCGGGTGCCGGCGTCGTCCGCGAGACACCGGTTCTCAGCTCGAACACGCTGACCAAGCGCGCCGGCGCCGTCGTCGCGTTCAAGGCCGAGAACCTCCAGCGGACCGGGTCGTTCAAGCTGCGCGGCGCGCTCGCGAAGATCGCCTCGCTCGGCGACGCGTGCGCGCAGGGTGTGGTCTGCGCGAGCGCCGGAAACCACGCCCAGGCGGTCGCGTACGCGGCTCGGGCGCGCGGGGTCCCGTGCGAAGTGTTCATGCCCCAGGCGGCCACGATCGCCAAGGTCGAGGCCGCGACGGCGCTGGGTGCATCCGTCCACCTGGCGGGGACTGTCGTCGAGGAGTCGCTCGAACAGGCCCGCGCACGAGCGGCCGAGAAGGGCCTCGCGTTCGTGCACCCCTTCGATGATCTCGAGGTGATGGCGGGCCAGGGCGGGATCGGGCTCGAGCTACTCGCCCAGGTGCCCGACCTCGAGCGCGTGATCGTCCCGGTCGGGGGCGGTGGGCTGATCAGCGGAGTGGCCACGGCGCTGAAGGGGCGCAGACCCGAGATCAGCGTGGTCGGCGTGCAGGTGGATCGCGCCGGCACGGCGATGACGATTGCAGACGGGATCGCGGTCAAGCGTCCGGGCGAGCTGACCGGCGCCGTGATCGAGCGACTCGTCGACGAGCTGTTGGTGGTCGACGAGGACGACATCGCCGAGGCGATGGTGTTCATGCTGGAGCGGGCCAAGCTCGTCGTGGAGGGCGCCGGGGCGGTCGGGGTCGCGGCGCTGCTGTCGGGGCGGTTGCGGGTGAGCGGCGCCGGTACAACGGTGGTGATCCTGTCGGGCGGCAATGTCGACGCGGGTCTGCTCGCGGACGTGGCCCGGCGGCACGAGAGCGTGGCCGGGCGACGGCTCGTGCTGCTCGCGCGGCTGCCGGACCGGCCGGGATCGCTGGCCCAGCTCTTGTCCCTCGTGGCCGACGCCGGCGCCAACCTGCTCGACGTCCAGCACATCCGCGAGGGGATCGACCTCCACGTTCGTGAGAGCGCCGTGCAGCTGGTGCTCGAGACGCGCGGTCATCACCACGCGCTCGAGGTCACCGAGGCGATGCGCCTCGCCGGCTACCCCGAGCCCGAGGTGCTGCGCTAAACGGCGGCCCCGCGGTGCGCGCGCGCCTGCTCGACGAGCGCGCCGATAACGCGGCTGTTCTCGTCCGCCTCGGGATGCCACTGCACGCCGAGCACGAACTGGCACGCCGGCGCCTCGATCGTCTCGGGCAGCTCGTCGAGCACCGAATAGCCGGTCACGATCAGCCCGTCGCCGAGCTGGTCGACAGCCTGGTGGTGGTGGGACTTCGTGCCGTGCGTCGTCTCGCCGGCGGCTTTGACGGCAAGGGACCCCGGGTCGAGACGCACGTCGTGGTCTGAGTTCTCGAAGCTCCCGGGGTTGCGGCGGTGGTCCTCGTGGCCGACGAGATCGGGGATGTGCTGGCTGAGCGTCCCGCCCTGGGCGACGTTGATCACCTGCATCCCGCGGCAGATGCCGAGCACAGGGATGTCGCGCTCGATCGCGCGGTGCGCGAGGGCGATCTCCGATCGGTCGCGCTCGGGCACCGTGTGGACCGTGGCGGGGTGGGGCTCGGCGCCGTAGGCGGCGGGGTCGAGGTCGGCGCCGCCGGCGAGGATCAGCCCGTCGAGGTGGTCGAGCGCCTCGTCGGGGTCCTGCACCAGCTGGGGGTCGGGAGGGATCATCAGCGCGAGCCCGCCGGCGCGCTGGATCTCGATGATGTACTCGTAGGCGAGCAGGACCGCCCGCCGGTCCCACACGCCCCACTGGGCGCGCTCGAGCGCGGCGCATATCCCGATCAGCGGTCTGGGGTCCACTTGCTTAGATCTAAGCATCCCGTAAAACCGCGCGCTGCACTTTTCCGCTCGCGGTCTTCGGCAGCTCCTGCGCGAAGTCGACGATCCGCGGGTACTTGTACGGGGCGGTCTCCTTCTTGACGTGGTCCTGGAGCTGGGTGGCGAGATCGTCGCTGGGGGCGAACCCGTCTCTGAGCACGACGACCGCGCGGACGACCTGGCCCCGCTCGTCGTCGGGGGCGCTGACGACGGCCGCTTCGGCGACCGCCTCGTGGGCGACGAGCGCGGACTCGACCTCGAACGGCCCGATCCGGTAGCCGGCCGAGATGATCACGTCGTCGGAGCGGCCGATGAAGTACAGGTAGCCGTCGTCGTCCATTTGGACGCGATCGCCCGTATGCCAGGGGTTGGCGTCGGGGGCCGGCTGTTTCTCCTCGAGGTAGCTCACGAAGAAGGTCGGATCGGTTTTTGGGTCGTTGAGGATCAGCTCCTCGTCTTTGACTGTGAGGTCCACGCCCGGGAGGGGGCGGCCCATGCTGCCGGGGCGGACGGGCTCGCCGATCGGCATTCCGGTCAGCTGCCCGGTCTCGGTCTGGCCGTAGCCGTCGCGGATCTCGAGTCCGGTCGCGTCCTCGAACGCATTGAGGACCTCGGGGTTGAGGGCCTCGCCGGCGGCGACCATCGTTCTTAAGCTAGGGAGGGGACCGAGCGTCGCGCGCTTGGCGATCACGCGGTACTCGGTCGGGGCCATGCACAGGACGCTGACCTTTTCGCGTCGGACGATCTCGAGTCGCTGGCGCGGATCGAAGCGCTCGTCGTGCAGGAGGGCGGCGGCTTGGTTGATCCACGGCGCGATGAACACGTTGCGCGCGGACTTCGACCAGCCGCTGGCGGCGGTGCACCACACGAGGTCTTGCGGTGTGGCGTTGAGCCAGTGGGTCGCTTGGAGCTTCTGGCCCGGGAGGTAGCGCTGGCCGTGGACGATGCCCTTCGGCTCGCCTGTGGTCCCGCTGGTGAAGGTGATCAGGGCGGGATCGGTCGGGTGGAGCTCGACAGCCGGGATCGCCTCCCCCGTGAGTAGTCCCTCATCCGGAACTCCCAAAACCGGGCATTGAGGGTGGGCTTCCGTGAGCTCAGTGGCGTTGCGCTCATCGGCGACGACCAGCACGGGGTTTGCGGCGGCGAGTCTCAGTCGCAGATCCTTAGCTCGGAGCTGCTCGTTGCACGGAAGGGCGATGGCCCCGATGCGGAAGCAGGCGATCATCGTCAGGACCCATTCGGGGCGGTTGCCGATCAGCGTCATGACGACGTCGCCCCGGCCGACGTTGTGCCTGACAAGGGTGCCGGCCAGACGCGCGCTCTTATCGGCGACCTCGCCGAACGTCCATTCCCTGCGGGTGCCGTCGCGTCTGAGCTCGACGAGCGCGAGTCTGTTCGGCGGCGCAGCGTCGACGATTTCGCGCGCGAAGTTCACGGCGCAGTAGTGTCGCAGCGCGTTACGCCGGCGATTGGCTGGGCGTGCCCGGGATCAAGGTCGCGGGCTGCGCCGGCGGGCGCTCGGCCAGGCGGGCGGGCTGGAGGCCGCGCCGGCGGGGGCGCCACACGCGCACATACTGCGCGGCGAAGTATGAGCCGACGACGATCCCGACGGTCACGAACTGGGCCACCCACGTCTGTACGTTGGGGAAGATCGAGAACCACGTCCCGGCCCAGCCTGGCAGGTGCATCCACGCGATGTTCGTCGTGCCGATCCAGCCCGCGAGCTGCATCTCGTTGATCTCCTCGCCGACCATCACCCACAGGACGGCGAGCAGCAGCACGCCGGTGATGATCAGCAGCCGCTTGTACGGCAGGTGCTCGTGCAGCACGAACGTGATCACGCCGACGGCGGCGGTGAACAGGAGACCGAGGACGACGCCCTCGAGCACCACGCTCGAGCCGAACGTGACCCGCAGACCCTGAAGGAAGACGACGATCTCGAACCCCTCGCGGTAGACCGAGGTGAATCCGAGCAACCCCAACCCGAGCAGCAGGGCACGGCGGCCATCGTCTGAGCCGAGCACGCGGCGGCGGCGCTTGTGGTGGTGGGAGATCCAGCCCGTCCAGTACATGCGATGGAAGAACCAGTTCATGACGATTAGCAGCACGATGATGGCGGGGATCCCGGTGGCGGCCTGTACGGCGAGCCCGCCGTCGCCGAACATGCCGATCACCCACACCGCCGCGAACCACGTCGCCACCGAGGCCGCGAGCGCGAGCACGCCACCGAGGGCCACGGGCTTGCGATAGGACCGGTTACCGCCGAGGAAGCTGGCCGTGATCGCCGCCAGCACGAGGATCGTCTCGAGCCCCTCGCGGAAGACCAGGATGCCGCTGTCGATCACCGCGCTCGTGCGGCTCATATGAGTCCCGGGGTCGGTCGGGTCGGGCGTCCCGCCGCGTGCGTGCCACGACAGGAGCACCGCCGCCACGGCGACCGCGAGCACGACCGCGACCCACACGTAGAGGCTCCGCGAGCTCGGCTTGGAGGACTTCCGCTGGACTGCCGAATCGGGCACGGTCGCGCACCATACCAGGTCTTAGGTATCCCTAATTAGGTTCTCCTAACGCGCGGTAATCGGGCGCACAGTACGCTCCGGCGCCGGATGAGCTTCTGGAACGGCGTCCTCTGGCTCCACCTGCTCGCTATGGCGTTCTTCATCGGCGGTCAGCTGATGCTCGCGGCGGTTGTCGTCCCCGTGCTGCGTGGTCGCGAGGAGTTCCGCGAGCCCTTGCGGGCGGCCGCGCGGCGGTTCGGGATCGGGACGGTGATCGCGGTCGGGGTGCTCGTGATCACCGGTGCGGCGATGGCCACGCACAACCACGTGTGGCGCGACTCGACGCTGCAGGTGAAGCTCGGCCTGGTCGTACTCGTCGGGATCCTGATCTGGGCGCACATGCGCCGACCGGACTGGCATGCGCTCGACGCCGCGATCTTCCTGGTGTCGGTGGCGATCGTGTGGCTCGGGATCGTCGTGGCGGGGTGAGCGCTCGGGTCGGCGAGACTGCCTTGGTAGGCTGAACCTCCGATGGGTCTAATGAGCGGAAGCGGTCCGTTCGGCAAGGCGCCGGCGGGCGTGTTCAACTTCGAGACGCCGGCGCCGGGGCGGGCCGTCTATCTCGAGCCCACGCCGAAACGGATTCGCGTCGTCGTCGCCGGTGAGACGGTCGCCGACAGCCGACGCGCGATGCTGCTCCACGAGTCGGGGCATCAGCCGATCTACTACTTCCCGCCCGAGGACGTGCGCGCGGACCTGCTCGAGCCGAGCGATCGCCATACGCACTGCCCGAAGAAGGGCGACGCCTCGTACCACACGATCCGGGTCGGGTCGAACGTCGTCGAGGCGGGCGCCTGGTACTACCCGGAGCCGATTCCGCAGGCGCCACCGTTGCTCGCCGGCCTGATTGCGTTCTACTGGAACCGGATGGACCACTGGTTCGAGGAGAACGAGGAGGTCTTCGGCCATCCGCGCGACCCGTACCACCGGATCGATGTCCTGCGGAGCGACCGCCACGTGCGGATCTCGTTGGACGGCGAACTGCTGGCGGAGAGCGATCGGGCGATGGCGCTGTTCGAGTCGAACCTGCCGACGCGGTGGTACCTGCCGGCCGACGACGTGGTCGCCGCGCTGACGCCGAGCGACACCGAGACCCTGTGCCCGTACAAGGGAATCGCGAGCTACTACTCGGTGGCGCTCGAGGACGGTAAGGACCTGGTCTGGGTCTACGAAGATCCGCTGCCGGACGCCGTCAAGATCAAGGGTCTTCTGTGCTTCTTCGGCGAGCGGGTCGACATCGAGCTCGACGGTGAGCTGCAGGAGCGGCCCGAGTCGCCGTGGAGTCACGGCGTCGGGTCGAAGGCGCTGAACGCGGCGCCGGCTGCGACGCGCGGCTAGCGCCGGCGAGCCTCGAGGATCGTCTTCAGCCGGTGCGTCTCCTGCGCCGGCGTCTCGGTCATCCGCTCCCACGTGATTCGGAGCGTCGCGATCCCGGAGGCGAGCGCGTTTGCGTCCCTGGCGCGATCGTCCTCGAATGACAGGCGGCTCGAGTGGAAGTCCCACCCGTCGAGCTCGACGATCAGCCGCTCGGCCTCGAAGTAGGCGTCGACCTCGCGGCCGGCGACGATCGTGTTGACCTTGGGGCGAGGGAGGTCGTGGCGCTCGCAGAAGGCGATGAAGGCATCCTCGAACTCGGAGCGGGTCGGGCCGTCGGTGGCGGTGGCGAAAGGCTGGAGACGCTTGTTGGGGTGGCGGGTCAGGAACTCGGCGAGCTGGGAGCGCGTGAGGTAGTGCGAGATCAGGGCGTCGTTGACGGCGCGGGCGAAAGCGGCGTCGGGGAGCCGCTTGTCGCTGTCGAAGAGCGTGCGGGCGGGGGTCGTGACCCGGATCCCGAAATGGGTGGTCAGGTCCCGGCGATCGAGCGTGCGCGAGCGGTGCACCTTGATCCCTCGTGGCCGACGGTCTCGGACGACTGTTACATCGAAGGAGGCAGGCCAGCGTTTCCAGAATCCCCACAGCGCCATGGCCGAGCCGTGGCTAAGGGCCGCGCCGGCGCCGCAGGCAAGGACGGCAGCGGCGGCCTTTTCGATGGGCGTGCGCGGCGGTCCTCCGACGGCGTAGACCGTGTGGTGCACGCGGTGGAGGAACCCAGCGCGTGCCCGGTACGCGATCGCGTCCGGACCTAGGCCGATCGCCCGCAGCTGCTCGTGGGTCACGTTGCGCTGCTGGCGGGCCGCCGCCGCCATGATCGCCCTTGGGATGTCAGCCGCCATATAGGCGGTTGAGATCCCAAGCACACCGGTCTCACCCTCCCCAGCTGCCTTTTGGCACACTCTCGGCACGCACCATGGCCCTGGCGATCGACGACAAGACCGACGAACAGCGCGCGATCTGCGAGATGGTCCGCCAGTTCGCGGACGAGCAGATCATCCCCAACGCCGGGCACTACGACCACGAGGACTCGTTCCCCGAGCCGATCGTCGAGCAGATGAAGGAGCTCGGGCTGTTCGGGGTCACGATCCCCGAGGAGTACGGCGGGATGGGGCTCGACCTGACGACCTACGCGATGATCGTCGAGGAGCTCAGCCGCGGCTGGATCTCCATCTCCGGCATCGTCAACACCCACTTCATCGGCTCCTACCTCCTGATCAAGTTCGGGACCGAGGAGCAGAAGCAGAAGTACCTGCCGAGGATGGCCACCGGTGAAATCCGGGCGGCGTTCTCCCTCTCAGAGCCCGAGCTCGGTTCCGACGTGGCGGCGATCAAGACGTCCGCGAAGAAGCTCGCCGGCGAGGAGACCTACGAGATCAACGGCACGAAGATGTGGGTCACCAACGGCCTTCTGTCGAGCATCGTGTTCGTGCTCGTGCGGACCGATCCGGCCGCCGAGCCCAAGCACCGCGGGCTGACCTGCTTCATCGCCGAGAAGGAGCCGGGTGTCGCGGAGAACACCGGCGAGTACGCCGGATTCAACGTCCCGCCGAAGATCAAGAAGATGGGCTACAAGGGCGTCGAGTCCACGGAGCTCGTCTTCGACGGCTACAGGTGCCCGGCGGCCAACATCCTCGGTGGCGAGAACGTCGGGCTGAACAAGGGCTTCCCGCAGATGATGGACGCGCTCGAGGTCGGGCGGGTCAACGTCGCCGCCCGTGGCGTCGGCATCGCGCAGAGGGCGCTAGAGCTGGCGCTCCGTTACAGCCAGGAGCGCAAGACGTTCGGCAAGCCGATCGCCCAGCATCAGGCGATCCAGTTCAAGCTGGCGGACATGGCCACGCAGGTCGACGCCGCCAGGTTGATGACGATCAGGGCCGCGCGGCTCAAGGACGCCGGCGAGCGCTCCGACCTCGAGGCCGGAATGGCCAAGCTGTTCGCCTCCGAGGCGGGCCGGTTCTGCGTCGAGGAGTCGCTGCGGATCCATGGCGGCTACGGCTATTCCAAGGAGTACGAGATCGAGCGCCTGTACCGCGACGCGCCGCTGCTGCTGATCGGCGAGGGCACCAGCGAGATCCAGCGGATGGTCATCGGACGTAAGCTGCTCGAGCGGCACAAGATCTAGACTCGGATCCCTGTCCTCGCAAACCGACACGAAGTCGCTGATCGAGACCGCGGTCAACCGGTTCCTCGCCGAGGTGCCGGCGCTTCAGCAGCTGAAGCTCGTCGTCGGGCTCGAGCTTCGGGGCCGTGGCGACGTGCAGATGTATCGCGTCGAGCTGCCCGGTCCGAAGGTGAGCAAGGACATCGCCGCCGACGCAAAAGTGAACCTGGCGATCTCGCGCTCGCATTTCAACGAGCTCGCCACCAAGGGCCACATCCGCGACTGGCGCGAAGCGTTCGTCCATGGGGACGCCAAGGCGACCGGCATCGATCAGGTGATGAAGCTGATCGTCAACGTCGTCGAGCGCCAGGAGGAGCGCTCGCGGACGCGCAAGGCGGGCGGTCCCCGGCGCTAGGACCCAGGCGCGCCTGGCGCTAGGACCCCGGCGCGCCTGGCGCTAGGACCCCGACGCCTCGCGTGAGGCGACGAGCTCCTCGGCCTCGCGCAGCTGCTGTTCGACCAGCGTCAGCCCCGAATCCCAGAAGCCGGGATCGGCGAGGTCAATCCCGATGATCGCGCCCAACTCCTCCGGGTTGCGGGATCCGCCGGCGGCGAGCAGCTCGAGGTAGCGCGGGACGAACGAGTCGCCCTCCTCCAGGTAGTGGCTGTACGCAGACAGCGCCAGCAGCTGGCCGTACGCATAGGCGTAGACGTAGCCCGGCGAATTGATGAAGTGGGGCACGTAGGACCACCACATCCGGTAGCCGTCGGTGATCTCGACCGAGTCGCCGAACAGCTCGGACTGGGTCTCGACCCACAGCTCACAGATGCGGTCGACCGACAGCTCGCCCTCCGCGCGCCGGCGCGTGTGGACGAGGTGCTCGAAGCGGTTCATCGCCATCTGGCGGAACACGGTGGCGATCGCGCCGTCGATCCGCTCCGCGAGCAGCGCGAGCTTCGAATCGTCGTCGTCGGCCTCGGTGAGCATCCGACCGAACACGAGTGCCTCGCCAAACACCGATGCCGTCTCGGCGAGTGTCAGCGGCGTCGACTGGTGGAAGACGCCCTGCGGCTGGGCGAGCGCGGCGTGAAGGCCGTGCCCGAGCTCGTGGGCCATCGTGAGCACATCCCGACGCCGAGCCGTGAAGTTGAGCATCACGTATGGGTGGACGGTCGGCACGGTGTACGCGCAGAACGCGCCGCCGCGCTTGTGCGGCCGGACCGGAGCGTCGACCCAGTGCTCGTCGAAGAATCGCTGGGCCAGGCGACCCGCCTCGGGGGAGAAGGAGTCGTAGGTGTCGACGACCATCTCGCGCGCCGCGCCGAAGGAGAAAGTGATGTCCTCCCTCAGTACCGGCGCCGAGCGGTCGTAGTCGCACAGGCGGTCGATGCCGAGCAGCTTGGCCTTGACCACGTACCACCGTTGGGGGATGTCGTAGCGCCGGCGCACGGCCTCGATCAGCGCCATCACCGACTCGTCGGAGGCCTCGTTCGAGAGGTTGCGGCCGGCGAGCCAGTGCGGGTAGGAGCGCAGCCGATCCTCGACGGCCTTGTCATGGACGAGCGTGTTGTAGATGAACGCGCGCGTGCGCAGCCCCGGCTCGAGCGCCTCCGACACGGCGCCGGCGGCGGCGCGCCGGGTGTCGCGGTCGGCATCGAGCAGGCGGCTGAGGGCGACGTCGAGCGTGACCTCGCCGCCGTCGAGCCTGATGCGCAACGCCGAGACGAGCTCTCCGAACAGCCGTCCCCAGGCGCTCTGGCTGGCGATCGACTTCTCGGCGAGGATCCTCTCCTCGGGCTCGGTCAGCAGGTGGGGGCGGTACCGGCGGGCGGCGCGCAGATAGTGGCGGCAGAAGTCGAGGCCGTCGCCAGCGAGCAGCTCGTCGGCGCGCTCGTCGTCGAGCGCTGCCCACTCGAGCTCGAAGAACAGGAGCTTGGTCTCGATCTCGGTCGCCCGCTCCTGCATCGCCTGGAGCAGGGCGCCGCGCTCCGGGTCCGCGGTGTCGGTGGCGAACCGCAGCGAGGCGTACGCAGCGGCGCGCCCGACGAGCTCGTTGATCGTCTCGAGCTCGCGCATCGCGGTCTCGAGCTCGGCCGCGTCGAGCTGGTCGACCTTGCCGGCGTAGCGTTCCGCGGCAGCATCCGCGCGCTGCACCGCCTCTTCGAGCACGCGCTCGACGCCGGCGCTGCCCTCACCCTCAACGAGCGGCTCCAGATCCCACGCCGTTTCAAGCAGCTCAGGATCGGAGAGATGATCTTCTGCGGTGGCGGACATCGACCTCGGGAGGTTAGCTACCAACATTTACGTTTACTTGAAAATTGGTCCTAGAAGTTTGTTCTAGAAATCAATTCTAGAATGATATTCTGCGCCGGATGGCGCAATCCGAAGCGGCTGCCCCGACGCCCGATCGCCCGTCGCGCCGGGCCGCGATCCTCGCCGCGGCGCTGGTCGAGTTCAACGCCAAGGGCCTCGCCGGGACGTCGATCGTGGATATTCGTCGCCGCTCCGGCGCGAGCGTGGGCTCGATCTACCACCACTTCGGCGACAAGGAAGGCATCGCCGGCGCTCTCCATCTCGAGGGGCTGCTCGACTACCAGCGGGGGTTCATCGAGGAGCTCGACGCCGCCCGCGATGCGCGGGACGGCGTGCAGCGCGTCGTCCATCACCACGTGCGGTGGATCTCGCGAGACCCCGACCTGGCGCGGTTCCTGCTGCTGGGGCGCGACGCCGGCGTGACGCTCTCGACCGAGCGCCCGCTCCGCGAGCTCAACCGACGGTTCTTCGGCGCGGTCCAGCGGTGGGTGGCGCCGCTCGTCGAGAAGGGCGAGCTGCGTGACCTCTCGCCGGAGGTGCTGACGGCTCTCTGGATCGGCCCGAGCCAGGAGCTCGCGCGTCACTGGCTCGCGGGCCGGACGCGCGTCAACCCGGCCGACGCGGCCCCGATGCTGGCCGAGGCCGCGTGGCGATCGATGACACCAGGAGGTGACCCGACATGACCCTGACCTACGACGATGTCGTCGAGGCCTCTCGCGCCGACCGGGAGCGCCGGCTCGTCGCGGTGGCGCGCGACGGCGCTCGCGCCATAGTGACGCTCGACGATCCCGACCGGCTGAACCCGCTGAGCGCCGAGCTGACGGTCGAGCTCCACGATGAGCTCGCCAAGCTGGCCGCCGACCCGGCGATCCGCGCGATCGTCCTCACCGGACGCGACCCAGCCTTCAGCGCCGGCGGCGACCTGCGGCTCATGGTCGAGGTCGGCCAGCGCCAGCTGCACGAGGCGTCGGGCGGCGGGACGGAGATCTGGCGCTGGATCCGCGGGCAGTTCGGCGGCATCGCGCGCCTGATCACGCGCACCGACAAGGCGTTCATCGCCGCCGTCAACGGGGCCGCCGCCGGTGTCGGGCTGGCGTTCGCGCTCGCGTGCGACATTGTGCTGCTGTCCGAACGCGCGAGGATCGTGCCGGCGTTCGGGCGGATCGGGCTGCTCCCGCGTGGTGCGAGCGGATCGAGGCCCTGCCCGAGCACGTGCTGGCGATGAGCAAGCCGCTGCTTCGCCAGTGCGGGGACCTGACCTGGGAGCAGGCAATCGCGATGGAGGAGTTCGCGGAGCCGGTCTGCTTCACGACGCAGGCACACCGGGATCGCGTCGCGGAACTGCTTGGTCGCGAAGCGTAGGCTTCCGCGATCAACCTGCCCTCGCTTCAAACGCCCCGGTCGGTCGTCCAGATCGTCACGGATGCGCTCGGGCTGTACCGGCGATATCCGTTGCTGTTCGCGGTGCTGGCGCTTGGCGTCGTCGGGCCGTACGAGCTGATCGTGCTGGCCGTGACCGGCGCGACGCCGTTCGGCCAAGGAAGCGAGAGCGTCTCCGCGTTCCTGATCCTGGCGCTGGTCGACTCCGCGATCGTCGGCCCGCTGATCTCCGCGCTGTACGTCCACGCCGTGCGGCGGATCGGCGCCGGCGAGCGGCCCACCGTGGGGCAGATCGCGCTCCAGGGACTGCGCGTGCTGCCGACCGTGGCCGCGGCGGAGATCATCGCCTCGCTGGGAATCGGCGCAGGGTTCATCGCGCTCGTCATCCCCGGTGTCTTCTTGCTGGTGCGCTGGGCGGTCGTGGCGCAGGTCGCCGCGATCGACAACGACAACTGGGTCGAGGCGCTGAAGCGGAGCTGGAAGCTGACCAGCGGCAACGCGCTGCACGTCTTCGGCCTGCTGCTTCTGACGGGGCTCCTCGTCGTCCTCCTCCGTGGCGTAGGTCTGTCGGCGACGGGTAAGCACATCACCGTGCTCACCGTGATCGTCGGAATCGTGATCGACACGATCGCGCGGTCGTTCGTGGCGCTCAGCACCGCGGTGCTCTTCTTCGACCTCGTCGCCCGCGCGGGCTCGCGCGCGTGAACGAGAATGGCGCGCGCCGGCCCGTGCGACTGCTCGCGGCCGGCGGGACGATCGCGATGCGCGGCGAACGGGCGGTGCCCGCGCTCGATGCCTCGCAGCTGATCGAGCAGCTACCGCCGCGCGTGGCGGCCTCGGGCATCCACGCTGAGAGCGTGCTCGCGTTGCCCAGCGCGCAGGTGACGCCCGCGCAGGCGCTGGAGCTCGGGCAGCGAGCCGCCGCCGTCGCCGGCGCCGGCGAAGGGGTGGTGATCACCACCGGTACCGACACGATGGAGGAGCTCGCCGTCCTGTGCGCGCTCCTGTACGACGGTGAGGCGCCGATCGTCCTCACCGGCGCGAACCGTCCCGACAGCGGGCCGGGAGCAGACGGGCCCGCGAACCTGATCGACGCGGTCACGCTCTCCTCCTCGCCACAGGCGGCCGGGCTCGGGACCGTGATCGTGTTCGGCGGCGAGATCCACGGCGCAATGACCGTGCGCAAGATCGACAGCACCGGCCCGGCCGCGTTCGGCTCGCCCGGAGCGGGTCCGCTCGGGCGGATCGTCGAAGGGCGGGTGTGGCTACACGCGAAGCCGATCCGGCCGCGACCACTGTCCGTGGCGCGGCTCGATCACCGCGTTGAGATCGTGACCGCGGCGCTCGGCGACGACGGCGGGTTGCTTCGCGCCGCCGGGCGTGACGCGGACGGGATCGTCGTGGTCGCGCTGGGCGCGGGCCACCTTCCCACGCGCGTGATGCACGAGCTGAGGGCGGCGCTCGAGCGGCTACCGGTCGTGATCAGCTGTCGGCCCGACCGGTCCTCGATGCTGTTCGACACCTACGGCTTCGAGGGTTCCGAGGCGGACCTGCGCGCCAGCGGGGCGGTGTGCGCGCCGTTCCTGTCTGCCGCGGCCGCGCGGATGGCGCTGATGTGCTGCCTGGGCGCGGGGCTGGATCGAAGCGGCATCGCCGCCGCGCTCGCCCCGTACGACGCCCAGCCGGGATAGTCGAGCTCCCCTGAGCTACCGACACGCGCCGGGGTCGAGCGGCCCGCGGAGCTCGAACACCGAGATCTTCTGGCCGAGCGCCCGCCGGCTGTAGATCAGCCGGGCGTTCGGGTCAGACGCGGTCCAGCGGCCCTCGGGGGAGGGCAGGAGCACCTTCGGTTCCCAGAACTCCCGCCCCGGCGTGGTCACGAGATACTGAAAGTGGCCGGCGTTGACCGCCGTGCGCCACGCGCGGCACGACGTGATCGGCGTGAACGAGCCGTGTGGGCCGTGGTGGGCGACGTACAGGACGGTGTTAGACAGGCTCGCGCCGAACAGGGGATAGGAGAAGAACCCGCCGTAGGTCCCGCCGACCCCGATGCGCGCGTCGTGCACAGTGCGGAACATCGCCCACACCCGGGCCATGTACGAGACGCCCTTTCTGAATTGGTAGCGACCCCGCAGGTAGTGGCGCTGCCATGAATAGCCGGCGGCGGCGCCGGCGCTCAGGAGCACGAGCACGCCGGCGACCACGAGCACGCGGGCCACCCGTCCGGGGCGTCGGGACCCGGCGGGCGCATCCGGCCGCACCGCCCGCAGCGCCCGCCGAGGCCGGAGCACGAACAGCACCATCAGCGCCAGCGCGACCCCCCCGATCACGACCGCCGCGACGGAATGGGCTCGTGGCCACAGAGACGGCTTCGCAACGGTCGCGACCAGCGTGGCCACGAACGCGACCGCGACGACGAACTGGCGCCACGGTGGCGCCAGGATCGGCGCCAGCGGGACGATCGCGAGCGACAGCGTCAGACCCGGCGCGAGATAGCGCATGTTGAAGCCGAACCCGACCGGGTCGCCGGCGGGGCCCTGGGCACCCTCGGGCGTGAGCAGGTAGGCGACGATGCTCGCGAGGGCTACGAGGCCCAGCATCCGACGCATGCGGTCCGACCCCGGGCCGAGGCAGAGCAACGGGCCCACGATCGCGGCGCCGATGATCGCCCACCACCACCTGCCGAGCTCCGACGCGATCCCCGACACGAAGAAGTGGCTCCAGAAGCGACCGTCGAAGAGGTAGTGCGCCACGGAGTAGCCCGTGTGCTGCTGAAGCGCCGGCGCGGGCGTGGGCAGGAAGCCGAAGCTGACCCACGGCAGCGGGTTCCCCACCGAGAACAGGTTCCGGACATACCAGAACGCGCCCGCGAGGATCAGCGGCAGCAACCACAGGCCCGCGGTCCGCATCCGACGGCCCCGCGGGGCGATCGCGATCACGCCGACGGTGAGCGCGAGCACCGGCCCGAACAGCGTGAGCTTGACGCCGAGGGACATGCCGGCGGCGATCGCGGCCAGCACCGTGGCGGCCGACCGCCCCTCGCCGCTCACGATCAGCGCCACCGAGGCCATCAGCAGGGCGACGCCGGCGACGTCGTTATCCGCGCTTCCGGCCTGCGAGAAGACGATCATCGGCGTCGCCAGCGCCAGCGTCGCCCCCAGCATCGTGGTCGGGCCCAGGCCTCGCGGCCGACCGATGCACCAGGCCGCGAGCAGGGTCAGGCCGAACCAGAGAAAGTTCAGCGCCGGCGAGAGCGTGTCGCGCGTGAGCGCGAGCATCCCGAGCGAGTGGAGCAGCTCCGCACTCGCCGGATAGAACTGCAGCATGTACTGAATGTCGTACTGCAACGGCGTGATCCGGCCCGTCTGGGCGAACGTGGCCGCCCAGGGCAGGTGGTAGTAGAGGGAGTCGAAGGTGTGAATCCCGACGTCGTAGCTCTGGAGCATCGGCGAGGCCCACACCGCCGTGACGGCCGCCGCGCCGAGCAGGCTCAGGGCGGTGGTCGCGCGTGCCGGCGCCCTGACGGTGTCGACCCAGCCGTGTCTCGACGCCGCGGGCCGGGGCACGGTTCGCCTGATGCCGGCCACCCAGCCGACTGCGGCGCCGATCACCAGCAGAGCGACGACGATCGACAGGAGCCTGAACCGGCCCACCGCCCCCAGCAGCTGTAACGTCGTGATCAGCGTGGCCAGGGCGATGACGAGCTCGGCGAGCCGGGCGAGCGCGCCCGTCCAATCCGGGAAGTAGAGCCGGCGCAGCGTGATCGCCACCAGGCCCAGGGAGCCGAGGATCACCGCCAGCGACCCGACGCCGAGCAGGTAGCGGGCGATCGTGGTGTTCATGCTTGCCACCACAGCAGGCGCTCGGGGCGCAGCACGAGGATCGGTCCGGATGGGGGGCGATCCCGGTACGGCTCGTAGCGCTCGCTCAGCGCCGCGAGCGACGACGGCGCGTCGCCGGCCTCGACGATCCGCACATCGCCGATCGCCTGCACCCACGCCAGCGAGGACCAATCGTCGTCGTAGTGGTCGACGGTGAGAGCAGCTCGGGGGCGGGCGCGCAGCCAGCGGACGCGCGCGAGCCGCTCGGGCGCCACGCGCTTGGGCTTGTGGTCCACGGCCGTGACGAACGCGCCCCCGTCGAGCGCAAACGTGATCGGGAGCACGCGTGGAGCGCCGTCGTCATCGGTGAGACCGAGCCGGGCCACGCGCTCCCGCGCCACCAGCGCAAAGGCCCAGCGTGGGAGCTCGGCTACGCTTGCACTGCATCCCATGACCGTCGGAAGAGTAAGCGCCTTAGGGCTGCCGGCGTTGCTCGTGCTGGCGGTCGCCGGTTGCGGCTCCGTCAAGGGCGCCCCGCCCCCAACCATCGACCAACTGCCCCTTGTGTCCGGGGCGAAGGTCGTGGAGCAGGCGACCCAGTGCGACAAGGGCGCCAACTCGTTCTGCGCGCTCGAGGCCGTCGTCGTCGACTCGCGCTTCAAGACCTCGGAGGACCTCGTCAACGCCGAGCACGACGTGGTCCACAAGGCCGGTTGGGGCGGCCTCGGCGCCGACACCGGCAACGAGCGCGCGGCCGAGTCCCCCGGCCACAAGCTGCGCGTCACCTACGCCACCGCGAACGGCGACCTGACCGGAATCGACCTCGGCTGGATCCACCGCTCCCGGAGGATCGCGGTGGCACTGTCGCGGACTCTGTTCGATCACACGCCGGCGATGAGCGTCGAGCTCGACCCCGGCTCATCCTGACGGCGGCCCGAGGCTCAGCCGCCGGTCGGGCCCGACCGCGATCGCTCGGCGGCCCGCGAGTAGATCGCGCAGGTCGGCCCCCACGAGCTCGCGGCGCCAGCCGGTGAGCGTGCGCACGTCCGGCTCGCGCTCGCCGCGCCGAGCGGCGCCGACGATCAGCTCCAGCTCGTTTCGAGAGGCGATCAGCTCGTAGGCGAGTCCCGCCTCGAGCGCCCGCGCCCGCAGGAGCGCCTCGGCCAGCGCGATCAGCGGCGCGTCGCCGGGGTCCGAGCGGCCGCGCGCCTGATCGCGGGGGATCGCCGGTGCCTGGAGCCCCCGGGCGATCGCCTCGAGGATCTCGACGCCGCGCCGGCGGATACCGGAAGGGTGGATGCCGCGGATCTGCTCGAGCCCGCGCAGGTTGGCAGGCTGACGCTTGGCGAGCTCGACCAGCGTCGGGTCCGCCAGTACCGAGCCGACGGGACGGTCCTCACGGGACGCGGTCCGCTCGCGCCAGGCCGCGAGCTCGCGCGCCACCGCCCGGGCCCGCGGGTCGAGCTGGCCGATCCGGGGCAGCCGCTCCCACGCGGTCTCCGGATCGCGCTCGTCGGTCGCGGACTCGAGCCGGCGGCACTCCTCACGTGCCCAGTCGAGCCTGGCCGTTTCGCGCAGGCGCCGCTGTAGCTCGTCCGTGAGCTCGAGCAGATGCGCCACATCCTCGGCGGCGTAGCTGAGCTGCTCAGCGGTCAGCGGCCGGGAGTCCCATCGGGTGTAGCTCGCGGTCTTGCCGACCCGGCGTCCGAGGATCGCGCCCAGCAGGTTCCCGTAGCCGGCCTGGGCGCTGCCCCCGGCGAACCCCGCGGCCAGCTGCGTGTCGAAGATGTTGTTGACCTCCGTGTTCCACACCCGGCGCAGGATCGCCACGTCCTGCCGACCGGCGTGCAGGACGATCTCGATCCCCGGATCGGGCAGCAGCTCGGCGAGCGGTGTGGCATCGACCCCGCCCAGGCTGTCGACGAGGACGATCTGGGTCCCGTCCTGGGCGCCCGGATCGTCGACTGCGATCTGGACCAGGCAAAGGAGCGCGCGGTAGCGGCCCTCCGACATGAATTCGGTGTCGATCCCGAGCCGGCCACGCTCACGCGCGACCGCCGCGACGCGTTCGACATCCTGAGCGCTCGCCAGCCCCCAGTCATCCATGCCCGCCACCCTATCGGTCATCTTACGGGGACGTAGGAACGAGCAATAACCTACCTGCATGGTAGGATTTGACCCATGATCTTCTCGTCGAAGGCCGAGTATGGCGTGCGGTTGATGGTCGAGCTCGGGCGCCAGTCACCGTCGCAGCCCACCAGCTTGAAAGCGATTGCGGACGCGGAAGGGCTGCCGCTGGCATACCTCGAACAGGTCGTCGCGCGGCTACGCAAGGCCGGCCTGGTTATGAGCGCGCGGGGCGCGCACGGCGGCTACTGGCTGGCCCGTCCGGCCGAGGCGATCGCGATGGACGAGGTCGTGCAGGCGCTCGAGGGCACGATCGCGCCGATGGAGTGCTTCGTCCACGACCACACCGAGCGCGTGCTGTGCTCGCATCAGCCCGACGCTGGGCGAGGCTGCGCCACCAAGCTACTGTGGACGCGAGTCCAGGGCGGCATCATCCGCTCGCTGCAGACGACGACGCTGGCGGACCTAGTCGAGTTCTCGCGCCGTAATGAGCGCGTGCCGACTGCCGCGGCCTGACAACGACACGACGAAAGCTGGTTATGGCAGACCTAGAGATTCGAAACCTTCACGTCCGAGCAGGTGAGAAGGAGATCCTACGTGGCGTCGACCTGGTGGTCGACAAGGGCGAGATCCACGCGCTGATGGGGCCCAACGGCTCCGGCAAGTCGACGCTCGCCAACGCCGTCATGGGCCACCCCAACCTCGAGGTCACCGAGGGCGAGATCCTCTTCAAGGGCGAGAACATCACCGAGGCGTCGCCCGACGAGCGCGCACGGCTGGGACTGTTCTTGGCGTTCCAGTACCCGGTCTCGGTCCCGGGCGTGACGGTGACGAAGTACCTGCGGACCGTGATGAACGCGCACCGCGACGCGCACGGCGAGGAGCCGGTCGCGCTGAAGGAGTTCCGGCAGGCGGTCGAGGCGGCGATGAAGCTGACGAACGTGCCCAAGGATTTCTCGACCCGGTACCTGAACGAGGGGTTCTCCGGCGGGGAGAAGAAGCGGATGGAGATCCTCCAGCTCGCGCTTCAGCGCCCGGAGCTCGCGATCCTCGATGAGACGGACTCGGGGCTCGACATCGACGCGCTGCGCGTGGTCGCCAACGGCGTGAATGCCGTCGCCGGCCCCGACATGGGCGTGCTGATCATCACCCACTACCAGCGGATCCTCCACCTCGTGCAGCCCAGCCACGTCCACGTCATGTACCAGGGGCGGATCGTCAAGGAGGGCGGGCCCGAGCTGGTCGACGAGCTCGAGGCGAGGGGATATGGCTGGATCACGGAGGGCCTAGAGGCGGTCGCGTGAGCACCGTCGAGGCTCTGCGTGACGTCGCCGCCGAATTCCCCGTACTGCGGCGGAAGATCGGCGGCTACCCGATCACGTATCTGGACTCGAGCGCCACGTCGCAGACGCCGCAGCCGGTGATCGACGCGATGACCCGGTACTACACCGAGTCGCGCGCCTCGATCCACCGCGGCGTATACCCGCTCGCGGTCGAGGCGACCGACCTCTACGAGGGCGCCCGCCGGCGGATCGCCGAATGGTTGGGATCGACACCCCAGGAGACGATCTTCACCGCAAATGCGACGGCCGCGATCAACCTCGTCGCGTACACGTGGGGGCGGCAGAACGTGAACAGCGGCGACCTGGTCGTCTTGACCGAGATGGAGCACCACTCGAACATCGTCCCGTGGCAGCTGCTGTGCCAGGACCGCGACGCGGAGCTGGCCTACGTCCCCGTGCTCGACGAAGGGCAGCTCGACCTCGACGCGCTCGACGAACTGCTGGCCCGCGGCCCGAAGCTCGTCGGCGTCGTCCACGTCTCGAACGTGGTCGGGACAATCAACCCCATGGCGGAGATCGTCCGCCGCTCCCACGAGGCGGGTGCGGTCGTGCTCATCGACGGCAGCCAGGCAGTTCCGCAGGTTCCGGTCGACCTGCGCGCGATCGATGCCGATTTCTACGCGTGGACGGGCCACAAGGCGTACGGGCCGACGGGGATCGGTGTCCTGCACGGGCGCCGGGCGCTGCTCGAGGAGATGCCCCCGTTCATCGGTGGCGGGCACATGATTCGAACCGTCGCCGCGAACGAGTCGACCTGGACCGACCTGCCGTGGAAGTTCGAGGCCGGGACCTCACAGGTCGCCGAGGCGATCGGGCTCGGCGCCGCGGTCGATTGGATCCGGGCACTCCGGATCGAACAGATCCGGACGCACGAGGAAGTGCTCGTCGCCGAGACCCTGGCCCGCCTGCGCGAGGAGGTGCCCGGGCTCACCCTCCACGGTCCGCCGTCGGCGAGTGACCGCGGGGCGCTCGTCTCGTTCGCGCTCGACGGCGCCCATCCCCACGACATCGGCGAGATCCTCGGGCGGCAGGGGGTGTGCGTGCGCGCGGGTCACCACTGCGCACAGCCGCTGATGCGACGGCTAGGGGTGACCGCGACGACCCGCGCCTCGTTCGCGGTCCACAACTCGAGCGCCGACATCGAGCGGCTGGTGGAGGGTCTGCACACCGTCCGCGACGTGCTACAGCTGTAACGACGCTTATGGACGACCTCTACCGCGAGAACATCCTCGAGCACTACAAGCGACCCCACAACTGGGGGGAGCTCGACAGCTTCGACCTCGAGGCCCATGACCTCAATCCGCTGTGCGGCGACGACCTGACCGTCCAGCTCAAGGTCGACGACGAGGGGCGCATCGAGGACATCGCGTTCTCCGGTCACGGGTGCGCGATCTCGCAGGCCGCGGCGTCGATGACCTCCGACGAGATCAGGGGGATGAAGGTCGACGATCTGCTCCGGCTCGACCGCGCGTTCGTGCTCGACCTCCTCGGGATCGACATCTCCGCGACCCGAATCAAGTGCGCGCTCTTGTCGCTGAAGGTGCTCAAGAGCGCGAGCCTCGGCCACGCGGTCGAGTGGGAGCCCGAGACGCCCGAGAGCGGCCGGGCCGCGTAGGCCCAGCAAATCCGATCACTGCGCTAGGATTTACGGCATGCCGGAAGTCATCGAAGTGTGTCCCGTAGAAGATCTCGAGCCGGGCGATGTGCGCCTGGTCGAATGGGAGGATCTCGAGATCGGCGTGTTCAACTGCGCCGGCACCGTGTACGCGATTGAGGACCGCTGCTCGCACGACGACGGACCGCTCGTCGAGGGTACGCTTGACCAAGACCGGTGCACGATCGAGTGCCCTCGGCACGGCTCGCTGTTCGATCTGCAGACCGGCAAGCCGTTGACGTTGCCCGCCTACATTCCGGTTGACACCTACCCGGTGATCATCGAGGACGAAAAGATCAAGCTGGAGGTCGATTAGTGGCCACTCCCGACACCGTAACTCCCAAGACCCAGGAGCCGTCCGAGAACGAGCAGCTCAGGGGCATCAACGCCGACTATGAGGAGCGCTACGGCTTCCACGACGCCGAGAACTACCTGTACAAGGCGCCCAAGGGGCTGAACCGGGAGATCGTCGAGAAGATCTCGGAGTTCAAGTCCGAGCCGCAGTGGATGCGGGAGTTCCGGCTGAAGGCGCTCGACCACTTCCTCGCGCGGCCGCAGCCGACGTGGGGCTCGCCATTGCTGGCGGAGGTCGACTACGACGACATCCATTACTTCGTGCGGGCGTCCGAGCGCGCCGAGCGCTCATGGGACGACGTGCCGGACGACGTCAAGAAGACGTTCGACCGGCTCGGGATTCCCGAGGCCGAGAGGAAATTCCTATCGGGAGTCGGAGCGCAGTACGAGTCCGAGGTCGTCTACCACCAGGTGCGCGAGGATCTCGAGAAGCAGGGCGTCATCTTCAAGGACATGGACTCAGGGCTGCGCGAGCACGAAGACCTCGTGCGCGAGTACTTCGCCACCGTGATCCCGCCCAACGACAACAAGCTCGCCGCTTTGAATTCCTCGGTGTGGTCGGGAGGCTCGTTCGTATACGTGCCGCCTGGGGTGCACGTCGAGATGCCTCTACAGGCTTACTTCCGGATCAACACCGAGTCGATGGGCCAGTTCGAGCGGACGCTGATCATTGCCGACGAGGGCTCGTACGTGCACTACGTCGAGGGCTGTACCGCCCCCACCTACAGCTCGAGCAGCCTCCACTCCGCCGTCGTCGAGCTGATCGCCAAGCCCGGCGCGCGGATCCGATACACGACCGTGCAGAACTGGTCGACCAACGTCTTCAATCTGGTCACCAAGCGCGCGATCGCCGAAGCCGACGCGACGGTCGAGTGGGTCGATTGCAACCTCGGCTCGCAGCTGACGATGAAGTACCCGAGCGTCTACCTCATGGGCGAGCGCGCTCACGGGGAGGTTCTGTCGATCGCGTTTGCGGGCGCCGGCCAGCATCAAGACGCCGGTGCGAAGATCATCCACGCCGCTCCGAATACGACTTCGAACATCTTTGCCAAGTCGATCTCCAAGGACGGCGGGCGCGGGTCCTACCGCGGCCTGCTCGAGATCGCCAAAGGAGCGCACGGCGCCCGGTCGAAGGTCGTCTGCGACGCACTGCTGCTCGACGAGCACTCGCGCTCGGACACCTACCCGACGATCAGGATCAGCGAGGACGACGTCAACGTCGCCCACGAGGCGACCGTCTCGAAGGTCGGCGAGGACCAGCTCTTCTACCTGATGTCGCACGGGATCCCGGAGGAAGAGGCCTCGAAGCTGATCGTCAACGGCTTCATCGAGCCGATCACGAAGGAGCTCCCGATGGAGTACGCCGTCGAGATGAACCGCCTGATCGAGCTCCAGATGGAGGGTTCGATTGGCTAGCGCATCTCCCGCTCTGGAGCTCCCCCAGTTCAAGGGGCGCCCGGGGTGGGAGTTCACCGACCTCTCCGAGCTCGATCTCGAGGCCTACACGCCGGCGCCCGTGGAGCACGTGGGCGGGGTGGGCGAGCTGTGGAGCCTCGAGCGGCCGGCGCTCCCGGCGGGGGTCGACGTGAGCGAATCCGAGGACGGCTCGACGCTGGTCACGGTGGCGAGTGGCGTCATCGTCGAGGCGCCGATCCCGCTGACCGCGGTCCAGACCGACGACGGCACGCTGGTCAACCAGCGCGCGCGCGTCGTCATCGAGGAGGGCGCGCAGGCCGAGGTCTGGGAGCAGTTCCTATCGGCGTCCGACGACCTCGACGGCATCTTCAACATCACCACCGAGCTCGTCGTCGGCGACGGCGCTCGCCTACGCTACGTGTGCGGCCAGGGGCTGTCCGAGCGCAGCTGGGTGTTCGGCGCCCAGCGCGCCACCGTCGGTCGTGACGCGACGCTCGACTGGGTCGCGCTCGGCTTCGGCTCGCGGTCGGGGCACGTGCTGATGGAGACCCGGCTCGGGGGCGAGGGCGCCGAGGCCCGTGTGACGGGCGCCTACGCGACCCACGGCCGCCAGCACGTCGACTTCGACACCACCCAGGAGCACGCGGCTCCGAACACGACCTCCGACCTGGCGTTCCGCGGGGTCCTTCAGGGCCGCTCGAGCGCGGTGTGGAAGGGCAACATCATCGTCGATCCTGGCGCCCAGAAGACCGACGCGTTCCAGGAGTCACGCAACCTCCTGATCTCCAAGCGCGCCCACGCCGACGCGATCCCCGGCCTCGAGATCCAGGCCAACGACGTCCGCTGCACCCACGCCGCCGCGGTCGCGCAGGTCGATCCCGAGCAGCTGTTCTACCTGCGCTCGCACGGGCTCGACGAGGAGATCGCCAAGCGGCTCGTGATCGAGGGGTTCCTCTCGGCGCTCGTCGAGCGCTTCGAGCAGGGGACGGTGCGCGAGGTGCTGGGCGAGGCGCTCGAGCGCCGGCTGGCGCTGATCCTGGCGGGTTAGTGACCGGGCGGGGGCCGAGAGCGGCTCCAGATGCTGCATAACACGTCACCGCCGCCGAAATCGGCGAGCCCTGCCGTATTAAGCATGCTCCTCATGCACGATGCACAGCACGACAGGGCTCGGGTCCTGAGCCGAGATTGACGTGTTAAGCATGATTTTCGGGCGGGTGAGGGCCGGCGGACCCCGCCGCGGCAGCTGACCCGCTCCCCTTCCCCAGCGCCGTTTATAGGGCCGACGCCACTCAAGGCCGCCGGGCGCGCGAAGCGCCCGCGGGCCGAGAGTCGACAGCCATCGAGCGGGCCTCGACAGCAGAACGACCAGCCGGGCTAGTCGCTGTCCGTCGAGACGATCAGGACGTTGCAGCGGGCGCGGTGCGAGACCTTGTTGGGGACGTTGCCGAGCACGAACCGCGCTGCGCTGTGCATCCCCTTGTTGCCGACGACGATCATGTCGGCGCCGACCTTGTCCGCCACCTCGAGCAACGCGTCCGCCGGGTCCTTCTCGAGCGCGTGCGTCGTGACCTCGACGTTCTTCATGCGCACGCCGGCCGCGGCCTGGCTGAGCGTGGACTCCACGTGCGCGTCAGGCAGCGGTTGCCAGACCTTCGCGGCTCCCTCCGGCGCGCCCGCGATCTTGGCGCCGCGCAGCGGCTCGAACGCGGACACGACGTGCAGCTCGGCGCCGAGTGCGCCGGCCAGCCGGACGG
This sequence comes from uncultured Solirubrobacterales bacterium, assembly GCA_963812225.1. Lineage (GTDB taxonomy): Bacteria > Actinomycetota > Thermoleophilia > Solirubrobacterales > Solirubrobacteraceae > Palsa-465. Next base: position 435,062 of record CAWEUN010000014.1, read on the forward strand.
CCTCGTCGACGGCGCGCTTGGCCGTCTCAGATCCGTCGGTGCCGACTACGATCGCTTCGCCCATTCTCTGATCTCCCTCGTTCTGGCCCCTTGGCGCGCACCCTACCGCAGTTTCCGGGTGGGCGTTTACGATGGGCGTTGAGATGGCGCGCGCCACGCCGCTGATTCCACTCGGGTACGGCAAGTTCGTTCGGGCCGATCGCATCTATGCGCTCGTCCCGCTCGAAGGGCCGGAGCGCGGCGACGGCCGGCGAACGCTGGTCCACGTCGAGGGGATCGCAGAGCCGCTCGTGGCTTCGAGATCTGAGGGCGCGATCGCCCGCGACGTGGCCACGGCGCACGGCCAGCCCTCGCGCGGCCGCCACGAGGGTATGCCGGACCAAGAGGCGCTCTTCTAGACCGTGGCCGCGCGGGTCGTCCTGCTCCGCGGCATCAACGTCGGTCCGAACAAGCGGATCGCGATGCCGGCGCTGCGCGAGGCGCTGATCGGCGCAGGGTTCGACGACGTCCGGACCTACGTGCAGAGCGGCAACGTCGTGCTGTCGAGCGCGGCCTCCCCGAAGGAGCTCACGAAGAAATGCGCGAAGATGATCAAGGACACGTTCGGCTTCGACGTGGACGTCGTCGCCCGCACGCGCGACGAGCTCGCGGACGTGGTGAAGCACGACCCGCTGGGCGAGGTCGCCGACAACCCCAAGCGCTACCAGGTGAGCTTCCTCTCGGCTGCACCTCGCGCCGAGGTCGTGCGCAAGCTCGAGGAGCTGAAGGCGCCGACGGAGGAGTTCGTGGCGATCGGTAAGGAGTTCTACGCCTGGCACCCCGAGGGAGTGGCGCGATCGAAGCTGTGGAACGCGCTCGCGGGGCAGGGGCTCGGGGTGACGGCCACGTCGCGCAACTGGACTACGGTCACCACCCTGCTTGCTATGGCCGACGAGCTGTAGCTTGTCCGGGTCCCGGCCCGGTGGGATACTCGAAGCGCTGAATATTCCGCATATCTCGCCGGGAGGTGAGTACATGTCAGAGCCGGCCCACGTGCTCGTGGTCGCACACCAGACCGCGGCGACGCAAGCTCTACTCGATGCGGTCAGAGCCCGTGCACAGCGCGGCCCGGCCGAGTTCCACCTGGTGGTGCCGCGCCAGCCCCACGGTATGCACAAGCTCGTCGATCCGCAGGACGCGGGCGACGATGAGGCCCAACAGGTCCTCGACTCGGCGCTTCCGAAGCTCTCCGAGGCCGCGGGAGCCAAGGTCACGGGCGAACTCGGTGACTCCGAGCCGCTGATGGCGATCCAGGACGCGATCAACCTCGGCGCGTACGAGGAGATCATCATCTCGACGCTGCCGTTGGGGGTCTCGCGCTGGCTGAAGCTCGATCTGGTGAGCAAGGCCAAAGCGCTCGGGTTGCCGGTGACGCACGTGCTCGCGTCGAGCAAGGTCGAGGCGATCGCCTAGAGCGTATAGGCTGCCGCGAGCGTGAAGCTCGCGACGTTCACGGCGACCGGAAACGACCAGCCGCTCGGCGGTGAGGTTGTTGACGACCGCGTATTCGCGTTCGCCGACGGCGCGTCCGTGGTGGACGTGCTCGCGCGGCCCGCTCGCGCCGCACGGGGCGAGCAGTCGTGGCCGCTCTCCGAGGTGAAGCTGCTGGCGCCGGTGCCCGAGCCGGGGACGATCTATGCGATCGGACTCAACTACGCCAAGCACATCGAGGAGACGGGGAACCAACCCCCCGAGAGGCCGATCGTGTTCGTCAAGGTGCGCGGGTCGGTGTCGCCGCCGGGGGGTCCGATTCGGCCCCCCGAGGTCGTGCGCCGGCTCGACTACGAGGGTGAGCTGACGATCGTGATGGGCTCCCACGGAGAGATCGCCGGGTACTGCGTGGCCGACGACGTCACCGCCAGGGACCTGCAGGGACGCGAGCCGCAGTGGACGCGGGCCAAGGGCGCGGACACGTTCTGTCCGTTCGGGCCGTGGGTCACGACCGCCGACGAGGTTCCCGACCCGGGCAGCCTTCGCCTGCGCACGTGGGTCAACGACGAGCTGCGCCAGGACTCGAGCACCGCCGACCTGATCTTCGGCTGCCCGGAGGTCGTCGACTTCATCGCGCAGACGTGCACGCTTCAACCCGGCGATCTGATCCTCACGGGCACGCCGAGCGGCGTTGGATCGGGGTTCGATCCGCCCCGGTTCCTACAGTCCGGGGACGTCGTCCGGATCGAGATAGAGGGTCTGGGCGCGATCGAGCACGCAGTGGAGTAGTCCGGTTCGGCGCATGCGCCGAACCGCCCGCGGCGCATGCGCCGCGGGGGCCGGGCCGCATGCGGCCCGGCCTTCACGATCTAGTGGTGGTCGATCACGCGGTCGATGAGGCCGTACTCGACGGCCTCTTCGCCCTTGAAGAAGCGGTCGCGCTCCATGTCGTCGTGGACCTGCTCGACCGATTGGCCCGTGTGGAGGGCGTAGATCTCGTCGATCCGGCTGCGGATGTTGAGGATCTCCCTCGCGTGGATCTCGATGTCCGAGGACTGCCCCTCGAAGCCGGCCGACGGCTGGTGGATCAGGAGCCGGCTGTTGGGCAGCGCGAACCGCTTGCCCTTGGCGCCGGCCGCCAGGAGCAGCGACCCCAGCGACATCGCGATCCCGATGCAGATCGTCTGGATCTCGGGCTTGACGAACTGCATCGTGTCGTAGATCGCCAGGCCCGAGTAGATCGATCCACCCGGGCAGTTGATGTAGATCGAGATGTCCTTGTCGGGATCCTGGGACTCGAGATGCAGGAGCTGGGCGACGATGAGGTTGGCGATCATGTCGTCGATCGGGGTGCCCAGGAAGATGATGCGTTCGTTGAGTAACCGGGAGTAAATATCGAACTCGCGCTCTCCGCGCGCGGTCCGCTCGATGACCATCGGGATCAGGGGCATGCCCTTACCCTAGCGAGGAAGGATCACGGCCGAGCCCTCGAACCGTCCGGCGCGCAAATCGGCGAGAGCGTCCTCGGCGCGCTCGAGGGGGTACGTCGTGACCGTGGTGCGCACCGGGACCTTCGGTGCGATCGCGAGGAACTCGTGGCCGTCGTGGCGCGTGAGGTTCGCGACCGAGCGGATCATCCGCTCCTCCCAGAGGTCATCGTACGGGAACGATGGGATGTCACTCATGTGGATCCCGGCGCACACGACCCGGCCGGCGCGGGCGAGCACCTTGAGCGCGGCCGTCACAAGCGGGCCGGCCGGGGCGAAGATGATCGCGGCGTCGAGCTCCTCCGGCGGACGCTCGTCGCTGCCACCGGCCCAGGTCGCGCCGAGGCTGCGCGCGAACGCCTGCGTCTCCTCGTCGCCGGGACGCGTGAACGCGTACACCTCGCGTCCCTGGTACACGGCGACCTGGCAGATCTGGTGCGCGGCCGAGCCGAAGCCGTACAGACCGAGGCGGGGCGCGGACCCCGCGAGCCGCAGCGCCCGGAAGCCGATCAGGCCGCCGCACAGCAGCGGCGCCGCCTGCTCATCGCTGAGCTCGCTCGGCAGGGGAAAGCAGAACCGCTCGTCGGCGACCGTCAGCTCGGCGTAGCCGCCGTCGATGTCGCGTCCCGTGAACCGCGCGTGCAGGCACAGGTTCTCGCGGTCACTGCGGCAGTAACGGCAATCGCCGTCGGTCCACCCGAGCCACGGAACGCCGACGCGACGGCCGTCCTCGGTGATCCCGACAATCTGGTGACCGAGCACCACCGGGAGCTTGGGCGTGTCGATTTCGCCGTCACGGAGATGGAGGTCGGTCCGGCACACGGCGCACGCCTTGACCTCGAGCAGCAGCTGGCCCGGACCAGGCTCGGGGTCCGGCAGCGTGGCCGCCACGAGAGGCTGGCCGGGCTGCTCGAGGAGCATCGCGCGCATGTCTGGGCCCGCTACGGGAGCGCGTCGAGCCAGGCCTGCCGGCTCGTGTGCGGTGGCGAGGTGTCGCCGGTCTTGATCTCGCGCCGGATCTCGCCCAGCGTTCCGAACCGCTCGGCGACCACATTGTGCTGATGGATCGTCTCGAGGTTGACCTGACGAGCCGATACGAACGCGCGATCGTCGAGGTCCGGGAAGCGCTGGACCACGCCGCGAATCATCTCGCGCACGCAGTCCTCGACGAACCTCGGGCGCCGGTGCGCCTTCTCGACGACGTGGGCTTCGTCCGAGCGCTTCATCAGCTCGTAGATCTCGGAGGACATCGATTGCTCGACGATCTCGAGCAGTGACGCCGCGTCGATCTCGTCGTCGCAGAGCTCCGTGCACCCGATGTGCAGCGTTCCGAGTCCGCGCTGGTTGTGGGTCGCGACCGGCACCGCGTCGAGGATCTTGTCGATCTCGTCCGGTGCGAAGCCCTCGGCGTCCAGCCGCTCGCGGGCGGCGCCGGCGACGAGCTCCTGGGCACACGGGCACGCGGTCATGCCCTGGGCCGTGACGCCGATCAGCCGGCGCGTGCCGAGCGCGCTGCTGATCGCCGAGCCGTGCAACGTGTAGAGCTCCTGAGTCAGAATCCCGGATACGGGAGCGGGCTTGTGCTCGGGGAAGCGCGCCTCGACGCTGACCTCCGCGCGGCGCGCGCCCTGGCGCTCGCGCACGCGCTGGGCGATGTGCTCGGCGAGCGTCTCGACCTTGAACGTCGACTCGGCCAACACGACGGCGTTGATCGCCTCGTTGACGACCTCCTCGAAGCGCGACATGTGCGCGCCCTTCTGCGCCCGGCCGAGGTCGACGACGCATTCGAAGCGGGCGGAGAAGAGCTGCTCGGAGCCGTTGTGCCGGAGGCGAATCACCTTCTCGACGCCGGTCACGCCGACGCGGGACAGGCTCAGCTGGACCGTCGGCAGCTGCGACTGGACGTCGACAGTAAAGAGCTCTGTTGAACGTTGCTGGGTCATCGGGTGCTTTAAGGGTATGAGATGCGGAAGCCCGCGGTCCTGACCCCGTCGTTGGAGAAAAGGCCGGATTGTGCTATCACTCACCGCCGTCGCATCGGGAGACTTGAGAGAGGGAGTCGCCCTGACCGTGAACCCATACCACGATTTGGGAGGAGCTCAGGGGCTGTGAGCGATAAGGCAATCGTGTTGTTGAGCGACGAGACTCCGATCACGGAGTCCGAGGACCTCCGTCCTCTGATCGCCGCCGGTCAGGAGCGAGGCTTCCTCACGTTCGAGGAGATCGCCAACTGCCTCGAAGAGGTTGACGTCACGAAGGAGCAGATCCAGGAGCTCCACGCCTACCTCGACGATCAGGGAATCGAGGTCGTCGAGGCCGACGGCCGCCTAGCCCGCTCCGAAGGGGGCAGCGTCGAGGCCAACGCCGAGAACGCGGCCGAGCCGCGGCCGGACCAGCGCAAGAAGGTTGAGATCGATCTGACGGTCGAGCCGTCGCTCGACTCGCTGCGGCTCTATCTGCGCTCGATCGGGCGCGTACATCTGCTGACCGCCGAACAGGAGGTCCAGCTCGCGAGGCGCATCGAGCGCGGCGACATGATCGCCAAGCAGCAGATGATCGAGGCGAACCTGCGGCTCGTGGTCTCGATCGCGAAGAGCTATCTCGGGCGCGGGCTCACTTTCCTCGACCTGATCCAGGAAGGGTCGATGGGGCTGATCCGCGCGGTCGAGAAGTTCGACTACCGGCGCGGCTACAAGTTCTCGACCTACGCCACGTGGTGGATCCGCCAGGCCGTGACCCGCGCGATCGCGGATAAGGGGCGGACGATCCGGATCCCCGTGCACATGGTCGAGAAGCTCAACAAGGTCGTGCACGTGGAAAGGCAACTGGTCCAACAGCTGGGGCGCGAGCCGACTCCCGAGGAGATCGCGGTCGAGTTGGAGACGACCGTCCGTGAGGTGCGCGACGTGCTCCGGATGGCGCAGCAGCCGATCTCGCTGGAGAAGCCGATCGGCGAGGAGGAGGACTCCGAGCTCGGCGACTTCGTCGAGGACCAGACGGCCGAGTCGCCATTCGAACAAGCGGCCGAGCATCTCCGGCGGGAGAACCTCCGGCGCGCTCTGGCGGCCCTGCCCGAGCGCGAGCGCGAGGTGATCGAGATGCGCTTTGGACTAACCGGCGAAAGGCCGTACACGCTCGAAGAGGTGGGGCGCGCGTTCAACGTGACCCGCGAGCGAATCCGCCAGATCGAGAATCACACGCTGAAGAAGCTCGAGGCGCTGCCAGAGGCGCAACGGCTGCGCGACGCCTCTTAGGGCTCGTCCCCGGGGCGCAACCGGAAGCCATCGCTAGACTCACGACGCCCCGGCGGGATTCCCGAGCGGTCAAAGGGGATGCGCTGTAAACGCATTGGCTCTGCCTTCCCAGGTTCGAATCCTGGTCCCGCCATTCCGACCGCGCGGGGCAGCGGGCCCCGACGGGCACCGACCACCCCGCCGGTGCGTCAGGCCCGTGCCATCAGGATCCGCGCCAGGAACCGCTGTGTCTCCGGACGGGCCGGCGCGCTGAACACCTGCTCGGGCGGACCGCTCTCGACGATGCGGCCGCTCTCCAGAAAGCAGACGAGGTTGGCGACCTCGCTCGCGAAGGTCATCTCGTGGGTGGCGATGATCATCGTCATTCCCTCCTCCTTGAGGCCACGGATCACCTCGAGCACCTCGCCGACCAGCTCGGGGTCGAGCGCGCTCGTGACCTCGTCGAGCAGGAGTGCGCGCGGGTTGGTGACGAGCGCCCGGGCGATCGCGACACGCTGCTGCTGGCCGCCGGACAGCTTGTCCGGGTAGTCGCCGTGGCGGTCGGCGAGCCCAAAGCGCTCGAGGAGGCTCGTGCCTCGCTCCTGCGCCTCGCGCTTTGGCATCCGCTGCGCCTTCGTCGCCCCGAGCGTGACGTTCTCGAGCACGCTCATGTGCGGGAACAGATTGAACGACTGGAAGACGAGCCCGAGCCTGCGCCGGATCGGCACGGGATTGATCCCGGGCAACGTGATGGACTCGCCGTCGAGGTAGATGTCGCCGTCGTCGATCTCCTCCAGTAGGTCGATACAGCGCAGCAGGGTGGACTTGCCCGAACCCGACGCGCCGATCAGGGCGATCGCCTCATGCTCACCGACCTGGAGGTCGATGCCCTGAAGGACCTGGTGGGCGTCGTAGCTCTTGGTGACGCCGCGCAGCTCGAGGACCGCGGTCATGGTTATCCCCGCAGGGTCCTCACCGGATACCGAGGGCCAGCGCACCGCCGCGCTCGCGCACGGCGCGCGCCTGCATGTGGTCGACGATCCGCGTGAGCGGGATGGTGACGCACAGATAGAGCAGCGCCGCCGCGATCAGCGGGGTGTAGTTGAAGCTCGCGGCGGCGTAGACCTGGGCGGCGCGGAACGCCTCTTCGGGACCGAGGATCGACACGAGCGCGACGTCCTTCTGGAGGGATATGAAGTCGTTGAGCAATGGCGGCGCGACCCGCCGCACGGCCTGCGGGACGATCACGAACCGTAGCGCCTGCGTCCTCGTCAGGCCCAGGGCGAGCCCGGCCGCAGCCTGGCTGGGATGCACGGACTCGATCCCCGCACGGAACACCTCCGAGACGTACGCCGAATAGCACAGCGCCAGCGCTGCGCCGCCGAGAAAGACCGCGTTCGTCGGCACGCCGCTCAGCTGCAGCGCCGGAACGCCGAACCCGACCAGGTACACGACCAGGATCGTCGGCACGCCACGCATCACGTCGACATAGACGATCGCGAGCATCCGTACTGGGAATAGGGCGGGCAACCGCACCGTGCGCACGAGCGCGATCAGCAGCCCGACGATCAAAACGACCACTTCGACGACCAGGAACATCTTGACGTCGAGCCAGAAGCCGCTCAGCACGCTCGAGAACGACGCCTCGAAGGCGCTCGCTGAGAAGAACGTCTGTTTGACCGCCGGCCATCCGGGGCTGGTGAGGATCAGCGCAGCGAGGCCACCGATCACGATGACGGTGGAGATGCCCGAGATGACGAGCGAGCGGCGCCGTCGCCGGCTGCGCTCGGCGGCGCGCTGTGCGCGCGTGGTGGGCTCAGCAGGTTTTGCCAGGGGAATGCTTGGGGACATAATGAGAACCGGGTTCGGATTGGCGCTGGACGCTTGGAATCATCGCGCGCACTGGGGCGGACGGCGCGGGGATTAGAGGCGAGCGCGGCGGGGGGTGGTCAGTGCAGGACCGGTACGCTCGCCGCCGAGGCGATCCACTGATTTGACAGCTGCGAGAGCGTTCCGTTCGACTTCAACGCGCCGAGCGCCTTGTCGACGCACTTGGTCAGACCGGAGCCCTTGGTCAGCAGCACGCCCCAGTTGTCGCCGCCCGGCGCGCTGAACTGACCCGCGATTACGGTGTGCGGAAGCGTCGTCGAGGTGAGATCGAACGCCGTCGCCAGGTCGACGACGATCGCGTCGACGCGGTGGATCTTGAAGGCGCTGACGACGTCGTTGGAGGTGTTGAAGATGTCGGGCTGCTGGCTGGGCTTGATCAGCTGATCGACGGCCGCGAGGCTGGTCGTCCCGATCTGCACGCCGATCTTCGCGTCCTTGAAGTCCGCCAGGCTGGTGGCGTGCGCGAGCGGTGAGTTCGAGGCGACGATGATCCCCTGGGGATTGATGTAGTAGGGAGTCGAGAAGTCGACCTCCTTGGCCCGCGCCGGCGTGATCGAGATCTCGTTGATGTCGAAGTCGAACGACTTCGGGCCGGGCGCGTAGGAGGAGTCGAACGGTTCGACGGTCCACTTGACCTCTGAAGGCGTGAACCCCATCTGCTTGGCGATCGCGTAGGCGACCGCGCTTTCGAAGCCCTTGCCATTACTCGGCTTGTTGTTCTCAAAGTAAGGCGGGTAGGCGGGCGAGTCCGTGGCGACTGTGAGCGCGCCCTTGGTGTGAAGGGGAAGCGTGGACTTGGCGCAGACGTTGACCGACGCGACAGTGCTGGTCGAGGATCCCGCCGAGCTCGAGCTGCTCGAGCTGCCGCAAGCAGCCAGGGCGACGGCCGCGATGATCGTCGCGGCGGCGGTGAGAACGGTGACGGCCGACACTCGCAAGACCCGCAATCTACACCGAATCGCTGGTGATTTTGCGCGCGGGTGCTGGCGCCGACCGAAACGCAAGTGGGGGAGTGGCCGCCTCATCGCGACGGTGGGCTCTGCTCGATGCCCTCGAGTTCGAAGATGCGCCGCAGGATCGCGAGCGACGCCGCGTACGTCGAATCCATCCCAAAGTAGCTGAGGCCGCGCGCCCCGAGCGTGCGCGCCTGGGTGAATGGCGTATCCGAGGCGTAGTGGATCACGCCAAAGTCGATTGGCAGCTTGGCGAAGTTGACCGCCTCGCCGACAGGATGGCGTTCGAGATCGGCGATCTCGTAGATCGCGCTGCAGTAGGGCCCCGCCTCCATCTCGAGCACGGTGAATGCCTCTCGGTAGTAGACGTCGAGGTAGGTCCGGTTCTGCAGGAAGGTCGACCGCACGCTGACCGCCCGCTGGTTGTCCAGACCGGTGCCGAAGCGGAGGTCCGGCTGGATGTCATCGAAGCGGAAGGCGTTGTCCAGCCAGAACGTCGTGCCGGAATGTTCGTCGTAGACAACGTTGGAGATCATCACGTCGCCGACGTCGGCGTTGAGCGTCGCCGCCTTGCCGAGCAGGTACACACCGCGGAGGTTCTCGACATCGATCGCGACCTCGCGAAGGATGTTGTAAGCGGCGAGCCCCAGCGGGTAGTCGATGTTGGCGATGACGGCCTCGCTCGCTCGCAGCCGGGAACCGTCGATCAACCCCAGGCGCGGATCCAGCCGCTCAGGCAGAAGGCGGTCGAGCGGGATGATCTGCACGGGCACGCGCAGGGACGTGTGCGCCGGCAGGTGGATGACGCCGGCGGCGCGCTCGGCCCGGCGGCGTTCGGCGCTGCGCTCCTCGGTGGCGTCGAAGTAATCGCGGGCGACGAAGTACAGAAAGTTCTCCCACGACCCCTGGGTCTCTCCCTCGCGAAACGCCGACAGTTCCTCGCGCAGGTCGGCGGTCCCGTCGCGCTCGACGAATTCGATCAGCTCGGGCTCGCGTTCGCGCGCGATGCCCGTCACGAGGTTCGCGAGCGAGTGGGTGTTGGAGGAGACGAAGTAGGTCCGGCGGCCGGCGAGCTGCTCCTGCGCTAGGCACGCATGGGCGCCAGCCCACCACTTGCGGGTCAGCCTGGCGTAGCCGATGTGGGTGCCGCCGAGCATCCGGATCCGCATGTCGAGCCTTCGGTCTGCGATCACCCACAGACGCTGGGCAAAGGCGGCGCCCCAGGCCTGCTCCAGAGCGAGCCAGTCGTCGGGTGTGCCTCCGAGCGCTTCGGAGCACTCCGCAGCATCCTCCAGCGGCTGGCTCGAGCGGGAGGTCCGCAGCAGCGCGTTCAGTTTGTTCCACTCGATCTGGAACGCGACCAGCGTCGGCACGAGGTCGTCGACGTCGGAGGCGCTCGCAAGCAGCACGGCAAGCGTGCCCGTGCCGCTCTCGAACCAGTGGCGCCGGCGCGCCACGGCCTCGGCCTCCTGCCAGCCGGACAGGTCGATGCCCGCCGCCGCGAACACGTCGCGATCCTGGCCGAGGAGGACGAGCTCGGCGCCGAGGATCCCATCGGGTAGGCGGCGGACCGCGTACAGAAACGCGCCAAGGTCAGGCTGCTCGTCTGCCGCCATCGGGTGCAGGCTCGAACGCATCGCGCGGTGCGAGGACTCGAGCGCGCGCAGGCGCGTCTCGCCGCTCGAGCGCAGCAGCGTCGTATACGTCCGGTGGTAGAGCTCGATGGCGTCGGGCTCGATGGCGTACCTGTCGGTCGCAGCGCCGTGGGGGCCGAGCAGGAGGCGCCCGACGCCCATCAGACGGTCACCGGGGGAACGTCAGGCGAACACACCGCGCGCCATCGTATCTGGCGAAGCGCCGCAGGCGGAGGCGGCTAGCTAGCCGCTCTCTGGTCGGTGCGCTATGTTCCACGTTTCCGCGCTCCGGCATGGACGGTTCGGATAGAAGGCCGCCACCGCCCTCTTAGCTCAGCTGGTAGAGCACTTCCATGGTAAGGAAGGGGTCGTCGGTTCGAGTCCGACAGAGGGCTTTAGCCAGTTTGCCAGGGATTTTGTCATCGGCTGTACCTCATCTGGTCTGAGCCTTTCCGTCCATGTTTGCCGTCCACTAGTCCTGCGAGCCGCCCGGATGGACCGCTCTGCGGGGACCTGCTTGCCGTCCCAGTTGGCGATCACGCCGGCGTAGTGCAGCTCGATCATTCGGACGCTCGTGCCGACCTCCCGGGCGATCTGTGTGAGCGGGATCCCCTCGTAGATCCGGAGGGTCACTAGCTCGAGCGTAGGTCGCGCGGGCGCGTGCCTTTGGGCGCCGCCCCGGGCTTGGCAGGGTTCGGGTTCTTGCGATCGCGGCGCGGGCGCTCAGGCTCGCCTTGCCATGTCCGCCTCCGCCAGTTGCGCCAGTCGGCTTGATCCCAGAAGCCGCCGTCGTGAGCGGGGAAGACGGGCTGCTTGCCGGTGGGCCGACCGGAGGCAAGGAACCACTCCTTGAGGTCTTCCGCGAGGGGCTTCAGTAGCGGCGTGTGTCGAGTGCGGTGGCGCTTGGTGTCGATGTAACGGATCGCCTGGTCGCCGACGTCGGTCCCACGCCAGGCGGCAAACGACCTCCTCCGGCCGGGGGCCCGAGTAGGCGAGCACCGAAACCAGGGTGCGATCCCGAGGTCGAGCTTTGCCCGGATCTGCTCCACCTCGGGCGGCAGGAAGATGTGCGGCTCGCGGGCGCGCTCGTAGCGCGGCTTGGTCACGCCGCCGGCGGCGTTGTACTCGACGAGTTCCTCGCTGACGGCGAAGGACAGGATCGACTGAACGATCGTCATCGCCTTGACGACGGTCGCGGTGCCGACTCCAGCGCGCTCGAGCTCTGCGCGGAAGCGCGTAAGTCGCTTGGGTGTCAGCTCACGGACGCCGTACTCGCCGAGGCGCGGGAGGATGTGGAGGGACCAGACGCGTCGGTAGAGGTCTCGGGTGGCGGGGCTGAGGTTCGGAACGACGTGTAGTTGCCAGTACGTCTCGACGAACTCGCTCAGCTTCACGTCGTCCGGGACGGCGGCTTGGCCGAGCTGGCGGCGGCGACGCTGCCAGGCGTGGAAGTTCTGGGCGTCGGATTTGCGGTCGAACGTCCGGCTGCGCTGCGACCGCCCTCCGCCAGCGCAGCTCCCACTTCCCGTTTGTAGGTGCGCCGGACGTCCATCAGCTCCTGCTCTCGATTGCGCGCAGGCGAGCAAAGCTTCCCGGCTCGGCCGGATCGGAAGCCGCCCGCTGCCGCTCGCGGCGTGCTACCGGCTCTGTCGGCACCGGCTTGCGGCGGGCGGGGCGGTGTAGCCAGCGCTCGTACTCGACTAGCTCGATGCGGTAGTGGCCCGGCACGGGCTCGAAAGCTTTCAGATCGCCGCGGCGGATGGCGCGGAGAATGGCGTGGTACGAGAAGCCGGCGCGTTCTGCGACCTCGCGTGGGGAGAGGACGTCGCGGGTTGGCGCCGTCATGGGCGTGGCTCGGGTGTCACCGGTCGTGGCGGCTGCCTTGGCGATGATCGTGTCTGGCGGGGGTCAGGCACGGCCTAGGGATCTTACTAAGTCAGTCTGTATATCGTCAAGTATCGTTATTAGACTCAACGTCTGCTTGTTACGTGGATGTCTCGGCACACGCCTGGATCAACCCAACGTGAACGTTGTGTCGTGATACCATCCTTTGACGAGCGCGGGAATCTCCCGCCCGGCATATACCCAGCGAGCTGGGACGAGATCGTAGAGCGCTACGCAACGAACGAACAACGGGAACAGCTGCTGGATGGGCTGCGCGGTGCGATCGAGTCACTCCGCGCCGCGGGCTGCTCGCGCGTGTATCTGGACGGCAGCTTCGTCACGAGCAAGGATGTGCCGGGGGACTTCGACGCGTGCTGGGAGGCGACCGGCGTCGACCCCGGTCTGCTTGACCCTGTGCTGCTGGACTTCAGCAATCAACGTGCTGCGCAGAAGGCGAAGTACGGCGGACAGCTGTTCCCGGCGGGCGTCGCGGCCGAGCCGGCCGGCACCCGGTTCATCGACTACTTCCAGCGCGACCTGCTCACCGGCGCCGCAAAGGGGATCGTCGGCGATCGATCTCGGAGCGTTGGCGTGATCACCAACGAGCGCCAATACCGAATCACGAACGCGGAGCTGAAGCGCTTCGAGGAAGCGCTCGCCGCGCAGGCGGCGGCCGGGCCAAGCCCGGACGTCCATCCGCAGATCCACCAGGCGATGCTCGACGCGATGGCGAGCGAGCGCGACGAGCTGGGCGCCCAGCTCGCCCGCTACGACGACTTGCGTTCCGGGCGCGTCGCTCAGCGGACGCTGAATTCGTGGCGAGAGCTGCCGATCGCGTTGATCGAGGCGCGGATCGCCGCGCGGTTGACCCAGCGCGAGCTCGCCGAGCTGCTGGGCGTGCCGGAGCAGCAGGTCCAGCGCTGGGAGGCGAACAGCTACGCCGGCGTGGCGATCGAGCGCCTGCAGCAGATCGCCGACGCGCTTCAGCTTGCAGGTGCTCGAGACGGTCACGTACGCCGTCCCGGCGTGAGTCGGCTCGAGCCGTCCCGTAAGCCGGTCGGACCTACCCAAGAACCGTCGTGGACATCGGCGGGATGCCGAGCTGATTCGCCTGATCGAGATAGTCATGGACCAGCGCGAGCAGCGCCGCGTGGCTGTCTTGCTCGAGCCCACGCTCGACGAGATACGCACGACCGGGATGGTCGACGGGGACGTCCGTGATCCGGACGACCGTCGCAACGCGCTGGCCGTACAGGACGCGTTCCACCCCGGCGTCGGTCCGGTATCGGCCGAGCTCGATCCGCTCGCCGACGTGGTTGCCGTTCCTCCGAGTCTCGATGACGGTCGGGGTCGTCATGACCGTCGACTCCAGGTCGCCGAAGCTGGTGCAGGGGTGATTTGCGCTCGACCCGAATGTGCGTTGTCCGGGGCTATGTGGTGGTGGCGGTGGTGAGTAGGCATGGCGCGTTTCCGGCCGCAGCTCGGTGACGGAGGTCAAGGGCAGTCCGTCAGGACCGGCCGTAGGCCGCCGTGTAGCGGTGCCCTTGCCGGAGGAGCCGAGCTGCGGCAGCGTGCCGTCATGCCCCTCTCACCGCCGCGTCATCCCAACGGCGATCAGGTGGTCTTGACCGGTGGCTCGAGCCACCTGGCGTGGAAACGTCCGCGAGCCGAGCGCGACCGCATTTTGCGGTTTCCGCGCTAAGCGCGTCTACGGCCGACGGCGCCGAGATACCCGTGCGACAAGAAGAGCAGGTCTCCGCCAGCCATGGTCTTGGGACTCCGGTCTGACTGCTCCACGCCTGAAGGAGCACGCCGGCCGTGCTGCTGCTCCACGCGCGTTGGCGAGAGGTCGCTGGTTCGAGCCCAGCCGTGCACATCATCATCAGGTCGCCCGCGAGAGCCATGCCGTGAAAGACCACGCGCCGGAGGGGAGTCAGGCGCGCGGCCGAGCGACCGCCGCAAGTTGATTCGTCGGGGATCCGTTTATTACGAGTCTGAGATGCGCGTGGGCTCATTCGCGATCCTTACTGCTGCGCTACTGCCAGCACCCGGCGTCCTGTTGGCCGCCCCAGCCGCGGCTGCGGCTCAGCCGGTGGTCAGCTCGGTTTCGCCGGGGTCGGGAACGATCGGCACGACGGTCACGATCACGGGCTCAGCTTTCGACGACGGGTGCAGCGGCGGACAAACGGGCACGGTGTACTTCGGCGGCGTAGCGGCAACGAACGCGAGCGTTAGCGCCGGGACGGCCACAGCCGTTGCGCCGACGCATCACGCGGGGTCGGCGAACGTGGTGGTCGTGGACTGCTCCGGCGACCAGTCCCCGATTACCAGCGCTGACACGTTCGATTATCCGTCGCCGATGGTCAGCTCGGTCTCGCCCGGGTCCGGGACGATCGGCACCACGGTCACGATCACCGGCTCGGGTTTCAACGAAGGCTGCCCCAGCGGACAAACCGGCACAATGTACTTCGGCGGCGTAGCGGCAGCAAGCGCGACCGTCAGCGATGGATCGGCCACAGCCGTTGCGCCGACGCATCACGCGGGGTCGGCGAACGTGGTGGTCGTGGACTGCCTCGGCGACCAGTCCCCGATTACCAGCGCTGACACGTTCGATTATCCGTCGCCGATGGTCAGCTCGGTCTCGCCCGGGTCCGGGACGATCGGCACGACCGTCTCGATCACCGGCTCGGGTTTCAACGAAGGCTGCCCCAGCGGACAATCCGGCACGGTGTACTTCGGCGGCGTAGCGGCAACGAACGCGACCGTCAGCGCGGACGCGATCACAGCCGTCGCACCCACGCACCACGCCGGGTCGGCCAACGTGGTGGTCGTTGACTGCCTCGGTGACCAGTCCCCGATTACCAGCGCTGACACGTTCGATTATCCATTGCCGGTGGTCAGCTCGGTCTCGCCGGGGTCCGGGACGATCGGCACGACGGTCACGATCACCGGCTCCGGTTTCGACTACGGGTGTCCCGGCGGGCAATCGGGCCAGGTGTACTTCGGCGGCGTAGCGGCAACGAACGCGACCGTAAGCGCGGGCACCGCCACAGTCGCCGCACCGACGCACGGCACCTGGCCGGTGAACGTGATGGTGGTGGACTGCCTCGGGGATCTGTCTCGGCCGAGCCGGGCCGCCCGCTACACCTTCCTGTCACGTGGCCCCAGATTCTTCGGGCTGCACGTGCACAAAACCGAGTCGCGAGAAGCAACTGTCATCGCTGAGCTGCTGAAGCCAGGCGTTCTTGCGATGCGGGTGATGCGGGTCGTTGGTGTCGGTCGGCTCGTATTTGCCGGACTGGTAAATCTCGGTCAGCAACCACGCGGACGCTCGCTCATTCACTGGGACTTCCGGGTACACCATCGCTTGCTGGGACCAGGGCGATATGAACTGACCTTGCACGGGAGCCGGGGGAGCATTCTCTCCGCACCCGCTGCGCCTGGCGCGCGCACGTTGCTCATACTCAAGAAACACCGCGTCCGCGTCGCGCCGTGGCGGTCGTGGGCCGGGTCACGATAGGCCTGCCGAGGTAGCACGCTCGGGCCCAGCGTTGCGAAGGATGGGGGCAGGCAGCCATCGCGGCGGTGGCGGCTGCGGTGCCGGCGGCCGCCACCGCTGCAACGACGAAGCCGTGGGTGAATGCGACTCTCGCCGCGTGAAGCAGCCCCTCGCCTATCGGCGCGCGTAGGTGTCCGGCGGCGTCGACCGCGCCGCCAAGTGTGCTCTTCGACGCGGCCGCGGTCGACGGCGCAATGACAGTAGGGAAGCTGCCGGAGCGTGGAGCGTTATACGGTGGTGCCGAGGCTGCCCAGCAGGGCGATCCCCAGCGCCCCCCCGAGCTCGGTCGCGGTCCCCGACACCGCAGATGCGGCACCGGCGCGCTCCGCCGGGGCCGACGAAACGAGGATGTCGGTTCCGAGCGCACCGATCGGGCCGCAGCCAACTCCGAGCAAAATCGTGCCCGCAACGAGCATAAAGAGGCTCGAGGTAGTGCTGACTGGGCGAGAACGAGCGCGCCGATCGCCGCGGCTGCGAGGCCTGCGGCGATAACGGCACCGAGCCGCAGGCCGCGCGCGACGGTTGGGGCAAGCATCGACCCGAGAATGAGGCCGATAATGCCCGGGAGTAGCCAGAGCCCGGTGATAAGCGGGCCGACTCCGTGGACGAGCTGGATGTACTGAGCGATGAACACATCGGCGCCAGCACTGATGAACACGGAGGCCAACAAGGCGGCGAACGCGGCGCTGAAACTCGGTCACACTGCTACATCGCGCGGATAGCGCGAACCTGCGCGAGGCGGCGATTCGGGTCGAGTGGGTGGTTGCGGCTGGCGCTAGCCAGATCCCTGGAAGCCTGCAAGACGTCCTGTGTCAAGTGTCGAGCGGGTTAGCGGTTGTCGGCTTTCCGTCAAGCGCTGCGCGCTCGGCCCTGCGGGCCGCCGTGTCGGTGACGACGGCGCCGGCCATCCGCTGGCTGGCGGTGAGGTCGGGCCGGGGCACAAATATCGCCGGAGAACGCCCAACGGCTGTAGTCGTGAACACGTACAACGCCCAGGGCCGCTCGTCGCCGGCCGCATTCGCGCTCGCCGTAATCTGCTAGTCGGAGGTCGTTCATCCGTTCGGTGAATGGCCGGGGCCGAGAATTCCATCGGCTCCGAATGCCGGACGGCTCCCGGCATCTGAGCTTTGGGTAGCAGTCGAGCTGCTTCGTTTAATCTCTGGCGTCGACTGTGGGTGTTCTGGTTGCTGCGCGCTGATGCTCGGCGTAGCGGCTTGGCTCGGTGCAGAAGCGACGACCAATGTTGCGGTCGACGAAACGGCTGGGGAGCTGTGATGTTGGGGCACACCACGGCGACGGCCACGCGTCGCCTGTTTCAAGGGCCGCCGCTGGTGCTCGCCCGATCTGTTGGAGCGACTACTGCTCGCTTCCGTCGAGTGCCCCGTGACGTGCCCCGTCCTGGGCGAAACCGGCAAGAGTGTCGCGGCGTCGATCCGATCTGCCGCGTGGCCCTTAGTCTGCGGACCACCGCTGGCCTGGATGGCGACGATGGTGGCGAGGGCCGTGATCCCCGCCACCAGTACACCAATCACTGCGAGCACACGAATCCGAGTGGGTCGGGGCCTCTGCGAGCATTTCGCTAGCCCAAACGACGTGCGCCAGACGCCGAGCAGCGGGGCACCGAACTTCCGGGCCGAAATTCCGAGCCGGGCGTGCCATTCGCGTCCAGCTATGCCGCCAAGCTGCGCGAACCGTCTCGCCTTGCGCAACGCATTTGGAGGGCGGCGCCGTTCGCTGCCTTTGTGCACTGACTTGGTGAGTTCGCCCGGCAATTGGGCGCTCCCCGGCATTGCGCTCCCAGTCGCCGGCGAGCCGATGCGCTCGCTCATCTCGGCCGGAGTCTGCGACCCAATCTGATCGAAATACCTGGCGGTGCTGTCCGATTCGACGCGCAGCGTGTCGTCTTCGGTGCGACCGCGTTGAAGTCGGTCGAAGAACGGGTCGGGCGCCGGCGTGCTGGCTTCGGGTTCGTGGCCGGCGCTCTTCGGGGGCGGTACGAGGTTCCCCCGTGAGAACGTACCGACGTCGTCCTCCTCGGCGAATATCTTGCTCGCGAGCCGTTTCCGCTCTGCGTCGCCCGGATCGCCTTTGCGGCGAAGGCGGACTACGGTGTCGGGATGGTCGCGATCGTCCATTGTCCCCTACAGCTAGACGTGTGCGCTAGCATAGCACTGTAGAGTGCTAAGTATGCTTATGTCCTTGTCTCGGCGTTGCCCGATGGTCTCCTGGGGTCCTGCAAGTGCCTGACGAGCAGTATCTCACCCCCGCTCAGGTCGCCGAAGAGCTTCAAGTGACCGTGGTGACCGTGCGTCGTTGGATTGCCAGTCGCGAGCTTCGCGCGACCAAGGCAGGTCCTCGCCGATGGATGATCCGACGCTCGGATCTCGACGTTTTCCTTGCGGCCGGTGGCCAGCCGGCCGTGAGCATGGAGGTGTCTGAGGACCCATCATTCAGCAAGCATCTGGTGGCGCCCGATGAGCGTTGAACGCGCACGCGAGCAGCTTGAGCTTGCCGAGGGACGCTGGCAGAGCGCGATCAAAGAGCATGCACAGCCGCCGCCTGATGCAGGCTACGCGCGCCGGATGCGAGCTCTCGCCGACGCCGCGGCACAGGAACAGGCGGCCTACCGGTACGCCGAGGAGCAGGGCTTCGGCTGGCGCCCGGGACCGGCGTGGCTCCCGCCGCAGGAACTTCGCCCTGCGCCGTGGCGCCCGTCGCTTGCGCCAGAAGACTCTTGGGAACGGTTTGATGACGCGGTGGAGGCACTCAGCCGCGCGCGAACCGGCGTGAGCGTGGTCGCTATTGCGCAGGCGTTCGGCCAACTTTCGTCTGCTGCTTGGGAGCTCGCGGAGGCCGTTGAACAAGGCCAGCGTCAGCGGGCCGGGCGCGCCGGCTGACCGCCGCAGCGCGAGACGCGCTTGCCGCGCGCAAGACGGGGACGTGGGCACGGACCATGGGATGCGCGTGTGGACACGCGAGCAGGTCGCTGCGGTCGAGGGGGGCGTGGCTTTCGTTGAAACGCTGCCGGGTTCTGGCGCCGCCGATTCTTGGCGTCAGCAGATCGATGAGGCGACCCCAGCGTTGCTCGGCGTTGCCCGATGTGTACGGCCGGCGCGTTCGGCGATGCGCGATGCTGGCAGCTTGGGCGTCCGCTGGGCTGATTGCCTGGTGAGTTCGGCGAGCGCGTCGTGGACGCCGTCGAGCAGTGGCCATGGGTCCTCGAGTTGTTCGCGGTCGGCGACGACGCCGAACCCGAGGGTGTCGCGGTAGGAGAGGACGGTGATGTTGAGTCCGACGCCGTCCATCACGGCTGAGACGGGATAGGTGGCGCGTTGTTTGGCGCCGGCGCAGTAGACCGGCTGTGGGGTGCCAGGGACGTTGGAGATCGCGACGTTGCCCGGGGTTTGGAATCCGTGGGTTGCCATCAACCGGGCGCTGGCGCGGGCGGCCCGTGGGAACAGCGCAGGTGGCACGAACACATTGGCGTCCTGCATCAGGGACGCCGGCAGCGCGCGATGGCGCTCCTTGGCTGAGCGCATCGTCTGGTTCATCAGCTCGAGGCGGCGCGCCGGGTCGGGCTCGTTCGTAGGAAGCTCGGCGAGTATCACCGAGACGCGGTTACCGTAGGTGCCTGCCTGCTTAGGCGTGCGGACCGACACCGGGACCATCGCCACGAGTGGTCCGGCGGGAAGCTCGCCTTGCACGGTCAGCAACGTCCGCAGCGCCCCGGTGCAAAGCGCCAGAACGACGTCGTTGACCGTGCATCCGAACGCGTTCTTGACCTCTTTGACCTCGGTCAGCGAGATCGAGTCGAACGCGACTCGACGGTGGCCGGAGACGCGCTGCTGGAACCGGGTCCGGGGTGCTTTCGGGTCATGGCCTTCGAGCACGTCGCCGTCGCTGGTACGCGGGATGAGGCGCTTCAGCTGGCGGCTTGCGGTTGCGATCGCCCTCACGCAGCGGGAGCGGCGTCAGTGTGGGGACGGCGTCGAGGTGCGGGAGGGCGCGGGGTGCGGCCTGGAGGACGCGCAGCGGGTGGCAGCAGGCGCCGGCCAGGCCGCGGGCCAGCATTTCGAGCTCACCAGGGAACCGTTCGGGTGCTGGCGGTGCCGGTGGCCGGGTCGTGTCAGCGCCGTCGGGTGAGGGGTCGAGCAGAACGCTCATCACCTCGGCGCTGGAGACGCCATCGACGGCGGCGTGATGCATCTTGGTCAGCATCGCGACGGGCCCATCGTCGAGTCCTTGGATCAGGTACAGCTCCCACAGAGGACGGGAGCGGTCAAGCGGCCGAGAGACAATCCGCGCGATCTGCTCGGCGAGCTGGCGCTGGTCGCCCGGCACCGTTAGCGCCAGCTCGCGGACGTGATAGTCGAGGTCGATGTTGCCGTCGTCGACCCAGTAGGGGTGGTCGAGGTCGAACGGCACGCGTGCGAGCCGCCAGCGGAACGGCGGCAGCAGGTGCAGCCGCTCGCTCATTAGCTCGCGCACGAGGGCGAGGTCGAACCTCCGGCCGGCGGCGGTGTACGGGTCGTACAGGCTGAGCGCGCTCACGTGTCCGTGGACCCGGCCGTCCTCCAGCGCCAGGAACTGCGCGTCGAGGCTTGTCAACTGTCTCATCGATATCTCTCTTCGCTCAGCGGATCCGCATTAGCGCGTCGGGGGTGAGATCGGCGATCGTCGGGTATCCGTCGATCGCCATCAGCAGGTCGGCCTCGGCCAGTAGGCAGCGCAGGACGTGGGCGATTCCGTGCTCGCCGCCGAGCGCCAGCCCGTAGGCGTACGGCCGGCCGACCGCGACCACGCGGGCGCCGAGCGCGAGCGCTGTGACGATGTGCTCGCCGGCGCGCACGCCGGAGTCGAAGATCACCGGGGCGTCGCCGGCGGCGGCGACGACGGCGGCGAGGTGCTCGATCGCGGGGATCCCGCCGTTGGCCTGACGACCGCCATGGTTTGAGCAGTAGATCCCGTCGACGCCGCCGTCGATCGCGCGGCGGGCGTCGTCGGGGTGGCAGATGCCCTTGAGCAGCAGCGGCAGCTTCGTCAGCGACCGCAGCCACGACAGATCGTCCCAGGTAAGGGTCGGGTCACCGAACGTCTGCGCCCACGCCCTGGCGGCACCGCGTAGATCCTCCTCGGGCGGGGCGTCGAGCTTGTCCAGGAATACGGGATCGGTGAAGTAGTTCGCCAGGCAGTGGCCTCGCAGTTGCGGGAAGTTGCCGGCGCTCAGGTCACGCGGACGCCAGCCCGGTAGCGACGTGTCGAGCGTGACGACGATCCCCTTGAACCCAGCCGCCTCCGCACGGGACACGAACGACTCGGCCAGCTCGCGGTCGTTGGGGGTGTAGAGCTGGAAGAACCCCGGCGCCTCGCCGAATTGCGCCGCGACATCCTCGAGCGGATCGACCGAGAGTGTCGAGGCGATCATCGGCACGCCGGTCCCCGCGGCCGCACGGGCGGCCGCCAGGTCTCCGTGCCCGTCCTGGGCGCACAGGCCGATCACGCCGATCGGCGCCATCATCAGCGGCGAGGGCAACGACAGGCCGAACAGCTCGATCGACAGGTCCCGCTCGCGCGCAGGCACCAGCATCCGCGGGATCAGGCCGTAGGCGTCGAAACCGCTGACGTTCGCGCGCTGGGTGTGCTCGTTGCCCGCGCCGCCCGCGACATAGGAGAGGATGCCTTCCGGGAGCGCTGCCTGCGCGCGGCGTTCGAGCTCCCCAAAGGTGAGCGGCAGGCTCTCGCGCACGCCCTCCAGGCCGCGGAAGTAGATCTCGAGCTGGATATCGCCGAAGTTCGGCTTGGCCGGCGTCGTCGGCCCCGACGCAACGAGTGTCGTCGGGCCATTGGGGTGGGGTTGGCTGTGTGCCCGGGTTTGCATGTGCGTGTTCATCAGCGGGTGAGGTACTTGGTGGTGTAACGGGCCAGCGGCTGGGTCAACCGCGGCGAGATCCGGTGCAGCAGCACCGGCGGCAGAACCTCACGCTTGGGGACGGGCACGATCATCTGCCCGCTTGCGATCGCGTTCAGGACCGCGTTCGCGACGGTCTCCGGTGAGGTGCCGCGCTTGGCGTAGTGGGCGGCGATCTTGGCCTGATCCTTCGCCAGCTCGCCGCGGATGATCGTGCTCTTGATGATCGCGGTGTTGACCACGCCGGGGCAGATCGCCGACACGCTGATCCCGCGCGGCGAGAGCTCCGCGTTGAGCGCTTCGCTGAGCCCGACCACCCCGTACTTGGAGGCGCAGTAGGGCGCCATCGGAACGGCCGGCACGATCCCCAGCGACGACGCCGTGTTGATCACCGACGCCGGACGGCCCTGCTGGAGCATGCGGGGCACGAACGCCTGAACCCCGTAAGCGACGCCGAGGAGGTTCACGCCGATCACCTTCTGCCAGTCCGCGATCGTGGTCGACTCGATCGTTGCCGCGTGCGCGATCCCGGCGTTGTTGTGCAGGATGTCGACCGCCCCGTCCTGCGCGAAGACCGCCTCGGCGAGCGCCTCGACGGCGGCAGAATCGGTGACGTCGAGCGCATGGGCGGTCGCGGTGCCGCCGCTGGCCTCGATCTCGCTCACGACGGTCTCGATGGCCTCGAGGTTGAGGTCGGCGAGGTGGACTTTGGCGCCGTGGCGGGCGAGCAGCCGCGCGGTCGCGCGGCCGATCCCGGATCCGGCGCCGGTAACGACAGCGACTTTGCCGGTGAGGTTGACGTTGTGGTTGGGCATGGTCAGCTCCTTGCCGCGCTCGCGGCGATCTGGGAGTCGGTTGCGGCTTGAGTCGCGACCAGTCGGGTGTCATCGGTGGGGCGTCCGTTGTCGGCGCCTGGCGTTGTGCGTGGGGTGTAGTGGTAGGCGGCGGGGTCGAACCGGCGGGTGATCCGCCGGTAGCGCCAGGCTGAGCACGGCCACGCGATCGACGGCTGGCCGGCTCGGTCCAAGTACCAGCTGGTGCACCCACCGGTCGCCCAGACGGTGTCCTTGACGTGCTCGCGCAGCCACCGCGCGTAGCGCGCTTGCGCATCCTCGGTGACCTCGACCGCTGCGACGCCCTGGGCTCCCATGGTTTTGAGTGCGTCGAGCACGTACCGGGTGCCGGACTCGATCGCGAGGATGTGGGAGATGTGCCCGGTCGCGGTCCCGGGACCGCCGATCCGAAACAGGTTCGGGAAGTTGACCGTTGTCAGCCCGCGGTACGCGCGCGGCGAGTCGCCCCAAGTGTCCGCGAGCGTGCGGCCGTCGCGGCCGTGGAAGATCTGCGCGGCCGGCGGGTCGTTGGTGTGATAGCCGGTGGCGAGCACGATCGCGTCGACGGGGTGCTCGGCGCCGTCGGCGGTGAGGATCGACTGCGCGCGGACCTCGGTGATCGCCGCGGTCTCGACGTGCACGTTGGGCTGGTTCAGCGCCGGGTACCAGTCGTTGCTGATCATCAGTCGTTTGCAGCCGAGCTCGAAGTTCGGGGTGACCTTCGCGCGCAGCTCCGGCTCGCGGATCGAGCGGCGGATGAACGCTTTTGCGAGCGCTTGCAGCGCGGTGCGGACCGAGCGGCGGTGCATGATCTGCAGGAACAGCAGGTCCCGGTACAGGTACTGGCCGGCGCGCGGCAGCTTCTGCAGCGCGGGCACCGCCCGGAACAGGCGCCGCTCGAGCGCGGTGACGTCACGATCGAACCGCGGTAGCACCCAGCCCGCGGTGCGCTGAAACACGGTCATCTGCCCGACGTGCGGCTGGATCGCGGGGACGATCTGGATCGCCGAGCAGCCCGTCCCAATCACAGCCACCCGCTTGCCCGCCAGCGGCTGCTGATGGTTCCAGCGCGCCGAGTGAAACAGCGTGCCCCGAAAGCGGTCAAGCCCGGAGATCGTCGGCAGCTTCGGCTCGGCGATCGGTCCCGTGCCGTCGATCACGACCTCGGTGGTCAGCTCGAGCGTCGTCGTGCGCAGCCGCCAGACCGACCGCTCGTGATCCCAGCGGGCGTCGAGCAGCTCCTCGCCAAAGCGGGTGCGCTCTTCAATTCTCAGCTCGCTGGCGACTCGCTGCTCGTATTCCCAGATCTGCCGGCCGCTCGAGTACGTCCGCTCCCAATCGGGGTTCGGGGCGAACGACAGCGAGTACAGATGCGACGGAACATCGCACGCGATCCCCGGATAGGTGTTGTCGCGCCACACCCCGCCGACCTGACCGGAGCGCTCCAGCATCACCCAGTCCTCGATCCCCGCCTCGCGCAGCGCGTGCGCCAGCGACAGGCCCACGAACCCGATCCCGATCACCGCCACCCGCACATGGCCGGCGTCGTGCCGGCCTCCGTGCGAGCCGTTCATCGGAGCGCCGTCGCGTGTGGATGCTGCTGTGTCCCTGTCGATCGTTCGCATCTCTTCACCTTTGTTCTGAGCAAACTATAACTATAATCGTGTTATACTATGCCAATGAGAGCTCTGTCAAGCCCCAACTCGAAGAAATCGGCACCACCACTCGCCGACGCGCGCCAGCGACTCGCGCGCCACCTGTTCGCCTCCCCGCCCCGGCGGATCGCCGACGGCGTCTGGCAGATCCGCGGCGGCCTCCCCGCCCGCGAGATGAACGTCTACCTCGTCCGCGACACCCACCCGGACACGGGCCGGGCCGGGGTGCTCGCGTTCGACACCGGCGTGCGTCAGATGGCGCCAGCGATCGCCCACCACGCCGCCACGCTCGGCGGCCTCACCCGAATCCTGCTCGGCCACTCCCACATCGACCACCGCGGCGCCGCCCGCCGGCTTGGCGTGCCCGTTCTATGCCACCCTGACGAGCGCGCCGACGCCGAAACCGACGGCGGCACCCACTACTACAACTACAGCGCGCTACCGCGCCACGGCCAGATCCTCGGCCCACAGCTCATCCGCCTGTGGGACGGCGGCCCAGTGGCGATCGCCGCGACCCTCACCGAGGGCGAGGAGATCGCCGGCTTCGAAGTCATCCATCTTCCCGGGCACGCGCCCGGCCTGATCGCGCTCTGGCGCGCCGAGGATCGCCTCGCGCTCTCAAGCGACTGCTTCTACACGCTCGACCCACTGACCGGCCGCCACGGCCCCCCACGCATACCGCACCCCGCGTTCAACCACAACACCGACCAAGCGCGCGAGTCGATCCGCAAACTCGCCACGCTCCAACCGCGCGCCGCCTGGCCCGGACACGCCCACCCCCTGACCGGAAACGTTGCCGCCCAACTCCAACGAGCCGCCGACCAGCCATGATTCCAACCCCAGCCACAGCACGCCCAGGGAAAGCGCCAATCCCGAGGCCATCCTCACGACAGCCGATGACTCCGCCGACCACCAGAACCCGCCGAGCGCCGACGCAGGAGCGCGGACGACGAACCGTGCAGAAGATCCTCGACGCCACCGAACAGATCATCGCCGAGCACGGCATCGACGCCGCCAACACGCGCGCGATCGCCGAACGCGCCGGCGTCGTAATCCCCTCCCTCTACCACTTCTTCGCCGACCGCGACGAAATCCTCGACGCACTCGTGCAACACATGGTCAACGACCTCGACCAACAAGCCGAAACCGCCGAAGCCAAGTGGAAACCCGGCGACCAAGACCTCATCGGCATCGAGCTCGACCTCCACGCCACCTACTTCAAAAACCGCCCCGTCGCACGCGCACTCTGGTTCGAAGGACGCGCATCACCCCAAGTACTCCAATCCGTCCACAACCGAAGCCACCAACTCGCCACCCGCATCCGCACCCGACTGATCGACCACCAGCTCATCGACGACAGCACCCCACCCGCCGTCTTCGAACTAATCGTCGAACTCGGCGACCGCATCCTCGAACTCGCCTTCCGCGACTCCCCCCACCCCAACCTAGAAACCCTCGAACTCGGCCACCAAGCCCTCACCGCCATCCTCACACGCTGGACCCCCGCCTAACCGAACACGCGCAACCAACGTGACCAGCCCGGCACCACGCCGGCCGCAAGCACCAGGCCAGGCAACGGGGACTCGACAGGAGTCCGCTGGCATCGCCTCAGCAATACCGCGGCGCCAACGAAGCAGGTCCCTCAGCCAGCGATCCGCGCGACCCCGCTCATCGCCAATCTCGAGTCTCGGGAGCCGGACCTCAGGGCGTGACTGCCCCGCCGGGACGTAGAACCAGCAGCGCGGTGTAGTCGAAGAACAGTTGCGTGTGGGGTGAGGATCCGAGCCAGCCCGCGCGCCCTGGATCGTGCTGCCAGCCCGATTGGATCCCGTTATAGGTCAGGTGCATTTCGTCGTCGCCCGCCATGTGCTCTCCAAGCACCAGTGCAACTTGGTCAGCCAGTTGTTGCGCGTCGGGAGCGCTGATGCAGAACACCCGGACTCCGAGATGCTCGGAGCCGACCGTCCCGTCTGGAAGTTGCTGGTTGCTCACGGGCCTATCGCCTTCCGGAGCACGTGCTGCAACTGTTGCTCGATTGGGTGAGCTGCGTGCTGCAGTCGCCCGGCCGGGCCGCCCTGACCCGCAGTGCGGCGTATCCCGCTGAGCAGGAGCAGCGCGAGGGTCGCGATGACGAGAATGGCGGCGAGTGCGCGTAGCAACCGATACGCAGCCCAGACCGTGAGCAGCTTGATCAGTTCGGCTCTCCTTTGGCGTCAGACACCTTCGGCCTCGAAAAGCGGTTGCGTGGATTCGGGCTTCGTCTTTGACCGACGGCGGGGCGGGGCGGGTTCTTCTTTCGGCGTGGGAGCGTCGGGTACAAGCTGATCGAGTGTGCTGGCCGGATGCACTTCGATCTCGCACGCCCGACGCTCTCCCGTGCCGATGCGCTCGGGCTCTGTGTGTGGGAGCTGGACGCGAAGCACCTGCGTCCGTTGGGGGTGCCCGCCGAGCGTGCTGTAGATGATCGCTTCGCCGCGGCCGAGCTCGGCGAAGGTGTCGGCACCGACGCGGAATTGGCGTACGCGGCGGCGGGAGCCTTTCCCCGAGTGTGCCGCGCCATGCCCGGTGGTCTGGTCGGTCGACTGCCAGATCGCTGTGGTGCCCATGAGTTTTGCGAGCCAGTCGCGCGTCTCGGGTGCGTTCTGGCGGTGGATCGCGAACCCGGTGAAGTTGTCGGTAAGCGACGCGAGGAGCCCGGGTTGTCCGGTGAGCGCTTCGGGGTCGGCCGCTGATTGGGTCACGACGATCACCTGTCCGTGGTGTGAGCGGCCGCGTTGCAGCATCGCTAGGGCGCGGTTGGCGGCGATGTGCATCACGCCGCCGAACTCGTCCAGGAGCAGCGTCCAGGGCGTGCGCGCGATTTGCGCAGCGGCGTACATGTCCGCAAGCGCGAGCACGGTGATCATTGCCGCTTCCTTTGGCATGTCGTCGACGTAGGTCCGCCACAGCACAACCGCCCGCGCTTTCATGGCATGGGCAAGGCTGACCGCGACGTGCTCGCCTGCTGGCGTGACCCTCGGAGCGAGGACCGGTCGCCAAGCTTCGCCCATCACGACCTGCAGGCGTACTGCGCCGCCGCCGACTGCTTTGCGCCCCTCTTGCGATTCGATCCATTCGCCGGCCTCGGTGACCCTGCGGTGGAGCTCGGGGTCACCGGATGCGAGCTTCAGGAGCTTCGGGAAGCGCCGAAGCTGACAGCAGTCGATGAGGAACGGCAGGGACGGCGGCCAGCAACCGGCGTGGTGGAGCACTTGCGCGACGACGCCCAGGTAAAGCCTGAGCATGTCGGAGTAGTACTCCTCGCTTGCTTTGATCGGCTCGACCGTGCGGGCAACGATGTCGCCCACGCCGCCTGAGATGGGCTGCCACCGATCGGTGTCGGGAGCGCGGGGGTCGATCAGGATGAACGTCCGTCCGGCTGATGCGGCGATGTCGCGCAGCATCTCTTCGGCTTGCTCGTCGCCCTTTTGGTCGATCGCGAGCACTGCGGAGTGGTCTCCGAGTGCCCGCGCTGCGACTACCCGGAGCGCGCTCGTGGTCTTGCCAGCGCCAGTACCGCCACAGGAGAAGATGTGCTGTCCTTCGTTTCGCGGCAGCCGCGGTCCGTGCTCCTCGCCGCTCATCGGTACATAGGGCTCGTGTTCGGGCCACGGCCGGGTGTGCACGATTTCTCCCTGGGAGCGGATGTAGACGCGCTCGCCGGGCCGCCTCTTCGGAGCGGGCTGCCAGAACCATCTCCGACTCAACTCGTGATCGCGAAGCTCCTCGCCAGCACCGAGGTCGGCCAGCCGCCAGCGGCGTCCGAGAACCGCGCCTGTTGCCGGGCCGGCCGCGAGCGGTGCGAGGACGAGCAGCGCGTCCCAACGGCGAGCAAAGATCGCGAGCCCGCACAACAGGGACGTCGCCGCGCCGAGCAGATAGAGGTTTCGCGTCGATAGGGTCGTGCGCCGTCGCAGCAGCCAGGCGCCGCCGGCACCAATCCCAGCGCAGACCTCGAACGCTACCAAGCTGACGGCGAGCCAGATCACTCCGAGGGCCTCCGCGCTTGTGCTTGCACGGAGCTGAGCAACTCGATGCGCAACGCGCCGTCAGGGAGCCCTGTCGCTACCCCGAGCTCGCGCACCCTCTCGGCGCCGCCCTCGTCGCGGCAGACGTAGATCAGTCCGGTGATCCGCCGCTCGGTCAGCCACTGGCCGTAGAGCCCGAGCACAGCCCGGAGCCGTTTGTCTGCCTTGCGTTGCAGTTCGACCTCGATCGCGACCATCCCGGTCGGCATCACTGCAGCCAGATCGGGTCGGTGACCGCTGCGCCGCCAGCCGTTTCGGGTCAGCCATTCGAGCTCGCCCTTCAGCCGGGGATCGGCGAGCACCTCTCGCGGGCCTCGCCAGTCGCGCCCGCGGACCGACAGCCACGCTGCTGTCCACGCGCATGCGCAGTCGTGCGCCCACCACGTCGGCGCCGGCGCCGATGGCGCGCCCACGGCAAGCCCCGACATCCGCACGCCGCGCCGGGTCGCGACAAGGAGTGAGCCCTGGCCGCGTGTCATGCGATAACGCTCAAGCCACCCCTTGCGTTCCAGTCGTCGGGCATGAGAGCCAGCCACGCTCACGCACCACCCCATCCCAGACCTCCACGCTTCCACTGGCGCCGGCCCCACCCTCGCGAGCCACGCAAGCCCAGCCAGCGATGCCGGACCCGGAAGGGGCTCACGCATCACCAGCCTCCTTCCATCCTTCTACACAGGACACCCCATGCAATCCAGGCCCCAAACAGTCTCCACCGGCCCGCCCCCGCCCCCAAACCATGGTTAGCCCATAGCCGATCACTAGCAGCCGAGCCGGACTACCTGAACACGTAGTGGGCGGGTAGTCCGGCTCGGCTGCCCACCACGACGGCCGGCGAAAACCCAATGAACACGGGGGCGGGGGCGGGCCGAGGTCAAGCACGAACTCAGGTCCTTCCTGCCGTACATACAACCGTACTTAGCAACTGACTGACATCGATAGACATATCTGACAGGCTACAACGTAGCGAGCTGTGCGGATGGCGAGCGATCTGGTCCGGACTGGCCGTTCGTCCATCCAAGGTCGCCTTCGCCGCCCGTGTCAAGGGCTGCGGCGGTTACTCAAGCCGAGTACCACGGCCCTTCGGTAGCTCGTGTCGAAGCTCGACTCGGGTCCGGCGACCGAGACCCTGGGTCAAGACCGTCGAGCGCTCCCAAATGCTCTTACTGTTGGTCAGGGGGGACGCCGAGACCCGCGGGCCGAGACCTCATTCGCGGTCTCGAGTGTGGGGGAGTCGGCACAGGTCTCGTGACCGCCCGTGTCCGAGTTCAGCAGCGCGACGGTGGCCGTCCCGGCATCCACGTCGTCGCTGACTTCGTTGACGAGCGTGTCCCAGCGGTAGGGGGATCGTCGCTGCGTTTGGCCCATTGCACAACTCTGATGCGATATTCGTCGTCGTCCGCAGGCCCTCTGCTGCCGAAATGCGGCCGCTTGCTGACCGGCCCCGTTCGAGAGCTGCGAGCTAGCACCGCCCGTGGTCAACGTACTCCGGGCGTTCGCTGCCGGTCGTAAGACCGATCCGGCGGCCGCGCTGGCGTCTGCTGGTTTGGCGAGGCCGGTCCCTCGCCAAGTGAGGGCTTCTCTGCTTCGACCGGATTGCTAGTACGGCGCACAGAGCAAGTAGGACGCACCAGGCGACCAAAGCGACACGGGTAATCCACGGGCCACGGGGATCACGGGTGCGGCGGGAGCTCGCGGCAACGCGCTGTTTGGCGACAGTGGTGCCAGCGCCCCGACGATCGACGTCGACGCGGCGGTGGCTGAGCGGCGGCGCCTGCTGAGCGGTCATCTCGCCGAGCGTTCGCTCCCGCGGCGGTATCTCGCCGGTGTCGGTACCGATCTCGATCACTGGGTGTTCGTTGGGACGGAGCCAGCGCAACGCGTTCAAGAGCTCCGCTGAGCGGCGCCGACTCTTGGCCATGCGCAGGCGGCTTGACGCTGCCGGTCAGCTCATCGCTGAACGGGATCGCCTAATCGTTGAGATCTACGATGCCGGCGCGAATGTCACCCACATTGCCGGCGAGCTCGGGGTGACGAGAGCGGCGATCTACCAGGCGTTGGGGCGGACCCGCTGTGAGTGGCTACCGCGCCGTGTGCTTCATCGCCACACACCGACGGACCCCGAGCAGCCCCCTGGCCGGTCCTCTAAGGGGGAGCGCGTCGTGCGCCGCTTCTCGTCGGGGCGCTCGCGGCGCAGTCCAGGGTTTGCCCGCCGGTCGCAGCCGAAGTGCTGTCTAGCAACGGACGTGTCGTGAGCGAGACGACCCTACTAAATACCCGAAGGAAGCGGACACGGGCTCGCATGCGGACACGGGCTCGCATGCAGCGGTCTCGACCGAGCAGTCGGGGCCGCGCGGGCGATCTCTTGCTCCCGTCACGCCTGCGCGGCCCCGTTGTTGTCGATTCGCTACGGCTCCAACGCTCCCCCACGATGTTTTCCGCTGAACCGACGAAGCGTGAGGCCCCCAAGGGACCGGGGGATGGGGGCCTCCGCAAACTACATCTGCTCACGATCCGCCTCGCCTAAACACGGATCAGGGAGCGCGTCGAGGCGGCGGATTAGATGAGCAAGCCTCGCCCCGTTTAGCCTCAGTTGGAACGGTTTGGTGCAGGAGACATTCCTCACGGTTCAGAAGCTCGCGGACTTGCTGAAGCTGAACCAGCAGACCGTCTGCAACTGCGATAGACGCGGGCCGACACCCCGCGGTCCTGATCGGCCATCGCGTCCGTGTTTGGCAGGCGGACCCTGATCGCATGCCTGCGCAAAACACCACTGCGGTCGTCGACCCGGAAGCAACGACCCGTCGCACCGGCCGAAGCGCTCGAGGAAGTCGCCCAAGCACTAGGAACGCTCCCGCCGCCTGCTGGGCCGCCCTAGCTCGACCCGGCGCGCCGAGCTCGCCGAGGGTCTGCGAGAACTCTCCGAAGCGGTCGCGACCGCGCTCCGCGTGCTCTCGAGCGACACCATGAGCATCGGCGGCCAGGCTGCGGCTACTGCTGGTTCCCGGACTGCTGGCTTACGGAATCGGGACGCTCGTGTCGCTCGGGGTCGGGTCGTTGTCGGGACTGAGCACGAAGGCGTATGCGCTCGGTCCGATACGGCTGCCGGCGTTCGGCCACCTGACGTCCGGTCAGTTCGGGTGGACGATCGCGTTGGCGGTCGCGGTCGCGCTCGTGACGACTTTCGTTATGCGCGGCGGTCTGCTCACGTATCAATTCGTCTCGCCCCGGCAGATGCTTGTGCGCCTGCCGGCGATCGGACTGATCATCGGCGGTTGGCGATCGCCTTCTCGCAGATCACGGGCAAGGGCGTGGACGAGGTTCTGTTCTCCGGTCAGGACCAGCTCCCGGGATTCATCGGTCAGGCCGGGACGTGGTCGCTGGGCGCGCTGGCGTGGCTGATCGTGTTCAAGGGCCTGGTCTACCTGCTGTCCCTGGGCAGCTTCCGCGGCGGTCCACCGTTCCCAGCGCTGTTCCTCGGGGCCGCCCGGGGGATCATGTGCTCGCATCTCCCGGGCTTCCCGCTCTCCGCAGCCGTGCCTGCCGGTCGGGATGGGCGTCACGATCGTCGCCGTGCTCCGGCTGCCGCTCTCAGCGGTGGTGCTCGCGACGCTGCTGACATCGCATATTGGACCGAAGGCCGAGCCACTGATCATCCTCGGCGTCGTCGTCGCGTACGTCGTGACGCTCGTCATGACGCGCCGCCAGCCCCGGCGTCGGCACCAACATCCCAGTCTGCCCCTGTGCCGGCGCCGACTCCGTAACGGTTGCCAACGGCATGACTGGAGCCATGGGCCAAGGCTGAACGGACAGATGCGCTCGCATAAGCGGGGCTTAGATTTGGGCCGCCGCTGACCCCCTCGACGTTGAATCGCCCATTTTGGCGCCGACAGGAATTTCAACCGTTCTGGGCGATGAACACGCCTCCCAGCCGGCTGTGAGGAGGATCAGCCTTATGGTCACTGTCTACGCGGTATCAGCCTTTGGCTGGGTGCTTCTGGCCATTGCCTTCGTCGTCATCTGGATAGCCTTGGCGTTCTGGCCGGCTCGCGTCGCCCGCCGCAAAGGGACATAGCTTTATCGGCTACTTCATCTTCAGCCTCTTCTTCTTCCCGTTGGCGGTGATCACCGCCTACGTGGTGCACGATCGCCACGCGCCGGGGCACTGACGTCGTCCGTTGTACGGGGGAGCGTCTAGCCCACGTCAGCGCGCCTGGGCCACGCAGAACGGCCATTGAGAGCGAATACTCAGCCAGCAACCGCTTCCGATTCGCAGGCCGCGTCCCGGAGTGGGGGCAATCGAGCCCGCGTCACCGCGGCCGTACGGACGCTGGGCTGATGGCGTCCAAGGCCGTGGACGCATGGCCGACGCTTCATCTGCTCGCGAAGCCGACGTGGGCTGACGCGAGACGCGGCTGAGTCTCAGCTAATCCGCACGTAGTTGGAGCCGACCCGCGCTACACCCGTTTTTGTCAGCGCCTATCTCGCTGCCATCGCCGTCCCCCTAACGCGCGGGTTGCGCACTGGCGAGGACCGGGAGTTGGGAGCGCTGGCGCCGGCGATCTGCTCTTGCGTCAACTCGGGCACGGCGCCCCCGTCGCTAGCGCCGAGCGTGGGGGATCTCAGCCGTCGCTCAGCTTGTCGATCGCGACCGTCAGCGCCAGGAGCAGCGGCTCGTCCTCGCCCTCCCGCACCTCGATGCCGTACGTGTCCCGGACCCGCAGCCACTTCTTCGACACGGTCGCGATCACGTCGCCGTCGCGCTTGATCTCGTATTCGTGGTCCACCACGTTGCCGCGCGCGCTGAGGTCATCGCCATCCTCTATGTCGACGTCGAAGCGGTCACGGATCCCGACCAGGGCCTTGTGGATGGTTGCCAGCGTGTGGCCATCGCGCTCGATCTCCATGGTGCCGCGCACGCGGAGCTTCTTTTCCTGGATCTTTGCCACCTCGTTGCCGTCACGGTCCTTAAGGATGAAGGTATCCCTGACCCGGAGCGCCTTGCCATCGACCTTGTAAACACGATCGCCTTGATCGTCCTCGATCCAGGAGTCGTCGCCGATCGAAGCGAGCTTCTCCTGCATCTGGAAGCGACGCCCACCGGGAGCGTCGCCGCGATTTCGCAGTAAACCCATGTCATCCTCCTGACGTGTTGTCGCCCGAGCGCTCGTTCGGGGCGGGGAACGCTCGGCCTAGGTCGGTGCGCCGCGCCTATGCCGCGCCTGCGGCGCGTGGCGTGGGTCCAATCAACGCGCCGATGATCCACAGGAACGGCAAGAAGAAACCGATCCAGAACATCCAGTAGTGCCCTTTGCGGAACGTACTCATTCCGAAGTAGATCCAGCAGGCCACGTATAAGACGCCCAGAATGATCCAGAGAAACGTCATCGGTTCACGGTCCTTTGAGATTGTTCGGAGGACAACTCGGCAGGCGCACCGCCGTCTGCCATAACCGAGCACGGTAGTTCCGAGCCTCACCGAGTTCATCACCCCATGTGGATGACTCGAACACTCTGTGTCCCGCCAAACCTCGGCGGCCGCGGCTGACGTCCTGTTGTAGGCCACGACGGGCAGCCTCCAGCGACCCCTGCCTTCGTTCGGCGACGAGCGTCTCGCGGCAGGCGAGAAACGTCCCGCAAAGCGCGCGGAAGGCCCGACGCGGGAGTACGTTTGACCCGAGATGCCCACTTCGGCAGAAAGGACCAGCAGCTCCATCAGCCAGACGCTCGATGTCGGTTGATCGACTTGCTGCAGTCTCCTGCTGACGGACCCTGAGGCTGCTCAGGACATTTCGCTGCTGCTTGTCGCCCGAGGCGGGAGGCCCAGGGTTCATGCACTCGTCGAGGGCTCAGTCCACGAGCCCGACAATTCCGCTGACGATCAAGTAGCCCCCGGCGATGACGGATAGGAGCAGCAGTCCCTTCGCGCGATGCTCGTTGATGAACGAATTCGCGCTTCGCACGGTTTGTTCGGTTCTCTGTGGAGTGACGATGTAGCCGAGGAGCGGCAGTTCGATCGGCGCCAACATGACGATGTTGAACAGAACGATCAGGAGCAGCCCGTGAGAGGTGCTCAGGTTCAGGTGCGCGATATACCCGAGCGCGGCCAAATACAGCAATCCCGGGAGGTGCATCACCACCCCGAGCGTCGCGAGACGCCCGACCGATCCGCTGCTCAGGATCTGAGAGGACCAGCTTTGCTTGTCGCGGCTGCGCGCGTGCTTCTGTGCCTTGCGCCGGGCGAGTCGATCAGCGGCTCGCTTCCTCATGGCGGCCGAGCGTCCGGAGTGCAACCACGCCGCACTGGCCAGGATCAGGACACCAATGGTGATGTCGAAGATCGCGATAGCCGCACCCTTTTGCCGTGTGCCCAGGGACGTTGCGCTCAGTCCTGCAACGACGCCGATCCCCACCAATACGGACGTGACGAAGCTCCCGATCACATATGCGCTCAGCAGCCTGACAGGGCCGGGCCGTCTGAGGATGACCAACACGACCGCCATCGCCGTTGGGCTTGTGATCGCCGACAAGACGGCCAGTGGGATCAGTTGGAAGGACACGATCAGGTGATCGGGCCCCCGATCCTCCCACAGAGCCATCCGTCGACGACAACTGCTCAGGAGCGCGTCGGTCGAGCAGCACCAGCCGTCACGGCCCCGACGCCGGCGACTGCTTAGCCGGGGATTTGCGGGAGCTCAGTCCGCCTTGCTCTGCTAGCGCGACGGTACTTCACGCCAGTCTGGCTGAGGTGCCCGCGCGTCTGCGCCCTGAACGACGCCGCTGCAGGTGCGGCACGAGTAGTCCTCCTCCGGACGGTCGTCTTCCGCGTGACATCGCGGCGCGGTACGGTGCTCGCGTGCTGGACTGAGTCGTGCTGCTGACGGTGGCCTTGGCCCTGGGGTAGGCGCGTTCAGTGGGGCGGCCAGGACGCAGCGCGAGCCGCGCTGTCAACGCTGGCATGAGTCGCGGACACGGCGGCCGAAAGCGTCGGCGCCGTCTTGCGATGACTTGGGGAGTCGGGGCCCTCGCGGGGACGGCGACTTAGTGGCGCTCGACGAGCCCGACCGTTCGTGAGCGTTCGCGAGATACCAATCTCACGCTCGTCCTGACCGGTTGGATCGACGCGCGCCGCCGCAACGACCTGGTGACGACCGAGCGCCACTTGCATCCCGAGGTCGTCTGGCAGCGCCTGCGCCCGACCCCGTCTGCGCCAACCGCGACGCGGTCCTCGGCAATGTCCGCGCAAGCGACGGCTGGCTTCCCGAGGAGTCGGGGATCGAGCCGCACGCCGACGCCGACCAGGTGATGCTCGCGGTCCGGCAGCCCCGACCTGACCGAGATAGCCGGCGAGCCTCGACGGGAGATCTACGACGTCTTCAAGATCACAGACGGGCAGATCGCCCGCGTGGACGAATACCGCACCCGCGACGAGGCGCTCGACGCGATGCAGGCGCGCCCTGGGCTGGCAGCAGTTCCGGCGGAGCCGCTGGAGCAGCACGCCGCCAGCGCCGGTCGAGGACCTGATCCCGTTCGTCCACGTCGGGCCCATCGAGCGCCCGATCGCCTTCTACGAGCTGCTCGGCTTTGCTGTAAGCCCGACCGACGGCCCGTCGGACCGGCTCGGATGGGCGCGACTCGAGCACGAGCAGGCAAGGCTGATGGTCGTCCGCGCTCACACTCCGCTCGACCCGGCCCGTCGGGGCGTGTTGTTCTACCTGCACACGCGCGACCTCGAAGGTCTGCAGACGCATGTGCTCGCGCACGGGAGCCAGCCGGGTCAATCCGAGACGGCACGCCCGGCCCGCGCCAGGAGATTCGCCTGCGTGACCCGGACGGCGACGTGCTCATGGTCGCCCAGCGCGACTAGAACTGAACTGGGACCCATCGACCTCCTCGCCGATCGGGCGTAGGATCTCAAGTCGTGCCCGGGTGACGTTAGACAGTCCGACGAGCCGCCCGGAGGCTGTCCGCCTCGGTCTCACGTCGCGCAGCGTCGCGACCCGGTCGGCTGCGGCCCTCACCGGAGCGGCTGGGAGGCGGTGCCCGAGCGCCGCCCCGGGGAGCGTGCCTTCACATCGCGACGGGCATCTAATCTAACCGCCACACGGCCGGTTGTCTTGGAATGGCCGGCACGCGGCGACCGCCCTATCGGGCTGACCACCTCGGCGCGAGCGGTCTGGCTAGGGCGGCTTACGATCATACGAGTGATGGCGAGCTCTGAGCCGGTGCCAAATCCGTTGCACGCCGCGGGCGCGGGCGAAGGCGCGCGATTGCTGCGACGAGGTCTGCGGCTGGAATACGCAACGCTCGGCTGGAACGTCGTCGGCTGCGGCGTTTTGGCGGTCACCGCGATCGCGGCGGGCTCCGTCGCACTTGCGGGCTTCGGGATCGATTCGCTGATCGAGATCCTCGCTTCGATCGTCGTCGTGTGGCAGTTGCGCGGCACCGATATGACCTCGCGGACGCGTCCAGCGCTGAGGATGATCGCGATCGCGTTCACGGCCCTGGCGCTCTACATCGCCACCCAGTCGGCCATAGCGCTCGGCGGCGGCGACCACCGCGGTCGCTCGGTCATTGGCGCCGTTTGGCTCGCGGTCACCGCGCTCGTGATGTCCGCGCTCGCCCGCGGCAAGTCCGACACCCGGCGGCGGCTCCAGAACCGAGTCCTGCACACCGACCCCCAGAGGTCTATCAGCCGCACCCGGCCTCGTACCTCCTAAGCGCGGAAACCGAGCGCGCGTCGGGAGGGTTGTGCTGTGCGTAGATGTTGATCGAGCCGTCGGCGTTGCAGCTGGTGCGGGGTGAAACGCGGTGGCGCTCGCGACGATGCGCCTTACGCAACATGCGGGCCGCCTTGTTGCCTTTCGGGCGTGCCGGCCGGGCCTGCGGCGGCGGGCGATCGTGTCTTCGCGGGCTCAGCGCTGGCGCCTGTCGGCCGCCAGGCTGCGACGGAGAGGGTGAGGAGCCACACGGCGAAGATGATCCCGACGAGCATGGCGAACGAGCCTTGCGGTGAGAACGGCCCGGTCCCCGCCTTGACCGCGAGAGGGCCCGCGAGGCTGATCACCGCGATCGGGACCCCGATCCATGCCATCCACCGCGGGAGCATCCGATGGCGGAACGCGGCCACGACGACGACCGCGATCCAGGTGCCGAATGCGAACCCGGCGGAGTTGTAGGCCAGCCAGCCGGCGTCCCACAGCGCGCGCGCGATGGCGGGATCTGTGGCGGGACGGTAGGAGACGGTCATGAACAGGGCGGTGCCGGCACCGAAGATGCCGGCACCCGCAATCACGGTCGCCAGAGAGGCGATCGCCAGCCAGCCGCTCTCGCCCTCAGCGCGCCGAACGATCCGATAGATCCCCGCGGCGAACACCATCAGCAACGCCACACCCAAGGCGAACAAGAGTTCGCTGGCGAGCAGCTGATCGCGGTGCACTGTCGCGTAGTGGACGATCCGGGCGCCGGGCGAAGCGGAGTTGGGCGAGCGCGCTGGGGTCAGCCCAAACGCGCCCAGGTACACGACCACGGTAGCCAGACCGACGATTGCCAGCCACTTGTCACTGCCATGAGAGGAATCCATCACGCGCGGTCCTTCCTGTCCTCGGGCCGAGGTCACGCGACCGGGGCGGCTTGAAGCGATGCGCCGAGGACTGGGAGGGGCTTGATCAGCGGCTTGAGCAGCTTTGCCGACTCGTGCGGCATGAGCACCTCGTCTGGGCGGAGCTTGATCAGCTCGCGCCGGGAGTCGTCGATCTCCCACACGTCCTCGCCGATCAGCCGTCCGCTGTCGTCGTAGGGCCAGATCATGTGCTCGACGTTTCCGACCAGGTACATGGCGTCGGGGTCGACGTCCTCGCCGGTGGCCGCGAGCACCGCACCCGGGGTCTGCTGGTAGATCGTTCCGGTGGAACAGATCATGTTGTCGCCGACCGCGAGCCGCTCGTCACCGTTGGAGAAGAACACGCACTGAGCGGTCCTCGTCCACTCCCGGTACACCGCCTCGACCTGCTCGCGGCCGTCGAGCGTGACATTCATCCCGAACACGTTGAAGTGGTAGACGGGTTGCGCGACCGTCATCTCCGGAGCGAAGATCTCCTCGTAGCGGCCGGCCATCTCCAGGTAGCGATGACGGTTGTAGGCGTGCAGCAGGTACAGGTGCCGAGGGTTCTGGGTGGTCTCGATCAGCCGCTCCACAGCGGCGTTGGTCTGGGTGATGTCGAACCGTGTCATGTCGGGTTGCTCCTGTTCTGCCGGATGGTTTGAGTCGGGTGTGCTTCGACGTGCGACTTGAGGCCTGTGCGCAGAAAGCGCGCGAGCAGGCGGGAGAGCAGGCTCGCGAGAGGGCGGCCGGTGCCGGGCAGCTTCGGCCGGAAGCGGATCGTCCACGTCAGGTCGGTGTGATCGCCGTCCGCGCGCAACCGGATCTCGCCCTGGTGAGAGACGAATGGCGCACCCTTGGTCACGCGGTAGCGGTACGAGACCGGTGGCTGGTATTCGACTACCTGTTCCGTGATGCTCATTCCGAGAAGCTTCAGCTTTCGCTCGGACCCGCGGCCATTGGGATCCGGCGCGCCATCGACGGTCCGCCGGACGGAGCCGAGGCTGATCCATTCCGACATGCGTTCGTGGTCTGCGATCACGTTCCACGCCGCCTCCGGCGGCGCGGCGATCCGCACCGTTCGTTCGATCGCATGCGTGTCAGCCCGCGGCCGCTCAGCCGCCGGTCGCGGCGTGAATCCCCAGTGCTTCTCCAAGCCCTCGGACATCCACAGCAGCTCGACCGAGAACTCGTCCGGGTCGTTCACGTAGACGACGCCGGCCCCGGGCATTTGAACCGGTCCGCGGTTCGCCTGCGCGCCGGCGGCGGTGGCCCGATGGTAGAGCTCGCGGTGATCGCGGCGGCACCGGGCGCCGAAGGCGATGTTGAGGATGCCTTGATCCGAGATCCGGTGACCGATTCGGCGCGGCCGTCCGACCGGATCGAGGTACTGCACCAGTTCGACGAGGACACTGCCAGCCTCGAACACGCCGCTCCGTGTACGCGCGCCCGCAAGGCCCCAGAGCGCCTCGTGCTCGGGCGCTCGCAGCGCGGCGTCGGAGCGCGGAAGGCCAAGCCCGCGGCAGAAGAACGCTTCGGACCGGGCGAGGTCAGGCACCGACAGCGTGACCGAGCGAACGGCGGCCGGGCACGCCGACCGTCCTGCGGCGGGTGAGACGCCCGGGAGCGGGTCGTCCTCCATGATCTCGACGTACACGCCGTCGGGGTTGCGCACGCACGAGCGGCGTTCACCGGCGGGCCCGATCGGGTCGCTGAGCGGGCGTGAGCCAAGTCTCGCCAGCCGGGTCAGTTCCTCGTCGAAGTCGGCCACCCAGACACCGATGCGCGTGTAGCCGATGTCGCACGGCCTCGCATCGGCTGGCATCAGCCGCGCCGCGGGCCGCTCGAACTGGAACATCTCGAGCTGGAAGAAATCGTTGCGATCGACCATCCACCGGCAGGTCGAGGCGACGCGCGGGAGGCCCTGGACCGATGACGCCAGCGGGCCGCGCATGAGCCACCGCGAGCCCCCCGCCGGCCAGAACCCGAGACCCTCGCGGAACCAGCGCTCTGTCGCGGCGAGGTCGATCACCGAAAACGCCACCTGGACCAACGACGGTTCGAGACGTCGACCGGTCATCGGTACTCGCTCAGATCCCGCGGTGTGATCCCGTGCTCGCGGCAGTACGCGAGGTAGCGCTCGAGTGACGTGGGATGGTTCTCGCGGGAGATCACGCTCCCGTGCTCATCTAGGAACAGCAGCTCGCCGGCGATCGCGAAGAACACCTCTGCCTCCTCGGCGCCGCAGCTCTCCGGCGTGTGCGTCGCGCCGGCGGTCTCGTAGACGGTGCCGCCCGCACGCGCGACCCAGTCGTGCTCGAGATAGCGCCATGCCCCCTTGATCGTGTGCGAGGTCACAGTTCCGGTCTGGTAGTGGGTCGGCAGGCGCACGCCGGGCGGGAACCGCATCGAGACGAGGACCAGGTTGACGTGGTGGAACGTGAGAAACACCCTCGTCGGAGTAGGGAGCGAACGGGACCCACGGGATGTCGGCGCGATCGATCGCTGCGGCGGTGCCGAGCTTCGCTTCTGTGCCGCTGCGCATCGAAGCGTCGCATTCGATCCGGCGTGCGTCAGCTCGCGCAGCTCGGCCATAGTCGGAACCCAGCGGCACCGGCACGAGTCGCCAGCCGAACGTCGGAAGCAGCTGCAGGCGGTCGCCGACCAGTTCGCGCCCGGGGGAGACATCGAGCGGCGCCCAGCCGTCGTAGGGGGTCGTAGATTCCCGAGCGCGCTCACGTGGCCGTGAGTGCGCCCGTCCTCCAGAGCCAGGAACTGCTGGTCGAGACTGGTCAGCTGTCGCATGGCCGGGATCATCCGGACCGGCCCGGCCACGCGCTTGTCGTCGAGCGCCAACCGGGTCCGCGCGGTTTGTCGATTCTCCGCTGTACGGTTGGCGTATGGAGCCGGAGTGGAGCCGCGCGCTGAACAGCGGGCAGCGGCGCGCCTGGGAGACGGTGCTGAGACCGGCCGCGGGCGAGCTCGTCGCCCGGGCGCGGGACATGTCGGTCGAGGTGACCCGGGAGATCGGCGAGCGGCTGCCCGACCTGCTGCCCGACCCGGAGTCGTTCGAGGCCAACCGCGCCAGCACCGAGGCGAGCATTCTCGGCTTCGCGCAGATCCTCGAGCATGGCGCCGATCCCGCCGCCACCAGCCTCGGAGCAGCGACGCTCGCCTACACGCAGGAGAGTGCGCAACGCGGGATTCCGCTGACCACGCTGATACGCAGCTACCGGCTCGGACACGCCGCCGCCTGGGAAGCGGTCGCGCCCCTGATCGCGGCGCACGCGGACAACCCAGAGCAGCGAGCGATCGCGACTCAGCTCTGCTCGGCATTGCTGTTCGCCTACGTTGACGCAGCGTTGTGCCTCGCCGAGGACTTCTACAGCGCCGAGCGAGAGCGCTGGGTGCGGAGCACCGCCGCGACCCGGGCCGAGACGATCGACACGATCCTTGCAGGCGAGCCGATCGACGGCGCGCTCGCCGGACGGCGCCTCGGCTACGAGCTCGACCGCCAGCACACCGCGGTCATCGCATGGCTACAAGCGCATGAGGAGGGGCGCGACATCCACGCCGCGATGGAGGCCGCGATCGCCCAGGTCCAGGATCGTCTCGGGGCCGCGGGCGGTCTCGTCCACTCGCTCGGCCTCCTGTCCACCGTGGCCTGGTTCGGGACACGGGACCCGATCGCATCCCGCCAGCTCGACGATCTCCGCTTCGACTTGCGGGCCGCCCCCGGGGTCCGGATCGCGATCGGCGAACCCGGGCGCGGCGTCGCCGGGTTTCGCCAGAGCCACGACGAAGCAGCCCAGGCCCGCAGGGTCGCGGAGCTCGCCGCGCGGCCGCCCGGCACGGTCACGCGTTACTCGGACGTGGCGCTGGCCGCCATCGCGACCGCCGACCTCCACCAGGCCCGTGTATTCGTGGAGCGCGAGCTCCGGGGTCTCGCCGTCGACGACGATCTGACCACCAGGCTCATGGCCACGCTGCGGACCTACCTGGAGGAGCACTCTAGCCGCAGCCGCACCGCCAAACGCCTGGGCGTCCACGAGAACACCGTCAGCTACCGAATCAAGCAGGCGGAGGAGATCCTCGGGCGCAGCGTCGATCAGCGCACGCTGGAGCTCCGCGT
Source organism: uncultured Solirubrobacterales bacterium (assembly GCA_963812225.1). Taxonomy (GTDB): domain Bacteria; phylum Actinomycetota; class Thermoleophilia; order Solirubrobacterales; family Solirubrobacteraceae; genus Palsa-465. Next base: position 477,364 of record CAWEUN010000014.1, read on the forward strand.
CGCGCTCGCGCTCGCGCGCCTCGTCCGCGACCTACCTAGCTGACCTTCGCCGACTGTTTGTAGCACTCGGCCAATCGCGGCTGGATCGCTCGTTGAGAACCGACAAGCAGCAGCCGCGACGCGGACGTAGCTTTTCCGTCATCTTTTCCAGATCCTAGGAGATTTATCCGTCATGAACAGACTCGCACCGGTACTGTGGCGGCTGGCGGCTGGCGTTGCGCTTGGATGCGCAGCGCTGATTGCTGCTGCGGCGGTCGCCTCCGCCGACCCCACGTCCGATTACAACGCTGGCCTGACGCTCGGCACGGAAGCCTACGAGTACGGCGTGCCGCTGCTCGATACCCAGCGCATCTTCAAGTCCAGCACGAGCGTCACGGTGTGCGATCACGTGACTGGCCATGGTCCGGTCAACCGCTTCTGCAGCATTCGCAACCTCGCGAACGCGAATCAGCACACCGTGGACGCGCCAAACAACGACACGCCCTATTCGCTCGCGTGGCTCAACCTGAGCAAGCAACCCCAAGTGCTGCACGCCCCGCCGATCAAGCATCGCTTCTGGGAGTTCGAGCTGGTCGACCCGTGGACGAACGATTTCTTCAACATCACTTCGGCCCATCTGAAGATGGGGGCGGGCGACTTCAACGTCACCCGTGGCGGCAACTGGGCGGTCGTCGGTCCCGGCTTCAAGGGCCGGCTGCCGCACGGCGTGGTCCGCGTGAATTCGCGCTATGACCGGGTGTGGGTCGTCGGCCGCACGTACCTTCGCGGCCACGCGGACCTCGGCAACTTGCACCGGATCCAAAATCAATACTCGATCACACCGCTCTCGAAGTTTGGCTCGCGCTACAAGCCGCCACGGCCCAGGAAGCTCATCACCAAGTCAACCGAGGCGACGATTCCCGGCACCCAGCCGGGCGAGGATCCACTCGCGTTCTATACGGCGCTCGGCAAGGAGATGCTGAGGTTCCCGGCGCCGGCAGCCGATCGGCCCCTGCTCGCGAAGCTCAGGGCGGTTGGCATCGGCCCGGGGCTCAGTCCCGCGAACGCGCACCTCAGCGCCGACACGCTCCGCGGCTTGCGGGCCGCGGTAGCGCAGGGGCCGAACCAGGTCCTGTCCGACGCGCTCGCGCTCTACCTCCAGGGTTTTGCCAGGCATAACGGCTACCTCGTGACCGATCTCGGCGCGTGGGGCACGAATTACACGCTGCGCGCGATCGGCGACCGGCTCGGCGTCGGTGGCCAGCGGGCGAGCATCGCGACCTACCCGGTCGCGCTGTTCGACGACACCAAGGCTCCGCTCACAGGATCGAAGCGGTACGTCGTGCACATCCCGAAGAGCAGCCTGCCGATCCCCGTCAAGGCGTTCTGGTCGCTGACGATGTACGACACCAACTCGTTCTTCGTTCCCAACCCGCTGAATCGCTATCTGATCAACAACCGGTCGCACCTGCACACCAATCCCGACGGCTCGATCGACCTCTACATACAGCACGACCGGCCGTCGAATCCGACGCAGGCCAGCAACTGGCTGCCGGCGCCCGCGCCGGGAATCGGGTTCCGCCTGGTCTGGCGCCTGTATGACCTCGACCACGCGGTCTTCGGCGTGCTCAACGGCTCGGGCTGGCAGCCCCCGCCTGTCCAGCCGTGCGATGCCACCGGCCACGTCCCCGACGGGACCGCCTGCGCGTCATAGTCGGCGACTCGCCCCTTACCTGCCCCCGCCAGTGTGACGGCCCGCCTCGGCGGGCCGTCACATGTTCGAGGGCATCGCGCGAGGCCGAGCCCGCCTCCGCGCGACTACAAGCGAGAGACACGTCCATCGGGCTGGCGAGCGACGAGCATTCAGTGTGATCGGTCGAACGCCGCCAGTCGGCTTGGTGCGCCCCTCGAGAAGCGTGGACCACGCGTTGTAGCAACCGCACAATCGCGGCCGGCTTGCTTGTTGGGAACCGACAAGCAGCCCAGCCGTTGCCGACGTAGCTTGCCGCCGCTGGCAATCGAGGAGAACGACCTCGAGGGGCGGCGCAAATCGAGGGAGGAGCACCGATGCAGGAACGAATTCGTGAGGCGGCACGGCGGACGTCTGATTTGCGCCACCGCCCATTTCAGGACCGGAGCTGCGGCCCCCATTACCCGCGAATGCCTGGCTGGATGATGCTTCGGCACGGGGGCCTAGCCATGCGCCCGTGTCGGACCCAACGCCTCGCCCCGGCCCGCGCGATGCTCATCGCTGGGGCGATCGGGATCGCGGCGATCCTCGCCCTGTCCGCCCCGCGCTCGAGCGCGGGCGGCCGCGCCGTCGCCGCGGAGACCACTTGCGCAAACCAGTTGCTCACCGGCGGCAGCTATGACGACGTGTCGGTAACACCTGGGCACTGGTGCGCGATCGGCTTTTCGACCGTCGATGGCAGCATCGACGTTACCGGGGCGACCAGTTTCTTCCTGTTCGCCACCAAGGTCGCCGGCAATGTCACGATCACCGGCACGACCAGCCATCCAAACGCGGCGATCGGGCCAGGCACGGGACCCGCCAGCGCGATCTGCGCCGACGCGATCTACGGGAACCTGACGATCACAAACAGCGGTCCAAACGCGCCGTGGAATATCAGCGGCACAAACTACCCGCCGGTTCTCAGCACCTCGAACTGCCTGTCGCAGATCTTCGTCCTCGGCAACGTCACGTTCGATAACAACGCCGGAGGGCCGAACGAGATTGGCGGCGCAGACATCGAGGGTAACCTCGAATGCCTCGGCGACGGCAGGTTCACGACCGGAATTGGTTTGCCGTACTTCAAGAATGGGGTCAACGGCACGGCCAGCGGCCAGTGCGCCGGATTCGCCGTCAAAGGCGATAACCCGAACATCTTCCCCGGCCCTCCGCCGTGGCTGTTGAACGATTCCGCCGGCCCGTAGCGGATGCGGCGCGCTGATTGACGGACGCAACACGGGCGACCTCGTCGAGAAGACACAGCCACACCGGATATGGCGGGCCGCTACACCCTGGAGGACAACCTCTTCATGGCCTATTGACGATGAAGACGCTCGAGCAAACGGACCTCGCGACGCGGGCGCCGGTTCGGAACGACGAACGGCTGTTCCACGACCTGTTCACGCCCGACGAGGTCCAGGCGGTACGTCGCCGCGTGCGGGAGTTCGCGGGGGCCCGCTTGCAGCCGTTGGCGGATGCGATCGCGCATGGTGATGAGGTCGCGGACGGATTTCCGCGCCACGGGTTCGATGAGATGGCCGCTGGCGGGCTATTCAGGATCCCGTTCGCGGCGCCAGAGGGCGATGGGCTTCGCTACCCGGCCACGGCGACGGCGGTTACCGTCGAGGAGCTCGCTTACCACTCAAATAGTCTCGCGGCCGTTTACGACGTCCACTGCATCCTCGCCGGGCACGCGGTCAGCTTCGGCGGCGAGCAGATCCGCACCTACTGGCTCCGCCGGCTGACGCAGGGAACCGCGATCGGCGCGTTCGCTACGAGCGAGCCGGGGTCCTCCACGGATCTCAGCCCCTCGGCGGTGAAGACCATCGCCACTCGTGACGGCGACGATTTCCTGGTGAGCGGTCAGAAGCGATGGATCACCAACTCGCCGGTCGCGGATTTGGTGGTCGTGCTGTGCAAGACCGGGGACGGGGAGCTATCACTGCTCCTCGTGCCGTTGAAGAACACGGCCGGGGTGTGCGTCGGCCGTCCCGACCGAAAGCTCGGCAATCGCGGACAACTCACCGCCGATATCCACTTCGACGCTGTGCGGGTGCCGGCATCCAACATGATCGGCGAGCCCGGAAAGGGTCTCCAGCTAGCCCTGCGCACTCTGACCTACGGCCGGATCGGCATCGGCGCCGCTGGCGTCGGGATGGCTCAGGCAGCGTTCGACATCATGGTCGGACATCTCTCGTCGCGGAAGGCGTTCAACCGGCACCTCGGCAGCTTCCAGCACTGGCAGTTCCGGCTCGCCGAGTACGCCACCGATCTCGAGTGCGCGCGGAACCTCTACCTGAAGGCCGCGCTGCGGCTCGACAGTGGTATCGCGTTTCCCGAGCCGGAGGCCGCAATGGCCAAACTCAGAGGTTCGTCGCTCGCGGTTGACCTCGCACGCGACGCGATCCAGTCCCTCGGCGGCTACGGGTTTACCCACGAGCTCGGCGCCGACGGGACCGTGTATCGCCTCGAGGCAATCTACCGCGACGCGAAGATCGGCGAGATCTACGAAGGCGCGAACGAGATCCAGCGCTGGATCATCGCCCGAGGCGTCCTCGGGCGCGAGATCGCGGGCTGAGCGTGCGGCCGCGAACGCGATCCAGGCGGTTCCGCTTCCGGGCTCATGCTGGTGCTCAGCCCGCCAAGCCGTCCCGCACAGGGGACGCGAAGCTCGAGCCCTGGTTCGTCGCCGGCCGTTCGGAGCTTGGTAAGCGCGGCGAGCGTACGGTGAAGATTGCGTCGCTCATCCAGGGAGACCTTTGTGGTTCTCGCGGCATGCCGGTCCGTGGTGCACGGCTCCAATCCGCCTTAAGGCCGACTGGTAGGGCAACAAGATCGATCATTCGGCCGATGGATACTTCCTCCGCGGCTGTCTAGCATCGGTTACAAACGCGTATACGGAGGAAAAGGGGGTCACTACTTGGCTCCCCGTCCACTGTTGTGCACCGGAAAAGTGTTTTGCCGGATCAACTCAGGGACCATGACTCCACAGCAAAGGAGGCTGTCAGGTGCTTCCAAGCAACGGTCTAACTAGGCGGCGCGCCGGTTCGCTGGCCGGTGTAGCGGTCGCCGCAGGCTTGCTGATCTTGATCGTATTTGCATTGGCGAACCCCGGTGCACAAGCGCAGGTCCGTGCCCGCGCAGCCTGGGGTTCTCCCGTGACCGGCAATGACTGTCCCAGCATGGTTTATGAGCCGAAAGCATCCCTCTACCCGGCGCTGCCAAGCTTCCATGCTGGATACGACAACTTCTGGGAGAGGCTCAACGACACGACGGCCAAGTGGGGGTTCGTTGTGTCCGCACAGTTCCCGTATTCGCAGTGGATGTCCTGGAACATTTACGACATCGAGGGCGTCCCGACGTTTACGATCAACCGCACGGCGATCGACGCTGATCCCGGAAGCATGAACCCATACCGGGACAAAGTTCCCCTCCTGGCACCGGATCGCTCGTACCACCTCTATTTGATGCCTGACAGCACGCCGGCCGGCGTAATCCGAGCCATGCAGGCGAAATACGGCGAGGGGAACGTGGCGAAGTTGCCGAGCATCCATGGGCCGAGCCTCAATGGTGTCGTTTCGTGGGCGATCACCCAGCGCAGCTACTGGTCCTTCGCGTTCGATGGCATTGAGGACTGGGACCGCTTCGGCTACGGCGGCCCGACGAACACGCCGTTCCCGACGATCCATGCGTTCCTGACGGACCCAAGGACGGGTGCCCTGACCAACACGCCGGCTGGTGACTGTGGAGCTCAGAGCATCCTTCCAAAACGTACTTGGTTCAACCCCGCGACCGGAAAGCCGGTGATCACGGCCGCCCTGATTCCACGGCCAGTCGCCCGGATCGTTAACCCTCCACAGTTCCTGCTCAATCACGGGTTCCTCGTCGGATCATCACCGCCGTGGAATCCCCCGGCGCCGGTTCCCCGGTACGTGCAGTTCTTCCGCAGCGCGACCAGCCAGGCGCCGTATGCAGACGTCAGCCAGATCCCGGCGAAGGGGACTCCGCCCGACGGATGCGGAGGATATGTCGTCGCAAACCTGCCAAACAACCGGGTGTCGCTGGTTCATGTGCCACAGGTACCGTCGTTCCCAAACTACACGGGCGCGACCCCCAGCACACTGCGCAACAACAGCGACGAAGTGCAGTTCTGGAGCCTGATCATGTACGGGGTGAACCGTCAGGTCTTCACGTTCGGCAACCCCAATCCGGTGCAGGCACTGCGGAACTCGGAGTTGGGGAATCAAGAGGTCGCAAAGAACAGCGACGGAAGCGCGACGTTCGTGATCTATCCGGTAAGCGCGAACCCGGCCCAGGTCGCACGGATCGCGGCGATCGCGAAGGCGAACGGCTGGAACATCCTCCATGGAGGGGTCAAGACGAGAAATATTCCCATGAATCTGCTCACGCTCCGAGAGAAGGGTATGAACCAGGACTGGCCAAACGCCATCAGCGCGAACAACGTCAGCCAGGGCGCGCCGTGCTATTTCAGCAACCCCGCTGTTCCTGCTGACTTTCCGTTCAACAAGGTCCCGGCATCTTTCCAGGTCACCCAGACCAACGGCATGGGCCTGACGGCGCCAAACGGCCAGAACTGCACGATCCGGTCCTTCGTCACCGGAAGGTGCCTGAAAGCGCTCATGCACCAGTACAAGATGTTCAGCTGGAAGTGGAACGCGGCCAACGTCTTCCCGAGTGGGCAGCTCGGGGGTGGGGGCGAAGGAGGTGGTGACTCCGGCGGCGCCTGACCGGCTCCCGGCTTTCGCGACCAAGCCGCGCAACGACACATCGGACGCCGCCGAGGCGGCGTCCGATGGTGTTAACTAACTGTGGTCGTGCGAGCGGGATCGGGCGCGGCCATCAGGCACCGCCGATGTCAGGCGTGGACGTGCCATGTGAACGTCTCGTCCAGCCGCGCTCGAGGGTATCTCGACGACTTACCAAAAACGTCGCAGCGTCAAGGCGTGTTACGAGCGGGGCCATACCAGTCGAGTTCCCGGGGACGGGTGCGGTGGTTTGCAGAGTGTGGGCGCCGGTTGAACACTGGGCGACCTGCGCCGGTTGAAAGTGACCCACTTGGCGCGGGGCTGGGAGCGTCCGGCCGGGTCGTGACGCCCACTCGATCAGTTGATCGGGCGAGGAGGAGTTTGTGGTCGGCGTAGGAGCAGTGGGCGAAGGTCAGGCGGATTGTCGGGTCGAGCGCCTGTCGATTCGCGAGATCAGCCGACGGACTGGGGGATCCGCCCCTTTCGAGGTCGCTGCGGGCGCCAGAAAAAGATCGGAGGTTACGGGGGAGCTATCCTGGAGTGACGTTCACCTTAGAGATCGGATGTGAGCAGACGATCGCAGAGGAGGCAGTTGTGGGCCGCGAGTCACGTCTTGCCTGGCGTGGCTTGCAGGTAGCGAGCGACCGCGTCGGCGCGGTTGGACGCGCCTAGCTTGCGGAGAATGTTTGCGACATGGCTCTTGACGGTGCTAGGGCTGATCACGAGCTTCTCGCCGATCACCGCGTTCGTCGCGCCTTGAGCGATCAGCTCGAGCACACCGCGCTCGCGTTCGGTCAGTTGGCCGGTAATGTCATTTTCGGGCGAGGCGTCGAGCGAGCCATGCCGGTCGGCTGCGGCGCTCACCTGGCCGCCGCTGTCCTTGACAGACTCGATTCCGATGTCGCCGTCAGTGAGCCCCTCGATGGCCTGCCAGAGACTAGCCGTCAGATCTCGGGCTTCCAGCAGGCGCTGGTAAAGCATCGTGTGCTCAATGGCATACCCCAGGCCCTCGGCGAACACCGACAAACGGTCGCGGTCGATGTCGTCCGGGGGGCCGCCGCTGGCGTAGACGTCGGCGTGGAGGAACCCGATCGCGCGTCGCTCTCTGATAATGGGCGCGGCGACGTACGCGGGCGCCTTCAACTGCGTGACGAAAGGAGGCTGCGTGCGTTGCTCGAGCGCGACGTCGGCCACGAGAATCGCTACTCGCCGACGGATCATGTCGGCCTCGAGCCGCAGGTCGTCCAAGCGTTGAGGATTGGTCCGGCTGGACTCGAGCACCCAAGCCTCGAGCTGCGGGTCGGCGGGAATGTGCACGCTCCGAACGATGACCTCTGACCCGTCGATCTCGGTGAGCATCGCGCGATCAAACCCACACGCGTCGCAAAGCTCGACGGTGGCCGCGTCCAAGATCGCCGATTCATCCTGGATGCTCCGCAGCCGGGCGATGGCATTACGCACGTGTGCTAGGCCGTCAGCGTGGCGACCAACGCTTTCTGCGAGCAGCGCGATGCTGAGCTCGAACTGCTCAACTAGAAACGCGACCGACTCTACGAGACACGACGGTCGTGCGGCCGCGAGCCCCGCCTGGAGTTCGCGAATGGCCTGCGCCAGGGCGGCCTGATCAGGCCAGGTGTTCGGGGCGGCGGGCGGGATGCGGTGCGGCCAGGAGACCTGTTCGACCGCCCTTTCGATGCGATCTGCCTGGTATTTGGCGGTAGAACCGCGCGGGGGTCTCGGCGCGGTCGCGCACTCGAGCGCATAATCGTGCGTGCTCAGCCCCGACAACGACCCGACTCCGAGCGACCCGAGCGATCCGATTCCGGAAGCCAGCAGTCCGGGAACCAACAGGAGACGGAGCCTGGCGCCGCCGATCGCGATCGCCTCGATCAGGATCACCGCCGCGATCAGCGGGGAGGCGAAGAGGAACGACATCGCGGCGAAGCTCCCACAGGCCGTAATCAGGGTCAGTGACTGTTGCGGCATGTCACGGCGAGCCAGGCTGATCATCGCCCCCGCGAGTCCCGCGCCCAACACGATCAGGGGGGCCTCCGGCCCGAGCACCAGCCCGAAGCCGATCGTCGCCAGCCCGGCCAGGAGCACTCCCGGTACGACGTTCGGGCCCGAGGGGCCGCCGGCCGACAGGCCCTTGGCCGGGATGTGCCCCCCGTTGCCCGGGAGGCGCGTGATCGCCAGCGCCACGAGCAGCGCACCGACGGCGAGGACCGGGAGCGACCACCATTTCGGCGGGCCGTTCTGATAGCCAACCGTATGCGGGAGGTGCACGTACAGCTCCTGCTGGATGTGGTAGGTCCCCTCCAGAAAGAGCCAGGCCGCGATCGAAACGACTAGGCCAATGATCGCAACCACTACCAGCAGGCCGATGAACTGCTTGCGGCGGATCGTCGCGTCGGCCTGCTCGGCGGACAGCTCCGGAGGGGTAGCCGCTTCGGGCATACGGTTACTAGCCGTTGTTCAAGACCAAGGTTTTCTCGGCCTGGTATTCGTCGTTGGTGATCGCACCGCGGTCTTTGAGCGCGGCCAGTCGCTCGAGTGTCTGTACCCGGCCCACGGTGCCGACGGGCTCGTGCTCGATTCCCGACTCGCCGACCGGAGCCGCCAGGAGTGGCGAGACCGCGGCTGTGCGGGCTTGGGCTCGCTGCGCTCGGTAATCGCCCGGCGCTTGCCCGTGTTCGATGCCGGGGGACTCTTGGGCGGTCTGGCGTCGGAGCATCGTGACGCCGAGCGCGAGCAGTGCGGCGAACACCAGGATCCACCAGATGTTCCGGAATGCCGGCAGCGGACCCCAGAGGACCACGAGCAGCAGTGCGGCGCCGACCACGGAATAGGCGATAGCTGGGCGGTCCCGCAGCGACGGGGCCAGGAGCTTCCGGATCGCGGTCGCCGGCCGAGTCGAGCCGGCCAGCCAGGCGGCCGCCACGATCACGATCCCGTACACGATCATCGCACCCGCGATGTTGTAAAGCAGCGACGTGCCGATGCTCCACACGTCGTGCACGGCCGGCTTGTTCGACGGAACCCTGACCAGCCCGTTGACGACCGCGTCGCCACCGAGCCTGCGGATCAGCAACAGCACGACACCGACCACGACGAAGCACCAGCCGGCGGCTCGTAGCGTCCGCCGGCGGCGGCCGCGCGCGAGGTACACCGCGAGCGCGAACATCAAGAGGGCGATCGCCGGCAGCACGATCGCCAGATGCTTGACCGCGTTGGCGATGTCTTGCGCAGTCTTGAGCTGATTTGAGCGCATGATGACCAGTTGGCCGTTGGCGGGCGGCAGCGTGATCCCGAGCTTGGTCTGCGCCGCCGACCGGGCCGAGGGCCCGGTCGAGCCCTGCAGCTTCGATTGCACCGCGGCGACCTGGCTCGAGAGGCCGAGCGTCGCCGCGAGCTGAGTTACTAGCGTGTGCAGGTTCAGGGTCACGACCCCGGACTTAGTTGAGACGCCCTGCGCACCCCCGTTCAGCACGGTCAGAAGCTCCTTGTGCGCGGCCGTGTTGGCCCGAACCCACGCCGCCTGGGCCTGCGGGCTGGCGAGCACCTTCGGGGCCAGGCCGCTGGCTAGCTGCCGCAACCCAGCGGCAGCCGGCCCAGCCAACGGGTCCAGCTGCGTGGGCAGCACCTTCTGCAGGTCCGCGGAAACGTTGACGTTGTGGAACAGCTCGTTCACCAAGTAAGCGCTCAGCGCGGTCTGGACCTGCTTGTTCTCGAGGATCTTGCTGCTCGTCGATGACCAATTGGCTGTGTTCAGAGCCTGGCGATTGACCCACACCGCGAACGCGGCGGGAACCCCGATGATCGTCGCGAGCACCAGCAGCACCGGAACTAGAAACCGATGAGCCCTGGTCGTATGAGGCACACCCGCAGACGGCGGCGGTACCTCGGTCCCCGCGGCGTTTGCCAGACCCGGTTCGCCGCCCCCGTCCGGGTCAGACCCGGCCAGTTCTGAGTCGTCCTGGCTCGTCATGAGTCGCGAGTTCTCGATGTCTTTGTTGTCTGTCATCGGCGTTTTGAAAATTGGGACGTCGCCTGGAGGTACCGGTGTTCTCAGCTTCCAGCGGGGTGAGCCTGTGTAGCGTCAGCCCGCGACGCAGCATGGCTTATCGCGGTCGCGGTTTGGGTCGCTTTGGCGGAGGATCACCCGGGTGATTCGGTGTCCACACCCTTGCGCGGGGCCGCGACTTCGAACACATCCCGATCAGGCAGATGCACGTCGAGCGGCAGCTCCGCCCGCAGCTGCTCGACGCGTGGCTGGCGGGCTCGGGTGGTCTACCGCAGGATTCAGCGGAAGCCGATGTGGCTGGTCGACGTATCGATCGCCTGGGCTTGGCGGGCGGCGGGGCGGTAGCGCAGGCAGTAGTTCGGGGCGCAGAGGTGCGGGCCGCCTTTGATGACGCGGCGGGGAAGTGCGCGCCGGGCTGGCCGAGGTCGTTGCTTGCCGCCGGAGTGTCGATGCGGGGGTTTCGCGGGAGCGTGCAGCAAGGACTCTTGGTCTTCTCCGAGCCGGCGCCGCGGGGGGAGTAGTAGTCGGTGGTCTACTACCAGACATTCCCGGTCACGTCATAGAGCCGGTAGCCGTTGGCGGGGAAAGCTCGACTGGTGAGGTTCCGCGCCATCCTTTGGCGCCGGTGTTGCGCCAGGGGAAGTCTCCCTGCCAGGAGTTCGCCACCAGCTCACCGCCGGGATGATGGTCGTCTCCCCAGGCGAAGGTCGAGCCTTCGAGGCCGCCGCGGGCCGCGTACTCCCGCTCGGCCTCGGTCGGCAGGACCTTGCCCGGCCCGGCCGCAAAGGCCTCGGCGTCCTCGTAGGCGACGTGGGTGACTGGGTGACCGTGCCGCTCGGAGTTGTCGCTGCTGGGTCCCCAGGGGTGGCGCCAGTTGGTTCCGGGGACGTAGGCCCACCAGCGGCCCGGGTCGTTGAGCGGGACCGGCCCGGGCGTGGGCTGAAACACGGCCGAGCCTTCGACTAGGAGTGAGGGGTCGGCCCCGGGGTAGTCAGCCGGATCGAGCGGGCGCTCGGCGGCGGTGAGGTATCCAGTCTCGTCGGCGAAGCGCGTGAACTGCGCGACTGTGACCGGTCCACGCTCGATGGCAAAACCGCCGATCTCCAGATCGCGCTCGGGCACCTCCTCGGCGTAGAAGGCGCCCGATCCCATCCTGAAGCGACCTGCCGGTATATCGACCATGTCGCCGGGAGTCATCTCGGCGTGATGCGGCCCAACCCCCGGCTTCTCAGCGGAACGGACGCCGCTCCTCACGCCGGTCCTGGCGCCCGTCTCGCCGGTCTTCACGCCGGTCGCTTCGACGGCGAATGCCCCGCGTCGCGACGACGGCGGTGCCGGCCACCGCAGCGGTTCGCGCGACCGGTCGTCCACCGAGTACACCTGGTCTGCCGACCCGACCTCTTCCTAGCATCTCAGACTCCTTCCTTCGCGGTTGCCTCATCTGCCTCGAGCGCGCCCACAAGCGCCTGGATAGGGATCCGGCCACTGGCCACCAGCTGTCCCCCCGACCGCCGGACCGCGGAACCGAACGGCGCGGCCCAGACGTTCTCCCAGACCAGCACGGCCGCGACGCTTCCCGGCTCAAGCGCGGCTCCGATCGATTCGACGTCCTCCTCGGCGAGCAGCATCGCGAGCTCCGTCTCCAGCGCGTGCAGCTCCTCGAGCCCGCCCTCGCCGAAATCGTGGGACTCGAAACCCTCCACGGAACCGTCGGGGTTCTTCCTCAGAAACAGGAGGTCAAGCACGCGGACAACGCCGCTCTTGACCACGGCCTCGAGTTCCGCTGCCATCTCACCCGAGAAGTTGGCCTGCTCGGCCGGGAACTCCACCACCACATAGTCGACGGGCCCTAGCTCGTCTACATCGTTGTCATTCATCGTCGTCCTCCATCGGTCCTACGTCGCATTGGACAGCCAAGAATTGGCCCACTCCGCACAGTGGCATCCCCCGCAAGAGATGACGCGTCGTCCTCCGCATCTTCGTGGCGATGAGCCCGCGTGTCATCGATCGGAAGCGACATTCACCCGGGTGATTGATGCCCACGCGGCGATCCGCGCGGCGCCGCAGGATGAGCTCCAATCGCGGGGCAGGCCGTCCGAAGCCCCTGCTGGTCAGGCCTAAAGCGAGAACTTAATGAGTACCGGCGCCGGCGGGGCGCTAGTGTTCGAGGCACAGCGATTCCCGATGGGCGGTCGTCGATCGTTCTGGGGGCTGCGCCTTTTAGAGCGAAGCGCGTTTGCGGTCACATGGTGGCGGCACAGCCGGGGTTCGCGGGTGCCCGGGTCGGTTCCTTTGGCCGAGAAAGGCTTCTTTTGGAAGCACCGCACATCGCCTATCTGTCCCCACGAGCCGTGGTAAGGCCGGTGATTCTCTGGCCCGTGCGTCTGTCGGGCGCTTCGGGGAACCTCGGTGGCGAGGGGTGAGTTCCGTCTCGACGCAGGTGGATAGCCCGGCTTCTCGGGTCATCGAACCGAAGCTGATGCCGCCCAGGGTTCACCCTGGGATGCTCCGCCGGGCGCGCCTGCTCGAGATGCTCGGTGACGAGGCCTCGTTCACGATATTGAACGCGGCGGTGGGTTACGGCAAGACGACGCTCGTGCGCTCGTGGTGTGTGGAGCGCCCCGAGGCGGTGATTTGGGTGACGCTCGACTCGGCCGACGGCGACCCGGTGCGGTTGTGGACGCACCTGGCGACGGCGGTTGAGCGCCTCGGGGAGGGCTTTGGACGACGTGCGCTGTCGTGCCTCGGGGTCAGGGGCGCGTCGGTTGAGTCCGCGGTCGATGAGGTGATGAATGGCCTCGTCGCGTACGGCCGTCGGGTGACGATCGTGCTCGACGACATGCACGCGGTCCGCAGTGATGCCTCGGTGGGCTCGATCGCGCAGGCGATCGAGCGGTTGCCTACGAATGCTCGCCTGGTTGCCTCGACCCGCTCGGACCCGGCGATCGGCCTTGGGCGTCTGCGGGCGCGCCGGGGGCTGACGGAGGTCCGCGCTCGGGAGCTGGCTTTCACGGTCGATGAGACACGTGAGCTGGTCGTTCGTGAGGGGATCGGTTTGTCGAGCGAGAGCGTGGAGTTGCTCGTCGAGCGTACGGAGGGATGGCCCGCGGGCGTCTATCTGGCCGCTTTGTGGCTTCGGGATCTGCGTGACCCCAACGGGGGAGTGCGGGAGTTCGCGGGCAGCGCCCTTCAGGTTGGGGAATACCTGGCCGACGAGGTTCTGACGTCGCTCGCGCCGGAGATCAAGGACTTCCTGGTGCGCACTTCGGTGCTCGGGCGCTTCACGCCGGAGTTGTGCGACGCAGTTCTCGGCCGCGAGGACTCGGTTGCGGTGCTTGCCGACCTTGCGCACTCGAACATGTTCCTCGTCGCGCTCGACAATCGCGGCGAGTGGTATCGCTACCACCACCTCTTCGGCGAGGTTCTTCAGCTCGCGCTCGGGCGCGACGCCGCCCGCGAGCTCCGCCGCCGCGCGGCGGCTTGGTGTCGCGCGCACGGGCTCGCCGAGGACGCGATCGAGTACGCGGCCGCTGCCGGCGACGCAGAGATGGTGGCCGAGCTGCTGGTCGAGAGGCACCTCGAGTTCATTTGGGGGGGTCGGCTCCGGCAGTTCCTTGATTGGGTGCGCTGGCTTCCCGCCGAACTCCTTGTGCAGCAACCGGTGCTGGCGGGCGCGGCTGCGGTGGCCGCCGCGTTGCTTTCCGTCCCGGAGGTCGAGGTTCAGCAGCTTCTCGGGGTCACCGACCGCGCTCGGCGCGAACGACCGGAGCTCTGGTTGCCGTATCTCGAGGTGGGCGTCGAGGCCGCCCGTTCGCTGATGATCGAGGGCGGCGATGTGGGGGCAGCGTTGATCCACGCGCATCGCGCGGTCGCGGCGGCCCGGGCGGGCGCGGATATGCTGAGCGTGAGCGCCCTGGGGTGCCTGGCGCAGGCCCAGTTCTTCGCTGGCGAGCTCGACAACGCGCGCAGGGTCGCGACGGAGACGGTCGGGCGACCCGACGCGCCGGGCGTCCCCGACGGCTACGTTGGAGTCCTCGGACTCCTTGCCCTCATGGACGGCGAGCAAGGGCGGACCGAGAGCGCGGAGGCGTGGGCTCGGCAGGCGCTGTCCTTCGCGCGCCAGCATTACCAAGCCGACTCATATGTCGCCTCACCGGCGCATCTGGGCCTGGCGCTGGCGTGCGTCGCGACGGGGCGCCTCGACGAGGCCGAGCGCGAGGCGCTTCGCGGTGAGCGCCTGCGACACTCGCCACAGCCCACCGTCGGCCACGCGCACGCGCTGCTCGTACTCGCCCAGGTGCGGCTGGCGCGAGCGCGCCTGGCGCGTGCCGCCGGTGACCTCGAGCGCGCCAAACGCGCGATCGCGGAGTTTCCGGATCCGGGTCGGTTGCCGGCGATCGCCGCCACGATCGAGCAGACCCTCGTCGAGGCTCGAACCAATGCCGGAAGCCGCGGCCTCGCCGAAGAACCCAGTCCGGCCGAGCTCGCCGTCCTGCGTGGCCTCGCGGCCGGTCTCTCCCGACGCGAGATCGGCGCGCAGCTTTACATCTCGCTGAACACCGTCAAGAGCCACACCCGCGAGCTGTACCGCAAGCTCGGCGCCCGATCGCAAGTGGAGGCGGTCGCCCGCGCCGAAGCGCTCGGCCTGTTCGAGGCCGATCAATCACCCGGGTGATCCTGGGCCCACAGCGGCCCAAATAGTGGCCGCCGTCAGGCATGCTGGAGCTCGCATGTCGCCCACCCACTACCGCTTCGTCGTCAAAGGCGAGCTTGGAGCCCGGTATGCCTCTGCGTTTGAAGGAATGACGATCTCCGCCCACGACGGCATCACGGAGATAACCGGGGGGATCATCGACCCCGCCCACCTCCAGGGGCTGCTCGAACGGATCGCCGGCCTCGGACTAACGCTGCACAGCCTCGTCCCGATCGATACACAGAACGGCGAGGCGGGGGCATACACCCTCGAACCGACTAAATCCGACCGACCATGACAATGCCCCAGCCAAGCCAGCCTGACCGTCGTTACTTCTCGGCCGCTGGCGGCGGGTGTCTGTCGGCCGATGCACATACCACTAGCCGGCGTCGGCGAACCCGGACCCGGCACTATTTTGAAGGGATCATGAAGCCATGACGTTTCTCTGGATTGTGTTGGGCATCGTGTACGTAGCCTGCTGGGTCTACTTCGGTCTGGCTACCTTCCGCAAGGGGCATTACTGGATGTTCTGGATCGGTTTCATCATTCCGATCCTGTGGATCATCGGCGCGTTCATCGCACCCACCGAGCGCGCCGCTGCCCGAGCCGCGGGGACGGTGGGCTGACATTAGTCCTCAGCGCGCCGAACTCGGACACTTGAGGTTGTGGACCGTGCGACGGGCACTGGTCTATCTTCAGCAGCGAGACGGTAGATGCAGCTGAAGTTGATCCTCCGCCTCGAGTACGAAGTGGGCCATTCTGACATTCAAGGAGAACGTTGTGAGCCAGAGTCATCTCGTCGTTGACTTCCCGATAAAGGGTGCTGCCAACGCCAAGGCGCTACCCGACGAGCTGTCCCCGTTGATGCCCGATCTCGCGAAAGCGCAGGACGATCTCGGTACCGTGCATTTCTCCCGGTTCATGGTCGAGGGAGACGAGAAGCTTCTCTTCCTGTCGGACATCGACGGCGAGATCGACGAGCATGTCGAGCGGCTCGTGGAGAGTGCCGGCCCGGTGTTTGACGCGATCTTCGAGCACGTGGACGACCCTCCAGCCACGCCTGTGACTGCTAACCCTGAGAGGGCGGCCAAATGGCTGAAGCGTCATGTCCGCGAGCCTCTGGATACGTATTTCGCTTACGGCGACGCTTCGGTTCAGGACATCAAGGCGTGGGCTCGTGCGGCGGGCTTTACGGGCAATACCTCGCAGAGCCCCTTGCTCACCTACATGGCCTTCAAGTCACGGGTGCAGGCCTTTGCCGTGAAGCTGGTCGCCGGGGCCCTAATCGGAGAGAAGGGACATGAAGCGTCGGATTCTCTTGGGACGCTGCACTTCTCGGATTTTGTGCCTTTTGAGCACAATCACATAGGCTTCTTCACGATCTTTGACGGTGATATGGAGAAGTACTTTCAGGACTTTGCTGAGAAGACGTCGTTTGTTTTCGATGCTCTCTTTCCACATGTCGTTGGCGCGCCGCCGACCCCCGTCGCAAAGAACGCCCAGGCGTTCTACCAGTGGGGCCTGGACAACAACTATCCGCCGATCGGGTTCTACAGCGCCTATCCCGGCCTCTCGGTACAAGACATCCGAGCCCTGCTGGCCGATCGCGAGTCACAACCGGCCACCGGCTGGATAGCACTCGGTGCCAGATGGTGAGGGGCCATGATCAATCCGGAGGTCGTCGGTGTCAGAGATGACAGCTCATAAGGGCCGGCTATGAAGGCGACCGGGCTTGTCCGCCGGTGGCTTGGTCGGGGACGGCATGAATTTCTGGGGACCGACGGCGATTCGGCGCCAGCGGAACCTTCGGCGCTTGATCTCGCGGATATTCAGGGGTTCGTTCTGCGCGCATACAGGATGCCGATGGTGCGGCATTTCTTGTTGACCGTCGGAACTCCGGCAGCCGCGCGCCGTCAACTTGGACGCCTTGTGAGCGGCGACGAGTCCGACGTCCCACAGGTTACGACTGCCGCGGACTGGCAGGTTGGGTTCGCGCCCGGACCGGGAGACGATCCCGCGGCTGCCCCACGCTGCACGCCCGACTATTGCCTCAACGTCGGGATCACGTGGCCGGGACTGGTGGCGCTGGAGATAGAAGAACTCGTTTCAACGCTGTCTTTCCACTCATTTGGTGCGTTCATCGAAGGAGCCGGCGCAACGCGCTGAGTTGGTCGGAGAAACCGGACCAAGTTCGCCTCAGAACTGGGTCGGCGGTTTTGGCCAAGGGCACGATCACGTCCTGGTGACGCTGCACGCCATCAGCCCGGAAGCGATGAAGAGCTACAGCGATAGGTTGTGTGCCTGGTTCGCCCAAGGAAATGCCTTCCAGGAAATCTGGCGCCAAGATGGGATGGCCCTAATGGAAATGCAGGATGGCCGGCCGGTGCCTACGTCCAAGATTCACTTCGGATATACCGACGGGATCACGATGCCCACCATTCGTGGCGGCCCAGAGCAATACCGCCCCGATCACCAGCGGCCCTGCGAGCCGTGGCTCTTCGTGTTGCGGGAAGACGCTGAGAACTACGACGTACCCGAGCCACAAGAACTTGGCGTGAACGGCAGCTTTGCCGTTTTCAAGAAGGTCGAGACCGACGTCGTGGGCTTTGAAGACTTCTTGCAGTCCAACAAGGACAAGATCGATCCCGAGCTGCTGGCGGCAAAGATGTGTGGGCGATGGCGCAACGGGGTTCCGCTCGCCCTGTCACCGGATATGGATAGCCCTGCGGGAGGAATATCGCTCGACCAGTTGAACAATTTCGGGTATGTAGATGCCGATGGTTCGGGAGATCCGAGGGGGATCCGCTGTCCCGTCGGCGCACACATACGCCGCGTCAATCCCCGCGGTCAACCAGTCGCCGGCCAGGGTCTGCCCGGCGGCAGCAACAATTCCCACCGGCTGATTCGTCGCGGTCTGCCGTACGGGCCGACCTTTGATCGAACGCAACCCTGTGACGGCATCGAGCGCGGGATGCTCTTTCATTTCATCAACTCGAACATCGAGAACCAATACGAGTTCGTGCTGCGACAGTGGGCCAATGACAGCGAATTCGCCGGGGCCGTGAGGCTTCCCCCAAAGTCGAAAGATCCACTGATAGGAACCCAGAATCCAGCGGAGAGCATTTTCGTCATACCGCAGGCAAACGAAGGCCCGCCGATCGAGATTACGGGTCTCTCGAGCTTCGTTACGACCAAAGCCGCTGCGTACGTGTTTCTCCCGAGCATCACGGCCATCAAATTCATCGCCAACTTGGGAGAAGGCCTGTGATCCGCTGCCAAGCACGGGAGCTTTCATGCAGAACAGCTGGGTGTCGAACAAATCGTCCGCGTGTGACCTGAATGGAGAGTCGTAATGGCTGAGACACCGACCGACGTGCTCGTCGCCGGCTACGAGGAGATCGAGGAGGCGACGAAGGACTTCGAGTCGCTCGTCACGCTCGTCAGCGAGAAGCAAGTCTCGATCGAGGGCGTGATCCTGGTGACGCACGACCAGGACGGCAACGTCGCGGTCAGGCAGACGGGCGACAACCGCGGTCGCAAGGGGCTGGGCTGGGGTGGCGGGGTCGGGGTCGCGGTTGGCCTGTTCGCGCCGCCGCTGCTGGCGTCGGCCGCCGTCGGGGCGGTCGCGGGTGGGGTGATCGGCAAGTTCGTCGACCACCGCGTCGAGCACGACATCCACGACAAGATCGGCGAGAACCTGCCGCCGGGGTCGGCGGGGATCATCGCGGTGTTCGATGACGAGCAGCGGCTCGGGGTCGAGCAGGCGCTCGCGGGGGCGCTGCTGCGCTCGGTTGTCCAGGGCGACAAGAAGGGCATGGGCGCGCTGAAGGAGTCGCTCGCGGAGGCGATGGGGAAGTTCAGCCCGGACCGCACGGTGCTGCCGCTCCCCGATCCGAACTTCGGGGGCACGGTCGGGCGTACGCTCGACGCATCCGTCGCGGACTGGACGATCAACATGACGCCGTCGCCGCCGGAGGGCGCGCCAAACGTGTTGCTCGTTTTGATCGACGACGCGGGGTTCGGCAACCCGTCGACGTTCGGCGGCCCGGTGTCGACCCCGAACATGACGCGGGTCGGCGAGCAGGGGCTCACGTACAACCGTTTCCACCTCACGGCGCTGTGCTCGCCCTCCCGGGCCGCCCTTTTGAGCGGGCGCAACCACCACACGGTGGGGTTCGGGTCGATCGGCGAGCTGCCGGGCCCGTTCCCGGGGTACTCGGCGATCGTGCCGAAGGACTGCGCTCCGTTCGTCCGCGCGCTCCAGGGCAACGGCTACAGCACCGCCGGCTTCGGCAAGTGGCACCTGACCCCGGATCACGTTCAGGGCGCGGCGGGGCCGTTTGATCGGTGGCCGAACGCGTGGGGATTCGATCACTTCTGGGGGATCCTCGGCGGCGAGACGGGTCAGTACGACCCGGTGATCACGCAGGACAACACGACGCTCGGCGTCCCGGAGGGCACGGACACGAAGGAGTACTACTGGCCCGACGACCTGACCGACCAGGCGTCGAAGTGGCTGCATACGGTCCGGGCTCAGGACCAGGCGAAACCGTGGTTCATCTACTACTCGACCGGGTGCTCGCACGCGCCGCATCAGGTGACGATGGAGTGGATCGAGAAGTACCGGGGCAAGTTCGACCAGGGCTGGGACGTGCTCCGCGAGGAGACATTTGAACGGCAGAAGAGGCTGGGGGTGATACCGCCCGATGCCGTGCTGACGCCGAGACCGGACGCCCTCCCCGCGTGGGATTCTCTCTCCGAAAGCGAGCGGCAGCTGTACGCGCGGCAGATGGAGGTCTACGCCGGCTTCCAGGAGAACGCCGACTGGAACGTGGGGCGGCTGCTCGACGCGGTCGAGGAGATGGGCGAGCTCGAGAACACGCTTGTGTTCTACATCTTCGGCGACAACGGCGCGAGCATGGAGGGCACGATCACTGGCTCGTTCAACGAGCTGACGATGCAGAACGGGATCGCCCTCAGCGCCGAGCAGCAGCTGTCGCTGATCGAGCAGTACCGCGGGCTCGACGCCTGGGGCACTGACGCGTTCGCGCCGCACTACGCGAGCGCCTGGGCGTGGGCCGGGAACGCCCCGTTCCAGTGGGGCAAGCAGGTCGCCTCGCACCTGGGCGGCACGCGCAACGGCATGGTCGTGTCCTGGCCGGATCGGATCCGCGACGCCGGGGGGTTGCGTTCCCAGTTCACCCACTGCATCGACATCGGGCCGACGATCCTCGAAGCGGCCGGGATCCCCGAGCCCAAGGTGGTCGACGGGATCGCCCAGAAGCCGATGGAGGGAACGAGCTTCCTGTACAGCTTCGAGGATGCGAACGCGGCCGAGCGCCACACCGTGCAGTACTTCGAGATCGTCGGCAACCGGGCGATCTACAAGGACGGCTGGTGGGCCGCGTGCAAGCTCGACCGCATCCCGTGGGATCTATCGCCGCCGACAATGGCGAGGTTCGCACCCGGAGCCTACGACCCAGAGCAGGACACCTGGGAGCTGTACTACCTCCCCGACGACTTCACGCAAGCGAACGACGTCGCGGCCGAGAACCCCGACAAGCTCGAGGAGCTGAAGGGGCTGTTCTGGGAGGAGGCCGAGAAGCACAACGTGTTGCCACTGCTGGCGGCGTTCTCGGTCTTCTTCGGGATCCTGCCGCCGATGCCGACGATCACGACACAGGGGTTCTACGGCGACGTCGAGAACATCGCCTCCGGGATGATCCCCCGCGTTTACGGGCACTCCTACGCGATCGAGGCCGAGGTCTCAGTACCGGATCAGGGAGCCGAGGGCGTGATCGTCGCCGAGGCGGATGAGATGGGCGGCTTCTCGCTGTGGGTCGACGACCAGGGGCTGCTCCATCACAGCTATTCGATGATGGGCGTCGAGCAGTATCAGCACGTCTCGACCGGACCGATCCCGACCGGGGAGGTCACCGTCTGCATGCAGTTTGACGCCGACACCCAGGAACGGTCGGCCGGAGGAACGGTCACCTTGTACGCGAACGACGAGAAGATCGGCGAAGGGCGGATCGAGAGAACGGTCGCCGTCCGCTTCTCCGCATATGCCGGCATGGATATCGGCCGAGACAACGGCATGGTCGTCGACCGCGCCTACGCAGCCAAGGCTCCCTACGCCTTTACCGGCACCGTGAAGAAAGTCGTCTTCGACCTCAAGCCGGCGGCCAGGCACGAGGACGAGCAAGCCCTGCACGAGGCAGCGGCCCACGGCGCAGCGGCCCACGGCATCAGCGCCTAACCGGCTGCTCTGGATATGACATATCGATCGAGTCCCTAAGTAGGTGAGACGAAAGTGACCGAGCCGCCAACCTCTCAGTCCAACGAGGTCGAGCGTCGCCAGACTCAGGTGGTCGAGGACAAATCGGTAGATCATTCTGGGAAGGTGCCGCTGACGGCGCGTTTGCTGCTCCATGACTCGCTGACCGCGCGCAGGGCTGCCGGGATCATCGCCGCGTTCACGGTGGTGATCACGGTGGCGGGCGGGTTCTTAGAGAGGTTCCTCGACCATCAGGAATATCCGACGATCGGCAAGGGGATGTGGTTCGCGCTGCAGACAGTCACCACCGTGGGGTATGGGGACGTCACGCCGAAGCAGGCCGTCGGCCGGTTCATCGCCACGGTGGTGATGCTGACCGGGATTGGCTTCTTGGCCGTCGTCACCGCATCGGTCACCGCTTCGCTGGTCGAGAGCAGCCGGCGGCGCTTCACCGCCCAGTCCGAAAAGGACGATGTGCGGCAGTTCAACGAGATCACTGAGCGACTGGCAAGGATCGAAGCGGCACTCGACCAGCACGCGCCTGGGAGGTCACCGGATGCCGCCAGCTGACGAGCCCGGCTCGATCAGACCCCCGCCAAGCGGGGAGCAGGCTCGGGTAGCCCCGCCCGCGCCGAGGGATGACGAGGTCTCGCGGAGCCGCATCCGGCGTGTGTTCTCCCGGTCGCGTGAGCTGTGGCGGGTCGTCTATCGCGACCCGGAGCACGTGGCCGAGCGGCTCACGCTGTATACGGCCGGTCGGCTGGGTGACTCGTCGCGGGAGTGGGCTCGGTCTACGCGGAGTTCTCGCCCCGATACACCCGTGGCGAAGATCGCTGAGGAGTTGCGTACGCAGTCGGCGCACGTCGCGCGGATCGACGGGGCGATCTCCGGAACTCCGTTCTTCATTGCCCTCGTGCCCGGTTACCTCACGTATCTGCAGCAGGAGATGCGCATGACGCTCCGCACCGCGGCGCTCTACGGCCGGGACCCGGGGGAGCTGCGCACGTCGGCGGAGATGCTCGCGCTGCGCGGCGTGCACCCGGACGTCGAGGCCGCGGAGGCCGCGCTGATTTCGGTCCGCGACATGGGGCTCCCTGATCGTCCGGCGCAGCGGCGCTCGTGGCGCACGTGGGTTCACAGCGTCTACCTGCTGCTGATCTTCGGCGGCTTCATGTCTCCTTCGGTCGCCAAAGAAGACACAGGTATGCGTGGCAAGGTCAGGGCCGTCTTCGGTGTCCTGTTGGGCGTGGGCATCTGGGCGACGACGTGGGTGGTGCCCCTCACCTTCATGATCGTGATGGCTTGGGGGTGCGAGACGCACGCACGCCAGCTCGGCCGCAGGACGCTCCTGTATTACGACGGCGAGGCCGACAACGTCCTCGAGGCGATCAAGGCTGCCGATGCGCGAACCGACCACGGCCATGATAAGCGGGCGATCGCCCGGGGCGTCGCCCTGTTCCTCTCCGTCGCGATCCCGGTCGGGTTCGTTGGCTATGCCCAGCACATTCGCCACACCACGGGGATCAACTGGCTCAGCGCCCTCGGCGTGCTCGTCGCGCTCTCGCTGGTGATCGCCACCGCCGTCATCGCCAGCCGAAAGTAGACGGGCCGTGGCGCGCTCGCGACCAACGAACGCGACGGTCCGTCACGGCGCTCCGGGGCCTTCCACCGATCCCTCCGAGGAGCGCCGTGCCGCCTCTTTCTCCGCTCGTGTCCGCTCGCTCGTGCGCGCGATCGAGGAGAACGACGAGGCCAAGGTCGAGGAGGCGATTCTCCGCCTGAGCCGCTCGCGCCGCGTGTTCGCCCCGCTCGCGTTGACGATCAGCGCGTTCGTGATGCTGTACGACGGGCTCAGGCTGCTGGTGTCCAACTGGCGGCTCACGCTCGTGCAGATCCTCCCCGCGATGTGGATCTGGCTGGCGATGTTCGACCTCAAGGCCCACACCCTGCACGGCAAATCGTTCAACGTGCTCCGCGGCCCGGTCCTGATCCCGATCGGCCTGACCATCGTCGCGCTCACCGTGGCGAGCTACTTCCTCAACTCCGTGTTCGCGTTCGCGATCTCACAACCCGGCCGCGCCGAGATCCGGCCGGCCATGGCCCAAGCCCGCCGCCATTGGACGCCGATCCTGCTTTCCGGAGCCATCACCGGCGCGCTGCTCGCGTTCTCAACCACCGTCGTGACCCGCTGGGGTCGGCCCTGGTTCGGGCTCTCGCTGGGAATCATCGTCGGCGTGATGATGGTCAGCTACGTGGCCGTCCCCGCCCGGCTGATCGGGGCAGAGAAGCGCAAGCAGTCAAGGCGCGACAAGCTGTCAACGAGCGTGGTCGGGGGCGCCTTGAGCGCGACCGTATGCACGCCGCCCTACATGCTCGGAAGACTGGGGATCCTGATGCTCGGATCCAGCCTCTGGTTCATCCCCGGGATCTTCGTGCTCGCCCTCGGAGTCACGCTGCAAGCCGGCGCGACCGGGGCGGTGCGGGCGATAAAGATGAGCGCGACCCTCACGACCGGTGGCCACCGCGGCGGCACGCCGCCCGGAGCACTCGAGGAGCGCTTGCCGGCGTGATCACTCTGCAAGGAATCGGACGAGCCGCCAAGCGCGGATCAGGTGGCACTAATTCGTCACAAGCGTTTCGGCGCCCTGCTATCTCGTTGTTGTTGATGTCGGATAGGATCGCGGTCCCAGCGCGCCGGAGCGTGTCAAGATGGTTTCCAAGCAGACCGACGCCAGCCTAGATGGCTCAGGGTTCAGAGCTTCGGGTCTGGAGGAGGCACGGGCTGGCTGAGGAGCTTGCCTTTGATCTCCAAGGTGTCGACCACGAATAAGAGGACGTTGGGGTGAACGCGCGACTCGGAATCCACTGGGAGAGCGGGGGGGCCGGCTGGACGCTGTTGCTGCAGTTCCCGGCCGGCGCAGCGAAACCGGTGGGCAACGCATTCGTCGCCGCTGTAACGTGTGGCGCGTAGGAGCATTTGGTGCGCGAGGGGCTTCAACAGCCGATCGAGGACAGTCGAGATGGCGGCGTCCGCGGGCGTCGAATGCCTCGATCGGGGCTCTTCTCTTGGGTGTGGCGGCTGAATGGCCCTGGCCGGCGAGCGCCACGGCGGTCGTTGGATCCGCAGCGTGTCGCGCAGCACGAGTGCGCCTTGTGGGTCGCGTACTACCGGCGCGAGTGGATGCGGTTCGTACGCACTGCGCTTTCCGGCATTCACCACGTCTTCGGACTGCCGTGGCTGTCGACGATCCGCGCGTCATGGTTTCTGCTGCGCGCGACTCAGCTGTGGGCTCCGTGCCCTGACAATGACCCCGCCGCGGCGCGACGCGCGATGGAGCGGTTCTACCGTCTAGTCAAGCAACATCGCGGCGACCCGTTCGACCCCGCTGAGGCGGCGCGCCTCGAGGTCGAATGGTGGCGTGTGCACCGCGTGCATCAGCACAGCAACGCTGTTTGCGATGGGCGCGCGTTGGTCGATGCGTTGGCTGCGCTCTATGCGTACGCGTTCGGGGTGCCGGAGACGGTCGTTCGGATCGCTGCCGAGCAGCGTGCGCTCGCCATGAGGTACTGCGATCAGTGGGTCGAAGCGGGCTGCGATCTCGAGAGCTCGCTGATCGCACAGAAACGCGCCGCCCTCGTGCGTTCGTACGCGTCATTGGCAGCGGCCGTCCAGCAGGCGTGACAGCATTAAGGTTCGCCGCGCGCCAAGTGCTCTCTTAGCGGTAGCCGCCAACGCACCAAGCGAGCGGCGAAGTCAGGGGCGAGCAATATTCACTCTCGCGACCTGCTCGGCGGCGTCTTCCACGTGTACCGCTGTGCCGTCGCTTGGGCAGCGACCCGAATGATGGTGCCTGTCTGCGTCCGGCCCAGGCGAGCCTGGGCCTCGTATCCGAAAACGCTGGGTGAGCTCGGTGACATCAATGGCCCCGTGGTGGCGATGCCGGGAGGGTTCTGGGAGTCACGGGCTGCGACGGCGCGCGCCGGCTGCGCGGCAACTGTCATCGTTTCAGGGGCTTGCGATACCAGAGGACGTCAGTTCCTGATGGGAAGTTCTCGACTTTACCCACCAGTTCGTAGCCGTTTCGCTCATAGAGGCCGCGAGCCTGAAAGTCGTAGGTGAAGTGAACGGTCTGCGAGCACCCTCGCGCCGCCGCCTCGGTTTCGGCGGCAGCGATGAGCCGCGTCGCGAGGCCGCGGCCTCGGAGACTCGGCTCCACCCAGAGGCTCTGCAGCTCGCAGCAGTCGCCCCAGGTCCATCCGCTGATACCGGCTACGACCGTGTCAGCGTCGCGGACGAAGATCGCCAACTCGGCTTCGTCACCGAGTCCCATGGCGGCTGACGCCTCACGGCGAATCTGCGTTTCGAGGAATTCGATGTCGAGCGGATCCGGATCGTCCTCGACCTGGAACTCCACCGCGACCGGCTCCTCAGGCGCCGACGATCTGCTCGATCATCGAGAGATCGTCGAAGTACGTCCGGTACGACCGGATCTTCCCCTCGCGGAAATCGGCGACGGTGACGCCGGGCAATCGCACATGCCGTCCCGTTGCCTGGACCACCGCCTCGTCGCCGAGGACGAGTGGCCCGGTGTGATCGGCTTCGATGAGCCATTCGGCGAACGCCTTGTTGCCCACCTCGTCGAGTCCTCGGAACATGATCACGACATTGGAGAACGCCTCTTCACGGAGGGCCGCGAGCCCAGCGAGCGCGTCAAGCCCGGACACCACCGCGTACGGTGACCACCCGACGACGTCGTCGGTGAACAGGGTGCCCAGATCGACCGGTGCGCCACCGACCTCGGCCTCGAGCGCCTTCGATAGCACGTCCTTACGCGACTCACTCATTTCCGCTCCCTGTTCTCCGGTTGTCGATTTGCTGAACGTCCTTCCGGCAATCCGTGCTGCGTTCAGGTCCCAAGGATTTTCGCCTTGGCCGCCGCGAACTCTTCGTCTGTCAGCACGCCCGACTCGTGCAACTGCGCGAGATGCTCGATCTCGTCAGCGGGGTCCGCCGGAGGCGGCGCATATGCCGCTTGCTCCGCGTCCGCAGGTGCCTGCTCCTCGGCGGGCGCCTCATCAGAAGCGGGCTGTTCGTAAGCCTGCTGTTCCTGCTCGGCCTTATTTCTCTCGTGGTGAGCTAACGCCCCTCCGGCCACCGCTCCGGCCACGAGCGCCCGCCGCCTTGTCCGTCGCCTGAATCCCATAGAGAACCCCTTCCTTTCGTTGGCGGTGACATGCGACTGTCAGCATGCCTGACCGAGACCGTGGTTTGGGTCGTGCGGGCCGAAGGTCACCCGGGTGATTCGGCGAGCTCCGAGCTGGGACAAACCTAGCCAACCTACAATACCCGCGTGCGGACGCCAATCAGGAATCCGCCGGATCCGATGTACGCGGAGTTCGAGGTACACCGCACGATGATCCGCGACCGCGTCCGCACCGACGCCTTCCGGCGCGCGATCGACTCTGTGGTGCGCCCTGGCGACGTCGTTCTCGACGTCGGCGCGGGAAGCGGCATCCTGAGCGTGTTCGCGGCGCGCGCCGGCGCAGGGAGCGTCTACGCGGTCGAGCGGACGTCGATCGCCGTCCTGGCGCAGGAGCTCGCTACCGCGAACGGAGTCGCGGAGATCGTCCACGTGATTCACGGCGAGGTCATGGACATCGAGCTCCCCGGACATGTCGACGTGATCGTCTCGGAGTGGCTCGGAGGGTTCGGGATCGACGAAGGGATGCTCGCTCCGGTCATCGCCGCCCGCGATCGCTGGCTCAAGCCGGGCGGGGTCATGATCCCTCACTCGGTCACGGCGTGGACCGCACTGGTACGCGACCGCTATCTCGCGGAGACGGTGGAGTTCCTGCGGGAGGACCCGTTCGGCCTCAAGCTCGATGTCCTCGTCCAAAAGACCGTCAACGAGATCATCTACTCCGGCACGTTCCGTCACCTCGCGGGGGATGACATGCGCTCCGAGCCGGGTCGATTGTGGACAACGAACGCGGACCGGATACCGCTCGAGCAGGCGCAGGCGCCTCACCAAGCCGAGACGCTGTTGCCAGTCCACGACCACGGAACGGCCAACGCGCTCGCCCTTTGGTTCAGCGCCGAGCTCGCGCCCGGCGTCGCGCTCTCCGTGGGACCCGGCGACCCACCGACTCACTGGGGGATGACGACGGCGCCGCTGCGCTCACCCGTCGAACTCAAACCCGGCACAGTCGTCCGCGCCAGAGTCAGGACCGCTTCGGCCCGACCGATCGGAACATGGACAAGCTGGGCCATCGCGATGCCAGACGACGACTGGGAGGAGCACGACGAGCAATCGGTCTGGGAGGAGATCGACGACTGAGTGAAGCTCTGCTCCAGACGCGGTTCGAGTCAACAACGGGACTCGTGTGCAAGCACGCGCATCGAAGGGAAGCTCGATGCTGGTTAGCTCCCATCGTCGACGGTTTCCCCGACGGTTTGCGGTGCTCCCTTGAGGAGGCTGCGCCAGCCCGTGAGGAGCGCGTGTACGCTGGCGGCACCGACGATCGGCTCGGGGGGAACGGGCAGCTCGACCGGGTAGAGGATGAACGGCCTGGTTTGCGGGCCGCCGAGCCCGCCGTGGAACGAGATCAGCTCTTCGAATGCGCAGCCCTGTTCGAGGTCGGGGTCGTAGAAGCTGTTGACCATGATGTCGGCGACATGTTCGAATCCGTCGGTACGTCGCAGGTGCGCGGCGGCGTTGGCGGAGAAGGGCTCGAGCGGGTCCTGGCCCTCGATCCGGCTGGTCGCCAGGTAGTGGGTGCCGGCGGAGCCGACGGCGATTGGGCCGTGCTCGGCGGAGCGCATCAGCAGGAATCCGATGTGGGGGTGAGCGGTGAGTGCTGGGATCAGGTTGGGGTGGCGCTCCTGGATCTCCTCGGCGCTGAGCCTGCGTTTCTCCTCCATGAGGTAGATGAGGCCGAGGTTGCCGGAGCCGAGCACCACGGCGTGCTCGTCGCTCATCCCGTGCTTCTCATGGTCGCCGGTGCGGCCGGTCGCTTCGCCCCACGCCTGCCCGACCGCGGTGTCGTGCTCATCGCCGCCGCTCATTCCCGTCACGTTGCCTGCGGAGAGTGAACGCTTGACAAGCTCGTCGAGCCCGTAGCCGTTGCGCTGCTTGAACGTCATGCCCTGCGTCTGACCGTGATCGGAGAGCACCACGAGCTTGTACGGCCGGGGGGCGTAGCACGCCGCCTTCTCGATCCGTCCGAACTGCTTGTCGAGCTTGCGCAGCGCGTCGAGCGTGTCGGTCCGCTCCAGCCCCGAGTGGTGGGCGACCTCGTCGTAGCTGGAAAACGTCGCGTACACGGCGGGGCGCCCGCGCATCATGTCGGTCAGGACGCCGAACGCGATCAGGTCGCGGACCACGACGCACAGCGCAGCCCGCAGGAACGGGTAGCGACCGCCCCGGTGCCCGCGCGGGATCACGTCGCGGCGCCGCTGCCGGGCCGCCGCCGACCATTCGAGCCCCACCTCCCAGCAGAACAGGACCAGTTCGCGGGTGACGTTGAACCCGTTGGCGAGGAAGGCGCGGTAGCCGGGGTTCGCCCGCTTGTCGGCTTCCATCCGGCTGACGGTCAGGATCACTTCGTCGGCTTCCCCGGAGAGCAGGTTGCCGCGGCTGGCGCCGCCGTCGATGAGCAGGCCGCGGCCGCTGGCGTGACGACGCTCGATCTCGGCACAGTCATCCGGCGCCGAGCACGTCATCAACCTGCCCGTTTCCTTCTCGACCCAGCGAAACGCCGGGATGTCGCCGTTAGAGCCGAGCAGGATGCCGGCCTGGCTGGCTCCCGTCTGCGAGGACAAATCAGGCTCCCACTCGATCAACTCGTGGCTGCCGTCGGCGAGCCACCGAGCCAGCGCCGGCGTTATGCCGTCGCGCATCGCGCGGCGCAACACCGGGCCCGCGAGCCCGTCGATCTCCAGGAAGACGATGCCCGCCACGTCGGTGCGCGCCGCGGCCCCCTGCCGTTTGGCCACCCGCTGGATCACCCGCAGCGAGTAGATGTCATCGTCATCGACGCCCAGGAACACCTGCAGCACCATGCTCGCAGCCGCCATCACCAGCGCCGCCAGCAATGCCCACCCGAACGAATCTACCTTGAAGTCATTCGGCGCCACCTTCGACACGAACAGCAGGATCAGAGCATCGACGATCAGCACCGCGAAGAACCCGACGATCAACATCAGCGGCAGTCGCAGCGCCGCCACCACCGGCGGCAACACCGCATTCAGCACGGCGATCAACACCGCCGCTTCAAGCGCACCGAGGAACGTCTTGACCTCGACCCCCGGGAGGATCAGCCCCGCCACCCCAACCGCGACAGCGCCGACGACCAGCGCCAGCACCACACGGAGCGGACGAAAGCGCGGTCGAACCGCCTCCCATCTCACAGGCTCAGCGTACGCTGCTTCAACGTCGGTACCCATCAGAGTGCTCCGGCAAATCTCGTTGTGCGGCGTTGGTAATTCATGGCTCGGGGGGCACCCAGTTTTCGCGAGCTGCCCGATGATCAGTGCAGCGCGCTCGAGGCCCACCCGCATCACCCAGATCGGCTCAAAGACGCGTCCTCGGATGTCAGCCGCGCACTGTCGATTCATCCCTAATGGGTGACAACCGCGACGCCGGCGCGGTTTAGCCTGCGAGGGCAGAGCACCTGCGCCTCGCTCAAATCCTCTCGCTTGCATCCGAAGGGAGAGTCGTGATGGCTGAGACACCGACCGACGTGCTAGTCGCTGGCTACGGGGAGATTGAGGAGGCGACGAAGGACTTCGAGTCGCTCGTCGCGCTGGTCGGTGAGAAGCGGGTCTCGATGGAGGGTGTGATCCTGATAGGCCGCTTCTCGCTCGCGGTCGACGAGACGGGGCTCCCACCGTCGTGACCCGGTGGGGTCGGCCGTGGTTCACACTTTCGCTGGGACTCATCGTCGGCGTGATGATGGTCAGCTACGTGGCTATCCCCCGCGCGACTGATCGGGGCAGCGAAGCAGAAAACAGTCGAGGCGCGACAAACTGGTCAGCGAGCGTGGTCGGGGGGCGTTGAGCGCGACCGTATGCACGCCGCCGTACGTTCCCTCGGAAGGCTGGGGATCCTGATGCTCGGATCCAGCGTTTGGTTCATCCCCGGGATCTTCGTCCTCGCCCTGGGGGTCACGCTGCAAGCCGGTGCGACCGGGGCGGTCAGGCGATAAAGATGAGCGCGACACTGACGACCGGCCACCATCCCGGCAGTGCCACATGGCTCGGCCGGAACCTCGACTGTGCGGGTAGCGGATTCTCCTCGCCCTCCGCCGGCGATCCGTGCGCAAGGTGGTCATCCAATTGGGGTGATGTGCCCTCCCGTCAGTTCGAGCGAGAATGAGCTTCAGAACTCCGAAGAGCGTTGTCCGCAGTCACTGATGGAGGAAAGCGTGATGAATGACACCGATGTTGACGAGCTTGGGCCAGTCGATTACGTGGTGGTCGAGTTTCCGGCTGACAAAGCGAACTTCTCGGGTGAGATGGCCGCCGAGCTGTCGGCGCTGGTCGGGCGCGGTCTGGTTCGCGTCCTTGACTTGCTGTTCCTAAAGAAGGATCTTGACGGTTCCGTCGAAGGGTTTGAGTCTCATGATTTCGACGCTGGGGACGTTGGGGAGTTGCGGGCGTTGGAGGGCGAGCTTGCCATGTTGCTCGCCGCGGAGGACGTCGAGGCGATCGGCGCGGCGTTGGAGCCGGGGAGCGTCGCGGGGGTGTTGGTGTGGGAGAACGTGTGGGCGGCGCCGTTCGGGTCCGCGGTTCGGCGGTCCGGTGGTCAGTTGGTGGCTAGTGGGCGGATCCCGATCCAGGCGCTCGCGGCGGCGGTCGAGGCGGATGAGGCAACTGCGGATGAAGGAGTCTGAGATGTTGGGTCGAGGTCGAGTTGGTAGGCCAGGCGTTCTCGGCGGAAGACCGGTCGCTCGTACGGCCGCGGTGGCGGGTACGGCGGCGGTCGTGACGCGCGGGGTGCGCCGGCGCGGGGACCGGCGTGAGGACCGTCGCGATGACCGTCAAGACCGGCGCGAAGAGCGCCGTCCTTTCCGCTGAGCGCGGCGCCGGCTTCTGACGGCGGTTCATGTGCAGGAGCCGACGGGTGAGCCTGTCGGCGTGGGCGAGGTCCTTGCGGCCGGATCGCGGCACATTGCGCCAGGATGCGGTCGCTGGGGTTCCGGGCGCGATCGCGAGCGTTCCGGACGGGATGGCGTCCGCCGTGCTCGTGGGCGTGAATCCGGTCTACGGACTGTACGCCAGCATGGCTGGGCCAATCGGCGGCGGGGTCGCGGTCAGCACGCGGCTGATGGTGGTCACCACCACGACGGCCGCGGCGCTCGCCGCCGGCTCGACGCTGGGCGCCTTCTCGGGGGCTGACCGCCCCGAGGCGCTGTTCCTGCTGTCCGCGCTGGCGGGAGTTTTCATGATCGCTGCGGGCGTGTTGCGCTGGGGACGCTTCACGCGTTTTGTCTCGGTGTCGGTGCTGACCGGGTTCTTGAGCGGCGTGGCGGTGAACATTGTGTTGGGCCAGCTCGGCGACCTGCTGGGCTCGCCGCAGAAGGGCAGCCCGGCGGTGGTCAAGGCGTGGAACGTGATCACTCACCCCGGCGAGATGTCGCTGACCGCGGCGGCGGTTGGCGTGTCGGCACTGGTGCTGATGGTCGTGTTGAGCCGCACGCGGATCGCGTCCGTTGCGTCCTTGGTGGCACTCGCCGTGCCGACGCTGGCTTCGCTTGGCGCCAGCGACCTGATCCGGGTGCAGGACACGGGCAAGATCCCCAGCGGTGTCCCCACACCGCACCTTCCGTTATCTGTCGCTGCTCACCTCGCTTGATCTGATCGCCGGAGCGGCGGCTGTCGCGGTGATCGTCCTCGTCCAGGGGACCGGGGTGGCGGAGGCGGCACCGAACCCCGACGGCTCACAGTCCGATCCGAACCGCGACTTCATCGGGCAGGGGATCGGCAATGTCGCCTCGGGATTGTTCCGCGGGCAGCCCGTGGGCGGCTCGGTCAGCCAGACCGCGCTGAACGTCGCGGCAGGCGCGCGCACCCGCTGGGCGTCGATCTTCTCTGGACTGTGGATGCTCCTGATCCTGGTGGTGTTCTCCGGGGTAGTCGGGAACGTTCCGATCCCCACGCTCGCCGCGGTGTTGATCTTCGCCGCGGTGAGCTCGCTGCGCGCCGGGCGGATCGACACTGTCCTGCGCACCGGGCTGCCGTCACGGATCGCGTTCCTGGCGACGCTCGCGGCGACGCTGCTCCTTCCCGTGCCGGCCGCGGTCGGCATCGGCGTGGTGCTCTCGCTGTTGCTCCAACTCAACCAGGAAGCCGTCGACTTGACCGTGGTGCGCCTCGCGCGCGGCGAGGACCGAGGTCTCGTGGAGGCGCCGGCGCCGGAGACACTCCCCAGCCGTGCGGTCACGCTTCTGGACGTCTACGGAAGTCTCATGTTCGCCGGCGCTCGAACGCTGCAGGCGCGCCTCCCGGACCCGGCTGGAGCTGAGCTGCCGGTGGTGGTGCTGCGGCTGCGCGGGCGCACCACGCTCGGGGCGACCGCGTTCATCGTCCTAGCCGACTACGCCGAGCGGGTGCGCTCAGCCGGCGGGCATCTGTTCCTCAGCGGCGTGGAAGCTGACCTCCTCGAGCGGCTGCGGAGGTCTCACGGCGTCGACCTACAGGACGCCGTGACCGTGGTCCCCGCCTCCGAGACGATTCTGGAGTCAACACAGCAGGCCTACGACGACGCGGAGGCGTGGCTCGCCGTCCACGACGCCTAGCCACGGTGTGCGCTGGATGATCTGCAGCAGCGTGAACTCGCCGCACGCACGCTCATCCACAGCTGAGGGAGGCACTCTTCCGCCCTTGCGAGCCCGGGTTATGAGACGTCATGGGCCAAAACAGCCAATTTGATCACGCTGTCGTCGCTGCGTAGCGTGGGACGGTTGGCATTCGTCGTGGCGCGAATCCGTGCATTTGGGTCGATGACGAACAGTACGGTGCCGTCCCGGGGATGCCCGGGTGTGCCTGGTCGCTCCACGGTTTGCGGATGAAGTCCTCGCCCTGTGCGAGCCGGCGCGTGAGTTCGGCGAGAGTCAGATCGTCGCCGCCGAGGATCCCGACCTCAGTCGCCGCTGGCAGCAGGTCGGGCTCGGAAGCACACGCCACCGCCGGCACGCTTCACCGCGCTGCCGATCGCACGTGCCAGCTCGTGGTCGCCTCGAACAGAATCACGCCGACGGCCACGGAAACGAACGGCTGATAGAGCACACCCAGCCGGGCGCTCGGCTGGACATCCTGGGTCACGACGCCAGCGACGAAACCAATCGGCAACAGCGCGTGCCACTCGCATGCCAGCCGCAATGGCTGGAGCCGGCATTTCCGCGGTCGTACGTCCCTGCTCTGCGCGACGAGGAGAGCATCAGGTCCATGTGGCCCCTGCCGGCTCAGTGGCCTAATAGGTGGATGATGCCCACGCTGTCGAGTCCGTCGAGCATGAGTTGGACCGCGAGCGCCGCGAGCAGGAAGCCGAAGACCTTCTCGGTGACGAGCATGCGACTCTCATCCAGGTGATCGCTCACACAGTTGGCCCAACGGAATACGGCGAGATCGGGAGAGAGCACTAGCGCGAGCAGTCCGAGCACCATGGCGAACACGGCGACCGAGTCTGACTCGGCTGAGAGCGTCACGAGCGTCACGATCCCGGCGGGGTCAGCAGATACGGGATCGCCAAGTGGAAGAGCGCGATCTGCATCGGATCGCGCCCCTCCATCGCCGCACTGTCGGCGCTGTTCATGATCATCGAGCAGGCGACGCCGGACAAGGCGACCGCGGGTCTCTCGAAGTACGACGGTCATCAAGACCTCCCTCTCCGAGGAGGACACGGCAAGGCTCCACGAAGCGCTGACGCCGCAGCAGCCCGCGGGCGCGGGCGCGCAGGATCCGACCGCTTGACCCCGGCGGCCGGTCACATCGGACCGGCCCGCCTGGCGCTGGCCATGTCCGGTATCAGCGTGCCGTTTGTGCGATGTGGCTGGTGCAGAGGAGCTGGATCTGGCTACATCGCCTCGAGCAGGCACGAGCCGCGAGCGGTACGGCCGTGCCGATGACTGACACGACGGCCTGCAGGGCCGACGCGGGCGTTGCTGTGGTTCATGCATCGGGCGTGCTCGAGGAAGCTCTGGGGCGTACCGTCCGGGATACGGGGTTCCTGTTCAGCCCAGCAGGCCGATCAGGCCCTTGATGATGAGGAGTGCGCCGAGCGCGGTGAATCCGCGCACCGCGAACACGTGTGTGTGTCGGCTGACCCAGGCCGTGGCTCGATCGATGGCGCGTGGTGTCCACTCCGGGGCGATCAGGAAGCTGGCGAGCGGAACCTCGAGCAGCCACAGCATCACCAGGTTGAAGCCGATCACGATCAGCACGGTCACCGTCGTCGAATACTTGAGCTTGTGGATCTCATCGAGGCCGGCCAGGTAGGAGGCACCCGGGAGCGTGAGCAACGCCCCGATTACGAACGTGGTCCGCGCGGATCCCTTGCTCAGCTCCCGCTGCCACCGCGGCGGGCCCTTGTCCGGCTTTGCGGCTTTGCGCGCTCGCCGGCGCTCGCTGAGGCGTTCGTGGCGCCCGGTGTGCAGGACGAACGCGATAGCCAGCGCGATCGCCCCCAACGCGATGTCCACCCCGGGGCTGACCGTGTTCTTGGTCGTATTCGTGGTGCTCGAGTTCGATAGCGAGAATACGATCACCAGTCCGAGCGTGATGCTGGTCATGTACGCGCCGAGCAGATAGCCCAGCATCAGCTTCGATGGGCTCGGAAGCAGCAGCATCACGGTCGTAGCGGCGACCAGCGTCGGGTTCAACGAAGCGGTCAGCGACAGAAGGACTACTTCGCCCACTGGCGTTGATCGTATTCGAGAACGGTGCCCCGCCGAGCAGTGGTGAGCGCCGGACGCGGCGCGAGTTGGTTCTGGCGAGTCACATCGGGCCGATCGTCGCGGAGCCGGTTTGCATGTGATGCCCTCACGCCGAGGGCGGGTCCGTGACGCGGTCGCCGTCACGAACCCCCCACTACCTCGATTCTATCCGCCCCGCGGGGTTACAGGGCGCTGGCCGCGCGTGCCGTGGCACGTTCGGTGGGTCCGATGAACGCGCCGATGATCCACAGGATCGGAACGACGAAACCGATCCAGAACATCCAGTAATGCCCCTTGCGGAAGGTAGCGAGGCCGAAGTAGCCCTAGCAGGCTACGTACACGATGCCCAACACGATCCAGAGAAACGTCATCGTTTCACGATCCCTTCGAATTACTAGTCGGTTCGGGGGTGTGTGAGCCCGTCTCACCGTTCTCTGTGTCGAGTGGGTTGAGGCTGTGCAGCGTGATTCCGAGGCCGGCGATCCGTTCGAGCAGCCCCTGGAGGTGGGCGGGGTCGATGATCTCTCCGGTTATCTCCGTGATGCCGTCGTGGGCGGAGATCGTCATTCCTTCAAACGCAGAGGCATACCGGGCTCCAAGCTCGCCTTTGACGACGAAGCGGTAGTGGGTGGGCGACATGCGAGGCCCCAGCATGCCTCACATCGGCCGCGATGTGAACGGCGGGGGCCGAAGATCACCCGGGTGATTGACCTGGGTCGAGCAGGTTCGGCGCGGGCGACCGCCTCCACTTGCGATCGGGCGCCGAGCTTGCGGTACAGCTCGCGGGTGTGGCTCTTGACGGTGTTCAGCGAGATGTAAAGCTGCGCGCCGATCTCGCGTCGGGAGAGACCGGCCGCGAGGCCACGCAGGACGGCGAGCTCGGCCGGACTGGGTTCTTCGGCGAGGCCGCGGCTTCCGGCATTGGTTCGAGCCTCGACGAGGGTCTGCTCGATCGTGGCGGCGATCGCCGGCAACCGACCCGGATCCGGAAACTCCGCGATCGCGCGTTTGGCGCGCTCGAGGTCACCGGCGGCACGCGCCAGGCGCGCTCGCGCCAGCCGCACCTGGGCGAGTACGAGCAGCGCGTGCGCGTGGCCGACGGTGGGCTGTGGCGAGTGTCGCAGGCGCTCACCGCGAAGCGCCTCGCGCTCGGCCTCGTCGAGGCGCCCCGTCGCGACGCACGCCAGCGCCAGGCCCAGATGCGCCGGTGAGGCGACATATGAGTCGGCTTGGAAATGCTGGCGCGCGAAGGACGAGCGCCTGCCGAGCCCACGCCTCGGCGCTCTCGGTTCGTCCCCGCTCGGCGACGCCCAGCGCGAGCAGCCCGAGGCTTCCGA
>CAWEUN010000015.1:0-130550 GCA_963812225.1 uncultured Solirubrobacterales bacterium
GTGACGGTGCCGCCCTGCGTCGACGACGAGCTCGAGCTGGACGAACTCGTCGTCGTATTCGACGAGCTTGATGAGCTCCCGCACGCGGCGATCGCGAGCACAGAGCCAACTGCGAGAACGGCCATGAGAGCCGATCGAAAGTGTCTCCTCACTACTCCTCCTCCAAAGAGGTTGTCGGTCGGAGCGAAATCTAGATCAGAATCGGGGCCCGTTGAGCGCCGGGGGCCATTCCTAATCAACCCGCAACAAGAGTCCTAACTGGGGCAAATCCACCGGCCGTGTTGCCGCACAAGACCCTTCACGCAGCCTTAGGGCAAGGCGCGCGTCACTAGTTGACGGTTAGGACGGCCTTGCCGGCGACCTGGCGCTGTAGGAGCGCTTCGATCGCCTCCTTGGCGTCCGCCCAGGAGCGGACCAGGTCGATCTGGGGGTCGAGCCTGCCGGCCTCGATCAGGTCGGCCAGGCGGCGAAGGTCGGTGCTCCCGCTCCCGGTCCGATCGAGCTCGGTAAAGATGTAGAGCCCGTACAGGAACGCGCCGGGCGCGCGCCCGAACAGCTCGCGGGTCGGAAACGAGACCGGCTCGGGAGTGGTGGCGGCGAAGTTGACGACCCTCCCCAGTGGCGCCACCCGGCTCAGCGCCGCGCCGAGCGTCGGGCCGCCAACGGCATCGACGATCACGTCGAACGTGGGGCCGTGCGGCTCGAGCTCGGGTAGCACCTCGTCCGCACCGAGCTCGGTCAGCCCTTCGGTCCGCGTAGCGATGGCCGTGACGTCCGCCCCGGCCATCTTCGCGAGCTGGATCGCGAACCGCCCGACGCCACCGCTGGCGCCGGTCACGAGCACGCGTTTGCCGAGCACGAATCCGCCGATCTCGAGCGCCCGCAACGCGGTCAGACCCGCGACGGGGATCGCGGCCGCCTGCTCGAACGAGACTCCGTCGGGAAGCTCGGCCAGCCAATCCGTCCTGACTGCCGCGAGCTCCGCCCACGCCCCGGGGTTCACGAGCCCGACAACCCGCGCGCCTGCCGGCGGGCCACTCCCGTCGGCGGCGCGATCCCGGACGACGCCCGCCACGTCCCAGCCCGTGACCGAACCCGGAGCGAGGCTCTCGAGTCGGCGCGTCTCGCCCCGGTTCAGGCTGAACGCCCTGACCTCGATCACCGCCTGGTGCGGGGCGGGGACTGGGTCAGCGACCTCGGCCAGTTCGACGTGGGGTGGATCGGCAGCGGCGACGAGTGCTCGCACGGCGTCAGGCTAAACCGGGGACCGAACCGGAAGCCCATCTCGCGTGTTTACGCACCGAAACGGCACCCGAACTCTTCAGTCGTAGCTCAACAATTCTCTGATATCAAGCCACCTTCCCGCCAACCAGGAGCCCCCGTGTTCGCCAACAGACTGCTTCGCCTGACCCTCATCAGTGGCTGCGTGCTCGCCTTCACCGCCCCCGCGGCCAGCGCGCTGAAAGTCACGTGGATGCGCGGCTTCAAGGCCCCCGATACGCCCGCCAAGTACAACAAGGTGGGGGTCATCAAGGTCGGCCCGGCCAAGGCCAAGAACGTGCTCGTGCTCGAGCCGGGGACCTCCGCCGGCAGCGCCTACTTCGTTCCGCTGGCGAAGTGGATCGTCACCAAGACCAGGGGCTGGCAGGTCTGGTCGGTCGAGCGGCGGGAGAACCTGTTCGAGGATCAGTCGGTGCTCAATCTGGCGAAGAAGGGCAAGGCTTCGCCGTCGACGGTGTTCAACTACTACCTCGGGTTCCTCGCGAACAGCGCGATCACGCACCATTTCAACTACCAGCAATACCTCGGCCTCCAGTACCCGAAACAGTGGGGCATGCAGGTAGCCGTCGAAGACCTTCATGACGTGATCGAGGCGGCTCGGAAGCTCGGCGGGAAGGTCGTGCTCGGCGGCCACTCGCTCGGCGGTTCCGTGGTGACTGCGTACGCGACCTGGAACTTTCACGGTCGTGCGGGAGCCGATCAGCTCGCCGGCCTCATCTACGACGACGGCGGCAGCCTGCCGGCGGTCTCCTCGGCGACCGCCACGTCGGAGCTCGACAAGCTCCTGCAGCCGGCGACCACCCCATGGCTCGCGTTCGGAGGCATCATCGCGCCGTTTGCGGGCGTCTTCAACGCCACGGGATCGCTCGCGGCCCTCGTCGCGCCCAACCAGCCTTCGATCGGGCAGGAGTCGAGCGTCATCCCGTCGTATCTCAAGCCTGCCGTGCGCGTCACGAACCTCGCGCAGTACGCATACGCGCTCAACGTGGGGACCTCGCCGCCCTCGCTTGCCGCCGCCCAGGCTCATCTGGGCGCGGGCGTGGCCGCAGCCGGGCCCGTCCACGGTTGGAACGGCGCCGGCGCCCTGACCCCGATCAAGCGCTTCGCGACGATGTTCTCCGGGTTCGGCATCAACAACGTCGACGGGACGGAGTGGTACTTCCCAGAGCGGCTGACGCTCGACACCGGGGCCGTGGATAACGGGAATGCGAACCCGGCCCAGAGCGTCCTCGACGTCCACGCGACGATGGGTCACAAGCTGCCGCGACGCCTGCTGATCTACGCGTTCGACACCTCTCTCGGCGGACCCGCGGTCCTGGCCGACGCGCAGGCGCTCGCCGCCCAGTCGGGCATCCCGAAGCGGAACCTGACGCTCGTCGACCGCCACACCACCTACGCCCACAACGACCCAGCGGGCGCATACCCCCACAACGCGTTCTTTGCCCGGCTCGTGCCGTTCCTGAGGAGGATCGCCGCTCGCAGGTAGGTCGCCGTCCAGGTCCTATCCGCGCCCACCGTCGACGTGGGAGGATCCACAAATGAACGACGAGATCGAACGGCGTCTGGCTGACAACGAGTCGATCTTCCGCGAGGTCAACGAAGCCATCAGCCGTGGCGGGTATCCCGGGGACGAGGACACTCCCGTCGGGTTTCGGTGCGAGTGCGCCAGGCTCGGCTGCAACGCCCTCGTGTCGCTGACGCCCCACGAGTACGAGCGCGTACGTGCCTTCCCGCGCCGGTTCGTGATGCTCCCCGGGCACGAGCTCGAGGAGGTCGAGACCGTCGTCCAGGGGATGCCGGGTTACGTGGTAGTCGAGAAGCGCGACGAGGCCGGCCGCGAGGCCGCCGCTTCCGACCCTCGCGCCTGAGCGCCGGGTCGCGGCTCGTCGACGCCGACTAGGTCGAAGCGCATCCGCACTTCCGTGCCCCCCGACGACCGCGCGAGGACCGTGAAGTCGTCGCATTCCTGCATGATCAGCATCAGGCCGAGACCCAACCCCGGACTGTCCGATCGGACGCGCATACCGCATCCGTCATCGCCGATCAGGATCCAGAACTCGTCGAGGACCGCGGCGGCGGTCACGTGGATCTCTCCAGACCGGTCGCGATAGGCGTGCACGACCGCGTTCGTGACGGCCTCTGAGGCCGCCAGCCGGATCGACTCGACCTGCTCCGGGGTCGCGCCGGCGGCGGTGGCGAGCTCGCACAGCGCCCGGCGCACTGCCGGCACCGAGTCCGCGCGGGCGGGGTAGCTCTTGTTGAGGTTGCGGCCCACGACGCTCATCTGGCGAATCAGATACCCATTTCTCCGAACCTCAAGCCCGGTTGGAGGGACGATCGGCGGGTTGGCGGCCGAAACCGGCCGCCATACTCCAAGCGACTGTCGGGGCCGATCAGCCCAAGCCGCGTCTGCCGGACCCGGATGACCGGGAGCGGGCTCGGCGCCGTTTCGGGCGCGCCGGCGCGGTGGCCCGCCAAGGTACGGCCGCGTCCTGCGGCTCGTCCTGACATCGCTCGTCCCGATCCGGCGGTTCCTTGCTCCCCGGCTCTGCCCCGGCATCACGGCGAACCTCTCCGACGGCGCGCAAGACAAGTGCTCTCATCCCGGCCTCCACCTCCTCAATACAGGGTCCGTCGTTGCCGTTACCCACTTAAACGCGGCGGAAACAGGAGGCTTAAGCAACTTTCAGAAGCAGTCGCATCACACCAACACGAGCTTCCGGATCTTTGCCGCCGCCGTTTCCGAGCCGTTGGCGTTGGTCGCCGTCAGCGTGAAGCTGGCCGAATCGTGGCTGCCGTGCTTGAGCGCGGCAGCCGGGATCTGCGCGGTGAGCTTGAGCTCCGTGCCGGCCGACGCCTGCGCCGTGATGGCGCGGATCCTGAACGTCTTCGCCTTAGGCGGCTTCTTGCCCTTCTTGGCCTTCGGGACGGACGTCACCTTCCCCGTCAGCTTCACCTGAGCCGACT
This sequence comes from uncultured Solirubrobacterales bacterium, assembly GCA_963812225.1. GTDB lineage: Bacteria > Actinomycetota > Thermoleophilia > Solirubrobacterales > Solirubrobacteraceae > Palsa-465. The sequence continues at coordinate 4,249 of CAWEUN010000015.1, forward strand.
GGTCGCACGTGATCGTCACCTCGAGCGTCCGCGGCTTGAGGTGTCGGTGCGCTTTGACCGGCACGCGATTGCCGACCGGGTCGAGTGTGCACGACGGTGGGGGCGGTGGGGGCGGCGGAGGCGGCGGGATGGCGGTCGTCGTCTTCTTGGGCCCGAACGTCGCCGTGGCGTTGTGAGCGCCGGTCATCGTCAATACGCAGCTACCGGTCCCCGAGCAGGCTCCGCTCCACCCCGAGAACACCGACCCAGCCGAGGCTGTAGCCGTGAGCGTGACCTTGGTTCCGGGAGCGAACCTGCTCGAGCACGTACCGGGACACGAGATGCCCGCCGGACTGCTAGTCACCTTGCCGGAGCCCAACCCGCCAACCGTGACGGTCAGCGTCTGCTCCACGGCGAAGGTCGCGGTCACGGCCTGATCGGAGCTCATCGTCACCGTACAGGTGCCGGTCCCCGAGCAGCCGCCGCTCCAGCCCGTGAACGCCGACCCCGCCGACGGGCTCGCGGTGAGCGTCACCATCGTCGCGCCGAGGAAGCCAGCCGCGCATGCACTCGGGCAGAAGATCCCGCCCGGAGCGCTCGACACCGTGCCCGTACCCGCGCCGGCTTCGGTCACGGTCAACGTGTTCGTGGGCGTGAACGTCGCCGTCACGCTCTGATCGCTCCCCAGCGTCACCTGGCACGTGCCCGTCCCGGAGCAGCCGCCACCGCTCCAGCCCGTGAACGCGGAGCCGGTCGCGGGCCTCGCCGACAACGTGACCTTCGTGCTCGTCGCGAATGTCGCTGAGCACGCCGTCGGACAGGAGATCCCGCCCGGGACGCTGCTCACGCTGCCCGAGCCCGTGCCGGCGATCGCGACGGTGAGCACCTGGCCGACGCCACTCTGGAGGTCGCCTCCGTTATCTCCGGCCACGCATAGCTCATCCGAGGGGCACGACACGGTGTTGATCTGGTTGGTGGAGTCGATGCCCGCCGCCAGCACCCACGTCGAGGAGCTCGCGGTCGGATCCGTCGAGGTGAAGCCGCCGCCCTTGCTGTCGACGCCCACGCACAGCGTCGGGAGACAGGAGATAGCGTCGAGCGGACCATTGACGTCGTTGGCGATCACGCTCCACTGCGCGGTGGCGCCGTCCTGCGGATCGCTCGAGGCCAAGATGTCGCCGTTGGAGTCCGCGCCGAAGCACATCTCGGGGGTGGGCAGACACGACATCCCGTTGAGCGTCAGGCCGCCATCGGCGTTCTGGCTGGCCCACGTGGCGCTCGCTCCCTGATCGGGATTGGTCGAGCTGACGACGTTGCCGGCGTTGTCGCCGGCAACGCACAGCTCCGGCGAGGCCGTGCACGAAATGCTCGTCAGGGTGGCGGTCCCGTCGACGTCGAGAGGGGTCCAAGTCGCGCTCGAGCCTATTCCGGCGGTTCGCTGCCTGGTCGCGAACACCGGGACGTTCTTCAACGCCCTCAGTGCCCGTCAGGGCGAGCTCTCGGGGCTGATCACGGCCGCGAACAACCTGTTCCATACGACCGCCGAGCGCAACCAGCAGTTGGCCGACGTCTTCCGGGCGCTCCCGAACTTCGAGCTTCAAACTCGCCTGACGCTCCCAGCGATCACGCGCTTCGCACAGCAGTCCGATTCGGTCGTCCGAGCGCTCGAGCCGATTGCCACCGAGCTCACGGGGACGTTCGGTACCACCGCCAAGCTAGCCCCCCAGCTTCACGCGCTGTTCGATCGTCTCGGCCCGACCGTGACCGCGTCTGAGCGGGGGCTTCCGGCGCTCGACCATATCCTCGACTCAATCCCGCCGCTGCTGGGCGCGTTCCAGCCGTTCCTGCGCAACGCGAACCCGATCGTCAGCTACATCGGCCTCTTCAAGCACGAGATCACAGGCTTCTTCGGCAACGTCACCGGCGCATCCCAGGCGCACGACGTCGAGCTGCCTCGGACGTCCAACGAGGTCCACTACCTGCGGACCTCGCAGACGCCGACGCCCGAGGGGCTCGCGTTCCTCGATCGCCCGCTGGGCCTTCAGCGCGACGACGCCTACCGCGTCCCCGGCGCCTACTCGCAGCTCGCGCGGGGCCTCTCCGTGCTCAACACCGCAGCGCCGAGCGTGGGTAACTGACCCCCCGCTTGGGGGTAACCCCACCATTCCACTTAACTTCAGCTCGGCGGGCGTGTTATACACAGGCTGCCGGGAGATCTCTCATGTCCCTCGCTGACGAAGTCCGAACTGTCCGGGAGCGTGTGGCCGCTCGTCTGAGCGAACTCGAGCCATTGGTGCGGGAATACGACGAGCTCCTGAAGCTCGCCGATGAACTCGGGATCGAAGTCCCCGACCGCAGGCCATCGCGCGCCCCGGCTCGCCCGGCGGAGGATGACGCCCGAGGGTCGGGCGGCGACAACGCCGCCTCGGGTGAGAGCCCCGCCGTGGCTCCGAGGCGGCGCTCGCGTCAGGCCGCCGGCTCGCCGGCTCGCTCGAAGCCCGCCCGTCAGCGGCGGCGGGCTCAGGGAGAGACGGAGACCGGCGCCGAGCGCGACGCGCGCGTGATCGATGCCCTCCGGGCCCACCCGGGCTCGACGATCACCGACCTGGCCTCGATGCTCGGGGTGCAGCCTACATCGCTGTACCGCCCCGTCCGCGAGCTGACCACGTCAGGCGCGGTCGTCAAGCGCGGGCGTGGCCTGTTCGTCGAGGACTGAGTCGCTCGAGACGATCGCGACGGGTTCGGTCGCCCGCGGCGTGGGGGTCTTTGCCGACTCCTTCTGCGCCGCCGCGCGGCCGATGTACGGGAGCATCAGCGAGTAGGCGAGGTCCGGCAGCAATCCCAGCAGCTGGGCGGTCTGCCCCTGTATCACGCGCGAGTACACGACCTCGTAGATCCCCCCGACGATCGTCTCGGACGTGATCTCAGGGGGTTGCTGCGGGGTCTCGCCTTCTTGGGCCGCGGCGTGGACCATCAGCGCAAACGTCCTCATGACCGCGTTCCGGCGCTCGATCGCCTGAGGCCCGGCGGCAAGCACCTCGACGATGCACATGTCGGCGAATCGAGGCTCGCTGGCGACGAAGCCGAGGAACTCGGCCAGAAAGTCCCGCACACGGCCGGCAAACGTCGTGTTCGCGACGAACGCCTCCTGGACCCGCTGCACGAGCTGGGCCACGACGGCGTCGTACGCAGCCAGGAACGCCTCCTGCTTGTCGCTGAAATGGTCATAAAACGTGCGGCGCGAGACGCCCGCTGTGACGATGATGTCCTCGACGCTCATCGCCGAATAGCCGGCGAGACTCGACACGTCGGCGACCGCGTCGAGGATCCGCTCACGCTGGTTGGAGACGATGAACGACCGCGAGAGGCCGTGCCGGCCCGGGGGGAGCTGATGAGCTTGACGTCCCTGGCGTTTGGCGCTTGGAGACATGTCGTCACAAAGTAGCCGCTCCAGCGGCGATGCAAACGCCTTGCTGGAAACTCGTCCATTTACACATCGAGAATCGCCCCTCTAGAACATTCGTGTAGGCTCAGAAAACCCGCTTGTTTCTCGTCGACCGCAAAAGTGGAGTCCGCCGCCCTTTGGAGACTTTGTTGTGTGTTCAAATGTGTTCAAATGTGTTTGGGACATCTGTACATACAGGCGCTCCCACTTCTACAGACATATACGTTTTCTATTGTCTTTGCCCGTAGCGGACCGATATGCTCGCGACGATGGCCGAACAGCGCGCACCTGTTGACGCCCGTCGCCTGCCCCGGGGAAGGCACGGCCTGCTGCCCGGCGCCGTCGTGGAGAACCAGCGCCAGCGGTTGATCCATGCGGTCCCACCGGTGGTCCACGAGAAAGGGTTTATCGCGATGACGGTGGAGGACCTGGCGGGCCGCGCCGGCGTCTCGCGCAAGACCTTCTACGAGAACTTTCACGACAAACGCGACTGTTTCCTCGCTTCCTACCGCCAGTACGCGCGCGAACTCGCCGCCGTGGTCGAATCGGCGTCCGCGGTCGGGAACGACTGGGCGGACCGCACGCGCTCGGCGCTCGGCGCGCTGCTGCGGTTCCTTAGCGCCCGGCCCGACGTCGCCGATATGGGCGTGGTCGAACTGATGGCCGCGGGACCGGACGCGCTGGCCGAGCGGGACCGGCTGGTCGCAGGATTTGCAGCGCTGCTCGGCGACGAGGCACTGGAAGCGGCGTCCGCGCCCGTACCCCGTCTGATGCTTGAGACGATCGCGGGGGCGATCTGGCAGCTGATCTACGCCGCCGTACTCACTGGTCATGCTGAGCAGCTCGAGGAGTTGCTCCCGACGTTCATGTACATGGTGCTCGTTCCCATGCACGGACCGGAGGGCGCAGCCTCTAGAGCGCAACTCGTTCCGGCACTGGAGTGAGCGATGAGTGGCACCGCGGGGACTCCGCGGGCATTCCCCGGTGAAGCCCCGCCAACCACACCACCGTTGCCTCGCGGCAGGCACGGACTGCCGCATGCGTTCATCGTCACCAACCAGCGCAGGCGGCTCCAGAGCGCGATCGCCGAGGCGTGCGCGGACAAGACGTATCCCGCGGTCAGGATCAAGGACATCACCGACGGCGCGCGGGTCTCGCGGCGGACGTTCTACGACCTGTTCTCGGACAAGGAGGACTGCTTCCTCGCGACATACGACGCCTGCATCGAGGCGGTCTTCATCTCACTCAACCGTGCCTATGCAGCCGCCGGGCCCTCGTGGGAGGCCCGCGTCGGGGCGGCTCTGAAGCGGTTGCTCGAGCTGTGCGCCGAGGATCCGGCGTTCGCGCGTCTCGTCGTGGTCGACGTCCACACCGCCGGGAGGGTCGCGCTCGAGCGGCGAGACGCGACGCTGCGTCGATTCGCCCAGTTCCTCGAGCCGGGCCGCAGCGGGCTTCCACCCGCACTCGCCGACTACAAACCGCTGACCGAGGCAGTGATCGGAGGCCTGTGCGAAGCCCTCTACAACCGCATCAAGGTCGGTGAGGCCAAGAACTTGCCGGCGCTCACTAAGGAGCTTCACTACTGCACGCTGGTGCCGTTTCTCGGCCACTCGAAGGCGCTCGCCGCGAGCGAGTCCGCCGCTCCCTGAGCGCTGGCGGTCAGGGCAGGGTATGAGGACCCTAGCCCGTGGGCGCTGCGCGCCCGCAGCATTGGCTGGCGGTCGGCTCGGCAAAGGCAGCAGGGAGAGGGGGTGGGTGAGGGCGCCGGCGGAGTCCGGGCGCTCGTGCAGGTCTTCTTTGTGACTTTGTGACGAGAGTGTGCCGAGACTGTCACGGGGAACCTGCACAACGCGACAACCTCGTCCGAAATCCCGAGCCCTGTCGACTTGAGCACACTCTTCGTGCGTAGGTCGACAGGGCTCGGCCTTCTCTGGCGATTTGTCGTGCTGTGCAGGTTCTGGACTGGTGCGAGGGCCCCGCTCTCTCCCCTTCCCCAGCGCCGTTTACCAGCCGCCCGCCAACCGCGGCTGCGGGCGCTGAAAGCGCCCGCGGGCCGAGTCACGACAGACACCGAGCCGGGCCAACGCGAGCCACCGAGCCGAACGTCGCAGCGCCGGCGCCCTCAGAAGTCCTGAGCGGCGGGCAGTCCCGCGTAGTTCTCCGCGAGGCTCGTCGCCGCGGCGGTCGACCGCTCCAGATAGTCGAGCCGCGCCAGCTGAAGCATTCGCTCAAACTCGCCGGTCCCGAGGTCGTGGAGCAGCTGAGTCATGTAGTTGGAGAAGTCCTGCGCGCGCCACACCCGGCGCAGAGCCGTGTCCGAATAGGCGTCGAGCCCGTCCCGTGACCCACTGTCGTACCAGCGACTCAGGGCGGCGGCCAGTAGCCGGACATCGTTGACCGCCAGGTTCAACCCCTTGGCTCCCGTCGGCGGAACGATGTGGGCGGCGTCGCCGGCTAGGAACATCTCACCGAAACGCATCGGCTCACAGACGTAGGTCCGCATCGGGGTGATCCCCTTGTCGAAGATCTCCCCCTCGTTGACCCGCCAGCCCGCCGTCGCCTGGCGGGCCTGGAGCTCTTCCCAGATCCGCTCATCGGGCCACCGCTCGACGTCCTCGTCCGAGGGGACTTGGAGGTACAGACGACTCACCGTCGGTGAGCGCATCGAGTACAGCGAGAAACCGTGCTCGTGCCATGCGTAGATGAGCTCCTCGGTCGCGGGCGCCGCGCGGGCCAGGATCCCGAGCCACGCGAACGGATAGGTGAACTCGTGCTCGGTCAGGAACCCAGCGGGAATCGACGGGCGGCAGATGCCGTGGAAACCGTCGCATGCGGCGATGAAATCGCACTCGAGCTCGTGGGCGGTGCCGTCATCGGTGTAACTGATCCTCGGCCGCTCGGTCTCGAGGTCATGGACCGCGACGTCGCCGACCTCGAAGTGCAGCTCGCAAGCGCGGTGCAGCGAGGCGTCGATCAAGTCCTTTACGACCTCCTGCTGCCCATAGATCGTCACGTGCCGTCCCGTCAGTTCGGCGATCGGGATGTGCACAGTGCGCCCCAGCCGGCGAAGGTTGATGCCATCGTGCTGAAGGCCTTCCCGCGCGAGGCGATCACCGACCCCGAGGTCGTGGAGCAGGTCGACCGTGTTCTGCTCCAGCAGCCCGGCGCGTACGCGCTTCTCGACGTAGTCACGGCTCCTGGCCTCGAGCACGACGGACTCGATGCCCTCACGTTGAAGGAGCAGAGCCAGCGTGAGGCCGGCGGGGCCGCCGCCGACGATCCCCACCTGCGTTCTCACTGTGCTCGCCGCATGATCAGAGGGAACGGCACCGGGCGGAGCGTATATCGTGAAACCCATGCGATCACCTGAGCCGGCGGTGGGTTGCGGGCGATGAGCACCTCCTACGTGCTCGACGCGGTGCGCACGCCGTTCGGCCGTTACGGCGGCGGGCTCTCCGAGGTCCGTCCCGACGACCTCGCGGCTCACATCGTCCGGGAGACGCTTCGGCGGGCCCCGTCCCTGGATCCGGAACAGATCGACGACGTCATGTTCGGCGATGCCAACGGGGCCGGCGAGGACAACCGCAACGTGGCGCGGATGGCGTGCCTGTTGGCGGACGTGCCCACGTCGGTGCCGGGCTCGACGGTCAACCGCCTGTGCGGCTCAAGCCTCGACGCCGCGATGCAGGCCAGCCGGATGATCGAGTGCGGCGACGCTTCGATCGTGATGGTGGGAGGGGTCGAGTCGATGAGCCGCGCGCCGTGGATCTTGCTCAAGCCGGACCGGCCGTTCGCCCGACAGAACGAGCAGCTCTACTCGAGCACGCTTGGCTGGCGGATGGTCAATCCCGAGATGCCCGACCAGTGGACGATCTCGCTGGGCCAGAGCGCGGAGAAGCTCGCCGGCCTGTACGAGATCACGCGTGCCTCTCAAGACGAGTTCGCGCTGCGTAGTCACCAGCGCGCGGCGGCGGCTTGGGACGACGGCTTTTACGACGAGTGGGTGATCCCCGTTCCCGACACCGAGCTCGAACGCGACGAGAGCATCCGTCCCGACACGTCGCTCGAGAAGCTGGCAAAGCTGAAGCCCGCCTTCGCCCAGCAGGGCACGGTGACCGCGGGTAACTCGTCGCCGCTGAACGACGGGGCCGGCGCGGCGCTGCTCGCCGACGAGGCCGGCGCAGAGGCCGCCGGGCTCGAACCGCTGGCGCGGATCGTGTCTCGCGGAGCCGCCGCGGTCGACCCGGACGTGTTCGGAATCGCGCCCGTGGAGGCCGCGAACATGGCGCTGCGCCGCGCCGGCATCGGGTGGGACGATGTATCGGTCGTCGAGCTCAACGAGGCGTTCGCGTCGCAGTGCCTCGCCGACATCGGCGAGTGGAAGGAGCTCGATCCCGAGAAGGTCAATCCGAACGGCGGTGCGATCGCGATCGGGCATCCGCTCGGGGCATCGGGGGTGCGCGTACTCGGGGGTCTCGCGCACGAGCTCAAGCGGCAGGGTGGCGGGTTCGGCGTGGCGGCAATCTGTATAGGCGTCGGACAGGGTTTGGCAACTGTGGTGGAGGCCGTTTGATGAGCAGCGTCCCCGAGGTGAGCAGCGAGACGCGCACGATCTACGACGGTGTGTCGGATACGCCCACGAGTTACGTGCGTCCGGAACCCGACGTGCATCCGCCCCTCGACTTCGCGCCCTACAAATCGACGGCGCTACGCCATCCGAACGAGCCGTTGGTGTATTTGCCGCAGTCGATCACCGAAGTGACGGGTCCGCAGCTGGGCGATGAGCGTGTGGTGGCCGGCGACAGCGATCTGACGGCCCAGCACGAGGGAGAGCCGATCGGGGAGCGGATCACCGTCTCGGGGCGAGTTATGGACACCGAAGGGAAGCCGCTCAGAGGAACGCTGGTCGAGGTATGGCAGGCGAACGCTGCGGGTCGGTATAGGCACTCCTGGGATCGGTGGCCGGCGGAGCTTGACCCCAACTTCTCCGGTGCGGGGCGGTGCCTCACCGACGACGACGGTCGCTACAGCTTTACGACGGTCAAGCCCGGTCCCTATCCGTGGGGCAACCACTACAACGCCTGGCGCCCGTCGCACATTCACTTCTCACTGCTGGGGCGGGCGTTCGCGCAGCGGTTGGTGACACAGATGTACTTCCCCGGTGATCCGCTGTTCGAGTTCGATCCCATTTTCAACTCCGTTCGCGACGCGAAGGCACGCGAGCAGATGATCTCGAGGTTCTCGATGCACCAGACCGCTCCCAACTGGGCACTCGCCTATGAGTTCGACGTCTACCTGCGTGGACCGGGGGCGACACCGTTCGAGGAGTCACATTGACCGGCTTCGGCTTGACGCCGTCGCAGACCGTCGGACCGTTTTTCGCCATCGGGTTGCCGTGGGAACGGGGGCCGCTCGCGGTCGCCGAGGGGACGCCGGGGGCGATCCGGATCACGGGGACCGTGTACGACGGCGCGGGGGAGGCCGTGCCGGACGCGATGATCGAGACTTGGCAGGCCGATCCATGTGGTCGCTTCGCGGACATGTACGGACACGGCGAGCGCTCCGAGCTCGAGGGGTTTCGTGGGTTCGCAAGGTTTGCGGCCGAGGACGGCGACGGCGGCTATGAGATCGTGACCGTCAAGCCGGGCCCGGTGCCCGGTCCGAGCGACGTCCTCCAGGCGCCGCACATCGACCTCTCGGTGTTCGCGCGTGGAATGCTCAACCGTTGCGTCACCCGTATCTACTTCGCCGACGAGTCCGATGCCAACGCGGCTGATGCCGTGCTCGCGAGCGTTCCCGAGCACCGCCGCCACACATTGCTGGCCACGGCGACCGAGCACGGGTACCGGTTCGACATCCATCTCCAAGGACCGAACGAAACCGTCTTCTTTGACCTCTGAATCCCGCGTGGGCACGGCGAGCCGCATCCGCGATCGCCACTTCGTGCAGTCCCTCGAGCGCGGCCTGTCGGTCATCCGGGTGCTCAACGTTCCCGCGCCGGGCCTGACCCTGACCGATGTCGCGCGCGAGGCGGAGCTCACCCGGGCCGCCGCGAGGCGCTTCCTACTGACGCTCGTCGATCTCGGCTACGTCCGCTGCGAGGACCGCAAGTTCTCGCTGACCCCGAGCGTGCTCGAGCTCGGCTACTCGTTCCTGTCGAGCCTGACCTTGCCCGAGATCGCCCAGCCCCACCTCCGCGACCTCGTCCAGCGAGTGCACGAGTCCTCGTCGGTTTCGGTGCTCGACGGCACGGACGTCGTCTACGTGGCGCGCGAACCGACGCAGCGCATCATGACCGTCGCGATCGCGGTGGGCACGCGCTTTCCCGCCTATGCCACCTCGATGGGCCGGGTGCTCCTCGCCGGCTTGGACGAAGCCGAGCTCGACGCGTACTTCGCCCGGGCGGAGCTCACGCCGCTGACCGCCGGGACCGTCACGAACGAGGGCGCGCTGCGAGGGGTGATCGAGACCGTCCGCGAGACCGGGCGGGCGCTCGTCGATCAGGAGCTCGAGGACGGGCTGCGCGCGGTGGCGGTTCCGATCCGCAACTCAGAGTCGAAGGTCGCGGCTGCGATCAACCTGTCGACGCACGCGAGCCGCCGGACGCCGCAGATGATCGAGGACGAGCTCCTACCACCATTGCTGGAGACCGCGGCTCGGATCGAACGCGACCTAGCCGCCGGCGGCTAGGCAAGCTAGTTTCCCGACCGTGGCATCGGGCGCTGTCACCCACATCAGCCAGGGTTATCCCGACCGGGTAGAGGTCCGTGGCCGGGACCTGTCCAGCGACCTGATGGGTCGCCTTAGCTTCACCGAGTACTTCCATCTGCTGCTGACCGGCAGCGAGCCCACCGAAGACCAGCGGTTCTTCCTCGATCTGCTCCTCGTCGCGATCGCCGAGCACGGCATGATGCCCACTAACGTCGCCGCCCGCATGACGCTGGCGGCCGATCCGGGGTCACTCCAGGGCGCCGTCGCGGCCGGGATCCTCGGCTGCGGCCCGGTCATCCTCGGCACCGCGGAGTCTTGTGCGCGCCTGCTCGAGCAGGCACAGGCGCGGGTGGCCGCCGGCGGCGACGCGGCGGCGGTAGCCGCGGAGACGGCGCGCGCTGTCCGCGCCGCCGGCGAGCGGCTGCCGGGGTTCGGACATCCGATTCATCATCCGGTCGATCCCCGCGCCGAGCGGATCCTCGAGCTCGCCGACGCGCGTGATGTGAGCGGACCGCACGTCCTGCTCGCACGCTGCCTGCGCGAGGGCGCGGCGCAGGCGTGGGGCAAGCCGCTCGTCATGAACGTCTCGATGCCGATCGCGGCCGTGATGCTCGACCTGGGCTTTGCCGCATCGGCGGTGAAGTCGGTTCCGATCCTCGCCCGCACCGCGGGCCTACTCGCACATCTGGCCGAGGAGCAACGGGACTCCGTCGGGTTCCTCATGGCGAGGGGAGCCGAGGAGACGATCGTCTACGAACGTTCGGGGCAGGACGGAGCCCGCTGATGCTGGCCCGAGAGATCGAGGCGCGACCGTGGGCGGAGCAGCTGGCGGCCGACGACTCCTCGTATCGGGATCAGCTGTCGTACCTGTTCGCGCGCTCGCAGCTCTATCGCGGGAAGCTCGCGGCGGCCGGGTTCGCCTCCGAGAGCATGGCGGGGGGCCTTGCGGAGATCTCGCAGCTGCCGCTCACCGACAAGCACGAGATCAGGGCCACGCTGTCGGCGGAGAATCCGGTCGGAGCCCATCTCTGCGCAGCGCCATCCGAGATCGTCCGCATCCATTCGACGAGTGGGACGACCGGCACGCCCAGCTACATCCCGCTGACGGCGGCCGACCTCGAGAACTGGGTGACCGGCTCCGCCCGCAGCTACGCGGCCTCCGGCGTCAGCCCGGGGCAGCGGATCGTCTCCACATATAACGCCGGGCCGTTCGTGGCCGGGGCGGCGCTCGCCGCGTTCGACCGGATCGGCCTGTGTCACATCCCCATGGGCACCGGTAACACGGACGGTCTGCTGACGGCAATCGAGCGTCTGAGGCCGGAGGCGGCAGTGATGACGCCTTCATACGCGGCGTATCTGATCGAGCGGGCCGCGGAGCGAGGCTTCGATCTCCGCGGGTCGAGCGTGGAGCGCGTGCTGGTGGCCGGCGAACCGGGGGGCGGGGAGGCTGCGTTCCGGGCCGCGCTCGAGGACGGCTGGGGGGCGAAGGTGACGGAGGCGATGGGCATCGGCGACATCGGCCCGTCTCTGTGGGGCGAGTGCGAGGAACAGGAAGGGATGCACCTCGGTGCTCGCGGCTTCCTCCACGCCGAGCTGATCGACCCGGACACCGGTGGCTCGGTCGAGCTAACCGATGGCGCCACCGGCGAGCTCGTGCTGACCCATCTTCGGCACCGCGCTGCGCCACTCCTGCGGTTTCGCACTCGCGATCATGTCCGGGTGTGGACGAACCCGTGTCGATGCGGCCGAACCAGTCCGCGCATCCGATGCGTCGGGCGGAGCGACGACATGCTGATCGTCCGTGGCGTGAACGTATTCCCGTCGGCAGTCCGCGAGGTCGTGAGCGCATTCACGCCCGACGTCAGCGGTCACATCCTCGTCAAGCCCCAGGCCCCGGGGGTCAAGCAGGAGCCACCGCTTCCGGTGAGCGTGGAGCTCGGGCGCGGCGCCACACCCGCCGCGGGTCTGGCGGAGGCAATCCGCGAGAAGCTGCGCAGCCGCTTGATCGTCCAGACACGAGTGGATCTGGTGCCGTGGGGGAGCTTGCAGCGCAGCGAATACAAGTCGAAACTCGTCGAGAGGTAGCGAACCGTGCGAAAGCTTCAGACCCAAGGCGTTCACCACATCACGATCGTCGGGGCCGACCGCCAAACCTCGATCGACTTCTGGGAGGGCGTCCTAGGGATGCCGTTCGTGTTCGAGCAGCCGAATCTCGACAACCCGTCAGAGAGTCACCTGTATTTCGATCCCGGCGACGGGCGACTGATCACGGTCTTCACCAACGAGGATCGCGCCCTCGATCCGAGCCGGACACCGACCGATCCCGGCTGCGTCCATCACATCGCACTGTCGGTCTCGCAGGCCACCTTCCATCAGGCGGTGGAGCGGCTCGATGAGCGGGGGATCCGACACAGCGGCGTCAAGGACCGCGGCTTCATGGACTCGATCTATTTCGAGGATCCGCTCGGCCTGTTGATCGAGCTGGCCTCGTATCGCTTCGAGCCGCCGCACGGCTATACGCACGCGGAGGTGTTGCTCGAAGCGCACAAGCTTCGTGTGGAGCGTGGCGACTACAACATCGCTCCGATCCACCTTGCGGATGCAATCGAGGCGCTCGTCAGGCGATCGCGAGCGTCGCTCTCCGATGACCGATCGCCGAAAGACCCCTATCAGCACGAGAAGGTTGTGTAACGAACCGGAGGAGATCCAATGGCAGCAAACACGCTGAGCATCCTGAAGCCGAGCGTCAACAACCTGACGGCTCGGATCTTCGTGAGGGCCGCGGGGCTCGAGTTCGAAGAAGTGGACGTGTGGGGCAAGAAGGGCACGCCGGAGTTTCTGGCCAAGGACCCGGCTGATCTCACCCCGTTGCTCGAAGAGGACGGACTCGCGAACGGCTCCCTGTGGGAAAGCTGCGCGATCATGCAGTACCTGTGCAACAAGCACGGCCTGGATCAGTTCTATCCCACCGATCCGGCCGAGCGGGCGATGGTCGACAGCGCGATGTTCTATCTGATCGGCACGCTGTATCCGGTCGTCGCGCGCGCCACCTATCCGTTGCTCGGCTTTCCGCAGTACGCGGGTGAGGTCGGCTCATCGGATGCCGACGACGCCGCCAAGGCCCAAGCGCAGAAGGACGCCGCGGCCGCGATCGCCCAGCCGCTCGAGGCCTACCGCACGTTCTTCCTCGGCGACAGGCGGTTCATCGGCGGAGACGCGCCTTCGATCGCGGACATCCGACTGGCCGCCACGCTCGAGTTCCTGAAAGCGATCGACTACGACTTCCCGCAGTGGACGAAGGACTACTTGAGCGCGGTCGAGGCGAGTCTCGGCGACGCCTATTCGGAGCCGGCGGCGGATGTCCGTGGCTACGTGGAGTCGATCAAGGCGCCGGTCGGGTAAGCAACACCCCGCCCCTCGCACCCCGCGCACCCTCGCACCCCGCGCACCCTCGCACCCCGCGCAGGGGTAGGATCCGGATGTGAGCCGGGAAGACTGGTCGGCGCCGTTTTGTCGACCGATCGGGAGTTCACGTGTCAGGGCCGGCCACCGGGTTTCACGGCTTTCGGGCAGAGGGGTGATCCGGCTTGCCGGTGGCCGCGGCGATCCCGCTGTTCCTGGCATCGCTGGCGATCACCGTCGTGGCGGCGCGCCTGTTCGCGCGCAGACTCGACCGGCTCGGCCGGCGGTTTCGCTTCCCCGAGGCGCTCGTCGGCCTGCTGACCGCACTTGCGGCGGACGGCCCAAACGTCTCATCGGCCCTGTACGCCCTGATCCGCGGTGCACACAACGTCGGCGTCGGCGTGATCATCGGCTCCAACGCCTTCCAGCTCGCGGCGATGATCGGCGTGAGCGCGCTGCTCGCCGGGTCGGTCGTCGTCGCGCGGGAGGCGCTGGAGCTCGAGGGACTCGCCGGAGCGGCGGTCACTCTGATCGCCGCCGCCTTCCTCGTCGGCTGGCTGTCGCCCGTCGTCGCGGTGGCGCTGGGCGCGTGCGTCGCGGTCCCGTATCTCGCGACCGTGATCGGCGGATCGGACCTCCTCCTGAGACGGCGCCGAGCCCACGAGGCTCCCGGCCGTCTCGCGAGCTACCTCGACCAGCGGCCTGGCCCACAGCGATCGGCCGAGCCGTCGTCCGACCCGACGCATCACCTCGTCGCGCTGATTGCGCTCGACGTCCTGCTCATCGTCGCCGCGAGCGCGGGGATGGTCCAGGCGGCGATCGATCTGGGCGGCCATTGGCACATCTCCAGATCGGTTCTTGGCGTGCTGATCCTCGCCCCGCTGACCAGCGTGCCGAACGCGATCACGGCGGTGCGTCTCGGGGTCGCCGGTCGCGGCGCCGCGCTCCTCGCCGAAACGTTCAACAGCAACACGATCAATCTCGGCGCCGGCGTGTTGGTACCGGCCCTGTTCACGACGTTTGGGGCACTGAGCACGCCGGCCGAGCTGCAGCTTTGGTGGCTCGTCGGGATGACGGCGATCTGCATCGGCATGCTCGCGCGCCCGCGCGGGATGGGCCGGCTCGCGGGCGTGACGCTGATCGTCCTCTATGTCGGCTTCGTCGCGATCGAGGGGCTCTTTTCGTAGGCGCCCTCTCGCGAGCCCGCGACTATTTACTTGTGATGTTGGTGGTGGTGGGTCAGGTATGCCCGCGACTCGCGGGCGACGATCGAGATCAGGTTTCCTTGCGAGAGGTTCGCGTCCAGCAGGTGGAGTCCCCAGGCCGGAGTCGGCGCCGGCGTGGGCATCTGCGCTCCGTTGCGGGCCGTGACCTCGAGCACGTGCGCGCCGTTTGAGTCCTCGCACTGTGCGCTGAACGAGCGCGGTGACGCCCAGTACACGGTCGAGGGTGCCGGAACCTTCCAGTTCAATACGCTCAGGCCGAGGGCGATCGTCGAGCCAGGTGCGAACGGAGCGCTCGGCTGGATCGGGTCAAGCAGTCCGCTCCCGCCAGCGAGGTTGGCGGGGTTGGTACACAGCACCTCGTCGTCCTTCGGGGGCGTCCCCATGCCGAGCGCCGCCAGCGCCTGCGGGCGGCCGAACAGGCTGTCGCTCGGCACCGGCTGGTCGAACGTGGAGAACGCGATCACGCACCCGAGCTGAGTCGCGCGGCGGCAGGCTGGAATGTGCTTGAAGTCACCGCCGATGCCGGTGTTGCCCTTCACGAGCACGTTCCCACCCATGAGGATCGCCGACAGCAGTCGCTTGCGAACCGCGGGCTTGGAATCGACCTCCTTGGCGATCACGGCCTCGAGCACGCCGGCGCCCTGAGAGTGACCGATGAGCACGAATCCCCTGCCGTGGTTGTCGTGCTTCAGATAGTCCTCGAGCGCGTTCTCGACATCGCTCACGCCGAGGGCCGGATTCGCCTTGGTGGTCGACGATCCGCCCAGGCCCGCTCCGGCGAGCGTGACCTGTCGGTACATCGGCGCATAGACCTTGCAGTACTGCGAGTAGCGACTGACCTGGTACAGCGCGATCGACTGCTCGGTGTCCTGGATCTGCAGGTCGCTGTTACCGGTCTGTTCATCGCTGACGGTCGGATAGACGTAGAAGCAGTCGATCGGTGGCTTGCGCTCCGCCTTGGGGTGCTCGACGCCGACCGCCTGAGTCAGCGGAGCGTTGAACACGGTGGTCGATAGGCCCGGAGTACACGGATCGGGCTTCTGGCCCGGCTTGCACAGCCACACCGTTGCCCCCGCCCCGGAGCTCGCGGCGCCCAAGACCACGGCCGTCGCGACAGCGACCAGACCCGCGATCGCCAACTGAGCCCTCCTACTGGACAGTGCTTGAACCAACATCGATATCTCCTTCCCTCCTACCAGGATGAGGTCCCTTTCCGCGGATACCGTTCTCTCCGTGCCCACCCGCGACGTGCAACGACGGCCCGGCCGTCCGGCGGCGGCCACCAAGCAGCAGGTGCTCGACGCGGTCAAGCAGCGCTTCCTGGCGGGAGAGCGGATCGACATCCAGGCCCTCTGCTCGGAGCTCGGCGTGTCCCGGGCGACGGTTCACCGGTGGTACGGCTCCCGAGACGCCGTGATCGGAACGGCGATGGTCGAGCTCGTGATGCCCCTGTTCCGCCGGATCGAGGGCTCCGAGCCGGGCGCCGGAGCCGAACGGCTTGTTGTCGTGTTCGAGCGTCAGCTCCGGGCGCTCGCCGAGGACCGAGCGTTCCGCCGGTTCCTCGAGCACGAGCGCGAGGCCGCCCAACGGATTCTCACCGCCTCCGACGGCGTCGTCGAGCCTCGAGTGGTCGCGCTCATCCACGAGATGATCGTGGCCGAGATCGACCGCGGCTATGAGCCGCCGGCGGACGCGGGGGTGATCGCCTACGCGATCGTCCGCATGGCCGAGTCCTTTCTGTATGCCGATGCGGCCGGCGGTTTTCGCGGCGACTTTGACCGGCTCCGACCCGTCTACGAAGCCCTGCTCGGCGCAAGCCCCACGCGCGATCATCGTCGCCGCATTTGAGACACGAGGCGGAACTGTACTAAAAGACTGGGCGGCGCCGAGGCGCTAGCCGCGCCGGAGGAGGCGGCCCACCGCGGCCATCATCTCCTCCGTGCGCTCATTCTGCTGATCGGGCTCGGCGCCGATCACGCACGTGTGCGCATGCCCGTCGAGCAGCCCGAGCGCGACCTTGTCGAGCGCCGCCTGAGCCGCGCTGATCTGGGTGAGGATGTCGATGCAGTAGCGATCGTCCTGGACCATCCCCTCGATCCCGCGGATCTGGCCCTCAATGCGCCGGAGCCGCGCGAGCAGCTGGTCCTTGGTCGCGGTGTAGCCCCTCGTCGGGGTTTCAGAAGTGGACATGACCAGATCATATCAAAGAACCCCTACCCCCTAGGGGTATCTGGTAGGCTTTGTCTATGAGCGTTTTGGAGGTGATCTGGCACGGCCTCAGAGACTCGTTCCTGATGGCGTGGGAGGTGTGGTGGGCGCTCGTGCTCGGTTTCGCAATCTCGGCGATCGTGCAGGCGTGGGTGCCGCGCGAGCGGATCGAGAACCTGATGAGCGGCTCCGGCGCACGCTCGGTCGGCTGGGCCACGGGCCTCGGCGCCGCCTCCTCCTCATGCTCGTACGCCGCGATCGCGATCGCGAAGTCACTGTTTCAGAAGGGCGCCTCAGCCGCGAGCGCGCTGGCCTTCCAGCTCGCCTCGACCAACCTCGTGTGGGAGCTCGGGCTGGTCCTCTGGGTGTTGATCGGATGGCAGTTCACGGTCGCGGAGTACATCGGCGGGATCGTGATGATCGTGCTCATGACGGTGATGCTTCGCGCGTTCGTGAGCCGCCAGCTGGAAGAGCAGGCTCGCGAGCACGCGGTAGCGGCTGAAACGGAGCATCAGCACAATGCCGCCGGCGAGGGCCTCTCGTGGCGCGAGCGCGTCACCTCGGTTCGCGCGTGGTCCGATGTGGCCCACAACTTCCGCGGCGACTGGCAGATGCTGTGGAAGGAGATCACGCTCGGATTCCTGCTCGCCGGGTTCATCGCTCAGTTCGGAAACGGCTTTTTCGAGAACCTGTTCATCCACAACGCGCCGGCGCCGCTGCCGACGGTCGAGAACGTGATCATCGGGCCGATCATCGCCGTGCTCAGCTTCGTCTGCTCGGTTGGCAACGTTCCGCTCGCCGCGGTTCTGTGGTCGGGAGGGATCTCGTTCGCCGGGGTGCTCGCGTTCCTGTTCGCGGATCTGATCGTGCTGCCGATCCTGTTGATCTACCGCAAGTACTACGGCATCAAGTTCACGGTCCGGATCACCGCCCTGATGTTCGTGACTATGGTGATCGCCGCCCTGGTCGTCGCCGGCGTCTTCAGCGCACTCGGGCTCATCCCCACCGGCCCGCGCCCGACCCGCGCCGACATCTTCAGCTCCGTCCAGGTCAACTACAAGCTCGCGCTCAACATTCTCGGTGCCGCGATCTTCGTCGCCCTCTTCTGGCTGACTGCGCGCCGCGGATCGACCGACCCAGTGTGCGGGATGAAGGTCGACCGCGCGAAGGCGCTGACCACGACGGTCGGCGAAGAGACCTACTACTTTTGCTCGAGCCACTGCCTCCAGGCGTTCGAAGACGAAGCGACCGCGCGGCACTCCGCCCACGAGAAAAGACCGCGCCGCAATTCGGCCGCCAGAAAACTCCGGTCCTCGCTGTAGACTCCCGCGGCGTCTGCCGATGACTAACGGTGGCCGGCTGGTCCCAACCGCTTGAGCCGATCGTGGTGAGACATCGTCCGCTGCTCCTTATCAGCGCTTTCGCCGTTGTGGCGGTAGCAGCCGCCCTCGCCACCACGTCGGCAGCGAGGCCGGGCTCGCGGGGGCCGCACCCTGGCGCCATAGCCTCCCCGCGATCAAGGGCAAGGCGCAGGCCGGCAGCCTGTTGCGGGCGTCGTCTGGCCGGTGGACCCGGGCTCACAGGCTCCGCTTTCGTTGGAAGCAATGCAACGAAAAAGGGGCTCGCTGCAAGGTGATCCAGGGCCGCAACGGCGGGCGTCCGTACGGCGCGCGGTCGTACAAGCTCACCGCCGCGGACATGGGTCACCGGCTACGCGTGACCGTTCGGGCGACGAACGCGTGGGGAGCGACCGCGGCGACCTCACCGCCCACTCCGGTCGTCAAGGGGCCGACTGGCTCGCCGCAGCCCGCTCCCAACCAGCCCCCGACCTCGCCCAGCCCGCCCGTGACGGTCCCTCCCCCAGTCCCGATCTACTTCTCTACGGTGCCGTCCTCCGAGAACGGCCTGCCGCCCGCCGGGATCCCGCGGCCGGACGCGACCTGCGCCGCGGAAGTCACCCCGGAGCCGGAGAACCGGCCCCAGAACACGACCGCCAACCACACGGTCCCGGCCGATCCGTCCGCGATCTCGTGGAGCCCGTCCCTCGACTACTGGACGGACTTCATCGCCGACCGCGACCGCATCACCGGTGATTTCGTCGGCACGACAGACGAGATCCTGCAGTGGGTCGCCTGCAAGTGGGGGATCGACGAGAACATCGTCCGCGCCGACGCGGTCATCGAGTCCTACTGGGGTCATGAACGAGGACTGTTCAGGGGACTCCATCCATGGTGGATGGCCGTATACGCAGGACGACACCGCCCTCGACGCCGACTACTGGGGCGCGCGCCTGCGAGCTTGCTTCGATGGCGCCTTCTACAACGGCGGGTCGTGGCTCTACGACGGCCAGACCATCGCCCAGGTGATCGCCCAGCACGGCGAGGACTACGCGCTGTGGGGATGCGTCGGGTCGTGGAACTCTGGCAACTGGTACGACTCAAAGGCGCAGAACTACATCGCCGAAGTCCAGAGCGACTACGACTCCAAGCCCTGGCTCGAGCCCGGCTTCTGAGGGCGTTCTCAACGTCGTGATGGAGTTCGGCACTGGGTAACTCGGACGTCGACGTGCTGGTGATTGGCGCCGGGCCTGCCGGCGTGGTCGCAGCGCTCCGCGCAGCCCGCCTGGGAGCCCGAACCGCACTGGTCACGCGCGATGCTTTCGGAGGCATGGCCGCCAACGACGGGCCGGTCCCCGTCCGCACGCTGGCGCACGCCGCGCGGTTGATCCGGGAAGCGAGACAGCTCCCGCGCTACGGCATTACCACGGGTGAACCCATGCTCGAATACGCGCAGCTGCTCGAGCGCGTCCGTGAGGTCACGAGTGATGTGCGCAGCCATTCGCTGCTCCGCGCCGATCTCGAGGAGGCCGGCGTCTCGATTCACGAGGACGCCGGGAGCGCCCGCTTCCTCGACCCACACGTGGTCGAGAGCGCGGACGGACCGCGGGTGCGCGGCGAGCAGATCATCATCTGCACAGGCGGGATCTCACGACGACTCGAGCTGCCGGGGTTCGATCTGACCCACACTCACAGCGACGCCTGGGCGCTCGCGTCTACGCCGCCGTCGATGCTCGTGATCGGCGCCGGCGCCACCGGCGTCCAGGTCGCATCGATCTTCAACGCGTTCGGATCACGGGTCACGCTGTACGAGGCCGCGCCACGGATCCTGATGAGCGAAGACGACGATGTCGCCGCCGCCGTCAGCGCCGCGTTGCAAGCGTCCGGGATCGAGATCCTCGAGGACGGCGGAACGATCGAGCGCTTCGAGCCCGGCGCTGACGGGGTGCGGCTGATCCGTTCGCGCGGTGGTGTCCGAAGCGCCATCGAAAAGGCCCTCGTGGTCGTCGCTGTCGGTTGGGTCGCGAATACGGCCGATCTCAACCTCGCCGCCGCGGGCGTTGAGATCGACTCGCGCGGCTACGTCAAGGTGGACGCCCAGCTTCGCACGACGGCACCGCACATCTTCGCCGCCGGCGATGTCACGGGCCATCTGATGGTCGTCCACGAAGCCAACCGCGCGGCGTACTTGGCGGCGACGAACGCCGTACTCGGGGAAACGACCGCGCTTCCACCCGAGGTCAGTCCGCTCGGAAGCTTCACCGATCCCGAATACGCCTCC
The DNA here is from genome assembly GCA_963812225.1 of uncultured Solirubrobacterales bacterium. Classification (GTDB taxonomy): domain Bacteria; phylum Actinomycetota; class Thermoleophilia; order Solirubrobacterales; family Solirubrobacteraceae; genus Palsa-465. The sequence continues at coordinate 24,838 of CAWEUN010000015.1, forward strand.
GTGGGACTCACCGAGACGGCCGCTCGGAGGACCCACGACGTCGTCGCCGTCACGGAGCGCTTCGACTCGGTGCCACGACCGATCATCGACGGCCGGGTGACCGGATTCTGCAAGCTGATCATCGACCGCCGACTCGGCACAATCCTCGGCTGCCACATCGTGGGAGAGCGCGCAGTCGAGCTCGCGCAGCTCGCGGCGGTCGCCATTGCGGCTGATATGAAGGTCGACGGGCTCGCGCTCGTCCCGTTCTCGTTTCCCACGTATGCCAACGCTCTCGGGCGCGCCGCGGTGAACGCCGCACGCCTACTCGAAGTGGGCCACATCGATGCTTAGCAATGGCGATCGACGGTCACGATCAACGGCCGCAGCGTGTGCCTCGACATGCATTCCCGCCACATGAAGGCCGCGGGCGAGCCGGACGAGCGCATCTTCACCGTGGCCGCTTGGCGTGAGGTTCCGTACTTCACCGACGCCGAGCGGGCCGCGCTGGCGCTGACCGAGGCCGCGACGCGGCTGGCGGATCGTCCCGACCCGGTCCCGGATGAGGTGTGGGACGAGGCGGCGCGGCACTACGACGAGGCCCAGCTGTCCGGGCTCGTGCTCGCGATCCCCGGGATCAACGCCTGGAACCGCATCAACGCCACGACCCGGCAGATTTCTGGTGAGTGGATCGAGCAGTGGCTCGGCGTCCTCAAGCCCGCCGGCCAGGCTGCATAATCAACGCGACCCGATGGGCACCGCGCGTCCTCGCCTGATTGGCATCAACCATGTCGCGCTCGAGGTTGGCGACCTCGACGCGGCGCTGGCGTTCTACGACGCGATCTTCGAGCTGCGCCAGGTCGACCGTGAGCCCGGCATGGCGTTCATCGATATGGGCGACCAGTTCCTCGCGCTCAGCCAGGGACGCAATCAGGCGCCCGACGAGGCTCGGCACTTCGGTCTTGTCGTCGACGACAAGGCCGCGGTCCGAGCCGCCCTGAAGGCCCACGGGGTCGAGATCCGGCCCGGGCCACGGCTCGACTTCCTCGACCCATGGGGGAACCTGATCCAGGTCGTCGACTACCGGGACATCCAGTTCACAAAGGCTTCGCCGGTGATCCATGGAATGGGCCTGGAGCACGTGGGCAAGCGACCCGACGCGATCCGACAGCTACAGGCGAAGGGCCTCGCGTCGTGAGCCGCGGCCGCGTGCCGCCAGGGCCTGTTGCTAACGGGCCGTCCGTTCACGACGGTCATCAGCCGGACTACGGTTAGGGCTTGAACGGAAAGAAAGGAGCGTCACGTGGGACTTCTGCGCAGACACGACGAGCCGGGTGGTACGCGCTATCAGATGCGTGAAAAGCTGTTCGCGATCGGTGACGATTTTTGGGTCGAAACCGAGGGCGGTCAGCGGGCGTTCAAGGTCGACGGCAAGGCGCTTCGGATCCGCAGCACGTTCATCCTCGAGAGCCCTTCCGGCGAGGAGCTGTTCAAGATCCAGGAGAAAAAGCTCCGCGTCCGCGACACGATGGAGATCGAGCGTGACGGCGACACCGTGGCGACGATCAAGAAGGCGTTGATCACACCGCTGCGCGACCGCTTCGCGATTGAGCTGGGGGACGGCGGCGAGCTCAGCGCCAAGGGCAACATCGTCGATCATGAGTACGAGATCGAGCGCGATGGCCACACGGTCGCTGAGATCTCGAAGCGCTGGTTCCGGGTCCGCGACACGTACGGAATCGAGATTGCCCCAGGCGAGAACGATGCGCTGATCCTCGCCGCGGTGGTCTGCATTGACGAGATGGCCCGGCGCTAGGCAGACCTAATGGCGGCGTTTGCGCTCTAGGCGGTATGCCCGTGCGGGCGGCCGAGCGCCCGCTGCGCGAGGAGCGTAAGAGAGCCTCCGATCAGGAGCATCGTGATGTTGATGCCAAGTACGAGCAGCGCCCCGAGCGCCTTCGATACGTCGCCGAGCGGCGTGGAGATGTTGACGGTCGAGAGACCGACGAGGAACTCCTTTTGACGGCAGTCCAAGCCCTCTGACCCGACTCAGGGCGCGGTCAACAGCATCGTCGGCGAGGTCGGCCGTTACAAGCGCCTTTCCAGAGCCGCGATCGCCGGTCACGATCACGTGGCGCGAGCCCGGGATCCCGGTCAACCGGCCGGCAACCTCGCCGATCACATCCTCGGCCCCGAAGTCGCGCGCAACTGCAGCACAACCCGTTCATACCGGCTGGGGCCCAGCTCGATCCTCATCCCGATCGGGGGATGAGCACCTCCGCCACTCTTGCTTCAAAGGAGCCGGTCGTCCCCAAGTCACGGCACGGACGCCACCCCAAGGGCGTATGGCGAGACCCAGACTCGAACTGGGGACACCACGATTTTCAGTCGTGTGCTCTACCAACTGAGCTATCTCGCCGTCGGCGCGCGATGCTAGCGGCTCAGCCCGCAACTGATGCCTTTTCGTCCCGGAAAGCGGGAACAAATGGCTTCAGTTCGAGTGCCGGCGGCTACTCTGGCGTTTCGTCCCCCCATTGGGACGGGAGCGCCGCCGAGCCGCGCGCAACAATCCCAGACGAGATGTCCGCCCAGAAGCAGTTGTTCGTCCTACGCCACGCGAAGTCGAGCTGGGACGATCCCGGGCTCGATGACCGTGAGCGGCCGCTCGCTCCCCGCGGACGTCGGGCCGTCAAGCTGCTCGCGGAGTATCTGCAAAGGCACCAGATCGAGCCGGCCCTGGTCCTCTGTTCTCCGGCCCGCCGGACGGTCGAGACCTACGACGGCGTCGCTCCGGGCGGCGAGCTACACCTGGAGCCGGAGCTGTACGAGGCGAGCGGAGACGATGTGCTCGCCCGGCTGCGGCGGGTGCCGGAGTCGACCCCCTCGGTGATGGTGATCGGTCACAACCCGGCGCTCCAGGTGCTGATCTTGAGACTCACGGGTGCCGACGGGCAATCGAAGCCGCGAGGCGACGGCGCCGCCCAGGCGAAGCTCGACGAGCTCCAGCGCAAGTTCCCGACCGGAGCCCTCGCCACGCTGACCTTCGACGGACCGTGGAGCGATTTGGCTCCGGGCAGCGCTGAGCTATTGGACCTCGTCAGACCGCGAGATCTGCATTAGCCTTTCAGCAAATGCGTCGGGTACTCGTGCTGGTGTTGCTCTGCGCGCTCGCGGTAGCGGGGTGTGGTTCGTCCAAATCGGCGAGCACAGCGAACCCGGTAAACACCGAGCTCTCGTACTTCCCCGCGAACTCGCCGTTTGTGGCGAGCGTCGTCACCGACCCGAATTCGTCGGCGGTCACCGGCGCACACGACCTGGTCAATCACTTTCCGCTCGCGTCGTTCGGCGAATCGGCGCTGATGCAGAAGCTCAATCAGGAGGGCGTCAACTACGAGAACGACATCCGCCCGTTGTTTGGCAATCCCCTTATGTTCGGCCTAACGGACTTGGAACTCTCGGCCAGCTCCGCCAACAGCGCCTTCCTCGTCGTGTGGGTGACGAAGGATGCCGGGAAGCTCAGCGCGTTACTAAAGAAGCTCGGCGGTTTGCGCAGTGCGGGCTCACACGACGGCGCGACGCTCTATGAAGCCGGGGGCGCCACGTTCGCAGTCGACGGCGCGACGCTCCTGGTTGGCCTGACTCCCACTGTGGTCGACGCCGCGCTCGATCGCCATGCCCACGGCGGCGGGATCACCGCCTCGCAGTACGCGCAGGCGTTCACCGGACTGCCACAGAACTCCCTGTTCGAGGCCTTCGGCAACCTCGCCGGCGTGCTGTCGCGCCCGAGCGCGGCGAAGGCGCGCCAGGTCCCCTGGATCGCCGCCTTGCGCAGCTACGCCACGAGCATCTCCGCCAACTCTTCGGGCCTGACCTTCCAGTATCGGCTCGACACCACCGGGCAACAGCTCACTGAGGCTCAGGTCCCGTTGGCGCCCGCGACCGTTCCGCCGACCGTCGCCGGCACACTGCCGATTGCCACCGGAATTGAGGATCCGGCCCACATCGTCGCGTTCGTGGAGTCGGCCCAACAGGCGAGCAGCCCGGTCTCCTACGCGAAGTTCCTCCGGCGCCAGGCGACGCTCCGCGCCAAGACAGGCGTCGACCTGAACAGCCTCCTGAAGCTGGCAACAGGATCGCTGATGATCTCCAGCAACACCCGCGCGACGATGGGCCGCGTTGGGCTCTCGAACCCCACTGCCGCGGCCAGCGCGCTGTCCAAGCTGATGACCCAGCCGCGCAGCGTGTTCAACACGCCGACCAGCGTCCACCGCCTCGGAGGCGGCTTCTACGCGATCACCGAGTCACATCAGACGATCACCCTCGGCGTTGTCGGCAGCCAGCTGCTCGTCGGCAAGGCGACGCCGGCGCAGCTACGGTCATTCGCGGCGGCCCCCACCGCCCAGGCCGCCGGGGCGCAGGGCAGCGTCGCGTTCCAGATCGCGCTCATCCAACTGCTGAAGATCACGCTGAAGGGCGCCCTACCGAAGGAGGCTCAGGGGGCGCTGGGCGCGCTCGGCGACATTACGGGGTGGGCCGCCGCCAGCCCTAGCGCGCTGACCGGCAGCGCTACCCTCGCGATTCACTGAGCCGCCGCAGAAGCTCGAGGGCCCCCTTCTTCGACAGCGGTTCGTTCAGGTTTCCGCATTTCGGCGACTGAACGCACGACGGGCACCCTGAGCGGCACGGACATTCGCCGATCAGCCGGCGCGCGTCGCCGACCAGGCGCTCGAACTGGTCGTAGCCGCGGCGCGTGATCCCGACGCCGCCTGGATGACCGTCGTAGATGAAGATCGTCGGGCCCGCGGTCTGCGGGTGCAGATTGGTCGACAGCCCTCCGATGTCCCAGCGATCGCACATGGCGATGAGCGGCAGCACAGCGATCTGCCCGTGCTCGAGCGCGTGCAGCGACCCGAGCAGCTGGTCGGCGGGAAACGGCTCCGCCGCCAGCAGCTCATCGAGCTCGTACCACAGCGCGCGGGTCGCGAACTCGACGGTGGGCAGGTCGAGCGTCTGGAAGTCGATCAGCTCGTGGTCCTGGAGCCGTTTGCGCTGGTAACCGAGGACGGTTTCCGAGTAGACGACCGCGCCGAAGGACAGCGTCACCCCGAGGAGCTCGCGGCGATCGTGCAGCTGCTCGATGTAGACCATGCTCTCGCGCTTGGCCTGTGTGAAGTAGTCGCCGGTGAACGGCTCGAGCATCGCGCGGCGGGCGTCGTGGTCGAGCTCGAGCACCTTGTAGGAGCGCCCGAGGTGCAGGTAGATCGCGCCATCGTGGACCGTCCCGTACGCCCGCGCCGCCTCGACCGTCCCGAGCACCTCGCCGGAAGCCGCGTCGATCAGCACGAAGCTGTCGGCGGAGGCCGACCGCAACGCGACCCGCGCCGCCGGGTAGTCATCCGCGCGTCGCAGCACGAATCCGGTCGCCCGCTCACGGAGCACGCCGGCGTCCGCGAGCTCCTCGGCCGCGGGCCGCCAGCCCGGGCCGAAGTACGGCTCGTCCTCGTCGCTCAGCGGCGCCTCGTGCGCCGCGCACACCAGATGTTCGGGAAAGATCTCGGGGCTGTGCGGATCGAGGATCGCGGCCTCGACCGGGCGCGTCAGGAACTCGTCGGGATGGCGGCAGAAAAACTGGTCGAGCGCATCCTCGCCGGCCACGTACACGGCGAGTCCTTGCCCCCGTCGCCCGGCACGGCCCCACATCTGCTTGAGGCTCGCGACCGTGCCGGGGAACGTGACGCAGATCGCGGCGTCGAGCGCTCCGATGTCGATCCCGAGCTCGAGCGCGTCGGTGGCGACTACCCCGAGGAGCTCACCGGCGCTCAGTCGTCGCTGGATGTCCTGGCGCTGCGCCGGCGTGTAGCCGGCGCGATAGGGGGCGATCCGCTCGGCGAGCTCGGGGTCGAGCCGGTCGACGGCGTGGCGGAGGATCAGCTCGACTCCCTTGCGCGACTTCATGAAGCAGATCGTCCGTGCGCCGGCGGCGATCAGCTCGGAGAACACCTCGGCGGCCTCGTACAGCGCGGAGCCGCGCAGCCCGAGCGCCTCATCGAGCAGCGGAGGGTTCCACATCGCGATCCGGCGCGCCGCGGCCGGTGCCGCGTCGCCGTCGACGAGCTGGAAGTCGGGCAGGCCGGTGAGCTTCTCGGCGAGCTCGATGGGGTTGGCGATCGTCGCGCTCGCGAGCAAGAAGCGCGGCGCCGTCCCGTGGATCCCGGCGATCCGCCGCACGCGCCGGAGGACGTTCGCCACGTGTGAGCCGAACACGCCGCGGTAGACGTGCGCCTCGTCGACCACGACGAACGCGAGGTTCGCGAACAGGTCTCCCCACGCAGGGTGGTTGGGCAGGATCCCGACGTGCAGCATGTCGGGGTTGGTGAGCACGAGGTTGCTTCGCTTGCGGATCGCGGCGCGTTCCCCCCGCGGGGTGTCGCCGTCGTAGATCGCCGGCCGGATCGCCTTATGCAGACCGAACTCGTGGAGCGCGCGTGCCTGGTCCTGGGCGAGCGCCTTGGTCGGGTAGAGGTACAGGGCGCGTGCCGTGCGGTCGCCGCTCAGAACCTCGAGCGTCGGCAGCTGAAAGCACAACGACTTTCCCGACGCGGTCCCCGTGGTGACGATCGTGGGGCCGGCGAACGCCTTCTCCACCGCCTCCGCCTGGTGGGCGTATAGCTGGGTGATCCCTGCCTGCTCGAGCGCCGATCTGACCGGTGGGGTGAGCTCGCCCGGGACGGAAACAAGGCGCGCGGAGCGCGCCCCATAAAAATCCTCATGCACGAGCCGCTCATCGCTCCGGCCGGTCTCCAGCAGGCTCGCCCAGGGTTCTGTCTCGCGAACGATCGACACCTCTGGCCAGTATGGTCGCCGCTGCCATGCGCTGCCTCTACGTCGATCTCGACGGCACGTTGCTGGGCCCCGGCGGGACACTGCTGGCGGGTGCGGACGGGCGCTTCTCGGCGCTCGGCGTGCGGGCGCTGGAGGCCTGCTCCCGCGCCGACGCAGAGGTCGTCCTCTACTCGGGGCGCAAGGAGTCGAGCGTGTTCGAGGCCGCGCGGCTCATCGGCTCGCGCGCGTACATCTTCGAGCTCGGGTGCGGGCTGGTGATCGACGGCGAGCTCGAGTGGCTCACGGACGGGGTCGTGCCGTCGGAGGCAGGGTCGATTTACGACCAGATCGAGGCGTCGGGTGCGCCGGCGCTGCTGCTCGAGCGCTTCCCGGGGCGGCTCGAGTACCACACGCCATGGTCGATCGGGCGAGACGTGTCGCATCTGTTCCGGGGCGACGTCGACTTGGAGGAGGTCCGGCTCGTCCTCGACCACGCCGGGTGCGGCTGGCTGCGGCTCGTCGACAACGGCATCGTGCGCGAGCACGCCGAGCAGATGCCGGGACTGCCCGTCGTCCACGCGTACCACCTCGTTCCCGCCGGCGCATCCAAGGCGCGAGCGGTGGCGCGCCACATGCAGGCGCGCGCGTACGCGCGCGAGGAGTGCATCGCCGTCGGCGACTCGCGCGAGGATGCCGAGGCCGCCGCCGTCGTCGGCAGGTTCTGGCTCGTGGCCAACGCGCTCGAGCGAGACCCCACGCTGGAGCTCGAGCTGATGGGCCGGCCGGGCGTTCGGCTGGCGAGCGAGACCTACGGCGCCGGCGTGTACGAGGCGGTCGTGACCACGCTCGCCGAGGGGGATTGATTGGGTTCGTTAAGGGGGTCGGGGGCCAAGCCCCCGACCCTGTGTTTAGAAGGCCCCTGCCCTAGGTTCCGCTGAATCACCCGCGCTTGGCGGGATCGTGCTCGACCTCGGAGGCGTCGCTCACCGCCCAGCCGAGGCGCTCGACGAGCTGCGCCGCGAAGTGGTCGCTCTCGAAGTCGGCCACGCTGACTCGCTCACGGAGAAGGACCGCCTCGTCGTCGCGGTCGCTCCCGGCCGCCGTCACGATGATCTGCGGCATTTCTCTCTCCTTTTGATCGTGTTCGGCGTCCAGATTGGCATGCCCACATAGGTGGGTCGTAAACATTTCGTGGCGCTCGGTGGCGCGGTCGAGGTTCGGTGGCGGGCGCAGTGATGCGCGCCGGCGGGCGGTGATGCGCGGTGGCGGGCAACCGCGAACGCCTGGTCCGCGGCCAACCCTCGAACTGAATCCTTTCCCTCCCGGAAAGCGGGAGAAAATGGCCTCAGTCGAGTCCGCCGGCGCAAACTTTGGCGTTCTCGTCCCGGGGTGGCCGGGACAAAAGCGCCAAAGTTCGTCTCAGGCCGCGCCGCGCGTGGCGGCGCGATCCTCTTGCGCCACCGCCTCGGCGAGGGTGCGGGCGGCCTCGGACATTTCGCCAAAGCCATCGGCGACGGCCGCGGCATCGGAACCCGAGATCGCCTGGTTCAGCGTTGCTACCGACGCATCGAATCGATCCCACAACTCCTGTGGCCCCCTTCGTCCGGTGCCGGCCCGCAGCTCGTAGGGCGGCTCCGTTCCTTCGGCGCCGGGGATAGGGCGCCAGATCAAGCCCGCGGCGTGCGCGTGCTCCCACGCGACCTGTTCTGTCGCGGCGGCGTCCGCGAGGGCGGCGAGTCGACTGGCGAAGCCGAGGTCTGGCGGCGCGAGCTTGTGCGCCCGCATCGCCTCGGCCCAGTCGTTGCTCGCCTGGCGGACCCGGCGCATGATCTGGGCGCGCTGGCGATCGACGTCCTCGCTCATCGGCGGCTCAGACGCGGTCTCGGGCCCCGGCGCTGTTGAGGACCCCACCGCGGTCCGTGGCGCCACCGCGGTCCGTGGCGCCACCGCGGTCCGTGGCGCCACCGCGCTCCGTGGCGCCACCGCGCTCCGTGGCGCCACCGCGGTCCGTGGCGCCACCGCGGTCCGCCCGCCTGGATGATCTTCCGATTAAGCATGTATATCCGGCTAATCGGAAGTTCCTCTTCAGTGGCGGGCGCGCGGGGGTCAGGTTCGGCCAGGCCGACCGGAGTCCCACCCCAGAAATCCTCCGGGCTCGGGCCGCGATTCGCCGGCGCTGAGCCCGCGCCGGCGCTGTAGCTGTCCGCGAGCACGCGCTCGAAATCTGAGCGCTTGATCCGGACTCTGCGGCCGACCCGCAGCGCCGGCAATGATCCCTGATCGATCCAGTTGCGGACGGTCTGCTGATTGAGCTTGAGCATCTCCGCGACCTCGGCCACGGTCAGAAAGGATTCCTCGCGATCGGCGCTTTCCACGGAAATTCGTTTCTAATTGAGACAAATTGGGACCATTTCAGCTGGTTATAATACAGCCTCCGGCGGACGGTAATTTGGGTGGTCGCGTCAAAGAAGGTCTGCAAATCGCGTGGAAACACGAGGCCCGCACGACGGCGAAGTAGGAGCGGAGGCGGTAGGCGAGAGCAACGTCATCCGGCTGCCGCGCGACTGGTTGGGCCCACGCGAGGAGCTCGTTCCGTTCGGGATCAGCCCGCAGCCAGGGCCGACGGCGGACCTCGATCCCACGCTCGCGCTTCAGCCCTCCGACTTCTGGGGCGAGGGCTCCGCCGCAATCCAGCACGCGTTGCCGGCGCCACCCGGGGGCAACGACCTTCGCCTTCCCCGGGTACCCCTCCGTGCCGTGCTGCTCGTCGCCGCGGCCGTCGCGCTGGCCGGGATCGTGGGCCTGGGGACAATCGGATTCGGACTCACGGGGTCCTCACAGCCGGCGAGCAACGGCAGCCCTGCTTTCGAGTTCGGCAGTCTCGCGGTGCTCATGCCGCCACTGCTGGCCGGTGAGGCAGCCAAGGCCTCGAGTCATCGAGCGGTAGCCCGGGTCCGAGTCGGCCCGCCGGTCCGCCACGTCCGTCGGGCACGGTCGGCCAAGGTCGGGTCGCGCGCGGCCTCGCCACCGCGCTATGTCCCAGTTGCTACCAGCAGCCTGCCGGCTCAGAGCTCGCCCGCGACGCCGTCGACTACGAGCGTGAGCACCGGGGCCGGCGGCGGGTCGTCGGTCGAGGGGTCGTCGGTGGGCGCCGGTGGGGGGTCGTCGGCGGGTGCCGGAGACGAGGGGAGCGCCAACTCGACCACAACCACCCACCGCAGCGCCCCGGCCGGCCCGGTCGGACCTGGCGCACCATTCGGACCAGGACACTTAGGATGACAGCCAGATCCTCGGGTCTAAGTCCATCAGGGAGTTACGAGGAGGTGGGATGAAGGCTGTCCTCGAGCACGTCCGGCGGAACGTCGTCGGATACATCGCGCTGTTCGTGGCGCTCGGCGGCACCGGCTACGCGGCCGCCACCCTTCCGCGCGGGAGCGTCGGCGCCCGGCAGCTCAAGAACCACGCAATCGCACCGATCAAGCTCGATCCGAAGTTCATCAACGGGAACGTCAGGGCGTGGGCGGTCGTGACCGCTGGCGGGCGGGTCGTTGCCGGTGGCGGCAAGCCGGGAGGAGGCTGAGACTGTCACGCCGGGCGTGTACGCGATCACGTGGGGCGTGCGGCTCAAGCCCAACTGCGGGACCGTCGCCACGATCGATTTCGCACATTCGTCCGCCGACCGAGACGATCCCAATCCCCGGCCAGTCATCGGCTCCGTTCACCGCCGGCTATGCGGTTGCAGAGATCTTCAGCGGCGGAGCCGGGCGCCAGAACAACATGACATCGGTGCATACGTTCAATCAGTCCGGGCAGCTGACGCCGCTCGGTTTTGACATAGCGGTGGTCTGCTGAAGGACAAGACCCAGGAGACGACAGGAGTGAGCGGGCACTCTCGCTTCATCCGGTTAGTCAGCGCTCTTGCGACGCTGCTGTTTGTTCTGGCAGTCGCGGGACATGCCGAGGCAGGCACGCTCTATGTCAACGAGTGCAGCTATTACGGCAACACCGCTGCCTGCGTTTCAGCACACCTCAACTGCTGCAGACCTCAACACACCGGACGAGTGCATGGTGTCGAGCGGAACAGCGTATCGGTCTCTGGAGATCAACACGAACGGCGACGTCTCCGAGGGACGCAGCGGCTGTGTGGTCCACGACGACACCATCTCCTGCGATCAAGATCGTCGGTGTGTTCACCCCGCTGAATCAGGTTCTTCGTCGACTGCGCTCTCAAATCGGACGGATACACGGCGGAGTATCTCTGGGGAGACGGTCCGGACTGTCTACGGCACACAGGCGATCGTTCCAAGCCCCTCCGGTCCGTCCGGCTCGCTTTGCTACGGCGTTGGAATCAACCGGAGCATTCAGCCATCGCGCTACTTCGCATGGGACGCAGGCTGTTATCTCAAGGCAGACCTGCCATCAGGCTTCAGACAGCGGTCGCCTCCTCGGCGTCCGCGGCATCCGCCTGGCAGCCGAGGAGAACACCGGCCCCGCCATCACCGCCACCGGCACCTCAAACCTCTGGTACCACGCGAAGAGCTGGCTCCGCGGTAGCTGGCCGATGTCTTTCACGGCGACGGATCCGAGCGGGGTCTGCGCCACCCGCGCCACCGTCGGCAGCCAGGTAATCGCCGGGCCCGGCGACAGGGATCCCGACCAGTCGACCTGGCAGCAGTGCCCGAACGAGGAGTTGAACCACCAGCTCGACACCACCTCCTTCTCGAACGGCTCGGTGCCCGTGACGTTGTTCGCTCAGAACGCCGCCGGCGTCGCGTCGGCGCCTTCGGAGCGGATCTACATCGACAACCAGCCCGTTGGCCTCACGCTGTCGGGCCCGAGCGATGCTCCGAGCACTGCCGGAACGCAGTACGTGACCGCCCGGGCCACAGCGGGCCCCAGCGGCATCGGCTCGATCTCCTGCTCGCTCGACCACGCGCCGATGCACTCCTTCGTGGCAGCGGCTGTCCGGATTCCGGTCCAGGGACTGGGCCCACATCGCTTGAGCTGTATCGCCCACAACCGCGCCGTCAACTCATCCGGTCAGACGGCTGCGTCGCCGGTTCAAAGCTGGTCGCTGTCGATTCGCCAGCCATCGGTGAGCACGGTCTCGTTTGCGAAGCTCGCCGACGCGTTGCGCTGCGCGAAGGCGCGTCAGCGGATTCGAGTTCCGGCGCGATGGATCGTCGAGCACGTCCATGGGCACTCGGTGCGCGTCCGAATTCCAGCGCAGACGCGGACGATCAAGGTCGTGAAATGCCACCCGCGGGTCGTCAGGCGGCGCGTCTGGGTCGGCGGCCGGTGGGTGGTGAAGCGCGTCGTCTTGCTCCCCCGCACGGTCCAGCGAAGCACAAAGCGGGTCCGTTTCGGATCGGCCACCGTGGTCAGCGGCTGGCTTGGGACGAGCCGAGGAGTGGCCCTGGGAGGCCAGCGCGTGGACGTGATCACCGCACCCGACAACGGGGACTCGGCGTTCAAATTGGCGGCCGTCGCCAGGAGCGCCGCCGACGGTACGTGGAGTGCCCGGCTTCCGCCCGGACCGTCGCGAATCGTCCGCGCCGTCTTCAGCGGTTCCGCGACAGTCGAACCCGCGTTCTCAGGCACGGCCCGGGTCATCGTCCCGGGCTCAGTCCGGCTTTCGATCGCCCCTCGCCACACCCATTGGGGCGGAACGATCTCGATCGACGGGCGTCTGCGCGGCGGCAACATCCCGCCCTCCGGCGAGGTCGTGGTGCTTTGGATCAGTTGGCGGGGCGGCTCGACAGAGATCGGCCACCTGTACGCCCTACGCGACGGCGTGTTCCGGACCACGTACACGTTCTTGCGCGGCAACGGCAGGGAGACGTACCGACTCTGGGCCGCGACCGCGCGTGAGAGCGACTATCCGTTCGCGGCGAGCCGGAGTCGACTAGTCACCGTAAGCGTCGGAACCTGACCCGGCCTGGCTCTGGCCGTGACCCTGCGCGCAGGCGCAGGCGCCGGCGCCTCAGCGCGCGTCGTGGAAGATGATCCCGAGCGCCGTCCGCTCGCCGCACGCCACCGTGCTCACGCCATGCCGCAGCCCTACGCGGTAGTAGCCCTGCTTCCCGCGGCTGGGACGCTCGCGGGTGGGGAAGATCACGAATGCTCCCTGCGGGGGATTGAGGACGTGGGCGCGGCTCTGGGCGCGCGGGCGCTGCTCGAGCAGGACGAACTCGCCACCGTCGAAGTCGACGCCAGGCTCGGCGAGGATGGTGAGCACCTGGAATGGGAAGAAGACATCCCCGTAGAGATCCTGGTGCAGCGCGTTCCAGTCGCCGGCGTGGTAGCGGAGGATCAATGGCGTCGGCCGAAGCTGGCCCGCGGCATGGCAGCGTTCGAGGAGATCCTGGTGGTCGGCCGGGAACGTGGCCGTATCGCCGCGCAGCAGCGCGGACCAGTCGTTGGCGATCGACGCGAGGTGAGCGTAGAAGGAGCTCCGGAGCGCGGCGATCGCGTCCGGCAACGGGTGGTCGAAGTAGCGATAGCGGCCATCGCCGAAGCGATGCCGCGCCATCTCGATTGTCGAGCGGAACCGACCCGAGTCGAACAGATCCGACATGTCGCGACATTCCGTGGCGTCGAGCAGCGGCTCCGTGATCGCGAATCCTCGCTCGTCGAGCTGCGCGCGTAGCTCGTGCCAGTCGAGATCGTCGACTCGCTGGGCGATCTCCGCGGACTTGGTGGCGGCGATGGTCGTCATGATCATCCGTCCTTCCTGGTCGTTTCGGCTTCGGCGGACACGGCGTCCTTTCCTAACACGACCGTGCGGGCGGTCTTGTGAGATCGACTTTCGGGGGCAAGTTGCCCACCAGGCGAAATTGACCGGTAAGCTCTGTGGCGTGGTAGGCGACATCCTCCAGCCAACTCACCTGATCTTCGTCCTCGTGATCGCGCTGCTGGTGCTGGGGCCGAAGCGGCTCCCCGAGGTCGGCCGGTCGCTCGGCCGCGGCCTGCGTGACTTCCGGATGGCCATGGGCGGGGAAGAGCCCGACCGGCACGACGAGATCGCGCAGCAGGCGCCCGTCGAGAGCACGCCGGCGGTGGCGACGACCGCGCCGGTGGCGGCGCAGCCCGCGCCCGCTCCAGTGCCCGTGGCGGTTCCGCAAGCCGAGTCCGTGCCCGAGCCCGTGGCGGTGCCTGACGTCGAGTCTGCGCCCGAGCCCGTGCATCAGGGCGAGACGGTCGAGCACACGAGCTAGCGCCCGCGTTCCGGGGAAATCTGGGCGATCGCACACGCGCGCTGCGCGTGCTGAATCGCGACCTGCGCGCGTCCGTGCCGACGGCGTAACAAGAGCGTCTTAAGTCTGTACCAAGTGGGCCACGGGCCGCGCACCCGGCCGCAGAATCGGGGCACGATGCTCGACGCCACGGCCCCATCCCGCACCGGCGCTACGCTCGCGCCACCCTATGACCGACCTCACGGAGAGCGCCGCGCTTGTCACCCTGCTTCGAACCGGCAGCCGCCCGTGGAGCGTGTACGCGGAGCTCGTCGAGGAGGCCGGCAGCGCGCTGAAGGTCCTCGACGACGAACGCCGGCCCAGCCTCTTCCAGACGGAGACGGACGGCCTCGGGGCCATCGAGCAGCGGATCGCCGAGTGGCGGGACCGAGGATGGCGACTGCTCACGATCCTCGATGACGCCTACCCCGAGAACCTGCGCGCCGTCCACGGCCGACCCCCGCTCATCTTCGTCGCCGGACGCCTCGCGCCGCAGGACAAGCGGTCGATCGCCGTGGTGGGAGCGCGCCGGGCAACGCCGCGGGGGATCGCAGAGGCCACGGCGATCGCCTCGCATCTCGCGCAAGCCGGCTTCACCGTCGCCAGCGGCCTCGCCGCCGGAATCGACACGGCGGCGCACACCGCGGCGCTGGAGGAGCATGGCCGCACGATCGCGGTCATCGGCACCGGGCTCAACCGCACGTATCCGCCGGGGAACGCGCACCTCCAGGAACGGATCGCCGCCGAGTGTGCGGTCATCTCCCAGTTCTGGCCCGACGCCCCGCCGACAAAGCGGAGCTTCCCGATGCGCAACGCGGTGATGTCCGGCCTCTCGCTCGCGACGGTCGTGATCGAGGCGGCGCAGACCAGCGGCGCACGGATTCAGGCGCGCCTCGCGCTCGCGCAGGGTCGCCCGGTATTCCTGCTCGAGTCCCTGCTCGACCATGAGTGGGCCCGGGCGTGCGCAAGGCAGCCAGGGGCACAGGTGGTCCGCTCCCCGCAAGAGATCACCGACGCGGTGGAGCGACTGACCGCACCGGGCGCGCTCACGGCGTAACCAGGCCATGCCGACGGTGGCGGAACTCACCGCTCTGTACGGCAATTTCATGCTGAGCCCGAGGCGGGGTCCGGACGTATGCCACCGGTGCTTCAACTTCACCGATGGCTATACGCGCTGCTACGCGTGCACCCACGGCGCGAGTTGGCTTGACGCGATCTGCCCGATCTCATACTGCATCGCGCGCGAGCAGCTCCATCACGTGCTCCGGGGATACAAGCGGTGCGTCGGTGGCGCCACCGCTCAGCGGTTCAGCATCGAGCTGGCCGCGGTCCTATGGCGCCACCTGGACGGCCACGAGCGCTGCGTCGCGCATGCCGCGCACACGGACGCGTTCGATCTCGTCGCGACGGTGCCTTCAGGCGACAGAGATCGCGATGCGTGCCATCCCCTGCGGCGGATCGTCGCCGAGCTCGCTGCACCGACGCGCGGCCGTCAAGAGCGTCTGCTCAGACGCTCCGCGAAAACTGTGGGCACGCGCGCGTTCGACGCGGAGAAGTACGAGGCGACCCGCGCCCTGCAAGGCGAGGCGGTGCTCCTGATCGACGACACGTGGACCACCGGCGCGAACGCTCAGAGTTGCGCGGCGACGTTGAAGGCCGCGGGCTCCGGCCCAGTCGCCGTCGTCGTGATCGGGCGGCATCTGAATCGCGAGTGGCGCCAGAACGATCGCCGATTGCGCGGCATCAGTACGCCATTTGACTGGTCGCGCTGTGCAGTTTGCGCTTCAGATATGAGCGCGGATTAGACCGCCGCTCGACCGGTTAGGCAAACCGACCGTAAAGGTTCCACCGGAGGGGAGGGACACGGCTAGGTGACGGCTGCGCCCGTTGGCGTAAGAAGACGCGCTGTTCCAGGTTGGTCGACATCTCCGACGGCGAGCTCAAGATCGGCGGCACCGTCGTCAATGAGAAGGCGCCAAAGGACCGTGACATCGCCATGGTCTTTCAGAACTACGCCATCTATCCGCACATGACCGTGCGCGAGAACATGGGCTCCGCGCTCAAGCTCGCCAAGGTCCCCAAGGCCGACATCGACCAGAAGGTCGGCGAGGCGGCCAGGATCCTCGACCTCGAGCAACACCTGGATCGCAAGCCGGCCAACCTGTCGGGCGGTCAGCGCCAGCGGGTGGCGATGGGTCGCGCGATCGTCCGCAACCCGAGCGCGTTCCTGATGGACGAGCCGCTGTCGAACCTCGACGCAAAGCTGCGCGTGCAGATGCGCACCGAGATCTCCCGGATCCAGCAACAGCTCGAGACGACCACGATTTACGTGACCCACGACCAGACCGAGGCGATGACCCTCGGCGACCGCATCGCGGTGATGCGACCGGGCGTGCTGCAACAGGTCGGGGCCGCGTCCGAGCTCTACAACGATCCGGTCAACCTGTTCGTCGCCGGGTTCATCGGCTCGCCATCGATGAATTTCCTGCCCGCCGAGCTTGACGGCGACGCGCTCAAGCTCCCGATCGGGAACGTCCGCATCCCGGATTCCGTGCGCCGCGGGCTCGAGTCGGGCCGCGGCGGCGCGCGCAATGGCCTGATCGCCGGTCTGCGGCCCGAGGACTTCGAGGACGCCAGCCTCGTGAGCGACCGCTCGAGTGGTCACACGTTCAAGGCCAAGATCGACGTGCTCGAGTCGATGGGGTCCGAGTTCTACGCGTATTTCCTGGTCGAGTCAGAACGGGTCTCGGCGCGCGAGCTCGAAGAACTCGCGCAGGACACGGGCGCGTCCGACCTGCCCCACACCGAGGGCAATCAGGTCGTCGCCCGGCTCGCCGCCGCCAGCCAGGTCCGCCAGGGTCAAGAGACGGAGTTGTGGTTCAACACCGAGCACCTGCACCTGTTCGAACTCGACAGCGGGGCGAGTCTCCTGGCCGACGGGTCGTCGCGGGGAGGGAACGGGCAGACGCCGGCGGCCGCTGGGGAGGAGCGCGCCGCCGGTGCGCCTCCGAGCGACAGCAGACGTCCACCGGCGTGCTGAGAGGGTGGTCGAGGGCGGCAAGCGCCGCCGCCCCCGACCATCCCTAGCTCAGCCGCTGGACGGCACGCCGCTGGCCGGCGGCGCCGGCTGCGTGCCGGTGTACGGCGTGATCGACGAACCCGCGGTGGGCTGCGTCACGAGCGGCCCACCGAACAGCACGATCTTGCCGTTACGGACCTGTCCCATCTCGGCCCCGCTGTAGCCGCCGTGCTCGGTGGTCGAGTAGCGGAACGGCACCAGGCCGGGCCCGGTCCACTTCGCGCCCGCCGAATTGACCGCGTTGACCAGATCCTGGCGGGTCAGGTTCTTGCCCGCCGCCTGCAGCGCCTGAACGAGCGTGTAGGCGTTCGCCATTCCGTACTCAACGTTGCCGTCGAACGGTGCGCTGGCGTCGTACTGGCTATGGATCTTCATGAACAGCTGGATCCATGGATTGGACGTGTCCGACGACGAGGGCAGATAGCCGTCGGTGATCGCGCCTTCGATGAGCGCGGTCCCCGATGCCTTGCCCTTCGAGACCGTCTTCAGCAGCCCGCCGACGGTGATCGGGTCGATCCCGACGTTTGAGACCACCAGCTGCGGCTTGTAACCGAGGGTGAACGACGTCAGCTGCCCGATCGCGGTGTAGATCGGAACCGTGAAGTCGACCAGCACCTGCGCCTTGGCGGTTTTAATCGCGGTGATCTGCGCCGCGAGCGTGGTCGTGCCCGGCTGGTAGGACTCCTTGGCGACGATGTCCGAGGCCTGGACCTCATCTTCGATGCCGGCGAGCCCGCCGAGACCGAAGTCGTCGTCCTGGTAGAGGACCCCGACCTTCTTGCCGGCGAAATGCTGCTTGATGTACTGACCGAGGATCTTGCCCTCGATCGTGTAATTCGGCTGCCATCCGAAGGTGTACGGTTGCTTGGTCCCGTCGTCCCAGCAGGGACAGCCAGAGGCGACGAACATGTCCGGGATCTTCTCCGCGTTCAGGAAGCCCACGACCTTCGTGTGCGTCGGGGTTCCGAGTCCTTCGAAAATCCCAAACACCTTGTCCTGAAGAACAAGCTGATGAACGACGTTGACTGTTTGAGCCGGGTTGTACGCGTCGTCCTTGTAAATCAGATGGATCTTGCGGCCATACACTCCACCGTGGGCGTTCACGTAGTCGAAGAACGCTTGCGAGGCGGGGGCAATCTCGCTGTATCCCGGGGCCGCCGGCCCGGTCAGCGGCTGATGGGAGCCGAACGTGATGCTCGTCGCGGTGACTCCCGGCACGTTGCTGCTACTACTGCTGCCGCCGCTGCTACTGCTGGACGATCCACATCCAGCGACCGCAACGGAGGCGAGAACCGCGACAGCCACCGAGGCGCGCGGCAGGAACCGTCTGAAACGCATCAGGCTCTCCCTCCCGATTTAGATACATCCATCCTCAGACGTTTCAAATACTAGAGTTTCAGTTCGGTCGTGGCAACGGGAAACAAGAGAGGACGCCCCGCAACAGCCTCGCGCGCTGACGTGCTGCGCGTGGTCAGACGGCAATACCTCGACGGTGAACGCGTCGACCTTACCGTCGTCTCGCGCGAGCTTGGGCTCAGCCGGGCGACGATCTACCGGTGGTTCGGCTCGCGAGAGGCGCTGCTCGGCGAAGTGATCGCCGATGAGCTCGAGAAGCTCGTCGAGCGCGAACGAAGCCAGGTGCGCCGTCGCGGTGCCCCCGGACTGCTGGCCGTCTTCGACCGCATCAACCGCGCGCTCGTGCGGTCCTCCGCGGTCCGCCGCTTCCTCGAACAGGAGCGAAACGGGGCGATGCGCCTGCTTACCGCGAGCTCCGGCGTCGTCCAGCCCCGAGCGGTTGAACTCGTCGGCGACCTGATCGAGGCGGAGGTCGAGGCCGGCACGTACGAGCCGCCGGCCGATCCGACGACGCTGGCATACGCGATCGTGCGCCTCGCCGAGGCGTTCCTGTACAACGACGCCGCTAACGGGATCCGGGGCGATCATGAGCGGCTTCGGGCTGTCGAGGCGGCTCTGCTTGGAGTGAGCGCCGGGAGCGCGCGCCACGCGCCCAGACGGCCAGCGCGCGGACGCCGCCCTGGATCCCACTTGGCCAGATGAGCATCGCGGCGATCAGAACGACCCCGTAGATCGCCAGCGGCAGATTCGCCGAGACCTTCTCCGACAGCGAGAACGAGTGGGCCAGGTCATTGGTCCAGTTGGGCAGCAGCACGAGCAGCGCCGCTCCCCAGATCGCTCCCACCAGTGACCCGAGGCCGCCGAGCACGACGCCCACGAGCAGGGCGAGCGACAGCGATAGCGGGAATGCGCCGGGCGTGGCCAGCTGTGCCACGACTGCCAGCAGCCCGCCACCGAGACCCGCGCAGCCCGCGCTGACGATGAACGCGAGGGTCTGCATCCGCCCGACGCTCAAGCCGCAGACTGCCGCCGCGATCTCGTCGTCGCGCACCGCTCGCAGCGACCGACCCGAACCGCTGTGGATCAGGTTGTAGAGGACGAACATGACCAGTAGCGCACCAGCACACGCGACCCACGCCTCCCAGTGCTCGAGCGAGAAGTTCGACCCCAAGGAGGCGGGCGGGGTGCGCGGATTGATCACGAGTCCGTTCTCGCCCCCGAACGTGGCCGGGAAGCGATCGGCCAGCGCCGGGAGGCCGACCGCGAACGCGAGCGTGGCGCCGGCCAGATACGGCCCCCGCAACCGGCTGGCGGCGGCCCCCAGCGGAACCCCGACCGCCGCCGCGACGAGCACCGAGGCGACCAGTGCCGGGATCAGCGCCCATCCCTCGTTGCCAATCAGCAGGCAGACCGTGTAAGCGCCCACGGCCATCAGTGCGCCATGGCCGAGCGAGATCTGCCCGCTCACGCCCGCCAGCACCGTGAGCCCGGCCAGCGCGGCGAAGTAGTACGCGCCGGTGGCGAGCTGGAGGTTGTTGTAATCGCTCAGCGCATCGCTGATCAGCACGAGCACCACGGCTCCGAGCACGAGCAGGCCGAGCGAACGCAACAACGTGCTCCGCCGGGCGACCCCGACCACCGCGCTCACACCCGCCGCTCCTTGGTGGCCGAGAAGAGCCCGGTCGGACGAACCATCAATACCGCCACCAGGATCAGGAGGCCCGCGAGCGGGACCAGCGCCGACCCCTCATAGCCGGACACATATGACAGCGCGACCCCCAGCACGAGGCCGCCTATGACGGCCCCGATAGGGCTGTCGAGCCCGCCCAGCACGGCCGCGACAAAGCCACTGATCAAGATCGGGTCGAAGCTGTTCGGGCCGAGGAACACCGCCGGTGCGACCAGTACGCCGGCGACCGCTCCCACCAGCGCGGCGAAGGCCCATCCGATCGTGAACATCCGGCCGACGCGTACGCCGAGGAGCCGGGCGACCTCGGGTCTGAACGCCGCGGCGCGCATCTGCAACCCGAGCGTGGTGAACCTGAACAGCAGCGCCAGCCCGAGCGCGACGCCGATCACGACGAGCACGATGAACGTGTCGTTGGGGGTGAACAGCAACCGCGTGCCGCCGACCTTGTATCCCTGGAGCGAGAACGCCGCGGGGAACGACTTCGGACTGTTGCCCCAGATCATGCCGGCGACCGCGACCAGCAGCGTGTACAGCCCGAGCGTGACGATCACGGCATTGAGCGGAGGTGCATCCTCCACGCGGCGGATCAGCACGCGCTCGATAACCGCACCCATCAACAGACCCGACGCCAGCGCCACGACGAACCCGAGCACGTAGGAGCCTCCACTCGAGATCACCGCGTAGGCGATGAATGTCGTGATCATCAGCATCGCGCCCTGCGCGAAGTTGACGATCCGGGTCGCCCTCCAGATCAGCACGAGCGACAACGCCACCGCGGCATAGATCGCACCGTCCGAGATGCCGCTGAGCGTCAGGTCGATGAATTTCGTCATCGCTCGCTAGAACCCCAGGTAGGCGTGTCGGAGTCGTTCATCGGCGGCGAGCTCGGCGGGTTCCTGATCGGCGACGACGCGACCAAGGTTCAGCACGACTCCACGGTCGGCGATCGAGAGCGCGCTGCGAGCGTTCTGTTCGACGAGGACGACAGCCAGCCCCAGCGTGTCGGCCAGTCTCCGGATAAGCCCCATGATCTGCGCGACGAGCAACGGCGCGAGGCCGAGGGATGGCTCATCGAGCAGTAGCGCGCGCGGTCGTGGAACCAGGGCGCGGCCGATCGACAGCATCTGCCGCTCGCCCCCGGATAGCCTCGACGCCGGCTGCGCGCTGCGCTCCGCGAGCCTCGGGAAGAGCTCGTAGATGTCCTCGAGTGGCATCGCCTCGCGGTGGCGGAACAGTCCGCCCAGACGCAGGTTCTCGGCGACCGTCAACTCGCCGATCACGCCTCGACCCTCGGGAACGTGGGCCAGCCCACGCCGGACGATGTCCTCGACCGGCATCCGCGTGATGCTCTCCCCGTCGAGCTGGACCCTGCCCTTTGTTGGTCGTACCAGCCCCGAGATCGTCCGCAGCAGCGTCGTCTTGCCGGCGCCGTTCGCTCCCAGCACGGCCGTGATCGTTCCCTCCTGCACTTGAAACGACGCCCCGTCGAGGGCGCGGACCGCGCCGTAGTCGGTCGTGAGCTCCTCAACTACGAGCATCGACCCCTCCCGCCGACGCCGGCGTCGACGTGGCCTCCGCCTCGCGCCCGAGATACGCCTCGAGCACACGCTCGTCCTGGCGCACGGCGGAGGGTGCGCCGGCCGCGATCACGCGACCGAAGTCGAGCACGACCATCCGGTCGCAGACGGACGTCACAAGGTCCATGTGGTGGTCGACGAGCATCACCGCGATCGAGGCGCGCAGCGAGTCGATCAGCGTGGCGAGCTCGGACATCTCGGTCGTGCCGAGCCCGCCCGCGGGCTCGTCGAGAAGCAAGAGGTCGGGCTCAGACGCGAGCGCCCGGGCCAGCGCCACCCGCTTCTGCACGGCGAACGGCAACGTCGTCGGCATCCGATCGGCAACGTCCTCGCAGCCGAGCTTCTCGAGCACGGCTCGGGCGCGTTCGCGCAGCTGGCGCTCATCGCGATCGGACCACGGCGACGCGAGCAGCGCGCTCATGAAGCGGGCGCGGCGAAACCGCTCCGCCCCGACCATCACGTTCTCGAGCACGGTCAGGTGCTCGAACAGCCCGACCCCCTGCAGCGTGCGGGCGATCCCGAATGAGGCGAGCTGCGAGGGGCGGTGTCGGCCGAGCTCGTGTCCGCGCCAGCGCAACGTTCCCCCGTCTGGACGGACAAACCCGCAGATCACGTTGAACAGGGTGGTCTTGCCGGCGCCATTCGGGCCGATGACGCCGAGCACTTCGCCGGGGGACACGTCGAGCGAGACGTCCTCGAGCGCGACGATCCCGCCAAACGACACGGTCACCTCTTGCACCGAAAGGCCGGCCGTAGGGAGCTCCCTCGACTCCACGGGCTGCACGCTACATCAGCACGGGGCCGCTGCCAATAGTGAGACACGAATCGATCTACGTTCTTAATTAGCGCAGCCAATTGGCGAGCTGGCGCACGCTGTAGCCTGCGCGCGGCATGGCGCATCGGCGGGGATCAACGGAGCCCGACCTCGGGCCGAAGGCTCGTCGCCAGTACGCGCCGCGCATGCCGCCCGAGCAACGCCGCGAGCAGCTGCTCGATGCCGCGCTGGGCGTCATCGTCGAACAGGGCTACAGCGGCGTTTCGATCGAAGCGATCGCCCGAGCGGCGGGGGTCACCCGGCCGGTCGTCTATGACCACTTCTCGAATCTGGGGCTGCTGCTGCAGGTGCTCGTCGAGCGCGAGGAGCGCTACGCCCGCGAGCAGCTCGAGCACGTGGTTCCTGCAGATCTCGGGGAGGCCGATCCCGTCGACGTTCTGGCCGGCAGCGTCGGCCGGTTCCTCGCCGCCGTCGCAGGCCGGCCGCCCACGTGGCGGATCGTGCTCCTGCCATTGGATGGAACCCCGGAGATCGTGCGCGAGCACATCGAGACCAATCGCACCCGCACGCTCGACCGGATCGAGCGGCTCGTGCGGTGGGCGGTGGCCCGGGCCGAATTTCCCGAAGACCTCGACGCCGAGCTGACGGCACGAGCGATCCGGGACCTGGGCGAGGAGGCGGGACGGATGGTCCTGACCGATCCCGAGCGCTTTCCGCCCGAGCGCTTCGAGCGCTTCGTCGAGGCGGTGATGGCGTTGGTTTGGCCGCGCGGTGGCGCCGGCGGCTGAGCGCCCGTCCCCGAGCGAGCGCCACCCAGGGCCCGCCGGCCCCTGCGGACCCTCGCTTTAACACGATGGGGACCCGTTTGCACGGGTCCCCATCGCTGATCCCAAACGCACCCACGGCCGGGTTGGGTGCGTCCTCCGGAGATCGATTCGAGCGCATAAACTCAGGAGCGCTCCGAAAGTTGCGGCAGGCGGCAATAAGACTGTCTTGCCATACTTGGAGCCCCCTTCGGGGGCGTAGCTCAGTTGGTTAGAGCGCCGGCCTGTCACGCCGGAGGTCGCGGGTTCGAGTCCCGTCGCTCCCGCTTTAGAAGTTGCTGTAAATCAGGCGATTCTGGGTTGGTTACTCAGTCTGATCGGCGTCCTGGCAACCGTTGCGGGCAACCTTCTGGTTTCTAGCGGTCGCCGAGCGTCGGGTTGCTAGAGGTTCGGTCGGCCGACCTGGGTCGCTTCGCTTTGTCTAGTTGTAGATCCGTCCCAGCGATCCCCCCGAACTGCAAATCAAAGACTTGCGATTTGGCCCAGGGCCGGATGCCCCCGAAGCCAAATTGCAACTACCCGCGAGGTGCGCCTTCGAGGACACGCGCAGCGATGGCCGCGACGCGACCGGCCCCGGAGGGGCCGGCAAGAGGTCTGGACGGGCGAAGCCTCTAGGCGCTTTCGGGCGTTCTCGCGCCGGCATGCAGGCGCCACGCAGACTGAGGGCCGTCGAACCCTTTGAGTTCGAGCGTCTCCAGCACTGGCTCATACCCGTGCTCTCTTAGCCAATCGGCCACCCGCCGGTGGGCCTCATCGCTCAGCACGATCTCACCCGCCCTCGCCGCGGTTTGCAGGCGCGCAGCGAGGTTCGTGGCTCCGCCCAGCACGAAGACGTTCCCATCGGCTGTCGGCGGTCCGACGACCGCGGGACCGACCGATATGCCGATGCCCACTCCGAGCTCGAGCAGTGCAGCCTTGCCGCTCAGCGCGAGGGCGGCCTTCAGCGCCTCGCGAGCGTGATCGACTCGCGTGCCGGTTGCGTTGAACGTAGCCATCACGGCGTCGCCCGCGAACTTGTTGACGAACCCGTGTTGGCGGCTCACCTCGGCGGCCGCCCAGCGGTAAAGCGTGGTGATGCGCTCGGCCATCTCGGCCGGTGGGGTCGTGGCCGTGAGCTCCGTGTAACCACGCACGTCGGCGAACATCGAAGTAACCAGGCGCTCTCCGGCCAGCACGATTTCGGGCTCAGCGGAGGTGGCGGGCGCGCTTAGCGGGAGGGTCAGGCCATGCATCTCGGCGACCGTCAACGCGGAGTTTGCGATGAGGACCGCGCTCGCGGCGTCCGCCGCGGCGACGACGATTTTCAGCTCGTTTTCTGCATCGTGCCGTCGGCCAACCTGTGCAAGCGCCTCCGCGGCCAGCGTGCGCGCCCGCCACTCGACCAGGCGGAAGTCGCGCGCCCCGGCGGTGCGGGCGACCGCTTCGAGGATCTGCGCGGCCTTGGCGGCCTCGCCGCGCGCAAGGAGGATGCGGCCTTGCGCTTCGTCGAGGAATTCTGTCCCCGCGTCAAGCTCGAGCGCCCGGGCAGCATCCACGCCAGCCTGGGCCTCGTCGAGCAGGCCCACCTTGACCAGCGCCTCGACAGCGACTGCGAGCGCGTCATGGTATGGCCCGAGCCGGGCAGCGTGCGAGACGATCTCGCGCGCGAGTTCGACCGCTTCATCGACGCCGCCGGTTTCCAGTCGGAGCCGTATCTGGGGAGCCGCGTCGTAGATGATGTCCTGGAGCTCTCCACGCTGCGACGTAGCGGGAAGGCTTGCTTGGGCTTCCTCCAACCGCCCGAGTTCAACCAGAACCTCGGCACGCTCGACCTGGGTGCGCCAGCGCACCTTGTCGCTCGTGCTGCGTATCGCGGTCTGCCGTTCAATTACGGCGAGCGCAGCAGCCAGCTCTCCTCTAGCACGCAGCGCCCAACTCCTCGCCGTTCCGATCATGTTGGTTATTACCGCCGGCCCAGGCTCTGCGGCGAGCACCTCGAGACGCTCCGCCATGCCGACACCCATCGTGTGCAGTCGAATCCACGTGTCGTTGTAAGCGATGTTGTGGGCGATCATCGAGAAACCGCGCTGCCGCGCCTCCGAGAAGCAGTCATCGAGCATCGACCTGGCCTCGGCGCTCTCGCCTGCGTCGAAGATGGCCAGCGCAAGGAAAGACTGCGCCCATACGCGCTCGAAATCGGCACCGGCCATACTCGCGACCTCAACCGCTTGTCTCGCGGTCTCGAGCGCGCGGGTGTCTTTGTCGAACTGGTAGAGCCCGGCAAGCCGCATGTACGCCATCGCCAGTTCTGCCGAAGGAGCGTGCTGCCCAAGGGTGCGACGTGCTTGCTCGAACTCCTCGCGGGCCAGATCGGGCCTGCTCTGCTCCCAGTGGCAACGGCCTAGCACGAGACGGTAGCGCGCAGCCTCGAGCTCGTTGCCGTGGCACTCGAGCCCGGGAATCCCCTCGGCAAGCACCTCAGCAGCGTGCATACTCCTGTCGTCCATCCACAGCAGGCGGCCCATGCGGCAAAGCACCCGAAATCGGTCCAGCGCGTCGTGCACGTGCGGCAACGCCCGCTCGAGCAGCTCGAGCGCGTCGGCGAACGCCAGCGACGCTTCCGCTTCCTCGGCGGCCTCGAGGCAAGCCGGCACCGCTTCCTCGAAACGGCCCGCCCCGAGCAGGTGGCCCGCGATCACCAGCGCGCCAGCCTCGACGGCGATAAGCGTGTCGGCCGCACGACCGTGCAGCGCTTGACGCCGGGGCAGGACGATCTCCTTGCTGATCGCCTCCTGCGTCAGCGCGTGCCGCCAGCGGTAGCTCGCGCCGCCGTCGGCGAGCTCGTCGAGTAGCTGCTGCACTACCCCAACCTCAAGCGCGCGGTGCACCGTGACTTCCGGAGCGCCGGAGGTGGTGAGCAGCGTGGGATAGTCGAACGTACGACCAAGCACGGCGCCGGCCTGCAGGATCTCCGCTTCGGCAGGATCGAGGCGGGCAAAGCGCAGGAGGATCGTGTCGCGGACCGTGTCTGGGATCCGCAGCTGCTCAACCGAGCGCCGCTGCCAGCCGCCGCCGGAGCGCCGCACGTCCGCGCGATCCATCACTTCCTTGAGCATTTCCTCAAGCACGAACGGGTTCCCCTCAGTGCGGGCGTACATGAGCTCGCGGAACTCCGGCTCGACCTCCTCGCCATCCAGGATCGTCGAGATCATCTCCGTGATCTGGCCTCGGTCGAGTGGCGCAAGCGTGACCAACTCGGCGCTGCCCGAGCGGCGCCAGCTCTGCAGCAGTGGTGCCAAGGGGTGGCGGCGGTCGAGCTCGTCGCTCCGGTACGTGACCAGCAGCAGCGAGCGCATATTGGTCAGGCGGCGGCAGAGATGATCGAGCAGCTCACGCGTAGCAGAGTCGGCCCAGTGCACGTCTTCGAGGATCAGCAAAAGGCCTTGGTCCTGGGCGGCCACTCGCAGCAGCCCCACGACCGCCTCGAACAGGCGTAACTTCGCCTGGGCCGGATCGCCGACCGGGAGCGCGGGCTCATCGTGAGCGAGCTGCGGGAACAGCTGCGCGAGCTCGCGCCGGGCCGCGCCCAGCGACTTGTTTATCCGTGCGGTGTCCTGGTTTGAGAGGTAGTTGCCGAGCGCCTCCACCACAGGGAGATACGGGACCGGCAGCTCGGCCTCGCTGCACGCGCCCCACAGCACTGTCCAGCCCAGGCGCTGTGCGCGGTTTGCAAGCTCGCTCGCGAGCCGCGTCTTGCCCATTCCGGCCTCCCCCCCAAGCGCGACCAGCCGGCTCTCGCCGCGATGGGCGGCGAGCAGACCAGCCTCCAGGACGAATAACTGCTCGTCTCGCCCCACGAGCCGAGGACACAGCACCCGCTCCAGCACTCCTACAATTATCCCACTCCGGGACTGAGCGGCTGGCCGACCTAGAACGCGCGTAAGGCTCGGTCAACCATCTCCCGCTGATCGCCACCCCGTGCTTGCTGCGGACCAACGACCTCAGCACCGGAGCTAGGCGGCCCGCAGGCTTCCGTCGTTATCGTCCTGCGAGCGAGAGCGCCTGCTGGCGAGGGCAATGCAGGATTACTCCTCTTTGATGCAGCAGGCCACGACTACATGCGCGGCATCGCGCGAAAGCGAGACTCGGCCGCCATTGGGAGTGCGCGCGCGTTGTAGGGTGGGGTCGATGGCAGCGCGCAGGCTCGGCCGCGCCGGCGCGACGGTCAGCGGCGGGCGCTCGGCCACGCTGACGCTGAAGCTGCCACCCGCCGCGCTCAGAGCGCTCGCGAGGCACGCCAAGGAATCCGTCGCCGTCACCGTCACCGTCACTAACGCGAACGGCACCGGCAAAGCCACGACGAAGATCAAATCGCTGATCCCCCGTTAACGGGAATTTGCCCGCTCGGGAACCGTCAAGGATCCAGCTTGTGGCCGATCGCTGCGAAGGCTCGTGTTCTCCGGCCGGTCGCGCTCAGTGAGCCGTCGCCTTCTGCTTGCCCTGCTGCTGCCGGGCCTTGCGGCGCTCCTCTCGCCTCTTCCGCTCCTCCTCCTGCTTCTTGCGCTCCTCCTCGCGCCTCTGCTGCTCCTCCTCCTCCTTCTTGTTCTTCCAGCGCTCCGCGAGCGGCTTGGGCATCGCGGGACAGCTGGCGGTGGAAGTCATGAGCGGAGCGTCCAGGGCAGTGATGGCGTCGAGGATCGTGCCGGTTCCCTTGGCGCGCGTGGTGCCGGCCGTCGAGCCGCGCATGAGCTCCTCATGGTCGACGTCGAGATACTCCAGCACGTAGTTGGCGCGCAGGCACGGGGCCCACGCACCCAGCTGGGACCCGTGGTCGGCGAACCACCGGTTGATCGCCTTGTCGAGCTCGATGTACCGGCGGATGTACGTGTCCGTGGTGTAGCCGCGCAGCTTGGGGGCGCTCTGAAGGTGGAGGAACCTGTCGGCGTCTGATTTCGTCGTGTCCGTCAGCACGGCGAGGTCCTGATTCAGGCGCATCGTCGCCCAGCTGACGAAAGACGAGAGCTGGTCCCCGTTGATCGCGTCATAGATCACGAGGTCGCCGGTCAGAGCCGAGGTGCTCCCGGGCGCGAGCGTCTTGTGCAGCGCCGCCGCCTTCGCCTCCGCCACGGATCGGTCCGCCATGGCGCCCAGCGTGGCGCCAGCGCCGCTGTGCCCTGCCATGATGACGCGCGAAACCGCCGGCGCGGTATCGACGAGCTTCCCCGCGCCGTCCTTCCACCGCTTCTCGGTCCGCAGGCGGGCGATGATCTCCGCGACATACGGCCCGGACAGGAACTCGTGGCCGCCCTCCTTCCCGAACTGCGAGTGACGGCCCCCCTGAGGCAGCACGATCACCAACTGCTTTTTGCCGCTGTCCTCGAGCTGCTGCTCGGCCTGATCGAGCGCCACGTCTCGCACCGGGGCCGTGTCCGACGCATCGATGCCCTGGCGCAGCCGTATCAGGCGTTCATTCCTTGTGGCGGGCGGGCTGAGCTCACGCCACCCGGCAAAAGGTCGACTCGCGTCTTCGGTGAAGCCGTGCAGGAAGACAACGACCTCGATCGGCTGCGTCGCGTCGAGCCCGTCTGGGACGAGGACGATCGCCCTCCCCTTCGCCGACTCCGAACTGAGCGCGGGCACGTCCGTCGGCTCCATCACCCACTTGCCCTTCGTCTTGTCTGCGGGGTCCTCCTGCCATTTCAGCCTGGCCTGCTCGTCCGGCCGGTTTGCGCTGAGGCCCTCGCTCAGGCCTTCGAGGGGAATGCGGCGGACGTTGCCGACGGGCTTCTCGTCCTGGTTCCACGCGAGCCCCTGCGTCGACGGCTGGCTCCAGCCCACCTTGCGCTGCAGGATCACGCCAGGCGTCGTGAGCAGCCGCACGACCGAGCGATTGCCCGCTTTGCGGTGCAGCTTCAAGATCGAAGCGTGAGGCGCGTGGACGGCCGGCGATGGTCGTTGTGCCGCCAGAGGCGAATCCGAGTGGGTGACGTTCACCCGATTCTGTGGGATCTTCGACACGAGGCGGCGTCTCTTAGAACCCTGGCCACGTTAGTGGTGAACGGCAGAATGTCAAAATGCTCGGCGAGCGACGTCTAACAACGACGGGAGCGTGCGACATGCCCTACGCCGTGGATTTCAACGATCTCCCGACAGTCGGCCTGGAGTCCTCGTCGGTCGCGGCTGCGCTCGCTGGTCTGCGGGCGGTCGGGTTCAAGCTCTCCGAAGGGATGGAAGTCCCCGCGGAGCTCGCCTCGCGGTTCAAATTCGCGACGCAGAAGTCAAAGCTGGCCGGAACCATTCGCGGTTCCTACTTCGCCTTCGAAAACGACTACTGACCGCGGAACCTCCTTCGCCCGCGCCACGCGACTCGCGCTGTGCGTCGGTAGCGGTCGGTTATCTACCGAGCCTTCGGGATCGAGCGCGCGCCTGCGCAAGCATCCATCCGTGAACGGGCTCCGGCGGGAGCGCGCCAAGGCCGCCGCCGCCCGGGATGCTTTCGGGGTCATTACCAACGCCCAGGAGGCTTCGGGTGAGCTCCTGGCTGCTGTCGAGCAGGTCGTCGAGCGACTGTGAGAGGTGCGCCGCAGTGACGGTTTGCTCGGCCGCGTTGTCGTGCAAGGACTCGAGCATCGCGCGTCGCAGCAGCTCCTTGACGAACGCTGCGGTGACTCCGTCAGTGCGCTCGACAACCTCGCGCGTCTCGGCCTGGGAGAGGCAAAGCGGCAGCGAGCGGCCGTAGAGTGCGAGCAGCCGTTCACGAGCGTCTGCGTCAGGGAGGTCGATCTGGATCGCGACATCGACCCGGCCGGGACGGGCTGCCAGCGCCGGCTCGAGCAAGTCGGCGCGGTTGGTGGTCAGGACGAACAGCAGGTCGGCGTCTGGCGCGGCTCCGTCCATCGCGTCCAGCAGATCGAACAGCACGGGACTCGGACCGGGACCGAAGCCCCGCTCCTCAGCGACAAGATCGACGTCCTCGAGCACCACCACCGCCGGCTGCAGGTCGCGCGCCAGCTCCGACACCGACCCGACCGCGTGCAGGGCGCGACCGGTCAGGATCAGCCTCGTATAGCTGGTCATCTGCCCTACCAGATAACGAGTTGTGTGCGTCTTGCCCGTCCCCGGGGGCCCGTACAGCAACAAGCCTCTCTTCAGATGCTGACCGGCACCTAGCAGCGCGTCGCGGTGGGCCGCGACCCCGAGGGCGTGGCGCTCCACGCGACCGAGAACCGATTCAGGCAGCACGACATCGTCCCT
The DNA here is from genome assembly GCA_963812225.1 of uncultured Solirubrobacterales bacterium. GTDB lineage: Bacteria > Actinomycetota > Thermoleophilia > Solirubrobacterales > Solirubrobacteraceae > Palsa-465. The sequence goes on from CAWEUN010000015.1 coordinate 55,408, forward strand.
CGCGATGTCGGGGACCTCACCGAACTCGAGCGAGATTCCGCCCATCGGATCCGCGGCCACGTCCAGCATGTGACCGCGATAGACATTCAGGCGGCTGCGCAGCTCCCCCAGACGCGCGTGAACAGCCTGAGCCGCGTCGACCTCCAGCCCGGCGATCTCCAAACCAAGGCACGGATCGTGCTCATTCGGGCCACTGACCATGACCACATAGCGGCCGCGCTCATCTGACACCAACAGCACCGCCAGCAGCAAGCACGCCAGAGTCGAACCCGGCCCGTTGGGTAGATCCGCCAGCGGTGGCGCCGACAACCGCAACGGCGAATGGATCTCTCCAGTCACGATCTGCTGCAACGTGACTCCACCAAAATGAGGTGGCATCATCAACCCGCGCACCACGACCTCTCGGCCCGGCTCCTGAGACCATGCGTCCAGCGCCGTCTGCAGGTTCACATGCTCAAACGACGCAAGCGAACGCGTCACGACCGAGCGCTCCGACGCCTCGGTGCCTAAGAAGTCGCCAACCAGCGCAGCGACCTCGTTTCGATCCCCGCCCAGCGCGTCCCCGCTGATCCACTCCAAAAACCCCCGGAACGACGCCGCGAACTCGCGTGCCTCCGACTCCGAAGCGCCCGTCACACCCGTTACCTCAGCGGGTCCTCAGGAATGATCATTGGCGCTGACGATACCCCAGGAATAAGCCAAGACGGGATGAAAACGTCGAAGGAGCGGCTCCGCAGGTTCACATGCTCAAACCACGGAAGCGAACGCGTCACCACTGGGGTCGAACGGCTGGTTTGTCTAGCCCGTGGGGCGGTATCGGACGTCGGTAAACGGCCACTCCGTCGCGAGCCAGCCCGCCACGGCGTCGTGCAGCGGCAGGTCTAGTTCCGCGCAGTCTGCGCTGACCCAGGACTCCACCTGCGCGGCGCGGGTATCCGACCGTGACGGATAGATGTACACGCACCCGATGACTCGGCCCCCTTCATCGAGGACGGTGTACGTAAAACCCACACGTCGTTCGAAGTCGTCCGCGTGGCGCTCCAGGTCCCGCACGTTCTCGGCGAGTGAAAGCCCATCGACGGGCGGCCATCGACCATCCGGGAAGCCTGGAGTGGCGCGGATGTGGTCGATGCTCGACGTCCAGGCACTGTGATCGGCCTCGTTGTGCTGGGGCCCGAGTGGCTCCAGGCGGAAACCCGGACCCACAAGGCCCTGCGGAACGACGAAGTCATCCGGGACGAACGACTGAGCCATACGGCGAGGTTACGCCCTACGCGGGCCACGCGGCCCCAGACCGGGCCACTCCCGGCTTGGTAGCGTGTCACGCGTGGACCCCGCACGTGGACATCGATCGCTGTGGTCCAAGCTCGCTCGTCAACTCCGACGGAGGCGGGCCCGGCAGAGTGCTTCTGGAGATGACATGCGTCGCGCCGGTCAGGGCGAGCCCGACGAGGACGCGGCTTTCGGGAAGATGATGACCGCCACATACCGCTCCGGTCAGGGCACGTGACGTTGTTAGTCGGCTGGACGGTGGGCGGCGAGGGAAGGTTTTCAGATCAGTTGAGCCGCCCGACGTAGTCGATTCGCGCGGCTCGAATCTGTCCAGCGTCGATCGCTTGCAGCTCGTCCGCGTCACTTGTTTCAGATAGCTCCGAGAAGAAGTACGGGCCCGGACGACACTCAAGCCGCTCAAAACGGCGGTCGAGCTCGCCAAGAAGTAGTCGGGCGCTGTGCAGACCGTGCGCGGCGGCCCAGCCGCGGAAGTAGCCCTCCCAAGCTTGCCCCGAGGCTGCCCACTCGTCGCGACGGTGGTGCAGCCAGCCTTCCGGCCCCGACCGTGCAATCCGCTCGAAGCACCAGCCCGCTGTCGCCTCGTCGAAACTCTCCCAATCCCACTCCACCACGATCACCAGACCACCAGGGACCAAAGCGTCTGCAACCTTGTCCAGCACCTCGCGCGGGTCGGCAACGTGATGCAGCGAGGTACAGGCGAGAACTCCGTCCAACTGTGCGGGGAACTCGCCACGCTCGAACTCAATGCGCCGGTAGCCGTCACCCTCCGGCGCCACGGGATCGACTCCAATAGCGTCGTAGCCACTCTCGCGCAACCGGGGTACGAAACCGCCGAGCCGCCCACACCCCAGCTCCACAATCGCTGCCGGCGGACGTGGCAGATACGAGCGAACGTTCGGCCAGAGCGCCTCCAACCAGCCGTGGTCCACGGTCACGAACCGATACTAGCCACCAGGCGGCGCGCTCTGTCTCCCTCTTCGGGGCTGCTGAGTGAGCCGCGGCCGCATCCGCCCGTGACTCGGCAGGAGATCGGGTGGCGGCGCCGAAAGCGCACTCGATGGAAAGCTCAGGGCCTGCGCCAACGCCAGCGCCGGGAGGTGGGGTGCCGCCGAGCGGCGGTCACGACTATCCGCTCACCTTCTCGGTCGACTACCCGGATCGCAGCCTCAACCGGCTGAGCACGGCCTTTCGGATCTTCACGATCATCCCGATCGCGATCGTCGCCGCAACCATCGAGGGTGGAAGCTACGGGGCGAGCGCCGGAGGCCGGGGCGTCAGTTACGCCGGCGGCGGCGTCGGGATCCTCATCGTCCCCGTCGTGCTGATGCTGCTGTTCCGCAAGAAGTACCCGCGGTGGTGGTACGACTGGAACCTCCAGCTCAGCCGCTTCAGCAACCGGCTCGCGGTGTACTTCGCGCTGATGGACGACCGCTACCCCTCGACTGACGAGCAGCAGGCGGTGCGCCTCGAGTTTCCGTATCCGGACGCGGAACACGACCTCAGCCGTGGCCTGCCGCTCATCAAATGGCTGCTGGCGATCCCACACTACATCGTGCTTTTCTTTCTCACGATCGGCGCGGTGTTCGCCGCCATCTTCGCCTGGTTTGCGATCCTGTTCGCCGGGCACTACCCGCGCTCGCTGTTCGGCTTCATCGAGGGCGTGATCCGCTGGCACAACCGCGTCGGCGCCTACGCCTTTCTGCTGATCACAGACCGCTATCCGCCGTTCAGTCTGCAGCCGTAACGGCGTCCAGCGGAAACAGGATCCTGAGTTACCGCCTCCGCCCGCCGATCCGGCTGGCAGCACGCAGGACGCCAGGTGCGCGGCGGGCCGCAAGCAGTACGTAGCGGTCCGTCGTCTTGAGCTTCCGCGTCTGATCCGGCGCCGGTAGCGGTGCGACCCGAGCGCCGACGGCGAATAGCTCCCACCGACCCGGCACGCCTTTCAGCTCATACTCGCCGCGTGGCTCGAGCTCGATGCCCGACCCGGTCACGAGATCACGGACAGTGCGAGAGACCAAAACCTCACGGGGGCTGGCGAGCGAGCTGACCCGCGCCGCGATGTGCACCGCGATCCCAGCTACGTCGTCCTCGAGCACCTCGCATTCGCCGGTATGCAGCCCGGCGCGGATCTCGAGCCCAAGTTCGGGGGCCGCGGCGCACAGGCGCTCGGCGCACCGGATCGCTCGCGCCGGTCCGTCGAATGTGCTCAATGAGCCATCGCCGATCAGCTTGACGACCCGGCCACCGAGAGCCTCGACTTCGCCGCGGAGCTTTCGCTCATGCACAGCGAGAGTCTCCCGCCAGCTGCCGTCACCGAGTACCGCCGCCTGCTCGGTGCTATTCACGATGTCCGTGAACAGCACCGTCATCAACGCCCGATCGGCGTTCACGTGTCCGCTGGCGCCGAACATGAACTCCTCGGTATGCCGAAAAATGCTCGAGAACAGCTCGCCAAAGCTGTCGGTCTCGGCGATCTCTTTGTAGTCCGCGTTCGGAAGCAACTCGGCGACGTATCGGGTCGTGGCTTCGGGCAGCGCGTTCCCGGGCATCCGCAGGACGAGCGTCGGAGCCTGCACCGATCGAAGAACCTCGCGGATGTCCGCGGCGCGGGCGATCTCTACCTGTATACGGATCATCGACGGGCTCGCCCTCGCGCGCTCGAGCATCGCGCTCACCCGGACGTTCCTGGGGGTGATGAGCGACGGCATCATCATGCGCAGCATCAGGCCCTGCCCCCAATGCTCATAGAGCTCCTCGGTGGCTCGGTCGTACGCCTTGACCTCGGCCGCGTCCTTCCAGCCGACAAGCTCCTCGACCGGCGCCGAGCGCCAACCCTGCGCGAACGGGACCGTCAGCACGAGTCCGTCGACCCGCTCGGGATGCTGAGCCGCGAATACAGCGACGGTAAGGCATGCGTCATAGCTCGCGGCGACAGTCGCGCTCTCAAAGCCGGCTGCATCCATCACCGCCCCCAGATCTGCCGCGCGCTCCTCGAGCGTCGGGACATGGTCAACTGGATCCGACAGACCCATCCCAAGCTCGTCGTACATCACACAGTCAGCGCGAACCGCGGCGCGCAGCAGCACCTCGCAGAAGGCCGCGTCCGACCACCACAGGTCCAAGTTGCCGAGACCGGTGACCACCTCGACGAGCCGGCGCTCGCCCGAGCCGAAATGCTGGAAAGCGATGCTCTTCCCGCCCCGATCGACGTAACGAGTCTCGGGCGGGATCTCCATCAGGCGCTCGATCCTAAACGAACGCCGTGCCGCATCCAAAGCGCCGAGCAGCCGCTCACTTGCGCTATCTGCAGTCGCCGTGGATGATGGATTAGGGCACAGATCAGCGGCCCCCCGTTCAGATGGATCTCGGTCTGAAAGACAAACTGGCCGTAGTCACCGGCGCCAGCAAAGGCATTGGCCTCGCGATCACGCAGGCACTTGTTGCCGAGGGCGCGCGCGTCGTCGCTGGATCGCGGCACAGCAGCCCGGAGCTGGAAGAACTTGTCAACGGCGGCCGCGTCGACGCAGTTGCTGTCGACCTCTCGACGACCGACGGCCCACAGCAGCTGATCGACGCCGCCCACGAGCGGGGCCAGGTCGGCATCCTCGTGAATAACGCCGGCGCGGTGACACTGCGGCTTGACGGGTTCCTCGCCGTGAGCGACGCTGACTGGCTCGCCGAGCTCAACCTTACGTTCATGTCCGCGGTCCGCACCACGCGCGCCGCATTACCGGACATGCTCGCGGCGGGGCACGGCACGATCGTCAACGTCTGTTCGGTCAACTCGTTCCTCGCCGACCCGGCGGTAATCGACTACTGCGCCGCCAAGGCCGCGCTGGCGAACTTCACCAAATCGCTCGCGCTCGAAGTCGGACCCAAGGGCGTACGGGTAAATGCGGTCAGCCCCGGGCCCGTTTCGACCGCGCTCTGGCTCGGCGACGACGGCGTCGCCGCGGCCGTCGCTCAAGCTACGGGAGGCAATGCCTCGGCTGTCGTGCAGGGCCAGGCCGCGCAGACGGCAACGGGACGCTTCACGGAACCGAGCGAAGTCGCCGACCTCGTGGTGCTGCTCGCGAGTGAACGCGCCGCAAACACCACCGGCTCCGACTTTCTGATCGACGGCGGGCTCGTGAAGACTCTCTAGCTGAGCAGCGCGCAGACGGCGGCCGTCTGCACCGCTCTGAGGCGCTTGAGCAGTGCGCCACTCGGAGCGGGGATGTTGAGCGTGGTCGTCACCGAGCGCTTTCCGTTCAGCGTCGCGGCCGCAAACTGCGTGTAGCCGGGGAAGTTGCCGGTGTGACCGTAGACGGTGCCGCAGCGGGTCCGGTAGCGGAAGATCCCGAGCCCAGCCGCGTTCGCGCCGGGGCCGGCCGGGCTCGAGGAGCCCGGGACGAACCGCAGCTGGGCCCGCCGGGCAGCCGCGCCGAAGAATCTGCCGCCGAGGTAGGCGCGCATGAACGTGCCGAGATCGGACGGAGTCGAGACGATCGCGCCCGAGGCCCAGGCGCCGCTCGGGCTTAGGAATGTGCTGACGTCCTCCGGCTTGGCAGACGGAGCTACGACGTATCCGTGGATGAAAGGCGTCGGGAGCGCGACCCCGGTCGGGAACGTCGTCTGGCGCAACCTCGCCGTCGCGAACACGATCTGATCGAGCAACGTGCCGTACGGCTTGCCGGTCGCTGCCTCGGCGATCATCGCCAGCACGATGTTGTCTGTGTTCGAGTACTCGTACTGCGACCCGGGCGTGAAATCGAGGTCGTCGCCGCGCACCCAGTCGATGATCGTGCCGGGCGCCACGTAGCCCGTCGGGTCGTCCTCAAACTGCTTCTTGAAGCCGGCGGACTGCGTGTAGTCGGGCAGCCCGCTGGTGTGGTCGAGCATCTGACGCACGGTTACCGCCGCCCACTTCGACGGCAGGCTCGGAAGCCAATGGCCAATCGAGTCGCCAAGGTCGATCAGCCCCTGCGAGACCAGGTGCAGGACCACCGCGCCACTGAAGGCCTTTGAGACGCTCGCAATCCGCATGTGGTCGGTCGCGCGCGGTGCCCCGCGGCGCTCGAGATCGGCTCGTCCGGCCGTGAGCACTGTCAGATGCCCGTTGCGGTACAGGGTCGCAATCGCGCCGGGAGGCCCGCCCTTTGCGGCGACGAGACCCTCGAGGCCGCGCTTGACCGCAGCGAGCGATCTCGGACGCGCAGCACCGGCTCTGGCCGACGAGACCCCTGGCATGGCCAACGACATCGCAGCTGCCACGACGACCACGACCAGTCCACCCCGAAAACACCCCACAACCGACAGTATGCCAGTCGCTCCGTGGCTTCCCCGGGGGGGTTATCCCTACACCGGCTGTGTGCCGTCCCCCAGCGAGCCCAGGGCTCGCGCGCCACTCGCTGACTCTTCCGCGAGAACCGCGTCGGCGTTCGTCTCGCCGCCGGCTCGAGCCTCGAGGTCAAAGTAGTAGAGAGTCAGCTGGATGGCTGCGTAGGGCACGGTGAACGTGTACACGAGTGAAGCAGCGAGATTGATGAAGTTGAGGGAGCGGTCTGTCAGGAGCAGCAGGCCAACTCCGAGCAGCGGGCCGGAGAGCACCGCGAGCACGTCGACGAGCGCGGTGAAGCCGAACGTCCGCCACCAGTGACCCCTCACCAGTTCGGAGCTGCGCCGCAGTGACTCGGTGGCTGGCAGATCATCGAGCATGCAAGCCTCGGCGAATAGCGACCAGCGTATGAAGCGGTGGATTGCAAACGGGATGCCGACGACGGTGATCGTCAGCAGGAGGGCCATGCCGAGCTCAATCGCCATGCCCTTGCCCAGCGATCGCCGGCGCCGGAGCACGCGCCGGTACGCCTGACCCGCAAGTATCGGACGCCCAGCGTCGAGCTCGCCCAAGATGACCGCCACCGCGGCGGTCGCGATGACGGATGCAAACAGTCCCCCCACGCCTCCGATCAGGACGGCGAGAAAGGCGGTGACGGCCCCGTGCCGCCCGTCCAGCGCCACGAGTGGCGCCACGCTCGTGACGTGGAAGATCACCCACTGAATCGAGGCGGCGATGAGATAGATCGGAACAAAGATCGCGCCTGCCGCGGCGAATATCAAAATGTTCTGGCCGTAGATGCGAGACGTCGCCCGGAAGATCTGCCCGCACTGCCGCCGCCGTCGGATGGGACGGGGATCGGGTGGCCGCCATGTTGTCGTCGCCGAGGCCGTCAGCAGCCCCATCAGCCCCAGGACGACAAGGGCAATGAACGGCACGGGATGGAGGAGCGACCAGCTCAGAACCGTCGCCCCCGCCGTCACGGCGCCGCAGAAGAAGTTGCCCACGCTCAGCCCGAACGCCGTTCCGCTCGGCACTTCGATGCTGGTGTCCCGCAGTCCCGCAGCCCACTCGATCGGCGCCGACCACTGCGGCTTCGCGGCCGGCCCCGTGGGGCCGTTGTTGATCCCTGCCTCCTTCTGGCCCCAGCGCCCCTGGAACGAGAGCCAGGCGTACGGGGAAGCGGCGGACGACGGGACGTCGGGCAGGAGAATGGTCTTGAGCCGCACACGTTCCGTGGCCGTGCGGGTGTCGTCGCAGCCGAACCCCTCGCGCGCGCCTCGGCCGAGGTACAGCGCGCGACCGAAGTAGTTGGCGTGCGAGCCGGTGGCGTCGTAGATGATCGGGTGCGTACCGTCCTTCTGGAGCTTGGTGTCGGTCCATCCGGACCGCTCACCACCCGCGTGCTGGGAGAGATCGACCTCGTACGGGCCCACGCGAAGCGCCTCCGCCGCGGTCGAGGCCGCGAAGTCGACCTGCGCCATCTCCCAATCGCTCTCGTGCAAGTCCGTGAAGTCGTTGAACGTGTAGTAGAACCAGTACCCGACCGCGAGCTTGCCGGGATGCAGCGGATCCGTGGCCACGTGCGCGTACACGCTCGGCGACCGGCCGTCATTCCAGTCTCGGAACTGGCGCTCGTAGTGGCACCCGGGATTGAGCGGATCGCCTGGAAAATCGAGGTAGTAGCTCGGTCCGAGGCCCCACAGGTCGCGCGCGGTCGGCGCGCGCTTCACGACCTTCCCGTGGGGAGCACGAAGAAGGACGTCCTGCCTGCCCAAGACGATGTCGACGCTCGTGGGCCGATACGCCTCGCCCGATCCGCACGGCTTCGCCTGCGGCTGGAGCGAGAGCACCGGTGAGTACTTCACGGCCAGCCTGAGCGCCGCCGACTCAGCCCCCCGGGCGCACGCGGGCAGGGCCAGGACAAGCGCGACCGCAAGCCAGGCGCCGGTCAACCGCAGGGATCTGAACCCACTCACGGGCGGTCCGTATTTTCGTCTTCGAAAGCTCGCAGGGAAACCCAGAAGAAGTGGTCTAATTCTTCGAAGAACCGATTGGAGGACGCAGCGACCTTGCCCTACAGCGTCAAAAAGACAGACGAGGGATACCAAGTCGTAGATCGAGAAACCGGAAAGGTCTATTCCCGACACACGACCAAGGAGAACGCCGAGCGCCAGCGGCGGCTGTTGGAGGGCATCCGCCACGGCTGGAAACCGACCGGAAAGAAGGACTGAGGGTCCCCCACCGGCGGACGGTCAGCGCCGCACGAGTGACAGCAGCACGATCTGCCAGTCACTCGCCCCATCCTCGGGCCGGTGTTCGATCGCATCCCGCACCCGCGCGTAGAAACGGGTTGCGATGTCCGCCATGGCAGCCGCCGACCTGTCGACAGCAATCGGCCCGAACAGGGAGGGCTCCGAGAACGCCCTGAGGAAGTCCGACGCCTTGGTGGCGTAATCGCGGCGGTCGCCGGTGCGCTCGAACTCCGCCCACAGGGGATCGCTCAGCGCGGTTTCCGAGGACGACTCGAGCTCGAACACGCCGGCGAGCGGCCCCTCGCGAAGAGGGCCGGTGAACTGCTCGCGCGTGCGGTAGTACGTCGGTATCACGGCGCGCTCATACTCGGCCACATCGAGGGCTCCCTCGTCGACGAGCCCGACGAGCGCGGTGTTGGCGAGGTCGAGCAGTCGCTCGGCGCCCGAGCGCCCGTCCGGCTGCGCGGCGAACGCTCGCCGCTCGTCTTCGGACGCGAGCGGCGAGAAGATGTGTCGCCGGATCGGAACGGGGGCACGGCTGAGCCAGTGAACGGCGATCGAGCTCCAAGCGATCGTGACGCTGTCAGCGGGAAAGATCTGCTCATAGAACGAGCGTCCCGCGGCGAACGCGTACACGGCGTCGGCGTCGCGCAGATAGCTCTCCGGCGCGTCGCGCAGTGTTCTGAACAGCGCCGCGGAGTCGTTGTCCGGGAGATCGGTGTGGGTAACCAGGATCGGATGGGGAGCGGGCACTCGCCGGCGGAGCACCCCGATCGCAGCACGCATCGGCGCCATCGAATTCCTCCCCTGGGACGAGCCGTAGTCGGCGACCCTCACGCCATCGCCGCCGCTCACGGGAACCAGGTCTGCGGCACCTCTGAGAAGGTCGAGACCGAGCTCGCCGGCGACGTGCTGGGGAGCGGAGTGCTCGTTGTACGCGCCGGCGCCGGCCATGACCGAGGTACCGCGGCGTGATGCCCCCGTGTCCACGCTCATATCGTCGCACCCCGTCGACGGGCGAGGCGTTGGCCTCAACCGCTGCCGGCGACCTCGCCGGCGACCTCGGCGTCGATGGAGGCTGAGGGCGCGGTGAGATTCACGGCACCCGCGCCGGCCACGAACGCCGCGAGCAGCACGAGCGCCAGCGTTCACCTCCTATCGAGTTGTCACCGCAACAGTACCGGGCGACGGCCGTCTTCAGTAACGGGTAAGCGCTGTCTTCACGTGCCGTTCACAACTCTTGCCGCGGCAATTAATTGGCGCAGGCAATACCCGTGGCGGTCCGCCCGCTCGGCAGGCACGGAAGCACCGTGGGCGGCTGCCAGCTCGACCCGCTGATGATCCCACCCAGGTGGATCGGCTTGTATAGCCGCATGATCAGCCGGAACGACTTGCCGGCGGGTGAGGGCAGCCAGTTTTGACGCTGGATCGCGCTGCGCGGGGCGTTCGGCTGGATGTAGACATCCAGGGATCCGTCGCTGTTGTAGTGCAGCGGCGTCCGGTTGTTGACGAGATAGACGTGTGCCTTGTTGGGAACGAAGAACCCCGACGAGTTGTACATCGTGATCGACCAGAAGGCGCGGACGGGGAATGGGAGATCGCGTGCGGAGAAGTGGGCGACGTAGCGGACGGCGCCGGTCAGCGGGTGGAGGTCCGAGTCGGTGATCGTGAACGGGTAGATCGCCAGCTTCGACTGCGGCGCGCCGAGCCCGACCTTGTCGGTGACCGCACGGTCCGCGTACCGCGTGCCGTAGCTGCCCGTGCGGGCGACGAGCCAGCCGTTGTGCTTGGGCGCGATCGACAGGTACAGCTTCTGGAGGTCGGCGTTCACCTGCTTGGCGCCCGCCGCGACGGCGTCGCTGAGGCCCTGGCGCGTCGCGGCGTCCAGCGCGGCGTTCGTGCTCGGGTGCATGCCTGGTCCGATCCCGACGGTCGCGAGCTGCCGGAGGAGCGGCCGGTCCCGCGCCGGCGGCGGAAACTGCTTGAGCCCGTCACCGAGCGCGTCGAAAAACGCGAGCGGGTTCTGACCGGTGGCGGTGCCGGGCACCGTGTACTCCCGCGGCGTTCTCCGGACGTGCGCGGGCCGCGGCGGGCGGTAATTCCTCCCCCACTTGTTCAGCGGGGTGAGCGAGTACTCGTTCTGGATTCTGACCACGGTCGGCGTGTCGGCGGCGTTGCGGATGTACGTGCGTCCGATGACCCACACGCGCGTGTACGGCGAACGGATCCGGCGCACACCCTTCGGCAGATGGCCGTGCCAGCCCGGCGGGGTGATCGCGTAGTTGCCCGCCGGGAAGCCGACCGACCCGATGTTCGCGAAGTTGTCGGTGTAGGGATCGACGAGCTCGAAGACGACGAACCGCTTTCGCACGACGGGCATGTGGGCGACGATCGGTTGGGAGCGGAGGTCGAGCCAGGCCATCGAGTACAGCGTGTCGTGGTTCGGCGCGACGACCGTCTTGTCTGACGGGTTGGCCAGCCGGCGGAAGTTGCTGAACTGGTTGACCGGTCCGGCCCCCGCGCCGTCCGGGACATTCACGCTGGTACTGGTCCGGAAGACGCGATTGGTGTCGAGTAGCGGGTAGCCGTACACGTATGCCTGCACCCCGAGGTCGAGCGCGCGCTGGTACTCGGCTGCCTGTGTGGGGTCGCTCGGGCTGTACGAGGCGCCGGCGCGTGTCGGGGGCACCAGCCACATCGCCACCACCAGCGCCAGCGAGCCGACCGTCCACACGAGCCGACGCATCCTGACTTCCTTCATCGCGCTTCCGGTAGCGGTGTCGCCAGGCGCAGCCAGACCGTCTCGAGCGTCGCCTGGGCGACTTCGCGATCTCCTTGCGGCTCGCGCCCGAACTCCGCCAGCAGGTACGCCTCGTTCATCAGCGTCATCGCGCGAGCCAGCGCCCGAGCGTCGGGAACCTGGAGCAGGCCCTCGCGCACCATCCGCTCCATCGCTCCGCCGGCCAGACCGATCAACAGCTCGGTCGAGCCCTGGTACGCCTGCTCGATCTCCTCGTCGGTCACGGCGGCCTCCGCGATCGCTCGCAGCAGCGGTCCGTGTCGGACGTAGAAATCGACCACGCCGGCTAGTCCCTCGCGGCCTGGCGTCGGGTAGCCGACGCCGGCGGTCGCCGCCCAGCGCTCGACGACCGCGAATAGCTCCTGGTTGACGTCGGCGAACAGCCGCAGGACGAGCTCCGTGACGTCATCGAAATGGCGGTAGAAGGCCGTGCGTGTGAGCCCGGTCCGGACCATCACCGCATCGACCGTCAGCTCACGGTATGGGCGCTCGCGCAGGAGCTGGTCGGCGGCATCGAGGATCTGACGCCGGGTGGAATCGCGGTGCTCGCGGTGGCGGCGACGTTGCGCCTGCGTACTCACGGCGTCATCATATCAGTGATGTGACATCGTGTTTGACAGCGCGTCACGCCTCCGTTATAAGTGCTCGCTGTGTTGTGCTCGAGCGGACTCCGCGGACTCGCAGTCGTGGTTGCGGCCAGCACCGCAGCCACAACTGCGATCGCCAGCGCGCCCGCGGCCGCCGGGGCGAAAGGCCGCTCCGCGAACAACCCGAAGCTGACGATCTCGCCCGAGCCGGGAACACCCGACGCATCGCCCGCGACCCAGATAAGCATCCTCGGCGCGGCCCCGCGGCGGATCCACTCGGTGAGGGTCACCGGCTCTCTCAGCGGTGTCCACGCCGGCGCGCTCCGCGCGTACACCGCCAACCGTGGCGCGAGCTTCGTCCTCAGCAAGCCGCTGACCCAGGGCGAGCGGGTCGCCGTCCAGATCCGGGTCGCCGGTCGCAGACCGATCAAGTTCTCGTTCACCGTCGCCCGGCTCGCCCCGACGCCGCCCGTCATCAACATCCCGGTGACCCAGCCCGCGAAGCTCCAGCACTTCGTCACCCAACCGCAGCTGATCCCGCCCCGGATCAGCGTCAAGAAGACCAGCTCATCTCTCGCCCGGGACCTGTTCCTGACCCCGTTGCCGTCGCCGATCGTGCATCCCGGGAGCAATAACGCTATCTCGATCACTCCCGTTGGCCCCGGCGGTCCGATGATCATCGATCCCCACGGCCGACTGGTGTGGTTCGACCAGCTCCCGAATCCGGTCGTCGCGACCAACTTCAGGCCACAGCGCTTGGACGGCCGGACGGTGTTGACGTGGTGGCAGGGCGACGTGACGATCGCCGCCTACGGGCTCGGCGACGGGATGATCTACAGCACTTCGTACCGCCCGATCCGGACCGTCCGGGCCGGGAACGGCTACTCGGCCGACCTGCACGAGTTTGTGCTGACGCCGCCAGGCGACGCGCTGCTGACGGTCCAGTCACTGATCATGATGCATCGGGCCGGCACAGCGCCGGGGGCGCTGTCGCCGTTCCTCGATTCGATCGTCCAGGAGGTCGACATCCATACCGGTCTCGTGGTGTGGGAGTGGCACGCGCTCGGCCATATCCCGCTCGCCGACTCGTATGCCACGCCCGCGACCAGCCCCTACTTCGACGCCTACCACATCAACTCCATCGAGCAGGTTCGAGGCGGCCGGCTACTGATCTCTGCTCGCGACACCTCGGCGATCTACGAGATCGACCAGGCGACTGGCCGAATCGCGTGGACGTTGGGAGGAAAGGCGAGCAGCTTCCGGATGGGGCGCGGGAGCCGGTTCTATTTCCAGCACGACGCCCGGCTCCTCCCCGGCAACCGGATCAGCCTGTTCGACGACGAGGGCGGGCCCCCGTTCGAGGCGCGGTCCTCGCGCGGGCTGATCCTCCGGCTGAACTTGCGCCGGCGCATGGCATCCCTGGTCCACCAGTACCGCCGGCCCGGCGATGACACGCTCGCCGACAGCGAGGGCAGCTTACAGACGGCCGGCGGCGATGAGCTGGTCGGGTTCGGGTCGGAGCGCTACTTCTCGGAGTTCTCGCACGACGGGCGGTTGTTGTTCGACGCCAGCCTGCCCGTCGATGACGGCAGCTACCGGGTGTTCAGCTCGCCATGGACGGCAACCCCGGCGACCCGCCCGTCGCTCACGGCGAGGCGGATCTCCCCCACGCGCATGGCGATCTACGCCAGCTGGAACGGCGCGACCCGCGTCGCCCGCTGGCAGGTCCTGGGGGCGCGGGCGGGCGGGTCGCTCCGGGTGATTGCGTCGGTTCCGGATCGGGCCTTCGAAACGCAGATCCGGGTGACGGGACGCGCCACCACCTTCGAGGTGCGCGCACTCAGTTCGGGCGGCCGCGTCCTGGCCAGGTCCGCCCCAGTGCAGGCCTCATGAGGGCACGAGCGCTGGTCGCCGTCCTGGCGGTGCTGCTGGCCGCCCCCGCGGCCACTGCCCTCGCCGCCCAACGCCCGAGCGAGACGGCTCATGCGCGCCGGAGGACCCACGCGCCCCGCGGGATCCACAAGATCAAGCACGTCGTGATCATCATGCAGGAGAACCGCTCGTTCGACTCCTACTTCGGGACATATCCGAAGGCGGACGGGATCCCCGGCCTAGCCGGCCACCCCGGCCGGGTGCCGTGCATTCCCGATCCGCTCAGGCACGATTGCGTGCGCCCGTACCACGATCCCGAGGACATCAATTACGGCGGCCCGCACGACGCCACCGCGTTCATCACCGACTACGACAACGGCCGCATGGACGGCTTCATCCGCTCGCGCGAGAACTGTCAGAACGCGCTCGACCCGCAGGACTGCATCGCGACGCTAACCGTCGACATGATGGGCTACCACGACCAGCGCGAGATTCCGAACTACTGGGCCTACGCGCGCCACTTCGTGCTCCAGGACCACATGTTCGAGCCGGTCGCGTCGTGGAGCCTGCCGGCTCACCTGTACCTCGTCTCCGAGTGGTCGGCGCTGTGCGTGTCGCCCGACGACGCGTTCAGCTGCAAGACCAACATCGAGGATCCGGGGCTCCCGATCGACATCGGGCCGCCGCACGCGGCCCCCGACTACGCCTGGACGGACCTCACGTACCTCCTCCACCGCCACCACGTGAGCTGGGGCTACTACATCATGGAAGGTCCCGAGCCGGACTGCGAGGACGCGCAGATGTTCTGCCCCTACCAGCCCCAATCCCCCCGGACTCCCGGGATCTGGAACCCATTGCCGAGCTTCGACGACGTCCGCCAAGACAATCAGCTCGGCAACATCCAGGACACGAACAGGTTCTACGCCGCCGTGCGCAGCGGGCATCTGCCGGCCGTGTCGTGGGTCATCCCGAACGGGATCGTCAGCGAGCATCCTCCGTCATCGATCAAGGCCGGGCAGGCATACGTGACGAGCCTGATCAACACCATCGGCCGCAGCCGGGAGTGGAAGAGCACCGCGATCTTCCTCAGCTGGGACGACTGGGGAGGCTTCTACGACCACGTGCGACCGCCGGTGATCGATCAGAACGGCTACGGCTTCAGGGTCCCGGGACTCGTGATCAGCCCGTACGCGCGGCGCGGCTACATCGACCACCAGCGGCTGAGCTTCGACGCGTTCGCGAAGTTCATCGAGGACGACTTCCTCGGCGGCCAGCGGCTGAACCCGAAGACCGACGGCCGACCCGATCCTCGCCCCGACGTACGCGAGAGCGCGCCCGGCCTCGGCGACCTCCGAAGGGACTTCAACTTCAACCAGAAGCCACGTCGGCCGTTGATCCTGCCGCTCCACCCTCGAACCCATGGCTGATCTCGAGATCCATGCCCACCGTGCCGCGGCGCTCGCGGACTCGCGCCTGATTGCGTGTACGTCAGTCAGCGTGTGAACGACGGCCTCACAGAAAGAGTCGAGGAGTGGCGGCGGGCTGGTGAGTTCGTCGACGTCGGCGGCCGGAGGATCTTCGTGCGCGAACAGCCGGGCGAGGGACCGCCGGTGCTGCTGCTCCACGGATACCCGTCGAGCTCGTACGACTGGCGCTACGCATTCGAGCTGCTCTCCGGCCGGCACCTCATCGCCTTCGACTTCCTCGGCTTCGGGCTGTCCGACAAGCCTCGCGGGCACATGTACTCCCTGCTCGCGCAGGCCGATCTCGTGGAGGCGATCGCGGCTCGCTACTCGGGCCGCGAGCCCGTGGTGCTCGTCGCCCACGACATGGGCACATCGGTCGCCACCGAGGTCCTCGCGCGCGACCTCCACGAGCGCCTGCCGTTCGAGCTCGCGCGCGTCGTGCTGTTCAACGGCAGCATGGTGGTCGAGGCCGCGAGCCTCACGCTCGGGCAAAAGCTATTGCGCAGCCGCCTCGGGCCGGTCGCCGCCCGGCTGTCGAACAAGCGCACGTTCAAGGCGCAGTTTGGGCGCATCTTCTCGGAGGATCATCCGCTGAGCGCCGCGGAGGCGGACGATCAGTGGGCACTGCTCGCGTACAACGGTGGGCAGCGGATCCTCGACCGCCTGACGTTCTACTTGCACGAGCGCGTCACGTACGCGACCCGCTGGCATGGCGCGCTGCGCGACTGGCCCGGGACGCCTCGAACTCGTCTGGGCCGGGCGCGACCCGGTCTGCACGGAGGCGGTGCTCCGGGCCGTGCTCGCCCTGCGGCCCCGGGCCCCGTTGACCCGCTTGCCGCGGCTCGGGCACTACCCGCAGCTCGAGGACCCGGCCGCGGCGATTGGCGCCGCGTTCTGACTCGCCCGATGACGGGTCACTCTGGCGGTGGCAGGAAGTTGACCTCGTGCCGTGCCGAGAGTTCGACGACAGCCTCCGGGGTCTGTTCGGGCAGCCCGTCGATCGCGACGAACAGGTCGTACAGCCGAGCGGTCGGCGTGACCCAGAACAGGCACGTGAGCGTGTCGCCCGAGCGGTTGTAGAGCCCGTGAGGCTGGCCCATCGGCAGGCGGACGAGGTCTCCGGCGCCGGCCTGGTAGTCGCCGTCGCCGGTGACGAGCGTCAGCGTGCCGTCGAGCATGTAGACGTACTCGTCCTGGGTCGGGTGGATGTGCGGCGGGACGAACGTGTCGGGCGGAAGCGTCGCGTGCCAGGCGAAGGAGCGTTCGGTCAGCTGCTTCGGCCGGTAGATCTGGCCGAGGATGTTCCACTCGATGTCATCGAACGACGCCGCCGCGGCGATTACGTCCGGGACGCTGTCTGTCATGTCGCTGCTCCTTTGCTCGGGGCCTTGGTTTGGGACCGCGAAGCCCGCTTTCTTCGCGTAACCGCGGACGATCGCCTCGCGCTCGGCGCGCGGCAGTACGTGCTCGACGTCGTCGAAGCCATCGGGCGCGAGCGCCTCGACCGCGTCGATCACCTCCTCCGGACCGCCGCTCCGGTTCGAGTACACGATCTCAGATGTCGGCCCCAGGCGCTGCTCCTCGTAGCTCGTGAGCGCGTCGCCGACATCGGCCGTCTCGGCGAGCAGATCCGCGAGCGCGCACGCGTCGAGGATCGCCTGGCTCGCCCCGTTCGAGCCCACCGGGTACATCGCGTGGGCCGCGTCGCCGAGCAGAGTCACCCGCCCGAAGGACCAGCGTGGCACGGGGTCGCGGTCGCAGACCGGATACTCGAAGAACACCGGCGGTGGATCTGATCAGTGCGGCGACGTCGACCTCTGAAACGGCGAAGCGGGCGACATGGGGCAGCAGTTCGTCCAGGCGCCCGGGGCGCGACCAATCCTCTCGCCTGGGCGGCGCGGTGCCCGCCTCGCCGATCCGAGACATCACCGCCCAGTTGGTCAGCCGCTCCTCCGCGGTGCCGCCACGTGCGATCGGATAGAGGACCACCTTCGCTTCCATGCCCCCGGCGATGATCATCGAGCGTCCGGTCAGGAAGGCGGGCCACTGCACGGCCCCGCGCCACAGCATCGTCCCGTTCCAGCGTGGCGGCCCCTCGTCGGGATATAGCGCCGCGCGCACCGTCGAATGGATCCCGTCGGCGCCGACGAGAGCCACTCCGCGCACCGAATCGACCTCCGCGCCTGACTGGTCCGCAAACCGGACGGTCACACCCGCATCGTCCTGATCGAAGCCGACGAGCCGGCGAGATGTCACGATGGCATCGGACCCCAGGCGATCGACGACCGCATCTCGCAGGACGCCCTGTAAGGCGCCTCGGTGGATCGAGAACTGGGGCACGGGGTGCCCGGCGTCCATCCCGCGCAGCTCGCGCCACACCTCCTGGCCGAAGCGGTTCATATAGATCAGCTCGTACGTGCGCAGGCCGGCCGCATCGAGCGCGTCGAGCAGGCCCAGCCCGGCCAGCTCACGGATCGCGTGCGGCAGCGTGTTGATCCCGACCCCCAACTCCCGGATCTGCGGTGACTGCTCGTACACGCGGCACTCCAGCCCACGCCGGTGCAGCGTCAACGCAGTGGCCAGGCCGCCGATCCCTCCGCCGATCACGATGATCGGATCGGGTATCCGGCCGCTCGGCGCCATCTCCGTCATGGCCGTTTCACCATCGCGTTCGAAATGATCGCCGGTACGCTCGTCGCGTGGCGTCCAGAGACCTTCAACCCTTCATCGACGAACTCGCCGATTGGGCCGCGACGAACGGGAGCCGGCCGCAGACCTATCGGTACGGCAGCGCGCCCGAGCAGGAGGCCGACCTGTACCTGCCCGATGGCCCCGGTGAGCATCCCGTGGCCGTGCTTCTCCACGGTGGCTTCTGGCGTGCTCGCTTCACGCGCACGTTGATGTCGGCACTCGCCGTCGACCTTGTCAGGAGTGGGTGGGTCGCGTGGAACGTTGAGTACCGCCGCGTGGGCAATGGCGGCGGCGTACCCGCGACGATCGACGACGTGCGGGCCGCGATCGATGCGCTGCCGGCAGCCGAGGTTCCGCTTGATCGTTCTCGCCTCCTGGTGATCGGCCACTCGGCCGGCGGGCAGCTCGCCCTCTGCGTAGCCGCCCGGGAATCGGTCGCCGGAGTCGTGTCGCTGGCCGGCGTGTGCGACCTCGAATCGGGGCTGCGAGAGCGGATCGGCCAGGACGCCGTACGCGAGTTCATGGACGGGACGTCGTCGGAGCGACCCGACGCATACGCGGTCGCCGACCCGCTGTGCTCTATTACCGAGCGGCGTGAACGTCCTGCTCGCGCACGGGGACGTCGATGACCGCGTTCCCGTCGAGCAGAGCCGGCGCTACGCGCGAGCTGCACGAGCCGTAGGCGATCCGTGCGAGCTGCTCGAACTCCCGGGCGTGGATCACTTCGCGCTCATCGACCCGCGATCGGAGGCATGGGGTGCGGTGGCAACGAGGCTGGAGGCACTCGTCCAGGAACCCCAGCGGGGCCGCTCAAGCTGACCGCAGCTCTGACCAACCGGCCGACGTGCGCGACACCAGATCGGAGGCGATCGTCACGGCGACGATGATTCCCAGACCAAGCGCGAGTGCGGCCGTCACACCCACGTTGAGGATCAACAGTCCCCCCGACAGGGCGCCGACCGTGAAGGCGACGAGGGCCGCCCCGCGCCGCAGCAGCTTCGGGTCCGTCCATCCGCCTCGGTGCTCGGCGAGCACGCCGATGATCGTCATCGTCAACACGACCGTCAGCAGGTCGGGGACCTTGAGATATCGAATGGCGGCGAGCTGAGCGCCCCATCGACATCGCCAGCAGCACGACGATCGCGTCTTGAGCTCCGACAGGGAAGTGCGGGCCGGTGAGGATCGCGATCACCATGACCACGCTGGCGAGGCACAGCTTGAACCCGAGCACCGTCAGCGCCAGCAGCAACGCCGGCAACGGACCGTCCCGCTCATCGACGAAGACGTTGCCGAGCACCGGTGAGAGCTTCAAGGTTCGGTGAGCCGTCCGGGGGCTCACGTCGGCGAGCTGAGTAGGGCCTCCAGGGTCTCGCCGCTTTCGACCGATTGGGGGCGCTCGGCGACGATGTCGGACCCGGGAGCGGCGAATTCGTCGCGGCGCTTGATCAACAGCCACTGCGGCTTCTCGCCGCCGCGAGTCCGCTGCAGAGCAAAGCCGCCCCGCAACTTCTCTCCGTGCAGGACGAACACGGCATGGCCACGCTCGAGCGCCTCGGGCCACGACACACGACCGCCCTGTTCGTATGGACCACGATCCCAGATGATCACCCCGCCATTGCCGGTCCGCCCCTCGAAGTCGTTGTGCGCCAGGCTGTGGTCCTCCACCTCGACGGCGAACCGCTTGACCGTCGGGTCGAGCGATGGCCCCTTGGGGACCGCCCACGACCGCATCACTCCGTCGACCTCCAGGCGCACATCAAAGTGGTGAGCGGTCGCCTGATGCTCCTGAACGACGAACACGCCGGCGGGCACGCCACGTATCGCGAACTGCTCATGCCCCTCAACCCGTGCCGTCTCAGCCGACACCGTGTCGACTCCTTCTGTCGCACGTAGTGTGCAATCCAGCTGCTCGACGGCCGCAGGTTCTCCTTCGACATGGACGCAGACTGTGCCGTCCTCCATTAGCCGGACCCAGCCGAACAATCCCAGTTCCCGCGCACGCGCGCGGGTCTCCTCCCGAATCGAGGACTCGGAAACCTGGCCCGTGATGCGGATCCGTCTGGCCGTCGGCTGACTCACGCGCCAATTGTCTCGCTGCCGTCGCGCTCTCGCGGACTGAACCGTGCGTGGCGGCACCCTCGGGTGGGCGCCGCCACGCCTTGAGCGGTTTCTGAATCTATGCCGCTTCCTCGTACGCGAGCTCGGGCTGGTTCAGCGCGGTGGGTTCACGCTCCTCCACCACCTCGGCCCCTTGCTCGGGGCGCAGCAGGAACACGGCCGCGGCGATCGCCACGATGGCGAGGCCGGCGGCGATCGTGAAGGCCAGGTGATAGCCGCCCGTCAGCGCACTGGTGAGCGAAGCCCCGTTGGCACGAAGGTCGCCGGTACGGGTCGTAGACAGCGTCGCCAGCACCGCCAGCCCGAGCGCGCCGCCGACCTGTTGGGTCGTATTGACGAGGCCCGACGCGAGTCCCGAATCCTCGGGGGTGGCCGCCGACATCGCGAGCGTCATCAGCGCGGGGAATGCGAGCCCCGCGCCGACGCCGATCAGCAGCATCACCGGCAGCAGGTCGGTGACGTAGCTCGCGTTGACCGGAGCGCCACGGAACAGGACCAGTCCCGCAGCAACCAGGACCAGCCCGGCGATCAGGGTGAGACGCGAACCAAACCGCATCATCAGCTGAGCCGCGAATCGGAGCGAGAGCGCGGCGATCCCGAGCGCGACCGGGAGGAACGCGAGTCCGACCTCGACCGCGTCGTAGCGGAGCACGCGCTGCAGGTAGAGCGCGCCGAGGAAGAACATGCCGAATATCCCCGCGACCATCAGGACCTGGATCAGATTCGCCACCGTGACCGTCCGCGACTCGAACACCCGCAGCGGCATCAGCGGGTTGGCCGCACGCGCCTGGCGCACGACGAACGCCCCGAGCAGCAGCACCGCAACGGCGCCGAACCCGATGGTGTGGGCGGATCCCCACGAATAGTGGCTGGCCTCGACGATCGTGTAGACGGCGAGCATCAGCGCGCTGACGAGCAGCACGGCCCCGGGAGCGTCGGCACCGTGCTCCAGACCGATGCCCTGGTCGGACGGAAGCAGCCGGGTGGCGAAGAACCCGGTCGCGACGCCGATCGGCAGATTCACGAAGAAGATCCAGTGCCAGTTGATCGCCTGCGTCAGCACGCCGCCGGCGAGCAGTCCGATCGCCCCTCCCGCCGCGGCGACGAAGCTGTAGACGCCGATCGCCTTTGCCTGCTCCGAAGGCTTGGGGAACATCGTCACGATCATGCCGAGGATCACCGCCGCGGTCATCGCTCCGCCGATCCCCTGTACGAACCGCGCCGCGATCAACAGGGCCTGGCTGTCGGCGAGCCCGCATACGAACGAGGCTGAGGTGAACACCGTCAAGCCGGCTAGGAAGATCCGTCGCCGTCCGATGAGGTCACCGAGGCGGCCGACCAGCAGGAGCAAGCCGCCGAAGGCGATCAAGTACGCGTTGACGACCCAGGCCAGGTTCGACTGAGAGAAGTGCAGGTCGTTCTGGATCGAGGGCAGCGCCACGTTCACGATCGTCTGGTCGAGGATGATCATTAGGAATCCCGCGCACAGAACCACGAGCGCGATCCACCGTCTCGTATCGCTCTCCGTCTCCACGTGCGGCTGCGGTTGCTGAGTCATTGCTGTAAATCTCCCTTAGTTGGACCGCTCAAGAAAGAACCGTAGCAGATCATCTTGTGCTAGACGATCCTCTCCGGACCTAAGGAAGGATGAGCTGCGACCCGCGTCCGCACATCGGCAATTCGCTACGGATCTCCGGGCGACAGGCCTTAGTTACAACTCGGGCGCCCTTAGGCGCGGCGGCGAACCGGTTGGGCGCAGGCAACAGGCTCGGACAGTCGGCCGCACGCCAGGCGGCCGAGCGCCCGCAGGAACACCTCGCGGTCGTCCTCCGGAAGCGAAGCCAGCACGTCGTCGCGCACCCGATTCAGAATCGTGTCGGCCTCTCGGACCTTGCGCTCGCCGGCCTTCGTGGCGACGATCACTCGCGCCCGGCGATCGGTTGCCGACGGACGACGCTCCGCCAGCCCAGCCGCCTCGAGCTCGTCGACGGTCACCACCATCGTGGTTTTGTCGAGCCCCACAAGTCGGGCGATGCTCCGTCTGCGTGTACTCGCCAGTCATCGCCGTGGCGAGCACTGAGTGCGTGCGCGGAGAGATGCCGGACGACTCGAGCGCGGACGTCAACTCCGTCGTCAGCGCATGGCTCGCCCGTGACAGCAACCAGCACAGATCGGATGCGAGCGGAGCCGGGGCTTGGGTGGCGGTGGTCATAAGGGTGATTATAGTTCGGCCACGAGACTATCTGTGAACAGAAGATCTCAGGACTCGCCGGGAACCCCAGCTTCGAATACGCTGACGCGTCATGAGTGACTTCGAGCGCCACGTGCGTAGACGGCGCCAGCGCGAGCGGGACGTCCACAGAGCCGACCGAGCCGTCGGTGCATTCATAGCCTGGGTGGTTGTCGGCGTGATCGCACTGGTGCTCGCGCTCGTGATCTTCGAGAGCACCGCTCTGGTGGTGATCGTCGGCGCAGTCGCGGCGATCGCGATCCTGTGGAGGCTGCTGATGAGGTCACAGCGCTGATGGCCAGCACGAAAGTGAAATTCGGAGTGAAGGGCGCCATGCTGCTGGCTCGCCATCCGATGCTCCGGCGGGCGACCGCACGGGTCGGCTGGTCCGCCGGCAAGACCGTCGCCGAGCGTCGCTTTCGCCCGCACCTCGAGCTGGTCGAGACCGCGGCTCGCACCGTCGGTGAGACGGTGGTCCTGCTGGTCACTTATGGGCCGGAGCTGGCGGAAGCGCTCGGGCTGGTCGAGCCGCCGAAGCGCAGGCGAACTGGTCGGGCCGTCGTGGTTGGCGTCGCAATCGGCGCCGGAGCGGTGTACCTGTCAGCGCCCGAGCGCCGACGGCAGCTCCAGCAGCTCCTCGGGTCCTCTCCGCCGGATTCAGCAGACTAGGACTCGGCGTACTTCTTGAGCTCGCCCGCGCGTGCTCCCGCCAGCATGTCGCGCAGCACGCCGACGAGCGGCCCCCGAATCACCATGCCCAGCATGCGGCCGAGGTCAGCCTCGATGTTATAGGTCGCGCGGGTGCGCCCGTCGCCGAGATCCTCGAGCTGCCAGCTCCCTTCGACCGACTTCAGGTCGCCCTTCTCCTGGTTCCAGCTGAGCCTCGTCGGACCGTCGTAGGTGAAGCGGATCGTCGAATGAACGGATCGCACCTTGGCATCGGTCTCCGACTCGCACAGGGTCGCGCGACCGTCCTCGTCGCGTTCGGTCCCCCGCATCTCCTTCAGCCCACCCTGCCATTTCGGCGCGGCCTCGACGTCCTCCACCAGCTCCCAGACGCGTTCCAGCGGAGCGTCGATGTCCGCCGTGGAACTCCCGTTTATAGCCATCGCTTCACCTCCAACTTTTGCTCGAGCGTTCGGGTCCGACCCTACAAGGCACAGAATCTGCGGGTTGACTTTCTAAGTAGATTAGGTATGTTCCTAATGAGCTTAGGAAATCACGAAGGAGCTTCAGATGCGAACGACCACGATCACCCCCACGCTCACCCAGCTCACCCGTATGCGGTTCGTCAACGCGTTTCTGGTTCGCGAGGACGACGGCTTCACGCTCGTCGACACGACCACCGGAGGAGCAGCGGACGACCTTATCGGTGCCGCGAAGGCGCTGGCTGGCGAGCTCCGCCGAGTAGCGATGACTCACGGCCACGGCGACCACATCGGATCGGCGTACGCGATCAAGGAGCGCCTCGGCGATTCCGTCGAGGTGCTCGTCCCCGAGGCCGACGCCCGCATACTCGCCGGCGAGAAGGTCGTCGACGGCAAGCTCCCGGGCAGCTGGCCGAAGGTCACGGGTACGCCGGATACGCGGCTGAACGCGGGCGATCGAGTCGGCAGCCTCGAGGTGGTGGCTAGCCCAGGCCACAGTCCCGGCCACGTCGCGTTTCTCGACACCCGCGACCGGACGCTGATCGGCGGCGACGTGTTCACCTCGTACGGGTCGCTCCAGGTCACCTCGCATTTCTATCTCCGGTTCCCGTTCGCGGCGATGGCGACCTGGGACAAGGCCAAGGACGTCGAGTCCGCGCGGACCCTGCGTGAGCTCGATCCGGCGGTCCTGGTCGTCGGTCATGGCCCCGCGACCACCGCGCCGGCGGCGGTCATGGACGAGGCGATCGAGCGGGCACAGAGCGGCGCGCGCTGATGCCCCGCCTCGGCCTCGACTCCGAAGCGGTCGTCAGCGGCGCCGCGAGGCTGGCTGACGCAGAGGGCCTCGGCGCGCTGACGCTCACCCGGCTAGCCGCGGAGCTCGGAATCCGCCCGCCGTCGCTCTACGTGCACGTTGTCGGGCTGGAGGACCTGCGCCGACGCCTGGCCACCCGCGGTGCCCGCGAGCTCGCCGCCGAGCTCCAAGAAGCAGCGGCGGGAAGAGCCGCGACGGATGCTCTCCGAGCCATCGCCCACGCCTATCGCAGCTACGCGCTATCCCACCCGGGGAGCTACGAGGCCTTGCAATCACCCCCGGACCCGGACGACGCCGAGGCCATGGCCGCGTCGGCGGCGGTCGTCGGCGTCGTCCTGGCGGTGCTGCGGGGTTACGACCTCGAGGACGACGACGCGATCCACGCGGCCCGCATCATTCGGAGCGCCCTCCACGGATTCGTGGCCCTCAGCAGTACGGGCGGATTCGCGATCCCGATCGACCTCGATGAGACGTTCGCGCGCCTGATCGCCACGCTCGATCAGGGGTTGCGAGCGGGGCTGACGTAACGTTCACGGTCGATGGCCACTTCGTACACGAAGGTGAGGCACGACCGCGGAGAGGACGAGGTCGCGGTCGAGGAGCCGCTCGAGATCAGGGTCGACGGCGACCCGCTGGCGGTCACGATGCGCACTCCGGGCCACGACGAGGAGCTCGCGCTCGGCTTCCTGTACACCGAAGGTCTCATCGACGGGGCCCGTCGGGCGGGCCTCACCGACGACTTCGCGGCCAACACGATCGACGTCGCCGGGCCGCTGAAGCGCAACCCGAGCCGCCGGCGCTTCTACACGACCTCCTCGTGCGGGGTGTGCGGCAAGGGCGCGCTGGAGGAGGTGGCGGTCGACAGTGCCCCCCTTCCACCCGGACCCGTCGTGCCGCGGGCGTTGCTGATCGAGTTGCCACACAGACTCGAGCAGCCGGCGTTCGAGCACACGGGCGGGCTCCACGCCACCGGGTTGTTCGACTCAGCCGGCGAGCTGCTCCTCAGCCGTGAGGACGTCGGCCGCCACAACGCGATGGACAAGGTCATCGGGCGCGCGCTGCTTCATGGGATCGTGCCGCTCGGCGAGCGGATCCTGTGCGTCAGCGGGCGCCTGTCGTTCGAGCTCGTGCAAAAAGCGGCGGTCGCCGGCGCCCCGATCCTCGTCGGGGTGGGGGCGCCCAGCTCGTTGGCGATCGAGCTCGCGGACGACCGCGGGATGACGCTCTGTGGGTTCGCGCGGGGCGCCAGCGTCAACGTGTACACGCACCCGCAGCGAATCAGCTGAGGGCCGGCTACCGGGCGGCGGCCGCGACGAGCCGCTCCAGCTCCTCCTCCGAGCTCCACGCTCCGACCGATGCGCGGACGAGCCCGAAAGCGGGAATGCTGCGGACGACGAAACCCTCGCTCGCTAACCGTTCGACGTCGGCCTTGGCATCGGCCGACTTCCACGACACGAGCGTCGAGCGTCCTCGCGGACCGACCTCGAGGCCGCGCTCGGCGAGCTTTCCGGCAAACCAGGCAGCCAGCGTCGTCGCCCGTTCGTGTACCCACTCCCACCCCGCCTGCGCGAACACCCCCAGCGACGCCAGCGCCCACGCGCTGCGCATCGCCGTCGGAAAGCCGTGGTCAAGCCGTTTGGTCCCTTCGGCAGGCTGGAAGCTGAGCGGGTCCTCGGGATCGGCCACCGATCCGTAGCCGGGCCACGGGACCAGGAGATCGTCGAGCCGCTCTGGCCGGACGTAGAGGCAGCCGCTCCCCTCCGGCCCGCACAGCCACTTCTGCCCAGACGCGGCGTAGAAGTCGCAGCCGAGGCTGCGGACGTTCGCCGGCACGGCCCCGATCGACTGTGCCGCGTCGAGCAGAACGGGAACGCCCGTGCTCGCCAGCGCCGAGGTATCCATCACCCGGCCGCTGACCCAGGACACGTGCGAACACGCGACAAGTCGCGTCGTAGGCCTGACCTCCCCGGGGAGCTCCGCGAAGGGAACGACTCGCACCGTGATGCCGTGGCGCCGCCGGGCCCGGCCCAGCGGAGCGAGCAGTCCGGGGTGCTCCTCGTCGGTCGTCAGGATCTCATCCCCCCGTCGTAGGTCGAGCCCCGCGATCACGGTGTTGACTCCGTCCGTCGTCGAGCCCGTGAGCGCGAGCTCGTCGGCCGCGCACCCGAGCAACTCGGCATAGCCCGCCCGAAGGTCGTCCGCCTTCCCCTTCAGGTCGTCGAAGTAAGCCGGGCCGCATCGCCCCTGAGTGACGTCGAGCTCGATCCGGTCGCGGACCGCGTCGGCGGCCCGCTGGGGAACCGGTCCCTCGGTCCCGGCGTTCAGATACGAGAACCGCTCGAACACCGGGAACTGCGCGCGGAACGTGGCGGGATCGGTCATCGAGCACCGGCGAGGCTACCGATGAGCGGTTACGTACGTCGACGCGGATAGAGTCCGCGGCATGTGCTTCGCGTTCGACGCTCGTCCACCCGCCCCGCCCTCCGACCTCTTGCTGCCGCCGATTGCCGGTGGAGCCGCCGCGGAGCTGGTGGAGCTCCGCAGTTCCGACGGAACCCGGTTCTCGGCCTCGTTCGCCGAGTCACCCGAGGGACGCGCGCCCGCGGTTGTGATCCTGCCCGACGTGCGGGGCCTGTACCCGTTCTACACCGAACTGGCGGAGCGCTTTGCCCAAGCGGGCCACCACGCGATCGCGATCGACTATTTCGGTCGCACCGCGGGGCTCGGGCCGCGCGACGAGGACTTCGAGTACATGCCCCACGTGCAGCAGTTGCGCGTCCCGCAGGTTCAGCACGACATCGCAGCCGCCGGCGCCGCGCTACAGGACCGGACCGGCGCCGACGCGATCGCCACCGTGGGCTTCTGCCTCGGCGGACTGCACTCGTTTCTCTGCGCGACGAGCTCGGAGCTCGGTCTCTCGGCGGTGGTCGGCTTCTACGGCGTGCTCGACCCGACTCGCTACGAAATGCCAGCCCCGCTCGACCGGACCGGCGACATCCGCTGCCCGGTGCTCGGGCTGTTCGGCGAGAAGGATCAGGCGATCCCGGTCGAGCAGGTCCGCCGCTTCGACAGGCTGCTCGGCGAGGCCGGAGTGGACCACGAGATTCACATCTATCCCGGCGCTCCGCACTCATTCTTCGACCGGCGCTTCAAGGAGCACACCGACGCCTCGGAGGACGCCTGGCGGCGGACGCTGAGCTTCCTCGAGCGGACCTCTAGCTGACCCGGCCCGGGCGCCAGCCGAACCACCCCGGGCGTCAGCTGACCCACGCGCGCGCTAGCCGACCGGCAGCCCGGCCTTACGGCACTGCTCGGCTACCGCTCGGTCCTCGACCGGGCTCAGCCCCGCGGACGCGCCCGCCGATGCACACAGCTCCCGCGCCTTGGAGCCGCACTCGTAGAGCTCCTGTCCCCCGATCGCGATCGGGAACGTCACATCGACGCAGCCGTTGCCCGTCCGATGACCGCTCGATCCGATCGAGATCACGACCGCGACGACGAGGGCCGCGACGCCGGCGAGGACGATCCCGAGGATCCACTTCTCGCGAGCGCTGAAACGGCGCGGCGCCGCTATCGCCCGCGCCCGATCGGGAGGGAGAATCAACACGCGCCGAGTCTACGAGGCGCGCTCACTCTCCAGAAGCTCGCCCTTCAGCACCTTGCCCGTCGGGTTGCGTGGCAGCTCATCCATGAAGATCACGTCCCGCGGGACCTTGTAGTTGGCCAGGTTGTCCTTCACGTACGTCTTGATCTCGTCCTCGCCGAGCTTCGCGTCTCCCCGCAGGACGACGAACGCCCTGAGCCGCTGCCCGAACTGCTCATCCTCGACCCCGACCGCCGCGGCCTCCTTGATCTTCTCGTGGCCGGCGAGGAGCTCCTCAATCTCGGCGGGAAACACGTTCTCGCCGCCGGACACGATCATCTCGTCGTCGCGTCCATCGATGAACAGACGGTCGTTGTCGTCGAAGTGGCCGACGTCGCCGGAAGAGATCAGGCCGCCGACGGACTCCTTGTTCTCCCCTCCGGTGTACCCCTCGAACTGGGAGAGGTTGCCGACGAAGATCCTGCCGGTCTCTCCCGGTGGGAGCTCGTTGCCCTCGTCGTCGAGGATCTTCACGACCGAGCCGCGCACGACCTTGCCGACCGAGGCCGGATCGGCCCTCTGGTCCTCGGGCGTCGCGATCGTGGCATACGCGACCTCGGTCGATCCGTAGAGGTTGTAGATGACCGGCCCGAACAGCTGTGTCGCCCTCTTCGTCAGGTCCACGCCGAGCGCCGAGCCGCTGACGAAGATGATCCTCAGCGCCGAGAGGTCGTGACGCTCGAACGCGTCGTCGCCGAGATCGACCATCCGCCCCAGCATCACCGGGACGACGACCATCGCGCTCGCCCGGTGCTCCTCGAGGCTGTCGAGCGTCGTCTCGGGATCGAACCGCCGCCGTATGACCAGCGTCGACCCGAGGCCGATCCCGACGAGCGCCTGCATGAAGCCGAGCGCGTGGAACATCGGCACGCAGAGCTCGGTGACCTCGCGTGCCTTGAACGGCACCTTGCTCAGGAGTCCGCCGAGCAGCGCCAGCGATCGCGGCTCCGAGCGCGGCGCGCCTTTCGGGGTTCCGGTCGTACCGCTGGTCAGGATCGTGATCCGCGGCTGGGTGTTCGGTTTTGGTGGCGCCTTCGTGTCCTCGCTCTCGATCGCCTCGTCCAGCGTCGGGTCGCTCGATGCCGATCCCTGCTCGGCCCATGCCCGCCACCGTCCATGTGGCAGCTCGACGTCGCCCAGCATCTCCTCGTACTCGTCGTCGAACACGAGCAGGTCGGTTCCCTCGCGCTGCGCCACCTCGCGGATCTGTGGTCCGGCGAACGATGTGTTCAGCAGGATGATCCGCGCTCCACACTTGGCCGCCGCGAACACCGCCTCCAGGAACCCGCGGTGGTTTCGCACGAGAATCGCGACGCCGTCGCCAGCCTTCAGACCATGGTGGCGCCACGCGTTCGCGAGGGCGTTGGAGCGCTGGTCCAGCTCCCTGTAGCTCAGCTCGCCGCGCTCGTCGATCACCGCGGGGCGGTCACCGTGGCGGATCCCGCCGGCCACGATCGCACCGCCGAGCAGCCCGAAGCGCTCGAATCCGATCAGCACCTGGGCGACGCGGTGTGGGAGCTCGGGGCCGACCATCCCGCTGCGCACGCACAGGGCGGCGAAATATGCCTCGTCGCCCAGGCGCTCAGCGAGTCGGCCCGCGTCGGCGAGCATCGCCCTGGGGTTCAGATCTACGATCGCATCCTCCTGACGCTCTGCGCTGCATTCTTCCCGCGCACCGCATCACCCTAAGCGATTTGCCCGCGCCGGACACGAGGGCGCCCGTGCCCCGCGCTGGACGCACCGGAACGGGCGCGTGCGCTCAGCGGGCGCTAGCTAGCTGATCGCCTAGGTTCTCACTGGCGGACTCAGGCGGCCGGCACTAAGCTACTCGCCGGTTGCCGCCGGAACGTTCCGGTGGTCTCCGTTGTCTGGGGAGGTGGGCATAGACATCAAGGTTGGGGGTTGTGCGTTGAGCCGCATCACGAAGCTGCACCGGTTTTTAGTGGCCTTGGGCTCGACGCTCGCCTTGATGACCGCGACCGGAATGCTGCCCGCGACGGCGAGCGGCGCGACGTTCGGGGCAAACGTGGGGGCGTTGTTCCCCCCGAACCAGGCCTGGCCCAGCGATGAGGCCGCCGCGCTCGCCTCGCTTCACGGGATCGGCGCCACCGTGGCGCGGACCGACACTTTCTGGGCCATGGCGGAACCCAATCCGCCGGTGAACGGAGTCCATGCCTACAGCTGGACGTACGACGACAGGGTCGTGACCGCGCTGAGTCAGGCCGGTCTACGCTGGCAACCGATCGTCGACTACGCGACCTGGTGGGCCGGCGACGACAGCTCGGTGGAGAACCCAGGCGTGTCACCCGCCCACGTCGGCGACTACGCGGCGTACGCACAGGCCTTCGCGAAGCGCTATGGACAGGGTGGCACGTTCTGGGCCAGCCATCCGGAGGTCCGCCAGTTGCCGGTCAAGGTGTTCGAGATCTGGAACGAGCCGGATCTGCCGATCTTCTGGGAACCAAGCCCGGATCTGGCCGAGTACGCCGCGATGTACCTGTACACGCGGGCGGCGATCCACGCGGTCGATCCCGGGGCCTCCGTGATCATCGGAGGTCTCGTCGAAGCGTCGACCTCGCTGCCCGCGATGATGGCGGCGGAGCCCAGCCTGCGCGGCAACGTGGACGGAGTGGCGATCCATCCGTATCGCGACAGCCTGAGTCAAACGCTGACGGCGGTTGACTACGACCTCTCGCTCGACGCATCGACCGTGGACGCGCCGATGTACATCAACGAGTTCGGGTGGAACGGCACGCCGGGCACCTGGCAGGGAACGACGGAAGCCAACCGCGAGGCCTGGACCAAGCAGGTGACAGAGGACCTGGGGAGCGATCCCGGGATCGTCGACGTCGAGGCTTACTGCTGGGGTTGTGGCCAGGCCTTTGACAGCGCGTTCGAGCTGTACAACACGCCCGCCGGGGCCGCGTTCGCCGCCGGGATCGCCGCCGACGAGCCATACACCCAATCAACGAACACCACCACTGCCTCCACCACCGCGAAGGTCTACCTCGCCCAGCTCCAGCAGCACCAGGCGCCGGCGACGAAGTCACACAAGAAGCCAAAGAAGAAGAAAAAGAAGAAGCACTCCAAGAAGCACAAGCGCAAGCACCACAAGAAGCACAAGAAGCGGTCGAAGCACGGCAAGCGGGCCGCCTCGAAGAAGCGCTAGGCGAAGGCGGCGACGGCCTCGTGGTCGCCGCTGCGCCCCGATGTGTCCGCGTGCTCCCGCCAGGCGCTGACGAAGGCACTGACGACCCGCGGATCGAACTGGCTGCCGGCATTGCCCTCCAGCTCGGCGATCGCGCCCTCTGGGCTGATTGCCGGGGCGTATGGACGCTCGCTGGTCATCGCGTCAAACGCATCACAGACGTGCACGATCCGGGCGCCGATCGGAATCCGCTCGCCGGCGATCCGATCCGGATACCCGTCGCCATCCCACCGCTCATGACTCGAGCGCACGATCCCGGCCACGGGCGCCAGCGCCGGCGCCGCGAGCAGAATGCGCTCGCCGACCAGCGTGTGGCGGGCCATGAACGCCCACTCGTCGGGGTCCAGACGTCCGGGCTTGTTGAGGATCGCGTCGGGCACCGCCGCCTTCCCGATGTCGTGCAACTCGGCGGCGCGGCGCAGATCGTCGAGCTGCTCCTCGCTCATCTCCAGACGGCACCCGACGAGGACGGCGAGCCGTCCCACTTCGCGGAGATGGTGATGCAGGGTCGGCTCGCGCTCCCTCAGAACCCCGAGCAGCACATCGTGCGTCTGCTGGCGCGCCGACCCGCGGCGTCCGCCCTTCTGCGCGTACATGCGGTCGTCGGCCAGCCTCAGCGCGGCGGTGCTCGTCCTCGCCTCGGTCGGAATCGCCACCCGCCCGTAGGAGGTCCCCACCGAGAACCCATCTCCTTCGGAGCTGAGCGCGTCGACGGCGGCGCGGATGTGACGGTCCGCCGCGGCCGCCTCGCAGTGCAGAAGGACGCAGAACTCGTCGCCGCCGAGCCGGAACGCCGCGCCCGCGCCATCGACCGCCTCCCGGAGCCGGAGGCCCAGGTGTGCCAGCAGCGAGTCGCCGGCGACGTGCCCAAAGTGGTCGTTGTAGAGCTTGAAGCCGTCGAGATCGAACATCACCAGCACCGCCGGTGCGCCACCTGGCGTGTCCGTCAGGAAGCGCTCGAGCGCCGTGCTCATCGCCCGGCGGTTCCCGAGCCCGGTCAGCGCGTCGGTCCGGGCGTCGCGACGCGAGACCTCCAGCAGCAGGACGTTCTCGTGAAACGTCCACGCCGCGCGCAGGAAGACGACCATCACCGCCGCCCCCGCGAGAGCCAGGGCCACGGTGCTCACGTGGTGAAGACCGCCGTACAGGAGCACGCCGAGCGAGGCGATCGCACACGCGGTGGGTACGACCAGCAGCCGGCGGCCCTCGATCCGGAAGCCGTGCTTGGCGGGTGGTCGCTGCCACGCGGAGAGGCCGATCGCCAACGCCGAGGCGATCCACAGCGAATCCAGGAACCCGCCGACCATGTAGGTGCCCTTCGCGGACTGGTACAGGTACGCCGTGTCCGCGATCGCGGACAGTGCAAGGCCGATGGCCAGCAACAGCCACGCCCGCCCCGGCCTCCAGCCCGACAGCGCGAGCGCGGCGACGACGAGTGCAAGCAGGATCAGGTCGCCGACCGGATAGGCAAAGTTCGTCGCGATCGCGGCGGCGTCGCCTTCCGTGGCCGCATGGGCGATCGGCTCAAACGCCAGCGCGGCGATCAGCGCCGCGGACGTCATCGCGGCGATCGCGCCGTCCAGCCAGGTGCTCGCGCTGAACCGCTCTATCCGGGCGCGGACCAGGAGCACCAGCCCGGCGTAGGCGCCGATGTAATACAGCAGGTAGAAGAGATCGGCGAGCGACGGGATCGGCGGATTGGCCGAATCGCCGAAGGCCAGCGTGTAGTAGACCTCTCCCGTGGCGTCGAGCGCGAGGGCCGCGCCCAGAATCAGCCACGCGAGACGCTCTTGACGGATCAGGACGCCGCGCGCCAGGCACGACGCCGCGCTGCCGACGATCACCGCGTCGTACAGCCAGTTGTCGGTGAACCCGTCAAGCCCGTGACCCCCGACCCCGAACTGGCCGTGTGCGAGGTGGAACGCGAGAGCCGCAATGCCGGTGATTGCGCACGCGCGCAGCAGGATCATTACCCCGCGGGGCAGCGTCGTCGCAGGTCCGGCGGCGCGGACGGCGGCAAAAGCATGAGCAACCCGTCCCATAGTTGCCTAATCGGCCCAATTCATCCCTTACTCAACGTAATTGGCCCAACCCTCGCTCTGGTACAACGAAGACGTGGCGATGTTCCACGTCGTGATCCGCCGAGCCGGCCCCGAGTGGGACCCTTCGCGGCCGCTACGCGAGCAGTCGGGCTGGAGCGCCCACGCGTCGTTCATGGACGATCTCGTCGATCGCGGCTTCATCGTCCTGGGTGGACCACTCGATGACGACGAGCGCGTGGTGCACGCGGTCGAGGCCGCGTCGGTGCACGAGGTCCGCACCACCCTCGCGGAGGATCCCTGGAGCGAGACGCATCTCCACGTTGAGACGGTCGAGCCGTGGACGATTCTGCTCGACGGGCGCGGCGCTGACCGCGGCGCCTAGGCGATCAACACGCCGGGTCGAGATCCCAGGCGGCGCTCGCCTGTGGGATCGACACCAGGCGGCCGTTGCTCGGGAGCAGCTGCACGTGGTTGACCTCGGTGTTGTCCGGATTGTCCGAGGGATCGAACGGCCGGTAGAGCCCGAACTTCGCCAGCTCAACCTCGCTGATCCGGGCCGCGCTCGAGCGCAACAGGCTGTCCACGCCGATGTCCTCGGCCTCACCCTTCGTATGCGGGTCGGCGGCGTAGCCGCCGACTGCGACGCTGTGGGCCGGGCTGCGATATCCGCTGATCCCGTAGATCGTCACGCCGAGCGCGTGGGCGAGGGCATTCAGATCCGCGGTGATCACCGGAAGCTGTCCCTCGGTCTGCTGGGTGCCCGGATCGGCGACGAACCCGGGCCCATTGGACTGAACCAGCGGCCGCCCGTCGCCACCGTTGGGCACGCCGCCGCAGAGGTTCAACGCGGTGAGCTCCGCTTCGACCTGGTTGAGCGAAGGGGCAGTTGCGCTCGTATCGCCGACGACCACGGCGGCAGGATCGGCCACCACCGCTTGGACGCCGGCGGCGGGCTCGACCGCCTGGGGATGGCCCGACGGGAGTGGGGCTGAGCCCCCGCCCGAGGATCCGCAGCCTGTGATCGCGATCATCGCGATCGAGATGGCGATCACCGCGATCAGCGCCGCGACGGTCTTAGTCAAGAAACGCGTCATCCGAGCTACGACCCGTTATCGGCCGGAAACGCCCGGTGCCTGACTGCAGATCCCTTCAGACGGCTAATCGGGCGATCGCCCGGAGCGGAGCAGCGCGCGCAGATCGGCCACCGGCCCGAGATGGGCCAGCTTCTCAGGGTTGACGACCGAGTTCACGGCCTGGATCTGACCGCCCGCGATCTCGAGCGTCCAAACGCCGATCAGTCGTCCCTCGCCGTCGAGCAGCAGTGCTCCCGCGGTTCCGTTCACCTCGACTGGTCGAAGCGAAACGCCCGGGATCCGCGCGCCCAGCCTCGTCCAGTTGAGTAGCGTGCGCGCGACGCGGTTGCGGCCGTGAAGCGAGTGAGCCAGAGCGGGCACCTTGCCGCCGCCGTCGCCCGTCAGGACGATGTCGTGGGCGAGAAGCGACTCGAGCCCACTGAGGTCGCCCGCCTGGGCGGCCGCGAAGAACCGCCGAGCGAGCTCGTCGCGCTGCTCGCGCGAGGTCTCGAACCGCGGGCGGCGCTCCTCGATGTGACGCCGCGCCCGCACGGCGAGCTGGCGGACGTTGTCCTCGCTCTTGCCGACAATCCCGGCGATCTCGTCGTAGCGGTAATCGAACACGTCCCGCAGCAGCAGGACCGCGCGCTGTTCCGGTGAGAGGCTCTCGAGCAGCACCAACATGGCCATCGACAGCGAGTCGGCCATCTCGGCATGACGCGCCGGATCGTCGTCACGGTCGGTGATGATCGGCTCCGGGAGCCAATCACCGACGTAGCGTTCCCGGCGCGCCCTCGCCGAGCGCAGCTCGTCGATGGCCAGCCGCGTGGTCACGGTCGCGACGAAGGCGCGCGGCGAGTCGATCCGATCGCCCGCCTCGAGCGCGCGGTGGACCCTTAGCAGCGCCTCCTGGACCACGTCCTCAGCCTCGGCGACGCTGCCAAGCATCCGGTAGGCGATCGCGAACGAGGTCGGCCGCAGCTCGTCGAGCAGCTCCTCCTCGGTTCTCACGCCGCGAAACCCTCTCGCCAGCTCGGATGGGCCGGCGTCCAGCCGAACTCGCGCTTCGCCTTGGCATTCGACGCTCCACGCATCTCGGTCATCATCACCACGGCGGCCTCGCCGGCGAGCACGCGGCCGACGAATCGCGGCACCCGCCACGGCTTCGGCACGCCGATTACGTTCGCCAGCCCGGGCAGCCACTCGGCGACCGGCGCCGGATCGTCGTCGACGACGTTGTAGATCCCGCGCTGCCCCGTTCGACCGCCGCCACCGTCGCCTCGGCGGCGTCCGCGATGTGCACGAACGACCACACTCCGGCACCGTCGCCGACCACCGGGAACTTCCGCTTGCGAACCATCTCCAACTGCTCGCCGCCCGCGGACAGCGACGTGCCCGGGCCGTAGAAGGCTCCGTACCGAAGGACGATCCCCTCCGTCCAGTCCGCGCCGGTCACCGCGGCTTCGAGGTGACGGATCGCTGCCATCGACTCCCTCATTTCGGATGCGGGTGTCGGATCGAGCGGATCCTCCTCGCTCTTGACCGGACCTCCGGTGCGCGCGTACGGCCAGCTCGTGTAGCTCTGCGCGATGAACCGTCGCACTCCCACCGCGTGGCCCGCCGACAGCAGATGATCGGTGCCCTCGGTCCTCAGCCGATTGGTCTGCGTGAAGTCACGGTCGAAGTGGCGCATGTCCAACGAGCCGATCGCGGTCAGCTGGTGGATGATCACATCGGGGTGGGCCTCCCCGACGGCCACTGCGACCTGCTCCGCGTCGAGCCCGTCAACCACGACCGGCGTCGCCCCCAGCTCAGACACGGCCGCCCGTTTGGACTCGCTCCGGGTCGTGCCCACGACGTCGTGACCCGCGGCCACCAGGCGCGGCACCAACTGCCTGCCCATCACTCCCGTTGCGCCTGCGACAAACACTTTCATTGCGGCTCCTTTCATCGTTCGCACAACCCTTGACGAGGTGGCCGACGCGCCTGTGACAGTAGGCTGTTGGTTTGCTGAGGGCTTTGCCGGGGGCTCATCGATCAAGGAGACGACCGTGGCCGAAATTTCCGATCTGCTCACCCGTCCTGCGACCGAGCTCGCAGGTGTGATTCGAGACGGCGAGGTCACCTCGCGCGAGCTGACCGAGTCCGTGTTCGAGCGGATCGAGGCGCTCAACCCGCGCGTCAACGCGTTCACCGCGCTCGACGCCGACCGAGCGCTGGCCGACGCCGACCAGGTTTCCGCCGGGGACCCGCGTCCGTTCGCCGGCGTGCCGATCGCGATCAAGGACCTGTTCACGCCAATCGCCGGCTTCCGCCAGACCAACTGCTCGGAGCTCCTCGCGGACGGCGCGATCGCCGAGTTCGACCACAATGTCGTGGCCCGGATCAGGGCCGCCGGCTTTGTGATCGTGGGCGTTACCAACTCGCCGGAGTTCGGGATCCTGCCGGTCACCGAGCCGCGTCTCAACGGCCCCACCCGCAACCCGTGGAACCTCGAGCGGACACCGGGCGGCTCGTCCGGAGGCGCCGCGGCCGCGGTGTCGTCCGGCATGGTGCCGCTCGCACACGGCTCCGACGGCGGCGGCTCGATCCGCATTCCGTCGGCGTGCTGCGGGCTGTTCGGGATCAAGCCAAGCCGCGGCCGGATCTCGGTCGCACCGGCCCTCGGGGACCACTTCCTCGCCACCGACGGCGTCCTGACGCGCACGGTCTCCGACAGCGCCGCGATGCTCGACCTCCTCGCCGG
Source organism: uncultured Solirubrobacterales bacterium (assembly GCA_963812225.1). Lineage (GTDB taxonomy): Bacteria > Actinomycetota > Thermoleophilia > Solirubrobacterales > Solirubrobacteraceae > Palsa-465. Next base: position 92,714 of record CAWEUN010000015.1, read on the forward strand.
CTACGTCACGGGCGACGCCACCTGGGCGCCACCGCCCGACGAGGCATTTGCGGCCGCGGCGGCGCGCGAGCCCGGCCGGCTCCGCGTTGCCCTGTACACCGGCTCGCCGCTGGGGAGCGAGATCGATCCGGTCGCCACGCGGGCCGCCGAGGACGCAGCCCAGCTGCTGTCCTCGCTCGGCCACGAGATCGTCGAGGCGCCACCGTTGGAGCTGCCCGAGCTGCTCCCCGCCTTCACCGTGCTGTGGGCGGCGGTCGTCGCCGGCTCGGTGATGTTGACGGCGTTGCTCGCCGGAGCGGAGCCGACACCGGCGAACATCGAGCCGCTCAGCTGGGCGCTGTTCGAGCAGGGCATGAGCACGAACTCGGTGGAGCTCCAGGGCACGATCGTGGGCCTACAGGCGGCCGGAAGAAGGATCGTCGAGCAGTTCGAGCAGTTCGACGTCATGCTGACTCCGTCACTCGGCCAGCGCCCCGTGGCGGTCGGCGAGATCGACGCCTGCTCGGATGACCCGATGGCCGACTTCGCCGCCTCGGCGGCCTTCACTCCCTACACGGCGATCTGGAACGTGACCGGGCAGCCGGCGATGACTGTGCCCCTCTATCACGGCGACGACGGGCTCCCGCTGACCGTGCAGATCATAGGGCGACCGGTGGCGGAGACGACCTTGCTCTCGCTCGCCGCCCAGCTCGAGTCGGCGCTGCCGTGGGCTGAACGCGTGTCGCCGCTGGCCGCGGAACAGGCGCCGGCGTAAAGGATTGATGGGGCGCGCGTTCGCGCGCCTTTTTTGGGTGTGGCCTGGGCTGCGTCGTCTTCTGTCGAGGGCCGTTTACTCGATCGCCGGCGACTCTCGGCCACGCCTGGGTTGGCGGGCGGCCCGGTAAACGGCGCTGGGGAAGGGGAGGGATCGGCCGCGATCGCGCCCTTTCATGATGCATAACACGACGACCTCGCCCCAAATGGCGAGCCCTGTCGACGTATGCATGAAGAGTGTGCTCAATACGACAGGGCTCGGGATTTCGGAGGGTGTTGTCGCGTTAGACACCATCTGAGGCCTCTATTCGGCGACCAAGCCCTGCCCTCCGCCTTCCCCAGCGCCGTTTACCGGGCCGCTCGGTCGCCACGGGTCGAGAGTCCACGGCCCGGCGATACACAGCGCCACCCGCATTCGGCCCTCGAGGCAGAGCCCCAACCGGGGCTCAGAGTCCGACGCCCAGACCCGACCGCGCCAGGCGCTCCGTCGGCGCCGCGCAGACGCTCGCCAGCGGGGGCTGGCGGCGCACGAGCTGGACGAGTGGCCGCCAGTTCTCGCCGGCGTATGCGTCCATCATGTCGCGCAGCGTCCCGTACAGCTCGGTCACGTAGTCCGCGCACGGGCCCGGCGCCACATGGACCGTCAGCAACGTCTGGGCCGCCAATGACGCGGCGAACGATCTACGGCGCCAGTCGGTTTCGTCGAACAGCGCTCGATCACGCGCCGTGACGGCGACCTTGATCGTCGTGTAGTCGGCTGGGCTCGGCCACGGCAGGAGCACGACCGGTTGGGGGGCGGTCGGCGTCGGGTGGTGCTCGGCTACCGTGCCGCAGCCTCCGGCGATGACCGCCAGCACGATCAGCAGGCAGCGTCGGATCGGGCTCATCGGAAGACGTCGCTTCAGAACTGCGTGAACCCCGAGAGCACGATCCGCCCTGGCCGCTTGAGCGACCCGTGCGGCTGGAGCGTGACCAGAAGCTCCAGCTCCGAGGGAATGTTCGTCGGGGCGACGGCTTGAGCGGCCAGCTTGCCGCTGCCGCCGACCCCGGGTTCGACGACGCCGATGAGTTGGGGCCGCTCCGGCTTGATCACCTGGTAGGCGCCGCCGCTCGGCAGATTTACGGCCGGCAGGACCCACACCGCGTACACGTCTCCCCCGGCGTTCGGCTTCAGGCCGGTGGCGGTGATCGTGAGTTCGAACTCGATCGGAGGCTTGTTGTAGGCGATGAGCATGCCGTGGCGGGCCCGCTCGATGCCGGGAGGGGTCCCCGGCGGCTCGAGGTCGGAGTTGCACACGAGCGGCCCGGATGGCGGGGGCAACGCGCCGGGGTAGTAGTTGTGAATCACGGGCGGTCCGTGCCTTGGCGTCGTAACCGGCTGCGACGGATGGTGGCTCGTGCCCGCACTCAACAGCACGACGCCGACCGCGACGACGACGAGCACCGCGGCCGCAACCGCGACCAGCTCCAGCCTGACGCGCGGGACGGCCGGCCACCGCCACCTCGGCCGCCCGCGGTGGGCGCCGCTCGCGGTCAGCTGTGCGAGTTGGATCTCGAGACGGTCGTAGTAATCAGCCATCAGGTTCCCCTCATCCCTTGGCGCAGCCGCGCGAGTCCGCGGCTGACCCGCTTGCGTACGACTAACTCCGAGCAGTGAAGCTCGGCCGCGATCTCTCCATAGGTACGTTCGTCGACGATCCGGGCCTTGACCGCGTGCCGCTCGTCGCTCGGAAGCAACTCGACCAGCTCGCTGGCGCGACCACCTTCCTTCCGCCAGCTGCGCGGTCCGCTCGAGATCGGGGTCATCGAGCTCGATCGGCTCGAAGCCGAGACGCTGCCTGGCCCGGTCCTCCACCCGCCCGCGGCGGCGGCTCGCCCCGAGCGTGTTGCGAGCGATCGCGATCACCCACGGGAGGGCCGTGTCCTTCTCGGGGCGGTAGCGCCGGGCCGCCAGCATGACCGCAGAGAACACCTCCGCGGTGAGATCTGCGGCGGCTTCGGGATCGAGCGTCTCGCTGAGCAGATACGCGACGGTCGGGCGAAGATGGCGGCGGTAGAAAACCGTGAAGGCCTCGGCGTCGCGGTCGGCAATCGCCGAGAGCAACTCCCGATCTGACCAGCGCTCGCGCCCAGCTTGCACCAACATCACCAGTACATGTCCCCGGGCTTCGAATTGTGACCGGGTAGGCGTGCTGCGACGGGGTTATTTCAGATGCTCGAGCAGCCAGCCGTGGATCTCTTCGAGACGGCGCTCGATCAGCGTGAGATGCCCGTCGTCATCGGTCAGCACCGCGCGCACGCCGGGGATGCGGCGCGCGAGCCACTGGCCCTGGGCGAACGGGACGAAGCGGTCCTGGCGGCCGTGGTACAGCAGCACCGGCGTCTCGATCGCATCCAGCTCAAATCCCCACGGATTCATGAACGCCACCTCGTCGTCCCACCAACCGTCAGATCCGGGCGCGAGGCCCGACCGCGCGGCCGCGATCAAGTGCTCGGCCAGATCGGTCGTGAGCGCCTCGGCGTCGACGGGCGAAAGCAGCGTCTGCAACCGCTCGAGCAGCGCCTCGGGCGTGGCGTCGAGCGCCTCGAGGCGATCCTGCTCGCACTTTGCCCGCGCCGCGACCGGATCGTCGAGCATCAGCTCCATGTCCTCGCGATTCAGCTCGCCCATTCCGTCGAAGTAGTCCAGTCCCTCGGCACCCCACGGCGCGGGAGACGCGAGCACGCCGACGGCCGGCACCAGATCAGGCAGCAGCGCCGCGCACGCGATTGCGTGTGGTCCGGCGTGAATTGGGCGTGCCGTTGTGAACCAGCACCGGCCGACCGCTCGGGTCACCGCGCTCGAGAACCTGCAATGTCCGCCCGTCGGGCGTCGCAACCCGATGCTCGGTCACGTGCCCGGATAGCTCGACGGAGGTGCCGTATCGGACTGCGCCGAGTTGATCTGGGCCAGGAGCGCCGTCGGACTTGTTCCCCCGAGCACGCGGAGCCGCGGCAGCCGGTAGGGGTCGCTGTGGGGGTTGGCCCAGCCGGGCTCGACTGTCGTCGAGCCGACGAACCCGGCGGCACGGACCGCGTCGATCACCGTCGGGTTGTAGTGGCCAGACGGGTAGCAGAACCACGCGACCGGGACGCCGTAGCGGCTGCGCAGGATCTGGCGCGCCGTCGCAACCTGGTAGCGCAGTTCTGCAGAATCGAGCGTGATCAGGTCGGCATGGCTGATCCCCTGGGTGTCGAGCTCCCACCCGGCGGATATCAATCCCTTCACCTGGGCGGTCGTGAGCCCCCCCTGAGAGGGCGGCAGGCCCGAGAGCTGGATGTTCTCGTCGGCGACCCAGCCGAGCTGCTTGAGCACCGGCAGGGCGTTCGTGTACTGAGACTCGTAGCCGTTGTCGAAGGTCAGGACGATCGGCTTGCCCGGCCCCAGAGGCACACCACGAGTCCAGTTGGCTCGCAGCTGGTTGAGCGTGACCGCGTGCCAGCCGGCTGCCTTGAGTGCGCGCATCTGGGCCGCGAACTCGTCGGCTTGGACGTACAGGCCTGGGAACGGCGCGCCCGCCGGCGGCGAGTTGATGACGTGATACATCAGAATCGGCACGCTCGCGGTCCCCGGGACTCCCGTCCCGCGCGCCAGCGCCGTCGACGCGGGCCGGGAGGCCGAACTCCGATGGGCCGCTCGGTGTCCGGCGCGCTTACCGCTCACTTTCGTCGACGGCGACTTGTCACTTGGTCCCGATCCCGCGTTTCCGACGGCCACGACGATCACCGCGCCGATCACCACGGCGAACGAGATGACCGCGCCGGCGCGCCAACGCCGCGTCCGTGCCCGCCGCTGACGCGCTCGCTCAAGGCGCCGGGACTGAGGGTCATGGAAACTCATGGGTCGGTGCGGTGTGCCCCCGGCGAGGATAGCCCCGCGACCGGCCTTTAGGAGCTGACCCGGACCCGCTAGCGCTACGGGTGGCCGAGGCGCCACCCCATCGACGCCTGGGGCAGCGGGTGAGTGGCAATCAGCCGGACGGTCTCGCGCTCCTCCCCGGCCGCCAGGATCGCCGTCCCCACGGTCTCACCGGCGCTCACCGGGAGCAGCAAGATTCGGCGCGGTCACGATCGTTTCGTGGATCCGCAGACCCGGCCAGCCGATCAGCCGAGCGGAGTGCGTGGCGACGACGGCGTCGCGAGCCGACCACGGGGCGTCCACCCAGGCAACGGTCTCGTGGCGACGCACCACCTCGCGCGTGGCGAGGACGGGCGGGACGCTCGCCAGCAGCGTCGTGCTCGCGCTGAAGGCGGCGGCGATGATGGTCGGCTGCCCGCCGCCGGGCATCTGGTGAAGGACAGCCCCGACGACGGTGACCGGACGTCCGTCGAGCCGCTTGCGCGCGGCGAACACGAAGCACCCTCCGGCCCGCGACGTCGATCCGGTCTTGATCCCGACGATCCCGTCCCGCCCGAGAAGCCCATCGAGGTTGTACTGCCGCCCGGCGACCGGCAGCGTCGCCTGCGGCATCGCCACGATCTGCGCGAGCGCTGGAAGTTCGAGCGCCCGCATCGCCATGCGGAGCTGGTCGCTGGCCGTGCTCACCGTGCGGGCGCTGACGCCGCTGGGGTCGGCGTAGTGGGTGTGTCTCATGCCGAGCGTTCTCGCCTCCGCGTTCATCCTGGCGACGAATGCGGCCTGGCTGCCCGCGTCCCACCTCGCCAGGATCTCGGCGAGGTTGTTCCCGGACGGCAGCAAGAGGCCTTCGAGGGCCTGTCTCTCGGTGATCCGCTCGCCGCTGCGTACGAGCACGACGGACTGCCCCGCCGCCAGGTCGGTCCGGTAGGTCGCCACATCGACGCCGTTCACCGTGATGCTCGGCCCCAGCGCGCCGCCCCGAAGGCGATGATTGCTGAGGACGACGTATGCGGTCATCACCTTTGCGACGCTCGCGATCGGTGTCCGCGCGTTCGGTCCGTGAGCGCCGATCACGCCGACTCCTTCGACACCAACCGCCGCCTCGCCCTGCCGCGGCCACGCGAGTGCCGGGGGGCGACCCCGAAACTTGTCGTGCAATGGCGCCGCGGAGACCGTCGCGTCCGGGAGCGATCGCAAGAGCGACACGGCGAAGTAGGCCGCCGCGGCGAAGAGGAGACTCGCCGCGAACACTCCCCACCACGCCAGGGGCACGCGCCGGCGAGCGAGCTGGCCTCGATAGGTCGGAACCCCGCCCGAGGAACCGTGCCGGAGCCCTTTGCGCCGGGCGGATCCCTCGAGCCGGATCCCCAAGGACCCACCCCTGCCACCAAGGAACCTGCGAGGCCGGCTGGAGCGGAGCGTACGCAACGAGACTGACTCCTATCGCCTTGGGACCGTTCCTCCCCCGACGGCTTCTAGCATGGGCAGATGTAGCCCGCAAGCTGTGAGCGCCGACGTATGCTTGGCGTGTGACCGACGGGACCGCCTCCACGCTGGGCGAATTCATTCGTCGCCAGCGCGAGCTGTCCGACGTTTCGATGCGCCAGTTCGCTCAGCTCGTCGGGATCTCGAACCCATACCTGTCGCAGATCGAGCGCGGCCTGCGGGCACCATCCGAGCAGGTCGTGCAGTCGATCGCCGACGTGCTGCACGTATCGGCCGAAACGCTCTACGAACAGGCCGGTGTGCGCAAGGATTCGGACGGACCGAGCAAAGTGGTCGAAGCGATACGGGAAGACCCTGACCTCACCGGACGCCAGCGCCAGGCTCTGATCGAGGTCTACAACGCGTTCGCCGGCTCCCGCCCTCGCCCGCGGCGCCGCGAGCGCGCGGCTACGCCACCGCCTTGAGCGAGTAGACCGGCGGCAGCTGCGCCGCGACACTGGACCAGTTGGCGCCGGCGTCCGGCGAACCGAACACCTCCCCCGAGGTGGCGCCGAAGTACAACTCGAGGCCGGACTCGCTCCGGGCCCGATCGAACGCCAGGCGGAGCACGGTCAGGTAGGCATGCGCCTGCGGAAGGCCGCTGACGCGGCCGGTCCAGGTCGCGCCTGCGTCCCGTGTCTCGAACACGCGCACGCGGCCTTCCGGAGTCACTCGATCAACGTCGGCCTCCAGCGGGATGACGAATGCGCTGTCGGGATCGTCGGGGTCGACCGCAAGCGGGAAGCCAAAGTCGGACACGAGCCCTTCACCGATGTCCAGCCAGCTCTCGCCGCCGTCGTCGGATCGGTACACGCCGCCGTGGAACTGCATGAACAACCGCTCGGGCCGCGTCGGCGAGCGCTCGATGTGGTGGACGCAGAGAGCGATCGTGGTCTCCTGCAACTCCTCGGGTTCGTACCCGGCGGCCAGGCCCCGGTTGCCCCGCCGCCACGAAAGTCCACCGTCATTGGTCAGCCACACCCCGGCGGCCGAGATTGCCACGAGCAATCGGCTCGGGTCTCCGGGCCAGGGGACGATCGAGTGCAGGCAGAGACCGCCGCCGCCGGGCTGCCAGGAGTCGCGGGTGGGCTCGTTCCAGAGCGCGGCGTTGAGCTCCCAGTTGGCCCCGCCGTCGTGGCTCTCGAACAGCACGCCCGGATCACCGCCCGCGTACAGGACGCCGTCCTGCTCGCCGGCCGCCACCAGCCAGATGCGCACCAGCGCGTCCTCGCCACCTTCCGGCAGGGAAACGCCCGCTGCCTGCGTCCACTCCCCGCGAGGATCGTCCGTGTACCAGATCTTCGGCCCGTAGATCGGCGAATTGACGGCGGCGAACAGGCGGTCGGTCCGCACGTCACGCATCGCATATTCGACGGGCTCGCCCGCGAAGGCGCGGGCGACCACCTCGAAGCCCGCGTCGTGCCTGCCCTCGAGGACGAACAATCCCTTCTTCGTTCCAACCAGCAGCTCAGTCACTTCGGCGTCAACCTCCCGAAATCGCGGGCAGCACCTCGACCCTGTCTCCCCCGTCCACGGGGGTGTCGCCGGCGCCACGCTCTCCGTTTACGTACACGTTGATGTGCCGTCGAATCAGCCCTCGTTCATCGAGGACCCAGCCGGCCAGCGCTGGGTGCTCCTGCTCGAGCGCCCGCAGGACCGAGGACACGCAGTCCCCGCTCACCGAGTGCTCGGAGTTGCCTCCCGCGAGCTTTTTCAGCGGACCGTGGATACGAACTACCGGCACGGAGCTACAGACTCGCACAGCGAGCGGAACTCATCGCCGTCGAATGAGAAGCCTCTTGACTTTGCCCTTGGGGGAGGCCACACGCTTGGCGGGACCAGCAATCGCCGAGGAATCAGAGACATCCCCAGCCGGAGCCTGCTGTGCCTGAAGCGCAACACGGCCGGGCTGGAGGCGGCCTGGGCGCTCGGCAAGGAGTTCGTCGCCGTACTGCGCCGCCATCAGCTGCCCCGCGCGGAGGGGCCGGCGGGAGCCCCGTTCTGCATCTACTGGGGACAGCGACGGCCCGCTCGAGTGGTGCCGCCCCGTCCCCGACGACCGCGCCGCGGAGCTCGCGGCCGAGGTTCCGTACCGCGCCGAGCCGCCACAGACGGACACGAGCGGCCCCCGGCTGCGAGTTCGCGGTTCCGCTTGGCGAGTGTAGGCGGCGGCTTTGGCGCCCGGCTCGGTTGTCTGTCGAGGGCCGTCTGCTTGTTGGCTGTCGACTCTAAGCCCGCGCGCGCTTTCAGCGCCCGCGGCCCCGATTGGCGACGGCCCGGTAAACGGCGCTGGGGAAGGAGAGGGAGCGGGCGCGACCGCGCCCCGTTTCATGATGCATAACACGACAGACCACCCCGGAATGCCGAGGCCTGTCGAGCTATGCACGAGGAGTGTGCTCAATACGACAGGGCTCGCCCCAGGCGCCGAGGTTGTCGTGCTGTGCAGGTTTCCCGTGACACTCTCGGACACACTCCTGTCACAAAGTTGCAAAGAAGACCCGCACGAGCGCCCAGACTCCGCCGGCGCCGTCACCCTCCCCCTTCCCCAGCGCCGTTTACCGGGCCGACTGTTCGCCACGGGCGGCCGAGAGTCGACAGCCTCCGCCCGGACCGGCGAACTACCGTGCCGCCAGGCCGACGAGTAGCGCCGTCGCCGTGTCTTGGAAGCGGCTGGCCTCGCCGTACGGTCGGGCGACGAGCATCGCGCCCTCGAGGGTGCTGATGATCATCCGGGCGGTGTCGCGCGCCGGGCGTTCGAACGCCAACGTATCGTCCATGCGACCCTGCTCGAGGACGCCGGCCAGCCACGTCTCGTTCTCGTCGAAGAATGCAAGCACCGAGTCTCGCATCGGCTTCGGGAGCGTCTGGTAGTCGGCCGCGAGCATTCCGCACAGGCACATGCCGTTTCCGCGCAGGGCGTCGGCGTACAGGTTGGCGTAGGCGGCGAGCTTCGCGGCCGCATCGTCGGTCTCGGTGTCGATCCCGTGGAGCGCCTCGGCGAACCGCTGCGAAGTAGCGGCCAACTAGCGCCTGTCCGAGCTCTCCCTTCCCCGAGAAGTGGTAGTGGAGGCTCGCCTTTGTGATCCCGAGCTCCGCCGCAACGTCGGCGTAGCTGAAGGCGTTGAACCCGCGGACACGTACGAGCTCCTCGGCGATGTCGAGGATCTGCTGGGCCGTATCCCGCTTCTCCGGTGACGCCTTCATGGCGCGATCCTCCTTGGAAGGTCCGCTTGACATCTTACCTACTAGTAGATAAAACGGCTGTATACGCGTTGCCGAACGGCTCCGACTGTCGGGCTGAACCTGTTCCGGGGCCGAGAGCTAGGAGAGGAACATGGAACGTGCAGACGGTTACACGATCGCGCACCGTGAGGAGCTCGAGCGGACCGGCAACTGGGCGCTCGTCCGCCGGTCGCTCGACTGCCAGTCGTTCGGCGTGAATCTCGTCGAGATCCCAGAGGGTGAGTCGATCCCCGAACACGACGAGACCTCGCGCGATCAGGAGGAGATCTTTTACGTGATCTCCGGGACGCCGACGCTCGTGATCGATGGCGAGGACCACTCAGCCCCAGCCGGGACGTTCGCTCGACTCGACCCATCGCGCCGGCGGACGATGCGCAATGAGCATCCGGATCCCGCGTCGGTGCTGATCGTCTCCGCGCCCACGACGAGCGGCTTCAGGCCGATGGAGTGGGCGTAAGTCCACCGGGCTAGCGCCCGTCACCGACGATGGCCGACATTCCACACCGTACGAGTCGCCGCGATCCAGGCCACGCCCGCGATTCTCGATGCCGAGGGCTGCGCGCAGAAGGCCGAGCGGCTTTTGCACGCAGCCGCTGATCGCGGCGCGCAGCTCGCCGTCCTGCCCGAGTGCTTCGTCCCGCTCTATCCATCGAACGCGTGGGCCCGCGGCGCGAGCAGCTTCGGGGGCTGGGATGAGCTCTGGGAACGGCTCTGGGCGAACTCGGTCGACGTCCCGGGGCCGTTCGTCGATCGTCTCGCGGAGGTGTGCAGCGCGCGTGAGCTGTTCTGCGTGATCGGCGTCAACGAGCGCGAGTCCGAGCGGCCCGGAACGCTCTACAACACGATGGTCTACATCGGGCCGTCGCGGGGTGCTCGGCGCGCCACCGCAAGCTGATGCCCACCCAGCATGAGCGTCTGTTCCACGGGATCGGCGCCGGCGACGACCTCGCCGTCGTCAACGCCGCCGGCGCCAGGGTCGGAGGGCTGATCTGCTGGGAGAACCGGATGCCGCTCGCCCGCTACGCCGTCTACCGCGGCGGTCCTCAGATCTGGGTGGCGCCGACGGCCGACGACAGCGACGTCTGGTTGGCGTCGATGCGCCACATCGCGATCGAGTCGGGCGCATTCGTCGTGTCCGTGCCGCAGCTCATACCGGCGAGCGCGTTCCCTGACGATTTCCCGGTGCCGCTCCCTCCGGATAAGGAGTCGTTCGGACGAGGCGGCGCCGCCGTGGTCGAGCCGACCTGGGGAGAGGTGATCGGCGGACCCCTCTACGACGAGGAGGGGATTGTCGTCGCCGACTGCGATCTCCGCCGCGGCCTGCACGCCAAGCGCTGGTTTGACTCCGTCGGCCACTACGGCCGAGAGGACGTGCTCGCCACGGAGATGGTCGACGTTCGCGGGGGAGGCGAGTGAGCTCGCCGTATCGCGCCGGCGCTCGGGCCCTCCAGGACCGCTTCGACACACGCCGGCTCGCCGATCGGTTCGACGAGAGGTTCCTCTCCCGGGCGGTGATCGACGACGACGCTCGCGCCTTCATCGAGCGCATGGACATGTTCTTCCTCGCCACGGCCGACGGCGATGGGAAGCCGCAGTGCTCGTACAAAGGTGGCGATCCCGGCTTCGTCCGCGTGCTCGACGAGCACACCGTCGTCTTCCCCAACTACGACGGCAACGGCATGTACCTGTCGATGGGCAACCTGCTCGAGAACCCTCACGTCGGCATGCTGTTCATCGACTTCGTCTCGCCGCGCCCATCGCGGCTGCGACTGAACGGCGTCGCGACGATCGACCCGGAGGACGAGCTGATCGACCGCTACGTCGGCGCTCAGTTCGTCGTCCGCGTCAGCGCGACCGAGGTGTTCCCGAACTGCCCGCGGTACATACACCGCATGGCGCTCGTCGAACGATCGCGATTCGTGCCCCGCGCTGAGGAGCAAACGCCCATCCCGGACTGGAAGCGAGCCGAGTGGGCGTGCGACGTGCTCGCCCGAAACGACCCGGCCCGGTCGTGAGCTCGAACCGACGCGACGGCTACAGACCGACGCGCCCCAGCTGACCGCCGTCGACAGTCAGCACGGAGGCGGTGATGAACCGCGCCTCGTCGGAGTGCAGAAAGATGCTCGCGTAGGCGACATCCCAAGCCGTGCCCATCTTTGCTCGCAGCGGGACCAGGGCGTCGCGCTGAGCGCGGATCTCCTCCCGCGGGATCTGGAGCTTTGCCGCCCAGGCGTCGATCGCCATCGGGGTGTCCAGCAATCCGGGCATGATCGTGTTCACGCGGACCCCGTACCGGGCGTTCTCCATCGCCAGCGAGTGCCCGAGCGCGTTGATTCCGGCCTTCGAGATCTTGTAGGCCGTGAGCTGGACCGACGCCGCCACCGACGCGATCGACGAGATGTTCACGATCGAGCCCGCGCCCTGCTCCCGCATCACCGGGACGACAGCCTGGCAGGACAGCAGACAGCCCTTGAGGTTCACCTCGATGATCCGATCGAATCCCGCCTCGGTCAGTTTCGAGGGCGCGTCGTCGTCCGTACCGACGCCGACGTTGTTGTGGAGGAAGTCGATCCTGCCGTACTGCTCGGTGCAGGCCAGAGCCATCGCCTTGCAATCGGCGGCGTTCGTCCAGTCAGCGGCGACGCACTCGGCGCTTCCGCCCTCGTCGGAGATCATCTTCGCCGTCTCGCGGGCCGAGTCCAGATCGCGGTCGGCGAGCAGCAGCCTCGCGCCCTCGCGCGCGAAGGCGATCGAGGCGGCCCGTCCGGTACCGACGGTCTCACCGGGAGATTGACCCGCCCCGACGACGATCCCGACCTTTCCTTCGAGCCTCATCGGCCAGCCTGCTCGTCGCTCGGCCATCGTCCCATCGAGCTCGGCGTGCTTCCTTCGAGCAAGAGCTCGTCCTCCACCTCTACCCGAGTCGACTCGAGAAACCGGCTCACCAGGTTGTAGTAGCTGACGAGCATGATCAGCTCGCTGGCCTCCCGTGGCCCGTAGCGCTCGACGATCTGCTCGAGGGCGTCGTCGGAGAGCCGCACGTCCCGGCTGACCTCGTCGGCGACGCGGCAGATCAGATTGGATTCCTCGTCGAGGCTTGAGACGGGTTCCTCCGCGCGGATCGCCTCGATCTCGGCGCCCGTCAGGCCGGCGGTGCGGCCGAGCTGCTCGTGTTGCACCCACTCGTAGTGCGCGTTGGTCGCGTGCGCGACCCTCAGCACCGCGATCTCGCGCCGTCGCGGGTCCAGCGCCCCGTTCAGCACGGCCGCTCCCAGCCCCAGGAATGGACGGACGGCGCGACCCGCCCCGGCGACCATGCGGAAGACGTTCAGGGGCGGGAGGTTGGCGAGAATCTCGCGTTGGCCGGGTTCTAGCTCGTCGTCGGTGGGGAGCGGGATCTTCGGCTGCACCCGATGCCTCCTAGCAATCGTGGGCCGTCAGCGTATAGCGATCAGGTGTTGGGCCCGGCGTTGGCGCCGAGGCTGTTCAGCCAGCGCCCGCATGCTCCGGCCGGCCGGGGTGATCTCGCCCTCCTCGTAGCCGGTCGTCGCGACCGCGAGCGTGATCCCGCTCGGCGTCGACCAGCCGAACTCGATCGCGGTTCCCGACTTGGCGTAGCGGGCGATCACCTGTCCTTGCTGGAGGATGCTGCCGGGACGGGCGATATCCGTGATCTGCTCCGCCACGTATTGGACCCTGCCGGCCTGCGGGCCGTCGAGCAGCTCCCAGTAGACCAGCGGCTGACCCGCGTACCAATTCGGTTCGATCGCCAGGATCTTGACCGTGCCCGGCGCCAGGATCGGCGCCCCGACGGGCATCTGGGCGTCGACACCCTGGTCGGTTCGCTCCCAGACCGTGACGTATTGCAAAGGATCGATGTAGGTGTTGCTCGTCACGCGTGCCGCGACCAGCTCGAGCTTGAGCTCCGCCCTGACCTGCGCCAGCGGCGGCGGGTGGGCGTGGATGTCGCCGACGGGATCATTCGGCGTTACCGACCGGGCCTGCTGGCCCGCCGTCGGTTCGATCGCCTGAGGCCGCGCCTTGGGGGTCGTGGTGGCGATCGTGCTGCTGCTGGTGGTGCTCACCAGCTTTGACGACCCGCATCCCGCGAGACAGCACGCAACGATCAACAGCGCAGCGCGCCACATCGGAACAAAGTTAACAGGCGGCCCGGGATCAGGCGCTTGCTCGATCTCGGCGCCCGGTGATGTTCGCGCATCCGTGTGCGATTCATCACTTGATCGCTCCCTCCCGCACTCCTTATGATCCGGCCAAGGTCGCCAACCGGCGAATGAGGGTGATGATGGGGTCGTAAGAGGGGAGTGAGGAGATGGGCAATTCAGGATTCGCGCGCCGGGCGCGGGCGTCGATCATCGCTGGCGCAGGCACCGTGGTCGTCTGTGCGTTGGCGGCCACACCGGCCGGTGCCACGGGGGGTTACCCCGGCGAGACGCTGTCGCTGGCGCTGCAGGGCACATCCGTCAGCGGACACGAGACGCAGTTCGTGGCCAGCGGCCAGGATGCGGACGTCGCCGACTATGCAGGCGGCTTCAGCCTCGAGGTGTTCGCCAAGAACACCAGTGTCGATCCAACGTGTTCGAACTCCTATCTCGGCGAGGAGCAGGCATCGGTCGGCGACCAGTACGAGCAGCAGATCGTGATCGGCGATCCCGAGGGGCTTGACACATCGTTCACGGTCCCGTTCAAGTACGTCTTCCCGGGAACCGGCGGCGTGACCCTGTGCGCCTACAGCACCTGGGTCACTGACACCGCGGCCTCCGCGTCGCTGAAGATCAACGTCCTGCCCGCCGGCTCAGGCGCATCCAAGCCGGTCAACACCAAGAAGCCGAAGCTCACCCGCTCCGGCAAAACGCTTAAGTGCAGCCGCGGGAGCTGGCGGAACGCGTCGAGCTACCGCTATGGCTGGTCGGTCAGCGGCCACACCAAGAAGGGCGCCACAAGCTCGAGATTCAAGATCGCCAAGGGCGTGAAGGGGTCGGTCGTGTGCAGGGTGACCGCCTCCAACGCCGCCGGCAAGACGGTCGCGTCGAGTCGCGCCCTGCACGTGCACTGAGGGACGGGCTACGGTTTCCCTGTGGCCCGCTTCGGGATCGGTCGCGGCAAGCCCGACGGCATCGTCGGTGGCGAGGCACTCGTGCTTGCCGGCGACAGCGGTTTTTCGGCGCTCAGCTGGTGGACTGTCACCGCGTCACTGAGAGTCACCGTCCCGGGACAGGCGCCGTTTTACGCGCAGGCGCGCTGCCGCGTGCACCGCGATAGGGGGCTGATCGCCGGAACCGTGCTACCGGTGGACGTCGACCCTGGCGACCCGGACCAACTCAAGATCAGATGGGATGAGGTCCCGACGATCGAGCAGCGGATCGCTGGCGGTGATCGCGCGATCCTCGACCCTGAAGGAATGTGGAAGATGGTCGCTGAGGCACGGTCTGGAATGGCACCGTCGGTGTCCACCGGGGTCTCGGGACCCGAGCCGACGGAGTCACCGTGGGGTAATGGACACATCGACGGCTGGCCGCCGGCCGAGCCCCTCGGTGACGGGCGGCGGCCTGGTACGGCGCTCGTGGTCTCGCGCTCGGGCGATCCGGCGGGATACCGATCGCTGAACGACTGGCGCCTGCCGTGCGCGCCGTACGCAGGCACGGTGTATGACGGAACACACGACTACCTCGGGTGGCTGCTGCTGTGTGTCGTGCCGGAGTCCGGCGCGCGCTACGGCCTGCACGTCCGCAGGCGACTGAGACGCGATCACCTGGGGGCGGTGCTGCCGGTCGCGATCCACCCGACGAAGCCGCACGACATCGAGATCCCGTGGAGGTACTCGCCCAATACGACACGCGAGATGACCGAACGCCTCCGGGCGTCGAACCGGTCCGCGCTCGAGACATTCGATCAGCTCGTCGCTGGGCTTTCCGGGAACGGCGAGGCGGCGCTCGACGAGATCGCCGATCCGGTGGTGCGCGCCCGGACCGAGGAGATGCTGAAGAAGCTCGGACTGGTGTCCGGTGGCGGGTCGGCACCGGACACCAATCCGAACTCGGAAGCTGACTGAACCGATGGAGGTGGCTGTGGGATTTTTCAAAAAGCACAAGGAAAACCGCGAGCTGAATGAGCAGGATCGCGAGGCCCGGCGCGACGCGGCGGCGGCGGCATTCGAGGCAAAGGACGCTTGGACGAGCAAGGCGAGCGAGCTGAGCGCCCAGTACGCCGACGTGATCCGAGCCGCGAGCTCCGTCGACATCGGCGAGATGCAGCGAACCGCGCAACGGATGCAGCGGATCAGCAGTCACGGCATCCCCGGCAAGGCGGTGGTGACATCGGCCCGAGAGCTCGGACAGGGCATGGCCGGTGTGGGCGTGGCGATCGAGCTCGAGCTCGAGCTCACGGACGGTCCCGGCGCGCCCAGACAGCTGACGATCCGGCAGGACGTGATGGGCGGCGCCGACTCCTACCCAGCCGGGCTCGAGCTACCGATCAAGCTCGACCCTGAGGACCACAGCGACGCGATGATCTGGGCCGACGTGCAGCCCACTGATCCGGCCGCACCGGCACAGGGTGGGGCGCCGAGCGCGGACCGTGTCGCGCATCTCGATGCGCTGACCCAGCTCCGGGAGAGAGGAGACCTGAGCGAGGAGCAGTTCGAGCAGGCGAAGGCGCGTCTGCTGGCCAACGAGTGAGGCTGCGCGCCGCCCGTCTCCACGCGAGGGCGTCTTCGGAAGGAATCCCTTTCGCCCGCGTCTACCCATCGAAACCGTTGGGAACAGGCATTGGTGAAGGGAGCGAAAGATGGCCGATGACGCATCGCGGGCGCTTGGCGTGCCGGAGATCGCGGGTACGTTCGTCAACCCGAAGGGGCTGACAAAGAAGGTGACCGCTTCGGCGGCCGGGAGCGAGGTGGGCGGAGCGATCGGCAACGTCGCCGCGAACCTGCTCACCAGCCGATCATCGGGCGCCGCGTCGGATACGCCTAGCTTCGGCAGGGTGGGATATCTCGCGGTCAGCGACAGTGACCTGGCACTCGTGAAGACGAGGACCGGCGCATTCAAGATGAAGATCAGCGACGAGATCCTGGCCCGCGTGCCGCGCAGCGAGGTGACCACCGTCGAGCTCGACCAGGGCAAGCTGCTCTCACACCTGAAGATCGCGTTCAGTAGCGGCATCACCTGGCAGTTCGACGTGCCCAAACAGTCCAAGAAGACCGCACAGGGAGTCACGCGCGCCCTCGGAGGGCAGTTGGTCTGACGTCCTGTGCGCTGCCGGAGGCGGCACGCACAGATTGCTCGGCCGGGCGGCGGTGCCGGAGTATTCTCCGGGATCACACGGGCGCAAGGACGCGATCGTGACCATCGTCCGATACGAGGAGGACGGCCGTGGCGACAGTTGAGGCGATCGAAAGCTGGCGGGGCCAGGATGTTCTTGACAGGACCGGCGAGAAGGCCGGTCGTCTGGAGGAGGTGTACTACGACGCCGCCGGACGGGAGCCTGTGCTGATCTCGATCAAACGCGGAAGGCTTGGCCGGCAGGTGAAGTTGGCGCCGCTCTCCGATGTTGCCGTGAGCCGGGATTACGTTCGCCTTCCGTTTACCGGCGAACAGCTGGGCGGATCGCCAGACGTTACGGTCGGGGACGAGCTCACCGCCGAGCAGAACGCGGCGGTGTGCGCCCTGTTCGCGGTGGAATGCCCCTCCAGCGGTCCGCTGTTCAGCGCCACCGTGGTCGCGCAGCGAACCGACGAGGCCGTGGAGGCTCGCGAGCGCGCAGACGAGTTGCAGCTCGCGGCGGCGGACCGTAAGCAGGAGGCCGAGGAGGCCCGCCGGCGGGCCGGTGCCGCGGCGGAGGAAGCCCACGCGGCAGAGCGTGCACGGGAACAGGCGGAGGCGGCCGCGGCCGACCCTGGCGGCGGGACGCCAGACTCGGACTAGCGCCGTCGAGATAGTCGGTCACGCCTGAAGGTCATGCGCCGCGTCGTGAGCTCATGCGCGGCGGCAGTTGCCGTGGTCGCCTGGGCGGCCGGCGCAGCAGGCGGTTCGATCGGGCGGGAAAGCGCGAGTAGGTACTACCGCCTTGTGCAGTATCCGCGCGCTGGCTTCGGCGGGTTCTACACGCAGATCGCGCACGCCCGGCGGACGATTGACATGGAGATGTACGAGCTGGCAGACAGCACCGCGGAGCGTGATCTAGTCGCGGCCGCCGCACGTGGCGTCGCGGTCCGTGTGCTGCTCGACAGCGCGTTCAGTGGCGCGCACGTGAATCGCAGCGCCGCTCACTACCTCGCCGCGCACGGTGTCGAGGTCAAATCGGCACCAGCCGGCTACATCTTCCACATCAAGACGACCACCTTTGACGGGACGGTTTCAGACGTCTCGACCGCGAACCTGGTCTCCCAGTACTACCGCACCACCAGGGACGCCGAGATCGTTGACAGCAATCCGGCTCAGGTACGTGCGATCGAGCAGACGTTCTCGAACGACTGGACGGCCGGCGCGTCAGGGAACCCAAGGTCTCAGACGGTGCAGGCGCCCGGACTCGTCTGGTCGCCGAACACCGGCTCGGGCACGGCCGAGACCGCGCTGGTCAAGCAGATCAGATCGGCGCGCAAGACCATCGACTTCGAGTCCGAAGAGCTCGCTGATCCGACGATCTACCGGGCGCTGGCGGCCGATGGGAGGAAGGGCGTGACCTGCAGAGTCGTGATGACGCGCTCCTCGGAGTGGGATTCCGCGTTCCGCGTGGTCACCAAGGCGGGTTGTCGCGTCCACCTCTTCCCCGACAGCTCGACCGCCATCTACATCCACGAGAAACTGATCCTCGACGACGCCGGAACGGCGCGGGAGTCACTGTTGATCGGGTCCCAAAACGCGAGCGTGACCTCGCTGACGAGAAACCGCGAGCTCGGGATCGTGCTGAACCGGAATCACGGCGGCGCCGGGGCGATCGCGACGGCGAGCGCCACCTTTGACTCGGACTTCCGTCACGCGTCGCCGTGGTCGTCGCCGACGCCGAAGTCCAAACCGAAACCGAAGGCCACGCCCACACCGAAACCGACCAGCTGCTACCCGAAGACGAGCTCGGGTAACTGCTACGAGCCGGGCGAGTACTGCTCGAACGCCGACCACGGGATGAGCGGCGTTGCCGGCGACGGCGAGGCCATCGTTTGCGAGAACAAAGACGGCTGGCGGTGGGAGCCCAAGTAGCACGACGACGTGCTACCTGCGAGCTCAAGTAGCGCGCCAACGCGCTCGGCGCCCTTCGTTAGAACCCCCCCAACGGACCATCGCCTCCGGCAGAAGCCGACAAGTTTCCCTTGACTTTGTGCGGCAAACCGTAGTATGGTTTGCGACGCAAAGTTAACTGAGTCGGAGTGAAACGATGAACGGCACACGCGACATAGACGACACGGTGACCGCCGACCAGAGCGGCGGACTGGATCCCCGCGAGGCGTCAAGACTGCTGGAGCAGACCAGACGTGACGCACAGCGCCAGTTGGACCTCAGCTCGCCGCTGCTGGCCACGCTGGGGGCGGCGGTCGTCCTGGTGGCCCTCGGCGCGGTGTGGCTGTCGGTTCGAACACAGCACCCTTACAAGGGCCCAACCGCCGCGGGACTTTTGGTCATGTACGGCATCCTGGTCTGCTGGATCGGGGTGGTCGTCACGTTCAGGCGGCGCGCGATGGCCGGTGTGAGCGGGGTCTCGGTGCGGCAACAGCGCGCCTACGGAGTGGTGGCGGTGGCGGTCCTGGTCGGCGTGTCCGTGTTCCAGGGTGTGCTGAAGCACGACGGGGTGAGTCTGGGGATCGTGTACGGGATCTATCCGGTGACGGCGCAGCTGATTGCGCTCGGCGGAGTCGGGGCCGCCATCGCGGCGGCCCGGGAGGAGTGGCCGGGTTTCGGCGTCGCAATCGCGGTCATCCTCGTCGCCACGGGAAGCGCGTTTGCGGGACCGCGCGGGGTGTGGTTGAGCGATGCCATCGGCTGCTCGGTCGTGGTCCTCGGGTATGCCGCCGCTCAGGCCCGGCTACGGCGCCCGCCCGTAGGCGCATGACGACGAGCGACACGCTCGACCCGCTGATCCACGTCCCCGCGCGGCTGCAGATCGTCGCCACGCTGGCCGCGCTGCCGGAGGGTGACGCGCTCTCCTTCACGCGCCTGCAGGACATGATCGGGCTGACGCCCGGCAACCTCATCACGCACCTGCGCAAGCTCGAGGACGCCGGCTACCTAGTCACCGAGAAGACCGGCAACGGGCCTGCGTCGCGAACCTCCGCAGCGCTGACCCACCGCGGACGCGACGCGCTCGAGACATACACCAAAACGCTCCGCGGCCTGCTCAACGGGCTATAGAGACAAGTCGTGTAACTTGGCGAGCGAATGGACCACCTGGCGATTCCGGTGAGCGACGAAGACCGCTCGCGCCGGTTCTACGAGACCTACTTCGGCTTCGGGGCACGGCCCGCCAAGCGCTACGACGATGGCGTCCTGATGCTCTGCAACGCCGCCGGCTTCTCACTCGCGCTCGGCCCGACCCAGGAGCCGATCGCCAGGCCGGCGTGGATGCACTTCGGGGTCCGTCTTCGCAGTCGCGAGGACGTTCTGGCACTTCGCGATCGGTTTGCCGGCGACGGCATCGAGCTGGTCGAGGAGTCGGACGAGCCCGACTACGTCAGCGTCAAGTGCCGTGACCCGGACGGTTACATCATTGAGGCTTCCTGGGAACCGGAGCAGTGAGGTCGACCCAATCGCTCGTGCGGTCCCACAACTCTGCGCCGAGTGCCGGCGTCGCGACGGCGCTGGGCTCCTTGCGGGCGCAATCGTCGTAGTAGTAGCCCGTCTCGCCGGCGACGTCGGGCGAGGTCGCACAGTACAGCGACGTCCTCGCCCCCTCGGCCGGGGACAGCATTCTCCGCTTCAGCAGCGGACGTACAGGCCAAGGCACGCGACGCCACACGTCCGTCGCGACGGCTCCCGGATGCAAGGAGTAGGTGGTGACGCCCGAGGCGTCCAAACGGCGGGCGAGCTCCTGGGCGTGGACCACGTTGGCCAGCTTCGAGACGCAGTACTCCGGCATTCCCGTGAAGCTCTTCGTGGGGCGGCGGACGGCCGCGTAATCGATCCCGGGCGCCCGGTAGTGCCCGATGCTCGAAACGTTGACGATCCGCGCCGGCGCGCTCTCGCGCAGGCGATCGAGCAGCAGACCGGTCAGCAAGAAGGGCCCAACATAATTCGTGCCGAACGCAACCTCGAACCCGCTCTTGGTCATCCCCCGCCGGCCGGCGAGTCCGGCGTTGTTGATCAACCCGTGAAGCGGCGCGCCCCTCCGCAGGAACTCATGCGCGCACGTGCGCACCGATTCGAGATCACCCAGATCAAGCCAGAGGAACTCGACCGCGCTGTTGCCGGTCTCGGCGACGATCGCGTCGATCACCGGCCGCGTCTTCGGCTCCGAGCGGCCCGCGATGAACACGCGCCCACCACGCCCGGCCAAGCTAAGCGCCGTCTCCCGTCCGATCCCCGTGTTCGCGCCGGAAACGAGGAACGTCCTGTCATCCAGCTCGCCGATCCGGTGAGCATACGCGACCTGTATCCCTGCAACCGTGTGCCGATGAGTTTCCGGCAGTGGACGGGTCAACACTGATATGACGACACACATCCTTGAAACCCCCGAGGCCAAGATCGCCTATGACGTCCACGGCGAGGTGCCGATCACGGACGGACGCCCTCCGCTGTTCATGGTCGGTCAGCCGATGACCGCCGGCGGCTTCAGTGCGCTGGCGTCTTACTTCCCCGATCGCACGGTGGTTACGTACGACCCGCGCGGCCTCGGCCGCAGCAGCCGAAGCGACGGCCGGGTCGACAATTCGCCAACGGTCCAGGCGGGCGACATCCACGCCGTGATCGAGGCGCTCGGCGCCGGCCCGGTCGAGATGTTCGCGAGCAGTGGAGGCGCGGTGACCGCACTGGCGCTCGTGGCGGCCCATCCCGGCGACGTCGTCACTTTGGTTGCGCATGAGCCGCCGCTGATCCCGGTGCTCCACGACTATGCGGCGGCCGAGCGCGCCCGCGCCGCGGTGCGCGACGCGTATCAGGCGAAAGGGCCGAACGCGGGCATGGCGGCCTTCATCGCGATGACGTCGTGGCGGGGCGAGTTCACCGACGAGTACTTCGCCCAACCACCTGCTGACCCCGCCGCCTTCGGGATGCCGACCGAGGACGACGGCTCTCGCGACAGCCCGCTGCTCTCCGACCGCTCCTGGGCGATCACCAGCTATGGCCCGGGCTTCGACGCGCTCGCAGCCGCGCCAACTCGCGTCGTAATCGCCGTCGGCGAGGAGTCTCAGAACACCTTTACGGGACGGACCTCGGTCGCCACCGCCCGGCGGCTCGGTCAGCAGGCGACCGTGTTCCCGAGCCACCATGGCGGCTTCCTCGGCGCCGATTCCGGATACCCAGGCCAACCCGAACCCTTCGCGCTCAGACTGCGCGAGGTCCTCGAGAACGACTGACTCATTGACGTCGGGAGGTCGCAAACCCACCCTCCACGAGCGTCGTTTCGGCCCCTGGGACGAGTCGTACAAGGACGGTTTGCCGCCGTGGGACCTGGGCCGACCGCAGCCCGCCATCGTCCGGCTCGCCGACCAGGACGCGTTCGCCCGGACCGTGCTCGACGCCGGGTGTGGCTCGGGGGAGCACGCGCTGTTCCTCGCGACGCGCGGTCACGAGGTCCTGGGCGTTGATGTGGCTGAAACCGCGATCGAACGGGCTCGCGAGAAGGCGGCCAGCCGGCACCTCGCCGCGACGTTCCTCGTCGCGGACGCCTTACAGCTCGGAGGACTGGATCGCAGTTTCGAGTCCGTACTCGACGTCGGGCTCTTCCATACCTTCGATGACGACGACCGACGCGCGTACGTCGACAGTTTGGCCTCGGCCACGAGGGCGGGCTGTGTGCTCCATCTCCTGTGCTTCAGCGAGGAGACCCCAGGCGACTGGGGTCCGCGCCGTGTTAGCCAGGCTGAACTTCGATCGGCATACGCAACCGGCTGGAACGTCCTCTCGATCACCCCGGAACGCATCGAAACACGTTTCGACAAGGACGGCGTTCCGGCTTGGTTGGCACGAATCGAACGCACGTAGATAGTTGGCTTAGTCCCCTACTCTGCGTGGATGCCTTCGCGCAGCGTGAAGCTCGACCATTGTGTGATCCACGTCTCTGATTGGGACCGCTCGAATCGCTTCTATCGCGATGTCGTCGGCGCCGAGCTTGTCGAGCGCGGCAACAATGCGTGCGCCTACCGGTTCGGGTCCGAGCAACTCAATGTCCACGGGCCCGGCGTGGATGCCCATCCACTCGCGCGCCAACCGGTCGCACCCGGCAACAGCGACGTGTGCTTCGAGTGGCCTGGCCCGATCGACGAGGCCGTCCAACACCTCGAGCGAAACGATGTCCGCGTGGAAGAGGGTCCGGTAGCACGGAACGGGGCCAAGGGCGAGGGCCGCAGCGTCTATTTCCGAGATCCCGACGGCAGCCTGCTCGAGTTCATCTCCTACGTCCGCGCATAGGTCAGGACGACAAGCGTCACAAGGTTCGCGACCGCGAGCACCCAGTACGCGGATTCGTTGACCCCCCGGTCGTAGGCCACAAATATCTCGGTGGCGATCGCGAACGCCATCCACAGGAGCGCGATAACGACCAGCCCGGCCTCCGCGGCGCCGACGGTTCGCCACACCGTCCCCTTCCAAGCGATCGCCCCGTACCACAGGAGCCCGGCAGCGCTCGCTTCCCACACCAGGACGCAGCCGAGTAGGACTTGGTCAACGGGCTGGCTGTGAAAGTAGACCCGCGTGGCGGTTTGAAGGAACGCCAGGTTGCCCGACCGAAAGGCGGTGTGTATCCAGCCAAACGACGTCAGCAGATCGGTGAAGTTTGACGCCACGACCACTGTCACGTAGACGGCCCATGCGGTCACGAGCAATGAGCCGATGGTTCGTCGCTGAGTAGGGCCGCCGAGCAACGAATCGAGTCTAAGCGCGCGCGGAGACGGTAGT
Organism: uncultured Solirubrobacterales bacterium; assembly: GCA_963812225.1. GTDB lineage: Bacteria > Actinomycetota > Thermoleophilia > Solirubrobacterales > Solirubrobacteraceae > Palsa-465. The sequence continues at coordinate 116,150 of CAWEUN010000015.1, forward strand.
GCGCTCGCGCAGCGCCGGCCAGCTCAGGCGGCGAGCTCCCCCGTGAAGTTCCACAACTGGAGCAGCGGCCCGGCCGATTCGTGCCCCAGCAGCGAGATCGCCGCCGGGTCCATCGGCAAGACGCTCCCGAGCGCGACATCGCGCTGCACCCACCGGGCGGCCAACGCGCGCAGTGACTTTCCGTGACCGACCAGCAAACACGTACCGTCCAAACCGCGCACCGTTGCGAGGAGCCGGTCGACCCGTGCCGCGACTTGATCGGGGCGCTCGCCGCCGGGGCACCCGTCCCGAAAGAGGTCCCAGCCCGGGTGGGCCCGTTGCGTTTCCTCGTCAGTCAAACCTTCGTAGTCGCCGTAGTCCCACTCGACCAACTCCTCACGACGCTGCGCTCGATCGCCGAACCCGGCGAGCTGACACGTCTCCAACGCACGCGTCTGCGGGCTCACGAGCACGTGCGCCATCGGCCTGTCGGCCAGGTAACGCCCGGCCCGTCTGGCCTGTTGGCGGCCGACTTCGCTGAGCGGGACGTCCTCGCGCCCGGTATGACGGCCCTCGTCGGTCCATTCGGTCGCGCCGTGACGCAACAGCCACACACAGTCACTCACCGGCGGCTCTCCTCTCGCACTGCTGCCCCGTAGTCGGCAAGGCCGTTTGAGAGCAGCTCGAGCGCTTGTTGGGCCTGGCGGCGTACGCGGCGGGCGAGGGCGGGATTGCGGGTGCCGGCGATGATCTCGCGACGGGAGTAGTCGACTAGCGCCTGGTGCAGGCCGATGAGCGTGCGGGCGACGACCCACGGTTCCAAGCCGCCCGTGCTCGCGCCCGTTTCTGTGGCCAGCAGCTTGGCCAGTGCGTCGGTGTACTTGGTGTAGACCTGCTGTTCGCGTGCGAGCAGCGCGGGGCTCTCGACGATCACGCGGGTGATCGCAGCCAGGTGCTCGACTTGGTCGGGCTCGCGTGCGGCGAGCAGCCCGCGCGGGATGGTGACGAAGCGCCCGAAGGCAGCGAGAACGGATTCGCCGGGAGCGCGGTCGCGGACGCTCGAAAGCAGCTCTTCCTCGAACGCTTCGAGTCGGTGGTAGAAGAGGTCTTCCTTGGTCGGGAAGTAGTTGAATACTGTCGCCTCCGAGACCTCCGCCTCGCGGGCGATCTCTGAGACCGGCACAGCCTCGAACCCATGCTCGGCGAACAGCCGGCGCGCCGTGTCTGAGATCAGCTGGCGGGTGCGCTGCTTCTTGCGCTCCCGGAGCCCCAACTCCGTGGTCATGCAGGCGATCCTAGCAGGAACGCTTGACACACCATAACTTTAGAGTTACTTTAACTTTGATGCTGCACGCCCCGATCGCGCTCGCCGGGGTGGTAATCGTGCTGATGCTGCGCGAGCAGCCGCTGCGCGGACGTGACCAGGCCCAGCCGCAGCACGCGGCAGACCCCGACGCTGCCGCCTCGCGGGAGCCGATCGCCGCTTGAGTGTGGCGTCAGTGTGAGGTCCCTGGCGCTGCTTCGAACGTTACGGTCGTTCCCACCGCGGGCTGCACGAAGGCCTCGGGCATGGCACGGGCGATCGCGTGGACCGCCCTCCAGCCCGAACAGTGCGCGGGCAGGACGCGACCAACTCGGGCGGCACGCAACGCCTCGACCGTCGGTTCGATGCGCGCCTCAAACAGTCCCCCGGTGAGATGCAGGCCGCCGACAAGCCCGGCGATGCGGGCCTCCCCGGTCAGACGCTGAGCGTGACGCAATACGTTGATCACGCCCGCGTGCGAACACCCCGAGACGATCACCAGCCCGCGGTCATGCACGTTGAAGACGAGCGCCTGGTCGTCCCAGATCATCGGATCGGGCCGCCAACCATCCCTCTCGCGCGCCTCGTGGATCGGAAAGCCGGTCTCAAACTCGGTTGCCCGCTCGACCTGACCGGAGACCAGCACGGTGCCGTCGAGCAGGAGGCTGTGCGCCCGCTCCTCGACCACCTCCAGGCCCTCGGCCTCGAGATCGTGACGGCTCGGCGGAGGCAGTCGCACCTCACCGCCCGAGGGAAAGGCGATTCTCCGCTCACGCCAGGCGTCGGGATGAATCACCAACGGCAATCGCGAGCGCCCCCGACGACGGATCAGGCCCTCGAGCCCGCCGTGATGATCGGCATGGCCGTGCGAGATCACGATCGCACGCAAGTCACCCACCGGCACCTGAAGCACGTCGAGGTTGCGGGCCACCGCGTGCGGCGTGAGGCCGGCGTCGTACAGCACAGTGCGCCGGTCGCCGTCCCGGTCGACGCTGACCACCGCGGAGAAGCCATGCTCAGCAACCAGCTGCTCGGCCGCGCCGAAGTCCCTCGTCTGGTAGCGAACCACGCCGTCCTCGCCGGCCATCAGCAGGTCGAGGAAGTTGTCGATCACGATCGTCACCTCGACGCGATCAACGGGAGCGAGCACGCGCTGATCGTACGCCAGTGACTCGCCTGCGCCGAATCAGGACGTGTACTGGGCGAACCAGTCGAGCATGGGCCGCGGGCGGCGTTGGAACTCGAGGTACCCGTCCCATCGGGCCGTCGTGCCCTCGATCCACTGCAGCTTTTTCTCGGCCACGGGGATGTTGTCGTACATCGTCTGCACGTCGCTCGGGTCGGTGAGGATGTCGCCACGAACCTGGTAGAGGAAGGTCGGCACGCGGACGTTTTTCGCCCACTCCTGTGGGACGCGCTGCTCGAGCCCGACTGGCCAACACACGAGCGGGTCAGTCCCAATGGGTCGGGGCGCGCATCGTTACGATGGGCGGCGGTCGTGACCCCAGCTCTCGAGGAGACAGAGGCCATCCGCCGTGTCTACGAGCGGGAGGCGGGCAACTACGACCGCAACGTCAAGATCCCGGAACGGCTGCTGTTCGCGGGTGGGCGCGAGTGGGTCTGCGCGCGGGCCGAGGGTGATGTGCTGGAGATTGCCGTGGGGACGGGTCTCAACCTTCCTCACTACCCCGGTGGCGTCCGACTTACGGGCATCGAATTCGTGCCCGCCATGCTGGACATTGCCCGCCGGCGCGCAGCCAAGCTGGGTCGGCCGGTGGAGTTGCGGCTGGGGGACGCGCAGGCGCTCGAGTTCGAGGACGCCACGTTTGACACGGTGGTGTGCACGCTGTCGTTGTGCACGATCCCGGACGACCGCGCCGCTGTGACCGAGGTGAGGCGGGTCCTCCGTCCGGGCGGGCGGTTCGTGCTGCTCGAGCACGTACGCAGTCCGGTCCGAGCGGTCCGGGGCGTCCAGCGCCTGCTAGCACCGGCGTTCGTTCGCTTCGGGGCCGACCATGTGCTTCGCGAGCCGCTCGAGCACGTGCAAGCCGAGGGCTTCTTGATCGAGTTGCTCGAGCGCTCCAAGCTCGGGCTTGTCGAGCGGCTGCTGGCGCGCAAGCCCGGCCCAGGCTGAACGGGAACAGCTCAAGCCGCCCTCAGAGCGACGGATGCTCCGGCAGAGGGCCGTTCCGTCGCCAAAGCGGTGGCCGCACCGAGGACGGATCGAGAGCGAATGCGATCGCTGAGTGATTGCGAGAACGACGCCGAGACTGGACGTCGTCCGATGCGGCGCGCCCGGCGAGCTCACCGACTATCGCTGTCGGGGAGGCTGGCCGCGGTGGTTCTGGGTGCGGCACCCTCCAGGCAACTGCTGGCGCTCGTTAGCTGACAGTACGGACGCGGAGAGCAGGTGTCTCCCAGTGCCGGAGGGGCGCTGCTCGTCTGTCCCCCGAGTTGCGGGGTGCGGTCGCCAGAGGTGCCTTCCGGCAGCTAGACGCCACCGGCCCCGGCGCGGGAGCGATAGCGCTGTAGCGCGTTGCCGACTCGCAAGACGGCGCGCATCGCCCTGGGCGCGGTACGGGCGGTGGAAAGCACGGCACGGTCGAGCGATGTCTCGAGCGACCTCTCCGCCGGCAGCTTCGCCGGCTGCTCGGCGCCCGCGAGCGCGTACAGGTGCCAGCTCCCCGGCACTCCCTTCAGCGTGCGTTCGCCGCGTTCGACGAAAGCAAGCCCCGAGCCCGCCACGAGGTCGTAGACCGCGCGAGAAACGAGCACCTCATTGGGCATCGCCATGGCGCCCACTCGTGCGCCGATGTGCACGCTCAATCCGGTGAAGTCGCGTCCGGTGCGTTCGAGCTCTCCGGTGTGCACCCCGGCGCGCACCGAGATGCCGAGTTTCGCGGCCGCCGTCCGAATCTCGTCAGCGCAGCGAACCGCGTCGGTCGGCCCATCGAAGAGGCTGAACGTGCCGTCGCCGGTGACGCTGACGAGCCGCCCGCCGCTCTGCTCGACCTCGAGCCGCACGTGGCGCTCATGTGTCGCGCGCAGCGCACGGTATTCGGCGTCGCCGATCCGGGCGAGCAGCTCGGTCGACCCGACGACGTCGGTGAACAGCATTGTGCCGAGGAACCGGTCTGCGTCAGGCGAGTGCCGCGCGCCCGTCGCGGCCTCCTCAACATGTTGCCAGACCGGCATCCACGCCTCGCCGATGGCTGCGCCCGCGGGGGTCGGGGGCAGATGGTGGAAGCTGGCCTGAGGTATCAGCTCGGCGACCCGGCGCACGACCGGCTCCGGTTCCGGAGAGGTCGGCGCGTACAGCACTCGGGTCGGCGATCGGACGGCGCGAAGGACATCGCTGATGTCCAGCCGCACGAACCACTCCCAGTACTGCCGCGCGGTCGCGGGCGTCGCCGAGCAGCGTTCCAGCATCGCCATTAGCCGGCGGTTGTAGCCGGTGCCCTGCACCGGGTCGTACGCGTCGATCACCGCACCGCTTCCCCATCGATCCAAGGCTGGGCGCCAGCGCGACGCGTACTCGGCGGCGTCGCTGGTCGACCATCCGTGCTGCTCGGCGTCCGGGGCGAGGGGACCACACGCAATCGGCTTGAACAGGACGAGGTTCGCTACGCGCTCAGGCGCTCGCGCTGCGGCGAGAGCGATTAGCCCAGACGTGGTGAGGGCACCCACCAGCGTCACCGCCCGCATCCCGACCGCGTCCATGACGGCGAGAACGTCGTCGGAGTGCTGCTCGAGGGTCGGGACGTACCGGATTCGCTCGGACAGCCCGAAACCGCGCGGCTGCATGTAGACCGTGCGGGAGAACGAGGCACCCCGCTCGAACAGCTCGTGGATGTAAGGGTCGGTCCAGCACAGATCAAAGTGCTGGGCAGTCTCGCCGACCACGAGCACATCAACGCTTCCCCCGCCGACAACCTGATACGCGAGCTGGGCTCCGTCACGCTCTATATACCGCGCCTCGGGAGCGTCCACGCCAAGAAGGCTAGAACCAGACCCGCGTGTCGGCCGCCCCGAGCGACCAAAGCCGCGGATGCACAAGACCCCCGGTCGCCGCGCCAGTCGACTTTCGACGTCCGGATCCGCCGGACCGAGGCCACGCAGGGGCGCCGGTTGGTACATACGAGCGGCACCAGGGCGACCGCTGGCCTCGCCGCCACGAGAAGCCGAGAAGTGCGCGATCGAGCACGGATACACGACGCGACCCAACGGCCCACAGCCGTCGCGCTTCTCGCCAACCGCGCGACTCCCGAGGCAAGCCGCAGACCCGACCGCGAGGCACGACAGAGCTCATCTCCTCTGGCTATCCCGTCGTCGCCGAAGCGCTCGCCGGCAGCGCGCCGGCGGGAAGGCGAATGCGATCGTGCGCGAGATGCGCGGTTTCCGCGGTAGCAGTCCTAAGGGTGCGATCCATTAGTAATCCGGGTTCGTGGACTGCGTTGTGAGACGAGGGTGTGCGCTATCAGAGCCGCGGTGAGGAGCGACTCGGGATGTCATCGTCGGGTCCCGTTGAGCCGGGCGCCAATAGTCGCGTCGCAATGCGGGGCCGTCCGCGTCCGCGATAGGGGCGGTTCTTGGGATCATGCGACCTATGCCGCCGCTGCGGGCAAAGGAGCGCGGGCAGCTTCCAGACAGCGCGTTTGCCTACGTCGATTCACGTGGCAAACGCCGGCTGCCGATCCACGACGCGTCGCACGTCCGCAATGCGCTGGCGCGGTTCAGCCAGGTGGCGTTCGAGGACGAGGACGCGCGCGACCGGGCGCGCAGCCGGCTGCTCAGGGCGGCGGCGAAACACGGGATCATGCCGATCGGCTTCATCAACGCTCAGCTGCAACCGCAGCGGACGCTGCCCAGGGGCCATCTCACGTTCTTGCTCACGGACATCGAGGGCTCAACCGAGCTGCTTGCGCGCCTGGGCGATCAATACGCTTCGTTGCTCAGCGATGTCCGGCGCCGGGTGCGTACTGCGGTGCGGAGTGCCGGCGGGCGCGAGGTGTCCGCCCGCGGCGACGACGTTTTTGCGGTCTTTGAACAGGCGCCCGCGGCACTAGAAGCCGCGCTGGCGATCCAGCGGGCGATGCATATGGGGCCGTGGCCGCACGGGGTTGAGGTGCGGCTGCGAATCGGCTTGCATCGCGGGCGTCCCGCGCTCACTGACACCGGGTACGTCGGTCTCTCCGTTCACGCCGCCGCACGCATCTGCTTCGCGGCGCACGGCGGCCAGATCGTGGTGTCCTCTGCCGTTCGCGCGGCGATCCTAGAGTCGCTCTGCGACGGGGTCGCTCTGAGCAGCCTGGGCGCCTGGCGGTTCCGCGGACTGCCTGAGTCCATCGACCTCTACCAACTCGACGCGCCTGACTTGCTCACCGACTTCCCGCCCCTTCGGTCGGCCACCCGTGCCAATTAGAAATCCCCGTAGTGAGAACTCCGAGGGAACAGGTGCGGCCGCGCCTAGGCCGCGCGCGGGGCTGAGGTTGCCGGCGGCGTCGGTGACGCAGACGCGGTACGTGTAGCTCGCAGAGGCGATCGCATCTCGGCGAGATTCCGGGACGGCGTGGTACTCGAACCGATCGCGAACGCTCGGTTTGCGTAACGTGACACGTCCGTGCAGCGGTTCGACTTTCGCTTTGCTCCCGCCTACCGGATAGCGGCGCGACCGTTTGGCATCACACCCGAGCGTGCCTGGGTGCAGATCGATGACGAGCACCTACTCGCCAGCTACGGTCCATGGCGGCTGCGCACGACGCTGGCAAACATCAGCCGGGTGGCGATCACCGGCCCGTACCGGTTCTACCGGACCGCCGGACCGGCGCGGCTGGGGATCACCGACGGCGGGCTGACGTTCGCGAGCAACGGAGACCGGGGCGTCCTGCTTTCGTTCCGGGAGCGCGTGCCCGCGATTGATCCGCTCAGACTGATCCGGCACCCTGAGCTGACGGTGACGGTGGCGGATGTGCGCGGTCTGGTCAGCGCGCTCGACGCCGACCGGTAGCCGCCGGCGGGTTGCGGCCAACGCTATTGGTGGGAGCACCACGCCTGGGTCGTCGCCAACTCGATCGTCGGCTCGGCGGCGCCGGGACGAGCAGATAAGCAGTCGTCCGCGGCGGCGCTGCCGGATGCCTGCTTTACGCCGGCGTGCTGGCTTCTGTTCTTTCAAGTGGGCGCTTCGCTTCCACGGCCGCAGGGCTGTGTAGTCGTGGGGTGGGCGTGGCAGCGCAGGGAGGTTCGCGGGATCCGTTCTCCTTTGCGGCGCTGCCGCGCCGTGCGGTTGCCGCGATCGATGTGGGCGTCGCGGACGAGTGTCGGCGCGCGTGCTTGTTGAGTCGAGGGGGTATGGGGACAATGGGTAGCTCATGGGACACGCTTGGGCTCCTGACGCCTCGCAGACTGGGAGCGAGCTCCTGGAACGCGGCGGCGAGTTCGCGGTCCTCGAGGAGTGCTTGAGGACGGTGCGGGGTAGTTCGCGGGGGTGCCTCGTGCTCGTGAGCGGCGAGGCAGGCATCGGGAAGACGGCACTGTTGCGGCGGTTCTGCGAAGAGCCGGGGCCCTCGGCGCGTGTCCTGTGGGGCGCCTGCGACTCGCTTTTCACGCCGCGTGCGCTCGGACCGGTATTCGACATCGCGCAGGTGACAGGCGGCGAGCTCGCCCGGTCGTTAGAAAGCGGCGCGAGGCCGTCCGACGTTGCGAGTGTGTTGATGCAGGAGGTAAGCGGGCGGTCGCCGACGATTGTTGTCTTCGAGGACGTTCATTGGGCCGACGAGGCGACGCTCGATGTTCTGGGGCTGCTCGGCCGGCGGATCGAGAGCTTCCCCGCGATGCTTGTCGCCACCTACCGGGAGGAGCTGGACCGCGCACATCCGCTGAGGGTTCTGCTGGGTGAGCTTCCGAGCGGAGCGGTCCGTCGGCTGAAGCTGTTGCCACTCTCGTCGAGCGCGGTCGCGACGCTGGCCGAACGCGAGGGCGCGGACGCCGAGCAGCTGTATCGCCAAACGGCCGGCAATCCGTTCTTCGTCACCGAGGTGCTCGCTGCGGGAGGGGGTGAGATGCCTCAGTCGGTCCGTGATGCGGTACTCGCGCGCGCGGCTCGTTTGTCGTCGGCGGCGCGGACACTGCTCGATGCGGTTGCCATCGCGCCGCCGCAGTGTGAGCTGTGGCTGCTTGAAGCGCTTGCCGGAGAAGCGCTTGAGCGGCTCGACGAGTGCTTAGCCTCGGGCATGCTCGAAGCGCAAGCGCGCGGGCTCGTCTTCCGCCACGAGCTGGCGCGGTTGGCACTCGAAGAGTCTCTCTTGCCGAACCGTCGCCTGGCACTGCACCGCCAGGCCCTGACCGTGCTCGCGACTCCGCCGGCGGGCGCGCCTGATCTCGCCCGCCTCACGCATCACGCCGAGGCCGCGGCCGACGCGCAGTACGTCCTGAAGTACGCACCGGCGGCAGCGGCGCGTGCAGCCACCGTGGGAGCTCATCGCGAGGCTGCTGCGCTCTACGCGCGCGCGGTGCGTTTTGCCGATGATCCCGCCGTCAGAGCGGATCTTCTCGACTCGCAGGCTGGGGAGGCTTATCTGACCGGAGATTTCGTGGAGGCCTTCGAAGCGTGCGACGAGGCGCTCGCAGGCCATCATGCGGCCCGCGCAGTGCGCAAAGAGGCGGCGTCGCTGCGGCTGCACGCGCGTCTGCTGTTGCAGCTCGGCCGCGATGAGGATGCGATCGCCGCGGGGAAGACGGCCATCGCCTTGCTCGAGACATTGCCACCGGATCGGGATCTCGCCGCATATGGCTTGAAGTTAGCGCGATGTTTAACTGATCAAAGTATTCGCATGGCCCCCATAATCTCTTTTCTTTTAAATTCTCAAGATACGACCATTGGGAATATTCTTTTTGGTAACTATTCTTGGCATCAGGATCAATGAATACTTCTTCCTCTCTCGTCCCCTTATTTTTTATTTTATAATGTTTTAGAAGTGTCCTATACTTGCAACCACTATTTTTGAAGGATTCATTATTTATACAGGGTCCATAGTCTGCAGTTGTATGGCGACATTTTGCGCTGTTTGAATCCAATCCACATTTGAAAGTGCCGTTTCTGATAAAATCGTCTTTCACTAGACATTGAAAATTGTTTTTTCCTTTTGCCAATCTGACAAATGGGAAGTCCTTTGTGTACTGAGTCTGCAATTCCTTAGTCGACGTACACATGAGCTCGAGCCCAAAGTCAGCGCAACAGTTATTGCAACAGGACTCTCCAAAACCAGCAACTATATTCAAATCTAGAAGGCCTTTTGACCGGGTACTTTATATTTTATATATGGTTCATATTGTTCAAGATTTGGATTTATGCTAGCCTTGTTATTTAACACTATTGCAGGATGATTAGTAACAATCATCCCATGTCAATTGAGGTTCAATTCTACGGAAGTGAAATATCTTTGGAATATGAACAATTTCTTGATGCCAATCTTGACTTAATAGGCATAATCAAGATTCCGTAGAGGACAATCATCTGAATGCACATCGGATGATCCTCTAGCTGTTATAGTTCCAGTATAATCACCTGCGACTTCTAAGACATCAGCAGAATCAGATATTTCCTTCAGTATCTCCAAGGTTAGTCTATGGTTTGTAACGTAGTGAGTACCTTTATCATATATTGCTGGAACCATCCCCGTTTTCTCAAAAATATATTGTTTTGCTGCTTCGGAATCTAGATTTGGTTTTGTGAATACTTCGACCATATATATCGGTGGAATGTTGGGATTTTTTTTCAAACGCCTAAGCAGATCATGGATCAAATATGGTTCTGATTTTGGAAAGTAAGTCAGGCATAATGTCTTCAATCCCGCATATACCCTCTCGATTTCTTTAGTTTCTTGAAATTCAGACATACTAATGACTTCCATATGGAACCCATTCGTCTGCAAATGCCTGTGCTACTGTCGTTATTGCCGCCATTGCTAGCGCTGATACTGCTAACATTCCAAAGGCCAGTACGTATTTTCGATTCATAGATATCATCCAATATATGGGTATTTATGTAGCAAGAGTACTTTGCAATTAAATATCGATTGTTTATACAATAGTGGAAATATAACACATGGTTGCAACCTACCCAAATAATTGTACCATGGGCCATGCAGCTAGAGATTTATAGGCAATACGAATTACTTTCGGTTGTGTGTGGCGCTTATTCCAATATTATTGGGATTTTTGATTTATGCGTATATATTCATGTTAGCTAAAAAGCACTTTTTTTTATCTAGTATCTCTAATCGCAATTCTCGTAGTAGATGGTTTTAAAAAATAAAATTTTCCTCAATTTATACTTGATCGTATATTTCATTCAGGAAATGTAAAAATATGCTACAAAGTGGCACAACACTAAGTACGCTAAGTACGTGGCGCAACCCATACAAATAGTTGCACTGCAACAAAAAAATTTATTCAACCACGTTGTCTCATCTTTGAGATCCAGATAACTGATCTAACAGAAAAAAAAGTAAAAAATCAGGCAGCATCAAAGCGAAAGTATTACCTTCAGGTTAGACCGCACTATTTTAGGTAAACTACAACGGGAAGCAGCGCAAAAAGACACCAGTGTCAATACATTAGTAAGTCAAGTGATAAGACGACATGTAGATTGGCATTCCAATGCCGCAAAGGCTGGCTTTGTCACCGTAAGAAGAGGATTACTAATAATCTTATCGATAGACTTTCAGAGGAAGATGTAACCTCGGTTGCAGAATATATAGCAAAGAAACGAAGGATTTTGTACTGCTTTTAAGAAATGAATACAACATGGAATCGGCTTTAGATGTAATTGAAACCTGGATTAAGATATCGGGCCATCCATATCGACACGAATTCAACTATACTCAACATTCGTATGTTATACAGCATGATATGGGCAGGAACTGGTCTCTGTATATGGCTGAACAATATCGATTTTTATTCGAGGAATTCGAACTGAAAAAAGTGGATTTTGATATAACTGACAGTACATTAGATTTTGTTGCTGATACTGAAAGAATATAGGTTGTAGGCCGCCTTCCATCATCATGGCATCCAGTCTATGCACAAAGTACTTCATAAGCAAGCCTCAACCCTGCCTCGTCACTAAAATCTATCCTCTAGCCAACCCTAAAACAAAGCCGGCCGAAACACTAGAGATTAGTGGAATTCCAATATTTGGTAACGTTCCTGGATGGCTAACGCCAATAGTACTTGAAACATGCGTTAATGCATCTGCTACCCAGTCACTTCCGTTTTGTGAAACTGCCTGAACCTTATGCCAATCCACGTTAAGAATTCGCTGATATTGCAAGTAGGCTAAAGCAGCAAAAAATAGACCGACTATTATTGCGGCTAACTTGATTACTTTCTTGACGGCGTACCCAGTTATGAAGCCTATTAAAAAGCTTCCTCCAACAGTGCCAGCAAGCGGTACCGAGATCAGTAGCCATCTATTTCACATTCATAAAATCCGTTTGATTCCGCATAGCGCTTATATTCGACTTTTGGTATGCAGCTGACACTTACATCCACCCATTCGAATTCTATATCAAGTACTAACTTTGGTTTCGCTTTGCCCATTTCACTTTATCCATTTCGCATCAGTCAGGCTCCGCTAGTTGCGTAGTGTCATGTCTATATCCAAAAATATATCGTTCGCAGTATTCTTTTGTATGACCATTAAGCAGGTAGGTAGCTTATTATAATTTTCACTATAGTGGTCATGGTCATCTACCCTTGTAGTCTTCACAAATCGTCTAAAAGAATGAAGCGTTATCTCTCTGCGCCTTTGATTACCGTCTTCCCTGTTACCTTTACCTGCACGATCTAATGTTCTCGCAAATGATCTAGACAAATCACTTTGCGAAATTGCTTGAACCTTATGCCAATCCGCAGCAAGAATTCGCTGATATTCCAAGTATGCTAAAGCAGCAATAAACAGACCAACTATTACTGCCGCCAACTTGATTACCTTTTTGATGGCATAGCCGGTTACGAAGCCAATGAGAAACCCTCCTCCAACTGTCCCCGCTAATGGTGCCAGATCAGTTGCCATGATCAATTACGTCCTACGACCTCTCCATGGTCATTCAGCCTGTATTGCGAAGTATCAACATCAAATGCCACATGACGATCCATATACTACTTGGTAGCAAAACACTGCTAGTAAGGCTGCTATTCCTGCTGCTGTTATCAGTCTTTCGCGAAGTTTTTTCATTTTATTTGAATCACCACCTGATATATTTCATCTTTAAGATGACCCGCTATGCCTGCATAACTATCTTGGTTAGCGGCATCTCTTCTTGTCTTATCGGCAGCCGATTGTACAATACATACTAGTACTATATATTGTACTACAAAGCTTTAAGCTTATCGGTCTCATCACTAACTGCACATAGAACGAAAAGCAAGGTGAGGCCGGCTTAGACTGGAGATAAATCGACCTAAGTAAAATGGTGGAAGGTCATTCCTTTTAGTGCCAAAATGGAGAAATGGGTATACAATCAGTGTAGGTTTGGTTTGATGGCGATGATGACGAATTACGTGGTCAGTTACGATTCAGGATTGGTGGATATTAAAAAATTTGTGCGCAAACGCCTCCCGAAGGGATATAATGTTGGAATAATCTAGCGGCTAACGGGCAGACATCAAATCCTAATCCTGCCACTTCCAATTCTACTAGTCCGTCGCCTCCTGCTTGAAATACTAACACCACTTCCGCTAACCCTCATACTATTATTTCACCATCAACAGACAATTGGGTTGGACCATTCATTATATTTGTCATTATTATCGTTATTATTGCTGCAATAGCACGGAAATTAAAACATAGAAGAGGAAAGTATAAAGAAAGAAAGGATTTTTCAGATCCCGTTAAGGAAAAGCGTCTAGAAAAGCAACATCACAGATGCGCTGATTGTAACAGGGTGTTGAATGAACGTCAGCAAAGAATGCTAAAGATGATGTCAATTGCAGACGATAGACATTTCAGCTATGATAACGAAATTGAACTGGTCCGGTTCATCGCTCCAGAGATGCAAAAGGAAGGAGTTATATTTAAACAATGAAGAGAATCTCGATAGTTACCTAAACACCAAGATTATGTAACTGTGCTTGTTGCACAACTACTATGGCATTAGTCGGGTTTAGTTGACCCATCTATGTTCTAGCTAACCTAAACTTACATTTAATGTGGTCAATTGGGCTTTCTACAATGAATGTCTAGTTAAACGAGGCGAAGTTATTCAAGACTTTGATGTCATAGATGGTTGGTATGGTGAATTAGAGAAAATGAATGAAGGTAGAAAAGGTGGCAGCACATGACTATCCTGATTCATTCGTACGACTACTTGGTTATGTCAAAGCGTATTTCCATCTTCCATAAAGACAAACCGAAGGTGTGGTTCGAGCACATGAAACTAACAAAATACCATCAATACCAAAGTACGGTCCATAAACAGGCGTGTAAACAAACTTGATATCGAAATTAACCAACATATAGGAAATGACATTGTGATTGCTCTTGATAGGTCCTGGCGTAAAAGTAGCTAATCGTGGAGAATGGATGCGTCATAAATGGCATGTTAGAAAAGGATATCTGAAAATACACGTAGCAGTAGATATCAAGAAGAAAAGAATCTTGTCTTTGGAGGTAACAAGTGAAGAGATACATGACGGTAATATTGTAAAGAAGTTAGTAGATCATGCTTCTGAAAATAATAAAGTCAAAAGAGTATTAGCAGATGGCATGTACGATAGCAACAATAATTTTAGATATCTATCAAAAAATCACATTATACCTGGCATAAAGACGAGAAGTAATTCCAAAGTCAAGTCAACTAACTGTCATGCTAGGAATATGTCTGTGATAAGACAACAGACAAACCTCAAAAGATGGAAGCGTAGCGTCAGCTGATGGGTACAGATGGATGGCAGAAACAGTTTTCTCTTGTATCAAGAGAATGTTTGGTGAGTATGTAAATGCTAGAAGATTTCACAACATGACTAAGGAGTTGGCGATAAAAGCATCACTGTATAACATGTTTGTTGCTATGAGGATGTAGATGGATAGATGAAGTATGAAGCAATACGTGATTTGTG
>CAWEUN010000016.1:0-111501 GCA_963812225.1 uncultured Solirubrobacterales bacterium
CTGATCGACGAAAGCCGCTGGCGAGCGGACAATCACTACGTTGCGTTGAACCGAAAATAGCCCGTGGGTCTGGGGTCGCCGTGGTCCAGGCGGCGTCTGCGGTTCGAGGGTGACTTTGCGGCCAAGGCGTTCCAGCTGGTGGATCAGCAGACGTCGGTAGTGTTCGACGTATTGGGTGTCGCGGCGGAGAAGAACTCCCCCGGCGGCGCCGAGTATTGGAGCGCGACGAAGGGAGCCGCAAATTCCGGCGTGTGAGCGGCTACCCATCAGTTACGAGCCGAGTCTTCCCGCCGAGCGTGGCCAATCATTCAGAACGGGTGACGACGGCTCACCCATCCCAGAAGTGAACTGCCAGCGCTGCATGGACTCGCTCCCGACGACAGAAGGCCCTGTGGCTGCCGCAGGCAGCCATCCCACGCCCACCAAGCATCCCCGCGCGCGTGAGGAGCGTGAGCGCCCCCGCAAGAGCGCGGGAGAGCACCGGCAGCAGGCGTCGGCCGAGATCGATAAGGCGCGCCAGGAAGGTACCGCTGACGTGCGTCGCAGCCTCGACGGCACGCTGGAGCGGATGCGCGCTGTGAGCGGCGTGCTGTGCCAGCGCGCGGAGGACCAAACCACTGAGTGGCACGACGTACCCAAGGTACGGCTCGGCGCCAGATGGGCCGCCGCGGGATCCGCATGCAGCGCACGCCCGAGGCGCTCGAGGGGCTCTCGGACGAGATCCGCAAGCAGAAGACCGAGCTGGGGCCGCCGGCGCCGAAGGGCGACGGTGCCGAGAGCTAACCGACGATCGCCGGCGGGTGGCACCGGGCCGCCCGCCAAGGGCTGCGTCGAATACCGCATCCACAGCGCGGCGAGCGGGGCCGTCGCCGTGCTGCCGGAGAGCGTGCGACCGGTCGTTCGCGTCGAAGCTCGCTGGCCACGCTCGACGTCATGGTCGTAGACGCCTAGACCGGGGCGTGACCGAGGTCTTCATCCTGGCAGTGGTCTCTGCGCTCGACGCTGGGCTTCTCACTGCCGCCGTCGTGCTGATGGGGCGCCCCCGGCCGGCCCAGCACCTCCTCGCCTACCTGATCGGGGGCATGAGCCTCTCGATTGTCTTCGGACTATTGATCGTGCTGGGGCTTCACGGGTCCAAGCTCCTGCGTGAGCCCGACCGGTCGACGCGGGCGGTGATCGAGCTAGCCGTGGGAGCCCTCCTGATCCTCGTTGCAGTCGCCGTGGGCTCAGGTCGCCGGCTGCAGTGGCACCCGCGCCGCGCTGGCCACGACGAAGCCGAGAGTCCGCAGCTGGGGAGCCTCTTCGAGAGCGCACTGGGCCGTCACTCTGTGTGGATCGCGTGGGCTGCTGGTGCCATATACAGCCTGCCGGGCGCGGAGTACCTCGCCGGCCTTGTGCTGCTGGCCAAGATCGGCGCGCCCACGGCCTCGGAGGTGCTCGCGGTCCTGGGGTTCAACCTGATCATGTTCGCCGCGATCGAGCTTCCGCTCCTCGGCTTTGTCCTGGCGCCGGAGCGCACGCGCTCACTGACCGAGAAGCTCAACGGCTGGATGACGGACCATCGACAGACCTTGATCGTGATCGTGACCGGAGCCGCCGGCATCTACCTGCTCGTCTCGGGATTCGGCGACCTCGGCTGACACCCAGACGTTTGGCTCGATAGGACCTGGGCGACAGCTCGATTAGGCGGTGCGCGCTTGGCTCGGCGCGCTCGCGCGCCTCGGACCGCCGGACTTGGTCGGCCACTTGCGTCGCGTCCCGGCCGAGCTCTGCGACCGGGCGGCCGAGATGGCGGAGCACGTTCACGCTCTCGACTGCGTCTCCCACCATTTGGTCGCCCAACCGTGATGGGTAGCCGAGGCCACGACGTGGCTTCTCAGGTCGGCCCCGGCCATCAGTCTGAGACCAATCCGGGCGGCCACGCTCCTCCCGCGAGCCCGGGACGCTCGTGCCCGGCGGTCGCGTCCCTGACATCGCCAATTGTGAGCGCGGCGCTCGCCCCGGGGTGGCGCACGATACGGGCAAATCACGCAAAACGGATGACGACGGATCACCCTGCGCGCGATGATGCTGCGCCCATGTTCTGGCAACCGAGACGGGCTTGATGCTCTTGATAGGCGTGCCTCCCTGGGATTCGCAAGCGATGGAGGCGAATGCAGCGGCATCACCGGGATCGATTTCTACGTCGATTCGATCCCGTCACGCAGCGGTGGACACGCTGCGGTCACGTACATGTAGGACAACATTCCTCGAAGGAGGTTGACATGGCACTTTCGGATCAACTCACCGAGCTCGCCGCTCGCGCCAAGGAGGCGGAGGACCGCGCGGCAGCCGCACGGGACAAGTCCAAGGCCGGCCTTCAGGCGGACGTCGAGACGGCGCGAGCGTCTGCCCAGGAGCGGGCTAAGAAGCTGCGCGAGTCGGCTGACGCGAACAAGAACAAGCTTTCAGTGTGGTGGTACGACTTGCAGCGCACGTGGAACGAGCACATCGCGACGATTCGCGACGACTTCGACACCAAGCGGGCCGAGCACGACGTGGATCGCGCCGAGCGGCGTGCCGAGCACCGAGCGGACGACGCAACGTTCGCCGTCGACTTCGCGTACTCGGCGATCGAGGAAGCTGAGTACGCAGTCCTCGACGCCGAACTGGCGAGGAAGGAAGCGGACGAGCTGGTGGCGGCCTGATCACCTACTCGAATGGCGCGCTCACTGGAGTCCGGTGGTGAGCGTGCCCCCCCGTTTCAGAGCTTCGCGAGAAGCATGGGAGCGGGTCGATCCGCCGCGGCGACCCGTGCTGCTGATCAATCCCCGGTCCGGCGACGGCAAGGCAGCGCGGGCGGCCCTCGCTGACCGAGCACGCGAACGAGGCGTCGAGCCTGTCATGCTCGGACCTGCAGACGACCTCGCGACGCTCATTGCGATCGCAATCGACAAGGGAGCCGACGCGCTCGGCATGGCCGGCGGTGACGGCTCGCTGGCGACAGTCGCCTCTGCGGCGACAGAGCACGACCTGCCGTTCATCTGCCTTCCCGCCGGGACGCGCAACCACTTCGCCCTCGATCTGGGAATCGCCCGGCACGACCTGCTCGGAGCGCTCGACGCCTTCACGGCCGGGCTCGAGCGCCGGATCGACATGGCCGAGGTCAACGGCCGCCCATTTCTGAACAACATCTCGTTGGGCGTCTACGGCGACGCCGTGCAGCGATCGGGCTACCGCGACGCCAAGTTGCAAACGACGCTGGACGCCCTCCACGAGGTGCTGGGCTCAACCACCCCAACACCGGAGCTACTTCTCACCGACGATCTGGCTCGTCGGCACACCTCCCCCTTGGTCGTGCTGGTGTCGAACAACGAGTACGCACTGGACCAGCCACTGGCCCAGGGTTCGCGGCCACGGCTCGACACCGGCCGACTGGGCATCACCGTGCTGGACCGGCCCGGCGCCAAGCGCCCCCCGGTCCATACGTGGAGCGCGCCCTCAATCGACATCGCGGCCACCACGCCCCTACCCGCTGGCCTCGACGGCGAGGCCGTCACCCTGCTGCCGCCGCTCCGCTGCACAGCCCGTCCCGCCGCGCTGCGCGTCCGCATCTCACGCCACCACCCGGGCGCCTCGCCCTCGGCCCTGCTCTCGTCACGATAACGGCGCCAACAACGTCCTGATGGAACGAGCCGCCGAAGCAAGCCCACCTGGATGTCTTGCCGAGCTCAATCGGCACCGTTGGCGTTACCGGCTGCGCGGGCCGGCGTCGCCGGGCGGCAACGCCCGAGTGGTCAGATTTTCGAAAGCCCGTGCGCCGGGCCGACGCTCAGTACGGAGAACGCGGCCCGCCCGGCGTCGGGCGGGCCGTAGCACCAGGGCAGTCGCGATCACCGAAAGCTCGGGGACGAGCCCGTAGATGGCCTCGGTTGCCCTTCGGCTCGTGCGTGCGACGAGCGGGCGAAGGTCCGCTGAACAAGTAGTCGGTCGATGCGACATCCTGTGGACCCGACGCGTCCTATCTGCGGCGAGATGGCCGTCCGTCCTTCGCGTCCTGTTCACGTGGAGACTCTCCGGCAGCGGGCGGATTTGACGCTTGCCCGTCACGATGCTCGTCTTGACGTGCTCGCCCGCGTTCTCGGGCCGCGACTTCCCTCGCGAGCTGGTCGCTGGTCTTTCCGTCAAGCAGGCTGTCGATACGGCGAAATGTGCTCATCGTCTTTCTCGCCTTGTGAGAGCGATATGGAGACCATTGCGGTGATCGTGAACTGGCAAGCGCGGCGTCGCATCTTCAGAGTTGACAGTCGATGCCTTGCTGGGTAGCGGACCCGCGTCTAGCATGCGACGGGCCAATCGCCGAACCGGGCGGGCATTGATGCTGCTTGGCCGATCTAACGAGTGCGCGGCGCTCGACGAACTGTTGGATGTCGTCCGAGGTGGGCAGAGTCGCGTGCTCGTATTGCGCGGCGAGCCCGGGGTCGGTAAGACGGCGCTGCTCGAGCATGCGGTCGACCCGGCGTCAGGCTTTCGGATAGTCCGGGCTTTCGGCGTCGAGGCGGAGATGGAGCTGCCATTCGCGGCGCTTCAGACGCTGTGTGCGCCGATGCTCGATCGGCTCGACCGGCTGCCCGAGCCGCAGCGCGCGGCGATCGGCACCGCGTTTGGTTTGAGCGGCGGTGCCCCGCCCGAGCAGCTGCTGGTCAGTCTCGCTGCTTTGAGCCTGCTCGCGGATGCCTCGCGGCAACAGCCCCTGCTATGCGTGATCGACGACGCACAGTGGCTCGATCGCGCCTCGGGGCAGGCGCTTGCGTTCGTAGCGCGTCGGTTGCTGGCTGATCCGGTGGCCGTCCTGTTCGCAACCCGGGGACCGAGCCGGGAGCTGGCCGGGCTCCCGGAGCTGTCGCTGCGGGGCCTGGACAACGACACCGCGCGTGCGCTGCTGGCGTGGGTGATCGCCGGGCCGCTCGATGAGCGGGTGCGCGACCGGGTCGTGACCGAGACGCGGGGAAATCCGCTCGCGCTGCTCGAGCTGCCGCGCGGCCGGACGCCGGCAGAGTTGGCGCTCGGATTCGGGGTGCCCGACGCGGTGCCGCTGTCGGGACGGATCGAGGATCACTACCGGCAGCGAATCGACGAGCTGCCGGAGGAGACGCGACGGCTGTTGCTGATCGCAGCACTCGCACCGCTCAGCGAACCGGGGCGAGTGGGGCGAGCGGGCAAGCTGCTCGGTATTGGCGCCGGCGCGGAGCAACCCGCCGTGATGGCGCGCCTCCTAGAGGCGAACCTCCAATTCCACCACCCGTTGGTGCGGTCTGCGGTGTACCGTGCCGCCACGGCGGAGCAGCGACGGCGCGTCCATCTCGCGCTTGCGGAGGTGACTGACCGCGAGGCCGACCCCGACCACCGCGCATGGCATCGTGCCCAGGCGGCCAAGGAACCGGACGAGGATGTCGCCGAGGAGCTTGAACGCTCAGCTGGCCGGGCGCAGAAACGCGGCGGTCGCGCCGCAGCCGCTGCCCTGCTCGAACGTTCGGCGGAGCTGACGCCGGAGCCGCAGCGGAGGGCGCTGCGGTTGTTGCTCGCGGCGGATGCGCAGCTGATGGCAGGGGCCACCGACCGGTCGCAGGCGCTGTTGGACCAGAGCCTGCCGGACCTGGGCGACGCGCCGTTGCGCGCTCAGGCGATGCGAATGCAGGGCGTAATCCGGTTCTCCGACGGCCGTGGCGGCGAGACGCCGTCGCTGCTGTTCCAAGCGGGGATGGGTCTGAAGGACACGGATCCACGACTCGCGCGCGAGGTTCTGATGGAGGCGTTCGAGGCAGCGATGTGGGCCGGCCGCCTGACCAGTGGCACCACGCCGCTCGCCGTCGCCCAATCCGCGCGGGAGATGCCCGGTCCTGACGGGGACGATCACGTCGGGAGCCTGCTGCTGACCGCCTACACACGGCGGCTGACCGACCGCTACCCGAGCGCGGTCGAGGGGTGGCGGCGCGCGATCGCGGCCTACGTCGATGAGCTCCGCGGACAGCCGGAGCTGAAGTGGGACGGACTGGTGTGGAACGCGACCGGTGAGCTGCTCGACTTCGAGGCGCATTACGCAACCGCTCGGGAGTGGGCGCGGGTGTCACGCGAGCAGGGTGCGCTCGCGACGCTGCCGGGCGCCCTGAACGCGCTGGCGTGGTGCGAGGTGCTTGCCGGGCGGATCGAGGGCGCCGAGGCCCTCGTCGTAGAGGCCGAGGGGATCGCCCGCGCGACCGGAGCACCGGCAACCCCCGGGGCGAGCGAAATCCTCAAGCTGGGGATCCTCTGCTGGCGCGGCGACGAGCGCAAGGTAAGGCCCCTCGCCGACAGCGTCGCGGCCGAGGCGCTCGCCCGCGGCCAGGGGCTTGGCATAACGATCGTCGAGTACCTGCTCACGATCCTCGAACTCGGCCTCGGACGCTACGAGGAGGCGCGCCTGCACGCGCTTCGGGTCTTTGAGGAGGACGTGCTCTGGTTCGGGACATACGCGCTCGCCGACGCGGTCGAGGCGACGGCGCGCAGCGGCGACGCGGACGGCGCGGAGGCCGCGCGGGAGCGCCTCCGCGAACGCGCACAGGCGACCCGCACGCCGTGGGCGCTCGGGCTGCTGGCGCGCGCAGACGCGATGCTCGCCTCCGCCGACACGGCTGAGACTCTCTATCGCGAATCGCTCGACCACCTCGGCCATTCCGGCCTGGCGACCGAGCTGGCGCGCACGCATCTGCTCTACGGCGAATGGCTGCGGCGGTCGCGCCGGCGCCGCGACGCGCGGGTACATCTGCGAGCCGCCCACCAGATGTTCGAAGCGATGGGGGCGGCCGCGTTCGCGCAACGGGCGCGGGTCGAGCTGCTGGCCACGGGCGAACACGCGCGGGTACGAGCAGCCGAGACCCGCGATGAGCTCACCCCGCAGGAACAGCAGATCGCCCGGCTCGCCGCCGAGGGCGAGTCCAACGCTCGGATTGCGGCCCAGCTGTTCATCAGCCCCCACACCGTCGCGTATCACCTGCACAAGGTGTTCGGAAAGCTAGACGTCACCTCGCGCAACCAGCTGTCACGCGCGCTCGGCGATCAGCTCGCGCCGGCGCCGCCCTACGGCCTCGAGCCGCGGGCGGCGCCGACGATGGTCGAAAGCTAGCTTCAGGTCAGGCAGCTGCGCGGTGCGCCTTCGTGTTGACGTTCGGGCGTCCAGCCGCCTTCGCCGCCGACACCAGCAACGTGATCCCGTAGGCGAGCAGGTAGATCCCGAAGATCAGCGCCAGCGAGACCGCTCCGATTCCCGGTGCGGCGATCAGCACGACGCCGGCCACCACCGTCAGCAAACCCGCGACTCCCAGCCATCCGCTGCGGCCCGTGAACGCGCCGGCCAGCTCGACCGAGCCTCCGAAGATCGCCCAGAAGCCGACGACGATCGTGAGAACCTCGGCTGTCATGCCGGGATAGACCACGGCCACGACGCCTGCCGCCACGTCGATGACCGCCACCAGGAGCCGCAGGATGTCGCGGCCAACCGACCTCTCGATCGTGAACATCGCGGAGAGCTGACCGATCGCGTTAACGAAGCAGTAGATCGCAAACAGCGCGACGGCGACGCCGATGGTCACGCCGGGCCAAACGATCGCGACGACACCGAGGACGGTGGCCATGAGCCCGAGGAACGCGACGTGCCCGGGCGAGAATGTCTTCTTCAGCAGTGAGGTGAACATCAGTACTCCTTTGGTTCGGGTGATCCGAGCAACCGACACTCGGAATGTCCCGGCCAAGGTAAGGCGCCACCTAGGGGGCTCGCATCTAACGAATTGATAGTCCTGACGGACCCCGGGGAACCTAGGGGATTCGCACCGAACGCGTCGTGATCCCCGCGTGGACGCGACGCCGGCCGCGGAACCGCCGCCGACAGACACCGCGACACGTCGGCAAGATTTTCACGATCCAGCCCCGCGACAAGAGTAGCCTCGGCAGAATCTGCCGTCATCTCGTGGGAGGAGGTATTTGGGGCACATTCGGGCAACCCACCCAACGCCTAAATGCGATTTGAAGGAGACGGAGATGGGAGCGTCGCAACAGTTCACAAAGCTCAAGGAAAAGGTCGAGACCGCTGACAGCAATGTCAAGGCTGCGGCCGCGCAGGACGAGGCCGACCTGAGAGTCAAGGTCGAAGCGGCGCGCAAGCGCGCCGACGAGCAGGCGGCTCAGCTACAGGCCAACGCCAGGAAGACTTCCCAACAGGCGGAAGGCAACTGGAATGAGGTGCAGAGCAACTGGGACCAGCACATCCAGCGGATGCGAGCCCATATCGACGAACGCAAGGCCGAGCGCGACGCGAAGCGTTCCGAGCGCGACGCCGAGTCAGCTGAGGCCTATGCGCTCGATGCGATCGACTTCGCGGCGGCTGCGATTGAGGAGGCCGAGTACGCCGTGTTGGACGCCGCGCTGTCGAGGCTCAATGCGGACGCGCTAGCGACGGCCTCGTAACTCGCGAGATCACCCGCAAGCTGAGGGACCTGCCCGACCGGCACGCCGGCACACGCCATGGCCGGCCGGAGGCTCGCCGCGGTGATCGTTCGCAGGATCGGGCTTCAAGCTCTGAACGGTCGAGCCCGCGACTGGGAACGGCTTGGATACAGGAAGCCTTGTCCAGATGCGCTGCTGTGGCGTCGCTGGTTACCGTGCGGTGGAGAGCATCGCCTCGCAAACGGCGCCGTCGGGCAGTGTCACCGGGTCTAACGGCCAACCCGACCGCCGCGCCGCTGTTGCGTTTTACGCGTGAGCATCGACCGTCGGCTGTGGTCTGGCGTAGCGGGCGGCGATCTCGCCGGTGGGTGCGGCGAGCGTCTTGGCGGCCTGGACGAGGGTGAGGTGGGTAAACGCCTGCGGGAAGTTTCCGATCAGTCGCTGGTGCGCGACGTCGTACTCTTCGGAATAGAGCCCGAGGTCGTTGCTCAACGCCAGCAGTCGCTGGAACAGCTCGCGGGCGTCGGCGCGACGCTCGTTCATCGCGAGCGCGGTGACCAGCCAGAACGAGCAGGCGAGGAACTGGGCCTCGCTCCCGGGTAGACCGTCGTCGGTGGCCGAAGTCGAGTAGCGCGAGATGAATCCGTCATGTCCGAGGTCCTCGCGGAGGCAGTCGACGGTCCCGGTCACGCGTTCGTCGGTGCCCGGCAAGAAGCCCACGATGGGAATCATCAAGACGGCGGCGTCGAGCTCCTGGGATCCGTAGTACTGGGTGAATGTCCTGCGCTTGGGGTCGTAGCCCTTCTCGCACACCTGCTTGTGGATGCGAGCGCGAACGCGCTTCCAACGCTCGAGCGGGGCCTCGAGCCCGAACTGCTCGACCAGGCGCACCGCGCAGTCGAACGCCAGCCACGCCATCACCTTCGACTGGACGAAGTGCCGGCGCGGGCCCCGTACCTCCCAGATTCCGTCGTCCGGTTCTTTCCAGGCCTTTTCGAGGTACTCGAGCAGCCTGCGGACGCGCGGCCAGATGTGGGGATCGATGCTCTCGGTGACCATGCTCGTCACGTACGCGACGCCGGCGACCTCGCCGTAGACGTCGAGCTGGAACTGCTTGGCCGCAGCGTTGCCGATCCTGACCGGCCGCGAGCCCTCATAGCCGGGCAGCCAGTCGAGCTCGAGCTCCTCGAGGTAGCGCTGACCTTCGATCCCGTACATGATCTGCAGCTTCGACGCATCGCCTGCCCCGGCACGCAACGCCCAACCGCCGAAAGCGAGCGCCTCGTCGGTGTAGCCGCCCTCGAGCAGAGCGTCGAGAGTCAGTACCGAGTCCCGCAGCCAGCAGTAGCGGTAATCCCAGTTACGTGCGCCCCCGAGATCCTCGGGCAGCGACGTGGTTGGTGCCGCCACGATCGCGCCGGTCTCCTGGTCGGTGAGCGCCTTGAGCGTGATCAACGACCGCAACACCGTCTCTCGCCACTCGCCGCTGTACGTGCACCGCGATGACCAGTCGCGCCAATACGCGTCCGTGCGCGCGAGCGCTGACTCAGGGTCCTCGACCGGCGGGGCCGCCTGGTGGGAGGCAAACCACGTCAGCGAAAAGCGCTCGCGCATCCGTTCACGAACGCTGAACGCGGCCACCGTCGTCAGCTGCTCGCCGCGCATCTCAACGGTCGTCGACAGATGCAGCGCGTTGGGACCGCCGAGCGCGACGATGCCGTCCGCGGTCCGCTGCACCCACGGAACCAAAGACCCATAGTCCAACCGCGCGATGAACTGCATCCGCATCGCGACCTCCCCCCGCAGGCCTTCGACGATCCGCACGAGTTGTGGAGCGCCGCCATCGCGCAGCGGCATGAAATCGATCACCCGGACAGCACCGGTGTCGGTATGAAAATCTGTCTCCAGGATCAACGTGCCCTCGCGATAGCGCCGCGACACCTCGCGCACCGGGTCCGACGGGCAGATCAGCCAGCGGCCATGCTCCTCGGTGCCCAGGAGCGCCGCGAAGCACGCCGCCGAATCAGTGCGCGGAAGGCAAAGCCAATCGATCGACCCATTCCGTCCCACCAGCGCCGCGGTCCGCAGATCGCCGATCAACGCGTAATCTTCGATCCTCACAGGCTGCTCCTTCCGATCCGGGATCCCCGCCCAGCCGACGACCGTAGCGCGGCCCATCCATTTCCGCCACGCTACCGTCGAGCCCCCTGACCTAGCTCGACCGCTGTCGAGCGCCCAAACCGAACGGCATGACGGTCGCGGCCCCGTCCGGTCGCCTCGCATGGAGCTCCGGATCCTCACGGCGCTGTCGTGTGCGGCGATCGGGCCCAGCAGCGATGGGTCGCCCACGCGGCAGTCTCGGCTGGACTGCCGCTCTCTGCGCGGGACCGGTAGCCGCGCCGGGGTGGCTGAGGTGTGGAGCAGTCGGACCTCGCCCCGTTACGGGGCTAGCCGAGACCCACCTTTGTTATCGCACGGGCTTGTCCCCGCCAGGGTGGGAACTTGTTCCCCGTTTGTTCCCCGTCGGTCGCAGCGCGCGAATCTGGACTGGCGGAAAGCCCGAGCACTTACTGGGCTTGTCGTAATCGGGGAGACAGGATTTGAACCTGCGACCGCCCGGCCCCCAGCCGGGTGCGCTACCAGACTGCGCCACTCCCCGTGGTCCGCCGATGATAACCCTCCTGCCGCCGCGCCAGAGCATCCTCTGGGCCCCAGAGGTCTCTGCCGCGGTTCCTAGAGCGGGCGACGGGGGTCGAACCCGTTCTTAGAGCTTGGAAGGCTCCCGTGCAACCGTTAACACCTCGCCCGCTGGTTTCGGGGGATGGTAGCCCGCGCGCGGCCGCTCAGTCAGGCGACGCCTGAGCCGGGCGCCGCTCTTCCGTCGGCACCTCGCCATCTCTGACCAGCCCCTCCGGCGGCCACGGCCCGGTCCAGTTGTCGGCGGCCCCGTCCAACGTGACGACCGAGCCCGAGAACGATCGACCGAGCGGCGACGCCATCAATGCGACGAGCCAGCCGTATTCCTCGACCTCCCCCAGCCGCTGGAGCGGGACGGTCTTCGCCGCGGTCCGCCACAGCTCGGCCGGGTACTTGCGCAACGATTCGGTGGCGAACCGGCCGATCGCGATCGCCGCGACGGCGACGCCGTCCGAGGCCCACGATTCGGCGAGCTCCCGCGTCAACGCCTCGACGGCGGCGCGGGCGGCGCCGGTGTGTGCCATCGCCGGCATGCCATGGTGTGGCGAGACGGTCACGTTCACGATCGTCCCCGCCTGGGCCGGCCGCATCGCGAGCTCGTGGGCTGCCTCGCACATCGCCAGCGTCCCGCCGACGTTCAGCCGCTGCACGGCCTGCCACCCCTTGGTGGTGATCCCTTCGGCCGGCACGAAGTACTGGCCGCCGGCGTTGTTGAGGAGGAAATCGAGCCGTCCGTGGCGCTCGAGCGCCGCGCGGACGATGCTCTTCGCCCCGGCGCGATCACGGATGTCCCCGCCGACCCACGAGCAACGCTCGCCGACCTCCGCCACGGCCGCCTCCAGTACCTCCTGGCGCCGGCCGGCGATCACGACCGAGGCCCCGCAGCGCGCCAGCTCGAGAGCGGCAGCCTTGCCGAGATTCGTGCCACCGCCGGTGACGAGCGCGACTCGACCATCGAGCATGCCGTCGGCGAATACGCGCGATCCGTCCACCGGGCCTACTCCCCCATCACCTTGATCACGAGCCGCTTGGGGCGGCCGCCGTCGAACTCGCAGTAGAAGATCTGCTGCCAGGGCCCGAGGTCGAGCCTTCCGTCGGTGACGGGGACGATCACCTGATGGTGGACGAGGAGGTTCTTCAGGTGAGCGTCGCCGTTGTCCTCGCCACCGCGATGGTGGCGGTAGTCGCCGGGATTCGGCAGGAGCTCTCGGGCGACCTCGCCGTCGGGGTCGCGCCAGCTCGGCGGCGCGAGCTTGTCCAGCCATTCCAGGGCGTCGGCCTGAATCCCCGGCTCGTCGTCGTTGATCCACACGCCCGCGGTGATGTGCATCGCCGACACGAGCGCCATCCCCTCGTTGATCCCGGACTCGCGGACGGCGCCGGCGACGTCCTCGGTGATTCGGACGAACTCGCGCCGGCGATCGGTGTTGAATGTGCGGTAGACGGTGTGGGAGGTCATCTGCGGCATCGTATGGCCAGTTGCTGCGCGCCCGCCCTGTCGCGAGGGCCCCGCTGGTACCTCCCCCCGGCGGCCGCGAGTTGGGGTCTAGACTCCTGCGCTGCATAGGGGAGTAGCTCAATTTGGCAGAGCACCGGTCTCCAAAACCGGGGGTTGCAGGTTCGAGTCCTGTCTCCCCTGTTCCGCTGAAGCGGTGAGGTCAGACGGCCGAATCTCTCGTAACCACCGAGGGATTCGGCCCATCACAGAGGTTCGCTTGCCTGACGCTCCGGCGCGGCGTGCGAGGCTCAGGAAGTGCGCACGATGAAGACCCCGCATCGGGCGTGGTGTGAGACGCGGTTGGGCACGGAGCCCAGGACCCGCCGCGCGCCAGCCATTCCGCGGTTGCCCACCACGATCATCTGCGCATGTTCATCATCGGCGACCGTCATCAGCAGTTCCGCTGGCTCGCCCTCGCACACGTGGGTGGTCACGTCGATCCCCTTCCGCTTGAGACGCGCGTTTGTCCGGTCGACGATCTCCTGTGCCGCCCGTCGCGCGTGCCCATCGTCAACGACACCGGGCACCGTCATGGCTGCGGCACCCATCCACGCCCCCGACGAGACTGACGAGTATGCGCTCACGACATGCACTCGCGCTCCTAGGGCCCGAGCGAGCTCCACAGCCTTGTCCACCGCGAGTTCGGCACTCGCCGAACCGTCCGTGCCGGCCACAATCGGATCGCTAGACATCTCACCCACCCCCGGCTGACTTCTGCGCCCACAGACCGAGCGCACGATCATGCAGATGCGAGCCAAGCTGGGCTCGCAGCGGGAATCCTATGGTGCGAGCGCCGCGGCAGGGAAAAACCGTCGGGCGATGGGCGGTGTACGCCCTGTGCGACTTGGTCGGACTGCTGGATCTAGACCCCGATGCAGAAGAGCCGCCGCTCGGACAGGGCGCGTCTCGTTTGAGACACAGCGTTTTACTGCAAATACGAACCTTCTTATAGGACTCCAAAGCCGGAGGTCGCAGGTTCGAGTCCTACCTCCCCTGTTCCGCCTTGCCGGCGGGGCAGTCCTCTGGCCGGAGGTGGCCCGCCCCGGCCCCGCGCCCGGCGCCGGCGCGTCAGGGCGGGTGCCCCGACGGCACGGCGAGATGCGGGCGGAGGTGCGGGCGGAGGTGTCTGGGTTCACGACATATGTCCCAGGTGATAGGTGCGGGCGGAGGTGTCTGGGTTCACGACATATGTCCCAGGTGATAGGTCCCTCATGAGTCGGGACATAGGTCTCACGTAGACCGGCGGTCGTCGCGGAGGCGCGAGCGGAGCGAGTGCCGGAGCGGCGATCGCCGGTGCGCGCCTGTCCGGGGGTGGGCTGACAGTCGCGGGCGTGTCCCGAGCTCGCATTGCTGTCCTTCAAATCGTTTCTAAGCAGCTGACGGTCACCGCGGCTGCGGCCGAGTACGGGATCTCCCGCCGGCATCTGCACCGCCTTCTCGCCCGCTACCAAGAGGGCGGCTTGGACGCGCTTGAGCCTCGCTCACGCCGCCCGAAGACGACGCCGATCGCGACGCCTGAGACGGTCCGTCAGCGGGTGATCGAGTTGCGTGGCCAGTTGACCGCGGATGGGTTGGATGCCGGGCCGGTCACGATCGGTTGGCACCTCGAGCGAGAGGGGCTGCCGGCGCTGTCGACATCGACGATCCGCCGGATCTTGCACGCGGCGGGGTTGATCACCCCGGAGCCCAGAAAGCGGCCTCGCTCGTCCTACACGCGCTTTGAGATGGCGCAGCCGAACGAGATGTAGCAGTCGGACTTCATCCACTGGCGCCTGGCCGACGGGACCGACGTCGAAGTCCTGAACTGGCTTGATGATCACTCCCGCTACCTCCTCTCCTGCACCGCCCATGAGCCCGTCACCGGCGATGACGTGGTGACCGTGTTCCTAGGCCTGATCGAGGAATACGGCCCACCAGCCTCGACGCTGACCGACAACGGCAGCGTCTACACGAGCCGGTTCACCGGCGGTCGCAACGCGTTCGAATACGTCGTGGCGCTGCTCGGCATCCGGCAGAAGAACGGAGCTCCCGGCCACCCCCAGACCCAAGGCAAGACCGAGCGGTTTCACCAGACCCTGCAGCGCTGGCTCGCGGCCAGACCAACCGCCCGGACGATCGCCGCGCTTCAAAGACAGCTGGAGGAGTTCCGCGAGCACTACAACGAACGGCGCCCCCACCGAGCCCTCAACCGTCGAACGCCGGGCGAGGCATACCGCGCCACCCCGAAAGCCGCGCCAGCGAGCCACGGACACGCGCCCGGGCATTACCGCCTGCGCTACGACCGGCTCGACACGAAAGCCAAAATGACGCTCCGCCGCGCCGGCCGCATGCACCACCCCGGCGTCGGAACCACCCACGCCCGCACACGCGTCCTCGCGTTCGCCGACGACCACCACGTCACGGTCGCCGAACTCACCACCGGCGAAGTCCTCTCCCGCCACCTAATCGAGCCGAACAAGACCTACTGGCGCAACGAAACGCGAGAGCCCGGCCGATGGCCGAGCTCTCAAAAATGAGACCTATGTCGCGACTCAGGCGTGACCTATGTCCCGACTCATCACAGAGGTGCGGGCGGAGGGACTCGAACCCCCAAGGACTTTCGCCCACCGGCACCTAAAGCCGGCGCGTCTGCCAATTTCGCCACGCCCGCGATTACTGCGGCAATCCGACCCGCCAGATTGTATGTTCCGCAACGTGGCGCAACACAAGATGCTCCGGCCGGGCTATGTCGTCGTCTACCCCAATCGGGATAAGGCGTCCAGCAAGGTCACGAAAGCGATCGTGATCGTGATCCTGATCATCTCGGTGGTGTTGATGCTGCTGATCACGATCGGTGGCTGGTCGAAACTGGAGGGGCTCAAGCCGGTCAACATCATCTGGTGCCTGATCTACCTCGTGATGGCTTACTACATCGGCCGCTGGAACCGCGGGCTCTTGCCGCTCGCCGCCGCGCTGGCGATCCTGCTGCTGATCCTGGCGGTGATCGCCGGGACCGGGCTCGGTGGCACCAGCTGGTTCGACCGCGCCCATGTCGGCTTTGCTCCCCCGCAGACGCCGTTCGGAGGCAAGGGCCTCAGCCCTGACACGCTCGGGGCGCTCACGCTGATACTGGCGCCGGTCCAGATCCTCCTGATCATCTTCGCGATGCAGGGGTTCGCCCAGGGCTGGAACGTGGAGCTGGAGGTCCCGGAGGAGGAGGCCAGGCGCCGGGGCGGCAGGTCATCGGCGCCGCCCGCCGAGCCAGCGCCGGCGTAACGAATACCGATCACCCCACCCTCAAGCTGAGAGTGGTCGATTTCCATGAATAGTTAAGGAAAATCGACCAGCCTCGTGGTAAGCAAGCGTCGCCGGCGCCACCTCGAAACGCCGAGGCGTGCGTCGAGTGCGGCGGGTGGGATTCGAACCCACATGCCCATAAGGACAGCGCCTTTTGAGGACGCCATGTATACCGTTCCATCACCGCCGCGATGGGGCGCCCCAGTCTAGGACCTCCCCGGGGTCAAAACGCGGCCATCGAAAGCCGCTTACCCCACCAGGCCGTGCAGCGCGTCAATCAGCGCCACCGGCGCCACCACCACCCCGCCGGCATCCTCCCCGCTCGCCGCGAGCTCTCGGACCTCGAGCCCGGCCCGGGTCGCGATCAGCGACCCCGCCGCGACGTCCCACTTGTGCACGCCACGCTCGTAGTAGGCGTCATGTCGGCCACACGCGCACCACGCCAGGTCGATCGCCGCCGCACCCCCGCGCCGGATGTCCCGCACCCGCGGCAGCACGCGGCTCACGACCGCCGCCTGGCGTGAGCGCACCCGCGCGTCGTAGCCGAATCCGGTGGCGACGAGCGCGGTCGCGAGGTCCTCGCGGCTCGAGCCGCGGATCGGCTGACCGTTCAGGCGAGGTTCGCCCGAGCGGGTCGCGGCAAAGCACTCATCGCGCACGGGGTCCAGGACGACCCCCACGAGGCCCTCGCCGGCGGTTTCGCACGCCACGCTCACGGCAAAGATGGGAATCCCGAACAGGAAATTGATCGTCCCGTCGAGCGGGTCGACGACCCAGCGAACGGCGCCATCGCCGGTCGCACCGCCTTCTTCGCCGAGAATCGAGTCGTCAGGGCGCCGGCGCGCGAGCACCGACCGGATCGCGTGCTCGGCCGCCACGTCGGCCGCCGAGACGAGATCGGTCGGACTGCTCTTGGACTGCACGTCGGCGGGTCGCTCGCCAAACCGCGCCATCAGCTCGTCCGCGGCGGCGCGCGCCGCCTCGCGCGCGATCTCGAGCAGCTCGTCCTCGTCGACGGCGACAGGGGCATCTGCGCTCACAACCGCGGTTCTATCGGATCGCCGCCGACGGGCGCCTTGCGATCATCCCGGCCCATGCGCGCAGCGGATACCGCGACCGCGCTCGCCGCCTTCGAGGGGCGTGGCGCCGGCACCGACGCCGAACGACGCGCGGCAGGATGGCTCGCGGGCGAGCTCGAGGCCGCCGGCCGCGACGTCCGGATCGAGCCGTTCTGGTGCCGGCCCAACTGGGCGCTTGCCCATTCGTGGCACGTCCTGCTCGCGCTCGTCGGCAGCCTGGTGTCCGTCAGCTCGCCGCGGGTCGGCGGCGTGCTGGTACTGGCGGCGCTGATCTCGGTGATCGCCGACGAGCGGCTGGGGGTCTCCCCCGGTCGCCGACTCACGTTGGAGCACGCGAGCCAGAACGTCGTGTCGGGGTCCCCCGGCCGAACGGCAAGGCCCGACCAACAGGGCGAGGAGCCCCGCGTGCATCTCATCATCACCGCCAACTACGACGCCGGACGCACCGGCTTCGTCTATCGAGGCTGGGTGCGCAGGCCGTTCGCCCGCGCCACCGCGGTGTTCGGCCGTCTCGGCCCGCTGTGCCCCGGATGGCTCGGGTGGCTGACAGTCGCGATGGCGTTGCTGCTCGCGACGGCGATCCTCCGGCTCGGCGGCGACAAGGGGACCGCCGTCGGCGTCTTGCAGTTCGTGCCGACGGTGGCGCTCGTGCTGGCGCTGGCGCTCCTGCTTGAGGTCGCGAGCTCCAGGTACGCCCCGGCCGCGTCTGACGACGGCAGCGGCGTGGCGGTGGCGCTGGCGCTCGCCGCCGCGCTCGACGCCGCGCCTCCCCGCCGCATCACGGTCGAGGTGGTGCTCCAGGGTGCGGGCGACGGCTTCGGCGTCGGGCTGCGCAAGCATCTGCGAGCCCGGCGGGGTAGGCTCACGGCGCGCGACACCGTCGTGCTCGGGGTCGCGGCCGCGGGCGCCGGCCGTCCTCGCTGGTGGGTCAGCGACGGCCAATTGCTCGCGCAGCGTTACTTCAAGGGTCTCGCCCAGTTGTGCGCCCAGGTCGCGACCGAGGACCCCACGCTCAAACTCGCGCCGCACCACGGGCGGGGCGCAGCGCCTGCGTTCCGGGCGAGAACCGCTCGGCTGCCGGCGATCTCGATCGGCTGCCTGGACGAGGCGGGCGTGCCGCCGCGCTCGCATCGATCCGACGACACCCCCGACGCACTCGAGCCAGGGGCGCTCGACGCGGCCGTCCAGTTCGGGCTGATGCTGGTCGATGCCGTCGACGCGTTCCTGCGCGACCAGCCGTCAGGTGGGCGTCACCGGATTGCGCTTGGCCGGCCACTCGCGGTTCTTCCCGGCCGCGAGCGCGAACCGCCGGATCAACTCGGCCCGTAGCTCCTCGGGTTGGATCACGGCGTCGACGACGAGCTCTGACGCCAGATGCAGGATGTCGATGTCCTGCGCGTATTCGCGCCGAAGCTCTTCTGTCCGCACCTCACGCTCGGCGGGATCCTCGATCGCCTGGAGCTGGTTGTAGTAGACGGCGTTGATCGCCGCGGACGGGCCCATCACCGCGATCGACGCGGTCGGCAGCGCCAGACAGCAGTCGGGGTCGAATGCCGGACCGGCCATCGCGTACAGGCCGGCGCCGTACGCCTTGCGGACGATCACCGAGATCTTCGGCACGTTCGCCTCGGACACGGCGCTGATCATCTTCGCGCCGTGGCGGATGATCCCCTCGCGCTCGACCTGGGTCCCGATCATGAATCCAGGGACGTCCGCGAGGAACAGCAGCGGGATATTGAACGCGTTACACGTCCAGATGAACCGGGCGCACTTGTCCGCGGAGTCGACGAACAGGACGCCGCCCTTGACCTTCGGCTGATTGGCGACGACGCCGATTACCCGGCCGTCGAGGCGGGCGTACCCGACGATCACCTCCTTCGCCCAGCGCGCGTGGATCTCGAGGAGCGAGTCGGCGTCGAGCAGGGAGTCGAGCAGCTCGCGCATGTCGAACGGCTTGTTCTCATCCGCCGGGATCAGCTCTCGGATCGGTCGATCGGACGTGGGGGCCGACGGGGGCGCGTCCGGGGGCTCGCCCACGAACGAACCCGGGAAATACGCGAGATACCGCCGCGCGAACTCGATCCCCTCCTCGTCGCTGGACACGAGCGCGTGACCGACGCCGCTGCGCGAGGTGTGCATCCGCGCACCGCCCATCTCCTCGAGCGTCACCTTCTCCCCGATCACCATCTCGGCCATCCGCGGCGATCCGAGGTACATCGACGCGTTCCCGTCGCGCATGATCACGACGTCGCAGAACGCCGGGATGTACGCCCCGCCCGCCGCGCTGGGTCCGAACAGCACGCAGACCTGCGGCACCACGCCCGATAGGCGGACCTGGTTGAAGAAGATCCTGCCCGCATGGCGCCGGCCGGGGAACATCTGGACCTGTTCGTTGATCCGCGCGCCGGCCGAATCGACGAGGTACACGAGCGGCACCCTCAGCGACAGCGCCCGCTCCTGGATGCGAAGGATCTTCTCGACGGTCTTCGGCGCCCACGATCCGGCCTTGACGGTCGGGTCATTGGCCATCACGGCGACGGGCCGGCCGCCGATCGTGCCGAGGCCCGTGACCACGCCCTCCGCGCCGAGCCCGTCTCCTTCCCAGCTCGCCAGCAGGCCATCCTCGACGAACGACCCGCCGTCCAGGAGGAGCTCGACCCGCTCACGCACGGGCAGCTTGCCCTGTTCCGCAGCGCGTGAACGGTGGCGCTCGGGGCCGCCCGCGCGCGCCCGGGCCGTCGCCGCGTCGACGGCATCCGTGTGGTCGATGTCGGTCACAGTTCTCCCTCCGTCCACTGCACGGGGCCCGCTGACAGGACGTGGCTGCCGAGCGGACGCCCGAGTACCTCCTGGGCCGCTCGCGAGGCCACGATCAGCCGCCCGAGGTCGACGCCCGTCTCGATTCCCATCTCGTGGAGCATCGAGACCAGATCCTCGGTGGCGATGTTGCCGGTCGCGCCGGGCGGGACGGGACACCCACCCAGCTCGCCGAACGAGGACTCGAAGCTCTCGATCCCGGAGTCGAGCGCGGCGAGCACGTTCGCCAGACCCTGACCCCGGGTGTTGTGGAAGTGGGCGGTGAGCTCGACGCCCGGCAGCTTCTCGAAGGCCGCCGCGAAGAACTCGCGCACCCCGACCGGATTGGCCATCCCCGTCGTATCCCCAAACCCGATCTCGGCTGCTCCCGCGGCCACGAGCCGCGAGGCGATCTCGAACACCCGCTCCGGCGGCACATGCCCCTCGTATGGGCACCCGAACGAGACCGAGATGACGCCCTCGCAGCGCAAGCCCTCCGTCCTGGCTGAGGCGAACGTCCGCTCCAGCCCGGACAGCGACTCCTCGATCGACCGGCCGACGTTCTTCTGGTTGTGGGTCTCGGACGCCGACAGGAAGCCGTTGATCTCCTGAAAGTGCGATCGGTGAGCGAGCGCCCGCTCCAGCCCGCGTTCGTTCGGGATCAGGACGCTGACCGCGACCTCGGGCGGTAGGCGGACGGTCTCGAGCACCCGCTCGGCGTCCGCGAGTTGTGGAATCACGTCTGGACGGACAAAGCTCGTGACCTCGATCCGTCCGATGCCGCTCGCGCCGAGCAGCTCGATCAGCCGGACCTTGTCGGTAGTCGGGATCACCTCGGGCTCGTTCTGGAAGCCGTCGCGCGGGCCGACCTCGCGAATCCGCACGCGCCGGGGAAAGCTGGTGCTCATACCCCTTACTTATAGATCAGCCGGAGCCCCAGCATCTGCGCGACCGTCACGAACGTGTAACCACGGGCGCGCAGAGTCTCGATCTCTCGGGGCAGCGCGGCGATCGTCTCGTAACGGGGACCCCCGCCGAAATGCTGGATCACGATCGCCCCGTTGTGGGCGTTGGCGACGACGTTGCCGTAGATCGCGTTTACCCCGGGGAGCGACCAGTCCCGCGGATCGACATCCCACATGATCGTCACGAGACCGAGCGAGCGTGCCAGCGAGACCAGCTCCGGGCTGATGTCCCCGTACGGTGGCCGCCAGAGGCACGGCGTGAAACCGCCGGTCGCCTTCCTGATCGCGTCGACCGTCTCCTCCAGCTGGAAGCGCTGCTGGCTGACCGGGAGCCCTGCGACATCGGGGTGGCTCCAGCTGTGGTCGCCGATCATGTCGCCGTCGGCGAGCATCCGCCGCTCGTACTTGCCACCGGGGTCGAATGGCGCGATCTGCCTGCCGATCTCGAAGAACGTGGCCACCGCGTGCTCGCGCTCGAGCACATTTAGGAACGCCGACGGGGGCGGCGTGTCCCACGGTCCGTCGTCAAACGTAAGCGCCACATCGTGGACCTTGGTCGAGCCGCCGTAGACCAACGACGGTCCGCTCGGCACGCAACCGACCACCTGCGGTACGCGCAGCTTGGCGAGCGCGGGCCGCGCCGGGAACAGTGTCTTGCAGCCTTTCGCCGCCGCACGACAGTGGGACGTGCTCCGGACCTGCCAGCGGATGGACGTGTACGAGACGCCCACATCGGTCGGGTCAAAACGGACCGTCATGCCCGTGGCTCCAGCTCGGGAGATCGACGCCGAGATCGACTGGCGGGCGCCGGGGCCGCGACGGGTCACCTGCGTGTACACGAGCGTCGGGCGGCGGCGACCCTGCTCGACGCACACCACGCCCGACACGGCCCCGCTGCGAGGGCGCTCGACGAGCAGGCACAGAGAGCGCCGCTGCTGTTTGAGCGAGGCCGCCGTGAAGGGGTCACCGAGCTTGACCTTCCAGACGACCTGTTGCGCCTGCTGCGTGAGCGACGCGGAATCCACCCGGAACGCCGTGGACGCTGGAGCCTGAGCGCCGGCGCTGGTGACGGCGACGGCGCCGGCTGCGAGTGCGATCGCCCCGAATCCGGCCCCGAGCTTCATTCCTGCTTCCCTCCCATGTTGATGAGCCGGCGCTCGTGCGTTCCGACGCCGATCGTCCGGCCATCCTCGGCCACGACGTCCACCGCGAATCGCAGCTTCCGTCCGTCCACGATCTCGTCGAGCCGGGCGCGAGCGGTGCAGCGGGTCCCCTTCGGTGCGCCGCCTACGTGCTTGACGCAGACCTCAAAGCCGACCGTCACCTGACCCGGTTCCAACCGCGGGTAAACGAGCATCGTCGCCGCGCGCTCCATCATCCCGACCATCGCCGGCGTCGAGAGCACCTCGAAGCCGAGCGTCCCTCCTGCATCGGTGAGCAACCTTCCGTCGACCACGAACTCCTCCGACCCCTCTATGCCCACCTCCAATGCGCTCCCCATGCCGGACGGACAGTACTAGCTGCTCCGCATAGACTCCCCCGCCGTGTCAGACGCCGTCTGCATCGTCGGTGGCACCGGCGCCCTCGGGTTCGGGCTCGCGCTGCGGCTCGGCCAGGCCGGCGTCCCGATCGTGATCGGCTCCCGCGACCCCGGACGCGCGCAGGAGGCCGCGGCGCGAGCGTCGGGACAGCTGCCGGGCGCCGCGTTCGACGGGCTCGGGAACGCGCAGGCCGTGACCAAGGCCGACGTCGTGATCCTCAGCGTGCCATTCCGCAACCAATCGGAGACGCTGACCAACCTCAAGAACGCGCTCGCGGATGGGCAGCTGGTCGTCGACGCGACCGTCCCGCTTGCGGCGGCGGTCAGCGGCCGGGCCACTCGGACGCTGGGCGTGTGGCAGGGGTCCGCCGCCCAGCAGGCGAAGGAGATGGCGCCGGCGGGCGTCCGGGTCGTCTCGGCGTTCCACACCGTGAGCGCGGCGCTGCTCAGCGATCTGGATCACGAGCTCGATGAGGATGTCCTGATCTGCGGAGACCACCGCGAGGACAAGGACCGCCTCGCGGAGATAGTGAGCCGGATCCCTGGACTACGCCCGGTCGACTGCGGTCCCCTCGAGATGGCTCGGATCGTCGAGCAGCTCACGGCGTTGCTCATCTCGATCAACGTTCGCAACAAGGCCAGGGCCGGCATCAAGATCACGGGTTTGTGAGCCCCCCGGTCGTCGTCCTCGCCGGCGGCACCGGCGGCGCGAAGCTCGCGCGCGGGATGCTGGACGTCGTCGGTCCGGAGCAGCTCGTGGTGATCGCCAACACCGGCGACGACATCGAGATCTACGGCGCCTACGTCTCGCCCGACCCCGACCTGGTGACGTTCTGGCTCGCCGACCTGATCGACGAGCGGGGCTGGGGCCTGGCCGGCGACACGTTCAACGTGATGGACGGCCTGCGAGCGCTCGGCGTGGATGTGTGGTTCAACCTCGGCGACCGGGATCTCGCGATCGGGTTGGAGCGGGCCCGGGCACTCCGCGCAAGGCGGCGTCTGACCGAGGCGCACGCGTCCATCGTCCGGGCCTTCGGCGTCCGGGCTCGGGTTCTGCCGATGTCGGACAGCCCGGTCCGCACGCGCGTCATGTCACACGGCCGCTGGTGGCCTTTTCAGGAGTTCATGATCAAGGGCCGCGGCGAGGGCCCGATCCAGCAGGTCGAGGTGCACGGAGCACGCTCGAGCGCTCCGACCCGAGAGGCGCTCGAGGCGATCGCGAACGCCCAGGCGATCGTGATCGGCCCGTCAAACCCCGTGATCTCGATCGGCCCGATCCTGGCCGTCGAGCAGCTGCGCAAGGCGATCGCTGACAGCCCGGCGCCGGTGGTGGCCGTCAGCCCGCTCGTCCGCGGCGAGGTCGTGAAGGGCCCGACGGCGGCGTTCTTGGAGTATGCGGGTCTCGAGATGAGCAGCGCCGGGATCGCGCTCGCCTATCGAGGTCTGATCGATGGTCTCGTCGCCGATCAGCGAACCGATGAACTGCCGGTGCTCGAGACCGATGTGCTGATGGACAGCTCCGAGACGCGTGAGCGTCTCGCGGCCAACGCGCTGCAGTTCGCCCTTGCGCTCGGATAGCGTTGAGGGCATGCGGACGCTCGCGATCCTTCCCGTCAAGAGCTTCAACGGAGCGAAGCAGCGGCTCGCGAACGAGCTGAGTCCGGGCGGACGGAAGGCGCTCGCCGAAGCGATGTTCTCCGATGTCCTCGTCGCGCTGAGGCGTACCGGGTCGGTCGATGGCGTGCTCGTCGTGACCGCCGATACCTCCGCTCAGCAGATCGCCGGCGGCTACGGAGCGATGGTCCTCGAGGACGATGACCAGGGGCACAATCCCGCGGCGCGGCGCGGCATCCATGCCGCACTCGAGTCCGGGGCCGAGCGGGTCCTGCTCGTGCCCGGTGACTGCCCTCTGATCGATCCCGCCCAGCTCGATGAGCTGATCGGACGGGACGTCGATCCGCGCTCGGTGCTGATCGTTCCCGATCGTCACGGGACCGGGACGAACGCGCTGTTGATGACGCCTCCGGGCTCCCTGGCGCCCGCGTTCGGTCCCGGAAGCTGTCAGCGCCACGCGGCGAGTGCGGAGTCCGAGGGGACCACTCCGGAGATCGTGGACGTCCCCTCGCTGGCGCTCGACGTCGACACTCCCGAGGATCTCGAAGCCCTGCGCGAAGGGCTGGAGTCCACCCACGGCGGCGCGGCGCACACCCGCGGCATGATCCGCCAGCTGATGCGAAGCCAGATTTGATCACCGCCGTCGCGCTGAGCGGACTGCCCGAGGTCACGCCGGGCGATGACCTCGCGACGCTGATCGATGACGCGCTGCGCCGTGACGGCATCGCCCTGCGGGACGGTCACGTCGTCGTGATCGCCCACAAGGCCGTGTCCAAGGCCGAGGGACGTCTTCGCGGGCTGGCCGATGTGGCCCCCAGTCCGAGAGCGCAGCAGCTCGCGCGCGAGCTCGGCAAAGACCCGCGCCACGTCCAGGTCGTGCTCGACGAATCGCGCGATGTCCTGCGCGCCCAGCACGGGGTCATGATCTGCGTGACCCACCACGGCTTTGTGTGCGCGAACGCGGGGGTCGACGCATCTAACGCTGCCGCGGAGGGGACGGTCGTTCTCCTGCCACAGGATCCGGACGGCTCCGCCCGACGGATCCGTGGCGCTCTGGGGCGGGCGCTGGGCGTCGCCCCGGCCGTGCTGATCACGGACTCGTTCGGGCGCGCGTGGCGCCACGGCCAGTGCGACGTCGCGATCGGCTGCGCCGGGCTCTCACCGCTTGACGATTGGCGCGGACGGACCGACGCCGTTGGGCACGAGCTGAGCGCCACGCGAATCGCGATCTCGGATGAGCTGGCCGCCGCGGCCGACCTCGCGCGCACCAAAGACGGCCGGCAGCCGGTCGTCCTCCTCAGTGGTGCCGAGCGCCACGTCACCGCGGCCGACGGTCCGGGCGCCGCTGCGCTGCTGCGGCCCGAGGCCGAGGACCTGTTCAGATGATCATCAGTTCACGGGCTCGGGCACCTCGCGTCGGCGTGCGAGGAGCCGGCCGCGGACGGGGCTCGTAGCGGCCAGCAGCGCCCCGAGCACGACCCCGACCCCGAGAAGCTGCAGCGGGCTCGGAGACTCTCCGAGGATCACTGCGGCCAGGGCGACAGTGGCCACGGGCTGGATCGAAAGCGTCAGCGAGGTCATCGCCGCCGGGAGCCGCGGCAGCGAGATCATGATCAGCAGCCAGCCGACGACCTGCGAACTCAGCGCCAACGTGATCAACCACGCCGCGCCTGGCCAGACAGGGACCAGATCCGCGTCACCGATAATGAGGCCGGCGATCACGCACAGCACCAGCGCAGTTGCCGTGGCCTCGAACAGCGGAGCGACGACGCGGCGGACATCCGCTCCGCCTCGCCGCAGCAGCAGGAGGAACCCGACGTAGGCGATCCCTGCACCGAGGCCGTAGATCGTCCCGCGCGTGGGGTCCCGACCGTACGCCCCGTGCTCGAGCGCCCCCGAGATCAGCAGCACTCCGAGCAGCGCGATCGGCAGCGCCCCGAGCACTCTGCGCTCCGGCCGCTCCGAGAGCACCATCCACGCCACGAGCGGTACGAGCACGATCTGGATATTCGCGAGCACCGTGGACAAGCCGGCGCCGACGTACTTGATCGAGTTGTGCCAGAGGAGCAGGTCGGCGGCGAAGAAGAATCCAGCCACCACGGCGATCCGGCGGTCGCGCCGGTCGCGGGGGCCGAGCCGCCGTTCCTCGAGCCACGCGAGCAGCCCCAGCACGGGCAGCGCGTAGGCGCAGCGGAAGATCGCCGCCGTTGACGGCGAGGCGTGGCTGAGCCGCACCAGGATGCTCGAGAACGCGATCGTCATGGCCCCGAGCACGGCGGCGAGCCGGACGTTGCGCCCGTTGCTGAGGATCCGCTCCACTACCCCCAGAGTAGGGGAGCGTGCCGGTCAGGCCTCGCTCGGCGCTCCGACCGCGTGAAAGCCCCCGTCGACGTGCAAGATTTCGCCGCTGACCGACTGCGAGTAGTCCGAGAGCATGAAGCAGATCGCGCGGGCCACCGGGGTTGGGTCCTCGATGTCCCAGCCCAGCGGCGCCTGTCTGCGCCACAACTCGGCGAGCTGCTCGAAACCGGGGATACCGCGCGCGGCGACGGTCCCGAGCGGCCCTGCCGAGATCAGGTTCACGCGGATCCCCTTCGGACCGAGGTCGCGGGCCAGATACCGGGCGACGGCCTCGAGCGCAGCCTTCGCCACGCCCATCCAGTCATAGATCGGCCACGCCACGGCGGCGTCGAAGTCGAGGCCGACGATGCTCGCCCCGGGCTCCATCAGCGGCGCCAGCGCGGCGGCCAACGCCTTCAGTGAGAACGCGCTCGTCTGGAACGCCTGAAGCGCGCTCGCGGAAGGGGCTGTCATGAACCGGCCACCGAGCGCGTCCTCCGGTGCGAACGCGATCGCGTGCAGCGCACCGTCCACGCGGCCCCAGCGCTCACGCAGCGTCTCGGTCAGCGCGGCGAGGTCGTCCTCGTTGTTGACATCGAGCTCGAGGACGTCCACGGGCTCGGGCAGGCGGGCGGCGGCGCGCTCGGTCAACCGACGGGTCCGCCCGAAGCTCGTGAGCAGGACCGAGGCGCCCTCTTGCTGCGCGAGCTGCGCAGCATGAAACGCCAGCGAGTCCTTCGTGAGCACGCCAGTGATCAGCAGCCGCTTGCCTTCGAGGAGCATTGGCGTAGTCCTAGCGGGCGAGAGCCCGAAGGGCCCAGATCAGCCGGTCGCGAGTATCGGTCGGCTCGACGATCTCATCGACGAACCCGGCGGCGGCCGCGGCATCGGCGCGTAGGTGCTCGTCGGCATACGCATCCGCCAGTCGCGTCCGCTCGGCGTCAGGATCCCCGGCGACCCGCAGCTCGCGCCGGTTGACGATCCCCACGGCGGCGCGCGCGCTCATGATCCCGAGCTCGGCGTCCGGCCAGGCGAGGACGAGGTCAGCGCCCAGATCGCGCGAGTTCATCGTTATGTACGCGCCCCCGTAGGACTTGCGAAGCACGACGGTGAGCTTCGGAACCCGCGCCGCGGCAAACGCCCGCACGAGCGACGCGCCGTGCCTGATGACGCCCGCCCGCTCCTGTCGCGACCCCGGCATGAACCCCGGCGTGTCGACGACGGCGATCAGCGGCAGCCCGAAGGAATTACAGAAGCTGACGAAGCGAGCGGCCTTCTCCGAACCTTCGGCATCGAGCACCCCGCCCAGGTAGTGGGGCTGGTTGGCGACGATCGCGACCGGACGGCCCTCGATCCGCGCGAACGTGGTCACCACGTTCCGAGCCCAGCGCGGGCACAGCTCGAGCAGCGAGCCTCCGTCGACGATCCCGGCGAGCGCGTCGCGGACGTCGTAGGCCCGGCGGGACTCGCGGGGCACGGCGGCCCCGGGGTCGGCCAGAGTCGGCTCGGTGCAAGCCGCCAGCGGCAACGGTTCGCCGGCCGCCGACGGGAGATAGGAGAGGAGCTCACGCACACGCGTCGCCGCGGCCCGCTCGTCGCGCTCGACGAGGTGGCACACGCCGTTTCGGTCGTGCACCCGCGGGCCGCCGAGTCCCGCCGCGTCGATCTCCTCCCCGAGCGCCTCGCGCACGACGCCCGGGCCGGTGAGGAACATCGCCGCGTCCTCAGTCATCAGGACGAGGTCGGTGAGCGCCGGCGAGTACGCCCCGCCTCCCGCCGAGGCGCCGGAGACGATCGAGATCTGCGGCACGACGCCGGTGAGCGCGACCGTGTGGCGGAAGATCCGGCCATAGCCGGCGAGGGCAGCCGTGCCCTCTTGCATCCGGGCGCCGCCGGACTCGACGAACGCGACGACGGGCACCTTCGCCCGGCCCGCGGTCTCGAGCACCCGGACGACCGTATCGGCGTGGCGCTCGCCCAGCGACCCGCCGAGATACGTCCCGTCCTGCGCGTAGCACACGATCGGCCGACCGGCGACCGCTCCTGTGGCGCCGACCACCCCGTCGCCGGCCGCGGAACGCTCACCGAGCCGCGGCGAGACCACGCGGGAGCGCAGCACGCGCACGCTATCCGGATCGCAGAGCGCCTCCAGGCGCTCGAGCGGGCTCAGCCGCGTCTGCTGTGGCAATGCCGTCGCGGTCATTCGGGCGCTCCTCGCAGAACGAGCGACACGTTGTGGCCGCCGAACGCGAACGAATTCGAGATCGCCAGCGGTGGTCCTCCGTTGGCCGCGATCAGCGGTCGCGCTTCTCCGGGAACGTAATCGAGATCGAGCTCCGGATCGGGCACCTCGTAGCCGAGCGTCGGTGGGATCACACGGGTCGCGAGCACCTGCGCCGTCTCGACCGCTTCGACAGCGCCGGCGGCGCCGAGGAGGTGGCCGATAGCCGATTTTGTGGAGGAGATCGGGATCTGCTTGGCTCGCTCCTCGCCGAGGGCACGCTTCAGCGCCGCGGTCTCGGCGGCGTCGTTCAGCTGCGTGGACGTACCGTGCGCATTGATGTAGCTGACGTCGTCGGCGCTGGCGCCGGCGTCCGCGAGCGCGAGCTCGATCGCGCGCGACGCGGGCCCGCCGGTCGGCTCGGGAGCGGTCAGGTGGAAGGCGTCGGAGGTCGCTCCATAACCCGCGATCTCGCCGAGGATCGTCGCGCCGCGTTCCCGCGCCGCGGATTCCTCCTCGAGCACAACTACCCCCGCGCCCTCACCCATCACGAAGCCGTCGCGGCGCGCGTCGAACGGCCGCGAGATCCCGGTCGGCGAAAGCGCCTGCATCGAGTTGAAGCACGCGAAGGAGAACGGCGTGAGGGTCGCCTCGGCGCCTCCGGCGACGGCGGCATCGGCATCGCCGTACTGGATCATCCGCAGCGCTGATCCGATCGCGTGGGCGCCTCCCGAGCACGCCGAGACGACGCCGTACATCTGGCCCCTGAGGCCGTGCTTCATCGCCACCGCGGCCGCGCCGGCATTCGGCATGTACTGGGGGATGCCGAGCGGCGAGACGCTTCGCGGTCCCTTATCGCGCATCACGTCGTGCTGGATCTCGACGGTCTCGATGCCGCCGATCCCCGTTGCGATCACGCATCCAATCCGCAACGGGTCGTATGGCCCCTCGGAGTCCCAGCCGGCCTGTGCGAGCGCCTCGGCCGACGCCACCAACGCCAGCTGCGAGAAGCGATCGAGCCGCCTGGCCTCCTTCACCGACAGGTGCTCGGTCGGCTCGAATTCCTTGCAGGCGCCCTCGCCATCGGCGATCCCGCAGGTGCCTGCGGCCCATCGCTCGTGCAGGGACGCGGCTCCTAGCCCCAGAGGGGTGACTGCCCCGAGGCCCGTTATCACTACCCGGCGTTTCACTCAGGCAGCTCGTTCCGCGATCAGGTCGATGGCATCGCCGACCGTCTTGAGCTCCTTCATGTCCTCGCCCTTGAGGACGACGCCGTACTCATCCTCGACGACCTGAGCAAGCTCGACGAGGTCGAGCGAGTCGATGTCGAGCTCCTCGAACGTGGCGTCACGTGTGATCTGGGACGCGTCGGGGCCGAAGCTCGCGAGCGTCTCGACCACGCGGGCCTCGACCTGCTGGTTGGTCACGGTTGACATCTGGAACTGCTCCTATCTGTTGTTGGTTTCACGCTGCAAGTCCTCCGTCGACGGACAGGACCGCGCCGGTGACGTAGCTCGCCTCGTCGG
Organism: uncultured Solirubrobacterales bacterium; assembly: GCA_963812225.1. GTDB lineage: Bacteria > Actinomycetota > Thermoleophilia > Solirubrobacterales > Solirubrobacteraceae > Palsa-465. The sequence goes on from CAWEUN010000016.1 coordinate 30,010, forward strand.
AAGCGAGGAAGCGTACGCAGGCGGCCACCTCTGCCGGAGTCCCGGCGCGCTTGGCGGGGACAGCGTCGAGGAGGTCGGTCGAGACGTCGGTCATCATCTCGGTGTCGATCCATCCGGGGGCCACGGCATTGACGGTGATCCCGCGCCGCGCCACCTCGACGGCGGCGGTCTTCGTCAGCGCGATGAGCCCCGCCTTGGCGGCCGCGTAGTTGGCCTGTCCCGGGTTCGCGCGCAGCCCGACGACCGATGAGATGTTCACGATGCGACCCGAGCGAGCCCGCAGCATCGGCTTCAGCGCTCGCCGCGTCAGGCGGAACGCGGCGGTCAGATTCGTGTCCAGCACGGCGGCCCACTCGTCGTCCCCCAGCGACGGGGTCAGGTCGTCGCGCGTTATCCCGGCGTTGTTGATGAGCACGAGCACCGGCGCTCCGAACTCCGCCTCGAGCGCGCCGAAGAGCTCATCCGGGGCACCCGGGTCCGAGACATCGCCGGCGATGGCGACCGCGCGGCCGCCCGCGCGCTGGATCTCCTCGACCACCGCCTCGGCTCGGTCGCGATCGACGCGGTAGTTGACGCCGACCGGCCATCCGTCAGCCGCCAGCGCACGTGCGATCGCGGCACCGATTCCGCGCGAGGCGCCGGTCACGAGTGCACATCCCTGGCGCTCAGGCATTGACGAGCTCCACGTCCCGAAGCGTTCGCTTCGCCAACCCGGTCAGGACCTTCCCGGGCCCGACCTCGATGAACCGTTCGGCCCCGCGCGCGTGCAGCGCCAGCATCGTCTCGCGCCAGCGGACCGGCATCGTCAGCGCGTCAGCGAGCCGCCGGCGAACGTCGTCGAACCTCTCGGCGGTGACCGCGGACAGCACCGTGACCCGCGGCGACTCGATCTGCACTCGGTCGAGGGCGGCGCTGAACTCGGGGACGGCGGCGGCCATCATCGGGGAGTGGAAAGCACCCGTGACCGGGAGGTCGATCGCGCGCAGCCCGAGCTCGCGGGCAGCGGCCGCGGCCGCGGGTAGCGCCGCGCGCGCCCCGGAGAGGACGACCTGCTGTGGAGAGTTGTCGTTCGCGACCGCGAGGCCGTGAGCCTCGGCCAGGCCGTCGGCGTGCTCGGCGGCACCGGCGCCGAGCAGCGCGAGCATGCCTCCGTCGCCGGCGCGCTCGCCAGCCTCCTGCATCAGTCGGCCGCGGAGCGCGACAAGCTCGAGCCCGTCCCGCTCGCCGAGGCAGCCGGCCGCGACAAGCGCCCCGAGTTCGCCGAGCGAGTGGCCGGCCATGAAGTCACCGTCGGGTGAGCCCAGCGCCGTCCAGCCGGCGAGGCTGGCGCAGAAGATCGCAGGCTGCGCATACATCGTCCCTTCCTCGGCCCGCGGAAACGGGTCGGTGCCGACGACCGCTTCCGCCAAGGCGAGCAGATCCGGGCGGACGGCGGCGACGGAGTCACGCATTTCAGGCGTGTGACTTCCCTGACCGGGGAACAGAATTGCGGTGGGAGCCATACATGTCACCCTACGCAGAGCTTCGTGCCCGGATACAGTCGTCCTCCGGAGTTCCCCCCGAACGGGGGGACGCAGGCCATGACCCGCCTCACGCTGCCCGAACCGAACGCCTCCTCGACCGCGCTGGTTACCGGTGCGTCGTCGGGTATCGGTCACGCAATTGCGGCGGAGCTGGCCGCGCGCGGACATGGCCTGATCCTGGTCGCGCGCCGCAAGGACAGGCTCGTCGAGGTTGCCGATGAGCTGCGTGACGAGCATGGGATCCGCGCCGAGACGATCGCGTGCGACCTCGCCAAGGCGGCGTCGCGTTCACGGCTGCGCGGCCGCATCACCGACCTCGGTCTCGACGTCGAGGTCCTGGTCAACAACGCCGGATTCGCCACCAACGGGCCGTTCTACGAGTCCGACCCGGAGCGCGAGCTCGAGCAGATCCGCGTGCTCGTCGAGGCTGGGGTCGCGCTCACGTCCGCGTTTTTGCCAGAGATGGTCGAACGCGGGCGCGGTGCGATTCTCAACGTCTGCTCCACCGCCGCGATGCAGCCCCTGCCGTACTCGGCGGGCTACTCGGCCGCGAAGGCCTACATGCTCACGTTCTCCGAAGCGCTGCACCAGGAGCTCCGCGGCCACGGCGTGATCGTCAGCGCGCTGTGCCCGGGACCGGTCTACACCGATTTCTGGGAGATCTCAGGTTGGGAGGTCACCGGCGGGCGCTCGTTCGAGAGCGCGGTGCCGCGGCCGGCGTGGATTTCAGCCGAGCAGGCCGCCCGGGCGGGGGTTCAGGGCCTGGAGGCGGGCCACCGCGTGATCGTTCCGGGTCTGCGGATGCGGGCCGCGATGGAGGCCGTCCGTTACGTGCCCCACGCCGTGAAGCTGCCGGCGATCGAATGGATGATGCGGCGCTAGAACGCGCGCTAGAGGTCGGCGAGCTCCCGCGTCCGCTCCGGCGCTGACGCGGCGCTCGCGCCACGTTCGGCCACGACGCGCTCCCATTCGGCCACTCCCTCGGCGGCGCGGCTGCGTCCGGCGCGCTCCGCCGCTGCCGATGCGAACAGTTGCCGGAAAGCGAGGGCCTTCAGGAACCACTTCGGGTAGGCGACCCGCCGCCGGCGCTCCTCGATCGCCGCCACGAGCTCGTCGATCGCCGGGCCGAGCGGATAGGTGCGCGCGAACACCGCCGGCATCTCGCCTTTGATGCGTTCCATGATCGGCATCTCGCGCTCCGCGTCCCTGACCATGTCGGTGTCGAGAAAGAGGAAATACGCGACGCCGACCTGGACGCCCAGCGGGCCCATCTCCATCCGCAGGCAGTCGCTCAGCGCCTCGACGCCCGCCTTTGCCGCGCAGTAGGCGCTCATCGCCGGAGCGCGGATAACCGCGGCGCTCGAGGCGATGTTGAGCAGGTAGCCGCGGCTGCGCTCCAGGTGCGGGAGGGCAGCGCGATCGGTGTACATCACGCCGAGCAGGTTGATCTCGATCACCCGCTCCCAGGACCGCATGTCCTGGGAGCGGAGCGGGCCGCCCGTGGCGATTCCGGCGTTGGCGACGACGACATCCAGGCCGCCGAGCGCGTCGGCCGCCGCGTCGATCGCCTGGCTGATCTCCCCGTTGCGGGACACGTCGCACTCGCCCACGAACGTGCCCGGGCCGCAGCGCTCCGCGACCGCCGCCAGGGCCTCAGGCTCGAGCCCGACGAGCGCGAGCCTGGCGCCGCGTCCGGCGAGCCTCTCCGCGAGCGCCGCGCCGATTCCGCGCGCGGCCCCCGTGACGAGCACGCGCCGTCCGGCGAGCGACCCTGCGGTGTCCATGGTCACGACGATACTGCCGCCCCGGCGCCCGATGCAATACGGCCTGGACGCTACGCGGCTCGGCGCTCGGCCTCGTCGACGATCGAAGCCGGTTCAGGCATCTTCACCTTGCGCGCGAGCCGCCGTCCGATCCAGTCGAGCGCGACGGGAGTGCCCGCGATGGCGCCGCTGATGTGATCGACGCCGCCGCGCGTGACGTACAGGCGGACGTCCGCGCCGAGCCGCTGCCAGTCGGCGCGGAGCTGCGAGCTCTGAGCGAACGAGACGATCTGGTCGCGGCGAGCATGGTGCAGGAGGATCGGCGCCGCCGGCGCGATCTCTCCGAGCCGGTTCTCCCGCAGTCGAGCCCGCCACTCCGGCAGCTCGAGCACGTCCGGATCGGTCAGCTCGGAGGAGTGCACCCACCGGGGACCGAACAGCATCGCCTGGAAGATCGTCGACTCGCGCAGCGCTCCGATGCCTTTGCGGGCCATCGGCGTGAGGTAGCTGTCGAGGTCGAGCTCCGGATAGGCCGCCGCATAACCGATCCCGCCGTAGGCGATGAAGAACGAGAAGAACGTCCCGTCGAGACTCGGGCCCGCGGTCTGGACGTCGGCGGCAGCCGCGCCCGCCGCGACCGCCAGCAGCGGCACGTCGGGCGCGTAGCTCGGCTGCAGCTGTGCCGCCCAGGCCGCGGCCGCGCCGCCCTCGGAGTAGCCGATGATCGCCGCCGGTCCCCCCACCGGAAGCTCCTCGGGGTCGAGCGACCGGGCGGCTCGCATCGCGTCGAGCACGTTCGGGCCCAACGCGCGCCCGACCATGTACGTGTGGTCGCCGGGGGTGCCGAGGCCCTCGTAGTCGGTGAGCGCCACGGCCCAGCCGCGCGCCAGCACCATCGCGATCAGCCCGGCCTCCCACTCGCGGCCGCGCGCGAGCAGACGCGACGGCGCGGCCATATCGCCGATCCCGTGGGTGCCGATCGCGAAGCCGATGAGCGGCCGGGGCCCGCGAGCCCGCGACCGTGGGATCAGAACGGTGCCCGAGACGGCCGTCGGTCCGCCGGTGGCGCCGGTCGAGCGGTAGAGGATCCGCCACACCCGGCACCTCATCCGCACGCCGGGGACGAGATAGGCATCGATCTCCTCCGCGCGAATCACGTTTCCGGGCTCGCAATCGGGCAGCGGATCCGGCGGAACGTAGAAGTCCTCGGCGCCGGCGATCCTCCGCCTGGGCGGGGAGACGAGCATCAGCTGCGCACTCGCCTGACGCGCGACGTCCAGAAAGCTCACAGCGGCTGTTCTCCTTTCGACGAGCCTGCTTGTTGCGGCTCCGCCTTCGGTTAACAGGTTATTTCAGTCAGGTGTCGGTATTCCCCTTCACCCCATTAACGGCGCGGTTCGGGCGCTTCGTACGCCATGGTCGGCGGAACGGCGGCAGGGAAAGGGGGTGGGTGCGGTTAGTCGCGAGTGCCGGTGGCGGGTTTCGGACCGGATCGAGGGTATGCCGACTTTGGGGGCGATCCGGGCGATTTCATGGTGCATAACACGTCACGACCGACGTTTCTGGCGAGCCCTGTCGTATTGAGCACACTCCTCATGCATAGGTCGACAGGCCTCGGACATCTGGGCGGTGTTGGCGCCTTATGCACCATCCAGGAGACGAGAATCGGGCTGAATCGGCGGCCTGTACGCCCAATCGGACCGCCACAGCAACCCGTCCCCCTCGCTCCCTGCCGCCGTTCACCGAGCCGAGCGCCACGCGATAACACGCCGGCTCACCCAGGCCACACCCAAAGGGCGCGCCCCAAAGGGCGCGCCCCATAAATCAGCCGAGCAACCCGATCCGCTGGGCCCGCTGTACGGCCTCCGCGCGGTTGCGCGCGCGGAGCTTGCGGTAGAGGGAGCTGGTGTGTTCCTTGACGGTGTGGGGCGAGAGGTAGAGCCGCTCGGCGATCTCGCGGTTGGTCGATCCGGCGGCGATCAGGTCGAGCACCTCGCGTTCGCGCTCGCTCAGCAACGGAGCCGGCTGATCGGCCTTGGGGGAGAACATGGTCATCCCGAGCCCGACCATCCTCACGGCGGCGGCGATCTCGCCGGCCTCGAGGTCCTTGGAGACGAAGCCGGAAGCGCCGGCCGCGCGGGCCGCCGCCGCCGACATCCGGCCGGCCCCTGAGATCAGCAGCACGCGGGTCGACGGGGAGGCCTTGCGAATCGAGTCACAGAGCTCGGCCCCGGACTCGCCGGCGAGGAAGAGATCGACCAGCGCCACGTCGGGCTCGAAGGCCCGCACGAGCTCGAGCGCCTCGGCGCCCGTCCGCGCGGCGAGGCACCGCTCGACCCACGGTTGTTCGACGAGCAGCACGCGGAAACCCCAGTGGACGACATCGTGGTCGTCGACGACGAGCACTCGGAGCTTGCGATCAGGGAGCCGGCGGGTTGCGAGGCTGGGTCCGCTCACACGGTCACCTCCCTCGTCAGCGGCACGACGAGCCGGACCCGCCAGCCATCCGTCCCGGCCGCGCCGAACTCGACGACGCCGCCGTGTTGCAGGGCCTCAAACCCGGCCAGGCGCAGGCCCATGCCGGCCTCCGACTCGCCGGGCCGCACGCCGTCGTTGCGCACCTCGAGTTCGAATGTGTCGGCGTTGCGCGAGACGGCGACCTCGACCTGGGTCGGATCGGCGTGCTTACCGATGTTGCGCAGGGCCTCAGCGAGCACGGACTGCGCCAGAGGCTCGAGATCCGCGGGCACCACGACCTCCTGCTGCCATCGCACCGAGACGGGCGGTCCCGGCGCGCTTCGCAGGCGCTCGAGCTCGGCCGAGAGCGTCGTCCCGGTCTCCGGCGGCAGGGGCGCCAGCGGCCGCTCGAGCGCCTTGCGCAGGTCGCGGAGCGCCTGCTGCATCTCGACCCGGCAGCGCTCGCGCTCGGCATGATCGAGCGGCGCTTCGGCGCTGAGCGCGAGCGAGACGCCGAACAGGCGCTGCATGACGCGCTCGTGGATCTCGCGCGCGAGGTCGAGCCGTTCGCCCAGACGCCGCGTGCGCTCCTGCTGACGAGTCGCGTTGCGCGCGGTGGCCACCAGCGCCGCCGTCTTCCCGAGCGTCCACAGCAGGTGGCGCTCGCCGTCCGAGAGCTCGAAGCGGCCGCCGCCGCGGTCGGCGCAGATCACTCCATAGGCATGCCCAGCAGCGCTCAGCGGCGTGCAGACCATCGTCGTGATCCCGAGGATCCGCGCGTACTCGGCCGGCACGGCCTCTTCGATTCCGTCCGAGACGACGACGACCTGATCCTCGAGCAGCGCCTGCTGGGCGATCGGCGTCGTGACGAGCGTCGGCCGCAGCTTCGCCAGTTGCGAGAGCGACGTCCCGTACGAGCCCACTACGCGGACGCGCCGACGGCCGGGATCGGCGAGGAAGATCGCCGCTCGGCGCATTGTCGTCAGGCGGCAGATCGCCTCGCAGATGCGGTCGTAGAACTCCGTCGAGGACGTGTCCGTCTCGATCTTCGAGAGCAGCTCGACGAAAACCTCGAGCGGTTCTACCCCCGCAAACAGAGACCGCGGGTGCTCGGCGACGGCGTCACCGTGGCGCGGGGCCGGCGACGGTGCCTCCTCGACGTTCACGCGGCTGCCGCCGGCAGCTCGTACCGGCGCCGGATGTCGTACAGCGTGGTTCGCTCGGCGGCCGGCCGGCCCGCGCGATGGGCCGCCGCGACGAGGTCGTCCGGGGTCAGCATCACGCCGTGATAGCTGCCGGCCATCCGTGAGATCGACTCCTCCATCAGGGTGCCGCCCAAGTCGTTGACGCCCCATCGCAGGGATTCGGTCGCCGCGTCGAGGCCCATCTTGACCCAGCTCGCTTGCAGGTTGCGCACGGTCTTGCCGAGTGCCAGCCGGAACGCCGCGGTGTGCTTGAGGTTTTCGTCCCGGGAGATCTCCTCGACGCCATGAGTGCGGCCCAGCAGCGTGTGGAACGGGATGAACGAGAGCGGCACGAACTCGGTGAAGCCGCCCGTACGTTCCTGGAGCTCGCGCACGACCCGCATGTGCTCGGCGAGCTCCCAGGGCTCCTCGATGTGGCCGAACATCACGGTCACGGTCGAGCGCAGCCCACTGGCGTGTGAGGCCTCGATGATCTCGATCCAGCGCGCGACCGGGAGCTTGTTGGGCGAGATCCGCTCCCGCACGCCATCGTGGAGCACCTCGGCCGCCGTTCCCGGCGTGGAGTCGAGCCCGGCCTCGCGCAGGCGCTCGAACACCGCCCGCGGCGAGAGGCCGCTGACGTCGCACATGTGCGCGACCTCCATCGGCGAGTACGCGTGCAGGTGCAGCTCCGGCGCCACCTCCTTGGAGAGGCGCAGCCACTTCTCGTAGTCCTCGAGGTGCCAGTCGGGATGGATGCCCGACTGGATACAGATCTCGGTCGCCCCGAACTCGACGGCCTCCGCGACGCGCCGAGCGAACTCCTCCTCGGAATGCTCGTAGGCGTCTGGCGACCGGCGGGCCTGGCCGAACCCGCAGAACGCGCAGCCGACGACGCAGATGTTCGACACGTTGACGTTGCGATTTACGACGAACGTGACCGTCTCCCCGGCGAGGCCGGAACGGAGCTCGTCGGCGGCGCAGCGCATCTCCTCGACGACCGCTGGTCGCGTCTCGGCGAACAGAGCCGTGAGCTCTTCCGGAGTCAGGGGCAGCCCGTCGGCCGCCCGTCTCACCGCGCGTGGCGCCGCATCATCGAGCACGGCGACCTCGGCCCGGCGGCCCGACCCCCGCCGCGGAATGAATGACCAGTAGCACCGCTTAATCACGTCGAGCACCGGCGGTGAGATCCATTCCGGATCGATGTACTCCGGATACACGCACAGCCGCTCGCTCAACGCGAGGCCCTGGGCACGCAACCCCTTGCGAACCTGGCTCGGCGACGGGAACGGATGCTCCGGCGAGATGTGATCACCGTTGGCGCTCAGGCCGCCGAGGTCGGTCGCCCCCGCGCGGACGAGCTCGACCCACCAGTCAGACAGGTTCGGCGGCACCTGAATGCCGACGTCCGGCATCAGCCGCCGCGCCTCGGCGACCAGCCGCTTCATGTCCTCGATCGTCACCTCGCACGCCCACGCGGGCGGGTCGATGTGAGGGCCGTCCGCGACGCCCGTTCGCCAATACCGCGAGGCGGCGTCGTCGGCGATCTGCGCCGGCTCTCTCCCGTAGTAGCTCTGGTGGGGCACAAAGTTCTGGAGGATCACCTCCTGGATGTGGCCGTGGCGGTCGTGGAGGTCCGCGAGCTTCTCCAGCGACGCGACGCGCTCATCCTCGGTCTCGCCGATCCCCACGAGCACGCCGCTCGTGAACGGGATCTTCAGCTCGCCCGCAGTGGCGATCGTCTCGATCCGACGGGCTGGATGCTTGGTCGGCGATCCGGCGTGAACGGTCTCCATCAGACGTTCCGAGATCGACTCGAGCATCAGGCCCTGCGAGGCCGTGACCTCGCGCAGCCTGGCCAGGTCAGTGCGATCGAGCACCCCAAGGTTCGTATGCGGCAAGAGCCCTCGCTCGAGCGCGCGCTCGCACGCCCACACCACGTAACCGGTGAAGTCCTCGAACCCGTACTCGCGCAGCCGCGCAGCAACGTCGGCGTTGATCTCCGGGCGCTCGCCGGTCAGCACCAACAGCTCCTTGACACGGTGGCGCGATACCGCCTCGTCGAGGATCCGCTCCACCTCGGACGGCGCGTACAGGTGAGCCTTGTGGGTCGCGAACGCGCAGTACTTGCAATAGCAGCGACACGTCCGTGAGAGCGACAGCGTGAGGTTGCGGCTAAACGTGACCCGGCGGCGCATGCGCCCGGCGGATTCTACGAACCGGGGATGCCGGTCGCGGGCGCGACGCCTATCCTGCCCCGCCGGATGCGCCGGTTGACCACGATCATCACGGCCGCGGTGGCCGTCGCGATGCTGGGAGCGTGCGGCTCGAGCTCGAGCTCGAGCTCCGGCTCGAGCTCCAGCGCCTCGCGAACCCAGAACGCCTCGCTGGTCCTCGACTTCACCCCCAACGCCATCCATGCCGGCATCTACTCGGCGATCGCGCACGGCTACGACGTCGCCGAAGGCGTTCGTCTGCACGTGATCGCGCCGTCGGCATCCACGGATTCGATCAAGCTGCTGGAGACCGGTCGCGTCAACTTCGCGATCCTCGACATTCACGACCTGGCGATCGCCCGCGAACGCGGCGAGGACATCGTCGGGATCATGGCGATCGTCGAGCGGCCTCTGGCGGCGGTCATCGCCGCGCCGCAGATCCAGGACCCCCGTCAGCTCGTGGGCAAGACCGTGGGCATCACCGGCGACCCGAGCGACACGGCCGTGCTCGACTCGATCGTCGCCGGCGCGGGCGGCGACCCCAAGAAGCTGAGGACGATCACGATCGGCTTCAACGCGGTAGCCGCGCTCCTGTCCGGCCGCGTCGCTGCCGCCACCGCGTTCTGGAACGACGAGGGCGTGACGATCCAGCGGCAGCGGCCCGGGTACCACATCTTCCGCGTCGACGACTACGGTGCCCCCTCCTACCCCGAGCTCGTGCTGTGCGCCACCCGAGCGACGCTGCGCCGAGATCCGAGCCTGGCGCGGGGCGTGGTTCGCGCGTTGGTCCGGGGCTACGGCGTGACGCTCGCCGACCCCGCGGCCAGCGCGGCAAACCTCGAGGCGCGCGTCACGGGTCTCGATGCAAAGCTCGTGAGCGCCGAGCTGAAAGCGGTCGAGCCTTCGTTCGAGACCCGCGCCAAGCGCTTCGGCGTGCTCGGCCCGGCCACGTTGCGGGCGTGGGCGCGCTGGGAGGTCCGCTTCGGGATCGTCAGTCGCATGCCCGACGTCCAGCGGGCGTTCGACCCGCAGTTCGTCGACGGTGCCGGGTCACCGGCCGGCGGCTAACAGGCGCTCGACGAGCGCCGGTCCCTCGCGCGCCATCCGCGAGCGTGGGACCACGACGTCGACTCCCGCCGCCTGCGCGCGATCGCGGACTTCGGCCTCCACGTGGGAGTAGAACGCGAGCGAGGGAACCGAGCCCAGAAGGGGCCCGACTGACGCGAGCCGTTCCTCGACGTCCGCGGTCAGGTCGACGACCAGCAGATCGCCCGGAGCCGCCCCATCCGGGTCCGACACGAGCTCGACGTCGTGGCCGGCGGCGCTGAGCGCGCCGACGACATTGGAGCCGAACAGCAGGTCGGGGATGAACGCGACTACAAGCGCCAACGCGCTACTGGGCCCGAATCCGCTTGAACTCCTGGCGGACGGACTCGGTCCGGCCCCACCAGGGCTCGACCTCGTACCGTCCGGTACGGACCTCGCGCACGGCCATCTCCCCCTCGATTCCCGCGTCGTCTAGCAGCTTCAGCGCGCCATGCACGACGGGTGCCGCGGCGGCGTGGCCGAACCGGTGCGCCACCAGGAGCCGCCAGTGCCAGTCGTTCTTCGAGTACGGCTGGGCGTTGCAGACGACGAGCAGCACGGCCGCATCCACGTACCGGCGCTCATCGAAGATCCGCAGGTCGAGCTCGAGGTCCGTCCAGTCGTCCGGGAGCGAATCGACGATCTCGTTAAACGTGTCCGCCAGCGGCACTACAGCACCTGCTGCGCGATCAGGATTACGTTCAGCACGGAGATCAGAGCCGCAACGGAACCCGCGAGGACCGTCGTCAGGCGACGGTTCACGTGAACGCCCATCACATCGCGGCGCGCTGTCAGGACGACGAGGGGCACGAGGGCGAAGGGTATCCCGAACGACAGCACGACCTGGCTGAGCACGAGCGCGCTGGTCGGGCTCGTGCCGAGAGCGAGCACGACGAGCGCTGGCACCATCGTCAACAGCCGCCGGAACACGAGTGGCACGCGGACGTTGATGAAGCCGGCCATCACGACCTGCCCCGCGTACGTACCGACGCTCGACGAAGAGAGTCCGGACGACAGCAGCGCGACCGCGAAGGCCAGCGCCGCGCCGCCGCCGACGAGCCGGCCGAGCTCGTGGTGGGCGCCCTGGATCGTGTTCACGCCGGACAGCGCCGGGGTGTGCAGCAGCTTCGCCGCTACGGCCAGCATCGCGAGGTTGATCACGCCCGCCAGGCCGAGCGCGATCAACACGTCGAGCCGCTCAAACCGCAGCACGCGCGAGCGCTCGCGGTCGCTGTGCAGCGGCATCCGCCCGTTCGTGAGCGCCGAGTGGAGATAGATGGCGTGAGGCATAACGGTGGCCCCGATGATCCCGACGGCGAGGTACAGGTAGCTGTCGCTACTGAGGTTGGGGACGAACCCTCCAAGGGCCTCGTGCGCCGATGGGCCGATCTTCAACGTCTCGTAGAGAAAGCCGGCAAAGACGAGCCCGAGCAGCGCTGCGATGGCCAGTTCGAACCGGCGGACGCCGTGACGCTGGAGCTCGAGGATCGCGAACGCGATCACGCCGGTGATCAGCCCCGCGGTCAGCAGAGGGACGCCGAACAGCAGGTTCAGTCCCAGCGCGGCGCCGAGGAACTCGGCGACGTCGGTCGCCATGGCCATCACCTCGGCCTGGACCCAGAGGCCCCTGCTCATCCATCGCGGCAGCGTGTCCCGGCAGACTTCAGGAAGGCTTCGCCCGGCGACGACCCCCAGCTTCGCCGAGAGGTACTGGATCAGCATCGCCATCAGGTTTGCGAGCAGCACGACCCACAGCAGGGCGTAGCCGAATTTGGCGCCGCCCTGGATGTTCGTCGCGAAATTTCCGGGGTCGACGTACGCGACCGCGGCAACGAACGCCGGCCCCAGCATCGCCAGCGTGGCCCTGAGCCGCCCCCGCTCCAGCAGTCGCTCGAGCGGCGTCAGGACGGCGACGTCCGTCAGGGCCGCCTGGCCCTCGGCGGTGGCCCCCTCGAGCACCGGAGCGCCGATCGCGCTGGGCGGTGGCGTCACCGCACGATCTCCACGCGCATCGCACGCGCCAGCTCGCCCCCGAGGACGTGGACGTGATCGCCGAAGCGCACGAACAGCGGCCCATTGAACGGCTGCTTGTCGATCACCTCGAACTCGTCGCCGGGCGCGATGCCGCGTTCCGCGAGGAACCGGAGCATGTCGGGATCCGAGTCGGATACTCGAGCGAAGGTCCCGCGCGCCCCGGCGCCGAGCGTCTGCAGGCTTTCGGTGGAGCCCTCCTCGATCGTCAGCTCGGGGGTCGGGATAGGATCGCCGTGCGGGTCGTGCGTCGGATTGCCCAGCTTCGCGGCGATCAGCGCCTCGAGCTCCTCGGACAGGACGTGCTCGAGCACCTCCGCCTCCTCGTGGACGCGATCCCACGGCACTCCGAGGCTCTCGACCAGGTACAGCTCGAGCAGGCGGTGATGGCGGATGACCTCGAGCGCGACCCGGCGACCGCTCTCCGTGAGCGCGACACCGTGATAGGGCTCGTGCTCCACCAGGCCAAGCTCACCCAGCCGCTTGACCATTCCCGAGGCGGAGGCCGGGGTCACGCCCAGCCGCTCAGCGAGCGCCGTCGTGCTGACGGGCTCGGCCGCGCGCTGCTCGAGCGCGTAGATGGCTTTCGCGTAGTCCTCGATTGCCGAGGAGACAGTCGTCGATTCCAGGCTGCCCATTCCTAAAGTTATGGTACGCCTAAATCTGAATTTCTTCAACTCATATCCCAGCACCCTTCGCCGCGTTCTTATATTTGGAGTCATGACCTCGACCGACGCCCTGAGTTCCGAGTACCGCGCGGTGACCGCGGGCTGCGGCGTCCTCGATCGCTCCGAGCGGGGCAAGCTGGCGCTCGCCGGCGCGAACGCGAAGTCGTTTCTCCAGGGCCAGGTGACGAACGACGTCGAGTCGCTTTCCCCAGGCGAGGGGTGCTACGCGGCGTTCCTCACCCCCAAGGGCAAGATGCTCGGCGACCTGCGAATCCTCGACGCGGGCGACGAGCTGCTGCTCGACACCGAGCGGATCGCGCTCCAGGAGCTGTTCAACATGATCCGTCGTTTCAGCATCGGCTACGACGTGCAGTTGGACAAGCGGACGCTCGAGCGAGGTCTCGTCTCGCTGATCGGTCCCGAGGCGGACGCCGTCGCCGGGATGCCCGACCTGCCCGCGACCGAACACGCCCACGTCCTCGTTCAGTTCGGCCCCGTCGCGGCCCGCGCGATCCGCACGGACGTGGGCATCGACCTCCTGTGCGATGCCGCCACGACGTCGGATCTGATCGCGGCGCTCGGGGCCGATGGCGCCGTCTCGGTCTCAGAGAGCGCCGCCGAATGCGTCCGCGTCGAGCGCGGCCGTCCCCGCTATGGCGTCGACCTCGATGACAGCGTGATCCCGCAGGAGGCCGGGCTCAACGCCCGCGCCGTTTCGTTCACGAAAGGCTGCTACGTCGGCCAGGAGACGGTCGCCCGCCTGTACTACCGCGGCAAGCCGAACCGCCATCTGCGGGGGCTGCGGCTGTCGGCGCCGGGGCGGACCGGCGACCAGATCGAATTCGACGGACGGCCCGTAGGCCGCCTCGGCAGCGTGGCCCAGTCGCCGGAGCTGGGGCCGCTCGGGCTCGCGCTCGTGCGCCGCGAGGCGCCCCCGGGTTCGAACGTCACGGTCGGAGAGCGGTCGGCTCCGGCCGAGGTCGTCGAGTTGCCGTTTGCTCGTTGAGCGCGATCTCGCCACGCGCAAACCCCGCGAGCGTCTCGCTGTCCGGCTCCGGCTCGAGGGTCAGCTGCGCAGTTTCCGGGTGGGAGGACAGGTACGTGGCGACGATTCGGACCTCGTCGATCTCATCGGGTGGAACGTGAGCGCCGAGCTCCCCGGCCCGGCCCCCGCGCCGCAGCGCACTCTGAGTGCGCTCGCCGAGCCCTCCCGCGTCGGCCGGTAGCGGCCCCCAGTCGACGAGGCGACCGCCGACCAGCCAGAAGGCGTCGAAGCTCCCGGGCTGCGCCGGATGAGCCGCGAGCAGCAGCCGGGGACGCGCGTGCGTCGCCTCAAGCACCCCGCCGAGGCGCTCCAGGATCGCCCCGAGGCGCCGCGCCCGCCGGCGCAGGGCGAGCGCGCGCTCATACCGCCTCGCCGCCGAGGCCTCCCGCATCTGAGCATCGACGTGCGCGAGCAGGCGCTGGCCGCCGTCGCCCCCATCGACGAACAAACGGAGCGCCTCGTCGAGTCGCCGGCGATACAGGTTCGGATCGAGGTCGCCGAGGCACGGAGACAGGCAGCGGCCCATCTGCCCGTAGACCGACGGGTGCTCGCGAAGCACGAGCCGCCGCCCGCAGTGTCGAAGGCCGAACACGGAATCGAGTTGCTCGACGAGCTCCAGCGCGAGTCGACGGCCGCGTAAGGGCCCGATCGTGACCGCGTGACCGGCGGCTGGGCGCGGCGCGACCTCGAGAATTGGAAACGAGATGTCAAGCCGGCACTGGATGTATACGAGCCGGTCGTCGGCCCGGGCGAGGCGCACGTTCCCGGCGGGATGAAGCTGCTTGATCAGCCGGTTCTCGAGCACGAGCGCGCCGAGCTCCGAGTGGGTGGCGCGGTAGTCCACGATCGTCGCGTGACGGGTCCAATCCGCCTGCGGGGCGGACGGCGCGAAATGGGCCCGCGCGCGGCTTCGGATCGAGATCGACTTGCCGACGTACAGGGTGCTGCCGGCGCCGTCGCGGAACAGGTAGACGCCGGGATCCCGGGGAAGGTCGCCGAAGTCGAGCGCGGGTATGTGGGCTGGCAGGCCCGCAACCGGTCGGCGGGATCTCGGCTCGCGGGCGGATCGCGGCCGGCGGGGCTTAAGCAGCGCCAGCGCCTCCCGGATCGTGGTCGAGTTCGCGCACAGACGTGGGAACAGCGCGCACAGCACTCGCGCGCACGTCTCCGCGTCGGGCAGCGCCCGATGGACGCTCGCCACCTCGATCCCGAGCGCGTCGGCGAGCGCCGGCAGGCGCCGTTCGCGTTGCAACGGCAGCATCGTCCGCGCCAGCGCCGCCGTGCAGATCACCGGCGGCTCGGGCCAATCACGACCGATCCGCGAGAACGCCTGCCGGAGCACCCGGCGGTCAAACGGGGCGTTGTGCGCGACCATGACGCGCCCGCGAAGCCGCCGGTCGATCTCCGGCATCACCTCCTCGAGCGACGGCGCGCCGTCGACCATCTGCTGCGTGATCCCGGTGAAACGCTGGATTCCACGTCGCAGCGGCGCGCTCGTACGGACCAGCGATGAGAAGTGATCGTGGAGCTCGCCACCTCCGACGAGCACCGCCCCGACCTCGGTCAGCTCGCACTCGTCGCCACCGAGCCCGTTCGTCTCGGTGTCGATCACAAGGAACTCCGCAGTCGCGATCGGGAAGTCGAGCAGTTCCAAGACTGGCGTGATACGCCCGCGACCGGACGGCATGAATCCGCTGTTGCGTCGAGATTCGGACCGACTGCGACTTGGCGACCGTTGGTCTGGGTAGCATCGCGATGCGGCCACAGAGCCAGGAAGGAGTCCGGCGTGACAGCGATTGCCCCCGATGTCGACAAGCTTCGCAAGCTCGATGACGACACGCGCCGTGCCTGGACCGCTTACAGCGAGCGCCTGCGTGAGCTGAGCGGCGAAGAGTACGAGCAGGTCGAGCACGAATCGTGGACCAAGCTCCAGAGCGATCTGCGCCGCGTCGAGCGCCGGCGCCGCTCACTGTACGAGTCCTCGACGAGCTGACCGCTCAGCGGCCCGGGCGCCCTCGCGCCGGGCGCGGCCGGCACGCCCGGTCGGCCGACTCGCGCTCTTGCTACTCGTGAGTTAAGGTTCAGATTGATGAGGGTCATGCTGGGGTAACGGACGCCCAGGGACCGAGAGAAGAGCCAGGAGCCCGGATGCGCAAGACGACGTTCTCAACGGTTGCCGTTGCGCTCGTCGCCGTGTCCGGTTGCGGCAGCGGCAGCCATTTCGCGAACGAGCCGCGCCCGGCCGCGCCGGTCAACCTCACGGTCTACATCAACAACGCCCGCGTATCCCTCTCGCCCGCCTCCGTCGGCGCCGGCGAGGTCGTGTTCATCGTCACCAATCAGGCCGACAAGGCCGAGTCGCTCACGATCCACCCCGCGGGCCACAGCTCGCAGTCGCTCGCGAGCACGGGACCGATCAACCCGCAGGCGACCGGTCAGGTGGCGGTCGACATCAGCCAGCCCGGCGAGTACAAGGTCACGACCGCGAGCAGCGTCGGGACCGACGCGGCCCTGGCGACTCAGCGGTCGATCGCGCCGGCGTCGCTGCGGGTCGGGGCGCCGCGGCCGAGCTCAAGCAACCAGCTGCTCCAGCCCTAACGGAGGCGCGTCGCCGCGCGGCAACCCTGGTTGGGGGTGGGCCGGATAGTGCCCATATAGCGGTGCCTATCTCGATTCGGGCCGGGATCTGGCTTTAAAGGGGGTGAGGGCTGCTGCGGCTCCCGATTGGGCGGTCGGAAGGTGCATAAGACGACAGCACGGGCGGGAATGTCGAGCCCTGTCGTGTTGAGCACACTCTTCATGCATAGGTCGACAGGCCTCGCCATCCCGGGAGAGATTGTCGGGTTATGCAGCACGGACAGCGTGCGATCGGCCGACCCCTCCCCCTTCCCAAGCGCCGTTTAACGCGCCACCGCCAAAGACTGAGTGCCGGTGCCAAACCCTTCCACGCTTGCAAATAACATCCGATAAACAATACTTGCATGCGTGCAAGCAACTGCTTCTGGAATCGGCGCCGATACAAAGACGCTCGCAGCCGACCTGTACGCGGTCATCGTCCACCTACACAAGAACTGCAACTCGGACCTGTTCGAGGCAGTGGGTGCGCTGGAGCTGACGCTCACCCAGATCAAGCTGCTCCACCACCTCGAGGATGCTGAGCACGAGCTCACGCTCAAGGAGGGCGCCGAGCTCGTCCACGTGTCCCTCCCGGCCGCGAGCCGGCTCGTCGACGACCTCGTCCGCCGCGGCTTCGTCGAGCGCAACGAGGATGCGGAGGATCGGCGGATGAAGCGGGTGCGCCTCACCGACTCGGGGCGCTCCGTGATCCGGCGGCTGGGCGCGGCCCGGCTGACTGGGCTCGAGCGGTTCGCCGAGAGCTTGACCGACGCCGAACGCCGCGCCCTCGCGCAGGCGCTCTCCGTGCTGCTCGAGCGTGAGGACGTCGCGGCAAGCCGACCGGAGGGGATCGAGTCTTGACCCAGAGGATCCTCGCCCACCGCCACCGCCTCGTGACCGAGGAGAACAGCCGCTGGTGGACGCTCGGCGCGATGTGCTTCGCGCTGTTCATGGTGATGCTCGACAACACGGTCGTGAACGTCGCGCTGCCGTCGATTCAGCGCAGCCTCGACGCGTCGCTGTCCTCGCTCGAGTGGACGGTGAACGCCTACACGCTCACGTTCGCCGTGCTGATGGTGACCGGCGGGCGACTCGGCGACATCTTCGGTCGTCGCAAGATGTTCCTGTTCGGCGTGGTCGTGTTCGGCGCCTCGAGCGCCGCGATCGGCTTCGCCCCGAGCGATACCGCGCTCGTGCTGTTCCGCGCCGTTCAGGGAATCGGCGCGGCGTTCATGATGCCCGCGACCCTGTCGATCATCACGCAGGCATTCCCGGCCGAGCAGCGCGGAACCGCGATCGGCACGTGGGCCGGCGTGAGCGCGCTGGCGCTGGCGATCGGCCCGGTGATCGGCGGGTTCCTCACCGAGCAGGTGAGTTGGCGGGCGATCTTCTTCATCAACCCCCCGATCGCGATCATCGCGACCGCGGTGACCCTGTTCGCCGCCCACGAGTCGCGCGACGAGACCGTCGGCCGCACCGTCGATTTCGCCGGCATTGCCACCCTCACGATCGGCCTGACTTCGCTCGTGCTCGCGCTCGTCGAGGGCAACAGCTGGCATTGGGGATCGGTCCGCGTGGTCTCGCTGTTCGCGATCGCCGCGCTGGCGCTGATCGGGTTCGTCCAGATCGAGCGGCGCGTCAAGGCGCCGATGATCGACTTCGCGTTCTTCCGCTCACGGACCTCAGTCGGAGCGAACCTCGTCGGCTTCCTCGTCACGTTCGCGATGTTCGCCCAGTTCTTCTTCGTCACCCTCTACATGCAGAACGTCCTGCACTACTCGCCGCTTCAGACCGGCGTGCGCTTTCTCCCCTCGACGCTCGTGATCATCGTCATGGGCCCGCTCGCCGGCCGCCTGACCGACCGCATCGGTCCACGGCCGCTGATGACGCTCGGCCTGGTGATCGTCTCCACCGCGATCCTGATCCAGTCGCGGATCACCGTCCACAGCGGCTACGGGCTGCTCCTCCCGGGCTTCATCCTGATGGGACTCGGCATGGGCCTCGTGATGTCGCCGATGAGCACGGCGGCGATGAACGCAGTCGATCGCACCAAGGCGGGCGCGGCATCGGGCGTCCTGTCGATGAGCCGGATGGTCGGCAGCACCTTCGGCGTCGCGATCATGGGCGCGCTCGTGGCCACGATCGGCCGCGACAAGATCAACCAGAGTCTCCCCCACCTCCCGTCCGCGACCAAGGCGACCATCGCCAACTCGCTGGGCAGCGGCGGGACGATCACCGGCCACACCGCGACCCCCCAGATCATCAGCGCGACCCACGAGGCGTTCGTCTCGGCGCTCAGCACCGGTCTCCTGGTCGGAGCGATCGTCACGCTCATCGGCGCCGCCGCAGCCTGGATCCTGATCGAACCCCGACGGGCCGCCGTCGCCACGCGCGCCACCCAGCAAGAACCCGCCGCAGGGTTCCAAAGCGAGGATCGGCAGCCCGAGGCGACTCTGGCGTAGCGCCGCCGGAATGGGCTCTGCCTCGCGGGCGGGGGCGGGCTGCGCTGTGTATCGCCAACGACGGGGCTCGCCCAACCAATGCCGGGTACGATCCCGAAGGCGTTCCGCCGTTTCGACCCCGAAAAGAGGTGTATTACGAGTGGCCGTCGATCTGAGCCAGGTGTCGAATGTTGAGACAGAACCCGGGGAGCTCCCGCCGACGATGGCCGCGTGGGTCATCCGGCAGGAGCGCGAAGGCGAGCCGACGGACGCATTCCGGATCGAGGAGATGGAGGTACCGGAGCCCGGCGCGTTCGAGGTGATTGTCCGCGTGATGGCCGCCGGCGTGAACTTCAACAACGTCTGGGCGGCGCTCGGGCAGCCCGTGTCGGTGTTCCGCTACCACCCCAACGAGGACCACCACATCGGCGGCTCCGACGCCTCCGGGATCGTGTGGAAGGTCGGCGAGGGCGTGACGCGCTGGAAGCCCGGCGACGAGGTCGTGATCCACTGCAACCAGGCCTCCTACGAGGACCCCGAGGTCCATGGCCTCGATCCCCTCGCGGCTCCCAGCCAGCAGATCTGGGGTTACGAGACGAGCTGGGGGTCGTTCGCGCAGTTCTGCAAGGTGCAGGCGCAGCAGCTGCTCCACAAGCCCAAGCACCTCGCCTGGGAGGAGGCGGCCGCGTACGGGCTGACGTACTTCACCGCCTACCGGATGCTGATCGATCGGTGCAGGCTCCAGGCGGGCAACCGCGTCCTGATCTGGGGTGCGGCCGGCGGGCTCGGCGTGTTCGCGACCCAGCTCTGCGCGCTCACGGGCGCCGACGCCGTCGGCGT
Source organism: uncultured Solirubrobacterales bacterium (assembly GCA_963812225.1). Classification (GTDB taxonomy): domain Bacteria; phylum Actinomycetota; class Thermoleophilia; order Solirubrobacterales; family Solirubrobacteraceae; genus Palsa-465. The sequence goes on from CAWEUN010000016.1 coordinate 49,880, forward strand.
GGTCTCCAGCGAGGAGAAGGGCAAGCTGATCGAGCAGCTCGGCGCCATCGACTACGTCAATCGCTCCGAGTACGCGGGGATGATGCGGCGCGGCGATGAGACCGTCGAAGAGGAGAAGACGCGGTTCAAGGAGTCGCGGCGGTTCTGCAAGACGGTCGAGGGGATCCTCGGCGCACCGCCGGACATCGTCTTCGAGCACGTGGGCAAGGCGACGTTCCCGACATCGGTGCTCGCGGTCAAGCCGTTCGGCAAGGTCGTGATTTGCGGCGCTACATCCGGCTACCAGCTCGACTTCGACGTCCGCTACCTGTGGATGCGCCAGAAGGAGATCATCGGCTCGCACTTCGCCAACGCCTGGCAGGCGACCAAGGCGAATGAGCTGATCGAGGAGTCCAAGATCCGGCCCGTGCTGTGGCAGACGATGGGCTTCGAGAAGGTGGCCGAGGCCCACCAATTGCTCCGCGACAACAGGCACCTCGGCAAGATCGCGATCCTCGTCGGCGCGACCGAGGAGGGTCAGGGCAAGACCGCCGAGGGACCGGGCGCGATCCGGGCCGAGGTCGGAGCGTAGTCATGGCCGGCGTCGTCTGGATCCCCTGGTACGCGACCCTCTTCCGCAAGGACTCCTTCGCGGCGGAGGTAGCGGCGGTTGCGCCGCTGGCCTTGCGCTACGGCGCCACCCAGTACTCCGTCCACCGCTCCCAGGACGACCATTACAACATCACGCAGATGGCGTGGTTCGAGTCCAAGACCGACTGGTATCGCTACTGGGACGGCCCGGAGATGATCGAGTTCCGCCGCCGTAATGCCGGCCATTTTCAGGTGCCGGTCGTGTACGTCTGGCACGATGAGCTGGTGGCCGGAGCGCTCGGCCCGGAGGTCCCCACCGCGACGCCCGAACCCGAGCCCGAGCCGACGCCCCACGCGGCGGCCTAATCAGCCGCACGCAGCGACAGCTCGAGCCAGAACCGCTCGTCGGGATCGTCGAGCGCGTCGCCGAACAGCTCGCGCAGTCGCGCGAGCCGGTAGCGAGCGGTCTGTGGGTGTACGCCGAGCCGCTCGGCGACCTGTCCGAGCCGACCCTGTTCGGCGAGCCACACGCGGAGCGTCTCGGTCAGCCGTGCCTTCGAGCCCGCGGGCAGGGCCGCGAGCGGCGCCAGCCGGTCCGCGGCGAGCTCCTCGTGAGCCGCCTGTCGCCGTTCAGCAGTAGCTCTCCGGCCCGCTGGCGCGCCACGACCAGCGAAGGCGGCCCATCGCATAGCTCGAGTGCGCCGCGAGCGCGGGCGAAGCTGATCGCCACCTCAGGCCATTCGACGGTCGTGCCGAGCCCGGCCACCGCGCCTGCCTCGGTCACCGCCCGCTCGAGCTCGGCGTGACGCCCGGGCCCCTCGGGGTCGGGCAGCAGCGCGCACGTCACCTCGCCGATCGAATCGGCGATCGCATCGGGCGGAAGCCTCGAGGCCGCCGCGTCGCGTCCCTCTCCGGCGATCGCCACCGCCGCCACCGTCCGCGGGAGCGACCAGCCGGCGTCGCTCGCCGCCGTCGCCACGGTCGCGGCGTCGACCGGCGGATCACGGATCAGCAGCCGGACCAACCGGCGGCGGCGCAGCTCCGCTTCACCCGCGGCCGCGGACTGCTCGAGCGCGTGTCCCTCGGCCGATTCCGCCGAGAGCACGTCGATGTAGGCGAAGATCGACTCCGCCAGGAGATACAGCGTGTCGGGCTCGAGCCCGGCCTCGACGCCGGCGTGGGCAAAGCGGCGCCAGGCGACGCGCGCGCCGACCCGGTAGGCGCTGAGCAGCGAGTCGAGGCTCCGCCCGGCGCGCATCTCGCCGCGCCCGAGCGCCACGTAGACGTCCGTCCGCGGAACCGGGCCCCCGGCCTCGATCTCGGCCAGGAAATGGCCGAGCCCCTCCTCCACGCCGCCGCGCAGGCCCTCGCCGAACGCGCCCTCGAGCGGCCGGGCATACGCCGGAACGGTCCTGACCGCCTCGATCACCTCTTCGGCGACCTCATTGAGGACGGGCCGCAGCACCCCCGCGATCGCAGGAGGGAGCTCGTGCCAGGGTTGGTCGGACATTCGTCGTAGGAAAGCTACAAGTTCTGGGTAGATCGTCGTACTGAGGCGAGGAGAAACTTGATCGTCTCCGACGTATCCTTGCTCTCGGATGTCCAGATCCAACAAGATCGTGAACCTGATCGGCGTTCCGCTGCCCCTAGTCGGGCTGCTCGCCGCGATCGTGCTCCTGTGGGATCAGGCGATCGGCCCGCTCCAGTTGGGGCTGCTGATCGGCCTCTACGTCTTCACGGCGTTCGGCGTGACGCTCGGCTACCACCGGATGTTCACGCATCGGGCGTTCCAGTCCTCACGCGCGTTCCGGGCGATCATCGCGGTGCTCGGATCGATGGCCGTGGAGGGGTCGGTGATCACCTGGGTCGCCGATCACCGCAAGCACCACGCCTACACCGACCAGGACGGAGATCCGCACTCGCCCCACCTGAGCGGTCCAGGATTCTGGGGAGGGGTCAAGGGCCTGTGGCACGCCCATGTCGGCTGGCTGTTCGAGACCGTGGGCACGGCCGACCGGGAGCGGTTCGCCCCCGACCTGATCAAGGATCGGGTCGTCCGCGCGGTCGACAAGTTGTTCTGGCTGTGGGTCGTGCTCGGTTTCGTGATCCCGTTCGCGCTGGGCTGGATCGTCGGAGGCGGGCTGGGCACGGCGCTCACAGCGCTGTTGTGGGGCGGCTTCGTGCGCGTCTTCCTGCTCCACCACGTGACCTGGTCGATCAACTCCGTGTGCCACTTCTTCGGCCGCAGGCGGTTTGACATCGAGGACGAGTCGCGCAACGTGTTCTGGCTGGCACCGCTGTCGATGGGCGAGTCCTGGCACCACAACCACCACGCCTTCCCGACCTCGGCGTTTCACGGTCTCCGTTTCTGGGAGCGGATGGCCGACCCGACCGGGCTCATCATCGCGCTGCTCGAGAAGCTCGGAGTTGTCTGGAACGTGGTCCGCGTCAGCCCCGAGCGCCAGCGCGCTAAGTCATTGCCGCCGGTTCCCAGGACCACGACGTCTTAGCAAGGGCCGCCGACTCTGACCGCCCGCCAGGTTCCGCTCGCGTCCACCCGCCCCCTGCGCCAAGCCGTCCTGCGGCCCCACCAGTCGCTCGACGAGCTCGCCTCCCACGAGCCTCCGGGAGCGTTCGCCGCGGGCGTGTTCAGCGGTGAGGAGCTCGTCGCCGTGGGCCTGATCGGCCCGCAGGGAGAGCCGGGGTCGTGGCGGGTGCGCGGGATGGCCACGGCTCCCCACGCGCGGGGTGCGGGAGCGGGAACGGCGGTGCTTGGCGCGCTTCTGGACCACGCGGCCTCCGAGGGCGCCCAGCGGGTCTGGTGCAACGTGCGGGTCGGGGCGCGCTCGCTCTACGAGCGCGCCGGATTTCACGTGACGTCCGAGGAGTTCGACCTACCCGAAATCGGCCCCCACCTCGTGATGGAGCGAGATCTGCCCGACGGTTCCGGGACGCGTCTTAGCCGGATTCGAGTGGCGCCATCGTCAGGTTGGCGGCCTTGAGGCCCTCCCAGTACACCTCGGCGTCTTCGCGTGCACCGCTCCAGACGATCGCACAGCCCGTGTTGTGGATCCTGTCGGCAAACCGGTAGCCCATGGCCAGGGTGACACCCGGAATCACGCTCGCGAGCGTCTCCGCGACGTGGTCGAACGTATTGAAGTCGTCGTTGAGCACCACCACCCGCCACAGACCACCGACTCCGCTGCCAGGCCCCCCGACTCGCGGCAACTCGATTGTCTGCGACATCGATCTCAGGATACCGGCGGACCGCTCGCCGGGGGTAGGGCCTCGGCCCGTTTGCGCCAGTAGCGGCTCAGCCCGGCGTACAGCTGCTCGGGCGGCGCCGCCTGCTTGAAGGCCTGGACCCACTCGCGCTCGGTACCGCCCGCGATCTCCTCCTCGATCGTGGCGATGAATCCGTCCTGCTCGCTGGTCCGGGCGACCTCGCCCCAGGCATCGAGCCGGCGACCGAGCTCATCCAGCTGCGCGTCGACGTCCTCGCTGTCCCCGAAGTGCGTTATCGCCAGTCGGTGTGGGTGCCACGCGGCGATCCGCGCGATCGATTCGTGCCACGCCTCGACGTTGATGTCCGGAGGCGGCGTCGGGGGTACCACCAACGAGGAGGGGGTAATTCGCACGCCTCCGGTGTCGCCTACGAACGCGGTGCCGTCGTACAGGTAGGAGACGTGGTGGGAGGCATGTCCCGGCGTGTACGCGACGTCGAACGAGCCGAGCAGCCTCTCACCCCCTGTGAGCACGCGGAGGTTGCGGTCCGGCACCGGCACCATCTCCCCCCACAGCCGATCCGTGTCCGAGCCATACAGGCGCCGCGCGCTCTCCAGCAGCCGGCTCGGATCGGTCATGTGCCCGGCGCCCCTTTCGTGGACGTAGACCTCGAGGTCAGGCCAGCGTTCGACGAGCGAGCCACTGGCGCCGGCATGGTCGAGGTGGATGTGGGTGAGCAGCAGCGCGCGCGGCCGCCAGTCGCCGAGCGCCTCGATCAGGGTCGGCAGGCACGACGTCGGCCCGGGGTCGACGAGGACGTCTTCGACCTGCCAGCAGCCGATCACGCGCTCGTGGCCCAGATGCTTGACGTCGATCAGGCGCACGCGCCGTCGTCAGCGATCGTTCTGCTCGTTCTCTGGAGGCAGAGGCGGCAGCACCGCGGTCACGTCGGTCTCGGGGTCGTCGCGTGGCCCCGGCTCGGATTCGGAACGCTCCGCCGCCGGACCGGCCGGCTCCTCGTCGACCGGGAGCTCCTTGCCCTCGAGTTCTTCCAGCTCCCCGTCCTGGGCTGCGGCTTCGGCCTCCGGCGCGGTCGCCTCCTCGGCCGCCGGGAAGCGCTGGCCCGCCGATTCCGCGAGCGAGAGCAACTCCTGGGCGAGCCCCCGCGTGTCGCCGATGATCCGGTGTCGCTCGCCCCAGATGCGGTCCGTCTCGCTGTCGAGGTCCTTCAGTCGCTGCTCGGCGTCGGCGAGCATCTGCGCCGCCTCCTCGCGGGCGACCTGGAGGCGATCCTCCGCCTCCCGGCGCGACTGTGAGGTGAGCTGCGCGGCGGTCTCGTGGCTTCGCTTCAGGATCCCCGACACCTCCTCACCGACGCGCTCCAGCGCACGCCGGATCGCCGCATCTGGCGACCTCGTGGCCTGTAGCTCCGCGACCAGCTGACTGGTTTTCTTCACGTACGCGTCGACGGCCATGCGATCGTAGCCCCGCAGCGCGACGGGGAAATTGGGGTCCGCGACGAGTGACATGGGGTTGTCGGGCAGCGTCGCAAGCGGACCCGTGATCTCTTGCATGATGGCGTGCTCGTTGGCGGCTGAGCTTTGGTCTGGCATGGCCTTGACCATACCCCCCTCCATACAATGGCGCCATGTCGGACACGCCTTCGTCACGACTCCCGGAACGCGATCGCCCCTGGATGATGCGCACGTACGCGGGCCATTCGGATGCCAGGAGGTCCAACGAGCTATACCGGCGCAATCTCGAGAAGGGCCAGACGGGCCTCTCGGTCGCGTTCGACCTACCGACCCAGACCGGTTACGACCCCGACGACGAGCTCGCCCGGGGCGAGGTGGGCAAAGTGGGGGTCTCGATCGCCCACAAGGGCGACATGGCGACGCTGCTGGACGGCATTCCGCTGGATCAGATGAACACGTCGATGACGATCAACGCGACCGCGGCCTGGCTCCTGGCGCTGTACATCGTCGCCGCCGAGGAGCAAGGCGTCCCCGAGGACAAGCTTCAGGGCACGACTCAGAACGACATCCTCAAGGAGTACCTGAGCCGGGGCACGTACGCATTCCCGCCCGGGCCGAGCATGCGGCTGATCGCCGACACGATCGCCTACACGGTCGAGCACGTCCCGAAGTGGAACCCGATCAACATCTGCTCCTATCACCTGCAGGAGGCGGGCGCGACGCCGGTCCAGGAGATCGCCTACGCGATGAGCAACGCAATCGCCGTTCTCGACGCGGTCCGCGACCGCGTCCCGCCGGAGCTGATGGGCAACGTCTTCGGGCGCATCTCGTTCTTCGTCAACGCGGGCGTTCGGTTCATCGAGGAGCATGCGAAGCTGCGCGCGATGGCCGAGCTGTGGGACGACCTCGGCCGTGAGCGTTACGCCGTCGAGGACGACAAGCACCGCCGCTTCCGTTACGGCGTCCAGGTCAACTCGCTGGGCCTGACCGAGGCCCAGCCCGAGAACAACGTCTACCGCATCGCGCTCGAGGCGCTGTCGGTGACGCTGGGTCGCAGCGCCCGCGCCAGGGCGATCCAGCTTCCCGCCTGGAACGAGGCGCTCGGGCTGCCGCGGCCGTGGGACCAGCAGTGGTCACTGCGACTGCAACAGATCCTCGCTTATGAGACCGACATTCTCGAGTACCCGGACATCTTCGAGGGCTCGAAGGTGATGGACGGGCTCATCGCAGAGCTGATCGAGAGCGCACGCGGGGAGATGGGTCGTGTCGCCGAGCTCGGCGGGGCGGTGGAGGCCGTGGACTACATGAAGGCCTCGCTCGTCGAGTCCCACCGTCAGCGCTGGCGCCGGATCGAGTCCGGCGAGCTGACCGTCGTCGGAATGAACCGTTTCACCTCGACTGAGTACTCGCCGCTGACCGCCGCGGAGGACGGCGGCATCCTCAGGGTCGATCCCCAGGTCGAATCAGACCAGCGTGCCGCTGTCGAGCAGTGGCGCGCCGAGCGCGACCAGGCCGCGGTCGACGGGTGCCTCGAAGAGCTCGCGCGCGTCGCCCGCGACGAGTCCGAGAACATCATGCCCGCGACGATCGCCGCGGCCCGCGCCGGGGCGACGACCGGCGAGTGGGCGCAGACGCTGCGAGACGCGTTCGGCGAGTATCGGGCGCCGACCGGGGTCGGCGAGGCCGCGGCCGTCTCGAGCGAGCAGATCGCGGAGTTGCGCGACGAGGTCGAACGGATCAGCGACGCCCTCGGCCGGCGACTCAAGTTCCTGGTAGGGAAACCCGGCCTCGACGGGCACTCCAACGGCGCCGAGCAGATCGCCGTGCGCGCGCGAGATGCCGGCATGGACGTCGTCTACGAGGGGATTCGCCTGACCCCCACCCAGATCGCCACCTCCGCTGCCCAGGAGGGCGTCCACGTGATCGGCCTCTCGATCCTGTCCGGTTCGCATGGCGAGCTGATCCCGAGCGTGCTCGCGGCCCTGCGCGACGCGGGGGCCGGCGACATCCCGGTCGTGGTCGGCGGCATCATTCCCGAGCTCGACGCTGTCAACCTGCGCGAGGCCGGCGTGGCCGCCGTGTACACGCCGAAGGACTGGGACCTCAACCGGATGATGCGTGACATCGTCGGGCTCGTCGCCGAGCGCAACGGCATCGCCGCCGCGGCTTGAACGCGACTGACCTCGAGGGCAGCGAACTCGCCCGGCGCCTGCGCGAGCGCGATCTGGCGGCGGCGCCGGCGGTCCTCAACCTCGTCGAGAATCGGTCACCGGCGGCGCGCGCAGAGACCGAGGAGCTGCTGGCCGCGGTCTCCCCTGCGGAGCTCGGCGGCGAGGCTCCCGCCCACATCGTCGGCATCACCGGCCCGCCCGGCGTCGGCAAGTCGTCGCTGGTCTCGCGGCTGGTGGCGTCGTGGCGCGAGCGCGACAGGTCCGTCGCGGTCCTCGCGGTCGACCCCACGTCGCGCCGCTCCGGTGGGGCACTGCTCGGCGATCGCGCGCGGATCGAGGCCGATCCGGCTGACCGGCGCGTATTCATCCGCTCCGCCGCCGCGGGGGACCGGCTCGGCGGCCTCGCCCCGGCGACCCGCGCCGCCGCGGCGGCGCTCGCCGCCGCGTTCGATGTGGTCGTGATCGAGACGGTGGGCGTGGGCCAGTCCGAGACGGAGGTCGCGGATGTGGCGGACACGGTCGGGGTGGTCGTCCAGCCGGGTTCGGGCGACGTGCTCCAGTTCCTGAAGGCCGGGATCATGGAGGTCCCGGACGTACTCGTCGTCACCAAGGCCGATCTCGGCCAGATCGCCTCGCGGTCCGTCGTTGACCTGGATGCGGCGCTGCGATCACTGGGAGAGCCCGAGACCGCCGTCGTGGCCGTCTCCTCGGTGCCGCCGCCATCGGGGATCGATGAGCTCGTCGATGCGCTCGACGCCCACCGGGCCGGCCTCGATCTCCCGTCCCGCCGCCTGCGGGGCCGCCGGATGCACGCGCTGGCCGACTTTGCCGCCGAGCACGGGGAGCGCGGGCTGAGGGCCCTCGGCGGCCGCCGCGAGGTGGCGAGGTGGCTTGCCGACCAGGATCCGGGTCTCGATGTCCCCGCTTTGACACGAGCGCTCGAACAACGCCTCGGCTGATGCGCTCAGGCAAAATCGGGGCCGTGCTGATCGACGTCGCGATCATGGTCGGTTCGTTTGTCGGAGCCACGGCGCTCGCCGGTCTGCTCGGCGCGATCAACCTGGGGACGGCGCTGGCGTTCGGGCAGATCGCGTTCGCGATCGCGACGGTGTTCGTGATTCTCCGCCGGCCGTGACGTGCGGCGCATGAGCCGGATCGTCCTACCGGCCGATCCACTGGTCGCCGAGCGAACGGTCCTGCGCCCGTGGCGGGACACCGACATCGCCGCGCTGGTCGCCGCCTGCCAGGATCCGGAGATCTCCCGCTGGACCTCGGTGCCGTTTCCCTACGGCGAGTCGGATGCCCGGGCCTACCTGCTCCAGCGCTTCGACGCGATTCATGTCGGGAGCGCCGCGCCGTTCGCGATCGTCGACGGTGACGGCGCGCGACTCGTCGGCTCGATCTCGCTCAACTGGCTCGAGTGGAAGAACCTGCGCGCCGAGGTCGGCTACTGGCTCGCGCTCGAGGGTCGCGGCCACGGACACGCGACCCGCGCCGTCCGCCTAATCTGCGCCTGGGGGTTCCAGGTGCTGGGGCTCGAGCGAATCGAGCTCCTCGCCGCGACCGCCAACCCCGCATCCCAGCGGGTCGCGGATCGCGCCGGCTTCACCCGCGAGGCGGTGCTGCGCTCGTACATGCGAGGCCGGGACGGCCGCCAGGACATGGTCGCCTACGCACTCCTGCGAGGTAATCACGGCTCACAGTCCGGCTAGCGCACGGAACTCAGGGTCCTCGCGGAGGGACTCGAAGTCCTCGTCGTCGCGGGCCCACTCAGCCGCGGGAGGACGCCGCTCGATCGCGGCCCGCAGCGCCGACAGCGCCTCATCGCGCTCGCCGTTGACGGCCTCGAGGCAGGCGAGGTTGTAGTAGAGGGCACCAGCCTCCGGATGCACCTGCAGCCCCTCCTCGAGAATCTCACGCGCACGCTCGGGATCGCTGCGGATCAGCGGCGTCGCCCGGAACGCCCATTCCCAGGCGGAAGGCTCGAACGTCGGCGGGCCGCCGAAGCTCAGGACCGTGGTGTTGGGCTCGGTGGCGACCGCTTGGCGTTGCGACGCCGGGTCCGGGACGAACACGTACGTCCCGGCGCGGGCGTCGTGGGATTCACCATCGATCGTGAACGCGGCCCGCCCTGCGGCGACGAAATACAGCTCTTGGTGAGCGAGCTTCGGATCCTCGGAGTGGGGCTCGACCACGTCCTGGCCTGCCTCCGCCGCGGTGTACGCGTTGCAGCCGAAGGCGCGGATGCCGAGCTCCAGCCGCACCGGATGCCACGTCAGAGTCCCCGGTCCGGGAATGGACTCGAGCTCGTCCAGGTGGATGACCTTCGGCGGCGTGGGCATCACTTGTGCGACGAGCCGCTCGCCGTCAGCGGCGATGCCAGCGACGAGAGCCGCCAACCTTTCGCGGTCTTGACCAAGTCGATCGCATCCAGGGAGGCATTCTGACCCTTCGCCGAGCTGAGCGTCAGCACCGACGCCCGATTGCCGGAGACGGTGACGCGGCCGATGCTGATCGTCGGATTCTGGACGCTGCCGAACGCGATCTGCATCGCCTGCGTGCAGCTCACGCCCGCCTCCTGCAGCCGCGTCACCAGCGCAGGCGCGAGGACCTGGGTGCAGATCGTCGCGTACTGCCTGTTCGCGGCGGCGGTCACAAACTGGTTGACCTTCGCCTTCACCTGATCGGAGCTGCTGCTCCCGCATCCGGCGAGCACGCCGGCGCAGGACACGACGATGATGCCCGCTGTGACCCGCATCAGCGAGAAGGGTAGCCTTTGGCAGACATGGAACTTGAGCGCTTGCGAGACGGGCACGGCCGCGAGATCGGGGACGTGCGCGTGTCGGTCACGGACCGCTGCAACTTCCGCTGCCAGTACTGCATGCCGGCGGAGGGGCTGCCGTGGCTCGAGCGAGCCGAGATCCTGACGTTCGAGGAGATCGTGCGGATCGTCGGTCTGCTCGCCGCCATGGGGGTGCACGATCTGCGGCTCACCGGCGGTGAACCGCTCGTCCGCCGAGACTTTCCGAGGCTCGTGGCGATGCTCGCGCAGACCGAGGGGGTCCACGATCTGTCCGTGACCACCAACGGCTTCCTCCTCGAGCGCGACGCCGAGGCCCTGGTCGGGGCCGGCGTCGGCCGTTTCAACGTCTCGCTCGACTCGCTTCAGCGCGATCGCTTCTACGAGCTGACGCGCCGTGACGCGCTCGCGCAGGTGCTCCGTGGCCTGGATCGACTAGGGAGCTTCCCGGAGGCGCACCCGATCAAGATCAACGCCGTCGCGATCCGCGACTTCACCGAGGAGGAGGTGCTGCCGTTCGCGGACCTCGCCCGGCACACCCCGTACGAGGTCCGTTTCATCGAGTTCATGCCGCTCGACGCAGACCACGCCTGGACCTCGGACCAGGTCCTCACCGGGGACGAGATCCGCGCGGCGATCGAGGCCGTCTATCCGCTCGAGCCCGAGCCGCGCGAGCCGGGCGCGACCGCCCGCGTCTACCGGTTCGCCGACGGCCGGGGCCGTATCGGCTTCATCAACCCCGTCTCGGAGCCGTTCTGCGCCGACTGCAATCGAATCCGGCTGACCGCCGAAGGCAAGCTCAGGACGTGCCTGTTTTCGCTCGGCGAGACCGATCTTCGTGGGCCGATGCGCGAAGGCGCCGACGATCGCGAGCTCGAGCGGATCATCCGAGACGCCGTGTGGCGCAAGGAGCTCAAGCACCACATCGGAGAGCCCGGGTTCATCCAGCCCGCGCGGAGCATGTCCGCCATCGGCGGTTAACGCTTTCGCAATTCTTTGCCTGCATCATCTAGGTAGCCAATGGCGCTCCTGTTGCTGTTTGCGTTCACCGCCGGGGCGGGCACGGCGATCACGCCGTGCGTGCTTCCCGTGCTGCCGGCGCTGCTGTCGGCGAGCGCCGCCGGCGGCCGGCGCCGGCCGCTCGGAATCGTCCTCGGGCTGGCCGTTACGTTCACGATCGCGATCGTCGCGCTCGCCTCGATCGCCAAGGGCGTCGGCCTCGCCGCCGGTGCCACGCGAACGCTCGCGGTGATCGTGTTGATCGGATTCGGCATCGTGTTGCTGATCCCCGAGCTGTCGGCGCGGCTCGAGGCGCCGCTGTCGCGCCTGGCCCGGTTCGGACCTCGCACCCGCGGCAGCGGGTTCTGGTCCGGGCTCGGTGTCGGCGCCGCGCTCGGCTTCGTCTGCGCCCCGTGCGCTGGTCCGATTCTCGCGGCCGTCATCTCGGTCAGCGCCTCGGGTAACACCTCGGCGCGAATCGTCGCGGTCGCGATCGCTTACGTGCTCGGGCTGAGCGCGGTGCTGTTGCTCTACGCGGTCGGCGGGCGAAGGCTGATCGATGTCGTGCGCCGGCATGCCCGCGGCCACGTGGTCGAGCGCTCGCTCGGGGCGGTGCTGCTGTTGACCGGCATCCTGATGGCGACGAACCTCGACGTGCGCTTCGAGGAGGCACTGGCGAAGGACCGCAGCCTGCCGGGGTTCCTCACCGATCCGACGCGGGCCCTCGAGAACTCGAATTCGGTTCAGAACCGGCTCGCGTCGCTGCGGCCGCAGTCGCCGTTCGCCGCGCGGGAGCGCGAAGCGTCCGCGGCGCCCGTCCCGACGACGATCGGCGTCTCGATCCCCGGCGTCAAGACCCCGTCGCTTCCGAACCTCGGGCCGGCGCCGGAGTTCACGAACAACCAGGACTGGTTCAACACCCCTGGAGGCAAGCCGCTGACGCTCGCCGGCTTGCGCGGCCACGTCGTGCTCGTCGATTTCTGGACCTACACGTGCATCAACTGCCTGCGGACGCTCCCGTTCGTAAAGGGCCTGTACGCGACCTACCACCGCTTTGGGCTCGAGGTGGTCGGCGTCGAGACGCCGGAGTTCACCTTCGAGCAGGAGGCGAGCAACGTCGAGCAGGCGATCCACTCCGACGGGATCGAATACCCCGTCGTCCAGGACAACAAGTACGGGACCTGGAACGCGTACAAGAACCAATACTGGCCCGCCGAGTACCTCATCGACGCCGGCGGCAACGTGCGCCACACGCAGTTCGGCGAAGGGAACTACAAGGAGGACGAAGCGGCCATACGGCAGCTGCTCTACGACGCCGGCGCCCGGCAGCTCCCACCGCCGATGACCGCGCACGCGATCCTCCCCTCGACCCGGCTCGCGACCCCTGAGACCTACCTGAACCCCGACCGAGCGCAGGGATTCGACAAGGCCCCGGAGCAGGGCGTGCACTCCTATCCGGGCGTGAGCTTCGCCGATCTCAATCTGAACGAGTTCGCCCTCAAGGGGACCTTCGACACCACCTCGCAGTCGATCACCCCGGTCTCGAACGGGGCGTCGATCACCGGCGGCGTTCAGGCCGCGCACGTCTACCTGGTGATGACGTCCGCGGACAACAAACCGCGGACCGGAGAGGTCCTGCTCGACGGCCGCCCGATTCCGAACAAGGTGGCCGGAGCGGACGTCCACAACGGCAAGTTCACCGTGACGGGCCAGCGTCTGTACTCGCTCGTCTCGTTCCCCGAAGACGAGCAGGCGATCGTGACCGTCGACCTGCCGCCGGGGGTCAGCGCCTACGACTTCACGTTCGGGTAGCCCCGCGGCGCTCGAGGATCGCCTCCGCGCGCGCGACGTCTTCGGGGGCATTCACGTTGAACAGGGCCTCTGGGTCGCCGACCTCCACCAGCCTCGGGTGGATCTCGGCGACGAGCTCACGCAGCGGGCGGTCGAGCGCGCCCTCGGAGCTCAGAAGCCTGCCCGCATCGGGCTGATAGCAGCCAAGCAGGGGCTGTATATCGTCGTCCTGCGTCGCAATCGCCGCGGGAGCGCCGGCGGTGTCGGCGACGGCGATCTGCTCGATCAGCTCGGGGGTGACGAACGGCATGTCCGCGGCGCAGACGAGCACCGGGCGCCCCTCGGCCCGCCGCAGCGCCTCCGTGATTCCGAGCAGCGGATGCCGCGGCGCCATCGGCTCGAGCCACAGCGTGATCCCCGGCAGCATCGGCAGTTCCGTGTCCGGCTTCGCGATCACCGCCACGTCGCTGAGCACGGCCGCCATCGCCGCCAGCGGATAGGCGATCAGCGGCCGGCCGGCGAGCTCCACGACCGCCTTCGCGCCACCGATCCGCCGCCCGCGGCCCCCGGCCAGGATCACCCCGATCGGTGCCGTCGGACGGCGCCTCATCGGCTGTCGTCGTGCTCGCTCACGGGAGGATCGTAGAATCAAATCCATGGAGGGCTCGACCGAAGTGAGGAGCTGGCTGCGGTGCTACCGCTGCTGGTCGCAGAATCTCGAGGTGCAGGTGCACTACGAGGGAATCCACCGCATCGATCCGGAGAGCGGCGAGCGCGGTGAAGTCGTCGACGAGATGCAGGAGGCGGTGGTGCAGTGCCTCGAGTGCATGCACGACCAGCCGCACCTCGGGTTCCACAACGGCCGCGTGGAGCCGGTCGAGGACCGGTGGGAGCGGATGATCGCCGGCACGCCGTGGGTCGCGTCGTGCACGGTCACGGTCGACGCCGACGACGTCGAGACCTGCTCCGGCCCCGAGGCCGGCGACGCGCTTTCGTACGCCGCCTTCGGCGACCACGGGACGCGCGAGTTCTTCACCCACGTCCGCTTTCACAAGCACGACGACGACCGGATCGTCGTCCACCTGCTCGTCGAGCTCTACGCCCGGTCGGCCGAGGAGGCCACTGAGGTGCTCGAGGACGCCGCGCGCGGCACGCTGGCGATTACCTCGCTCGCCGAGGAATCGCGTCCGCCCGCATCGACCGACGACGGACAGCACTGATCCTCGGCGCGAGCTCGAGGACGATCAGCGCGAGCGCCACGGGCACCGTGGCCGGGAGTTCGTTCACGGTCAGGAACAGCAGGTCGAAGAGCGAGGCGATCACCAGCGTCAGCAGCGTCGCCTGCAGCTGCCGCCGGTGGTTCGACGCCAGCACGGCGCCGAGCACGGCGGCCACGAACAGGTCGCCGTAGCCCATCGTCACGCTCCCGAAGATCTCGCTCTGGAGCTGCGGCAGTCCCGCCGCGGGGTGCGCCGCGACGAGCGTCGCGTTGGGCGACTGGAGGAGGTCTGAGATCGTTAACCAGCTGTCGGCGACCGCCATCAGGATGATTCCGACCTTGAGCCATCCGGGTGGCGTCACGGCGGCCAGCAGCACGCCCAGCGTCACGCAGCTGAGCGCGGAGAGGATCGACGCCGCCGCCTGGCCGGCGAGCGACGTCCGATCGATCCACGCGATCACGAACAACGGGATCGCCGCCAGCGCCGCCCACGGCGTCGAGCGCCTCGAGGCCCAGCCGAGCGCCCCTGCCGCGAGTGCAGGCACCGCGATCAGCGCCAGGTATGTCAGTCCGGTGGCGGTATCCGAGACGTAGCGGATCGCGAAGATGACGACGACGATCGAACCGATCGGCACGAGGGCCCATCCGCGCCCGCGCAGGCGCTGGAACAGCGGCAGTCGGGGGACGGCTTTCGGAGCCGCGACGCAGCCGGCCTGGAGCACGAGCAGGCCGGCGTCTGAGGGGATGAATGGAAGGGCCACCGCGATGAAAGTATGCGGACCCCTGAAGGGGCTCCTAAGAAGAGCTCGCGTCGTCTAGGTCCCGCTTGCCGGCGTCGGCTCGGTAAACGGCGCTGGGGAAGAGGGAGGGATCGGGCGCGATCGCGTCCGCCACCGCCTCGCTCGGGCCGCCCGATGGTGCATAGCTCGACAATCCCGCGCCGGATGGCGAGGCCTGTCGAGTTGTGCATGAGGAGTGTGCATAAGTGGACAGGGCTCGGATCTAGCGCCGGTGTTGTCGGGTTATGCATCATCCGGAGCCCCAAAATCGGGCCCCGAAGGCACCCGGACCTCCCCCCTTCCCCAGCGCCGTTTACCGAGCCGACCGCTCACAAGAGCTGCGAGGGTTGAAAGCGCCCGCGGGCCGAGAGTCGATAGCCCCGGCCCGCACAACCGCCAGAGGCTACGTCCCCAGGCGCCTCTCGAGCTCGGCGAGCTGCGCCCGCAGCTCCGCCGGCAGCTGATCCCCGAAGCGGCCGTAGTGCTCGTGCATCTGCGGGAGCTGCTCGCGCCAGGACTCGGGGTCGACCTCGAGCAGCTTGGCCATGGTCTCCTCGGACAGGTCTACACCGTCGGTGTCGATGCCGCCCTCGCCTACCGGCGGGACGAACCCGATCGCCGTCTCGACGGCTTCGGCCTTCCCCTCGCAGCGGCGGAAGATCCATGCCAGGACGCGGGAGTTTTCGCCGAACCCGGGCCACATGAACTTGCCGTCGTCGTCGCGGCGGAACCAGTTGACGTAGAAGACCTTCGGCAGCTGGACGTCTTCGCGGCTGCCGATCCGCAGCCAGTGGGCGAAGTAGTCGGCCATGTTGTAGCCGCAGAACGGGAGCATCGCCATCGGGTCGAAGCGGAGCTTGCCGACCGCGCCCGCCTGCGCGGCGGTCGTCTCCGAGGACATCGTCGAGCCGAGGAACACGCCGTGATCCCAGTCGCGCGCCTCGTAGACGAGCGGCACGACGGTGGCGCGCCGGCCGCCGAACAGAATCACGTCGATCGGAACCCCGGCCGGGTCATCCCACTCCGGCGCCACCGACGGACACTGGGCGATCTCGACCGTGAAGCGGGCGTTGGGATGAGCCGCGGTCTTCTCCGACTCGGGCGTCCAGTCGTTGCCCTGCCAGTCGATCGCGTGCTCCGGCGGCTCGCCGGTCATGCCCTCCCACCAGATGTCGCCGTCGTCGGTCTTGGCGCAGTTGGTGAAGACCGTGTTGCGGGAAACCATGTCGATCGCGTTCGGATTGGTGCGGCGGCCGGTGCCCGGCGCCACGCCGAAGAACCCGGCCTCGGGATTGGCCGCGTACAGGCGGCCGTCCTCGCCGAACTTCATCCAGGCGATGTCGTCGCCGATCGTCTCGACCTTCCAGTCGGGGAGGGTCGGGATCATCATCGACAGGTTCGTCTTGCCGCACGCGCTCGGGAACGCCCCGGCGATGTACTTGACCTCCCCCTCGGGAGACGTGAGCTTGAGGATCAGCATGTGCTCGGCCAGCCACCCCTCGTCGCGCGCCATCACTGAGGCGATCCGCAGCGCGAAGCACTTCTTGCCGAGCAGCGCGTTCCCGCCGTAGCCCGACCCGTAGGACATGATCTCCCGCGTGTCGGGAAAGTGCACGATGTACTTGTTCTCGGCGTTACACGGCCACGGGACGTCTTGGTCGCCCTCGGCGAGGGGCGCGCCGAGCGAGTGCAGGCAGGGCACGAAATCACCGTCGTCTCCGAGGCAGTCGAGCGCCTCCTGGCCCATCCTGGTCATGATCCGCATCGAGGCCGCGACGTACGCCGAGTCGGTCAGCTGCACGCCGATATAGGAGATCGGCGAGCCGAGGGGCCCCATCGAAAAAGGCACCACGTACATCGTCCGACCGCGCATCGAGCCGCGGAAGAGCTCGTTCAGGGCGGCCCGCATCTCCTCCGGCTCGCTCCAGTTGTTCGTGGGCCCGGCGTCGGACTCCTTGGCCGAGCAGATGAACGTCCGGTCCTCGACCCGCGCGACGTCCGCCGGATCAGACAGCGCGAGGTAGGAATTCGGACGCTTCGCGTCCGAGAGCTTCTCGAACGTCCCCGCCGCGACGAGGGTGTTGGCCAGCTCGTCGTACTCCTCGTCCGATCCGTCGCACCAGTAAATGTCGTCAGGCTGGGTGTGCGCTGCGACCTCTTCCACCCACGCGCGCAGCCGCTCGTGATTGGTTCTCGCTTGGTGCGTCGGTGCGGTATGTGCCATGGCGTTTCAGATACTCCTTAGCGTCGGTGGCCGCCCAAAAGCCTACCCGCGAACGAGTCGCGGAAGCTTCCGGGCGAAATACTGGCGTTCCTACGGAGACCTACTCAACGTTCG
Source organism: uncultured Solirubrobacterales bacterium (assembly GCA_963812225.1). GTDB lineage: Bacteria > Actinomycetota > Thermoleophilia > Solirubrobacterales > Solirubrobacteraceae > Palsa-465. The sequence continues at coordinate 67,247 of CAWEUN010000016.1, forward strand.
ACTCGGCGCCGTGGATCGGAGCGCCCGGCTCGCGCCGGGGCACCAACACCAGGCGCTTGAACTCGGCCACGAGCACCCCGTCCTGGTTCAGCACGCGCGTGTGAACCCGGACCGTCCCGCGATCGGTCTTCGACTGCGAAGGCTTGACCTCGAGGACCTCGGACTCGCAGAACAACGTGTCCCCGTGAAACACCGGCGCCGGGTGCTTGAGCTCCTCGGTCGCGAGGTTCGCGATCGCCTTGCCACTCACGTCCGAGACGCTCATCCCGAGCGCCAGCGAGTACACGAGCGGCCCCACGACGACGTTCCGGCCCTGCTGCGACTGCTTGGCGTAGACGTCGTTGATGTGCAGCGGGTGGTGATTCATCGTGATCAGGCAGAACAGATGGTCGTCGGCCTCGGTCACGGTCTTCGCCGGCCAGTGCTTGTACACGGCCCCGACCTCGAACTCCTCGAGGTAGCGCCCGTAGGGGTGCGCGCCACTGGCCTCGCGCGCCGCCTGGTCGGTATCGACGTGGGTCATCGGTTGCGTTTCCATTACGTGAGAATGCCAGGATGACCAGGCCGCATGCGGCCTGGTCCCGCCCGGTGCATGCACCGGGCGGCGGGGGCGCGCATGCGCGCCCCCGGACACCCCACTAACGTTCAGGCCATGCGAAACCCCCGCGACTTCGGAAAGCCCCTGGCCATCGGCGCGCCGGCGCCGGTGATGGAGATCCCATTCAAGCCCAGTCGGATGATCCACTTCCTCGACTTCTCGAACGAGAAGATGGTGGCGAAGGTCCCCGACATCGCTCCGACGGTCGACATCCTGCTCGGCAACCTCGAGGACGCCATCCCCGTCGACCGCAAGGAGGCCGCCCGCGAGGGGCTCGTACGCGTCGGCAGGGAGATGGAGCTCGGCGACACGCAGCTCTGGACCCGCGTCAACAGCCTCGAGTCGCCGTGGGTGCTCGACGACATCACGACGCTGGTGACCGAGATCGGCGACAAGCTCGAGGTGATGATGATCCCCAAGGTCGAGGGCCCGTGGGACATCCACTACGTCGACCGCCTCCTCGCCCAGCTGGAGGCGAAGGCGGGGCTCGAGGAGCCGATCCTGATCCACGCGATCCTCGAGACCGGCCTCGGCGTCGTGAATCTCGAGGAGATCGCCACCGCCAGCCCGCGCATGCAGGGGATGAGCTTCGGTCCGGCCGACCTCGCCGCCTCGCGCCGGATGAAGACGACGCGGGTCGGCGGCGGCCACCCCGGCTACCGGGTGATCGAGGACCCGGACCCCGAGGATCCGAGCCGGCCGCGAGTCAGCGCCCAGCAGGACCCGTGGCACTACTCGATCGCGCGGATGGTCGATGCCTGCACGTCCGCCGGGATCCTTCCGTTCTACGGGCCGTACGGGGACATCCGCGACGTCGAGGGCTGCGAGACGCAGTTCCGCGCCGCCTTCCTGCTGGGATGCGTCGGCGCCTGGTCGCTGCATCCCGTCCAGATCGAGATCGCCAAGAAGGTGTTCAGCCCGGATCCCGAGGAGGTCCTGTTCGCCAAGAAGGTGCTGGAGGCGATCCCCGACGGGCGCGGCGTGCACATGATCGACGGCAAGATGCAGGACGACGCCACCTGGAAGCAGTGCAAGGTGATGGTGTCGCTGGCCGAAATGCTCGCGCACAAGGATCCAGACCTCGCCGAGGCGTACGGCTTCGCCCCGGCTGCGGTATAGAGGCGGATCAAGTGCGAATCTCAGCCAAGGTCGATTATGCGGTCCGAGCGGCGGTCGAGCTCGCCGCGGCACCTGACGAGAAGCCGGTGAAGGCCGAGCGCATCGCCACGGCCCAGGACATCCCGTTGAACTTCCTGGAGAACATTTTGGGCGAGCTGCGCCACGCCGGAATCGTGCGCAGCCACCGCGGTGCCGAGGGGGGCTTCCGGCTCGCCCGGCCCGCCGACCAGGTGACCGTCGCCGACGTGATCCGGGCCGTGGAGGGGCCGCTCGCGAGCGTCCGCGGGGGCCCGCCCGAGGAGGCGTCCTACGGCGGGGCGTCCGAGTCGCTGCTCCGCGTCTGGATAGCGGTACGCGCGAGCCTGCGGAGCGTCGCCGAGCACGTGACGCTCGCCGACATCGCGGCCGGTCGGATCCCCGCGGCGGTTGACAAGCTCGCCGACGACCCGGAGGCCTGGGTCACGCGCTGAGCGACGCGGGTTCGGACCCGGCGTCGTCGCGCTCGCCCCCGTCGTCCTCGATCGTCGGCGGACGTACGTAGACGATGTCGCCGCGCTTGATCTCGAGCTCGGCCGTCTGGGAGCGCGTCAGCTGCGCCCGGGCGTGCTCCCCGTCGGGGAGCTCGAGCTCGATCCGCACCTCGAATCCGAGGTGCACGACCCTCGAGACCATCGCCTCGAGCGCGCCCTCTCGCGGCTCCAGCGAGACCGCTACGTCGTGCGGGCGCACGAGCTTGCCGTCGAGCGTGCTGACGGGGCCCAGGAACCCCATCACGAAGTCGTTCGCTGGGGCGTCGTAGACCTCGACGGGCGCTCCGACCTGCTCGATCTTGCCGTCGTGCATGACCGCGATCCGGTCGGCGACGTCCATCGCCTCCTCCTGATCGTGGGTAACGAGGACGGTCGTCACGCCCTGCTCGTCGTGGAGGCGGCGCAGCCACTGGCGCAGCTCCTGACGGACGGTGGCGTCCAGGGCCCCGAACGGCTCGTCGAGCAACAGCACCTGCGGGTCGACGGCGAGCGCGCGCGCCAGCGCCATCCGCTGGCGCTGGCCCCCCGAGAGCTGGTGCGGACGCTGCTCGGACCAGGTCGTCAGACCGACGAGCGCCAGCAGCTCGTCAACGCGCTTTCGGATCTCGGCCTTCGGCCTCTTGCGGATCCGCAGGCCGAAGGCGACGTTCTCGCGGACGCTCATGTGTGCGAACGGCGCGTAGTGCTGGAACACGAAGCCGATCCCCCGGTCTTGCGGGCGCGCCTCGGTGACGTCCTGCCCGTCGATCAGGACCGACCCCACGTCCGGGCCCTCGAGCCCGGCGATGATCCGGAGCAGCGTCGACTTGCCCGAACCGCTCGGCCCCAGCAGTGCCGTCAGCGAACCCTCGGGCACCTCCAGCGTCACGTCATCCAGAGCCGTGAAGTCTCCGAAGCGCTTGGAGATAGCGTTGATGTCGATCCTCATCGGGATTCAGGCCTCCTGGGTCCAAGGACGGTCATCCCCAACAGCACGATCAGGGAGATGATCGCAAGTTCGGTGGCGGCCGAGTACGCGCCGGTGATCTGCCCTGCGCCGATCTGATCAGCACGTTGATTGACGAGCAGCGGCAGCGTCAGCGTCTGCCCGGCGACGTTCGAGGAGACGACGAGCACGGCGCCGATCTCCCCCAGCGCCCGGGCGGTGGTCAGCACCACCCCGTACGCGACGCCCCACCGGATCGACGGCAGCGTGATCCGCCAGAACGTCTGCCACGACGAGGCGCCGAGCGTCGCTGCGGCCTGTTCCTGTTCATCGCCGATCTCGATCAGCACGGGCGCGACCTCGCGCACGACGAACGGCAGCGATACGAAGATCGTGGCGATCGCCATGCCCGGCCACGAGTAGATGATCGGGATCCCGTGCTGCACGAACCACTTGCCGAACCAGCCGTCGATGCCGTAGACGAGGATCAGCGCGAGGCCGACGATCACTGGCGAGACGACGAACGGGAGGTCGATCACCGAGTCGAGGACCGCGCGACTGCGACGCCGGCCGCGTCCGCGGACCAGCACGAGCGCACAACCCACGCCAAAGATCGTGTTCAGCGGCACCGCGATCGCCGCCAGCTTGACGGTCAGCCAGAACGCGCTCACTGCTGCCGGCGTCGTCATCCAGTTCCACGCCGTGCCGACGCCGTGCTCGAACGTGCGCACGAACACCACTCCCACCGGCAGGAGTAGGAGCAGCGCCAGGTAGACCAGCGCCACCGCTCGCAGCGACAGCGAGGCCGGGCGGCTAATGCGCAACGCGGCCGCCCAACCGGCGCAGGATCACCAGGATCACCAGCGAGAGAAAGAGCAGCACCACCGACAGCGAGGCGGCGGCGTGGGGCGCGTCGCCCTCGATGTCGTCGAAGATCACGATGCTCGCGATCTGAACCTTGCCGACGATCAGCAGCAGTGACCCGATCTCACCCACGCAGCGCGCGAACGCGAGCGCCGCACCGGACAGGATCGAGGGCCTCAGCGCTGGCAGCACGACCCGCCTGAACGTCACGGCGTTCGAGGCGCCGAGCGAGGCCGCGGCCTCCTCGACCTCGCGATCGAGCTCGATCAGGACCGGCTGCACCGAGCGCACCACGAATGGAAGCGTCACGAACAGCAGCGCAACGATCACCGCTGCGCGGGTGTACGCGAGGTGGATCCCGACCGGGCTGCCCGGACCGTACAGCGCGAGCAACGTGAGGCCGGCGACGATCGTCGGCAGCGCGAACGGTAGGTCGATCAGCGCGTTGATGAATCGCTTGCCCGGGAACTCGTCGCGAACCAGCACCCAGGCCACCAGGGTTCCCATCACCGCTCCGATCGCGGCGACGATCAGCGCGGCCAGCAGCGTCTCGCCGAGCGCCCGCAGCGACACCGTCGTCGTGACGGAGTCCCAAAACGTCGACAGGCCCTGGTTGAACGCCTGGACGACGACCGCGGCGAGCGGGATCAGGACGATCACGCTCATGTAGAGCGTGCAGAGCCCGAGGCCCAGCCCACCGCTGTGCGCCCCCCGCCGCGCGCGGCGGCGGGGGATCGCGGCCGCCGCGGGCGCGGCATACGAATCAGCTGGAGGCAGTGGGAACCCCCGCGGCTTGCTCGATCTTCGTGATCGATCCCGATGATGGGTCGAAGAACGTCTTCTTGACGGTCGTCCAGCCCCCGAGGTAGTCGATCGTGAACAGCTGTGGCGGCGTCGGGAACTCGCTCGTGAACTGGCTGGCCACCGACGCGAGCACCGGGCGGTAGCCCTGCTGGGCCCAGATCGTCTGTCCGGCCGTCGTCCACTGCCAGTTGACGAATGCCTGTGCCTGCGTCTTGTGCGAGCTCTTCTCGGTGACCGCGATCGGGGTCTGGATCAGGATCGTCTGCTTGGGATAGACGATCTGGACGTTGTCCCCGGCCTTGATGGCGGCCTTGGCGTCACTCTCGTAGTCGAGGAGCACGTCGCCCTCGCCTCCCGTGAAGGCCTGCAGCGCAGAGCTTGCGCTCGACGGCTGATCGGGCACGTTCTTGGTCAGCAGCGTCTTGATGTAGGCCAGCGCCTCCGCGGGCGTCTTGCCCTCCTTCAGCTGGGCGCCGTAGCCCGCGAGGATGTTCCACCGCGCGCTGCCCGAGGTCGACGGGTTCGGGGTGATCACCTTGACGCCGGGCTTGATCAGGTCATCCCAGCCGGTTATCTGCTTGGGGTTGCCCTTGCGCACGACGAACACGACCACGGAGTCGCTCGAGAAGCCCTTCTCCGGATTAGCGTTCCAGCTGCTCGAGACGATCCCGTCCTTGACCAGGCGGGTCATGTCGGGCGTCGTCGAGAACGCGACCACGTCGGCGGGCTGGCCCGAGTCGACAGCCCGGCTCTGCGAGCCCGAGGCGCCGAACGACTGCGCGAACGCCACGCCCTTGCCGGCGGACGTCTGCGCGAACGCGGTCGTGAGCGCGTCGTAGGCCTTCTTCGGCGTTGAGTAGGCGACGAGGTTGAGGTGGACGTCAGCGCTTCCGCCCGACGACGAGCCGTTACCGCTGGAGCCCGACGTGTCCGATGAGCCGCCGCAGCCGGCGAGGATGACGGCGCCGACGAGGATGAAAAGCGCTGCAAATGCAAGCTTTGAGCGGAGCCCGAAACGACCCCGTGAAGATCGACCCATTGATTCCCCTGTTTCTATGAAATCAGTTGTCTTGATTGACTTCACCGGAATTGTACAGTTGGTCCGGGCGAGTTGTGCTGGTCCGGGCCAGTTGTGCTGCCCGTTTGCCGGGATCCGTTCCCGGCGGTCGGGTCGAGGGCACCGCGACGCGTGCTCCGCTACGCTCCCCCGCCGTCGATGCGCTTCTTCGAGTACGAATCGCGGGCGATCGTCGCCAAGGCGGGGATTCCCGTCACCAAGCACGGCTTCGCCAAGACGTCCGACGAGGCGCGACGCATCGCCGAGCAGATCGGCGGGCCCGTCGTCATCAAGTCGCAGGTGCTGAGCGGCGGCAGGATGAAGGCCGGCGGCGTGCAGTTCGCCGACACCCCCGAGCAGGCGGCCAACCACGCCGAGCACATCCTCGACCTCGAGATCGGCGGGCACATGCCGCGCGGCGTGCTCGTCGACTCACGGGCGGCCGTCAAGCACGAGTACTACGCCGGCGTCGTCTGGGACGGCCTGCGCAAGCGCCCGGTGATGCTGTTCTCCGACATGGGCGGGATCGACATCGAGGAGGTGGCGGAGCAGCATCCCGATCACGTCGCCCGCGCGCACTTCTCCACGGTCCGCCCGTTCTCGGACTGGCAGGCCAAGCAGGTGATCGCCTCGCTCGGCGTCACCGGCTCGGCGCTGAACCGCCTCACGCCGATCCTCTCCCGGCTCGCCCGGCTGTTCCTGGAGTACGACATGACGCTGGCCGAGATCAACCCGCTCGGCGAGCTCGAGGACGGCTCGTTCGTGGCGCTCGACGCCCACATGGACATGGAGAACGAGGCGCGCCCCCGGCAGCAGGCGATCCTCCACGAGCTCGGCGTCGGCGACGAGGAGACGCGTCAGGCGCGCGAGCCGACCCCGTTCGAACTCGCGGGCGAGCAGGTCGACGCGCAGGACCACCGCGGCGTGGCCGGCAACGTCACCGAGTTCGACGGGAACCTCGGGTTGGTGATCGGCGCCGGCGGTGGTTCGCTGACGCTGTTCGACGCCGTCCGGGCCCATGGCGGGGACCCGGCGAACTACTGCGAGATCGGCGGCAATCCCTCGGTCAGCAAGGCATGCGGACTCGCCAAGCTCGTCCTCCAGAAGCCCGGCGTCGACAAGATCGCCGTGATGATGTCGATCGTCTCCAACACCCGCGTGGACATCGTCGCTCGCGGGGTCATCAAGGCGTGCGTCGAGCTCGGTTACGACCCGGCCGAGAAGATCGCGATCTTCCGAATCCCCGGCGCCTGGGAGGAGGAGGGCTTCAAGATCCTCGAGAAGTACGGCGTCGACTACGCCGACCGCAGCGTCTCGCTGCACGAGGCCGCCCGCCGCGCCGTCGAGAAGATTCAAGGACAGGCTGCGGTCGCGTGAGCATCCTCGTCGACGAGAAGACGACGTTCATCGTCCAGGGCATCACGGGCCGTGAGGCCGTGAACCTGACGCGAGAGTGCCTGGACTATGGTCGCGGGGCGAAGATCGTCGGCGGCGTCACGCCGGGACGGCTCGGGCGCGACGTCCACGGCGTCCCCGTGTTCGACACCGTCGCCCAGGCCGTCGAGCATCATGGCGCGCCGATCGACGGCTCGGTCGTCACCGTCCCCCCCGCGTTCACCAAGGACGCCGTGTTCGAGGCGCTCGAGAACGGCGTGAAGCTCGTCGTGATCGTCACGGAGCGGATCCCCCGTGGCGACGTCGCGCAGATGGTCGAGCTCGCGGGCGAGCGCGGCGCGCGCATCATCGGCCCCAACTGCCTGGGGATCATCGTCCCCAACGTGATCAAGATGGGTGGCATCGGCGGTCCCGCCAAGGACGCCGCGAAGTCCTACACGCCGGGGTCGGTGGGCGTCATCTCGCGCTCCGGGGGCATGACGACCGAGATGTCCTCGACGCTGACCGCCGCCGGCCTGGGCCAGTCGACGGCCGTCTCGATCGGTGGCGACGCGATCATCGGCTCGACCTACGCCGAGCTGATGCCGCTGTTCGAAGCCGACGCCGATACCGAGGCGATCGTGATCTATACGGAGCCGGGCGGCCGGATGGAGGCCGAATTGGCGCGCTGGGTCACCGACAACGATTCCCGGCTGCCGATCGTGGCGTTCATGGCCGGCCGGTTCATGGACGAGATGCCGGGGATGAGCTTCGGCCACGCGGGCACGATCGTCGAGGGCAAGGAGGACACCGCCACCGAGAAGATCGCCCGGCTCGCCGACGCCGGAATCGTCGTCGCCGAGGAGATCTCCCAGATTCCGGACATCGTGAAAGACAGGCTCGCGGCGCAGGTGGGGTCGTGAGCCAGCCGCTGTTCATCGACGTCGAGGTCGACGGTGCCGTCGCCGGCAACCCCGAGCTGGCCGCCAAGCTCGCCGAGGTCTGCCCCGTTGACATCTTCGCCCAGCAGGACGACGGCACCCTGCGGATCGTCGAGGACAACCTCGACGAGTGCGTGCTGTGCGAGCTGTGCATCAACGCGGCGCCGGCGGGGACCGTCCGCGTCGTCAAGCTGTATTCGGGAGATACGCTGCCGGCCTGAGTGGCGATGGCGGGGCGCTGCCCGTCTGGGCATGGGGCCGGCGGAAGCTTGAGCGCCGCCGAGGGCCGCATCCGGGCCAGGGCTGTCGACTCTCGGCATGCGCTCGACGAGCGATCGGCCCGGTAAACGGCGCTGGGAAGGGGGACGGGTGGGGTCGGCCGCGGGCGTGGGGCTTCGTGGGGCCTGATCGCGGATTTCGAGGCCGAATCGCGCGGTTTCATGATGCATAACACGACAAAGCCGCCGCCGGCGGCGAGCCCTGTCGTATTGAGCACACTCCTCGTGCATAGGTCGACAGGCCTCGGACCTTCCGCCGGTGTTGACGCGTTATGCACCATCGGCCGGGCCGCAATCCGCCTATTCCGCCGCCCAGGACCACACACGTCGGCCGCAAGAGCAACCCATCCCCCTCCCTCCCTGCTGCCGTTCCACCGCGCCGCCGCCGGCCGGGCCCCGCTGGCTCAGCCATGCCACCGAGCCGGACCGCGACCGCCGGAGCCCCTACGCCGCCGCCCGGCCCGCCAGCCGCCACTGCGCCGCGCCGGTCAGCGGACGATACTTTTCGCCGCCGGCATCGAGGTACCACGCCTGTAGACCGTCCTTAGGTTCGGGGATGCCCTCCTGGCGCAGGGGCGCGGTGACTGGCCTGAACCAGGTCGTCACGGGAATGCGGCCCACGACGCGGACAATCGCCGGACGGTGCCCTCGCCCTAGGCGGCCCATCCCGCGGGAGAGGTCGCTGGCGTCGAGCTCCCTACCGGCCCGGAGCGTCACCGCGGCCACCGCGAGCTCGTGTTCGCCGCCGTGCACCGGAACACCGTATGCGACTGAGAGATCGACGGCCGGGAGATCGCCGAGCGCGTTGCGAATCGGGGCGGTGAAGACGGGCCCGTCGGCCGTGCCAATGACGTCGACGACGCCGTCGACGCGCCAGTAGTCGCCGTCGGGATCGCGCAGGAACAGGTCGCCGGTGGGCAGCCAGGCGTCTCCGGCGGCGAACGCGCCGCGCAACGGGACCGCGCTCGTCGGCTCGTCCTGGCGGACGCGCGCCAGCAGCATCCCCACCTCATCGGTACCGCACTCGCGCACGAAGCCGTCGGCGTCGAAGACGACCGACCCGGCATCGATGTCGTATGCGACGATCCGCACCTCGGCGCTCCCCGGGAGCGGCCGCCCCAAGCATCCCTCCTTGGTCCCCTTCATGTTCACGATGATCGCCCCGGCCTCGGTGGACGCGTAGAACTCGAGCACGCGGGCCGGCCGGAACCGCGCCTGCACCCGGCGCCAGAGGCCCCGGGGCATGCCCGAGCCTATGAACAGGCGCACGGGGTGGTGGCGCTCGCCGGGATCCGGCGGCGCCTCGACGACGTCGTGCAACAGCGTCCAGGTGTATGAGGTGACCGTCACCCCGTACCGGCGCACCTCCTCCCAGAACGTGGATGGGTCGAACCGGCTGGCCATCGCCAGCCGCGCGCCCCCGGCGACGGCCCCGCCGACGCTCGTCATCAGGCCGGAGGGGTGATAGAGCGGGGTCACGCTATAGACGGTGTCCCCGTCGCCGAGCGCCGCCGAGGATGCGGTGCCGAACGCGGACATCGCCCACCGGCGATTCGTGATCCGGCTCATCCGCGTCCGCTCCCCCTCGCCGGTGAACAGGATGAACGCGAGGTCGTTGGCTCGGCCCGGGTCTGGCTTGTACCAGTCGGGCAGCACGACGCGCGCGGGATCGATCCGCTCCATGTCGGTCGTGACCGGTACGTCCAGCTCGCGCGGCTCTCCGCCCCCACCGAGCACAAACGTATGGAGCTTTTCGTAATCGGATGCGAGCGGTGCTCGCTCGGGATCGGCGATGATCCGCTCGACCTGACCGAGCTCGGCCTCGCGCGAGAGGTTGCCGTCGGGGCGCAGCAACACGGACACGGCGCCGAGCCTGCTGATCGCGACCACGAGCGCCAGCGCGCTCGGGCGACTGCCCATCAGGACGCCGACATGCTCGCCCTGGCGCACGCCGATGGAGATCAGACCGCGGACGACGTTGTCGATCCGATCGCCGACCTGCCTTGCGCTGTAGGCACGATCCTCGAACAGAAAGAAGATGCCGTCCGGCGCCTTGCGCCGGCGTTCCTCGACGAGCAGCCCGAGTGAGATCCGCGTGCCTGGCTGGATCTGCTCGAGCCTGGCGAGGCGCGGCAGCTGCCCGACGGCCTCGCGGGTCAGCTCGCGGGCGCCGCGGACGGCCCGCGACGCGGTCCCGACGGCCGAGCGCGCGATCCCGGTCCCGAGGCCGGTCGCCAACTCGACTCCGTATTCGATCTTGTTGCGAACCTGGGGCGAGCGCTCGTGGGACTCGTCGTCCGCGACCGGCGTGATCTCGGGCGGCAGCTCACCCTCGCCGGCGCGCCACCTCGCCCAGGCGGCGACGGCCGGCCACGTGACCCTGGCCGACAACGAGCCGACGACGAGTCCGAAATGGCCGGCCCGCAACGCGAGCTCGTACACCTCGGCTCGTGGCGCCGCCTGACGAATCGCGCGGACTCCCGCCGCCGGCGCGATCTCATCGACCGTCCCGACGACGGACAGGATCGGGCAGTCGATGTCGGCGAGTGTCACCAGCCGGTCGTCGATCACAAAGCCACCCTCGAGCATCCTGTTGTGTTCTATGAACTGGCGTAGGAAGTCGGCCATCGCCGGGCCGGGCCACGCCACCCACCCCTCCGACTCCAGGAAGCGACGCTGACGCTCGCGCGGCAGCAGCTTCTCGCGGTCGTAAAGCTGGAGGATGAACTCGGCCCGGTTACGCAACGACTTCACGGGATCGAGCAGCTGGAAGCCCGTGCGGCTGGCCCAGGCGGGGAGGGCCCAGCCCCGGAACAGGTCAGCGAATACGCCGGCGGCGCCGGTCGCGACCTGCTCCGGCAGGCCGAAGGGCATGGCGAGCCGCGTATCGACGGGGCTCCCGAACGTGATCACCGAGCTGATTCCTCGGCTACGGCGATAGGCCGCAGCCTGGTAGCAGAACATGCCTCCCTGGGAGTAGCCGCTGATATGGACGTCAGAGCCGGTCGCCTCTCGAACCCGGTCGACTGCGTGCGAGACGGCGACGACGTGGTCGGTCAGCGTCCGTTCCAGTCCCCTCTCCTCCCGCTCCGGTGCGCCGAAGTCGACGACCCAGGGATCGGCACCTTGGTCGCGCAGGATCGTGACCGCGCTGCTGGTCGGCGAGACGTCGTACACCTCCGAAGCGAGCATCAGCGGCGGGACGAGGACGACCGGCCCGGACAGCTCCTCCGCGTCGGGGTAGTAGTGGCGGAGCCTGTAGACGCGCTCCTCCTCGACGATCTCGTATGGCGAGGACGTCTGATCCGCCTCGAGACTGCCGAACCGCGCGACCTCGAGCGCATTTTGGGCGGCGGCGCCGACCCGGGTGACGGGTCGGCTGATCGTCTTGGGAACGAGATCCATGGCTGGGCCACATCTTCTCCGAACTCTGGGCGGCCCGTCAGCGCCCGCGGCCGGTCGCTAAGTTCAGCGGCCGTGCCCACCCTTGACATTCGACCCGCGGGCCCGGCGGACGTCCCGCTGCTGCTCGCACTGATCGCCGAGCTGGCCGACTACGAGCGCGCTGCCGACGCTGCGGTCGGTAGCGAGGAGCTGCTCGAGACGGCCCTGTTCGGCGCCGATCCGGTCGCCGAGGCCGTGATCGCCGAGCTCGGGGGCAACCCCGTCGGCTTTGCGCTGTTCTACACGACGTTCTCGACGTGGCTCTGCCTCCCCGGGATCTGGCTCGAGGATCTGTACGTCAGACCCGAGCACCGGCGCGGCGGCGTCGGGCGGGCGCTGTTCGCGCACGTGGCCGAGATCGCGGTGCAGCGGGGCGGTGGCCGCATGGAGTGGTCGGCGCTCGACTGGAACACCCCGGCGCTGTCGTTCTACCAGGGGCTCGGCGCGACGATCGTCGACGGCTGGCACACGCACCGGCTGCAGGGGGGCGCGCTCGAGCAGGTGGCGCGGTCATAGAGAAGCCCCGCCGAGGCGGGGCTTCTCCGTAGCAGGCCTGTAAGCCGGATCTTGTCGAGAGCAGTCATCCATCTGAGCGGCCTACCCGGACCTTGGCGAGCCACCTACGAACGGTCCTGCTTGGCCTAGCATCGGGTGGGGTTTGCCTGGCCGCCGCGTCGCCGCGACGCCGGTGCGCTCTTACCGCACCATTTCACCCTTACCGGTCTGGAGCTCTGCAGAGGCTCCAGACTTAGGCGGTGTCATTTCTGTGGCACTTTCCCGCGGGTTTCCCCGGGTCGGTGTTACCGACCACCTTGCCCTGTGATGTCCGGACTTTCCTCGAAGGCGAATCACCTCCGCGACTGCTCAGCCTGCACCGGGAAGCATAGTGGTGTCGGGCGCCGATGCGGGGGCGCCGGCGCGGAATGTGACCCGAATGAAGGCCGGGCGGCGGCGCGCGCGGTGCTGGGTCGCCTCAGCGGTCGCCTCGGAGCCTGGCCGGAAAACGTGACTATTTGGCGCGTTTCACAGCCACCCTCTGGTCTCGGGAACCTCCGATGGGGCCCCTCGTCGAGGCGCTACGTGAGCGTCGCGTCGCAGTGAGCACAGCGACCGCCCAGCGGCAGCGCGTGCGCTCCGTACTCGGGACGCATCTCGCCCTCGCACACGGGGCACCGTACGGTCGCGTGGGCGGCGAGCCCCTCCCATACGCCGGCGATCAACTGATCCAGCGTCGGCTCACCGCCCAGGCCGTCGAACAGGCCGGGCGCGGGTGTGGCGAGCAGCGTCGTCACGTCTCCTCGCACCTCATGTGATGCTCCTCATCAGACCGACGACCCTCCCGAGGATCCGGACGTCCCGGCTGCGGATCGGCTCCATCGCCTCGTTCTCCGGCTGCAGCCGGACATGGTCTGACTCTTGAAAGAACCTCTTGACGGTGGCTTCCTCGCCCACCAGCGCGACCACGATGTCGCCGTCATTCGCCGTCTCCTGCGGCCGCACGACGACCAGGTCGCCCTCGAGGATCCCCGCGTCCTTCATCGACTCACCGCGCACGCGTAGGAGGTAGTCGCCCTCATCACCACCGGCCACGCTCGGCGTCTGGATGTAGTCCTCGATGTTCTCCTCCGCGAGCACCGGCTGACCAGCCGCCACCTGCCCAACGAGCGGCAGCCCCGAGCGGGCGAAGCCACGCATGCCGGCCGCCGCACGATCGAGCAGCTCGATCGCCCGCGGTTTGGTTGGGTCGCGTCGCAGCATCCCGATCCGCTCCAGGTTCGCCAGGTGCGCGTGCACCGTGGACGATGACGCAAGCCCCACCGCCTTCCCGATGTCCCGGACGGTCGGCGGATACCCATACTTGGCCGAATAGCGTTTGATGAAGTCGAAGATCTCCTGTTGACGCTTGGTCAGGTCCATCCGTCCACTCCTTGCTGGAAGCGGCCCAGTAGGCTCGCGACGTCGAACATGTGTTCGAGAATGTAGCGAGCCCCACGGACGGACTCAAGCGGGGGGTATCCGGCGCACGTTCCAGAAAGCCGACGGATGACCGTGCAGGCGCCCGAAGTCGCCCCCGGACGCACCCTCGCCGGGGCTATACTGGCCGCCCACGCGCCTGTGGCGGAATTGGTAGACGCGCAAGGTTGAGGGCCTTGTGGACTGAATGGTCCGTGGAGGTTCGAGTCCTCTCGGGCGCACTGGAAAAGCCCCGCGTGGCGGGGCTTTTTGTTGGCCGGAGGCGTGTAGGAGCTTTCGTCCGAGGGTGGACGTACTGTTGTCACGTGACAAATACGTCCATCAGTTACGTCCATCTGACAACGCCTTGGACGTACTCTAAGGTCTGGCGGCGGGGCACGTGAGCGTCAGCCTTCACCGAGGCAGGTGGGAGGTCCGTTGGCGAGACGCGGAGGGACGACGCCGAGCCCGTCGCTTCCCCTCCGAGGACGCGGCCCGCGCCTTCGACGAGGCGATCGCCGAGGTCTCCCCCTGCGCCCGCCGCGCGGACACGGCCAAGCGCAGACGTAGTGGCGGCGTCTACTCCTATTCGACGGTCGACGGCGCTCGCTGGCGGTTCGTGTACCGGCGCACGGACGGGATCCAGACGACGAAACGCGGCTACGCCAGCGAACGGGCTGCGCGGGACGCACGGCGGCGGCTGATCGAGCAGGTCGAGCGCGGCGAGGTCTGCCACACGAAGGAGACGTTCGGCGCCTACTGGGAGCGCTGGCTGACACGTCGCCGCCCTGACCTGGAGCCCGGCACCTGGACGGGCTATGAGATTCACGGGCGAAAGCGACTGGTGCCGGCATTCGGACGCCGCGCGCTCGGCGAGCTGTCGGTCGAAGACATCCGCGGCTTCGTTGCCGACTTGGCGGAGGGGGTCGAGGCGGGGGAGATTGCCGCGAAGACGGTCAACAACGCGCTCGTGACGCTCGTCGTGTGCCTCAACGACGCTGTCGAGGACGGCCTGCTCGTCGCCAATCCGGCATTGCGGGTACAGCGGCTGCCGCCAGCCCACATCGAGCGCGAGTACCTGCGGCTGAACGAGATCCCCCGCTACCTCGACGGCTGCTCGGATGTCTACCGGCCGCTGGCCGAGCTGCTGATCGGAAGCGGCCTCCGAATCTCGGAGGCGCTTGCGCTCCGGGTCAGCGACCTCGAGCTCGAGGACACCGGGGGAGCGGTCATCGTTTACCGGTCACGCAAGAAGGACGGCATTGGCTCGACGAAGTCCGACCGTTTCCGCTCGGTGGAGGTCGGGCCCGGCCTCTGCGCCGTCCTTCGGAACCAGCTGGCCCGCCGAGCCGAGCTGGCCGCTGGCGATGTCACGGGTGCGGTGCTCTTTGTGATGCCCGTCCGCACGGCCAGACGGAGCCACGGCCGGTGGCATGGCGCTGGCGCCGGTCTGCCATTCGATCGGACGACGGTCTCCCGCGACTGGCACAAGCAGGCACTGCAGGACGGCGCGCTTCGCGACATGCCGCTGCACGCGCTCCGGCACACGGCGGCCGCCGCGTGGCTCGCGGCGGGCAACTCGCTGATGTATGTCCAGCGGCAGCTCGGTCACGCGGACATTGGCACGACCGAGCGCTACTACGGACATCTGGAGCGCCATGTGCTTGCTGCCGGTGCCGTCGCGACCGAGGAAGCGATCGCTCGCGCCTCGACTGCCCCTCGCTTGCTGCGTTCAGCCTGAACAGGTCATGACGCGCGGCGCCCCGGATGCCACGTGGCGCGGGCGTCCGCGAGCCACTGGTCGATGTCGGCCTCGATGAAGCGCAATGGACCGTCCTCCCCACCGAGGCGAACCGACGGAATGCGTCCGGTGCGGGCCGCGTCGTAGACCCACGCGCGCGATACGGACAGCTTGCGGGCAACGTCGTTCGGCCTCAGCAGCGCGGTGCTCATCGCGGGTACCGACGATTCCAACGAAACGGGCCAGTTCGACGGCGCAGGCACGAGTTCTCCCATTCAACGACTGACAGCCAGTAGACGTATACGGTAGCTTAATTGCGCTAATCACGCTACTTTCGCTAGGAGGGTCGTGTCGGTCGAAGAGCCAACGCCATCAGAGGATCCTTGGCTGACGCTGGCGGAGATCGCCGAGGAGCTGCGGATGAGCCCGGCGACGATTCGGTCGTGGATCTCAAAGGGCACGCTGAGGGCGATGCGCGCCGGGCAGCGGAAGTGGCTGGTGCGGCGCTCGGAGCTGGACCGGATGTTGCGTGGCGAGGACTTCGAGGATGCCGCTCCCCCGCCGCCTGATCCGCCGTCCCGCGGTCGCCGCCGGCGGCAGAGGCGCTTCCCGGACACCATCACCTCGCCGAGCGCCCGTCCGGGGCAGCGGGAGGACGAGGACATCGACCGCGAGGATTGGCTTGCCGTTGCCGAGTGGGAATGGCTCTCGGCGCTTCGCCAGAGCGAGATGGCGCCTCCGGATGCCTGGTTTCCTGCTCGCCTCCAGTCCATCGCGGAGGCCGCCGCGCGCAAGGCGGCCGCGCTCGCTCGGTTCCCGGCGGATGAGGTGATGCGCTGGGACGGCGAGCCGGACGCGTTCGGCCTCACGCTCTCCCCCGAGCTGAGACCGGGCGCGAGCCGTCCCGGCCCGCCCGATCTGTGGGCCGAGTTCGATTCAGCCGTCGGCCGTCTCGAGCTCGCGATGCAGGCCGGTCAAGCAGGCCTCCTCAGGCGCTCGCTTGAACAGCTGTCGGTGAACCTGCACGACATCGCCGACTCGCTGGACCGCTACCGCCTGCCCTACGGCAGGTGGGAGCAGACGCCTACAGGCGATGCAGTCGAAAAAGGCACGGACGACGGTTCGGCAGACATGCCGGCAGCTACAGAGTGAAGTCTGTCGTGAACCCTGTTTCTCAACTCTGCACTTCGGCCCGCCTCCGCCCCCACCTGCACTGGGGATCCGGGGCTCCGGAGCGCTTGACTACCCGCCCTCCACGTGTTGGTGTGAGGGAAGGAGTGCGGGTAGTCAAGCGCTCTGAGCTTGGAGGTGGTCAGCGGGGGCGGAGGCGGGCCGGTCACGGGCACACGATCGGTGATCCAGGGGTCGGTCGGGGTTCAGGGGCAATGGCAGGAAAATGGTGGCTACGACGTTCTGAGACAGGTCGGCGGTTCTTGGAGCTGGGCTGGGTGCAAGAGCAGTAGGGGTTGTGGGTAAGTCGATGAGTAGGGAGCTTCGTCCAGGGCCGGCGTCGATGAAGGGGCTGGAGTGGCTGGCGAGGGTCGGGCCGTCGCCGTTGGATCCGTGGCGGTACGCGATGGGCTGGAGCGAGGTCGCCGCCCGCAACCACGCCCGGCGCCTCGAGCGGGAGGGATGGCTCGAGCGCTGCCCGATGACCCAAGGCCAAGGCTCGCTGTTCCTCGCCACCCGCAACGGCATCCGCGTACTCGGGGTGCCGCTGATCGCCGCCAGGACACCGGCGCCGACCTGGTGGGCCCACCACAGCGCCTGTGCCTGGACCGCTGCGTGGCTCGCCCTCCGGGGGAGGACCTACCTCGGACCGAGGGAGATCCTCGACGATCCCGAATGGTCGGCAGAGCTCGCCTGGCTCGACCGCCACAGCTTCAAGCACTCCTGGCATCGGCCCGACCTGGTCGGCTTTCTCGCTGACAGGGCGATCGCGATCGAGGTCGAGCTCGCGCCCAAGTCCAAACCGAGACTCGACGCGATCCTGCAGCTCCATCAGGGGTGGATAGTCAGCCGCAGGACGGACGCGGTCATCTACATCTGCGGCGACCAAGAAGGACGGCGGCGCGTGGAGCGGGCCGGCGAGCGGATCGGGCTATACCGCGAAGATGGGCGCTTCCGCATCGAGGTGCTTGACACGATCAAGGAACAGACCCTCGCCAGCCACGAGCAGAAGCGAGTCAATCACGCCGCGGCGGCATGAATTTCGGCCTCCTGCCCCGCCTCTTCCGGCTGCCCCTATTAGACCGATCCGGCTGTCTTGGTGCTCGCCGGGTGACTTTCGCTTTCAGACTTCGATCTGCTTGCTGACCTGCACGGTCGCTGCTAACGAGGCCTCACTTCGGCGTTGCCCGCGAAGGCGTCCCGTACGTGCCCTAGTGCCTCCTTTCCGCGCATAGGAAGACGCGTGATGTCGTCGACGAGATGCGCGTCTAAACACGAAGGCGGGTCTGCGGCCGATTTGGTGACCGGGCCGAGCTTGCTGCTGGCTTGGCAGTTGCCGCCGCCGGCGCCGTACCCGCGGCCGGCGCCATTCTCGTCCTCGCCGTCCAGCTGACGGACGCTAGACCGCCGGCCAGAAGAGACGGAGCTGCTAGCCGTGACCGAGTTGCGACGGACGCCGGTGCGCTCTTCGATCCTGATCCCGGTACCGGGCGCTGCAGACGGGAAGCTTGCGTCATGTTCGCGCCGCTAACGAGAGAAGTCGTCCAGCATCTTCAAGGCCGTCTCCGCGCCCTGATCGAGAAGCCGATCGGAGCGGTCGCGGTCGGTCAGTGCCCTGGCGAGCTGCAGCGTGCCGACCATCAGTCCGAGGACCGTGAGCGCGTCGGCCCGAGCGGCCTCGAGATCGGTCGGGTCCAGGCGCGAGGCGATGTCGTCGATCTCTGCCGATAGTTCGTCCGTGAAGACCTGTCGGGTTGCGGCAGGGCGACGAGCGATCTCGTCGAGCAACGCAGCAGACGGGCAGCCGTCGGCGGCCTGGTCGCGGTGTTGGGGAGAGAGGTAGGAGCGGATGAACGCCTCGAGTCCCGCCCGATTTGCGGGCTGCGAGTCGAGGTTTTGGCGTTGGGCACGCAGCTGGTCGGCGAGGACGTTCGCCACAAGATCCTCCTTGGAGGCGAAGTGCGCGTAAAAGGCGCCGTTGGTCAGGCCGGCGTCGGACATAACGGCCGCCACGCCGGCGCCATCGATGCCGTCCTGCTTGAAGCGCCGCCCGGCCGCTTCGAGGATGCGCTGTCTCGTGGCCTGCTTCTGGTCCTTGCCGTATCGCATCGCGAACCTCTCTGGTCGAACTGGTCTCGGTCATGCCGTGGGCCCTGCCGCAGGGGGTCTGACCCCTCGGCCGTCAACCGGTGGGGCCGCACACAACTCACCATTGCATTATAGTCGTACTATGATATTATGGTCGTAATTCAACTGGAGCAAGGAGCGGATCATGGCAGCCAAGACAGACCGAGTAGCGCTTGTCACGGGGGCATCGTCCGGGATCGGGGAGGCCGCCGCACGCGCCCTCGTCGGTGCTGGGTTCACCGTGTACGGGACGAGCCGCAGAGCGACCCCGGGCGAGAAGCGCGGGGACGTGGTGTTCCTGCCACTCGACGTCACCGACGACGAGTCGGTGGCCGCCGCGGTGCGCGAGGTGCTCGACCGCTCCGGCCGCATCGACGTGCTGGTCAACAACGCGGGTCTCGGTATCGCCGGCGCTGCCGAGGAGAGCTCCGTAGAGCAGGCCCGCGCGCTGTTCGAGACCAACGTCTTCGGCTCGATCCGCATGACCCGCGCAGTACTGCCGCATATGCGCGAGCAGCGCAGCGGAAGGATCATCAACGTCAGCTCGATCGTTGGTCTCATTCCCGTCCCCTACATGGCGTTGTACGCGTCGAGCAAGCACGCCCTCGAGGGCTACTCCGAGTCGGTCGACCACGAGGTCCGCGAGCACGGAGTCCGCGTCCTGCTCGTCGAGCCCGGGTTCACCAAGACCTCCTTCGACGCGAATCTTGCTGCCGCCGACACACCGCTTCCGATCTACGCCCAACGACGCAAGAATGTCGACGCCGGGCTTGCCGACGCTCTGAAGGGAGGCGACGCACCATCGATCGTCGGCCACGCCATCGTCGCCGCCGCCACGGACGAACGCCCGAAGCTCAGGTACCCCGCCGGCAAGACCGCCCGCCGCGTAAGCAAGGCGCGCCGAGCGCGATGTCGATCCGGTTCGCCACCTGATCGCGACCGCGGCCGGCTGGGGAGGTCTTCCCGATCAGGAGGCGCGCTACCCTTGGAGTCGAACCGGCGCTTCCCGTCGGCGCGTACAAGCTCACGGTCAGGGATGTCCCCGTGGACGGGTTCTGGTCGATCTCGGTCTATATTGTTGACGCTGTAGGCGTGCTGGTCGTTTGCCTCGAAGAAGCCATCCGCGTTATAGACCGAGATCGACCAGAACCCGTCCACGGGGACATCCCTGACCGTGAGCTTGTACGCGCCGACGGGAAGCGCCGGTTCGACTCCAAGGTAGCGCGCCTCCTGATCGGGAAGACCTCCCCAGCCGGCCGCGGTCGCGATCAGGTGGCGAACCGGATCGACATCGCGCTCGGCACCGAACGCGTGGTCGAAGCTCCCGAGGTCTTTGGCGAGTTCGAGCAGAGCCTTGCGGGTCGCGTCCCGGCTGGCGGCGTCGTAGTCTGGGATTTCGAACGGGCGCGCTGAGTTCGCGTTAATGGCGAGCTTGTCCTGGAGCGCGTGCACAGTCGCGACGTCGTCCTCGTCTGCGGGATCCACGAGAATCCTCGCGGCGACACCGACCACGGCGGATCGAACTCTTCGACCGGCAAGCGGTGCTCGCCGGGTTCATGGAGGATCCGGTTGATGAAGTGGTCCTGGTTGACGACCATCACCGAGACGTATCGACCTCCACCATCCGGGAGCGTCACCGTCGCGCCCTGAGAGATATCGACGATCGCGGAGCTGTACAGCGTGTCGCGGTTCATCCGGATCACCGGCTGATGTTCGATCGGAGTCGGAGCCCGGTTGTGCTTGAGACAATTCACGCCCCCGGCCTCGGTCTGCAGGGAAGCGAACATCCGATCGCTCTCGGCACGGATGAAGTTCTCGACGGTCACAGGTAAGGCCATGGGTTCAGCCTCCATCGTCTCGGCCGGTCAGCAAGTGTGCGCTCATTCGAGTGAGGAAGCATCATCCCAGTCCTGCAGCCGCCGAGACGGCTGAATCGGAGCGGAACGGCAGCGTGCACGCCCCACCTCGATGTCGACGACACTCAGTCGCTCCCGCCACAGCAGCATCTGTGCCCGCTTGCCCGTGACGACACGAGCGCAGGACTGGACGACCCCGGCATCAGCTGTATTCGCTAATCGCCACGAGCGAGACCAGCGGTGCGCGGCGCCTGCTCGATCGGGCGACCGCCCTGCTCGCCGCGCATAGGAGGGCTCGCGTCCGGACGCGCGTGATACGCGTCGGGAGATGTAAGCGAGAGCCCGGTGCTTGCGCCGATTGCGAGTCTCCTGAGCAGCAGGAGCCACCTCGAGCCAAGGTCTTCACCAAACTTGGCATCACCTCGCGCGCCCAACTAAGCAGCGCGTTGTTCGACAGAGCCGATCAGATGCAGACGGCCTAGCCGACACCTACGGCCTGCTTCACGCTTGGGTCACCGGCTTTTCGCGGTCGGAGCGGTAGACGAGCACCGGACAGTGGGCGTGCGTGGCGCAGTGCATGCCGACAGATCCGAGGAGGATGTCCATGAACTCCCCATGGCCGCGGCTTCCGACGACCAGGAGGTCGGCGTCACGACAGGCGTCGACCAGGGCAGGCCCGGGGTAACCCTCGATCACCTGACCGGTGGCCCGGAGCGTGTGGTGACGGTGCTGGATCGCGTGCAGTGAACCGTCAACGACGCGTTGCATGTCCGCCGCCGGGTCGTAGTCGTCGGTGAATCCGCCGGCCGCGTACGTCCCCGGCAAATCCCAGACCCCAACGACGACCAGAGCGGATCCGGTCAAGTCTGCTTGCCGTGCGGCCCACTCCAGTGCGGCAAGCGAGGACACCGAGCCGTCTATGCCGGCAACGATCCTCGGCCTATTGGGTTCGTTTGTGCCCATCACTGAGCCTTCGCTTCCCGCGTCCGCGTGGACGGACGGATGTGATGCATCGCTTTCTCCCCCTTACGGCGAGTGGCGAACGGACGATTCGTCCGCGCCTCAGAGTCGATTGGCCTTCGGAGACTGCGGTCGGCCAGCGTGAACAGGAGCACGATGACGCTCGCGCCGATCATGATCGCGGCGATCGCGTGGAGCCCGTGGTCGGAGACGTGGTTGTGGAACACCACGCTCAGGATCGCCGCGGACGCGATCGAACCCATGTAACCGAAGGTGCGCAGCAGGCCCGCCGCAGTGCCGATCTTCTGGGGGTCGACCTGCGTGTAGAGCGCCGTTTGGTTGCCCGGCGCGAACGTTCCCAGCGTGACGCCGAAGATCAGCGTGATCGCGACGATTCCGATGACCGGCGTGCTTGTCCCGAGCAGCAGCACCCCGATCGCTCCACCGATCGAGCTCACAGCGGCGGCGATCAGTGGCCCGCGCACGAGGTTCCGCTGCGAGATCGGTCGTATGAGCACCGCGGAGAGCGCGGCCATCGGCAGGATCAGCAGGCCGGCGTCCTGGGCGGAATAGCCGCGGACCGCTTCGAGCCACTGCGAGACGCCGTACAGCACCGTGTAGACGCACAGCGAGGTGAGTGCGAACCGTAGGTAGGTGCGACTGAGCGCCAGGTTGGTCGCGAGCAGGCGCACGTCGAAGAACGCCGGTGTGGCACGCAGCTCCCAGACAACGAGGGCGATCGCGAGCACAGCGGCCAGCGCGAGCGCGACCCAGTGTTGGTGCGGTAGTCCGTCGAGGAAGACCAGCAGGGCGGCTATCGCGCCGCCAAAGGCGGCGATGCCCGTGAGGTCGATTCGTCTGGCGATCTGGCGTGCGCTCAGGGAGCTGGCGAGAGCCGGATCGCGAGGAAGCCAAGCGGCGCCGAGCGCGAGCGCGACGACCGTCACCGGCACGTTCGCGAAGAAGACCGAGCGCCAGCCGAAGGCATTGACCAGGACCCCTCCTAAGGGCAGGCCCAGGGCCACCGCAGCCGTGGCGGCGATCTGCAGTCCGCCCAATACGCCACCAGGCGGCGTGCCCATCCCGACGCTCTCGGCGCGCCGCCGAATCATCAGCATTGCCGACGGATAGCCACCGGAGGTGCCGATCCCGATCAGGGCGCGCGCGATCACCAGGATCGTGAGGCTGTGCGCGAATCCGCCGACCAGGCCGCCGGCGAGCACGAGCGTTATCCCAGTCAGGAACACCCGGCGAGGCCCGAACTCCTCAGCCAGCTTTCCAAACGTGGGCTGGGCGATCGCGCTCGCCAAGTACAACACCGACACCAACGCCACGGTCCGACCGACCGATACGTGCACCCCACGCGCAATGGGGACGAGCGCCGTCGCGATAAGGGAGCTATTGATCGGATTGAGCGCCGACCCCAGGAACATCGGGGTCGTGAAGCGCCACGAAAACGGCTGCCCGCGCTCGTCCGGCCGGCCGAGCATGCGTCGTAGACGGGTGCCCACCTGCGTCATGTCGACCCCTCATCTGTGCCGGAGAGGAGGCTGTCGAGCTGCGCGACCGTGATGACGTGCGCTTGACGGGGGAAGATGCGTTCGGTGAGGAAACCGTGCAGGTGTGGCTCTGGGTCGGCGGTGGCGTCGGCGAGCACGAACACGTGGTAGTCGCGATCGGCGGCATCGCGAACCGTCGAAAGCACCACGCCGCTGGTGCTGACGCCCGCCAGAATGAGGGTGGTGATCGCGCGGTCGCGCAGCTGCTCGGCCAGGTCGGTGGTCGAGAATGCCCCGAATCGGGTCTTTCGCACGATGATGTCGCCGGGCTCGGGCGCCACCCGCTCGTGGATCGCGGTGGTCGGGGAGTCGTTGTGCAGCGCTTCCCGCGCCGTCGCCAACGCTGGCGCGAACGCGCTGTGCTCCGGCACCGCCTCGTAGTCAGCGTCGTCGAATGCGACCCGGACGTAACCCACCTGCCCGCCATGGCGCCGAACGATCGCGATCGCCTCGGCGACGCGTGAGAGCAGCGCCTCCGCGTCGCTGAGAGAGCCGAGGACAGCAGGCTGGTAATCCATCACCAAAAGCGCGGTGCGCTGAGGCTCGATGCTTGTCGGTGATTCGGTCATCCTGTCTCCGGTGTAGTCGTTGATCGGTTTCGGGGCTCGGGACCGCCCCGGTGAGCGTTGTCAGGTGCGTCGCTTGCGCTCATTGCATCTCCGTGTCGGGTCGCAGATCGACGTCTGCGATGCGCCGCAAGATCTCGATCGTCGTCTCGAGCGCCGAGCGCTCGTCGGGTGTGACGGCCGCCTCGATCGCCCGGCTGAGCCACGCCTCCCGCGAGGCGTTGATGCTCGCCAATAGAGCGTGACCCGATTCGGTCGCGCTAACCAGGCTCTTGCGCCCGTCACCCGGGTCGCGGGACTTCGTGACCAGTCCACGCTTCTCGAGGGTGGCCAGGCTCTGAGCGATCGCCTGCTGGGTGACGTGCTCGCCCGCGGCCAAGGCTGCGGCGGTGGTCGGCCCCTCCTCGATGATCCGCGACAGCACCGCCACCTGCGAGATCGGAATACCGGTTGAACGTAATCCCGACTCGATCCGGATCCGCGAGCGCAGCCGCGTCACCGCCATCGCCAACCGCATTGCGTCGCTGGGGGTCTTGGTCTCTAGGGATCCTTCGCTCACCTCTTGAACAGTAGCAGATCCTAAAGTAACTTGTACAAATTGCCTGTTGATCGTCCCGAGACGACTCTGATCCGGATGTTGCTCGGACTGACCCGGGCGAGCTCCGGCAACGCGAGCGTGCTCGGCCTGCCGGTGCCTGCCACGATCACGGTGAGGTTCGCGAACGGGAGTCGCACGGCGCTCCGGTCACTCGAAATCGGCGGACGCGGTTCACCGCCGGTGCCAACATCCGTTGTTGCCCGCTAGTGGCCCGCTACTCGCCCGGCGCGAGCTGCTCCTGGCAGGGCTGTGTCAGCTCACACAGCCGCCGGAGGTCACGCGCTGCCGCCTCCTCGCGGTCGACGGCTGCCCGGTACGCAAGGTACGCGTCGGCACCTTGCGGCGCGTCCGCGTCGAACCACGCGCGGAGCGCGTGTTCGGATTCGCCTGCTGCCGCGACCCACGTCATGTGGGCGTCGTCCAGCACACGGACGGCGATCACGGCTAGGTCGTGGCTGGTGTTGCGGTTGATGCTCGCTGGGATGGCCATGAGCTGTTCCTAAGCCTGGTGGAGCGGTCGACGCGAGCGTAGGTCCGCTCGGGTTGCTCGAATCAGCGAACGCGTAGTCCGCGACCGGGCGAGCTCGTAGTCGACGCGGGTGTCGACTGGAGCGGGGCGCGGTATGGTCGGTGTTGCATGGTCACCGAGGGGCCTGCGGAGGTGTTGCACGACCGGCGCGTCGAGCGCGAGGCGCTGGAGCGGCTGCTCGAGGCGGTGCGCGGTGGGCAGAGCCGGGTGCTGGTGGTGAGCGGTGAGGCGGGGGTTGGCAAGACGGCGCTGTTGCAGACTGCGATCGGGTCGGCGTCGGGGTTCCGGGTGATGCGTGCGGTGGGTGTCGAGTCGGAGATGGAGCTTGCGTTCGCGGCCCTGCAGCAGTTGTGTGCTCCGCTGGTGGATCGGCTAGACCGACTTCCTGGCCCGCAGCAGGACGCGCTCGGGGTGGCGTTCGGGCTGCGTGCGGGGGACGCGCCGGATCGGTTTCTGGTCGGGTTGGCGGTGCTGAGCCTGTTGGCAGAGGCGACCGCCGAGCGGCCGGTTCTGTGCGTGGTTGATGACGCGCAGTGGCTCGATCGGGCCTCGGCGCAGGCGCTCGTGTTCGTGGCGCGGCGGCTGTTGGCGGAGTCGGTCGCGCTGGTGTTCTCGACGCGTGATCCGGGGGGGAGCTCGAGGGGTTTCCGAGCCTAAGCGTTGAGGGTCTGGCTGATGGTGATGCGCGTGCTTTGTTGGGCTCGGTGTTGCGGGTGCCACTGGATGAGCAGGTGCGCGAGCGGCTGGTCGCGGAGACGCGCGGCAATCCGCTGGCGTTGTTGGAGTTGCCGAGGGGGTTGACCCCGACGCAGCTAGCGGGCGGGTTCGGTTTGCAGTACGGGCCGGGCCTGTCGGGGCGGATCGAGGACAGCTTCCGGAGGCGGTTTGCGGGACTCTCGGCCGAGACTCAGCGGTTGTTGCTGGTCGCGGCGGCGGAGCCGGTTGGCGATCCGGTGCTCGTCTGGCGGGCGGCGGAGCGGCTCGGGATCGGCGTTCCGGCGGCGGCCGACACCGACGGGTTGCTCGCGATCGGAGCGACCGTGACGTTTCGTCACCCATTGGTCCGCTCGGCCGTATACCGGGCGGCCTCGCCGCAGGACAGGCAGGCCGTGCACCGCGCGCTTGCGGAGACGACCGACCCTGAGGTCGATCCCGATCGCCATGCGTGGCATCTCGCGCAAGCGACGTCGGGGTTTGACGAAGACGTCGCCTCCGAGCTCGAGCGCTCGGCGGGCCGCGCTCAGGCGCGCGGTGGCTTGGCGGCAGCCGGCGCGTTCCTGGAGCGCGCCACCGCGCTTACGCTCGACCCGGCGCTGCGGGCACGGCGCGCGTTGGCCGCGGCACAGGCCAAGCACCGGGCCGGCGCGTACGACGCGGCGCTCCGACTGGTCGCGATCGCAGAGTCCGGACCCTTGAACGAGCTCCAGGGCGCCCAGGTCGACCTGCTGCGCGGTCAGGTTTCATTCGACTCGAGTCGGGGCGCCGAGGCTCCGCCGCTGTTGCTCAAAGCCGCGAAACGTCTCGAGCCACTGGATCCGAGGCTGGCGCGCGAGATCTATCTAGATGCAGTCGCCGCCGCGATCTTCGCCGGCCGCCTGTTCAACGACTGGGGGTTGCGGGAGATCGCGCAAGCCGTCCGGGCGGCTCCGTCCCCGTCGCTGCCGGCGCGGGGGCCGGATTTTCTCCTCGAGGGGTTCACGCTTCTCGTGACGGATGGCCACCGCGCAGGCGCGCCGGTGCTGAAGCACGCGCTGAGCGCGTTCCGCGGCGATGAGGTATCCGCTGCGGAAGGCCTCCGCTGGCTATGGGTCGCCTGCACCGCCGCCGGACTCGTTTGGGACTTCGACGCCTGGGACGTGCTCTCGGGGCGCCTCGTGGGGCTCGCTCGCGATGCCGGGGCGCTCAGTGCGCTCCCGTTCGCCCTGAACTCGCGCGCGGGGCTGCATCTGGTGGAGGGCGAACCGATCTTGGCCGACTCCCTGGCCAAGGAGGTGGCGGCGGTCAACGAGGCGACCGGAAGCAGCATTGCGCCCTACGCGGCGGTGGCGCTGGTTGTCTTCCGGGGGCGCGAAGCCGAGGCCTCCGAGCTGATCGAGACGACGAGAGTTGAGGTGCTGCGCCGGGGGGAGGGAGCAGGGCTGACCTTCGTTCTATGGGCAGCGGCCGTGCTTTACAACGGTCTTGGTCGCTACGAGGACGCGCTGGCCGCGGCCGTGCAGGCCCGCGAAGACTCGAACGCGGCCTGGTTTCGGACCTGGGGCCTGGTGGAGCTGGTCGAGGCGGCCGCCCGCTGCGGCAAGCACGAGCTCGCGGTCGACGCGCTCGACAGCCTTTCGCAGACGACCGCGGCCAGTGGCACCGACTGGGCGCTCGGCGTCGAGGCCCGCTCGCGGGCGCTGCTGACTGAAGGAGACGCGGCCGAGGCGCTCTATCGCGAGGCGATCGACCGGCTCGCACGCACCCGCATCCGCGTCGAGCTCGCCCGCGCCCACCTCCTGTACGGCGAATGGCTGCGCCGCGAGCGCCGCCGGCTCGATGCGCGCGAGCAGCTACGCACCGCCCACAACCTATTCACGGAGTTCGGCATGGAGGCGTTCGCCGAGCGCGCCCGGGTCGAGCTCGAAGCAACCGGCGAGCACGCCCGGAAACGCACCCCCGAGACACGCGACGACCTGACCCCCCAGGAAGCCCAGATCTCCCGCCTCGCCGCCGACGGTGCCACCAACCAAGAAATCGCCGCGCAGCTATTCATCAGCCCCAGCACCGTCGACTACCACCTACGCAAGGCATTCCGCAAGCTCGGAGTCAAATCCCGCCACCAACTCAAACAACCACTGCCCCAACCAGACGCACCCGTCGAGCCCGCCGCTCGGGAGACCTGACCGTCGAACTACGCGCCGACTCGCTACACCTGCGTGAGCACGAATGCGGGTCTCGACGCGAGCATCGGTCGCACCTGCTCCTCGCCACGAGCAGGGAAGCCGACGAGCAGGCCCTGGCCGACCCGCCCGGCGACTGGCATTAGCTGCGCCCGCGACCGCTAAGCAAGCACTCGCACGCGGAAAGCGGAAGGCCGCGCGGCAATCACCTGCCTTCCCCAATGATCGAGTACCGGCAGCGCTGCACTTAGCCCGCAGGAGCATTGCGGGTCGTGTCTCCTGGTTTGGCGACGAAGCGGAAGCGCTCGCCGATTGCTCCCCCGAGGTTGTCCCGTCCGTCGTGGAATTTCGGGGTGACAGCGGGCCCGGGTTCATGGTTACACAGTGAGGGTGGTGTTGACCTCCTGCTCGAGGTGGCGACGGCGGCGGTGGAGGTCGTGTTCGATCGCGACGGCGAGGTTGGCGAGCCCGCGGTAGCCCTGGACTTTGCGGAAGCGGGTCTCGGCTTCGAGCATCCCGGCGGCGGTCCACCGCAGGCACATCTCGCCCGAGCTCCAGTGCTTGACGTTGCGGTTGATGACCCGGACGGTGGAGATCATCGACTCGATCGGGTTGGTCGACTGCAGCGTGAGCTTGAGCTTGCCGGTGATCCCCAACCGGGTCACGGTCAGTGTCTCCTCCATCCCCTCGCGTAGCGAGGCGGCGGCGCCGGGATGCGTGTGGTCGAGCTCGAGCGCCAGCGCGGTCAGTTGCTCGAGCGCGGCGTCGTGGTCGGTCTCCTTCCACGCGCGACGCAGCCGCAGCTTGACGGTGTCGCGGTCGCGCTCGGGGAGGTGGTCGAGAACATTTCGCTCCTTGTGCTGGACGCAGCGTTGAACAGGGACGTCGTTGCCGAACACCTGTCGGATGGCTTTCCTGAGGGCCTTCGATCCGTCGATCGCGAACAGCAGCCCCTGCTCGACGTCCAGGCCGCGGTCGACGAGATCGGACAGCAGCGCGCCCGCCACACTCGCGTTCTCGGTGGAGCCGTCCCACAGCCCGAGCGCGAGCTTCTCGCCCTCGGTCGTGATCCCCAAGGCGACGATGTTCATCCGCCCGTGCAGCTCGATCCCGTCGAGCATCATCACCGCCAGGCGCAGATCAGCCAGCGGACGCCTCATCAGCTTCCACAACAGATCACGCGTCCGCCCGATGAACGTGCGCGACACCGCCGACTTCGACGTCGACCGAGCGTTCGTCTCGACATCGGCGCCGACCGGCTCCTGCGCCCGGCGGTACTGGCGGGTCGAGACGCCGGCCAGCATCCGCTCCAACACGACGCCCTCCAGCGGATCGCGGCTCGCGAAGTGCTCGTAGCTCGCCAGCGGCACCTCCGACTCGCCGTCCGCGCTCCTGGCCCGCGGACGCTCGACCCCCACGCGCCGACCGCCGAGCGTCACCTCCCCGTCCTCGTGACCGTGGCGGACCGCGGTGCGCTCCGGGTTCCACTCACCCTTCGGGCCGACCACCTGATCGACCTCGGCCTCGAGCAGTTCTCGCAGCACTCCCAGCCCGACCTCGACCGACAACGCCAACAGCCCCTCCCTCGCCGCCCCAACCAGCTGCCCCAAAGCCTCCTGCACCCGCTCCGGGAGCACGCCCTCATCGATGATCGCCTCCGCGACCGATACGTTGCACTTCACGGCGGTTCCTCCTTAGATCTTGGTCGGATCGCCCGCCACGCTCCCACCAAGAGCGGACGGGCCGGAGGGACCGCCGTCACCTCAAAGTTCTACGAGCCCCGGGACAACCTCCCGCCCGGCGACTGGCATTAGCTGCGCCCGCGACCGCTAAGCAAGCACTCGCACGCGGAAAGCGGAAGGCCGCGCGGCAATCACCTGCCTTCCCCAATGATCGAGTACCGGCAGCGCTGCACTTAGCCCGCAGGAGCATTGCGGGTCGTGTCTCCTGGTTTGGCGACGAAGCGGAAGCGCTCGCCGATTGCTCCCCCGAGCGTCCGCTTGCCCGGCGGCGGCTAGCACCGGAGCCTCGCGGAGTTGCCCTTGGTCGCCGTTGCGCTCGTCCGCTTGGCGGCGGCCTGGAGGCGAATGCGATCGCGCGAACCTGTGTGGTCGGAGCCGCGCTTCTCGGAGAAAGGACGGACGAGGAGACAGGGCGGGGCCGAAAGGGCAGCCCGAGCCTGGTTGCGGCGCGGGGGGTGTAGGACGGTTTCTCCATCGGCGGCCACTTTTTCTCCCCCAGGGCGGTGCCGGGACAAGCCGGGCGGTGGGTGGGGCTCTCGCTGTCGCCGGGCTGCCGCAGACCGCCGTCTCAGAGACGATCGTCCGGGTCGCGTGCGAGCGAGACTGCTGCGCCGTGCTCGTCGCCGCCCGCGCCCCGCTCGTCATAGCCCGGTCCGAACGGTGATCCGGCCGGCGTCGGCGGCATGCCTGAGAGCCTCATAATCGCGTTCGTTCTGATCGGCATATCCGTCGGCAAAGGCGCACATTGCTCGGTCGAACGTGTTCCCGGCGCCGAGATAGCTGCCGATCGCGACCGCGTCGCCTGAGCGTGCGTGGGCACGCGCGAGGGCCCAGCCGCACAACTCGCCGTAGCGGCCGAGGGCGTCCGGGTCGAGCACGTCGACGGGAGCAGAGCCCTTCCCGTCCCACAGCTGGCGAACGTAGAAGTCGCGGTTGACGCCGTCGATCGACTCGGTTGTCCGGATCCACCCCAGCATGATGTCGCTCGCCGCCTGCATTAGCCGCTGGCCCTCCACCACGCGTTGGCCGTGGTTCTCGAACTCGCTGCGGCCGAGATACGGCTCCAGCACCGACGCCTCGGCCTCCTTCATCTGTAGGAACAGCGGGTCGCGGTCATCGCGGCCGAGCATCAGCATGATCCAGGCCCGCGTGCCCACGCTGCCCACCCCCACGACCTTGCGGGCGGCGTGGATGTACCGGTATCGCTCGAAGAAGCCTCCGCCGGTCCCGTGGCAGCGTGCGGCGGTAGTAGTGCAGGACGGCGTCGACCGCCGCCGCGAGTGTCTCCGGGTCATCCGCGCGGGCAAGTGCTTCGATGGGGACGACCAGCGGCGGATCGTGGACGATCCGCAGATGCCCGTCCACCACCCCTGTGAGCTTGGCGAACGCACGCAGTGAGTCCTTCGCCCGCGCCTTGGCGATGTTGCGTTCAAAGTACCTGAGCTGCTTCCGGCTGACCCGCGATGCCCACTCCCGGACGATTTCCTCGAGGTCGCGATCGAGGTGGACGTACCAGAGTTCCAGTGTCCGCAGCTCCGCGAAGCTGCGCATTGCCTCCCGGTAGGAGCGCGCGACGGCGAGATTGACGGACCGCCGCGCAACCCCATCGAAGCCGCGATCGCGTCCGGCGACCTCAAAGCTGGCGACCAGGCGCTTGACGTCCCATTCGAACGGGCCGGGGAGCGTCTCGTCGAAGTCGTTGATCCCGAACACGAGCCGGCGGTCCGGACCGGCGAATGAGCCGAAGTTGGAGAGGTGGGCATCACCGCACAGCTGGGCCTTAAGGGCCGTACGGGGCTCTTGGGCGAGGTCCCAGGCCATCACGCACGCGGCCCCCCGGTAGAACGTGAACGGCGAGACGAGCATGCGGCCGTACCGGATGGGGATCAGCTCCGGCAGACGGGTGCTCGCCTGCTCCTGGAGCAGCTCAATCGGATCCGGCCTGGTCGGATGCGGTTCCCAACGGCCGTGCCTCGAGCGCGGAACCGCCGCCCGGGCCGCCTTGCCAAGCTCCCGCCGGTCGGCCGCGCTGGGGTGGCGGGGCCGGGCCCGGACGGGCTCCGGCCGCCATCGCGCGCCGACGTCAACGCGCGCGCCTGTCAGCGCCCGCCCGTCCACGGCTCGATCACCGCCCAGGCATGCCAAGACGTCACCTCGATCCAGGCGCTGACCCGGCCCCGGTCCCGCTGAGGGTAGGCCCGTCCGGTGTAGTGCTCAGACAGGCGGTCGATGTCGGTGAACTGCGGATCTGGCATCAGCTCGGCCACGTGTCCGCGTAGCGTGACGTGGTGATACCAGTCTTCACGGCCGAGCACGGCGATCGAGACCCCAAGCTCCTGACGCAGGTGCTCCAGCCGCCGCCGATCCTCGTTAACGTTGACGAGCACGCGGCCGGCCACCACAGGTACTAGGTCGCCGCCGATCGCCCTCATTGCTGACTGTCCAGTGCTCGGGCGAAAGCGGGCGGATCACGAGGCGCTGACCGATCATACTCGAGTCAAGTAGGCCGACGACGGCCCGGCACCAGCGCGTCGGCGCTCGTCGCCGCGGCCGGGTCAGGAGCCGTCAGGGTGAGACTCTGCGGTTTCGTGTCGGCAATGACCGGCCAGCCACTCAGCGCGCTCGCGCAATCGCTCCCAGATCCGGTCGAGCTCCTCGGCGATGGCGCGCAGCCGTTCGCGCTCATGGTCCTTGCGTTGCTCGGGGGCCGTCGCGAGCAGGACAGCTTCCTCGCCGACGAGACCCTAGATTGGACCCCCCCGGTTTGGACGACACGTCTTGCCTTTTGTAGTTGATGTTTGTATCAGCGAGCCCTGCTTCATGACTACCGAGCGGAGAGGCCGGGGGCGAGTCGTTCGTCCCTCGACCGCGTTGTGGCGGCCTGAGCCGACTCGGTTGGGATGGCCGTGGCGTTATCGGACGAGGTCGACGCGGGGGCGGGGAGATTTACGCCGACGGTCGAGACGCGTCTGTCGTGAGCTCGGTGTGGTGGCGTTCGAACTCGGCTGCGGAGAGGTAGCCGAGGGTGGAGTGCCGGCGGCGGGGGTTGTACCAGCCCTCGATGTACTCGAAGACAGCTGCCCTTGCCTCGGCGCGGGTCGGCCACGAGCGTCGGTAGATCCGCTCCTTCTTCAGGCTCGCGTGGAACGTTTCGCAGACGGCGTTGTCATAGCAATCACCGACGCTACCCATCGAGACCTCGACGCCGGCCTTCTCGCAGCGTTTGGTGAACAGCACCGCGGTGTACTGGGCTGGCAGCCCGGGTCACTATGGTGCACGAGCCCAGGGTCGGGCCGGCGTCGGTAGATAGCCATCTCGAGCGCGTCGACGACGAGCTCTGCGCGGAGGTGGTCAGCCATCGACCAGCCCACGATCAGCCGGGAGAACAGGTCCTGGACGTGCGCGACGTACAGGAACCCTTCCCAGGTCGAGATGTAGGTGATGTCCGCCGCCCACGTCTGGTTGGGGTCGGTCGGGACGAAAGTCGCGCTCGAGCAGGTCTGGAGCGTCTGGTTCTCACGACGCAACCGCGCCAGCTCCTCGCGCTCATCGCTCGAGAGGCCGTCGGGACGCGTGCCCTCATCGCGCTCGGCCTGCTTGACCCAATTACGCAACGTCACATCCGAGATCCCGAGATCCTCCGCGATCTGATGCTGGGACTTGCTCGAGATGCGAACGAGCTTGATCGCCTCCCGACGAAACTCCGGTGGATACGGCGGTCTGGTCCGAGGCATTTCTCACCTCCTGGCCAACGCCTTTCGACGAAAGCCCTCAGGTGTCCTCGAAACCGGGGGCACTCCACCCCAACCCGCAGCACCGGCTTCCGGTTTGATCGAGCTCGAGAAGCCGGCCCTCGCCCGCTCGTGGCCCAGAGCGACAGCCTCGGCTGTCTAGCTCGACAGGCACCTGCGCAGCGCTTCGGCGCCTCTGCTGAGCACGGGCTCCCCATGTGAAACGAGCACCCGTTCGATCGGCAACTCGAGCAACGGTTTGAGCAGCGTCCGCAACTCGTCCCGATCGAGGCGCACCCAGTACAACCACGACTCCGGGCACAGCCGCAACCCGCCGTCCGTAGCACCGAGGATCCGGTCGCCCGGGACGAGAGTCCGGTGCTTCGGCAGCCAGAACATCGTTTCGCCCGCTCCTCGGAGCACGATCGACTCCACCCCAGAGGGCAGGTTGCGCTTGGCGCGCGAGGTCGAGGCCGCGTAGCGTTGCGCGACTTGCTCACGGTTTCGCCGATGCGGGCCGAGCGTTGTCAGTACCACCGCGCTGCGTCCCGCAACGCGTTCGTCGGCCCACCTCCAGAACTGATCCTGGTCGCCTGGCAGGAGCGGATCGATGAATACAGCTGCGTCCCGGTCCTCGTAGAAAACCGAGCCGACATACTGGTCCCAGTCGTCGGGGCTGTCGCGCTCCGCCCCAGGCGCCCACTCGGGGTGTGGGGCCGTCCACCGCCAGAGGCCGGGGGCGATCTCCTCCATCAGCGGACCCTACCGCGACGTCCCAGCCTCGGATCGACGCGCGGCGGAGGAACGCGGGCGCAAGCACCGCAGCAGCCGCGAAGGAAAAGTGCAACACAAGAGTGCCGGTCTGATCGATGACCGGCAGCCGCTGCTAGACCGTATGGGGGAAGCGCGCCTAACTCAATCCGAGTGGGCTCTGACGCTGAACCCTGGGTCTAAGAGCATCCGCCAGACCCGTCACATGGAGCGTGGAGTTAGCTGCTGTGGCCTATCGCGGCGCGTACACGACGCAGGGCGCGACGGATGGCGCCGGGCGACCCCCGGCGGCCCTCGTCGTCCCCAGGAACCTCGATGTGGCGTGCCGCCTTCCTCTCCATCTCCTCCTGCCTGGCCTTACCTTCGAGTTCGTTTGGTGGGCGGAAAGGAGGAACAAAGGACACGTGGCGGCTCCTTCTGTGCGGGCGAATAAATCGTATTCGGGCAACCGAGGAAGACCACGTGTTTGCCCCAGCCAACGGTGTGGCGAAAACGCGAGATCGGAACCAACGGATCACTCCGCATCGACCCATCCAGAGTATCGGGTTGATCGACCACCGGACGCCGGGATCGCCACCGCGAAGGCGATCGTACGATGATCGGCATAGACGCGGATGAAGAACTGATCCAGCTGGTGGAACGGCGACTTGCCGATGCCGAGGAGGCATACCGGCTCGATTCATCAGACGCGAATCAACGAAGGATCATGAAGGCGTGGTCAGCGGTCCGCCGAGCACGGGAAGTCGCAGAACCCCGCCGCGATGAACCGCCTCCGGCAGTGTCCGACAAGTAGCCCGCCCCGCAGCCGGTTTGATCGAGGACGAGAAGCCGACCGCCAGTCGCTCCTAGCCCGACGCACCACTCTTGGCAGAGGGCCGCGAGAGTTCTGGTTTCAGATCTGGATGCAGCAGCCGCGCTCGCTGCAGCTTCATCTCTTGCGATTCGTCCCTTGCGATAGCCAGCGTCGCCGTCGTCGGGATCTCGCTCTCCGATCGCGATGCGGAAGCGCCCTTGTCGCGGCGTCGGTCGGGCAGGAGCGTTTGTTTAGCCACGCGACGCGAGCAAGCGGATGCTGGCTCTCACTAACTGCTCACGGCTGGCGGCGAGCGTGTCGATGATCGAAACGCCCTTTGGTTTACAAGCGCGGTCGAGCTGGGCGGCTTCGAAGCTGGCCGCGAGTTCTTGCCCGAACCGTGGACCGGCCTCGCCTCCGCTCTGTCTGCAACGGCTGGGTCGGTACCACACCAGCGCCTCGGCCCTCCCGGGCGGCGATTGCGGACGTCCGCCTCGCGCTGCTGATAGCGCCTCGACCTGCAGCCAGATCCGCCTCGGTTCCTCGACCTGCTCGCCGTCGACTTCTATCGCTGCGGCGATTCTCTCAGCGTCGTGGACGCGCTTGGCCAGGGTCGGGGAATGGCTCGCCGCGCGGCCGATGGCCACATCAGAGTACCCGCCCCGATTACTCGATTTGGAATGATGTTCCGGCATGTCTGCTCGATCAATCTCGGCTCAAACAAGTTCGAGATCTGTCGGCACGCGATCTGCCGGTGCAGACACCTGCAACCAGGTCACAACGAGATGACTGCTACCGCTAACGAGCAAGACCAAGCAACGGAATCCCGGCCGACCGGCGCGCCGGGGCTCACCCGCGATCAGAGCACGGCGCGCGGCAAACAGGCGCGAGCGGACGTGCCGCGCGCCAGCCACGCAGGTTGGGTGCCGTGGGATGAGCGTCCGGATCCGATTGCGCTGCTCGAGGAGCAGATACCCAGTCGAGAGGCGGAGTTGGTGCCGATCCGCCACGGGCGGATGCTGCACTCGCCGTTCGCGTTCTTCCGCGGAGCGGCGTACATCATGGCATCGGACCTCTCCCGAACGCCCCAATCCGGGATCCGGGCACAGTTGTGCGGCGACGCGCATCTGTCCAACTTCGGGGGGTTCGCTTCGCCAGAACGCGAGTTCCTGTTCGATCTGAACGATTTCGATGAGACCCTCCCGGGGCCGTGGGAATGGGACCTGAAGCGGCTCGCAGCGAGCTTCTGCGTCGCGGGTCGCCACCGCGGCCTTTCGACCAAGCGCGGCCGCGAGCTGGCGCGCGTCTCCGTCCAGGCCTACCGCGAAGCGATGCTGCAGTTGGCGGGAATCAGCGAGCAGGAGGTCTGGTACTCGAAGGTCGACGCGAGCGAGCTTGAGCGTGCCGTCAGCTCGCAAGGGACGAGCAGGCAGGTCAAACGACTGCACAAGATTCTCGAGAAGGCGCAGCGAAAGAACAGCTCGCGCGCGTTCGAGAAGCTCGCCGCGGACGTCGAAGGGAAGCCGCGGATCATCGCCGACCACCCGCTGATCGTCCCCGTCGAGGACCTGCTGCCGGACACCGAGGTGCAACAGGTCGAGTCTTGGGTGCGTGGCATGAGCAGGATCTATCGCTCGACCCTCCAGAATCATCACCGCCAGCTGTTCGATCGCTATTCCTACGGGGACCTTGCTCGCAAGGTCGTCGGGGTCGGTAGCGTCGGCACGCGCGCCTGGGTCGTGCTATTCGTCGGACGGGGTAATGGCGAGCCTCTGTTTCTGCAGGTCAAGGAGGCCCAGCGGTCCGTGCTCGAGCCTTTTGCCGCGAACAGTGAGTACGGCAACATGGGCCGGCGAGTCGTCGAAGGGCAGCGGTTGATGCAGGCTGCAAGCGACATCTTCCTCGGCTGGATGCGTGTGACCGGGATCGATGGCGAAGAGCGCGACTACTACGTCAGGCAACTGTGGGACTGGAAGGGCTCCGCGGACCCCGAGCAAATCCTGCCCTCCAGCTTCGACATCTACGCGCGGCTGTGTGGCCAGGTGCTCGCATGCGCGCACGCGCGATCGGGTGACAGGATCGCGATCGCCTCCTACCTCGGCCGTCGCGACACCTTCGACACAGCGATCGCGGACTTCTCGGCCCGATACGCAGACCAGAACGAGCGCGACTACGAAGCGTTCGTCAAAGCCGTCAAATCCGGGCGGATCACCGCGATGAGGGACCTGTAGCGGCACCCACCCAGCAGACCGTCCCAACCAACCAACCGTCCGTCATCTCCGCAGCGACCAGGAATGCCGAACAGTCGCGGCCCGAGACAGCCCTCGCGGACTCCCAGGACGAACTCCGGAGGTCTGGCCTGACAGTCGGCTAGCGTCCTTCGTCTCCACGGATTCGGAAGCCTCGACATGTCCGCGCAGGGCCGTCGACCGTACCCGTGCGAAACGCTCGCGAGCGCGAGTCGACGGCGGCCCCTCGCTAGCAGGCCTTTGGTCGGCCAGCAAGCCATGGCTCGGCCACCATCGTGGCGGTCGCTTCGGGATCGAGATCGGACAACGACAGTCCGGGCGACGCCGACGGTGGCTTGTGCTCCGGACCGAGCTACGAGAGCACGACCGGGAGCGGGGCGGCTTCCGGATTCAGATCGGAAACCAGAAGCCGGGATCGCTGCAGGCAGAGAGGTGCTTCGATCGACATCGAGCAGCCGGGCTAGGCGGCGGTTGGTCGCGCCCCGCCGTCGCCTTCAAGCAGCGGCTCCGAGACGCGACGGGCGACCCTCAAGGTGATATGCGCGTCGGGCACGTCGACGACCTCGTTACCCTCGCCAGTCAGCCAGCTCGAGCGCCTCCCACAGCATCTCGCCGATCCCTCCGACGCGGTCATGCAGTAGAGCACGCCCGGACGCTCCAACGGGCACAGGGCCCCTGTACTCCAGCTGTACCCAGTCGCGGCTCATCGAGCACACGTTATCGATGGCCGCAGGCTGAAACCAGCGATCTGCTCGAAGCGTTAGCCAGCGCAGCCCGATACCAGCGCAGTGCCCGTTTGATCGACCGATGAAAGTCAAATCGGTGGTCGGTATTTGCGGGGGTGGGGTTCTCCGTGGTCTTGCCAGCGTGGCGGTTGCGGCGTAGGTTCTGTGTTGGGCGCGAGCCGATGACGTAGCGAAGCGCAGACGTCAGGAGCTTGTGGTCTGCCGCGCGGCTTGTCCTCTTTTGAGTGACTTATTTATGCGCGCTCCAGTGTCACGCTCGCGCCCGCTTTCTTCGCTGGCGCGCCGGGCTGTTGGTCTTGGACCGTCCGTTTGTCGGAGGTCTCGGCTGGGCGGGCGAGTTCGAGTTCGGCCTCGCGCATGAGGTCGTTCGTGGACCAGATCCCGGCGGCACGGCGGGTGTACTTGGGTGCGCCGGCGGTGATCTCCAGGCGCCGGAGCTTCTTGCGGGTCAGGGAGGGTTGTTGATGGGCGGAGTCCTCGCCTCGGGTGAGCATGCACCAGAATAGGACCGTGAGCTTGCGCGCGGTCGCGACGATCGCCTTGCCGTGCCCACGGCGGGCCTTGACGCGGACATAGAACGCGTGCAGCGGTCCGGGTTGCAGCACCGCCGTCCACGCCGCCTCGAGGAGCGCCCACCGCGCGGCCGAGGAGCCTCGTTTTGAGATCCGGCCGCTGCGCGCAGGCCCTTCCCCGGATTGCTTGACCCGCGGGTCCAAGCCGAGATAGGCAACGAGCTTTCGGCTGGTCAGGAACCGGTTGGGGTTCCCGATCGCGGCGATGAACGTGGCGGCGCAGACCAGGTTCACGCCCGGGACGCTCATCAACCGGCGGATCTCCGGCCAGGACAGCGCCTGCTGGGCGATCAACCTCTCCACCGCCGCGACCTCCGCGTCGAGGAAC
Organism: uncultured Solirubrobacterales bacterium; assembly: GCA_963812225.1. Classification (GTDB taxonomy): domain Bacteria; phylum Actinomycetota; class Thermoleophilia; order Solirubrobacterales; family Solirubrobacteraceae; genus Palsa-465. The sequence goes on from CAWEUN010000016.1 coordinate 106,051, forward strand.
TCGACCTGTCGGATCCCGGCGTCGGCGGACTCGCGCTCCCTCCAGCGCCAGCGCCAGCCCGGCCAACCACTGGCGGCCCTTGACCCCAAACAGATCCGAGCACGGCGGCTTGGCTTGGAGTCGTCGCTGCAGCACCGCGTGGATCTCGTTCTTCGCGCGCGTGCGGGAACGCACCAGCTGCTCACGACGCGCGAGGCGGCGACGCAAGATCCGGCAGCGTTCATCGGGCATCCATACCGCCTCAAGCTCACCCGCCCACAACAACCTGGCAAGCGCCCGGGCGTCCAGCTTGTCCGTCTTCGCCCGCGCACTCGAGATCCCCGTGTCATCAGGCGAGACGACAACCACCCGGTTCACATACGGCTCAAGGATCCTGGCGACCTCCCAACAGGACCCCGTCACCTCCAACGCCACCCGATCCGACACCAGCAGACTCTGCGCCAAAACACTGATCCCCTCCGGCGTGGCCGGCACCCGACCCGCCGAGCGAACCTCACCGTCCTCGCAGATCGCCACCTCGCAAAACTCGCGATGCACATCCAAACCGACCGCACGACCGACCCATCTCACCAGTCCCATCCTCACCTCCACCAACCGAGTCATCACTAACGGGAGAACCAGCGGGACAACGACACAGACCGATACGAGCTCGAAGCTCAATCCAGGCAAGTCGCAGAGGCGGCCAGAACGAACAGCCCGGGCTCGAAGCCCATCGATCAAAACGGCCTACCCGTCTGCGTTCTCCCAACGAGGCCCCTGTCCCGGATCAGCCGAACTTAGGCACAACCCCGGACGGACCTCACATCCGCAGTTTCATGCCTCGATCAGCGGAAGGCGCTTATTGGTGGCCGTAAAGCGCTGCCTAGTTCTTGGTCCCGAACAGGCCGCCGCGCTTTTCTGGCAGAGCGAACCCGGGTGGTGCGGTTGCCGGGAGTTGCGCCGGCGGGGTGGGCGTGGGTGGCTTCGGGGTGGTCGCGGCCATCGCTTAAGGTTACCCGGCGACGCTGATAGTCCAGAAGATCACTTCTGCCGCCAGCAGGACGCAGCTCGCTGTGAACCAGGCGGATAGCTGGCCGATCTTGTCGCGGTTGGCGTCGAGGTAGGGCTCGATCCATATACCGGCCGCTCGGTATGCCTGGGTAACGTCCTCGACGCCCTGCTGGTCGCTGATGCCGAGCAGCGCCTCGCGCGGAAGGCGAACACCAGCGCGTGAGGGAGGAGCACCCAGATCGCGCATCCGAGGCATAGGACGAAGGCGATCAGCGCGAGGATCGCCCACGCATCCAGGGAGCCGTGGCTGACCTTCGCGCCGAGAAATGATCCGGAGATCGAACCCGCGGCGATGATCGTGCCGGCCCTCGCACGTAGCGCGTTCAGGGCGCGCTCCTGTTCAGCCAGTGCGCTCGCGGTCAGCTGGTAGCTGAACTCTTCGATCGACGCCGCCATCAGAGCGTTTGTAGCGCTGGGCTCCGACGAACCCGACGCTGGGCGACCACGCGCCGCTTGGGCGCGGCGCGGCTCGCATGAGAGGTGCCCATGTCTGGCGAGTTGGGGGTGTGCTCGTCGAGCTATCGATCGAAGACGTCCGCGGCTTCGGGGCCGACTTGGCGGAGGGGGTCGAGGGTCTCGAGGCTCGGCCACCCGCGTGCTGCCGGCTCCGGGACTCACTAGCCGGCGGATCCGTGACAACACCGGTGACAACATCCACCCTTTCCAGGGGGTCCAATCCGTGCAGAAAACGCCTCGATTTGCGGGCCTCGGACGCCAGAAAACCCATCTACTCGAGGTGATTCGGGTTGAGGGCCTTGTGGACTGTATGGTCCGTGGAGGTTCGAGTCCTCTCGGGCGCACTGGGAAAGCCCCGCGTGGCTGACCGCCTGTTCAGCTCGGCCGGCGGCTACGCCGCCTTGCCGCCCGCGCGTTCCGGCGCGCCTGTTTACGGGCGTCGTTGTGCCGCTTCGTCGACGTCCGACTGACGCGCTCGTGTTCCCATGAGACGGGAAGCGCTCGGAGCGCGGCGACATGACGCTCTCGGTCATACGGCTGCTCGTCGTGCAACGCCCCCCAAACCTGATCCGTGACAGGTCGGCTGAGCATGTGCAGGATTTCGTGTCGCTCGTACCCCGCGTCGAGAAGCCGCACCGCCGTCTCCCACACCTCCGGCGGCGAGTCGTCCCACAGCTGCGTCGCGACAATCTCGTGCATCGCAAGATGCAGACGCGGATTCATCGGCCCATCGCCGACATCGATCTCGTCGAGGCGATTCTTTAGTGCGTCCTCGAACTCAGGATGTTCGCGTCGGATCACCAGCGAGCGCACGTCGGGATCAGCCAGTTCCTCAACGGTGACGCCAAGCGCAGCGAGCACGTCAGCGTCACCGACGAACTGCCTCCGATCGCTATTGCGCGGAGCGGCCGGCGGCCTCGACATGGCAAGAATTGTTTCGCACGCAGCTACGCCGCATCGCCGAGGTCCGCTTCGTCCCACCCGTACTGCGGCGGAGCAGCGCCGCGACTCTCGAGAATGGCCGTCGCCGATGCACCGCCCGTCTCGCGAATCTCGATCAGCTTGAGACGTACCCGCCACTCGTCACCGAAGTCGAACAAGTAAGCGACGATCTGACCGGCCTCGAGGCCCAACCGGTCAAGCCGGATCCGGGAACTCCGATCGCCGGAATCGCGGCAGAAGCCTGGTCGACCGAAACCGGCTCCCGGCTCACGATCCCAGAACTTGCCGCTCGGCCAGAAGGCGTAAAGATGATCGTCGTCCCAGTCGTACGCGATCTGCAGCAACCCGTGAAGGTCCTCCAGTGTCCCGTCAGCCCGTACAGCGAGTTTCCGGCTCACGCCACGGACGCCGACGAGCGTCGCACGGAAGATGTAGACCTTGGATTCGGTAGATGTATCCGCGGAGAGCATGAGCGGGAAGATAGATGCGACCACGGTCGGAAAGCAGCCGGCGAGAGCGACCCGCTCCGCGCGTCGAGCCCTCCGACACCGGTGCTCGCTTAGCCGCTCGCGCATTCGTGGTCTCGGGCGCGACTGGGACGCCCCGCGTACGGGAGGCTTTTGTTCGTGATCAGGCTGGGTGGTCTCGCGGACGCAGAGTGCGCGGTCGGCAGAACTAATGCGTGCGGCGTCGCCGCTTTGCGGTTCCGACAGGATTCGGGTCCGGCGAAGCTGCGGATACCCGTCTCTCAAAGGGATAGCGACGTCTCATGAACGGCGCGAAATGAGGCACGGTGAAGTCCACGAGTCCGAAGTCGGGACTGAAGATCAAGCCTTTCTTGATCAGCGAGTCGCGGTGGACAGAAGTACCGGAGCTACTCCCGAGTCGCTTGACGACGTCCCCGGTGCGACACGGGCCATTCCCGATGTCAGACATGGCCGCCATGTAACGACGCTCAGCAGGCGTCGCCTTCTCGAAGCGCACGTGGAAGAACTCGTCGTCCAGTTTGCTCATCACGACTGGCTCAGCCGCCGCAACGTCGGCGATCTTGATCGGCGAACTCGGCGCCATGTTCCAGACCTCCTTGCCGTAGGCCTGAATGAATGCCGGGTAGCGGCCTGACAGTTCGATGACCCGAGCCAGGGCGGCTGCTTCGTACTGGACGCCCTCGTCGCCGGCCGGGCCAACAAGCGCGTCCCGGGCAGCCGATTGACTGAGGCGTCCGATCTCGGGATACGAGAACAGCCGCTCGGCGTAGGACTTCGCCTCAACCATCAGACCAGGTAACTGCGGCAGGCCGGTGCCGACAAGCGCGACCGGCAGCTTGCGCTGCGAAATGCGATGCATTGCAGCCGCGACAGCTTCCATCTCGTCCCGCCTCAAGAACTGCATCTCGTCGATTAGGAACACGACGCCGGTGTCGTATTCCTTAGCCGTTTCTCCGAGTTCCGCGAACAGCTGTGTGAGATCGCGTTCAAGGTTCCCGGTAGAAGCATTCACGGCGTTCGGATCGAATGAGAACTCCACCCTCCCCTCAACTGACGCCCCGACCTTAAAACCCCTGAGGATCCCGGTGAACGTCTTCAGTCTTTCCCCAAGCGCCTTGCGGCGGTCGAGTCGCAGAAGCGCCTGGTAGGCCGCGTCCGCAAGCTCAGCCCGGAAATCGGTATCCGACCGAATCTCAATTGGATCCGGCGCCGTCCATCCCTCGGCGTCCGCCATGCTCTCGAACTCCAGCAATAGCACCGTCTTGCCAACGCCGCCAAGCCCGAAGATGATCATGCTCTGCTCGTTTCGGTTCCGGCGCAACCGGCCGAGCAGCGCCCTGAACTGATCTTTCTGTGGTTCCCGGCCCGTGAGAGCGGGCGGTGGATTGCCTGCACCCATCGAGTACGGGTTCGCGAGCGGGTCCATGGCGGGCAGCCTATCGGGACTTCTCACCGATTATCAGATAAATTTGATATCTCCTGATAACTCCTGAGATTCTGGCGCCAGATCGATGGACACGAGCCTCGCTTGACGCCGCCGCCCCGCCCTGCCGGTTATCCGACGAGCCGGCCGTCCGTGACAACACTCGTGACAACATCCACCCTTTCCAGAGCGTCCAACCCGTACAGGAAACCCGCCGATTTGCCTGCCTCGGACGCTAGGAAACCGACCTACGCGGGGTGATTCGGGTTGAGGGCCTTGTGGACTGTATGGTCCGTGGAGGTTCGAGTCCTCTCGGGCGCACTGGGAAAGCCCCGCGTGGCGGGGCTTTGTCGTGCCGTGATGCATCGCCGATTTTCTGTCCGAGTGCGGACGTACTGTCGTCACGGCACAAATGCGTCCATCTCGCAGATATCCGAGCATCAGCCGGTTCGGGCTCACACGCGGCATGATCGAGTCGACGCGGCAACAAAGGTCGGATTGAACCCTGCGGCAAAGCGCGTAGAAGTACGTGGGGACGCAGCGTCTCAAACTCGCCTCAATCACTCGGTACCGCGATCGCTGGCACGATCGCCGTCTCGGAACTCGCCACGGGCAACCAGTCCTGCATCCTCGCGATGGTCAGCCTCGCCTCCATCGCCCTAATGGGCCTCGCAGCAGCGGTCCTCCTCCTCGCCAACCCCGAACGGCAACGAGACAGACCCGCTGAGCCCACCGCCACAGACACGCTCGACACGACCGCCGAGCACGCATAAACCGAAAAACCATCGAGAGCCCGGGTCCTAGGCTGGTGACGCGGGGCTGCGCCCGAGTTCAAGCGTTCCACCCCGAACACCTGCGAAGAATGGTGCACCATCGTGGTAATTTCGCCAACGCTTCAGGAATTCGCGGAGCAGACTGAGATGGGGCGCTCGGTTGATCGGATGCCACCGTTCCGATTGCAGTGCAGGTGCCGACGGACCTACTCGAGTTCGTCGCCGATCACGCCCGCCCGCGGCATGAAGTCGAGCGCGATCCGACCCGCCGGGTGATCGTGTAATCCAGGTCGGGCACGCGACGCGCGCTCGCAGCCCA
>CAWEUN010000017.1:0-117709 GCA_963812225.1 uncultured Solirubrobacterales bacterium
TCGACTCCTCAGCAAGATCGAAATCGCCGACGTAGCCGACCATGCTGGCCAGCACGCGCCCCCACCGCTCGCGAAAGACACGCTCGATCAACCAGCGTCTTCCATGCCGTGGAGATGCACCAAGGGACGGACCTCCACCACCCCGCCGAGCCGAGCCGCGGGGCAGCGAGCCGCGACCTCGAGCACCGGATCGAGACTCTCCGCCTCGAAGAGGTAGAAGCCGCCAAAGACCTCCTTGGTATTCGCAAACGGGCCGTCCGTGATCAATGTCTCGCCGCCCTCGACGCGCACCGCGCTCGCCGTCTCGATCGACTGCAGCTGAGCACCCCCGATGTAACCCGGGAGCTGCGCGATCTCGAGATACTCGCGAGTCATCTGCTCCAGCTCCGCAGCGCTCAGCGCCTCATAGGTACCTGGCTTCTCATAGACCAATACGGCGAATTGCATACGCCCTCCTTGAAGATCGTTATCAACCCTACGACGAACAGACACCGCCGCAGGGGACAGAACTTCCGCGGCTACGCCTGCAGGATTACGCTTCGATGGCAAGCTGGCGCGATCCGAGCGGAACCCCGCTCGCTCGAGTTGGACGAGACGCACAAGCACGGGACGGTCGTCGAGCCGCTGCCGCAGCCCGGCAGAGCAGCACAGTCCACACCAGGTCGTGACGCCGGTCGGCTAATTCTGCTCGATCGACGAAGCAGGACCAGCCGTCCCGTCGGCCGCTGTGGTGCTCCTCGCCACGAGCGAGTCCAACGGCCGGCACGATGACGGCGATGGGCCTGGCATGACGCTCTCTTCCGTGCAAGCCGCGCCGAGCAGGACGCGTGACGTCGCGGGCGAGATGCGCGTCCGACCACGAAGGCAGGTCTGGGGCTGGTCCTAACGCGCCGGCACGAGCGTGGCTGCTCTACACCTGAAGGGCCACGCCCGCGCCGTGCCCGCGTTGCTCTCGGAGGCGGTAGCACCGGTCGGGCCACGAGATCGCTGAGTTCGTTCCGAACCGGCAGCGCCACCGGGGATCGGGGGGCGGTAGGGGTCGGCGGGAGGCGCCTGGACCGCACGGCGTAGCCAACTGACTTGGTTTCCTGCCGTCGCCCGGGCTTGAAGGAGGTCCGCCCATTTCCGGTTCGCATGAAAGCTGTCCCCTAAGCGTGCGCCGGTTCGTCGTTAGAGCGACAATCCACTCTCCTCAGTAGGGGGTTGCAGGTGAAGTACGCGATGTTGATCCACTACAAGCCCGGCCACACCAACACGCTGTCCGAGGATGAGTTCAAGGCGATGCTCGCCGAATACACCGCGCTCCGAGATGACCCCGGGTACATCGCCAGCGCGGAGCTGCAGCCGATCGAGACGGCCACGACGGTGCGAGTGCAGGACGGGCGGACGCTGGCGACCGACGGGCCGTACGCCGACACCAAGGAGGTGTTCGGCGGGTACTACGTGTTCGAGGCGGACACCCTCGCCGACGCGATCGAGCTGGCTGCGCGGATCCCGGCGGCGCGTCTTGGCGGCGCGATCGAGGTCCGGCCGTTGGTGGAGCGCTAGCGCTGCTGGAAGAGGTTTTCCGCGACGAGTGGGGGCGTGTGCTTGCCTCGCTGGTCGGTTTCCTCGGCGATTTCGATCTCGCTGAGGAGGCCGTTCAGGAGGCGTTCGCGGTCGCCGCTGAGCGCTGGCCGCGGGACGGGACTCCGGCGAACCCGCGCGGGTGGCTCGTGACTACTGCTCGCAACCGGGCGATCGACCGGATCCGCCGCGAGCGCACCCTCGCTCAGAAGACTCGGCTGCTGGACGTGCCCGAGCCAACGGAGGATGAAATGGACGACACAGTGATCGAAGACGAGCGACTCGAGTTGGTCTTCACGTGCTGCCATCCGGCGCTCGCGGTCGAGGCGCAGGTGGCGCTCACGCTGCGTGCGCTCGGGGGCCTGTCGACGGATGAGATCGCGCGCGCGTTCCTGGTCTCGGAGGAGACGATGAAGCGGCGGCTGTCGCGCGCGAAGGCGAAGATCAAAGCGACCGGGATCCCGTTCGCGGTGCCGGCCGATCACCTGCTCCCGGATCGCCTGAACGCGGTGCTGGCAGTCATCTATCTGATCTACAACGAGGGCTACAGCGGCCGGGTCGACCTCGCGGCCGAGGCGATCCGGCTCGGGCGGGTGCTGTCGATGCTGATGCCCGATGAGCCGGAGGTTCACGGGCTGCTCGCGCTGATTCTGATTCAGCACGCGCGGCGCAAGGCGAGATTCTCCGACGACGATCTCGTGCTGCTCGAAGACCAGGATCGGTCGCTGTGGGACGGACAACAGATCGCGGCCGGGCGCGAGACGCTCGATCGAGCGATCGCGCTGCGCGGCCGCGGCCCGTACGTGCTCCAGGCCGCGATCGCCTCGCTTCAGAGCGTCGAGCAGATCGACTGGCCGGAGATTGCTGCCCTGTACGAGCAGCTTGTGCGGATCACCGGCTCGCCGGTAGTCGAGCTCAACCGCGCGGTCGCGGTCGCCGAGGCGGGACGCACCGAGCAGGCGCTCGAGATCGTCGACGCCCTCGAGCTCGACGACTACCAGTACCTGCACTCGACCCGCGGTGAGCTGCTGCGCCGCCTCGGCCGCAACGCCGAAGCCCGCGCGGCGTATGAGCGCGCGCTCGAGCTCGCCCGCTCTGAGCCCGAGCGCCGCTTCCTCGCGGGCCGGATCGCCCAGCTGTAGACCGGCCCCGGGCCACAGCTGGCCGACGCACCGTCGCTGTCCCCTCGGCGCCCGCCCGTTCGTCGTCAGTGCGTAGCGATCGAACGACCCGGGAGGACAGCGAGATGACCCAGCCACGCACCCATATCACACGCGAGCTCGACCGCCGCACTGGCGACGGGATCGAGGTCCGGCTGCTGTGGTGTCAGAACGACGGCCACGTCACGGTCGCGGTCACCGACACCAAGACCGGCGAGGCGTTCGAGCTTCCGGTACGCGAAGGCGAGCGCGCGCTCGAGGTGTTCCATCACCCCTACGCGTACGCGGCCCAGCCACAGCATCGGCGTGTCCCGATCGCGGCCTCCCATTCGTCCTAGCGACAACAACTCTAAGAGGAGGCAGCGATGCAACACCGCACCAACACTCAACTTTCTGTCCCTGTCCCGACCGCTGGAGGTCCGATGACGTCCATATCCCCGAATATCAATCGCTGGCGCGCGTTCGCGCTGTTGGCGGTGTCGTTCTTCATGACGATTATCGATCTGACGATCGTCAACGTCTCGCTGCCCACGATCGGTCGCGATCTGCACTTCAGCGCGACCAGCCTGCAGTGGGTGGTGACCGCGTACGCGCTCACGTTCGGCGGCTTCATGCTGCTCGGCGGTCGTGCCGCGGACCTGCTCGGCCGCCGCCGGATGCTGATGGTCGGGCTTTCGTTGTTTACGGCGGCGTCGCTCGGAGCCGCGCTGTCGACCGGCGAGGTGTCGCTTATCGCAGCGAGGGCCGTTCAGGGCCTTGGCGCGGCGATCATGCTGCCCGCCGCCCTGTCGATCGTGATGAACATGTTCGCCGAGGGCGCCGAGCGCAACAAGGCGCTCGGGATCTGGGGCGGGCTCGGTGCCGGCGGGGCGACCGTTGGTGTGATCGCCGGCGGGCTTCTCACCCGCTACGCCGGGTGGCAGTACATCTTCTATCTGAACGTCCCGATCGGGGCCGCCGCGCTGGCGCTCGCACCCAGGATCGTGCCCGACAGCCGGCTCGCCACCACGCGCCGGCGGTTTGACGCGCTCGGTGCGATCGCGGGCACGGGCGGGCTGGTGCTGCTGGTCGACGCGATCGCCCAGGCACCGCAGTACGGCTGGGGCGCCACGCGGACAGTCGCTCTGCTGGCAGCATCGGCGGCGCTGCTCGCCGCGTTCCTGGTGATCGAGGCCCGGGCGAAGGAGCCCGTGCTGCCGCTGTCGATCTTCAGGCTGCGCACGCTCGCCGGCGCGAACGCGGCGGGGCTGCTGTTGGGCGGCAGCTTCTTCGCGTTCATCTTCGTCGGCACCCTCTACATGCAGCAGGTGCTCCACTACAGCGCCCTGCAGACCGGTCTCGCATGGCTGGCTGCGTCACTGACCTCGATCGCCCTCGCTGGCATCTCACAGGCGTTGGTCACCCGTGGCGGCGCCAAGGTCGTGATGGCGATCGGGATGGCGCTGATCGGCGCAGGCGTGCTTTGGGCGACCCAGGTGCCCGTTCACGGACGCTTCCTGGCGAACCTCGCCGGCCCGTTCGTCGTTGCCGGCGCCGGGACCGCGTTCGCGTTCATCCCGATCTCGATCGCTGCGCTCGCCGGCGTCTCAGAGCACCAGGCCGGGCTCGCGTCGGGGCTCCTGAACACCAGCCAGCAGCTCGGCGGAGCGATCGGGATCGCGATCGCCTCGAGCGTGGCGGCGAGCCACACCCAGACGTTGGTGCACGCCGGCAACGCCGCACCCGCGGCCCTCACCGGCGGCTTCCAGCAGGCGCTCTGGGTGCTCGGCGCGATCGCGCTGCTCGCCGTCCCGGCGATCTTCGCGCTCGTCCGCCGCGACGAGCTCTCCGACGCGGTCACCAAGACCACGATCCGCGAGCCGCAGCCCGCGCTGGCCGGCGCGAACTGACCACACCACGACACACCAACAAAAGGAGACACACACACACATGTCCACCGTCGATAAAACGACGCGTCAGGCGCCAATGCAGTTATACGATGGTCACCTACACTGTGAAGCCGGGACGTGAGCAGGAGAACGCTGCGCTCGTGCGCGCCGTCTTTAAGGAACTCGCGCAGGACCGACCGGCGGGATTTCGCTACGCGGTCTTCCAGCTGCCGGACTCGCGCCAGTTCGTACACCTGTACACCAATGAAGGCGCCGCAGCCGGCGCGCTGCAACAGCTGCCGGCGTTCCAAGCGTTCGTGGCCACCGCGCAGGATCGCCACGAGCAACCGGCCACCTTCACGGAGCCAGAGCTGATCGGCGATTACCGCACATTCGCGGACACCGACCGTCCGGCGTCCGCCGGCGGGTGAAGACCTCGGGTGGCCACACCGACACCGCAGGTGAGCTGTCGCTCTATCCGCCCGCGACCCGCGGAGCGGATGGAGCGACCCTGCGATGGCCGCAGACTCACCCGACGGCTGGGTGACACGCGATGAGCGGACCCGCATCCTCGGCCGCTGGAGGAGCTCCCGGATCGGTCCGGAATTAGCTGTCGAGCCGCCGTCCAGCTAGCACGGGAGCGCGTCGAGCTCGGTGATGTCAAGCTCCCAGATCGGGTCCTTCCCGGTTCCGCCGTGCTCGGGAGGGCGTCGGTGGGCCGGAAGGTTGTCGGGCGAGTCCGGGGCAACGGACATCCCACCCTCGCCGCCGACAACGAGACCGTCGACGCTGACCGGGACGTCGATTCCGGGCCTGGCGCCGAGTGTTCGGGCCGTCCGTCCCGGCTCCGGGTATCCGTCGCTCGCTGCCTTCATGCTGCGGTAGAGGCGCTCGGCCACGGGCCGATTCTGTCCAGCGATTCGGACAGCGCGACATGCGAACACACGAGCCTATCCGTCGTCAAGCCGTGGCCCAATAGTGGCCCAAACGTCCCGGAACGTGCGTCCACGAGCGTCATCGACCGTACACGACGAAACCGCCAAAACCGCCGCAATCACAGGCGATTCGGACCGATCGTCGCCACCCGTCGCGACCGCCCCTTCGGCTTGGGAAGCCGACGCTCTACCAACTGAGCTACGTCCGCGGTCGCGACAATTCTAAGCGGCTGCCGGAGGGTGGTTGGTCTCCGCCGGGGACACGCGGATAGACTCGCCTCCCCGGCCGAGAAGGAGGAGAGATGCGGCAGCTGACAGGGCTCGATGCGCAATTTTTGGCGCTTGAGACGCCGCGCCAGAGCGGTCACGTGGGCGCCCTTGCCGTGCTGGATCCCAGCACCCGTCCCAACGGCCGCCTCGAGCTCGCCGACCTCCACAACATGCTGGCCGAGCGGCTGCCGCTGTTGCCGCCGTTCCGCTGGCGGCTGAAGCAGGTCCCGCTGGGGCTGGACTATCCGTATTGGATCGACGATCCAGACTTCGATCTCGAGTACCACGTGCGCGAGATCGCGCTGGCGCCCCCGCCCACGGACGAGAAGCTCGGGGAGCAGGTGGCGCGGATCTTCGCCCGACCGCTGGATCGCGCACGTCCGCTCTGGGAGGCGTACCTGATCCACGGGCTCCAGGACGGGAACGTGGCGCTGCTGACGAAGATCCACCACGCGGCGGTCGACGGGATGTCGGGTCAGGAGATCCTCAGCGTCCTCCTGGACCTGAGCCCGGCGGGACGCGAGGCGCCGCCGGCCGATGACTCGCGGCCGGATAGCGAGCCGAGCGATCTCGAGATGCTCGGCCGTGGGCTGTTGGGCGCGCCGCGGTACGTCGCCCGCGTGGTCCAGGCGCTGCCCTCGACGCTGCCGAACCTCGAGCATGCGCCGCTGATCAGCGAGATCCCGGGTGCCAAGACCGTGGGAAGGACGACCGCGCGCGTGACTCGGGCGCTGCGGCGACGCGAATCCCGGGTGCTCGAGCGGACGAGCCTCACGCCGCCGCGGACGTCGTTCAACGGTCGAGTGTCGCCCCACCGGCGGTTCGCCTTCGGCCAGCTCTCGCTGGACGAGGTGAAGGCGGTCAAGAACGCGCACGGCTACACGGTCAACGACGTCGTCGTCGCGATTTGCACCGGCGCGGTTCGGAGATGGCTGACCGAGCACGAAGAGCTGCCGGGGGAACCGCTGGTGGCGCAGGTACCCGTCTCGGTCAGGACCGAGGGGCAGCGCGGGACGTACGGCAACCGGATAGGCATGATGAGTGTGCCGCTGTTTACGAACATGGCCGACCCATTGGAGCGCCTACAGGCGACGCACGAGGCGTTGCGGGTGGCCAAGGAGCGCCACAAGGCGCTGCCGGCGCAGCTGCTCCAGGACACGACTCAGTTCATCCCGCCGGCGGTGTTCGCCCGTGCCTCGCGGGTCACGTTCTCACTCGCGGCGACCCGGACGCCCGTGTGGAACATGGTGGTCTCGAACGTCCCCGGACCCCAGTTCCCGCTGTACTGCGTGGGCGCGCAGATGGTGGCTCATTACCCGGTCTCGGTGATCACGGACGGGATGGGCCTGAACATGACCGTGATGAGCTACTGGGGCCATCTCGACTTCGGGATCGTCGCCGACCGCGAACAGATGCGCGACGTCTGGAAGCTGATCGAGTGGCTCGAGTCCTCGGTCCAGGAGCTGCTGCCCGCCGGCGCGCAGACGCGCCCGGCGACCCCAGACGCGAGCGCGACCCCCGCCGCGGCCGTGGAGGACGAGGAGCGGGGTTAGCCGATGACCCGGAACACGCCCCGCATGAAGGGGTGGATCCGGCAGAAGAACGTGTAGGTCCCCGGCGGGAGGTTCGTGGGCGTCGACCAATTCACCCTGCCGACGGCGGGGAGCGCGGCGCCCAGCTGTCCGGAGTCGAAATTCCCGGAGCCGTTTGCGAGCGGGTAGGAGATTCCCGTGTTCAAGCCGCACGGGTACTTGCACGTGGTGATGCTGTGGAAGATCGACGTCCTGTACAGCGAGCTCGGGGAGAAGATGTCGAGCGAGGCCGACGGGGATGCGTCCTCATTGACGAACGAGATCGACTGGCCCTTCTTGACCGTCGGGATGCAGCGCTGCTTGCCCTGGGCGGTGAAGTCACCGGGCAGGTAGTCGAAACCGGCGATCACGACCTTGTCCCTGCGGCAGACCGTGAACTTCTTGAGGTTGACGCCCAGGGACTTCGTCCCGCCCCAAACCCGGTTCTCCGGAAGCTGGCCATGGGTGACGTGGCCAGTCTGGTTGAGCTTGTGGTCAAACGGGTCGATCCCCGTGTTGGTGTTGTTCCACGCCTCCCACACGATCATGATCCCCATCACCTCGTACCACGACGCAAGCTTCGTGTCGTACGTGGCGTTGATCTCCAGCTGATCCCCGGGTTTGACTGCGACCCGCCAGTTCGGCGCCGAGGCCGTCATCGCCATGTTCCACGAGACCGGCGGCCTACGGTCGAAGTAGTCGGCGTAGGAACGGAACAATCGCACCGAGTTGGGCACGACTCCGTGGATCGCCCCGTGGCCCGGCGTTGTCGCGGAGCGCGTCATGTCGAGCTCGTCGTACAGGCCGCCCGGATGCAGATGGCCGGCGGTGCCGAGCAGCGTCCCGGCATGGTCGACCGTGAAGACGTTCGACGGCGCCTTCTGCTTGGGGTACGGATCCTTTGACATCAGCGGGAACGTGAACTTGCCGTCCTTGCCGCTGCCCTTCTTGACGTTGAACACCGGATATAGCTGGTGATCCTCGACGTCCATCCAGATGGGGTGGGCCGGCTGGATGTTGGCGGCGGCCGGCGTGTCCGCGGGGATGAAATCCATGTTGTACGTGATGTAGACCTTGGCCGTCCGCGCGGTCAGGTTGTGGATCATGTAGTTGAGGACCCAGGTGTCCTTGGCGCCGATGAAATAGCCGTACCCCTTGGGCAGCGTGTAGATCGTCTTCTCCTCGCCGGAGGCCATGAACGGATAGAAGCCGCCGATGTAGGAGTTGCCCTCGCCCTCGCTGACCCTCCCGTTGCTAAGCCATACGCCGTGGTGCAGGTGGATCACGTTCGTGAGCGGCACCCGGCCGCAGCACTTGCCGTTGGGCAGCGCGTACTTGAGGTTCGGCGCCATCCGCACCATCCAGCCATCGACGCTCGGCTTGGGCACCTTGTTGGAGTCGAGGAGGATCAGGTTGGCCCCCGGCGTGACCGGGAACGGACCCGCGGCGAAGTGGAGATGCTCAACCCCTGGCTGCGACGTCGTCTTGGTGCTCTTCGCGCTCGCGGCAGCTGAAAACGCCAGTGCCGCTGCGATCACCACCACTAAGGCCGATACCGCCCGTTTCACCTGTCTCCTCCGTCTACAGGACCTTCCCGTACATATTCAATCACGGTTTGGCGATCGATGGGACGCTCGCGTACCAATCTCACGCGAAAAGTTTCCCGGACTGAGAGGACGCGACCTGGCGACCCGCGAAAGGACAGCGCCTACCCAGCCCGGATTCCGGCGCCGCCAGACACGGGTGCCGGGCCCGGCCAGGCCCGAGTGGCGGGCCCTACCAGGCCTGGGTACCGCCGCAGTGCGGGCAGCCCACGGAGGTCGAGACGGGCGCCTCGAACACGTAGCCGCACTGGCAGGTGTAGACCGCCTGGTCAGTGGCCAGCCGCTGCCCGGTCCACGCGTGCTGGTGTCGGCCGCGGTGCTCGGGAGCGGAGCCAGACTGCCCCGACCGCCCGACGGCATGACGCTCCGGGGTCTCCCGGCGCCGTCGAAGACTCTCAGGTCGTTTGGGTCGGACTATCACGGTCATAGCGAGTAACGCCGTCGGATGGTTTTGGTTTCTCGGTCGACATAAAAACTCCTCGTAGCTAACAAGACGCTAATCGGCCCCGGGATATTCCAGCCGAGCTTTACCCGGAAAGCTGGACGATGGCTCGAGGGCCCCAGCGGGGACGTGGCGGCTATCGGCGCCGTCTGTGGGAAAATGCGTCCTCGCATGGACCCGAGCCGCAAGCGTGCGATCCGCCTCACGGTCGCGCTCACGGCCGCGCTGATCCTGGCGACGGCCCTCATATACACAAGCTTCACCGCTGGGCGAGACGAGCTGACCGCGTCGCAGCTGTTGAAGCGCGCGAAGCCGGGTCAGTCCTACATCCTCGCGGGGACGGTGCTCGCCGGGTCCGTCCGCCACGAGGGGGAGGACCTGCTGTTCCGCGTGCGTGACCCGAAGCTGAGAGTCTCCGTGCCGGTGAGCTACACCGGTATCGTCCCCGACCCATTCGCGGCCGGGCGTGGCGTGCTCGTGACGGTTCAGGAGCGGGGGTCCACGTTCGTTGGCCAACAGAACTCGCTGACCACCAAGTGCCCATCCAAGTACCAGGCTGCGGCTGCGTCCTGATGGCGCCGGACGGAAGCGGACACGACTGACATGGCCCTGCTCGGACGCGCGCTCCTGATCCTTGGGCTCCTCGTCGCGCTATACGGGATCGGCGCCTCGCTGTACGGGGCGATCACGGGCAGGTCGGCCTGGGTCCAGTCCGGCCGGCGCTCGGTCTACGCGCTCGCCGGTCTCAGCGTGTTCGCGTGGGTGATCCTCGAGTACGAGTTCCTGCGGAACAACTTCTCGTTCAACGTCGTCGCCGAGCACTCCTCGACGACGACGCCAACCTTTTACAAGCTCGCGGCGCCCTGGTCCTCGCAGGAGGGATCGCTGCTGCTGTGGGTGATGCTGCTGTCGCTCTGGTCGAGCCTGATCCTGTTCCTCACCCGCCGGCGGGTCCGCGAGATCGCCCCGTACGCGACCGCGGTGCTTCTGGGGTTCAGCTCGTTCTTCACGTTCCTGGCGATCTTCTTCGCCAACCCGTTCACGACGACGGCCGCGCCACCCGCCGAGGGTGCCGGACTCGATCCGCTGCTCCTGCACCCGAGCATGATGATCCACCCGCCGATGCTGTACTCGGGGTACACGTTGCTGACGGTCCCGTTCGCTTTTGGGATCGGCGCGCTGATCACTGGTCGGCTGGGGTCAGAATGGATCAGCGTCACCAGGCGGTTCGCGCTCGCGGCCTGGCTGTTCCTCGGCATCGGGATCCTGCTCGGCGCCCGCTGGTCCTACACCGAACTGGGCTGGGGCGGCTACTGGTCCTGGGACCCGGTCGAGAACGCCGCGCTGATGCCGTGGCTGTGCATCACCGCATTCATCCACTCGATCATGATCCAGGAGAAGCGGGGGATGCTGAAGGTCTGGAACGTCTCGCTGGTGCTCGCGGCGGGCACGCTCTCGATTCTCGGGACGTTCCTCGTCCGTTCGGGAATCCTCAGCTCGATCCACGCCTTCGGGGCCTCGACGCTCGGAGTCCCGTTCGTACTTCTGATCGGAACAATGGTCGCCGCGTCCATCGGCCTCGTCATCTGGCGGCGCGACTCGCTGCGCTCCGAGGCCCAGATCGACTCGCTGCTCTCGCGCGAGGCCGTGTTCCTGTTCCAGAACCTAGTGCTCGTGGCGATGGTCTTCGTGATCTTCTGGATCACGTTCTTCCCGCTGATCTCCCAGGCCTTGACCGGGACCAAGGTGTCCGTCGGGCCGCCCGCCTTCCGACCGTTCATCGTCCCGCTGGCGCTGATCCTCGTGTTGCTCTCCGGTATCGGGCCGATCATCGCGTGGCGGCGGGTCACGCCGGCCAACCTGAGGCGGAACTTCACGCTGCCAGTGGCCGTCGCGCTCGGGACGCTCGTGGCGCTGATCCTCGCAGGAGGCATCAGCGAGCGGCCGTTCGCGCTGCTGATGTTCACGTTCGGCGCGTTCGTCGCCGCCGCGATCGCGCAGGAGTTCTGGCGAGGAGTCGGCGCGCGCAGGGCGATGACGCACAACTCTCCGCCGGTCGCGCTCGCCCAACTGGTCAGGCGCAATCGCCGTCGGTACGGCGGCTACATCGTCCACGCGGGGCTCGCGGTCCTGCTCGTCGGCGTGGCCGCGTCATCGTCGTTCCAGCACTCCCACGACGTGATCCTTTCGCCCGGCCAGCAGGTGAAGGTCGACGGGTACACGATTCGCTACGTCCGTCCCACGGCCTCCGCGACCGCGCAGAAGCTCTCGTTCGGCGCCGTTCTCAACGTCTCTAAGGGCGGCCATCACGTGACGACGCTCCAGACAAGCCGTGGCTTCTATCCCTCCCAGGATCCGTCGCAGGGACAGATCGGGCGCTTCTTCGCGGGCGAGGCGGACAGCGACGTCGGGCTCCGGGCGGGGCTCACGAAGGACATCTGGGGGGTGATCAACCCCGACCTGACGCCCCTGCAGCCCTTGATCAACCAGGGCAACCGCGTGTTCGCGGCCGCCCTGGGGCAGGCCATGACCCGGATCGCCGGGCTGCCCACGGCGCAGGCGAACGCCGATCTGCAGCCCCTGTGGCAGGCGCGAGACCGGGCGGTCGCAGGGCTGACGAGCCGGTTCGTCACGCATCCGTGGCCGGTCGAGTTTCTGTTCATCGTCTCGCCGCTGGTGACGTGGATCTGGCTGGGCGCGCTGATCATCATCTCGGGTGGGCTGATCGCGCTGTGGCCCGTCCCGGCGCTGGCCCGGCGGCGGTCGGCCGCGTTGGCGGGCGCTCGCAGGCCCGGATCTCCGGTGCCCGCGCGCGAGGCGGTGTGACGTGGTGGGCATGCTGTCGAACGACGCGAGCTGACCGTGGAGTTCCTGCTGGTGCTTGCGGTCCTGCTCGTCGTCGTGGCGGTGGTCATGTCGCCGCTGCGGAGCGAATGGACGGCGCGCCCAGGCACCGAGCACGGATCGGCAGATCGGGAGGGCGAGCGCGAACTCGATGAGCTGGCGGAGCTCGAAGCCGCGCGCGATGCCAAGTACCGCGAGATCCGCGATGCGGACCTCGACCGCCGAACCGGGAAGCTCTCCGAGGAGGACTTCGAAGCGATCGACGGGACGCTGCGCAGCGAGGCAATCGAGATCCTGCGCGCGATCGACCATGCCAAGGACCGACAAGCGGCTACCATCGACGGGCGATGACCACGATCCTCGACGTCGTCCAGGTGTTCATCTCTGTCGTGCTCGTGTTTCTGATCCTGATGCACTCGGGGAAGGACGCCGGTCTCTCCGGCGCGTTCGGCGTGGGGACGGGTGCGGGTCCGTTCGGCGGAGGCTCGCTCGTGGAACGCAACCTGAACCGCTGGACGGTCGGCTTCGCGATCGCGTTCGTGATCAACACGATCATCCTGATCAAGATCAGTTAGGTCCGCCGTGAGGGCGGCGGCCGCCATCGGGGCGTGCGCCGTCGCGCTCGTCGGTTGCGGCGGAGGGGCCGCCGGCGGCACGACGACCACAGCGAGGTTCGGCTCGACCGCCACCGCGACAGGATCCGCCGACGCCACGACGTCCGCCACTGCCGCGACCGTCGCGGCAATCGACGGCGACGGGGACTGGACCCGGTTCGACGACAACGCCCAGCGGAGCGGGGTCGGGCCGACGCTCACCGGGATCACGGCGGCCGAGCTCGGCCGGCTCCGGCGCCGAGTAGTGCACATCGACGGCGTCGCCGATTCATCCCCGGTCGAGTTACACGCCGTAAAGGTCCGCGGGCGTCGGCGGGACGTCGCGATCCTCACGACGACGTACGGCCGGACGATCGCGATCGACGTCGGCACCGGCGCCAAGCTGTGGGAATTCGTACCGACGGATATTCACTCATACCAGGGCAGCGCCCAGATAACGACGGCCAGCCCGGTGGCCGACCCGAACCGGCGGTTCGTCTACGCCGCGAGCCCCGACGGGCTGATCCGCAAGATCCGGGTCTCGAACGGCCACCAGATCCGCTCCGGGAACTGGCCGGCGCGAATCACGTTCAGCCCGTCCCGCGAGAAGATCGGTGGGGCCCTGAACCTGCGGGGACCCTACGTGATCGCGGTGACCGGCGGCTACTTCGGCGATATACCCGACTACCAGGGCCACGTTGCGCTGATCAATCGCCAGACCGGCCGCGTCAGTCACATCTGGAACTCACTGTGCTCCGACCGCCATCGCCTGATCGATCCGCCGAGCTCCTGCTCGGGCACCGATTCGGCGATCTGGGCGCGGGCCGGGGCGGTTATCGAGCCGTCGAGCGGCAAGATTCTGGTGGCGACCGGGAACGGGCCATTCAACGGCTCGACCGACTGGGGCGACAGCGTGCTCGAGCTCACCCCGGACGCGAGCCGGCTGCTCCACAACTGGACGCCCACCAACCAGGCCCGGTTGAACGCCGACGACGGCGATCTCGGGAGCACGGCGCCCGCGTTGCTGCCGCCCGTGAACGGACTCCGGTTGGCGGTCCAGGGAGGCAAGCAGGGGATCCTCGATCTGCTGAACCTGGGCCGCCTCGACGGCACGACGCATGGCGCCGGCCCACGGCTCGGGGGCCAGCTGCAGACGATCGCAGCGCCCGGCGGTGGGGAGGTTCTGACCACGCCGGCGGTCTGGAGGCACGACGGGAAGACCTACGTGTTCGTCGCCAACGATGACAACACGTATGCGTATGTCCTCGGTGGCGGGAGCAAACCGCGGCTGAGCGTGGCCTGGAAGCAGGGGCCCCCCGGATCGAGCCCGCTCGTCGCCGGTGGCCTGCTGTACGTCTACGACATCGCATCCGGAGTGCTCGACATCAGAGAGCCGACCACCGGACAGCTGCTCGCGTCACTGCCAGCCGGAGACGGTCACTGGAGCAGCCCGATCGTGATCGGAGGCCGGATCGTGCTGCCCGTCGGCGGCAGCCCGGCCGACAACGCGACCCACGGCATCGTCAACATCTATCACCTGCCTGGTCGCTGAGCTCGGCCCTCAGGAGATCCGCGCCACGAGCGCGGTGACGTCATCGTGCAGGCGCTCGTCCGGATCCAGCAGCCGCGACAGGATGTGCTCGACGAGCGCGCCAGGGCCCGCCGGACCGGTCGCGACCGCCGTCGCCAGGCGCTCCAGACCGGCGTCAAGCGACTCACCGCGGCGCTCCACCAACCCATCGGTATAGAGGACCAGCGCATCGCCGGCCTGCAACTGCTGGCTCTGCGTCGGGTAGTCGCTGTCCTTGATCCCGGTCAAGCCGCCGCCGCCCTCGAGGTACGTCGTCCGTCCGTCGCGCGCGCGAATCAGCGGCGGTGGATGACCCGCGCCGGCCCACGAGATCGTCCGCTCGGCAGGATCGACGATCGCGTAGACGACTGTGAAGAGCTCGTCGTCGCCCGTCGCGAGCTGGATCCGGTTCAGGCGCGTCAGCGCCTCCCCAGGGGGACGGCGGCCGTCGTCTCCAAGCGCCAGCGTTCGCGTCACCGTCCGCAGCTGCCCCATCGCTGACGCGGCCGGGATGCTCCTTCCCGCGACGTCGCCGACGACGATGCCGAGCCGTCCGCCGGGTAGCTCGAATGCGTCGTACCAGTCACCGCCGACCTCGGCCCCGAGCCCCGCGGCCTCGTAATGGGCGGCGACCTCGACGCCGGCGACGTTCGGGAGGCTCTTGGGCAGCAGGCCACGCTGGAGCACGACCGCGATCCTGTGTTCTTCCTCGTGCAGCTGTGCCCGCCGGGTCGCGAGCGCGACCCGGTCGGCCGCGTCCTGGAGGAGCGAGCGCTCGCCCGCCGTGAGCGACCGTTCCGGGGCGAACGCGAGCCGGATCGCGCCGATCTCGGCGCCCTGGATCATGAGCGGCTGCTGGTGCGCGCCTTCGGGCGGATGCGCGGCCTCGTCCGGACGCAGGCGCCACACCTCGCCGGCGCCGGCGCGGACGGTGACCGGCTCGCCCAGCTCGCTGCTGATCTGGACCTCGGCGAGCGTCGCGCCGAACAGCGAGACGAGCCGCGAGGCGAGCGCCGCCAGCAGATCGTCCAACCCGAGCGGCTCGATCCCGTTCGTCAACGCCTGGAGCGTCCGCAGCCGCGCCGCCATCGCCTCTGCCTGCCCACGGGCGGCCTGCTCGACGAGCAGATCGGCGCGTGCCTGCTCGGCCCGGCGCCGAGCGCTCAGATCGACCCACTGGGCCAGCAGCATGGGCTCCCCGAAGTCGGTGTGCTCGATCGCCGTCGCGAACAGCCCGACCCACATATCCGCGCCCATCGGGTGCAGCAGCCGGAGATCGGAGCTCGCGACCTCTGGTGTGGTCTGCTGAGCATCGTGGCTGGCGACTGCGTCGAGCGTCGCCGACAAGGCCTCACGGTCGTCGGGGTGGCACAGCTCCTCGATCGCAACTCCCTGCAGGCGCTCGGGGTCTCGGCCGACGAGCCGGGCGAAGGCCTGATTTGAGCGCACGATCGCACGAGAGCCGTCGAGCACGGTCTTGCCGATCGGCGCCGCCTCGAACGCGCCCCGTAGGAATGACTCGGACCGTTTGAGCGCCCGCCGGCTCGCCTCGAGCTCGGCGAACACCGCGACCTTCGACCGAAGCACGTCGGGATCGAACGGCTTGAGCACGTAGTCGACGGCGCCGACACCGTAGCCACGGATGATGTCTCCGACATCATCTCGCGCGGCGGTGAGAAACACGATCGGGACGTCCTGGGTGCGTGCCCGGCTCTTGATGAGCTCCGCGGTCTCAAGGCCATCGAGCCCCGGCATGCGCACGTCGAGCAGGATCAGGCCGTAGTCCTGCTCGAGCACCAGCCGCAGCGCTTCTCGGCCCGAGCTCGCGGTGTGGAGCGGGTAACCGAGTGGAGCGAGCGCGGCCTGGACAGTCCGCAGGTTGTCCGGGCGGTCGTCGACAACGAGGATCGGCAGCGCGTCTACCGCCGTCAGCTCGATCGGATACTCGCTTCCTGCGGGCTTCTCCGACGTGGGCTGCGAATGCTCTAGCTGTCGAGCCACACGCGCATCATCGACAGGAGCTGGTCGAGGTCGACCGGCTTGGTGATGTAGTCGGACGCTCCGGCTGCCAGGGCCTTCTCCCGGTCGCCCTTCATCGCCTTGGCCGTCAGCGAGATGATCGGCAGGTGCTCGAAGCGCGGCGTCGCGCGGATCGCGCGCGCCGTTTCATACCCGTCCATCTCCGGCATCATGATGTCGAGCAGCACGAGGTCGGTGTTGGGGTGCTGGTGCAGTCGCTCGATCCCCTCGCGTCCGTTCTCCGCGAAGACCACCTTCATCCCCCGTTGCTCGAGACTCGAGGTGAGGGCGAACACGTTGCGGATGTCGTCGTCGACGACCAGCACCTTCTTGCCGTGGAGCGGCGCATCGCCCGTGCGCAGACGGCCCAGCATCTTTCGGGTCGAGCTCGGCAGCGTCGCCTCGACCCTGTGCAGGAACAGTGCCGCGCGGTCTGCGAGCCGCTCGGGTGAGTCGGCGACCGCGATCACCGCCGATTTCGCCAGCGCGTCGAGGCGAGCCCGATCAGTCTTCGACAGCTCAGCGTCGAGGTACGCGATCGACGGGACCTCGCGAGCGAGCTCGTCGGTCGCGAGCTCCTGCAGAAACGCGAACTGCTCGCCCGGATCGGCGCCGAGGAGCACGAGTGCCAGGTCGAACGGTTCGTCGCGCAGCGCTGCGAGCGCGCGCCCGGGTGCGATCCGCTCGAACTCCGCGCTCTCGCCGCCCGCGACCAGCTCCTCGAGCCGACCGTCGAGCTCCGTCTCGTCGGTGATCACCGCGACCCGGCGGTGAGGCGTCTGCGTCAGCCGCTCGAGGCGCTCGAGCGCCGCCTCGAGGCGGGTGGGATCGAGCGGCTCGTCGATGAAGGCGGCGGCGCCACCGCGCAGCGCCGTGTTCCGGGCGGCGGGATCGGAGATCACGACCACGGGCAGGTGCCGGGTGTCGGGATGCTTCTTCAGTTGCCCGAGCGCCGGCTCAACCCGGGCCCAGCCGCCGCCGAGCAGCACGGCCCCGGGGCGATGCTCGCGCGCCAGTCCGAGCGCCGCGGTCGGCCGCCGCGCGACGATCGACTTCGCGCCGTGTAGACGCGCCGCCTCGACCGCTCCGCGTGCCCGCTCGCCGTCGGGGTCGATCACGAGGATGACCCGGTCGTCCGGCTCCAGCCGGACGGCGTCGTCGACTAGCAGCAACGGCGCCGGCGGACCCGCGGGAGTTCCGCCGTTCGTCGGCGCTGCGACTTCGAGCGTTCCGTCCACCGCGGTCGGCGGCGCGGGCTCGAGCAACCGCTCGTTGAGCGGCAGCAGCAGCGAGAACCGGCTTCCGATGCCCGTCTGGGATTCGACCTGGATCTCGCCGCCGAGAAGCCGTGCGATCTCCCTCGAGATCGACAGGCCCAGCCCGGTCCCGCCGTACTTGCGCGACGTCGTGCCGTCGGCCTGCTGGAAGGCCTCGAAGATCGCCCCGAGCTTGTCGTCGGCGATGCCGACACCCGTGTCGGTGACGGTCATCGAGATCACCCGCTCCGCGCTCTGGAGCGTCTCACTGTGAAACGCCATGCCATCCGACGGATAGCCGATCGCGAGTGTCACTCCGCCCTTGTGGGTGAACTTGAACGCGTTCGAAAGCAGGTTCTTGAGGATCTGGTTGAGCCGCTGCTCGTCGGTGACGATCGAGGGCGGCAGCGTCGGGTCGATCTCGACCACGAACTCGAGTCCGTTCTGCTCGGCCACCTGACGGAACGCGCGCTCGGCGTCCTCGTAGATGTCGGCCAGCGCAACCGGCACCAGATCGACCTCCATGCGCCCAGCCTCGACTTTCGAGAGGTCGAGGATGTCGTTGATCAGCGACAGCAGGTCGTTTCCGGCCGAGTGGATCGTCTGGGCGAACTCGACTTGGCGGGTGCTCAGCGAGCCGTCTTCGTTCTCGCCGAGGAGCCGGCTGAGGATCAGCATCGAGTTCAGCGGGGTGCGGAGCTCGTGGGACATATTGGCGAGGAACTCCGACTTGTACTTCGACGACAGCGCCAGCTGGGCGGCCTTGTCCTCGAGCCCGCGGCGGGCCAGCTCGATCTCCTCGTTCTTGATCTCGATGTCGCGGTTCTGCTCGGAGAGCAGCCGCGCCTTCTCCTGAAGCTCATCGTTGGTGTTGCGCAGCTCCTCGGACTGCTTCTGGAGCTCCTGCGTGAGGCTCTGCGACTGCTCGAGGAGTTCCTCCGTGCGCATGTTCGCGCGGATCGTGTTGATCACGACGCCGATCGTCTCCGTGATCTGGTCCAGGAAGTCGCGATGGACGTCGGAGAAGGGGCTGATCGACGCGAGCTCGATCACGCCGAGTACCTGGTCCTCGAACAGGATCGGCATCACCAGGATGCCGGCGGGGGCGACCTCGCCGAGGCCCGAGCGGAGGGTGATGTACCCCGGCGGAAGGTCGGTCACGGCGATCGTCTTGCGCTCGATCGCGGCCTGGCCGACGAGGCCCTCGCCGATCCTGAAGCGGCCCCACCCGTCCCCCTCGGGCGCGGTGAACCCATAGGACGCGACCAGCACGAGCTCGCTGCCTCCGTCGGCACTCGGCTCGGCAACGAACAGCGCCCCGTGCTGCGCGTTCACGGTCGGCGTCACCTCGCTCATGATCAGCTGGGTGACGGCCACGAGATCACGCTGGCCCTGGAGCATGCCGGAGATGCTCGCGAGGTTCGTCTTGAGCCAGTCCTGCGCGGCGTTGCGCTGCGTGGTCTCGCGGAGGTTGGCGATCATCTGGTTGATGTTGTCCTTGAGCTCGGCGACCTCGCCCTGAGCTTCGACCGAGATCGACCGCGTCAGATCGCCCTGCGTGACCGCGGTCGAGACCTCGGCGATGGCCCGCACCTGCGTGGTCAGGTTGCCGGCCAGCTGGTTGACGTTCTCGGTCAGGCGGCGCCACGTGCCCGACACGCCCTCGACCTCGGCCTGGCCGCCGAGCTTGCCCTCGGTGCCGACCTCACGGGCGACGCGGGTCACCTCGGCGGCGAAGCTCGAGAGCTGGGCGACCATCCGGTTGAGCGTCTGCTTGAGCTCGAGGATCTCGCCCCGGGCGTCGACCGTGATCGTCTGGGTGAGGTCGCCGTTGGCGACGGCCGTCGCCACCTGGGCGATGTTGCGGACCTGGTCGGTCAGGTTCCGGGCCATGAAGTTGACGTTGTCGGTCAGGTCCTTCCACGTCCCGGCGACGCCCGGGACCTGCGCCTGGCCACCCAGGGTTCCTTCGGTGCCGACCTCGCGGGCGACGCGCGTCACCTCGGCCGCGAAGGACCGCAGCTGATCGACCATTCGGTTGATCGTCTCGGCGAGCGCTGCGACCTCGCCCTTCGCGTCGACCGTGATCTTGCGGCTCAGGTCGCCGTCGGCGACCGCGGTGGTGACGGTGGCGATGCTTCTCACCTGGGTGGTCAGGTTCGAGGCCATCTGGTTGACGTTCTCGGTCAGCCCCTTCCACGTGCCCGACACGCCCTCGACCTCCGCCTGCCCTCCGAGCATTCCCTCGGTGCCGACCTCGCGGGCGACGCGCGTGACCTCGGCCGCGAACGAGCGCAGCTGGTCGACCATCGTGTTGATCGTGTCCTTGAGCTCGAGGATCTCCCCGCGCGCGTCGACGGTGATCTTCTTCGACAGGTCCCCGCGCGCGACCGCGGTCGTCACTTGGGCGACGTTGCGGACCTGATCGGTCAGATTCGACGCCATGAAGTTGACCGAGTCGGTCAGGTCGCGCCAGGTCCCGGAAACGCCGGCGACCTCGGCCTGGCCGCCGAGCTTGCCCTCGGTGCCGACCTCGCGCGCGACGCGCGTGACCTCGTCGGCGAACGCCGACAGCTGGTCGACCATCGTGTTGACGGTCCGCTTGAGCTCCAGCACCTCGCCCTTCACGTCCACCGTGATCTTCTGGCTCAGGTCGCCGTTGGCGACGGCGGTCGTGACCTGGGCGATGTTGCGGACCTGGTCGGTGAGGTTCCGGGCCATGAAGTTGACGTTGTCGGTCAGGTCCTTCCACGTCCCGGCGACCCCGGGTACGTCGGCCTGGCCGCCGAGGATCCCTTCGGTGCCGACCTCGCGGGCGACGCGGGTCACCTGCGCGGCGAACGCTGACAGCTGGTCGACCATCGTGTTGACGGTGCTCTTGAGCTCGAGAATCTCGCCCCGGGCGTCGACCGTGATCTTTTGCGAGAGGTCGCCCTCGGCTACGGCGGTCGTCACCTGGGCGATGTTGCGGACCTGGTCGGTCAGGTTCGAGGCCATGAAGTTGACGTTGTCGGTCAGGTCCTTCCACGTCCCGGCGACGCCCGGCACCTCGGCCTGGCCGCCGAGGATGCCCTCGGTGCCGACCTCGCGTGCGACGCGCGTGACCTCGGCCGCGAACGAGCGAAGCTGGTCGACCATCGTGTTGATCGTGTCCTTGAGCTCGAGGATCTCGCCCTTGACGTCGACGGTGATCTCCTGGCTCAGGTCGCCGTTGGCGACGGCGGTCGTGACCTGGGCGATGTTGCGGACCTGGTCGGTGAGGTTCGAGGCCATGAAGTTGACCGAGTCGGTCAGGTCCTTCCAAGTGCCGGCGACGCCGCGGACCTTGGCCTGGCCGCCGAGCTTGCCCTCGGTGCCTACCTCGCGGGCGACGCGGGTCACCTCGGCGGCGAAGCTCGAGAGCTGATCCACCATCGCGTTCACCGTCGCGCCGATCCGGGCGAACTCGCCCTTGACCGGTCGTCCCTCGATCTCGAGCGCCATCTTCTGGCTCAGGTCGCCTTCGGCTACGGCCACGATCACGCGCGCGACCTCGGTCGTCGGACGGACCAGGTCATCGATCAGCCCGTTGATCGACTCGATCGCCGTGCTCCACCCGCCCCCGACGCTGTCGAGCCGCGCCCGCTCGGTCATCCGGCCCTCGCGGCCGATGATCTGGGCGATGCGGACGACCTCCGCCTCGAGCGCCGCGTTGCGCGCCGCGAGTTCGTTGAACGCAGCCTCGAGCCGGCCGACCTCGTCTTTGCGCCGTGCGGGAAGGCGGACCTCGAAGTCACCCTCCGCCGCCGCCACCAACGCCTGCTCGAGCCTACCCAGCGCCGGATCGCCAGACTGCGCTTCGCGCCCCGAGCCGTTCTTGGGCCCGGTCACCGTGGCGTCGCGCTCGCCGTCGGCGGCCTCGGCTCCGACCCGCCGCTTTCCCTGTCGGACCGCCGTCTTCGCCATGCGCTGCCCTCAGATCTTGTTGGACCCCTGGCGGACTCGTCGGCCCGCGATGAAAGTGCTAGCGGATACCCGTTTTGCGGCGGACCCAAACCTAATATTTGGTGGAAGCGATGAGTTCTGCGCCCGCCCGCGGTCTTGATGGCGATGGCCGTCAACAGGGCGATCGTGCTGTGCGACGCCTCGGAACTCGTCGCGGACGCCGCGACGGTCGATGCCCTTGCGCGCATGCAGCTGACCGCCCGCCGTCACGGCGCCGAGATCAGGCTGGTGGACGCGAGCGAGGATTTGCTCGGCCTGATCGCGTTGATGGGCCTGCAGGACGTGCTGCGAGAGCAGGCGTCAGGCGTCGATGCGGGGTGGCAGGCCGAATAGCGGCAGCAGCCGTTCAGGCTCGAGGAAGAACGTGAGCTCGCCGATGCGATCGCCCTTGAACTCGATGACCTGGAGCGCCCACGGGTCATAGCCGCTGCCGGTCTCGCTCGGCTTGTACTGACCGAACGCGACCGTGCCGTTCGCCCCGGCGGTGGGAAGCAGCCGGGAGCCGCTGCAGGCGATGCCGGGCCCGGACCACCACGCGAGGATGTCGTCGCGGCCGGCCAGCCACATGTCATACGGCGGCATCGACTGGCTCGCGTCCTCCTGGATCAGCGCCGCCAGGGCGTCCATGTCGTAGCGCTGGAACGCGTCGACGTACCGACTGAGGAGGTCGCGCTGCGCGCGATCCATCGCCGGGACAGGATCGTTGGCGCTCACGCCAAGCTCCTCGAGCGTCGCCCGGGCCCGCTGTAGCGCGCTGTTCACCGACGCGACGCTGGTGTCGAGCAGCTCGGCGACCTCGCGGGCGTGCCAGCGGAGCACCTCGCACAGGATCAGGACCGCGCGCTGGCGGGCCGGGAGATGCTGGAGCGCGGCCACGAACGCGAGCCGGATCGTCTCTCGGGCCATCGCCTGCTCCGCCGGATCGGACTCGGGGATCGCCATGGCGTCGGGGATCGGCTGCATCCAGGTCGCTTCTGGCTGCAGGTGCAGGTTCGAGGCCTCGGGCGCCTGCGCGGGGCCGAGGTCCACCGGGCGCGCTCTGCGGGCTCGGCCGCTCAGCATGTCGAGGCAGACGTTCGTGGCGATCCGGTACAGCCACGAGCGGAGTGCCGCCCGGCCCTCGAACCGGCCAAACCCGCGCCACGCGCGCACGAACGTGTCCTGGACGGCGTCCTCGGCGTCGAATGGAGAGCCGAGCATCCGGTAGCAGTAGCCCGTCAGCTCGGCGCGATGCTGTTCGAAGCTGCGCTCGAGCTCGGGAGCGACGGTGTTTGCCACACGTCCATCGTACGCGTCTCCCTCCCGGACCGCCGTCGCGCCGGCCGCTCGGCGTGAACGATCAGCACGGGAATCTCGCTGTGGTTGAGCGCGAAGTGGCTGACGCTGCCGAAGAGCGATGCGGCGAGCGCCCCCCGGCCGCGGGAGCCCATCACGAGGAGGTCGTACCGGCCACTCGCCAGCTCACGGGCGAGCGCCTTGCGCACGGGCCGGCAGCTGAGAATCGAGGTGACGGGGATCGAGTCGGGGATGGAGGCCACCGCAGCGGCGAGGATGTCCTTGGACTCTCGCTCCAACTCGGGAGCGAGCGACTGCATAGCGGCGACGCTCGACGGCGTGTAGGCCCAGACGGGCGGAGTGCATACGGCGGTCAGGATCGTAAGCCTGGCGCGCGAGGAGTTCGCGATGTCGATGGCTTCGGCGAGCGCGCGCTCTGCGTCGGGTGAGCCATCGACGCTGACGAGGATGTTTCGGAACATTGTCGGCTCCGTCTCTCGCAACTAGCTTGGCATGCCAAATGTTAGCATGCGTTATAGTCGAGTGGAGGTGATCCTGTGGTCACGCTCTCCGAGTTAAATGCGCACGAGCTCGATGCGCACGACGTAGAGGCGCAGGAGTTCCTCGCCGCGTTCGACACGTTTGTGCAGGCGGTCCGCCGCGCCCGTGGGGCGCCGGTGCAGGGCGGCGAAAGGGCCCTGACGCTCTCCCAGTACGGACTTCTCAGCGGGCTTTCGCAGCGCCGCGCTGCGCCTGTTCGCGAGCTCGCCACCGAGGCGGGGGTCACGGCCTCCACCGCGACCCGGATTCTCGACACCCTCGAGCGCCGCGGGATCGTTCGCCGGCGCCGGACCGACGAGGATCGGCGCGTGGTGATCGTGACGCTGACCCAGCTCGGTCGCGACCTCCTGAGCGAGCAGGAGGACTGGCTCCAGGGTCGCCAGCTCGCGTTCTACGCCGGGCTGCCCGCGCAGGAGCGGCGGCTCGCGCCCGACCTGCTCGTGCGCCTCGCCGGGCTGATCGAGGAGCTCGCGTCGGGCCCGAACGGCGGCGCGGGCTAGTAGGTTGGTTTAGGTGGCGCGCATTCGCGCGCCTTTGGTGTGGCTGTCGCGGTGGCGCTGGGCTTTCGAGGCCCGGCTTGGTGGCCGTCGACTTTCGGCCCGCCGGCGCTTTCAGCGCCCGCAGCCTGGGTTGGCGGCCGGCTCGATAACGGCGCTGGGGAAAGGGAGGGATCGGCTGCGATCGGGGCCGCCACCGCCTCGCCGGGTCCCGTCGGATGGTGCATAGCGCGACAAATCGCTCCGGAAGGCCGAGGCCTGTCGAGTTATGCATGAGGAGTGTGCTCAACTCGACAGGGCTCGGGACCCGCGCCGGTGTTGTCGTGTTGTGCATCATCGGAGCGCCAAATCGGGCCCCGAAAGCGGCCTCACCCACCCCCTCCCCCCGCGCCGTTTCCCAGGCCGGCCTCCCGCGAGAGCTGCGGGCGCGCCAGCGCCCGTAAGCCGCGAGACGCTCGGCGCACACGCCGCCGTGCGGCACCGACTGATATTCGTCCCTTCCATGAGAGATGACCAACAATCCACACCCGCCTACGAGACGCTGCTCTACGCCGCCGACGACGCGGTGGCGACGATCACGCTCAACCGACCGGAGCACCTGAACACGATCGTCCCGCCGATGCCCGACGAGGTCGAGCACGCGGTGGCGCGGGCGACGCGCGACGAGCGCGTCAAAGTGATCGTCGTTCGGGGCGCCGGGCGCGCGTTCTGCGCAGGCTATGACTTCAGCGGCGGTTTCGAGCACTGGAAGGACCTCGTCGAAACGGACGGCCGCTGGGACCCCGGCAAGGACTTCGTCGGCGCCACGGCGCCCCAACTGGCGCCGACGCAGAAGTTCATGAGCGTCTGGCGCTGCCCCAAGCCGGTGATCGCGCAGGTCCATGGCTGGTGCGTCGGAGGGGGCAGCGATTTCGCGCTTTGCGCGGATCTCGTGGTCGCGAGCGAAGACGCGGTGATCGGGACGCCGTACAGCCGGATGTGGGGGGCCTACCTGTCGGGGATGTGGATCTACCGGCTGGGGCTAGCCAAGGCCAAGGAGCACGCATTGACGGGCCGGCCATTGACAGGCCGGCAAGCGGCCGAGGTCGAGCTGATCAACCACGCCGTGCCGTTCGATGAGCTGGAAGCGACGGTCGCGGCGATGGCCCGCGACCTCGCGGGGATCCCGTCCTCGCAGCTCGCCGCGATGAAGCTGTGCGTCAACCACGCGTACGAGATCATGGGAATCGCCTCGGCCCAGACCCTCGGTCCGATCCTCGACGGCCTGATGCGAAACACGCCGGACGCGCTCGAGTTCATCCGGCGCGCGGAAACCGACGGCGTGCGCGCGGCGGTCGCCGACCGCGACGGTCCGTTCGGGGACTACAGCCAGGCGCCGCCCGAGCTACGCCCCGATCCGAGCCACGTGATCGTCCCGTGAGGGCGGCGAGGCCGGCGCTAAGGCGCGGCCGGCACGACCGCGAGCGGCCTCTGGTCGCTCGTCAGATCGTCCGTGTCAAATGAGCTCGTGTCCAGCCTCTCGACCGCCGGCATCAGGCTGAGGAACTCCTCTTCGGTCTCGAGGAAGGTGATCTTCGGGGTCCGGTAGTGCATCGGAACCACCCACCGGGGCCGCAGCTGCTCGGCGATCGCGGCTGCCTGCCCGGCGCCGATCGTCGGGCCGCCACCGACCGGCAGCATCATCAGGTCGACCTCGCCGATCGCGTCGGCTTGCTCCTCGCGCAGGCTGCGCTGGCCGAAGTCCCCGAAATGGGCAACCCGGAGCCCGCCGAGGTCGAACACGAAGATCGTGTTCGGACCGCGCTGCGTGCCGGCCGCGTCGTCGTGCTCCGAGGAGACCGCGACGATCTCGCCGATCGGCGACTCGAGTCGCCCGGCTGTCGAGCGCAGAATCGTCGGCGAGCCTCCGATCACCTCGACCCCGTTGTGGTCCAGGTGCTCATGGGTGACGAGCAGGACGTGCGCCTGCACTCCGTCGATTGCTGGGTAGTCGAACTTCATGCCGCGTTCGGCCATCGGCGAGAGATCGCCGAACGGATCGATGAACACGGTCGTGTCGCCGGCGCCCAGCCGGAACGCGGATTGGCCATACCACTCAACTTGCATGCTGCTCCTCACGTCGGGTTGCTCGAACGTGTGCCGCTGACGTCGCCGGGGCTGCGTGGGCGGGCGCCGGCGCGGGGCGGAGCGCGGGCTCGGTTCTCGTAACGACCGGCTCGTCGACGTGCTCGTAGCGGCCCCCGCGGAGCAGCGACGCTGCCGCCGCCACGAGGCAGGCGATGATCGCGAACGAGAACGCCTCGTGCAGGCCCGAGTTGAACGCGCCGGCGATCAGATGGGGAAAGAACGTCCGCCCGGTGATCAGCGCCTGGTTGTGCGCCGTCAGGCCGGCCAGCACGTGGGCGCCGAGCAGATGCTGGATCGGGTTGTAGCCGAGGAACGCGGCGAACAGGATCGAGACGGGGGGAAGGTGGGCCGTGCGGACGGCGGCGGCCGCGGGCACTCCGTGAGCCTGAAGCCCGGTGCTCATCACGTGGGGGAGCGTCGCCGCCAGTCCAGCGATCATCAGCGTGAAGAACACGCCGATCGAGGCCACCTGAGCCGAGTTCTGGAACGTCTGGTTCATGCCGCCGCCGGCGCCTCGGTGGGCACGGGGGAGGCTGTTCATTACTGCGGCCCGGTTCGGCGAGGCGAACATTCCCATCGAGATCCCGTTGATCGCCAGGATGATCGCGAACGCGGGGTAGGAAAAGTCGATCGGCAACAGCATCAACAGCCCGAAGCTGACCGCCGCGCCGATCATTCCGCCGGTCGCGAACAGGCGCGCTCCGTAGCGGTCGGAAAGGTAGCCGGACAGGGGCCCGGCGAACAGCATGCCGGCGGTCAGCGGGAGGATGTAGATCCCGGCCCACAGCGGCGTGCTCGTGAAGTCGTAACCATGCAGGGGAAGCCAGATCCCCTGTAGCCAGATGATCAGCATGAACATCAGGCCACCTCGGGCGAGAGCGGCCAGGAACGTCGACAGGGTCCCGAACGTGAACGCACGGATCCGGAACAGCGGGAGCTGGAACATCGGGTCGCGGACGCGCCGCTCGATGAATACGAAGACGATCAGGAAGCCAACCCCGGACGCCAGCAGGGCGATCACCCGCGGGCTCATCCAGCCGGTCATGTGGCTGCCGTACGGCCGTATCCCGTAGGTGACGGCCACCATCAGCAGCACGAGCCCCAGCGCAAACGTGACGTTCCCCCACCAGTCGATGCGCGACCGCCGCGGCTCGTGGATCTCCTTGAGCTTGAGATACGCCCATACCGTCCCGAACAGTCCCACCGGAACGGAGATCAGGAACACCAGGCGCCAGCTGATCGGAGCGAGCAGGCCGCCGAGCACGAGGCCGACGAACATTCCGCTGACGCCCACGATATTGTTGATGCCCAGCGCCATGCCACGTTGGTTGGCGGGGAACGCGTCGGTGATGATCGCGGCGGCGTTGGCCATCAGGCAGGCGCCGCCGACCCCCTGGACGATGCGGAACACGATCAGGTACGTGGCGCCGGCGCGCCCGGTCATCCAGTCGACCGTCAAGATCAGGGACGCCGCGGTGTAGATGACGAAGCCGAGGTTGTAGATCCGCACGCGGCCGAACATGTCGCCGAGCCTGCCGAGGCTAACGATCAGCACGCTCCCGACGACCATGTAGCCGAGGATCATCCACAGCAGGTAGAAGCTGTTCGACGACACGAGCGGGTCGAGGTGGATGCCCCGAAAGATCGCCGGCATCGCGATCAGCGTGATCGAGAGGTCGAGCGTCGCGAGGAGGACCGCGAGCGTGCAATTCGATAGTGCGATCCACTTGTAGCGCTCGTTCACTACGACCATAATATAGACAGGCAAACTGTTCAGGTTGCCTGCGCGTTATCGGAGCCCCAGCCGTGCCCACCAAAACAGATCCGGCACTCGTCGCGAGCCAGCTGCGCGTCGTCATCGGGCAGTTGATCCGGCGGCTCCGCGCGGAGCACGGGTTCCCGCTCTCCCAAGGGGCGGTGCTCGGGCGGCTCGACCGGGGAGGTCCGCAGAGCGTCAGTGAGCTGGCGGTCGCGGAGCGGGTTCGGCCGCAGTCGATGGCCCAGACCGTCGGGGATCTCGAGGCCGAGGGGCACGTGACGCGCAGCCCGGACCCGGCGGACCGCCGCCGCGCGCTCGTCCAGCTGACGGAGCGCGGACGCGAGGCGCTCGAGGCCGATCGCCGCAGGCGCGAGGGTTGGCTCGCGCAGGCGATCGCGAGCGACCTCTCGCCGCAGGAGCAGGAGCTGTTGGCCGACGCCGTCGATGTGCTGGGCCGGCTGGCGGACAGCTAGGGCCACGCTGGCCCTGCGACATACGTCACATCGACCCACCCCCGGGGTCGATCATGATTGCGATCGAGCCGTGAGCACCGGTTCGAGAGGCAAATGAGGAGAGATGGGGACCTGGATCGCAAAAACACGGACGCCCGGACTTCCCGACGAGGTCATGGTCGTGCTCACCTGCCCTGATGCCATCGCCCGCTGGGCGCCGATCCCGTTCGAGGTCGTCGACTTCGACCAGGATCGCCTCCACTCGGGAGACACGATCCGCGTGTGCGGGATGCTCACCGGGCGCAGCCTGGAGTTTGAGGTCGAGGTTGCCGAGGCGGAGGACGGCCGCCTGGCGCTGGCCGCGAACGGCCCGATCCACATCGACGTCGAGTACGTGACTCGGGCCGTAGATCGCGGCAGCGAAGTACGGGCGCGCGTCGAGGTCTCCGGACGCGGAGTGATGGGCCGCGTGCTCGCGCGGGCCACGGACGCGCTGCTGGCAGCAGGGGCGCTCAACAGCGCGGTCGGGCGGATCGCCCACGAGCTCCAGCCTCCGATCGCGACCGCCTGAGCCGCCGGGCCTATAGCGGAGCATGTGCGGACGCAGGAACGCCGTCGGCGGTCAATAATGGCCCACTTGCGCAGCACGGTCACGATCAGGGACGTGGCTCGCCTGGCCGATGTCCATCCGGGCACGGTGTCGCGGGCGTTGAATCCCGAGACCCGGGGTCTGGTGAACGAGGAGACGGCGGAGCGGGTGCTTCGTGCCGCGGAGCAGCTCGGCTACCGCCCCAATCCGATCGCCCGCGGGCTGAAGACGAACCGGTCGTACACGATCGGAGTACTCGTCCCTGACATAACGAACCCGGTGTTCCCGCCGATCCTGAGAGGGATCGAGGATCGCCTGGACGAGGACGGTTACACGGCGCTGATCGCCAACACGGACAACGACGCCGAGCGCGAGCGCAGTCATCTCGAGGCGATGCACGCCCGCCAGGTGGACGGCTTCATCGCCGCGACCGCACGACTCGACCGCGAACTGGTCGCGAACGTGGCCGCCCGCGGTACACCGCTCGTGCTCGTCAATCGCAGCGTCGAGGACGGGAGCGTGCCCGCGGTCGCGGTCGATGACCAGCGCGGAATCCGACTCGCCGTCGAGCACGTCGTCGGCCTCGGCCACCGGCGAATCGGACACATCGCCGGGCCGCAGAACACGCCGACTGGACAGCGCCGGTATCTCGGGTTTGTAGGTGCGATGGC
This sequence comes from uncultured Solirubrobacterales bacterium, assembly GCA_963812225.1. Lineage (GTDB taxonomy): Bacteria > Actinomycetota > Thermoleophilia > Solirubrobacterales > Solirubrobacteraceae > Palsa-465. Next base: position 29,614 of record CAWEUN010000017.1, read on the forward strand.
CGAGGCCGGTCTCGATGTCTCCGAGGACCAGATCAAGTTCAGCGAGCGTTACAGCGAGCAGGAGGGAGCAAGGCTGTCCTCCGAGTTGCTGCAAGCCGGCCGCGAGGTGACGGCGATCGTGGCGGCGAACGATCTGCTGGCAATCGGCTGCTTCGACGTTCTCCAAGCACGCGGACTGCGCTGTCCAGACGACGTCTCGATCGTCGGCTTCAACGACATGCCGCTGGTTGCTCATCTGCAGCCGCCGTTGACGACGGTGCGGGTCCCGCAGCGCGAGATCGGGAGCGTTGCCGCTGACCTGCTGCTGAAGCGGCTATCGGGGGCACTCGGGCGAGGCCGTGAAATCCTGCTGGAGCCGACGCTCGTGGTCCGGGGCTCGACGGCAGTGCCGCGCGGGCCGGCGCGCAAAGCCGGCGGGGCGACCCGGCGCTGAAAGCGCTCCGTGCACCGCGGTGGATTTAATTGACCCGGTGCAGTCGGACGAGAACATAACCGGGCAGCCGGATCTCGCGGAAATCCTCGAGCGGCGGACGCTGACCGAGGACGCCGCTCGCCCAGAGGCCGTCGAGCGCCGGCACGCCGGCGGTGGACGGACAGCGCGCGAGAACATCGCCGACCTGGTCGACCCCGGCACATTCGTCGAATACGGGCGCTTTGCCATCGCGGCGCAACGCTCACGCCGCGATTTGAAGGACCTGATCGAGCGTACGCCGGCGGACGGCCTCGTCGCCGGCACCGCTCGGATCAACGGGGATCAGTTCGGTGACCGGGCCGCGTGTGCGGTGCTCTCCTACGACTACACCGTGCTCGCCGGAACCCAGGGCGCGCTCGGTCACCGCAAGAAGGACCGGCTGTTCGAGTTGATCGAGCGCATGAGGTTGCCGACGGTGTTCTTCGCCGAGGGCGGCGGAGGGCGACCGGGAGACACGGACTACCCCGTCGTCTCGGCGCTCGACACCCGCGCGTTCGCGCTGTGGGCGCGTCTCTCCGGGCTCGTTCCCCGGATCGCGGTCGTCGCTGGGCGATGCTTCGCCGGCAACGCAGTGATCGCCGGCTGCTCGGATTTGATCGTCGCCACCGAGAACGTGTCGATCGGGATGGGAGGACCGGCGATGATCGCCGGCGGTGGCCTCGGTGACGTCGATCCGGACGCCGTCGGACCGATCGAGATGCAGGCGCGTAACGGTGTCATCGATGTCGTGGCCGCCGACGAGCGTGGGGCGGTGGCGGTGACGAAGCGGCTGATCGGCTACTTCCAGGGCGACGTCGAGCCGGGACCAGCACGCGACCAGAGCCGCCTGAGGGCCCTCGTCCCCGAGCGCCAGCGCCGCGCCTACAAGGTCGAGCCGATCATCGAGACGCTGGCGGACGACGCCTCGGTCACGTTCTTGCGACCGCGGTTCGCACCCGAGATGGTGACCGCTCTCGGCCGAATCGAGGGCAGGGCGGTCGGCTTTATCGCGAACAACACGATGCATATGGCGGGGGCCATCACGAGCGACGCGGGGGACAAGGCCGCTCGGTTCCTGCAGCTGTGCGACGCCTTCGGCCTGCCCGTGATCTCGCTGGTCGACACTCCCGGGATGATGGTCGGGCCCGAGGCCGAGGCGACGGGCCTTGTACGCCACACCTCGCGGCTGCTCGTGGCCGGCGCTGCGCTGCGCGTCCCCTTCGTCGCGGTCATCCTGCGACGTGGGTACGGGCTGGGGGCGCAGGCGATGACGGCCGGGAGCCTGCACGAGCCGTTGCTCACCGTTGCCTGGCCCTCGGCGCATCTCGGCCCGATGGGGCTCGAGGGCGCTGTCCGCCTGGGGCTGCGAAAGGAGCTCGAGGCGATCGAGGACGAGGACGCGCGGGAGCAGCGGGTACGCGAGGTGACGGCCGCGGCCCAGGAAAACGCCAAGGCAATCAACGCGGCGATGCTGTTCGAGCTCGACGACGTGATCGACCCGGCCGAGACGCGCACGGTGATCGCGTCGACGCTGGCGGCCGCGACTAGTCGAGCTCGCCGGCGCCTCGTCCGGGGCTTCGTGGATACGTGGTAGGCACGATGCTCGGGCGCCTCGGAGTCGTTGTACACCCGAGCAGAGCGGTCGAGCGGCCGCTCGAAACGCTCCGGGACTGGACGGGCCGGAACTCGGTCGAGCTCGTTCAGGTTCCCGCCGGGTTCCGCCAGCCCATGGTCGCCGGCCCCGGCGATGCCGGCGACTGCGATCTAATCGTCTCGATCGGCGGCGACGGAACGATGCTCGCGGCGCTCCGGGCGGCGGCTGTGGCGGGGCGCCCGGTGCTGGGGATCGCCTGCGGCAGCTTGGGAGTCCTAACCGCGATCCCGGCCGGCATGGTCGCCGAGGCGCTCGACCGCTTCCAGACCGGTGACTGGCTGGGGCACCGCCTTCCCGCGCTCGAGGTCGCCCGGGAGGACAGCGAAGATCTGTTCGCGCTGAACGACCTCGCGATCGTGCGAGCGGGTCAAGGCCAGATCGGGACCACGGTGCTCGTCGACGGAGAGCTGTTTGTCGAGTTCGTCGGCGACGGGTGCATCGTCAGCACCCCGACGGGCTCGAGCGCCTACGGTCTCGCCGCCGGCGGTCCTCTCGTGGCCGTGGAGGCCGACGTGTTCGTGGTCACCCCGCTCACCGCGCATGGCGGATCGTGCCCGCCGCTGGTGGTCGCCTCGAGCGCGGAGGTTCAACTGATCGCGGCGGCGCGATACGGCGGCGCTCGCCTGGAGGTCGACGGTCAGCTCGTCGACACGCAGGTCGAGCCCATGACGATCACCGCGCGCCCGGCAGCCGCGACGGTCGTCGGCTTCAGCGACCAGGCGCGGCTCCTGACCCGGCTGCGCGATCGTCGCGTGATCATCGACAGCCCCCGGATCCTCGCCGAGATGGCTCGGGGCGAGCCGCCGGGCGACTCGGACTAGGCGAGTACCTCTCGGACGGCGATTACAACCCGCTGCCGATCTCCGTGTCATGGCTCGTGCTTCGTCCCGCGCGGCTGGCCATCCTCGACACCGCTGGCGGCTGTCAAATCGTGCGATCGACGTCCTCGCCCATCCGGAGAGCTTGGCGCTGATCGGCGAGGGCGACGACGGTGCAGTGGGGACCGAGGCGGGGTCCGCGCCGGGGCCCTGATCACACCGGGGCGAGCGCCTGCAGGCCAGCCCGGGGCGAGACGAACTCGACCTCATCATCGACGCCCGCGAGCTCGAACAGGCGCCGGATGACGCGCGAGTCGTTGAGCAGCATGAGCCGCCGGCCAGCGGAGCGAAGGCGCTCGTTAGCGCGCAAGATCACATGCATGCCGCTGCAGTCGATGAACGTGACGGCGCTCAGATCGAGAACGACGAGGAGTGCGTCTTCCCGGACGTCCGAGACCGCCGTCTCGAACTCGGGGGATGTGGAGAGGCAGAGCTCACCGGCGACGGCGAGATGCTCGACGCCCGGCGCGCCGCGCACGGGCATCCAGCCGATCATTGCGGGCGACGCTGTCTGCTCAGGTGGTGTCATGCGTGTTAAACGACGACGTGCGTCCCAGGGCACCCCGCCCTGGCCCTCCAACGGCCACGGATACCCACCCTCGGCGAAAGCAAACATGGAGGCCTCGAAGGCCACCGCGGCGCCGGATCGCTTTCAGATCAGAGCGGGGGTATCCACCGTTCGCCGATCCACATGCCGCCCTCGTCGCTCGGATGTTCGGCAAGCGGATGCTCGTGGGCGCCGTAGACATGCATTTGGGAGATACCCTGCGCGCCCTCGCGGATGAAGAATGCGCGCGGGAGCGCCTTCAACTCCAAGTAGTCCGTGAGCTCATAGTCCGCCTCAACCTCGGCGATCCAGACGTTGTCCTCGTGCCACAGCGCGGTGACGCGGTGGCTCGTCGAGCGAAGCACCGAGAGGTAATCGGCGAGCAGGTCGCGCACGGCGTCGATTCCCGCAGCGCGCCGGCCGTCCGCCGTCAGCAGCTGGGCATCGGCCGAGAACATCGCCGATGCCGTATCCACATCCAGCTTGTCGACGGCCTCGAGCCAAGTAGTGATCGGCGACTCTTCCACGCACCGCGATCGTACCCGCCCGATGGAGGCGGATGCTCGCGGTTCACTTGGATGGCTTGCGGCGGGCCGGCGCACGCCCATACGGCTGGGTCGGCGCGTCGCGTGCGGGTGGTGCCGGGATCGGACATTGCAGCGGCTCGTCGGCCTTGACCGTGACCTTCGTGCCGTGGTGAACGATCTCGAGCGCGGGGCCCTTGGTCAGCGAATACGTCGCCTCGTCGGGAACGACGGTGACGAGCAGCTGACGGTATTGGTACATGACGCGAAACGCGAGGCGAGCGAGCGCCTGGGGGAGACGGGGGGCGAAGCTCAGAGTCCCGTCGTGGTCGCGCAGTCCGCCGAACCCTGCGACGACGCCGATCCACGTCCCCGCCAGCGAGGCGATATGGAGTCCGTCGCGCGTGTTGTGCTGGATGTCGCCGAGGTCGATCAGGGCAGCCTCCGACAGGTAGTCGTAGGCAAGTTCCAGATGACCGACTTCGGCCGCCACGACCGCCTGAGTGCACGCCGACAGGGAGGAGTCGCGGACAGTCAGCGCCTCGTAGTAGGCGAAGTCCTTCGCCTTCTCATCGTCGGTGAAGGCGTCCCCGCGTACGTACAGTGCCATTACCAGGTCTGCCTGCTTGACGACCTGCTTGCGATACAGCTGGAAGTAGGGGAAGTGCAACAGCAGCGGGTACTCGTCGACGGACGTGCCCTCGAAGTCCCAGACCGCGTGCTCGGTGAACGACTCGGCCTGAGGGTGGACGCCGCGATCGTCGTCGAAGGGGACGAGCATCGCCTTCGCCGCGTCGCGCCAGCCGGCGCTTTCCTCGGGATTGACGCCCAGGTCGGCCGCGGCCTGTGGGTAGCGCTCGGTCGCGTGGAAGGCCTCACGCAGGTTCCGCTCGGCCATCAAGTTTGTGTAGACGTTGTTGTCGGCGATCGCGCTGTACTCGTCGGGGCCGGTCACGCCGTCGATCCGGAACCGTCCCCGGGCGTCGTGGTGGCCCAGCGAACGCCACATGCGGGCGGTCTCGACCAGCAGCTCGAGGCCGACGCCGCGCGCGAACTCCTCGTCCGAGCTGGCCGCCTGGTACCGGATGACGGCGTCGGCGATCGCCGCATTGTTATGGAAGGCCGCCGTCCCCGCCGGCCAATAGCCCGAGCACTCCTCACCGTGGATCGTGCGCCAAGGGAACGTCGAGCCCCTGAGGCACAGCTCCCGCGCGCGGTCGCGGGCGAGGTTGAGCGTGGCGTGGCGCCAACGCAGACCGTCGCGGACCGCGTGCGGCACGGTGTAGGTCAGGACCGGAAGCACGAACGCCTCGGTGTCCCAGAACGTGTGGCCGTCGTACCCCGGACCCGTCAGGCCCTTCGCGGCGATCGCCCGCCGCTCCGCGCGTGCTCCCGACTGAAGCAGGTGAAACAGCGCGAAGCGCACGGCCTGCTGGAGCTCGGCATCGCCGTCGATCTCCACGTCTGCCCGATCCCAGAACTCATCGAGATATGACTGCTGCGCCGTCAGCAGCCCCTCCCAGCCGGTGTGGCGCGCCTCGGCCAGCGCCGCGCGAACCTGGTCTCGAATCGCATCGAGCGAACGCCGGCGCGACCAGCCGTAGCCCAGAAATTTGATGACGCGCAGCCGCTCTCCCTGCGGCACGTCGGCAGCAACCATCAGCCGCGCGAGATCCTCATAGCTCTCGATGGAGACGTCGGGGCCATCGGGGCCATCGACCACGTGGTCCATGGCGGTCGCGATCTTCAGCTTGCTGGATTTCGTCGAGTGGGCGAGCACGGCGCCGGTGTCATACGCGGCGTTGAGCTCGGAGTGGAGCGCCGTACCGAGCGCCGCTGCCGCGCGCGGATCGTTGCCGGTGTGCGGCATCTGCTCGTTGGCGACGAGCTCGGATTGCACGACCAGCCGCGTCGTCCCGTCGAGCGGCTCGACGTCGTAGCAGATCGCCGCGATCGCGCGCTGCGAAAAGGAAACCAGCCGGGTACTCGACACTCGTACCGGCCGTCCGGTCGGTGACACCCATTCCGCCGTGCGCCGCAGCACACCGGCGCGGAGATCGAGCACACGCTCGTGCTTGCGCAGTTCGCCGTAGCGCACATCGAACGGCTCGTCGTCGACGAGCAGGCGGATGATCTTTCCGTTGGTCACGTTGACGACGGTCTGGCTCGATTCCGGATTCCCGTAGCCAGCCTCGGCATACGGGAGCGGACGAAGTTCGTAGAACCCGTTCAGGTAGGTGCCCGGCAGTCCAAAGGGCTCGCCCTCGTCGAGGTTTCCGCGGAGGCCGATGTGACCGTTCGCGAGCGCCATCACGGACTCGGTCTGTGCCAGCGCGTCGAGGTGCAGTTCGGTTTCCCGGACCGCCCATGGCTCGACGCTGAACGATGGATGCTGGATCACGGGACGCCCAGCAGTTCGGCCAGGTCGCGGACGACGACATCGGCTCCATGCGCCTTGAGCGCCTGTGCCTGACCCGCTCGATCGACCCCGACCACGACGCCGAAGTGTCCCGAACGGCCGGCCTCGACGCCGGCGAGCGCGTCCTCGAACACCGCCGCCTGGCCCGGCTCCACGCCGAGCGCGCGGGCGCCGGCAAGGTACGTGTCGGGCGCGGGTTTGCCTTTCAGGTGCTGCTGCTCGACGACGACGCCGTCGACGATGTCCTCGAACATGTCGGCGATCCCCGAGGCGTTCAGGACGTTGCGCGCATTCGTGCTGGCGGAGACAACGGCACGGCGCAGACCGGCGTCGATCACGGCACGCACGTAGCGAACGGACCCCTCGTACGGCTCTACCCCCTGCTCGTCGATCAGCGCGAGCACGAGCTCGTTCTTGCGGTTCCCGACGGAGTCGATCGTCTCGTCGCTCGGGGGATCGCTGGGGCCGCCCTGCGGCAGCTCGATGCCGCGCGACTCGAGGAATGCGCGGACCCCGTCGAAGCGAGGCCTGCCGTCGAGGTACTCGTCGTAGTCGTCCACGAGATCGAACGGCACGAACTCCTCGTCGCGCTCCGCGGCGCGCCGGCGCAGCAAGTCGTCGAACGTCCGCTTCCAGGCCTCCGCATGCACCTTGACGGTCTGCGTCAACACGCCGTCGAGATCGAACAGGCACGCAGTGACGCCATCGGGTAAGCCGAGCACCTGCTGGACCGTATCCGACTCACGCTTACCATTGTGGGGCTCCATGACCGCTGAGCAGACCGACGGTTCGCAGGTGACGGGAGGTACCGGCGTCCGTTCGGGTCCGACGGCGGCGCCCGGAGAGCAGCATCGCAGCGTGCTGGTCGTCTTCACCGGGCTGATGCTCGTGCTGCTGATGGCGGCTCTCGATCAGACGATCGTGTCGACTGCCCTGCCGACGATTGTCGGCGACCTCGGCGGGCTGAACCACATCTCTTGGGTGGTGACGGCGTACCTGCTGGCTCAGACGGCGGTTACGCCGATCTACGGAAAGCTCGGCGATCTCTACGGCCGGAAGATCGTCCTGCAGGTCGCGCTCGTGGTCTTCCTCGTCGGCTCGGCGTTGTGCGGCGCGGCCCAGAGCCTGACGATGCTGATCGCGTTCCGTGCGCTCCAGGGACTCGGCGGAGGCGGCCTCCTTGTCTCGACGATGGCAGCGATTGGCGATGTCGTTCCGCCGCGCGAGCGAGGCAAGTACCAGGGCTACTTCGGAGCCGTGTTCGGCGTGGCCAGCGTGATCGGTCCATTGCTCGGAGGGTTCTTCACCTCGAATCTCTCCTGGCGGTGGATCTTCTACGTCAACCTGCCGATCGGCGTGTTGGCGTTCGCGGTGCTCGCCGCCACGTTGCCGACCGTCCGCGAGCAGGCACACCACCGGATCGACTACCTCGGGGCAGCCCTGCTCGCGGGATGTCTGAGCGCGATCGTGCTGACACTGACGCTCGGGGGGACGACCTACAAGTGGGGATCGCCGTTCATCGTCGTCCTTGGCTGCGCGGGCGCGGTCTTGCTCGTTCTCTTCGTGGCGGTCGAGCGGAGGGCGGCCGAACCCGTGCTGCCGATACGGCTTTTCAAGAATCGAGTGTTCACGGTCGCGAGCGCGATCGGCTTGATCGTGGGCTTCGCGCTGTTTGGCTCGGTCACCTATCTGCCGCTGTTCCTGCAGGTCGTCAACGGCGCGAGCCCCACCGGCTCGGGCCTCCAGCTCCTGCCGTTGATAGCCGGTCTACTCGTGACCTCGATCGTCTCGGGACAGATCATCAGCCGCACCGGGCGCTACAAGCTATTCCCGATCCTCGGGACTGCGGTGATGACGACCGGCCTGCTGCTGCTGTCGGGGATGGATTCGCACACGACCAGGCTCCACGCGTCGGCGGCCATGTTCGTACTCGGGCTGGGCCTCGGCTCGGTGATGCAGGTGCTGGTGCTCGCGGTTCAGAACGCCGTCGACTATGCGGACCTCGGCGTAGCCACCTCCGGCGCGACGCTGTTTCGCTCGATCGGCGGGTCGGTCGGAACCGCCGTGCTCGGCTCGATCTTCAGCAACCGTCTGTCATCCGAGCTCGCTTCGTCGCTGCCGTCGTCGGCCACCGGGACGCTCGGCGGCAGCCTGACGCACGCCAACCCGGCGGCTCTGTCGAAGCTGCCGCCAGCCGTCCACGCGGCCTATATCCAAGCCTTCACGAACGCGCTCTCGACCGTGTTTGTCGTGGCCGCGTGCGTCTCGGCGTTCGCGTTCCTACTCAGTTGGACGCTCGAGCAGCGGCCCCTGCGCGAGACGGTGGCCGCGGCGAGCGGTGTCGGCGAGAGCTTCGCCGTGCCCAAGTCGGGCGACTCCCTTGCCGAGGCGGCCCGGGCGCTGAGCGTCGCGATCGGCCGCGAGGACCGACGGCGGGCGGTGGAAGTCCTCGCGCGGCGCGCCGGCGTGGATCTGTCCGCGGCGGCGTGCTGGCTGCTCGTCCGGTTGCGCGATGACCCGGCGGCCGACATCGAGGCGCTGTGTGCGAGCTACGACGTGCCCGTCGACGTCGGGTTGAAGGCGCTTTCGGAGCTCCGCGACCGGGGGCTCGTCCTCGAAGCAGCGCAGCCGGACGGCGAGCCGGTGTCGCGCATGGTGACGCCAGAGGGCGAGGAGATCGCCGAGCGTCTCGTCACCGCACGCCGCGCCGCGCTGGCGGAGCTGTGCGACGGCTGGGCTCCGGATCAGAACCAGGACCTGGCGAGCCTGCTGACGCGGCTCGCGCGCGAGCTTCTGAGGGAGGCACCCGCCCGAGAGCCGAGCGCCAGTCCGGCCTAGCGCCCGCGGGGACCTTATACGCCACCCGCCGCAGTCGAATGGAACAATGAGTCATCGTTCTCGCGCCGATCTGCGACCTGGCGCGAGTGCGCAGGCGTTTGTAACGGGACCATCGATGAGCGCGCCGCAAACGAGACCGTCAACATCGGCCGATGAGTTCTCGGCCGGGGCCGACTCTCCGGGGGAGGGCGGCCGGAGCGGGAGCGTCCTGCTCCAGATGTCAAACGCGGTCGTGCGCCTCTATAAGGACGCGTTCGGCCGCGGCCCGACGAAGGCTCGCGCTCAGTTCGCCGGCCCCGACACGCTCGTGTTCGTACTCGAGGACAGCATGACCGTCGTCGAGCGCAACCTCGCAGCGATGGGAGAGCATGGCCGGCTGCGTGATGCACGGATGTTCTTCCAGTACGCGCTCGAGGAGGAGTTCCGGGCGCTCGTCGAGCGGGCGCTTGGCCGCCGCACAGTGGCGTTCGTCAGCGGCATCGACACGCGACACGACATTTCGATCGCGGTCCTCACGCTGGAGCCTCGCCCCGCCGGTGGTGCGGCTGCCCCTGGGGAGCGCGAAGCTGAGGCGGAGCGAGACGGCGCGTGACCGCACCCCGTGCGCGGGCGAGCACCGGGACCGCGAACGCGGGCAAGCCACCCGCCCACATGATCGTCGCGGCGAGGCGCTGGTCCTTGAGAGCCGAGTCACCGAGCGTGCCCACGTAGTGCTGGTAGACGGGCGCCGAGGCGGTTCCGAGCCACACGGCAATCCCAGTCATCACGAGCATGCAAGCGGCCATGCACGCGAGTTGCCCGATGGGGCCGGGGCGGTGGGGGAGTGGGTCGACGCCGAGGATCGGTGCCCACATGACCATCGCCGTCAAGAGGTACAGGGCATGCTCGGCCTCATGCGCGTTGTCGTTGCGCAGCGTCAGGCCGTAGACGGCCGGAAGGTGCGTGAGCACGATCACAGCCGAAAACAGCGCCACCGAGCCCACCGGAGCGGTGAGCGCGGCTACCGGCCGGGAGCGTAGGGCGCCCGCGAGCCTCCGGCGACCATCGCGTCGAAGCGCGAACAAGGCCAGCCGGACCGGCGCGCCGGCAACGAGCAGGGGTGCGACGACCACCCACATGACCATGTGCTCGACCATGTGAATCGACAGCCTCGAGTCGGCCTCCGTGCCGATCCCCGAGTACAGGTCGACGACCAGGACGGCGAGCCCCGCGAGAAAGCAGAAGCTGCGATCACGGGGCCAGCGTCGGTGGCGGCGGTCGCGCTCAGAGCCGACGCGCGCCGCCAGGAGATAGGCCGTGGCGACCCCGGCGACGACGACGAGGAACGCGCCGCCGAGCGGGCCGTCCAGGGACCAATCGAGCGCGAGAGCGCGCACGCTGAGCGTCGCTACTGGAAGATCTCAGTCGTGCAATCGCCGCCGGGGAGATGGATCTCGTGAGGACGCGCCCCGTCGGCCTCGGCGTGGAAGTCGACGAAGAACTCAGGGTCGAGCGCGTAGGTGCCGTCGGGCTGGCGGTCGAGCTTGGTCAGCCAGCCCTCGATGCCCGGATAGAACTGGTTGTCCCACGTCGAGAACAGCGAGTTCGAGACATAGACGCGCTGTCCGTCGAGGGAATTCTGGAGCATCTGCGGGCCGCCCGTGAGCGGCCCCGCGGCCTTCGGATGGCCGCCATCGCGACCGAGCAGCCCACCGAGATGGACCTGGGATCGCAGGACTGGATTGCTGGTGTCAGAGACGTCGTAGTGCCGGAGGTCCCCGTGCAGCCAGTTGGACAGGAAGAGGTCGCGGTCGTCGAGCGAGAGCACGAGGTCGGTGATGAGGCCGGGTACGCCGCCCTCGAGCGGCCAGCCCTCGAGCTCCTGATTGGGAACGTCGATCACCTTCTCCGCACCCCAGCTGCCGTTGTCGCGGTAGAAGCGGATGATGTTTGAGGAGAGGGTCGCGCCAACGAATCCCTGAGCCGAGTCGGGGTCGTGCTGCCAGCGGATCTCGAGCGGGATCAGTCCCTCGTCGCCGAGATCAAGCGTCTGGACCACCGCGTGCTGTTCGAGGTCCCAGAAATGCAAGCGTCGCCCGTAGTTGCCCTCGGCCACGTCGGCCGGGTTGAAGCCGTCCAGGAAAGTGTTCGGAGCGCCCCATTCGCTTGAGACGAGGGTGTTCTGTCGGGGCTGGTACCAGAAGTCGTACATGAATTCCTGGCCGTTCTTGTCTCGGTCCCATCGTCCGGCGACGCTGAAGTCCCGGGCGTCGAGCACTGCGAACCCACCGGGGAGGTTCCCCTCCGCGTCGCCGAGCATCGAAACGGTGACGATGTCCCCGGGCATGCAGTGCACGGTGTGCGGCACGCTGAACCCTGTCTTCTCCTTGATCTCCTCGCCCTCGATCACGTCCTTGATACGAGGCGCGCGCGGCTCCGAGATGTCGAGGATGTGGAGCCGGGAGGAGCGCATCCCGGGGACGATCAGCGTGTCGCGCTGCAACTGCGAGTGGCACGCCGACGAGCACGCGTTCCAGCCGAAGTGGTGGAGCTCGTCGCCGACGTTTGGCATCTCGGTTCGGTGGACGATCTCGCCATACCTCGCGGACTGGGGATCGACGTCGACGACGGCGATGAAGTCGGGCCGGTCGATTCCGGTTCCCTCGTATAGGCACGCGACGTAGGCGAACTGCTCGGCGGGCTGCTCGCGCGCAGCCTGCGGGGACGCATAGCCGGGACCGTCGTGATCGTGGACGCTCACAACAGACTCCTTCCTCCTCGGGCCGGGCGTTCGGCGGATCGCCCTCGCCGTTCAGGATGGATTGTCGATCCAGTTTGTCGGGTTTGCCCACCTTACCTGGTCGGGACAGGCGCCACTATGGAGCGAGGACCTCAGACGATCTTGAACTTCGCCGAGACCGTTTTGCCGGTGAGCGCCCCGAACTTTGGCGTCGCTTTGAGCTCGTAGCTGCCCCCGCCGAGACGGTGTCCGCCCGCGCGTCCGCTGAAGTCGAACTTGTTCAGGCCGATTGAGTCCTGGTGCGAGAAGCTCCCCTTCGAGACGTCGCGCGTGCAGGGATGCGAGTGCTTTGGCGTGTGCCCGTGCTTCGGGAGCGCCTTGCAGGCGCCATGGCCCACCTTGTAGCCCTTCTTGAACTCGAGCACCTTGAACGTCGTCTTTGCGGCCTGGGTGTCGTCGTAGCTGACCTTGGTCCCCCTGTGCTTCTTCAGCTTGGTGACGATCGATCCGCCGGTCGATCCGGACTTGAAGCGGTCCGGGCTGAGCTTCAGGTGACTGATCGAGGGCGGGAGCGCATCGGCCGCATCGAAGGGCTGCGCGTACTCGATTCCGCCGAACGAGTACACCGCCCATCCCTGACCGCTCACACCCACGGCGCTGCCGAGCGCATCGGGGACCGCGTCGTTCTTCTGTGGAAACAACTTGCCCGGACCCGACCAGCCGCGGCCGCCGTTGGCGCTGTACATCAGCTGGACGCCGCTGTCGTTGACGAACGTCGCGAACACGCCGCCACTCCCGTCCTGCGAGACCGTTGGCTGCTGCGCCGGAGCCTTGATCACGGTCACCGGCGCGCCCCACGTCGACGGCGGGGTGAATTTGCGGAACTGAGCGAACTGGTCGCTCAGCGAAGCGTCGTTGGTATCGAGCAGGCCCAGCCCGCTCGGGCCGCTCGTCACGGCGGGCGATTCTGCGTTGCACGTCGCTTCGGCGAGGGGCGACCACGGACTACCCGTGTGGCCGGTCGACGTGTCGAGCTGGGCGTTCGAGGCGGGCAGCGAGGCAAACGTGTAGACGAGCCCATCGGAGGACGGGCACGGCCCCTGGTCGAGGATGTCGTACGCCCCGAGGATGCCCATCGTGCCCGACAGCTGCGAGACCATGACGCCGGCCAGATTGGGGACCTGATACGTGTTCCCGGGTGGTGTGATCGTCGCGAATGGGTTGGGCTCGCTCGCCACGGAGTAGTTGGTCGGCGAGCTCAGCGAGTTCGCCTGAAACATGGGGTTGTGGACGGCGGAGTAGCTGCCGACGCCGAAGTCGCCTCCGGGGAGCTGGACCACGGGCATCGGGAGGTTGCCAGTGCTGTCGCCGACGCCGTTGTCACTGACCGCGTACGGAACCTGGGTAAAGGTGGCGCCACCGTCAGTGGAGACCCATTCGTCCATCCCGTCGAAGTTGTCCGATGCGCCGTCCACATCCTCGAACACGTAGACGTCGGAGCCGTCGACGAGCACGCTCGGTGGGTCGAAGAAAAGGGCGTGGGCGGGGTCGGGGATCTCGAGCGTGACCGGGCTGCATCCGGTCGCCCCGACGGCCACCTTGCAGAAGTCAAGCGCCGTCTGCGACGGCAGTTGCCACGCCGTGTAGAGATCGCCGGCGCTATCGACCGCCACCGCAGGTTGGTTCGGCAGGCCCATATTGTTCGACCCGATCTTGATCGGGCTGCTGATCGCCTCGGCGCTGGCCGAGAAGGCGAGTGCCGTTACGCCGGTTACCACGCCACCGATCAGCGATCGGCACAGTGCTCTCCACATCAGGTACCCCCGGTTGTGATGGTGAACGTCTTGCTCCTCGGTCGGCAATCTAGTCGATTGGGGGCTCGGATGCGCCGAATCTGCCCAATCTGCGGACGAATTCCCGAGGTCCGGGGCCTGTTGACGCCGCGGCGGTGTGCTCTCGGCTGGGATTGGTCGTCTGGTATCTTCGACCCGCTCTAGCCGGCACGCCGGGTACCGGATCTGATGGATTGGATGTCGCCATCGTCTGTCGTGCAAAGGCTGGGGCCAGACCCGTTGATCGTGTGGGCCCTTCGTACGGCTACCGGAGCCCAGGTTGACGCGGGCAGGTAAGGGTTGGACCATGACAAGGATTGGGTGAGGGTTGGCATGAAGGAGGGCCTGAAGAAGCTGGTTCCGCGATACGAGGCCCTGCGTCTAGGGGAGCGCCGCGAGCGGCACCGCGCCAAGCGCCAGAGCAAGGACGTCAACTTCCTGCTGATCACGCTCGACAGCTGTCGGTACGACACCTATTGCGACGCGAGAACGCCGGTGCTCGCATCTTTCGGCCCCTGGATGCTCGCGCACTCGCCGGCGACGTACACCTACGCGGCCCACCAATCGTTTTTCGTCGGCATCCTGCCGAACGTCCCGGAACCGGTGCCGTACTACAACCGCTTCACGCGCCAGCTGATCGGACTGCTGGAAGTGGGTGAGACCCCGGTGAAGAAGTCAACGTACTTCACGGTCGCGTCGGAACGGGACGCGGTCGACGGCTTCCGCCGCGTCGGTTTCCAGACGATCGGGACGGGCGCGATGAACTGGTTTCGCCAGTCGTCGCTCACGGCGTCATTTGAACGGTTCAAGATGCTGACTGACGCCGAGGCTCAGATCGACTACTGCCTTCGTGAACTCGATCCGGCCAAGCCGTTCTTCGGTTTCATCAATTTCGGCGAGACGCATGACCCCTACAACTTCAGGGGAAAGACGAAGCCGTGCCCGGTGAGGGTTCAGGCTCGGGGCATGACCTGGCCTCCGGTTCAGTCAGGACCGGTGGGTCGTGACCACGATGCCTACTGGCACCAGGTGCAGGCGATTGAGTACTTGGACGGCCAGATCGAGCGTCTGTTTTCCGAGTTACCGCAGAACACGATCGTCGTGATCTGCGGTGACCATGGCGAATGCATCGGGGAGGATGGATACTGGGGACACGGGATCGGACATCCCAAGGTCTTCGAGGTACCGCTCGCGATCTTCCGCCTGGATCGGCGACCGATCGAGGACCCGGCCCCACCCCAATCGGAGGGGTAAACGGCCGGACTCGAGAGCCGTCGTAACTCGGCCCGCGGGCGCTTCGCGGCCGCCGCGCTGGTTGGTGGCGGCCCGGCATAAACGGCGCTGGGAGGGAAGGGGCCGGAGTCTTGTCGCGGGCCGGCGGAGTTTGTCGCGGGCCGGCGGAGTTTGTCGCGGGCCGGCGGAGTTTTGTCGGCGGGCGCCGGCGGAGTTTGTCGCCGGCGTCGGCGGATTTTCGGGCCTGGATCGGCGATTTCCTGCATAACACGACAATCCCGGCTTTGGTGGCGAGGCCTGTCGACTTGTGCACGAGGAGTGTGCATAGGTCGACAGGGCTCGGATCTGGCGCCGGTGTTGACGTGCTGTGCACCATCCCCGTGACGGTCTCGTGATGGCACACCCTTGCCACAAACTCGCCACCGCCCGCACGCAACCCCCTCCCCAGCGCCGTTTACCGAGCCGATCGGCCGCAAAAGCTGCGGGGCGCGCAGCGCCCGCAGGCCACACTTCGCGGAAACCGTCGACCACCGACGGGAAGAAATCGCTGCGTCGCAACGTCCGAGGCAGTAACGACCTAACTCGGGGGATGGTGACTCGGCCGCTGCACGCCGCCGAGTGGATGAGGTAACTGATGCTTCGCGCAGTTGGTCGGAGCACGGCTAACCGTGCCCGTGGACCGTGATCGCCCCGTTCGCCGTCGCTGATGGCGCGGCAACGATCGATTTGTCAACAACGGACACGGAGTCACACAATGAGTAATGAATCCTCTTCGTCGAACCAGTCAACGGCGACGCAGAGCCGCGGATCCCTGAGCAACCGCCGGTCGTTCCTAGCCGGGGCGGGAGCGGCGGCGCTCGGGGCCACCATCTTCGCCAACGTCCCCTTGGCGTTGGCACAGAGCCCGCTGACCACGGGAGACGAGGCGATCCTGCGGTTCCTTGCCGCGGCGGAGATCCTCGAGACCGACCTCTGGCAGCAGTACAACGAGCTGGCCGGCATCCAGGACCGAGAGGTCCCGGGCGGCAGCGGCAACCCGGCATACACCGCTGCGGTGTCGAAGCTCGATTCGGACATGGCGCAGTACATTCACGACAACACCGACGACGAGCACACGCACTTCAAGTTCCTCAACGCGTACCTGACGGCCCGCGGCGGCAAGCCGGTCAATCTTGGCCCGTTCCGGAAGCTGCCGAGCAGCACGGCGACCGGCGCGCAGCAGATCAAGCGGTTGACGAATTTGATGGACCTGACCGTCGACACCACCTGGTGGACGCGATATCGAAGCAGCAACAAGAATCCGGACCTCGGCGACAGCTTCCCGCCGGCCGTCCCCGGTCTTCTGACCGGAGCGTTCCCGGCGATACCGCGATCCGATGGAGACCTCAAGCCCGGTAAGCATCTACAGGCGATCGCCAATACCGCCGGGTTCCATTTCGCGACCATCGAGCAGGGCGGCACGAGCCTCTACCCGTCGCTGGCTCAACGCGTGACGGATCCGGAAGTGCTGCGGGTCCTGCTGAGTATCGGGCCGACCGAGACGATGCACTTCCAGACTTGGAGCGACAAGGCGGGCAACGCGCCGCCGCTCACCGACCCGACGAATGGGCTGGAGTTCCCGGATCTCAATTCACCTCCATTTGGCGGCGAGCTGTTCCAGACGAACCTGATCATGCCCGAGCCGACCGTGTTCCTCAGCCGCAAGTTCCCCAGGTGCTCGATCATCCGGCCGACCGAGACCGATGGCGCGGCGATGGGCGCCCTGCAGTTCTTGACGGACGACGGGATATTCCGCGGCCAATCGACCGGGTTCTTCGACTTCATGACGGAGCTCGCGCAAGAGGCGGACGCCGCCGTACGCGAGTAATCGAGGACCGGTGGTCCCCGCGCGCTCGGCCGGGTCACGGGCGCGCGGGGTGGCCCCGGCGCGCGGGCTAGGACCGGCGCGCGGGCGGCTCCGGAGGGCGGCTCCGGGGGCGGGCGGCTGCGCTATTCGCCCTGCACCAGTTCGGGGTTTCTCCTGACCCTGAACATCGACCAGCCGACGGCCAGCAGGCCGAGACCGTTGAGGATGAACCCGAGCCCGACCAGCACCGCGAGCGTCGCGAAGCCGATGTCGGGGCTCGAGACGATCACGATGCCCGCGAGGATCTCGATCGCCGCGACGACGACGTTCCACAACCGATGCTCGAGCAGTCCGAGCGTTCGGATCAGCCTGATCACGCCGATCGCGATCAGCCAGATTCCGATCAGCAGCGCTATCGCGGCCACGCTGTGTGTCGGGTGACGGATCAGGATGATCCCGATCACGATCCCGACGACGCCGAACAACGCCGCGATGCCGCCGTGCTCGGAAAACACGGCGATCGCGAGCTCAAAGATGCTGTCGAGCAGGATGAAGATGCCGCAGATGACGGCGAGCGTCGCCAGGCTGTTGCTCGGCTTGGCGATCACGATCGCGCCCGCGACGACACTGAGAACTCCGATCAGCGACAGCAGCCACCACGCCCACGTCACCTCGCGGATCTCATCGCGAGTGGTCGGCTCTGGCATGCTCATCTCCTCCTCCGGGAAGGGGCCACGCGACGCCGGCCGCGCCGCGCCTGCAAGGTAGCGGGCCGCCCGGTCGGCACAGGCTCACACGAAGCTCTTCGCCACTTCCTAATGGCCTCTTAGGGACTTCCTAAGCCGCTCTTCGCGGCCGGGTGCAGCCTCGTCAAGCAGTCATTTCCACCCGCGTCGCGCGTTTCGCGTGGCGAAGACAGATGGGCAAACGCATATGAAACAAAGGCATTTGATTTCCGCGCTCGCGATCGTGGGTTCCATCACCGGCGCGGGCGTGATCGCTTCGTCGGCGTCGGCGGCGACCTCGGACGGGCAGTCGGCGGTCAGCGCCAACTGGTCCGGCTACGTGGCGGGCTCCTCGAACAACTCAAACCAGAAGTTCACCGCCGTATCCGGAAGTTGGACCGAACCGTCGGCCAACTGCAGCGCCGGGCAAGGCGACGCCGCTTTCTGGGTCGGACTCGGCGGTGCCGCCCAGGGATCCCAGCACCTGGAGCAGGTCGGTACAGAGGCTGACTGCAGCGGCGGCACAGGCTCCGCCAGTCACTACGCCTGGTGGGAGATCGTTCCCCAGGCTCCGGTCCGGTTCAACGTCACGATCTCCCCTGGAGACCATATCTCGGCCAAGGTGACTGTGAGCGGCTCGGACGTCACGATGTCGCTGACGGACGAGACGACCGGCCAGTCGGCGAGCAAGACACAGCAGATGAGCGATCCCGACCTCTCCAGCGCGGAGTGGATCGCGGAGGCACCGTCGCAGTGCGACGGATCAGGCAGCTGCACGCCGGTGCCACTGGCTGACTTTGGCACCGTCAACTTCACCAATGCGTCGGCGACCTCCAACGGCCATTCCGGCACGATCGGTGACTCGAGCTGGGCAAACCAGTCGGTGCAGCTGAATGGCAGCTCTGACGGCTACGTCTCCTACACCCCATCCGCCGGTGCGGCTCCGTCGAGCCTCTCCTCCGATGGGTCATCGTTCTCGGTGGCCTACCAGGGGACCGGCGAGCAGACATCGACGTCTGGCGGCGCCGGCAGTGCCGGTGGGTATCCGGGTGGCGGCTACGGTGACGGCTCGGGCTACGGTGGCGGCTACGGCGGTGGATATCCGGGTGGCGGCTACGGTGACGGCTCGGGCTACGGTGGCGGCTCGCCGTATGGCTACGGTGGCGGCGGCGTTACGGCGGCGGCGGTTACGGCGGCGGCGGTTACGGCGGCGGCTACGTCGTCGTGATCGGCTAGTCCTAGCCCATCGCTCTACGCGTCAAGGTCCAACGGCGCCCCTCGGGGGCGCCGTTCGGTCGTTAAGGGCGTGACCGCAACGGCCCGCGGGCGCTTTCAGCGCGCGCGGCTCTTGCAAGCGGGCGGCTCGGTAAACGGCGCTGGGGAAGGGGCCGCGTGAGGGCGGCATCGGGGCCCCGATCTGGGCTCCGGATCATGCATAACACGACAACACCGGCCTGAACCCCGAGCCCTGTCGTACTGAGTATGCTCCTCATGCATAAATCGACAGGCCTCGGCGTTCTGGAGGACTTTGTCGTGCTATGCAGGTTTCGGCGGGCCGAGCGAGGCGGTGGCGGGTGCGATCGCGCCCGCTCCGTCCTCCTTCCCCAGCGCCGTTTACCGGGTCCCCGCCAATCAGAGCTGCGGGCGCTGAGAGCGCCCGCGGGCCGAGTTACGACGGCCACCGAGCACAAGACCTCGAAAGACAGCGCCACCGCGAGAGCCACACCAAAGGGCGCGCGAATGCGCGCCCCCTTAAACCCGCTCAGCCTGACCGCTTGAGCTTCCCGTGCTGCTTGGCGTATCGCTCGCCGGCGCGAAACACCGCCAACCCCAGCGGGATCGCCACGACGCCGAGGACGAGGAGTGGCCACACGTTCCCCCACTGGGTGGAGAGGCTGTCGCCGTCGAGGATCGCGGATCGGATCCCGCGCAGCGCGTACGTCGCCGGCGAAATCGTCGCGATCCACTGCATCCACTGCGGCAGCACCGACACCGGGTAGTAGACGCCGGAGACGACGAGCAGGAGGCCCTGGGCGATGAACCCGAACTGCGCCCCCTTCTCCGGTGAGATCAGCGGCAGGACGGCGGTCACCATGCCGACTCCCGCGAACGAGACCGAGGCGATGGCGAGCAGCACGAACGCGGTCGCGAAGTTCGCGTCCTCGAAGTGCAATCCGAAGAACACGGCGACGACAACGAACAGGAGCGCCGTTCGCAGCAGCCCGTAGAGCACGGCGAACAGTGCCATGCCGCCCAGGTGCACGGCGCGCCTGAGCGGCGCCATGAACGTGTATTCGATCGTGCCCTCC
This sequence comes from uncultured Solirubrobacterales bacterium, assembly GCA_963812225.1. Lineage (GTDB taxonomy): Bacteria > Actinomycetota > Thermoleophilia > Solirubrobacterales > Solirubrobacteraceae > Palsa-465. The sequence goes on from CAWEUN010000017.1 coordinate 49,589, forward strand.
CAGCGCTCCCAGGCGACGGTCTCGGTCAGGATCTCGAAGATCAGGCCGAGGTAGGACCAGATGACGGCGCCGATCAGCAGCGAGGTGGTCGCGCGGTTGACGTCGAGATGGCCACCGGTCGCCTGCACGCCCTTGGCGATGAGCACGACCGACAGCGAATTGGCGACGGTCCAGAAGAAGAACGCCAGCTCCCACCAGCCATAGCGCTTGATCAGGTAGGTGTTGCGCTCGATCACTCCGCCGAGTCCGATGAGCTGCGTGCGCAGGCCGCCCTCGCGGGTGATGGAACTCATGCTCTTACCTCCTCGTCTTCCTCGAGTGCGACGCCGGTGGCGGTGAAGAACGCGTCCTCCAGACTCCTTGACTCGTAACGCGCAATCAGCTCTTCGGCCGGCTCGAGCGCGAGGAGTCGCCCCGCGTGCAGGATCCCGATCCGCTCGGCGAGCGCCTCCGCCTCAACGAGGTCGTGCGTGCAGAGCAGGATCGTCGTGTCGTGTTTCGCTCGCAGGTCCTCGATGAACGACTGAACCTCGCGCTTGGAGCGAGGGTCCAGCCCCGTCGTCGGCTCGTCGAGCAGCAGCAGCACGGGTGAGGTGAGGAGGGCGCGGGCGAGCGCCACCTTCTGCTGCATGCCGCGGCTCAGGTCTTCCATCGGCTCCGTCGAGCGGGACACGGGGAAGCCGACGCGATCGAGGATCTCAGGGATCCGCCCGCGCGTGACGGCCGGCGTCATCCCATAGAAGCGGGCGGCGTAGGACAGGTTCTCGACCGCTGACATCCGCTTGAAGAAGGCCGCCTCGACCGACACTCGGTTCACCAGGCGCCGGACCGCCCCGGCGTCGCGAACGACGTCGTGCCCGAAGATCCGCGCGGTCCCGCCATCCGGCAGAAGCAGGGTCGAGAGCGCCCGGACGAGCGTGGACTTGCCGGAGCCGTTCTGGCCGAGGATCGCGACGCACTCGCGATGGTCGATTGTGAACGACACTCCGGCGAGGGCCGCGATCGTGTGCCGCCGTCCGCCGCGACGACGGCGGAAACGCTTCTCCAAATCACTTACTTCAACTGCAAACACATTTGCTCCTCGTAAGACGGTGCGGCCAGGGACCAGTGACCGAGGCGGCGCTCGGCCAAGGCGGGTGCAGGGTCACCGTCGGAGCAACATGCCGGTCGTCACCTTATCAGGCACCGAACATGTGTCTGCATACGTGGTTGGAGACGCGTTCCAGGCGTACGATCGGTTGAGTTCATCGGAAGGCTTGGAGGATGGCGTCGATTCGTGTGCCCGCTCCCGGTCCGCGCGGAGCCGAGATGCCGTACCTCCTGCCTCCAAGCGTCGCGTATGCGGCAGTGGCTGCTGCCGGGGTGGCCGTCCATGCTGGGTTCGCGATCGCGGGCAGCAGGTCGACGCTCGTCGATGACTGGCTGTACTGCGCGCTGTTCATGGTGGCGGCCGCGAGCTGTGCGGTTCGCGCCGTGCGCGGCGACGCCAGGGCCGCGTGGTCGTTCGCGGCGATCGGCGTGTTCCTGTGGGGCTCGGCCGAGATCGTGTTCCGCCTGTCGGTGTCAGATCCGGACGTCTGGTACCCGCGAAGCACGCAGGTGCTCCTGTTCATCGCGTTCGCTTTCGCATACGTCACGCTCGTACTGCTCGCGCGCGAGCGCGTCAGGCGTTTTGACATGGTGCTCGCGCTCGACGGGTTGCTCGCGGGACTGGCGGCTGCCGCCGTAGCGGCCGTGGCGCTGTTCCCCGCGCACATGGAGCGACATGTGCAAGGACCGGCGGCGCCACCCCAGGCGTTCCTGCTCGCGGCGCTCGTCGGGCTGATCTTCGTGGTCGCGGTGCTGGGCATGAGCGGGTGGCAGCCCGGGCCTTCGTGGGCGCTGATCACGGCCGCGATCGCCGTGAACGTCGTCGGCGACGGGGTCCTCGTGCACCTGGCCGACGAAGGACAGTTCCATCGCGGATCGCCCGCCGACACGTTGTTCGTCGCCTCCGCGCTGTTGCTCGGGCTGGCGGCGCTCTATCCCAACTACCATGCCCCGGCCCCGACCGGCGCGACCCGCCGGCTCCCCGGTCCTCTGCTGAGCGCGGCGGCTGCGCTGGCTGTGTTGATCGTCGCCGCCGCGCACGGTGCCGGGGGACTCGCGGCGGGGCTCGCCGCCGCGGCGCTGACGGTGATGATCGCGCGCATGTCGATCGCGCTCGAGCTCCTGGAGCGCAGCCGCAGCCAGGCGCTCACCGACGACCTCACAGGGCTCGGGAACCGCCGGCTGCTCGTCCGCGAGCTCGAGCGGCGGCTCGGTTCCTCCAAAGACCCGGAACGATTCACGCTCGCCCTGTTCGACCTCGACGGATTCAAGCGCTACAACGACACCTTCGGGCACCTGAGCGGCGACGCGCTGCTGATGCGGCTCGCCGGCCGTCTCGCCGCAGCCGTCGCGCCGGGCGTCGCCTACCGGATGGGGGGCGACGAGTTCTGCGCGATCGTCGAGGGGGAGGGTGCGCCCGCCGCGACGACTCTCGCAAAGGCCCGCGACGCTCTGTCGGAACGCGGCGACGCGTTCTCGATCACGAGCTCGACGGGAACCGTCGCCTGTCCGACGGAGGCCGACAGCGTGGCCGCGGCTCTGCGGATGGCCGACGTGCGCATGTACGCCTCGAAGTCCGGGCGGGCGCTCGATCAGGTACAGACCCGCGATGCGGTGCTGAAGATGCTCGACGAGAGGGACCCGGCGCTCTACAGGCACCTGCGCTCGGTCGCGGCGATCGCGGTTCGCGTCGCGCGCCGCCTCGGGCTGGACGAGGTGGCCGCGCAGCAGGTCGAGCGCGCGGCCGAGTTGCACAGCATCGGCAAGATCGCTCTGCCGGACGCGATCCTCCACAAGGCCGGCGAGCTCGATCCCGACGAGCGCCAGTTCATGCGTCAGTACCCCGTCGTGGGCGAACGGATCGTGCGCTCCGCGCCGTCGCTCGCACCGCTGGCCCCGCTTGTGCGCTCGGCGCAGGAGCGCTGGGATGGCAGCGGGTACCCGGACGGTCTGCGCACGACCGAGGCACCGATCGGCTCGCGGATCATCGCCGCGTGCGACGCCTACCAGGCCATGCGCACGGCGCAGCCGTACCGACGGGCGCTCAGCAGAGACGAGGCAATCGCCGAGCTGCGCCGGTGCGCCGGCACGCAGTTCGACCCCGACGTCGTCCGCGCCCTGCGTGAAGAGCTCGACGAGACGGGGTGAGAATAAGCATCGGTTGCCTCGCGGTCCGAGCGCAGAAGTTGCGCATTTCGACGCGAGAGACCGGGGTTTTACGATGCCCCGTCATCCTGGTAGCGATGTTGGGGGATGCGGTCGCGGAGCGTGCCACCCGGGGGGGAGTTGAGCTGCGCCTGTCCGAGCTGCTCGCCGGACTCTCGCATGCCCTCGACATCACGGAGGGCCAGCCGCGCGGGCACGCCGAGCGGAGCTGCGTAATCGGCATGCGGATTGCGGCGGCGCTCGATCTCGACGACGACGCCCGCTCATCCATCTTCTATGCGCTGCTGCTTAAGGACGCGGGCTGCTCCTCGAACGCCGCCAAGGTCGCCGCGCTGTTCGGGGCGGACGACCCGGATGTCAAGAGCACGCGGCGGCTCACCGACACGAGCGACACCTGGCACGCGATGGTTTATCTGATGCGCAGCGCCGCGCCAGGGGAGTCACCACTCACCAAGGCGCGGCACATCGGCGTGCTGCTCAGATCAGGTCGCGAGGGCGCCCGGTCTCTGGTCGAGCTGCGGTGCGAGCGTGGAGCCGAGGTCGTGCGCGCGATCGGCTTGGGAGACGTCGCGGCCCAGGCGATCCTGGATCTCGACGAGCACTGGGACGGTGGCGGATATCCGGCCGGGATCGCCCGCGACGAGATCTCGCTCGCGGGACGTGTCCTCTGTCTGTCACAGACGGCCGAGGTCTTCTGGCGGCGGGGGGGACCCGGTGCGGCGTGCGACATCGCGCGGCTGCGGCGCGGATCGTGGTTCGATCCGGTGCTCGTCGACGAGCTCGTCGAACTCGAGCACGACACGGAGTTCTGGCACTCGCTGGAGGCGCCGGCGGTCGATCGCCTGGAGCCGCCGGACCGTGTCCTCGTCGCCGACGAGGAGCGTCTCGATCGCGTCGCCGAAGCATTCGCGTCGGTCGTCGACGCGAAGTCGCCATATACGGCGCGCCACTCCGCGGGCGTGGCCGAGATCGCGGTCACGCTCGCGACGATGCTCGGAATCGAAGCCGACGAACGGGCGACCCTGCGACGCGCCGCGCTCCTCCACGACGTCGGCAAGCTCGGGGTGTCGAGCCGGATCCTCGACAAACCGGGGATGCTCACGCGGAACGAGTGGGAGGTGCTGCGCTGCCACCCCCGCTGGTCGATGGAGATCCTCACCCGGGTGCGCGCGTTTCTGGAGCTCGGCCGAATCGCCGGGGCTCACCACGAGCGGCTCGACGGCAGCGGCTACTTCGCGGGGCTCACCGCCGACGAGCTCGACCTGCCGTCGCGGATCCTGGCGGTCGCCGATGTCGCCGAGGCGCTCAGCGCCGAGCGCCCCTACCGTCCGGCCCTAGGTCCCGACGAGGTGCTCCGCATCATGCGCCGTGACGCCGGCCGGAAGCTCGATGCGGACGCATTCGCGGCGCTGGAGGATGCCTTGCCGGCGCGCGCCGCGGTCGCTCTCGTGCGCTGATCACCTCCCGTTTGTGCTCAACTCGCGGGGATGAGCTTCGGCATCCTCGCTTTGATCGGCATCTGCGGCCTATGCGGACCGCTGCTGTCGTTCGCCGGCCGCGGGACGGTCCCCGTGGTCATCGGGGAGATCCTCGCCGGTGTGATCGTCGGGCGGACGGGGCTGCAGATCATCGACACGAGCAACGCCACGCTGACGTTTCTCAGCGAGATCGGCTTCGCGATGCTGATGTTCAGCGTCGGTCTGAACGTGCCGCTGCACGATCAACGGGTGCGGGCGTCGATCGGTCACGGCGCGCTCGGCGCGGCCGCGGTCGCCGTACTCGCCGTCGGAGCGGGCCTGCTCGTCTCGCTGATCGGCAGCGTGGGGCATCCGGCGGTCTACGCAGTTCTGATTGCCTCGAGCTCGGCGGCCGTCGTGCTCCCGATCGTGCAGGAGCGCGACTTGACCGGCCCGGCTATCTTGACCGCGATCGCGCAGGTGACGGTCGCGGACATCGGCGGGACGATCGCGATCCCGTTTGTCCTCGGCCCGAACCGGGCGGCCAGGGTCGCCGGCGGGACGGTCCTGATCGCCGCGTGCGTCATCGCGATCTACCTCGTCGGTCGCCGCCTTCGCGCCACTCCCGCTGTGCACGAGGTGCGTCGCCTGAGCAAGCGGCGGCGGTGGGCGATCGATCTGCGGCTCGCGCTGATCATCCTGTTCGGGCTCTCCTGGATCGCGGAACGTACGGGCGCGAGCCTGCTGATTGCCGGCTTCGGCGCGGGGCTGATGGTCGCCGCCGCCGGCGGCCCAAAACGTCTGTCGACCGAGGTGGTGGGCGTCGCCGGCGGCTTCTTCATACCGCTGTTTTTCGTCGTGCTCGGGGCGAGCATCAATCTGCGCGGCCTCGTCCAGCAGCCGGCGCTGATCGGACTCACGCTGGCGATCGCGGCGCTGACGGCGCTCGTGCACGTGGTCGGCGCGATGCTCACCCGGCAGCCGCCGGCCACGGGCCTGCTCTCGACGGCTCAGCTCGGCGTGCCGGCCGCGATCGTCGCGCTCGGGCTCTCGGCGCACGTGCTCAGCGCGGCGGAGGGGGCGGCGATCGTCGCGGCGTCGGTGATCAGCATTGGCACGACCTCGGCCGGCGCGGCGCTGCTGGCGCGTCGTCCGCGGGGCGGCCGGGAGGCGCCGGTGGCCGCGTAGAGCAATATCACGCGCCGGGGACGGATCGCCAGCTGGACCGCAGGGGCTACCCCCCGCGCGCGAGGGGGGAGGGAATCCCTCACGCGCGGGAGGCGGGGCCCTCCACCGCGCGAAAGGACCGACGCGCGGTGGAGGACTGGTGGTCGCCCCCAGGTGTACGACTAGGCACATCCTGTGCCATACGCGGGTGTGATGATGTGGTTATGGGAGGAAGTTTGTACTGCCGCCTACGGCCCCGCGACGCGTGTGCGGACGCAATCGCACGCTAGGTATCTCGAGGGTTCGTTCCTATGGGGTCTAGTCCCCATTTTGGGATTCGCGCCCGCGGGCGGGCGCTTTTCACGCCTCGACGAGGCCGCGACGGATCGCGTACCGGGTGAGCTCGACACGGTCGTGCATGCCTAGCTTTTCCAAGATGTTGGCGCGGTGGCGCTCGACGGTCTTCTCGCTGATCACGAGCGCCTCTGCGATCTGCTTTGTGCTGTAGCCCTCGGCGATCAACTTGACGACCTCCTGCTCGCGCGCGGTCAGCGGGTCCTCGGGCAGGTCCTGGTCGTTTCGCGCCCGGTGCAGGTAGTCCCGGATCAGCGGAGTCATGGCGCCCGGATATAGGAACGGCTCGCCGCGCATCGCCGCCCGGCAGGCCTGGACCAGATCACGATCGGCGACCGTCTTCAGTACGTACCCCGAACCGCCGGCCTTGAGCGCCTCGTACAGGTACTGCTCGTTCTGGTGCATCGAGAGCATGAGGATTTTCAGCTGTGGGCGCCGGCGATGGAGCTCGCGAGCGGCCTGCAGCCCCGTCAACCGCGGCATCGCGATGTCGAGGATCGCGAGGTCGATGTCCTCGAGGAGCGCCCGCTTCACCGCCTCGGCACCGTCGCCGGCCTCGGCGACCACCTGCAGGTCCGGCTCCGAGTCGAGCACCATCCGCAGTCCGTGGCGGACGACGGCGTGGTCGTCGGCGAGCAGGATCCGTGTCTTCAGTGGTGTCATGGTGTTCCGTTCCGTGGAATGTCCAGGCGAACCTCGCAGCCGCTGCCCGCGGGGTTGGCGCCTATCTTCAGCGCGGCCCCGATCAGCGACGCACGTTCTCGCATGCCGCGGATCCCGCCTCCGGGTTGTTTCTGGCCGATGCCGCGGCCTCGATCGCGAACCGAGAGCGTGACCAGGCCGTCGTGCGCGTCGAGCCTCATCTCCGCCTGGTGGCCGCCGGAATGGCGCGCCACGTTGGTAAGCGCCTCCTGGGCCACCCGATAGACGACCAGCTCGGTCTCGGGAGCGAGCGTCGGTAGATCGTCCGCGATCCGCTGGTTGACGGCGAGTCCCGTGCGCTCGGCGAACCGTTCGCACAGGACCGCCAGGGCGCTTTCCAGCCCCAGATCGTCGAGCGCTTCGGGTCGCAGCTCGATCGCGATCCGACGGACGTCCTCGAGTCCCGACCGCACCGCGGCCTGCACCTCGAGCACCTCGCCCTGCAATTCGGAAGGGGCACGCGAGTGGACCCGTGAGAGGACGAGCAGCACGGCGGTCAGCTGCTGGCCGACCTGGTCGTGGAGCTCCTGGGCGATCCGGAGCCGCTCGGCCTCCTGGCCCGCCAGCACCCGGCCGGTGGCATCGCGACGCTCGGCCTCGAGCCGATCGAGCATCTCGTTGAACGTGAGCGCGAGCTCTCCGGCTTCAGAGGTCGGCTCGGCCCCCGGCATCCGCTCACCGGGTTTGGCGAGGTCGACCCGGCGGGCGAGCGCCGCGAGGGCTTGCAGCGGCGAGATGGCTCGCCGTAGCAGGTACAGGTTCGCGAGCACCACGACCGTCAGCGCGATCACGAGCGCGATGACTTCCTTGTCCACCTCGAACGAGGAGATCTTCTCCGGGGCCAGCAAACCGATGGCCGCCGCGACCGCGGCGATCAGCAGGAGCGCGTTCGTCACGGCGACCCGCTGAAACAGCGGGACGTAGGGGCGCCGGCGCCCCCGCTCGGACCTTGTCGGCTCGGGTTTCATCTGCAGGCTGCCTGGAATGGTCGCAGCCGCACGAGCAATGGTGTCCGAGGCCGCGAACGCGCAGGCGGCGCTCACGGCATCGCCGGGCGATGCGGCGTGCGCCGGCGCTCGGCTCCCGTGCGACTTTTTCCAGCCGTCGAGTCGAGCTGGCCGTTCTCGAGCTTGCGCAGCATCGCCCACTGCTTGGACTCCATGGCGCCAGACGACATATGCAACGTCGAGGCGATTTCGTCCGGGGGGATCCCGGCCAGGAGCATCCCGAAGATTGCCTGTTCGGCCTGGTCGAGCTGCCGGCGGAGCATGTCGGCCAGGCGCGGCGGAACGGACGGCAGGACCAGCTGGCCCCGGGCAACGCGGACGATCGCCTCGGTCAGTTCCGATCCCAGACTGCCCTTGCTGATCAGGCCGTCGGCGTCCGCGACCACGGCCGCCGCCGCGAGGAGGCCGTCGTAGTAAGCGGAGTAGATCACGACACGGGGCGGACGGGGCAGACGCTTCAGCTTGCGGCTCAGCCACAGGCCGTTGCGACCGCTGAGGTGATAGTCGACGACCGCGACGTCGATCCACTCACGTTCGGCGACGCTCAGCGCGACCTCGGCGCTGCCGACGGCGTCGACGATCAGGAAGTTTCCCTCGGCTTCGAGAAGCTCTCGCAACCCGATCCGCACCGCCGGGTGGTCATCCACCACGAGCACGCGGATCAGCGCGGGCCGGTCGTGCTCTGCTTCTCGTTGCTGTCGAGCGCTGGGCTGGACAACGGTTTTCATCGGCGTCTCCTTGAGTTGAATCGACCCCAAGGCTGCCCGGCGCTGACCCGCGTCGGAATAGGGGTTTGCCCCCATCTTTCGGAGCACGCCGGCGCGTGACCGCCAGCTACGGCCGCTGCTCGAGGATCTCCTTGAGCCGCCGTAGGTCGTCTCGGTTGGCCCGGCGCATGGAGGTCTCGATCATGGGCACGGTGAGGCTGGCAAACGGGCCCGGCTGGCCGCGATTCTGAAGCGTCATCCGGGTCGCGCCGCCGGGTAGGTCGCCCCAGGTGTAGGTGGTCTGCATCGGGAAGGGGCCATGCTCGGTGCTCATCACGAACCGCTCACCGGGCACGAGCTCTCTCACCACATAGGTGTATGCCAGCCCGCGCCCGAGAAACGAGGCCACGAAGGCGATCCGCGAACCCACGGTCAGTGGCGGCGTCGACTCCCACTCGACCGCCTTGATGTTGCGGTACCAGGCCATGGCGTTGTCCGGATCAGTCGCGTAGGCAGCCACCTCGGCCCGCGGTCGCGCGATGTCGATTTCGGTCTCGACGAGGACCGGGCGGGTCATGGCCCCCGTTTCTATCGCGTCGGACGAGCGGCCGGATGAAACTCCCGCGAATCGCTCGCCGTCGCCGCCCGGGCCATCGTTTCGTGGGTCGTCTGCCCTCGGAAGAACTCAAATAGCGCCGCCAGCCGGTACGGCAGCTGCGCGACGTGGAAGACGAGCGGCTCCACAAATGCCAGCGCCGCGAGCGTCACCAGGCTCCGCAGCGAGTAGCGCTTGAAGTAGAGCACGTCGCCGAGCAGGCTCAGGATCCTGATGATCGCTGTCAATCCGAACGAGAAGCACAGGAACAGCACCAGCGCCTGGAAGCTCAGCAGCCCGAGCACGGCTAATGTCGCCACGAACGCGTAGGCGAATACCTCGATGAACGGCCCGAGCCCTTCGTAGATGAGCAGGTAAGGCATGCAGAGCATGCCGAAATAGCCGTAGCGGGGATTGAAGATCAGCCGGCGGTAGTTCCAGAGCATCTCGAACACAACGCGCTGCCAGCGCTTGCGCTGGACCATCAGGTCGCGCCACGTCATCGGCACTTGGGTCCAGACGGTCGCATCCGGGACGTTGAGGATCCGGTAGCGCACGCCCTCGGATCGCAACGCCGCGTGAGCGTGGATCGTGGCCTCGATGTCGAAATGCGTGTCGGTCGTCGAGAAGCCGCCGAGGTCCAGCAGCACGTGCTTTGGCCATACGCCACAGCCGCCAGAGATCACCGGAATCGAGTTGAGTGCGCCCCAGCCCAGCCGGTTGAGAACGTAGGCACTGAGATACTCAATCGCCTGAAAGCGCTCGACGAGCCGGGTCGGCAGGCGAACGCGGGTGATCCGGCCGTCGGTGATCTCGAGGCCGTTCGCAACGCGCAAGGTCGCGCCGGCCACAACGACGTCATCGACCGAGAAGTTGATCGGTCGCATCAGGCGCATCAGCGCGTCCGGCTCAACGACGCAGTCGGCGTCGATATGCGCCACGCACGGGTACCGCGCCAGGTTGAGGCCGGCGTTGAGCGCGTCCGCGGCGCCACCGTTCTCCTTGTCGACAAGCCATACGTTCGGGTAGCAGCGCGAGCGGTACGTGCCGCGCACGGGCGCGCTTCGAAGCGGCGCCGGGTGGAACACATCATGTGGGACTAGGGCGAACTCGCGGATGGCGGTCTCGAGCGTCGCGTCGGTCGACCCGTCGTTGACGAGGATGATCTCGAACTCCGCGTACGTCGAGGCGAGCAGCGACATGACGACGTTGCGCAGGATCAGCGACTCGTTGTACGTGGGGATGATCACGCTCACGGGAATCGTCGCCGCCGAACTGCTCAACTGCTCCAGGTCCACGTAGTCGCGGCCGCGGTCACGGTGAAGCTGGACGAGGGCGGCGATCCCGATCGCCAGGTACAGCGAGTTGAGCATCAGGAAGTAGCCGAGCAGGGCGACGAAGATGAACTCAGCCGTCGTGCTCATCGTCCTCTTGCTCCAGCTGCTCGACCGCTGCGAGCGCCTGTTCGGTCCCGATCGCCCGCAGCACGGCGATCATGCGTTTGCGCGTGTCCGGATTCGACGTGACCGCCGCCGTCTCGATCGTGCTCAAGGCCTCGGCACGACCCAGGTCGATCAGGAAGCGGCGGGCATTTCTGCTGCCTGGGCCCCCCTCTTTGACCCGCTCGATCTGCTCCACTGCGTATCCGTTGCGGACCAGCGCCTCCGCTGCCTTGTTGCGAGCGAATCGGTCCGGTGAATGCAGCTGCGCGAGCAAAGGCGGAATTGCCCTGGCGCCGAAGCTGGCAAGCGCCATCATCGCGTTTTGGCGGACCCACCACGACTCGTCCTCGAGCAGTTCGGAGAGCTGGGCGGCGAGGCTGGTACGGCAGCTCGCGCCTGCGGCCTTGGCGGCGTGCGAACGCACAACCCAGGCCTCGTCGGCGAGCAACCGGCTCAGGAGCTCGTCTCCCGGAAAGCTCGCCAGCGCCTCAGCCGCGTTGGCGCGCACGTCGTCGTTGGGGTCGCGGGCCAGGCGCGCGATGACCGGGACGGAGCGCGGATCGGCCAAGCTTCCAAGCAGGTAGGCGGCCCAGAAGCGCATCGCCGGGTCCTCTGAATCTGCCTTGGGCTCGATCAGTTCGCGAGCGCGCGGACAGCGCGAGGACTCGAGCAGTCCCGCGATCCGGGCTGCGGGGAGCGCGCCGCCGATGAGGGCATCGATAAGGGCCTCGTACGCCCGATCCGAGGCGTAGAGCGAGAGGGTCTGGGCGGCCGCGTACGCGACGTCGACGTCGGAATCCTCGAGCGCCTGGGTCAGTGGCTCGACCGAGCTCTCGCAGGCGAGCAGACCGAGGACGCCGGCGGCGTTCACGCGATGCCATTTGCGGCGCGAGGTCTCTAGCTCGCGTTCCACCCTCGCCGCGAAGCCACCCGCCACGAGCTGCGCTCGGATCGTCGGGTTCGTGGCCATCCCGAGGGCGGTCCTCGTGACGTCGAGTCGCTTCAACAGCCGCGCGGTCCCGCGCTCTCGTTCGGCGCCTTCAGCCGATGCTACGGATGCTGCGAGCTCGGAAATCTCCTCCGCCGCAAACCGTGGACGTCGCTTTTCTGCGCGGTCGCGAGCTGCACTGACGATTGCGGACACCGTCACCAACACGCAACCGACGAGCGCGGCCGCCGCCAGCCATGGGACGAGACCGAACAGCGCGTCGACATTGCCGCGCAGGACGACCACGATGCACGCGACGTAGGCACAGGCCGTCCCCAGGACGCAGGCCGAGACGATCGTCAGGCGGATCGTTCCCGCTCCGTCGCGGCGGCCGGCGGGAGCGATGCGACGCCCCTGCGCGTCGCTCATGGGCGCGCCTTCGCTCAGGCCACCGCGCGTGCGCGGATAGCGGTCGGGTGAGTGGCGCTCGTCGGATCCAGTATCCGGACCGGCGCCTGGGCAAGCTCGTGCGCGATCACGGAGTCGACCGTCTCTTCGAGGCTCCGCCTCGTCGTCCAACCCGTCAGCTTGCGCAGCGCGGCGGTATCGGGTGAACGGTTCCCGAGCTCCTCGAAGCCGGCCGGATGCGCCTGCTCGTAAGGGACCAGCACGATCCCGGAGTCCGATCCGGTTCGCTCGATCACTAGGTTCGCCAGGTCGAGCACCCGGACCGATCGGAGCGAGCCGATGTTGTACACGCCGCCTGCGGCACCGTCGGCCGCGAGCAGGTATCGCAGCGCGCGGACCACGTCGTGCACATCCGTGAAGCACCGCGTCTGCTTGCCGTCTCCATAGACGGTCAACGCCTCCCCGGCGAGCGCCTGACGGACGAACCGGGGCAGAACCATCCCGTAAGCGCCGGCCTGACGCGGTCCGACGGTATTGAACAGACGGACGACGACCATCTCGGTCCCGTGTTCCTGCACGTAGGCGCGCGCGAGCGCCTCACCGAACTCCTTCGCGATTGCATAGCTCCAGCGAGACTTTGCGGGCGACCCGATGACGCGATCGTCGGCCTCTGAGAGCCCCCGCTTGTTGAGCTTTCCGTAGACCTCCGAGCTGGAGGAGAAGAGCAACTTGCGTCCATGGCGCGCGGCCGCGGCCATCACGACGTCGGCGCCGATGACGTTCTCGCGCAGCGAGTCAAGGGGCTGGCTGACGATCCTTCCGACGCCGAGCGCCGCGGCTAGATGGACACACACATCGGCGCGGGCGACGCACTCCTCGACAGTGTCGGGATCGAGGACGCTGCCCTCGACGAGCTCGACGCGACCGGTCGCGAGGCTCCCCGAAAGGTTCTGGCGACTGCCCGTGCTGAGGTCGTCCAGGACGATCACCCGATGGTGGTCGGCCACAAGTGAGTCAGTTAGGTGCGATCCGATGAAACCGGCCCCGCCGGTCACGAGAAACGTGCTCTTCACGCGTCAGTTATCGGACCAAACTTGCGCTTACTTGAAGAGGCGGACGCGCCAACGCCAGTTTCGGCTGGGAGCCGGCATGCCCGCTTGTGGCGGGTGAACCGATCGTCCGACCGCCTCAATAGGTGTATGGAGTCGTGGTCGTCGTGGGCATCGTCGTGGTCGTGCCGCCGGTGGTCGTACCGCCCGTGGTGGTGCCGGGCATCGTCGTGGTACCGGGCATCGTGGTGGTGCCGGTCGGAGTACCGGTGGTGCCCGTGCTCGGACTCGGGACGTTCCGGCCCGACGCGGTCCTCACGTGCCAGGTGCCGCCGAAGGTGTTGAGTCCCTCGCCGGTCGCCACGCGCTTCTGATGGTCAAGGAAGAACGTGTACAGCGGGTGTCCGTCGACGGTGACCTGGAAGAACCCATTGCGGTGCCAGACGCCGAGCTTGCCCTTGATGCCCCGTACCTTGCTCAGCTTCTTGGCCGAGGAGACCTTGACCGGCGGCCAGAACTTGAAGCAACCATTTTTCTTGGTGCACTTGGGGTGGCGCTTGCTGTCTCCGGTCAGCCAGTAGACGGCCTGACCGCGCGAGTTCACGACGATGTTGCCGTGCGATGACGCACCTACCTTCGCGTTGCCGGCGATCTGCAGCGTAAACGTCTTCGCCAGGGCGACGCTCACGAGCGCGGCTGTACCGAACCCGGCGACCGCTGCCAGTAGCACCAACGGTGAACGACGGCCATGCACGGAAAAGGCTCTGATTGGACGGTGCATCTCGCTCCCCTCCGAAGTCGTGAACGCTCCCTCCTATGACGCCGGCGGCGGCCCACACCTTCCCGAGGCATGCGGCTGGGGTTTGCGGCGGCCGCCCGACACTCACGCGTGGTCGGTCTTGGCCAGACGCCTTCTCTCGTCCATCGACGAGCCCGAGCTCAGCTCAACCACATCCGCGAGGGCTTTGTCGGGGTTCAGCACGTGGACATCGGCCGGGGCGGCCCGAATCCCGACGACGCAGGCTGGGGTGATCGATGCCTGACGGTTGGAGCTGAGCGAGCACTGAATAGTCAGGCGCGTGCACCGGACAATCAGTGCGCCACGGTCTTGACGAACGTTCACCACGGTGTCTGTGAGCTGGCTCGTAGCCGGATCGGCGAGCTCCAGCGCCCAGGGATCAACGGCGACTTGCACAGGCCCTCGGGCCGGCGTCGAGCTGGCCAAGGCGCCGCCATCGCGGAGCCTCACGAGGGATCCGGATGTCGTTCGTGTAGCGATTCCGTCGAGGACATTGGCACCGACGAGGCCGGCGACCGTGGCATTCGCTGGCGCGCGTGAGAGCTCGGCCGGGGCGCCTAGCTGCACGAGCAGACCTTGCTCCATCACGCCGATCGTCGGGGCGATGGCCGTCGCGTCATCGAACGAGTGGGTGACCAGGAGCGTCGGTAGCTGGAGCTGCGCGAGGATGTCACCGAGCTCGTCGCGCACCTGGTGCCGGCTGATCGCATCCAAAGCGCCGAAGGGTTCGTCGAGCAACATCACACGAGGGTCACGCGCGAGCGCACGCGAGAGCGCTGCGCGTTGGCGCTCCCCGCCCGACAGCTGTCCGGGCCATGCGCCGGCCAGGTGAGCAATGCCCATCCGCTCGAGTAGGTCGGGGCGATCGCGCCGCGCCGCGAAGCGCACGTTTCCAGCCACCGTCAGGTGGGGGAAGAGGCCATAGTCCTGTGGGAGATACCCGACGCGACGATGCTCCGCGCTCAAGTGGATCCGCCGTTTGGCGTCGAACCACGTTTCGGCCCCAAACCCAATTCTGCCCTTGTACGGTCGTTCAAGTCCGGCCACGGCTCGCAGCAGCGAGGTCTTGCCTGCGCCCGAGGACCCCACGAGCGCGATCGTGCCGGCTCCCAGCTTCAGTCTTGCGCGGAGATCGAAAGAGCGACGGGCGAGGGCGATGTCGATGTCGAGGTCCATGCGCGCATCAGTAGCTTGAATGTGACCAGGATTGCGGCGCTGAGCAGTATCAAAAGAACCCCGATCGCGATCGCTTGGTCGAGGTTTGCGTCAAACAGCGAGTAGACGGCGAGAGGGAGAGTCTGGGTCGTTCCCTGAAAGCTACCCGCGAACAGAATCGTTGCGCCGAACTCGCCGATCCCGCGCGCAAACGCCACGGCGGCGGCCGCACCGAGGCCGCCCCCGGCCAGCGGGATCGCCACCCGCAGGAGTCGCCGCGCCGGGCCGGCCCCAAGCGTGCTCGCCACGTCGATGAGGGTGTCGTCGACCGCCTCGAAGGCAGCGATTGCACCACGGAGATAGAACGGACTGGCCACAAATAACACTGCGATTACGACCGCGGCCTGCGTGAAAGCGAGATCGATTCCAAAGGAGGAGAGGGTGTGGCCGAGGAGCCCCAGCCGACCAAATGCAACGAGCAGTGCGAGCCCCGCGACGGCAGGCGGCAGTACCAGCGGCACCTCGACGAGCGTGATCAAGATCGTGCGGCCGGGAAACCGCGACCGGGCAACAACGTAGGCAAACGGGGTGCCGAAGGCGATCATGAGGGTGAAGGCAATGGCGTTGGTCTTAAGCGACACGAGGATCGCGTCGATCGCGACCCTCGTCCCGAACCCGTGGATCAGCTGAGGAACGGGCTGGTACGTGATAAGCGCGACGATCGGCAGCATCAGGAACGCCATGACGACCACAACGGCCGTCGCGACAACAATGGCGGTCGCAACGCGCACGAGGATCGTCATCATCCGTGCGCCCTCGCCCTCGGTACTCCCCGCCACGAAACCAAACGTGGCGCTCACGGGCGACCAAACCCGGCTGCCCTCAACTTCGACTGTCCCTCGCTCGAGAGCACTGACGCAACGAAGGCCTTCGCTGCCGCTTGATTCTTGCTCGACTTGACGACGGCGATGTAGTCCTGAGTCTGGGGCTTAGCCGCCGCAGGCAGTCGCACGACCTTGACCTTCCCGTTCGCCGCATCGGCGTCGGTGATGTAGACAAATCCCGCGTCGGCCTGTCCCAGTGCCACCTCGGCCACGGTCTGAGTCACGTCAGTCGTCTGGCTGACAACGTTCTTCATTGCGGCGGTCGTGATCCCGAGATTGGTGAACGCAGTACGTGCATAGTCTCCGCAAGGCACCGTGGCGTTACAGATGACGAGTTTGACCCCTGACTTAGTGATGTCGTTGACCGAGGCGATGTGTGCCGGGTTGCCCTTCGGAACGATCAGCACGAGTGTGTTGGTCGCGAATTCCACTGGTCGGTCGACGAGCCCCTTCGCGTAGAGCTCGGCGGGCTGTTTCGGGCTTGCGGCTGCGAACACGTCCGCAGGCGCGC
Organism: uncultured Solirubrobacterales bacterium; assembly: GCA_963812225.1. Taxonomy (GTDB): domain Bacteria; phylum Actinomycetota; class Thermoleophilia; order Solirubrobacterales; family Solirubrobacteraceae; genus Palsa-465. The sequence goes on from CAWEUN010000017.1 coordinate 66,009, forward strand.
CCTGCTCGATGTCCGTCTCCAGGGCGCCGGATCCGCCGAACGTGTACTTGGCACCTGGATCGATCTCCGGGAAGACCTTGGTCAGCGACGCGGCGGCGAGCACGGTCGGAGCCGTGTCAGCGCCGCTCGATGTCGTATTCGCAGCCACCGACGAGCTGTCGGTGCCCGAGGCGGCCGAGCTCGAATCTGACGTGGCCGAGCCGCCACCGCACCCCGCGACCTGCGCCGCAAGCGCCACAACGGCCGCCAGAAGGCAGCTTCTTCGAAACGCGATCCAGTTGTCTGCCAGAATTCTGGCATCCTACCTGAATCATGGCGTACGTCTCAAAATTGTCTGGTGTGCGTCGGCTCCGGCTATCGAGTGGCCTGACCCAGGTTGAGCTCGCCGCTCGCGCCGGGGTCAGCAGGCAGTTGGTGGCCGCGGTCGAGGCCGCTCAGAACACTCCGTCCGTGGACGCCGCGCTCCGGCTTGCGCACGCACTCGGCACGAGCGTCGAGGAGCTGTTCGCTGATGCGGAGCCCGCGACCATCGTCTCCGCACTTGGCGACCGTCTCAGCGATGGTGCGCCGCTGCGCGTAGGCCGGGTTGGCGGTCAATTCGTCGCGGCTGCGCTCGCCGACCACGGTGTGGCCGGGGACGGCTGGGCTAGGTCCGATGGGGTCTTGGAGGCCGGCCAGCTCCGACTGTTTCCGGGAGCTGATCCGACCGGGCTTGTGCTCGCTGGCTGCGATCCCGCGATCGGCGTTGCCGAAGCGATGCTGCAAGGACTGGGCCCGCGTAGTCTGATCGCCGTTTCCGCGTCAACGGGAACCGCGCTCGGAGCCCTCGAGAGGGGAGGAGTTCACGCCGCGGTTGTGCACGGACCACCCAGCGCGCTCCCGAGCCCTGCATCCCCGGTGATCCGGCTGCACCTGGCGCGCTGGCGCGTTGGTCTCGCCTTGCCATCCTCCTTACGACGCCGATCGTTCGAAGCCCTGTTGGGCGGCACGATCAAGATCGTGCAACGGGACTCGGCCGCGGCGAGCCAACAGGCATTCAGGCGGGCGGCGCTTGCCGCCGGAATCGGGATGCCGACCGCCGGTCCACGGGCCACGGGTCACATCGACGCGGCTCGACGGGCCGCCACGCTCGGCTGCGTCGCGGTCACGACCGAAAGCGCTGCTCGGGCGTTCGAGTTGGTGTTCCGACCGCTGGAAGAGCACACGGTCGAGATCTGGTTCGCGGAGCACTGGCGAGAGCATCCGGGAGTGGCGACCCTGGCTGAGCTTCTCAACGGCGCCGCATTCACCGAACGGCTCGGACAGTTCGGTGCCTACGATCTGACTGGGTGCGGGTCTCGTCTGTAGTTCGCGCTCAGACGCGACGCCTGGCACGTATTTCCACATAAGAAATTCCGGTGTAACGTCTGTGAGGACATGCCAGGTGAGCTCTCGCTCGGAGAGGCGGCAGCGGCGCTCGGAGTGAGCATCGACACGCTGCGGCGGTGGGATCGCAAGGGCCAGATCCAGACGAAGCGCGACGCCCGCAACCGGCGGCTCGTGCCCGTCTCCGAGATCGTGCGCCTGAGCCATCGTCCGGTGCGCCACCGGACGGGAACCGAGCGCTCGGCGCGTAACCGATTCACCGGCACGGTCCGCTCGGTCGAGTCCGACGGCGTGATGGCGCTCGTCGAGCTCGAGGCCGGTCCGTTCCTGATCACCGCGGCGATCACCCGGGATGCGGTGGAGGAGCTGGGGCTCGTCGAGGGCGTGGGCGCGACGGCGGTGGTGAAGGCGACATCGGTGATGATCGAGCGCGGTTCCGACCAGATAGGGTCTTCGCAGTAGCCGCTACCGGGGCGGCTTGGGGATCAGGAGTTGACGATGACGACGATGGTCGGGCCGCTGAGGCGAGCGGTTCAGGTCGCGCCCGAGCGAGTTGCCGCTCGGTGCGGCGAGACGGAGCTGACCTACGAACAGACCTGGGATCGGGTACGCCGGCTGATCGGAGGCCTTCGGAGCCTCGGCGTCGGGCACGGCGATCGGGTCGCCGTCTGCGGTCGCAACTGCCATCGCTATCTCGAGCTCTACCAAGCCGTGCCGGGCGCGGGCATGGTCTTGGTTCCGTTGAACCAGCGCCACACATCGGCCGAGCTGGCCTACGCACTCGAGGACTCCGGCGCCACGGTGCTGTTCGCCGGAGCGGGGGTCGACGTCCCCGCCGGGGTCGTTCCACATGTGATCGACCTCGAGGACGGCTATGAGGCGTTGATCGCGGGAGCGCAGGCGGCGGACTTCCCGGACGATCTGGATAGCGACGCGGTGTCTGGACTGTTCTACACCGGAGGCACGACGGGGGTGGCGAAGGGCGTGATGCTCACGCACCGCAACCTCGTCGCGAACGCGTTCCATTTCCAGGCGTCCTTCGCGTTTCGCCCGGAGACCCGGTGGCTGGTCGCGGCGCCTCTGTTTCACGCGGCGGGCTCGATCGCGGTCCTGGCCACGGTCTGGCATGGGGGCCGGCAGGTGCTGCTGCCGGTGTTCGATCCCGGCGCGGCCTTGGACCTCGTTGCGACCGAGCGGCTAACGGCGACATTGCTCGTGCCGACGATGCTCGCCGCGATCAGCGACGAGCAGCTCGCCCGCCCGCGCGACGTCTCGACGCTACGGCTGATCAGCCACGGAGGCGCTCCCGTCGCGACCGAGACGCTTCGCCGCGCGCACGCCGCCTTCCCGGACGCCGAGTTGATGCACCTGTACGGCGCGACCGAGACCTCGCCGATCGCGACGGTCCTTCCGCACGAGGAGGAGGTTCTCGACGCGCCTGAGGCTCGCTCATGCGGACAGCCCGCGGTCGGCGTCGAGGTCGCGGTGATCGAATCGCGGCGACCGGCGCCCCGGTCCCCACCGGGACCGTTGGCGAGGTCGCGATCCGCGGTGACAACGTGATGGCCGGCTACTGGAACAAGCCGGAGGCCACGGCGGCGGCGCTGAGCGGAGGGTGGTATCGCACGGGCGACCTCGGCTACATGGACGACCGCGCGTTCGTCTACCTGGTCGATCGCGCCAAGGACATGATCGTCTCCGGCGGCGAGAACGTGTACAGCACCGAGGTGGAGGAGGCGCTCTACCGCCACGAGGCCGTGCTCGAGGCGGCCGTGTTCGGCATTCCGGACGCCCGGTGGGGCGAGGCGGTGCACGCCGTCGTCGTGCCGCGCGCCGACGTCGACGAAGCCGAGCTGCTGCGCCACTGCCGCGCGCTGATCGCCGACTACAAGGTCCCCAAGCACATCGAGTTGCGGAGCGAGCCGCTGCCAAAGTCAGGCGCCGGCAAGCTTCTCAAGCGCGAGCTGCGGGCGCCGTACTGGGCGGGACACGAGTCGATGGTCGCCGGCGCCTGACACTCTCCGGCGCGGCCGTCCCGCGGTGCGATCATGTAGGGGATGACCGCAACGCGCGTTCGGGTGGTGGGCATCGTGTCGGTGGCGGCGCTGGCGCTATGCGGCTGCGGGTCGGGAGGATCGAACTCGGCAGCGCATCGGAACACCACCCAGCAGCAAGTGGGGACGGAGACGAGCCCGCCCAACACCGTGCCGGCGACGCCTCCGAACACCGCGCAGTCGACGCCGCCGAACGGCAGCTCACCCGGCGGAACGATCGCGATCCCGGCGCCGGGGCCAACGGGCATCCAGGCGAACCCGTCCGCGGTGCAGGTGATCAAGGCCTGGTCTGACGACCTCCGACGCGGGAACGTTCAGGGCGCGGCGCACTTCTTCGCGCTGCCGAGCGAGATGATCAACGGTGGCGGAGCCAACGGCCCGGTGGCCGTGATCAAGATCCACACGATCGCCCAGGCCGAGGCGGCCAACGCGACGTTGCCCTGCGGCGCGACGTTCCTGTCTGCCGACATGCGGGGGCGCTACGTCAACGCGCTGTTCGAGCTGACGGGCCGCCCGGGCCCCGGCGGTAGCAACTGCGGCACGGGGGCGGGCGAGACGGCGCGCACCAATTTCGTGATCGCGGGCGGGCGGATCGTCAAGTGGATCCGTGCGCCCGACGACCCCGGCGACAACTCGGGTCCGGTCGCGTAGGCGGCTGGCGAGGCAATACGCGGGACAGGCCCTGACGTCAGGGCACGAGTCAGGGGCGGATGCTGGCGTTGCGCGCGAACCGTACCCGGCTCCAGTCCGTACTCAGTTCGACGCACAGCACCCGTCTATGAGAGGAGTACCGGATGAAGCGCCTTCCCTCGGAGCCGCCCGAAAACGACGTCACACTGGCGATGCTGGACTCGGCCCTCGATGGTTCGCTGGCCGGCCTTGCGCGTCATCATCTGCTGAAGCTGCAGCTCCAGCACATCAGGGCTCTGCCCGAAGCGTTCGAGCGCGATCGAGCACGCGCTGGGCAGGCTGAGACCGGCATTTGACGCGCGCCGTTGCCGTCTGGGGCTTCGCGGCTCGGCAGCGTTTCCGCGGTAGCGCATGACATATGTCGAGGGCCAGGCGAAGCCCTTGACGGTGGCAGTAGGATCCGCGCCTGAAAGTCCTACTGGGGCAACAGGAGGGGCGCGCCTCCCGTGGAGGGACCGCTGGATCGATCGGCCGGAGATGAGGCCCTCGGAGCCGAGGGCGGCGATCTCGTCCCCAATCCAGCCGGCGACGCGGTAACCGAACCCGCGGGCGGCAGTCGGGGCATCCCGCGCCGGGCGTTCATCGCCGGCGCCGGCGCGCTGACAGGAGCCGCGGCGGTCGATTATCTCGCCCACGCCGCGTTCCTGAGAGGGTCCAGCACGGTCGCGCCGAGGTCGCTGCTGGGCGTCCCGCTGCCGGTGGTGACGGCGCCGATCGCGCCGACGATCACGGTGATGATGCGCCGGCGCGAGGACATGCTGTTCATGCGCATCGACGGATACAACCTGGTGCGTAAGGGGCAGAAGCTGCTCCGCAAGCGCCCGGGCAAGGCGACGATCGTGTTCACGTTCGTCCCCCAGCACCTGACCGAGCAGGCGTTCTTCGAGACGAAGACCAACTCCGGCCCGGGCAACGAAACGCCGGCGTCGCCGGGGTCGACGAGCGCGCTGCTCGCGGAGCCCTCACGAATCGCATTCAACGTGCCGGCCAAGATGCACTCGATCCCGTTCACGGTCGCCGGGCTGCTCAACTGGGCGCAGCTCGAGCTCTCGCTCACGCCGGCGGCGGCGTATGTCCCGCCAGCCAGGTTGCTTCACCTGCTGTCCGGCGAACGCATCGAGCGGCTGGAACTCGAGCGGCGCAAGCGCGCGCACGAGTCCCGCGCGCGACACAAGAGCGTGCACGAGTCGCGTGCCGGGGGCGTTTCGCCGATATCAGCCGCGGGCCCCGCCCCGCCGCTGGTGATCTTCGGCTTCGGGCATCCGCCGGTGATTCGCGCCCCCGAGCCGACCGAGACCTCGATCGAGCTCCCGTGGCATCTTGCGATCTCGCCGGTGGCCGGATCGCAGTGGAGCCACCCCACGGATCCGATCACGCTGGGCGGCGCGACGGAGCTGTGGCGCACGAGGCTGGCCAAGAGCCCGAACCCGAATGCCGGCGACGGCGGGGCGTTGCGCGCGGTGTGGAACTTCGACACGCAGACGCGGACCTTCGCATCGCCGGGACCGCCGACGCTGAAGGGCTCGGGGCCGTCCGGGAGCGCGCTCGGCCCGTTCCGGACGTCGCTCACCCCGAACGACCGGTACCAGATCGTCAAGCTGACGAGCGACTTCGCGCTGTCGGGGAGGGCCGACGTCCAGGCGAAGAAGCTCTGGCTGACCTCGCGCGGCGGCTTCCTCGATTCCGACGGCGTGTGGGACGACCCGACGCTCTCGCTCGTCGAGTGGAAGCACCTGGCGACGCTCGGGCGCGACCAGTACGTCAAGGTCGTCAACAAGGGGTTCCTGTTCCCGTTCGGGCACCACGTCGTCCAGGTCACTGTGACCGAGCGCCAGTTCGAGGAGATCGGCGGCGAGATCGTGGCTACGTCGCGGCAGATCGTCTATCTCGTCGTGCGCGAACCCACCCTCGGCTATGACCCCGCTGAGACGTTCGGGATCGCGAACAACAGCCGTGACTTCCCGTTCCGGAGCCTGACGCTGAACACGCTGCGCACGCCCAATCTCGACCCGGCGGTGAACTTTCTCAACCCCTCGCTGGGGTCGAACGCGTCGCTGTTCTTCACTGCGGCGCCCTACGTACCGACGGTGTCGGGCGTCCCGTTCAAGTGGCACTTCGTCGGCACCGACTGGGTCGGCCGGGAGATCGCGTTCACGTCTGAGGCCGTGTTCGTCGCCTACGCGGACGCCACGAACGCCCTGCCCGCGTCGATCGTCCGAAACCACTACAACGGCCTCGCCTCGAATGACCCCACGCGCGTGGCGTCGCTTGACGGACAGACGATCGCGTTCGCGCAGTCGCTGACGACGGGCGACACCGACCTCCAGGTCAAGTCGATGACGTTCGGAGCCAGTCCCGGGTGCTGGCGGATCGACGACCCAGTTCCAGGACAACGACACGGCGCAGTGCTATCCGACGCTGTCGCCGTCGATCAACAACCAGGCCACCGGCGCGCAGGCCGTGGTCCGGCTGGCATCAGCTGAACAGGCGAGCGGCGGCGCGCCGCTCAAGGGGAACCCCTCGCCCGCGGTCGCCTACTACCCGCCGTACATCACGACGGGCTTCAGCACATCGCAGCAGCCGACCGGCAACGCCGGCAACGTCTACATGGAGATCCTGTTCAACGCGAGCAACGCCACCAACCTTTCGTTCGGGAACGGCAGCTCCGGCGGCGTGCTCACGCCGAACCTCCAGCTCCAGGGCATCTCGCGGAGCCTCGGGCCGGTCGCGGATCTCGACAACATCTTCAACGGTCGCTTCGACCCGAACTCGGTCTTCACCGGCCTCAGCGACGACCTCCAGGCCAGGATCCTCGGCGGCGTGCCGCTGTCGGAGCTGATCGCGCCGGTGGCGTCGTTCCTCGACGGTGGCACGCCCGAGATCCCCAACCCGAAGGCGCTGCGGATCACCTACACCACAACCGGGACCGTGGTCACGACGACTGTCGTCTGGAAGCCGGACATCGTCACCGACAACCCGATCGTCACCCCAGCGGGGGGCGGGAAGACGACGGCGTTCACGCTCGACGCGACGATCACGACCGACCTGGCCCATCCGAACAACTCGAGCTTCGCGATCCAGGGCAAGCTCACGAACTTCGTCGTGAACCTGATGAGCGCTACCGGCTCAGATCGGTTCATCGGGATCACGTTCAACTCGCTCACGTTCAGCTCTGCCAGCGGGCAGAAGGCCGACGTCAACGTCGACGTCGCGATCCACGGCGTCCAGTTCGTACGGGCCGCTGTCGTTCGTGGAGGAGCTCGAGAAGTTCATGAGCTTCGCCACAGGCGAGGGCGGCCCCAAGATTCAGCTGCTGCCGACGGGCGTCAGCGCCGACCTCGACGTCCAGCTTCCGACGATCGCAGGTCGGGCTGTTCCAGCTCTCCCACGTGGGGATCGACGCGAACTTCATGCTGCCGTTCGACGGCAGCCCGGCGGTCTTCGGCTTCGGGTTCTCAACCCGCGACAACCCGTTCCAGCTCGCGCTGGCGATCTTCGGCGGCGGCGGGTACTTCGGGATCAAGATCGGCACCGACGGAGTGCACGAGATCGACGCCGGGTTCGACTTCGGCGCGATGGCGGCGATCAACCTCGGCGTCGCGTCCGGGTCGGTCAGCCTGACGGCCGGGTTCCAGTTCACCTACGACCTGGACCCGAGCACCGGGAAGAACACGTGCATCCTCACCGGCTACGTGAAGCTCACCGGCTCGATGAGCATCCTCGGCATTATCCAGATGTCGCTCGAGTTCGACCTCAGCCTCACCTGGAAGGAGACCGGTGGTGGCTCAGAGGTGACGGGGACCGCAACGATCTCGATCTCGATCTCGATTCTGTTCTTCCACTTCTCGGTCAGCGCCACGGCGACCAAGACGTTCGAGAACAGCGGCAGCACCTCGTCGATCCGGGTGGGCGCGGGTCGCCACGCCCACGCGCTCGGCAGCTCGACGCCGAACTTCGCGAGCCAGATGACACCCACTGACTGGCAGACGTACTGCCAAGCATTTGCGAGCTCCTAGGAGACGCGTTGGCACCGACCCAGACGATCAAGTGGACCGCCGTTCCCAACGGACTCGACTCGAGGCGGCAACAACCTGCAGCTCTCGGTGCTGATCTCACCCGAGCTGAGCGGGGGTGCCAACAACATGCTGTCGGACTTCTCCGACTGGCAGGACTGGCCGTCCACGCTGTCGACGCTGGCGGGGGCGGGCGTCCAATGGTTCGTCAGCATCAGCACCTTCCCCCGGCAGATCCCGGTGGCGCTCGACACGTCCGGCCTGAACTCCGCGCTATGGACGGCGCTGTTCCCGGCGAGCACTCCGTACGGCCCCCCGATCTCGAAGCAGGACGACTTCAGGAACATGGCGATCGCGTCCTACCCGGTCCAGCAGATCTCCGGCTTTTTGACTGGCCAGTACTCGAACTACTCACCGAGCGAGGTCTCCCACCCTCGAGACGCTGAAGAATGTCTACGGGCCGATTTCGGACGTGCTCGTCGGCGTCACCGCACAGGAGCAGATGAAGAAGCTCGCGAACGACCGCAAGGCTCGGTCGAAAGGCGGCACGGTTCCACACGCGAACGACTTCAGCAGCGCGAGTCCGGCCGAGTCGTTCGCCGCCCAGGCTTACTACCACATGCCGCCGGCCCCGGCGCCACAGCCGACAACGCCGGGGTTTTCCCAACTGGTCGACTTCCACCAGGCGTTGACGTTCGTCGGTCAGCACGGGGTGCTCCAGCGCGCGCTCGGCCTGGTCTTCGACCTGCTCGTCCCGGTCAAGGGCCTGGGACTCACCAGCACGCTCAACACGAACGTGTTCGTGACCGCCTCGCTACAGGTCCCCGGGGCACTGTTGCTCTCGCCCGGCTACGCGTCGGTCACGCCGCGCACGCACTGTGACGCCAGCACGACCGTGTTTGAGCCGCACGCCGTGAGCTCGGACCTCACCGGGCGGCAGCTCACCGTGGGCGACCCCACCTCGTTCCTCGCCCACGTGATCGACTTCGACGGTGCGGGGCTGAGGGCGTCGAACTTCGCCACCCAGATCCACCTCACCGAGGCGCCGGCCGCGATCAACGCGCGATATGCGGCGGCCGCGGTGGCTCCGGAGCCGACGACGCCGATGTCTCCGCCGATGATCCGCTCGAACGGACTGACGCTGACACAGGTCAACCGTGGGGTGACGTTCGCGAGCTCGCTGGCCCGGGCGTTTCTCCTCTTCGATGCCGTGGTCGACAGCAACCCGGTCCCCGATCTGACCGCCGAGGACCTAGTCCGCGGGTACGTGCTCGACGTGCTCGACGTGGCCAACAACGCGTGGCGCTCGACCGCGCGAGTGGGTGCCGACATACACGATCAAGAACCCGTCGATCTCGATCTCGGGCCCGACGTCCCCGCCGTTCTCCGAGTCCTCTACGCAGGCCCCGCCGCGGGTCCAGAGCACGCCGACCGATCCGAACGCTCAGCAGGCCAACCTCTCGGAGGTAATCCTCCGCTACAACGGCTGGAGCAACGCGGTGCCGCGGCCCGGCGATCCGCATCCGCTCGACGCCTCCGGCGAACAGGGGCTCGGGCTGAATGGGCCGTTCAGCCAGCTTGACGATCGACGTAACGGTGCCGTTCTTCAACGGGACTGGAAGGCTCCCGCCACTGCGCTTCGGCCACACCTACCAGTTGCGCGCCCGGATCGTCGACGTGTGCAACAACGCGCTCCCGGTCGATACTACGGCCAGCAACTCGCAGCAGGCGACGGCCCCGATGTTGTACGGCCGCCACGAGCCGATCGGCTCGCCGGACGTCTACCTGCAGAGCATCCTCCGGCTCGGCGAGTCGCTCAAACGGCTCGTGATTCGAGATATCGACAAAGCCAGCTACACGTCGGTCCGCGCGCTCGCGCCGCAGCGCTGCCAGGAGCCATTCGCCGAATGGCACGGGATGTTCGATACCGGTGGCGCGATCGACGGCAGCACGACGACATACGACGAGATCGTGAACCGCGAGAGCGAGCAATACCTCGATCCACCCGCGACCGTCGACCTGACCTCCTCCGTCCCGTACCTGCCCGATCCGCTGGCGCGTGGCGGCGTGCTGAGCGTGCCCACGACCATCCCTCCAGAACCGTTGTCCGGCCAGGCGTTCACGTTCGACTTCTCTCCGGAGACTGGACAGTTGGCCCACCTACCGGCCGTTCGGCCTCACGCTCGCGCCAAGCAAGTTGCCGCCGACGAGCGCGACACCGTTGCCGACGACGACCGGCCGGACGATCACGTTCGAGTTGATCAAGGGTGACACGGTGACCCTGAACCTTTCTGCGACGTGTAACCAGAGCGACATACCGCTGTTCGCGCTTCAGGATCTGTTCCCGTCAAAGTCGTTCAACCCGACCGACGCCGCGGCTGGGCAGTACTGGGCGATCACCCCGGCCGTTCAGATCGAGCTCATCTATGCCGTGAAGCAGCCGCTGCTCACGCCGGAGTTCCCGAGCTTCCCCACCCCGCCGCGCGCCGCCGGGGACACGTTCGCTCCGCTTCAGGGGAAGTTGACCTGGAGCCCGAAGAGCACGAGCACGATCGATCTCCTCGCGAACTGGGGTGACCCCGTGGACGATCCGGTCCACAACCTGCCGCTGCAGGGGCCGGGCGCGCCCAACCCCAGCCTGCGGCAGACGACGAACTCACCGGTCGCGACGATTCCGAGCGCCACCAACGGGTTGAACAGCGCCGGCAGCCAGCAGTACAGCGCGACGGACGACTTCACCGGTGTCCGCCACGAGTTCCATGACACCAAGCACCGCAATGTCTCCTATCACGCCGTGGCGACGAGCCAGTTCACCGAGTTCTACCCACCGGGCACGAACGTCACGAAGAGCACGGCGCATCCGGTGCTCGTCGACATCCTCTCGAGCGCGCGTCCGGACTCGCCGAAGATCGCGTACGTGGTACCGATCTACGACTGGCAACTGACGCAGCCGAGCGCAAAGACGACCGTCAGCCAGCGCTCGCCATCGGCGCTGCGGGTCTTCATCGATCGGCCCTGGTGGAGCTCCGGGATCGATGAGCTGCTCGGGGTGGTCACGTGGCCGGGCGCTGAGCCGGGTCCGATCAGACTGTTCCCGGCCGGCGCGCAAGCGAGGGGTGCGAAGAAGGCGCATCGCGATTTCGCGATCGGCGGCGGCGGCGTCAATTCAGCGATCCCCTCCGACCAAGCCGAGTATGTGACCGACTGGGGAGCCGACCCCGTGTTCGGTAGCTCGTCCCTGCCGTCGCTCCATCCACGGGTGTCGTCGTTCCCGAACGCGATCGAGTCCGGGTTCGGCCTGTCGATCGAGGAGAACGCCGGGATCAGCGTGAACGTCGCCGGGCACCCCGTCCAGTTCGACCCCACCCGGAACCTGTGGTACTGCGACATCGCCGTCGATACGGGCGCGACGTATACGCCGATGGTCAGGCTGGCGCTCGCGCGCTACCAGCCGAACTCGGTCTCCGGCGTCGAGCTCTCGCGGATCGTGCTCGCGGACATCATGTCGCTCGAGCCGGGACGGACGGCCACGGTCGTGCGCAAGGGCCCCCACCACCTGTCGAGCGTGACGCTGAGTGGTTTCTCATACTCGAGCGCCGCCGGCGCGCGCAAGGTGGCGCCCGGGCAGGCCGAGTTGATCATCGAGCGGCGCCAGAGCGCGATCCAGGATGAGACGCTCGGCTGGGAACAGTTCGGGCAACCGATCGCGATGACCGCCGGGAGAGGTCGTAGCGGCCTGACGACGTGGGTGGCGAGGAACGTCAAGCTCCCGTCGAAGGGGAGCGTCAGGCTGTGCATCAACCAGTACGAGGTGCTGCCCACCGACAACCGCCGGGCGACGCGCGGCTTCTACACGCTGGCACAACGCGGGCGCGAGCTGCGCCTGCTCTACCAGGACCTGATCCCGCTGTAGGTCGTCGTGATTCGTCTGCGTCTATTTGGGTTGATCGCGCTGTTGATCCTCGCGCTGGCTGCGCCCGCGTCTGCGGCCGCCGCCGACGCGACGCCGACGAGCGTCGCGTGCGTGCCATCGTCGCCCGCGACCGCCACGGCCACGACGTGTACAGCGACGGTCACGGACACGGAAACGAGCCCGGTGAGCACACCCGGGGGCGAGGTGAGCTTCAGCTCCTCACCGAACACCGGCACGTTTCCGAGCCCCGCCGCCTGCACGCTCGATGCGAGCGGCTCCTGCCACCTGAGCTTCACACCGACGGCGGGCGGGGACTACACGGTTACGGCCAATTACGCGGGCGACGGCAGCCACGAGCAAAGCACAGGTACCGGGGCGGTAACGGCCGTCGACCCGACCACGACGACTCTGCGCTGCAGCCCGGCGACGGTCCAGATCAGCACCTCGACAGCGTGCACGGCGACTTTGACAGACAATGCGCACACCCCGGCGCCGCAACCCCCAGCCGGCAGCCTCACCTTCAGTTCGGCACCGACCAGCGGTACGTTCGGGCCCCCGGGCCCGTGCAACTGGCATCCATCGAGCGCCAGCGCGACGTGCGACGTCACGTTCACTCCCTCCGCGACCGGGCCCTACAGACTGACCGCCGAATACGGCGGCGACAGCAGGCACGCCCAGAGCACCGGCACGTTCCGGCTGACGGCGACCACTACGCCGGCAGGCGGCGGTCCCGGCAGCCATGGCGGCGGTGGCGGGACCGTGACGGTCGTCGTCTCGGCCGGACCTCCACCCCCGGGCCGCGTGACGATCGCTTCGAGCGCCAAGGTCTCACGCAGACACGCGGCCGCGCTCGCGCTTTCGTGTGCCGGGGCGTCCGGGTCGACCTGCACCGGCGCGCTGACGTTCACGCGACGGGCGAAGGTCAAGGTCAGGGTCCACGTCAAGAGCAAGCACCACTCGAAGAAGGGCAAGAAAGGTCGCAAGACAAAGACCAAGCTCGAGACGAAGTCCACGACGATCGTCGTCGGGTCGCTGACCTACAGCCTCGCGACGCGGCGTTCGCAGGCCTTCACGTTCAAGCTGTCGCGAGGCGCGATCAAGCTGCTGGCGAAGGCGCGCGGCGCCCGGCTCACGGTGCAGGTGTGGTCGGGCGGCTCAGTCGTCAGGACGGTCACCCTGCTCGGGCCCAAGCACAAGGCGAAGCACAAGCGCCACAAGCACAAGAAGCACAAGAAGCACAAGAAGAAGTGATCGTCCCGCTCGGCGGAGCGTGCAGCTGTCGGTAGCGGGGACGCCGCGCGTCCCGGCGCCGATAATTTGCTGAGCGATGAAACATCTCGACGGTCGCGCGAGTTCAGTTGTGAGCGCACCTCTCGCGACGTGCTTTGCGGTGCTCGCGGCCGTGGATCGCTACCCGAGCTGGAGCGAGTTCGTCCGCGAGGTCGTCGATGTGGAGTGCGATGACCACCGCCGGCCCTCGCGCGCGCACGTGGTCGTTCACGTGCCTCAGAGCCCGTTCGGGAAGCGCTTCGAGTTCGACGTGGCGATCCGCACCGTCCCCCCGCGCGCTGTCCATGTGACGCGGTTGCCGAACACGCCCGCTGACGCGGATCAGCTCTCCCTGTCGTGGTCATTGTCCGACGACGGCGGGACTCGGGTCGTGCTCGAGTTCTCAGCGAGCGTGTCGTTCCTACCCGGCCTCGTCCCGCTGCCGGGCGTCGGCGACCTGATCGCCGGCACCCTGCTCGAGGATGCGGCTTCGAGACTCGGCGGCATCGCCCCGGCCGGGCGGGCGGCCTGCACGCAATGAAGATCCCCGCTCAGCGTCCCGTCGCGGCCGGAATGACGGCTTACGTTCGTCTCCGGTTTCGGCCAACCGTGTTCGGGCTCGCGCATCTGCGCCTCGAGCCGGGAACGATCTTGGCCCCGAACCACCGCTCCGATAACGATGTCCCCGTGCTCGTCGCGGCGCTCTATCCGCACTGGGCGAAGGCCGTGGCGCGTGGGGTTCCGTGGCCAACGTTCGCCGCCGATGACCACGCCTTCCTGAAGGGGTTCCTGGGCGGCTATCCGGAACATATGCCGTTGTGGGCCCGACGGGTGCTGTGGCCGATCCGCGTCGGCGGCGTGCTCGAAAGGCACCTGCAGTGCGTGCCCGTACGGGAGCCGACCCGGATGCGCCTCGTCGAGCTGCTCCGCGCCGATCCGATGCTCGCGCTCGACGGCCAGCTCCCGGCCGAGCTTCGGGCGGCCCTCTTGCGCCGGGCCGCGCAGTGCCGACGCCCGAGTCCGAGGCGCGCGAACGATGTACTGGGCGGCATCTACGCCGACCTGTTGTGGACGGTCGTCGATCGTGAGCAGGTGGTGCGTCAGGGGGAGGTCTGGCGCGAGCATCTGCGGGCAGCGGTACGCGACTTCAAACAGCTGGCGAACGCACTCCGGTCCGGTGGTGTGGTCGTGATCTATCCGGAGGGGGAGCTGTCGCCGGACGGGCGAATCGCCCCCCTCAAGCCGGGTCTCGCGTCGTTGGCGCGTCGGGGTCGAGCGCGGGTGGTCCAGCCGGTGGCCATGTCCTACGACCCGCTCGCCGGTGCGCGGGCCCGCGCCTACGTGTCCGTGGCGCGCGCGATCAACCCGGCACCCGGCCGGCTCACGAACGACGTGGCGGAGGCTCTCAGGCGCGCCACTCCCCTGACCCCTGGGCAGATCGTCGCCTGGCAGCTCGTCCATGGGCCCGCATCGCCACGCGAGCTGGAGGCCGCGGCCGCCGGATGGATCGAGCGCGCGCGTGCCGACGAGCGACCGGTCGAGCCGGCGCTGGTCGGTCCGGACCGTCGCGCGATCCTCCGAGGAGGCCGCCGGCGCGCGCTGCGACTGGGGAGGAACCACACCGTGATCCTCCGGCTGGCCTCCGAGCTCGACGACGCGCAATCGCCATGAGCCAAGAACGCAAGCGGCTGCTCGTGAGCGTGATCGTGGGCATCGCGGCCACGGCGGCGGTCATCCTGCTGATCGGCAACGCGGCGAGCTACGCGAATGTGCTCACTCATCTGCGCGACGCCAAGCCCGGCTGGCTGCTCCTGTGCGCCGCGGGTGAGGTGCTGGCGTACGCCGGCTTCATCGCGTCATACCAAGCTATGGCCGAGCTGGACGGCGGCCCCGAGCTGACGTACTCGACGGTGGCTCGGATCGTCGGCCTGTCCTTCGGCGCGTTCAGCGTGGCGACCGCGATCGGCGGATTGTCGGTCGATTTCTGGGCGCTGCGCGAGGCCGGCGAGCCCCCGAGACTTGCAGGTGCCCGCATCATCGCGCTCGAGACGATGCGCTGGGCCGTGCTCACGCTCGCGACCTGCGCCGCCGCGATCATCGTCCTGGCTGGGACAACCGGAGACCACGTCCCCTGGGAGGTCCCGGTGGCGTGGCTCTTCATCACGCCGGCGTGCTTCGCTGTCGGTCTGTGGATCAGCGCGCCCCGGCGGCGCGCGCGCTTTACGAGATCCTCGGGAAGCCGTGTGCGCGACGCGCTTGGTGTGGCGGTGCGGGCGCTCGTCCTGATCCGGATTCTGATGCGCGCGCCGGGGCGCGTGCTCGCGCGGGCGATCGGCGGCGCGGCGCTGTTCTGGGGCGGAGAGCTCGTTTGCGCGTGGGCCGCCCTGCGTTCTTTTGGCGTGGCCGTGGCCATCGCACCTCTGCTCCTCGGATACACGACCGGTTACGTGTCGCTCGGCTTGCCGCTGCCCGCCGGCGGATCCGGCAGCGTCGACGCGGCCATGACGGGTGGCTTCGTGATCGCCGGAGCCTCGCTCAGCAGCGCCCTTCTCGGGGCGATCGCGTTTCGTCTCTTCAGTTTCTGGCTGCCCGCGCTGTTGGCGTTGCTGTCGCTAGCGACGCTCCGCGGGCTCCGCGCTCGCCTGCGAGCCGTCGCGGAGCGACGGGCAAAGTCGGCGGTAACGGTCAGCTCGTCAGGCGCGGTGGGGCAGGAGCCGGCCAGGTCGAGTCCGGGAGATCGCTGACCTCGAGCCCGTGGCGCAGCTGAGCGGCGCCGACGGCCGCCATCAGGAGCGGCACCGCCATCGCGACCGTGCGGTACACGAGTACCGCCGGGACCGCGAGCGCCAGCGGCGCGCCGTACAGAGCGAGCGCGCCGGCCAACCCGCCCTCGGTCGTTCCCGGGAGCGGAATCACCGAGCCGATCTGGCCGAGCGTATACCCGAGAATCACGGTCCCGAGTCCGAGCCCACCCCACCCAAGCGCGGCGAGGGCGGCGGCGAGCGCGATCAGATCGAAGACGACGTAGCCGAGCGCGCCAACGGCCAGCCACGGATCCCGACCGCGGAGGAGCTCGCCGCTCACGGTCGTCGCCTCGCGCAGGAACCCCAGCGAGCGGCGCGCTCGCGCGGTGAAGCGCCCGGCGGGCCACCGAGCCTCCTGTTTGAGTGCGAATGTGAGAACGACGAGCAGCGCCAGCGCGAGTACGGCGGGCACGACCGACGCGGCGAGCGAGGCGTGAGCCGACAGCAGGCCGAACGACACGCCGCCACCTCCGACGATGATCAGGATCAGGTTGGTGAGCACGCTCGTAATGAGAAACAGGGCGATCAGACGGCCGACCGTGAACATGACCGGGAACCCGGCGTCGGTTAGCACCACGGCCGCAAACGCGAGCCCGGCGGTGCCGCCGGCCGGCACGACGGCATTGACTCCCTGGGCGGTCGTCCCGACCGCGATCGCGCCACGCGGGCGGAGCCGCCCGGTGAAAGATCGCTGCAACGCCAACACGAAGCAGGCGATCGACAGGGCCTCCATCGCCACCGCGGCCACGATCCAGCCAGGATCGGCATGGACGAACCGGGCGCGTACGTCCTGGAGGCCCGGCAGCTCGATGATGGCGAGCGCGATCACCGCCACCACGCCGACGGCCGTCGCCACCCGGCGGGTCAGATGCCCGGGCGTCAGTTGGTTCAGCACCTCTGCGCGGTCGACGCCCGCCGAGCGCAGCTGCGCGTCCGGCGCCTGCGGGTCCTGGGGCTGCGGGTCCTGGGGCTGCAAGTCCGGCGGCCGCGGCGGGTCGGGTTCGGCCATCATCGACGATTATCCGCCGCTTGCCGCCTTCGCCGTACACGCCATGACGCTGCTTGCTGACGTCGTCAGCGCCTCGAGCGAGGTCGCCGAGACGAGTTCGCGCTCGCGGAAGGTGGCGATCCTCGCGGAGTTGTTGAGGCGGCTCGACCCTGGCGAGGTCGCGATCTGTGTCGGGTTCCTCTCCGGCGTGCCCAGGCAGGGGCGCGTCGGCGTCGGGTACTCGACGATCTACGGCGTCAAGGAAATATCCGCGAGCGAGCCATCGCTCACCGTTGGTGAGGTGGACGTCACGATCTTCGAGATCGAAAGCGCCACCGGACCCGGATCCGCGGCGAGGCGCAGGCAACTGCTCGGCTCGGTGTTCGGCCGAGCCACCGAGGACGAGGGCGACTTCCTCAGGCGACTGCTGACGGGCGAGCTCAGGCAGGGTGCGCTGGCCGGGGTGATGGCGGATGCCGTCGCCAGGGCGGCCGGCGTGCCGGCTGACATCGCGCGACGCGCGCTGATGCTCTCCGGCGATCTGACGCGCACGGCCGAGATCGCGATGAGCGGGGGAGAGCAGGGGCTGCGTGAGGTCGGCTTCGAGCTCTTCCGGCCGATCCTTCCGATGCTCGCCTCGACCGCCACGAGCGTGGACGACGCCATATCGAGCTTCGACTCCGCATCGGTGGAGTGGAAGCTCGACGGGATCCGGATCCAGATCCATCGCCGTGGCGAGGAGGTGCGCATCTTCACCCGCAACCTCAACGACATCACGTCGACGCTGCCGGGGATCGTCGCAGCCGTGCTCGAGCTGCAGGTGGGGCAGGCGGTGTTCGATGGCGAGGCGCTGTGGATGATCGGCGAGAGCCCCGCCTCGTTCCAGGACACGGTGTCGCAGATCGATCGCGACGCGCCGCCGGAGGGGATCGTGACATTCCTGTTCGACCTGTTGCACGTCGACGGCGAGGACCTGCTCGACGCGCCTCTGCACGACCGCTCGGCCCGGCTCTCCGAGATCGCGCCACATCTCAAGATCCCCGCCGTGCTCACCGCCGACGTCCAAGCGGCGCAGCGCGTGCTCGACGAGTCGCTGAGCGCGGGACACGAGGGCGTCGTCGTCAAGGACGCGACGTCGACGTACGCGGCGGGCAGGCGTGGAAAGGCCTGGCGCAAGGTCAAGCCGGTGCGCACCTACGACCTCGTCGTGCTCGGCGCCGAATGGGGTCATGGACGGCGCCGGGGGTGGCTCTCGAACCTTCATCTCGGAGCCCGCGATCCGGCCACCGGAGAGTTCGTGATGGTCGGTAAATGCTTCAAGGGCCTGACCGACGAGCTGCTGGAGTGGCAGACCACGGAGCTCCTCGCGCGCGAGACCGGCCGCCGCGGCATCGCAGTGCTTGTTCGTCCCGAGCTCGTCGTCGAGATCGCCCTGGATGGCGTGCAGTCCTCTACGCGTTATCCGGGCGGGGTGGCGTTGCGCTTCGCGCGCGTGAAGCGGTACCGGCCAGACAAGATCGCGGGCGAAGCCGACACCATCGACGATCTGCGCGCACTGCTCCCCGCCAAGCCGTGAACACGATCGGGGGGGAGTCGGCGAATCGCGTTCGCCGGGTCACGGCGTGTACGTGGCCGTGACCCGCCCGAGCTGGACGAGCCCGCCGCTGGTCGTGGCGCCGCTCTGGGTGTCGACGCCCTCGAGCCGCAGTAGCACGTAGCCATTGGCCGTGATCGGCTGCGGGCTGCTGAGCGAGAACGACTTGCAGTTGCCGGTCTTGTTCTTGATCGAGCTGATCGTCTGGTCGAGCAGCGTCCCGACGGTCGCGGCCGGGAACGTCGAGCTGCTGCCGCTCGGCTCGGTCAGCGTGTAGACCCAGATGTGATCGATGACGGTATTCGTCTCCGTGTTCCCCGGCGGGTACGGACCGACGAAGTAGCAGAAGCTGACCGACGATAGGTCGACGCTCGAGCCGCTTAGCTGGCTCGGGCTCAGCAGGAACGTCTGGAACGTGCCGATCACGGTGTCCGGGCCGCCGAAGCCGCCGAACTTGAAGCCCTGGTATCGACTGTCCGCGCTGGCATCGGATGTGGAGCCGTCGAGCGCCACCGCGTCGCTCGCCGGCGCGGCGGAGTGGAGCACCCAGGCCGCTGGTTGCGTGATCACGGTCGTCCCCGAGGGACCTGTCGGTCCCTGCGCGCCCTGGGGACCCTGCGGCCCCTGCGGGCCCTGCGGGCCGCGCGCCCCGTTGGAGCCATTGGAGCCGTTGCTGCCGCGCGCGCTCAGCACGAGCGACACCTTTCCCTTCGGGCAGCGCTTGCCCGTCTTCACGACCTGGAGGTCGCCGCCCCTCTTCGGCACGCATCCCTGCACCTTCCCGCCGTGGCCGACCAGCTTCGAGCCGGCCGCGTACGCGCCGCCGCCGAGGGCGACGAACAGCGCGATCGACGCGACCACGCTCGAGTACCCCGGCACTCGCAATCGCGGCGTCCTCATAAAGATTCCTCCCCATTTTTACCCAGTTCCCAGACTGCCGGACCGAGCTTACCTCGGCGTAGCGTCGCTGTCAGTGTCAGTCCGCTCTCGCCCTGGTCTCGCCGCGCACACAATCTGCTCCGTTTCGGGCGGGTGGCAGCAGAGATCCCTGGTCGGTACGATCCCTCCGGCATCTGAAGGGGTCGCTCTGGCTCCCGGCGTTGAGGATCTAAACATCAGTGAGCACCGCACAGGGCGAAGCATGGGAAGGCAGGACATGACCGGTAGCGGCCCGGAGCGAGAGCCTCAGCCGCTCGTCGGCGGCAAGCTGCTGGCCGAGATCACGAATCGGATAGTCGCGCTCATGCGCGAGCACTACGGCCGCGGACCGATCAAGGCCAAGACCTACGTCCTCGACAACCTGATCGTGTGCGTACTCAGCGACGGGTTCACGGCGATCGAGCGCACGATGGTGGAGGGAGGCGAGCCGAACCGCGTGCTCGAGATGCGCCGCGACTTTCAGCGAATGATGAAAGAGCGCTACAGCGCCATGATCGAGCAGTTGACCGGACGCAAGGTGCTTGCCTTCCTCAGCCAGGCCCATATCGAGCCCGACCTCACGATCGAGATGTTTCTCATGGACGCGCCGGTTCCGGGGTTCGGCGCCTTGGAGCTCGTTGACCCGGCAGCTCCCGAGGCAGATCTCGACTAGGCTACGGTCTCCTCGAGACAAGCTGGCGGAACCGCTCTTGTTCGGCCGGTTTGCTTCGATCAACAGAAGCTTGCGCTCATGGCGGTCTGAATGGCGGCCCATGGGGGTTGCGCTCTCGAATATCAACCCCGGGATCGGAGCCGTCATCTTGACTCCATCGGATTGCCTGCTCAGGCATGAAGAGCTCGCCGCCTACGCGCGTCCCCGTGTCAGGCGAAGCGTGCTCGACATCATCACTTCTGTCCTGCCGTACCTAGCCATTTCCGTGCTGATGTATTTCGCACTCGACCTCTCGTATCTGCTGGCGCTGGCGTTGGTGGTTCCGGCCGCGGGCTTCCTGGTGCGCACCTTCGTCGTCTTTCACGACTGCGCACACGGCTCTCTGCTGCCTTCCAAGCGAGCCAATCGGTACGTCGGACGGTTCGCCGGTCTGCTCGTCTTGTCACCGTTCCAGCGCTGGCGCCACGATCATGCGATCCATCACGCAACGTCGGGAGACCTCCAGCGTCGTGGCGTCGGGGACATCATCACGCTGACCGTGGGCGAGTACCGAGCGCGCCGATGGTCGGGTCGCCTCGCTTATCGCGTGATACGCAATCCGGTCGTGATGTTCGGGCTCGGTCCGGTTATCGCGATGGTCATCGGGCCGCGCATCGCAACGCGGTCACAGCGCCCGCGTCTGCGCCACAGCGTGCTCGGCACCGATGTGGCGCTGGTGGTCGTCATCGGCGGGCTGTGCTGGTTGATCGGCTGGCAGAGCTTCCTGATCGTCTGGGCGCCTTCGGCGATCCTCGCCGGATCGGTCGGGATCTGGCTCTTCTACGTCCAGCACCAGTTCGAAGACGCCTACTGGCAAAGCGCTGCTGACTGGAGCTACTCGGACGCGGCGCTCCGCGGAAGCTCCCACCTGAAGCTGCCGAGGGTCATGCAGTTCTTCACGGGCAACATCGGGCTGCATCACGTCCACCATCTGAACGCCCGGATTCCGAACTACAACCTTCAACGCGCCCACGACGAGAACCCGATCTTCCACCAGGTGCCGACCCTCTCGTTTCGGGATGCGCTGCGCACCGTCCGCCTCAAGCTGTGGGACGAAGAGCAGGGAAAGTTGGTCACGTTCGCGCAAGCAAGCCGCACGCAGGCTGCTGGCGTGTCAGGCCATGAAGCAGCGCCAGCCCAACTCGCGCCTGGGGGAGCCGGAGCGCCAACGTAGGCTCCGATTACGCCGAATCTAGCCGCGCCGGAGCCAATGCATCAAGGCGAGAGCGTCGCTGGATCGCCCGCTCCGGAATGCCGCAGACGCGCAGCCAGATCATCGATCTCACCGAGCCACCTGCCCGCCCGGCCGTCGTTGTCCTCGTCCCAGAGCTCGCGCAGCTCGCTCTCCTCGCGGACGCGCTCGACCGCCAGGATCGCCTGGTCAATCTCGGAGTCGTGAGGGCGATGGGGGTGCCCGTCGACCCACCGATGCACATGATCAGGAAGGCGGTCGGGGGCGTGACCGGCACAGGAGGCGGATAGCTCTGCGGCTGCGATCGCCGCACAGGCCGCGTCGAGGCCGAGGAAGTCGGCGTCGCCCAACGCGGCGTCGAGCGCCGACGCGATCACCTCGCCCGGCTCAACCGCTTCCTCCACGAGGAGAAACCAATCGATGGCGGGATCGTTCTCGAAGCTTGCGGTTCCCCAGGCTTCCATGGCCACCGGAACCATAGACCGCGAAATGGGCTCGCCGCAGACCGTCAAGGGTCACCTGGCAGGTCGCGCTCTCGAATGTGCGAGCATGAAGTACCTTGCCGTTGTTCGGAAAACGAGCGACCCCCCTGAGCGAGGATGAGCGTCAGGCAGCGGCGGTCGATCTCGAACGCATCCGCGGCGGTGGGATCCCGCTCGGGGCCGAGCTGCGGCTGAAGAGAGTCGCGGCGTCGAGCTCGCCGGTCTTCACCAGCGATCTGACGGCCAAGGAGTACGCGGTCGCGCAGGCCTCCGGACTGACTCCGATCGCGCAGGTCATGGGCTCATCGGTCGTCCAGCACGGTTGGCAGAACTACGGCTGGTCCTCCTACGGAGGCGGGGTTCGCGAGATGCCGTCATTTGCTCTGCCGTGGAACCTGGCGCGCCAGCGGTCGTTCGACCGGCTACGTCAGGAGGCGCAATTCGCGGGCGCTGACGCCGTGATCGGTATCGAAATGACCGTCAACAGCTCTTTTGAGGGGGCGGGCAACGTCGAATATCTCGTATTCGGGACGGCCGTTCGCGAGACGACGCTCGCTGCCCGCGACGCTTCCCGGACGCGGATGTGCGCGCTCTCGGGCCAGGACGTGGACAAGCTGCGCCGCATCGGAGCCGAGACGCTCGATGTGATCGGCCACACGTCCGTGGTGTGCGTGGCACTCAGCCCGGGGGCCAATCAGATGATGGGCACCTGGTGGGGTAACCAGGAGATGACCGAGATCACTCGGGGCGTGTACGCCGCGCGCCAACTGGCGATGGATGAGGTGTCCCATCAGGCGAGGCAGGTCGGTGCGAACGACATGGTCATCTCAACGCTCACGCACAACATCGATCATCACGAGTACGAGAGCGCCGGCTATAGGCACCATTTCTTCATCGTCTCAATGCACGTGCTGGGCACCGCCATTGCACTCGGTGCGCACGAGCCTCACCCGGCTCCACTTGGGGCTCCGGTGATGTCCATCAACCTCGGGCTCTAGTCCACCACCGCGCCAGGAGAACAGCTGATGTCGACATACGATCCGACTAGCACCGAGGGTCTCGCGGAGCACGCCAGCGAGCGCCTGCAAATGAACGCACGCGGGCTGTTTACGTCCGACCTCTCGGTGAACGAGTACCTCTGCGTGGAGAAGGCCGGCTTCGAGCCGGTGGGTCTGGTCGTGGGCTCGAGCATCTACCACATCGGCTTCCAGCAGTCCAACTGGAAGGCAAGCCAGGAGATGGGTGTCCTCACCCAGGCAATGTACGCAGCCCGCGAGCTTGCGATGACGCGCATGGAGGAGGAGGCCGATCAGTTGGGTGCTGACGGCATCGTCGGGGTCCGCCTCGACATCGGACGCTATGAGTGGGGTGCGGACATGGCCGAGTTCATCGCCATCGGCACTGCGATCAAGCACAAGGGCGGCAAGGTCCACCGTGCGCCCAACGGACGTCCGTTTACATCCGATCTCAGCGGTCAGGCCTTCTGGACGTTGCTGCAGACCGGCAAGCGCCCGGTGGGCTTGGTCATGGGCAACTGCGTGTACCACGTCGCCCATCGCGGCATGATGCAGTCGATGCGTCAGACGGGGCAGAACGTCGAGCTCGAGCAGTACACGCAGGCCCTCTATGACGCACGCGAGCTCGCGATGGAACGCATGCAGAAAGAGGCCGAGGCGATCGGTGACGGCGTTCTGGGCATCGTCGAGGTCAAGCTGCACGAGAACAACCAGGGCTGGGGGAGCCACGTAATCGAGTTCTTCGCTATTGGCACCGCCGTCGTCCCAAACGAGCACGCGCAGGACGGGCAGCAGTTGCCCGACATCACGCCGGTCTTCGACATAAACGACTGACCAGCGTTATATGAGGGGATTCTCGGCGGAGTAGAATGGGTCATAGGCCATTTCACCGCTTCTGCGAAGCGACTTCGCGCAGAGCACCGTCGGCCAAATAATCCCGAACGGCGACCTCACGGACAGTTTCGTCCCCAGCGACGGAAGCGCCTTCCCATAGAGCAGTCGGACGCCAAGTTGGCGATCCCACTGTCGTGTCCGTTGAAAGGACTCCGTATGCCCTTCTTCTTTTTCACCGTTGAGCAGCAGGAGCGCGCCATCGTCGAGCGGTTCGGCAAGTTTGTTCGCGTCGCCGGGCCTGGGCTTCAGCGCAAGTCGCCGTTCGTCGAGAAGGTGGCTGGCCGTATGAGCTTGCAGGTCGAGCAGCTGAACGCGGATATCGAGACCAAGACCCAGGACAACGTGTTCGTCGTGGTCAAGCTCGCGATCCAGTACATGGTCGGCGCCGAGCAGGAGAAGGTCAAGGACGCGTTCTACAAGCTCGACGACCCCGAGGTGCAGATGAAGTCCTATGCCTTCGACGTGGTCCGCTCGCACATCCCGACCATGGACCTCGACGAGGCCTACGCCGATGCGGACACGATCGCCAAGCACATCCAGGACACCCTGCAGACGCAGATGGCGGACTACGGCTACGAGATCATCAAGGCGCTGATCACGAACATCGAGCCTGACCAGCGGGTCAAGGACGCGATGAACAACATCAACGCCGCCCGTCGCAACCAGGAGGCCGCGACGGCCCAGGGCGAGGGGGACAAGACGCTCCGAATCAAGAAGGCCGAGGCCGAGTCGGAGTCGATGCGTCTCCACGGCGAGGGCGTAGCGGCCGAGCGAGAGGCGATCGCCCGGGGCCTCAAGGACTCACTGGCCATCCTCGCTGATGAACAGGGCATCGACCCGAAGGAAGCGATGGGACTCGTGGCGCTGACCCAGTACATGGACACGATCCGATCCGTCGGCGAGCACGGCAACATGACCACACTCCTACTACCCCACTCGCCCGCCTCAGTCGGTTCCCTAATGGACCAAGTCCAACAGGGCATGCTCACCGGCAGCCTTGCTGCGGATGCCGCCAGAAGCGGCGGCAACGGGGTAGGCGCCGTGCGGACAACGTCAGCGCAGACACCTCCACCGACCGGGGGCACTCGGTCCTAGGCCGCCGCCGTGGAGACACGGACGATGGTTGAGAACAACCAGGACATGCTCGCCTTCCTCGGGGTTCCCCCCGACCGGCGCCTGTTGGACGAGGACCTGGCAAATCTGCCCGAGGCCGAGCAGCATCACGAGCCGGCCATAACAACCGAAGGACATGACCGGCTGGTCGCGGCAGGATCTCTTCTAACGGGGGTCACCCTGATAGGCGGCCTGGCGCTGCTGCTCTACGGTGGTGTGCAGCTTCTGTTCAACGGCGGCGGCGCGGTCAGCGCTGTCATCGCTGCGATCGGGCTTCTGCTGGCAGGCACGCACTGGGGATGGGTGCATGTGGCCGAATACGCCGGCCTGACCATCGACGCGCACCAGCAACACGAGATCGAAGGACGCGAACTGGCATGGCTCGCCACGGTCGAGCCGTATCCACGCTTCAGCATCTCGACCAGCGTCCTCGATGACGCGTCGACACGTGTCGAACGTACGCTGCACCGGCCAGTCCTTACCGGGCAGCATACGTTCACGTTCGCTCGTGAGACGGACGCCGAGACGACGTTCGATTCCCACGCTCCGACGGAGGCCATCGCGACAGCCGTCGAGACGATGCGCCGCCAGGCACGACTGGAGACTGACCGCCTGCGGGAACTCTGGGAAGCGGCCTCGAGCGCCTATGCGGCGGCGTCGCTCAGCGCCGAGGATGACCAGCAGCGACTGGCCGCCCGGCGCGCCGCGGCGACTGCGCTCTCCGAGCACATAAACACGTCCCTGCTTGAACCTCCGCTCGTCGAATAGGCGACCCGCGCGGTCGAGCTTTCCGACCTCCACACCCCGAACCTGATGTGACCTCGGCGTGCACACCACAGAAGCAGCCCACACCGAGACAGCCAGCTACCGCTGCACGTGCATCGACCCGCCCCTCACCTCCAAACCGGCGGCGGATCAGCGTTAGATAGACGTCGCGTGCGCGGGAGCGGCGTCCTGCGTAGGCACGGCGGCGGTCTGGACGTAGCGTGCCGCCACGACGCACGCGATGACCCCGAGCAGCCGTCGAAGGGTGCGTTCGGGCAGGCGGGCCTGTAGTCGCGCGCCGAAATAGCTGCCGAGGAACCCGCCAGCACCAAGGAACGCTCCGAGCGCCCAATCCGGCGCGATCGTGCCGCCGTGGGTGGTCTGAAGGATCTGGTAGGTGGTGATGCCGACAATCGAGGTCAGGAACGTCGCCGTGAGCGTTGCCGGCGCGACCTCATACGCGGAGAACCCTGCTGCGATAAGGATCGGGGCGAGCAACGAGCCGCCACCCACGCCGTAGATCCCGCCGACGGTCCCGACGACGAGCGAGAGCAGCCAAATAGCGCATCGCGCCCGCGGTGACAGAACCGGACGCGGGCGCGGAATCCGCTGGCTGCCCAGCACCAGCCACAGCCCCAGCGGCAGAAGCACCCCTGCCACAACCAACTCGAAAGCGCGGCCTCCGGACAGCAACTCGACGCGGATGACCGCGCCAGCGATCACCCCCGGAAGCGTGCCAGCGACCAACAGTCCCGTCAGCGTGTTCAACAGCCGACGCTCATGCCAGAACCGCAACAGTCCGCCCGGAACGGCCGCGACGTTGAACAACAGGTTCGTGGGCGTGACAGCAGGGCTAGGCACATGCAGCACGCTGAGCTGGATCGGCAACAGCAGCACCGCCCCAGACACGCCGGCGGGTGTCGCGACCAGCGCGAGCAGAAACGCGCACACCGCGCCGACCGGCCATTCCCACGGCATCCCGGCAGAGTAGTGAAGGCAGCCCCCCAGTCCGACGTGTCGAGGCGCGCTTCACCCCCACGGGACAGCAGACAGCCGGAACAACCGTCTCGTTTCGCTCCGAGCCAGAGCGTCGATCAAGTCTGATAGGGGGCGGCTCGTCGCTGGTCCCGACGATCGACGAGCACACGTCCAGCACGGTCATGCAACATTCGGCGGGTAGAACTGGCCACAGGTCGTGGTGGCAGATGACCCGCCGCCGACTATGCTCGGCCAGCACCAACACCGAGGGAGTGAGCATGGCCTTTGAAGTTGGCAGGCGTGTCGTCGCCGAGTCCGAGTCAACCGACCGCCGACCCCGGTCCGGTGTCGTTGAAGAGGTGCTGCGAGGGGACCCGTCGCCTCGCTATCGGATCCGCTGGGACGACGGCCACGAGAGCATCTACACGCCCGCAAGCGGCGCCCTCCGGGCCGAACAACGACCCAGGCGGCAACGACGAGCGGCAGCGCCGAAACGCTAACTAACCCGAGACGCGGCGATCCACCGCGCTCCAAACAGACCCGACTCTACGCGAGTGCGGGTAACTCCCTGATCGGGGGGCCGGGCGCGACGGAGCCGACGAGGTCGGGTCGCCCCTGCGTCGCTAACCCGCCGCTTGTGGCAGGCAACCGACCCTGCACGCACGACCTCACCGACTGGGCGATCCGCGGCGCCGGCCAGGCTGGGTTGGCCGGAATGCTGTGCTTGGCGCCCGTCTGCCTCGGATGGGCGTCCGGGCGACAGCGTCACGAGTTGGCCGGCTGCAGGGCCTGGCGAGACGCCTCGGCGGGCTTTAGCACGAAGACCTCGATTGCGAGGTCGGGATCGATGTGGTTTTGACTCATGAACGCAATCACTTTGCGATCGAGCTCTTGCTCGACGATTCCTACAAGCGCGTCACGCATGGCGGTCTGGTAGTCGTGGCGGACTTCCAAAACGCGATCGGCGTGGCCGTGGTCGACGAGCGTGCGCTCGCCCGTCGTGAGCGTGTCCGCGAGCAGGATCGTGACCACGGTCTCGTTGATGGTGGTCTTCGCCTTCGTCGGTCCTCGACCGGTGTACTCGTGAAGTACCCGAACTGCTGAGGTGGCGATCTTCGCCGAGGCGCTTTGGCTTTCGTACTGGGGGTCCATGGGACACCTTTCAGCCGCATCCTCGGGCGGGTGTCGGGCACCACAAGAGGGAGAGGAAGCGTTGGAGCCCCGCAGGCAGCGTTCCGTATACCCTACTCCTCCGGAGCCGGTAGGCTCTCGGCGGTTCTTTTTTGTCGCCAAATTGCGCGGTCCGGGGTGGCGGAACCCCTCGATCTGTGGTAGGCCGGTCCTTCGTCTAACGGGACCGCGGGCTGCACGCTAAGGGCAGTGCCGCGGGACCCAGGAAAGGAGGCGCGTCCATGACATGGAGCGCGCCGCTCAGCTTCGACCAGAGCCAAGAGCAGGTCGAGGCCATGATGGAGCAGGGCACGGCGTTTTCGGACGTCGAGGACGTGATTGATGCCAGCGAGCTCTCCACCGTGCACAAGGCCGCGGTGTGGCTGCTCGCCTGGTCGCTGCGCGACGTCGAGGAGCAGCGCCAGGATGCTCGGCTTACGCTGGCTGCCGTCGGCGCCGGCGAGTTGGGAGGCTGGTGATGCAAGCGCCTCGGGAACAAGACAGCGTTGGGCGTCGTCCGCGGTTAGGTGTCGTAAGGAGCGAGCTGCGATCGCGCCAATCGGATTTGGGCCGCGAGCACAGACGTCGTCTGCCCGCGCACCCACTCGAATTCGACAGGCGCGGCCGTCCGATCGCCCAGCCGCCGCTTACCGCCGCCGAGCGCTTGGGAGCGCTCCTGGCCGGCTGAGCGTCAACCCGACGAGAACCCACGAGATAGATGGAGCCGGGCTCGCGCTTAAGAGCCCCTCCACAGGGCTGCTGTGAGCACGGACCGACCGGACGGGTCCGTGCAGCAGCGCCTGCTTGCCCTCGAGCGCGCCAATCGCGTTCGGCTGACCCGCGCCACGCTCAAACGGCGACTACGCACAGGTGAGGTCGCGGCGGCTGACGCGATCCTGCGCAGCTCCCGCGACACCGACACGATGACCGTCGCCGAACTACTTCTAAGCCAGCGAGGCTGGGGGCCAGCGCGTTCGGCGAAGATGCTGCGTTCGGTTTCGCTGTCGGAGAAAAAGACCCTCGGGTCGCTGACTGAACGCCAACGAGTGATGCTCGCGGCAGTGCTCAGCAGCCGTGAGAACAAGGAGCGCACGATCCGGCCAACCTAATACCTCCAACGAGTGCGCGAGATTCGCTGCCGACCCTACTCGATGCCGATTGCGCCCGCCGCACGGCCCGCGGCCCCCGGTGGGACAAGCGGCGCTCCACCTCAGCTGCGCCTTCCCCGCGTGGCCTCTCCAGCGGCAAGTTTCGTGGCAGACGGGTCCCGGCCGCTGCGGGACCAAGCGGCCGATACTCGCGCCCGCGGACGAGCCCGAGGAAACTTTCCAGCCTGATCCACATAACGGCCGTAATCGGAGTAGAGTCGAAGGCGAGCTGGCCCTGCGGCCAGGATTCTCGGCCCAAGCCCGGATGCCACCGACGGCGCCACCAGCGCCACGAGGCGAGAGGCGGGGGCTACTGGTTTTGACTGCGGGGCCGGTGCCGTACTTCTACCGGCGTTACCCCACCGGCCCGGTGGCCTCGTCGCTATCTCTTTGAACGCGCGGGGTTCTGCCCTCTTCCCTTCGGCGTGACCCTGACAGAGGGACGGGGAAGGCTTCAAGGCATGACGCACGGGCGAAAGGACCTGGCGCGCAGGCGAGGCGAACACAATCGCGATCGCGGGTCGCCGCGTGTCTCGTCGGCGATCGATGCCCGACGACGCGTGAAGCCCCCAGCGATCGGGCGGCACCCGGACCAACGCGGAGCCGCACGGTCCGAGCGAGCGCGGCCAGGCGCGTACCTATCGCGATCGTATGACTCTCCCACTTCGCCGTCTGCGGGAGGTCACGTACCGACATGAGCCTGTATGAGCCGCACGGGTTGAACGCGAAACGCGACGGGATGTCAGTAGCGGATCTTCAGGAGCTTGAAGAGGTCAAGCGTCTGATAGCCCGCGGGCTGCAGGTCGGCGTGCTCACATACGTCGAGGTCGCGACCGCGACGGCCGAGCTCGGCCTCGACGAAACCGACGTCGAGGAGTTGCACGGCCTCTTCGAGTACTCCGAAATCGAGTTGGTCGAGGAAATCGACCCAGCCACTGCAGCGAGTCTGACCATCGAGCGCGCGCCCGAGCGGCGCACGCGTCGCAAGGCTCCGTTGGATCTCACGCCGGAGGGGACGACCGATGGTCTGCAGCTGTTCCTCAAGGGCATCGGCAAGGTGCGGCTGCTAAGCGCGCGGGAGGAGGTCGATCTCGCCAAGCGGATTGAGCGCGGCTCGTTCGACGCCAAGCAGAAGATGGTCGAGTCGAACTTACGGCTGGTCGTCTCGATCGCGAAGAACTACCGCAACCAGGGCCTGCCATTCCTCGACCTGATCCAGGAGGGCACGATCGGTCTTGTCCGCGCGGCGGAGAAGTTCGACTACCGCAAGGGGTTCAAGTTCTCGACCTACGCGACCTGGTGGATCCGCCAGGCGGTAGCCCGCGCGCTCGCTGATAAGGCGCGGACGATCCGGATCCCGAGCCATATTGTCGAGAAGCTCAATCAGATCGGCCGCGCGGAGCGCAGACTCGTGACCGGGCTCGGCCGCGAGCCGACGATCGAGGAGATCGCCGAGGTGACCGGCATCGAGCCCGAGGAGATCACCTCGATCAAACGCTCCGCGCAAGCGCCGATCTCGCTCGAGAAGCCCGTCGGCGACGATGAGCAGGTCGAGTTCGGCCAGCTGATCCCCGACGAACAAGCCGAGTCTCCCTACGAGCGCGCCGCCGAGGTCCTGACAAACGAAGCCCTGCGAGACGCGCTCGAGAACCTCAGCTACCGCGAGCGGCGCGTGCTCGAGCTGCGCTATGGGCTTGGCGACCAACACCCGAGCACGCTCAAGGAGGTCGCACACAGATTCGGCGTCACCCGCGAGCGCATCCGCCAAATCGAGAACCACTCGCTCAAGAAGCTGCAAAACCTCCGCGAAGCCGAGCAGCTACGAGACGGCGAGATCGTTTCCGACCACGCGCGGCGCGGGCTCGGGCACCGAACCTAGACGCCCATCGACATGATCCTGGATCTCGGGGCTAGGGGCGCAGGCGGTTGTTATCGTCCGTGGTGGTTCGAGCAGCCGGCTCGGGCTGACATGGTGCCAGCGCCCGCAATCGTTGCCCTGGCTTCTTGCGCAGTCGCAGCACCAGATCACGGAGGACCAACATGGCCACCGGAACCGTCAAGTGGTTCAAAGCGGACAAAGGGTTCGGCTTCATCGCGCCTGATGACGGCACGGACGACGTCTTCGTCCATCAGTCGGCGATCAACTCGAGCGACTATCGGGACCTCCGCGAAGGCGCCAAGGTCTCCTACGAGACCGAGGTCGGCGAGAAGGGACCGAGAGCCACAAACGTAACCGCGCTCTAGCCGGGTGTCACCCTGATGGCAAGGATACGGCGAGCTGTTTCGCAGCGGCTGTCCTATGGTCCGCGATTCCTGGGCCACTACCGCAATCGACGTCAGATCGGATCGGCGCCCAGGCAAGCTTTCCGCAGTGCTCGGGAACGAATGCGGAAACGCGACCTGTGATCGCGTCGCCGAGCTTACCTAGACCCCGGTAGTCAGTCGCGCTGCCGAAACCGTCGCCGCTTCTGAGCGGCGTCGTCCCGTATCTCAGAGCCTCGCTCGTTCTTACGCGCGGCGCGCGTCCGCGTTAGCGACTCGGCGGCGCGCTCACGAACCTGTTTAGCTTGGCTGATGATCTTCCGGTAGAGCTCGCTCTCGTTCTTGCGACTTGCTCGAAGAATGCGAATGTGCGGATCGGTCATGATCGGCGTCCCGGCTCGGGAAATGTGATCGAGGCGGCGGTTGCGTGAGGGAGCTCGTGGGGGAGGTCCTCTGGTCCGACGAGGCGGAAGCCGATGGTGGGCTCCAGGCTGGCGATCGGGTGCGGCGAGTGACCGCATTCAGGGCAGGCGATTATGTAGGCCGCGGCGGCAGGAGTGAAGCGCAACCGGCAAGGTGGGCAGCAAACGAGGGTCATGGCTCGGATCACCGCGGATTCTTCCCGGTCAGGCCGTGCCCGCACGCTGGGCATACGCGGTTCATCACGGGGTCGTCTGCGAGCTCGTCGCTCAGCTCGAAGTACACCCGGCGGCGCCCGAGGCCCGACACACGCAGAACGTGCCCGCACTCAGGGCAGCCATAGGTCAGTCGTGGATAACGCTTGCCGGAGGGCGCGAGCGGCTCAGGCGGCGCCAGCAGCGCTCCGCTGTTCATCGTGTTACCGCCTCTCTGCTGAAGCTGCCGCCCTCATCCAGCCAACGCTCCGCGTCCAGATCGTCTCGCGACGCTCGTGTATCCCGGCGGGCGGCGAGCTCGACCGGCGGGGTTTCGTCCCCTAGGTGCTCGAACGACGCTGAGGCCGCGCCGCCGCGCACGATCCGTGCGGCTTTTTTTGCGTCTTCGTAGGTCGCGAAGCTCGCGGACTGCGCGAGCGTCTCGCCGGTGCCGGCGACGATCGTCCAGTGATAGCCGCCGTCGTTGTCCTCAACGATGAAGAACTTCATCGACGCGGGCTCGGGCCGAGCACGGGCAGCTGCCCGAGCCTTGCTTTTTGCGGTCGTAGCTTGCGTGAGCCGCGTGGAGCGGGTCATGAGGTGGCACTCCCTCGGCGCGGGGCGCGGGTGCGCCAGTGAAACCTTGCGCTGGCCATCAGTCCGAGCCCCCAGCCAAGGATCGCGGCGGCGAGCACGAGCCATACGAGCGAGACGCGGGAGCTGCCGATCAACCAGTTGACCTTGACTTGTGCGGTGTTCGACGCCGCGAGCGCGATCAGGAAGGCGACGAGTGCGACGGCTCCGATCGCGTAGCCGTGAAGTCGCCCCCGGAGCGCCTTGCGGCGAAAGTGCTCGGCCCGTGTCTCGGTCCCGTTTGCCGCTGCGGCGGCTTCCCGGGCGCGAGCGGTGTTCGGGGCCGCCACCGGGGGCGGCTCGCGCACTGGGTCGCCGGCCGTGTCGGGGATCACCCCTGGTGTGGGCGAGCGGACCGGCGCGCTTGGTGTCTTGGAAAGCATGGTGCGGACCTCCTCGGGGCGGGGCGAGGGGATCTTCGAGTCCTCTCGTAATAGTTGATCACTGTAGCATGAAAAATGAATCTAGAAATGATAGGCTACTGTCGTGGCTGAGCGCACATCCCCAGGTTGGACGTTTCTGACCAACCACGCCCAGGTTCTGGTCTGTATCGCGCGCGATCCCGGCGTGCGTCTGCGCGACATCGGCGACCGTGTCGGGATCACCGAGCGGGCCGCGCATCGGATCGTCACCGAGCTCGCCGACGCCGGCTACATCGCGCGCGTGCGAAACGGCCGCCGGAACCGCTATACGATCAACCCGCTCTTGCCGCTCCCTGACCCGATCGCGCGCGAGCAGAACGTCGGGGAGCTGCTCGAGATCCTCGCCGCGACGCAGGGGTCCGAGAGGCGGGTCGATCGCGCCGGAGCGAGCGGGTGATCGCGGGCCTGCTGCTGGCGGTCGGCTGCGCGCTGGCGGGCAGCGTGGCCGTCCTGCTCAAACAGCGCGGCGCGGTCGCGGCGCCGGTCGTCCTCGCACGGCATCCGGTTGCCAGCGCGATTGGGTTGTTTGGCTGCAAGTGGTGGACGGTAGGCTGGCTCGTCGCGCTCGGCGCGTGGATATTGCACGTGGCCGCGCTGTCGCTGGCGTCGCTGTCGCTCGTGCAGGCCGTGATCTCCGGCGGACTGGTGTTCCTGGCGATCGTTGCCGAGCGGTTCTTCGGCTTTCATCTCGGCCGCCGGCAATGGATTGGCTTGCTGGTCACCGCCGCCGGACTAGCCGTTCTGGGGCTCACCCAAGCGCCCGCCACGCGCCAGCACGCCTCGGCGGGGGCGCTGATCGCAGTCGAGGGCGCCGTGATCGTCCTAAGCGCCGCTCTGATCTGCGCCTCGATTCGACTCGAGCGCCCTCATTTGCGAGAGGGGATCCTCCTCGCCACGGCCGCCGGCGGACTGTTCGGCGTCTCAGACATCGCGATCAAGGAGCTCGTGCACCCCGCGCTCGCGCATGTGATGCTGCTCGTCAACCCGTGGACGCTGTCGGCGCTGATCGCGATGGTCGTCGCCTTCTACGCCTCCGCGCGAAGCCTCCAGCTCGGCCCCGCGATCGCGGTCATCACCTTCACCTCGCTGACCGGCAACATCGTCGCGCTGCTCGGCGGAATCCTCGTCTTCCACGACCCGATCGGCCTCGGCCCGCCGCAGATCGCCGCGCGGATCGCCGCGTTCTGCCTGGTCATCCTCGGCGCCGCGCTGCTGCCCGGACGACTCCGCGCACCGACCCTGGGCGATTCCCGCACTCCCATCCCAGCCCCGGGTGTCGCGCTGCCGCATCAAGCCGGGACCTAGGCAGCTGCGAGGTCTTCAAATGCGACGGTCAGGGAACTCACACGCAACGCGGCACCCGCCGTCGATCGGTCGGCCAGCCGTGGACCGCGCCGACCTCAGTCCGATGGTCAGACGGATAGACCGCCTGCGCCGTTCGCGGCTCGCTTGGCGCGCCGGCGTGGCGCTCGGGTCGCTCGCACTCGCCGGCCTGATCTTCCTCGCGCTGTCCGGCATCGGGTTCGCCGGGATCGGCAGGTCGCTGAGCCACGTGCACCCCTGGTGGCTGGTGGCGGCGCTCGCGCTGAACGGGCTCTCGATGTTCCTACGCGCCGTCTCCTGGCAGGCTGTGCTCCGCGCGGCGCTGCCGGACCTCAGACTGCGATGGCCCGTCGTGGTGCGCGCCACGATGATCGGCGTGCTTATATCGGCGCTCATCCCCGGCCGCTTTGGCGAGCCCGCCAAGGCCTACCTCGTCGCCCGCCACACCGGCGACACGGCGCGACGCTTCCCGCTGATCCTCGGCACCGTGTTCGCCCAAACCCTGATCAACCTCCTCGCGCTCGCGATCCTAGCCGCGATCACCATCGCCAGCCTGGCGCTAATCCGCGGCCACGCGACGGCGCTGATCGCCGCCGCGACCGTGCCGATTGCGGTCGTCGCCCTGGTCGTGGCCGGCCCGGCGCTGCTCGCCACGGCCAAGCGCTCCCACCACGCTCGCCTCAGCCGAATCGCGCGCTGGCTGAGCGACCAGATCATCCAGGTGCGCCACGGCCTGCGCGTGTTCACAAAACCGCGGCTGGGAGCTGGGGCGATCGCCGCCCAGCTGGTCGCATGGGCCGTCCAGACACTCGCCGCCTACGCCGTCCTCTACGCGCTGAACCTCCAAGGCAAGGCCGGTCTCGCCGCCGCGGCCGCGATCCTGCTGGCCGTCAACCTCACCGCGCTGGTGCCCGTCACCCCGTCCAACATCGGCATCTTCCAAGCCGCCACGATCGCCGTCCTCGCCGCCTACGGCGTCGACGCCGGCCACGCGCTGGCCTACGGCATCCTCCTCCAAGCGATCGAGATCACCACCGCGATCGTGCTCGGCATACCCGCCCTGCTCAGCGAGCGGATCTCGCTCAACGACGTCCGCCGCTACGCCGCAGCCACACAAACACCTCCACCCTCAAGCCAGAGAACGATCTGAGCCGGCCGCGCGGCGACGGCAGTTCCTGCTCCGCCTGCTCATGTCGGTCCATGTCGGCCGGTGACACCGCATGTCGGGCGGTGACACCGCATGTCGGGCGGTGACATCGCAAGGACTCGTGAGACCCCAAAACGGAGCGCAAGACTGGCAAGCGAATTCAAGAAAGCCTTGTCTATACTTGTGCTATGGCGGAGTGGAGCTTTCTCACCAACCATGCTCGCGTCCTGGTCTGCATCGCGCGTGATCCCGGGGTGCGCTTGCGCGATATCGCCGCTGCGCTCGGCATCACCGAGCGCAGTGCCTTCGGGATCGTCACCGACCTGACCGAGGCCGGCTATGTCGTCAAGGACAAGGACGGCCGTCGCAACCGCTACCGCATCCAGGACCACCTCCCCCTGCCAGAAGCCGTCGCTCGAGAGCGAACGATCGGTGAGGTGCTCAGACTGCTCAGCGACACCCGAGCGCCAGAGTCCGGGCAACTCCCAGAGAGCGCGGCGGCGTTCCAGTAGTTGCCGCCGCGGTGGATCAACCCGTCCTCGCCGAATTCGACCGTCCCGCAACCGTACGTGGTCGCGCTCTTGCCGGTCGGCGTTATGCCCATCAGCTCGCCGTCGTTCGTCCCGGTGACCTTCCACTCCTGGGCCGCCCGGTTGCCCGAGACGATCGGCTCAGCCACCTCGACGTGAAAATCCGAGAAGGCGGCGAGATAGCCCGCCACCGAGTCACGGATCGCCGCGCGCCCTCGCAGGGGCTCGGGTAGCCCCACGTCGTATAGCACGGCGTCCTCGGCGTAGCACGCAGCGACGCGATCAGCGTCGTGTGCGCTCCAGCCTTCGGTCTCCCGCTTGAGCACCTGGCGGATGTCAGGTATTCCCGCGGGAATCTCCTATCGGTAGATTCACAACTGCAGCAGCAAACTTCTAGATAGAAATTTCTAGTGTGTGCGTGTTTGTCCTGGGCAGCACGGCGCTCGGGTACGGTCTGGCGGCCGAGCACAGTCCGTCACCCGACGGAACGATTGACCTGCCCGGCCTGTCAAGAAGGCAGTTGCCAACGCTCAGCGAAACAGGGTGCCTGGTCGTCCTGGACGCTCGCCCTGCCCCACCGTGTCGGTTGAAGTGAGGATCAGGTGGGCGTGCTCACGTGGGGTTCTAGCACTGCACGAGGACCACGCGGAGAAGGTCGGCGGGATGTCGTCGCCCGCCGTGCTCCGGAAATCATCCGATCGGGATGATGCAATCGCGATTGGCTCGTGATGCAGTCCCGAAATGCCTGGATTCGCCCGCCACGTCACCTCGGCGCTCACGGTCTGCGTGGTGTTGAGCGTCGCCTGCGGCACGGCCGCCGCCTCAAGCGTCAACTATGGCGATATCTCGCACAAGAACCTGAAGAACCAGGGGCAGGCGTCGACCGGCACGAAGCTGCCGCTGGAGATCGGGATGATCACCAACCAGTCGGGGATCGCGAGCGCTGTCAAGTCGGCGAGTAACCCGACTTCGTCGAGTTATGGGAAGTATCTATCGATCTCGAGCCTGCAGAGCAAGTACGGCGCGTCGAAGTCGCGACGTAATGCCGTCACTGGTGCGTTCAAGAAGTACAACGCCAAGGCGACCGTCGACGTGTTCCATATCCGGGTCGTCACCACGATCACGATCGGCACCGCCCAGAAGATGTTCGGCACGAAGTGGCATGTGTACCTCGACAAGTCGACTGGCGCCCGGTCGGCGCTGCCGGTGAACACCCCGAAGCTTCCCTCCGGGTTGAGCGGGAACGTCGATACGGTCGCTGGCCTCGGGCACGTGATCAGCACCGGGAGCTCCGGCCAGCCGGCGACGGTGATGCCGATGGTCCAGCCGGCGGTCTACGACGGCGGGACGCCCACCCGCACCGGGACGATCAGCCCGGGCTGCGCCACGAGCACGTTCCCGAGCTCGGTGTTCTCGAGCGAGGGGCTGTTCCCTAATCAGATCGACACCGCGTACGGGATCAGCGCGATGCAGGCCGCGGGCTTTCAGGGTCAGGGCATCAACCTCGCGATCCTCGGCGAGGCGCCGACGCCGACCAACGATGTGACCACGTTCCGCAACTGCTTCGGGTTTCAGGG
This sequence comes from uncultured Solirubrobacterales bacterium, assembly GCA_963812225.1. Classification (GTDB taxonomy): domain Bacteria; phylum Actinomycetota; class Thermoleophilia; order Solirubrobacterales; family Solirubrobacteraceae; genus Palsa-465. The sequence goes on from CAWEUN010000017.1 coordinate 103,595, forward strand.
GACCTCGCTGAAGATCCACAACGCGGGGAGCATCAAGCCAATACTCGAGAGCTCGCTGGACGCGATGACCGTGGCGATGGTGGCGCCGAAGCTCAACCGGCTCGACCTGTGGGTCAAGCAGCTCGGCCAGGACAATCCGCAGGGCGCGATCGAGCTGCTGGCATCCCCGATCCAGGCGACGAAGAACGGGACGCCGTTGCCGAACGTGATCTCGATCTCCTACGGTGCCTGCGAGGCGAGCGTCAAGCCGTTCAGCGCCGCGCGGGCGCTGTTCGATCGCGAGGCGAAGGCGATCGACGCGTTGGGGATCACGATCGTGGTCGCGGCCGGCGACAGCGGCTCTTCGGCGTGCGCGCACGGAGTCAAGCCGTCGCAGCTCACCAGCTACGACGAGCAGAAGTCGGCGTCGTGGCCGGCCGTCTCGCCGTGGGTGCTCGCCGTCGGCGGCACCAACATCTCGCTCACGCCGAGCAACGCGATCGCCTCCTCCGGCGTGTGGAACGACACGGAGTTCCCGGCGCCCTACGAGACAATCGCCGGGGGCGGTGGCGGCGTCAGCACGACGGAGAAGCGTCCGTGGTGGCAGACCGCCTCGCAGAGCGGTAACCGGCCAGTGCCCGACGTGGCCGCGTTCGCCGACGCGGAGCCCGGCTACACGATCGTCTGCTCCTCCGGCGTACAGGGCTGCCCGACCACGTCAACGCTGACGCTCGCTTACGTCGGTGGTACCAGCGCCTCGACGCCGCTGGTCGCTGGCATGATCGCCCTGTGGGACCAGTTCGCCAAGCTGGAAAAGTGGCCCAAGCCGGGATTCATCCCGCCGACGCTCTACTCCATCGCCAAGCACGCGCCCATGTCGTTCCTCGACATCACCACCGGCACCAACTCGGTGTTCAGCAGCGTCTCGTGCTGCAAGGCGGGACCCGGCTACGACGAGGCGACGGGACTCGGCTCGCCGATCGCGAACCTGATCGCCGGCCAACTCCACCACTGACGATCCCACAAGCCAACCATCGCGAGAGGGCACCGTATTTACGGGGCTTCCCCAGTGCGCCCGAGAGGACTCGAACCTCCACGGACCATACAGTCCAGAAGGCCCTCAATCCGAATCACCCGGCGTTGACGTGTTTGCTGGCGTCCGAGGCCCGCAAATCGAGGGGTTTTCTGCCCGGATTAGACCCTTCGGGACAGGGTGGATGTTGCCACGAGTGTTGTCACGGATCTCGTCGGCTGCTGAGTCCGGGCGCCGACCGCACGCGGGTGGCCGAGCCCTCGCGACAGTCGTTCCCGCCGCCAATAACATCGTCAACGATGGCACGGAACGCAGATCATGTTTTCGATCCCGCCGCGCGCGCTGCGCAGAAGCAGCGGTGGCGCGAGGAGGACGCGCGGGCATTGGCGGTTCAGGCGAGAAGACGGCGGAGCAGCTGCGCGACGAGAACGAAGTGTTCGCGAAGCTCGCGCGGCTGGCGAGCGTCGATCTCACCGCGTCACGCAGGTTGGGCTGAGCCGTGGCGGCGAAGCCGCCGCTCGCAGCGGAAGAGGTGAGGCGCATCCTGTTAGCTGCAGCGCTGTTCGCCACGGTGGCGTTGGCAAAGACACCACGGCCGTCAGCCGTGATCCCGCGGCAACCATGCTTGTGGAACACGATCCACTCGCAGTCAAGCGTGAATGCGCCGGTCGTGCACTACCGCTGCCAGATCTTCCCGTGAGGTGCCGCCCGCGAGGCGACGATTCACGTAGCTGATTGCGCTTGTTCGAGGAGACCCAGGATGTCGGCGCGCGCGACGGCGTCGGCGCGTGTGTTGACGCCGAGCTTTCGGTAGATCGAACGCGTGTGTGAGCGGACCGTGTTCGGGGAGAGAAACAGCCGCTGCGCGATCTGCCGCGCCGACAAGTCCGAGGCAAGCAGCCCGAGCACTGAGAGCTCCGCCTCGCTCGGTGGTTCGAGCACCTCGCCGCCTTCCGCCCGGCCCCTCGCATCCTCCAGCTCTTGCTCAACACTTTTCACCAGCGACGGCACTTGCCCTGCGTCCGCCAGCTCGCCGAGCGCGTCGCGTGCCGACCGCAACGCCGTCTCGGCCTCGTCGAGGCGGCCACGGCGGCCGCGAACACGCGCGACGACGGCAAGAATCCAGGCGTGGTGGACGGTCGCGACGTCGTCATCGAGCAGCCGCTCGGCGTAGGCGAGCTCGCGTTCGGCCTCGGCGAGGTTCCCCTCTTCCGCGAGTACCTGGCCGAGCGCTGCCGAGGCGTTAGCCCCAAGCCAGCTGCGACTGCTCGAAACGTCACCCACGATGGACTTCGCCTTCTCCGCGTGCGCTCGGGCAGATTCGAGCCGGCCGCGGTCGGCGGCGACGAGGGCGAGCGTCGTCCGGGCGAACGCGTGTCCCGGCAACCGGCTCTCGATATCCGGCTGCGTGACGGCGCTTAGGGCGGCCGTCCAAGCCTCGTCGAGCTGGCCCGCAAAATAGAGAGCGCGCGCCAGGCCTCCACGCGCCGCCACGAGCGCCTCGTCCGCGTCAGTCTCGGCGAGCTCGACGGCCCGCCGACCCTCCACGACCGCCTCGCCCACATCGCGGTCGACCGACGCGGCACGCACCATCGCCGCGACGCATTGCACGTAGGGACTGAACCGGGTTGGATGTTCAGCTTGCGCGCGGCTCGCGAGGTCTAGGAAACGGCGGCGCTCGAGCATCGACTGGCCGATCATCAGCCCCGCCGTGGCCGCGCTTACCGCGAGCTCGGGATGGCTGACAATCTGTTCGTCGGGCAGCGAATTGACGCAGCGAAGGAGCGCTCTGGCCGAGCCGTTCCTGATCATGCGCAGGTGATGCCCGACCAAGAGGTCGGACATGAACTCGTGATCACCAGCCGCGGCCGCATGGTCGACTGCTTCGACGGGCAGCCCGTGCGACCGGAGCCAGACCGACGCGCGACTGTGGATGCCCGATGCGGCATCCGGCTCATGTGCATCGAGCTGGAATCCAGCGAACTCGGCAAACAGCGAGTGGACCCGGAACCAGCCGCCATGCTCGAGTCGAGTGACGAAGAGATTCGACTGCTCGAGCTCCGTCAGGATCGCGGCCGAGTCCGAGCGCGCGAACACCGCGTCGCACAGCTCGGGCGTGAAACGCCTGAGAACCGAGGCCCGTAGAAGGAACCAGCGGGTGTCGCCGTCAAGCGAATCGATCACCTCGCGGCTCAGGTACTCAGCGACAAAGCGGTGATTTCCCCCGAATTCCCGCGCCGCCGCGTGGGGTTCGTCAACGCCACGAAGCCAGTACATCGCGAGGAACAGCGCGGCCGGCCAGCCTTCCGTCCGCTCGCGCAGCAGGTTCACCTCCTCGGTGTTGAGCTCGAGACCCCCGCGCCCCACGAGCAGCTCGTGCGCTTCCGTCGCGTTGAAGGCGAGGTCGGCGGCACGTACCTCCGCGAGCGCACCGCGGGCCCGGAGCTGAGCGATCCTGAGCGCCGGATCGATGCGCGTGAGCATGATCAGGTGCGTATTCGCGGGGAGATGATCGAGAGCGTAGTCGAGTGACGCGAGGCAGTCGCGGTCCGTCACGGCGTGGACGTCATCGAGGACGATCACGAGCTCCTCGTGGAAGTCCGCGATCGCGTTCATGAGCTCATCGACGGGAAACGCGATCGCGCCCACCACCGAGTCCAACCGCCGCAGGGCACGACGCCCCAAGCCCCCGCGTACGCGATCGATCGCAGTCGCGATGTACCTCCACAACCTCACGGGATCGTTGTCTCCGGAGTCGAGCGTCACCCACGCGAGCGGCGCGGCCCGGCCGGCGCACCAGGCGCGCACCGCCGTGGTTTTCCCGTAGCCCGCAGGCGCCGCGACGAGCGTCAGCTCCGCGTCCTCGCCGGCGTCGAGCATCCGAGAGACATGCCGCCGATCGACCATTCCACGCCGCTGCCGCGGTGCCGACAGCTTTGCCTCGACGAGCGGCACCTCGTCCAAGCCAGAAGGCCCCAGGCGCGCGTAGCCGTCCCCGGTGACGGAAGCACGCATAGTCATCCCGATGCGTCGTACGCCGACATACCCAGACCTCGTTCGCACAGCGCGCCCGACACCAGCGCGCGTGCGGATTTTACTTCAGCGGTTCGGACGAACCCCACTGAGCCCCGGTCTCGTGTCGAAAGGCGTCGACCGCGCTGTCGAGCGTCTCAAAGAAGTGGTCGCGGTTCAGTGGGCCGATCAGTTCGTAGCGCTCGAGTTTGGCCCGCACTGGCTCCTTCAGCTCAGCGAATGCCAGCGAGGTGCCCGCGGCGTTCAGCTCCTCGTCGAGGTCGACGAGCATGTCGGCCGCGGTCGTGTCGACGTCGGTGATCGGCTCGGCCGCGATCAGGATCCACCGCGGTCGCGGATCTGTCGCCGCCAGGCGGCGGATCTGGTCGCGGAACGTACGCGCGTTGGCGAAGAACAGCGGGGCGTCGAAGCGGAAGATCACGAGCCCCGGGATCTCCTCGGCGTCGGGATGTAGATGCCGGTCGTGCTGGCCGGCCATCCCGGGGACGCGACCGAGCGTCGTCTGGTAGGGCCACCAAGCTCGGCGGAAGACGTTGAGGATCGATAGCCCGACGGCGACGGCGATACCGGCGAGCACTCCGAGCAGCGCCACCCCCAGGAACGCCGTCATCGACAGCACGAATTCGACGCGGCGCTGGTGCCACAGGCGGATCGTCCCGGGCACGTCGGCCAGCGACACGGACGCCGCGATGACGACGGCAGCGAGAGTCGGCTGTGGAAGGTTGCGCAACAGCCCTGGCACGAGCACGAGCATCAGCACGATCGCCGCGGCCCCGACGACCCCGGTGACCTGGGTCTTGGCTCCAGATTGCTCTGCCACCGCGGTGCGGGATCCGCTCGTGCTCACGGGAAATCCTTGGAAGAAGCCGGCGGCGACGTTCGCTGCGCCGATTCCGATCATCTCGCCGCTGCCGTCGACCTCCTGTCCGGTGCGGGCGGCGAACGCCGAAGCGGTGGAGATCGTGTCGGTCAACGCGACGAGCACGATCCCAAGCGCGCCGGCGAACAAGAGCGGCAGGTCCGAAACAGGGCTGGGGAATGCAAGTGGGGGGAACCCTTTAGGAAGCGTCCCGACCAGCGACACCCCGTGATCGCTGAGGTTGAACACCGAGGACGCCACGATCGCGACCACAACCGCGACGAGTACTCCCGGAACCCGTGGCAGCCAGCGTCCGAGCACAAGGATCAGCCCAAGGCTGACGAGGCCGATTCCCACGGCGGCACCGACCGTCTCGCCAGAGGCTACGCCATGAATGAACGCATGGGCCTCGTCGATCAGGCCGTTGGCGCTGACCGAGAACCCGAAAAGCTTGGGCAACTGGCCGACCAGAATCGTGAGTGCGAGCCCGTTCATGTAGCCGATCCGCGTCGGTTTGGACAGCAGGTCGGCAACGAACCCGAGCTTCGCGATCCCGGCCGCGATCATGATTGCCCCGACTAACAGAGCGAGCATGGATGCCAGCGCCACCGCATGCTCGGGGTTGTCGCTCGCCCCGACGATCGGGAGGATGGTCGCCGCGATCATCGGCCCGAGCGACGAGTCGGGACCGAGCACGAGAATCCGCGATGGGCCAAACAGGGCATACCCGAGGAGGCAGAGAACGCTCGTGTATAGGCCCGTGATCACGGGCAGGCCGGCAAGCTCGGCGTACGCCATGCCCTGCGGCACCAGCAGCGTGGTGAGCACCAGCCCGGCGACCAGATCGCTGCGCAACCACCCGGCGCGGTAACTCGCGAGCGTTCTCAGTCCTGGCAGCCACCTGGTGATCATCGCCAGCGCTCCATAGGCTTCAACGCGAGACGGCCGACTGCTCGCGTGAGGGCACCTTGAAGCTGTGCACGCTGACCCCTTGAGGATTGACCCCACTCATGGCGAGCCGAACTTCTTCTTCTTGAGCCGGAACGGCTTGATGAACTCTGCGATACGTTCCTTTGCACTAGCAGCCATCTCTTGCTCCGATCCGAAGCGCTATCGATGCGTATTCGGCTCGGCGACTTCGGCGAGGCGTCTGAGCCTACGGCGGCCGGGCCAGGTGCATGGCGGCCAGCGCCGCTTTCACCCAGGTGAACGCAAACGTGACAGAACCGTTCCGCCCGTCCGCTGGGCGCACGGAGCAAGACGACGGGTTCACGTTCACCTGGGTGAACGGTTTGGGAATGCTCTACGGCGACTACACGGGGGCTAGTGTGGCGCCATGACCGTGAGTTCGGCCGGCCACTCCGGCTCCGGCGCCTCTAAGGACACCGCAAACACCGGTGCGCCTGAGGGATCACGGGCCTCGCAGCGGCTCGCCCTCCTGCTGGCGATGGCGATGTTCGTGCTGGTCGTTGACACATCGTTCATGAATGTCTCGATTTCCGCGGTGGTTCACGATCTGCATGCCACGGTCAGCGGCGTGCAGTCGGCGATCGCGCTTGAAGCGCTGGTATCGGCCGCGTTCATCCTGATCGGCAGCAAGCTAGGCGATCTCATCGGTCGCAAGCGTGCCTACGTGCTCGGACTGCTCGCGTATGCCGTCGGCGCCCTGGCGATGGTGCTCGCTCAGAGCCTGACCGCGGTCATCGTCTTCTGGGCGATCGTCGGCGGTCTCGGTGCATCCCTTCTGCTCCCAGCGATGCAGTCGCTGATCCACGGCAACTTTGAAGGAGACGCTCAGCGCAAGGCGTACGCCATGGTGGGGGCGGCGGCGGCGATCGCCGCCGCGGTCGGACCGCTGCTCGGAGGGTTCATCACCACCTTTCTGTCGTGGCGCGTCGCGTTCGCCCTCGAAGATCTCGTGATCGTGATTGTGCTGTCCGGAATCAGACTGGTCCGCGACGCGCCTTACACGGGACCGCGTCACATCGATGCCGTCGGCGCAGGCCTCTCGGTCGTGGGCATGGGTGGGATCGTGCTGAGCATCCTCGTCTGGCAGGAAGGCGGCGAATCGGTCGTCGCGTTGCTGCTGGTCGGCGCGATTGCATTGGCAGGCCTGGCCTATTGGCTCTTGAGGCGGAAACGGGAGAACAAGCCGACCCTGATCGACCCGGGCCTGTTCACATCAAAGGTCTACAGACTCGGGATCTCCGGGCAGCTGCTCCAACAGATCGCTCTCGGCGGGGCCATGATCGCCCTGCCGATCTACCTACAGATCGTCCTCGAATACAACGCGCTGCAAGCGGGCCTGTCGCTCGCCCCGCTATCGCTCAGCATGTTCGCAATCGCTGTGCTCGCCGGAAGGAAGGCGGGCAAACGGCGACCCTCGGGCATTATCCGGCTGGGATTCGCGCTCGTTACGGTCGGGTTTGCGTTGCTGATTCCGATCGTGCCACGGGCGCACTCCGGTTGGTACCTCGTGGTCCCGCTGATCATCGCCGGGTCAGGATTGGGGCTGTTGGTCTCCCAACTCAACAACTACACGCTGTCCCCGATCTCGGAGGAGCGAGTGAGCGAGGCCGCCGGCGTGAACTCCGCGGGCGGCTCGTTTGGCCTGTCGTTCGGTTTGGCGTTCGGCGGGGCCATCATGCTGGCCACGTTCTCGGTGGCTTTCACCAAGATGGCCGAGTCGAGCACCGTGCTACCGCCCGCCGATCAGCAGCAAGTGTCGAAGGCGCTCGAGCACGATGCTGAGTTTGTCACCAACACTCAACTGGAAAAGCAGCTCGCCGGCGAGCCCAAGGACGTCAAGGCCGAGATACTCCGCATCAACACGGACGCCCGGCACCTGGGCTTGCAGGTCGCGCTGCTGATTCCGATCCTCGCCGGCCTGATCGGCCTGTTCAACTCGTTCCGGATGATGCGCCTCCCGGACCCTGTGCCATCCAAGGCCGTTGAAGGCATGGCCCTCGGATGACCGTGCGACCAACAGTCACGAGCACAATCACCTAGGTGATCCTCGCGGTGGTTTCCCTGGATGAGGCGCGGTGTGCCAAGGTGACGATGTGATGGCAGGACGTACCTACCGGCTCGAGATCGAGGGTGAGTTGACCGATCTGGTTCGCAGTGAGCTCGGTGCGACGGCTCTCCGGCACGAGCATGGGGACACCGTGCTCGAAGCCGTCATCCGGGATCAGTCGGAGCTCCACGGACTGCTGCAGCGCGTGTCCGGGCTTGGTCTCACACTGGTCAGTGTCGAGATGGTCCGCCCCGGTGCAGGGAGGGGATACGCTCCGGCAGAGGGGCCGCCGTGAGCCTCGAAGGGGCGGGACCCGATTGCATGCCCCGTGCCGAGGCACGACGGCTCGGCGAGGACGACAGCGGTTACGGGTGGATAATTTCTGGCCGGCACGATGCTGGTGTCGACCTTCTTGTGATCCATGGGCTGGTAGTCCACGGGGGCCGAAGCTTCCGGCCAGCCTGACCACCCAGTGCGAGACGGGCGCGGCGGGTCGAGCGGAGCGCCAATCCGTGGCGGTCGACGGTCGGAGCCGAGAACGGTTCGCGTTCACCTGGGTGAATGCAGGCCCGCCAAGCGTTCTCTGGCCTCGGGCGCCGTAGGCTGAGCCCGTGATTACGAACTCGATCGAAAGGAGAAGTGTCCCGTGGCAACGCTAGTTGCAATCGGTTATCCAGATCAGTCGACCGCCGAGCAGGCGCGGGCGACAGTCTCGCAGCTGGAGTCCGAGTTGATCATCCAGGCCGACCAGGTCGCGTCGATCGCTCGCGACCAGGAGGGCAAGTATCACGTCCACACCACCCACGGCGGCTCCTCAACCGGCGCCGGCGCGGTGTGGGGCGGGTTCTGGGGCCTGCTGTTCGGACTGCTGTTCTTCATCCCGTTCGCAGGGTGGGCGATGGGCGCCGGGTTGGGGGCGCTGTTCGGCCACATGGGGGAGAAGGGGATCGACAAAGCATTCCAGGAGCAGGTGCGCGACTACCTCAAGCCGGGCACCTCGGCGCTGTTCATGGTGATCGAGCAGGCAACCCCGGATAAAGCGATCGCGGCGCTCCAGCAGTACGGAGGCACCGTGATCAAGACCTCGCTCTCCGACGAGGACACGAAGAAACTCCAAGATGCCCTCCAGCCGCCCGCATCGGTTGGCGCTGCATCGTAAGAGCGGACTTGCGCCGAGCGGCAGTTGCCGGTTGCTTGTACCGGCAACCGCCGCTCGAAAGGCCTCGCGAATCGCGGCTCAATGAGCGTCGAGCACACCACAGATTGGATGTGAAGTGGAGAAGGGGCTGACGAGGCTCCTCCTCGGAAACCGTCAGACGATCGCGGGGACCGTATACGGAACGATCATCGTTCTCGCCGTCCTGACCGCCGGCGCCAAGCAATACGAGCACCATCTCTGGCGGCTCGTCGCAATCGCCGGCGTCAGCGCGGTCGTGCTCTGGCTCGCACATGTGTACTCACACGGACTTGGTGAGAGCCTCAGCATTGGGCGCCGATTGACAGTCACCGAGCTCACGGCCATCGCCCGCCGCGAATACTCGATCGTGGCTGCGGCGATCCTCCCGTTAACTGCTGTCGCGCTAGGCGCTTCGGGACTCATGGACGAGGACACCTCGGTTTGGCTGGCGTTCGGGATCGGGGTGGTCACGCTCACCGCCCAGGGCGTGCGCTACGCCCAACTCGAGCGATTGAGCGCGGCCGCGACCGTCGTGACGGTCAGCCTGAACGTCGCCTTCGGCCTGAGTCTCATCGCCCTCGAGGTCCTCGTGGCGCATTAGTTGCGCGACGTCAGAACTGCGCGCCGCGCGATGTGTACAAGCCATCAGGGCACAATTCGCGTTCACCTGGGTGAATCTGGACCGCTGGGTTGCCGCCACCGCCTGTCGACCTAGTCTGCGATGAAGTTCAGCAAACATCGGAGGCCACATTGTCGGCAACATCTCAACCTCCTCAAATCCCGTACGAGGGCTATGGCGAGGAGGACCGTGGGTACGGCTGGGTCATCTTTGCGGCGGTGCTCCTGCTGCTGCTCGGAACGATGAACGTCATCGAGGGGCTCGGCGCGATCAACAACGCCAATTTCTTCGTCCACCACGCCAACTACGTCTTCGGGAGTCTGAAGGCCTGGGGCTGGATAGCGCTGATCATCGGCGTGCTCCAGCTGCTTGTCGCCATTGGGGTTTTTATGAAGAATCAGTTATCACGGTGGACGGGCGTCGTGGTTCTCGGTGCCAACGCCCTGGCGCAGCTGCTGATGATGCCCGCGTATCCGTTCTGGTCACTGACACTCTTCGCCGTCGACATCCTCGCCGCCTACGGTTTGATCGCCTACGGCAAGCGGATAGGAGAAGACTAGACACCCGGCGACCCTTCGGAGATGCAGATGACGACGATCGAGCAGACCACGCCCAAGTCCGTGTGGCACAGCAGATCGGCTGGCGATGTCGCAGCGGAGCTGGGCGTCGATCCCGAGCGGGGACTGGACGCCGGCGAGGTCGAGCGCCGGCTGGGCCAGTACGGACCCAACGAGCTGCCGAAGGAGCCGCCCCCGAGCGTGTGGGAGGTGGCGCGGGGACAGCTGTCTAACCCGATGAACATCATGCTGCTGATCGTCGCGGTGGCGAGCTTCGTCGTCGGGCAGGTTCCGACCGGCATCTTCGTGCTGGGCCTGGTGACGTTCAACGTGGTGATGGGCTCGTCGCAGGAGCTGAAGGCGCGGGCCAGCGTCGAGGCACTCGCGCAGTTGCAGGTGCCGCATGCCCGCGTGCGCCGCGATGGCGCCGTCGAGGAGGTCGAATCGACGAAGCTGGTGCCGGGCGATATCGCTCTGCTCGAGGCCGGTGACGTCGTCCCGGCGGATGGCCGGATCGTGACCTCGGCGACGCTGGAGCTCCAGGAGGCGGCGCTGACCGGTGAGAGCGCGCCGGTGGCGAAGGATGGGACGAGCGTGCTGGATGCCGAGACGGTGCTCGGCGACCGCACCAACCTGGTGTTCCAGAACACGCAGGTGACGCGCGGGACGGCCGCCGTGGTGGTGACGGCGACGGGGTCGGCGACGGAGATGGGGCGGATCGCCGACATGGTCACCTCGACGCAGCGGCAGCGGTCGCCCCTGCAAAAAGAGCTTGACGGGATGACGAAGGTGTTCGGGTCGGTGGCGTGGCTGGCGGTGGCGGTGATCGCGATCTTCGGCATCGCCCGTGGTCAGTCGTTCGACACCGTGCGTGCTCTTGTGCATCTCGACCGCGATTGCCTCGATCCCGGTCGGCCTGCCGACGTTCGTGCAGGCGATGCTGTCCTCGGGCGCTCAGCGGCTGGCCGAGTCGAAGGCGGTGGTGAAATCGCTCGCCGACGTCGAGACGCTCGGCGGGACGACCGTGATCAACAGCGACAAGACCGGGACGCTGACGCTGAACCAGATGACCGCGACCACGATGCTGGCCGGCGGAGACTGGTTCGAGGTGGAGGGCGGCGGCTACCGCAAGTCCGGCGCGATCCTCGGGGTGGCCGGCTCGGAGCTTCCCGATTTCCGGCGCCTGGCGCTCGGTCTCACGCTGTGCAGCGACGCCACGGTGGCCGATGACGAGTCGATCATCGGCGACCCCACCGAGGCCGCCCTGGTCGTCCTCGCCGCGAAGATGAGCGCCGACGCGGAGCAGACGCGGAATGTCGCTCGCAGCGGCGCGCCGAGGTGCCGTTCGACTCCGAGTACAAGTTCATGGCGACCTTCCACGACCGTCCCGACTGGCTCGCCGGCGGGATCCTCAAGGAGCGGCACTTCATGACCGTGAAGGGCGCGCCCGACGTGGTCGTGGGGCTGTGCAGCCATGCCCTCTGGCACGGCCAGGAGATCCCGATCGACGAGGTCCGCAAGGAGATCCTGGACGCCAACCAGCAGCTGTCCGAGAAGGGGCTGCGCGTGCTCGCGTTCGCCGCTCGCGATCTCGACGATCAGGCGATGTCGGCGGCGATCGACGATCCGATGGCGGCCGTGCACGACCTCGTCCTCGTCGCGCTGGTCGGCATCATCGACCCGCTCCGCACCGAGGCTATGGACGCCGTCCACATGGCGCTCAGCGCCGGCATCGACGTCCGCATGATCACCGGCGACCACACCGTCACCGCCCGCGCGATCGCCGACGAGCTCGGCCTCGGCCCCGGCGTTCTTACCGGGACCGAGCTGCAGCATCTCCCCGACGAAGAGGTGGTGCGCCAGCTCCCCAACCTGCACGTGTTCGGCCGCGTCGCGCCGGAGGACAAGCTGAGGCTGGCCAAGCTGATGCAGCAGTCGGGCGATGTCGTGGCGATGACCGGCGACGCCGTGAACGACGCCGCGGCCCTCAAGCAGGCCGACATCGGGGTCGCGATGGGAAGCGGCTCCGAGGTCTCCAAGCAGGCGGCCAAGATCGTCCTGACCGACGACAACTTCGCGACGCTCGTACGGGCGGTCGACCTCGGCCGCGACATCTACCGCAGGATCACCTCCTACGTGAAGCTCCAGCTGACGATCCTGTCCTCGGTGTTGCAGCTCATGCTGCTGGCCACGATCTTCAACATCAACGACGGCGTGGCGCTGTTCCCGATGCAGCTGCTGTTCTGCAAGTTCTTCGTCGTCGTCACGGTGGTGGTCGGGTTCATCGTCGACGTTCCCGATCCGGGCGTGATGCAACGACCGCCGCGCACGCCCGGCACGCGGATCGTCAACCGGCCCCAGATCATCCGGTGGGTGCTCAGCGGCCTGGTGGTCGCGGTCACCGCGCTGCTCGTCCTCGACCTCGGACCGGACAAGCCGAGCACGACGCACGCGTCGGTGTCGATGACGATGGCGTTCGCCGTCGTGGCCTTCACCGCCGTGAACCTCGGCTTCGTGATGCGGCGCGAGCGCGAGGCGCCCTGGTCCTCGCCGCTGTTCCCCTACATGGGCTGGATCATCCTCGGCTGGTTCCTCACCTGGGCGGGCGTCGAGCTCCACATGTTCCAGCGCCTGCTCGACACCGAGTCGCTGACCGGCGGCCAGTGGGCCATCGTGCTCGGCCTGTCGCTGATCGCGCCGGCGCTCGTGTGGGCCGACAAGGCGATCCAGCTCCGCCGCCAGCAGAAGGCCGCCTCCTAGGCGGATCAGCGCTCGACCGGCCCGGCGGCATACGCCGGCGCCGGTTCGGTCATCCAGCGGACGTTTGCCGACGGTTGCGGCTCGCAGCTGCGCCGGGTCGCGGTACTCAGTACTTGGCTGGGATGTACTGGTCGGAGTGGTCGGGCTCGCGGTAGCCGCTTCGCTTCTCGCGAGCTGGAAGCCGGACGCGCTTCCGCGGTGGTGAGTCGTAGGGGAGCTGCTCAAGCAGGTGGCTGATGATGTTCAGCCGGGCGCGCTTCTTGTCGTTTGAGTCAGCGATGTACCAGGGAGCAAATTCCGCGTTGGTCGCGGCGAACATCTCGTCACGGGCCCGCGAGTAGTCATACCAGCGGCTGTAGGACTTGAGGTCCATGGGCGACAGCTTCCAGACCTTGCGCGGGTCGTTGATCCGCGACTCGATCCTCCGCGTCTGCTCTTCCTGGCCGACCTCGAGCCAGTACTTGAGCAGAATGATCCCTGAGTCGACCATCGCCCTCTCGACCAACGGCGTCAGTCGCAAGAACCGCAATGCGTCGTCCTCGGAACAGAAGCCCATGACCCGCTCGACCCCGGCGCGGTTGTACCAGCTGCGGTCGAAGATGACGACCTCGCCGGCGGCCGGGAAATGCTGCAGGTAGCGTTGGACGTACATCTGGGACTTCTCGCGGTCGGTCGGTGCCGGGAGCGCGACCACCCGGAACACGCGAGGGCTCACCCGCTCGGTGATCCGTTTGATTACCCCGCCCTTGCCGGCCGTGTCACGGCCTTCAAACACGATGCAGACCTTGGCCCCGTCGCGAACGACCCACTCCTGAAGCCGAACCAGCTCCCCCTGCAGACGAGCGAGCTCCTTCTCGTAGCGCTTGCGGCCAAGCTTGTCGACCGCTCGCGGGTCGTGTTTCCTCTTCTTAGCGTGACTCATATGACAACCCTCCACTGGGGCGCGGGACCGGGGCCTCAGGTCGAAAACTGGAGATCCTAGATGTCCGAGTACTTTTCGACGATTGGCAGGCCGGCTTCCTTCCACACGCTGAAGCCGCCGTCAAGGTGGGCGACCTCGTCCTAACCCAGAGTCTTCAAGG
>CAWEUN010000018.1:0-75572 GCA_963812225.1 uncultured Solirubrobacterales bacterium
GCGGGGACAGCGTTGGGAGATCCAACATCCAGTCATCGCGGTCGCCCCAGATGAGAACGCGCGCAACACGAGCAGGATCCCGACCGCTTCCGTGGCGTGAACAGCTGGCGGCGGCGTGGGCGCAAACCCGCGACCGGCGGCCTTGACCAGACCCACGATGACGACCAGCGCGATCGCAACGACGAACAGGTAGGTCGGGCCCGCGGGAACACCGAACCCGCGGCCCGGACGCCGCGGAGGTTGCCTGCAACCAAGATCGCGATCACTCCGATCCCAATCGGAACCGTCGCGCTCGCAAGCGAAGGCACAGCCGATGTCACCGCTGCAACACCGGCAGCGATCGACACCGTCACGGTGAGGATGTAGTCCAAGATCAGCCCCGCGCCCGCCAGCAGACCCGCGAGCGATCCGAGATTCTCCCTCGCCACCACATACGAGCCCCCGCCGCGCGGGTAGGCCCGGATCACCTGCCGGTAGCCCAAACCGACAGCCATCATCAGCACGATGATCGCGCCGGCGATCGGAAGTGAGAGCTTCAGCTCGGCGCTTCCCGCGAGCACGAGGACGGCGAGCATCGCCTCCGGCCCATAAGCCACCGAAGACAGCGCATCCGACGACAGCACCGGCAGCGCCACCAGCTTGCGCATTCGCTCTTCGGCCACGGCCGCACTGCGCAACACCGGGCCCATGAGCACGCGCCGTACGACGAATGCGAGCCGGCCCGAGCCCGATGGCGTTGCGCCCGCCAGCGGCATCGCCTCCAGGTTGTCGGAATGGTCAAACCGGCCGATCCGGATCTCCACGAAGCGGCCTCGTCGAGCGCCGAACTCACCCTCATACGACAGCCTTGGATCCACCGGCAGCGCCCGCTCCCAGGCCGCTAGGTCCTGGACCGAGCCTTGCCAGTGGGCACCCACCGCCCGCAACCCGGCCAGCTCCCGAGCATCTAGCTGCGGCAACACCGACGAGCCGCCGACCACCCCTTCTCGGCCGCCGTCGCGCCCATGGCCTGTCCCGGTCTGCGAGGCACTCACACGCACATGGTGTCAACCGCAAGGATCGACGCGCGAATCGGAATCACGGCGGCAAACAGGAGTACGATCGAGCTACAGGGCCACTTCACCGCTCCTGCGAAGCTACTTCGCGAAGAGCACCGCCGGCCACGCGCCGAACGGCGAACTCACGGACAGTTTCGTCCCTAGCGACGGAAGAGCCGTCCTCGACGAGAGTTATTCGGGACGCCGCAACGGGCAGCCCGAAGGCGCTCCAGGAGATCCAGACATGCTTGTAAATACAGGCAACGAAGCGCCCCACTCATGAGCTCCGTGCGCTCGTCACGTCGGTGACGCAGACGGATAAAGTCGCGTGAGCCGCGGCCGGTGATGATCGTGGGATTGATCCTGTCGCTGGTCTCGGCGGTCGGCACGAACTTTGGTTTCTTGTTCAAGCAGCGCGGGGCGGTGCTCGCCCGACCGATACGGGCGCGCCATCCGCTGCGAGGTGCCGGCGATCTGTTTGGCTCGAAATGGTTCACGGTGGGATGGATCGTGTCGCTCGCGGCGTGGGGATTTCACATCGGAGCGCTCTCACTCGCGCCCCTGTCGATGGTGCAGGCCGTCCTGTCCAGCGGGCTCGTGTTCCTCGCCGTGTTTGCCGACCGACTCTTCGGGATTCGCCTCGGTCCGCGGCAGTGGGCGGGTCTGACGATCACAGCCGCGGGACTGGCGATCATCGCGCTGACGGGCGTCAGCCAGGACGCGCAGCGATCCTCGCTTGCCGCACTGATCACCGTGGAGTGCGCGATCTTTTGTCTCGGTGCCGCGCTCGTGCGGATCTCAACCCGTCCCGGCGTCGAGGCGCGCAGCGAAGCGCTGCTCCTGGCGACAGCGGCCGGCGTGCTGTTCGGGGTCTCCGACGTGGCGATCAAATATCTCAGCCACGCCCACGGCCCGGCGCTCGGGCTGGTCAGCCCATGGACGCTCGTCGCGCTGATGTCGTTCGTGGTCTCCTTCTACGCGTCCGCCCGCAGCCTGCAGATTGGGCAGGCCATCGAGGTGATCGCGATCACGTCCGTTGCTGCCAACATGTCCGCGATCCTCGGAGGCATCCTCGTCTTCGGCGAGTCGATCGGATCCGGCAGACTCGGGGTCACGGCCCGCGTGCTCGCGTTTTGCCTCGTCATCGCCGGCGCCGCGCTCGTGCCCGCCCCGCTACGTTCCGGCGCGAACGTAGCAAGCGCGGCAAATGCGGCTGGCTGACACGTTCTCTACCGCCAGGAGGCCTGCTGTTCACGCGTCGCGCTTAGTGTCGAAAGGGTGCGCGCCAACCGACACGAACGGGAGACAATGCCGGCCGGCAGGAGCGTTCGTCCTTGACGACAGGGTCGCCTGTCGTGCCGTCGGGTGTTACGGGTTGAACACCCGTCCGCGCTCGGCGAATCCGAGAGATTAGATCACGTGCGGGCGTTTGCCATGTACTGAGGGTCAATCGGCCTTGACAGCGGCGCGGGCTTGCCATCCCCGTCCACGCGCCTAGTGGAGTCGTTAGGAGCTGCCGCGGCCTCATCCAGCCGCGACAATCCGGTCTTATCCGGCGCTTGGCCCGCTCCCTCAACGCGTTCTGACCACCCGCTGGCGTCGTCAAACCAGCGGCGCGCTGCAGTTCCGTATGGATCTGGGTACCAGCCTCCAGGATGCTCGCGTGACTCCGCCTCGCGGACCTTTCCCTTTCTGAAACTAAAGGCCATAGCAATCTCCTTGCACCGGGTGGGCGCCCCCACCTGGGTAAACGGACGAGGACCCACGTATTGACGGCGTTTCTGTCGCCCAGACGAAACGACCCGTGAGGTCATCGCAAAACGGTGGCCGGCGCGAGCAATTCGGCAGGTGCGGGCAAATCAGCCCGAAAGACGACTGTACTCGATTTCCGGAAGCTCTCCAGAGATATGGGTTGCAACGCGGTACCGCAGTGGCCTGGTTCATCGCCAAGAGCGGCTGGGCGGCGGCAACCGCCGACATCTTCCGTCGAGCAATCACGGTCAGCGCTTCGACCAACCCCACGCGCTCCGCGATGATCATCGGGCAGCACTCCCGGGCGGAGCTGTTCCCGCCGGTATCGGCGACACGCTTGGTGCTAGCCCGACGGTCGCTTCGATAGCCCCTCTGCACTAAGCGCGACTGGACGCGACTTCCGCCTTCGCGTGCGACGAACCGTGCGCCCTGCGACGATGCCTGATCGGATCTAAGCGGCACCGGACGTGAGCGTCCGCTGCGTTCGTCGCGTCCCCAGTCAGGACGCCTGCTGTTCACGTGGGCGGCCGCGCATGGGCCGGCTGCTGCGCCTGTGAGCTTGGTCGGGTCACCGCACCGCGATCTCTGCGGCGAGGCGATACGGCGGGACGAGCGCGATCCGGTCGCCGCTCCAGAACCGCCCTGGGTCATAAGAGCTTGCCGATCGCGTGCCCGCGAGAAGACCCATGTGCTGGTACGTCGTGGCGACAAGCTCAGCGCAGAAGACGGTCTCCAACGCCGACGAGCCACGCCACCGGCCCGTGAGCCAACGTCGCAGCAACCCGAGGGTGGTGGGAAACGGGAGGCCGTCGAAGCGGTTGATGACCTCCATCAGCCGGTCCTCCTGGTTGCGCACGATCTCGCCGTCAAGCTGGCGCACCCAGGCCCGCTGGTTGTAGCGCGCGTTCCATGTCCGGACGGCCTCACCGAGCTGGTGGAGCTGTACCCCGCGGTGCCGCTCGCCCGTCCATACGTCGGGCAGCGAGCGCCCAAGCTCGGCGTGCCAGAGCAGCGGCGGGAGGTCGTCGATCGCGACGGCCATGCCGACGTGGTTGACCGGGCTGTTGGTCGCGACTCGGATCGTCCGGTCGCTGAGCGAACTGCCGCGAAACAGCCAGATGTCGCCGGTCGACGCCGTCGCGATGGCATCCTCAAGAACAAGCCCGCTGTCGTTCACGGCTCCAATTAACCTACGAAGCCGATGCGCGTGCGCTGGAAGCTCGTCGGGCTCGCCGGTCTGGCCGGTGTGGCCGCCACCGGCGTAGTGCTCGCCCGCCAGCGCCGCGCCCACCGCGCCTACAGCCCCGACGAACTGCGCGAGCGGCTTCACCGGCGGCTCACCGAGACCTCCGCCCACCGCCCTGAGGTCCCCGCACGGCCGGGCGACCCACCCGCCGCGTCCGATACCGGCGACGGCCGGTCATAGCGACCTCGCCCCTGCGAACGTCTCGCAACGAGTTCGCCCGCGCCGTGCACCGGATAACGCGCTGTGCCCGGCCGAAGTCGCCGTGCCGCTGCCCGCACGCGAGGCTGTCGTCCCGTCTCGGCCACCCAGACGATCGCCTTCGCGAGCGCGGCAGCAACCCGGTGCATTCCGACCGGCGCGCTAGGAATTAGCGTCGATTCGCGCTATGCTCGGGCGAGCTGTCGTTCGTTCGATGCTCTGCCGACTCTCCCTTGCGCGCGGCGTCCTATTGCGAAGAGGAGGCAGAGAGGGCTGGCTATGTCCAGCACTAACCCACAGGTAGACGGGCGCGGCGTCCTCACGGCGGCGATCTCGAATGCGATGGTCAGCCTGCTTCACCGCTACACCGGCCGCGGACCGACAAGGGCACGAACCACGATCGACAACGACATCGTCGTGTGCGTCTTGGGAGCCACGTTAACCAAAGGCGAGCAAAGCCTTGTCCAAGACGGCAAGGCCGAGGTCGTACTCCACAGCCGCCGCGCGTTCCAGGACACGATGCAAGCCGACGCGATCGCCGCCGTGGAAGAGCTCTCCGGACGCACGGTGGTCGCTTTCATGAGCAACAACCACATCGATCCCGACCTCGCAGTGGAGGTGTTCATCCTCGAGCCCATCGCCAGCGACGGGCTCGACCCCGCGATCATCGACGGCGCGTCGCCGACGTTTCCAGGCTGAGAGCTAGGTCGACCGGATGTGTCTGAGCAGGCCGGCCCCAAGCCGTTCGCGTCCGACTGGTACGCCACCAAGGAGCTGGAGGTCGAGCCGAACACGGCCAGCCACTACCGCAACGATCTCACCAACCACCTGCTGCCGTTCTTCAAGCAGCACCACCTCTCGCAGATCACGGTGGCCGAGGTCGACCGCTACCGCCAGCACAAGGTGCGCGAGGCTGCCGAGGTCACGGCGGCCGCGGAGAGCGGAAAGCCGATGATGGTCTCGTACGTCGATCGCCTGGGCCGGCGCTATCGGCGCCGCGCCCGGCCGCTGTCGGCGCGTTCGATCAACATGCACATCGACCTGCTCGCGCAGATCCTCGCGGTCGCGGTTGACCACGGCCATCTGCCGAGCAATCCGGCGGTCGGCAAGCGCCGGCGCATGAAGGTCTCGAAGCCTCGCCCGGTTCACCTGGACAGCGCCGAGCAGATCGCGATCCTCCTCGAGGCCGCCGGCCAGCTAGATCGCGGCGAAGCCGTGATCGACGTCACCGACCGCCGGGGCCGCACGTGGACCCAGCGCCACCCGAGCTGCACGACCGGCCGGCGCGCGGCGCTCGCCACGCTGCTCCTCGGCGGCGGACGGGCGTCGACGACCGGAGCGATGCTGTGGCGCGACGTCGACCTCGCCAACGGGCGGTTCGAGGTCGGCCGCGACAAGACCGATGCGGGCATGCGCGAGGTCGACATGCTGCCACTGCTGCGGGAGATCCTGACCGAGCACAAGGCCGCGAGCGAGCGGACTGGCCCGAACGACCCCGTATTCGTCACCGCCACCGGGACGGCGCGCTCCCGACACAACCTCCGCCAGGACGTCGTCGACGCCGCGGTCGCCCACGCGCATCGGCTGGTAGAGGAGCGCGGGATGCAGCCGCTGCCGCTCGGGATCACCCCGCACAAGCTGCGGCACACGTTTGCCTCGATCCTGGTCGCGATCGGCAGGGACCCGACCTACGTGATGCAGCAGCTCGGCCACACCGACCCGGCCTTCACGCTGCGGGTCTACGCCCACGCGATGCGCCGCAGCGAGGAGGAGCGCGAGCAGCTCAAGGCGCTCGTCGAAGGCCATGATTGGGCACAGATTGGGCACAAAACGGCCGAATCGACGTCCGCGGCGGTCGAGCGCGATGCCGACTGAGACGCAGAAAGCCCCGCGTTAGCAGGGCTTTCTAGAGATCGGGGCGCCCGGATTTGAACCGGGGACCTCACCGACCCGAATTATGGGCGAAATCTGAGGGCGCGCTGAGAAGTACCTGCAAATCGGTGGGTTCCGGCTCGAGCTCACCTCCTCTCAGAACCTCGGTTTTTGCGGTGGATTCCCGGGGTTTCGGCAGGGAGATCGATTCCCTACCAAATGGCGAGGACGCCGGCGACGGCTCCCTCGTCATCTCCTCAGCCCGCTGCGCAACGAGCGCGCGGGCGGCGCTCCAGGTGCCGAACAGGCGTGTGACGACACTCGCCGCAGGCCACTCGCCATCGGCGAGGCTGCGACCGCCTCTCCCTCACGTCGACGCGAGTGGGTGCGCGACCAGTCGTAGGACGTCGGCAGCCGTCCGTATCGAGCCTCCCACGAGCGCATCGCCTTAGTTACACGCGCGCGAGACCAGCGCCGCTCGATCGCGCCGGGATGGCAGGCCCCTGCGGGCAATCTTCGGCACCGACGAGTCGTACTTGCCAGCCAAGGTCTTGAGCAGCGAGGTGAGCATCACCCAGTGCAGCCGGTTCAGTCGCCAGACGTTGCCGGCCAGTAGGTAGTACTGGACGATGCCCCGGTACTCGGCACCGTAGCGGCTGATGATCACGTAGTCCTGCTCGTTCATCAGCCCGGGGCTGCGGTCGGGTTTTCCCCGCCGCATGTGCCGGGCGCATTTCGCCTTGATCACTTCAGCGGGAACGTGCAGTCGGATGCGGCCGTTGACCGATCTGCGGCCAGCAGTCAGCTTCCGATTGTCGTGCGCCGCGGTGATCTCGTAGCCGAGGAACCGTGCCGCGCTGGTGCGGGCATGGGTGATCAGCGTCTTAGTCTCGGACAGTTCCAGCTTGAGGTCCTCTTGCAGGAACCGAGCGAGGCGACGTTTGATCTCCTCGGCTTCGGCCTTCGGTCCGGTGTATCCGAGTAGGGTGTCATCGGCATACCTGACGTAACGCAGCCGTCGATACTCAGCGACGAGCTTGTCCGTCCACGATGGCAGACCCAGCGGCCGCTGCTTCCCGTCCTTCTTGGGGATGTAGTGGCGCCTAACGGGCTTGAAGCGGTAGCGCTCGTGACGCAACGCGTCGATGATGCGCTCGATCTTGCCCATGGTCATGCCGTCCGCGGTTTCCGCGTCGGGTCCGGGCGTCATCGCTCCCTTGTTGGAGTAGATGCGCCCGTAGGCCAGCAGATACAGCTGCGGGTTGAACAACTGCCGATACAGCTCATCCAATGGCAGGCCGCGCCTGCCGCGTTCACGGAGGACATCCAGGACCGTTTCGGCACTCTGCATTACGCATACCTCCCGGCACTTCGATGTCCAGCCACCTGTGCCCCTTCGCCCTGTGGACGGCTCTCCCGTCCCCCTTGGTGGGTCGCGACTCCCACGACTACTATGGGCACTCCGTCACCCTGAGGCTCGCGCCCCGAGGGTTGATCCCGCGTTCGTCCCTGTTGTACGTCCGAGCGTGACGTAGGCGTCCGACTCATCTCCTTAATTGCCCTCACTGGGCAACGCTCCACGCCCCGAAGGTTGCGACGACCCTGCAACGAGGCCATCGCAGAGCGTGACGCCGGTACACATGTGCCTTTCCGACGGATGCGCCTTTCCATCATCTGGAGATTCGGCTTCAGGCAATCCAGCTTTCGCCATATCGCACGGGTCCCGCGACGCGCCACCCCAGACACCTGGACGTGACCGCCGCTTTCCTGGCATGCGATTGTTCCGTTCACCTTCCGGATCCGGGTAAGCCATCAGACCCAAGAACCTTCCTTCGAGTTCCTCCCGGCTGCGCCGGGGATACAACAGGGCGCCTCGCGGCGCATTTGCAGTACGCGTAGGCGTCGCCCTTGCCGTTACGCGGCTGGGTGTAGGCGCCGCAGCCGCGGCACACCCCCACGTAGCGAGCCTTGACCGCCTTCGCCTTCTCGCCGGTCGGGTCGTAGAAGTAAGCCTTGATCGTCGCCGGTGAGCGGCCGAGACGGTCGGCGATCTGCCTGATCGAGAGGCCCTCGAACTCGCGGTAGTGGCGCGCCAAGGCGACCGCCCGGCGACACTCGAGAACTCGACCCGTTCCGGCGGTTGACGCCTTGCTCGTCACACCGCGCCACGCTAGCTCGCTCAATTGGCGTTTCCGCCGAGGTCGGCAAGCAAGAGCCGACGCAGCGGCTGGACCTCCTACCCGCGCGCATTCCGAGACTTTCGGCGCGGGCGCCAAGATGCCTGTCCGACAACGAAGGCAGGGCCTGGCCGGGCGAGGCTGGAGTCGAGGGCGGCCGCTCCACGCCTACACTGGTCACGACGCCCTCGCGGCTGCTTTGCTCGGCGACCGGTAGCGCGGCTGGCCTCAAGGGCGGTCGGCAGCCCCCGGCCAGCGGGCGTACTTCCGCATTGCGAAGATCCGACAGTCGTGGCCGGCGCTGTCCCTCCTCGTCCTTTGCGATCACGCCACCACCGCCATCCGAGGCGCCCGCGTTCGTGGCGGAGCAGTAGCGCTGATGTTTGCTGTTCGGTATTGATGCAGCAAACGGCACGACGCTGTGCCTATGTAGGTTCGCAACGTTCACCGCGCCGGACTCCATGTGGGCGACTGTCGGTTCGACAGGCTGAGGGGAACTCGGGGCGCACGCGAGCCGGTCCGCCGCCCCGAAAGACCTGACAGTACGGCCCGTCGCATTTTCCAAGGCGTCATCGACGGCGGCACGGACGCCTATGCCAACGTCAACGGACAGTTCCCGGCCGAGACGCCCCCTGGGGCAGGCTCCGGCTCACCGCCACACTCAACTGAGCCACCGCCGCTTTCATTCCTGAGACGAGCCGGTGGCCAGACCAGCGGTCTCGCCACCGTCGGCGACGAACTCGGCGCCCGTCGAGAAGCTCGACTCGTCGCTGGCGAGGAAGACGATCAGATTCGACAGCTCCCCGGGGCGACCGACTCGGCGCAGCGCGACATGCTTCTGGGAAGCGTCGATGCCCGCGGTCATCGGGGTGGCGACGGCGCCGGGATGGACCGAGTTGCAGCGGACGTTGTGGATGCCCAGTTCCAGCGCCACCGACTTGGTCAAGCCCCGGACACCGAACTTCGAGGCGCAATAGCCGAGCAGCTGGCCATACCCCTGAAGGCCGGCGGTCGAGGAGATGTTGATGATCGAACTGGGCGCCGCCGCCTTCAGCGCGTCCAGGGCGCAGTGGATGCCATTGAAAACGCCGGTCAGGTTGACGGCGATGAGCGCGTCCCATTGCTCGGGCGTGCAGTTGCCGATCGCTCCGGCCGGGGCGATGCCAGCGTTGTTGACGAGGACGTTGAGCCGTCCGTAGCGGCCGACCGCCGTGGCCACAGCTCGCGCCCAGTCGTCCCGATTGGTCGCGTCGAGGTGGATATAGACGACAGCGTCACCGAGCTCCGCTGCCACCGCCTCTCCTTCGGCGTCCAGGAGATCGCCGATCACGACGTTCGCGCCCTCGGCAACCATCGCTTGGGCGTGGCTCGCGCCCATGCCGCGCGCGCCGCCTGAGATCAGGGCGACCTTACCTGCGAGACGGTTCCCCGTCGAATTAGTCGTCGGCATGACATTGCCTCCTGCGTGTTGAGCTGACAGGGGTGTGAAGAAATGACGGTTGACAAGAGTCAGGTCCCGGAGCTAAACTGAATTCAGCTCAAATACTAGCAAGCGGCAGGAGGCGAGGGACCGTGGGCGAGCACTTCTTTACTTATCCAACCGTCATCGAGTTGCGCGCAGAGCCGGATCCTCGGCCGGGACTGCGAGGGAGCGCCGTGGATCCGCCTTCTCGGCCGCCGGTGCCTGATCAGGCCGGTCCGGCCGGACTGACCCCGCACGGCCGTCACGACAATCGAGCCGATTGGTAGGCCGAGGTCGCCTCCAGATGTCCATCGCGGCACGCGATCGTCAGGCTCGGGGCGACCGACTCGCGGAGCTCGTCCAGGAGCTGCTCGACGCCCACTGCGACACCGTCTGCATGGCCGACGATCCCCGGGCCGCCTACGGCTGGACCGCCCACGTGGAGTACCTGAAGGACCTTCAGCGGGTTGGACAGCGGACGCTGGCCGAGCTCAGCGCGTGACCGTCGTCCGGTCCGCCAGCGTCGGCGGCAGCGAGAGCACGGCCAGCTGCCGGCGGATGTAGAAGTCGGCGATCTCGTCGAGCCCCAGCGTGCCTCGCGGCCGGTACCAGTGCCAGACGCTGTTGTACAGGCCGAGCAGGGCGCGTGTGAGCAGTCGCGCATCAGCCTGCGGCAGGTGGCCCTGCTCCATCCCGCGCACGAGGAACGTTGCCCACGCAAATTCCAGATCGCGAGTTCGCCCGCGGGCAAGCTGCCGAGCTTCCTCTTCGCGGCGAGACTGGCGGGGGGTCCCGATCAGCCCCTGCTCCGCGACGAGGACGCGGTTGCGCAGAACCTCCTGCTCGCTTAGGTCGTACGAAGCCCGGAGAACCGAGAGCAAGGCATCGAGGAAGTCGTCGTGCTCGCCCGTGATGCGCTCGAAATCCTCATGGAAGGAGTCGAGCGCGTCGGCCATTATCACGTACAGGCAGTGGAGCTTCGACTCGAAGTAGTGGTAGAGCGCCGTTGAGCCGATGCCTACCGCGGCTGCCACGTCCGCCCACTTCGTGTCCTCGTACCCGTGCTCGCCGAAGTAGGCCGTCGCGGTGGCGAGGATCCCCTCCCGCTTGCTGCGCGAAGACGTTCGACGGCCGTCCTCTGTGCTTCCTGCTCGAGTTCGCTGGCGTGGCGCGGGCACGCTCGCCTCCTGCTGGATCGGGTACTGCTCGATCATACGTGGAACTGAGGTCGACTCGAATTCGAGCGCCGTCACTCGACGATCAGCGAGATCGCTCCCTCTGGGCACGTCCCCACGGCCTCTTCGGCCAGCTCCTGCTGGTCAACCGGGATCTCGATCGTCTGATCGCGGATCGTGACGTAGCCCTCGTCGTCGCAGTCGAGGAGGTCGGGCAGGAGCCGGTAGCAGCGGCCATGGCCCATGCACTGCTCCCCGTCGACGGTCATCTTCATGACTTCACATCCCATTCGAGGGGGAGGTCCATGAGCGTCATCATCGAGCCTCCTCCGCGTTCGACGAGCTGCTGCTCCGCGCCGGCGATCCGGAACTCGGGAATCGCGCGCAGCCATTCCTCGACCGCGACCTGCATCTCCCGGCGAGCCAGGTGCTGGCCGAGGCACCGATGCGGTCCGCTGGCAAAGCCCATGTGGTTGTTGCGCTTGCGGTCCGGGACGAACTGGTCGGCCTGCTCATACGCGCGCGGGTCGCGGTTTGCGCCGGACACGAGGCCGTAGACCATGTCCCCGCGCTTCAGCTGCACGCCGTAGAACTCGACGTCGCGGGTCACCTTGCGCCCGTCACCGAAGACGATCGTGTAGTAGCGAAGGACCTCCTCGACGGCGGAGGGGACCAGCTGCGGATCGTCGATCAGCGCCAGCCGGTGCTCGCGATGCGTCGCCAGGTGACGGAACATGTAGCCGAGTTCCGCGCGCGTCGTGTCGAGACCGGCGAGGACCAGCACCGTGAGCATGTCGAGGATCTCGGTGTCCGTCAGCGGCCGTTCATCGAACGTGGCGTGCAGCAGATACGAAGCGAGGTCACCCTCGCGCGGCGCTGCGTCGCCGGCGGCGCTCAGCCAGCACCTTGACCCAGTACTCGCGGATCCCTTCCAGCGCCTTGGCCATCGGCTCGAGCGTCTCGCTGCCGCCACCGAGCCCGGCGAAGAAATCCTCGACCCAGCGCACGAACATGTCCGCGTCGGCGGTGTCGACGCCGATCACCGCCAGGAACGCCTCGGTCGGGTATCGAAGCGCGAACTCGTTCACGAAGTTGCAACTGCCCTCGCGGGCGGTCTTCTCGACCAGCTTCCGGCAGAGTTCGCGCATCATCGGCTCGGCATCGTCCATCGCGCGAGGCGAGAACCAGGGGTTCAGGATCCGGCGGTACTTGATGTGCTCCGGGGCATCGATCTGCGTGGGCACGAACCGGTAGATCGGCTCGGGCTCCCACGGGGTGAAGGACTCGCTGGAGAAGATCTCCGGCGTCTTGTAGATGTCGCGGACGGCGTCGTGGCGCGTGAAGATCCAGTAGCCCTGGGCAAAGGTGTTGAAGTAGACGGGACTGCCCTCCCGGAGCTCGTCGGCCCACTGCCAGTGCGAGCCGACGGCTCTCGTGCGCGAGAAGTCCTCGTGCATCACCGGACAGCCACCCAGCTGCCGGTCCTCGGGTCTCGGAGCGCGGTTCGCCCCGTCACGACGGTGTCGTCTATCGCCACTGGTCTCTCCTCGAACGTCCTGGTTGACCTGAAGTCGGTTTAGTTTAGACTCCGAGCGCGCGCTTGTCTAGTGTCCGAAGGCAATTGCCGGCGTGCGCGCGACGAGGTACCGGCGCATCCGGCCGTCGGCATCGAGTTCGGCGACCGCGAGAAACGTTCCGATCCTTTCACCGCTGTCGTAACGCGTCTCGCCGAGCGCGAACACGACGCCGCCATCTTCGCCGGAGTGGAGCACGTGGTGAGCCCAGTCGCCCATGTCGCCGGCGTCGATGAACGCCCGCAGCTCCGCGACGCCGCCCAGGATCTGCGTGCTCTTGCGGTCCGCGCCTGATGCCCACTGAATGGCGAACTCGACGTCCTCGGAGACGAGCTCGAGCGACGAGTGCGGGTCCGGTCCGTCAAGCGCCGCGAAATATCGCTCGAAGAAGGTCATCGCCGTCCGGCGCTCAGGCCGGCGTCTGCGCGCGATCGAGGATCGCCTTGACGACATCGCGCTTGACGACCTTCAGCGACGGCGTGCGAGGAAAGTCAGCGAACACCTCGATCGATTCGGGCCACGAGTACTTCGAGAGGCCCTGAGACGCGAGGAAGTCCTGGAGCTCGGGCAGGCTCGGCGACTCGGCGCCAGGCTCGACGACGATCGCGGCACACGCGCGCTCACCCAGCCGGTCGTCCGGAACCGGGACCACCGCGACCTCGTGGATGGCCGGATGCTTGAGGATCGCCGCCTCGATCTCGGCGGGCACGAGCGTCACGCCCCCGCGGCGAATGATGTCCTTGCTGCGGCCCGCCGTAGATCAGGTGGCCGTCCTCGTCGACATAGCCCGACGTCCCCGGTCTTGTACCCACCCCACTCGGTCAGCGATTCTCGCGTCAGCGACTCGTTGGCGAGAAAGCCGAGGAATCGGCTCGGACCGTTGACGACGACCGCCCCGACCTCGCCGGGGCGCACGGGGTTCCCGAGCCGGTCGAGGATGTGAACCTCGGTTCCGCGGAAGGGGATGCCCTCGGTCTTGACCATCTTGTCCCATGGCTCCGCAAGGGCGTGGGTGACGTGGCCCGGTACCTCTGAGAGGCCGTAGTCGGCGATCGGGCGGAGCCCGTACACCTCGTGCATCGCGATCCGGCGCTCCTCGGACAGACCGGGCGCGACGAGAACGCGCAGGCTCGACCAGTCACGATCGGACTCCCGCCCGGCGCGGATGATGTCGGCGCCGTGCGTCGGCATGTACAGGACGTAGGTGCAGCGATGCCGCTCGGTCAGCCGCAGCGCCTCCTCGGCGTCCCATCGCGGCAGCAGGACGCCGGTGGCGCCGGACAGCAACGTCACCAGGTAGCCGAACACGAGGCTGCCGACAAAGCCGAACTCGCACACCACGAGGTTCGTGTCGGCGGCGGTGAGCTCCCAGCGCTCGAGGATCTGCTCGGTGGCGTACCGAAGCGTGTTGCAGGAGTGCATGATCCCCTTCGGCACCGAGGTCGTCCCGGAGGAGTGAAGGAGCAACGCGAGGTCGTCGGCGCCGACCGGCTCCCGATCCTGCGGTGCCTGCGCGGAGACGAGCGCCGCCACATCGGCCGGGCGCAGCGGGATGACGAGCCCGATCTCGTCCGCGCAGTCCTTCGCACTTCTCGATCTCCGCCTCGCCGCCAAACGCGATCAGCGCCTTGGCGCCGGCCTGCGCGGCGAGCGCCGAGAGCTGCGCGGCGCCGAACATCGGCGGCAGCGGCGCCGCGACGGCGCCGAGGTGGAAGCAGCCAAGCATGGCGACCGCGGCCTCGATCGAGTTGCGGCCGAGCAGGAGGACGACGTCGCCTCTTACGCACTCCATCCGCGGCCAGCCGCGCCGAGAGAGCGATCGCCGCACGTCGAAGCTCGTCGTAGCTGATGCTGCTGCTCGTCGACGTGGACGGCGTGTTTCGCCGGCTGGGCGCTCGCGCTCCGGACGAACTCACCCCACAGATCGCCGGCGCGCCAATAGCCCTCTGAGTAGTAACGCTCGGCGTCGGGCTGGAAGGCCAAGGTCGACATCCATCTCTCCTCGTGTCAATTGTCAAGCAGGAACACCGGGGCGGCAAGTGCGCCTCGGCGTGCTCGGCTGTCCTCGCCCCGAAGGCAGGGCGCGTGTCCGAGCAGCGCGGCAGATCATAGCAAATGAGCTGAAGTCAGTTCAAGTCGTATTCACACGCAGCAGCCGCAACAGAAAGGCCGTGACGCCACGAAGGCGTCACGGCCTCTCGAACCGGGTCCCACCGCGGCCGGCGCTAGTCGACGAGCGTGCGGGCGGCGCTGGTGTACGACTTCGCGGCCTCGCGGGCGAAGTCCGCCTGCGCGTCGGCGACGGTCGAGATCCATTCGACGTTCGTCGACCGCGCCGCCTTGACGTACGAATCGGCGAGCGCGACCACCGTCTTCTCGTAGGAGTCGAGCAGCACCGAGCTCGTCTTCTTGCCGTTCTCGACGGCCTTCTCGCTGAGCTCGGTGACCTTCTCGGTCGCGCTCTCGATGCTGTCAGTGATTGGGTTTGACTTCGTCTGCGCCGGCATGTCCGGATACCTCCAGGGTGGGCGTGAATTAGCAGCGTTAGCGGATAGTCAGCTAACGTGCAAGCAGCATAGTACACACATGAAGTCAGTTCAACTCGCAACGACGCGGCTGCTCGCGTACCGCTCTCGCAGCTGGCGCTTGAGCACCTTGCCGGTGGGCGTCCGGGGCAGCTCGTCCACGAACTCGATCGAGCGCGGGAGCTTGTAGCCGGCGAGTCGCTCCCGCGCGAATGCGACCAGCTCATCGGCTCCGACGGTGGCGCCTGTCTCGGCGGACGATCAGCGCCGTGACCGCTTCGCCCCAGCGCTCGTCCGGAACGCCGATCACGGCCACCTCGAGCACGTCCGGGTGCCGCGAGAGCGCCTCCTCGACCTCGATCGGGTAGACGTTCTCGCCGCCGGACACGATCATGTCCTTGATCCTGTCGGTGAGGAACAGGTAGCCGTCCTCGTCGACGAAGCCGCCGTCGCCGGTTCGCAGCCAGCCGTCGGCTGTGATGTGCGGCCGCGGTTTCGTCTGGCCGGTTGAAGTATCCGCTGGCGACGTTGGGCGCTCGCAGCCAGACTTCGCCCACTTGCCGCGGAGGCAGCGGCGCGCGAGTGGCAGGGTCTGCGATTCGCAGCTCGACCCAGGGGTAGGGCTTGCCGGCGGACCTCAGGAGGTGCTCGCGCGGCCCGTCCGGGTCGTGGTCGCTCGGGTCGAGCTGCGTGATCGCGCCCGTTGTCTCGGTCAGGCCGTAGATTCCGAACAGCGAGCAGCGGAACGTCCGCAGCGCCGCCCTCAAGACCGTCGTCGTGATCGGCGAGGCGCCGTAGGCGATCGACCTCAGCGCGGAGAAGTCGCGGCGTGCCGCGTCCGGAACGTCGCACAGCATCTGGAGCATCGTCGGCACGAACACCGCGTTCGTCACCGAACGGCGCTGGAGCAGGTCCAGCACCGCGACCGCGTCGAAATCCCGGACCAGAATCGTCGTTGCCCCATTCCACAGGCCGACGAACGCCCAGCCGATGCCACCGATGTGGAACATCGGCAGCGGCGTCAGGCTGACGGAGTCGGCGTCGAACTCCCAGCGCGGCGAGGTCTCCGCGGCGGCCGCGAGGTTGCGATGAGTCGTGAGCACGCCCTTCGGCACGCCCGTCGTTCCCGAGGTGTACATCTGCACGACGACGTCACGGCTCTCGCCTCGATGCCCCGGATCGAGCGCCTCGTGCGCGGCCAGCCAGCTCTCGTAGCCGCCGGCTGCCGGGTTGCGCCAACGACGATCAGCTCGGTGACGCGGCGTCGCCGATCGATCAGATCCGCCGCGAGCTGCCGCGAACCCGTCGCCCGCGATCAGCACCGCGCGCGCGGCTGTCCGCGAGAACGGCGGAGAGCTCCGGTGCCGCCAGCCGCCAGTTCATCGGCACGATCACCGCGCCAAGTTTGCTCACGGCAAACAGCAGCTCGACTACCTCGGCAGCGGTCCGGTCGAGGTAGGCCACCCGGTCGCCGGGCCCGACGCCGAGCGCACGCAGTGCCTGAGCGAGGCGGTTCGAGCGTTCGTCGAGCGCGCCAAAACTGAGCTCGCGATCCCCCTGCACGATCGCGAGCGCGTCGCCGCGCGTGGCCCCCGCCTGGCGGATCACGTCCGCAACCCGAAGGTCGTCACCGCGTGCGCATCGAGGGCCAGGCTCGCGGCGATGAACGCCGAGATCCGCTCGTCGACGTCAGGCTGCTCGGTCGGGTACAGGTGGCCAGAGCGCTCGAGGATCTCGAGCCGCGCGTGTGGCATCTGATCGGCCATCAGCTCGGCATTGGCCACCGGGATCAACCTGTCGTGCCGACCGTGCACGATCATCGTCGGCACCTGTATGCGAGACAGGCGGCCAAGGCAGTTGTGGAGCCCAGCGGCACAGAGCTGCGCTCGATAGGCGTCGGCTGGGAATGGATGCGCGAGCCGCTGGGCCACATCCTCGGCGATTCGCGCCGCGTGCCGGCGACGGCAGACGGGCCCGTAGTTGTATGGCACTGAAGCCCACGCTGCTTCCTCGGGTGGCAGATCCGGTCGGCGGCGGAAGAAGTCGAGCACCTCGGCTTCGGGGGAAACGGCCCGCGGTCCGCCCGGATGCGTGGCGCCGAGCACCAAGGACTCGACGCGCCGGGGATGCCGCAAGGCGAGTTGCTGGGCGACCATCCCGCCGAGCGAAATCCCGTACAGGCTCGCGCTTGCGATGCCCGCCGAATCGAGCACCGACGCCGCGTCGTCTGCCATCGCCTCGGTCGTGTACGAGTACGTGAGCGACTTCGAGCGACCGACCCCGCGGTTGTCGAACGTGATCACACGGAAGTGGCGGGACAAGACTGGCACGGTCCGCCACCACGCCCCACCACTCAAGCCCAAGCCCATGATCAGGAGGACCGGACGGCCACTGCCGTGGCTCTCCCAATGGAGCCCTCCGGGATCGTCCGCGAAGTCGCTCACAGATCGAGGAGCCATCTTGCCCTCGATAGTTGAACTGCCGCCGCATCTCGGGTTAGGTCGGCCCAAGCCCGGGTTAGCGAGCTCACCGGCTCGTAGATCGCGCTACGTGCCAGCAGCCACTCGAGCTCGGTCACGGCGCGGATACCGGCTTCGTAGGCGTCGACAGTGGCGGCCGCGAACGCCCGCGCCGTCCGCTCGGCGGCGTCGGTCTCCCAGAGGTCGAGGCTGGAAGAGTACATAAACTGACTTCAGTTTAGTCGAAAGTAGTCGCCGATGCCCGGGACGCTACGTGTCCGCCAGTCCCGCGGCCACGATCGCTGCGGCGGCGTCGCCCGCTGTGTGGGCGAGGATCATCAGATCCAGGAGCTCACCTCCGCGGTCTCGGACCTGTCCTGTGAGCAGCGCCTCGGGGTCGAATCCGAGCGCGCTGAACATCTCGATCGTGAACTCCTGGTTGGCGAGCACCTCCACGACGAGCTTCGACAGTCCGCTTCGGAACGCTTCCAGGATCGCGTGTCGCGCCAGCGCGGTCCCGACTCCCTCGCCGCGATGCGCGGGGTCGACGATCAGTCTGATCTCGCCGACGTGGCTCGACCAGGCCTGGAGCGGCAGGACCGCGACGTAGCCGAGCACCTCCCCGTCGGCGAGCGCTAGCCATCGGGCGCCGTCGCCGGCGAACCACGAGGCGAGGACGGCGTCGTCATCGACGGGCTCCTTGAAGAACGTCCGGTCGCCCTCCGGTATGCGCCGGAGGAACTCCCTCAGCGCCACTTGGTCGCGTCGCTCGAGCGGTCGAATCTCCATGTCAGCGTCTCCTCGTTTCTGTAGTCGGCTCGCTGTGGCCCGCGATCCAGGCGGCCAGACTCGGCAACGTGTGCTTGAACGCCTCCCGCCCGGTTCCGAATGTGACGTGGCCGCCTCGCAGCCGCAGTTCGTCCCGACGCTCCGGGAGTCCGACCAGCTTCGTGAACGGTTCGGCGGCCGCAGGCGGGATCACGTTGTCACGCTGTGCCATCGCGACCAGGACGTTCGCATTGGTCTTGGAGAAGTCGATCGTGCGACCGCCCACGCGCATGGCCCCCTTCGTCAGCACGTTTGCGCGGACGAGCTTCTCGACCACCTCACGAAAGGCCGCGCCGGGAAACGGCACGTGATCGCGCGACCAACGGGCCATCGCCTGATAGCCCGCGACGAACTCATCGTTCCAGAGGTTTTCGAGCAGCGTCGCGTATTGGGCGATCGGTGTCGTCGGCGCGATCATGAAGAAGCCGCTGTAAAGGACGTCAGCCGGGACGTTCCCGGTCTCGTCGATCAGTTCGTCGGGGTTCAGCCGCCCCTCTCTCAGCGCCGCCACCATCGGTCCCATCTCCTGAAAGTCGGCGGGGGTCGCCATCAGGATCAGGTTGCGGACGGGCGCGCTGCCGCGACCGCTCGCGTACAGCATCGCGATCACGCCGCCGAGGCAGTAGCCGGCCATCGTCACCTCGGCGCAGCCTGTTTCGCGGCGCACGGCTGCGACCGCACGGGGCAGGTACTCGTCGACGTATGTGGAGAAGTCGTTGTTCGCGTCCAGCTCGTCCGGGACCCCCCAGTCGAGCATGAAGACATCGAAGCCCTCTTTCACCAGGTACTCGACCGCGCTGTTGCCCGGGCGCAGGTCGAGGATGTAGCTGCGACTGACGAGGCTGTGAACGATCAACACCGGCGGGCGGTAGCGGACCGTCCCGCCCCGGTAGCGCCACAGCTGAGCCTTGTCTCGCTGCCAGACCGTCTCCTTCGGCGTCGCCCCGACGTTCGGCTTGGAGCTTCCCCGGACGTAGCGCACGCCGTTCCGAGCCCGGAGCATCGAGCGTTCGAGATCGCGGTTGACCCGCGTCACGAGCTCGGACGGGCTGAGGCTGGGCGCCATCGCCGCGCTACCCCAGGCGCAACTCGGCGCCGTCCGCGGAGGCGTCCGCCTGATCGAGTTCCTTGCTCAGCTCGGCGAGGCGGCGCTCGACGCGGGCGAGTTGCTCGCGAACGCGGCGGATGTCGCTGCCCGCCGGCAGGTTCAGCAGATGCAGCATCCGCCTCGACACACCTTCCAGGGTGTGGCTGGTGCTCGACCTGAGGCGGAGCATCTCGGTGACCAGATCGAAGTACGTGTCGCTGTGCAGCGCTGCCTCGAGCGGCTCGCCGATCGTTCGCTCGAGCCGGTGCACGGCGCGCAGCCACAGCGGGCCGCGAGATCGGGTCGTGGGCTTGCTCACGATTGCTCCTCCGCGCCGCGCGATTGGCCTCTCCGCGCCGGTCGAGCGCGCTCCGCTTCCCGGCATGCTCCACTGCGCGCCGCCGTCCACCGTCAAGATCGCCCCTGTCGTGAACGACGATGCCTCGCTGGCGAGGTAGAGCGCGGCGCCGACGATCTCACGAGCCTCACCGGCGCGCCGCAGCGGGAAGGTCGCCGTGCGCTCGCCGAGCGCGTCCATGTCCCAGTTCCTGGCGATGCTCGTCAGGAACGGCCCCGGCATGATCGCGTTGACTCGGACCTTCGGTCCGAACGCCTCGGCGAGCCCGACCGTCATCGCGTTGACGCCGGCTTTGGCCGCCGCGTAGGGGACGATATCGCCCGTCGGGCGAGCCGCTCCGGTGCTGCTGATGTTGATGATCGAGCCCCCCTGGCTGCCCGCCATCCGCTCGCCGACGAGCGCGCACAGGCGGAACGGACCTTTGAGGTTGACGCCGATCACCTTGTCCCAGTGCTCTTCGGTCACCGCGCTGAGCCGCTCGTACAGCGGCGACATTCCGGCGTTGTTGACGAGCACGTCGATGCGACCGAACTCGCGGTAAACGGCATCGAGAAGAGCGTTCGAGCTCGTGCCAGTGACCGACGTGGCACGCGAAGCCCTTGGCGCGGGCTCCTCGTGCTCGCAACGCCGCCGCGACCGCCTCGCAGGCCTCGAGCTTGCGACTGACCACGATCACGTCCGCGCCCGCGCCGGCGTAGCCCGAAGCGATGGCCAGGCCGAGTCCCCGGGTCCCTCCGGTCACCAGGGTCACTCGTCCGGACAGGTCGAACATCTCACGCGGATCCGTGAGCGGGAACTGGGCGATGTCAGCCGGCGTGGACAAGGCGCCGCTCCCCGCGGCCGTCGGTCGCGAGACGCGCCAGCGCGTATCGCCAGCGCCCGTCCTCGTCGAGCCGTTCGACGGCAATTCCCGCCGTGAGCATCAGATCGAGGTGCCCGAGCACCTCCCACACGACGAGCAGCGGCTGTTCGCGGACGATCGCCTCGCGCCATAGCCGCTGCGCGATCGCGAACGCGGTCGCCGGCCCAGGCTCGAGGATGCCGATGATTCGCTTGCACCGCCGCCGGTGCTGCGCAAACGCGCGACGAACGAGGTCGCCGGCCGAGTAAACGGCCGGGCCATGTCCCGGAAGGAGCCGCTCGAGGGGCATCCGAGCGGTGCGCCTGAGA
The DNA here is from genome assembly GCA_963812225.1 of uncultured Solirubrobacterales bacterium. Taxonomy (GTDB): domain Bacteria; phylum Actinomycetota; class Thermoleophilia; order Solirubrobacterales; family Solirubrobacteraceae; genus Palsa-465. The sequence goes on from CAWEUN010000018.1 coordinate 20,921, forward strand.
CCGTTCAGGTAATCGACGCGCGAGCGTGACCTCCCACCGTCGGCGGTTCCGTAGATCTCGGTGTTGGGCGAGATCTTGGCCAGCAGGTGGTCGCCTACGAATGCCACCCGCGCAGCCGGATCGACGAACAGCGTGTCGGTGGCGCTGTGGCCCGGTCGAGCCACCACGCGGAGGTCGAAACGGCCGGCACGGATGTGGTCGCCGTGCGTCAGGCGAATGTCGGCGTCGAAGCTTTCAGCGGTCGCACCGATGTAGTCCCAGAGCGCTTCGCTGACGCCGAACAGCTCCTCCGGCACGCCGTGCCCGGCCATCAACTCGCGCGCGAAGCTGCGATCCCGCTCCACGTTCTCCAAGTAGTGCTCGGCGTAGTCCGCGGTCTCCACGAGGACGGCGATCCGCGCGCCCGAGCGTCGCTTGATCGTCGCGGCCAGGCCGACATGGTCGTGGTGGTGGTGCGTGCCGATGACGAGCTCGATGTCCTCGAGCCGCAGGCCACGCAGTCCGAGTCCGCGCTCGAGGGCATCCAACGCCTGTTCGCTGCGCGGCCCGGTGTCCACGACCGTCACCGGATCCCCGCGCAGGAGCCACGCGTTGACCGAGCCCACGAACGGCAGCGGGACCGGGATTGCCTCGATAGGAGCCATCGTCAACGTCATAAACCGAATCCAGTTCAGTATTGCATGGCTGTCCAGCGCCCGGCACAACAACCCGTGCCGAGTGCAGCGGCGATAACTCCGAACAATCGCGGCGATTACGCCCAACCAACGATCCCGGCGGGACGACTTGCATCCTTGCTCCAGACTGCTATGATTTGAATTCAGTTCGGTATATCTCGACAGGAAGGGATGAGGAAATGAGCGTCCAGCTTCAGGCGGATCCGGTGGGGGTGGAGCCGGAGTTTGTGCAGTACGAGGTGGTCGACCAGGTCGCGACGATCTGGTTCAACCGCCCCGAGGTGAAGAACTGCGTGAACTGGGGTCTTTTGACCCAGTTCGGCGCCGCGCTCGAGCGCGCCGAGCGCGATCCCGACGTGCGGGTCGTCCTCGTCCGCGGGCGCGGCCACACGTTCTGCGCCGGTGCGGACCTGAACATGCTGGACGCGGATTTTCTTGGCACGACGAACAACTCGGTCGAGATCGCCCAGGTCTCGGCTCGGACCTTCGACAAAGCCTTCAACCTGCAGAAGCCGACGGTCGCCGTCGTCGAGGGTTACGCGGTCGCCGGTGGGTTTGAGCTGATGATCTCCTGCGACTTCGCGGTGGTCGCCGACGACGCGAAGATCGGCGACTTCCACATCCGGCGGGCGCTGTTCGGCGGCGCCGGGCCGATCTACCGGCTGCCCCGCTACATCGGGCTCCGTAAGACCAAAGAGCTGCTGCTCACCGGCAAGCTGCTCTCCGGCAAGCAGTGCGAGCAGTGGGGGCTGGCGAACGTCTCCGCCCCGGCCGACGAGCTCGATCAGGCGGTCGCGGAGTTCATCGCGCCGATGAAAGACAAGAGCGCCTTCACGATGCGGATCACGAAGCTGGCCGCCAACCGCGGACTCGACGGGGACACCGAGACGCTGATCGCGCTCGAGAGCATGACCTGCAACGTCGCTCACCAGTCCAACGACGCACGCGAAGGCGTGCAGGCATTCCTCCAGAAGCGAGACCCGGTCTGGACGCACAGCTGAACGGGTCCCGCACGCGATCATGGACTTCTCTTTTGATCAGGCGACGGTCGAGATGCGAGAGCGCCTGCTGGCGTTCATGGACGAGTTCGTCTATCCGGCCGAGCCGCGGTTTCGCGACCAGGTCGAGACGGCCCATAACCGTTGGGACACGCCGCCGATCATCGAGGAGCTGAAGGCGGCGGCCCGCTCGCGCGGGCTGTGGAACCTGTTCCTGCCGGCCACGCACGAGCACGGCGCGGGTCTCACGAATGCCCAGTACGCGCCGCTGGCGGAGATCACCGGACGCAGCCCGTGGATCGCCCCGGAGGCGCTCAACTGCTCCGCGCCCGATACCGGCAACATGGAGCTGCTTTCGTTGTTCGGCACCGAGGCGCAACGCCAGGAGTGGCTCGAGCCGCTTCTCGAAGGCGAAATCCGCTCGGCGTTCTCGATGACCGAGCCCGACGTCGCCTCGTCGGACGCGACGAACATCGCGACCCGCATAGAGCGCGACGGGAACCATTACGTGATCAACGGCCGCAAGTGGTGGACATCGGGTGCGATGTCGCCGCGTTGCGAGCTGCTGATCGTGATGGGGGTCACCGACCCCGACGCGGAGCGGCACCGCCGGCAGAGCATGATCCTCGTGCCCAAGAAGACGCCGGGCGTCACGGTGCTGCGGTCAACGAGCCTGTTCGGCTACGACGACGGACCCCATGGCGGCCATGCCGAAGTCATCTACGACAACGTCCGCGTGCCCGCCGCCCACCTGCTCGGCGACGAGGGCGATGGCTTCAGGCTCGCCCAGGAGCGGCTGGGCCCCGGCCGGATCCACCACGCGATGCGTGCGGTCGGAATGGCGGAGCGCGCGCTCGAGTTGATGTGCCGCCGAGTCGCCACTCGCTCCGCCTTCGGACGCCCGATCATCGAGCATGGGGTGGTCCAGCGGTGGATCTCGGAGGCGAGAGTGCGGATCGAGCAGGTCCGACTGCTCGTGCTGAAGACCGCGTGGCTGATGGACACCGTGGGCAACCGCGGCGCCCGGATCGAGGTCTCGGCGATCAAGGTCGCCGCTCCCGAGGTTGCCACGTGGGTGATCGATCGCGCGATCCAGGCCCATGGCGGCGCGGGCGTCTCACAGGATTTCCTGCTCGCCGAGCTGTACGCGGTGGCGCGAATCCTGCAGATCGCCGACGGTCCCGACGAGGTCCACCACATGGCGATCGCTCGTCGCGAGAGTCAACGCTACCGGCAGCCCGTGCCGGTCTGAGATGGAGGTACTAGAGATGCAGATAGACAGGCCAGCCCGGACAGGTGAGGCCAGGATCAGATGCGTGGTTTGCCAGACGCATTCCCGCCCGCTCTACGTGCCGTGGCAGCAACATGCTCTCGGATGCCCGGTGCGAGCGGCTGATCTCGAGCGGCGCGAGCTCGAGCTCCGCCCGCCGTTGCCCGTCGTCTCGAGCATCGCCGCGTTTTAGCCCCTCGAACATGGACGCAATGGACGGTCTCGAGGGACTCGTCGTCCTGGTGACCGGCGCAAGCTCCGGGCTCGGCGAGCAGCTGGCACGCTCGCTGGTCGCCCACGGCGCCCGGCCGGTGCTGGTCGCTCGGCGGGAGGGGCGCTTGCGGGCGCTCGAAGCCGAGCTGGGCGGCGCCGTCGAAACCGTCGCCTGCGACGTGACCGACGATGCCGACCGGCAGCGGCTGATCGAGACCGTCGTGAGCAGGCACGGACGGATCGACGGCCTCGTCAACAACGCCGGCCTCGGCGCGGCGGGTCCGGCGCTGCGAACCAGCGTGGACACCTTCACTCGCGTGCTCGAGGTCAACCTCGTGGCACCGTACGCGCTGTCGTGCCTCGCGGCGCCGCACATGCGACACGGGGGCGGGCGCTCGATCGTGAACATCGCCTCGGTGATGGGGCTACGCTCGATCGCGCAGATCGCCGACGCCGCCTACGTCGCCTCGAAAGCCGGCCTGATCGGCCTCACCAGAGAGCTCGCCTCGCAATGGGGGCGCTACGGGATCCGCGTCAACGCGGTTGCTCCGGGGTTCTTCGCCTCCGAGATGACGGCCGAGCTTGGAGACGACGCCGACAGCTTTCCGGATTGGCTGACGGCGCAGATCCCGCTCGGCCGCGGCGGCCACGCCGGCGAGCTCGATCAGTCGATCCTCTACCTGCTCGGTCCGGCTAGCAGCTTCGTCACCGGTCAGGTGCTGACCGTCGACGGAGGGATGGCGACCCGTTGAGCGCCAACGCTGGCGGGCCTGACGCGCGCCGCCCCGCGGATCAGATCGGACAACCGCTCGGCAGCCGTGATCGTCGGCAGGTTGGTGTTCGCGCGCGGCACCTCGGGGAACACGGACGCATCCGCGACGTACAGGCCCTCGACGCCGAGGACACGGCCGTGCGGGTCAACCACCGCACGCGGGTCATCGGCAGCACCCATCCGGCAGGTCCCGCACACGTGCCCCGTGTCGCCCACGGTCTCCATCAGCCAGGCATCGATCGCTGAGTCATCCGACAACGCGTCAGTGCTTCGCCCCGTCACGTCGATGGCGATGTGCTCGAAGCTCGCGCCGAAGGCGCCGGTCCGGATGAACTCGAGCGCGCGCCTGACGCCGTCGCGCATCCGCAGCAGGTCGCTCTGGTCGTGCAGCAGGTCCTGTTGCACGAGCGGGTGGACATCCGGATCGGGCGAGGCGAGCCGTAGCCAGCCGTGACCCCGTTGCTGGTTGACCCACACGCACAGGAGCCCGGGACCGCCCGGCGCGTCCCCGCCGCCGACTCCGCCCCACGTACCGGCCGCGGCGCCGTCAGCAGCCAGCGCCGAGCCTCCGCCCTCCGGAAGCGCGAGCGTCTGGTTCACCGAGACGATCATCATGTCGTTCTCGCCGGCGTCCGCCAGTCCAGACGAGTAGCGCAGGCAGCAGTTCGTCTGGCGAGCGTCCAGCTCCGGAACGGCCTCGGCCCGGTGAAACAGCCAGAACAGCGCGAGCGGATGCTCCTGCATGCCGAGGCCGACCGGGAGTCGAACGACCGATCCGTCCGGCCCCACGCCTGAGCGCAACAGGATCGCCGGAGAGTGAATCGCCCCCGCGCACAGCACGACGTGCGTTGCGCGGACCTCGACCCACTCGGAGGCGATGCGAGCACGCACTCCCACGGCTCGCCCGTCCTCGATAAGAACCTTGTCGACTGTCGCATCGCCGATCACGCGGAGCTTCTGGCGCTCCCGTGCCGGCTCGAGGTAACCGTCGTTGGTGGTGACTCGAGCGCCGTCGCGGGCACTGATGCCGTACGGCGAGAGGCCGGTGCCGGTCGGCCCGTTGTGGTCCTCGCACCACGGGTACCCGAGCGCGTGGGCGGCATCGGCGAGCGCGCGGTCGGCCGGTCCCCAGTCCCCGCGGCCGAGCCGCAGCACCGGGATCGGACCATCGGCGCCGTGATAGGGAGCGTCTGGGAAGTTGAGGTCGCTCTCCATCCGCCGGCGGAAGGGAAGGACTTCGTCGAATGACCACCCCGGGCAGCCAAACGACGCCCAGCGGTCGTAGTCGTCCGGCATCGCGTGGATCGCGATCATCCCGTTGACCACCGAGGAGCCGCCGAGTCCCCTGCCGCGCACGTGCGGACGTGGGGCCTGAGATCGAGTCCGGCGAGACTCGAGGCCGCTCCACTGGTACTCCGGGATCGTCTCGTCGAGCGCGCGCCACCCGTTCAAGCTGCGCACCTGGACCGGGGCCTGGGCCGAGCGCCAGTCCGGTCCGGCCTCGAGCAGCACCACCTGCGACGCGCGGTCCTCGGTGAGCCGCGCCGCGACGACGCACCCGGCACTCCCGCCTCCGACGACGACGAAATCCGCCTCGACCGATGCCTTCATCTCTCCCTCTCTTTGCTGTGACTAGGCCGCCGTCAGCACGTGGCGGCCGGCGTGGACGAGCGGTTCGACAAGGCCCTGGGCCTCGTCGAACCCCGAGCCGAGCATCGCGCCGCCGGCCGCGCGCGCGGCGATCCCCTGGCACACGACGGCGAGCTTGAAATAGGCGAACGCCCGGTACCAGGCGGAGGTCCGATACGTCGAAGCCGGTGATCCGCGCGTAGGACTCGACGATCTGCTCGCGGGTCGGAAAGCCGCTCGCCGCAGTCACCGGCGCCACGATCCGCGCTGCGCTCAGAATCTCGTCGTCGTCTGCTTCGCTCCAGTACGCGAGCAGCGCCCCAAGATCCGCGAACGGATCACCGAGCGTGCTCATCTCCCAATCGAGCACCGCCACGATCTCCCCCGGCTTGGTCGGATGCAGAATCGTGTTGTCGAGGCGGTAGTCCCCGTGCACGATCGTCGAAGCGCGCTGCGGCGGCAGCGTCCGGACGAGCTCGTCTCGCAGGGTGTCGAGCGCCGGCAGCTCAGCGCTCTTCGAGCGCTGCCATTGCTCCGACCAGCGGCGCAGCTGACGTTCCATGAAGCCGGCCGGGCGCCCGAAGTCGGCGAGCCCGACTTCCTGCGGAACGACTGCGTGGAGCCTCGCGAGCGTCTCGATCAGCGCGCGACCGATCGCCTCGCGCTGCTCCGCGGTGCCGCCGTAGCCGGGCGGAAGCTGGTTGCGGCAGATGTGGCCGAGGACCCGCTCCATCACGTAGAAGCTCGCTCCGAGCACGCCGTCGGCTTCGCCGAGGTACAGGATCCGGGGCACCGGAACCGCGGTCGGCTCGAGCGCCGACTGGACGCGATACTCCCGCACCATGTCGTGGGCGGTCGGAAGCACGTGACCCAGCGGCGGCCGGCGAAGCACCACCTCGCCGGCATCCGACGCGACGCGGTAGGTGAGATTGGACTTCCCGCCGGAGATCAGCGCGACCTGACACGCGCGCCAGCGCTCGTCGTGGAGGACCTCCGCGAGGTGCGGCCCGACGACGTCCGGCTCGGCGCCGGTCACGATCGGCTCGAGGCGCTGCGCGGTCGGGTCGGTGAATGAGGTGGTCATGCGGCCGGCGCCTCCGCCAATGCGCTCAGACCGCGACTGGCCTCCCGGGCGAGCGCCCGACCAAGCGCCCGCTCGTGATACGCCGCGTCTCCGAACTGCTGCTCGCGGACGACGATCCGCCGCAGGAACCGATGGGCGGGGTGCTCGGCCGTGAACGCGATCCCGCCGAACACCTGCATCGCGCCGTGCGCGACCTCGCGGGCGCCCCGTGAGACGTACGCCTTGGCGATCGAAGCGGTCTGGGCGGCTTCATCGGCGCCTTCGTCGAAGGCCGCGGCCGCGTACAGCACGGCCGACCATCCGCTGGCTGAGCGGACGTAGCAGTCGGCGAGGATGTGGCGCAGCGATTGGAAGCTTCCGATGCTGCGGCCGAACTGCCGCCGCTCGCCGGCGTAGCCGCGGGCCTCGTCCAGGATCCGGTCGGCGGCGCCGATCGCCTCGGCCGCGGCGAGCAGCGAACCGGCGGCACTCAGCCGTTCGAGCGCCGGCTGCGCGGCGGCGCCGCTGAGAACGCGCCGCTTGGTCGACGACCGCGTCCTCGAATCGCACCGCCGCGAACGGCAGCGTCGGGTCGAAGGATGGCCGCGCCGTGGGCACCACGTGTGCGGCGTCGCTCGGAACCAAAGCCAAGGCGGGCTCGGCATCGAGCATCGCGACGATCGCGAGCTGGTCGGCGAGGTCCAGCTGCTCGACGGCAACCTTCTCGCCCGCGAGCACGAAGTCTCCGCCCTCACGGCGAAGCGTCGTCGCCGGCTCGTCGATCGACCAGCTCGATCCAGGCTCGAGCAGCGCCACCGCGATTGCGACGTCTGGGTGCAGCGAGAGCTCGATCCGCGAGCGCGAGCCTGACCGCGGCGCTCCCGATGAACGGAGCCGCACCGAGATGCCGGCCGAGCGAGCGCGCGATCAAACACGCCTCGACCGCGCCGATCCCGTCTTCGCCGCCGATCGACAGCGCGCCGAACGACACGAGCTCCTCCCAGACGCGACGGCGACGGTCGATGCTCGCCTCGGCCACCGCCTCCACCGGCAGCCACTCGCGACCCAGCAGCGTGTCAACCGACTCACTCAGCCAGCGCTGCTCGTCGGTGAGCTCGAGGTCCATGGCTACTCCTGCGCGAGCGCGAGCACGCGGTCGGCGATGATGTTGCGCTGGATCTGGCGCGTGCCGCCGTAGACCGAGGCCGCGCGCGAGTAGAGATACGTCTCCTGCCAGAACCGATCCTCGTCCGCGCTGGCCGGGTCCGACTGCGCCAGGCTCGGGCCGAGCAACTCGAGCGCGGTGGCGGCGAGCCGCTGCTCGGCCTCGGCCATCAACAGCTTCACGCTCGAGCTGTCGGGGCCGACGGCGCCGCCGCTCAGGAACTCACCGACGGTGCGGTACGCGTGATGGCGAAGGACCTCGATCCCGATCAGAGCCCTGGCCAGCGCCACCTGCGCGTGCGGATCGTCCAGCAGCGACTCGCCGTCGAGCTCGCGCTCCCCGACCGTGCGAACAAGCCGGTCAAGCCAGGTGCGCAGCTTCACCTGACGCGGAAGCGCCGCCGTACCGCGCTCGTGACCGAGCGTGTACATCGCGATCTTCCAGCCGTCACCGCGGTCGCTCAGCAGGTTCCCCTTGGGAACGACGACCTCGTCGAGGAACAGCTCGCAGAACTCGGCATGACCCGTGATCTGCGTCATCGGCCGGACCTCCACACCCGGTGAGTCCATGTCCACGATCAACATCGAGATGCCCTTGTGGCGCGGCCGGTCCGCCACCGCGTCCTCGGTACGAGCGAGCACCCCGCACCAGCGGGCGAACTGCCCCCACGAGACCCACGTCTTCTGACCGCTGACGACGAAGTGCTCGTCCTGCTCGACCGCCCGGGTTCGCAGCGACGCGAGGTCCGATCCGGCGTCGGGCTCGGAGAAGCCCTGGCACCAGATCTCCTGCGCGGACAGGATCGAGGGGATGTACCGACTCCGCTGCTCGTCGTTACCGAAGCGCAGCAGGGACGGCCCGAGCACGTCGAGGCCGACGACGTTGACGAACTCGGGCGCGCCGGCAGCCGCCAGCTCCTGGTCGACGATGATCTGCTCGACCGCAGCCCTTCCACCGCCGCCGAACTCGCGCGGCCACGCCCGCCCGACGTAGCCGGCCTCGTAGCAGCGGGCCTGCCACTCCCGGAGCAGGGCGATCCGCTCGTCGAGCGAATGGGGCAGGCGATCCGGGACGTGCCCGACGAGGAAGCCCCTGATCTCTTCCTGGAGCAGGCGCTCCTCTTCTGTGAGTGCGAGTCGCATCTCCGGCGGAGTCTACAGCTAAACTGATCTCACTTCAATACATGCGAGCTGGTCAGCGGCGACGACTCCTCGCTTGCACGCCGCCAGCACAGATGCGGCGTGGCGCAGCAAGCCTGCCACAGCAGGAGCTCGGGCAGAGCAAGGCGCTGGCCAAACAGGCGCGGATCAGGCCGCGGTCAACAGACCGCCGTTCGGGCTCAGGGTCGCGCCGACGAAGTACGCGGCCTCGTCTGAGGCGAGGAACGCGACCGCGGCCGCGATCTCATCCGGGGTGCCTAGGCGCCCGGCGGGCGTGCGCGCGAGCTCGGCCCGTCGCCCGGAACCGAGCGAGCCCTTCAGCCGGCGCGTGTCGACGAAGCCGGGCGCGACGGCGTTGACCCTGATCCCCTGCACGATCAGCTCCTTCGCGACCGACTTGGTGAACCCGAGGATCCCGGCCTTGGCGGCCGAGTAGTGGGGGTGTCCCGTGCATCCCTCGATTCCGCAGATCGAGGCCATGTTGACGATCGCGCCCGAGCGGCGCGCCGCCATCGCCCGAGCTGCCGCTCGCGTGCAGTAGAACGTTCCGTCGAGGTGGACCGAGAGCAGCGACCGCCACTCCTCGTTGCTCAGTGCAATGAGCGCCTCCAGTGGTGTCTCTGCGTGCCCCGTCGCGGCGATCTCCTCGCGCTGGCGCTCGAGCAGCGGAGTCACTCGTTTGACGTGCTCCAGGCCGACCGCTCCGGCATTGTTGACAAAGATCGCGAGCGGACCGAGCTCGCGCTCGATCCGGGCGATCGCGGCATCGACCCTCGCGCTGTCAGAGACGTCGACCTCGATCGCGATCCCGGCCCCGATCGCATCGACCGTCCGCTGTGCGGTCGCGAGGGAGATGTCGAGAACGGCGACGAGTGCGCCGTCCGCCGACAGACGATGGCAGATCGCCTCACCAATGCCTGCGCCGCCGCCAGTGACGGCGGCGACCGTTCCTTCGAAGTTCACGAGATCTGTCCTTTAGCAGCTCGTCCATAGTTCTAGCTGAACTGATATCATTTCACTTCAGGCACCTTCGTGCAACCCGATCTGCGATGCCCCTCACCAGCCGCCAGGTTCAGCTCGACCGCTACCCGCACGCCGAGATAACACCGAGCCACTTCCGCGTCGCCGAGGTGCGTGAGCGAGAGCCGAGCGCGGGTGAGGTACTCGTCCGCAACACCTGGACCTCGGTCGATCCCGGCCTCAGGTTACGGCTCCGTGAGCGCGAGCCGGCCGGATACTTCCCGGCGTTCGAGCTCGGCCGGGCACTGGACGGGATCGTGACCGTGGGTCAGGTGATCGAGTCCAGAGCCCCCGGCTTCGAAGCGGGTGACACTGTGTGGCACCCGCTCGGGTGGCGCGACTATGCAGTGGTGAAGGCGGATGAGCGTGCCCTGAGAGGGCTCGCGACGCTGACACGGCTCGACACCCGGCTCGCGCCGCCGCGCCGCTACCTGGGCCCCCTCGGCGGCATGGGCCTGACCGCGTACGCGGGGTTGCTTGAAGTCGCGTCCCTACGCGCGGGCGACATCGTCTGGGTGTCCGCTGCGGCGGGAGCGGTGGGCAGCCTCGCCGCGCAGTTCGCGAAGCTCCGCGGACACACGGTGATCGGGAGCGCGGGCTCCGACGAGAAGGTCAGCTACCTGCGAGACGAGCTCGGTCTGGACGCGGCGTTCAACCACAGGGCGGGTCCGCTGGCTGAGCTGCTCGCGCAGGCCGCGCCGGAGGGGATCGACGTGTACTTCGACAACGTCGGCGGCGGGCACCTCGAGGCGGCGCTGGGGGCGCTGCGCCGGCATGGGCGCGTCGCGCTGTGCGGCGCGGTCGCGCAATACGACCGCGCCGAGGCCCCCTCCGCGCCTCGCAACCTGTTTCAGGCCACGGCCAACGAGCTAACGCTACGGGGCTTTCGCGGCAGCAGCTACGTCCACCTGATGAGCGAGATGCAGACGGAGATCGCGGGGTGGCTCGCGAAGGGGAAGCTCAGCTACCGCGAGTCGATCGTTGATGGCCTTGAGCACGCGCCATTGGCCTTGATGAGAGTGCTCGCGGGAGAGACGATCGGCAAGACGCTCGTCAGGATCGCGCCAGAATGACGAGCATGACGCCACATCGCTCCGCCCGGATGAATTGCGACTAACTTGACACAGACGCCACGGCGGGCTGCGGCTCCTCGAGCGCGCCGGCGGCGAGCAGCCGATCGACCGTGTCGCGGTCGATGCCGAGCAACCCTGTGCAGATCTCCCGCGTGTGCTCTCCCGGCTCCGGGGCCGGCCGGTTCGCCGGCGCCGGGATCCGCTCGGAGCGGAACGGCGCATGCTCGATGCGCCGTGGCGCCAGCCCCGGCTGCTCGAACGTTCGCAGGAAGTCCCGCGCCTGCAACTGGGGATCGTTCTCGTACTCCTCGGGTCGCTGCATGAAGCCGGCCGGCACGCCGGCGCTCTGGAGCACCGCCGCGACCTTGCGCGGAGACCGCGCGCGCGTCCACGCGGACAGGTGAGCGTCGATCTCGTGTCGGTGTGCCAGGCGCCCGCTCGTGGCGGCGAGCTTGTCGTCCGCCGCCCATGCCGGATCGCCGAGCGCGCCGCGCAGGCGCCGCCAGTCGTCGTCGTCGCGCACCGTCACCACACACCACTCGTCGTCGCCGGCGCACGGGAACACACCCCAGGGCGCGGCGGTGTGGCCGGCCTCGGCGGACCCCCGCACCCGACCGTCCGCCACCGACCCGCCCGCCACCGACTCGGCGGCCAGCAGAGTCGCGAGCTGGACGAGGATCGCCTCCGCCTGCGAGACGCCAATCACAGCCCCGCGGCCCGACCGCCGCCGGGCAATCAGGGAGGCCAAGCAAGCGACCGCCGACAGGCGGGCGGCGTAATGATCCGGATGGATGACAGTCGAGTCGCTGAAGCTGTCCTCATCGCCGGGGTAGCGCCACAGGCTCGTCAGGCCCGACACGCATCGGACGAGCGGCCCGTATCCCATCCAGCTGCTCCACGGGCCGCTCGCTCCGAGGGCGCTGCCATGGACGATCACGAGTCCCGGGTTGAGGTCGTGCAGCACCTCCTCGCCGAGACCCAGCTTCGCGAGCGTCCCGGGCTTGAAGTTGGCCAGCAGCACGTCGGCGCCACCGGCCAGGCGCTTGATCAGCTCGACACCTTCGTCGCTGCGGAGGTTCACGCCGACGCTCCGGCTCCCGCGGTGCCCGATCGCGAAATGCACCGGAGAGACGCGGGCGCCGTCGGGAAACTCGCGGCTCTCGACCTTGATCACGTCAGCGCCCAGCTCGCAGAACAACCTGGCGACCTCGGCGCCATACACGATCACGCCGAAGTCCAGGATCCGGAGCCCCTCCAGCGGCCGGCCTCCGTCCGATGCGGCGCGAAGAGCGGGCTGCAGCCGGCGCGCGCTCGACACCGCGAGCACGTCGGCGTCGTGCTCGCCCACCGCCGGCGCGCGCCAGCCGGAGACGATCCGCCGCCCATCGATCTCGGCGAACCCGGTCGGAACGTCGGCGGTGATCCCCGGCGCCAACTCCTGCCGGGCGATCGCGCCGCGGACGCGAAAGTGCTCGGCGTTCAGAACCTCGCCGAGTGTCAGAACGGGCGCGATCGGCACGCCGCGCGCCTGACCCTCGAGCGTCAGCTCGCGCTTGCTCCGCCCAGCGAAATGCCGCTCGAAGATCGCGTGGAGGCGATCCGCCGCGAGCGCGCGCCCGCGGATCGTCTCGAGCTCCGGATCCCGCAGCTCATCGGGATCGCCAAGCCATGCCCGCATCGCCTGCCACTGGCGTGGCGCCAGTAGGACGACCCGGACGTGCCCGTCGCGGCAGCGAAAGATCGGGTATGGGCCAGGCGCGGGCCGGCCGCGCGTCGGCTCGTAGCCGGCGGCCTGCGCGGTGCCGACGGTGCCCATCGCCGGTTCGATCGCCTGGGCGGTGGCCTCGTAGAGCGAGAAGTCGAGGCAGTCGCCGCGGCCCGTCTCGAGCCGGTTCCAGTAGGCGACCAGGGCCGCCCACGCCGCCTGGGCGGCCGTCAGCGCCAGCGCCATGTCCGCCGGCGGCACCAGCGGCTGGCGCCCAGGCAGCCCCGAGCGGCTGAGCACGCCGCCCATCGCCAGCAGCACCGGGTCGGTCGCCACCCAGTCACGGTACGGACCGGTGCGGCCGAAGTCGCTGATCGCCAGCACCACGAGCGCGGGGTTGCGCGCGCGCGCGGCGCGATCCGGCAGGGTGCCCTGTTGGTTCGAGGCGATCCAGATGTCGGCGGAGTCGAGCAGCGTGAGCAGCTGCTCACGCCCGTCCGCGCGAGCCGTGTCGACGACGACGCTCCGCTTCCCGGCGTTCCGGACCGCGAACGCAAGGCTGATCCCGTCGTGCGACGGAGCCTCGGCACGCGAGGGCGCGCCGCCGGGCGGCTCGACCTTGATCACGTCGGCGCCGAGGTCGGCGAGGATGCGCCCGCAAATCTCGCCCCGGGCGTCGGCCGTCTCGATCACGCGGACGCCGTCGAGGGGTGTCGGGCGGCTAGCCAAGGACCAGCTCCGACGCCTGGCGCAGCAACTGCGGACCGCCCACGATCAGCAGCGATGTGACACCGGAGTCCCGCCAGGCCTCGAGGTCGTGGCGGATCTTCTCGGGGGGCCCGATCAGCGACAGCTGCTCGACCAGCTTCGTCGGCACCGCCGCCGCCGCCTCGTCCTTCTTGCCCTGCAGGAACAGCTCCTGGATCTTCCTTGCCTCTGCGCCGTAGCCCATGCGAACTGCGACCTCGTGATGGAAGTTCATGCTGCGCGCGCCCATCCCGCCGAAGTAGAGCGCCAGCCGGGGGCGAATCATGTCCGCCGCCTGCTCGACGTCGTCGTGGACGATGAAGTCGAGCGACACCGCGATCTCGAACTCGTCGGTCGGCATCGAGCGCCGCGCGAAGCCCGCTTCCAGGTGCGGCCGGTAGAGCTCGTCGTGATGGTGGGGCGAGTAGAACAGCGCTAGCCAGCCATCCGCGATCTCGGCGGTCTGGGCGATGTTCTTGGGCCCCTCGGCGCCGAGGAAGATCGGGATCCGCTCACGCAACGGGTGCACCGTTGTCTTCAGCGGCTTGCCGAGGCCCGTGACCCCCTCGCGCCCGGTCACGGGCAGGGGGTAGTGGGGGCCATCGGAGGCGACCCCGGCAGACCGGGCGATGGCGTCGCGGACGATCGAGACGTACTCGCGCGTGCGCGCGAGCGGCTTCGCGAACGGCTCTCCGTACCAGCCCTCGACCACCTGCGGACCCGACACGCCGAGTCCGAGGACGAAACGGCCGCCGCTCAGATGGTCCATCGTGATCGCGGCCATCGCGGCGGCCGTCGGGCGCCGCGCGCTCATCTGCATGATCGAGGTGCCGAGCCTGACCGTCCTCGTCTGCGAGCCCCACCACGCCAGCGGGGTCAGCACGTCGCAGCCGTAAGCCTCGGAGGTCCAGATCGAGTCGAATCCCAGGCGCTCCGCCTCGAGGATCGCTTCGAGCGTCTTCGGCGATGGCGCCGACGAGGCCCAGAAGCCGGTGTTGAGACCGAGCTTGAGGCTCACCTGTTCACCTGCCGGTCCAGGCGGGCCGGCGCTTCTCGGCAAACGCCCTCGGTCCCTCCAGGTAGTCGTCGGAGGCGAGCATCCGTGGGATCCGCTGCTCCCAATCGCGCGCGATCGCATCGTCCACGTCGAGGCCATACCCATCGTGCGCCGCCTCTTTCGTGAGCTGGATCAGCAGCGGCGAGCACTCGAGGATCTCCTGCGCCCACCGCTCCGCTGCCGCCATCAGGTCCGCCGCCGGGACGACTTCGTTGACGAACCCGAGCCGGTAACCCTCGGCCGCCGAGACGAGGCGGCCGGTCAGCAGCATTCCCATCGCTTGCCCCCACGGGATCTGCCGGGTAAGCCGGTGGATGCCCCCGGCGCCGGCGATCAGGCCTACGCGCGGCTCCGGAAGGCCGAAGCGCGCCGTGTCCGCCGCGAGCACGATGTCGCACGCCAGCGCGATCTCGAAGCCACCGCCCGCCGCGACGCCGTTGACCGCTGCGATCAGAGGCTTCGGGCAGCTATAGCCGCGCGTGATCGCGGCGAAGCGAGAGCTCGAGTCGACCCGCTTCTCCCCGTTCGCTGACGCCTGGGCCGTGGCCTTGAGGTCGTTGCCGGCGCAGAACGCTCGCTCTCCCGCTCCGGTGAGGATCGCGACCCACGTCTCCGCGTCCGAGGCGAAGTCGTCGAAGATCTCGATCAGCTCACGATGCGAGTAGCTGTCGAGCGCGTTCATCCGCTCGGGCCGGTTGAGCGTCACGTACGCGATGTGGTCGCGCTTCTCGTAGAGGACGTGGTCGTAGCTCATGCCGGCGCCCTGAACTTCGGGATCGCAACCTCGTCGCTACGTTGCTCGAACGTGACCTGGAGGGCCATTCCGATCTCCAGCTCATCGTTTGGGCAGTCGACGACCTGGCTCGTCAAACGGACGCCCTCCTCGGTCTCCACGACCGCGATGTTGTACGGAAGCTCGGCAGCGAACGCCTCGTCATAGAGCTGGTGCATGACGGCGAAGCTGTAGAGCGTGGCCCTGCCGCTCGAGGGGGCCCAGTCCAGGTCGGGCGAGAAGCAATGCAGGCAGCGCGGGCGCAGCGGAACCCCCAGATAAGCCGTGGGCGACATGAACGTCTGACACGACCGGCAGCGCAGCAGCATCAGCTTCCCTTCGAGCGCGCCGGCGAAGAACGGGGCGCTCGCCTCGTCTGGGACGGGAACCGGTTTCGCCGTGGCCGTGGTGCTCGTGGTGGCGTTCCTAGTGCTCATGCTTGCTGAGGATCGTGGTGGAGTGAAAGTTGAGGACGCCGCCGTTGCCGGACACGAGGACGTGATCGTGGTTGGTCGCCTGGCGCTCACCGGCCTGGCCGCGCGCCTGGATCACGCCCTCCGACAGGGGCGTGAAGCCCCACATGTAGTAGGACGACAGCTGGCCGCCGCCGGTGTTGCACGGCAGCGAGCCCCCGGGCCCGAGCTTGCCGTCGGCGACGAACGGACCGCCTTCACCCTTCTCGCAGAACCCGTAGTCCTCGAGCGTGACGAGAACCGTGTACGTGTAACAGTCATAGAGCTCGAGCACGTCGATGTCCGACAGCTCGATCCCCGCCTGCTGCAGCGCGAGCGCCCCGGATTTCGCCGCGCCGGTGTGGATCGCCGGATCCCGCCCGGTCCGGGCCTGGTCCCCGGGCGCGCACTGTCCGAAACCGCGGAGGTACACCGGGGGCTGGCGCAGCTCGCGCGCGCGCTCGGCCGAGGTGACGATCACTGCGACGCCTCCGTTCGACACGAGGCAGCAGTCGAACAGATGAAGCGGCTCCACGACCCAGCGCGAGGCGTGGTAGTCGTCGATCGTCATCGGCCGGCGCATCTGGGCGCAGGCGTTCATCTGCGCCCACGCGCGCTGACCGACGGCGATCTGACCGAGCTGGTCGTGGTTGGTCCCGAACAGATGCATGTGCCGTCGAAGGGCGAGCGCGTACATCGTGTTCGCGGGGCCGTAGTCGCCGTAGGCAGACCGCAGGCCCGCGAAGCCGGGGGCGGTGAAGCGCTTGCCGTTGTACGCCGACTGCGAGATCGACGCACCGTCCCGGAGCGGCGCGTCGGCGTACACGCAGGCGACGACGTTCGCCTGTCCGGACGCGATCGCGTAGGCGGCGTACTGGAGCATCGTCGCGGCGGTCGATCCGAACGCGCTCATCGCGCTGATCAGCGTCAGGTCGGTGAGACCGAGCGAGAACTGCAGCGTCGGCGACATCTCGCTCGAGTGGTTTGCGTTGATCAGCAGACCATCGATGTCCTGCGCCCGCAGTCCGGCGTCATCGAGCGCGAGCGCGATCGCCTCGGCCGCGAAGTCGGTCGCGGTGCGGCCGTAGACCTTGCCCATCTCGGTGATGCCGAGTCCGGCGATGGCTGCAGAAGCGCTCACCGCGGACTCGCCTTAACTGACTTCAGTTCCGGCCTGCAGCGCAGGAACGTCCAGGTTGAACAGCCGCGCCGCGTTGAGACCGAGGATGTTCCGCTTCGCCTGCTCGCCCAGGAACGGGAGGTGGAGGAAGACGCTCGGGAGATCGAAGTCCCAGTGCGGCCAGTCGGAGGCGTAGACGAGCTGCGTCTCGGCGCTGATCGCCTGAAGGGTGGACTCGAGCAGGCCGAGGTTGTCCATCTCCATCGGCTGCGAGGTGTAGTACATCTCGCGCATGTACTCGCTCGGGGGCCGCTTGAGCAGCGGCGCCTCCGACGTGCGCTTCAGGTACTCGTGGTCGAGGCGCTGCATCAGGAACGGCACCCACGCCAGTCCGCTCTCGACCCAGATCACCTTCAGGCGCGGGAATCGCTCCGGGAGGCCGTTGATCAGCCAGTTGGTCATGTGCACGATGTTGCAGTGCACGAACGAGATCGCGTGCATCGAGATGAAGCGGTTCATCGTCTTCATCCAGTCGTCTTCCCACGTCGGGCCGGCGTGGAAGGCGAGCGGCAACCCGGTCTCCTCGATCTCCGCGTAGACCCGCATGTACTTGTTGTCGTGGACCGGGTCGTAGCGGACGCTCGTGACGAGGAAGCCGCACACGCTCGGGTTCCCAGCGAACTCGCGGATCATCCGGACGCACATGTCGGGATCCTGGAAGGGCAGGAACGGGAGGAACTTGAGACGTTCCTCCTGGCTGCAGAACTCCTCCACCATCCACCGGTTGTAGGCGTAGGCGACCTCCGACTCACCGATCGGCATCGGCGACATCCCGAGCGACAGCAGCGACGTCGGGAACACGACCTGGACGTCGATGCTCATGGCGTCAATCGCCCGCCGGCACAGCTCGACGTCGCGCGGCACGTCGATCGGCCCGAGGTCCTCGCGGGTCAGCTCCTGGTGGGGGATCCGCCCGTGCATCGACTGGAACTGAAAGCCCTTGCCGCCGGGCGTGGGCACGTATTGGGTGACGCCCATGACCTCGAGATCGTGTTGCGAGTTGAACCGCATCACCGGGTTCTCCATGTAGCGCAGGACCGCGGGCCACACCGAGCTCGGGTCGCGATGGGAGTCGACGTCGACGACGAAGTAGTCGTCGAGCCCGAGCCGGTCGGCCTCCTTGCGAGCGTGCGCGAGCATCTCGCGCTCGGAGGTGAAACGGTCGTGCATCGGCACGAGTGGCTTGACACGCGGATCGACGGGCATGTGCGGCTTACCTCCCGCTGCTGGAGAACCAGACCGAGAATTCGAACGGAGACAACGACTGCGAGTGAAGAAGCGCCGTGGCGACCGTGCAAGCCTCGGTGGGCGTCACCGTCAGGCCGGCGAGCGCCTCGTCGCCGTAGGGATCGGCGGAGCGCGACACGTAGAGCTTGATCGCATCGCTCAGCAGCGCAGAGAGATCGGATTGCGAGAGCGGGGGGTCCTCCGCGAGCAGCGCCCGGGCGGCTTCGATGCGTTCAGAAACGGACAAGGATCTCGCCCCCGCGCTCCTCGACGTCGATACTGCGCAGGCGCAGCCGCGAATCCGCCGGGTGCTCCCCGGTGCGGACGTCGTACTCGTAGCCGTGCCAGGGGCAGACGATGTGAAGCTCGTCGGCGAAGTCGTCGCCGAGGCTGCGCCGCTCGGCGTCCAGGCGCTCGGTGACGCGGTTCATCAGCGTCCCCTGGCAGACCGGTCCGCCGGCGTGAACGCAGCGGTTCTCCCAGGCGTAGAGCTGCCCGTCCAGCCGGAAGATGCCGATCTCGACGCCGTCCACGTCGACGACCACGCGGCCGCCCTCGAGCACGTCCTCGGTCAATGCGGCGACGATCGCTTCGTTCATGGCGACACTGTACCCTTTCTCGATCGCAAATTCAACCTGAATTCAGGTCAAAAAGTGAGGACCGGCTTGATCGCCTCGCCGCTCGCCGCCTCGGCGAACGCGCGATCGATCTGCTCGAATGCGTAGGTGCGGATCAGCTTCTGAAGCGGCAGCCTCCCGTCGCGGTGCAGGCCGATCAGCCGCGGGATCAACTCGTGCGGCACGGCGTCCCCCTCGATCACGCCGCGCAACGTCTTCCCGCCGCTGATCACGCTGCGAACGTCGATCTGGAACTCGGGAATGCCGATCCCGAGCAGCGCCAGCGTGCCGCGCGGGGCCAGCGCCTCGATCGCCTGGTTGATGACGGCGCCCTTCGCGCTCGTGTCGATCGCGTGCGTGGCGCCGGCGCCGGTCAGCCCGCGGATCGCATCCACGACGTCCTCGCTCGTGGGGTCGATCGTCGCGCTCGCCCCGAGCTCGATGGCGAGCTCGCGGCGACTTGCCACGGGGTCCACCGCGATCGTCGTCCGCACGCCGGTGGCGCCGGCGGCCATCACCGCCGAGAGCCCGACGGCGCCGGCGCCGAACACGACCAGCGACGCGTCTTCGCCTGGCCTCAGCACGCCCAGGACGGTGCCCGCGCCGGTCTGTACGCCGCAGCCCAGCGGCGCCGCGACGGTCAGGTCCAGGTCATCGTCGATGACCACCACGTTCGATTCGTAGGCGAGGGCGTGCGAGGCGAAGCTCGACTGCCCGAAGTACGAGCCGTACACAGCGGACCCGTTGCGCCGCATCGTCATCGAGCCGTCGACCCGCGTCCCGATCCCGTTGAGCGAGCGGAAGTTGCGGCAATACGGCTGGTGGCCGACCGCGCACTCCGAGCAGGAGCCACAGCTGCGGTAGCTGAGCACGACATGGTCCCCGGTCCGGACGGTCTTGACGTCGTCGCCGACCGCGACCACCACGCCGGCGCCCTCGTGACCGAGGACGATCGGCGAGATCTCTTGCGGCCAGACAGACTTCATCGTCAGATCGCTGTGGCAGACTCCGACCGCGCTGATCGCGACGAGGACCTCGTCGCGGCGGGGCTCGTCCAGCTCGACCTCGGCGATTTCGAACGGTGAGTCGGCGCTTGCGGAGAGGGCTGCGGTGATCTTCATGTCTCCTCAGCTGACGTATGGAATGCACTGAAGCTCGACGTAGGCATCGATCCCCTCGATGCCGTTCTCGCGCCCGAGTCCCGATTGCTTGAAACCGCCGAACGGCCCGGCCGGATCCAGCGTGTGCTGGTTGATCGCGACGTTGCCGCTGCGGATCTGCCTCGCGATGTCCTTGGCATGTTCGGCGTCCGGGCCCCACACGCTCCCGGACAGCCCGTAGCTCGAGTCGTTGGCGATCGCGATCGCATGCGCCTCGTCGTCGTAGGGGATCACCGAGACGACCGGTCCGAAGATCTCCTCGCGCGCGATCTTCATCGTGTTCTCGACGTCGGCGAAGATCGTCGGCTCGACGAAGTACCCGCGTTCGCGATCGGGACGGCCGCCGCCAAGCACAAGGCGCGCGCCCCCGCTCACGCCGGTCGCAATATAGCCCTCGACCCGTTCGCGCTGGGTAGCGCTCACCAGCGGGCCGATGAACACGTCCGGATCGTCCGGATCGCCCACCTGAAAGGCGTCGACCGCCTCCCGCAGCGCCTCGACGACGTCCGCGTAGCGCTCGCGGTGGGCCAGCACCCGCGTCTGATTGGTGCAGGTCTGGCCGTTGTTGCGCATCGTGTTCGGAGCCAGCTCGGGAATCACCGCATCGAGCTCGGCGTCGGGAAGGACGATCGCAGCGGACTTTCCGCCGAGCTCGAGGCTGCAGCGCTTGATCTGCTCCCCGCACAGCGCGGCGATCCGCCGACCGGCGCGCGTCGAGCCCGTGAAGCTGATCTTGTCGACCAGCGGGTGCTTGACCAGCTCCTCGCTCACCGTGCGATCGGCGGGCACGACGTTGAGCACGCCCGGCGGCAGCCCTGCCTCCTCGAAGACGTCCGCCAGCAGGCAGCCGAACAGCGGCGTCTCCTCGGGAGGCTTGAGCACGATCGAGCAGCCGGTCAGCAGCGCCGGGGCCAACTTCGGGAACGACAGCGCGAGCGGGAAGTTCCACGGCACGATCGCGCCGACAACCCCCACCGGCTGGCGGCGCACCAGCAGCCGGCTGCGGATGCCATCGCGCTCCTCCTCCCATGCAAACGTGGCGGCGCGGGCGGCATACCACTCGAGGTAGAGCTTGGCCGCGAGCGGCTGCCAGTTGGCGATCGCGAACGGCGAGCCGACTTCGAGCGTGATCGTCCGCGCGAACAGCTCGGCGCGCTCGGACATCAGCTCCGCGGCCTTGCGTCATGATCTCGGCGCGCTCGGCCGGCGTCGAGCTCGCCCACGGCCCGGCATCGAATGCCGCTCGGGCGGCGCGGACGGCGTGGTCGATGTCCGCTGGGCCTGCCAGCGCGGCCTCACCGATCGACTCCTCGGTCGTCGGGTTGATGACCTCGGCGAGCCGGCCGTCCGACGGGTGCACCCACCGCCCGCCGATGTACAGGCAGCTCTCGTTTCCGGTCAGGATCCGGGTTCCGGTGCTCATGACCTCGCTCCCGCGAGCTGCCGGTCGACCGAGAATCCCTCGTATCCGTTCCGGGCGACCTCATCGCAGTGCCTGCGGTAGTTGCCGACGCCCCCGAGGTAGGGCATGAACACGCGCGCCTTGCCCGGAATGTTCGCGCCGACGTACCACGAGTTGGCGAGGGGGAACAGCGTCGCCTCCGCGACTTCCTCGACGTGGGCGACCCAGCCGTCCTCGGCGTCGGGCGTCGCCTCGATCGTCTCGAGCTCGTGCTCGCGCAGGTGGCCGATGCAGTCCGCGATCCAGTCGATGTGCTGCTCGATCGAGCAGACCATGTTGCTCAGCACCGACGGGCTCCCCGGTCCGGTGACGAGGAACATGTTCGGGAACCCGGCCGTCGCGAGGCCGAGGTACGTTCGAGGTCCGTTCGACCACTTCTGCTTCAGCGGCCGGCCACCGCGACCGCGGATGTCGATGCTCCAAGAGCGCTCCGGTGATCGCATCGAAGCCGGTCGCGAACACGATCACGTCGAGCGCATAGTCATCGGATGTGGTCCTGATCCCGCGCCGGGTGATCCCGACGATCGGGTCGTCGCGGACGTCGACGAGTGTGACGTTGTCGCGGTTGTAGGTCGCGTAGTAGTCGATGTCGACGCAGATGCGCTTGGTGCCGATCGGATGCGTGGTCGGGCACAGCGCCTCGGCGGTGGCCGGGTCCTGGACGGTCTGACGGATCTTGGAGCGCACGAACTCGGCGGCCGTGCGGTTCGCCTCTGCGTTCGTGTTGATGTCGTTGAACGCGAGCAGCACCCCGCCGATCCCGCCCTCCGCCCATCCGCGCTCGTAGATGGCTTGGCGCGCCTGGGGCGCGACTTCGAGCGCCGAGCGCTGGGGCACGGCATCGGGGTGCGAGCGCGGAACGCCGCTGAGCGACTCCCGGGCGAGCCGGCGCCGCTCCCGATAGGAGGCCTTGACCGCCCGCTGGCGCTCCGGATCGAGCGGCGCGTTGTGCGCGGGCATGCTGAAGTTTGCGGTGCGCTGAAAGACGTACAGGTGCTCCGCCCGCTTGGCGAGCTGCGGGATCAGCTGGATCCCGGTCGAGCCGGTCCCGATCACGCCGACGCGCTTGCCGGCGAGCGCGACCCCGTACTGCGGCCAGCGTGCCGTGTGGTACCAGTCGCCCTCGAACTCGTCGAGGCCGTCGTAGGCGGGGCGGTTCACCGACGACAGGCATCCGGACGCCATCACGCAATACCTCGCCGAGAATCGCGCCCCGTCCTCGCTCGCCACCCGCCAGCGCCCGCTCGATTCGTCGTAGTGCGCCTCGGCTACGCGAGTGCTCAGCTGGATGTCCCGTCGCAGGTCGAAGCGGTCGGCGACGTGGTTCAGGTAGCGCAGGATCTCGGGCCCCGTCGGATACCGCTCGCTCCATTCCCATTCCTGCTCGAGCTCCTCCGAGAAGGAGTACGAGTAGTCGACCGACTCGATGTCACAGCGCACGCCGGGGTAGCGATTCCAATACCAGGTGCCGCCGATACCTTCCCCCTGCTCGAGCACGCGCACGCTCAGGCCCATCTCGCGCAGGCGGTGCAGGGCGTACAGACCGGCGAAGCCGGCGCCGACGACGATCGCGTCGAAATCGCGAGCGGGTTGGGCGACGGGACCGCCGCCGCCGCGCTTGGCGAGCTCGCGGTCGATGGCGCGGCCGACGAAGTCCAGCCCCGCGGCGCATCCGGGGACGAGCCCGACCATCATGAAGAAGCCGTGCATCTGGCCGTCGAAGCGCTTGTGCTCGACCCGCACCCCGTGCTCGGTCAGGCGCCGGGCGTAGGCCTCGCCTTCGTCGCGCAGCACGTCGTGCTCCGCGGTCAGGACCACCGCCGGCGGCAACCGGGCCAAGCTGGCGGCGCGCAGCGGCGAGGCGTCGGGCCTCGTTCGGACCGAGCGATCGGGAGCGTAGTGGTCCCAGAACCACGCCATCGTCTCGCGGCTGACGATCAACTGGTTGGCGGGATCGAGGTAGGAGGGCGTGTCGAGGTCGGAGTCGGTGACCGGGTAGACCAGGACTTGCAGCGCGAGCAGCGGGCCTGCGTCCCGCGCCCGCTGCGCGACCACCGCCGCCAGGTTCCCGCCGGCGCTGTCGCCCGCGACGATCAGCGGAACCTCGGCACCGGCGATCCGCTCGAGATTCGCCGCGACCCATCCGAGCGCCGCCCACCCATCCTCGACCGCGGTGGGATAGGGGTGCTCCGGCGCGAGCCGGTAGTCGACGAGCACGACGGCGCATCCGGTCCGGTGCGCGAGCAGGCGTGCGAGCGTGTCGATGTGATCCAGCGCGCCGATCACCCAACCGCCCCCGTGGTAATAGACGATCGCCCCCCGCACGCGTTCGTGCGGGGACGAGGATTCGCAGCTTGATCTGGTCGCCGTCGGCGGTCGGGATCTCCAGCTCCTGCACTCGCGCCATCGCGGGTCCCTCGCCGTAGAGCTCGACCATCCGGTCGCCGGCTCGCCTCGCGTCGCGCGGGGTCAGCTCGTGCATCGGCGGTAGTCCGGTCGCCGCGAGCTCGGCGATGAAATTCGTACTCGCCTGATCCAGCATCTGTCGCTCCTCGCCGGCGGCTGTGGTCGCGGCCGGCCGGCTCCCGCCCCGGAAGGAGCAGGAGCCGGCCGTGCGCCGCCGTGTCTGTCCTAGGCCGCCCGGCCCCAGAGCTTCAGGAACTGGCTCTGGTAGTCGGTGACGTCCGGGAACAGGTTGGTGTGGCTGCTGGGCAGGTTCGTCTTAGTCACCATCCACAGCGGT
Organism: uncultured Solirubrobacterales bacterium; assembly: GCA_963812225.1. GTDB lineage: Bacteria > Actinomycetota > Thermoleophilia > Solirubrobacterales > Solirubrobacteraceae > Palsa-465. The sequence goes on from CAWEUN010000018.1 coordinate 45,080, forward strand.
GGTGGCGTCAGCTGGACCGAGGCGCCGGCGAAGTGGCGGGCCAGCGCGTCGACCATCTGGTAATCGACGTTGTAGTAGTCAAACGGCACCAGCGCCAGCTCCTGGCCATCGGCCAGATACTGGAAGTCGGTCGGACCTCCGCCCTGACCGACGATCTTGACGTTCGACAGCCCGGCTGCCGACAGCGCCGCCGGAAGACCCGTGTCGAGCTCGTTCGCGACCGACAGCGCCACGTAGTTGACCGACGGGTGGCTGCGCAGGTAGGAGACGATCAGGTTCGGCGCGTTCGCGAGCTGCGTCAGCGACACGCCGATCGAGCCATACCCGCACGTCGGGCAGTACTGCTTGTAGGCTGCCTTGAACGACGTATCGAGCGATCCGAGGATCGTGAACGCCGGGATGTTCACGTACAGCGTGTTCGCCTTGCCCTTGCTGTTGGTGGCGACCTCGGCGGCCAGAGCCTTGCCAATCGGCTCGCCCTGCGACGGGGTGTCCGTGTTGTAGATGAACGGCGAGGCGACGGGATCGGTCGAGCAGCAGTCCGACACGACGACGCCCTTCGACTTCAACTGCGGAATCTTCGAGGCGATCTCCGCGCGGAGCGCGGCCGTCGTGACGATTGCGTTCGCGCCCTGGCGCAGAGCCGTGTCGTACGCAGCCTGAACGCTGGTCGGCGTGCCGTCCGTCGTGACGGTGGACGTCGACCAACCCAGCGCCTTCGCGGCCTGGGCGACGATCTGGCCCTGCAGCTGGCACACCGACACGCCGCAACTGATGTACACGATCTTCTTACCGCTGGGAACTGCCTTGCCGACCGGCTTCGTGACCGTGATGGTTGCGGGCCGCTGCATCGCCTGCGACACGACCTGCTGAGCGGCGGTGAGATTCGCGCTGCTTGCGCTGCCGCTTGCGCTGCCGGTCGAGCTGCTCGACGAGCCGCAGCCGGCGGCCACGATCGCGACCATGGCAGTGCTCGCCGCAACGCCGGCGGCGCGACGGATCCGGCTCCGCGCCGGCGTCAATCGGAACATGACTGTTGTCTCCTCCTGATGGGGATGTGGGTTAGGGACAGTTGGCGCATATCGCCGTGTGAAGCTCATGTCAGCCGCCGCTCGCTTGCAGGCGGCGGAACAGGGTCCTGAACCTCCCGCCGTCTCCGACGCTCGCGCGACGTTGGATGCCGGTCACGGCGAGCGACGCGATCAGCACGAGTCCGACGAACATGTCGGCGGACCACTGAGGCGCGTTCGCGAGCGCGAGGCCGGTCGTGCCGGTGCCGAGCAGCAGCACCGCGATCAGCGTTCCGAATGCGTTGAAGCGCCCGTGCTTGAGCTGCGTCGCGCCCAGGAACGCGGCGGCGAACGCCGGCAGCAGGTACGACGTGCCGGCGCTCGGGTCCCCGGAGCCGACCGTCGAGGCGAGCACGAGCCCCGTCGCTCCGGCGAGCGACCCTGAGACCACGAGCGAGGCGAAGCGCAGACGGTCAACGCGGACACCGGCAAGCTTCGAGGCGTCGGGGTTGAATCCGGTGGCGTACAGTCGCCGGCCGGTCGCGGTGTGCTCGAGCAGGAACCACATCGCGACCGCGACCAGGAACACGTACACGACGGGGAGCGTGAAGCCGCTGACGTTGGTCTGGCCGATCTTGGCAAACCCGCCCTGGAGCCTCGTGCTGATGATCGCCGTGCCTCCCGTCGCCATCGTGATCAGCGCCTGGATCAGCGACCCGGTCGCGAGCGTGGCGATGAACGAGTCGATCCTCATGACGACGACTACGACCCCGTTGACCACGCCGATCACGACCCCGGCGCCGAGGCCGAGCAGCATCGCCGGCACCAGGGGAACGCCGGCCGTCAAGAAGTGGGCGGTGATCACCCCGGTCAACGTCATCGTGTAGGCGAACGACAGATCGAACACGCGCGCGGCGAGGGGGATCGTGATCGACAGCGCGGCCAGCGCCGTGATCGCGTTCGCGTTGAGGACCTGCTTCACCGTGGCCATCGTCGGGAACGTGTCAGGGACCCAGATCGAGAACACGAGCACGAGGCCGAGCCAGACGTAGACGGCTCCGATGCTGTTGAACGCCAGGCCGCGCCGGAGGCGCGCTCCGAGCGACGCCGCCGAGGTCAGCTTTCGCGGCTGGGGCCGCCGGACCGGCGAGTCCGCGGGCGCGGATTTAAGAACGTCATTCGTTTCCATTGTTTGCACCGTCGGCACTGCGTTCTCCCTCGATCGCGTTCACAAGTACGTGTTCAGTCAGACCGTCACCGCCGAGCTCGGCGCCCACGCGCCCATCCCTCAGCACGACGACGCGCGTGCACATCGCCAGCAGGTCGCCCAGGTCCGACGAGGACACGATCACCGTCAGGCCCTCGCGCGCCAGTCCAGCGAGTAGCTCGTAGATGGCGACGCGCGTGCCGATGTCGACGCCCGCGGTCGGCTCCGAAAGGATGAGGAGCTCCGGATCGCGAGCGAGGCACCGCGCCACGACGACCTTTTGCTGGTTGCCGCCGCTGAGCGTCGAGATCAGCGCGTCGGAGCTCGCCGTCACGACCCCGAGCCGCTCGGTCCAGCGCTCGACAAGCTTCTGCTCAGCCGCCTTGTCGAGCCTCCCGCGCGACCCGAGCCGGTCGAGTACCGAGAGCGTCATGTTCTCGCTGACGGCAAAGTCCGGGACGATCGCCTCGTGCGCGCGGTCGGCGGGGACGAGTGGGATTCCCAGCTTGCGAGCATCGGCGACATCCGTCGATTCGCTCGAGCGTTGCGGCAACCGGATGGTCCCGGTGACGTGATGTCGTGGATGTCCCGCGATCAGGTAGGGCAGCTCGTTCACCCCGTCCCCGGCGAGACCGGCGACACCGAGGATCTCGCCGCGATGCACGTCCAGGTCGAGCCCGTGCAGGCGCCGGCCGTGAACGTTGCGCAGCTCCAGCACGACCGGCGAGTCCGGGCGGGCGGCCACCGGGGCCCGGTAATCCGGATCGACCTCGGCGCCCACCATCAGCTGCGCCAGGCCCCGGTGGTCGACCTCCGCCACCGGCAGTGTCTTGACCACGCGCCCGGCGCGCAGGACCGTGACGCGGTCGGCGATCTCGAAGATCTCGTCCAAGCGGTGCGAGACGTAAAGGACGCTGGTGCCGCTGCGCTGCACCTCGCGCACCATCGCCAGCAGCCGCTCGGCCTCGTCGTGGGGGAGGACCGCGGTCGGCTCGTCGAGCACGAGCACTCCACCGCATCCGTGCCAGCCCTGAAGTGCGCCCGCGATCGCGACGATCGTCCGCTGGACCGGGGTGGCCTCGGCGAGCGGGCTATGGATGTCGATCTCGACGTCGAAGCGCTCGAGGATTCGGTAGGTCTCCTGGGCCTGCTCAGCCCAGCGAACGCGTCCGCCGAAGCCCCGGATGAAGTCGCCCCTGAGCGCGAGGTTGTCCATCGCGTTCAGTTCCAGCACCAGCCCGAGGTCCTGATGCACGAACCGGAGCCCGTCGGGCACCGCGTGACCGAGCGCGAAAGGCTCGCCGGCCAGCTCAGCGACGGCACCGGGGTCCGGGGCGTGGTAGCCGGCGAGGGTCTTGATCAGGGTCGACTTCCCGGATCCGTTCTGACCGACAAGCGCGTGGACTTCACCCTCGCGGATCTCGATCGACGCGTCGATCAGAGCCCGTGTTCCGGGAAACGTCTTCGAGAGGCGCTCCACGAGCAACGCCGGTGCGGCGGCACGGACGGCATCGCTGGTGGCGGTTTCGGTGATCAAGGCTTCCTCTCCGGTCTCGACGGGCTCTCCGCTGTCGTCTCGAGCTCTCCTCGAGATGCTCGACGCGGAATGGCCGGAGGGGGATCATAAGGGACAAACTGAACTGATGTCAAGTAAATTTGTGATTATCTTCTCGAACTTTTGAGGGCAGCCGCATCCGGACGCGACTCGCGGGTGATTGGCGCTGATCCTGGGAGCTACGAGGTAATGCGGAGGGTCGGGCCGGTCAGGAACCGGGACCGCCGTCTCGTCGCAACCCCACGACGAACCAAGCTGATCTCAGTTGGGCTGTGAAGCTCTCCGCCAGTTATTCGCGCACGCCGTGCCAGGCGAGCGCGCCGCCGTCGATCGTGAACGTGGCGCCCGTGATGAAGGCGGCGTCGTCCGAGGCGAGATAGCAGGCGAGCTTCGCGACCTCTTCGGGCCGTCCCATCCGCTCGACAAGCTGGGTGGAGATCATCGCCTGCTCCTGGGAGACCGGATCCTCGGCTTTGTCGATGAACGCCCGGGCCATCGGCGTCGCGATCACGCCCGGGCAGAAGCAGTTGCATCGGACCTCGGGAGCGAGATCGATCGCGGCAACCCTGGTCAGCTGGATCACGCCGGCCTTGCTCGCGCAGTAGATCGGCGCGCGCGCGAACCCGATCAGCCCCGACACCGAGGACGTGTTGACGATGCTCGGACCGCGGCGCGATCGGCGCAAGTAGGGGGAGGCGAACTTGGTCGTCAGCCACACAGCCTTGAGGTTGATCTCATAGACGGTGTCCCAGACCTCCTCGGGCAGGGCATCGATCGCGGTCGCGGATGTGATCGCCGTCTCGATCACGCCGGCGTTGTTGACGAGTACGTCAAGACCGCCGAACCTGGCCGCCATCTCGTCGAACATCGCCGCAATCTGATCTCGGTCGCGCAGGTCGCAGGCCAGCGCCACCGCTTCACCCCCGGCGTCGGCGATGAAGCGCGCCGTTTCCGCGACCGTTTCGCGGTCCCGGTCGGCGACCGCGACCGCCGCCGCGCCCCGGGAAGCCATCTCGACCGCGATCGCGCGTCCCATTCCCTGTCCGGCTCCGGTGACCAGTGCGACCTTGCCGTCGAGCACGCTTCGTCTACCTGACTGCGGCCGCGAGTAGCTCCGGCACCCGCACGATCTTCACCCGCGGCCGCCCGGCTCGCTCGCCTGCGTTTCGCTCGTGCTCGTCGATCGCACGCCACCCGTTCCAGCTGACGGCGGACGGCGCGCGCTCGAAGATCCAATCGGGGTCGTGGCGCACCGGCTGGCCCAGCGCGCCCGACTCGGCATCCTCGACGATCCTCGCCACCGTGTCGGCCGCGTCCTTCTTGTTCGTCCCGATCACGCCGCTCGGACCGCGCTTGATCCAGCCGACCACGTATTCGCCGCGATGCGAGCGCGACTCCTCGTCGCACACTCTGCCGCGGACATTCCGGATCAGTCCGCGGCGCTCGTCGAACGGAACGTCGTCGACGGGCCGGCCGCGATAGCCGATGGAGCGCAGGACCAGCCCGCACTCGATCTCCTCGCGCTCACCCGTTGGCACCGCCCGAAGTCCACCGCGCCCGTCGGGCTCGATCCGGTTGCGCGCGACCGAAAGCGCCGCGACCGGGCCGTGGTCGCCGTCGCCCAGCAGGGCGACGGGGGAGCGCAGAAACCGCAGGCTGATGCGGTGGGTTTGACCCCTCGGCTCGCGCCCTGCAAACTCGCGCAGCAGCGCCACATTGCGCCGGGCCGTCGCGTCGGCCTCCTGTCCGAGCCAACTCGCGCTGTGCTCGTCGAGCTCCAGCTCGGCGGGGTCGATGTGAACGTCGGCCCGCGAGAGCTCTCCCAGCTCGCGGAGCTCCGGATTCGTGAACGCCGCCTGCGCCGGTCCTCGACGGCCGAGCAGGACGACCTCCTCGATTTGCGCCCTCCCGAGCTCCGCCAGGGCGTGATCGGCGGTATCCGTCCGGGCCAGTTCAGTCGGCTCGAGCACGAGCATGCGGGCGACGTCGACCGCGACGTTGCCGTTGCCGATCACCACGGCCCTCCTGGCGGTCAAATCGAATCGCTCGTCGGCGGCTTCGGGGTGGCCGTTGTACCAGGCGACGAACCGGGTCGCCGGATATGAGCCGGGGCGATCCTCTCCCGGAATGCCGAGCCGATTGTCGTCCGCGGTCCCCACCGCGTACACGACCGCGTGGTAGCGCTCGAGCAGCTCGGTTCGGGTGATGTCGGAGCCCAGCTCGACCCCGCCGAAGAACCCAAAGCCCGGCTTGGACGCCGTCTTGTCGTAGACCCGGGTAACGGACTTGATCTTCGGGTGGTCCGGAGCGACACCGGCCCGGACCAGCCCGAACGGCGTCGGCAGCGCGTCGATCAGGTCGACCTCGAACCCGGCATCGAGGAGCTGATCGGTGGCGTAGAAGCCCGACGGACCGGCCCCGATCACCGCAGCGCGCGGGTTCGAGACGGCCGCGCTCATGCCGGGGCCTTGATCGCGTTTTCAGACCGCGCGCGAGTGATCGCCTCGGCGGCGGCCCGTCCCTCGGAGACGGCATGAGCGACGCGCCTTGGCACCACCGCGTCCCCGATCACGCGTACCGTCGCGCCGGGCGGCACCAACGCGCTCCAGTCGCGCGGGCGGCGCTCGCCGACGACGATCACGGTATCGGCGTCGACCATCTCGGTCCGGTGTGACATGAGGTTCCTCAGCTCGGCGCCGCCGGCGGTGATCGCCTCGAGCCCCGTCGCCGCCCGAAGCTCGAGCGGCGCGCCGCGCAGCCGCGCCAGCAGCTGCACCCGGCCCTCCGCCGGGAGCGCGGAAAAGAATGCAGCGCCCGGCGTGACGAACGTGATCAGCTTCGCAGCGGCTTGAATGGCGAGTTCCACGGCGCTCGCGCCCCACCACGGGCCGAAGCCGTCATCGACGATCAGCACGTTCGATCCCGGAGCGATGGCGGCGGTGCCGCGACGAATCGCGTCCGATGCCGACACGGCGCGCTCGATCCCAGGAAGCGACGGAAGCACTTCATCGCCGCCGGACGCGATCACGACCTCCCCGAAGCCATCCAGGTCCGACGGCCGTCGCCCGCGCGCCGAGCCGGACCTCGAGATCGGCCGCGGCGTCGAGCGCGGACCCGTAGAAGTCCAGGAGCGACTGCCAGCCGTGACGATGCGGCGCCGCGGCGGCGCTCGCCAGCTGGCCCCCGATCGCGACGCGCTCGTCGAACAGCACAATTTCGCAGCGACCGGCGAGTGAGGTGGCGCACTCGAGCCCCGCCGGGCCGGCTCCGACGATGGCGACGGGTCCGTCGCCGTCGGGCGCGCCCCGCTGGACGAGGAGCGGGGCCGCCGGCCGGCGCGCCATCCCGGGGGGCGCGAGCTCGGGATTGACCGAGCACAGCAGCACGGGATCGAAGGCGCGACAGTCCTCGTTGCAGGACACGCAAGGCCGGACTTGGTCCTCGCGTCCCGACAGCAGCTTCGCGGGGAAGTCGGGGTCGGCGATCAGCGGACGGGCGATTCCGACGAGGTCGGCGCCGGCCGCGAGCGCTCGCTCGATCTGGTGTTCGCGGCGGAACGCCTGTGAGATCAGCAGTGGCTGCTCGACGACCGTCCGGAGTCGCTCGATCGCTTCCAGCAGCGGCGGCTCCTCCGTGCCCATGTCCTTGACGTACGTCGTCCGCACGCCGGCCGTCAGGTTCACGTAGTCCACAAGCGGGGCGACGTGCGGGAGCAGTTCGCACAGACCATCGAGCGTGTGTCCAGCTTCTCGTTCGCCCTCGGTCGAGAGGCGGATGCCGATCAGCAGCTCTGGCGCCGAGGCGCGAATCGCGCCGACGATCCTCGCGATGATCCGCGAGCGCTCAGCCGGCGAGCCGCCGTCCGCCCGGTGGTTGCTCGACGGCGAGAGGAACTGAGCCAGCAGATATCCGTGCGCGGCATGCAGCTCGATCACCTGAAATCCCGCCCGCCCTGCATTCACCGCCGAGGTGCGGAATCCCTCGATCACGGCATCGATGTCGTCGTCGTTCAGGACGCGCGCGCGGGTCGGTTCCCGTGGCGAGCGAACGGCGGAGGGAGCGACCGGGGCGAACCACATCTCCGCGCCGGTCGTCTCGCGACCGAGGTGGACTAGCTGGCAGCCGGCGATCGCGCCCTCGGAGCGGATCGCTTCCGCGCGCAGCGCCATCCCGGGCACAGCCTCCTCGCGCCACGCCTCGCTGACCATCCTTCGCCGCCACGTGGACTCGGGCGCCGTCACCGTGCCGCCGACGATCAGCATCGCCGCGCCACCGGCCGCCCGACGCCGCCAATACTCGGCATCGGCGGGCTGCGCCAGACCGTCCGCCACAAGTCCGGCTCCGTGGGCGGTTCCCACGAGCCGGTTACGCAGGACGAGCTTCTCGCCGAGCCCGAACCGCTCGGCCGCGCAATGGAACTCGCCGCTCATCGAGTCAGTCGGTCGGTCCGCGGCCTCCGACGAGCGCGAAGTAGCCGGCCGCGTCGAGCTTCGCCTCGCCCCAAAGGAGTTCCAGCACGAGCTTCGAGATCTTCCAGCCATCCGTCTCGCGCCGGAGCTCGTTCTGGTAGCGGCCGACCAGGACCTTCGCGCTCTCGGGCTCGTCCTCGAACACCTGGTGAGAGGTGTGGTAGACGAGTGCCTGCGCGTCGTCGCCGTCGATCTCGACGTGGTAGACGCTCAGCAGGTGGTGCTGCCAGATCACCGGGGCGATGGCCTCGGCGATCCACGCCGCCACCGCGTCGCCGCCGATCACCGGATCGGCGTTGCCGTATCGGGCGACCAGGTCGTCGGCGAGGGTGCCGCGCAGTCCGTCCAGATCGAACTTGTCGATCGTCGACGCGTACCGGTAGAGGACGTCGGTGATCTCGATCCGGTCCTGGATGTCACGGAGTGCCAGCTCGGCGCTCACAGATGTTGCGGCTTGGCTCATCGTCGAATCCTGTGTCTCGTTGCGGTGATGCCGGCGTCAGCCGACCTTGGTCCAAACGCTCTTGAGCTGGGTGAAGTCATCGAGCGATGCCTCGCCGAGGTTGCGGCCGTGCCCGGACTGCTTGACCCCGCCGTAGGAGACCGACGGGTAGACCATCTGGTAGGTGTTCACCCACACGGTTCCCACTCGCAGCGCACGACTCGCTCGGTGTGCGACGTTGAGGTCGTTGGTCCAGACGCCGGCGGCCAATCCGTACTCGACGTCGTTGGCGATCCGGTAGGCCTCCTCCTCGGATGAGAACTTCAGGATCGACATGACCGGGCCGAAGATCTCCTCCTGAGCGATTCTCATGTCGTTGCGCACCGAGGTGAAGATCGTCGGCTGGTGGAAGTAGCCCCGGTCGCCGTGTCGCTCGCCGCCGAGCGCGAGCTCCGCTCCCTCCTCGCGTCCGATCCGAACGTAGCGCTGAATGCGCTCGAGCTGAGCCGCCGACACCACCGGGCCCATGTCCACGTCCGGCTCGAAGCCGCCGCCGATGCGCAGGCCGCGCGAGCCGTCGACGACGCGCTCGAGCAGCTCGTCGTGGACGCTCTCATGGGCCAGGACGCGCGTGTTGCACGTACACACCTGGCCCGACGCGCCCCATACGCCCATCATCACGGCGGGCGCTGCCGCATCGAGGTCGGCGTCTTCGAAGATGATCGAGGGGCTCTTTCCGCCGAGCTCGAGGCAGACCCGCTTGACGCGGGCCGCCGCCGACGCCTGGATCGCCCGGCCGGTGTCAACCGAACCGGTGAAGGAGATCACGTCCACCTCGGGGTGAGCGACGAGCGCCGCCCCGACGGTCTCGCCCGTGCCCTGGACGACGTTGAACACGCCCGGCGGGATCCCCGCCTCGAGTGCGAGCTCGGCGACGACCACGGCCGTCATCGGCGTCTGCTCAGCCGGCTTGAGCACGACGCTGTTGCCGGCGCACAGCGGGAATACGCCGAAGGCGGCGGCCGCCGTCGGGCCATTCCACGGGACCACGGATCCGACGACGCCGACCGGCTCCCGAACCTGGCGCACGACGAACTCGTGCGGGACGGCCGGGACCGTCCCGTGCAGCTTGCTCGGCCAGCCCGAGTAGTAATCGATCCCATCGACCGCGAACTGGGCGATGAACCCGGCGTACATACGCAGCAGGCCGGAATCGATCACGTCGAGGTCCGCGAGCTCGTCCGCGTGATCGGCGAGCAGCCCCGCGAGCCTGCGCAAGCGGCGCTCCTGCTCGAGCGGCGCCAGGTACCGCCATCGACCATCGTCGAATGCCTCGCGAGCCGACCGGACGGCCCGCTCGACGTCGGCGGCAGAGCCGGACGCCGCCGCCGCAACCGGCTCGCCGGTGGCGGGGTCGACCACGGGCATGGTGGCGCCGTCCCCAGAGGGAACGACCTCTCCGTCGATCACGTGGCCGAACAGCGGACGCTCCAGCTGTCGGGTCGCGCTGGACGAGATCGGATAGGTGGTGGGATCAGTCAGCACACTCATGGCCGTGCGGGTCTCTCCTTCTTCGACGTCGTCCGGGTACCGTCACCTCTCCTCGCCCAGCGAGTCGCGAATCCCGGGGTAAGTGATCTAGTTGAGCTTACTTCGGTTCAGAATAGGGTCGTCGGCGATGATTGTCAAGTAGACCGGGCGTCGTATCGCACGCCGACACGCCTAAACTGAGATCACCTTAGGTTACGGCAGGTGGCCCGCCCATCACGGGCACCGCGACGGCGCGCCCCCGGACCTCCCCGCGCCGCAGCCGCCGGTAAGTGGCGATCGCCTGGTCGAGGGTCACCGTTTCGACCTCGACGTGGATCGCACCGGACCGTGCCAGCCCGACCACCTCGATCAGCTCGGGAAGGGTGCCCCAGCTGGGCAGCATCACGGAGCACTCGAACGGCAGCCGACCTGGATTCACTCCGAGTGAGCCGCCGCCCCGCCCGACGTAGCAGATGTCCCCGCCAATCGACACGGCGCCCGCGGCCAGGTCGAGAGTCGCGTCGGAAGCGACGCAATCGAGCACGACCGAGGCGCCGCGGGCGCCGATCTCGCCCCGCAGCTGCGCGGGTATCAGCCCAGTCGCCGAGACAGTTACATCGGCCCCGGCGCTGCGAGCCAGCTCGAGCGCATCGTCCCGCGTGTCCACGGCGACGACTCGGACCGTGCACAGAGCGCGCAGCAGCTGGATCGCCATGTGTCCGAGACCCCCGACGCCGATCACCGCCACCGTAACCCCCGGCCGCAGCTGGTGCGAGCAACGCTTGAGCGCGTGGTAGGGCGTCAGCGCCGCGTCGCTGAGCGGCGCCGCCGTGACCGGGTCCAAGTCGTCGATCGCGACCAGGTAACGGACCGCCGGCACCAGCATGTACTCCGCCAGGCCGCCGTCGCATCCCACGCCGCCGCCGAACTCGCCGGCTGGGCGCTCGCAGCGGTTCTCGATGCCCTGCCGGCAGGACCAGCACAAGCCACATCCCCACCGCGAGTAGACCAGCACGCGGTCTCCCTCCGATACTCCTCTCACGCCGGCTCCAAGCGCCGCGACAGTGCCGGCGGTCTCGTGCCCGAGGGTGAAGGGGAGCCGGTACGGGACGACCCCCTCTGGCCACTCCATCATGTGGAGGTCGCTGTGGCAGAGGCCCGCGGCGTCAACCCTCAGCAGCACCTCGCCCGGTCCCGGAGTCGGTGTCGGGATCTCGACGAGGTCCGGCTCGCTGTTCCACTGCTGCAGACGGATCGCTCTCATTCGGGTGGCCCTGGCCAGGCGTAACCATGTTGACGGACATATCGTGGGCTACATGAACTTGCTTCAGTATCGCATGCGCACAAAATGCCGAGTGTCCGACCGCTAAGAGGAACAGATCGTGCGCACGTCTGGTATCTTACCTGAGATGAGTTCGGCTCAACAAGGTCGGAAGGCAGAAAGGCCTCACGAAGGCACCAAACGTGCCGAGATCCTTCACGCCGCTACCGAAAGGTTCGGGCGGGACGGGTACGAGGACACGAAGTGGGCGGATATCGCCGCGGACGTGGGCGTCGGCCCGACGGCCCTCTACCACTACTTCGAGTCCAAGCAGCACTGCCTGTTCGTGATCATGGAGGAGGCGATCGAGAGCTTTCACTCGAGCTTCGAGCGGATCGCCCAGGAGCAGCCCATGCACGTGGCGGCGCTGGTCGCGATCCTCGCTGACTGCTTCCGGCTGAGCGAGCGAGATATCCAGCGCAACCGCGTCCTGGTGGCTGAGCAGGGCCTGCTCGCCAGTCAACGCGAGTCTCCCCGGGAGGAGCAGGCCCGTCACGCGGTCCGAGAGCGAATCCGTGATCTCGAGTTCGCCTGGGCGACATTCCTAGCGCGGGCGATGGAGAACGGGGCGATTCCCGAGGGGGATCCGCGGCTGCTGACCCGGGCGATTCTGGGCCTCTACAACAGCATCTGGCACTGGTACCGGCCGAACGGCGCCGTGGCGCTGCACCGGGCCGCCGAGTTCTATATCGCCCGCATCGTCGCGATGGTGGGGGTCGCGCCGGAGGCGGCGCAGCTCGCGGCATGAGCCTGACCGGCGCTAAGCGACTGCCTACGCCGGTGGCCGAGGGACTGTTCGTGGACGCCGGCGGCGAGGTCCGGCTGATCGGATCGAGCTGCGAGCAGTGCGGCGTCGTCACGTTCCCGGCGCAATCGTCCTGTCCACGCTGCACGTCGCTTCACGTGCGCGAGCGGCTGCTGGCGCGGCGCGGAACGCTCTGGTCGTGGACCGTCCAGTGCTTTGCACCCAAGTCCCCGCCGTATGCGGTCGACGATCCCGACGCGTTCGAGCCATTCGGGGTCGGCTACATAGAGCTTCCGGGGGAGGTGCGAGTCGAGGCTCGCCTGACCGTCGCCGATCCCGAAAAGCTCCGAATCGGGATGCCGATGGAGCTGACGCTGATTCCCGCACCCGGTGAGGCACACGACGGCGTCGCCACGTATGCGTTCGAGCCGATCGAGGAGACCTGGCAATGACGGCCTCGGACGACGTCGGAATCGTGGGCATCGGGATCCATCCGTTCGGCCGTCACCCTGGAGTGTCGGGCCTGCAGATGGCGGCGATCGCGGCGCGCGCCGCGCTGGCCGACGCGGGCGTTCGCTGGGAGGAGGTCGACTTCGCTGCCGGAGGATCTGACGCGGCCGGTAACGCCGACACGACGGTCGCGGCGCTCGGTCTGACGGGAATCCCGTTCATCAACGTCAAGAACGGCTGCGCCACCGGGGGATCGGCGCTGACGACAGCGCACGCGATGCTGTCCTCGGGCTCAGCCGATCTGGCGCTGGTGCTCGGCTTCGACAAGCACCCGCCGGGAGCGTTCAATCCGCTGCCGGAGGACTGGGGGCTCGGCTCCTGGTATGGAGAGACGGGGCTGATGCTGACAACGCAGTTCTTCGCGATGAAGATCCAGCGCTACATGAGCGAGCACGGGATCAGCGTTTCGACGCTGGCGAAGGTGGCCTCGAAAGCGTTTCGCAACGGCTCGGCGAACCCGAACGCCTGGCGACGCACGCCGCTGTCCGAGGAGGAGATCCTCTCCTCCCGCATGGTCAATCACCCGCTCACGCAGTACATGTTCTGCTCGCCGGGTGAGGGCGCGGTCGCGCTCGTGCTGGCGCGTGGTGAGCGGCTGCGTGCCTCGTCCGCGCCCGTCTACCTTCGCTCGGTGGCATTCCGCACCCGCCGCTTCGGTTCCTTCGAGGTCTTCAGTCCCTCGATCCCGATCGAATCAGCGCCATCCCCGACCGCCGAGGCGGCGGCGGCCGCGTTCGAGCAGGCCGGGATCGGCCCCGAGGATGTCGACATCGCCCAGCTCCAAGACACCGAATCGGGCGCGGAGGTCATGCATCTGGCGGAGACGGGCCTGTGCCAGCACGGTGAGCAGGAGACGCTGATCCAGAACGGTGCGACCGAGATCGAGGGCCGCCTTCCGATCAATACCGACGGGGGCTGCCTTGCGAACGGAGAGCCGATCGGCGCATCGGGGCTGCGCCAGGTGCACGAGGTCGCCCTGCAGCTGCGCGGCGAGGCGGCCCAGCGACAGGCGCCGGGGCCGCGCCGCGTCGGCTTCACGCAGGTGTACGGTGCGCCGGGCGTGAGCGCATGCGCGGTTCTGAGTCGCTAGAAAACAGGCTGCTCACGGTAGTCGCCCCAGACTTCCTGGAGCGACTGCACGAGCTCGCCCTCTGAGGCGTGGACCCGGGCCGCGTCGATCAGGAGCGGCATCAGATTGCGCTTTTGCTCGGCCGCGGCACTCAGCTCAGCGAGGCTCGCCTGGACCGCAGCGGCATCGCGGTTCGCCTTCACTGCTCGCAGGCGCTCGACCTGCTTGCGCTCGAGCGCTGGGTCCATCCGGAGGATCGGCGTATGGGCCTCGTCGCCCTCGAGATAGTCATTTACCCCGACGACGATCCGCTGCCGGGAGTCGATCGCTCGCTGAAGGGTGAATGCAGCATCGGCGATCTCGCGTTGCGGGTAGCCGCGCTTGACCGCCTCGACCATGCCACCGAGCTGGTCGATCTTCGCGAAGTACGCGTAGCAGAGCTCTTCCATCCGATCCGTCAGCGCCTCGACGAAATACGAGCCGCCGAGCGGGTCGATCGTGTTCGTCACGCCGGTCTCGTGTGCGATGATCTGCTGAGTGCGTAGTGCGATCCGAACGGCCTGCTCGGTCGGCAGCGCGAGCGCCTCGTCGTAGCTGTTCGTGTGCAGAGACTGGGTTCCGCCGAGCACCCCGGCGAGCGCCTCGATCGCCGTCCGCACGATGTTGTTGAGCGGCTGCTGAGCCGTCAGCGAGACCCCCGCCGTCTGCGTGTGAAAGCGCATCAGCCATGACCTCGGGTCCTTGGCGCCCCACGTGTGGCGCAGCTCGCGCGCCCAGATCCGGCGCGCCGCCCGGTACTTGGCGATCTCCTCAAAGAAGTCGATCTGAGCGTTGAAGAAGAACGACAGACGCGGAGCAAAATCGTCCACATCGAGACCGCGGTCGACCGCGCGCTCGACGTAGGTGAGGCCATCCTTGAGCGTGAAAGCCAGCTCCTGCGCCGCGGTCGAGCCCGCCTCACGGATGTGGTAGCCGCTGATGCTGACCGGATGCCAGCGAGGCATGCGCTCAGAGCACCACTCGATCATGTCGGTGACCAGCCTCATGGCCGGATCGACCGGGAAGCACCACTCCTTCTGCGCTACATACTCCTTGAGAATGTCGGTCTGGATTGTCCCGCCGAGGCGCTCACTCGGTATGCCTTGAAGCTCCGCCGCCACGACGTAGAAGGCCAGGATGATCGCGGCCGGCGCGTTGATCGTCATCGACACCGTGACCTGATCGAGCGGAATCCCGCGAAACAGGGCTTCCATGTCGAGCACCGTGTCCACCGCGACGCCCTCGCGTCCGACCTCGCCCAATGAGCGCGGATGGTCCGAGTCGTGGCCCATCAGCGAGGGCATGTCGAACGCCGTCGAGAGCCCTGTCTGCCCGTGGGCGAGCAGATAACGGAAGCGCTTGTTCGTCTCCTCGGCGGTCCCGAAGCCGGCGAACTGGCGCATCGTCCACAGCCGACCGCGATACATCGAGGGATACACGCCGCGCGTGAACGGAAACTGCCCCGGCAGGCCAATCGACTCCGCGGGAGGCTGGACCAGGTCACGCTCTGTGTAGAGAGGCCCGATCTCTTCGCCGGACAGGGTGGCGAAAGGAACGTCCCGCTCGGTGGAGAGCCCGTAAGCCGCGCGCCATTGCTCCTCGGAGACGGGGACCTGATCCACGAGAGCCATCAGGACACCTATTATATGGCCACCAATAGTAGGAGGTCAAACTATCGTGCTTCAGAGAAATCTCCGGCGGCGACCCGCACCCGGGATAGGACTCGCGACAGGTCTTCCAGCTCCCTGTTGCGTAACGGCTCGGTGCCAAAGCGAATCTCATGCAGTGCGGCCGTGGCCGCGCCGGCGATCTCGCGTCCCTGATCCGTGATTCTCGCGAGCGTCGTGCGCCGGTCGCTCGGATGCGGCGCACGAGCGACGTATCGCAATCGCTCGAGCCCGTCGATGAGGTTGGTCACGCTAGTCGGGTGGACCTGGAGGCGCGTGCCGATTTTGCCCAGCGGCAGCGAACCGTCGCGGCTGAAGAACAGCAGCATCAGTGCTTCGTAGCGTGCGAACGTCAACCCGAACGGCTCAAGCGCCTGATTCAAGCGGGCCAGCCAGATCTGATGCACTCGCATAACCGATGTGACCCCCATCATCGCCGGCAACGGCCCGGCCCCCCAATGCTTACGCCACTGGCGGCCCGCCTCTTCGATCGGATCGAAACTGAGCGGCTCGGACATCGGTCTCCACAAGCTTGTCACGAGCTCCGGATTCGACTCGTGTTCGCTCCCAGCGGGGTTGAACAACTGCGTTCGACGTTCTCTTCTGGAAACGGGCACCGAGTGACGCGTAGAAGTAGAACGCGTGATATCGACCCGCGCATAGGCATGAGTCCTGCAGCCGGTCATTGCGCCGGTCCCTGGGTTGCGCTCTGCAATCGCGTGCAACCAGCGGCGCCCACCGGGCTGTCGGCGCCGGGACCGTCGCCTGCGCATTCGCAGCGCGCTCGTCGTGACTCGCTCTGTGCGGGCGCGGCAGCGTCCGACAGCGGCGTTGGCCGCGACACCGTGGCTGCATTCGCTCCACGAGCGGCGACGGGGTCGTCACCGAGCGCGTGATCGCACTGATGACTCCGCATACACGCGCCGACACGAACGCAGGTTTCGCACCGTAGACGACGTCTGTCTCGAATCTCGCCGTGAGCGGGTCCGCGGAGGCGTCAGCCGGACCCCGGCCAGCGCGATTGGGCACATATTGGGCATACGACCAGCAACACGCCCAACGGTCGCAACCAAGAACGATCGAATTAGCGGGCACTTCTGCTGCCGGCACCCGGTCCTGGCGGGAGGATCAGCAACCTGGACCACGCCCACACGGTCGACGGCCACGAATCCGTTTAGGTGAAGGTACTTCGTCTGCGAGAAATCGAAGGGATCGCGGCCCCTCGCCCCTATACCTACGTACCATGACCCTGATCGCCGGCCGCTCCCCCTTCCTCACAAAACCCCTGCAAATCCCCACAAATAAATCGGGGCGCCCGGATTTGAACCGGGGACCTCACCGACCCGAATAACGCGCGCACCCAGGCCCGGCCAGCAGGAAATACCTGCAAAGCGGACGTTTTGTCGATCACCACGAGCCACGTCAGGCCCTCGGATTTTGCTGCGGATTACCGGGGATTGGGCACAGAAACGCCCTCTGCACCCAATCATCCAGCTCGCGCAATCGCCTCACGCGTCAGCCGGCAGAAGCCGGAACGCCTTCCCGCCCGCCAGGGGTGGCACGGCACGAAAATGTCGTTCGTCGAGCGTGGCAATGTCGATCGTGCCGAGGCGCTCGGCGAGGGCGACCAGCGAGGCGTCCGCGAGCCCGAGGCCTGTGTCGGCGTACCGCTCGGCGATCTTCACCACGGCGGCGATCGCGCCCGGCCACCATTCGACCATGTAAGCGCCGGCGGCGAGGTCCCGGTGAAGCGCTTGCCGCGCCGTCGGACCGCCACGCGCACCAACGAGATGATCGACCTCGGCGATGATCAGCGGCGTCGTCGAGAGATCGTCGTCTGTGCCATCGAGCCACCCAGCGACGGCCGCGTGATAGTCATCGGCAGCATTCATGTAGGCGACGACGATCGACGTGTCAACGACGATCACTCCTCGCCGAAGCCTGACTCGGCAAGGTGCTGGTCGGCACGCGACGCGAGGTCGGCAGGACCACGGAACGCCCCACGCGCTTGAGGCTTGACCCGGAGCGAGCGACCAGCCGCGTCGCGGAGGGCCTTCCGGATCAGCTCGGCTTTGGTCGTCCCCTCGGCGGCAGCACGTCGCGCGAGAGCGACGTCGACGTCGGACTCGATGTAGATGCTCGTTTTCTTCACGGACCTGATCCTACCACCTACCACCCGCCACCTTTCATTGAGCTCGACACCCGGCGAGAGACTCGCAACGAGCGCGATGCGGGGCAGACCTGAGGTGCCGTGCACGCCATGCAAACTCGTCAAAGCGGGTCCTGGCCACCGCGGCGCGTGGGTGCTGCTGGACGCGCGCAAACCGGGTGAATGAGAGCGTGAACCACCCGATGTAGTCGTGTCTACTGGGCCGGCCTGCTACTCGGGGGAGAGGACGCAGGACCTTGACGGCAGAGCTTCCGAATCACTGGAACCTGCCTGGTCAAGCCGGCGAGAGCGGCCGCGACGATTACGCCGCCGGGGATCCAGTCGCCGTCCGCGAGCACGACAACGCCAAACACGATGAAGCCCAGAAGAGCAAAAGCGATGGAAGCGGTTCGCCGCACCTGACGATTGAACTCTTCGCTGTCAGCCACGATGACCTCCTTAATCTTTCGGAACTGCTCCGATCCTCGCGGCCGAGGACCGCGCAGACATCCGCAGCAAGTGCGCGTCCCGATCCGCAGAAGCGTGCAGATCCATCGTCCACGGCGAAACACAGGCGTCATCATCCGACGGCGAAAATAGGGGCGTCCGGTTACATTGACGAGGAGCTGTTGGCAACCGCCTCGTAACCGAGGGCGTTGCGAGACTCGCATCACGCTTGGTGTTGCTCGAGCGCGTCCGTGCTGATGGGCAGGGCTGGCACGTCCACCGGCCGGAGCTGCGCGTCAATCGATCGAAGGGCATGGCTGATCCCCTGGGCCCATCCTTCGATCGCGGGCCAATCTCGGTTGTCACCGAGGTGTCCGCCGAGCGAGTGGTAGAACAGGCGGGACAGGAACGGCCACTGGTGCCGATCGATCACGCCGGCGAAGACGCGGTACTCGCGTGGGTGGATCCACTCGTCAAGCGCACGAATGTTCTTCGGTTCGCGCTTCATGAGCGGCCCGATGAGGCGCTTTTGATCGCCGAAGGTTCCGACGCTGAAGAGCCAGACCGGCTGATTTGCCAGCGCTCTGCGATTCCGGTTAACGAACTGCTCGGCCTTGGGCAACCACCGCTGGTTAAACACTGCACTCCCGAAGATGACGGCGTCGTAGACGCCGGCGTCGGATACGTCGTCCGCCACCAGCAGCTCGACGCGGTAGCCCGAAGCACGAAGGGTGGTCGCGATCCTCTCGCCCACTCCCTTGGTCGATCCGTATTTGCTCGCGTACGCGACAAGCACGCGGAGATTGCTCTCGGGCCGAGTCGACGATCGATTACGGTGGGCGGCCGCGCTGGTGGTCATGCTATTGAGCCTGTAGCGGTCGGCTGCCGTACTGGTTGGCCGGCGTTGGCGGCGAGACGCTCGGCACGGTGCTTGATTCCGAGCAGCATCTTGCGCTCCATCAGTAGCGAGGCAGGCTCCATGGGAACCATTCCGATGCGGTCAACGAGCCGGGGTAGCCGAAAGCGATTGCGGCTGATCAACCTCGTGCTGCCGTCGGTTTCCTGGAGTACGAAGGTCCAGACCCAGTTGCCGTCTTCCGAGCGCCAGGCGAGCACGCGCTCAGGTTCGACGCGTTCGAGACGCATGCGGTTCTTCCCGAAGCCGATCGTGTCGCCAACTTGAGGGTGCTGAAACTCGGGCAGGACGTGGTCGGCACTGTGCATGTTCAGACCGAGCAGGTTCTCGATCCAGTCGTACGTATACGCGCCACCGCGGGGCGCGGGGCCCATCTGCGCGAGCCACGGCCACACCGCAGACGGGGGCGCGTGTATCACGATCGCGCGAGTGGCGATGCCGTCGGCATCGTCGAGCAGCTCGTCGCCGCGCATCCGAGCATCCGCCTCGGCGTCGGTCGCGCCCCACCTCAGGACAAGCGGGCGTAAAAGCGCGAGGTAGAGCGCGACGGCGGCTCCGACGCCGATCGCCAGCTGGCGCGAGTTCATGGGCGTAGCCTTCCGACCTCGCGGTCGGCACACATCCGGAAGAGGCCGCACGCAAGAGCGGAAAGCCCGCGCAATCGTCGCGCACCGCGGATGGGCGCCGCCGCCCTCGGCTACCTGCCGCCGGTCGCCGGCGCGCTGTTCCAGGAGGCGATCGACCTCGCCCTCATGCGCAACGCGCTGCGGCTCTACGAGGATCGGTCCTGCCGCCGCTCGGACCAGTACCGCTCAGCCTCCGCCTCCATCTCAGCCAACCGCGTGTAGTAGTCGGGAAACTCGTTCAGGTGCGCCCACGCGATCTTCCCGGTGGTGATCTCGTCGTCGTCGCTGACGTTGGTCAACGGATCACGGCGGCCATGCTCGAGCTCGACCGCGAGCCCCATCCGGAACTGCTCGACATCGAACGGCGAGCGATCCCAGGCGATCCCGATTCGATCGCCGATCTCGCGCGCCTCATCAGTTGAGAAAGTGCGGTGCTGCTCCATCGTCCAAGTCTGACCGATGTGCATCTTCCGTAGTTATCCCAAGCATCTGCGCCTCGAATTGCCGATGCTGCCGTGGCGCGGCCGCGAGACGATCAGCGCATGGCAACGACAAGAGCTCACGAGGTGACAAGAGCTGCTGAGGAGGTAATCCGCAACTCGACACCGACAGCAGATGATCTCGACGAAGTCGTTGCATCGACCCCGGATGGTGTGCGCGAGCAGGCGCTTCGTCGGCTAAAGAAGCGCCGCGATTTCAAGACCCACGCGGTCGTCTACATGTTGGTGAACGCCGTGGTCTGGGGCATCTGGCTGGTCGTTGGCGCCAGCTCTCACAGCTGGTGGCCGTGGCCGGTGTTCGTCACGCTTGGCTGGGGGATCGGGCTCGTGATGAACGCCTGGGACGTCTACTTCCGCAGGCCGATAACCGAGGCGGAACTGCGCCGCGAAATCGAGCGCCTCGAAGGTGCAGAATGACCCGAGGCGCTCGGGGGCTCGGGCTGACTGAGGTGCAGTGATGAAAGAGATCGAGCAGGCTGAAAGCGCGGCCGCAGCCGCAGCGCACAACCGTGTCGAGCCATCACGCGAGACGAACAGCCCGGCCGAAGATCCGCTGGTGGCGATAGTCGGCAACCTCAGCCTGTACCACCGCGCGCACGAGAAGTGCTACTCCATCACGACCGAGAACCGTCGATTCAGCGGGACTTTCGGCGCTGGAACCCAGTCCTGGCGGGCAGATCAGCAGACTGATCGACGCCGACGTGCTATACGGCGACCAATCCGCCTAGGTGCAGGTACTTCGGCTCCGGGAAATTCAAAGGGACCGCGGCCCGTCGCCCCTACACCTACCATCCATGACCCTGACCTGCGGCCGCTCCCCTCCTCAAGGGATCCCTGCAAATCCGCGCAAATAAATCGGGGCGCCCGGATTTGAACCGGGGACCTCACCGACCCGAATTATGGGCGAAATCCACCCCGCAGATGGAAAAGCCCTGCAAATCGGCTTGTAGTAGTTCCTCTTCACCTCCTCTCAGATCCTCGGTTTTTGCGGTCGATTCCCGGGGATTAGGCAGCGAGATCGAGTTGCTGCCCAACGCCGACGCCGGCGACAGGGACCGGCCCGTCAGCGCTTGCCAGTCGTTCCCACAAGCCGCCGCGTGGGCGGCGGACCAGGTGCCGAACAGGCGGCTGACCACGCTCGCCGCCGGCCACTCCCCGCCCGTCAGGCGCCTGAGCGCCTCTCCCCCACGCCGGCGCACGTGGGTGCGCGACCAGTCGTAGGAGGACGGCAGCCGCCGCAGCGGTCCCGCCAATCGCGCATCGCCTCGACCACGCGCTCGCGGGTCCACCGCGGCGCGATTGCGCCGGGATGGCACCGCTTGCAGTACCAGTAGGCGTCGCCCTTGCCGTTCCGCGGCTGCGTGTAGGCGCCACAGCCGCGGCACACGCCGACGTACCGCGCCTTGACCGCCCGTGCCTTCTCGCCCGTCGGGTCAGAGAAGCAGGCCTCCACGGTCGCCGGCGAGCGGCCGAGACGATCGACGATCTGCCTGATCGACAAGCCTTCGAACTCGCGGTAATGACGCGCCAGGGCAGCCGCCCGGCTACGCTCGAGAACCCGACCCATTCCCGCGATTGACGCCTTGCCGGTCACGCCGGGTCACGCTACCTCGCTCAATTGGCGTTTCCGTCGAGGTCGGCGCAGTGCGAACGCCCCCGATCCCTCCTAACCGCGCGAAGCAGGGAAGTCGGCGTCGCGACCGGGATACTCCTGCCGAAGGCGAAGCAGGTGGGTTCCGCGGTCAGGGTGCCGGTGGGCGCGTGGTCGAGGGTCCGGCGGGGGCAAGGCCGCTGATCATCAGGTCGATCTGACGGCGCGCGAGACGCTCCCAGTCGCCGGTGCCGGGGAGTGGCCGGGAGAGCAGCGATGCGGCCACGATCAGGTCCTCGGGACTCAGGTCTGCGCGCAGTTCCCCTGCGCCCTGCCCACGCTCGATCAGTCCGCGCAGCACGGTGCGAACCTGTGCCTGGCGTTCGCGCGTGGCGGGGGTGAAGATCGCCGGCCCGCCGTGGAGCGGCAACACGAAGCGCTCACGGTCGCGCAGCGTGGCCAGGAAGAAAGCGCGAACGCCTTCCAGGGCCGATCCCGGATGCGTGGCCGCCGCTCGCGCGTTGTCGACCGCAAGGCCGAACGAGCGGTACACCAGCCCGCCGAGCAGGTCCTCACGGGTGGGGAAGTGGCGGTATACCGTCCCGACCCCCACGCCCGCGTGCTCGGCGATCTGAGCGATCGGGACCTTCTCCCCGTCGCGGCGGACGAGCTCGGTGGCCGCGTCAAGCACCCGTTCGCGATTGCGAAGTGCGTCCCTGCGCGGCTGACGGGCGGCGGGATGCGGCACCTGGCCACATCATTACAGATCAACCGGACGCTATCGTCCGTATCATAAGCGGACGATATCGTCCGAAATGCAATGGTAGCCCAGGAGATCCCAATGGCCACGACACGACTGAAGATGGGTGTTGACGACAAAGCGGCGACGGTCCGATGACCGCCCCGCCGGAGGACGACCGCACGCGCGAGCCGGCGATCGCACGCCCCGAGGACCCTGCCCTAGTGCACCTGGCGGTGGTGGGCGACACCTACACCGTGCTGCTCTCCGGCGAGCAGACCGCCGGGCGGTTCGCGATGCTCGACATGCTGATCCCCCCGGGCGACGGGCCGCCGCCGCACCGGCACAACTTCGAGGAGTGCTTCCGCGTGCTCGAGGGCTCGCTCGAAGTATGGGTGCGCGACCTTCCGCCCATCCGGCTGGAGGCAGGCGACACAGCCAACATCCCCGCCAACGCCCCCCACGCCTTCCGCAACCCGGCGCAGGGGCCGGCACGGCTGCTGTGCACCGCCGCCCCCGCGGGCCTGGAAAAGTTCTTCGCCGAGTTCGGCGACCCCGTACCCACCCGCACCGCGCCACCCGCCGAGCGCGAAGACCGGCTACGCCGCGCCATGGCGGCGGCGCCGCGGTACGGCATGGAGATCCTGCCCCGGGGGCTATTGCGCGGCGCGCCACCGCCGAGCGGGGCGAGGCCGAGCGCATGTGATCGCGCACGGCGCGAGCAGATCGGTCACGGCCTTGGCGTCCGTGCGCGACAGCGGCTCGAAGAGCAACTGGTTGAGACTTCGATGTGACCGGGGAACACCCGCGAGCAGCGCCCGTCCTGTATCGGGGATCGTGACCGTCGCGACCCGCTCCTCCTGCAGGGAGCGGGCGCGCGCGTCACCAGGCCCCGCGTATTCATCAGATGCTTCGGATCCAAACAGACAACGACCATCAGAAACGGAGACTCCCCATGAAGGCAATGCGTTTCCACGAGTACGGCGGCCCCGACGTCCTCCGCTACGAGGACGTCGAGCAGCCCACCCCCGGCGCCGGCGAGGTGCGCCTGCGTGTCGCCGCAACCTCGTTCAACGGCGTCGACGCCGGGATCCGCGGCGGCTACCTGCAGGGCCCCTTCCCGGTGACGCTGCCCCACACGCCGGGCATCGACGTCGCCGGCACGGTCGACGCGCTCGGCGAGGGCGTCGAGAACGTCACGGTCGGCGACGCGGTCGTCGCCTTCCTGCCGATGACCGCCCCCGGTGCGGCGGCGGAGTTCGTGATCGCGCCGGCCGAGGTCATCGCGGCGGCGCCGACGAGCATCCCGCTCCCGGACGCCGCGGCACTGCCAATAGTCGGCCTCACGGCGCGGCAGGCGCTCTTCGACGACGGGGCGCTCCAGGAGGGGCAGCGCGTGCTGATCAACGGCGCCGGCGGCGCCGTCGGTGGCTACGCGATCCAGCTGGCCAAGCGGGCCGGCGCGCACGTGATCGCCACGGCCAGCGCCCGCAGCGCCGAGCGGGTCCGGTCCGCGGGCGCCGACGAGGTCATCGACCACACCGACAGCACCGTGGCCGACGCGGTGGCCGAGCCGGTGGACGTGCTGCTCAACCTCGCGCGGATCGACCCGGAAGAGCTGGTCGCCCTAGCCGCCCTCGTCAAAGACGGCGGCGTCGTCGTCAACACGGTGCCGACGATCGACACGCCCGCCGACGAGGAGCGCGGCGTGCGCGCTGTCGGGGTCTTCGTCCGCAGCGACGCCGAGCAGCTCTCGCGGCTGGTGGCGCTGGTCGACAGCGGCGAGCTGCGCGTCGACGTCGCGGAGCGCGTCCCGCTAGCCGACCTGGCCGACGTCCACGCCAAGGCCGACGCCGGCAATCTCTCCGGCAAGGTCGTCGTCGTGGTCGACAACAGCAACTAACAGCGAGGTGCCATCAACACCATGTCCGTGGCCTTCGATTCTGAGATCGCCGCCGCGCCATGTGGGAGCCGATCATCGGCGCGGCGAGCACCGCCCAGCCGATCCCGGCCGACTTGACGACGACCGAGCACCACGCGACCGCCGACGACCAGCTCGCTGCCGCTATCGGATACAGGCAGCCACGCCCGAGCCCGGACGGACGATGCCCGCCCGAACACAAGAGCAGGGCTCGACCGAGCGGAGGGTGAGCGCCCTGCTGCTCGCCATGAGCACGCCGACGGTCGAGCGTGTAATCGGAGACGCTGACGTGTGTCAGTGCATTTGCGTGATCGAACCCGGAGTCAGGAGGATGCGGACGCCATCTGGGTCGCGAATCAGCGCGATCGTGATGCCACCGGTCGGGGCTGCCTGCGCGACGCAACGCGGAGGTCCGCCAAGACCCAAATCGGCGAGCCTCTTGAGCGTCATCTCCAAGTCGACGAAGTAGGAGAGCATGAAAAACCCGGTCCGGAGCGCCAGCGTTTCACCTCGGTGAAGACCGGCGGGCGTCGACAGTGCTGCTGGCCCGGGGGCAGGCGTCTACTCGCGGGGCGAGAATCGGCCGTAGGTCCTCCGACGCTGCGGGCTGGCATCAGTGAGGCTTCGTCAGAGCGACAACCTCCAAGCAGAACCCGAATCGCGGGAGCAGACTCCTCCTCTTGACGATTCAGCAAGTCCGGGAGCCTCCTGCTTTCGCTGGTGCCACACGCAATTGTCGGGTGCCGCTGCCGTCTCCGGCTCCTTATGGACGAATGCGGATGATGGTCTTTCCGTTGCGTCGCTCGGTCGGGTTGAGGGCGGCGACGGCATCGTCGAGGGTTGCGACGTTGCCGATGTTGGTCCGCAGTCGTCCGTCCCGCACCCGCTGGACGACCTCGCCCAGTTGGGCACGATCGGACTCCACGACGAAGTCGACTGCCAGCCCGTCGGCCGGCCGCGCCTCGGGCGGCCCTACGACAGTCACCAGCGTTCCTCCGGCCCGGATCAGGCGTGCGGAGCGCTTCTGGATGTCTCCGCCGATGACGTCGAACACCAGGTCGACGCCCCCGACGTCCTCCAGGGCGTCGTTGTCCAGGTCGACGAACTCCTGCGCACCGAAGTCGAGCGCCTTCTGGCGGTCGGCGGCGCGCCCCGTGCCGATGACGTAGGCGCCGGCCTCACGTGCGAGTTGCGTCACCATCGTCCCGACTGCGCCGGCGGCGCCGTGCGCGAGGATGCTCTGCCCCGCGTGAAGGTGGCCGTGGTCGAACAGGCCCTGCCACGCGGTCAGGCCCGAGATTGGCAGGCTCGCGCCCACGGTGAAGTCGACGTCGCCCGGTAGCGGCGCGAGGTTGCGTGCCTCGATCGCGACATACTCCGCCAGGGTGCCGTCGCGATGCCAGTCCGCGAGGCCGAGCACCCGCTGCCCCACCGACACCCCCGTCGTGCCGTACCCCAGGGCGGCGACCACGCCCGCCAGCTCGTGTCCGGGGATCGAGGGTGTCCGGTCACGGTTGACGCGATCGACCCAAGTCGAGGGCCACGCCATCTCAGTCGGAACGAATCCCGACGCATGAATCTGAACGATGACGTCGTTTATCGCTGCCGGCGGCTCGGGCCGCTCCACCAGCGTCATCCCGGCCGGTCCCGCAGCCTCGTCTGTCACCACAATCGCCTTCATCCGACACCTCCCCATAACCAGCTCTCGTTTCGGAACCCACGTTGCGCATCTGGATGACCAACCGCCGGTGTCACGAGCCCGGGCTAACAGCTCGTCTATCGCAGCGATCAGCCCGGGCGTTCCCGGCGCCGCGTGCGGCCCGATCAGGAATCCAGCCTGCATCTCGACCACGATCAGGCATTGCATCGGCTCCACGTGCGGTGACGATTGCGCGACGAGCTCACATACATCACAGAGCGGTCCATACGCCGCGAGACAGCGTACTTTGGTTGTTGACACGGTCCACGGGCTCTGCCCCGGGGTGCGGTGGGCCGAGCGCGCATTGCTCGCTGAGGCGATCGGGGCGACCGTCCATGACGAAGGGTGGTCGATTCACTCGGCGTCTCGCTTCTCAGTCACCTTCCGGCCGGATCTCGCGCCGCACTGCGCGTAGATCGCGGCGGACATCCTCGACCGAAGGCCTGTCCCCAGAACCAGTAGCAGTGGCTCCGCGCGAGCATGAGAATCAGCGGTTCGTCATCCTGGATCTCGCTGAGCTTCTGCACAGCGTTCTTCTCGAGTCCGGCAGCTCGTAGTCAGGGAACGCGGCGCCCGGGCCAGTGTCGGAACGCATGGTCGGCCTCGTCGGCTCGTAGCGGTCACCGGGGCGATCCTGCTGCTGACGCTCAGCGTGATCGAGGGGATCGTGTTCATGGACGTCGCCTACGCGACAGGGCATGGCCGGCCGTTGGTCGCCCTCAGCAGCTTTGACCTGCAGGGCGTGTTCGTGCACGCGTTCCTCACGATGGCGGCGCCCACGCTATACGTGGGACTTGCCGCCGTGCTGTGGACCTCAAGCATTCTTCCGCGGCGATTTGCTCACGTGGCCCTCGGGCTTGCGATCGCGTTCGAACTGCTCGGCTTTATCGGACTGTTCGCCAACACGGCGAACAACATCGCGATCGCGCCGCTCATTGGGCAGTCGCTATGGATTCTCGCAGCCGCGATCACGATGATCCGAAGCCGTCGGCTGACAACCACCAGCTGAGTAGAGGCGCGAAACAGTCGTTAGCCGAAGGACCCGCGCGCCTCAAAGCTGGCCGTCACGAACCAGCCTCGCGACTGTGCGGGCCGCGAAGGCTCCCGGCGCCAGAGGGGCATCGCGCGCAGACCGCTTTCATTGTGCGACGAGCATCGGTGCAGTACCGATTAAGGACCTGTTCCGCGCGGCGAACGCGAACGCCAACGGCGCCGCGGCGCCGAACGCCGTGTTGGCGGCCGCCGAGGCGCCCTTGCCGCGCAACTCAGGGCGCTCCTCGTCGGCGGCGAGGCACCTCTGCCACGAGCGATGTAGGACCAGGCCGTCGGAGATGGATCGACGTGGCTGCTGCACGCCTTCGGGTCGCGGCGGCATCGTGGCTGCTTCCCACCGGAGGGGGTCACGTGGCCGGCGCGGAGCTTCTCGCTGCATTCCGCGGCGATTAGCCGCCTCCCGGTCGCGTCCTGCGTGGCGTCGCGAGCGGCTACGGGGTCACGTTGTGAGGCGGTGGGCGGGTGGGTTGGTTGGTCGGTGGGATCGACGCCCACCGTCCGATGCGCGGTCAGGCGCGAGGCCCCACGTCGCGTTGTGCCGCGGATCGGCTCGCCGGCGCGGCCGGCCAACCAGACTGTTGCGGTGTTTGGGTCTCGGCTTGGCGCTGGCGCTCCTCGGCGTCGATGCGCCTGATGAGCCCCAGGCTCACGTGGTCGCGTTCGAGGTGTCGGTCGGCGAGGATGTTGATCACTCCGCGCATCGCCGACAGCGGGCTCCAGCGCTTGGGCTCGATGATCCGTGGGGCGCGTGCTTCGATGCCCGCGACGACCGCGTTGGCGATCTGCTCGGGCTCGATGTACGTGCCTAGGGGTCCTCGGAACGCGCGCGCCTTGAGCTGGGTCACCGTCTTGTTGCCTCCGTGTGCGGACTCGGCGATCGGCGTCGCGACCCAGCCGGGGTAAAGGACGCCCGCGGACGCGCCCTCGGACACGAGCTCGGCCCGCAAAGAGCGGCCCAGCATCTCGACGGCGGCCTTCGATGACGCGTAGGCCGAGTTGACCACGCCGTTGAAGAACGCGTACACCGAGGCGGTGATCAGGATGTAGCCGCTGTTGCGGATGATCTCCGGCAGCGCGGGCTTGATCGTGCGTACCACGCCGAGCAGGTCGACCTCGATGACCTTCTCATAGGCGTCGAGGTCGGCCGCGGCCATCGTTGTCGGCGGATCGTTGGCGATGCCGGCGTTGGCGAAGACCACGTCGAGCCGTCCGAAGCGCTCGACTGCGGCGTCGACTGCCGCTGTCATCTGCTCGGCGCTGGTGACGTCGGCGGTCAGCGCGAGGACATGCTCGGCGGGAAGCGTCCTCGCAACCGCGTCGACGCTCTCCTGGGCGAGGTCGACGAGGGTGACGTGCGCGCCGCGCGTGACGAGCGCGCGAGTCGTCGCCGACCCGATCCCGCCGCTGGCGCCGGTCACGAGGATGGACTTGCCAGAGATGTCGTCCTGGGTCATGAGGCGTCCTGGGTCGTGGTTCTCAGAATCCGGCGTAGTGTTTGACGGCGGCGCGCTCGACGGCCCCCGGCGCGAGGTGCAAGACGGTGCGCAGCAGCTTGTTCTTCGGGAGGTCGACCACCCAATGCACCTTCGTGCGATCCGCGGTGGCCTTCACGACCGTCTGCGCAACGTCGCCGGCGGTGAGGTTGATGCCGATCGCGTCGACGATCGCGCCCTGCGCGGCTTGCATCATCGGCGTGTCGACGAAGTTGGGCAGGATGTCGCAGACGTGGATGCCCAGGCGCTCCCACTCGATGTTCATCGCCTCGGTGAAGCCGCGGACGAAGAACTTGCTCGCCGAATAGGTCGCCTCGCTCGGGACGCCGTAGTCCGACGCCCGCGAGCACATGTTGATGACCTGCGGTGCGACGCCCTTTGACAGGTACGGCAACGCCAGGTGGGTGCAGTTGACGACGCCTTGAACGTTGACCCGGACAACGAGCTCGTGGTTGCGGAGCGGTACGGCCTCGAAGTTATCGATGAACGCGACGCCCGCGTTGTTGAACAGGACGTCGAACCCCCCGCCGTGACGAGCGGCAAACTCGGCGAAGACGCGCTCGATGGCCGCGGTGTCGGTCACGTCCATCTCGGCGTAGGTGTGCCGCTCGCCCAGCTCCCGCTTGAGCGCATCGAGGGCGTCCGTGTTGATGTCGGTGGCACAGACGGTCCAGTCCATGGCCGCGAATCGCCGCGCCGTCTCGCGCCCGATCCCGGCGCCCGCACCGGTGATGACGATGGTCCGGCCCTGGTGAGTCCGAGCACCGACCGTCCGGTCGAGGAACGCGATCTGCTCGGCGACGAAGACCTCGAACTGCTCTCCGACATAGGGCTCGAAGTGGCCCGTGTCGTGAACGCGCACCGTCGTCGTGGGCGAGCGCCGCGCGAACTTCATTCGGCCGGGCGGGGTCGTCTCGTCGCGGCGGCCGAGTTGCATCAGCACCGGAACATCGAGGTGCCGCAGCCTGCGCGCCGGGGAGTACCGGGTGGCCTGCAACGTGAAGCGGGCCGCGAGACGCTGGTCGAAGTCCTGTCCGTGCGGGACGAGCCGGAGGTAGTCGGCCGCTTCGGGTGCCGTCATCACCGCGAGCGTGCCGGGCGCCCCGGAGGCGGGGATGTAGTGCGGCGGGCGACCGAGCAACTTGCCAACGACATCGACCAGCCCGTGCGCGGTCAGCCTCAGCCCTTGGGTCGGCTTCATCGCCAGGACCGACGCCAGGCCGTCGAGGTGCGGCACCTGCGCGATCACCGCGGCCGGCCGCACGCGGTCGGCCACCGCGATCACATGACCACCCGAGAGCGACGATCCCCACAGGGCGACGCGATCCGGATCCACCTCGGGACGGCCGCGGGCGTACTCGACCGCGGCGACCCAGTCCTCGTGCTGGCGTGCGATGTCGAGCAGCTGGCGCGGCTCCCCCGAGCTCGCGCCGAAGTGGCGGTAGTCGAAGACCAACACATGGTGACCCGCAGCGACGAAGCGCTCGGCGTAGGCGTCGAGCCGCATCTCCTTCACCGCGGCCAGGCCATGGGCCATCGCGACACACGAGGCTCGCTCGACACCCTCGGCGCGGTAGAACCAGCCCGCACACCGCTCGCCATGCGACATGAACACGATTTCCTCACGACCCATCTCACACTCCAATCCTCGGCCTCTCCCCGAAGAGGATGCCGAAGAACCCGCCCCAAGACTTGCCTTTGCACGACAAGTTGTTGTCTTGACGCGACAATTTGACCGTGCGCGGCTACGCGCTCGCCCGCAGCGCACGGCGATGCGCCCGCGGACTCACACCGA
>CAWEUN010000019.1:0-17274 GCA_963812225.1 uncultured Solirubrobacterales bacterium
CTCTTCGCCGGGCACGCCCCAATCGACGAGAAACACGTCGAACCCCTCGCCGAGCATGAACTCGATCAGCGAGCCACCCGGACGCAGATCGAAGATCTCGGGCCGGTTGATCAGCGCGAACACGAGCAGCATCGGGACGGCGTGGGACCGCTGCGCGGAGCGATAGCGGTAGAGCGTCGTGGCGCGGTGGGTCCAGACGACGTCGCGCGGAGTGGCGCCCACGACGGCGTCGTCGGTCGTCAGCAGGACGTTCCCGAACTCCAAGGCGGTGGTCGGCGCGCGCCACAGCTTTTCGAGCGTGTTCATTGGACCGTGCTGCGCGCGCGAACGACCTCATCATCCAGCGACGTCATCACGCAGCTCCTCCACCTCCTGCAGGACGCGCTCGAGCTTGTCCTCGGTGCGGTGCAGCTGCCGGACGAGCCGATTGATGTCGGCTCGACCGGCGAGTCGGAGGTTACGCAGCACGAGGTCGGCCATATCGGAGCTGATCCGCGTCATGGCCGCAGCGTTCTCACCGGCGAGCGTGAGCAGCCGACCGAAGCTCGGCGTCGCGACGAGCTGCTCGAGCGCCTGCGCGAACCCGCTCTCGGCCTGCTCGTAGAGCTCGCGTATTTGATCCTCGGGTGCCCGAGCACCGTTACCACGACTGGCCATGGCCTAATCCTCCTGTGCCTGCCCCGCGGCGATCCTCTGCTCGAGCTCAGCCATCACTGCCGGATCGCGCAGCGTCGTGACATCACCGAGCGCCCGGCCATCGGCAATATCCCGCAGCAGCCGTCTCATGATCTTCCCGGAGCGGGTCGTAGGCAGGTTCTCGCTCCACAGGATGCGCTTCGGACGGGCGAGCTTGCCGATGTGTACGGCGACGTGGTCGCGGATCTGGGCCTCCATCTCCGGCGTCCCCTCGAGCCCGCCCTGGAGCGTCACAAACGCTACGATCGCCTGACCGGTCAGCTCATCGGACTGCGCCACGACGGCGGCCTCGGCGACCTTCTCGTGGGCGACGATCGCCGACTCGACCTCGGCGGTCGAGAGACGATGGCCCGACACGTTGATCACATCGTCGATCCGCCCGACGATCCACAGATAGCCGTCCTTGTCGCGGATCGCGGCGTCGCCGACGAGGTAAGTCTCGGGGCCGAAGCGCGACCAGTACGTCTCGATGTAACGCTCGTCATCGCCGTATAAGGTGCGCAGCATCGCCGGCCAGGGGCGTTTGAGGACCAGCAAGCCCTGACCGTGCTCAACGCTCTCGCCGGTCGCCTCGTCGAGGACGTCGGCGAGCACACCCGGCAGCGCATGGGTCGCCGAACCCGGCTTGGTCTCCGTCAGCCGCGGCAGCGGCGAGATCATGATCTGGCCGGTCTCGGTCTGCCACCACGTGTCGACGATCGGGCAGCGCTCACGGCCGATCACAACGTGGTACCACAGCCAGGCCTTCGGATTGATCGGCTCGCCCACGGTCCCCAAGAGTCGTAATGAGCTGAGGTCGTGGGCCCCCGGATGTTCGGCGCCCCACTTCATGCACGCACGGATCGCCGTCGGCGCCGTGTAGAAGATGGTGATGCCGTAGCGCTCGACGAGCTCCCACCAGATCCCCTTATGCGGATAGTCGGGGGCGCCCTCATACATCACGCTCGTGGCACCGTTCGCTAACGGACCATAGACGATGTAGGAATGCCCCGTGATCCAGCCGACGTCCGCTGAGCAGAAGTAAACGTCGCGCTCTGGGTCGAGGTCGAACACGTCACGATGCGTGCAGCTCACACCCGTCAGATAGCCGCCGGTCGTATGCACGATCCCCTTCGGCTTTGCGGTCGAGCCAGACGAGTACAAGATGAACAGCGGGTGCTCGGCCTCCATCGGCTCGGCCGAACAGACTGGGCTGGCCGCCGCGAGGATCTCGTCGTAGAACACGTCTCGACTCGAGGCCATCGGTACGTCGATCCCGGCGTGGCGCACTACCACGATCTTCTCGAGCGACTCCAAGCCACCGATGACCGCATCGACCGCTGCCTTCACCGGCGCAACCTTGCCCTTGCGACGGGACCCGTCCACGGTGACCAGTACCTTCGCGTGCGAGACCTCCATCCGCTCCCTGACCGCTTCGGGCGCGAACCCTCCGAAGACAACGTTGTGCGGCGCGCCGATCCGCGCACACGCGAGCATCGCTACGACCACCTCGGGGATCATCGGCAGGTAGATACCAACCACGTCGCCCTTGTCCACGCCGAGCCCCTTCAGCGCGTTGGCGAGGCGCTGCACGTCGCGATGTAGCTCCGAGTAAGTGATGGCGCGTTGCTCGCCCTCCTCACCCGCCCAATAGAACGCGACCCGGTCGCCGCGACCCGCCTCGACGTGGCGATCGGCACAGTTATACGAAACGTTCAGCGTCCCGTCGGTGAACCACTTGTAGAAAGGCGGGTTTGAGTCATCGAGGATTGTCGTAAACGGCTTGTCCCAATGCAGCCCTCGGGCCTGCTCCGCCCAGAACTCGTCCGGAACAAGCTCTGCGGGCGCATCCATCGAAGCCTCGTTCACACGTTCAGTGGCTACAAACTCCGCTGGTGGGGCAAAGCGATCCTGATGCAAGAGCTCCTCGAGCCGGCGCTCAAGCTGCTCGCCGACGGGCGCCGCTTCGGGGGTTGCGATGTCGTGATTCATGTCTTGCCTCGTTCTGTTGACGTCGTCGTTCGAGGATATGTCTGAGGCAAGGGGCGCGCCATCAGTGCGCGACCCCCGCAGCTGCGTGGGTTCGCCGCGAGCTCGTCGCCACGAGCTCGCGCGCGCCACCGATCGCTCGCGCGCCGGAGAGGCTGCGCTCCACGCACCGCGAGCAGGCGCTCATCAGCCGGCCGCGTAGTGGTCGCGCCAGATGAGCTTGTAGATCGGAATCCTGCGGGGGATGTCGTTGATTCCCGGAATCAACGGAACCAGGATCAAGGCCAGGCTGAGAACCCCCATCACCGCCATCACCAGGATGTCCGCGTTAGCAGAGGTCGAGAACGGCTTGATCTGATACCAGAACGTGTAGAGCCAGAGCCAGACCTGCCCGGGATAGCTGCCAGTCTCGTTCATCATTCCCCACTGCTCCCCGAGCAGATGTTGCTGCTGGGCGCGGTCCGAGAGCACGGCGCCGTCTGCCATGAACAGCAATGGCTTGGTGTAGTCGGTCTGGTAGAACTGCTTGCTGGTCAACAGCGCGCCGTCGAGCCCGCCGCTCTGCGCGAAGTTCAGCAGCGAGTTCATCATCAACGAAACCGGCCCGTAGGCGCCCGCGGGAACCGAGATCGAGCCATCTGGGTTGGCCTTTGCTTTGCCCAGCGCGTTCGTGTACGCAGTCGTCCAAGCCGTCTGCTGTTTTGACGACGCCGACTGGTAGGTCGAGATTGCGGTGTGCAACGTTGGCTGTCCGGGGATCGCGCCGAGCGGTGCGAGCACGAAGTCCTTCGCGGTGTCGATCGGGTGGCTGACCCCCAGCCACTTCTGGAGGTAGATGAACGCGATGTGCTGGCCATCGCCGTTGTGGTTGTAGGGCGGTCCGTAGGTCGCCAGGCCGCTCGTCCCGTCCAACTCGCTCACGGCGGTGGTCACAAAGTCGACCGGATCGGTACGCGACCACGACTGGATCGTGCTCGGAGGATCGTCCGCCGAGGAGAACAGGATCGTGAGCACGAGCGCAAGCGCCACCACGACCCCCAGCGCGATCGAGAACTCCTTGACCAGGTCATACGAGCGATATCCACCCTTCCACTCGCGAGCGGCATCGTTCTCACGCCGGCGGCGCTCGCGGCGGGTCATCGCGACGACTCCGAGACCGGGGGCGGCGGCCCGGAGGTCGAGGCCGGCTGACGGACGGACGGTGGTTCGGCATCCTTGTAGGACCGCTCAAACGGCGGCACCACGCCGTGCTTGCGCACGAGCAGGACGTGCGCGATCACGAGCGCGACCACTGCGACCGGCAGCAGAAACACGTGGTAGCTGTACATCTGGCCGAAGTTGGTGAGGTTGAAGAACGCTCCGATCCCGACCGAGTTGAAGGCGTCCTTGGCCTGGGTTGAGATCCACTGGGCATCGAAATTCTGTTGGGAGACGTAGCCGGTCAGCGCACACGGGATCGCGATCAGGAAAGTCACTGCCCCTGTAATCCAGGTGCGGACACGTCCGCCCCGCCACGCCGCCATCCAATACTTCCCCCACAGGTGGATGACCATGAAGAAGAAGAACAGCTCGACCGACCACAGGTGGATGCTGTTGAAGAAGTGACCGACCCCCGTGTAGTGCCACCATGTCGGCCCTTTGAGGGTCAGGATCGAGCCGGACGCGATGATCACCACGAGCGACGCGATCGACAGCACACCGAACACGTAAATCCACGAGGAGACGTACGACGGCTGCTTGTCGGCCAACAGCTTCTCGGGCGGCCACGCGGCCACCGCACGATCGCGAACCGCGCCCGTCCACGACCTCTGTCCCGTCGGCTGGTCATTCGCAACCGTCATCACGCACTCCCGTCAGCTCGATGGCGACCACGCTTCGGAAATGGAAGCGCGATCGCGAGCGCGAACACGACCAGCATCAGCACGAGCACGACGACGTTCGCCACCGACATCGTGAAGAAGTGCCAGTGGACCGTGTGCGCCGGATGATTGAGGTTGATGATCGCAGCCACGAGTCGGGCTACGCCTGTGCGGGCGGGTCGAAATCGGGGACGGCACGCAGTCTCGGTCTGCCAAAGCCCTCGGCCGCGAATGCTGCTGCCATCAGCCGAGCGTCTCGGCGCTGAGCCTCAGGTTCGCGAAGCGACCAGGCCAGCAGCCACAACGCCCCCTTGTGATCGGACGAGAGCGCGGCGGCATCGATCGCGTCCTCCACGCGCGCGAACGCCGTACCCCGGTCAACCATTTTCTCGACCTGCTCGTCGGCTCGGTCGGAGGAGATCGGCGCGGTGCTCATACGACCGCGCTCCTTTCTGGTCCCGCCGCTGTTCTCAACGCCCAGCTGACAGTCCCGTAGCGTTGGACCGTCCTACCACAGATCGGTCCGCTTTGCAAGACAGATCTCGCTCGCCGCAAATCGAGCCCGTCGAGCCGACACACTCGTGCTGGACGGCGCATGCTCACAACGCCAGCAGCACCCAGCCGATGATCGCGGCGTACTGGGCGGCCGCCGCCGCGATCACGAGCGCGTGGAAGACCTCATGAAAGCCAAACGTCCGCGGCCAAGGATCCGGTCGCTGTGTTGCGTACACGATCGCCCCGGCGGAGTAGAGCAGCCCGCCGGCGCCGAGCAAGAGGAGTGGGACGAGTCCGAGCGCGTGGAGGAGCTGCGGGAGTGCGATCACGCCGAGCCACCCGAGCGCCAGGTAGCTGGCCGCGACAACGGCGCGCGGTGCTTCGATCCACCCGAGCGTGAACGCCACGCCGGCCGCGGCTCCTGCCCACGCGACCACCAGAATCATCCAGGCAAGTGCGCCGTGCAGCACGAGGACGGCGATTGGGGTGTAGCTCGCTGCGATGAACACGTAAATCGTGCTGTGGTCGATTCGCTGCAGCAGAGGCTTGAAACGGGCGGGTCCCGGCCAGCGGTGATAGATCGCGCTGCCGCCAAACAGGGCAACTAGGCCGACGCCGTACACGCCTAGGGCGACAGTCGTGCGACCGACAGGCGCAAGCGCCACGACGACGATCGCCGCCGCAACGGACAGGACAGATGCGACGGCGTGCGACACGCCGCGCAGCCGCGGCACAAACTCCTCAGCAGCGCCGGCAACCATCACCCACCTGTCCGCAGCGTGAGCCCGACCCTCCGACGCTGGAAGCACCGCCCGCGGGCGGTGCCTGACCAGCCATACCTTCCATGGGGATCATCCGATCCCCATCCTAGTCGCGCACTCAGCCGTTCCGACCGCCGCGCTCCCGTGGGGTCTCATCAGCGTACCGCTCAACACAACCGATAGCTAGTTGTAGTCCCGGGGAGGTTGTTCAGTCTCGTCGGCGTAGCTCGGTGGCTGGGCGGCCGCGGCGGTGGCGACAATCGGACTGAGCAGCTAGGCGGAAGCCAAACCGTCGGCTGAAGCAACTAGCGACCAGTCGGCTAGTCAGCGACCGTCCGACTTCGACTCTACGCCGATTCTCAGCAGGCTGAAGCTTTATTAAAGGACGACTGGCGCCGCAGAGTAAACGGCCACTTACAAATCAAGCGCGGCCGGGTGTATAGTGGGTAAAGCTTCGCTTTCAAAGCTTCGGCGGGCAACGTTTTCCGGCTCTAACTCTCGGCCGGCTTGCGCGTGTCGACCTGATTGGTCCGCGCACACAACAAGCACAACGAGAGGTACGCACCATGTCTCGCAAGGTATTCGATCAGCTCACAAGCGCCGGCGGCCTTGTCGTCGTCGTTGTCCTGCTGGTGGCCGGAGGTCTGTTGCTCTGGGGCCACAGCTTCGTCAACTCGAACGTCCACAACCAGCTCGCCCGCCAGGAGATCGTCTTCCCGCCCAAGGCGGCATTCGCCCACGCTAAGGCGGGCACCGAGATCACGCCCGCGATGATTCCATCCGTCTCGCAGTACGCGGGACAGCAGTTGCTCACGGGTGCGCAGGCCCAGGCCTACGCCGATCACTTCATCGCGATCCACCTCTCCGAGCTGCCCTATGGCGGGGTCTACTCGAAGATCAGCGCCGCCGCAATCGCCAGCCCCACCAACACCAAGCTGACGGCCCTGAAGCAGACTTCCTTCCAGGGCACCACGCTGCGCGGCTTGCTGCTCGAGGCCTACGGCTTCTCCAAGATCGGTCAGATCATGCTGTATGGCGCGATCGCCTCGTTCGTCGGCGCAGCCCTGATGCTGCTGCTCGTCGGCCTTGGCTTCGCGCACGCTCGCAGCACCGCACCCGAAAAGGTGATGCTTGCGCCGAAGGCGAAGGCGGTTCCGGTCTCCTGACCCAGATCGTCAGCGCCACGCTCCGGTAATGCCCCGTCGCCCACGTTCGGCTTACACCGATGTGGGCGACGGCCGCGCGAGCCGAGCGATCAATCCAACCGGAGACGACCTGATGGCTACAACGACAGCCCACAAGTGGATTTACGATTTCGCCGAGGGATCGCGCGACATGCGCGAGCTTCTGGGCGGCAAGGGTTCGGGCATCGCAGAGATGACGCGCGTGCTCGGGCCCGACCTCGTGCCCGCCGGGTTCACGATCACGACCGAGGCGTGCGTGGAGTACATGCGGGCGGGCCGAAGCCGTCCAGAGGGCCTGGCGGAGTCCGTCGCGGAGGCGCTGACGCGCCTGGAGGAGCTCGCTGGCAAGCGCCTCGGGGATCCCGCCGACCCGCTGCTGGTCTCCGTGCGTAGCGGCGCGCGCGACTCGATGCCGGGGATGATGGACACGGTCCTGAACCTGGGTCTGAGCGATGCCGCCGCGGAGGGACTGGCGGCGCGCACCCGGAACGCGCGGTTTGCATGGGACTCCTACCGGCGGCTCGTGCAGATGTTCGGTGACGTCGTGTGTGGCGTGCCCGGCGCACGCTTCGAGGACGAAATCGCGAGGATCAAGCGCGAGCTCGGCGTCACCCTCGACACTGAGCTCGATGCCGACGCGCTTCGCGAGCTCACGGCCCGCTTCCAGGCTCTTTACGAGTTCCCCAAGGACCCGCGCGAGCAGCTGGACCGCGCCATCCGTGCGGTCTTTGACTCGTGGACGGGCGAGCGAGCGGTGGCCTACCGGCGCATCAACGGGATTCCCGATGATTGGGGCACCGCGGTCAACGTCCAGCAGATGATTTACGGCAATAAGGGCCCCACGTCCGGATCCGGCGTCGCCTTCTCTCGCAACGAGATCACCGGCGCGCCCGAGCCGAGCGGTGACTTCCTGACCGACGCCCAGGGCGAGGACGTCGTCTCGGGCGTGCGCACGCCGCGCGACCTCTCCGAGCTCTCCGACTGGATGCCGGAGGTTCACACGCAGCTGCACGAGATCCTGCGCGAGCTCGAGCGCCACTACAAGGACATGCAGGACTCGGAGTTCACGGTCGAGGAGGGCCGCCTGTACATGCTGCAGACGCGCAGCGCCAAGCGTCCGGCTCAGGCCGCGCTGCGTTTCGCCTTCGACGCTGTCGAGGAGGGGCTGCTGACCAAAGCGGAGGCGATCAATACGATCGAGGCCCGCTCGCTGCACGCGCTCCTGCACCCGACGTTCGACCCCGCCGCGAGCTACGAGGTCATCGCGCGCGGCGTGGCCGCCTCGCCGGGAGCGGCCAAGGGCACCATCGTCTTCAGCGCGCCGGAGGCGGTGACGGCCGCCGAGAACGGCCGCGATGTCATCCTCGTGCGTCCGTTCACCGAAGCCGACGACGTCGCCGGCTTTCACGCCGCCAAGGGCATCCTCACCTCCGAGGGAGGCAAGGCCTCGCACGCCGCGCTCGTGGCACGTGGGATGGGCCGCCCCGCGGTCACCGGCGCCGCCGACCTGGGAATCGACCTCCAGGCTCGCGAGGTGCACGTCGATGGCCGCGTCCTACGCGAGGGCGACCTGATCGCGATCGACGGCACGACCGGTGCCATCACGCTCGATGACGTCCCGCTCGTCATGCCGGACGTCGACCCCCGCTTCGACACCGTGCTCGGCTGGTGCGACGAGCTGCGCACGCTCGGCGTGCGCGCCAACGCCGACACCCCCGAGGACGCGCGCCGCGCGCAAGGCTTCGGCGCCGAAGGCATCGGGCTGTGCCGGACCGAGCACATGTTCATGGCCGCCGACCGCATGCCGAAGATGCAGCACATGATCATGGCCGACGACGAGGCCGGGCGCCGCGCCGTGCTGGATGAGCTGCTCCCGCTGCAGCAAGAGGACTTCGAGGGCATGTTCGATGCCATGGAGGGCCTGCCAGTCACCATCCGACTGCTCGACCCGCCGCTGCACGAGTTCATGCCCGACCGCTTCGAGCTCGTCGAACGCATCACGGAGGCGCGGCTGAGGGACGCCCCCGAGCTGGGCGAGCTCGAGCACACGCTCGAGCGCTTGCGTGCCCTCGAGGAGGGCAACCCGATGCTCGGCACCCGCGGAGTCCGGCTGGGACTCGTGCACCCGGAGATCTACGAGATGCAGTCGCGGGCGATCTTCCGCGCGGCGCTCGCGGTCGGCGAGCGCACAGGCCGTGCGCCGCGCGTCGAGATCATGATCCCGCTCGTGGCCTACGCCCGTGAGTTCGAGCTGGCGCGCGACCTCGTGCTGCGTGTCGGCGTCGAGGAGGGCTTTGCGATCGGTCGCGACTTCGGCATCGGCACGATGATCGAGCTCCCGCGCGCGTGCTTCGTGGCGGGCGAGATCGCCAGGCACGCGGAGTTCTTCTCCTTCGGGACCAACGACCTCACGCAGACCGGCTTGGGGTTCTCGCGCGACGACATCGAAGCGCGGATCGTCCCGCAATACGTCGACATGGGGATCGTCGAGCGCTCCCCATTCGCGACGATCGATGAGCAGGGCGTCGGCGAGCTCGTGCGGATCGCCGTCGAGCGCGGTCGTGCCGCGCGGCCCGGGCTTGAGGTTGGCATCTGCGGCGAGCACGGCGGCGATGCCGCCTCGATCCGCTTCTTCCACTCGGTCGGGCTCGACTACGTCAGCTGCTCGCCGTTCCGGGTGCCGATCGCGCGTGTGGCGGCGGCGCAGGCGGCATCGGCCGGCTGAGGCTCAATCCGTGCTGGGCGGGGATTCCTCGCCCGGCACGGGCAACGGGTCCAAGCGCCCGTCGATCACCGCATCGGCGATCGTGAATGTGGCGCTGTCGCCGCCGCGCAGCTCGCGGATCGTGTCGCCGACGCCCACCTTGATCGCGCCGCTGTAGCCGTCGGCGAGGGCGGCGACGGTGAGCTCGTCGCCGGCCACCGACACCGTGATCGGCGTGCGACGGAACTGCATCGGCATCCACAGCCCGTCCAGCCGATCGGTGATCTTCGGATCGAAATAGAGCACGTCGTCGCGGATCTCGGTGCCGAGGTACGCGCGCTGGACGAGGTCCAGGGTGCCCGCCATCACCCCGAGGTGGATCCCCTCCTTGGTGGTGCCGCCCTGGATGTCGCCGATGTCGCTCTCGAGCGCGACGAGGAATCGCTGCCATGAGCTCTCTGCGTCGATCCCAGCCAGGACGCCCGCGTGCGTGATGAAGCTCAGCGTCGACCCGTGCGAGGTTCGGCGATCGTAATACTGGATCGTCCGCCGGGCGGTGTCGTCGGTGTACTCGTACCCCAGCTGCTCGAACAACCGGCGCAGCTCGTCCTCGGAGAACAGGAAGAAGAGCATCACCGTGTCCGCCTGCTTGGCCAGCTTGTAGCGGCCGGGATCGTCGCCCTCCGCCCGCAGGATCCGGTCGAGGCGCTGGATGTTGCCGTGCCTGGCACGGTAATCCTCCCAGTCGAGCTCCTGCAGGTCCTCGTAGCCCTCGAACTGGCTGATGATGTCGGCGTCGTGGAACGGTACGAACATCTTGCGGCTCATCTGCTCCCACTGGCGGATCTCGTCGTCGCCCAGCCCCATCCGGGCCCGCAGCACGTTGCGCCGGCTGGCCGGGAGCAAATTGAGGACCTCCTGCGCGGTCTCGCAGATCCAGGCCACCATGACGTTGGTGTAGGCGTTGTTATGCAGCCCGCCGTCCGCCGCGTCCGGGTAGCGCTCGTGGAACTCGTCGGGGCCCATGACGCCGTGGATCTCCCAGCGGTCGCGCTCCGCGTTGTAGTGCGCGATCGAGGACCAGAACCGCGCGATCTCGAGCATCATCTCGGCGCCGTGGTCGCGGAGGAAGTCGACGTCATGGGAGACCTGGTAGTACTGCCAGATGTTGTAGAAGATCGCGGCGTTGACGTGGCGCTGGTTGTGGCTGAAGTCCGGGTCCCAGCGGCCCGAAAGCGGGTTCAGATGGACGACCTGTGTCTCCTCCTGTCCGTCGCTGCCGCTCTGCCAGGGGTACATGGCCCCGCGGAAGCCGGCCTCCTCGGCCGCGGCCCGGGCTTCGCCGATCCGCCGGTAGCGATACATCAACAGCCCGCGCGTGATCTCGGGCAGCCGGTAGTTCAGGAACGGGTAGACGTAGAGCTCGTCCCAGAACACGTGGCCGCGGTAGGCCTCGCCGTTGAGCCCGCGGGCCGGTACACCGGCGTCGTGATGAGCCGTGAGACGCGAGCACGTCTGCAAGAAGTGTGAAATGTGCAGCCGCAGCAGGAACTGCACCCTCGGCTCCCGGGGCAGTCGCACGTCGCACACATCCCACAGCTCATCCCACGCTTGCGCATGGCCCTCGAACGCCGCCGCGAACGTCGGATAGCGAACGGCGCTCTTGCCCGCGTTGCCCAGCGGCTCGCTGATCGCACGATCGCGCGAGGTGTAGAGCGCGACCATCTTCTCGACCCGGACTGGCGCGCCCTGCCGTAAGTCGAACGTCAGGGTCTGGTGGACGTAGTCCTCCATCTGG
This sequence comes from uncultured Solirubrobacterales bacterium, assembly GCA_963812225.1. Classification (GTDB taxonomy): domain Bacteria; phylum Actinomycetota; class Thermoleophilia; order Solirubrobacterales; family Solirubrobacteraceae; genus Palsa-465. The sequence goes on from CAWEUN010000019.1 coordinate 11,466, forward strand.
TGGGTGCCACGAGCGACCGCCAGCTCCTCCTCGCCGCGATACGCGCGCGTTCTGGCGGCCTGCGCAATCTCGATCCTCGACTGCCGCGTGCGCGCCTTCAGCGCGATCACATCGGGGGCATATAGCCGCGGTCCCTGGGGATCGTGGTGACGGCCCTCGAGCTCCTGGTAACGGACCACGCCCCGGTTGACAACCAGCCCGTCGAGCGCCGACAGCACCTCGACTCGTCCCGACCAGTTCTCGGCCACGAGTTCCCACGCGACCGCCGACAGGTGCATCCGGCCCATGCTCACGAACCGCCGGCTCGTCAGGCTCGTCTCGCGGCCGTCTCGATCCCGGAAGCGCAGCTCGCGGGTGAGCAGCGCATAGCGGACGTCGTAAGCGTGCCGATAGGTCAACAGCTCGACGTCGGAGAGCCGGATCGGCTCCTCGCCCTCGACCCGGAGCTTGAGCGAGGTGCAGTTGGGGAGGTTGACCAGGTCCTCGTTAGGGACGGGATTCCCAAGCAGCATCGTCGTCTGGCGGTTGTACACGCCGTGCGCGTAGGTGCCGGGGTAGTGCACGTCACTGGCGTCCTCCCACTCCGCGGCGCCGCGGATGCAGAAGTAGCCGTTGCCCGTCGAGGTCATCGTTTCCCGCAGCCCCTCCTCGCCCGGATCGAAGCCGTCGTAGAGGAGCACGAACTCGTCCGCCGTGTCTCTCCCTCCGTCGCTCATGACACTCATCGAGCCAGCCCGTCCAAGAATCGCTCCACCTCCTGCGTGTCACCGAGCACGTAGTCGGCAGCGGTCCTCCTGCCGGCGATCTCGGGGTCGGCCGGATCGGCAACGAGGATCCCGATCCCTCTCCCCGCGAGCGCTTGGAACGCGTGCTCGTCGGTGTTGTCGTCGCCGACATAGAGCGGCAGCACGTCCTTTCCATCGAGCCCGAGAGCCTCGAGCAGGTACAGCACCGCCTTGCCCTTGTCCCAGTCGATCTTGGGCTGGATCTCGTACACCATCTTGCCCGGCGTCACTCGCAGAGCGTCGGGCTCGGCGGCCAGCACAGCATCGACGATCGCCTCGATCTGCGGCCGCTCGTGCTCCTCCACGAGACGGTAATGGACGGCGACGGAGCTCTTCTTCGGTTCGACGAGAGCGCCCCTCACCGAGGCGACCTGGTCGCGCACCGTCTCGGTGACCCTTCCCAGCAGCCCCGCGAAGCTGGTGCCCTCCTCGCGCTCGATCGCTCCCCCTTCCGGACTCCAGATATCGAAGCCGTGGCTGCCGGCGACCACCATGTCGTCCACTCCCATCAGTCGCTGGACGACGGCGCGATCGCGACCGCTGACAACGCAAACGGTGCAGCGGCCGGCCAGCGCTTGCACCACTTCGCGCATGCTCTGGGAGATGATCGCGTCCTCCGGACGATCGACGATCGGAGTGAGCGTGCCGTCGTAATCGAGGAACACCGCGACGCGTTTGCCGGCCATCCGCTCGGCGAGCGCCCCCGCGTCCCGAAGAGCATGTGGCAGCCCGCTGATGTCCGAGCCGTTGACGCTCACGGCGGCCGCCTCTGCGCGGCTTGCGCAAGCGCGGCGGACTCAGCCACGATACGGTTGGTTACTTCAAAGGGCAAGTCAAATCCCTCATCGTTCGTGCCAACCGAGCATAACCGGGATCAGTGATCTGCCACAACGGCCGTTCCCGATTCCCCCGCCCGAAGCAGCTAGTTCGTTTCAGACGGCGTGGCGAGCCAGAGCTAGACTTCAGTCACGGTTACTAGCTCAAAGGATCGTTAATGGCCTTGGGACACGACGCTATATCCTGGCGTTCGACCATCGCGGGTCGTTCCAGAAGAAGATGTTCGGAATCGAGGGCGACCCGACGCCCGACGAGACCGAGACCATTGCCGACGCCAAGCGCCTGATCTTCGAGGGCGTCCTCGAGGCCGTCAGGCGGGGCGCCGAGCCGTCGGCGACGGGCGTGCTTGTCGATGAGCAGTTCGGTTCAGACATCCCCCGGCGCGCGCGCGAGCACGGGCTCGCATTGGCGATGCCGGTCGAGAAGTCTGGCCAGAATGAGTTCGACTTCGATTACGGCGAGGACTTCGGCGCTCACATCGAGGAGTTCGATTCGGCCTTCTCGAAGGTTCTCGTCCGCTACAACCCCGAGGACGACCCGGTGCTGAACGAGCGACAGCTGGGACGCCTCAAGCGACTGGCGGACTGGCTGCACGCGCACGACCGCAAGTTCCTGTTCGAGCTGCTCGTGCCGGCGACCGCTGAGCAGCGCGCGAAGCTCGGCGGCGACACCGAGCGCTATGACGCGGAAATGCGACCGGAGCTGATGCGACGCGCGATCGAGGAGATCCAAGATGCTGGGATCGAGGTCGACGTGTGGAAGATCGAGGGCGTCGACGAGGGCGAGGATGCCGCGATGCTCGTCCGCCAGACTCGCTCGGGTGATGGCCGCGAGGGCGTTGCGTGCGTGCTGCTCGGCCGGGGCGCCTCGACCGCGAAGGTCGAGCAGTGGCTCGAGGCGGCGGCCCCGATTGACGGCTTCGTCGGCTTCGCGATCGGCCGCTCGATCTGGTGGGACGCGCTGAAGGGGTTCCTCGCGGAGGAGCTAGAACGCGACGCTGCCGCGTCGCAGATTGCCGAGAACTACCTGCACTTCGTGCACGTGTACGAGGGGCAGAAGGTTCACTGACGGCCGCTCCTCGCTCGAACTCCCGCGTACAAAGCGCGTACCTACGCATAGGATTCACGCGATGCGCGTCGGCCTGCTCACCGGAGGCGGGGACTGTCCCGGACTGAACGCCGTGATCCGTGCCGTCGTGCGCAAGGGGATCGATGCCTACGGAGACGACGTGATCGGCTTTCGGGACGGCTGGCGCGGAGTGCTGGAAGACTCGTTCGACGAGCTCACGATCGAGTCGACGCGCGGGATCCTGCCGCGCGGTGGAACGATCCTCGGGAGCTCGCGTACCAACCCGTACAAGCGCGAGGACGGTCCGCAGAAGGTGCGAGAGACGCTTGCTCGCCACAAGGTTGATGGTCTGATCGCGATCGGGGGCGAGGACACCCTGGGCGTCGCCAACCGGCTATGTGGCGAGGGTCTGCACGTCGTCGGCGTGCCGAAGACGATCGACAACGACCTCGGCGCGACCGACGTGACGTTCGGGTTTGACACCGCGCTGGGGGTCGCGACCGAGGCGATCGACCGTCTTCACACCACCGCCGAGAGCCACCACCGGATCCTCGTCGTGGAGGTAATGGGACGCCACGCCGGCTGGATCGCGTTGCATTCTGGCATCGCCGGCGGGGCGGATGTGATCCTGATCCCGGAGATCCCGTTCGACATCGACGAGGCCTGCCGGCATATCCGCCGGCGCCACGAGCGTGGTCGCTACTTTTCGATCGTCGTCGCCGCCGAGGGCGCCGTCCCCAAGGAAGGCACGATGGCGCTCACCGCCGGCGAGCTCGATGAGTTCGGTCATCCGCGGCTCGGTGGAATCGGCGTCCGACTCGAGCAGGAGATCGAGCAGCGGACCGGCTTCGAGACACGGGCCACGGTGCTGGGGCACGTGCAGCGGGGGGGTACGCCGACGCCGTTTGACCGGGTGCTCGCGACGCGGTTCGGACTGGCCGCGATCGACGCCGTGCACGACGGCGCCTGGGGCATGATGGTCTCACTGCGTTCCACCAACATCGAGCTGGCGGCGCTGTCCGACGCGGTCGCGCAGTTGCGCACCGTGCCGGTCGAAGAGTACGAGCGCTACCGGGTACTTTTCGGTTGAGCGGTCCAGCCGCTGCCGTACCTAGGGGCGGCGTGGCGTAAGACTGCCCGGCGTGCCGATCGACTTGTCAGGAAGCGTGGGCGGGCGCTTGCGTTGTGGGTGACGGTGATCAGCGCCGCAATGGTCAACAGGCGCTAGGACAGAACCACATTGTTCGTCATTAACTGCTCGTGCCGCCGCGTGAGGGAGCATCAGCCGCTCGCCGGGAATGGGGTCTCGGTGTGTCGGTGCGGATGAGTGACGGCGGATTGTGGTTCGGCTTGGCGAAGGGGGTTCGGCTGGTGTGGTGGCGTCGGAGTTTGGTCGTTCGGTGAGGACGGTCGAGCGGGCTGCGGCGCAGGCGGTGTGGGAGCAGCCCCGACAACGACGAGACGGATTGGTACTGCCAGAATGTTCGCGCTCGGCTCGTAACCCGGAAGGGTGTAATGCGCGGTGAACCAGTGGTGCAACCCCCTCAAGTCCAGTTCTCGGGTCCAACCTGGCGCATGTGGTCCGAGCAGGCAGCGCGGTTTGCACAGCGCGCTGGTCCACTTACATCGCCGCGGTGCAGGAGTCGGAGCCAGCGACATCGCGGAGACGTATCAAATCACCTTCGCGCTCACGGCAAGCGCGGACCCGGACCCCGAAATCGCCGCCGCGGTGTGAGCCTGGCTCGACGTGGCGCACGACACGTAGGAGTCGGCCATGAACGCCACCCCAATCGGTCACGCCCTCCCGTTGCAGGTGTTGGTCGACCGCTATGACAGCACGGCCTTCGAGCCGGAGGGGAGCGGCGCGCGCGTCCGCCTGGCGCTCGCCGGAGGCGACGCGTGGGACGCGCTGCTCGAGCGCGGCGCGGCGCGTCTCGTTCCGGCCGCCGGTGACGCTGACGCGACGCTCACGGCCGACTCACGGACGTGGGCGGCGATCGCCCATGACGTGGACGACGGCATGCGCGCCTTCCGGTCGGGTCGCCTTGCGGTGCGTCGCAATCTCCACCTCGGCGTCGGGTTCCTGGCAGCGACGAGCGGGGTCAGCGGGCCGGGGCGCCTGCGCTTTCGAACAGTCGTCACGCGCCGCGCGCGTCTGTCCACGCTGGAGGCCGGCATCGGCCCGGCCGTTGTCGCCTTCCACGGGCTGGGCGGCACAAAGGGATCGTTCCTGCTCACGGTCGCAGCGTTGGCTGACCGCTTTCGCGTCATCGCCGTTGACCTGCCTGGATTCGGTGACTCTGACAAGCCGATCGGCGCGGCTTATGACGCTCCCTTCCTCGCCGACGCGATGATCGACCTCCTGGACGCGCTCGACCTCGAGCGCGCCGATCTGGTCGGCAACAGCCTCGGGGGCCGCGTTGCGCTGGAGGTCGCCCTACGGGATCCGGAGCGCGTCGGTCGCCTGGCACTGCTCGCGCCCTCGTTGGCCTGGCGACGGCCCCGTCGGTGGGCGCCAGCGCTGCGGCTCGTGAGACCGGAGCTGGGCCTGGTCCAGCTCGCGCCACGCGTAGTCGTGCAGGCGATCGTGCACCGCCTCATCCCGGGCGCCAATCAAGGATGGACGGCGGCCGGCGTCGACGAGTTCCTGCGCGCCTATCTCACGCCCGCTGGGCGCGCCGCGTTCTACGCGGCTGCGCGCCAGATCTACCTCGAGGCACCCCAGGGTAGAGACGGTTTCTGGCCCAGGTTGCGGGGGCTGCAGCCAGATGCCCTGTTCATCTGGGGTCGCCGTGACACGCTGGTACCGATCGCGTTCGCGCGGCACGTCGCCGAGGCTCTCCCCCAGGCCCGTCACGTTGAGCTGGATTGCGGCCACGTGCCGCAGATGGAGAGGCCTCGGCAGACACACAAAGCAGTCGCTGCGTTTCTCGCGGAATAGGCGGCGATCGATGCGTGGGCAATCGGGCGAGTGTTGTCGTCAACCGGCGCGGACCGCGAAACCAGCAATCACTATGATGACCGCGGTGCTCGAGGGCAGCCTAGTCAGGGTCGTCTCGTGGTATGACAACGAGTGGGGTTACCCGAACCGCCGCGTCGAGCTCGCGAAGCAGGGGCCG
>CAWEUN010000020.1:0-220850 GCA_963812225.1 uncultured Solirubrobacterales bacterium
GTTCCTGGTCGCGCTCGACGCCCGCGGGGAGTGGTATCGCTATCACCATCTGTTCGGCGAGGTTCTGCAGCTCGAGCTCGGGCGGGACGCCGCGCGCGAGCTGCGCCGCCGGGCGGCCGCTTGGTGTCGCGCGCGCGGGCTCGCCGAGGAGGCGATCGAGTACGCCGCCGCTGCGGGGGACGCAGAGATGGTGGCCGAGCTGCTGATCGAGAGGCACCTCGAGTTCATTTGGGGCGGGCGGCTCGGGCAGTTCCTTGGCTGGGTGCGCTGGCTTCCGGCCGAGCTGCTTGTGGAGCACCCTGTGCTCCCTGGGGCGGGTGCGGTGGCCGCCGCGTTGCTCTCCGCCCCGGAGGTCGAGGTTCAGCGGCTTCTGGCGGTCGCGGAGCGCGCTCGGCGGGAGCGGCCGCAGCTTTGGTTGCCGTATCTCGAGGCGGGCGTCGAAGCCGCCCGTTCGCAGGTGATCGAAGGCGGCGATGTGGGCGCAGCCGTCGGGCACGCTCGGCGTGCGGTCGCGGCGGCTCAGGAGGGTGCGGATGTGCTGAGCGTGAGCGCGCTCGCGTGCTTGGCCCAGGCGCTGTTTTTTGCCGGCGAGCTCCACGAGATGCGACGGGTCGCGGTGCGGACGGTCGAGCGACCCGACGCGCCCGACGTCCCGGACGGCTATGTCGGAAGTCTAGGGCTCCTTGCCCTCGTCGACGCCGAGCAAGGACGAACCGAGAGCGCGGAGGCGTGGGCTCGGCAGGCACTCGGCTTCGCGCGCCCGCACTTCCAGGCGGACTCGTGGGTTGCATCAGCGGCGCACCTGGGGCTGGCGCTGGCGTGCGTCGCGACCGGGCGCCTCGACGAGGCCGAGCGCGAGGCGCTTCGCGGTGAGCGCCCGCGACACTCGCCACAGCCCACCGTCGACCACGCGCACGCGCTGCTCGTACTCGCCCAGGTGCGGCTGGCGCGAGCGCGCCTGGCGCGCGCCGCCGGTGACCTCGAGCGCGCCAAACGCGCAATCGCGGAGTTTCCGGATCCGGGTCGGTTGCCGGCGATCGCCGCCACTATCGAGCAGACCCTCGTCGAGGCTCGAACCAATGCCGGAGAGCCGCGACCTCGCCGAAGAACCCAGTCCGGCCGAGCTCGCCGTCCTGCGTGGCCTCGCAGCCGGTCTCTCCCGACGCGAGATCGGCGCGCAGCTTTACATCTCGCTGAACACCGTCAAGAGCCACACCCGCGAGCTGTACCGCAAGCTCGGCGCCCGATCGCAAGTGGAGGCCGTCGCCCGCGCCGAAGCGCTCGGCCTGTTCGAGGCCGATCAATCACCCGGGTGATCCTGGGCCCACACGGCCCAAATCGTGGCCGACGTCAGGCATGCTGGGCTCGCATGTCGCCCACCCACTACCGCATCGTCGTCAAAGGGGAACTAGGAGCCCGCTATGCCTCTGCATTCGAAGGAATGACGATCTCCGCCCACGACGGCATCACGGAGATAACCGGGGGGATCACCGATCCCGCCCACCTCCAGGGGCTGCTCGAACGGATCGCCGGCCTCGGACTAACGCTGCACAGCCTCACCCCGCTCGACAAAGAGAACGGTGAGGCGGCCGCATACACCACGGAAGCGACCAAATCCGACCGACCATGACCGAACGCGCAGGCCCAGCCATTCGGCTGATTCTGACCGTCGTGACTTCTCGGCCGTTGACGGCGGGTGTCCGTCGGCCGATGCATATACCACTAGCCGGCGTCGGCGAACGCGGACCCGGCACTAATTTGAAGGGGCCGTGAAACCATGACGTTTCTCTGGATCGTGTTGGGCGTCGTATACGTAGCGTGCTGGCTCTACTTCGGCCTGGCTACCTTCCGCAAAGGGCATTACTGGATGTTCTGGATCGGTTTCATTATTCCGATTCTGTGGATCATCGGTGCGTTCATCGCACCCACCGAGCGTGCCACGGCACGCGCCGCCAGCGCCCCGTAACCCCGCGTGGCTGGCACAATTTCGAGCTGCTGGCGGGTTCGTGACAGCGACCGCGTCACGGACCCGCCCTCGGCGTGAGGGCATCACATGCAAACCGGCTCCGCGACGATCGGCCCGATGTGACTCGCCAGAACCAACTCGCGCCGCGCCCGGCGCTCACCACTGCTCGGCGGGGCACCGTTCTCGAATACGATCAACGCCAGTGGGCCAGGTAGTCCTTCTGTCGCTAACCGCTTCGTTGAACCCGACGCTGGTCGCCGCTACGACCGTGATGCTGCTGCTTCCGAGCCCATCGAAGCTGATGCTGGGCTATCTGCTCGGCGCGTACATGACCAGCATCACGCTCGGACTGGTGATCGTATTCTCGCTATCGAACTCGAGCACGACGAACACCACCGAGAACACGGTCAGCCCCGGGGTGGACATCGCGTTGGGGGCGATCGCGCTGGCTGTCGCGTTCGTCCTCCACACCGGGCGCCACGAACGCCTCAGCGAGCGCCGGCGAGCGCGCAAAGCCGCAAAGCCGGACAAGGGCCCGCCGCGGTGGCAGCGGGAGCTGAGCAAGGGATCTGCGCGGACCACGTTCGTAATCGGGGCGTTGCTCACGCTCCCGGGTGCCTCCTACCTGGCCGGCCTCGATGAGATCCACAAGCTCAAGTATTCGACGACGGTGACCGTGCTGATCGTGATCGGCTTCAACCTGGTGATGCTGTGGCTGCTCGAGGTTCCGCTCGCCAGCTTCCTGATCGCCCCGGAGTGGACACCACGCGCCATCAATCGAGCCACGGCCTGGGTCAGCCGACACACACACGTGTTCGCGGTTCGCGGATTCGCCGCGGTCGGCGCACTCCTCATCATCAAGGGCCTGATCGGCCTGCTGGGCTGAGCCGGACCGCGTACGCCGGACGTACGCCTCCGGACCCTTCCTCGAGCATGCCCGACGCGACGATCCACAGCAACGCCTGCGTCCCGACATCGCCCAGTGCCCGGCGGCCGGTCCGATGTGACCGGTCGCCGGGTCGAGCGGTCGGGTACTACGCGCCCGCGCTCGCGGGCTGCTGCGGCGTGAGCGCTTCCTGGAGCTTCGCCGTGTCGTCGTCGGACAGGGAGGTCTTGATTACCGTCCCGCCGTCCTCCGAGAGAGCGGCGATCGCCTTGTCCGGCGTCGCCTGCTCGATGATCATGAATGATCACGCCAAATGGCGGCGACCTGGTCGGCCTGGATGATCAGGTCCGCCTCGAGCCCCACCGCAGTCTGCCTGGCCTCTTCGGCCGTCGTCTGATCGGGATAGCCGATCGCAAGCAAGGTTGCCATGAGTGGAATTCCTCCTTTCTAGGAGTGTGAGGATCCGCCTGAGGAACCATGCCGGGCAACGTCGCGCGGCATCACCCGAACGGGTGTTTCCCGCGTCCCCGACCCGCGATTTCGACGGCTCCCGCTTTGCCACGACTCTTCGCCGTCGGCTCGGGATCACCCGATTCGGACGAGTTGCTCGTGACACGCGGTGGATATCGTCCCGGGGGGCGCGTCGGTCATTCGGCGCTGCCCGATAGCGCAAGCTCAACGAGACCCGGGAGTACGCACGGTGGACCACACGTCGATCGACATCTACCTGGTGATCGACACCTTCCTGCTCTTGCTGATCGGGATCGGACCGAAGATCGCGCTCGTGCCGTTCGTGGACATCACCGCCGCACTCGACGATGCAACCAAGGCAGTCGTCGTTCGCAAGATGCTCCTCACCGCCGGTGTGGTGGCGGTCATTCTCGTCGGGCTCGGCGAGCTGTTGGCAAGGCTGCTGCATTTCTCGACGGGATCGCTGTCGATTGCCGGCGGCATCATTCTCGTGATCATCGCCGTCACGATGGTTCTCGGGTCGGACGACACACAGCACAGTGCGGCCATAGAGGGGCGTGATCCGATGCAGATCGCGGTCTTTCCGCTGGCGATCCCGTATCTCCTGAACCCCGCCGGGATCGTGACGCTCGTGACGCTCTCAGCCGAGGCAGACTCGGTCGCCGTGTTCGCGATGGTGCTCGGCCTGCTCGCGGTGGTGCTCGCTCTCGATGTCGCCGTTTTCCGTTGGGCCAACCGGGTGAGCGATCATCTGGATGAGAGTCGCATGCTCGTGACCGAGAAGGTCTTCGGCTTCCTGCTTGCGGCGCTTGCGGTCCAACTCATGCTCGACGGACTCGACAGCGTGGGCATCATCCACCTGTCAGGCCACTGAGCCGGCAGTGGCACGCTTGCCGGGATGATGACCGTGCTGTCGACTAACGACCTGTTGCTGGGAATCGGCTTGGTTCTGGTGCTTGCAGTCGGCTCGCAGCTGGTCGCGAAGCTACTGCGGTTGCCGGCTATCGTGGTGCTGTTGCCGGTTGGCTTCGTCGCCGGCATCCTGACCAAGGACGTCCAGCCCAGCGCACTGCTGGGTGCGCTCTATCAGCCGTTCGTTTCCGTCGCGGTCGGCGTGATTCTGTTCGAGGCGGGGCTCAGGTTGGCGTTTCGCGACGTCACCCCGAGGGTCAGGCCGGTGGTCGTGCGGCTGGTGTCGCTCGGCCTCCTGGTGACGTGGCTCGGTGTTACCGGCGCCGTGGCGTTGTTGTTCGGCGGCCTTGGGACTGGTGTGCGGTTCTTGATCGGTGCGATCCTGGTCGTCTCCGGCCCGACGGTGGTGTTGCCGTTGCTCTCCTACATCCGGCCCGCGCGCGACGTGCGGTCGGTGTTGAAGTGGGAGGGGGTGCTGATCGACCCGCTCGGGGCGCTGCTGTCGGTCGGCGTGTTCCAGGTCGTGCGGACCGGAGGCGCGAGTGGTTGGCGGCCGGGGGAGCTGCTGGTGAACCTCCTCGTCGGCGTGGTCGTGGGCGCGGCCGGCGCGGGACTGTTGTGGCTTCTGCTCCGGCAGGTGCAGCGTCTCGCCCCGCGCCAGGTCGTGGCCGCGACGCTCGCACTCGCTGTGGCCGCACTTGTGGCCGCCGATTTGATCCGCGACGACTCCGGTTTCGTCGCCACGCTGTTGATGGGCGTGTTTCTGGCTAATCAGCGTTCGATCGATGTGGCGCCGGCCGTCGAGTTCCATGAGACGCTGGTGCAGCTGCTAATCGGTGTCTTGTTCGTGATGATCGCTGCGTCTGTCTCGCCCAGCGAGATCAAGTCGGTGCTCGGAGGCGCGCTCGCGCTTGCGGCCGTGATGGTCCTCGTGATTCGTCCCGCGATGGTCGCGCTGACGACCTGGCGGTCGAGCCTGAACACACGCGAGCGGGCGTTCGTCGCGTGGATGGCACCGCGGGGGATCGTCGCGGGGGCGACCGCGTCCGCGTTCGGGCTGCAGCTCGCGAGCGCGGGCGTCCAGGGGGCGAACAAGATCCTGCCGATCGTGTTCGTCGCGATCTTCGCCACCGTCGTGGTCTACGGGCTCACCGGCAGTCTGGTCGCGCGGCGGCTGGGCGTGGCGGGCGCCGAGGGGACGCTCGTCCTGATTGTCGGGGGCCACGAGGTGGCGCGTGCGATCGGCGGCGCGCTGAAGCGCGCCGGCGTCGGTGTGCGTCTGTGGGCGGGGCCGTCGACGCAGGCGGCCGCCCGCGCCGCGGGTCTCGAGGCGGACAGCGGGCGCATGCTTATCGACTCGCTCAGCCGCGAGGCGGAGCTCGAAGAGGTCACTGACGCTCTGCTGCTGTCACGCAGCGACGACTTCAATGCACTCGCGGCCGCCGAGCTGCGCGGCGACCTCGGTCGGGGCAACGTCTACCGGATCGCCCCCGAGCCCGACGAGCCTGACCTGCTGCCGCCGGCGACTGAGGTCGGGATCCTCGGCGGCGACGATCTGACCCTCGCCGAACTCACACGGCGGCTCGCACAGGGCGAGGACTTCATCCGCGCAACCGTTGAGCGACCAGGCACACCTGGACGTGACCAGGACGGCACGGTGCTGTTCGTCATCGACCGAGATGGGGGGATTCGCGCCGCGAGGGATGGCGAACGTCCGACGTTGCGCAACGGCGATAGCGTGATCAAATTGGCCGTTCTGGCCAAGGACGTCTGATAAGCCCGGTGCTGGACCCCTGAACACCGGGCGCGCCGGCGCCGGCATCGAGCAACTTGGCTAGGCGGCGTGGACGGCGAGCCACGCCTCCGCGTCGTCGTAGGCCTGCTGTGTTGACTCCAGAATCGTCTCGGAGGCGGGGACCACGGTCACGGCGTCCTGTAGGTCGACGCCGTGAGACCTCCGCAGCCGCTCGAGGAGGTCAGCTTCCACGCCGCTGAGGAACAGATGCCCGCCGGCTGAGCGCACCCGCTCGGCGTAGTCGGCTAGGACGATGAACGCGGTCGCCCCGAGCGTGGTGCGCCCGCGCAGCCGCAGCACCACCACCGGCAGCTCAGCTCCAGCCGGGTCCGGGAGGCGCGCCTGCAGCGTTCGAGCGCCGGCGAACATGAGACTTCCGTAGACGTCCAGAAGCGTGACCGCACGGCTGGGGAGTGTCTCCGGCGCCGGCGCCTCCACGAGACCTCGGTCCTCGCCGCGCGCGAGGCGCACCACGGTCAAGTCGACGGCTTCCTGGTTGAGTTGGAGCAGCAGCGAGAGCACCACGCCGATGCCGACCGCGGCCGGCACGGGAAGGAGCAGCGTCGCCGCGAACGTCGCCAGGAACGCGATCCGTGACGGCAGCCCGGTGCGCAGGACAGTGTCGATCCGCCCGGCGCGCAGCGAGCTCACCGCGGCGAAGATCAACACCGCGGCGAGCGTGGGGATCGGAACGTTCCCGACTACCCCGGAGAACACCACCAGGATCAGCGAGCATCCACAGTCCAGAGAAGATCGACGCCCAGCGGGTGCGCGCGCCTGCCGCGACGTTCAGCGCGGTCTGGCTGACCGAGCCGCCCACGGGCTGCCCACGGAACAATCCCGAGGCGACATTGCCGATCCCCTGCCCGATGAAGTCGCGGTTCGGATCGGACTGTGAGCCGTCGGGGTTCGGTGCCGCCTCCGCCACCCCGGTCCCCTGGACGAGGACGATCACCGCGACAGCCGCCGCTCCGGCGATCAGATCAAGCGAGGTGAGCAGCGACAGATAACGGAAGGTGCGGTGTGGGGACACCGCTGGGGATCTTGCCCGTGTCCTGCACCCGGATCAGGTCGCTGGCGCCAAGCGAAGCCAGCGTCGGCACGGCGAGTGCCACCAAGCGACGCGACGGACGCGATCCGCGTGCGGCTCAACACGACCATCAGCACCAGTGCCGACACGCCAACCGCCGCCGCGGTCAGCGACATCTCGCCGGGGTGAGTGATCACGTTCCACGCCTTGACCACCGCCGGGCTGCCCTTCTGCGGCGAGCCCAGCAGGTCGCCGAGCTGGCCCAGCACAATGTTCACCGCCACGCCGCTCAAGAACCCGGTCAGCACCGACACCGAGACAAAACGCGTGAAGCGTCCCCAGCGCAACACGCCCGCAGCGATCATGAAAACTCCCGCCAGCGCGGACAGCAGGAACAGCGCCTCGGGGCGGTCAGCCCCCGAGAAGGCGCCCAGCGTCGAGCCGGCGGCGAGCGCCGCGGCCGTCGTGGTGGTGACCACCATCAGCCGCGTGCTGACCGCGACCCCGCCGCCGATCGGCCCAGCCATGCTGGCGTACAGTCCGTAGACCGGATTCACGCCCACGAGCACGGCGGACGCCATCCCGTCCGGAACGCTCGCGATCGCGCCCGGAACCCCAGCGACCGCATCCTGGCGCAATGTGCCGCGATCCGGCCGCAAGGACCTCGCCCACGCCGACAGGCTCACCCGTCGGCTCCTGCACATGAACCGCCGTCAGAAGCCGGCGCCGCGCTCAGCGGAAAGGACGGCGCTCTTCGCGCCGGTCTTGACGGTCATCGCGACGGTCCTCACGCCGGTCCCCGCGCCGGCGCACCCCGCGCGTCACGACCGCCGCCGTACCCGCCACCGCGGCCGTACGAGCGACCGGTCTTCCGCCGAGAACGCCTGGCCTACCAACTCGACCTCGACCCAACATCTCAGACTCCTTCATCCGCAGTTGCCTCATCCGCCTCGACCGCCGCCGCGAGCGCCTGGATCGGGATCCGCCCACTAGCCACCAACTGACCACCGGACCGCCGAACCGCGGACCCGAACGGCGCCGCCCACACGTTCTCCCACACCAACACCCCCGCGACGCTCCCCGGCTCCAACGCCGCGCCGATCGCCTCGACGTCCTCCGCGGCGAGCAACATGGCAAGCTCGCCCTCCAACGACCGCAACTCCCCAACGTCCCCAGCGTCGAAATCATGAGACTCAAACCCTTCGACGGAACCGTCAAGATCCTTCTTTAGGAACAGCAGGTCAAGGACGCGAACCAGACCGCGCTCGACCAGGGCCGACAGCTCGGCGGCCATCTCACCCGAGAAGTTCGCTCTGTCGGCCGGAAACTCGACCACCACGTAATCGACTGGCCCAAGCTCGTCAACATCGGTGTCATTCATCACGCTCTCCTCCATCGGTGACTGGACGCAACCAGGTTCGGGACCAGGTCTATCCTCAACCAAACAGATCTGGAGGACATCACCCCAATTGGATGACCACCGGCACAGTCTGAGGTCCGGGCCGACTCACGCGGCGCTGCGAGGATGGCCGGCGGTCGTGAGCGTCGCGCTCATTTTTATTGCCCTGACCGCACCGGTCGCGCCGGCTTGGAGCGTGACCCCCAGGGCGAGGACGAAGATCCCGGGGATGAACCAAACGCTGGATCCGAGCATCAGGATCCCCAGTCTTCCGAGGATGTACGGCGGCGTGCATACGGTCGCGCTCAGAGCCCCCCCGACCACGCTCGTTGACAGCTTGTCGCGCTTTGACTGCTTACGCTTCGCTGCGCCGATTAGCCGCGCGGGCACCGCCACGTAGCTGACCATCATCACGCCGAGGATGATTCCGAGCGAAAGCCCGAACCAGGGCCGACCCCAGCGAGTCACGACGGTGGTTGAGAACGCGAGCAGCCCACCCGTGATGGCTCCGGAAACCACGATCGGCACCCAATGCCTGCGCGCCCTGGCCACGGCCGGCCGAATCTCCACGCGGCCCGCTTGTGAGATCGCGAACGCGAACACAGCGTTGAGGAAGTAGCTCGCCACGGTGAGCGTGACGATGAGCAGGCCGATCGGGATCAGGATCGGGCCGCGGAGCACGTTGAACGATTTGCCGTGCAGGGTGTGCGCCTTGAGGTCGAACATCGCCAGCCAGATCCACATCGCGGGCAGGATCTGCACGAGTGTGAGCCGCCAGTTGGACACGAGCAGCCTGAGTCCGTCGTAGAGCATCACGAACGCACCGATCGCAAACGCGAGCGGGGCGAACACACGGCGCGAGCGGCTCAGACGGAGAATCGCCTCCTCGACCTTGGCCTCGTCGTTCTCCTCGATCGCGCGCACGAGCGAGCGGACGCGGGCCCAGAGAGGGGCCGAACGACGACGCTCGGAGGGATCAGTAGAAGGCTCCGGAGCGCCGTGACCCACCGTTGCGCTCGTTGGTTGCGAGCGTGCCACTGGCCCCGCCCGGCCTACTTTCGGCTGGAGATGATGGCGGTTGCGATCACCAGCGAGAGCGCTACGAGGACACCGAGCGCACTGAGCCAGTTGATCCCGACGGTGTGGCGGATGTGCTGGGCGTAGCCGACGAAGCCGACCGGGATGGCGACGGACAGGAACAAGGCAACGCCCCGGGCGATGGCCCGCTTGTCATGACCGCGGTCGCTCCGCGCATCCGCAGCCTTGATCGCCTCGAGGACGTTGTCGGCCTCGCCGTCGTAGTAGAGGAGCGTCCTGCGGCCGAGCTGGCGCGCGTGCGTCTCACACCCCCAGGCCATCACGATCATGAACGTGAGGGGCAGCACCCAGGTCGTCACCCAGATCCCCAAGCCCAGTGCGACACCGAACACCGCCCTGACCTTGGCGCGGGTGCCGGTGTCTTCGTTGGCAACCGAAGGGGACATGAACCCGCCGAAGATGAGCAGCAGATAGACGCTGTGAACCCAGGTGCGCCACGATCGCCGGTGTTCTGGACGATCCGGGAGTCCCTTGTCGCGGACCGAAGTCAGCGCAGCCTCAGCGGTCTCGACGTCCGGGTGCACACCGCGCAGCGCGAGCATCTCGGCCGACGTGCGCAAGTCCCGCGGGTCGCGTCCGTAGAGCGCGGCCGTGCGCAGCGTCATGCGCATCTCCTGCTGCAGATACGTGAGGTACCCGGGCACGAGCGCAATGAAGAAGGGGGTTCCGGAGACCGCACCATCGATCCGCGCGACATGCGCCGACCGCGTACGCAAATCTTCAGCGATCTTGGCAACGGGGATATCGGGCCGAGCGCTCCGCACCGACCGAGCCCATTCGCGCGACGGATCGCCCAGCCGATCGGCCATGTAAAGCGTGAGTCGCTCGGCGACGTGCTCCGGGTCGCGATAGACGACGCGCGACAGGTCACGCGACCCGGAGAACACTCGTCTGATACGGCTCCTTGGAGCCGGGTCGCTCGCCGGCGCGGCCAGCGCGGAGTCGGGCTGGTCGTCGCTCATCCCGGAGGTGATCGAGCCGGGGTCATCAGCCGCCGGCATCGGGAGACCCTCCAGGCGCCCGCTGGTCGAGTGCCCGTTCGATCCTCGCCAGTCGTTGCCCGATCTCATCGAGCTGTCGGGTGGCGTCTGATTCGGACTGCGCGGCGAAGCGTCGCCGGCTACTCTCGACCAGCGAGGCCGTGACCGATGCGGTGATCACGGCGAGGAAGCCGATCCCGGCAAGCATTATCACCGTAGCGATGAACCGGCCGGCTGAGTCTTTGGGCGTGACGTCCCCATACCCCACGGTGGTGACCGTCTGCAGCGCGAGCCAGAGACCCCTGCCGATCGTCGGGTACTCCTGATGGTCGAGGAACCGCTCGAGGACCCCGCCCACAACCGTGATCACCAACGTGAACACCGCGATGATCCCCGCCGCCCTTCGCGCGGTCAGCGAATCACGCAGGAGGAAACGTGCCGTCAGCGGCACCTTCGTAGAAGCATCCGCCGATTCGTCGCCGACAACCCGAGCCTCGCGACGCTCGACGTCGTTCGCCTGGGAGGATCGCGGCTTGGTCACTTCGTCTCACATATGTATCGGGTGGGGCACGATCGATACGTCATCGCTCGGAGCGGACCGGTTACGCGCTGATGCCGTGCGCCGTCGCACCATGCGCCGCGGCCTCGTGCAGGGCTTTCTCGTCCTCGTGCCTGGCCGCCGGCTTGAGGTCGAAGATGACTTTCTTCACGCTGCCGGTAAAGGCGTACGGAGCCTTGGCCGCGTACGCGCGGTCGACGACGAGGCCGTTGTCGCGGCCGACGTCCATGCCGCTGTAACCGGAGAAGCGCAGAAACACCGTCTTTTCCAGCCGGCCCTCGCCGATCATCTGGTCATTGGCGTAGAGCGAAACCGTTCCTCCGGCCGAGCGCTCCTGCTTGTCGGCGTCGAACTGCATGCGGACGGTGACGTCCCCTGTCGGGATCGGCTCGGTCGAGACTTGGTGGTACTGCTCGACGCCCATCATCGAGTAGCTGTGGTGCAGCCGCCCCGTGTCGTCGACCCAGAGCGAGAAGCCGCCCATCTCGTCGGCTTCGGCGACGATCACGCCCTCCGCTCCCTGCTCGGGCACAGAGAGCTCGGCCTCGATCGCGTACGAGTGCCCGTAGACGCGGGGGATCATCCCGGAGGCGATGTTCTCGACGTCGCCGTAGAAGGTGTGCGTCGTGATCGTCGGCATCGGCGGCAGGATCCCGAAGAAGACCGAGAATCCCGCCATCAGCGGCAGGACGTTGTGCTTCTCGGCCTCCTCCCAGAAGCGCTCCTTGAGCTCTGCGAGCTTCTCCGGGTGCGCGGCGGCTAGGTCGCTGGCCTGCGTGAAGTCGTCGGGCAGGTAGTACAGCTCCCACGTGTCCTGCTCGGGATCGTAGGCTCCGGGCGCGAATCTCGCGATCGACGGCGGCGACGCGTCCCATGGGATGCGGTCGAGCTTGCACGCCGCCCACCAGCCGTCCTTGTAGATCGCGCGGTTGCCGTAGATCTCGAAGTACTGCACCGTGTGCCGCTCGGCCGCGCTCGGATCGTCGAAGCTGTACAGGAAGCTCGTTCCTTCCATCGGTTTCTGTGCGATCCCGTCCACGACCTTGGGCTCGGGGATCCCGGCCGCTTCGAGGACCGTCGGCCCGACGTCGATGCAGTGGGTGAACTGGGAACGGGACCCGCCGGCGTCCCTGATCCGATCCGGCCAGGAGACGACCATGCCGTTGCGCGTGCCGCCCAGGTGCGAGGCGACCTGCTTGCCCCACTGAAACGGCGCGTTCCCCGCCCACGCCCAGGCGCTCGCGTAGTGCGGCGCGAACGCGTCGGTGCCCCAGGCGTCCAGCCCGCCGTACTGGTCGATCAGCGACAGCTGCTGCTCAGGCGACAGGGCGATCCCATTCTGCATCGTCAGCTCGTTGAACGAGCCAGTGATCGTGCCCTCCATGCTCGCGCCGTTATCGCCGAAGATGTAGAACACGAGCGTGTTCTCGAGCTCGCCCATCTCCTCGACGGCGTCGAGCAGGCGACCGACGTTCCAATCGCAGTTCTCCTGGTAGCCGGCATAGACCTCCATCTGGCGCGCATAGAGTCGCTGCTCGCTCTCCGAGAGGGAATCCCACGCCGGGAGCGCGTCAGGCCGCAGCGTGAGCACCGCGTCGGGCGGGATCACGCCCAGCTTCTTCTGCCGCTCGAACGTCTCCTCCCGCAGCCTGTCCCACCCCTGGTCGAACTTGCCACGGTACTTCTCGCTCCACTCCATCGCGACGTGATGCGGCGCGTGTGCGCACCCGGTGGAGTAGTAGATGAACCAGGGTTTCGTCTGGTCCTGCGCCCGGACAGCGTGCAGCCACTTCGCCGCCTGGTCGGTCAGATCGTCGGGCAAGTAGTACTCCCGACTCCCCTTCCCCTCGGGTACGCCAAGCGTCGTGTTGTCCTGCGTGATCACGGGGTCGTACTGACCCGCCTCGCCGCCGAGAAACCCCCAGAAGTGATCGAACCCCCACGCATTCGGCCAGCGGTCGAACGGCCCAGCCGCGCCCTGGACGTGATCGGGAGTCATGTGCCACTTGCCGAACCCGGCGGTGCTGTAGCCGTTGCCCTGGAGCGCCCGGACGAACGAACCGCAGTCCTTCGGAACGGCCGCCGTGTAACCGGGAAAGGGCCCTGGAAATTCGCCGATCGACCCGAACCCCACCGTGTGGTGGTTGCGACCGGTTAGCAGGGCCGCCCGGGAGGGCGAGCACAGCGCCGTGACGTGGAAGCGGTTGTACGTGAGCCCCCGTTCGCCGACCCGCGTCATGTTCGGGCTCGACACCGGGCCGCCGAAAGTCGACGGGTTCCCGAACCCAGAGTCGTCAATCAGAACGAGCAGGACGTTCGGCGCGCCGTCCGGCGGTGCCGGCGTCATGTTGATCGTCCAGTCCGGGACGGACGCATCGAGCGTACGCCCGACCGTGCCGCCGAAGTTCGGATCGGGGATCGGCAGTACCGTGCGGTCCGGACTGAACTTCCCCATCGCCTCGGCGAGCGACTCCTTCAATGCGGCGGTGCCCTGCTTGTCGCCCTGGACAACCGAGCGGAGCACCGCGCCCGGGAGCGCCTGCTCGACACCGAGCCGCTGTTCGTCGTCGAACACCGCGATGATCCCCGCCGATCCTGGCGGCAGGTTCTCACCAATCTTGTCGTGGATGTCCTGCTCGACGCGGTGGTCGACGAACTTGCCGATCACGCCGCCCGCGACCGCCCCGACGGCGACCGACGCCAGCAGTGGCGGCGCAAACAGGCCAACCGCGAGCCCGACCCCGCCGCCCCAACCCAATCCCTTGCGACCGAGGTTGTCGCCCGTCTGCCGCACTGCGACACTCCCGTCCTGCGCGTGCGTCACCAGGATCACGCCGTCGATCGAGACCTGCTTGTCCCTGACGAGCGCGACGAGCGACTCGAAGTCCTTCGTCGCCTCGTCGACGTCGGGGTAGCCCGCCACGAGCACGTCGGTCGGTGTCTCAGCCATCACGACTTTCCCTTTGGTTGCTCGCGAGAGGATTTGAGCGAGGCGCAGGTGTTCTGCCATCGCAGGCTAAACGTCGCCGGCGTCGCGGTCGTCACCCATTAAGGATGAATCGACACTGGCGCAGTTGGGCAGGCGGGCGAGGGACCGGAGTGCTCCCACGTGCAACCGAGACCGGGGGAAATAACCCGGCGCGTGCCGGCGCCATCAGCCGACCTCCGACGCTCCACCTGGTACGTACTGCGGAGTGGAAGGCACCGCCTCGCCAACCTTGTCCCAGACCCGGTCGGCGGGGGCCGCGCAGCGACGCGTGAGCGTGAAGCCGCTCATCGGGTCTCGGCTCACGTCTCCAGCTGCTGGAATAGCGCCAGCCAGTCGCGCAGAAGCCGCGGCATCAGCAACCGGCAGCACAGGGTCGCAGGTGAGAGCCCCCGACGACGCGCTTTTAAGCCGATTTGGGTGATGCGGGCCGGCGTCGAGCGCGCTGCACTGGTTATCCCGGAGCTCGCGAACGAGTCCGTGCCGCTCGAGTCATGAATCAGCCCTGACAACGAAATTTGCGGGAGCATGTTGACGGCTACGGACGTTGAAGCCCGGTGGCCGGGTTCTGACGGAGCAGATGTAAGCGGCAGAAGACATCGGGCCGGGCTGCAACGAGCCCTGCAGCTACCGATCGCCCTCGCGTGATGGCCGACGTTTCCGAAGCAGCGTACGCTGAGCCTGTGAGATGGGAGGCGGCTCGACCGCGCTTCGGTCCGCTCCGTGTGGTGCTGGCGCTGGTCGTCGGCGCTGTCGCGGTCGGGGTGGCGGGGCTGATCCTCCCGGGGGTCGAGGTCAAGACGTTCCTCGGTGCGCTTGAAGCGGCGGTGTTGATCGCCGTGCTGAATGCGGTGTTGCCGCCGGTGGTGGCGGCGCTGCGACTGCCGCTGATGTTGATCGTCGGGTTCTTCGCGGTGCTGATCGTCGATGCTCTGATCCTGCTGCTCGTCTCGAAGGTGGCGCCGAATGACTTCAAGGTCGATTCGTTCGGGTGGGCGTTGCTGGCGGCGCTGGTGATGGCGGCCGCGAGCATGGTGCTGCAGGTGTTCCTGGGCGTCGATGACGATGACATCTACTCGCTGCGGGTGATCCAGCGGGTGGCCAAACGGCAGGGGGCCGCGGCGCGCACCGACGTGCCGGGCATCGTCTTCCTGGAGATCGACGGGCTCGCGGGCCCGGTGTTGCGCCGCGCGATGCGCGACGGCAACACGCCGGCGCTGGCTCGGTGGCTCGCTGACGGCAGCCACGAGTTGATCGAGTGGGAGCCTGATTTGTCCTCGCAGACGGGAGCGAGCCAGGCCGGCATCCTGCTCGGCTCAAACGGCGACATCCCGGCGTTTCGCTGGGTCGAGAAGGAAACGGGCAGGTTGATGACGTGCTCGGCGCCGGATGACTGTGCCGAGATCGAGCGTCGTCACGCCAGCGGCGTCGGCCTGCTGATCGACGGCGGCGCCAGCCGCGGCAACCTGCTCTCCGGGGAAGCCGACGAAGTGATCCTGACCGTCAGCCGGATGGAAGCCGACAAGCGGGCGAACCCCGGCTACCGCGCCTTCCTCGCCAACGGGTTCAACGTCACCCGCGAACTGGTCCTGTTCTGCTGGGAGGTGGGGCTCGAATGGTCGGCGGCGGCCCGGCAGCGGCGCCGCGACGTGATCCCGCGCGGGCACCGGGGCGGTCGCTACCCGTTCCTGCGGGCTGCGCTGTGCGTCGTGGTCCGCGACCTGATCGCGTTCGGCGTCCTGACCGACATGATGCGCGGGCGCCCCGCCGTGTACGCGACGTTTTCCAGCTACGACGAGGTCGCCCACCACTCGGGGCTCGAGCGGACCGACACGCTCGACGCGCTGCGCAAGCTCGACAAGCAGTTCGGACGGATCGAGAAGGCGGCGCGCTACGCCCCCCGGCCGTACAAGCTCGTGGTGCTCTCCGATCACGGTCAGACGCAGGGAATGACGTTCAAGCAGCGCAACGGCTACGGGCTCGACGAGCTTGTCCAGCGTTCACTCTCCGCGAGGCGACGTGACGGGAATGAGCGGCGGCGATGAGCACGACACCGCGGTCGGGCAGGCGTGGGGCGAAGCGACCGGCCGCAGCGGCGACCATGAGAAGCACGGGATGAGCGACGAGCACGCCGTGGTGC
This sequence comes from uncultured Solirubrobacterales bacterium, assembly GCA_963812225.1. GTDB lineage: Bacteria > Actinomycetota > Thermoleophilia > Solirubrobacterales > Solirubrobacteraceae > Palsa-465. The sequence goes on from CAWEUN010000020.1 coordinate 16,223, forward strand.
TCGGCTCCGGCAACCTCGGCCTCATCTACCTGATGGAGGAGAAACGCAGGCTCAGCGCCGAGGAGATCCAGGAGCGCCACCCCAACCTGATCCCAGCACTCACCGCTCACCCCCACATCGGATTCCTGCTGATGCGCTCCGCCGAGCACGGCCCAATCGCCGTCGGCTCCGCCGGCACCCACTACCTGGCGACCAGCCGGATCGAGGGACAGGACCCGCTCGAGCCCTTCTCCGCCAACGCCGCCGCGCACCTGCGACGTACCGACGGATTCGAGCATGTCGCCGACATCATGGTCAACAGCTTCTACGACCCCGACCTCGAACAGGGCTGCGCATTCGAAGAGCTGATCTCGTTCCACGGCGGGCTCGGCGGCCCGCAAACCAGGCCGTTCATCCTCTACCCGGTCGAGCTGCCCGTTCCCCGCGAGCCGATCGTCGGTGCCGCCAGCGTACACGCGCTCCTCACGGGCTGGCGCAGCCTGCTCAAGGGAGCACCGCAAACCGTCGGGGAAACCGCCGACAATGAGAGCTAGACAGAATTGAGCTCCTCGCCGATGCGCCGCGTGTGTTAGCCGGCTCTGGTAGCCAACGTTCGCATCCCGCGGCTCGCGCCGGCTTGAGCGGGAGCGACCTGAGCAGGCTGGCTACCGTCGCTGGCCGTCTAGCTGAACATAATGTCTGGCCGGGAACTGGAAGAGGTCCGTTTGACGCGCCACCTGTGCTAACGACTCCCTTACGTTCACTCCAACTGCGTCTGGCGGAGAACCTCACCAGAATGCAGGCGTCCCGGCATGTGGGCGCTCCTGCGGGGGAGTGTCACAAGGCTCCTGAGATTGCTCAGTCGTCGATCTCCTCCCAGACCGATTGCTCGTCGTGCTCCTCCCAGTCGGCGCCTGGCATCGCGACGGCCCAGCTTGTCCATGTCCCGATCGGTCGGGCCGAAGCGGTCCTGACTCTGGCGCGGACGACTGTGCCGGGTTTGAGTTCGACGGGTGAGCGCAGCGGCGCCGTCGTCATCCCCCAGTGAGTCGGTGGATCGCCGGGTCCCACGGAGAGCGCGACGCCGGGCGCGAGCTCGGCGCTGAACCAAAGGGCGAGCGCGTTGGCCGTTCCGTGGTCGTGGACTGGCAACAGCGTCTCGGCTTGGTGAGGCGCCTGCGCCTGCTCGAGCGGTATCCGGTCCGCGTTCGTTGTCCACAATCGACCCGGCTCGGAGCGCATGTCATCCCCCGCGAGGTGACGGAACGTGCCGGAGTAGATGATCTCGTTGACGGTCTTTTGGACGAGGACATCGAGCTTGAGGCCGAACGGGTTGTCCCGCAGGAACTCCACCGTCTCCGCGAGATAGCGGTCGCGTACCAGTGCGGTCCACGCCGTGACCGAGTGAGGGATCATGACCCCGCCCGGCTTGAGCCAGCGATCGCGGGCGGCGATGACCGGAGCGAGCATCCCTTCGTCGATCCCGAACCCTCCGAGCCACTCCGAGACGATCACGTCGACATGTCCGGGGAGCTCGATGTCCATGACCTCGCCGTGAATCACGTGGACGATCTCCGCGACTCCATTCGCGGTAGCGAGCTCCTGCGCCAGGACGGCGATCGACGTCCGCTCGACCGCGTAGACGCTCCCTGCGCCGGCGCGCGCCGCGAACACGCTCAGGATGCCGCTTCCCGCGCCGACGTCGAGAACGACGTCGCCAGGGCGCACCACAGAGTCGATCGCGCGCCGGAAGGCGTCGGTGCGGACGCGGTCGCGGATCATCGTGCGGTGTACCTCGAACTCCGCGTACATCGGATCCGGCGGATTCCTGATTGGCGTCCGCACGCGGGTATTGTAGGTTGGCTAGGTTTGTCCCAGCTCGGAGCTCGCCGAATCACCCGGGTGACCTTCGGCCCGCACGACCCAAACCACGGTCTCGGTCAGGCATGCTGACAGTCGCATGTCACCGCCAACGAAAGGAAGGGGTTCTCTATGGGATTCAGGCGACGGACAAGGCGGCGGGCGCTCGTGGCCGGAGCGGTGGCCGGAGGGGCGTTAGCTCACCACGAGAGAAATAAGGCCGAGCAGGAACAGCAGGCTTACGAACAGCCCGCTTCTGATGAGGCGCCCGCCGAGGAGCAGGCACCTGCGGACGCGGAGCAAGCGGCATATGCGCCGCCTCCGGCGGACCCCGCTGACGAGATCGAGCATCTCGCGCAGTTGCACGAGTCGGGCGTGCTGACAGACGAAGAGTTCGCGGCGGCCAAGGCGAAAATCCTTGGGACCTGAACGCAGCACGGATTGCCGGAAGGACGTTCAGCAAATCGACAACCGGAGAACAGGGAGCGGAAATGAGTGAGTCGCGTAAGGACGTGCTATCGAAGGCGCTCGAGGCCGAGGTCGGTGGCGCACCGGTCGATCTGGGCACCCTGTTCACCGACGACGTCGTCGGGTGGTCACCGTACGCGGTGGTGTCAGGGCTTGACGCGCTCGCTGGGCTCGCGGCCCTCCGTGAAGAGGCGTTCTCCAATGTCGTGATCATGTTCCGAGGACTCGACGAGGTGGGCAACAAGGCGTTCGCCGAATGGCTCATCGAAGCCGATCACACCGGGCCACTCGTCCTCGGCGACGAGGCGGTGGTCCAGGCAACGGGACGGCATGTGCGATTGCCCGGCGTCACCGTCGCCGATTTCCGCGAGGGGAAGATCCGGTCGTACCGGACGTACTTCGACGATCTCTCGATGATCGAGCAGATCGTCGGCGCCTGAGGAGCCGGTCGCGGTGGAGTTCCAGGTCGAGGACGATCCGGATCCGCTCGACATCGAATTCCTCGAAACGCAGATTCGCCGTGAGGCGTCAGCCGCCATGGGACTCGGTGACGAAGCCGAGTTGGCGATCTTCGTCCGCGACGCTGACACGGTCGTAGCCGGTATCAGCGGATGGACCTGGGGCGACTGCTGCGAGCTGCAGAGCCTCTGGGTGGAGCCGAGTCTCCGAGGCCGCGGCCTCGCGACGCGGCTCATCGCTGCCGCCGAAACCGAGGCGGCGGCGCGAGGGTGCTCGCAGACCGTTCACTTCACCTACGACTTTCAGGCTCGCGGCCTCTATGAGCGAAACGGCTACGAACTGGTGGGTAAAGTCGAGAACTTCCCATCAGGAACTGACGTCCTCTGGTATCGCAAGCCCCTGAAACGATGACAGTTGCCGCGCAGCCGGCGCGCGCCGTCGCGTCTCGTGACTCCGAGAACGCTCCCGGCATCGGCACCGCGGGCCGTTGATGTCATGGAGCTCATCCAGGGGCTCAGAGACGAGGCCCAGGCTCGCCTGGGCCGAACGCTGATGGCACCATCATTCGCGTCGCTGCCCGGGCGGGACTCGTGTCAGCTCTGGAGATTCGGAAGGAGAACGGGGGACAAGTGCAGTACGTCCACTCCGCGTCCACTAGATCCACTTCGGCCGTATCTCGGCCGTGATAGCCGTACACCCCGTATTGCGGGTGTTTGCAGGGATGTCGTACCCGTTCGAGAGCGTCCGTTGACGCCCGTGACACCCTCGCCCTTCCATGGTAAGGAAGGGGTCGTCGGTTCGAGTCCGACAGAGGGCTCTCGCGAAGCTCCCGCCAATCGGATGGAATGCGATGAAAGCGGCGAGCCGGGTCCGATGGTGGGGGCGACCATCGCGGCCTTTTCCGGGCTTGTCGTGGGTCACGAGGGGGTGCGCACCACGCGCCAGGAGGGTCCGCGACCGTGGGAATGCGACGACTTTTGCTATCGCGAGCCCGCCCGCGCTCGTTTATGGTCGTCGGCGCGCGAGCTGGAGGGTGATGGCGCGCTGCGCACCGTCCCCGCTGGCTGCCGTCGCGGTCACCGCCACAATGTGGCGGGCTTCGCGGGCATTTCCCCGCCGTCGCCGAGCCCGAGCTGCTCGCCCGAACCCTCCGCGACGCCTTCCGCGACGCGCGGCTGATGCCCGCCGTCTGACATCTCGACGCGCTCGCCGGCGATGTCGAGAAACTGCCGACGGCTCCGACCATGGGGTGAACACCCCCAACCACAGGGAGACCGATGCTTACGCTCTACGAACACCCATTTGCGCTCTACTGCCAGAAGGTGCTGGTCGCGCTGGGCGAGCAGGACGTCACCTACGACGTCCTCGAGGAGCAGCGCGACTTCGACCGCGCCCAGTTGGCCGCGCTGTGGCCGCCGGCCTCGATCCCGGTCCTGCGCGACGGCGACCGGGTAATCGGCGAGTCGTCGATCATCATCGAGCATGTCGCCGGCGCGCGGTTGGTGCCTTCGCTGGAGGCCCGAAAGTGGGACCGCCTCTGCGACCAGTACGTCTCCGACGCGGTCCAGGCGATCGTTTTCGACACGATCGAGGAGCGCTTCGACGAGCGCGCGGTCGCCCGGGCGCGGGGCCGGCTCGACATGGCCTACGGCATGCTCGAAGCGCAGCTGGCCGCGAACGAGTACCTCGCCGGCGACACGTTCACGATCGCCGACTGCGCCGCCGCGCCGGGCCTGTTCTACGCCCTCGCGATCCACCCGTGGGACGAGGAAACCCACGAACAGCTAACCCGGTACTACCGCGCGCTGGCGAAGCGACCGTCCTTCGCCAAGGTGATCGCCGACGCGCGACCCTACCGCGACCTGTTCCCGCTACCCTGGCCCGCCGACTTCGACCGCTACCACTAACGCCGGGGTGGCGTGATCAGGACGGTGGACGCCAGCCTCTGGCCAGGGTCGTCTGGCCCACCTCGATCAGGTAGCCGTCCGGATCACGGATGTAGCAGCGGATCTCGGTCGCGTGCTTCTTGGGCGGCGTTAGGAATTGGGCACCGCGCTCGCTCCACTCTTCGTACACGGCTTGGATGTCCGCAACCCGGATGTTGAGGAAGCTGTTCACCCGATCTGGGTCGGGCGGCGTCTCGAGCGTGACGGTCGGCTTGTCGTCGGTCGGACCTCCGCCGACGTTTGATGATGATCCAGCTGTTGGCTAGCGCCACGTACGTCACCTCGTCATCCGCCTCGCCTGAGATGACGGTCCTGCCGCCGAGTACCTCGGTGTAGAAGCGGCGGGAACGCTCGACATCGTCCGAGACGATGAAATGGGCCAAAACCATCTCCTGGTCGATGCTCATGCTGTCCTTTCGTTGTTCGAGTTGTGGGGCTACAAGCGCGAGACGAGTTCCGCCACGATTTCAGCTGCGGGCAGCGGCTGCTTGGCGAGTGCAACGCTCTGCCCTGCCCACAGCGATAGCGCCTCGATCTCACCGGTCGTTCCAACCATCGGGGGCGCGGGGGAGTATCGGAGGATCGGTTCGCCTGAAGGGAAGTGCGCTATCACCTCGCCCTCTCCCGGTCGACTACCTGGTGCCGGCCGGCCGGCGGCCTCCCACATCTCAGCCGTTGAGTTGTGGAGAGCGCGGTGGGGGGAGTCCGGCCAGCCCACCTCATAGAGGTTGGGGTACCACTCCGCATCGGTCTCGGCCGCGGCTATCAGACGGCGCCGATACTCCTCGTGGATCGGCATCTCATCGGCCAACAGGAACCGTGTGCCGAGCAAGGCGGCCTGCGCGCCGAGGGCGAGAACGGCCGCGACCCCTCGAGCGTCGCCGATCCCACCGGCCGCGATGACCGGTGCCGGCGCCACCGCGTCGACTACGGCGGGCACCAGTGGGAGCGTTGCCACGCCATCCCGTACGTGCCCGCCTGCCTCCCACCCCTGCGCAATCACGATGTCGACCCCGCATCCGACCGCGCGCCGGGCTTCCTCGGCGCTCCCGACCGTGTGGATAAGTAGTCCTCCGGCGTCGTGCACCGGGTCGACGTAACTGTCGGGTTCGCCCAAGAGCAGCGAGACGATTCGCAGACCAGCGGAAAGTGCCTGATCGAGTCGATGGTGCTGATCCGAGGTGAGAACGAAGTTGCCGGCAAACGGCCGGTCGGTGAGCGCGCCCACTTCACCGACCAGCTCGCCGGCGTCATCGGCCCACCAGAGGGGCACGGTGCCGAGCGCGCCGGCATTTGAGACCGCGGCGGGCAGGCGGGGATCCGCAGCCATCGGCGCCGAAACAATCGGGTGGTCAATCCCCAGCAACTCGCATACCGGCGTGTGGGTACTCATTGGGATGGTCCCTTTCTGGCGCCCGCGGCGCCGGTTGACTAGGCTCACTGTGGACCCGAAGGGCTCCGATGGCGCCCGGGCCGTCACTGGTCCACACGCGCGCCCGCGGACCAGGGTCCGGACCCGTGGACCACCGGGCGCGAATGGCCGGGACGGCGGCCATCGTACTCGTCAGTCCTCGACCAGAGACAGGAGCAGATCATGCGCAGCGACATCGCCCCCGGTGGCACCTTCCCCGACTACGAGTTGCCCGATCACGAGAGCGTCTCCCGAAAGCTCAGCGAGATCCAAGGCGACGACCCCTTGATCCTCACACTCGCCCGCGGGCACTACTGCCCCAAGGAGCACCAGCAGCACCTCGAGCTCGCCGCCAACTACCCCAAGATCGCGGTGGCCTACACGAAGATCGCCACGATCTCGACCGATACTCATCACTCGAGCCAGGAGTTCCGCGCGTCGGTCGGCGCGCAATGGCCCTTCCTCTCCGACCCGGAGCGGACCGTCCAGAAGGACCTCGAAATCCAGGAGTACACCGACCCCGAGCACGACCCGATGATCCCCCACACCCTCGTGCTCAAGCCTGGGCTGGTCATCCACAGCATCTACAACGGCTACTGGTTCTGGGGACGTCCCTCGTTCGTCGATCTCTGGCACGACCTACGGACCGTGACCAGCGAGATCCGCCCGGACTGGGATCTGAGCAAGCCCGGCCTGCGCGAAGCATGGGACGCCGGCGACTACGCGCCGTTTCACGGATGGGACAGGCGCTCCCCCCAGTCGACGCCGACGTCTTACGATTCTTGATCCAGCTCCGGCAGCCAGGTGAGCGTGCGCTCTAAGCCGCAGCCCGCCCAGCGCGTGGGCACGTTGGTGTCGGTCAACGTCGGCATGCCGAAGGACGTGCCCTGGCAAGGGAAGAACGTCTTTACCGGCGTCTTCAAGGACCCCGTCAGCGGTCCGCGCCGAGTCGGCAAGCTGAACGTCGACGGCGACGGTCAAGGCGATCTGGCGGGCCACGGCGGCGAGCAGCGCGCCGTGTTCGTCTACCAGCTCGACTCCTATCGGTACTGGGAACGCGAGCTCGGCCGAAACGACTTCGTCTACGGACAGTTCGGCGAGAACTTCACCGTCGACGGACTCGGCGACGACGAGGTCTGCATCGGCGACCGCTACCAGATCGGCACCGCCATCTTCGAGGTCACGCAACCTCGCGTCACCTGCTACCGCGTCGGGATCCGCATGAACGACCCGCGCATTCCCGCCCTGCTCGTTTCACACCATCGCCCGGGCTTCTACTTCCGCGTGCTCGAAGAGGGCGAGGTACAAGCGGGAGACGAGATCATCAAGCTCGCCTCCGGCCCCGAACAGATGCCGGTCGCCGAGGTCGACGCCCTGCTCTACCTCCCCGGGCACCCGCGCCAGCAACTGCTGCGAGCGCTCCGGATCCCTGCCCTCAGCCCCGGCTGGCAGGCCTCGTTCCAAGCCCTGCTCGACGAAGAACCCGGCAGCGGCAACGCCGGCCTCGCGGTGACGAGCCCGCCTCCGGCCTGGCCCGGCTTCCGTCAGCTGATCGTCACCGCAATCACCCGCGAGAGCGACTCGGTGATCTCGATACGCCTCGATGACCCAAACGGCGCACCGACTACCAGCCGCCCGCCCGGGCCAGTACCTCACGCTGCGAGTCCAGCCCGACAAGCAGCAGAGGTCGCTGCTGCGCAACTACTCCCTCTCCGGACCGCCCGACGCCGGCTACTACCGGATCACCGTCAAGCGCGAACACGACGGCGCCGCCAGCGGCTATCTGCACACCCGGCTCGCCGTCGGCGACCAACTCGACATCGCAGCGCCGCGCGGCACCTTCATCCTCGACCGAGACCCACGCACCCGTGCTGCTGATCAGCGCCGGGATCGGTGCCACCCCGGTTCTCGCCATGCTTCAGGCGCTGGCGGAGGAGCATTCCGATCGCGAGATCTGGTGGCTGCACGGCGCACGCAACCGCCGCGAGCACTCGTTCGCCGCCGAGGCCCGCGCTCTCCTCGCCTCGCTCCCGAACGCCCATACCCACGTGTACTACAGCCGTCCCGACCCGGATGACCTCGAAGGCCGCGACTTCGACAGCGCGGGCCGTCTCACCGGATCGCTGCTCGCCGAACTCGAGCCGCCCCGCGATGCCGAGGCATACCTGTGCGGGCCGACACCGTTCATGGACGAGATCAGCGCGGGTCTGGCCGCGCTGGGCATCGACGCCTCACGCATCCACACCGAGCCGTTCGGGCCCGCACCGGGCCTGACGCCGGGCATCGCGGCAACACCTACGCGGACGCCCCACCCACCCGCCGGCCAACCCGGAAACGGCCCGACGATCGAGTTCGCCCGCAGCAACCTCGCGATCCCGTGGAGCAGCGACTACACGAGCCTGCTCGAACTCGCCGAAGCCTGCGACGTACCCGTCCGCTGGTCGTGCCGCACCGGCGTCTGCCACACCTGCGAGACGACCCTCATCGCCGGCGATGTCGAGTACAGCCCCGATCCGGTCGAGCCTCCCAGCCGACGGAAGCGCACTCATCTGCTGCTCACGAGCCACGCGACGACGTAGTGCTCGACCTGTGACCGGCATCTAAGGAGCTGAGGCGAATGTGCGAGCCATGGACATTTCTACTCCTCATGGGGGGCTGACGCGTGAGCAGCGCGATTGATGGTGACGCGGATATCCGGGCTCGGATCCAGCAGCACTGGGAGGCCTCCGAAAGTGGGGACCTCGACACTGAGCATGCGATCTACGCTGAGGACGCGATCCTGGACTACCCGCAGTCAGGCGAGCGCTTCAGAGGCCGGTCAAGGATTCAGGCGCAACGCGGCGGGCACCCGGCCGAACGCCACTTCACGGTCCTCCGGATCCTGGGCGGCGGCGACGTTTGGGTGAGCGAGTGCGTGATCACCTATGACGGCGTGCCCACATACTCGGTGAGCGTCATGGAGATCACCGGCGGTCTCGCGACGCACGAGACCCAGTACTTCGCCGACCCCTTCCCCGCGTCGCCCGCGCGCGCTGCTCTGGCTGAGCCGATTCAAGCCCGCGAAAGTGATCCAACCAGCAACCGAGGGAGGGACCGATGAGTTCGAGCAACGACTACGACGTCATCGTCTTAGGAGGCGGCGCTCCCGGTGAGCACTGCGCTGCGGCGTTGGCGGCGCGCGGGCTGCGGGTCGCCGTCGTCGAGCGAGAGCTTGTCGGCGGCGAGTGCTCGTACTGGGCGTGCATTCCGTCGAAGTCGCTGCTCCGTCCCGGCGAGGCCGTGCACGGCGCCCGCGAGGCTGCGGCCACGGCCGAGGTCGATGTTCAGGCCGCGCTCGCGTGGCGTGACTACATGGTTTCCAACCACACCGATGGCGGCCAGGTGAAGTGGCTGGCGAGCCAGGGCATCGATCTGCTGCGCGGGACCGGCCGGCTCGCGGGCACGGGTGTGGTCGAAGTCGACGGTGCCCGCCACACCGCGGATCACGTCGTCGTGGCCACGGGCGCGGACCCGATCGTGCCCCCGATTCCGGGACTCCGTGAGCTCGAGGGCGTCTGGGGCACCCGCGAGGCGACGAGCATGACGGCCGTCCCCCGTCGCCTGCTCGTACTCGGTGGCGGTTCGGCAGGTGTCGAGCTCGCGCAGGTCGTCCGGCGGCTCGGCGGTGAGGCAGTACTCGTCGAGGGCGCCGATCACGTGATTCCGCGCGAACCTGCGCCGCTGGGCGAGGCGCTCAGCCAGGCGCTTCGCGAGGATGGAATCGAGCTTGCGCTGGGGATGCATGCCACCGCCGCGCGGCGCGACGGCGAAGAATATGTCCTCGAGTTCGACGGCGGACCGGAGCTACGGGGCGACCGTCTCCTGGTGGCGACGGGGCGACGTCCGCGCGTCGAGGGGATCGGTCTGGAGACGGTCGGCGTCGAGGCCGAGCCGAAGGGCATTCGGGTGGACGATCACCTGCGCGCCGGCGAGCGCCTGTGGGCGATCGGCGACGTCAACGGCATCTGGCCGCTTACACACGTCGGCGAGTACGAGGGCGATGTGGTCGCGGCCAACATCGCCGGCGATCCGCGTCCCGCGAACTACGAAGCCGTTCCACGAGTTACCTATACCGATCCGCAAGCTGCCGCTGTCGGTGCCCCCGAGGCGCAGTACAGCGGCACCGCGCTCCTATCAGAGGTACCGAAGACCGCGACCTACACCCACGCCTGGGCGCAGTCCAACGGGTTCATGACCCTGCTGAGCGACGGCGAGCGACTGACCGGCGCCTACGCGCTCGGGCCCGAGGCCGGGGAGTGGATGCAGCAGGCGACGCTTGCGATCCGCGCGCATGTCCCGGTCGAGGTGCTGAGCGACACCATCCAGCCGTTCCCGAGCTTCTCCGGGATCTACGACGCCGCAGTGATGGATCTCCGCATGCAGATCGCGGACAAGCCCCGGCCGGTCGGACCGATGAGCCCGCAGATGGCGAGCATGGCGTCTTGAGCGGAGAACGATGCCATCGCGTCCGACGCCCTCACCGTCACGCACAGTGGTGCGGCGCGGGCGGAACGTCGAGGGACGGGTTGCGGTCGAAGAAACCCGCCGGCTTGAGCATGAAGCCGATCCGGTCGACGGGCATTACCGGCCAGTCCTCGGGCCGCGCGATGTGCAAGACGCCGAACGAGTACCAGAGCACGATGTCGTCATCGACGATCGACCGGTCGGCTCGCTGGTACTCCGGGAGACCCGCTCCACCGGGGTGCTGGTTGGGATAGTCGCCCGCCGGGAAGCGCTCGTGGCGGTCATAGTGCGTGACCCAGACGTTGTCCGCTAGGAACGCCGCCCGCCGCATCAGGTCAGAGCCCTCCGGGGCGAATGGGAACGTGGTCGTCCCGGGCAACAGCTTGTACGCCACGGGATGCCCGAGCGAGTTGCGGACGCCGTCATTGACGACCATCCAGTGGCGGCCGCTGAACGGGTCGATCCTGCGATGGGCCTCAGGCTCGCGTTCGAGCCGCGTCGCGATTGGGCGAAAAGCGTTGCCGTAGGGGTTTTGGCTCTCGGGCTCGGCCGCGGCGTTGACCTCGTAGACAGAGTTGCGCGCGCCGTCGACTTCCATATCGAGACGGGCGCAGAAGAAGTGCTGATGGTGGGGCGCCACGAGGTCGGGCCCTACCGCGACACCGTAATCCGTCCCGCTCGCCGCGAGACCTTGAGTGAGCATCACCCCGGTGGCCTTGACCTCGGCCTCGATCGTCCCGTCCAGGTAGAGGTACCAGTAGAACGCGTAGTCGTAGTTGCCGATCGTGATGATGAATGACACGACGAGTCGCCTCATCCGACGCGTCTCCGCGTGGCCGGTGCCGGCGTCGTAGTGCTTCCAGAGCAAGCCGAAGTCCTCCTCGTGCATGCAGATCGCGTTCTTGATCGTGAGCGGCTCGCCACGGTCGTCGCAGATCTCTGCGTCGAAGTAACGGATCTCCCCGAGGCAGTCGCACCCGAGCTCGAGCGAGTTCGCGCACAGCCCGATGCCGTACTCGCCGATGTCAAACGCGCACTTCCGATAGCTACCCGGGCCCGGGTCGCCGTAGGGCACGACTATTTCCGCAAACGACGCGCGATAGACGATCGGGCGGTCGCGCTCACCGTCGCGGTAGGAGATCTGGTGAAGGACGAGGCCCTCTCGCGCCGTGAATCCGATCCGGAACCGCCAGCCTTGCCAAGCCACCTCCCATCCGTCGACCGTGAAGCTCGCTCCTTCGGGCTGCTCGATTTCCAGCGGCCTCAGGTCGGCTCGCGCCGGTAACCCGGTTCCCTCCGGCTGGTAACGCCCGGATGTGCGTGGGATCGGGCTGACACCGTGATCCTCGATGTAGAGCACCTCCATCGCATTCAGATCGACGATCGCAAACAGGCCGTCAATCGGATGCGCGTACGGATTGTCGTCCGGATCCTCGCGGACCCAGCACGGGGTCCACGCCAACCGACGGTCCCGGAACCGCGCGTCCGCGTGTGTCCCGAGCCCCCACGCCTCGACCGTTACGAGGTCAAAGTCCGTCACCCCGCGCCGCCTCAAAGCCTCCCGAAATCCCGGATCTGCTCGCACCAGCAGCTCGCACTCGTAGTACTCGCCGGACGTCATCGCGGGCTGGACCCCATCCACCCTGTGCTCGCTGACGATCGAGTCATCATCGAGCGAGATCACGAGTTCGATCGTCGACCCGTCCTTGCGGTCAAGAACAACCACCCACGCCTGACGGTCCACCCGCGCGTCAGGCTGCCACGTGCGCACCACATCCTTGGCTGGCTCATACAGCGAGACATCCACCACCCTCAGCTCGGAGGGACGGCCATCCCTGAAGAGGGCGATACGCGCCGCGCGGCGCAGCTCATCGGCTGCGAGCGGATCGAGCGGGTGTCGGCGACCCTGCGCTGGTCGCTCGTCTCCCGCGGCCACCGTGTTCGACCCTGTCAACCCCTCACGCTCCTGTTTGTTGGTCAAGGCAACAGCTCGGCCACTTTCTCAGCTTGGGCAGAGGTACCCTAAACGCAAAAGGCAGCCGTTCAACTTAAGGAGGGCAGCCCATGTCCACGGCGGCAACTCCGCGACCCGAAGCCGCGCCAACCTCCGTCGAGAACTATCGCGCGGCCGTCGTCCACCGCTTCCACGAGCCGCTGAAGATCGAACGGGTTCCGGCGCGAGTTCGGCGTCAACGCAGCTCAGGACGACGCCGCCGAGGCGATTCAACGGCTGGGTGGTGCCAATCAGGCAATCGCGACCGCCGTGTCGCCACGCGGATTCGAGCAGGCATACGGCTCGCTGCGTCGTGGCGGGACGCTCGTGCTCGTCGGTCTGCCGGCCGAGAACGACATGAAGCTTCCGATATTCGAGACTGTTCTGGGCGGCGTCACGCTCGTCGGATCGATCGTCGGCACCCGCACCGACCTGCGCGAGGTATGCGAGCTGCACGCGGCCGGCAAGACCCAAGTGATCCGCGAAACCCGTCCGCTGGACGCGATAAACGAAGCCATCGGAAGGGAAACGCGGGGCTCTCGTTGATCGTCTTCGATTCGGAAGATGCCGCCAATCGAGCGGCCGAGAGGGTGAGCTCGGGCATGCCCGACGTCGCCACGATCGAGGACATCGAGGTGCGTGAAGTCGTCGCGCACGCCTAGCGGCGGCGGGGTCAGCGCCGGAGGCATGTTGTCGCGACCGAGCCCTTGGCACGGCAGCCCGTGAGCTTCAGCGCCCAGCGCCGAAACACCCGATACACGGGCTTGGTCGCCACGGTACCGTCGCTGTGGTAGGCGAACAAGCCGGCGAAGTTGAATGCGGGAGCACCGGCGAACTCGGAGTCCATCCACGTGTAGTAGTAGAAGCCGGTCAGGCCGAGCCTGACCCTGTCGCGGGCGATCAGCGGCATCAGGGCCGCGAGCTTGCTGGCCTGACCCGCTTGTGTAGTCGCGAAACTGAAGTGCTGGAAGCTCCTGCCTGCCGAGGACGGCCAGCCGAGTTCGGTGGCGATGAGCGGCTTGCGCCGATCGCCGTGGCGGTCCATGACCGCCCGCACGCGCTGCAGGATCGTGATGATCCCTCGGGGGTCTGCGGTGTACGGGTGCACGGCAACCTCGTCGAATGCCTTTCGCGCGCCGGGAATGCGGTAGATCGCACTCAGGTAGGTCCACGCGTAGTTCGGCATGCCGGCGAGGACAACCTGGGCTTTGGGGTCGATCGCCTTGATCGCGGCCGAGGTCTGCTTCAACAGCGAAACATACGTGCTGACCCAGGGCGTGTACGACCAGTAGAGGATGAGGTCCGGCTCGTTCCAGATCTGCCACTGGCGAATCGGCCGATATGGAATGGAGCGATGGCTTGACCAGAAGGCGCCGCGCGGGCCGTAGCGGTGAACGAGCGCCTGAACGTAGCTGACGTACGGGCCGAAATAGAGTGGGGCGCCAACCATCTGCGTCGTCGGTGTGGCGTCCCACGGCGGCGCGTTCAACACGACGGGCAGCACCGACAGCCCTCGCCGGGCGGCCATCGAGACGATCCGGTCGGTGACGGTGAAATCGGTCGGCACCGGATTGCCGTGGAACTGCGCCACCTGATCTGCCGGCACCTCAGACCACGTCTCATACGGCTCTGCGTCACTCCAGTCGAACGTCACCCGGATGCTTCCGACCCCGCTGGCGACGATCTTGTTCAGCTGCTGATTGGGATCGACGCCGCTCGCGTAGATGGCATCGCCAACGTTCATCCCGACGAAGCTGACCGGCGCGTAGGAAGCCTTCGACGGCTTCTGCGGCCTCCCGAGCGCCGTCGCCGGCACCGCGCCCACAAGAACACCGACGAACGCCAGCGCAACGATCCGGATCCGAGCGATGACGTCAGTCTAGGCGGGCGATCTCCGAGGTCAGCCGGCTGAGAGCCTGATCAGACCGGCTCGGTCGCGCAGTGCCGGGTGATCGCCGCGACGTGACGGTCGTCGGTTCCACAGCATCCCCCAACGATCGTCAGCTGGGAATGGGCGGCGAGGAGCTGCGCGTACTCGCGTCCGAGCTCGTCGGGATCCCCGTCGTCGAGATCGGTGGCGGCGTCGAGCTCGGCGTGGCTGAGTTTGGAGGCGTTGGCCCGGATGCCGCGGATCCGCTCTACCCATGGCTCGCGCGCGTGCAGAACCGAGGCGAAGTGGCTGGGGTGGGCGCAGTTGATCATGTAGTAGGCGGGCACTTGGCCGGTGGCGTCGTCGACCTCGTCGATCGCCCGGCCGAGTGGCGCTCCGCTTGGTAGGCGCCCGTCGGTCTCCACGGTGAACGAGATCACGACCGGGATCCCGCACGCCTGGGCGGCGCGAGTCACGCCGATCGCCTCGTCGACGTAAGTGAGCGTCAGGGCCGAAACCAGATCGACCGGGGTGTCGGCGAACGTCTGAATCTGCTCTCGGTGGTAGCTCTCCGCCTCGGCGGCAGCCATCGTCTCCGAGGCCCTGTAGCCGTCGCCGCGCGGCCCGATGCAGCCGCTGATGACGAACGTCTCCGGGGGCTGGCCGGCGCGCTCGCGAATGTCGGCCAGCAGCGAGATCGCCGCTCGATTGACCACGGCGAGGCCGCGCTCGTCGTAGCCGAGCCGCGTGCCCCAATCGCGATTCGCCCGCCACGTCGGCGCTTCGGCGACAAACCCGGCGCCAACGCCTCGGGCGATGTCGAGATGGATCTTGAAGTAGTCAGCCAGCCTCTCGCGTCCGGCCGGCGTCTCGACGAGCGGGAACGCGGCGAACTCGGGCAGCGCCATCCCGTCGTGGAAGATCAGGGTCGTCTCGAGCCCGCTATCGGTTACGAAGAGACGATGTTCCAGTTGAGGCAGGCGTGCATCGGTCACGGCGTTCTCCTTCGCTGGTCGGTGCTGCCTCTCACATCGTGGCGGGGGCAGCGTTGTACGGACATGGGGCAATCACCCCATGTCCAGCCGAGAACCGGAGAGGGATCCTGGCCGTATTGCGGTTCGTACCTGAAAGCTGAGAGCTGGTGATGACCATGACTGATGTTGCTTGTTTCTGCGGCTGCCTCTATTCGTTCTCGGGTGAGGTCGGCGTCTGTCCGAAGTGTGGTGACTATGCGAGCCTCACCTGCGTCTCGCCGGAGGTCGAGGAGCAGATGCGCCGCGAGCTGGCGCTGCTCACTAGCCCAGATGTCTCAGCCTATGACGCCGGGCCAAGGGGCGCCGGCGGCGGCGGTCGGAGCAGCACCAGGCCATAGCGCGGCTTTCCGTAAGACTTCGCGCGGTGAATCCACAGGCGTCGTTGATCGATCCCGCGCCCAGGACGTTTTTCGGGGTGCCGACCTGCCACAGACTCGAGCTGCTCGAGGCGCAGGTGGCGTTCCTCGGTGTTCCCTACGACGCGGGCACGCCGCAGCCGGGTATTCCGACCGGCCAGCGGGCGGGGCCTGCGGCCGTTCGGGCCGCGAGCGAGGCCCAGTTTTACTACCCGCGGTTGGGCGGTGGCGCGGATGAGGGGGGCGCGGAGGGCTGGTATGACGTAGAGGCGGATCGCGACTACCTCGTCGGGGTGAGGATGGCGGATGTTGGCGACGTGGCGATCCAGGGCTCGGACACGGAGGCGAATTACGAGCGCATCACGGGCGCGGCCCGGGGGATCGTCGAGCGTGGTGCGCTGCTCGCCGCGATCGGCGGCGACCACTCGATCAGCTTTCCGCTTGGCTGCGGAATGGAGCAGCTAGGCGCGTTCGATGTCGTCCATATCGATGCCCACGCCGATTTTCTCGACGACTTGGACGGCGCGCGTCTCACCGGGGCGAGCCAGCTGCGGCGGCTGGCGGAGCTCCCCTTCGTGGGTACGGTCACCGCGCTCGGGATTCGGAACGTCGACCGGCCCGAGATAGACGGGATGCGAGACCTCGGGGGCCGCTGGGCGACCGCTCGCGACGTGGTCGAGGGCGGCCCGGAGGCCGTGGTTCGCGAGACCGTCCCGGAGACGGACGCGTTGTACGTCTCGATCGACATCGATGTCCTCGACTCCTCGATCGTGCCCGGAGTGTCGCTCCCGGAGCCGGGCGGGATCAGCTACCGGGAGCTGCGCGCGATCCTGGTCGAGGTGGCGCGACGTGGTCGCGTGATCGGCTTCGACTTGGTGGAGCTAAATCCCGCGCTTGACCGGTCTGGGGCAACCTCGCGAGTCGCGGCGTGGATCGTTACCCACTTTCTCAGCGAGATCTTCGATCAGCCGCGCTGACGAACCGCGGCGAGACGCTCGAGGGCTTGCGGCAGGCCACAGCTTCTTGGTGTCGTAGTACACCTCGAACGCCGGCGTCTCAGAGGGGATCGCGACCCACCCCACCTTCGAACGCGTGAAGATGTGCACGTCCGGCACGACATCGGTCGGATCGTCGAGCGTTCCGCCGCGGACAAACCAGATCCCTTTACGGCTGTATTCGCTGAAGACCGCGATCTGGCACTCGGGGCAGCGAAAGATCCGCTGGACGCTGCCGTCGTCACGGGGCACATCGACGGGCCGGGGCGTTCCCTTGAGTACCACGACACGGTCTGCCTCGATCAGCAGATTGATCACGAACGCGCTGCCGGTCTGGCGCTGACAGGTTCAAGCAGTGGCAGCAATGAACGAACATCGGCTGGGAGGCGAGCTGGTAGCGCAGGGCACCGCACGCGCACCCGCCGGCACGCTGTTGGCTCAGTAACGTGATGACGGTCACCGACGAGGAGGTTCTGCTTTGGAAGCCGCGACCAATCGCACCCCGCTGATGCTCATCCATGGCGCCTGGCTGTCGTCGTCGAGCTGGGAGACGTTCGCCGACTACTTCTCCAGTCGAGGCTATGCCGTCTCAGCCCCTGAGTGGCCGCGCAAGGAGGGCGACGTCGAGGAGCTACGTGAACACGCGGACGCGGCCGCGGGCCTCGGCGTGACGGAGATCGTCGATCACTACGAGTCGCTGATCAAGGCTCTGCCCGAGCCGCCGGTGCTAATCGGTCATTCCTATGGCGGTCTCTTTGTGGAGCTGCTCCTCGATCGCGGGCTCGGCCGCGCCGGAGTCGCGATGAGCCCCGCCCCTCCGAAGGGCATCCTCGTTCTGCCGTTCTCCACGCTGAAGGCGGCCAGTCCGGCGCTCGCGCACCCGTCGAGGTGGCACGGCCTGGTGACGCTCACGCTCGAGGAGTTCACTTACGGGTTCGTGAACACGTTCTCGCCCGAGGACGCGGCTGCCGCCTATGAGAAGTATGCGGTACCGGAGACCGGCCAGATCTTCTACGAGGCGGGTTTCGCCAACTTCCACCTGCATCCGCCGACCGAGGTACATTTCCGCAGCGGAGACCGAGCTCCGCTGCTGATCGTGGGCGCCGAGAAGGACCACACCGTCCCGGCGTCGCTGGCCTACAAGCAGTACGAGAAGTACGAGAACTCCCCCAGCCAGACTGATTACCTCGAGTTCGACGGCCGCCCGCACCTGATGATGCTCGCGGAAGGGTGGGAGCAGATCACGGCCGACATCGAGAATTGGCTGAACGCCCTTTCCGAGGCATGACAGATACCGACCTCCGGCGTCTCGGGGACCTGATCCCGTTCGCCTCGGTACTCGGGATAGAGCTCCTCGAGGCGCGACCCGAGATCGTGCGCGCTCGGCTCCCGTGGACGCCGGAGCGCTGCACCGCCGGCGGGATCATGCACGGCGGCGCGATCTTGGCGCTGGCCGACAACAGCGGCGGGATCTGCGCAATCCTCAACCTGCCCGAGGGCGCTCAGGGCACGGCCACGATCGAGTCGAAGACGAACTTCCTGCGGGCGGTCCGCGACGGCGAGGTGACCGGGGTCACGCGCCCGTTGCACAAGGGGCGGACCTTGATCGTCCTCGAGACCGAGCTCTCCGACGACAGCGGCAGGCTGGTGGCGAAGGTGACGCAGACTCAGATCTACCACTACCCGCGAGCCTCAGCCCGCACCTGACGTGGACGACTGAGTTCCGCGTGGGGCGGCACTCGATCGTCCACGTCAAGGGCCGCTAGATCAGGGGGTGAAGACCGACGTGTGGCACGGACTGCCTCCGCAGACGTTGACCACCGAACCGCCCGGCTGCAGAAAGTCCGAGATCTGCTCCTGCGCGGCGGGCGTCTTGCGCGGGTCCTCGTGCGGGTCGATGTTGTTCGAGCCGGCGGTCGGCGGGATGTTCCCCAGCGGCGGCGCCTGAACCCGCCCGGCGCCGCTGTCCCATATCTCGACCGCGGAACCGTTGAACGGGAAGTGGCCGATCGCCGGGATGCCGTAGAACAGGTTGCGATCGACGGAGCGCTCGGGGTCGAGCGCCGGCTCGTAGGCGCTGGCGCCGATCGTCCGGGCCTCGGCCGCACCCGCGTACATGCTCACCTGGAAGTCGCCGTAGGCGATCTGCATCAGCACCGTGTGGGTGGGGCTGTCGGGCAGCGGGTGCGTGGTCATCTGCGGCGCGTAGCCGTCCGGGTCGCCGCGATCCCATACCTGCTGGATCAGATCGGTGATCACCGGGTACAGCGACGGGTCCGGGTAGGCCGCGTCGAGGAGTGCCTTGAACGACGCGAAGTCGGTGCTCCGCTGGATCAGCATGTTGCCGTAGTCGATGCCGGTCACTCCGAGCACGGCGCGGCGGATGTCGGGCGAGACGGCGGTCGTGAGGCCGCCCTCGATACCACCCTGGCTGTTGCCGTCGTAGAAGAGGTTCGACGTGTTGATGACCGAGTGGCCGCCGGATTGGAACGCCGGGTTGGACGCGAACCCCTGCGGGTTATCCATCAGTCGGCCCAGGTAGAGGAAGTTCAACACCCCCTGCTGAAGGCGATCGACGAGATTGGGGAAAAGGTTGAGGTTTCCAATTGCGCTGACGGCGAGCGCCGTGTCCCCCTCGGCCAGTCCCCACCAGTCGGTGGCGCAGAACGCCATGTTGTAGTTCGTCGCCAGCGCCTGCACCCAAGAGTCGGTGACCTCGTCGCGGGAGCCGAGCAGGCCGTGGCCGTAGAGCGAGATGCGCGCCGGGTTGCTCGGTGTTGCCGAGGTCGGGACGATGCACTCGAACTGCGCGGTGGCGACGTTGCCGGGACTCTGCGTCGGCAGTGCGTCGGGCCTGCTGGAGCTGTAGTGGAACCCGGTGGTCGCGGTGGGGCCGCACGTCACGAGGTAGCAGGGCACCTGGAAGGTGCCCTGGACGTCGCGTAGCTGCGGCGTCAGCATCGTGTTGCCGGTGACCGAATAGCTCGGCGCCCGGCCCTGCACCTTTCCGTCGGCGAGATGGTTGTCACCGAGTTGCGAGAACGCGTTGTTGCGGATCGACAGAAGCCGCGACGTCAGGCTCTTCTCGCTGCCGACCGTGAAATTCCAAGCCTCGTAGAGGTTGCCCCGACGGATCTTCGCCCGCTTCAGTGCCTTGAAGATCTTCGCGTAGCGCGCCCGCTGGGAGCGCTCGTTGCGAGGCAACCTGCGCCCGTCGCGGAGCTTCTCGAACCATGCCGGTGCGCGAAGCACGTGACCGCTCGCGTTCCGCAGGTCGCGCAAAGCCACGATGTAGGTGTGGCCCTCGGTGAACTCCTTGCCGGGAACGACCATCAGGTCGGTGGTCTGCGGCGTGGTGGCGTTTGCGTCGAGCTCCGCGTATATGAGCTGGCGGCGTCCGGTTGCTTGGTCGATCACGACGATCGGCTGGTTCTTTTTGAAAGCCGCGCTCATGTCGCGCAGCCCGACCGGGTTTGTCTTTGCGAACGCCGCGGCGTTGTCGAGCCCGGACACGTGCAGGACGATCGCGCTGCCGGGGCTGAAGCCGTCATTACGGTCGTATTCGGCGGTGCTCATCTGTGCTCCGCTCGTATTCACGGGCATCGCCGCTGCCGGGAGATTCACCCGGATTCCTGTCGGCGTGGAGCGGTCGCGCTTGGTGTACAGGTTGTCCGGGAACGGAAGCAGGCACGGGTGCTTGCCAAACGGCTGGCAGTCCGCCGCCGGCGTCCCGGCGCTAGCCGCAGCCCTCGTGGGCTTACGGACGCGAGCGGCTCCGGCCGCCGACGCGATCACCGTCGCCAGCAGGGCCGCCGTCAGCACCCCGCCGGTCGCGAGTCCCACGATCCACCTCGTCCGTCCACCCGCGCGTCCTGCAATCCGATCCGTTCGCATTCCAATCCTCTGAGCCGACAACAGAAGCGGCTGAATATACGGACATGACGGTCGTGAATGCGGAACACGAGCCGGATCACCTTTGTCCGGTGCGGACAGCAACTAATGGGCGGCGAGCGGTGTTCCTATATATGGAGCGCGCGAGCGCCTATGCACGATCAGGGGCACGCCGCCGCGCGGACCAATCGTCGGCATCTGGCGGATTCTCAGCTTGTAGCCGGGTTCCAGCTCGAACTCGAATCGCTGCAGGAGCGCGGTCGCGATCGCCTTCACCTCGAGCTTGCCGAACCGCATCCCGATGCAGATCCGCGATCCGCCACCGAACGGCACGTATGCACCCTTCGGGAGCGCTGCCTTCGCCTCGGGAGCGAAGCGCTCGGGACGGAACTCCCGCGGCTCCGGGAAGACGTGCGGGAGATGGTGGGAGACCCACGAGCTGTAGTCGACATAGGCCCCGCCGGGGACGGTCCTGCCCGCGAACTCGAAGGTCTCGATCGACTTGCGAGCGCCGATCCACGCCGGCGGGTACATCCGCAAGGTCTCGTCCTGGACCATCTCGAGCAGCTCGAGCTGCCCGCTCGTGAGCACCGCGGCATCTGGCGGCTCGCCACTGAGCGCACCGTCCAGCTCGTCGCGCAGCGACGCGGTGACGTCCGGATGGCGCGCCAGCTCATAGAACATGAAACCGATCGTCGAGGTCGTCGTGTCGTGCCCGGCGAACAGCAGCGTCATCACCTCGTCGCGGATCTGCCGATCGTCCAGGCCCTCGCCATCGTCGTCGGTCGCATCGATCAGCAGACTGAGCAGGTCCTGTCCGCGCTCCCCGCTGCGGCGTCGGCGGGCGATCTCTTCGTAGATGACCCCGTCGAGGGCGCGCCGCGCCTGCTGCATTCGGGCGAACGGGGTTCGGGGACCGCGCATCACTTGAAGCCAGTAGTCGCGCGCCCAGAAGCTCAGCCCCTGTTCGAAGTTGCGGGCAACGTCAATCCGTGCGCCAGCAGCGTCGGGGTCGAAGCCGAACAGCGCGCGCATCGCGATCCGGAGGGCCAGGCGCCGCGTCGAGTAATAGATGTCGATCCGCGCGCCGTCGTGCCAGCCGTCGAGCGCGCGTTCGATCTCGGAATTCATCGTCGCGAGCGCGGCGGCGATCGTCTCGTGGTGGAACGCGGGCACCATGATCCGCCGCGAGCGGCGATGGAACTCGCCGTCGGTCGTCAGCAGGCCATCGCCGAGCAAGGCGGTCAGGTCGCCCATGTGGCCGTCCCGGTAACTGAAGTTGTCGGCGTGGGAGACCGTGATGTAGTGGTTGGCCTCGGGCCCGATCATGAACACGCTGTTGCCGTGGAACACGCGCATCGTGAACACCGGCCCGTAGCGTTCATAGCCGTCGAGCAGGATCGGGAGGGGGTGGAGCGCGAACCCACGCGTGCGCCGGATGCTTAACGACGTGTCACCGGGCGGGAACGGGACGTCGGCGCGACGCTCCGCCAGCAGGTCGGCCGCGACCCGCCGCAGCGGGTTGAACGAGATCGGCGCGGGACCGACGAGGGCCATCGATTGAAAGCCTAGACGCGCGCCTTCCGGGCGGCTTTCCCGCCCGGCTTTTTGCCCTCGGGCTGGGACAGCGCTACGAGTTCGGCGAGCCCGTGTTCGATTCCCGCGCAGAGGACGTCGATGTCGGGCGCCGTGTCGTAATCGCCGCTGATCCCGAAGCTGAGCGCGCCGTCGTAGGAAAAGATCGCGACGGCGAGCCGGACGCTGGCGAACAGCGGGATGTAGGGGAAGGACTCGAGCATCTTGCGACCGGCCAGGTACAGCGCGAACTGCGGGCCGGGAACGTTCGTCGTTCCGGTGTTGAGGCTCCGTTGTGGCAGTTTGCTGGCGACGCGGGCTCCGAGCGCGAGCAGCATCGGCGGCGCGAATCCGGACAACGACGTCAGGACCTCCCCGGCGACGGCCTGCTTTGAGTCCTTCAGGTCCGCCATCTGGGCGCTGATCGATCGAAGCCTGCGCGCCGGGTCTTCGATTCCAACCGGCAGCTCCGCGAATATCGCCGACACGCGGTTGTTGTAACGACCTCGCTCGCCCGGACGCCGCACCGAAACCGGCACCAGCGTTCGCAGCACCCGGTCGACGGACTCACCACGTTCCTGCAGGAGCTCGCGGAAGCCGCCGGTGATCGCAGCCAGCACGACGTCGTTGACGGTGCCGCCGAGCGCGCGACGGACAAGCTGCACGTCGGATAACCGTCCGCGCGCCCAGCCCCAGCGGCGATGCGGCCCCAGCGGTCCGTTGAGCGACGACCCGTCACGGAGACGTGCCACGCCCGCGAAGCCGATCAGGCCACGGGACGTGTCCTCGAGCAGCCCCACGAACTGGCGCGGGGTCAGCAGCGCACCGGCGAACCGCTCGCCGAAGGCAACCGGGTTGGTTACCTGCTCGACGACCGCGCCGGCGAACAGTCGCGTCCCGCTCGGCGTCGCTCCTGGCACCCAGGCATCCGGCAGCGGGCGCTCAGGGTCGCGCTCCTTATCGAGCAGCACACTCATCAGGTCGGTGCTGGCGATGCCATCGACCATGCAGTGATGAACCTTCGACAACACGGCCCAGCGTCCATCTCCGAGGCCCTCGACGATCCACATCTCCCATAGCGGCTTGGCGCGGTCGAGGTTCTGTGACATGACGCGGCCGACCAGCGTCCGCAGCTCCTGCTCGCCGCCCGGACTTGGAAGTGCGGTACGGCGGACGTGATACCCGATGTTGAAGTGGGGGTCGTCGACCCACACGGGGCGTGCGAGTGCGAGCGGCACGAAACGCACCACCTGGCGGTAGCGCGGCACCAGCGCGAGCTTGTCCCGAACGCGATCGACAATGTCGGCGAACGGCGGCGGTGGTCCCTCGAAGATGCTCACGCCGCCGACATGCATCGGGCTGTTGTCATTCTCGATGTGCAAGAACGACGCGTCCTGGGCGCTCATCCTCTGCATCCCGACTCTCCTTTCACTGTTGCCACAATGGTCAGACTAGTGACTGGTGTGAAGATTCGCGCACACCGCGCGGGCGTAGAGTTGCACGCGACATCCTCGCCGCTCGATAGGGTTGCCGCTCCCCGATCGGCGGCCCAGTTCTGAGGAGAAACTTCATGGCTAAGAAGGACAACGACCTGTTCGACCGCTTGCGCGATGCGGGACTCCGCAAGCAGGTTGCAAAGCGGCTCAGTGAGCTCAGTGACGACGCCAGCAACAAAGCGACGCGGGCGGCACGCAGCACCGCCAGCGAGTTCCGTGCGATCGCCGACGAGATCGAGCGGCGCCTCCCGAGCTCCGTGCGGCCTACGAGTGCAACTCGCAAGACATCGAGCCGCACGTCGACGCGCAAGGCATCTACCCGCAGTAGATCCGGCGCCGGATCAACGCGGGCCTCGCGGTCCACGGCTGCAAAAACGCGTGCGTCGCGATCGACCGCCGCATCGACGCGCTCCTCGCGATCGACCGCGGGAACGAAGCGTGCCTCGCGATCGACCGCCGCAAGCGCGACGTCCAGCGGCCGAGCGCCGGCCACCGCGCGTAAACGCGCGACGGCCCGGAAACGCACGACCGCCTCGGCCGCGAGCGGTGCCCGAGCGCCGCGGGGGGCGAACAAGGCCAAGATCCTGCAATCGCTCAAGGCCGGTCCGAAGACCGCGTCGGAGATAGCGAAGGAAACCGGCATCGGCGCCGGGACCGTTGGCAGCACGCTGAGCAAGATGGCGGTCTCCGGCGAGGTACGGAAAGCGCAGCGCGGTTACGGGCTCCCCAGCTGAGCGGATCTTGAACTGCGACGCGGCCATCCGGAGGTAGATCCGGGCCCATCGTGATGCGCGGATGATCGAGTTTTGGCACGCTCCTTACATCCGAACTGCATCCTGACGAGAGGCCGTCTCAATCCCTGGCGAACCCGACAAGCGCCCGCTCGAGCGACAAGGCGACGGCGCGCAGGGACCGGACGCGGAGTGGAGAGATGTCGGCGCCTTGCAGGCCGCGCTCGCGTCGACGCCGAGCCGCCGCACGCGCGACCGGATGATCGTCGCCGCGGCGGTCCCGCTCGGCAAGAGCGGCGACCCGAGCGCGGCCGAGTTCCTCGCTGAGCTCGTCCGGGATCGGTCATCCAGCCGGCGCGTGAACCGCGCGGCGATCCAGGGACTCAAGGAGGCCGGTCGTGCCGCGGCGCCTCCGGTGCGCGGACTGATCAAGGATGGGGTGCACGATCTTGGCGCCGTCTGGGTACTCGGTGAGGTGGGCTCAGCCGACGACGTCGAAATCCTCATGCCACTCCTGCGCAGCCGTGGGCTCCGGCTGCGCTACTACACCGTCATCGCTCTCGACGAGCTTGGCGACGCGCGCGCCATCGATGGCTTCGAGTTCGCGCTGCTCGATCGGCGGATGTTCGTGCGCGAGAAAGCGCTCGTCGCCCTGTCCAAGTACTACGACGATGACGAGCTGCTCGAAGCGGTTGCCCAGGCGCGCAGGAGGGTGCCGTGGTACCGATTGCTGACGCAGCACACCTACCGACAGTGGGCCCGCCGTCACCGGACTCGATCGCGACCGGGCGAAGCAGGCGGAGTCCGATGAGCTCAGCGGCCGTGTTCCAGCCAAACCTCCCGCAATAACTGCGGGCACAGCTGGTGTTTGCGGACGAACGCGGCGGCCCCGCATGCCCGCTGGTCAAACGCATCGGGCTCCTCCACCGACACGAGCACCACGACCACCTCGGGGTGACGTTCGGCGAGACGCCGTGCTGCCTCGACGCCTCCCATGCCCGGCATTCGCCTGTCAACCAACATCAATCTCGGAGAGAGCGCGGAGGCCGCCGTGAGCGCGCCCTCTCCGGAGGCCGCCTCGCCCACGAACGTGAATCCCTCGGTCGCGTTAACGACGTCGCGCATCGCGCGCCGGAATGCCTCGTGGTCGTCGACGACCAGAACTGTCACGGAATCGTCCGACGGCCGCTCGGCAGCGCCCAGCTCATCTGGTTCGAGGCCAACCACGGTCGGATGCTCGTTTTCCTGGTTCCTACGCGCGACAAACATCGGGGGAGGCTGAAGCATGGTCGTGGGGAGCACACACCATGGGATCGTTCACGGGTTCCGGAGGCACGCACACATCCGAGTCACGGGCGCGCGCACGATATACGCACCCGACCCCCCGCCGCGAACGTTTGCAGTCCCAAATCCCGCAAACAGGTGAGATTTCAACGCGACGCGGCGCAACAGAGCGCGGCGAATCGCTATGGCAGACTTCCAAGCGAGGGAACGTGAGCACGCAACCAAAGACAGCGCCGTCACGTCCGATCCGTGTCGTCGCGGCGGACGATTCGTATGTCGTCCGGGAGTTTCTGTCGACGATGCTCGAGTCGGCGCCCGAGGTCGAACTGCTGGCCGTGTGCTCGAGCCGTGACGAGCTTGAGGCTGCGATCGCGGCGGAGAACCCGGACGTGCTGATCACCGACATACGAATGCCGCCGTCCGGGCGGGACGAGGGGATCAGGGTTGCGAGCGCCCTGCGGGAGAGCCATCCAAACACCGGCGTGGTCGTTCTAAGCCAGTACGCCGAGCCGGAATATGCCCTCGCACTCCTGGGACCGGGGACCGGCCGGCGGGCCTACCTGCTCAAGGAGGGCATCCGCAACCGAGAGCAGCTGCTTGCCGCGATCGAGGAGGTAGCCCTGGGCGGGTCGGTCGTGGACCCAAAGATCGTCGACGTGCTGATCGAAGCGCGAAGACGTCCGGCCCGTTCCGCGCTCTCCGACCTCACGCCTCGCGAGCTCGAGTTGCTCGCGGAGATCGCCGCAGGAAAGAGCAACGGGGCAATCGCCCAGACGCTGTTCCTGACCAAGCGCGCGGTCGAGAAGCACGTCAACTCGATCTTCTCGAAGCTCGGCCTCCCGGAGGACCAGGAGGTCAGCCGGCGCGTGAAAGCGACGCTGATCTACCTGTCCGAAACCGACCATCCCGAGGCGGGGCAGAAATCGACTACGGGATAGCCGATTCGATCGGACCGTCCGAGCGGGCAGCCCGCTCCGAGGGAGGATCGTCCCGCAGACGGCGCAGTGCGTCGAGCTCTGCCTTCAGCTGACTGTTTTCTCTCCGCAGGGCTGCGACCCGTTGCTTTTCGGCGACGAGATCCGCAGCTAGCGCCCGCAACGCGGTGCCGATTCGGTCTCGGCCGTCGAACTCGGTCATCGCGCGCGAAGCGTCGCACGAGAAAACAGTGCCAACAACATGGCAGGCCTCCCTTTGACAGGGATGCGCTCACCCCAGTGCGCACAGCGTGAGGTGCGCATCCTCGCCAGATGCAAGCCCACCCCATTGATCGGCGCAGAGGGCACTGTCAGAGTCGAGTTTTCACCCACCAAATGTGGTGCGGGGGTTAGGTTCGCCCGCATAAAGGATCGTTTGCCGTGAGCTTCGTCGACGCAACCGATGACCTCGGCCCCGCGTTCGTTCTCGACGGGGACGGATCGGGGTGGGCGTCCCTCTTCTGGCAGGCCTTCAGGCGCTCACGGAACCCCATGGTGCTGCTCGACGAGCAGCGTCGCCACGTGGATGTCAACGGTGCCTACCTCCAGCTCCTCGGATACCGTAGGCGCGCGCTCGTCGGGCGCCCGGTGCACGATTTCGTGGATCACGGTCCGGTGGTCACGTCCGAGCAGTGGCGGCAGGCGCTGTCGCGGCCCCAGTTCCACGGCGTCGTCGACGCGATTCGAAGCGACGGCTCGCGCGTTACAGTCGATTTCGCGGGCCATCCCGAGCTGGTAACCGGCCGACAGCTGATCCTCGTCGTGGTGCTCCGGGCGGTGCCCGCGGGTCGCCGGCGCAAGGACGACGCGCAGGGATCGGTCGGAGCGGGAGTGCTATCCAAACGCGAGCGAGAGGTCGTGAAGCTGCTGTCACTCGGCGCGACCGGGCCGGAGATCGCCGAGGACCTGCACGTCTCCCACAACACTGTTCGCACCCACGTGCACAACGCGATGACCAAGATGGGGGCGCGTTCACGCGCGCAGCTTGTCGCGATGTCGATGGCGAACGGCCACGCACTCGGGTGAGTCCGACAATCACGCGGTTGCGTTATCGACGGCGCAGAGTCGGTCCGGCACGATTGCCGGCTTGCCACAGCACCCCAGGACAATTCGTGTCTTGATCGTCGACGACGCGCCGTCGTTTCGGCGCGTCGCACGCGCACTGCTCGAGCGACGTGGCTATGCGGTCGTCGGGGAGGCTGACTGCGCCGCCACCGCGCTCGAGCTCTGCGACCAGCTGGTGCCGGATGCCGTGTTGCTGGACGTACGGCTGCCGGACGGAACCGGGTTCCAGGTGTCCCCACTGCTGACGGTCCGCGATGACCCGCCGGCCGTCCTCCTGGTCTCGGCCGAGGATGACCTCCGGAGCTACGCGCTGGTCGACCAAAGCGGCGCGCGGGGCTTGGTCGCAAAGGCTCACCTGGCTGCCATCGATCTCACAACTTTCTGGCCCAGCCCGTAGGCCGCGCCGGCGCCCCTCACCCGATCCGGGCGATGCCTAACCGGCGATGCTCGGCCAGCATCGCGTTGTGGCCATGTCTGGGGAGAACCTTCTCCGTCGGCTGGGCTCGGGCGATGAGGGCTCGGTTCGGATGGTGCTCGCGCTCCGGCCCGAGGCCGCTGACCCTGGATTTGATGCTGGGCTCACCCCTCGCGTGCGGACCTTGGTTCGACTCGCCGCCCTGGTCGCGCTCGACGCGTCGACGACGTGCTTGCGCTGGGCGGTCGAGCTCGCGTCCTGCGCGGGTGCCAACGACGATGAGATCGTGGGCGTGCTACTGAGCATTGGGCCCGAGGTCGGGCTCCCGCGGGTCATCAGCTCCGCGTCTCGCCTCGCGCAAGCGATTGGCTACGAGATCGGAACTGACCGAGCCGACGTCCCCTGACGAAGAGGCTCACACTCCCAGCAGGCCCGCGCTGCGGGCTCGGGCCACCGCTTCGGAGCGGGATGCCGCGTCCAGTTTGCGATAGATCGCGTGCGCTTGTGTCTTGACCGTGTTGACCGACACGTCCAGCCGCTCGGCGATCTCCCGAAACGATCGGTGACTCGGAAGGAACCTGAGAATCCGCAGCTCCGCGATCGTCAACGACGATGGCCCCGACAGCGCCGTCTCGGCCAGCGTGTCGATTTGCGCCCAGGCCTCGTCGAACCAACGCTGGAAGATCGCCACGTCCGATGTGCGGCGGGCCAGTCGCGAGGCCTCGGCGAGAAGCGTGCGCGCCCCGACCGTGTCGGCGAGGCCGAGCGCCGCGCGAGCCAGCATGATCCGTGCCACAGCGCCGTACCACGGAACGAAGTCGCCCAGCGCGACGAGCAGGTCCGCGCCACGACGAAGGTCGCGCTTGGCCTCATCGACGCGGCCCTGGCGGGCGCGTGTGGCGGCCGCGACGGCGAACACCAGTGCCGAGAGCGGGGCGGAGCCGAGTGCGGTCGGCTCGACGATCGTCGCAGCCCGGTCGGCGAGTTCGCCTGCCGTCTCCCACTCGTCGCGCTCGATCGCGATCATCGCGAGCTGAGATAGGCATAGGGACCCGACGCTCGGCGCGCCTACGGCGCTTAGCTCCGCGCCCTCCTCGAGCAGTCGCACGGCGCTGTCGCGACTACCGGCAAGGTGCTCGGCAATCCCTCTGAGCAGGCAGCAAAGCCCTCGCCACTGGCCGTGGCCCGGCTCCAGCTCGTAGGCCTGGGTCGCGGCTTGCGCCATCTCGAGCGCGCTCGTCTTTGTCGCGGCGTCGACGATCGCGATCCCGGCCTCCAGCGACGGGACGTCTTTGGGCGGCTTGCCGCGCTCTTTGGCCTCGGCCGCCTGCAGCGCCCGGTGTCGCGCGAGCTCGATGTTCCCGCTGGTCAGGGAGCTGAACGCTGTGGCCAGGGCAAGTGGTGCGTAGCCGGCGATCTGAGCGTCGTGGAAGTGACTCAGCCATTCGATGACGAGCTCAGTCCGGCCGTTTCCGAGATAGTGCGCGAGATTCGCCCAGAGCAGATCGCCGGTCCGGGCAACGTCGCCTGCCGCGACGGCGTGCCCGATCGCGCCGTCGAGATCTCCGTGGCGCCCGAACCAGGTGCTCGCGCGCGCGTGAAGACGGTGCTCGACGCCGGGCTCCGTGCGACGCAACTCGGCTCTGAGCACCGTCCTGAACAGGCCGTGCCAGCGGAATCGTTCGTGGCTGTGATCGAGCGCCGTCAACATGAGATTCCGTCGCGCCAGCCCTGCCAGCGTGTCCGCCGAGCCGCTCTCTCGCAGCACCGCGTCGCACATCGGACCCGAGAGCTCGTCGAGCACCGAGGTCCGGCTCACGAAGCGCGTCAGCTGGGGAGAAAGGTCGGCGAGGAACTCATCGCGGAAGTACTCGGCGATCAGATGATCCGATCCGGCGAAGCGCTTCAGGCCTGTGGCGACGTCATCCTCCTCCCGGAGCGCCAGGGCGGCGAGGTACAGGCCGACCGGCCAGCCTTCGGTTTGACCCGAGAGCGCCTGCACCGCCCCGAAGTCGAGTTCGAGACCCACTTGCCGCAAGAGGGTCGCGGCCTCCGCCGGACTCATCGTCAGATCGTCCGTTCGCACCTCGACCAGCGCCCGGTGGGCCCGCAGCCGACCGATCGGCAGCGGCGGTTCGGTCCTCGTCGCCAACGCGATCTGGGACTGTGGTCCGAGCTCCTCGAGGAGGGTCGTGACGACCGTCCTCAGCACCGATGGTCGGGTGTTGTGCGCGTCATCGAGGACCAGGACGAAGCTCCGACCGACGATTTCTCGCGATCGCAACAGCCTCGCGAGAACAGGTCTACGGCGGCTGGCACGGGAAGCTTTCAGCGCCGGCCACACGTCCGCGTCGATCCAGCCGGCGCACTCGAACGCGCGAGCGATCGACTCCGCCGCATCGGCCACGTCGCGATCGAGGGAGGTGAGCGTGATCCAGATAAACGGACGGTGATCGCGCGCGGCCCATTCCGCGAGCAGCGTCGTCTTACCGTAGCCCGCCGGAGCGGCGATCAAAGCCAGAGCGGCTTGGTCTCCGTCCAGCAGGCGCGCGACGAGTGCGGGACGCGAAACGAACCCATCCCGGAACAGCGGAGCTCCATATCCGCTGTGCTCCGCGTAACCGCTGTGCTCCGCGCGCGAGCCGCCCCGCGCGCGCGGTGTAAGGATGCCGCTGGCTGCCGGCCCCGTAGACGTGGGAATCTGCGCCCTCCGAACGATAGGTTCGTGCTTCGGTGCATTTCTCTCGCAATGCGACGCGCAGGGCAAGCCGGTACGCCTCCATGTTGAGGGAGGCAGACACCACCCTTGACGGACCTGGGAGACCGCGGGACGGCTCATCCGATTTGGGTGATGCCGGTGGACGCGACCCGAGGGACCGTGTCCGACATGAAGCCATCCCGGGCCATGGTCGCTCTCGCGCTCGCCGTCGCGGCACTGGTCGGCGGCTGTGGCGGGAGCAGCAAGCCAGCGTTCTGCTCCTCGTTGAACGATCTCAAGACATCGGTGCAGGACCTCAAGAACGTGGACGTGATCAAGAACGGCACGAGCTCGGTCACGGCCGCCCTGCAGAAGGTCGAGAGCAATGCGAAGTCGGTCGTGAGCTCGGCAAAGAGCGACTTCCCGACACAGACCCAGGCCATCAGCGCTGCGGTCACGACGCTCGAGACGACAGTCGGGGAACTGAAGAGCTCACCCACCCAGCCCTCGCTGATCGCGGCACTTCCCGGTCAGGTCAGTGCGCTCGCGAACTCGGTCACGACGTTCGAGAGCGACGCCAAATCCAAGTGCAGCTAGCGCCTCAGGACGCGAGCAACGTGATCACCGCGCGCAGGATCAGCAATGATCCAATGCCTCCGGAGAGGTAGATAGCGAGCCTGCGGCCGTTGCGTCGAAACGCGGCCTTGACCCGCTCGATCGCCTGTGGTGTCCAGTCGGGCGCGACGACGAAACAGATCAGCGGCACCTCGAGCAGCGCGAGCATGATCAGGTTCACCAGCAGTACGAGCAACACCGATACCGTCGTGCTGGCGTTCAGCTTGGCGATGCTCGTGAGCGCGGCCAGGTAGGAGGCGCCCGGCAGCGTCAGGAGCGCGCCGATGACGATCGCGAACCTGGGGTCGCTCTCGGTGAGCGCCTTCTGCCACCGCGGCGTCTTCTGCGGCTTCTCGCGCTTGCGCTCCGCGCGGCGGTCTCGATATGGCTTGTCGCGGCCAGTCTTGAGGACGATCGCGATCAGAACGAGGATCCCGCCCAGCGCGAAGTCGATCGACGGGTTGATCGTGGTCTTGCCCGAACTGACGACGCCAGACTTCTTGGCCGCGAAGACGATCACGAGCCCGAGCGTGATGCTCGTGAACATCGCTCCGATCAGGTAGTAGAACATCAGCTTCTTCGGACTTGGGAGCAGCAGCATCACGGTGGTGACGGCGATCAGCGTCGGATTCGCGCTTGCGGTCAGCGAGAAGACGAGAACGTCGCCCATGGGCGATTACGCCGAGGCTTCCCGCGCCGTGCTCTGACGGGCCGAGAGGACCAGCGTCACGACGAGCGCGACGACGGAGCCGACGATGACCAACGGCGTAACTCCGTCGCCCGACTTCGCGGTCAGCACCGTCGCGATCACGACCGCGCTCAGGGGCAGCCGGAGCACGGACGAAACCCCGGCGGCGATGCCCACGGCGACGGCGGGCGTGAGGGGAAAGCCGGGTAGGTGCGAGGCCAGGATGCCGGCGGCGGCTCCGAGGAACATCGCGGGGAACGTCGGCCCGCCGCGGAAGCTCCCCAACGACAGCGAGTAGGCGGCGCCCTTGCAGAGAATCATCAGCGCCAGCGCGCCGACCGAGTACGTTCCCGCCTTGCGCGACGAGGCTCGGCAGCTGGTCCTGGCCGGAGAACAGGACGTCGTCGACGGTGTGGTTGGTGACCTGCGAGAACAGGATCGCCAGGCCGGCAATCAACAGGCCAGCCACCGGGAGCACCACAAGCAGGCGCGGCTTGACGATCGCCAGCACCCCGAGGCCGCCGCGCATGATCACGGAAGTCACTGCCGCGATCGCGATCGCCAGCGCGATCGTCCAGCCGAAGTTGGCGACGTCAGGGTGGCCGAACGCCGGCAGCGGCAACGCGGAAATCGCGTACGCCGAGGTGCTGAGGCCCGTGAAAGACCCCAGCCCGAGCGAGACGAGCGAGCCGATCCCGGCGGCGAGCAGTCCCGGCACGAGCACAAGACGTAATCTGGGCCCGCCGATTGCCGTGACCTCGACCATGAGGACGGCGGCCGCGAGCGGCGAGCTGAAGACGAACGACACCGCGGCGAAGCTGCCCGACGCCGCGACGAGAGTCACCACCTGGTTGGGGGCCCCGGCGCGCACACGGCGAATCGCGATCACGCCCAGACCCGCGCCAAGGGCGATCAGCGGAGCCTCAGGGCCGATCACCACGCCCAATCCGATCGCCGCGATCCCGGCGAGGAGGATCCCGGGTAGCTCGTCGGCCGCGGGCGGTCCCCCCGCGGCCAGGCCGTACGCCGGGATGTGGCCCCCGTTGCCGGGGAGCTTCGAGATCGCCAGCGCGACTAAGACCCCGGCAACCGCAAGCACCGGGAGCGGCCACCAGACGGGCGGGCTCGAGTAGCCGACGGCGTGGGGGAGGTGGGTGAAGACCTCTTGCTGGATCTGGTGAATGAGCTCCAGGAAGCACCACGCAGCCAGCGAGACGACGATCCCGACGATCGAAACGAGGACGAGCAGGACCACGAACT
Organism: uncultured Solirubrobacterales bacterium; assembly: GCA_963812225.1. Classification (GTDB taxonomy): domain Bacteria; phylum Actinomycetota; class Thermoleophilia; order Solirubrobacterales; family Solirubrobacteraceae; genus Palsa-465. Next base: position 49,789 of record CAWEUN010000020.1, read on the forward strand.
GCTTGCTGCGCATCGTGGCGTCCGCCTGCTCGCGTGAGAGCTCGGCTGGGGTCCCAGCGTCAGCAGGTGGTGGAGTGGCGGTACTCGACATGCCGTTGCTCGGTGGACCTCACGAGCTGAACCTACGCGGCTCCCCGGACTCGGTCATCACCCCCTTGGTATGAGCGCCTTGGGCGGCGCGTCACCCGATTTGCATGATGTGAGCCATGGCCCGGACGATTGGACTTGAGCGGTGCCGCAGAACCGGGCGTCAGGGCCTGCACGGCGGGGCATCGTCGACCCGCGACTGTTTCGCCACGCCCGCGCAACCCGGTCGTTCATCGGCGCCTCGGTCGGGCTCGGTTCGTTCAGCGCGCTGTTGATCATCGCCCAGGCGTGGCTGATCGCGTACGTCGTGGCGGGCGCCTTCGACGGGAAGGGACTCTCGCAGCTGTCCTCGCCGCTGGCGATCCTGGTCGCGGTGGTGCTGGCGCGTGCTGCCGTTGCGTGGAGCGCGGAGCTCCTCGCCAGCCGCTCGTCGACGCGCGTCAAACAGCAGCTGCGAGCGGCGCTGCTCGGGCGGGTCGCCGCGATCGGCCCCGCTCGTCTGGGCGAGGAGCGCACGGGGGAGATCGCCACGCTCGCCACCCGTGGGGTCGACGCGCTCGACGGCTACTTCTCTCTCTTTCTACCGCAGGTGTTCCTGGCCGTGATCGTCCCCGTGGCCGTGCTCGTCGTCGTCGTGGCCCGCGACCCGATCTCGGCGCTGATCATCGTCTTCACGCTGCCTCTGATCCCGGTGTTCATGGCGCTCGTCGGCGCCGCGACGCGGGATCGAACGGAGGCCCAGCTGCGGACCCTGCAGCGCCTGGCTGCGCACTTTCTCGACGTGGTCTCAGGGTTGACGACGCTCAAGGTCTTCGGCCGGGCCAAGCCGCAGGTCGAGGTGATCCGGGAGATCTCGGAGCGCCAGCGGGAAGCCACGATGTCAGCGCTGAAGGTCACGTTCCTCTCCTCGCTGGTCCTCGAGCTGCTCGCCACGATCTCGGTCGCGCTCGTGGCCGTTGCGGTCGGGCTGCGCCTCCTCTACGGCGACCTCGACTTCCGGACGGCGCTGTTCGTTCTGGTCCTGGCGCCCGAGGCCTACCTTCCACTGCGGCAATTGGGCGCCAACTACCACGCGAGCGCCGAGGGAGTCGCCGCTGCCGAGCAGGTGTTCGCGGTGCTCGACACGCCGTTGCCGCCGGCGGGCACGGATACCGAGATCCCGGATTTGTCGTTTTCGTGCATCTCCATCGACGAGCTGAGCGTGCAGTACCCCGGGCGGGAGCTACCGGCCCTGGACCGCGTGTCGATGCGTGTCGATCCAGGCGAGATCGTCGCCGTGACCGGCCCGAGCGGCGCGGGCAAGTCGACGCTGCTGAGCGTGCTCCTGGGTTTCGTGACGCCAACCGCCGGATCGATCCGGATCGGGGACACCGAGTTGTCCGACTTCGATCCCGGAGCCTGGCGAGAGCGGATCTCGTGGTTGCCGCAGCGGCCACACCTGTTCGCCACCACGCTCAGGGAGAACATCACGCTCGGCTTGCCGGATGCCACGGACGAGGCCGTGTGGGCGGCCGTAAGCGCGGCCGGTCTGCGCGAGGTCGTGGCGAGCCGGCCCGACGGTCTGGAGACGCTCGTGGGCGAGCACGGCGTCGGGCTGTCCGCCGGCGAGCGCCAGCGCGTGGCGCTCGCGCGGGCCTTCCTGCGCGACGCCCCGCTGCTGCTGCTCGACGAGCCCACGGCCAACCTCGACGGCGCCACCGAGGACGAGGTGCTCGTGGCAATCCGGCAGCTGATGACGTGCCGCACCGTGATCCTCGTCGCGCACAGAGCGGCGCTCGTCGCGCTCGCCGACCGCGTGGTCGATCTCAGTCGGGTGGCCTTGGCCGCGTGAGCTCGACCTCGCTCCGAGAGACGGCCGAGTTCGCCCGGCCGGCGAGACGGGAGTTGGTGGTCGCGAGCCTGTTGGGCGCCGGCGCCATCGCGGCGGGGATCGGCCTGCTGGCAACGTCCGCGTGGCTGATCTCCCGCGCCGCTCAGCACCCGTCGGAGATGGCGCTCGCCCTGGGGATCGTCGCCGTCCAGTTCTTTGGCCTCTCGAAGGGACTCCTGCGCTACGGCCAGCGGCTCGTTTCGCACGACGCCGCGTTCCGAGCGTTGGCGGACCTGCGCGTACGCGTCTACGCCCGGCTGGAGGCGCTGGCCCCGGCTGGACTTCCGGCGATCCGCAGCGGCGACCTGATGGCGCGCTTCGTCCACGACGTCGAATCGCTCCAGGACCTGGTCGTTCGGGTGATCAGTCCGTTCGCGATCGCGATCCTGTCTGGGGCGGTGGCGGTGGCGATCGTCTGGCTGATTCTGCCAGCGGCGGGCATCGTCCTGCTGGTGGCGCTGGCACTCGCCGCGACGGCGCTGCCGTGGCTCACCGGCCGGCTCGCGCGCCGGAGCGAGGTGCGGCAGGCCTCGGCGCGCGGCGAGCTGACCGCGGCGGTCGTCGACCTGATCAGAGGCGCGCCGGAGCTCGCGGCCTACGGAGCCGTCGAACGCCAGCTCGGGCGGGCGTCCGAGATCGACGCCAGGCTCGGGCGGATCGCCGATCGCAGCGCCCGGACGGCCGGGGTGGGGCAGGGGTTCGCGACGCTGTTGCCCGCACTGGCGATGGTCGGCGGGCTCGTCCTCGGCGTCGACGCGGTCCGCTCGGGTCGCCTCGACGTCGTGATGCTCGCGGTTATCGCGGTCGTGCCGCTCGCCGCGTTCGAGCTGGCGACGGGGCTGCCGGGCGCGACCCAGACGCTGACCCGCGTGCGCAGCTCGTTGGGGCGCACGCGCCAGGTGCTGCAGGCGGAGCCTCCCGTAATCGACCCGCCGGATCCGAAGCCGGTCCCGCCCGCGCCGGCGAGAGTCGAGGTACGTGGCCTCCGGTGCCGCTACGGCGATGGCGGTCCGTGGGTGCTAAACGGCCTTGATCTCGACCTGTCGCCGGGGCGGCGGGTCGCGGTGGTCGGACGCAGCGGCGCGGGCAAATCGACCCTGGCCGACGTGCTCCTGCGCTTCCTGCCGTACCAGGGCGGGTCGGTGACACTCGGGGGCGTCGAGCTCAGCGACCTGCGTGGAGACGACTGCCGGCGGGTGATCGGCCTGGTGGCACAGGATGCGCATGTCTTCAACGCCACACTTGAAGAGAACCTCCGTCTCGCCCGTCGCGAGGCCACCGAGGAGCAGCTCGAACGCGCGCTGGCAAGATTCCGCCTGCTCGAGTGGACCGAGTCGCTGCCCGCCGGGCTGGCGACAGAGGTGGGCGAGTTCGGGGGCCGGATGTCCGGAGGACAGCGGCAGCGGCTCGCCGCTGCCCGCGCCCTGCTGGCCGAGTTTCCGGTGCTCGTGCTCGACGAGCCGGGCGAGCATCTCGACACCGCCACGGCAGACGCGATCGTCGCCGATCTCCTCGAGGGCGCCTCCGGCCAGGCGATCCTGCTGATCACGCACCGGCTGGCCGGCCTCGATGCCGTCGACGAGGTCATCGTGCTCGACGGAGGCAGGGCCGTCGAGCGAGGAACCCACGAGGAGCTGCTTGCGCGGGGTGGCGCCTACGCGGCGATGTGGCGCCGGGAGTCGGGGGGGTCATGAACTGGGCCAGGCGGTTTCGAGCCCGGCAGTACATCCGCGGGAGCCTGTGGATCCTGCCGCTGATCGGCGGCCTCCTCGGGGTGGCGCTGGGCGAGCTCGACGTGATCGTCGACAAGTCGCTGCACCTGTCGGGCGAGCTCGCCTACTCGGCCTCCACGGCGAGCACCCTGCTGACGACGATCGTCGGCGCGATGGCCGCGTTGACCGGATTCGTCGTGACGGTCACCACCCTCGTCGTGCAGATGGCGACGGGGACGTTCTCGGCCAGGTACATGCGCCTGTGGTATCGCGACCGCCAGCTCAAGGCGCTGCTGGCGATGCTGATCGGCACGCTGGCGTTCTCGTTCACGCTGCTTCGGCGCGTCGAGGCCGACTTCGTCCCCAATCTCGGCGTGTCCGTCGCGGGTGTCCTCGTCGTGGCAACGCTGCTGCAGTTCCTCGTGTTCCTCGATGTCTACCTGCACCGGCTCCGACCCGTGGCCGTGGCCGTGCTCGTGGCCGACTACGTGCGAGACGAGTTCGTCCCCCAGGAGACCGCCCTGATCACGACGCCTGACATCTGGCAGGGGGAGTTCGAGGCACACGGCGAGCGCCCCGCACTGGTCGTCCACAGCACACAACCGGGCGCGATCCAGGCGATCGACGTCTCCGGGCTCGTACGGTGGGCGCGTGAGCACGAGCGGCTCGTGGTGTTCCGCCATACGATCGGCGACTTCGTGCCGACGGGCGCGAAGCTGATCGAGGTGTTCGGCGGCGAGGACATCGATCCGCGGGAGGAGAAGAAGCTCCAGCGGATGGTGGCCCTGGGGGACGAGCGTACGATCGAGCAGGATCCGGCGTTTGCGGTTCGGATAATGGTCGACATCGCCGACAGGGCGCTCTCCGCATCCGTCAACGATCCGACGACGGCGGTCCAGGTGCTCAACCACCTCAGCGACGTCCTGCGACTGATCGGCTCGGTCGACTTCAGCCAGTCGGTGTGGACCGAGGGGGTGGGGGTTCGCGTCGGCTTCGTCATTCCGGTGCGCCTGTGGGAGGACTATTTGACGCTCGGGACGACCGAGATCCGCGAGTACGGCGCCAGGACAATCCAGGTCATGCGCCGGCTGCGCGCGATGCTCGAAGAGCTGCGCGAGGAGGTTCGCCCCGAGCATCGGGCCGCGGTCGAGGACGAACTGGCGCGGCTCGACGCGACAGTGGCGCGGAGCTACGGGGAGTCCGTCGATCTAGACCGGGCGAGCATTCCCGATGCTCAGGGGATCGGTGGCAGGGAGAGCTCCGGGACCTTGTACCGCTGACCGATCAGCCGCGCGCCGTTACGCCTTCCGGTGCCCTCGCCGGGGATGCCTCAGCCTGGAGCGTGCGCCGCCAGCCCGAGAGCACGCCGTGGACCTCGGCGGCGCCCAGGATCGGCCCGGGCGGGAGCGGCAATTCCACCGGCGAGAGAAGGAACGGACGCGTCTGGGGGCCGCCGAGCCCGCCGTGGAACGAGATCAGCTCCTCGAACGCGCATCCCTGCTCGAGCTCGGGGTCGTAGAAGCTGTTGACCATGATGTCGGCGACGTGCTCGAATCCGTCCGTTCTGCGCAGATGCGCGGCTGCGTTTGGTGGGAACGGCGCGAGCGGATCTTCATCCTCCACTCGGTCTTCGTCCAGATAGCGCGCGCCTCGCGCACCGAGCACGACGGCGCCGTGCTCCCGCGAGCGAACGAGCAGGAAACCGATGTGCGGATGCTCCCGTAGCGCTGGGAGCAAGCGCGGATGGCGCTTCTCGATCTCCTCTAGCGAGAGGCGGCGGCGCTCCTCCATCAGGTAGATCAGCCCGAGGTTCCCGGATGCCAGCGCGACGACGTGCTGGCCGCTGAGCTCGCCGTCGACGGCGTCGTCTTTGGTCCTGCCGGTGGCCTCAGTGACGGCATGGCCGACGGCGGCGTCGTTCTCATCGCCGGTGGCGATCCTTGCGATCGTCCCTTTTTCGATCGAGCGATCAACCAGCTCGGTCAGGTCGTAGCCGTTGCGCTGCTTGAACGTGGCGCCCTGGGTCTGGCCGTGGTCGGAGAGCACCACCAGCTTGTATGGACGCGGCGCGAAGCGGCGCGCGCGATTGATGCGCGCGAAGTGCTCGTCGAGCTTGCGCAGCGCCTCGAGCGTGTCCGCCCGTTCGAGGCCCGAGTGGTGGGCGACCTCGTCATAGCTCGAGAACGTGGCGTACACGGCTGGACGGCCGCGCATCATGTCCGTGAGCACGCCGAACACGATCAGGTCGCGAACCGCCACACACAGACCGGCCCGGAGCAGCGCGTACTTGCGCGTGCGCTCGCCGCGGGGACGGACGTCCCGTCGGGCCTGGCGCCACGCCCACGATCGCTCGAGCATCACCTCCCATGCGAACAGGACGAGCACGCGCGTGACGTTGAAGCCGTTGGCGAAGAATGCGCGATAGCCGGGATTCGCCTTCTTCTCGGCGCTCATCCGGCTCACCGTGAGGATCACGGCATCGGCCTCTCCGGAGAACAGGTTGCCTCGGCTGGCGCCGTCGTTGATGAGAAGCCCGTCGCCGGTCGCGTGGCGTCGCTCGAGCACCTCACAATCCGCCGGCGAGGAGCACGTCATCACCTTTCCGGTCTCCTTCTCAACCCAGCGGAAGGCGGGAATGTTCTCGTTTGAGCCGAGCAGGATGCCGGCTTGGCTCGCGCCGGTCTGCGAGCTCAGATCGGTCTCCCATTCGGTCAGCCGGTGCGTGCCACTGCTGAGCCAGCGGTTCATCTCGGGGACGTTGCCGTCGCGCATCGCGCGCTTGAGCACGGGCAGCGCGAGCCCATCGATCTCGAGGAAGATGATCCCGGGCACATCGGTCCGCGTCTGCTTGCCCTGGCGCTTCGCCACCCGCCTGATCACGTAGAGCATGTAGGCGTCGTCGTCGTTGGAGCCGAGGATCACTTCCAGCAGAACCGTGGTGGCGGCGATGACAAGCGACGCGAGGAGCGCCCAGCCGAAGGAGTCAACCTCGATCGAGTGCGGGTCGATCTGCGAGGCGAGCAACAGGATCAACGGGTCGAGGATCAGCGCGGCGAGGAAGCCGAGGACCAGCGTGTACGGCAGTCGCAGCGCCGCGACCAGCGGCGGAAGGGCGGCGTTCAGGACGGCGATCAGCGCGGCGGCGACGAACGCGTCGGGGAGCCGGTGGACCGTTACGTGCGGGACGATCGCGGCGGCCACGAACACCGCGACCGCCGAGACGACCCAGTGCAGCGCGAAGGAGAGCGGCCGAAACCGTGGCGTCTGCGGGCTCCACTGGACCACCTCGCCGTACGTCGGGTCGTGCGCTTCATCCACGCGGCGGAGTATCGCGTGTGGCCGCCCCCACGCTTCATCCGGTTCGGGGGATGACGTCATCGGGCGGCGGCGTTCAGGATCTCGGAGATCGACCCGCCACCGCATCAAAAGGCGTCGGTCACGTGGCTCGGGCACGCGACGGTGCTGCTCGAGATCGACGGCGTGCGCGTGCTCACCGATCCCGTCCTGCGCGGCCGGGTCGGGCCGCTGGTACGGATCGCCGCCCCGGTCGGCGCCCTGGGGCCGGTCGATGCGGTGGCGCTCTCGCACCTGCACGCGGATCACGCCGACATGCCGACGCTCCGCCGGCTCGAGCGCTCAGGTCCACTGATCGCTCCGCGGCCGGCGGCGGGATGGCTCCGGCACGCCGGGCTGAAGGACGTTCTCGAGTTGGGAGTCGGCGAGGAACTTTCGATCGGCGGGGTGACGGTGCTCGCGACGCCGGCGGTGCACGATGGGCGCCGGCGGCCACTCGGTCCTGCGGCCGACCCGGTGGGCTACGTTGTGCGCGGATCCCGCAGCGCGTACTTCGCCGGGGACACCGACCTGTTTGCGTCAATGGCGGGTCTGGTCGAATCGCTCGACCTGGCGCTGCTGCCGGTGTGGGGGTGGGGCCCCGACGCCGGCGAGGGTCACCTGGATCCCGATCGGGCGGCCCAGGCGGCGGGCATGCTCCGCCCGCGGATCGCGGTGCCGATTCATTGGGGGACGTTTGCCCTGCCGTGGGCGGCGCGGCGTGTCCGTGATCCAGCATGGCCGGCGAGGCGATTCGCGGACTTGGTCGGCGAGCAGGCGCCGTCGGTCGAGGTCCGGGTGCTGGCGCCCGGCGAGCGAACCGAGTTCTAGGCGTTCGATTCCGCGTTGGCCGGCCCCGGTGGGCGGACTCCATCGCCGGCGCCCCCGAGCGGCTGGGCGCTGCGCGCCTCCTAGCTTTCGCTGGCGGACGGCTCGGTAAAGGCAGCAGGGAGAAGGGGTGCGTGAGGGCGATCGCGTCCGTTCAGAACCTGCACAGCACGACAATCCCGCGCCAGAACCCGAGGCCTGTCGAGTTATGCATGAAGAGCATGCTCAACACGACAGGGGTCGGACCTGGCGCCGGTGTTGACGCGTCATGCAGGTTTCCCGTGACACTCTCGGCACATCCCGGCACAAACTCGCCACGAAGACCCGCGTGAGCGACCAAACTCCGCCGGCGCCCTCACCCACCCCCTTCCCCAGCGCCGTTTACCGAGCCGCTCGCCACCTCGCTGCCATCTGGCGCGAGCCGACCCAGGCCGACCGACGACCGGACCCGCCCTTAGCGAGCTGCCACTAGTGGCATTCGATCCCGAAGACCGCGCTTCGCTGTTCCCCCGGGGGCACCCACTCGAGCGCGCTGTCGGGTCCGTTCAGCGCGTTGGCCGGAGCGGTCATCGGCTCGATGCAGATGTAGTCGGTTCCGGGCGGCGCGAACACCTGGGCCACCGGGAAGCCCTCGGCGTAGTCGACCGTGATCGACCGGCCGCCGCCGCGAACCTCGAAGCGCCCCGGCGGGTCGATGCGGTCGAACCCGTCGTCCCAGGTCCGATCGCCGATCGCCCCCGTGAGCGGCTCGGCGGGCTCGGTGGCGCCGGTCGGAATCATCTGCCCGTCGAGCAGCAGATGGCGGCGGACGGGGAACGAGACCTCCCACTCTGCCCTCGGCGTGCCGGGGATCTGCAGGTACGGATGAAAGCCGAAGGCGATCGGGACCGGATCGTCTCCGGTCGCGATCACCGTCGTGCGCACCCAGACGGCGCCGTGCGCCACGTCGATCTCCATCTCCACGCGGTGGCGGAACGGGAACGCGGCGAGAAGCTCAGCGGCGTCGAACTCGAACGCGGCCACCAGCCTGGCTCTGTCCTGGTCGGAGGTGTGTTGCCGCACCTCCCATCCCCGCGCGGCGTTCAGCAACCCATGGATCGGCAGGCCGTTGTCATCGAGGTGAAGCAGCGACGAGTCGCGATCGAGCACGACCTCGCGGCCGCCGGCGCGGTAGACGAAACCGCTCAGCCGGTTGGCCCAGGGATGGAGGAACGGGATCCCCATGAACTTGCGCTCCTCGGCGTAGACGCCGGGGCCGGCGCCCTGCCACAGGAGCTCCTCGCCACGGTGGACGAGAGAGGCCCCCAGCATGCCCGCGCCCACGAGCCACGTCGCGTGAAGGTCGGCAGCATCGTCGTGCAGCGCGCACGCGGACAGGCCCGCCAACTCGGTCAGCTCGGTGCGGTAACCGTCCCCCATCAGAACACGGCGATGGGGTTGAGCGGCGAGCCGGTACCGCCGACGATCCTCAGCGGCGCCGCGAGGAAGAGGAACTCCCAGCGTCCGGACCGTTCACACTCGCGCACGAGATCCTCGAACTGGAGGTAGTCGAGGAGGTGGATTCCCATCGCGGTGATCGCGAGAACGTGAATCGGAAACTCAACTCCCTCGGTGGTGCTGGGCGCCGTGTCGCTGTTGCCGTCCGATCCGAGCGCGGCGATCCCCCGGGCGGCGATGAACGGCATCGCCGTCGGATGCAGCCCGGCCTTGGCGTCGGGCGTGTTCCACGGCCCGAGCTCAGCCAATCGAAGCGAATGACCCGTACGGACGAGCAGGATGTCGCCCTCGCGCACGGCAACCCCCTGCTCTCGTTCGGCAGCCTCGAGGTCCTCCGCAAACACGTGCTCGCCGGGCTCGAGCCAGGCGACCCCGCGGTGGCGGGGGATGTCGAGCAAGACGCCACGTCCCACGAGCCCGTCCTTGAGGACCTCGATCGAGTTGACCGTCGCGCCCTGAGCGGTCACGGACTCCTCGAGGCGGCCGTTGTAAAGATCCCCCTCATAACCGACGTGGCACAGCGCGTCGATGTGGGTGTGGCCGTCGTTGTGGTAGTCGGCGCCGATGTAGTCCTTCATGAAGTGCACGGATTCGGCGACCATGGCGGTCTGGCCCAGCAGCGTCATGTGGTGATCCGCCGGCGCCGGGTTGTGGACCGCGGCATGAGTGTTCAGCGGAAGGCTCAGGGTGACGGTGCGGCCCTCGCGGACGAGCTGGCTCCCGGCGGCCACGCGCTCCGGCGTCAGCAGATGAAGCGTGCCGCGCTCGTCCTCGGTTCCCCATCGACCCCAGTTGGAGAGCGCCGCGAACAGTGATCGGAACTCGGCGGCGCTGACGCTCGTCTCGGGCATCTCAGACCACCGGCGTCGGCGGCTCGCGCCCTTCGATGGCAGCGATCACGTTCTCGGCGACGAGCCGGGCCATCGCGTCGCGCGTGGCGGCCGTAGCCGACCCCACGTGAGGCAGGAGCACCGTGTTGGGGAGCCCGCGCAGCCGTGACGGCACATGCGGCTCTTCTTCGAAGACGTCGAGGCCGGCCGCCGCCAGATGTCCCGAGCGGAGTGCGTCGATCAGCGCATTCGTGTCGACGAGCGCGCCCCTACCGGCGTTGACGAGGATCGCGCCGGGCTTCATGAGCCCGAGCGTATCTGCATCGATCACGTGGCGCGTCTCGGGCGTCAGCGGCAAGTGCAGGGTGACGAAGTCCGACGTGGCGAGCAGCTCTGGGAGCTCCCGGCGCTCCGCTGCCGTCCCGGGTCGCTCGCTGCGATTCGTGTACAGCACGTGGACATCGAAACCGCGGAGGAGGTCGGCCACGCGCCGGCCGATCCGCCCGAAGCCGACGATCCCGACCGTCGCGCCGACGAGCCCGCGACCGAGGAAGTCCTCGTCGGGCCAACTGCCGCTGCGGACGATCGCGTCGCCCTCGGCGACGCGGCGGGCCGCCGCCAGCATCAGCGCTACGGCGAGCTCCGCGGTCGCATCGGTAAGGACTCCCGGCGTGTTCGTGGCCCGGACGCCGTGAGCGCGGACGGCGGCCAGATCGATGTTGTCGATTCCGACGCCGAAGTTCGCCACGACCGCGAGCGACTCGCCGGCGGCGTCGAGCAACCTGCCGTCGACCGGAGTCGGTGGGTCGACCACGATCGCTGCGGCGCCGTGCACGCGTGAGAGCAGAGCGCCGGAATCCGCTCCGTCATCGGCTTGGTCAACGACGAAGCGCTCCCGTAGCAGCTCCAGGCCCGCCGCGGGCAGCATTCCGGACACGACGACGCGGGGCTTCTCCATCTCGGGGGACCGTAGCCGTCGGCACATGGGCCTCGTTCATCCAAACCGGGTGATGATCGACCCATGGCATTGCCTTAGCTTGCAAGGTCCAGACGAATGCCGAGGGGGCGCTCCTCGGCTGTGACAAGGAGATCGAAATGGCAGTGGCCACCGACCAGCGGCCTGCGGGGAAAGCGACTTCCGCGGACGCCAACCAGCAGGCGGACGCGCTCGTCGTGTTCGGGATAACAGGCGACCTCGCGAAGGTGATGACGTTTCACTCGCTCTACCGCCTCGAGAGGCGCGGGCTGCTCAAGTGCCCGATCATCGGCGTCGCCAGCAACGACTGGTCCGTCGACCAGCTGCGCGACAGGGCACGCACCTCGATCGAAGGCTGCGGCGAACAGATCGATGAGGACGTGTTCAAGCGTCTTGCCGACCGCCTCTCGTACGTCCAGGGCGACTTCACGGATGCGGCCATGTACTCGCGCGTCGGCCAGGCGCTCGGGAGTGCGCGGTCCCCGGTCTTCTATCTCGAGATCCCGCCGTTCCTATTCGCGACCGTGATCAAGGGCCTGTCGGAAGCGGGGCTCACATCGAACGCACGCGTCGTCGTCGAAAAGCCGTTCGGTCACGACCTCGAGTCGGCGCGCGCGCTCGCCGCCGACATCCATCAGTACATCGATGAGTCACAGCTGTACAGGATCGATCACTTCCTCGGGAAGATGGGCACGGACGAGTTCCTGTATGTCCGCTTCGCGAACACGATGCTCGAACCTGTCTGGAACCGCAATCACGTCGCGGCCGTCGAGATCACGATGGCCGAGAGCTTCGGGGTCGAGGACCGGGGCCACTTCTACGACCCCGTCGGCGCGCTGCGAGACGTGGTCGTCAATCACCTGATGCAGCTGGTGGCGGCGGCAGCGATGGAGGCACCCGCGGGAGACGACGCGAGAACGCTCAAGGATGCGAAGTTCGCCGTGTTCCGTTCCATACCCGCCGCCGATCCCCGGCAATACGTCCGCGGCCAGTACAACGGCTATCTGGACATCGACGGGGTCGCACCGGGCTCGACCACCGAGACGTATGCGGCACTTCGGCTCGAGATCGACAACTGGCGCTGGGCCGGCGTCCCGTGGTTCATCCGCACGGGCAAGCGCATGCCGGTCACGCAGACCGAGGTCCGGCTCATATTCAAGCGCCCGCCCCGCCTGGGCTTCCTGCCCCCGGCCGCAGGAATTCGCGCACCGGTCGAGAGCCAACTGATCGTCAAGCTCGACCCCACTACGGGCATCCGTCTCATCATCGACGCGCACAGGGCCGACCGCGGCGGGCCTCAGCAGATCACGCTCGACATGGAGTTCGCGGAGGAGGGCGGTGAGGCCCCGACCCCGTACGAGGTCCTGTTGCAGGCCGCGCTGGAGGGCAACAGCGCACTCTTCACGCGCCAGGACAACGTCGAGGAGACGTGGCGGATCATGATGCCGTTGCTCGAGCATCCGCCGCCCGTGCACAGTTACGAGCCGGGGACGTGGGGACCGAAGGAAGCCGACCAACTGCTGGCGGGAATCGACCGCTGGCACGGACCGTGGGTGGTGTCATGAGCGTCACAGGCAAGAGCGAGTCGCGTACGAGGCCCGCCACCAAGAAGAAGACGGGGACGAACCACGACGACAATGCCGCGCCGCCGAAGCCGGCCACGGCCAAGATGCCCCAGAGCGCGGCCAAGCCGTCCCCGTTCACTCCGATCGCCGATTACGCATTCCTGTCGGATTGCCACACCGGCGCGCTGGTCGCGCCGGACGGCACCGTGGATTGGCTGTGCGTGCCCAGGTTCGACTCGCCCAGCGTGTTCGGCTCCCTGCTCGACCGGGGCGCGGGTGCGTTCCGACTGGGTCCGTTCGGGATCAACGTGCCCAGCGGCCGTCTGTATGAGCCGGGTACGAACACCCTGATCACGTCGTGGAAGACGCCGACCGGGTGGGCCACCACGCGCGAGGGACTCACGATGGGCCCGCGGCGGGGCGAGGACACGGTGACGCCGCATACCCGGCCGCCGGCGGATGATGATGCCGACCATATGCTCGTGCGTACGATCGCGTGCGTGGAGGGCAGCGTCGAGGTGGAGGTCGTGTGCGAGCCCGGCTTCGATTACGGTCGTGTGCTGGGGGAGTGGTCGGTGTCGGACGATCGGCATCGCGCCGAGGTGACGGGCGCGGGTCAGAAGATGACGCTCCAGACGGACATGCTGCTCGGGATCGAGGCCAGCCACGTGCGGGCGCGGCACGTGCTGCACGAGGGTGAGGAGCTCTATTGCGTCCTGTGCTGGGACGACGGCGCTTCCCTGCCGACGAACTGCGAGGAAGCGAACGCGCAGCTGAACACCACGAGCAAGTTCTGGCGCCATTGGCTGGCCCGAGCCCGAATCCCCGACCACGAGCTGCGCCCACTGATCCAGCGCTCGGCGCTCGCGATCAAGGGACTCACGTACATGCCCACGGGCGCGACCGTCGCTGCGCTGACCACCTCGCTACCGGAGACGCCGGGGGGGGAGCGCAACTGGGACTACCGGTATACGTGGATCCGCGACACGACGTTCACCCTCCAGGCGCTCCACTTCCTGAATCTCGATTGGGAAGCCAACGAGTTCATGCAGTTCATCGCCGACCTCGAACGCAACGATGACGGCGCGCTGCAGATCATGTACGGCATCGACGGCCGCCGCGACCTCACCGAGGTCTTGCTTACGGAGTTGTCGGGATACGTCGGAGCCCACCCCGTCCGGATCGGGAACGGAGCCTTCGATCAGCGCCAGAATGACGTGTTTGGGGCCGCGCTTGACGCTGTGCTCTTGCAAACTCGCCGCAGCCAACGCTTGCCGCGCCGGCTCTGGCCGCTGATCGAGTCGCAGGCCGAATGTGCGAAATCGGTCTGGCGTAAGCCCGACCAGGGAATCTGGGAGGCGCGAGGCAAGCCTCAGCATTACGTGTCCTCGAAGCTCATGTGTTGGGTGGCGATGGATCGGGCCGCCCAACTGGCACGCATCCGCGGCGACGACGACCTGGCCACCGGTTGGGCCGAGACCGCGACCGAGATCAGGGCCGACATCCTCGAGCATGGGGCCGACAAGCGGGGTGTGCTTTGCCAGTACTACGGCACCGAAGCACTCGACGCCTCGGTGCTCCTGGCCGCGATCTTCGGCTTCCTACCCAAAGATGACGAGCGCCTGCGCGCGACGGTGCTCGCGATCGCCGACGAGCTGACCGAGAATGGATTCGTTCTGCGCTACCGGACCAACGAGACCGACGACGGCCTGTCGGGCAAGGAGGGGACGTTCCTGATCTGCTCGTTCTGGCTCGTGTCGGCGCTGGCGATCATCAACGAAATGCAGCCGGCCCGAGACCTCATGGAGAAGCTCGTCAGGGTGGCCTCGCCCCTCGGTCTGTATGCCGAGGAGTTCGACGTCGACACTGGCCGCCACCTCGGCAACTTCCCCCAGGCCTTCTCTCACCTCGCCGCCGTCGAGGCCGCGGGCCGGATCGTACTGACAGAGCAACTAGCGGAGATAGGCGGATGACTGACGCTTACGACGTGATCGTGATCGGAAGCGGCGCCGGCGGCGGGACGCTGGTTCACCGCCTGGCGCCGTCGGGCAAGCGGATCCTGCTGCTGGAGCGCGGTGGATGGCTGCCGCGGGAGCCACAGAACTGGCTAGCCCAGGACGTGTTCGTGGACAACCGCTACGTGTCGCCGGACACGTGGTACTACCCGGACGGCTCATCGTTTGGGCCCGAGGTGCATTACTACGTCGGCGGTGCGACCAAGCGCTACGGCGCCGCGCTGTACCGGTTGCGCGAGGAGGATTTCGGGGAGCTCAAGCATCACGGGGGAATCTCGCCCGCGTGGCCCATCTCCTATGAGGAGATGGAGCCGCATTACACGCAGGCCGAGCAGCTCTACCAGGTGCACGGCGCACGCGGGGAGGACCCGACCGAACCTCCAACGAGCGCGCCCTACCCGTTTCCGGCCGTCAGCCACGAGCCGCGTATCCAGCAGCTTTCGGACGACCTAGCCAAGGCCGGTCTGCACCCGTTCCACGCTCCATGCGGGATCATGCTCAACGAGTCCAATATGCCGTACAGCAAGTGTGTGCGCTGCCAAAATTGCGACGGCTTTCCGTGCCTGGTGCACGCCAAGTCAGACGCCGAGGTGATCGCGGTGCGTCCGGCGATCGAGCACGCGAACGTCACCCTGCTTATTGGCGCGGAGGCGGTGCGCCTGGAGTGCAACGACGCGGGGACGGCGGTGACCGGGGTCGTGGTCGAGCGCGACGGTCAGCGCGAGACGTTCAAGGGCGAGATGGTGGTCGTCTCGTGTGGCGCTGCGAACAGCGCCAAGCTGCTGCTCGCGTCCGCGACCGACGAGCATCCGCGCGGGCTGGCGAATGGGTCTGACCAGGTCGGTCGCAACTTCATGTTTCACAACAGCCAGGCCGTGCTCGCGCTGTCTAAGGAAGAGAACCCCACCATCTTCCAGAAGACGCTGGGGATCAACGACTTCTACTTCTCGGGCGGCGAGGACTTCGAGTTCCCGCTGGGAAACATCCAGATGGTCGGCAAGTCCCAGGCCGCGATGTTCCGCGGCGAGAAGCCGGGCGAGACGCGGTTTGCGCCGAGCTGGACGCTGCGGGATGTCGCTAGTCACGCGGTCGACTTCTGGCTCTCGACCGAGGACCTGCCGGCGCCTGAGAACCGCGTCACGCTGACCAAGGACGGCAGCATCCAGATCAGTTATACGGCCGGCAATCAGGAGGCCAAGGACCGCCTCTACGACCAGCTCAAGGAGATGCTGGGCGACCTGGGCATGCACCACGGGCATCTGTTGCCCCACCACGCCTATCTCAAGAACGAGATCCCGGTCGCCGGGTGCGCGCACCAGGCGGGCACCGTCAGGTTCGGAAGCGATCCGGCCACATCGGTCCTGAACACTGACTGTCGCGCTCACGAGCTCGACAACCTGTACGTGGTCGACACGAGCTTCTTCCCGAGCATCGGGGCGGTGAACCCCGCGCTGACCGCGATGGCCAATGCGCTGCGCGTCGGCGACCATCTGCTCGAGCGAATGTCGGTGGGGACGCCCACGGCGAGTACAGAGGCGGTGAGCTCATGAGCGCGGACGACGGAAGACGGCATGTGGTCATCGTCGGCGGTGGGTTCGCCGGGCTGGGCGCCGCGCGCCAGCTGGCGGACCACAAGCAGGTTCGCGTCACGCTGATCGACCGCAACAACTACCACCAGTTCCAGCCGCTGCTCTACCAGGTGGCGACGTCGCTGCTCGCGCCGAGCGACATCGCGCATTCGCTCCGGGAAGTGTTCTCGGATCAAGACAACGTCGACGTGAAGCTCGCCGAGATCTCCGAAGTCGACCCGGCGTCGAGGACGGTCACCTCCAGCGACGGGGAGCAATGGACCGGGGATGCTCTCGTCCTGGCAGCCGGCTCCCAGGCGAACTTCTTCAACACCCCCGGCGCCGCCGAGAACTCGTTCCCGCTCTACTCGCTCGATAACGCCACCAGGCTGCGTTCGCGGATCCTCGGCCTGTTCGAACACGTGGACCGAAATCCGGGTCTCATCGAGCGCGGCGCGCTCAACTTCGTGATCGTGGGCGGCGGTCCGACTGGCGTCGAGGTCGCAGGCGCTCTCGCCGACATGCTCAAAGAAACCGTGCCGGCCGAATATCGGGGCATCGACGCCGACAGCGCCCACATCCATCTGCTCGACTACGGCGACGCGTTGCTGGCGCCGTTCTCCGAGAAGGCGCACAAGTATGTGGCCAGGGTGCTAACGGACCGCAACGTCGAGCTGGGGCTCGGGACGGGCGTCAAAGAGGTCGCGACTGGCCACGCATTGCTGTCAGATGGCGCCATCATCCCGACCCGGTGCGTGATCTGGGGCGGCGGAATCATGGCGGCCCCAATTGCCGCCAAGTGCGGTCTCGCCCAGGGCAAAGGCGGGCGCGTTGACGCGCAGCCCGACCTAACGCTGGCCGGCAGCGAAGGTGTTTACGTGGTCGGAGATATCGCCAACATCGCCGGCGCGGACGGCGAAATTCTGCCTCAACTCGGCTCGGTGGCGGCCCAGAGCGGCAAGACGGCGGCCGACAACATCATCGCCGACTTCGCGGGTGAGCCGCGCCAGCCATTTGCCTATCGCGACAAGGGGATCATGGCGATGATCGGCCGGGGCGCCGCTATCGCCGAGGTCGGCAAGAACCACCACGAGGTGCACGGGCAGCTCGCCCACATGGCCTGGCTGGGCGTCCACGCGACCCTGATGACCGGGACGCGAGACAAGCTCGAGGCGATCGTCGACTGGGGCTGGGACCGCTTCACCAAGACTGGAGGTCCACACGTCCTCGACCGCGGCGACGCGGCCGACATCGACTGGGAGGACGACGACGTCGTCTCGGCGGGCGCCGGCGCCCAGCCGGGCGCTGCGTCCTAGGCTGTTTGGCGCTTCCTGTCCGGGCCGGGGCCGTCGACCCTAGCCCGCCGGGGCTTTCAGCGCCGGCAGCCTGGCGGGTGGGTAGCTCGGTAAACGGCGCTGGGGAAGGGGGGCGGGTGAAGTGCCCGGGCGGGGCCGAGAGCGGCGCCAAATCCTGCATAACACGTCACGACCGGAAAAATCGGCGAGGCCTGCCGTGTTAAGCACGCTCCTCATGCACAGCACGACAGGGCTCGGGGTCTGAGCCGAGATTGACGCGTTAAGCATGATTTTCGCCTGGGTAAGGGCGCGGACCCCGCCGGGCAGCTGACCCGCTCCCCTTTCCGAGCGCCGTTTACCGAGCCGACCGCCAATCAGGGCTGCGGGTGCTGAAAGCGCCCGCGGGCCGAGCTACTGATCGGGGGTAGCGGTCGCGGGCCGCGCCGGCGGTGGCTGCGCCGGCGGTGGCTGCGCCGGCGGTGGCTGCTCCACGGACGGTGGCCCTCCCTGCAGACGGCCCCGAAAGACGTGGAACGACCAGCCCTGGTAGAGCAGGACGACCGGAAGGAAGAGCACCGCCGTGATGGTCATCACCACGAGCGCGTAGTGACCCGACGCCGAATTGTTGACGGTGAGGTTGTAGGCGTGATTCGTGCTCGAGACCATCACGTTCGGATACAGGGAGATGAACAGCTGGCCGATCGCGGCGGCGATGGCGAACCCAGAGGACACGAAGGCCCACCCGTCATAGTTGCCCATCACGAGCACCGGGACGAAGATGACCGCGAGCAGGCCGAAGATCTGGGTCGGCTCGGGCAACGTGCCGCCACCGATAACGACCAGCGTCCAGATCACCCAGGCGAGGTTGACGACGATCGCCACGACTCCGATGCCACGCGCCGCCGAGTGGGCACGATCGCGGAGCTCGCCCGTCGTCCGCAGCCCGAGGAACGTCGCCCCGTGCAGCAGGCTGAGCACGAGCATGGTCACTCCGGTCATCAGCCCGTAGCCGGTCAGAAGACCGAAGAAGTTCCCGGTGTAATTCTCGTGCGAGTCGATCGGCAGCCCGTGGAGGAGGTCGCCGAGCGCAACCCCGATCAGCAGCGGAATCAGAATGCTGCCGATCGTCAGCGCCCACGACCACCCCGCGAGCCATCGGGGGCTGTCGCGTTTGCCGCGCCACTCGAACGAGACGCCGCGCGCGAACAGCGCCAGGAGCAGGAGCAGCAGCGCCAGGTACAGGGCTGAGAACATCGTCGCGTACCAGCCCGGGAACGCGGCGAAGGTCGCGGCTCCGGCGACGATCAGCCACACCTCGTTCCCGTCCCACCAGGGGCCGATCGTGTTGATCGCGACGCGGCGCTCGATCTCAGTTGTGCCGATGAAACGGTGCAGGGCGCCGACGCCGAAGTCGAACCCCTCGAGCACGAAGAAGCCGACCCAGAAGAACGCGATGATGACGAACCAGATGGTGTGAAGCTGCATTGACTCAGTACGTGAGAGCGGGGGCGGAGGTGTCGGACGCCCCGCTCGCCCCAGCCGCTTCCCTGTCGGCGTGGGCCAGCCCGTGGCGGGAGTAGCGGAGCATCAGCCCGAGATCGGCGGCGCCGAGCACGATGTAGGCGAGCACGAACGCGATCAGGCTGATCCAGATGTCGGTGGAGGTGACCGATGGCGAATTTGCGTTGACGGTCTTCAACAACCCCTGCACGACCCACGGCTGACGGCCGCTTTCGGTCAACAACCAGCCGGCCGTGTTCATCAGGAACGGGGTGACCACGGACCAAATGCACAGCGTCAGGAACAGCCTGGAGCTGCGCAATCGGTCCTTGTAGAGCAACCAGCCGCCCCACAGGCGACAGCAGCAGCACGAGCGAGCCCAGGTAGGCCATCACCCGCATCGACCAGTACTGGATAAAGACGTCGGGCACGTAGTTGCCGGGGCCGTACTTCTTCTGGTACTGGGCCTGCAGCTCGCTGAGCCCGGTGACCGCTCCGCTCCAGGTGCCGGTCGCCAGAACCGACAGCAGGTGGGGGATCTCGAGGATCTGCGACGGCGTCTGGTCGTTGGCGCCGCCCCCGATCTGGAACAGCGAGAACGAGCACGGCTTGCAGTTGGTCCACTGCGCCTCGGCGGCGGCGATCTTCATCGGCTGGTAGTGGGCCTCGATCACGCCCAGCTGATTGCCGACCGACAGCTGGATCACCATCGTCGGGATCAGCACGATCAGCGCCACCTTGGCCGTGCGGTGGAAGGACTCGACGTGCTCCCCCTTGCGCAGATACCACGCCGACACGGCCAGCATCACGAGGCAACCGGTGATGAGGGAGGCGAGGATCACGTGCGCGTAGCCCCACACGAACGTCGGGTTCACGAACTGCGCCCACATGTTGGTCATCACCGCGTTGCCGGACTTGTCAATCCTGTAGCCGACGGGGTGCTGCATCCACGAGTTGGCCATCAGGATGAACATCGCCGAGAGCAGGCTCCCAAGCGAAACGGCCCAGATCGTCGCCAGGTGGACCCGCTTGGGAAGCCGGTCCCAGCCGAACAGCCACAGCCCCAGGAACGTCGACTCGAGGAAGAAGGCGAGGAGGCCCTCCATCGCCAGCGGCGCCCCGAACACGCTGCCCACGTACCGCGAATAGATTGACCAGTTCATCCCGAACTGGAACTCCTGGACGAGCCCGGTGACCACGCCGATCGCCACGTTGATCAGGAGCAGCGTCCCGAAGAACCGGGTCATCCGCTTGTAGTCGGGGTTATCCGTCCGGTACCAGACCGTCTGGAGGACCGCGACTAAGAAGGCGAGCCCGATCGTGACCGGCACGAACAGGAAGTGGTAGATCGTCGTCGTCGCGAACTGCCAGCGCGCCAAGTCGTTGGTCATCGCGAGGCGGATGCAATCCCAAACACCGCCGGGCCTCATCATCCCAATGGGGTGAGGGGACCGCGCCCGGCATCTTTAGTCCTAATTAGGTGATGCCGCCGCGCCGGTCGCGCGCTTTCATATGGGACCTTGTTCTCGCACGACCCAGGGAGCGAATATGTCCCACGCTAGCCACCAGACGATCAGGTTGAGCGCGGGCAAGCACTCCTCTCCTGAGGAGGGCGCCTGCGTGATGGAGCTCGCGTCGATGCTCGCGGGCGAATCGTTCACGGATCATCCGGCGTGCGTCTGTCCGGTGATCGGCTCGTTCTTGCGGGCGTACAACGACTCGGTCGGCGACGAGCGCCGGCAGGACCTGTACGGCTACGTGTCGATGGTCGTGGGTAGCGTCGCCTCCGCCGAGACGGAGCGGGCCCGAGCCGAGCGCCTCGTCGGGTGGAGCTCGGAGAACTTCCGGCGCCGGTGGGCGCGCTTCTTCCCCCGTCCCATCGCTCGCGTGATCTCCCACATGCGCAAGCCGCCGATCCCGCTGGACGCCCTCGGGGCCCACGCCGTCCATTCGATCCCCCGGCATACGGAGGAGAGCCATGGCGCGGCGCTGGCGCTGATCGAGGAGTTGGTCGCGATCGGAAAGCATGGGCGGCCGGCATCCCAGGCGTTCGGCACCGAGCGCGGCGCGCCGTCGCTCGAGGAAGTCGTCTGACCGACGGGCCCTGGGGGATTGAATCTTGCCCGAGGGTCTGTCCGCCAGCGAAGTCGGGAAGGAGATCGCGGAGCACAAGGAGCGCTCCGCCGCCGAGGAAGCCGAGCACCAGGATCGCTGGTTGTCGGTCATCGAGGCCGTGCTGCTGTCGATGGTTGCCGTGCTGGCGGCCTACTCCGGCTACGCCGCCGCGAAGTGGGGGACGCGGTCCACCGTGCAGCTCGCGAAGGCAGCCTCGGAGCGCAACTTCGCCACCCGCCTCGACACGGAGGCGGTCGTGACGCGCACGCTCGACTCGGTCTCGTTCAACACGTGGTTCAGCGCCTTCGTCTCGGGCAACGCCAAGGCCGAACGGCTGGCGGTGAAGCGACTGCGTCCTGGCTACCGGCCGGCGTTTGACGCCTGGCTGGCCACCGATCCGGCTCACAATCCCAACGCCCCGCCCGGTCCGGCCTACATGCCGAACTACGTCATCCCGCAGGCGGCCGAGTCGGCCGCCGCCGACAAGGCAGCGAACGTCGCGTTCGCCGAGGGCTCGGAGGCAGGGGAGACGTCGGACAAGTACATCCGCGACACGGTGTTTCTCGCGACCGTCCTCTTCCTCGTCGGAATCAGCGGTCACTTCCGCGTGCGGCAGGCGCGGTACGCCCTGATCGGGATCGGCGCCCTGATTCTGGTCTTCGCGGTCGTCCAGCTGGCGGGTCTGCCGGCTCCGCCGTAGCGCGCGGGTCGCGGTATCACCCTGTTTGGGCGATGTGCGGAATTCGCCTCGCTCCTAGGTTCGCTTCTCAGTGGACCGAGCAGAGGAGCTCCTGCGCCGGTTGGCGTTAAACGACGAGCAGTCAGTCGGCATGGTGCTCGCGAGCGGAACCGCCCCCGACGCAGAGCCGGTGCTTCTGCCTAAGGTCGACCTGCTCGTCCGCCTCGGGGCGCTGGTCGCGGTCGGAGCGGCGACGGCATCCCTGCGACGGACCGTTCAACTCGCGCTGGCGGCCGGAGCGACCGAGACGGAGATCGTCGGCGTGCTCGTCGCGGTCGCGCCCACGGTGGGGCTGGCACGGGTTGTGGCGACCGCGCCGAAACTCGCGACCGCGATCGGCTACGAAGACGTGAGCGACGAGTAGAACCGCGGCGAAACCCGCTCCACGGCCGCGCGATGCTCCGACGAGGCCGCACGCGATGTGCCATAAAGCACGGCGATGCTCGCGCGACGCGTAGCGACTCGGACGTGGGTGGGGCTCGCCGCTCTCGCCCTGCTGTTGGCGTTCAGCGCGTTCGCGATCGTCTCGCGGACGTCCTCCCCGCCCCAGTCAGGTCTGGCGCGCAACCCGTACCTCGATCCGGGCACTCCGGTGTCCGGGGCGGCGCCGGATTTCACGCTTACCGACCAGTTCGGGCGCCAGGTATCGCTTCACTCCTTCCTGGGGCGGGTCGTGATCCTGGCCTTCAACGACTCCGAGTGCACGACGATCTGCCCCCTGACCACGACGGCGATGGTCGAGGCCAAGCAGCTGCTCGGTGCCGCCGGCTCGAATGTCGAGCTGCTCGGGATCGACGCCAATCCGGACGCGACCTCGATCAAGGACGTTCGCTCGTACTCGGAGGTGCACGGGATGATGAAGGGCTGGCACTTCCTGACCTCGTCGCTGCCGAGGCTCAAGCGCGTGTGGCAGGACTACCACATCGCGGTCCAGATCGAAGCCGGACAGATCGACCACACGCCCGCGCTGTACGTGATCGACACAAACGGCCGGCTCGCGCGGCTCTACCTGACCCAGCAGTCCTATTCCGCCGTCGGCCAGCTCGGCCAGCTCCTCGCGCAGGAGGCCTCGAGCCTGCTCCCCGGACGGCCGCGCGTGCACTCGAGTCTGTCCTACAACCAGATCCCGGCGCTCAGCCCCGCGAGCGCCGTCCGACTGCCGCGCGCCGGCGGAGGAACGGTGGCGCTTGGCCCCGGAGCGTCCCCGCGGCTGCTGCTGTTCTTCGATACCTGGGACTCCGAGGTGACCGATCTCCGCAGGCAGCTCGAGGAACTCGATCGCTACCAGTCGGCGGCCGCCGGCGCAGGTCTACCGCAGCTCGCCGCGGTCGATGAGCGGTCGGTCGAGCCATCGTCGAGCGCGCTGCCTCGCTTCCTGAGCACGCTCCCGGCGCCGCTCTCGTATCCGGTCGCGATCGATCAGAGCGGGCGCCTCGCCGACGGTTACGGAGTCCAGGACGAGCCGTGGCTGGTGCTGGTCTCGTCTTCCGGGCGGATCCTCTGGTACTACGACGTCTCGACGTCGGGCTGGCTCAGCCGGAGCGAGCTGGCCAAGCGGGTGCGCGCCGCGCTGGCCCGAGCGCCGAGCGCCCCGTCGAGCGCGGCGGCCGTGCGTCAGGAGCTTGCGGGTTCCCCGCCGGCGATCGCCAGCCTGCACCTGCAGGCCGGCAAGCTGCTCGGATCCGAATCCGCTCTCGCTGCCCGGGTCCGGGCGCTGCGCGGCTACCCGATCGTGATCAACGCGTGGGCGTCGTGGTGCACGCCGTGCCGGTCGGAGTTCGGCCTGTTCGGTTCCGCGTCGGCGCGCTACGGACGCCAGGTGGCGTTCCTCGGCGCCGACACCGACGACTCCGGCGGCGACGCACAGTCATTCCTCGCCCAGCATCCCGTTTCGTATCCGAGCTACCAGAGCAGCACGCCCCAGCTGCACTCACTCGTGCCGCAGGGCATCGAGGGCCTGCCGACGACGATCTTCATCAACCGCGCCGGCAAGCTTGTCTACGTGCACACGGGGCAATACGTCGCGCAGGGAACGCTTGATCAGGACATCGCCACGTACGCGCTCAGTTGAGCAGGCTCCTCCGCGCGCAGCTCTTCCTCGATCGACATCAACTCGCGCTGGAGTTCACCGTCGGGGCCGAGCCGGTAGGCGCCTGTACGCGTCAGCGGCGGTGAGTAGGCATGGATCGTGACCGCCGGTCGATCGCCCGCGTGGAGCACGCGATGGATCGCCACCGGCGACACCGTGAACGTCTCGCCGGCGCCGAGCACACGGGACCGCGGCGGCGCCCCGACTCGCATCAGGTCCTCGCGGACGCGGCCCGAGATCACGGCGATCGCGGCGCCCGACACGTCGTGGTCGTGGAAACCGGTGTCCTGGTCCTCGGTCCAGCAGATGATCCAGGCGTTGACCTGCTCGTCCGCCCAGATCAGTTCGTAGACGCGGGTGTCGTCGGCGTGCCTGACGAGGTGGCGCCAGCGGTCCGGCGACGCGGCCAGGTCGGCGGCGAACAGCTCGAGCTCGTCCAGAGTCAGGGACATGGGTAAGCCTCCTGCAGTGCGGGCGAGTAAGTCAATTGACTTAGTGTAGAAGGCTACGACGCGATGTACAACCGCGGCAGCTGAACCGGCGGTGGCGTCGCGGGCAAGGACCGCCAGCCGGCCGGCGGCGCCGGCGTACCCGTGGCGCGCTGCCGCTCTCGGGCGTGCGCGGCGCTCGCCTTGTGGGCCGGGGTCGTCAGCAGGATCCGCTGGTAGTTGAAGCCATACCCGGCAGCGCAGCTCAGACCGCGCTCGCAGCCATCGAAGTTCGCGGCCCAGATCAGCCACAGCTCGTGCCCGTGGTCACTGATCCATTTGACAGGAATCCCGGGGTCGTACCCGTTCGACGGGCCGAAGTACGGCTGCCGGGCGACGAACGAGAACGGACCCCAGGGGTGCGTAGCTTCGAGGATCACGAGCTCCGATCCGTTCTTCCAGATCCCCGGCGGGTTGGCAGCGAATGAGTACGTGAAGGTCAGCAGATAGACGCGCAGGCCGGGGTCGAACGACATCCGCGGGTATGTGATGTGTCCAGGCCACGTGAGGATCGGCTTTGCGTCGGAGATCGAGCTCGACCACACCGGCCACGGCGTCGGCGTGGTCGCCCAGCCCAACGCCCACTGCCAGCCCGATGGGCTGGTCATGTCGCCGATGTCCGGGCGGCTGCGCCCGAGCATCAGCGTGCTCGCGTCGAACTCGCGCTCGGTCGAGATCGCGTAGTCGTACCCGTCGGGCGCGGTGTCGTCGCGTCCGCGCTGCACCCAGTTGAGGTTGCCGGTCGGCCCCGGGAACGGGTGCGACGGGAAGCGCCAGCTCTTCCCGTGGTTGGTCGAGTAGGCGATTCCGGCGAGGCCCGTGAACGGACCGTTGGCGCCCCAGTTCCAGTTGTCGACCTGCGTGGCGAAGAAGGCGTGGTCGACGGACGTGAAGCCGGTCGAGTAGTAGTTGCCCAACGGGCCTGACCACAGGCTCCGGTTGCGGTGGATCTGCGCCCACGTCGCCGCCGGAGGCGAGTTCCCGATCCGCTGGAAACGCAGGTTGTGCAACGGCGAGCCGGTGATCCGCGCGAACGAGTTGCGCCACAGCGCGCCCGCCTTCGGCGAGTCTGTGCCGCCGTCGTCCATCAACACGTAGAGGTTGTTGTCATCGCCCCAGGCGACGGGCAGGATGTCTCCGAACTGGTTACTGGGCGGCGCGTGACGGGCGCTGGCCCAGTGGGCCGCCGTGATCGCCGTGCTGCTCGGAAACGGCGTGTTGTTCGAGCCGGTCATCGCAGCGGCCAGCGACGGCACGGCCAATGAGATCGCGGCCGCCGCCAGAATCATCGCGGCGTAGCGGAGCAATCGCACGAGATTCAACTCGAACCACCTAACCCCTGCCGCCGGGCGGAGTAGCGCTGAACGCGGGACGATCTCGCGACGGTAGCGCGGCGGCTGTGGGCCCGGCGGCGGTTACACCGCGACGGGCTGGGGGGCGAGCCGGCGAAGCTCCTGGCGGGCGATCGTCCGCTTGTGGATCTCGTCCGGCCCGTCGGCCAGCCGCAGCGTCCGCAGGTGCGCGTACATCGTCGCCAGCGGGAAGTCGTCGCAGATTCCCGCGGCGCCGTGAACCTGGATGGCACGATCGACCACCCGCAGCGCGACATCCGGAGCCGCGACCTTGATCGCCGCGATCTCCGTGCGGGCGTGTTTGTTGCCGACCGTGTCCATCAGCCACGCCGCCTTTAGCGTCAGGAGTCGCGCCATCTCGATCTCGACGCGCGACTCGGCTATCCAGTCCTGAATATTGGCTCGATCGCTGACCGGCTGACCGAAGGTCGCGCGGGACGCGGCGCGCATACACATCAGCTCGAGCGCTCGCTCGGCGGCGCCGATCGCACGCATGCAGTGGTGGATCCGTCCGGGACCGAGCCGCGCCTGCGAGATCAGGAATCCATCGCCCTCGTTGCCGATCAGGTTCGAGGCCGGGACCCGGACGTCCTCGAACAGGATCTCGGCGTGGCCCTCCTGATCGACGTAGCCGAACACCGGGAGGTTCCGAACGATCGTCACGCCGGCCGTGTCGGGCGGCACCAGGATCATCGACTGCTGCCGGTACGGCGGGGCGCCCGGGTCGGTCTTGCCCATCACGATCATGATTCGACAGCGCTCGCGCATGGTGCCCGAGATCCACCACTTCCGGCCGTTCAGCACGTAGTCATCGCCAACTCGCTCGATCCGCAACTCGATGTTGGTCGCGTCGGAGCTCGCGACGGCGGGCTCGGTCATCGCGAATGCCGAGCGGATCTCGCCGTCGAGCAGCGGTGCCAGCCAACGGTCTTTCTGCTCGGGGGTACCGAACCGGGTGAGCACCTCCATGTTGCCCGTGTCGGGGGCGGCGCAGTTGCACGCCTCCGAGGCGATGTGGCTGCGACCCATGACCTCCGCCAGGGGCGCGTACTCGAGGTTCGAGAGCCCCGGTGCCGACAAGTCCGCGTCTTCGTGGGGAAGGAACAGGTTCCACAGCCCCAGCTCACGTGCGCGCGCCTTCAACTCCTCCATTACCGGCGGGTGGGAATGCGGGTCACCGGACGCGACGAGCTGCTCGTGATACACGGGCTCGGCCGGATACACGTGCTCGTCCATGAACGCGAGCAGACGCTCGCGCAGCTGCTTGCAGCGATCACTGAGCTCGAAGTCCATCTACGTCATCTCCTTGGTAATTCCGAGTGCGTTCACCCACAGGCGGGTCAGCGTCCTTGCCAGGGTCTCCGGGGACGCCTTGCCAAATCCGAGGACATAGCGCAGGTACGCCATCCGGCTGACCATTCCGCTCAAGGCGTGGGCGGCGAGCTGCGGGTCCAGCTCGCGATCGGCGAGACCGCGCTGCTGCAGGCGCGAGATCGCCTGCGCGTTACGGTCGCCAAAAGCACGAGCCCGCCGGAGCCGGAGCCGTCTGAAGTCGGGATCGATCTGCGCGACCTGCTCCATCAGCGCCATCAGCCTGGCGTTGCGCCGATAGGCGACGAGGTAGGCGCGGTTCGCGGCGTCGACGACCGCGACCGGATCGTCGCGGTCGGCGATCTCCCTGAGCCGCGGGTGGAGCATCTCCTCGCTCACCTCCTCCATCACGGCCGCGAACGCGTCCTCCTTGCTCGTGAAGTAGGTGTAGAACGTGCCCGCGGCGACGCCGGCTTCTGCGGTGATGTCGGTGATGCGGGCCTCGAGGAACCCGTCGCGCTCGAACACCCGCCGCGCCGCCTGAACGAGGGTCTGACGCGTCCGTGCGCCACGGGCGCTGACCGGCGCGCGCCGCGTCCGGGAGGGAAGGGCCTGACGCTCCGCCACGCCTTCGGACAGTAGTTGAAATCGGATTCAAGTTCAACTATGGTGCTCGACCGATGGAAGTCGCCGATCGGCACGTGGTCGTGACCGGCGCCGGAAGTGGCATCGGCCGAGCGCTGGCGCGCCGGTTCGCCGCCGAGGGTGCCCGGGCGGTCGTCGTCGCCGACCTCGATCAGGGCTCCGCTGCCGCGGTGGCGGAGGAGATCGACGGGCTCGCCATCCCGACCGACGTGAGCGAGGACGCCGACATCCGGGCGCTCGTTTCCCAGGCCCGAGCCGAGAACGGCCCGATCGACCTGTTCTGCTCAAACGCCGGCATCGGGGGCCCGCCGGGCGGTCCCGAGGCGTCCGACGAAGAGTGGCAACGGATCTGGGAGATCAACGTGATGGCCCACGTGTGGGCCGCGCGCGCCGTGCTGCCGGAGATGGTGGAGCGCGGCGAGGGCTACCTGCTCAGCACGGCGTCGGCCGCCGGGCTGCTGACGCAGGTCTCGGCGCTCGCGTACTCCGTCACGAAGCACGCCGCGGTCGCCGTCGCCGAGTGGCTGTCGATCACCTACGGCGACGCCGGGATCAAGGTGTCGTGTCTGTGTCCGCAGGGCGTGCGCACTCCGATGCTCGACCTCGCACTCCAGGATCCGATCGGGTCGGCGCCGTTGCTCGCCGAGGAGCTGATCGATCCCGATGACGTCGCTGAGGCGGTCGTGGCCGGACTCCGGGAGGAGCGCTTCCTGATCCTCCCGCACCCGAAGGTGGCCGACTACATGGCGCTGAAGGCCACCCAGCCCGATCGGTGGCTGCGAGGCATGCGCCGGCTGTTGCGCCAGGCGCAGGAGGCGGCGGGTCAGGCAGGAGACTGAACGGCGCCCAGGACGAGGCGGACCACGCCCCGCCGACGGCTTTCGAGCTCAGGGGTGGAGCACGCGGCCGAACCGCCGAATCAGGTGGCTGAACCGGTTATGACCACCGCCGGCCAGACCGGTGATCCCGAGGAGAATCACGAACGTCCCCGCGAGCAGCGCCACGCCCGCGAGCAGAAGCGGCCAGCGGCGCTGGAGGACCTGCCGCGCGCTCATCAAGAGCTCGTCGGCCTGATCGCCCGCCAGCCAGAGCGTTCCCGCGATCACAATCAGCGGGAGCACGAAGCAGACGTTGAATACCACGAGCAGCGTCACCTGCCGCGCCGGGCCGACTCCCGAGCCGACGATCGCCGCGATCGCCGCGAAGTAGGGGAACGCGGTCGGCAGCTCGACGGCGGTGATCGTCGCTCCCAGGATCGCGCTCGATTTACCCCCGGCCTTCACCTCGGGCGGCGGCCGCCGCGCGAGTCGGTCGCGGTTCACCAACAGCGCAACCGTCGCGATCAGCATCGCCGCGCCGGCGACGATCTCGAGTATGTATCGAACCTCGTGGCTCGGTTTCGGCACGAGT
Organism: uncultured Solirubrobacterales bacterium; assembly: GCA_963812225.1. Lineage (GTDB taxonomy): Bacteria > Actinomycetota > Thermoleophilia > Solirubrobacterales > Solirubrobacteraceae > Palsa-465. The sequence continues at coordinate 79,014 of CAWEUN010000020.1, forward strand.
GAGAGCAGCAGCTGACCCGGTCCGAGCGTGATCAGTACGCCGCCGGCCAGGTACACGATGAACACCCCGACCGTGAACTCAGTGACGCGCGACAGCGGCTCGTCGGCGGTCGCCAGATACAGCGCCGGGGCGATCGTCGTCGGGTTGAGCGAGTCAGCGAGCCCGATCGTGATGACCACGCCGATCAGCCGGATCATGAGATCCGCCCGCGCCGCGGGATGCGCGGGTCCGGCTCATCTCGCATGCTTGACTCCCTTCATCCTTCGCCGCCGACATTCTGGCGAGGCTCGCGCCGATCTGCAGCTTTGGCGGAAAGTGGCAGAACTCTCACTCGGCGGCTTCGGCTGACCCGTTTTGCACCGGCGCGGGCTATGGTGGGCGCGATGTCGCTCCGCCACGTTCGCCATCGCAAGCTGGCGTGCTCCGCAGGACTCCTCGCGGTCGGGGCAGTCTTCGCAACCGGATGCTCGAGCACTCGTGAGGCGGCGTCCTCGGGGCGCACCGTGGTCGCCAGCGTGTCCGCGCCGGCCGCCGGGGTGGCGCGGCCGTCGCGCGCCGGGGTGGCGTCGGGGCACGCCGTGGCGAGGTCGGCGTCGCCGGTGCGCCGCCCGCCCGGCCCGCTCGCCGGCAGGGTCGTCGGGATCGATCCGGGTCACAACGGGCGCAACTACGCCGACCCGGCGTTCATCAACCACCTGATCTGGAACGGACGCGAGGAGGAGACCTGCGACACCACCGGCACCTCGACCGACGGCGGGTATAGCGAGGCCCGCTTCAACTGGAACGTCGCCAGGTACCTGTCGGCCGACCTGCGCGCCGAGGGCGCGAGGGTAGTCCTCACGCGCCGGAGCAACGACGGCGTGGGCCCGTGCGTCACGACCCGGTCACAGATCATCAATCGCGCCCACGCGAACGTCGCGATCGACATCCACGCCGACGGCGGGCCGCCCGGCGGGCGCGGGTTCGCGATCCTCGAGCCCGTGGCCGACGGTCCCAACGACCGGGTGATCGCCGCCTCCAAGGCGTTCGGCAGGGTCCTGCGCCAGCGCTACCTGGCGGTCACCCACATGCCCGAGTCCACGTACGACGGCGTCGATGGGATCACCTATCGCGACGATCTCGCGGGCCTCAACCTGACGAAGGTGCCGAAGGTGCTGATCGAGTGCGGGAACATGCGCAACGCGACCGATGCGGCCCTGCTCGTCCGGCCGTCGTTTCAGCGGCTCGCGGCCAAGGCGTTCGCCGAGGCGATCACGCGGTCTCTGCGGCGCCGGGCGTGAGCGTGGCGCGGGGGGCGCTGTGTATCGCCGGGCTTGGTGGCAATCAACTCTCGGCAGCCCTGATTGGCGGTCGGCTCGGTAAACGGCGCTGGGGAAGGGGGTGGGTGAGGGTGGTTGCGGGTCGCCAGAGCCCGTGGTCGACCTACGCGCGCCCAAACCTCGCGACTTTGTGCCGAGAGTGTCACGGGAAAGCTGCATAACGCGTCAACACCGGCGCCAGACCCGAGCCCTGTCGTACTAGGCATGCTCTTCATGCATAGCTCGACAGGCCTCGCCATTCGGGGCGGGATTGTCGTGCTGTGCAGGTTTCTGAGCGGGTGCGATGGCGCCCACTCCCTCCCTTCCCCAGCGCCGTTTACCAGGCCGCTCGCCAGCGAGAGAGCTGATGGCGCGTAGCGCCCGCGGGCCGAGAGTCGACAGCCCCAGCCCGGACCGGCGATACACAGCGCCGCCGGCGGTCGGCCCTCGAGGCAGAGCCCATCACCCCGGAGCGTCAGGCGAAGTGGAGCTCCTCGCCTTCCTCGTCTGACACCGGGCGCTCGCAGGTCGGGCACCACCAGCGGGCCTCCATCGGCGTTCCACACACGGCGTGGCGGGGCGCGGCTGACTCCTCGGCGTTCCTTGCGCCCCACCCGGCCAGCAGCCGCAGCGCGCCCGCGAGCTCGCGACCGGACGCGCTCAGCTCATAGACGAACCTCGGCGGGCGCTCCGAGTAGAGGCGGGCGACGACGAGCGCGTTCCGCTCCAGCTGGCGCAGACGCTGGGTGAGGACGTTCGGGGCGATGCCCTCGACCTCTTCCTGAAGCTCCCCGAAGCGGCGGGGTCCGTCGAGCAGAGCGGCTATCAGCAGCAGCGTCCAGCGATCGCCGACAGCCGCGAGCGCGTCGGCTAGCGCCGAGCGGGAGTCCTGCTCGGAGGCGTCGATTTGCTGGTCGGATTCAGCGATGGCAAGAGGATCGTACGGCGGAGTCATGGTCGAGCACCAGTGGTTTTGCGACGTGGTACGCTATCGACTTGCATTTCGCAAGTAAGTATACGAAGGGTGAGTGCTGTGACATTGCTTGAAGAACTTGAAACTTCCGTGCAGGCCGTTGCCGAGCGGACGGGCCAGGCGGTAGTCGGACTCGGTCGAGGATGGGGCGTCGGATCTGGCGTTGTCATCGCGCCGGGGCGGGTGCTGACGAATGCCCACAACCTCCGACACGACGAGACGACCATCACCTTCCACGACGGCCGTCAGGCCCCGGGTCGCGTAACCGGCTCGGACTCTGACCTGGACATCGCGGTGATCGACGTCGACACCGGCGAGATCGAGCCGATCAGCTGGGTAGAAGACGATGAGGACGCGGCGAAGCCGGCGATCGGCCGTGCCGTCCTCGCGCTCGCCAATCCGGGTGGGCGGGGCCTCCGCGTGACGCCCGGGTTCGTGTCCTCGAGCGCCCGCAGCTTCCGGGGCCCGCGCGGCCGCCGGATCGCCGGCGCGGTCGAGCACACCGCGCCGCTCCCGCGCGGTTCCTCGGGTGGGCCGCTCGTCGACGGCGGCGGACGGCTGCTGGGGATCAACGCGGTCCGCGTCGAAGGCGGTCTGATCCTTGCCATTCCCGCGGACGGCACATTGCGTGAGCGGGCCGAGGCGCTCGGCCGGGGAGAGGCGCCGCAGCGCGTCAGGCTCGGCGTCGCGATTGCGCCGCCGCGCGCCGCCCGGCGCCTGCGCCGCGCCGTCGGGCTCCCCGAGCGCGACGGCCTCCTGGTGCGGGCCGTCGAGGAGGGGAGCGCCGCCGAGCGTGCGGGCCTCGAGCGTGGCGATCTGATCGTCGCGGCCAGCGGGCGCCCGCTCGAGCGGGTCGACGTGCTCTACGAGGCGCTCGACGGGGCGCGTCCGGAGGGGCAGCTCGAGCTGTCGATCGTCCGCGGAACCGACGAGCGTACGGTTACGGTCACGTTCTAGTACCGCAATGAGCACCGTGATCGACAATCCAGAGATCGAGAAGGCGGAGGCGGAAGCGCTCGACGCCTACTCGCGCATCGTCGTCGGCGTCGCCGAGCGACTGGCCCCGTCCGTGGCGAACCTGCGGGTGATGCGCCGCAGCCGTGTCGGGCAGGTTCCCGCCGGCGCCGGCAGCGCCGTGGCGCTTACTCCCGACGGTTTTCTACTGACCTCGGCGCACGTCGTCTCCGGGCCCGGCCGCACCGGTCGCGCCGCCTTCGTCGATGGGCGTGAGCTGAGCTTCAGCGTCGTCGGGATCGATCGCCTGTCCGACCTCGCGGTCCTGCGTGTCGATGGCGATCAGCTCGTGCCGGCCACGTTGGGCGAGGCGGAGCGCCTGCGGGTCGGCCAACTGGTCGTGGCGATCGGCAACCCGAACGGCTTCGCCGGGTCGGTGACCGCGGGCGTCGTGTCTGCGCTCGGCCGGTCGCTCCCCGCGCGCGCCGGCCGGACCGTCCGCTACATCGACAACGTGATCCAGACCGACGCGGCGCTCAATCCCGGTAACTCGGGTGGCGCGCTGGTCGACAGCTCCGCGTCAGTGGTGGGGATAAACACCGCCGTCGCCGGCGTTGGGCTCGGGCTGGCGGTGCCGATCAACACCGCGACGCGGCAGATCATCGGCGCGCTGATGCGGGACGGTCGCGTCCGGCGCGCCTACGTCGGGATCGCCGGCGGGCCTCGCCCACTCCCACCGCACGCGCGCGTGAAACTGGGGCGGCGATCCGGGGTGGAGGTCGTCGAAGTGGCATCGGGGAGTCCCGCCGAGCGCGCCGGGCTACGGGCCGAGGATTTGATCGTCGAGCTCGGTGGGCAACCGATCGAGCAGGTCGACGACGTCCAGCGACTGATGAACCACGAGGCGATCGGTCGGTCGCTCGCGGCCCGCGTGCTGCGCGGCGATCGGTTCGTGGACCTCGAGCTCGCTCCCGTCGAGCTGGCCGAATAACGCTACACTCAGCGGTGGCGCCGGGCGGCGTTTGTTTTCGCGCCTGCGTTCGGGGCCACAGTTGATCAATCCGAGACGGGAAGCGCGTAGATGGCCCGTGGAGACGTCCGGATCGCCGCCACTCTCGCGTGCGAAGAGTGCAAGCGCCGGAACTACCAGACGAACAAGAGCAAGCGGAACAACCCCGAGCGACTTCAGCTGCGTAAGTACTGCAAGTGGTGCAGGTGCCACACCGCGCACCGCGAAACGCGCTAGTTGACGAGGGGCGATCGTGGCTCGTAACCGTAAACGCGCCAAAGAGCGGCAGGCACGCCGGCGTCAGCCGGTGGGCACGCCCGCTCCAGCCGAGCGGGACGATCCGCCGGCGCCGACCACCCACGCGGCACCGGACGTGGAGCTCGCGGAGGCGCAGCTGGCGCTTGGTCGCCCGGAGCTGGTCACCGAGCCCCACGGCGCGCCCGAGCCCGACGATGACGGGCAAGAGGAGTTCGAAGCCGATGACGACGACTTCGAGGCCGATGAGGACGAGTTCGAGGCCCAGGAGGACGAGGTCGACGAGGTCGGTTTCGACGGAGGTGGCGGTGGTCGAGGACCGCGAGCGCTCGAGCGTCCCTCCGACGGCGGTGGCGAGGCCGCTGCGCGGCACCCAGTCGGGCGCAAGCCGCGCCTCGGCGCGCGGCTCATCCACTTCCTCCAGGGAAGTTGGCGAGAGCTTCAGCGAGTACAGTGGCCGGATCGTCGGCAGGTCGTCCAGGCCACCGCGGTCGTGATCGGGTTTGTGATCGTCGCCGGTATCTATCTGGGCCTGGCCGACGAGGTCGCCTCAAAGCTCGTGAACTTCGTCCTCAAGTAGGAATAGGGCGCAAACAGCCCACCAGTCAGGCGAGGCAGGAGGCCGAGCGATATCGTCAATACGCGGGTCTGGAAGGCCCGCGAAGGATCTAATTATGTTTCGCTGGTACGTCGTAAATACATATTCCGGCCACGAGAACAAGGTCAAGCACAACCTCGAGCACCGAGTCGTGTCGCTCGGTCAGCAGCGTGCGATCCGTCAGATCGTCGTGCCGACTGAGTCCGTCTCCGAGCTGAAGGACAACCAGAAGGTGACCGTCGAGAAGCGGACGATGCCCGGCTACGTGCTCGTGAACATGGACCTCAACGAGGATTCCTGGACGCTGGTGAAAGGCACCCCGGGGGTCACCGGTTTCGTCGGTGCCTCGAACGAGCCGGTGCCGCTCACCCAGGCCGAGGTCGATCGTCTGCTGCATCAGGAGACCGCTGAGCGTCCGCGCAGCCGCGCCCAGTTCTCGATCGGCGAACAGATCAAGGTGATCTCCGGGCCGCTGTCCGACTTCTCGGGCGAGATCTCAGAGGTGAACGAGGACGCGCAACGGCTGAAGGTGCTCGTCTCGATCTTCGGCCGCGAGACGCCGGTCGAGGTTGGATTCGATCAAGTGAAGAAGGTTTAGATGGCCAAGAAGGTGCTCACCCAGATCAAGCTTCAAGCGGTTGGCGGGCAAGCCAGCCCGGCGCCGCCGGTCGGCCCCGCGCTCGGCCAGCACGGCGTGAACATCATGGAGTTCGTCAAGGCGTTCAACGCCCAGACGCAGAGCGACGCCGGCACAGTGATTCCGGTTGTGATCACCGTTTACGAGGATCGCTCGTTCACGTTCATCACCAAGAGCCCGCCCGCCGCGGTGTTGATCAAGCAGGCGATCTCACTCGAAAAGGGCTCGGCCGAGCCTCATCGAGACAAGGTCGGAAAGATCACACAGGATCAGCTGCGGCAGATCGCGGAGAAGAAGATGAAGGACCTGAACGCAAACGACGTGGATGCCGCTGCGAAGATCATCGCGGGCACGGCCCGCTCGATGGGCGTGGAGGTGGTGTGATGTCCAAGCACGGCAAGACATACGAGGACGCCAGGCAGCGCTTCGACCGCGAGCGCGAGTACTCGCCGGCCGAGGCGATCGGGCTGATCAAGCAGCTCGGGCGCGTGAAGTTCAACGAGTCGGTAGAGGTTCACGTGCGGACAGGTCTCAACGTCCGCCACGCGGATGAGCAGCTGCGCGGGACGATCGCGCTTCCGAACGGACTCGGGAAGGACGTCAAGATCGCCGTCTTCGCCCAGGGCGACAAGGCTCGCGAGGCCGAGGAGGCGGGCGCAGACGTCGTCGGAGCGGAGGATCTGGCGGAACGAATCCAGGGTGGATTCGACGACTTCGACGTGGCGATCGCGACGCCTGACCTGATGCCGGTCGTCGGTCGGCTCGGACGAATTCTCGGCCCCGCCGGGAAGATGCCCAACCCCAAGGTCGGCACCGTGACGATGGATGTCGCCAAGGCCGTCGAGGAGTCCAAGGCCGGGAAGGTCGAGTACCGGACGGACCGCAACGCGATCGTCCACCTGGTGATCGGTAAGCGCGACTTCGACGAGCTCAAGTTGTTGCAGAACTACGCCGCGGTGATTGACGAGCTGATTCGGGCGAAGCCGTCGGCCGCCAAGGGCCGCTACATCCGCTCGGTCACGTTCGCGACTACGATGGGACCGGGCGTCAAGGTCGACCCCAGTCGTACCCGTGACATCGTCGAGGAGCCGGTAGCCGCGTAGACTGGTCAGAGAACTTCAAGAGAGCCAAGCCCAAGACCTCCGGCAGCGTAAGCGCGCAAGTCCGGAGCAGGCGGAGTCTCGAGCGAGCCGGTAGACGGCACCCGCTGCGACGCCCGCCATGAGCGGGCGTTGTTTGTGAGAGGACCATGGATAGAGAACAGAAAGCAGCAGTCGTAGAGGAGATCGCGGGCGAGATTCAGGGCGCCAGCGCGATCTTCGCCGTGGACTACCGGGGCCTGTCGGTATCCCAGGCGGCGGAGCTCCGCGCGAAGCTTCGCGAGGCCGACGCGAAGTTCCGGATCGTCAAGAACTCGCTCTCGGAGCGCGCCGCGGACAAGGCCGGCGCCGAAGCGTTGAAGTCGATGCTCGAGGGGCCGACCGCACTCGCACTCGTACAGGGCGACGCCGCCCTAGCCGCGAAGGCGCTCAACGACACCGCGAGGGCGCTCAACATCCTCGAGTTCAAGGGCGGCATCATGGACGGAGCGGCTCTGACGGCCGACGACGTCCGCTCGATCGCACGGTTGCCCTCCCGGGAGGTGTTGCACGCGCAGCTCGTCGGGACGATCGCGGCGCCACTCACCGGTCTCGTGCGTGGCCTGAGCGCGCTGATCTCCGGGCTCGCGATCCAGCTGAAGGCGATTGCCGACCAGGGTCTCGTCAGCGGCGAGGCGCCGGCCCCAGAGCCGGCGGCCGAGCCCGAACCGCCGGCGGAGGCCGCGGCCGAGCCCGAGCCGGAGGCGGCGGCCGAGGCGGCGCCGGAGGCCGAGGCCGCGCCGGAGCCTGAGCCCGAGGCGGTGCCGGAGCCCGAGCCGGAGGCCGAAGCCGAGACCCCCGAGCCTGAAGCCGCGGCCGAACAATCTGACCAAACTGAAGCGGAAGCCGCGTCGGACGCGGAACCGTCCGACGCATAAGGAGGAAACATGGCCACTACCCAAGAGTGGATCGACGAACTGAAGAGCATCTCGGTCCTCGAGCTATCCGAGCGGATCAAGGCGCTCGAGGAGACCTTCGGGGTCTCCGCGACGGCCGTTGCGGCCGCCGCGCCCGCCGGTGGCGCCGCCGCGGGCGACGGTGGCGGCGAGGCGGCCGAGGAGCAGACCGCGTTCGACGTGCTGCTGACCGGGGCCGGCGACAAGAAGATCCAGGTGATCAAGGTCGTACGTGCCGCGACCGGACTTGGCCTCAAGGAGGCCAAGGCGCTCGTCGACGAGGCGCCGAAGCCGGTCAGGGAGGGCATCGACAAGGCCGAGGCCGAGAAGCTCAAGGCCGACCTCGAAGAGGCCGGCGCGTCAGTCGAGCTTAAGTAGTCGAGGCCAGTCGGCGGGGTGGCGAGACCGCCTCGCCGGCGGGCCTCCCTTTCGTATAGTCAAAATCTGTGGCGGCGGTAGACGCACGCGGCCTGGTCAAGCGCTTCGAGACCACGGTCGCGCTGGATGAGGTGGACCTGCTGGTTGGGGAAGGCGACGTCCATGGCCTGCTGGGCCCCAACGGGGCCGGCAAGACGACCCTGCTGCGGCTGCTGTTCGGGCTGATCATGCCCGACGCGGGGACGATCGAGCTGTTCGGCAGGCGCGTGGCGGGACCCGGGCCGCTACCGCTCGATGGCGTCGCAGGGTTCGTCGAGGACCCGAGCTTCTACCCCTACCTGTCGGGCCGGGCGAACCTCGAGCTGCTCGCCGAGCTCGACGGAAGATCTGCGGCCGATCTGGTCGAGCCGCTGCTCGAGCAGGTGGGACTCGCCGAGCGTGCCGGTGATCGCGTGAGCGGTTACTCGACCGGGATGCGCCAGCGCCTTGGGATCGCTTCGGCGCTGCTGCGCTCGCCAAAGCTGTTGCTGCTCGACGAGCCGACGAGCGGACTCGACCCGGCTGGCGCGCGCGAGATCCGGGCGCTCGTACGCGAGCTCTGCTCCGAAGGTGTCGGCGTGCTGCTGAGCAGTCACCAGATCGGAGAGATCGAGGATGTCTGCGACGGCTTCACGGTCCTGCGCAAGGGGGAGGTGGTCTGGCACGGCACTGCCGCACAACTCCGCGAACAGGCGCCGGGATCCGCCTATCTGCTGATCACGAGCGACGACCACCGGGCGCTCAGGATCGCGGCCACCCACCCGGGTGCGGTGGCGATGCCCGCTCCGAACGGCGGCCTGTCGCTGACGATCGATGACCAGGGCCTGGACGCATACATGCTCGCCCTCGGCCACGCGGACGTGGCCGTCCGCCGTCTCGAGCTCGTCATCAGCCCGCTGGAGTCGATGTTCTTCGCGCTCACCGGCGAGCGGGCGGGCGAGCGCGAAACCGACCCGGACGTCAGCCAGAGCGTGGTCGCGACGCGGTGAGCGCGATCGCCGCCACCGGCGAGCTCGCCCTCACGGGCGAGAAGCGAGGCGTCTGGCGTGTCTACCGGGCCGAGCGCCGGAAGCTCGCGAACCAGCTCGCTACTCGCGTGCTCGCGCTGCTGTGCGTGCTGGGCCCGTTCGCGTTCGCCGCGATCCTCCAGGCGCAGAGCGCATCGCCGGCGGACACGCTGTTCGGCGTATGGGCGCACTCGTCCGGCTTCGCGGTGTCGCTCGTGGTCCTGGGCTTCGCGGCGCAATGGGGCTTTCCGGTGATCGCGGGCGTCCTCGCGGGAGACCTCTTCTCTTCCGAGGACCGGTACGGGACCTGGAAGATGGTGCTGACACGGTCTTGCAGCCGGGTGGACGTGTTCGCGGGCAAGGTGCTGGCCGGGGCCACCTTCTCGCTGGCGATGCTCGTGATCACTGCGGTGTCGAGTGTGCTCGCCGGGGTGGTGTTCGTCGGCGATCAGCCTCTTGTCGGCCTCGGCGGGACGCTGCTCTCGACGGGTAAGTCGCTGTGGCTGGTGATCCTCGCCTGGCTCATCTGCGCGCTGCCGATGTTGGCCTTCACGAGCATTGCGGTGCTGTTCTCGGTCGCCTGGCGCAACGGGATCATCGGCGTACTCGGACCGAGCCTGGTCGCGCTGGCAATGCAGTTGGTGGCGCTCGTCGGAACCGGGACCTGGGTTCATCTCCTGCTCGTCGGGACGGCCTTCAACAGCTGGAACGGCCTCTTCACCGCGCATCCGTTCTACGGGCCGTTGATCGTGTCGATGGTCGTCAGCGTGCTCTGGACCGCGGGCTGCCTGACCGCCGCGTGGCTGATCCTCCGCCGGCGCGACTTCGCCGGCACGCCGGTCGCGCGGAGGGCCGGGTGGGTGATGCCGGTGCGGGTCGTCATCGTGTCTGTGGCCGTGATCGCGTTCCTCGCGGTGGCGGCGAGCTGGGGCCCGGCCGCCGTGACGCCGGCACGGCTGAAGGCGGACATCACGCCGGTGTTCAACAACCTGACGTTGCTCCAGCAGCGTGAGCTCGGGCGCACCGTCCCGCGCGGGTACAAGCTTCAGATCCTCTCGAGCTGCAACCGGCGCTCGGGGGGAAAACGGGACCCGGCGACGACTGGGTGTGCACGATGAACGTCCTCGTTCCGCAGCAGGGCGGCGCCTTGCCATTCCAGGTCACCCCCGTCGCCTACGACGTGAGCGTCAAGTCGAACGGCTGCTACAAGGCCGACGCGCCCCCCTCATTCGTTGGTCAGCAGATGATGCGCGTACCCCACGGGCACAGCGTCGTTAACCCGCTGTTCACGATCTACGGCTGCTTCAACACCCTCTGACCGGCGCGCACGCTCGGCGTCGCCTGTTAGGCCGTACTTGCCCGAACGCCCCTTTTTCCCCTACACTCCCCCCGTCAGCCAATAGTCGCAGCCGCCCAAACCAGCCGGCGCCGCACCACACATACGCGGTGTCCGAGGGCGGGGTCCGTGAGAGCTGAAGGCCCCTGCACAGGGCGGTGCTGCCGTGTGCTATCTTTGATGGTCGCGCTCTTGGGAGCTGATTCGACCTCATCTGCTGTTGGGCCACGTCGCATTTGGGACCTGGCTTGACCGTGTGTGAGAGTCGAGGGGTCCCACGAGCGAGTCTCTTCCTCCCTCTCGACCGCCCGAGGAGTCGCCGTCTTGGCAACCGCTCACGCCCCCCGGACGCGCCGGAGCTTCGCGCGTCTGAACAAGGTCCTTGAAGTCCCCAACCTAATTGATATTCAACGCAAGTCCTTTGCGTGGCTGACCGACCCGAATGGCGGCGGGCTGCGCGAGACGATCGACGACATCTCTCCGATCGAGGACTACACCGGAAACCTCGCCGTCCAGTTCGGCGATTTCACCTTCGACGAGCCGATCGCGAGCCTCGAGCAGTGCCGCGAGAAGGATCTGACGTACGCCCGGCCGCTGACCGTGACCGTCGCGTTCATCAACCGGGAAACCGGCGAGATCCGCGAGCAGTCGGTGTTCATGGGCGATTTCCCATGGATGACCGACCGTGGCACGTTCATCATCAACGGCACCGAGCGCGTGGTCGTCACGCAGCTGGTGCGCTCCCCCGGCGCCTACGTGATGGAGCCAAAGGACCGCGAGAAGCAGGTCTTCATCGCGAACCTGATGCCCGCTCGTGGCTCGTGGCTCGAGCTCGAGATCGACAAGAAGGGCCGCGTCTACGTCCGCATCGACCGTAAGCGCAAGCTGCCCGTCACCGTGCTACTGCGCGCGATGGGCTATGCCTCGGACGAGGAGATCCTGAATCTCTTCGACAACTCGCTGTACATCCGGCTGACGCTCGACGCCGATGCTGAGATGACCCGCACCGAGGACGGAGCGCTGATCGAGCTGTTCAAGAAGCAGCGCCCGGGCGAGCCGCCCTCGATCGATGCCGCCAAGGCCCTTCTGCACCAGCTGTTCTTCGATCCCAAGCGCTATGACCTGACGCGCGTCGGCCGCTACAAGCTGAACTCACGGCTGGGGCTGGATGTCGATCTCGACACCCGGACCCTGACCCACGACGACATCATCGCGCTCGTCAAGGAGCTCGTGTCACTGCCCAAGCTCCTCGGGATGCCCGAGGATCCGGGCGATGAGATCAAGGACTTCGCCGCCGAGGCGCTGTCCTTCTCGCGCGAGCCGATCCAGGACCACCTCGACGAATACGAGCACTTCGGCAACCGCCGGCTGCGCACGGTGGGAGAGCTGATCCAGGAGGCGTTCCGGATCGGCCTCTACCGGATGGAGCGCGTCGTCCGCGAGCGACTGACCACCGAGGATGCGGACACGATCACCCCACAGACGATCGTCAACATCCGGCCGGTCGTGGCGGCGCTGAAGGAGTTCTTCGGCTCGAGCCAGCTCTCGCAGTTCATGGACCAGACGAACTCGCTCGCCGGGCTGAGGCACAGGCGCCGCCTGTCCGCGCTCGGCGCCGGTGGTCTGACCCGCGAGCGCGCTCCGATCGAGGTCCGCGACGTGCACCCGACCCACTACGGCCGGATGTGCCCGATCGAGACCCCAGAGGGCCCGAACATCGGCCTCATCGGCTCGCTGTCCTCCTATGCGGAGATCTCCGAGCACGGCTTCGTCACCACGCCGTACCGCGTCGTCAAGGACGGCAAGGTGACCGACGAGGTCGTGCGGATCGACGCGACCCAGGAGGAGGAGCGCAAGATCGCCCAGGCGAACACGCCGGTCGACGCGAACGGCAAGATCACCGGCTCGGAGGTCCTGTGCCGGACCCAGGCGGGTCAGTACGTCACGGTCGCGCCGAAGGAGGTCGATCTGATCGACGTCTCGCCGGAGCAGATCTGGTCGGTCACGACTGCGATGATCCCGTTCCTCGAGCACGACGACGCGAACCGCGCGCTGATGGGCTCGAACATGCAGGCTCAGGCGGTGCCGCTGCTCGTCACCGACGCGCCGCTGATCGGGACTGGGATGGAGCGCCGCGCCGCGGTCGACACGGGCGACATCGTGATTGCGGAGGAGACAGGCACGGTCTCCTACGTCGACGCCGAGCAGATCGTCGTCGACCGCAAGGACGGCAGCCAGGACGAATACGAGCTCCAGAAGTTCATGCGCTCCAACCAGGGAACGCTTATCCACCAGAAGCCGATCGTCGACGTTGGCGTGGGCGTCAAGTCCGGCGACGTGCTCGCGGACGGGTCCGCGACCGATGCCGGGGAGATGGCGCTGGGGAAGAACCTACTCGTGGCATTCATGTCCTGGGAGGGCTACAACTTCGAGGACGCGATCATCCTGTCCAAGCGGCTCGTCCAGGACGACGAGCTGACCTCGATCCACATCGAGGAATACGAGATCGACGCCCGCACGACCAAGCTCGGCGACGAGGAGATCACCCGCGACATCCCGAACCGCTCCGAGGAGTCGCTGCGCAACCTCGACGACCGCGGCATCGTCCGGATCGGGGCCGAGGTCGCCTCAGGAGACCTCCTGGTCGGCAAGGTCACGCCCAAGGGTGAGACGGAGCTCACGGCTGAGGAGAAGCTGATCCGCGCGATCTTCAAGGAGAAGGCGCGCGAGGTCCGCGATACCTCGCTCAAGGTGCCCCACGGCGAAGGGGGCGTCGTGATCGACGTCAAGACCTTCAGCCGTGACGAGGGCGACGACCTACCGCCTGGTGTCAACGACCTGGTCCGCGTGTTCGTGGCCAAGAAGCGCAAGATCGCCGAGGGTGACAAGCTCGCCGGCCGTCACGGCAACAAGGGCGTGATCTCGAAGATCGTCGACGTCCAGGACATGCCGTTCATGGAGGACGGCACCCCGGTCGACGTGATCCTCAACCCACTCGGCGTGCCGAGCCGGATGAACCTCGGCCAGATCCTCGAGACGCACCTCGGGTGGGTCGCGGCCAACGGCTGGTACGACGACGGAACAGAAGCGAGCAAGCTCGCCGGTAACGGCGGCGCGGACGGCCGGAACGGCGGCAACAACAAGGTGTACGTCGCCACGCCGGTGTTCGACGGAGCCACCGTCGCCGACGTCGATACCGCGCTGGTGCGCTGGAGCGACGAGCACAAGGGCTCGATCAAGATGGATGTCGACAAGGGCCGGCGCGAGGGCGAGCAGGCATCGGGCAAGGCGAGGCTGTTCAACGGCCGCACCGGCGAGCCGTTCGAGGAGCAGGTAACCGTCGGCTACATGTACATCCTGAAGCTCCTGCACCTCGTCGACGACAAGATCCACGCCCGCTCGACCGGCCCGTACTCGCTCGTCACCCAGCAGCCGCTGGGCGGCAAGGCGCAGTTCGGCGGTCAGCGATTCGGCGAGATGGAGGTGTGGGCGCTCGAGGCCTACGGTGCCGCGTACACCCTCCAGGAGATGCTCACGATCAAGTCCGACGACACGGTTGGACGCGTCAAGGCCTACGAGGCGATCGTCAAGGGCGAGAACATCGCCGAGCCCTCGATCCCGGAGTCGTTCAAGGTCCTGCTCAAGGAGATGCAGTCGCTGGCGCTCGACGTCAACGTCGTCTCCGAGGAGGGCGAACGCGCCGAGATGCGCGAGGAGGACGACGACCTGCTTCGTGCGGCCGAGGAGCTCGGAATCGATCTGAGCGGCGTCCGGGCCACCGATGGCGCGGCCGATGAGGCGGTCGAGAACGAAGGCGAAACCGTCGAGGCATCCGAGGAGGAGGCCGAGACGGAGGACGCGGATCTGGAGCCCGGCGAGGACCTAGAAGAAGAGGAGTTCGCTCCGAATGTCGATCCGATGCTCGACGCCGACATCGATGCCGGAGAGGCCGAAGGCGTTACGGAAGAGGCGGAGCGCTAGTGCGCTCCGCCGAGCCGCGGCACGGCTCGCACCCCCACTTATTTGAGAGCAACAAGCAGTACCACCACCCCCACTTTTTCCGAAAGAAGTCACTTTGATCGATATCAATAATTTCGACGCAATCGAAATCGGTCTCGCCTCGTCCAAGCAGATCCGTTCTTGGAGCTCGGGCGAGGTGACCAAGCCAGAGACAATCAACTACCGGACGCTCAAGCCTGAGAAGGACGGGCTGTTCTGCGAGCGCATCTTCGGTCCGACCAAGGACTGGGAGTGCTACTGCGGTAAGTACAAGCGCGTCCGCTACAAGGGCATCGTCTGCGAGCGTTGCGGCGTCGAGGTCACGCGCTCGAAGGTTCGCCGTGAGCGGATGGGCCACATCGACCTGGCTGCGCCGGTCTCGCACATCTGGTTCTTCAAGGGTGTGCCGAGCCGGATTGGCTACCTGCTCGACATGGCTCCGAAGGAGCTCGAGAAGGTCCTGTACTTCGCGGCTTCGATCGTGACGTGGGTCGACGATGAGGCCCGCGCCCGCGACCTGGACTCGCTCGAGGGCGAGGTCAACAAGGTCCTCGACGCGTACGCCGCCGAGAAGGAGGAGCGGATCCTCGAGCTCAAGGAGTCGCTGGCGCGGCGCGAGCAGTACCTCGAGAACGGCAAGGCCGGCCGCGATTTCTCGGACGAGGACCACCTGTGGGCGGACACGCTCGAGGTCAACATCGCCAAGCTCTCCGACGAAGAGCGCGAGAAGATGCTCAAGGAGCTCCGCAAGAGCTTCCAGGCCGACATCGACGACACCGAGGCCTACATCGAGGACGCCGCTGAGCGGATGCGCCAGGTGTGGGAGCTGTTCAAGACGATGAAGCCGAAGGACGTGATCAACGACGAGACCACGTTCCGCGAGCTCAAGGATCGGTTCGGCTCCCCGTACGGGTTCGGCGAGTACTTCCGCGGCGGGATGGGCGCCGAGGCCGTGCGCGACCTGCTCCAGCAGGTTGACCTCGATGCGGAGTCCGACGACCTGCAGGAGCAGGTCAAGACCGCCAAGGGCCAGAAGCAGGCTCGGGCGGTCAAGCGGCTCAAGGTCGTCTCCGCGTTCATCAGCTCGGGCAACAAGCCCGAGATGATGATCCTGGAGGCCGTCCCCGTGATCCCGCCGGAGCTGCGGCCGATGGTCCAGCTCGACGGCGGCCGCTTCGCCACCTCGGACCTGAACGACCTGTACCGCCGTGTCATCAACCGCAACAACCGCCTGAAGCGGCTGCTGGACCTCGGTGCCCCCGAGATCATCGTCAACAACGAGAAGCGCATGCTCCAGGAGGCCGTCGACGCTCTGTTCGACAACGGCCGCCGTGGACGGCCGGTCACCGGCCCGGGCAACCGGCCGCTGAAGTCGCTGTCCGACATGCTCAAGGGCAAGCAGGGCCGGTTCCGCCAGAACCTGCTCGGCAAGCGCGTGGACTACTCGGGCCGTTCGGTGATCGTCGCGGGGCCGTCGCTCCGCCTGCACCAGTGCGGGCTGCCGAAGCTGATGGCGCTCGAGCTGTTCAAGCCGTTCATCATGGCCCGGCTGGTCGAGCGCAAGTCCGCCCAGAACATCAAGGCGGCCAAGAAGATGGTCGACTCGATGATCCCGGAGGTGTGGGACGTGCTCGAGGAGGTCATCCACGAGCATCCGGTGCTCCTCAACCGAGCGCCGACGCTCCACCGCCTGGGCATCCAGGCGTTCGAGCCGGTGCTGGTCGAGGGCAAGGCGATCCAGGTCCACCCGCTCGTCTGTCACGCGTTCAACGCCGACTTCGACGGCGACCAGATGGCGGTCCACCTGCCGCTGTCGGCCGAGGCACAGGCTGAGGCACGGATCCTGATGCTGTCCGCGAACAACATCCTCTCGCCGGCGCACGGTGCGCCACTGGCGACGCCGACCCAGGACATGGTGCTCGGCGCCTACTACCTGACCTATGGTCCGGACGCCTCTGAGCTGGCGAAGATCGATCCCGCCACCCACGACCCGCGCCCGCACGTGTTCCGCACCGCCCAGGAGGCGGAGTGGTCCTACGAGCACGGCGTGGTCAAGCTGCACGACCTGGCCGAGTACCGCCCGCTCGGACGCGAGGGCGGCCACGTGCTGACCACGGTCGGGCGGATCATCTACAACGACAAGATCGAGCGCGCGCTCGTGGAGGCGTTGGGCGACCAGTTCGACCCCGACACCTACGAGTTCATCAACCGGTCGATGAAGAAGAAGGACACGACCAAGCTCGTCGACAACCTCGTGCAGGCGTACGGGGCGCCGACGATCTCGCAGGTGCTCGATGCGTTCAAGGACATCGGATTCCACTACGCCACGCAGGCCGGGGTCACGATCTCCAAGAACGACGTTCAGACGCCGCCGACGAAGCCCGAGATCCTGGCGCGGTACGACGACGAGCTGGCGCTGATCGAGTCGCAGTATGACTCTGGCGAGATCACCGGCGAGGAGCGCCACGAGGCGGTCACAAAGCTGTGGGATCGAGCGACCAATGAGGTCGGCGAGGCGCTTAACAACCATCTGGATGAACTCAACCCCATCTTCATGATGGCCAACTCCGGCGCCCGTGGGTCCTTCTCGCAGATCCGCCAGCTGGCTGGCATGCGCGGCCTGATGGCGAACCCGAAGGGCGAGATCATCGAGCGGCCGATCAAGGCGTCCTTCCAGGAGGGCCTGACCGTGCTCGAGTACTTCATCTCGACCCACGGCGCCCGCAAGGGCCTCGCGGACACGGCCCTACGCACCGCCGACTCCGGCTATCTGACCCGCCGGCTCGTCGACGTGGCGCAGGACGTGATCATCCGCCAGGAGGATTGCGGCACCGAGGAGTACATCGAGATGCCGGTCTCGAAGCTCGAGGTCGATCCGGAGAGCCGCAGGCTGCGGCCGACCAACGAGCCCAACGACAACCTGATCGGCCGGATCGCCGCCCAGGACATCACGACCAAGCGCGGTCGGGTCATCGTCGAGCAGGGCAACGAGATCGATCGTGCGGAGCTGGCCGACCTCGTCGAGGCCTGGAGCGATGACACCGAAAAGGGCACCGTGATCTACGTTCCGGTCCGCTCGGTGCTGAAGTGCGTGGCCCCGACCGGCGTGTGCCAGGCGTGCTACGGGCGCTCGCTCGCCACCGGCAAGCTGGCTCAGATCGGCGACGCGGTCGGCATCATCGCCGCGCAGTCGATCGGCGAGCCCGGTACTCAGCTGACAATGCGTACGTTCCATACCGGCGGCGTCGCCGGCGCGGACATCACGCACGGTCTACCGCGTGTCGTGGAGCTCTTCGAGGCCCGGAAGCCCAAGGGTCTGGCCAAGATCGCCGAGATCGGCGGCAAGGTTTCGATCGAGGAGTCCGATAAGGCGATCACTGTGGTGATCACGGACGACGGTGGCGAGGAGCATCGCCACACGTTCCCGCGCCGCACCCGGCTGTTCGTCGACAACGGTCAGAAGATCGAGCCGGGCACGCAGCTCAACGAGGGATCGCTCTACCCGCACGAGCTGCTGGCGATCAGGGGCCGGACCGAGACCGAGCTGTACCTCGTCCGCGAGGTCCAGGAGGTCTACAAGTCCCAGGGCGTCGACATCAACGACAAGCACATCGAGCTGATCGTGCGCCAGATGATGAAGAAGGTGCGGGTCGATCAGAAGGGCGACACCGACCTCCTTCCCGGCCAGTTCGTGGACCGTCACGAGTACGCGCGGATCAACCGCGGGGTGCTCGACGCCGGCGGCGAGGCGGCCCAGGCCGAGGAGATCATTCTCGGGATCACGAAGGCGTCGCTGAACACCGACTCGTTCCTGTCCGCGGCCTCCTTCCAGGAGACCACGAAGGTGCTCACCGACGCGGCGCTCGAGGGCAAGATCGACCGGCTGAACGGGCTCAAGGAGAACGTCATCATCGGCAAGCTGATTCCGGCGGCGACCGGTCTCAAGCGCTACCGGCGGATCGAGATCGAGCCGTCCGAGCCTCTCCCGCGGGGGATGGACGACGTCGGCCTGCTCGACCACGACGATCTCGCTGCCGAGCTCGGGCTCACCGACGGCGAGTCGCTGACGGGCTTCGGCGGAATGGAGCCTGACCTCAGCGATCTCGAGGAGATCGGCACCGGTGGTGCCTCCTCGCTCGGGTTCGTCGAGGAGCTCGCCGATCTCGACGTCCCGTCTGACGACGGCGACTCCTCCGGCGAGTAGCCGGCTGCACTGATTCGCACGGGCCGTCCCCGATTGTGGGGGCGGCCCAACGGCTCACGTAAGCGCCGGGTCCGGCCGGCTGGCTACGTGGAGCAACCTACTCCCGGCCGAGTTCCCCCCGGCGCGAGGCAGTTGATCTGGATGCGTGGGGCACGGCCGGGTCTGATCACGAACCTGTAGTACTTGCCGATCCAGCCTGGGCGGCTGATCAGGACCGTGATCGTCGTGCCGACGTGCAAGGGCTTCTTGAATGCCTGGGCCAGGCTGACGGTTCCGCTGCTGTTACACCTTGGCCGTCCGTTGTCGCCGCAGCGCTTCGTCTCTGAGACTCCGAGGGTTCGCTTGGCGAACTGACAGCCTCCGCCGCGACAGGTCACGAGTACGGACGCGGGGGGCGAAGCGCCCTCGATGCTGAGCGCGCGGACCCTTGTGTAATGACGAGTGAAGGAGAACAGCCACTGCATCGTCGACGTCACGATGCCTGACACCGGAACCGGAACCGGAAGCGGGACCGGAACCGGAATGACGCTGATGGTCTGTGGCGCGGAGGTGGAATCAGCGAAGTCCGCGTCGCCGCTGTAGCGCGCGGAGATCACGTCGTTTCCGACCGCCGTATAGGCGAGCGCGCACCACGCCACTCCCCCGTACAGGACCTGACTCTGGCATGACGGGATTGGCTGGCCGTTATCAAAGAAGTCGACCACGCCCCATGGCTCGACCGGGCCGGGTCGGATTGCTGGCGGTGCAACCGTCGCTGAGTAGATCGCGATTTGACCGATTTCGACCGAGCCGGCCACGCCGAGCGACACCGTGGACAGATCCCGTTGTACGGTCAGCGTCGTCGAGGCCACCGCTCCCGGGGCCGTTGACGTCGGCCCTGGGGCGAACACTGCGGTCAGCCGTTCGGGCGAGGTAGACGCAGCAAACGATGTCTGACAGATCGCTGTCGGAGACGATGGCGTGATCGGCTGTCCGGCGCAACCCGCGATGAGCTTCGACCCGCTCTTGAAAGTGATCGTCCCTGCGGGAGAGCCCGAGGAGCCTGTGACCACCGCGAAGAGCGTCGCTTGTTGATTGGTTACCAGCGTGCCCGGAGTGGCAACGAGCGACATCTGGCTGGTACCGGCTGCCTGGGCCGTCCCCACGAGCGCCCAGCCACTTGCTAGTGCCGCCAACGTGATGCACCATATTACGGACCGTCGCCCGACGGAATTTCCGTAACAGCGAGGGGCAGTTCGTTCACAAGAACGCCTGACCCTCTGGATCAGACCTTGTACTCCCACTGCCACAACTACGTTGCAAGATCGCCGCGTCTTCTGCCGTAGTTATTGACGGACCGGAAAATGTTAGGAGTCAGGTTGCCGCGTAGTCGAGCGGTCTCACAGAGTCCCGTTAGCGTGCCGGTCGGGTGTCGATGACTGCCGACACCGTCTCGGCCGAAGCACACGCTTCGTTCGATCGCGGCGTGGCGCTTGTAAGCGAGGGTCGCCTTGAGGCTGCGCTGGCGGCCTTCGCTCGGGCCGATGGTCTGGGACATGCCACGGCCGCAAGCAACCTTGGCGTCCTGCTCGAAGAGTACGGCGACCGCGCGGCCGCAAAGGAGGCTTACAGGCGCGCTGACGATCGCGGCGACCCGACGGGGGCTTTCAATCTCGGGGCCTTACTCGAAGAGGAGGGAGACGTCGACGCAGCTGAAGCCGCATACCGTCGCGCCGACGACCGAGGCTATGGTGCGGTCGAGGGCTATGAGGGCGATATCGCGGATCAGCCCGGCATCGCCGACGCGGTGGTGGGCACGGACGTAGAGCACGCCAGCCAGGAGGCGGCTGACGTCGAAACCGGCACGATGGTCGCCGGAGGTGCTGCTCGTGGAGGCACGATTGCATCCCCTCATCCTCGGGTTCCCAGACGCAGACGGCTGGCGTTCGTCGTCTCGCTCTCGAGCGTTGCCGTGGGCTTGGCGATCGCGGCCGCTGTCTTCACCCATCACAGCCCGGTCCGCGTCGGGCCGGTGCAAGCGAGCGGCGTCAGCCGTGCGCTGAGCACCGTGGCGCCGGCGCTCCTCGCTTCGGCGACCGCGCGCGAGCAGCCCCGCCATAGCCGCACGAGCAGCGTCCGCGGGCAGTCACCCGTCCACAAACCTTCTTACGCTCGCAGGCCGGCGCGCCGGCGGCCGCCTCCTGCGGCAACGCACCGCGCGCCCACGGCCTTCGTGGCCAGCGCTCCACCGGTAGCACAGCGCGCGGTCCCCGAACCCCGAGGGACCACGAGCGGTCCCTCGACCTCGTACGGCCCGCTCACCACCGGTGGCGGAGGCGGGTCCACTGGCCCATCAGGCGGGTCCAGTAGCGCACTTGGCAGTTCCGGCGCGGGGGCCTCCGGCAGCGAGCATGCTGGCGACCCCTCGGGCCTCGGGAAGGAAACTCCCGCCGGCGACGGCGGCGGCCAGAGTCGGAGTCCAAGCGGCTCTAGCGGCAGCAGCAGTTCGGGCGGCAGCACCGGTTCCGGCGGCAGCAGCGGTTCCGGCGGCAGCAGCGGTTCCGGCGGCAGCAGCGGGACGATCGGCGGCGGCGGTTAGCTGACGGCTTTCAGATGAACGTCAGCGTTCGCTGGGCGGAGCATTCAATTAGACTGTGAATCTCGATTCACTTTGCCAGCGGACTGAGGAGCCCCGTGGACCTAAACGACACTCCGGAGCAAGCGTCCTATCGCCAAGAGGTTAGGGCGTGGCTCGAGGCCAACAAGGCGGAGGCACCGCCGCGATCGCGGTCTTACGACGACGAGGCTTACGTCGCCGCCCGCCGCGCCTGGCAGCGAAAGCTCGCCGAGGCTGGGCTCGCCGGTGTGACGTGGCCGCAGGAGTACGGCGGTCGCGGAGCCGGCCCGATTGAGCAGGTGACTGTCAATCAGGAGATCTCTCGGGCCGACGTTCCGGGGATACTCGACGTGATCGGGATCGGAATGCTCGGGCCGTGCATCATCGCCCACGGCAGTGACGAGCAGAAGGCTCGCTACCTGGGCCCGATGCTCCACGGCGACGAGGTCTGGTGTCAGATGTTCTCCGAGCCGGCCGCCGGATCGGACCTCGCCGCGGTCCAGACGAGGGCTCGCCAGGGAGAGGACGGGACGTGGACCCTGAACGGTCAGAAGGTATGGACGACGAATGCCCAATTCGCGTCCTTCGGGTTGCTGCTGGCGCGAACCGATCCCGACGTCCCGAAGCACAAGGGGCTCACGATGTTCATCGTCCCGATGGACACCGAGGGAGTGACCGTCCGCGGCCTGCGACAGATCTCTGGCGAGCCCGAGTTCAACGAGGTGTTCTTCGACGACGTCGTACTCGACGTCGAGGCCGTGGTCGGCGGCGTCGGCAACGGATGGGGAACGGCTCTCACGGTGCTGATGTTCGAACGGCTGACGATCGGCTTTGGCTCGGATGGCTTCGGGTCGCCGGCCGTTCTCGCCGAGACGATCGGCGCGGATCCGGTTGCGCGGCGCGATCCGGTCGTGCGGGAGAAACTCGGCCACGTGATCAGCGAGCTGTTGGCCGTGCGTTTCAACGGCTACCGCGCACTGACGATGCTCTCCCGAGGTCAGATCCCTGGCCCCGAGGCAGGGCTGGCCAAGGTGACGATGGTGAATGCTGCGATCGCCGCCACCGATCTCGGCGCGGACGTGGTCGGTCCTGACGCGCTCGATCCGGATAGCGACTGGAGCTACTTGATCTCGTTTCTACCGGGGCTGAAGTCGGCCGGCGGTACCGAGCAGATCCTCCGCAACACGATTGGGGAGCGTGTCCTCGGTCTGCCGCCCGAGCCGCGGCTCGACAAGGGAGTGCCGTTCAGCGAGCTGCGCGCCAAGGAGAAGGAGGCGGTGACCGGATGAACTTCGCTCTCTCAGACGAACAGGTATTGCTGCGCGAGGCAGCCCGAGGCGCGCTTTCGCGTTTCAAGACGGTCGAGGCGGCACGCGAGGCGCTGGCCGACCGATCGGCCCTGCCCGATCTGTGGCCGACCGTGGTCGAGGCCGGCTGGCCCGGCGTGCTGATAGGCGAAGATCACGGTGGCGCCGGGCTCGGGGCGTTCGACGCCCTGCTTGTGGCCGAGGAGTGCGGCCGCGTGCTGGCGGCGGCGCCGTTGCTCGGCCTGCTGCCCGCCAGCGCGATCCTGAACGCGGCGGACGACGAATCGCTCCCGGCCATCGCCGCCGGTGAGCTGCGCCCGGCGTACGTGCCCGCGCGCCCGCCGAGCGACCTCCAGCTCGCCTGGACCGTCGATCCCCCCG
Organism: uncultured Solirubrobacterales bacterium; assembly: GCA_963812225.1. GTDB lineage: Bacteria > Actinomycetota > Thermoleophilia > Solirubrobacterales > Solirubrobacteraceae > Palsa-465. The sequence continues at coordinate 102,020 of CAWEUN010000020.1, forward strand.
CCGGCATGAGACGGCTTCCAGCGCCGCGCGCCTCGGTCAACGCCGACGAGGTCTTGCTCGACGGCAACGTGGCGTTCGTACCAGACGCCCCGGGCGCTGGGCTGCTGGTCGCGGTCGGCGTCACCGACGACGGCACGCCAGTCGCGGCAGCAATCGACCCGACCACCGCCGGTGTGACCGTCGATCCCGTCATCCGGTACGACGCGACGCGCTCGCTCGGCCACGTCGCACTGCGCGGCGCTCACGGCCGGTTGCTGGACGTCGATGCCGGCGCGTTGGCCGATGCGTGGTACCTGGTCCAGGCGCTGATCGCCAGCGAGTCGATCGGAGCGGTGGAGACATGCCTGCAGCTGAGCGTCGAGTACGCCAAGGACCGGTTCACGTTCGGACGGGCGATCGGCTCATATCAGGCGATCAAGCACGAGTTGACCGAGGTGCTGCGTCAGCTCGAGAACGCTCGGGGGCTCCAGTACTACGCCGGTTGGGCGCGTGAGTCCAAGCCCGATGAGTTCCCGCTTGCGGCCAGCGCAGTCCGCTCGACCGCGGGCCACGCGCTCGACTTCGCGGCGCGGTCCATGATCAACGTCCACGGCGGGATCGGCGCCACCTGGGAGCACGACGCGCCCCTGTTCTTCCGCCGGGCGCAGTTGTCACGGCGGCTGCTCGGCGGGACTGACGACGCGACTGATCGGGTGGCGGAGCGAACGCTCGACGCGGCGGCATAGACCGCGGGCCGGCGCTGCTTACCGCTGACCTCGGCCCAACAGCCGCCGGACTTTCGAGTTACGCCTTGGCTTGCGGCCCTGCAAGAAACGAAATCCAGACGACGTTGAGTCATTACCGCAGCGTCGCACGATCGTCCCGTGGCGATCTTCAGCGTCGTTCGGGGAACGCACGTCGCACGGAGCTGGCGGACGCCTTGTTGCTAGAAGAGCCCCCGCACCACGATTCGACCGCGCCCGAAGGCGCGAGGCGCCGTTCGCGCGAACCATCCTCGCCTCGCCGCGCCCGGGCGTCGAATAGCCCGTTTCGGCCGGAGTTCTGGCGTAGCCCGCTGCGCGGGCCCTGGCTGACGTCGTTCCTGGGCACGCTGCTTGTTCCTGCGATCGCCGTCCTGGCGTTGACGGGCTTCATCAGCCACTGGGCCTACTACCCAGAGCTCACCGGGAACGCGACGGTCAATCCTGGGAACGACATCCCGGTGCTGTTCCATTTCCCGGCTTCATGGCCCTCTTGGAGCTACGCGCTCAACCAGGGGATCCACGTGACGCTTGGGTTGATGACGCTGCCGTTCATCCTGGCCAAGCTGTGGTCGGTGATGCCGAAACTGTTCCAGCGTCCGGTTGTGCGCAACGTCGCCGGTGCGCTGGAGCGGATCTCGCTCCTTCTGTTGGTGGGGAGTGTCCTGCTCGAATTCGCGACCGGCATCCTCGACATCGACAACTACTACCGGCTGCCCGTTGACTTCCGCACGATCCACTACTACGGCGCTTGGGTGTTCGCCACGATGTTCGTGCTCCACGCGTGCGTCAAGCTCCCGACGGTCCGCCGCTCCTACCGCGAGCGGGGAGCTCTGAAGCCCTTGTTACAGGGGCTTCCGGCGACCCGGCCGGAGCCCCCGGTCGCGGGCGGCCTGGCTCCGATCAGCCCGGCCACTCCCACCGTCAGTCGTCGCGGGCTGTTCGCGATGCTGGGCGGTGCGTCGCTGACCATCTTTGCGGTGCAGGCGGGCTCCTCGATCGGCGGACCATTCCGGAGGCTGGCGCTGTTAGCGCCACACGGCCGCGTGTTCGGAACGGGCCCCAATGACTTTCAGGTGAATCACACCGCGGTCTCGGCTGGCGTCACCGCGGCGATGACCGGCGCGGACTGGCGCCTCACGCTCGTCGGTCGACGGGTCATGTCCTTCACACGGGAGCAACTGTTGTCCATGCCTCAGGCGACGTACACGCTGACGATCGCCTGTACAGAGGGATGGTCGACGACACAGCGCTGGACCGGGGTGCGCCTGGCGGATCTGGCGAGGGCGGTCGACGCGCCGCAGGATGCGGTCCTGCGAACGATGTCGCTCGAAGGGGGGCCGTCCATTTGGTCAAGCTTCGGTCAATCGCAGTGGAGCGACGAGCGCGCGCTCCTCGCTCTGCGCGTCAATGACGCGGATCTCTCACCCGATCACGGCTATCCGGCTCGGATAATCGTGCCGAACGTGCCAGGGACGCACAACACCAAATGGGTACGCGAACTCAGATTCGAGGCGGCGTGAGGCGAGCGTGGATAATCGGGTTCCGCCGGCGGTATGGCGCGAGTCCGCTGCACCTGGCTTGTCATCTCGTGGCCTTGGCGATCGTCGCCTTCATATTCGAACGCATCATCGGCGTCGGAGACGTTCTGAAGCTGCTCGGACTGTACGTGGGGTTCGTGATCGCCCACGATCTGATCTTCGTGCCGATCTACTCGGGATTGGACCGCGTCACGAGGCGTGCGCTCGCGCGGCTCTCGCTGTCCCGTCGCTCACGAATACCGATGATCAATTATGTGCGGGCGCCGGCGTTGATCTCGGCTCTCCTGCTGATCATCTACGGTCCGCTGATCCTGGGCTTGGCCGACGGCCAATACTTTGCCGTGACCGGCCACCATCTCGAGCATTACCTGCGCAACTGGTTGCTGGTCACGGCGGTCCTGTTCCTCGGGTCCGGGCTCATCTACGCGGCGCGAGTCGTCCGCGCGCGGGCTCGCCCGGCTCGCTGATGCCTGTCCGAGCACGCGTTGTGCCGAAAGTAGGCCCGTACGCGCGCTAGACCGATGTGCAGGCGTCCGCAGCGGCGACCGACCTAGTCCTCCCGCACGAACACTCAGCGCGGGAGGCAACCTGCGACTTGCCAGGTGGACCCTCAACCTGCTCGTTGCGGATCGCGTAGGAGCGCAACGTCCATTGATCGCAGCCGGTTTCCGAGTTCGGGCCTCGGGCGGCATATGAGGGTCTTCAGTACCTCCCGCCCATGCGGTTTTGGTCGTGGCTCGCGCATGGACCGACGACCAACTCGGAAGTGTGGGCCAACTACCCGACGCGCCGACCCTCCTGGCGTCTGCCGATCACCGACGTGCGGCCACCGGCCCGCTCGTACGTCTTGGCCGGGAGCTCGCGCTACCGGGACCGTCGAGACCCGCGGACTTCGGGCCGAACACCAGCTCGAAGCTGTGCTAGAGAGCGCCGGCGCTGGGCAGCGGGCTCGCGCTTATGCCCGGATCAGGCCGATGCCCCAGCAGCCGTGGTCCGCGGGGTCCACGAAAGTCTCATGGGCGGGATGCTCCGCTGCGAGCTCCGCCCAGAAGCGATAAACGTCGCCTGGCTGGTTCCCTTTCGACAGCGGGCGATCCGGACGCGGTGCAACGACGTCGTGCAACGCGATGATGCCGCCCGGCCGCATCAGCGACTTGTAGGTTTCGAAGTCGGACCGCACACCCTCGTAGCGGTGGTCTCCGTCGATAAACAGGAAGTCAAGCGTGCGACCGCCAAGAAGGCGCTCCACGTGCGCGAACGTGCTCGCGCTGTGCGAATCCCCTCGCACTAGATCGAGTCGCTGCCCGGGCCGGGCAAACGCCTTGTAGAGCGGCACCTTCCAGAGGGGGTAGCCGCCGCCAAAGGAGCCTCCCGGTAGATCAACGCTCACGATGTGCGCATCCGGCGCGCACAACCGAGTGAACGAAAGCAAGCTCCCACCTCTCGCGGTGCCGATCTCGACCATCGCCTTCGGGCGAACCCGCGCGACCTCCTCTAGGAGCTTCCGGAACTCCCAGCGCGACTGAAGCGGGCTCAACGTGATCCCGTAGGGCTTGTACTCGAACGTGAGTTCGAGGACATCATCCACTGTGACTGCTTGGTCGGCGTGACTCCGAAGGTGGCGTGCCGCCACCGGTGCCAGAGCGGGCCTGGCGGACCGCATGAGGATTTCCTGGGAGAGCCCCTTCCAGCCATAGCGCCGAATCCCGCGACGACCGCGGGACAGCAAGTTGGGGAGGGCTGCGTGAGCTTGGACCGTTGTCATGGGCGACACCCTGATGCTCGCTCTCTTTGCCGCGGTAGGACCATCCCAGATAAAACGAACCGGTTTCCGTGGAACTTGCGGTGCTCGTAGACCTCCATGACCCCGGCCTCGACGGGCGCGTACGCGTGGCCAACAGCTGAACCTTCACACGCCGGCACGCGGGCGCCCTCGATTCCGACGCTCCCCTTCGAGCCCGGGGGTCGGACGTCTACGCGCATGACCGCTCGGGGTTGCTGGCCCAGCTTCTGGACGCGGCGGCGCTCCTGGCGTCCGCCGATCATCGAGGTGCGGACGCCTTCACACGCCCATGGGATTGGGAGGGCATATTGAACACGACCTCGCCGTCATGGCGCGGTGCTAGGCGGGAACCGCCAAAGCCTCGCCCTCAAGGTTTTGGGGCACGGTACCTGCTCGAAGTGCGCGAGCGCGTGGTCCTCGAGAATCACATCAGTGCGCTCGCCGGGTCTGTCTGGAGCCTCCCGCGAGCGACGTGCCACGAGCGATCGCCGTCAACGGTCGCCGGCGACGCTCGATGAGGTTACGCCGCCACGGAGTCGGGAGCACTACGCCGGAAGGCGTGGATCTCCCTGTGGGCCTATCGCTCATGCATAAACCGGCTGATCGATAAGGAACTCGTTGCCCGCGTACCGCCGCACTCGCCCGATCCGATCCGTTCACGAACGGCGCATTGCCGCCCAAGGTGGAGATTTGACTGATTCTGGGCAGCGCCGAACAAATCTTCTTTTCGAGGCGTTCCTTCAGTGCAGAACGAGCAACGACGACGAATCCGGCCACACCGGGAAGGCACATGACGTCAGGACCTGCGGCGAAGTTGACTATCCACGATACGGAGGTGCTCGGAGTCGACGCTTCCGGGGCTGAGATCGTTCCGGCGCAGCGCGCGGTGCCCGCGCCAGGATCTCGGCGGCTGCGGGTTGTCGAAGGGGGTGAGCGCCTCGCCACCGCACGGCGACGCCGTGACGGGCTGCGCCGACTGCTCCTGTGCGGAGCCGACATGTTCGCCGCCGCTGCCGCGCTAGTGCTCGTGCTCTCAGTCTTCGGCGACAACCGTCTCAAGCTCGTAACGCTCGCCGCCACTCCCGTTGTCGTGCTCTTGTTCAAAGTTGCCGGACTTTACGATCGCGAGCAGCTCCGCTTACTGCGCTCGACGCTGGACGAGGCACCGGCGCTCGTCCAGGTCGCGGGCCTTTACGCGCTGACGATAGCCATCCTCCAGCCGCACGTCGTGGCCGGACATCTATGGGGCGGCCAGATCGCGGCCCTTTGGTTGACGAGCTTCATCGTCATTCTGGGCGCCCGCGTGGCCGCCCGCTGGGTGGCTGGCCGCGCCTCCGCGATGGAGCGTTGCCTGGTGATCGGCGACGTCGCTCTCGCGCATCGAATCCGAGAGAAACTCAGCAGCAGCCGCGCCCGCGCCGTCGTCGCCGCGACGCTGCCGCTCGAGGCGAACGAGATCGATCGCCTCGACGGACCCGAGGGCGTCCGGCGCCTCGTTCGTGAGCTGCGGGTTGACAGGATCATCATCGCCCCCGCGCCAAGCGAGCCGGCCGGGGTGACGGAGCTCATCCGGCTCGCGAAGTCAGCCGGTGTACAGGTAAGCCTGCTCCCGCGCACGCTCGAGGTCGTTGGGTCGGCGGTTGAGTTCGAGGACATCGATGGCATGATGCTGCTCGGCGTCCGACCGTTCGGCCTTTCGCGATCGTCACGCCTACTGAAGCGGGCGTTCGACCTCGTGGCCACCTCGATCGGGCTCCTCGTCGCTGGACCAGTAATTGCCGTCGTCGCGGCAGCCATCCGGCTGGACTCGAAGGGGCCGATCTTCTTCCGCCAGGTACGCGTCGGGCGCGATGGCCAGACCTTCCGGATCTTCAAGTTTCGCTCGATGGTCGTGAATGCCGAAGAGCAAAAAGAGGAGCTCCGGGCTCTCAGCGAGGTTGGCGAGGGGATGTTCAAGATCAGCCGAGATCCGCGCGTCACGCGGGTGGGCGCCTTTCTGCGACGCACGTCTCTAGATGAGCTGCCGCAGCTGTTCAACGTCGTAAAGGGCGAGATGAGCCTGGTCGGTCCGCGTCCGCTTGTCACCGACGAGGATGTGCTCATTCGCGGGCTCGATCGCAGCCGCCTGCACCTCACGCCTGGCATGACAGGACCTTGGCAGGTCCTCGGCAGCCGCGTGCCGATGCAGGAGATGGTCGGCCTCGACTACATCTACGTCGCGAACTGGTCGCTCTGGCTGGATCTCAGGCTGCTCATACAAACGGCACGCCATGTCCTGCGCCGTGGCAACGTCTGAGCCGGCGGTTCTACATCCCCAGCCGGCGGCGTAGACCCCGGGGTGTTCGCTTCTCTGCTGCGAGCCTTGCTGCCGGCGCTTCGGTAGCCCTTCTGGGCCGCGTCAAGCACGGGCGTTGAGCGTCCGAGAGAACCGGCAATCCGTAACCGTTCAGTCGTCGGTCTCCATAACAAGGATCGCCTGCTTATCCCGCGAATCTTGTTGGTATGGATCGCGCCGAGGCCGAGGCGATCTTTGACGCCGGGCGGGACGTGTGTGTGCAGTTCATTCTTGATCTCGCTTCACGGGTGGAGCGGCACGAGGAGCGGTTGAGGCGGTTGGAAGAGCAGGCGCGGCAGGACTCGCGAACGAGTTCCAAGCCGCCGTCGTCGGATCCGCCGAAGACTCGCCAGCAGCGGCGGGCGGAGGCCCGGGCGAAAGCCAAGGAGCTGTTGCGCGGGGAGCGCAAGGCGGGTGGGCAGACCGGGCGTCGTGGCGCTGGTCGCGAGCTGAAGCCCGAGGATCAGGTAGATCAGATCGTCGATCACTATCCCGGTGCCTGCCGTGGCTGTGGGCGGGAGTTCTCAGAGGATGAGCGGCATCCCGGATCGCGGTTCGGTCGCCATCGGGTGGCGGACCTGCCGCCGATCAGCGTGATGTTGGTCGAGCATCGCACGCACCGGCTGCACTGTGCGGCCTGTGGGGCCAAGACGACCGGCGAGCTGCCGGCCGGGATCGGTGGCTGCGCGTTCGGGCCGAGCTTGCAGGCGGCGCTGGTGACGCTGACGGCGCGAAACCGTGTCTCGCGGCGGGGGATGATCGAGCTCGCGCACGAGTTGTTCGGCGTCAGTCTCTCGATCGGCACGGTCGATCAGATCTGTCAGCGCGCCTCGGACGCGCTCGCCGGCCCGCACGCGCAGCTGCATGACTGGGTGCTTGACCAGGCCGCGGTGCATGTCGATGAGACCGGCTGGCGAACCGCGGGTGACGGCCGGGCGCTGTGGACCCTGACCACCCCAGGCGCGGCGCTCTTCCACATCGCCGAGCACTGCAACCGCGAACAGTTCCAGGCGCTGATCGGCCCCTATCCGGGGATCATCATCTCTGATCGCTGGAATGGCTACGAGCACCTCGACCCGCACCAGCGCCAAGTGTGCTGGTCGCATCTGCAGCGCGATTTTCGCCGCCACTCAGAAGGACTCGCCGAGCAGAAGACATTCGGCGAGCAAGGCCTCGAGCTCACCCGCCGCGTGTTCGACGCATGGCGCGCCTACGAGCACGAGCACCACGACCGCGAGCGGCTCAAGGCCGAGATCGCGCCGATCCAGACCCAACTACGCCAGCTGCTCCAAGACGCCACGCCCGAAGAACAGGCGCACCCGCTGGCATCGGCGGTTCGCCAACAACCTGCTCAAGGTCTGGCCCGCGCTCTGGACCTTCACCACCGATCGAAGGGGTCGAGCCGACCAACAACCCCGCCGAGCGCGCGCTCCGCTCACCGGTCATCCACCGAAAACTCGTCCCACGGCACCACCAGCAAACACGGCGAACGCTTCGCCGAACGCGCCCACTCCGCCGCCGCGACCTGCCGCCTGCAAAACCGCTCACTCTTCGCGTACCTACGCGAACTCATCACCGCCCACAACCGCGGCGACCCCTTCCCCGCGCTCACCTAAGCCAAGGACCCCGGACTGAACGGTTACGGCAATCCGGCCACTTGCAGGCATTTCGCGTGCTGACCCGCCGGTTCCGCCCCGCCCCAGGCCACGCTGGTCGGGCCTGACGCCACGAGCCCGCCGGCGGGACCTCGAATCGCGGCGACCCCTTCGAGCCGCGTTTTCCGTCAGACTACGCGCTCGTTCTGGTCGTGTACCGCCGTACGGACGGTTGCCCTGTCGGCCGGAGCGTTTGATTTTGTGAGCGAGAAAAGGGCATTTTGAGGGTTCGGCGCAGGTGGCCGAACGCCTCGCCATGGACACGAATAGAGGAGGACCGGGATGCGGTGGATAGCTACGTGCGTGGCTAGTCTTGCGGTGGCCACATGTCTGTGTGAGGCAACGGCAATGGCCCGACCAATCTCGCCGGTCGGTCCAGCTCGAACGACGACCACGGACGGGATGCGGGCGACTCAAGCCAGGAAGGCCCCCGGCACCGTGTTGCTCGGATATCCCGCCGTTCAATCGACCCGCGCCTCGATTCGGGCGGGCCGGGCCGAATCCTTCCGTTTCAGGGATCGGAGATCCGGATCGGCTTCATCCATCCACGTCTTCGTCGATTCCCGGAACCGAGCCACGAGCCTGGTCGCGGGCCTGTACTCGAGCGTGAACGGGCATCCTGGTTCGCTCCTGACAGCTCGTGTTCTGAAGCATCCGAAGGCAGGCGCTTGGAATTCACTGCGGGTAACCTCGGCGTCGGTCCATTCTGGCGAGATCTATTGGCTTGCCGTACTCGGACGTGGGGGAAGGCTCTACTTCCGGGCCGGCAAGAACGGTCACTGCGCGGCCCGGAAGGCGCGGCAGACGCGGATGCACTCGCTCCGCTCCTCGTGGACCGGACGCCCGGCCCACTCGCGATGCCGAATCTCGGCATACGCGGCCGGCAAGGCGAAGAAGGGCAAGACCAAGGTGGTCAAATCGCCGGTCGGCGGCGGTACGAACCCCGTAATACCGACGCTCAGCTGCAGCATCAATGCGACCACAGCCAACTATGCGAGCCAGATCGCGCGCGCCACTCCGGGCCAGGTTGTGTGCCTGGCGTCGGGTGACTACAGCGGCTTCACTGGCACTAGCAAGTCCGCTCCGGGTATCACGATCACTTCTGCGCCGGGCGCGACGGTTAGGTTCAACTCCCGCATGAAGCTGAATCTGAGCAATGTTCAGAACTTCACGCTCGACGGGACGGGCGGCGGGGGGAGGACGTCGGTTGGCGGCGAACTGGACATGGAAACCAGCAGGGACGCGCTTCAGGACAGGGCGCTCAATCTGAGGTTCCAGAACGTCGCTTTCACCGCGACGGCCGATGTGAAGATCGACGGCCCCGAGAACTCAAACATCACTTTCAACCGCGACACGTTCGTGGCCGGTAATGTGGCTTGCAGCGGGGGCAGCACTGTCGGCACGACCTGGCAGTTCCTTCTTTCCTATAAGACGGCCACGGCGACGACACCATCCGGTGTGACGGTCGAGAACTCGGTGTTCGTCGCTCCGGCGGACTTATGGGACCCGGTGCGCGCGATCCAGACAGCCTCCTCGATGACAGTCGCTAATAACGTGTTCGTCGGCTACGTGGCCCACTCCGACGCTGCTGCCTGCAACCACATCGACACGCTCCAGATCTTCAGCCAAGCCAACGGCACGTGGGGTGGCGTCGCCTTCACAGGCAATCTTTGCTACGACGACTATGCGTGCATCATGGCGTTCGACGGCACCTCCGACAACACGATCACCGACAACGCCTGCTTCAACATCGAGCGGAGCTGCGTGATCCTCTACTCGGACCGCGGTTCGGTCGTCAATCACAACACGCAGCAGACGGGGGGAGCCGCTTCCTCCGGCTGCGTGGACGCCCCGGCCTGCAGCAGTTCGGTGCTTTTCGAGAACAGCAACAAGACCGGCGATCCCGCGCCGAGCGGCGAGACGTACGAGAACAACATCGACCACTCGCCACCCAATGTCGAGTCCGGCTCGCTGACCACGAACACCCACAACGTCTGGTCTGGAGCAAGCTCTCCGAACATCAACGGCAGCGCCACCTTCACCGGAGGAACGAACCCGACTACCTGGGCCGGGTTCGAGCTGACTTCCGGGTCGGCCGGCCACGCTGCCGGCAGCGACGGGCTGGACGTGGGCATCCGCTCAAGCGCAGGTGGGCCGCCCTCGGGCGGCGGCTCGGCGCCCGTGGACACGGTCGCACCCTCGCTCGCGCGTGCGGCTACGCGGGGACAGACGCTCACGACGACCGACGGGGCATGGGCGATTACCGGTAACGTGCCGACCGTGACCACCTACCAGTGGTTCGACTGCGCGACCTCCACCTTCTCGGCCGGATCATGCGCGCCGATCCAGCCGCAGACAGCCCCGACGAGCGCAAACGGTCCGGCCTACACCTTGCAGTCCTCTGATGTTGGCGATTACGTGTTCTCCGAGGTCACCGTTACGAACGCCAACGGTCAGGTCAACACCATCTCGAGGGCGATAGGCCCGGTGACGTAGTGAGGCACGCCAAGCCGGACCAGATCGCCGCCGGCTTCTTCGTCACCTAGCGCCACGCCCACACGCTGCCGTTGCCGCCTGACTCGGCCTCATGCCCGCGCGTGTGCACAAATCGGCCGCTTGCAGGAGACACGTGGCGAGGGCGCGGCGTCGGGCTCGGGGGGATTCAAAGGGGTGCCACTCCAAGACGACGGCGTACGCCCGCAGCTGCGATAGCCGAGGGTCGGTTAGGATCGCCCATTCGCGGCGTTCGATGCCGATCTTCGCCATGTCAGCGTCCCGGCACGCGTCGAACGCATCTACCATCGGGACTTCGACCGCGTTGCAGCGGCCGTTTTTGGCGATTTTCGACTCCGACAGCCAGAAGAGACCGATGTTCGCCCAGGTCCATGATCGCCGGCGATTCGAGCGCGTCCAACTGGCGTGTGACCTCCACGGGCGGCGCATAGCATCCGACGCTAAAGACCTCGTTGAGGATGTCTACGTCGCGGGTGCAATAGCGTACTGTTACCGTCATTCCAGAGCCTCTGAGCTCGTGGCGGCGCACCGTTTTCGGCTCGAGCTGAGCCTTCACGAACACCTAGGGATCTGCCACGGTTCGAGCGCCGCGCACCGTCTAGATGAGCCACTGGCCCCTGCGGGATTCCACGGCGCTCCGCAACGCTGGCTCGGCTGACGGCGGATCGGGCCACCCCGTCGAGTATCTGCGTCTCGGATCAGTGTTTCGGAGCGCCCGACAGAACGGTCGCATTTTTTGGGTCTTGCTGGACGAACGGGGTTAAAGCGTAGAAGAAGACATCCGTTGCCTTTCCAGGCTTCGCGTGATTAGAGACCGCGGAGCTAGGAGTGGACAGCAGATGCAGAGCGACGTTAGCCGTATGGTCGCTGAATAGTTTTGAGGTCAAGCGTCTGGTTGAGGTGACCGAGCCCGTGCCAGGCCGGGTTTTCGCGGAGGCGTTGATCCACCCTGGTTTCGGTAGAGCCTGGGATCTGGACTCGGCCGTGGTTGTTGACGGGTTTTCGTGGAGCGTGTGCTTGTCATGAAGCGGAGAGACCAGCCGCCAGCGGGTGAAGTTCGCCTGGCGCTTGGGCGTTCTTACCGAGGTGACGCTGGTACCCCGAGCTTGATCGAATTCGGCCTCGACTTCGGCCGGGGTGGGTGCGCATGCGCAGCGCTCCATTAAGTACGACTCGGCACGCGGAGCCATAACGGCCTCCGATCGTCGTAGGTAAAGACCATGGATTCGCCACCGAACCCCAGATGCCTACGAACTAAGACTCAGGACACTAGATGCGCCGACGCACCCACCCGCGCCACAGGGGCCGTCGCAGCAGCTTTATGCGCGGGGCGACGCGGAGGTGCCAGATCCGGTAGTAGGCCACGTTCAGTGCGTCGCCGTAGGCGAGCGTGAAACGCACGCGCAGGCGCGACAGCAGTCGCTTGCGGCACAGCGTGATCTTGTGGACCGGTAACGTCACGGCGTTCAGTCGCTCCTTGTACTCGTACCGTCCCGTCCCGGCTTCGATCGCGGTGGCTCCCTCGCCTGAGGCCGTCTCCATCATCTTCATCAGGCCTACCCGGCCCAGGCTGAAGCGATCCCAGCGCTCGCCCACGAGCCGCGCCGGGAGGCGCCAGTAGTACGTGCCGTTGAGGGCAAAGCACCAGTAATACGACACGACTTCTCCATCCGCGAGCAGCCGGATCATGCGGACCTGATCCGCACGGCTCAACGTCGCGACGAGGTCACGGGCGAATTCAAGAGAGCCGGGCCAGTCGCCGAAGTGCCCGAGCTTTCCCACCACGCTCCACTGCGCTTGATGCATCGCCACGAACGCTTCGAACTCGCGTTCCAGCGGTTCGGTCTCGCGCACGACGTCGACCTCAAACGTGAACGCCTCCTCGAGCCGCCTTACCCTGCGGCGGTAGTCGGATCGCTGGTTCTTGCTGAGACCGCGCAGGTAAGCGTCGAATCCGTCGCGCATCTCGAACGCGGTATGCGCTCCCGACTCGCGGTCTCGGATGATACGCACCGCGGCACGACCGTCCTGGGCGCCACGCCGAATGATGTCGAGCCGCCGGCTCGAGCCAGAGCACGGTCCGAAGTGCACGGCATCGGCCTGACCCTCCTCAACGAGCTGCCTGAGGACCAAGGCAAACGTCTCGGCCGCCACCTCAAGCCGTACGAGCGGCTCGACCAAATCCGAGCCGATGAGCTTGGCCATCCGTGCACGCCCGAGGAACGGCACCCGAAGCCGGTCGATGAACATCGGCAGCACCGCTACGAGCTCGTCGCCGGAGTGCGCCGTTATCAAGCGCAGCTCGCGGCGATCGCCGTAGTGGCGCCACCACACCTCGCACCAGCTGAAGCTCATGTAGATCGTCCCGTCCAGCTGCTCGAGTAGGTCGTCCCACTCCTCCGCAACGCACCGGGCGTCGTCGAACGAAGTGAAAGTCCGCAGGCGGAGGTCGCCGCTCGGCTCGGTGTCCGGTAGGTCGATGAGGGATGGATTCTCTAGGGACTCGGGGGCTGGCGATATCACGTTCACAGCTCGATTCGTCGAAGAAATGGGTAGAACAAAACCGGAGGCGGGCGCCTACCGTGCCTTGACGGCGGCCGGGCGCAGCGCGACTGGTCCTCACTCAATCAACGATCGGGCCGAGAGGAGCTTGCACCTCGTGTCCTGCTCGGGCGGACAACTACGGATGTTCTTCGCAGCGCATGAAGGAGCGCTCGTCGAGTAGCCCGGCGGCGAGTAGGGCCTCGCGGCGGACTAGGACCCTTTGGGGTTGACGTTCGGGCGGCCTGGTAGCCCATGGCCGTCTCCTCCCGGCGCGTTGGGGGGTTGAGGCCGCGCCGACTAGCGGAGCGTCGCGGACGAGGCGTTCCGAATTCGATGAACGCACCGGCATCCCCCATCGTAGGCGCGTGCCACATCGGCTACCTCAGGGACACCGGAGTCGAGTCCGGTGACCACTCCAATAGCGGCCAGGTCTATACGAACAACGTGAGCCAGAGCGCCCCCACCTCGCGGTCGGCTGGGCACGCGGGCGGTAGCGACGGATTAGCTCGAAGCCCGCCCAGGTCGTCGGCGTGCGCCGCCGACCGGCAACATACCGACAGCGCTCTCCTACCAATGGTTTGATTGCCCGACCTCTACGTTCTCGATCTCAGGGTACTCGGCCGTTCAGCCACACACCGCTCCACTCAGCGCAAATACCTCGATGTACACGCTTGAGCGGCGTCAGCTCGCAGACCTGGTCGCGACCGAACCGTCGGCCCGGGGGTGCCGTGCCTTTGATCGAACCGACGTCTCCATCCGTCACATGCCTCCCGGCAATGATCGACGATCGCATCCACCTCTCCTCCCGGCCCAGCTCAAGCCCTGCACCCGGATGCCCGGGCCGGCCGCCAGCCTTCGCTGGTCGCCGTCGCGCGCGCGTCCGCCCTTAGCCACGGATCTGGTGGCTCATGAGGTCACCGGACCCGCCGCGTCCGAGATGGCGCTGACTTGCCCGTTCGCGTTCGTCACGGTGACCTCGGAGAATATGTAATGACCGACATTGGATGCTTGAAGCGTGTAGGTCGGGTCATTCGCGCTCGTTGGCGACGTGCGCGGCTGGATCGGCGTGCATGACGCGGCCGAGAACCTGGAGGTGGGGCAGTCGAACCACTGGTAGGTCGTCACGGCTGGCACGTTGCCCGTGATCGTCCATGTACCGTCGGTTGTTGAGAGGGTCTGTCTCTCAACCGGAGGCCCTCTAAGCGCGGGTGCGACCGTGTTCACGGGCGCCGAGCCGCCCCCCGTGGGAGGCCCGCCAGCGCTCGCCCGGATACCGGGGTCCGATCCGTCGCTACCGCCCGCGTGCCCAGTCGACCCCGAGGTCAGCTCAAAGCCCGCCCAGGTCGTTGGATTTGTCCCACCGACGAAAGTGGCGTTGCCACTGAGGTTCGGCGACCTGGCACCGGAGAACAGATTATTCGTATACGTCGAAACCGAGGTAGGTCCATCGCCAAGGTTCGGGCCAGAGCCCGAGATGTTGTTGGTGAGTGTCTCTCCGGTAGTCACCGGATCGCCACTCTTATGAGAGTTCTCGAACCAGACCGAACTCGTACAGGGGTCTACTGTTCCGCCAGCAACGGTCCCCCGCTGAGTAGCGCAACCACCTCGATCTGGGCCTCCCGTCTGCTGAACGTTGTGGTTGACCACCGAGCCCTTATCTGCGTAAAGGCTAATGCAGTTCCGCTCGATGTTGAAGCACACGTTGTCGGTGATCGTGTTAGACGACGTTCCGTCGAATGCCAGGAAGCAGCCGTAGTCGTCGTAGCACAGATTGCCAGTGAACGTACCCCCACTGGATTGATTCCCGTACCCGCTAAACACCTGAAGTGTGTCGATGTGATTGCAAGCCGTACCGTAATGAGCCAAGTAGCCAACGAACACGTTGTTCCTAACGGTGATGGGTGCCGCCGTCTGTATTGCGCGCCGGGGATTCCAGAGATCGTGCGGTGCGACCCAGACAGAGTTTTCAATTGTTATCCCCGATGGAGCCGTGTTCGTTGAGGTCACGTAGTCTGTCGCAAGCTCGTATCCCGGACCATTGCAAGCCGCGTTGGCATTGCCGTCAACGAACATATCCCGGTTGAAAGTTATGTTCGAGTTCTCCGGCCCGCTAAGCAGAATGTACGCACTGCTAGTGAAAGTCATATTCTGGAAGGTCAGGTTGAGCGCTTTGTTCTGGAGGGCGTCGCGACTGGTCTCCATGTCCAGCTCCCCACTGACGGTCATCGTCCCGCCTCCCGCCGTCCCGTCGAGCGTGAAGTTCTGGACACTCGAGAGATTCAGCGTGATGCCGGAGTTGAACGTGACCGCCGCCCCTGACGCGGAAGTGATCGTGATTCCGGGAGCGGATTTGCTGGTGCCCTTGAAGCTGCTGTAGTCACCAGAGCCGAGGCAGACGACCTCGCCAGGGCTGGCCGCCGCGACCTGAGACGCCACGCTCGACGGGGTCGCATGGAGGCCGCATGACAAGGTATGCGCCGGCGTTGGCGCGCAGCCGTGACGGTGCGGGCTCGCCTCACATCCGGAAGCAAGGTGTGAATGACGTTTAGAGCTGGATGTCCCCCCGCAGGCCGCCACTGCGGCGATCGCGAGAAGTCCCGCGAGCATGAGGCAGACTCGCATTAACATCATGGAGAGAAGGTCCACCTTGACGTTCCCGCAGCCCACTCGACCAGCATACGGCGGCCCTCGTCAGCGGCCGTCGGTCCCGATGGCCAGGTAACGACCGATGTGGTAGCGACGTTGATCTGTCGGATCACCAATCGTCTGGGCAATCGGCGAGTGCAAGCCTGGAGATCCCGCCTGACCGCCAGTGATGGTCGGTGTGATCCCGGCGTCGTACGCAGGTGACGACCGCACGTGTGTGGGGCAGCGACAGAATGCTGCGCGTTGGTGAGCAAGCGGCAGCCGAAAGATCGACGGCAGTCGGCGCGTTCTTGAGACCAAATGACGTTGTGAGGGGGTGAAACCCGATGTCGACAGCCATCACGGGCGCTCGCGAGCACCGAGGGTCCATCCCGGGCAACAAGACCCCCTCCTAAGCAGCTGTCTCGGTCGCCGGTCGTACGATGAACTTGCTGAACAGGCGATGCGTACGGTCGGGCAGGAAATTCCATGATGGGGGCGAGGTCACGGAGTTCGGTCAGGAACCAAAGGCGCAGGCTAGGAGGTAGCCCGTGCCGCCGGCAAGAGCGATGATGAGGAGATAGGCAGTATCGGAATCCCGAGCGTGGAGCCAGCGGTCGGTGTGTTGGCGCTCCCTGCCTGGTGGTGGCGGTCGCTCGTAAGGACCGCGGTCTGCGCCGTGAGCGACCCCGTCCGCTCGGCGGGGAGAACGATGGCCGCCACTCGGAAGTCGGTGATCGGTCGTTACGGTCCGGCTTAGGCAGCCTTTGCCAACCGGTGCGCGCGAGAGACACTGTGGCGGTCGAGGAAATCGTTGATATCTGCACCGTTCAAGGCAGCCGCCTCGCGGAGGATCTTCTCCTCGGGCCAGTCCCACCATGCGATTTCTAGTAGAGCGTCGACCTGCTCGTCGGTAAATCGGCGGCGGATCTCTCTTGCAGGTACACCACCGACGATTGCGTACGGGCGGATGTCCTTCGTCACGACCGCACGTGCGCCGATAACGGCGCCGTCTCCGATCGTAATTCCGTCGAAGATAAGCGCGTCGCGCCCAATCCAAACGTCATTGCCGATGACTACGGGCCCCCGGTAGACCGGATGGTGCTCATATTGCTCTGGCATACCGAACACCTCCCGAATCGGCCACGTGCTTACCCAGTCGGGGTTGTGTCCTCCCCCGACGAGAAGCATTACATTTGCAGCGATAGAGCAGAAGCTGCCGATCTCAACCGTTACGTCAGAACCGGCGAACGCGGGAATCAGTGGCGCTCCGAACGTGTGATGACCGAGCGTAAGACGAGGCGCGTTGACGAACGGGGCCACATTGCGACGGGCGCGTACTGCCTCGAACTTCCTCACGAGCCTGTTCTGTCCAGGCAATTCGCGACTGACAACCACATTACGAGAGTTGACGAACGGCGCAACATTAGGATTGGCGCGTAGTGCGTCGAGCTTCCGCAGGAATCTGTTCTGTTTGGCCATAAGTCCTCCGTAGTGTGGCTTCCCTCTTCAAGAACGTGGGTCGGCCAGCCATTCTTGTGCACCGAAGCCGCGGCGGTGACTGCACTCCGGCCACCCCGCCCGGCCATCATCCGCACGGTTTCGCCAGCATCTCTATGCGGCCGCTTTTCGCGGGGCGCCGGGCGCGACTAACGTCCCCGGCGGTGCAACCGGCTGCGCGCCGCGCATCATGAAGGGCGGATCTGTCGGGAGCGTCATTACGCGGGTCGCCGAAGCGGCGAGCAGGTGCTCGAGCGTGAGCTCGCCGGCGTCCGCCGATACCGCCAGGCCACGATTGCCTAGCTCCGTGGCGATCTGCGTTTGGTGGTCGTCGACGTGCTCGCCGTGAACTAGGCGACGGGGGACCAGGACCGGACACTTCCCGACCTCGAGGGCCGCGAGTGCGGTGCCCACCCCGGCATGCGCAACCAACACATCGGCTTCTCGGATGGCCTGCGTCAGTTCTCGCTCGGGAATCGCGTGGTGACCGTTTACACCCAGCGCACGGGCATCTGTGTCGCCCGTCTGCCACAGCACGTCTGCCTCAGGCGGCAAGATTGCCAGCAAACGCTGCACGAGGCGCTCGAATCCATAGTTCTTGAACGTGCCGAGAGAGACGACCACCTTCCGCAGCCGCGTCGGACCCTCCGCTGCCCGGTCGCCCGCCGCGAACGAGTCGAACACGGAGCCGCGATAATGCCACTTGCGGTCGGCCCAGGCGGGGTACTGCGTGTAAAGGTAGACGCCGGGGATGTGACTGATCATGCGCGCAGTCTTCGAGGGACCATCGCTGCGCGCCGCGCTTTCGATGTAATGGCAGCAAAGCCCCTTTGCTCGGCCCAGGGCGAAGAAGGGCAGCGCCATGGCCGAGCCGGTGCTGACGACGGTCTCGATCTCGTTCTCTGCCAGTATCCGCGCGACGGGCGGAACATTGCGCAGGACGTTGCCTGGGTCGCGCCCGCCGACGAAGTGCACGAAGTCAACCGCTTCGCCCTGGAGCAGTGACTTGCTCTGCGGCGTGTCGAACGTGGCCCAGCGAAATGGCCCATCGGTCCCGACGAGACGTCGGTGTAGGCGATGCAACTGCTTCAGATGCCCGCCGGTTGAGGCGACCAGGAGCGTCGTCAACGTCAGACCTCGACGAGGTCGCGTTGGAGCTCCCAATGACGGCCGACAAGGTCGCGCGTATGGCCGATGTTGCGCGGGCTCGACGCCCCGAACACGATCGCCGCGATGTTGGGCTGCGTGCAGACCCACTCGATCGCCTCCTCGGCTGGCACTGCACCTGAAGCGAATACCGACATCGCGATCGCTCGGAAGCGGCGCTCGCGCAGGGCCTTCTCGTATGCCTCCAAGCCGCCGCACATGCGGAAGCCGATCTTGTTGATGTTCGAGCAGACGATCGGGTTCTCGATCCCCTGCTCCTCGAGCACCGGGAGGAGCGCCGGCATGTTCATCGTGATGAACCCCGGTTCTGCGTCGTATCGGCGCTGTACGTGTTCGGCAAAGATTCGGAACGCGTCCTTGAAGCCGAGCCCGAGCAGCAGGTCGACGACCACATTCTGGAGCAAGATCACCGGGGTGCGCAGCCCGTCGAACATCTTCATCTCGGCGTCGATGAGCAACGTGGTCACGCCCTCGATGTCCTTGCGGGCCATCGAAGAGCCGCCGCGTATCGCCGCGTCCATGAGACCCTCGTCGGGTAGGAACCGCTTGAGCGCGCCGAGCATGCCGTCCTCTGTGACGGCGTTCGCGTACTTGTGGGCGTACGGCATGCACGGATAGAACGCGAACTCCGAATAGCGTTCTGGGTCCGCCCGTACGTGGTCGCAGATCTGCGCGACGCGTTCATGTGTCGTGCACATGAAGGTGCGCACTCCGGCGTCGTACGCAGCGTCGAGAACTTCGATTACGGCGTCGAGCGACTGGAATCGCATCATCTGAGCGCGGGCCTTCTCCTCCGACATATGGTTGACGCCGAAGAACTGGTTGTCTCCGAACAACAGCCTGTCCATCAGGCACTCCCTCGTGTCTCGAACTGGCCCACCGACGGCGGCGCCGGCTGGGGGACGAGCCGCGGCAATCGGAAGCGGCGCCGGCGTTTGGCGGACAAGGGCGCAATGTCTCGCCCTTGTGCAAGCGTCGACGCGCCCCTCTGCGCGTCGGCGATCATCATCTCGATCACCCGATCGGTCTCCGCGGCGCTGTCGAACCCGTTGATGCCGTCAATGGTTTGATCCCGAATGCGCGCGACGAAATGTTCGATTTGCGCGCTGTACTCCTCCCCACGTAGGTAGAAGCCGACTGGCTGTGTGAGCTCGGTGGTGTATCGCACATTCCATCCATGCTCGTAGCCGTCTGGCACGATCGCGGTGTCGCGGAGATATACCTGAATCTCCTGGCGGTCGGCGAAGATGTGTCCAGTGGTGCCCCGGGCCGTGATTCGGGTGGTCATCTTGCGATATGACTCGTCGGACCAGTTGACCGAGATGCGCGAGGTCTTGCCGCCAGGGAAGTAGAGCGTGCTGTGTACCTCGTCGTCGATCTCGCGGGAGAAGACCGAGCCGAGGACGGTGCCGCCAACGCCAAGCGGCTCGCCGAGGTACCAGTTGAGGAGGTTCAGGGGGTGCGCTGCATAGTCGTAAAGTGCCCCGCCACCCTCCTCCTTGCGATTGCGCCAAGTGCCGCCCTTCGCCTTTAGTACCACCGGTCCGTACGCCTCGCCGAGGATGTGGGTGACAGTTCCAATCGCGCCGGCGTCGAGTAGCCGCTTGACCTCGGCAAACGCACCTACAAACCGGTTGTGGTAGCCAACCTGTGTCACAACTCCCCGTTGACGCGCAAGCGCACCCAGCTCATCCGCGTCTGTCGCGCTCAGGGTGAACGGTTTCTCGCAGAACACGTGGAGTCCGCGCTCGAGCGCCAACCGGACCATCCCGGCGTGGGTGCGCGAGGGCGTCGCGATCAGAACCGCGTCGAGCTCCAGCTCCCGTAGCATCGCTTCGTAATCACTGTAGGTGGCGACGCCTGTGTACTTCCGTAGCACGCCCAGGACATAGCCCGAGGAGTCGCACACTGCGGCCAGCTCCACCTCGGGATGGGCCTTTACCATCGCAAGGTGCGAGAGCCCCATCTTGCCGAGCCCGACTACCGCGATCTTGATCATGGAAACCTCGCTTCGAGAGCTCGTAGTCACTTATGCCCTTACGAGGGCGCCGGACGCGCCGTAGACGAACGGCAGATCGGCCTCCATGTCGCGCAGTAGCGGCGCGGAGGCGTCCCGCTGGGACGGAATCAGCTCGTCGACAGGCAGCGGCCAGTGGATCGCCACGTCTGGGTCGTTGTACGCGATGCCCCGCTCGGTGGCATCGGCGTAATAGTTGCTCTGCTTGTACATGACGTCGGCGACGTCCGAGAGCACACAGAAGCCGTGCGCGAACCCGATCGGGCAGTACACCGAGCGCATGTTCTCCTCGGTCAGCTCGAACGCCTCCCACTCCCCGAAGGTCGGCGACCCTCGCCGGATGTCGACCATCACGTCGACGATCGCGCCTCGGGCGCAGCGCACGAGCTTGGCCGCGCCGTCGCCAATCTGGAAGTGCATTCCGCGCACGATCCCCTTGCCCGAACGCGAGTGGTTGTCCTGAACCATCTCCTCGGGAATGCCCAGCTCGGCAAACACCTCGCGTCGGTAGGTCTCGCAGAAGAACCCCCGCTCGTCGCCGAGCACGCGGGGCTCGATCAGGATCGGCCCGTCGAGCTGAGTTTTGAGACGCTTCATGTGTGCCCCTTTGTTTCTGTTGATCGTCAGACGGCCGCCCCGGCCAGTAGGCCGGCGCGCTCCAGGTAATCGGCGAGCGCCGCGCGCCAGGGCCGCAGCGCCGGCAGGCCGGCACGCGCCGAGGCGGTCGATCGCAGGACGCCGTTCAGGGGACGATCCGCGGCGTCCGGGGCGATCGTTGTGATCCCCTCCTCGACGGGCACCTCGACGCCCGCCAGCTCCATGATCGCCTCGGTGAATCCGTGCCAACTGGTTGCGCCGGAGTTCGTTATGTGCAGGCTCCCGGTGACCCCGGCATCGACCGCGGCCAGGATCCCGCTCGCGAGATCGGCGGTGAACGTCGGCGTGAGCTGCTGGTCCGCGACCACCGTGAGCGCGCCCTGCTCGCGAGCGCGGGCGATCATCCGGGTCACGAAGTTGCCGCCCTTCGACGCGCTTCCGTGCAGGCCGTAGAGCCCGGCGGTGCGAACGACGAGCGCCCCGGGCGCGTAGGCCAAGGCGGCGTGCTCGCCGGCGAGCTTGGAGATCGCGTAGATGCTCCGCGGGTTCGGCAGGGCGTACTCGTCGTACGGCTCGGTGGCGGTGCCATCGAATACGTAGTTGGTGCTCAGGTGGACGAGCTGGGCGCCCGCCACCGTGCAACGGGCGGCCAGGCGCTTGACAGCCCGAGCGTTCACCGCAAACGCCCGGTCCTCCTCGCATTCGCACACCTCCACGTTGTGGAACGCGGCGCAGTTGAACACGATGGTGGGGCGAAACTCGCCGAACACCGATTCGACCGCGGCATCGTGGGTGATGTCGAGGTCGGCATGAGCCGGCGCGTAAACCTCGCCACCGTCTTGAAGCAGAGCTTCTAAGTCGGAGGCCAGCTGGCCCCCGCCCCCCGTGATCAGAGCCCGTGCCGTGCTCATGCGGCAGCCCGGAAGTGGTCGATCTGCGGCGTCAACTCGTTTAGGAGCTCGAGCCAGCGGATGTTGTAGAAGCGCGGGTCGCTGAGCATTGTCCGATCCTCGACATCGATCGCGGCGAGGATGCCGTCGATCGCCTCCACCACCGAGTGGCAGGGCTGAAAACCGACTCGATACGCGAGCTTTGCGTTCGAGCACTCGTAGTCGCGCGTGAGCCGCGGAGCGGGCTCCTCCTCGAGCGTGACCGGACGGCCAAGCAACTGGACCGAGCCGGCCACCAACATTGCGAGTTCACGGATCTGGTAGTTCGAGTGCAAGACGTTGAAGATCTCGCCGCGCACGAGCTCGGCAGGGGCCTCCATAGTCGCGATCATGGCGTCCGAAACGTCGCGCACGTCGACCAGCGGGCGCCACATCCACCCGCCACCGTGCAGCGAAAGCTGGCCCCTGAGCAACGCGTCCTTGACGAACGTATTGACGACGAGGTCGAAGCGCATCCGCGGGCTGTAGCCGTACACGGTCCCGTTGCGGAGCATGACTGGGCATAGGCCGTCGTCGACGAGCCCAAGGAGGGCCTGCTCGCCGTAGCGCTTGGACGTGGCATAGGCGCCGCGCGGCTCGATCGGCGCACGCTCGTCGTGCATGCCCGGAGGCATCCCGTCATACAGCGAGCAAGACGAGGCGAATACCAGACGCTCGACCCCACGGTCGAGGCAGTTGCGGCCCAGCGTCTCGGTCGCGACCGCGTTCATCTGCCAGTTGGCCTCGGGGTCGTACTCGGCGGTCGGGTCGTTCGAGAGACCCGCAAGATGGATCACCGCGTCAACGCCGTCGAGCGCGGTCATCGGCATGTCGCGGACGTCCGCCTCGACGAGCTCAACCTGGTCGAGGATCGGCTGGATGGGGCCGCGACCCCAGTAGAGCCGATCGAGGATCCGCACGCGGTAGCCGCGATTAAGTAGGCGCTGGGTGAGCACAGAACCGATGTACCCGGCACCTCCGGTCACCAGGATCAGGCGCCCAGGATCAGGCGCTACGGGGGACAGCCCATTGGTGCGGCGGGCCAGCGGCGCCACTGCCGCAAGTTGGGTGCCAGTGTGGGTCATGCGGATAACACTCCTGCCGGTTCGAAGATCCAGTAGCTGCCTCAGCAACGGCCGAGCGCGAAACCTTCTTTCGACCCTCCCCCGACAGCCACGCAGCAAGTCTCACCCCCGTCGCGGCGTTGGTACTTCAGATGCGCAAGATGCGTCGCTTCCTCGTGAACCACCGATGGCTGCTGGGCGTGCTCCTCGCGAGCACGATGTTCGCCGCCGTCTGCGCCAAGCTGAACACCTCGGGCAACTTGGTCGTGGCCGGCGCGACCAGCGAGGTCATGATCGACTATCCGGACGCGTCGGTCGTCGACCGCAGCGCCATCGGCACCGTGCAAGACGATCTCCAGCTGCTCCAGCAGCACGCCGCGCTCTACGGCGATCTGATGACCACGACGCCCGTGCTCGACGCGATAGGTAAGCGGATGGGCGTGCCGGGGGATCAGATCTCGGGCATCGCCGACATCACCGCCCCGGCACCCCTCCAGTTCACCATGGCCGGAAGCGAGCAGCATGCCAGCCAACTGGTCGCCTCCGAGGCGCCCTACCGGCTCGAGCTCCAGCCCTCCATCTACGAGCCGATTCTCACCATCTACGCAGAAGCGCCATCGGTCGCCGGCGCGCTGCGTCTGGCCACCTCTGCCACTCTGGGCCTCGGCGACTACCTGCGATCGATGGCCCAGCAACAAGGCTTCCCCACGCAGGAGCTTCCACAGCTTCGTCCGCTGGGCAGCCCGCGGGGCGGGGTGACGAATAGCACCGCAAAGGTAGAAATCGCCGGCCTGACCTTCATCACCGCATTCGCGCTCAGCTTCGTCGTCCTGCTTCTGCTCCTGCGCCGGCGCTGGCGAGGCGCTGAGAGGGATGCCTCCCGCCCGCGACGGCGATCACCCCTCACCGGACGCGCCGCGGCCGACTGGCCCCGCACCACGCGCCTTCTCCCGTGGTCGATCGCCGGGCTGATCGCCATGATCTGGTTGACGCCGTTCGACCGACTCCAGCTGGGCGGGGGGGGAGCGCCAATCAACATCACGCTCGATCGAGTGGTGATCCCGATCGTGGCGGTGGTCTGGCTGATCGCGTTCACCGCCGGCCCGGGCGCCGCGCCACGACTGAAGGTCACGCGCGTCCATGTCGCGATCGGCGCGTACCTGGCCTGTGCGTTCCTGAGCGTGGTCCTCGACGCCCACTACCTCAATCACACGAGCGAGCTGGTCATCTCAGTCAAGAAGGTCCCGCTGCTCGTGTCATACATATCGATCTTCGTGATAGTCGCCAGCTCGATCCGAAGAAGCGAGGTGTCGGCGTTCATGACGTTCACGCTCGTGCTGGCGGTCATCGTCGGCCTCGAAGCGGTCTACGAGTACCACACCCACGTGGATCTGTTCATGACGCTGCTCAGCCACTTGGGGCCGTTCAAGCTCTCTGCCGGCGATACGACAAACGCGTCGCTGATCGACAGCCAGGGCCGCTTCTGGCTGCAGGGTCCGACGGATTATGGGGCCGAGCTCGTGGGGATCCTTGCCATGGCCCTGCCGATCGCGGTACTGAGATTCCTGAAGGCGAAATCGGCGCGGCAGCGGATTCTCTACGGCGTGCCTATCGCCCTCCTGCCCTATGCGATGTTCGCCACCGAACGGAAGACGGCGCTGCTCGCGCCGGCCATCGCCTTCCTGACGATCGCGTACTTCCGTCGACGGCAGCTTCTCTCACTGGCACCCGTGGTCCTCGTGCTCGCCGTCGTGGCGATCGCACTCTCGCCAAATACCCTCGGCCACGTCGTCTCCCAGTTCACAGGGGCGAGCGCCACCAAAACGGCGAGCACCGATGCGCGCACGGCCAACTACGACGCCGTCCGCCCGGACCTCTGGAGCCACTTGCTCTTCGGCCGCGGTCAGGGCTCGTACGCGCCGCCCACCGACCGGGTAGTCGACTCGGACATTATCCTGCCGCTGATCGAGACAGGCGTGCTCGGCCTACTGACGTTTCTGCTGATCCCGGTCTCGCTGATTTCTGTGACCCGCAAGACGGCGTCTGACCGCGATCTGACGTACTCCGAGCCTGCGCTGATCGGCGTATCGGCAGCGGCGACCCTCCTGTGCCTCTCCACCCTCTACAGCTTCATGTCGTTGCCGCACGGTCCTGATGTGTTCATGTACCTGGCCGGCCTGGCGGTCGTCGCCGTCGCGCCTGGCGGGGAGCCGCGAGGAGCCCCCCGCCCGCGTCATCATCGCCTCGCGCGGGAGGATCGGAGACGCGTTCGCCGTCCCGCCCTCGTACTCGAGGCAACGGCGCAGCAACTGCGCCACCGCGCGTAAGTCTGGTTATCTGCCGGGCGTTGGTTTGACACAGTGCGTATCGGCAAACGCATGCGACAGCTCTGGCGGCTGAAGCTCGGCACGGGGCTCAGCTTGGTCCTCGCGCTGCTGGCTGCCATCTGGAGCGTCTCGCGGTCTGGACTGGAGATGGCGACCGCACACACGGAGGTGCTGGTTGACACGCCCCAATCCATCATGACGAATCTGCGCGAGAACTCCTACAGCATCGACGGGCTGGTCAACCGCGCCGTTGTCCTCGGCAACGTGATCGCGAGCACGCCGGTGGAGGCGAGAATCGCGCAGCGCGCCAACGTTCCAGCATCGTTGCTACGAATCCAGGCGCCGACCACGCCGCGCGTGGCGTCGCTGCCGCTGGACTCCCAGAACTCGCGGAGCATGACCGACATCCTCAAGTCCAACGAGCAGTATCGCATCGCGATCAATGCCGACCCGACTGTCCCGATGCTCGATATCTACGCCCAGGCGCCCACCGCGGAGAGCGCGGCCGCATTGGCCAACGCTGCGGTAGACGAGCTCAAGGCGTACCTGGCCGGGCTGGCAAGCAGCCAGGCGACGCCGGCGAACGACCAAATCCGGATCGAGCAACTGGGCCGCGCGACGGGGATGGTGATCAATTCTGGCGTCAAGTACCAACTGGGGCTGTTGGTCTTCATCCTCACCTTCTTGCTGGGCTGCGCGACGACGATCGTCATCTCGCGGATCCGCGCAGGCTGGCGAGTGGAGGCGCTGTCCGAGGGGACGGCGAGGGCCTGACGGCCTTCGATCGATGGAGCTGCTACCGCTCCTGCGATGGGGCTGGCGCCGGCGGTTGGTGCTCATCGGCGCGCTAGTCGCCTCCGTCGCGGCGTTCGTCGCGCTGGGGGGTAGTCGATCGTCCGAAGCCACCAGTGCGGTCGCCTGGACGCAGGTGACGCTTGACACTCCGCACTCGCAGCTAGCCGCGGCGGCGCCAGCGGGCTCAGACACGCTGTCCTGGCGGGCGTCGCTTCTGACGCATCTGATGGCGGCCGACGCCTCGAAACGAGAGCTAGCTAACCGTCTCGGCGTTACCCAGAACGAACTTGGGGTAGTCGATCTGGGCCTCTCGGTGCCAGTCATCCAGACCTCGATGGCGGTTGCCTCGGCCCAGGCCGGCTCCCTGGTAGCGACGCCGTATACCGTGGATGTCTTCCTCCCGGATCCGACACTTCCGGTGATCTCGATCGACGCGGTCGCACCGCAGCGCTCTGGCGCCGAGCGGCTCGCCGTCGCGGCCGTCGCGATCCTGAAGTCGCAGGCGTCGCCAGGCGGACGCTTCAGTTCGCCGATCCGGACCGACGCCGATCCGCGCAGTCGAACACTGCAGCCGTTCACGATCCATCAAGTCGCGCCAGTGCGGGTGATGCTGGTGCCCGCCTCGACGTTGTCGCTCAAGCCCATCGCCGGAGCGCTGTTCGTCTTCCTGCTGTGCTGCGTACTCGGCAGCCGGCTCGCGCGCCGGCTTCGCCCACGCAGCCCCGCGCTAGCCGCCTAAGCTGGACCAGACACGTCGCCGCGCACCGTATCGGAGGTTGCCCCGCTCGTCGTGGAAACTCATGGTGACGGCGGGCGGTCCGGGTTGGATGGATACACAGTCAGGACGGCAGCTTCGTCCTCGATCGTGGCGTGTCCGGCGTGTTGGCAGCGGCGGAGTAGGTCGTGCGCGATCGCGCCGCGCGGTTCGCGAGGCCGCGGTAGCCCTGGACTTTGCGGAACGGCTCTCGACTTCGAGCATGCCGGCCGCGGTCCGGCGCAGGCGCATGTCGCCTGAGTGGCTGAGGGAGCCGTGTCTTCGGGTGAAGTTGTAGTGGATCAGCCAGCCGGGGCGGGCTGCGGTGCGTTCGGTGGCGCTGCCGTAGATGGTGCCGTAGGCCCGGGTGAAGTGGTGACGGATACCGAGCTGGCGGCAGGCGATTGCGTGGACGTGGGAGCGGTAGCAGGCGCCGTTATCCGACAGAACGTGCGTCACGGTTATCCCGAGCGAGGCGAACCAAGCGAGGGCTCGCTGTAGGAATGCCGCGGCGGTTGGGCCTTGTTCGTTAGGGAGCACTTCGGCGTAGGCCAGGCGGGTCGCGTCGTCGACGGCGACGTGGACGAACTCCCAGCCGAGCTCGCCGCGAGCCCGCCGTGCTCTACGGTCGTTCTGGCTCTGGCGGACGCTGATCATGCGATGCCCGGCGCCGGCGATCCGGCCGAGCTTCTTGATGTCGAGGTGCACGAGCTCGCCGGGACGCTTACGCTCGTAACGGTTCGGCGGCTCGACAGGAGCCAGTCTGGAGCGTTTGCCCAGCCCGATCCGCTTCAGGACCGCCGAGACAGTCGAGAGCGCCATTCCCAAGCATTCGGCGATCTCGGCCGCGGTCATGTACAGCCGCCGGAGCTGCTCGATCACCCGCTCGCGCTCAGGGGCGGTGCGGTTCGGGATTCGATGCGGACGGCTCGAGCGATCTAGCAGGCCAGCGTCGCCCTCGGCACGCCAGCGCGCCAGCCACCGATAGGCGGTCCGCTCGCTAACGCCGGCGGCCTCGGCCGCCGCCGTCAGCGACCATGCCCCACTCTCGATCCGCTCGACCAACAAGCGCCTGCTCTTCGGACAGGTGTGGGCGTTACCGTGAAGCTTCATCCGGTGTCCTCCTTCGGACTGAGGGGCGTGAGCACCACTCAGCCTCCAAGGAGGCCCGGATGTCTTTACTGACGAACGTCTCTAGGAACCACAGCTAGCCGCCTAACTCTGGACCAGGCACGGCGCCACGCACAGATGCCGGAGTGGCGGCGTCAGACGGCGTCAGCGCAATACCTCTAGGCGTCCGCCATCGCCGGAGCCACCCACCGCCGCGCGTAACTCCGAGTCGCCGGTGGTCACCGAGACCGGGCTCGTGATTGCCGCGAACGGCACCGGCCGTCGTCCGAGCATTGTCGCGACTACGGCACGGCTTACCTCGCGTCTCTGGCAGCCGAGTTCGCCAGTGCCCGCGTACCCAGCGCGCAGCAGATGTCGCAGCAGGACGGTCCCCCTGAACAGTGCCCTGTGGCCTGGCGAGAAGTGCTTGCGCGCGTACATCATGCGCGTCACCGCGTAAAGGCTCCCGACGTGCGGCTTGACGGCGGTCGGGGTCACATAATGCTTGATCGTCATTTGCGGGAGGTGCCGAATCTCCCACCCGGCCGTCTTGACCCGGCGGCAGAGATCAATCTCCTCCGTGTACATGAAGAAGCGCTCGTCGAACCAGCCGGCGCTCTCGAGCGCCTCGCGACGCACGAGCATGAATGAGCCAGTCGTCCAGTCGCACGGGAACTCTTGGTCGTAACGGCGGGGGTCGAGCTCACGCTCGCCCAGCCAGCGCGGCCGCCACCGCAGCCGCCCGGCCGACAGGGCATCGCCGAGCGCACGCAGCGCGTTGGGAAAGTAGTAGGCCGTCTGACACAGCGAGCCGTCCTCGCGGATGATCTGACGGCAGCCGACGAGCCCGACCGTCGGACGCGCATCCATCAGCGCCACCATGTCGGCAAAGGTGCCGTCGATGATCTCCGTGTCCGGATTTAGGAAGAGCACATAACGCGCATCGCAGGTCATCAGCGCGCGGTTGTTGGCGTGTCCGAAGCCGTGGTTCGCCGACC
This sequence comes from uncultured Solirubrobacterales bacterium, assembly GCA_963812225.1. Lineage (GTDB taxonomy): Bacteria > Actinomycetota > Thermoleophilia > Solirubrobacterales > Solirubrobacteraceae > Palsa-465. The sequence continues at coordinate 131,015 of CAWEUN010000020.1, forward strand.
ATACCGTGCGCGCCTCGGGAAACTGGTTGGCGACGAGCTCGGCTGTGCCGTCGCGCGAGTCGTTGTCCACCACGACTACGTCGGCGCTGATATCGCCGATGTGGTCGAACACCGTCGGGAGCAGGTCCCGAATCCAGTGGGACTCGTTCGTCGAGATTGTGATGATCGCGAGATCGTGCACGTCACAGTAACGTCCCGCCAGAGCGGGATTTTGCGCCGCGGCCGATATCGGTGCTTGAGCACCGTCAAAGGTGCTGCTCCGTCCCCGCTCTGGACCCTGAGACGCGGGCAATCGCGGAAGAGCATCGCCCATCACCACGTTGGTCAAGGAGATCAGAAAGCGTCTACCCCTGTCGAAAATGCGCAATCCCCCTCCTCGCCCGTGCGTAGTTGCACACGTTGGACCAACAGCTGTAGCCCTTATCGCTGCGCAAAGTGGTGGGGTCGACGCCGTCTACTGATCCGATCGTCGCCAGATCGGACGACATAGCATCCGGACAGCCGACTCCGTCCAGCGACGGACACGCTCCGCCCCTGCCAGGAGCCAGCGCAGAGGTCCATAAAGGCCCAGAGTCGACCGACGGCGACACATCGCTCGACCAACCGCGTGCCGGGGTCAACAGCGGACTGCGGTGGACCGTTATGCGCGGCGTCGTCGTCGAGGGAATGAACCTGCTTGGAGTGGCGATACTCGCGCGTCTCGTCGCTCCGGCCGAATTCGGCCGATACGCCATCGCGGCGATCGTCCTGCTCCTGGCCACTGTGCCGACTTGGGCGATTTCGTACACCATCGTGCAGCGCGACCAGATTGATCGCGACCATCTGAAAACGGGCCAGACGCTCACGATCCTCATAGCCCTGGCGATGTGTGCGTTCTGCTTCGCAGCGTCGAAAACGTTCGTCCCCGTCCTGTTCGACGAGCGCACTGCAATGCTGGCGCGTCTCATGATTCCCGCCTGCTTCATCAATTCGGTGAACACGGTGCAATATGCGATCCTCTCCCGCCGACTCGAGTTTCGGCGATTGAGCGTGCTCGACATGACGATTGCGGTGGTCTCTACGGTGGTGGCCATTCCGTTGGCGGTAATCGGCCTGGATGCAACCGCAATCGTGCTGGGCGTGGACGCGGCGAGCCTTGCCGGCTTCATCCTCATCTGCTGCTGGGTCCTCCCCCCTCTCCCGAACCTCCGCCGTCGCGCGGCACGTGATTTCGCGCGGTCCGGGCTTCCGGCTGCATCCAACGCTGCGAGCCTGGTGTGTTTCGAAAACTGCGATTACGTGATCGTGGGCGCACGCGCGGGTGCCCTCCAAGCTGGCTACTACTTTCGCGCGTACACGCTTGGTGTCGTGTATCAGACCAAGGTGAGCCAGGTGATTACGACGGTGGGGATCCCCGTCTTATCGCGCGTCAGTAACGAAGATGAGGTCCACCGCCTTAGGCGACGAATCATTCAGACCCTCACCATAATTCTCTTCCCGCTCCTGACCGCGCTCGCGATCGTGGCGCCGAAGTTCGTTACGTGGTTCTACGGGCCTGCGTGGCAGGCATCGGTCGTTCCGGTACAGATCTTGACCATCGGTGGAGCTGCCATGCTCGTCGCACAAGCGGTCACCATGGCGATGCTTGCGAATGGCCGACCTCGAGCCGTAATGCTGTGGGGCTGGAGCCATTTCTTCGCCTACGCCGGAGCAGTTTACGCCGTGGCTCGCTTAGGTCTACCTGCCGTCGCCATAGCCGCAGTGACAGTCCACACGACATTCCTCTTGATCGCCTACGTCCAGGCGTATCACGGCCGTGTCCGCCACGCATTCAACGCATTCGTTACAGACATCCTTCCCGCCGCAGCCTCCTCCGTCTGTCTCGCGGCGGTGGCGCTGCCGGTCAGTGTCCTCGCGTCGGCGCTGGGCATTCCGATACTGCCTTATCTGCTCGTGGTCGGCCTTGCCGGCGCCACGGGCTACTTCGTCGGCCTGCGTCTTTGGTTCCCCGACGAGCTCCGTGACCTCGGTCTTTTCGTGGGACGCTTGCTACCTGCGCGTGCACATCGCGTGTTCAGCGGGTTCATCGTGCGGCCGCAGGCCGAGTCAGCTGCTTAGCGCGCCCACGTATCCGCCCCACACTCGCGGGGAGGAACGGCGCCCCCAGCCGATGACATCACAGATCAAGCCCGACGCGTGGTCGGCGACCGACGTCGGGTCGGCCGGCGACGCGGGTGTCGCCCTCTTACGGGCCGCCTGACCCTCGGCGGCCTGTATCACGCGGCTGCGCGTCACCACAATCTGCGCAACCTCGAAGGGAATCCTCAATCACCACAGGCCTGTTCACGAGAGCGCCGCCGCGCCTGATCAGCGCGAAGCTGACCGGAGACCCGCACCTCGCTATGCCCTCGTGTCCTGCTCGAGGGCGTGTCTGACCGCCGGCCCAGCCGCGCCAGATCGCGTTCACGAAGCTCATGGAACGGGAATGCCGACGAGTTGCGCTCGTAATGCACATGCTTGATGGACTGATGAGCGGGGAGCAGCGAGGGTGGGGCTGATACCAGAAGTCGATCGCACGAATCCGGTGAAGCAGCAGGCGCTCCACCAACAGATGCTCGTAGTTCCGGCGTCTGCGTTCAACTATGGTCGCGTCGACCAGACGCGGAAGAACCGGGTCCTTCGGGCGATTGGCCTATGAAGATTTTCCGGCGCATCGCCACTCGTCGCCCGATCGACCCCGCGGGGGCCGCGCTTGAGCGCGGGGCGCAATCGGTCCTCGAGATCCGAGAAGATCGATAGATCGCCGAGCGAGCCGATCGGCCGGCCGTCGATCGTCCCGAGCCATCCCTGCGCTACATCCTCGATCGGTAGTACCCCATGAGCATCGCACCACCGACGTCAGCGAAGCTCGTTCTGAGGGAAGCCGAGATAGCCCGATGGCGGCTAGAAGCGGCGGCGAATCCAGCTGCGCCACAGGGGCCGCCGCAGCACGTTTATGCGCGGCGCGACGCGGAGGTACCACACGCGGTAATAAGCGAGATTCAGAAAGTCCCCATAGGCCAGCGTGAAGAGTGCACGCAGACGCGGGAGAAGGCCGTTGCGGCGCACCGCGATCGAATGGAGGGGGTGCGTCTGGGCGTTTAGGTTCTCCTTGTAGCCGTACGAGCCGATCCCGGCCTCGATCGCAGTCGCTCCATCGCTGTTCGCCAACTCCATCATCTTCACCACGCCCACTCGGCCGAGGGCAAACTGATCCCACTGCTCGCCGAACAGGCGAGCGGACAACCGCCAGTAGTAGGTGTCGCCCAGGGCAAAGCACCAGTAGTAGGCAACGACCCGATCATCGGCCAGCAGGCGAACGAGGCGCACGCGGTCGCTCGCGGCGAGGCTTCGCACGAGATCCCATGAATACTCGCGCGATCCCGGCCAATCGTCGAAGTGGCCGAGTTTGTTGACCGCCTTCCACTGTGCCTGATGCATCTCCATAAAGGCACCGAACTCGCGCTCGAGCGCAGGGCTTTCCTGCACCACGTCGAGATCGAGCGTGAAGGAGTTGTTCAGCTTCTTGAGCTTGCGCCGGTAGTTCGAGCGCTGGTGACTGCTCAGGCTCTTGAGGTATCCCTCGAAGCCATCGGACATGTCGAATACGGTGTGCGACCCAGCTTCCCGGTCGCGAACGATCTGTCCCGCGTCCAGGTTTGACGCCGCCGCCCGCACCGCGCCGACGTGGGCAAGTGTGCCCGAGCAAGGCCCGAGGTGGACCATGTCGACATGATCGTCCTCGAACAGCTGCTTGATGGTCAGTGCGAACGCCTCACGTGCTACGTCAGGCTGAATCAGCGGCTCCATGACCGCGAGCGTCGAGTCCGAACCGACGAGCTTCGCCACGCGTGCCCGGCCCAGCGGCGTGGCCAGCCTGTCGATGAAGAAGGGCAGGACACCGACGAGCTCATCGCGCGAGCGAACGGCGACGACGCGAAGCTCGCGGCGAGCGCCGTAGTGCCGCCACCACACCTTGCACCAGGCGAAAGTCATGTACAAGGATCCGTTCAGTGCGGCGGCGAGGGCATCCCATTCGGCCGCGATCGCGTCGTCGAACGATGTGAAAGTCCTCAAGCGCAGGTCGGCGCTCGACTCGACGTCGGCCGGCTCGGCGAGAGATGGATGCTCGAGGGACTCGGTGACGAGCGATATCACTTTCAAAGCTCGATTCGTTGAAGAATGGGCGGAACAAAACCGGAGGCGGACGCCTTCCGTGCTTTGACGCAAGCCGGCCATAGCGCGACCGGTCTCGCCTAATCAACGACCGGGCCGAGCGGAGCTTGCACGTGCGGCCCTCTCTCGCGCACAAGTACGCACGGCCTGGACACGTTGAGTGGGCGTGCACCAGGACAACTTGGCAACCGGCGAGCGCATGACGACGTACGCTCCGCCGCGCCTCGCGAACGACGCCCGGCGCGGGACCCCGTCCGAGCTCGTGGCGCGCCATCACGTCGTCGAAATGGACGAACTCGGCAGCGCGCATATTGAGCGCTGGCTCGAGCTCAGAGCGTCGAATCCGGCACTCGACAGCCCATACTTCCATCCCGCCTTCACCGCGGCCGTGGCCTCCACGCGCCCAGGCGTCAGAGTCATCGTCGGAGAGACTGACGCCGGGTCGGTGGAGTCATTTCTCCCCGTGCAGTTCGACAAGCGCACGTGTCGCCCCGCCGGATGGCCCGCCGCCGACTTCCAGGGCCCGATTTGCGCGCCCGACGTCGACTTCGATATCGAGGCGGCGCTCCGAGCGGCCGGTGCCGTCCGGTATGAGTTTGATCACATGCGCGAGGAAGTCTCGCGACTGGAGCGCTGGATCGTGGCGCGCCAGCAGTCGCCCTACATGGACATCTCGGGCGGCCTCGACGGTTACGTGTCGCGCGCGTCGCGCAGTGGCAAGGACAAAGTCTCCGAGGCCCGGCGGCTCCACAACAAGCTCGAGCGCGAGCACGGGTCCGTCCGGTTCGTGGCGCACTCGGACGATACCGCGTTACTCGACAGCTTGATCGCGATGAAGCGCCGGCAGTATGCCGAGACTGGCGCCCGTGACTATTTTGCCGCCGATGACCACCTGGAGCTCGTCCGCCGGCTGCTCAGCCTCCGCGAGGCCGAATTTGGAGGCACGCTCTCGGCTATCTACGCGGGACCGGATCTGCTCGCGGCGCACTTCGGGCTACGCGCCGGACGTGTCCTGCATTGGTGGTTCCCGGCGTACGATCCCGCGTTCGCGCGGTTTTCCCCCGGGTGGGTGCTGCTCCGGGCCGTGATCCAAGCCGCGCCCAGCATGGGCGTGGATCGGATCGATCTCGGTCGCGGAATCGACGACTACAAGCGCCGCGCCATGACGGGCCACGAGCTCGTCAGTGAGGGCGCGGTGATCCGCAACCCGCTACGCCACCGCACGGCGTCCGCTCGCCGCCGCTTCGCCCAAGCGGCCAAATCCTCACCGGCGGCGCCTGCCCTGCGGAGCGTCGTCCGTTACGCACGCCGTCGCAGTCGTTGAGCGCTTAGCTCGACGCGGGCTTTCGGGCCGGTTCGCGACCACATGCCGCTTGCCAGCGGCTGCGTTACTGCCGCGGGTGGTCCGTCGCCGGAGGATCGGATCCCGACGTCGCGCTGGGTGCGCCGGCGTCGCACGTCGAGTTGCTGCTTGGCGCGAAGACCGCGGCGCGGTCGACGCGACGCGACCGGTCATCGGCCTGGCCCTTCGGGTCCCGCACGCCTGAACAGGCCGCCCGACGACGCACGCGGCCGGCGCGGCGACTCTCGCCGCGCGCGAGCACACCCTAGATCAGACCCGCGCGGTTGGTCCGTAGTAGTCGTTCCGGCGAACGACGCTCGCCAGCGCGCGCAACTGGACGACGGCCTTCCACACCAGGTACCACGGTGCCACGCAGAGCGCGAGCCACGTGCGTGGCGTGGCGCGTGCCTGGATGAGACCGGTCAGCAGCGCCAGGACGAGTAGGCCGAACGCCGCCGCGAACACCGCGGCGACCGCCCATGCGCCGGCGAGCGCGGTCAGGCCGACCGCAACGAGCAGCGATAGAGCGCCCACAGCGAACGGCGGCGATACCAGCCACCATGCCGCCTCAAGGCAGGCGCCATCCCGCTTGGCGATCGCACGGCGGATCAGCCGTGGGACGAATTCTCGCGCGGCAGCCATGCGTCCCGCCTCGTAGCGGACCTTTTGGCCGCCGAAAGTGCCCCACGTGTTGGCGCCCAGCGAGCGCAGCCGCGCCGAATCGACGTGTCGGCAGCGCGCGCCGTCGAGCAGGAGATCGAGGGTGAAGAACAGATCCTCGGACGCGGGTGCGCGGAACCTGTGCGAGTAGACGATCTCGCGCCGGATTGCCATCCCGGTGCCGCGCAGCCGCACGGAGAGGCCGAGCCGGTCGCGTCCGCGCGGGATCGTGATTCCCTGGAGCGTGAACGCGGCGAGCGAGGCCTCAGCCGCCAGCGTCCTGCCGCGGCTGCTCTCGCTCCGCGCCTGGACGGCGCTCACGCCGCGCCCCAGCGCATGCTCGCAGGCCGCGAAGAACCCGGGCTCAATCACCGAGTCCGCATCGAGCATCAGCACCACGTTCCAGTCAAGCGCGCGCGCATATTCGAGACCCGCCTGCCGCGCCGCTGCTCGACCGGGGACCTCATCTGGGCCGCGCTCGAGGACCAGCGCGCCGAACGAGCGGGCGACTTCCGCCGTGCGATCGCTGCAGCGATCGGCCACCACCAACACCTGATCCTGCGTGCGGCGGTTCGACATGATCGATGCCAGGCCGCGGTGGATCACCTGCTCCTCGTTGTGCGCCGGCACGAGGACCAGGAAGCGGACGTCTTTACCTCCCGTTGGGCTGGACTCCCGGTAGAACCACGAGGCGACGGCGAGCAGCCCAAGGTGGCACGCCCCGATCAGGCCTGGAATACCTGCGACGACCGCCGCCGCGACAACGAGAATCATGATGTGCATGTGCCCTGACCTTTCGAGCTGGGACCTGACCGATCAACGGCCGGCCGCGCCACCGAATTGCGCGGGCGGGTCGCCGACGTCGGGCGTGGTTAGCGCCAGCGCTTGACGAGCACCTTGGCGCGGCGGCCGAGCGCCCGATGAGCCGTCGCCTCGGGCCCCTCGATCCGAGCGAGCACGTTCGAGCCGTCGCCGGCGCCGACGGTGCTGCGAGCCTGGACGAAGCTGCTCGTTCTGGCCACCCCGCGATCGCTCGTGTAGACATGGTGATAGCCGGACCGGCGTACCGCGCCCAGCACCCGGCGGTCGTAGGAGCCGAATGGGCAGGCGGCGCGTGTGACCGGGTGGCCGGCGACTTCTTCGAGGATCGCCTTAGCCTCGACTAGCTCCTCGTGCAGCGCACGCCCGTCAAGGCCGCGCCAAGGACGGTGACGCATGCCGTGGCAGCCGATCTCCATCCCGGCCGCGACAAGCGAGCGCACACCGCCGTCGTCCAGGAAGTGCGGCGTTCCAATCCGACCAGCGACGATGAAGAACGTGGCGCGCAACCCGCGCTCGCGTAGCGCAGGTAGGGCGCGCTCGACGTCTGAAACGTTGCCGTCGTCGAAGCTGAGGCCCACGTCCGTGCGCTCGGCGACGCGGTCGAGAACGGCGAGGAATGTCTCCAGGCTCACCCAGACGCTCGCCTCGCCCGGATCGAGGGGTCGGCGTGGCTCACCGATGCCGTGAAAATTTAGGTTGGTCGAGCGCTCGGTCACCTGCTTAGGAACGGACATCCCCCGCCCGTCCTTGCATGGCTGCCGAGTCGGCCGGGCCGAGACGCCGCCGGAAGAAGCCCGGATGACAGGCCGTTGATCGAGCAAGGGATTCTCGTCTGGTCTGGCGCGCCTCGACCGATGAGATGTATGAACGCTGATGGAAACCGTTACGAAATTCCAGGATCTATGGCGCCTGCGGCGTTATGTCGCAGGCGTTTGTGTCGTCGCTCTCCTCGCAGGGATGCTCGTGACGTACCAGGGCAAGAGCTACGACGTCGCCACCGCAACGGCCCAGGTACTTGTCGACACGCCGCGTTCTCAGGTCGTCGGCGCCTCGTCCGCGAACTCGTCCCAGGGCGGCGTGCTGCTTGGGACGCTCGCGACGCAGGCGAATCTTCTGGCCGACCTGATGGTGGAGGGCCCGATCAAGGCTGACATCGCGCACCGCGCGGGTCTGACGCCCAACCAGCTGACCGGGGTCAGCGCCGCCGTGACCGTGCCGGTCGGCTCCGGGTCCGCGTCAGGTCCGTCGTCAGTCTCGGTTCCGTCGGGGCCAAACGTGTTCGCGCTGTCGACTCAGATACTCACCGACAGCGGGGGTCAGACCACCCTCCCGATCATCCAGATCGAGGCCTACGCGCCGAGCCCCGACAAGGCAGCCCGCCTAGCCAGCGCGGCCGTTGCCGGCGTCCAGGCCTTCGTCAGCTCGCAGGCCGAGAACGAGCGGATCTCGGACGCCGATCGCCTCAGCATCATGAGTTTGGGCGTCTCGCAGGCGACCACCCAGACGGACGGTTCGTCCACCTTGATAGGAATCGTGGTAGCGCTCGTAGTGCTGCTCTTGGGGTGCGCCTCGATCCTCTGGATCCAGGCCGTGATCCGCGCGTGGCGCAGCGCCTCAGAGCGCGAGCGCCTCGGGGAGCCGTTGGAGGACGAGGCCGAGTGGGAGCTTTACGAGCTGGATTCGCCCGTCGCCCCGGCGCGGAGCCGGACGGTCTCAGCGAACGGAGCGGCGCAACGCGACATCCCCACCAATGGAGTGTCGGACAAGTCTATAGGAGTGTCGGGCAAGTCCACGAGAGTGTCGGGCAAGTCCACGAGAGTGTCGGGCAAGTCCACGAGAGTGTCGGGCAAGTCCACGAGAGTGTCGGGCAAGTCCACGAGAGTGTCGGGCAACTCCAAGGGAGTGTCGGGCAACTCCAAGGGAGTGTCGGGCAACTCCAAGGGAGTGTCGGGCAACTCCAAGGGAGTGTCGGGCAACTCCAAGGGAGTGTCGGGCAACTCCAAGGGAGTGTCGGGCAACTCCAAGAGAGTGTCGGGCAAGTCCAAGCACGGAGGCACCGGGCCTGGGCGACTGCCGTACGGGATCTCCACCGCCCGCGCGGCCGACAACCCAAGCCTTGCGAGCGGGGATACCGCTGGACAGGAGCCGGCCTCGTCGCCGCATCAGCGGTCGTCGGTTCGGTTGTTGACGGGTTCCCGAGGGGAGCTGTTCGAACGGAAGCGAAAGCTGACGCCTCGTTTGGAAGGTTCCGTCGGTCGCGGCTCGGCCGAACGGCATGGCCAGTCTGTCGACGAAGAAGGGCCAAGACCCCCACGAGCTCGTAGCGCGCGATCGAACGGCGACGACGCGTAGCTCGCGGCGGGCGCCGTAGTGGCGCCACCACACCTTGGCCCGCACGGCGAAGCTGGTCGCTCGACCCCCGCGATGGAACGGCTCAGCGAGAGCAGTGGCGCGGTGACTCTCATTGCGTAAGCACGATGCACTTCCGCGCGTTGTTCTGGAAACGGAGAGGTGGCAGAGCGGCTGAATGCGGCTGGGTGTCCTACCCGGCTATGGGGGCGTAATCGCGTCCATCGGAGGTTCGAATCCTCCCCTCTCCGCTACGAGCAAACAACCGCTGGCGATCCGCGGCCGGAGCGCCCGACCGGTCGGATCGCCGGGGCATCGCGGCGCCCGGCTCCCTCGGATCTGGCGTGACGGTCACCCTTACGCCAGGAGGCTGTGCCCCGCCGGCGGCCACGCTTCGCAAGACCAACCACGCCGAGAGCGTTTTATAGAGACGACGTACCCGAGAAAGGGGCCAAAGCCATGCTGAGTGGGCTGATGATGGACGACTTTCAACTGTCGCTGACGGTGCTGGTGGAGCGTGCTGAGCGACTGAATTCGGGCTCCGCGGTGCTGTCTCGTCGTCCTGACGGATCGGTGCGTCGCACGACCCTCGGCGAGTGCGCTCAGCGTGCTCGGCGGCTTGCAAGCGGGCTTGCCGATCTGGGCGTCGGTGATGGCGATCGGGTGGCGACGCTGCTGTGGAACCAGACCGAGCATCTAGAGCTCTACTTCGCGGTTCCGCTCATGGGCGCCGTGATCCACACGCTCAACCCGCGTCTGAGCCCAAACGACCTCAGCTACATTGCTGCCGACGCCAGAGATCGTGTCGTCGTCGTCGACGAGTCTCTGATCCACGTCCTCGAGTCGATTGACTACGACTTCGAGCAAGTCATCGTTGTCTCCGACTCCGGCGCCTCATCGCCTGGGACGATCGAGTATGAGTCGCTCATCGCGGAGTCAGAGCCGATGAGCTGGCCGTCCATCAACGAGCGTCAGGCCGCGGCGATGTGCTACACGTCGGGGACGACAGGCCGCCCCAAGGGGGTGGTCTATTCACACCGAGCGCTGGTCCTGCACTCGCTCGTCTTCGCCCTGCCGGACGCGCTCGGGATCAGCTCACGCGATGTGATCTTGCCGGCAGTCCCGATGTTCCATGTCAACGGCTGGAACCTGCCATTCACGGCGGCGCTGACGGGCGCGACTTTGGTGTTGCCAGGTCTCCACCTGGATGCCGTCAGTTTGCTGGACCTGCTCGAGGGCGAGCGCGTGACGTTCGCGGCCGGGGTGCCGACGGTGTGGATGTCGGTCCTGCAGGCGGTCGATGCAGAGCCTGACAGGTGGGACCTTCACTCACTTGCGCAGGTGAACCTCGGTGGCGCGGCTGTTCCGGCGAGCCTGATCGCCGGCTTCGAGCGTCACGGCTTGACCATCATCCAAGGTTGGGGCATGACGGAGACCTCTCCGCTCGGCACACTGTCGCGACTACCCGCGGATCTCGAGAGCCTCGCCCCACACGATCAGTACGAATATCGCGCTCGCCAGGGAACTCCGATCCCGCTGATCGAGATCCGTGCTCGGGCGGACGATGGAGCGTTGATCCCATGGGACGACCAGGCGATGGGAGAGCTCGAGATCCGCGGCCCGTGGGTCGCGGCCGCTTATCACGGCGGGATGGGCGGAGACAAGTTCACCGAGGACGGCTGGTTCCGTACCGGCGACGTCGTCCGCATCAACGAGCGCGGCTGCATGCGTATCTGCGATCGGGCCAAGGATCTCGTCAAGTCCGGCGGCGAATGGATTTCCTCGGTGGATCTCGAAAACGAACTGATGGCTCACACCGCCGTCGCCGAGGCTGCGGTGATCGCGGTTCCGGACGAGAAATGGGGCGAGCGGCCATTGGCCGCGGTTGTGCTTCGAGACGGCATGCAGGCAAGCTCCGAGGAGCTCCGTGAGCACCTCTGCGGTGGGTTCGCCAGATGGCAGCTACCCGACCGCATCGAGTTCATCGAGGCGATTCCGCGCACCGCCACCGGCAAGTTCAAGAAGACAGCATTGCGTGAGCGCTTCGTCGAGGCGGCTTAGCGCCACCCGATGATCACTGCCGCTGACCCGTAATTCGGAAACCGTCGCGGCACGAAGAGGAGTGCCGACCGCGCGGACTTCAGCGCGGTCTTCCGTGCGGTGGCAGCCGGCTCGGGCTCGTAGTAGCTATGGATTTAGTTGCGAGCCGCCGGCCGCTTGAGTCTGAGCAGCGCCGCGATATCGGCCACGGTAAGTACGTCGTCCCCTTCCGGGACGCGGATCCCCGCGATCATTCCAGTCGCGAGCAGCATCCACCCGGCCAGCTCTGCGCCGTGCTTGAGCATGCCGGTCAGTTGATACGACCAGGTGTAATCCGCGATGTGCGGACCATTTACCGCGTCTGCTTGCGGCCCGATCGCATGCAGCGCGAACGAGCACCCCAGCAAACCCAGCGACACCCATATGATGAATCGCGGTCGCGGTTCGTCACGCAACGTCAACGCATACACCACAATGAAAACGATCGTCAGCGGCACCACCAAGATGGGCACGTCATACCGCTGGAACGCACGTACGTGGCTCTCGAGCGCCCGTGGGATGGTCAGCACCCCAACCAGCACGGCAGCGAGAATCCCACCCAGGCTTCGCCTCGAGACCGCACGCATCCCGATCGCTACCGCAGCAGCCGCTTCGGCCAGGATGCTGATGACTCCGAATACGCTCCTGTGGTGCCCAGAATCCAGCACCCTGAGCCTCAGGTCGAAAAAGTGGAAGTCGATCAACTGGCTGGCCGTTTGGGCGAAGACCAACGCGGCCGTCAGGAGGAGTCCGGCGACGATGATCTGCGTCGATCGGGGTTTCGACCTCAGCGTGTCATGGGCGCGCGCGTCTATCCGCGCCGGAGGCCCGGCTAAGCCTGAGCGCTTCAGCGGACGGCCTGAAGGCCGTGGCCGCTCGCGCTCTGGTCCGCATCGCGGTTACGGCCGAGACGCTCATGGCTGTTAACCCAGGTCTCGGCGAGGACCGCCGACGTGAGTGATATCTCGCCGGCGAGGGTCGTGCCGGCGCAGATCTCGGCGAGCTTGTGCGCTTTGCCTTTCCCGTAACAGCCGAGAAGCTCCAGGCACTCACGCTGCGTGGGCAGGGCGGTGCCGCCGCCGTAGGTGCCGACGATGAGGCTGGTCAGGGTGATCGACCAGTAGTAGTCGCCGTTCTCGAGTAGCCGCGCGTATGTGATCGCCGCGTGTGATTCTGCGATGTTGGCGACGTCCTGACCGGTGGCGATGAAGATAGCGGTGATGCCGTTGGCAGCGTGTGCGCTGTTCGACGCGGAGCCGGCGAGGAATCCGCCGAGCATGTGAACCTGCCGGTAGTCGTACACGCTCCTGGTGTCGACGCCCATCAGGCGCTCGAGCACGTCATTCTTTATGACGGCCTCGGCGACGACGCGCTTGCCGCGCGTCAGGAGCATGTTGATGTGCGAGTGCTTCTTGTCGGTGTCGATAGCGCCGGTCAGCCGGTAGTCGGCACCGCCCGGGTAGTTGGCCCTCATCCACTCGCACGCGGCCTGCGTGGCCTTCGCGGTCATGTTCTGACCGGCGGCATCGCCCGTCGTGAAGTTCACTCGCAGGTAGAGCAGCGGACCAACCTGGTACTGGCCGATGTATATGAGCTTGCCGGAGCGCGTGGTCGCCTCGGCGGCCGCCCTGATCTCGTCCTCGTGTCGCTCGACCCAGTCGCCGAACTCGCGCGCCTCCAGGGCGTCGTCGAAGATGAACACCGGCGCGCGCTGCATGTTGTCCTCGACGACGGTCGTCTTGACGCCCCCGCATTCGCTAAGCAAGCGCATGCCGCGGTTATAGCTGGCGACGAGCGTGCCTTCGGTGGTGGCTAGCGGCACATAGAAGTCTCCCCGCGCGCATTCGCCGTTGATCCGGAGTGGACCGGCCACGCCGATCGGCACCTGCGCCACGCCGGTGAAGTTCTCGATGTTTCCGGGCAGCAAGCCCGGGTCGAACGAGAAGCGCCCGACGTGCTCGAGGCTGGCTCCGGTTTGCTCGCACAGGAACTCGCGGCGCTGTGCCGCCATATCGAGCGTGTAGTCGTCCCCCTGGTCGCGCGGGACGCGCGGGACGTGCTTGGACTCCTTATCGCGCGGGATACGCGCGGCCGTAGCGCTGGTGAACATGTCCAATCAACGCGTTGGGCGTGCGCCTACTTTTGGCCCACGGCCGCGAAAGAGTCCGGCGGAGCCTCGCGTTCATTGCTCAAGCACAGATGACTCCTACGTGCAGGATTTCCAACGGCCGGCCCTCTTCGAGCGGGCCGAGGGGGTGAGGTGTTGAGTACTGAGACATCGTTTTGGCATCCGTACGCTGACATGGGCTCGGTCCGCAATTCCGAGCACGTGATGGAGCGCGCCGAGGACGTGTGGGTCTGGGACACGGACGGGAACCGCTACCTGGACGCGACCGCCGGCCTTTGGTACGCGAACGTGGGTCACGGCAGACCCGAGATTCGCGCTGCCGTCTCCGCTCAAATGGAGCGCCTCGAGGCATGTTCCGCGTTTTTTGACCTTGCCAACCCGCCGGCGCTGGAGCTCGCAGAGGCTCTCGCGGAGCGGGCGCCGATGCCAGCGAAGGTCTTCTTCGGCTCCGGCGGGAGCGACGGGATCGACACGGCGGCAAAGCTGGCCCGCCGATATTGGTGGGAGATGGGCAAGCCGGCCCGCACTTCGCTGGTCAGCCGCACCGCCGCGTATCACGGCACCCATGGGTTCGGAACTGCGCTTGGCGGTATCCCCAGCAACCAAGAGGGCTTCGCACCGCTGAACGAGACGATCCGGGTGCGTCACGACTCGCTGGAGGAGATGGAACAGGCATTCGCGCGGATCGGCCCAGAGCGAGTGGCGGCTGTGTTCATGGAACCGGTGATCGGCGCCGGCGGTGTGTACCCTCCCGTTCCGGGATATATCGAAGGGGTCGCCGACCTGTGCCAGCGAACCGGTGCGCTGCTCGTCGTGGATGCAGTGATCTGCGCCTTCGGCCGCCTTGGCACATGGTTCGGGATCGAGCGCTGGGGCGTCGAGCCGGACATGATCGTGTTCGCCAAGGGCGTGACGAGCGGCTATCTCCCACTCGGCGGGGTCATGATCTCCGAGCACATCGCCGAGCCGTTCTGGCGGAAGCCCGGAGGGCCAATCTTCCGGCACGGCTCGACGTATGCCGGCCACCCCACTTGCTGCGCCGCCGCGCTCGCGAACATAGCGATCCTCGAGCGCGAGGGCCTGCTCGAACGTGGGCGTGAACAAGAGCAGGCGCTACTCGATGCGCTCGCTCCGCTTGCCGCGCACGAATTCGTCTCCGAAGTCCGGGGCGGTGTGGGAACGATGGCCGCCGTTCAGCTGACCCCCGACGTTTGCGAGCGGCAACCTCGCGTCGCCGCCTCGCTGGCATTGGGCGCGCGTGCAGCCGGAATCTTCGTGCGCCCAGGGGGTACCGCCGTTGCCGTGTCGCCGCCGTTAACCGCCGGTCCCGAGCACTTTGCCCTAATCGCGGAGGGGATCGAGTACGGCCTGAGCACGCTGTACGAAGACGTGCTGCTCGCGGCGTAGCGGAGTACGACCGACATAGCGCCCCACGCGGCACGCCACGCCCCGGCATCGAGATGATGCGCGTATACCACTGACTCGTCCGCGCGTCGAGGAACGCCGAGATCCTATCGGCGGCGAGCGCGAGCCCGCCGGCCACACATGCCGTACACGTTGTACGTCACCCGGACGTCCGAGTGGCCCATGTACGTGATGATTTCGTTGGCGCGGAGACCGGGGCGAGCAGGAAGCTCACGGCCCGGGTGGCGAGCCTCGTGCAGCCCCGATCGGCTGCATCCTGAAGCTTGTGCGCCATCAGCTCGCGGCGAAGCGGATCCGCCACCGTGACCGCCGACCGGCGTCGGTCATGACCTGGATCCGGCCACGGGTTTCGCCGTCGTTCCAGTGGGTACGGGGGCCCCAAGAGCCCTCCGTCCGCGTTCGCAACAAACGTCACCCTGGCCGTTTGCACTAGCCGCAACGGTGAGAGCGCGCACGTTCAGGCCGTGAATCCTCCACATAACTCGGACGTGACATGACGACTAACCGGTGACGTGAATACTACCGCCGGCCTGTCGATGGGCCGAGTCGCTCGTCGTGTGACTGGACGTCTTTCGTGGTCGCTTTGGTGAGTGCATCGGCGTGATCGCACGATTTTCGGATGGACCCTGCGGCGTGAGCAGCGGGGTGCATCAGCTTGTCGATGGCGACAGTCGGGACCTGTAGCACAGTAACCGTGACAGAAAGGGACGGACGTGAACGCTCGCATTTCCGGGGGCGCTCGTCTTGAGCGTGCTCTGCTCGACCATGCACAAAGCAGCGAGCACCAGACCGGCCGGAGTACCCGATTCCACACCAGGCTCGGGCATGTCCTTTTTGTCCAGCCGGCGGATGTCGGTCTATGGACGTTTGATCGACCTCGATTGCGTATAAGTGGCATCCGCTCGGTGAGAAAGCGATAGGCCGGGAGATGGTCGGGACCGGAGCAAGCCGGATGCGCCGTCTTGGCATCGCGTTGGCGTTTGCCTTCCTGATGACCGCTGCAGCCGCTTGGGCGGAGATGGCGGAAATTAGGCCGTCGGCGGTTGGCCACAGCCCGACACCACAGGCGCGGGGTCGCGGGGCTGATGCGTCTCGGTCTGCGCGCCTGCTGCTCGGCGACAGTTCCGTGGAGTCGCGCGTCGGTCGGGAAGCGGGAGGTACGCTGGAGGTGTTTCGGTTCGTCGGCAAGAGGACCGGCATCGCGACATCGATCACTGTCTTTGTTGCTTCGCACAGCAATGCGAGGGCGCTCAGGGCCGGCCTGTACAGCAACGCGCGCAGCGCGCCGGGTTTGCTCCTCTCGTCAGGTTCGATGTCTTCTCCGAGGGCCAGACGTTGGAACAGGATCAGGATCAGCTCGACAGCTGTGCGTGGGGGTCGTTCGTATTGGGTGGCGGTTCTGGCCGAGCACGGTCGGGCCTTCTTCCGCGATCGTCGTAACGGCGCCTGCGTGGGCGCGCGCTCCTCGGTGATCCATCTAGGCGCCCTGCCGTCGCGAGTGAGCAAGGTTAGGCGTTTGGGCGCCTGTCCGATCTCTGCCTACGCCAGCGGCACAGCTGTCGGCAGTGGGCAACCGGGATCTCCCACGAAGGCGCCTAATTCACCGAGTCCTGGAGGGCCCGTCGTTGCTGGCGAGCCGGCGAGTCTGGCTCCACCCTCGATCGTTGGCGAGTCACGGGACGGGGACGTGTTGAGTGCGAGCACCGGCTCGTGGGCCAATAGCCCCACGTCCTATGCGTATCAGTGGCGGGATTGCGATGCGTCGGGCGGTTCGTGCCGGGAGATCCACAGCGCGAAGGGGTCTCGCTACAAGCTTCAGCACTCCGATGTGGCCGACACGGTCGATGTGGTCGTCACCGCGACGAACGCCGACGGGTCCGCGAGCGCACCTTCGAAGCCGAGCGGGACCGTGGTCCCGCTGCCGCCGGCGAGCATGACGCTGCCGCAGGTCACGGGTACCGCGGACCGGGGCGACTCGTTGAGCGCATCGCCGGGGACGTGGTCCAACAATCCGTCGAGTTACGCGTATCAGTGGCGGGACTGTGCGGCGTCGGGCGGTTCGTGTTCTGCCATCCACAGGGGGACGGGGCCCAGCTACAAGCTTCATCCCTCGGATGTGGGCGGCACGGTTGATGTGGTCGTGACGGCGACGAACGCTGGCGGTTCGGGATCCGCGACGTCGGCTACGACGGGTGTGGTTCAGGCGGCGGCTTCGCCCGCGCCGGTGAATACGGCGGTTCCGTCGATTAGTGGGACGGCGCAGGTGTCGGCTACGTTGACGGCGTCGAAGGGGTCGTGGTCTAACAGTCCTACCTCCTATGGGTATCAGTGGCAGGATTGTTCGGGGGGGTCGTGTCAGAACATCTCGGGTGCGACTTCGAGCTCGTATGCGGTGCTGTCCTCGGATGTGGGGGACACGGTTGATGTGGTCGTGACGGCGACGAACGCTGGCGGTTCGGGATCCGCGACGTCGGCTACGACGGGTGTGGTTCAGGCGGCGGCTTCGCCCGCGCCGGTGAATACGGCGGTTCCGTCGATTAGTGGGACGGCGCAGGTGTCGGCTACGTTGACGGCGTCGAAGGGGTCGTGGTCTAACAGTCCTACCTCCTATGGGTATCAGTGGCAGGATTGTTCGGGGGGGTCGTGTCAGAACATCTCGGGTGCGACTTCGAGTGCCTACACGGCCGCGTCGAGCGATCTCGGGGATACGATTGATGTGGTCGTGACGGCGACGAACGCCGGCGGCTCGACCCCGGCCACGTCAGCCGCGACATCAGCGATCACATCAGCGGCTAGCGGCCTCAGCTGCAGCATCAATGCGACCACAGCCAACTATGCGAGCCAGATCGCGGCCGCAACCCCAGGCCAGGTTGTGTGCCTGGCGTCGGGTGACTACAGCGGCTTCACTGGCACCAACAAGTCCGCGCCCGGTATCACGATCACTTCTGCGCCGGGCGCGGCGGTCACGTTCAACTCGGGCATGAAGCTCAATCTGAGCAACGTCCAGAACTTCACGCTTGACGGGACCGCCGGCGGGGGGACGATGTCCGTCGGCGGTGAGCTCGACATGGAAACGACGGGGGACGCGTCGCAAAACAAGGCGCTCAACATCACGATCCAGAACGTAGCGTTCCGGCCAAACAGCCCCTCGGTGCTATTCCGAGGCCCGCTGAACTCCAACGTCACGTTCAACCGAGATACGTTCGTGGCAAGCAATGTCCCCTGCTCCGGCGGCAGCCCGGTTGGGCTCGGCGGCACCTTCTATAACGAATCCTCCGGAAGCACGCCGTCCGGGCTCACGATCGAGAACTCCGTGTTCGTCGCGCCGATGGATCTGTGGAACACCGATCGGGCGATTCAGGACACGAACCCAATGGTGGTTGAGAATAACGTGATCGCCGGATTCGTGGATCACACCGAGTCGGCGGGCTGCAACCACATCGACGGTCTCCAGTGGTTCAGCGGTTTCAACGGCACGGGCGGCAGCGTCACGTTCACCGGGAACCTGTGCTACGACGACTACGGCTGCGCGATGGCGTTCGACGGCACGGAGAGCAACACGATCACCGACAACGTGTGCTTCGACACGGAGACCGCCTGCTTGAGCCTCTATTCGGACAGCCCCGGCTCGGTCGTCAACCACAACGTCCAGGAAACGCGGGGTGCCGATCCAGGCTTCTGCAACACGATGAACGTCCCTACGGCTCCCATCCAATCTTGCGGCTACAACCAGTTGCTCATCAACAGCAACAAGAGCGGCGACCGGGTGCCGAGCGGGGAGACGTTCACGAACAACATCGATCCGGTCGCTCCGAACGTGGAGTCCGGGTCGGTGACGACGAATACGAACAATCTGTGGCCGAGCGCCAGCTCACCGAACATCGCCGGGACGCCTACCTATGTCGGGGGGTCGAATCCGACTACTTGGGCGGGCTTCGAGCTGACATCGGGCTCGACCGGGCATGATGGCGGCAGCGACGGCCTGGACGTTGGCGTTCGCGCGAGCGCGGGTGGACCGCCTACCGGCGGCGGATCAGCCCCGGTGAACACGGTCGCGCCGGCGCTGAGCGGGACGGCAACGCACGGCGACATGCTCACGACCACGAACGGGACGTGGACGATCACCGGGAATGTGCCGACCGCGACCACCTACCAGTGGTTTGACTGCCCGACCTCGACTTTCTCGGTTTCGGCGTGCGCTGCAATTCAGCCGCTGACGGCCCCATCGAGCGCGAACGGCAGCACATACACGCTGCAGGCCTCTGACGAGGGCGACTACGTGTTCGCGATGGTCACACAGACGAACGCGAACGGGCAGGTGAACGCCCACTCGCAGGCCGTCGGCCCCGTGAACTAGATGGCCCTCGCGATCGACGGATCAACCCGGCGATCGTCGGTCAGGCCGGTGGCACGTCCGTCGTCTCGAACAGCGTCCCGTCGCCCGCAAACAGCCTCCCGGTATTCGTCGTCGGAGACTCGACCTTCAGGACTCTTAACGCCTTCGTGATGACGGACAGCCTCGCGAGCCAGGCCGTGTTTCGTCGCGACTACCTGTGGTGGAGCTTCGATCACTGGCAGACGTCTCCTCACGCTAGCGGGCGCGTCTGATTGACCCATCGATCCAAGCGCACCACACCCGGTCAGCTCGACGCGTCCAATGCCTGATCGAGGTCTTCGATCAGGTCGTCAGGGTGCTCGAGGCCGATCGAGAGGCGCACCATGTCAGGCGTAATGCCGGCAAGTTCCAGATCCCTGGGGGTGAGCTGGCGGTGGGTCGTGGATGCCGGGTGCGTGATCAGCGACTTGGCGTCTCCCATATTGAGCAGTCGCTTGAACAGCTTGACCGCGTTGAACACCGCGATTCCGGCATCACGGCCACCATGGACCGTGAAGGTCATGATCGATGGGACGCGATCGCCCATGTAGCGGCGCGCCAGCTCGTTGTACGGGTTGGATGGAAGACCAAGGAAGCTGACCGAGGAGACCCGTGGGTCGGCATCCAGGTAGGAGGCCACGGCCCGGGCGTTTGCCTCGTGGCGCGGGAGGCGCACGGCCAGCGTCTCGAGGCCCTGCAGGTGCAGGAACGCGTTGAATGGCGACAAGGAGGCGCCGGTGTTACGGAGACCGACGGTCCGACAACGCGTGATGTAAGGGGCCTCGGCGAACTGCGTCGCGTATTGCACGCCGTGGAAAGCAGGCTCCGGTTCGACCATGCAGCCGAACCGCTCCGGATGATCGGCCCAGGGGAACGTTCCTCCGTCGATGATGATCCCGCCCAGCGTCGTTCCGTGGCCACCGATGAACTTGGTTAGCGAGTGGATCACGACGTCGGCCCCGTGACGGATCGGCTTGAGCAGCAGCGGAGTGGCCACGGTGTTGTCCGCGATCACCGGCACCCCGCGGTCGTGGGCTGCGGCCGCGACGGCGGCCAGGTCGATGACGTTGCCGGCGGGGTTGCCGACCGTCTCGCAGAAGACCGCCTTTGTGCGGTCGTCGATCAGGGACGCGATCGTCTCGGCGCTGTCGTCCGATGCGAAGCGGGTCTCGATCCCGAGACGGGGAAGGACGTGGGCGAAGTACGTGTATGTGGCGCCGTAGAGTGTCGGCACCGACACGAGGTTGTCGCCGGTGCCGAGCACGTTGAGCACCGACATGCTGACGGCGGCCGAACCCGAGCTGACGGCCATCGCCGCCACGCCACCCTCCAGCGCCGCGAGCCGCTTCTCGAGCACGTCGACCGTGGGATTGTTGATGCGGTTGTAGTGGAACCCCGGCGTTTCGAGGTCCATGATCGCCCCCGCCTGGTCGGCGTCGGTGAACTCGTGGGCGACGGTCTGGTAGATCGGGACGGCTACCGCCCGAGTCGAATCGGGCGTGTAGGCGCCGTGTATGGCCAGGGTCTCGTCGTGCATGCGTTGGTCACGCCGCGAGCGGTAGTGCGGCGCCCGCTAAACGTAGCCAATTGCGATAGAGGATCGCCGATGCCCCAGCCCACGTGTTCTCTACGCTAGGCGCCAGCTCGTCAAACGGGAATCTCGCCCACTGCTCCCGTGGGTCTGCCCATGGCGCCTGCGCGCGTGAGGCGAAATCGGTCAATCTCTCCACTGCCTCCGGACCAAGATAACCTTCCGGCAGGCGAGGATAGGGCACCGCGCCACGGCCGAACAACGCGCGGCGCACGTCGCGGCGATACTCGCGGAAGAGACTCAGCGTCCCGTACTCGGGGTGGCCCTGGCAGAGGACGAGCAGCGAACCTCTCTGCTCCCGCGCCGCCACCGACCAGCCTACGTTCGAGGAACCCGATCCAACGACTATGCGATAGCCGGCATCGACCAGCGCCGCCTTAGGCACATCGTTCAAGCGCGAGTGGGGAACGGGGACCACCGGAGGGAGTCCGCTAGTCAGCGGATCGAATGAGTCTTCCACGACTCCGCCGAATACGCCGCTGCACTTGCTAGCGCGCGGAACTCGTTCGATGCCGTCGAACAGCAGGATGCTTGCATGCGAGGCCATGCACGACAGCAGTGTCGTCCGGACATGGCCGGCCGCCCACTCGATCAGCCGTGCGAGGTAGGGCCAGTAGGGCTCGAAGCGCAGCTGAGGTTGCGTGGGCTCGGTGCCAGTGACGATCAAGGCATCAGGCGGACGCGTCCAAAGCTCGTCGAGTCCGCGGTAGCGCGAGTCGATCACCGTCGCGATCTTTTCCGAACGCGGAATCTCCTTGATCGTGTAGAGGTCAAACTCGACGCCGCCAGTATCGGCGGCGACCGCGGCAGTCCGGAACTGATTCTCGGTATCGACGAACGCCGAATCCGGCATGTTGTTTACGAGCGCGACCGTAACGGATCGACGGCCCGCCGCGGGCTTTGGAAATCGGATCGCCGTCATTACCCCTTGTAACGCCTGTCGCATGCGTTTTTTTTCAGCGCGAGGAACGAATCCGGGTCGCCCGCGCGCAGGCGAAAGATCCCGGGGCGCTCCATCGTTCATCGCGTAGAGGTGCGACGTTCAGTTCATCGGATTGAGGAGCATTAGCTTGCTACGCATCGCGATCGTCGGGCTAGGACCATGGGGCGTCTGCGCGCTTGAGCGCGTGGTCACACTCGCCCGCGAGGAGCTGCAGCCGGGCGTCAACGTGGCCGTCCACGTGATCGAGCCTGGAACGCCCGGTTCGGGCGTCTACGACGTCACGCAGCCAGACTATCTTCTCCTCAACAATCCCTGCGGGCAGCTCTCCCTTTACCCGTTCGAGACGGAGGATTACCAGCCCTGCTACGGGGTCGGCCTGTACGACTGGGCCGTGGCGAGGGGCTATCGGTGGATCGGCGACCAATGCGTGATCGATCCGGCGGGCCAGCCGATCGAACCCCACCACTTCTTGCCGCGGCGACTCATGGGCGAGTACCTCCAGTGGTTCTACCGCGCGCTCCTGGCCGGAGCGCCGCCGAGCGTGCACGTCGTCCACCATCCGACGTCCGCCATCGATTTGGCGGCTAGGCGGGACGGAACCGAAGAGGTGCGCCTGGCAAACGGCGGCGCAGTCGTCGCAGACCACGTGATCGTCACCTCCGGCCACACGGCGAACGAGGATCCCGAGAATGCTCGCCAGATCAATCCGTACCCCGTCAGTAGGTACGTGGACACGCTTCCGGCCACCGCGAAGGTGGCCATCTCCGGGATGGGATTGGTGGCGGTGGACGTCGTGACGGCCCTCACGATTGGTCGGGGCGGTGAGTTCGTCGATGATGGCGTCGGGCTGCGTTACCGGGCTAGCGGCCGGGAGCCGGCACTGCAGCTGTACTGCCGCAGCGGCCTGCCCTTTACGTCGAAGTCGGTCACCGGGGCAGACCGCAGCGACGTCTACAAACCGCTCATCTGCACCCCCGAGGCGCTCGCCGGGCTGAGCGGCCGATCCACCGGCAGCCGCCGGCCCGTCGACGTCCGGACAGAACTGCTGCCTCTCATGTTCGCCGAGATGTACGCGCGCTACTACGCGCAGATGGCCTTCCAGGCGTCGGGGTCGGCCATCGACGGCGCCGCAGTGCGCAAGGAGTTGCGCGCGGCGTGGCTCGAGGACCGTTTCGATGATGAGCTGGCGCGCCTCTCCTCCCGATTTGGCAGCTTCGATGCCGAAGCGCTGTTCTTCGGGCACCAGCCGAAGTACCGTTCGAGAGACGACTACGAGCGGTTCGTCTACCAGTCGCTGAAGGACGACCTCCGCGAAGCCGAGGTCCCTGACGGTGCGAGTCCGGTCAAGTCGGCCGCCGAGGTATTCAGGATCTTCCGCGACTCGATGCGGTCCGTGGTGGAGCTGGGTGGTCTGTCGCTCGATTCCTACCTGGACTTCAACGCCGACATCTGCAGCCGGATCCATCGCCTGGTGGCCGGTCCGCCCGCGCTGCGCGCGCGCCAGATAATGGCGCTGATGGACGCCGGCGTGCTCCGCACGCCGTACGGTCCCGCGCCGGGTCGCGGGCTTTGCGTCGACGGAGCGGAGCCTGCCGCCGCTCGGACGCGCATCTCCTCCACGGCGTTTGAGCAACAGTATGTGGACGACGTCGACGTTGTCATCCGCGGCCACCTCGAGGAGCCGAGGGTCGCGGGCTCCGCTTCTCGGCTGCTGTCTCAGCTCTACAGCCGCGGCCGGGTCAGCCAGTTCCGCTACGGGGAGGTCGCCGTCGGCAGCGTCGATCTGACGCCGGACTCTCACCCGATCGACGTTGACGGACGGCCTCAGCTCAACATCTCAATGTTCGGGGTGTTGACCGAAGGCGTCCGTCACTTCACCGCATACATCCCTTCGCCTCGGAGTCGGAGGCGTGCTTTCGAAGACGTGGGCGCCTGCGTCACCGAGCTTCTCGCCAATGCCTCCGTCAGCGAGCGTCTAGCGGCTTAACCGTGCAGGGGCTGTGTGCGCTGCGCCTGGAAGTGGTGGCGCTGCGGCAGGGACGACCTGAGGAACGATGCCGACGCCTGTGAGCGGAGGGTCTTCGATGCTTGCGGGCCATTGGGAAACGGCATAGAAAGAAGCTGGCCGCCCCCGAAGATGACGGTCCGTGCGCCCGTTGGTTAAGTGGGACCTTAAGAAGCAACGGGGTACAATGCTGAGTTCTAGTCTGGTTTCCGATCTGCGCAGCAAGATCGGGAAATCGAAGCACGAATCAGATCGTCGGTTCCGGTACGGCAGCTCGTGGTTCTCGGCTGCAAGTGCGCTACCTCTCAACGAGACAGGGATCTCCCGTCCGGTGGTGCGACTCATCGCAGCGGCTGCGGTCCGACCTCGGCGCTTGGCTGCGCTGATCGTCCTCACTTTGCGAATCCGGCGGGAGCGCGTGGTCCTATCGGAATCATGCACCGGGCGCGCTCTTGACCGGTACTTCAATCAGCGTCGGTTCAGGATTCTTCGGGCGAATCGACTCTGCCGTGGCGTGTTGTTGCTGCCGCAAGACCATGCCGACTACGTTCGTGGACGCCATCGCCAAGCGCTAAGGACCAACCTCCGAAGAGCAGGAGCCGCTCGCATCCACTGCGAACTCGTGACCGACTCGCGGGACACGGCGGACGATACCAACCATCTTGCATCCCGTCTTCAACGGAGCGGGCTGACCGATCCGGCCCTACGTGCCTGGATGGGCGATGTCCGACCGCTTCTCGCACAGCCGGAAATGACTGTCGCGGTCGCGCGCGATAGAGACGGTCGAACGCTCGCAATCGCGGCGGTGATCATCGACGACAGCGTATGTCTCATCATTCACGCCTTCGCGACTTGCCACGATGCGAGGTGGGCGCTTCACGACTACCTCGTACGAATCCTGATAGCTCGGCGCGTCAGGTATCTTCTGGCGGAGGGCGGGGGTGTGTTTGGGGCGCTCGGGTTTAGCCCTAACATCCAGCACTACCAGCACCTTCTCGGCTACGAGCTGCGTCATATGATTCCGGTGCCCGCGTATCCCGCGAGGAGCAGGCGGCGTCGATTCGTGGTGGTGGTGGGGGTAATGGCGGCGTCCGCGGCTCTCATCGCCCCACAAGTCGCGAACAGCGCCACAGTCCGCGCGTCGCTTGTTAGCGCGCGCTACCGGGAGCTTGGGACGGCCGGGATGACAGCCTCGATCAGATGCGGGCCAGGGTCAGCGATGGCCTCGTCAAGCGCACGGGTTAGCTGCTCCCCCGTGTCGACACGGCGCGACGGGATGCCGAGGCCGGCGCCGAGCTCGACGAAATCGAGGTCGGGATTCCCCAACTCGAGCTGAGCCTCGGCTCTCGGACCAGGCGCGTGCACGCCGATGCGCGCGAACTCCGTGCTGAGGATTCCATAGGCACGGTTGTTGAAGATCACCACGGTGACGTCCAGCCGTTCGCGCGCCATCGTCCAAAGCGATTGGATCGTGTACAGCGCAGAGCCGTCGGCCTCGAGTGCGATGACCGAGCGGTCCGGACAGGCTACGGCCGCCCCGACCGCCACCGGCAGCCCTTGGCCGATCGCGCCTCCGGTTAGCGTGAGCCAGTCGTGCCTGGGTGCCCCCGCAGTACTGGCCGGCAGGGCCAATGCCGACGTGATCGCCTCGTCGGACAGAATCGCCCCTTCAGGCATGGTCGCACCGATTGCCTGGCAGACCATCTCGGCGGTGAGCGGACCTACGGGCCGTGGCGGGACGAACGCCGTCTGGAGCGCCGGCTTGGCATCCGCAGCACCAAGCGACTGCACCAAATCCTCGAGGCTCCTCAGCACGTCTGACGTCGGCTGCGAGAGTTCGTGCACCTCGCAGCCAGGCGGCATCAATGAGCTGCTCTTGCCGGGGTAAGCAAAGGACGAGTAGGGAGGTTTCGCGCCCGCCAAGATCAGATGCTCCAGCCCGTCGAGCTGATTCGAGACGAGCTCGGGCCAGTATGCGAGCCGCTCTACAGCGGGCAGGCCGGCGCCGCGTTCAAGGCGGGCCATATTCCTCTCGGCGAACAGTTTCGTCCCGGTGGCTGCGGCGATCCGCGCGGCTGCGAGGAGGCCACGCTCACGCAGGGCCTTATCTCCGAGCAGGATCCCGGTCCGCTGGCTGCCTCGGATCACCTTCGCTACGGCCGCGATGACCTGTACCGGAACTACGGTTGCCGCCGCCGGCGCGGATGGCGCGGCGGGTTCGGCACCGTCCTGCCAGGACACGTCAGCAGGCACGATGAGCGTCGCCACGTGACCGGGAGGTCTCCTGGCGGCGGCGATCGCCTCGACGGAGTCGCGAGCCAGCTCCTCGGTCTTCCTCGACGTCCGCACCCAGGTGGACACGTTGCGGGCAACCGTCTCGATGTCGGACTGCAAAGGGGTGTCGTACCGCGTGTGGTATGTCGCGTGATCGCCGACGATGTTGACCACGGGGACCTTGGCGCGGCGCGCGTTGTGCAGGTTGGCTAGCCCGTTGCCGAGTCCCGGCCCCAGGTGCAGAAGGGTCGCTGCGGGCAAGTCTTTCATCCGCGCGTAGCCGTCGGCAGCCCCAGTTGCCACACCCTCGAACAGGGTGAGGACCGCGCGCATCTCAGGCACCGAGTCCAGCGCGGCAACGAAGTGGATCTCAGATGTGCCGGGGTTCGTGAAACACGTTTCGACGCCGGCGGCGACGAGCGTGCGGATAAGCGCGTGGGCGCCGTTGGGCACGGCAGCACCCTATCGAGCCCGACATCACATCGTGAGGCGGCACGAGCGGGCGTCAGATTCGCGCCTCGGGGCGGCTGGTTTGAAACGTCGCGGGCCACGTCTGAGACGGCGGTCGTGCCCATGACAGCCTCCGCCTACCGACAAGCAGCCGGCACGGCACCGTTGGTGCCCGGCATCCGCAGCGGACCTGAAGGTGGAATAAAGCACTACTCCGCGAGCAGGGCAGGATCCCGGCCGTTCTATGTCTATGCAATACAAGGGAGTCGTGGTGGTGCCCCCTGGAAGCACCGAATCGCGTACCGGAATCGGGCCGACTACCACGGAGCGCGTCGCGAACCGGCCGCTCGTCTGCCACGTGCTCGATGCCATCCTCGCCTCAGGGATCACCGAAATCGCGCTGGTCGGACCCCCCGGGATCCTCGCGGAGATCCGGGCATGTCTCGATACGGCCCGCGGCGGCGCTGCGGAGGTCGCCTACTTCTCCCGGAACGGGCGCGAAGATCTGCTCGGCGCACTGGCAGCCGTGCAATCTTTCGTCGGCGAGGACCCGTGCCTGGTGCACTTCGCGGACGGTCTTCTCGGTGAGGGACTCGGGGAGTTTCTCCGACTTCACGCGACCGAGTCGCCCGATCTCTTCTTGTTGCTGCACCGGAGCGCCGGTAACTGCGATCGTCTCGGGCCAATAGCACAGCGCGTGCTCGGCATCGCCGAGTTGAATGGCTCAAGGAGCCGTCTTGGGCTCGTCGGGGTGTGCCTCTTCGGATCCGGTGCGTTTCGTCGCGCGTGCGGGCTGGCAAATGCTGATGGCCCGGCGTCCGACCTGACGGCGATCGCGGAACGCATCGCCTGCGATGCTGGTGGTCTCGGCATCGGTGTGGTGCAGAACTGGCGCCGGTACTGCGGCGACCCCCTCGATCTGCTCGAGCTCAACCGTATGGTGCTCGATCAGCAGATCCCCGCCGGGGCGCCATTCGATATCGGTGACAACCGAATCGAGGGACGCGTGATCATCGACCCGAGTGCAGAGGTGACTTCGAGCACGATCGTCGGGCCAACGATCATAGGGCGTTCCGCCCGCGTCTCGAACTCGTGGATCGGTCCCTACACTTCGATCGGGGCTTGGGCGGAGATCGAGGGGGCGGAGATCGAGCGATCGATCATCAGTGACGGCGCGAGGATCATGCATGTCGGTGGCCGCATCGCGGGAAGCACCGTTGGCGAGCGGGCGAGCATCTTCAAGGACTTCACCCTCCCGCGGGCGATGCGTCTGCACGTCGGGGATGGGGTCGAACTCGCGCTCGGCTGAGTCGGTCCGCGGAAATCGCGGCTCATAACAGAGGCTCACAACCAGTTAGTGCCAGCCGAGTTCGGCGGCGAGTCGGAACGTGGCGTCGCTGTCCGGTCAGGCCGCGCGCAGCCCAGGATTCGACGCGCGGGCGACGATCTCCGTCCCGAGCGGCTCGTTCCGGTCCAGCATCAGCGCAACAGCCTCGCCCCGTGAGCTGACGCCCAGCTTGTTGTAGGCCGAGTACAGATGGCTTTTGACCGTGCTTTCCGCCAGGAACATACGCGTGCCGATTTCGTGATTGGTGATGCCGGTCACGACCAGCCCCAGGATCTGTCTCTCGCGCGATGAAAGCGCGGGCTTGTAAACGGAGGCTCCCGGGTCGCGCGGCACGACCGTCTGTCCGGCCAAGACCGCGGCGACGGTTGGTGCCAGCGCCGCATCGAGCTGATCGAAGAACACCAACCCGTCGACGCCACTGTCGAGCAAGCGCCGGACCGCTCTACGTTCGACCGATCCGCAGACGGCGACGATCAACAGCTCTGGTGATCCGCACTTGCACTGCTTGAAGACGGCCACCTCTTCCGGTGAGACACGATCGCAGAAGGCGACGACAAGCTGGTAGGGGACGGGCTCACAGTCGAGAGCATCTCGCATCGAGGCGCCGGAGTGTGTGGTTACGTCGGACCAGGCGGCCAGCGTCTGAACCATTCGCAATCTGGTCCGAGGCGGCCCGACGACCAAGACGACGCTCTGCTTACTCTTCGGAGCGCTTGGGTCACGGCTATTTCGTGCCGGTCCCGTCACGCTCGATTAACGGCTGCTAACCCGCGGCACTTGCGGATGCCCGTTGATAGACATGATCTGGTCGTGCCCCGCCAGCGAGGTGTTCAGAGGCGTGAACCCGAGCCGGGCCAGAGCGTCTCGCGGCTGGCTAGGAGAAGGATCCGTGCCGGCCGGCGCCGGCACGGAAGCGCTCGAGCCCCGCCCGCACCTCGGCGAGCGAGCGCAGCCCGTGCTCGAGCTCGTTCGACATCGCCGCCGCCTCCTCAAGACCTTCCTGTTCGAGCAGCGAGAGCCGGTCCTCACGTAGGCACGTCTGCGGGAAGCGTGCGAGCTCGCGCGCCAGCGCCTCGGCCGCCGCGCGGCTCTCGCCCGGCGGCACCACCCGGTTGACGAGCCCCATCTGTAGTGCCTCGCGAGCCTCAACGGGGCGCCCAGTCAGGATCATGTCCATGGCCTGGCTGGAGCCGACCAGCCGCGGAAGCCTGACCGTTCCGCCGTCGATCAAGGGAACGCCCCAGCGACGGCAGAAGACGCCAAACACGGCGTCCTCCTCCGCGAGCCGCAAATCGCACCACAGCGCCAGCTCGAGGCCGCCGGCGACGGCGTGACCGGCGATCGCGGCGATCACCGGCTTGGACAGCCGCATCCGCGTGGGACCCATCGGCCCGTCGCCGTCGGCGGCGACCCGGTTGCCCTCGTCGGAACCCGCCGCCTTCAGGTCCGCGCCGGCGCAGAAGACGCCCCCCTCGCCGTATAGCACGGCGATCGCCGCGTCGGGGTCGGCGTCGAACGCGCGAAACTCGTCTGCCAGGGCTGCCGCCGTCGCGCCGTCGACGGCGTTGCGGCGCTCCGGGCGGTGCAGGAGGACCGTTGTGACGGGGCCCTCGCGCTCCACTCGCACAGCCTGGGTCATGCGGCGCCGACCGCCCGCCGCACGAAGATCGCCAACGCCGAGAGAATCTCATCCATGGCCGGTTTGCTTGCGGCCAGTGGCGAGAGGGGCCCGACCAGAGCTTCGCCGCATCCGCCCACGAGGGCAGCCGCCGTCAGCTCGACGTTTTGCTCCGGCAGCTCGCCGGCGGCGATGCCCGCTCGCAGCGCCTGCGCGGTCAGCTCGCTGTAGCGCGCTCTGTACGCGAGCCGCTCGGCGTCGACGAGCGGATCGACCGGCTCGGCGATCAGTGCCCACGCCAGGCGGGGCCTGCGCAGCGCGCGGCGGGCGAAGGTCGAGAGCACGGTTACGAGCCTGTCGACGTGCGGGGACCCGTTCGGCATCGCCTCCGCGGCCGCCTGCATCGCCGTCATCTCGCGGTCGCACACGGAGCGGAATACCTCGACAAACAACTCCTCTTTGGAGCTGAAGTGGCGGTACAGCGTTCCCGCCGCCACGCCGGCGCGCTCCGCGATCGCCGCAACCGACGCCGGACCGTAACCCCCGTCCTCGATCAGCTCCTGCGCGGCGCGCAGAAGCCGCTCTCGCGTTGGGGTGAGCAGTTCCTCGGTCATCGGCCCCAGTCGCCGAATTGCTCGTCCCGTTCGCGCACGGCGGACCGGAAGCCCTCCCTCGCCGCGAGCTGCTGAAACGCGTAGCCCTCCCGGGTGTGGCGCGCGATCCCGTCGAACACCGTGCCGAGCATCTGGGTCGCGTGCAATCCCTGCGAGTAGAGCGACTGATTGACCAGTAGTTTCATCATCTGCAGCTGGTTCACTGGCATCCGACCGATGCGCTCCACCAGCGCCTCTGCCCGGCCGTCGAGCTCCTCTGGTGCCGGGGCCTCGACCGCCAGCCCCCATTCCAGCGCCTGCGCCCCACTCAGCGAGTCGCCTGTGAACAGCAGTCGCTTGGCCCGCTGGGGACCGATGCGGTAGGCCCACAGCGACGTCGTCGGCGATCCCCACACCCGCGCCGGCGGGTAGCCGATCTTCGCGTCGGCCGCGATCACAAGCAGGTCTGAGCACAGCGCCATGTCAGTCCCGCCGGCGACGCAGAATCCGTGGACCTTGCAGACGACCGGTTTCGTGCAGTGGAACAGCGACATGAACCCGCGCACGTTGCGACTCATCATCGCGTAGTCGACCATCGGGTCCCATGTACCCGCGGGATCGTGGTTAGACATCATCACCGTCAGGTCCAGCGGCGAACCAGGGGGAGCATCGATCCTCGGCCATGCCGAGGCCTCCCTGCCCCTCGGCACTCTCAACAAGGTCGTAGCCGCCGCAGAACCCCTTGCCGCTGCCCGACAGGAGGAGCACGTGGACCGTGGGATCGAGGTCAGCCCGCTCGACGCAGCGCTCGAGCTCTGTCACTAGGCCGCGGGTGATCCCGTTGCCGCGCTCGGGACGGTTGAGCGTCAGGCGTGCGACCCGTCCTGCTACCTCATAGGTGACGGCGCTCATACGGGCAGCGCGCGATCGATGATCGCGCCCGCATCCACGCCGCCGGGGAGCGTCCCGTACACGCGGCCCGAGTCGCCGAGGCGGGCCGCGCAGAATGCATCGGCGACCGCCGGCGGCGCATGCCGGACCAGCTGCGACGCCTGGAGCGCGAGCGCCAGCTCCTCGACGAACCGTCGTGCGACGAACTGCGGGTCATCGCCGGCGAACGCAGCCTCGGCGCGCTCACGCACTCGTTCGAGGTGAGCGTCGAGCCTGGCGTCGCCACCGGCCGCGAGCTCGCACTCGGCCATGAACGCCGGTAGTCCCTCAGGCTCCTTGATCATCGCTCGCATCACGTCGAGGGCCGCGACGTTGCCCGAGCCCTCCCATATGGAGTTCAGCGGTGAATCGCGATACAGCAGCGGCATCCCCGAGTCCTCGACGAAGCCATTGCCGCCCAGGCACTCGAGCGCCTCAGCCGCGTGCGCGGGCGCCCGCTTCGACACCCAGTACTTCATCACCGCCGTCGCAAACCGGCGGAAGGCGGCATCGCTCGGCTCGTCGTAGCTGCGGGCCACTCGCATCGCCGCGACCGTCGCCGCCTCGGACTCGATCGCCAGGTCCGCGAGCACGTTCCGCATCGCGGCCTGCTCGACGAGCAAGGCACCGAACGCGGACCGGTGCCGGGCGTGGTGGATCGCCTCGAGCGTCGCCCGGCGAAGGCCGGTGGTGGAGCCGAGCAGGCAGTCGAGGCGAGTGTGGTTGACCATCCGGATGATCGCCGGCACGCCGCGCCCCTCCTCCCCGATCAATCGCCCCTGGGCGGCGCGAAACTCGACCTCCGAGGAGGGGAGCGAGCGCGTCCCCAGCTTGTCCTTGAGCCGCTGGAACTCCATCCCGGCCCCCCGCTCGACCAGGAAGCACGAGAGCCCGCCAGGGGCCTGCGCGAGAACTAAGAAGACGTCGCACGGCGGGTAGGAGCAGAACCACTTGTGGCCGTGGATCTCGTATACGCCGTCTCCGGCGGGCTCCGCGCGGGTGATGTTGGCGCGGACGTCTGACCCGCCCTGGCGCTCGGTCATTGCCATCCCCGCCAGGGCGCCCGCGTCGTAGTCGGGCCTGATGAGCCGCGGCTCCCACTCGGTTGCCAGGTTCGGGGCACCGTCGCGCAGAGCTGGAATCGCGGCGTACGTCATCGAGACCGGACACATCACGCCGGCGTTGGCATTCCCCCACAGGGAGAACAGCACGGCGCGGACTACGTGCGCGCCCGGTTTCTCATCGCGCCACGGGAGGCTGTGGATCTCGCGCTCGATCGCGCCGCGCAGCAGCCAGTGCCAGGAGGGATCGAGTTCCACCTCGTCGATCCGGTTGCCGAACCGATCGTGGGTGCGGAGGATCGGAAGATTGTGCTCGGCCCGGCGACTGTGCTCCCTGGTCTCGGCGCTGCCCGCGACCGCGCCGGCCTCGCGAGCCCGGTCCACGCCCCATCCCCCGCCCTCGCGCTCGAGGGCCTCTCCCAGCGCCAGGTCGACCTCAAATAGGTTGACCGGCTGCAGCGGGGGCGCCTGATTTCGCACCTCGCGGGCCGGGTTGGTGGCATCGATCGTGGCCATTGCTCCTCCTAGTTGGCGAGCGCTGGCTCCGCCGGCCCTGAGCTCCTCGCCTCGGCCTCCGCAGAGCCATTGTGAATCGAGATTCACATGCTAATGAATCTCGATTCACGCCGCAAGAGCGGATGCGGGCCTGTCGCGCGGAGGTCCCCCAGGCCCGTCCGCGTCCCAAATGAAGATGCGAACAGACGCTGGGAATTCGTCTAGCGACGAGTGTGCCGCGCCGACGGCCAATCGCTGTTTCAAGCCAGCGACACGTCGCAGGGGACGTCAAGGAAACACGGACCGGCCCGATCGCTACCGCAGCACGTCGCTCAGGAGCCGCCCGACAGGTTCCGTGTAGTCCAGCTCATCGAAGCTGAAACGCAACGGAAACAATGGGTGGCTGGCGAGCAGCGCAGCGACCTCTTGGCGTATTCCTGGCGCGTCGCCCCTCCCTCGCATCGCTCGGGCGAGCAGACGGCCCAGCTCGGCAAACTCCGGCTCGGTCAGTCCGCGGCGAGTCAATGCCTGTGTGCCCAGCCGGAGGCCAAACTCACCGCCTGTCCCCGGGATGATGACCGAGTTCGTACGGAAGGCGCAGCTGGGCAGCAGCTCGTTGGCGAGCTTGTGCGAGACCTCGGCTGGACCGATTCTCACGTGAACCTGGTGCGTTTCCGTTCCGCCGTATTTCATGCCGGCTACCCGGACGCCATTCCCGTCGAGGACTCGCGCCAGCGTCTTCGCATTCGCGAGCACCTGGTTGGCATACGCTCGACCAAAGGTCGCAATCTCCTCGAGCGCGATGACGAGTCCGGGCAGACACTCTGGGTGGCTGTTCGATTGAAGCTGTGGGCAGACGATGTCCCACATCGTCTCGGCCAGCCGATGGTTGCGATCGGCGAAAGCGATGACTCCCTTGTTGGGCCCCGGAATGGTCTTATGCGTGTTGAAAGTGAGGATGTGGGCGCCCTGGAGGAGAGGCTGAGGCAGCAGACCGGCCGCGATCAGACCGGCGGTATGACTGACGTCGACAGCGATCGTGACCCGCTCAGATAGCGCGGCCGCGAGCGCCTCGATCGGCTGCGGCCGACGGGTGTGAGACGGCTGGACAAGCACCAACCGGATGCTCGGATGCTGCTCGATGAGCCTGGCGGTCGCGTCGACATCGATCAGATCGCCCCGCATCGGGAACGCGAAGGAGTCGATGCCGAGCCTCTCGGCAAGGACGCTGGCGCCGAAGTGCCCGCCGTCCTCGGGTGCCAGCTCGACAAATGCGTCGCCGGCAGTGCAGCTGGCCATTACCACGGCTTGCTCGCACGCCGAGCCCCCGTTCGGCCGCCAGTCCGCTATGTCGGCAGCGAACATCCGCTTCATCTGGGCCTGGAACTTAGTCTGGAGAGCGGGCAACGTCCCCGACCGCGGAAACGCCCACTCGGCGCAGTGGCCGGGGGCAGGGGCGTCGAAGAAGTAATGCTCGCCACCCACGAACGCCGCCGCTCCGCGGACAACCCTACTCGTGTAGTTCTCGCTCGCCGTGAGCGTGGCCATCACGGTGTGGTAATGCCGGTCCTGGGCCAATATCCCGGCGAGCCAGCTGAGCAGCTTAACATCTGTGGCGAGTGCCTCACTTGGCAACCCGTCGGCGCGCTCCACGCGCCGCGAACTTGCTCCTATCCAATCGTAAGCAGCCATCTCGAATCCTTTTATGAAATGCAGGCAGGTAACTAACGGGCCACTGTCCGTCCAACTTCTAACCCTCCGACCTCCGAATAGCTGGAAACTGAGAGACGGGAGTTAAGGCACGGCTAGGTCACGCAAGGGACACCGCGCTCGATCACAGCCCGTCGCATCCCCGCGTTCACTCCTGACGTCACCCCTGGCCCCGCGAACAGACGTCTCGATCGAGCGGCCTCAGGGGATTCCGATCTGGTAGTTGTCGGCCACGAGGAATCGGTAGGCGCGTGGACGGCGCTACGCAGCCAGGAGCTGATGCGACGCGGAGTGAGTCGATGGTGTCGACTCGAGTAGGGTCAATTCACGCTGGAGGGCTCGCCGGCCACGGTGATGAAGGCCATGTATCGACCCCTCCGTGCGACCCATGCGGTCGGCGATCTCGCCGGGCGTGAGTCCGACCACGTGGCGCAGAACCACAACTTCGCGCTGGTCGTCCGGGAGCGCGGCAAGCGCCGCTCGCACCGTCTCCGCTTGATCCAGATCGATTCCCGAACTCGCGCCGGGATCGAACACCTCTTCGGTCGGCGTGAGGCGGTTGGCGCGCAAATGATCGATGGCCACGTTGCGAGCCAGCCGTAGGAGCCACGCAAAGAACGGGACACCCCGATCGTCGTACTTGCCGATCGTGGTCATGAGCTTTGCGAAGACGTGCTGGGTGACGTCCTCGGCCTCATGATCGTCTCGGACAATCGACCGCACGTAGCCGTAGATGTTGTTCGAGTAACTGATGTAGAGGAACCTCAACGCTTCCCGGTCACCCTCCTTGCACCGGGCGACGGCAAGTCGTGTCTTCTCGCGGTGCTCGGGTGAGTCATCGAGAGCCGTCCGGCTCCTGAAGCCGACGCTGGCCGGCGTGGGTGTCAAGGTTTCCGTGATCAAGTGCTTCGCCCCTTTGAACTTGTCTGTTTACTTGCTGTCGGGGGCCTACACACGGAGCACGCAGCCGCCCGCTTCCATGCGGGCGGATGCAGCCTTGCCCCGTTGTACCTGCCCCCCACGAGGAACCCTGTCCTCGCGTTTTGTGTGCACCTGAGTTTTGTGGTCGTGGTGGCTGCGGTCAATGACCAGTCAGAACCATTACCCCGTTCAAGCCGTTGAACGCTACGAAGACTTAGGCGACGGTCAGAAGCGGTCTTTCTGGCGTGGCCGGAGGCGCGGCGAGCTCCACGAGGCCTCTGATGTGTGCGAAGTGGCTAGCCTCGGTGCGGTTAGCGGCACCGAGCTTGCGGTAGACGTTCCTCAAGTGGAACTTGACCGTCTGCTCGGTCACCCAGAGTCGGCGAGCGATGACGCTGTTCGTGGCGCCCGATGCCACGAGCTGGAGGATCTCGAGCTCCCGCGCGGTCAGCGGGAGGTCGGCGACCGCGCCGCGGCGGCACGGGACGCCAGGAGGCGTGGCCATGGGAGGTCTGTGAACGATGTGACCGTCGATTGTCTCGCGCACCAGGGTGGCAAGGGCGAGAGGTTGAGTCGATTTCGATATCGCGGCTGTAGCGCCCGCGTTGAAGGCCCGAGAAAGCCAATTGGGCTCGAGATCGAGGGTCAGCACGAGCAGAGGGACATTGTCGTCCTGGGCTCTGATTTCACCGAGTAGCTGCAGTGCTCGGTCGGAGTGCTGCATGTCGTCGAGCAGAATCGCGTCGGGCTCGGCACCCAGGATCGTTTGAGCCGACGTCCTCCGTGCGTCGGCATATCCCACCAGCTTGAACTCGACACTCTGGCGAAATGCAATACGGACGGCTTGCACTATGAGTGAATCGTCTGCAACGACGACGAGACGCCTCGGTGCGCTTGTGTCTCGCCAAGTCCAATCTGACCGCGCGAGCGTAGCCCCCATCATGTCGTCCTAGCCTCCTGACCCACGTTGTTCGCACAGCCCGCGACCGGTCCGGCGCGGCCTTGGGCAGAATCCCACGCTCGCGGGATCCGTCGCAATGGGTCAGCCGGGCACCGTCTCGTTCAATCCGCTGAACAGAACGTGCGAGACGCCGTCGGCTCGGTCCCGCCGAGGTGATCGAAGCAAACGCGGTGAGCATGCACTAGTTCGAAGGGCGCACAAACGGGGACCGCCGCAATCCTGTTCGAATGGAACTGGCCGATGCATCACGTTCAGGTAGGTGGTCCAGGCAGATGGCGATCGAACGAGGCGACCCGATCCCATATTGCTCAGCCGACGCTGCAGAGCTCGGCGACCGCGATGGTGAAGGCCGTGAATCGAGCCCTCGGTCTTCCCGAGACGGTCGGCGATCTCTCCGGGCGTGAGCCCGACTACATGCCGGAGGATGACGACCTCGCGCTGTTCGTCGGGCAAGGACGCCAAGGCCGCGCGGACGGTCTCGGACTGATCTGAGTCGGTCACGCTGGATAGATCAGCGTCGAACGCCCGTCCGTCGGGAGCATCCGATTGGCGCGGAGGTGATCGATCGCGACGTTGCGCGCAATACGCAAAAGCCACGCGAAGAACGGCACCCCGCGCTCGTCGTACTTCCCCAAGGTCGTGATCAGCTTGGCGAACACGTCCGTCTCGCTCCTGCCGTTTGCAGGCAGCGACACCGACGGGCCTCACTCTCTACCGCACTCCTCGCGGACTCTGGCCTTCCGGTGTCTGCCTTGGCCCCACGGAGAGCCCCATTGCCCGGTTCACCGCCTGAACGAGCTCCGCGAAAGGCGCGGAAGCCTCCGTTCAGTCGCCGCTGCGCCGCCGTTTTGCGGACCCGAATCAGCGCCGGCGTTTGCGACCTCTCAACGAATGTTCGATGCAAAAGTGAGGCATATTAGACCGAAAGACTTTGCAAAGCTGACCGTTAATCTCTAGATTGGCTCATAGAGAGGGTTTCGCAGGGATTTGTAGATAGGGGCAAGCAGTGGGGCAGAATGGCGTGAACGCCGATCCGCTTGGGCGGGTTTCGGCTGAAAACTGGTCGTTGCAAAGCGAAGGCGGGTCGGCGAGCGGCACAATAGTGGCTGGCGGCGCGCGCGGTGTGCCTGTCGGAGTCAGACTGATCGGCGATGCGTGGTCCGGGGAGCGCGCGTCGTTTCTCCTGCTCGTGGCTGGATCGTGCGCGTTGCTGCTGCCGATCCTGGTCCACGCCGTCTCGTACCACGCTCCGACGCTGCGCACGGCGGTGGAGACGATGCTGATGATGATGGGCCTGACGGCCGCGCTGCTGTTCCGGGGCCAGTTCGCGAGCTCGCGCCGTCTCAGCGACCTGCTGCTGTTCGGCACGGCCCTGATGATGGGTTTGATCGCGCTCTGCACGGGCGCCCTCCCCGCGGCTCTGGATCTGCACGTGTCGACGCACTTCGCCGCGGCCGGGCTGTGGAGCCAGCTGTTCGTGGGCTCGATGTTCGCCGCCGCGGCGCTCGCCTCGACCGGACGGTTGGTCGTCGGCGCGCGGCATCCGGTCATCGCAACCGCGGCGCTCAGCGGCGCCGGCGTGGCTGCGACTGCGCTCGGCGGCGTGCTCCTGCACACCGCGGTCGCGGGCCTGCCGGCGCGCGATCCGGGCGACGAGGTCCAGGTGCTGGGACACTCCCTCGGCCTGACGCTCGTGCTTTCGGCGACCGCGCTGCTCGCGGTCGCGGCGACCGGATTCGCGCGGCGACATCGGCCCGGTCGAAATGGCGTCGCCGCGCTGCTCGCCGCCGCCGCGCTACTGCTTGCCGCGAGCAGCTTCTATCAACTGGTACCCGGATCGCTCGCGCCCGGGCAGGTCGGGCCGGGACAGATCTTGATGGCTCTCGCATTCGCGCTGATCCTGATCGCGGCGGTTCGCAAGGACCGTCAGGGCCGCGCGCAGATGACGAAGGCGGCTGCACTCGCCGAGCGACGCCGCGTGGCGCGTGACCTCCACGACGGGCTCGCGCAGGACCTGGCCTTGATCGCGGTCCACGGCGAGCTCATCGCGCGGGACGTCGGCGAAGAGCACCCGATCGTGCTCGCCGCGCGCCGGGCGCTCTCGCTCTCGCGCTCCACGATCGCGGACCTGTCGGATCCGCCCGGCGCGAGCGCGGACGAGGCGCTCGAGGCCGTCGCTCAGGACTTCCGCGACCGGTGTGATGTCGCGATCGCCGTCGAGGCCGAGTGCGAGGGTGAACTTGCGCCTGAGGCCCAGGAGCACGTGAGCCGGATAGCTCGCGAAGCGATCGCAAACGCGACTCGGCATGGCGGCGCGAAGCACGTTGTCGTTTCCCTGCGAGACGCCGAGCGCGGCGTCACCCTACGCATCGTCGATGACGGCTGTGGCATCGGGGGCGGGGAGAACGCCAGCTTGGCCGAGGGCTTTGGTCTGCGCAGCATCCGCGAACGGACCGACGCGCTCGGCGGGCACCTGACCCTCCGGCCTCTACGCAAGCGTGGGACCGAGCTAGAGGTTGTGCTGCCTTGAGCCGCCGGCTGAGGCTGTTGGTAGCCGATCGCGCACCGACGCGTGTCGGCATCCGGATGGCGCTGGACGGCGAGGTCGTCGTGTGCGCCGAGGCGGACGACGGCGAGCAGGCGATCCGCGCGGCCAAGCGCGAGCAGCCTGACGTGTGCCTGCTCGGCACGGAGCTCTCCGACGACGGACCGAGCGCGGTCCGGGGCATCTGCCGTGCGGCTCCGGGTGCGGCAGTGGTCGTGCTCGCCGCCTACCCGGAGGCGCAGGACCTGCTCGACTGCGTTCGCGCCGGCGC
Organism: uncultured Solirubrobacterales bacterium; assembly: GCA_963812225.1. Lineage (GTDB taxonomy): Bacteria > Actinomycetota > Thermoleophilia > Solirubrobacterales > Solirubrobacteraceae > Palsa-465. The sequence continues at coordinate 170,105 of CAWEUN010000020.1, forward strand.
GGTCGGCTACGTGCCGGCAGGTGTGGACGCCAGCGCCTTGCGCCGGATCGTGCGGGCCGTGTCCGATAAGGAAGCCGCCATCCCGCGGACGATGGTCCTCGAGTTGCTGATGGAGCTGCGCAGCGCCGGCACCGCCAGCGACGGCCTCACGTCTCGCGAGTCACAGGTTCTCGGCATGTTGCGGCGCGGGTATTCGACGGCGGAGGTCGCCGACCGCCTCAAGATCGCACCCGTCACGGTCCGTCGGCATATCTCCGAGCTCGTCCACAAGCTCGGGGTTGAGGATCGGGCGGGCCTGATCGAGACCGGCGTGCCGACGTGGAACGGCCAGCCGGCCAGGAACGGCCAGCCAGCCAGGAACGGCCAGCCAGCCAGGAACGGCCAGCCGGCCACGAACGGCCAGCCGGCCACGAACGGTGCGGTTCACGGAGTCTGAACGGCCGTAGGGCCGTTTGGCTCATTGTCGCGACGGCAGTTGGGCAGCACCATGTGCGGATTCTTCGCCGTGCGTGATGGCCCAGCTCAACGAAACCGACCTAGCTTCCAGCCACCTCGAGAAGGCCATCGAGGCGAGTTGCGTCGCGCTGGTCTCGCTCGAGTTGATCGGCTCGTGCCCCGGTGACGCGGGCGAAGAGATTCGCACCGCACAGAGCGAGGTCAGGAAGGTGATCGAGTTGTTGCGGGCGGCTCTGGCCGAACTACGGCTCGAAGAGGGCGAGGAGACGAGCGCGCTCGCCTTCGGCTTCGTAATGGGCGCCGTTCCGGAATGGCCCAGCCAGCAAGCTGACGATCAGCTCAAGCCGCGACGGACGGCGTAGACCGCCGCCTGGACGCGGCCGGGTAGCCCAAGCTTGGCCAGGATGTTCGAGACGTGGTTCTTCGCCGTGCGTGGGCTGATGCCAAGCTCCTCGGCGATCTCCGCGTTCTCCTTGCCGCGGGCGATCAGACGCAGCACGTCGCGTTCCCGGGGCGAGAGCTCTTCCAGCGACGCCGCGTCCGGTTCGTGATCGAGCTCGTCCCGACGGACGCGCCCGAGCACTACCTCGGCTGCGCGCGGCGACAGCCATGCCACGCCCTGGGTCGCTGCCCGGATCGCAATGGCGACCCCGTCGATCGGCGTGTCCTTGGCGAGATACCCGCACGCCCCGGCCCTCACCACGGCCGCGACGTCGGAGGCCTCCGAGGCGACCGTGAGCGCGAGCACCCGCGTGCTCGGGTCGCGCTCCAGGATCTCGCGCGTTGCCTGGGTACCTTCGAGGTCGGGCATCCTGACGTCCATCAGGACCACGTCGGGCCTGAGTTCGTCGGCGAGCCGCACTCCCATCCGTCCGCCCGACGCCTGCGCGATCACTTCGATGTCCGGCTGGGAGCCGAGCAGCGACGCCATGCCGGTGCGATACAGGTCGTGATCGTCCACGACGAGCACGCGAATCGGCCCGTCTTCCCGAGCAGCGTCATTCACCACGATGTCATCCAATCGTTGCCCCTGTTACGTGACGCCAGCACCCCGCCCAGGGCCGCACACCACCCAACTCTCTACAAACTTCGTAATCAGTATACCGGACTTGTTCAGCATGTTGAACGACTTATGGGCAACCAGCCCTATTCCGTCCTGGTCGAAGCGGTGTCATAAATACGGGAGCCGGTGGCCGCATCACCAGGCTGCACCCGGGAGAACCGGGCGAGTACCCCTCCGAACCCCGGATGCCGGGGCCGGGAGGAGTTCACGGGTCGGAGCTCCGCGCTCGGGCTCGTGAGGGGACTGAGGGCGAGGGGCTACGCCGGCGGCGCGCCGCCGCGGGCCAGGCCCTTCGCCCAGTCCTGAAGGCGCTGCACCTGCAAGGAGGTCAGTCCGATGGCCGGATCCGTGGTGACGAGCAGCGTCGGGGCTGGGCGAGCACTCGCCCAGGCGAGACAGCGGTCATCGTGGGCGTCATCGACCCACGCCAGCGGCCGCGACGGGTCGACGTTGGTGTCGATGCCCGCCACCTTCCAGTGGGCGCTCGCGGGACGGTCACAGGGGTCGAAGATTAGGTGGGGTAGGGGTCCGGGTAGCTCGAGCGCCAGCGGCAGGTACTCGTTGGCCCTCTCCTCCCAGCCCGTGCACCACACCAGCTCGAACTGGCCCGACAGCTCGCGCAGGTGCTCGCCGGCGGTGGCCGACAGGAGGTGCGCGATTCCGTCCACCATCTCGTACCGGCCCGCCGGGGGACTGATCGGGTCGAATCCGAACAACGAGATCACTCCGTCGACGTCTACGAGAAGTAAGGGCTTTTCCATATCCAACGCTTATCTGGGTACGTCAGATTGTCGGCGATGCCGTCGATCGAGGTCCTTCCCCAGCACGGGGCGCCGGCGGCAAATGCCGCGCGCGCGGCCAAAGATCTGCTGTACTTGCGCCGGCGGATTCAAGCCCGGTCACCGCGCTGCCGAGTACCCAGCTTGAGGCCACGCACAGTGCCGCCGGCTTCCGCTCCAGGTTCCAGTTCATGACTCTTCTCTTCGGCATCCTGCTCGCGCTCGCCTGCGCCCTGGCGACCAACATCGGCTTTCTCTACAAGCACCGCGGCGCCTGCGCCGCCCCTGACGTGGACGTGCGCCGACCGCTGTGGTCCGCCCGGGTGCTGTTCTCCTCGCGGCTCTTCGCGATCGGGATGGTGATCGCCACCGGGGCCTGGATCTTCCACGTTGCCGCGATGTCGCTCGCGCCGCTGTCGCTCGTTCAGGCCGTCCTCGCGGGCGGGGTAGTACTGCTCGCGATAATGGCCGAACGCGTCTTCGGACTGCGGATCGGCAAGCGGCAGTGGATCGGCCTGGCCATGACCGCGTTCGGGTTGATCCTTCTCGGGTTCACGCTCCCGGCCACCCACGGGGCCGACTCGCACTTTTCGCTTCCCGGCATGATCTCGTTCGAGACAGGCCTGATCGCGGCCGGGACCCTGCTGATCATGGGTCCCCAGATCGGCGCCCCGAGTGAGCATCACGGGTTCATGCTCGGCGCGGCGGCGGGGATCCTGTTCGGGGTATCGGATGTCTCCATCAAGGCGATCTCCGGCCTGGTCGGGGCGAACGGCGTAGAGGGGCTGCTCACTCCGTGGACGGTGGTGACGATCGCCGCCTCGATCGCCGCCTTCTACGCGTCGGCAAAGGGGCTCCAGGACGGCGACGCCGTGCCGGTGATCGCGGTCACCGGCACCGCCGCGAACCTCGCCGGCATCATCGGCGGAATCAGCGTGTTCGGCGATCCGCTCTCGGGCAATCCCCTGGCGCTGAGCCTGGAGTGCCTGGCATTCATCCTGGTGCTGTTCGCGGCCTGGCTGATGCCCGCGCCGGTCAGGGCCGTTCCCGCGGTTCAGGCCGCGGCGGCCTAGTCGAACCAAGGCGACACCCGGCGCGGCGCCCCCTTGTGGGGCGGAGCGCCCTAAACCATTCCCTCCGAGCAGGGGGCTCGCCGCTGTGGACACCGTTGCGACGCATCGGCGCAAGCGTTGCATCATGGTGGTGCCAGGATGGATAATTGAGCGGCGAGTCAAACGCCGGTACCGTTGTACAAAACGGCGAACGGTTTGTGAGGGAGTGTTATGGCGAGCACCGAGACTGCAGTCGGGACTGAGAAGGGCACGCTTCAGGAGCTGGCCCGGAAGCACCTGTGGATGCACTTCACGCGCCTGTCGGCGTACGACCACGCGGAAATTCCGGTCATCGTGCGCGGCGAGGGCTGCTACGTCTGGGATGAGCACGGCAACCGCTACCTCGACGGGCTCTCGTCGCTGTTCTGCGTGAACATCGGCCACGGGCGCGCCGACATCGCCCAGGCCGGCGCCGATCAGGCGAAGGACCTCGGCTACTTCAACACCTGGACGTTCGCGCACCCGCCGGCGATCCAGCTGGCTGCGCGGGTGGCGTCGCTCGCGCCGGGAGATCTCAACCGCGTGTTCTTCACGAGCGGCGGCAGCGAGGCCGTCGAGACCGCGCTGAAGCTCGCCCGGCAGTACCACAAGCTCACGGGCAAGCCCAACAAGCACAAGCTGATCGCGCGCGAGATCGCCTACCACGGGACGAGTTTCGGCGCGCTGTCGGCGACCGGGATCACGAGCCTGCGCGAGCCGTTCGAGCCCCTGACCCCCGGCGCCCACCACGTGGTCAACACGAATACGTATCGGATGCCGCCCGGCATGACCGAGGCCGGCATGTCGGAGGCGATCGCCGAGAAGATCGAGTTCGAGGGGCCGGACACCGTGGCGGCCGTGATCCTCGAGCCGGTCCAGAACGCCGGCGGCTGCTTCGCCCCGCCCGACGGCTACTTCGATCGGGTCCGAGAGATCTGCAACGAGAACGACGTGCTGCTGATCTCCGACGAGGTCATCTGCGCCTGGGGCCGGCTCGGCGAGTGGTTCGGCTGCCAGCGGTTCAACTATCTGCCGGACCTGATCACGACGGCCAAGGGGCTGACGAGCTCGTACGCTCCGATGGGCGCGGTGATCGCGACCGACCGCGTCGCGGAGCCGTTCCTCCACGGGACGAACAGCTTCACCCACGGGTTCACGTTCGGCGGGCACCCGGTGGCCTCCGCGGTCGCGCTCGCGAACCTCGACGCGTTCGAGAACGACCGCATCCTCGAGAACGTCCGCGCCAACGAGGCCTACTTCGCGGAGAAGCTGAACTCGCTCCGCGATCTCCCGATCGTCGGGGACGTCCGCGGCCTCGGCTACTTCTACGCGATCGAGCTCGTCAAGAACAAGGAGACCAAGGAGTCCTTCGACGACGAGGAGTCCGAGGTGCTGCTGCGCGGCTTCCTCTCCGGCGAGCTCTACCGTCGGGGCCTCATCTGCCGGGCCGACGACCGTGGCGACCCGGTGATCCAGCTCTCGCCGCCGCTGATCGCGGGGCCGGAGCAGTTCGATGAGATCGAGTCGATCCTGCGCTCGGTGCTGACCGAGGCCGGGAACCGGATGCACGTAGACAGCGGCTCGGAGCCGCCGCCGGAGAGCGAGTCACCCCTAGTGACCGAGCGTTGGAGGGGGCGCTGACCCAGATCGTCCCAAGACGGGGGGCCGCGTGCTGACCGTCGCTGACCTGCTGGCGGACTTGGATGTCCGCCTGCTGGCCGGCGAGGCGGGTCTCGAGCTGCCGGTGCGATGGGTCCACATCTCCGAGCTGCTCGATCCGACGCCGTGGCTGTCGGGAGGAGAGGTACTGCTGACCACCGGCATGCAGCTCGACTCCACCGAGCGGCAGCGCGAGTTCATCGCTCGACTCGCCGACCACCAGCTCGCCGGACTCGGGTTCGGCACCGGCTTCGCCCATGCCGAGGTTCCGGCGGCGCTCCTCGAGGTCGCCGCCGAACGGCGCTTCCCGGTGTTCGAGGTCCCCTACGAGGTGCCGTTCATCGCGATCACGGAGGCGGCGTTCTCGCAGCTCGTCAACGAGCAGTACGCGGTTCTGCGCCGGGCCCTCGCCGCTCAGGAACGACTCGAGCGGATCGTCCTCTCCGAGCGCGGGCTCGACGCGGTCGCCGGCGCGCTGGCGACACTGATCGGGGCCGCGGTCCTGGTGTTCGACCCGCGCGGCGAACCGCTGGTGCAGCACGCGTTCCGCCGGCCGGTCAGCGCCGAGGCGCTGAACACATTGCGCGCCGAGATTCGGGAGCGCGCGCGCCGGCGGGAAGCGCGCACATTCATGCCCAGCGGCGAGGACGCGAGTCGCTCGCTGGCGTTTCCGGTCGCGTCCGACGGGCCGCCGCGTATGGGAGCCTCGGGCGCCGCCCGCATCCCCGAGGCCTGGCTCGTCGCGGTCAAGGACAGCGGGCCGCTATCGGATTTCGACCGCTTGACGCTGCATCAGGCGGTGACGATCGTCGCGCTCGAGCTGCTGCGCTCCCGCGTCGCCGGTGACACCGAGCGACGGCTCGCCGGGGACATCCTGGCGGCCGTCGTCCAGGGCGAGCTGAGCGGCGCCGAGCTCACGCGCAGGCTTGAGCCGTTCGGTCTTGCGGACCGGGTCGCCGCGATCGTGGTCGGGCGCCCGGGAACGGGCCGGGGTTCGCCGGCGCCGGTCGAGGCGGCCGTATCGGCGGCGCTCCGCGACGACGCCGCGCCGGGCCTCGTCGCCTCGACCCAGTCGCTCACGTGTGCGCTCGTCCCCGGGATGGCCGAGGACGAGCTGTTTGCCGTCGCCGAGCGCGTCCGCGCGCGCCTCAGCGTTGAGCTCGGATCGCCGGTGCGCGTCGCCGTCGGCCGGGCCGTCCCGGGTGGGGAGGCGCGGCGGAGCTTCCACGAGGCACGGTGCGCGCTCGAGGCCCTCGGGCTGATGATCCCGAGCGAGAACGGCTCGAACGGGGCCGGTCCGGACGCGGAGTCGGCGGCGTCACGGGTCGCGACGTACAAGGATCTCGGGTCGTTCCAGCTGTTGCTTTCGCTGCAGGATGAGGAGGCGCTGAAGCTCTTCTGCGACTCGATCCTCGGCCCGATCGAGGCCTCCGAAGGCCACTACGGCGGGGAGCTGATGCGGTCGTTGGAGGCGTTCATCGAAGAGAACGGGCAGTGGGAGCGGGCAGCCCGCCGGCTCTATTGCCACCGTCACACGCTGCGTTACCGGATCCGCCGGGTCGAGGAGCTGACCGGGCGCAATCTGAGCAGCGCGCGAGATCGAATCGAGTTCTGGTTGGCGTTACGAGGAAGGGAGCTGGTGTCTTCAACATGAGAGTCGGGGTCCCCACTGAGGTCAAGACTGACGAATACAGGGTTGCGCTGACGCCGGCGGGCGTGCGCGAGCTGGTCGACGCGGGCCATGAGGTGCTGATCCAGAGCGGCGCCGGCGTCGGATCCGCCATCTCTGACGATGCCTATGCGGCTCAGGGCGCCGCGATCGTGCCCGACGCCGACGCTGTGTTCGCCGGCGGCGAGCTGATCGTGAAGGTCAAGGAGCCGCAGCCTCAGGAGGTCGGGCGCCTCGAGGCGCGCCACACGCTGTTCACCTACCTCCACCTCGCGGCGGAACCCGCCCTGACCCAGGGTTTGGTCGAGTCAGGGGCGACGTGCATCGCCTATGAGACCGTTGAGGACGACCGCGGCCGGCTGCCGTTGCTCGCGCCGATGTCTGAGGTGGCGGGCAAGATCGCCACGCAGGCTGGAGCGTTCGTGCTCGAGAAGCCACTCGGCGGCCGCGGCATCCTGCTCGGCGGCGTGCCGGGCGTCGCGGCCGCGAACGTGATGGTGATCGGCGGCGGCGTCGTCGGGATGCACGCCGCATTCATCGCCATGGGGATGGAGGCGACCGTCTACGTCTTCGACCGCAACCTCGATCGCCTGCGCGAACTGGACGTCGCGTTCGGCGGCCGCGCTGACACGTGCTTCGCCTCGACCCTGTCGATCGAGGAGCGGCTTCCCGACATGGACCTTGTCATCGGAGCGGTGCTCGTCCACGGCGCCCGGGCGCCCCACGTGATCACCCGGTCGCAGCTCGGACTGATGAAGCGCCACGCCGTGCTCGTCGACGTCTCGATCGACCAGGGCGGCTGCTTCGAGACCTCGCATCCGACGACCCATTCCGACCCCACCTACGAGGTCGACGGGATCACCCACTACTGCGTCGCGAACATGCCCGGCGCCGTCCCGATCACGTCGACCTACGCGCTCACCAACGCGACGATGCCCTACATCCTGCAGCTGGCCTCGGCCGGGGTCGCCGACGCGGTGGCCAACAACCCCGGGCTGAAGCTCGGCGTCAACGTCGCCGCCGGCCACGTGACCTATGGGCCGGTGGCCGATGCGACCGGGTTCGATTACGTGCCCGTGGATGAGGCGCTCGGGGTGGCGGCGTAGGGGCTCTGCCTCGAGGGTCGGCCGCGGAGCCGGATGACTCCCGCGCGGGCCGGTCTTGGCGAGGCTGGATGCCGAGCGGCCCGCAGGCGGGAGGCTGTGTATCGCCGGGTCTGGGCCGGGGCCGTTGTTGTCGGTCCGGGCGGGCCTGAGAGCGGGCCCAAATCCTGCATAACGCGTCACGACCGCCGAAATCGGCGAGCCCTGCCGTGTTAAGCACGCTCCTCATGCACAGCACGACAGGGCTCGGGGTCTGAGCCGAGATTGACGTGTTAAGCATGATTTTCGGGTGGGTGAGCGCGCGGACCCCCGCCGGGCAGCGGACCCGCTCCCCTTCCCCAGCACCGTTTGCCGAGCACTCGACCCGCGACCGCCGGCTGCGTAACGCCACATCCACCGCCACGCGGGCCAATCCGCGCGCCCCTGCTACGCTGCCCTCGGCATGCCGACTACGAGCCAATTGATCCGCAAGGGTCGTACCGCACCGAAGAAGAAGCTCGCCACGCCTGGCCTGAAGTCGGGCAAGGGCCGCAAGAAGAAAGTCGCCGCTCCGCAGCGGCGGGGCGTGTGCACGCGCGTGTATACGACCACCCCGAAGAAGCCGAACTCGGCGCTGCGCAAGGTGGCTCGCGTCCGGCTGACCAACGGTATGGAGGTCGGCGCGTACATCCCCGGCGAGGGTCACAACCTTCAGGAGCACTCGGTGGTGCTCGTCCGTGGCGGCCGCGTCAAGGACCTTCCGGGCTTCCGCTACAAGGTGATCCGGGGGACGCTCGACGCCGCCGGCGTCGGCGACCGCAAGAAGGCTCGCTCGCAGTACGGGGTCAAGGCGAAGTAGTGCCCCGCCGCGCCGCTGCACAGATCAGGACGATCGAGCCGGACCCCGTTCACCGCAACCGGATGGTCCAGCAGGTCATCAACAAGGTGATGCTGGACGGCAAGAAGTCGGTGGCGGAGAAGATCGTGTACGACGCCTTGGCGATCCTCGCCGAGCGGACCGGCAAGAACCCGGTCGAGCAGCTCGAGGCCGGGATCAAGGCGCTGACCCCGGTGCTCGAGGTCAAGTCTCGGCGGGTCGGTGGCGCCACGTACCAGGTGCCCGTCGAGGTTCCGCCGCGGCGCTCTCGCACGCTCGCCGTTCGCTGGCTAGTCCAGTACGCGCGCCAGCGCCGCGAGAAGACGATGTCCCAGCGCCTCGCCAACGAGCTGCTCGACGCCCAGCAGCAGCAGGGCGCCGCTTACAAGCGCAAGGACGACGTCTACCGGATGGCGCAGGCCAACAAGGCCTTCGCTCACTACCGCTGGTAGGACATCCGGCGACTCCGGGCGCGCTTGCCGGTGACGCGGCGCCAGGTTAAGCTGCCTGCCGGTTGGGCGTCAGTTCGGGTCAGGTCTCGGACAGGAGCGGAGGTAAAGATGATCCGGCAAGTGGTGGGGGCGAGTGGGGTCGTCCGCGTGAGATGGCTGTTGCTGCTGATGGTGGCGGGCCTGCTGGTGCTCGCCGGTGCCGCGATCGCCGCCGGCACGGTGCGCTTCGATGGCTCGCCGGGGACGGGCACGCCGCCTGCGAAGCTCGGCGGGCTGGGCATGGAGAAGTTCGCGCGCGATCATCGGTCCCGCCTCCAGCTGGTGACGACTGTCAGCGGCCCGACCGGCCAGATCAGCTTCAGCCGTTCCGCGGTCCACTTCGTAGTCAAGAACAAAAAGTACTACTGGAGAGCCTGGAGCAACGGCTACCGCGGCGACGTCTACCTCGCAGTTCACGAACGTCGAGCCGCCTTTGTCCCGGCGACGTCGATAACGATCTCCCTCCCGACGAATACCACCGCCTTCTACTTCTATGCGGAGCCGGACGACCCCGGCACGTTCAAGGTGACCGCGACCGCGTCCGGGACGACGTCCGGACCGGTGAAGGTGGTTGGCGCCGGGGGGGCGAAGTTCTTCGGCTTCATCGCCAAGGGCGGTGGACACTTGAGCACGGTCACCGTGAGCACGAACGACAGAAAGCGCAAGAAGCACAAGAAACACAAGGCGCTCTTGGGCGGCTTCGCGGTCGGCGAGTTTGGCATCCACAAGGGCTGAGAGCCTGACCCGGTAGAGGCCCGGGCGGACCGCGAGATGCGGCTACACGGCCCGGGCGCAACGCGAAACGGTCAGAACGCGAGGGCCGCCCACCACACGGGACCGGGGGCTGCAGTGGGACAACCCTCGCGGCGTCGAAGGTTAGAGATCAACCGCGCCCATCATGAGGGCGCCGGAGGATCATTGTCAGACTGCCGACCTTCGCGCCCGATCAGAAGTCGCACAGGCCTCTGTGCCGGCGCCGGAGTCTTCGCCGGCGCCGACGTTTGCGCCGGCGGCCTGATCAGCAGCAGGCCCCACATCGATGTGAACATCAGCACCACGGCACCGAGCGTCTCGAGGTAGAACCCCGTGCTCGGGGTGGAGCTCGCGTTCGCGTAGGACGATGCGCTCAGCACGAGCCCGCTTGAGGTCGCGTCCGGAAGGTCCACGACCAGCGCGATCACCAGCGCGGCGACGCCGAGGACCCCGATTGCGACGAGTCCGGGGCGGCCGGCGGTGCGCCAGGTGCCGATCGCCAGGGCGGCGGCGCAGACGCCGATCACTGCCATCGCGTAGGAGTGATGCGAGCCGGTCGAGACGGTCTTGACGATCGTCGTGCTGGCGGCGATGCGGACCTTGAACAGCGTCGTGAACTCGGCGGCGATCAGGAGCAGCGCGCCGATCAGGCCGCCCGCCAATATGCCCACGGAGAAGACCCCGGAAGGGCCGGCGGAGCGGGCCTCGGCGGCATCCGAGGCGGCCCGCGAAACGCCTCCGGAAACCACGGCCGCTCTGCTATATTCAGTGTTCGCCTCGGGCGGCGTCGCGTTCATCTGTGCTCGCTCCCGAGCACGGAGAATTCAAGCGATGGAGACGCTGACCTACTAGAGAATTGCCCCCTGCTGACAGCTGTGTCGTGAAGGGGCCCGCTGGGCCCTTTTTCATGGTCTCCCGCAGCTTCGGAAGACGGTTTCAACCCACGGAAAATCATGCCTCGGAAGTTCACGCTAGAGAACACTCGCAACATCGGGATCATGGCCCACATCGACGCCGGTAAGACGACGACGACCGAGCGGATCCTCTATTACACCGGTCGGACCTACAAGATGGGTGAGGTTCACGAGGGCGCGGCCGTGATGGACTGGATGGAGCAGGAGCAGGAGCGGGGCATCACGATCACCTCGGCGGCGACCACCTGCGAGTGGAAGAGCCACCGGATCAACATCATTGATACCCCGGGCCACGTCGATTTCACCGTCGAGGTCGAGCGTTCGTTGCGGGTCCTCGATGGCGCCATCGCGCTGTTCGACTCGGTCGCCGGCGTCGAGCCTCAGTCCGAGACGGTCTGGCGTCAGGCCGACAAGTACCGCGTCCCACGGATCGCCTATATCAACAAGATGGACCGGATCGGCGCGGACTTCGACCGCGGCGTTCAGACGATGGTCGACCGCCTCGGCGCCCACCCCGTCCCGATCCAGCTGCCGATCGGCTCCGAGGCCGACTTCCGCGGGATCGTCGACCTGGTCACGAACAAGGCCATCATCTACAAGGACGAGCTCGGCAAGGAGCAGGACGTGATCGACGTCCCGGCCGAGCTGGCCGAGCAGGCCGCCGCCGCCCGCGAGCATCTGCTCGAGGAGGTCTCCCACTACGACGACGAGCTGCTCGAGATGATCCTCGAGGAGCAGGAGATCCCGGTCGACCGCCTCAAGGCGGCGATCCGCAAGGCGACGCTCGAGATCAAGATGACGCCTGTGCTGTGCGGCTCGAGCTTCAAGAACAAGGGCGTGCAGCCGCTGCTCGACGCCGTCATCGACTACCTGCCGAGCCCGCTCGACGTGCCGCCGGTCGAGGGCGTAGAGCCCGCGAAGGGCTCGACGAACGGCGATGAGGCCTCGGCCGTGCGCCACGCCTCGGACGACGAGCCGTTCGCCGCGCTCGTACACAAGATCATGGCCGACCCGTACGTCGGCAAGCTCACCTACTTCCGCGTCTACTCGGGCCGCCTCGAGGCCGGGTCCCGAGTGCTGAACGTGAACACCGGACGGACCGAGCGGATCGGCCGCATCCTGATGATGCACGCCAACGATCGCGAGGAGGTCAAGGAGGTCTACGCCGGCGACATCGCCGCCGCCGTGGGGATCAAGCAGGTCGCCACCGGCGACACGCTGGCCGCCCCCGATCGCCCGGTCAAGCTCGAGACGATCGAGTTCCCGGAGCCGGTGATCAAGGTTGCGATCGAGCCGAAGACGAAGGCCGATCAGGAGAAGATGTCGACCGCACTCGGCCGTCTGGCCGAGGAGGACCCGACCTTCCAGGTCCGGACCAACGAGGAGACCGGGCAGACCGAGATCTCCGGGATGGGTGAGCTGCACCTCGAGGTGCTCGTCGACCGGATGCTGCGGGAGTTCAAGGTCGAGGCCAACGTCGGCCGGCCGCAGGTCTCCTACCGGGAGACGATTCGCGGCACTGCCGAGAAGGTCGAGGGGCGGTTCGTCCGCCAGACCGGTGGCGCCGGCCAGTACGGCATTGTCTACATCAACGTCGAGCCGGCACCCGGCGAAGGGTTCGACTTCGTCAACCGGATCAAGGGCGGGGCCATTCCGACGGAATTCATCCCCGCCGTTGAGAAGGGCGTCGAGGAGGCGATGGAGAACGGTCCCCGCGCGGGCTACCCGATGGTCGACGTGCGCGTCACGCTCACCGACGGCAAGTACCACGACACGGACTCCTCCGAGATCGCCTTCAAGGTCGCCGGCTCGCTGGCGCTGAAGGAGGCGGCGAGACGGGCCAAGCCGGTCCTGCTCGAGCCGATCTTCTCTGTCGAGGTCGTCACGCCCGAGGAATTCATGGGCGATGTGATCGGCGATCTCAACCGCCGGCGCGGGCACGTGCAGGGAATGGAGCAGCGCGGGAATGCCCAGGTCGTAAACGCCTACGTGCCGCTCGCGGAGATGTTCGGGTACGCGACCGATCTGCGGTCAAACACCCAGGGCCGCGCAACCTACACGATGCAGTTCGAGCGGTACGACGAGGTTCCAACGAACATCGCCGATAAGGTCGTCGGCGAACTGCAACCCGCATAGCAGTCAGCGCGGACGGAAGTCAACTATATTTGCAAAGTTCGCCGTCCACGGGCTTGGCCCGCGGAGTCCGGCGAGCAGAACCACTGAAACAGAAGGAGCGACACCAAAGTGGCGAAAGCCAAGTTCGAACGCGACAAGCCCCATGTCAACGTCGGCACCATCGGTCACATCGACCATGGCAAGACGACGCTGACGGCCGCCATCACCAAGGTCCTGAACGAGAAGTTCGGCGGAACGGAGGTTCGGTCATTCGAATCGATCGATAACGCTCCTGAAGAGAAGGCGCGCGGGATCACGATCGCGACCTCCCACGTCGAGTACCAGACCCCCAACCGGCACTACGCACACGTCGACTGTCCGGGCCACGCCGACTACGTCAAGAACATGATCACCGGCGCCGCCCAGATGGACGGCGCAATCCTGGTCGTGTCAGCGGCCGACGGCGCGATGCCGCAGACGCGTGAGCACATCCTGCTCGCCCGTCAGGTCGGCGTTCCCTACATCGTCGTGTTCCTGAACAAGGTCGACATGGTCGATGACCCCGAGCTGCTCGAGCTCGTCGAGGTCGAGATCCGCGACCTCCTCTCCGAGTATGAGTTCCCGGGCGACGACATTCCGTTCGTGGCGGGCTCGGCATTGAAGGCGCTCGAGGGCGACGAGGAGCAGGAGGGCAAGATCCTCGAGCTCGCGGAGGCTCTGGACACCTACATCCCCGAGCCTGTGCGCGACCTGGACAAGCCGTTCCTGATGCCGGTCGAGGACGTGTTCTCGATCACCGGCCGCGGCACGGTGGCTACCGGCCGCGTCGAGCAGGGAATCATCAAGACTGGTGAGACCGTCGAGATCGTGGGCATCCGCCCGACGACCTCAACGGTCGTGACCGGGGTCGAGATGTTCAAGAAGATCCTCGACCAGGGTCAGGCGGGAGACAACGTCGGCTGCTTGCTGCGCGGCACCAAGCGCGACGAGATCGAGCGCGGGCAGGTTCTCTGCAAGCCCGGTTCGATCACCCCTCACACCAAGTTCAAGGCCGAGGTCTACGTCCTGAAGAAGGAGGAGGGTGGCCGTCACACGCCGTTCTTCACCGGTTACCGGCCGCAGTTCTACTTCCGTACGACCGACGTCACGGGCGTGGCCCAGCTGCCCGAGGGCACTGAGATGGTCATGCCGGGTGACAACGTCCAGATGGAGATCGAGCTGATCCAGCCGATCGCCATGGACCAGGGTCTGCGGTTCGCGATCCGCGAGGGCGGCCGTACGGTCGGCTCGGGGGTCGTCACCGAAGTCATTCAGTAGTTATAGGGCGGCGTGGCCTTCGGCCCGCCGCCTTTTTTTCGCAAAAGAGATACGACCTTTCTTGGGGCGGGACCCGCAACCCGGGTGTCGCCCCATTTGACTGAGAAATTACGTGGCAACAATCGCCCAAAACAAAATCCGGATTCGCCTGAAGTCCTATGACCACACGGCGATCGAGACGGCGGCCAAGGAGATCGTCGAGACGGCAACGCGCACAGGTGCGACCGTCTCTGGTCCAGTGCCGCTGCCGACGGAGAAGAACGTCTACTGCGTGATCCGCTCGCCTTTCAAAGACAAGGACTCGCGCGAGCACTTCGAGATCCGCACGCACAAGCGACTGATCGATATCCACCAGCCGACGCCGAAGACCGTCGATTCGCTCCAGCGGCTCGACCACCTGCCGGCAGGAGTGGACATCGAGATTCGCCTGGCCTCTTAGCAACCGATGGCCGCGATCCTCGCCAAGAAGCTCGGAATGACGCAGCGGTTCCTCGAGGACGGGAAGGTCGAGCGAGTCACCGTGCTCGAGGCAGGCCCGTGTCCGGTAACGGCGATCCGAACGGTGGATCGCGACGGCTACGAGGCGGTCCAGCTGGCCTTCGGACAGTGCAAGGAGAAGTCCCTGTCGAAGCCGGAGCTCGGGCACCTGCGCAAGGCGGACGCGTCCGCGCATCGCTACGTCCGCGAGTTTCGTGACGAGGCCGGCGAGTTGCTCGTCGGCCAGACGGTCACCGCCGAGGCATTCTCCTCCGGTGACCTCGTGAAGATCTCCGGTACCTCGAAGGGCAAGGGCTTTCAGGGGACGATCAAGCGCCACAACTTCAAGAGCGGTCCCAAGTCGCACGGCTCGCACAACGTTCGCGCGCCGGGATCGATCGGGGCCTCCGCTACCCCTTCGCGGGTGTTCAAGGGCATCCGCGGCCCTGGCCGGATGGGTGGCGGACGGGTGACCCAGCGCGGCCTGACGGTCGTAGAGGTGATCCCGAAGCAGAATCTGCTGCTGGTCAGGGGCGCTGTCCCGGGCCCCAAGGGCGGGGTCGTGGAGGTGCGGTCCGATGGCTAGGAAGGCCGCCCGGCTGGGCGGCGGCAAGCCTGTGAACCTCGACGCGGGCGCGTTCGAGGCCCGCTTCAACATGCCGCTCGTCCACGAGGCCGTGCGCGCCGAGCTCAACGCGCGCCGCCAGGGCACCGCCTCGACGAGGACCCGCGGCGAGGTCTCCGGCGGCGGCGCCAAGCCGTGGCGGCAGAAGGGGACGGGTCGGGCGCGCGCGGGGTCATCGCGCTCGCCACTCTGGCCTGGAGGCGGCACGGTGTTCGGGCCGGTCCCGCGCCACTACACGGTCAAGGTCAACCGCAAGGCGCGGCGGGCCGCGCTGCGCAGCGCCCTCTCGGTGCACGCCGAGCGCGAGTCGCTCGCGGTATTCGATGCCGCGGCGTTCGATGAGCCCTCGACCGCGCAGGCCGCCGAGCTGCTGGGAGATTGGGAGTCGTCGGCCCCGACGCTCGTGCTCCTCGGCGACGAGGAGGCGGCGGCCGGGAAGTCGTTCCGCAACCTGGCGCGAGTCGACGTGATGCCAGTCGCCGATGCGGGCGTCGCCGACGTGATCGGGGCGGCCTCACTGCTGGTGTCAGAGGTCGCGATGCCTGAGCTCGTGGCGCGAGCCGCCGGCGAAGGCCGCGGAAGCGAGGAGAGCGAGTGATGGAGCCCAGCCAAGTGATCATCCGGCCGGTCGTCTCCGAGAAGTCGTTTGTGCTCGCTGAAGCCGGCAAGTACACCTTCCGCGTGCACGAGCGCGCACACAAGACGCAGATCCGCCAGGCGATCGAGAAGCTGTTCGACGTGCACGTCGTCGCGATCCGCACCGCATCCGTCAAGAGCAAGCCGAAGCGCCGCGGCCAGACCGCAGGTCGCACGCGCCATTGGAAGAAGGCGATCATCCAGGTCCGGCCGGGCGAGACGATTCCGATCTTCAGGGGCCTGGAGGGGAGCGAGTAATGCCGATTCGCAATCCGAAGCCGACGTCTCCCGGACGGCGGTTCGTCACCTATCCGGACTTCGCGGAGATCACGCGTACCCAGCCCGAGAAGTCGCTCACCGAAGGCCTCAAGAAGTCGGGCGGACGGAACGCCAACGGTCGCAAGACCTCACGCCACCGCGGGGGCGGGGCAAAGCGGTTGTACCGGAAGATCGACTTCAAGCGGCGGAAGGACGGGGTTCCGGCGAAGGTCGCCCACATCGAGTACGACCCCAACCGCTCGGCCTACATCGCGCTGCTGCACTACGCGGACGGCGAGAAGCGCTACATCCTCGCGCCGCAGCGGCTGCGCGTCGGGATGACCGTACAGTCGGGACCCGACGCCGACATCCGGGTCGGCAACAGCCTGCCGCTGGCGAACATGCCTCCCGGCACGTCCGTGCACAACGTCGAGCTCGTGCCTGGTCGCGGCGGTCAGATCGGCCGTGCCGCCGGCGCCGGCATCCAGCTGCTGGCGAAGGACGGCGACTACGTGACGCTGCGCCTTCCCTCGGGTGAGATGCGGATGGTGCGCGCGGAGTGCCGCGCGACCGTCGGCACGATCGGCAACACCGACCACCAGAACGTGAAGATCGGCAAGGCCGGGCGCAAGCGTCACATGGGCGTGCGTCCGCAGACGCGCGGCACGGCGATGAACCCGGTCGACCACCCGCACGGTGGTGGCGAGGGCTCGACAACGCCGGGGCGTCATCCCGTAACGCCATGGGGCGTACCGACGCTGGGATACCGGACTCGCCCCAAGAACAAGAAATCGGATCAGTACATCGTCCGCGGCCGGAGGAGAGGTAAGAAGCGGTGAGCCGATCGAGCAAGAAGGGCCCGTTCGTCCAAGAGCGCCTGATGACGCGGATCGAGGCGATGAACTCCTCGGGCGAAAAGCGGATGGTCAGGACGTGGTCGCGGACCTCGACGATCTTCCCGGAGATGGTTGGCCACACGATCGCGGTCCACGACGGCCGCAAACACGTGCCGGTTTTCATCTCGGAGTCGATGGTCGGGCACAAGCTTGGTGAATTCGCGCCCACGCGGCTGTATCGCGGGCATGCTGGAACTGGAAAGAGGCGGTAGTGGCTGAAGAGCCTGAAGAGAAGCCGGTACGTCGTCGTCGCCGGAAGCGCACTGGTGACTCGGAGGCCGCACCCGCCTCTGAGGCACCGCACGCGAGTGCCTCAGAGTCGGATGCCACCTCCGAGCCTGCGGCGGCGGACGAGATCGACCCGTCGCCCGAGGACGTCGAGGCCGAGAAGGCCACCGAGGTCGAGCTCGAAGCCGATGATGAGGCGGAGGGCGAGTCGGAGCTGCCCGAGGACGACTCCGAGGATGAAGATATTGAGGAGCACGAAGCCGAGGGGGCGGCGGCTGAGGAGGAGCTTGAGGCTGAGGCGCCTAGGCCGTCGCGCCGCCGCCGTCGCGGCGCTGCCGCTGAGGAGGCTCCGCCGGCTCCTGCCCCGACGCGCCGGCGGCCGAAGCGGGATCCGTCGTTGCCGCCGCCTGAGGTCCGGGCGCAGGCCAAGTACGTGCGGTCATCGGCGCGTAAGGCCCGGCTCGTTTGCGATCACATCCGCGGGAAGAGCGTCGAGGAGGCGCGAGCTATCCTCGCTCATACGCCGCGTGCGATCGCCCGCGACTGGAGCAAACTCCTCGAGTCTGCGGTCGCGAACGCCGAGCACAACCACGAGCTCGTCGGCGAGGATCTGTACGTGAAGGCGATCCACGCCGACGAGGGTCCGACGATCCCGCGGTTCCGGCCGCGCGCGATGGGCCGCGCGACCCGGATCCGCAAACGAACGAGTCATCTGACGATTTTGCTCACGCCGAAGGAATAAACCATGGGTCAAAAAGTTCATCCCGAATCGATTCGCGTGGGCTACATCCACGACTGGAAGTCGAACTGGTTCAACGAGCGTCAGTTCGCCGACTATCTGGACGAGGACACGCGGATCCGCAATCACATCATCGGCCGGCTCTCGCACGCGGGGCTTTCCGACATCACGATCAAGAAGAACGCCACGGAGGTGGAGATCAACATCCACACCGCCAGGCCGGGAATCGTGATCGGGAAGTCCGGGTCCGAGGTCGATCAGCTGCGCCGCGATCTGCACCGGATCACCGGCAAGCAGGTCAAGGTCAACATCCTCGAGATCAAGCGTCCGGAGCTGGACGCGCGCCTGGTCGCGCAGTCGATCGCCGAGCAGCTTCAGAACCGCGTGGCCTTCCGCCGCGCGATGAAGCGTGCTCTGACGAGCGCGATGCGCTCTGGCGCCAAGGGCGTCAAGGTCCAGGTCTCGGGGCGGCTGGGCGGCGCCGAGATGGCCCGCACCGAGGGCTACTCCGATGGCCGCGTGCCGCTCCACACGCTCCGAGCCGACATTGACTACGGATTCCACGAGGCGCGCACGACGTTCGGACGGATCGGCGTCAAGTGCTGGATCAACAAGGGCGAGATCATGCCCGAGGGCTATACCGGCGCCGATCTGACGATCATGGACGAGCCCGCCCCGCAGGCGCCCGAGCGCGGTGGTCGCGACGGGCGCAGCGGTCGCGACGGCCGTGGGCGTGGTGGCGGCGGCTCCGGTGGCGGTCCCGGCGGACGCGGAGGTCCGGGCGGCCGCGGCGGTCAGGGCGGACGTGGCGGTCAGGGCGGTCCGGGCGGGCGTGGCGGTCCTGGCGGTCAGGGCGGACGTGGCGGCGGAGCGCCTGGCCGAGGCCGTGGCGGCCGGGGCTCGGGTCCCGGACGCGGTGGCTCCGGCGGCGGGCGCGGCCCGCGCAATTCCGGAGGCGGCCCAGGGGCAGGAAACGGAGGCAGCGAGCGCTGATGCTTTCCCCCAAGCGGGTCAAGCACCGCAAGCAGCACCGCGGCCGTCGAGCCGGACTCTCGCGCGGGCAAGTCAAGGTCCAGTTCGGCGAGTACGGGCTCAAGGCACTCGACGCCGGGTGGCTTACGAACCGCCAGATCGAGGCCGCTCGAATCGCCATGACCCGCAAGATCAAGCGTGGCGGGAAGGTGTGGATCAACGTCTATCCCGATAAGCCGTTCACCAAGAAGCCGGCCGAGACCCGGATGGGATCGGGCAAGGGCAACCCGGAAGGGTGGGTCGCGGTCGTCAAGCCCGGGCGGGTCATGTTCGAGCTGGCGGGTGTACCCGAGCCGCTGGCGCGTGAGGCGATGCGGCTGGCTGGCCACAAGCTTCCGGTGCGCACCAAGTTCGTGATGCGGGAGGACGCATGAAGCCGAGCGAGCTGCGCGACATGGGCGATGCCGACCTGCGCGAGCACCTCGACACGGCGCGGCGCGAGCTGTTCGGGCTGCGGTTCCAGCATGCCACCGGCGAGCTCGACAACACGGCTGGGCTGTCGCGCGCCAAGCGCGAGGTGGCGCGGGCGTTGACGATTGTGCGCGAACGAGGAATTGATTTATGAGTGAAGAGAACGACACGACTGAGACTGGGACGCCCGAGGCTTCGACGCCGGAGGCTTCGACGCCGGAGGAGGAGACGACGTCTGAGGCACCGCATGCGAGTGCCTCCGCCGCCGCCTCCACCTCCGACGAGCCAGCACAACCGCCGGGCGAGCCAGCTCTGGAGCCGAAGGAGCGGCGGCGGCGTAGCCGTGCCGCCAAGGCAGCCGGGACGCCTACTCGCCCGCCACGCAGCGCTGAGGAGCGTCATGCAGACCGTCTCGCCGAGCGCCAGAGCAAAGCTGCGGCGCGCCGCGTCGAGCGTGTGCGGGCGCGTGAGAAGGCCAGGGCGACTCAGCATGAGACGGCGGAGACGCCGGCGCGGGAGCACGCGCCCGGGGTCCAGAAGGTTCGCCAGGGCGTCGTCGTCTCGGACGCCGCGGATAAAACGATCACGGTGCGGATCGATACGACCGGGCGCCACCGTCGCTACCAGAAGATCGTGCGGACGTCGCGGACGTTGCACGCCCACGACGAGCGCAACGACGCGCACATAGGCGACACCGTGATCGTGCGGGAGAGCCGGCCGCTGTCACGGACGAAGCGGTGGCGGCTGATCGAAGTCGTGGAAAGGGCGAAGTAGGGTGGTTCAGAACGAGACCCGGATGCGCGTCGCGGACAACACCGGCGCGCGCGAGATCCTCGTGATCCGTGTCAAGGGCGGTCATCGCCGCCGCTACGCGGGCGTCGGGGACGTGGTCACCGCCACCGTCAAGCAGGCGACCCCACAGGGCTCGGTCAAGAAGGGCGAGGTCGTGACCGCGGTGGTGGTGCGCACGAAGAAGTCATACGGACGTGAGGACGGGACCTACATCGCCTTCGACGAGAACGCCGCGGTGCTGATCGACAACCAGAACAACCCGCGGGGAACCCGTATCTTCGGCCCGGTGGCGCGAGAGCTCCGTGAGCGCAACTTCATGAAGATCGTGTCCCTCGCCCCGGAGGTCCTGTAGCCATGCGGATCAAGGCCGATGACCAGGTGATCGTGATCGGTGGCAAGGACCGCGGCAAGCGCGGCAAGGTGCTGCGCGTAGAGCCCAAGAAGAACCGCGTCTACATCGAGGGCCTGAACATCGTCAAGCGCCACCAGAAGCCGCGCCAGGTAGCCGGTGCCCAGCGGGCCGAGACCGTCGGTGGCGTGATCGAGCGCGAGGGCCCGATCCACGTGTCGAACGTGATGCTGCTCGACCCCCGCGACAGCAAGCCCACGCGCGTCGGGATCGAGGTCGAGGACGGCAAGCGCTACCGGGTCGCCAAGCGCAGCGGCACTAGATTGGACTAGGACGATATGCCCGCACGACTGAAGATCCGATATCTGGAGGAGATCCGGCCCTCGCTGGTCGAGCAGTTCGGCTACTCGACTCCGATGCAGGCGCCCCGGATCGAGAAGATCACCGTGAACATGGGCGTCGGTGACGCCAAGCAGGACTCGAAGGTGCTCGAGTCGGCGACCGAGCAGCTCGCGACGATCACCGGTCAGCGGCCGAGCGTCCGCCGCGCCCGGAAGTCGATCGCACAGTTCAAGGTCCGCGAGGGAATGCCCGTCGGCGTCGCCGTGACCTTGCGCAACGAGCGGTCCTACGAGTTCCTCGACCGGCTGATGTCGGTCGCGATCCCCCGGATCCGCGACTTTCGCGGGCTGAGCCCGCGGTCGTTCGACGGCCGGGGCAACTACTCGCTGGGGGTCCGCGAGCAGATCATCTTCCCCGAGGTCGACTACGACGAGATCGATCAGATCCGCGGCCTCGACATCACGATCACGACGAGCGCAGCGAGCGATGAGGAGGCGTTTGCCCTGCTCGATGCGCTCGGGATGCCGTTTTCGAAGGAGGGCCGCCCGGAGGCGGCCGCGACCAGGAATTAGAAGGAGAACATGGCCAAGGTTTCACAACGCGTTCGCCAGCGGCGGCCGCCCAAGTACAAGACGCGGGGATACACCCGGTGCCGTCGCTGTGGTCGGGCGCGCGCCGTCTATCGCAAGTTCGGAGTGTGCCGGATCTGCCTGCGCGAGCTGGCTCACAACGGCTACATCCCCGGAATGACGAAGTCGAGTTGGTAGTCCCATGTCGATGACCGACCCGATCGCGGATTTCATGACCCGCCTTCGTAACGCGGCCAGCGCCCAGCACCAGGACGTGAGAATCCCGTCCTCGAAGCTCAAGCGCGAGCTCGCGCGGATCCTCAAGGAGCAGGGCTACATCGAGTCCTACGAGATCCATCCGCCGACGACCCACCGTCCCGGCGAGGAGATCGCGATCATGCTGAAGTACACCGAGGACCGCAAGCCGGTGATCACGGGAATTCAGCGTGTCTCGCGTCCCGGCCGCCGCACGTACGTCGACCACGCCCACATCCCCCGCATCCAGGGAGGGATGGGGACCGCGATCATCTCGACCTCCAAGGGAGTCATGACCGGCCACGAGGCGCGCCAGGAAGGCGTTGGCGGCGAGGTCGTGGCTCGCGTCTGGTAGACCCTGTTCAGGACATGTCCCGCATCGGAAAGCAACCAATCCCAGTGCCCGCCGGCGTCACGGTCGCGATCGAGCCCGAGCGCGTAACCGTGAACGGGCCCAAGGGCGAGCTGTTCGAGCACGTCAACCGCGACATCAAGGTCGAGCAGGTCGACGACCAGATCCTGGTCACCCGTCCGACCGATCGGGGTGAGCATCGCGCGCTGCATGGGCTGACCCGGACGCTCGTGGCCAACATGGTCAAGGGCGTGACCGACGGCTTCGAGAAGCGTCTCGAGATCCAGGGCGTCGGCTACCGCGCCCAGTTGCGCGGCCGCGACCTCGAACTCGCGCTCGGCTACTCGCACCCGGTCTCGGTCAAGGCGCCCGAGGGCATCGAGTTCGACGTGCCACAGCCGACCCGGATCGTCGTCAAGGGCCCGTCGAAGCAGCGGGTCGGGGAGGTTGCTGCGTACATTCGCAAGCAGCGCAAGCCCGAGCCGTACAAGGGCAAGGGGATCCGCTACGAGGGCGAGTACGTCGCCAGGAAGGTCGGTAAGCGGGCATGACCGTGGCGACCAAGCCAACCAAGCGGCTCAAGCGGCGCCGCCGCGTACGCGCGAAGGTCCATGGCAGCGCGGAGCGGCCGCGGATCTCGGTGTTCCGCTCAAACCGTGGCGTGTTCGCGCAGCTCATCGACGACGAGTCCGGCCGCACGGTGGCGGCGGCAAGCTGGACCGAGCCCGAGCTCCGCTCCCTGAAGCCGATCGACCAGTCGCGGCGGATTGGCGAGCTGCTCGCCGAGCGAGCGAAGTCCGCGGGCGTGGAGAGCGCGGTCTTCGACCGCGGCGGGTACAAATATCACGGTCGCGTTAAGGCCCTGGCCGACGGGGCTCGTGAGGGCGGACTGGCGTTCTAGAGCCGCTACTCTGGCATTCGGCATGGCAACACGCGATCGCACAGTTTCCGCAACCGGCCTCGACCTGCAGGAGCGCGTGGTCGAGATCAACCGCGTGGCGAAGGTCGTCAAGGGCGGCCGGCGGTTCTCGTTCACGGCGCTCGTCGTCGTCGGCGACGAGCGCGAGGTGGTCGGGATCGGCTACGGCAAGGCCAACGAGGTCCCGGTCGCCATCCAGAAGGGCGTCGAGCGGGCCAAGAAGAACCTTTATCGCGTCCCGCGGCACGGCTCGACGATCACCCACCAGGTCGAGGGCGTGTTCGGCGCCGGCCGCGTGCTCTTGAAGCCGGCCTCGCCGGGAACCGGGGTCATCGCCGGCGGTGGCGTCCGCGCGGTGCTCGAGCTCGCTGGGATCCACGACATCCTCTCCAAGAGCCTCGGCTCGCAGAACCCGATCAATCTCGTCAAGGCGACCATGGCGGGGCTTGAGTCTCTACGAACCCCCGACGAGGTGGCCGAGATTCGTGGGTTGTCGGTTAATCAGGTGCTGGGGCTTACGTCCGACCCCTCGCCTGGTACCGCCGACGCCGAAGGGCCGAACGGCGGCGAGGGGTCAACCACGCGAGGCCGTCCAGACGAGGGTTCGGACGCCGCCGAGCCTTCCGAGGCCTCCACGGAGGCGTCGGCGTGAGCGAGCTCGTTATCACTCAGCTTAAATCAAGCAATGGAGCCGATCCGCGGCAGAGGGACACGCTGCGGTCATTGGGACTGCGGCGGATCGGGCATAGCGTGCGGCGGCCGGATTCTCCTCAGCTGCGCGGGATGATTCACAAGGTCCGCCACCTGGTCGAGGTCTCGGAAGATGGCTGACGGTGACGAGCGGATTGGGCTGCACAACCTGAAGCCCGCGCCGGGGTCGCGCCGGCCGCGCAAGCGCGTCGGCCGGGGCGAGGGGTCCGGGACGGGCAAGACCGCAGGCCGCGGCCAGAAGGGTTGGGGCTCGCGGTCAGGCGCCAAGCGCCGGTATCGCTTTGAGGGCGGGCAGAACCCGATCCACATGCGGATGCGCAAGCTGCGCGGGCCGAATATGAAGAAGTCGATGCCGTTCGAGCCATTCCGCACCCGGACCCAGGCCGTCAACCTGCTCGAGCTGGAGGCCAGGTTCGAGTCCGGGGCGGCCGTCACGCTCGAGGCGATGAAGACCAAGGGCCTGGCGACGCGCAAGGACATCCCCGTCAAGGTGCTGGCCAAGGGTGAGCTGACCAAGCCGCTGACCGTGCACGCGCACGCGTTCAGCCAGAGCGCGCGCGAGCGGATCGAAGCCGCCGGCGGAACCTGCCAGATCGTCGTCGTGACAACGGCGCCAGGGGAGAGCTAGCCGAAATGGTCTCCACGATCCTAGGCGCGTTCAGGGTCGCTGATATCCGTAAGAAGGTCCTGTTCACGGCTGGGATCCTGGCGCTCTACCGGCTCGGGACGCACATCCCGGCGCCGGGGATCAGCGCCAGCGCCGTCAAGGCCGCCAGCCAGCAGCTGAGCGGCAATGGGATCTTCGGGTTGCTGAACCTGTTCTCCGGTGGCGGCCTCGGGCGGCTCGCGATCTTCGCGCTCGGGATCATGCCCTACATCACCGCCTCGATCATTCTGCAGCTGCTGCAGGTCGTGGTGCCGTCGCTTGAGAAGCTGCAGAAGGAAGGCGAGGTCGGCCAGACCCGGATCACCCAGTACACGCGCTACTTGACCGTCGGCCTGGCGTTCGCGCAGTCGATCGGCTACGTGTTCCTGTTCAAGAGCTTCCAGGCGCAAAACAGCGTCGCCCTGATCCCGAACTTCACGCTGGCCAAGGTCTTCCTGATCGTGATCTCCCTGACCGCGGGGTGCGTGCTGTTGATGTGGATGGGCGAGCTGATCACCCAGCGCGGCATCGGTAACGGCATCTCGCTGCTGATCTTCGCGAGCATCGTCGCCCGGATCCCCAGCGGCGTGCACGCCTGGTGGACCAACCCCGACCAGGTCTTCCGCGTGATCATGCCGTTCATCGTGGTCGGCGTGGTCGCCGCGATCGTGTTCGTCCAGGAGGGACAGCGCCGCATCCCGATCCAATACGCCAAGCGCGTGATCGGGCGGCGGATGACCCAGGGCGGGCAGACGTACCTCCCGCTGCGCGTCAACATGGCCGGCGTGATCCCGGTGATCTTCGCCGCCAGCGTGATGGCGATTCCACCGACGCTCGGCCAGCTCGTCGGCCAGAACCGCAACAACTTCGGCACCCACCTGGCGACCTTCTTCAGTCCCCAGGGATGGCACTACGTCCTCGGCGAGAGCCTCCTGATCATCGTGTTCACGTACTTCTACACGGCGGTCACGTTCAATCCGGTCGACCAGGCCGACAACCTCAAGAAATACGGTGGCTTCATCCCAGGGGTTCGACCAGGTAGGCCCACGGCCGAGTTCCTCGACCGCATCCTGGCTCGCCTGACGTTCCCGGGAGCGTTATTCCTGGCCGCCGTCGCGGCCCTTCCGACCGTCCTCATCAATCAGACGAGCGCGAACTTCTTCTTCGGCGGAACCTCGATTCTGATCGTCATCGGCGTTGCGCTCGACACGATGAAACAGCTCGAGGCGCAGCTGATGATGCGCAACTACGAGGGCTTCTTGAAATAGGGCCGGGACCCGGCAGGGATGCCGGACCCGGGGTCCAGCTTCGCGGCGGGCAGCCTTTCACCGAGGTCCCCGCGCCCGATACAGTGAGCCCTCATGTCTGAGCTTGACCTGATTCTGTTCGGCCCTCCCGGTGCGGGCAAGGGAACGCAGGCCGAGCGGCTGCGCAGCGACTTCCAGCTTCCGTTCATCTCCACGGGAGAGATGCTGCGCGCGAACGTCAAGGAGGGGACCGAACTCGGCCGGCGGGCCCAGGAGTACATGGACGCCGGTGAGCTCGTCCCCGACGAGCTGATCGTCGCGATGGTCGCGGATCGCCTCCAGCAGGACGATGCCCAGGACGGCTTCATCCTGGACGGCTTTCCGCGGACGATCGAGCAGGCCGAAGCGCTCGACAAGCAGCTCGTCGATCTCAACCGTCGCGTGACCGCGGCGTTGCTGGTCGACGTGCCGGACGACGAGGTCGTCCGCCGGCTCGCCGGGCGGCGCGTGTGCGTCAAAGGCGGCCACAACTACCACGTCGAGTTCGACCCGCCTAAGCGCGACGGGGTGTGCGATCAGGACGGATCGCGGCTGATGCAGCGTGACGACGACAAACCCGACGTGATCCGCAACCGCCTGCGCGTCTACCACGAGAAGACCGCGCCGTTGATCGACTACTACGACGAGCAGGGACTGATGCGGCGGATCGACGGTACCCGCCCCCCGGCCGAGGTCCACGACCACATCCGCGCCGTGATCGCGACCCTGCGCATGGAGGAGAACGTCTAGACGTGATCATCAAGAAGTCGCCCGAGGAAATCGAGCGGATGGCGGTCGCCGGGGCCATCCTTGTGAAGACGATGAACCTGCTGGCCGGGAAGATCCGTCCGGGCGTCACCACGCGGGAGCTGGACCAGGCGGCGGAGCGGTTTATCCGCTCGCAGGGAGCGGAGCCGGCGTTCAAGGGATACCGCGGGTTCCCAGGCTCGATCTGCACGTCTCCGAACTCGATGATCGTCCACGGGATCCCGGGGCCGTACAAGCTCGGGCGAGGCGATCTCATCTCGGTCGACATTGGCGTGATCCATGACGGCTGGGTGGCGGACGCAGCCAGGACCTTCGCGGTCGGCCCAGTCACCCCGATCGCCCGCAAGCTGCTGGTGACGACCGAGGAGGCGCTGCTGATCGCCGTCGACTACTGCCGCGTCGGCAACCGCCTGGGCGACGTGTCCCACGCGATCCAGGAGCATGTCGAGGCGGCTGGGCTGTCGATCGTGCGCACGCTGGTGGGCCACGGCATCGGGCGCAGCATGCACGAGGATCCCCAGATCCCCAACTACGGGACCCCGGGTACGGGGGTGCCGCTCGAGGAGGGGATGGTGCTCGCGGTCGAGCCGATGGTGACCGCCGGGCGCCACGCGGTGCGCGTGGGCGACGATCATTGGGCGATCTACTCGCAGGACGGCTCGTTGGCCGCCCATTTCGAGTTCACGATCGCAATCACGGGCGATGGGCCGCGAATCCTGACGCCCTGGCACGAGGCGGCCAGCGGGCACGCTGCTGCCTAAAGCTGCCCTGCTAACATCCCCCGGTGCGCCTGTAGCACGACTTATTTGTGGTACGTGGCGATTCTTCGGTGCGGTAGCGGCGACCTGAAGCGGTCTCCAGAGCCTTGCCGAGGAACTACTGGAATCACTTACGACGAGAGCGAAACGAGCGTGAAAGTACGACCCTCGGTCAAGCCGATGTGCGAGAAGTGCAAAATCATCCGCCGGCAAGGGCGGGTGCTCGTGATCTGCTCAAATCCGCGGCATAAGCAACGGCAAGGCTAGGTGCATTGATGGCACGCATCTCTGGAGTCAATATTCCGCTGAACAAGCGAGTTGAGATCGGCCTGACCTACATCTACGGGATCGGCCGTTCGAGCGCCAATAGGCTGCTGGCCGAGGTCGGCGTCGAGCCTGATCGCAAGGTCCGCGACCTCACCGAGGAGGAGGTCGTAAAGCTGCGTGACGCGATCGACCGCGAGTACATGGTCGAGGGTGACCTTCGCCGCGAGCGCTCTCAATCGGTCAAGCGCCTCCAGGAGATCGGGAGCTATCGCGGCCTGCGCCACCGGCGCGGCCTGCCCGTGCGCGGCCAGAACACCAAGACCAACGCCCGCACGCGCAAGGGTCCCAAGCGCATGCAGATCGCCGGCAAGAAGAAGGCGACCAAGAAGTAAATGCCCGCACCTCGACGTCCTCAGCGCGGCCGCCGACGGGTTCGCAAGAACATCCCCGTTGGCCAGGCCCACATCAAGACCTCTTTCAACAACACGATCGTGTCGCTGACCGACCGTGAGGGCAACGTCATCGCGTGGGAGTCCGCCGGCGGCGCCGGCTTCAAGGGCTCGCGCAAGTCGACCCCGTTCGCCGCGCAGGTGACCGCCGATGCCGCCGCGCGCAAGGGCATCGAGCATGGCCTGCAGAAGGTCGAAGTGTTCGTGAAGGGCCCCGGCTCGGGTCGCGAGACCGCGATCCGCTCGCTTCAGGCGGCCGGCCTCGAGGTCACGGGCGTCAAGGACGTGACTCCACAGGCGCACAATGGCGTCCGGCCCCGGAAGCGGAGGAGGGTCTAAGCGTGGCCCGCGACACCGGACCGCAGTGCAAGCAGTGCCGCCGTGAGGGACAGAAGCTTTTCCTCAAGGGCGAGCGCTGCCTGACCGACAAGTGCGGCGTCGAGCGCCGCTCGTACCCTCCGGGAGAGCACGGCCGCGGCCGCCAGAAGCAGAGCGAGTACCGCGTCCAGCTGCGCGAGAAGCAGAAGGCCCGCCGCTATTACGGCGTGCTCGAGAAGCAGTTCCGGATTTATTACGAGAAGGCCTCGCGCCAGCCAGGGATCACCGGCGAGAACCTGCTGCGCATGCTCGAGTGCCGATTCGACAACGTGCTCGTCCGTCTCGGTTTTGCCGCCTCGCGCCGCCAGGCTCGCCAGCTGATCCTGCACGGGCACTGGACCGTCAACGGGCGCCGGGTGAACATCCCCAGCTACCAGCTGCGCGACAACGACGTGATCGCGATCCATCCGAGTTCAACGGCGACCCAGGTGATCCGCGATGCCACCGAGTTGACGGGGCAGGTGCCGGCATGGCTGCAGGCCGACCACGATTCGCTCACGGCGAAGGTGCTGCGCAAGCCCGAGCGGCGGGAGATCGCCGCACCGGTGCAGGAGCAGCTGATCGTCGAGCTTTACTCGAAGTAGAAACATGCTTTCAGCCGCGCTGCCCCACGGCATCGCGCGGCGCTGACAGCCGCCTCGGCGGCGGCAGGAACCCACGACGTTAGGACCCCGATGCTTGACTTCCAAGTCCCCCGAATCTCCAGCGAGTCAGTTGACGACAACAGGGGCTCGTTCACGATCGAGCCGCTCGATCGGGGCTTCGGCTACACGTTCGGCAACTCGCTTCGACGCGTGCTGCTGTCCTCGCTGGCCGGTGCTGCCGTGACCAGCGTTCGGATCGAGGGCGTCGCCCACGAGTTCTCGACCATCCGCGGCGTCAAGGAGGACGTCACCGACATCGTCCTGAACCTCAAGGGCGTCGTCTGCCGCATGCACAGTGACGCGACCGAAATCGAGGCGCCGCTGGTCGTAACCGGTCCCGGTGAGATCACCGCCAAGGACATCGACCTCCCCTCGGGAGTGGAGATCCTCAACCCGGACGCTCACATCGCCACGCTCGAGAAGAAGACGAAGCTCGAGGTGTATCTGACGATCGGCCGCGGCCGTGGATACCGGCCGGCGGAGGAGAACAAGTCCCCCGACCAGCCGATCGGCGTCATCCCGATCGACTCGATCTTCTCGCCTG
The DNA here is from genome assembly GCA_963812225.1 of uncultured Solirubrobacterales bacterium. Taxonomy (GTDB): domain Bacteria; phylum Actinomycetota; class Thermoleophilia; order Solirubrobacterales; family Solirubrobacteraceae; genus Palsa-465. The sequence continues at coordinate 199,702 of CAWEUN010000020.1, forward strand.
TGCGCCGCGTCGCGTACAACGTCGAGCAGGCGCGCGTCGGTCAGAAGACCGACTTCGACAAGCTCACGCTCGACATCGAGACCGATGGGTCGATCGATCCCCACGCCGCCCTCCGCGAGGCCGCCGAGATCCTGATCTCGCAGCTCGCGATCTTCACCGACGCTGACCGCGTCGTGGAGCTGCGCGAGACCGGCGTGCCTGGCATTGAGCCCGGCCTGGTGCCCGCCGGCGCTCCCGGAGCGCCGGCCCGCCAGCCCAACGCGATGGACGACATCCTGATCGAGGAGCTCGAGCTCGGCGTCCGCTCCTACAACTGCCTGAAGCGCGCGGGCATCCAGACAGTGGGCGATCTCGTCTCGAAGACCGAGAGCGAGCTGAACGCGATCCCGAACTTCGGCAAGAAGTCGATCGACGAGGTGATCGAGACGCTGCATGCTCGCGGCCTCGGGCTCCGCAACGAGTAGGTAGGCTCAGGAGACGATGCGCCACCAGCGCCAGCGATATCAGCTAAGCCGTAGCGCCTCGCACCGCAAGGCGCTATTGATGAACCTCTCGAAGGAGGTCATCGCGCACGAGCGGATCCAGACGACCGAGACGAAGGCCAAGGCCGTCAAGCCCGAGGTCGAGAAGCTGATCACGCTCGCCAAGCGCGGCGACCTGCACGCCCGCCGGCAGGCGCTGTCGGCGCTGGGACAGGACAAGTTCACGGTATACAAGCTGTTCGAGGAGATCGCCCCGCGTTACTCCGAGCGCAACGGCGGCTACACCCGGATCCTGAAGCTCGGCCCGCGACGGTCCGATTCGACCGAGATGGTGTTGCTGGAGCTCGTCTGACCGCACGGCTGGACCTCGAGTACGACGGAAGCGGGTTCGCGGGCTGGGCGCGGCAGCCGGGCGCCCGGACGATTCAGGAGGAGGTCGAGCGCGCGCTCGCGGTGCTGCTGCGCGTCGACGGGGTGACGGTGACTGTGGCGGGACGTACCGATGCCGGGGTCCACGCCTGGGGGCAGGTGGCGAGCTACTCGGCTGCGGCCGTGCCGATCCGGGGGATGAACGCGCTACTGCCTGACGATGTGGCGATCCTCGCGTGTGCCGAGGTCCCGGAGGGATTCGACGCCCGCCGCGACGCGACGTCGCGGGCGTACTGCTACCGGCTGCTGGCGCGGGAGGCGCGAACCGCGCTCGAGCGGGGGAGGGTGCTCCACTGGCCGCATCGGCTGGACCTCGAGGCGCTGTCCGAGTGCGCCTCGGCCCTGGTCGGGACCCACGACTTCACCGCGTTCACGCCGACCGAGACCGAGCACGTGCGGTTCTCACGCGATGTCTTTGCTGCCCATTGGCGCCGCTCCGGGGAGCTGGTCGAATTCTGGATCGAGGCGGACGCGTTCATGCGCAACATGAACCGCGTCCTCGTGGGGACGATGCTCGAGGTGGCTTCGGGCCGTCGCTCGGTCGTCGATTTCGTCTCGTTGCTCGAGGGCCGCCCGCGGCCAGAGGCGGGACCCACGGCGCCCCCTGGCGGGCTGTACCTGGCCGGCGTGGGGTACGGCGGCGAGCGGGTGCTGGATCTCAGGGGCGGTGGATAAGCCGGAGCGCCACGCGCTCGCCGTGGGGCTCGAGCTTCCCGGCACCGGGCGTCTGGGTGCCGACCACGAGGGGCGGTGTCGCCCCTGGCGCGGTCGTGACCCTGCCCCGTGAACAGCGTGAGCTCCGAAGCCGCCTGGTGGCCGCCCTCAACGAGCGGCCGCGCACGTTCGGCACGTGGCAGGCGATGCTGGCACCACCGAGGGTGAACAGTGACACGCTCCCGTCGACGTTGCCCGTGGCCAGCAGCTGGCCGTCGGGGCTGAAGGCGATCGATTCCGAGATCGTGTTTGTTCCGGACGAGAACGCCGTGCCCGATGGCTCGACGGCCGCCGGGGCTATTGAGGCGAGTCCGACGCCGCTCGAACCGGCACCGCCGTGACCGATCGCGGCGGCGAGCAGCTGTCCGTTCGGGCTGAACGCCTTCGAAGTCGGCGTGAACCCGAGATCGTCGAGTGGGAGGAACGGTGAGCCTGCAATCGGAGCGCGAGAGCTCGATGGGTTCACGCTGACCACCGCCCCGCCGTCGGCCGAGGCGCCCAGCAGGTGGCCGCCCGGTGTGAAGGCAGCCGTTGCTAGATCGATGCCGCCTATCGGTGAGCCGATGGTCGGGCTGAGCGATCCCGTCGCGGGGTCCACCGAGAACAGCCACAGCGCGCCAGGCCAAGCCGCCGCGAGCTCCGATCCGTCGGGGTTGAACGCGATCGAGCTCGCCGCTCCGCTGGCCGCGGCGGCGAACGGCGACCCGGGTACCGTGGTGAGCGCGCCGGTGGCCTGATCGACCGAGAAGACGGAGACGCCGCCCCCGGCCGTGCCCGCGGCGAGCCGGGTTCCATCCGGGCTGAAGGCGAGCGCGCTCGGGTCGCGGCCGTTGCCGACGGCGAACGGAGAGCCGGGAACGGGGGTGATCGTCCCGGTGGAGCCGTCCACCGACCATTCGGCGATCTGGCCTCCTCGGAACCCGACCGCGAGCAGATCGGCGACTGGACTGAACGCGACCGAGACGGCCAGCGGACGGGAGGGCGGCGCCTCGGACGGTGGCAGCAGCTTGAACCGCGTGACCACTCCGCCGGTGTAGCGGATCGAGAACAGCGCGACCTGCCCGTCGTCTTCGACGCCTGCCAGCAGCCGGTCGTCCGGGCTGATTGCGACGGCGTCGATATCGGACAGTTGAGCCGATGACAGCGGCGAGCCCTTGACGCGCGTCACGGGGAGGTTCGGAGCGATCGCCGGCTGCCAGCCGATCCCCGAGGCGTAACCGGTGTCCTGGACGCCAGAGTCGCCGCTGAACGAGGTGTTGGCGACGACAAGTTTCGGCTCGACGCGGCGGCCCTTGAGGTTGACGACCTCGAGCGCGGCCTGGCTGCCGTTCTGGGTCAGCGCGTTGTAGCTCGTCAGGAACGCGAGCTCCGTGCCGTCCGGGGCGTACGCTGGGGCGTACGCGGACGTCTTCGTCACACGGTGTAGATGGCGGCCGCTGGAGCCGATCGTGTACAGCGTCACGCCCCGCACGAACGCGATCTGGTGGCTGCCCGGCGCGCACGTCGGCGAACCCCCTCCGCGGCGCGTCAGCTGGCGAACGGCGCCGCCGCCCGGATGCAGCAGGTAGATGTTGTCGTTGCGGACGAAGGCGATCGTGCCGTTGGCGCACGGGGCCGGCTCCGATCCGCCGGTGCTCGTCAGCTGGAACAGGCCGCCGCCGTCCGTTGCGACCGTATACAGGTTCGGCGCCGCCGTTTCCGTCGTCCGTCCGTCGAACACGATCGCGTTACCCGAAGGCAGGAACGCGGGATGCTCGTCATCGGCGGTCTGACGGGGCAGGATCTGGGGGTCCGATCCGTCGCTGTTCACGATCTCGAGCTGGCCCTGATCGCCCTGATCGTTCAGCGCGTTGGTCGGGACCAACCTGCTGAAGACGACGCTCTGCCCATCCGGGGAGTAGCTCGGCGCGCCGAACTCACACGGAAGCGGTCCGCTCGAGCCGTCGCACACGGCGAGGGTACGCGCGCGGGTTTCGATGGTGTCAGTTTCCTGCGGTCCCGGCGGGCCCCCGCCGTTGTCCGTGCCCGCAAAGGACTCCAACGCGAGCTCGCCGTTCTTGCCCTTGTAGGTGGCGGACGCGGGGGCTGCCTGGACGGCGACGGCGAGCGGCACGAGGATCGCGAGGAGCGCTGTCAGGCGGCGGGGCATCGCTGACCTGGAACGCCGCGGGCGAAGGAGAGTTGCGCAGATCTCTCTGTGAAGTCTGTGTTGCGGCGGGACCTGAGTCGAGTCCCGCCGGCGTCCGCGAATGGGTCATGGCCCTCGACTAGCATCAAACAGATGCGTGTGCTGCTCACGAACGACGATGGGATCGAGGCCGCTGGGCTGCAGGCACTTCGCCGGGCGTTGCTGACGCTTCCGGGGATCGAGCTGGCGGTGATCGCGCCCGACGGCAACCGCTCGGCGATGGCGCGGTCGATCACGACGCGCCGGCCCCTGTGGGTGCAGGAGGTCGACTTCGGCGACGGGACGGTCGGTTACGCGACCGACGGGACGCCGGTGGACTGCGTGCGGCTGGCGCGGCTTGGCCTGGTCGAGGGGTTCGAGGCCGAGCTGGTCGTGTCCGGGATCAATCACGGCTCCAACCTCGGCGACGACATCACCTACTCGGGCACGGTCGCGGCCGCGCTCGAGGCGATCGTGCTAGGCCTGCCCGGGATCGCGGTCTCGCAGCAGTCGAGCTCGATGGAGCTTGATTTCCGCGCCGGCGCGGGGTTTGAGTTCGCGGTCGCGGCATCGTTCACCGCCCGGCTCGTCGGCGAGCTCGAGGACGTTCCGCTCCCGGGCGGGACTCTGCTCAACATCAACGTGCCGGGGGGCGCCCCCGATGGCGTCGCGGTGGCGCGGCTCGGCAAGCGCGTTTACCGAGACGAGCTGGCGCTTGTGGACGAGGCGACGGGCGGCCGGCGGCTGTACCGGATTTACGGCGACGCCAGTTACGAGCGCGACGAGACCGGCACCGATCTGGCGGCCGTCGCCCAGGGCAAGATCGCGGTCACCCCAATCCACTTCGACCTGACGGATCGGGACGGCCTTTCGGCGCTGCAGCGCTACGACCTCGCGAGGCTGATCGCGCCGGCGGCCAGCGAGGTCGAAGGTTGAGCGCCGCCAGGCGCGCGGTCGAGCTGCGAAAGCAACTCGACCATCACGGCTACCGCTACTACGTCCTCGACGATCCCGAAATCGGGGACGATCAGTACGACGCGCTGCTCGATGGGCTGCGTGCGATCGAGGCCGAGCACCCCGAGCTCGTCACGCCCGACTCGCCGACGCAGAGGACCGGCGGCGAGCCGGTATCCGAGCTCGAGAAGGTGCGCCACCCCCAGGCGATGCTGTCGTTGGCCAACGCCCGCAGTGGCGAGGAGCTGCGGGCCTGGATCGCGCGGATGCGCAACCACCTCGCCCGCGAGGGGATCGAGGACCCGGAGTTCGAGTATGTGGTCGAGCCGAAGATCGACGGACTCGCGATCTCGCTGCTGTACCGGAACGGGGAATTTGAGCGGGGTGCGACCCGGGGCAACGGCGAGATTGGCGAGGACGTCACCCACAATCTGCGGACGATCCCGTCGATCCCGATGAGGCTCGACGATCCCGATCCGCCGGCGCTGATCGAGGTCCGGGGCGAGGTGTACATGTCGCTCCCGGACTTCGCGAAGCTGAACGAACGGCGCGCGGAGGCGGGGCTGTCGACGTTCATGAACCCGCGAAACTCGGCGGCGGGGACGATCCGCCAGCTCGATCCGAAACTGGCGGCCGATCGGCCGCTGTCATTCTGGGCGTACGCGGTCGGGGCCACCGAAGGGATCAACTTCGCCGCCCACTGGGACGCCCTCCAGTGGCTGAAGAACCACCGTTTTCCGGTTCATCCAGATGTTGTACGGCTGGTCTCCGAGGACGAGGTCGTGGCCCAGTGCCGCTCGTGGGAGGAGCGGCGCGGATCGCTCGAGTTTGAGATCGACGGCGCGGTCGTAAAGGTCAACCAGGTCGAACTGCAGCGCCGGCTGGGCGTCGTCGGGCGCGAGCCGCGGTGGGCGATCGCGTGGAAGTTCCCGCCGACGACGGCGATCACCAAGCTCAACGACATCGGCTGGAACCCGGGCAAGTTCGGCGACCTGCACCCGTTCGCGATGCTCGAGCCCGTCCACGTCGGCGGCGTGACGATCAAGCAAGCCACACTCCACAACGAAGAGGACCTAGCCCGGAAGGACGTCCGCATCGGCGAGGAGGTGATCGTGCTGCGCGCCGGCGATGTGATTCCGCAGGTGCTCTCGCCGGCGCCGCACGTGGCCGAGCGCGAGGACCGGCCGCCGCCGCCCCACCCGCCCGACAGATGCCCCGTGTGCGACACGCCGACGGTCAAGCCCGAGGGTTCGGTGTTCACGCGCTGCCCGAATCGGGTTTGCCCGGGCCGGCGGTGGCAGCTGCTCACGCACTTCGTCGGCGCGATGGACATCGACGGCCTCGGCGAGAAGCAGGTGACCCTGTTCATGGACCTCGGCTGGGTCAAGACCGCGGCCGACTTCTACCGGATCACCGCCGAGCAGGTCGCGGAGCAGAGTGGATTCGGGCAGGTATCCGCGGACAAGCTCGTGCGGGCGGTTGACGTCTCGAAACAGCAGCCGTTCGGTCGGGTGCTGTACGCGATCGGGATCGAGGAGGTCGGCTACGTCACCGGTCGCAACCTCGCTCAGCAGTTCCGGACCGTCGACGCGCTCCTGGCCGCCGGCCCCGAGGAGATCGAGCAGACCCAGGGGGTAGGACCAAAGATGGCGGCGCTGATCCACGCCCAACTCGCCGACGAGTCGATGCGCGATCTGATCAAGGATCTCCAGGAGCAGGGGCTGCGCTTCGAGCAGGAGGGCCCCCCGCCGGGTGAGGGCACGCTCGCCGGCCAATCCCTCGTGCTGACGGGGACGTTGCCGACGCTCACCCGCGAGGAGGCGACGGAGATGATCGTCGCCGCCGGCGGGAAGGTCACGGGATCGGTGTCGCGGAAAACCGCCTATCTGGTCGCCGGCGACAGTCCCGGGTCGAAGCTCGCAGGCGCCGAGCGGCTGGGCGTCCCCGTGCTCGACGAGGACGGCCTGCGCGAGCTGCTGGGCTAGGCGCCCGTCGACTCGATGGCTGTCGACTCTCGGCGGCCGTGGTTCGTGTCGGACCGGTAAACGGCGCTGGGGAAGGGGATGGGTGAGAGCGGCTCCGGTGCCCGATCAGCGGCTCGGATGGTGCATAACGCGTCAACACCGGCGTGAATGCCGAGCCCTGTCGGATTGAGCACACTCTTCATGCATACGTCGACAGGGCTCGCCATCCCGGGCGACGTTGTCGTGTTATGCATCATGAAAGGGCGCGATCGCGCCCGATCCCTCCCCTTCCCCAGCGCCGTTGACCAAGCCGATCGCAACCGGGGCTGCGGGCGCGCAGCGCCCGCGGGCCGAGAGTCGACAGCCCCGGCCCGCCCCGCCCAGGACCGACCGAGGTCAGCCGTCGTACTTCGCCAGCGCCACCGCTATGTTGGCCTCAACCTCGTGCCCGTAGTCGGGATTCGACTGGCCGTTCATGAGGAACGCGAACACGAGCTTATGGCCGTCGCGCGCGGTGCAGTAGCCCACGAGGTTCGCGACGTCATGCAGCGTCCCCGTCTTGCCGATGCAATTGCCCTGGGCGAGCGTTCCGCGCATCTCGTCCTGGAGGGTGCCGGTCTCGCCACCAATGGCGAGGGAGTTGGTGAAGTCTGCGTTTCCGGCCATCCGCTCGAGCACCGTGACCACCTGCCGGGGCGTGGTGAAGTCCGAGCGCGAGAGGCCGGATCCGTCGTTCAGCTGAGGGTGGACCCCGAACGTGGCCATCTCGGAGCGGACCACGGCGGCACCGGCCGCGGTCGTGCCTGCGTCGCCGAAGCTGGCGCCGAGCCCCTTGAGGAGCATTTCGGCGAAGAAGTTGTCCGATGGCGTGTTCGTGAGCTTGATCAGCCAGGACATCCGTGGCGAGTGAACGGCCGCGAGCTGTTGCGCGGACGATGGCGTCACGCCCGTATACACCCGGGTCTTCGCCGGGACGTGCACGCCCGCCGCCTTCAGCGCGCTGACGAACTGCTGGGTGGCGAACAGCGCCGGCCGGCGCTGGAACGCGCTGCCCTGCGGGTTGGCGAGGCCACGGTTGTAGATGAGGGCACTCAGCTGTCCCTCGATCCAGCTGGATGCGTGATAGCCGTACGGAGGCGTCCCGCGCAGCGAGTCGAAGTAGGACTCGTCGCCGACGATCCGCCCGGTAATCGACTTGATCCCGGTCGCCCGCTTCAGGTTGGCGACGAGCTGCTGCATCGTCGCGCCCGTCCCGTAGGCGGAGCGGTCGAAGGTCTTTGACCCGAACGTGGGATCCCCACCCCCCTTTAGATAGAGGGTGCCGTGGAACCCGCCGCCGAGGTCGAAGGTCCCGACCCCGAAGACGCGAGTCGTCAGCCGCGTGTCCGGCCCGAAGCGCAACAGGGCGGTTGAAGTCGTGTAGACCTTTTCGACCGAGGCCGGCAGGCGGGGAACGTTGGGCGCCGATGAGAACAGCGTCTGCCCGGTGGTCATATCGACGACATCCACGCCGTCGCGACCGCCATCCGCTCTCAGCCCGGCTCGCAGGGCTCTGCCGAGCGACCGCTGAGCGGCGGTGGACTGTGCGCTTGCCGCCGCCACGGCTCCGAAGAGTGCCCCTGTTGCGGCTAGAGCCGCCACAAAGCCTCGCATCTAGGGATATCTAACCGCTTACACCGGAGAAGGTTGCGGTCCCAGACGCGATGCAGCCGTACAATCGGCGGGCCGATGGGGAAGGTCGTCAAGCTTGACGCCGCTGCGGCGGAGCGCGCGGGCGCCGGATCGCGCCGTTCAGCAGCGCGAAGCCGCTCGCGGTCAGCGCTCGTGCTCGGCGGCGGCGGGTTCACGGGCGGCGTCTACGAGATCGGCGCGCTTCGAGCGCTCGATCTCCTGTCGGTCAATCGGACCGTGAACCAGTTCGACGTGTACGTCGGCACCAGCGCAGGGTCGTTCGTGGCCGCGGCGGTCGCCAATGGCGCGACGCCCGAGGAGATGATGCGAGTCATCGTCCGGCAGGGGCCGATGCCGTTCCCCGACGCGCGCGTCGGCTCGTTGCTGAGGCCGAATTACTCGGAGTTCGTCACGAAGGGGCTGCAGCTCCCAATGCGACTCGCGCGGCTGCTGCGAACCTTGATGCGGGACCTAGGCCAGATCTCCGCCGTCGACCTGGCCGTCGGACTGGCCGAGGCGCTGCCATCGGGGCTGTACTCGAGCGAGGGGATCGAGCGGTACGTGCAGACGATCCTGTCCCATCCCGACCGGACCGATGACTTCCGCCTGCTGCCCAACGAGCTCTACCTGTCGGCCACCGACCTCGACACCTGCGAGCGGATCGTGTTCGGCGCCGAGGGCTGGGACGACGTGCCGATCTCCACGGCCGTGAGCGCCTCGACGGCGCTGCCGATGATCTACAGGCCGGTCAAGGTCAAGGATCGCGAGCTGATCGACGGCGGGATCCTGTCGACGACGAACCTCGACATTGCCGTCGAGGCGGGGGCCAAGTTCATAGTCGTGGTCAATCCGCTCGTGCCCTACGTCAACGACTTCGACAAGAACCTCCCGTCGGTAACCGGCTCGCGCCCGCGCCGGGTGTCCGAAATGGGCTTCCCCCAGATCGGCTACCAGGCCTTCAAGCTGCTGGCCTACCAGCGCCTGCACGAGGTCGCGCGGCGGTGGGAGGACCGGTACCCCGGCGTCGACATCATCCTGATCGAGCCCGAGCCAGACGACGAGCTGATGTTCCAGACCAGCGTCATGAACTTCAGCTCACGCGTCGACATCGCCAGGCACGGATTCCAGTCGGTGACGCTGAAGCTGGCGCAGGACTACCCCCGTTTCAAGCGGATCTGCGCCCGCCACGGGATCGAGATCTCGGCGACCCGGGTCCGGAAGGTGGTCAAGCACTTCGAGGCCGAGCGCGAGAAGACGAGGGCGTGGCGCAAGATTCTCGAGCAGACGACCTCGACGCTCCTGCGGCAGTCCGCACAGGGCTAGCGGACCGTCCTTCGAATGGGTGCTTGAGCACGAAAGCCCGACCGGTCGGCGGGGCCGCCCGCCCGCCGGAAACCAAACAAGGCCCGGCGCAGCCGGGCCAATTAAGAAACTGCCCTCTTACGCGCTAGCGACCTGAGGCTGCTGGATCGAGCCGGTGTACTCGCGGAGGCTCGAGAGGAAGAGGGTCTTGTCGATCTTTCCGTTGAAGATCGGGACGCCCAGTTCGAGGCACTTGACGATTACGTCTCGACGCTCCAAGTCGCACTCGTGGGCGAGCTCGCTGGGCGTCAGGTGATTTGCCATCGGTCCTGTCCCTCCTTTGCGGTTCGCTACATGGTTCACAAGTATGCCGTCTCGACCGGATGGCCTCAAGCGAACTCGCGCTTAGTACGAGCGGAAAATGGGAAATACGCTGCTAAACGTCCGTCGAATGAACGCTACAGTTCAGTGAAGGAATCGGTAGGGAGCTCCCGCACCTTGGTGGATGGCCGGTCATGTCCGCGCTAAGCGCACCCCAACTCACCCCGACGTGCGCAGACACCGAGCTGGTGGCCGCGGTGCGAGGCGGCAGCGATCGGGCGTTCGAGGAGCTCTACTCGCGGTATCGGGGCCGGATCGGGGCGTACATCCTGGGCATCGTCAACGACCACGCGCGGGCGGAGGACATCGCCCAGGAGGTCTTCATCTCCGCACTTCGCCGCCTGCGCGAGACAGAGCGGCCGATCGCGTTCAAGGCCTGGATCTACGAGATCGCCAAGAACGCCTGCATCGACGAGTACCGGCGCACGCGCCGTGCCCGTGAGGTGCCGCTCGAGCCCGAAAAGGAGGGCTCCGACGCGCCGACTCGATTTATCTCGGACGGCCCGCCACCGGATGTCGCCGTCGAGCGCAAGCAATCCCTCGACGATCTCCGGGGAGCTTTCCACGGCCTGTCCGAAAGCCACCACAGGATCATCGTCATGCGCGAGTTCGAGGGGCTCTCCTACACCCAGATCGGCGAGCGGCTCGGCATGTCGCGCCCGGTCGTCGAGAGCACCCTGTTCCGGGCCCGGCGCCGGCTCAGCAAGGAGTACGACGAGCTCGTAAGCGGCCGACGCTGCGAGCACGTCCAGGCGCTGATCGCGACCGGCGAGCCGAAATCGCTGCTGAAGCTGGGTCTGCGCGAGCGCCGCCAGCTGGCGCGCCATCTTTCTCACTGCCAGCCGTGCAGGCGCGAGGCCCGCCTCGCCGGCGTCGACGACTCTCTGTTCCATGCGCCCGGGCTTGCCGGCAAGATCGCGGCGCTGCTTCCGATCCCGTGGTTGCGGTGGCGGCGCGGGGGCGGCCACCGCAACGCCGCGGGTCGCGTTCAGGGCCACTCGGCCGCGCTGCTGCAGCCGCTTCAGAACCTGTGGCGGTTCGGCGGCCTCGTCGATCCCTCATCCGTTGTCGGTCGCGTGGCGGCCGCTGCCGCGGCTGCCGCGGCGGCGCTCGCGGGTCTCGGCGGGGGCGTCTTCGTGGCCACCGCACACCATGCGCAGTCCCGGCCGCAGCTCGTGCCGCCGGCGGCGGTGAGCTCGCGCGTCGCGACCCCGACGCCGCGGCGCAGCTCGTCCTCACGAGCGCGCGCCGCCGCCCAGCCGAACGCTGCTGCCCGGCCGCGATCGGGCGCGCACGCCGCGGCTCCCGGGCAAACCGGGGCGAGCCGGGGCGCCTCCGGGGCGTCCACCGGGGCGCCGGCTGGCGCCTCATCGTCCACTGGCTCCTCGGCGCACGGCGCGGGTTCGCCTTCGCACAGCCTGCTCGGCACCTCCGTTCCTCACAGCAGCTCGAACCCGGCCGGCTCAGCGTTGAAGAAGGTCACTCAGCCGGTCTCCGGCGTGGTCAAAAAGGCGACTCAGCCCGTGTCGGGCGTGGTCAAGAAGGTCACTCAGCCGGTGTCCGGGGTGGTCAAGAAGGTCACCCAGCCGGTGTCCGGGGTGGTCAAGAAGGTCGCTCAGCCCGTGTCCGGGGTGGTCAAGAAGGTGACCCAGCCCGTGTCCGGCGTCATCAAGAAGGTCACGAGTTCGCCCCCGGCCACGCAGAAGGTCACCGTCCCAGGAGTTGGGACGGTAAGCGTGCCGAAGGTCTCGGTCCCCTAGGCGGCCAAGGTCCCGAGTCCCTGATCCTCGCGCGGCCGGGGCGCAAGGATCGTGCGATACTGGGCAAATCGGGGCGTGGCGCAGCCTGGTAGCGCGCACCGTTCGGGTCGGTGAGGTCCCCGGTTCAAATCCGGGCGCCCCGATTGTTAGCCCGTTCGCGACAGGACGCGCCCTAGTCCGCCAGTAGACGCCAAAAGACCCGTGTTTGCTGGGGATTCAGGGGCTCGTCGCCCGACGGCGCCAGAGTTCGCGTAGGCGGCGGGTTCGACGCCGTGAGTCACGTTTTGAGTCACGCGGGCGTCGTGTCTCGACGCTCCGAGCGTGGCGTACGTTGGGTGACGCGACGTGGTTATCTCGCGTCGCCGGGCCCCGGGTGTTGGCGCATCGCGGGGCCGCTGTATGCCTGGCGCGTCAGGAGGCCTCTGGCGGTCCTAGGTGACGCGAACGCGTGTTCCCCCGATCTCGCCGCGCGCACGCCGCGTGGAGCCATCCCAGAGCGTCACAGGCGGACGTTCGCTTGACGTAACCCTCACCGGCCGGCGAGGATCCGCGCCGTGGCCGGAACACACCCGCCGGCGATGTTGCGCGCCGAGCTTGAGCACGCCCGCAACGGGTGCCGTGCTTTGGGGTCGTCGGACCAGCGCTGACTGTCAGATCTGGGACTTCACATTCAAGGGGTCGGCGCGCCGCGTCGATTAGTGGAACGTGACATTGATGATCGCTGTCTCCAGCGCCTACCGAGTGGGCCAATTCGCGGGAATAGCGGTGCTGGCCGTTCTAGCGGTGGCGTTCGTCATACGCGCGCTCGATCTGGCAGCGCGACGGACGACCCCGGCGGCCGCCGACCATGAGCACGCGCGGCCACTCGCTGCTTTCGAGTCACAATCACAAACTGTCGGCACAGCGGGCTCCGTCGCGCCGCCCACTATGCCAGCCCCAGGCACCCCGCTCGCGACTCCGACGACGAGAACTAATCCAAGATCGCCCCGCGCTCGCAGAAACTATGCGATTGCAGCGGGAGTCGTCGCTGTCCTCCTGATCGCAAGCGTGATTCGTATCGCTGGCCAAGGTGGATCTTCGTCGTCGGGGACGAGCCAGGGCGGATCCTTGCTGTCGGGGACGAGCCAAGGTGGATCCTCGCCGTGGGCGACGCAACAGGGCATCGACATGAAGGCAGGCTTCCTGGACACGTGCCAGCGCACTGCCAGTAGGGTCGTGAACTGTGGCTGTGTGTTCGCTCACCTCACTAGCCGATCACCCTATGACACACCCGCGGGCTTCGAGGCGATCGTGACCGGTGCGGCCACGTTTATCCGCACGGGGGACCGCAGCGTCATACCCCGTGCGTACATCGTCGCGATCCGCGACTGCCGGCTCTAGGGCCTCTCTTACGTCCACAGGCAGAGTCAGGCTCAGCCGACGGGATGGGCGAGCAACGGAAGGGCAAAGGGTGGGGGGCAGGAACTCGCCGTGACCTCGGCGCGAGAGTTGAGGACGGCGTGACCTTCCGTGTGGCGTGGCCCGACGCGGTGCGGGTCGCGCTCACCGAGACCAAGGCTGGCGACAAGGGCGAGTGGCGGGTCGCGCTGGCGGCCACCGAGCAGGCGTGGCATGCGGCGTACACCAACTCGGCGGGGCCCGGTAACGGGATCCGGCGCGAGCTGTTCTCGCCGGACTGATCAGGCGTCCAACGTCAGGGCGGCGGGTGCCTGGGCGTTCGTGGCTCTTCCCAAAGCTGTCAACACTGGTTATTGTCACGCGGCATGGAGCTCAGCGAACGAAACCAGCAGGTCATTGTCGAACGCGCGTCCGGCGAGACGCTTGCCACCGTCGCGGCACGCCACGGCATCACCCGTCAGCGCGTGGACGCGATCGGTCGTAGCGCCACCGAGTTCGTCAACCAGGTGGAGCTCGACTTGATGGTCGCGCGCAAAACCGGCGAGCAGTGCGCCTATCTGATCCCCTACGACGAGAACTACCAGTTGGCGATGGCGTTCTCCGACTGGCTGATCGGACGGTTGCGCGAGCGTGACCTCAAGCTCAAGATCGAGACTCGGCGCGCGAGCAACGGGATCGCATTGTTGATCAGCGATGTCACCGACTACACGACAGGGGGCGAGCGATGAGCGTCGTCACAGCAACACAGCGCGACCGGCTGACACAGGCCCGCGAGCGCAACCGCGCCGCACGGGCAGAGGTCAAGCGGGCCCGAGAGGGCGTCGACAGCGCCGCCAAGCTCGACGACAAGCAGGCGATCGCCACCACGCAGGTCCGGCTCGCTGCAGCCGAGGACGAGCTCGAGATGGCGAGCGAGCTGGAGCGGGCGCTGCTGTCACAGGTGGCCGGCGTCAGCGGCGTCGGCATGGGCGGCGAGTCGTTCCTCGACGACCCGAGCGTCGTCCGGTCGCTCGAACAGTTGGCGCACTCGTCGATGCCGATCGGCCAGCTCGCGCTGGGCCCGGCGATGGGCCGTGACGAGCTGGTCGCGCAGATGCAGTCCGGCTCCTGGGGTGGCCGCAGCTTCGCCGTCGCCGGTGACGTGCAGCTCCCCGACACCGCGCGTGTCGGCCCGTACTACGGGATGGTCGCCCAGTTGCGTCGCAGGCTGTCGGTGCCCGACCTGATCCCAACGGAATCAATGTCGGGCCAGAGCTTCGACTACACCCAGGAGCAAGGCAGCTTCGACACCGCGGCCGAGACGGTGGAGGCGGCGATCAAACCGCAGGCCGACCTCGAGCTCGCCGACGCCCAGGTCGTCGCAAAGACGATCGCGCACTTCATCAAGCTAAAGAGACAGCAGCTCGCCGACGTTCCGGCACTCGCCACGGTGACGCAGTCGCGGTTGACGTATGGCGTTATGAGAAGGCTGGAAAACGCTGTGGTGGCCGGTGACGGTCAGGGCGAGAACCTGCTCGGGATCCTGAACACGACCGGGGTCGCGTCGGTCGCGTTCGCGGCCGGTGAGGCGCTCACTGACCTCACGCTCGACGCGATCACGGCGGTGATCCTGTCCGACGCCGAACCAGACGCGGTCGTGGTCCACCCGACCGACCTGGCAACCATGCTGAAGAACAAGGCGACTGGCAGCGGCGAGCGCCTCGACAGCGAAGGCGCGTTCTCGACGACCGCGAACATGCTATGGGGACTCCCCGCTCTCAGCAGCAAAGTCATGCCCGTCGGTTCTGCGCTGGTCGGCTCGTTCGGCACCGGCGCGACCGTGTTCGTCCGCGAGGGCGTCAACGTCAAGACCTCAGATGCTGACCAAGACGACTTCATCCGCAACCGGGTAACCATGCTTGGGGAGGGCCGGTTTGGGCTGGCGGTGTGGCAGCCGACGGCGTTCGCGATCGTCCACCTGAAGTAGCGATGCGTTCCTCCGGTCTCGCGTCGGTCTGGGCCACTGGCAGTGGGCACCAGACCGACGCCCCGGAACAGAGCCCCGAGGAAGCCGCCCTCCGAGGGCTTCAGTGGCAGGTTGAGCTCGCCAACCGCACCGCGCAGGCGGATCGTCAGCGTCGACTGCGCGCCCTCGAGGTGGAGGTCGCCGACCAGGAGCAGCGTGCGCGGCGGGATGCGGAGCGCCGCCAGCACACGATGCGCCTCGGGCTGGCGCGCGAGCGGCTCACCCGCGACAGCGCGCGTCTGCGACCGACCGTCGATCTGGCGCAGCTGGGTGACGTGAGCGAGCTTCGGATCGTGGCGCTGTGAGCGTGGGGCGGGCCGTGAACGCTGTGGCGATGAGCCGTACGGAGCCGCCCGAACCTGGCGTGGAGCAGGACAAGCGCGCGTTGCAGCATCGTCGCCGGGCGCTCCACGCGCTCTCCTCGAGCGACTGCGAGCCGCACGTCGCGCTCACCGAGGCGCTGCTGGCGCTTGAGGCACGCCTGGAGGAGCTGACCTGCTACGTCGCGCAGCTCGGCTGACGGTCGAGCGGGCATCAGCGGTTCGCGCGACGGATGGTGACCATCCCGACCATCCCGCGCGGTCGCCAACCGTCCGCGCGCTGTTCCCCCGTCAAAAACTCAAAACCTTCGCGCGAACGCGCGCCCCGATGTTCCCGATCCCTCAGGCTTGGCGGGCTCATCATTGACCCTCCCCCCTTTGGCAGCGCACCGCACGGACCGCTGGTGCCGACGCAGCTACGTCGAGGACTGCTGCTCGATCTGGCGTCGCCGAATCTCATCGAGCAACAGTCGCCCGAGTGTCTGATGCACTCGCGTGATCTGCGTCGGGGCCTGTCGCACGATGTCGACGAAGCGACTGTCGTAGTAGTCGAGGTCGTCCTCAACATGAAAGGTCGCGTTCCGTGCATCACGCAGCGGTTCGCGGAGCGGCCTGATGTCTTCTCCGAGTTGGCCGCCGAGCCTGATTCCTCGCTTCGTGTAGCCCGCGATCACCGCCCACAGCAGGCTGTACCACATGTACATCGCCCACGGAACTCGCGCGACGAAACTTGTGACGTCGTCCCAGCCCTCGGTGTTGAGCGCCTCCTCGAACTCGCCTTTCGCGTAGTTCGCCCAGATCCAGTGACGGTGGAGGCGCATCAACTGTTCGTCGTCGACGGCGTCGAACGTTGCGCCGTCGCTGATCTCTTGCCACTCGTCGGTGGTGTAGTCGACGCCGATTGGCATGGCTTCGAGTTCGCTCGGTCGTGCGCTGTTCCTTCCTTCGAGGCTGTTGCGAGACGGCGCGGGCGGTTGGGGGCTCGACCGTGGAGAGCGCGGTTGCCGCCGCGCCAGCGGGTATCTTGATGTTGCTGGTCGGCGGTCCCAGTTGTCACAGACGTTCCGCCCTTGCGAAACGCCGCTTCCTGAGATACGGGGCGGCGTTTTCGCGTGACGTCCACCCCAGGGTGTACGTTCGACTCCGTGACAGCTGAGATGAGACGTCGATGGCAGCCAGGGCGGGCTCAGTAACTGGCAAACAGCGCCCCGGCCAGTGGCTCGCGCGGATTACTGCGCCCGCGCAGATGACCCACCGGCAGTGGCTCGAACGACGGATCGGTAACCGTAGGCGACTGCTGAAGCGTCTCGTTGCGGTGGGGCAGGCGTTGCGCGACGGTCGCGAGCCGCGGCTTGATGGGATCGTGTTCGACTGGGATTTCGAAGACGAGCAGGGTCGGGTGGTCCACGACGACGTCGAGCTCTCATGCGAGCAGTTCCTGTCGTTGATCGAAGATGAGGTCGCGAACGTGCGCGACGAGATAAGCGAGCTGCGCGACCGGTTGCGAGGTGTGCGACTCAGGCAGCGACAGGACAGCGTCGCGCTTGCGACGTGTGATCTACCTCGAGACCGGGCCAGCGCGCGGCCGCGTGAGCGTCGACCTGGACGGCGGCGTCGGGCGGTGGCGCGCGCCGGGCCCGACGACCCTGACTTAGCCGACTTACCCGACCGGCGGGGAGCGCCGGTATGAGCGATCCGATGCGGATCGTGTGGGACGCGCTCGAAGCGCGTGGCTACGGCCCGCGTGGCCAGCCGCACGACTTTCGCGCTCGCTGCCCGGGGCACGACGGCGACAACCCGACGGCCCTGCACGTCTGGGATCGCGGCGACGGAGCCGCCTCGCTTTGGTGCTTCTCGCACGGCTGTTCGACCGAAGAGATCGTCGAGCGGATCAGCTTGCGGATGCGCGACCTGTTCCCGGTCCAGTTGCAGTCCCGCAGCACGCGGCTGCAGACCGCACGGCGAGAGGACTTCACCGGTAACGCTCGCACCCTCGCCAACCTGCTGTTGGCGATGGACCGCCTGGGGCTGCGCTGGTCGAGCGCGCTCTGGCTGGACGAGTGCCCGAACTGCGAGTGGCCCTGGGCACAGATTTCGCTCGACTCGATCGGCGAGCCGCGCGCCTACTGCCAGCGCGGGTGCAACCTGCGCATCGTCAGCGAGGCGCTCGCGGATCGCGTCGCACACCACAGGAGGAGGTCCCAATGAGTGACCCGCTAGACGAGGTCCACGCCGCCCGCGAGCGCCGCCAGCGCCGATTTGAGATCAAGTTCGAGAAGAACAAGCCGGTTCTGCCCGACCTGCCCGCCTCCGACGATGTCGACGGGCAGTGCGGCTGGGTGACCTCGGTTCTCCATCTCGACGCTTGGCATGCGATCACCGGCGGAGTGCATGTGGGCCTCGTCGGCGGTCGTGGCCACATCCTCCTGAACCGGGTCGACGCTCCGGCGATCGAGTTCAAGCCCGCCTCGCGTATCGGCAAGGGCGACACCTTGTCCGCCGATCTTGTCTGGCAGCTTGTGCCCGGCGACGGTAAGCCGTACGGGTGGACTAACCAGCAGGCGACGTCGATCGCGCTGGTCGTGCATTGGCTTTGCGACGCGTCGCGGGTGATCACCTCACGGCAGGAGACGGCGCAGATCCTCACCGCATTCATCGAGGCAGGCGACGAGGTGGAGGGCAATACGTACGGGACGACCGGCGAGCGCTACGAGGCCGCGGTCACGTTGCGCCCTCGTCTCGATGATCACGGCAGGGTCGAGGCGTTCCGCTATTTGGTCGACACGACCAGGCCGGTGATCGCGATTCGCAGCAGTGATCTCGCGTACATGGCGCGGAGGGTGAAGGGCACCAGCCTTGAGCGCGGTTGGCTTGAGGGTCAGATGGACGAGTTCGGGTGGGAACGAGTCACGTTGCAGGGGCAGTCGCTAGCGGGTCGGGCTGGTCGTGTGCGTGATCACCACGCAAGCGTCGAGGTCTATCGCGGCCCGGTCTCGAGCCTCTACGGCGAGGCGTCGGACGACGGGGAGGCGGTGAACGCGTGAACACCCGAAACCGACCTCTACGCGCGCGAGAGCCTGTGGGGCTCTCACACGCGCGCATAAGTAATAAACGATGGGATGTTCACGCGTGCACCGCGGTCGGAAACGACGGCGGGCACGACGCGGCCAGCGAGACGCCGACGCCAGACAACCGAGGAGATGATGCGAAACGACCTGACCCGACCGCACGCGACTTGGGCGAGCCAAGATCCACGACAGGGGAGGCTCAGCCATGATCGAACCGTCGTCCGAGCGTTACGTCAAGGCCGGCGAGCTCGCCGAGCTGATGGGCGTGTCGGTCCGCACCATCAATCGCTGGGTGACCGAGGGGATGCCGTCCGAGGATTGGGGCATCAGCCGCACACGGCGTTACGTCCCGTCGCAGTCGATCGAGTGGGCGCACGCCCGCTCGACACGCGATAAATGGAGCGTCACAACGATCATCGGTCTGGACGGCGCGCCAACGCCTCCGGGCCCGACCAGTAGGAGATAACCCTCATGGCCAGCCAGCTCCCCTTCAGGACGGTGGCGCGGACGCGTCCGTCACCCACGCTTCGGCACACAGGTCGCCCCGCACACCGTAATCGGCGGTCCCAAGACCTACCCCACCAGGCGCGTCGCCGAGCGCGCCGAGGACCGGGCGCGCGACCAGTTGGTCGACCTCGCTGAACGCGGCGTCACCGTCGGCGACTGGTGGGAGGAGTGGACAACCTCGCCGCTTTGGTCCCGCCCCGCCGAGTCCACCAACATCTACAACCGCGACCGCACGCGCAAGTTCGCGCAGACGTATCGCGACCGGCCCATCCGCGGCATCGACCACATCGTGGTCGCCGAGTGGCTCAAGGGCGGTGCGAACCGGCCGTCGGTCGATGCGCTGCGCGTGATGTTCAACGATGCGCGCCGGTCGCAGGCCGGGATGCTCGTCGATCGCAACCCGTTCGCCGGGCTCGGCCTGAAGCGATCCAAGGGCCGCAAGGAGGTGCAGCCGCCGTCGCAGGCGGACGTGGCGCGGATGATCGCGCTCGCCGACGACCTGACCCCGCCGTCGTTCGCCGCCTACCTGGTCACTGCGTGCTGGTCGGCAGCACGACCGGGCGAGCTGGACGCGCTCATGTGGACCGATCTCGACTTCCAGGCCGAGACGATCCGCATAGAGCGGCAGTGGAACACCCACACGCGAACGATCACGCCGCCGAAGCATGACTCCCGCCGCACGATCGCGATGACGGCCCCCATCCATGAGCGGCTACTCAACCCCAGGCTGCGAGAGAGCGAGTGGGTGTTCACCACGATCCGCGGCACGCACTATTCGCCGTCGTCGCGTAACCATCATTGGAACCGGGTGCGGTGCGCGGCCCCGGGCTCGGGAACGTCGCGCTGTAGCTCGGCGACGCGCCACTGGTTCGGATGGTTCGCGCTCAACGTCCTCGAGCTACCACCGCATGTGATCGCGCTACAGCTCGGGCACGAAGACGGCGGGCGACTCGTCCGCGAGCTGTACGGCCACCCCGACGCGGCGCTGGCGCGCAAGCGCACGCGTGAGGCGTTCGGCTCGATCAGTTCGGCTCGATCACGCCGGTCGCCGCGCTGCCCGCCGCTGTGGGCGCGTGCTGAGCGGGCGGTGGCCGAGGGTACGTGTTGAAGACGACGGTCGTGGCGGATCATTCTTCACCAGCACGAATGCGCCATCCCGTGCATCGACGCGCGACACCGACGCGGGGTCTCTCATATGGCCCGCGCCACTCATTATTGGATTTGGAGTGGCTTGCGTGGCCGTACCTTGGCTGAACCTTCAGGCTGTCGCGGGCATCTACCAGGCCTTCGGGATTGCTTTCGACGGCCCTTGGGCTCGCCGCCGTGGGCGACCGTATCCGTCGGGCAAGGGAGGCGACTTCCGCCGCGATTGCGAGGACCCGATCCGGAGTCGGCGCTTGGGGCGCGCGGCGTCGTGAGCAGCTTGCGATTGCGTGGGCCAGACTGAGGCGCAAGCCTAGGCCGGTCAAGCTCCAAGGCCTTCGGCCCACGCGACTTCCCGAGCTAGTGGCAACCTCACCGTCGAGGTTCAGCGGCACCGAGTCGACCGCGACACGATCTCGGATCGCGATTGGCTCGCCTACCTGGACGATCGCCTTGCGATGGTGATCGACCAGCTGGATGCGGCCGAAAAGCGACGCAGCGAAGAGCGAGAGAAGAGTTCGCCGGCCGACTAGGCGTTCAGCGGGACGAGCTACGGGCCGAGATCATTCGGGAAACTCGCAATGGCTGGCAGCTCGTCGCTTGGGGCCTCTTCTATACGTTCGTCGGCGTCGTGATCGGAGCATTTGCGTGAGAGGCGGGCCGTGCGGAATCACGCTCGTCAAGTCACGAAACGAGACACGACAGCGCGCAATCGCAGTCCTGACGGGGTTCGCGCACAATCGCCCCGATTGACACTTGGCCGTTTGCAGGTGTTTTATGGAGGATGGTTCTGTCGGGACCCGATCACCGTGGAGACTAGGTATAGGGGCGAGAGTTCCGATCCCTTCGATTTTCGCCGACGAAATCCCTGCACGTGCGGGGTT
>CAWEUN010000021.1:0-7446 GCA_963812225.1 uncultured Solirubrobacterales bacterium
AGGCTTCGAACTCGTCGTCGGCGCGGTCGATCTCGTCGATCAGCAGCACAACCGGCTCCGAGGAGGTGATCGCCTCGAGCAGCGGCCGGCGGATCAGGAACTTGGGCCCGAACAGCTCGTCCTCGGCAACCGGTCCGCCGTCCTGGGTCGCGCGGATGTGGAGCAGCTGCCGCGTGTAGTTCCACTCGTAGACGGCGTGAGCAACGTCGAGCCCCTCGTAGCACTGCAACCGGATCAGCCGTGCCCCCAGCGTCGACGAGATCGCCTTTGCCGCCTCGGTCTTCCCGACCCCCGCCTCGCCCTCCAGCAGCAACGGCTTGCGAACCCGCAAGGCGAGGAACAGCGCGGTCGCCAGCCCCCGGTCGGGGAGGTATGACGCCTGCAGGAGCGCCTGCTCGAGTTGCCCGATGTCGTCGAAGTGCTCCACGCCGGGCACTGTAGCTCGCTGTCTTGCGGTGCTGTACGCGTCGGCGTTACAGTGCGCGGCGGGCCAAGTGACGGTCGAAGTGAACAAGGAGGGAGAGAGAGTTGGGTCTCAGCCACACCGAGATCGTGATGCCAGCGTCGGCCGACGACGCCGTGTATGCGTTCGGCGACGGACGCGACGTGACCGTGTTCGCCGGCGGCACGATCCTCATGCCGATGCTCGCCTACGGCCGCTATCCGCAGGCCGGACGCACGCTGATGCTCGCGCGTGCGGGGCTGAGCGGGATCAGCGAGAACGGCACGGTGACGATCGGGGCGATGACGACCCTCGAGGAGATCGCTGACTCGGGCATCGAGCCGCTCGCCGCGGCGGCCCGTAGCGTCGCCGATGGCGAGATTCGCGGACAGGCGACGGTCGGAGGCAATCTATGCGCTCCCCCGTCGCCGGAGAACCCGCGCGGCGATCTTCAAGCGGCGCTGCTGGCGGTGGGCGCCGAGGTTCGGTGTGCCGCCGCGGGCGGCGAGCGGACCGAGCCGGTCGAGGAGTTCCTCGCGCGGGGCCAGAGCGAGCCGCGTCTCGCGCTGCGGGTCGAGCTCGCGCGTCCGCGCCGGGCGAGCTGGTTGTCGCAGCGGCGCCCGCACACGCACTCCTACGCCGTCATGGCCGTGGCCTGCGCGGAGCTCGACGATGGTGTGCGCGTCGCCGCGGCGGGCGTCGGGCCCATCGCCGTCCGGCTGCGCTCGGTCGAGCGGGCGCTCGCCGGCGGGGCGGCGCCCAAGGAGGCCGCGGGAGCGGCGCTGGAGCGTCCCGAGCCGCTGGACGACGCGCTGGCGTCCTCGTGGTACCGCCAGGAAGTCCTCCCGGTCCTGGTCAGAAGAGCAATCGTGCAACTGCAAGGAGGCTGACCCATGCAGCTGAACGTCAACGGTGTCTCGCGCGCGGTCGCGAGCCCGCCCCTGACCTCGCTCCTGCGCGTGCTGCGCGAGGAGCTCGATGTCCTCAGCCCGAAACAGGGATGTGAACAGGGCGGCTGCGGCGCCTGCACGGTGCTCGTCGGCGGCGAACCGCGCCGCTCCTGTCTGATGCCGATCTCCAAGGTCGGCGAGGCTGAGGTCACCACTGTCGAGGGCCTCGGCGCGCCCGGCGATCTCACGCCCGTGCAGGCTGCGTTCCACTACCGGTACGCCGCCCAGTGCGGCTACTGCACGTCCGGAATGCTGCTGGCGGCCCACGCGCTGATCGAGCGCAAGGGTGGTCCTGTGGACCGGGACGAGGTGCTCGAGGCGTTGAGCGGGCACGTCTGCCGGTGCACCGGCTACGTCAAGATCGTCGACGCGGTCATGGCCGCTTCGCGCGGCGAGATCGAGGTCGAGCACGCCGACGAAACCCCGGCTTCGGATCCCTCCGAGCCGGCGATCGAGTTGAAGGGAGCACCGGCATGAAAGCGGTCGGCGCAAGGCTTCCACGCTACGACGGGCTCGCCCACGTCACGGGGCGGTCCGTTTACGTGGACGACGTTCGCATCCCGGGCACGCTGGTGGCGCAGGCACTGCGTTCGCCCCATCACCACGCTGCGATCCGGCGGCTCGACACGAGCAAGGCCGAGCGGCTGCCTGGGGTTCGCGCGGTCGTCACCCACAAGGATGTACCGAAGAACGTCTACGGTCACCTCGAAGCGCTTGGCATTCCAGCTGACGAGCCCCTGCTGGCGATGGACGAAGTCCGGTACCGCGGTCAGCCGATCGCTGTCGTGGCCGCCGAGGATCTCGACACAGCACGCGAGGCGGTCGAGGCGATCGAGATCGAGTACGAGGAGCTTCCGGCGATGTTCGACATCCGCAAGGCGCTCGATCCGGACGCGCCGCAGATTCACCAGTGGGGCGCGGTGTATCCCCATTTCGGGCCGTATAACCACCGGCGCGTGCGGAAGGGCGACGTCGAGTGGGCCTTCGACAAGGCCGACGTGATCGTCGAGGGCACCTACCGTCCGCAGGCGATCGAGCACTGCCCGCTCGAGACCCAGGCGGCGTTGGTGGTGCCCGAGGCGAACGGCCGGCTCACGATCTACTCGTGCACGCAAGCAATGTACTTCTCGCTCGGGGTCGTGGCCGCGCACCTGGAGGTGCCGCTCAACCGCCTGAAGTTCGTCGGCGGCACGGTCGGCGGCGGCTTCGGTGGCAAGGTCGACACCGCATCAGAGACGATCGCCGCGCTTCTGGCGATGAAGTCCCATCGGCCGGTCAAGTGGCGCTGGACGCGCGAGGAGGAGTTCCTGGCCTCCTCGACCCGCGCTCCCTGGCACATCGAGATCCGTGATGCGGTGACCAAAGACGGGTGGCTTCTGGGCAGACGTACGCTCACGCTGCACGATTCCGGGGCGTACGCCAGGTTCTCCCCCTACGGGCTGACCAAGCACGCCTTCCATCACACCGGCGCCTACACGATCCCCAACGTACGCTTCGACGGCTTCGTGGTGTTCACCAACCGCGTGCCGACCACCGCGATGCGCGGCTTCGGCGTCACCTCCGTCTCCATGGCCGTCGAGCTCCACATGACGCGCGTAGCGGAGGTGCTCGGGATCAACCCGTGGGAGCTGCGGCTGAAGAACGCCAACCGGATCGGCGACACCACCGCCAACCGGGTCGCGATGCAGGATCCCTCAACCGTTCCGGTGACGCTCGCGGCCGCCGCGCGGGTGGGCGAGCAGCTCGACCCCGAGTACACGTCGATGACCGCTGAGAGGCGCAGCGGCGATCTGCTTCCCGAGCACCTGGTCGTGCAGCAGGCGCCCAAGGGCGTCCACGTGCTGAGCAACGGAGGAGGTGGGGCCTGATGGCAGGCCATAGCGGGCGCGGGTTCGCGACGATCGAATACCCGACCGGGATGAACCAGAACGGCGACCCGACCCAGGCGTGGATCAAGCTCAAGCCGGACGGGCGGGTTGACGTGTTCGCGGGCACCGTCGACATTGGCCAGGGCTCGAGAACGGTCCACACCCAGATCGTCGCCGACACGCTGGGGGTTCCGTACGACTGGGTGACGATGGACAACTCGAACACCGATTCCTCGGCGGTCTGCACCGGTACTTTCGCCTCCCGCGGCACGTTCATCGGTGGGAATGCGGTCCGCTTCGCCGCCGAGCGTGTCCGCGAGCGGATCCTCGACATAGCCTCCAAAGAGCTCGAGATCGCTGCCGGCGACCTCGAGATCACCGACGGCGAGGTCGTCGCCAAGGGCGCTCCGGATCGCAAGATCTCGGTGGCCGAGGTCGCCGGCGCCGCCACCTACAACTATGGGGAGCTGCTTTCGGGGCAGGGCACGGCGCTGAAGCCGTTCGCCGAAGTCAACGACGAGGACGGCTCGGTCCAGGCCGAGCCGCACTCGGCGATCTCCTACGCCGCATGTGTGGCCGACGTCGAGGTCGACGCGGAGACCGGCGAGGTAACGGTCACCCGGCTCGTGCAGGTGTACGACGTGGGACGGGCGATCAACCCAACGCTCGTTGAGGGACAGATCGAGGGTGGCGCGATGATGGGTCTGGGCCTCGCGCTGCTCGAGCAGGCCTACCCGCAGTACCCGTCGCCCGAGCACCGCGGCGCCGAGTTCGGCGCGTACCTGGCGCCGGCGATGGACAACCTGCCGGAGTTCGACAACGTAATCCTGGAGAACCCGTCGGTCGACGGTCCGTTCGGTGCCAAGGCGATCGGGGAGATGGCCAACAACGCCCAGCCGGCCGCGATCGCCGCCGCCATCCACGACGCCGTCGGCGTGTGGGTCACGGAGTATCCGGCCACGCCCGAGCGCGTGCTGCGCGCGATCCAGGCCAACGCTCAGCCGCGCCGCGAGGGCAAGCGAGTGATCTTCGACGAAGACATCTCGCTGGCCACGGTGTCGAGCAACGGCGGCGCTGGCTTCCTGGAGATCGAGTGAGCTCCGCCCCGCCGTTCCAGAGCATGGACGGCCGCAAGCCGCTATCGCTGTTCCCGCACGTGACGCTGGAGTCGATCGGCGGCGAGCAGGTGTTGCTCTGCCGCGTTCGTTATGAGCCGGGAGCCGAGGTGCCACGGCACTCTCACGAGCACACCGAACAGCTGATGTACATGCTGGAGGGCGAGCTCGAGATGACCGTGGGCGCCGACACCCGGACCCTCCACACAGGCGACGTCGTCGTCGTCAACCCCGGCGTGGAGCATTCTCTGCGGTCAGAGCGGGGCTGTGCTTTCTTCGAGGCCCTTGCCCCCGTCCCGCTCGACCACGTTGCCGACCGCGATCACGACCTGGTCCTCGGCCCGGACGGCGGACGCCGGCACGTCGAGCGCTGATTCAACACCTCAAGCAAAGGAGCGTCATGCCACTGATCGAGGTCAAGGTCTACGACACGCGGATCAACGACGAGACCGTCCCGAAGCTGATCGAGAAGCTGACAGACGCGATGGTCGAGTGCACCAGCGAGGACATCCGCCCCCTCACGCACGTCATCGTCGAGGGCCTGCCAGCCAAGCAGTGGGGCACCGGCGGCAAGCCGCACGCGTGAGCGCCGGCGGCGACCAGGAATCTACCGATGACTCCAATCGCAGAAATGCGATCTAAGTGATCTGACCGCGCGTGCAGGGCCTGGCTGCGCTGGGTATGGTCGGGGACCTAGCAGTTGTGTAACGCTCGGTGCGATCGCAGGACCAACCGGGGACCGCCCAACAATCCAGATCTCCTAGGACTGCCAGCGTTCAGGTGCGAGCACGATGCGGAATCCGTCCGGGTCGGCAACAGTGATTCCGTGCTCGGCCAAGTACGGGGCGGCGGGGACGACAGGATTGATCCCGAGACAGGCCACAACCTCCTCTACCGCGTCCTGACCCCCGAGGTAGAGCACCAGCAGTGATTCCGGATGCGGCAGGGGAGCGCCGTGTTCCCCGCCCGCGGTGAGCTCGAGGTGGGCGCCGCTGCCGGGCACCTTGAGGACCACTCCGTCGCACCCGTTGTGATTGTGGAAGCCGCCGATCTCCGTAAGGCCGAGCCCGTCCCGATAGAACCGCACGAGCTCGTCCAGGCGCTCGGTATGACGAGCGGCGCGTAGTTGCATCGGGTGCGACTACCCGCGATGCATCGGGCTCCCGCAGCGAAGGCGAAAGCCACATCTGATCGCACAGGGGCACCCCGACCTCCACTCGTGGATACCCAGCCTCGAGCGTGAAGACATCGCGCTCGACGCGCAGGAACCGGAATCCGAGACGTTGAACGCAGCACGCGCGTGGCCGCCGCCGCGGTTGCGATCAGAACAGTCGAGCGATTCTCGGCACGGCACTCTGCCAACGCGCGTTCCATGAGTTTGCGGCCGATTCCTCCGTCTCGAGCCGACGCAGCTGCTTTGGAAGGCATTGCGAGCGCGCAGCTCGTCGGTATCGGCATTGTCGCGTTGGACGACCAACAGCAGCGCGCAGCCGACGTCGACGGACTGTTCCATCCGTGACGGAGCGGTCGTCTCGCCCGCCGTCGGGTCGCGGCTGCTCTCGGACACGACCGGTCATGCCCGCATGGCGTGCAACGACGTCGATCGTCGACTCGGGCCACGCGCGGAACGGCGCTACGCCTCGACGCCAAAGCGCCGCGCCGGCCGAGCGCCCGCCTTGCTCGGCGACCGGTAGCGCGGCTATCTTTCGAGGAACCGCAGCCTACGGGCGTAGTTCCGCGTTGCGAGGATCCGACAGTCCGGGCCGGCGCTCTCCCACCTCGTCCGAACCGAGCGCGAGATCATCAACGGCTGCGGCTACCCTTCGCACAGCTAAAGCGAGCGCCTGCTCGCTCAGGACGGCTGCAGAGGTGCCTCGGCGAGTTGCCGGACCGTGCCGAGGATGACGGTGGGCATGATCCGCAGCGTCTCGGCCTGGGCGATCGCCTCGCGCGCGAGTGCGGCGGCGCAGTCGTGGTCGCCCGGGCCGGCGCGCACGAGGAGGGTGGCGGCGTAGCCGGCGCGAGTCTTGACAAGCCATGCGCGCGCTCCCCAGCGGCGCTCAAGATTGAGCGCCGCTTCAAAGTGCTGGGCGGCTTGATCGAGTTTCCGACGGTGCTCGCGAGCCGCCCCAGCACCGCTTGCCCTGAGCCCCAACTGACGGGGCCGCGCATCGCACTGATGTGCCGATCGCCGAAGGGCAGCAGCAGCCGGTACAGCTCGACGGCCCGGGACAGGTCACCGAGCAGGCAGACAGCCTCGGTGAGCTCGAACATCGCCGGCAGCCAGTTGGCGTCGCGTGGCAAGGGAGGTCGCGGGTCGGCGTCGGCGCAGCGCATCAGACGCTGGACACCGAGATGGTCGGTCTCCGCGAGCAGCGTCTCGCCGCGAACCGCGAACACGAACTCGTGGGGGAGGAGCACCCACACGGCGCTCGCGAGGCACAGCGCGAACGTGATCAGGGCGGCGATGGCCCCGCCGTCGAGCGCACCGTGGCTGGCCCTGGTGCCAAGGAAGGAGCCAGCGATGGAGGCTGCGGCAAGGACCGTTCCGGCGCGCGTCCTGAGCGCGGCGACTGCACGCTCCTGTTCTCTCAGCGCGTTGGCCGTGATCTCGTAGCTGAACTATTCGATGGACTCGGCCACGACCAGACGTCAGGCGGATTTCCGCATCGGCCTCGCCGCTGATCGCCTCGGAGGGAGGAGCCCGCTCGCACGGTCCTCGAGCTCGATCTCTTCCGCGAGCGCGCCGGCCGCGACGGCCATCTCCTCGTACGCCGAGCCCACGCGGTGGAGGTCGGTGCCACGTGTCGCTCGGTTTAGCGCCTCCACGGCCGCGTCGAAGCGCTGCCAGGCGACGTCGGGTCCCCGCCGCCCGCTCTCTGGACGCAGCTCGTATGGGGGCTCGCCCCCGGCCGCTCGATGCCGGGGCCACTTGTACCCGCCCTCGTGGGCCTCCCAGCAGATCACGGCCTCAGCATGCGCGGCTCGACACAGGGCGAGCAACCGGGCGCTGTACCCGTCGTCGGGGGGCGCGAGCCGATGTGCGCGAAGCCAAGCCTGCTCTCCGTACA
>CAWEUN010000022.1:0-88611 GCA_963812225.1 uncultured Solirubrobacterales bacterium
CGCGGTGTCGTGCACGTCCGTCACCGCGTGCACCGCCGTGGGTTACGTCGAAGCACCCAACCCGAACGGCGGCGGGGTTGGGACCTTTGCGCTCGTTGAACGCTGGGATGGCTCACGATGGACAAGCGAGAGCGCTCCACCGACGAGCCAAACCCTCTTCGACGGGCTAACCGGAGTGTCCTGTGTGTCGGCGACATTCTGTGCTGCTGTGGGGCCGTATTCCACGCAGTCGGACTTCTGGAACGGCTCCAGCTGGACCGGCAAAGACTTTGAACAGCCTCCTCAGCCCACTCCGCAATCTGCGCTCGTAGCGTCGATCTACGGAGTGTCATGCACCTCCCCGAGCGCCTGCGTCGCTGTCGGCAAGGTCAACCAGGAAAACGCGCCGCCCCTGGCCGAGTCCTGGAACGGCAGCAACTGGACGATCCAAAGCACCCAGGCGACCACGATCCCCGGCACCAACTTGGGCAGCAGCCTGCTGACCGACGTCTCCTGCGTGTCACCGCACGCGTGCCTGGCCGCAGTCGGTACCGGCTCAACTGACAACGCGGACGTCGGCCCGCTGGCAGAGGCGTTGAACGGCAGCAGCTGGAAAGCCCAAACCCTGCCCAGAACGAACTTCCTCCCAATGATGAGCGGCGTGTCGTGCACGGCGCCGCTTTACGCACGGCAGGGTCGGGCAACTCGAATCGGAAGGCGGCCTTGTATCTCGGCGAAGGACCGTTAGTGGCGCGCTACTTCTAACCGCAAAGCCAACCGGCACGGTGCCAAGGAATTTAAGACGACAAGACGCGGCGACGGCGCGCGTAGGAGGACTGTCATGGTTGGACCCGGCATGACCGAGCAAACGACGCTCAGGGTGGATACGTTCGGGGATCGGGCGGTACGGTTCCCAGTCGCACCAACCTGATCTGTGAGCTCAGCGCGCGCGGTAAGACAGCGGCAAGGTTTATCGGGGCGTCGGAGCCCAACACTGCAACAAACAGGAGGCCATCCCTAAGGCTCCCACGACTGAACGGTTACATCTAGATCACCCCCATGAGGCGCCTCCAAGCCGCAAGCCTCTCGAATGACGAGACCGATCGAGGTGAGACCGCTGCCGCTGTTATCGGATGTGAGCGCGCTGTTACCCGCGGGCGCGAGAGTCGCGGCATGGCAACCGCCATCAAGTCACGTCCGTTTGTGTCCGGGTATCCGCCGCCGCATCCCGGCGGCGCCCTCGCCCGGTGGTTGCCTTGTAGTGGTAGCGGTTGGGCACCATCGGTTGAGCTTGGGCGCGGTGGACGCGCCGGAATGGGACCGGTCGGGGTGGTGGGTTGTGTTGGCGCACTTGGATCGGGGGGTGGTCTTGATGGCTTCGTTTGTGCGAGGTCGCGGCGTGTTCGTCCGCGTCTGCGTCGGCCTGGGTTGCACGGCGATCTGCTTGCTTGGTAGCGGCGTTGCGCGGGGATCGGGTGCTGGTGGAGCGCCGTCGTCCTGGGTCCGAGAGCGGGCTGCTAGGCCGGCGGGCTCGGTCGTGACGTCCTTGACGGGGGTGTCGTGCGTGTCGGGGGGTGTGTGCGTGACGGTGGGGCATTGGAATCGTCGCGGGCGTCATGCCAAAACGATGCCGCTGATCGAGCGGTCGGATGGCTCGCGCTGGTTCGTTCAGCGCAATCCCGGCCCCGGCGGGGGGCCAGCTTGTCGGCGTGTCCTGCAGTTCAGCTCGGGCTTGCATGGCGAGCGGTGAAGACTCTAAGCAGTCGCCGTTTGTTGAAAGGTGGGATGGTTCGCGCTGGTCGATTCGGCGACTCAAATCCGTCACCGGGTCCGGCGCGGGTGGGGTCACGTGCAGGTCGAATACGTGGTGTGAGCTGGTCGGCGGACGGAGAGTTTGGCATTGGGACGGGAGACGCTGGTCGGTTCAGTGGACGGGAGCTCCCGGTTCTCTCGAGGCGATAACGTGCAGGTCCAGGAGGATGTGCGTCGCGGTCGGGTCTGCGGACAGCGGCTGGCCCCTGGCGGCAGGCTGGAATGGGCGCAGATGGTCGTCGCAGCGGACCCGGAGCCCCGACGGCGGCCAAGGAGGCGACTCCTTCAACAGCGTGTCATGTACCTCTGGGAACAGGTGCCTCGCTGTCGGAGACTGGAATCCTGGCGCTAACAGTGCCAACTACCCGTTAGTCGAGCGGTGGCGCGGACGGCGCTGGTCGACTAGCCAACCCCGCACGTTGAAACCCTTTCCGAATCTCGATGGGGATCTCAACGCCGTATCGTGTGCGTCTGCGCTGAACTGCCTCGTGGTGGGCGATACCGACTATCGGCTGAACACCGTGGGGCTCGCGGAGACCTGGACGAGTAACAGGTGGGTCTTCGTGCGGTTGCTCACGGACACGCTGGGTAAGCGCGTGTGCAGGGGTTTCTTCAGCTGCAGCGCGTCGCTCGCGGCGATTTCTTGCCTGGCCGGCACGAACTGCACGGCGGTCGGATCGTTCGCGGATGAAACCAGGAATGTGCCGGTGGTGATGCGACATAACTGAACACTGGTGCAGGACGAGTCTCAGCCTGCAACTGTCGCCGGCCTGATGCGGCGTCGAGCCGGGACGCGGTCCTGGGGCGCGTGCCGCTTGGTCTCGATCGGATTGCTCGCGCTCGCCCTCGGCGGAGGGGGGATGGCCTCCGCGACATCTCCTCTCCGACTACGAGCCGACGCGGCGGTCACCGTGACCGTCGAGCAATCGCCGGTCGGGCGGCCCATCCCGGCCGGGTTCTTGGGGTTGTCAACCGAGTACCGGGGCATGGAGTGGTATGCAGGGAGCGACCCCCATGCGCCTGATCCGGTGTTCCTGCAGTTGGTGAGGAACCTCGCGCCGGGGCAGAGGCCGGTTCTGCGGATTGGCGGGGACAGCACCGATTGGACGTGGTGGCCGGTTCGCCACATGCGTCGCCCGCCAGGGGTCAAGTACACACTGACTAGGGGATGGCTGCAGGTCACCCGGGCTGTGGCACGCGCGCTCGACGCCCGCTTGATTCTCGGGATCAACCTCGCGGCCGACAGCCGCAAGGTCGCCGGCGCCGAGGCGGGGGCGCTGATCCGCGGACTCGGCCACCAATCGATTGAGGCGGTCGAACTGGGCAACGAACCCGAGCTGTACGGCAGCTTTAGTTGGTACCAAACACCGGCTGGGCGCAACGTCCGGGCACGCCCGCACAACTGGACCTTTGGCCGCTACCTGCACGACTTCTCGCGCATCGCCCGGTCGCTGCCCCGGGCTCCGATCGCCGGGCCTGCGGCTGGGTCCTCGCTGTGGATGCGCCGGCTGGGCCTGTTCGTCGCGGCCGAGCCGCGGGTACGTTTGCTCACGGTCCACCGTTACGCGCTGAAGCGCTGCGGACCCTTGAGTAACTCTACGGTCAGCGGGCTCCTGTCCCGCGCCGCGGCAGAAGGGCTAGCGCAGGCCGTCGTCCGAGACACACGGATCGCTCATGCCCACGGGATCGCGTTGCGCAGCGATGAGATCAACTCGATCGCCTGCGGCGGCGAACTCGGGGTCAGCAACACGTTCGGGGCCGCGTTGTGGGCGCTCGACACCCTGTTCGCGCTGGCGCGCGTCGGAATCGACGGAGTGAACTTCCACACGGAGCCCGGCTCGTTCAACGAGCTCTTTAGCGTCACCGACACGGCTGGCGCCTGGGAGGCCAACGTACACGCCGAGTACTACGGCCTGATGCTGTTCGCACAGGCCGCCCCTCCGGGAGCCCGCCTGCTGCGGCTCGCTGGCGCCGTTCGATCTCGCGTGCACATCTGGGCCACCCGAGCACCGGACGGACAAGTCCACGTGGTCGTGATCAACAAGGATCCACAGCGACCGCGCACCGTCACCTTGAAGATCCCTTGGACCACCGGGCGCGCCACGATCGAAACGCTGCGCGCGCCCAGCGCCTACGCCACGACCGGGGTGACCCTCGGAGGCCAGAGCTTCGGGACCGGGACCAGAACCGGCCTGCTTGCTGGTGCACCAAGCCTTACCACTCTCATCCCAGCCGGCTACGCCTACACGATCCATCTGCCCGCGGCGAGCGCAGCGCTGCTCACCCTTTCGAGCCGCGATCGGGGCTCTTGAGGCTCACGCCGGCCCGCCATCGCTGCGACATCTGCGAAGTGGTGCCAGGACACCCGTGGCCGCGCCACGGCGAAAGTCAAGCTGGCCCGGCGCCGAGTACATGGAGCAGCACGCAACCGGGGCACCACCCGGCTGGTCGGAGGGCGCCCGACTGACCTCGAGGTGGGCGAAGGGCCGTCCGTTTCACGCTGGGTGTGAAGCCGTAGCTGCGGCGGGTGCCGGTGTCCGGCTTGAGCAGAGTTGCGGCGTGTTGCTAGCGGGTGTGTGGGCGAGTAGAGTCGGCTGTGGCTGGTTTTCAGGATCGGGGGTGTACGGGTGTTGGGCGGTGTGTCCGAACGGGTTGGGCGACGGTGCGGTGCGGAAGCGTTGCTGCCGGTCGCGGGGGCCGGTGGGGTTTCGTCCAGGAGTGTGGCGAGGCGGGTTGGCGCTGGCGTCGCGGTCGTGGTGTGCGTGTTTGTGGGGTTGTGGTTGGGGAGCGGTGATGCGGTAGCGTCGGGTTGGTCGGTGGAGCAGGTTCGTGTGCCGGGGTTGCCGTACGGCGAGTTGTTTGCGGTGTCGTGCAGATCATCGAGCTGGTGCGTGGCGGTGGGATCAATCCCCGACAGTGCGTATCCGGGCGCGGTCCAAAGGCCTCTCGTCGAGCGGTGGGACGGCTTTCGCTGGAGGTATGAGGGCACGCCCGAGCCTGCTGGGGCAACGCGGGGTGCGCTGACGGCGGTGTCGTGCGCGTCGAAAGGGGCGTGTGTTGCGGTTGGCTGGTTTACGAGAGCTCATGGTTCGCGTGCGGGTTTGGTTGAGCGGTGGAATGGCTCGAGCTGGTCGATCGAGGCGAGACCGGCGAGTGGTCCTGGCCTTGACGGGGTGTCGTGCCCGTCGGTGAGGTTTTGCGAGGTGGTCGGCGGGTCGGTGTTTGAGCGTTGGACGGGTTCGCGGTGGTGGTTTGGGCGATCGGTGAGGGGCGCGAGGCTCGCGGCTGTGTCGTGTGTTTCGCGCCGGGCGTGCGCGGCTGTTGGCTCGCGCGGTGGTAGGACGCTGGTTGAGTGGTTTGACGGATCGAGGTGGTCGATCCAGCGAGCGCCTAATCCCGCGTTCCCGGGCTACCCGGCCAATGTGCGTGGGCTTACGGGCGTGTCGTGCACGTCGGCGAGGGCTTGCATGGCCGTTGGAGCATTCAGGAGCTACAGCGCCGATGCTGAGTTGGACTTCGCGGTGGCGCTTCGCTGGGATGGTCGAAGCTGGACGCGTGAACCTAGTCCGAAGTTTCTTGACTTCGGCGCTGTGTCGTGCACATCGTCGAGGGCGTGCTTGGCTCTGGGTGGCTACACGAAGGCATGGGCCTGGAACGGATCCAGGTGGAAGGCGGTCGGCCCCCGCCCCCGCGTAGGTGCCGGGGCGCCATTCTCGCTTAACGGTGTCTCGTGCACGAGCTCGAGGGCGTGCACCGTCGTGGGAACGTTGACCATCGATTCCGCGGGCTCGAATCTGACGTTTGCGGAGCGCTGGAATGGTCACCGACGTGTGCGTGAGAACACGTCGACCGCAGCCGATCGTCCGGCGCGTGCGGAGCTGGATGGGGTGTCATGCGCGTCGGCTTCTGATTGCTTCGCGGTCGGGAAGTTTGAAAACGGCAAGGGCGGATACTCGACGCTGACCGATCGCTGGAACGGGTCGAGTTGGACATTTGACCCGGCGCCGGGGGAGGGGTTGACGGCGGTGTCTTGTGCCTGGTCCTCGTTCTGCATTGCCCTCGGGGATACGGGCTGCGGTGGATCGTGCCCGGGGGTCGAGCGCTGGGACGGCAATGCCTGGAGAGCCCAGCCGATCCCTTTCCCACGCGGCGCACAGAGCAGCTTGAATGCCGTATCTTGCGCGACCGCGACTGCTTGCACTGCGGTCGGTGGCTGGTATAGGCAGCCGTCGAGTTTCGGCAGTCTGGTGGAACGGTGGGACGGCTTACGCTGGACACTCCAGAGTGCACCAGGCGAGCTCCTCGAGGGAGTGTCGTGCCCCTCGGTGACCTTCTGCGTCGCCGTATCGGGGTACTCCGCGGATAGCTGGAACGGTTCGAGCTGGGTCCTCCAAGGGTTCCCGCCGCCCCTGCCGAACGGGGATGTCTTCGGCGTGTCGTGCGCATCCCCGAGCGCGTGCGCCGCGGTCGGCGGGGGCGCCTCAGGGCCGCCACTGGCCCTGGGTTGGAACGGCAGCAGCTGGGCGAGTGAAAGCACGCAGGAGGCCATCTTCCCGGGCCTGACCGGCAGCTTGCTAAGCGACGTCTCGTGCGTGTCGGCGGACGCGTGTCTAGCGGTGGGACCCGGCCGGGGCTCAAGTAGTTCCGGCGGAGGGCTGTTGGCAGAGGCGTGGGATGGCCGCCGCTGGACCGCCCAGGACCTGCCCCAGGCGCCGTTCCTCACGATGCTGAACGGAGTGTCGTGCACCGCGCCGCTCTCCTGCGCGGTCATTGGACAACTCCGCGACGGGCCAGTCGTGGCGCGCTACTCCTAGCCAAAAAGGCCAATCGGCAAGTCATACTTTGATGTGCTGCTCAACCAGCTGTCGCGGTTGGGGGACTGACGTCGATCCACCTTTGGCTGTTCCACTGCCACGCCAACCGCGCAATAGTGGTCAAGGGGTTTCCTGTCTCGCCGACTGCCAGGCAGGCCCTTTTCGACGTGCACGACACGGCGAGCGGCATCCCCGTGCGTGCTAACAGGCTCTGCGTCGCTTGGAACTCCGCACTGGCACGCATCTGCGCAGCGCGCGCCTCCTCGTCGGCCAGCTGCGCAGCCCACTCTGCCTGTATGACCTCGCGAATCTCAGTGCACGCACGCTGGACCGCTGTTGACGCGTCACCTCGAGCTTGGACGTAACGCTTTCGCCGTGTTCGTAGCATCGCCGGACGACGAAGTAGTTGAAACGCGCGGAACCGGATAATGGGCTGGCCGCTGGAGCTGGCCGGTGGCGGGCGGGCGGCGCACAATAGCCCCGTGAGTGCGCGAAGTGAGGAGGATGAACCCGACGGCGTGCACGCTTGCTACCGGTGTGACCGAACACCTGCTCTGACGTTGTCATCGTCATGCACGAGCGGCGGGATGGTCGCTGTCTCCCGATTGCACGACGCGTACAGATCGAGGTCCTTGACCTTCGCGGCATGGGACGACTTTGCGCGACGCATCATCATTCGCGTATCACGGGCGTCTCAGGGTCCCGGGCTCGCGGCCGGTTCGATCGCTCGAGGCGAAGGGCATGAGCTGCGGGACCCAAACCGCAACTGCATGATTGAGAATGGGCCACTGCTTCGCTATTTTCGCCGCATCACAAGGATGTTGGCTGGCTGTCGAATGGACCGGGGTGATGGCGATGCTTTCTGGTGGTGGGGAGTGCGGGCGGGATGGGCGCTCGTGAGCGCTCGCCGTGCCGGTATCTCCGTGGTGTGGGTGGTCATTGCTTTGCTGGGGCTATGCGGGGTGGTGGCCGTGGGTGTGGCGACGGCAACGGCCATCCCGCGGGTAGGTGCTGCGGGCGTATCGCCTGCGCAGGGGGTGTTTTCGGGGTTCACCTCGCAGTCGGGGAACGGGGATGAGATCAGGTTCCGAGTATCGGGCTCGTCTCTGCGAAATGAGACTCTGTCGTGGCAAGCGAGGTGCCGAAGCGGAAGAACGCTCCTGAGCGGAACGCTCGAGCCCGAGCTACCGTTGACCGGGGGAGGATGGCGAGACAGCGCGGGGAGGTACGTCGCCCGATTGCTCCGTGGGTCATATCCCGTGAGGGGAGGGGTGATTGGCCACTTCCGGGTGTCTGAGAACTCCGGTCGGTTCATGAGCGTCATCAGCGCGGCGGGCGTCGAACGAGTGACGGCGACGCTCTACAAACATGGTCGCCGGATCGATTCCTGCTCGACCGGTCCCGTGAGCTGGACGGCCGGGAACGCCTCCGCCACCGGCAGCGCGTCGCCCCTCATCGTCGCGCCGGACGCGACGATCGGTGGGCTCACGTACGCTCAGTGGGAGACGAAGGCGTGGCAGTGGTCGATCGCGAACCTGCACAGCCATTACGCCCGCGCGCCACGGACATCTGCGTGTGTGACGGCCGGTCAGCAGGGGCCGGTGTGGTTTCCCGAGGTTGATTACTACGACCTTGACTTCGCCCATCTCGGCACCGTCACCTGCCACGTTCCATCAGGACAGTACGTATTTTTGCTAGGCGCGAGCGTCGAGTGCTCAACGGTTGAACGTCCGCCGTTTCACGCGAGCAGCGACGCAGGGTTGCTTCGCTGTTCGCACGTCACTTCAGCCAGCAGTGTCCTTTTCGACGGCCAGCTTCTCAGCCCGTCCGGGTTTCCCGTGAGCACCGGTGTCTTTTCCTTCACGATGCCAGCCAGCAACAACTACCTGCAAGTACCGGGCAAGACCCACGGACGCGGCGCGGCATTTGGGCTGCCGATCATGCTCGGACCGCTCGCCCCAGGCATCCACACGATCATCAACGCACGCCACTATCGCGGCCCGGCGTTAGTTGGCACCCTGCGGCTTATCGTCTCGTAGGCGGTCTGTCGATTCGATCGATGAGGGACAGCCGGGGCTAGTCTACTTCCCGCGGATAAACCCTTGAGCGACGAAACGGCCGCGGAGTGATCTCGCGCGGCCGTTCGTCGTGAATGGGTTTGCTCTTGTCGAGGGAGCGGTTCGCAGTGTTTCATTGGGTCCGGACGGCGAGCGTGTCGGCGTTGTAGCTCAGGATCGCCCACTCAGTCCAGATCTGCCGACCTTCGTCGCCTTTGAGGCGGGATCGGTCCAGTCCGTACCGGCGTTTGAGGTGACTGATCCGGCCCTCCTCGCCGGTGCGGTAGCGCCGCAGCCGGCGGGTGGTGCGCTTCGACGCCGGTTCCTGGCGGCCAGCGATGAACACCGCCTGGGGCGACAGGTTCTCGAGCGCGGTATTGGTCGGGCGTGGCTTGAACCCCCCGTCGACGGCGATCTCTCGTGGTCTGATTCCCAGCCGCTCCAGCTCGGCGATCGTGCCGGGCAGGAGTGTCTCCTCGGCCGGGTTGCCGAGCTTCGTCGAGGCAGGCAGGATCAGCCCCCGCGCTCCCCGCTTGGTGTTCTCTGTTACCTCGGTCAACTGCGAAACGAACCCAAATTCGTTGGGCTTCCCCAGCTTCCCCTTGCGGATCGGCCGGGCGTCCGGATCGAACAACGACACGATCCGATCGGTGATCGGCTCCCCGGCCACACGCTGCTTGATCTGCTTGGCCACCTTCTCGCACCGATCCGCGAACGTCTCGAGCTTCGCCGCGGCCTTGAGCTTCGCCTTGGCGCCACGTCCGCGCGCCCTGCACCTGGCCAGCGCAGCGAGCCGCCGCGCCTCGCGCACCGAGCGCTGCAGCAGCTCCCCGGTCTCGGCCGTGAGCTCGAGCACCTCTTGCTTGGCCTCCCCGGAGCGCCGACGGATAGTCCGGGTGATCGCCCGCAGCTTGCGACCCATCGACCGCGAACGATCCCGCACCCGCGCCTTCTTCTCCCCGACCAACTTCGCCAGCTTGCGCCCCTCCCGCGCGAGCGTCCTGACCCCCGCCGAAGCGAGCCCCGCGTCGGTCGGGTAGCGCACATCGGCCTCGGTCACGGTCGAGTCGATCCGCACCGCCCGCGGGCGGAACCGCTTCTCCCGCGTCGCCTTGACGATCATCGCTCGCGTCAACTCCGACACCGTCTCGGGCCCGATCCGGCGGGTCAGCTTGCGCACCGTCGACTCGTCCGGCACCCGGTCGCTCAACGAAATCCGACAGAACCTGCGCAGATGAATCGAGTCCGACACCTCCGCCACCAACGTCCGATACCCCCACCGGTACCGCTGCTTGAGCACCATCAACCGCACGAACGTCTCCATCGCGATCGTCGGCCTGCCCTCCGTCAACACCAGCCGCCCGGTCCGCTCGAACTCCTGCCGCCACCGCTCCACGATCGGCCACAACAACTCGTGATCGCACAACAGAACATCCAACGCCGCCAGATCCCCCGGCAGCTGCCTGACCTCGATCGGCAACGCGTCGTCCCACAAGCACTCCGGCTGATCCGCCAAAAGCGTCAGCATGTACTCCCCTTTCAACAAGAAACCCCCTCACGTGCAGGGAATTCTCGCCGTCACCCCGGACGGAAACACCTCCTACAACCCTCACTTTATCCGCGGGAAGTAGTCTAAACGCGACAGCGAGGACTGAATCTGCGAACAGGCGCCTGTGCATAAGCACAACGCGCGCTATCGGGCGACGTGCCCGCGCTCGCAATAGTCCATGCGCAACCGCGCACCCGTTGCAGGCGATACACCGCCCCGCCATCGAAACGCCGGCCGCGCCAAGCGTGACCGCTTGAGGGGGTCGAGCGGCAGAGACCTGTCACCGCGGGTGCGACGAGCATCTCGGGCGTCACGCCGGCGTCCGGATGCAGATGGCCTACGCCGTGACGATCGACCCGTCGATGCTGCGCTACCTGACCGGCGAGCAAAACGTCAGGGGGGCGCCGAACGAGAACTACGCGCGTGAAGTGATGGAGCTGTTCACGCTCGGCGTGGACGACGCCCACGGGAACCCGAACTACAGCCAGGACGACGTCGAGCAGCTCGCCAAGGCGTTCTCAGGGTGGCAGATCAACGACAACAACCCAGACGCCGTGTACAGCTACTTCACGCAGTCGCGCTGGTACAACGGCCCGAAGATCGTCTTCGGCCAGCTGGGTAACTACAACTCGGGGGACGCGGTCAACCTCGTGCTCGCCCGGCCGGCGCATCCGGCGTTCCTCATCAACGAGCTGTGGAGTGAGTTCATCACCGATCCGCCCGCTCCGGCCACACTGAACGGGCTGATCTCCACGTACCTCAGCAACGGGATGCAGCTGAAGCCGGTCATGACCTCGATCCTCACCAACCCGGCGCTGTTCGCCTCGCTCGACGAGCCGGACATGGTCAAACCGCCGATCGTCTATGTCGTCGGCGCCATGCGCGCGCTCGGCCAGCGGATCACCGACACGACCGCCGCCGACTACCTCGACCCCATGGGCCAGGTGCCGTACTTCCCACCGAACGTCTCCGGGTGGGAGGGCGGTCTGTCGTGGCTCAACACGAACACCGCGCTGGCGCGGTTCGCGTTCGTCTCCGCACTCCTCGCCGACACGAAGATCACCGATGTGCCCGGGGAGACCGCCACGGCCTGCTACGACCGCGCGTACGCGGCAACGGGCCGGCCC
This sequence comes from uncultured Solirubrobacterales bacterium, assembly GCA_963812225.1. Taxonomy (GTDB): domain Bacteria; phylum Actinomycetota; class Thermoleophilia; order Solirubrobacterales; family Solirubrobacteraceae; genus Palsa-465. The sequence goes on from CAWEUN010000022.1 coordinate 11,339, forward strand.
TGGCTCGCCGGCGGCACCCAGAGCGCCCTGCACAGCTTTGCCCAAACCGCCCCCTCGTCCGGCCCCAGTCAACGCACGCAGCGCCAGATCGCGCTGCGGGCGCTGATGCTCGCCGGCCCCGACGCCCAGGTGATGTGATGAAACAGCCGCAGACCAGTGAGATGATCGCGCTCAAGTGCGCCGACTGCGCCCGGTCGGACAGCCGGGTGACCGACCTGCGACCGACCTCGCAGGTCGAGATCCCCGTCGAGGCGCTGGCGGGATTCCCCGACGGCGCACCGCGCACGAAGCATGGGCTCAGCCGCCGGTCATTCCTGCGCGGAGGGATCGTCGGAGTCGCGTCCGTGTACTCGATGACCCGCTTGAGCTGGGACTCGATCTGGGATTCCGCGGCGGCCGAGGCGGCCGCCCCGGCGAACAAGGCGCTCGTGTGCATCTACCTCAACGGAGGCAACGACGGCCTCAACACGATCGTTCCCGTCTCCTCGACCCAGTACTCGGCTTACGCCGCCCAGCGCTCCAACATCGCGCGGGTGCTCGGCCCGTCAGGCGGCGGGAGCGTCGGCACGACCGTGATGGGGGGACGGGCAGCACCCTCGGGTTTGCCAACCCGGGCGTATCCGGCGCCGGCAACAACGGCGACACGAAGGGCTTCGACACACTCTACGGCGACGGATCAGGCGGCACCGGCTCCGACCTCGCGGTGTTTCCCGCGGCCGACTACACGCCGCCCAACCTGTCGCACTTCGAGAGCCGCGACTACTGGTTCGCCGGCGCGCTCGAGGAGCTCCAGACCGGCTGGCTCGGTCGGTGGCTCGACAACTACGGATCGACGTCCAACCCGTTGCAGGCGGTCTCGATCAACTCGTCGCTGTCGAAGCAGATCCGGAGCTCGCGCGCGCCGGTGTGCGCGATCGAGAGCCTGACCGGGACGAGCTTCCAAATCGAGAACACGAACTTCAACGCGAACAACCTCGTCGCGGGCCTCGCCGCCGTGCCGGCCGGGTCGGGCAACGTCGCGCTGCAGCGGTCGCGTGCAATCTACGGTGAGACCGTCGAGGTCTCGAACCGGCTGGCCGGGCTGCACGGCTCGGTCGGCTCCGGCTACCCGGCGAACTCTGACCTGTCCTACAACCTCCAGCTCGCGGCGATACTGCTCGGCGCTGGCCTCGGGACGCGGATCATCACGATCGACTGGGGTTCGTTCGATACGCACGGCGAGCAGGTCGGGACTCAGGATCCGCAGTTGAACGTGCTTTCGAGCGCGCTCGCCGCGTTCAAGGCCGACCTCGCGACGCGGGGTCTCGAGCAGAACGTCGTGACGATGGTGTTCTCCGAGTTCGGGCGGCGAGTAGCGTCCAACGACTCGGCGGGAACCGATCACGGCGCCGGCGGGCTCATGCTCGTCAGCGGCTCGAGCGTGCGCGGCGGCCTCGCCGGGGAGCATCCCGGCGTCACCAACCTCGATGACGACGGCGATCTCAAACCGATCACCGACTTCCGTACCGTCTATCAGGCCCTGATCAGCGAGTGGCTCGGTGGCGATCCGGCCGCCGTCCTTCCCGGCGCCCCGTTTGCGGGGGTGGCGCGCTACGACGACGGTAACACGCTGATCAAGTGATGCGCCGCGGCCTCGCGCTCCTCATCGTCGCGCTGATCGCCCTCCCCGCGCAGGCCCTCGGGCGCCGGCATCCGCAGGCCCTCGCGCGCCGGCATCGGATCCACCGGCCGCCGGGTGACCTACCGCGGGCGCTGGCCGTCGATGAGAAGGAATGGGCCGTGACGCCGTCCCAGACGGTCGTATCCGCCGGCAAGGTGACCTTCAACGCGTATAACCGCGGGGAGGACGAGCACGACTTCGTGATCGCCAATGCGGCCGGAAACGTCGAGGGAGAGGTGTCGCTGAGACCCGGCTCGAGCGCCACCGTGACGGCACATCTCGGTCTGGGTCGATATGTCCTGTTCTGCTCGTTGTTCTTTGGGACGCCCGAGTCTCACTATGCGCGCGGGATGCACGCGACGCTGACGGTCCGATAGGCGGCGCGGCGCCGCTCGAAAATCTCTGGCGGGTCCCGCCCGGTCGCCGTACACGATTCGTTCAGGCCCTCCAAGGCACCGGCCTCCAGCGCTAGCGAAGCGCGGACTCGCCAGCTGTCCGCGAGGGAGGGTGTGCTCTCAGGTACCACGTCGAGCGTCACGTGCCCGAGTCCGTCGTTGCGAGCTGCGAACGCGAGGCCATCCGCTCTCCACTCCGAGTCACCGTCCACCCTCGCCAGTGGGCAGCAAGCTCGACGAACTACGCGTCGAGGTGGAGGTTTCTCGCGGCTGGTCCGCTCACAGAACCGGCCCTCCGCGGTGAGATCGTTGTATTCGACTCGAGCACGCCACTCGCAGCCGGGGCTAACGACCCAAATCGAGGGTGATCGCGGCCCGAGCCGACGACGAATTCGCCAGCCATTGTCGAAAAAGAAACGCCTCGCCCGGGTCCCGCGACCCGTAGCGACGGGAGCATCGGAACTTCTGCCGCGTGGATTGAGCTCCAACAGCCCCGGCTAGCCTCAGGCCGATCGGGTGGTGGCAGGGGCCGGCTGGCACGTTGCGATGGGGACGGGCCAGAGATTGGCGTGTCCCGTCGCTCGAACACGGCTGGGATCGACCGAGCTCCATGCTCTGTTATCGGATGTGAGCGGTCTGTTAGCGCAGCCCGCGATGGTTGACGGGTGGCGACTGCTGTCGCGCTCTTTTTGCCCCTCTCATCGGTGCTCGCCCCGTCGCCTTGTCTAGAGCATGTTCGTGCTGGCTGACGGCTAGACACGAGTGAGATGATTTTCGCCGCAAGGGTGTCGCCGGTGTAAGGAGCCGCTCGGGGGTTGGCCCGGATGCTGAGACGGTCCGAAGGGGGTGACGGGATGGGAACGCGCAATGGCGCTGGGCCCGTGTGGGGACGTGATCGTCGATCCGGGGCCGGTCTGATCCTGCGGCTGTGTGTGTGTAGCGGATGTGTGCTCCTGATGGCATTTGGTCAGGGGACCGCGGCGCCTCGTCGGGCCTCCCCGTCGGTCCGGAGGGCTCGACGCTCGGCGGGCTCGAGCGAGGGCACCGTTGCCGGTGGCGTGGATGCGCTGCCGGCGTCCGTCGCCATCGGTGGCGCGGAGAGACGGATCCCGAGTTCGTATTTGGGACTCTCGGTCGAGTACCCGGATCTGCCCCACTTTGCGCGGGCGGGCGTTGCGGTGGACCGGGCGATAAGGCTGATCGGTGCTGCTGACAGCTCGCCGATGATTTTGCGTGTGGGCGGGGAGTCGGCGGATCGGGCGTGGTGGGATTGGTCCCGTGAGCCGGCGGCCCCGCGCGGGGTGTTCGCCTTCGGACGGCCGTGGCTGACGGCCCTGGCTGGGATGCTCGCCCGGGATCGGCTGAGCGCGGTGCTGGATCTCAATCTGGCCGTGCATTCGCCGGCGCTGGCCGCGAGCTTCGCCAGCGCGGCTCGGAGCGTTCTGGGCCGGGAGCTGGTCGGCGTCGAGATTGGAAACGAGCCGGACCATTACGGACGTCAGCCGTGGCTGGCTCGGCAGCGCGTGGGCGCTAGCGAGCGGGGAGTCTCGGCGCACTGGACGCACGCGTACACGCCGCTTCACTACCAGCACGACTATCGCCTCTATGCGAAGGCGCTGAGAGCGGCTCTCGGCGGGATGCCGATCGGCGCACCGGAGCTCGCCTCGCCGGCCGTGAGGTGGCTTGAACCCATCGTTGGCCTGGGCAGGCTGAGGCCCGATTTCGTGTCGGTGCACCGCTACGCCTCGTCGAGCTGCTGGCCGAAGGCATCGCCGCGGTACCCGTCGATCGGGCTGCTGCTCTCAGAGCGCGTCAGCGCCGGGCTCGCGGCGTCCCTGCGCCACGTGATCGCCTTCGCCCGCGCCCATGGGATTCCGCTGCGGGTCACGGAACTAGGGACAATCAGTTGTGGTGGCAACCTTGGGATTGCCAACGCGTTTGCGACGGCGTTGTGGGCTCCGGACATACTGTTCGAACTGCTGCAGGGCGGGGTGAGCGCGGTCAACTGGCATCAGCGCGCCAATGCCGTGAACGCTCCGTTTGCGCTCACGGCCGCGGGGATCGCGCCCCGTCCCGCCCTCTACGGGCTGGCGGTGTTCGCCCAGGTGACGGGCGGGCCACAGGGTGTCCTCGACCGATGCATAGTCAACGACCCGGGACTGCACCTCAAAGCGTGGGCGGTCCGCCACCGCCACACGCTCGCTGTGCTGCTGATCAACAAGGGTCGTCGCGCTGCGGCCGTAGCTCTGCGCGCGGGCCGGGCGCGATCGGCGACGCTGGAGCGGTTGACGGCGCCCAGCGCGAGGGCCACCGGGGGAGTTCGCTACGCGGGCAGGTGGCTCGGTGCCGACGGGAGGTGGCATGGGCGCCAGCGGATCGCCAGACTGACGGTGCGTGGCGGCATCGCGCGAGTGCTAGTCCCGGGCACGAGCGCGGCCGTGATCACGCTGTCGTGACAGGCCCGCACCGCCGTCGCGATCCGGCTCGGGCGAGCGCTTCGCGCTACGGCGCTTGTGTCTGCAGTAGCGCGGCGCTGTAACCGGGGACATTGAGTTGATATGTGCCCTCCTGCGGTCGGGCGGTGGCGAACTGCTGAGGGCCGTGCCACCGGGCGTCGGCGCCGATTGAGCGACCCGCCAACGTCACGTCGGTGGTCGAGGTGACCGACGGCGCCAGCAATCGCTCGACGCGTGCGGCGCCGAGCCCACGGCCCAGGTTCAGCGCGGCGCTCGCCGGCTGAGGTCCTTCGTTTATCACGAGCACGCTAGTCCCACCCCGGGACCGGACTGCCCACACCTTGACCTCAGCGCCAGGTGCGGCGGTGACCTCGGCCGCCACCAAGCGCGCTCGCGCCTTGAGCATCTGCGCAAACAGCGCCAAACCGTAGAGCTCGGGCGATGGCTCGATTGCGCTCGCCTGCAGCTGAAACGGCGAGTTGAGCCTGTGTGCACGGATATGCCAGTAGACCCCGTTCACGCCGGCGCGGAGCAGCTCGAACAGCACATCCGGCGCCCATAGCGCCGTCGCAAACGAGTCGGTCACGCCCGGTGGCCCGGCACAGCTGGCCGAATTGATCTCGCTGACGACCAGCGACATGCCCACCCGATGCGCAAACGCGATCGCTGGACGCAACCGCTGCGCCAAGCCCGAGGAGGAGCTCTCGGCCAGCAGCGTGGAGATTTGTGGATAGATCGGGGAGTTCGGCGGCCGGCAGCTGAGCGGATAGCGATGAACCGTTAGCGCCGTGGGTCCCAGACGGCCGAGTCCGGCGAGCGCGTGGAGCCAGGAAGATCGCAAACCGGCGGCTTCTGGACCGCTGAAGGAAACGCCGGGCACGGCCGCGGCCAGCGCGTGGGCGTAGGCCACATAATCGCGGCGATAGCTCCTCGGCGAATAGTTGGCGGTCCACGCGTGGGGCGTCGATGAGAGCGTGCTGGCGACCCGCTCTGAGTCAAACCACGGCTCACGACCGTACAGGTCCGGCTCGTCCCCTACCGCCACGCCCGCCAGCCTCGCCGGCGCGAGCGCCCGCGAAACCGCCCGGGCGAGGCCAGCCGCCATCGACGGGGAATGAACCGCCAGATTCACCGCCAACGACACCCGGAGCTGAGCTCGGCGCGCCAGGCCGGCCAGCTGCCGCACCCAGTTATGGCCGACCTCAAACACGCCTGAGGGCGCAGACCGCGGCGATGTATCCCAGTACGCCTCGTCCGCTGAGTAGCCGCCCACCCGCAGCGGCATCGACCGCTCCGACCCCGGACGCAGCAGCGAAATCGACCGGCCGAAGACACCGCGCGCCCGTGCATAGCTCTCGAGTTCGCTCACCTCGACTCCGAGCCCCAGAAAAGAGGGCGGAATCCGCGTCGACGCCCCTGTCAGACGTATCTGCACCAGCACCGGCTGTTCCTGAGACCGCACGGCGAGCGCGCCGCCCCGAGTGCTCTGCGCAGACCCCGACAGCAACCCGAAAAACGCCAGGATGCTCGCCAACAGACCGGCGCCCCACGCCCTCGCGCCTGGTAAGGCCTCACACCACCGCTGTCGCGCTCGCATCTGCGGACGTTAACACCGCAACCCGCTCAGCGATGCCGCGCGGGACCGCCCGACGATCCCGGCGGGCGAGCGGAGAAGGTTTTGGCGCCCGTGTGGCGTCGCAGGATGCGCGGCGTCGAGCGGTGATGGTGTGGCCTACAGCAGGGCGGGGCGTGGCGTGCTGCCGCGGTTGCAGACGTCGGTTCGCGCAAGTACCTTCGACGAATGCATCGCAGAACCGCGATGAAGGTCCAAGGCGGACGGCCCCTGCGGAAGAACAACTGGAAGCCGGATCGCCACGATTATTGGGCGCGATCGCAGCAGGAGATCAGGCTAGACAAGCTGGATCCTGGGCCTGGATACCGCCACGTCGTGACGATCGCTCAGCTGCGAACGGTGATCCACATGCTCCCGGATTGGGACGAGGTCGCAATCGGGCTCGACGCGGTCGCGCTCGCGCCTGGCCGGACCTGGCTTCAGGGCCGATACTTCACCGGATACGGCGTGATCGACATCTATGCCTGGCCCCGCCGGCTGTGGGACCACGCTGCCGCCTATGACTACGTCGTGGAACATAAAGAGCTCCTCGACCTTCTGGGAGTCGACTGCCGTCGTAGTCAGCACGGCTATGAGCTCCGGTGGACCGCTCCCCAGGTACGCGCATACCAACTGCTCCATATCTTGCCGCACGAACTTGGCCACCACCACGACCTCATTACCTCACGCCGCAAACGCAATAGCGGTCGCGGCGAGTCGTACGCAGAGCATTACGCGAACCGCGTCCTCGACGAACTGTGGCCGACGTATGTTCGGACGTTCGAGATCTGATCGCGGACGCCGGACATGCTCGCGCGAGCATCAAATTCGATCGCAAAGCGGATCCGCCGTCGCTATTGCAGCCTTAAAACCTCGGCGCCATCAGACCGTGTCGTCGTCTTGGCCGCCACCGGGTGGGGTGAGGCCGCGTAGTTGGAGCCAGTATTCGAAGAGGGGGTCGGTGAGGCGGGGTCTGTCGTCGAGGTCGATGACGTCGGCTTTGTCTTTGAGGCTTTCGAGGGCGCGGCCGATGCTCGCGCGGTTGATGCCGACGGCCGCGGCGGTTTGCTCGCTGTAGACGGGCGTTTTCGTGACGGCGAGCGCTCTGGCGATGCGGCGTTCGTTTGTTGACAGGGCGCGCCAGATGGCGTGCGTGAGCGGGGCGGTGTCCTCGGCTGCTTGGTCGAGCGCGGTGAGCCAGGTTCCCTCGTCGGCGGTGGTTCCGCGTGGGGTGTGTCGCCACAGGTAGTGGGCGAGCATCATCGATCGCATGGGGTGCCCGCGGGTGAATTCGAGCAGCGGCGCGAGCGCGGTGCCTGGCTCGCGCCGGCTGTGCGCGAAGCGGGCCAGGATGTAGTCGGCGACGTCGTTGATCGGTAGCGGGGCGAGAGTTCTTGGTACTGCCTGGTCGAGCAGCGGCCGTGAGGGCTCTGCGAACAGCTCGCGCATCATGCCGGGGGCCGAGCCGGCGAAGGCGTATGTCGCCGCGTCGCCGTGGTGTTGGATGACGCTGCGGATCTTTCCGTCGGCGCCGGTGACCGCGAGGACGTCCTGGATTTCGTCGAAGACGATCAGGCTCGTGGTTCCGTTGCGGTCGAAGAGCTCGGCGGGGAGCTCGAGGAGTCTGAGCAGTACGGACTCGGCGTCGACGTGTGGGTTGCGTTGCAGGGTGGCGGTGAACCCGCCGCCTCCGAGGGACAGGCCGATGTTCCACGTCCGCAGGAGGTTCTCGATGTTCTTGCGGATCGGGCCCTTGAGGCGGTCATATCCGCGTTCGATGCGCACGACGATCTCGGCGATCGAGAGGACGTCCTGGAGGTCGACGAGCACGGTCGCCATGCCCTCGCGGCCGGCGGCGTCGAGCACGCGACGCAGGAGCGTGGTCTTTCCGTATCGGCGGGGTCCGACGAGGCGGAACGAATGCCCACCTTCGGCGAGCGCGAGGAGGTCGTCGGTGTCCGCGTCGCGGTCGATCATCTGCTCTGGCGGGAGCGGACCACCGAATCGGAACGGGTTGACGTCTCGACCGGCCGGCACGTGGTCATGATACACGGCCCGCATGCTGACGGAATACGGTCTTGCATGCAATTAGCATACGAAGCTGCATGCTAGCCGCATCACCCACGGCGATCAAGCCATCTCTCAGAGCGCGACCCCCCGCACGGGCTACCACCGCGCATTCCGCCTATGTCCTGATACTTCGCTCTTCCAAAGAGGCGAGGCAGCAACTTTCATCCTTAGAAAGTGGAAGGCGTGGCGCGCCACCGCGCCGCCGAAGCCCCATGCCCCGCCACGTTAGGCTCGCGTGTTGCTCCTTGACTTCAGCGCGCCCGCCCTTCTAGATTGCCGGACCTTGCGTTCCCGGGGAAGAGGGGTTGAGATGGGTTGTAGCCGTGTTGTCGCCTCCACGGAGGATCCCCGAGGGGCCCCGCCAAACCGCCACATCCGCCAAAAGCGACGCGCGCTATCCGCGCTGGCCCTAAGCATCGCGGCCGCCCTCGCCCTCACCGCATGTGGCGGCTCGAGCACCACGAACACCGCCACCTCGGGCTCGCTGAAGTCGCCGGGTCAGTACGGAAAGCTGCCCGCGCCCGGCACTCCCACGCACGGCGGCACGATCACCTACGGGCAGTTGAACGGGAATACGCCGAACTACATCTTCCCGATCGTCCCGTCGGGGAACGCGAGCACGATCAACTATCAGTGGCAGCAAATCATGTGGCTGCCGCTGTACAACAACTTCCCGTACGGCGGCAATCCCGGGGTCGATTACAACCTCAGCGTCGCGAACAAGCCCACATTCAGCGATGGCGACAAGACGGTCACGTTCACGCTGAAACAGAACTACAAGTGGAACGACGGCAAGCCCGTCGATGCCCAGGATGTGCTGTTCGAAGTCGCGCTGGTCAAGGCCGCGGTCGCCGAGAGCGCCGCCAACTGGGGCTCGTTCACGCCGGGTTACTTCCCGGACAGCCTCGCGAGCATCAGCGCGCCCAGCCAGTACACGGTCGTCATGCATCTGAAGCACGCGTTCAACCCTGGCTTCTTCCTCAACGACCAGCTCGCGCTCAACCTTTACCCGCTGCCGAGCCAGGACTGGAACGTCGCCGCTGCAGGAGGTCCGCACCTCAACTGGAACGTCCCGGCGAACGCGAAGAAGATCTACGACTACCTGAACAAGGCGGGCGGTCAGGTCGGCAACTTCGGAAGCAATCCGCTGTGGAAGATCGCTGACGGGCCGTTCGTGCTGACGAGCTTCAGCCCGGTGACCGCCTCGTGGACGGCGAAGGCGAACCCAGAGTTCGGAGGCACTCCCAAGCCGTACATCAATGAGCTTCAGGGCGTCACCTACACCGGGATCACGCCGATGCTCAACGCGATGCGGACCGGCACCCTCGACATCGGGTCAATCGATTTCTCCCAGCTCGCCGACGTCTCCAGCCTGAAGTCCCAGGGCTACAGCGTGTTCGGGCTGCCCGACTTCGGCTGGGCCGGAGTGATCTGGAACTTCAAGAACACCGTCCACCACTTCGACAAGATCATCTCCCAGCTCTACTTCCGCCAGGTGATGGCGATGCTCGTCGACCAGCCGGCGATCATCGCCGGGATCTACCACGGCGCCGCCGGGCTCGCCTACGGCCCCGTCCCGTCGGTGCCGAAGACGCCGTACGTACCGTCGAACGCGGTTAACCCCGAGTACCCGTACAACCCGGCCAAGGCGGTCTCGATCCTGAAGGCCCACGGCTGGCACGTCGTCCCCAACGGGCAGACGACGTGTGCCGACGCGGGCACGGGACCCGAATCAGTGCGGCGACGGCATTCCCAAGGGGACGCCGATCTCGTTCCCGTGGGCGACCGAGACGGAGGCCGCCGGGCCCTACGTCCCGCTGACCGATGAGGCCGTCACATCCGAGGCAAAGCAGGCGGCGGGGATCAACATCCAGCTCTTCCAGAAGACGTTCAACTTCATCGCCAGCAACTACAACGACGCCGATCCATCGGTGGCGAAGTACACGAACGACTGGGCGGTCGAGAACTTCAGCGGCTACGTCGACAGCCCCTACCCGACGCAGAACTCGATCTTCAACACCGGCGGCTCGTTCAACAGCGGGGCCTACACCGACCCGAAGATGGATCAGCTGATCCACAACTCCGTGTTCGGGTCTGACCCCAACGCGGTGACGGAGGAGGCGTCGTACGAGGGCCAGGCGCTTCCGGCGCTGTTCCTGCCCAACTACGACTTGCTCTTCGCGGTCTCGAACCGGGTCGGCGGGACGGCTCCGTCGTATCTCGCGCTCACGCAGTACGGGATGTGGCCCCAGTTCTGGTGGGTCAACAAGAAGCAGTAGGCTCGTCCGGGCCAGCGAGCCGCCGCTTCGATGCTCGGATACATCATCCGCCGGATCCTCGTCGCGATCGTGATCACGATCGGAATTGCGGCGATCACATTCGAGCTCCTGCACCTGATCTCCGGCAGTCCCGTTCACGAGGTCCTCGGACGCGGCGCGAAGCCGGCCCAGATCGCCGCCTGGAACAAGCAGCACGGCTACGACCGGCCGTACATCGCCCAGCTACTGACCTATCTGGGCCATCTGGTCGTTCTCAACTTCGGCTACTCCTACAAGCAGGGGCAGAGCGTCGCCCAGCTGTTCAGGGAGTACGCCGGTCGCAGCCTCTATCTGTCGGGCTCCGCGCTCGTGCTATCGCTGCTGATCGCGATCCCGGTCGGGATCGCCCAGGCGGTCAAGCGCAACAGCATCGGCGACTACACGATGACGACGCTGACGTTCGTCCTCTACGCGATGCCGCCGTTCTTCCTCGGGATCATCCTGATCGACATCTTCGCGCTGCACCTGCACGTGTTTCCGCCGCTCGTGCCCTCCTCGCAGACGAGCACGGGAGCGGCGCTGACCCACCCACGCAACTACTTCCTTCCGATCATCACGCTGACCGCGGTCAACATCGCGTCGTTCAGCCGCTACATGCGCTCATCCGCGCTCGACAACCTCGGCCAGGACTACATCCGGCTCGCGCGGGCCAAGGGACTCTCGAACCGGGCCGTGCTGTACCGCCACCTGCTGCGCAACGCATGCCTGCCGATGATCACGCTCGTCGGCCTCTCGATCCCCGATCTGCTCGCCGGCAACCTGCTCGTCGAGGTCCTCTTCAACATCCAGGGCCTCGGGCTGCTGTTCTTCAACGCGCTCCAGAACGGCGACTACCCGATCCTGCTGGCGTACACCGTGCTGGGCGGGATCCTGACCGTGCTCGGCAACCTGATGGCCGACATCGCCGTGACCGTCGCCGACCCGAGGGTCCGGATTTGACCGAGATCACCCAGAGCACCCCGAGGGTCCGGATTTGACCGAGATCACCCAGAGCGCCCCGAGGGTCCGGATTTGACCGACGATCTCGAGAACCGCGTCAAGCCCCTCGGCGCGATTGACGTAGAGGCGCCGTTCGGAGACGGAGATCCGAGTCTGTTCCTGGAGGAGGCCGAGGGCGGCGAGGTGCAGGTCATCGCCAGCGGCTGGCGACTGGCGATACGGGAGTTCTCCGACAACAAGGTCGCGGTGCTCGGCGTCGGGATCCTCGTGTTCTTCGTGCTGTTCTGCTTCGTCGGGCCGCTCTTCTACCACACCAACCAATCGCTCACGCAGCCACTGAACGCCAATCTCTCCCCGGGTCAGTCCAGCCCCCTCAACGGCCAGACATATCCGCTGGGGACCGACGAGCACGGCTTCGACGAGCTCGGTCGGATCATGCTCGGCGGCCAGACGGCGCTTGAGGTCGGCTTCTTCGCCGCGCTCATCTCGATTGTGATCGGCACGCTCTACGGCGCGGTCTCCGGCCTGTCGGGCCGCCTCATCGACGGGGTCATGATGCGCTTCGTCGACATCGTCTATTCGATCCCGTTCCTGTTCATCGTGCTCGTGCTCGCGACGAAGTTCAGCGCCACCGTGCTCGAGGTCAGCCTTTTGTTCGGCTTCTTCTCCTGGCTCGTGCCGGCCCGGCTGATGCGAGGCGAGGTGCTGACCCTGCGCGAGCGCGATTTCGTGTGGGCGGCACGGGTCATGGGCTCAAGCCGCTCCCGCCTGGTCTACAGGCACCTGATCCCGAACGCACTGTCGGTCGTGATCGTGAACGTCACGTTCCTTATCGCGGACTCGATCCTCGCGCTCGCTTATCTCGGCTTCCTCGGCTTTGGACTGCAGTACCCGGCGGCGTCGTGGGGAGACATGCTCGGCAACGCCGACACGTACGTCTCCAATGGCCAGTGGTGGCTCGTCTACCCGGTGGGGTTCTGCCTCGTGGCGGTGGTGATGGCCTGCAACCTCATCGGCGACGGCCTCCGCGACGCGCTCGACGTCCGGCTGAGGCGGCGTTAATAAATGTCAACCGACACCACTCGCGCGCTCGACGTCACCAACCTGAGCACGCACATCGAGCTCAGCCGGTCGACGGTCCAGGCTGTCGGAAACGTCGACATCGGGATCGGCCCCGGCGAGACGCTCGGCCTCGTCGGCGAGTCCGGTTGCGGGAAGTCGATGCTCGGGCTCTCGATTCTCGGCCTCCTCCCGGCCGGCGGCAAGATCATCGACGGCTCGGTCAAGCTGAACGGACGTGAGCTCGTAGGTCTGCCGGTCGGCGAGCTTCGGAGGCTGCGCGGCAACGAGGTCGCGATGATCTTTCAGGACTCGCAGTCCTCGCTCAATCCGACCAAGAAGATCGGGGAGCAGGTGGGCGAGCCCGTCCGCCTCCACCGCGGCGCGTCGCGCAAGGAGGCGAACGACCGCGCGCTCGAGGTGCTCGAGCTCGTTGGTCTGCCCAGGCCGAAAGAGCGCCTCGAGCAGTATCCGCATCAGCTCTCGGGGGGCCTCCGCCAGCGCGTGATGATCGCCATCGCGCTCGCCTGCGAGCCGAAGGTCCTGCTTGCCGACGAGCCCACGACGGCTCTCGACGTGACGATCCAGGCCCAGATCCTGGCGCTGCTCGACGACCTCGAGGACCGCCTGGGCATGGCGACGCTGCTCGTGACGCACGACATGGGCGTCGTCGCCGGGAGGACCAACCGGATCAGCGTCATGTACGCCGGGCGGATCGTCGAGAGCGCCTCGACCCAGGACATCTTCTCGCGCATGCGCCATCCCTACACGCAGGCGCTGCTCGGCTCGATCCCGCGGCTCGATCAGGACAACAGCAAGGCGCTGATCAGCATCCGTGGCCTGCCCCCCGACCTGACGAACCCGCCGACGGGTTGCCGCTTTGCGCCCCGGTGTCTGTATGCGACCGATAAATGCCGCGAGCAGGAGCCACCGCTAACCGGACGCGACCCGGAGCATCTGTTCGCGTGCTGGCACCCGGTCGACGGACCGCTCGAGCCACCGAAGGTCTTCGTCTCACGGACCCCCGCCGAAAGCGTCGCCCGCGACAACGGCCATCTGCTCGAGATCGTCGATGCCGTCCGGGAGTACCCGGTGACGGCGGGCGCCGTGCTCCAGCGGAAGGTCAACTCGGTCAAGGCGGTCTCCGGTGTGTCGCTCTTCGTCAACGAAGGCGAGGCGCTCGGCCTCGTCGGCGAGTCGGGGTGCGGCAAGACCACGCTCGGGAAGCTGATCGTCGGCGTCGAGAAGCCCGATGCCGGCAGAATCACTCTCGCCGGCAGCGAGGTGTTCCGGATGCGCGGGCGGGGCTTGCGCCGAGCCCGCCGCGACCTGCAGATGATGTTTCAGGATCCTTTCGCCTCGCTCGACCCGAGAATGCGGGTGCAGACGATCCTTCGCGAGCCGCTCGTCATCCAGAACGTGGGCAACCGCAAGGAGCAGGACGCCAGGATTAGGCAGCGGCTCGAAGACGTCGGCCTTCCGTCAAATGCGCTGGAGCGCTATCCGCACGAGTTCTCGGGCGGCCAGCGCCAGCGGATCGCGCTCGCGCGGGTGCTGATGCTCGAACCCAAGGTGATCGTCGCCGACGAGCCCGTCAGCGCCCTAGACGTCTCGATCCGCTCCCAGGTCTTGAATCTGATGAAGCGTCTCCAGGCCGAGCACCAGCGGGCGTCGGTGGTGATCTCTCATGACCTGGCCGTCGTCAAGTACCTGGCCGATCGGATCGCCGTGATGTACCTCGGCAAGGTCGTCGAGCTCGGGACGGGCGATGACATCTACCGCCGCCCGGCCCACCCGTACACGGACGCGCTCATCAAGACGATCCCGCTTCCGGATCCGGCCGCCGAGAAGGCCAAGACCGAGGTCGGCATCACCGGAGAGCTACCCAGCCCGATCTTTCCCCCGTCGGGATGCCGATTCCACACGCGCTGCCCGCGCGCCCAGCCTCTATGCGCCGACAAGGAGCCGCTGTTGCGCCGGTTCGGACCGACGCAGCAGGCGGCGTGTCACTTCCCGCTGCACGAACCCGAGACAACGAAGACGACGGCGACCGAGACGGTCTGATAGGGGCTCTACCTCGAGGGCCGAGAGCAAGTGGCGCTGTGTATCGCCACGCTCTAAGCCGCAATCCCCATCGCATCCAAGATAAACGCCTGGATCTCGGCCTCGTAACGGAACTGAGCGCTCCGCCCCGACGGGCCGCCGTGCGAGCCCACGCCGAGCTCCGCCCGGAACAGGATGCGCGAGCCCTCGGTGTCGGTGGCCCGCAGCTTCGCCACCCACTTGGCCGGCTCGTGAATCATGACCCTCGCATCGTGCACAGCGCCGGTCGCGAGCAACGACGGCCGTCGACCGGATGGGACATTGTCGTAGGGCGAGTATGCGCGAATCCACGCGTATTCGTCGGCCTTCCGCGGGTCGCCCCATTCCTCCCACTCGGTCGCGGTCAGCGGGATCGAGGCGTCGAGCATCGTCGTCAGGCAGTCGACGAACGGCACCTCGGCCACGACCGCCCGCCACCTATCGGGCCGCATCGAGTAGACGGCGCCCTGGAGCAGCCCGCCGGCGGAGATCCCGCGACTGACGATCCGGGTCTCGTCCACCAAGCCGTCAGCAAGCCAGTCGGCCGCGGCGAGAAAGTCCGTGAACGTGGTGGGCTTGGACTGCATTCGCCCCTGCAGCCACCACCGGCGACCGCCCTCGCCGCCGCCGCGGATATGCGCCACCGCGTAGACGACCCGCCGGTCGAGGAGCGAGGGGAGGCTGCGCTCGAACTCCGACTCGAGGGTGGCCTCATACGCCCCGTACCCGTACAGCAGACATGGGGCGCTGCCGTCGAGGGGAACGTCCGCCCGGTGGGCGAGCGTCACCGGGATCAGCGTCCCGTCGGACGCCGGCGCCGTGCGCCGCTCGGTCCGGTAACGGGCCGGGTCGTAGCCCGGGACCTCCATCCGCTTGAGCAGCTTCCGCGCGCCCGTGTCGAGGTCGAGCTGATACCACGCGAGTGGCTCGATCAACGACTCCTCGCCGATGATCACCGAGCCGCGGTCGTACTCCTCGGCGTGCTCGACCCTGATCCACCCGGCGGCCACGCTCGCCCGGACCTCGCGGACGTCCCCGCCGTCGTGGTCGGTGATCACGAGCAGCTGTTCGCCGCCTCGACGGACGGTCAGGACGAGGTGGTCGGCGAGAACGTCACAACGGTGGAGCCTCGTGTCGTCGCGGGCGGGCGCGATGGCCTCGCAGCTCACCGGCTCCCAGTGATCACGCGAGGGCGCGGCCAGCGGCGCTCGCATCAGCGTGAATTCCTCGGCGCCGGCGTCGGTGACCACGTACAGATCGCCGGTCTCGCGAGCGTGATCGACCCGGTATTCAATGCCTCCCTGTCGCGGCGCGACGAGCCGGGGATCCTCCAGCGGGCGGTCCAGGGCGATCACCCAGACCTCGGTGCTGGTGCTGCGAGGAGGCGGTGATGATCGCGAGCTTTCCGCTCCGCGAGGCGTCCAGCGTCCACATCGAAGCGCTTGATCTGGTTCCTCGAACACGAGCTCGTCGGCGTGCGCCGGCGTCCCGATCTTGTGCCGCCACACCTGAAACGGGCGATGCAGCTCGTTTCGGACCAGGTAGAAGAGGTACTCCGCGGAGGTCGCCCAGACCACGCCGGTGTAACTGTGAGGAATCACTTCCGCGAGGTCCTCGCCGGTCCGCAGGTCGCGGATCCGCAGGTCGTAGTACTCGTCCCCGGTCGTGTCGGCGGACCAGGCGAGCAGGGCGCCGTCCGGACTGGGCTCGCGCACCCCGACCTCGATGTAGCCGGTCTGCTCGGCGAGCACGTTCTCGTCCAGCAGGACCTCCTCGGAGGACTCTCCTTCACGCGAGCGCAGGAGCTGCCAGTTGTCGCTGTGCTCCGGCATCCTCATCCGGTACGTGAATCCGCCCCGGGGCCAGCTGACCGAGTACTCGTCGCCCGCCGGGATCCGGCTCGCCGCCTCGGCCGCGAGCACGGTGGTCAGCCCGTCGAGGTGCCGGCTCGCCGCGTCGTAGTGGGCGCGCTCCTCGGCGAGGTATGAGTGGAAGGCCTCGTCGTCGGGGTCGCCCATCCACGCGTAGTCGTCGGTGACCGCGTCGCCGTGGAGCTCGCGGACCGACGGGACGCGCCGGGCGACCGGCGGTGTGGGAGGCTGGCGATGGCTTTCAGTCGTCACCGGTATGCGTCCTTTCATGTGTCAACAGCTCACGCACCTGCTCGGCGGGAAGGCCCGGGACCGTGTTGCCGTCCCGACCGGTGACGGTGGGCGCGGCCAGCATGCTGTTCAGGACGGCCTCCTCGGTCGCCTCGACGACCGCGGCGAACAACGGATTGAGAGCCGATCCGCTCATCGGAACCGGTCGCTCGTCGACCCCGGGCGGCACGGGCCCTCGCCCGTCGGTGCGCGGCCCGCGCAGGCCGGTCGCGAGGCCCATGAAGATCTCGCCGCTGCCGTGGCTGCCCGTGGAGCCGGTCCGAGCCAGGCCGAGGCCGGCCCGCCGGGCGAGGCGCGCGCACCCGGCCGCGTCGACCGGCGCGTCGGTCACGACGATCACGATGCACGAGCCAGCCCGCGGCCGGGTACGCCTCCGCCTCGCCCTCATCCGCGGGGAGCAGCCTTCCCACGGGAACCCCATCGATCGTCAGCCGCTCACGCGCACCGAAGTTCGACAGCAGCAGCACCCCGACGGTGTGCCCGGACGGGGTCAGCCGCGACGCGGTTCCGATGCCGCCCTTGAACCCGAGGCAGCTCATCCCGGTCCCGGCGCCGACGGCTCCTTCCGCCGGCGCGGGCCCACCGATCGAGGCCCGCGCCTCGGCCAAGGCGGCGGCGACGTCCGCGCGGGTTACCTGCATGCGACGGGCGTCGTTCAGGAAACTGTCATCACATTCGGCGACGATCGGGATGATCACATCGTCATCACCACCGATTCCCGGGTCCTCCTCCATCAACAGCTCGCAGGCGGCGTCGTAGACCCGACCGAGCTGCATGGTCGAGGTCAGGAACACCGGGGTCTCGGCGAGTCCCCACTCGGCGGCCGCCAGGAATCCGGTGCACTCCCCGGCGCCGTTGAGGACGGCTCCCCCGGCGGGAACCGGGCTGCGGAACAGGTTGCCGCCGAGATCGACGACCGTCACGCCGGTTCGGGCGACCCCGCGGCCGGCCGGAGGCGGCGGCTCATCCCGCCACACGGTGGCGTGGCCGACGCCTACGCCGGGGACGTCGCTGATCGACGCCGTCGGGCCGCTCGGCAAGATACCGATCGTGATTCCTAACTCAGCTGCCCGTGTCACAGCCTGATCATTACGCACAGACGCCAAGCTTGGCCGGCTTCCCCGTCGTGTGGCACCGCGATTGCCTGTTGCACGATCCGGAGGGCGAGGTCTGGCTTGGCGTGTGGGAGCCCGGCACCGAGCTCCCGGAGCGCGCGACCGTGCTGCTCGATGCGCTCCGATCCGCCGGCGCCGAGGTGATCCAGGCGGACGCGCACGACGACGGCGCGATCCTGGCCGTCCACGACGCCGCGCTCGTCGAGCACCTGGCCACGGTGTGGGCCGATTGGGAGGCGGGCGGCTACCCGTCCGAGCACGGCCGGCCCCGGGTGGTGCCGTACATCTTTCCGACGCCGGGGCTCCTCTCCGGGGCAGCGCTGCGGTCGCCGGCCGCCCTCCACGGCCGGGTCGGCCGGTTCTGCTACGACACGATGACGCTGATCGGGCCCGGAACGTGGCAGGCCGTCCGGGCGGCGACAGACGCCGCCCTGACCGCCGCCGACCTCGTCGCCGCCGGTGCGCCGAGGGCGTACGCGCTCTGTCGGCCGCCCGGCCACCACGCGGGGCCGTCGGCCCACGGGGGGTCGTGCTACCTGAACAACGCGGCGATCGCAGCCCAGGCGCTCCGGAGCGCCGGCGTCGCCCGGGTCGCGGTCCTCGACATCGATGCCCATCACGCCAACGGCACCCAGGCGATCTTCTACGGTCGCGGCGACGTATACGTCGGCAGCGTCCACGTCGATCCCGGCGCGGGGTGGTTCCCGCACTACGTCGGCTATGCCGACGAGCGTGGAGCGGGCGAGGGCGTCGGCGCCAACCGCAATGTGCCGCTGGCGCCGGGCGGTGGCGATTCCGAGTGGCTGGCGGCGGTCGACGTGCTCTGCGAGGACGTCCGGGCGTTCGGCGCCGACGCGCTGGTTTTGTCGCTCGGGCTGGACGCCGCCGAGTCCGACCCGGAGAGCCCGCTGCGGGTGAGCGCCGACGGGTATCGGCAGGCGACGGCGCGGATCGCCGCGCTTGGCCCTGTCGTCGTCGTCCAGGAGGGCGGCTACGACCTGGCCGCGATCGGGGCCCTGATCGTCGCCGCGCTGTCCGGGGTTGGGATGTGAGGCGCCAATATGGCGCTTGACATCCCAATCCTTGCTTGACCGCGTCCGACGGCGCTCAGTAGGGTGCGCCGATGCCGCGCGCTCGGGCCTGGAACAGCAATCCGGTGGTGTTGACCGTCGCCGTGACCGGGGCCGACGTCTTCCGCGAGAACAACCCCAACATCCCCTACACGACCGCGGAGATCGCCGAGCAGAGCATCGACGCGGCCGAGGCGGGCGCAACGGTCGTGCACCTGCACGTGCGCGAGGACGACGGGACCCCGAGCGGGCGCCCTGAGCTGTTCAAGGACGTGATCGCGCGCATCCGCGCGGGCAGCAACCTGATCACGATGGTCTCGACGGGTGGCGCCAACGACATGACGATCGAGGAGCGCACGACCGGCCTGGAGGCCGAGCCGGACCTGTCGGGAGTGGAGTCCGGATCGATGAACTTCGGCGATGACACGTTCGTCACGCCGCCTCTGGCCGCCCGCGGGATCATCGAGCGGGCCACCCAGGCCGGGATCGGGCTCGAGGTTGAGGCATTTGACGTCGGCCACGTCGTCAGCGCGGTCCGTTGGATCGAGCAGGGGGTGATCCCGGAGCCGATGCGGATCAATCTCGTGTTCGGCGTCCCCGGCGGGATCGATGCCTCCCCCGAGTCGCTGGCCGCGATGGTCCGGCCGCTTCCGCCGGAGACGTTCTGGACGGTGACGTGCGTCGGGCGCCACCACCCGAGAATGCTCGGGCTCGCGCTCCTCTACGGCGCGCCCGGAATCAGGACGGGACTCGAGGACGCGGTGTACATCAGCCGCGGGGTGCTGGCCGAGTCCAACGCCGCCTTGGTCCGCGCCGCCATCGACCTGGCACACGCGGTCGGACGCGAGGTCGCGACGCAGGAGGACACGCCCTCCCTGCTCGGGCTCGCGTCGTCCGGATGAGTTCGCTGATCGAGGCGCTCGGCGCCGAGCGGGTGCTCGAGCCGCCCGGCGCGCTGCCGCAGGCGGCGCTGCGACTCGACGCGGCGATGCCGATGCAGCCCTACGAGATCGAGATCGACGTCGACACGCTGTGCGTCGACTCGAGCAGCTTTCGTCAGATCGTCGAGTCCAACGACCGCGACCCGGAGCGGGTGGGCGAGGCGATCCTGGGCATCGTCGAGGAGCGGGGCAAGATGTACAACCCGGTGACGGGGTCGGGCGGGATCCTGACCGGAACGGTGCACGCGGTCGGCGACAGGTTCCCGGATCCGCCAGCGATCTCCTCGCGAGTCGTGACGATGGTGTCGCTGACGCTGACACCGCTGCGGCTGGAGGCGGTCGGCGACGTCGACTCTGGCAGCGCGCACGTGCCCGTCACCGGCACCGCGTACCTCGCCTCGGGCTTGCCGTGGATCGCCTACCCGGACGACGTCCCGTTCGACGCCGCTTTGGCAGCACTCGACGTCTGCAACGCCGCCTCGCAGACGCGTTCGCTGATCGATGACGACACCCGCACCGTGCTCGTCTTGGGCGGCGGCCACGCCGGCCTTCTCGCCCTCGCGACCGCGCGCGACGCCCTCACGACCGGTGGCCGCGTCGTCCTGATCGATGCCGACGAGCGGATCTGCGAGCGGGCACGAACGCTCAACCTGTGCGACGTCGCGATCCGTGCCGACCTTCGCAACGCGCTCGAGGCGCTTCGGAGTCTCGGGGACGCCGGCGTGCCGCGCGCCGACCTGACGGTGGTCGTCGTCAACGCAGCCGACTGCGAAGCCGCCGCGATCCTGCTCACGGCGGATCAGGGCACGGTCCTGTTCTTCTCGATGGCGACCTCGTTCACGAAGGCCGCGTTGGGGGCCGACGGCCTCGCGTCCAACGCCCGGATGATCGTCGGCTCCGGCCACGCCCCGGACCACGGTGCGTACGCGTTGGAGCTCCTCCGGCGCGATCCAGCTCTTCAGCGAGCGATCGCCGACGGCTGAATCAGCTCTTCGAGCAGCGCGACGTTCCAGGTGGCCAGCGCTCGCGCGCGCTGGGTATATCGCTGGAGCGGATATTCGAGCGTGAAACCGATCGCGCCGGTGACCTGCTGGCACGCCGCGCACACGTCCGCCACGGCGGGGCCGGCGTGCGCCAGCGCGTCGGCGCCCGGCTCCTCGCCGGCGAGTAGGCGAACCCCGCGCACCGCGGTCGCGGCGCCCGCCAGGAGCTGCTGCACGGGAGCCAGGGCCGCCAGCGTGGTCTCGAACGCGCGGCGCTGGCGGACGTAGTCGACGGTCAGGTCGAGCGCGGCCTGGCCGAGCCCGCCGAGGTACCCGACCCCAGCTGCCTCCCAGGCGCGCACCGCGACCGTCCACGCCTCCTCACTCACCTCGAGCGCCACACCCAACTCGAGCACGCGATGGACCTCGAGCCCATCGGCCGAGGCGACAGGCTGTGATTGCACGACCGGCCGGCGATGCACGACGCCGCGCTCGCGTACAACGGCCACGCCTCCGGCTCCGAGCGAACGGACGAGGTCACCGGCCATCGGGCTCCCGTCGAGCAGGCGGTCGACGTTCTGTACCGGAGCCAGCCGCCGGCCCAGCTCGACCGCCCCGAGTCCTGCGCAAGCGAAAAGCTCGGGATCTTCGGCGAGTGTCGCCCACCCGAGCTCATCCAGCGCCCTGTCCACACGTCCCTCAGAGGACGACTCCCGGGACGCTCGATCAAGAACACCGGCGACGCTTTCGGCGAACGCGTTCGCCTCGATAGCTCTCAGGCCTGCGCTTGCCGACACTCGGCCAACACCTCCTCGGTGTGCTCCCCCAGCGCCGGAATCGACCGCCCGGCCGGGGTGACGGCGCCGTCGATCTTGAACAGCGAGCCGAGCAGCTTGACGGGACCGACGCCGTCGTGCTCGAGCGTCTGCACGAGCCCATTGGCTCGGACCTGGTCGTGTTCGAAGAGCTGTTCCAGGCGGCGCACCTCTGACGCGGGCACGCCCGCCGCCCGGAAGCGCTTGACCCACGCCGTCGCGGGTTCGGCCGCGACGCGGCGCTCGAAGTCAGCGACGAGCGACAGCCGGCGTTCGCGCTCCTCCGGGCTCGCGGGAGGCGCCTGCGGGTTGGCCGCCCACGGATCCTCGACTCCGACCACGGCCGCCGCCGCGGCCCGCTGGTGCTCGTTCAGGCACGCGAGGACGAAGAACCCGTCCGCGGTGGCGTACGCCCGGTAGTACGGCTCGAGCTCGTCGTCCCCGCCCCGGGCCTGCGCGGCAGCAGGGCCTCGGTCCGACTCAACCGAGACGAACCGCTGCGCCTGGACGGCGAGTGCGCCGCCCAGCAGCGACACCTCGAGGCCGCTCGCGCCGTCGCGCCCGCGCCCGAGCAGGCCGGCGAGCACCGCGATCGCCGCCAGCAGTCCCGCTGTGAAGTCGGCCATCGCGATCCCGCCGGCGCGCTGGGGAACGGGGTCGGAGTCTCGCGCTCCCGCCATCAGCAGTCCCGACAGTGCCTGCGCGACGAGATCGAATGCGGTCAGCGACGCCTCCGGACCGTCGCTGCCGAGCGCGGAGACGCAGCACCACACCGCGGCCGGATTCACCGTGCGCACGCTCTCGCGATCCAGCCCGAATTGCGCGGCGCGCTCCGAGGGCACGTTGTGCAGGACGGCGTCGGCGGTCCGGATCAACGCCCGGCTCGCCTCGCGCCCCGCCTCGTCCTTGAGGTCGATGACGACCGAGCGCTTGTTCCGGTTGAGCGCGTAGAAGTAACGGCTCTCGCCGTCGGCGAACGGCTCGTACCGGCGCCACGCGTCGCCTGCGGGCGGCTCGACCTTGATCACGTCGGCCCCGAGGTCTGCCAGGAGCATGCCCGCGAAGGGTCCGGCCACGTACTGGGCGTACTCGAGCACCCGGATCCCGTCGAGGGGCAGCCTGGCGGTCATCGAGCCGGCAACCCAAGCTCACGGCGGGCGATCACCGACCGCTGGATCTCGGCCGCCCCTCCGGAGATCGTGGTGGCCACCGACGCCCTCTGGAACGCGGCGACGCGGCCGGGCAACGTTCCCGTTCCCTCCTCCAGCAACCCGGCCGGTCCGAGCACTTCGACGGCGAGCGCGGCGACTCTCTGCATCAGCTCGGCGACCGACAACTTGGCCATCGAGCTCTGGCCGCTTGCGGGCCGGCCCGCTTCGAGCAGCTGCGCGGCCCGGCGCCCATGCAGCCGTGCCGCGCGCGCCGCGCCTCGCAGCTGGTGCAGTCGGCGACGCACCCACCGGTCCGTGGCCAGCGGAGCCAGCGCGTCGAGGAGCGAGAACACGGTGCCGACCTTCTCGCTCGTCACGCGTTCGTAGTCGAGCGTCCCCATCAGCACCTGCCAGCCGCCGTGGAGCTCGCCGACCAGCTGATCGGCGGGGATCTCCACCTCGTCGAGCTCGAGCTCGCCGAGGGTGCCTCCCCCGAGCGTGCGATGCGTCGTGACGGTTATCCCGGGCGTGTTCATGTCGGCCACGAGCACCGACAGCCCCCGGTGGCGGTCACGGTCGGGATCCGTGCGCACGGCCAGGTAGACCCAGTCCGCGTATTCGGCGCTCGAGGTCCAGATCTTCCGGCCGGTGACGATGAAGCGGTCGCGGTCGATGGTGGCTCGCGTGCGAAGCGCGGCGAGGTCGGAGCCGGCGTCGGGCTCTGAGAAGCCCTGACAGAACAGCAGTCGGCCGGCGGCGACCTCCGGGACCAGCCGCCGCTGAAGTTCTGTGGTGCCGAATCGGAGCAGGGCGTTGCCGATCGTCTTGACCGACAGCAGATAGCCGGACAGCGGGAGCCAGTGATAGCCGAACCGTTCCTCGCACGCCAGCGTGTGCAGCGAGCTCAAACCGCGGCCCCCGAGCTCGGGCGGCCAGTGGATCCCGATGAAGCCCTCGGCGCCGAGCGCCTGGTAGACCACGGTCGAGTCGCCGTCGGACGGCATCCCCTGGAAGCGCAGCTGCGGCTCGGCGGCGACGGTGGGGGAGAGGTCACGGGCGAGCGCGTCGGCCGCGCCCGCGAGCTCCTCGACTTCGACCTCGCCGATCACCGGACGCCCATCTCCCGATCGATAGCGCGCGCGGCTCGGAGCAGCGCGTCCGTCAGCTTCTGGCGGGACTCCGGCGTCGCGCGCCCCGCCGGGAGTGAAACATTGATCGCCGCCGTGCCGGGACCGTCGATCCAGCGCAGCGGCACCGCGATCGAGACCAACCCGACCTCGTACTCCTCCGCCGAGATGGCGACGCCGGTGTCACGAATGGCGGCTAGGTCCGCGTTCAGCTCCCTCCATGTCGTGAGCGTGCGCCCGGTGCGCCGGGGGTATGGCTCCTCGCCGAGCCGTTCGCGGGCGACGTCGGACGGCAGCTGCGCGAGCAGACATTTGCCAAGCGCCGTGGAGTGCGCCGGCAACCGCATCCCGACCGCGACTCGAGAGGTGAGGACGCGGTCCGCGGTCTCACTCAGCAGGTAAACGACCTCGGCCCCCTCGAGGACTGCGACGTTCACCGTCTCCTGCGCCTCGGCGGCGAGCCGCACCACCTGCGGCCGCGCCACCTCCGGTACGCGCATCCCAGCCAACAGCGCCGGCACCAGCCGCGCGATTTCCATGCCCAGGCGCAGACGCCGCGTCGCCGGGTCCCGGTTCAGCCAACCGCGCTCGCTCAGCACCGCGACCAGCCGGTGCACGGTCGGCATCGGCAGGCCCAGAGCGTCCGAGATCTGTTTCTGGGAGAGCTCGGGCTCGGCCGACGCGAACAAACCGAGCACGTCCAGGCCGCGAGCCAGGGTGCCGACCGAGCTTTCATTAACCGAAACTTGCTTTCGCATATCGGTACCAGGTACCGTACGGTCCGGATGAGCCCACGTCAATCCCCGCCTGCAGAAACCGTCACCGCGGCTTGTCCGGTGCGCGTGATCGACAACGACTGGATCGCCCTGCACGACGGCGTGCGGCTGGCGATCCGCCTCTGGCTTCCCGAGGACGCGGACGATCGTCCGGTGTCGGCGATTCTCGACTCGGTCCCGTACCGCAAGAGCGACGGCACGGCGATCTACGACGCCGACTGGGGTACGTATTTCGCGGCGCACGGGTTCGCCTACGCCCGGGTCGACCTTCGCGGCAGCGGCGACTCGTCGGGCATCCTCGAGGACGAGTACACAGACCAGGAGCAGCGGGACGTCGAGCACGTGATCGCGTGGCTCGCGGACCGGCCGTGGTGCACGGGCGCGGTGGGCATGATCGGCGTCTCCTGGGGCGGCTTCGCGTGCCTGCAGATGGCCGCTCGCCACCCGGAGCAGCTGCGCGGCATCGTCCCGATCCACGCCAGCGACGACCGGTACGCCGACGACGTCCACTACATCGGCGGGTGCGTGTCGGCGATGGACATGTCCCAGTGGGCGACGTCGATGCTGGCGTACCTCAACCAGCCCCCGGACCCGGAGGTCGTCGGCGACGGGTGGAGGCAGGCCTGGCTGGACCGGCTCGACGGGGCTAAGGCGTTCATCGAACCCTGGCTCGGCCATCAACGCCGCGACGCGTACTGGCAGCAGGGGTCCGCGTGCGAGGACTACGGCGCGATCCGCTGCCCCGTGTTCGCGGTCGGCGGATGGAGCGACGGCTACCGGGACATGGTTTTCCGCGTGGTCGAGCACGTTCAGACCCCGGTCCGCGGCCTGATCGGCCCTTGGGGCCACACGAGTCCCGAGCACGGAGCTCCGGGCCCGGCGATCGGCTTCCTCCAGGAGTGCGTGCGGTTCTTCGCCGCGAGCCTCGATGGCGCCGAGAACGGTTTCTTCGACGAGCCACGGCTGATCAGCTACATGCAGGATTCCGTCGCGCCCGCCGGCACGTACGCCGAGCGGCCCGGGCGGTGGGTGGCGGACCCGTCCTGGCCCTCGCCCTCCGTCGAGTCGTGGATGCTGGCCGTGGGTCCCGAATCGCTCCAGGATTTCGGCGGACCCGCTGAGGCGGCGGTCACCCGGAGCCTGCGCGGCCTTCAGGGCACGGGAGTCGACGGCGGTGTCTGGTGCGGCGACGGCAGTCCCGCCGACTTCGCGCTCGATCAGCGCCCCGATGACGGCGCCTCGCTGTGCTGGGACAGCGCGCCACTCGCCGAGCGGGTCGAGCTCCTCGGCAAGGGCGAGGCCCAGCTCGAGCTGAGCGTCGATCGTCCGTGGGCGCTCGTCGCGGTCCGGGTGTGCGACGTCGCCCCGGATGGGCGCTCGACCCTCGTCGCGCGCGGCCTGCTGAACCTGGCCCGCCGGGAGGGCCATGACCGCAGCGTCCCGATGCCCGTGAACGAGTCGGTGGTCGTCCGCGTCCCGCTCCAGTCGACCGCGTACGCGATTCCCGCCGGACATCGCGTCCGGCTCGCCGTGTCGAACACGTACTGGCCGATGGCCTGGCCATCTCCGGAGCCGACCACGCTGACGATCGTCGGCGGCGGGCGGAGCGCCCTGTCGCTGCCGCGCCGCCGGGCCGGCGAGCTCGATGCCCAGTTGCGGCCGTTCGGGGCGCCCGAGCATGGCACTCCGCTCGCGAGCGAGAAGAAGATGGCTCGCGATTGCGGGCGGCGCGTACGGCGCGACCTGTCCACCGGAGCGATCGAGGTCGAGTTCGATTGGAAGGGGTCGCGCGTCCGTATCATCGCCACGGGCACCGAGATGGGCGAGGAGAACGTCACCACGTACCGCATCGTCGAGGGCGATCCCCTGTCAGCCACGGTGATTTGCAAGGTGGAGGTGTCGCTGTTGCGTCCCGGGTGGAACATACGGGCCGTGGCCACCAGCACGATGACGTCCGATGCCGAACGCTTTCTCGTGACGACGACGCTCGACGCCTTCGAGGACAACGTCCGCGTCCACGCTCGTACCCATACCCACCAATTTCCACGGGACGGAGCCTGATGACCCTCACCGAGCCCCCCACGCAAGTCTCCGGCCGCCCCACCGTGCCGTGGTCGTGGTACTCCGACCCGGCGATCCTGGCCCGGGAGATGGAGCGGATCTTCCGCTGCTCATGGCAGTACGCGGGCCACCTCGGCGAGCTGCAGGGCCCGGGGAGCTACTTCCCCTCGGCCGCCGGTCCGGTGCCGATCGTGATCACGCTTGACGGCGACGGGGCGCTGCGCGGCTTCGTCAACATCTGCCGCCACCGAGGGGCGATCGTGGCGACAGACGCCAGGAAGCGCGGCACCCTGCAATGCCCATACCACGCCTGGACGTACGGGCTCGACGGTTCTCTGCGGGCGGCTCCGCGCGGGGGAGATGATCCGGCCTTCGACGCCGGCTGCATGGGCCTCGTGCCCGTATCGGTCGATACCTGGGGCCCGTTTGTGTTCGCGAACCCCGATCCTCACGCCGAGCCACTGTCGGGCGCGCTCGGCGACCTGCCCGAGGTCGTCGCCGAGCACGGACTCGACGTCGACTCGCTGCGGTTCAACCAGCGTTCGCACTACGAGATCCGCGCCAATTGGAAGATCGCGGTCGAGAACTACCTCGAGTGCTACCACTGTGCCGTCTGCCACCCAGGCTTCGTCGAGGTCGTCGACGAGCGACGGCTGGTGCTGCAGGTCGCGGGCATGCGGACGAGCCAGTTCGCGCCGGCGCACCCGCATTCGTTAGCTGGCAACGGGCCGTTGGACGTACGCGGTGGGATGGACTCCCAGTTCCATCTGTGGTTCCCGAACATGAAGTTCAACGTCTTTCCCGGCCGTGCGAACCTGTCGATCGGTCCGGTGTGGCCCACGAGTCCGGCGACCTGCACCGGCTATCTCGACTACTGGTTCGGCGACAGCGCCGACCAGGAGTGGATCGACGACCTGTTCGAGCTCGACAATCAGGTCGGCGCCGAGGACACGGCGCTCGTCGAGGCGGCGCAGCGGGGCAGCTCGGCCGGGATCATCGAACGGGGCTGGGTGCTCGGGGGCGCCGAGACGCTGATCGGCCATTTCCAGGATTACGTGCGCGAGCGGCTCGGCCTCGACATCGCTTAGGTCCGGCCGTCACACCGACCCAGCCGCTCACTCGGCGGGTTCGAAGCGTGCTCGGAGTACGCTTGAGGGAGTGTGTGCGGACGAGGGCTTGGCCCTCTGAGCGGAGGTTTGACCTTCTGATGTCTCAACGTAACTTTGGACGGGATACCGGGCTCCAGGCCCGGATGGTGCTGACGATGTTCCTGCTGGGTGTGGTCTACGTCGTTCTGATCGTGGTCGCGATCAGCGCGGGTCTGGGGATCGGTGCGGTCGTCGTGATCGCGGCGCTGGTGTTCGGGGCGCAGATGTTTGCATCGGACAAGATCGCGCTGGCGGCGATGGGCGCCAGGGAGGCATCTCCGGCTGAGGCCCCACAGGTGCATTCGATCATCGAGCGGCTGTGCCTGAACGCGGACATCCCCAAGCCACGGATTGCCCTGGTCCAGGCGCCGATGCCGAACGCATTCGCGTTGGGCCGCTCGCAGAAGACCGCGACGGTCTGCGTGACCACCGGGCTGCTGTCGCTGCTCTCCGAGGCGGAGCTCGAGGGCGTGCTCGCACACGAGCTCACGCACGTGATCAACCGCGACGTGATGGTGATGACGATCGCGAGCTTCTTCGCCTCGATCGCCGCGATCATGGCGCGGTTCGGATTCCTCTTCGGTGGGGGACGCGGCCGCAACCAACAGAACGCGTTTGCGATCGTGCTGTTGGTCTCGATTGCGGTGTACGCGGTGTCCTTCATGCTCCTGCGCGCGCTCTCGCGCTACCGCGAGTACGCCGCCGACCGGGGGGCTGCGGTGCTCACCGGCAGGCCGAGTGCGCTGTCATCGGCGTTGATGAAGATCGGCGGCACGATGGCGCGGATCCCCGATCGCGACCTTCGCGTCGCGAGCGAGATGAGCGCGTTCTTCATCGTCCCCGCGCGTCGCAAGGGATCGCTGAGCGGCCTTTTCTCAAGCCATCCGCCGCTCGAGAAGCGGATCGAAGCCCTGAGCCGACTCGAGGCACAGCTGCAAAACACTCAGTGACGCCGCTCAGCGCCCTCAACACTTAACAGGAGGACTGGATGCCTGGACTGGCCGGTCGCATCTCGACACTCACCAAGGCGAAGATCTCGCACATGCTCGATCACGCCGAGGATCCCGCCGAGACGCTCGATTACGCCTACGAGCGTCAGCTCGAGGATCTGCAGAACGTCAAGAAGGGGATCGCCGATGTGGTCACGGCGAAGAAGCGGCTTCAGCTCCAGGAGCAGGACCTCCACCAGCAGGCGGACAAGCTCGATGGCCAGGCGCGCCAGGCGATGTCTGCCGGCCGTGAGGATCTCGCCCGCGCGGCGCTCGAGCGCAAGCAGCTGATCGTCGGAGAGGTGGGCTCGCTCGATCAGCAGGTCTCAGAGCTCGAGTCCCAGCAAGAGAAGCTCACCGCGGCCGAACAGCAGCTCCAGACCAAGATCGAGCAGTTCCGATCCAAGAAAGAAGTGATCAAGGCGCAGTACTCGGCGGCCGAGGCGCAGGTCCAGATCTCCGAGGCGGCCACCGGCGTGGGCGACTCGATGGCCGACGTCGGCGCCGCGATGCAGCGCGCCATAGACAAGACCGACGATATGCAGGCAAGAGCTGCGGCGGTCGACGAGCTACAGCAGGCCGGGACGTTCGAGGACCTGACCGCGCTGGGTCCACAGCAGGACGACGTCGACCGCCAGCTCGATCAGCTCGGCGCCAAGAGCGCCGTCGATGATGAGTTCGCGAAGCTCAAGGCCGAGCTGGCGTCTGGCCAGCAATCCGCGCTCCCGGCCGGGGACGCGCCGGCCCCGGACGCGCCGGCCGGGGACGCGCTGGCCGGAGCGGAGCCGGAGGCGCCTCAGGCCGGCGGCGCCGGCGGGGCGGCGGGCTAGCGCCCTACCGCCGGCGGGCGGCTCCGGTCCCGGACCTGCGTCCGGAACCGGAGCAGCGACCGCCGCGATTTACGACGCGGGAATTGCCGGCAACTGCCTCGCCGAGACCCGCTTGCCCTGCCGGGCGAGCACGGTGGCCGCGGCCGACCGTGCGGCGTTGGCCGTGCCCGACGAGGGCGGCGGGACGGGAACCGGGATCGGCTTGCACGTCTTGTCCCACGGCTCGGACGGCTTTCGGGTCGGCAGGGAACCGTTCTCCAGGTAGCGAGCGATTGTCCCGTCGACGCACAGGTCACCGAAGAGCGAGTCGGCGTGGCTCGTTCCACCTGGCTCGGCCAGGAGCACCGAGTGCGGGAACAGCCGGCGCGCGACGAGGCTGCCCTCGAACGGCGTCGCCGCATCATCGGTCTCGTCGATCAGCAGCGCGCTGCTGACTCGGCTGCCGCCGTGGACCTTGAACTGGGGTCCGCCCGGCACTGGCCACGACTGGCACGGGCCGTTGAACCACGTGTTGCCCCACGTCTCGAATGGGGCTATCTCGAATGTCGCCCACGAGCTGGAAACCCACTTGTTCCAGTTCGTCGGCCAAGCCGAGTCCGTGCACTCGACCGACAGGTAGACGGCCAGCTCGTTGTCGTTGCCCGGGCCGTCCACAGCGTCGTATGTGTCTACGAGCTCCTGGGTGTTGTTGTCGTTGATGTAGTCCGAGAACACCTGTCCCCACTCGACCCAGGTCTCCTCGTAGTAGCCGGGCTCCAGGAAGGTGTCGACCCACTCATCGGGCCCGACGACGCCACCAGCCGGGTTGTTCTCGAGCGACGCCTCGGTGTTGTAGAAGAGCGTTTCAACCGCGCTCTGCGTGGACCCGAGGTGGTAGACGTCGTTGTACTTCGCCAGCCACGCGAACCACTTGTCTATGTTGGCGTTGAACGGTGGGTCCTGGTCGAGGTTGGACGTGTCGAAACCTGGCCGCGTCATGTTGACGTTGCTGTCGAGGATCAGCCGCCGCAGCGTCTTCGGGAACAGCGTGGCGTACGTCTGGCCGAGATCGGTCCCCCAGGAGAAGCCGTAGTAGGTGATCTGGCTGACGCCCAGCGCCTTGCGGATCGAATTGATGTCCCTGGCGTTGTCGGCCGTGGTCATGTTGTGCAGCAGTTTGTTCGAGTTCTTGCTGGCGCAGTCGGAGGCGTATCCCTCCGAGCGCGTCTCCCAGGTGCCGAGCAGAGACGGCGTCCACGGCACGTAGTTCGGACGGTCGGGACCGAGGTAGTTCGGGTCACAGCTGATCGTCGGGATACTCGAGCCGACGCCCCGGGGATCGAAGCCAATCCAGTCGTAGTCGTCGGCCGCGGCGTTGAAGCCCTCCTGCTGCAGGGTCGGGATCAGGAACGTGTTGAGGTCGAGCCCCGACCCGCCGGGACCGCCCGGGTTGGTGATGATGGCGCCCTGGTAATGCTTCGCGCTCGAGGTGTGCAGGATGCGCGAGACCGCGAGCTTGATCTGCGTCCCGTCGGGTCGCTGTAGTTCAGCGGCACCTTGAGGTAGCCGCACTGGGCGCCGGCCGCCTGGAGATCGGACTCCGAGCACTGCCCCCACTTGATCGACTGTGCGGCCGCTGAACTGGCCGCCACCAGCACCGCCGCGAGCGCCCCTAGCACGGCGACGGTTGATACGACGCGCTTCATTCCCGAACCTCCCTTTGGTTTAGCCCACCGCTTTCCGGGTGGTACGGACGGCAATCTATAACTCGCGTGCCCCTTCGGGTGTCGGTTGGCAGAGCCGGCGTACGGTCCGTTGGCCGAGCCGGCCTACCGTCACACGAGATGGCCTGCCGAGTCGTACAGGCCCTCGACACGCGGGCCCCCGCCGGAGATTCCGCTCACCGGCGCCACGAGGGCTCGCGTGTAGAAGACCTGACCTCTGAAGCAGCAAACGACGCTATCCCCGGGCCGCACGACGACGCCGCTCTCGGGGGTTAGCCGGCCGTAGAAGTCGATCGTGTGGTAATCGGTGAGGTCGACGGTCGCTCGCTGCTCGAGCGCCTGGGCCGCGTCGGAGCCGACGAGTGCCTCGAGGGACGACGGGGTCGTGTCGTTTCCGTCGTAGCCGAGTTCGGCGTAGCGGTAGCCGAACTCGGCGTAGAGGCCGCCGCCGAAGCAAAGGGCATGGTCGGCCGCGAGGTGGGAGATCTCGCTGAGGTAGACCATCGCGGGCCGCTCGACGAGGTCGGCCACCATGTGGAGCGGCGTTGTCCCGGTGAAGCCGTGGCCTGGCTCGACCTGCGGCACCGGCGTCGGCCAGCAGTTGGAGGACAGAGGTCGACGTCGCTCCGGGCGCGTTCACCTCGAGCGGCCCGTAACCCTGACTCTCGAGCTCGGTCACGACGCGGCGCATCGTGGCGAGGTTCGGCGTCGGCTCGACCGCATTCGTCTCGCCGTTGAATGACAGCGCGGGGTACGTCGTCACTCCGGCCAACCGACAGCCTTCGATCGTTGACAGGCGGCGGGCCGTCGCCGCCATGTCCTCGGCGTCGAAACCACCGGCATGAGACGCGAAGATGAGATCCCCGGGACCGAACACGCGGGCGAGGATCGCCTGCGTTCGACCGAGCGACCGCGCGGCTCGGCCCGCCTGCACCGCCTTGATCTCGTCGACGACCGTCCAGTAGTCCGGACGCATCGCGGCAACCTCTGCCGCGGCGTGCTTCGGGATTTGGACGAGGTGGCCGACGTGACCGAGATGCCCTCCGGCTCGGTTGATCGTCTGCGCGTCTGCCACGTCGACCGCGACGAAGCTCTCCACCCCGGCGCGCTCCAGAGTCCGGATTGCCACGGGGTTCCGGCCGAACTGCTTCGTCATCGCGAGCACCGTCAGACCCAGCCGCCTCGCCTCCTCGCACAGCGCCACGGCGTTCTCGTATAAGGCGTCCAGGTCGATCACGTAGGTCGATGGGGGAAGCTCGCCGGCCTGGTGCAGCTCGACCGCCGCAGTGGCCAGGTCGGCATTCCGTCGTATGAGCTGACCAACGAACACGTCTGTGCGCTAACCGGTGAGCGAGCTCACGCCATCGCGGGCGAGAGCACGACCTTCATGGCCTCGTCCCGCTGCGCGAGCTCGACTCCGCGTTTTGCCTCCTCGAGCGGGAGGCGATGCGAGACAAACGTCGTTAACGGCAGGCGATCGAGGTTTCGGGCCAGGAGCTGCATCGCCGGCACGTAGGACTCGGCCGTTTCTCCGCCGATCCCCAGCACGGCAACGTTCCTGCTGCAGATATCGGCGTTCGGGTTGACCTCCACCGGACCCATGTCGACGAAGGCGCCGGCCTCGACCACGGTTCCGCCCACACGCGCCATGCGCAAGCTGGTCACGAACGTCTCGGGAACGCCGCTGCAGTCAAGGACGATGTCGGCGCCGCGACCGCCGGTTTGCTCCTGCACCCGCGCGAGCAGCTCATCGGGTTCAAGCTCGCTCGCGTCGAGGAGGACGTCGGCACCGAACTCGCCGGCGTGCTGGAGCCGGGTTGGGAACCGGTCGATGGCGATCAGCCTTCCGGCTCCCATGAGCCGCGCTTTGATCACGTGACACATGCCGAGCGGCCCGACGCCGTAGACGACGACCGACTCGGCCAACGTGTCATTCAGACGGCGGGCGCGGTCGAAGCCATGTGTGACGGCCATCGGCTCGGTGAGCACGGCGACGTGATCCGGGAGATCGTCCGGCACACGAAAGAGCTTGGTCCCGGGGAGGAGGTACATGTACTCGCTCCAGCCACCGAACAGATGGGGTGGGCGGGCACAGTTCAGGCTGTTGCCGTAGTCCTCCATTCGTTCGCACATGTAATACGGGAGGCCCTTCTGGCAGTACCAGCACTGTCCGCAGCTCACGTTCGCGGCCGGAACCACGCGGTCGCCGACGCGGAGTCCTCGGCCCTCGCTGTCCAGCACCTCGCCGCCGGTCGCCGCGATGCGCCCCACGTTCTCGTGGCCGCAAATCAGCGGATACTCGATCTGTCGCTCGTGCGGGGTCCCCGCGTACTGCAAGGTCTCGCCACGGAAAGTGTGCTTGTCCGTTCCGCAGATGCCGGACATCGACATCTCGAGGACGACCGCGCCGTGCTCGGGCTCAGGAAGGGGGAATTGCTCCAGCGCGATGACGCCCGGCCGCTTCATCACGGCGGCCGTCACGCTGCCCGTCATCGCAGGACGGGCCGATCACTCGCGACGGCCGGTTGCCCCTGCGTATTACCGACCGGATGCGCGGGCCACGGCCAGTCTTCTCCGACGGTCAACGGCCGGTCTTGCACGGCGCTTGCGCGTGCCGCGACGCCGGTCTCCACCGCCAAACGATCGTCGTCCAGGGTGGCAGCATCGCCGCCGGCAATCGCCAGAGCGGCGTCAACGTTCGCCCCGCCCAGCACTGCGGCGCAAGCGGCGACGAAGTGGGCGATCTCCGCGCGGAACGCATCTCGGAATCGCGCTTGGTAGTCGCGCGGGAACCGATTCCCGCTGCTCGCGTCGAGGATCGTCACGCCGGCGCCATCCGCGCCGTTGCCCACGAAGATCGACCCCTCACTACCCATGATCTCAGCGCGTATGTCGTGCCCGAATGCGCACGTGCGAGAGATATGCGAGGTCGCGAGCCCGCCACCGTCATAACTCACGGTGACGATCGCGTTGTCGAGATCGCCGGCCTCGAGTAGCTGTGGATGGACGAGCGCCTGCCGCTCGGCCGAAGCGCGCACCGGACGCTGGTCGAGGATCCAGCGTGCGGTGTCGTAGTCGTGGATGGCCATGTCGAGCAGAAACCCGCCGGTATCGGCTGGATCCTCCCCGGCCGGAAACTCCTCATCGCGGCTCGTCATGCGTACCACCAATGGCTGGCCGATCGCGCCTGCCCCAACGAGTCGCCTGGCCTCCGAGAAGTGCGGATCAAAGCGGCGCATGTACGCAATCTGAAGCAGGGTGTCCGGGACGGCGTCGGCCGCCGCGCGAAGGCGATCGTGATCGGCCAGCGTTGTCGCGCCAGGCTTCTCGAGGAGCACGTGCTTGCCCGCCTCGAGCAGCGGCATCGCGTACTTCACGTGCTCGCGTGCCCGGCAACAGAGCACGACTGCGTCGACACCGTCCGATGCCGCCAAAGCCTCGTGGGATAGCGCTTTCACGGCCTTGCCCAGGCCGGCGGCCACCTCGGCCGCTCGCTCGGGTGTCCCGCTCGCGACCGCTACGAGTTCGGCTCCGTCGTCGCGCGCGACGTTCTGCGCGTGCATGAGTCCGATCCCGCCCAAGCCGGCCACCGCGACTCGAACGCGCCCGCCGTCCGACATCGTCACCGCATCGACCGCTCGTAGCTGCGAAGCGCGTCGAGCTGCTCTTCAACCTTGGTGAACGCCGCGGCAAGGCGATTCATCGCTTCACGATCCTCGTCGATCCAGTTCCAGCTCATTTCAAACGAGCGGTCGACCTTGGCCTCGCAACCGGGGAGCTCGACCGCCGCATAGTCCACCCCCGAGTGCGCGAGGCGTTCGGCCCACATAGTCCGCGGGGCCTGTGTGCCCCGTTGCAGGCGCTCGAGCCGATGCAGCGGAACGTCGATGTAACTGAAGGCAGATACACCCTCTGCCTGTAGCGCCGCCAGGTATGTCTGCTTGGAGACGCCGGCGTGCTCGGCTACGAAGTTCAGCGTAACGATGTGGTAGACGGGCTCTCCGTCCGTGTACTTCGGGACGCTGACGCTGTCGATCCCCTGGATCGCCTCAGCGAACCAGGCGCGGTTCTGGATCCGGTTCGCGTTCTCCTCGTCGAGCTTGGCGAGCTGGTGGACCAAGAGAATCGCGTTGAGGACGCTGAGGCGGTACGTGTAATGCAGCGAGTCTGTGTAGGGCCGCAGGTCGGAGGGGAACCCGTCCTCGTCCGCTCGACCCGCATGCTCGGTCCCGCCCGCGTGCTGGCAGCTGATCACGGCGTTCCAGTAAGCGTCGTCGCGGTCGGTGACGAGATAACCCGCCTCGCTGGTGGCGAGAAGCTTGCCGCCCATGCACGAAAAGCCGGCGGCGTCCCCGAACCCTCCGACGCGCTGACCGCGATGTCTGGCGCCGTGCGCCTGGCTCCCATCCTCTATCAGCGCCAGACCATGATCGGACGCGACCTCGCGCAGCGCCGTCATATTTGCCGGCTGGCCGTAGATGTGGGTTACGAGGATCGCCTCGGTTCGAGGCCCGATCGCGTCGCGGACCAAGTCGGGGTCGAGCAGGCCACGGTCGGGGTCCACGTCGGCGAAGACGGGGATCGCGTTGTTGTGGAGAATCGGCGACGTCGAGGCGCCCCAGCTGTAGGGAGTCGTGATGACCTCCGCACCGCCCGTGATCTGCAGACCCATCAGGCAAGCGTGCAGCGACGCATGGCCTGAGGATGTCGTCAAGCAGTGGTCGACGCCGTGCCATTCCGAAATGGCGCGCTCGGCTGCGTCGATCCAGGGATGGGCCCGGCCGAGGCCGACCATGTCGCCTTCGCGCAGGACGTCGTCGATGTCGCGGCGAGCATGCTCGGTGAACCGCGGGTAATGCGGCTTGTCGGGGACACCGATCGGCGTACCTCCCAGGA
Organism: uncultured Solirubrobacterales bacterium; assembly: GCA_963812225.1. Lineage (GTDB taxonomy): Bacteria > Actinomycetota > Thermoleophilia > Solirubrobacterales > Solirubrobacteraceae > Palsa-465. Next base: position 47,697 of record CAWEUN010000022.1, read on the forward strand.
GGGCAAGCTTGCCGTGCGTCGTTGCACACGAGCCTGCAGACGACTCCGCAGCCGACCCCGAGCCGGAGATGCTCGCCGTTTCCACCAACTAGCGAGTGTAAACGATTTCACGCACCCGGACAACGGTTGACACGCACCCGCGCAAGAGGTATAAGACCGCTCGCAACGGGGTCCATGAATCGCGATTTCATATATGAGTTGCGCGATCGGGGAAGGGGTCGCGGATACAAGCAAGCGTTCGTGCGGGCGATAGCTCTGTTGCCCTTGGCCTGCCGTCAGGGGCCCCCGTGAACTCATCCTTTCGCGCCCGCGTACGGTCAGGCGAACCCACCTTCGGGACGTTCGTCAACCTCGGATCGGTACTGGCCGCCGAAACATGCGCTCTCGCGGGCTTCGATTGGCTTCTAGTCGACCTTGAACATGGGGCCGGGGGCGAAGATGAGCTGGTAGGGCAGATCCTGGCGGCGGGTATCCATCAGGTCCCCGTCGTTGTTCGTGTTGAGAGTGCGGAAAGGATCCGCTCGGGGCGAGTTCTCGATTTGGGTGCCGCCGGCGTGATGTTCCCTCGCCTCGATAGCGCGGAAGAGGTCGCGACCGCGGTCCGCCATCTGCGCTATCCGCCAGAGGGTGATCGGGGTGTGGCCACGTACAACCGTGCGTGCGCTTTCGGCATGCGACCCGACTCGGTGGAGACGGCGAACGACAAGATCGTCGGCATCGTCCAGATTGAGACCGTCGGCGCGCTAGCTGAGGTGCAGGCGATTGCGGACGTTCCGGGCGTGGACGTCCTCTTTGTCGGTCCAGCCGACCTGTCGCACGCGCTGGGCGTGCCGGGAAGGTTCGAAGCACCCGAGTTCCGCGCCGCGCTGGCGACGGTGGTGCGCGCGGCGCAGTCCGCCGGGATCTCGGCGGGAATCCTCGCACCCGACCGCGATATCGCGCTCGAGTGCGTCGAGGCGGGGTTCACATACCTTGCAATCGCATCGGACTCCGCGCTGCTGGCGGCCGCGGCACGCGAAGCGGCGTTCCCCACCGGAGCCCGGGCTGAGGTGGTCGCGAACCGATGAGCGTCGCCTCAGCGAACGGTAGGACCAAGTACTCGGCTCCAGCCGCCGGGTGCGCCGCGGACGTTTTGCTCGCCCTCGCGCGGAGGAGCGCGGCGCTCTCCGCCGGCGACCTGTCGGAGCAGACCGGACATACGAAATCGCTCGTCTACCGCGTTCTGGCGGAGCTCGAGCCGCGCCATTATGTAACGAAGCTCGACAACGGCCACTACGCGTTGGGACGAGCAACGATCGAGCTCGGCGGCGCGTTTGCAGCGCAGATGCCGCTGCTGTCATCGGTGCGCCAGGTCTGCCGGTGGCTGGCGACGCTGACGGAGGAGACGGTCAACCTGGGGGTCCTCCAAGGCGACCAGGTCCTGTACCTCATACGCGAGGAAGGTCGGCGATCGGTGTTCGCTCTCTCGGCCGTGGGAAAGCTCCTGCCGGCCAATGGGGTCGCGTTGGGCAAGGCCCTGCTTGCGCTCGAGACCGACGATCACGTGCGTCAGATCTTCGCGCCCCAGCTCGAGGAGCAAGGCCGACTGACTGCGATTACCGACAAAACGATCACGGGACTGGACGCTCTCGTCTCGCAACTGGCGCGCGTGCGCAAGCTCGGACACGCCGAGGAGCACGGCGAGGCCGTCGCCGGTCGGTGCTGCATGGCCGTCACGGCGTCACTCGGGGAGACGGAGGGACGTGCCGTCGCAATCAGCGTGTCGATGAACGAGGCACGGTTTCACGAGGCACGCGGCATGGCGCTGAACGGGCTGCGGGAGGCACGGGAGCAGATCAGTCGCGAGGTACGAGGTCGCGCGGCCGTAGGAGATGAGGAATCAAACGCCGACCTCATGATCGGAGGAATGTCACGTTGGTGACCGCCCAGACGACGCCAAGCGATCAGCAAGAGACGACCGCGCCACCGGCGATCGCGTTTCGCGGCGTGTCCAAGAAATATGGCGCTTACACGGCGGTTCAGTCACTCGACCTGGACATCCACGAGGGAGAGTTCTTCTGCCTTCTCGGGCCGTCGGGATGCGGCAAGACAACGACGCTCAACCTGATCGGCGGATTCGCGGTGGCGTCAAGCGGCGAGATCCGTATCCGCGGCGAGCTCGTCAATACGACCCCGCCCCACAAGCGAAAGGTCAACACCGTCTTTCAGTCCTACGCACTGTTCCCGCATCTGAACGTCAGGGACAACGTCGGCTTCGGCCTGCGTATGGCCAGGGTGCCACGGCGCGAGACCGATAAACGCGTACTCGAGGCGCTTCAGTTGGTGGCACTCGAGTCATTCGTCGACCGGTATCCAGCTCAGCTGTCCGGGGGCCAGCAACAGCGCGTCGCGGTCGCGCGCGCCCTGATCAACCGCCCGGCCGTACTGCTCCTGGACGAGCCGTTGGGTTCCCTGGATCTCAAGCTGCGCAAGCGCCTCCAGGTCGAGCTCTCGCAAATTCAACGCGAGATCGGGACGACGTTCGTCTTCGTCACCCACGACCAGGGAGAAGCGATGGCGATGGCCGATCGCATCGCGATCATGAACGAGGGGCGCGTTGAGCAGATTGGGTCAGCCAACGAGATATACGCGCAGCCGGCGTCGCGCTTCGTCGCCGACTTCATCGGCGAGTCGAACTTCATCGATGTCGAGTGGCACGACGGCACCGTCGTGACGTCGCGGGGCAGGAGCTCGCTGCCGTCGCCGAGCAGGCGGGGGTCGGGCAGCGCGACGCTGATGGTGCGTCCGGAATCGATCCGTCTAGGACCGGTTTCCCCGAACCATCCAGGCCTTGTGGGCAAGGTGGTCGACGTGACGTTTCTCGGGAGCTTCACGCGCGCCATCATCGACTCTGAGGCAGCCGACGATCTAATCAGCGTCGACATGCCCACCGAATCACATGATCAGATACGAATCAACGAGGTAGTGCAGCTCCGCTGGGAGGCCGAAGCCGCGGTGTTATTTCACGACGCATAGCATCAATCCATGCGGAGGGAGTAGATATGACTAACGACTTACTCACCCGGCGCGACGCCATTAGGTACGGAGCGCTCGGGCTCGGAGCACTAGGCCTGGCGGGGTGTGGGAGTAGCAGCAGCTCCAGTTCCAGCGGTAGTAGCACCGCAGCTGCGAATACCAAGGCTCCGGTGACTCTGAACATGCTCACCTGGAACGACCACTACAACCCTGCGACCCAGCTGCCCGCAATCAAGAAGGAAACGGGCATCAGCGTCAACGTCACGCTTGGATCAGACGACGCGAGCATGTTCATCAAGGCTCAGCAGAGTGGTCAGTTCGACATCGTGTCCGCGGATGCGCTGTGGGTGCCGTACTACTTCCAGCAGGGCCTCACGTACCCGTTTGACATCGATTCCTTTGCCGTGTCCAAGCAGCTCTACTCGGTCGCACGCGAGTTCCAGATCTGGAACAACAGCGCTGGATACCTGGCGTATCCGCGTGCGTGGTCGGCGCTACGCATCTATTACAACCCGAAATTCGTCTCGCCGGCGCCGACCTCCTGGGAGGTGCTGCTCGATCCGAAGTACCACGGGAAGTTTGTGCGTGAGAACCAGCCGACCGACATCGTCGCCGAGGCTGGCTTGGCCACCGGGTCAAAGGATCCTTACAACATGAACTCGGCCGAGCTCAGTCGCGCCGTCGACTTTCTCAAGCAGGCCAAGCCGGCCTTCCTGACCCTCGTGTCCCAGAACACCGGCGTGGTTCAGGCGCTCACGAACGAATCCGCGTGGTTCACCTCCGAGAACCTCGGCACTGACTTCCGGGTGAAAGAGGCCGGAGGACCGACGATCCTGGCCGCCACACCGAAGGAAGGCGTCATCGGATGGCTGGACGCCGAGCAGAAGATGAAGACGAAGAATGCCGATCGCTTCGAACAGTTCATCAACGCCTGGGGTCAAGCCGAATGGATCCCGCCGCTCTTCAAGGAGTTCAAGGAGGCGTGGTTCAACGAGAAGGCCTACAAGATGCTCGTCAATCAAGGCCAAGGTGAGCTCGCAAACGCGCTCCTATACAACAAGCCGGAGGCGGCCCTCGAGGCGCACCTCAAGGGCCCGTCGAAGAACCCCAACGCGTATATCCAGGCGTTCAACTCGGTGTTCGGCGCCTAGGCGAGCGTGTTGCCATTGGGGCTGAGGTCTCTGATGCGTTTTGCCGCTGCACAATCGACGGCCGTTCTGTGAGCTCCTCGACGACACCGATCTCGAGCAGTTCGCCGACGGCCGTCGCGGCGGCCCCACGCCGAGGATTCAGTCCTCGCCGGGCCGTTCGGTCGCTGTCGCGATACCTGGGCTTCGCGCCGGCGGCGGTGCTCTTCGGCGTGTTCTTTCTGGTGCCGATGGGGCTGGTCGTCGCGTACAGCTTCTGGACGCAGAATGGCTATCAGGTCGAGCACGTGTGGACGTTCGCGAACTACAAGTCGGTGTTCGGAACGGCGGTCTATGTCAATACGTTCGTGGTCACCCTATGGATGACGGCCGCAGCGACGGCGCTGACCCTCGCCATCGCATTCCCGTTCTCCTACTGGCTGGCGAGATACGTCAGCCGCCAGTGGCAGCGACCGCTTCTGTTTCTGGTGATCCTCCCCTTCTGGGTGAGTTACCTCCTTCGCGTCACCGCCTGGACGATCATATTGGGTAACGAGGGCGCGATCTCACGCCTCCTCGGCGTATTCGGGCTCAGTACTCCGTCGTGGCTGTTGTACGACCGTCCGGCCGTCATCTTCGTGCTCACGTACCTCTATTTTCCGTTCGCGGCGCTGACGCTGTTCGCCGCGCTGGACAGGTTCGACTGGAGGCAGCTGCATGCCGCGATGGATCTGGGGGCGACGCATCTCCAAGCGGTCCGACGAGTGATGCTGCCCCAGATCAAGCCGGGGCTCACCACGGCTGTGATCTTCGTGTTCATCCCGATCCTGGGCGAATATCTCACGCCCGAGCTCGTGGGAGGCACACGAGGCGTCATGATCGGCAACCTCGTCGATAACTTCTTCCAGGAGGCGCAGTACGCCGAGGGCGCGGCAATCGCGATTCTGATCGCGGCCGTGGTCATCATCCTGCTGATCATCTTCCGCAAGTCCCTCGAGGTAAGTGGCGAGATGTATGGCGGGTGAGGCGGCAGCGGTAGAGATTGCTTCAAGGCGCGGGCCATGGGCACGGCGCGCCCTCGCCGGATGGGCGTGCGTGATCTACTTCTTCCTGTTCAGTCCGATCGTTCTACTCATACTGCTGAGCTTCAACAAGAATCGGTACGGATCGTTTCCGATCACCGGCTGGACGCTGCATTGGTTTAAGAGCATCGCCAGTAGTCCGGACCTGCAATCTGCGATCAAGACGTCACTGCGGGTGGCGCTTGAGGTTACGCTCGTTGCCACGGTGGTTGGGACGGCGGCCGCGTTCCCACTCGTCCGGAGCGTCCGACGCTTCCGTACGACATTCCGGATCGCGTTCACGCTGCCGATCATGATCCCGGGCGTGCTGATTGGGGTGAGCCTGCTCACGTTCCTGCGCCAAGAGTTGGGGATTCAGCTCTCGACCGAGACGGTCGTCATTGGACAGGCCGTATACACGACGCCGTTCGTTCTGCTGATCGTTGCCTCCCGCCTGGAGGGCTTTGATCGGTCTCTGGAGCTCGCAGCAAGTGACCTCGGCGCAAATGCGATCCAGCGATTCCGCCACGTGATCCTGCCGTTGATCGGTCCGGCGGTATTCGCGGGCGCGCTGTTTGCGTTCACGCTGTCGCTCGATGAATTCGTGATCACGTTCTTCATCATCGGCCCCGAGATAACGCTGCCAATCTACATCTATACGCAGATCAAGTTCGGCATCACTCCCGCCATCAACGCCGTCGCGACGCTGCTGATCGTCATCTCGTTGGGGATAACGGGTCTTGGGTTGGTCATTCCCAGACTCCTGCGTAGGGCGGGGCGCTTCGTCAGCACCAAGCGGGCTCAGAGGCTGACCACTGCTGCGCCGGCTACGCCCGGGCACGCATGAGGCGGCACGCGCCGCGATGACCACACGTCGAACGAGCGAAGGGGGAGGGGGTAGGCCATGGCGCAGCGCCTGAGAGTCGGTGTCGTCGGATGCGGCGTGATCGCCCAGGTGATGCATCTGCCCCATCTGAGGGAACTCGACGACAAATACGAGTTGTCGGTGGTATGCGATCTCTCGACGGACGTTGCCGAGGCGTGCATGCGCCGGTTCGGTGCCGGCCGCGCCGTGAGCCGGTGGGAGGACGTCGTGGAGATGGACCTCGACGTCGTGCTCGTGTTGACGTCCGGCAGCCACGCCCCGGTCGCAATCGCCGTCGCGGAGTCGGGTGCGAATGTCTTCGTGGAAAAGCCGATGTGTCTCGGCCCGGCCGAGGGCCGGGCCATGATCGACGCTGCCGGCCGCGCGGGCGTGCGCCTGATGGTCGGAACGATGAAGCGCTACGACCCTGCCTACCAGCGCCTGCTCGAGCTTCTGCCCGATGTCGACGACCTCCGGATGGTGCGGGTCACGACGCTCGAGTCCCCGTTCGAGCCCTACGTGCAGCACTATCCACTCACGCCACCGAGCGGCGTGCCCGCCTCGGTGCTCGAGGCCCTTCGGGAGGATGACGCCAGAAGGCTCGACGCCGCGCTGCCGGGAGCCGACGACAACACTCGCTACTGCTATCGATGGATGCTCCTGGACAATCTCGTGCACGAGTTCAACGCGCTGCGTGGGGCGCTGGGTGAGCCCGACCGCGTGGCGTTCGCCGATCTCTCCCCGCGCGTCGTCGCCGTGCATATGACGTTTGGCGAAGTGGAGTGTCACCTGTCATGGGTCGATCTGCTGAGTGGCATCGCTCGCTACCGCCAGGAGTTCATGTTTCTCGCCCCGGACGAGCGCCTGACGCTCACGCTGCCCTCGCCCTATCTACGGAACATGCCGAGCGAACTGACCGTCGAAGGAGGCGAGCCGGGAAGTGCGCATTCGTGGTCACGGGTCGAGGTCGTCTCGTACGAGGAAGCGTTCAAGCGGGAGCTGATCGAGCTCTATCAATCCATCACCGACGATCGCGCCCCGCTCACGACCGGGGAGGACGGCCTACACGACGTGATGCTGTGCCGCGCGATCGCCCAAGCGCACATGGATCGACGGCCGATCGAGAACCCAAGTCGCGAAGAGGTCGGAGCGGCGGCGGGCGGGCAGCCGTAGCTGAGAGCGGCAGGGCGCCGCAGCGGCGTGCTCTAGGAAGGCGCCGGCGTCGGGAGGACTGAGTGAGGACGCATCGAGTCGTAGTCGGCGTCCGAAGTCCCGATGAATCGCTCTTCGCGGATCCACGGCAGTGGCACCGACGGATCAGGCGAGTCGATCTCACGGGCCAGGCGATGGGCGTCGAAGATCGCATCGGCGACCTGCTGGCGGGGGCTGACGCAGTCGCCGGCTCGATACACGGCCCGGATACCCGCGTCTGACCACTCGTCCGAGCGAGCCTTCAGTTCGCGGTAGATCTCGGTACGCGGGTTCCGCTGGGTGACGAGGACGATGGAATCCGCGTTCCACTCCAGCGCCGAACCGCCATGTATGCGTGGCTGACCCGAAACGGCCCCCGGAGTAACGGCTGTCACGGCGTGCTCGGTGAAGAGCTCGACGCCCAGGTCGGACAAGAGCGGGATCATGAGCTGGTCCTCGCCGGTGTGGTGCATGTACGCGCCGATGGCGTTGCGGGGCGTGACATAGACCACCCGCCTCCCTTCCCGCGCGTACCTCTCAGCCAGGCTTACGCCCATGAAGTAGCCCTCGGCGTCATAGACCAAGATCCGCTCACCGACCGGCTCCTTCCCGTCGACCATGATCTGGTCGGGCGTCAGCACGTGTGGCTCGTCGGCGTCTGCCCCCGGAAGCGGCGCCCGGGTGACGGAGGACAGACCGTCTCGCGCCCAGACGGATCCCGTGGTGAGGATCACGAGCTCGGCGCCGTAGTCGAGGATGTCCTCCGTGGTGAGCCGCTTCTTGGGAACGATCGCGAGATTGGAGAGCTTGGCCGCCATCGTCTGACGGTGATGGACGATGCGCGCCCACTCGGCGAGGCCGGGGAGACGCGGAACCCATTCCATGTGTCCGCCCGGCCGGTTCGCCTCATCGACGACGTGGACATACTCGACGCCGCGGCGGGCCAGGACGATCCCGCACTCGAGTCCCGCCGGCCCGGCGCCCACGACCAGAACTCTCGAGAGGTCGTTGGCGATCGGCGCAAAGCGCTCCGGATGCCAGCCACGCCTGTACTCCTCGCCCGTGGTCGCGTTCTGCGTGCAGATGATCCGCGTCGAGGTGTTGATGCGGGAGACGCACACGTTGCAGCCGATGCATTCGCGGATCTCGTCGATCCGCCCTTCGGCGATTTTCTGGGGCAGAAATGGGTCTGAGATCGAGGAGCGGGCGGCCCCGATGATGTCCTGCTGCCCGCTGCTAATGACGTGCACCATGGTGTCCGGGCTCGTGAAGCGACCCACGGCGACAATCGGCTTCGTGGTGTGAGGCCGAATGCGGCGCACGTATTCGCTCTGAAAGTTCTCGCCATAGAACCGGGACGGGCCCAGATCCTTCCCCCACGTGTTGCCCTCACCGGCAACGACGACATCCCAGAAGTCGACGAGGTGGTCGGCCATCTTGATGAAACCGGCACCCTCATGGTCGACGCGAACGCCTTCCTCGCAGTCGTCAAGGGTGTCGATACACAAGCGTGCGGTGATGGCACAGTCGTCGCCGACCTCGGCGCGAACGAGCTCGAGGGTCTCCAGCCAGAAGCGCGCGCGGTTCTCGAAGCTGCCGCCGTACTCATCCGTCCGCTGGTTGTAACGGCTCATCAGGAACGTCATGGGCAACGCGACGAGCTCCGCGCCCATCACGTTCACGATGTCGAACCCGGCGTGTCTGGCGCGGCGAGCGGCCGCAACGTAGTGACGTTGGACACGGCGGATGTCGTCTCGATCCATTTGAAACGACGAACCCATGAACAGCCAGTCGTCCGGTATCTGTGAGACGGCGCCGGCCGGCAGCCGCGTTTCGTAGCCAGTCACATGCCCTCCGCTGGCCATCAGCTCGATTCCGGCGAGAGCGCCGTGCTCGTGCAGTCGGTCGCAGAGGAGGCCCCAATTGCGCACGTCGTTGTCGTCCCAGATCCTCGACACGACCTCCCGCCCGGAGTGGTCGTACTCGGGCGAGATGCTTGTCATACCCGTGTTGACAACGGCCCAGCCACCCTCCGCTTTCATGCCACGGAATCCCGCCTCCGCGCCGGGGAACTGCGAGTTCAGGCCGTCCGCGTGCGGAGTCTGGTAGAAGCGATTGCGCATCGTCTTCGGCCCAATCTGGACGGGCTCGAACAGAATGTCGTGGCGGGGGTCACGGCCCCTGTCGTGGTGCGGGTCACGGCCTTTGTCGTGGTGCGGGTCACGGCCCCCGTCGTGGTGCGGGTCACGGCCCCTGTCGTGGTGGGTGTCACGGCCCGGGGTCATGGGTCGCCGTTCCTCACCGTCGGATTGCTCCAAGATTCCGCCACGTGATATAGAGCAGCGCCATGGAGCTCTGCCTCCTCACCGATTCGGTCCCCGACCTGACGCTCGAGCAAGCGCTGGACCTTGCCGTGGACCTCGAGATCGACTCGGTCGAGATCGCGACCGGAGGCCAGTCGAGCGCCCCGCACGTACGGCTGGACGAGGTCCTCGGGAGCGCCGACGCGCGGGCCGCCTTTGCCGGGGCGATTACGTCGCGTGGGCTCCGACTCGCCGCGATCAACTGCTCGGCATGGCCGATGCATCCGCTCCGCGCTGAGGAGGAGGCGCGCTTCATCCAGGACTCGATCAGGCTGGCGAGCGAACTCCAGGTCGAAAAGATCGTGACCATGTCCGGTTGCCCGGGCGACTCGCCCGAGGCCAGGACGATCAACTGGATCTGGTTCCCATGGCCGCCAGAGACGCTTGAGATCCGAGAGCGGCAATGGGACCTGGCGCTGGAGGTGTGGCAGGGACTCACCGACTTTGCTCGGGCCCACGGCGTCAACCGCATCGCGTTCGAGCTGCACCCGCTCCACCTCGTCCACAACGTCCCCACGCTGCGGAGGCTCCGAGACGCGATCGGTCCCGAGATCGGTGTCAACCTCGACCCGAGTCACCTGTTCTGGCAGCAAATGGACGCCGTCCGTGTCGTTCAAGCGCTCGGTGACGCCCTGTTTCACGTGCACCTGAAGGACACCCAGCTCTTCGACGAGCAGGTGGCGGTCAACGGGGTTCTCGATCCCCGACCGTGGGACGACCCCGCAGACCGAAGCTGGGTCTTCCGAACCGTCGGGGACGGAAATCCGGCAGCGTTCTGGATCGACTTCCTCCAGGCTCTCGAGGAGGTCGGTTACCACGACGAGCTGAGCATCGAGAACGAGGACCCCTTTTTTCCTGGAGAGGCCGGTGTCAGGCGGGCGGTCGAGTTCATGGGCTCGCTGAAGCCGACGACAGCAGGCTGATCTCGCTTCGCCACGCCGGCGCAAGTGCGTCACCCGACCGGCGTTCCTAGCGTGCGAGGGTCCATGCGTGATCCGGGTCGTTCCGCACGGCCCACATCCGCATCGGCCCCGCCATCACGTTCAGGTAGTAGATGTCGTAACCGGGCGGCGCGGACACGGTGTGGTAGCCCCGTGGCACGAGGACACAGTCGCGGTCCGAGAACGTAAACGTCTCATCCAGGCTGCGATCGTCGCTGTACACGCGCTGGAATCCGAAACCTCGCCCCGGCGAGACGCGGTGGTAGTACGTTTCCTCCAGGGCAGTTTCCGCCGGCGGATCATGGCGGTCGTGCTTGTGGGGTGGGTAGCTCGACCAGTGGCCCGCCGGGGTGATGACCTCAACCACCAGCAGCGACTCGGCCTCCTCGTCGTCCATCAGGATCGGGTAGATCGTCCGCTCGAGAGCGCCGTAGCCGCGCGTCTCCGGCTCGACCTCCGATGCCGGGAGCACGCGTGCCGACGCGCCGCGCCGAGCCGGTGCCCAGCACAAGGCCACCTCTGCCTCCGTGCCCGCAGAAGCGCGGACGCTGAAGGCGGTGCGCGGCGGGAGGTAGGCCGCGTCCGGAGGACCCGACCACGGATCCTGCCGGTCGCCGATGGCGTCCCACGTGGCGTGCTCGGAGTGGATGTCGACCGCGCCGGAGATAACCACCACGCACACCTCGCGCTCGCCGGTGTTGCGTTCGGCGACCGTGTCGCCGTCCAAGCTCAGTACCTCAAACCCGACGTACTCCCATCCCGCCGACGAGGGAGTCACGCACAGGATGGTTCCGTCATCGGCCGGCGTGGCATCGGGGTGGACGAGGAGCGTCACGCGATGGGACGGGGCGAGCTGTTCAAGACCGACTCAAGTCCCTCCAGTACCCCGAAGTCGCCGGCGCGGGCGAGTCGTGACGCGGCCGATGCCGTCCGATCGTCGAGGCGGCTAGCCAGCGCCACGGTGGCGATGTCCCGCTCGGCTAAAAGACCGCCGTCCAGCGCCACGGTGGCGATGTCCCGCTCGGCTACAAGACCCCCGTCCAGCGCCACGGTGGCGATGTCCCGCTCGGCTACAGCCCCAGCCGGCGCCACGGTGGCGATGTCCCGCTCGGCTACAAGACCCCCAGCCGGCGCCACGGTGGCGAGCTCCCACTCGGCTGCGTCTGGCGGATATTCTGGCTCGAGAATGTACAAACGATTTCACGCGAGCGCGCGCGGTGTCAAGGTGGCGATCCCGTCCAAACCTTAAGCGAGAATTGACGCGGTCGAACGCTCATGGCTCCTGACGCGCCTCAGGGCCCCAGCCTCCGGACGTCACGGAGGAGACGCCCGGTCACGATCAAGGATGTGGCGCAGCTGAGCGGGGTGTCCGCGGCAACCGTCACGCGTGCCTTGCAGGGTCACCCTCGCGTTCTCCCCGAGACCAGGGCGCGGGTTGAGGACGCGGCCAGCCGCCTCGGCTATCGGCCCGACCACGCCGCGAGGGCTCTCGTTACCGGGATCTCCAGGACCATCGGACTCCTGGTTCCGACGATCCGAGACCCTTACTGGGCCGAGGTCGCGGCGGGAATCGAGCCGCGGGCAGCGGAGGATGGTTTCGCGGTCCTGATTGCGAGCGGGTACGGAGATCCCGTACGCGCCGGCCAGACGCTCGAGGTACTCCTCGGTAACCGTGTCGATGGGATCATCGTGACGACGTCGGCAGGCGTGGCCGAGCCCCGGCTGACCCAAACGATGGGGTTGCCCACGGTCGTCGTTGGCCTGGACCCGCCCGTCGGAACCCTCGAGCTGGCAGGAGCGCGCACGGCCCCCATCGCAACGCTCCTCGAGGCCGGTGAACGTCACCGCCTGGCCGCCCGGGTGTCCCACGTGGGCTTCGACGACGTCAACGCCGGGGAGATCGCGGCCCAGCACCTGCTCGAGCTCGGGCATCGCCGCATTGCTTTCCTGGCCGGGCCATCCACGCTCGCGACGGTTCTGCGGATTGCCGGCGTCCGCACGATCCTGGAGCAGACGGGCCTGACGTTGTCCTCGGTCTCGTACGGTGGCGACACCGTCGAACAAGGATCTGCAGCGGGACTCGATCTGTTCCGCAACGATCGTGAGTTCACGGCGATCATCGCCTTCAACGATCTGGTCGCGGCCGGTGTGGTTCGTGCGGCTCGGACGTTGGGGATCGATGTTCCGGGTCAGGTGTCGGTGGTCGGGTTCGACGACATCGCGCTGGCAGGGCTGCTCGAGCCGGCCCTAACGACCGTGCGCGCGCCGAAGTACGAGATGGGGGCACGGGCGGCGGAGCTGCTGTTCGACCACATGGGGAGCGATGCGCAGATGCACTGGGAGTTGCTGCGCGGAAGCCTGGTCGTCCGCCAATCAACGGCGCCGCCCTCCTCGTCAGACCCAACTTGACGGGGGCCAGCCTCTGTGCAAACGTTTCCGCTTGGTCCCCGCCGATGAGTGCTGACGTGTTGCAAACCGCACCTTCGAGCGGCGACGAAGCCGCTGCGCAGGCGAAGGTGCGCCTGACCACCGCCCAGGCGCTCGTTCGGTACCTGGCGTGTCAGTACAGCGTCAGAGACGGTCGGCGGCAGCGGCTGGTCCCGGCGACGCTCGGCATCTTCGGTCACGGGAATGTCGCCGGGCTGGGTCAGGCCCTGGACGAGTACCAGGCTGACCTTCCGTACATTCAGGGCCGCAACGAGCAATCCCTCGTCCACATCGCCGCCGCCTTTGCCAAGGCAAGCCTGCGCAACGCGACGCTCGCGGTTACCTCGTCGATCGGACCCGGCGCGACGAACATGGTCACCGGCGCCGCTCTCGCGACGATCAACCGGCTGCCCGTGCTGCTGCTGCCGGGAGACACCTACGCCACTCGGCGTCAGGGCCCCGTCCTTCAGCAGCTCGAGCACCCGAGCGCCGGCGACGTGAGCGTCAACGACTGCTTCCGACCGGTGGCGCGGTTCTTCGATCGGATCACGCGGCCCGAGCAACTGCTGACCGCACTGCCCGAGGCGATGCGCGTGCTCACGAGTCCCTCCGAGACCGGCGCAGTCGTGATCGCCCTGCCGCAGGACATCCAGACCGAGGCGTATGACTACCCCGCGGCCTTCTTCGAGGACCGGGACTGGCTGATCCGTCGCCCGGCTCCAGATCCGGGCGAGATCGCGGCCGTGGCGGACCTCTTGGCCGAGGCCGAGCGGCCGCTCATCATCGCCGGCGGCGGCGTGCTCTACTCGGAGGCACAGCCAGAACTCGCGGCGATGGCCGACGAGTTCGGGATCCCGGTCACCGAGACGTTCGGGGGCAAGGGAGCCGTCGACGGACGCCGAGTGGTGGGGCGTCGGCGGCATCGGACTGGAGGGGAACCCCGCGGCCAACGCGCTGGCCGCGGACGCGGATGTAGTGCTGCATATCGGCACGCGTCTGACCGACTTCGCCACGGCGTCGCAGTCGGTCTTCCGCAACCCCGACGTGCGCTTCGCGTCCGTGAATGTCGTCGACAAGGACGCGCGCAAACAGGGCGCGCTGGCCGTCCAGGCCGACGCCAAGCTGGCGCTGGAGGCGCTGCGCGATGCGGCGCGCCGCGCGGGAGTGAACCCGAGGATGGACTGGATCGCGCGGGCGCGCGCGGCGAAGGACGACTGGCTTTCGATGAGGACCGACGCGCTCAGCGCATCTGGCGACCGGACGATGACGCAGGGCGCCGTGATCGGCATCCTCAACGAGCTCGCCCGTCCGGGCGACACGATCATCGCTGCGTCCGGCGGACCCCCCGGCGATCTCCAAAAGGTGTGGGACGCCACCGGTGGGCGGCACTGTCACCTCGAGTTCGGCTACTCCTGCATGGGGTATGAGCTGCCGGCGACGCTCGGCGTCCGGTTGGCCAAACCCGAGGGTGAAGTGCTAGCGCTGGTCGGCGACGGAGCTTTCCTGATGCAGCCGAGCGAGCTCGCGACCGCAGCCCAGGAGGGGCTCAAGGTCACGATCATCATTTCTGACAACCACGGCTTTCAGGTCATCCGCCGTCTGCAGATGATCGTCACCGGCCACCCCTTCGGCAACGAGTTGCGTCGTCGCGTCGGGGACATCGGTGAAGGTCCGCTCGAAGGCGAGTACCTGGAGCTTGACCTCCCGGCGGTCGCGGCTGGCCTGGGCGCTCAGGCATTCGCCGTGAGGACGCCGGACGAGCTGCGTGACGCGCTCGCCGCCGCCCGCGAGGCGAACGGGCCGACGGTAATTGTCGTGCCGACCGAACCCCACACGTTCCTCCCGCCGTCGGGCGTGTGGTGGGACGTGGCGCCGGCGGAGGTGTCGGGCCAGCCCTCGATCGTGGCCAAGCGTGCCGCGTACGAGGAGGGCCTCGTCAACCAGAGGTGGTTCGGCTGAACCGGTCCACCCGGGCAAGGCGGCTCGCGACGGTGCCGAGCGGTCGCTACCCGCGCGCGGTGCCGAGCAGTCGCAACCCGCGGGCGGTGCCGAGCAGTCGCAACCCGCGGACGGTGCCGAGCGGTCACTATCTGCGCATGGTGCCGAGCAGTCACCACCCATGGGCGGGTTGATGCAATGCAAATGATCATCGCCGGTGAACGCACTTCGGGTCGGCAGCAGGAGGAACTCCGGTCCCCCTACGACCAAGAGGTGATCGAGACCGTCCCGGTGGCCGAAGTCGGTGACGTCGATTCCGCGATCGCTGCGGCCGTACGGGGCGCGCAACATCAGCGTCAGCTGTCCGCGTATGAGCGCGAGGCCATTCTCCGCCGCGCCGGCGACATCGCCGATGCGCGCGTCGATGAGCTGGCGCAGACGGTTTCACGTGAAACGGGCAAGCCGATCGCCGAGGCCAGAGGGGAGGCGTCACGCGTCGGCGACCTTCTGCGCCTGTCCGGGTTCGAGGGATCGCAGATCTATGGCGACAGCCTGCCGCTCGATGCGGCGCCGAACGGCGGAACGAGCCGTCTCGGCTTCACGGTCCGTCAGCCGTGCGGGGTCGTCGTGGCGATCACTCCGTTCAACTTTCCGGCCCTGCTCGTGGTCCACAAGATCGGCCCGGCACTGGCGGCGGGCAACGCGGTCGTCCTGAAGCCCGCGCGCCAGACTCCCCTGACCGCGCTTCTGCTCTGCGAGATCGTTCTGGAGGCCGGGTTGCATCCCGAAGCGATCTCGTGCCTGACGGGAGCGGGCGAGGTACTGGGCGACGCGCTCTGCGCCGATCCCCGCGTTCGCAAGATCAGCTTCACCGGCAGCTCGGAGACTGGCGAGCGGATCACGCGCGTCGCGGGGGTGAAGAAGCTGTCGCTCGAGCTCGGCGCGAGCTGCCCCGTCGTGGTCCTTCCGGATGCCGACATCGAGCTGGCCGCCGGCGCCATCGCCATCGGGGGCTACACCAACGCGGGGCAGGTGTGCATCTCGGTCCAGCGGGTCGTCGCCGACAAGCGAGTCGTCGGCGATCTGCTCGATGCGCTGGTGCCGAGAGTGGAGGCGATCAAGGTCGGCGACCCATCCGAACCCGACACGACGCTGGGGTCACTGATCTCGGAGCGCGATGCGATCCGGGTCGAAGCGGCGCTCCGCGAAGGTTCTGCGAATGGCGCGGAGATTGTCACTGGCGGCGAGCGCAGCGGCTCCGTGCTGACGCCGGCCGTCGTCGCCAACGTGGACCCGAGGAGCTCGCTCAGTCAAGACGAGCTCTTCGGTCCAGCGGTCGCCGTCAGCACCGCCAGCGACGTCGATCACGCCATCGAGTTGGCGAACGCCACGCGGTTCGGTCTCGCGGCGGGCATCTTCACGAGAGATCTCTCGAACGCGATTCGATTTGCGCGCGACGTCGACTCCGGGAACATTCACGTCAACTGGACGCCCCTATGGCGGGCCGATCTGATGCCATACGGCGGGCTCAAGGGCAGTGGTATCGGTAAGGAGGGGCCGCGGTACGCCGTCGAGGGGATGACCGAGCTGAAGACCGTGGTCCTGCACGGAGCCCCCTGAGCTCCGGAGGGCGATGATGAGGCGTTCGCCCGACCAGCTGCGCAGCCACCGGTGGTTCGGCCCGGACTCGCTGAGGGCATTCGGTCACCGGTCGCGCATCAAGCAGATGGGCTACTCCTCCGAGGACTTCCAGGGGCGGCCGGTGATCGCGATCCTCAACACGTGGAGTGGTATCGCGTGCTGCCACACGCACTTCCGCGAGCGGGCCGAGCAAGTCCGCAATGGCGTGTGGTCCGCCGGCGGCTTTCCGTTGGAGATCCCTGTCCTGTCACTCGCCGAACCGTTCCAAAAGCCCACGGCGATGATGTACCGAAATCTCCTGGCCATGGAGACCGAGGAGGTACTGCGCAGCTATCCGATCGATGGCGCGGTTCTGATGGGCGGCTGCGACAAGACGACGCCGGCGCTGGTGATGGGCGCGATCTCCGCCGACCTGCCGGCGATCTTCTTGCCCGCCGGACCGATGTTGCGCGGCAACTGGCGGGGTCAGGCTGTCGGCAGCGGGACCGACGTGTGGAGGTTTTGGGCCGACCGGCAGGCGGGCGAACTTGACGAGTGCGCCTGGCGTGAACTCGAGGACGGGATCGCGCGCTCACCCGGCCACTGCATGACCATGGGGACTGCGTCGACGATGACCGCGGCGGTGGATGCGCTTGGGCTGACGCTGCCCGGGGCGTCGTCGATTCCCGCGGTCGATGCCAATCACGTCCGGATGGCGGCGGCGTGCGGTCGTGCGATCGTCGAGCTCGTCTGGGAGGATCGAAAGCCGAGCACGCTCCTGACGTCGGAGTCGTTCGACAACGCGGTCATCGCCGTGCTGGCCCTCGGCGGCTCCACGAACGCGGTGATTCACCTGATCGCCATGGCTCGCCGGGCCGGGATCGACCTCTCGCTCGATCGGTTCGACGCGCTGTCGCGCTCGACCCCAGTGCTGGCCGACATCCGACCCGGTGGCCGGTACCTGATGGAGGACTTCTATTACGCCGGCGGGCTGCTGGCGCTGCTGGCCGAGCTGCGGGACACGCTGAGCCTGGAGGCACGGACCGTCGCCGACGGCAGCCTCGGAGAGGCGTGCCATGAAGCAGGTGTGTACAACACCGACGTCATCCGTCCCCTCGATCGGCCCGTGAGTCCCAGCGGCGGGCTGGCAATCCTGCACGGGAGCCTCGCCCCCGACGGCGCGGTGATCAAGGCCGTCGCCGCCGACCCGGCGCTGCTGCGCCACCGTGGTCCCGCGGTCACGTTTGAAGATCAGGCCGATCTCGAGGCGCGACTCAACGATCCCGACCTGCCCGTTACGCCGGACTCGGTCCTGGTGCTGAAACGTGCCGGGCCCGTCGGCGCGCCGGGGATGCCCGAGTGGGGGATGCTGCCGATCCCGCGACGACTGCTCGAGGCGGGCGTCCGCGACATGGTCCGGATCTCCGACGCGCGCATGAGCGGCACGAGTTACGGGACGTGCGTGTTACACGTCGCGCCGGAGTCGGCCGTCGGGGGCCCGCTCGCGTTCGTCCGCGACGGCGATGAGATCGAGCTCGACGTTGCGAATCGCCGGCTGGACCTGCTCGTTCCCGACGAGGAACTGGCGCGGCGCCGGGCGGATTTCGCCCCGTCGGTGCCGACCGGGTTGAGCGGTTACGGCGAGCTGTTCGTTCAGCACGTGACGCAGGCGAATCTCGGGTGCGACTTCGACTTCCTGGAGCGACGCGCGGCGGTCGCTGAGCCGGTGATCCACTAGCGCGGGCAGCCACGGGCGACCGCGCCTTGACGGGCCGATGAAAACGTTTGTATATTCGCGCGATGGCGATCACTGACAAGCTTGCTGTCGACGGCGGGCCAGCGCTGATCAACGTTGCGGATCACGCGCTGTGGCCTGATATCACCGACGAGGATCGTGCCGAGGTGCTCGCGGTGCTTGACCGTGGCGTGCTGTGCGGCGCTGACGCGCCGGCGGTCGCCGGCCTCGAGCGCGAATGGGCGGAGTACCTCGGCGTCGCCCACTGCATAGCGACCAACTCCGGCACGGCCGCCCTGCACACGGCGGTCGCGAGCTTGGGGATCTCCCCCGGGGATGAGGTGATCGTCCCGGCCTACACGTACATCTCTACGCCGGCGGCGGTCGCCCATCACGGTGCCGTTCCGGTGTTCTGCGATGTCGACGAGCGGACGTTCAACATCGACCCGGCTCGAATCGAGGAACGGGTAACCGACCGGACGGCGGCGATCATGCCGGTCCACCTGCACGGGCTCCCGGCGGACATGGACGCGATCCAGGCCGTTGCCGACAAGCATGGTCTGACTGTCGTCGAAGATGCGGCGCAGGCGCACGGCGCGAAGTACAAAGGCAAGAAGGCCGGTGCGCTTGCGAATTGCGCTGGGTTCAGCCTCAACCAGACAAAGAATCTGGCGGCCGGCGAAGGGGGCCTGTTCGTGACGGACGACCCCGAGGTCTACGCGGTCGCGCGTCGCTTCACCAATCGGGGCGAGGGCGTGCCGCATCTTGGGCCGGGAGAATTCCGGATCCAGTCCTACGTGTCGCACGGACTCGGCTGGAACTACCGGTTGCAGGAGCTGCCGGCCGCGATCGCTCGTTCCCAGCTGCGGCGCCTGGACAGCTACACGCAGAACGCCCAGCGCAACGCGGTGATCCTCAACGAGGGTCTCTCGGCGCTCGCCGGGATGGAGCCGCCATACGTCCCAGACGACCGCACGTCGGTTTACTACAAGTACCGGGCTGGAATCGACCGCGAGGCGCTCGGCGTCGACCTGCCGGCACCCGAGCTTCGGGACCGGCTGATTCGAGCCCTCCGGGCGGAAGGGGTCGAGGCCCTGCTCTGGCAGATTGAGCCGCTCCCCGCCTACCCCGCTTTCCGGCACAAGGTTTACCGACCCTGGTCACCGACTCTGGATCGTGAGCCGCTGCTCGAGTGGGACCCCGCGGAGTACCCGGTCGCCTCCCGAGTCCTCGACTCGTCGTTCATCCTCGGCTCCGAGCACCATCCGATCATCATCCAGACGGCCTCGATGATGGAGGCCTACATGGATGCCTTCGCGAAGGTCCTCTCGAACCTCGACGCCGTACTGGCGCAACCGTTCGAACCCCTGCTCTTCGACTGACAGGACCACGCCGCGGCGCGCACAGGCTTGCAATCGTCCGTCCCTTGTGCAAGCGTTTACATAGATGAGAATTGGCGTGCTTGGGACGGGTCGGATGGGCGCTTTTCGGGCCCGAGCGCTGGCTGAGCACCCGGAGGTGGAGGAGGTCTTCGTCGGGAGCCATCACGCCGAGCGTGCTCGCGAGCTCAGCGACGCCATCGGCGGGCGCGGCGGGACCATCGACGAGGTTCTGGACGCAGAGCTCGACGCCCTCGTCATCTCCACCGCCACCGCCGAACATCCGGAACACGTGGCGGCCGGAGCGGAGCGGAAGCTGCCGATGCTCTGCGAAAAGCCGATCTCGATCGACCTGGGCGACACCGAGGCGACGATCGAGGTGGTCAAGCAGGCCGGCGTGGACGTGCAAATTGCGTTCATGCGGCGGTTCGATGCCGGCTTTCGGCGAGCGCGGGAGCTCATCTCCACGGGCACTGCCGGCACGCTGTACTCGCTGCGGATGTGTGCGCACGACCACGAGCCGGCGGACGAGCGCTACATCGCGACAAGCGGCGGGATCTTCTGCGATCTGCACGTGCACGACTTCGACATGGCGCGATGGCTGACCGGGCACGAAGTCAAAGAGGTGTTCGCAACCGGCACGGTCCGGGCCTGGGAGGCCTACGGCCGGCAGGACGACGTCGACACCTCCGCGATCGTCTTGACGATGGACGACGGGCTGCCCGTGGTCATCACCGGCGCCCGCCACGACCCGCTGGGGTACGACTTCCGCGCCGAGATCCTCGGTTCGGGCGATTCGATCGCCGTGGGAGTGGACAGACGGACTCCCATCCATTCGGTGCAGCCGGATGGCCCGCCGACGCCGGCCGACCCATACCGAGGATTCCTCGATCGGTTCAGGGAAGCGTTCATCGCCGAGACGGCAGCCTTTGTTGACCTCGTACGTGGCCGTGGCGCCAATCTGTGCCCACCGGAGGAGGCGCTGAGCGCGCTCCGCGTCGCCGTTGCCTGCGACAGGTCATGGCGAGAGCGCCGGGTGGTGCAAGTCGAGGAGGTCGCCGGCGTTGCCTGAGATCGGGATCGGCCTCCTCGGCGTCGGCTGGATGGGTCAGCTGCACACCGCCTCATACAAGCGAGTCCGCGATCACTATCCGACCTGTCAGGGTTCGCCCCGGTTGGTGATCGCGGCGGACGCCACGGAGGAGCGTGCTCGCGCGGCTGTCGAGCTTGGCTATGAGAACTGGACCGCGGACTGGCGTGAGGTGCTCGCGCACCCGGAGGTGGACGCGGTCAGCATCACCGCACCGAACTTCCTGCACTGTGAGATGGCGCTCGCCGCTGCCGAGGCCGGGAAGCACATATGGGTCGAGAAGCCACTTGGGCGGTTTCCCGCCGAGACGGTGCGGGCCGTCGATGGCGTGACCGCGGCCGGCGTGCGAACGGTCGTCGGGCTCAACTATCGGCACGTGCCGGCCGTCCAGTATGCGCATCAGCTCATCGCGTCGGATCAGCTCGGCGCGATCAACCACTACCGCTCGCAGTTCCTGGCCAGCTACGCGAGCCATCCCCAGGGCGCACTGTCCTGGCGGTTCTCCCGCGAGCTTGCCGGCTACGGAATTCTCTACGACCTCATGTCGCATGAGGTCGACATGGCGCAGTATCTGCTCGGCCCGATCGCCCGGGTGACCGGTCGCTCATCGACAATGATCCAGCAGAGGCCGCTACTCGAGATGGGGACGGGGACGCACTTCTCGGTGGGTACCGGCGATGGCGAGCTCGGTGAGGTTGAGAACGAGGACCGAGTCGCCGCCTTGGTCGAGTTCGAGAGCGGCGTGGTCGGCACGATCGAGTCCAGTCGGGTGGCCGTGGGACCTGAGGCGCGATATGTGTTCGAAGCCAACGGGACAGAGGGTGCCGTCTCCTGGAACTTCGAACGGATGAATGAGCTCGAGGTGTGCCTGCCGCTGCCGAGCGGTGACCGCGGCTACTCGACCGTGTACATGTCACCCAGCCACCCCGACTTCGCTCATTTCCAGCCCGGCGCCGGACTCCCGATGGGCTACAACGACTTGAAGGTCATCGAGGCATTCCTGTTCTTGGAGTCGATCGTTGACGGAGTCCAACGAGCGCCTGGGGTGAAGGAGATGGGTGCTGCCGCCCGGGTACTCGACGCGATTGCGCGGTCGTGCGAGTCGCGGGTATGGGAGGAGGTCGGCGACATCAGCGCGCCGCTGCCACCGGCGCCGACGGCCGCCGGCGCCGCGGAGCAACCACGGCGAAACGGAGAGCCATGACGACAGGGATGACCATGCCCGCTGCCGTATTCGCCGGGGAGGGGGTACTCGACATCACGGAGCGGCCTCGCCCTGAGCTGCTGCGGCCGGATGACGTCGTGCTCGCCGTGGAGACATGCGGAATCTGCGGCACCGACTTGAAGATCCTCGACCGGCCGCAGGCCCATCCCGCGACGCCGGGTGTGATCCTCGGACACGAGATCCTTGGCGTCGTGGCCGAAGCCGGCCCCGAAGCGGGGCTGAGCACGGGCGATCGCGTCGTCGTGGCCCCGAATATCGGGTGCGGGGTTTGTGCGTATTGCCGTCAAGGTCTCCCCAACCAATGCCCGAAGATGACCACGATCGGCATCTACGAGGATGGCGGCCTCGCCGGCCGCGTGCGCGTGCCGGCCTCCGTCTGTCACCGGATTTCGTCTCGCGTCCCGGCCGAGGTGGCGGTCTTGGCCGAGCCCCTCTCAACGGTTGCCAACGGCGCGAGGCTGGCAAGTGCGTTTCCCGGCGAGACCGCCGTCGTGCTCGGCGCCGGACCGGCGGGGCTGATGTTCGCCGCTCTGTTCGCCGCAGCTGGGGTGCGCGTGATCACGGTCGAGCCGGCGGCGCCACGGGCCAAGCTTGCGAGGGCGATGGGCGCCGAGGAAACGCTCGATCCCAGGGAGGTTGATGTCGCCAATGAGGTTCTTGATATGACCGATGGCATCGGCGCCGACATTGCCGTCGATGCGGTCGGCTCGGAGCTGCCGACGGTTCTTCGCGTCGTGCGTCCGGCTGGACGCGTCGTGCTGTTCGGCATGAACACCACCGCGCGGTCGGAGATCGCCCAGGAGCGCATCACGCGCCGTGAGCTGAGCATCTTTGGGTCGTTCATCGGGGGACCGGATCTGATGCCAATGGCCGTCAGCGTGCTCGAACGCGGTGTGGTTGACCTTTCTCCGATGGTGACCCACCGCGTCGACATCGACGGCTTACCCGGGGCGCTCGATGAGTTTCGGCGCGGCGGTGCCGTGAAAGTCGAGGTCTCGTTTCCATGAGCACGCTGCGGGTGGGAAATGCGCCGCTTTCGTATGGCGCCTTCGAGATGACCGTCGGCATATTCCCCAACGTCCCCGGCCCCGAGAAGTACCTCGACGAGGTGTCAGAGGCAGAGTTCGAGGGAACCGAGCTGGGCGTTCCCGGCTATCTCGGCGAGGGGGAGGAGCTGCGCCGCAGGCTCGATGAGCGTGGGTTGGCGCTGACCGGCGGTTGGTGTCCTGTCCACTTCAGCGAACCCGAGCACTGGGACGAGGATCTTGCTGCCCTCGACCGGACGCTTTCACTGTTCGCCGCGGCGGAGGCGACCGACGCGCATCCGGTCTTCGGAGACGGCGGCTCCGAAGCACGCTGGGCGAACCCGGGGCGAGGACAGGACGACCGGTCGCTGGGGCTGGACGACGCCGGCTGGGCCCGGTTTCTGGATGGGCTCAAGCGGGCCGAGGATCTAGTGCGTTGGCGCGGTTTCGAGCCCAGCTTCCACCCGCATACCTCCACCTACGTCGAGGCCCCGTGGGAGATCGAGCGCCTCCTTGAGACGTCAGACATCGGGCTGCTGGTCGATCCCGGACACCTGTCGCTCGGAGGAAACGATCCGATTGAAGCCGTGCGCAACTGGGGGAGCAGAGTGAATTACGTGCATGTCAAGGACGTTCGCCTTGACGTTCTCGAGTCGGTCATTCGGGACGGCGCGGATGCGCTCGAGGCGTGGCGGCGCGGGATCTTCTGCGAGCTCGGCGCGGGTGACGTCGATCTCGACGGATTCTTCTCTGCGTTGAGGGATACGGGATACACGGGCTGGATCGTCGTTGAGCAAGATCGCATCCTGCGAGACGACGAGCCGCTGGATGACGCTGTAAAGGCGCAGATCCGCAACCGAGAGTGGCTGCGGACGCATGCGGGGGCCTAGCGCGAAGGGCGGCCAGTCATGAGCGTTCGTCTCGGGGTGCTCTCGACCGCCCGCATCAACGATCTGATCCTTCCGGCAGCTCGCGCTTGCGACCAAATTGAAGTCGTCGCGGTTGCCAGCCGGGAGCTGTCCCGCGCACAGCGATACGCAGCCGAGCACGGCATCGAGCGCGCATACGGCTCCTACGACGCGTTGCTGGAAGACAGCTACCTCGATGCTGTGTACGTACCGCTACCCAACGGGCTACACGTCGAATGGTCCGAGCGCGCCCTCGCCGCCGGCAAGCACGTCCTTTGTGAGAAGCCGCTGGCCCGGTCACGCGGGGAGGCTGAGCAAGCATTTGACCTGGCGGACAGGGCGGGACGGATCCTGACCGAGGCGTTCATGTACCGCCATCACCCGCAGACGGTCCGCATCAAGTCGCTCCTGGACGCCGGAGCGATCGGTCCTCTGCGGCTGATCCGCGCCTCGCAGAGCTTCAGAGTTGAGGAAGAGGCGGACGTGCGGTTCCTGCGCGAACTCGAGGGCGGGGCGCTCATGGACGTTGGGTGCTACTGCGTCCACTTCGCGCGTTTTGTCGCGGGCGAGCCAACGCGCGTCCACGGTGAGCAGCGGCTGAACGGCGACGGCGTCGACCTCCTCTTCTCAGGCACGATGCGCTTCGCCAACGACGTACTCGCCCAGTTCGATGCGGGGATCGACGTGCCCCAACGCGACCACCTCGAGTTGGTCGGCGCCGACGGCACGATCGAGGTGCACGATCCGTGGTTCAGCGGTGAAGGCCCGCCGCCGGCCGTCCTGATCCACCGTGACGGCGAGACCGAACGCGTCGATACGGAGGGGCCAGATCCGTACCAACTTCAACTCGAGGACTTCGCGATGGCGGTCAACGGAGAACGCACACCCTTGCTCGGTCGCGACGACGCCGTCGCACAAGCCGCGGCGCTCGAGGCCCTGTTCGCTTCAGCCGACGCCGGGATTACGGTGGAGCTGGTCTCCGGTCCTTGGTGAGCGCGACGATCTCGCGGCGGAACGGGATCCGGTCGCGGTCGGCCGCGACGGGGTCATCGAGTTCCTCGGCGTAACGGTGCCCGTCCCAGACGGCCTGAGCGATCGTGCCGGGGGCGAGCGCGTCCCCGATCACGCGGACGCGCGGAGCTCGGTCGGTATTCTCGAGCTCGGTGGCAAGGTCGACAGTTGGTAGCCGCGCGGTGACGAGAACCAATGCATCGGCTGGCACCGTTTTCTCGCGGCCGGTGTACACGCACTCGAAACGGACACCGTCGGACCGGGCAGTGCTGAGTTTGCTGGAGAGCATGATGGTCACGCCAGCCTCCGCCAGCCGCGCGTGGACACGGCGCTGCTCCATCGTGTGCTCGGTCCACGCTGACACACGCACGTCGGGTGTCACGAAGACAACGTCCTTGCCGGCACCCGCCAGCAGTTCCGCGAGCGCGCCGCCCATGTAGTAGTGGTCGTCGTCGTAGAGCACGACGCGCCCCTCCGCGGGAAGCCTCCCGCGCAGAAGGTCGTCGGGCGTGAGTAGCTCGAGGCTGTCCTCGATCGGCAAGGGTTGCAGGGACGCGCGACCTACTCCGTCTCTCCGCCACCGCGCGCCGGTTGCGACGGCGACGTGGTCGAAGTCGTATCGAAGTACTTCCTCGGCGTCGACGGTACTCCCGCGCGCGATCTCTACGTTGCGCAGGCGCTGCAGTTGCAAGAGGCGGTAATCGAGGACTCGGATCCACGCGGCCAGGCCCGGCAGACGGGCTTCGAGCGCCACTCGGCCGCCGAGCTCTCGGGGCTCAGCCTCAGCGAGGACGACTTCATATCCCCGCTGCCCGAGCGACACCGCGGCCTCCAGTCCCGCCGGTCCGGCGCCAACTACCAGAACCTTGGCATCGCTCGCCTTCGGACGG
This sequence comes from uncultured Solirubrobacterales bacterium, assembly GCA_963812225.1. GTDB lineage: Bacteria > Actinomycetota > Thermoleophilia > Solirubrobacterales > Solirubrobacteraceae > Palsa-465. The sequence goes on from CAWEUN010000022.1 coordinate 73,508, forward strand.
ATCCGCTCGGGGTGCCAGCCCCGCCGCCACTCCTCACCGACAGTCGGGTTCTGAGTGCACCTCAGAGACGTGATCGTCCAATCGCTCGCCACGCAAATGTTGCACCCAATGCACTCCCGTATGTCCTCCCACCGCCCTTCCCGGATCTTGTTCGGCAGGAACGGGTCCGCGATCGACGGCCGCGCCGAGCCGATCATGTCGAGGACGCCGTCGCGGATCATCCGGACCATCGCGTCGGCGGAGGTGAAACGGCCCACGCCCACAACTGGCTTGGAGGTCAGAGCCTTGAGTCCACGTACGTACGGCTCCTGCCATCCCTCGTCGCCAAACCGCGAGCTCAACGAGTCGAAATCCCAGTCGCCGACCATGAAGTCCCACACGTCCGGCAACTCGCCCAACATCCCAAGCAGCTCTTCAACCTCGGCCCGCTCCAGACCGCCGGCTCCTACGAGCTCGTCGACGCAGATGCGACACGCGACGGCCACGCGGCCCGCCGCTAACTCGAGCGTGTCCTCGAGCACCTCCCCGAGCAAGCGGGCTCGGTTCTCCAGCGGTCCACCGTACTCATCGGTACGCGTGTTGAAGCGGCGCGAGAGGAAGGTCTGAAGCGTCGCGAGCCCATGCCCGGCATACACGTATACAAGGTCGTAGCCGGCCCGCATCGCGCGCTGTACTCCCTGGCGGTGCCATCGCCGCAGATCGGCAATGTCGCGCGCGTCCATTGCGCGCGCCTGGACCGGGTGGAGGTCCGAGACCGGCAACGCGGCCACCCCCATCGGTGGCTCGCGGACCTCGAGATTCGCCGCGGTAAGCGCAGAGTGCACCAGCTCGCACCCGGCCAACGCTCCGTGCTCGTGGACGCGCTCGACCATCAGCTCGTGCGCGGGCAGATCGTGATCATCGATCAGCCTGCCCTCGGCGTACGGCGTCAAATCGTTCGACCAGTGGAACGCGACCTCCTCGGTGCAAACGACAGCCCAACCGCCCTCGGCCTTGACCCCTCGCATCTCGGCGAGCGCCGCCGGCCTGAGGTGACCCATCCCATTGCAATGAGGCACCTGGAAGAAGCGGTTGCGCGCGGTCACGGGCCCCAACTGCACGGGCTCAAAGAGCACGTCGTAGCGTGTGTCTCGACGACTCATGAACCCGGGCTATGAGAGAGGTTCGCGCACGCGGCCGGCGGCGACGCCCCCGTCAACGCCAGAGCGATGGGCGTCATCCGCCGCGCCGACGAGCGCACGCGCGGCCGCCTCGATCTCCGGCTCCTGGAGTAGGACGCGGTTAGCGGCTTCCCCCAACGGGATGAAGGAGTCCTGGCTGGTGACGCGGGAGATGGCCCCCGCGAACCCCGCGTCGACCAGGGCGCTCACGATTCCCTCAGAGACCCCGCCGCTCCGGCGGGTCTCGTCGACGATCAGCACGCGTCCGGTCGCCTCGGCCTCGCGGAGGATGTCCGCGGTCGGCAGGGGAACGAGCCAGCGTATGTCCACGACGCGAGCGTCGATCCCCTCGCCGGCGAGACGGCGCGCAACCCGCAGCGACATATACGTGCCGTTGGCGAACGTGACGATTGTCAGGTCGCGGCCGTCGCCGTGCACTCGTGCCGAGCCAATTGGAGCGTGACACTCCGCCCACGCATCGGGTGGGGGATATGGAGCGATCCAGGCGCCGTCGTCGGCGTCGAACAGGTCACGGGTGTGGTAGAGCGCGATCGGTTCCAGAAATACGGACGTGGTGCCGTCGACAGACGCGCCCGCGATGCATGTGCGGAGCATGGCCGCGGCGTCATCCGGTCGCGATGGGGAGGCGACGACGAGACCCGGTATGTCTCGGAGGACTGCGACGGCGTCGTCGTTGTGGAAATGGCCGCCGAACCCCTTCTGGTAACCATATCCGGCGATTCGCAGCACCATCGGGTTGTGGTACTGGCCATTCGAGAAGAACGGCAGTGTCGCGGCCTCACCCCGAAGCTGATCCTCGGCGTTGTGCAGGTAAGCCAGGTACTGGATCTCGGGAACCGGGAGCAGACCGGACACGCCGCCACCGAGCGCGAGGCCAAGAATCGACTGCTCGTCGAGGAGCGTGTCGAACACGCGGGTGACGCCGAACCGCCGTTGCAGTCCGCGGGTGACGCCGTACACACCGCCCTTGCGACCGACGTCCTCGCCGAACACGAGCACCTCGGGCCGGGCCGCGAGTGCATCGCTCAGCGTCGCGTTGATCGACTCGGCCAGCGTCAGCGGTCCTGACTCTTCTGGCAGTCGCTTTCCGAACGCAGCCGCCCTCGTGTCTGGGCTCGCTACTCGAGCCGCGTCTGCCGCCACGGCACCGGGCCGCCGCGGCGCGAGCGGTTCCATCACCTCGGCCGCGGTCAAGAGACGGCGATGACCGGCTACCTCGTCGGCCAGGCGCCGCACCTCTGCCGCGGCGCCGTCGTACTTCGCCAGCAGTTCGCTCGGCTCGGCAATCCCGGCCTCCACGAGCAGGCGCGCTGCGTGAACGAGCGGGTCGCGCTCCAGGTCCTCGTCTATCTCGGCTGGACTGCGATACCCGATCTCAGCGTCGGTCCCGGCATGAGCCAGGAAGCGGACGCACCGCAGGTGCAGAAAGGCCGGGCGCCGCGAGCTGCGCACGTGTTCGACGGCCGCCAGCGCCGCGTCGAACGCAGCCGCGGTGTCCGTCCCCTCGGCGCTGAAATAACGCAGATGCGGACGATTCGACCACGCTGCGTTCACCCAATCTCGGGGAGTGCGGACGCTGATTCCAAAGCCGTTGTCCTCGCAGCAGAACAGCACCGGCATCCGCAGTCCCTGGTGGACGGTGTACTCCGCGGCGTTCAGTGCGCCCAGGGCGGTCGAGTGGTTGAGCGACGCATCGCCGAATGAGCTGACCACAACCGCGTCCGAGGGCCACGCCGAGCTCACCCCGATCCGCGATGCGCGCTCGATCGCGAACGCGACCCCCATCGCCCGGGGGAGATGTGAGGCGATCGTCGACGTCTGCGGGATCACCGCGAGGGCGTGGTTGCCAAACACCTTGTGTCGCCCGCCGGAGATCGGCTCGTCCGCTGCGGCGACGAGGCCGAGGAGTACGTCTCGCAGCGGGGTCGAGTTTGGGACCTGCTGCGCCCGCGCGCAGTAGAACCCACCCGAGCGGTAATGGAGGAGTGCCGGGTCGGTCGGCCGGAGCGCAGCGGCGATCACGGCGTTCGACTCGTGGCCGGCAGACCCGATCGTGTAGACGCCCGGGCCCTCCCCGCGCAGGTAGCGCGCGGCGAGGTCGAGATTGCGGCTCGCCACCATCGCGTCGAACACGGCGACGGCCATCCGCTCCGTCAGTCGGCTACCGGCGCGTACGGGCCGATCGTGGTCCGCGCTGGCAGCGCCTCCCCTGCTGAGTGCGCTTACGCGCTCGCGGAAGTTGCGGTCGAGCCGTTGCTCCGGCGTCTCGGTGGCGGTCACGGGCCGAGCGTACCGTGTGGCCGGGGCAGGCACCATGACCAACCAGGCGTTGACCGCCCGGGTGTTGTTCTCACTCGCGCGGCGTTCACCGAGCCCCGCCATCTAGTCGGATCGTTTCCTGATTGGCCGCGGTCGGGTTCGCCCGACCGCGGCTGGTCTGCGCTGGTCCGCGGGCTGATCGCGATAACGCGTCGGCGGTGACAAGATGACGGTCTATGGAAGAGGGCGTCGCCAGGGCTCAACTCAATCCGGAGACGGGCGAACGTTTCCTCACACTTCGACGTGAGCTGGGCGTGACGGCGTTCGGTCTGAACCAGATCGTGCTTCAACCGGGGCAGCGTGGACGGATTCACCGGCATGAGCACCAAGAGGAAGTGTTTCTCGTGCTGGAGGGCAACCTCACGCTTATCGTCGAGCGGGAAGACCATGACCTTGGTCCGGGCGACCTGATGCGCGTCGCGCCCGCCCTTCGTCGTCAGCTGGTGAATCGCGGTCCGGGTCGGGTGGTGCTGGTTGCCCTTGGCGGAGCCGGACAGCATGAGGGACGCGACGGTGAGGCGTTCGCCTCGTGGGACGACGAGGTCGGTGCGCGCCCGCAGGAACTACCGCTGCCAGCCGACCTAGACGTCGACGAGCTTCGGTTGTAAGGCGCAGGGCAGGCGAACTCACGACGCACGACCCAGGCACGGGTCCGACAGCGTTCGTGACTGAGGCCGGCTGGCGAAACAGGCAGCGCGGCCCTCGTCGGCGAACCCTCAGCGTCTGCTGACACACCCCCCGTCGGGGCTATTTCCTAACCCCTCATCGGCAAAAGACACGCCCCCCTCGGCCGATGCGGAGAGCTGCTCCCCGAGATGACACTCGGCCGGCCAAACGGCTCTGTCAATCGGAAGGGGTTGGAGATGACGGCGACATTCACGGGACTCGGTCACGGGCTCGCCGCGCTTATCGCGATCGGGCTCGGTACTGGACAAGCCGCGCCTTCAGCAGAACGTCAGGCGGCCCTGCGGCCTCACAACACGATCCGAGCAGTGGTCGACACACCCGCGATCGCGGGGGTCTCACTTCGTGCCCGAACGACAGCTTGCGACGCGAGTGCACGTCTCTCGCTGGCGATTGATGGGCGGCGCGTGCTTTCAAGGCCCGTGTCGAGCAGGCATTGGCGGCGCTATCAGGCGCGGCTGTCGCTGCCATCAGGGCGGCACACGATCGCGTTTTCATCTGGTGTAGGTCGCCCGGCGCAGCGGGAGCCCTGCCGCCGCGTGATCCAGGTAAGCGATCTGGCACTCGTCCGTGCGACCCCGCCGCCCACCTCCCCCGCTGCGCCACCGACCGCGCCACGGCCCCGCCCGCTGCTGGGGAACTCCTGGAGCGGGGACTTCTCGACCGGGAATCTCAGCCAGTGGACCGTACTCAGCACCGACGCGCTGCCGGGGCGGATCACCGTCGGAGCCGCGCCAGGCGTAGCCGGCGCGTACGCCGGCAGATTCGAGATCGGAGCCGATGATCCCTCCCCCGATCCGACCGACCCCGGCCAGCAGCGCACCGAAGTCAGGGCAACCCAGGCGCAAAGCCAGGGCTATCCCGGCGCCGGGGTCTGGTATGGCTGGTCGGTGTATTTCCCCGATCCGGGCTTCACGACCCCGACCGAGAATCCGAACCAGGCGCACCCCCAAACGTTCTTCACCCAGTGGAAGCGAACCGGCGGGCACTGCGGAGACCCCAACGCCTTCTTCGAAGTCTCAAGCTCCAAGCATCCCGGCTTTTATCTCGGCGTGCAGGGTGGCATCAACGAGACGGACCAAGGTAGCTCCGAAAACTGCCCGGGGACCGTGTACCACTCCTACCGGCTCGGCGACTTCACTCCCGGTCGTTGGTACGACTTCGTGTTCCACGTCAAATGGTCGAGCGACCCCGCCGTCGGGTTCGTGCAGGTCTGGATCGACCGGAACACCGTGCTACCGAAGACCTATGGCGCGACCCTCTACCGCGATTGGGACGCGAGCTCTGACTATGGCGTCTACCTCCGACAGGGCGAGCTGCGGATCGCATCGCCTGGCAACAGCTCTGTGGTGTACATCGCCGACACACACGTCGGCACCAGTTACACCGCGGTCGCGCCGGACTTCGCCGCCAGCGATCCCAGCCAGCAGTAGTCGGGCATCGTGAGGCCGAATGGCCGGGGGCGGTTGACCCCGGTCTCGCGTAGGCGTACGGTTGGCGACGGGCTTGTGTTGTGGGAGTCGGTCTTGGGGTTGGCGATCATCTTTTCTTGGCTTCGTCGGGAGTTGTGCGCGCTGGGGTCGGCGTGAACGGCGCTTCCCCTAGCCAGGCGATCTTGAGCCGACCGGGGCGTGGCCGTGGAGGGCAGGCGCTTTAGCCGTGGTCGACTCGAGCACCGGACGGCACTGACGGCTTGTTCGAGCGCGAGGCGGAAATGGAGAAAGTGACCCGCTCGCTCGATGGCGTCGGCGGTCACGCGGGAGCGGTGGCGTTTGTAGAAGGGGCCGCCGGCGTCGGAAAGAGTGAGCTGTTGGCCGCCGTCGGGCGGCTTGCGGCGAACCGCGGGCTCGGGACGTTGCGCGCCCGCGCGTCGGAATTCGAGGCTGGGATGGCGTTCGGGGTGGCGCGCCAGCTCTTGGAGCCGATGGTGCGGTCGGCTGATCCCAGGACGCGTCGTGCCTTGCTGGACGGTCCTGCCCGTGTTGGGGCCCGCGCGTTGGGTCTTGCCGCCGGGCAGGCCCCGACGGACCGCTTTGCCTCGATCCACGGGTTGTATTGGTTGTGCGCCAACCGATGCGAGCGCGGCCCGCTCGTGCTGCTCGTTGACGATGTTCAGTGGGCTGACGATCCTTCGCTGGCTTGGCTCGGTTATCTTTCCCGTCGGGCCGGTGAGCTTGCAGTACTAGTCGTCCTGAGCCTTCGGTCGGGTGATCCGGATGGCGATCGTGATGAGCTTGCGAGCCTGCTCGCCGACGTCGCCATCGAGCGGATCTCGCTTCGGCCTCTGACGGCGTCGGGGGTCGCCGCGATCGTACGGTCGCGACTGGATCCCGCGGCAGATGACGCGTTTTGCGCGGCCTGTGGGGATTTGACGGGCGGCAACCCCATGTTTGTGCGCGAACTGCTCGAGGCTTCTCGGGAGGCGGGATTGCCCGCGCGCGGCGAGAGCGTGGCTGCGCTTCGGCGGATCGCGCCGGGCGCGGTCGGCACTTCCGTGCTGTCACGTTTGGGGCGCAGTGGCGCTTCGGGGGTGGGGCTGGCGCGCGCAGTCGCGATTCTGGGCCCGGGCGCCGAGGTCGGGTTGGCAGCCGAGCTCGCAGAGCTCGACCTGGAGACCGCCGAGCTCGCCGCGGATCGGCTGGCGGCGGCACAGATCCTGGCCCCTTCTCGGCCGCTCGAGTTCTTTCACCCGCTGATCGCCGCCGCGGTGAGTGAGGATCTTGGGTCGGGCGCGCGTCGACTGGCGCACCGTCGTGCCGCGGCGCTCGTTGACCGCGACGGACCGATCGGGCGGGTCGCGGCCCACCTGTTGGCAAGCGCACCGGCCGGGGACCCGTGGGTGACAGAACGTCTGCGCGCGGGGGCATCGGAAGCCCTCGACCGTGGAGCGCCTCAGGTTGCTGCGAGCTACCTCAGACGCGCCCTCGAGGAGGGGGCGTCCGACGAGGCACGTGGCGAGCTGCTGCTGATACTGGGAACCGCGGAATGGCGTGCTGGGCAGCCCGACGCGATCCCGCACCTCGAGCAGGCGCTCGCCGCCGGTGGGGATCCTGCTGTGGTGATGGCTGCGAGCGACCTCCTTGCGTTCGCTTGTGCGGTGAGTGATCAGAATGAGCGGGGAGTCGAAGTGCTCGAGGCCGCCCGCGCAGCGGTGGGAGACATCGACCCAGGGCTTGCGGTCAGCCTCGATGCCAGGATCGCCCGAATTGGAATGCGCAGTGAGCGCACGGCGCCCGCGGCGATGGAGCTTGCCGAGTCGTTGCGCGACGGATTGTGGAAGCTTGCCGATCCGCCTGTGCACCTGCTGGTCGGCCTGGCTCTGTACGCGGCCCGTGCCAACCGGTCCTCCGAGGCCGAGGTCTTGGCGGAGCGCGCGCTCGACTCCAAGCCGTATCCCCCGCCGCTCGCTATCGGGCTGCCGCTGATAATCACCCTGACCTTGATTGAGAGCTATCGCGAGCTCCGTCAATTTTGCGACGACCTTCTCGCACGCGCGCGCGGCGATAGTGCGATACAGGAGACGGTTGGGATCTCGGTCTGGCGAGCCTGGGCGTCGTTTGATACGGGCGCGCTGGCCGATGCCGAGGCCGATGCCCTCTGGACGCTCGAACGCGCCGACGGGATGCGTCGCGTGCACGCGGTCGGCGTCCTCTTACGGATCCTGATCGAGCGCGATGCCCTCGACGACGCCGAGGAGACCCTGAAGCTATGCGCTGATCCTCGGGATTCTTTCTCCGTCGACGTCGCCCGGTTCCTCGCCGCCCGGGGCCGGCTACGTCAGGCTCAGGGACGTCTCGAGGAGGCACTCGATGACCTGCTTGAGGCCGGGCGTCGTTGCGAGCGGCTGGGGCTGGTGATGTTGGGCGACGCTCCTTGGCGAGTCGACGCGGCGCCCGTATACGAGGCGCTCGGCGATACCGGCGAGGCGCGTCGGATAGCCGCCGAGCAGCTCGAGCTTGCGCAGGCCTTCGGTCGCCCTCGAGTACTTGGCGTCTCGCTGCGCGTAGCCGGGTTGCTCGAGCACAGCGACGCGGGGCTCGCGCTCCTGTCGGAATCGGTCCAGTCGCTCGAGCACTCAGAATCGCCACTGGAGCTGGCCCGCTCGCTGACCGACTACGGCGCCGCCCTACGCCGTGCGGGGCGCCGGACCGAGGCGCGGGCCCAGCTCGAGCGCGGCTTAGATCTCGCCCACCATCTGGGAGCAAGGCGAATCAGCGCTCGAGCCCGATCGGAGCTCGTCGCGGCGGGTGCCAAGCCCAGGCGCGATGCCATCACCGGGCGTGACGCGCTCACTGCAGGGGAGCTTCGGGTGGCCAAACTCGCAGCCGACGGATTGACGAACCGCGGAATCGCCCAGGCGCTATTCATCACGACGATGACCGCTAAGGCGCATCTGAATCGGACCTATCGCAAGCTCGGTATCACCCGGCGCGACCAATTGGCTGACGCCCTTGCGGGACAACTCGCCGCGCCGCGCGACCACACCGCTGAGGGCCTAGCAGCCATTTCCTAAGCCCCCGGGCGGCAAAAGTCGCAACCCCTTCGGCCGATGCGCCGCGGTGCCTTGGCTGGCAACACTCGTCCCGGGACCCGCTTTCGTCTATGGGGGATGAGATCCAGATGACTACGACGGTCGCGAATAACACTGTGCTGGATACGGCCTCGAATCCGCATCCAACGCGGACTGGTGAGATGAGCAGCTTTCGGATTCTGGGGCCGATCCAGGCCTGGAGCGACGGCCGCCAACTGGCCACTGGCGGTGCGCGGCAGGTTGCGGTGTTGGCCTTCTTGCTCCTGCACGCCAATCGGGCCGTCTCGAGCGATGCGCTCATCGACGCGGTTTGGGGGCCGGGTCGCTCGACCTCCGATAATCGCCTCTCGATGGCGGTGGCGAGGTTGCGGCGATCGCTTGCGCCGCTCGATGGCCCCGCTGGGTCGCCTTTGCGGACCGTCCGGAGCGGCTACCTGCTGTCGATCGAGCGGGACCAACTCGATGCCGAGGTGTTCGCCGAGCGTGTACAGCACGGGATTGACGCTGTGCACGAGGGCGAGCTTCATGTGGCCACGGAGATGCTCTCCACCGCACTGGCTCTGTGGCGGGGAGTTCCGTTGGCGGAGATCGCCTTCGAGGACTTCGCGCAGGGGGAGATCCGCAGGTTGGAAGAGCTCCGGCTTGTCGCGCTGGAAACGCGGATCGACGCCGACCTTCAGCTTGGAAGGCACCGACGGCTGATCGGCGAGCTCGAGCGTCTGCTGGCAGCGCATCCGACTCGCGAGCGGTTCGCCGCCCAGCTAATGCTCGCGCTGTACCGCTGCGAACGACAGGCAGACGCGCTGGAGGTCTACCAACGGATCCGCCGTCAACTTGCAGAACACCTCGGACTGGAGCCAGGACCGGGGCTCAAAGCCCTGCACACACAAATCCTGCAACTGGACCCATCCCTCAGGCTGGTCGGCGCGCCGCCTACGCCGGTGAATGTCCGGCGAAGCCAGGCCGTGGGCGGTCTGCCCACTCTCACCGTCCGGATGATGCCGTCCGTGACCAGGATTCTGGGCTCCGCGCTCGGGTCGCCGTCGTCGAGGACCAGCAGGACAGGGTTGGTGAGCATGACCCCGCGCGCGGTGAGTGATCCCCGAGCACGACTGGCATCCCGGGTTACCTGAGGGTGGAAGCGGATAACTCCGTCACCCACATCGACCGTCAAGTCACCTCTCCTCGTCGAGACGGAAGACAGGGTGATCTGGCGCGATCCGTCGTAGTTCTTCATCTGATGAATCTGGTCCGACGCCGCCGAAGAAGACTCCCACCTCGAACTTCCACTTCTTCAAGTAGGCCCGCAGAAGCGGTGGCTTGTCGTCATCCGGAATCTCCACGGCGGTGAAAGACTCTGTGCGTCTGCCGACGCGAAGCCTGCCTTGACCACTGGCACGGAGGTTCTTTACCCACTGCGTCTGACCTCGCGGGGCGACGAGGTAGTCGGTGCCGTCAAAGCGGAGGAGATTGACTGGCGTCTGCCTCCACTCGCCGGATTTGCGGCCCTTCACCTCCAGAACACGAGATCCGTACAGACTGATGCCCATGCGCGTGAGCGCGGCCACAAGTCGATTGAAAACGTTGGTCGTGAACCACCCCGGACGTTGATAGTGCTCGGCCACGAGGGCCATTCTGTCGCGAACTCGGTCTCAAGGTCCTGCGCGATGGGTCCGATAGGGGCCGCAGGGAACCACGAAAAAGGAGTCTGGTCGGATGACCGAGCAAATTGAGAGGGTATGTCCGGGCTGCGGCGCGTCCGCGAGCGATTTTCGTTTTTGTCCGTCGTGCGGCCGGAACTTGGGTTTGTCGTCCGAGATCTCGACGCTGGCTGATCGGCCGGCCGGCGCCGAGAGCAATCTCGGCGAGGCGTCAGCCCCTGTCGGATCGGACGTCAGCCCCGACCGGCCCAAGTTCGAGTACATCCCTTCGGCGACGACAGCCGCCGCTCTCAGCGCGTTCAAAACTCCGGCACATCCGGACCTCTCCCGGGGCCCTGGCGCTCCTGGCGTCCCCGAGACCGGCCAGGATCGGTCCGCGTCCGATGACACCCCTCCCCAGCCGACCCCTGCCCAGCCGACCGTGGAACGTTTCGAGACGAGCAGACTTTCATGGCAGGCTGAAGAACAAGCCGTTGAAACCAACGGTGACACTGCTCCGGAAACGCCAGAGCCGTTGCGGTTTGGATACGTGCCGGCCATCGTTCCGAACGAAGCACGTAACGGAAGCGACATCGCTGGCCAGGACTCAGCCGTCGAGGATGGCCACGATCGGCCCGCCGCCGAGGACGCTCCGCCCGAATCGGCAGTCGCGAGTCAGGACCGGCCACTGCTGTCGGAGCAAGCTACGTCAGCAGAGCAAACCGACGCCGAACCCGAGCCCGAGAGCGCGCACGTAGATGCGGTTTCACCCGGAGATGACCAGGACGCCCGTCCGCGCCAGGATGCCTGGCGACCGGTCGCTTCGATCCCGACGGCTCCGAAATCGAGCAGCCACCGCACGGCGTTCGTCTGCCTCGCGGCGGTTATCGGACTGATCCTGGTCATGCTCAGCCGGGGCCGTCGCGACCACGCGTAGCGTCGCGGGTCGGCGTCGAGTGCGTGCTCGGCGCGGCTAAATAAGAAAACGCTCAGCCGTCGGCTGCACGCACAGTTGCTACGGACCTTTGCAGTGGTTAACGTAGCTTTTGCTTTAGGGCGCACGGGTGATGAGCACTTTTCGGATCCTTGGTCCGGTGGAGGCCTCGGCTGATCATGGCTTGCTGCCTATCGGCGGGCGTACGCAGCTGAAGCTGTTCGCGTTCCTCGTGTTGAACGCGAACCGAGCCGTATCCACTGACGCTCTGATCGACGCCGTCTGGGGTACTGAACGCTCGGCGGCGGACAACCGCCTGCAGATGGCGATCGCTCGGTTGCGCAAGGCGCTCGAGCCTCTGAGCGTGAGCGGGGAATCGCGGGTCCGGACGGTCGGCGGCGGATACATGCTCTTGGTGCAACCCGGCGAGCTGGATGCCGACGTGTTCTCGGCCCGGGTGGAGGAAGGGAGGAAGGGCGCTGGACGGCGGAGACCCTGCGCGCGCTGCCGCCCTGTTGCGGTCGGCGCTTGGCCTGTGGCGTGGGCTCGGCCCGCCGCTGGCGGAGGTTGCATTCGAGGACTTCGCCCAGGGGGAGATCCGACGCCTGGAAGAGATGCGGCTCGTCGCACTCCAGAAGCGCATCGATGCCGATCTGGCGCTGGGGCGACATGCAGACGTGATTAGTGAGCTCGAGCGCCTGCATGTCGACCATCCGGTCCACGAGGGCTTCACCGCGCAGCTGATGCTCGCTCTGTATCGCTGCGGGCGGCAGGCCGACGCACTCGAGGCCTATCAGCGCACTCGAATCGAGCTGCGAGGTCAGCTTGGACTTGAGCCAGGGGACAAGCTCAAGGAACGGCAACGCGACATCCTGGCGCAAGCGCCATCGCTGACATGGCGACCCGGCGAGCGGCCCGCGTCCTCGGGGAGGCCGACCGTGCCACGGGCGGAGCCCGTTCGCGGCCCGGTGATAGCGCCGGTCCCCAACCGGGTCCAGCCTTACGGCCCTTCCGTGTTCGTCAATCGCCAGCCGGAGCACGAGGCCCTCACCGGAGCGCTCGAACAGGCGGCATCGTCGGGGCGGTGGACCGCGTTCGTGACCGGCGAGCTTGGCATCGGCAAGACCCGTCTCGTCAGCGAGTTCGCCTCCGAGGCTCATATAGCGGGCACGCTCGTGCTCGCCGGCCGCTGCGACGAGGGGCTGGATCTCCCGTACCAACCGTTCGTGGAGGCCCTTGAGCATCTCGTCGACAGAGCACCGTTGGAGCTGCTTCAGGCGCACGTCGCTCACTACGGCGATTCGCTCGCGCGGCTCGTGCCTGAGATGGCCGTACGTGTCGCTGAGACGGCTGCGGTCATGCCGCGGGCAAGCGAGTCCGAGCGCTACGTGCTCTTCCGGGCGATCGAGGGGCTGCTCGCGGAGGCCTCCGAGACAGGGCCGGTCCTGCTCGTCCTCGAGGACCTCCATTGGGCGGAGCTGCCGACGCTCGAGCTTCTCAGGCGGCTGCTTTCCTCGCCGCGCCGCTCACCGCTGATGTTGTTGTGCACGTGTCGTCTCAAGGAGCTTCCCGAGGATCATCCAGTGCGCGACCTACTCGCGGACGTGCATCGTGAGCGGGACACGCTCAGGATCGACCTGGAGGGACTCTCGGCTGGCGATGTTGGCGAGCTGGTCGAGGGGTGTCACCGACGACGAGGTCGGGACTACCGATGACCGGCTCGTAACCGCTCTCGAGACCACAACCGATGGCAACCCGTTCTTCATAACGGAACTCGTGCGGAACCTGGTGGAGACCGGTGACCTCGCCAACGAGAATGGCCGCTGGCAGCTGTCGCCGGGTGTCGAACCAGACTCCCAGCTACCGTTGAGCATCACCGAGACGTTCGCCAAGCGCCTGCGGCGGATGAGCGAGGTGGTCCAGCACTGTCTTCCGGTGGCCTCGGTGGTTGGTGAGGAGTTCGACGTCGACCTCGTGTCCGAGGTCGCTGACTGCGACTCGACTGCGGACGCCGTCGACGAAGCCGTCAGAGGTGCGGTTCTTATCGAGATGCCGGGACGACCGGCCCGGTTCCGCTTCGCGCATGCGCTCATGCAGCGGTATCTCTACGGCGAGCTCGGCGCAGCCCGGCGGACGGAGCTCCATCGGAGGGTCGCCATCGCGATGGAGGCTCGGCGGCAGCAGGGCGGTGGCCGGTCGAGGAGGTGGCCAGGCACTGGTGCGCTGCCGGCGACGCGGATCTGGGCAAGGCGCTTCGATACGCGGTCCTCGCCGGGGATGAGGCGCTCGCGAAGCTGGCGCCTGACGACGCGCGTCATTGGTACGAGACCTCGCTCGAGTTGCTCCGCGGCCATCGCGAACCGCCGGAGTCACAAGTGTGCGACCTATTGGTCAGACGCGGTGAGGCCGAGCGTCAGGCGGGCGATCGTACATTCCGGCCAGACGCTGCTGGAGGCGGCTGAACTCGCACAGGAAATCGGGGACGACCGTGCATTGGTTCGCGCGGCGCTGGCGAACACACGCGGCATGCAGTCGGAAACCGGGATCGTCGACGACGAACGGATCGGGACATTCGACGTCGCGCTGCGGGTTCTCGGCGAGCAGGACAGTCCGGAGCGAGCGGAGTTGTTGGCGATGCAGGCCGCTGAACTCATGTACTCGCCGGAGTGGGATCGCAAGGTGAGGTTGAGCGACGAGGCGCTCGGCATCAGCCGTCGGCTCGGCGACCCGGACGTGTTGAGCATGGTCCTCAACATGCGCTTCGTGACGCTGCTAGCTCCAGACACCTACGGGGAGCGAAGCGCGAATGCAGTTGAGGCGCTCGCCGCGGCCGACCAACTCACGGACCCGCTGGCGCGTTTCTTCGCCTACCACTGGGCCGGGTACGCCTGCGTCGAGGCCGGTGACATCGAGCGGGCGCGATCGTGGATGGCCCGTGAACGAGAGATCGCCGAGCAGTTCCGACAGCCGATCACGCTCTGGCTGACCCTCGCCGACGAGGCCAATCTGGCGATCGTCGCCGGCGACTCGACCTCGCGGAGAACTCAGCGCTGCTGCGCTGGCAGTCGGTCGTGACAGCGAACCGGACGCTTTGGCGTGCTACACGGCCCAGCGGACCGCGATCGCGTTCGAGGCCGGGAGGCTCGGGGATCTCGTCCCGATACTCGAGCAGGCTGTGAGCGAGAACCCAGGCGTGCCCGGGTTCGCGCCACCCTGGCGCTGGCGCTCGCGGAGGGACATCAGACCAAGGAAGCGCAGTCGATACTCGACCAGGCGGCGGCCTCGAACTTCGCCGAGCTGCCTTGGGACGTCACGTGGCTGGCAGTCGTGTGCATCTACTCGCACGTCAGCGCGCGACTTCGACAGCTTCCCGCGAGCAAGACGCTCTACGCGCTGCTCGAGCCATGGGCGGCACAGATCGCGTTCCCGGCGTTCGGGGTGTGGGGCCCCGTTTCGCTCTACCTCGGATCGCTCGCGCTCGTCCTCGGCGATCACGACAACGCCGATCGCCACCTATCCGCGGCGCTGAGCGCAGCGACCAAGGCCGAAGCCCCGCTCTGGAAAGTCCGAGCCAGCCACCACTGAGCCGGCTGGGCGAGACCGGCGACTGAGCCAATCGACGTCAGGGCTCCTGTTGCGATCGTGACCTTCGCCAGGAGCCGTGGGCGCGCCGCCCCCACGGGTGATGCCCGACTCGGCGCGTGGGACGGACGAGTCGGCTAACCGCGATCCCACGGCTCCTAACGGTCTGGGAGATGCGATCCGTGCACGCGCGACTCTCGGGCCTCGCGGTAACAAACACATCACATGAGATA